>JAHCKM010000001.1 GCA_026125795.1 Burkholderiaceae bacterium
CGGCGGTGGGGCGGCCGGCGGCGGCGGTGATGGGGACGGCGGCGGCCGAGTCGGCGCTTCGGCCAATCCCACCGGCTCCAGCAACAGGTCGACCGGCCAATCGGCCTCGTCGTCGGACGGTGCGGGTTCGTCCTCAGCCTCCTCGCGCGGCGGCTCGATGTCGGTGTCGCGCCAAGCGGCGGCGTCGACGTCGTCGCCCACCAAGCTGGGCAGGCGCAGGAACTCGTCGCCGAAGTCGGCGATCCAGCGCGTGTAGCGTTGCAGCGCGCGGTTCTCCAGCTCGTCGACCACCATCAACACATGCAGCGGCACGGTGTCCTGCGTGATGCACTCCGACAGCTCCATGTCGAAGCGCTCGATGTCGTGGCGCTCGGGGCGTTCGCCGAGGTGACGCTCGAATGCATCGAGCACCAGCAGCACGGTGGCGTGGTACTGCTGCCCGATCGCGCGCAGATGTGCGGCCAGCGTATCCGGCGCGCCTTCCGGCCAGACCGCCGTGAACTCGGCATCGATGCGCGTGCGCAGCGCCTGCAACGGCAGCGGCCCCCAGCCGTCGAAGCGGATCGGTACCTGGCGCCGGCGCGTTTTGCCGCGCGACAGCGGCGCAACCTGGCGCAACAACGGCATCAGGCCGCGCCGCACCATGCCGTCGCGCAGCGGGCCCGGGGGCCCGTACAAGACGGTCAGGCGCTTGCTGCGCAGCGGCGCGGCCAACAGCTCCGGGTGCCAGATCGAAGGGTCGAGCGCCTCGGTTGGTTTGGCCAAGCGGTCACGGTTCATACGTCAACAGTCTCGGGCATCTTGTCAGGCGCTTTCACCGCATCGAAGCCTTTTGTGGGCTCACCCCTGCAGCTGCAGGGGTTGGGGTGGCCGGCGAGGCCTCACGTCTGGGCAGCGGCGCGGCCTGTTGACGCAGGTGGTCGACCAGCAGCCGCGCGGTCGCCGACAGCGCGTCGCCGGGGCGCGAGCAGATCACGAAGCGGCGCAACGCCCACGGCTCGGCCAGCGGCACCATCGCCAGCTCGGCCGCACTCGCGTAGGGCGCGGCGGCCTCGCGCGGCAGCACCGCGATGCCCAGGCCCGCGCGCACGATGCGGCAAGCCGCATCGAGGCCGGACACCTGGATGCGGTGGGTCAGCACGTGGCCGAGCCGCGCCGCCTGGCGCCGCAGCACTGCATCGACGCTGCCCACCGGCGCCAGACCGATGCTGGCCTCGGCAAAGGTTTCGGCAAAGCGCAGCCGCTTGCGCCCGGCGAAACGGTGCGCCGGATGCACGGCGACGCACAGGTGGTCGGTGCGGTACGGCCAGGTGCGCAGGCCGGCGAGATCGGCCGCATCCCACAACACGCCGAGGTCGGCGGCGCCCTCGCGCACGCTGCGCAGCACCTCGGGACTGATGCGTTCGTCGAGGCTCACGCGCACCGACGGGTAGCGTGCCAGGAACGACGAAATGTCTTCGGGAAGCGCTTCGGCCAGCACCGACAGGCTGGCCACGACGCGCACGCTGCCGTGCGCGCCGCCGGCGAATTCGCTCAGCTCCGCATGCACGCGCTCCATGCTGCCAAGCAGCTCGTGTGCGCGCCGCAACAGCGCCTCGCCGGCCGCCGTGGGCGCGATGCCGCGGCGCCCGCGCACCAGCAGCGCCGATCCGATCGACTGTTCGAGTGCCGCGATGCGCTTGCTGACCGCCGACGCGACGATGGCCTCGCGTGCGGCCGCGCGCGCGATGTTGCGCTCTTCGCAGACCGCGACGAACAGGCGCAGCGTGACCGGATCGAGGGTGCGTCGCATCGTGGAGACCGCGAGGGATTCTGGCATGCCGGAGAAGAAACGATACCCTTCCAAAATACTGCTGGCGCCGCCGATCGGAATGCCTAAAGTGTCGGCGGATGACAGCCAATGTTCTCGAACCGGTGGTCGTGCGGGAAGTCGGCCTGCGCGACGGCCTGCAGATCCTGCCGCGCACGATGCCCACCGAACACAAGCTGCAGTGGGTGCGTGCCGCCCACGATGCTGGCTTGCGCGAGCTGGAGGTCGGCTCGTTCGTGCCGACCAGGTTGATGCCGCAGCTCGCCGACACCGCCGAGATCGTGGCGCGCGCGCTCGAGCTGCCGGGACTCATGGTCTCGGTGCTGGTGCCCAACCTCAAGGGCGCCGAGCGCGCGATCGACGCCGGCGCGCATGCGATGCTGCTGCCGTTGTCGGCCAGCCATGCGCACAGCGTGGCCAACCTGCGCAGGACGCCCGACGAGGCGGTGGACGAGATCGCGCGCATGCGCGACCTGCGGGATGCGCGCGGATCGCGCTGCGTGATCGAGGTCGGGATGAGCACGGCCTTCGGCTGCACCATCCAGGGTCGCGTCGAGCCCGACGAGGTGCTGCGCTTGGTCGACAAGGCGATCGCCGCCGGCGCCGAGCGCATCGGCCTGGCCGATACCGTGGGCTATGCCGATCCGCTGGCGGTGAGCCGATTGTTCACGCAGGCGCGTGGCGTGGCCGGCGAGCGCCTGAGCTGCGCGCACTTCCACGACACGCGCGGGCTCGGCCTGGCCAACGTGTTCGCCGCGTGGCAAACCGGCGTGCGCCGCTTCGACGCCTGCCTCGGCGGGCTCGGCGGCTGCCCGCATGCGCCGGGTGCGAGCGGCAATGTGGCAACCGAAGACGTGGCCTACCTGTTCGCCAGCATGGGCGTGACCACCGGCTTGTCGTTCGATCGGCTGATTGCGCTGCGCGAACGGCTCGGCCGCTGGCTCGACGGCGAAACGCTGCACGGAACGCTGTGGCGTGCCGGCCTGCCGAAGACGCTGCGGTCGGCGGCCTGAGGGGGTTTGCGATGGAGGCACGACAACCCAAGTTGCCGCAGCCGCTGGCCGGCCTGAAGGTGGTGGAGTTCACCCACATGGTGATGGGCCCCACTTGCGGCATGGTGCTGGCCGACCTCGGCGCCGAGGTGATCAAGGTCGAGCCGATCGACGGCGACCGCACGCGCACGCTGCTCGGCGCGGGCATCGGCTTCTTCCCGATGTTCAACCGCAACAAGAAGAGCATCCAGATCGATCTGCAGAAGCCGGCCGGCGCCGCGGTGGCGCGCCAGCTCGCGGCCAGCGCCGACGTGGTGGCCGAGAACTTCAAGCCCGGCACGATGAACAAGTACGGGCTGGACCACGCGTCGCTGTCCAAGACCAACCCGAGGCTGATCTACGCCAGTTTGAAAGGCTTCCTGCCCGGTCCGTACGACCACCGCACCGCGCTCGACGAAGTGGTGCAGATGATGGGCGGCCTGGCGTACATGACGGGGCGTCCCGGCGATCCTCTGCGCGCCGGCTCGTCGGTCAACGACATCATGGGCGGCATGTTCGGTGCCATCGCGATCCTGGGCGCGCTGATCCAGCGCGGCATCAGCGGGCGCGGCATGGAGGTGCAGAGCGCGCTGTTCGAGAACAACGTGTTCCTGGTCGGGCAGCACATGCTGCAGTACGCGATCACCGGCCAGCCGGCGGCGCCGATGCCGGCGCGCATCAGCCCGTGGGCGATCTACGACGTGTTCACGGTGAAGGATGGCGAGCAGATCTTCCTGGCCGCGGTGAGCGACGCACAGTGGGCCACCTTCTGCAAGGTGCTCGGCTTCGAGGATCTGCTGGCCGACCCGGCGCTGAAGACCAACAACGACCGCGTGCATGCGCGCCCCGCGCTGCTGCCCGAGCTGGGCCGGCGGCTGCAGGCGTTCACCGCGGCGGAGCTGTCACGCCGCTTCGAGGACGCGGGCCTGCCGTTCGCGCCGATCATGCGGCCCGAACAACTGCTCGACGACCCGCACCTCGCCGCCACCGGCGGTCTGGCCGACATCACGCTCACCGACGGTGCGCGCGCCGGCGCGCCGGTCAAGACCACGCTGTTCCCGTTCACGCTCGACGGCCAGCGGCCGGGCGTGCGATTGAATCCACCGAAGCGCGGCGAACACACCCGCGACGTGCTGGCCGCGATCGGCATCGCCGCGCGCGAGATCGATGCGCTGATCGAAGCGCGTGCGGTGGCCTGATTCCACTTTCCACAGGAGACAACCATGCCCCCATTCCAACGCCGCGACCTGCTCGCACTCGGTCTCGCCGCATTGGGCAGCAGCGCGTTCGCGCAGGCCGCCGGCGACAAGACGGTGAGGTTCATCCTGCCCAACGCCACCGGCTCGGGCGTCGACGCGATCACGCGTGCCGCGCAGCCCGCATTGGCCAAGGCGCTGGGGCACCAGGTGATCGTCGACAACCAGCCCGGCGCCGGCGGCATCGTCGGGCTGCAGGCGCTGGCGCGCTCGGCGCCCGACGGCTACACGCTCAGCGTGGTCTCGAACAACGTGGTGATCTTTCCGAGCGTGTACAAGAGCATCCCGTTCGACATGCCGGGCGACTTCACGCCGATCGCCATCGTCGGCGCGACGCCGATCGTGATCGTGGTCAACCCGAACAAGGTACCGGCCAAGAACCACGCGGAATTCGCCGCGCTGCTGAAGGCCAAGCCCGACGAGTTCACCTACGGCTCGGGCGGCAACGGCACGATCCTGCACCTGACCGGCGAGCAGTACGTCGGCGAGATCGGCGCCAAGGCGCGCCACATTCCGTACAAGGGCGTCGGCGCCTTCGTCACCGACCTGATCGGCGGCCAGATCGATTTCGGCACGCTGGCGCTGCCGTCGGTGCAGGCGCACATCAAGAGCGGCGCGCTGCGTGCCATCGGCGTCGGCGGTGCGCAGCGCACGCCGGCTGCGCCCGACATCCCGACCATCGCCGAACAAGGCTTGCCGAGCTACGTGGTCGAAGCCTGGTTCGGCGTGCTCGGCCCCAAGGGCATGGCCCCGGCCGACGTGAAGCGGGCACACGACGCCATCACTGCCGCGTTCGCCGACCCGGCGGTGAAGGAGGCGATGGCCAAGCAGGGGAACACGATCAGCATCAGCACCAGCGAGCATGCGCAGTCGTATTTCCGCTCCGAGAAGGAGAAGTACGCCAAGCTGGTGAAGAAAGCCGGCATCGAACTGCAGTGATTCGGCCGGCGCAGCGTCGATGTGTGCCAACTGCGGGCCGGGTGTGTCGACCGATGCCGCGCAGGTCACAGTGAGCGCGATCAACCGCAACTTTCCCGGCCGCTCGGGTCCGGGCGCGGTATGGCTGGCGAGCCCGCCGACGGTGGCGGCCAGTGCCATCGTGGGCGCGCTGGCGTCGTTCGACGAGCTGCGGCAACGCCTCGCGCACTGACGGCACGCACACCAGACCTCGGCTGCGCGGCGTGCCGGCCCGGTGTGCGAGACTCGGCACCCCGCACGGTGGGCCATCCCTCGCATCAGCGCCAAGGCTCCTGCTGCTTGCCTTGTCGATGACATCGTCCGCCCTCAGCCCCAAGGCTTTCCTTTCGCTGCTGCTGATTGCGTGCATGTTTGCCAGCAATCATGTCGCGGCGCGCATCGCGTTCGATCACGGCGTCAATGTGGTCACCGCCGTCGCGGTGCGCAGCCTGGGCACCGCGCTGGTGGTGGCGTTGCTGGTGTGGGGGCAGCGTGCGCCCGTGGCGCGCTGGAGCACACGCCACAAGGGCTTCATGCTGCTGATCGGTCTGCTGATCGGCGTGCAGAGCGCATGCCTCTATGCCGCGGTGGCGCGCTTGCCGGTGGGTCTGGCGCTGCTGGTGTTCAACAGCTATCCGATCTGGGCCACGTTGGCCGCCCGCATCCTCTACGGTCGCAAGCCCGAGCGTGCGGCCTTGATCGCGATGCCGGTGATCCTGATCGGCCTCGCGCTGGCGCTCAACGTGGTGGGGCTGTTCGGTTCCCAGGAGGCACGTGCCACGTGGGCCAGCAGCGGTCCGGGCATCGGCTTCGCGCTCGGTGCGGGCGTGACCTTCGGCCTCGTGCTGGCGTTGACGCAGCACGAGGTGGCCGATCTGGATGGGCGCGTGCGCAGCGCGTTCACGATGGGATTGGTCGGCGTGCTGGCGGCCGTGGTGGCCACGGCCACCGGCGCATGGCACTGGCCCGCTGCGGCAGCCGGCTGGGGCGGCCTGGCTGCGTTGACGGTGTTGTACGGCACCGCGTTCACCGCGGTGTTCACGCTGCTGCCCAAGCTCGGCGCGGTGAGCAACTCGCCGATCCTCAACATCGAGCCGGTGGCCGCGCTGCTGCTGGCGTGGGCCGTGCTGGGTCAGGTGGTCAGCCCGCTGCAGTTTGCCGGCGCGCTGATCGTCGTGGGCGCGGTGATGGCCCTGGGACTGCGCAAGAAGTAGAACAAACACGGTCATGGAAGCGTTCTGGTGGTCGACCGGCGTGGTGGCGCTCGGTGAGATGGGCGACAAGACGCAGCTGCTCGCGCTGCTGCTGGCGGCGCGCTTCAGGCGGCCGTGGCCGATCGTGGGCGGCATCACGCTGGCCACGCTGGCCAACCATGCGATGGCCGGCCTGCTCGGCCACTGGGTCGCGCGCTGGCTCGGCGCGGATGTGTTGCGCTGGGTGGTGGGGCTGGGCTTTCTCGCGATGGCGCTGTGGATGCTGGTGCCCGATCGCATCGAGGCCGACGGGGCCGAGCGCAGGCGCGGCTTCGGCGTGTTTGCCACCACCACGGTCGCGTTCTTCATCGCCGAGATGGGTGACAAGACCCAGATCGCCACCGTGGCGCTGGCCGCTCGCCACCCGGAGCTGGCCGCCGTGGTGATGGGTACCACTTTCGGCCTGTTGCTGGCCAACGTGCCGGTCGTCTTTGCCGGCGACCGGCTGCTGCGCCGGGTCTCGATGCCGTTGCTGCACCGTCTGGCGGCGCTGCTGTTCGCGCTGATGGGCCTGCTCGCGCTGCTCAACGTGGGCGGCGTGGCTTCGGCCTGAGCGGCAACAGTTCACGCCGCGCAGTGGCATTGCAGCGAGTGCCCGGCAACCGCAGCGGCGCATCGACACAATGCGGCCGCAACCTTAGCCGCGGAGAAGTCGTTCCATGAAGAAACTGCTGATCGCCACCCTGCTGTGCGCCGGCGTCGTCGGCGCGCAGGCGCAGGACCGCACGGTGCGCGGCGTGCTCGGCCTCGGCCTCACCGGCGGCGGCGACACGCTGGCCACAGTCGTCTACACCGATGGCACCACCGACAACATCAAGGGAGGCGGCCTGGTGCACGTGTTCGGCGGCGCCGAGTTCCGCCTCGGCACGGCGGTGACGATGCAGGCCACGGTGGGTTATCACCTCGACGAGACCAACGGCGCCGCGGACGGATCGCTGCGCTTCTCCCGCTATCCGATCGAGCTGCTGGCCCACTACCACGTGGCGCCGAACTTCAAGTTCGGCGGCGGCGCGCGCTTCGTGAACAACGCCAAGATCGACAGCCGCGGTGTGCTGTCGGGCGCGCGCTTCGACTTCGACTCCACCGTCGGCGCGGTGGTCGAGGGCGAGTGGCTGGTCACCCCCGCCATCGGCCTGAAGGTGCGCTACGTCAGCGAGAAGTACAAAGCGCCCGGCGTCAGCGCCAGCGGCAACCACGGCGGCTTCTACTTCAGCTGGTACATCTGAGGAGGCGCTGAAGAATTGCTGCGCAATTCTTCAGCGAGTCTTGATCAGTGGGGCCAGGCCCGGCAGAGCCGGATCCTGACCCCAATAGGGACTGTGCTGCGTGTGACTACGCGCAGTCCTCGGAGAGGGCGGCGCGGCCGCCCTCTTCACTGTGCAGCTAGATCTGCGCCGCCTCGTCGAGCGAGCGCTCGACGGCATCGCGCAGCGCGCGCAGCGCGGCCAGCTCGGCGCCGGGCGCGGCCAGCGCGCTCCATAACAGCATCGACATCGCGCGCGCCTGCGCGTTGACGTCCATGCTCTTGCGCGTCGACACGGCTTCCCACAGCAGGTGCTCCATCGGGCCTAGCACCAGCGAGCGCAGCAGGCGCAGTGGCACGTCGCTGCGCACCACGCCGTCGGCCTGGCCGCGCGCCAGCAGGTCCATCAGCGGCGCGGTGTAGCGTCGGTGCAGCGGCAGCACCGCGTCGCCGAGGTCGGCCGGACCCTTGTCGCGCCCTTCCGATAGCACCAGCGCACACATGCCGGTGCCATGGCCGAGAAACAGCCGCAGGTGTGCGTGAACGAAGAAGTCGAATTGCGCGCGCACCGGCTGGTCGCGCGGCAGGCCCCGTTCGATCGCGGCGGTGATTTCGTCGTACCATTCAGCGATCACGCGCACGCATAGCTCGCGCTTGCCGCGGAAGTAGGTGAACACCGTCGCCTCGCTGATGCCCAGGCGCTGCGCGATCTCGGTGGTGGTGCTGCGCTCATAGCCCCGCTCAGAGAACACCTCGCGCCCCACGCGCAGGATGTCGCGCACGCGCTGCTCGCTCTTGGCGCTGGCCGGCGCGCGCCGTTGAGGGGTGGTGGCTGCCTTTCGCGTGGGCATCGCTCGAGTCATCACGCGCCCGCAGGAGCCTGCAGCAAGCCCCGGGCCCGGGCCACGATGGCGTCGGCAAACGCGACTGACCTGCGCGCCACGGCATCGAGGTGCACCGCCTTCAGCGTGGTGCGAGCCGCCACCGCGCCGCTGGTCTCGTCGAGCATCTCGTGCTCGAAGCGGATGCTGCGCTCCTTGATCTCCAGCAGGCGCGTGCGCACGCAGACCACCGCGCCGGCCTGCAACTCCTGCAGGTATGAGATGTGCTGCTCCACCGCCGCCATGCCGCGCTGCGCGTCGCGCAGATACGCCGCACTCAGGCCGAGCACGTTGAAAAGCTGCCAGCTGGCTTCGTCGAACTTGCCCACGTACCACATCACGTTCATGTGGCCCACGTGGTCGCAGTGCCACGGATAGACAGTGCCGCGGTAGGTGAGCAAAGCTTCGGTCATGATCCCGTCCGTTGCAGCGATGAACTTGAGTATTGATCAATAAAGTCTTGAACCGCAACTTTTACCCTGTTACGCTTGTCACCTGCGCCGTCATGATGGCCGCTAAGCCAATGTAGTTGAGCCACGCTCAATATGGCGCCCTCGCCGAGGAGACACCCGTGTTCGAGTCCACCTTCCAGATCGACCTGGGGCCCGACGTCGCGATGCTGCGCGATGCGGTGCGCCGCTTCGCCCAAGACGAAATCGCGCCGCGCGCGGCGGAGATCGACCGCGCCAACGAGTTCCCGGCCGACCTGTGGCCCAAGCTCGGGAACCTCGGCGTCCTGGGCTTGACGGTCGGAGAGGGTTACGGCGGAACCGCGCTGGGCTACCTGGCGCACATCGTCGCGATGGAGGAGATCAGCCGCGCCAGCGCGTCGGTGGGGCTGAGTTATGGCGCCCATTCCAACCTGTGCGTGAACCAGATCCACCGCAACGGCAGCGAGGCGCAGAAAAGAAGGTACCTGCCCCGGCTGGTGAGCGGCGAGCATGTCGGCGCGCTGGCGATGAGCGAACCCAACGCGGGGTCTGACGTGGTCAGCATGACGCTCAAGGCCGAGCGGCGCGGCGACTTCTATCTGCTCAACGGCAGCAAGATGTGGATCACCAACGGCGGCGATGCCGACACGCTGATCGTCTATGCCAAGACCGATCCGCAGATGGGCGCGCGCGGCATGACGGCGTTCATCATCGAGAAGGGCTTCAAGGGCTTCAGCCACGGCAAGCACCTCGACAAGCTCGGCATGCGCGGCTCCAATACCTATCCGCTGTTCTTCGAGAACTGCGAGGTGCCGGCCGACAACATGCTGGGCGGCGAGGGTGCCGGCGCCAAGATCCTGATGAGCGGCCTCGACTACGAACGTGCGGTGCTCTCGGGCGGGCCGCTCGGCATCATGGCCGCCTGCATGGACGTGGTGGTGCCCTATCTGCACGAGCGCAAGCAGTTCGGCCAGAGCATCGGTGAGTTCCAGCTGATGCAGGGCAAGGTGGCCGATCTGTACACCACGCTGCAGGCGTGCCGTGCCTACGTCTACGCGGTGGGCAAGGCGTGCGACAGCGCCGACCACGCGCGCACGCTGCGCAAGGACGCCGCCGGAGCGATCCTCTACGCGGCCGAAAAAGCCACCTGGATGGCCGGCGAGACGATCCAGGCGCTCGGCGGCGTGGGCTACACCAACGAGTTCGCCGCCGGGCGGCTGTGGCGCGATGCCAAGTTGTATGAAATCGGCGCGGGCACTTCGGAGATTCGGCGGATGCTCATCGGCAGAGAGTTGTTTGCGGAGACCATGTGATGCCGCAGATCGCGAGCAAGCTGAACCCACGCTCCGAGGAGTTCAAGGCCAACGCGGCAGCCATGCGCGCGCAGGTCAACGACCTGCACGCGCAGCTCGAGCGCATCGCGCTGGGAGGACCGCAGGAATCTCGCAAGCGCCACGCCGCGCGCGGCAAGCTGCTGCCGCGTGAGCGTGTGGAGCGGCTGCTCGACCCCGACACGCCGTTCCTCGAGGTCGGCGCGCTGGCCGCGCTCAACATGTACAAGGAGAAGGACGGCTCGGATGCCGCGCCGAGTGCCGGCGTGATTACCGGTATCGGCCGCGTCTCGGGCGTCGAATGCATGATCGTATGCAACGACGCCACCGTGAAAGGCGGCACCTACTACCCGATGACGGTGAAGAAGCATCTGCGCGCGCAGGAGATCGCGCAGATGAACCGGCTGCCGTGCATCTACCTGGTCGACTCGGGCGGCGCCAACCTGCCGAACCAGGACGAGGTGTTCCCCGATCGCGAGCACTTCGGGCGCATCTTCTACAACCAGGCGAATCTGTCGGCGCAGGGCATTCCGCAGATCGCCGTGGTGATGGGCTCGTGCACCGCCGGTGGCGCCTACGTTCCGGCGATGAGCGACGAGACCATCATCGTCAAGAACCAGGGCACGATCTTTCTCGGCGGTCCGCCGCTGGTGAAGGCGGCCATCGGCGAGGTGGTGAGCGCCGAGGATCTCGGCGGTGGCGACGTGCACACGCGCCTGTCGGGCGTGGCCGACCACCTGGCCGAGAACGACCTGCACGCGCTGGCGATCGCGCGCCAGATCGTGGCCACGCTCAACTGGACCAAGCCGCAGCCGCTGCGCCTGCAGCCGCCGCAGCCGCCCAGGCTGTCCGCCGACGAGCTGCTCGGCATCGTGCCGGTCGACACGCGCAAGCCGTACGACGTGCGCGAGATCATCGCGCGTATCGTCGACGGCAGCGAATTCGACGAATTCAAGGCGCGCTACGGCGCCACGCTGGTGACCGGCTTCGCGCACATCGAGGGCATGCCGGTGGGCATCGTCGCCAACAACGGCGTGTTGTTCTCCGAAAGCGCGATGAAAGGGGCGCACTTCATCGAGCTGTGCTGCCAGCGCCGCGTGCCGCTGATCTTCCTGCAGAACATCACCGGCTTCATGGTCGGCAAGAAGTACGAGAGCGAAGGCATCGCCAAGCACGGCGCCAAGATGGTCACCGCGGTGGCCACCGCCACCGTGCCCAAGTTCACCGTCATCATCGGTGGCAGCTTCGGCGCCGGCAACTACGGCATGTGCGGCCGTGCGTACTCGCCGCGCTTTCTGTGGATGTGGCCCAACGCGCGCATCGGCGTGATGGGCGGCGAGCAGGCGGCCAGCGTGCTGGCCACCGTGCGGCGCGACGGCATCGAGGCCAAGGGCGGCACCTGGAGCGCCGACGAGGAGGCGGCGTTCAAGCAGCCGATCCTCGATCAGTTCGAGCACCAGGCGCATCCGTACTACGCCAGCGCGCGCCTGTGGGACGATGGCGTGATCGCGCCCGCCGACACGCGGCGCGTGCTGGCGCTGGCGATCAGCGCGAGCCTCAATGCGCCGATCCCCGAGCGACCGGCGTTCGGCGTGTTCCGGATGTGAGCTTCAGTTTGGAGAACATCTATCTCACGCCCGAGCACGAGCTGCTGCGCGACCAGGTGGCGCGTTTCATCGCGCGCGAGGTCGAGCCGCACGGCGAACAATGGGAGCGCGACGGCTGCGTGCCGCGCGAGGTGCTGCGCAAGATGGGCGCGGCCGGCTTCCTCGGCTTGATGTTCTCTCCCGAGCACGGCGGCGCCGGCGCCGATGCGTTGACCAACCTGGTGTTCGCCGAGGCGCTGTCGCAGTCGACCTTCGGTGGCTTCATCGTCACCGTGCTCGTGCACACCGACATGGCCAGCCCGCACCTGCACCACGCCGGCACGCCGCAGCAGCAGTCGCGCTACATGCCGCGCATCACCGCCGGCGAGCTGACCACCGCGGTGGCGATCACCGAGCCCGGGGCCGGATCCGACGTGGCCGGCATCCGCACGCGCGCCGTGCGCGAGGGCGACACCTGGGTGCTCAACGGCAGCAAGCTGTTCATCACCAACGGCGTGCACGGCGACCTGTACTTCGTTGCCGCGCGCACCGGCGACACGCGGCACGCGATCTCGATGTTCATCGTCGAGAAGGGAACGCCGGGCTTCAGCGTCGGCCGTGCGCTCGACAAGACCGGCTGGCGCAGCTCCGACACCGCCGAGCTGGTGCTCGACGGCTGTCGCATTCCGGCCGCCAACCTGCTCGGTGTGGAGCACCAGGGTTTCCGTTCGGTGATGAAGAACTTCCAGACCGAGCGCATCGCGCTCGGCGCGATGGCCGTCGGCCATTGCACCCAGGCGCTCAAGCTCACGCTCGCACACGTGCGCGACCGTCAGGCATTCGGCGCCACCTTGTGGGACAAGCAGGCAGTGCGCCAGCGTCTGGCAATGCTCGACGCCAAGACGCGCGCGGCGCGCCAGTACCTCTACCACTGCGCCTGGCTGGTCACGCAGGGCCGCGACGTGGTGCAGGACGTGTCGATGCTGAAGGCGCTGACCGGCGAGCTGGCCAACGAGGTGGTGCAGGCCTGCCAGCAGTTCCACGGCGGCATGGGCTACATGCGCGAAACGGCCATCGAACGCCTGTGGCGCGATGCGCGTATCCTCGCCATCGGCGGCGGCGCCACCGAGGTGATGCTCGACGAGGCCGCCAAGCGCTACTGAGATGAACGCGCGCGATCACTTCCTGATGCTGGCCCGCTACCACGTGTGGGCCACCGATCGGCTGCTCGACCGCCATGTCGCACTGCTTGCCGAAGACGAGTACCGGCGCGACGTGGGCCTGTTCTTCAAGAGCGTGCACGGCACGCTGAACCACCTGCTGGTGGCCGAGCGCGGCCTGTGGTTCGAGCGTTTCGCGAACGGCCGCTCCCCGGTGCACAAGCTCAACGAAGAGCTGCACACCGAGCGCAGCGCATTGCATGCAGCGCTGAAGCAGGCGGTGCGCGAATGGATTCCGGCGATCGAGTCGTGGGACACGGCGCGCTTCGACGGCGCGCTCGGCTACACCAGCACCGAAGGCGTGACGCGCACCGTACCGTTCGCGCCGACGCTCACGCATGTGTTCAACCACGGCACGCACCACCGCGGCCAGATCAGCGCGGCGCTCACCATGTTGGGCCACCCGGCTCCCGAGCTCGACCTGCTGTTCCGGGTGATCGCCGAGGCCGAGAAGGCGAAATGACCACCACGCTCGACATCCAACGCCAGGGCGCGGTCGCGCGGGTGTTCCTCAACCGGCCCGACGTGCGCAATGCGTTCAACGACGCGGTGATCGCCGAACTGACCGCGGCTTTTCGCGAGCTCGCTGCCGATTCATCGCTGCGCGCCATCGTGCTCGGCGGCCACGGCAAGGCCTTTTGCGCCGGCGGCGATCTGAACTGGATGCGCGCGATGGCCGGTTATTCGTGGGAGCAGAACCGCGCCGACGCGCAGGCGCTGGCCGACATGCTGTACACGCTCTACAGCTGCCCTTTGCCGCTGGTGGGCCGTGTGCACGGCGACTGTTATGCCGGTGGCGTCGGACTGGCCGCGGTGTGCGACGTGCTGGTCGCGGCCGACGGCATGCACTTCTGCCTGAGCGAAGCGAAGCTCGGCCTGCTGCCGGCGACGATCGGGCCGTACGTCATGCGCGCGCTCGGGCCTCAGGCATCACGCCGTTATTTCATCAGCGCCGAGCGCTTCAGCGCGGCCGAGGCGCACCGGCTCGGCTTCGTGCACGAGCTCGCCACCGCCGACACGATCGACGCCAGGGTCGACGCGATCGTGCAGGCGCTGGTGGCCAACGGCCCCGCCGCGGTCCGCGCGAGCAAGAAGCTCGTGCAGGATCTGGAGGGTGCCCCGCTCACGCCCGAGCTGCGCGCCGACACCGCGCGCCGCATCGCCGACATCCGCGCCAGCGAAGAAGGGCGTGAAGGCGTGCAGTCGTTCCTCCACAAGCGCACGCCGCGCTGGCTGGACGGGCCATGAACCTTGACACCACCCAGCTCGTCGCGCTGGCCGCCGCGCTCGGCTGGGCCAGCGGCCTGCGGCTGTACGCGGTGGTGTTCCTCACCGGACTGGCCGGCGCGCTCGGCTGGGTGCCGTTGCCGTCAGGCCTGCAGGTGCTGCAGCACCCCGTGGTGCTCGGTGCGTCGGGCCTGATGCTGGCGGTGGAGTTCTTCGCCGACAAGATCCCGGGCATCGACTCGATCTGGGACGCGGTGCATACCTTCATCCGCATCCCGGCCGGCATGGCGCTGGCCGCCGGCGTGTTCGGCGGCGACTCTGCGGTATGGACCACCGTCGCCGCACTGATGGGCGGGGCGCTCGCCGCCACCTCGCACGCGGCCAAGACCACGACGCGCGCGGCCGCCAACACATCGCCCGAGCCGCTGTCCAACATCGGGCTGTCGTTGCTCGGCGATGCCGCGGTACCGACGATGCTGTGGCTGGCCTGGACCCACCCGGTGTGGTTCTTCGTCGCGCTTGCGGTGGCCTTGCTGCTGATGGGCGTGCTGATCGCCGTGCTGTTTCGGTTTCTGCGCGCGCTGGTGCGCCGTTTCAAAGCGCCCCCAGGCGGCGGCCAAGGCCCGCCGCCGCCCCCCGAGGCGGCTGAGCCGCTCCGGAGAGGCCCTTCGTTGACGCAAGAGCGGCGGATGCTGTCGTCGCCCGCCACGCCGTGACCGGTGCGCGGACCGTCGGGTCTGTGCTCGGTCTCGCGGCGCTGTGCGCGGGGCTCGCGCATGCGCAGACCGCGCCCGACGAGCCGACGCTGGCGCAGGATCTGCACGAGCAGGTGCTGCGTCTGCCGGTCAGCGTGAAGAACGGCTATGGCCGCGAGGAGTCGCGCGACATTGCGCTCACGGTGTTCAAGCCTGCCGGCCACGGGCCGTTCCCGCTGGTGATCGTGAGCCACGGTCGGGGCACTGCCGACCGGCGTGCGCAGCAAGGCCGGCAACGTTTCGAGCCGCTGTCACGCTATCTGGTGAACAAGGGCTTCGTCGTGCTCGTGCCCACGCGCGTGGGTTACGGCGACACCTACGGCGAATTCGATCCCGAAGACCCTGGCGGTTGCGGCGTCATGCGCGTCGAACCGGTGTCGATTGCCGCGTCCGACCAGGTGATGGCTGCGCTGCAGTTCGCTCGCACGCTGGCCTATGTCGACGCATCGCGCTGGGTCGCCATCGGACAGTCGGTGGGCGGGCTCACCACCGTGGCGGTCGCATGGCGCAACCCGCCCGGGCTGGTCGGTGCGATCAATTTCGCCGGCGGTGCCGGCGGCGACCCGCAGCGGCGGCCCAGTCAGCCGTGCACGCCGGTGCAGATCGAGCGGTTGTGGCGCGACAAGGCCGGCGCGGCGCAGGTGCCCATGTTGTGGCTCTACTGGGACAACGACAAGTACTGGGGCGCCGAGGTCCCGAAGCGCTGGCACCAGGCGTTCACGGCGGGCGGCGGCAAGGCCGAGCTGCACACGCTGCCAGCCGTCGGCGACGATGGCCATCGTGGACTTCACATCGACATGGACACCTGGGTGCCGCGGGTAGAGGCCTATCTCGCACGCATCGGCTTCAACCGCAGCGGCGTCATGGCACGGCCGCCGGCCACGCAGCACGCGCGCATCGACGATGTGGCCAAGGTGCCGACGTCGCGCAACAACCGCGAGGGCGCGTACCGGCGCTTTCTCGAGGCCAGGCCGCCGCGTGCGTTTGCGGTCGGCCCGAAGGGCGCCACCGGCTGGGCCAGCGGTGACTGGGCGATCGGCCGCGCGCTCGGCTCTTGCCAGCGCCGCAATGGCGACCGCTGCAGGCTCTATGCAGTGGATGACGACGTGGTGTGGTCCACGGAACCTTGATGCTTCGAGATTCACCATGTTCAACAAGATCCTGATCGCCAATCGCGGAGAGATTGCCTGCCGCGTTGCCGCCACGGCACGCCGGCTGGGTGTGCGCACCGTCGCCGTGTATTCAGATGCCGATGCGCATGCCGCGCACGTCGCCGCCTGCGACCAGGCGGTGCACATCGGCGCTGCCGCGCCGCGCGACAGCTACCTGCGCATCGAGCGCATCCTCGACGCCGCGCGGCAGACCGGTGCGCAGGCCATCCACCCGGGCTACGGTTTTCTGTCGGAGAACGAAGACTTCGCGCAGGCCTGCGCCGATGCCGGCATCGTCTTCATCGGTCCGCCGGCGTCTGCCATCGCCGCCATGGGCAGCAAGTCGGCGGCGAAATCCCTGATGGAAAAGGCCCGCGTGCCGCTGGTACCCGGCTATCACGGGCAGGACAACGATCCCGCACTGCTCGCGCGCGAGGCTGCGCGCATCGGATACCCGGTGCTGATCAAGGCCAGCGCCGGCGGCGGGGGCAAGGGCATGCGGCGCGTCGACCGGCCCGATGACTTCGCCGCCGCGCTCGCCGCCTGCCAGCGCGAGGCCAAGGCGAGTTTCGGCGACGACCACGTGCTGGTCGAGCGCTACGTCACGCGGCCGCGCCACATCGAGATCCAGGTGTTCGCCGACACGCACGGCCACGCGGTGTACCTGTTCGAGCGCGATTGTTCGGTGCAGCGCCGCCATCAGAAGGTGCTGGAGGAAGCGCCTGCGCCGGGCCTGAGCGCGCAGCGCCGCGCCGAGATGGGCGCGGCCGCGGTGGCGGCGGCGCAGGCGGTGGGCTACGTCGGCGCCGGCACGGTGGAGTTCATCGCCGAGCCGCACGAGAACGACCTGCGCTTCTATTTCATGGAAATGAACACGAGGCTGCAGGTCGAGCATCCGGTGACCGAAGCGATCACCGGACTCGATCTGGTCGAGTGGCAATTGCGCGTCGCGGCCGGCGAGCCGCTGCCCATGCAGCAGCACGAGCTGGCGATTGGCGGCCACGCGATCGAGGCGCGCATCTGTGCCGAAAACCCCGATGCCGGGTTCCTGCCCGCCACCGGAACGCTGCGCACGCTGCGCTGGCCGGCACACGTGGCGTTTCGCCGCAATGCCGATGCCGTGGTCCAGCACGATCCGGCGGCGGTGCGCATCGATGCCGGCGTGCGCGAAGGCGATCCGATCACGCCGCACTACGATTCGATGATCGCCAAGCTGATCTGCTGGGGCACCACGCGTGAACAGGCGCTGGCGCGGCTCGATGCGGCGCTGGCCGACACGCACATCGTCGGCCCGCATACCAACGCCGCCTTCCTGCGCCGCGTGGTGAGCTCGCGTGCGTTCGCCCAGGCCGATCTCGACACCGCGCTGATCGAGCGCGAGCGCGCCGTACTGCTCGATCAGCCGCCGTTGCCGCTCGAAGTGGCCGCCGCCGGCGTGGTGGCGCACGCGCTGGCCGACGAGCGCGCGCTCGAAGGCGCCGATCCCTGGTCGCGCCGCGATGGCTTTCGGCTACACGGCGGCGCGCGGCGCCACTTTCACCTGCTGCGCGGCGCTGAAGAACACGCCGTCGCGTTGTCACGCCTGCATGACGGCGCGCTGCGCTTGCAGATCGGCGATGCCAACTGGCCGTTCTCGGTGCGATCGCAGGGCGAGCGACACGACGTCACGCTCGGCGAGCGCCGCCTGCCGCTCTCCGTGTATGCGCACGGCGAGCAGGTGGCGGTGTTCGCGCCGGACGGCCGTGCCGACGTGCGCGAGGTCGACGACATCGCGCATGCCGGCGACAGCGCCTCCGGTACCGGCCAGCTCACCGCCCCGATGCCGGGCAAGCTGGTGGCCTACATGGCCAAGCCCGGCGACAAGGTCGCGCGCGGGCAGGCGCTGGCGGTGATCGAGGCGATGAAGATGGAGCACACCATTCATGCGCCGCGCGACGGCGTGGTGCGCGAGTGCCTCTACGCGCCGGGTGATCAGGTGGGCGAAGGCAGCGAGCTGCTGCGGCTGCAGGAGTGAAACGTAGCCCCCACGCTCACTGCGTTCGATGCCCCCGAGGGGGCAGGTCCGGCTTGGGGCGGCCCGGCGCCGGACCGTCGCGCGCCTGATCAGGCAGCTGGCAAGGACTCGGTCCAGCCTTCGCCCGGCATCGACAACTGCGAAGAGCCGAACTTCGACAGGCCGAACGTCGACGTGCCGGAAGCACCCGCCTCGACCGCTTCCTGCATCGCACCGCGAAACGCGCGCGCCAGCCGCGGCAAGTCGTTGCCCCGGCAGGCGTCGCACACCAGCAGCACGTCGCGAGCGTACAGAGGCTGCTTCAGCAGGCGGCCGATCTCGATGCCGTGGCCCAGTTCGCGCAGCAACGCGTAGTGGATGCGGGTGGCCAGTTGCAGGCGACGGTTGGAGCTCGGGATCATCATCTGCGGTGCCTGCTGAGATGCATTGTCCGGCTGCGCTCGTGCGCGGCCAATCCCGCGACCGCGGCTCGCGCGCACAACGAATCCGCAAAAGCCGCGGTCGCGCAAGCGGAAACCATGCACCGCTATAGTGGTGCGCAGATCCCGAACGTGGGCGAGACATGACGATTCCTTCACGCGTCACGCTGGTCGAGGTCGGGCCGCGCGACGGCCTGCAGAACGAGAAACAACCGGTCGCCACCGAGCACAAGGTGGCGCTGGTGCAGCACCTGCAGGATGCCGGCCTGCGCGAGATCGAGGTCACCAGTTTCGTCAGCCCCAAGTGGGTGCCGCAGATGGCCGACAACACGCAGGTGATGGCCGGGATCCGGCGCAGGACCGGCGTGCGCTACTCGGTGCTCACCCCCAACATGAAGGGGCTCGAGGCGGCGCTGCCCTCCAAGCCCGACGAGATCGTGGTGTTCGGCGCGGCCACCGAGGCGTTCAGCCAGCGCAACATCAACTGCTCGATCGCCGAGAGCATCGAGCGTTTCGCGCCGGTCGTCTCCGCCGCGCGCGAGGCCGGCATCAAGGTGCGCGGGGCCGTGTCGTGCGCGCTCGGCTGCCCGTATCAGGGCGACGTCTCGGCCGACGAGGTGGAGCGCGTCGTCAAGCTGCTGAAGGACATCGGCGTGCAGCATGTCGGCATCGCCGACACCATCGGCACCGGCACGCCGCGCAAGGCGCAGCGCGCGCTCGAGCGAGCGTTGAACCACTACCCGCTGCACGAGGTGAGCGGCCATTTCCACGACACCTATGGTCAGGCGCTGGCCAACATCTATGCCTGCATGGAGATCGGCGTGCACACCTTCGACGCCAGCGTCGCCGGCTTGGGCGGCTGCCCCTACGCCAAGGGCGCTACCGGCAACGTGGCGACCGAAGACGTGGTGTTCATGCTCGATGGTCTGGGCATCGAGACCGGCATTGAACTCGATGCGCTGGTCGACGCCGGCGCGTTCATCTCGGAGCAACTGGGCCGGCCGCCGGTCTCGCGCGTCGGGCGCGCGTTGCTGGCCAGGCGTGGCAAGGTGTTCGTGACGTGAGCCTGGAGACGGAGCGTCCCGACGGGTTCAAGCGCGTCGCGCAGGCGCTGCGCGAACTGGGTCATGCGCACGCCCCGGTGTGGCTCGACGTCGCCGCGCGCACGTCGCAGGAAGCGGCCGACGCGCTCGGCATCGCCGTGGGCCAGATCGCCAAAAGCGTGGTCTTCCGTCGCCGCAGCGACGACCGCGCCGTGCTGGTGATTGCATCGGGCGATCGTCGGGTTGACGAGTCCAAGGTCGGCGCCGTCACCGGTGAGCTCGGCCGCGCCGACGCGCAGTTCGTGCGCACCGTCACCGGCTTCGTGATCGGCGGCGTCGCGCCGTTGGCGCACGCCACGACGCCGGTCACGCTGATCGATCGCGAGCTGTTTCGTTTTGCCGAGATCTGGGCCGCCGCCGGGCACCCCAACGGCGTTTTCAAGCTGACGCCGCAAGACCTCGAACGTTACACCGGCGCGCCGGTGGCCGACGTCGTCGTGGCATGAGCGAAGGATCCACCGGCGTGCCTTCGCCGTGCGTCAACGTGTGCCGCATGGACGCGGTCAGCGGGCTGTGCGAAGGCTGCCTGCGCACGATCGACGAGATCGCGGCCTGGGGCACGATGGACGACGCCGACAAGCGCGCCGTGTGGCAGCGGCTCGAGCAGCGCCGCGCGCTGCGGCCGGCCGCAAGCACCGCCCGCGAGGAAGCTTCATGAAGCGCATCGGCTTTTACTTCGACGTGATCTCGCCGTTCGCCTACCTGGCCTTCGAGCACCTGCCCCAGGCGCTGGAAGGCTGCAGCTATGAGGTGCAGTACCGCCCGGTGCTGTTCGCCGGGCTGCTCGGCCACTGGGGCAACAAGGGCCCGGCCGAGATCGAGCCGAAGCGACAGTGGACCTTCCGCCACATCGCCTGGCTGTCGCACACGCTGCAGATTCCGATGGACACGCCGGCGGTGCACCCGTTTAACCCCCTGCCGCTGCTGCGGCTTGCGCTGGCCTGCAGCCCGCCCGGCGACACGCCGAACCGGCGTGTGGTCGAGGCGCTGATGCGCCACGTGTGGCGCGGCGGCGCCGACGCCGCCGACCCGCAGCGTCTGCGCGCGCTCGCCGAGACGCTGGCGCCGCAGCGCGACCCGGCCGGCAATGACGTCAAGCAGGAGCTGCGCGCTTTCAGCGACGAGGCGCTCAAGCGCGGCGTGTTCGGCGTGCCGACCTTCGAGGTCGAGGGCCGGCTGTTCTGGGGCATCGACGCGCTGCCGATGGTGCGCGCCGCATTGTCGGACGACGCCTGGTTCCGCGGCGCGCAGTGGGATGCGGCTGCGGTCAAGCGGCCCGGCGTCACGCGCTGAGCGTGCGCGGCTCGAGCGCCGCGATGCGCGCCGACAGCGCCGAGCCACGCCGGCGCAGGAACTGCAGCAGCCGCTCGTCGTAGTCGGTCGCCACCGCGCCGCGCACCGAGGCGCGTGCGGCCAGCTGCGCGCGCCACGCGCCGACCTTCGGCGCCGCATCGAAGAAGCCGAAGTCGTCGATGCGCTCGAAGGCGTCGAAATAGCGGAACACCGGCCCGAACACCGCGTCGACCATCGAGAAGCACGTGCCGTCGAACCACGGCCCGTCGCCCAAGGCGGCCTCCAGCGTGGCGAAGCGCTGCACCAGCTCGTCGCGGCGCGAGCGCAGCGCGGCAGGGTCGGGCGCGGCGTAGAACGCGGCGATGCCGTTGAGCACGGCCGAGCCGAACTCCATCCATGCGCGGTGCCGCGCGCGCCGCAGCGGCTCGGCCGGATGCAGGCGCGGCGCCAGCGTGTCGTCGAGGTATTCGCAGATCACCGCCGACTCGAAGATCGGCGTGTCGCCGACCAGCAGGACCGGCGTCTTGCCCAGCGGCGACACGGCCAGGAACCAATCGGGCTTGTGCGCGAGATCGACGTCGCACCGGGTGAACGCGACGCGCTTTTCGGCCAGCACGATCGCGGCGCGTTGCACGTAGGGGCACAGCGCGTGGCTGACGAGCGTCAGAGCGGGTGTCATCACGAGGCTCCGCGTCACTTCAGCGTGCACCGGGCACGAAGCGTGCACTGCGGCGCAGCGCGAGCGCGCCGTCGCCGGCCAGCCACAGCACGATCGAGCTGATGCACAGGAACGCCGGGTACTCCCAGCCGCCGCCCTGGGCCACATGCACCCAGCCGTTGGGCAGGTGCACCCACACGATCACGAGCAGCATCGGCAGCGACAGCAGCGCGGTCTGGCGCGCATAGGCGCCGAGAATCAGCGCCAGGCCGATCGCGACCTCGGCCGCGAACACCGGGGCCACCAGCGCACCGGCGAGGCCGACCGATTCAAAGTATCTCGCCGTGCCGGCGAAGGTGAACACCAGCGGCTTGAGCAGCGCATGCGCGGTCCACATGATGCCGAGCGCGAGGCGCAGCAGCGTGAGGGCCCACGCGGTGGAGGAGGCGGCGGCGATCGGCGTTGCGGCCGCTCGGGATGACAACACGGCAGACATGGAGGCTCCAGAGGTTGATGCGGACATGGAGCGCAATCTAGGATTGCACGCATGCATTGAAAATAGGCCATCCTGCAAACAATGAATGCACCAATGCAAAGAGAACTCGGGACCGCGGACCTTGCGCTGCTGCTGGCGCTGGTGCGTGCCGGCAACCTGACCGGCGCGGCCCAGCTCGCCGGCGTCGACGGCTCGACGGTGTTCCGCGCCGTGCAGCGCGCCGAGCGCGTGCTCGGCCAGCGCCTGTTCGAGCGCTCACGCCAGGGCTATCGCGCCACCGAGCTGGGGCAGCGCCTGGCCGAGCATGCCGAGCGCATCGAGGCCGAGCTGGAGCGCGCACGCGCCGCGGCGCGCTCACCCGAGGCCGCGGTCAGCGGCCTGGTGCGCATCAGCACCACCGACACGCTGCTCAACGGCCTGCTGCTGCCGTCGCTGCGCGCGCTGTGCCAGGCGCATCCGCAGCTGCGGCTCGAGATCACCGCGCGCAACGAGCTGGCCAACCTGACGCAGCGCGAGGCCGACGTGGCGCTGCGCGCCACCACACGCGCGCCGGCGCACCTGGTGGGGCGCCAGCTCGGGCCGATCCGCTCGGCGGTGTTCATCGCGCGCGCGGCCGCGCCGCGCAAGGGCCGGGCGTTCGAACTGTCCGCGGCGCCGTGGATCGCGGTCGACGAGGCCCTGCCCGAGCATCCGTCGGTGCGCTGGCGCCGCAAGCACCTGCCGCGGGTGGAACCGGCGCTGCGCCTGAACAGCGTGCAAACGGTGTTCGACGCGGTGCGACAGGGCCTGGGCGTCGGCATCGCGCCGCTGTTTCTGGCACAGCCGTTCGACGACGTGGTCGCGCTGACGCCGCCGCTGCCCGAGTGCGAGACGCAGCTGTGGCTCTTGACGCACCCGGAGTCGCGCCACCTGCGGCGCATTCAGGCGGTGGCGGCGCACATTGCGCGCACCGTCGAGCTGCATTGACGGTGTGCGGCGGCTGCGCCGCGCGCCGGTCAACGCTGCGGGGTCTGCAGCGTCGCGACCTGCAGCGGCGCGCTGGCTGCCGGTGCGCGGCGCGCCAGCCGGGCCTCCGAGGACGTGGCCGCGGACTGGTGGTCGGCGACCGCGCCCAGGCCGGTTAGAACGACGGCCGTCACGACGACCGAAAGGACAGCCGAGGTGGCGCGGATCGTGGTGCGGTTCATGACGTTCCCCTTGGTGACATCGCTGGGTTGCACGCGATGCCACGCCGGTTCACCTGCCGGGCGCCCATGCGTCGCCCGGGCGCTGCCGATGACCTGCGGCGGGCAGGCTGCGCTCGACCCGGAGCGGCCTTTCGGCTCAGTCGATGGCGCGGATGCCGAGCGCGGTCAGCGTGCCGGCGGTCAGCATGCCGGTGTCGCGCATGCCCTTGAGCGTCTGGAAGTGACGCACGCCTTCGACCAGTTCCGGGTGCATCAGGCCGTCCACCGAGCCTTCGTACAGGCCGAGGCGGGTCAGCTTGATCTGCACCTGCATGATCTGCAAACGCAGCTTTTCGGTCTCGGTGAGCACGACGGTCGAGCGCTGGCCGATGCGCGCGACTTTCGGCGGCGGTGTCGGCTCCACATGGGTCGTCGACAGTGCCACCTGGTGGGTGGCGCGCACCACCGCGTTGAGCGCGCGCGACGATGACGATCTGCGCGCCTCCTTGTGCGTCACGGGCGGCGCGGGCAGCGGCGCGGGGGCCGGCGCATCGGCATCGCTGCCGTTGAGCGGGAACAACGGTGTGGTCAGCGTCGACGGGGCGGTTTGGCTGTCGGTGGCGTCGGTGCGGGTGTCGCGATCGACCGATGGGCCTCCATGGCCGTTCACCAGCGACGACAGACCCTTGATGAATCGGCTCATGCGGAGACTGCGAGGAGCGCGGCGCGGACCGCTGTATCCGACAGTAACGCCGATTCGACCGCCGCGGCCAGCCGGGGCAGGGTCGGTCCCACCCCTGAAACCGGGGTGGCGCGTCAGGTGCCGCCGGCTGGCGCGCCGTGGCCGGCGGCCCGCTCCAGCAGCATCGCGCGCTCGCGTTCGTTGTGTGCCAGCGAGGCGGCGCGCATCCACTCGCCCCGGGCCTCGTCGTGGCGGCCGAGCCTGGCGAGCAGATCGGCGCGCACGCTCGGCAGCCACTGGTAGTTCTGCAGCGTGGGATCGCCGCACAGCCGGTCGACGATCTCCAGCGCCGCGGCGGGTCCGATCGCCATGCCGACCGCCACTGCCCGGTTGAGCTGCACCACGGGCGACGGCGAAATCTGCGCCAGCGCGTCGTACAGCGCGACGATGCGACTCCAGTCGGTGGCCGCAGCCTCGGCCGCGCGCGCGTGGTAGGCCGCGATGCCGGCCTGCAGTGCATAGGGCCCGAGCGGGTGGTTGGCCTGCACCGCCAGCATTTCGGCGCGCTCGAGCGCGGTGAGGCCGCGACGGATCAGCAACCGGTCCCAACGCGAACGGTCCTGGTCGGTCAGCAGCACCGGTCGCCCGTCGGCGTCGACGCGGGCGGCCGCACGCGACGCATGCAGCTCCATCAGGGCGGCCAGGCCCCAGACCTCGCTTTCCTGCGGCGTCAGCGCGCACAACATGCGCGCCAGGCGCAACGCCTCCTGCGTCAGGTCGAGCCGCATCCAGTCCGTGCCGCGCGTTGCGGTATAGCCCTCGTTGAAGATCGCGTACAGCACCTCGAGCACCGACCCCAGACGCTCGACCAGCTCGTTGGGCCCGGGCAACTCGAACGGCACCTTGGCCGCGCTCAACGTGCGCTTGGCGCGCACGATGCGCTGGGCCAGCGTCGCCTCGGGCACCAGGAAGGCGCGCGCGATCTCTTCGGTGGACAGGCCGCCGAGCAGCTTGAGCGTCAGAGCGATGCGGGCATCGGGGGGCAGCACCGGGTGGCAGGCGGTGAAGATCAGGCGCAGCAGGTCATCGCCGATCACATCGCCTTCGGCCTGCGCGATGGCCTCGGCGATGTCGGGCACCACGTGATCTCCGCGCGCATCGGCGTCTGCCCCCAGCTCCTGCTGCTTGCGCACGTGCAGCGTGTGCTGGCGCAGGCGGTCGAGCGCGCGGTGCTTGGCGGTGGTCATCAGCCAAGCCCCGGGGTTATCCGGCACGCCTTCATCGGGCCAATGCTCGAGCGCAGACACCAGCGCATCCTGTGCCAGCTCTTCGGCCACCCCGATGTCGCGCACCAGCCGCGCCACCGCGGCGACGATGGCAGCCGATTCGATGCGCCAGACGGCATCGATCGCGCGGCGGGTGGCGTCATGGCGCTCGCTCATGGAAAAGAGGGTCCCGTGGGCAACGCTCACGCCGGCGGCATGCCGCGCATGTGGACGAGCTCCCAGGTGTGCCCATCGAGGTCCTCGAAGCTGTGGCTGTACATGAAGCCCATGTCCTGCACCGGGCGCGGAGTGCTGCCGCCGCCGGCAAGCGCCTTCCTGACCAGCGCATCGACCTCGGCGTCGCTGTCGCACGACAGGCAGATCAGCGTCTCGGTGTGCGAGCGCGTGTCGGCGATCTGTTTGTGCGTGAAGGTCTTGAAGAACTCGCGGTCGAGCAGCATTGCGAAGATGTTGTCGCCGACCACCATGCAGGCGCCCTGTTCGTTGGTGAACTGCGGGTTGAAGCCGAAGCCGAGGCCGTCGAAGAACGCCATCGAGCGCTTCAGGTCCTGGACCGGCAGGTTGATGAAGATCTGCTTGTGCATGGAGCGCTCCATCAGCGGCCGTTGCCGATGCCGAGCTCGCGAAAGCGCTCGATCGAAGCGCTCGGGCCCAGGTCGTCCAGCTCGTAGAGCTGGCGCACCTCGATCTCGGCCACGCCGCCGTCCACCGCCGGGTTCGGAAAGCGCCGCGTCCACTCCAGCGCCTCGTCGCGGCTGCGCGTCTGGATCAGCGTGTAGCCGGCCACCAGCTCCTTGGTCTCGGCGAAGGGGCCGTCGACCACGTGGCGCTTGCCACCGTCGTACAACACGCGCCAGCCCTTGCCGCTGGGCTGCAGGCCCGCCGCGTCGAGCAGCACGCCGGCCTTGGCCAGCTGCTCGTGAAAGTCGGTCATGGCCTCGAACATCGCCTCGCCGGGCATCACGCCGCGCTCGGTCTCGGGCGTGGCCTTCACCAGAAGCATGAATCGCATGGTCGTCCTTTCGTGAGGAACAGGCCCGGCGCTTCGGGCCTTCATCCGCACGACGATCCGGCTGGCCGGAAATCGACAACCGATCGGTCAGGCCGTGCTCTCGTCGTAGCACGGCGCCAGCGAGCGGACCTCGACGGTGCACCATTCCGCGGCCGGGCAGCGCTGCGCGATCGCGATTGCCGCCTCGCGCGTCGGCACGTCGATCAGGTAGAAGCCGCCGATCATCTCCTTGGCCTCGGCGAACGGCCCGTCGACCACGCGCGGCTGGCCGCCGCGCACCTGCACGCGCGCGGCCTTCGAATGCGCCGCCAGCGACTCGACGCCGCGCAGCACCCCCTGGGACTTCAATTCCTCGGCGAACTGCAGCATGCGGGCAAACACCGCCTCGCCTTCGGCGCGCGTGCGCGTGCGGCGCTGCTCGGGCGGCTCGATCATCAACAGCATGTAGGTCATGGTGGCTTCCGGCACAAACGTTCTGCGGGACAGGTGATTAGAGCATCGGCTGTGCGATGGCCCCACGGGCGCCGCGGTTACGCGGGCAGGCGTTCGCGCAGCAGCCGCTTCATCAGCTTGCCGTTGGCGTTGCGCGGCAACGGCGCATCGCTCCAGGTGATGCTCTCGGGCACCTTGTAGTCGGCCAGTCGTTCGGCGCAGAACGTGCGCAACGCGGCATCGTTGGGCACGGCGCCCGGCGCGTGCACGAACGCATGCACACGTTCGCCAAGCACCGGGCACGGCTTGCCCACGACTGCGGCCTCCACCACGCCGGGCCAGCCCATCAGCACGTTCTCGACCTCGACGGAGTAGATCTTGTAGCCGCCGCGGTTGAGCATGTCTTTCTTGCGGTCGAACACGCGCACGTAGCCTTGTGCGTCGATCGAGCCGAGGTCGCCCGAGTGCCACCAGCCGGCGGTGAACGACGCGGCGGTCGCCTCGGGGTTGGACCAGTAGCCGGGCACGACCATCGGGCCGGCGATCCACAGCTCGCCGGTCTCGCCAGGTGGCAACTCGCGCCCGGCGTCGTCCATCACGCGCACCTCGGCCAACGGCAGCGCAATGCCCACCGAGTCGGCATGGCCGCGCGTGCCGCCCATCGGCATCATCGTGGTCGGCGAGGTGGTCTCGGTGGCGCCGTAGCAGTTGAGCAGCGTGAGGCCCGGCAGCAACTCGGCCAGCGCGTCGATCGTGCCCACCGGCATCGGCGCGCCGCCATAGCCGCCGATGCGCCAGGCACTCAAGTCGGCCCGTGCGAAGGTCGGCTCCAGCAGGCACAGGTGGTACATCGCCGGCACCATCAGCGTGTGCGTCACGCGCTCGGCAGCCATCAAAGCGATGAACGGCTCGGCCTTGAACGACGGCACGATCACCGTGGTGCCGGCCACCTGCAGCATCGTCGCGATGATGGCGATCAGTCCGGTGACGTGGCCGGCCGGCACCGCCAGCGCTGACACCTCGCCTTGGCGCAGCTTCATGCACACCTGATAGTGCAGCACCGAGTGCACGATGTTCAGGTGCGTCAGCATCGCTCCTTTCGGATGGCCGGTGGTGCCCGAGGTGTAGAGGATCAGCGCGACGTCGGTCTCGGCTGGCTCGGCCGGCGGCGGCGCCGCCGCGGCGTGCGACAGCAGCTCGTCGTAGGGCAGGCAACCCGCGGCCGCGCCGATCGCCACGCGCAGACGCAGCGCCGGCGTGTCGTGTGCATCCGGCAGTCGGTCAACCAGGGCCGCATCGGCCACGATGCCGATCGCGCCGCATTGCCGCGTGATGTAGGCGAGCCCGGCTCGTTGCTCGCGCACGCCCACCGGCACGGCCACTGCGCCGAGGCGCGCCAGCGCCAGCAGCACGAGCACGAACTCGGGGCGGTTGTGCATGAACATCACCAGGCGCTCGCCGGCGCGCACGCCTCGCGAAGCCAATCCGCCGGCCAGACGCTGCACGATCGCGTCGCATTGCGCATAACTGACGTGCTGGCCCTCGCAACGCAGTGCACAGGCGTGCGGCGCGCGCTGGCACGCCGCAGCAAACATCGCAAACAGGCTGCGCGGCCGCTCGGCATAGCAGCGCACGATGCGGTCGCCGTACAGCGCCTCGGCGCGTTGTGCCGGCATCGGATGGTCGGCCCAGGCGTTCATGCCGATCACTGTAACGCTGGGCCTGCGTGGCTTGATAACCGTCAAGGCCTGCACGGCGCCGCGGCCCTAGAGTGGCTCGCAGACAGGAGGCTCTATGTACAAGAAACTGCTGGTGCCGGTTGACGGGGGCGAACTCACCGACCGGGCCATGACACAGAGCATCGCGTTGGCGCGTCAGCTCGGCGCGTCGATCACCGCGTTCGTGGTCGAGCCCGACATGCCGCTGCCCAACGTCGGCACGCGGCCGGGGGCCTACCATCGCCAGCTCAACGAGCACGAGACGCGCACCGACACCCATGCCATGGGGTTGTTGTCGCAGTTCGGCGAGCGCGCGCAGGCGGCGGGCGTCGAGTTCAGCGGCCGCCACGCGCGCACCGATCAGGTCGACACCGCGATCGCGCGGGCCGCCGCGGATCTGGATTGCGACATGATCGTGATGGCCACGCACGGCCGCGGCGTGTTCGGCGAGTTGCTGTTCGGCTCGCACACCAAGAGCGTGCTGGCCAAGAGCACGATCCCGCTGCTGGTGCTGCACTGAAGCGACCGGTCCCGGGTCAGAGGATCGGCCGCAGCGCTTGCGCCGCGTCCTGCAGCAGCGGCAGGAAACGTTCGATCGTCTGCTCGCGCGTCAGCGGCATCATCGGCGTGGTCATGCCGAGTGCGCCCACGCAATCGCCCTTGCGGTCCTTCAGCGGCGTGGCGATGCCGCGCAATCCGGCATCGAGGTGGGCCTCGGTGACCCAGTAGCCCAGTGCGCGCGCCGCGTGCACGTTGTGCAGGAACTCCGCCGGGTCGGTCACCGTGTGCGGCGTGAACGAGCCGAACTCGTGCTCGGTCACCCAGGCATCGAGCGCGCGCTCGGGCCAGGTTGAGAGCATCACCACGCCCGGTGTCACCACGTGGGCTGGCAGGCGCGCGCCGGGGTGGTAACCGATGCTGATGACGCGCGGGCTGTTGCTGCGGGCGATGTAGACCACCTCGTGACCGTCCAGCACGCTGACGTTGACGGTCTCGCCGCTTTGCATCGACACCCGCTGGATGAACGGCTGCACCAGCCGGGGGAGTCGCGCCGAGTCGAGAAACGCCTGGCCCAGGCGCAGCACTCGCGGCAGCAGCCAGAACTGCTTGCCGTCGCTGCCGGCGTAGCCGAAATGCACCAGGCTCAGCAGGTAGCGGCGCGCCGCGGTGCGCGAGATCACGGCCCGCGCCGCCACCTCGGCGGCGGTGACGCGCACATGATCGTCATCGAAGCACTCGATCACCCGAAGGCCCTTGCCCAGGCCTTCGATCAGGTCCTTGCGGTCGATGGCGCGCCGCGGCTCGGGCATCGGCGTTTACCCTTGGTTGGATCGATGATCGCGCGGCATGCGCGCTTATCGCGCAGATTGTCGGCGCGCACCTTGTGGCGCGGTGCTGGGGTTTCTATCGTGCCCGCATGCCCATCACCGGCACGACGCGCGTTTTTCTGATCCTCGGCGATCCGGTCGAGCAAGTGCGCGCACCGGAGGTGTTCAACCACGTGTTCCGCCGCCACGGCATCGATGCCGTGCTGGTGCCGGCGCAGGTCGCGGCGGCCGACCTGCCCGGCTTCGTGCGCCATGTGTTCAAGGCGCGCAACATCGACGGGCTGTGGCTGGCGATCCCGCACAAGGCGCCGATGGTGGACCTGCTCGACGAGTGTGATCGCGCCGGGCGCATCGCCGGCGCCGTCAACGCGGTGCGGCGCGGGCCCGATGGCCGCATCGAGGGGGCGCTGTTCGATGGCGCGGGCTTCGTCAAGGCGCTCGACCACCTGGGCATCGCGGCACGCGGCCGCAACGCGCTGGTGGTGGGCGTCGGCGGCGGCGGCGTCGCCGTGGCGGCGGCGCTGGCCGAGCGCGGCGTGCGCCGGCTCGACCTGTTCGACACCGCGCCCGGCCGCGCCGCCGCGGTGGCGCAACGCCTGCGCGTGGAGTTCGGTACCGACGCCCGCGCCCGCGACGACGCCGACCCGGTGGGCTTCGATCTCGTGGTCAATGCGTCTCCGCGCGGCCTCAAGCCCGACGACCCGCCGCCGGTCGACGCCGCCCGGCTGCACGCCGGCGCCGCGGTGGTCGACATCGTGATGAAGAACCAGCCCACCGCGCTGCTGCGGGCCTGCCATGCGCGCGGCATCACCGCGTTTCCCGGCTTCGAGATGCTCGTGCAGCAGGTTCCCGAATACCTGTCGTTCTTCGGATACGACAACATCGCCCGCGCCATCACGGCAGATGCCAGCGAACTGCGCGCGCTGATCGAAGCGGCGTGAAGCCAAGAGTTCCCAGACCGACCACAGAGGAGACGATCAGATGAACATTTCCCGCCTCGGCTTCATCGCCACCTGCTGCGCCGCGCTGCTCGGCGCGGGCGCGCACGCGCAGAACACCATCAAGCTCGCCGTGCTGCAGGAGCTGTCGGGCGCCGGCGCCACCGCCGGCACCAACGCCAAGAACGGCGCGCTGCTGGCGATCAAGGAGATCAACGAGGCCGGCGGCATCCTCGGCAAGAAGATCGAGGCCACAGTGGCCGACACGCAGTCCAACCCCGGCGTCGCCAAGGGGCTGGCCACCAAGGCGGTCGACGACAACGTGTTCGCGGTGATCGGCCCGACGTTCTCCGGCTCGATCATGGTCAGCATGGCCGAGACCAAGCGCGCCGAGATCCCCAACTTCACCGGCGGCGAGGCGGCCGCGATCACGCAGCAGGGCAACCCGTACATCTTTCGCACCAGCTTCACGCAGACCACCGCGATGCCCAAGGTGGCGCGCTACATCGCCAACAACCTGAAGGCCAAGACGGTGGCGGTGCTGTTCGTCAACAACGATTTCGGCAAGGGCGGGCGCGACTCGTTTGCCAAGGCGGCGCAGCAAGCCGGCCTCAACGTGGTTGCTGACATCTCCACCGAATCCGGTCAGCTCGACTGGTCGGCGCCGGTGCTGCGCGCCAAGCAGAGCAATGCCGACGTGATCTTCGTCTACACCAACGAGGAAGAGTCGGCGCGCGCGCTGCGCGAGTTGCGCAAGCAGGGTGTGACCAGGCCGATCGTCGGCGAGACCACGCTGACCGGCCAGAAAGTGATCGAGCTCGCCGGCGACGCCGCCAACGGCGCGGTGGCCCACGTGGGCCTGACGATCGACGCGCCGAACCCGCTGATGCTGAAGTTCAAGGCCAAGTTCTTCCAGGAATACAAGTACCTCTCGGACCACAACGGCATCAAGGGCTACACCGGCATCTACCTGCTGAAGGCCGGCATCGAGAAGGTCGGCAAGCTCGACCGGGTGGCGGTGGCCAAGGCGCTGCACGGCCTGAGCGTCAGCGCGGCCAAGGAGCCCGGCGTGCTGATGGACGTGTCGATCGACGCCAACGGCGACCTCGACCGCGAGAGCTACATCGTCGAGGTGAAGGACGGCAAGCAGGTGGTGAAGGAAACGCTGCCGGCCCTGGTCAAGAAGTAAGCAACCGGCGCGGCACAGCACGCACTTTGAAGCGCCGCACGGCGCTTGGGCGGAGCACTCGATGACCGACTTCCTGCAGTTGCTGGTCTCCGGCATGGCCACCGGCGCCATCTACGGGCTGGCCGCACTCGGCTTCACGCTGCTGTGGCAGGCCTCTGGCACGATCAACTTCGCGCAGGGCGAATTCGTGATGCTGCCGGCGTTCGTGATGCTGGCGTTCGCCAGCTTCGGCGCGCCGCTGCTGCTGAGCTTCCTGCTCACCTGCATCGTGGCGGTGGTGGTGCTTGGCTGGGCCTTCAAGCGCGCCATCGCCGACCCGCTGCTCAAGTTCGGGCTGATGCCGATCGTGGTGGCGACGATCGGCCTGGCGATCGCGATGCGCAACGGCGTGCGCGCCGGCTACAGCGCCGAGGCGCATCCTTTCCCGAGCCTGTTCGCCGACAAGCTGTTCCAGGTGGCCGGTGTCACGGTCACGCTGGCCGATGTCGGCACGCTGGCGCTCGCGTTGATCCTCGTGTTCGCGACGCAATCCTTCCTGCAGAAGACGGTGACCGGCCGCGCGATGCAGGCGGTGGCGCAGAACACCGACAGCGCCACCGTGCTCGGCATCAACGTGCCGCGCATGGTTTTCTACACCTTCGCGATCAACGCCGTGCTGGCCTGCGCCGCCGCGCTGCTCGTGACGCCCACCTACCTGGCCAAGTTCGACATCGGCGAGCCCCTGGGCACCAAGGCGTTCTTCGCCGCCATCATCGGCGGCTTCAACAACAGCCGCGGCGCGCTGCTCGGCGGGCTGATCGTCGGCGTCAGCGAAAACCTGGCCGCCGCCTATGTGTCGCCGCTGTACAAGGACGCGGTCGCGCTGCTGGTGTTCATGCTGGTGATCCTGTTCAAGCCGCAGGGGCTTCTCGGCCGCAAGGTCGAGCGCAAGGTGTGAACGCCATGAAGCGCATTCCCCTTGTCATCGCGCTCGTCGGCGCCGCCGTGATGCTCGCGGTGCCGCCCTTCCTCAAGAGCTACGGCATTTACTTGTTCAGCTACTGGCTGGTGTTCGTGATCGCCACTATGGGCCTGAACCTCACGGTGGGCTACGCCGGACAGAAGTCGCTCGGCCATGCGGCGTTCTTCGGCATCGGCGCCTACACGGTGGCGATCCTGCTGAAGGCCGGCGTCAGCTTCTGGCTCGGCCTGCCGCTGGCGATGCTGGGCTGCTTTGTGATCGGGCTCATCATCGGATTCCCCGCGCTGCGCGTGCAGACGATCTATCTCGCCTTCGCCACGCTCGGCTTCAACACCGCCGTGTGGCTGGTGCTGCGCAACGAGGAATGGCTGACCGGCGGCACCTTCGGCATCAACAACATCGCGCGGCCATCGCTGTTCGGCCTCAGTCTCGACGGCAACCTCGCGTACTACTACTTCGTGCTCGGTGTGACGGTGCTGCTGGGCGCGCTGCTGTGGGGCCTGCTGCGCTCGCCGTGGGGCAAGGCCTTCACCGCGCTGCGCGACAACCCGATCCGCGCCGAGAGCCTGGGCGTCAACATCCAGGCCTACACGCTGCTGTCGTTCGCGATCGGCGCGGTGTATGCGGGCATCGCCGGCGCGCTGTTCGCATCCCTGGTGCAGTTCATCGAGCCGGCACCGTTCACGGTGGGCGCGTCGATCATGATGTACCTGATGGTGGTGCTCGGCGGGCCCGGCTACTTCTTCGGGCCGCTGCTGGGTTCGGCGGTCGGCGTGCTGCTGCCCGAGTGGCTGCGTTTCGCGCAGGCCTGGTACCTGTTCGTGTTCGGTGTGGCGGTGATCCTGCTGATGCTGTGGCTGCCCGACGGTTTGCTGAGCATTCCCGATCGCATTCGCGCCAAGCGACATGCGCGTGAGGCTGCGGCGCAGCGTGCTGCGGCCGCCGCGAGAGTGGGAGTCGTTTGAGATGCGACGCTCTTTGCGTACGGAGTGCGCGCGGCGCGGCGGGCGGTACCCGGTGTGGGCTCCTACTGGGTCGGTCGGCCCTGCGGGCCGACTGCGCTGCGGTGCTCGCGGCACAAGGGCGGCTGCGATGCCGCTCGCAATCGGCGCTGAACGCGCCGCTGCTTCATGGCTTCTCGCCGGTCCGGTCCCTGCGGGCCCGGACTCCCCCTTGTGCCGCTGCGCTCCTCGCCGCCCCACAAGTCGCTCACCCCGGGTACCGCCCACCGCGCAGCACCGCTCGTGGTGTGCATCGACGAAAACCTCGATGGTGCCTGGCAAAGCCGTGGTCGGGTGTGAGCCGGCAGCGACATCTGCGGCGCGGAGGACCGCAGAGCGCATGGCCGCGCGCCCGCAGCGCGCGCTTCTACCTCTGACTCGCGTCGACTGTTTGAGCGTAACGACCGAAGGGAGTGAAGCGAGTTTCGACGCGGGCCATGCGATCGATGGAGTGAGCCCGGACGTGGGACAGTCCCTGCGGACTGTCCCACGCCTGGCGAACGCCGTTGCGCTTGCAAGTGCAACGGCACGCAGGGGAGTCGGCCGCAGGCCGACCGTCGCAGCCGAGCGCCGGCGCATTCCCGGCCGCGGCTTTGCCCCGCTCGGTCGCACGCAGACGGAGGCACGCAAGTGACAGCCCCGGTCCTCAAAGTCACCGACCTGAAGAAGTCCTACGGCGCGATCAAGGCGGTCGACGGCGTCAGCTTCGAAGTCATGCCCGGCGAGATCTTCGGCGTCATCGGGCCCAACGGCTCCGGCAAGACCACGATGTTCAACAGCGTGCTCGGGCAGATCACGCCGAACGCCGGCCGCATCGAGTTGAACGGCAAGGACATCACCGGCGAGTCTCCGATGCGGCTCAACCGGCTCGGCGTCGGGCGCACGTTCCAGACGCTGCAGGTGTTCGGCAAGATGACCGTGCGCGACAACCTGCTGGTGGCGGCGCAGGAACACAAGGGCACGATGTTCGGTCGTTTGTTCGAGCCCGGCGACTCGGGCCTGGGCCCGAAGGCCGATGCGCTGATCGATCAGTTCCGCATCCGCCACGTCGCCGACAAGAAGGCGGGCGAACTGAGCTACGGCCAGCAGAAGCTGGTGGACATCGCGATGGCCTTCATGAGCGAGCCTGCGCTGGTGCTGCTCGACGAGCCGTGCGCCGGCGTCAACCCGAGCCTGGTGGGCGGCATCAGCACGCTGCTCAAAGAGCTCAACCAGACACGTCGAGGCTCGTTCATCGTGATCGAGCACAACATGGACTTCGTGATGGACCTGTGCCATCGCATCATGGTGATGGTCGAAGGTCAGGTGATGGCGATCGGCACACCGGCCGAGATCCGCGGCAACAAGCAGGTGCTCGACGCCTACCTGGGGAGCTGAAGACATGACGACCCCACGCTCACTCCGTTCGCTGCCCCCCGAGGGGGCGCTGAGGGCCCTTCGGGCGGCCGGGCGGGCCCTCGATGACCAGCGCCGACACCTGCATCGAATTCGACGACGTGGTCGCCGGCTACGGCGAGTTCATGATCCTCAACAACCTCAGCTTCAAGGCGGCGCGCGGCAAGATCACGCTGCTGCTCGGACCCAACGGCGCCGGCAAGAGCACGGTGCTCAAGACGCTGTTCGGCTTGTTGAGGCCACGCCAGGGCTGCATCACGCTGAACGGGCAGAACGTGGTCGGCGTCGGCGCCCGTTCTCTGCTGCTGGAGCACGGCCTGGCGTTCGTGCCGCAGGGGCGAAACCTGTTCGGCCAGCTCACGGCCTATGAGAACCTCGAGCTGGGCGGAATCACCCTGGGCATCAAGACCGCGCGAGAGCGCATCCCGGAGGTGCTGGAACTGTTCCCGCGCGTCAAGGAGCGGCTGCACAGCGCCGCGTCGTCGTTGTCGGGCGGCGAGCAGAAGCAGCTCGAGGTCGGGCGCGCGTTGCTGTTGCGGCCGAAGGTCATCCTGATCGACGAGCCGTCGATCGGGTTGTCGCCGATGGTGGTGCAAGATGTGTTCAAACTGCTGCGCCGCCTGGCCGACGCCGGCACCACGGTGCTGATGGTGGAGCAGAACGTCAAGAGTGCGCTCAAGGCGTCGGACGATGCGATCGCGCTGGAGTCGGGCCGACTGGTGCTGCACAAGCCGGCCGACGAGTTGCTGCGCGATCCCCACATCGAGCGGCTGTTCCTCGGCGGCGCGCACGCCGCCCCGGCGCCGGCATGATCGGGGCTCGTTGATCGGAGCTGACGTGCCGACATCCAACGCGGTTGATCGAACCATCGCACGCTGGTTGCGCCCAGTCCTTGCGCTCGCTGTGGCCTGCGCCACCGTCAGCGCCGGCGCGCTCGACCTGCAGGGCCACCGCGGCGCTCGGGGGCTGGCGCCGGAGAACACGCTGGGCGGCTTCGAGGTCGCGCTGCAGCACGGCGTGACCACGCTGGAGCTCGACATCGCGATCACGCGCGACGGCGTGCTGGTGATCCACCACGATCTTGCGCTGCACCCGGCGATAGCGCGCGACGCGCAGGGGCGGTGGCTGGCGCAGCCGAGCGCTCCGATCCACGCCATGACCTTCGACGAGCTGCAGCGCTACGACGTCGGCCGCCTGCAGCCGGGCCATCGCTACAGCGCCAACCACCCTGACCAGGCGCCGGCCGACGGCGCGCGCATCCCGCGCCTGAGCGACTTGTTCGACCTGGTGAAGACAGGCGGCCACGACCGGGTGCGCTTCGCGATCGAGACCAAGATCGATCCGCGCCGGCCCGAGGCCACGCTGTCGCCAGATGCGTTCGCCCAGGCGGTGGTCGACGAGATCCGCAAGGCCGGCATGGCGGGGCGCTCGCAGATCCTGTCGTTCGACTGGCGCGCGCTGCAGGTGGTGCAGCGCATCGCGCCGGAGATCCCCACCGTCTACCTCAGCGCCCAGCAGAGCTGGCTCGACAACATCGGCGCTTCGGCACCGGAGCCCTCACCCTGGACGGCGGGTCTCAAGTACGCCGACCATCGGTCGGTGCCGCGGCTGGTCAAGGCCGCGGGTGGCCGGTTCTGGTCGGTGTACCACGGTGATGTCGACGCCGCCAAGGTGAAAGAGGCGCAGTCGCTCGGGCTGAAGGTGCTGGTCTGGACGGTCAACGATGCGCCGACGATGGAGCGTCTGCTCGACCTCGGCATCGACGGCTTGATCACCGACCGGCCCGACATTGCGCGCAAGGTGCTGGACGCGCGCGGCATCGTGCCGCGCTGAACGGCAGGACAAGGAGCAAGCCCATGTCGCAGACGATCGAACGCGAAGCCATTGCCGAAATGGCCAACCCGCTCGGGCTGGACGGCATCGAGTTCGTCGAATACGCCACCAGCCGGCCGCAGGCGCTCGGGCAGGTGCTGGAGATGATGGGCTTCAAGCCGGTGGCGCGGCACCGCTCGCGCGAGGTGCTGCTGTACCGCCAGGGGCCGATGAACGTGGTGATCAATGCGCACGTCGATCAGCGATCGCGCCGCGTCGCGCCCAACGAGACGCCGGTGATCGCTGCGGTGGCCCTGCGCGTGCGGGACGCCGCGGCGGCCTACAAGCGCGCGCTCGAGCGCGGCGCCTGGGCGGTGCCGACGCATGTCGAGGTGATGGAGCTCAACATCCCGGCGATCCACGGCGTCGGCACGAGCCGCATCTATTTCGTCGACCGCTACCGCGAGTTCTCGATCTACGACGTCGACTTCGTGCCCATCCCGACGGTCGAGCGCAACCCGCCCGCGCTCGCCGGGCTGCACTGGTTCGGCCTGGTGCAGTACATCGGCAACGACCGCATGGAAGACTGGAGCGAGTTCTACCGCGAGCTGTTCGGCTTCGAGGCATTGCCTGATGAGCAGCGCTTCGGCATCCTGCCCAAGGGGCGCATCCTGCGCAGCCCGTGCCGCAGCTTCTTTCTGCAGCTGATCGAGCCGGATCCGAGCGTGGTCGACGTCGAAGGCGAAGAGAGCCTGAGCCGCGTCGGGCTCGGCGCGCCCGACATCGGCGCCGCGGTCAAGGCCTTGCAGGCGCGCGGCGTCGAGTTCATCGAGGCGGCCGATCTGCACACCGAGGCACGCGGCGCGCTCACCAAGAGCTGGCTCGGCGGCGTGATGTTCGAGCTGGTGCGCGATCCGAAGTGAGCCGGGGCCGGGCTTTTCCCCAGCCGGCCTTTGTCCGCATCGGGGACCGGCTCATGTACCCGTCAGACGAGGGGCAAATACCATGATCAGCGACTTCGGCATGGACACGATCACGCTGTCGGGCAGCCTGCCCGCCAAGCTGCGTGCAATGCGCGACGCCGGCTTCACGCAGGTGATGCTGAAGGCAAACGACCTCACCGGGCACCCCGAGGGCGTGGACGACGCGGTGCGCATCGTCAAACAGAGCGGGCTGCGCGTCACGGGTTTCCAGGTGCTGCGCGACTTCGAAGGACTCTCGGGCCACCTGCATGGCTACAAGGTCGACATCGCCAAGGCCATGCTCGAGATGGCGCGCGCCGTCGGCGCGCCCCTGTTGCTGGCCTGTTCGTCGACGAGCACGCATGCCACGCAGGACCTCGACTCGCTGGCGGGCGATCTGCGCAAGCTGGCCATGCTGGCCGTGCCGCTCGGGTTGAAGATCGCCTACGAGGGTTTGAGCTGGGGCCGCACGGTCAACGAGTTCACCACCGCGTGGGAGGTCGTGAGCCGCGCCGATGCGCCCAACCTGGGCTTGGGGCTGGATTCGTTCCACATCTTCGCCGCCAAGACGCCGCTCGACGAGCTGGAAGCGCTCGACCCGGACCGGATCTTTCTCGTGCAGCTGGCCGACTTCATGTGGCACGAGGTGCGTTCGTTCGAGGAACGCATGGCCACCGCGCGGCACTTTCGCGTCTTTCCGGGCGAAGGCGTGCACAGCGCCCAGCTGGCCGAGCTGGTGCTCAAGCTCGATGCGCTCGGCTACCGCCGCGACTACAGCTTCGAGGTGTTCAACGACGACTACCAGCAGATCCCGCCCGAGGCGGTGGCCGAGCGTGCGCGCCGCTCCGCGCTGTGGCTCGGCGAAGAGGTGCTGCGCCGCTCGGTACCATTGCCCAATGCGATGCGGCTGCGGCCCCAGCGGCCGGCCGCCGAGTGATAAGCGGGCATGACGGAGAACATCATTTGAAGATCCTGGTCCTGAACGGCCCCAACCTCAACCTGCTCGGCCAGCGCGAGCCGGCCGTCTACGGCGCGGCCACGCTGGCCGATGTCGAATCGCTGTGCCGTGACGCCGCGGCGAAAGCCGGCGCCACGGCCGAATGCCGACAGTCGAACCACGAGGGACTGCTGGTCGACTGGATCCAGGAGGCCGGCGCCGCCTGGCGCGCCGGCACGCTGCTCGGCGTGGTGCTGAACGCCGGTGCCTACACACACACCTCGGTGGCGCTGCACGACGCGATCAAGGGCAGCGGCGTGCCGGTGATCGAGGTGCACATCTCCAACGTGCACGCGCGCGAGGCGTTCCGCCACCACTCCTACCTGTCGCCGGTGGCGGCCGGCATCGTGGTCGGCTTCGGCATCGACGGCTACGTGCTGGCGATCCAGGGTCTGGCCCGGCGTGCCGCCGCTGCCGGGGGTGCGGTGCGTACCTGATGACGGCGCGGGTGCTCGAAACCCTGCTTGCGCCGCAGCGGGCGCTTCACGCGGCGGCCGGTTGTCCTTATGCTGTGGCCGTGCCATTCGGGAGGGGCGAGGAGCGCAGCCCATGTCCGTTGTCGATCCCGACATGAACGCCCAATCTGCCACCGGGCCGCTGCGCGGCAAGGTCCTCTATGTGGAGGACGATGAGACCAACGTGGCGTTGGTGCGCGCCTTGCTGGAGCGCCACCCCGGCATCGAGATGCTGCACGCCGCCTCGGGGCGCGACGGCATCCGCATGGTGCGCAGCGAGCGGCCCGACTTCGTGCTGCTCGACATGAACCTGCCCGACATCTCGGGGCTGGAGGTGGTGCGCGAGCTCAACGTCGACATCACGTCGCGCGGGCTGCGCGTGAACATCCTCACCGGCGATCCGCTGTCGATGGACATCATCAAGGCGATGAGCCTCGGCGCCTATGAATACTGGCTCAAGCCGCTGACGCTGCAGGTGTTTGAAGACGGGCTGCGGCGCGCGCTGTCGGGCAAACGGGCCGACCCCAAGCGCACGCTGCCGAGACGTTGACCACTCGGTAGCGGCCCGGCGGACGCGTTCCTCTCAAGCGCCGACACCCATCGGCCGGCAACGCGCCGGGTCCACGCGGTCCGCTTGGACGAAACGGCGCGATGAGTTCCGAGGTGTTCCGACGCCACAATCGCGCCCGTGTCCGATTCCTCCCTTGCGGCCCTGTTCGCACAATCGCTGCTGATCGGCTTCTCGATCGCCGCGCCGGTCGGCCCGATCGGGCTGTTGACGATCCAGCGCACCTTGAACCAGGGGCCGGCCGCCGGGCTGGCCACCGGCATGGGCGCGGCGGTGGCCGATGCCGCCTACGGCGCAGTGGGCGCGTTCGGCGTCACGGTGCTGATCCAGGCCCTGACCGCGGCGCGTCTGCCGCTGGCCCTTGGCGGGGCGGCCTTCCTGTTGTGGATGGCGTGGTCGATCTGGCGCGCGCCGGTGACCGAGCGCGCGGCAAGCGCCGGTGGCGGCGGCGACCTGCTGCGCTGCTTTGCCGGCACCTTCGCGCTGACGTTGAGCAACCCGGCGACCATCTTGTCGTTCATCGCGGTGTTCGGCGCCATCGCCGGACGCCTGCAGGTGGTCTCACCGTGGACCATGATCGCAGGCGTGTTGATCGGCTCGGCGCTGTGGTGGCTGCTGCTGGCCACCGCGGTGGGTCGCTTGCGCGAGCGCTTCGATGCGCGCTGGCGGCGCCGCGTCAACGTGGCGTCGGCCGTCGTGCTGGCGGGTTTTGCGCTGTGGCAGGTGCTGGATCTGCTGTTGGGCCGCTGAACCGGCCGCCCGGATAGAACGCCACGTTGCGATAGTGGCCGCCGGCCGAGGCCACCAGCGCGAACGATGACACCAACCAGCGTTGCGGCGGCGGAAGCGCCTGCCATGAGGCGCCCGCCGCACGGCGCGCGAGCGTGACGTGCGGCCTGAACGGACGGGTTTCCACGCGTTGGCCCGCGCGCCGCAGCGACGAGACGAGCCGCGCATGGAGCTCGTGCAAACCGGCAGCGGTGTTCAGAGGCTCCACCACCACCAGCCCGCGCGGCCACGTTGCCGCGGCGCCCAGCTCGAGCTCGAGCGGCGCGAACGGCTGCTCGAGCGCCGGCATCAGCGTTGCGAGCTGCGCGTGCGGCACCGCGCCGAGAAAGTGCAGCGTCAGGTGCCAGCGCGCCGCGCCTTCGCGTGCGGCGCCGGCCGGCAACGCGATCGCCGCATCACACGCGCGCAGCCACGCGGCGGCATCACCATCGGGCCACAGCGCCAGGAACAGTCGCAGCGTGCCCGCGGGCGTTGCAGCGGCGGCCGGCACGCGTTGATTTCCGCCCAGGCGCCAATCGTGTCAACCGGCCCGGCGCGCCTCGCCGGGCGCGAGCTCGGTGGCCACCCGCTCGGCAATCGCCAGCGCCGAGGTCAGCCCCGGAGATTCGATGCCGAACAGGTTCACCAGACCGGCCACGCCGTGTTGGGCCGGCCCGTCGATGCAGAAGTCCTGCGCCGGCTCGCCCGGCCCTCGGATCTTCGGCCGCACGCCGACATAACCCGGCTGCAATGCGCCGTCGGGCAAGCCGGGCCAATAGCGCCGCACCTCGCCGTAGAAATGATCGGCCTCGTGCTCGTCCACGTGGTAGTCCAGCCCGTTCACCCAGTGAAAGCTCGGGCCGAACTTGGCCTGTCCGCCGAGGTCGAGCGTCAGGTGCACGCCGAGGTGGCTCGACTCGCCCGGCGCCGGATAGACCAGGCGCGAGAACGGCGAGCGCCCGCTCAAGGTGAAGTAGTTGCCCTTCGCAAAATACCGTGGCGGCACGTGCTCGGGGCTCAGGCCCTGCGTGGCGGCGGCCAGCACCGGTGCGCCGTGGCCGGCGCTGTTGACCACCACATCGGCCAGCAGGCGCATCGCGCCTGCGCCGCCCACGTCGAGCTCGATCCCCTGCGGCGTCACGGCGGCGCTGCGCACCGGCGACTGCAGTGCCAGCATGGCGCCGGCGCGTTGTGCATCGCCGAGCAGCGCCAGCATCAGGCCGTGGCTGTCGACGATGCCGGTCGACGGCGACAACAGCGCGCGCACGCAGCGCAGCTGCGGCTCGAGCGCGAGCGCCTCGTCGCGTGTGAGCCACTGCAGGTCGGCCACGCCATTGGCGCGCGCGCGTTGTTCGATCAGCTGCAGCTGCGCCACCTCGGCGTCGTTCTGCGCCACGATCAGCTTGCCGCAGCGGCGGTGGCTTACCTGGTGCGCGGCGCAGTACTCGTACAGCAGCGCCTTGCCGCGCACACACAGTTGTGCGCGCAGCGAACCGGTGGGGTAGTAGATGCCGGCGTGGATCACTTCGCTGTTGCGCGCGCTGGTGGCGGTGCCGAAGGCGTTCTCGGCTTCGACGATGATCACTTCATGGCCGGCTTGTGCCAGCGCGCGCGCACACGCCAGGCCGACCACACCGGCGCCCACGACGACGCATCCCACACGCTCAGCCGACATGGCGCCATTGTCCGGCAGACGTGCCGGATTCACGGCCGGCGCCTGCGCGCGGGCGCGGACAATGCGCCGTCATGAGACCTCCTCCGCTCGCTGCGTTCGCTGCCTCCCGACGTCGCGCACCGGCGGCATGGGGCGGCCGAGCACCGCTGACATGACCGCTCCACCGACCCAGACGCTGCGCAGCTGCCCGCAGTGCCGACAGACCATGGTGCACATGGTGCTGCAAGGTCATCAGGGCAACGACGTGGTGGTCGACCACTGTGCGCCGTGCCGCCTGGTCTGGTTCGATGACCTCGAATCGGTGCAGTTGTCCGGGCGCGGCTGGGTGCAGGCGTTGCGCGAGCTGCAGCGCGGCGCACGCACTGGGCCGAGCGCACAACGGCCGGCGCAGCTGTCGTGTCCGAGTTGCAGCAGCACGCTGAAGTCGGTGCACAACGCCACGCGCTACGGGCGCTTTCCGGCGCTGGAGTGTCCGCAACGCCATGGCCACCTGCACAGCGAAAGCGGCATGCTGGCCGAACGTGGTCTGGTGCGTCCGCTGCTGGGTCCCGAGCGCCAGGCGCTCGCTGAAGAACGTCGCACGTTGATGTGCCTGAACTGCGGCGCCGCCTGCGACGGCCGAGGCGAGCGGTGCAGCTACTGCGGCACCCCGCTGATGGTGATCGACCTGCCGCGCCTGGCCCATGCGCTGCGCCAGCGGCCCGGCAACTGGAGCGACTCGCCGCGGCCCGACGGCGTGCCGATGCGCTGGGAATGCCGGGGCTGCGGACAGCCGCTGGACCCAAGCCGAGAAGTGGCCTGCAGCGCGTGCGGCCACGCGGTGGTGGCGCCGTCGCTGCTGGACCTGTCGCCGCTGTTGCTGGCGATCGAGCACGAGTTGCGCTCGGCCGAAGTGGCGGCGCGGCCCTACCGCCGGAGGCAGAAGCGGCCGGTGCACTGGCAGGAGACCGGCTTGGGAATGTTGCACCGGTTCTGGCGCGCGGACGACGACACGCCGGAACAGCGGCTGCGCGGGGGTCTGCTGGTGGCCGCTGCGGTGGCGATCCTGTTGTGGTGGATGTTGATCAGGCGCTGATCCGGCGGCCGCAGACCATGCATCACCCCCTAGCATCGGCCTGGCTTCACGACCGGCGGGATGGCGTTTCGAATGCGGCCTGACAACTTGCACTTCTCGGCCATCGGCTTCGGGCTTTGCCTGTTGGCCATGGTGGCCTTGCTGGTGCGTCTGCGGCGCGGACCCCGCTGGGGCCTCGGCGCGTGGGCGCTGGCAGGCGCCGCTGTCGTGTGCATCGGCTGGTCGGCATGTGGACTGGCCTTCGTGATCGGTCCGTCGCCCTCCAAGTGGGCGGCGCTGCGCTGGGCCGACCTGGTTCGCGCCGCCGGCTGGGTCGTCTTCGTGCTGGTGCTGCTGCGTGAAGGCGGTTCGGTGCAAGCGGGTCAGCGCTCCGACGGACGGTTTGCGCTCTGGGTGGGTCTCGGCGTCGTCGCTGCCGTGGGCCTGGGAGGCCTGGCGCCGCCGCCTTCGCTGGCGGACGGCGCCGCCGCCGGCACTGCATCGAAGATCGGCTTGATCGCGTCGCTCGGACTGGCGATCGTCGGCCTGGTGTGCATCGAGCAACTGCTGCGGCGCGTGCCGGGGCGGCAGCGCTGGAGCGTGTGGCCGCTGGCGATCGCCCTCGGCGGGATCTTCGCGTTCGATCTGTACCTGTATTCGGATGCCGTGCTGCTGGGCGGCCTCGACAGCGTGGCCTGGAGCGTGCAAAGCGCGGTGACGGCATGCACCGTGCCTTTGTTGGCCGTGGCGGCGGCGCGCAATCAGCAGTGGTCCAAGCCGCTGGTCGTCTCCCACGGCGCCGCGTTCCACTCGACGGTGCTGCTGGCCACCGCCGTCTACCTGCTCGCAGTGGCCGGGCTGGGATACCTGGTGCGCTACTTCGGTGGCGCATGGGGGCCGGCGCTGCAGATTGTGCTGTTCGTCGCGGCAACGATGGTGATGGGCGCCTTGCTGACGCTCGGCACGTTCCGCTCGAAGGTACGCGTGCTGATCGGCAAGAACTTCTTCAAGCGCCGTTACGACTACCGCGAGGAGTGGTTGCGCTTCACCCGACTGCTTGCGGCGCCCAACGAGTCCGCCGACATTTATGTGCGTTGCATCCAGGCACTGGCCGATCTCGTCGAGGCGACCGCCGCGTCGGTCTGGCTCCGGCGCGAAGACGGCTGCCGCCAAGTGGCGCAATGGAACACGCCGGCCATCACATCCGTGGAGAACGCAAACGGCGGCCTGGTCGCGTTTCTGGCTCGAACCGGCTGGGTGGTCGACCTGCAGGAGTACCGCGACAAGCCGGGTCGTTACGACCACGTGAAGCTGCCCGATTGGCTGGCGGCGACGGGCGGCGCGTGGTTGCTGGTGCCGCTCGTGGCGGCAGAGGGGCTGACGGGGTTCGTGGTGCTGATGTCGCCGCGCGTGCGGATCGATGTCGACTGGGAGGTGCGTGATCTGCTGAAGGCCGCCGGATCGGAAGTGGCGGTGCTCCTGCGGCAGATCGAGGTCAACCAGGCGCTGCTCGAGGCCGAGAAGTTCGCGGCCATCAGCCGCATGTCGACGTTCGTGGTGCACGACCTGAAGAATCTCGTTGCGCAGCTGTCGTTGATGCTGAAGAACGCACAGCGGCACGGCGACAATCCAGAGTTCCGGCGCGACATGCTCGAGACGGTGCAGCATGTGGTCGACCGGATGAACAACATGCTGGCGCAGGCCCGGTTGAGCACCCGCCCGGTGCAGAATCCGCAGGCCGTGGATCTGGCAACGGTGCTGCGGCGGGTCTGCGAGGGCAAGGCCGCGCAGCGCCCGGGGCTTGTCTGCAGCATCCATGAGTCCGTGTTCGCCCTCGGGCACGCGGACCGCCTCGAACACGTGTTTGCGCACATCGTGCAGAACGCCATCGATGCGACGACGCCCGAGGGCACCATACGCGTGTCGGCGCAGCGCGGCGAGTCCGACGTGCGCGTCGACATCGTCGATGATGGAGTCGGCATGTCCGGCGCGTTCGTGCAGCAGAGGTTGTTCAGGCCCTTTCAGACCACCAAGGAGTCCGGCATGGGAATCGGGGTCTACGAAAGCCAGCAGTACGTCAGCAGCCTGGGAGGCCAGTTGGTCGTCGAGAGCCAGGAGGGTGCCGGCACGCGCGTGTGCATCGTGTTGCCGCTGGCGCAGCCCGAACAGGCAAAACTACCCACCGGATTGGAAGCCGCCTAGTCGATGGAAAAGCGCCTGCCCCTGCTGATCGTCGAGGACGATCCCGCCCTGCTCAAGCAGCTGAAATGGTCGTTGAGCGACTACGACACGGTGCTTGCGAGCAACCAGGACCAAGCCATCGCCTTGGTGCGGCGCCACGAGCCGGCCGTGGTGACGCTCGATCTGGGGTTGCCGCCGCATCCGGATACGCCCGAGGTGGGTCTGGCCGTCCTGCGCGAGGTGCTGGCGCTGGCTCCGGACACCAAGGTGATCGTGATGACCGGCCAGAACGATCGTGCCAATGCGCTGAAGGCGGTGGCACTGGGCGCGTACGATTTCCTGGCCAAGCCGGTCGAGCCCGAGGTGCTGACCTTGACGCTGGAGCGCGCCTATCGCCTGTTCGAGTTGCAGCAGGAGAACCGGCGGTTGGCGCAGTCGCAGACCAGCAGCGCACTCGGCCATCTGATCACCGGCGATCCGGAGATGCTGCGCTTGGCGCGCATGACGGAGAAGGTGGCGGCCGCCGATGCCAGCGTGATGATTCTGGGTGAATCGGGCACCGGCAAGGAGCTGTTTGCGCGCGCGTTGCACGATCTCTCGTCGCGCAAGCGCGGCCGCTTCGTGGCCATCAACTGTGCGGCCATTCCCGAGAACCTGCTCGAGTCCGAGTTGTTCGGCTACGAGAAGGGTGCGTTCACGGGCGCGGTGCGGCAGACGCAGGGCAAGATCGAAAGCGCCCACAAGGGGACGCTGTTCCTGGACGAGATCGGCGATCTGCCGTTGGCACTGCAACCCAAGCTGCTGCGTTTTCTGCAGGAACGCTCGATCGAGCGCCTCGGCGGCCGCGAGCCCATCGACGTGGACGTGCGGGTGGTGTGCGCCACCCACCGTGACCTCAAGGCACAAGCGGCGGCCGGACAGTTTCGTGACGACCTCTACTACCGTCTTGCAGAGATCGTGTTGTCGGTTCCACCGCTGCGCAGCCGCGTGGGCGACACCAGCTTGCTCGCGCATCACTTCGTCCGCAAGTACGCCGTCGCCAACAAGCGCGGCGCGATGTCGTTGGGCCCGGACGCGGTGGAAGCCATCGAGGCGCATGGCTGGCCGGGCAACGTGCGGGAGCTGGAGAGCGCCGTCAAGCGCGCCGTCATCATGGCCGATCGCAACCTGATTCAGGTTTCCGACCTGGGTCTCGCAACGTCCGACCGTGAAGCCGCGGTGCTCAACCTGAGCGCCATCCGAGAGCGGGCTGAGCGCGAGGCGGTGGCTCGCGCGCTGGGCCGCTCCAACGGCAATATCACGCGTGCGGCCGAGCTGCTGGGTGTGAGCCGGCCGACGCTGTACGACCTGATGGCCAAGGCCGGGCTCAGGAGCGGCGACGCCGAGCGCCAGGAGCCGACCTGAAACGCGCATGACGCACACATGACCCCTGGCGACTGCGCATGACCCAGGCCCGCGTCCTGCTGCTGACTGACGTGGTCGACAGCACCAAGCTGTCGGAGACCTTGGGCGATCAACGCATGGCCGATGTCTGGACGGCCCACGACCGCGTCGCGCGCGACCTGCTGCGCGGCTGGCACGGCCGGGAGATCGACAAGACCGACGGCATGCTGATGATGTTCGAGCGCGTGGACGATGCCGTCGGCTTCGCGCGCGACTACCACCACGCGCTGGCCGGCCTGCCGGTGGCGCTGCGTGCGCGTGCCGGCGTGCATGTCGGACCGGTGGTGCTGCGCGAGAACAGCGCGGCCGACATCGCGCTCGGTGCCAAGCCGCTCGAGGTCGATGGCATCGCCAAGCCGGCGACCGCGCGCGTGATGGCTGTGGCCCGTGGCGGGCAGACCTTGCTCACGGCCGATGCGCGCCATGCGCTGGGCGACGACACCGTGCTCGAAGTCCGCTCGCACGGCCACTGGGTGATGAAGGGCCTGGGCGAGCCGATCGAGTTGTTCGAGGTGGGCGATGCTGACACCGCCTTCGAGCCGCCCGTTGACGGAGACAAGGCCTATCGGGTGGTGCGCGTCGATGACGCCTGGCGGCCGGTGCAGCAGATCCCCAACAACCTGCCGCAGCAGGTCACGTCGTTCATCGGCCGCGAACGCGAACTGCGCGAACTGCGCGAGCTGGTGTCCGGCGCACGGCTGGTCACGCTGCTCGGCATGGGCGGGCTGGGCAAGACGAGGCTGTCGTTGCGCGTGGCCGGTGACGTGATGGCCCGCTTTCCCGACGGCGTCTGGTTCCTGGACTTCGCGCCGATCCGTGACCCGGCGCTGATCGCCGGCGAGGCAGCGCAAGTGTTGGGCATCCGCGAGGAGCCGGGCCAGCCGGTGCTGCAGACCTTGTGCGCAGCGGTTCGCGAGCGCCGGCTGCTGTTGATCTTTGATAACTGCGAGCACGTGATCAAGGCATCGGCCGACCTGGCCAATGCCTTGCTCAAGGCCGGCCGGCAATTGCAGATTCTGGCGTCGAGCCGTGAGGTGCTTCGTGTGCCGGGCGAGCACGGCTATCCGGTGATGCCGCTGCCGGTACCCGGCGCGCGTGCCGGCGTGCAGGCGCTGATGCAGTCGACGGCCGTGCGCCTGTTCGTCGAGCGCGCTCGCCTGCACCGGCCGTCGTTCGTGCTGAGCGAAGCCGAGGCGCCCGCGGTGGCTGAACTGGTGGCCCGCCTGGAGGGCATTCCGCTGGCGCTCGAGCTCGCCGCGGCACGCATGCGCTCGCTCGGCGTGGCGGACATCAACACCCGGTTGAAGGACCGCTACAAGATCCTCACCGGGGGTGGCCGTGTGCTGCTCGAGCGCCAGCAGACGTTTCGGGCGCTGGTGGACTGGTCCTATGACCTGCTGACGCCGCAAGAGCAGACGACGCTGAACCGCCTGAGCGTGTTCGCCGGCGGGTTCGACCTCGCCGCGGCCGAGGCCGTGTGCGGCGCAGAGCCGCTGCTGGCCGAGGATGTGCTGGATCTGCTGTCGTCCCTGGTGGAGAAGTCGCTGGTGATGACGCGAGACGTCGACGACGGCGTGCGCTACGTCATGCTGGAGACCATTCGCGACTATGCGCGCGAAAAGCTTGAGGCCGCCGGTGATGCCGGCGCGGCTGCGCAGCGGCACTGCCACCACTACTTTGCGTTCGCGAAGTCCATCCGGGATGGCGTGGCCGGTCCGGAGCAAGCAAGCTGGATCCGTCGCGGCGAGATCGAGCACGACAACCTGCGCGTGGCGCTCAGCCTGGCGCTCAGCGGCGCCACCGATCCGTTCATCGTCGTCAAGTTCTCGATCGCACTGATGACCTTCTGGATGTTGCGCGGCTACACGTCCGAGGGCCGAAGCATTCTGCGCGCCGCCCTGGCGATGCCGGCGATCCAGGAATCCGACGTGGCCCATGCGCATGCGCTCTACGTCGAGGCTGCCCTGGCCGGCAGCGAAAGCGACCATGCCGAGGCGCGCGCCAAGCTAGAGAAGTGCCTTGCACTCGAACGCACCTTCGCCGATCCGGTGGAGATCGCCGGAACCTTGTCGACCCTTGCGCTGGCGCGTCTGCAATCGGGCGATCCGCAACGGGCGACCGAAAGCGAAAGCGAGGCGTTGCAGCTCTTCGTTTCAGCGGGCGAGCGGCTCGGTGAGGCCATCTCGCTGCAGCATCTGGGACAGATCGCGGTGTATGTCGGCGACGAGGCGTTGGCGCAATCGCACCTGCAGAACTGCCTTGCGATCGCGCGCGAACTCGAAAACCGCGAGCTCGAAGGAGAGGCCGAACTGCTGCTGGGGCAATGCGCCTTTCTGGGCCGTCGTTTCGACGACGCACGGGATCGTCTGCAACGTTCTTTGGCGATCTGCAGGGATGCGGGCGATCGGCGCGGCGAAGCCCGTGCGCTTTGGTGGCTGGGCCGGATCGACCTCGAAGTCGACGACCTAGCTGCCGCGCGGCAGAAGCTGGGCACCGTGCTGCAGGTGTTCCACGACTTCGCGATGCACGAGGAGTGGGCGGACTGCGTGGAAGACCATGCGATGGTCGCGCTGCGAGACGGGCTGTGGGCGGCAGCGGCCCACATGGCAAGCGCCGCGCAGCTGTACCGCCAGCGCCTGGAACTGGTGCTGGCACCGCACGGTCAGCGTCGTTGGGCCGCGCGGCAGGAGGCTCTGCGTGCCGCAATGCCACGGTCGGTGTTCGATCGGGCCTGGCAGGACGGACAGGCCGCTGCGCGCGATGGCGTCATGCGCGCAGCGCTGGCGATTTCAATCGGAGAGCCGACCTGAATCGGCGGCTGGCCGAGGCGCGGTCACCGCGGCCTGGACACCTCGGCGCGCCGGCGCGGCCAGCCCCCGACGGCCAGCGCCAACCCCACCAGCGCCAACGTATCGGGCTCGGGCACCCGGGTCCAGGGCGTCGACACCGGCGTATTCGGGTCACCCGGTTTGGTGGACGACCAGAGCGTCGTGTCCTTGCACCAAGAATGCTTGTAGTGCGCGGAGCATTGTTCGAAGGTCAACGATATCACCGGACCGGAGTAGTCGCTGCTCGACCACGGGTTGAAGACGAAGTACAGGTCGATGTCGACGGTCTTGCTCAGAAGGGACTGGTTGTCGAACTCGATCGCCGGCAGTGTGAAGATCCCCGTGGGGTCCGTGCCGTCGCTGCGAACGAGCAGGATGTTGGCGTCGAAACCGGGATCGGTCTTGTTCCAGGCCAGGTTCAGCAGATCGATTCCGCCTGGCGCCATGTCGTAGAAGCGCAGCGTGCCTTGCTCCAGCGTGGCTTCGCTGCACGCGCTGCCACCGACCCAGGAGGTTCCGGCCGGGGTCAGGCAGTCGTCCGCGATCGAGATGAAGGCCTCGCCGCTCCAGCCCACCTGGGTGCCGATCAGTCCGCTGAAGGTGGAGTTGAACTCCGGATCCCAGCGCTTCACGAAGACGGCGGCGTGCGCGCCGATGCTGCCCAGGGCCACGGCGCTGGCCACCACCCATTTGAGTACCGAAAGACCGAGCGTTCCGAAATGCATGGCCACCCCGAATGACTGGCGTGCTGTGACGCAAGAATCGCGCGAGCCCGCGGCGAGATCCGCCTAACTCATTGATTGCGCGACTCTTTCAGGCATCGATGCGCCGACCCTTTGAAAGCGGGCGCGGCAGGAACGTCAAGTTCGCCGACACTTGCAGGCCGCCACAGAAGCCGCCTCGCTGGGTTGGTGGTGCGGAAAATGTCGCACCCTTTTCACGGGGTTCGACCAAAAGGTCTCGGGCATTCGAGGCAGCATCCGCGTGCTGCGCCATTGGGAGGTCCCTCAAATGACTCTGTCTGCGGTGGTCGGATCGCGACCCGCGCTCTGCCTCGTGCTGGCGATCGTGTTGAGCGCCTGCTCCAAGTCGCCGGAACAGTTGATGACTGCGGCGCAACGGCACATCGCCGAAAACAACCCCGCGGCCGCGCAGATCGAGCTGCGCAACGTGATCCAGGCGGCACCGAACCATGGCCTGGCCCATCGGCTTCTGGGCACGCTGCAGTTGAGTCAGGGGGATCCGGCGGCGGCCGAGGTCACATTGCGCAAAGCGCTGGCACTTGCCCAGAAGCCCGATGACGTGTTGCCCGCCCTCGCCGCGGCCATGCTGCGGCAGGGTCAGGCGCAAAAGGTGATCGACGAGTTCGGCAACACCACTCTGCAGGATGCGAAGTCCAACGCCGCGCTGCGCGCCAGCGTCGGCCAGGCCTGGTTGCTGCGCGCCGAGGTCAAGCCGGCGGCCGAAGCCTTCGCGGCTGCGCTGGCCGCTCAACCCGGACAGTCGATGGCGCTGCTGGGCCAGGCGCGCATTGCCGCGCACGAAGGCAAGCTCGACGACGCGATGGCGCTGACCGACAGCGCGCTGAAGAACGATCCGCTGCTGGCCGATGCCCACGTGTTCAAGAGCCAGCTGCTGACGGCCAGCGACCAACGCCCGGCTGCGGTGGAGTCCTTGGAGAAGGCGCTGGCCGTCGAGGCTGCGCACGTGCCCGCGCGCTTGGCGTTGGCTTCGATGCTGATCGACGCCAAGGACCTGGACAAGGCCAAGACGGTTCTCGGTGCTGCGGGTCCGGCGTCGAAGGATCCGCGCTTGATGTTTCTTCAGGCCTTGCTGGCGTATCGGCAGAACGACCTGCCCAAGGCCAAGGACACGGTCGCCGCGGTCCTCAAAGCAGCGCCCGAGTACGGCCCGGCGCTCGTGCTGGCCGGTGAGGCCGAACTGCGCTCCGGCAACCACACGCTCGCCGAACAGCACCTGGGCAAAGCCATGAGGCTGCAGGCGACGCCTGGCGTCCGCCGCTTGTTGGCCGCGGCGCAGCTGCGCCAGGACCGCCCGGGCAAGGCACTCGAGACGCTGCAACCGCTGCTGCAGGAAGCCGGCAGCAAGGACAGCGCATTGGCCATGCTGGCCGGGGAGGCGTATCTGGCGCACGGCGACGTGCGGCGTGCCGGGGAGTACTTCGAGGCGGCCAAAACCGCGGGTGGGAACGAAGCCCTGGCGCGCACCCGTCTGGGCCAGCTGGCCCTGCGGCGCGGCGACCTTGACCGTGGCGAGCAGGAGCTCATAGCCGCCGCCGAACTGGGAGGAGCGAAAACCACCGAGCCGGATCTGTTGCTGGTGTCACTGCATCTGCGTCGGCAGGAGCCCGCCAAGGCGCTCGCAGCGGCACAGGCGTTCATCAAGAAGCAGCCGCAGAACCCGATCGGGCCCGTGCTGGCCGGGACCGCCCAAGCGATGCAGCGGGATCGGGTAGGCGCCCGGCAGAGCTTTGATGCCGCCCTGAAGCTCAAGCCCGACCACGTGCCCGCGCTGCGCGCGCTGGCCGATCTGGACGTGGTGGAGGGCAAGCCTGAGGATGCACACAAGCGCTATGACGCCTTGTTGGCCAAAAAGCCCGACGACGATCAGCTGCTGCTGGCGCTGGCCAGCCTGCAGGAGCGCACCGGTCGCACCGACGAAGCGGCCAATACGCTGACCAAAGCCATCGCGGCCAACCCGAAGGCGAGCGAACCGGTCGTTGCCCTGGTGCAGCACCATCTGCGCCGCAAGAATGCCGCGGCGGCGCTGCAAGTGGCCCAAGACGCGGTCCGAAACAACCCCGACGAGCTGAACCTGGCCATGCTGCTGGGCATGACGCAGGAGGCCGCCGGTGCCAGCAAGGATGCGCTGCGCACGTTGAGCGCGCTCGTGCTGAAGGAGCCGAATGCGTTGGCCCCGCTGCTTCGGCTGGCACAGATCCAGGCGAAGCAGCGCGACTTCGACGGTGCCGCAGCGACCCTGCAGCGCGCGCAGGAGAAGGCGCCGCAAAACGATGCCGTTACGCGCGAGCTGGCGAACATGCTCGTCCAGGGCGGCAAGCCCGACCAGGCCATGAAGGTCGCCAGGGAGCTGCAGTCGCGGCGGCCCGAGTCGATTGCGGGTCACATACTGGAAGGCGACCTTCGGGCGCACGACAAGAAGTGGACGGAGGCAGAGCGTGGCTACCGAGCGGCGCTCAGGATCGACGCCAACGCCACCGCCGCCGCCATCAAGATTTACGGCGCACTGCGCGCAGGGGGCAAGCAGAAGGAGGCCGAAGCCTTTGGTGCCGATTGGATTGCGCGGCACAAGACCGACGTGCCCATGCGTGTGCTTCTGGCCGAGGCCTCGCTGCGCGCCCGGAGCTACCCTGCCGCGATCAAGCATTACGAGGACGCGCTCGCCATCAGCCCGAACCAGCCGATGGTGCTCAACAACCTGGCCTGGGCGCTCGGTCAGACCAACGACGCCAAGGCCATCAGTGTCGCCGAACGGGCGGCGGCGCTGGCACCCCAAAGTGCCGATGTGCTCGACACGCTGGGCATGCTGCACCTCAAGTCCGGCGATCCCAAGAAGGGCCTCGAGCTGCTCGAGCGCGTGCGCAAGTTGCAGCCCGAGCGCCTGGACCTGCGGCTTCACTATGCGAAGGGATTGCTGCGCAATGGCCGCACCGATGAAGGCAGGGCCGAGTTGCGCGAGCTGGCGGCGAACAAGGCCGATTTCGCCGGCAAAGCCGAGGTCGCTGCGTTGCTGGCCGCGCCCTAGTCGATCGCCTTGCGCGCACTGCACCTCTCATTGGGACAACCTGAGCGCGCGATGGCCGCGATCGCGGCGATCGTTGGCGCCATCGCGCTGATCTTCTGGAGCACCAGTGCATCGATGGTCTCCGTGTGGAACGCCTCGGGCACCTACTCGCACGGCTACTTCATCGTGCCGGCTTTTCTCTGGCTCGTGTGGGGGCGCCGGCAGGTGCTGTCACGCCTGCCTATCGCACCCGCATGGTGGGCGCTGCTGCCGCTGGCCATCGTGGTTGGGGTGTGGCTCGTCGGGCAATGGATGGTGCTGGCGCAGCCGGCGCAGTTTGCGATGGTGACGATGGTGCCGCTGGCGATCGCCAGCGTGCTCGGCGTCGCATGGGTGCGTGCGCTGGCCTTTCCGCTTGCGTTTCTGTTCTTCGCAGTTCCGTTCGGCGAGTCGTGGGTGCCGGTGCTGATGAACTGGACCGCCGACTTCACGGTGGCTGCGCTCAAGCTGTCAGGCGTGCCGGTCTATCGCGACGGGCTGCACTTCGAGATCCCGAACGGCAGGTGGTCGGTCGTCGATTCTTGCAGCGGCATCCGCTATCTCTTCGCATGCCTGTCGGTGTCGTCGCTGTATGCGTGGACGATCTACCGCGGTCGATTGCGTCGGCTGACGTTCGTCGGTCTTGCGCTCTTGATCGCTATCGTGGCCAACTGGCTGCGTGCCTACATCATCGTGATGCTGGGTCACCTGAGCAACAACCAGATCGCCACCGGCGCCGACCATCTCGTTTACGGCGCCCTGTTCTTCGGCGTCATCATGGCGTTGGTATTTGCGCTCGGAGCCTTGTGGCGCGAGGACCGGGCGCCGTCGCGCCCGGCGGCCATTTCATCGGTACGCCCGCTGCCCACCCCGCTCCTGGCCAGTACGCCGCAGCGCGTCATGGCGGCACTGGGGACTGCATTGGTCCTGTTGGCAGCACCCCTGCTGTCGAGCGGCGCGTCGCATGAACCACGTCGCCTGTCGATTGTGCCAAGTGACATCCGCTCCAGTGGCGGCTGGTTGCCGGTCGGCGAGCCCGTGGCGTCGTGGCAGCCGCGCCTGAACAATCCGGTGGCCCTGATTGCGCAGTCGTTCGAAAAGGACTCCCGCCGGGTCGGTGTACATCTGGGCTTGTTCGAGCGGCCGACGCTGGACTCCAAGCTGACGTCCGCCCGCAACCGCCTGCTCGAGCCGGACGGACTCAACCCGCAGTGGAAGCTGGCGGGGCAGGGCTTCGCTCAGGCGCGCTGGGCCGGTGACACCGTCGACGTACGCACAGGGGTGCTCATCGGCGGTGAGCGTCGCCTGCTGGCGTGGCATTGGTACTGGGTCGATGGCGTCGCCACGACGAGCCCAACGCGGGCCGCACTGCTGCAGATTCTGGCGCGGTTGCGGGGGCGTAGCGAAGTGTCCGCCTGGGTCAGCGCATACACGGTTGTGGGCGACGAACCATCGGCCGCAACGCGGGCACTTGAAGAGTTCGTTGCCGACATGTCGACATCCATCGATCAGACGCTGGCGTCGGCATTGCCCGCAGCGCCCCGACAAGCCCTATCGGCAGAATCGACGACCCCGCGCTAAGGCACTCTTGTCGAACTGCCTCGCGTCGCCTCGAACCGACGTGATCCGTCTGCAACTCGAGCTCCGGTTGACCTCGGTACTTCGGGCTTTGCAGCATGGCTGTTCCCGCACAGCCGAAGACCGCTTGGCACCGTGGCGAAGGCCACCAGTTGAGACATGCCATCGACGACACGCTGACCGTGAATTGTTCCTGACTGTGAAGGCCAGAAAGACAAGCGGCGGCCACCATGGCCGCCGCAGCGTCGGGTTGATGACGAGCCTAAGCCCCGTGTCTGCGCCTGCGTCCCACCACGCCAAGGCCGGCCATCGCCACACCGAGCAATGCCAGCGTCGAAGGCTCCGGAACGTTGTTGCCAGGGTTCACTTCGCGCTCGAGCTTCGAGAGGATCGCCGATTGGAAGCCCGCGAAATCCTGGACGATGGACTGGAATGCACCGCTCCCACCGATGACGTTGGTCGTGCCGTAGGTCAAGGCATTGATGGTGTCGCCTGGATCGTCACCGAAAAAGGTGCGATCGTCGATCCACAGAGCGTTGATGGAGGTCACATCACCCGTCAGCGCGTTTGACCGCGCAGTCTGAAGCGGAACGCAGTTCATCTGGCTGAACGCACAGACATTGCCCTCGGAGCCATCGCCCGCCACGTCGATCACTCGCCTCGTTCCCTCGTAGCCATTGGCGGCGAACAGGCCAGCAGAGTAGTTCAAGCCCTGCGTCAGTCCGGTACCACCAGCGAAGGGCCGGGGTGTCGAGAAGATCAGGTTGCCAAAGTTGTTCGCATCGGTCGCTGTATCGATGAGGGTCCAACCGATCGACTGTGCAACGCCGTCGGAGAAGTAGACCAGCGTCGCGGCGATCCTGCCCAACGCGCCCTGTTCAACGGCGGCCTGGAACGAAGCGCTTTGAAACGCGTCACGATAACCGGTTCGCATCAGATCGAAGTCGGCCGCGTCAACGCTTCCCGAGACGTCCGTCAGCAGAACCAGTTCGAGGTCAACTGCTGCCGCAGACGCGGGCGCTGAAAACACCGCTGTCGTCGCCAAGACTGTCGCGGCCAGCTTGTGCCTGAGCCTTTGCATCATTTGCGTCACTCCTCCGTAGGTTGTTCCCGTAACCATCTCGCGGATCCGAGCCTGTTGCCCACTCCCTCAGAACCACTTGGCGAACCAAACGCAAACCGCGTGCCAGACGTCTAAGCCATTGATTTCGAAGCCCCACGGCAAGCCATCGAGCAACTGCTGTAAAGCTGGTCGACGCTTCGGCCTCTCAACCGCGCTACGCGTCGTTGACCCCGTAGCTTTCGAGACACCGCCGCGGCGTTCCGCCAAGCCTTGCGTTCAGTTAGTCTGTCGCCACGCAACCGCCGGAGCCTCTCGCGATGAAGGTGCTGCTGATCGACGACCACGAGATCGTGTGGAACGGTACGCGGCGCGTGCTGGCGGATCTGGCCGAGCAGCTCGGCTGGGGCGAGCGCTTCGGCTTCCACGCCGTGCGCGACGTGGCCGAGGCGTGCCGGCAACCGCGTGACGCGTTCGGGCTCGTTCTGCTCGACTACCACCTGCCCGGCGTGTCGGGCGTGGAGGCGCTGCGCGCCGTCAAGGCGCACTTCGAGGCGACGCCGGTGTGCATGATGTCGGGCGAGGGCGAGTCGGCACGGGTGCGCGAGCTGATCGAGCTGGGTGCGGCCGGCTTCATTCCCAAGTCGTACAGCCTCGACGACATGAACGCCGCGCTGCGCGTGGTGCTGCAGCACCGGATCTTCCTGCCGGCGGAGTTCGTGCTGGCCGAGCAGACCACGCGCGAGCGGCTGCCCGATGAGCTCAAGCGCGAGGAGCTGGCCGCGTTCCTGCGCGCCGAGCTGTCGCCGCGGCAGCGGCAGGTGCTGGCGCTGGCCGTGCGCGGCACACCGATCAAGCTGATCGCGCGGCAGCTGTCGATCGCCGAGGGCACGGTCAAGGTGCACCTGTCGATGGTCTATCGCGCACTGGGCGCGCGCAACCGCACCGACGCGCTGTGTCGCGTGTTCGAGGCGCAGGCGGCGACCGCGCTCGACGCGATGTAGCGCGGCGCAGCGCGCGCCTAACGCAGCTCCATGCGGCAATCGGTCGTGGCGCCGCTCGAGGCGCGCAGGCTCACGTCGAGCCACGTGCTGCCATCGTCCCTGTGCTCGACGGCCACCACGGCGTGGCCCGGGTGCGCCGACATCGCGTGCAGCGTCACCGATCCGACAAGAGGGCGGCCCGGCCAACCCAGATCGATCCCACCTTGGAGCACCAGCTCATCGGGGCGCTGGTTCACGAACGGCCAAGGTGTGTACAGCCCCGACGACACGATCGACAGCACGCGATTCGTGCCGCCATCGAACCGAAGGCTACTTACGCTCGACAGGTGCGCGTCGCCCGAGAGAAACACCACGCGTCGGATGTCGTGGTCGCGAATGAAGGCGAGCAGCTCGACCGTCGATGCCGGATAGCCGCTCCAGGTGTCGGAGCGCAGGCGCTCGGCCGGGTGCGCGGCATCAAAGCGCTCGGGCGGCAGGAGCGGCGAGGGCGACACCACGAACTTCACCAACGCCGCCGCGGCCGGGTCGGCGAGCCGCGCGCGCAGCGCCTGCATCACGGTGGACGGCACGATCTGCGCCTCGCGGAGGTTCGCGGCGTCGCGCAGCGAGCGCCGGCTGCGAGTGTCGAGCACGATCAGCGGCACGCCGCCGGGGTAGCTCACGAAGCTGCCCCCGGTTGCCGGGTCAGCGACCAGCGATTTTCCCGGGTTCGCCAACCCCTGGTAGCGCTGAAACGCGGCGAGCGCGCGCACCACCTCGACGGGCGGCTGTTCGGTCTCGCCGTTCAGGCCCTTCCAGTCGTTGCGGATCTCGTGGTCGTCGAACATCGCCACCACGGGCAGGCGCGCCACAGTCTTGCGCATCGGCGGCAGTTGCCAGTTCAGTTCGTAGCTGCGGTCGATCGGCGCGTCGTGCACGTCGCTGAAGGTGCGCGCGGCGGCGATCGGGTCGAACGCGCCGGCCGTTTCGTCGAGATAGACCTGGTCGCCGCACAACACGAGCCACTGCGGCCCGTCGGCACTGGCGGCATCGGCATGCAGTCGCTCGTACGCGGCCTGCGCGGGCTGCTGATCGAACAGCCCCGGCGGGTACTGGCAGCTCGCCAGCGCGAACGACAATCGCTCGGTCGGCGCGCTCGCCTGGCCCCGGTCCATCGCGGCCTCCAGCCTGGGCGCCAGCGTGAAGACGCTGGCGGCTAGCGCGGTGGCTTCGCTCGGGTTGGCGCACCAACGCTCGAGCGCGGTCTCGATCGCGCCGCCGATCGGCTCGCCGTCGATCGACCAATCGAAGCGCCGTGGATCGATCCCGGGCTCGAGCTTGAGGTCGTCGTGCACCGTCAGCACCGCGAAGCGGCGATAGCGCTGCTCGAGCGCCGCCTGGGCGACGCGCAGGTTCAACAGCATGTGGTGCGCACCGGGCTGCGGCGGCCGCCAGGGCCACACGCGGGCGTGGTCGGCCAGCGGCACAAGCGCGCCTGCGCGCTCCTGCATCGGCATCACCACCACCTGCCGCGTGCCGGCGCGGCGCGGTGCCGCGTGGATCAGCACCCGGGTGCGCCACCACCGCTTGCCCCCCTCGCCGATCTCGAGTTGCAGCCAGCCGAGCATCGGTCCGATCCACGGTGCCTCGAACTGTGGGTCGACGCCGGCTGCGCCGCGGTTCGGCAGCCGGTGCGCCTCGGCCAGGAAGGCGGTCACGAGCGGGAACACATCGGCGTGGGCCTGCGTGCCGATCATGCAGTCGAGGTGGCCGTAGCGTTCGAACACAGCGAGCTGCGTGCGCGTGCCGCGGCCGTAGAGCTCGCCGCCGGCGGCCAGCGGCTCGGGCGGCGCGGCGTGGTTGTCGCGGCGCAGTTGCGCGAGCAGCCGCCAGCTCGCCAGGCTCCCGCGCCAGTCGAACACGCGGTTGCGCCGGCCGTGCACGATCAGCGTGGGGAACGCGAAGCGGCGCGCGAAGTTGGCGTGGTGCAGCACGGTGTTGCGGCCGCTCGCGTCGGTGAGCATGTTGCGCCGCGCGAAGTGGATCGCCTGCGCCAGCATCGGCACGAACACCCAGCCGAGCACCGCCTGCAGCCGCAAGAGCACCGCGTCGCTCACGTTGGCCAGCTCGAACAGCTGGCCGAAGATGGCGTCGCCGCGGTGGCGCACGCGGCGAAAGTCAGAGTCCCGCAACGCCTTGCTCTGCTGGCGCCCGGCCTCGTCGTCGTCGTCGGGGTAGGGAAACGTGAACAGCAGCAGGTCGACGAGCAGTTGCAGCAACTTGCCACTGATGTCGTCGTCGGGCCGCCGGTCCCACTTCACGTCGCCGTTCTCGATGCGGCTGACGAAGTCGGGCGCGGTGTCGAGCATCTGAATGCCCAGGAACTGCTGCAGGTAGCTCGCCACGTAGCCGCGCAGGCGGTTCATCGGGCTGAAGCGCACCAACGGCCCCACCTGCGACAGCACCGCGGCGCCCACCTTGCCCTGCAGGTGCTCGCTGCCGAGCGAGGCCAGACAGAACATCACCGCACCCATGCAGTGCGCGAATACGTCGACCTGCGGCGCTCCGGTCTGGCGCAGCACCTCGTCGACGGCGGCCGGCAGATCGTCGCGGGCCACGCTGTCGACCGTCCAGCGGTGGGCAGCAATCGCCAAGCAGGGATCGCGGCGAGCGAACTCGTTGCCGGTGCTGCTGCGCACGTCGAGCACCCACACGTCGCGACCGGCTTCGCGCAGCGTGGTCGCGAGGCCGTGCGGCAATGAAGCGTCGATGGCGCTGGCGCCCGACGAGCCCAGGCCGTGAATGAGCACCACCGGCAGCAGCCCCGGCGCCGCGGTCCCGGCGGGCGGGAAGCGCGTGAGCCGAGCGCCGTCGCACAGGCGCGTGACCTGGCCGTCGGGCGCGACCGGCCAGCGCTCCGCGAGCCCTTCCATGCTCGGCTGCAGCTGTTTGAACAGGTCGTGGTAGCCGAGCAGGCGCTTCAGCAGACGCCGCAACACATAGAACACGACCGCGCCGGCGTCATCGAGCAGGTCGGGCATCGACGACAGGCGCACCGCGCGCAGCAGCGGGTCGCGCCGTTGGGCCAGGTCGGCCAGATCGAGCGCCCAGCGGCCGACGGCAGCGCCGTCGTAGCGCATCTGCATCTCGGAAAGCTGCCGCCACGGGCTGACATCGCAGCCTTCGGGCTCGCGCCCGATCACTTTCACGCCGTCGAGCCGGCCGCCGACCGCGAGCGGACCCTCGCCTTGCACCGACTGCACGCTCAGCCGGTACACGAGGCGCGTACGCTCGTCGTCGGGCGGCGCACCGGGCATCGGCGCGAACAGCTCCACGCTGCCGGCCAGCGTGGCTCGACACAACGGCTGCCGTGCGTCGGGGTCGTCGACGGTGAACTCGTCGTCGTGGGGCCGCGCGGCGTACAGCGCCAGATCGGCGCGCCGCACGGTCACCGCGCGCGAGGTCAGCGCCAGCGCGCGGCGAAAGCCCGGGATCTCCTCGAACTGAATCTCCAGGCGCGCCCAGCAGGGGCGCCAGCCATCGATCGAGAAGCGCCCCTGCACGCGTTCGCGGATCGACCACACCACATCGCGTGCCGGCAGCTCGCGGCGACGGCCCTGCGGCCGCGGCGCAAGTGTGGCAACCGTCCCGGCCGACCGCCATTTCCAGTCCAGCAGCAACCGCGGCATCGCCCGCTCCGCCAATGCGGCGATCGTTAGCGCCGGGTTGATGCCGAGCGCGCGCGGCACGATCGAGCCGTCGAGCACGAACAGGCCGTCGTGCACGCCGCCGCCCTTCGGATCGAACACGCGTCCGCAATGATCGACAACGCCGGCGTCGGGCCCATCGGCCATTCGGCACCCGCCGAGCGGGTGCACGGTGACCGGCGGCAGCACCAGCAGCAGCGGCAGGTCGGAGTCAGGCGGGCTCGGGTTGGGCACGGTGATCGCCGGCCGCTGCCGGTCGCGCAGCCACGTTCCGACCCGCTCGAACAGCGGGTGCAATCGCAGATCGAACCAATCGATCCGCACGCCCTCGCTACGGCTGCCATCGGCCGGCGGCGTGGGCAATGCGATCTTGCCCTTCGCGCCGTCGTCGCCCATCGAGCCGTACAGCGCGATACGGTCGATGTCGTGATCGGTCACCGCGTAGGGATCGGCCGCGCCGATGCAGTCCTCGCCCAGCGCGGCGAGCAGCGCCACGACCTCGCCGTACACGTGGCGCAAGCCGGCCGGCACGGCGAACTCTTCGAGCGCGAACGCGGCAGCCTCGTCGTCCTGAGGCACGCGGATCAGCCCGGTGATCGTGGGTCCGACGCGTCGCGCCTCGGGGTCGGCCGGGTCGCTTTCGGGGTCGCCGACCGCGCCCACGCGAAGGGCGTGCTTCGCGCCGGCGGTGATCTTGTCGCCGTTGGCGGAGAAGCGGCAGCCGACCCGGTCGGATAGTGCCAGACCTGCGGCCTTCGATCGCAGCAGGATCTCAGTCGAGCCCAGCGTGCCGGCGGCCAGCACCACGCGGCGCGCGCGCACGACGAATTCGCTATCGTCGTTGTTCAGGCTGTGGTCGGTGTACTGCCACTTCACCGCCCAGCCACCTCGTTCGCCGCGCGCCACGGTACGCACCGTGCCGCCGCAGAACATCTCCACGCCGCGGGCGCGCGCGAAGGCGAGGTAGTTGGTGTCGAGCGAGCCCTTGGCGCCCTGGTTGCAGCCGGTCAGGCAATCGCCGCACAGCGTGCACGCGTGCATCGCCACGCCGGCGAAGTTGTATTCGTCGTGCCAGTGCACGGTCACGTCGCAGCGCCGCGCCTTCTCGAACGGGATCAACGTGTCGAGCACGTGCAGCTTGCTGCACTCCTGCTCCTGAGGCACTGGGCGCGGCGTGAGCATGTCGCGCACCTTCTCGCAGCCGTCGTCGAGCTCCCGGCGCGTGAGCGCCGCGGGCCAGCCGATGTCGAACACCGAGCCGGCCGGCTTCTCCATCACGCCGGCGTTGATCAGCGAGCCGCCTCCCAGGCCGTTGCCGAGCAGCACGCACACGTCTTTGCCCAGGCGGACATCGAACAGCCCCTCGGCGCGACCGAGCGCGGCGCGGCCGCTTTGTGTGTCGAAGCGCACGTGGCCGGCGAGCTCGGCAAAGCGCGACGGGAACCGGCCCGGCAGGTATTCGTTGCCGCGTTCGAGCACCCACACGCGCGCGGCCCGGAAGCTGCCGTCGACCTGCTGCGTTTCGTGGCCCGCGGCGCGCGCCGCGGCGACCGCGCCGCCGTAGCCGCTGCCCACAATCAACAGGTCGCAGTCGAATTGGTCCGTTGCGCTGTCGTGCAGCCGCGCGACCAGCTCGGGGGCCTGCCGCGACAACCAGGTTCTTCCCGTCGGAGTCATAAGACCTCCTTGCACCTCGTGGGAGGGCTAGCGCGTCGCGCCGGCCACGCTGGCGTTGCTGCCGGCTTCGCGCAGCGCGTCGTTGATCACTGCCGCCAGCATCGCGTCGGTCACCGGCTTGCGCAGCACGGCCACCGCGGCCTGCGCGGCCCGCTCGCGCAGCGTGCCCGTGGTGTCGGCCGACACGATGACCGCCGCCAGCGACGGCCGCGCGGCGCGCAGGCGCGCCACAGCCTGCAGTCCGTCGCAGCCGTCGGCCAAGCGGTAATCCACCAGCGCGACTTCGGGTTCGTGTTCCGACAGCGCCTGCAGCGCCTCGTCGAGCGAGGCGTTGCACACCACCTTGCAGCCCAGACTCGTCAGCGCGTTTGCGTAGGAGGCCCGCACCGCGGCATCGTCGTCGAGCACCAGCAGCCGCCGGGCGATGAGGCCCGGATGCGCCGTCCGGTATCCCGGCACCACCGGCGCCGCATTGTCCGCGAGCGGCAGCCGCAGCACGAAGGTTGTGCCGCGGCCGGGCTCGGAGTGCATCTCGTGTTCGATGCCGAGCACCCGCGCGAGCCGGCGCACGATGCCCAACCCCAGCCCGTGGCCCGCGGTGCGGTCGCGCTGCGGGTTGCCGAGTTGTGCCAGGTCCTCGAACACGCGTTCGCGATCGTGCGCGTCGATGCCGATGCCGGTGTCGGCGACCGACACGACCACCTTGTCGCCATCGCGGCGCGCGATCATTGCAATCGAGCCCGCCGGAGTGAACTTGATCGCGTTGTCAACGAGGTTGGCCAGAATCCGGCGCAGCATCTGCGCATCGCTTGTCACGGCCAGCGTGTCCGGCGTGCATTCGTGCGTGAGCGCCAGGCCCTTGGCCAACGCGGCGGGGCGAAAGCGCGCGCACACGCCATCCAGCAGGCTTGCCAGCGCCACGTTCTGCAGGTGCGGCGAGACCGCGCCGGCATCGAGCTGCGACACGTCGAGCAGCGCATCGAGCATCTGGCGCAGCGCTTCGATGCCCTCGCCGATGTCACCGGCGATCGCGCGGCTCTCGGCGTCGATCGGCCGGCGCGACAGCGCGCTGCTGTTGAGCAGCAGGCTTTGCAGCGGCTGGCGCAGGTCGTGGCTGGCCGAGGCCAGGAACCGGCTTTTCGACAGGTCGGTCTGCACCGCGGTGTCACGCGCCTGCGCCAGCTGTGCGCGCTCGGCCGACAGCTCGCGCAACAGCGTTTCGTTTTCGAGCCGCATCGCGTACGACTCCTGGAACAGCAGCATGCTCTGCCGCGCGAAGCGGATCTGCACGCCGAGGAACATCACGGTCAGCGCGGCCACGGCCCACCCGACCCAGCCGCCCATCAGCACCCACATGGCTGCGGTGGGCACGGCGATCGCCGAGGCGAAGCTGACGAACGCGCGCAAGACCGTAAACGTGGTCGAGACGGCGCCCGCGCTCAGCGACATCAGCACCATCGTGAGGATCGCCGCGGCGGCGGTGTCCAGGCGCATCATCAACAGCGCCGCGCTGCCATGGGCCGCACCGAGCAGCAGCGTCCAGCGCTCGGCCGCGGTCAGCCGCTCGGCGATCGACCTGGTGGTGTCGTCCCGGTAGCGCAGCAGATGCCAGGCGCGTGCCTCGCGCACCGCGATCGTGGCGAACATCCAGGTGAGCACCCACGGCAGCGGCGCGCCGCCGGCCCAGGCCACCCCCGCCACCACCACGGTGGCCGACAGCATCTGCCAGCGCATCGACGCGCTGAAGGTCACCAGCATCTGCAGCCGGCGCTCGTCGAACGCATCGCCCGTCGGGCAAGGAGCGAGGCCGCCGAAAGCGTGTGACGCAGCGTGTCGAGCCATGGCCTTTGCTCCAGCTCCGCAGGTGGATCGAGCGTACACAACCGCGGGCGTCAATGCGAGACCCGGACGCTAAGCCGAAGGCTTAGGCCGTGTGCAAAGGGCGTGGGTCCGACGCGCGCCGCGCGCGCCCGTGCGGCGGTTCGGGGCGATCGACCGCAGATCTATGCGCCGACGCGCTCGGCGATCGCCCGGCCCGTTTCCTGGGTCGATGCTCGGCCGCCGAGGTCCGGCGTCTTCGGCCCGTCGCGCAGCACGCCTTCGATCGCCCGCAGGATCGCATCGTGCGCCTGACGCCCGGCGCCGCTGCCGTGCGTGAGGAAGTCCAGCATCATCGCCCCGGCCCAGATCTGCCCGATCGGATTGGCGATGTTCTTGCCGAAGATGTCCGGCGCCGAGCCGTGCACCGGCTCGAACAGGCTCGGGAACTTGCGCTCCGGGTTCATGTTGGCCGACGGCGCGATGCCGATCGTGCCGGTGCACGCCGGGCCGAGGTCCGAAAGGATGTCGCCGAACAGATTGGTCGCTGCCACCACGTCGAAGCGCTGCGGCTGCATCACGAAGCGCGCGGCGAGGATGTCGATGTGCTGCTTGTCCCAGGTGATGTCGGGGTACTTGGCGGCCGTTTCGGCGCAGCGCTCGTCCCACCACGGCATCGAGATCGAGATGCCGTTGCTCTTGGTGGCCAGGGTCACGTGCTTGCGCGGCCGCGTGCGCGCCAAGTCGAACGCGAACTTCAGCAGCCGCTCGCTGCCGATGCGGCTGAAGATCGATGTCTGCGACACGAACTCGCGCTCGGTGCCCGGGTACATCACGCCGCCCACCGCCGAGTACTCGCCCTCGGTGTTCTCGCGCACGATCATCATGTCGATGTCGCCGGGCTTGCGGCCCGCCAGCGGGCAGGGCACGCCGTCGAACAGGCGCGCCGGCCGCAGGTTGATGTACTGGTCGAAGTCGCGCCGGAACTTGATCAGCGAGCCCCACAACGACACATGGTCGGGCACGCTGGCCGGCCAGCCGACGGCGCCGAAATACAGCGCGTCCAGACCTTCGAGCCGCCTGCGCCAATCGTCGGGCATCATCTGGCCGTGCTGCGCGTAGTAGTCGCAGCTGGCCCATTCGATGGGCTCCCAGTGCAGTTGCAGGTTGAAGCGCCGGGCCGCCGCATCGAGCACGCGCATGCCTTCGGGCATCACCTCCTTGCCGATACCGTCGCCGGGGATGGCCGCGATCCTGAATGTGTTGGAACCCATGGTGGGTCGACTCCTGTGGCTTCGGCAGTCATTCTGTCAGCTGACGATGACCCGGTGCCATGGCACGAACGCGTGAGGTCGGCTCGGCTCAGGCGTTGCGAGCGCCGATCGGCGTCAAGCCGCACGCGGGGAGTACCGAAACGAGCACGCAGACTCCGCCCTTCGGAGAGGCCGCTCTGCTGGCACTGGCCGACGCCCCACCGGCTTGAGCTTGCGCAAGCCGGCAAACAGCCGGCGCCGACCCGGGAAAGCGGGCCATGGCAGACTGCTGGGCTCGCCCCGAGGAGAAGCCCGATGAATGCCGCCGCCCGTCCCCACAACCGCGTTGCCTTGGTCACCGGCGCCGGCTCCGGCATCGGCGCCGCCTGTGCGATCGCGCTGCTGGCCGACGGCTGGCGCGTCGCCTTCGCCGGCCGGCGCGCCGATGCGCTGCAGGCCGCGATCGCCAAGGCGGGCGATCCGTATGGCGACATCGACCAGCGCGCGCTCGCGGTGCCCACCGACGTCACGCAGCACAGCCAGGTGGCGGCCCTGTTCGACGCCGTGGTCAGGAAGTTCGGGCGACTCGACCTGCTGTTCAACAACGCCGGCATGGGCGCGCCGGCGGTGCCGATCGACGAGTTGCCGATCGAAAAGTGGCAGCAAGTGGTGGACACCAACCTCAACGGCTCGTTCTATTGCATCCGCGAGGCGTTTCGCGTGATGAAGAACCAGAACCCCAAGGGCGGCCGCATCATCAACAACGGCTCGATCTCGGCCTATGCGCCGCGCCCGATGTCGATCGCCTACACCGCGACCAAACACGCGGTGAGCGGCCTCACACGCACCGCATCGCTCGACGGTCGCGCCTGCGACATCGCGGTGGGCCAGATCGACATCGGCAATGCGGCCAGCGAGATGACCGAGCGCATGGTCGGCGGCGTGCCGCAGGCCGACGGCACGATGAAGCCCGAGCCGCGCATGCCGCTGAAGTCGGTGTCCGACGCGCTGCTGACGATGGCCAACCTGCCGCCGGACAGCAACATGCTGTTCGTGAACGTGATGGCCACCAAGATGCCATTCGTCGGGCGTGGGTGAGTGTGGACGTGGGTGAGCCCCTGCGGGCTCGCCCGCGCCTCACGAACCGGCCGGGCATGCAGGCCCGGCCGTGGTGAACAGGGAGTAAGAAAAGGGAGTCATGGCTGCATTCAACGAAGAGACGGTGCAAAGCGTCCACCACTGGACAGACCGGCTGTTCAGCTTCACCACCACGCGCGACCCGGCGCTGCGCTTCTCCAACGGGCACTTCACGATGATCGGCCTCATGGTCAACGGCAAGCCGCTGCTGCGGGCCTACAGCATCGTCAGCGCCAACTACGAGGAGCACCTCGAGTTCCTCAGCATCAAGGTGCCCGATGGGCCGCTGACTTCGCGGCTGCAGCACATCCGGGTGGGCGACAGGATTCTGGTCGGGCGCAAGCCCACCGGCACGCTGGTCATCGACTACCTGCTGCCGGCCCGGCGGCTGTATCTGCTGGCCACCGGCACCGGCCTGGCGCCGTTCATGAGCATCATCCGTGCGCCCGAGACCTACGAGCGCTTCGAGCAGGTGATCCTGGTGCACGGCGTGCGCCAGGTCGCGGAGCTGGCCTACCACGACTACCTCGAGGAACTGCTGCCCGACCATGAACTGCTGGCCGAGATCATCGGCGGCAAGCTGAGCTACTACCCCACGGTGACGCGCGAGCCGTTCCCGACGCAGGGCCGCATCACCGACCTGATCGCCTCGGGCAAGCTGTTCGTCGACCTCGGGGTGCCGCCGCTGAACCCGGCCGAAGACCGCGTGATGATCTGCGGCAGCCCGGCGATGCTGCGCGAACTCAAGTCCATGCTCGAGCAGCGCGGCTTCAAGGAGGGCAACACCTCGACGCCGGGTGACTTCGTGATCGAGCGTGCGTTCGTCGAGCAATAGCGAACCTCACGGGGCAAACCCGCATTCGCAAGCGTCGCAAGCCCGCGTACACCGCCGACGCCGGCTGTGCCGGGACCACGCGGAGAGCGCCGATGCACAAGAACCACCAACCCATCCGGCGCGCCGCGACGCTGGTGGCGGCGACCGCATGGATGGCTTTGGTCGCCGCCTGCGCCACGCCCGACATCGATGCGCGGGTGGTGATCGCGCGCGCCACCCAGGCCATGGGCGGCAACGGCCTCAAGACGCTCACCTACAGCGCCGACGGCATCGGCTACACCTTCGGCCAGGCCTATCAGCCCGGTTTGCCGTGGCCCAAGATCACGGTGCACGCGCTCGCGCGCAGCGTCAACTACGACACCGCGTCGATGCGCGACCAGATCACGCTCAGCCGGGCCGAGCCGCGCGGCGGCGGTGGTTATCCGCTGCAAGGCGAGCAGCGCAACAACCAGTACGTGAGCGGCACCCTGGCATGGAATCAAGCCGCCACCGGGCCGCAAGCGGGGCCGCGTTTTGTCGCCGACCGCGTGCACCAGCTGTGGATCACGCCGCACGGCGTGCTCAAGGCGGCCCAGCGCAACCGCGCCGCGGCTCAGATCCGAAACGAAGCCGGCGCCACCGTCACCGCGCTCAAGTTCAGCGAGCCGCGCCGTTTCGAGGCGGTGGCCATCATCGGCGCCGACGGTCTGGTGCAGCGCGTGGAGTCGCGCGCCCCCGACGCGGTGCTCGGCGAGGTCGACGTGGTCACGCGCTACCTGGACTACCGCGACTTCGGCGGCATCCAGTTTCCGACCCGCATCTACCAGTCGATGGCCGGCAGCCTGGTGCTCGACCTGACGGTGCGCGACGTGCGGCCCCACGCGCCGGTCGACATCGCGCCGCCCGATGCCGCACGCCAGCATGCCGAGCGCGTGACCACCGAAAAGCTCGCCGACGGCGTGTGGCACGTCGGCGGCGGCTCGCACAACAGCGTGGCGATCGAGATGCGCGATCACTTCGTGCTGGTGGAAGCGCCGCTCAACGACGGCCGCACGCAGCCCGTGCTCGACGCGGTGAAGGCGCTGGCGCCGGGCAAGCCGATCCGCTACGCGATCAATTCGCACGCGCACTTCGACCACTCCGGCGGCCTGCGCGCGGCGGCAGCCGACGGCGCCACCATCGTCACCCAGTCGGCGAACGTGGCGTACTTCGAGCGCGCGTTCGCCACGCCGAACCGCATCGCGCCGGACCGGCTCACGCAATCGGGCCGGCGTGCCACCTTTCTGGCCGTCAACGACAAGGCCACGTTGAGCGACGGCACGCGTACGGTGGACATCCATCGCATCATCGACAGCCTGCACAACGACGGCTTCCTGATGGTGCATCTGCCGCAGGAGAAGATCCTGATCGAGGCCGATGCCTACACCCCGCTGGCGCCCAACGCGCCGCCGCCGACCACGCCGAATGCCAACCACCTCAACCTGATCGCCAACATCGAGCGGCTCCGGTTGCCGGTGGAACGCATCGCACCGCTGCACGGCCGCGTGGTGCCGCTGGCAGAGCTGTACACCACCGCGGGCAGGCCGCCGCCGCGCTGAAGGAGTCCGCACGATGGACCTGCAACTGCAAGGCAAGCGCGCTCTCGTCACCGGCGGCAGCCGCGGCATCGGCAAGGCGATCGCCCGCGTGCTGGCACTGGAAGGCTGCGACATCGCGCTGTTGGCGCGCAACCGCGAGCCGCTGGACGCCGCGGCGCAGGAGCTGGCGGCCGAGAGCCGGCGGCGTGTGATCGGCGTGGTGGCCAGCACCACGGACGACCAGCAGGTCAAGGCGGCGGTGGCCGAAGCGGTGCAACGGCTCGGCGGCACGATCGACATCCTGGTCAACGCGGCGGCCGAGCCGGCCGGGTTCGCCGCGCCGCCGCAGCTGGCCGACATCGACGCCACGTGGTTCCACGGCGAGATGGACACCAAGGTGATGGGCTACATCCGCGTCGCGCGCGAGGTGGTGCCCGGCATGAAGGCGCAGCGCTGGGGCCGCATCGTCAACATCAGCGGTCTGGCGGCGCGTCAGACCGGCAACGTGGTGGGCAGCATGCGCAACGTGTCGGTCGCCGCGTTGACCAAGAACCTGGCCGACGAGCTCGGCCCGCAGGGCATCAACGTGACCGTGGTGCATCCGGGCCTCACGCGCACCGAGCGAACCGCGCCGCTGATCTCGTCGCGTGCCGCCGCGCAAGGCGTCGCGCCGCAGGCGATCGAGGCGCAGATGGCGGCCGGCAACTCGATCAACCACCTGGTCGATGCGAGCGAAGTGGCCGACGTGGTGGCGTTCCTGTGCTCGCCGCGTTCGCGCGCCATCAACGGCGATGCCATCGCCGCCGGCGGCGGCGCGCCGCGTTGCATCCACTACTGAACGGCGCACCCAGTGAAGATCACGGCGGCCAAGGTCATCGTCTGCTGCCCCGGGCGCAACTTCGTGACGGTGAAGGTCGAGACCGACGCCGGCCTCACCGGGTTGGGGGACGCGTCGCTCAACGGGCGCGAGCTGGCGGTGGCGAGCTACCTCACCGAGCACGTGATCCCGTTGCTGATCGGGCGCGACGCGCACCGCATCGAGGACACCTGGCAGTACCTGTACCGCGGCGCTTACTGGCGGCGCGGGCCGGTGACGATGAGCGCGATCGCCGCCGTCGACACCGCGCTGTGGGACATCAAGGCCAAGGCCGCCGGTCTGCCGCTGTACCAGCTGCTCGGCGGCGCCAGCCGCGAGCGCGTGATGGTCTACGCGCACGCCAACGGGCGCGACATCTCCGAGACGGTCGACGAGGTGCGGCGCCAGGCCGCGCTCGGCTACCGCGCGATTCGCGCACAGAGCGGCGTGCCGGGCCTGAACAAGGTGTACGGCGTGGCCACCGACGGCAAGCCGTACGAGCCGGCCACGCAGGGCCTGCCGGTCGAGCAGGACTGGGACAGCGCGAAGTACCTGCGCCACACGCCCAAGCTCTTCGAGGCGGTGCGCGAGGCCATCGGCTGGGAGCACGAGCTGCTGCACGACGTGCATCACCGGCTGACGCCGATCGAGGCGGCACGTCTCGGCCGCGACCTTGAACCGTGCCGGCTGTTCTGGATGGAGGATGCGACGCCGGCGGAGAACCCCGAGGCGTTCCGTCTGATCCGCCAACACACGACGACGCCGCTCGCAGTGGGCGAGGTGTTCAACACCATCTGGGACTGCAAGGCGCTGATCGAACAGCAGCTGATCGATTTCATCAGGACCACGGTCGTGCATGCCGGCGGCATCACGCACCTGCGCCGCATCGCCGACCTGGCGGCGCTGTACCAGGTGCGCACCGGCAGTCATGGCGCCACCGACCTTTCGCCGGTGTGCTTGGGCGCCGCGCTGCACTTTGACCTCGCGGTGCCGAACTTCGGCATCCAGGAGCACATGCCGCACAACGCGCTCACCGACGCGGTGTTCCCGCATGCCTACCGCTTCGATGCCGGCTTCATGCACCCGGGCGACGCACCGGGTCACGGCGTCGACATCGACGAGGCAATGGCGGCCAAGCACCCGTACCAGCGCGCGTACCTTCCGGTGAACCGGCTGCAGCGCGACGGTACGCTGTGGGACTGGTAGCGCCGCTCGGCCCGGCAAGGCTGGCGACGCTTCCGGCCGGCGTCGGCCGGCCAGCCTACGACCGCGCTGCGCTGCGCAGCGGCATCGTGCACCTCGGGCTCGGTGCCTTCGTGCGCGCGCACCTGGCGCTGGCCACCGAAGCCGCGCTGAACGCGGGCGCTGACCCGTGCTGGGGCATCTGCGGCGTGTCGCTGCGGCACGCCGACGTGCGCGACGCGTTGGCGCCGCAGCAGGGCCTGTACACCGTCGCCACGCGCGACGCCGACGATGCCGGACGCGCGCGCGAGCGGCTGCAGGTGGTGGGCTGCGTGCATGAGACGCTCGTGGCGCCCGAGGATCCCGCCGCCGTGCTGGCGCGCATCGCCGCGCCGACCGCGCGCATCGTCAGCCTCACCGTGACCGAGAAGGGGTACTGCCGCGATCCGGCCGATCCGGCGCAGCGCGCGTTGCACCACGACCATCCGGACATCCGCGCCGACCTTGCGGACGCGGCGGCGCCGCGCAGCGCACTTGGCTTCATCGTGCGCGGCCTCGCGCTGCGGCGCGCCGGCGGCTTGGGCGGCCTGACGCTGCTGCCGCTCGACAACCTGCCGGCCAACGGCGCGACGCTGCACGCGCTGGTGCTGGCGCTTGCCGACCGGATCGATACGGCGCTGGCGCGTTGGATCGACACGCACTGCAGCTTCCCGGCCAGCATGGTCGATCGCATCGTGCCGCGCACCACACCGGCCGACGTCGACGCGGTCGCGCGTGGCCTGGGCTGCCGCGACGCGGCACCGGTGATCGCCGAACCGTTCTTCGACTGGGCGGTCGAAGAATGCTTCTTCGCCGGCCGCCCCGACTGGCCCTGCGGTAGTGCGCGTTTGGTCGCGAGTGCCGAGCCGTTCGAGCGGCTCAAGCTGCGCATGGTCAACGGCGCTCATTCGTGCATCGCCTATCTCGGTGCGATGGCGGGATGGCCGACCGTCGATGCCGCGCTGCGGCAGCCCGCAATGCGCGCCTTCGTCGACGCGCTGTTGCGCGACGAGGTGGTGCCCACATTGCCGGCGTTGCCGGGCCTGGACGTCGAGGCCTATCGCGCATCGCTGCTGCAGCGCTTTGCAAACCCGGCACTCGCGCATCGCACGCAGCAGATCGCGATGGACGGCTCCCAGAAGCTGCCGCAGCGCCTGCTGGGGACCGTGCGCGACCGCCTGGCGCAGCGCCAGCCGGTGTCGCGGCTGGCGTTCGGACTGGCCGCCTGGCTGCACCACCTGCGTGGTGTCGACGAACGAGGCAACCGTTACCCGATCGAAGATCCGCAGGCTGACGCGCTCGAGCGCTGGCGCCTTGCGGCTGCCGCTGCCGGCGACGCAGCGGCCGAGGCGCGACACTGGTTGCGCTTCGCGCCGGTGTTCGGCGACCTCGGCGGTCACGAGTTGCTGGCCGACGACATTGCGCGTGCGCTGGGGGCGTTACGCGAGAAGGGTGTGGCGGCGGCGCTGGCAGCCGTCGCGTGATACTCCACGTGCTGCCGCTGCCCATGCCGCGGCCGACGGGCGCGGCCCCCGCGGGTTTCCTCGGAACCCGGCGCCCGCGCCGCGGACCGAGAATCGGTCAAGTGGCCTGACCACTTGACCAGCATCCCCGTCCACCGCCAGCGATCCGCCCGTGCCCCTGCATGCCATCGAGACCCGGCGCCTGTACCGGCAGATCGCCGACCAGATCCGCGCCGGCGTGCGCGCCGGCGAGTACCTGCCGGGCAGTCGGCTGCCGGCGGAGCGTGACCTCGCGCTGCAGCTCGGCGTCTCGCGCCCCTCGGTGCGCGAGGCGCTGATCGCGCTGGAGGTGGAGGGCTTGGTCGAAGTGCGTGTGGGCTCAGGCGTGCACGTGCTCGGTGACGCCGAGCTCGCGGCGAGGCCGGCGCGCACGCTGGGCAACGCGAGCGGTCCGTTCGAGATCATCCGCGCACGCCAGGTGGTCGAGGGCGAGCTGGCCGCCCTGGCGGCGCGGCGCATGACGAAGGCGCAGGTCGCCACGCTGCGCGACCTGCTGGCCCGGATGGATGGCGACATCGCTGCCGGCAGCATGCCGATCCACAGCGACCGCCAGTTCCACCTGTGCATCGCCGAGGCGGCCGACAACGCGCCGCTGCTGCGCACGGTGACCGAGCTCTACGACGAGCGCAACAACCCGCTGTTCGAGAGCTTCGGACATCACTTCGAGAACGCGAGCACGTGGCGCCGCGCGCTGGTGGAACACGCTGCGGTGGTCGACGCGATCGCCGCGCGCGACGCCGAGGCTGCGCGCCGCGCGATGCAGCGTCACCTGCAGCGCTCGCACGACCGCTATGCCCGCATGGCGGTCGAGGCGCGTCGCGACGCAGCGAGTGGCACGACGGCGCGCGCGGCCACTCGTTCGGCCGTCGGGAAGCGCAGCGCATGAGCCGGCTCGATCTGCGGTGGCGGCAGGCAAGGACGCTTCGAGCGGGCGCCGCGAAAGGTTCTGCAGCACCAAGGTCCAGGTGGTGGCCGCCGACTGAAGGGCTTGTGCCACGTGGAGACACCCCCATGACCCCCAATGGAAGGAGACAGGAGCGATGAACTCAATGATCCGTCGCACCGCGCTGCTCGCCGGTGCCGCCGCCGCGCTCGCGCTGGCGACCAGCGTACAGGCGCAGACCAAGCTGAAGTGGGCGCACGTCTACGAGACCAGCGAGCCGTACCACACCGAGAGCGTGTGGGCCGCCGAGGAGATCAAGAAGCGCACCAACGGCAAGTTCGAGATCCAGGTGTTCCCGGCCAGCTCGCTGGGCAAGGAGACCGACATCAACCAGGGCATGCTGCTCGGCACGGTCGACATGATCATCAGCGGGCCGAGCTTCGCGGCGCGCAGCTACCCGCGGCTGGGCATCGCGTACTACCCGTTCATCTTCCGCGATGCCGACCACCTGCTCGCCTACAGCAAGAGCCCGGTGTTCAAGGAGATGATCGACGGCTTCCGCGAGAAGACCGGCATCCAGATCCTGGCCTACACCTACTACGGTGCGCGCCACACCACGAGCCAGACCGCGTTCACCGACTGCGCGGGCATGAAGGGCCTGAAGATCCGCGTGCCCGACGTGCCGTCCTACACCGCCACGCCGCGCGCCTGCGGCGCCAATCCGACGCCGATCGCGTTCGCCGAGGTGTACCTGGCGCTGCAGAACAAGACGGTCGACGCGCAGGAGAACCCGTTGACGACGATCGAGGCCAAGAAGTTCTACGAGGTGCAGAAGCACATCATGCTGACCGGCCACATCGTCGACGGCCTCACCACCCAGGTGGCGCCCCACGTGTGGAACAAGCTGACGGACGCCGAGAAGAAGGTCTTCTCGGACGTGGCGCTCGAGGCCGCCGCGCGCGCCACCGCGGCGATCAAGAAGCGCGAGTCCGAGCTGGTCGAGGAGTTCAAGAAGAAGGGCATCACCATTCACACCGTGAACCGCCAGAGCTTCGTCGACGCGGTGACCAAGAACGTGACGGTCGAGTCGCTCGGGTTCGACAAGAAGGACTATGACCGCATCGTTGCGATTAAGTAAGCCCACCCCCGAAGCGGCCTCACGGCCGTCTCCCCCTCAAGGGGGCCACACCAGCGGACTGGCGGAGCCAGATCCGCGGTGTGCGCTGGACCTAGTCAGCGCGCCGCTTTCGCGGCGCGTGTCGTGAAGAGCACCCTGCCATGAGCACCACCACCGACATCGACGCCCTGCCCAAGGTGATGGGTGACGACGGGCAGTTCCACGCCACCGATGAAGCGGTGGATCTGTCGGACACCACCTTCGAGGGCTGGGTGTCGCTGGTGATCTTCTGGGCGCTCGGTGCCACCGTCTTCTACCAGTTCTTCACGCGTTACGTCCTCAACGACTCAGCGGCGTGGACCGAAGAGATCGCGCGTTACCTGTTGATCGGCACGGTGTTCGTCGGGGCGTCGATCGGCGTGGCCAAGAACAACCACATCCAGGTCGACCTGCTGTACCGCTATCTGCCCAAGGGCGCGGCGCGCGCGCTGGCCGTCGCGGTCGACGTGCTGCGTATCGCCTTCTTCGGCGCGATGGTGGTGCTGACCTGGCAGATGATGCAAAGGATGGGCAACTACAAGATGACAATCATCGACCTGCCGATGAACCTGCTGTACGGGTTGTGCCTGTTCGGCTTCTTGATGATGATGCTGCGTTCGGTCTGGGTGGCGCGGGTGCACTGGCGGCGCGGCTACAGCGTGCTCGAGCGGCCCGAGTCGTCGATGGACGACCGTTGAGCCCGGTGCATCCATGCTGAAGATCATCTTTCTCGTGCTGATGGCCGGCGGCATCCCGGTGGCCATCGCGATGGCCGGCTCGTCGCTGGTCTACATCCTGATCAGCGGCACCGTGCCGCCGTTTGCGGTGGTGCACCGCATGATCGGCGGCATCGACAGCTTTCCGCTGCTGGCGGTGCCGTTCTTCATCCTGGCCGGCAACCTGATGAACAACGCCGGCATCACCAACCGCATCTACAACTTCGCGCTCGCGCTGGTCGGCTGGCTCAAGGGCGGGCTCGGTCACGTCAATGTCGTGGGCTCGGTGGTGTTCGCCGGCATGAGCGGCACCGCCATCGCCGATGCGGCGGGACTGGGCACGATCGAGATCAAGGCGATGAAGGACCACGGCTACTCGGGCGAGTTCGCGGTGGGTGTGACGGCGGCGTCGGCCACGTTGGGCCCGATCATCCCGCCGAGCCTGCCGTTCGTGATCTACGCGATGATGGCCAACGTGTCGGTCGGCGCGCTGTTCCTGGCTGGCCTGCTGCCGGGCATCCTGATGGCGCTGCTGATGATGGTGACGGTGGCGTATTTCGCGCACCGCAACAAGTGGGGCGGCGACATCAGGTTCTCCGGCACGCGCTTCGGCAAGGCGATCATCGAGATGGCGGTGGTGGCGGCGTGGCCGGTCGCGGTGTACTGGCTGGTGCAGGCCGGGCTGCAGCCGCAGGTCACGGTGATCGCTGCGATCGTCGTGTTGTTCGCCGCCGACCGCTACTTCCAGTGGCAGGCGGTGCTGCCGATCATGACGCCGGTGCTGCTGATCGGCGGCATGACCACCGGCCTGTTCACGCCCACCGAGGGTGCGATTGCCGCCAGCGTGTGGGCACTGGTGCTCGGCCTGTTCTGGTACCGCACGATGGACTGGAGAAAGTTCGTTCGCATCAGCCTCGACACCGTGGAGACCACGGCCACCGTGATGTTCATCGTCGCCGCGGCTTCGATCTTCGGCTGGATGCTGACAGCCACCGGCGTCACCGCTGCGATCGCGGAGTGGGTGCTCGCGGTGACGAAGGATCCGTGGATGTTCCTGCTGATGGCCAACTTGTTGATGCTGTTCGTCGGCTGTTTCCTGGAGCCGACCGCAGCCATCACGATCCTGGTGCCGATCCTGCTGCCGATCGCGCGACAACTCGGCGTCGACCCAGTGCACTTCGGCCTGGTGATGGTGCTCAATCTGATGATCGGTCTGCTGCACCCGCCGATGGGCATGGTGTTGTTCGTGCTGGCGCGCGTGGCCAAGCTGAGCGTGGAGCGCACGACGATGGCGATCCTGCCGTGGCTGATTCCGCTGCTGGGCAGCCTGGTCATCCTGACCTACGTGCCGGCCATCGGGCTGTGGTTGCCGCGGATGATGGGGTTGTAGTTCGTCGCTCGTTGTTCGCCGATGACCTGCATTGCCTCGATCGAGATCCTCCAACTCGACCTGCCGCCGCCGGTGCCGCGCAGCGACGCGATCCAGTCGTTCGTGACGCAGGAGACGCCGATCGTGCGGCTGCACATGGACGATGGCGGCAGCGGCACCGGCTACAGCTACACCATCGGCACCGGCGGATCGTCGGTGGTGGCGCTGTTGAAGGACCATTTGTGCCCGCGTCTGATCGGTCGCGATCCGGCGCTGATCGAGGCGATCTGGCGCGACCTGCTGTTTGCCACGCACGCCACCAGCGTCGGCGCGGTCACCAGCCTGGCAATCGCTGCGATCGATACCGCGCTGTGGGACTGGCGCTGTCGGCGCGACGGCCAGCCGTTGTGGCGCGCCGCCGGCGGCGCCAAGCAGCGCACGCCGGTGTACACCACCGAAGGCGGCTGGCTGCACCTGTCACCCGACGATCTGGTGCGCGAGACCGTGGCTGCGCAGCAGGCCGGCTTCAAAGGCGCCAAGATCAAGGTCGGCAAGCCGCACGTGAGCGAAGACATGGCGCGGCTGCGCGCGGTGCGCGACGCGGTGGGCGATGGTTTCGAGATCATGGTCGACGCCAACCAGTGCTTCACGCTCGGCGAGGCGCTGCGGCGTGCACCGAAGTACGCCGAGCTCGGCATCGCGTGGTTCGAGGAGCCGCTGCCTGCCGATGACGTGGCGGGCCACGCGCGGCTCGCAGCGGCCAGCGAGGTGCCGGTCGCGATCGGCGAATCGTTGTATTCGATCGGCCAGTTCGCCGACTACATGCGGCTCGGCGCCTGTTCGATCGTGCAGGTTGACGTCGCGCGCATCGGTGGCATCACGCCGTGGCTGAAAGTCGCGCACATGGCCGAGGCGTGCAACCTCGCGGTGTGTCCGCACTTTCTGATGGAGCTGCACGTGTCGCTGACCGCGGCGGCGCCGAGCGCCGCGTGGGTCGAGTACATCCCCCAGCTCGATGCGGTGGCGACCAGCCGGCTCGCGATCGAAGACGGCATGGCGGCGGCGCCCGACGTCCCCGGCCTGGGCATCGCCTGGCGCCACGACGAGCTGGAGCGCCGCGCGCGTTCGCGACATACCATTTCCTGATCATTTCCAGGAGTTCATGCCCATGGGTTCTCGTCTGGCCGGCAAGACGGCCTTTCTCACCGCGGCGGCGCACGGCATCGGACGCGCCACCGCACTGGCGTTTGCGCGCGAAGGTGCGCACGTGATCGCCACCGATGTCGACGACGCCGGCCTGACGGCGCTGTCTCGCGAGTGCGGCTGCCGCACGCGCCGGCTCGACGTGCTGGACGGCGCCGCGATCGAAGCCGCGGCGCGCGAGGCCGGACCGGTGCACGTGCTGTTCAACGCCGCCGGCATCGTGCACGCCGGGAACGTGCTGGAGTCCACCGATGCCGATTGGGACCTCGCGTTCGACTTGAACGCGCGTTCGATGGCACGCACGATCCGCGCGTTCCTGCCCGGCATGCTGGCCCAAGGCGGCGGCGCCATCGTCAACATCGCGTCGGTCGCCGGCAGCGTCAAGGGTGTGCCCAACCGCTTTGTCTACGCTGCCAGCAAGGCCGCCGTGATCGGGCTGACCAAGGCCGTGGCGGCTGACTTCGTCACGCGCGGCATCCGCTGCAACGCGATCTGCCCGGGCACCGTCGAAACGCCCTCGCTGGCCGGCCGCATCCGCGAGCAGGCGCGCGCCAGCGGCAAGAGCGAGGACGAGGTGCGCAGCCAGTTCGTCGGGCGCCAGCCGATGGGCCGGTTGGGCACGGCCGATGAGATCGCCGCGCTGGCCGTCTACCTGGCCAGCGACGAGTCCGCGTTCACCACCGGAAGCATCATGATCGCCGATGGTGGCATGTCCAACTGAACACCAACCCGAGGAGAAAGCGATGAAGTTGATGCGTTACGGCGCCAAGGGTGCCGAGAAGCCCGGACTGGTCGATGCCCAGGGCCAGGTGCGCGCGCTGTCCGGCGCGATCCCCGACATCACGCCGCAGACGCTGTCGCCGCAGGGGTTGGCGCAGCTGCGCGCGCTCGACGTGTCCACGCTTCCCTTGGTGCAAACCCCAGGGCGCATCGCCGCGCCGTGGAGCGGCTGCGGCAAGTTCCTGTGCATCGGCCTGAACTATGCAGACCATGCGGCCGAATCCGGCATGCCGGTGCCGAAGGAACCGATCCTTTTCATGAAACCCGCCAGTGTGCGCGTGGGCCCTAACGATGCGGTTGTTCTACCTCAAGGATCGGTCAAAGGAGATTGGGAGGTCGAGCTCGGCGTCGTCATCGGCACACGCGCTCGCTACGTGTCGGAGGCCGATGCTCTGCAACACGTGGCCGGCTATTGCGTCGTGAACGACGTGTCGGAGCGCGAGTACCAGCTCGAACGCGGCGGCCAATGGGACAAGGGCAAGGGCTGCGACACCTTCGGCCCGGTGGGCCCGTGGCTGGTGACCACCGACGAGATCCCCGATCCGCAGGCGCTGCCCATGTGGTGCGAGGTCAACGGCAAGCGCATGCAAAACGGAAATACGCGTACGATGGTGTTCGGCGTCAGGCAACTGGTGAGTTACCTCAGCCGTTTCATGACGCTGGAGCCGGGGGACTTGATCGCGACGGGCACACCGCCCGGCGTGGGCATGGGCTTGAAGCCGCAACCTCAGTTCTTGAAGCCGGGCGACACCATGCGCCTGGGCATCGAGGGCTTGGGGGTGCAACAACAATCTGTGCACGCTTGGAACCCGGAGTTGATCGACAACTGATTGGCTTAAAAGAAGGAGTACCACTGCGTGAAGACACGAGTCGTCCGGATCTTCACGGGAGCAACCTTTCGGGTCCCAGAACATATTCAACGCATCGACTCGAAGCACACACACGGCTGGCAGCTGAGGTACGGGAAGAGCAAGATGTTTTCCGATCACAGCAATGACGGCAGCAAGGCGCGCGCGTCCTTGAAGCTGGCCACCGCAGAACTGATCAAGCGCATCGCCAAACTGCCGGCGCCTTCGGGCCTGCGACGCGACATCGCGTCCAACAAGGGCTCGAAGCTGCCGGTGGGCATCTCCGGTCCCATCGTGCGCACACGTCCCGGGCGCAACACGCGCGACGCCAGCTTCGGCGTCACGCTGCCGCGCTTCGGACTGAAACCCACCACGCGCAGCGTCTACATCGCCACCGAGAACACCTACACCGTTGCACGCTACAAGGCCGCGCTGGCAAAAGCCATCGAGCTGCGACGTGCCGCGGAGAAGGCGTATCAGGCGGCGGCGACCAAGGCCAAGCGCGAGTCGGCGCGCAAGATGAAGTAGCCGTGACATCGTTGTACCGTCATCAGCAGTAGCTTTCTGGGGGAAGAAGAAGTGAACACCACGGTCGCGGCCGGCGCAGGAAGCGCTGTCATCCGCATCCACCCGGCCGACGACGTGGTGATCGCGCGCCGACAGCTGCTCGGCGGCACGCACGTCGAAAGCGAAGGCATCACGGTGTCGGGCCTGATCCCGCCCGGCCACAAGATCGCCGTGCGGGCGATTGCCGCCGGCGCGCCGGTGCGGCGCTACAACCAAATCATCGGCACCGCCACGCAGGACATCGCGCCGGGCCAGCACGTGCACACGCACAACCTGGCGTTCTCCAGCTTCGAACGTGCGCATGAGGTGGGCTCGGGCGTGTCGCCCACCCAATACGTCGACCCGCCGGCCACGTTCATGGGCATCGTGCGCGACGATGGCCGCGTGGCGACGCGCAACTACATCGGCGTGCTGACGAGCGTGAACTGCTCGGCCACCGCGGCGCGCGCCATCGCCGACCGGTTCCGGCGCGACATCCATCCGGAGATGCTGGCCGACTACCCCCATGTCGATGGCGTGGTGGCGCTGACGCACGGCGCCGGCTGCGCCACCGACAGCGAAGGCGAAGATCTGCTGGTGTTGCGCCGCACGCTTGGCGGCTATGCGCGGCATGCCAACTTTGCCGCCGTCCTGGTGGTGGGCCTGGGCTGCGAGACCAACCAGATCCAGGGCCTGATGGCGCAAGAGGGCCTGGCCGAAGGCGCGCGCCTGCAGGCCTTCAGCATCCAGGACACCGGCGGCACCGCCAAGACGGTGGCGCGCGGCGTCGAGATCATCCACGGCCTGCTCAAGCAGGCCAACCGCGTCACGCGGGTGCCGGTGCCGGCGAGCCACATCACGGTGGGGCTGCAGTGCGGCGGCTCCGACGGCTACTCCGGCATCAGTGCCAACCCCGCACTCGGTGCAGCGGTGGACCGGCTGGTGCGCCACGGCGGCAGCGCCGTCCTGTCGGAGACGCCCGAGATCTACGGCGGCGAGCACCTGCTGACGCGCCGCGCCGTGAGCCCCGAGGTGGCCGAGAAGCTGTTGAAGCGCATCCGCTGGTGGGAGGCCTACACCGCACGCAACCACATGTCGATGGACAACAACCCATCGGCTGGCAACAAGGCGGGCGGCCTGACGACGATTCTGGAGAAGTCGCTCGGCGCGATCGCCAAGAGCGGAACCACCAATCTGGTCGACGTGGTGGAGTTCGCCGAGCGCGTGAAGGAAAAGGGCCTCACCTACATGGACACGCCGGGCTACGACCCGGTATCGGCCACCGGTCAGGTGGCTGGCGGCGCCAACCTGATCTGCTTCACCACCGGCCGCGGCTCGGCCTACGGCTGCGCCCCTTCACCGTCGTTGAAGCTGTCCACCAACACCGCGTTGTGGCTGAAGCAGCAGGACGACATCGACATCGACTGCGGCGGCATCATCGACGGCGGCGACACCATCGACACCGTGGGCGAACGCATCTTCCGGCTGATGCTGGCCACCGCCTCCGGGCAGAAGACCAAGAGCGAGATCCACGGCTACGGGCAGAACGAGTTCGTGCCCTGGCAGCTCGGCGCGGTGATGTAGCTTGCGCGATGAAGAATTGCTCGCGCAATTCTTCATCGAGTCTGATCAGTGGGACCGGGCTGCGTGTTACCACGCCCAGTCCTCGACTGGCCCGCCTTGCCGGCGTTCAGGCGTCGAGCGTGGCCGGCGCCGTCGGCAGCGGCCCCACGTGGCGCAGCAGCTTGCGCAGATCGACCGCCGGCATCGGCCGGCCGAACAGATAACCCTGACCGAAGTCGACGCGCAGACCGGCGAGGTATTCGCGTTGCGCCGCGGTCTCGATGCCTTCGGCCACCACGCGCAGCCCGAGCGCGTGTGCCATCGACGCGATCGCGGTCACGATGGCGGCATCACTTTCGTTGCCCGGCAGCTCGCGCACGAAGCCGCGGTCGATCTTGAGCTTGTCGATCGGCAGGCGGCGCAGGTAGGCCAGCGATGACAGCCCGGTGCCGAAGTCGTCGATCGCCACCCGCACGCCGAGCCCGCGCAGGCTCACCAGCGTGCGCACCGCGACGTCGTGGTCGTCGACCAGCGAGTGTTCGGTGATCTCGATCTCCAGCCTCGAGGGGTCGGCACCGCTGGACTGCAGCGCACTCGACACCTGCTCGAGCAGCAGCCCGTCGCGCAACTGGCGCGCCGATGCGTTGACCGCGACGTAGAAGTCGCCGAAACCTTCGGCCTCCCAGCTCGCGATTTGTCGGGTGGCCAGCTCGAGCACGTGACGCCCGAGTTCGACGATCAGCCCCGAGCTTTCGGCGATCGGGATGAACGCGGCCGGGCTCACGGTGCCGCGCTGGGGATGGTGCCAGCGCAGCAGCGCCTCAACGCCCACCATCGTGCGACTGGCCATGTCGATGATCGGCTGGTACACCAGGCCGAATTCGCCGTTGCCGAGCGCCCGCGACAGCTCTGACTCGGTGCGCAGGCGCTGGCGCGACGCATCCGTCATCTGCTCGTCGTACATCGCCACCGCGTTCTTGCCCGCGTGCTTGGCGCTGTACATCGCGGCATCGGCGGCGCCGAGCAGCTCGCTTTCGGTCCGCGCGTGGTGCGGAAACTCGGCGATGCCGGCGCTGCCGCGCACCTGGATCTCGAAGCCGCCGACCTGGATCGACGCCGACAGCGCGAGCTGCGCGGCCGCACCGGCCTGGCGCGCCGCCTCATGCGTGCCGTCGGTGTCGAACACCACGATGAATTCGTCGCCGCCGAAGCGGAACGCCTGGTTGCCGGCTTTCAAGGTCTCGCTCAGGCGTCGCGCCAGCGTGCGCAACACTTCGTCGCCCGCGGCGTGGCCGAGCGAGTCGTTGATGGTGCTGAAGTCGTCGAGGTCGAGCAGCATCACGCCGAAGCCCTCGCCGCTCCTGGCATGGCGTTGAATGCAGGCCTGAAGCTGCTCCTTTGCGGCGCGCCGGTTGTGCAGCCCGGTGACCGGATCCACGTAGGCCAGCTCGTGCAGTTGCTCCTCGGTGCGATCGATTGCACGCCGCACGCCTCGTGCCAGCGCGTAGGCCATCGCCAGCGCCACCAGCGCGGCGCCGAGCGAGGTGAGCGCGAACACGCCGGACTCGCGCCGCAGCGACTGCACGCCCAGCACCACCTCCACGTGGCCGAGCAGCCGCGTGTCGTGCACGATCGGCGCACGCACGTGCAGATGGTCGTCATCCCACTGCACCATGCCTTCGCCGCGGCCGTTGGACCAGCTCACGTGGTCGGCCGGCTTGTGCAGGTAGCTTGCGAACACCGCGTTGTCGACGCCGCGCGCGACCGCGGCGCTGAAGTCGGGAGATGCTTTCAGAAAGCCCAGCACCTCGGTGGCGGTGTTGACGTCGCCGAACATCAAGGCCGCCGACAGGGCGTCAGCCGTGATGCGTGCCTGCACCAGCGCCGCCTCGGCCATCTCGGCGCGACGCGACGCGTAGTGGTAGGTGTTGAAGATCAGCGCGGCCACCAGCAGCGCCAGCGCGGCCGCGCCCATCGCGGCGCGCGTCAGGCGAGGGCCGAGCCGCTCCCGCTTGGGTTTGGCCTGCAGCCACAACAACTTCACTCTTTCACCTCCCGAGCCAATCGCAGCAGGCGCGAGCTCAGCGTCAATCCGTTGGCGCGCGCGGTGGCCAGGTTCACCGTGAAGCTGACGCGTCCCTCGACCACGTCGAGGCGGATGCACACGGGGCTGTCCATGGCCTGATGTCCGTCGGCAAAGCTGAGCAGCGGCAACGATTGGAGCTCGCGCCGCAACGCCGGGCGCGCTGCCAGCAGCGCGTCGTCGAGCAGCAGCGCGTGGCACGAGGCGGTGGCTTCGGCGCCCGTCAGCTCGCGCACCTGAAGGACCCAGTGGCGCACCACGCGGCCGTTGAGCGTGGTCAGCGGGGCAAGCAACGGCTGCTGCCGTCCGACGCACAGCACCAGTGCGGCCTTGGGTGCAGGCGCGGCGGCCGCGGGCCAGTCGGCAAACGCCAGCAGGTTGGCGAGCACGGCGGCCTTGACGTCGAGCTCGTTGACCGCGGCGGCCGGCGTGCTCGCCAGCCACCCGGCCAGCCACACGCCGGCGCGCACCAGGCGGCCGCCACGTTGCAGGAAGCGGTGTGCGACGAACATGGCCTGCGGCGTGGTGTCTCGCTCTAGAACGGCAGGTCCATGCGCACTCGCCAAGTGCGGCCGTCCTGGCGCACGGTGGGCAGCCGGTCGGGCAGGCTGCCCGGATCGTCGTACTCGCGGTCCAGCAGGTTGTACGCGCTCAGGCTCAACGTCGCCCGCGCCAGCGGCAGGCGCGTCGACAGCGTGGTGTTGACGATGCCGTGGCCGGCGGCTGCACCGCGCCGCGAGTAGGCCTGCGCATCGACGCCGAGCGTCCAGCGGCCCGACAGCGGCACCACGGCCACCAGCTTGGCCATTTGCCGTGGCGACAGTTGGGCGAAGCTGTCGCCGGCAGAGCCGTCGGCGAGCTGGCGGCTCGCGTTGGCGCGCACCATCAGGCCACCGCGCCATTGCCGCTCGACCTCGAACTCCAGCCCGCGCATGCGCAGCTCGCCGAGGTTGCGAAAGGTGTAGAGATTGGCCGTGCTGTCGAAATCGAGCACGATCAGCTCGCGCGCGCGCGATTCGTAGGCACTCAGGCTCAGGCGCGTGTCGGCTCGGGGCGTCCAGTCCAGCACCAGCTCGCCGCCGCGCACGCGCTCGGGCCGCAGCGCCGGGTTGCTCATGTAGCCGCCGGGACCTTGCACCTCGTAGTGGGCCTCGAATGCGTTGGGCGGCCGGAAGGCGGTGCCGTAGATCGCCTTGGCCACCCAGTCGGACCCCAGGCGCCGGATCAGTGCCACGCGCGGATGCTCCTGCGCCGGCTGGCCGCGCTGGTGATCGACCCGCAGGCCCAGGTCGACGATGGTGCGCTCGCCCAGCTCGATGCTGTCCTGGGCATAGAGCGAGTAGCGCTCGTCGGTGCGGTCCAGGTCCTGGTAGGTGGTGTCGGCGTCGTCGAGGTCGCTGTTGCGAAAGCGGATCGTGTTGGAGCGCTGATACTCGGCACCGATCTGCAACGTGTGGGCACGCCAGGCGCGTTGCAGCCAGCGCGTTTCGACGCCCCACCAGCGGCCGACGTCGTCATCGCGGTTGACGGTGATCGGCGGATAGTCGAGCACGTAATCGCCGACGAAGCGGTACTGGCCGCCGAATCCGCGCGTGATCCACTCGCTGCTGTCGCTCAGGCGACGTCGCCAGGTGAGGTCGAGCAACGACTGCTGGTCGTGGTAGCGGCTGCGCGGGTCGCCAAGCACCATGTCCACAGTGGCGCCGATGCCTTTGTCGCGATCGGCGTGCAAGGCGTGCAAGGCGAGCTCGCCCGCATCCACCGCCAGTCGCAAGCCGGTGCGCCGTTCATAGTCGGTTCCGCGCACGTGGCCGTCAGGCGCCAGCGCACTGCTCTGGCCCTCGAAGAACAGGTCGGGTCCGTCGCTGCTGTAGTGCGACGCCGACAGCAACCACGACAGGCCGTTTTCTGTGCCGCGCCGCAGCGTGGCGCGCGCCTCGCGGGCGTTGAACGACCCGAGCGCGAGCGTGGCGCCGGATGCCGTGTCGGGCAGACGCCGCGTGACGACGTTGATCACGCCGAAGAATGCGTTGGCGCCGTACACCGGCGAGCCCTGTCCCGGGATGAACTCGATGCGGTCGACATGGTCGATGTCGATCGGCGCCTCCAGGCCGATGTAGGCCTGGTCGTACAGGTTGTCGTTCACGCGGTTGCCGTCGATCAGCAGCAGCACGCGCGTGTTGTAGTCACCCGGCGCAAAGAAGCCGCGCACGCCGAGGTAGCTGTACGAGCGGTCGTACACCACGTTGAGGCCGCGCACGGTGCGCAGCGCGTCGGCCAGCGTGCGATGACCGAGCGCCTTGATCTCGGCGGCGGTGATCACCGTCACGGCGGCCGCAGCCGCGCTGCGCCGCTGTGCGGTGCGTGACGCGCCGGTGACTTCGAGGTTGAGCAGATCATCCAGCGGCAGGTCGGCCAGCTGCGCCGCGCCGGGCTCGGCAGCATGCAGCGCGGCGCCCGCGAGCATTGCCGCCAGCAGCACGGCGACGGCCAGGCGCCGGTTGCGCGGGCGGGGTGGGTTCGAACGGCTCATGAAACGTTGCCTCTCTTCCATGCCGGGCCGCGGGCACCGCGCGCACGCGAACGCGGCCCGGTCGCAGGCCGGTATCGATTCGTGTATTGGGTCGCAGATGACCGCATCGATAGCGCCCGAACAGCCGACCCATTGCGGTGTTGTTCGGCTCGCTCGCTGCGTACCCAAGGGCGACGTCAGCCGCGCAACGGGCCGATGTCACGCCGGCGGCGGTGTCCTACAGCGTTGTGTCCAGTTGCGTCGCCACTGCAGCGTCTCTGGATCGCGTGCCACCTGCATCGGCCGGGTGCCGCAGTCAAGGCGGGCAGGCGCCCCGGCAACGTGTCTTCACATCCTTTTCACACGCTTCATCCCGAGTTCACCGGCCGCCCCCACAGTACGGCCGTCTCCACCTTTGCGTATCCACGCCTGAGCATGTCCGACCTGATCGTCCACGGCGGCAGCCCCTTGAGCGGCGCCATTCAGCCCTCGGCCAACAAGAACGCGGTGCTGCCAATCCTGGCGGCCACGTTGCTCACGCACGAGCCGGTGCGCCTGGAGCGCGTGCCGGAGATCACCGACGCGCGCCGCATGCTGGAGCTGTTCCGCGCCATGGGCAGCCGCGTCGAGGCCGACTTCAGCACCGGCTGCGTCGTGATCGAGCATCGCGACACGGCATTCGATGCGCGCACGATGCGCCTGCCCGAGGGCATGCGTTCATCGATTCTGCTGGTGCCGCCGCTGCTCACGCGCTTCGGGCAGGCGCGCATCGAGGACGAGGTGCGCGGCTGCACGCTCGGCGTGCGCGAGATCGATCCGCACATCGAGGTGTTCGAGCACTTCGGCGCGCGCACCGAGCGCGGCGACGATGGCTGGGTGCTGCACGTGAAGCGCCCGCTGCAGGCGGTGCACCACTGGCTCGACTACGCGTCGGTCACCACCACCGAGAACTTCGTGTTGTGCGCGGTGCTGGGGCAAGGCCGCTCTGTGCTGACCAACGCGGCCTGCGAGCCGCACGTTCAGGAGTTCTGCCGCTTCCTGATCTCGCTGGGCGCGCGCATCGAAGGCGTGGGCACGTCGACGCTCAGCGTCACCGGCGTGGCGGGCCTGCGCGGCGGCGCGCATCGCTTCGACGAGGACTTCCACGAGATCACCACCTTCCTCGCGCTGTCGGCCATCACCGGCGGCGACGTGCGCGTGAAGAATCCCGTGCCCGAACAGTTTCCGCTGATCGACCGCACTTTTGCCAAGCTCGGCGCCTTCGTCAGCCACGCAGACGGTTGGTCGCGCGTGGTCACCGAAGGCGGACGCCTGCGCGTGCGCGAGCCGTTCACGCGCAACGTGCTGCAGAAGATCGAAGCCGCGCCGTGGCCGTACCTGAGCGTGGACCTGCTGCCGATCTTCATCGCGCTCGGTGTGCGCGCCGAAGGCAGCGTGTTGTTCTGGAACAAGGTGTACGACGGGGCGCTCGGCTGGACCAGCGAGCTGGCCAAGTTCGGCGCTCAGGCCTTCCAGTCGGATCCGCACCGCGTGGTCACATTCGGGGGCAAGCCGCTGTCGGGCGCCGAAGTCGACAGCCCCTACATCATCCGCGTCGCGATCGCGCTGCTGATGGTGGCGGCGAGCATCGAGGGGCGCTCGGTGATCCGCCATGCCGCGCCGATCCGGCGCGCGCACCCGCGCTTCGTCGAGAACCTGGTGGCGCTCGGCGCACGCATCGAGTGGCGCGAGCCTTGACGACGCGCTGAGTCGCTCGTCGCGGCGCCGGAACGCAGTCAGCCCACGGACTTGGCGAGCGAGGCCTCGAGGCCGTCGCGCGCCTGGCGGCAAAACGCGCCGCAGCGTGCGAAGGCTACGCGCTCGCGCGCTTGCTGCGGCGTGCCGTCTTCGCCGTGGCCCGTACCTTGCGCGCTGTGGACTTCACCTTCTGCGCGGTCTTGGCCACCACCTTCGGCTGGCCCGCGGCCTGCGCCGCCAGTCGGCCCGACAGGTCGGCCACCTTCTCGGCGAATCCGAGTGAGGCCTTGGCCACCGGCAGGTTGATCCTGCGCAGCGCGTTGAAGAACGCCGAGTCGTGCGACCAGGCCGTGAGCGCGTCGAAGCGCTCGACACCGCTCGCGGCGCGTTTGGCCGCGCCATCGACCCATGCGTCGGCGCGATCGGAGATGCGGTCGACGGCGCCGATCACCAAGTGGCCCACCTTCTGCTCCGCGCCGATCAGCTTGTTCTTGACGCCGGGGCTGACCAGCGAGCGGCCCGCCAGGAACTGGGCGTAACGCTCACCGGCGCCGGTCATCGCGCGCGCGGTGCCGTAGCGATAGGCGGCGATCAGGTGCTTGGCGGCGTCGTTGTACTGGCCGAGCACGTTGACGGTGGTCGCGTTGATGGGGCATTGGGCGGTCATGCAAAGGTCCTGTGTGGTTGGAACAGGAGGCGATCATTCACCGGTTTGCCTAGGCGCCGAAAACTAGAACGTTAGGCTGATCAGCCTAAAAGCCCGCGCCGTAGGGCGCGGGCTCTCCGAACGTCGGCGCGCATTCAGTGGCCGGTCTTCAGCCAGCTCTGATCGGTCGCCAGCCAATCGTCGAACGACTGCGGGTCGCGTCCGGTGATGCGGCGGAAGTCGCCGCTGACCTCGGCCACGCGTCCGGCTGCGGTGTTGGTGTCGAACGACGCGAACACGCGCGCCAGCGGCTCCGGCAGTCCGGCGCCGATCATGCCCTGCACCAGACCTTCCAGCGGCACCTGCGCTACGACGATCGGTCCGCCGATCACCGCGCCGACGCGTTGGGCGATCTGTGCCTTGGTCAGCGCCTCGCCGCCCGACAGCGTGTAGGTCTGGCGGCCGGTCTCGCGCCCGGCCAGCACCGTGGCGGCGGCCAGTGCCAGGTCGTCGCGCGCGATGTCGGCGCTGCCCTGTGCGCCGTCGGCGGCGTACCAGGTGCCCGAGGCGAGCGCACCGGCCATGAAATGCGCCAGGTTCTCGAAGTACCAGTGGTTGCGCAGCACGGTGAAGCCGGGCAACGTGCTGGCCGCCAGCGCCTGCTCGGTGCCGGCATGGTCGGGCGCGATCAGCAGCGGCGAGCCCTCGGGCTGCGGCATCGAGGTGTAGACCACGTGCTGCACACCGGTCTTGGCCAAGGCATCGATCGCGCGCCGGTGCTGCTCCAGGCGGCGCCCGGGTCGATCGAGCGCATCTGTGCTGATCAGGAGCACCCGCTCGACGTCGACGAACGCGGGCCCGAACGTGGCGGCATCGTCGAAGTCGAGCGCGCGCACGGTGACCCCGCGCGCCGCCCAGTTGGCCAGCTTGGCCGGCTGGCGCGTGCCGGCCACGATGCGCGTCGCCGGCACCGACAGGGTGTGGGTCAGGTGGTGAAGCACGCGCTGGCCGAACTGGCCGGATGCGCCGGTGATGCCGATCATGGGGACTCCGTTGGGGGTGAGGAACATGTGTGCGGAGTCTAGATGGGGTACCATCGCATCAGGAAGTACATACATTTTGGTAAGTGCCACCCGGAACGTGAGGAGCGCACACATGCCCGAGTCCCGCAAGACCGCCGTGCCGGTCCGCACGCCGGCGGTGCCGCAGCGCGGCGAGTTGTTTGCCGAGCAGTGCCCGTCGCGCGAGGTGTTCAAGCACGTCACCAGCCTGTGGGGCGTGTTGTCGCTGGTGGCGCTGCAGCAGGGCACGCTGCGCTTCAGCGAACTCAGGCGTCAGGTGGGCGGGGTCAGCGAGAAGATGCTGGCGCAGACGCTGCAGGTGCTGGAGGCCGACGGCTTTGTCGAGCGCAGGGCGCTGCCGGTGGTGCCGCCGCACGTCGAATACAGCCTCACGCGCCTCGGGCTCGAGGTGGCGGTGCGCGTGGCCGAGCTGGCCGACTGCATCGAGGCCAACCTGCCGCTGGTCATGCGCCACCGGCGCTCGCGCGCGCAGGCCGCCGCGTGACGCGGCGCAGCCAGCCGAGCGCGCGATCGCGCCAGATCTCGATCGAGTCGTAGAAGCTCGGGATCACCAGCAGGGTGAGCAGCGTCGAGGTGATCGTGCCGCCGATGATGGCCACCGCCATCGGCCGGTAGAACTCCGCACCCTCGCCGACGCCGACGGCCACCGGCATCATGCCGGCGATCAGCGCGAAGGTCGTCATCAGGATCGGGCGGAAGCGCTTGCGCCCGGCGGCCATCAGCGCCGCCTCGCGGTCCATGCCCTGGCTCTCCAGCACGCGCGCCGCGTCGAGCAGCAGGATGGAGTTCTTGGCCACCAGGCCCATCAGCATGATGATGCCGATGAAGCTCATCAGGTTGAGCGTGCCGCGCGTCAGCAGCAGTGCCAGCACCACGCCGATCAGCGACAGCGCCGCGCCCAGCATCACCGAGATCGGCGCGGTGAACGAGCCGAACTGGATCACCAGGATGAGGTACATCAGTCCGATGCCGCTGACGAGCGCGGTGCCCATGCGCGAGAACACCTCCTGCTGGTCGCGCGAAGCGCCGGCCAGCTCCACCCCGAAGCCGGGCGGAAACGGGATCGCCTGCGCGAGCTTGAGCGCATCGGCGGTCACCTCGCCGGGCGAACGGCCCTGCGCGTTGGCGCTCACCGAGATCGTGCGGCGTCCCTCGGAGTGCTGGATCTGGCTCGGCCCTTTGCCCATCGTCACCGTGGCGATCTGCTCCAGCGGCACGATGCGGTTGCTGCCGGTCACCGCGATCGGCAGGCGCTCGATGTTGCTGGCGTCCACGCGGTCGCTCGGGTGCAGGCGCACCGCCACGTCGCGCGTCTCGCCGGACGGATCGACCCAGTCGCCGACCTCGACGCCGGCAAACGCCACGCGCAGCGACTGCGCGGCGTCGGCCACCGAGATGCCGAGCGCGTTGGCCAGCCCACGGTCGAGCTCGATCTTCAGCTCGTTCTGCGGTTCCTGCTCCGACAGGCCGACGTCCACCGCGCCCTTCACGCCGCGCATCTGCTCCATGAAGGCCGACGTGATCTCCTGCAGCTTGCGCGCGTCGCTGCCGGTGAAGCGGATCTGCACCGGTTTCTGTGCGCCCATGTTGAGGTTCTCGATCACGGTGTACTCGGCGCCGACCAGGCGCGCGGTCAGGGTGCGCAACTCGACGGCGATCTCGGCGGCCGAGCGCTTGCGCTGCGTGCTCTTGCCGATGTCGACGTAGACGCGCCCGCCGGTCGGATTGACGAACGCGTTGGTGGCGACCGTTTCGCGCACCGTGCGCGCCAGCGTGGCCGCGCCCTCGACCTTCAGGCGCGAATACTCCAGGCTGCTCGACGACGGCGTGCGCACGTCGATCACCACGGTGCCGGCGTCGGAATCGGGCAGGAAGCTCGAGCCGCCGAACTTCGCGTGCAGGAAGATCGCCGCCGCCAGGCTGCCGATCGCGATCAGGAACATCCACACGCGGTGGTGCAGCGCCCACGCTATCACGCCGCCGTAGTTGTCCGCCTGGTGGTCGAACCAGACGTTGAAGCGCTCCAGCAGCCGGCTGATGCCGCGCTTCGTTGCTTGGGCATGGCCCGGCGGGTCGCCCCAGTAGGCCGACAGCATCGGGTCGAGCGTGAAGCTGATGAACAGGCTCACCAGCACCGAGGCCACCACCGTGAGGCCGAACGGGCGGAACCATTCGCCCGACACGCCCGGCATGAAAGCCACGGGCACGAACACCGCGACGATCGAGAACGTGGTCGCTGCCACCGCCAAGCCGATTTCCGAGGTGCCGTTGAGCGCGGCCGTGCGCCGGTCCTCACCCGCTTCCATGTGGCGCACGATGTTCTCGCGCACCACGATCGCATCGTCGATGAGCACGCCGATCGCCAGGCTCAGACCCAGCAGGCTCATGAAGTTGAGCGTGAAGCCGCACAGCCACACCGCGATGAAGGCGGCGATCACCGAGGTCGGAAGGCTGAGCGCCGTGATCAGCGTCGAGCGCCAGGAGTTGAGGAACAGGTAGACCACGAAGATCGTCAGGCCGGCGCCGAACACCAGCGCATGGATCACGTTGTTCAGGCTGTTCTGCGCGTCCTTGCCGCCGTCTTGCGTGATCTCGAGCCGGGTGCCCTCGGGCAGCGTCCGGTTGATGTCGGCCACCAGCTGGCGGGCCTCGTCGGCCACCGAAACCGTGCTGGCCTCCCGCGATCGCGTGACCGACAGGCCGACGTTGGGGTTGCCGTTGCGCAGCGAGTAGCCGGCCAGCTCGGCGAAGCCGTCTTCGATCTTCGCCAGTTGCCCCAGCCGCACGATCTCCTCGCCACGCCGCCGCACCACGATCTGCTCGAACTCGCCCGGCGACTCGATGCGGCCGACCAGCCGGATGCTCTGGTCCTCGAGCGCGCCGCGCACCTTGCCCACCGGCGCGGTGGTGTTGTGCGCGCGCAGCGCGTTCACGACCTCGGTGACCGAGATCGCGTACTCGCGCAGCTTCTCGGCGCGCAGCAGCACCGACAGCTCGCGTTTCAACGATCCGTTGACGGTGACATTGGCCACCCCGGTGATGGCACGAAAGCGGTCGGCCAGGTCGTCCTCGGCCAGGCGCGAGATCGCGGCATGGGTCTGCGTGGTGCTCGACAGCGCGAGCTGCAGGATCGGTTGCGCCGCCGGGTCGACGCGCGTCAGCACCGGCTCGCGCATCTCCAGCGGCAGCTTGTGGCGCACCGTGCCGATGGCGTTGCGCACCTCGTCGGCGGCCTCCACCATGTTCTTCTCGAAGTTGAAGATCAGCACGATCTGCGCGCTGCCTTCCTTGGCGGTGGAGCGCACCTGATCGATGCCCGAGATCGTCTGCAGCGACTTCTCGATGCGGTTGATCAGCTCGCGCTCGGTGGTCTCCGGCGACGCGCCGGGGTAGGGGATGGTCACCACCAGAACCGGCTGCTCGACGTCGGGGATCTGATTGACGCGCAGCTTGGTGAGCGCGAGCAGGCCCGCGAACATCAGCGCGATGATGATCACCACCATCGCGATCGGGCGCTTGATGCTGAAGTCGGAGAGGAACATGTCAGTGTCGCTCGGCCGCCCGAAGGCACTGACGCGCCCCCTCGGGGGGCAGCGAACGAAGTGAGCGTGGGGGTCGTTTCATTGTTCGCTCGGTCAGGGCTTGGCCACGATCGGCGCGCTGGCGCCGCCGGCGGGTGCGGCGAGCTCCACCTTCTGGCCGTCGACCAGCGTGCTGCCCGGCGTGCGCAGCACCCGGTCGCCCGCCGACAGGCCGCTCAAGACCGGATGGTCGCCGCGCCGCGCGTCGCGCTCGCCGAGCTGCACCTGCACCTTGTGCAGCGCCTGGTCCTCAACGCGCCACACCTGGGTGGCGTCGCCGGTGCGCAGCACCGCGCTGTCGGGCACCGTCAGCACCTGGGCCGAGCCGGCCTCGATGCGTCCCTCGGCGTACAGGCCGGCCACCTTGGGCATCTCGCCGGCGGCAAACGCGACGATCACCTCCACCTGGCGCGTGGTGGCGTTGGCAGCGGCGTCGATGCGCTTGATGGTGCCGCTGAAATCGGTGGCGGGATAGCCGTTGACGCGAAAGTCGACGCGCTGGCCGACCTTGAGCTCGTGCATGCGGTCGGCCGAAACCAGCCCTTCGAAGCGCATGCTGCGCGGGTCGATCACCTTGACCAATTCCTTGCCGATCTGCGCCGTGTCGCCCGCGGACACCTTGCGGTCGCTGACCACGCCGTCGAACGGCGCGCGCACCTCGGTGCGTTGCATCATCTGGCGTGCCGACACCACGCGGGCGCGCGCCGCCACAAGCTCGCTCTGCGCGTTGTTGCGCCTTACCTCGGCGTCTTCCAGCGCCTGCATCGACGTCATGCCCTGCGCCTGCAGCGTCTTGTGGCGCTGTACCTGGCGCTCGGCCTGCTCGAACGCCTGCGAGACCGCGCGCACCGCCTCCTCGGCCGACGACAGGCTGTCGCGGATCGCGGTGTCGTCCAGGCGCACCAACAGATCGCCGCGGCGCACCGCCTCGCCGTTCTCCTTGAACACCTGCAGCACCACCGACGACACCTCGGCGCGCAGGTCGGCGCGGCGCTCGGGCTGGATCGATCCGGTCACCACCGGACCCTGGGCGCGCGCGCTAAGGCGCAGGATGTGCAGGTCTTCAGGGGCCAGCAACAGCGTCGGCGGCGCGGCCTTGGCGGCGCGGTTCTCGCCCGCCGGCGTCCCGGGCCCGCCTTTGCCGCAAGCCGCCACCATCACGGTGGCCAGGATCAACGGTGCGAACAAGCGGCTCGGCATGCGGGAGACTCCGGGGTCGACGGGAGGGGCTGGCGGCGCCGCCTGGCCCGGGGGTAACCTGGCCGTTGGCGCCTGTGCCAGCGCAAGGGGCGCTAGTCTCGCACCGATTGGCCGGCGGCCGGCGCGGCCTGCGACAGAGCGTCGCGGCGGCGGCGCCACCTGCAGCCGGGTGCGATGGCCGCATCGGCATCGGCTTTGCGTGGAACCCACTCGAGCCGGAACGGGCGCGCTGGTCCTGTGACGGAACACCGAGGGTTGTTATGCTCGAAACGATGGACGCGCCCAAGCCGGCACCCGCCACTGCACCGCCGTCGGTGCAGGCGCTGTTCCCGATGCTCTACAACGAGCTGCGTCGTCTGGCGCGGTCACGCCTGGCAGCGGGGGGTCGGCACACGCTGCTCGACACCGCCTCGCTGGTGCACGAGGCCTACCTGCGCATGCAGCGCGACGGCGGCGTGGCGCTCAACGACCGCGAGCATTTTCTGGCCTATGCCGCGACCACGATGCGCTCGGTGGTGATCGACTTCGTACGCCGGCGCAACGCCGACCGGCGCGGCGGCGGCGTCGAGCACGTCACGCTGGACACGCGCGCCGCCGATGAGCTCGGCGCCTCCGACGACGAGATCCTCGCGGTGCACGATGCGCTCGAGACGCTGGCCAAGGTCGATCCCCGCCTGGTGTCGGTGGTCGAGATGCGCTACTTCGCGGGCTTGTCCGACGCCGAGATCGCCGCCGCGCTCGGCCTGAGCGATCGCACCGTGCGGCGCGACTGGGAGCGCGCGCGGCTGTTGCTGGCCGAAATGCTGGGCAAGTAACACCCGGCACGCCGCCGCCGGCGTGCCCGATGTCCCGGCGCACGCGACGCTTGCGTGGAACAGCCCGAGAACAACCGTTTGCACGCGATGACGACACCCATGCCCGACACCGCATACCTGCGGCAGGTGAACACGCTGCTCGAACAGGGGCTGGCGCTGCCGGAAGCCGAGCGCGAGGCCTGGCTGCAGGCGTTGCCCGACGAGCATCGCCCGTTGGCGCCGTTGCTGCGCACGCTGCTGATCCGAGCCGAGGTGGAAACCGACACCTTCATGCGCATGCCGGTGGAGCTGGGCGGAAACGGCTGGGTGCGCCGCGCACGCCGGCGTTGACGGACACTGCGACCGATGCCCCCGCGCGCCACGCCCGACACGCAGCACCTGCAGCAGCTCAACACGCTACTCGAGGTCGGGCTGGCCTTGCCTGAAGGCGAGCGCGAGGCCTGGCTGCAGGCGTTGCCGGAGGGGCAGCATGCGCTGGTGCCGCTGCTGCGCGCCATGCTGCGTCGTGCAGCGGTGGAGACCGATGCGTTCATGCGCGCCCCGGCGGCCGCCGCGCTCGGCGATGAGGGGCCGGCCGACGCCGGCGGCGACACCATCGGTCCGTACCGCTTGATGCACGAGTTGGGCAGCGGCGGCATGGGCACGGTGTGGCTGGCCGAGCGCATCGACGGCGTGCTGCAGCGCCAGGTGGCGCTCAAGCTGCCGCGTACCGGCTGGGCCGCGGGGCTGGCGCAGCGCATGGCGCGCGAGCGCGACATCCTGGCCGCGCTGGAGCATCCGCGCATCGCGCGGCTGTACGACGCCGGCACCACGCCCGAGGGGCGGCCGTGGCTGGCCATGGAGCGCATCGACGGCGAGCCGATCGACGATCACTGCCAGCGCCTGCAGCTCGATGTGCCCGCGCGGCTGCGCTTGTTCCTGCAGGTGGCCGACGCGGTGGCGCACGCGCATGCGCGGCTGATCGTGCACCGCGACCTAAAGCCGAACAACATCCTGGTCACGCCGCAAGGCGAGGTGAAGCTGCTCGATTTCGGCGTGGCCAAGCTGCTGCAAGACGAGCCGCTGCCGTCGGCCAACCTGACGCAGCAGATCGGCCGCGCGGTGACGCCCGACTATGCGTCGCCGGAGCAGGTGGGCGGTCGTGCGGTGACGGTGGGTACTGACGTGTATTCGCTCGGCGTGGTGCTGTACGAGCTGCTCACCGGCGAGCGGCCGTATCGCGTCGAGCGCTACAGCGCTGCCGCGCTCGAAGACGCGATCCAACGCGCCGACGTGGCGCCGGCCAGCTCGCGTGTCGCGCGCGATCGCAAGCGGGCGCGCGCGCTGCGCGGCGACATCGACACCATCCTCGACAAGGCGCTGCGCAAGGATGCGGCGCAGCGTTATGCCAGCGTCGAGGCGATGGCGGCCGACGTGCGGCGCCATCTCGACGGGCAGCCGGTGTGGGCGCAGCGGCAGAGCTGGCGCTACCGCGCGCACAAGTTCGTGCGCCGGCATCGGCTCGCGCTGCTTGCGGTCTCGGGCGTCGGCCTGTCGCTGTTGCTGGGCCTGAGCGCCGCGCTGTGGCAGGCGCGCGAGGCGCGGCTGCAGGCCGAGGCAGCGCGGCGCGAGGCGCAGCGCGCGCAGGCGGTGCAGGACGTGCTGTTGTCGATCTTCAGGGCCAACTCGGCGCAGCAGCCCGACCCGATCAGGGCGCGCAACACCACCGCGCGCGAGCTGCTCGACCTCGGCGCGACCAAGGCGGTCAGCCTGCTGCAAGGCGCCCCCGAAGCGCAGGATGCCGTGCTCGACACGCTGGCCGACATGTACTACCAGCTGGAGCTGACCGAGGAGGCGGCGCGCATGCGCATGCAGCGCGCCGAGGCGTTGAAGCGCGCATTCGGCGCCAACGACCCGCGCGTGGCCGATGCGCTGCTGTCGTATGCCGAGGACGTGTCGGCCACCGACCTGCCGCTGCGCGCACTGCCGGCGCTGGCCGAAGCCCGCCGCATCGTCGAGGGCGCCACCGATGAAGCGTCGCGCCTGCGCGGCTGGGTGCGCCTGAGCGCCACGCGCGTGCAGCGTTACCTCTCGGTGCCGACCATGCGCGACGACGCGCTGGCGGCGTTGCGCCACTTCGAACGGCACCCCGATCGATGGAACGAGCGCTTCCACGCGCTGCAGGCGGTGGCGCTGGCGCATGTCATGGCCGGCGAGTTCGCGCAGGCCGAAGCCAACCACCGTGCGGCGATCGAGCTGGCCGAGCGCGAGAACGCAGGTCCGACGGTGTGGTCGATCACGCCGACGGTGCAGCTGGCCGAGGCGCAGATCGGCCGGCTGCAGTTCGAGGAGGCCGAGAAGAACCTGCGCAGCGCGCTGGCGCTGGCGCTGCGGCTGCAAGGCGAGCGCAGCGGTGCCGCGCTGCAGACGCAGCTCAAGCTGGGCGCCTTCCTGCATGCCACCGGCCGCCGCGATGAAGGCGCGCGACTGGTTGCCCAGGCGCAGGACGCGCTGCGCCAGCCCGACGCGCTCGCCACCGCCGATGCGGCCCGCACGGCGCGCCATGTCATCGGCACACTGGCGCAGGCCGAAGGGCACATCGCGCGCGCGCAGGCGGCGTTCGAGGCCCAGGTGGCGGAGTTGCGGCGCCAGCTGCCGGGCTCGCTGCCGCTGGCGCGCACGCTGCTGCTGCAGGCGGCTCCGCAGATCGCGATGGGCCGCTACGACGCGGCGGCCCAAGTGCTCGACGAGGCGCTGCAGCTGCAGCTGGCAGTCAGCGGCGGCGCCGGCGATCCGGCGCTGGCCAACCGCTACCGCCTCGAGCGCGCACGCTTGGCGCTGGCGCGCGGCGATGCCGCTGAGGCCGAGCGCGAGCTGCAGGCCGTGGCGGCCCCGCGCGATGTCGCCGCGCTGCCGCTGCAGCCCGACGACCTGTCGGCCCGGCTGTTGTTGGCGCAGACGCGGCTGCTCCAGCAGCGTGCGGCCGATGCCGAGGCGCTGGCGGCTGAAGCGCTGGCCCAGCTGCAGGGCTCGCCGCTGCGCGAGCGTTTCATCGCCCTCGAAGCCGAGGCGCGGCTGCGCCTGGGCCAGGCGCGCCTGCGTAACGGCCGCGCCGCCGCGGCACGCGAGCCGCTCGAGCGGGCGCTCGCGCTGCGTTCGGGCCACGAGGATGCGATCAGCCCGCGCGTGGCCGAGGCGCAGATCGTGCTGGCCGAATGTCTGCTCGACCTCGGTGAACGCCCCGCTGCGCTGGCGCTGCTCGCGCGGGCACGCCGCGCCCATGGCGCGCAGGCCGAACTGGCGCCGCATTTCGTCCGGCCGCTGCTGTCCGCGCAGGCGCGCATGAGCGCCGGCCCGGTTGTGCGCTGACCAGACTAGCGGGAATCCTCGGGCGGCTGCGAGTCAAACTCGTCGAGCCACTGCGCGGGCATGGTGTCGGGCGGGTCTTCGCGCACCTCCAGCCCCTGCCAGAGGTCGAACGACGACTCGCGCCACCAGCGGTCGATCTTGACCGGCTTGAGCTCGCTCGGTGCCTGGGGCTGCGCCTGTACGTTGACCGCCGCTGCATTGGTGCCTTGCAGGCCGGCGGGTTTGTAGACGAATCGGATGGTGGCCATGGTGTGAAACGCGTGCTTCCCGGCGCGGACACCCGCGGCCGGCATCCTTTTCCCGCCGCGGCGAGGCTCTTTTATACGCCTGAAGGCCGCACCGCAACAGCCCGGATGCCCTCAAAGCGGACTACGAACTAGGGCCAGCCCCGGCCCTGCTACCCTGCGGCCCCATGCTGGAGCCGCTGCGCCTCGCCTTGTCATCGCCCATACGCAAGGCGGCGTTGGCTTTCGCTGCAGCGATGCCGGCGCTGTCGGCCAGTGCGCAGGACGAAGTGCCTTTCGTCGTGTCGCCCGAGCCCGTGACGCTGGCGATGCTCACGATGGCGAGCGTCGGGCCGCGCGATGTCGTGCTCGACCTCGGTTCCGGCGATGGCCGCATCGTGATCACCGCGGCCAAACGATTCGGTGCGCGCGGTCTCGGCGTGGAGCTGTCGCCGCAGCTGGTTGAAAAGAGCCGCGACAACGCGCGCCGCGCCGGCGTGGCCGAGCGGGCCCAGTTCCGAATGCAAGATCTGTTCGAGACCGACCTGTCGCAGGCCAGCGTGATCACGATGTATCTATTGCCCGAAGTCAACCTGCAACTGCGGCCCAAGCTGCTGGCGCTGAAGCCGGGCACGCGCATCGTCTCGCACGATTGGGACATGGGCGATTGGAAGCCCGACCGCACGCTTGTGGTGGATGCGCCGGACAAGCCGGTGGGGCTCGAGAAGAAGAGCCGCGTGCATTTCTGGCGCGTGCCGGCGCGGCTCGCCGGGCTGTGGTGTGCTCAGGACGCGGCGCTGCGCCTGGAGCAGACGTTCCAGCAGCTGAACGGGCAGTTCATGCGCGCAGACGCTTCGCTGCCGTTCGATGCGCGCATCGACGGCACGGCGGTCAACGCAGGGCGGCCGCAAGGGCGCCTGCGCATGGTGCTGCAGCGCGAGACCTTGCGCGTTGATCTGGCGCAGGGTCGCTACCGGGCGCTGCACGGGCTGGCCTTCGTGCGCAGCAGCGGCGCCGGCTGCCCATGACCGACTTGGCCGGCCGAGCGCCTCGGGGACATCGATAAAAACTGCCACAAAAGGCAACCGCGAGTCGGCGCTGCCCCGGGTGGCCTGCGTTCTATGACAAGCTTGCTGCGCGCTGCGCTCGAGCCGGTCTCGATGCCGGTCCACCGGATCCGTGCACCGTCGCAGACGAGCGCTGACTGAACCCCCGACCCGGCGCCGCTCCCGACGCGGCGCGGCAAGAAGTTTTTGCCTGCCACACAGATGAACCTGCTGCCTTTCGACCGCGACGCGTTGTTGTCCCTGCTGTCTCACTACAACGAAGCGGTCTGGCCGTGGCAGGTGTTGTGGGTGGCGCTCGCGTTCGCCGCACTCGGACTGCTGCATCCGTCGACGCGCAGCGCCTTCAAGTGGCGCGGCATCGCGGTGATCCTGGCCGCCCTGTGGGCCTGGATGGCGGTGGTGTTTCACTTCGCCTTCTTCAGCACGATCCAGCCCGCGGCCTGGCTGTTCGGTGGGTTGTCGCTGTTGCAGGCGGCCGGGCTGGCTTGGTATGGCGCACTGCACGACGGCTTCAAGCCGGTCGTGCCCGGGCCGCTGGCGCCTGGGCGCCTGCTGGCCGCCGGGGTGCTGATCGGCTACGCGCTGCTGGCCTACCCCATGCTCGGCTGGGAGCAGGGACTGCGCTACCCGGCCACGCCGACCTTCGGCCTGCCGGGGCCGACCACGCTCTACACCGTGGGCCTGCTGCTGCTCGCGGGGCCTGCGGTGCCGCGGCTGCTGTTCATCGTGCCGATGTTGTGGGCGCTGATCGGTTCGATGGCGGCGATGACGCTCGGGCTGACGCAGGACCTGATGCTGTGGCTGGCCGGCATCGCCGCGGTGTGGGCCATCGCGGCCCCCGCGCCGGCCGCGCCGCAACTCGACCCCGACGCGCGCTGAACCGCAGCCCGGGCCCGCCCGGGGCACACCCTGCCGCCGGCAGGGGAATACGCGCGACACCCGCTGCGCGCGGGTGTAGAACCATCCGCAGGGTGTCCACCGAAACTGGCATCCGAGGAGGCCGTATGCGCAAACGCATCTACTGGCTGCTGCCCGACCTGGCGAGTGCGCGCCGCGTGATGGACGATCTGCTGCTCGCGCGCATCGAGAACCGCCACATCCACTTCATGGCGCGCGAGGGTGTGGACCTCACCGGGCTGCATGAGGCCAATCTGCTGCAGGCGTCGGACTTCGTGCGCGCGGCGCAGATGGGCATGGTGCTCGGCGCCGCGGTGGGCGCGGCCGCCGGCGCGCTGCTCACGTTGTCATGGCTGGGCGACACGCTGTCCAAGCCCGCGCTGGTGGCGGCGCTGGCGGCGATCGGTGCCGGCTTCGGCGCCTGGGCGGCCAGCATGATCGGTGCGTCGATGCCGAGCCGGCGCCTGCAGCGCTTTGCGCCCGCGCTGGCGCGCGGCGAGATCCTGCTGATGGTCGACGTGCCGAACCTGCGCGTCAACGAGATCGAGGCGATGCTGCACGCCAAGCACCAGGAAGGGCGCGACGAGGGCCTGGAGCCCAACGTGCCGGCGTTTCCGTGATGCGCTGACCGACCCACAGCGTCGAGGTCACCGCTGGCGACGTGGCTGTGCCGCCGCCCGCGCCGGCGCGGCATGCGCCTCGCGCAGCGCGGCGTCGATCAGCGCGTCGGCCATCCACAGCGCAATGCGTTCGACCTCGCGGTCGTTGACACCCCAGATGTCCTTCAGTACCACCCACGGCTCGATGCCGAAGATTACCGACAGCGCGCGGTGCAGCTTGTGGTGCACGGCGTTGGGTATCTGTCCAACCAGCGGCGCCAGCGCGTGCTCGAGGATGCGCACGCGGTGGCCGCGGCGGTAGGTTTCTTCCTCCAGCAGGCCGGCGCGCTCGAGCGCCCAATGCTCCAGCGCCAGCTGCAGCGCGGCGCGCATCTGCGGCTCGAACTGCTTGAACAGCGGCGAGGTCTGCTCGAACAGCTCGCGCACGCGCGAGCGTCCGTCGGCCGCCTTGGACTTGAAGCCGCGCACGGGCTCGAGCGAGCGGTCGATGACGGCGGTGATCAGCACGCTGCGGCTCGGGAAGTAGCGGTATGCGGTGGCACGCGACACCTTGGAGCGCGCCGCCACCTCGGGCACCGAAGGCACGTGGCCGGCCTCGCGGATGATGGCCATCGCGGTGTCGAGCAGCAGTCGGAACGTCGCCGCGCGCACGCCGCGCTCCGGCGGCTGCGGCGCCTGCGTGACCTTGATCTTCAGCGTGGCCATGCGGGTAAGTCCCGGGCCGGACGCAGGGCCGATCGGGTTGCGGCTGCCGCGCGCGCGACCGTATGATCCACCGATCCCGATTTGAGACACATGTCTCATTTTCCATCGGGGCAGAACGGTTTTTCAATCCGATCTTGCGGCGAGGCGTCCGGACAAACCCGCCCGACCGCCAAGACACCACGGAGACGAGAGCAGCATGCGCATCGCCAGCTGGAGCTGGGGTGGACGTGAACATGCGGGCATCGTGTCGCCCGACGGACGCGAGGCCACGCCGCTGCTGGTGGACTACGCCGGCGGCGCCGCCATGCGGCTGATCGAGGCGCTGGTGCGCGGCGAGCCGCTGCCGTCGGCCAACGGTCCGCGCATCGCGGTGGACGCGATCACGCTGCGCGCGCCGATTCCGCGTCCGCGACGCAACATCTTCTGCGTCGGGCGCAATTACCACGCGCATGCGCAGGAGCTGTCGGGCAGCGTGTTCCGCGACAACCTGCCCAAGGAGCACCAGTGGCCGATGGTGTTCACCAAATTCCCCGAGACGGTGGTCGGCCCGCACGATGCGGTGCGCCTGCCGGGCAGGGCGGTGTCGGAGCAGATCGACTACGAAAGCGAGCTCGCGGTGATCATCGGCCGCGGCGGGCGCGACATCCCGGCCGCGCGAGCGATGGACCATGTGTGCGGCTACACCATCGTCAACGACGTGAGCGCGCGCGACGTGCAGGTGCGCCACAACCAATGGATGCTCGGCAAGAACTGCGACACCTTCTGTCCGATGGGGCCGTGGATCGTCACCGCCGACGAGCTCGATGCGCGCGACACGCGGCTGCGCGGCTGGGTGACGCCGGCCGGCGGCGAGCGCGAGCTGCGCCAGGACGCACGCACGCGCGACATGATCTTCGACATCCCGACGCTGATCGAGACCTGCTCGCGCGGGATCACGCTGCTGCCGGGGGACATCATCGCCACCGGCACGCCGGCCGGCGTGGGCATGGGCTTCAGCCCACCCAAGTGGCTGCGAGTGGGTGATGTGGTGCGCATCGAAATCGATGGCATTGGCGCCATCGAGAACCGCTTTGAGTAGCGCATGGGCCTGTCGTTCGTCGAGCGCTGCGCGGTGGAAGACGAGGGCGACGGGCCTGCGGTGGTGTGCGTGCACGGCCTCGGCGGCAGCGGCAACACGTTCACGCCGCTGATGCCGGCGCTGCAGCGCCACCGCGTGGTGCGCATCGACCTGCCCGGCAGCGGCCGCTCGCACCGCGCCGAAGGTGCGCTGTCGATGGCGCGTTACGCCGATCTGGTGCAGTCCACGTGTGCGCGTCTGAACATCACGCGCGCGCACTTCGTCGGCCACTCGATGGGCAACATCGTGCTGCAGCAGGTGGCGGTGGCCGCGCCCAAGCTGGTCGCGAGCCTTGCGTTGTTCGGCCCGCTGATCGTGCCACCCGACGCAGCGCGCACGGCGATCCGCGCGCGCGGCGAGAAGGCGCAGAAGGAAGGCCCCGCCGGCATGCACGAGATCGCGCTGGCGCTGCTCAACGCGTCGATCTCGGCCGACACACGCTCCCGCCTGCCGCTGGCGGTGGCCTTCGTGCGCGAGAGCCTGATGCGGCAGGACCCCGACGGTTACGCGCGCAGCTGCTTTGCGCTGGCGGACGCGCCTGCCGCGGCGGTGGAGCAGATCGATGCTCCGGTGCTGCTCGTCACCGGCGACGAGGACGTGGTGGCACCGCCGCAGGCGGTGCGCGCGATGGCCGAGAAGCTGTACCGCGCACGCTCCATGCGCGTCGTGGTGCTGCCCAAGTGCGGGCATTGGACGCCGGTGGAACGGCCCGAAGAGTGTGCGCGCGAGTTGCGTGGGTTTTTGGAGGCGCAGCGGTGAGTCTGCCTTCGTCTTTCGACCGAGCGTGCAAAGCCGCGGCCGGGTGTGCGCCGGCGCTCGTGTGCAGCGGTCGGCCCTGCGGGCCGACTCCCTTGCGGTCCTCGATCGCATGGCCCGCGTCGAAACTCCCTCCGCTCACTTCGTTCGCTGTGGTCGAACAGTCGACGCGAGTCAGAGGTGGAAGCGCGCGCTGCGCGCGCGCGGCCATGCGCTCTGCGGTCCTCAGCGCCGCACAATGTCGCTGCCGGCGCACACCCGACCACGGCTTTGCCGATGCACCGTGGTGTTGGTCGACGAACACCACGAGCGGCGCCACGCGGTGGGCGGTACCCGGTGTGGGCGACTTGTGGGGCGGCGAGGAGCGGAGCAGCGCGAGGGGAAGTCCGGCGCCGCAGGCGACGGACCGGCGAGAAGCCATGAGGCAGTGGCCCGTTCAGGGCCGCTGCGAGCGGCATCGCAGCCGCCCTCGTGATGCGAGCACCGCAGCGAAGTCGGCCTGCAGGGCCGACCGACCCAGTAGGAGCCCATACCGGGTACCGCCCGCCGCGCCGCGTTCACCACACGCATTGGTTGTCTAGCCAGGAGCTCAAGACATGGCCGACGTCCTCTTCACCAACGTGCGTGTCTTCGACGGCGGCGGCGAGGCGCCGTTCATGGGCGACGTGCTGGTGCAGGGAAACCGCATCAGCCGTGTCGTCAAGACGGCGTTCGGCCAGCGCACGCCGCCGATCGCCGGTGCGCAGGTGATCGACGGTGCCGGCGCGTTCCTGATGCCGGGCATGGTCGAGGCGCACACGCATTTTTCGTGGAACGACCAGCCCAGCCTCGATGCGATCCAGCGCATGCCGCCGGAGGAACACATCCTGTGGTGCGCCGAGGTCGCCAAGCGTTACCTCGACATGGGCTGGACCTCTTGCGTCGGCGCGGCCACCGCCAAGCCGCGGCTCGACGTGGTGATCCGCAATGCGATCAACGATGGAACCATCGTCGGCCCGCGCTATCTCGCGGCCAGCCAGGAGATCACCGTGCCAGGTGGTCTCGGCGACACCACGCAGCCGCACCTGCCGCAGCCGGAGTTCGCGTTCGGCGCCATCGTCAGCGGTCCGCACGAGATGCGCCGGTGCGTGCGCATGTTCGCCAAGTACGGCGTCGACACGCTGAAGATCAACCTCTCGGGCGAATCGATCACCGGCATGCCGAGCGAGGCCAGCCAGTTCACCGAGGAAGAGATCGCGGTGTGCGTGCAGGAGGCCAAGGCCTGGGGCAAGCGCGTCGCGGCGCATGCGCGCAGCACCTGGTCGATCAAGCAGTGCATCAGGCACGGCATCGAGGTCATCTACCACGCGAGCTTTGCCGACGAAGAAGCGCTGGATCTGCTGGAGCAGCACAAGTTCGAGCACTTCGTCGCGCCCGGGCTGGCATGGCTGATCAACACCTGCCACAACGCGTCGCAGTACGGGCTGACGAGGCCGGTGGTCGAGAAGATGGGCTACTTCCGCGAGCTCGAGGCCGCCATCGAGAGCATGAAGGCGATGCGCAAGCGCGGCATCCGTATCCTGCCGGGCGGCGACTACGGCTTCGCGTGGACGCCGCACGGCACCAACGCCAAGGATCTGGAGTACTTCGTCAAGCACGTCGGCATGAGCACGATGGAGGCGCTGCTGTCGGCCACCGCCTGGGGCGGGCCGATGATGAAGATGGGCAAGCAGCTCGGCTACATCCGCGAAGGCTGCCTGGCCGACATCCTGCTCATCGACGGCGATCCGCTGGCCGACATCACCGTGCTGCAGGACAAGAACCGCATCCTCGCGGTGATGAAGGAGGGCGCGTTTCACCGCGCACCGCCGCTGCGCGCCGCGCGCACCGCCACGCGTTGGGCCGCCTGAAGGAGAGTTGGCATGGCATCGACACTCTTCACCAACGTGCGCATCCTCGACGGCACCGGCGGCAGCCCGGTGGCCGGCAGCGTGCTGGTGCAAGGCAACCGCATCAAGGCGGTGGGCCGCGGCAACGCCGCGGTGCCGACCGCTGGCGCCACGGTCATCGACGGCGCCGGTGCGACGCTGATGCCCGGCATGTGCGAGGCCCACACGCACTTCTCGTGGAACGACGCGGCCACCTTGGCCGGCATCCAGACCATGCCGCTCGAAGAGCACGTGCTGTGGTGCGCCAAGACCGCCAGGCGCTATCTCGAGGCCGGCTTCACGTCGTGCGTCGGCGCGGCGTGCGCCAAGCCGCGGCTCGACGTGGTGATCCGCAACGCGATCGATGCTGGACAGATCCCGGGCCCGCGCTACCTCGCGGCGAGCCAGGAGATCACCGTGCCCGGCGGCCTCGGCGACGAGACGCTGCCGCACCTGCCGTTCCCGGAGTTCAGCTTCGGCGTCAACGTCAACGGCGCGGAAGACATGCGCAAGGCGGTGCGTCTGTTCCTGAAGTACGGCGTCGACTCGATCAAGCTCAACCTGTCGGGCGACAACTTCGTGCCTGGCGCGCCGGCCGACACCGCGTGGATGACCGATGCCGAGGTTGCCGCTGCGATGGAAGAGGTGCGCATGCGCGGCAAGCGCGGCACGGCGCATGCGCGCTCGGCCGCCAGCGTCAAGCAGGCGCTGCGCCACGGCATCCAGATCATCTACCACGCCAGCTTCACCGACGAAGAGACGCTCGACATGCTGGAGGAAGCGCGCGACCGCATCTTCGTCGCGCCCGGCATCGCCATCCTCTACGCGATGCTGCACGAGGCCGAGGCCTATGGCATCTCGCACCAGAAGGCGGTGCAGATGGGCTACCAGATCGAGTGGGACGCCGCGGTCGAGTCGCTCAAGGCGATGCACAAGCGCGGCGTGCGCATCTTGTTCGGCGGCGACTATGGCTTTGCGATGACGCCGCACTGCCAGAACGCGCGCGACCTGGAGTTCTTCGTCAAATACCTCGGCTTCACGCCGGGCGAGGCCATCCGCTGCGCCACGATGTACGGCGGCCAGATCATGATGAAACCCAACGAGCTCGGCCAGATCAAGGAAGGCTATCTCGCCGACCTGCTGCTGGTCGACGGCGACCCGATGGCCAATCTCGCCATCCTGCGCGACCCGAAGCGGATGCTCGCGGTGATGAAGGACGGCGTGTTCGCCAAGGTGCCGCCGGTGGGCGATGCCTTTGCGAGGCCTTCGCCGCCGCCCGCGGCCGAGCGCGCCTGGAGCCGGGCCGCATGAACGCGGCGCACGGCAACGCCTTGACGCGGCGCCAGCGCATCGCGCTCGCGCTGCTGGTCGGCGTGCCGGTCGCGGTGTTCTCGATCTGGGCGCTGGTCGACAACACGCGGCTGTACCTGGTCACGCTGCTCAACGGCCTGACGCTGGCGGCGCTGTACTTCATCGTGGCCAGCGGCTTCACGCTGGTCTTCGGCCTGATGCGTAACGTCAACCTCGCGCACGGCTCGTTGTATCTGCTCGGCGGCTATGTCGCGTTCATCACCGCCGAGCGCACCGGCTGGTGGATCCTGGCGCTGGCCGCCGGATTTGCGGTGGCCGCGATCGGCGGCCTGCTGATCCAGGCGTTGATCCTGCGCCACATGCAGGGGCAGGATCTGCGTCAGACGCTGATCACGATCGCGCTGTCGATCGTGATCGCCGACGTGCTGCTCTGGATCTTCACCGGCCAGGTGCATCAGATGGAAGCGCCGGAGTGGCTGCAGGGGCCGATCCGCGGCATTCCGGTGATCAACGCCTATTCGGCCTACCGCCTGAGCCTGCTCGGCTTCGGCATCGTGATCGGCGTGTTCCTGTGGTGGCTGCTCAACCGCACGCGCGTCGGGATGATGATCCGCGCCGGCGTCGATGACCGCCACATGCTCGCCGCCGCGGGCGTCAACGTGAACCTCGTGTTCGCCATCACCTTCATGCTCGGTGCCGGCCTGGCCGGCATCGGCGGCGTGATCGGCGCGGTGGAGCTGTCGATGGTGCCGGGCGAGGACACGCGCCTGCTGCTGGCGTCACTGATCGTGGTGATCGTCGGCGGCATGGGCAGCGTGGTGGGCGCGGCGATCGGCTCGGCCATCCTGGGGCTGGCCGAGACCTACGGCCTGGTGTACGCACCGACCTACAGCGTGGTGTTCACCTTCGTGATCCTGATCATCGTGCTGGCCTTCCGGCCGCGCGGGATCATGGGGAGGGCGGCATGAACGCTGCGCGTTCATGCCGCCTTGCGGCCGATATGGGGCACCCCCTGCCCCCGCCGAGCGGGGGTTTCCAGCATGAATGACGCCCGGGCCGCGTTGCGGCCCCCTGGAGGTGCGCCTTGAGTGCTGCCTATTGGCGCCGCGCGATGAACACGGGTGCGCAGAGCTCGCTGCCGCTGCCGCGACCGGTGGCGCCGAGCGTGTCGCCCGTGGCGAACGCACCCGAGCCGTTCGCCGACAGCGACGCACCGCGCTGGCTCAAATACCTCTGGCGTACGCTCAAGCCGCGGCATGTGTTCGTGCTGCTGTTCGTGCTGCTGTTCCCTTTCGTGGCCACGCCGTTTCTCACCTTCCAGGTGGCGGCGCAGTCGTTCATCCTCGGGCTGATCGCGCTGTCGCTCACCTTCCTCGGCGGTTACGGCGGCATGGTGTCGCTGGCGCAGATGACCGTGGCCGGCATCGCCGGCTATGCGCTCGGCATCCTGGGCGTCAGCAGCACCGGCGCCGCAGTGGTTCATCTGGGGTGGCCGTGGTGGGTGGCCGTGCCGTTTGCGCTGCTGATCGCGACCGTGTGTGCCACGCTGATCGGCTGGCTGTCGGTGCGCACCGAGGGCATCTACACCATCATGATCACGCTGGCCATCGGCGTGGCCTTCTATTACCTGGTGCTGCAGAACTACAGCCTGTTCAACGGCTTCCAGGGGCTGCGCGAGATCTATCCGCCCACCGTGTTCGGCATCGGCTGGCGCGATCCGATCCCGTTCTACTTCCTGAGCCTGGTTTGTGCGCTGGCCGGCTACTTTGGCGTGCAGTGGATCGTGCGCACGCCGTTCGGCATCGCGCTGCAGGGCATCCGCGACAACCCGCGGCGCATGGCCGCACTCGGCTTTCACGTGGTCGCGCACCGCGTGGCGGCGTATGCGCTGGCCGGCCTGCTGGCGGCCGTGGGTGGCGTGCTGCTGGTCTGGTACAACGGCCTGATCACGCCGGGCTCGGTCAGCACGTCGTGGCTCATCAACATCCTGGTGGTCGCCGTGCTCGGCGGCATGGGGCACCCGATCGGCGCGTTCCTCGGCGCCATCGTGTTCGTGCTGCTGCAGACCTTTGCCATCGACCTGATCGACCGCGAGCGCTTCAACCTCGTGATCGGTGGCGTGTTCTTCGTCATCGTGCTGTTTTCCCCGGATGGCCTGCTCGGGCTGTGGGCGCGGCTGCGCACGCGCTTCGGACCGAACCAGGCTCTCACCAAGGTCGGATGAACCGACCCCATTACCTCCAAAGGAGACAACCGTGAAAGTGAGCAAGAGAGTCTGGGTTCGTTCGATGCTCGGAGCGGCGGCCGCCACCGCGTTGTTGGGCACCGCCTGGGCGCAAGGGCAGCCGGTGAAGATCGGCCTGCTGGCCACGCTGGAAGGGCCGTTCGCCGCCGGTGGCGCCGACGGCATGCGCGGCGCCGAGCTGGCGGTCAAGCAGCGCGGCGGCGTGGTGGCCGGCCGCAAGATCGAGATCATCAAGGCGTCGTCGGATGCCAAACCCGACGTTGCGGTCAACGCCACGCGCAAGCTGGTGGAGCAGGACAAGGTCGACATCATGGTCGGCCCGCTGTCGGGCGGCGAAGGCATTGCCGTCAAGGACTACGCGAAGACGCAACCGAACATCACGTTCATCAACGGCAGCTCGGGCGCGCAGGCGGCCACGCTGGTGAACCCGGCGCCCAATTTCTTCCGCTTCAACACCGAGGGCGCGCAATGGATGGTGGGCCTGGGCAAGGCGGCGCTCGACAAGGGCTACAAGCGCGTGATGGTGATCGCCGAGGACTACGCGTTCCCGTACTCGCAGGTGCAGGGCTTCATGGCCGAATATTGCCGCCTCGGCGGCAAGGTGCCCGAGAAGGCCTGGGTGCCGCTGGGCGGCAAGGACTACTCGTCGGTGATCGCCAAGATCCCGAAGAACGTCGACGCGCTGCTGGTCGTGCTGGGCGGCGCCGACGCGGTGAACTTCCTCAACCAATACGAGAACGCCGGCGGCGACAAGCCGATCCTCGGCGGCTCGATCACGGTGAGCCAGGACATCCTCAACTACCGCGGCAAGCGGCGCGACTCGCTGGTGGGCACGCTGTCGGCCGGCCCAGTGGCCGACGCCTACGACGGCGCCGAATGGAAGGCGTTCGTCGCCGACTACCAGAAGAACTTCCCGGTCTCGTCGGGCGCCTTCCCGAGCCCGAGCCTGTTCGCCTACGTGTATTACGTGAACATGAAGGCAGCCCTCGACGGGCTCGACGCGGTCAAGGGCGATCTGTCCGGCGGCCAGGCCAAGTACCGCGAGGCGTTGTCGAAGATGGTGCTCAAGACCCCCACCGGCGACGTCAAGCTCGACGGCAACCGCCAGGCGATCGGCAGCACGTTCGTCACCGAGGTGGTGAAGGACTCCAAGGGCAACCTCTTCAACAAGGTGCACCGCAAGGTCGACGGCATCGATCAGCTGCTGGGCATGAAGAAAGAGGAGTTCCAGATGGGCTCGCGCGACGTGCCAGCCTGCCCGTAAGCCTCTGGCAATCGGATGGCCTCCGTCACCGACATCGTGCGCACCCGGGCGGTACCACGCCCGGGCGCTGCGCCGCGCGCTCCCACGGCGCTGGCATCGAACGACGCGCTCGTGCTGAGCCACGTGACGCGCGCCTTCGGCGCCTTGCGCGCGGTGGACAACGTGTCGCTGTCGGTGGCGGCAGGCCAGAAGTACGCCGTGATCGGCTCCAACGGCGCGGGCAAGACCACGCTGTTCAACACCGTGACCGGCGACTATCCGCCCACGGCCGGGCGGATCCAGTTTTTCGGCGAGGACATCACCGAGCTGCCGCCGCACGAGCGCATCCGCAAGGGACTGCGGCGCACCTACCAATCCTCGCTGCTGTTTCGCGACCTGACGGTGCGCGACAACCTGTTCCTCGCGGTGCGTGGCGTGGCCAACGGCCGCTTCAGCCTGTGGCGGCCGCGCTGGAACCATGCGTCGATGGTGGCCACCAACGACCTGCTCGAGCGCGCACGCTTGTCGCACATCGCCGACGAGCGCGTGGCCAATCTGGCGCACGGTCAGCAGCGCCAGCTCGAGATCGGCATGGCGCTGGCCGGCGCGCCGCGCCTGATCCTGTTCGACGAACCGGCCGCGGGGCTCTCGCCCGCCGAGCGCCGCGAGCTGGTGGCACTGCTGACCTCGCTGCCGGCGCACATGAGCTTCGTGCTGATCGAGCACGACCTCGACATCGCGCTCAAGGTGACCGAACGCGTGACCGTGATGCACAACGGCCGCGTGCTGCGGCATGGCACACCGGACGAGATCGAGAACGACGCCGAAGTGCAGGCGATCTACATGGGTGGGTCGAGGCATTGAGATGAAATTGGAACCTTTGGCGCGGCGCGGCGGGCGGTATCCGGGCTGGGCTCCTACTGTCGCGGTCGGCGCTGCGCGCCGACTTCGCGGCGGTGCTCACTCCGAGAGGGCGGCTGCGATGCCGCTCGCAGCGGCCCTGCACGGGCCACTGCTTCATGGCTTCTCGCCGGTCCGGCCCCTGCGGGTCCGGACTTCCCCTCTCTGCGTTCCGCTCCTCGCCGCGCCACAAGTCGCCCACCCCGGATACCGCCCACCGCGCAGAGACGCTCGTGGTGTTCCGCGACGAATACCTCGGTGGTTCGGCACACTCGGCCGCGGCTTTGCCTCGCTCGCTCTGCAGTGTGTGGAAGACTGAGATGGCACTGTTCACCCGCAATCGCAGCGACGACAAGAAGCCATCCGGCCCGGTCCTCGTGGTCGAGGGTCTCGACGTCTACTACGGCCGCGCGCACGCCTTGCAAGGCGTGGGCTTCACGCTCGAGGCCGGCGTGTTCGGCATCGTCGGGCGCAACGGCATGGGCAAGACCACGCTCTGCAACGCGATCACGGGTCTTGTCAGAGCCACCGGACGGGTGGCGCTGGCCGGTGAACAGATCCTCGGCCTGGCGCCGAACCAGATCACGCAGCGCGGCATCGCCTATGTGCCGCAGGGCCGGCGCGTCTGGCCCTCATTGAGCGTCGACGAGACGCTGCGCCTCGTGGCGCCGGCCCGGCGCGACGTCGATCGCGTGTACACGATGTTCCCGCGCCTGGCCGAACGCAAGAGCCACGGCGGCGCGCAGCTTTCGGGCGGCGAGCAGCAGATGCTGGCGATCGGCCGTGCGCTGTTGCTGCAGCCCAAGCTGCTGGTGATGGACGAGCCCACCGAAGGTCTGGCGCCGGTGATCGTCGAGCAGGTGGAGCAGGCGTTGCGCCAGCTCGCTCAAGAGGGCGAGATCGCGGTGCTGCTGATCGAGCAGAACCTCGGCGTCGCGATGGCGGTGGCCGACCGCATCGGCGTGATGGTCAACGGCCGCATCGCGCAACAGATGCCGACCGCGGAGCTGGCGGCCGACCGCGAGCTGCAGGAGCGGCTGCTCGGCGTGCGCTCGAGCGATGACGAGGCCGAGGTGCTGCAGGTCGCCGCGCCGGCACCAGAGCCCGACAGCGTGCAGGTGTTGACGGTGCGGCGCTCGTTCTCTGACGGCCCGTCGGCGCTCGACGATCCCGCGCCGCGCACCGTGCGCGGCTTCAACCGCTGGAACGCCGGCGGCACCGCGGCGCCGGCGAGCGACATCGCCCGCGGCCCCACGCCTGCTGCGCCGGCCGCACCCAAGGTGGCCGCGGCACCGGCCCAGGTGTTCGATTTTCCGATCGCCGCCAGCAGCGGCCGCGCCGCCTACGTGGCCGGCACCTTCGACACCAAGGGCCGGGAGCTGTTCTATTTGCGCCAATGCCTCGAGAAGCTCGGCCTGCGCGTGGTCACGGTCGACCTCGCCACCTCCGGCAAGCCGTCGCCCGCCAGCGTGCATCCGCGCGAGGTGGCGCGTTTTCACCCCGACGGCGAGCGCGCGGTGTTCACCGACGACCGCGGCCGTTCGGTGAGCGCGATGGCGATCGCGTTCGAGCGTTTCATGCTGCAGCGGCGCGACATCGGCGGCCTGATCTCGGCCGGCGGCTCCGGCGGCACCACGCTCGCCACGCAGGCGATGCGTGCGCTGCCGGTGGGCCTGCCCAAGGTGATGGTGTCGACGATGGCCTCGGGCGACACGCGCCCCTACGTCGGCCCCAGCGACATCTGCATGATGTACTCGATCACCGACGTGCAGGGCATCAACCGCATCAGCGAGAAGGTGCTCGCCAACGCCGCGCACGCGCTCGCCGGCATGATCGCGCACCCCGCGGCCGGCGGCAGCGACACCAAGCCTGCGCTCGGCCTCACGATGTTCGGCGTCACCACGCCGTGCGTGCAGATGGTGACCAAGCGGCTGGAGGCGGAGTACGACTGCCTGGTGTTCCATGCCACGGGGGTCGGTGGACAGTCGATGGAGAAGCTGGCCGACTCCGGGCTGCTGGCCGGCGTGATCGACGTCTCGACCACCGAGATCGCCGACGAGATCGCCGGAGGCGTGCTGAGCGCCGGGCCCACGCGGCTCGACGTGTTTGCCCGCCATCCGCTGCCCTACGTGGGCTCCTGCGGGGCGCTCGACATGGCCAACTTCGGTCCGTGGGATTCGGTGCCCGAGCGCTACAGGGGCCGCTTGCTGCACCGCCACAACCCCACGGTGACGCTGATGCGCACCACGGTCGAGGAGAACCGCGCCATCGGCGAGTTCATCGCGCGCAAGCTCAACGCGATGATCGGGCCGGTGCGTTTCCTGATCCCGGAAGGCGGCGTGTCGATGATCGACCGGCCCGGCCAGCCTTTTCACGACCCCGAGGCCGATCGGGTGCTGTTCGAGTCGATCGAGCGCCACTTTCGCGGCGGCGCCAATCGCGAGCTGACGCGGCTGCCGCTGCACATCAACGACGAGGCGTTCGCCGATGCGTTGGTCGCCGCGTGGCGCCAAGTGACGCGCGCGCCGGCCGCGTTGCGCGCGGTGCGCTGACCCCACAACGACAAACCCATCACCATGCCCCGCATTGCCCGCGCCACCATCCTCAAGCAACTGCGCCGCAAGATCGACGCCGGCACGCCGATCATCGGCGGCGGTGCCGGCACCGGACTCTCGGCCAAGTGCGAGGAGGCCGGCGGCATCGATCTGATCGTGATCTACAACTCGGGCCGCTACCGCATGGCCGGTCGCGGCTCGCTCGCCGGATTGCTGGCCTACGGCAACGCCAACGAGATCGTCTGCGAGATGGCGCGCGAGGTGCTGCCGGTGATCAAGAAGACGCCGGTGCTGGCCGGCGTCAACGGCACCGATCCGTTCCTGATTCCCGAGCAGTTCCTGCGCCGTTTGATCGACCTGGGCTTCTCGGGCATTCAGAACTTCCCGACCGTCGGGCTGATCGACGGCACCTTCCGCGCCAACCTTGAAGAAACCGGCATGGGTTATGGCCTGGAGGTGGAGCTGATCGCGCGCGCGCATGCGCTCGACCTGCTGACCACGCCGTATGTGTTCAACGAGCAGGAGGCGCGCGACATGGCGTCGGCCGGTGCCGACATCGTGGTGGCGCACATGGGCCTGACCACCGGTGGCTCGATCGGCGCCGAGACGGCGCTCAAGCTCGTCGACTGTGTGGAGCCGATCAACGCCCGTGCGGCGGTGGCCCGGGCGGTCAACCCCGACGTGATCGTGCTGTGCCATGGCGGTCCGATCGCGACGCCGGAAGACGCGAGCTTCATCCTGGCGCATTGCCCGCAATGCCACGGCTTCTACGGCGCCAGCTCGATGGAACGCCTGCCCACCGAGGCGGCGCTCACCGAGACCACGCGCCGCTTCACGCAGATCACCCGATGATGACCCACCCCCGATGCGCCTTCGGCGCCTCCCCCTCGAGGGGGCGCCGCCAGCGGCCCGGCAGAGCCGGATCCGCGGCGGCCGCTTGGTTGCGCCGTGCCCAGGGAACCGTTCGTTTTGCTTCAAGCAAGGTCGTTGAGGAGAAATCACCATGACAGGCGCCCAGTTCGGAACCTTCATCCTCGGCCTGATCGTCGTCGCGATCGTCGTCGCGATCGTTGTCTGGCTGTTGCACTGGCTCTACCTGCGCTCGAGCAAGGAGCGCGCGTTCGTGCGCACAGGCCTGGGCGGCCAGAAGGTGGTGCTCGACGGCGGCGCGCTGGTGCTGCCGATCGTGCACGACGTGATCCCGGTCAACATGAACACGCTCAGGCTCGAGGTGGCACGCGGCCGCGACAAGGCGCTGATCACCAAAGACCGCATGCGCGTCGACGTGATCGCCGAGTTCTACGTGCGCGTCGCGGCCGAGGCCACCGCCGTGGCCGCGGCGGCGCAGACGCTGGGTCAGCGCACGCTCGAGCCCGAGCAGCTGAAGGAGCTGGTCGAGGGCAAGTTCGTCGACGCGCTGCGCACCGTGGCCGCCGAGATGACGATGGAGGACCTGCACGAGAAACGCGGCACCTACGTGCGGCGCGTGCGCGAGGCGGTGGCCGGCGACCTGATCAAGAACGGCCTGGAACTCGAGTCGGCCTCGCTGACGCAGCTCGACCAGACGGCGATGGAGTTCTTCAACCCGAGCAATGCGTTCGACGCCGAGGGCCTGACGCGGCTGACCGAGCAGATCGAGCACCGCAAGAAGCAGCGCAACGATGTGGAACAGGACACGCTGGTCGCCATCCGCAACAAGAACCTCGAAGCCGAGAAGATGTCGCTCGACATCGAACGCGAGAGCGAATACGCGCGCCTGACGCAGCAGCGCGAGGTGGAGATCGCGCGTGCGCGGCAGCGCGCCGAGCTGGCCGCCGAACGCGCGCAGCGCGAGCAGGACGCGGAAGGCGCGCAGATCGCCGCCAAGCAGACCATCGAGGCGGCGCGCATCCGCAGCGACCTGAGCGTCGAGCAGGAGCGCATCCAGAAGGAGCGCGCGGTGCAGGCCGCCGAGGTGGCGCGCCGTCAAGCTCTCGAGCTGGCCGAGCAGCAGCGCGCGATCGCGGTGGCGCGCGAGAGCAAGGCACAGAGCGAGGCGCAGGCCGAGGCCGAAGCGGCACGCGCGCAGGCCGTGTCGGCGGAAGAAAAGGTGTTCACCGCGCGCGAGGTCGAGATGGCCGAGCGCCGCAAGGCGATCGAGCTGATCGCCGCCGCGCAGGCCGCCGAGCGCGAGAGCCTGCGCCTGACCGCCGCCGCCAAGGCCGAGATGACGGCCAGCGCCGACCGCGGCGCGGCGATCCGCGCGCAGGCCCAGGCCGATGCCGACGCCGAGAAGATCAAGGCGCTGGCCACCAAGGTGCGCGCCGAGATCGAGGCCGAGGCGGCACGCCTGATGAACGAGGCGCAGAACGTGCTCACGCCCGAGGCGCGCGCCTCGGCGCTGCGGCTGCGGCTGGTGGAGAAGGCCGAAGCCATCATCCGCGAGGCGGTGCGGCCGATGGAGCGCATCGAAGGCATCAAGATCCTGCATGTCGACGGCCTTGCCGGCGGCAGCAGCAACGGTGACGGCAGCAACGGTGGCTTTGCCGACAGCGTGGTCAATTCGGCACTGCGCTTCCGCGCGCAGGCGCCCATCGTCGACCAGCTGCTGCGCGAGATCGGGCTCGAGTCCGGCGACATCCAGCGCCTGGCCGGCGGTGCGTCGGGCGCGACCGCGGCGTTGCCGCCGGCATCGCCGCCATCCAAGCCGTAGGAGCACACGCCGGTGATCCGCATCTACGTCTCGAGCGTGATCGACGCCAGCGCCGACACGGTGTGGGGGCGCATCCGCGACTTCAACGCGCTGCCGCTGTGGCACCCGGGCATCGCCGACAGCCGCATCGAGAACAACGAGCCGAGCGACAGGGTCGGCTGCATCCGCCACTTTCACACGCGCGACGGCGGCACCATCCGCGAGCGGCTGCTGGCGCTGAGCGACTACGACTACAGCTGCACCTACGAGATCCTCGAGAGCCCGATGGGCGTGGCCAACTACGTGGCCACGCTCAAGCTGACGCCGATCACCGACGGCAACAAGAGCTTCGCCGAATGGAGCGCGGAGTTCGATTGCGATGAAGGCCGCGAGCGTGAACTGACCGAACTGATCGGCAACGGCGTGTTCCAGGGCGGCTTCACCGCGCTCAAGCAGCACTACAGGTAAAAATGGCCCCCTTGCTCGCTGCGCTCGCATCCCCCCGCCGGGGATCAGGCCCCTTCGGGCGGCCGGGCGGGGCCTGAGCCACGATGCTGCAAAAGGTCGTCCGCTCCACCGTGATCGACGCGCCGATCGAGCGCGTGTGGGCGGTGATCCGCGACTTCAACAGCCATGACCAGTGGCACGACGTGGTCGAGGCGAGTCGCATCGAGGGCGGCGAGGCGTCCAGCCAGGTCGGCTGCGTGCGCAGCTTCAGCCTGCGCGACGGCAACCGCATCCGCGAGCAGCTGCTGACGCTCGACGACCGCGAGCACAAGAGCACCTACTGCATCGTCGAGGCCACGGTGCCGCTGCAGCATTATGTGGCCACCGTGACGCTGAAGCCGGTGACCGACGGCGACCGAACGTTCTGGCACTGGGAGTCGACCTTCGCGACGCCGCCCGGGCAGGAACGCGAGCTGCGCGAGATGGTGGCGCGCGACGTGTACGAGGCGGGTTTCGCGAACCTGCGACGCCATCTGCAGCAAGGTGCAGACCTGCGCGCGCCGGGCGGCGCGGCGATGCCGGGCGCGTTGCCCGTGCCGGCGCAGCGCATCGTGGTGGCCACGCCGGGCGATGCGACGCAATTGAGAGCCGAAGACACCCTGGTGGCCGCGCCCGGACCGGGCGAGGTGCGCATCCGGCAGCGCGCGATCGGCGTCAACTTCATCGACGTGTACCTGCGCCGCGGCTGGATCCCCGCGATGATGGGCCCGGGCGGCACGCCGGGCATGGAAGCCGCCGGCGCGGTGCTCGACGTGGGCGACGGCGTGACCGGCCTCCTGCCCGGCGACCGCGTGGCCTACCTCGGCCCGGCGCCCGGTGCGTACGCGAGCGTGCGCAACGTGCCGGCCGCGTGGGTGGTGCGCCTGCCGCCCGCGATCGAACACGACGTCGCGGCGGCCTGGCTGCTCAAGGGGCTGACGGCGGACTACCTGCTGCGCGACCTCGGTCGCGTGCGCGCCGGCACGCGCGTGCTGGTGCACGCCGCCGCGGGTGGCGTGGGGCTGATGGTGTGCGCGATGGCGCGCCGGCTGGGTGCGTCGCTGATCGGCACCGTGTCGAGCGAGGCCAAGGCGCGCGTCGCGCGCGAGTTCGGCTGCGAGCACGTGATCGTCACCGACGACTACCGCTTTGCCGACGCGGTGCAGCGCACTTGCGGCGGCGCCGATCTGATCATCGATGGTCTCGGCCGGGCGGCGCGCGACGAGAACCTGGCCGCGCTCGCACGTCGCGGCCACTGGGTGAGCCTGGGCCAGGCCAGCGGCCCGCTCGATGCGATCGCTCCGGATCTGCTGCTGCACAAGTCGGCGACGATGTCGCGCCCGGTGGTGTTCGACTACGTGGACACGCGCGCCGCGTTGACCGAGCGCACCGATCGCCTGTGGCAGCAGCTGAGTGCGCGCGACTGGAAGGCACCACCGCTCGAGCGCTTTACGCTGCACGCCGCGGCCGACGCGCACGCGCGGCTCGAATCGCGCCGCAGCGTCGGCGCGCTGGTGCTGGTGGCTTGAGCGTCGAACCGGAGAGCTTCGATGATCCACACGATGAACCACTTCACGATCACCGCCGAGGACCGCAAGGCCACGCTGGACTTCTACTGCGGGCTGCTCGGCCTGGAAGAAGGGCATCGGCCGGATCTCGGTTTTCCCGGTGCATGGCTGTACCCGCCGGGCGGCAAGGCCGCGATCCTGCACATCTACTGGGATCGCGCGATGCCGAGTCCGCGCACCGGCGTGATCGACCACATGGCCTTCACCAGCAGCGACCTGAAGGCGGTGAAGGCGCGCTTCGATGAGCGCAAGATCAAGTACGACCTGCGTCGCCAGGTGGGCGCCGGCACCTGGCAGCTGTTCACCCACGACCCCAACGGCGCGAAGGTCGAGCTCGACTTCGATCCGTCGGAAAGCCTGTGAGCGACGCCAACGCCGGCCTGCGCGCGTTCCGCGTCGACGGCCAGGTGGCGGTGATCACCGGCGGCGCGCAAGGCATCGGGCTCGCGTGTGCGGAGCTGATGCACGAGGCCGGCGCCGCCGTGGTGCTGCTCGATTGCGACACGGCAGCGCTCGACACCGCGCGCCAGCGCCTGCCGCAGGCCCAAGCGCAGGTGCTCGACGTGAGCGACGCTGCCGCGGTCGAGCATGTGTTCGCCGACATCGCGCGCATCCACGGCCGGGTCGACATCCTGGTGAACAATGCCGGCCGTTCGATCCGCAAGCCGTCGCACGAGCTGCCGCTGGAGGACTGGGACGCGGTGGTCGCGGTCAACCTGACCGGCGCGTTCGTCTGCGCGCGCGCCGCCGCAAGCCACATGCCGGAGCGCGGCGGCAGCATCGTCAACATGGCGTCGATGATGGGTCTCTCGGGCGGCGGCCTGTACCCCAACGTCTCGTACCACGCCAGCAAGGGTGGCCTTGTGACCATGACGCGCGCGCTGGCGGTGGAGTGGGCGCCGCGCGGCATCCGCGTGAACGCGGTGGCGCCCACCTGGACCCGCACGCAGTTCATCGACCCGCTCACGCGCAGCGCCGAGCTGATGCAGCGCATCCGCAGCGCCACGCCGTTGCAGCGCATGGCCGAGCCGCAGGAGGTCGCCTCGGCGGTGCTCTTTCTCGCCAGCCCGGCGGCCGCGATGGTCACCGGGGCCGTGCTGCCCGTGGACGGCGGATTCCTGGCGCAGTGAGCCCCGCCCGGCCGCCCGAAGGGGCTCAGCCCCCGCTCGGCGGGGAGGCGCGAAGCGCCAGGGGTGCAGGTGTGAGCCCCGCCCGGCCGCCCGAAGGGGCTCAAGCCCCCGCTCGGCGGGGAGGCGCGAAGCGCCAGGGGTGCAGGTGTGAGCCCCGCCCGGCCGCCCGAAGGGGCTCAGCCCCCGCGCCGGCTCAGCCGATGTCTTCGTGCAGGCACAGGATGTTGCCTTCGGGGTCCTCGAACCACGCGGCCTTTTCCGAGCCCAGCACGCACACATGCTCCACCGTCTTCAGGCCGGGGTAGTCGTAGTCGGCAAAACGCACGCCGCGGCCCTTGAGCTCGGCGACGGCGCGGGTGATGTCGGGCACCTTGAAGCTGAGCGCGGTGTGCGTCGCGCTGGTGCCTTCGGCTTTGGGGAACAGCGCGATCTCGGTGCCGCCGCAACGGTAGACGAACTTGCCGTCGGGCTTGGCCGCGCCGGCCTCGAGACCGAGCTGCTGCTCGTAGAAGCGGCGTGCACGCGCCAGGTCTTTCACCGGCAGCATGCAGGTCACCTGGGTTTGCGAGATCGGGGTCATGGTGCGCTCCAGACGGTTGAGGCACAGGCGGCTTTATAGGCCGCAGCCGCGCTGCAGCGCAATCGGCAAGGCTGCGTAGCCGCTTCAGCTCGCCGCGGCGCCCGAAGGCGCGCCGAGCACGCGCACCGCGAGGTCGGTGTCCATGTACTCGATCACCTGCACCAGCTTGCCGGCTGCGTTGAACTCGCAGACGAAACAATAGGTGTTGTTGTACTCGCCCCCGGTCTTCAGCGTGGCGCGGCCACGCGCCTCAACCACCACCACGTCGCCTTCGGCGATGAAGCGCGCAGCATGGTTGGTGTACTTGCCTTCGAAGCGCCGGTACAGCGGCGCGAACAGCTGTTCGTTCATCGCTTTCTTGCCGCGCCACGTGCCCGACCAGGCCGATTGGCCGGGGCTGAACCAGACGCAGTCATCGGCCATCAGCTCGCCGAACGGTCGCGTGTTGCCGACGGCCATCGCGTCGAACACCTTCTGAAGGGCCAGCTTGTTGTCGCTTGCGCTCATAGGGGCTTGTTCCTCGGGTTGGAGTGCACGGGGTTGGAGGGATCGAGCGGCGGCCGTTTGCCCGTGCGCTGCCACTGCCCGTAGAAATGAATCTTGCCGTCCAGCAGCGCCAGCGCCTGCTGCCAATCGGCGATCGTGCGCTGCACGCGCTCGCGGTGCGCCTGCAGCATGGCCTGGCGCTCGGCCAGCGTGGCCTTGCCCTGACGCACCAGTGCCGTGTAGCGGCGCATCTCGGCGATCGACATGCCCGTGCGGCGCAGCCGCTGCATCAGCTCGAGCCAGCCGACGTGGCCGTCGGCATACACGCGCCGGCCGCCGCGGTCGCGCACCACGCCCGGCATCAGGCCCTGGGCCTCGTACCAGCGGATGGTGTGCACGCTGTGGCCGGTGCGCGCCGCCAGCGCGCCGATGTGCAACGGTGTGGGGGTCATCTGGATCTCTCGGGGCTGATTGAACGACCTCGAGTGCACTCTAGGTCAAGTGCCAGCCGCGAGCAGCGACCGCGCATGCTGTCAACCCCTTCCCATCAACCCCGACGCGTCGCGGGTGCTTGCCTGCCGGTGGACGACGCGCGATACTGATTTTTCATACAGCCCCGGCGGGCGCTTCAGCGCATCGGTCCCGAGGGACCGATGTCGCGCCATGCGAGCGGGGCGTTTTCCATCCAAGCGAACCAGAGACCACGATGTCCGAATCCACCACGCAGCGCGCCGCCGTGGCGCTGCCCGAACAGATCATCAGCCACGAAGTGCTGCTGGAGAAGTACGCCAAGGGCGACGAGCGCAGCGTCGACGACGTGCGCGCCCGCGTCGCGCGCGCGCTTGCTTCCGTGGAGGCGCCCGCGCTGCGCGCGCAGTGGGAGGCGCGTTTCTTCGACGCGCAACGCGCGGGCTTCATCCCGGCGGGTCGCATCGATTCGGCAGCCGGCACTGCGCTCGGCGCCACGCTGATCAACTGCTTCGTGCAACCGGTGGGCGACTCGATCGCCGCGCCCGAGGAGGGCTACCCCGGCATCTACACCGCGCTCACCGAGGCCGCCGAGACCATGCGCCGCGGCGGCGGCGTGGGCTACGATTTTTCGCGCATCCGCCCCAAGGGCGCCTGGGTCGGCACCACGCAATCGAGCGCGTCGGGGCCGGTGAGCTACATGCGCGTATTCGACCGCAGCTGCGAGACGGTGGAGTCGGCCGGAAGCCGGCGCGGGGCGCAGATGGGCGTGCTGCGCATCGACCATCCCGACGTGGAGGACTTCATCCACGCCAAGGACGCGGGTGACCTCAGCAACTTCAACATCTCGGTGGGCGTGACCGATGCGTTCATGCGCGCGGTGGAAGAAGACGGCGAGATCGAGCTCGTGCACCGTGCCGAGCCCGGCGCGGCGCAGAAGGCCGCCGGAGCCTATCGCCGCAACGACGGGCAGTGGGTCTACAAGCGCCAGCGTGCGCGTGAGCTGTGGGACCAGATCATGCGGTCCACCTACGACCACGCCGAGCCCGGCGTGCTGTTCATCGACCGCATCAACGCCGACAACAACCTCGGGTACTGCGAGCGCATCGATTCCACCAACCCGTGCGGCGAGCAACCGCTTCCTGCCTATGGCTGCTGCTGCCTCGGCTCGATCGACCTCACGTTCTTCATCGACGCGCCGTTCGAGGCCGGCGCGCGCTTTCGCGACGACGCGTTCGCCGAGGTGGTGAAGGTCGCCGTGCGCATGCTCGACAACGTGCTCGATGCCACGGTGTGGCCGCTGCCGCAGCAGGCCGAAGAGGCGCGCAACAAGCGGCGCATCGGGTTGGGCTTTACCGGGCTGGGCGATGCGCTGGCAATGCTCGGCCTGCGCTACGACACGCCCGCGGCGCGCGACGAGGCGGCGCGCATCGCGCAGGTGATGCGCGACGCGGCATACGACGCGTCGGCCGACCTGGCGCGCGAGCGCGGCGCGTTTGCGCTCTTCAATGCCGACCTGTACCTGTCGCGCGGCAGCTTTGCGTCGCGCCTGCCGCAGCAGCTGAAGGACAAGATCCGCGCGCAGGGCATCCGCAACTCGCACCTGCTGTCGATCGCGCCCACCGGCACGATCAGCCTGGCGTTTGCCGACAACGCCAGCAACGGCATCGAGCCGCCCTTCAGCTGGAGCTACACGCGGCGCAAGCGCGAGCCCGACGGCAGCTTCAAGGAGTACGCGGTCGAGGACCACGCCTGGCGGCTGTACCGCCACCTGAAGGGCCCCGACGCGCCGCTAACCGATGCGTTCGTCACCGCGCTGCAGATGAGTGCCGAGGATCACGCGGCCATGGTGGCTGCGGTGGCGCCGTTCATCGACACGTCGATCAGCAAGACCGTGAACGTGCCGGCCGACTACCCCTACGCGGACTTCCAGGGCCTGTACTTCACGGCATGGAAGTCCGGGCTGAAGGGCCTGGCCACCTACCGGCCCAACGCGGTGATGGGCGCGGTGCTGAGCGTGGAGACGCCGCAGGCGGCGGCTGCCGCGGCCACGCCACAGCTGGTGGCCAGCGAAGGCGCGGCCAACCAGCGCCTGCGGGTGGAGCGATTGCCGGCACCGGTGCTGGCATCGCTGCGTTGGCCGAGCCGGCCCGATTTTCCCGGCGGCAACCCGGCATGGAGCTACATGATCCGGTACCCGCACGGCGAGTTCTCGCTCTTCGTGGGTGAGCTGCCGGCCGAGGCGGGACCGGAGTCGGGGCTGTTCGCGCGCAACCTGCCCTTTGAGGTGTGGGTCAACGGTGCGGAGCAGCCGCGCGGCCTGGCCGCGCTGGCCAAGACCTTGTCGATGGACATGCGCGCCAATGATGCGGCATGGTTGAAGCTCAAGCTCGATGCGCTGGCCACCGTGGCCGAGGAGCGTGCGTTCCAGATGCCGATGCCGCCGCACGGCGAGCTGCGGCTGTTCCCGGGTGTGGTGGCCGCCACCGCGGCGGTGATCCGCTGGCGCTGCGAGCAGCTGGGCGCGCTGCAAGAAGGCGGCGCCACGCCGGTGATCGACGCCATGTTCAGCCGCGAGGAGCCGCGCACCACCACGTCGGGCACGCTGGCGTGGGCGGTCGACGTGAACAACCCCGCCAGCGGTGAGTCGTTCACCGTGACGCTCAAGGAAGTGCAGCTGCCCGCGGCCGAAGGGGCTGGGTTCATCACCCGGCCGTGTGCGATCGGCTTCTCCGGCAACTACCCGCGCGCGCTCGACGGGCTGGCGCGTTTGTTGTCGTTGGACATGCGTGTGATGGACCCGGCCTGGATCGGCATGAAGCTGCGCAAGCTGCTCAACGTGGGCGAGCCGCTGGGCCACTTCATGGCGCCGGTGCCCGGCGAACGGCGTCAGCAGCTGTGGCCCTCGACCGTGGCCTACATCGCGCGGCTGGTGATCCACCGGTATGCGATGTTGGGCGCGCTCGATGCACAGGGCTTTCCGCTCAGCGCCATGGGCATCCTGCAGCCGCCGGCCGACAAGTCGCGCGGCGCTGCCGGCACCGCCGCTGCGCCGATGGCCGGCTGGCGCTGCCCGGAGTGCGCCAACTTCAGCGTGATCCACAAGGACGGCTGCGAGTTCTGCACCGCCTGCGGATACATCGGGGCCTGCGGGTAGCCGGCGGCGACAACGGCGAAGGCTCACATCGAATCGAGCGGGCTGCGCACGCCGCGCCCGCCGCGGTTGAGAACGTGCGTGTAGATCATCGTCGTCTTGACGTCGGCGTGGCCGAGCAACTCTTGGACCGTGCGGATGTCGTAGCCGGCCTGCAGCAGGTGCGTGGCGAACGAATGGCGCAGCACGTGCGGCGAGCATGGCTTGACAATGCCCGCCCGCCGCGCTGCCAGCGCCACGGCCTTCTGAACCGAGGTTTCGTTCATGTGGTGGCGCTGCTCGACGCCGGACCGCGGGTCGACCGAATGCACCGTGGAGGGAAACACCCACTGCCAGCCCCATTGACGGTCGGCGTTGGGGTACTTGACCTCCAGCGCATCGGGCAAACGGACGTTGCCGCGCCCGGCCTCGAGGTCGCGCAGGTGGAGCGCGCGCACACGCGACAGCTGGGCTTGCAGCGGCTGCACCAGGTTTTCCGGCAGTACCGTCACGCGGTCCTTGGCGCCCTTGCCGTCGCGCACGACGATCTCGCGGCGCTCGAACTCGATGTCTTTCACCCGCAGGCGAAGGGCTTCGAGCAGCCGCATGCCGGTGCCGTAGAGCAGGGCGCCCAGCAGGCCCATGGCGCCGCCGCTCAGCTGCGCCAGCAGACCGCGCACCTCGGACGGCGTGAGCACCACCGGCAACCGCCGCGGCAGCTTGGCACCGATGATGTCGTCGAGCCAGGGCAGTTGCACGCCCAGCACCTCGCGATAGAGGAACAACAGCGCCGACTTGGCCTGGTTCTGCGTGGGCGATGCCACCGAGCGATCGACCGCGAGATGTGTCAAGAACGCCTGCACCTCGGCCGCGCCCAGCGAAGCCGGATGACGCAAGGCATGAAAGCGGATGAAGCGTCGCGCCCACTCGACGTAGGCCTGCTCGGTGCGGATCGAATAGTGACGCACGCGCAGCGCCTCGCGCAGCCGAGACAGGAGTCTGGGTGGCGGGGCATCGGCCGTCCCCTGCCACCCGGGTTCATGCCCGACGGTCGCCGACGGCGCGACGGACGGCTGCGCCATGTCCGCCGACCCAGACGTTGGGGTGGTGCCGGTCGCAACGTCCACATCCTCGGCATCGGGGGTCGTTGGCTCCGCGTGTGGGAAACCGCTGGTGTTGTCAGGCGGCGTGTTCGATGGCGGCGGCGCTTTGCTTGACACCGTCGGCGCCACATGCCGGTCTCGGAGCGCAGCGGTCGTTGATTTGCCACCGGGTTTGGGTGTGCGCTTCTCGGATGCCATGCCGAGCAATTTAGGCAGGCCATGGCCCCAGCGCATCGCCCGCAAGCATGGAACGAAGTGGGCACCCGAAAGGGGGCGGTGCGCGGGCGATCGCCGCAATCGGCGCTGATATGCTCGCTTTGAAAGTGGCCAAGCCGTGGCTGGCAAGGCCTTCTTGTAGCCACAAGAACACCTGGAGACGATAGATGTTCAGCCACGTGATGGTCGGATCGAACGACATCGAGCGCTCAAAGCGGTTCTATGACGCCGTGCTCGGTGTGCTTGGGGCAGCAGAGCCGATCAGAAACAAGAACAGCACGGGGCAGGTCCGGCTGTTCTATCGGCACGACGGTGGAACGTTCTGCGTCAGCGAGCCGATCAACGGCGCGTCGGCCACGTTTGCCAACGGCGGCACCATCGGCTTCAAGTGCAGTTCGCCCGAGCAGGTGCGGCAGTTCCACGACGTGGCAGTCGCGCACGGTGGAACTTCCATCGAAGATCCGCCAGGCTTGCGTGAGGGCAAGCTGGGCGCGATGCACCTGTCTTATGTGCGCGATCCGGACGGCAACAAGCTCTGTGCGCTTCACCGACCCAAATAGGCCCGCTGCCTCAAGCCGCGCGGTCCCGGCTCGGGCCGAGCGCGCAGCGCAACCGGTGGCTGGGTCTGGTGCGAGCGCCGGGCTTGTCCTCCTCGCAACGTTAAGCGCTGAACGAACCACGGCCCGCATCCCATGCTTCTCGTACGCGTCACCGTGAAGCCCAGCGCCATACAGGGTTTGGGCGTCTTCGCCGCGGAGCCGATCGCTGCCGGTACGGTGCCTTCGCTGCACCGGGGTGGCTGCAGCGTGCTTCGTCCGCAGGCGCACTCCGCTGGGCTCCAGGTGCATTCGAGACGAGTGTGACCGTGCGAGCCTGCCTGGACGTCGCCGCTCTGTCCGAGGAACAGCGCGACCTGTGGGACAGAGTCTGTCAATTGTGGGCACAGTCTCAAAGCCGAGACCGTACGCTCATCGCGACGTCCATCCACCCGCAGTATGTCGGCTGGGACATGTCGGCTGACCAGCCGCATCACAAGGACGCTGCGATCGCTTCAGTGGTCGGCGACGCACCCGAGCTGAAAAGCTACAGACTCGCTCCCCACAGTGTGCAGGTGTATGACCACGTGGTCGGTGTTGTCCACTATTCGTACGAGGCGACCGTGCAGCCGCACGGAGCCGCGTCGCTTGCCGTTACCGGCAAGTGGACCGAGGTATACCTGCGGCAGGCAGACGCATGGGTGATGGTCGCGGTCAGCGGGCGGCCCGATCCTGCTGAGCCTGCGCCCTGACCTTCGCTGCATCGCGGCCAGCAGAACAACCGAGGCCAACGCCGCATGCCCATCGCGCCGTTGAGCGCTTGCCGGGCCGGCTTCGCCCGTTACCGGACACGGGCGGCGTCAACTCCCGGTGCGGAGGATCGACGCCTGTGTCGCGCCGCGCAGTGCGGGATGCGGCTCGCGCAGCACGGCATCGATCGGGCCTTCTTCAGGCAGCACGTAGACCACGCCGCGCCGCGCACCCAGCGTGGGGGCGATCACCTCCCGGTAGAAGGCCACCGGCACCACGACACAGCCGAAGGTGATGCGACGTTGGGCTGGATCCGCAGAAGCCAGGCGCTGAGGGCGCCGTTCATGCTCGGGCGCAGGGCGCAGCCGGTGGATGGCGAGTGCGGCGTCGTACTGGAACCAGACGATCGCCTCGCCCTTGTCATTGTGGCCGGGTTCGGTCTCGAATCGGCCCGCCGGCGTGGTGCGCTCGTGCGGCATCAGTGTGGCCACCGGACGCGCGCCGAGGTGGGGTACCGCGTCGCGGTCGCCGTTGGCCAGGCCGATCAGCACCGACGATGCGCCCACCAGCACCCCTGAGGGCTCGAAGACGTGAATGCGCGCCTGCTTCTTGTCGACCACGGCGAACGGCCGGCCACGATGGTCGGCTTGCCGCAGCACCCAGTGCAGCGTTCTTTGCGTGTCGCCGTCAATCGGCACGCCGCCGTCGATTGGCACGCCGCCGTCGTCCGCCCGGGCCGACGCGGCGCTCGCCGCGATCGACACCAACAGCCCGTACACAAAGGCCAGCAAACTGCGCCGGCTGTTGCGCATCCGACTTCTCCTGCTCCGCAAAGCGGCCGATTGTGCAGCAAGCGCGCACACGCGGGAGCGGCGCACGGGCACCGCGTTGAGCGTCTTCACGCGGTCTTGACCGCGCTCAACCGGCAGGCCGGTTCAGGACACGGCGGGGGCTGTCGGTTCAGGCGGCGGGCCGGTACTGGCGCCGATACGCGATTGGCGGCATGCCGAAGCGTGCTGCAAAGTGCTGGCGCAGCGACAGCGCCGAACCGAATCCGGCGTCGACCGCGATCGATTCCACCGGACGATCGGTGGTCTCGAGCAGGCGCCCGGCGAGCATCAGCCGCTGGTGCGTGAGCCACTGCACGACGCTGGTTCCGGTGGCTCGCTGGAAGTGCCGCGTGAAGCTGCGCCGGCTCATCGCGACGCGGCGCGCCAGCGTGTCGAGGTCATGGCGCTCGTGGAGTCGGGCCTGCAGCCACTGCAGCAGGTCGTGCAGCCGCGTGTCGGCATCGGGCGGCGGCAGTGGTTGTTGAATGAACTGCGCCTGGCCGCCGCGCCGGTGCGGCGCCAGCACGAGCCGGCGCGCCACGCGGTTGGCCACCTCGGCCCCGCACCAGCGCCGCAGCAGATGCAGGCAACAGTCGAGGCTGGCGGCGATGCCGGCCGAGGTCACCACACGCCCGTCGTCGACGTACAGCACCGACGGGTCGAGGTTCACTGCCGGGTAGCGCGCGGCGAACGCCGGTGACCAGTGCCAATGCGTGGTGGCGCGCCGCCCGTCGAGCAGGCCGGCGGCAGCCAGCAGGAACGCGCCGGTGCACAGGCCCACCACGGTGGCGCCGCGCGCGTGGGCGGCGCGCAGCGCGCGCAGCAGCGGCACCGGCGGATCGTCGCTGTACGGCGGGCGCCAGCTCGGCACGATCACCACGTCGGCATGGCGCAGGGTGCCCAGGCCATGCGGCGTGTCGATCGCGAAGCCGGCGGCGCTGCGCAGCGGCGCTGGCTCGGCGGCCACCACGCGCAAGTGAAAGCGCGGCACGCCGAGCTCGCGCAGATCGGAGCCGAACACCAGACAGGGGACCGACACCTGGAACGGGCTGACGCCATGGAAAGCCACCACCGCGATCGACCGCGGCACGGGCTCGGAGCGGCGCGGTATCCTGGCGGCGGCCATGGCCCGATTCTATCGACCATTGTCTTTCAGGCCAATGGTGCGTCGGACGCCGCTCGTCCAACATGGCGCACAACCTGATACCGCGTTCTGCAAGGAGATGCCATGCCCCTGGTCACCCTCACGCTGCGCAGCGGCCGCGCGCCGGCGCTCAAGTCGGCCGTGCTCGATGCCGTGCATGGCGCGCTCGTCGCCTCGGGCGTGCCGCCGGCCGATCGTTTCCAGCGCGTGATCGAACTCGATGCGCAACATTTCCGCTTCGACGCCAAGTACCCCGACGTGGAGACGGCACGCACCGACGACTTCGTGCTGGTCGAGATCCTGTGGTCGGCCGGACGCAGCGTCAAGGTGAAGAAGAAGCTGCTGCACGATCTGGTGGCCGCGCTCGGCGAAGCCAGTGTCGACCCCGAGAACGTGATGGTGGCCTTCAAGGAGACCACCTGGGAGAACTGGTCGTTCGCGGGAGGCCGCTTGATCCACGCGTGAAGGTGCGCGGCAGCCGTGCGCCGTGCGGCCTACACTGCGCTGCACGGGTTTGTCGGGGATCCTCATGCGCCACCTGGTGTTCGCACTTGCATTGTTTTTCAACGCTGCATGGGCGCAGCCGGGCGCGGCCTTGCCGGCCGGGGTCACGCGCGGCGCCAGCGTCGAGGGCATCCACGAATACCGGCTGGCCAACGGCCTGCAGGTGCTGCTGGTGCCCGACGGCTCCAAGCCCACGACGACCGTCAACGTCACCTACCACGTGGGCTCGCGCATGGAGAACTACGGCGAGTCGGGCATGGCGCACCTGCTGGAGCATCTGCTCTTCAAAGGCACGCCCAGACATCCCGAGGTGTGGGGCGAGTTCTCCAGGCGCGGCCTGCGCGCCAACGGCACCACGTCATACGACCGCACCAACTACTTCGCCAGCTTTTCGGCCAACGACGACACGCTGCGCTGGTACCTCGGCTGGCAGGCCGACGCCATGGTCAACAGCTTCATCGCGCGCAAGGACCTCGACACCGAGATGACGGTGGTGCGCAACGAGATGGAGCGTGGCGAGAACAACCCGAGCCGCGTGCTGATCCAGCAGATCATGGCGTCGATGTACTGGTGGCACAACTACGGCAAGGCCACCATCGGTGCGCGCGCCGACGTGGAGAACGTCAGCATCGAGCGGCTGCAGGGTTTCTACCGCACCTACTACCAGCCCGACAACGCCACGCTGATCGTCGCCGGCCGCTTCGATCCGGCGCGGACGCTGGCATGGATCGCCGAGGCGTTCGGGCCGATCCCGAAGCCGGCGCGCACGCTGCAGCCCACCTATACGCTCGATCCGGCGCAGGACGGCGAGCGCAGCGTCACGCTGCGGCGCGTCGGTGGCGCGCCGCTGCTGTACGTGGCGCACCACATGGGCGCGGGTTCGCACCCCGATTTCGCCGCCGCCGATCTGCTGGCATCGATCCTCGGCGACGCGCCGGCCGGGCGGCTGCACAAGCGGCTGGTCGAGCCGCAGCTCGCGGCGTCGAGCTTCGGCTTTGCCTGGTCGCTGGCCGAGCCGGCGCCGATGTTCCTCGGCCTGCAACTGGCTCCGGGGCAGGACGTGGACAAGGCGCGCGCCGCGCTGCTGGGCGTGCTGGACGCCGTGCACGACGAGCCGATCACCGCCGAGGAGCTCGAGCGTGCGCGCGCCGCGTGGCTGAAGAACTGGGAGCTCGGCTTCACCGACCCCGAAAGTGTGGGCGTGCAGATCTCCAACGCGATCGCGCGCGGCGACTGGCGGCTGTACTTCCTGCAGCGCGACCAGGTGCGCAAGCTGACCCTGGCCGACGTGCAGCGTGTCGCCAACGAACGGCTGCTTCGAGCCAACCGCACGGTGGGCCTGTACCTGCCCACCGACAAGCCGCAGCGTGCCCCTGCGCCGGCACGCACCGATGTGGCGGCGCTGGTCAAGGACTACAAGGGCGATCCGGCAGCCGCGCAGGCCGAGGCGTTCGACGCCACGCCGGCCAACCTGGATGCGCGCACGCAGACCTTCACGCTGGCCAGCGGCATGCGCGTGGGCCTGATCCCCAAGGGCACGCGCGGCCGTGTGGTGCAGGCGAGCTTGCGGCTGCACTACGGCGACGAGAAGAGCCTGATGGGCGAGGAAACGGTGGCGTCGTTCGTCGGCAGCCTGCTCGACAAGGGCGGCGCCGGCCTGACGCGACAGCAGATCAGCGACGAGTTCGACCGCTTGCGCGCGCAGGTGGTGTTTGGCGCACACGAGCAGACGCTGACCGCCGCGCTGACCACCACGCGTGAGCATCTTCCGTCGCTGATCCAACTCGTGGGGCGCCTGATGCGAGAGCCGGCGTTCCCGGCGCCGGCACTGGAAGAAACGCGCCGCCAATGGCTGGCCCGCATTGAGACGCAGCGCAAGGAGCCCGACGGCGTGATCACCAACGCGCTGCGGCGCCACGGCAATCCGTACCCGCGCGGCCACCTGCGCTACGCCAGCACGTTCGAAGAGATGGTGCAGGATGTCAACGCGGTGGACGTGGAGCGGCTGCGCCACTTCCACGCGCGCTTCTACAGCGCCGCGGTGTCCGAGTTCGCGGCCGTCGGTGACATGGATGCAGCCGCGGTGCGGCGCGCCCTGGAGTCGGCGTTCGGCAACTGGCGTCAGCCGAGCGCCGGCGCGGTGCCCTATGCACGCGTGCCCGAGCCGGTGCTGGCACCGAAGCCCGAGCGCTTCGTGCTGCTCACGCCGGACAAGCAGAACGCCAACCTGCGCACCGCACTGCAGCTGCCGATCTCCGACGAGCACGCCGACTACCCGGCGTTGCTGCTGGCCAACCGCATGTTCGGCCTGGGCACCGCGTCGCGGCTGTGGCTGCGCGTGCGCGAGCGCGGCGGCCTCAGCTACGACGTGCGCTCGGTGATCCTCTGGAACGACCAGGCGCCGAACTCGCTGTGGACGGTGTCGGCGATCTTTGCGCCGCAAAATCGCGCGCAGGTGGAAGCGGCGCTGCAGGAGGTGATGGCGAGCACGCGCGACGGCGGCTTCACGCAGGCCGAGCTGGAGCAGAACCGGGTCGGCCTGCTCGGCCAGCGCCGCCTGCAACGCGCGCAGGACGCAGCCGTGGCCGGGCAACTGGCCCAGAACCTGCATCTGAAGCGCACGTTCGCGCTGTCGCAGCGCGTCGACGCGGCGCTCGAGCGGCTGACCCTGGCCGACGTGAACGGCGCCTACCGCAAGTACGTCGACGCCACGCGCTGGTCGATCGCCTGGGGCGGCGACTTCAAGGGCCCCTGACGGCCGACCCGCCCAAGGACTGGGACGATCGCCCTGGGCGGGCGGCCGCGCCGGCGCGCCGTCAAATCCTGGCCCGGGCCTGCGGGCTGGCGCGATGGTATCGTTTGTTACCTTGACGCCGTCGCACGCATGACCCAGCCCCGGATCCAGCCCATCTACCAGCGCGCCCGCACCGCCCGCGTGCACGTGTTCGACGCCGCCGAGCTGCCGTGGCAGGCCACCGCCCATCCCGGGCTGAAGCTCAAGGCGGTGCGCAACGACGACGAGCGCAGCGAGTTCCTCGGCCTGGTGTCCTTCGCGCCGTTCGTGCGCAGTGCGGTGCACCAGCACACCGGCGTGGCCACCAGCTTTGTGGTCGACGGTGGGCTCACCGACTATCACGGCGCGCTGACGCTGCACCAGGTGGGCATCAACGTGCGGGGCTCGACGCACGATGCGGTGAGCTATCAGTCCACCGTGCTGGTGTCGCGCCTCGAGGGCCCGGTGCTGTACCCGCCGGCCGATGGCGAGCCCAGCGGCGTGCACGCCGGCTCGCGGGTGCAGGCGTTCGTGAACCCCGACCCCGACGTGGCACCCGAGGTCAACGTGTCGGTCGACGCCGTGCCGCCGCAGCCCACCGGAGTGCCCGGCGTGACGCGCCAGATGGTGTTCGACTACGCCGGCACCGGCACCACGCGGCGCCTGGTGCAGCTGCGATGGCGGCCAACGTCCGACCTGCCGGCCGCGCGCGCCACCGACTGGATCGAGCTGTGGGTGCGCGGCGGCGAACTGCTGGTCAACGGCCAGCGCGCGCACGCCAACTGCTTCGTGGTGATCGAGCCGGGCGCATCCTTCGCGTTGCGTGCACCGTTCGGCGCCAGCGCGCTGGCGTGGGCCGAAGGCCGCGAGGCCTGGCCCGCCGGCATCGACGGCAACCTGTTCGGCTTTTAGCTTTCGCCCGCTGCGGCGGCGTCGGCCGCGCGCAGCGCGTCGATCAGGCGGTCGAGCGTCCGGCCCAGGCGCGCCTGCTCCTGAGCACCGACGCCGCCGAACACCTGGCGCTCGCGCAAGCGCGCGCTGACCGACAGCTCGTCGAACAGTCGCTGGCCCGTGGCGCTCAGCCACAGGAGCGTGCGCCGGCCGTCGGCCGGGTCGGGCTTGCGCGTCACCCGGCGCTTGCGCGCCAGCGCGGCGATCGCGCGGCTGACGCTCATCTTGTCCATTCCGGTGCGCTGGCACACGTCGGAAGCCGTCGTGCCCGGATGGCTGCCGAGCACCATCATCACGCGCCAATCGTTCAACGACAGGTCGTGGCGCCGGCCGAGGCCTTCGTTGAACGGGCGCGCGGTCAGGTTGACCACGCGCACCAGCTTGAAGAACAGCGATTCGTCGAGTTGTTTGCCTGTTTGGTTCATGCCTTGCGGGTCTTGGCGACGATCTCTTCGGCCTTGCCGATCAGGCCGGCATGGATCTGCGCCTTCCACGATGCATAGGTGCGGCGCGTCGCGATCTGCCACGCGCCGAGCTCGGCCGGCGTCGGCACGTGCACCTGCACGCCGAGCCCGCTGACGCGCTGCACGTCCTCTTCGAACAGCTTGCGCACCAGCGCCACCTGCTGCTTGGCGGCGTCGATCGCCGACTCGCGCACGATCTTCTGGTCGGCTGCATTCCAGCTCTGCCAGATCGGCGTGGCGATCGCGAACAGCAGGATGTCGTTGGAGTAGTTCCACTTGGTGACGAACTTCTGCCCGAGCGTGTGGATCTTGGCGGCGAGAAACACCTCGAGCGGGTTCTCCTGCGCGTCGACCGCACCGGAGGCCAGCGCAGGCTGCGCGTCGGCCCAGCTCATGAACGTGGGGTTGGCGCCCATCGAGCTCATGATCTCGCCGTACATCGGGCTGCCGACCACGCGCACCTTGATGCCCTTGAGATCTTCGGGCTTGACGATCGGGCGCTTGCTGTTGCTGATCTGCCGGTAGCCGGTCTCGCCCACGGCGAGCGGCTCGGCGCCGGCCTTGCGCACGAGGTTGAAGTACTCGTCCATGAACGCGCTGTTGCCGGTCACCGCGTCCCAGGCCTTGTGATCGGGGAACAGGAACGGCAGCGTGAACACGCCAAGCTCGCGCGCCGTGCCGGCCCAGTTGATCGGGGCGCCGCACAGCACGTCGATGATGCCCTGGCGCATGGCCGACAGCTCGCGATCCTGCTGGCCCTGCACCAGCGACGCGCCGGGGTACTGCTTGATGTTGATGCGCCCTTGCGTGCGTTCGCGCACCAGGTTGCCGAAGATCTCGCCGCCCTTGCCCCAGGCGAAGGCCGGCGGCACGACGGTGGACATCTTGTACTCGGCGCGGTAGCTGCCTTGCGCGAATGCGACGCGCGGGATGCCCAGCGCGGCGGGGGCCAGCAGGGCGCTCTGGATCAGGGCACGGCGTTTCATCGAGTGTCTCCTTGAGGTCGAAGCCATCTTAGTCAGTTCAATAGCCGAGACTGCGCGGCAACCACAACGCGAGTTCGGGCACGAACAGCACGGCCAGCGCGGCGCCGGCAAACCACACCACCAGCCAGCCGACCCACGGCACGGTCTGCTCCATGCGCACGTTGGCAAGCCGGCACGCGACCATCAGGTTCACCGCCACCGGCGGCGTGAACTGGCCGAGCGCGATGTTGATCGTCAGCAGCACGCCAAACCACACCGGGTCCCACTGGAACGCGATCATCAGCGGGTACAGCAGCGGCAGAAAGATCAGGAAGATCGACACGCCGTCGAGGAACATGCCGATCACCATCATCACGACAAACAGCATCAGCAGCGTGCCGGTCGAGCCGAGGTTCAAGCCCCTGATCGCAGCAACCACCGGATCGGCCAGCCCGAGCGTGTTGACGACGTATGCGAACACGCCGGCCAGTGCGATCACGATCATGATCACCGCCGAGATCTCGCTCGCCTCGCGGAAGATGCCCCACAGGTCGGCCATACGAATCGTGCGATGCACTACCAGGCCCAGGAAAAGCCCGTATGCAACGGCGACCACCGCCGCCTCCGTGGGTGTGAACCAGCCGGCGCGCATGCCGCCCAGGATCAGCACCGGCGCGGCCAAACCCCACGATGCGCCGGCCAGCGAGGGCCAGAAGGCCGGGCGTGGCAGGTCGCGCTCGTGCTGACCAAAGTGATGGCGCCGGCTCAACCACACCGCCGGCACGATCAGCGCCAGGCCGGCGAGCAGCCCCGGCACCATGCCGGCGGCGAACAACGCCGGGACGCTGGCACCCGGCACGTTGACGCTGTAGACCACGAACGCGATCGACGGCGGAATCAGGATGTCGGTGGCCGCTGCCGCACCGACCACGCTGGCGCTGAACGCGGCGGGATAGCCCGCGCGCGCCATCGCCGCGATCATCACGCCGCCCACCGCGGCCGCGTTGGCGGGGCCCGAGCCGGAGATGCCGCCCAGCACCATCGCCACCAGGATCGCCACCATCGGCAGCATGCCCGGTGATCGTCCGACGCAGGCCTGCGCGAACAGCACCATGCGCTGCGCGACGCCCGAGCGGTCGAACACCGAGCCGACCAGCACGAACATCGGCAAGGCCAGCAGCGGGTACTTGGCGATGCCGGCGTGCATGTTCTGCGGCGCTGCCAACAAGCCCCACCACGGCGCATCGGGGTTCGCCATCGCCATCGCGATCATGCCGCCGGCGCCCAGCGCCACCGCGATCGGCACACCGGCGATCATCAGCGCGACGAAGACGATGAACAGGACGGCGCCGGTCATGTCCAGTGTCGTCCGGCCGCCCGAAGCCACTGGCAGCCCCCGCGGGGCCGGACGGGAACAGTCCAGTGGACTGTTCCCGCCTGGCGAGGGGTTGGCCGCTTGCGGCCAACGCGCCCTGCAAGGGCAGCGAGCGAAGCGAGCGTGGGGGCCATCATTCGGGTTGGCGACGCCACACGCGCAGGCCCCACGCCAGCGCACGCAGCGCCACGGCCGCGGTCAGCAGCGGTGCCGCCGCGGTGAACCACCAGCGCGGCACGCCCAGGCCCATCGAAGTCTCGGCCCAGCGGAATTCGTCGGCCACCATGCGCGCGAACAGCACAGTGAGCAGCGCGAACACCAGCGTGGTGACGCCCGCCGAGAACAGCCGCAGCGCACGCCGACGCCGCGGGCTGCCGCTGTCGTACATCGCCTCGATGCGCACGTGGCCGTCGCGTCCGGCCGCGGCCGCGGCTCCGGCCAGGGTCATCACCACCATCAGCACGATCGAGAGCTCTTCGGTCCAGGCGAAGGATTGGTCGGTGAGGTAGCGCGTGACCACGTTGAGCAACGTGATCGCCACCAGTGCGGCCATGCACAGCACGGCCACTTTCTCTTCGAACGAGGCGCGGCGCGGCGCCGGTCGGCGTGCAACCGCGCCGGCGGCGGTGGGGTCGGGCTCGGGTCTCACTCGCGAGCGATCGGCGGACGGCGGCTGATCGTAACGACGGTTACTCTTGCGCGGCTTGGCCGTTATCCCTAGGGTGTGGCGCGGGCGCTTCGGCCAACTCGCGCAGGCAGCTCAGGCACAGGCAACCGGTGTAGCGCTGGCGCAGCGTGGCGAGCAGCACCGCGTCGAGCTTCAGGCCGGTGCACGCGCACGGCGTCGGATCGCCCGAGCCGCAGTGAAAGCCACTGCCACAGCGCGCACAAGAGGCGTTCAGATCAGCCGCCAAACAGACCCTGGTGCTGCTGGCGCAGCAGGTTCTTCTGCACCTTGCCCATCGTGTTGCGCGGCAACTCGTCGACGACGAACACCTGCTTGGGCACCTTGAAGTTGGCGATGCGCTGCTTCAACGAGCCGACGATCGTGTCACCATCGAGTGCCGCACCCGGCTTGGGCACCACCACCGCCACCACGCCCTCGCCAAAGTCGGGATGCGGCAGGCCGATCACCGCCGACTCGGCCACGCCGTCCATCTCGTTGATCAGGCCTTCGATCTCGGCCGGGTAGACGTTGTAGCCGCCGGTGATCACCAGATCCTTGCTGCGGCCGACGATTCGCAGATAACCGCGCTCGTCGATCAGTCCGACGTCGCCGGTCTTGAACCAGCCGTCGGCAGTGAACTCCTCCTGTGTCTTCTCCGGCATGCGCCAATAGCCGGCAAACACATTGGGTCCCTTGACCTCGATGCCGCCGATCTCGCCGGCGGGGCAGGGCTCGCCGCGTTCGTTGCGCACGCGCACGCCCACTCCCGGCAGCGGGAAGCCCACGGTGCCGCGGCGGCGCTCGCCATCGGCCTCGCGGTACGGGTTGCTGGTGAGCATCACCGTCTCGCTCATGCCGTAGCGCTCGACGATGGTGTGGCCGGTGCGCTCCCTCCAGGCATCGAAGGTCTCCACCTGCAGCGGCGCGGAACCCGAGATGAACACGCGCATGTGCCGGCACGCGTCGGGCGTCAGACCGGCTTCGCCCAGCAAACGCGTGTAGAGCGTCGGCACGCCCATGAACACCGTGGCCTCGGCAAACCGCTCGATCGTCGCCTTGGGGTCGAAGCGGGAGAACCAGATCATCTTGCTGCCGTTGAGCAGCGCGCCGTGCGAGGCCACGAACAGGCCGTGCACATGGAAGATCGGCAGCGCGTGGATCAGCACGTCGCCGAGCTGCCAACCCCAGTAGTCCTTGAGCACGCGCGCGTTGCTCACCAGATTGCCGTGCGTCAGCATTGCGCCCTTGCTGCGCCCGGTGGTGCCGCTGGTGTAGAGGATCGCCGCCAAGTCGTCGTCGCGTTTCACGGCGGGCGCGTGCTGCTCGCTCATCAGCGCGGCGCGCTCCAGCAGGCTGCCGGTGCGGTCGTCGCCGAGCGTGAACACGTTCTTGGTGCCGCCGCTGAACGCCAGCCGAGAGATCCAGGTGAAGTTCTTCGGCGTGCACACCACCACCGCAGGCTCGGCGTCGCGGATGAAGTATTCGATCTCGTGCTGCTGGTAGGCGCTGTTCAGCGGCAGGTACACGTAACCGGCGCGCTGCACCGCCAGGTACAGCATCAGTGCCTCGACGCTCTTGTCGGTCTGCACCGCGATGCGCGAGCCGTCGGCCAGGTGCAGCGAGGCCAGCACGTTGGCCATCATCGCGGTGCCGCGTTCGAGGTCGCGCCAGGTGTAGGCCAGCGGCGCGCCGGGGCCGTCGGCCGTTTCGATCGCGATGCGATCCAGATCGGCCGGGAAGCCGTCGCGCAGCGCGGCGAAGATGCCGGCGTTCACCATGGTCGCGCCCGGCACTGCCGGTCGGCGCCGGGGCGCCCCAAGCCGACCGCGCCAGAGCCACGACGGGGCTCTTGCGGAGCCCTGGGGGCAGCGACCGAAGGAAGCGTGGCGGCCAGCATCAGTCCAGCTTGGCGCCCGAGGCCTTCACCACCTCGGCCCAACGCTTGATCTCGCTGCTGACGAACCGGCCGAAGGCGTCGCCGTACAGGTTGGGAATCTCCGCGCCCATGCCGTTCCAGGTGGCCTTGATGTCGTCGGCGGCAAAGGCCTTCTTCATCTCGGCCTGGAAACGATCGACCGCCTCCTTCGGCGTGGCCTTGGGTGCCCAGATGCCGTACCACGTGGACACCTTGTAATCGGGCCCGCCGGCCTCGACGCAGGTGGGCAGGTCGTTGAAGCCCGGCGCGCGCCGATCGGCGGCGACCGCCAGGGCCTTGATGCGGCCGGCCTTGATGTGCGCCGCCGACGAGCCCATGCCGTCGAACATGATGTCGACCTGGCCGGCGATCAGGTCCTGCAGCGCCGGGCCGGCGCCGCGGTACGGGATGTGCGTGATGAAGGTCTTGGTCTGCAGTTTGAACAGCTCGCCGGCCAGGTGGTGCGACGTGCCGTTGCCGGCCGAGCCGTAATTGAACTTGCCCGGACTCCTGCGCACCAGCTCGAGAAACTCCTTCAGGCTGCCCGCCGGCACGCGCTGCGGGTGCACCACGATCACCTGCGGCACGCTCGACACCAGGCCCACCGGTACAAAATCGCTCTCCAGCTGATAGTCGAGTTTGGGGTACATCGACGGCGCGATCGTGTGGTGCACCGCGCCCATGAAGAAGGTGTAGCCGTCGGCCGCGGCGCGCGCCGCGATCGATGCGCCCACCGTGCCGCCGGCGCCGCCCTTGTTGTCGATGATCACCTGGCGCCCCAGATTCTTGGCGAGCGCAGCGGTCAACGGCCGCGCGAACGCGTCGGTGCCGCCGCCCGCCGGGAAGGGCACTACCACCGTCACCGGCTTGGTCGGCCACGCCTGGGCGCGCACCGCACCGGCGCCGAGCGCTGCCACCGCCGCACCCGCACGCAACACATCGCGCCGCGTGGGTTGGTGAATTCGACTCACTGTTGTCTCCTGATGTGGGCAGCGCGGACGCTGCATGCAGAACGAGCCTTGAGGTGGCTACAGCAGCGCCGAAAGTGCGCGCGAATGTACCACCCGGCCGTGCACGAAACGATCGTGGCAAGTCTCGATGCGCGACAGGTCGTACAGGTAGTTGACCATCAGGCCGGCCGACTGCTTGAGCCCCTTGGACGACAGGTTGGCGTTGGCGTTGAGCCGCTCGAGCCGGGCCCCGTTGTCGAGGTGGAAGCGTGCCACCGGGTCGCCGCGCGGCGTGGGCGACACGAACACCAAGTAGGTCGCGGCCAGCCGCCACAGCGCCTGGTGCGCCGCGGTGGGCAGCGCATGCAACGCATGGAGCTGCGACAGCGCGGCGAGGTCTTCTCCACAGGCCTTGCGCAATTGGGCCAGCGCGTGTGCCGCATGCTCGGCCTGTTGGGGCTTGATGCCGGGCAGGTCATCGAAGGTCTTGACCTTGGCCAGCCACGGCAGCAGCGTGGGAATCGGCGAGAGCGTGCAGAAGGTCCTGAGCTGCGGCAGCTCGCGCTTGAGCTCGTCGGCCACGCGCTTGATCAGGAAGTTGCCGAGCGACACGTTGCGCAGCCCGGGCTGGCAGTTGCTGATCGAATAGAACACCGCCACCTTGAACGTGTCGCTGGCCGCGGGCGTCGACTTCTTGTCGATCAGTGGCGCGATCGCACCGGCCATCTCGGGCAGCAGCGCCACCTCCACGAAGATCAGCGGCTCGTCGGGCAGTTGCGGATGAAAGAATCCGAAGCAGCGCCGGTCGGGCTGCAGGCGGCGGCGCAGGTCGTCCCAGCCGTCGATCTCGTGCACCGCCTCGTGGCGGATGATCTGCTCGAGCAGCTGTGCCGGCGAGTTCCAGTCGACGCGGCGCATCTGCAGAAAGCCGGCGTTGAACCAGCTCGACAGCAGGTGCAGCAGATCGGCCTCCACCGCCTGCAGCTGTGGCTGCCGCGGCAGGCGCTCGAGCAGCGCGCGGCGCATGCGCACGATGGCCGCCGTGCCGCCGGGCGCACGGTTGAGGCGCCGGAACAGCTCCTGCCGTGGCGGCTCGGTGACCTGCGTCAGCCGCATGAGCCGCTCGGCGTCGGGCTTGATCGCATAGGCCTGCGCGCTGGCCAGCACCGCCTTGGGGTCGGGGCTGAAGTCGCGCGCCAGGTGATCGAAGAAGCGCGCGCGCCGCTCGTCGGCCAGCCCGTCGATGCGTTCGACGATCTGCGACGCGATTGCCGGGCCGTTGGCCTCGCCGCGTTCGCTGAGCAGGCGCCGGCACTCGGACAGCAGGCCGCGCAGCGCATGGTCGTGGCGCATCACCCGCGCCCTGGCCTTCAGTTCATCCAGCACGCCGTCCCGCCTTGCGCGGTCGCGTCAAGCGCTTCGACTCGAGCTTCTGCAGTGCCTTCAATGCGGCCAGCTGCGCCATCAGGTGATCGTGCATCGCGCGTTCGGCGCGCACGGCGTCGCGCTGCTCGATGGCGTCGATCAGGACGCGGTGCTCGTTGATCGACGCGTCGATGCGCCCGGGCAGCGCCAGCTGCCGGCCGCGCCACAGGCGCACGAACTTGCGAAGGTCGCCGGTCACGCGGTCGAGCCAGCGGTTGTCGGCCAGCGCCTGCACGCGGCTGTGGAACGCGTGATTGGCGGCGTAGTAGCCGTCGACGTGGCGTGTGCCGGCCTGGCGCTCGAGCTGCTCGTGCAGGCGCCGCAGCTCGGCGATATCGTCATCGCCGGCCTTGCGCACGGCCTCGTAGGCGCAGCGGCCCTCGAGCAGCGCCATCACCGGCAGCAGCGCCTCGGCGTCGGCATCGGTCATCTCGATCACCCGGCAGCCGCGCCGCGGCACCAGCTCCACCAGGCCCTCGGCAGCCAGCACCTTCAGCGCCTCGCGCAGCGGCGTGCGGCTGATCTGCCAGCGCGCGGCGAGCGCCTTCTCGTCGATGTGGTCGCCGGGCTTGAGCTCACGCTCGAACACCATCGCGCGCAGCCGGGCCGCGACGCCGTCGTGCATCGACGTACCGTGCAGGGGGATCGGATCGACCATGGTATCTCCGGGTCACTGTAATCTCGTAATTACATAATCGCAAGACTGGGGTTTTCCGGGGTCCGACGCCGCTGCGTCATCGCTAGAGTTGGACACAGATCACCGATGCCGCTTCGCGCGTGTGCGACACGCCGGCACGGCGCACCGCCGCCACGTCGCGCCCGCCACGGGCGCCGCTATCACACCAGGAGACTGCCGTGACTCACCGCCGATGGATCCGACTTGCTTCGTGCTTGCTGGCCGCCGCCGCGCCCTGGGGTGCGGCGCTGGCCGACAACGTGTCGCTGAAGGCGTCGCACCAGTTTCCGGGCGGCAAAGGTGACGTGCGCGACGAGATGGTGCAGATCATCGCGCGCGAGGTCGCGGCCGCCAAGGTCGGGCTCGAGATCAAGGTCTACCCGGGCTCGAGCCTGGTGAAGGCGCAGGAGCAGTGGAAGGCGATGCAGACCGGGCAGATCGACATGACGTCGTTTCCGCTGGACTATGCCTCGGGCTTCCATCCGCAGTTCGGCGCCACGCTGATGCCGGGGCTGGTGCGCAACCACGAGCACGCGCAGCGCATCAACAACTCGCCGTTCATGAAGGACATCAAGGCCATCATCGAGCAGGGTGGCGTGCATGTGCTGGCCGACGCCTGGCTCGCCGGCGCGTTCGGCGCCAAGGACAAGTGCATCCGCAAGCCCGAGGATGCCGCCGGCCTGAAGGTGCGCTCGGCCGGCTCGACCTTCGCGCAGATGTGGGCCGGCGCCGGCGCATCGATCGTCTCGATCCCTTCCAACGAGGTCTACAACGCGCTGCAGCAGGGCGTGGCGCAGGCCACCGACACCTCGTCGGGCAGCTTCGTGTCGTTCCGGCTGTACGAGCAACTCAAGTGCCTCACGGCGCCCGGCGACAACGCGCTGTGGTTCATGTACGAGCCGGTGCTGATCTCCAAGAAGAGCTGGGACAAGCTCAATGACGCGCAGAAGAAGGCGCTCACCGCCGCGTCGAAGAAAGCCGAGGCGTATTTCAACGCCGAGTCGAAGAAGCTCGACGACAAGATGGTCGAGACCTACAAGAGCAACAAGGTCGAGGTGGTCTCGCTCAGTGACGCCGAGGCCGACGCCTGGCGTGCGGTGGCCCAGAAGACCTCGTACAAGGAGTTCGCCGAGAAGGTGCCTGGCGGCAAGGAGCTGATCGAGAAGGCACTGAGTGTCAAGTGAAGCCGGCGCCGCGCCGCGCTGGGTGGCGGCGGTGCATGCGACATCGCGCGCGTTCGGGGTCGCGGCAGCAGGGCTGATCCTGCTTTCGGTGGCGGTGATCTGCCACATGGTGTTCGTGCGTGCGGTGCTCGGCGAGTCGTCGATCTGGCAGACCGAGTTCACCACCTTCGCGCTGATCGCAGCCACGTTTCTCGGCGCGCCCTATATCGCGCTGACACGCGGCCACGTGTGCGTCGACGTCGTGCCGCTGATGGTGTCGCCGCGTGCGCGCCGCTGGCTGAGCCTGGGCGGCACGCTGCTGGCGGCGGTGTTCTGCGCACTGTTCCTCTATGCCGCGCTGCCGTGGTGGCTGGAGGCCTGGCATTCCGGGCATACCACGCCGTCGATCTGGCGCGCGCGGCTGTGGATCGCCACCCTCGCGGTGCCGGCCGGACTGACTCTGCTGTGCCTGCAGTTCGCGGCCGACCTTTGGATGGTGTGGAGCGGACGCGAGCAGCCGTTTGCCACGCCGGCGCCGGGAGCCAAGTGAACGCTGCCCGGCGCCCGGCGCGGAGGCTCGCCCGGTGAGCCCGCTGGCGATCGGCGTATTGATCTTCGTCGTCACCACGCTGGTGCTGGCCACCGGCATGCCGATCGCGTTCGGGCTCGGCGCGGTGGCGCTGGCGTTCATGCTCGCCTTCGACGGCTGGAGCAGCGTGCACTTCGTGCCCGAGACGGTGTTCGCCGGCCTGAACGACTTCACGCTGGTCTCGCTGCCCATGTTCATCATCATGGGCGCGGCGGTGGCGTCGTCGCGTGCCGGCAGCGACCTCTACGAGGCGCTGGCGCGCTGGCTGCACCGCGTGCCGGGCTCGCTGGTGATCTCCAACATCGGCGCCTGCGCGCTGTTCTCGGCCCTCACGGGCTCGTCGCCGGCCACGTGCGCGGCGATCGGCAAGATGGGCATCCCCGAGATGCGCAGACGCGGCTACGACGCCGACCTCGCCACCGGCGCGATCGCCGCCGGCGGCACGCTGGGCATCCTGATCCCGCCGAGCATCACGATGATCCTGTACGGCATTGCGTCGGAGACGTCGATCGGCCGCCTGTTCATCGCCGGCATCCTGCCCGGTCTGATGCTGACGGGGCTGTTCATGCTGTGGGCGCTGTTCCTGAGTTGGAAGCGCGGCACCCGGCTGGTGGACGCCGGTCGCATCTACTCGCTGCGCGAGAAGCTCGAGCTGATGCCGCGGCTGCTGCCGTTCGTCGCGGTGATCGTCGGCGTGGTCTACGCGCTGTACGGCGGCATCGCCACGCCGTCGGAGGCCGCAGGCATCGGCGCGGCGCTGTGCCTGGCCATGGTGATGGTGCTGTACCGGGTGTGGCGGCCTGCCCAGCTGTGGGCGATCCTGCGCGATGCGCTGCGCGAATCGGGCATGCTGATGCTGATCATCGGCGCGTCGATCCTGTTCGGCTACATGATGTCGTCGCTGCAGGTCACGCAGGCGGTGGCCGGCTCGATCGGCGAGATGCACGCCAACAAATGGGTGGTGCTGTTCGCGATCAACCTGCTGCTGCTCGTGGCCGGCTGCTTCCTGCCGCCGGCGGCGATCATCCTGATGACCACGCCGATCCTGCTGCCGGTGATCACCGCCGCTGGCTTCGACCCGATCTGGTTCGGCGTGGTGCTGACCATCAACATGGAGCTCGGCCTGATCACCCCGCCGGTTGGGCTGAACCTGTTCGTGATCAACGGCATCACGCCCGATATCAGCCTGCCCACCATCCTGAAGGGCGCATTCCCCTTCATGATGTGCATGGTGCTGTCGATCGTGATCCTGTGCGTGTTTCCCGAGATCGCGACCTGGCTGCCGGCCAAGCTGATGGGGTGACCCGATGGCAGTGGGCAAGCCTTCCTTGCCGCAAAGCGCCGACGGTGTGCTCAAGCTCGCCGCGCGGTCGATGTTCGACCTGTTCGCGCAGACCGCGATGGGCATGATGGTGGTCGACCGCGAGCATCGCATCGTGTGGATCAGCGAGGGCTACAAGCGCTTCCTGCCGGCACTCGGCTTTCAGCGCGACACTGACTTCGTCGGCAAGCGGGTCGAAGAGGTGGTGCCCAACACGCTGATTCCGCAGGTGATCGAGACCGGCCGCACGATCCTGGTGGACCTGCTGACCAACAAGGCCGGCACCTTTCTCGTCAGCCGGCTGCCGCTGCGGGATGAAGCCGGCGTGGTGATCGGCGCCGTGGGTCTGGTGCTGATGGATCACCCGGAGTCGACGATGCAGCCGCTGATGGTCAAGTTCTCGCGCCTGCAGCGCGAGCTGGAAGACGCGCAGCGCCAGCTGGCCGCGCAGCGGCGCCCGAAGTACACGATTGCCAGCTTCATCGGCGCCAGCGCGCCGGCGCTCGACGTCAAGCGACAGGCGCGCCGCGTGGCCGGCACCGACTCGACCGTGCTGCTGCTGGGCGACACCGGCACCGGCAAGGAGCTGCTGGCGCACGCCATCCATGTGGCGTCGGCGCGGGCGGCGGCACCGTTCGTCACGGTGAACATCGCGGCGGTGCCCGAGACCTTGCTCGAGGCCGAGTTCTTCGGCGTCGCTCCCGGCGCCTACACCGGTGCCGAACGCAAGGGCCGCGAAGGCAAGTTCAAGCTCGCCGACACCGGCACGATCTTTCTCGACGAGATCGGCGACATGCCGCTGCCGCTGCAGGCCAAGCTGCTGCGCGTGCTGCAGGAGCAGGAGGTCGAGCCGCTGGGCAGCAACCAGCTGCACAAGATCAACGTGCGCGTGATCGCGGCCACCAGCCGTGATCTGTCATCGATGGTGGCGCAAGGCACGTTCCGCGCCGATCTGTACTACCGGCTGCACGTGCTGCCGATCCGCCTGCCGCGGCTGATCGATCGCCTCGAAGACCTGGAGCCGCTGGCCGATGCGCTGCTCGACGACATCGCGCGGCGCAGCGGCCTGCCGCACAAGGCGCTGGCCAGCGACGCGCTCGAGCGGCTGGCGCAGCACAGCTGGCCCGGCAACATCCGCGAGCTGCGCAACGTGCTGGAGCAGGCCGCACTGATGACCGACGATCTGGTGCTCACGGCGCGGCACCTGCAGATCGCGCCGGCCGCCGCGGCGCCCACGGCGAGTGCGGTGTCGTCAGCCGTCCACCACGAGGCGGCCGTGCCGGGACCCGAGGCGCCCGCGCCATTCAAGCCGCTGCCGCAGGCGATCGCCGAGCTCGAGATGCGCGCGATCCGCGAGGCGCTGGCGGCCACCGGCGGCAACAAGCTCGCCGCGGCCAAGCTGCTGGGTATCTCGCGCGCCACGTTGTACGAGAAGCTCGGCGCCGCCGAGGACAGCGGCTCGTGAGCACGGCAGTGCCGTCGCGGCAGCACCGCTCGAGCCATGCCGAGCTGAAGTCAGCCCCTCAACGCGGCACGATCTTCACGTTGGCCAGCTTCTCCTGAGCCTCCACCAGCGACGGCACGAGCTTGTTGCCGAAGCCCAGCGCACAGGCCAGCGTGAGCGACTGGTGCGTGGCCTCGCCCATCACCGTGGGCACGCCGAGGCTCTCGGCCATGTGGGTGTAGTAGCGCACGTCCTTGCGCGCATTGTTGAGCTCGAACTTCATGCCGTCGAGCGTGCCGTCGAGCGTCTTGCTCATGACCTGGAACAGGCCGGAGTTCACCAGGCCTGCCGACACCAGCGCCACCAGCTTCTTCAGATCGACGCCGGCGCGCTGGCCGACGGCGAAAGCCTCGGCGATCGCGTTGCACTGCGCCTGTGCGATGAAGTTGTTCAGCAGCTTGATGATGTGCCCCGCGCCGGGCCCGCCGACGTGGAAGATGTTCTCGGCGAAGCATTTCAACAGCGGCTCGATGCGCGCAAAGTCTTCCGCGCTCGCGCCCACCATCACGTTGAGCTTGCCGGCCTCGGCCTCCACCGGCGTGCGCGCCAGCGGTGCGTCGATGAAGCTGACGCCTTTGGCGGCACAGAGTTCGCGCATGCGGGTGGTGGAGTCGGGCTCGCTGGTCGAGGTGTCGACGATGACCAGGCCCTTGCGGGCCCCGGCCAGCAGCCCGTTGGGGCCTGCGACCACCTCTTCGACCTGAGGCGAGCCGGTGACGCACAGGAACACCACGCCGCACTCGCGCGCCATCGCGGCCGGATCGGGCAGCTCTTTCGCGCCCGCGGCCAGCAGATCGGCCACGCGCTCGCGCTTGCGAAACGCGGTGATCGCCAGCGGGTGGCCCTTGGCCTTGAGGTTCTTGGCCATGCCGTGGCCCATGAGGCCCGATGCGCCGATGAAGCCGATGGTCTCCATGTGTGCAACTCCTTCGAGCAGTGAGACGGGAACGAAGCGTCAGAGTGTGCCGGGCGGGAACAGCCGAGGCAGGAACAGTGGGATGTTGGGCCACATGATGATCGCCGCCAGGACGAGCAACATCGGCGCCAGGAAGATCAGCGTGTCCTTCAGGGCGTCGATCAGGCGGATCCGGGCCACCGCGCAGGCCACCATCAGGCACAAGCCGTACGGCGGCGTGACGAGCCCGAACGCCAGCGCCACGATGCCGACGATCGCAAAGTGCACCGGGTCCATGCCGACGCTTTGCGCCAGCGGCTGCAGGATGGTGCCGACGATGATGATCGCGGGTATCGCGTCGAGGAAGCAGCCCACCACCAGGAACACGCCGGCGATGAAGAATCCGGTGGTGGTCGGTCCCATGTCCCAGCTGGTCACGCCGGCCAGCAGCGCCTTGGGGATCTGGTAGTACGCCAGCAGCCAGCCGAACGCGCTCGCGGTGCCGACGCAGAAGAGTGTCACGCCGGCCAGCTTGCCGGTGTCGAGCAGCGCGCGGTGCAGGCCCTTCAGGCCCATTTCGCGGTAGATGAACAGGGTCAGCGCGCCGGCATACAGCACCGCGATCGCCGCCGACTCGGTGGCGGTGAACCAGCCGAACACCTTGCCGCCGACGATGATGAACGGCGTCATCAGCGCGGGGATCGACACCAGCGCCGAGGAAAACACCTCGCGCAGCGTGGCGCGGGGATAGGTGGGATAGCCGCGCCGCCTGGCATAACCGTGCACGGTGGCCATCTGCGCCAGACCGATCAGCAGCCCGGGAATGATGCCGGCCAGCATCAGCGCGCCGATGCTCACCGTGAGCACGCCGCCCCACACGATCATCATGATCGATGGCGGGATGATCGCCGCCATCACCGCCGACACCGCGGTGACGGCCACCGAGAAGCTGAGGTCGTAGCCTTCCTTGGTCTGCGCCTCGATGAAGATCTTGCTCTGGCTCGCCGCGTCGGCGGTGGACGAGCCGGACACGCCGGCGAAGAAGATCGACAGCACGACGTTCACCTGCGCCAGCCCGCCGGGAAAGTGCCCCACCAGCGACCGCGAGAAGCGCACCAGCCGGTCGGTGATGCCGCCCACATTCATCAGGTTGGCGGTGAGCAGGAAGAACGGCACCGCCAGCAGGATGAACGAGTTGAACGCGTTGAAGGTCTCCTGCACCAGGCCCTGTGCGTCCAGGCGCGGTTCGATGAGATACATCGGCACGCAGGCCAGCCCGAGCGCGAAGGCCACCGGCACCCGAAGCAGCATCAGCGCGAAGAAGATGCCGAACAGGATCAGCGCCGCCATGCCGGGGCTGAGCGCGCCGCCGGTCATGCGGACTGCTCCGATCCGGCCGCGCTGCCGCGCCCGAGCAGCACGCGCAGCGCTTCTGCCATGTGCTCGCCCTGGAACACCAGCCACGTGAGGCCGGTGACCGGCCAGGCCACGTGGATCATCCACAGCGGCAGTTCGGCCAGCTCGGACAGGCGCTTCCACGCAAAGGCGGTGAACAAATAGCCGCCCCACACAAACACCAGCGCGAAGGCCAGGATGCCGAGACCGGAAACGATGCGCACCGCCGCGTTGGCGCGCGGGCCGAGCCGCGGCCACACGTCGACCTCGAAGTGCGTGGCATCGCGCACGCCGACCATGGCGCCGATCATCACCATCCAGACGAAGAGAAAGCGCGCCATCTCCTCGGTCCAGATGTAGCTGGGAATCAGCTCGGTGTAGCGCGAGAAGATCTGCAGTGACACCGGCACGATGATGATCGCCACCGAGGCCACCAGCAGCCACGACAACAGCCGGCTGTAGGCAGCCGTCAAGCGCTTGTAGAGATGCATTCGACGGAGACGAGGGATGCCAGCTTGTCTCGACGGCCTGCCGTCAGCAGGGAAGCGGCGCCACTCCAGTGGCGCCTCCCCCAGTGAACGCCGCGGATCCGGCTTTGCCGGTCCGCCGGCGTTGCCCCCTCGAGGGGGAGGCGGCCGCCAGGCCGCATCGGGGGTGGGTCATTTCATCGCGTTGATCTTGTCGTAGATCGCATCGGCGCCGATCTCCTTGGCGTACGCCGCCATCACCGGATCGGCCAGCTTCTTCATCGGCTCGCGATCGGTGAACGGCACGCGCTTGAGCTTGCCGTCCTTCTCGAGCTTGTCGAGCTTGGCGGTGTCCTCTGAGCTCTCGATCTGGCGCCCGTGCGCGCCCGCCTCCTTGCCGGCCTTGACGATCGCGTCCTGCAGATCCTTGGGCAGCTTGGCGAAAGTCTTGGTCGAGAAGCAGATCGGGCGGATCGTGATCGCATGCTGCGTCATCGACAGGTGCGGCGCCACTTCGTAGAACTTCATCGCTTCGACGCCGGCGGCCTCATTCTCGCCGGCGGCGATCACGTTGTTCTGGATCGCGTTGTAGACCTCGTTGTAGGCGATCACCGTCGGGCTCATGCCGATGGCGGCGAAGGTCTTGCTCCAGATCGGCGCGCCCTGCACACGCACTTTCAGGCCCTTCATCTCGGCCAGGTTGCGCACCGGCTTGTTGACGAAGATGTTGCGCGTGCCGCCGCCGGCATAGCCGATCAGCATCACCTCGGCGTTCTTGTTGACCTCGTCGGCCACCGGCTTGAGCAGGTCGGCGTCGAGTACCTTGTTCCAGTGCGCGAGGTCGCGGAACAGGAACGGCGCGTCGATGAACGGCGCCGCCTTGGAGAAGGTGCTCATGTGCGCCGGCGACACGATGCCGTAGTCGACCGCCTTGCCCTGCGCCATGTACTCGAAGTACTGCTTCTCCAGCCCGAGTTCGCTGTTGCGGTGGAGCACGAACGTGATCGGCTTGCCGTAGTACTTCTTGACCAGCTCCTCGAAGCGCAGCAGCGCCTTGTTGAACGCGTGGTCGTCGTTGAACTGCACGGCGCCGTGCAGCGTGATCGCCTGCGCGTGCGCGGTGTGCACGAACGGCGCCGAGACGATCGGCGCTGCAGCGATCGACTGCAGCAGGGTTCTGCGCTTCATGGGCTTGTCTCCTTCGTGTGGCGGGTTCGTTCAGACGACCCGAACCGATCGGCACGATAGACCGCAGTGACCGATTTCCAGCCAGGGACTCACCCGAAGTTGTCCGACAACTGGTCACGACCCGCGCCGAGGCGTTCGCGGGCGTGGGCCGATGCCCGCGCTCTTCCCTGGTGCGTCTCGGTGTTTCCCCGCGCTTTTGCCGTTCCGGCACGGTGCTTGCGGACTGCTGGCTCGGCGGCGTTGCGCCACGCGGTGCACGCACGAGGGTTTGTTTCATAAGCACAGGCAGGAGACCGCATGTCGACACCCGTTCAATTCACCCGCCGCAGCGCGTTTGCCGTGGCTGCGCTGGCCGCTGCCTGCGCGCTGCCGCTGGCCGCGCAGGCGCAGGGCAAGGAAGTTCGCATCGCCCACATCTACAGCAAGACCGGTCCGCTCGAGGCCTACGGCAAGCAGACGGCCACAGGTTTCATGATGGGTCTGGAGTACGCCACCGGCGGCACGATGACCGTGGCCGGCAAGAAGCTGGTGGTGCTGGAGAAAGACGACCAGGGCAAGCCCGATCTCGGCAAGAACCTGCTGGCGCAGGCCTATGGCGACGACAAGGCCGACATCGCCGTCGGTCCCACGTCGTCGGGCGTGGCGCTGGCGATGCTGCCGGTGGCCGAGGAGTACAAGAAGGTGCTGCTGGTGGAGCCCGCGGTGGCCGACTCGATCACCGGCGACAAGTGGAACAAGTACATCTTCCGCACCGGCCGCAACTCCAGCCAGGACGCCATCAGCAACGCGGTGGCGCTCGACAAGCCGGGCGTCAGCATCGCCACGCTGGCGCAGGATTACGCGTTCGGCCGCGACGGCGTGAAGGCGTTCAAGGAGGCGATCAAGACCGCCAAGGTGGTGCACGAGGAGTACCTGCCGACCACTACCACCGACTTCACCGCCGGTGCGCAGCGGCTGATCGACGCGTTGAAGGACAAGCCCGGCCGCAAGGTCATCTGGGTCATCTGGGCCGGCGCGGGCAACCCGTTCAAGATCGCCGACCTCGATCTGAAGCGCTACAACATCGAAATCGCCACCGGCGGCAACATCCTGCCGGCGATGACGGCCTACAAGCAGTTCCCGGGCATGGAAGGCGCCACGTACTACTACTTCGCGATCCCGAAGAACCCGGTCAACGAGTGGCTTGTGGCCAACCACTACAAGCAGTTCAAGGCGCCGCCTGATTTCTTCACTGCCGGCGGCATGAGCGCGGCCATCGCGGTGGTCGAGGCTCTGAAGAAGACCAACGGCGATACCAGCGCGAACAAGCTGATCTCGACGATGGAAGGCATGAGCTTCGAGACGCCGAAGGGCAAGATGACCTTCCGCAAGGACGACCACCAGGCGATGCAGTCGATGTACCACTTCAAGATCAAGGTGGATCCGGCGTTCGCGTGGGGCGTGCCTGAGTTGGTGTCGGAGATCAAGCCTGAGCAGATGAACGTCCCTATCCGCAACAAGCGCTGACGCGCTTGCTGCGGTAGGGACTTTTGGCTCCCCCAGCCCCCTCCGAGAGGGGGCTCCAGTCAGAGCTGGAAGTCGTGTTCCTCAACGTCTTGCTTCGTGTTGCGATGCTGTGCGCCTGCGTGGCTCTGCCCATGGTGCACGCCGCACCGCTGTCTGCGCTGAAGATCGACGCGTCGAGCGTCACCGTGTCGGGGCTGTCGTCAGGCGGCTACATGGCCACGCAGCTGCACGTGGCATGGTCGTCGGTGTTCAAGGGCGCGGGCGTGATCGCGGCCGGGCCGTACTACTGCGCCCAGGGTCTCGCCACGTTCGCGACTACGCGTTGCCTGACGCGCGACAGCGCACCGCCGGTGGCCGCGCTGGCGGCCACGGCTAAGGCCTGGGCGGCGGCGGGGCGCATCGACGCCACGTCGAACCTCGCGTCGTCAAAGGTGTGGCTGTTCGCCGGCGCGCAGGACAGCGTGGTGGTGCCGGCGCTCGGCGCGGACTTGAAGCGCTTTTACGAGGCTTTCGTGCCAGCCGCGAACATCATCGTGCGCAACGACGTGCCGGCCGAACATGGCATGCCGACCGACGATTTCGGCAGCGCCTGCAGCCACCGCGGGCTGCCGTTCATCAATGACTGCGACGTGGACGGGGCCGGCGAACTGCTGCGCCACCTGCTCGGCACGCTGCAGCCGCGCAACGACGGCGCGCTCCAGGGGCGTTTCGTCGAGTTCGATCAGCACGAGTTCATCGGCGCGGGGCAGGGCATGGCCGGAAACGGCTGGCTCTTCGTGCCGCAGGCGTGCACCCCCAACGATGCGTGCAGGCTCCACGTGGTGCTGCACGGATGCGGACAGAACGTGGAGTCGCTCGGCGACAGCTATGTCCGGCGCACCGGCTACAACCGCTGGGCCGACACCAACCGCATCGTCGTCCTGTACCCGCAGACGAGCAACGACGCGCTCAACGCCTGCTGGGACTGGTGGGGATACACCGGTGCGGACTACGCGCAGAAGTCGGCACCGCAGATCGGCGCCATCGTCGCGATGGTGCGGCGCCTGTCGGGCGACCACGGCGTGTGCAACGACACGTTGAACGGTTGGCATGTATGGGCCGGGCGCGCGCGTTGGGACGGCTTTGGTGCGGCGGTGGCCAAAGGCTCGAACCACAAGCTCGGCTGGTGGTGGCGCTCGAGCAGCCTGCGCGAGTCGCCGCGCGGTCATTTCGTCGAGGGGCGTTGCTGATGCTCGTCACCACCGACCTGACGATCCGCTTCGGCGGCCACGTGGCGGTCGACCACGTGTCCTGCACCTTTGAGGCCGGTACGCTGACCGCGATCGTCGGCCCCAACGGCGCCGGCAAGACCACTTACTTCAACCTGATCTCGGGTCAGTTGCGCGCCAGCGAGGGCCGCGTGGCGCTCAAGGGTGAAGACATCACCGCCCTGCCGGCGCCGCTGCGCACGCGCAAGGGACTGGGGCGCGCGTTTCAGCTCACGCAACTGTTCCCCAACCTCACCGTGCAGGAGAACGTGCGGCTTGCGGTGCAGGCGCGCGAGCAGGGGCGCGGGCACCACGCGATCGACCTGTGGCATGTGTGGCTCGACCGCAAGGCCTGGATCGACGAGGCCCGTTCGATCCTCGACAGCGTGCGGCTCGACGACAAGCGCGACGCGCACGCCAGCGCGCTGCCGCACGGCGATCAGCGCAAGCTCGAGGTGGCGATGCTGATGGCGCTGGATCCGCTGGTCTACATGTTCGACGAGCCCACCGCAGGCATGAGCGTCGACGAGGTGCCGGTGGTGCTGGATCTGATCCGCCAGCTGAAGGCGCGCAAGGATCGGCTGATCCTGCTGGTGGAGCACAAGATGGACGTGGTGCGCGAGCTGAGCGACCGCATCGTCGTGCTGCACAACGGACAACTGGTCGCCGACGGCGAGCCCGCCACGGTCATTGCATCTCCGGTCGTGCAGCAGGCGTACCTTGGCATGGCCGCAGAGGAGCCCGCATGAGCACGAATCTGTTGGAGCTCACCGGCGTGCACACGCACATTGGCGCGTACCACATCCTGCACGGCGTGAGCTTTGCGGTGCGCGAGGGCGAGGTCACGATGCTGCTCGGCCGCAACGGCGCCGGCAAGACCACGACGCTGCGCACGATCATGGGTCTTTGGTCGGCGAGCCAGGGCGACATCCGCTTCAAGGGCGAATCGCTCAAGGGACTCGCGACACCCGATGTCGCGATGCGGGGCATCGCCTACGTGCCCGAGAGCATGGGCATCTTCACCGACCTCACGGTGCAGGAGAACCTGGTGCTCGCCGCGCGCGCGGCACGGCACGCCGGCGAGCTGGACAGCGTGCGGCTTGACTGGATCTTCGGCCTCTTCCCGGCGCTGAAGAAGTTCTGGCTCTATCCGGCGGGCAAGCTCTCCGGCGGACAGAAGCAGATGCTCGCGGTGGCGCGCGCCATCGTCGAACCGCGTGCGCTGCTGTTGATCGACGAGCCGAGCAAGGGCCTGGCGCCATCGATCATCAACAACCTCGTCAGCGCGTTCAACGAGCTCAAGCGCCAGAAGACCACGATCCTGCTGGTGGAGCAGAACTTCCACATGGCGCGTTCGCTCGGCGACCAGGTGGCGGTGATGGACAACGGCGCCGTCGTGCACACCGGCTCGATGCGCGAGCTCGCCGAAGACGAGGCCATGCAGCAACGCTTGCTCGGTCTCTCACTGGCGGTGCATCAATGAGCCCCGCCCGGCCGCCCGAAGGGGTTCAGCCCCCGCTTGGCGGGGAGGCGCGAAGCGCCAGGGGTGCACTTATGAGCGCCGCACGGCCGCTCCGAAGGCGCTCGCTCCCCCTCGGGGGGAAGGCGCGCCGCGCCAAGGGGGCGACATGAACACCACGACAACCAGCCCGGCGCTCGCGGCGGCCACCGCCGGCGCGGCGATCCCCAAAGCGCAGTTCGACTGGATTCCGGTCGCGCTCGTCGTCGCGGTCGCCGTGGCCGCGCTGCCGCTGATCGGCTCGCCATCGACCTGGGTGACGCTCACCGTCGCCGGGCTTGCGATGGGGATGATCGTCTTCATCATCGCGTCGGGCCTCACGCTGGTGTTCGGGCTGATGGACGTGCTCAATTTCGGCCACGGCGTGTTCATCGCGCTCGGCGCGTTCATCGCCACCAGTGTGATGGGCGGCATGGCCGGATGGGCGGGCCAGTCCGGCGTCGCCCAGCTAGTGGCCGTGTTCACGGCGATGTTGGTCGCGTTCGCCGCCGCGGCGGCGCTCGGCTGGCTGTTCGAGCGCGTGATCGTGCGGCCCGTGTACGGGCTGCACCTCAAGCAGATCCTGATCACGATGGGCGGCATGATCGTCGGCGAGGAGCTGATCAAGGTCATCTGGGGGCCGCTGCAGATCCCGCTGCCGCTGCCGGAGGTGCTGCGCGGCTCGTTCCTCATCGGCGACGCGGCCGTCGAGAAGTATCGCGTGCTGGCCACGCTGATCGGCGCGGTGGTGTTCGTGGCGCTCGCGTGGACCTTGAGCCGCACCAAGATCGGCCTGCTGATCCGAGCCGGTGTGCAGGACCGCGAGATGGTGGAGTCGCTCGGCTACCGCATCCGGCGCCTGTTCGTCGGCGTGTTCGTCACCGGCAGCGCGCTCGCCGGCGTGGGCGGCGTGCTGTGGGGCCTGTATCAGCAGAGTGTGGTGCCGCAGATCGGCGCTCAGGTCAACGTGCTGCTGTTCATCGTGATCATCATCGGTGGGCTCGGCTCGACGCTCGGCTGCTTCGTCGGCGCGCTGCTGGTCGGGCTGATGGCCAACTACACCGGCTTCCTGGCGCCGAAGGTGGCGCTGTTCTCCAACATCGGGCTGATGGTCGCCATCCTGCTGTGGCGGCCGCAGGGCCTGTATCCGGTGACCAACCGATGAACCGTTGGCCCCCACGCTCGCTTCTTTGGCTGCGGCCGGCGCTTGGCGCCTTCACATCGCTGCGCGATGTGAGCCTGCGCCGCAACCTTCGGTTGTCGCTGCCCCCCGAGGGGGCTGGCCGGCTCGGGAGCGGCCCAGCGCCGGCCGGGTGCGCATGATGATCGCTCGTCTACTCTCGCATGACCTGCCGCGCAGCCGCTGGCTCGCGCTCGCGCTGGTGCTGGTGCTGATCGCGCTGGCCTTCGCGCCGTTCCTGTTCCCCGGAAACAAGGCGCTCGGCGCGGCGGCCAAGATGCTGGTGTTCATCCTGCTGGTGGCGAGCTACGACCTGCTGCTCGGATACACCGGCATCGTCAGCTTTGCGCACACGATGTTCTTCGGCATCGGCGCCTATGGCGTGGCGATCGCCAGCACGCGCCTGGAGCCCACCTTCGGCGCGATCGCATCGGGGCTGTTCGCCGCGCTGCTGGTCTCGCTCGTGCTGTCGCTGGTGATCGGGCTGTTCTCGCTGCGCGTGAAGGCGATCTTCTACGCGATGATCACGCTGGCGGTGGCCAGCGCGTTCCAGACGCTGGCGTCGCAACTGTCGGAGTTCACCGGCGGCGAGGACGGGCTCACGTTCAAGAACCCGCCCGTCTTGAGCCCGAGCTTCGAGCCGTTCGAGAACCCGATCTTCGGCGTCACGATCGACGGCAAGCTCTTCACCTACTACCTGCTGTTCGTTGCGGTGGTGCTTCTGTTTCTCGCGCTGCTGCGCATCGTCAACTCGCCGTTCGGACGCGTGCTGCAGGCGATCCGCGAGAACGACTTCCGCGCCGAGGCGATCGGCTACCGCACGGTGGTTTACCGCACGCTGAGCAACGTGTTGGCGGCGCTGTTCGCCACGCTGGCCGGCGCGCTGCTCGCGCTGTGGCTGCGCTACACCGGGCCCGACACCACGCTCAGCTTCGAGATCATGCTCGACATCCTGCTGATCGTCGTGATCGGCGGCATGGGCACGCTGTATGGCGCGGTGATCGGCAGCGTGATCTTCGTGTTTGCGCAGAACTACCTGCAGGACCTGCTCCAGGTCGGGCAGGCGGCGCTCGGCGGCGAAGGCGGCGTGCCGGTGTTGAGCCAGCTGGTGTCGCCCGATCGCTGGCTGTTGTGGCTGGGTGTGTTGTTCGTGCTCGCGGTGTATCACTTCCCGAGCGGCATTGTCGGCCGCCTGCGTTTGATGAAGGCGAAGGCATGACTGCATCGACTTCCCACTACGTCACCGTGTCGGGCCGCGAGCTGCACGTCACCGAGTGGGGTTCCGCGCACGCCGACGTAATCGTCGCCTGGCACGGCCTGGCGCGCACCGGGCGCGACATGGATGACATCGCCGAACACCTGTCGCAGCGCTACCGGGTGATCTGCCCCGACACGATCGGCCGCGGCCTGAGCCAATGGAGTCCCGATCCCGATCGCGAGTACTGCCTGGCGTTCTACGAGCAGCTCGCGCTCGGCCTGCTCGATGCGCTGCAGATTCATCGCTGCCTGTGGCTCGGCACTTCGATGGGCGGCGCGATCGGGCTGCGCGCCGCCGCCCATGCGTTGCGCGGCCGCATCCGCAAGCTGGTGGTCAACGACATCGGCCCGGAGTTGCCGCAAGCCGCGCAGCAGCGCATCCTCACCTACGCCGGCTGTCCCGAGGCGTTTGCCACCGTGAGCGAGCTCGAGGCGTATTTCCGCGTCATCTACAAGCCCTATGGCTGGTTGAGCGACGCGCAATGGCGCCGACTCACCGAAACCTCGGCGCGCCGCCTGCCCGATGGCCGCGTGACGCCGCACTACGACCCGGCGATGGTGCGCCAGTTCGCCGTGCACCCCAACGACTACCAGCAATGGGACGCCTGGGACGCGCTGGACATCCCGGTGCTCGCGCTGCGCGGCGAAAGCTCCGACCTGCTGCTGCCCGACGTGGCCGAGGCCATGCGCACGCGCGGCCCGCGCGCGGTGGTGGTGACGATTCCCGACTGCGGCCATGCGCCGGCATTGAACACGCCAGAGCAGTTCGCATTGGTCGAGCGCTTCTTTGGCTGACATGACCCACCCCCGAAGCGACCTGGCGGTCGCCTCCCCCTCGCCGCCAGCGGACCGGCAAAGCCGGACCGCTGCGTCCGCTGGGCTTCACGGTCCAGCGCCGCCGGGTTTGATTCCTTTGACAACCAGGAGACACGATGAAGAACCATCTTTGCCGCGCTGTGGTCGTTGCCGCGGCGCTCGGCTGCGCGCTGGCGCACGCCGGCGGCACGGTGGGCAACAGCTTGCCGGCCGGCTTTCCGGCGATCGAAGACGCCTCGCTCGGCAAGCCGCTGATCGGCTTTGGCGCCTCGGGACCGGTGCAGCGCACGCCGGTGATCTTCATCCACGGCAACAACGACACGCCGTTTCCGACGTCGTGCAACCCGTTCTTCGGCTGGATGCAATCGTTCGCGCAGTTCTTCGCCGACAGCGGCTACTCGACAACCGAGCTGTGGGGCATCGGCTACGAGGGTGACCAGTGCGACCTCGCCGTGCAGGCGGACCCGACGCCGCCGAGCGGACCCACGCGCCGCTCGAGCATTGCGCACAGCAACGCCGCCAACGTGCCCGACCTGCGACGTTTCGTCGCGGCGGTGCTCGATGCCACCGGCGCCAGGCAGGTGGACATCGTGGCGCACAGCCTGGGCGTGACGATCACGCGCGAGTGGCTGCGCCAGGACGATGCCTATCGGACCGTGCGGCGCTTGGTCGCGATCGACGGCCCCAATCACGGCATCATCAACTGCTCGCCCGACCCGGCGAACTTCTATCAATTGCCCGAGCAGGGTGGATTCACGCCAACGAGCGAGGTGTGCGTCGAGCTGGGCTCGCCCGACACCCCGTTCTTGAGGCGCCTCAACAAAGGCGACGACACGCCGGGGCCGACCAAGAACCTGGTGATCCGCAACGCCGACACCAGCTTCGTCTACTTCTCGCGGCAGGACGGCCCCTTCCTGCCGCCGGTGCCGGCTGTGGACTCGTTCGGCCAGCCGGCCGACTTCTCGCGCAGCGCCACGCTGCGCGGCGCCCGCCAGCTCGACCTCACCGGCCAGGGCGCATTCGATCCGATCCTCGGCAGCGGGCATCTGGGCATTCTCAATTCGCCGCAGACGCGCCAGGCCGCGCTCGAGTTCCTGACATCGCGTCATCCGCATTGAGGCCGGGGCTGCCGGCATTGCACGACAGGCGCAGCGGACGATGACCTCGTTGGACGATCCGGATCCGGGTGACCGCGCGGAGCTGATCCGCGTCTCCGGCCGCGTGCAAGGCGTCGGCTTTCGCGCCAGCGCGCAGGACCTCGCGCTGCAGTACGGCCTGCGCGGCTGGGTCGCCAATGTCGGCCGCGACGTGGTGATTCACGCATGCGGACCGGCCGGGCGGCTCGAGGCTTTTGTGCGCGCGCTGCGCGACGACATCGGAGCGCCGGCGCGCGTCGACCGACTGCGGCGTGAGCCGGCCGAGCTTCTGCCGCGCGGCGCGACGTTTGTGATCGCCCCCACCGACACGCCGCTGGCACGCCGGTGACCCACACGCCAGGTGCTCGACCGGTGGGGCCTGGGCTGGAACCGCGGGGCTAACGCACCGTTTCCCACCACGCGCTGGAGGCGAACGGCAGGTCCGCGTCGACCGTCTCGCCGATGCGCGGCGTCAACACGTCGAGCTGCAGCGCACGCGCGGCGGCGAGCGTGCGGCGGATCGGCTCGTCCCAGGCGTGGAACGCCAGGTTGAACGTGGCCCAGTGCACCGGAAGGACTCTCTTCGCGCCCACCTCCTTGGCGGCGCGCACCGCGTCTTCGGCGCTCATGTGGATGTCGAGCCACGGCGCGCCGGGGCCGTACGCGCCGATCTTCATGAACGCGAGGTCGAACGGGCCCCATTGCGCGCCGATCTTGCTGAAGTGATCGGAGTAGCCGGTGTCGCCGCTCACGTAGAACCGATGCCGGGCGCCGAGCACGGCCCATGAGGTCCACAGCGTCTGGTTGCCGCCGCCCAGGCGGCGCCCCGAATAGTGACGCGACGGCGTCGACACGATGCGCACACCACCGAGCGCGTGTTCCTGGTTCCACTCCAGCTCGCGAAATCGCTCCGGCGCGACGCCCCAGCGCTCGAGGTGCGCGCCGATGCCCAGCGGCACGAGAAACAGCGTGCCGTGCTGCGCGAGGTGCTGCACCGTGCGCATGTCGAGGTGATCGTAGTGGTCGTGCGTGATCAGCACGGCATCGATCCTGGGCAGCTCGGCCAGGGCGATCGGCGGTGGATGAAAACGCTTCGGCCCCACGGCGAACGGCGACGCATGGTCGGAGAACACCGGGTCGATCAGCAGCCTGAGGCCATCGATCTCGACGTATGCGCTGGCATGCCCGATCCAGAACGCCCGCAGGCCCGCTGCGGGCGATTGCAGGCTCGCCGGCGTCACACGCACCAGGGGCAGCGGCGCCGGCGGTTCACGCACCTCGTCGCCGCCGAACTGGCCGACGAGCAGGTCGCGCACGTACGACAGCGTGTAAGGTGCAGGCGGCAGCGGGTTGACGAACGCGCCGTCGCGGTGGTGCGGATTGGCCTGGGCGCGCGCGAGTCGCTCGCCGCTGAGCTGGCCGCCGAACGGCGGCAGCGACTGCACCCACGGTGTTCCGATGGCCGCCACGGCGATCAGTGAGGCGATGGTGATCCAGATCGCGCGCCCGATGCGGCGCTTCTTCGGTTTGTCGGCGACCACGCCCCGAGTATGCTCGACGCATGACCCGCGACGACTGGCTCGATCAGTTCAGCGACGAGTTGATCAAGCTGCGGCCGCACGTGTCGCACCGGCTGGCGCGCACGCTGGCGTTGCAGGCCTATGCCGCCGATGCGCACCCGCGGACCGCGGCGCGCGACTACCACGCGCGGCAGTCAGCGGCGGCGCCGGTTGCGGCGGCCAAACGCACCAAGCGCGGCTGAGGCAGGACCGGAAAGCGCGCCTTGCCGGCGGCGCTGAAGGTCACAGCGCCTGCGCGCGTCCGTTGGCGGTGGGCGTCAGCGGGTCGAGCCAGGCCGGCGCACCGGCGCGCACGCAGGCCGCAATGGTGGCGTAGCCCGGACCATCGCTGACCACCGGCAACAGTTGCACGCCCGCCGGCGGACTGACCGCCCAGCTGGCCATGTAAGCGAGCGCCTCCTGTTGTGACGGAAACGTCACCGCAGCGGGCTGGCCGACCGAATCCACCTTGGACCAATAGCCGCGGCCTTGCGCGCTGCCGAGGTACACGCCGAACTTCGGATGCACGATCAGGTAGTGAACCTTGCTGAGCGGATTGGAGTGCGCCATGGCAGGTGGCTCCGATGTACTGCAGGGCAGCAAGACTAGCGGCGTGTGCCGCGCCCGCCATACCCCACGGTCCCGCGCCGCGCGCCTTTGTTCACGCGAAGGCGCGCGGCGGCGTATCCCTAGAAGCACAGCCCATCACCCTCGCCGTGGGGATGGTCAGCGCAACGCGCTTGGCCGATCCTTGGCACCCATGGAAAGGATGCTGCGCTGGTTCACGCAAGGGGTGCATCATCTCTACACCGGCCGTGCGGAGCCCGATGCGCGGCCGACATTCGAGCGCGTCGACAGCGGGCGCCTCGGTGCCGGTGGCTTCCATGCGTCGGCCTCGATGGGCCTGCACGACGACTTTGCCGAAACGATGCCGGCCTACGTGCCGTCGCAGCCGCGCCACGGCGAGCCGCGCGGCCGCAGCTTTGCCTGACCGGCCGCCGCGTCGCGTGCGCGGCGCCGGTGGTCCGTCCGTCCGGATGCGCAAGTTGCGTGGTACTGCATCAGGTCGCAGCACGCGAGGTGCACGCAATGGCTTCCGGGTCCGCCTCCGACGACCGCTGGGAACGCGGCGATCCCTACGAACGTTACATCGGCCGCTGGAGCCGGCGTGTGGCGCCGCGCTTTCTGTCGTGGCTCGCTGCCGCGCCTGATCTGCGCTGGCTCGACGTCGGATGCGGCACCGGCGCGTTGACCGCCGCCATCCTCGACCACGCGCAGCCGAAGTCCGTGAGCGCGGTCGAACCGTCGGATGGCTTTCTTGCCACCGCCGCGCAGCGCCTTGGTGCGCGAGCGCAGTTGCAGAAAGGCAGCGCGGCACAGATGCCGCTGCCGGATGCGTCGATGGACGTCACGGTGTCGGGCCTGGTGCTCAACTTCACGCCCGAGCCGCCGCTCGCGCTGGCCGAAATGGCACGCGTGACCGCCCCCGGGGGCACGATAGCCGCATACGTGTGGGACTATGCGGACGGGATGCAGCTGATCCGTCGTTTCTGGGACGCGGCACGTGCCCTCGACGACAAGGCGGCAGCGCTCGACGAAGCCCTGCGCTTCCCGCTGTGTCGGCCCGAGGCGCTCGCGGCGCTGTTCGAAGCGACGGGCTTGCACCGGGTGCAGACCGGTGCGCTCGAGATCGAAACCCGCTTCGTCGACTTTGACGACTGCTGGCAGCCGTTCCTCGGTGGGCAGGGTCCTGCCCCGGCCTACGTGGCCACACTCGACGAAGCGGCTCGAGCTCGCCTGCGCGCGGAGTTGCGCACGCGGATGCCGGCGCGGCCCGACGGCTCGATCGTGCTCAGCGCGCGGGCGTGGTCGGTGCGCGGCAGGCGCCCCTGAAAAGGCGCCGCTTCAGGCCGGCACCGGCCGCGGCGGGATGTTGAGCCCGCGCATCACCGCCGGACGCGCCTTGAAGGAACCCAGCACGCGCGTGACATGGGGAAATTCGGCGATGCGCACCAGCTCGCCGGCGCCATAGAAGTTGACCAGGTTGTTGACCCACGGAAAGGTGGCAATGTCCGCGATCGTGAACTCGTCGCCCATGATCCACGCACGGTCGGCGAGCTGCTGCTCAAGCACCGCGAGCAGGCGCGCCGACTCGGCCACGTAACGATCGCGCGGGCGCTTGTCCTCGTAGTCCTTGCCGGCAAACTTGTGGAAGAAGCCCACCTGGCCGAACATCGGACCAATGCCGCTCATCTGGAACATCAGCCACTGGATCGCCTGCCAGCGCTGCGCGGGGTCGCGCGGCATCAGTGTGCCCCCGGCCTTGTCGGAGAGGTAGAGCAGGATCGCGCCGGACTCCCACAACGGCAGCGGCCGCCCGCCCGGTCCGTTGGGATCGATGATCGCCGGGATCTTTTGGTTCGGGTTGAGCGACCGAAACTCCGGTGACCTCTGGTCGCCGCTGTCAAAGCTGACCCGGTGCGCCTCGTATGGAAGCCCGGTTTCTTCCAGCATGATCGACACCTTCACGCCGTTCGGTGTGGGCAGCGAATAGAGCTGGATGCGGTCGGGGTGCCGGGCGGGCCACTTCTTCGTGATGGCAAACGCGGAGAGGTCGGTCATGTGCAGCGTGGATGATCAGTCGGCCGCCATTGTCGTGTGGGCGGCGGCGCGCGCGGCACGGACCGGCTTTGGCCTCGGCGCGCGTGGGGCGGCAATCGCCCGAACAAGCGCGCCGCCTCGCACCTGATCGCACGATGGTGCGCGCGCGCCGTGATCGAGACTGGCGCCGGTTGTTGCTGCCCGGTTGTCGTCGCGCCATGTCGTCGGAGTTGTTGTGGATCCACGCCAGCGGCGTGTGCGCATTGGCACTGAACGTCGTGGCGCTGGTGCACACCTGCGAGAAAGCGTTGCGCATCCAGTCGGGACTGGCCGGCGTGATCTGGGCGCTGAACAACCTGCTGCTGGGCGCGCACACCGCGGCGGCGTTGAGTCTGGTGAGCGCGAGCCGCACCGCCACGTCGGCCATCACCCTGAGCGCGCGTGAGGGCGTCCGCCGCACGGTGTTCTGCGGATTTCTGCTCCTCACGCTGGTGATCGGCGCCCTCACATGGCACGGCTGGCCGTCGCTCCTGATGGTGTTGGCGTCGGTGCTGTCGACGTTCGCGGTCTTCTACCTGCGCGCCCGCGCGTTGCGTCTGACGATGCTGCTGGTGTCGGCGCTGTGGATGTACAACGCCTGGCTGTACGACTCGTGGGAGCAGATGGTGGCCAACGTGGCCACCGCGGCTGCCGCGTTGTACGGTGCGCGCCGCACGGCGGGCGGAGCGTGACGCAACTGCCGCTCGGCCGCGTCGCCTGAGGTCCTCGGCATTTTGCATCGACCTTGCGCGAACACTGCCGGTACCAGGCTTCGTCGAACCGACATGCTCCAATGCGGACCGCGCCTCAGGCAGCGCGGTCTGCCGGGCGGCGTCGTTTCGTCTGTGTCTCGCGCCATGGCCCGCATCGATCTGAAGTCCGCACCCAACCTGCTGCTCACCGATCGGCTGCGGCTGGAAACGCCGCGCATCGAGCATGCCGAGGCTTTTGCCGCCGGCGTGCAGGCGTCGATGCACACGTTGGCCTACGTCGTGTGGGGCGCCAGGCCGCGCGACGTCGAATGGGCACGGCACTTCTGCGATGGCGATTCGCGCAGCGTGGCGGCGGGCGAAGATTTGGTGTACCACGTGTTCGAGCGCGCCGGCGGTGCGTGGGTCGGCCGCATCGACGTGCACACCATCTCGTTCGACGACGCACGCGGCGAGATCGGTTACGTGGGCGATGCGCGCCTGGCCGGCCGCGGCCTGATGCGCGAGGCCGCGCTGGCCGTCATCGGCCTGTGCTTCGACCTCGGCTTTCAGCGCATCGAGGCGTTGAGCGACGTGCGCAACACCCGCGCGCTGCACTTTGCCGAGGCGCTGGGCATGCAGCGCGAGGGCACGCTGCACCGCCACGAACGCGACCCGCAGGGTCGCATGTGCGACCAGGCGATCTACGCCGCGTTCAACGAGGGGCCCACCCGCGAGCCCTAGCGGCCCGCGGCTATGGCACCGGCAACCGATTGAGCTCCGACCACCCGGTCCACAGGATCTGGATGCCGAGGCACAGCAAGACGAACGCCATCAGCCGCGTCATCACCAGCGCGCCCACTTCACCCAGGCGCGACATCAAGCGCGCGGCGTTGCGGTAGACGAGGTAGATCACCGCCACCGTCAGCGTCGCGCCAAGCACCGCGATGCCCGCGCCCACCACGTACAGCGCCGGCTGCCGCGGCAGCCCGGCACCGATGGCGATCGCGGCGGCGATGGTGCCGGGTCCGGTGGTGAGCGGAAAGGTCAGCGGGAAGAAGCTGCGCTTGACCACCTCGGCGCGCGACATCGCAATGGCCTGGCTGCGCTTGACGGCGGCACGTACCTCGTCGTCATCGTGGTGGTTGAGCATGCGCCAGCCCGATGCAGCCACGAGCAGCCCGCCGCCGATGCGCACGATCGGCAGCGAGATGCCGAACAGATCGAGCACGTAGGTGCCGATGAGCAGCGAGCCCACGAGGATGACCCAGCAATTGATCGCCACCTGCCGCGCCAGCGGGCCGGTGTCGGCCGGATCGGGGCCGGCGGTCATCGAGAACACCGGCGCCCCGGCCAGCGGGTTGATGATCGGCAGCAGCGTTACCGGCACCAACACCAGCGACTGCAGGAACTCGGTGGGCGTGGGCATGTCAGCGGCGCCCGGCCGCCCGAAGCCGCTGACGCTCCCCCTCGGGGGGCAACGAGCATAACGAGCGTGGGGGCACATTCATGCGCGGCAGTGTAGGCGTGCGTAGGACAACGCCGACAGCGCATCGCGCCAACGGACGATTCGTCCGGACTTTGGCCACGGCCTAAGCTCGGGTCACTTCAACGAAGGAGAGCCAGCCATGGCAGACGATCTGACCCGCCGCGGCGGACAGGACCGCGGGCGCATCAACATCCACCAGGAGCACGAGGTGCGCGACTGGGCGGCTCGCTTCGGCGTCACCAAGGACCAGTTGAAGGCGGCGGTGCAGGCCGTGGGCGACCGCGTCGACGAGGTCGAGCGCCATCTGCGCGCCGTGGCGGCCAGCGCGAGCTGATGCGCCGGCGGAGTCGATGCGATGCCGCGTGCGGTCTGGAAAGGCGCGATCGCCTTCGGCCTCGTGCACATCCCGGTGGCGCTGTATCCGGCGTCGCAGGAGACCGAGGTCGACTTCGACTGGCTCGACAAGCGCTCGATGGACCCGGTGGGCTACAAGCGCATCAACAAGCGCACCGGCAAGGAGATCGGCAAGGAGCAGATCGTCAAAGGCGTCAAGCACGACAACGGGCGGTACGTGGTGCTGAGCGACGACGAGATCCGCGAGGCCTATCCGAAAACCACGCAGACGATCGAGATCGAGTCGTTCGTGCCGGCGGGCGACATCTCGTTCGTGTACCTGGAGCGACCGTACTACCTGGAGCCGGCCAGCCGCGCCGAGAAGGTGTATGCGCTGTTGCGCGAGGCGATGTCGCGCGCTGCGCTGGTGGGCATCGCGCGCATCGTGATGCACAACAAGGAGCATCTGGTGGCGTTGCTGCCGGCTGGACCCGCGCTGATGCTGGGCACGCTGCGCTGGGCCAACGAGATCCGGCCGGTCGAGCCGCTCAACCTGCCGTCGGCGGGCAGCGGCCAGCTCAAGGATGCCGAACTGCAGATGGCCGGCGAGCTGATCCGCAAGATGGCCGGCAGCTGGAAGCCCGAACGGTTCGCCGACCGGTTCTCCGATGCCATTCGCAAGCTGGTAGCACGCAAAGCCACCGCCGGCCAGGCCAAGGCGGTGCAGCCGCTGGAGGAGGCGCCGGCGGAGGCCACCAACGTCATCGACTTGACCGAACTGCTGCGCAGCAGCCTGGCCACGCGCCGGCGCGCCGCCTCGAACAGGGTGGCGGCCAAGAAGGCGCGCAAGGGCGCGCCGTCGCGCCGATCGCGTCAATAGTCACGCGGGTGCCTGCGGCGCAGGAGACAGTTGCAAGCGCTGCGCAGCGCGTTAACAACGACCGCTTTCGCGCCGCCTGGCATCCGTAAGCTGGCTTCAAGCAATCCACAAGGATGTGCCATGGCCAGCAGTCCACTGGGCCGCAAGGGCCCATCACGCCGGACGCCGTTGAAAGACCGGCGTGCGGCGCCCGATGCGGCGCAGAGTTCGCTGCGCAAGCTCAAAGGCGCGCTCAACCGCCCGATCGGCCTGCAGCGACGCGACGGCAAGCTGTGCGTGGTGCTGGCCGAGCGCCGGCGCTCCCGCCCGGCCGACGAAGAGCCGTCGATCGCCCTGCTGTGCGTCGAGCTGAGCGCCCGGCTGCTGGCCCACGAGGCCAATGAAGCGGCGCAGACGATGCGCCACTTGATTCTGGTGCACGACGCGCTCGAGCGCAAAAGCTGGCTCGGTCTCGAGACGCTGTCGAGTCTGGTGCTGGCCAGGGCGATCGAGCAGGCGTCGGTGCTGGCGCGCGAGGAGCCGTCGCCGCACATGGACATGCTGATCGAGGGGCTGCGACCGCTGCAGGCGGCCGCTGCGCTGCGCGAGCAGCGCGAGGCGCAGGCGCACGAGATGCGGCTGGGCGACAACGTGGAGGTGTCGGAGTCGGATTACGCCGAGTTCGAAGACGCCGAGCAAGACTGGTCGTCCAGCGCCACCATGCCGCTCGACCTGGTGCCGCCGCGCGAACGCGACGACTGAATCGCGGATGCGCGACACTGCGGCCCACTTCATGTGGGGTGCAGGGGTGTCGCGACGAATCGTCTTGTGCTGGGCCGCGGCGAGCGGCGTGTCGGTTGCCGCAGCGGTGGCGCGTGCTCAGGTCAACCCGGCCGACTGCGTGCGCATCGACGATGATGCTGCGCGGCTGGTCTGCTACGACCGCGCGCACCGGCGCGATCCCGTGCCGGCCGGCGTCAGGAAGTCCGATGGCGACTCGAAGCAGGTCTCCTCGCCGGTGCCCACCGGCACGGCCTCTGCGTCGTCGTTTGACGATCGCTGGGACCTCGACGGCCGGCGCAAGGGCGAGCTGTTTTTTCCGCGCGCGTACAAGCCCGTGTACGCACTTCCGTTCACCTGGACCGATCGGGTCAACGAGCGTCCGACGTCGCCCCAGCCGGCCAACACGGTGATCGATCCGCTGGTGCTGCGGCCGATCGAGGTGAAGTACCAGCTCAGCCTGAAGGCCAAGCTGTGGGAGGACTTGCTCGGCACGCCGCTGCGCGTGTGGGGCGGCTACACGCAGTCCTCGCGCTGGCAGGTCTACAACGGACACGAGTCGCGGCCGTTTCGCGAGACCAACTACGAGCCCGAGATCATTTTCGCGTGGCCGCTGGACCATTCCTTCTGGGGCTGGCGGCTGCGCCAGCTGTCGCTGGCGGCGAACCATCAGTCCAACGGCCGCGGGTTGCCGCTGTCGCGCAGCTGGAACCGCGTGATCGGCGAGGCGGCGCTCGAACGCGGCCACTGGACGCTGCAGCTGCGTCCCTGGCTGAGGCTGCATGAACGCCGCGCCGACGACGACAATCCCGACATCTCCAACCACATCGGACGCGCCGAAGTGTTGATGACCGGCAGGCTGGGCCCGAACGTCGTCGCGCTGCAACTGCGCCACACGCTGCGCGGCGGCGGCAACTCGCGCGGCGCGGCGCAGCTTGAATGGGCGTTTCCGATCGACGGGGCGCTGCACGGCTACGCGCAATGGTTCAGCGGATACGGCGAGAGCCTGATCGACTACAACCACCGGCAGAACAAGATCGGCCTCGGCGTGTCGATCGTCGAGTGGCGTTGAGGCCCACGATGCGGCCGAAGCACGTCTGGGCTGCGGGGTGCGTTCTGTTGGTCGTGGCGCTGTCGATCGGCTGCACCAGCCCAATGGGCCCGCGCCCGCAGCCGGTGCCACGCGCCGTTGAAGAGGGCCCGCGGCGCATGCAGGGGCTGTACCGCTACAGCGCCAACGCGGCTTCGTTCTTCGATTGCACCAGCGGCGACCAGTTTCCGGTTGCGCCCGACGGCGCGGGCGCGGCGCTGCAGGCGGCCTATGCCGCGGCGCGTGCCGTGCCCGGAGAGCCCAGGCTCGCATCGGTGGACGCCCGCATCGTGATGCGCCCCGCCGGGCCGGGTGGCGCGCCACGCGCCGCCCTGCGCATCGAACGATTGATCGCCCTGTCGGCGCAGGCCCAGTGCGCGGTGGCGCAGCGCTGAGAAGCGTCGCGCCGTTGCAGAGACGGCTCGGTTCCCGCCCCTGCGGCAGCGGGGCGAATCGTCCGGCGTCGACACGCCACACGGCCCGGGTGTACCGTGGCCGCGCAGCGCCTTGGCGCGCTGGGGAACCGATGGTGTGCTCGACGCTCGTTCGATGGTCGCTGTCGTGGCTGCTGCTGGCCGCGCTGGCGGCCGTCGCGCAGCGAGCGCCGACCCCGGCCGCGGCGGCACCGGTGCTGTTACTGACCGTCGATGGGGCCATCGGTCCGGCGGCGTCTGAGCGCGTGACGCGCGCGCTCGGCCGTGCCGCACGAGAGCAGGCGCAACTGGTCGTGCTCCAACTCGACCCGCCGGGCGGCCTGGACACCTCGATGCGCAGCATCATCAAGGCGATCCTGGCGTCACCGGTTCCAGTGGCCACCTACGTGGCGCCGCAGGGCGCGCGCGCCGCCAGCGCCGGCACCTATATCCTCTATGCCTCGCACATCGCGGCGATGGCGCCGGCCACCAACCTGGGTGCGGCAACGCCGATCGCGGTCGGCATGCCGGCGCCGGGCGGCGACCCGGCGCAACGGCCCGGCGGCAAGGCGTCAGAACCCGAAGGCCACGATGCGCAGGCCGCCAAGCGCATCAACGACGCCACCGCCTACATCCGCGGCCTCGCGCAGTTGCGGGGCCGCGACGTCGCCTGGGCCGAGCAGGCGGTGCGCGAGGCCGTCAGCCTGCCGGCCACCGACGCGCTGCAGCGCCGCGTGATCGACGTGATCGCGGCCGATGTCGGCGACCTGATGCGCCAGCTCGAGGGCCGCACGGTCGCGCGCGATGCCGGGCACGGCGGCGCCGTGACCCTGCACACCGCGGGAGCGAACGTCGTCGTGCTCGAGCCCGACTGGCGTGATCGCCTGCTGGCGACCATCAGCGATCCGAGCCTGGCGCTGATGCTGCTGATGATCGGGGTCTACGGGCTGCTGTTCGAGTTCATGAATCCCGGCTATGTGGTGCCGGGCGTGATCGGCGGCGTCAGCCTGCTGCTTGCCTTCTGGGGGCTGCAGATGCTGCCGATCAACCACGCCGGCCTGGCGTTGATCCTGCTCGGCATCGCGTTCTTCGTCGTCGAGGCGTTCGTGCCGAGTTATGGCGTGATCGGCATCGGCGGCGTGGCGTCGTTCGCCTTTGGCGCGCTGCTGCTGATCGACAGCGAGACGCCGGCGTACGGCATACCGCTGCCGCTGGTGGTCGGCCTGTCTGTCCTGTCGGCCTTGATCGTGACCGGCGTGGTCGGCATGGCCCTCAAGGCGCGCAGCCGCCCGCTGGTGAGCGGCGCGTCGACGTTCGTCGGCGATGCCGCGGTGGTGATCGAGTGCGACGCCGACGGCGCGTGGGCGCTGGTCAACGGCGAGCGCTGGCGCGTGCGGGCGGCCGAGCCGCTGCGCCCGGGACAGCACGTGCGCGTCACGGCGATCGACCAGCTGACGCTGCAGGTGGTGCCGGTCCCCGAACCCCATGCACCGCAAGGAGCGTCTTCATGAGCGCCGTGATCGCATCGGCCGTGATCTTCGTGCTGGTGGCATTGATCGCCGCCAGCTCACTGCGCATCCTGCGCGAGTACCAGCGCGGCGTGGTGTTCCAGCTCGGGCGCTTCTGGCGCGTCAAGGGGCCGGGGCTGGTGGTGCTGATCCCGGGCATCCAGCAGATGGTGCGCATCGACCTGCGCACGGTGGTGATGGACGTGCCGAGCCAGGACGTGATCTCGCGCGACAACGTGACGCTGAAGGTCAACGCGGTGCTGTACTTCCGCGTGGTCGACCCGCAGAAGGCCGTGATCCAGGTCGAGAACTTCATGGCCGCGACCAGCCAGCTGGCGCAGACCACCCTGCGTGCCGTGCTCGGCAAACACAACCTCGACGAGATGCTGAGCGAGCGCGAACGCCTCAACCTCGACCTGCAGAAGATCCTCGACAGCCAGACCGACGCCTGGGGCATCAAGGTCACCAACGTCGAGATCAAGCACGTCGACCTGAACGAGTCGATGATCCGCGCCATCGCGCGCCAGGCCGAGGCCGAACGCGAGCGGCGCGCCAAGGTGATCCATGCCGAGGGCGAGTTGCAGGCGGCCGAGAAGCTGGCGCAGGCCGCGGCGATCCTGGCGCAACAGCCGCAGGCGATCCAGCTGCGTTACCTGGAGACGCTGACCGTGATCGCCGCCGACAAGAACTCGACCATCGTGTTCCCGCTGCCAATGGACATCGTGGCGCCGCTGCTCGACGCGCTCAAACGCTCGGGGCCGGGCGCGGCCTAACGTCCAAGCCGCGCGGCGCGCTGCTGCAGATGGCGCCGTACCGCGGGCTCGCGCTCCAGGCCGACGGCTTGCTGGTAGGCGCGCCTTGCACCTTCAGCGTCGCCGTGGCGCGCCAGCAGTTCGGCGCGTGCGGCCCAGTACGGCTGGTACTGCTGCAGCCGTGCATCGCGGCCAAGCGTGTCGAGCGCGGCCAGCGCCGCCGCGGTGCCGCGCGACTGCGCGATCGCCACCGCGCGGTTCAGTGCCGCCACCGGTGACTGCATGAGCGCGCACAGTGCGTCGTACAAGGCTTCGATCGCCGCCCAGTCCACGCGGTCGCCGCGCCGGCGCACCGCATGCGCCGATTGCACCGCCGCTTCAATCTGGTAGCGGCCGCTCGGTCCGGGCAGCGCATTGGCCCGGTGCAGCAGCGCCTCGGCCTCGTCGATCAGCGCCGCATCCCATGCGTGCGGATCCTGTTCGCTCAGCGGCACGAAGTCGCCCGCCGGATTGCGGCGCGCGTCGCGCCGCGCCTGCGCATGCAGCATCAGCGACAGCAGGCCGAGCGCCTCGGCTTCGTCGGGCAGCAACGACGCCACCACGCGGCCGAGCCAGATCGCCTCGTCGGCGAGGTTGCGCCGCCGCGCGTCCGCCCCTTCGGGGTCAGACCAGCCCTCGGCATAGGCGGCGTAGATCGCATCGAGCACCGCCTCGAGCCGGCCGCGCAGCGTGTCGCCGCTGGGCACCTCGAAGCCGATGCCGGCCTGGCGGATCTTGGTCTTGGCGCGCACCAGCCTCTGCGCCATCGTGGCCGGCGCAACCAGAAACGCCGACGCGATGGTCGCGGCGTCGAAGCCGAGCACCACCTGCAGCATCAGCGGCGCATGCAGGTCGCGCGCAAGGGCCGGGTGCGCGCAGGCGAACAGCAGGCCGAGCCGCCGGTCGGGCCACTCGGGTTCACCATCGTCGTCGGCCTTGAGGTCGGCCAGCCACTGCAGGTGCGCGGCCGCGTCTTCGTCGTGGCGACGCCGGCGCAGCGCGTCGACCAGTTTGCGGCGCGCCACGGTGAGCAGCCAGGCTTCGGGCGAATCGGGAACGCCGCGCGCGGGCCACTCGGTGAGCGCGACGGCCAGCGCATCCGACAGGGCATCCTCGGCGCCCGCGACATCACGCGTGCGTGCCGCCAGCACGGCGATCAGCTTGCCGTAACTGCGCCGCGCGGCCGCCTCGGCGGCGCGTGCGGCAACAGCCTCCTCAGGGTTCACCGACCGGCCATACGGGGCGCACTTCGATCACGCCGTGCGCGGCACCCGGGCAGCGTGCCGCCCACGACAGCGCACTGTCGAGGTCGGGCACGTCGATCTGGAAGTAGCCGCCGAGCTGCTCGCGCGTTTCGATGAACGGGCCGTCGAGCACCTGCGACTTGCCGGACTGCAGCCGCACCGTGGTAGCGGTGTTGCCCGGGCGCAGGCGTGCGCTGTGCTTGAGCACGCCGGCCTTCTGCAGCGCCTCGTGGTAGGCGCCGTAGGCGGCCAGGCCCTCGGCGGCCTGCGCCGGCGTGAGCTTGGCCCAACCCTGAGGGTCCGAGTAGATCAACAGCATGTATTCCATGTGGGGCTCCGTGTCCAAGGCGACGCACCGTGCCTCGCCTGAACAATGTCGCTCGGTGCCGGCGGGTTTCGACATCGCTTGGCCATGATCGCTGAAAATCGGCCGACAAACGAAACCGCCAACCTGCGAGCTTGCCGCATGAAGAATCCGACGATCGCGCGCCGCACCGCCGAGATGACGGCGATCGGCGTGGAGCGCATGGGCGACCGGGCCGACGCGCTGTCGGATCCCTCGGTGCTGCGGCTCGAGAACCTCGACACCGATCTGTTGCCGCCGGCACCGGCACTGGAGGCCACGCAGGCGGCCGTGCACGACGACGACGCCAACAGCTACCTGCCGTTCTTCGGCCACGATCGCCTGCGCCGCGCCGCCACCGCGCTGGTGGAGCGCAACGCGCGCTTGGGTGCGGGCCGATACGACTGGCGGCGCCAGTGTTTCATCTCGGCCGGCGGCCTGAGCGGCGTGCTCAACGCGCTGCTCGCGTTGATCGATCCCGGCGACGAGGTGGTGATGACCAGCCCCACCTACGTCGGCCTGATCAACCGCGTGCGCCTGGCCGGTGGTGTGCCGCGTTTCGTGCGGTTGCTGCCGGGCGCAACCGGCTGGCGCGTCGACATCGCTTCGATCGGCGACGCGGTGTCGGACAAGACCAAGGCGTTCCTGATGATGAGCCCGTCGATGCCGAGCGGGGCGGTCCTCGAGCGCGACGAATGGGCCGCGATCTGCGATGCATGCCTCGGGGCCAACGCGTGGATGGTGGTTGACACGGCCATGGAGCGCATCTTGTTTGATGGTGCGCCGCACTGGCACCCGGCCGCTTTTGACGGCATGTTCGAGCGCACCGTCACCGTGGGCGCGGCCTCCAAGGAGTACCGCATGATCGGCTGGCGCGTCGGCTGGGTGGTGTGCCCGCTGGCCGTGGCCGAGGCGATCGGGCGCGTGGCCATCTCCAACGTGGTGTGTCCGGTCGGTATCGCGCAGCAGGCGGTGGCCGCGGCGATCGAAGCGCCCGACGATGGGCTGGCCGCCTGCACGGCCATCTGGCAGCAGCGGCACGACCTGCTGGTGCGCGAGCTGTCGCCACGGTTCCGCGTGATACCGGCGGCAGGTGGCTGGTCGCTGCTGATCGATTTTGCGCCGCACGGCCTGAGCGGCGCGCAGGCGTCGGCCGCGCTGCTGCAGCACGGTGTGGCGGCCACGTCGATGGAGAACTGGGGCGAGGCCGACACCGCGCGTTATCTGCGGCTGGTGTATGCGAACGAGCCGGTGGAGCGGCTGCAGGACATCGCAGCACGCTTTGCGCGCGCCTTCGCGGCTTGACCATCGCGAACGCGGCTATCCTGCGCCGTTGGCCGCTCGCGGCACCCACCACGCAGGAGACCTGTCGATGACAACGATCCGCTTTGCGGCCGTGCTGATCGGCCTAGCCTGCGGCCTGGCCAGCGCAACGGCCCTGGCACAGGGCTACCCGAACAAGCCGATTCGCATGGTGGTCACGTTCCCCAGCGGCGGTGCACCCGACATCCTGTCGCGGCTGTTCAGCGAGCGCGCCAACCTGGGCCAGCCGATCGTGGTGGACAACAAGCCCGGCGCCGGCGGCAACATCGGCGCCGACAGCGTCGCCAAGGCGCCGCCGGACGGCCACACGCTGGTGATGGGCACGGTCGGCACGCATTCGATCAACGGCGCGCTGTACAGCAAGATGCCCTACGACATGGTGAAGGACTTCACCCCGGTGGCGCACATCGCGTCGGCGCCCAATCTGCTGGTGGTGACCAACAGCCTGCCGGTGAAGACGGTGCAGGAGCTGGTCGCCTACCTGAAGTCCAATCCGGACAAGGTGAGCTTCGGGTCGCCCGGCATCGGCACGTCGGTGCACGTGTCGGCCGAGCTGTTCAAGTCGCTGACCGGCACGCAGATGACGCACGTGCCGTACAAGGGTCGCCAGTTCGCGATTCCGGATCTGGTCGGCGGACAGATCCAGGTGATGTTCGACAACATGCCGTCGGCGCTGCCGATGGCCAGAGAAGGCAAGATCCGGGCGCTGGCGCAGACCACGACCAGACGGTCGGCCGCCGCGCCCGACGTGCCCACGGTGGCCGAGACGGTGCCCGGCTTCGAGGCCACCACCTGGTTCGCCGTGTTCGCACCGGCGAACACGCCGCGCGAGGTGGTGATGCGCTTGAACGCCGAGCTGCAGCGCGTGTTCGCGCTGCCCGACGTACAGGACAAGCTGAAGGCGATCGGTCTCGAACCGTGGATCTCGACGCCGGAGGAACTGGCGAGGTACCAGGGCGACGAGATCGTCAAGTGGGCGAGAGTGGTGAAGGACTCGGGGGCGAAGGCCGACTGACGGCGCGGGCCTGCGCGTAGAGCGCGTTCATCTGCGCGATCAGCGCACGCATCCGCGCGCGCAGCGGGGCCGGTTGCAGCACCTCGGCCTCGGGCCCGAGGCGCAGCATCTCGCGTGCCGCATGCTCGATCGATTCGATCGGCACCGTCACCGTGATCCAGCCCTGTGCATCGGGCGTGCCCGCCGTGCGCTGCGCGGCCTGTGCCACCAGCGGGCTGAACCCCTGCAGGCGCTGCAAGCCGGCAGCCGACACGCGCAGCGCCGCGAAGTCGCGGTACACGCCCTCCTCGAAGCGCTGGGTGGCCTCGGCCCAATAGACGGCCAGATCGAACTCCCGCGGGCGCTGGAAGTGTTGCCGCAGCACCTGCACGTCGTGCATGTTCGCCAGCTTGTAAGTGCGCACCACGCGTGCGCGCCGGCCCACCACGTACCACGCGCCGGCCTTCAGCACGAGGCCGAGCGGCTCGATCTCGCGCTCGGCCACCTCGGTCCAGCTCTCGTAGCGCATGCGCAGGCGCTGTTCGTTCCACACCGCCTGCGCCACGTCGCGCAGGTGATCGGCCGGTGCCGCGCCGCGGAACCAGTCGACCGGGTCGAGGTAAAAACGCGAGCCGACGCGCTCGGCATCGGCTTGCCAGTCGCCCGGCAGTGCGGCCATCAGCTTCAAGTGGGCCGATGCCGCAGCCTCGCCCAAGCCGAGCGCCTTGGCCGGTCCCGGCAGGCCGGCAAGCAACAGCGCGCGCGCTTCGCCCGGCGTGAGGCCGGTGAGCTGTGTGCGCCAGCCGTCGCGCAGCTGGTAGCCGCCGTTGCGGCCGGGGTCGCCGTACACCGGCACGCCCGCGGCACTCAGGCTGTCGATGTCGCGGTAGACGGTGCGCACCGACACCTCGAGCTGGCGCGCCAGCGCCGGCGCGCTCATGCGGCCGCGCGACTGCAGCAGCATCAGCAGCGACAGCAGGCGGCTGGCCAGCATGGTGGCAGTCTCGAAGCAAAAGCTGACATCAGGTGTCAGTATTTTATTGGGACCATGAGGTCATCACATCCCAGGGGACGGACATGAGCACTTCCAGCGTGACCGAGCATGCCGCAGCACCGGCGCTCGAAGACTGCGCCGTGATCGAGCTGCGCGACTACCGGATGCAGCCGAACCAGCGCGACGTGCTGATCGACCTGTTCGAGCGCGAGTTCATCGAGACCCAGGAGGCGCTCGGCATGCGCGTGATGGCGCACTTTCGCGATCTCGACCGGCCCGATCACTATGTGTGGCTGCGCGGCTTTGCCGACATGCCGGCGCGCCAGCGCGGACTCGAGGGCTTCTACGGCAGCGGCGTCTGGCTCGCGCACCGCAACGCCGCCAACGCCACGATGATCGACTCCGACGACGTGCGGCTGCTGCGTTATGCGCGGCCCACCTGGTCGCTCGCGTCACCGTCTGTCCCACGTCCGCACCGCGACGCGGAGCCTGCGCTGCCGCAATCGGTGTTCGTGCTGATGGTCGCGACGTTGGCCACGCCCGCCGATGCGTCCTTCAAGCGCACGTTCGAGCGCGACGCGCTGCCGCTGCTGCGCGAGTGCGGCCTGATGCCGATCGCGGTGTTCGAGACCGAGCCGGCGCCCAACAACTACCCGCGACTGCCGATCCGCACCGATGCACCGGTGTTCGCGTGGCTGTCGCGCTGCGTCGGCGTGGCCGCCGCCAGCCAGGCCTTGTCGCGCTGGGACGCGTCGTTGCGCGCGGCCGGCGTGCTGCTGCCGCGCTTGGGCTTGGCCAGGCTCGAGCGCATGCGGCTGCAGCCGGCGGCGCGCTCGTGGCTGCGCTGATCGTCCTCACCGGAGACACACGATGGATCTATCCAGGCTGCCGCACGGCGACATTCACGACTTTGACTTCCTCGCCGGGCGCTGGCACGTGCACAACCGGCGGTTGGTGACGCGCCTGCGCGGCGCCGACGACTGGGCCGAGTTCGGTGCCACCAGCTGTTGCGAGCCGCGCTTGAGCGGCGGCGCCAACGTCGACCAGATCGACTTCCCGAGCCTGGGCTGGTCCGGCATGACGCTGCGCACCTTCGACGTGGCGCAGCGGCGCTGGTCGATCTACTGGATCAACAGCCGCGCCGGCGTGCTGACGCCGCCGGTGCACGGCGGCTTTGATGGCGATCGCGGCCTGTTCTACGGCGAGGACGCCGAGGACGGCCGTCCGGTACAGGTGCGCTTCATCTGGACGCGTGCCGGGCGCGACGCCGCGTCATGGCAACAGGCGTTCTCGCTCGACGGCCGTGAATGGGAAACCAACTGGACGATGGCGCTGACGCGCGTCACGGATTGATGCTTCAGGCGCGGCCCTGGAAGCCGCGCAGCTCGCGCAGCATCCAGTCGATGAAGACACGCGTGCGCGCCGGCAGCAGACGCGCCTGCGGCACCACCAGGCTCACCGGCCGCGGCGGTGGCTCGAAAGTCTGCAGCACGATCCTGAGACGGCCTTGCTCGACCAGCGATGCCACCTGGTAGGACATGAAGACGCCGCAGCCCAGCCCGGCGACAACGGCGTCGACCACGGCCTGAATGTGGTTGCAGCGCAGGCTGCCGCGCACCGGCACGGTCAGAACCTTGCCGTCCTGATGGAACGACCAGGTGCTGCCGCTGCTCGAAACGCGCACACAGTCGAGCGATTGCAGATCCTGCGGCTGCTCGGGTGTGCCGTGGCGGCGCAAGTAAGCCGGGCTGGCCACCACCACGCGCCGGACCGAGCCGATGGTGCGTGCCACCAGGGAGGAGTCGTCGAGCGTGCCGATGCGGATGCCGACGTCGAAGTTCTCCTCGAGCAGGTTCGCCACGCGGTCCAGCAGCTCGAGGTCCACCTGCACCAGCGGATGCTTCTGCAGGAAACGCGTCACCGCCGGTGTCACGTGCAGCTGGCCGAACAGCACCGGCGCGGTGACGCGCAGCTGGCCGGCGGGTGTCGTCAGGTCGCTGCTGATCGCACGCTCGGCCTCGTCCAGCGTGGCCAGGATCTGGCGCGCGTAGTCGAGGTATCGACGGCCTTCTTCGGTGAGGCTGACACGGCGTGTCGTGCGGTTGAACAGGCGCACGCGCAGCTGCGCCTCGAGCGCGGCGAGCGAGCGCACCACCGCTGGCAGCGACAGGTCCATTGCCCGCGCGGCTCGTGTCAGGCTGCCGCGGTCGGCGATCTGCACAAAGGTCTGAAGCGCCTTCAGCCGGTCCATCGCGCGATTGTTGCGCGCAACGGAGCAATCAACTGCAAGCCACGGCATTGGCCTTTGGCGCCGCCGTCGGCACCATCGGTCGCATGAAGACCGACACCATTGTGCTGCCCGATCCCTACCACGCCGGCGAGCAGGCGCTGCAGCGCCGCGTCGGCTGGCGCGAACGGCTGGCCGAGGTGGGCCCGCACCTGATGCGCGACCACATGCCCGACCCACACCGCGAACTGTTCGGCCGGCTGCCGTTCGTGCTGCTCGGTGGCATGGACGCGGCGGGGCAGCCGCATGCATCGATGGTGATGGGACCGCAAGGCTTCGTGCACACACCCGACGCGCGGACCCTGGTGATCGGCGCGTTGCCCGAGGCGCAGGATCCGCTGCTCGGTTTGCTGCACGTCGGCGCGTCGATCGGCGTGCTGGGCATCGAGCCGCACACGCGGCGGCGCAATCGGATGAACGGGGTGGTGCGCGCCCTGCATGCGAACGGCTTCGAGCTGCGCGTGCGGCAAAGCTTCGGCAACTGCCCCAAGTACATCCAGGCGCGCCATGCGCGCTGGGTCGACGGCGCGGGGGCGCCGGCGGCAGCGCAGCGCATGGCGCAGCTCGATCTCGCGGCGGCCTCGCTGATACGCAGCGCCGACACGTTCTTCATTGCCAGCGCGGTGCCGCCAGCGCAGGTTGACTCGACCGCCGCGCATGGCATCGACGTGTCGCATCGCGGCGGCAGGCCGGGTTTCGTGCGCCTGCAGCGCGGCACCGACGGCGCCGACGTGCTGACCGTGCCCGACTTCGCCGGCAACAACATGTTCAACACGCTCGGCAACCTGGAGCTGCACCCGCGCGCCGGCTTGTTGTTCATCGACTTCGTGCAAGGCGATCGGTTGCATGTGGCGGTCGAGGCGCGCGTGCTGTGGCAGGGCGACGAACTCGCGGCGTTCGCCGGTGCGCAGCGGCTGGTGCAATTCCACGTGCGCGAGGCGCTGCGGTTGAGCGGGGGATCGCGGCTGGCGTGGAGCGACCCGGTGCCGTCACCTTTCCTGCGCGCCACCGGCAGCTGGGCCGGCACGCGCTAGCGGCCGGCGGCGGTCTTGTACGGCGGCTTGGCCGCGTTGCCGACCATCAGCTCGTTGACCACACCCTCTACATCGTCGATCAGCCGCACGAGGCGCTCGAGGTCTACCCGCTGCTGGGGCGTGGCCACACAGCCTTTCAGCCATACCCAACGCCGCTGACCGAGCGCCCACACCGTGGTGTCGGCGTAGCGGCCGTCGGCGCGCACGGCCTTGACCACGCGCGGAATGATCTCCTTGTCGTACAGGTAGGCGTTGTGCAGCCGGCAGCGGCCGGCGAGCCAACAGCTGGTGCCGCGTTGCGAGCGGTCGTGCGCCTCGTTGCGGATCTGCTCCTCGGTGAACAACGGCGGCTCGGCGACCGGACAGTTGGCCAAGCCCTGCGTGACGCCGGTGAACGGGTCGTCGAACGGGTTGCGGCGCGGTTCGTCTGCAGCCGCTGCGGTGCATGCGAGCGCCAGCACCTGCGCAGCAAGCTGCATTGGCCACTTGGGCATCGAACGGATCATGGCCATCGTGTCGTGTCGAACGATCGGGGTCGGCTTGGCAATGTGCGAGCACCGGCCTATCGTAGTCCTGACGATGCCTGCACCCAGAGCACTGCCATGTCCGACTCCCCATTGCCAGCCGGCCGCCTGCCGATCAAGCTGGACCCCACATCCAACGGCGAGTTCGAGCCGGTGCCGCTCGATCCGGTTGCGCGCCATGCCCGCGAGCGCGCGCTGGCGGCGATCGAGGCCGGACAGCGCCGCCTTGCCATGTCGCGCCGCGCCTACCTGACGTCGCTCATCGGCGCCGCGGCCACACTGCAGGCGTTCAACGAGGCGTTTGCGGCCGACGGCCCACGCGGGGGCTACTACTCGCTGCCCAGAGAGTCACCGTTCGAAGCGGCGGCGGCGCAGAGCGTGCTGGCGAGCGACGACTTCATCTTCGACGTGCAGTTGCACCACGTGAACCCCAAGGGCGCGTGGCGCCAGCGTGCCGGGCCGAACGCGTTTCGCGGCATGCCCAACAGCAACTGCGGCAAGAGCGACCACGTGGAGTGCTTCTCCAGCGGCGCGCTGCTGAAGGACGTGTTCCACGACAGCGACACCGCGATGGGCGTGTTGTCGCACGTGCCGGGCGGCGCGCAGACCAACCCGCTCGATTTTGAAGCCGCCGGCGCCACGCGTGCCGCCGCCAACACGCTCGACGGCACGCAGCGGCTGCTGCTGCACGGCCGCTGCATGCCCACGCTGCCGGGCGAGCTCGACGGCATGGAGGCGCAGGCGGCGCAGTTCCCGGTGGCTGCGTTCAAGACCTACACGCAGTTCGGACCGGCCGACGGACCTGCGGGCTTCTACCTCGACGACGACCGGTTCGGCACACCGTTCGTCGAGCGATCCCGCAAGCTCGGCGTGAGGAACATCGCAGTCCACAAGGGCCTGTCGTTCGGGGCCCGTGGCTACGAGTACTCGACCGCGCGCGACATCGGACCGGTGGCCAGGCGGCATCCGGACATGACGTTCCTGATCTACCACTCCGGTTTCGACACGGCCGTGAAGGAAGGGCCGTACGACCCCGACGCCAAGGCCGGCGTCGACGTGCTGGTGCACTCGATGCGGGAGGCTGGAAATCCCCGCAACGTCTATGCCGAACTGGGCAGCACCTGGCGCTTCGTGATGCGCGATCCCGACCAGGCGGCGCACCTGCTGGGCAAGCTGCTGAAGACCTTCGGCGAGGACCGTGTGTTGTGGGGCACCGACTCCATCTGGTACGGCAGTCCGCAGGATCAGATCCTGGCGTTCCGCGCATTCCAGATCAGCACGGAGTTTCAGCAGCGCTACGGCTATCCGGCCTTGACGCCGGACCTGAAGCGCAAGGTGTTCGGCCTGAACGCCGCGAACGTGTATGGGTTGAAGCCCGCGGAGCTGCGCAAGAAGCTGGCGAAGGATCGCGTGCAGAAGAGCAAGCTCGAGTACCTGAACCACCCGCAACCGACGTTCGCCACCTACGGGCCACGCACGCGTCGCGAGTGGCTGGCGTTCAAAGCCATGGCCGGCGCCGTGCCCTGAGGGTTCAGTGTGCGGCGCTCAGCAGGTGCGCCCGCGCTCGGTGCATGCGCACGAACAGGTTCTGCTCGGTGATGCCGAGCAGCTTGCACACCGCCTCGCTGGTGTGATCGCGCAGCACGCGCAGCTGCACGGCCTCGCGCAGGCCGGCCGGGAGCGCGGCGATGCGCGCCAGCGTGCGAGCCAGCAGTTCGCGCTGTTCGGCCACCTCGTCGGGACGCGGCAGCGGACACGGCAGCGCGAGCTGATCGTCGAGATCGCAGGTGTCTAGGCTGTCGTGGCCTGTGCGCTCGCGCACCAGGTCGACGATCTTGTGACGCAGGATCGCCACCAGGAAACTGCGCAGCGCCGAGCGGCCGCCGAACTGCGCGCGGCCGGTCATCACCGCTTCGAACACGTCGTGCACCAGGTCTTCGGCCAGCGTCGGATCCTGCAGGCGGCGCTGCGCGTAGTGCACGAGGAAGGCCCGGTGCTCGGCCAGGTCGGTCCAGCCGAGCGGGGTCGTACTGGACCCGGAGGAGGAGTGTGCGGTCATGGCAGCAGGTACGGCCGTGGACGGTGAGTGGATGAGCGCACTGTCGCCGCGCTCCCTCGCGCCAGGCTCACCGAACCTCACGGCCAGATAACATCGATGTAAGAACGCGTCCCGACGGGGCGACACTCCCGCATGGATGCCGCCGCCATGAGCCCCCGCCCGGCCGCCCCGAAGAGGGCTCTACCCGCAGCGCGCAGCGCGGAGGGTGCCCAATGACTTCAGAGATCCTCGTCGCCGAAGACCAGGCCGATATCCGCGACCTGATTGCGCTCAACCTGCGCCACGCCGGCTACGCGGTGACGCCGGTGGCCGACGGGCGCGCCGCGCTGCAGAGCCAGACCGAGCGCGCGGCCGATCTGTTGATCCTCGACCTGATGATGCCGGGGCTCGACGGGCTCGAGGTGTGCAAGGCACTGCGCGCCCAAGGCAACGCAACACCGATCCTGATGCTCACCGCCAAGTCGACCGAGCTGGATCGCGTGCTGGGGCTCGAACTCGGCGCCGACGACTACCTGACCAAGCCGTTCTCGATGGCCGAGCTGCTGGCGCGCGTGAAGGCGCTGCTGCGCCGCGCCGAGCTGCTGCGCCAGGCGCAGATGAACCAGGCGCAGAACGCGGGTCGCGCCAGCCTGCACAACGGCGAGATCGAGATCCAGGCGGTGCGGCGCGAGGTGAAGGTGCGCGGCCAGCCGGTGGAGCTGACCGCGCTGGAGTTCGATCTGCTGCTGTACTTCGCGCAGCACCCGGGTCATGTGTTCTCGCGCACGCAGCTGCTCGATGCGGTGTGGGGCTACTCGCACGAAGGCTATGAGCACACGGTGACCACGCACATCAACCGGCTGCGCGCCAAGCTCGAGGCCGACCCGATGCGGCCGCAAGTCATCCTGACGGTGCGCGGCGCGGGCTACAAGATGCGGGATCCGCTCTGAGCGCATGACGGTACGCCTGCGCCTCGCGCTGACGATTTTCATCACCGGGGTGTGCACGGCGCTCGGCGTGCTGGTGACCGTGGCGATGGCGTTCCAGCGCTTTGAGCACGAGACCATCTACGAGCGGGCCAACAGCTTCATCGGCCGCGTGGTCGATGTGCATCCGGACCTGCTCGACCTGCACGCACGCGACGCGGAAGGCTTCACCGGCTTCCTGCGCAACCTGCTGCTGTTCGAGCCTGATTCGCAGCTCTACCTGCTCGATCCGCAGGGCACGGTGCTGGCAGCCAGCGGCCGCGTGCAGCCGAGGCCGGGGTTCAAGGTGCGGATGGAACCGGTGCTGCAGGCGGTGGCCTCCGCGGGCGACCGCCGTCGTGCGGCCTATGTGATGGGCGACGACCCCGAGCACATGAACGTCGATGCGGTGATCGCGGCGCGCCCGTTGCGACGCGCGGCGATCCAGCCCGACAACGCCGTGGCGGGCTACTTGTACCTGGTGTGTCAGCCGCCGGAACTCGACGCCGGACGGGTCGAAGTCGTGCGCAGCTCGCTCGCAGGCTCGGCGATGTCCGGACTGCTCGCGCTGATCGTCGTGTTGACCGTGGGTGCGGCCTGGATCGTCGTCACCGTGACGCGGCCGCTGCGTGACCTGAGCGACGCGGTGGCGCGCGCGCAGCGCGAGGGCTTTGATGGTCCGGCCATGTCCGACCCGCCGCCGCCGGGCCGTGCACGCGACGAGTTCGCGCAGCTGCGCGCGGGCTTCAACGCGATGCTGGCGCGCTTGCGCGCGCAGTGGGATGCGCTGCGCCGGCTCGACCAGTTTCGGCGCGAGAGCGTGAGCAACTTGTCGCACGACCTGCGCTCGCCGCTCACCGCGACCGTGGCGTGCCTGGAGACGCTCGACCGGCGCTGGACCGGCGACGCTGCGCGCAGCGACGACCGCGCGCTGCTCGAAGTGGCGCTGCGCAATACGCGCAACGCGGCGCAGCTGGTGCGCTCGCTGGGCGACCTGGCGCTGCTCGACGAGCCCGAGTTCAAGCTGCAGCCGATGACGGTGGACCTGGGTGAGGTGCTCGACGACATCGTGATGCGCTTTGCCGATCGGGCCGCGCAGCAAGGTGTGCAGCTTCAGCAGGCCAGCGCGTCGAACGCGGCGCTGTTCGCCGCGGTCGACATCGAGCTGTTCGAACGTGCGGTGGCCAACCTGGTGGACAACGCGCTCAAGCACACACCTGCCGGCGGCCGCGTGACGCTGCAAGGCGAGGTTGCCGACGGTACGGTGCGCATTCGCGTGGCCGACACCGGCGCCGGCATCGCGGCGGCCGACCTAGAGCATCTGTTCGACCGGCTCTACACCGGCTCGGGCGCGCGCGGCGAAGCCGACGGCAAGGGGCTCGGCCTGGCGATCGTCAAGCGCATCGTCGAGCTGCACCGCGGCGAAGTCTCGGTGCGCAGCGAGCCGGGCCGCGGCACCGAAGTGACGATTCGCCTGCCGGGCGTCAACGCTTCGCCGCCGCGGTGAGCGGGTCGATCGAGAAGGTGTAGCTCTTGCCGTCCAGCGGCTTGTGACAGGCCAGGCACTCGGCCTGGTTCACGCCCGGTCGCATTTTGGTGTCGGCGTTGAAGACGGCGTAGTTCCAGTCGTCGTTGCGCAGCATCTCGGGGATGTCCTTGCCCCAGCCCGCGCCGCGCGCCATGACCGCATAGGCCAGGAAGCGGTCGGGTTCGTAGAAACCGTTGGCGCCGACGATCGGCTTGCGGTCGGGTCCCAGCTTGGCGGCAAACTGCTCCAGCACCAGCACCGAGCCGTCGGGCAGCGGCTTGCCTTCGCGCGCCGCGCGCAGGGCCACCGGGTTGGCGTACAGGTAGCGCACCTGGTTGATGTCCGGCCGGTTGAGCGTGTGGTACATGGTGAACGTGCTGCGGTGGTTCTCCGGGAACGTGACGCCGGTCTTGGCGAGTTGCGGCAGAAAGTCGGACTTCGCGCTGGCCGCCGGCGCGCCGGGCAGCGATGCGTAGTACGCGGCGACGTTTGCCATGTCATCCGGGCTGAGTTGCGCCGCAATCGCGCCCATGATCGCGTTCTTGCGGGTGCCGTCCTTCAGTTGCCTCAGTTGGTTCGTCAGATAGGCGGCCTTCTGGCCGGCCAGGTTCGGGATGGCGTCGGTCACGCTGACCCCGTTCAAGCCATGGCAGGCCGAACAGACGGCCTCGGCGCGCGCCTTGCCGGCCGCGACATTGACGGGCGTTTGAGCCCAAGCGCCGCATGCCGCGGCCGTGAGGGTGAGACAACCAATCCAGCTCTTCATGCGCGCGCTCCTGTCCAGCCTTCGGCCGGGTATACGCTGGCGCGATACGCATGCATCCGCGCGCCGGATTCACGGCGCCGATCAGGGATAACGCGAACAAAAGCGCCGCCGGGCGGCGCGCAACGCTACAGGTCGGCGGGCTCGGTCGGGGCGACCTCGAGCAGCGACTGCACATAAGCGGCGAGGCGACCGATCTCCTGCTCGATCTGTAGCGAGAAGCCCTTGCGGTGGCCGCGCTCGTCGGCCAGCAGCCGCATCAGCACCAACTGCGTGTCGCGCGGGCTGTCCCAGATGTCGGCCAGGTGGTTGGCGATGCGCGGGTACTGCGCGCACAGCGCCTTGGGCCGCGCGTTGGACGGCAGGCTCAGCATCCAGTCGATGCCTCTGCCGGTGAGCGCTGTGTCCGCCGCGGTGAGCGGTCGGCGGTGCTCTTCCCAATGGCCCGGCAACAGCCTTTCGATGGCCGCCACCGCCGCCGGCTTGTCGGCTTTGCGCCGTGCCGATTCTCCTTCGGTGAACTCGATCAAGCCGGAGGGCTTGAACGGTTTCTGGCCTTGTGGCTCGGACATGGTGGAGTAACGAAGGGATAGGGTTGTAATGGCTGCGATCTTGTCATGCGCACCGAATGCGCGGTGCTTCGGCTCTTCGCGAAGCGCGCACTTGGTCCGCGTGGTTACCTCACGCCGAGACGGCCCGTGACAAATTCGCGGCGGGTTACAGGTAGCCCCCCTCCGCGCGACCGCGGCGCGGGCTCCGCGTGGCGGATGCCGGCGCGACGAGGGTCTGCCGTGCTTCCTTAGAATGTTCGGCCCCACGCATCAAGGGCTTTCCCGATGAGCGGCGTCATCCGCATCCGCGGCGCACGACAGCACAACCTGAAGAACCTCGACCTCGACGTGCGCACCGGCGAAATGACGGTGGTCACCGGCCCGTCGGGCTCGGGCAAGTCGAGCCTGGTGTTCGACACGCTGTACGCGGAAGGACAACGGCGCTACGTCGAGACCTTCAGTGCCTACGCACGCCAGTTTCTCGACCGCATGGACCGGCCGGCGGTCGACCGGGTCGAAGGGGTACCGCCGGCGATCGCGATCGACCAGACCAACCCGGTGCGCACATCGCGTTCGACGGTCGGCACGATGACCGAGCTGAACGATCACTTGAAGCTGTTGTTTGCGCGCGCGGGCCAGCTGTTCGACCGCGAGACGGCTCTTGCGGTGCGCCACGACACGCCGGAGTCGATCCACGCCGATCTGGTTGAGCGCGCCACCCAGGCGGGCGATCCGCGCGTGGCGATCACGTTTCCGGTGCAACTGCCGGAGAACGTGACGCCGGCCGAGATCGAGCAGTGGCTGTCGGCCAGCGGCTTCACGCGGGTGCAGGCCGAGCGCGTCGTCGAGCACGCCCGCGGCGCCGGGCCGCCCCAAGCCGCGCGAGCCCGCCCGGGGCGCAGCGCCGCGGCGTCAGCCGCAAGCCCGGGGGCGCATGTGAAGGTCCTCGACGTGGTCGCCGACCGTCTGCGCATCGTCGGCGCCGAGCGTGCACGCGTGATGGAGGCGATCGAGTTGGCGCTCAAGCGCGGCAGCGGACGCGTCAACGTCTACGTGCTGCGCGACGAGGCGGCGCCGGAGCTGTGGCGCTATTCCAGCGGTCTGCATTGCCCGGAAAGCGACATCCGCTATGCCGATCCGCAACCGGCGCTGTTCTCGTTCAACTCAGCCTATGGCGCGTGCGACACCTGCCGCGGTTTCGGCCGCGTGATTGGCGTCGATTGGGGGCTGGTGATCCCCGATCAGCGCAGGACGCTGCGCGGCGGCGCGATCAAGCCCCTGCAGACGCCGGCGTGGAAAGAGTGCCAGGACGATCTGATGAAGTACGCCGGCGAGGAGGGCATCCCGCGCGATACCGCGTGGACCCAGCTCACCGACGAGCAACGCCACTGGGTGATCGAAGGCTCGCCCAAGTGGAATGGCAAGTGGAACCAGCAGTGGTACGGCGTGCGCCGCTTCTTCGGCTACCTGGAGAGCAAGGCGTACAAGATGCACATCCGCGTGTTGCTGTCGAAGTACCGCAGCTACACGCCGTGCACCGTGTGCAGCGGCGCGCGCCTGAAGCTCGACGCGCTGCTGTGGCGCGTCGGCACGAAAGCGGGCGCCGACGCGGTACTCGAGCCGGCACGTCGCTTTCTGCCGACGGGAGTTCGATGGAGCCGCGCGCAGCTCGAAGCGATGCCCGGACTGACGCTGCACGATCTGATGCTGCTGCCGATCGACCGCGTGCGGCATTTCTTCGACGCGCTCTCACCGGAGTCGAGCGTGCTCGACGAAGCGCTCAAGCTGCTGCTCGGGGAGATCCGCACGCGCCTGAAGTACCTGTGCGACGTTGGCCTGGGCTATCTCACGCTCGACCGGCAGAGCCGCACGCTCTCGGGTGGCGAAGTGCAGCGCATCAACCTGACCACGGCGCTCGGCACGTCACTGGTCAACACGCTGTTCGTACTCGACGAGCCGAGCATCGGTCTGCACCCGCGCGACATGAACCGCATCGTCGAGGCGATGCACCGGCTGCGCGATGCCGGTAACACGCTGGTGGTGGTGGAACACGACCCGGCGGTGATGCTGGCGGCCGACCGGCTGATCGACATGGGCCCAGGCCCGGGCGCGAACGGCGGCCGCATCGTGTTCGACGGCACGCCCGAGGCCGCGCGCAAGGCCGACACGCTGACCGGCGCGTACCTTGGCGCGCGCAAGCACGTGGGCATCGGCATCCGGCGTTATGTCAACGACAGTACGCCCAAGCTGATGCTCGAAGGGGCGCGCGAGCACAACCTGAAGGACCTGACCGTCGCGTTCCCGCTGCAGCGGCTGACGCTGGTCACCGGGGTGTCGGGGTCTGGCAAGAGCACGCTGGTGCAAGACGTGCTGGTGCCCGCGCTGCTGCGCCACTTCGGCAGGGCGACCGAATCGCCCGGCCACCATGACCGCCTGCTCGGCGCCGACTGGCTGGCCGACGCGGTGTTCGTCGACCAGTCGCCGATCGGCAAGACCGCGCGCAGCAACCCGGCGAGTTACGTCGGCGCGTTCGACGAGATGCGCAAGCTGTTCGCCGATTGTCCGATGGCACGCGAGCGCAACTACGGCGCCGGCATGTTCAGCTTCAACGCCGGCGACGGGCGTTGCCCGACCTGCGGCGGCTCGGGCTTCGAGCACGTGGAGATGCAGTTTCTGTCCGACGTGTACCTGCGTTGCCCTGATTGCGACGGCCGTCGTTATCGCGCCGAGATCCTCGAGGTGCGCATCGTGCGCGGCGCGCGGCAGCTCTCGGTGGCCGACGTGCTCGACCTCACGGTGGCCGAGGCCTGCGCGTTGTTTCGCGACGACCGCGAGGTGATCGCGCGCCTGCAGCCGATCGTCGACGTCGGCCTTGACTACGTGCGGCTCGGCCAGCCGGTGCCCACGTTGTCTGGCGGCGAGGCGCAGCGGCTGAAGCTGGCGGGGTTCCTGGCGCAGGCGGCCGCCGCGCCGCGACAGCCCCGAGGAGTCAAGGGCACGCTGTTCCTGTTCGACGAGCCGACCACTGGTTTGCACTTCGACGACATCGCCAAGCTGATGCGTGCGCTGCGCAAACTGCTCGAAGGCGGGCACTCGCTGATCGTGATCGAGCACAACCTCGACGTGATCCGCAACGCCGACTGGGTGATCGATCTCGGCCCCGAAGGCGGCGACGGCGGCGGCGAGCTGGTGGCGGCCGGCACGCCAGAGGACCTGAAGGCGCATCCGCACTCGCACACCGGCAAGGCCTTGCGCGAGTACGAGCAGTCGCTCGGGCTGGGCGACCACGTAGCGCGCGAGGGCATGCCGCTGCAAGCGCTGGTGCGCGCGAGCCGTGCCGAGGTGCGTGAGGCGGCCGATGCAATCCGCATCGTCAACGCGCGCGAGCACAACCTGAAGTCGATGACGGTCGACGTGCCGCGCGGCAAGTTCAACGTGGTCACCGGCGTGTCGGGCTCCGGCAAGAGCACGCTGGCGTTCGACATCCTGTTCAACGAGGGCCAGCGGCGTTACCTCGAGTCGCTGAACGCGTACGCGCGCAGCATCGTGCAACCGGCGGGCCGCCCCGAGGTCGACGCCGTGTTCGGCATTCCGCCCACGGTGGCGATCGAGCAGCGCCTGAGCCGCGGCGGCCGCAAGAGCACGGTGGCCACCACCACCGAGGTGTGGCATTTTCTGCGTCTGCTGTGGGTCAAGCTGGGGTTGCAGCGCTGCATGCACGACGGTGCCGAGGTGCGGCCGCAGAGCGTCGAGAGCATCGCCGCGCAGCTGGTGCGCGACCACAGGGGTGAACACGTCGGCCTGCTGGCGCCGCTGGTGGTGGCGCGCAAGGGCGTGTACACCGACCTTGCCAAATGGGCCAAAGCGCGCGGCCACACGCACCTGCGCGTCGACGGCGCGTTCGTGCCGGTGGATCCGTGGCCGCGGCTCGATCGCTTCAAGGAGCACACGCTCGAGTTGCCCGTGGGCGATCTGGTGATCGCGCCGGAGCGCGAGGACGAGTTGCGCGCGTTGCTGGCACGCACGCTGGAGGCCGGCAAGGGGGTGATGCACCTGCTGGCGCCGCTCGACGGCCTGGCGCATGCCATGGACAACGGCACGCACGGCGCGCCGCTGGGCGTGGGCATCGGCGCCGTCAAGGTGTTTTCGACCAAACGTGCGTGCCCGGTGTGCGGCACCAGCTACCCCGAGCCGGACCCGCGCATGTTCTCGTACAACAGCAAACACGGCTGGTGCACCGGATGCGTGGGCACCGGGCTGGCGCTGACGCGCGAGCAGCGCAAGGCCTACGACGACTCGGTGCGCGCCGACGACGACCGCGGGCGGGAACAGAACTTTCCGTCCGAGGAGGCCGAGGTCGAGGGCGTGGGCGAACAGGCCTGCGCCGAGTGCGGCGGCACGCGGCTGAATCCGGTATCGCGCTCGATCACCTTCGAGGGCAGGGCGATCACCGAGGTGGCGCAGTGGGCGGTGGGCGACGTGCGCAGGTGGGTCGACGGCCTGCGGCTCATCGGCCGCGACGCCGACATCGCACGCGACGTGATCACCGAGATCCGCAGCCGCCTGTTGTTTCTGGAGGAGGTGGGTCTTGGATACCTGACGCTCGACCGCGCCGCACCGACGCTCAGCGGCGGCGAGGCGCAGCGCATCCGCTTGGCGGCGCAGCTGGGCAGCAACCTGCAGGGTGTGTGCTATGTGCTCGACGAGCCGACCATCGGGCTGCACCCGCGCGACAACCGCATCCTGCTCAATGCGCTGGCGCGCCTGGGCGAGAAAGGCAACACGCTCGTGGTGGTCGAGCACGACGAGGACACGATCCGCCGCGCCGACCACATCATCGACATCGGTCCCGGGGCCGGTCGGCGCGGCGGACGGTTGGTGGCGCAAGGCGCGGTGGCCGCGGTGTCGGCCAACCCTGAGTCGCTAACCGGACGCTTCCTGGCGCATCCGCTGGCGCATCCGCTGCAGGCGCGCCGTGTCGTGCACGGCGCCAAGCCGGCGCTGCGGCTGCGCGGCGCCTGCCTGCACAACCTGCGCGACATTGACGTCAACGTGCCGCTGCAGCGGCTGGTGGCGGTGACCGGCGTTTCGGGTTCCGGCAAGAGCACGCTGGCGCGCGATGTGCTCCTTGCCAACTTGCAGACGCGAGTCGGCGTGCGCGGCAGACTGCCGTCGCTCGCCGGCTGCCGCGAGATCGAAGGCTGGCAGGCGATCGATCGCGTGCTCGAAGTCGACCAGACTCCGATCGGCAAGACGCCGCGTTCTTGCCCGGCCACCTACATCGGCTTTTGGGACACGATCCGCAAGCTCTTCACCGAAACGCTGGAAGCCAAGGCGCGTGGTTATGCGGCGGCGCGTTTTTCGTTCAACACCGGCGACGGCCGTTGCCCCACGTGCGAAGGCCAGGGCATGCGCACCATTGAGATGAGCTTCTTGCCCGACGTGAAGGTGCCGTGCGACCAGTGCCACGGTGCGCGCTTCAACGCCGAGACGCTGGCCGTCACGTGGCGCGGCAAGAGCATCGGTGACGTGCTGCAGATGGAGGTGGACGAGGCGGTGGGTTTCTTCGCTGCGATGCCGTCGATCGCGCATCCGCTGCAGTTGCTGAAGGACGTGGGGTTGGGCTACCTCACGCTCGGGCAGCCGTCACCCACCTTGAGCGGCGGCGAGGCGCAGCGCATCAAGCTGGTCACGGAGCTCAGCAAGGTGCGCGACGACGTGACGCGCCGCGGGCAGAAGGCGCCGCAAACGCTCTACGTGCTCGACGAGCCCACGGTCGGGCTGCACATGGCCGACGTCGAACGGCTGATTCGTGTGCTGCACCGGCTGGTCGATGGCGGGCACAGCGTCCTGGTGATCGAGCACGACCTCGACGTGGTCGCCGAGGCCGATTGGGTGATCGATCTCGGTCCCGAGGGCGGGGCCGGCGGCGGGAAGGTGGTGGCGGCGTGCACGCCGGAGGACCTCGTGATGCTCGGCACGCACACCGGCCGGGCGCTGGCCCCTGTGTTGGAGCGCGAACCGGTGCGCACCGCCTGATTCGGGCGGTTCAGCCCGGCCGGCAGTGCCCGGCTACATCAGGCGGCCGGTCGCAGAGGCCTGCCCATCGGCGATCGAATCGCAAACGTCGGGATGGCGCACCATCAGCGTCATCGCCCGCGTTTGCATCGAGATCGCATCGTCGTGGTCGCCGCAGCGATCGAGCACGTCGCTGGCACGCAGCAGCACCTTGATCTCCCAGTGCGGATCGGCGGCGTGTGCCGCCACACGCGCACCCTCGAAAGCCATGTCGCGCGCGCAGTCCCGCGCCAGGCGCCGCTGGCGCTCCCCATCGTCGCCGTGGGCCGCGTCGGCGGCTTCGCACGACAGCTCGGCCAGCTCGCACAGCAGCTCGACACGCTGGTCGACGCCACCGAGCGCATACGACCAGCGCAGCGCCTGGTGCATGAAGTCCATTGCGGTGGGGTAAGCCGACAGCGCGCGGTAGCAGCGCGCGATGCCGGCCAACGCTTCGCTCATCGCGGCCGGTTCGCGCTCGCGTTCGGCGTCGTCGAGCCGGCGCACCGCCAACTCGAGCGCGGCGCGCTCAGGGCCATATGGCAATGCGGGCGCGTCTTCGGGCTGCTCGTGCGGCTCTTGGTGCGTGGCGATCAAAATGGTTCCCCCAATCGACCCCGGCATGCTAGGGCTGTGTGAGCGGCCTCCATCGTCCCCGTTCGCGGGGTTGCGTGGCCACGGCACCACGATCAAGGGGTGAACCTTCGACCGGCATCCCCGGCCGGCCCCCGAGTTTTCTGCAATGGGTGCCCTCGAGCCCTTCGGTGACAATCCGGCCGTCTTCGCCGAGGAGCTTCTCATGCCCCCGTTCGCCCGCTTGTTCACGTCGCCGCCGGTTCGCACCGTGCTGGCACCGGTCGCGCTGCTGACCACCCTCGCGCCGGCGCTGGCGCAGACCACGATCACGTTGTCGACCTGGGTGCCTCCGGCGCACGCGCTGAGCACCACGCAGGTCGAATGGTGCGAGATGGTCGAGAAGAAGGTGCCGGGCAAGATCAAGTGCAACGTGCTGCCGCGCGCAGTGGCGGCTCCGCCGGGCACGTTCGACGCGGTGCGCAACGGTCTCGCCGATATCTCGTTCGCGGTGCACGGCTACACGCCGAGCCGCTTTGTCACGCCACAGCTGGCCGAGTTTCCGTTCCTCGGCAACTCGTCCGAGACGGTGTCGGTGGCGTTCCAGCGCATCTACGCCAAGTATCCGGCGATCGCCGACGAGCACAAGGGCGTGAAGGTGCTGGCTGCGTTCACGCACGGTCCCGGCATCGTGTTCAACACCAAGCGCGCGATCACCAAGGTTGACGACCTGTCGGGGCTGAAGTTCCGCGTCGGCGGCGGCATGGTCAACGAGATCGCGAAGACGCTGGGCATGAATGTCACGCTCAAGCCCGCACCCGAAAGCTACGAGCTCTTGTCCACCGGGGTGATGGACGGGACGCTGTTCCCGGCCGAGTCGGCCGAAAGCTTCAAGATCGAGAAAATCATTCGCCACGCCACCACGTTCCCGGGCGGTCTGTACAACACCAGCTTCGTGTTCGTGATGAACCAGGCCAAGTACGACTCCTTGCCCGCTGACGTGAAGAAGGCAATCGACGAGATCTCCGGGGAGTTCCTGGCGCGCATGGCCGGTCGTGCGTGGGATCGGGCCGATCGGCGCGGCGTCGCGTTGATGCAGGCCAACGGCGTGGTGTTCACCAAGGCCGATCAGGCCTTTGTCGCCGCCGTGAAAAGCAAGACCGAGCCGCTGGAAGACGCGTGGGTCAAGGCCGCCGAGAGCCGTGGCTTGAAGGACGCCAAGAAGGTGCTGGCGGAGTTCCGCGCCGAGATCGCCAAGCTCGAGCGCTGATGTGGCCCCCTTGCTCGCTGCGCTCGCGTCCCCGCAGCGGGGGAACGATGGGCTCGGGGCGGCCCGGCGGCGACTGAGCCCGCGGTGACGGCCGCTGCGGCGGGGCGCCGTGACCTCGCGCTGCGCCGCGCACTGGAGTGGTTGTGCGGCAGCCTGGCCGCGCTGGCGCTGTTCGGCATCATGATCCTGACGCTGGTCGATGTCAGCGGCCGCAAGGCGCTGAGCGAATCGGTGCCGGGTTCGCTCGAGATGACCGAGCTGCTGATGGTGGTGGTGATCTTCGCCGGTCTGCCGCTGGTGAGCCTGGCCGGTGAGCACGTGGTGTTCGATTCGCTCGATCCGTGGCTGCCCAGATGGCTGCGCCGTGTCCAGGGGCTGCTCGTCGATGCGGCTTGCGCCATCGCGTTGTTCGGCCTGGCATGGTTGATGTGGGTCAAGGCCGCCGACATGGCAGGCTACGGCGAGACCACCGCGCAGTTGCGGCTGCCGAAGGCGCCTTTTGTCTACGGCATGAGCGTGTTGTGCGCGGTGACGGCCATGGTCCACGGCTTGCTGATGCTGCGGCCGGTGGCCCACCACCACATCGGCGTGGATGGCGAAGGCCCCGCATGACCGAGGCGCTGCTCGGCTTCGCCGCGGTGTTCGTGCTCGCGTTGCTGCGCATGCCGCTGGCGTTTGCGATGGGCCTGGTTGGCTTCGTCGGGCTCGGGCTGGTGCGCGGCTGGGGCCCCACCGCTGCCGGCGCCGCACAGGTGGTGTACGAAACCGGCTTCGCATACACGTTGAGCGTGGTGCCGCTGTTCATCCTGATGGGCAACTTCGTCGCGCGCGCCGGGCTGGCGCACGAGCTGTTCCGCCTGGCCTATTCGTTTATCGGCCATGTGCGCGGCGGTCTGGCGCACGCCACGATCCTGGCCTGTGCTGGATTCGGCGCGATCTGCGGCTCTTCGATCGCCACCGCGGCCACGATGAGCAAGGTGGCGTATCCGTCGATGAAGAAGCTCGGTTATGCCGACTACCTGTCGACCGGCGTGATTGCCGCCGGTGGCACGCTGGGCATCATGATCCCGCCGTCGACGATCATGGTGATCTACGGCATCGTCACCGAGACGCACATCGGGAAGTTGTTCGCTGCCGGTGTGTTGCCGGGCGCGGTATGCGCAGGACTGATGATGCTGGCCGTGGCTTTCATCACCGCGCGCGATCCGCAGGCCGGGCCGGCGGGCCAGCGCAGCAGCTGGCGCCAACGCCTGGCCGCGCTGGGCAACATCTGGGGCGTCGCGCTGCTCGTGGTGGTGGTGTTGGGCGGCATCTACGGAGGCATCTTCACCGCCACCGAAGGCGCCGGCATTGGCGCGTCAGGGGCGTTCTTCTTCGCGCTGGCGCGGCGCGCGCTCACTTGGCGCATGCTGCGCGAAGTGCTCGTGGAAAGCGCGCGCACGACGGCGATGCTGTTCACGATCCTGATCGCCGCCATGATGTTCTCCGGCTTCATCAACTTCACGTCGATGCCGAGCGATCTGAAGAACTGGATCGTGACGCTCGGCTTGCCGCCGCTGGCCGTGATCGGCGCGATGATGCTGATCTACGTGGTGCTCGGCACCATCATGGAAGAGCTTTCAATGGTGCTGCTCACCATTCCCGTGTTCTTCCCGATCGTCACGCAGCTCGGTTTCGACCCGGTCTGGTTCGGTGTGCTGATCGTGCTGGTGGTGCAGATCGGATTGATCTCGCCGCCGGTCGGCATGAACCTGTTCGTGCTGAACTCGCTCCTGAAGGGCGTGGCGCTGGTGCAGATCTTTCGCGGCGTGTGGATCTTTGTAGTCGCGCTCGTGGTCGGGCTGGCCGTGGTGCTGGAGTTTCAACCCTTGGCGCTGTGGCTGCCGAGTTTCATGAGGTAGCGCGGACCGATCGCCCGGGCCACCCGCCAGCCGAGCAACACCCCGATGATCGAGGCGTAGGCATACACCTCGGCGAAGTCGTTCTTGCCGGCGCGCATCCAGAAGAAGTGCAGGATCGCCAGCAGTGCGATCGCATAGACCAGCCGGTGCAGTTGTTGCCAGTGTGCCGCGCCGAGCGCGCGGATCGCCCGGTTGAACGACGTGGCCGCCAGCGGCAACATCAACAAGAGCGCCAGCGAGCCCACCAGAATGAACGGCCGCTTGGCGACGTCGCGCAGGATGTCGGCCCACTCCAGGCTCATGTCGAACACTGCGTACGAGCAGAAGTGCAGTAGCGCGTAAAAGGCTGCAAACAGCCCCAGCATGCGGCGAAAGCGCGCCAGCGCGGCCCAGCCCGTCCATTGGCGCAGGGGCGTGACCGCCAGCGTGAGGCACAGAAAGCGCAGCGTCCAGTCACCGAACGAACGGATCAGCGCCTCGGCCGGATTTGCTCCCAGGGTGTCGCGCAGGACGCCGGCGACCAGCCAGGTCAGCGGCAGCAGCGCGAGGGCGAACAGCACCGGTTTGGCCGCCGGATGTCGCAACACGCTGGGGGCAGCGGGCATGGGGTCGAAGACGCTAGAAGTGCTTCTTGAGGTCCATGCCGGCGTACAGGGAGCCGACCTGGGCTTCGTAGCCGTTGAACATCAGCGTCGGTCGCTTCTTGGCAAAGAGATCGCTGTCACCGATGCGGCGCTCGGTCGCCTGGCTCCAGCGCGGGTGGTCGACCTTGGGATTCACGTTTGAATAGAACCCGTACTCCTCGGGCGCGGCAAGCGACCAGCTGGTGGCGGGCTGTTGCTCGACGAGGCGGATCTTCACGATCGACTTGGCGCTCTTGAAGCCGTACTTCCACGGCACGACCAGACGCACCGGTGCGCCGTTCTGGTTGGGCAGCGTCTGCCCGTACAGGCCAAAGGCCAGCATCGTCAGCGGGTGCATCGCCTCGTCAATGCGCAAGGCCTCGACATAGGGCCACTGCAGCACCGATGACGACAGCCCGGGCATCTGCGCCGGGTCGGCTAACGTCACGAACTGCACGAACTTGGCGTTGCCGGTGGGCTCGACGCGGCGGATCAACTCGGCCAGCGAGTAGCCGACCCACGGGATGACCATCGACCAGCCCTCCACACAGCGCAGCCGGTACACGCGCTCTTCCATGGCCGCGAGCTTGAGCAGGTCGTCGATGTCGATCGGTGCCGGCTTCTTGACCGCGCCTTCGATCGCAACGGTCCAGGGACGCGTCTTCAGCGTGTGGGCGCGGCGCGCCGGATCGGATTTGTCGGTGCCGAACTCGTAGAAGTTGTTGTAGCTGGTGACGTCGGACAGCGGCGTCGGCTTGTCGATCGTGATCGCGCCGAGGACATTGCTGCGCACACTGGCCAGCGGCACGGCCTTGGTTGCGGACTGCGCCGAGGCGTTGCGCAGGCCCAGCGTCGCTGCCGCGCCCATCCCGGCCAGCAGGCGGCGCCTGCCCTCGAACACGGTCTGCGGGGTGATCTCAGAGGGCAAGCGGTGAACGAAACCGCGGTCCTTCAGCAGCAGCATGGTCGATCCTCGTGGTGCTTTTGGGTCGGGCACGACCCGCGACACCTTACGCCGAAACGGCGCAATCACCCGAGTGAATCGTCGAACTGCGTGTTGTCGATGACGGCGCCGAACGCCACCGTGTCACCAAACAGCCGCAACGAGTTCTGCGAGCGGCGCTCGCGAAAGCTCTTGCGCGAGAACAGCTTGGCCTGGGCCTCGGGAGGCAGGTCGGTGATGTTGATCAGGTTCTTGGCCACCAGCGTGTCGATCACGTCTTCGAGCACGCGCACGAAGTCGGCATCGAGCCGGGCGAAACCATCTGTGGCGCCGGGCGGCGCGGCGCCAACGAAGGCTCGCACGTCGGCGTGGTCGTCCGGCACGAACTCGGAGGCACCCGCTTCCGCGTTGCGGTGCAGACTCACCAGTTCGCCCTGAGCGTTGCGGCGGACGTAAGGCATGGACGCAATATACGGCGCGCACCGCGCCGACGGCGCGCCCGCCATCCGTGCTGGCGCTCAAAGCATGACATTTGGCCCGTCGCGCCGGGCCGGGCGACGCCGCGCTAGCGCAGGCCAGCCATGTAGTCGGCTACCGCCTTGATCTCGCGATCGCTCAAGCGCGCGGCGATGGCAGCCATCGGGGCACTGTTGGCGCGTTGGCCCGAGCGAAAGCCGTTCAGCTGGGCCTCACTGTAGTCAGCGTGCTGGCCGCCGACGCGCGGATACTGCGATGGGATGCCCGCGCCGGTCGGACTGTGGCAGCCGGAGCATGCCGGCACCTGCTTGTCGGCGATGCCGCCGCGGTAAATCTTCTGGCCGAGCGCGTACAACTCCTTGTTCTTGGCCGTGCCGGGCTTGGCCTGCTTGCTGGCATAAAACGCCGCCACGCTGCGCATGTCCGCATCGGACAGCGGGGTGGCAAAGCCCTTCATCACCGGGTTGTTCCGCTTGCCGGACTTGAACTCCTCGAGCTGCTTGGCCAGGTACTCGGGATGCTGCCCGGCGATGATCGGGTTGGCCGGGCTTCCGCGCGATCCGTCGGCGGCATGGCAGGCGGCGCAAACTTGCGTGGACAGCGCCTGTCCCTTGGCCATGTCGATCTTGGGCGGTGCCTTGGCATCCTGTGCCAGGACGGGCAACGCCAACGAGGCGGCCAATAACACGATGATGGGCGACTTCATGCGGTCAACCTCGAGGGGCGAATGCCAAGGGGATGGACGGGAGCAAACCCGCGAATTTTACAATGGCCCATGACGATGCCGGCCTCGCCACCTGATCCGTCCGCGCGAGCGGCGCGCGCCTGGGCCCACTCGGCGCGGTTTCTCATCACCGCGGGCCGCCTCAACGAACTGCCCGAGCCGGGCCTCCCCGAAGTGGCGTTCGTCGGGCGCAGCAATGCGGGCAAGTCGTCGGCGATAAATGCGTTGGCGCAGCACAAGGGTTTGGCCTTCGCCTCGAAAACACCGGGGCGGACGCAGCACATCAACTTGTTCGCGGTCGGGCCGGTCGATGCGCCGGATGCGATATGGGTCGACCTGCCGGGTTATGGCTTCGCTGCGGTGGAGCGCGAAGCCAAGCAGCGCTGGCAGGCGGTGTTGGCGGACTACCTCGTGCAACGCCAGCCGCTCGCAGGATTGGTGATGCTGGTCGACGCCCGCCATGGCTTCACCGCGTTGGACCGGCAGTTGCTCGACTTCGTGTGGCCGCGCGTAGCGAGTGGCGATGTGCGGCTGTTGGTGTTGCTGACCAAGGCCGACAAGATCAGCCGTCGCGAGGCGCAGCATGCGCTGACTCAGGCACAGCAGGTGCTGGGCGCACTGGCCACCGAACACTCGGACATCGGGATTGCGCTGTTCTCGGCCGTGTCCGGGCTCGGCCAGGACGATGCCGCACTGGCGTTGCGCGAATGGACATCGGCACATTCTTCGTAGACCTGCCGCATGGCGTGAGGCTGTCGTGCCGTTCGGCCGGCGCGACGGATGCGCCGCGCCGCATCGTGCTGCTGCACGGGTTCCCCGAAGCCGCGTTCGTGTGGGATCGGCTGATGGGCGAGTTGGGCACAGTGGCGCGCTGCGTGGCGCCCAATCTGCGTGGATACGAACGTTCCAGTGCCCCGACAGACGTGCAGGCGTACCGCGCCAAGCATCTGGTGCAGGACATCGAGGCGCTGATCGAGTCGATGGGTGGCCGCATCGATGTGCTGGTGGCGCACGACTGGGGCGGTGGTGTCGCATGGAATCTGGCGGCATTGCGTCCGCAACGTCTCGGCGCGCTGGTGATTCTGAACTCGCCGCACCCGGCTGCGCTGTTGCGCGAGCTGCGCAACAACCCGGCGCAGCGCGCGGCGAGTGCCTACATGGACGAGCTCGTCAAACCCGATGCAGCGAGTCACCTCGCTGTAGATGACTTTGCGCCGCTGTGGGCGTCCTTCGAGCGCGCAGCTCCGGCCGCATGGTTGAGCGGCGATCTGCGTGGCCGCTACCGCGATGTGTGGTCATGCGGCCTTGACGGTGCGCTCAACTTCTATCGCGCATCGCCGTTGCGGCCTGGCTCAGCGGATTTGCCGCGCATCGAGCTGCCGACGTCCGTGGTGCGTGTACGCGTGCAGACACACGTGGTGTGGGGCATGAAGGATCATGCCCTGCTACCGGGGCTGCTTGACGGCCTGGATGAATGGGTGGCGCCGCTGCGCGTGCGGCGCGTGCCCGACGCGTCACACTGGATCGTGCACGAGAAGCCCGACCTCGTGCGAGATGCTGTAGTGGAGGCGCTGCGCCGCACGCCCTGAGGCGTCAGCCAAACAGCGTCGGACCGGGGTCGCGCGAGACGTGGCCGACACGTCCACTGGCGTCCAGCACCAAGGAACGCGGGGCCAGCGTGCGTGCCAGCCCGGCACGTGCAAGGCGTTCGAGCGCGGCCGGACGCAACGCCCAGTGTCGCGCCTCATTGGCATCGAGCAGCAACAATGGCCCCGGACTCGGTGCACGCCAGAGGATCAGCACGCGACGCCATTGACCCCGCAGGAACAACATCAGCCACGATCCGGCACGCCATGCGGCCACGGTGTCCGTCGGCGTTGGCTCGGCGTCGCTGCCGCGGCGCAATGGGGCTGGTTGGCTCTCGGGGTCGCCGGCGTCGAGTGATAGCGGCACGGACGGCGTGTGATCGGCGCCGGCGTCGCGCGCGTCGGCGCCCAACGCTGCGATGTCAGCAGCGGCGGCCGCAACGGCACGGGCAAAGCGCTGGCGTTCCAGCACCGCCAACCGATCGGCAGCGGACCGGAAGGGCCGAGCACCGGCACTGTACTGGTTGACGAGTTGCTCGACGAGACCCTGCGCAAAGGCGATATTGCCCTTGGCGTCGCCGATAGCTTTGGTCTGCACCAGGAAGGCCAGATGGTCCATGAAGCGCCATACGGGATGCGATGCATCGTCGATGAGCGTCGGCTCGTCCAGGGTTTGCCGCAACGCGGCCGGATACAGTCGCGACAGCAAGGGCAGGGTTTCGCGAGGCAGTCGCCGGTCCGACAGGATGGCGTCGTACAGATCAGACAACCGCTCGACGGTGCGTCGTTCGCGCTCGGCCGAAGCAGACGCCGAGGCCATGCCTGTGTCGAGAGGGTCGCTGCGCAGCGCGTCCGTGTCGACGGCCGGTCTCGCCGACAAGCCTTGCTCCAGGCGCTGCAAAAGCTCCTCGACCGAGGCTGGCAAGCTCTGCTCCCCATCGCCGCTGCGGTCGAGGGCGCGACGCACGCGCATCGCTTCGGTCAACTCGGTGGTGACGCCTTCGTTGACCACGGTGCGGTGCGCCGACGGTACCACCCCCTGCGTCCGGAGCCGCGCACAGGCCGCGGCCTGGGTGTCGCTCAGGGCTTGGATAAGGGGCGCAGCCGCCGATCGCAACAGCGCGATCTGCATCGCGCGTGAGATCGGCATGCTGCGCGCTGCCGCCATCACTGCCCGCACCCATACCTCGGGCCGCAGTGGGTTGGTGTCGCGCGCGGTGTTGACATCTCCGACCAACGCCGACGTATAGGTGCGCAACTCGCGCAGCGGCTCTTCGAGCTCGACGTTCGCGCGCTCGACCACACGCGCCACTTCGATGTCGGCGGTCACCTCGTCATCGTCGACCAGCGACAACTCAAGGCGCGCCGGCTGCGTGGAGGGTGCGGTTGCCGGGAGCGACTTGCGCTGCGTCTGTTCGAACATCGACTGCACCGCCCGACGCCCGAAGTCTTGGCGATGCTGGTGCAGGACGCGTAGCGCGTCCATGTCGCTGGCCAGGCGCGACGGCGCCTCCAAGCGCCACTGCTTCAGCACGGCGTCGAGCAGGCCGCCGAACAACGCGTCGGCCAGTTGCAGCTCCTGATCGACAAACTCGGCGAGCGTGAGTCGGTGGGTCATCCGGATGCGGTGCGTGAGCAAGTCATTATCCAGCGCGCACAACAACAAAAAAGCCCGCAAGCGTGATGCATGCGGGCTTCGTGTGCGGGCCTGGCGCCCGCAACTCACTGACGAATCGGGCCGATCACATGTCCATGCCCATGCCGCCCATGCCGCCGCCCGGCATCGGCGCCGGGGTCTCGTCCTTGGGCGCTTCGGCCACCATGGCTTCGGTGGTCAGCATCAGGCTGGCCACCGAAGCGGCATTCTGCAGCGCCGTGCGCGTGACCTTGGTGGGATCCAGGATGCCCATGTCGATCATGTCGCCATAGCCGCCCGTCTGGGCGTTGTAGCCGAAGTTGCCCTTGCCTTCGAGCACCTTGTTGATGACCACGCTCGGCTCGTCGCCAGCGTTGGCGACGATCTCGCGCAGCGGCTGTTCGATGGCACGCAGCACGATCTTGATGCCGGCATCCTGATCGGTGTTGTCGCCCTTGATCTTCTCGCCGATCGCCTGGCGCGCGCGCAGGAACGCCACGCCGCCGCCGGCCACGATGCCTTCTTCAACGGCGGCACGAGTGGCGTGCAGCGCGTCTTCGACGCGTGCCTTCTTTTCCTTCATCTCGACCTCGGTGGCCGCACCGACCTTGATCACCGCCACGCCGCCGGCCAGCTTGGCCACGCGCTCCTGGAGCTTTTCACGGTCGTAGTCGCTGGTGGCTTCCTCGATCTGCACACGGATCTGCTTGACGCGAGCCTCAATGTCGGCCGCCTTGCCGGCGCCATCGATGATGGTTGTGTTCTCCTTGGCCACCTCGACACGCTTGGCCTGGCCGAGGTCGGCCAGCTGCACCTTCTCGAGCGTGAGGCCGACCTCGTCGGAGATCACCTTGCCGCCCGTGAGGATGGCGATGTCTTCCAGCATGGCCTTGCGGCGATCGCCGAAGCCCGGCGCTTTGACGGCCGACACCTTCAGGATGCCTCGGATCGTGTTGACCACGAGCGTGGCCAGCGCCTCGCCTTCGACTTCTTCTGCCACGATCAGCAGCGGCTTGCCGGCTTTGGCCACCTGCTCGAGCGTGGGCAGCAGGTCCCGGATGTTGCTAATCTTTTTGTCGTAGAGCAGCACGTAGGGGCTGTCGAGCAGACAGGCCTGCTTGTCGGGGTTGTTGATGAAGTAGGGCGACAGATAGCCGCGGTCGAACTGCATGCCTTCGACGACGTCGAGCTCGTTCTCGAGCGACTTGCCGTCCTCGACGGTGATCACGCCCTCTTTGCCAACCTTGTCCATCGCGTCGGCGATGATTTTGCCGATCGATTCGTCGCTGTTGGCCGAGATGGCGCCGACCTGGCTGATCTCCTTGCTGGTCGTGGTGGCCTTGCTCTGCTTCTTAAGCTGCTCGACCAGTGCGGTAACCGCCTTGTCGATGCCGCGCTTCAGATCCATCGGGTTCATGCCCGCGGCCACGTACTTCATGCCTTCGCGCACGATGGACTGCGCCAACACCGTCGCGGTGGTGGTGCCATCACCGGCGTTGTCACTGGTCTTGGATGCGACCTCCTTGACCATCTGGGCGCCCATGTTCATGAGCTTGTCCTTCAGCTCGATCTCCTTGGCGACCGAGACCCCGTCCTTGGTGACGGTCGGGGCGCCAAAACTGCGCTCAAGCACCACGTTGCGACCCTTGGGACCGAGCGTGACCTTGACCGCGTTGGCCAGGATGTTCACGCCTTCGACCATGCGTTGACGGGCATCTGCGCCGAAAACGACGTCTTTTGCTGCCATGTGTATCTACTCCGGTTTGCTGGAATGGGTTGAAAGCTGATCGCGATTACTTCTTCTCGATCACTGCGAACAGGTCTTCCTCGCGCATCACGAGCAGTTCGTCGCCATCGACCTTGACCGTCTGGCCGCTGTACTTGCCGAACAGTACGCGGTCGCCGACCTTGACGTTCGGGCTGACGAAGTCGCCCTTGTCATTGCGCTTGCCGGGTCCCACCGCCAGCACCTCGCCCTGGTCGGGCTTCTCGGCGGCGTTGTCCGGGATCACGATGCCCGAGGCGGTCTTGGTCTCGTTCTCGAGGCGCTTGACGACCACACGGTCGTGCAACGGACGAAGTTTCATTGCATCTCCTTCGATGAATCGGATGAGCTGGTAATGAACCACACGTGTGTGTGCGCTCATTTACTCGCTTGGGTTCGAAACCCGGTGTTGTTAGCACTCATGTTTGAAGAGTGCTAGCAACGGGGATTATAGGGACGCAATTGGCGGCTTCAACCCCTGGACGCGTCCGGTGGTATCCCGGCATTGAACTCGTCGCTTTCACCCGGCTCGCGCTGGCCGGCAATCCGGAAGCGTTCGCTGGCCCATGCACCCAGATCAACTCCACGACAGCGTTCGCTGCAGAACGGGCGCCAAGGGTTGCGCTCTGAATACTCGATGCGCCGAGCGCAACCCGGACAAGCGACGATGAGTGCGGCCGTTCGCATCGTCAGGCACAAAGCGCGAGTTCGAACGCGGCATCTTCATGACTCGGGCGCAAGCGGCCGTCGGCTTCTGCGCGCATCAATCGAATCGAGACCATCAGCCGATGGCCACTGATTTCAGGGACGAGATCGGCCGCGGGATCCATTCGCAGGCGAAGCAATTGGTATGTCTTGCCAGGCGCGAGGCCCTGCTGGTACTGACCGCCGCTGGCCAGCACCTTCTGCCGCACGCCCGAGTCACGCAGCAGCTGCAGCAGCACCTGCAGCGCCTGGGCCAGCGGCATCATGGTCGACACCCATTGCGTCAGGTCGCTGCGTCGACTTCCGGCATCGCGGTGCTGCCATGCGTAGTACCCCGGCAGGTCGAACTCGCAGGTGCCGCCGGGAATGCTGATACGGCTGCGCACGCTCATCAACCACTCGTTGTGCGTGAGGGCGTGTCCCGCCTTGCCCGGTAACTGGTTCAGCGCGCCAAAAGACTGTTCGATGCGGTTGATCACTTCGTCAAGCGCCTCTTGCGCGACTTGCGAGTTGCCTCGCAACGACAGCAGGTGTTGCTTGTGGCGCTCAAGCTCCTTCAGCAGATCGGACTTGAGGTCCGCGCGCGAAGCGACGTCCATGATCTCGAACAGCGTGACGAGGGCGAAGTGATGATCAACCGCAGAGTCGCGCACCATCATCTGGCCGAGCCGGTCAAACAGCTGCTCCAGGCGGAGCATGGTGCGCACACTCTCCTGGAACGGATATTCGTAAAGGATCAAGCCTTCGGCTCCCGCCAGCAACTGCCGGCCGAAGTCTCATTGTTTCACAGCGGCTCCCGCGTCCGCTCTGGTGCGACCCACAGAGCCCACAGTGCTTGCGCGGCGATTCGCAGCTGCTGCAACGTACGAGGACCGTCGTTGTCGATCACCGCGTCGGCGATCGCGCGGCGCGCCGGCCGTGCCGCCTGCTGCGCGATCACGCCGCGCACCTGATCCGGAGTCCAACGCGAGCGCAGCACCACGCGTTCTACCTGCGTGCCCTCGGAGCAGTCGACAACTGCGATGCGATCACAGCGTGCGCGCCATGCCGAGTCCTCGCCGAGAAGTGGCACGTCGAACACGATGGCAGGGCCGGACGATTCGGCCGCGAGCCGCAGTGCCTCTGCGGCGATCAATGGATGGAGAATGGATTCGAGGCGACGTTTGGTCGTGGCATCGGTGAAGGCCCATGCCCGCATGCGGTCGCGATCAAGTGCCCCTCTGGCATCGAGCACCTCTGGCCCGAACTCGTCGCGGAGAGGGGCGATTGCAGCCCCATCCGGTGCAGTCATTCCACGGGCGAGGGCATCGGTATCGATCAGATCCGCACCGAGGGCAACCCAATGGGCGGCGACAGTGCTCTTGCCGCTGCCGATGCCGCCGGTCAATCCGATGCGCCGGATGGCCATGTTGGGCCTTGGATCAACCCCATCCAAGCCAGCCGAGCGCGGTCGACGTGCCGGCCAACATCACCAGCAGACCTGCACCGGCGAGGAAGGGCCCGAACGGAACGTATCGGCCCTCGCGCAAGGCGCCGCTGATCTTCATCGCGATGCCTACCACCGCGCCAAGCACCGAGGCAATGAGGATGATCGGCAACAGCGCCTGCCAGCCCAACCAAGCCCCCAGCGTGGCGAGCAGCTTGAAGTCGCCATAGCCCATGCCTTCTTTGCCGGTGGCGAACTTGAAGAACCAATACACCGCCCAGAGCGAGAGGTATCCGGCGCAGGCGCCGATGACTGCACCGGACACCGGAATCGTCCATCCCAGCGTCGCGGCCAGAAGACCGCCCCAGAGCAGCGGCAATGTCAACGCATCGGGCAACACCGTTGTGTCCCAGTCGATGGCCGACAGGGCGATCAGCGTTGCCGCAAACGCGCACCACAGCAGGACAACGGGTTGTGAACCGAGCCGCCAGCCGACGGCGGCGAACACTGCGGCGCACAATAGTTCGACCAACGGGTAGCGCAGCGAGATCGCCGCCTTGCACGACGAACATCGGCCGCGCAGCAGCAACCAACTAATGATCGGAATGTTCTCGTGCGGACGGATCCGATGCTGGCACGCCGGGCAACGCGATGCGGGGCGCGCCAGTCCGAGGCGGGGCAGGCTCTCAATCGAACTACGCAGAGCGCCGGCGGTCGCGGCAATCGATGCCGGGGCACCGATTCCGAACAGCCTCCGGTAGGAGTCCGAGTCGGACAATTGGTGAACAACGTCAGTCCACCACTGCCGCTCGAGCATCAGCGGCAGCCGGTGGATCACGACGTTGAGAAAACTGCCGATCGCAAGTCCGAACAGGGCCAGTGTTGCCGGGTGCAGCAGCCAATCCGGCGTGAAGCTCCCCATGCCTCAGACAACGGCACCGAGTTTGAAGATCGGCAGGTACATCGAGACCACGATGCCACCGATCAGCACGCCCAGGATGACGATGATGAACGGCTCCATCAGGCTCGACAGTCCCTTGACCATCTCGTCGACTTCTTGCTCATAGAACTCGGCCGCCTTGGCAAGCATGTGGTCCAGTGCTCCGGACTCCTCCCCGATGGCAGCCATCTGCAGGACCATAGAGGGGAAGACACCCGTCGATTGCATGGAGGTCGTCAGAGCCGATCCGGTGGATACGTCCTTCTGAATCTTCTCGGTTGCCTCGACAAACACAGCATTGCCTGACGCCCCTCCGACCGAATCCAGCGCCTCGACCAGTGGCACGCCTGCTGCGAACATCGTCGAAAGCGTACGGGTCCAGCGAGCGATCACCGACTTGTAGATCAGATCGCCAAAGATTGGTATGCGCAACAGCAGTCGATCCATGGCCTTCTGCATCTTCTCGGAGCGCTTCCAGGATTCAAAGAAGAAGTAGCCGCCACCACCGAGGAAGCCGAAGATGGCCCACCAATAGGTGACGAAGAACTCGCTCATCGCGATTACCGCCAGCGTTGGCGCAGGAAGATCAGCGCCGAACGACTTGAAGACATCCTTAAAGGCGGGGATGACGAAGATCATGATGACCGTCAGCACGACGAACGCGACCACAATCACGGCGATCGGATACATCAGCGCCGACTTGATCTTGCGTTTGATCTCGAGCGTCTTCTCCTGGTACAGCGCAAGGCGGTCGAGGAGAGCCTCCAAGATACCACCCGCCTCGCCCGCTTCGACCAGGTTGCAGTACAGGGCGTCGAAGTACATCGGGTGCTTGCGGAACGAGGCCGACAGGCTTGTCCCGGTCTCGACGTCGGAACGGATGTCGGTGAGCAAACGCGTCAGTTTCGGGTTCGGGCTTCCGCGTGCCACGATATCAAAGGCTTGCAGCAGCGGCACGCCAGCCTTCATCATGGTCGCGAGTTGCCGCGTGAAGACCGCGATGTCCTTTTGCTTGATCGCACGGCCGCCGCTCATGCGGCGCTTCTTCACTTTCGTGACGAGAATGCCTTGGCGGCGCAGGCTCGCCGAGACCATTGCTTCGCCGCCCGCGCGCATCTCGCCACGCATGATCTTGCCGTTCTTGTCACGGCCTTCCCACTCGTAGACGGTCTCTCTGACGTTCTTCACGCCGCGTGCGGCGACTGCTGTGGCCATGTTTCCTCCGGCGGTCACGGCGGAACGCCGCTCAGACCGCTAGGTTGCATTCGACTATTCGTTGGTACAGGCGATCACTTCTTCGAGTGTGGTCACGCCGGAACGAACCTTGACGAGCCCGGATTGGCGCAGGTCGCGCACACCGTCCTTCGCAGCCTGCGCCGCAATGTCCATCGCGGTACCTTCTGAGAGGATGATGCGCTGAATGGCTTCCGAAATGGGCATCACCTGGTAAATGCCGACACGCCCCTTGTAGCCGTTGTTGCATGCCGAGCAACCCACGGCGCGGTACGGTTTCCAGGAACCGTCGAGGTCTTCGGGCGTGTAGCCCGCGCGCAACAAGGACTCCCGCGGATAGTCGGCTGGCTGCTTGCAGTTTTCGCACAACCTTCGCGCCAGGCGCTGAGCGGTGATCAACAGCACGCTGGCCGCGATGTTAAAGGGCGCCACGCCCATGTTGAGCATGCGGGTCAATGTCGTGGGCGCATCGTTGGTGTGCAACGTGGACATGACCAAATGGCCTGTTTGCGCCGCCTTGATCGCGATATCTGCGGTTTCAAGATCGCGGATTTCGCCGACCATGATCACGTCAGGATCCTGACGCAGGAAGGCTTTGAGCGCCGTGGCGAAGTTCAGGCCCGCCTTGTCGTTGACGTTGACCTGGTTGATGCCCGGCAGGTTGATTTCTGCCGGGTCCTCGACAGTCGAGATGTTCACTCCAGGCTGGTTGAGGATGTTGAGACACGTGTATAGCGACACCGTCTTTCCCGAACCGGTCGGCCCGGTGACCAGGATCATTCCGTAGGGTCGCTGGATCGCGTTGACCAATCGGTCTTTCTCAATCTTCTCGTATCCCAGCGCCTCGATGCCCAGCTTGGCGCTAGAGGGATCCAGGATACGGATGACGATCTTCTCGCCAAACAGCGTCGGCAACGTCGAGACACGAAAGTCGATCGCGCGGTTGCCGAACTTGAGCTTCATCCGGCCATCCTGCGGCACTCGCTTTTCGGCGATATCGAGGCGGCTGATCACCTTGATGCGCGACGCAAGTTTGTCCTTGATGGCAATCGGCGGCTGTGTGATCTCGCGCAGTTCGCCGTCGATGCGGAAACGCACGCGGTAGTTGTACTCGTACGGCTCGAAGTGCAGGTCCGACGCGCGCGCGTTGATGGCGTCGATCAGCATCTTCTGCAGAAAGCGGACGACGGGTGCGTCCTCGACTTCCTGGGCGACGTCGGCCTGCTCCTGCGCAGAGCCGTCGTCTTCAGCGACCTCGAAATCGAACTCGCCGGACGCCATCGATTCCAGCGTCTCGGTCGCACTGGTGCCCTGTTTCTCGAGCAGCTTGCCGAGCTTGTCGTACTCGACAATCACCCACTCCGGCGACAGCTGCGTCGCGAACTTGATGCGTTCGACGGCTTCCTGGTCGGTCGGGTCGGCGCCGCCAATGAAGAGCCGGCTGCCTCGCCGGCCCAACACAACGATCTGATACTGGTGCGCGAGCTTGCCATCGATCAAGTTTCGCGGCAGTTTCTCGCCATCGATCGCGTTGAGATCCAGCAACGGCAGCGCCAAGCTTGACGACAACGTGTGTGCCAAGTCCGACGCGGACACCGCACCCGCACCAATCACCGCCGACACGAAGCTGATCCGCTTGTCCTTGGCGCTCTTGACCAGTTCCTCTGCGTTCTTGACCCCTAGACGGCCCGCATGCACCAGGACCCGAGCCACGCCGGAGAGCGTGGACTGCGGTGAGTCGACAAGGGTATCCACGGGTTCGAGGTGTCCGCTATGGGGGGAGGTCGAAGGATCATCGCTGATCCCTGCAACACTGTAAACGGCGCCCTCCACGCGAGCGGGCACTTCTTCACGGCCCAGTCGCCGCTGGGCCCACGGCGGCAAAAGGCGAACGCTTGAGGATGCGCAAGAACCGTGGTCGGGGTGAGAGGATTCGAACCTCCGGCCTCTACGTCCCGAACGTAGCGCTCTACCAGGCTAAGCTACACCCCGTATTGCCGCGCTGACCATGCTCAGCCAAGGCGGCAATCGATCGGCCGTCACGACGAGCGCTCGACCGATCGAACACACAATTCTAGCAAAGCCTCTTTTGCGCGCCCGGCATGGAGGCTTGAGAGAGACAGCTGCGCCTTGCGCGCTTCCGCGCGCGCGGCATCGCGCGTTGCCTCCAGGGCACCGGTCCGCCGCACGATGGCGGCTATGTCGCGTAAGCGCTCGACCTCGCCGTTGACGATGGCTTGGCGCACCAGGGTCCGCTCGACCTCGGTGCCCCGTTCCATGGCCATCAGCAGCGGAAGCGTCGGCTTGCCTTCGCGCAAGTCATCGCCGACATTCTTGCCCAGTTGCGTCGGATCGCCTTCGTAGTCGAGCAGATCGTCGACCAACTGGAAAGCAGTGCCCAACGATCGGCCGTAGTCAGCGCAGGCCTCCTCCACGCTTGGCGGTGCGCTCGCGATCACGGCGCCGAGCCGTGCACTCGCTTCGAACAGCTTGGCCGTCTTGTAGCGGATCACGCGCAGGTAGTCGTTCACGGAGGTGTCTGGATCGTGCATGTTGATCAACTGCAGAACCTCACCCTCGGCGATCACGTTCGTCGCGTCGGCCAGCACCTCAAGCACGCGCATCGATCCGACCGAGACCATCATCTGGAACGCACGCGAGTACAGGAAATCGCCCACCAGCACGCTAGCCGCGTTGCCAAACAGCGCATTGGCAGTCTGCCGACCACGACGCATCGACGACTCATCGACCACGTCGTCGTGCAGCAGGGTTGCGGTGTGAATGAACTCGACGATCGCGGCAAGTTCGAATCGCGCCTGCCCCTCATGTCCGAGGGCCCGAGCGAACAACAAGACCAGCCGTGGACGGATGCGCTTGCCGCCCGCCCCGATGATGTAGCTCGCAATCTGATTGATCAGCGCGACATCCGAACGCAAGCGTTGGCGGATGACCCGATCGACCTCGGCCATGTCGGCCGCCACGAGGTCGATGCCGCTGCCTTGAACGGTGGTGGTATCGGGCACGGACGGCTTCTCGGAACGGGCGCCAATTATAGGAAGGCGGGTCGTCTGCCGCCGCGTCGGGCGGCGTGGCTCGCCGTGCGCGCTGACTGGGCTATACTTCGCCGCTTCCGCCTGAGGTCCAGCCGCTAGCCCGGCCGATTCGTCGACCCAGGCGGCACAACCGGGCGGGCTCGTGCGAGCCGGCTCCAACAAGCCAGGTGGGGCGCAGATGTACGCCGTGATCAAGACTGGGGGCAAGCAGTACAAGGTTGCCGCGGGCGACAGGCTCAAGGTCGAGCAAATCGCCGCCGAAGTGGGACAGGAAGTGGTCCTCGACCAGGTGTTGGCGGTGGGCCAGGGCGCAGAACTGAAGACCGGTTCGCCGCTTCTCGCGGGTGCCAGCGTCAAGGCGACCGTGGTCTCACACGGCCTGCACCCCAAAGTTCGCATCTTCAAGATGCGCCGTCGCAAGCACTACCAGCGCCACGGCGGACACCGTCAACCCTACACCGAGCTCGAGATCGGCTCGGTCGCAGCCTGAGTCTGCTCGACTAGGAGCTTTTGTATGGCACAGAAGAAGGGTGGTGGTTCAACCCGAAACGGTCGTGACTCTCAGCCGAAGATGTTGGGTGTCAAGGTGTTCGGCGGACAGGTGGTGTCTGCGGGCTCGGTGATCGTGCGGCAGCGCGGCACGAAGTTCCATGCGGGAACCAACGTTGGCATCGGCAAGGATCACACGCTGTTTGCGCTCGTGGACGGTCGCGTGGGTTTCGCCACCAAGGGCCCGTTGCGCCGTCAGACCGTGACGGTGGACCCGGCCTGATCACTCCCATCGTGCCGATGTGGCGGACCAAGCCCCGGCGCGCCGGGGCTTTTTCGTTTCCAGCCGTGCCGCACATCGCATGAAGTTCGTCGACGAAGTGGTGATCGACATCGCCGCCGGCCACGGAGGGGCGGGCTGCGCAAGCTTTCGTCGCGAGAAATTCATCCCGATGGGTGGGCCAGACGGGGGCGACGGCGGCCGTGGCGGAGACGTCGTTGCGCTGGCCGATGCAGGGCTCAACACCTTGGTGGACTATCGTTATGCCAAGCGACACGAGGCGGGCAACGGCGAACCAGGGCGGGGCTCCGATCAGTTCGGTGCCGCCGGCCGCGACGTGGTGTTGCGAATGCCGGTCGGGACCATCATCACCGACCTGGCGAGCGGGCAGGTCATCGGTGAACTGATGCAACCGGATCAGCGCGTGGTGCTCGCCAGAGGCGGCGACGGCGGGTTCGGCAACTTGCACTACAAGAGCAGCACCAACCGCTCGCCGCGGCAGAAGACGCCGGGCTGGCCCGGCGAACACCGCCGTCTGCAGCTGGAACTGCGCCTGCTTGCCGACGTCGGCCTGCTTGGGATGCCCAACGCCGGCAAGTCGACATTGATCGCAGCGATCTCCAACGCACGACCAAAGATCGCCGACTATCCGTTCACCACGCTGCACCCGAACCTCGGCGTCGTGCGCGCCGGACCGAGCCGCAGCTTCGTGGTCGCTGATATTCCGGGGCTGATTGAGGGCGCGGCCGAGGGGGCCGGCTTGGGGCACCACTTCTTGCGCCATTTGCAGCGCACACGCCTGCTGTGGCATGTGGTCGACGTGGCTCCGCTTGATCCGGCTGTCGATCCGGTGCGGCAAGCCAAGGCGGTGCTCGCCGAACTGCGCAAGTACGATGACGCTCTGTGGCGAAAGCCGCGCTGGCTGGTGCTGAACAAGATCGACATGGTTGAGCAGCATCTGCGCGACGACCTGGTGCGCGAGTTCACGCGTCGCATGCGCTGGCGTGGACCGGTGTTTGTGGTATCCGCCTTGGCGCGCGAGGGCTTGAAGCCGTTGCTGGAAGCCACGTGGACGCACGTGCAAGCGGCGCGTGCGCCTGCGAGCGGGATCGTCGACGTGCGCTTTGCGCCCGACAAGACGGTGCCTGCATCGTGAACACCTCGCTGCTCGCCGCGCGGCGCATCGTCGTCAAAGTCGGCTCGAGCCTTGTCACCAACGAAGGTCGTGGTGTTGATCCGGTCTCCATCGGTAACTGGTGCCGCCAACTCGCAGCGCTTGCACATCAGGGCCGCGAGGTCGTGATGGTGTCCAGCGGTGCGATCGTCGAAGGCATGAAGCGCCTCGGTTGGCGCGAGCGTCCCGAACAGGTGCACCAACTGCAGGCCGCGGCAGCGGTCGGGCAGATGGGCTTGGCCCAGATGTATGAAACCAAGCTGTCGGAGCATGGCCTGCGCAGCGCGCAGGTCCTGCTCACCCACGCCGATCTGGCCGACCGCGAGCGCTATCTCAACGCGCGATCCACGCTGCTGGCTCTGCTGACGCTGAAGGTCGTGCCCGTGATCAACGAGAACGACACGGTGGTCACCGACGAGATCAAGTTTGGCGACAACGACACACTGGGTGCGCTGGTGGCCAACCTCATAGAGGCGGATGCGCTGGTGATCCTCACCGATCAAGCGGGGCTTTTTACCGGTGATCCGCGGCAGGATCCCGGCGCGCGCCTGGTCACGTCGGCCGACGCAGGAGATCTTGCGCTCGAGCGCATGGCGGGCGGAGCCGGCAGCGCGATGGGCCGCGGCGGCATGATCGCCAAAGTGCTGGCCGCCAAGCGCGCCGCGCGCAGCGGTGCCGACACGGTGATTGCGTGGGGCCGCGAGTCCGACGTGCTGTTGCGCCTGGCCAAGGGCGAAGCCATCGGCACCTGGCTGCGTGCTTCCACGCCCAAACTGGCGGCCCGCAAGCAGTGGATGGCCGACCACTTGCAGCTGCGCGGCGCGGTCACGATTGATTCCGGGGCTTGCGCCAAGCTGCTTGACGAGGGCAAGAGCCTGCTGCCGGTGGGCGTGGTGACTGTCGAGGGCGAATTCGCGCGCGGCGAAGTCATTGCTGTCTGCGCCCCCGATGGTCGCGAAATCGCACGCGGGCTGGCCAACTATGCGGCCGGCGAGACGCGGCTGATTGCACGCAAGCCGTCATCGCAGATCGACTCGGTGCTGGGTTACTCGAACGGCCCTGAGTTGATCCACCGCGACAACATGGTCCGTGTCTAGGACGTGCTGGGGCCTGGAAGCGGCGTGTCGCGGCCAACCGGCGCGGCCGGCGGGTCGTTCGTTCGTGGGGCGTCGCGTCCCTGAGCCTGACCGTCGATTGCCGGTTCGGCTTGTTGGTCGCGCAGGCGCCCGCGGATGCCGGCCCTCAAGTAGCGCGTGTGATGCACGGTGCGCGGCAAGAAGCGCGACAACTCGGTCAGCGCGAGCTCGTACACCTCGCGCTTGAACTCGATCACCATGTCGAGCGGCACCCAGTAGTCGTTCCAGCGCCAGGCGTCGAACTCCGGATGATCGCTGGCTCGCAAATCGAGATCGCTGTCGCGCCCGATCAGCATCAGCAGGTACCAGATCTGTTTCTGGCCGCGGTAGTGGCCCCGCGCATCCTTGCGAATGTAGTGGTCAGGCACCTCGTAGCGCAGCCAATCGCGCGTGCGCGCCAGGATGCGCACGTGCTCCGGCTTCAGGCCAACTTCTTCGTACAGCTCACGGTACATCGCCTGTTCGGGCGACTCGCCGTACTTGATGCCCCCTTGCGGGAACTGCCAGGAGTGGGCGCGCAACCGCTTGCCCCAGAAAACCTGGTTCCGCGAGTTGAGCAGGACGATGCCGACGTTGGGCCTGAAGCCCTCGCGGTCGAGCATAATCGAACCCCAATTCGTAAACTGATTTCATTATTGCATCGGCGGCGCCAGAGGCATGAACCTCGCTTTCCCGCATCTGTGGGTTCCGCCGGTTCCATGTCATGAAAGCGACGCGCTACTTCGTAGCCACCCTCAAGGAAGCTCCGGCCGACGCCGAGATCGTGAGCCACAGACTCATGATGCGCGCCGGGATGATCAAGCGCCTGAGCGCTGGCATCTACAGCTACATGCCGATGGGTTTGCGGGTCATCCGCAAGGTCGAAGCGATCATCCGCGAAGAGATGAACGCCGCCGGCGCGATCGAGCTTCTGATGCCGGTGGTACAGCCGGCCGAGCTGTGGCAGGAGTCGGGGCGGTTTCAAGCTTACGGGCCGGAGTTGCTGCGCGTGAAGGACCGGCACACGCGCGACTTCGTGATCCAGCCCACCAGTGAAGAGGTCATCACAGACATTGCTCGCCAAGAGTTGCGAAGTTATCGGCAACTGCCGAAGAACTTCTATCACATCCAGACCAAGTTTCGCGATGAGCGGCGCCCGCGCTTCGGCTTGATGCGCGGGCGCGAGTTCACGATGAAGGACGCATACTCTTTCGATCGCGATCAGGCCGCTGCGCTGAAGAGCTATGAGGCGATGTTCGCCGCATACAAACGCATCTTCGATCGATTCGGCCTGCAGTACCGTGCGGTGGCAGCCGACACCGGTGCCATCGGTGGCGACGCTTCGCACGAGTTCCAGGTCATCGCAGATACCGGCGAGGACGCGCTCGTCTATTGCCCGGCCAGCGACTACGCGGCCAATGTTGAGCTGGCAGAGGCGGTACCGCTGCTCGATGCGCGCCGCGCCGCGGGTGCGCCCTTGGGCAAGACGCCCACTCCGAACAGGAGCACCTGCGAGGAAGTGGCGCAGTTGCTGTCGGTGCCGTTGGAGACCACGGTGAAGTCGCTGGTGCTGGCGACGGACGAGCGCAAAGACGACGGTTCGATCGGCTCAACGACCATCTGGCTGCTGCTCGTGCGTGGTGACCACGCGCTCAACGAAGTGAAAGCCGGCAAGGTCCCTGGTCTGAAAGATGGCTTCCGATTTGCGACCGCCGCCGAGATCGAAGCGCATTTCGGCTGCAAGCCCGGATACCTGGGGCCGATCGGTCCGGCCAAGCCAGTGAGAGTCGTGGCCGACCGCACAGTTGCGCGCATGGCCGATTTCATCTGCGGCGCCAACGATGAAGGTTTTCACTACACCGGCGTCAACTGGGGACGCGACCTCGCCGAGCCTGACATCGTGGCCGATATCCGCAATGCCGTCGCCGGCGATCCATCACCCGATGGCAAGGGCGTGCTGGCGATCCAGCGCGGCATCGAGGTGGGCCATGTGTTTTATCTCGGCACCAAGTACAGCAAGTCGATGAACGCCACCTACCTCGACGAAGCGGGGAAGCCACAACTGTTGGAGATGGGCTGTTACGGCATCGGCGTGACGCGGATTCTCGGTGCTGCCATCGAGCAAGGGCATGACGAGCGTGGCATCGTCTGGCCGGACGCCATCGCGCCGTTCCGCGTGGTGATCTGCCCGATCGGCTACGACCGCAGCGAAGCCGTGCGCCAGGCCGCCACACGTCTGCACGACGAGTTGGAGACGCTCGGCGTCGACGCCATGCTCGACGACCGTGGTGAGCGCCCCGGTGCAATGTTCGCCGACTGGGAGTTGATCGGCGTGCCCCATCGGGTGGTGGTGTCGGAGCGCGGCCTCAAGGACGGCCAGATCGAGATCCAGGGCCGGCGTGATGTCGCGGCCAGCAAGGTGGCGCAAGGCGATGTCTTGCGCGTGTTGCGCGAGCGCTTGCACGCCTGACCGTCATGGCCGGCCCTATTGCCCGAGCGCGCGCTGGCGTCGGTATCGGGCTGATCATCGCGGTGCAAATCGCGCAGGCCGGAGCGCAGGTCGAAGAACCGTTGGCCAACTCGGTGCGCTCGGCCCTCTCGGCTGCGGTGCTCGACGCGGCGCCGCCTCGCCCCTCGTTCGATTCGATCGAGGATCGGCTGCAGTACCTCCGCTGGCTCGGCGAGATGAGCCAGCGCTTGAAGCGCCGCAAGTCCGAGCACGCCACTCGTGTCGAGTTTCTCGAGGCGCTGTGGTATGAGAGTCGGCGTGCCGGGCTCGAGCCCGAACTCGTGCTCGGCCTGATCCAGGTGGAGAGCGGATTCCGCAAGTACGCAGTGAGCCGGGCCGGAGCCATCGGCTACATGCAGGTCATGCCGTTCTGGTCGCGTCTGATCGGCGATGGCGACGCGGCACGCCTGTTCCACATGCAGGCCAATCTGCGCTTCGGCTGCGTCATCCTGCGCCACTATCTTGACATGGAGCGTGGCGACCTGTTCCTGGCACTCGGTCGTTACAACGGCAGCCGCGGCCGTGCAGAGTACCCCGAGGCGGTGTTTGCAGCGCGACGCTTGTGGTTGCGCGGCGATCGGTCAGCTTCGGCGCCGGCAGCATCGGTGCCGGCACGACGCCCCGACTAGAGCCCCCTCCAGACCTGAGGCCGAGCGCCGTCAATGCCCAGCATCGCCAACGCACGCTCCACGGTGTCGTCGACCACATCGTCGAGCGATCGAGGCCGGTGGTAGAAGGCGGGCAAGGGCGGAAACACAATCGCGCCCATCTCGGTGACGGCCGTCATGTTGCGCAGGTGTGCCAGGTTCAATGGTGTTTCGCGCACCATCAGCAGCAGCTTGCGCCGTTCCTTGAGCATCACGTCAGCGCAACGTGTCAGCAGGTTGTCCGACAGCCCGTGGGCAATGGCAGCCAGCGTCTTCATCGAACAAGGGGCGATCGCCATCGCGGCAGCGTCAAAGCTGCCGCTGGCGATGCAAGCCCCGATGTCGGCCGGCGCGTGGCTGTGGTCGGCCAGCGCGTGAAGTGCCTTGCGATCCAGTTCCAGTTCATGGTGCGCATTGAGCACACCGGCGGCGCTGGCCACCAGGTGCGTCTCCACGCCGAGAGCGCGCGCGCGATGCAGTAGTCGAACGCCATAAACGGCGCCGCTGGCGCCGGTCAGGCCCACCACCAGACGCTGCGGCATTGCCCGTGTGGCGTGAACGCCCGCTCAGGCGTCAAGCAACTGCTGCAACTCGCCGGACTGGTACATCTCCATCATGATGTCCGAGCCGCCGACGAACTCTCCGTTCACGTACAACTGCGGAATCGTCGGCCAGTTCGCGTACTGCTTGATTCCCTGTCGCACAGCCTCGTCTTCCAGTACGTTGACCGTGGTCAGTTCCTTCACGCCGCAGGCGTTCAGCACTTGCATGGCGCGGCCGGAAAAGCCGCACATCGGAAACTGCGCGGTACCCTTCATGAAGAGCACAACCCGATTCTTCTTCACCAGGTCGTCGATGCGTTGTTGCGTGTCGTCCATGTCTGCAGGAGTTCCGTCGGATCTGAATGCACGTTTATACGGCAACGCGCAAGCCGCCTGCGACGGCACCCGATAATCTCCGTGCGGGCGAGGTCAGAAGCGGTACGACACGCCGAGCTGCAGAACCGGGGTAAACCGCAACTCGCGCAGCGTATCGTCGAGTGTCTGGCTCATCACCGTCCGTGAGAGCCGCCGGTTGCCGCCGTTCTGGGCCGTGAGCCCGAGGTCCGCACTGAAGCCCCAGCCACCACGCAGGCTGCTTCCGCTGTAGCCGATGCCGAGATAGGGCAGTGTCTGCATGCCCTCGCCGCTGGCATCGGCAAACGTCGATCCCGGTCCCCGGGACGCCGAGCTGAAGCCGAACGGGCTCGGTGCGGTTGCCTGGCCAGGCCCAAACACCGCACCGCGCGGCCCTGCGACCACGCCGCTGGTCAGACGCACGCCGCCGGTGTTGCCGAAAAACGGCCTCGACAGGTAGTAATCGCCGAACACTGCAGCCGATCGGGGGCGCAGGGCAGCGCTTTCAAAGGTGGCCGCGGTCGATGCCAGCGGCTCGGTCGAGAGCTGGACGCGCGCGCGCAGCGCGGGCCAGGACAGGCGTTCGGGATCGACAACGAGGCCCCGGCCCTCGGCCGCAAACGCACCGCCCATCGCCAGCGACAGCGAACCGACGACCCAGCGATTGATGGACATCAAGGTCACCCCATCTGACGCACTCATCACGCGAAAATCCTACCCCTGACGCGGGCGCAAGTGAACAGCGGAATGTGACCGGCGCAACCGCGTTCGTGGGGGTTGTTACCGCAAGCGGGCGCCCGTGCAACGCTGCAAGCCCTGCAGGTCACGGCGCGTCTGGATGTCGCAAAACCCTGCGAGCGCGAGCAGTTTGTGCACCGGCTCGGCCTGGTCGCAGCCGTGCTCGAGTAACAGCCAGCCCGACAGGAACGGCCGGGCATCCGACACGATCTGTCGGAGCGCGGCCAGCCCGTCAGCCCCAGAGACCAGGGCCCCTTGTGGTTCGTGGCGCAGCGCGTGAAGGTGCGGATCACCCGCGGCGACGTACGGCGGGTTCGACACCGCCAGATCGAAGTGCTCTGTGCGAACCGCCTGCCACCAGTCGCCGCGGCGCAGATGCACGCTCAGACCCAGGCGTTGAGCATTGGCCGAGGCGACACCGAGCGCTGCTTCGCTGACATCGGTCGCCGTCACGTCGGCATGCGGGCACGCCGCAGCAATCGCCAGTGCCAGGGCGCCGCTGCCGGTGCCGAGGTCCGCCACCCGCGGCCGGGGCGTGCCGGGAAGGGCCGAGACCAGTTCGATTGCCCAATCGGCCAGCGTCTCGGTGTCCGGGCGTGGGACGAGAACGGCAGGCGTCACACTCAGCGCGAGACCCCTGAATTCGCGCACGCCGGTGAGATACGCCAGCGGCACCCCGTCGGCGCGGCGGTGGCAGTCAGCCTCGAAACCTGCACGTGCTCTGGCATCGAGCTGTGCATCAGGGTGCGCCAGCAGCCATTCGCGACCGCGCTTGACGTGGTGCGCCAGCAACAACCCTGCATCGAGCCGCTCGAGGCCGAGCGCGCGCGCGAAAGCCAGCGCGCCATTGACCGTCATGCGCCGGTCTCGAGGGCTTCGAGCTGCTGCTGCGCCCGCGCGGCCGAGAGCGTCTGGATCACCTCGTCCAGATCGCCGTCGAGGATCGCCGACAGGCGATACAGCGTCAGCCCGATCCGGTGATCGGTCAGGCGGCCTTGCGGAAAGTTGTAGGTGCGGATGCGGTCGCTGCGGTCGCCGGAGCCGATCAGGTTGCGCCGCTGCGTCGCTTCCTTGAGTTGGCGCTCTTCACGTTCGCGGTCACGCAGCCGAGCCAGGAGCACTGCCATGGCCTTGGCCTTGTTGCGATGCTGGGAACGATCGTCCTGGCATTCGGCCACGATGCCCGTGGGCAGATGGGTGATACGGATCGCGCTGTCGGTCTTGTTCACGTGCTGACCGCCTGCACCGCTGGCGCGAAAAGTGTCGATGCGCAGATCGGCCGGATTGAGCGTGACCGCGGCGTGCTCGTCGGGCTCGGCCATCACGGCCACCGTGCACGCGCTGGTGTGGATGCGCCCCTGGGCCTCTGTGGCCGGCACGCGCTGCACGCGATGGCCACCCGACTCGAACTTGAGGCGTTCGTAGACATTGTCGCCCTCGATGCGCAACACCAGCTCCTTGTAGCCTCCGAGGTCCGAAGGGCTTTCGCTCATCACTTCGCTGCGCCATCCCTGCCGCTCGCAGTAGCGCAGGTACATGCGCGCCAGGTCGGCCGCGAACAGCGCCGACTCCTCTCCGCCGGTGCCGGCACGGATCTCGATGAATGCGTTGCGTCCATCGTCAGGGTCGTGCGGCAGCAGCGCGGTCTGCAGCTGCGTTTGCAGTCGAACCACATCGCCCTGCGCTGCTGCGACTTCTTCGCGTGCCAGCACAGCCATCTCGGGATCGGCCAGCAGATCGCGCGACTGCTCAAGGTCACGCTCGCGTTGCTGTAGCGTGCGGTATAGCTCGACCACCGAGGCGGCCTGTGCCTGCTCGCGCGCCACGGTGCGGTAGCGCCCCATGTCGCCGGCCAATTGCGGATCGGCCAGCAATGCGTCGAGCTCCTGCAGACGCAGGGCCAGACGCTCGAGTTGTTGGCGCAGTGAGTCTTTCATCGGAGGGCGGCGCTTCGGTGTGGGGCATGCGGCACACCGCGCCCGCGGCGCGCCGCGACAGCCGCGTCGCTACGCCTGAGGATCGTCGCCGGGCCCGCGCAAGCTGCCGCGCAGGAACAGGCGGGAAACGGTTTGTGCGAGGCGCTCGCGTTGTTCGCCATCGGTGGCGTGCAACTCGGCCATGGTGCCGTGCAGCAGCTTCTGCGTCAGACCGCGCGACAGCGCTTCGAGCACACTGTCGACATCGGTGCCACGGGCGAGCAACTTGCGTGCGCGCGCGATCTCGGCGCTGCGCCAATCGTCGGCCTGGCGGTTCAGCGCCTGGATCAGGGGCACGCTGGCGCGCTGCTCCAGCCAGTGGCTGAAGCTCTGCACGCCGGCATCGATGATGGCTTCGGCCTGCTGTACCGCCGCCTGACGCTTTTCGCTCGCGCCGCGCACCATCTCAGACAGATCGTCGACGGTGTAGTGGTACACGTCGCGAAGCCGCGCGACTTCGGGCTCGATGTCGCGCGGCACCGCGAGATCGACCATGAACATCGGCCGGTGGCGGCGCGCTTTCAGCGCCCGTTCGACGGCCCCGAGGCCGATGATCGGCAACGTGCTGGCGGTGCAAGACACGACGGCGTCGAACTCGTGCAGGCGCAACGGGATGTCGGCCAGGCGCATGGCCTCGGCGCCGAAGCGGCTGGCCAGCTTTTCGCCGCGCTCCAGCGTGCGATTGGCCAGCGCCATGGCGCGCGGCTCGCGCGCCGCGAAGTGGGTCGCCACCAACTCGATCATTTCGCCGGCGCCGACAAACAGCACCTTGATGTCGCGCAGATCCTCGAACAGTTGCGCGGCCAGCCGCACCGACGCCGCCGCCATGCTGATCGAATGTGCGCCGATCTCTGTGGAGGTGCGCACTTCCTTGGCCACCGAGAACGAACGTTGGAACAGCTGGTGCAGCGTGGTGCCCAGCGTGCCGGCGGCGTCGGCCTCGCGCACCGCCTGTTTCATCTGGCCAAGGATCTGCGGTTCGCCCAGCACCATGGAGTCCAGGCCTGACGCGACGCGGAAGGCATGTCGCGCGGCCTCGCGGCGTTCGAGCACGTAGGCGTGTGGCATCAGTTGTTCGCCGCCGACGCCGCCTTTGGCGGCGAGCCAGTCGATCGCGGGGCGCACGAGCTCGCGCAACTCAGCACGGCCCGAGGCCACGTAGAGCTCGGTGCGGTTGCAGGTGGACAGCAGCGCGGCCTCCGGCGTGGCGCTGGCCAGCCGTTCGTGCAGCGCCCGCAACGCCAGCGGCAACTGGTCCGAAGCGAACGCAAAACGCTCGCGCAACTCGACGGGTGCCGTGCTGTGGTTGAGGCCGAGGGCGACGACGCTCATAGGGCGATTGTAAGATTGCCGGCTTTTTCGGGCACGGCACTGCGATCGATCAAGTGCGAGGCAGTGCGCGCGCCGCGAGGATTGGATAGCGCCGCAATGGACGCATGGCAACAGTTGTGGCACTTGCTCAATCTTCTGCTGCCGCCGCTGGTCTGGGCGGGGCTGCACGCGGCGCTGTGCAAGCTGCTGTGGCGGCGCCAGCTCGCCGTGGGGTGGTTGCGGCTTACCGCGTGGTGCGCGCTGGCCGCCGGGGTGGCGAACTTCGTAAGCCTCTGGTGGGTGGGTCGCGAGGGGTCGATGTGGACCTACGGCGCCGTGCTGGTGGCACTGGCCCTGACCACCTGGCTGGTCGGATTCCGCCCCTGGCGTCGTCAGGCCGGTTGACCGCTCAGGCCGTGACCACCTGTTGCGGCTCGGCGACCGGCTCGCCGCGCAGCGAGTGCGGCAACGCCTGCGTGATCGTCACGTCGAGCATCTCGCCCACCCAATCCATCGGGCCCTTGAAGTTGACGATGCGGTTGCACTCCGTGCGGCCCATCAGTTCCGACGGATCCTTGCGGCTCGGGCCTTCCGCCAGGATGCGTTGACGCGTGCCGACGCGTGATGCCGAGATCTCGCGTGCCTGCCTCTCGAGCAGCGCCTGCAGGCTTTGCAGCCGCCGGAGCTTGACGTCCTGTGGTGTGTCGTCGCGCAATGCCGCCGCGGGCGTTCCCGGACGCGGGCTGAAAACGAAGCTGAAGCTGGCGTCGAAACCGACGTCTTCGACCAGTCGAATCAGCTGCTCGAAATCGGCCTCGGTCTCGCCCGGGAAACCGACGATGAAGTCCGACGACAGGCTGATGCCCGGGCGCGCACGTTTGAGCTTGCGTGCAGTGCTTTTGTACTCAAGCGCCGAATAGCCGCGTTTCATCGCCGCCAGAATCCGGTCGCTCGCGTGCTGCACCGGCAGGTGCAGGTGGCTCACCAACTTGGGCACGCGCTCGTACACGTCGATCAGCCGCTGCGTGAATTCCTTTGGGTGGCTGGTCGTGAAGCGGATGCGCTGCAACTGCGGCAGTTCGGCGATGCATTCGATCAGCAACGCGAAGTCGGCGATCTCACCGTCGGTACCCATCGCTCCGCGGTAGGCGTTGACGTTCTGGCCGAGCAGCGTCACCTCCTTGACGCCTTGCTCGACCAGGCCAGCCACCTCGGCCATCACGTCGTCGAGCGGCCGGCTCACTTCTTCGCCTCGCGTGTACGGCACCACGCAATAGCTGCAGTACTTGGAACAGCCCTCCATGATCGAGACGAAGGCACTCGCCCCGTCGACCCGAGCCGGCGGCAGATTGTCGAACTTCTCGATCTCGGGAAAGCTGATGTCGACTTGGGGACGGCCGAGCGCGCGGCGTTGCGCGATCAACTGCGGCAGCCGGTGCAGGGTCTGCGGTCCGAACACCACGTCGACGTACGGTGCACGTCGCACGATCGCTTCGCCTTCCTGACTCGCCACGCAGCCGCCCACGCCGATCAGCACGCCCTTGCGTTTGAGGTGCTTGACGCGTCCGAGGTCGGAGAACACTTTCTCCTGCGCCTTCTCGCGCACCGAACAGGTGTTGAAGAGGATCAGGTCGGCAGACTCCGGGTCGGCCACCTGCTCGTAGCCCTCGGCCGCGTGCAGCACGTCGGCCATCTTGTCGGAGTCGTACTCGTTCATCTGGCACCCGAAGGTGCGGATGAAGACTTTCCTGGTGCCCATGGATCAGGGCCTGGTCCAGACCTGCGCGACCGGGTCGAACGACCACGCCTTGGCTTCGGCGGCCTTGGTGGGCCACGGCTGCCTGGCGCGCTCCGCATCGGTGAGTATCCAGACGTCTTGCACCAACCCGAGCGGATCGAGCGTGTAGTTCACGACCGCCTTCTTGCCCATCAGCGCGCCCGACATCACCAGCAGGTTGTTGGTGCCGCGGATGCGCGAAGCCGGCGCCAGCCGCGCGGGCTGTCCGTTGAGCTGGACTTCGGGCGGCTGGCCGAAGGCGATCTCGCCGCGCAAGGCATGGGCGGGAAAACCGCGCTGGACGACGTTCTGCGCCGCGGCATGGCTGCCCAGCATGAGCGTGACCAACAGCGCAGCGACACAGCGAATCATGGTGTTCATCCAGCGGCTGTGGTGACTCGCAGCAGCATGCTCGATGCTGCGAGTGCGGTGAGGTGGTGGCGCTTCAGGGACTCGAACCCCGGACCTGCGGATTATGATTCCGTCGCTCTAACCGACTGAGCTAAAGCGCCCGAGCCGGCGATTATATCGACCGGTGCCGAGCATTCCGCGCGCCATCCCGGCGTTGTTCCGCACTCCATGTTCAGCTTTTTCCGCAAGAAGTCGGGTCCCGAGGCGCCTGCCGCGACGGTGCCCGAGCCGCCGGAGCCGCCGGAGCAGCGTCAGCGCTGGGTGGACCGTTTGCGCGGCGGTCTTCGCAAGACCGGCAGCAGCATCGCTCAGGTGTTCACCGGCGCGCGCATCGATGACGCCCTGTATGACGAACTCGAAGCCGCCTTGCTAATGGCCGATGCCGGCCCCACTGCGACGCGCCACCTGCTCGACGACCTGAGGCGTCGCGTGCGGGAGCGCGGCACCACCGACCCCGCCGCAGTGAAAGCCCTGCTCGAGGATGCGCTCGCCGACCTGTTGACGCCGCTGCAACGACCGCTGGAGATCGGGCGCAGCGGTTGCACTGTGATGATGGTGGTGGGCGTCAATGGCGCCGGGAAGACCACCAGCATCGGAAAGCTGGCGTGCCACCTGGCCGAGGCTCGGCAAAAGGTCCTGCTCGCTGCGGCCGACACCTTTCGCGCTGCCGCGCGTGAACAGCTCGCGGTCTGGGCCGACCGGGTGGCCGCGCGTGGCACGGTCGATATCGTGAGCCAGCAAGGCGGCGACCCGGCCGCGGTGACGTTCGATGCCGTGACGGCGGGGCGCTCGCGCGGCTGCGACGTGGTGATCGCCGACACGGCGGGCCGCCTGCCGACGCAACTGCACCTGATGGACGAGCTGAAGAAGATCCGGCGCGTCATCACCAAGGCGGACCCGCAGGCGCCCCACGAGGTGTTGTTGGTTGTCGACGGCAACACCGGTCAGAACGCGTTGGCTCAGGTGAAGGCCTTCGATGCTGCGTTGAGCCTGACGGGCCTGATCATTACCAAGCTCGACGGCACGGCCAAGGGCGGTGTGCTGGCGGCTATCGCACTGTGGGCACGCGAGCGCGCGTCGGCGCAACCGTCTCAGCAGCGTCCGCTGGCGGTGTACTTTCTTGGCGTTGGCGAAGCCTTGGAGGACCTCGAGACCTTCAACGCGCGCGAGTTCGCTCAGGCGTTGCTTGGTTCGACGCCTTAGGGGTGGCTGCCCGTGCCGGTGGCCGGCAGCGCATCGAGGTCGTCGAACAAGGTCGATGACACCGGTTCCATCGTGACGTCTTGCGCCAGGGCATCGCCGCGCGCGAGGATCTCTTCCATCTCGGCCACTGGAATCAGCGGCATGGGGCGCGAGCCGCCCAGGTTCATCGTCCCTTGCGCGCCGTCTTGCAACAATGGCGCCATCTGTGCGCGCACCTCCGCCACACTGGGCAATGCCCCTTCGGACCAGGTGAGCACGTTGATGTGCGCCGCGCGCAGCACGCGCGACATGCGCTCATGGCGCTTGCGTGCGCGCGAGCTCTGTTGGGCCGGACGCACATCGATCACGGCCAGCACGCGCGAGCCTTGGTCGCACACCACGAGGTCGGCGTTCAAGCAGCCAACCCGCGACACCCACAGGCTGTAGGAGTGCCGGGTTGGAACGCGCAGGAAGCGCGACAGCGGCACCTGCGACAGAACCATCTGCTGCGGCAGCGCGCGACGCGTGGTCTCATAGGCTTTGCGCTCCGGCGTGGTCATGACGCGGGCTGCTTCGGGCGGCCAGTCCGCCACGGTGTCGAGGGCGTCGTTGCGCGTGGTGCCACGCTTGGCTTTGGAAGGGCGCCTGCGCATCAGCACATAGGTGATCAGCAGCGCCAGAACGGCGGCGAGCGCAAAGGCGGAAAGCGAGTCGTTGAACATCTCTGGATTGGGCCGGCAGGGTTGTGACGCCAACTTACGAGCCGCAACCGCGGGCGGTCAATCGCGTCACAGCGAAAGGCGTAAGGACACGTTTCGGTTCCCCGCAGCCGCGGGTCTGTCACGCGCGCCGCTGCCAACTAATACCAACGCGTAACCGGCCCAGATGCAGCTTGTCGGCGCGCTCGCCTCAGCGACCGATGCCGCCAAGCCCGCCGAGGCCACCCATGCGACGCATCATCTTCATCAAGCCGCCACCCTTGAGCTTCTTCATCATGGTGCGCATCTGTTCGAACTGATTCAGCAACCGATTCACTTCCTGCACCTGCACGCCCGCCCCGGCGGCAATGCGGCGCTTGCGGCTGGCCTTCAATAGCTCGGGCTTGCGGCGCTCCTGGGGGGTCATCGAATGGATGATGCCGGTCATGCGACGCACATCGCGCTCGGCGCGGTCGAGGTCGGCGTTGCCCGCCTTGGCTGCGAACTGGGCCGGCAGCTTGTCGATGAGGCCGCCGAGCCCGCCCATCTTGCGCATCTGACCCAACTGCTGCACGAAGTCGTCGAGATCGAAACTCTCGCCGGACTTGACCTTGGCGGCGAGCTGTTGCGCGGCCTCGAGGTCGGTGTTCTTCTGCACCGACTCGACCAGCGCAACGATGTCGCCCATGCCGAGCACGCGGCCGGCATGGCGCTCGGCATCGAACACCTCGAGGCCATCGATCTTTTCCGATGTGCCGGCAAACTTGATGGGCGCTCCGGTCACCTGGCGCACCGACAGCGCCGCGCCACCGCGCGAGTCGCCGTCGAGCTTGGTCAGGACGACACCGGTCAGCGGCAAGGCGTCCTTGAAGGCCTTGGCTACGTTGACGGCGTCCTGGCCCTGCATCGCATCGACGACGAACAAGGTCTCCACCGGCTTCAGGGTGGCATGGAGCGCGCGGATCTCATCCATCATCGCCTGGTCGATGGCCAGGCGGCCCGCGGTGTCGACCAGCAACACGTCGGCGTACTGGCGGCGTGCATGGTCGAGCGCAGCACGCGCGATCTGCACCGGCGACTGCTCGCCTTGCGACGGGAACCAGGTGGCGCCGGCCTGCGCGCTGACCACCCGCAACTGCTCGATCGCGGCTGGCCGGTAGACGTCGGTGGACACCGTCATCACCTTCTTCTTGCGGCGTTCGATCAGATGGCGTGCAAGCTTGGCGGTGGTCGTGGTCTTTCCGGCGCCTTGAAGACCGGCCATCAGGATCACTGCTGGCGGCTGGGTGGCGAGGTCGAGATCCGCCACGCCCTCGCCCATCGTGGCGGCCAACTCCTTGTGCACGATTCCGACCAGCGCCTGGCCCGGGTTGAGCGAACCCACCACCTCCTGGCCGAGCGCTTTGTCTTTCACGCGTGCGATGAATTCGCGCACCACGGGCAAGGCTACATCCGCCTCGAGCAGGGCCATGCGCACCTCGCGCAGCATGTCCTGCACGTTGGCCTCGGTGATGCGCGCTTGTCCGCGCAGCGACTTGACCAGTCGCGACAAACGATCGGTGAGGGCGCTCGCCATGTGTGGAACGGGAGAACGCGGCGCGGAGAAGTCGGCGCCGCAAACAGCGAAAGTACACTCCAGCCCGATGATTCTATCGACCACCTCGGCCGCAGCATGGATTGCCTGCGCTGCACTGGTGGCGTACGCGCTGGCCGCGTATCCGGGACGGGCCGGCTCGCGCCTCAACACGTCGGCGCTCGCGATCGGATGGCTGATGCATGCCCTTGCCCTGGCATTCGACATTGCGGGTTCCGGCGCCGGCGCACGCTTCGGTTTCGGGCCGGTGCTGTCCCTCACCGTCTGGATGGTCGTGCTGGTCTACGGCATCGAGAGCCGCATGCTGCCGTTGCCGGCGGTGCGGCGCACGCTGGCCATCGCCGGCTGCGTGGCCGTATTGCTGGCGTGGGCGTTTCCGGGCGAGGTGCGGTTGGCCAGCGCCAGCCCGTGGGCGCCGGTGCACTGGGTGCTGGGTGTCGTGTCGTACGGCCTGTTTGCGGTGGCGGTGCTGCACGCCTGTCTGCTCGACGCGGCCGAACGGCGCATGCGGCGGCAGGTCGCGGGCTCGGGCACCGTCATGGGATTGCCGCTGCTGCGGCTGGAGCGCATCACTTTCGCCTTTGTCGAGGCCGGCTTCATCGTTTTGACGCTCGCACTGGTGCTGGGCGTGCTCACCGCCGCACGCTGGCGGTGGGACCACAAGACGGTGTTTTCGCTGCTCGGCTGGGCGGTGTTCGCCGCGCTGCTGAGCGGCCGTTGGATCAGCGGGTGGCGCGGCCGGCAGGCCACGCGCTGGCTGTATGCCGGCGCGGCGCTGCTGTTGCTGGCCTACGCAGGGTCACGCTTCGTTCTGGAGGTCGTGTTGGGCCGAACCGCCTACTGAATTCATCATGATGCGATTCCTGATCCTGGCGCTGGTGGTGGGATTGGTCGTCTGGTGGCTGGTGGGACGCTCGCGCAAGCGCACCACCGACCACTCGGACACGCGGTCATCACAGACGCCGACCGCGTTTGCGGTGTGCGCGCACTGTGGCGTGCACCTGCCGATCAGCGACGCTGTGCTCGATGGTCAGACCGCGTACTGCAGCGACGCCCATCGCCTGGCCGGGCCGCGCCAGCGCGGCTGAAACCTGATGACCGACGGCGCACGCCTCGAGCGTCGACAGTCGGATCGCCGCCGCGGCGATCGACGCACGCGGCCCCCAGCGGAGGGGTCGTGGTTCGGCGCACTTGGCGCCGAGGGCGACACCGGCTTCCATGCCGACGATGGGGCCGATGTGCGCGCAGATCGTGCGCCAGCCGGCGCGGATGCGGCGGGTGAGGAACGGCGCCAGCGCACGCGTGAAGCACGCCGCATCGCGACGTCGGGCGACACCGCGATGCGGCGCGTCTTCCGAACGTACGTTGCGGCGCGCGCGGTGCTCGGTCTGCTGCTGGCGCTGGTGCCTTGGGTGGTGGCGCTGCCGAGCGTGCGCAGCCCGCTGCCGTTGATCCTGGTGTGTCTGGGTTACGCGGTACAGAGCATCACGCTGTGGTTGTTGCCACGGCTGCGGGATGGCGATTGGCAGGTGGTGACGCGCCTCCGCCGGCGCCAATGGCTGGCCACGATCGGCTTCGACGTGGTGGTGTTCGCCGCGTTGCATCTGTTCGACCCAGCGGCCAACCTCAATTTCGGAGCGCTGCTGGTGTTGCCGGTGCTGATGTCCGGTGTGTTGACCACGCGCTTGGCTTCGATGGGCACGGCCGCCGTGGTGGCCGTCGTCCTGCTCATCGGCGTGTTGCGCTCGGCCCCCGGCCCGGCCGACAGTGGCGTGATGTTTGCGCAGGCCGGCCTGGCCGGCATCGGCGTGTTCATGATCGCGCTGCTGGCCGGCGAGTTCTCCGGCCGCCTGGTGCGCGAGGAGATGGCGGCACGCGGCAGTCTGGAGATCGCGCGGCAGCAGGCCCAGCTCAATCGGCTGGTGATCGACGAGATGGTCGAGGGCGTGCTGGTGGTGGACCATCGCGCACGCGTGCGCGCCGCCAACCCGGCCGCTCGTGCGCTGCTGGCGCCGCGCGGCATGACCGATCCTGCACCGTTCCCGCTGCACAGCAACGACGCGTGGTCCACCTTGCAGGCTGCCGTCGAGCGCGCGTTTGAGGACGGTGCGTGGCCCGATTCGGCGCGCGAAGTGCGTTTGATGTTCGACGACGGCCGTTCGCGCACGCTGCAGGTCCGCGCGCGCTTCACCGGGCGCCGGACACAGGATGCCGACGGCCTGCCGCCCGAGCAGTTCTGTGTCGTGTTCCTGGATGACTTGCGCAACGTGCAACTGCGCCAGCGGCAGGAGAAGCTGGCGGCGATGGGCCGCGTGTCGGCCGGCATCGCGCACGAGATCCGCAATCCGCTGGCCGCGATCGCGCAGGCCAACGCGCTGCTCTTGGAAGACGTGCTGTCCAACGAGCAGCAGCAGCTCACTCGCATGGTGGCCGACAACGTCGACCGGCTGAAGCGCATCGTCGACGATGTGATGGAAGCGGCGCCCGGCGCGCCCGCCGAGACGCGCATTCTCGATGCCACCGCGGCCGTTCAGGCGGCGTGCACCGACTGGGCGCGCACGGTGCAACTAAAGCTCGGCACCGACAGCCGGCTGCGCATTGACCTGCCCGATGCACCGTTGGGCGTCAGTTTCGACCCCGATCACCTGCGTCGGGTGCTGGTCAACCTGCTCGACAACGCCGGTCGCTACGCCAGCAACTCGCCCGGTGCGATCCACGTGAAGCTGCTCGAACGCGACGACACGACCGCTCTGCTTGCGGTGGCCAGCGACGGCGCCGCGATCGCGGCAGACGTCGAACGCCACCTGTTCGAGCCGTTCTTCTCGACGCGCAGCCGCGGCACCGGTCTGGGCCTGTATATTTGTCGCGAGCTGTGCGTGCGCCACGGCGCGAACATCGAGTTCAGTCCGCTTGGCGGCGATGAGCGGCATCACAATGAATTCCGCGTGACGATGCAGCGCGCATTGTTGGCACCCGAAACCACGAGCCCTGCATGAACAGTCCGGCGCACTACAGCCTGCTCGTTGTCGACGACGAGCCCGATCTGCGCACGTTGTACGAGCTCACGCTGCTGCGCGAAGGCTACGACGTGGAGTCCGCCGCGTCGGTGGACGATGCCTGGCAGCGCTTGTCGAGCCGCACCTACAGCGCGGTCATCACCGACATGCGCCTTCCCGACGGTTCGGGGCTCGACTTGCTGAAGCGACTCGAGACGGCCAAGCGGCGCGAAAAGGCGATCGTCATCACCGCCTATGGCTCAGCCGAGGGAGCGGTTGAGGCGCTGAAGGCCGGTGCGTTCGACTACCTGACCAAGCCGGTCGATCTGCGGCAGTTCCGCAGCGTGGTCGCTTCTGCGCTCGGCCGCACGGCGCCGGGAACGGTCGCGACGTCGCGCGAGCCGGTAGGCACGGCGTCGCCGGCGCGTGCCGGCGACGAAACGCCGTCGGAAAGCGCCCAACTGAATCCCGCGCTGACGCGGCTGGCCGGGCGCTCGCAGGCGATGCAGCAGGTGCGCTCGTTGGTCGAGCGCGTCGCGCGCAGCATGGCGCCGGTATTGATTCAGGGCGAATCGGGTACGGGCAAGGAGTTGGTCGCACGCGCGATCCACGCCTGCTCCACGCGCAGCGAAGGTCCGTTCATTGCGGTGAACTGCGGCGCCATTCCGGAGCAGTTGCTGGAGGCGGAGTTCTTCGGCTACCGCAAGGGGTCGTTCACCGGCGCCCACGAGGACCGCGAGGGTTTCGTGCAGGCAGCGCAGGGCGGCACGCTCTTTCTCGACGAGATCGGTGACCTGCCGCTGGCAATGCAGAGCAAGCTGCTGCGGGTGATCCAAGAGCGAACCGTGCGGCCGGTGGGTGCGGTCACCGAAACGCCGATCAACGTGCGCGTGGTCAGCGCGACCCACAAGGACCTCGCTGCCGAGGTGCACGAGGGACGTTTCCGACAGGACCTGTTCTACCGCCTCAACGTGATCCAGATCCGGGTGCCGGCGCTGCGCGAGCGCATCGCCGACCTGGCCGCCATTTGCGAGCTCGTACTGGCTCGCATCGCGGCCGAGGCCGGTATCTCGCCGCCGCCGAAGTTGTCCGCTCAGGCGATGGATCGGCTGTCGGAGTACGCGTTCCCAGGCAACGTGCGCGAGCTCGAGAATCTGCTGCACCGCGCGCTCGCGTTGTCGTCGGGCGAGGTGATCGAGTGGGCCGACCTCGGTCTGCCTGACGATGTATTCGTAGACAGCGGCATCGTCGACCTCGATGCGCTGCACGCGGCCAGCGAGGCTGCGCGCAAGGCGGTGGCTCAGGCGCCGCACGGCGATCTGCCGACCGACCTTGTGGCCTACCTTGACCAGGTGGAGCGCGACATCCTGACGCGTGCGCTCGAACAGCACCGCTTCAACCGCACGGCCGCCGGGGCGAGCCTGGGCTTGTCGCTGCGGCAGATGCGCTACCGCATGGCACGGCTGGGCGTGAACGTGGCCGATCACGTCGGCGAGCGTGGCGACAGCTCGTACTGAGTCGGGTCGCGCCTGGCGCAGCGGCTGGTGGCATCGCGCCCAGCCGATCGAGTCGCCCAATCACAACGCGCGGCCCGATCCGCACGATGTGTCCTTGGTGGTGGTGCATTCGATCAGCCTGCCTCCCGGCGTGTATGGCGGCGATGCCATCGAACGCCTATTCACCAACACGCTCGACTGGGACGCGCATCCGTACTTTCAATCGATCCGCGGCCTCGAGGTGTCGGCGCATTTCATGATCCGGCGTTCTGGAAAATTGTTGCAGTTCGTATCGTGCGATCGCCGCGCGTGGCACGCGGGCGTGTCGCAGTGGCGCGGGCGCGACAACTGCAACGACTATTCGATCGGCATCGAGCTGGAGGGCCTCGAAGGTGAGCGCTTCGAGGCCGTGCAATACACACAACTGACCGCGCTGCTGCGTGCGCTGGCGCGCCGCTACAAGATCGGCGCGGTGGTCGGGCACGAGCACGTGGCGCCGGCGCGAAAGCACGATCCCGGCAGGGCTTTTGATTGGGCTCGCCTGGCGCGCGCGCTGCGCTGGTCGAGCGCGCGTGTGCCATTCGCGCCGCCAGCAACGACGCGCGTCGCAAGGGCAAAGCGGCCGTAGCGTCAATGGCCATGCGCTGCGGCGGTTGCGCATCGCGCACGGGTGCGGGCCGTACGGGCGCCACGCATGCGCGTCCAACGCAACGCATCGGCGCACGGTTGGTCGGCGCGAAACGTCAAGGGGGAGAACCACGCTACCCCTAGTGGGTTGAAGCGGCTCGAGGCCCCAGATATAGTGTCCGCCCGTGAGAAGTCGCGCACAACGAATGCACATCGCCATTGAGCGTGGTGCGATGCGCGTCCCGAGCTGACCTCGATCCAGACCCGGTCACAGACAAACCTACAGGGGTATCCATGCAATCAGTGTCCTCCCGCGCTGCCGAAACGGCTCCCAAGTTGCACGCCGTTGCGGCCGTCGTCGCCACCGACTCGGCGTACGCGGGCTATCAGATCATCCGGCGCAACGGCGCCGTGGTCATGTTCGAGCCGAACAAGATCGCAGTGGCGCTGATGAAGGCGTTTCTTGCGGTGCATGGGACGCAGGGCGCCGCTTCCGCCAGCGTGCGCGAGACCGTGGATTCGCTTACTGAGACGGTGGTGCGCGCGTTGTTGCGCTCGCGACCCGGCGGCGGCACGTTCCACATCGAAGACGTGCAGGATCAGGTAGAGCTCGGCCTGATGCGCGGCGGCCACCACGAAGTGGCCCGTGCCTATGTCCTGTACCGCGAGCGCCGCGCACAGGAGCGAGCCAAGCAGGTGCAGCAGGCCGCGCCCCGCGTGCCGCAGCTGCATGTCACCGACAACGGTCAGCGCGTACCGCTCGACATGGCAGCGCTGCAAGCCCTGGTCGAATCGGCATGTGCAGGGCTGGGCGCCGACGTCACGGCCGAGCCGATCCTGGCTGAGACGCGGCGCAATCTCTACGACGGCGTGCCGATCGACGAGGTGCACAAGGCGGCGATCCTGGCGGCGCGCACGTTGATCGAGAAAGAGCCGGCCTACACCCGCGCCACCGCGCGCCTGCTGCTGCACACGATCCGCAAGGAGGTGCTGGGCCAAGAGGTGCCGCAGACAGCGATGACACAGCGCTATCCGGAGTATTTCCCCGAGTTCATCGTGCGCGGCATCGCGGCCGAGCTGCTCGACCCGGCACTCAACCAGTTCGATCTGGCGCGGCTTGGCGCGGCGCTGAAGCCCGAACGCGACCTGCAGTTCGACTATCTCGGACTGCAGACGCTCTATGACCGCTATTTCCTTCACGTGCACGAGCAGCGCATCGAGTTGCCGCAGGCGTTCTTCATGCGCGTGGCGATGGGCCTTGCGCTGCACGAGATTGACCGCGAGGCACGCGCCATCGAGTTCTATGACGTGTTGTCGAGCTTCGACTTCATGTCGAGCACGCCGACGCTGTTCAACTCCGGCACGTTGCGCTCGCAGCTGTCGAGTTGCTACCTGACCACGGTGGCCGATGACCTCGACGGCATCTACGAGGCGCTGAAGGAGAACGCGCTGCTGTCCAAGTACGCGGGCGGCCTGGGCAACGACTGGACCCCGGTGCGCGCGCTGGGCAGCTACATCAAAGGCACCAACGGCAAGAGCCAGGGCGTTGTGCCGTTCCTGAAGGTGGTCAACGACACCGCGGTGGCGGTCAACCAGGGTGGCAAGCGCAAGGGCGCGGTGTGCGCCTACCTGGAGACCTGGCACCTCGACATCGAGGAGTTCCTCGAGCTGCGCAAGAACACCGGGGACGACCGCCGGCGCACGCACGACATGAACACCGCCAACTGGATTCCCGATCTGTTCATGAAGCGGGTGATGGAAGGCGGCGACTGGACACTGCTGTCGCCCAGCACCTGCCCGGACTTGCACGACAAGTTCGGGGCCGACTTCGAGGCCGCCTACACCGCCTATGAAGCCCGAGTCGACCGCGGTGAGCTCAAGCTGCACAAGCGCATCCCGGCACGCGACCTGTGGCGCAAGATGCTCACGATGCTGTTCGAGACCGGGCATCCGTGGATCACGTTCAAGGACGCCTGCAACGTGCGCAGCCCGCAGCAACACGTGGGGGTGGTTCATTCGTCGAACCTGTGCACCGAGATCACGCTGAACACCGGTCCGTCGGAAATTGCGGTGTGCAACCTGGGGTCGGTCAACCTGGCGCAGCACCTGAAAGACGGCCAGATCGACCAAACCAAGCTGAAGCAGACCGTGTCGACGGCGATGCGCATGCTCGACAACGTGATCGACATCAACTACTACGCGGTCAAGAAGGCGCGTGACAGCAACCTGCGCCACCGCCCGGTCGGGCTGGGCGTAATGGGCTTCCAGGATGCGCTGTACCAGCTTCGGCTTCCCTACGCATCCGAAGCGGCTGTTGAGTTTGCCGACCGTTCGATGGAGGCGCTGTGCTACCACGCCTACTGGGCCTCGACCGAGCTGGCCGAGGAGCGCGGCCGCTATTCCAGCTACCGAGGCTCGTTGTGGGATCGCGGCATCCTGCCGCTGGACACGCTCGACCTGCTGGCCGAGCAGCGCGGCTCGGCGGCGTACGTCGAAGTGGATCGCAGCTCGGCGATGGACTGGCCCGCGCTGCGCACGCGGATTGCCCACCACGGGATGCGCAACTCCAACTGCGTGGCCATTGCCCCCACCGCGACCATCAGCAACATCGTCGGGGTCGACGCTTCGATCGAGCCGTGCTTCGGCAACCTGTCGGTCAAGAGCAACCTGTCGGGCGAGTTCACCGTCATCAACGAGTACCTGGTGCGTGACCTGAAGCGTCTGAACCTCTGGGACGACGTGATGGTGATGGACCTCAAGCACTTCGACGGCTCGCTGCGCCGCATCGACCGCGTGCCGGAGGAGATCAAGCAGCTCTACGCCACCGCCTTCGAGGTCGAGCCGCAGTGGCTGGTCGAGGCCGCGGCGCGCCGGCAAAAGTGGATCGACCAAGCGCAGTCGCTCAATATCTACATGGCCGGAGCCTCGGGGCGGAAGCTCGATGAAATCTACAAGCTCGCCTGGGTGCGCGGCCTGAAGACCACCTACTACCTGCGCACAGTCGGTGCGACCCACGCGGAGAAATCCACCGTGAAGAGCGGGGCGCTCAATGCCGTGCCGATGAACGGCGGCGTTTCGCCGCTCGATGCAGTGGCGCATCAGGCGCGCGCGCAGATCGAAGCGGCCGGACCCGCCACGGACGTGAAGTTCTGCTCGATCGACAACCCCGATTGCGAGGCCTGTCAGTGAGCGCAGCACTCCACTCGATGCTCATCGATCACGGCACGGTGCTCCACCAACACCGTGTGCGCGTCGTTCGAGCACGACCAACGATGCACATGCGCAACAACGCAGCGGTCCAAATGTCAAGAAGTGCTTGGTGTTTGAACACAACACTCTCATAATCCGCAACCACAGGAAGCACTCACATGCTCGTCTGGGACGAAGACATCCGAACCACATCGACGATCACACCCAGAAGCCCGGCACATCCCCACTCGGACGCTGTGCGGGCAGCGGCCCTCTCATCGCCGCAGCTGCAGCAACCCCGCGTTGCGGCCCCTGTCTCTCCTACCGTCGATGACGCGCTGATCGCGCCCACAGCGCAGGCGCGCAGCACGCGCCGCGTCAACGTGGCCGAGAAGCGCATCATCAACGGCCAGACCGATGTGAACCAGCTGGTCCCGTTCAAATACAAGTGGGCTTGGGAGAAGTACCTTGCCACCTGCGCGAACCACTGGATGCCGCAGGAGATCAACATGTCGCGCGATATCGCGACTTGGCGCGACCCCAACGGGCTCACCGAGGACGAGCGGCGCGTCATCAAGCGCAACCTCGGCTTCTTTGTCACGGCGGACTCGCTGGCTGCGAACAACATCACGCTCGGCACCTACCGCCACATCACCGCGCCGGAGTGCCGCCAGTTTCTGCTGCGCCAGGCCTTCGAGGAGGCCATCCACACCCACGCCTACCAGTACATCGTGGAGTCGCTGGGTCTGGACGAAGGCGAGATCTTCAACGCCTACCACGAGATCGCGTCGATCCGCGACAAGGACGAGTTCCTGATCCCGTTCATCGACGCGATCATGGATCCGCACTTCAAGACCGGCTCGCTGGAGGCGGACCAGACGCTGCTGAAGTCGATCATCGTCTTCGCCTGCCTGATGGAAGGGCTGTTCTTCTACGTCGGCTTCACGCAGATCCTGGCGCTGGGCCGGCAGAACAAGATGACCGGCGCCGCCGAGCAATACCAGTACATCCTGCGCGACGAATCGATGCACTGCAATTTCGGCATCGACTTGATCAACCAGATCAAGCTCGAGAATCCGCGGCTCTGGACACCGCCGTTCCGCACCGAGATCAAGGAACTGTTCGTCAAGGCGGTGGAGCTTGAGTACCGCTACGCCGAGGACACCATGCCGCGCGGCGTCCTGGGGCTCAATGCGTCGATGTTCAAGGGCTATCTGCGCTACATCGCCAACCGGCGCGCCACGCAGATCGGACTGGACGCGCTCTACCCGAACGAGGAAAACCCGTTCCCTTGGATGAGCGAGATGATCGATCTGAAGAAGGAACGCAACTTTTTCGAAACCCGCGTCATCGAGTACCAAAGCGGTGGCGCACTGACCTGGGACTGAAGCACTGCGCCCTCGAGCAGTGACGCCAGGTCGTTGGCACGAGATCAAGACTCGTGGCCGGCAAAACAGTCGACGACAGAATCGACGGATGCCGTCCACCACCCCATTCACCGATGGGGTGACGCACCAAGGCTCGCAGAGCCGGTAGCGCCGCTCAACGGTGAATCGCCGACCCGCAACCGCGGTGCGGTGTTTTTGTCAACTTGATCAAGGAGATCGAAATGGCAACTGCGAAGAAGAAGGCTCCGGCCAAGAAGAAGGCACCGGCCAAGAAGGCGGCAGCCAAGAAGAAGGCGCCTGCGAAGAAGGCGGCCAAGAAGAAGGCCCCTGCGAAGAAGCGCGCGCCTGCGAAGAAGAAGGCTGCGAAAAAGGCAGCCAAGAAGAAGGCTCCGGCCAAGAAGAAGAAGGCAGCCAAGAAAAAGGCTGCCAAGAAAAAGCCGGCCAAGAAGAAGGCTGCTGCGAAGAAGAAGGCGCCAGCGAAGAAGGCTGCGCCAGCGGCTGCTGCGATGCCTGCAGCCAAGACTGCTCTGAGTCCAGCTGCGGCTTGGCCGTTCCCGACCGGGAACAAGCCTTAGTTCAGCAGCTACCCACCGGGCCCGGTTTCTGCCGGGCCTTTTTTGTTTGCCGACTGAATCAGTCAGGTCAGCAGTTCAGCAATTCAGCAGTCAGTTCAGCAAGACTTGCTTCTAGCTTCGCCTGGAACTCGCGGTAACGCCCGGCCTCTTTGATGGCCTTCGATTTGAGTTCGGCGGCGCGATCGACTTGACCAGCCTCAGTGAGTAGCGAAGCCAAGCGGCAGTAGGTATATGCCGCGTCATCTGAATCGACCAGGAGGTCTAACGCCGCTAATGCCTTCGGGATAAGCTTCTCGGCGAGCTCCCGCTCGCCCATTTTCCAGGCGCACAACGCATAGTCCGCGAAATGAGTCGCATGGCCACGCGCTGGCAATCCTGTTAGATCCATACGTGCCAGCTGATCGAAGGCCTCCTTGTATTTGCCTTCAGCGACGAATAGCTGTTCTACGACGTGAGGAAGCAACTGATCAAAGGACTTTGTTCCAATCGCGTGGTCATACGCCGCTGCTGATGTAGCTTCAAGAGCGGCACGCCGTGCTTCTTCGGTCAAGTATGTTCCTAGAGCGTCCGCTAACTTGACATTGGACGCCCGAAATGCAGCGACGTTGTGAAGCATCGCGCTCAGAGTTGATTCGTCACCCTCCGACGTGGCGTGCTGTCGTGTCCGTTCATACCAAGGACGTGCAAGGTCAAAGCGTCCGGCAAGATGAAAAGCATCAGCGAGGACGAGCGACGCACGCGCACGAGCCTGGTGATCGTGGACTGAGGCTAGTTCAAACGCTTCCCGCAAAAGGGAGATCATTTCCTCATAGCGGCGATCATTAAAGGCAGAGAGTGCGAGCCACGATGCGCAGGCAGCCCGCGCGGCGTTGTAGCTGGACGCTATCGCAATGCCACGAGCCCTTCTTATGCGGTCATCAAACTTGGCAAACTGGCCTAAGCTGAACCATAGTATTCCTTCAGCGAGCATGAGCCACGTTGCGATCTCTGGTGCGAGTGCATCCGCAAACCTCGATCGAACCGCAGCTATGGTGTCCTTGGCCTCATCAGTCTGCCCCTGTCGGGCAAAGTGTGAGGCCCGTCGGCACATGCACCGCGCCCAAAGTATTGGATCCTCTGTGGTGTCGATAACCGCTTCCAAATCGCGAAGCAATCTTGAGTGCACGTTTCACTCCGACAGTGCAATAGTAGCCAACTGGTACCGTTTAGCGGTCTGAGCTACCACTATGTCAGGCAACGTGGGTGCCGGCGCTCTCTTATCCCACGCCTGTCCATTGGTGCGGACTTGCTCCAACCAGTCCCTCAAGTACTGCTTGTCGTAGCTCGCAGGTGACGTACCTTCCCGATACGCTTCCACTGGCCAAAAACGTGACGAATCGGGAGTCAGCACCTCGTCCATCAAGGTCAACGTGCCACGGTCGTCGAGTCCAAACTCAAACTTTGTGTCGGCGATGACGATGCCGCGAGTGAGGGCGTATGCCGCTGCCTCGCCGTACAAGTCGAATGACACGCGGCGTACTCTGTCCGCCATGTCCGCACCGATCAAAGACGCTGCTCGCTCGAACGAGATGTTCTCATCATGCGCACCCGCCGCGGCCTTGGTGGCCGGCGTGAAGATCGGTTCGGGCAAGCGCGACGCCTGCCGCAGGCCGGGTGGTAGTTTGAGGCCGCAGACCGTGCCGCTCGCCTGATACTCCTTCCAGCCCGACCCCGCCAGATATCCGCGCACCACGGCCTCGATCGGCAGCGGCTTCAAGCGCTTTACCAGCATCGACCGGCCGCGCACTTGTTCTACCTCGTCGGGTGCCACGACGGTTTCGGGTGCGACACCCGTGAGGTGGTTGGGCACCACGTGCGCGAGCTTGTTGAACCAGAACAGCGCCATCTTGGTCAGCATCTCGCCCTTGCCGGGAATCGGCTCACCCATCACGACGTCGAAGGCCGAGATGCGGTCGCTGGCAACCATCAGGATCCGGTCATCACCGACCGCGTAGTTGTCGCGCACCTTGCCGCGCGCGATCAGCGGCAGGGAATGCAGGTGGGACTCGAACAGTGCGCGTGTCATCTGAGGGCCATGCCGTCGTTCGGAATGGCTATTGTGCCCACAGGCGGGCGGGGTTTCTGGCCTTCCGGGGCGCAATGAGAAAGCCCACCACCTCTTCAGGCGGTGGGCTTGGACGTGGCGCTCAGGGACTGTCAGACGACCGTCTGCGCCAACTCGCCACGCTGGTACTTCTGCGCCATCGCCGTCAGCGGCAGCGGCTTGATCTTGCCGGCCTGGCCTTCGCAGCCGAACTGCAGATAGCGTTCCTTGCAGATGCGATAAGCCGCCTCACGCGCCGGCTTGAGCCACTCCCGGGCGTCAAACTTGTCCGGGTTCTCGGCCATGAATTTGCGCACCGCACCGGTCATCGCCAGCCGGATGTCGGTGTCGATGTTGATCTTGCGCACGCCGTGCTTGATCGCCTCCTGGATCTCCTCCACCGGCACGCCGTAGGTTTCCTTCATCTTGCCGCCGTACTGGCGGATCTGCTCCAGCAGATCCTGCGGCACGCTCGAGCTGCCGTGCATCACCAGGTGCGTGTTCGGGATGCGACGGTTGATCTCCTTGATGCGGTCGATCGCCAGGATGTCACCGGTGGGCTTGCGGGTGAACTTGTACGCGCCATGGCTGGTGCCGATCGCGATCGCCAGCGCATCGAGCTGCGTGCGCTTGACGAAGTCGGCCGCCTGCTCCGGATCGGTGAGCAGCTGCTCGCGCGTCATCGTGCCCTCGGCCCCGTGGCCGTCTTCCTTGTCGCCCTTCATCGTCTCGAGCGAGCCCAGGCAACCCAGCTCGCCTTCGACGGTGACGCCGAGCTCGTGCGCCATCGACACCACCTTGCGGGTGACGTCGACGTTGTAGTCATAGCTTGCGATGCTCTTGCCGTCAGCCTGGAGCGAGCCGTCCATCATCACCGAGCTGAAGCCCAGCGCGATGGCGCCTTTGCACACGTCAGGGCTCTGCCCGTGATCCTGGTGCATCACCAGCGGCACCTGCGGATAGGCCTCGGTGGCGGCCAGGATCAGATGCTTGATGAACGCCTCGCCTGCGTACTTGCGCGCGCCGGCGCTGGCCTGAAGGATCACCGGCGCACCCACTTCGGCTGCAGCAGTCATCACCGCTTGTACCTGCTCGAGGTTGTTCACGTTGTAGGCCGGAATTCCGTAGCCGTTTTCGGCGGCGTGGTCCAGCAGCTGGCGCATTGAGACGAGTGGCATGGTGTTCCCCTTGGATGGCAGCTCGCCCACCGGCGGGTGACCGGGGCAAGACGCAAAATTCTAGCGATCGGTTTCCGCGGCGAGCGGCAACTTCGGTGCCGCCCCCTGAAACAGGGCCTCGGACGCCACTTGTCTCGGCGAGCGGAGTGGTTTGCAGCAAGAAAGTCGGCGCCGCGGCACGTCAGCCTACGCGGCACACCTTCAGCATATTGGTGCCTCCGGGATAGCCCATCGGCTCGCCGCAGGTGATGGCGTAGGTGTCGCCCGGTTTCAGCGCGCCGCGTTGCACCAGCAGGCGCTCGGCCTCGGCGAGCGCCTGGTCCCGGTCGGAGTGCGAGGGCATCAGGATCGGCTGCACGTTGCGGTACAGCGCCATGCGCCGCTCGGAAGTGGCTTTGGATGTGAGGCCGAAGATCGGCACGTGGATCAGATGCCGGCTCATCCACAACGCGGTCGAGCCGCTCTCGGTGAGGGCGATGATCGCGCGGCAGCCAAGATGGTGCGCGGTGAACAGCGCACCCATTGCGATGCTCTGGTCGATACGGCCGAAACGCTTGTTGGTGAAGTCGGCCTCGAGCTGCACTTCTTCGGCTCGCTCGGCTTCCAACGCGATCAGGGCCATGTGCTCGACCGTTTCGACCGGAAACTTGCCGGCGGCGGTCTCTGCGCTCAGCATGACGGCGTCCGTGCCATCGAGCACCGCGTTGGCCACGTCGCTCACCTCGGCGCGCGTTGGCACCGGGTTGACGATCATGCTTTCCATCATCTGCGTCGCGGTGATGACCACCTTGTCCATCTCGCGCGCCATTCGGATCATCTTCTTCTGCAGTGCCGGCACCGCCGCATTGCCCACTTCAATGGCCAGATCGCCGCGCGCCACCATGATGCCGTCGCTGGCGCGCAGGATCGCCTCGAGCGCGGGGATCGCTTCGCTGCGTTCGATCTTCGCGATCATCGCCGGCTTGTGGCGTGTGGCCTCGCCAGCCACGTTCGCGAGCTGACGCGCCATTTCCATGTCGGTGGCGCTCTTGGGAAAGCTCACGGCCACAAAATCGGCCTGGAACGCCATCGCAGTGCGGATGTCTTCCATGTCCTTGGCCGTCAACGCAGGTGCCGTCAGGCCGCCGCCTTGTTTGTTGATGCCCTTGTTGTTGGACAGTTCGCCACCGATCTTCACCCGCGTCTGCACGCGATCGCCGTATACGTTGTCGACGGTGAGCACGATCAGACCGTCATTGAGCAGCAACGTGTCGCCGGGTTTCACATCGCGCGGCAGCTCCTTGTAGTCCAGACCCACGGCGCCGATGTCGCCGGCCTCGCTGCGCCCGGCATCGAGCACGAACGGTTCACCGGTCTTCAGCGTGACCTTGCCATCGGCGAACTTGCCCACTCGAATCTTGGGCCCCTGCAGATCGGCCATCAACGCCACCGGCTTGCCCACCCGCTCGGCGGTGTCGCGCACGAGCTGTGCGCGGGCAATGTGGTCCTGCGCGGTGCCGTGGCTGAAGTTCAGCCGCACCACGTCGACGCCTGCGCGCAGCAATTGCTCCAGCACCGCGGGCTCGCTCGAGGCGGGGCCGAGCGTGGCGACGATCTTCGTGGCACGGGTCATGGCAATCGTGTTGTTGAAGTTCGGGGCAGACCGCGCATTATCACGGCCGCTCAATGGGTGCGCCGGAATGCTTGGCCACGCGGCGCCGCGCCGCACCGAGACGATGCATCCGCTCGGAGCGGCGCGCACTCACTCGTTGGCGCGCTTTTCCAGGATCTCGAACGCCGGCAAGGTCTTGCCCTCGAGCACTTCAAGGAACGCGCCACCGCCGGTGGAGATGTAGCCGATGTCCTTCTCGATCCCATACTTGGCGATGGCCGCCAGCGTGTCGCCGCCGCCCGCGATGCTGAAGCCGGGGCTCGCGGCGATTGCGCGCGCGATCGTCTCGGTGCCTTTGGCGAAGGCATCAAACTCGAACACACCGACAGGGCCGTTCCACACGATCGTGCCTGCTGCTTTCAGCTTGTCGGCGAGCTGCGCCGCGGTTTTCGGGCCGATGTCCAGGATGAGGTCTTCGGCCGCCACGTCGGATGCGGCTTTCACGCTGGCTGGTGCGTCGGCCTTGAACTCGCGCGCCACCACCACGTCGAGCGGAATCGGCACGTCGGCGCCGCGCGCCTTCATCGCCCGCATCACGGAAAGTGCCTGCTCGACGAGGTCGGGCTCGGCGAGGCTCTTGCCGATCGGCAGACCCGCAGCGAGCATGAAGGTGTTGGCGATGCCGCCGCCGACGATCAGGCCGTCCACTTTCTCGGCCAGGCTTTGCAGGATGGTGAGCTTGGTGCTGACCTTGCTGCCGGCCACGATCGCCACCAGTGGCCGTTTTGGCGCCCGCAGCGCCTTGGTGATGGCGTCGATCTCAGCCGACAACAACGGACCGGCGCAGGCCACCTTGGCGAATCGAGCGATGCCGTAGGTGCTGGCCTCGGCGCGGTGCGCGGTGCCGAAGGCGTCGTGCACGAAGACGTCGCACAGCGCGGCCATCTTGCGTGCCAAGCCCTCGTCGTTCTTCTTCTCGCCTTTGTTGAGGCGGCAGTTCTCCAGCAGCACCAACTGACCCGGTGCGACGTCGACGCCGTCGACCCAGCCGCTGCGCAGCGGCACTTCGCGTCCGAGCAGCTCGCCGATGCGTTGCGCCACCGGGGCCAGCGAGTCCTCGGGCTTGAAAGCGCCTTCGGTGGGGCGGCCGAGGTGCGAGGTCACCATCACCGCGGCGCCGGCGTCGAGCGCCATGCGGATGCATGGCAGCGACGCGCGGATGCGCGTGTCCTCGGTGATGCGGCCCGTGTCGTCTTGCGGCACGTTCAAGTCGGCGCGAATGAACACGCGGCGGCCGGTGACGCGGCCTTGTGCGATCAAGTCCTGGAAACGAAGGATGTTCATGGTGGTGAAGGTCGGTGGTTCAAGAATCGATGGCCCGCAGGGGCTACCAGCCGAGGCCGAGCCGCAACGCCAGCAGCACGGCCGTGCCGACGACGATGGTGCCGAACATGTCGCGGCGCCAGAAGTACCAGCCCGTGGCGGCGGCGGCGCCGAACAGACGCGGGTCTCTCCAGGTGTCGATCAGCTGGCCCTGCGTCATCACAATCTCCGGGGCCACGACCGCGACCATGGCAGCGAGCGGCGCATAACGCAAGCCTTCGATCAGCCAGGCCGGCACGGGCAACTGCGCGCGCTGCAGGAAGAAGAATCCGCGCGTGAGCAGGGTGATCGCGGTCATGCCGACGATGACGATCAGCAGTTCCCAGCCGCTCATGCCGCTTTCGGTGCCGATTTCGGCTTGGTGTGGTCGATTACCACGCCCACCGCCACGGCCGCCGCGATCGCCACCAAAATGTTCAATCGCAGCGGCAACGCGTACGCTGCCACTGCGGCGCAGGCGGCCACGGCGGCGGCGACCCACGTGGCGCGATCAGACACCAGCGTGTAGGTCAGCGCGAGCAGCGCTGTGGTGCCGGCGAAGCTCAAGCCCCAGTGCATTGGCAGATGATGCGCCAATACGATGCCGAGCAAAGACGACACCTGCCAAGCACCCCAGTTGACCACCATGCCGCCCCAGAAATAGGGCCACTGCTCGGGCGCCGGCTTGGGATCCGGGAAGCGGCGCACGAAGGTGACGTAGTTCAGGTCGGCGCAGAAGTACGCGACACCGAGCCGCCAGCGCAGCGGCAGGTGCACCCAATACGGACGCCACTGCAGGCTGAAGATCACAAAGCGCAGATTGACGCACGCCACGGTCGCCCAAATCACCCACAGCGGTGCGCCGCTGCTGATCAGCGGCAATGACGCGATCTGTCCGGTGCCTGAGAACACCACCAGCGACATCACCACCGCCCACGCGGTGCCGAGGCTGCTGTTGGCCATGGCCACGCCGGCGACCACCCCCCAGGCCGAGATGCCGAGTGCGATGCCGATCATCTCGCGAGCGCCACGGCGGAACTCGGCATGGCGCCACAGGGCCGGCGCCCCGGCCGAAATCTCGGTCATGTGCCGATTGTCCTACGGCGTCGCGCTGGGGCCGGCGTGCGGGCTTGAAGCGCCGACCCGCCGCGTTTCCCGCGTTATTGCAGCGACCGGACGCCTTAGACCGCGACAGGTGCCGGGTTCGAATCGCCGCGCATCACCGCCGAAGGCATGCTGCCCAGGCTGACCTGAGCGCCACGCAGCGCCGCGAACTCAAGCCCACCGCCGAGTCAGGATTCGCCCTTCCGCGACTTCTCCGAGCCCACAGGGCCACTGTCTTTGGTGCGCGGCTTGTCGCTCGATTTCTCGGCTTTGTCGACGCCTCTGTCGCTGCTCTTCTCAACGCTCTTGTCTGCGCCCTTCTCGGTGCTCTTGTCGGCGCGCGAACGTTTGCCTTCGGCGTCGGCCTGCGCCACCGTTTCGGTGCTCAGTGTCGGGAGCACCGGTTCGAGCTTGTTCTCGCGCATGTAGTCGTTCATCTCGCGCCAGCCGGCGTAGACGGCGGCCTTGTCGGCGCGCCGGTTCAGCGTGTAGCAATCCTCGATCGCTCGGCCGGCGTGGCGGCACGCGCCGCCGACGGCCTTGCCGTCGGCTTCACGGCGCGCGGCGACAGCTTCAGCCGATTCGCCGCCGAACAGGTTGCAGCCGGCGGTGGCGAACAAGGTGCACAGCAAGGCAGCGGTCAGACGTGGTTGCATGGCTCAGGTCTCGCGCGATTGAGCTAGACCCCCGCCATATCGGCCGCAGGGCGGCAGACTTGAGGCCTGCGGCTTCAGCGTTGCACGGCCATCGCCAGCAGGCGCTCGACCCGCTCTTCGGTTGCCGGGTGGGTCGAGAACAGCCCGCGCAGGCCTCCGCCCGACAGCGGGTTCATGATCATCATCTGAGCCGTTTCGGGGTGGCGCTCCACCGCTTCCATCGGAATGCCTTGCGCATAACGATGGATCTTCTGCAGGGCCGACGCGAGCGCCTGCGGGTCGCCAGAGATCTCGGCGCCGCCGCGGTCGGCCTCGAACTCGCGCGCGCGGCTGATCGCCATCTGGATCAGGCTGGCAGCAATCGGGGCCAGGATCGCGACCAGCAAGCCGGCGATCGGGTTGGCCGGCCGGCCCTCGCTGTCGCGTCCGCCGAAGAACATCGCAAAGTTGGCCAGCATGCCGATCGCGCCCGCCATCGTCGCGCTGATGGTCGAGATCAGGATGTCGCGGTGCCGCACGTGCGCCAGCTCGTGTGCCATCACGCCGCGCAGTTCGCGCTCGCTCAACAGCTGCACGATGCCCGTTGTCGCTGCCACAGCGGCATGCTGGGGGTTGCGCCCGGTGGCAAAGGCGTTGGGCGCCTGTTCGTCGATGAGATAGACGCGCGGCATCGGCAAGCCGGCCTTGGTGGCCAGTTCACGCACCATGCGCACGAAGTGCGGCGCGGTACTTTCGTCGACTTCGCGCGCGTTGGTCATGCGCAGCACGATCTTGTCGCTGAACCAGTAGCTGAAGAAGTTCAGGCCCAGCGCGATCACCAGTGCCAGCATCATGCCGCTGCGCCCGCCCCACATCTGGCCGAGGAACATGAACAGGGCGGTGATCGCCGCCATGAGGATGGCGGTCTTCATCAGATTGAACATGTGGGTGTCGTCCTTTGTCGGGTCGCTGCCGGCATAGATGTGGCCGCCGCGCCGCAGTTCAATCGCCTGGCAGCGCCAGTTGCTGGCCCACCGCGGGTGCCACGCCCGCAAGCGCTTGGGCTGCGGGCAGCCTGCGGCCGCCGGGGCGCTGCAGCTCCAGCAGCTCGAGCGCGCCGTCGCCGCAGGCGACGCGGATCGGCCCCGGCAGCGTGCTCAGCACCACGCCGGGCGCGCCCGTGGACGCACCGTGAACCGCCGCACGCCACACCTTGACCGCGCTGCCGCGGTCGTTCAGCGTGGCGCCCGGAAACGGATCGAATGCGCGCACCCGCTGCTCCAGCACCGCCGCGCTGTTGCGCCAATCCAGCGCTGCCTCGTGCTTCTCAATCTTGTGGGCGTAGGTGATGCCCTGGTCGGGCTGCGGCATGGGCTGCAGCTCGCCTTCAGGCAGACGCCGCAGCGCCTCGACGATCAGCTCGCCGCCGAGCACGGCAAGGCGGTCGTGCAGGCTGGCGGTGGTGTCGTCGGCTCGGATCGGCGTGCTGCGCATCAGCAGACAAGCGCCGGTGTCGAGCCCGGCATCCATCTGCATGATGGTGATGCCGGTCTCGCGGTCACCCGCCTCGATCGCGCGCTGTATCGGTGCTGCACCGCGCCAGCGCGGCAACAGCGATGCGTGGATGTTGAGGCAACCCCAACGAGGCAGGTCGAGCACCCAGCGCGGCAGAATCAGACCGTAGGCGGCGACGATGATCGCATCGGGCCGCGCGTTCTGCAGCGCTTCACTTGCGGCCTGTGCCTCGGCGGCGTAGCGACCATCGAGCCTGAGTCCTGTGGGCTGCATGACCGCGAGGCCCTGGGCCTGTGCGAGCGTCTTCACCGCCGACGGATGCAGCTTCATCCCGCGTCCGGCCGGTCGATCGGGTTGTGTCAGCACCAGAGCGATGTCATGGCGCGCTGCCAGCAGGGCGTGCAGCGCCGTGGCAGCGAAGGGCGGCGTGCCTGCGAAGGCAAGCCTCATACCTTCTGTCGTTCCTGCTGCTCCTCGCGCGCCCGCTTGAGCATCTTGGCGCGCACGCGGTCGCGCTTGAGCGGGCTCAGGTACTCGACGAACACCTTGCCGACGAGGTGATCCATCTCGTGCTGCACGCACACGGCGGTCAGACCCTCAACCTCGCGTTCGAAGCGCTGGCCGGCGCGATCCAGCGCGGCCACCGTCACCGCGGCGTGGCGTTCGACCTTGTCGTAGATTTGAGGCACCGACAGGCAGCCTTCTTCGCCCAGCACGCGCGCGTCGCTGCGCCACACCAGCTCGGGGTTGATCAACACCAGTGGTTGATCACGCTTCTCGGAGGTATCGATCACGATCACACGTTCGTGCACGTCGACCTGCGTCGCGGCCAGACCGATGCCTTCGGCGTCGTACATGGTCTCCAGCATGTCGCCGATGAGCTCGCGGATGCGCGCGTCCACGGCGGCCACCGGCTTGGCGACCTTGTGCAGGCGAGGGTCTGGATAGCGCAGGATGTTCAGCAGGGCCATCGGAGTCGAGGTGTACAGGTCGATACAGGGATGCCGCTTGTGGAGGGTGCACAACGGGCAAAGCCGTGATGGGCTCCACACGCCGGCGCGCCAGCGCCGGGTTTCATTGCGACATCAAGGGTTTATAGGCAGAATCTCCCGCGACGCATGAGCATTGTCGCGACTTCGCTCGCAGCTTTGAACTCATGCCGGCCAAGGCCTGGGACGCAGCCCGGATTTTGGCATTGCCAACCGCGGGAGAGCGCCCACATGAACCGAAGCGAGCAAGTTCACCGTCATCCACTCCGGCGGTTGTCCCCGTGGATTGGCGCGGCGCTTGCCGTCATGGCTTCTGCACCGGCATTGGCGGTGAACTATCCAGTCACCGACGAGATGCGCAACACCGCCAACCAGGTCGCCCAGGCTGGCGTGCCGCTGAGCGAGCTGGCGCCGAACGCACCCGACTCGCACACCGTCGTGCGTGGCGACACGCTGTGGGACATCTCCAAGCTCTTTCTGCGCTCACCGTGGCGCTGGCCCGAGCTCTGGGGCATGAACCTCGATCAGATCAGAAACCCGCATCTGATCTATCCAGGCCAGGTGTTGCACCTGGTGAAGGTGGGCGATCGCGCGACGCTGCGCGTCGGCCAGCCGGTGGGTACCACCGACAGCGGCAACGTCGTCAAGCTTTCGCCTCGCGTGCGCGCCGAGACGCTCGACAACGGCGCGATTCCTTCGATCCCGCTGCATCTGATCGGCCCCTTCCTCAACGAGGCGGTGGTGTTCAACACCAACGAGTTGGCTGCCGCACCGCGCATCGTGGCATCGCAAGAGGGCCGCGTGCTGCTGTCGCGCGGTGAGACCGCGTACGTGCGCGGCGACCTCAAGGGCAACCGCGACTTCCGAGTGTTCCGTGAAGCGGTTCCGCTCAGGGACCCGGACTCCGCGGAGGTCCTGGGTTATGAAGCGCGCTACGTCGGCACTGCCGAGTTCGTGCGCGACGGCGGGCTGCAGGCCTCGCTCGACGGCAAGAGCGCACAGATCGTCCCGGCCACATTCAAGATGACCAGCATCCGCCAGGAGGCCGGTGTCGGCGACCGCTTGGCGCCGGTGCCGCAGCGCGACTACGCCGCCTATGTGCCTCACGCGCCCTCGCAGCCGATCAAGGGCCGCATCATCACCATCTACGGCGAGGCGATCTCGGCCGGGCAAAACCAGATCGTCACGATCAATCGCGGCACCAAGGACGGCGTCGAGCGCGGTCATGTGATGGCACTGTGGCGCGACGGGGCGCGCGTGCCCGACATCACCGACGCGGCCAAACCGCTGATGAAGCTGCCCGACGAGCGCATCGGCACGCTGTTTGTGTTCCGCGTGTTTGATCGCGTGTCCTACGCGCTGATCATCCAGTCGGAAGACCCGGTTAAGCCGGGCGATCGTTTCAGCCAGCCCTGAGTCTCGGAGCGCAGCCACGCGCATGGCGGCGCGCGACGCCGGCGATCTCGCGGCGTGGCTGCGGCTCGTGCTGACGCCCGGCATCGGTCGTGTCGCCGGACGCGCATTGCTGACGGTTTTCGGTCCGCCGCAATCCGTCTTCGATGCGTCGCCGGCGCAACGAAGGGACTGCGTCGGCGCCGAACTGGCCGATGCGCTGAGTGCAGAGCCGGCGGCACTGGCCCCAACGCTGGCCAAGCTGCGCAGCTGGCTCGACGCCGAGGCCGCACGCGATTGGCTGGCGCTGGACGATCCGCGCTATCCGCAGGCGCTGTTGCAGATCCCGGACCCGCCGCTGCTGCTCTACACGATGGGTCGCACCGAGCTACTCAACACGCCGTGCATCGCCATCGTGGGAAGCCGCAACCCGACGCCGCAAGGCGCCGACAACGCCCGAGCTTTTGCCGAACACCTGGGGCGCGCAGGCCTGACGATCGTGTCGGGCATGGCGCTCGGCATCGACGGTGCCGCCCACAGCGGCGCACTGGCCGGCGGTGCCGGCACGATCGCCGTGGTCGGCACGGGCCTGGACCGCGTATACCCTCGCGCGCACCGGGCATTGGCGCACCAGATTGCCGAACGCGGCCTGATCGTCAGCGAGTTCGACCTCGGCACCGAATCGTTGGCGGCCAACTTTCCGCAACGCAACCGCATCATCGCCGGGCTCAGTCTGGGCACTCTGGTGGTGGAAGCCGCGTTGGAATCGGGCTCATTGATCACCGCCCGCTTCGCGGTCGATGCCGGACGCGACGTGTTCGCGATCCCCGGATCGATCCACTCGCCGCAGTCGCGCGGTTGTCATGCGTTGATCAAGCAGGGCGCCAAGCTGGTCGACGACGTGCGTGACGTGCTCGAAGAGCTGCGCTGGCCATCGCTGTTTCCCGGCGCAGCTTCGTCCGAGCCAACACCGAGCGCCGCTGAGGCCCAAAACGAGCCTACGCCCGATCCGTTGCTGACGGCGATGGGCTACGACCCGGTGGATCTCGATCAGTTGCAGGGACGCACCGGCTGGCCGGCTGCCCAACTCAGTGCGCGACTGCTCGAACTCGAACTGCTGGGCCATGTGGCCCGGCTGGCCGGCGGACGCTACCAGCGCACGGGCCGGGGGTGAGGCGACCGGCAAGACCCGCACGAGCGTGCGGTCAAACGCCCTTCGCGAATCGGCGGGCATGCAGTCCCGGCTGCCGGGACCCTCGGGTATAGTCGTTCTCATGTTCGACGTCCTGGTGTATCTGTACGAGAACTATTGGCGGCCTGATGCCTGTCCGGATCACGAACAGCTGACGCGCAAGTTGTCGGCGGTGGGCTTCGAAAGCGAAGAGATCGAAGATGCACTGACATGGCTCGACGGGCTTGCGCAAGGAGTCCGCTCCGAAGCCCAGGCGCAATCGGCTCATGGCATGCGCGTCTACACCGACGCCGAACGCGACATGCTTGGGGACGAATCGATCGCCTTCATCAGCTTTCTCGAATCGTCGGGTGTGCTCGCGCCCGCGATGCGCGAGATGGTGCTTGACCGTGCCAAGGCGGTCGGCAACACGCCGATCGATCTCGATGACCTGAAGGTGATCGTGCTGATGGTGTTCTGGAGCCTGGGCGAGGAGCCCGACGCGTTGATCCTCGACGAGCTTTCGCTCAGCCCCGAGCAGCGCTCGATCCACTAGCCCGCTTTGGGCGACCGGCGCTGCGCGACGTGAGCCTGCGCCGAAGCGACGACCTGGCGGCCGTTCTCAGTTCAGCAACCGCGACGGGTCGGCATCGAGCTTGGCCAATGCGGTACGCGTGGCGCGCACGGTGAGCGACTCTTCCTGCGCCGGCAACAGCAACCCGGCCTGCAGGAATGCGGCGAGCCGCTGCTGCTGGAACAAAACGCAGCGGCCCTGCGGCGTGACGAAAAGCGACAGCTGCTTGCGCAGTCCCTGCCATGCCAATTGCACCGCCTCGTTGCGGTTGCGGTAATCGAGCATGTACCAGCTGCCCACCTGCAGCTCGCGCGCCCATTGCACCATCGCCGGCGTCGGCATCGACCCGCCTTCGCCCACAACCTCGATCTCGGAGCTTTCGTGACCCGATAGATCGAGCACCATCGACTCGTCGATGTGCACGTTGTCGGCGTCGGGCAGGAGCTCCTCCAGCGACTCAAGCCGTTCGGTGAGGTCGTCGAGGCGATCGTTGGTGATGATCGCTGCCTTGGCGGTGAACGCCGCGGCCAGCGAGTTGTTGAGCGTCTGGATCTGTTCGTCCTGCTTCTCGGCGCTCATTCCCGCCGAAGCCATGCCGTCGCGCAGCGTCTTGAGCAGCGGCGGGAGACGGCGCAGCACCTCGGCACGCTCCTCACGCGTGACCTTGGCGCCGGCCGACCAGATGACCTCGGTGGCCGCCTTCTTCATGGCTTTGGTCTGCTCGGCCTGGGCGCCGTACCGCACCGCGGTGGTGGCCAGCACGTCGGCCCACACCTGGAACAGGAACTGCCGCACCTCTTCCTGCACCGGCATCTCGTTGAGCATCTTGCGCAGCTCGATCGTGTACTGGATCGCCAGCGTCTCGCGCTGCTCGATCTGCTGCGCCAGCGACACGCCCTTGCGCGTGGCCTCGTTCTCGTTCTTGAAGAAGTGCTCGAGGAACTTCTCGAACTCCACCAGCACGGTCTGGAACACGCGGCGGCCGGTGTCGGGATAGGCCTCGACCACCTGCACCACGCGCTTGACCTCCTTGCTCAAGGCCTCGCCCGAGTTCTCGTTCTGCGACGTGTCGAAGCCCATCACGCAGGCGCCCATGCGGTCGATCAGGCGCCGCGCGGGGTGATCGATGGTGGCGAAGAAGTCGGGTTCGCTGACCGCGACGCGCAGCACCGGCATCTGCAGTCGCGCGAACCACACGCGGATTGATGCCGGAATCCGATCCTCGGTCAGGATCGACTGGAACATCATCGCGACGATTTCGATCGTCGCGCGCTCCACTGGCGTGGTGGCCGCCTGCTTGAGCGCCTGCTTGCGCTGCTGCAGCTCGGCCAGCAGCTGCGGCGTGCTCACGGCGACGGCTTCGCCGCCGCTGCGTGGTGCCACGCGCTGCTGCACTCCGATCTGGGCGTTGTTGATCGCCTCGGCCAGCACCGGCGACACCGGCTTCATCTGGGCGGTGTCGCCGAAACCCGGCAGCTGCCGGCCCACCAGCTTGTTGAGCCGGCTGAGGATCTCGCCGGAGTTCTCGCGCCGCAACGGGCCGGCGCGCGTCATCAGGCGCGTTTCGTCGCCGACGCCGCCGCGTCCACCGCTGATATGGCCGCGCACCGAAGTGGTCAAGCCGTCGGTGGGGTTGGCTCCGAGCGCCCCGGAGAACATGCCGCCCACGCTGACGCCGCGCGAGCGCCGAATGAGAGGCCGCAGGTCGATCTCAGGCAGCACGCGGTGTTCGATCAGCCAGCGATTGGCCTCGTGGTAAGCCTCCTCGACGATGTGGGCGAGCTCGTCGTGCAACACCGCCTGCAGCTCGCGCCAGCCGTCGAGGCTCATGCCCGACGTGCGCCAAGCATCGAGCACGACTCGCGCCAATACGTGTGCGCGCACCATGTCATGGGAGTCGAGTTCGGAGCGCCGTTCCAGCGACGACAGGCGCGATCGCAGGTCCGCGAACTCCCAAGACGCCTTGTCCATCACTGCCAGCGCCAGGCGCGACGTGAGGATTTCACGCTCGATCGTGTCGTCGTCCACCAATGACAGGCCGCCCGATCCCGACCCCGGAGGCGGCAGATCCGACGCCCGGGCCGCCGACATCGACTGCCCGAGGGCCTGATAGACGCCATCGGCGATGCGATGCTGCCAGGCGCGGCAGCCGCTTTCCAGCGCCTTGAACAGATCGCGCCGCATCAGCGCCACCGCCGGAACCGCCGGCTTGTCGAGCAGGCCACGCGCGGTGTCGAGCACCGCAGTGGACAACGCCGGCAGCGCCGCGACCAGGTGATCGCCATACAGCCGTCGGGCCTGTTGGGCGAGATGGCTGGACGCAGCGCCGGCGAGCATGAGGTGATGCGAGTAGGGGCCGGACTACTCTACACCACGGCACCCGCGTTAGGGTCGTTGGGATCCCGGTCCTTGCTGCCGGCGCGGACCAAATCCTCGCGTTTGACTCCCAGCCACATGGCGATCGCCGCCGCCACGAAAACGGACGAATAGATCCCGAACAGGATGCCGATGGTCAGCGCGATTGCGAAATAGTGCAGCGTCGGACCACCGAACAGCAGCATGGACAGCACCATCATTTGAGTCGATCCGTGCGTGATGATGGTGCGGCTCATCGTGCTGGTGATCGCGTGGTCGATCACCTCGCGCGTCGTCATCTTTCGATACCTGCGAAACGCCTCGCGAATGCGGTCGAAGATGACCACCGACTCGTTGACCGAGTAGCCCAGGACCGCCAGCACCGCCGCCAGCACGGCGAGCGAAAACTCCCACTGAAAGTACGCGAAGAAGCCAAGGATGATCACCACGTCGTGCAGGTTGGCGAGGATGGCGGCGACCGAGAACTTCCACTCGAAGCGGAAGGCCAGATAGGCCATGATGCCGAGCACGACGAAGGCGAGGGCCTTCAAGCCGTCCCAGTACAGCTCGGCGCCGACCGCCGGCCCGACAAACTCGGTGCGCGACAACCTCACCGGTTCACCGCCGCTGGCCACGCACGCCTGACGGCTCGCTTGATCGGCCTGTGCGGCGCTGCCGCGTTGTTCCAGCTTGCCGCCTTCGGCGCTGCACAGCGTTTCGAACACGCGCGCCGCGACGTCGCTCTGTTTCATGTCGCCGCGGATCGGCAGCCGGATCAGCACGTCGCGTGACGTGCCGAAGTTCTGCACCTGCACCTCGCCGAATCCCATCGATTCGACCGCGCCGCGCACCTTGTTGATGTCCGCCGTCTGCTCGTAAGCCACTTCGAGCACCGTGCCGCCGGTGAACTCGATCGACAGGTGCAGACCGCGTGTGACCAGGAAGAACACCGCGGCGGCGAAGGTCAGGAACGAGATGACGTTGAACACCAACGCATGGCGCATGAACGGGATGTCACGCTGGATCCTGAAGAACTCCATGCGTGCTCCCTCAGCCTTGGGCCGGCGGCGTTGCAGCCTGCGGGCGCCACACCTGGCCGATCGACACGCTCTTCAACCGCTTCTGGCGGCCATACCAGAGGTTGACCAGCCCGCGCGAGAACAGCACCGCCGAGAACATCGACGTCAGGATGCCGATGCAGTGCACCACCGCGAAGCCGCGCACCGGTCCGGAGCCGAAGGCCAGCAGCGCGATGCCGGCGATCAGCGTGGTGACGTTGGAGTCGAGGATCGTGGCCCAGGCTCGTTCATAACCGGCGTGGATCGCCGCCTGCGGCGCGGCGCCGCCGCGCAGTTCTTCGCGCACGCGCTCGTTGATCAGCACGTTGGCGTCGATCGCCATGCCGAGCGTCAGCGCGATGGCCGCGATGCCCGGCAACGTCAGCGTGGCCTGCAGCATCGACAGCACCGCGACCAGCAGAAACAGGTTGAACGCGAGCGCCAGCGTCGAGAACACGCCGAACAGCAGGTAGTACGCGCACATGAACACGGCGATCGCCGCGAAGCCGTAGGTGACGCTGGCGAAACCCTTGTCGATGTTGTCCTTGCCCAGGCTGGGGCCGATCGTGCGCTCCTCGATGATCTCCATCGGCGCGGCGAGACCGCCGGCGCGCAACAGCAGCGCGAGGTCGTTGGCGGCCTCGGTCGTGCCCATGCCGGTGATCTGGAACTGGTTGCCGAATTCGCCCTGGATGCGGGCGACGGTCAACACCTCGCCCTTGTTCTTCTCGAACAGGATCGCGGCCATGAAGTTGCCGACGTTGTTGCGCGTCATCTCCAGCATGCGGCGGCCGCCCTTGCTGTCGAGCGTGACCGACACCGCCGGCTGGTTGTACTGGTCGGGCCGCGGCTGCGCATCGGTCAGCATGTCGCCCGATGCCACCACCTCGCGGTGCACGATCACCGGGGCGCCGCGGCCGACGCCGAAACGCTCGCGGCCGAAGGGGACGGGTCCCGAGCCGTCGAGCGCGGCACGCGCCTCGGCCGACATGTCGGCCAGGCGAAACTCCAGGTTGGCGGTGCGGCCGATGATGTCCTTGGCTTTGGCGGTGTCCTGCACGCCGGGCAGTTGCACCACGACGCGATCGGCGCCCTGCTGCTGGATTACCGGCTCCGCGACGCCGAGTTCGTTGACCCGGTTGTGCAGCGTGGTGATGTTCTGCTGCAGCGCCTGCTCCTGCACGCGCCGCGCCGCCTCCGGCTTCAACGTGCCGGTCAGTTTGAACTCCGAGCCGTCGGCCCCTTCGGCCCACTGCAGGTCGGCCATCTGATCGGCCAGCAGCGTCTGCGCCTGCGCCAGCACCGCGCGGTCGCGAAAGCGGATCGTCAGCACCTCCCCGTCGCGCACGATGCCGGCATGCCGGATGCCCTTGTCGCGCAGCAGGCTGCGCAGGTCGCCGGCATACGACTCGGCTTTCTTCGACAGCGCGGCGCGCATGTCGACCTGCATCAGAAAGTGCACGCCGCCGCGCAGGTCAAGCCCGAGGTACATCGGCAGCGCACGCAGCTTGGCAAGCCATGCCGGCGAGCGCGACAGCAGGTTCAGCGCGACGATGTAGCTAGGATCGTTCGGATCCGGGTTCAGTGCGCGCGAGATCGCGTCTTTCGCCCGGATCTGCGTGTCGGTGTCGATGAACCGCGCCTTCGCGGACGTGCCCTCGAACTGGACGAAGTCGGCCTTGATGTTTGCCGCACTAAGCGCACTCTCGATGCGCGGCACGATCGATGCATCGAGCTTCAGAGTCGCCTTGCCGCTCGACACCTGCACCGCGGGTGCCTCGCCATAGAAGTTGGGCAGCGTGTACAGCAATCCCACCACCAGCGCGAACGCCAGCAGCAGGTACTTCCACAGCGGGTAGCGGTTCATTCGCCGGCTGTCACTTCAGCGTGCCCTTCGGCAGCACCTGGACGATTGACGTGCGCTGCACCTGCAACTCGACGCCGTTGGCCACCTCCACGTGCAGATAGGTCTCGCCGAGCTTGGATACGCGCCCGAGCACGCCGCCGGCGGTGACGACCTCGTCGCCCTTGGCGAGCGCCTCGACCATGGCCTTGTGTTCTTTCTGACGCTTCATCTGCGGCCTGATCATGATGAAGTACAGCACCACGAACATCAGCACCAGCGGCAGCAGGCTGAGCAGGCTCGATTCGGTGCCGCCGCCGCTGGGGGCGGGCGCTGTCTGTGCGTAGGCTTGCGAGATGATCACGGCGCTCTTCCTTTGTTGTCGTCAGCGGCCCGAGCGGGCCGGGCAAAACGCGAAATTCTAGGCCCTGGCCTCCGCGCCACGGCCGCGGCGCGAGCGCCGAGCTCAGAACAGCGCCATGCTCAGCTTGCGGCGGTACTGATCGACCACCGGGTCGCTCGCCACCGCGGTGGGCTTGCCGGCCACCTCGAGCGTTCCTTTGGCCTGCTCCGGTGCCGCTTTGGGCGCCGGTTTGCTCATCAGTTCCAGAATCGCGACGTAAGTCTTGCGCGCCAGCTGGTCGTTCCACTGCTTGTCGCGCATCACGATCTCCAGCAGCTCGTCCATCGCTTCGGTGAACCTGCCGCCGGCGAAATGGCGTTGCGCCAGCTCGTAGCGGGCGTCGAAGTCGCGCCGGTTGGCGGCGATGGCGGCTTGCAGCGCGGCGTCGCTGCGCGCGCCGGGCGCCTTCTCGCAGGCATCCAGCCAGAGCCCGAGCGCTGCGATGCGCGCATCGAGCGCGGCCTTGCCGGCCATCGGGTCGTAGGCCATGCGCGCCTGCGCGGTGCGGCCGAGCTCAAGCAGCAGCTTCACGTAGTCGCTGCGCGCCGCGTCGTTGCCCGGCGCCACCGCCACCGCCTGCTGCAGCTTGGCCAGCGCCGCATCGGTGTCGCCGACGGCCTCGAGGGCCTCGGCTTCTTCGGCCTGCGCTTCGGCCTCGGCGTCTTCGCTGCTCGGCACGTGGCGATCGAGGAACTGGCGGATTTGCGCCTCGGGCTGCGCGCCGACAAAACCGTCAACCGGCTGGCCCTGATCGAACAACACGCAGAACGGGATCGAGCGCACGCCGAAGGCCTGGCTCAGTTGCCCGGCGATCTCGGGCTGTTCGTCGCTGTTGAGCTTGGCCAGCTTGAAGCGGCCGGCGTATTCGCGCTCGAGCTTCTCGAGCACCGGGCTCAAGGTCTTGCACGGTCCGCACCACGGCGCCCAGATGTCGAGCAAGACGGGCGCCTGGGTCGACGCCTGGATCAGTTCGGATTCAAAGTTCTGGATGGTGATGTCGATCATGGCGAAACGGTGGGGCCACGCGGCCTTCGATGTGAGGGCCCCGCGCCTACAATGCAAGCCCTTTCGGATTTTCGCGAGAGACCGTGGCGTCCACCGATCCCCCTGTCGTCGGCGTGCTGATGGGCTCATCGAGCGACTGGGAGACCTTGCAGCACGCGGCGAGCATTCTCGCCGAGTTCGGGGTCGCCCACGAACGGCGGGTGGTTTCGGCGCACCGCATGCCGGACGACCTGTTCGCCTATGCCGAGAGTGCCGCCGGCCGGGGCCTGCGAGCCATCATTGCCGGCGCCGGCGGTGCGGCCCACCTGCCGGGCATGCTCGCCGCCAAGACGACCGTGCCGGTGCTCGGGGTGCCGGTGCCGAGCCGGCATCTGAACGGCGTCGATTCGTTGCATTCGATCGTGCAGATGCCCAAGGGCATTCCGGTGGCCACGTTCGCCATCGGCAGCGCCGGCGCAGCCAACGCGGCGCTGTTCGCGGTGGCGCTGCTGGCCCATGGCGACAGCACCCTGCGCGGCAAGCTCGATCGTTTTCGCGCCGATCAGACCGCGGCGGCGCGCGCGATGACGCAGGAACTGAAGTGAGCGGCGCACGGCCGCTCCGAAGCCGCCCGTTCCCCCTTGGGGGGACGGCGCGCAGCGCCCAGGGGGCCAAGTGACCCGCGCGCGCGTGCTCGCGCCGGGCGCCACGCTCGGCGTGCTGGGCGGTGGGCAGCTCGGCCGCATGTTCGTGCACGCGGCACAACGCCTGGGCTACCGATGCATGGTGGTCGATCCCGAAGCCGATTCGCCCGCCGGCAGCGTGGCCGAGCAGCACCTGCGCCTGCGGTACACCGATGCGCGTGCGCTCGATGCCTTGGCGGCCGGCGCGCACGCGGTGACCACCGAGTTCGAGAACGTACCGGCCGAGGTGCTGCGCCGCCTGGCCGAGCGCTTGCCGGTCGCGCCGGGCGCGGCCGCGGTGGCGGTTTGCCAGGACCGCGGGCTTGAGAAGGCCACCTTTGCACGCTGCGGCGTGCCGTGCGCCCCGCACGCAGCGATCGAGAACGCGGCCGCGTTCGACGCGCTGTCCGAGGGCCTGCTGCCCGGCATCCTGAAGACCGCGCAGCTGGGCTACGACGGCAAAGGGCAGCGCCGTGTCGAACGGGTTGACGAGCTTGCCGCCGCATGGCGCGAACTGGGTGGCGTGCGCTGCGTGCTGGAGCGCCGGCTCGACCTGGCCTGTGAGATCAGCGTGGTGCTGGCGCGCGGCGCCGATGGCGAGCTGGTCAGCTTTGCGCCCTTTCGCAATCTGCACCGCGACGGCATTCTCGCCGTCACGCAGTGGCCGGCGCCCGGCATCGACGCCGCCGCCGCTGCGCGCGCCGATGCCGCGGCGCGCGCGATCGCCACGGCGCTCGACTACGTCGGGGTGTTGTGCGTCGAGTTCTTCGTGTTGCGCGACGGCTCGTTGTGCGCCAACGAAATGGCGCCCCGGCCGCACAACTCCGCGCATTGCACGATCGACGGCGCCGACGCCAGCCAGTTTGACTACCAGGTGCGTGCGCTGGCCGGCCTGCCGCTGCCGGCGCCGCGCATGCATTCGCCTGCGGTGATGCTCAACCTGCTTGGCGACCTGTGGCGTGGCGACCGCGCGCCGCGCTGGGAGCGCGTGCTGGAACTGCCCGGGGTGCACCTGCACCTGTACGGCAAGACACAGGCGCGGCCCGGTCGCAAGATGGGCCACCTGAGCGTCACCGCATCGACGCTCGATGCGGCCGACGCGGTGGCCCGACAGGCCGCCGCCGCGCTGGGCATCGCGCCGTGGTGACGGGTTGACTGGCGTGGCGATCGTCACAGGGTCCGATCCCAGCGCCATCGAACGTGCGGCGCAAGCGCTCGCCGCCGGCGACCTGGTCGGCGTGCCGACCGAGACCGTGTACGGCCTAGCCGCGCGCGCCGACGACGATCGCGCCGTCGCGCGCATTTTCGAGGCCAAGGGACGGCCGAGCGACCACCCGTTGATCGTGCACGTGGCCAACCGTGATCAGGCGTTGCCGTTGTCGGCGCCCTGGAGCGAGGGCGCCGACAGGCTCGCCGCCGCGTTCTGGCCCGGACCGGTCACGGTGATCGTGCGGCGTGCCGAAGGTCGTGCCGCAACCGCGGCCGCCGGCTTACCCACGCTGGCGCTGCGTTGTCCGGCGCACCCGGTGGCGCAGGCGCTCCTCGCGCGCTGCGCCGAGCTCGGTGTGGCGGGGCTGGCCGCGCCGAGCGCCAATCGCTTCGGGCGCGTCAGCCCCACCACCGCGGCCCATGTGCGCGACGAGTTCGGCGACGATCTGCTGGTGCTCGACGGCGGTGCCTGCCGCCTGGGCATCGAGTCGGCCATCGTCGACGTGTCGGGCGCAGCGCCGGTGCTGTTGCGTCCGGGGGTGCTCGCACGCGACGAACTCGAGCGTGTGCTCGGCCAGCCGCTGCGCGACGCCGATGACGGCAGCGTGCGCGCGCCGGGCACGCTCGAGAGCCACTATGCGCCGCGTGCCACGCTGCGTTTGATGAGCAGCGAAGACTTGCGCTCGGCGCTCGGCGTGCTGCCGGCGAACGTGAAGGGCGTGGCTGTATATTCACGCACGGCACCGCGCCGGCACCCGCTGGTGCGGGTGATGCCAGACGACCCGCGGGCGGTGGCGCAGGAGCTGTTCGCCGTGCTGCGCGAGTTCGACGACCGTGGCGTGAAGCTGGTCTGGGTCGAACAACCGCCCGACACCGCGCCTTGGGAAGGCGTCAACGATCGTTTGTCACGCGCAGCGTCGCGCTGAAGCCGTGCGTTTGAATTGGAACTGGGGCATGTGGATCGGTAGCAGTCGGTTGATTTCTCGCTTACGTGCGGCCTTGTGCTGCGGGCTGACCGGACTCGCGGCGTGCGGTGGCGGAACCGACGCGATCGAGCCGTTCGAGCCGAACCAGATCATCCTGTTGGGCGACGAGACCACGGTGCTGACGGCCGACGGCAAGAACTACAGCATCAACGGGCTCGACGCGAACAACGCGATTGACTGCACGCTCGCGCCCATATGGAGTCAGCTGCTGGTGGGGAACTTCGGCATGACGCTCGACCGCTGCAACCCCAACAGCGTCACGCCGCGCGCCGTCACGCGCGGGGCGCCGGGGGCCAAGGCGGCCGACATCGAGGCTCAGATCACGGCGCAGCTCAACGCCAGCGCACCGTCGCCGAAGGACCTGTTCCTGCTGATGGTCGGGCTCAACGACATCATCGAGCGCTTCGAGGCCGGCGCCGATTGCGGCGATTACGAACTCGAGGCACGCGGCCGACAGGTGGCGCAGCAGGTGAATCGGCTGGCAGCGGCCAACGTGCGCACCATCCTCGTCACGGTGCACGACGTGGGTCTGACGCCCTACGCGCGCACGCGCAATGAAAGTGCGCGCCTGACCTGCCTGACCGCAACCTTCAACGCGCGCGTGCGCGTCGACATCCTGCAAGATGGCCGGTTCATCGGCTTGGTGCTGGCCGACGACCTGACGCAGGCCATGACCAAGGTTCCGGCGGCTTACTCGCTGACCAATGTCAGCGATGCGGCCTGCACCGTCGCCTTGCCCGATTGCACCAGTGCCACGCTGGCCAGCGGCGCGGAGTCGACCACCCACCTGTGGGCGGACGACCGTCACTTCGGTCTGCGCGCCCACGCCAATATCGCCAGCTTCGCGATCACGAGGGCGCGCAACAACCCGTTCTAGGCGGCGTCGCGCCGACTCCAAGCCTCGATCATCAAGATGGCCCGCCTGCTCGCGCTCGACAGCTCGACCGAGCAGCTGGCGCTGGCGGTGGCAGCCGGCGACGCGCGTTGGACGCGTGTGGTCGAAGGCGGCGCTCAGGCCTCGGCGCGTATGCTGCCGCTGGCGCTCGAGGGTCTGACGGCGTGTGGCCTCGGTGTGCGCCAGCTCGATGCCGTGGCCTTCGGCTCCGGGCCCGGCGCGTTCACCGGCCTGCGCTGTGCGTGCGCCGTGGCGCAAGGGCTCGCGTTCGGCGCGCAGATCCCGGTGGTGGCGGTCGACAGCTTGATGCTGGTGGCCGAAGACGCGCGCCTGGCGCTGTCGCTGGCCGGTCACACGCCGCTGTGGGTGGCCATGGATGCGCGCATGGACGAGGCTTACGCCGCGTGTTACCTGCACGACGGCACGCGCTGGCAGGTGGTGGATGCGCCGGCGCTGTACACGCTCGACGCGCTGGCGGCGCGTTGGCGCGGGCAGGCGCCGCTGGCGGTGGCGGGCAGCGCCGTGCGGGCGTTTGCCGGCCGCCTGCCGTTCGGCGCTGCGATCACCCAGGCGGTGGTGCACGATCGTGCCGGCGCGCTGCTGCGCTTGGCGTTGCGGCGGCACGCCGACGGTGCGGCGGTGAATGCAACGCATGCGAGGCCGATCTATCTGCGCGACAAGGTGGCACTGACCGTCGCCGAACGCGATGCCGCGCGCGCGGCGACGGACGGCGCAAATGGCTGAGGCGCAGGCGATCCGGTTCGTCCCGGTCGGCCTGGCCGACCTCGACACGCTGGTGGCGATCGAGAGTGCGGCCTATCCGTTCCCGTGGAGCCGCGGCAACTTCATCGACTCGCTGAATGCCGGCTATCTGGCGCGCAAGCGGGTCGATGGCGGCGGGCAGTGGCTCGGCTATTTCATTGCGATGCCCGGCGTGCAGGAGGTGCACCTGCTCAACCTCACAGTGGCGCCGCCGCACCAGGGGCACGGCCATGCCCGCGCGATGCTCGACGAGCTGGTGCGCGAGTCGCGGGCGCTCGGGGCGCAGCGCCTGTGGCTCGAGGTGCGCACCAGCAACCAGCGCGCGCAGCAGCTGTACCGCCGCTATGGCTTTCGCGATGTCGGCCTGCGCCGCGGCTACTACCCGGCCGGCACGCTCGCACGCGAGAATGCGATCGTGATGAGCCTGTTGTTGAGCGGCGACGCTGCCGCCCCCGCGCCCCATGCCGTGGACTGAGCGCCAGCGCGCGATGCTGGGCGAGATGGGCATCGTGGTGTGGGCTCCCACCCGCGTCGCCTCGGGCGTTGCGGCCGCGGCGACGGCGGTTGATTCCACAGCGGCGTCAAAGACCGCGGCACGCGTCGGGACGGAGACTGCGCGCAGCGCACCGGCAGCGGCCGACAGGCCCTTGGCGCGCCGTGACGACACGCGCTACGCACGTGAGGGCGAGGTCGCCGCGCTCGACTGGCAGGCGCTGCGCGAGCATGTGGCCGCGTGCCGCGCCTGCCGCTTGTGCGAGGGCCGCACGCAGACCGTGTTCGGGGTCGGCAACGAGCGCGCGCACTGCATGATCGTCGGTGAGGCGCCGGGCGAGAACGAAGACCGGCAAGGCGAACCGTTCGTCGGCGCGGCCGGCGAGCTGCTCGATCGCATGCTGCAGTCGATCGGCCTGACGCGCACGGATGCGCCGCCAGCGCAACAGGTCTACATCGCCAACACGCTCAAGTGCCGCCCGCCGCGCAACCGCAATCCCGAGCCCGACGAGCTGGCGTTGTGCAGCGTCTACCTGCGCCGGCAGATCGAGCTGGTGCAGCCCCGGCTGCTGATCGCGATGGGACGCTTTGCGGTGCAGTCGCTGCTCGACAGCAGCGATCCGATCGGCCGACTGCGCGGCCGGGTGCACCGCTTCGCAGAGCGCCCCGTCGTGGTGACCTACCACCCGGCCTACCTGTTGCGCAATCCCGCCGACAAGGCGCGCGCGTGGGCCGACCTTTGCCTGGCGGCCGAGCAACTGCATCGTTGAACCGATGCATCATCAGTTGGTAGGGCGTCGCTGACGCGATGGCGCTCCACCGGGGCCTGGCGCGCCGTATCATCGCGCCCGCCACCAGCGCGCCGCGCGGTGCGCATCACGAACACACGCATGCAGGCACCCCCATCGAGCGACGCAGCCTGGGAGGCCTTGCCGCTGCCCGCCGTCGAGATCAACTGGCACGGCACGCTGCAACGCGCCAACATGGCGTTTCACGCGCTTGGCCTGCGTTGCGATGATGGTCAACTCGGCCGTGGCGCGTTCGATGCCGACTCGCTCGAACGCCTGAGCCGCCGCCTGCAGGCTCGACGCGACTTCGCGCTCGAGCTGCACTGGCGCGGTCACGATGGGCAGCCGGCCTGGATCGAACTGGCTGCGCGCTGGCTGGAAGGGCGCCAGAGCTACACCTGCGTGCTGCGCGATGCCACGGCCGAGCGGCTGGCCGAGCGCGACGCGCGCGCCGAGACGCAGCGCTTCTCGCTGCTGGCCGACAGCGTGCCGGCGCTGATCGCCTACTACGAGGCCAAACGGTTGAGCTGCGTGTACGCCAACCAGCAGTACGCCAGCACCTTCGGCCTCGACACGGTGTCGATCGTCGGACGCACCTTTGCCGAAGTGGTGGGGCCGCAGGCGGCGGCCGAGATCCAGCCCCATGTCGACCGGCTGCTGAGCCATGCCGAGCCGGCGTCTTACGAGCGCAAGATGGCCGGTCCGGACGGTACACCCCGCTGGATCGAGGTGAGCCTGGTGCCGCACCTCGACAATGGCACGCTGGTCGGCGCGTTCGTGCTGATCAGCGACATCTCGCATCACCGGCTGATCGAGGCGGCGCTGCGCGAGAGCGAAGACCGGCTGTCGAAGTTCATGGACGCCAGCGTCGAGGGCATCGTGTTCCATCGCGACGGCGTGATCACCGACGTCAACGTGGCGCTGGTCTCGCTGCTTGGCTTTCCGCGCGAGCGCATGGTCGGCCATCGCATCCTCGACTTCGTGGCACCCGAGCACCAGGGCCGGGTGCAGGCGGTGATGGACGCCGCCTCCGAGCAGCGTTACGAGCTGGTGGCCGTCCGCGCGGACGGCCAGCGCATCCCGGTGGAGTCGATCGGTCGCACCATGACGCGACGCGGCGAGAAGATCCGCATGGCGATCGTGCGCGACATCCGCGACCGCTTGCAGGCGCAGCAACGCATCGAGTTCCTAGCGCACCACGATCCGCTCACCGGGTTGCCGAACCGCGCCAATTTCATGGAGCACCTGGCGGCTCGCCTGGCCAACGGCGGCGCGACGCATGCCGCGCTGCTGTTCATCGACCTCGACCACTTCAAGCGCATCAACGACTCGCTCGGCCACCTGGTGGGCGACACGGTGCTGCAGACGGTAGCGCACCGCATCGTGCAGTCGCTGCGTCCGGTCGACCTGGTGAGCCGCTTCGGCGGCGACGAGTTCGTCGTGCTGCTGGCCGACGTGGCCGACCGCCGCGTCGTCGAGGAGCTGGTGCAGCGCGTCCTGCTGGCGGTGGAGGCGCCGATTCCGGTGCAAGGACAGAGCATCGTCGTGTCGCCTTCGATCGGTGTGGCGATGGTGCCGCATGACGGCCGCCTGCCGGCCGAGCTGATCAAGAACGCCGACACCGCGATGTATGCAGCCAAGGCCGACGGCCGCGGCGTGTGCCGCTTCTTCGAGACCGAGATGGCGGCCCAGGCCTACGCCGCGCTCGTGCTCGAGGGCCAGCTGGCCTACGCGTTGCAGCGCAGCGAGTTCGCGCTGATGCTGCAGCCGCGTGCCGCTCTCGATGGCTCGGGTCTGCAGGTGCAGGCGCTGATCCGCTGGCAGCATCCCGATCGCGGCTGGCTGGCGCCGGAGAGTTTTCTCGACGTCGCCGAGGAGCGTCGCCTGATGCAGCCGATCGTGCGCTGGGCACTGGCCGAGGCGATCGCCACGCAGCGCGCATGGTCGCTGCGCGACGGCCGCGTGCCCGCCGTCGCGCTCGACCTGGCCGGCCTGCCGCTGCCGCTGGAGCTGGTGGCCGAGCTGGCGGAGCACGTGTGCGCGAACACGCCGCCGCTCGGCGAGCTGTCGCTCGACATCGGCGAGGCGGTGCTGAGCGAGGATGCGCAGGTGCTGCGCGAGTCGGTGAGCCGGCTGCAGGCGCTGCACATCTCGGTGGCGATCGATGACTTCGGCGTCGGCACGATGGCGCTGTCGCGACTGCGCGCGTTGCCGGTGCGCGGGCTCATCCTCGGCCGCGCGTTCGTCGCATCGCTGCCGGACGATCGGGCCGCCGCGACCATCGCGACTGCCATCGTGCAGATGGCGCGCGGCTTGAAGCTGCATGTCACCGCCAAGGGCGTCGACACGGCGGCGCAGCGCGAATGGCTGGCGGCGATCGGTTGCGGGCATGCCCAGGGCCCGGCCATTGCGTTGCCGATGCAGGTCAACGCGTTTGCGGAATGGCTGCGCAACCAGCCGGCGTGAAGCGCTCGGCGCTCGTTCGCCTCAGTCTTTCTTCTTCTGCTTGACCGGCCGCTGCCACCCTTCGAGGCTGGCTTGCCGTGCGCGCGCCACCGTGAGCTGGCCGGCCGGCGCGTCCTTGTTGATCACCGATCCGGCGCCGATCGTGGCGCCGTCGCCGATCACCACCGGCGCCACCAGCACGCAGTTGGAGCCCACGTGCACGTCGTTGCCGATCACCGTGCGGTGCTTGTTGGCGCCGTCGTAGTTGGCCGTGATGCTGCCGGCGCCGTAGTTGACGCGCTCGCCGACCGACGTGTCGCCCAGGTAGGCCAGGTGGTTGGCCTTGGCACCGCGCTCCAGCCGGGAGTTCTTCACCTCGACGAAGTTGCCGATGTGCACCTCGGGGCCCAGATCGGCACCCGGCCGCAGCCGCGCGAAAGGTCCGATCTGCACCCGCTCTCCGATGGTGGCCCGCGTGAAATCGCAATGCGGCAGCACCTCGGTGCCGGCGCCGATCGTGGTGTCGCGGATCACGCAGTGCGAGCCGACGCGCACGCCGTCGCCGAGCACGACACGGCCCTCGAAGATGCAGTCGATGTCGATTTCGACATCCTGTCCGCATTCGAGCACGCCGCGCACGTCGAAGCGCGCCGGATCGGCGAGCCGCACGCCGGCATCCATCAAGGCGTTGGCGCGACGCCGCTGCAGGCGGCGCTCCAGGTCGGCCAGTTGCGCGGCGCTGTTGACGCCGAGCACCTCGGTCTCGTCGTGCGCTGCAGTCGTGACCACCGCCACGCCGTCGGCCACGGCCAACGCGACCACGTCGGTGAGGTAGTACTCGCGCTGGGCGTTGTGGTTGGTCAGGCGCGCCAGCCAGCGCTTCAACGCCGCCGTGGGCGCGGCCATGATGCCGGTGTAGACCTCGCGGATCCGGCGCTGCGCGTCGCTCGCGTCCTTGTGCTCGACAATGCCGCGCACGCTACCGCCTTCGCGCACGATGCGGCCGTAACCCTCGGGAGCGTCGAGCATCAGGGTCAGGAGCGCCAATTGCCGACCGGCGCAGGCCTGCACGAGCGCACGCGCCGTGTCGGCCGCGACCAGAGGGACGTCGCCGTTGAGAATCAGCGTGGTGCCGTCGTCATCGAGCCAGGGCACGGCCTGCTGCACCGCATGGCCGGTGCCGAGTTGCGGTTCCTGGCGCACGCAGCGCAGGTGGGCGCCGGCGCCGCCCGCTGTCGCGCGGCCGGCCAGCAAGCGCTCGACCGCATCGGCGGCATAGCCCGTGACCACCACCGTGCGATCGGCCTGCAACGTTGCACAGGTGTCCAGCACATGCAGCAGCAACGGATGACCGGCCAGTCGATGCAACACCTTGGGCAGGGCTGACTTCATGCGTGTACCCTTGCCCGCGGCCATGATCACGATGTCGAGTGCCATGTCGGTCTTCTTGCCTCAGCGCCGTCGCCTGCGCCCGTGGATTATCGCGGCCGTTGCGCTGCTGCTGGCAGGCTGCAGCGCGCTGCGGCTGGTCTACAACCAGGGCCAGACTTTCGCGTACTGGTGGCTCGACGGCTACTTTGACTTCGATGTCGAACAGGGCAACCGTGCGCGCGACGCGCTGTCGGACTGGTTTCGCTGGCATCGTGCCACGCAACTACCGGACTACGCCGCACTGCTGGCGCAGGCCCAGCGGCAGATCCTGCAGGACATCACACCGGCCGAGGTGTGCCGCTGGAGCGACGAGCTGCGGCGGCGCCTGGAAGTGGCTTATGCACACGGCGTGCCGGCGCTGGCCGACTTGCTGCGCACGCTGCGGCCGGAGCAGGTGCGCCAGGTCGAAAGGCGCTACCGCAAGGCCGACGACGATTTCCGCAACGACTACCTGCAGGCCACGCGGACCGAGCAGCTCGAAGCGGCCAACAAGCGCACCGTGTCGCGCGCCGAGATGGTCTACGGTCGCCTCGACGACGCGCAGCGCAAGCTGATCGCCGACGGCATAGCGGCGTCGCCGTTCGATGCGCGGCGCTGGCTCGTCGAGCGCCAGGCGCGCCAGCGCGAGATCGTCGACACGCTGCGCGCGCTGCAGGCGGCGCGCGCCGATGCCGCCCGGGCCGAGGCGGCGCTTCGTGTGTTTGCGGCCCATGCCGTGCTGTCGCCGCGGCCGGCCTATCGAGAGTACCAACAGCGGCTCTACGAGCACAACTGCGCGCTGGTGGCGCGGCTGCACAACAGCACCAGCGCCGAGCAGCGGCGCCATGGTGCGGAGCGTCTGAAGGGCTGGGAAGACGATCTGCGCGCGCTCGCGGCACAGCGCCATACGGAACCCGACCGCGGCGAGCGGCTGGATCGCCCCTAGGCTGCGTCGAAGACCGTTGCGTGGCCTCAGGAGCCCGCGAGCGCTATTGCAGCATCACCTTGACGGTGTGCGGCACCGAGCCGCTTTGCGGGAAGTCGGCCATCGCGGCCTTGAACATCGCGCTCATCAGCTCGTCGCCGCCGCTGGTCATGCCCTCGCTGCTGGCGCGTGCCTCGTACAGTGGTGTGCCATTGGCGCGATCGCGCAGCAGCAGCGCCACTTCGCGGTCGTAGCGGCTCGGCTCGGTCCGATATCCGTAGGGATACGGGCCGACCCATGGCGGATACGGTCCGCCCCACGGCCGATAGCGCCAGTAGCCAAAGCCGCCGCGCCACCACAACGGGTCGTCCCACGGAGAACGCTCGTAGCGCGTGATCCGCGCGCCCAGCTGCACCAGCACGTCGGGCGTGACGCCCGGCCCCGCCTGGACGAACCCTGCGGCCGCGAGCGCCGGCTGAGCCGCATCCTCCAGGCGCTGCTGCGCGTCCGCGCGCGCCTGCTGCGACGGCAGGCGCTCGAACGCATAGGTACCGGGCCTGCGGTCGCTCGGCCAGCCGCCGTAACTCACCACCTCGGCGTTCAGGGTGTTCATCGACGCACACGCCGTGAGCAGGCCGGCGGCGAGGACGCCGATCCAGGCGGCCGTCAGGGTCGGGGTGCGGGCGTTCATGCGGTCCTCCGTCGCTCGGTCAGGGGCTCTCTTGGGGATCGTGGCGCACCAGGCGCAGCGGCTGCTCCGCCGGGGGCGCGGCGCAGCCATCGTCTTCGTCGAAGGCCTTGTCGCCCTGCACGTCGGCCACGCCAGTGGCTTGGAGCGTGGCAAACGGGTACAGGTTCCGGTCCATCAGGTGCGACAGCGTGATGCGGCCCATTGCCGCGGCCATGTTGTCGGTGCGCCCCGGATGACGCCGCTCCCACTCGCGCAGCATCTGCTTGATCTGAGCTCGTTGCAGGTTGGGCTGGCTGCCGCACAAGCTGCACGGAATGATCGGAAAGCGCCGCTGCTCGGCCCAGCGTTCGAGGTCGGTCTCCGACACGTAGGCCAGCGGGCGTATCACCACATGACGCCCATCGTCGCTGACCAGCTTGGGCGGCATGCCTTTCAGGCGCGCGCCGAAGAACATGTTCATCAGCAGCGTCACCACCATGTCGTCGCGGTGGTGGCCGAGCGCGATCTTGGTCGCGCCCAGCTCGCTCGCCACGCGGTACAGGATGCCGCGGCGCAGCCGCGAGCACAATGCGCACAGCGTCTGGCCCTCGGGCACCAGGCGCTTGACGATCGAGTAGGTGTCCTGCTGTTCGATGTGAAACGGCACGCCGCGCGAATGCAGGTACTGCGGCAGAACGTGCTCCGGAAAACCGGGCTGCTTCTGATCGAGGTTGACCGCCACCAGGTCGAAACTCACCGGCGCGCGCTCGCGCAGGCCGATCAGGATGTCGAGCAACGCGTAGCTGTCCTTGCCGCCGGACACGCACACCATCACCTTGTCGCCCGGCTCGATCATGTTGAAGTGGCGAATAGCCTCGCCCACCTGGCGGTGCAGGCGCTTGGACAGCTTGTTGGCCTCGAAGCGCCGGCGGCGCTCGTTGGCTGACGAATCGAGCAGTTCAGGGGTCGCGTTCATCACGCACCTCGGTCCTTGTGGGTCGCGTGCACCTCGACGCTGACGGTGTCGCAATCGGCAAACACCTGGGGTTTGGCCACGCGGACGCGCGCCCCCGTGACGCCAGGCAACTGCAACGCGCGTTGCGCGATGCGGCCGGCCAGCGTCTCGAGCAGGTGCGTGTGCTCGCGCTCGGCCTCCGCCTTGGCCAGCTCGCGCAAGTGGCGGTAATCGAGCACCTGCGACATCTCGTCGCGCGCCGGGATCAACGGCGCATCGGGCATGTCGACCGCCAGGCTGATCAGCACCGGCTGCGGGGCGCCGAACTCGTGGGCCAGCACGCCCACCTGGGCCAGCACGCGCAGGCCTTCGATCGTGATGGTTCTCATGGGTTTTCGACGAATGCGTAATCGCGCGAACGCGGCCTCAGGTGGCTGCCCGCGTCCACCAGCAGCGTGCTGCCGGTGATCGACGGATTCTCCAGCACGAAGCGCACCGCATGCGCCACGTCGGCCGGCTCCACGCCGTGCGCGAGCGGACCCTGGGCCTTTAGCGCCGCCAGGCGTTGTGCATCGATCTGCGGGCTCTCGAGCGTGAGGCCGGGCGCGACGCCGCACACGCGCAGCAACGGCGCCAGCGCTTGCGCCAGCAGCGGCGTGGCGGCCTGCAGCGCCGCCTTCGACAACGTGTACGACAGGTGATCGGGGTTGGGGTTGTACAGCTTCTGGTCCAGCAGGTTGACCACGCACGCATCGCCCGTCGGCACGCCGGCGGCAGCGCGGTGCGCGTGCAGGGCGCGCGCCAGCACGACGGGCGCCGCGGTGTTGGTGCGCCAGTGGCGCGACAGGCCGTCGTGGCGCAGCGAGTGCACGTCGTCGTGCTCGAACAGCGACGCGTTGTTCACCACGGCGCGCAGCGGCCCCAAACGTTGCACCACCGCCGGCACCAGCGCCTCACAGGCGGTCTCGTCGGCCAGATCGGCCTGGAAGGCCTCGGCCTGCGCGCCGGCTTGCCGCAACGCGGCGAGCGTCTCACGCGCCTCGGCGTGCGAGCGGTGGAAATGCAGCGCCACGTTCCAGCCGTGCGCCGCCAGATCGAGCGCGATGGCACGGCCGAGACGCCGCGCCGCACCGGTGACCAACACGAGTTTGCGATGCGTCATGGTTTCTACAATGCCGCGATGTGCGCGACCGCTGAGCATCACAGTGTATCGAGCCGTCTGCGCTCGGCGATCGTGCAGGCCATCGAGAGCAACGGCGGATGGTTGCCGTTCGATCGTTACATGTCGCTGGCGCTGTACGCGCCGGGCCTGGGCTACTACATGCACGACGACCGGCAGATCGGCCGCTGGCCGGGCGGCAGCGATTTCATCACCGCGCCGGAACTGACGCCGTTGTTCGCGCAGGCGCTGGCGCCGTCGTTGCGCCAGGCGCTGCAGGCCAGCGAGACGCACACGCTGATCGAGTTCGGCGCCGGCAGCGGCGCGCTGGCCGAAGGGCTGCTCGAAGCGCTGGGTAACGAGGTGGGCCGGTACTGCATCGTGGAGCTGTCGGGCGCGCTGCGTGCGCGGCAGCAGCAGCGCCTGGCGCGCCACGGTGGCCGCGTGCAGTGGATCGAGCGCTGGAGCGTTCCGGCGGCACCGGCGACCGACGCGGTGGTGCTCGGCAACGAAGTGCTCGACGCGATGCCGGTGCAACTGCTGCACTTCGACGGCGCGTTGTGGCACGAACGCGGCGTGGCGCTGGACGCCGACGGCGCGTTCGCGTGGCGCGACCGGCCGACGGCGTTGCGCCCGCCGCACGATGGGCCGTGGACGCCGGGCACGGTGACCGAGATCCATGTGCAGGCCGAAGCGTTCATCAGCGGGCTGGCGCAGACCTTGCGGCGCGGCGTGGCCCTGTTCGTCGACTACGGATTCCCGGCCGACGAGTACTACCATCCGCAGCGCACCGCCGGCACGCTGATGTGCCATCGCGCGCACCGTGCCGACAGCGACCCGTTGATCGACGTGGGCGAGAAGGACATCACCGCGCACGTCAATTTCAGCGGCATCGCGCTCGCCGGACAGGCAGCCGGTTTCGACGTGCTCGGCTACACGTCGCAGGCGCGTTTTCTGCTGAACAACGGCATCGCCGACTCGATGGCGCGGGCCGATGCGCGCGAGCGCGCCGCAGCGCAGAAACTGGTGGCCGAACACGAAATGGGCGAGCTCTTCAAGGTGATCGGCTTCGCCAAGGGCTGTGTGTTCGATCCGATCGGTTTTGCTGCCGGCGATCGCTCGCACCGCTTGTGAGAAGGATGCTGCGGTGCGCTGGCTGATCGTCTTCATGCTCGCGTTCCTGTTGTTCAACGGACTGCGCAGCTGGCTCGAGCGCATCGGGCTGGGCCGCCTGCCGGGCGACTTCACGGTGCGCATTGCGGGACGCGAGATCTACTTGCCGCTGGCCAGCAGCGTCCTGCTCAGCGCCATCGCGGCGGGCGTGAGCTGGTTGTTGTGAGCGGGACAGCTCAGTCGCGGTCGTACGTCTGTGCGATCGCCTGCAGCCGTGCCTGGCGCAGGGCCCGCCCGAGCGCCGGTCCGTCCGCTGCCGCCGCACGCACGTCCGGCGGCAGCGTCGCCACGCTGACGCGCTGAGCCGCCGACAAGGCCTGGCGGATGCGATCGGCGTGGCGCTGCAGACGTGCCGCGTCGCGCTCGTCGAGCATGGCCTCCAGGGCCTGCCACGTGGTCAGCGCCAGGCGCATGCGCTCGGGGCGTCGCCAGGCATCACAACGCTCCAGCAGGGCCAGCACATCGTCCGGCGCGAGTGCACTCGAGGTGCTCAACGACGGCCACTCGCGCGCCACCAGCAGCGCGAGCTCGCGGCTCTCGCCATCCACGCGCCAGCGTTCGCACAGGGCCTGGATGCGTGCCGGTTCCAGAGCATGGCAAAGGCATGCGAAACGAAGCGGCGCGGGCATGGCCGGAGCCGCATCGAGCGTGCGCATCAGCGCGCTGCAGCGTGTCGCGTCAGCCCTGCACCACGCGTCGAGCTCGGGCGCCAGCCGCCCCCATGCGCCGCACTGGCGCAGCACATCGACCATGCGGCTGGGTGCTGCTTCGGTCAAGCCGCGCGACAACTCCTGCCATGAGCGCTCTGCCACCAAGGCATCGACCTCGCCGGCGTCCACCAGGCGCCGCATCAGCGCCTTTGTGTCGTCGGCCACGTGGAATCGCGGCCAACGTGCCGCGAACCGCGCCACGCGCAACAGGCGCACCGGATCCTCCGCGAACGCATCGGACACGTGGCGCAGCCGGCCGGCGCGCACGTCGTCGGCGCCCTGGAACGGGTCGATCAGCGTGCCGGTATCGGGGTCGAGTGCCATCGCGTTGATCGTCAGGTCGCGGCGCGCGAGGTCTTGCTCCAGCGTGACGTCGGGTGCGGCGTGGAACACGAAGCCGTGGTAGCCGGCGCCCGACTTGCGCTCGGTGCGGGCGAGCGCGTATTCCTCCTGGGTCTGTGGATGCAGGAACACCGGAAAGTCGCGCCCAACCGGCGTGAAGCCAGCGGCGATCATCTGCTCGGGCGTGGCGCCCACCACCACCCAGTCGCGATCGTTGGCCGGCGCGCCCATCAACTGGTCGCGCACGGCGCCGCCGACGACATAGGCCTTCATCGTGCCCGGACTGTAGCGGCGGCGCGCGCGGCGCGACACTCGCTCAAGGCAGATCGATGTTGACCTCGGGTGCGCTCGCTTCGCGCGGGCCGATCGCCTGCCCGCCGAGCCACGTCTTGAGCGACACGGTGCGGCCGTGGATCAGCGACGCGTACACCGCGGCGTTGGACAAGACCTTCTTGACGTAATCGCGGGTCTCATTGAAGGGAATGTTCTCCGCCCAAACGGCGGGCTCGATCGTGGCGCCTTCGCGCCAGCGCCGCGGCCGGCTCGGGCCGGCGTTGTACGCCGCCGCGGCCATCGCCTGCGAACCGCCGAAGTCTTCGAGCACCATCTTCAAGTAGCCGGTGCCGAGCCTCACGTTGACCGTGGGGTCGACGATCTGCTCGGGCTTGTAGTCCAGCGACAGCTTGCGCGCCACCCAGCGCGCGGTGTTGGGCATCAGCTGCATCAGCCCGGACGCACCGACGCTGGAGCGCGCGTCGGAGATGAAGCGCGATTCCTGGCGTATCAACCCATACACATAGGCCGGATCGAGTCCGATCTCCTGGCTGCGCGCCAGCACGATGTCGCGAAACGGCGTGGGGTAGCGCTGCGCGAGGTCGATGTCCTGGCGCGTGCGGTCGCTGGTATTGATGCAGCGGTCCCACACCTCGCGCTCGCAGGCCCATTCGGCAGCGGCGAACAGCTCGCGTTCGCTCATGCCGCGCAGCGTGAAGTTCCACTCGCGCACGCCTTCGTTGCGCAGGCCGAGCGCAATCAGCTGCAGCGCGCGGCTCAGGCCCGGATTGGCGCGCGCCTGCGCACGATCGGCCTCGCTCGGCGTGGGCGCGAGCCACGGCAGCTCGGGCACGAAGCCGATCTCTTCGGCCGCCAGGTTGCCGTAGAACGTGAGCGGCCCGGCGATCGACGCGAACAGCTCGCGTGCCTGCTCGCGCTGCGCGTCCCCGGCCTCGCCGCTGGCCGCCGTTGCGTTCAGCGCGCGCGCACGCCAGTAGACCCAGGTGGGATCCGACTGCTCGGACGGGCTCATCGCATGGATCGCGCGCAGCGCCAGCGCCCAGCGGTCGCCGTTGCGGCCGGCGCGCAGTGCGCTGCGCGCCGCCCAGGCCAGCATCTCGTCGCTCCATTGCGCGGTGCGTGGCGTGCCGCGCAACAGCGTGAAGGCACGTTTGTAGTGTTGTGGTGCGTCACCCGAAAGCCGCAGCGCCGCCTGCTTGCCGATCACCGCCCAGGCCCAGGCGGCCCGCTCCGGCCCGAGCGCGGCTTGCCAGCGCTCGTCCATCAGGCCGGCCGCGGCATCGGGATCGTTGCTGGCCGCGCGCACGATCGCCAGCAAGGCCAGCTCGGCCTGCGTGCGCGACGGCGTGCCTTGCACGCGGCGCAGGTAGCGCACCGGGTGCTCGAGCAGCTCGCCCACGTCCTGGCTGATGTGCTTGTCCATCCACGAGGCCACGGTGCGCGCCACGCGCGCGCGGTTGGCATCGAGGCTCAGGCGCAACTTCATCCACAGGTCGTCGGCGCCGAACACCTTGGCGTCGTACAGGGTGCTCGCCATCAGCGTGCACCCGTCATCGCTGTCGCGCTGGGCGAACCACAGCGCCCGCGCCTCGTCGGCCACCGGCTTGCCGGCGAAGTGTTCGGTCAGCGTGAAATAACAGGTGACCTCGCGGTCGTCGTTCATGCGAAAGCGTGGATGGTCGCGCACGAACGCGGGCCAGTCGCGCCGCCGTCCCAGCTCGAGCAGCCAATCGTTGCGCATGCGGTCTTCGACATAGCTGCCGCTCCAGCGTTGGTAGAACGCCTCTATCTCGTCGGTGTTCGTCTCGCTGATGCGGTTGCCGATCTCCCAGTACTCGACCCAGGGCGCGAGCGGGTGGCGCTCGGCAAGCGTGCTGCTGCGCAGGCCGGCCAGACGCTTGTTGTCGCGCTTGCGCAGCGCGTCGCGCGCCTCGTTGATTGGATCGGTGGCCGCCTGCGGCGCAGACTGCACCGCGCCTGTGTGCGCGATGCACAGCGCACAACCCACCTGCAAAGCCCATCCGATCCACTGACGCATCGACAACACCGAACCACAATGAAGCGCTGCACCGTGGCGCGACACGCACTGCGCACGGGCAGCACTGCGGCCGCGCGTTGGCGTGAGGCGGCGCGCACTCGTGCCGGAGCCGCACTGTATCGCAGCCCTGTCGCAAGACAGCGCCTTATCCCGCGATCGTGTCCCGGTTGAGCGGCGTGCATTGCGCCGCCAACGGCGGCGTCAGTCCCCCATCGCGCCGCCAACGGCGGCGTCAGTCCCTTGACCTGCGGTACGGTTCTTCGAACTGCAGGAAATCGCGCTCGACCAGCGCCTCGCGCACCCAGGCCGCGACGCCGGGGCTGGCGAACACGCGATCGATATAGGCCCGCGCGGTGTCGCTCACCGGCAGACCGTAAGTGCGGATGCGTCCGGCCACCGGCGCGAAGAACGCATCGGCGGTGCCGAAGGCGCCGAACAGAAACGGCCCTCCGCTGGCTTGCAGTGCGTCGGTCCAGAGTGCCTGCACGCGCGCGAGGTCGTTGCGGACGCCGCTTTGCTCCTTCAGCACGCGCTCGCCCACCGCCGGCAGCGTGGCCTCGAGGTTCTGCGGGCAATGGCTGCGCAGCGCCGAGAAGCCGCTGTGCATCTCGGCACAGACGCTGCGCGCACGCGCCCGCTGCCGCGCATCACGCGGCCACAGCGCATGTTGTGGAAAGCGCTCGGCGAGGTATTCGTCGATCGCCAGCGTGTCCCACACCGCGAAGCCGTCGTCCACCAGCACCGGCACGCGGCCGGTGGGCGTCACCTCGGCGATGCGACGCTTGAACGCCGATGCCCCGGCTTCGAAGTCGTCGAAACGCACCATCACTTCGTCGAACGGGATCTCGAACTGGCGCATCAGCACCCATGGCCGCATCGACCACGACGAGTAGTTCTTGTTGCCGATGTACAGCTGCATGCGTCCTCCTGGTAAAGCGGCGCATCGTAGCGGCAGCCGCAGGCGGATCTGATGAAGGATCGTCATGCCAGCGATGCGGCGTGCGCATCGCTGACCGTGCAGGAGGCCTCAGGCCGGCTCGCCGAGCGCGCGACGGGTGCGCGCCGCCTCGGCGCGCACCCATTCGACGAAGCCGGTCAGCTCCGGGCGTGGCGGCACCAGCGGCAGCTGGATCAGGTAGTAAGTGGCGCTGGCCGCCAGCCGGAAGCGCCCGTCGAACAGCTCCACCAGTTCGCCGCGCTCCAGCAGATCGTGCACCAGCGCGATCCGGGCCAGCGCAATGCCCTGGCCGGCCAGCGCACCTTGCACCTGCTGGTGCGTGAAATTGAGGTACAGCCAGCGCTGCGGCTGCAGCCCGGCCTGGCCGTGCTCGGCCAGCCAGCGGCGCCAGCTCAGCGGGTAGGAGTTGATCGGCCGCGGGTCGTCCTCTTCCATCAACGCGTGGCGCGCCAGGTCGGCTGGTTGCTGCAGGGGCGGTGCGATGCCGGCGCGCGATTGTTCGAGCAGACGGGCGCTGGCCACCGGCGTGAGCAGCTCGCCGAACAGGCGCTCGGCCATTGGCGGCGCCGATTCGGGCTCGCAGTAGCGCAGCACCGCATCCAGCTCGGGCTCGTCGAGCGCGCTGATGCGATCGACGGCCGACAGCCGGATGTCGAAGTCGGGGTTGTCCTTCTGCAAGGCGGCCAGCCGCGGCATCAGCCACAGCGTGGCGAACGATGCAAAGGTCGACACGCTGACGCGCGGCCGGCCGCCGCGGCCCCGGATGTCGCGCACCGCGCGATCGAGCTGGTCGATCAGTTGGGTCACCGTGTGGCGCAGGGCCGACCCGGCTGCAGTCAGCTCCACGTGGCGCGTACCGCGGTTGAACACCGCCGCACCCAGGTCCTCCTCGAGCGACTTGATCTGGCGGCTGATCGCGCTCTGGGTCAGATGCAGCTCTTCAGCCGCCGCACTGAACGACAGGCGCCGCGCCACCACCTCGAAGGTGCGCAGATGGTCCAGGCGCAGCGGCCGTTGCGGAGCCCTTTTCATGACACGGACGCATCAATCTTGAACCCACAAGTCATTGGACGATCTCCGCCTGCTTGGCCACCATTCACCTCAGAGTGCTGTGTTGGGATCGGGTCCGAACCCGCGGCGCTGACGGGAGCGATCCATGACAATTCTGCAACATTCGGTCTTCTACCCGTTGCGCGGGGAGGGTGCGCTCGAGACCAGCAGCGTGCGGCTGTTGCGCACGCGCGGCGCCGGCCGTCTGACGGTCAGGTCGGGTCGCGCGTGGATCACGCGCCGCGGGGACCCCGACGACCACGTGCTGTCGGCCGGGCAGGCGGTCGAGTTGCGCGCCGACGAGCAGGTGGTGGTCGAGCCCTGGGAAGGTGGCACGCCGGTGCGGCTGACATGGTGCGGCGCTCAGCGGCGCACCGCGCTCTTGCGCGGCGCCGATGTCTTGCGCGACGGCGCCCTGCGTTGGGTGGCGGGCTGGTCGGCCGCGGCCGGCGAGCGGCTGCTGGCCTTGGCCCGGAGCGCCGCCGCCAGCGCGAGGCGGGCCCAGGGGCCCATCGCCTGCGGTGAGTCGAGCGCCTCGTCCGGCGCGCTCCAATAGCCGAGCGCAACCGCCGCCGGGTCGCGGCGCGAATAGGCGAAAGGCGTGCTGCCGGCGCGTTCGAAAGCCGGCCGCGATGCGGCGTCGGCCTTCAGATAGAGCCGGTCGTGGGCGATCAGCGCGATGAACAGCGCGTCGACGTACAGGCCGTGGCCACCGAACATGCGCCGTGCCCGCACGGCGCCGAGCGGCGCCAGCAGCTCGAGCACGTGGGTGACGAAGGGTGGCGGCGCCGGCATCGCGGCAGTGTAGGCAGCAGCGGCACAATGCCGCCCATGACGCTGCCGTTTTCCCTGCCGCTGGAGCCCTCGCGCGACAAGGCCACGCTGCGCCGGCAACTGCAAGCCGAGCGCTTGGCGATGGTCGACCGCCACCGGCGCGCGATGCACCTGCAGGAGGTGCTGCGTGTGTGGCTGGTGCAACGGCGCGATGCCAGCATCGGCGCCTACTGGCCGATCAAGGGCGAGTTCGACGCGCTGCCCGCGCTGTTTCGCTGGAGCGAGGCCGATGCTGAGCGGCGTATCGGCCTGCCGGTGATGGACCGTGAGACCAGACAGCTGCGTTTTCACGTGTGGTTTCCCGGTTGCCCGATGGAAGAGGATGCCTACGGCATTCCCAAGCCCAAGGGCACCGAGGAGTTCCAGCCCACGCTGCTGCTCGTGCCGTGTGTCGGCTTTGGCCCCAATGGCACCCGTCTGGGCTATGGCGGCGGCTTCTACGACCGCACGCTGGCCTCGCTGCAGCCGAGGCCCTTCACGGTCGGCGTCGGCTACAGCCATGGCTTTGTGCCTTGGCTGGTACCCGAGCCGCACGACGTGCCGCTCGATGCGATGCTGACCGACGAAGGCGCCGTGTACGAGCGCGATCGCTGAAGAACCTTTATACGCCGGCCAGCAGCTCCGGCCCGATCGGGTGGTTCTGGCCGCCGCGGTGGGCGATCTTCAGCGCACCGAGCCGGTTGCCCAGCAGCGCGCAGCGCTCGAGCGGCCAGCCCCGCTGCAGGCCGTACAACAATGCGCCGCGCACCGCGTCGCCGCAGCCGGTGGGGTCGACGATCGCACTCGCCTTGATCCCCGGCACGTGGGTCTTGCGGCCCTGCTGCCACACGTCGCAGCCCTGCGCGCCCAGCGTCACCACGATGCCGCGCAGCTGCGAGGTCGACAGCGCCTCCAGCGTCGTGCCCATGCGCTCGCACAACATCGCCGCTTCATAGTCGTTGAGCGCGATCCAGCTCGCCTGGGTGGCGAACACGCGCAGCGCGTCGCCGTCGAACATCGGCAGCTGCTGGCCGGGGTCGAACATGAAAGGGATGTTCAGCGCGTGCAGCTGGCGCGCGTTCTGCAGCATCGCGTCGCGGCCGTCGGGCGCGATGATCGCCAGCTCGATGCCCTTGTCGCTGCTGATCGACGTGGCGTGCGCCAGCTGCATCGCGCCCGGATGGAACGCGGTGATCTGGTTGTTGTCCTGGTCGGTGATGATGATCGCCTGCGCGGTGTAGCTGTCGTTGGCCACGTGCACCAGCGACGTGTCGAGTCCCCAGGCCTGCATGCGCGACAGGTAGTCCTGGCCGTCGTTGCCGAGCGCGGCTTTCACCAACGGCCGGCCGCCGAGGTGGTGCAGCGTGTAGGCGATGTTGCCGGCGCAGCCCCCGAACTCGCGGCGCAGCGTGGGCACCAGGAACGACACGCTCAGGTTGTGCACCTGGTCGGGCAGGATCTGCTGCGCGAAGCGGCCGTGGAAATTGGTGATGGTGTCGAAGGCCAGCGAGCCGCAGATCAGGACCGACATGTCGTCTTTCGTGGTTGGCAGGAAGTCAGGGATAGAAGATCTCGATCGTGTAGCCGGTGAGCGGCCGCTCGGCCGACATCAGCAGCGCCTGCAGCGGCAGCTCCTGCTGCGGCGCGATGGTGGTGCGCGAGGCGCCCAGTTCGCCGGCGTTGAGCATGCGGCGCGACACGAGCGCGCCTGAGGCGTCGGTCAACGACAGGTCGATCGCAGGCGTCAGCAGCGGCGTGTCGCTGCGGTTGCGCAGCACCAGGGCCAGTCGGTACACCGGCCCGTCGTCGATGCGCGTCAGCCCGCTGGAGTCGACGCTGATCTGATCGATGCGGCGCAGCGGCTCGATGCGGCAATCGAACGGCGAACACAACGCCTGCACCAGCGAGCGCCATTGCGGCCAGTGCGCCACCACGGCGTCGCGCCGCGCCACCACGATCTGCGCCGCCAGCAGGAGTGCGAGTCCGAGCGCCGACACGGCCATCGCCGCGCGCACCCAGGGACGGCGCCAGCGCTCGGCCTTGTCGGCCTGCTGAACGAAAGTGAGCAGGCGCGAGTCGACCGCGTCGTCCAGAGCGGCCGGCTCGACCTCATCGATCGTGATGTCCACGCCGTCGGCGGCGGTGGCGGGCTCGGCCAGCTCACCGTCGCTGCGAAACAGCGCTTCGAACGAGTTCTCGTCCGCGCCGGCGGACTCGGCGGCGGCATCGGCCAGCGGCGCGGGCTCGTCGCGGATCTCGACGTCGCGCGCCGGCGCCGGTTGCGGCTCGGGCGCGGCCACGGGCGGGGTTCCGCGTGGCGCCGACCGGGGCGCGACCGTCGCGTCGTCGGGGGCCGCGGCCGCCGTGCCCTGGGGCGCGGGCGCGGAGGGCTTGAACGCTGGAGGGGCGGACGGCTGAAACGGTGCCGGCGCCGAAGGCTTGAACGCTGCCGGCGCCGAAGGTTTGAACGGCGCGGGCGCCGAGTGCTTGAACGGCGCTGGTGCGGCCGTCGCCCGTGCGGTCGGCGACGCCGCGGACGGCGTGGTGTCGCGCACCGCGGCGCGGGTGTCGAACTCCTGTTCCCACTGCGCGCCGTGCTGCGGCCGCGGGTTGCGGCGCGCCAGATCCTCGAGCACGCGCTGCGACGGCGAGGTCGTCGAATCGCCGGTTGCCGAGCGCAGCGCCGGAAATTCGCGCTCGAGATCGAACAATCCTTCGAAGGCGTTGAACACCTTGGCGCACCGGCCGCAGCGCACCCAGCCCTCGGACACTTTCAGCTGGTCCTGCACGACACGGAACACTGTTTGGCAGACCGGGCAACGCGTGGCCAGGCTCATCGCGGAACCTCGATGCTTCGCACTGCAGTGCGAGCCCCTGCGGGCGGCCGGGCGGGACTCATGCGGAAATCATGCCACGCGGGTGTCAGGCGCCGCGCCGCGCCGTCATGAGGATCCAGCCGTCTTCGGTGTCATCCACCGACAGCTCGAGCCATGGTGCGTAGGCCTGCTGCAGGTCGGCGGCCTGCCGTTCCAGGATGCCGGCCAGCACGAGGCGGCCGCCCGCTGCAACGCGTGCGCTCAACAGCGGCGCCAGCACGCGCAGCGGTGTGGCCAGGATGTTGGCCAACACCAGTGCATAGGCGCCTTCGGCCAACTCGGGCGGGCAACAACGCAGCGCGACGCGGTTGGCGTCTGCATTGGCGCGGGCCGCTTGGAGCGCCGCCGGGTCGATGTCGACCGCGTCGACGCCCTGGGCACCGTGCAGCGCCGCGGCGATTGCCAGCACGCCGGAGCCGCAGCCGTAGTCGAGCACGCGTGTCCATTGCGGTGCCAGCGCCGTCGCCTGTCGTGCAATCCAGCGCAGGCACATGCGCGTGGTCGGGTGCGTGCCGGTGCCGAACGCCAATCCGGGATCGAGGCGGATGACGCGCACCGCTTCGGCCGGCACGGCATGCCAGCTGGGCACGATCCAGAACGACTCGGTGACCGCCACCGGCTGGAACTGCGACTGCGTCAGCCGCACCCAGTCCTGTTCGGCCACCGGGCGCAGCGCCTCGAGTTGCAGCCCGTGGGTGCCGTGTTGTGCGACCAGCAGCGCCGCGGCGGTTTGTGCGTCGGCCTCCTGCGCGAACAGCGCGACGATGCGCGAGTGGTGCCAGGCATGGCGCGCCACCGGCACGCCGGGCTCGCCGAACAGCGCTTGCTCCCGCGGGCCGGCGGCATCGGCGTCCTCGACCGACGCCGACAGCGCGTTCAATGCGTTGATCAATGTCTCGGTGAGCGGCTCGACGAGGGCCTCGTCGGCCCGCAGCACCAGCTCGAACATGCTTGCCGCCGCCTGCTTCAGCGCTTGCGCTGCGACAGCCAGTGCTCGAGGTAATGGATGCTGGTGCCGCCCTCGATGAACTTGGCATCGGCCATCAACTCGCGGTGCAGCGGAACGTTGGTGTGGATGCCCTCGACCACGGTCTCCGACAGTGCGGTGCGCATGCGTGCCAGCGCCTGCTCGCGCGTGTCGCCGTGCACGATGATCTTGCCGATCATCGAGTCGTAGTTCGGCGGCACCACGTAGTTGGCGTAGGCGTGGGAGTCCACGCGCACGCCGGGGCCGCCCGGGGGGTGCCACACCGTGATGCGCCCGGGCGACGGGGTGAACTTGTACGGGTCCTCGGCGTTGATGCGGCACTCGATGGCGTGGCCGCGCATCTGGATCTGGCGCTGAGTGAACGGCAGCTTTTCGCCGGCGGCGACGCGGATCTGCGCCTGCACGATGTCGATGCCGGTGACCCATTCGGTCACCGGGTGCTCGACCTGCACGCGCGTGTTCATCTCGATGAAATAGAACTCGCCGTCCTCGTAGAGAAACTCGAACGTGCCGGCGCCACGGTAGCCCATCTTCTTGCAGGCGGCGGCGCAGCGGTCGCCGATGCGTTCGATGGCGCGCCGTGCGATGCCGGGCGCCGGCGCCTCCTCGATGATCTTTTGATGGCGCCGCTGCATCGAACAATCGCGCTCGCCGAGCCAGACCGCGTTCTTCTGCGTGTCGGCCAGCACCTGGATCTCGACGTGGCGCGGGTGCTCGAGGAACTTCTCCATGTAGACCGCCGGATTCCCGAAGGCGCCCTGCGCCTCGGCGCGTGTGGTCTGCACCGCATGGGTCAGCGCCGCTTCGGTGTGCACCACGCGCATGCCGCGCCCGCCGCCGCCGCCCGAGGCCTTGATGATCACCGGGTAGCCGATCTGGCGCGCGATGCGGATCGCCTCTTTCGGGTCTTCGGGCAGGGCACCCTCGGAGCCCGGCACGCACGGCACGCCCGCCTTGATCATGGTCTGCTTGGCCGTGACCTTGTCGCCCATCAAGCGGATCGAGTCGGGCGTCGGGCCGATGAAGACGAAGCCGCTGCGCTCGACCCGCTCGGCGAAATCGGCGTTCTCCGACAGGAAGCCATAACCGGGGTGTACCGCCTCGGCGTCGGTGACCTCGGCGGTCGCGATGATGGCCGGCATGTTGAGATAGCTGGCCGACGACGGCGCCGGCCCGATGCACACCGCCTCGTCAGCCAGCTTGACGTACTTGGCGTCGCGGTCGGCCTGCGAGTACACCACCACCGACTGGATGCCCATTTCGCGGCAGGCGCGCTGGATGCGCAACGCAATCTCGCCTCGGTTGGCGATCAGAATCTTCTTAAACATGTGCTCGGCTCAATTGCGTTGGCGTGCTGCGCACGCAGTGCAACTTGGCTTCGCCGCAGCGCCTGCGGCGCTGTCGCCCCGATTGGCAATCAGGATCTTCTTGAACATGGCGCCTCGGCTCAATCGCCCCGCGCGCTGCGCGTGCAGGGCAATTCGGCCGCGGCCGACGGCGCAGGCGCGACGGCGCTTTTCGCCGCGGCGCCTGCGGCGCCATGGTGAACACTGCACCTGCGCGAGCGCAGGTGAGCGTTCCGCCGCGCACCGGCGTGGACGCCTCGATGGGCGATCAAGATCTTCTTGAGCATGGAGTTCCGCTGGCGAGGCCTATTCGATGACCAGCAGCGGTTGGTCGAACTCCACCGCTTGGCCGTTCTCGACCAGGATCTTCGTGACCGTGCCGTCCTTGTCGGCGTCGATCTCGTTCATGATCTTCATCGCCTCGATGATGCAGATCGGGTCGCCTTCCTTGACCGCGTGGCCCACCTCCACCAGCGGCTTGGCACCCGGCGCCGACGAGCGATAGAAGGTGCCCACCATCGGCGAGCGCACCACGTGGCCCGTCTCGGACACGGCGGCGGGAGCGGCAGCCTGGGTGGTGGGCGCGGCCATCGGCAGCGGCATCGGTGCCAATGCGGGCGCAGCCATCGGTGCGGCAGCGCCTTGCGCGGGCACCCATTGTCCCGGCGGCCGCGCAGCGCCCGGATCGGCCTTGACGATGCGCACCTTGCCGTCGGCTTCGGTGATTTCGAGTTCGGAGATGTTCGACTCGGAGACCAGGTCGACCAGCGTCTTCAGCTTTCTCAGGTCCACGGAAAAGCCTCCTGGCTGCGGCAAAGCGGCCGTCGCGCGGCGGCGCCATCGTCGTTCAACTGGCGTCGTACTTCCATCAAAACCCAACCTCGTCTGAATCGGGCGCGGGCCCGACGCACTCGCTGATGTCGCTCTTGTTGTCGTTCGGGCGGAGGTGGCAGAGCCTGACCCCACCGGAGTGCGGGGCGCACTCTAGCGGATTTCAGCGCATTTGGACGCCGTTGACGCAAAAATGCAGCGCCGAGCGCGCGAGAACCGGCAACTGCGATTCAGCTTGCGTTTGCCGGCGTGACCTCGGCGGCCCACCGGGCGAGATCCTCGACGGTGGTCTCGCCGAGCTTGCGCTGCCGCGGGCGGCCCAGCGCATCGAGCACCAGGGTGAACGGCAGGCCGCCTTTGTCGTTGCCCATCGCGCGCTGCCACTCCAGGCCATCGACGCCAGCCATTGCGACGGTCAACTCGAGCTTGAAGCGCGTGATGAACTCCAGGACCGGCACCGGCTGATCGACCGCCAGTGCCAGCACCTGCCAGCCACGCGCCGCATGCTCGCGCTGAAAGCGCTGCAGCGCTGGCAACTCGCGGATGCATGGCACGCACCACGTGGCCCAGAAGTTGATCAATAAAGGCTTGCCACGAAAGTCAGCCATCACCAGCTTGCCACCTTCGGGGCGCTCGAACTGCATGCTCCACAACGCCGACGCGACATCGTCCGCGGGCCTCTTCCAGCGGTGCCAGGCCACTGCGGCGCCTCCCATGGCGGCGCCGGCACCGACCGCCGCGGCGAGCAGCCGACGCCGGACCGGCGTCATGATCCCACCTGGAGCAGCCGCTGCAGCGCCGGCACATCGCCGCGCCACGTGCGGCCACGCGCATCGGGTTTGAGGCCGCCGCGCAGGTCGTCGCGGTCGAGCACGTGCAGGAAGATCGCGACGCTTTCGCCGAGTGCCGCGCAATGCGCGTCGACGCGCAGCAGATCGGGCCCATCGGGCTGGCCCACGGGGTCGTAGTCGATGCGCCGGTCGAGAAGTTCGATTTCGGCCGCTTTGGGGTCGTCGCAGTACAGCTCGATCTGCACCGCCGAGCGTCGCGTGGCCGTGCCGCGCCAGACGGCGCCGGTCAAGTGCGGTCGAAAAGCCTGCAGCCGTTCCATCCACTGCAGCGCGAGCTCGCGCAGCGCGAGCAACTCGCCGGGCTGGGTGTCGGCCTGGAACAGCGACAGGTAATCGCGCACCTCGTCTTCGATCGCCTCGTTGCTCGGCAATTCGGTGCGGCGGCCCTGGCGCCGCGACAGCTCGCGTGCCGCCTTGCGCTTGGCGGCGCCGTACTCGAGCCCGTCGTCGACCACCAGCCGGGCCGCCGCCTGCGCGATGTCGTCGGTTGCGCTGCCCATGGCAGTGATTCTAGGCAGCCGCCGCAGCGATCCACCCGTCCAACCGGCAATCAGGGCAATTCGACGTCACCCATGCGGGCGACGATCGTCGCCGTGCGCCCGCTGACATAGGCCGAGCCGGGGTTGCGCTCGAAGCGCTTGGGCGCCGGCAGCATCACGGCAAGGCGTGCCGCCGCCCACGGCCCGAGGCGCGCCGCATCGACGCGGTGGTAGTGCCGCGCCGCGGCCTGTGCGCCGAATACGCCTTCGCCCCATTCCACGTTGTTCAGATAGATCTCCAGGATGCGCCGCTTGTCGAGCAGAGTCTCCAGCGCCCAGGTGATGACGAACTCCTGTGCCTTGCGCGGCAGGGTGCGCTCGCCGCTGAGGAACAGGTTCTTCGCGAGTTGCTGCGTGATGGTCGAGCCCCCGACGACCTTGGGCGGTCCCTTCCGGCGCGGGTCTCTGGCGGTGCGGCGCTCGTGCAGCGTCTGCGCGCGCTGGTTGCGGTCCCAGGCGCGCTCGATCGCCTCCCATTCGACACCCGAGTGGTCGACGAAGCCGGCGTCCTCGCTGGCGACCACGGCGCGTTTGAGGTCGTCGGCGATCCGGTTGGCGTCAACCCATTGTTGGCTCCATGCGATGCGCCCGCGCTCGTGCCACAGGCGCCAGATCTCGCTGCGCTGGAACGTGGTCGACTGGGGATCTATCCAGCGCATCAGCGCGACGCGTGCCACGAAGTAGGCCTGCAGGCTGAGCAACGCCACCGCCACCAGCACCAACAAACGCAGCAGGTGGCGCATCAAACGTCGCCTCGCGCCATGTGTTCGCGCAGGGCGTGCAGCACCGGCGCGGTCAGCGGGCGCACGCCGCGCCAGACGAGAAACGCCTCGGCGGCCTGTTCGACCAGCATGCCGAGGCCGTCGCGGCCACGGGCGCCGTGGGTTTGCGCCCAGGCGATGAACGGTTGAGCCGCTGGCCCGTACATCAGGTCGACGGCCAAGCTGCCCGGGCGCAGAACCGCGGGTGCCACCGGCGCCTCGATGCCGCTGACGCTGCTCGCGCTGCTGTTGACCACCAAGTCGAAGCGTTCGCCGCAGTCCGCCAACCCGGCGGCAGCCAACCTGGCCTGCGGCAGCGCGTCACGATGTCGCTCGACCAGCGCGACCGCGCGTGCCAGCGTGCGGTTGGCCACCACGATCTCCTGCGCGCCGGCTTCGACCAACGGACCCAGCACGCCCGCGGCGGCGCCGCCCGCACCGATCAGCAGCACGCGCGCGCCCACGAGGTCGAAATCAGCGTTGTGTTGCAAATCGCGCACCAGACCGATACCGTCGGTGTTGTCCGCGCTCCAACCGTCGGCATCGAAGCACAACACGTTGGCGGCCTGGGCCAAGGCCGCACGGTCGCTGATGCGCATCGCCAGGCGCGGCGCCTCGAACTTGAACGGAATGGTCACGTTGCAGCCGCGTGCCGGGCCGCAGCCGTCTTCTTGTGATGCCGCGAACGTGCGCACGGCGGCCTCGAAGGCGTCCATCGGGCACGAAACCCGCCCGTAGCGGATGTCCTGCCCGGTCTGGCGCGCGAACTCGGCATGGATGAACGGAGAGCGGCTGTGCGCCACCGGGTTGCCGAGCACTGCGTAGCGGTCCGGCCCTGCGCTCATCCAACCCCCTCGGCACTGCGGGCCATTCCCCCGAGGGGGAGCGAGCGCCTTCGGAGCGGCCGTGCGACGCTCATTGCGGCACTGCGCTGAGTGGAGTGGTCGCCAGCCCCTCTTCACGCGTGAAGCGAAAGCGCGACGTGACGACGATCTGGTCGGCCTGCGCCTTCATCGCCGACGTGAACGGACCGAACGGTGAGGCCGCGTGCACGATCGCGATCGCGCGTCGATCGAGGAAGCGCGACTTCGACGGGTAGACGATGTCGGCTTCGACGACGCGGCCGGCAGCGTCAACGGTGACGTTCATGGTGAGCTCGCCGTAGAGCTTCTTGCCCTGGTACTCAGGGAAGTCGCGCGTGCCGCGCTCCTCGATCTTGCGGCGCAGCGCGTCGTAATAGACCGCGTACACCTCCTCACGCGTGGCCGGGCTGATGTAGCGCTTTTTCGGTCGCGCATTCTCGTCGTTGATGCGTTTCTCGATCTCCGCCAGCAGCTTCAGCAACTGGCGGCGGCGCTCTTCCTGCTCGCGCTCCTGCGGCGTGCCCGATTCGCGCCGGGGGTCCGGCGGCGGCAACATCGCAACTTGGCGCCGCACCTGGGCCAGCAGCTGGTGCTGCTGCTCCATCATCTGTTCGACCTTGCGTCGCGCCTCCTGCGGCGAGTCGCCCAGCTCGACCGTGGCCGCCGCCGGCAGCGGCGTCGTGGCGCGACCCTTGTCGGCTTCTCCGCCGCCGGCCAAGTTGGCCTGAGCGATCGCCTGCGCCTTGGTCGGTCGCTCGTTGGAACGCGCGTTGACCAGGATCACCTCGAGCGGCGTGTCCTTGAACGTGCGTTCGAAGCGCTGTGGGTCGGCGATGCGAAACGCCAGCAGCCCGCCGTGCGCGCCCAGCGACACGATCAGGGCCCATTGCAGCGTGCTCAGCTTGGCCATGTCAGGGTTCGGCTGCAGGTGCGCCGGTCGGCGCCGGCTCGGCGGCCGCATCGGACTCCGACACGTCGATCGCCAGCTGCAGCGAGATCGGCGCAGCAGCCTCGTCGTCTTCGGGCTCGGGCGGCGCAGCTTCGGTGGCTCCTTCGCCCAGGCGCGCCAGCAGCGCGGCATGGACCTCGAGCGTGAGCGTGTCGAGCGACTTGAGCGCCACGCGCACGCGGGTGCCGCGCGGCAGGCTCTCGCAACCGATGGCCCTGAACACCAACGGAAGCGTGTCGGCGCGCACCAGGCCGTTGTTCATCGTGGTGGCGTCCAGTTCGCGTACCTGCTGCTGCTCGATCCAGCGCAGCGTCCAGTAGCGCTCGAGCGTCTGCTGAAAGTCGTTGTACGCGGCATAGGCGGCATCGAACGACGAGATGATGGAGAACAGCGTGGCATCGCGCGGCTTGAAAGGGGCGGCGAGGGCGGCGGTGCGTCCATGGCGCACCGTGGCCACGATCTGCCATTGGTTCACCAGGTCGACATAACGCCGCAGCGGCGAAGTGGCCCAACTGTACTGGCTGACCCCCATGCCGGCGTGCGGCGCCGGCTTGGTGCCCATGCGAACTTTCACGCCGGGCGCCAGGCTGGCCTGGCTGCGGTAGATGGCCGGCACGTTGTGCTCGGCCAGCCAGCCGCCCCAGTGGCTGTTGGCGAGGATCATCGTTTCGGCCACGATCAGATCGAGCGGCGCGCCGCGCAGGCGGGGTGTGATCTGCACCGGCTCGTCGCCCTGCGGCTCGGCGCCATCGGGCCGCTGGATGCGGAAGTTGAAGTCGGGCCGGTTGAACGTCTCGGGCTTGCCGCGCACCAGCTCGCGCCGGCTCTTCAGCTCGCGCGCCAGCTTGAACAGGAACGCCAGCTCGACGGCGTGCGGGTAGTCCGCCGGTGCCGCGCCGGTGAGCGACGGCTCGGTGATCGTGGCGTCGAGCTTGTCGTGGCGCAGGTTGTCGACCACGCGGATGCGCTCGATGCGCGTCTCGAACCGTTGCGGCTGCAGATCGGCTTCGCCGATGTGGACATACAGGCTCAGGGCAGGCGACTCGCGATCCTCGGTCAACGTAAAGCGCTGCACCGTCGCGTCGGGCAACATGGTGATCTTGTGGCCCGGCATGTAGACCGTGGACAGCCGCTCGCGCGCCACGCGATCAAGCAGCGAGTCTGGCGCGATGGCCAGTGCCGGCGCCGCGATGTGGATGCCGAGCACGACCGTGCCCGTGCCCAGGCCGCGCAGCGACAGCGCGTCGTCGATCTCGGTGGTGGAGCTGTCGTCAATCGAGAACGCCTGCAGATCGGCCAGCGGCAGCGGCTCCTTGATGTCGGGCATCGGCGCATCGGCAAAGCCGGTGCCGCGCGGAAACTGCTCGTACAGAAAACGCCGCAGATGGAACTGGTAGGGCGACTCGATCGCGCCGGCGGCGCGCAGCAGGTCAAGCGGTGCGCGCTGCGCGCGGCGCGACGCCTCGACCACCGCCTTGTATTCGGTGGCGTTCTTGTCCGGCTTGAACAGGATGCGATAGAGCTGCTCGCGGATCGGCACGGCGCACCGGCCGTCGATCAGCTCGTCGGCCCATGCGCTGACCTGCGCGGCCTGCGCGCGTTTGCGCTCGATCGCAGCCAGCGCCGCCTGCACGGTGTCGCGGCCCGCCTTGCGGAACACCCCTTTGCCGACGCGCCGGAAGTAGTGCGGCGCCTCGAACAGGCCGAACAGCACCGCCGCCTGGTGCACCGCGTCGGCGCCGGCGTCAAAGTACTCGCGTGCCAGCTCGGAGAAGCTGAAGTCGGTGTCGGGTGCGAATTCCCACGCCAACTCCAGGTCGATGTCGGCGGACAGGGCGCGCGCCCGTTCCACCAAAGCAGCGGGCTCCGGCGCATCGAAGCGCAGCAGCACGTGGGCGCTCTTGACCTTGACGCGGCGCCCGGAGTCGAGCTCGATCTGCATCGATGCGTCGGTGTGCGACATCACGCGGCCGGCCAGGAACTTGCCGGCGTCGTCGAACAAGGCATAACTCACCCGCGCGATTGTCCCATCGCGCGCGGCGGCCGGCCGCCGGTGTGCTGCGTCAAACAGTGTGCGGTCGCAACCGCAGGAAGTCCAGCACGAAGCCAAGGTGCTGCGCGAAGTCCGACAGCGCATGGTCGCTGCCTTCCAGCAGCAGCATGCGCGAGCCGGCGTAGCGCCGGCTCATTTCGCGCCAGTCGAGCAGCTCGTCGCCCTTGGCGATGACCGCTGCATAACGCGATGGATCGCTGATGCGCGCAGGCGTCAGCGCGCGCAGCTCGTCGACGTATTCGGGCTCGAACCTGAAGTGCAATGCCGGGTCGTGGTAGGCGGTCTGGTCGCCGATGTAATGGGCCAGGTCACGCGCGGGGTCGACGGCGGGGTTGAGCACGACCGCCGGGCAACCGTATGCCTCGGCCACCACGGTGGCATAGAAGCCGCCGAGCGAGCTGCCGAGCACCGCCATCGAGTGCGCTGGCCAGCCGCTCGTGCCGTCACGGATCAATTGCCAGGCCGCGCGGGGCGACGGCGGCAGCTGCGGGCACCACCAGGTGAGCGACGGCGCATGTTGCTGCAGCCAGGCGTGCAGCAAACGCGCCTTGAACGATTGCGGCGACGAGCGGAAGCCGTGCAGGTACAGCAGGTGGGTCGGGGGGTGCGCCGGCGCGGGCATCGCCACCGCCGATCGTCTAGCCGCGCGCCTGCAACGCGTCGAGCAGCTTGCCGTGGATGCCGCCGAACCCGCCGTTGCTCATGACGAGCACGTGGTCGCCGCGCCGCGCTGCGCGCACGATGTGCTCCACCAGCTTGGGCACGCTGTGGGCGACGATCGCCTGCTCGCCCATCGGCGCCAGCGCCGCGGCAGCGTCCCAGCCGTAGTCGCCCTGCAGGCAGAACGACAGATCGGCTTCTTCCAGCGCCCATGGCAGGTGCGCGTTCATCGTGCCGAGCTTCATGGTGTTGGAGCGCGGCTCGAACACCGCCAGGATGCGCTGCGGCGGCGCGCCCGGCGACGTGACCTCATGGTCGATCTTGCGGCGCAGCCCGGCGATGGTGGTGTGCATCGCGGTCGGGTGGTGCGCGAAGTCGTCGTAGACCTTGATGCCTGCGGCTTCGCCGCGCAACTCCAGGCGCCGTCGCACGTTTTCAAAGCGCGCCAGCGCTGTGGCGGTCACTTCGGGATCGACGCCCACGTGTTCAGCCGCCGCCAGCGCGGCCAACGCGTTCAGTTGGTTGTGCTCGCCGAGCAGCCCCCACTCGATGCGCGCGACCTTCAGGCTGCCGCGCAGCACGTCGAACGCATTGGGCTCGCCGCGCGCCCGCAACGTGCCGGGCTCCTCCTTGCGCGCGCCGAATCGCTGCACCTCGCTCCAGCAGCCGCGCTCGAGCACGCGCGCCAGCGACTGCTCGCGCGCATTGACGATCAACCGGCCCTTCGACGGCACCGTGCGCACGAGGTGGTGAAACTGCGTCTCGATCGCCGCAACGTCCGGGAAGATGTCGGCATGGTCCATCTCCAGGTTGTTCAGGATCGCCGTGCGCGGTCGGTAGTGCACGAACTTGCTGCGCTTGTCGAAGAACGCGGTGTCGTATTCATCGGCCTCGATCACGAAGCAGTGGCCAGCGCCCGCGCGTGCCGAGATGCCAAAGTTCTGCGGCACGCCGCCGACCAGGAAGCCCGGCTTCAGGCCCGCACATTCGAGGATCCACGCCAGCATCGACGTGGTGGTGGTCTTGCCGTGCGTGCCGGCTACCGCCAGCACGTGGCGCCCTTGCAGCACGTGCTCGGCCAGCCACTCGGGGCCGCTCGCGTACGGCGCACCGGCATCGAGAACGGCCTCGATCAGCGGGTTTCCGCGTGTCACCACATTGCCGACCACGAACAGGTCCGGCTTGATCGCCAGCTGATCGGCGCTGTAGCCTTCGACCAGTTCGATGCCCAGCGCGCGCAACTGGTCGCTCATCGGCGGGTAGACGTTGGCATCGCAGCCGGTGACCCTGTGTCCCGCTTCGCGCGCGATCGCGGCCAGCCCGCCCATGAAGGTGCCGCAGATGCCGAGGATGTGGATGTGCATCGGCCGGCATTTTAGGAAGGCGGTTGGTCAGCCATGCCTGGACTGCGCCGCGTTTGTCTTCGGTTAACGTGCGGTCGTGGCGCTTTCGCTCGATCGCTCGCCCTTTGCCTTCATCGCCGACCATCCGTGGGCCTATCCGGCGCTGGAAGCGCTGCACGTGCTCGGCATCGCGCTGCTGGTGGGCAACCTGGTGGCGCTCGAGCTGCGCGTGTGGGGCCGCGCGCCGGAGCTGCCGGTGGTGGCGCTGGCGCGGCTGTCGCTGTCGATTGCGGTGGTCGGCTTCTCGTTGGCGGCGGCGTCCGGTCTGTTGATGTTTGCCAGCCAGCCGGGCGACTTGCTGGCCAATCGCGCGTTCACGATCAAGATGGGGCTGGTCGCGTGCGCCGGCATCAACGCCGCGCTGTTCCATGCGCGCGACGGCTTGCGCAAGCTCGACCGATGGGCGCGCGCCCAAACCGCGCTCTCATTGGGGCTTTGGATCGCCGTCATGATCTGCGGCCGGTGGATCGCCTACCGCTGACCCTCCTGGAGCACCGTCATGCAACGCCGCCAGTTCACGTTTTCGACGACCGCTTTGTTGATGGTTCCGGCCTGGGCGCACCACGGTTGGAGCAGCTTCGACCAGACGCGGCCGATTTATCTCGAAGGCAAGGCGCGAAAGGTGTCGTGGCGCAACCCGCACGTCGAACTCGAGCTTGAGCTGCCCGCGGACTTGAAACTGCCTGGCGACCTGGCGCGCCGCCCGGTACCCGCCCAGAGCGCGCCGGTGGATGGCGCCAAGTTGCTGGCCTCCGCACAACTGCCCACGCGCAAGGACAAGGTGTGGGAGATCGAGCTGGCGCCGCTGACGCGCTTGGAGGCATGGCGGGTGGCCGAGATCAAGCCGGGCGCCGAGCTGTCGGTTCTGGGTTTCACGTTCGGCGACGAAAAAGGCGGGCCGGTGCTGCGCGCCGAGTACCTCTGGGTCAGCGGCAAGGCGTACGGCATGCGCTCGTCGCCGGCTTGAAGCCGGCGGCGATCTTCGGTCAGAGCTTGAACGCCTCGCGCGCCGCCGCGGCGGTGGCGGCGATGTCGGCCTCGCTGTGCGACGCGCTGACGAAGCCGGCTTCGTACAGGGCCGGCGCCAGGTAGACCCTGCGCGACAGCATGCCGTGGAAGAAGCGGTTGAAGCGATCCTTGTCGGTGGCCATCACGGCACCGTAGTGCTGCGGCAATTCGGCCTGGAAGAAGAAGCCGAACATGCCGCCTTCGCAATCGGCGCTGAACGCCACGCCGCAGTCGCGTGCTGCGGCGGCGAGCGCATCGACCAAAGATCGAGTCCTGGTGCCGAGCGCGTCGAAGAAGCCCGGCTTGGCGATCTCTCGCAGCGTGGCCAGCCCGCAGGCCGTGGCCACCGGGTTGCCGCTCAACGTGCCGGCCTGGTACACCGGCCCGAGCGGAGCCAACTGCCGCATGATGTCGCGCGTGGTGCCGAATGCGGCCAGCGGCATGCCGCCGCCGATCACCTTGCCGAACACGCTGATGTCCGGCTTGAAGCCGGGGATCGCCGCGGCGTAGAGACTTTGCGCGCCACCCAGCGCGACACGAAAACCCGTCATCACCTCGTCAAACACCAGCAGCGCGCCGTGCCGCGTGCACAGCTCGCGGAGCCGCTTCATGTACGGCAACTGCGCGCGCACGAAGTTCATGTTGCCCGCGATCGGCTCGATCATCACGCACGCCAGCTCCCGGCCGTGCTCGGCGAACGCCGCCTCGAGCGCATCGAGGTTGTTGTACTCGAGCACGATCGTGTGCTGCACCACCTCGGGCGGCACGCCGGCGCTGGTCGGGTGGCCAAACGTGGCGAGCCCCGAGCCGGCCTTGACCAGCAGCGCATCGGCATGGCCGTGGTAGCAGCCTTCGAACTTGATCAGCTTGGATCGGCCGGTGGCGCCGCGCGCCAGGCGGATCGCGCTCATCGCCGCTTCGGTGCCGGAAGAAACCAGGCGCACCTGCTCGACACTGGGTACGTGCGTGATGATGGCTTCGGCGAGCTCGATCTCAGCCTCGGTCGGGGCGCCGAAGCTCAGGCCACGCGAAGCGGCACGCTGCACCGCCTCGAGCACCGCCGGATGGCCGTGCCCGAGGATCATCGGGCCCCAGGAGCCTATGTAGTCGATGTAGCGCTGGCCCTCGGCGTCCCACAGGTAAGCACCTTGCGCCCGGGCGATGAAGCGCGGGGTGCCGCCGACGGCGCGGAACGCGCGCACCGGCGAATTCACCCCGCCGGGTATCACCCGTTGCGCGCGCTCGAACAGCGATTGGTTGGTGCTCACGGCGCTCACTGCTCGATCTCAGTGGATCCGGCGCTGCGCTGGCTTGCCCTTGCCTTCGGGGGCTTCTGGTGCGGGCTCGTCGTCGGCTGGCGCTTCCGCGCCCGCGGGCGCCTCGCCTTCTTGTGCCGGCGGCAGGGCCCAGAAGAAGCGGTCGGGCAGCACACTCCCCATGCCGGGCCGGAAGCCTGCGTCGAGGCTTTGGTCCATGAATGCCAAAGCTTCACCGACCGCGGCGTGCAACTCGCTGCCCGCCGCCAGCAAGGCCGCCAACGCGGCCGACAGCGTGTCGCCGGCGCCGACGAAGGCGGTATCGAACATCTCGAACTTCTCGCCGGTCAGTGCGCCTTGCGAAGACGCCAGGACGTTGTCAATGAACTGCTCGCTGCCCTTTGCCGGGAGCATGATGCCGGTGACGAGCACAAAGCGCGTGCCGTGCTCGGCGGCGGCCACCGCCAGCTCGCGCGCCGACGCCGGACGGTCCGAATCCCACTCGGGCAGCAGGAAATCGGTGAGTGTCTTGTGGTTGCCCACCAGCACCTCGGTGGCGGGCAGGATCAGCTCACGGAACGACTCAAGGTATTGCGCGGCGCTGTCATCGTCGAGCCAGCCCAGGTTGGGGAGGTAAGAGACCAGGGGGATGTCCGGGTAGTCCGAGAGGATCTCGGCGACGGCGCTCACGCCCTCTGCGCTACCCAGGAAGCCGACCTTCCAGCCGGCCACGGTGATGTCCTCCAGCACGGTGCGCGCCTGCTCGGCAATCGCGTCGGCCTCGATCGCATGCTGGTCGAACACCTCGGCGCTGTCGCGCATCAGCAGCGCGGTGGTCACTGGCAGCGCGTGTGCGCCCATCGCCGACAGCGTAGCCACATCGCCCGCAATGCCGCCGGCGCCGCTCGGATCGCCGGCATTGAAGCTCATCACGCAGCTCGGCGCACCGCCCTCTTGCGGGCTTTCGGTGGCGGCGTCGGATGGGGTGCTGCCGGGAGGCAGATCGGAACTCATGAAGCGATGATGTGACCTCTTGCAGCGGCCCGGTCGACGCTGCGACCGACCTCTAGAGGATTGTGAAGAATGTTGCGTAGGTGCCTACGCGGCTTCGGCTTTTGCCCAAAACGCGTGGATACAATGGTTCCTCATTGTAGTGACCGATGCCCTCGCACGTGAGTGAACCGCGCACCTGGATGTGCCTGATATGCGGCTGGATCTATGACGAGGCCGCGGGCGATCCGGAGCACGGCCTGCCACCGGGGACCGCATGGAGCGATGTGCCCATGAACTGGACATGCCCCGAATGCGGCGCCCGCAAAGAAGATTTCGAGATGGTGCAGGTCTGAGCGGCCGGCGAGCAGGCGCCGGCTGCCGGTGAGCACCTTATGCCACCCAAGAGGAGTGCCATTCGTGGATAACGTTGTGTCCGAGGGGGCGCCCTCTGCAGCCAAGGTGCTGGTCATCGATGACAGCAACACCATTCGCCGCAGCGCGGAGATTTTTCTGCGGCAGGGTGGCTACGAGGTGGTCCTGGCTGAAGACGGCTTCGACGCCTTGGCCAAGGTCAACGACCACGACCCCCAGCTGATCTTTTGCGACATTTTGATGCCGCGCTTGGATGGCTACCAGACCTGCGCCATCATCAAGCGCAACCCGCGCTTCGCACACGTGCCCGTGATCATGTTGTCGTCCAAGGATGGGCTGTTCGACAAGGCTCGGGGGCGGATGGTCGGTTCCGAGGAATACCTGACAAAACCTTTCACGAAGGAGCAGCTTCTTCGCGCCGTGGAGCAATTCAGCCGTTACGCTGAAAAAGGTGTGCAGCAAGCGTGAAGTGCCGGCCGCGTGTGTGGTCTGCAGGAGGTCTCTGAAATGACGATCAAGAAGGTTCTGCTGGTGGACGACTCCAAGACGGAGTTGCACCACCTGTCCGACATGTTGTCCAAGCGCGGCTACGCCGTGCGCACGGCCGAGAACGGCGAAGAAGCGATGCGCCGCTTGGCTGAGGACAAGCCCGACCTGATTCTGATGGACGTGGTGATGCCGGGCCAGAACGGCTTCCAGCTGACGCGCGCGATCACGCGCGATCCACAGTTCGCCGATGTGCCGGTGATCATGTGCACCAGCAAGAATCAGGAGACCGACCGCGTGTGGGGCATGCGCCAGGGCGCGCGCGACTACGTGGTCAAGCCGGTCGTGGCCGACGAACTGATCGCCAAGATCAAAGCCTTCGACTGACAGCCCGGCACTGAAAGCGGCGCTCTTCCATGGCCAACAAAGAAGCCCTGCGCGAGCTGCAAACGCGCCTCGCCGCGCGCATGCAGGTGGCGCGCAACGAGCCGGCGGCGCATGCCTGGCTCGCGGTCGAGTGCGCGGGCCATGGCCTGTTGCTGCCGCTGGAGCAGGCTGGCGAGATCTTCAATGCCGGGCGCATTCTGCCGGTGCCGCATACGCGATCGTGGTTCGCCGGTGTGGCCAACCTGCGCGGCGGGTTGCACGGCGTGGTCGACCTGGCGGTCTTCCTCGGGTTGCGTGCCCGCGGAGCCCATGAGCACGGCGCCGAGGGCGCGCGCCTAGTGGCGCTGAATCCGTCGCTCGGTGTCAACAGTGCGTTGCTGGTGGATCGGCTGGCCGGTCTGCGGCACCAGAACGATCTGGCCGAGCGCGCTGACGAGACGTCGCAACGCCCCGGATTCGCAGGCGTCCGCTGGCTCGACAAAGCAGGACGCCCCTGGCAGGAAATCAAGCTGGCCGCGCTGGCGGCCGACATGCAGTTCCTCGCGATCGCCGCCTAGACCGCGGCACGTGAGACCCGAAGAACAGCGACCGACATCTAGGCGCAGGACCGACAAGAGGACTCGTATGGGCTTCATGGAACGATTCAAGGCGAAGAGCCGCAACGGCGGCGGCGCCACAGCCGAGTTGTCCCCGTTCGACGAGATGGTGGTGCCGCAGGGCGCTGAGCGCAACCACGCGGGCGCGAGCACGGTGACGCTCGACATGCACGCCTCGCCGACGAAACAGATCAGCACGTCCATCATCTCCGAGGCCGCGCCGTCGGAGCTGGCCGCGGACTTCAACGAGTCTCGGCCGCAGAGCGTCGCGTCGCCCTTGGTTGCGGCGGCGTTGCCGATCATCGGCACCAAGACCGTGCCGGAACAGCAGCGCATCCTCGGCGGCGTGGTGTTGATGGGCTTGCTCGGCCTGGTGCTCGGCACGGTGCTGGCGCTGAGCGCGGCCAGCCGCGGCGCGAGCCAGGTGGCGGCCGTTGGCCAGGCGCTGATGCAGTCGCAGCGCCTCGCCAAGTCGGTAACGCAGGCCTTCGTCGGTAGCGCGCAGGCGTTCCCGGAAGTGCGCGACGCGTCCACCGTGTTGGCCGCCAACGTGCGCGGCCTGCGCAATGGCGAAGGAGAACTTGCTGCTGCCCCTGCCAACGTACAAGACACGATCGAGCCGCTGCTGCCGCTGGTCGATCGCGCCGAGCGCAACGCCAATCACGTGTTGAGCCAGCAGAAGACTCTGACCCAGGTGGGTCAGGCGCTGCGCACGATCAACCGCCAATCGGCCGATCTGCTGGAAACGGCGGAGACGGTGTCGTCGCTCAAGCTGCAGCAGGAAGCCACGCCGGCCGAGCTCGCCGCCGTCGGCCAGCTCGTGATGCTGACGCAGCGCATCGGCAAGTCCGCCAACGAGTTCCTGACCGTCGAGGGTGTCAGCCCCGAGGCCGTGTTCCTGCTCGGCAAGGACTTGAACTCTTTTCGCGAGATCGCCGAAGGCCTGAACAACGGCAATCCCGAGCTGCGCCTGCCCGGTACGAAGGATGCACAGACGAAGGAACGGCTGCGCCAGTTGATCAAGCAATACGACGAGACGCGCTCGCAGGCAAGCTCGATCCTGGGCAATCTGCAGGGCCTTGTCACCGCGCGTGAGGCGCAAGCCGGCGTGCTGAACGACTCCGAGCCGCTGCGCAAGGGCCTGGAGACACTGCAGGAACAGCTGGGCAAAGAAACCGGCATCCGCATCAGCCACTTGACGGTGATGCTGCTGTCGGTGCTAGCCATGGTGGTGGGCGGTATCGGTTTCCTGCGCCTGTTCGTGCATGACCAAGCGCAACGTGCCCAGACCGCCGAGGCGCAGCGCCAGGAAGCCGAGCGTCAGGAGCAGGAAGCCAAGCGCGTCAACGACGCCAACCAGGCGGCAATTTTGCGATTGATGAACGAGCTGCAGTCGGTCGCTGAAGGTGACCTGACGCAGCAAGCCACGGTGACGGAGGACATCACCGGTGCCATCGCCGACTCAGTGAACTACACCGTGGAAGAGCTGCGATCGCTGGTGGCGCAGGTGCAAGGCACGGCAGCGCGCGTGACCGAGACGACGCAGCAGGTGGAAGCCACGTCGACCGAACTGCTGGCCGCTTCGACCGAGCAGCTGCGCGAGATTCGCGACACCGGTGAATCGGTGCTGCAGATGGCGAACCGAATCAACCAGGTGTCGACGCAGGCCCAGGAAACCGCACAGGTGGCGCGCAAGTCGCTTCAAGCCGCCGAATCGGGCCTGTCGGCGGTGCAGAACACGATCGGCGGCATGAACTCCATCCGAGACCAGATTCAGGAAACTTCCAAGCGGATCAAGCGGCTCGGCGAGTCATCGCAGGAGATCGGTGAAATCACGGAGCTGATCTCGGACATTACCGAGCAGACCAACGTGCTCGCGCTGAACGCCGCCATCCAGGCGGCGTCGGCCGGCGAAGCGGGTCGCGGCTTCTCGGTGGTTGCCGAAGAAGTGCAGCGACTCGCCGAACGCTCCGGCGACGCCACGCGCCAGATCGCGGCGCTGGTCAAGACGATTCAGACCGACACCCAGGATGCGGTGGCGGCCATGGAACGGTCGACGCAGGGTGTGGTCGACGGCGCGCGACTGTCCGACGCAGCCGGTAGCGCGCTGGCGGACATCGACCGAGTCACGCGCCAACTGGCCGAGCTGATCCAGAACATCTCGACGCAGGCGTCGAGCGAAGCGCAGTCCGCCAATGTGGTGGCGTCGAACATCCAGCACATCTTCGCGGTGACCGAGCAGACCGGAGAAGGCACGCGCTCGACGGCGCAAATGGTGCGCGAGCTGTCGCGCAGCGCCGAAGAGCTCAAGCAATCAGTGGCGCGATTCAAGGTCAGCTGACCGAACGCATCGAATCAACTCCGGGTGGATCGCACATGTCCGTTGCACGCGACAACGAGGTGACCCACGACCTGAGCGCCCTGGCCTGGGTGCACGACGAGCTGCGTCGTACGCTGGAGGCCGCGCACAAGTCGCTGCGTCGCTACCTGAAGGAGGCCGACGCCCTGGGCGGCTCCGATGTCGACACGGTCGACCCGGCGATCCTGCGCCATGCCCGTTCGCAGATGCACCAGGGCGCCGGCGCGCTCGAGCTGGTGGGAATGCCCACCGCGGCGCTGATGCTGCGTGCCTCCGAAGCGGCTGTCGCCAAGCTCGCGGCCAAGCCGCGCGGCATGACGGCGCAGGCGGCGGACACCATTGAGCGCGGCTCGTTCGCGCTGCTCGACTACCTGGCCCGGCTGCTGGCCGGCAAGCTCATCTCGCCGGCGGCGATGTTCCCGCAATACAAGGCGCTGCAGGAGCTCGCCGGTGCCGGCCGCGTGCACCCGGCTGACCTGTGGAATCGCGATTGGCAGTGGCGGCCAATCAAGGCACCCGATGCGCCGACCCCCCGGCGTGCCGACGCCGACACCCAGTCGCAGCTCGAATCGGAAACTCTGGCTTTGATGCGTGGCCGCGATGCCGGCGCCGCACAGCGCATGAGTGATCTGCTGGCCGCGCTCGCGGCCGGTAGCAAGGACCGCCTGGCCACGCTGTGGCAGTTGGCGTCCGCGGTGTACGAGGCGCAAGCCAGTGGCCTGTTGAAGCTGGATGTCTACGGCAAGCGCCTCGCGTCGCGGCTGCTCGCGCAATTGCGCGCCGGTGAAAGTGCCGATGCGTCGGATCGTCTGGCGCAGGACCTGCTTTTCTTCTGTTCTCAGGCGGTGCCGGGTGAGCGCGAGAGCGCGGGCCCGCGGCTGGCCGCGGTGCGCAAGGCGTTCGACCTGCGCAACGCGTCGGCGATCGACTATGACAGCGCTCGCCTCGGTCGCTTCGATCCGGCGACGCTGGCCCAGGCGCGCAAGCGTGTGGCCGCAGCCAAGGATGTCTGGTCGGCGGTGGCTGGCGGTGACTTGCAGCGCCTGCCGGGGCTGGCCGAGCAGTTCGCGCTGGTTGGCGAGTCGCTGCAAAAGCTCTATCCCGAAGGCGAGTCGCTCGCCAAGTCACTGCTGCAGTCGGCCGCGCATACCGTGCACCACGGCGGCACGGTCTCGCCCGAGCATGCGATGGAGGTGGCCACCAGCCTCTTGTATGTCGATGCGTCGCTGGAGGACCAGGACCTCGACCATCCCGAGCTGTCGGGCCGCGTGTTGCGCTTGGCGCAGCGCGTCGATGGCGTGCGCCAGGGCCACTCGCCGGGTGCCCTCGAAGTCTGGATGGAGGACCTCTACCGCCGGGTGTCCGATCGCCAGACGATGGGCAGCGTGGTGCAGGAACTGCGCGCCTCGTTGTCCGAGATCGAAAAGCACATCGATCAGTTCTTCCGCAACCCGGCCCAGCGCGAGGTGCTGATCCCCGTGCCCGCGCAACTGTCGTCGATGCGCGGCGTGCTGTCGGTGCTGGGCCAGGACCACGCATCGCATGCTGTGGTACGCATGCGCGATGACGTCGACACGCTGATCGCCGCCGACGCCGCCAATCCACAGTCGAGCGCATTCGACCGCCTGGCGGACAACCTCGGCGCACTGAGCTTCTTGATCGACATGCTCAGCGTGCAGCCGCAGATGGCCAAATCGCTGTTCCGCTTCGACGCGGCCAGCGGCCAGCTGGTTTCGGTGATGGATCGCGCGCATCGTCCTTCGGTGTTCGGCGCCTTGGATGGCGTGCCGGCGTTCGAGCGCGAGCTGGTCGAAAAGGCTGGCGAGATCGCCAAGTCGGCGGCGGCCTCAGAAGCCGACGCGGGCGACGTCGCACGCGACCTCGAGAAGCTTGCACGCCAGGCTGAGGCCGCCGACCAGCGCAGCATCGCCACCGCGGCAGACAAGGCGCAGCGTGCGCTGAGCAGCGCGGAGTCTGGCGCCGAGCGCAAGGAAGCACTGGCCCAGGCGGCCAAGGTGATGACCGAGCTGGTCAAGCCGCACGTCGATGCGCAGGCCAGCAAGCCGGCGCCGCTGAAGCCGCTGACGCCCCCGGCAGTGGCCGCGCCGCCGGTGCCGCCCGGTCAGACCGGCCTCGAAGATGACACCGAGATGCGCGAAATCTTCCTGGAGGAAGCGCGCGAGGTGATGCAGACGGCCCGCCAGGCCCTGGGTCAGCTGGCCAAGACACCGAACGATCTGGGCGAGATGACGTCGGTGCGCCGAGCTTTCCACACGCTGAAGGGCAGCTCGCGCATGGTCGGGTTGAAGGACTTCGGCGAAGCTGCCTGGGGTTGCGAGCAGTTGTACAACGCGCGCTTGGCCGATGGCGGCGCCGCCGATACCGACCTGCTCGAATTCAGTGGCGAGGCGCTCGACTACCTCGGTCGCTGGATTGAGGGCGTGGCGAGCGGCCAGACCGATGGATTCAACCACCGCGTGGTCGGTCGTGCCGCCGATGCGATGCGCAACGAGCGCCGCCGCATCCCGCTCACCGATGACGCCGCGAGCGGGTCGGGCACGTTGCCCGCAGCGGCACCGGTGCCCGCACCGGCGGCGCCGACGGTGCAGGCAGTGCCGGCAGTGCCGAGCGCGCCCGACACGCCGCCGGTCGAGGTGGTGCCGGTGTTGGCCGTGCCCGATGTGACAATCGATCTGGACTTCGGAGCCGAGCCGCCCGCTATCGAGTTGCCGGTCGTCACCGATACGCCCACTGAGGTGCTGTCGCTTTCGGAGCTGCCGACTCAGACCTTTGCGCCTGCGCCGCCGGTGGCCGTGCCGCCCCCGAACGAGCCGATCGACCTGATCGAGCTCGAGTTGCCTGAAGTGGAAGCCGAGCCGCTGCTGCCGCGCGATGTGTCGGTGGCGCCCGAAACGCGGCCCGACGGTCTGGAGACGATGCCAGCCGCACTCGGGCCGTTCATCGATTCGGAGACCGGACGACTCGAGGACGTGCCGCCGATCGTCTCGACCGGCGTGTCGCTCGACCTGTCCGACACCGATGCGACGCCCTCGATGCAGGCTGGCGTGTCGGCCACCACCGATACCGAACAAGTCAAGGTCATCGGGCCGCTGCGCATCCAGATCCCGCTGTTCAACATCTTCCTGAACGAAGCCGACGAACAGTCTCGCCGCCTCGCAACCGAGCTTGCGGAGTGGTCGCATGAACTGCATCGGCCGGTCGCCGAGAGCACGATCGCACATGCGCATTCACTGGCCGGCAACTGCGCGACCGTGGGCTACACCGATCTGTCGAACCTCGCGCGTGCGCTCGAGCGCGCGTTGCTGCGCACGCAGGCGCGCGGACACGGCGTGGCCGAGGAAGCGCAGCTCTTCGCCGCGGCTGCCGAGGAGATCCGGCGCCTCCTGCACCAATTCGCCGCCGGTTTCCTCAAGAGTCCCGATCCGGATCTGTTGCGCTTCCTGTTCGAGCACGAGCACATGGTTTCGGCAGCGCCGAGCGCGGTGCCCGAACCGGCACCGCAGCACGTGCAAGCGCCGGTGCACAAGCCGGCTTCGGACTTCGTGCCGATCGCGGCCAAGCCGCACTTCACGGAGTTCGGTCACACCGAGCTGCGTTCCCTGGCTGACGCGGGCGAGGTCCCGGCGGCACGCCTGGCCGCCGAGTTGCCGGTCTCTGCACGCCCCGATGCGCTCGACGACGAGGATGACATCGATGCGGTCGATGCGGTCGACGCCGAACTGTTCCCGATCTTCGAGGAAGAAGGCCAGGAGCTGATTCCCGAGCTGCAAGCGCGCATGCGCGAATGGATGCGCCGGCCCACCGAGGCGACGGCTGCGTCGGCATGCATGCGCACGCTGCACACGCTCAAAGGCGGCGCCCGCCTTGCCGGCGCGATGCGTCTGGGCGAGATGGCGCACCGCCTCGAGACCGCGATCGAGCACCTCATCGGCCGCGGCCATGCCAATGCCGATGATGTCGAGCGCCTGGTCGGTCGTGTCGATGCAATCGAGACGCGCTTCGAGATGCTGCGGCGTGGGGAAGTCGATCACTCTGAGCGGATGCCGTTGGCCCCCGAGGTGGTTGTGCCGACGCCTGTGGCAGCGGCGCCGGCCGAACCGCTGGCGCCTTTCGTCGCGGTGCCGCTGGTGTCGAGGGTCGAGCCGGCGGCCGAGCCGATCGTGCCGACGCCGCTTGCCGAACGGCCTGTGCCGGAGGCGCTGCCGGTTGCACAACCGGAGCCTGTTGCGCAGGCGGTCGCCGCCGCGGCGTCGGCCATCGATTGGTCTCGCTTCAGCGCGTCCGGCGAAGCGGCATCGTCCACCTCGGCCGAGCCGGCAGGTGCGGCGGGTTCCAGCCAATCGGCCGTGCGCGTGCGCTCGCAACTGCTCGACCGATTGGTCAGCCATGCGGGCGAGGTGTCGATCACACGCTCGCGCATCGAGGCCGATGTGGCCCAGCTCAAGACCTCGCTCGGCGACCTGACCGAAAACCTTGAGCGCCTGCGTCGGCAACTGCGCGACATCGAACTGCAGGCCGAGACGCAGATCACCTCGCGCATGGAGGCCGCCAAGGCCACCTCGCAGTCGTTCGACCCGCTGGAGATGGACCGCTTCACGCGGTTCCAGGAACTCACCCGCATGATGGCCGAGTCGGTCAACGACGTGGCCACGGTGCAGCGCGCGCTGCAGCGAACGCTGCAGTCGACCGAAGACGAACTCGCCGCACAGGCCCGCCTGACGCGCGACCTGCAGGACGACCTGCTGCGCACGCGGATGGTGGAGTTCGAAGGCATGTCGGAGCGCCTGTACCGCCTGGTGCGGCAGGCCGCGAAAGAAACCGCAAAGCAGGTGCGCCTGGACATCGTCGGTGGCGCGATCGAAATCGACCGCGGCGTGCTCGACCGGATGACCGGTGCCTTCGAGCACCTGCTGCGCAACAGCGTCACGCACGGCATCGAGTCGCCCGCTGCGCGGGCGGCCGCGAGCAAAGACCCGACCGGGTCGATCGTCATCACGGTGACCCAGGAAGGCAATGAAGTCTCGGTGGAGTTCCGTGACGACGGCGCCGGACTGAACCTGCCGCGCATTCGCGACAAGGGCCGGGCCATGGGGCTGATCGCGGCCGACGCAAGCCCGAGCGACGCCGACCTCGCCAACTTGATCTTCACGCCGGGCTTCTCGACGGCCGATGCGGTGACTGGCCTCGCAGGCCGCGGTGTCGGCATGGACGTGGTGCGCGCCGACGTCAACGCGATGGGCGGCCGCATCGAGACCGCCACGGCTGCCGGTCGCGGCACCAGCTTCCGCTTGGTGCTGCCGCTGACCACGGCGGTCACGCAGGTCGTGATGCTGCGCTGCGGCGAGCTGAAGGTGGCGGTGCCGTCGACGCTGGTGGAGATTGTCAAGCGCTCGCCGCAGACCGAACTCGAAACCGCATATGCGACCAGCGCGTTCCGCATCGATGACCGCAGTCTGCCGTTCTTCTGGCTCGGTGCACTGCTGCAGGCCAGCCCGCGCGGCGCGCCCGCGACGCGCGCGCAGCCGGTGGTGATCATCCGCTCGGCTGCCCAGCGCATCGCGCTGCACGTGGACGAAGTGTTGGGCAACCAGGAAGTGGTGGTCAAGAACCTCGGACCGCAGCTGGTGCGCCTGCCCGGCCTGGCTGGCATGACGCTGCTGCCGTCCGGCGAGCCCGCGCTGATCTACAACCCGGTGGCGCTGGCCACCCTGTACGGCGAGTCGGCGTGGGCGATGACGCGCGCCGCGATGGTCACGCCGGACCTGGCGGTGGTCGAGAGGACCGAGCCGGTCGAGGCGCTGCCGCCGCTGGTGTTGGTGGTCGACGATTCGCTGACGGTGCGGCGCGTGACGCAACGCCTGTTGCAGCGCGAGGGTTACCGCGTGATGCTGGCCAAGGATGGCCTCGAGGGGCTGGAGAAGCTCGGCGAGGAGCGACCGGCTGTGCTGCTTTCGGACATCGAGATGCCCCGCATGGATGGCTTCGACCTGGTGCGCAACCTGCGCGCTGACCCGAAGCTCGCCGATCTGCCGGTGATCATGATCACGTCGCGAATCGCGCAGAAGCACAAAGACTACGCGGCCGAGCTCGGCGTCGATCACTACCTCGGCAAGCCGTACGCGGAAGAGGACCTGCTGTCTCTGGTGGCCCGCTATGCGAAGGCCACGGCGCTCAACGACTGAGCCCGGCGCGGACTGCGCGGCTGGGCGCAGGCGACAATAGCCGGCATGCCGCACGTCGTCGACCACCTTGCCGAGCTGACCGGTTTTCGCGACCGCGATGTGCTCGACACCACGCTGGTGGCGGTGCTGCGCGACCTGCTGCAGCCGCTTTCTGTGACGGTGTGCCATACCGTCGGCGAGGAGCCGCAGCAACGTTGGCTGATGCGCGCGCGTCTGGCGGCGGGCGACGTGGCCGCCAGCTCCGACTCGTTGTGGGCCGAGATTGACGTGCTGCCCAGGCTCACGGCCCATCCTGCACGCGCGGAGTGCCTGCGCACACAGGAGCCGGTGGAGGTGGCCGGTGCCACGCACGTCACCTGCTTTCCCCTGCTGACCGACCGCGACGCAGTTGGAGTGCTCGAAGTCGAAAGCCGCATCCCGCTGGACGCAGAGCAACTGCGCACCGTGAGCAGCATGCTGCGCGTGTACCGCAACGTGCAGGGCCTGCTCGATTACAGCGAGCGCGACATGCTCACGGGCTTGCTCAACCGCAAGACCTTCGACGATGCCTTCTACAAGGCCTGCGCGGTGCACAGCCCGAGCCAGTCGCCGGCACAAGCGCGGCGCGAGCCGCGCTTCGATCTCAAGCCCTATCTGGGTGTGATCGACATCGACCATTTCAAGCAGGTCAACGACCGCCATGGCCACCTGATCGGCGACGAGGTGCTGCTGCTGTTATCGCGCTTGATGCGCGCAAGCTTTCGTTTCCACGATCGGCTGTACCGCTTCGGCGGTGAGGAGTTCGTCGTGTTGCTGCGCTGCGGCAGCGACGCGCATGCGATGCAGGCGTTCGAGCGATTGCGCGCGGCAACCGCCGCCTATCCGTTTCCCCAGGTGGGCCGCATCACGGTGTCGATCGGATTCACCGACGTGCGCCCCGACGACAACCCGAACACCGCCTTCGAGCGTGCCGACAAGGCGGTGTACTGGGCCAAGTCGCACGGCCGCAACCAGGTGGCCGAACACGCCGACCTGGTGGCGCGCGGCGAGCTGACCGATCTGCAAAAAGCGGGCGACATCGAGCTGTTCTGACGCCGTCGATCGTTTCTTGCGCGGGCCGGACCAGTCGCTACCATTGCGCCCGCGGCGCGCTGTGCGCCCGACGCTGCCGTTGTCTGAAAGCGTCCGCGTCACATTCACACCAGCCGATGACCCGTTCAATCCGTCCTTGGGGCCGGCACCGCCGTGCCGCCACCATCATCAGCCTGTGCGTGGTCCTGCTGCAGGCCCACGGACAGCCGGCCAGTGCGCCGGCCGCCAAGCCTGCGCTCACCGTGAGCCTGGTGGCGCCACAGAGCGGCGAATGGCCGCAACGCCTGGTGGCCAACGGCAACATCGCCGCCTGGCAAGAGGCGGTGGTTGGCGCCGAGGCGGTGGGGCTGCGCTTGACCGAGGTCTTGGTCAACGTTGGCGACAACGTCCGCAAGGGCCAGCTGCTGGCGCGGCTGAACACCGAAACCCTCGCTGCCGAACTGGCGCAGGCGCAGGCCTCTCTGGCAGAGGCGCGGGCCGCGGCGGAGGAGGCAAAGGCCAACGGCGACCGGGCGCGCGAACTCGGGCCGACCGGCGTGATCAGCGCGCAGCAGATCCAGCAGTGGCTCACCGCCGAAAAGACAGCGCTCGCCCGGGTCGAGGCGCTCAAGGCACGGCTGGCGGCCGACCAGCTGAGGCTGTCGCAAACCCGCGTGCTGGCGCCCGACCACGGCGTGATCTCGGCGCGCCTGGCCACGGTCGGTGCGGTGGTGCAGCCGGGCCAGGAGCTCTTTCGGCTGATCCGCGGCGGTCGGCTCGAGTGGCGCGCCGAGGTGCAGGCAGCCGACCTGGCGCGCATCAAGCCGGGCGCAGTGGCTCATGTCACGGCGGCTGGCGGGCGCACGATCCAGGGTAGGGTGCGCGTGATCGCACCGGCGGTCGACGCCGCCACGCGCAATGGTGTGGTGTACGTCGACCTGCCGGCGCCGGGCGATGCGCGTGCCGGCATGTTCGCGCGCGGCGAGTTCGATCTCGGCCCTGCAAAGGCGCTCACGCTGCCGCAAAGCGCTGTGGTGTTGCGCGATGGATTCAGCTACGTGCTGCGCGTCGATGCCCAGTCGAAAGTCGTGATGACCAAGGTCGCGGTCGGCCGGCGCATCGGCGATCGCGTCGAGGTCGTGTCGGGGCTGGACCCGCAGTCGCGCGTGGTGGCGGCGGGCGGCGGGTTCTTGAGCGATGGCGACACCGTGCGCGTGGTCGAGTCGGGCTCCGCGGCGGCGGTCACGCCCACCGCCGCAGCGAAACGCTGACATGCGTCGACACCCGCACCCGCTTCGCCTGCTGCCCTTCGACCGGGGTACCCGGCTCCTGGCGGCCGGACACCACTGACATGCAGTTCAACGTCTCCGCCGCGTCGATCCGCAACCCGATCCCGGCGGTGTTGCTGTTCATCATGCTCACCGCGGTTGGACTGATGAGCTTTCGCGCGATGAAGATCCAGCAGTTTCCCGACGTGGAGCTGCCCAATGTGATTGTCAGCGCGTCGCTGCCGGGTGCCGCGCCGGCACAGATGGAAACCGAAGTCGCGCGCCGCATCGAGAACTCGATCGCGTCGATCCAGGGCCTGAAGCACCAGTACACCAAGGTGCAGGACGGCTCGGCGACCATCACCGCCGAGTTCCGGCTCGAAAAGCCGATCCAGGAGGCGCTCGACGAGGTGCGCGACGCGGTGCAGCGCGTGCGCTCGGATCTGCCGGCCGACCTGCGCGACCCCGTCATCACCAAGCTGGACCTGGCGGCGATGCCGATCCTGGCCTACACCGTGGCCTCGTCGCGCATGGACGACGAGGCCCTGTCGTGGTTCATCGACAACCAGGTCACCAAGGCGGTGCTCGCGGTGCGCGGGGTCGGCGGCGTCACCCGCGTGGGCGGCGTGACGCGCGAGATCCGCGTCGAGCTCGATCCGGCCAGGCTGCAGGCGCTCGGTGCCACCGCCGCCGACATCTCGCGCCAGCTGCGCCAGGTGCAGCAGGAGGCTTCGGGCGGCCGTACCGACGTGGGCGGCGCCGAGCAGTCGGTGCGCACGATCGCCACGGTGCGCTCCGCGCAGGAACTCGCCGCCATGGAGATCGCATGGGCGTCGCCGGCGGGCGAGCGGCGCGTGCGCCTGGACCAACTGGCGCGGGTGATGGATACGGTCGCTGAGCAGCGCGCCGCCGCGCTGCTCGACGGCAAGGCGGTGGTGGCATTCGAGGTCGCACGCTCGCGCGGCGCCGGCGAGGTGGAGGTGCAGGACGGCGTGCGCGCCGCGATCGCCAAGCTGCGCACCGAACACCCCGACGTGGTGGTGACCGAGGCCTTCAACTTCGTCGACCCGGTGGTCGAGAACTACGAAGGCTCGATGGCGCTGCTGGTCGAAGGCGCGATTCTCGCGGTGATCGTGGTGTGGGCATTCCTGCGCAACTGGCGCGCCACGCTGATCTCGGCAGTGGCGCTGCCGCTGTCGATCATCCCCACGTTCTTCGCGATGCACCTGTTCGGCTTCACGATCAACGTGGTGACGCTGCTGTCGCTGTCGCTGGTGGTGGGCATCCTGGTCGACGACGCGATCGTCGAGATCGAGAACATCATGCGCCACCTGTCGGCCGGCAAGACGCCGTACCAGGCGGCGATGGAGGCGGCCGACGAGATCGGCCTGGCGGTGATCGCCACCACGTTCACGCTAATCGCGGTGTTCCTGCCGACCGCGTTCATGAGCGGTGTGCCTGGGCGCTTCTTCGTGCAGTTTGGCTGGACCGCGGCAATCGCGGTGTGGTTCTCGCTGGTGGTCGCGCGCATGCTGACGCCGATGATGGCGGCCTATCTGCTCAAGCCGCTGGCCCGGCCGCTGAAGGAGCCCGGCTGGATGCGGTGGTACCTCAAGGTCGCGGCCTGGTGCCTGAGGCACCGGCTGAAGACGCTGGCGTTGACCGCGCTGTTCTCTATCGGGTCGTGCACGCCGCTGTTCACCGGGAAGATCGCCGGCGGCTTCATCCCGCCCGACGACCTGTCGCAGACGCAGGTGATCATCAATCTGCCGCCGGGAAGCACGTTCGCGCAGACCCTCGAGATCGCCGAGCGGGTGCGCACGATCGTGCAGGGCCATCCGCACGTGACGCGTGTCTACACCGCGGTGGGGGCGGGGCGCGCCGGGGCCGATCCGTTCACGTCGCAGATGTCGGCCGCCGATCCGCGCAAGGCCACGTTGACCATCAACCTGACGCCGCGCAGCGATCGCAGCGGCATCAGCAAGCAGGCGATCGAGGGAGAACTGCGGCGCTTGCTTGAGGTGGTGCCGGGCGCGCGCATCAACGTCGGCTTTGGCGGCTCATCGGAAAAGTACATCCTGGTGCTGGCCGGCGAAGACGGCGACCTGCTGTCCGCGCACGCGCGGCGGGTCGAGCAGGAGTTGCGCACGCTGCCCGGCATCGGCGCCGTCACGTCGACCTCGAGCCTGCAGCGGCCCGAGCTGGTGGTGCGTCCCGACGCCGCGCGCGCCGCTGACCTGGGCGTGACCGCTGCGGCGATCGCCGACACCTTGCGCATCGCCACCGCCGGCGACTACGACCAGGCGCTGGCCAAGCTCAATCTCGCGCAGCGCCAAGTGCCGGTGGTGGTGCGCCTGCCCGATGCCGCGCGCGAGGATCTGGCATTGATCGAGCGACTCGGCGTGCCGGGTATGCGCGGCACGGTGCCGCTGGGCAACGTGGCGACGCTGTCGATCGACAGCGGCCCGGCGCAGATCGACCGCTACGACCGTCTGCGCAACATCAACTTCGAGATCGAGCTCAATGGCGTGCCGCTCGGCAAGGTGCAGGAGATGTCCGATGCGCTGCCGAGCCTGGCCGATCTGCCGGCCGGCGTGATCAAGACCACTGTCGGCGATGCCGAGGCGATGGTGGAATTGGCGCAGAGTTTCGTGCTCGCCATGCTGACCGGGGTGGCCTGCATCTACATCGTGCTCGTGCTGTTGTTCCACGCCTTCATCCAGCCGGTGACCATCCTGGCCGCGCTGGTGCTGTCGATTCCGGGCGCGATCCTGGCGCTGTTCGTGTCGAACACCGATCTGTCGATGCCGTCGATGATCGGCATGGTGATGCTGATGGGCATCGCCACCAAGAACTCGATCCTGCTGGTCGATTACGTCGTGATGGCGCGCCGCGACCACGGGCTGAACCGCTGGGACGCGCTGCTGGACGCCTGCAGCAAGCGCGCGCGCCCCATCGTGATGACCACCATCGCCATGGGCGCCGGCATGTTGCCGATCGCCATCGGCTTCGGCACCGACCCGAGCTTTCGCGCGCCGATGGCCATCGTCGTGATCGGTGGCCTGATCACGTCCACGTTCTTGAGCCTGCTCGTCATCCCGGTGGTGTTTACCTACGTTGACGACTTCGTCACCTGGTTGCGGGGGTTGGGGCGCCATCGAAGCGCTGGCGCCGCGGGCACACTGGTCGCACCCGCCGACCGTCATTGAGTTGGACATGGATCAAAAGAATCACCCGCGGCGTGGGCCGCGGGTCACGGGAGTGTGTGTTGCGTGGTGCCTGTGGGCGCTGGCGCTCACGCCGGCGCACGCCGATGACGTCGTGGCGCCGACCGCCGGGACGCCGCGCCAGACCGTGGTGCCGGTCCTGGCTGCAGCAACCCAAGCTGCACTTGTTGCGAAGTCGGAGCCCGAGCTCGAGCCCCGGGTCACCGACCTCGACTGGGTCGACGCCGCGCGCAAGCGCGAGGTGCCGGTGCGCCTGTACTGGCCGACGCAGGTGGCGCCTGACGCGCAAGTGCCGCTGGTGGTCTTCTCGCACGGCATCGGCAGCTCGCGCACCGGTTACAGCTACCTCGGCAAACACTTTGCCGCGCATGGGATCGCCAGCCTTCATCTGCAGCACGTGGGCAGCGACCGCAAGGTGTGGTTCGGCAATCCGTTCGGGATCATCGGCCGGCTGTGGAGCGCGGCCAGCGAAACCGAAGCGATTCACCGCGTGCGCGACCTGAGTTTCGCGCTCGACGAGTTGCTCGAGCGCAGCCAATACGGCGCCCGCATCGACCGTGCGCGCATCGCCGCCGCCGGCCACTCGTACGGCGCCAACACTGTGATGCTGGCTGCGGGTGCCACGCTGCAGCGCAACGGCTTCAGCGTGCAGTTCCGCGAGCCGCGCATCCGTGCCGCGCTGCTGCTGTCGGCGCCGCCGTTCTACGGCGAGCCCGAACTCAACAAGATCCTCGGCGCGATCACGCTGCCTAGCCTGCACATCACGGCCACCGAAGACACGATTCGAGTGCCCGGGTACTACTCGCCGCCGGCCGACCGGCTGGCGGTGTTCGATGCGGCCGGCAGCAAGGTCAAGGCGCTGGTGGTGTTCGAAGGCGGCTCGCACAACATCTTCACCGATCGCCCCGCCAGCGGCGGCCTGACGCTGAACCCTCGGGTCAAGAGCGCCACACAGGACCTCACGCTGGCGTTCCTGCGCAGCGTGTTCGATGCGAGCGACGAGGGCATGCAGCAGTGGCCCGGCAAACACGGTCCGCTGATCTCGCGCTGGATCAACCTCGCGCCTTGACCGCCGCGTAGCGCGCCAGCGCCGCCGTGCGCGCGGCCTCGTGCTGCACGATCGGCAGCGGGTAGTCGCGCCCCAGCACAAGGTCGGCCGCTTGCAGGTCCACCGGCCGGGCACGCCACGGTGCGTGGAGGAGCGCATCGGGCAGCTTGCTCAGCGCCGGCAGGTAGCGCCGGATGAACGCGCCCTGAGGATCGAACTTCTGGCTCTGCGTCACCGGGTTGAAGATGCGGAAGTACGGCTGTGCATCGCAGCCGGTGGAGGCTGCCCACTGCCAGCCGCCGTTGTTGGACGCGAGGTCGAAGTCGTTGAGCTTCTCGGCGAAATAGGCCTCGCCACGGCGCCAATCGATGCCGAGATGTTTGGTGAGAAAGCTGGCGGTGACCATGCGCAACCGGTTGTGCATGTAGCCGGTGCTGTTGATCTGCTGCATCGCGGCGTCGACCAGCGGGTAGCCGGTGCGGCCTTCGCACCAGGCGGCGAAATGCGCGTCGGCCTTCTTGCCGTGTTCCCAGTGCACGGCGTCGTACTCGCGCCGGAATGCATGTCCCACCACATGGGGGTGGTGGTGCAGCACCTGGTGGAAGAACTCGCGCCAGATCAGCTCGGACAGCCACGCCTGCGCGCCGACCGATCCGACCTGCGTGCGCTGCCAGGCCGCGCGCACCATGCGGCGGATCGACAGCGTGCCGAAGCGCAGGTGCGTGCCCAGATAACTCGGTCCCTTGAGCGCGGGATAATCGCGCGCCCGCGCGTAGTCGTCGATGCGCTCGATGAAGTCGGCCCACATCGTCTCGGCACCGGACTCCCCGGTCGGCAGGCGCAGATGTTGCAGATTGGTTGGCAAGAATCCCAGCGCCTGGAGCGTCGGCGGCGCGGCATCGATGGCGTCGGGTACCGGGGCCAGCGCGGCCGCCAGCCCGGTCACCGGGTGCTCGGCGAGCGCGCGTTCGTCGAGTTGGCGCAGCCACGCGTTCTTGTACGGCGTGAACACGACGTAGGGCAGGCGTGCCGCGTTCAGCACGTCAGTGCGCTCGAAAACCACGTGGTCCTTGCTCGTGTGCAGCGCGACGCCGCGTTCGGCCAACGCGCCGCGCACCTGGCCGTCGCGCTGCAGCGCGTAGGGGTCGTCGTCGTGGCTCGCGAATACGGCTTGCACGCCGAGCGCGTCGGCGAGCTTCACGATCTCCCGTGCCGCATCGCCATGGCGGACCAGCAACCGGGTGCCGGGCGAGCCGGCTTGCTGCGCGGTGCGCAGCAACGTCGCATCGAGCTCGGCCACACTGTCGCGGATGAACTGCACGCGCCGGTCGACGCGCGGCAATGGGTCGAGGATGGTGCGATCGAACACGAACGCACACCAGACGCGCCTTGCGGCATGCAGCGCGTGGTGCAGCGCCGCGTTGTCGTGCACACGAAGGTCACGCCGCAACCACACCAGCGCGGCGGCGAGCGGCTTGTCGTGCATGGCGGATCGCAGGCGATGCAAAGGCCCGAGTGTGCCGTCGGCCCCGCGGCCGAGGTGGCAGGCCGGGTTTTGCCGCAGGCCAAACCGTGTTCGCGGCATAGAATGCATTCAATGAATGGGCCTCCATGCTTGCTGCGCTCGCCGCCCCCCGCGGGGGCGCGCCAGCGGCTTCGGGCGCCCGGGCGCCGCTGACATGGCCACGAGTCGTATCGATCTGACGAACCAGTTCCTGATTGCCATGCCCGGCATGGCCGACGATACGTTTGCCGGCACCGTGGTCTACCTGTGCGAGCACACCGAGAAGGGCGCCCTCGGCCTGGTGATCAACAAGCCGATCGACATCAAGCTGCGCAACCTGTTCGAGAAGGTCGAGCTGTCGCTCGATCGCAAGGACCTCGCGGAGCAACCGGTGTACTTTGGTGGCCCGGTGCAGACTGAACGAGGGTTCGTGCTGCACGAGCGCCTGCACGGCGAAGACAGCCCGTACACGTCGACGCTGGCGATTCCCGGCGGCCTGGAGATGACCACCAGCAAGGACGTGCTCGAGGCCATGTCCAACGGCGCCGGACCGCGCCGCGTGCTGGTGACGCTGGGCTACAGCGGCTGGGGCGCGGGGCAGCTCGAAGAAGAGATCGGCCGCAACGGCTGGCTCACGGTCAACGCGTCGCCCGAGATCATCTTCGACACGCCGATCGAACAGCGGTATGACAAGGCGCTGGCGCTGCTCGGCATCGATCCGCGCATGCTGAGCCAGGAGGCTGGGCACGCATGAGCCGGACGTGCGACCGCACCTGCGTGCGGGCGCGCGCCTGCGAATGGGCGGCGCGTCCTCGCGCCGCGCGGCCTGCAAGGCTGAGCCGGACGTGCGACCGCACCTGCGTGCGGGCGCGCGCCTGCGAATGGGCGGCGCGTCTCGCGCCGCGCGTGCTGCAAGCATGAGCGCGCCGGCGCCGCTGCGAAGACCCCAAGCGTTCCTGGCCTTCGATTTTTCTCCCCGCCGCGTCGGCGTGGCCATCGGGAACACGATGTTGAAGCAGGCGCAGCCGCTCACCACCGTCTCCGCCATGGGCGACGCCCGTTTCGCCGCGATTGGTCGTCTGGTGCGCGAGTGGCAGCCCGATGCACTGGTGGTGGGGGTGCCGACGCATCCGGATGGCGCGCCGCACGACAACACGCGCCGCGCCAAGGCCTTTGCGCGGCAACTGCACGGCCGTTTCCGGCTGCCGGTGCACGAGGTCGACGAACGTTATACGTCGGTGGAAGCGATGTCGCAGGACGCAAGCGATGTCGATGCGGCCGCTGCGGCGCTCATCCTCGAGCAATACCTGAGGGCTCAAGTGTGAGCACGCTCAGCCTCGACGCCGAAGCCCTGTACGACGAGCTGCGAGGCGGCGTGCGCCGTCTGCTGCACGCCGACACCGCGCTCGTCGGCATCTGGTCCGGCGGCGCATGGCTGGCCGAGCGGCTGCAGGCCGACCTGAAGCGCGCCGGGCCGTGCGGCGTGATCTCCAGCGCGCTGCACCGCGACGACTACTCCGCGCGCGGCCTGGCCGGCGGTGGCGATGTGACGCGGCTGCCGTTTGCGATCGACGGCGCCCACATCCTGCTGATCGACGACGTGCTGTTCACCGGGCGCACGATCCGCGCGGTGATCAACGAGCTGTACGACTTCGGGCGCCCACGCGCGGTCGACCTCGCGGTGCTCGTCGATCGCGGCGGGCGCGAGCTGCCGATCCAGGCCTCGTTCGCCGCCGCCAAGGTGGTGTTGCCCGCGGCGAAGCGCCTCACGCTGGCGCGCGGCGCCGACGGCCGCTTCGTGTTCTCGCTCGAGCACCAAGACTGACGCAAGGCGGGTCCCAACGCATGCTGTCGCGCCGCAACCCGCAGCTCAACGCCCACGGCGAGCTGATCCATCTGCTGTCGATCGAAGGCCTGCCGCGCGAGGTGCTGACGCACATCCTCGACACCGCCGGCACGTTCCTCTCGGTGAACGAGCGCGAGGTGAAGAAGGTACCGCTGCTGCGCGGCAAGAGCGTGTTCAATCTGTTCTTCGAGAACAGCACGCGCACGCGCACCACGTTCGAGATCGCCGCCAAGCGCCTGTCGGCCGACGTGATCAACCTCGACATCGCGCGCTCGTCCACCGCCAAGGGCGAGAGCCTGCTCGACACCATCGCCAACCTGAGCGCGATGCATGCCGACATGTTCGTCGTGCGCCACGGCGAATCGGGTGCACCGTACCTGATCGCACGCCACTGCGCGCCGCACGTTCACGTGGTCAACGCCGGTGACGGGCGCCACGCGCACCCGACGCAGGGCCTGCTCGACATGTACGCCATCCGCCACTACAAGCGCGACTTCTCGCAGCTCACGGTGGCGATCGTCGGTGACATCGTGCACTCGCGCGTGGCGCGCTCCGACATCCACGCACTCACCACGCTCGGCGTGCCGGAGGTGCGCGTGGTCGGACCGCGCACGCTGGTGCCGGGCGACCTGCGAGCGATGGGCGTGCGCGTGTGCCACGACATGGCCGAGGGCATGAGGGGCGCCGATGTGATCATCATGCTGCGACTGCAGAACGAGCGCATGAGCGGCGCGATGCTGCCCAGCGCCGGAGAGTTCGCGAAGACCTTCGGCCTGACGCCCGACAAGCTGGCGCTGGCCAAATCCGATGCGATCGTGATGCACCCCGGGCCGATCAACCGAGGCGTCGAGATCGACTCCAGCGTGGCCGACGGTCAGGCCAGCGTGATCCTGCCGCAGGTGACGTTCGGCATCGCGGTGCGCATGGCGGTGATGTCGATCATCGCGGGCAACGAAGCATGAGCCCCTGCACCCAGATGCGTTTGCTGGCGCCCGCAGGGCGTGCCTCTCCGAGGTGGCGCGTCGGAGGCCCTGCATGAAGCTGCTGATCGAACACGGCCGCGTGATCGACCCGGCGTCGGGCCGCGACGAGCACGCCGACATTGCAGTTGCTGCCGGGCGCATCGTGTCGATCGGCCGCGCATCGGACGACTTCGACGCCAACCGGCGCATCGATGCGAGCGGCTGCATCGTGATGCCGGGGCTGGTCGACCTCGCGGTGCGCCTGCGCGAGCCCGGGCATGAGCACGAAGACATGCTGGAAAGCGAGCTCAGGGCCGCCGCGGCCGGCGGCGTCACCAGCCTGGTGTGCCCGCCCGACACCGATCCGACGCTCGACGAACCCGGCCTGGTCGAGATGCTCAAGTTCCGCGCGCGCCGCTTGTCGTCGTGCCGGCTGTTCCCGCTGGGCGCGTTGACGCGCGGTCTGCAAGGCCAGGCGCTGACCGAGATGGCGCATCTGAGCGAGGCCGGCTGCGTCGGGTTCTCGCAGGCCGACGTGCCGGTGAAGGACACCAATCTGCTGATGCGCGCGTTGCAGTACGCGGCAACCTTCGGCCACACCGTGTGGCTGCGGCCGGAGGATGCGTGGCTGTCGACCGGCGTGGCCGCCAGCGGTGCGGTGGCAACGCGGCTCGGGCTCGCCGGCGTGCCGGTGGCGGCCGAGACCGTGGCGCTGCACACCATCGTCGAACTGGTGCGCAGCACCGGCGCGCGCGTGCACCTGTGCCGGCTGAGCAGCGCCGCCGGGGTCGAGCTCGTGCGGCGTGCCAAGGCCGAAAAGCTGCCGATCAGCGCGGACGTCAGCGTGCAGTCGCTGCACCTGACCGATGTGGACATCGGCTACTTCAACGCCGACATGCGACTGACTCCGCCGCTGCGCCAGCAAGCCGACCGCGACGCGCTGCGCGCCGCGTTGGCCGACGGCACGATCGACGCGCTGGTGTCCGATCACAACCCAGTGGACGACGACGCCAAGAACCTGCCGTTTGCCGAGGCCGAGCCGGGCGCGAGTGCGGTCGAGTTGTTGCTCAGCCTGGCATTGAAGTGGGGCCAGGACTGCGGCGTCGACCTCGTGCGCACGCTGGCCCGCGTGACCTGCGACCCGGTGCGCGTGCTCGGCCCGAGCCTCGGCACGCTGGCTTCGAGCGCCGGCCGGTTGGTCGAAGGCGGCGTGGCCGATGTGTGCGTATTCGATCCGGCGCCCACCTGGCAGGTGACGCGAGACACGCTGCAGAGCCAGGGCAAGCACACCCCGTTCGCTTTCGCCGCCACTGGCACCGCGCTGCCCGGCCGGGTGCGCACAACCGTGCTCGCAGGCGGCGTGTCGTATCCGGTGAGTTCCCGATGAAACGGCGTCTGCGCCGCGTGCACGGTTGACGCGGCCTGCGCGTGCGCTGGTCGGTGCCTGGCGCCTGGTGCGCGTGGCCCTGCATGTGTTGCGCGGCATGGCCATTGTCGCGCTGCGTTTTCGCAGCCTCGATGCGCCGGGCCGGCAGCGCCACATCGGCCGCTGGTCGCTCGGGCTGCTGCATGCACTCGGTGTCGGCCTGGTTTCGGAGGGGCAGTTCCGGCCGCGCTCGACGCTGGTGGTGGCCAACCACATCTCCTGGCTCGACATCGCGGCGGTGCACGCGGTGTGTCCGCGTGCACGCTTCGTCTCGAAGTCCGATGTCAGGCATTGGCCGCTGCTCGGCTGGCTGATCGGTGCCGTGGGCACTTTGTTCATCGAGCGCGAGCGCAAGCGCGACGCCATGCGCGTGGTGCACCAGACGGCCGAGGCGCTGGCCGCCGGCGACATGGTGGCGGTCTTTCCCGAAGGCACCACCGGCGACGGACGCGCCTTGCTGCCGTTTCACGCCAACTTGCTGCAGGCCGCGATCGCGGCCGAGGCACCGGTGCAGCCGGTGGCGCTGCGCTACACCGAGCCGGGGCTGGACTGGAGTCCCGCAGTCAGCTGGCTCGGCGCGACCACGCTGGTGGGCAGCGTATGGACCATCGCCTGCGCACGCGGCGTGCAGGTGCGTGTGATCGCGCTGCCGGCGCGCGGCAGCGCGCACGCCGACCGGCGCGCGCTGGCGCAGACCTTGCGCGCCGACATCGAAGAGGCGCTCGCCTCGCGCCCGGGCGGTGCGCCGGCCGACTGAATCAGGCCTTGCCCTGGCTGGCCACTGCGGCCGCGGCCTTGGCCACCGCGTCGGCGTCGCCCAGGTAGCGGCGCGACACCGGCTTGAGCGACGCGTCGAGTTCGTACACCAGCGGGATGCCGTTGGGGATGTTCAGGCCGACGATGTCGTCGTCGCTGATGCCGTCGAGGTACTTCACCAGCGCGCGCATCGAGTTGCCGTGCGCGGCCACCAGCACGCGTTGGCCGTTGCGCAGCGCCGGCGCCAGCGTGTCGTTCCAGCAGGGCAGGACGCGCGCCACCGTGTCCTTCAGGCACTCGGTGAGCGGGACCTGCTCCGGCTTGAGGGCCGCGTAGCGCCGGTCGCCGCGTTCGCTGCGCGGATCGTCGGGCTTCAGCGCCGGCGGCGGCGTGTCGTAGCTGCGCCGCCAGATCAGCACCTGCTGGTCGCCGTACTGGCGCGCCATGTCGGCCTTGTTGAGGCCTTGCAGCGCCCCGTAGTGGCGTTCGTTCAATCGCCAGTCGTTCAGCACCGGCAACCAGGTGCGATCCATCTGGTCGAGCGCATGCCACAGGGTCCAGATGGCGCGCTTGAGCACCGACGTGTAGCTGATGTCGAACTCGAAGCCTTCCTGCTTCAGCAGGCGACCGGCCTCCTGGGCCTGCTTGACGCCGGTGTCGGTGAGGCCGACGTCGGTCCAGCCGGTGAACCGGTTCTCCAGGTTCCAGGTGGACTCGCCGTGACGAAGCAGCACGAGGGATGGCATGGCAAGGATTCAAGCTCTCGAGGCGGCGAATTCTATAATTCGCGCCCTCGCTCCAAGCCGACGTGCCACGCGGTCCGACACGATGAACCTGATGCAGTTCTTGCTCGACGGCCACAACTGGGTCTATTTGCTGGCTGCCTTGACCTCGGGTGCGTTGCTGCTGTGGCCTTCGCTCGCTCGCCCGGGCGGCGCGGCGGTGGGCGCCAGCGAAGCCGTGCGCCTGATCAACCGCGAGAAGGCGGTGCTGATCGATGTCAGCGAGCCCGAGGAGTTCGCGCAAGGCCATGCGGCGGGCGCGCGCAACGTGCCGTTGAATTCGCTGCAAGGCGCCAAGGAGCTGCCGAGCAACAAACAGCTGCCGCTGGTCCTGATGTGCCCCAACGGTGCTCGTGCGGCGCGCGCTGCCGGCGAGCTGCGCAAGCTCGGCCACCAGCGTGCACTGGCATTGGCCGGCGGCCTGAAGGCCTGGCGCGAGGCCAACTTGCCGCTTGAGAAGTCGGCCGCGGCGTGAAATAGCTGCATGCCCCGGCACGCGTCAAGGTCAGTGCCGGTGGCGACAATCGACGAGTCGTTGTTGGGACGGGCCACACAAGAACGAGCGGCCCGGCAAGAGAAGATGAAGCTTGTGCGCATGTACACCACCGAGATCTGCCCCTTCTGCATCCGGGCCAAGGCGTTGCTGAGGCAGCGTGGCGTGGCGCACATCGACGAGATCCGCGTCGATCTCGATCCGTCTCAGCGCGCGCACATGATGCAGATCACCGGCCGGCGCACCGTGCCGCAGATCTTCATCGGCGAGACCCATGTCGGCGGTTGCGACGATCTGATGGCGCTCGACCAGCGCGGCGCACTCATGCCGATGCTGGCAGGATCCTGAGCCCATTGGCCGCGCCAGGGCTCGGCGATAATCGAGTCCCAGCCCCCGGACCTTGATCGCGGCCCGCTTGTCGACTGCGGGCCGTTTCATTTTCCCCCGAAAGACCCCCATGGCCGATGCCGATACCAACCCGGTGTTCCAGATCCAGCGCGTCTATCTGAAGGACCTCTCGCTGGAGCAGCCCAATTCGCCGCAGATCCTGCTGGAGCAGCAGCAGCCGCAGGTGGATATCAACCTTGCACTGTCGGCCGAGGGCGTGAGCGAAGGCGTGTTCGAGGTCTGCGTCACCGCCACGGTGACCACGAAGATCGGCGAGCGCACCTTGTTCCTGGTCGAGGCCAAGCAGGCCGGCATCTTCGAGATCCGCAACCTGCCGCAGGAGCAACTGCAGGGCGTGGTCAGTGTGGTGTGCCCGCAGATCCTCTATCCGTATCTGCGCGCCATCGTGTCCGACGTGTGCACGCGAGCCGGCTTCCCGCCGATCCTGCTGACCGAGGTGAACTTCCAGGCCATGTACGAGGCGCAGCAACAGCAGGCCGCTCAGGGCAGCGGCGCTTCCGGCAACGGCAGCAGCGGGCTGATCGTCAGCGCCAGCTGATGTTGACCCCCACGCTTGTCGCTTCGCGCCATCGCTTCCCCCCGTGGGGGCGCAGTCCGGCTTGGGGCGGCCCGGCGCCGGACTGAGCGGCGGTCTGGACGATGCGCATCGCCGTGCTCGGCGCCGGCGCCTGGGGCACCGCCCTGGCCGTCAATGCCAGTGCGCGCAACGAGGTGATGCTGTGGGCTCGCGATGGCGTGCAAGTGCAGCGCATGCGCGAGCAGGCACGCAACGAACGTTATCTGCCCGAGGTGGCGCTGCCGGGGCAACTGGTGCTGACCGCGTTGCGCGACGAGGCGATCGCGTTCGCACGAGACGGCCTGCTGATCGTGGCCACGCCCATGGCTGCGCTGCGTGAACAGCTCGCGGCGCTGCCGATCGAGCAGCCTGCGTTGTGGCTGTGCAAGGGGTTCGAGCCGTCCAGCGGCGCGCTCGGGCACGAGATCGCGCGCGAGCTGCGGCCGCAGGCGGCCTGCGGCGTGTTGTCGGGACCGAGCTTCGCGCTCGAGGTGGCGCGCGGCCAGCCGACGGCGCTCGTGGCGGCCAGCAGCGACGCGGCGCTGGTCGGGCAAGCGGTGGCGGCACTGCACGGCAGCACCCTGCGCGTGTACGCCAGCGATGACCCGATCGGCGTCGAGGTCGGCGGCGCGGTCAAGAACGTGCTGGCGATCGCCACCGGCATTGCGGACGCGTTGTCACTCGGGCAGAACGCGCGCGCCGCGCTGGTCACGCGCGGGCTGGCCGAGATGACGCGCCTGGGCGTGGCACTCGGCGCACGTCCCGAGACTTTCATGGGGCTGTCGGGACTGGGCGACCTGGTGCTCACCGCCACGGGCGACCTGTCGCGCAACCGGCAGGTGGGCCTCGCGCTCGGGCGCGGCCAGCGCCTGCCGCAGATCCTGGCGCAGCTGGGCCATGTGGCCGAAGGCGTGCCGAGTGCGCCGATGGTGCTGGCGCGGGCCGCGCCGCTGCGCGTGGAGATGCCGCTGTGCGAAGCCGTGACGCAGGTGCTGGACGGCCAGATCACGCCGGTGCAGGCGCTCGAACAGCTGATGAGTCGCGAGGCGCGCAGCGAGACGTAGCGGCGTCTGCGGCCGGTGCTTCGCACCAGCACAATCGTTGCGCGATGTGAGCGCTGTGCCGAAGCACCGTCGGCGCTTGTCACGCCGCGCCGTCGAATCCGTGCTGGCGCCAGGCCTCGTACACCGCTACTGCGACGGCATTGCTCAGGTTGAGGCTGCGTTGCGCAGGCCGCATCGGCAGGCGCACGAGCCGGGAAGGGAACAGCCGCTCGCGCAGCGACGCCGGAAGTCCAGCCGACTCGGCGCCGAACACCAGCCAGTCGCCGCGTGCGAACGCCACGTCCTGCAAGCGCTGGGCACCGTGGGTGCTGAAGCCCCACAGTCGATCGCCTGCGGCCCGATCCCACCACGACGACCACGACGCGTGGCGCACGACGTTGGCGAACTCGTGGTAGTCAAGCCCGGCGCGGCGCAGCAGCTTGTCATCCATCGAGAACCCCAGCGGCTCCACCAAGTGCAGCTCGCAGCCGGTGTTGGCCGCCAATCGGATCACGTTGCCGGTGTTCGGGGGGATCTCGGGTTCGATCAGGACGATGCGAAACATCGCAACGGGCCTATGGCGTGCGCGCGGCCACCCACACGTCGACGCGCGCGGCACCGCCGCGTGTCAGCGTCAGTGCCGCGGCGTGCGCGGTGGCGCCGGTGGTGAGCACATCGTCGATCACGGCGACGTGCGCGCCTTGCAGCCGACCGCGCTGCGACGGCTCGATCCAGAACGCGTCGCGCAGGTTGTGCTCGCGTTCGGCGCGCGACATGCCGATCTGGTGCGCGGTGTCGCGGCTGCGCTGCAGCACGTCGGCGCGCGCCGCCAGCCCAAGCCGGCGCGCGAGGCGTCGCGCCAGCTCCCAGGCCTGGTTGTAGCCGCGCTCGCGCAACCGCTCGCGCGACAGGGGCACCGGCAGCAACAGCGCGGGGCGCGCCACATCGGCGCCCCCGACCGCTGCGCTGCGCAGCACCAGCTCGCACAAGGCGGCGGCGAGCTCGGTCTTCTGGTGGAACTTGAAGCCGGCGATGAGTCGGTCCCATGGCGCCGCGTAGTCGGTCCCGGTGAGGCAGCGCTGAAAGGCGCTGAATTGCAGCGAGCAGGCGCCACAACGCAGCACCGGCGCCGGCATCGCACGGGCGCAGGCAGCGCAGCGCGGCAGCAGCGGCGCAAAACGCTGCAGACACGGTTCACACAACGAACGCCGGCCCCAGGCGCGGCACAACACGCACAACCCGGGGCATGGCGCTGCCATCGAGGCACGGCGCAACAGGCCGAGAGGGGTCGCCATCGGCTCAATATACTGTCTGCACATGTCCCCCGCCCCGCGCATTGCACCGCTCGAGCAGTTTCACGAGGCCGCTGCGATGCGCGTGCGCACGCGTTGGGCGAGCGGGACTCAGGCGCCTTGGTTGCATGCCGAAGTCGGCCGTCGCATGGCCGAGCGGCTGCCGATCATGCGCCGCGCGCCGCTGCGCTGGCTCGATTGGTGGGCACACGCCGGCGGCAGTGCCGCGGCCGTGCGTGCCGCATACCCGCAGGCACATCGCATCGCGGTGGAGCCCGACGAGACCGCGCGCACGCAGAGCATCGCGCGGCTGCCGCCGTGGTGGTCGCGCCGGCGCTGGGGGCCTCAGGCCGATGCAGTGGTAATGCAGGGCGCGGTCGATCCGGCCGGTGCCGAGATGGTTTGGGCCAACATGATGCTGCATGCCTGCGCCGATCTGCAGGCCGTGATGGCCGCCTGGCATCGCGCGCTGTCGCCCGATGGCTTCCTGATGTTCTCGACCCTGGGTCCGGCGAGCCTGCGCGAGTTGCGCCTGCTGTACGAGCAGAAGCATTGGGGACCGGCGTTCTATCCGTTTGCCGACATGCACGATCTCGGCGACCTGCTGGTGCATGCCGGTTTTGCCGATCCGGTGATGGATCAGGAGCTGATCACGCTGACCTGGTCGAGCCCACAAGCCGCACTGAGCGAGTTGCGCACGCTCGGGGGCAACGTGCATGCCGGCCGCCATGCCGGGCTGCGCACACCGCGCTGGCGCGACAAGCTGCTGGCCGAGATGCAACGCCGTGTCGATGCCGATGGGCGCGTCGCCTTGAGCTTCGAGGTCGTCTATGGGCATGCGCTGCGGCCGCGCGCGCGCGCCCGCGTTGCACCGGTGGCAACGGTGGCGTTGGAGGACCTGCGCGCCGATCTGTCGCGACCGCGTTCGGCGAATTGAGGGGCTGCTGCCTCCGCTAGAATCCCCGGGTTTTTCGCTTGCGTTGCCCGCAGGGACTGCCGCCGCTGCCGCCTGTACCCATGACCGCCACCTTTGCCCCGAGTCCCTGGCCCGCCCCGAGCGCAGCGCACCGTGCGGTGTGGCGTTTCGGGCGCGCGCTCGAAGACCGCTCGAGCGCGGGCATGCAGTGGGTGATGCGGCGCAACTGCTCGATCACGCCGCGCCAGTTGATCGGTGTGTACCTGTCGCTGTGCGTGCTGTCGCTGGGCATCGGCGGCGCCTTCTGGTTCGCCGGAGCGCCCACCGTGTTGGCCTTCGCCGGGCTGGAGCTGCTGCTGCTCGGCTTGGCGCTCACGCTGTATGCGCGTCACGCCACCGATTGCGAAACCATCACGCTGTCCGGCCGCGATCTGGCCATCGAGCACCGCTGCGGCCAAGGCGTGGAGCGCGCGAGCTTCAGGGCCGAATGGGTCCGTGTGGAGCCCGCCAGCGACGACGGCTCGCTGGTGGAGGTGTCCGGCGAGGGCCGGCATACCCGCGTCGGCCGTTACCTGCGGCCCGAGTGGCGCGCGCAGCTGGCGCAGGAACTGCGGCTGGCATTGCGCCTGCGCTCCTGAATCCCGAACAACCGAAACCGTCCAATCTCGACAAGGCATGAGCATCAACATGACGCTGCGGCAACGATGGAACAAGGGCTTGCTGGCGCTGGCCGCAGCGACGGCGTTGCCGGCGATCGCGCAGGTGAAGGACCTGCCGGGCGGCCCTTCGGTGAACCAGCTGGATCTGCACCCGCCGGCCAGCAAGCTGGCTGCCGACATCATCACGCTGCACGACGGCATGCTGATCGTGTGCCTGGTGATCTTCATCGCCGTGTTCGGCGTGATGTTCTATTCGATCTTCAAGCACCGCCGCTCCAAGGGTCACCAGGCCGCCAACTTTCACGAGAGCGTGTCGGTGGAGATCGCCTGGACCGTCGTGCCGTTCATCATCGTGATCGGCATGGGCTTCGCGGCCACGCGCACGGTGGTGGCGCAGAAGGACACCAGCAACGCCGATCTCACCATCAAGGCCACCGGCTACCAGTGGAAATGGGGCTACGACTACCTCAGGGGCGAGGGCGAGGGCATCGGCTTCCTGTCCACGCTGGACGTCGCGCACCGCGAGATGTCGGATTCTGGTTCGCCCAAGGGTGATGACTATCTGCTCAAGGTCGACAACCCGCTGGTGGTTCCGGTCAACAAGAAGATCCGCATCATCACCACCGCCAACGACGTGATCCACGCCTGGATGGTTCCAGCCTTCGCGGTGAAGCAGGACGCCATCCCCGGCTTCGTGCGCGACACCTGGTTCCGTGCCGAAAAGACCGGTGACTTCTATGGCCAGTGCGCCGAGCTGTGCGGCAAGGAGCACGCCTACATGCCAATCCACGTGAAGGTCCTGCCGCAAGCCGAGTACACCAAGTGGGTCGACGAGCGCATGAAAGAGATCGCGGCCAAGGCTGACGATCCGAACAAGGTGTGGGCGCTGCCCGATCTCATCGCGCGTGGCGAGAAGGTCTACACCGCGAACTGCGCCGTCTGCCACAAGGCCGACGGCAGCGGCACGCCGCCGGCGATCAAGGCGCTGGCCGGCTCGCCGGTGGTCAACGACAGCGACAAGTCCAAGCAGATGCACATCGTGCTCAACGGCACCGACAAGGGCATGCCGCCGTGGAAGCAACTGTCCGACACCGACCTCGCAGCGGTGCTCACCTACACCAAGAACAGCTGGAGCAACAAGACCGGGCAGCTGGTGCAGCCGTCCGAAGTGGTTGCCGCGCGCAAGTAATCAGCATCGAGGATCTTCCATGAGTGCAGTGCTCGACCACGGCCACGACGCAGGCCACCACGATGACCACGCCCACGGCCACCCCACCGGCTGGCGGCGCTGGTTGTTCGCCACCAATCACAAGGACATCGGCACGATGTACCTGTTGTTCAGCTTCGCGATGCTGATGATCGGCGGCTTGCTGGCGCTGGGCATCCGAGCGGAGCTGTTCAGGCCGGGCCTGCAGTTCTTCAATCCAGAGCTGTTCAACCAGCTCACCACGATGCACGGCCTGATCATGGTGTTCGGAGCCATCATGCCGGCGTTCGTGGGCTTCGCGAACTGGCTGGTGCCGCTGCAGGTGGGCGCGGCCGACATGGCGTTCGCGCGCATGAACAACCTCAGCTTCTGGCTGCTGATCCCGGCCGCCGGCCTGCTGGCGGCGAGCTTCTTCGTGCCCGGCGGGGCGCCCTCCGCCGGCTGGACCATCTACGCGCCACTGACGCTGCAGATGGGTCCGTCGATGGACATGGCGATCTTCTCGCTGCACATCATGGGCGCGAGTTCGATCATGGGCTCGATCAACATCATCGTCACGATCCTGAACATGCGCGCACCGGGCATGACGCTGATGAAGATGCCGCTGTTCTGCTGGACCTGGCTGATCACCGCCTACCTGCTGATCGCGGTGATGCCGGTGCTGGCCGGCGCGATCACGATGACGCTGACCGACCGCCACTTCGGCACCAGCTTCTTCAATCCGGCCGGCGGCGGCGACCCGATCATGTACCAGCACATCTTCTGGTTCTTCGGGCACCCCGAGGTCTACATCATGATCCTGCCGGCGTTCGGCATCGTCAGCGCGATCATCCCCACCTTCTCGCGCAAGCGCCTGTTCGGCTACACGTCGATGGTTTACGCCACGGCGTCGATCGCCATCCTGTCGTTCATCGTGTGGGCGCACCACATGTACACCACCGGCATGCCGGTGACCGGCCAGCTGTTCTTCATGTACGCCACCATGCTGATCGCGGTGCCCACCGGCGTGAAGATCTTCAACTGGATCGCCACCATGTGGCGCGGCTCGATGACCTTCGAGACGCCGATGTTGTGGGCGGTGGGCTTCCTGTTCGTGTTCACCATGGGCGGCTTCACCGGACTGATCCTCGCCATGGCGCCGATCGACCAGCAGCTGCAAGACACCTACTACGTGGTGGCGCACTTCCACTACGTGCTGGTGGCCGGTTCGTTGTACGCGATCTTCGGCGGTATCTACTACTGGGGTCCCAAATGGACCGGCGTGATGTACAACGAGACGCGCGGCAAGATCCACTTCTGGCTGTCGCTGATCTTCTTCAACCTGACCTTCTTCCCGATGCACTTCCTCGGCCTGGCGGGCATGCCACGCCGCTACGCCGACTACCCGCTGCAGTTCACCGATTTCAACGCCATCGTGTCGATCGGCGCGTTCGGCTTTGGACTGATGCAGGTGTACTTCTTCTTCGCGGTGGCGCTGCCAATGATGCGCGGCCAGGGCGAAAAGGCGCCGCAGCGTCCGTGGGAATCGGCCGAGGGTCTGGAGTGGGAGGTACCGTCTCCCGCGCCGTGGCACACCTTCGAGACGCCGCCGAAGCTCGACGCCAGCGCCACCAAGGTGATCGGCTGAGACCGGCTTGGACGCCATGAACCTGCACGACGCGAAGGAGTCGCAACGCAAGGCCAACGCGCGCCTGGCGTGGATCCTCGCGTCCACAGCGCTCGTGTTTGCGCTCGGCTTCATCGCCAAGATCTGGCTGTTCTCGCACTGAACCGAGCGATGGACCCGCACCGGCCGCCTCGCACGATCGCCGCACTGCTGCGCGGCGACAACCTCGCGCTGATGGGCAAGCTCGCCGTCGTGGCCGGCCTGATGTTCGGCTTTGGCTACGCGCTGGTGCCGCTGTACAAGGCAATCTGCGACGCGCTGGGCATCAACGTGCTGTCGGTCTCCGAGCGCGGCGGCCCGGTGTCGAAGCAGATGCCGGCCAACACGCAAGTCGACAAGACCCGCACGGTCACGATCGAATTCGACGCCAACGCGCGTGGGCCATGGGACTTCAAGCCGGCACAGCGCTCGGTGCAGGTGCATCCCGGCGAGGTGGCCACCGTGATGTACGAGTTCCGCAACGTGCAGAACCGCACGATGGCGGCGCAGGCCATCCCGAGCTTCGCGCCGATGAATTCAGCCGCGCACTTCAACAAGCTCGAGTGTTTCTGCTTCAACGAGTACACGCTCCAACCAGGCGAGAGCCGGCAGTGGCCGGTGGTCTTCTACGTGGATGCCAAGCTGCCGAAGGACGTGACGACGATCACGTTGTCCTACACGTTCTTCGAGGTGGGTGGCAAGGTGCCGATGCCGCCCGGCGGCAAGCGGGCCGAGTCCACGGGCACGAAAGGAAGGCGCTCATGATGGCCGGGCACCCGCCGTCCGATGAAGGTCCCGTCACCGCGCGCAAAGGCTCGTGGCTGCAGACCGCCAGGGCCGTGGCGTGGTCCTTCCTCGGCATCCGCCGCGGCGCCGACTACGCCAAGGACGTCGAGAAGCTCAACCCGATCCACGTGGTGATCGCCGGCATCGTCGGCGCTGCCCTGTTTGTGCTGCTGCTGGTGCTGCTGGTGCGCTGGATCATCAGCAGCGGCGTGGCCACCTGAACGCCGATACCCGAATACCGAATCAGACACTCGAGGAGTAGCCACCCCATGTCAGCAGCCACACCCCGCGGGACCCAGCCGTACTACTTTGTGCCGGCGCCGTCGCGGCACCCGGCGATGACGGCGCTCGGCCTCGGTTTGGTCATCCTGGGCGCAGGCCAATGGGTCAACGGCACCGGCTGGGCCAAGTGGCTGGTGCTGCTGGGCATAACAATCTGGCTGGCGACGCTTTTTGTGTGGTTCCGCGATGCCATCGGCGAGAGCGAGGGAGGGCTGTATTCCGATCGCGTCGACGTGTCGTACCGCTGGAGCATGAGCTGGTTCATCTTCTCGGAGGTGATGTTCTTCGGCGCCTTCTTCGGCGCGTTGTACTGGGCGCGTGCCTACACGCTGCCGATGCTGGGCGACATCGACCATCAGCTGCTGTGGCCGGACTTCAAGGCCGTGTGGCCGAGCCAGGGCGCCGGCTACACCGCGTCGCCGGCCGGCACGACCGAGCCGTTCACCACGATGGGGCCGTGGCCGATTCCCACGTTGAACACCGCGATCCTGCTGACCTCGGGCGGCACGCTGACGATCGCCCACCATGCGCTGATCGCCAACCAGCGCAGCAAGACCATCTTCTGGATGTGGGTCACCGTGCTGCTGGGCATCACCTTCATCGGGTTCCAGGCATACGAGTACATCCACGCCTACACGGATCTCAACCTCAAGCTCAACTCCGGCATCTACGGCTCCACCTTCTTCATGCTGACGGGCTTCCACGGCTTCCACGTGTTCGTGGGCATGTTGATGCTGACGTTCATCACGCTGCGGCTGATGAAGGGCCACTTCACGCCGCAGCGGCACTTCGGCTTCGAGGGCGCGGCGTGGTACTGGCACTTCGTCGACGTCGTGTGGCTGGGCCTGTACTTCCTGGTGTACTGGCTCTAGGCGAACCGCTGCCCGTCGGACGCAAGGCGCCGCCCGCGGCGCCTTCGTTCTTTGTGGTGTGCAGGTCAGCGGGACAATGGCAGCGCGCTGGGTTGGATCCAACCCAGGGACCAAGCCAGCAGGATGAACACGAACAGGCCGATCGAAAGGATCACCCGCCACATCAGCGCACGGGCCATGCGGGTGTCGTTGGGGCGCGCGTCGCGCGGCTTGCGCAGCATGACCATGCCGGCGCTGGCCAGCACGGCCACGATGGCGATCAGCACGACGACGATCAGCGCCTTCACGCGGCCAGCTTATCGCGTCGCGCAGCGAGGTGCCGCGCGGTGACGCTGCGACCCTCGGAAGCTCTGCTGTGGCTCGGCGTGTTGGTGGCGGTGGCCGGCACCGCCCGCCTGGGCCTGTGGCAGCTCGACCGGGCAGGCCAGAAAACCCGACTCGAACAAGCGGTCAACGAGCGCGCACGGCTGCTGCCCCTGCCACCGGCGCAGCTGGCACGCGAGATCGAGGAAGTCGAGGGGCAATTGCACCGCCGCGTGGCGATTCACGGTCGTTGGATGGCACAGCATACGCTGGCCCTGGACAACCGGCCGCTGCATGGGCGCGCCGGTTTCATCCTGGTCACACCGCTCGAGCTGGCGCCGGGCGATGCGGTGCTGGTGCAGCGCGGCTGGGCGCCGCGCGACCCGCACGACCGGACCCGCCTGCCGGCCGTGGATCCATCGCCGGGTGTGGTTCGCGTCGAAGGCCGCATCGCGCCGTGGCCCTCGCATCGCCTGCAGCTGGGCTCTGCGGAGCAGGGGCCGATACGGCAAAATCTCGATGCGGCGCAGTTGGCACGCGAGGCGGGCGTCGTCTTCAGGCCGCTGTCGCTGCTGCAGCTTGATGGTCCGGGCAGGGACGCGCTGGTGCGCGAGTGGCCGGTGCCCTCGCAAGACGTGTGGAAGCACCACGGCTATGCGCTGCAATGGTTTGCGATGAGCGCGCTGATTGCCGGGCTGGCTGTGTGGTATCGCCTGATTCGACCCCGACGTGGACAAAGAAGCTGAACCCCTGGCAATGACCGTTCATTCGCTGCCGCTGGCGGTGGTGGACGAGCGCACGCGCCGCACCTGGTCGGGCCGCTTGCAGATGGCACTCATCCTGCTGGTGTGCGCGGCGCCTGTGATCGCCAGCTACCTTGCGGTGTACGTGGTGCGGCCCGACGTGGGTGAGGCCGCCTACGGCGAGCTCATCCAGCCGAGCGTTGGACTGCCGAACGTGCAAGGCGTCGACCTGCAGGGTCACGGCGTGAAGCTGCACTCGCTCAAGGGCCAGTGGTTGCTGGTGACCGTCGGCCCCTCGGCGTGCGACACCGCGTGCGAGCAGCGATTGTTCCTGCAGCGTCAGTTGCGCGAGATGCTCGGGCGCGAGCGCGAGCGGGTCGACAAGGTGTGGTTGATCACCGATGGGGCCGCGCCGCCGCCCGCGCTGCAGCAGGCATTGGCAGGCGGTGTGCCGGTGCGGGCATTGCGCGTGCCCGCAGCGGACGTGCGGGCCTGGCTCAGGCCGGCACCCGGCCATGCCCTCGAGGAGCATCTGTACATCGTCGATCCGATGGGCGAGTGGATGATGCGCATGCCGCCGGCGCCCGAGCCGGCAAAGGTCAAGCGCGATCTCGAGCGGCTGCTGCGCGCGTCGGCGTCGTGGGACACCGCGGGGCGCCCGTGATGTCATCGGTGCCAGCCGTCGACTTCGCACCGGCGCTGCGCCTGCTCGCCGTGGCATCGGTGCTCGCCGCCGCGTTTTTGGCGCTGTGGTGGTGGCGCCAGCGGCGCGCCGGTCAGGGTGATCGGCGGGTTGCGTTGGCCGCGCTGGCGGCGTTCCTCACGGCCGACCTGATCGTGTTCGGTGCTTTCACGCGTCTCACGGACTCGGGCCTCGGCTGCCCGGATTGGCCCGGCTGTTATGGCGCCGCCAGCCCATGGGGTGCTTCGGCGGCGATCGATGCCGCCGAACGCACGCAGCCTTCGGGGCCGGTGACGGTGACGAAGGCCTGGATCGAGATGATCCACCGCTACCTCGCGATGACGGTGGGCGCGTTGATCCTCGCGCTCACCGTGGTGCTGTGGCGTGCGCGCGCCTCGGTCGGTCGCAGCGGGCTCTGGGCACTGGCGGCGCTCGTTTGGGTGCTCGTGCAAGGTGCTTTCGGCAAGTACACCGTCACGCTGCGGCTCTACCCGGCGGTGGTGACGGCGCACCTGCTTGGCGGCATGGTGCTGCTGGGCTTGTTGATGGCACAGCTGGAGGCGCTGCGCCAGCCGCCGCGCTTGACCGCCGCACGCGGCGCCGGCGTCGTGCTGCTGTTGCTGGCGCTGCAGATTGCGCTCGGCGGCTGGGTCAGCAGCAACTACGCGGTGCTGGCGTGCCGCGGCTTTCCGCAGTGCAACGGTCAGTGGTGGCCGGCGGCCGACTTTGCGCAGGGGTTCACCTTGCTGCGCGAGCTGGGGCGTGCCGGCACGGAAGGGTACGTGAGTTTCGAGGCATTGGTGGCGATCCAGATGGCGCATCGCCTGTTCGCCGCGGTGGTGCTGGCGGCGGTGCTCGCGCTCGCCTGGCGCTTGTGGGTCGGCGGCGATGCCGCTTCTCGCCGCGCCGGGCTGTCGATGCTGGGATTGCTGGCGCTGCAGGTGCTCAGCGGACTCAGCAACGTGCTGCTCGATTGGCCGTTGCTGGCCGCGCTCGTGCACACCGCAGGCGCCGCCGCCTTGGTGGCGTTGCTGGTCTCGCTGATGTGCCGTGCCAGCAGGCAAGGCGCACCGGCGGGCGCGACCCTGGATCCGGCGCTCCGACAGCGCGCCGCCTGACGACCTTACCTGCCATGGCCGCGACCACGCCCACCCCCGCCGCTGCCGTCGCCCCGCGGCGCGCGTCGCGTTGGTCGCAGTACATGGCCCTGACCAAGCCGCGTGTGGTGCAGCTGATCGTCTTCTGTGCCGTGATCGGGATGCTGCTGGCGGTGCCCGGCTTGCCCGATTGGCGCCTGGCGCTGCCGGCCACTATCGGCATCTGGCTGGTGGCCAGCGCGGCGGCCGCATTCAACTGCCTGGTGGAGCAGCAGGTCGACCGAAAGATGCAACGCACGGCCTGGCGGCCCACGGCACGCGGCGTGCTGAGCGACACGCAGGCCTTGGTGTTTTCGTTGTTGCTCGGCGCCGCCGGGTCGCTGCTGCTGTTCGTGGTGGTGAACCCGCTCACGATGTGGCTGACGCTGGCCACGTTCGTCGGCTACGCGGTCGTCTACACCGTGATCCTGAAGCCGCTGACGCCTCAGAACATCGTCATTGGCGGGGCCTCGGGCGCGATGCCGCCGGTGCTCGGCTGGGCGGCGATGCGCAACGATGTCGGCGCCGAGGCGATGCTGCTGTGCCTCATCATCTTCCTGTGGACGCCGCCGCACTTTTGGGCGCTCGCGCTGTACCGCACCGAGGACTACCGCCGCGCCGGCCTGCCGATGCTGCCGGTGACCCACGGGTCGGAGTTCACCCGGCTGCACGTGCTGCTGTACACGTTGGTGCTTTTCGCGGCGACGCTGCTGCCGTTTGTCTACCGCATGAGCGGCTGGGTTTATCTGGCGGCTGCGCTCGTGCTCGGTGCACTGTTCATGCTGCACGCCTGGCGCCTGTGGCGGCACTACAGCGACGCGCTGGCGCGCAAGACCTTCCGCTTCTCCATCTGGCACCTGTCGCTGCTGTTCGCGGCCCTGCTGGTGGACCACTACCTCATGCCCTGGATCGGATGACTCTCATGCGAATGCGAATGCGCGTGCTCGGAGCGGCAGCCGCCTTGCTGGCCGCGGCCGGCTGCGGCGAAAAGGCCTCTTCGATGCTCGGTGGCGGCTCGAAGGCGTCGTTCAAGTCGATCGACATCACCGGTGCGCAGTACGCGCGCAAGCTCGAATTGCCCGATGCCGACGGCAATATGCGCAACCTGGACGAGTTCAAGGGCAAGGTCGTGGTGGTGTTCTTCGGCTACACCCAGTGCCCCGACGTGTGCCCCACGACGATGGCCGAGCTGTCGCAGGTGCGCCGCGCGCTGGGCCCCGACGGGGAGCGGCTGCAGGGCATCTTCGTCACGGTGGATCCGGAGCGCGACAGCGCTGCGGTGCTGAAGGCCTATGTCGACAACTTCAACGCCGGCTTCATCGGATTGCGCGGCAGCGCCGAGCAGACGCAGGCGGTGGCGCGCGAGTTCAAGGTGTTCTTCGCCAAGGTGCCCGGCAAGACCGAAACGAGCTACACCGTCGATCACACGGCCGGCGCCTACGTGTTCGACACGCAGGGCAGGATCCGGCTGTTCAGTCGCTACAACTCTGGCGGCCCAAAGGCGCTCGAGGAGGACATCCGGGTGCTGCTGCGCGAAAGCGCTTGACCGTGCCTGCAGGCGACGGGGGCCGCCGCCGCACGCCCTGCATCAAGCGGCGGCGGTTTCGAGCGCCTTGCGCATCTTCTTCAGCGCGGCCACCTCGATCTGGCGCACGCGTTCGGCGCTGACGCCGTACTCGGCCGCCAGTTCGTGCAGCGTCATGCCGCCGCTGCTGTCGTCGTTCACCGCCAGCCAGCGCTGCTCGACGATGCGACGGCTGCGCGCATCGAGCGTGTCGAGCGCCGTGCCGATGCCTTGCGCCATCAGCCGGTCACGCCGGCGCGCCTCCAGCACCTGCGTCGGCTCGCCGCTGTCGTCGGCCAGGTAGGCGATCGGGGCGAACGACTCTTCGTTGTCGTCGACCTGGGGATCGAGCGCCATGTCGCCGCCGGACAGACGGGTCTCCATCTCGACCACTTCTTCCGGCTTCACGTTGAGCTGGCTGGCGACCTGATCGACCTCCGACGGGCTCAGCGTGTTGCGGTGGGTGTCGCCGTCGGCGGCCTCGCTCTTGAGGCTCTGCTTCATTGAGCGCAGGTTGAAGAACAGCTTGCGTTGCGCCTTCGTCGTGGCCACCTTGACCAGGCGCCAGTTGCGCAGGATGTACTCGTGGATCTCGGCCTTGATCCAGTGCAGCGCATAGCTGACCAGGCGCACGCCCTGGTCAGGGTCGAAGCGCTTCACCGCCTTCATCAGGCCGACGTTGCCTTCCTGGATCAGATCGCCCTGCGGCAAACCATAGCCGAGGTACTGGCGCGACACGGACACCACCAGCCGCAGGTGCGACAGCACCAGTCGACCGGCGGCCTGCACGTCACCCTGGTTGCGCCACTGGCGCGCCAGGTTCGATTCGTCCTCAGCCGTCAACATCGGCAGGCGATTGACCGCCGAGATATAGGCGTCGAGGTTCCCCAGCGAGGGCATCACGGCCCAAGGGTCACGCAGTGCGAGAGCGGATGAGGCGGATTGAGTCATGTGCCTTCTGAACGGAGCCGGTCGGATTGGTTCCCGGGATATTAGCACTCAAGGCGCACGAGTGCTAAGACGGCTACGTCACACCGATACTCAGACAAGCAATATGCGAGCGCATACTCACATCAGACGTTGAACAGGAAGTTCATCACGTCGCCGTCGCGCACGACGTATTCCTTGCCTTCCGAGCGCATCTTGCCGGCCTCCTTGGCCGCCTGCTCGCCGCCGTGCGCGACGAAGTCGTCGTAGGCGATGGTCTGTGCCCGGATGAAGCCGCGCTCGAAGTCGGTGTGGATCACGCCGGCCGCTTGCGGCGCGGTGTCGCCGATGTGGATGGTCCAGGCGCGCACTTCCTTCTCGCCGGCCGTGAAGTAGGTCTGCAGGCCCAGCAACTTGAAGGCAGCTCGGATGAGGCGGTTCAAGCCCGGTTCGTCCTGCCCCATTTCGGCCAGGAAGAGCTTTCGATCCGCCTCGTCCATTTCGGCCAGCTCGGCCTCGGTCTTGGCGCAGATCGCCACCACGGGCGCGCCGTCGCGTGCCGCATGTTCGCGCAGCCGGTCGAGCAGCGGGTTGTTCTGGAATCCATCCTCGGCGACGTTGGCCACGTACATCGCCGGCTTGGCGGTGATCAGGCACAGCGGCCTGAGTACCACCCACTCCTCCTTGCTGAAACTGAGGGCGCGCACGGGCTTGCCTTCATTGAGCGCGGCCAGGCAGCGGTTGAGCACGTCGACCAGCCGCTGTGCTTCCTTGTCCCCGCCGGCCTTGGCCAGCTTGCTGTTGCGCTGCAGGCTCTTTTCCACCGTCGACAGGTCGGCCAGGCACAGCTCGGTCTGGATCACCTCGATGTCGGACACCGGATCGACCTTGCCGGCCACGTGGATCACGTTGCCGTCCTCGAAGCAGCGCACCACGTTGACGACCGCGTCGGTCTCGCGGATGTGCGACAGGAACTGGTTGCCCAAGCCCTCGCCCTTGCTGGCGCCGGCCACCAGCCCCGCGATGTCGACGAACTCGACGATGGCCGGCACCACGCGCTCGGGCTTGACGATGGCCGCCAGCTTGGCGAGCCGCGCGTCGGGCAGCTCCACCACCCCCACGTTGGGCTCGATGGTGCAGAACGGGTAGTTCTCGGCGGCGATGCCGGCCTTGGTCAACGCGTTGAACAGGGTCGACTTGCCGACGTTGGGCAGGCCCACGATGCCGCACTTCAGGCTCATGGCTGACTTCCTCTGGGTGGGGGAAATGTGGCGGCGGGATCCGGCGCCAGGGGAAGGACGCGATTTTAGGGCGCCGGCACGGCGCCCTAGGCCGCCGTCACCCGAACCGGATCGTCGCCTGCCCCCGTGTGCCCACCGCGAGCCGGCGCTCCAGGCCTTCCTCGACGATGGCGTTCATGCCGAACGTGACTTGGCCGTCCATGCGCGCGTCGGCACGGTAGGCGGCCAGTTCGTCGCCAACCGCATGACCCGCTTCGCCAGACTCGGGATCGACGTCGGGGATCGAGCAGCGGGTACACGGCTTGACCAGCCGCAGCACCACCGGGCCGTCGGGGCCCTCGAACATGATGCGATCGATCCAGTCCTCCTCGTGCGGCTGCAGCCCTTGGAGCAGCAGGTTGGGCCGGAAGCGATCGGACTGCACCGGACGCTCGCCGCGCGCCTGCAGCCGTGCGTTGAGCCCATCCACCGCAGCAGATGACAGCACCAGCAGCGAAAACGCGTCGGCGAACGCCGTCAGCGCTCGCAGCTCGCCGGTCCAGCGCGGGTCGCTGACGCGTTGCACCTCGGGGTAGAAGCGCGCCAGCCGGACGCCTCGGCCCAGGAAATCGCTGAACCATTGCGCCGCCAGATCGCCCATGTCGCCCGCCGCCAGCTCATCGCTCCATACGCGCACGCGCGTTTCGCGTTCGATCGCGTCGAGCGCCAGATGCAGCGCCAGCATGCCCGGCGCGCGCAGCACGAGATCGTTGAAGCGCAACGTCGGACGCACCAGCGCCAGCTTGGGGCATTCGCGCTGCGAGACGAACTCGCCGGCCTCGTCGACCACCATCCATTGGCGGTCCCACTCGAGGCCCGTCTCGGTGACCAGCGCCTGATTGAGCGCGATGCGGGCGCACGACTTGACCGGGTGCACGTACAGCCCGGCGATGGAGACGGTTTGCTCACTCATGACGGCGGCGATTGTGCCGTGCCGGCGGCCGCCGATGGCGCTGCCTACAATGCGCCCATGAAAGGGCCCTCAAGCTCGCTTCGTTGGCTGCGGCCGGCACTTCGCGCCTTCACATCGCTCCGCGATGTGAGCCCGCGCCGCAACCTTCGGTTGTCACCGCCCCCCGAGTGGATGCATCAGCGGCTTCGGGCGGCCGGGCGCCCGTGAAGACGGCGGACGTCGCCATCCACGGGCGTGGTGCCGTGGCTTGTTGCCTGGCACTGGCGCTGAACCAACAGGGGTTGCGCGTGGCCCTGAGCGCAGCGCCGCGGGAGACGGCCCTGGCCGACGTGCGCGCCTATGCGCTCAACCTGTCCTCGCGCCGGCTGCTGCGCGAGCTCAAGGTCTGGGACACGCTGCCCGGCGATGCGGTGACGCCGGTGCACGACATGGACGTTCGCGGCGACCGTGCCGGTGCGCACCTGGGATTTTCGTCGTGGACCCAATGTGTCGACGCGTTGGCGTGGATCGTCGACGCGGGCGCGCTGGAGACTGCGCTGCAGCAGGCGTTGCAGTATGCCCCGCACGTGCAGCGGCATGAGGTCTTGCCGCCCGCTGCGCTGCGCGTCTATGCCGAAGGCAAGGACTCCACATCGCGTGCCGCGCTGCCGGTGCAGTGGCAGCGCCACGCGTATGGCCATTCGGCGATCGCCGCACGGCTGGAGTCGGCGGATCCCCACGGCAACGTGGCGCACCAATGGTTTCGGGCACCGGATGTCCTCGCCCTGTTGCCGTTCGATCGGCCGGTTGCCGGCCGATCGTTCGCGCTCGTATGGTCGTTGCCGCAGGCCGAGGCCGACCGCTTGTCGCGGCTCGATGCCGCGTCGTTCGAGGCCGAGTTGGCGCAGGCTTGTGTCGGAGGTCCGCGTGACCTGAAGCTGGCCAGCGAACGCGCCGCCTGGCCACTGGCGCTGGCCAGCGCCACGCCGGTGTGCGGCCCGGGCTGGGTGCTGATCGGCGACGCCGCCCACGTGGTGCATCCGCTGGCCGGGCAGGGTCTGAACCTGGGCCTGGGCGACGTGCGGTTGTTGACGGACACGTTGCGGCAGCGCGAACCGTGGCGCGCGCCGGGAGACGAGCGCCTGTTGCGCCGCTATGCCCGCGCCCGCGCGTGGCCGGTGTGGGCCATGTCGCGCCTGACCGATGCACTCGTGCACGGTTTTGCCTCAGACGGACGCTGGCAGCGGGAACTTCGCAACCGCGGCATGGGTCTGGTTGACCGCGCCCCCGCGATCAAGCGCTGGCTGGCCGCGCAGGCCCTCGAGGGTTGAACAAGGAATGCAGATGTCGAAATTCGCTGCGGTGTGCGCCGCGTTGTCATTGGGCTTGGCCGGTGGCGTCCTGGCTGACGAGGCATCGATCCGCAAGAATCTGGCCGAGCGCCTGCCCAACTTTCCGCCGATCGACGAGGTCAGCAAGACCCCGATTCCCGGCATCTACGAGGTGCGGGTCGGCGTGGAGGTCTTCTACACCGATGAACACGGCCACTACGTCATCCAGGGCAACCTGATCGACACCAAGACGCGCTCCAACCTGACCGAGGCGCGCATCGCCAAGCTGACGCAGATCGATTTCGCCAGCCTGCCGCTGAAGGACGCGATCCTGATCAAGCAGGGAAGCGGCGCGCGCAAGATCGCCGTGTTCGGCGACCCCAACTGCGGCTACTGCAAGCGGCTCGAGCGCGACCTTGTGGCGTTGAAGGACGTGTCGATCTACACCTTCCTGTTGCCGATTCTCGGCCCCGATTCCAACGCCAAATCGCGCGACATCTGGTGTGCGCGCGACCGGGCCAAGGCCTGGCGCACGTGGATGGTCGATGGCAACGTGCCGGCAAAGGCCGCCGGACCGTGCGACACCGGCGCGCTGGAGCGCAACCTGGCGCTGGGCGAACGCCACCGCGTCAACGGCACCCCGGCCATCGTGTTCGAGGACGGCACGCGCGCGCCGGGGGCTCTGCCGGCCGAGCAGATCGAGAACCGTCTGGTCGCCGCAGCCAAGCGCTGAGGCCTGGGCGCCGGCAGGGGCGCCGCGCGCCCGCGCGCGACAATGCCGCCCCATGCCCGCCTACCGCATCGAGATTGCCGATCGGCTGACCCACCACTTTCGCGTCACGATGACGCTCAAGGCGCCGGCAGCCGAGCAGGCCCTGAGCCTGCCGGTCTGGATCCCGGGCAGTTATCTGGTGCGCGAGTTCGCGCGCCACCTGTCGGAGTTCAAGGCGCACCAGGGTGCGCGCGAGGTGCAGTTGCAGCAGACCGACAAGTCCCGCTGGATTGCGCCGTGCAGCGGCAACGCCACGCTGCAGGTGAGTTACCGGGTGTATGCGTTCGACACGTCGGTGCGCGCCGCCTTCCTCGACACCGACCGCGGCTTCTTCAACGGCACGGGCCTGTGCCTGCGCGCCGAAGGGCACGAGGCGACGCGTCACCAGATCGAGCTGGCCGGCCTGCCGCGCGACTGGGACGTTGCCACCGCGATGCCGGTGCTCGCGGGGCGTGCGCGGGTCTACGAGGCGGCAGACTACGACGAACTGGTCGACCATCCGTTCGAGCTCGGAGCGTTCTGGCGCGGCGCGTTCGAAGCGCGCGGCGTGTCGCACGAGTTTGTCGTCAGCGGTGTCCCGCCGGCGTTCGACGGCGAGCGGCTGCTGGCCGATGCCAAGGCGATCTGCGAGGTGCAGATCGCGCTGTGGCATGGCCGCGGCGCAAAGGTGCGGCCGCCGTTCGAGCGCTACGTGTTCCTGCTCCACACCGTCGAAGAAGGCCGCGGAGGCCTGGAGCACCGAGCGAGCACCGCACTGCTGGCCCCGCGGCGCTCGCTGCCCAGGTCCGGAATGGGCGCGCCGACCGATGCATACGTGGACCTGCTCGGGCTGATCAGCCACGAGTACTTTCATGCCTGGAACGTCAAGCGCATGCGGCCGAGCGAGTTCGCGCGATTCGACTATGGCCGCGAGAACTACACCGAGCTGCTGTGGTTCTTTGAAGGCTTCACGTCCTACTACGACGACCTGATGCTGCTGCGTTGCGGCGCCATCGACGCGCCGCGTTACCTCGGGCTGCTGGCCAAGACCATCAACGGCGTGCTGGCCACGCCGGGCCGCTTTGTGCAAAGCGTGGCGCGGTCGAGCTTCGACGCCTGGATCAAGCTGTACCGTCCCGACGAGAACTCGCCGAACGCATCGGTGAGCTATTACGCAAAAGGCGCGTTGGTCGGCCTGGCGCTCGATCTGAGCCTGCGCCAGCTGGGCTCGTCGCTCGATGCGATCCTGCGCACGCTGTGGCGCGCCACCGAGGGCGGACCGCTGCACGAAGCGCAGGTGCTGCAGGCCGTCGAAGAGGTGGCCGGCCGCGCCGCCGCGCGCGAGCTGGGCCAGTGGGTGCATGGCACGCAAGACCCACCGTTGCAGCGGCTGCTCGAAGGCGCCGGCGTGTCGGTGCAGCACGAGCCCACGCCGCTGGCCGCCGGCCTGGGCTTGCGCCTGAGCGAAGGACCGGTGAGCGGCGTGCAGGTCAAGTCGGTGCTGGTCGACAGCCCGGCGGCACGCGCGGGTGTCAGCGCGGGCGACGAGATCCTGGCGGTCGACGGCTGGCGCATCCGCCGCCTCGACGAAGCGCTGCAGTGGTCGGGCAAGGACCAGCCGCTGGAGCTGCTGCTGGTGCGTGATCAGCGCCTGCGCAGCGCGATCGTGGTGCCCGACGCGCGTTCGCCGCTGCGCCAGCAATGGCGCCTTGGCCTCGAGGCATCGCCTTCGGCGCAGGCGCTGACAAGGCGACGCGCGTGGCTCGGCTGCTGAGCGCCGAGTCACCGCTCAAGCGCCCGGCCGGGGTGGCCCTGTTGGTGGGCGTGACCCTGGCTCACCTGTGGCTCGGCGACGAGCTGATGGAAGACCGGCTCGGCTTTGGCGCCGGCCAGCGGCAGATGCAGCGCATCGAGGTGACCTATGTGCGCGAGCTGGCGCTGGCGCCGCCGCCCCAAGCGCCCGCACCGCCGCGCCGCGCGGCGCGGCCGCGCAAGGCGGTGGCGGCCAAGGCCCCGGCATCGGCGCCGCGCGCGGCGTCGGAGCCTTCGGTACCGGTGCTCGCCAAGGTCGAAGAGCCGGCCCCGCCACCGCTCGTCGAACCGGTGCTGCCACCACGGGTCGAGCCGGTACTGCCCCCGCTGGGGGAGCCTTCGCCTCCCATGGCAGTCGCGAGCGAGCCGGCGGCATCGGCCCCGGACCCTGCGCCCACCGCGCCGACGGCGGTGGCCGCGATCGCCCCGGCGCCGGCCAGTGCTCCGGCCTTCGAATGGCCGCCGTCGACGCGGCTGACCTACGGTCTGACCGGCTACTACCGCGGCGACGTGCAGGGCTCGGCCAGCGTCGAATGGATCCGCTCGGGCTTGCGCTACCAGGTGCACCTGGAGGCGGTGGTCGGGCCGCCGTTCGCTCCTTTGCTCGTGCGCCGCGCCAGCAGCGAAGGCGAACTGAGCGAGGCCGGGCTCTCCCCCAGGCGCTTTGAGGGCGAGCAGCGCGTGGCGTTCAGGAGCCGCCGCTGGGCCATGACCTTCGAACCCGACCGGGTGTACCTGCCGGATGGCCGCGAGGTGCAGGCCGCGCCCGGCGTGCAGGATGAAGCAAGCCTGTTCGTGCAACTGACGTGGCTGTTCACCACGCAGCCGCACCTGCTGCAACCGGGGCGTACGGTCGAGGTGCCGCTTGCGTTGCCGCGCCGCGTGGAGCCCTGGCGCTACGACGTGGTGGGCGAAGAGACGCTGCAGATGCCGTTTGCGCAGGTGCCCACGATGCACGTGAAGCCGCGTCGCCTGGCCAAGCCCGCCGGCGAACTGACCGCCGAGATGTGGTTTGCGCCCGGACTGCAGTACCTGCCGGTGCGCATCCTGATCCACCAGGACGCGCAGACCTTCATCGACCTGACGCTGCAACGGGCGCCGCAGCAGGCTTCCACGCGTTGAATCCGCGCTGCCTGTGCTGCAATCTTGCATGAACGCCTCCACTGGAGCCCCCATGACCGAGCCGCTGATCCTCACATCGACCCATGGCGACGGCGCACGCCGCATCGGCCTGGCCCGGCTGAACCGGCCCAAGCAGCTCAATGCGTTGAACGACGCGCTGATGGACGAGCTCGGCGCCGCGCTGCTGGCGTTTGACGCCGACGACGGCATCGGCTGCATCGTGGTCACCGGCAGCGACAAGGCCTTTGCCGCCGGTGCCGACATCGCCGCGATGGCGAAGTACAACTACATGGACGTGCATCGCAACGAATTCATCACGCGCAACTGGGAGACGATCCGGCGCGTGCGCAAGCCGGTGATCGCAGCGGTGGCCGGCTTTGCGCTCGGCGGCGGCTGCGAGCTGGCGATGATGTGCGACTTCATCATCGCCGCCGAAACGGCCCGGTTCGGTCAACCCGAGATCAAGATCGGCATCATGCCCGGCGCCGGCGGCACGCAGCGGCTGCCGCGCGCGGTGGGCAAGAGCAAGGCGATGGACATGATCCTGACGGCGCGCATGATGGACGCGGCCGAGGCCGAACGCGCCGGGCTGGTCTCGCGTGTGGTGCCGGCCGACAAGCTGATGGATGAAGCCTTCAGCGCCGCAGCCGCCATCTGCGCGATGAGTGGCCCGAGCGTGGCCATGGCCAAGGAGGCCGTCAACCGCGCGTTCGAAGCGCCGCTGTCCGACGGCGTGATGTTCGAGCGGCGCCTGTTCCACTCGCTGTTCGCGACCGAGGATCAGAAGGAAGGCATGGACGCCTTCCTGAACAAGCGCAGCCCGAAGTTCAAGAACGCCTGAGCGGCTCAGGACTCGCGCCGCAGCGCCGGGAACAGGATCACGTCGCGGATGCTGGCCGAGTCGGTGAGCAGCATCACGAGGCGATCAATGCCGATGCCGCAGCCGCCGGCCGGCGGCATGCCGTACTCGAGGGCACGGATGAAGTCGGCGTCGTAGTACATCGCCTCCTCGTCTCCGGCGTCCTTGTTGGCCGCCTGCGACTGAAAGCGCGCCGCCTGATCCTCGGCGTCGTTCAGCTCCGAGAAGCCGTTGGCGATTTCGCGGCCGGTGATGTAGAGCTCAAAGCGCTCGGTGCGCGTGGGGTCGGTGTCGGACGCACGTGCCAGCGGGCTCACCTCGACCGGGTGATCGACGATGAACGTGGGCTCCCACAGGTGCGGCTCGACCAGTTCCTCGAACACGCCGAACTGCAGTTGCGCGAGGTTCCAATGCGCCGGCGGCTCGTCGCCGTGCTTCTTCAGCTCGGCCCGCAGCGCCTGCGCGTCATCGAGCTTGCCCGGCCCGATCGAGGGCGCGTGGCGTGCCACCGCGTCGCGGATCGACAGGCGGGCAAACGGCGCTTCGAGGTTCACCGCACGGCCCTGGTAGCTGAGCTCGGCTGAACCTGCGGCATGGCGCGCGGCATCGCGGATCACCTGCTCGGTGTAGGCCATCACGTCGTGGTAGTTCCAGTAGGCCGCGTAGAACTCCATCATCGTGAACTCGGGGTTATGACGCACCGAGATGCCTTCGTTGCGGAAGTTGCGGTTGATCTCGAAAACGCGCTCGAAGCCGCCCACCAGCAGGCGCTTGAGGTACAGCTCGGGCGCGATGCGCAGGAACATCTGCTGGTCGAGCGCGTTGTGGTGCGTGACGAACGGTTTTGCATTGGCGCCGCCCGGGATCGGGTGCAGCATCGGCGTCTCGACCTCGAGGAAACCGTGCTCGACCATGAAGTTGCGGATCGACGACACGCACTTGCTGCGCGCCACGAAGCGGGCGCGGGCGTGCTCGTCGGTGATCAGGTCGGCGTAGCGCTGCCGGTATTTCTGCTCCTGGTCGTGCATGCCGTGGAACTTGTCCGGCAGCGGGTGCAGGTTCTTGGTGAGCAGGCGGATCGACGTGGCCTTGACCGTGAGCTCGCCGGTCTTGGTGCGCATCAAAGTGCCGGTGCAACCGATGATGTCGCCGAGGTCCCAGTGCTTGAAGGCGGCGTAAGCCTCATCTCCCACGAGGTCGGTCGCCACGCGCAGCTGGATGCGGCCGCCGGTGGGGCCGAAAGAGCCGTCTTGCAACGTGGCGAAGCTGGCCTTGCCCATCACGCGCTTGAGCATCATGCGGCCGGCCACCGAGACGGTGATGTTCTGCGGCTCGAGCTCCTCGTTGGGGACGCTGGCGTGGCGCTGCTGCAGGTCGGCGGCGTGGTGGGTGGGTTTGAAGTCGTTGGGGAAGGCGGGAGCGTGGGGACGGCCGCGGAGGGCGGCGAGTTTCTGGCGGCGCTCGGCGAAGAGGGTGTTGTCGTCGGGGGTGTCGGTCATGGCGATTCGCGCGGCCAAAGGATCGAATTGTAGGTTTGGGGCTCGCTGGCCCCACTAATCAAGGTGCGCCAGAGGGCGCGAGGGATAATCCGCCGCATGCGCGGCACACCTTCGCACACGCGACCATGAGCGCCCGGCGTGCCCCCATCGTCGGCCGTCCGATCCGGCTTGCGCTTGTGGGCTGCGGACGTATCGCGGCCAGTCACTTTGCCGCCATCGAGCAGCACCGCAGTGAGGTGGAGCTGGTTGCGGTCTGTGACAGCGATCCGCATGCGTTGGCTGCCGCTGCGAAACGCACCCGCGCCCGGCCACATGCCGAGTTGGCTGCAATGCTGGCGGCTGGCGGCATTGACTGCGTGGCACTGGCCACGCCCAGCGGCTTGCACGCTGCGCAGACGATCGAGTGCGCGCGCGCCGGTGTGCACGTGATCACCGAGAAGCCAATGGCCACGCGCTGGCAGGATGGTCTGAACATGGTGCGCGCTTGCGACGAGGCGGCGGTGCGCCTGTTCGTCGTCAAGCAGAACCGCCGCAATGCCACGCTGCAGCTGCTGAAGGGGGCCGCGGCGCAGGAACGCTTCGGCCGCATTTACGCGGTGGCGGTCAACGTGTTCTGGAGCCGGCCCCAAAGCTACTATGACAGCGCGGCCTGGCGCGGCACCTGGGAGTTCGACGGCGGCGCTTTCATGAACCAGGCCAGCCACTATGTCGATCTGCTCGACTGGATCATCGGCCCGGTGGAAAGTGTGATGGCCTACACCGGCACGCTGGCGCGCAACATCGAGGTCGAAGACACCGGCGTGGCGGCGCTGCGCTGGCGCAACGGCGCGATGGGCACGCTCAACGTCACGATGCTCGCGCACCCCAAGAACTTCGAGGGTTCGATCACCGTGTTGGGCGAGAAGGGCACGGTCCGGATTGGCGGTGTGGCCGTCAACCGCATCGAGCATTGGGAATTCGACCAACCGCATGTCATGGATGAGCGGGTTGCGGCTGCCAGCTACGAAGTGCAGTCGGTGTACGGTCACGGGCACGCGATGTACTACGACAACGTGATCCAGTCGCTGCGCGGACGCGCACAGCCCGATACCGATGGCCGCGAGGGGTTGCGCGCGCTCGAACTGCTGATTGCGATGTACCTCTCGGCGCGCGACGGTCGGCGCGTGAGCCTGCCGCTACGGTTATGAGGAACGGGTTGGCCATCTCGATCCATCCTTCAGCCATCGTCGACGCGGGCGCACAGATCGGTGATGGCTGCCTGGTCTGGCACTTCGTTCACATCAGCGCTGGCGCACGCATCGGCCGTGCGTGTTCGATCGGACAAGGGGTCTTCGTCGGCAACGACGTACGCATCGGTGACCGCGTGAAGATTCAGAACCACGTGTCTGTGTACGACGCGGTGACGATCGAGGACGACGTGTTTTGCGGCCCGAGCATGGTCTTCACCAACGTGTACAACCCGCGCGCTACTGTCCCGCGCAGGACCGAGTACCGGCCGACGCTGGTCCGCCAGGGCGCAACGCTGGGGGCCAACTGCACCATCGTTTGCGGCGTGACGATTGGGCGTCACGCCTTTGTGGCAGCGGGCGCCGTGGTGCGCCACGACGTCCCGGACTTCGCGCTGGTGGCTGGCGTGCCGGCGCGCCACATCGGTTGGATGAGCCGCCATGGCGAACGACTGGACTTGCCGCCGGAAGGCGAAGCCGAAACGGTTTGCCCCCACACCGGCGAGCGCTATCGTCTGCGCAGCGGGCGTGTCGAGCTGGTGACTTGACGATGGCACCGGCAAGCGAGCACGCCCCGCGTCCGATCCCCTTTGCGGACTTGCAGGCGCAGTACCGGGCGCTCAAACCAAAGATCGATGCCCGCATCCAGCGGGTGCTCGACCACGGTCAGTACATCATGGGACCGGAGGTGGAGGAACTGGAGCGGGCCTTGTCGGCCTTCACCGGCGCACCGCACTGCATCACCGTGGCCAGCGGCACCGAGGCGCTGCTGATTGCGCTGATGGCGCTCGGTGTGGGGCGCGACGACGAGGTCATCACATGCGCCTTCAGCTTCGCCGCGACTGCGGAAGTCATCGTGTTGCTCGGTGCGAGGCCGGTGTTCGTCGACATCGAACCCGACACCTGCAACATCGACGCCGGGACCATCGAGGCGCACATCACGCCGCGCACGCGGGCGATCATGCCGGTCGGCCTGTACGGGCAATGCGCCGATCTCGATGCCATCAACACGATCGCAGCCCGCCATGGGTTGCCGGTGATCGAGGATGGCGCGCAGAGCTTTGGTGCCTTGTACCGCGAACGGCGCAGCTGCAACCTGTCGACCATCGGCTGCACCAGCTTCTTTCCCAGCAAGCCGCTGGGCTGCTATGGCGACGGCGGTGCGATCTTCACGAGCGATGCCGCCCTCGCACAGACCATGCGCGAGATCCGCGTGCATGGTCAGAGCGGACGCTACCGGCACACGCGGCTTGGCGTGGGTGGGCGCATGGACACGCTGCAATGCGCCGTCGTGCTGGCCAAGCTCGGTCGCTTCGAGTGGGAGCTGCAACGACGGCGTGAGCTTGCGCGGCGTTACCACGCGGCACTGGCAGGCGTGCGCGGCGTGTCGGTCGTGGCGCAGCGGCCTTACGGTGAGAGCGCCTGGGCCCAGATGACTGTTCGGGTACCGCGGCGCGATGAAGTGATTCAAACGCTCGCCAATGTGGGCGTGCCCACGGCCGTGCACTACCCGAAGCCGCTGCATCACCAGCCGGTGTACGAGCATTTCGCTGCTGCATCGGACTGTCCGCACAGCGCCGCGGCGGCGCGAGAGGTGTTGAGTCTGCCGATGAGTGCCGATCTCCAGGAGGCCGATCTCGATGTTGTGGTCGATGCGCTCGCGGGCGCATTGACCGCCTGAATCATCGTGGACGCGCAAGGCCTCTGGCGCGCCACGCTGACGCTGGTCGCCGGTGGTTCGCTGGCGCAATTGGTGCCCCTGGCGCTGGCGCCCCTGCTGACGCGCCAGTACTCGCCCGATCAGTTCGGTACCTACCATCTCTTCGCAGCGGTGCTGGTCAACGCCGCGGTGGTGGCTTGCGCCCGTTATGAATTTGCGCTGCCGATGGCCGCTGACGATGCCGAGGCGGGCCGGCTTCGTGCGCTGTGCCTGCGCATCCTTACCGCTTGCACGCTGGCCAGCGTGCTGCCCGCATGGCTGTGGGCTGTGGCAACCGGCGCCCTGTGGCCACTGTGGCTTCCGCCCGGCATCGCGTTGTTGGGGCTCGTTTCATTGGCCTCGTTGAATGCCTCGCGCGAGCGACGCTTCAGGGCGATGGCCGTGGCGCGAGTCGTGCAGCATGGCGGTGGTGCGGCGCTGCAGGCGCTCTTCGGATGGTGGCAGGCGGGTGTCACGGGACTCATCGTAGGCCCGCTGCTGGCCGCTGCCGCCGCTCTCGCTTGGTTGCGGCTTCCGCTTTCTCAAGACGCACTCCAGCCCGCCGCTGTGTCCGATGTGGCGCGCAAGCACCGCGATTTCCCAGTGTTGAATACGCCGCACGCGTTCCTGGGCGCGCTGCAGGACACCGTGTCCGTGGCGCTGATCGCCGGCATCGCCGGCCCCGCCGCCGCGGGGGCATGGGGCCTTTGCATGCGCGTGCTGAAAGCGCCGGCCACGTTGGTCGGTGGCAACTTGTCGCAGGCGCTGTATCCCCAACTCAGCGGCTTGGGGGCGACCCTGCCGGCGCGCGCCGCGGTGGCGCAGACGATCGGCGTGCTCGGAGCCATGGGCGCCTTGTGGACCGTGCTGTTGTGGTGGGCCGCGCCCGCGCTGTTTGTGTGGGCGTTCGGCGACCAATGGCATCAGGCCGGCGATCTCGGACGCGCGCTGTCGCTTTATATCGGCATGCACTTCGTCGCCTCGCCGCTGGCCGTGGTGACGATGGCATGGAACGCGCAGCGCTTTGCGCTGCGGCTGGCTCTTGTCGGACAGCTGCTGTTCGTGGTGGCGCTCGCAGCGGGCCTGTTGCTCGATGGCCTGGTGTTGGGCGGCTGGATCGTGTCGGCCGTGATGGCGCTGTACTTCGGCTGGTACTTCGCACGGTTGCTGACTTGGCCCGTGCATCCGACGCCAGTGAGCACGTGAGCCTCGCCCTGCGCGCATCTCTCAACCGATGGCGTCGGCGCTTGGCGCACGCGTTGCTGTATCGCGCGGTGTTCGGCGAGCGGTCCGCTGACCGTTGGCTGCCGCACACGCGCATCTCGCCGTCCACATGCATCGAGCATGAGGATCGACTCGTGCTGGGCGACCATGTCTACATCGGCGTCTTCAACTTCATCGAGGCGAGTGCGGGCGTGACGATCGGCGAAGGGGTGCAGATCACGCATCACGTCAGCCTGGTCACGCACAGCTCGCACCGTGCACAGCGCCTGCTCGGACAACACTATGTCGAGTGGGTGGGCGAACGTCCAGGTTGGGTCGCCGCACCGATCGAGGTGGGTGCCTACAGCTTTGTCGGTCCTCACTCCTTGCTCGAGGCCGGCACGCGACTGGGGCGTGGCACCATCGTCCGGGCAGGGGCGGTTGTGCGCGGTGAGCATCCCGACTTCGCGGTGTTGGACGGCCGACCCGCGCAGGTCGTGGCCGATTCGCGCGATGGCGACCGCAGGTGGCTAGAGCGCCACCCCGAGTTGCGCGCGCACTACGAGGCTTGGGCGCTTGAAGCGCAACGGGCACTCGCGCGCGAGGAACGATGAAGCGCTATGTGCTGCTTGGCGATGGCGAGAGCCCTCACCTGCTGAAGTGGGCCCGCGCATTGGCGGATCGTGTGGAGCTCCATGCCTTGTCGACCCGCGGCTTCGCGCCCGGCTTTGACGCCGTTGTGCCAGAAGCGCGCCGGCTCGCGTTGCACACGAACCCGGCATTCGAGGGCGGCAACGTATCGGTGCTGCGGGTGCTCCCCCGTCTCGGCCGCTGGCTGCGTGCGGTCGATGCGGATTGGATCCATGCGCACTACCTGACATCGCACGGCGTGCTGGCGTGGTTGGCCAAGGGGCTGTACCGGCTCCGCGCACGGCTCATCGGTTCCGCATGGGGCAGCGACATCTTGGTGACGCCTGCTCGCAGCGCGATGCTGCGCTGGATGACGGCGCGTGTGCTGCGTGCCTGTGCGCTCGGCACCAGTGATTCGGAGCACATGGCAAAGCGGATGCGCGAGCTCGGTGCGCGGGAGGTGATGGTGTTTCCGTTCGGCCTCGACGCCCTGCCGCCCGATTGCCGCGAAGCCAAGCAAGCCCGGTTGTGCTTCGCCAGTCGTGGGCTGGAGGCGCTGTATGCACCGCGGCGTGTTCTCGATGTCTTTGCGGCGATCGCATCGGTTTGGCCCGATGCCGAACTGGTGGTGGCCAACGACGGCTCGCTGCGGGCTGAGCTGGAGCGTACGGCCGCGTCGGCCGCGTGGGGCCAGCGTGCGCGCTTTGTGGGGCGTCTGGGCGCCGTTGAGCAGGTGCAGTGGTATCGCCGCGCAAACTGGTACCTCAGCCTGCCCGCGAGCGACTCGGTTTCGGTGTCGGTGTTGGAGGCCATGGCGCATGGCTGCGTGCCGGTGCTCTCGGATCTGCCGGCCAACCGAGAACTGGTGACAGACGGGGTCAACGGCGTGATCGCGCACGGTGACGCGACCGCCGTGGCGGCCGCCATCCAAGCCATCGCGCCGCGGGCAGGGCAGATCGCGCAGGCCAATCGTTTGTGGATCGCCGAGCACGCGATCTTTCCGCAGGCGATCGGGCGTTTTCTCGATCGGCTCAGCGAGCTGGAGTCGGCGCGGTGAACATCCTGCTGATCAACCACTATGCGGGCGCGCCACATCTGGGCATGGAGTACCGTCCATACTACCTCGCCCGCGAGTGGGTACGCGCAGGTCATCGTGTGTGCGTCGTGGCGGCAACCTACTCTCACGTGCGCGCTCGCCAGCCTGAGATCATGCAGGGAGCGGTCGAGCAGATCGTCGACGGCATCACCTACCTGTGGGTTCCGACGCCACGATACCAAGGCAACGGCGTGGGGCGTGCCTGGAACATCGCTTGTTTCCTGGCTCGGCTTTGGCACTCGGCGCCACGGATTGCGCAGCAATGGCGGCCGGACGCGGTGATCGCCTCCAGCACGTACCCGCTGGACATCTGGGTGGCACGCCGAATCGTGTCCTCATGCAGGCCGAAGGCCGCCAAGCTGGTCTACGAGATCCACGATCTGTGGCCGTTGTCGCCGATCGAGTTGTCGGGCATGTCACCGCACCATCCGTTCATTCGCCTTTGCCAGCGCGCCGAGAACGACGCGTACCGCGCCGCCGATCTGGTGGTGTCGATGCTGCCCAAGGTGCAGGACCATGTGGCCGCGCACGGGCTCGACCTGAGGCGCCTGGCGATCGTGCCGAACGGCATCGACCCCGATGAGTGGAGCGGGCCGCAGCATGCGTTGCGCGACGATGTGCGCGCGGCCGTCCAGGCTGCCCGCGCCCGCGGCCTGGTGGTGGGATACGCCGGATCGATGGGTCCGCCCAACGCGCTGGACACCTTGCTGGATGCGGCCCTGATGCTGCGAACCGAGCCGCTGTGCTTTGTGCTTGTCGGTGACGGACATGAGCGCGCGCGCCTGGCGCAGCGGGTGGAGAAGGAGACAATCTCCAATGTGACCTTGTTGCCGCCGATCCCGAAGGCGCAGATCCCGGCATTCCTGCGCGAGATCGACATCGCCTACATCGGATGGCAACGCATTCCGATTTACCGCTTCGGCATCGCGCCGAACAAGCTGATGGATTACATGATGGCGGGCTGCACGGTGCTGCATTCGGTGGACGCGGGCAATGATCCCGTCACCGAGGCGGCATGTGGGCTCACGGTAGCACCCGAATCCGCGTCGGCGGTCGGCGAGGGGCTGCGATCGCTTGCATCGATGAGCCCGCAAGAACGCCGCGCCATGGGTGAGCGCGGGCGCGCGTACGTGCTCAAGCACCATGCCTATCCTGCGCTCGCCCGCCGGTTCATCGAGGCTCTGCAAGCATGAGCCCGACACAACGCGAGCGCGAGCCGGAAGCGGTGGCCGAGCGGTATGCGCGCCGCGCCAACGGCAACCGCTACAGCTTTCTGAACCCCGACGTGTGGCAGACCCAGCAAGAGCGCCAGCGCGCGATGCTCCGGCTGTTCAGACAGCTGCGTTGGACCGATCTTGCGTCGCGCCGTGTGCTGGAGGTGGGTTGCGGCAGCGGCGGCAATCTGCTGGAGCTGTTGCGATTCGGCTTTGCGCCGCGCAACCTTGCCGGCATCGAGTTGCTGCCAGATCGCTTTGCCCATGCCATGCAGACCCTGCCGTCCGGCGTGGTCCTGATGCAGGGCGACGCCCTGCAGGTCAAACTGCCCGACGCGAGCGAAGACATCGTGATGCAGTCAACGGTGTTCTCGTCGCTGCTCGACGCGCCGTTCCAATGGAAGCTCGCGCAGGCCATGTGGCGCTGGGTGCGGCCCGGCGGCGGTGTGCTGTGGTACGACTTCACCTACAACAACCCGCGCAATCCCGACGTGCGCGCCGTGCCGGTGGCACGCATCCGCGATCTGTTCCCCGGTGGGCGCTTGAGGTATCAACGGGTGACCCTGGCGCCGCCGATCGCCCGGCGCGTCTGCGCATTGCATCCGTCGCTCTACCCGGTGTTCAATGCGTTGCCGCTGCTGCGTACGCACGTGCTGGCGTGGATCGAAAAACCGCAGACATGAGCCAGCCGTTCCTGCCTTTTGCGCTGCCCGAGATCGGCGAGGAGGAGATCGCCGAGGTGGTCGATACCTTGCGCTCGGGTTGGCTGACCACTGGGCCGAAGGCCAAGCGATTCGAAGTGGAGTTTGCCGCGTTTCTCGGCGACACGTCGCTGCATTGCGTCGCCGTCAACTCGGCCACGGCGGGCCTGCACCTCGCGCTGGAGGCGCTGGGCATCGCGGCGGGTGATGAAGTGATCGTGCCCACCCACACCTTCACCGCCACCGCCGAAGTGGTGCGCTACCTGGGGGCGGACGTGAAGTTGGTGGACATCCACCCCGTCACGCTGAACATCGATCCGCTAGCTGTGGAGGCCGCGATCACACCGCGTACGAAGGCGATCATCCCGGTGCACTACGGCGGGCTGGCGGCCGACATGCCGGCCATTCTGGACGTCTCGCGCCGACATGGTTTGAAGGTGGTGGAAGATGCGGCGCACGCGCTGCCGGCTACCAGCGGCGGGCGGATGATCGGCACGCTCGACAGCGATGCCACCGTGTTCAGCTTCTACGCCAACAAGACCATCACCACCGGAGAGGGGGGCATGCTGGTCACGCGCAATGCAGCGCTGGCGCAGCGCACGCGCGTGATGCGGTTGCACGGCATCAGCCGCGACGCTTTCGACCGCTTCTCTTCCAAAGTGCCGAGTTGGCATTACGAGATCGTGGCGCCGGGGTTCAAGTACAACCTGACCGACATCGCCGCTGCAATCGGGCTGCACCAACTGAAGAAAGCGCATGCGTTCGCGCGGCGGCGCGGCGAGATCGCCGCACGCTATCACGAAGCTTTCGGTACCCAGGGCGGCCTGCCCGTGATCCCCGCGCCGCAGCCACTAACCGGTGAGCTGCACGCCTGGCACCTGTATCCGCTGCGCCTCGCTGAAGGCGCGGCCGTCGCTCGTAACGGCGTGATCGAACGGCTGTACGCCGATGGCATCGGCTGCAGCGTGCACTACATCCCGCTTCACCAACAACCGTACTGGCGAGAGCGTTATGGATTGACTGCGGCGATGTTTCCGCACAGTCAACGCGTGTTCGAACGGCAGTTGAGCCTGCCGGTCTACACGCGCATGAGCGATGGCGATGTGCAGCGGGTGATTCACGCCGTGACGCGCGCAGTGGCCGAGCCCATGGGCTGAAGCCGTGGGCAAGCGCTTGTTCGACGTGATCGTCGCTACCACCGGCCTTTTGCTGCTGGCACCGCTGCTGCTGGCTGCGATGCTGTGGGTCCGCATCGACTCACCCGGCCCGGTGCTGTTCCGGCAGGAGCGGGTGGGCCGACACGGCGCGATCTTTCGCATCCACAAGCTGCGCACGATGCGCACCAACGGCGCCGGCTCGGCGATTACGGGGCATGCTGACATACGCATCACGCGCCCCGGACGCTGGCTGCGGCACTATCGGATCGACGAGTTGCCGCAGCTGATTGACGTGATCAAGGGCGACATGAGCCTGGTGGGTCCGCGGCCCGAGCTGCCGCGCTTCGTGGCGCTCTATCCGCCCCAATTGCGCACCGAGCTGCTGGCCGTGCGGCCGGGCCTTACCGACCCTGCATCGTTGGAGTTTGCCGACGAGCACGAGCTGCTGGCTGGCAGCGCGGACCCCGACCGCAGCTATGCCGAGCTGATCCTGCCGCGCAAGCTGCAGTGTCAGGCTGAGTACCTGCGCCAGGCCAACTGGCGCAGCGATCTGATGGTGCTGGCGCGCACGCTGCGCATGCTCGGTGCGCGTTGATCAAGGAGTCGATAGCGGAGATGTCTGAGCCCTTGCGAAAGTCCCGTTCGCCGGGCGGTGAAGGCAACGCGCGTCTGCCCACCGTGTGGCACCGGCTTGACCTTGCGCTGGCGCGCTTGCGTCCGTACCGTGAGCCCGCGTCGCTGCTGATCGACGCACTTCTGGTGGCGCTGGCCTGGAACGCCACTTACCTGTTCCGGTTGGGGTTTGATCGCTGGTTCAGCGCGCGGCCGGACTACGACCACTGGGTCACGCTCGGCATCGTCGGCGTCTATGCGCTGGCGTTCTGGCTCGCCAAGGTGCCCAAGGGCATGTGGCGCTTCTCCGGCTTTGGCGAAATCAGCCGACTCGCTGCGGCTTGCGCAGCGGCCGGCGCGGTGAGCGCGGCCGTCGTGCTGGCGCTGCAGCTTTTCAAGGTGCCGCGTGCCGTGCTCGCGCTGCATCCCGTGTTTACGCTGATGACGCTGGCGCTGGCGCGCATGAGCTATCGCATGCTGTACGAGCACGCGCGCGCGCGCATTACGGGCAGCGATGCCGAGATCCGCCGCGCCGTGGTGCTCGGAGCCGGCGAGGCAGCACGGCTGCTAGTGGCCGGCATCCACCGCCAGGGTTGGATCGTGCTCGGTTTCCTGGATGACGACCCGCTGAAGCAAGGCGCGCGGATCGCCGGGGTGCCGGTGCTGGGGCCGTTGAGCGCACTCCGCGACAAGGCCACGCTCGGCGCTGCCACCGACCTGATCATGGCCATGCCCTCGGTGCGCGGCCCGCGCCGGCGCGAGATACTGGAGCTGGCCGGCACCACCGGATTGCCGGTGGTCACGGTGCCATCTGTGGATGAACTGCGCGACGGCAACCAGCGCGTGGACCGTCTGCGCGAGATCGAGCCCGAGGATCTGCTGGGGCGCGAGCCGGTGCAACTGGACGAAGCCGGCATCGCCGAGACGCTGGCCGGCAAGACCGTGCTGATCACCGGCGCCGGTGGCAGCATCGGCAGCGAGCTATGCCGCCAGGTGGCGCACTACCGGCCGGCACGGTTGGTGCTCTACGAGTTGAGCGAGTTCAACCTCTACACGATCGAGCAGGATCTGAGCGAGCGGTTTCCTGATCTGCCGTTGGTGACGCTGATTGGTGACGTGAAAGACCTCGAGCACCTGCGCCACACGTTTGCCAGGTGGAAGCCGCAGGTGGTGTTCCACGCCGCGGCGTACAAACACGTGCCGCTGATGGAAGGCGACAACGCCTGGGCCGCGCTGCGCAACAACACGCTGGGAACCTACCATGCCGCGCTGGCGGCAGCCGAGGCGCAGACCGAACGCTTCGTGCTGATCAGCACCGACAAGGCGGTGAATCCCACCAACGTGATGGGCGCCACCAAACGCGCTGCCGAGATGGTGATCTCTGCGCTGGCTGCCGAGCATAGGGCCACACGCTTCATGGCGGTGCGCTTCGGAAACGTGTTAGGTTCCAGCGGCAGCGTGATCCCGAAGTTCAAGGAGCAGATCGCCAAAGGCGGTCCGGTGACCGTGACCCATCCGGAGGTCATTCGCTACTTCATGACGATCCCCGAGGCGGCGCGGCTGGTGCTGCAGGCGGCAGCCATCGGTGAGAGCGGGCAGGTGCTGGTGCTGGATATGGGCGAGCCGGTGAAGATCGTGGAGCTGGCCCGGCAGTTGATCCGGTTGGCGGGATATTCGGCGGAGGGGATCGGGATCGAGTTCGCAGGATTGAGGTCGGGGGAGAAGCTGTACGAAGAGTTGCTGGCCGATGCCGACACCACGCTGCCCACGCGCGTCGAGCGGCTGCGGATCGCGCGGCTGAGTGACCGTGTGGAATCCGCTGCGGTGAAGGCTTGGCTCGCGCCTGCCACCCGGGAGTGCGGCGATGTTGGCGTGCGGGAGTGGCTGCACGAACTCGTGCCGGAGTTCTCCGGCTGACGGGCCTTGCAGGGTATCGGCTTGACTTGTTTGCGAGCAGGGCGTCAACTCGCTGCCCCTTGTTGCCCGGTCGATGTCATGCTTCGATACTGCTTGCTGGTCGCGACCCTCCTGTTTTTCGCATCCTGTGGCGGTGGCGATGAGTCCCAGGCACGGACGAGCGACATCGCTTCAGTGGGCGGACGAGCAGGCCCCACCGCGTTCATCCACTTCGTCGACTTGCGCGGACAGAGCCTGCGAAACGTGACTGCGGTCCGATACAGCATCGAGCCGAAGCCCGGGGCTGTCTCACGGTCTGTGGGTATCACCTATTCCAAGTCTGCACTGTCGGGTCGCGGTTATGTCGCTCCGGACGGTGACGCAGCGACGATCCCGGTATTCGGGCTCTACGCGGGTCACCTCAATCGGGTGTCGCTGAACTTTGCCTTCGAGGATGGTTCAAGCCAGACTCTCATCGCGGATCTGGTTACGCCAGCGTATAGCGACCCCAGCGGCGTGTACGGCAGCCCAACGTTTGTCAAGCGCCGCGCCGCTGGCAGCGCTCTCGGTTTCGACTACTTCGCAATCAAGTCTGGCCTGGGCTCGCCGGTGGTTGTCGACACCGATGGCGAGGTACGCTGGATCGCGCAGGGCATTTCCAGCGGTGTGAGCGCTGCGCTCGACGGAAACGCGTTCGTCATCGGTAGCCAGACCTCACGCAACTTCCAACGTCTCGAGTTCGACGGCTCGATCAGCCAGGGTACGCTTGCTCAGACAAACTACACCAACTTCCACCACAACATCGATCGTGGCAAGCGTGGCCTGTTGGCCGAACCCGATGCACTCAGCAACGGCGTGCGCAACATCGAGGCCATCGTGGCGGAGTTCGACGCCGCTGGCAACATTCTGAAGGAGTGGGACTTCTCGCTCCTGATCGAGCGCCACATGCGTAACCAGGGTGACAGTCCCGAGCTCTTCGTTCGCCCGGGTATCGATTGGTTCCACGTCAACGCCTCGACCTATGATCCACGCGACGACACCATCATTGCGTCGAGCCGCGAGAACTTCGTGATCAAGGTGGACTACGAGACCGGAGGTATCGTCTGGATCTTCGGTGATCCCTCCAAGTACTGGTACACGTTCCCATCGCTGCGCGCCAAGGCGCTGACGCTGGAACCCGGTGGGCTCTACCCCATCGGTCAGCACGCGACGTCGATCACATCGGACGGCCTGCTGATGCTGTTCAACAACGGCTTGCAGAGCCTCAACCAGCCAGTCGGTGCACCGGCAGGTGGCAGTAGAACCTACAGCACGGCGTCCGCCTACGCGATCGATCCCACGTCGCGTACCGCGCGCGAAGCGTGGCGATTCGATTACGGTGCGGCGATCCGCTCGGACATCTGTTCCAGCGTGTACGAGGCCGGCGGCCAGTCGCTGCTGATCAGTTTCGCTACCGCGAACCAGCGCACAAGGGCTCGCCTGGTGGGACTGAACGCGGCGCGTGAGGTTGTGTTCGACTTCGAGTATCCGACGACAGTCTGCGGCACCAGCTGGAACGCGCTTCCGGTTGACTTCCACGACATGCAGTTTCGCTAGGCCGCCTCTCGGCGCCGCGCGTGTGCAGCGGCGGCCTGCTCCAGGCTGGACAGCATACTCGCGGCAAGCGCCGAGCGGTCATAACGGGCCGCCGCGCTGGGGCCGTTGGCGCGCAGCCTGGCCAGCAGAGCCTGATCGTCGTGCAGCATCATCAGCGACTGCACCAGTTGGTCGACGCTCTCCGGCTCGAAGGTCCGCCCTACATCCTCGCGCTGCACGATTTCCGCTGACTCTCCGGCGACGCCATGCAGCACCGGGATCCCCATGCCCATGCACTCGAACAGCTTGGACGGGATTACGGTCTTGAAGAGCTCGGTTCGCCGGAGGTGGATGATCGAGACATCAAGCAGCGACCACCAGCGTGGCACTTGACTCTTTGCGACCGTGTCGGCGAACGCGACGTTGGTCAGGTGCAGGCCCGCAGCGAGCGACTTCAGGTCACTTTTGCACGCGCCGTCACCCAGCAACAAGAAGCGCACGTCACGTCCATCGGCCCGCTGCTGCAGGCGCTGCGCGGCATGCAACAGCGTTTCGAGTCCGTGGGCCATCCCGTGGGTGCCGATGTAGCCGGCCACGAAGCAGCCCTCCAGGCCGAGATCGCGCTCGAGTTCCCGGTCCTTCGGCCGGGGCGAATACTGCGCGGTGTCGACCCCGTTCGTGACGACGTCGATCTTGCCGGCGTCGATACCGCGTCCGGCCAGCGTGCGGCGGAATGAATGCGTCACCGAAATGATCCGGGCTGCGCGCCGGTACAGGAACAGCTCGAGGGCCTCGAGCGCACGAATGATCCACGAATCCTTCATCGCACCGACGGCTTTGATGGACTCAGGCCAGATGTCGCGCAGTTCGAACACGAACGGCACGCGTTTGCACGCCCCGACCGCCCAGCCAGCGACGGCGGCGAAGAATTGCGGCGACGAGCCCACGACAACATCGACCTGCCGCACGAACAGGCTGCCGAGCGTCGCCGTGACCATGTAGCTCATGTAGTCGAGGACCCGGCGTCCGAGCCCCTCGTTGGCGCTGATATAGCTCCAGACCCGCACTACGCGGATACCGTCGATGCGCTCCTCCTGCCACAGTGCGTTGCGATAGCCGTCGAAGAGCTTGCCCTGCGGGAAGTTCGGCGCACAGGTCAGCACCGTCACCTGGTGCCCCGCGCGCACCCAGGCACGGCAGTGCTCGTGGGTGCGACTGGCCGGTGCGTTGACTTCGGGCGGGAAGTTGTCCGACAGGAAGAGAATGTGCATGGATGTCTACCAGGTCCACTGTGTGGACGCAGCGCCGCCGTTCAGCTCGATCGCGAGCGTCTTTGCGGGGAGCAATACCCCGAACTGCGTCGCGTCGAGCGTGTCATGCGTCGAGGCGCGGCCACCGCGGACCACGACTCGGGCAACGACACTAGAACCGTCGCGCACCAGCCAGCCGTCCTCGTCGATCGCCTCGAGCGACAGGCCGCTCGCGAGGTGAAAACGCGCGACTGCGCGGTGCGCGCCGTCGCCGGCGCGGTCCAGGATCTGCAGTTCCCGTTTACCGAAGATCCACCGACGATGGTGGCTGGGCCGGCCCGGCAAGTGGCGATAGCCATCATGGCTGCACGCCACCGAGCGCTCGGTCCACTCGAGCCCGACTGGCCGTGCACGCCGACCGACCCGAAACCCGCTCCAGACCTCTGACGAGTCACCATCACCAATTTGAACCGTGCTGTGCAGCGCGGTACCGCGTTCGGCTAGGCGGCGCGCGCTGGTGCCGTAGCACGAGGTTCCCCGGTTGACGATCACCCGCCTGGGGCCGATCGACAGCTCGAAAGACAGTGTGTCCGCATGCCCGTGCCCAGGCAGATAGTCTGGTCCCAGAGGAGCCACGTCGAGCAGCGCGACCGCGCCGTCGTATTCAGCTCGCATGTAGCCACTGGACGCAAGGTGAAGCAGCCGACGCCGCGCGGGCTGCTCCCAAGGCACGTGGGCCTCGCGCGCCAAGCGCTCGAGTTCGGCGGCCGGGGCGGCGACGCCTTCGGCGCAATCGTTGAAGCGGCCCAACGTGCCGTCCGGGTGTCGCATCGCGCACAGCCACTGCAGCATCCGCGGCGCGACCTGGCGCAGTACATCCTGCAGCGCGTGCAGCCGCTCGACTTGCGGCGCGCACGCCGACGCGATCGACAGCAAGTCGAGCACGTCTTCCAGCGCGAGCGCGTGGTACATCGGGCTGCGCTCGTACTGGCCTCCGTCGGCCAGGATCTGCTCGCCCAGTTCGCGCTCGAGGATCGCTATTCCGCGCTGCAGCCAGCCGTGGGCCTCCGGGCCATCGAAGAAGCAGCCGGCAAAGACCAGCGCCTTTGCGTTCGAGAACAGGTGGTTGCCCAGCAGGTGCCACTCCAGGCGTCGGCAAAGCCAGCGCACTTGAGTGGCCAGACTTTGCGCCCACTCGGCTTCGACCGCTGCGCCGCTCATGAACCACTTGATCCAGTTCACGATGCGCAGCGAGGTGGGATAGGGCTCCCAGCCGGTCCCGTCGCCGGGCGGGTTCTCGGCTATCCAGCGAGTCACGAGTGCGTGCTGTTCGTCTGCGCGGTTGCGGGCACCGAGTGCGTTCAGATCGTCGAAGTAGTGCAGGTTGTAGCGCCAAAGGCGATCGATCCGCGGGTCATCCCAGCCGACGTTGTCGAGTTCGTGTTCCTCGTTGAGCAGGCGAAACCTGGAGCGGCCGACGAGGCTGGCGCCACGCCTAGCCGGTAGGATCCAATGCCGGGTGGGGCGGCGCAACGGCGGGGCAGGCCGCCCATCGGGGTGCGGCCGCCGCAGCACGAACAGGAGCCGGCCGAGTACCTGTTCGTGCCTCAGGTGACGCACGGTGCGCCAGAACGTGCTGATTTGAACCATCAGCCAACTCGGGCGGCGCGTGGGTGCGCGGTCATCGCGCCATCTCTTGGGCGTCGATCGATACGCGGGAGACTTCGATCAGTTCGTCCAGCGGAATCGGCGTTGGCGCTCCGCTGCGCACGGCCTGCACGAAGGCGCGCACGCAGGCGAGCTGCCCTTTGTCCTGCCTCCAGAGGTTCATGCTAGAGAAGCCCGGCCAGCCGAATCCGGCCAGGCGGCGAAAGTTGTCGAGTTGCAGCACGCGTCCGGCTGCAAAGACCTCGAGCCGTTCTTTCGGAAACGCCTTGCTGCCGTTGCTCAGATAGGCGATGGTGGCGATCGATCCGTCGGCGAAGGCCAGGTGGATCGTGGCGGTGTCGCGTGTGGCCATATGCATCCGGTCAACGCGGACGCTGGCGATAGGGGCAGCCACCAGAAAGCGCACGAGATCGATGAAGTGGCAGGCCTCGCCGACGAGTCGACCGCCTCCGATCGCAGGATCCTGGATCCAATGGTCGGCCGGGATTGCTCCGGCATTGATGGTCATGATCAGGGCCTTGGGCCCGGGCGCTGTATCGAGCAGCCGTTTGATCTGCTGCACTTGCGGTGCGAAGCGGCGATTGAAACCCACCATCAGCCGTTGCCCGGGCACGCCGCGCGCCGCCGACTCCACGCGCGCCAGATCCGCGTGGGTGAGCGCAAGCGGCTTCTCGACGAAAACGTGCTTGCCTGCCGCGAGCGCGCTCAGCACGAGCTCGGCGTGGGTGTTGTGGCGCGTGCAGACCACGACGACATCGGTGCGCGCATCGGCCAGCAGCGCGCCGTTGTCCGTCGTGGCCTGCGCAAAGCCGAACTTGCGGCCGAGGTGAACTCCGCTCGCGCCCCCGGAGGAACTGACCGTGGCCAGGTGCGCACCCGCGGACTTAAAGGCCGGTATCAATACCGCGCCGGCGTAGTTGCCGGCGCCGACAAAGCTAGTGCGCAGCGCCGTAGCCGTGCCGGCAGCTGGCGCAGCGGCGCCACTCGCCAACTCGACAGTGCGGGCAACCTGAGCCTGTGCGGACTGATACTGCAACATGATGCCCAGCGACGGCTCGCTGCCGGCGACGACCTCGTAGGCACGCTCGGCGTGCGCGATCTCGAAGCGGTGCGTCACGAGTGGCGCCACGTCGAGCCGCCGCTCCGCGAGCATGTCGAGCACGGCCTCGAAGTTGCGCTGCTCGGTCCAACGCACGAAGCCGACCGGATAGTCGTGCCCGTGCTCCTCGTAGTCCGGGTCGTAGCGCCCGGGGCCATACGAGCAGCTGACCTGGAACGTCAGCTCCTTTTCGTAGAAGTCGGCGCGAGACAGCTCCAGGCCAGCCGTACCGACAAGCACGATGCGCCCGCGCTTGCGACACATCTGCGCCGCTTGGTGCACGGGATCGTTGCTTTTGGTGCTGGCGGTGATGAGCACAGCGTCGGCCCCGCGCTCGCGCGAGAACGCGACCACGGCGGCTACGGGATCGACGCCGCGCGCGAGGTCAACCGTTTCGGCGCCGAAGCGCCGCGCGAGCTCCAGGCGCGAGGCGTCGCGATCGATGCCGAGCACCCTGCAGCCCTGCGCCCTGAGCAACTGCACGGTGACGAGGCCGATCAGCCCGAGGCCCACGACAACGACGGCTTCGCCCAGCGTCGGCTGCGCCAAGCGCGTACCCTGCAATGCAATCGCGCCGAGCACGGTGAACGCGGCCGCGTCGTCGTCGACGCCCGCGGGGACGCGCGCGCACAGGTTCACCGGCACAGCAACCAAATCGGCGTGTCGTCCGTTCGACGCGACGCGCTCGCCGACCACGAAACCGCGGACGGCTTCGCCCAGTTCGACCACCTCACCGACGTTGCAATAGCCCATCGGCAACGGCTGGTCGAGCTTGTTGCGAACCGCGGCGAGCGTCGGCCACAGACCGTCGGTGCGAACCTTGTCGAGCACCATGCGCACCTTGTCGGGTTGCTGCAGCGCCTTGTCGAGCAGGTTGCCCTTGCCGAACTCCACCAGCATTCGTTCGGTGCCGGCAGACACGAGCGTACGCCTCGTGCGGATCAGCAGTTGTCCCCGGCCCGCCCGCGGAGCGGGGACCTCGGCGACTTCGGTGGCGCCGTCCTTGAGGTGTTGCAGGACTTGCTTCATGTGGTCGGTCGTGCCAGTGCGTCCTCGACGGTGGCCCACTGTTCTGCGAACGAAAAGCTCGATTGCCGCTGGTGCTGACGCACCATGTCTGCGATGTGCAGCGTCAGCAGTGTGGACAGCTCCACTTCGTGCCAGTCGCGCGCGCCGCGATGCTCGAACGGCTGCAGGATCGCGCCGCGATGGCCCACGTCCTTGGGCCAGAAGCGATAGCGCGTCCGTCGCGGCCCCTGCCAAATGATCATGCTCCTGAAGTCGTCGATCTTGCAGATGGTGTCACCGAGCTGGAAATTGATGGTCTCGTTGATGCCTTCGAACGGCTCGGTGCGGGATGTCAGCAGCACCGAGAACAGGTCGTGGCGGTCGCTGCGAATCGAGATGCTGACGTTGTCGTCCGGTTCCGAATCATCGGCCCAGGTGACCGAGATCTGCAGCCTGTCGGGCAGGCCGCGCCACGCCAGCAGGTGCACGAACAGGTCGAGCCAGTGACCGATGTTGCCGCACACGCGCGTGCCTTCCTCGGGCCGGCGATACCAGTGCTCGGGGCCGAGCCGATGACCGGAGACGAAGCACTGCAGTGACATTGCGGCGTCGCGGCTCGCGGTCGTGCGCTCGCGCAGCGTCCGCACGGCCGCCGAAAACGGCCGGTTGTATCCCGCGAAGATGCGCCGCCCGGACGCTCGCATGGCGCGCAGCAGCTGCAGCAGCTGCTCGCGCGTCACGGCGATCGGTTTCTCGACGTATACGTCGAGTCCGCGCTCGAGCGCGTGCACGGCATAGTCGGCGTGCGATGCGTGGTTCGACACGATGTAGACCAGGCGCAGCCCCGGCGTGCGCAACAGCTGGTCGGCATCAGTGGCTACCTGTGGCACACGCAGCGCTGCGGCCAGCGAGCGCGCTGCGGTGAAGTCGACGTCGTAGCACGTCAGCACGCGGGCGCCGAAGGCACGCTGCAGGAAGTAGCCGATCGTCGAGAATGCAAACTGGCCGCAGCCGACCAGACCGATGTCGGCCTCCGTGGAGCGCGCCATCGCTATCGGCCGGAAGCGCAGTCGCCCCGCGGCCTTGTAGATCGCACGCGATGGACCGTAGATCAGCGCGAAGCGCACGACCTTCAGGAAGTCGTGGGAACGGCTGCGGGGCTGCGAGCTCATGGGCTGGCGGTGCGAGGGCTTGGCATGGCGCTGTCGTGCCGCGCCAGTGCGCCACGCACGATCTCGAGGTACGCGCTCGCACGCTCGCCGGGGCCAGGGTAGCGCCCCAGGAACGCAAAAGCCGCGTCGAGCCGGCGTACGCGCTCGGACTGTTCGAGCAGGAAATACGCGGCGATGGCGCGCGCGATCGATTCCACGCTCAGCGGATCGAAGTAAATGGCGTGCTCATGACAGCAGTCGCGGATGAACGGCAGGTCCGAGGCGAAAAGTGGTCGGCGCATACACATCGCTTCCAGAGGCACGGCCGAGAAACACTCGAGCAGGCTCGGAAAGATCACACCGTCCATAGCCGCATAGAAGCTTGGGCTCTGCGCCAGCACCAAGGCGCCCGCGTTGTACACGGCGTCGCGGTATGACGGCGCGCACGCCTGCCATTCGGCGTCAGTGAACGTGACATAGAAGTCCACCGCCAGGCCGTGCACCCGCAACAGCCGCTCCTTCAATGCGGGCAGACAGTGCAGGTTCTTGTGAACGTAGTTGCGCGAAACGACGCCGAGCTTCAAGCCGGTGGACGCCGCGGGCAGCGCCACCGGCTGCCAGCGCGGCGGATCAAGGAACACCGAGTCGACAGTGTTGTAGACGATGTGGATCGGCACGCCTCGGAAGATGCTCTTGCGCGCCAGGGCCGCCTGCACATGCTCGAGCTCGACAACCAACTCGTCTGCTCGCGCGAAGAACCATTCCTGCACCAGGTACTTCAGACGCTGACTCCAGCGCGCGACCGTGGACATCCGGCGTTCGATCGGGTTGCGCGGGTAAACGATTAGCGGCTGCGCGAAGCCGCACACGTGCAAAGGCTTTCGGGACAGCGTGTAGGCCGGCCCGAAGACGGTGAACACCACGTCGTGGTGTGCGAAGTGCTCGTGCAGCCCCCGCCACAGCGAACGGAATCCGTGGTGGTCGACGACTCGGCAATCGGCAAATCCACCGAGATCGGAGCGCATCGCCGCAAGGTTGTTGTGGACCGCCGTCGACAGCAGCAGGCAAACGCTGAGGTCCTGGGGCGGGTCCTGACTCAGACAGTGGATGAACGAGGAAGCAACCGCCACCGCGCCACCGACGTGCAGGTTGGAGCAGTTGATGAGCACTCGCGGCCGCCGACCCAGCGGCGAACGAGCACCGCCGGCGGGATTGGCGGCCATCGGTGCGCGGCTCTTCACTCGGCCAGTACCAGGTAGGAGCAGCCGCCAAGGACCGTCGCCGCGACAGCGGGCGACATCGCGAACAGGGCCTTGCGCGGTAGCCTCGCCAGCCGCGCCTTCCAGCTGCGCGCCGGTAGTCCGTCGAACGGGGCCGTGAAGAAACCATCGATGACGCGATAACCGCAATCGGCCAACGTAGCCAGCGCGGTGTCACGGGTGAAGTAGTGCAGATGGCCGACGCTCGAGCGGGCGCGCATCATCGATGCGTGCACCACCGACAGCAATGAGATGTCCAGCGGGATGTGGAATACCTTGAACTTTGCCTTGCTGCGCAGCCTCCTGAGGAATCCCATGTAGTCCTCGACGTGCTCAAAGACGTCGATGCACAGGAGGCAGTCGTAGACCTCGCTCGATTCGAAGATGTCACCGGCTCGAAAGTCGATCTGCGGCACATTGCGTGCGCGGCAAAGCGCCATCGCCTGGGGCGAACGCTCGTACCCGACAAAGCGCGCATCGGGTAATGCGCGGGACAGTTCCTGAACGATGCCTCCGGCCCCACAGCCTACTTCGCACACTGTCGAGGGGATCAGCCGATTCCGCTGCAGCAAGCGCAGTATCTGCAATGACTTCCACATCGAGTCTTCAGAATGCCACGTTTGGTTGGCAAGCAAGTAACTACCATCATTGTAGATGGCAGTCGGGTCAAAGGCCTGAGGCGCAGAGGAAGGGTCCCTAGCCATAGATGTGTCGCTCTGCATTCCGCTGGCAATGCAGTTCCTGAAACGCGGTCATTGTTCTAATTCTCTTCCCACACAAAGCGGTACGGATTGAACGGCGACATCAAGTGGCTCTCGTCCAAGAATTGCACAGCGGACATGATTGCATCCTCATTGGCTATCGCTGCCAGTGAACCGTACAGCCACATGACGGTCAAGCCCAATAGCGCCATGGATCGCAGTTGGCTCTTGAGCCGCGTGAGTGGTTGCTCCAGAACCCAAAAGAGCAAGAGTGCGTTCGCAATCATCTCCACACGAGCAACAAGTGGAACAACGATTGTTATTGAGCGCAAGGCTAGCCAGGTCACAAAGAGCGTTGTCACCACCACGCGGTTCTTTTTGCTCGTCACGCAAAAGTACAGGAGCAAGTAGAACGGGAGGCCGAAGAGAAGACTTCTGCTGGGCGCCTCGGAATCATCGACCGCCACCAGCTCGGAGTAGATAAGGTACTTTGCGGCCAGCACCTCGTTCTGGAGGATGAGCAGGTATCCTGCGAAGACTGCCACTGCGGCCAGCCCGATCATTGCGAGCCTTGCGCCTTGTTTCTGTTGTCTGGCTATCAGGATCGGAAGGAATCCGATCAACGCTGAATAGTGAGTCAATACAGCCGCGGTACCTAAGGCATGAAATCGCCACTGGCCAGGCGCATTCGCTGGAACTCTGTTTGCCAAGAGCAGAAGAAGGACGGCGGTCCCAGCCCGGAGAATATTGAAGTGAAAGTTGAGGTAGAAGATCGCGAGATAGACAAGCAGAAACTCGGCTGGCCGCCTTGACGTCTGCGCGAGGCGCAAAAGCAGGATGCCTTGAATCAGAGAGATCAGGAAGATGAAGACGAACGAGCTTTCGGTCAGGTGCCCGGTGAGTCTGAGGAGGAACGCGAACGCTGGCTCAACGGATTGAAGAAGATCCCCCCAATCTAGGTCGGCGCCAGACTGGAACATCAAGTGGTACGAATAGGTGTCGGTTCCCACGTACCCGCGTAACGCGCAGAAGCCCGAGAGGACCATAATGCAAAAGGCACCTGTCATTCGTTGCGCATGGCGCTTTCCAACGAGTGTGGCCAGTAGCAGACTGCTGCAGCCAAGTAGGACAACGAGGTAGATGGCCAAGGCGCTCGCCCGACGCTACCGCGCTCGTATTTCAGAATGCCAGCGCACCTGCGTGCTGCGCATGCGCTGCAGGTTGGATCGCAGGTCTTTCCAGTGGATCGGTGCGCACGAGCGCCACGCGAGTGACAAGAAGCTCAGCGCCGTGAACTGGAGGTTCTTGGCGTCGATCAGCGCGCGGCACAGCGCCCAGATCAGGAAGTCGCGACGGCGCTCCGGATGCCGCAGCAGGAACTCGTCTGCGTGCTCGATGGCCAGCAGCTTCACTCGGCGCTGTGACGCCACGGTCAGCGAGCCGGCCGCGGCCACGCGGTAGCGTCCGAGGACCCGGTCCAGGATGTGCCCGTGTCCCTTGGACAGCAGGTCCCATGTCAGGTACATGTCGAGGACCCGGCGATCGGTGGGCAAGGCGGTTCTGGCGGAGCGGCGATACATCAGCGAGCTGTGCACGCTGAGGAAGCCGAGGCGGATCGCGTCAGAGAAGGTGACGCGTCCGCTGTCGAAGGATGCGAGGTCGGCCGTTTGCCCCGAGCAGAAGTGTCCGGCATCGTCGAAGTAGTCCACGCGATGCCACACCGCATTGCATTGTTGATCGCGGTCCAGCACATCGACCTGGGCTTGCAGTTTGCCCGGCAGCGCGTAGTCATCGCCATCCACGTGAGCGACGTAGGTCCCGCTGGCAGCGGCGTGCACCTCAAGATAGTTGCGTGCGCCGCCTGTGTTGTGCGGCTGGACGATCAGCCTCACGATGCCGGGATAGCGCGCGACGAACTCGCGCACGACTGAGTCCGTGCCGTCGGTCGAGCAGTCGTCGCCCACGATGACCTCGAAGTCGAAATCCGTCTCCTGGTCGACCAGGCTCTGCAGGCACTCGCGGACGTAGCGCAGCTGGTTGTATGTGATGACGCAGACGGAAACCTTGGGCACTTCGAACTCTCGCGGCTCTGGCTTCTCACGCGCCGAGCCAGCGCATTGTGCTGCCCAATCGGCTTCGGGCTGCGGACGAGCCGGCGACCGCGAGCCCTGTCAAGGCGGTGTACAGCGCCAGCAGTGTCGCCACCGTTGCCGGCCGCGAATGCGGCCAGGTCAGCCACTGCCACGCCACCAACCCGGCCAGCGCAGGCGGCACGATGATCGTCGCGATGTCGTGCGACAGCCAGCGCAGATGCTCGCCATTGAGAATCCTTCGATGGACGTACGGCAACCAGGCCGCGAACGGGAGCAGGTGGGCGACGACCCACGCGTAGCCTGCGCCGACCATCCCGTACCGAGAGACCGCGAGCAGCAACAGGGGCACGAACAGCACCACGAAGGCGACGTTGCCGACGACGTGGAGGCTGAGGTCCCCGCGGGCGACCTGCAGCAGGTACGGCAGGCCGGCCAACGCCAGAACACCGTTACCCAGCGCGTACAACGCCAGCACCGGCGCCGCGTTCTGCACGACCTCGGGGTTTCCGGTCCATGCCAGCAGAACCTGCCCGGGGAACAGCGCCAGAACCAGCGCCAGCGGCGCGACGATCACCGTGATGACCTGCGTGACGTCGCGGTACAGGCGTACGACGGCTTGCTCGTCCCCCTGCGCCCATAAGCGGGTCAGCCGCGGCAGTATGGCACCTGTGATCGGCGCACACACCAGCAGGATGCCGTTGGCCGCAAGCACGGCCAGTGTGAAGTAGGCATAGTCGGCCAGCGGAAGCCAGCCCGACAGCAGGAGCTTGTCGGTCTGTGTCACGATCACCCAGATCGCGCTGGTGAATGCGGCGCTGAGCGCAAAACGCAGCACGCCACGCACCGGCTGCCAATGCCAGCGGATCGGCTGTGCACCGTCCGCAATCGGGAGCAGCCGGTAGGTGCAGCGCAACAACAGCACGAGCTCGATCAGCGCAGCGCCGAGCTGATAACCGAAATAGTGGGTCGGTGTCGAGCCGACAAAGGCGAGGAATGGAATCACCAGCACGAATCGCAGCGTCGCGATCGACACGTTGCAGCTGCTGAGCCAGACGATGTGCTCGAAGCCGGTGATCACGCCACGGTAGAGACCACAGATCCACCGCAGCGCGACCACCGCCGCCAGCAGCGCGACGGCTCGGGAGACCTCGGAAGGGTCTAGCGACTGCAGGTGCAGCCAGTGGCCGGCGATACCCTGGGCACCGGCCATGAGGGCTGACCCGCCGAGCAGCGCCACTACCAGGAAGATGCCTTCCAGTGCACGCAACAGTCGACGCAACGCGAGGGCGTCGGCTGCGCCGGCCTTGAAACGCGCCGCCTCGCGCCCGAGGGCGGGAGTCAGCCCAAGGTCCAGCAGCATGAACCAACCCTGAATCATCGTGTAGAAGCCAACCAGCCCATAGGCCTCGACGCCCAGGTACTGCACATACCAAGGCACCAGGAGAATGCCGATCAAAGCGGCGTAGAGCTGGCTGGCCGTGTTGGCCAGGATGTTGCGTTGGATTGACATCAGGCGCCGGTGGCCGCGCCGGCGTTCCCGCGCTCGCACAGCAGGAAAATGCTCGCGCACAGGTCGGGATAGACCTGCCCGAGCTGGTAGCACCCCTCGATGTATTCCTTCGAGACGATGTCAGTCTGCAGCAGGCGATCCCATTGGAAGTTGGCCAGCGCCTTGAAGAAGATGCCGGTGCGGTAGACAACCTTCAGGCCCGCTCGCACTGCATCGCGCTCCAACGTGTCGAGCGAGTAGGTACAGCGATGTCCGTGCTCCGCCTCGGCGGGCGTGACCGCGGCGTTGTGCGAAATCAGGCCCATCTTTACTGCGATTTGCCGCGATGGTGCGTTGGCGTTGGGGCAGACGACAAAGAAGCGTCCGCCATCTGCCAGCCACTCTTCGTTGACTCGCCGAAGCACTGCGACGGGGTCGTCCAAGTGCTCGAGGACGTGCGTCATCACGATGTTCTCGTAGCGGCGCGGCAGGTGGACACTCTCGAATCGCTCGTGGAAGTAGCTTGGCCCCGGCAACACGTGGCGCGCATGCTGAATCGCCTCGTCGGAGGCTTCGACGCAACTGATGTCGCTGAAGCGCTGCGCCAGTCGGCGCGTGAAGTCGCCCTTGAAGCTGCCCAGCTCGAGCAGGCTGCCGTCTCTGAAGAACGGCTCGAACGATCGGAGCATGTACGGGTGCATCACGTCGAAGTCGAACCCGTAGGCGTACTTCCGTGCTGCGTTGTCGCGGCTCTCCATGTTGTAGTCACGCATGCCGTTCACCGCCTTTGCTGCAAAGATCCAGTCTCATGGTTGGCACGGGAGCGCTGGCTGTTACGGGGATGAATCCGAATCGTTTGTACAGGCGAACGGCATCGGCGTTGAGGGGCGACACTTCGAGCGTCACTTGTTCGAAGCGGAGTTCGGCGGCCCGCGCGAGTCCGCGCTGGAGCAGGTCCGATGCGATACCGCGCCGGGCCCAGTGCGGCAGCACGCTCACGTTTGTGACATGGGCGACGCCCGCTGCACGATCATTCAAATAGACCGCTACCAGCCCGACCAGCACGCCGTCGGCCCAGGCTTCGAAACGCGTCGCGTGGTCGCGGATCTTCTCTGCGTAGGCGCCGAGGTCGATGCGTTGGGTCAGCGGCGGCACGAAGCGGCTGTCGCACTGCCGCAGGTGCTGCTCGACCTGGGCGGCCGACGCCTCGTCGACACAAAAGCGCACCCGTTTCATCGCTCCAACCGCGCCAGCCCGAAGCCACGGCGTCCGAACTCGTTGCCGTTGTACAGCAGATAAACCTCGCCATCGCAGGCGAACGCATGCGGGTAGCACTGCATGTCGCTATCCCAGGCGCCCGGCGTGCCATGCAGGCTCAGGGCGTCGTCGTCCCGGGTCCAGTTCACGAGGTCGTTCGAGCTGGCGTGTCCGACTCGATAGCCACGATCGGGATTTTTGCGGAAGTCGTCCGAGCGCCGATAACAGAAGAACATGTGGTAAGCATCGCCCACCTGGACCACCGTAGGCAATGCCTGAGACTCGTCGCTGCCCAACCGGTCGGCGATGATCTGCCGGGCTTCTTCCTTGACCCAGTTGATCCCGTTTACCGATGTAGCGTGGCCGATCTTGTAGGTGCGTTCGGGCGCACCGTCGGCCGAGAAGCGCTGCCAGCGCGTGCCGAAGATGTACCACATGTGGAAGGTGCCATCGATAGTTGCCACGAACCCGTCACCTACGAGGAACGGTTCGTGCAGGGAACTGCCGAGCACGGGTCCGGTGCCGACCCGCTGAAACGTGTTGCCGCCGTCGCGGCTGATGGCCAGGCCGATCGCGGTTTCCACCGACACCGATCGTCGCCGGCTCCAGCCCGTGGTGTAGCCGTACACGAGATCACCGTACCGCACCACGTTCATCGGAAAGATGCCGTGCTCGTCGAAGCAGCCCAGGCCGCCCGGTTCGATGGCCGCCCGCTCCGAGACGCGAAGAATGACGCGCAGATCCTTCGCAAAATCGACGAATGCGACGTGGCTCAGGTACTTGCCGTTCGTTCGATCCACCGACCGGCAAGAGAAGTACACGCGCACGAAGTCATCGAACACCAGCGCCTGGGGCGACTGCGCGAACTGCGTGCAGCCGTTGGGCAACCGATGCTGTGTCGGATCGAAAATGCAGCCGATCTTCTTCCACCGCATTGCCGGCCCCTTCAACCCAGTGTTCCGTCGAGGACGGCCAAGCCGAAACCCTCGCGGCCGACCTGATTGCCAAGGTAGGCTAGGTAAGTGGTGCCGTCGACCTCGAACACATGCGGATAGCTGATCATTTCAGAGTCCCAGCCCTGCTCCGAAACGTCGATGCCTGCTTTCGCATCGTCGCGCTGCCAATCCGTCAGGTTCGTACTCGACGCGTATCCGATGCGATAGCCCCTGTCCCGGCTGCGAAAGCCGGTGCTGTGGCGATAGCAGAAGAACATGTGGTATCGGCCATTCGCGAAATGGACGTCCGGGCTGGCCTGTGCCTCGTCTTCCTCGATGCGGCTCGGAATCAGATCCCGGTTTTCACGCTCCCAATGGATGCCGTCGGCCGACGACGCCATCCGGATTCTGTAGACGGGCTCCATGCGGCCGTCGGCCGGTTTCCACTTGCGCCCGGCGATGTACCACAGGAACCAACGGTCGCCGAACCGGCGCACCTTGGGACCGCTGACCACGAAAGGCTCGTCAGGCGAATACGGCAGCACCGGCCCGCGTCCGAGTTTGGCGAATGTTTTGCCGCCGTCGCGGCTGACAGCTGCGCCGATGGCGACATTGAAGGGCACCGATTCGCACCGCGTCCAACCGCCGTAGTAGGCACGGACATCGGGGCCGTCACGAACGACTGACACGGGGTAGGTGCCGAATTCGTCGAACTCGCCCAAGCCGCCTAGCTCGAGGATTGGCCGAGCGGACACGCGGAGGATCCGAAACAGGTCAGCGCGGTCCAGGTCGACGAAGGCCGAGTAGCTTACGTACTCGCCGCGTGCATCGGCCGGCGGCCGACACGAGAAGTAGACCCGCACGAAGTCTTCGTGCAGCAGCGTGGCTGGGGCCTGTGCGAATTCCTTCAGCCACGGACGGTGATCGACACCTTGCGGAGAAAAGACCTTGCCGAGCTTTCTCCAGAAGAACATGGCTCAGGCCAGCTCGTGGTGAGGAAGCAGCCGCGTGCGCACGGTCGGCAGCGGATTGAACATCAGCACATCGATGATCGACAGCCAAGCGACGAACGGCTCGCCGAATTGCTCGTATTCATGCGGCCGGGATTCCAGGAACTTCAGGTCGACTCCTCGATTCTGGAAGAACTCGCGCGAGTACAGATCGACGCCGCCAATGGGGTTGACGTAGGTCGTGGCGCCGACCGCCCGGCAGATTGCCATCACCCTGTCCGCGTTCTTCAGCCCGTGGTCGCAATCGACATCGGACGAGACGCGGACCTCAGTTGGAATCCCGAGATGATCGCGGGTCTTTAGAAGCGCGTGATGCAGGAAGCGGAACAGATTGCGCTCCGGATGGCGGACGACCTGCTCGACCAGCGCCAATGTGTCGTCGAAGTGGGGCGCACGTCGGTAGGCGCCGCGGAACTGGTTGAGCAACTTCTCGGGGTCGAAGTCCGCGGCCAGCGCTCGGTCGCGAATGTCGAGGTGGTCCGAGTCGCCCTTCAAGGGCAGAGAGAACATCACATCCTTGCCTGCGCGCAGCAGGCGGTTTCGGTTAATCCATCCCTTCTTCGTGTATTTGATGTTGTCGTAGATCACGAACAGATCCACCGACGCCAGCAACTGGAAGTAGCCGATGTAGGGAAAGAAGTACGGCTGCATGATCGCCACCCTCACCGCGTCTTCTCCGCACGAAGGTGGCCTGTGGCATCGGGTTGCTTCATTTGGCGGAGGCGATGATCGTGCAGATCTCCTCGACGTCGCCGCTCGACAGGTCGGGGTAGATCGGCAGACACAGCACCTGCTGCGACGCCGCGGTGGCAACCGGCAGGTTGTTGCTGTTCGCGGAGGGCAGGCCGCGATACATCGGGAACTCCGAGATCAGCGGATAGAAGTAGCGCCGCGGGTTTATGCCGTGGTCCTTGAGGTGTTCGTTCAGTGCGTCGCGGCTCAGCGGGTAGTCGGGTTTGACCAGGATTGGAAAGTAGGCATGGTTGGCGCGCGATTCGCCTGCCGTGCCGAGACATTGAATGCCCTTGACGGCTCCGAGCCGGCCGCGATACAGCGCGTCGATCTCGCTGCGCCGCGCCAGTGCGCTGTCGAGATGCTTTAGCTGAAGCAGCCCCAGGGCTGCGTTGAACTCACTCATCTTGCCGTTGATGCCCGGTGCCACCACGGTCGTCTCGCCAGCGTGGCCGAAGTTCTTGAGGCGGTCAATGCGCGCCTTGGTTCTGTCGTCCGGGCAGACAATTGCGCCGCCTTCGAATGTGTTGAAGACCTTGGTCGCGTGGAAGCTCAGCACCGACAGGTCACCGTGCGTCAGGATGCTGTCGCCGTTCCGCTCCACACCGAAGGCATGCGCTGCGTCATAGATCACTTTGAGGTTGTAGGCGTCGGCAATCTGTTGGATTCCTTCAGTGTCACAGGGATGGCCGTAGCAGTGAACGGGCATGATCGCTGTGGTCTGCGGCGTGATGGCAGCCTCGATCCTGCTGGGATCAAGATTCAATGTGTGCTCGTCGACATCGACGAAGACCGGCTTGATGCCGTTCCATACGAGTGAATGAGCGGTCGCGACGAACGAGTAGGGCGTCGTGATGACTTCACCGGTGATCCTGAGTGATTGCAGCGCAGTTACCAGAGCGATCGTGCCGTTGCAGAACAGGGCGATGTGGTCCACGCCGAGGTACGCCTGGAGCGCGTGCTCCAGTCGCTCGTGGTATGGCCCACCGTTGGTAAGGACGCGACGGTCCCAGATGTCCCTCAGATAGGGAATGAACTCGTCGAGCGGCGGCAGCTCCGGCTTCGTGACGTAGATCGGGCTGCTCTTACGCATTGATCTTGCCCCTATTCATCAATCGGTCGAGGCGGGGGTGCTCCGGCTCCTCACCTCGGCTCGGAGTTGCACAATCATGGCCTGCAGACGTTCGAATTCGACTTCCTTGCGCGCGAGAAAGCTGCGAGTCAAACGAAGCTTTTCTTTCACCCCCTTGGGTGTGAGCAGATACGAGTAGGCAAGCTTGTTGTCGTTGCGCCGAAAGTTCTGGATCTTCACCAGACCCTTGTCGAGCAACGCGTGCAGCACGTAGTGTGTCTTGCCGAGGCTCAATCCCAGCGCCCGCGACAGTTCCCGCTGGGAAAGCTCGGGGCGCCCCTCGAGCAGGCGCATGGCCTCCAGCGCCCGGGCCGTCTCGGCATCTGTGGGTTCAGGAGCGGTCATGGTGAGCATGTTCACGCGGTGAACGCAGTGTAGTTGATTGGGCAACCTGCCCGCGGCCTCCGCAAGGCGCCTTCAGTCGAAAGCCAGCGCTTGCGCGAACGATGGCGCGTTGCGGTCCTTGTCGGTGAGCCGTATTGGCACCCCTGGATCCGGCCAGCCGATGGCCAGTTGCGGATCGTCCCATCGCACGGAACCTTCCGCGGCCGGCGCGTAGTAGTCCGTCGTCTTATAGAGGAAGTCTGCCGCCTCGCTCAACACCAGAAAGCCGTGAGCAAATCCCGTCGGAATCCAGAGTTGCCGATGCTCGGAGGCGGTGAGGTCAGTGCCTGCCCACCGGCCGAACGTGGCACTGCCGCGTCGCATGTCCACGGCCACGTCAAACACGCGGCCACTGACCACGCGTACGAGCTTGCCCTGCGCGTACGGCGGCAGCTGATAGTGCAGCCCGCGTAGCACGCCGCGGTGGGATCGAGAGTGGTTGTCCTGCACGAATCTCACGTGGTCCCCGACGGCTTCGTCGAACGCGCGCTGGTTGAAGCTCTCGAGGAAGAAGCCGCGTTCGTCGCCGAAGACCTTGGGCTCCAGGATCAACACGCCGGGCAACGAGGTGGGTACGACGTGCATCAGTAGCTTCTATCGGACAGCAGTCTCAGCAAGTACTGCCCGTAGCCATTCTTTGCCAGTGAGGTGGCCAATGCTTCCAGTTGCGCTGCGTCGATCCACCCGCTGCGATAGGCCACCTCTTCGGGGCATGACACCTTGAGGGCCTGGCGCCTTTCGAGCGTGGCGATGAACTGGCCTGCCTCGAGCAGGCTGTCGTGCGTGCCGGTGTCCAGCCAAGCGTAGCCACGGCCCATGATCTCCACGTCGAGTTGCGCCCGCTCGAGGTACTTTGCGTTCACCTCGGTGATCTCGAGTTCTCCGCGCGCGCTGGGCTTGGTCGACGCAGCAATGTCGCACACCTGTTCGTCGTAGAAATACAGCCCGGTGACGGCGTAGTTGCTCTTCGGCACCTTGGGTTTTTCCTCGATCGACAGAGCCCGGCAGCGATCGTCGAACGCCACCACACCGTAGCGCTCGGGGTCGCTCACGTGGTACGCAAAGATAGTGGCCCCATTCGGGCGCTCGTCTGCGCGCCTGAGCAGCGCCTGCAGGTCGTGCCCATAGAAGATGTTATCGCCGAGCACCAGCGCGCTCGGCTGACCATTGACGAATCGCCGGCCAAGGATGAACGCATGTGCCAGCCCATCAGGGCTCGGCTGCACGCAGTAGCTCAGATTCAGACCCCACTGGCTGCCGTCGCCCAGCAGCGCCTCGAACCTAGGCGTGTCTTGCGGCGTGCTGATGAGCAGGATGTCGCGGATGCCCGCCAGCATCAAGGTGCTCAGCGGGTAGTACACCATCGGCTTGTCGTACACCGGCAGCAGCTGTTTGCTCACCGCCAGCGTGGCCGGGTGTAGTCGCGTGCCCGAGCCGCCGGCGAGGATGATGCCCTTGCGTGGCGTGGTGTCGCTCATGTCGGTGTCAGGGGCCTTGGATCTCGGTGAGCATACGCAGCACGCCGCTGCGCCAATGCGGCATTGTCAGACCAAAGCTATGCTGCAAACGGCTGCAATCCAGTCGCGAGTTCAGAGGCCGGCGTGCCGCAGTGGGGTACGCGCTCGACAGCACGGGCTTCACGCGATCATGCGGCACCCGGATGGCATAGCCTTGCCGGCGCGCCCACTCGATCACGAACTGCGCGTAGCCATGCCAGCTGGTTTTGCTCGCTGCCGCGGCATGATAGGTGCCGGCCAGACCCGGCGTTTGGATCGAGGCGCGCAGTGCGTGGGCCGTCACGTCGGCCAGCAGATCGGCACCTGTCGGGGCGCCCACCTGATCGGACACCACATTGAGCTCGTCGCGCTCATGGGCGAGCTTCAGCATCGTGCGCGCAAAGTTGCCACCGCGCGCCGCGTAGACCCAACTCGTGCGCAGGATCAGGTGGCGACAGCCGCTCGCGCGCACCAGGGTCTCCCCTTCAAGCTTGCTGCGGCCGTACACGCTGAGCGGGCCAGTGGCATCTTCTTCTTGCCAGGGCCGCTCGCCGCTGCCGTCGAACACGTAGTCGGTGCTGTAGTGCACGAGCCAGGCGTTCAGCGCGGCCGCTTCGCGCGCAAGGACGCCGGGTGCCTCTGCGTTGATCGTGTGTGCAAGCTCTGGCTCGATTTCGGCCTTATCCACGGCAGTGTGGGCGGCCGCATTCACGATGACATCGGGTCGCAGCGTGCGCACGGTCGGGGCCAGCGACTCGGGGCGGGTGAAGTCGGCGGCATGCTCGCGGCTGTCGAAATCCAGCGCCACCAGCTCGCCCAGCACAGCGAGCGAGCGCTGCAACTCCCAGCCCACCTGGCCGTTGCAGCCGAACAGCACGATCTTCATGGTGTGGCCGCCGGCGCGCCGTAATGCCGCCGCACCCACGCGCGGTACTCACCAGACTGCACACGCGCCACCCAGGGCCCATGGTCAAGATACCACTGCACGGTCTTGCGAATGCCGGTGTCCAACGTCTCGGCCGGGCGCCACCCGAGCTCGCGCTCGATCTTGCGCGCGTCGATCGCGTAGCGCCGGTCGTGGCCGGGGCGGTCGGTCACAAAGGTGATCAGGCGCTCGTGAGGACCGCCGGAATCCGGCCGCAGTTCGTTGAGCAACGTGCACACTGTCTGCACGATCCGACGGTTGGGCATCTCGTTCCAGCCGCCGATGTTGTACGTCTCGCCGATCCGACCGCCGGCCAGCACGGCACGGATGCCGCTGCAGTGGTCGCGCACATACAACCAGTCGCGCACGTTCATGCCGTCGCCGTAGATCGGCAGCGGTTTGCCTGCCAGCGCGTTCACGATCATCAGCGGGATCAGCTTCTCGGGAAACTGATAGGGCCCGTAGTTGTTGGAACAGTTGGTGGTGAGCACCGGCAACCCGTAGGTGTGGTGCCAGGCGCGCACCAGATGGTCGCTCGCAGCCTTGCTGGCGGAGTACGGGCTGTTGGGCTCGTAGCCGTGCGCCTCCGTGAACGCGGGCGCGTTAGCCGCCAGGCTGCCGTACACCTCGTCGGTGCTGACGTGCAGGAAACGAAAGGCCTCGCGCTCGCTACCGGAGAGCATGCGCCAGAAACCGAGCGCAGCCTCCAACAGGTGGAACGTGCCCTCGATGTTGGTGCGTACGAATGCGGCGGGGCCGTGGATGCTGCGGTCCACGTGGCTCTCGGCGGCAAAGTGCACCACGGCGCGTGGCCGGTACTCGGTGAACACCTTGTCCAGCAGGGCACGGTCGCATATATCGCCTTGCACGAAGCGGTGGCGCGCGTCTCCGTGCAGGCCGTCCAGGTTCTCCAAGTTGCCAGCGTAGGTGAGGACGTCGAGGTTGACGATCGGCTCGTCGCGCTGTGCCAGCCAATCGAGCACGAAGTTGCTGCCGATGAAGCCGGCGCCGCCGGTCACGAGTAGGGTCATGCGTGGCGTCCCTGTGTCACGCGGCAGGTGAGGAGGGCAACCCGTCGACCCGCGTGCGCTGCTGCCGTCCCGCATGGCGCATCAGCACCACCATGGCTAGCAGCAGCGCGGCGACCAACGTGGCCGCTACCGTAATGACTGCGCGCTTGGGCTTGCTCTTGCGCTCCGGTGGCGAAGCGGGATCGACCACCTGGATCAACGCGCCCTCGCGGCTTTCGTCCACGCGCGCCAGTTCGTACTGGCGCGCCATCAGGTCAAACAGCGTCTCCTGGTACTTGAACTCGCGGTATTTGCCCACGTAGTCGGGGCCGGCATTCACATCGCTGGCTTGTTCGAGGCGCGCAAGCTGGCTGCGCAGCGCGCCCAGCGTGGCCTGTTGTTGCCGCACCTCGGGTGTGTCGTCAGCCAGATTGCCGCGCATGGTTTGCAGCCGCACCTCGGCGGAGGTGACTTCGGCACGCAGCCGTGCGTAGCCCTCGGCAGCGGCCTTCGGTTCAGCCTTGATAGCACCCTGGCTAAAGCCGCTGGCCTGCAACGCCAACTGTGCCGCGGTGAGCCTGTCCTTCGTTTGCTGCAATTGATGCTCGAAGAACATGCGGCGCTGCTGCGCCTCGCTGACGGCGATGGTGCCGGTCATGCGCCGCAACTCGTCGACATAGCGGTTGGCAATGTCGGCCGCGCGCTGCGGGCTTTCGTCGTCGACCTCCACCGTGATCAGCCCGTCCTTCCTGCCCACGGCAATGTGCACGTTGCTGCGCAGCTCCTTGCGGGCGTCCATTCGGAACTCTTCGTCGTAGACCTCCATCAGCTTGAACTGATCGATGATCCGGTCGGAGACTGTCACGCTCAGCATTAGCGCCACGTACTGCTCAGCCGGCGTGCGCACTCCGCCAACCGCGCCGCCCACCAGTCCCGCCAGCGGCCCCAGCTGCGACAGCACCGATGCCGCTGCGCTTTGTTGCTGCTGCGGCGGAAGGAACGCGGTGGCCGCGGTGTAGCTGGGTGTGATCACGAAGGTGGTGACGCCCAACGCCACCAAGCCGGCTGCCAGGGGCACCGCAATCAACAGCTTCAGGTGCTGACCGAGCAGCGCCGCGGCCTCGAACAGGCCAATGCCGTCGTCGTCATCGTCGTCGTAGACGCCGGCCTCTGGCTGCTGCAATTGGCGGGTGGGCAGATCGTCGCGCATGGCTCAAAAAGCACCCACCGCCTTGAATCCCGCCAGCCCGAGCCCGAACTGGTACAGAATCTGCGTCCAGTCCTTCCCGTCCTGCACGAGCGTGGTCTTGTTGATCTCCTCCGGCACGAACACCGTATCGCCGGGCTCCGCCTTCACCGACGACAGATCCTGCCGCCTGAACCACCCTCTGCCTTGCGGGTTTGACACCACGCTGCCGTTGGCGCGGATCACGAACACACTGCCCTGGTCGGCGCCGCGCGTGGGGCCACCGGCCAGGCTGAGATAGTTGTCGATGCTGCGCTCGCTGGAGTAGAGGTAACTGCCGCCGTTGAACACGCTGCCGAACACACCCACGGTGGTGGGGCGGGGCGGTACGTAGAGGCGGTCACCGTCTTCGAGCGCGAGTTCGGGCAACTCGCTGCTGTCGGGCTGGATCTGCAGCACCACGCGGCCGTTGGGTTTCACGGCACGCAGGCGCTCGATCAGTCGTGTGGTGCCGCTGGCCCTGGCGGCCTGGGCCGCGGCTTCGTCGGCCGTGCTGGTGCGCTGGGTCGAGGCGGCCTTGGCGAACTCGGTCTCCAGATCACGCAGCGCGCGCTCGTAGTTCTGCTGCTGCGTCTGGCGCACCGTTTCGCGGCTGAACTCGGTGCCAAATAGGTAGGCCGCCGGGGTCAGCCCGCCTGCCGCGCGCAGCGCATCGGAAATGGTTGATTGCGGCGGCAGCACGAACTCACCCGGCCGCAGCACTTCGCCCTCCACCCGCACGCGTTTGTTCTGCCTCTGCACCGGAAGTGCCACGTTGGTGATGTTGAATGCACGCAGCACGTCGCCGTTGCGCAGCGGTGTGGTCTGGCCCTGCGGCAGTTCGATCTGCGTGATGCGCACGGTGTTGCGCTCGTCAAGCCGCTCGATCGCCAGCCGCGTGGTGTCGGCTACCGCTCCCAGGCCGCCGGCCATCTGCAGCAAGTCGTTGATCGTTTCGCCGGACTTGAGTTCGAATATCGCCGGCTGGTTGACGCTGCCGATCACTGCCACCTGGGGGCCCACCGGGCCTACGTAGACCACGTCGTCGGGCTGCATCGCGCGGTCGGCCGAGCGGTCGCCCCTGAGCAGCAGATCGTACAGGTCGAAGGTTGTCACCACCTCTCGGCCGCGCCGCAGCTGCACGGTGCGGAAGCTGCCGGCGGCCGTGGGACCGCCCGAGCGCATCAGCGCATTCACCAGGGTCGACAGGCTGCTGACCGTGATGCTGCCCGGCCGCGCCACGAAGCCGGCCACGTAGACGCGGATGCCGCGCAGCTGGCCGAGCGAAGTGCTGAGCTGGAAGTTCTTGAACACCTGTGCTACGCGTCGCCCGATCACGTCACTCAAGTCGGACTGCTTGACCCCGGCTACAGGGATCGCACCGATGCGCGGCACCGAGATGCGCCCCGAACGGTCCACCACCAGTCGCAGGTCGGCGTCCACCGATCCCCACAGGGTCAGCAGCACCTCATCGCCGGCTTGAACAAGGTAATCGGGCGGCACCTGCGGGTTGTAGTCCTGTGCGTCGGCCACGGCGCCAGTGATGAGATCGGCACCGAAGCGGCGGATTGGGGGCGGCTCGAATGTCCGCTCGGCGGTGATCGGCTGGGTCGGATCATCGGGCCGTGGCGTGCGCGGCTCCTGCACGAGCCCGTTGGCCGAGCGGCTGATGTCTACCCCAGTGGCCAGCTTGTTCACGTAGATCTCGAACTCGCCGGGCACGTAGGGCGGGGGCGCAGGTTCGAGCACGCGCTGTTGAGTACCGTCCGGCAGCGTGAACACCCGGCTGGTGCCCGGCGCCATCAACTGCGACGGCTGCGGATTGGTCCGCAACCGCACCGGGCCCAACGGGGTGGCGGGCTGGGTCTGCTGCTGCTGCTCGTAGGTTCCTTGCAGGCTGGTCGGCTGTGCGAACGTGCCGCATGCCAGCAAGGCGAACAAGGCGGCGGTCAGCCGACTGGAAAGGTGGTGCATGAAGCCTCTGCGCTGCGGGTGGCGCCGGCCAAGCGCCGACCCTGTCACTCATGGTTGTGTCTAATCGCAAGGTTCGCAGGCGAGCAGACTGCTGCTGCGGACCTCTATCGATCGGCGGCGATTCTATTCCGCGACAAATCGGGGTTGCCCAGGGACTGCCTGGCGGCGTGGACGCCTAGAATCCGCCCCCTATGTCGATTCTCGTGGCCGCATTCGTCGCCGCACTGCTGGCAACGCTGTGGGTCGTGCGGGCGAGCCGGATCGACGGCCACAGGGCGCACGACAGCGACTTGAGCGGACCGCAGAAGTTCCATGCCACGCCGGTGCCACGCATCGGCGGTATCGGCATCGTGGCGGGCGCGCTGGCCGGTGCATTGGTCATGGCCTGGCGAGCGCCGGACGCGGCGGCGCTGCCATTGTTGCTGCTGGCGTGCGGCATGCCATGCTTCCTGGCCGGGCTAGCAGAGGACTACACCAAGCGCATCAGTCCGCGCCGGCGGCTCTTCTTTACGGCCGTGTCCGCTGGACTAGCGGTTTGGGCGCTGCAGTCGGTGATCACCCGCACGACGATCCCTGGGTTGGATTGGCTGGTGGCGATGCCCGCCGGCGCGGCTCTCGTGACGATGTTCGTCGTCACGGGGGTGGCCAACTCGATCAACATCATCGACGGCTTCAACGGCCTGTCGTCGATGTGTGCGGTGCTCATCCTGGCGGCGGTGGCCTACGTGGGTTTCCAGGTCGGCGACGCCACGGTGATGTGGCTGGCGCTGGCCGGCATCGGCGCTCTGCTCGGCTTCTTTGTCTGGAACTACCCCGCGGGGCTGGTTTTTCTCGGCGATGGCGGCGCCTACTTCGTCGGCTTCTATGTCGCTGAGGTGGCGATCCTGCTGCTGCATCGCAACCCGCAAGTCTCGCCGATGTTCCCGTTGCTGGCCTGCATCTATCCGGTGTTCGAAACGCTGTTCTCGATCTACCGTCGCCGTGTGTTGCGGGAGCGCTCGCCCGGGGTGCCCGATGGCATCCATCTGCATTCCCTCATCTATCGCCGTGTGGTGCGCTGGGCTGCCGGGCCGCGCGAGGCGAAGCAGTTGACGCGGCGCAATTCGATGACTTCGCCGTATCTGTGGCTGTTGTGCATGTGTGCGGTGGTGCCGGCGATGCTGTTCTGGAGCAACACGGCGGTGCTGGCCGGATTCATCGGGCTGTTCAGCTTGGGCTACACGATGCTGTACTGGCGCATCGTGCGCTTCCGCGCGCCGCGCTGGCTCTTCTTTCACGCCCATACCCACCATCAGCCGACGAGCTTGCCGGGTCAGGGATAATCCCCATTCGATGACCGAAGCAGTTTCAGATCCTGCCGCCCCCGTGGCGGCCCCGCCCGCCCGCTTCGCCACCCTCGCGCTCGACGCCAAGCTCCTGCGCGCCGTGGCCGACCAGGGCTACGAAACGATGACCCCGATCCAGGCCAAGGCGATCCCGATCGTCTTGGATGGCCGCGACGTGATGGGCGCCGCGCAGACCGGCACCGGCAAGACCGCGGCGTTTTCGCTGCCGCTGCTGCAGAAGATGCTGCGCCACGAAACCGCGTCGATGTCGCCGGCGCGCCACCCGGTGCGCGCGCTGGTACTGGCGCCCACGCGCGAGCTGGCCGACCAGGTGGCCGCCAACGTGAAGGCGTATGCCAAGCACACGCTGCTGCGCTCCACGGTGGTGTTCGGCGGCATCGACATCAAGCCGCAGGCGGCGGAGCTGAAGGCCGGCGTCGAGGTGCTGATTGCCACGCCCGGACGCCTGCTCGACCACATCGAGTCCAAGAACTGCTCGTTGAACCAGGTGGAGTACGTGGTGCTCGACGAGGCCGATCGCATGCTCGATATCGGCTTCCTGCCCGACCTCCAGCGCATCCTGTCGTACCTGCCTCAAGCGCGTCAGACGTTGCTCTTCTCGGCCACGTTTTCGCCGGAGATCCGCCGCCTGGCGCAAAGCTACCTGCAGGATCCGGTCACGGTCGAGGTGGCGCAGCGCAACGCCACGGCATCCACCGTCGAGCAGCACTTCTTCAGCGTCACCGAGGACGACAAGCGCAAGGCGGTGCGCCAGCTGGTGGCGCGGCGCGAGCTGTCGCAGGCTCTGGTGTTTGTCAACTCCAAGCTCGGCGCGGCCCGGCTGGCGCGCGCCTTCGAGCGCGACGGGCTGAAGACCACCGCGCTGCACGGCGACAAGTCGCAGGATGAGCGCTTGAAGGCGCTCGACGCCTTCAAGCGCGGCGAGGTGCAGTTGCTGGTGGCCACCGACGTGGCCGCGCGCGGCCTCGACATCGTCGACCTGCCCGCGGTTTTCAACTACGACGTTCCGTTCAACGCCGAGGACTACGTGCATCGCATCGGCCGCACCGGGCGTGCCGGCGCCGCCGGGCTGTCGGTCACGCTGGTGACGCGCGACGACACCCGGCTGGTTGGCGATATCGAGCGGCTGATCAAGAAGAAGCTCGAAATCGAGCCGTTCGAGTTCGACGACGAGCGCCCGCGCCGTGCGCCGCGCCGGCGCGACGACGATGACGATCGCCGCGAGCCGGCCTACGACCGGCCGCCCGAGCGCCGGGCCCAGGCCGTTCCGGCGGACCCGCTGTTCGATCAGCCCTACGAGCCCAGCAGCAGCGGCACGCCGCAATGGGAGCAGAAGGCGCCCCCGCAGCCCATCCGGCGAGCGCTGTCGCCGAACATCAAGCCCAAGCGCAAGGTGGCGGCGCTGCTCGGCGGAGGCGGCTGAGCCGCTAGGCCTGGAAGACAAACACGGCCGGCAGCCGCTCGTCCAGAGCCGGCGCCGCCTGCCGCCACCGGCTGACCGGTTGCGTCTTGCACCAGCCGATTGGCCATCCGATCGCGCAGGCCACGCCGAGGCGCGTCGCCGGGGCCAGGTGTTTCGTCAGCGCGGCGAAGAGCGCTGTGTTGCGATACGGGGTTTCGATGGCGATCTGGGTCTGCCCGGTTCGCTTGGACAGCGCGTCGAGTTCCCGGATGCGCGCGGCGCGCGCCTCGTCGGGTACCGGCAGGTAGCCGACGAAGGCGAACTGCTGTCCGTTGAGCCCACTCGCGGCGAGGGCCAGCATCAGCGAACTGGCGCCGGGCAGCGGGTCCACGCCGATGCCCAGCGCATGGGCGCGGGCGACCAAGGCGGAGCCCGGATCCGCGACTGCCGCCAAGCCGGCTTCAGACAGCAGACCGATGTCGTGGCCCTGCAGCGCCGGACGCAGCAGCGCATCCAGATCGGCGCTGGTGGCGCTTGCCCGCGCCAGTTCCACGATCTGCAAAGACTGCAGCGGCGCCGTCAGGGGCGCGATAGCCGCCACCCGTTTCAGGAACGCGCGCGTGGTCTTGGCGTTCTCCACCACCCAGTGCGGCAGCGCGGCGGCGCGTTCGATCACCGCCAGCGGAAGGTGGGCGCGCAGATCGCAAGGCTGCGCCGACCCGAAGTCGAGTGCGTTCGGCACCAGCACCAGCGTGCCGTGGCCGGGCTCACTGCTCAGCATGCGCGGCCGTCATGTCGTGCCCGCCAACGGGTTCAGCCCGGCCGCGCGCAGCATCGCGCTGGTTCGGATCAGTGGCAGTCCGACCAGGGCGGTTGGGTCGTCGGACTCGATGGCATCGACCAGCGCGATGCCGAGCGTCTCGCACTTGGCGCTCCCGGCGCAGTCGTAGGGCTGCTCGAGCTGCAGGTATCGTTCGATCTCGTCGTCGCCGAGGTCACGGAAGTGCACCCGCACGGTGACCAGCGCCTGCTGTTCGAAGCCAGTCCGCCGGCACGTCACGACCACCGCGGTGTGGAAGCGCACGTCGCGTCCGCGCATCGCGCGCAGTTGCGACACGGCCCGATCGTGCGTGCCGGGCTTGCCGAGGGCCCGGCCGTCCAGCTCGGCAACCTGGTCGGAGCCGATGACCACCGCGTCGGCGGCGCGTGACGCCACGGCCCGCGCCTTGGACAACGCCAGGCGTTGCGCCAGCGCCGCCGGCGTTTCGTCCGCTCGAGCGGCTTCGTCGACCCCGGGCGCGAGGGTCTCGAACGGGAGCCGCAGGCGCGACAGCAGTTCGCGCCGGTACGGCGATGTCGACGCGAGGATCAAGCGGGGAACCATGCCCAAATTGTCCCATTCGGACGCGCCGTACACTGCCCTGATGGCAGCGCGCAGGCTCGACCCGCACAAGCTCGATATAGCCGCACTGGCAGCCGACGCCGGCCGAATCGAAGGTGAAGTCGATGGCCAGGCGCTCGAGCGCTGGCGCGAGATGCAATCGCCACCGGCCGACGTGAGCCTGCCGCCGGTGCGCTGGACGGCGCGCGGCGAACGGCGCGCGCGCAGTGGCCAGGTGCCGCAGACCTGGATCCACCTGCAGGTGCAGGCGCGGGCTTGGCCCACATGCCAGCGCTGCCTGCAACCCTTTTGCACGCCGATCGAGCTGGAGCGGGCGTTTCGTTTCGTCGCCACCGAAGGCGAAGCCGAGGCGCTCGATGCCGAGAGCGAAGACGACGTGCTGGCGCTTTCCCCGTCGTTCGACCTGATCGGGCTGGTCGAGGACGAGCTCGTGCTGGATTGGCCGCTGGTGCCGCGCCATGCGCAGTGCAATCCGCCCGAACATGGCCGGGACGGCGAGCCGCCGCCCGAGCAAGGGCCGTTCGCTGCACTCGCGGCCCTGAAGTCGCGCCAACCCAGACCTTGAGCGCTCGGGTTGTTATAATCCGCCGCTTTTCCTGGGGTGATACCGGGGCCGCCGTGCGGCCCGCAACCCCGTCCGCCCAACGGCCCAACGAGGCAGCCGCACAGCGCGCCGGGGCTTGCAGGTGGTTTGCACCGGAGAACCCCATGGCTGTCCAGCAAAACAAGAAGTCGCCGTCGAAACGCGGCATGCATCGCGCGCACAATGCGCTGACCGCGCCGGGCACCGGCATCGAGCCGACAACCGGCGAGGTGCACCTGCGCCACCACATCAGCCCCACCGGCTTCTATCGCGGCCGCAAGGTGCTGAAGGCCAAATCGGACGCCTGATTCAATATCAATAGCGCCCGCCCAGGCCGCCGCGACGTGGCTCCGGGTCGCGCCCGCTTGCGGCGCGCACGCGCATGGCCTACCGTCTGCAGCGAGTGAGTTCTCTCCAACCCCTCGCGCGCGTCTGCATCGCCGTCGATTGCATGGGCGGCGATCATGGGCCGTCTGCCACGCTGCCGGGCTGTCGCGCGTTTCTCGCCTCCCACCCGCAGGCCGAGCTGATCCTGGTCGGCACCGAGTCCGCGTTGACTGGGGCCAAGGGCTGGGAGCGCTGTCAGACGGTCTTTGCCACCGAGGTCGTCAGCATGGACGATCCCATCGAGGTGGCGATGCGGCGCAAGAAGGACTCTTCGCTGCGCGTGGCGGTCGCGCAGGTCAAGGCCGGTGAAGCAGACGATGCGCGCGCGCAGGCCTGCGTCTCGGCTGGCAACACCGGGGCGCTGATGGCCGTGGCGCGTTACCTGCTCAAGACCGTGGAGGGCATCGACCGGCCGGCGATTGCCGCCTACCTGCCCAATGCCAAGGGCCGCCTGACGCAGGTTCTCGACCTGGGCGCCAACGTCGACTGCACGGCCGAACACCTGCTGCAGTTTGCCGTGATGGGCAGCGCACTGGCCAGCGCGCTGAGCGGCGACGAGAACCCGAGCGTGGGCCTGCTCAACATCGGCGAAGAAGCGATCAAAGGCAGCGAGACGATCAAGCGCGCCGCCGAGCTGCTGCGTGCGGCGGCGGCCGACGGCCACCTCAACTTCCACGGCAACGTCGAGGGCAACGACATCTTCAAGGGCACCACCGACATCGTGGTGTGCGACGGTTTCGTGGGCAACGTGATGCTCAAGACCTCCGAGGGACTGGCGGCGATGCTGGGCGGCATGATCCGCGAGGAGTTCCGCCGCAACCTGTTCACCCGGCTCGCCGCGCTCGCGTCGCTGCCGGTGCTCAACCACTTCAAGGCGCGCGTCGATCACCGGCGCTACAGCGGCGGCGCGCTGCTTGGGTTGAAGGGCCTTGTGTTCAAGGCCCATGGATCGTCGGATGCCTTTGCCTTCGAGCAGGCTCTTGCGCGCGCGTATGATGCGGCCCGCAATCGACTGCTGGAGCGGGTGCACGATCGCATCCTCGAGACGCTGCAGGCCATGCCGACGGCGGTCGACGAGTCGAACCTTTCTCCTGCTCAATGAGCGATGCACGGCCGTTCCGAAGACGCTCGCTCCCCCTCGAGGGCGAGCGCGGACACGGACAGTCCGGGGGACTGTTCGTGCCAGTGAGCGGCCTTAGGCCCAAGGGGGCCCAATGACCGCAGGCAGCCGTTTCTCGCGCATCACCGGCACCGGCAGCTATCTGCCGCCGCGCCAGGTGAGCAACGCCGAGCTCGCGGCCGAGCTGGCCACGCGCGGCATCGAAACCTCCGACCAGTGGATCGTGGAGCGCACCGGCATCCAGGCGCGCCATTTCGCCGCCGACGGCGTCACCGCCAGCGACCTGGCGCTCGAGGCATCGCGCCACGCGCTCGAATCGGCCGGGCGCAAGGCGACCGAGATCGACCTCATCGTCGTGGCCACATCGACGCCCGACATGGTGTTCCCGTCGACCGCGACCATTCTGCAGAACAAGCTCGGCATCGCGGGGTGCCCGGCGTTCGATCTTCAGGCCGTGTGCTCGGGCTTTGTCTACGCGCTCTCGGTGGCCGATTCGATGATCCGCACCGGCGCCGCGTCGCGCGCGCTGGTGGTGGGCAGCGAGGTGTTCTCGCGCATCCTCGACTTCAACGATCGCACCACCTGCGTGCTGTTCGGCGATGGCGCGGGTGCCGTGGTGCTCGAAGCCAGCGACACGCCCGGCATCCTGGCCAGCGATCTGCATGCCGACGGCGCCCACCGCGACATCCTCTGTGTACCCGGCACAGTGGCCGGCGGCAAGGTGCTGGGCGATCCGCTGCTCAAGATGGACGGCCCGGCGGTGTTCAAGCTCGCGGTCCACGTGCTCGAAGCCTCGGCGCGCGCCGCGCTGCGCGCCGCCGGCCGCAGCGAAACCGACATCGACTGGCTGATTCCGCACCAGGCCAACATCCGGATCATGCACGGCACGGCGCGCAAGCTGAAGCTGCCGCTTGACAAGCTGGTGGCCACGGTACAAACGCACGGCAACACATCGGCCGCGTCGATTCCGCTGGCGCTCGACGTGGCCTGCAAGGACGGCCGCGTGAAGCGCGGCGACACGGTGATGCTCGAAGGCGTCGGAGGTGGCTTCACCTGGGGCGCCGTGTTGCTCGATTTCTGATGGCTCCGAGGCTTGTTCGATGAAGCCGTTCGCATTCGTCTTTCCCGGCCAAGGCGCGCAAAGCGTCGGCATGCTCGACGCCTGGGGCGATCACCCGGCCGTGCGAGCGGTCCTCGCCGAGGCCTCCGAAGCCCTCGGCGAGGACGTCGGTCGCCTGATCCGCGAGGGCCCGGCACAGGCGCTCGAGCTCACGACCAACACACAGCCGGTGATGCTCGCGGCAGGCATCGCGTGCTACCGCGCGTGGCGCGCCGAAGGTGGCGCCGAACCGGTGGCGCTCGCGGGACACTCGCTCGGGGAGTACAGCGCGCTGGTGGCTGCGGAGGCGTTGAGCCTGTCGGATGCCTTGCCGCTGGTGCGCTTTCGTGCGCAGGCGATGCAGCAGGCCGTGCCGGTGGGAGCGGGCGCGATGGCGGCCATTCTGGGGCTCGAGGCGCACGCCGTGGTCGAGGGCTGCGCTCGCGCCGCGGCTGAATCCGGCGCCGTGGTCTCGGCGGCCAATTTCAACGACCCCAGGCAGACCGTGATCTCCGGCGCCAAGGCCGGGGTCGACAAGGCCTGCGAGATTCTCAAGGGCATGGGCGCCAAGCGCGCGCTGCCGCTCGCGGTGTCGGCGCCGTTTCACTGCGCGCTGATGAAGCCGGCGGCCGACGCGTTACGCGAGAGGCTGTCCACGGCGGCGATCACCGCGCCGCGCCTGCAGGTGATCAACAACATCGATGTCGCCAGCGTGAGCGATGCACAAGCGATTCGCGACGCACTGTTCCGCCAGGCGTTCGGTCCGGTGCGTTGGGTCGAGGTGGTGCAGGCGTTGCGTGCACAGGGGCTGACGCACGTGTTCGAATGCGGCCCGGGCAAGGTGCTCACCGGCATGGTCAAACGCATCGATGGCGATGCGGTGGCTGCCTCGGTGGCCGATCCGACCTCGCTGCGCGATGCGATGGGGTTGCTGGCATGACCCGTCGGGCCGATACTGCGGCGCCCAGCGCGAGGGTCCGTCGATGAGCGGCGAGTCGACTCCGACCCAGGTCGCGCTGGTCACCGGCGCATCGCGTGGCATCGGGCGCGCAATCGCGTTGGCGCTGGCTGCCCAGGGCTTTCGCGTCATCGGCACCGGCACCACCGAAGCCGGCGCACGAGCGCTGGATCAAGCCCTGCGTGAGGCCGCCGCGCCAAGCGGCAGCCGGGGCGCGGTGCTTGATGTCAACGACGCAGCGGCCACCGACGGCCTGGTCGAGGCCATCGTCAAGCAAGACGGCGCTCTGCACGTGCTGGTCAACAACGCCGGCATCACGCGCGATGGCCTGGCGATGCGCATGAAGGACGATGACTGGGCCGCGGTGCTCGACACCAACCTCAATGCCGTCTTTCGCCTGTGCCGCGCGGTGATGCGATCGATGATGAAGCAGCGCCATGGCCGCATCGTCAACATCACATCGGTGGTGGGCGCCGTCGGCAACGCGGGCCAGGCGAACTATGCGGCCGCCAAGGCCGGTGTGGCGGGGCTCACGCGTTCGTTGGCGCGCGAGCTCGCCAGCCGCAACATCACGGTGAACTGCGTCGCGCCGGGGTTCATCGGCACCGACATGACCGAGGCGCTCTCCGAGGCGCAGCGCCAGGCGTTGCTGGCCCAGGTGCCGCTCGGCCGTCTCGGCAGCGCCGAAGAAGTGGCGGCGGCGGTGTCGTTCCTCGTGTCGCCAGGCGCCGGCTACATCACGGGCACGCAGTTGCACGTCAACGGCGGAATGTTCATGGACTGATCGGCCAGCGGGCCCACCGCGGCCGGGCCATCGGTGCCCCGGCTTGCCGGCTTGCTCCCGAGGGCAGGCCGTAGAATCACCGACTGTCTGTTGCAACTCCTGGAGGAGTCAATGAGCGATATCGAAGCACGCGTCAAGAAGATCATCGCCGAGCAGCTTGGCGTGCCCGAATCCGACGTTACCAACCAGAAGGCGTTCGTGGCCGATCTGGGAGCCGATTCGCTTGACACCGTTGAACTGGTGATGGCCCTCGAGGACGAGTTCGGCATCGAGATCCCCGACGAGGAGGCCGAGAAGATCACGACCGTGCAGCTCGCGATCGACTACGCCACCAAGCATCAGAAGGCCTGAACGGAATCCCGCATGTCGCGGCGTCGCGTTGTTGTCACCGGCCTCGGACTGATCAGCCCGGTGGGCAATTCGGTCGAGCAGGCCTGGGCCAACCTGACGGCCGGGCGCTCGGGCATCGCCACGATCACGCACTTCGACCCGACACCGTTTGCCTGCCGCTTCGCCGGCGAGGTGAAGGACTTCAAGATCGATGAATATGTGCCGGCCAAGGAGGCGCGGCACATGGACACGTTCATCCACTACGGCTTGGCGGCCGCGATTCAGGCGGTGCAGGACTCCGGTCTGCCGACCGGCGACGCGCTGACCGAAGAGCGCGCCGAGCGCATCGGCTGCGTGGTGGGCTCGGGCATCGGCGGGCTTCCGTTGATCGAAGAAACCCATACTGAGCTGGCTTCGCGCGGACCGCGGCGCATCTCGCCGTTCTTCATTCCCGGAACGATCATCAACATGGTCGCCGGCCACGTGTCGATGCGCTTCGGCTTCAAGGGCCCGAATCTGTCGGTGGTGACGGCATGCACCACCGGCTTGCACTGCATCGGCGAGGCCGGCCGGCTCATCGAGTACGGCGATGCCGATGTGATGGTCGCTGGTGGAACCGAGGCGGCGGTGTCGCCGCTGGGCGTGGGAGGCTTCGCCGCGATGCGCGCGCTGTCCACCCGCAACGACGACCCGGCCACCGCATCGCGCCCGTGGGACAAGGACCGCGATGGTTTCGTGCTCGGCGAGGGCGCGGGTGTGGTGGTGCTCGAGGAATACGAGCATGCGAAGGCGCGCGGCGCCAAGGTCTACGCAGAGCTCGTCGGCTACGGCATGAGTGCCGATGCCGGGCACATCACCGCTCCCAACACCGACGGACCGCGCCGCGCCATGCAGGCGGCTCTGCGCAATGCGCGCCTCGACCCGTCGCGGATCCAGTACCTCAACGCCCACGGCACGTCCACACCTTTGGGCGATGTGAACGAGACGCAGGCCATCAAGATGGCGTTCGGCGAGCAGGCCAGGAAGATAGTGGTCAGCTCGACGAAGTCGATGACCGGACACCTTCTGGGTGGCGCGGGCGGCATCGAGACCGTGTTCACCGTGCTGGCGCTGCACCACCAAGTCGTACCGCCGACCATCAACTTGTTCAACCAGGATCCGGAGTGCGATCTCGACTACTGCGCCAATCAGGCGCGCGAGATGCGCATCGACGCGGCGGCCAAGAACAACTTCGGGTTCGGCGGCACCAACGGCACCCTGGTGTTGCGTCGCGCGTGATCCGCGCACGCGCGGCGGCCCCATGCGCGCGGCCCCGGCATTCGAGTTGCCGCTGACCTTGAGCGCGACCGAGCGCGCGTTCCTCGCACTGCTGGGTGCCGTGCTGGCCGCGGCGCTGGCGGCTTGGGTCTGGTCGCACGTCGACGCGGCGGCGGGCCCGAACGGTCGGGGCTGGTGGCCGTGGCTGACGTGGATGCCGGCCGCCGCCGGCATCGGCGCATGGATCGCCTGGAGCGTGGCGCGCCCAAAGCCGCGCACGCTGCGTTGGCAGCAGGGGCGCTGGAGCTGGATCGACGGCGGCATCCAGCGTGAGGGCATGGTCCATCCCAAGCTTGACCTCGGCAATTGGCTGCTGCTGTTGCTGCGGCCGCAAGACGGCAGCCCGGCGTGCTGGGGCACCGTCGGTCGCCGGCGAGCCGGGCCGGCTTGGCATCCGCTGCGCGCCACGCTGTTCGCGCCTGCCGCGGCTGAACCTGATACCGGCGAAGGCGCTCCAACATGAGCGCGGCCGACGCGGATCGGGCGCTGGTCGAGCGTGCGCAACAAGGCGATGCGCGCGCCTTCGAGATGCTGGTCGTGAAGTACCAGCGTCGCATCGAGCGCCTGATCTCGCGCATGGTGCGTGACGCCGATCTGGTGCATGACGTGGCGCAGGAATCGTTCATCCGCGCCTACCGTGCGCTGCCGCAGTTCCGCGGCGAGAGCGCGTTCTACACCTGGCTGTACCGCATCGCCGTCAACACCGCGAAAAAGGCGCTGGTCGAGATGAAACGCGACCCGGTGCTGACCGAGTCCTCCCGCAGCCGGGTGGCCGAGGAGGACGAAACTTACCGCGTCGACAATGAACTAAGCGACGGCGAAACCCCGGAGGCGTTGCTGGCGAGCAAGGAGATTGCCGCGACCGTCAACGCCGCGATCGATGCCCTGTCGGAAGAGCTCCGGCAGGCCATCACGTTGCGGGAGATCGAAGGCCTCAGTTACGAAGAGATCGCCGACGTGATGAATTGCCCGATCGGAACCGTGCGGTCGCGGATCTTTCGTGCCCGCGAAGCGATCGCATCGCGATTGCGGCCGCTGCTCGGCACGCGCGAAGGGGAGCGCTGGTGACTGGCAAAGACCTGCAAGCGCGAGCCACAATGTCTGGAGTGAACGATGGCCGACCCACATCCTGAGCGCAACGACGATTGGGCGGCTTTGTCGTCGATGGCCGACGGCGAGGCCAGCCCGGGCGTGCAGGCGCATTGCCTCGCCCTGTGGGCGGCGGATGCGCAGGCGCGCGAACGCTGGCGCGACTACCAGCTGATCGGCGACGTGCTGCGCTCTCAGGAGCTGGCGCGCCACGCCTCGCACGACGCGGCGTTCGTGCAGGCGTTGCGAGAGCGCTTGAAGCGCGAGCCGGTCGTGCTGCGGCCCCGGACCGCCGCCCCGCAGGCGACAAGACGTGCCCGCACCTGGGGCGTGCCCATGGCCGCGATGGCCGGCGTGGCCGCGGTGGCCGGCGTGGTGGTTGTGCTGCGCGGTGCGCCGGACAGTGGCGCACCGATGCTCGCCAAGGGAAACAACGCGGAACCCATGGTGGCCACGTCGTCGCCGCCACAGCAGCAGCCGATGCCGACAGCCCAGGTCGTCAATGGGCGCTTGATTCGCGACGCGCGGCTTGATCGGTACTTCACGGCGCACCGCCAGAGCGCCAACGGCACGGCCCTGCAAATGCCTGGATCCGTGGTGCGCAGCGTCGATACCATCGTGCTGGAGGATCGGTGATCGGGCGGGTGAGGCCATCACGCGCTTGGCACTGGCTCGGCGCCGTCGCGTTGACGACGCTGCAAGGTCAACTGCTGGCCGGACCGCTGGCGGAGGGGTCGCCAACCGATGCCCGCGCATGGATGTCGCGCGTGCAGCAGGCGGCCATGACTCTCAACTACCAGGGCACGCTGGTGTTCAATGCGGCCGGCGTGGTGTCGAGCTCGCGCGTGGCGCACTACTGCGAAGGCAAGCAGCGCTACGAGCGCATCGATGTGCTCGACGGCGAGGCACGCCAGGTGTTGCGGCACAACGAGGTCACGCAGACCTTGTGGCCGCGCACGCGCGTGGCGGTGGTCGAGCAGCGTGCCGGGATGCCGGAGTTCCCGGCGCTGCCCGCCGCCGATGCCCGCACGCTCGAAGCCTATGACCTGCGTGTACTGGGCACCGAACGGGTCGCGGGCCATGAAGCGCAGGTGCTGATTCTCAAGCCGCGCGATGCGCACCGGTTCGCGCAGCGTCTGTGGGCCGAACGATCCAGCGGCCTGCTGTTGCGCGCCGACGTGTTGGGTGCGCGTGGCGAAGTGCTGGAGTCGGCTTCGTTCTCCGATGTGTCCATCGGTGGCAAGGGCAGCCCTGAAGCGGTCCTGCAGGCCATGCGCAAGGTCGACGGCTATCGCATCGTGCGTCCGGCTGCGGCGCGGACCCAGCTCGACACGGAAGGTTGGACGCTGGCCAGGCCGGTGCCCGGCTTCCAACTCGTGGGTTGTGTGCGCAAGGAGTTGAATGCGCTCGGCGAACCGTTGCCCGCGGGCACTCCGCAGGTGCTGATGGCGGTCTTCTCCGACGGGCTGACGCACGTGTCGGTGTTCGTCGAGCCCTACGATGCGGGGCGCCACAAGCCGGTGGCGACCAGCCTGGGGGCCACCCACACGGTCATGACACGCTCGGGCGATTGGTGGATCACCGCAATGGGTGACGTGCCGATGGCCACCGTGCAGTTGTTCTCCGTGGCGCTGGAGCGCAGGCGCTGACGCGCGCCGGGCGCTTGACATCCGGCGTGTGCGACCCAAGTAATCGCGCCTGAAGCCGACCGTTCGATTGAGGTTCTTTGCATGCAACCAAGGTTTGGAGTTTCGATGTCTGTGCTGAGTCGCCGTGCCGTGATGGCTGCGCTGGCGCTTGTGGTGGGTGCGGCAACCCTTTGGTCGCCCGCGATGCCCGCGCAGGCCCAGGGCCGCGAGCTGCCCGACTTTGCCGAACTGGCCGACAAGTGGAGTCCGTCGGTGGTCAACATCCGCACGCTCGAGCGAGGCCGCGTGCCTTCCACCGGCGAGGTGGATCCCAGTGTCGAGGAGTTCTTTCGCCGCTTCGGCATCCCGATGCCCGGGCGTCCCGACCCGCGACGGGGTCCAAGAGGCGACAACGACGAGCCGCAACAGCGAGGGGTCGGCTCGGGATTCATCCTGAGTCCCGATGGCTTCGTGATGACCAACGCGCACGTGGTCGACGGTGCCGATGAAGTGATGGTCACGCTGACCGACAAGCGGGAGTTCAAGGCGCGCATCATCGGCCACGACAAGCGCACGGACGTCGCGGTGGTGAAGATCGAAGCCAACGCCCTGCCGGCTGTGAAGATCGGCGACGTCAACAAGCTGCGCGTGGGCGAATGGGTCATGGCCATCGGTTCGCCGTTCGGCCTGGACAACACCGTGACGGCCGGCATCGTCAGCGCCAAGCAGCGCGACACCGGCGACTACCTGCCCTTCATCCAGACCGACGTCGCGATCAACCCCGGCAATTCCGGCGGACCGCTGCTCAACATGCGCGGCGAGGTTGTGGGCATCAACTCCCAGATCTACAGCCGCTCGGGCGGCTTCATGGGCATCTCGTTCTCGATTCCTATCGACGAGGCGATGCGTGTCGCCGACCAGCTGCGGGCCAAGGGGCGAGTGGTGCGCGGAAAGATCGGCGTGACCATTGCCGCCGTGACCAAGGAAGTCGCCGAATCGATCGGCCTGGGCAAGCCGATGGGCGCATTGGTGCAAGGCGTGGAGTCCGGCGGCCCGGCGGAGAAGGCCGGCATCGAGGCGGGCGACATCATCGTCAAGGTGAACGGCCGGCCGGTGGAGAAGTCCGGCGACCTGCCACGCATCATCGGCAACACCGAACCCGGCAGCCGGGCTGCGCTGCAGCTGTTCAGGCGCGGTGCAACGCGTGACGTGCAGGTGACCGTGGCGGAGTTCGAAGCCGATCGTCCGATCCGGCGCGCCCAGGCTGACCCTGGCGCCGCGAGTGCGCCCAGCAAGACGGCGCTCGGACTGACGGTGTCGGAGCTCACCGATGCGCAGAAGCGCGAGCTCAAGATCAAGAACGGCGTGCGCGTGGAATCGGCAGAAGGCGCAGCGGCACGGGCCGGTGTGCGTGACGGCGACGTGGTGCTGGCAATCGACAACACCGAGGTCACCGACGTGAAGCAGTTTCTCGGCATCGCCACCAAGGTCGAGAAGTCGCGCGCGGTCAGCGTGATGGTCAAGCGCGGCGAGTTCGTCAACTACCTCGTGATCCGGCCGGCACGCTGAATCTCCTTGTGAATCAGTCGGAGTCCCCGGTCGGCGGACGCTCCGGTTCTGCAATGCGGAAGCGCGCCGATGTCTCGGATGGGTGTGCAGTAACGTTAGTGAGTTCTAGCTTTACTGGGGCTGGCCTGGATTCCGATGGGCCCTCGCTAGAATGGCTGGCTGTTTGCCTCCTGGAGCCCGACGCCGCGCGCTAATCGGCCGGGGACAGCGACGGCCGGCGGGCTATGGCGTGCCTGTTGATAAGCTGTGGAGTCTTGCTTGCTGTTGGCGCCCTGCAACGAGCGGAAAACAAGCATTGGCGCGGATTTCCGCGAGGTGCTTTTGGCTACAATGAAGGCCCAACAAGCAGTTGCCATACGTTTTGTTGGAAGGCGCGTCTTCTCTTGGACGTGCCTTTTTTTTAGCTCCAGCACGGGCCTGCGGCCCTTCACATCGCTGCGCGATGTGAGCTTGCGCTGAAACGGCTTCGCCGTTTTGTCTGCGGCGGCCGCACGCAGCACCGGTAGTTCAATGGACCACATCCGCAACTTTTCGATCATCGCCCACATCGACCACGGCAAGAGCACGCTGGCCGATCGGATCATTCAGCGCTGCGGTGGGCTGAGCGATCGGGAGATGGAAGAGCAGGTGCTCGACTCGATGGACCTCGAGCGCGAGCGCGGCATCACGATCAAGGCGCAGACGGCCGCGCTGCAGTACACCGGGCGCGATGGCCGCACCTACAACCTCAATCTCATCGACACCCCGGGCCACGTCGACTTCAGCTATGAGGTGAGCCGCTCGCTGTCGGCGTGCGAGGGCGCTTTGCTGGTGGTCGACGCCAGCCAGGGGGTCGAGGCGCAGACGGTGGCCAACTGCTACACCGCGCTCGATCTCGGCGTCGAGGTGGTGCCGGTGCTGAACAAGATGGACCTGCCGCAGGCCGACCCCGACAACGCGAAAGCAGAGATCGAGGACGTGATCGGCATCGATGCCAGCCAGGCCATTGCCTGCTCGGCCAAGACCGGCGAGGGCATCGACGAGATCCTCGAGGCGGTGATCCACCGCATGCCCGCGCCACGCGGCAGGCCCGAAGGGCCGCCGCGCGCGATGATCATCGACAGCTGGTTCGACAACTACGTCGGCGTCGTGATGCTGGTGCGTGTGGTCGACGGCTCGCTCGCCAAGGGCGAGCGCATCCGGCTGATGGCCACCGACGCCGTGCATGGCATCGAGCAGCTCGGCGTGTTCACGCCCAAGTCGCAGCCGCGCGACGTGCTGCACGCCGGCGAGGTGGGTTTCGTGATCGCCGGCATCAAAGAGCTGGATCACGCCAAGGTCGGCGACACCGTCACGCTGGAAAAGAAGCTGCCCAACAACGCCGGGCCGGCGACCGAGCCGCTGCCGGGCTTCAAGGAGATCCAGCCGCAGGTGTTTGCCGGGCTGTATCCCACCGAAGCGAGCGAGTACGAGCAGCTGCGCGACGCGCTGGAGAAGCTCAAGCTGAACGACTCGTCGCTGCGTTTCGAGCCCGAGGTCAGCCAGGCGCTGGGCTTCGGTTTTCGCTGCGGCTTCCTCGGCCTGCTGCACATGGAGATCGTGCAGGAGCGGTTGGAGCGGGAGTTCGATCAGGATCTGATCACCACCGCCCCATCGGTGGTCTACGAGGTCGAGCTCAACGACGGCACGGTCCTGAAGGTGGAGAACCCGTCGAAGATGCCCGACCCAGGTCGCATCCGCGAGATCCGGGAGCCGATCGTCACGGTGCAGCTGTACATGCCGCAGGACAGCGTCGGCCCGGTGATGACCCTGGCCAACCAAAAGCGCGGCATCCAGCTGCAGATGTCGTACCACGGGCGTCAGGTGCACCTCACCTACGACCTGCCACTGGCCGAGATCGTGCTCGACTTCTTCGACAAGCTGAAGTCGGTGTCGCGCGGCTATGCGTCGATGGACTACGAGTTCAAGGAGTACCGCGCGGCAGATGTCGTGAAGGTCGACATGCTGATCAATGGCGACCGCATCGACGCGCTGTCGGTCATCGTGCACCGCAGCCAGAGCCAGTACCGCGGCCGCGAAGTGGTGGCGAAGATGCGACAGATCATCCCGCGGCAGATGTACGACGTGGCGATCCAGGCCGCCATCGGTGCCAACATCATCGCGCGCGAGAACGTCAAGGCCCTGCGCAAGAACGTGCTGGCAAAATGCTACGGGGGCGACATCACGCGCAAGCGCAAGCTGCTTGAGAAGCAAAAGGCCGGCAAGAAGCGCATGAAGCAGATCGGCACGGTCGAAGTGCCGCAAGAGGCGTTCCTCGCGATCCTGCAGGTCGACGATTGAGCCGGCCAGGCGGCGCCGGTCCCATCCGAAGAAAGACAAGGGCACGACGATCACGACATGAGTGCATTGACAGCGATCCTGTACGCCGCGCTGGCGATCTATCTGGGGGGCTGGTACGCCGACCGGTGGATCGGCAACTTCTCGCTGCTCTTGTTCGTGCTGACCGTGGTCACGCTGGCTTACTGGCTGGCCGAGCGGTTCCACTTCAAGCCGGCGCGCGAAGCGGCGGCGTCGGCGCTCGAGGCGCAGCAGGCGCAACGGCGCGCCGAGCTGGCCGGCAAGGGCATCACGCAAGTCGACGGCGACCTGCAATCGGCGCGCGAGCGCGTACTGGCGCAGCCCTGGTGGCTCGACTGGACGGCCGGTCTGTTCCCGGTGATCCTGGTCGTGTTCCTGCTGCGCTCGTTCCTGTTCGAGCCGTTCAAGATCCCGTCGGGTTCGATGGTGCCCACGCTGGTGGTCGGTGACCTGATCCTGGTGAACAAGTACCACTACGGCGTGCGCCTGCCGGTGATCAACAAGAAGATCGTCGCCAACCACAATCCGAAGCCAGGCGACGTGATGGTGTTTCGATACCCCGTCGACCCTCGCGTCGACTACATCAAGCGGGTCGTGGGGGTGCCTGGCGACGAGGTCGCATACCTCAATCAGAGGCTCATCATCAACGGCAAGCCGGTCGAGGTGCAGGCGCAGGGCGAGTACTACGACGAGGATTCACTGCGCTATGCCCCGCAGTTCGTCGAGACGCTGGGAAGCGTGCCGCACCGCATTTTGGTCGACCCCAAGCGCAACGCGTTCTACGGCAGCGCCGAGTCTCGACAGTTTCCGCACGCCCAGAACTGCCGCTACTCGGCAGAAGGCGTCGTCTGCAAGGTGCCTGAGGGCCACTATTTCATGATGGGCGACAACCGTGACAATTCACAGGACTCTCGCTTCTGGGGCTTCGTGCCCGACGAGAACATCGTCGGCAAGGCCTTCTTCGTTTGGATGAATTTCGGTAATCTCCGCCGCATCGGGTCCTTCCAATGACGATAGACAAGAAGGGGTCTGGCATGGGTTCATCGGGTCGACCGGGGAGTGGCCATCAGCGCGGCGTCAGCCTGATCGGCTTGTTGTTCTGGGCGATCGTCATCGGCTTCATCGGCTATGTGCTGGTGCGCGCGCTGCCCACGCTCAACGAGTACTTCACGATCCAGAGCGCGGTCAACAAGATCGCCGCATCGAACCCGAGCACGGTCGGCGAGATACGAGCCCAGTTTGACAAGCAGAAGGAGATCGAATATTCGATCGCGTCGATCTCCGGCAAGGATCTCGACATCACCAAGGAGAACGACCGTATCGTGATCCGCTTTGCCTACAACAAGGAGTTGGAGCTGATCGCGCCGGTGTACCTGCTCATCAAGTACGAGGGGCGATCGCGTTAGGGCACGCGCGTTGCCGATCTCGATCTCGCATGGATTCGCGCCTCGACGCCCTGCAAAAACGCCTCGGCCACCGCTTTGCTGAACAGGCGCTGCTGACGCGCGCGTTGACCCACCGCAGCTTCGGTGCGGACCACAACGAGCGGTTGGAGTTTCTCGGCGACGCCGTGCTCAACCTCGCGGTGTCCACGCTGTTGTTCGAGCGCTTCGGCGGCTCCGACGAAGGTGATCTCACGCGCGTGCGCGCCCACCTTGTCAGAGAAGAGAGCCTGCACCGCGCCGCACTGGCGCTTGGGCTGCCCGACGTGATGCGCCTGTCCGAGGGCGAGGTGCGCGGCGGCGGCGCGCAGCGCCCGTCGATCCTGGCCGATGCGGTCGAGGCCCTGATCGGCGCCACCTACGTCGACGGAGGCTTCGATCGTGCACTGGAGCTCGTGCGGCGTCTGTTCGGCGAGGTGATTGCCGCCAGCGAGGCGCACGCGTGGTCCAAGGACGCGAAGACGGAACTGCAGGAGTGGTTGCAGGCGCGGCGCATCGCGGTGCCGTCGTACCGCATCGTCGGCACCACGGGTCAGGCGCATGCCCAAACCTTCGAGGTGGAATGCAGCATCCCGGCGTTGTCGTTGAGCCAATCCGGCCGCGGGCGCTCGCGCCGCGCCGCCGAGCAGGAGGCCGCGCGGCACATGCTCGATGCGCTGAAGGCGAGCGACCGGCCGGGCGGTCCGCTTAGATCGTGAGCCCGATGGCGCCTCCCGCCCGGTCGCTGCCCTCCGAGGAGGTACAGCGGACCGGCGGAGCCGGATCCGCCGCGTGACCTTGGCTGAATCCAAACGCTCGGCTGCGCAACGTTGCGGCACGGTGGCGATCGTCGGGCGGCCCAATGTGGGCAAATCCACGCTGCTCAACGCCCTGGTCGGTCAGAAGATCAGCATCACGTCGCGCAAGGCGCAGACCACGCGGCATCGCATCGTCGGCGTGCGCACGCGCGGCAGCGCGCAGTTCGTGTTCCTGGACACGCCCGGCTTCCAGACCCGCCACGGCCAGGCGCTGAACCGCAACCTGAACCGCGCGGTGCGCGGCGCGTTGGCCGACGTGGATGTCGTGCTGCTGGTGGTCGAGGCCGGTCGTTTCGGACCCGACGATGCACGTGTGGTCGAGTTGTTGCCTGCCGGCCTGCCGACCGTGCTGGTGGCCAACAAGCTCGACACGGTGAGGCGCCGCGAAGACCTGCTGCCGTGGCTGCAGAAGCTGCCCGAGCGACACGCCTTCGCCGAATACGTGCCGATGTCGGCCGAACGCCACGCCGATGTCGAACGGCTGCTCGACATCCTGGAGCCGCTCCTGCCGCCGCAGCCCTGGGCGTACGATCCGGACGCTCTCACAGACCGCAACGAGCGATTTCTGGCGGGCGAGATCGTGCGCGAGAAGCTGTTTCGCCTCACCGGTGACGAACTGCCGTACACGTCGACCGTCGTCGTCGACCGCTTCGAGGAAGAAACGGCGCCGCCCCGCAAGTCGGCGCATGGCAAGGCGCCGGGGCAGCGCCGGGTGCACATCGCCGCCACCATCGTCGTCGAACGGGATTCACACAAAGGCATCGTGATCGGCCAAGGCGGCGAGCGCCTCAAGCGCATCGGCACCGAGGCTCGCCACGAGCTGCAGCAGTTGCTCGATGCGCAGGTCGTGCTGGCACTTTGGGTGCAGGTGCGCTCGGGATGGGCCGACGACGAGAAGCACTTGCGCAGCTACGGCATCGAATGAGCTTCACCGGGCCGTTTCGACGGAGCTCGCTGCCCAGGAGCGACGAGGGGGCACCTTCGGAGCTCTGCGGGACGGCGCGTGGCGCCAAGGGGGCAGGGTGAACGACACCCGCCGCAGCGCCGCCGCGCACGTCGCCTATGTGCTGCACAGCCACGACTGGAGCGAATCGAGCCTGATTCTCGAGCTGTTCACGCGCGAGGCCGGCCGCCTCGTTGCGGCGGCCAAGGGCGCCAAGCGGCCGACCTCGCAGCTGCGCGCCGCGCTGATGCCGTTTCAGCGCATCACGGTGCAGTTCGCGCGTACGCGCGGCGATGAGGGCGCCGAGGTGCGCACCCTGCGCAGCGCCGAGTGGGGGGGCCAGGCGGCGGCGCTGCATGGCGCAGCCTGGTTCGCCGGCTTCTACCTCAACGAGCTGCTGCTGCGCCTGCTGGCGCGTGAGGACGCGCATCCGCTGCTGTTCGATGCCTACACGGCGGCGCTCGGCGCGCTCGATGGCGGCGAGAGCCGCTCGGAGTCGGCGTTGCGCGCCTTTGAACTGCTGTTGCTACGCGAAACCGGCGTGCTGCCCGAGCTGCACCGTGTCACCCTGACCCAGGCGCCGGTGCATCCGAAGCGGCGCTATGGCTTGCGGGCGGATCAGGGCCTGGCCGAAGCGGCGGCTCAGGACACCTCGCTCAGCGGTGCTTGCTGTCTGGCACTGGCCCGGGCGCTGCAATCATGGCCGGCTGATGCCGCCAACGCCGGTGCCTTCGCCGCCCTGCAGGAGGTTTGTGCAGCGGAGCTGCAACCCCTGAAGGCTCAGCTGCGGGCGCAGCTTCACTATCATCTGGGCGGTGCCCCGCTGCGCACACGCCAGATGATGATCGACGCGCAGCGGCTGTTCGAGCCCGGACCCCCCAGACGATGAACCCGATGGTCGCTCCCGAGGCGTTCGCGCGCGACGCGCGCACCGCGTTGTCGGTCAACGTCAACAAGATCGCGCTGCTGCGCAACTCGCGCCACCTCGACATCCCCAACGTGGTGGCACTGGCGCGCATCGCACTGGAGGCCGGCGCCCAAGGCATCACGGTGCACCCCCGGCCCGACCAGCGCCACATTCGCTCGCACGACGTGCACGACCTCGCCGCCCTGATGCGGCAGTGGCCGCATGCGGAGTACAACATCGAGGGCAATCCGTCGCACAACCTGATGCAGTTCGTGCGCGAGCTCAAACCGCACCAGTGCACGCTGGTGCCCGACAGCGAAAGCCAGTTCACATCCGACCACGGCTACGACCTGCCGCGCGACAGCGCCGCGCTGAAAGCCCTGGTCGACGAACTGCGATCGCTCGGTGTTCGCATCAGTCTGTTCATGGATCCGCTGCCTGGGGCGATGCGCCACGCCGCCGAGCTGGGCGTCGATCGCGTCGAGCTGTACACCGAGCCGTACGCCAGGGCGCACGGCACGCCCGAGCAGGCCGCACAATTGGCGCGTTATGTGGCCGCTGCGCAAGCGGCGCAGGCCGTCGGCCTGGGCGTCAACGCCGGCCACGACCTGAACCGCGACAACCTCACCGATTTCCTGCGCGCCCTACCCGGCGTGCTTGAAGTGTCGATCGGCCACGCGTTGATCGCCGATGCGCTCGAGCTCGGCATGTCGGCCACGGTGCGCGCCTACCAGCGCTGCATCGATCTGGCGCAGGCGGCGCCCGCGCGATGATCGTCGGCATCGGCACCGACGTGTGCAGCATCGATCGCATCGCCGCCGCGGTGCAGCGCCACGGCGATCGTTTTGCGCAGCGGGTGCTTGGCATCGACGAGTGGCGCGTGTACGAGGCGCGGCGCGCCCGCGTGGCCAAGCGCGGCATGAGCTACCTGGCCACGCGGTTCGCCGCCAAGGAAGCCTTTTCCAAGGCCATCGGCCTGGGCATGCGCATGCCGATGACCTGGCGCGCCTGCGAGGTGATCAATGCACCGGGCGGGCGGCCCGAGATCCGGCTCCATGGCGAGCTGGCGCGCTGGTTCGATGAGCGCCGCTGGCGTGCCTTTGTCAGCGTCAGCGACGAGATCAACGTGGCGACTGCGTTCGTCGTGGTCGAGAAAGACGGCTGAAATGACCCCCATGCTCACTTCGTTCGCTGCCCCCCGAGGGGGCGCGTCTGTGCCTTCGGGCGGCCGGGCGGCGCAGACATGAACCTTCACGCACCGCTGGTGCTCGACGTGGCCGGTCTCGCCTTGAACGACGATGATCGACGACGGCTGCAGAACCCGCTGACCGGCGGCCTGATCCTGTTTGCGCGCAACTGGCAGGACCGTCGCCAGCTCACCGAGTTGACGGCAGAGGTCAAGTCGCTGCGGCCCGATCTGCTGATCTGCGTGGATCACGAAGGTGGGCGCGTGCAGCGCTTTCGCAGCGACGGCTTCAGCGTGCTGGCGCCCATGCGCGCGCTGGGAGAGCTGTGGATGCGCGATGCGATGCGCGCGACCGATGCCGCCACCGCCACCGGCCACGTGCTCGGCGCGGAGCTGCGTGCCTGCGGCGTCGATCTGAGCTTCGCGCCGGTGCTCGACCTCGACCATGGTGGCAGCACCGTGATCGGCGACCGCGCGTTCCATCGCGATGCGCGTGTGGTGAGCGTGCTGGCCAAGAGCCTCATGCACGGTCTGCTGCTGGCCGGCATGGCCAACTGCGGCAAGCACTTTCCCGGGCACGGACATGTCAAGGCGGACAGCCACGTCGACGTTCCGGTCGACCACCGCAGCCTGAAGGCGCTGCTGGCCGACGACGCCGCGCCGTACGGCTGGTTGAGCACCAGCTTGGCCAGCGTGATGCCGGCGCACGTGGTGTATGACAAGGTCGATTCGCGTCCGGCGGGATTCTCAACGCGCTGGTTGCAGGACATCCTGCGCGCGCAGCTGGGCTTTGGTGGCGCGATCTTCAGCGACGATCTGAGCATGGCCGGTGCGCGCCAGCTCGACGGGCGCGAGCTGAGCTACACCGAAGCGGCCGTGGCAGCCCTGCAGGCCGGGTGCGACATGGTGCTGTTGTGCAACCAGTCGGTCGACGGTGGTGCGGCGGTCGATGCCTTGCTTGACGGCCTGTCGGCCGCGCGATCGGCCGGCCAGTGGCAGGCCAGCGAAGCCAGCGAAGCGCGCCGCCTGGCGTTGCTGCCGGTCAGTGCCCCATTGCCGTGGGATGTACTGATGCGATCGAGCGCATACAGGCACGCGCTCGATCGCCTGGCCTGAAGCGGCGCGGGGTTCAGCCCGGCGGCAGACCCTGCTGCCCCGCCTGCCGTTCGAACGGCAGCGCGATCTGCGACAGGTCTTTGCGCGTCTCCACCAGCACCAATGGTCCGTCGTCGGGCAGCACCACCGGCTTGCGCTCGCGCGGCACGTGCGGCGGCATCGGCTCGGCCGCGATCGCCTGCTGGACCGCCTGCACCTTGTCGGCATCCGAGTGCACCCATTGCAGGCCGGCGCCGTCGGCGAGTTGCTGCAGATCGGACAGCGGCAGCTCGAAGCTCGGCACCGTCGGCATCGCGGCCGGCGCACGTGACACCGCGGGTGCGCTGGCGCCGTTGCCGGCGTGCACTTCGGCCGGTGCGACTGGCGCTGGCGCCGCACGATCGTCAGCCGCCGGGCGGGGCGTTTGTGCAACCACAGGTTCGTCGCGTCGCGGCTCCGGCTCGATTGCGGCCACAGCATCGTCCGGGCTCGGCACCGCGAGGTCGACGGCGGCGCCGGCGGCTGCAGCGGGCTCGAAGCCGGCTTCGTCGCGCCGACCACCACCGCGGCGGCGACGGCGGCGACGGCCTTCGCGTTCTCCGTCGCCGGCTTCAACGGGGCTTTCGTCCACCGGGATCGTGTCGACAAAGGTGGCCGGCGCTGCGGCCTGTGTGCCGCCGGCGGGCCGATCCTCCCGCGGTGGACGCGGGCCGCGTGCGCCGCTGGCATCGGTGCGGGCCTCGCCGCGCGCTGGCGCGGCACCGGTCGGCGTGCCTTCGCTGCGCTCGCCACGTTCGCCGCGTCCGCGGCGACGACCCTCGTCTCCACGTGCTTCGCCGCGTGCGGCTTCGCGCTCGCCACGTCCATCACGGTCGCCGGCGCGCGCCGGGCGCTCCCCGCGTTCGCCGCGATCCGGGCGTTCACCGCGTTCTGCGCGCTCGCTCCGTTCGCCGCGTTCGCCGCCGCGTTCCCCGCGTTCGCCACCACGTCCGCCGCGACCGCGGCCGCCGCGCTCGCCGCGCCGGCCGTCCCGACCGGAGGTGCCTTCACGCTCCTTGCGCGCCGGCTCGGGCGATGCCATGGGCGCTTCGGCCGCCATCGGCTGCGGCGTCTCGCTGCTGCCACCGAACAGTTTCTTCAGCCAGGCCTTGAAACCGGTGTGCGCCGGCTCGGGCGCAGCCATCGGTGCAGGCTTGGCCACGGGAGCCGGCGCCGGCGGCTCGGCCGGCTTGGGCGGCGACACCGGCGCCGGCTGGTCGGGCAGCACGCCCTTGATCACCGGCTCCTGCTTGACCTTGGCCTTCTCGCGACGCGATATCGACACCTCGTCGTCGGGCTCCTCGATCATCGTGTAGCTGGCCTGCAGGTTCTCCAGGCGCGGGTCGTCATGGCGCAGGCGCTCGAGCTTGTAGTTGGGCGTTTCGAGGTGTTTGTTGGGCACCAGCAGCACGGTGACGCGCTGCTTGAGTTCGATCTTGGTGATCTCGGTGCGCTTCTCGTTGAGCAGGAAACTCGTCACCTCCACCGGCACCTGCACGTGCACGGCGGCGGTGTTGTCCTTCATCGACTCCTCTTGGATGATGCGCAGGATCTGCAGCGCGCTCGATTCGGTGTCGCGGATGTGGCCGGTGCCGTTGCAGCGCGGGCAGGTGATGTGGTTGCCTTCGGAGAGCGCCGGGCGCAGCCGCTGCCGGCTCAGTTCCAGCAGGCCGAACTTCGAGATCGACGAGAACTGCACACGGGCGCGGTCGTAGCGCATGGCATCACGCAGCCGCTGCTCGACCTCGCGCCGGTTCTTCGACTCTTCCATGTCGATGAAGTCGACCACGATCAGGCCGCCCAGATCGCGCAGCCGCATCTGGCGCGCGATTTCGTCGGCCGCCTCCAGGTTGGTGCGCGTGGCGGTTTCCTCGATGTCGCCGCCGCGCGTCGCGCGCGCCGAGTTGACGTCGATCGACACCAGCGCCTCGGTGTGGTCGATCACGATCGCGCCGCCGGCCGGCAGGGTCACCGTGCGGGAGAACGCCGTCTCGATCTGGTGCTCGATCTGGAAGCGGCTGAACAGCGCCGCATCGTCCCGATAGCGCTTGACCTTGGGTGCCGACTCCGGCATCACGTGGTTCATGAACTGGTGCGCCTGATCGTAGATGTCGTCGGTGTCGATCAGGATCTCGCCGATGTCGGCGGTGAAGTAGTCGCGGATCGCACGGATGACGAGCGAGCTCTCCTGGTAGATCAGGAACGCCCCCTTGCCGGCCTTGCTGGCTTCGTCGATCGCGGACCACAGCTTGAGCATGTAGTTCAGGTCCCACTGCAGTTCGGCGGCCGAGCGTCCGATGCCGGCGGTTCGGGCGATCAGGCTCATGCCTTTGGGATAGTCCAGCTGGTCGAGGTTTTCCTTCAGCTCCTCGCGGTCCTCGCCCTCGATGCGCCGGCTCACGCCGCCGCCGCGCGGGTTGTTGGGCATCAGCACCAGATACCGGCCCGCCAGCGAGATGAAGGTGGTGAGCGCCGCACCTTTGTTGCCGCGCTCCTCCTTCTCCACCTGCACCAGCAGTTCCTGGCCTTCCTTGATTGCGTCCTTGATGGTGGCGTTCTTCACGTCCGAGCCGTCGCGGAAGTAGGTGCGCGAGATTTCCTTGAACGGCAGGAAGCCGTGGCGGTCCTCGCCGTAGTCGACGAAACACGCCTCGAGCGACGGCTCGACGCGCGTCACCACCGCCTTGTAGATATTGCCCTTGCGCTGCTCGCGCCCTTCGAGCTCGGTTTCGAAATCGAGCAGCTTCTGGCCATCAACGATGGCCAGGCGCCGCTCTTCCGCCTGGGTGGCGTTGATCAGCATGCGTTTCATGTGCACTCCTCATCGGGTGCAACGCGGCCGTCTCGGATGGCGCGCGCACACCCCATTTCGATCCGCAGGCCTCGGGGCCGCGGACCCATCAATGCACGAGCAACGCTGAAAAAGTCCCTAGCGAAGAAAACTGCCCGGGGCCTAAACCGCTGCCGAGACGGCAGCGAGGTTCACGGTGGGGCGGCGTGCAGCGAGGCGCTGGAGGCGGCCGGCATGGCCCGCGGCGCGATGGGATGCATCGCGGCGGCCCCGGGCTCGCGTGCGCGGCAGACAGCCGGCGCGCGCGGACACGGCATGCGCGAGCGGTTGGCGCTCAGGCGTGCTCAAGGGCGGCAGGAGGGGCGACATGCTAGCGACCGGTTCGTGTTCGCTGCGATGGGCAGGTGCCTTGTGAGCGGCACCCGCCGCGATTGACCTTTTCTTTCCCGATGGACGGGAGGGCTTGTTCGACGTTGTTCTTCCACCACCGATCGATGCGCGGCCACGTCACGTTGGGAAGCGGCCCGGCTCACCGGCTCGGCGGTGTTGCATCACCAAAGAACTGCGCGCTGGCTAAGGCGCGCCTCAGCCACGACCGTCTTGCGTACCGGGTTCGCCGAGTAAACTCAAAGCAAATCAAGTACTTGCAGCACGAATCGTGGTCCGCCGCATTATAGACGCGCCGGCGCCGGCGCTCGCAGCCGGCGCCACAGCCCGTGCGGCCGTGCAGCGTGTCAATGTTGACGAAGGTTCCGCCGGTCAGCGCCTCGACAACTTTCTGCTGCGGCTGCTGAAGGGCGTGCCCAAGACCCACGTGTACCGGGTGATCCGCTCGGGCGAGGTGCGCGTCAACCGCGGTCGAGCCAGCGCCGACACGCGCCTTGCGCTCGGCGACGAGGTGCGCGTGCCGCCGGTGCGCACCGCCGAGCGTGCGAGCGCGGCGCCGGCGCGCGAGTTTTCGGTGCTGTTCGAAGACGAGCACCTCATCGCGGTCGACAAGCCGGCGGGCGTGGCGGTGCACGGCGGCAGCGGCGTCAGCTTCGGCGTGATCGAGCAGCTGCGCAGCGCGCGCCCGCAGGCGCGTTTTCTCGAGCTGGTGCACCGGCTCGACAAGCAGACCTCGGGCGTGCTGCTGCTGGCCAAGAAGCGCAGTGCGCTCACCCGGCTGCAGGACCAGTTTCGCGCCCGCAAGACCGACAAGACCTATGCCGCCTTGGTGGTCGGCGCGTGGCCGGCCTCGAAGAAAGTGATCGACGTGGCGTTGCACAAGTTCGAGGGAGCCGACGGGCGCCGCCGCGTGCGTGCGGTGGACGATGCCGACGCCGACGGCCGGCGCTCGATCACGCTGGTGAAAGTGGTGCAGCACCTGCAGAACTACACCCAGCTCGACGTGACCATCAAGACCGGCCGCACGCACCAGATCCGCGTGCACCTGGCGCACGCAGGCCACCCGATCGTCGGCGACGACCAGTACGGCGACTTCGAGCTCAACCGACAGCTGGCGCGCGGCGTCGGCCTGGATGGCGTGCGCTTCGATCGCATGTTCCTGCATGCCCGCCGTTTGGCTTTCGATCACCCCGCCAGCGGCGAACGCCTGCAGCTCGAGTCGCCGCTGCCGGCCGAGTGCGTCAGACTGCTGGCGGCCCTGTCCGAGCCGCATTGACATTGACATGACGAGCCACCGTTTCGACCTGATCGCTTTCGACTGGGACGGCACGCTGTTCGATTCCACCGCGCTGATCGTGCGCTGCATCCAGCAGGCGTGTGCCGATGTGGGCGTGGTGGTGCCGAGCGACGAGCAGGCGGCCTTCGTCATCGGGCTCGGACTGCACGACGCGCTGGCGCATGCCGCGCCGGGTCTGCCGCCCGAGCGATACCCGGAGCTTGGACGGCGGTACCGCCATCACTACTTCGAGCGCCAGCACGAGCTGGTGCTGTTCCCCGGCGCGCTGCAGCTGCTGCAGGCGCTGAAAGCGCGCCGTCAGCGCATTGCGGTGGCCACCGGCAAAGCCCGGCGCGGCCTGGACGCCGCGCTGGACAGTGTGCAACTGAGGGACCTGTTCGATGCCACCCGCACCGCCGATGAAACCGCGAGCAAGCCCGATCCGCGCATGCTGCTGGAGCTCATGCACGAGTGCGGCAGCACGCCCGAGCGCACGCTGATGATCGGTGACACCACGCACGACCTGCAGCTGGCGGCCAACGCCGGCACGCCTTGCGTCGCCGTGAGCTACGGCGCGCACAGCTACGAGGCGTTCGCCGAGTTCAAGCCGCTGTTCGTTGCGCACTCCACGCGCGAGCTGCACGACTGGCTCTTGATCCATGGGTGACGAGCCGATCACGGCCGAGCAGCCGCTGTGCGCCAGCGGCGCGCTGCTCGAGCGCGGCAAGGCGGTGGTGTTCGACGTCATGCTGTGGCGCGCGCCGGCGCGTGCTTTCGCGCTGCGATTCGACGGCCGGGTGGTGTGCTACATCAACCGATGCGCCCACGTGCCCACCGAGATGGACTGGCAAGAGGGGCAGTTCCTCGACATGGACAAGCGCTGGATCCTGTGCTCGATCCACGGCGCGGCCTATGAGCCGGCCGACGGCCGCTGCGTCGGCGGGCCCTGCGGCAACGGCCGCCTGATGCAGATTGCTACCACCGAGCGCGAGGGAACGGTGTATTGGTATCCTTCCCGCGACATCCAACCCGTCGTGTTCGACGACGCGGGGCCTGAATCCCCGGCCCCTGAAAGCGCACCATGACCTCCCAGGAACCTTATCTGCCTCCGCCGGCGCCCGGCTCCGAGGCCACGACGCTGCCTCCGCCGGTGACCGCGTCGCCCGCCGCATCACGCGGTCCGTCGAGCTTCGAGCGCGGCATGGCGCAGTTCACGCAGGCGCTGCTGCGCGAGCGCCGAGCCGACCGACGCTGGCGCGTGTTCTTCCGCCTGGCGTGGCTGCTCGTGTTCGTGCTGATCGCATGGACCTTGTTCGCCTCGCGTACGCACACCACCGCCAGTGGGCCGCACACCGCGCTGATCGAGGTGCGCGGCGAGATCGCGCCCGACAGCGAGGCCAGTGCCGAGAACCTGGTGGCCGCGATCAAGGGCGCGTTCGAGGACCATGGCTCGCAGGCGGTGGTGCTGCGCATCAACAGCCCCGGTGGCAGCCCGGTGCAGGCCGGCATCGTCAACGACGAGATCCGCCGCCTCAAGACCAAACACAAGAAGCCGGTGTACGCGGTGGTCGACGAGGTGTGCGCGTCGGGCGCCTACTACATCGCGGTGGCGGCCGACGAGATCTTCGTCGACAAGGCCAGCCTGGTCGGCTCGATCGGCGTGCTGATGGACGGCTTCGGCTTCGCCGGCACGTTGGAGAAGCTCGGCATCGAGCGGCGCCTGCTCACCGCCGGCGAGAACAAGGGCATGCTGGATCCGTTCTCGCCGCAGAACGAAAAGCACCGCGCCTATGCGCAGGCGATGATCGACCAGATCCACCAGCAGTTCATCAAGGTGGTGAAAGACGGCCGCGGCAAACGCCTGAAGGAAACCGCCGACACCTTTTCCGGCCTTTTCTGGAACGGCGAAGAGGCGGTGCGCCAGGGCCTGGCCGACAAGTTCGGCAACCTCGACTACGTGGCGCGCGAGGTGATCAAGGCCGAGGAGGTGATCGACTACACGCCCAAGGAGAACGTGGCCGAGAAGCTGGCCAAGCGCTTCGGCGCGTCGATCGGCGAAGGCGCAGTGCGTGCGCTGCGATCGATGTCGCCGATCCGCTGAGTTGCCGCCCGTGCTGACCTTCTACTACGCCCCCAACACCTGCGCGCTCGCGTCGCACATCGCGCTCGAGTCCGCTGGCGCGCGCTATGAGGCGGTGCGCGTCAGCTTCGCCCAGCAGGAGCAGCGCTCGGCCGAGTACCTGCGCATCAACCCCAAAGGTCGCGTGCCGGCACTGGTGACCGAGCGCGGCATCCTGACCGAGACGCCGGCCATCCTGCAGTTCATCGCGCAGACGCACCCGGCGGCGCAGCTTGCGCCGCTCGACGATGCGTTCGAGATGGCGCGCCTGAACGCCTTCAACAGCTATCTGTGCTCCACCGTGCACGTGGCACACGCACATCGTATGCGCGGCTACCGTTGGGCCGACGATCCGGCGGCGCTCGAGGCCATGAAGAAGAAGGTGCCGCAGTCGGTGGGCGAATGCTTCGAGCTGATCGAGCGCGAGTTCTTCGTCAGCCCGTGGGTGCTGGGCGAGCGCTACACAGTCAGCGACATGTACCTGTTCACGCTGGCCAACTGGCTCGAGGCCGACGGCGTCGACGCGGCACGCTTCCCCAAACTGGCGGCGCACCGCGAGCGCATGCGCGCCGATCCGGTGGTGCGGCGAGTCCTCGAAAGCGAAACGAGCGTTCAGTAGAGTGGACTGCGGCGCACGGAGCGCCGCGGCTCACCAAGCGGACACAGCGGATCGGCTTTGGCTACGGCTCACATCGCTCTGCGATATGACCCTGCGCCGAAGCGCAAGCGCTTGCCGATCCGCTGGTGTCGCCCCCCCTTGAGGGGGCCGAGCGGCCGAGCCAAGAACAGTCCGGGGGAGCGTTCTTCGGCCGCGAGGGCCGATAGGCCGCATCGGGGGTGGGCCATCAGGTTGGCGGGATGCGCAACAGTTGCCCCGGATAGATCTTGTCCGGATGCGTCAGCATCGGCTTGTTGGCCTCGAAGATCTTGGGGTATTTGTTCGGGTCGCCGTAGAACTGCTTGGCGATCTTGGACAGGTTGTCGCCCTTGACCACCGTGTAGTACTTCGATTCGTCGGCCGGCTGCGCCACGGTCAGCATGTCGTTGACCGCGGCCACCTTCTCGACGTTGCCGCAGCACAGGACCACTTTCTCCTTCGTAGCCTGATCGGCCGCCACGCCCGAGACCGTCACCGTGCCGGTGGCGCCGTCAAAAGCCACGTCGAGCCCGTCGACCTTGAGATTCATCGCGGTGATGTACGTGGCGATGGCATCGCCGGCCGCCTTGTTCAGGCGCTCCACGTTGGCGGCGCTGGCTTCGCGTTCGGCGGCCTCCTGGGCCGCCTTGGCTTCGCCTTTTCCGAACAGTTTCTCGCCGGCTTCCTTGATGAAGGAGATCAGGCTCATCGGATCCTCCTGTGCGATGCGGTTGTTGGGGGAGGCCCGACTGTACGCCTGGGCGCGTTCGACTTCATGACGCCGTGAGCAGCCCCTTGCGCTCGATGAAAGCCACCACGTCGGCCAGCCCTTGTTTCGTGCGCAGGTTGGTCATCACATAGGGCTTGTTCGGGCGCATGCGCTTGGTGTCGGCCTCCATCACCGAGAGATCGGCGCCGACGTGCGGGGCGAGGTCGGTCTTGTTGATCACGAACAGGTCGCTCTTCGTGATGCCGGGGCCGCCTTTGCGCGGAATCTTCTCGCCGGCGGCCACGTCGATCACGTAGATCGTGAGGTCGCTCAGTTCGGGGCTGAAGGTGGCCGCCAGGTTGTCGCCGCCCGATTCGATGAACACGATGTCGGCCTCCGGAAAGTCAGCCAACAAACGGTCAACCGCTTCCAGGTTGATCGAGGCGTCCTCGCGGATCGCGGTGTGCGGGCAGCCACCGGTTTCCACACCCAGGATGCGCTCGGGCTCGAGCGCGCCGGCCACGGTCAGCAGACGCTGGTCTTCCTTGGTGTAGATGTCGTTGGTCACCACCACCAGGTCCCAGCGCTCGCGCATGGTCTTGCACAACATCTCCACCAGCGTGGTCTTGCCCGAGCCCACCGGGCCGCCCACGCCCACGCGCAGCGGCGGCAGGCGCTTGCTGCGTCCGGCGATCGAATGCAGTGCTGAAGTCATCAGGAGGCCTCCATGCTCCGCACTGCGGCGCGAACTCCCTTCGGAGCGGCCGGGCTGGAACTCATGCGCGGGATTATCGGCGTTGCGGGTGCGGCTGACGCCGCGCCAAGCTGCGGCGCAAGCCGCGCGTGATCACGAACGGAACAGCCTCGAATACTGCATCTCATGGCGCGCCGACAGCACGGCGAGCATCGGCGCAAACGCCTGCCGTGCGTCATCGCCCATTTGCAGCGCCACGTCGACCACGGCGGGCGTCTGCGCCCCGAGCGCATCCAGCACGCGCTGCCCGGCCACCTGTCCCAGCGGCACCGCCTTGATCGCCGCGGCCACCAGGTTGTCGCACCAGCCGGCGGCGAAGGCCAGCATCGACTCGCGCAGCGGCGCGCCGCTGCGCGCGGCGGCGAGGGCGAACACGATCGGCCACATCGGCGCCGGCTGCAGCGCCGCTGCATGCGTGAGCCCGGCGTCGGGGGTGACGCTGCCGCGGCGGCGCAGCCATTCGAGCAGCGAGCGGCCCATCTGCTGCGACTGCGCCAGCAGCTCGCGCGACTCCCGCGTTTGCGCCACCCAGGCATTGAGCGCCGTCACGCGCGCGTGATCGGTTGCGCGCCAGGCGACGAAGGCCTGCGCCGCGGCGGGCAGATCGCTGCGCGCCAGGCCGAGGTGAAGTTGATCGGACAGCCAGCGCGTCACCGCCGCCTCATCGGGCAGCAGACCGGCATCGACGGCTGCCTCCAGGCCCTCGCTGTAGCTGAAGCCGCCCACCGGCAGCGCCGGCGACGCGAGCCGGATCAGCTCGATCAGCGCCGCGGGGCTTAGCGCCGATTCGGTCTCAGTGCTTGTGCGGGTGGTCGTGTCCGTGATGGTCGTGTCCGTGCTCGTCCTCGTCCCCGTGGTGCTCGTGCCCTTGGTGCTCATGCCCTTGGTGGTCATGCCCGTGGGCATGGCCATGATCGTGGCCCTTTGTGTGTTCGCCATACGCACCGGCCTCGGGCTCGAACGGCAGCTGCTCGTCGCTGACCAGCAGATGCATGTGCTTGAGCATGCCGGCCAGCACGTGATCGCGCTCCAGCAGTAGACGGTCGGGTTGCAGTTCGAGTGCCACGTGGCGGTTGCCGAGGTGGTAGGCGGCGCGCAGCAGGTCGAACGGCGAGCCGTGCTCGGCGCACGCGCGCACCACCATCACCGGCTGCGGCGCTGCCTTCACCACCACCAGCGAGCCGTCACCGGCCACCAGCACGTCGCCCCCGCGCACCACCGAGCCGCGCGGCAGGATCACGGCCAGCGCGCGGCCGGTCGAGTCGGTGGCGTCGAAGCGACTCTTCTGGCGCACGTCCCAGTCCAGCTCGACGGTGGCGGCGCGTCTCAGCAGGACCTTGGCCAGGCCGCGGCCATGGGGAATCACTTTGTTGATGCTCAGCATGGTCAAGGGGGTGAATCGGCGTGCCCGGCAGTGTGACACCGTTGCAAAGCAGCTTTGTCGGTTCGGTGCGTGCAAGCCCGCATACGGTGTGCCGCCGGCTCGGCTAGCGTGCGCACACCCATACCCAGGAGACTTGCCATGCAGCGAATCGGCACCGTCGGACGCCAGTTGATGCTTTGGATCGGTGCTCTGTTCGCGCTGGGCACCTGGGCGGCGGACTTTCCGGCGCCCAGGCAGGGCACGTGGGTGGCCAAGGACTTCAAGTTCCACACCGGCGAGGTGATGCCGGAGCTCAAGCTTGCCTACACGACGGTGGGTGACCCGAAAGGAGAGCCGGTGCTCATGCTGCACGGCACCACCGGTTCGGCGGCCAGCATGCTGACGCCGGCATTCGGTGGCGAGTTGTTCGGCGCCGGGCAGCCGCTCGATGCGAGCCGGTACTTCATCATCATTCCGGATGCGCTCGGTCACGGCCAGTCGGCCAAGCCGTCGGACGGCTTGCGCGCCAGGTTTCCGCGCTACAACTACGACGACATGGTGGCCGCGCAGCACCGGCTGCTCACCGAGCACCTGGGCATCAAGCACGTCCGGCTGATCATGGGCAACTCGATGGGCGGCATGCACGCCTGGATCTGGGGCGTGACGCATCCGGGCTTCATGGACGCGCTGGTGCCGATGGCGTCGCAGCCCACCGAGATGTCGAGCCGCAACTGGATGATGCGGCGCCTGATCATCGACTCGATCCGCAACGACCCGGACTGGAAGGACGGCAACTACACCGCACAGCCGAAGTCGGCGCAGTTCGCCAGCGTGTTCTTCGGCATCGGCACCAACGGCGGCAACCTGGCGCTGCAGAAGGCCGCACCGACACGCGACGCGGCCGACAAGCTGCTCGATGCGCGGCTGAAGGCGCCGTTCCGCGGCGATGCCAACGATGTGCTGTACCAATGGGACAGCTCGCGCGACTACAACCCCTCGCCGAAGCTCGAGCGCATCGAAGCAGCGGTATTGGCCATCAACGCCGCGGACGACGAGCGCAACCCGCCCGAGACCGGCATCATGGAGCGCGAACTGAAGCGGCTGAAGAACGGCAAGCTGCTGCTGATCCCCGCCAGCGAGAGCACCGCGGGGCACGGCACCACCGGTTCGGCCAGGCACTACACGCAGGCGCTGCGCGAGTTCGTGCAGGGAGCGCCCAAGCGCGGGATGTAGCGCGGCGGCTCAGAACAGGAAATACCGCTGCGCCATCGGCAGCACCTTGGCCGGCTCGCAGGTCAGCAGCTGGCCGTCGGCGCGCACGTTATAGGTCTGTGCGTCGATCTCCATCCGCGGCAGATAGTCGTTGTGCAGCATCTGCTTCTTGGTCACGCCGCGCACGTTCTTCACCGCGGCCAAACGCTTGCGCAAACCGTAGCCCTCGGCGGCACCTTGCTGCAGCGCCGACTGGCTGACAAAGCTCAATGAGGTGGCGCCCACCGCGCCGCCGAACGAGCCGAACATCGACCGCATGTGCACCGGCTGCGGCGTGGGAATGCTCGCGTTGGGGTCGCCCATCGCGGCGGCGGCGATGAAGCCGCCCTTGAGGATCAGGCTCGGCTTGACGCCGAAGAACGCCGGCTTCCACAGCACCAGGTCGGCCCACTTGCCGACCTCGATCGAACCCACCTCGTGCGCGATGCCGTTGGCGATGGCCGGGTTGATCGTGTACTTGGCCACGTAGCGCTTGACGCGACTGTTGTCGTGTCGTGCTGGATCACCGGGCAGCCCTCCGGGCTGCGTGTCGCCCGGCAGCGAGCCGCGCTGCGCCTTCATCTTGTGCGCGGTCTGCCAGGTGCGGATGATCACCTCGCCGACGCGCCCCATCGCCTGGCTGTCGCTGCTCATCATGCTGATCGCGCCCATGTCGTGCAGCACGTCCTCGGCGGCGATGGTCTCCTTGCGGATGCGGCTCTCGGCAAACGCCAGGTCTTCGGCGATGGCCGAGTCGAGGTGGTGGCACACCATCAGCATGTCGAGGTGCTCGTCGACGGTGTTCACCGTGTAGGGCATCGTCGGATTGGTCGAGCTCGGCAGGAAGTTCGCTTCGCCCACCACGCGCAGGATGTCGGGCGCATGGCCGCCGCCCGCGCCCTCGGTGTGGAACGCGCACAGGCCGCGCCCCCTGGTGGCGGCGATGGTGTCCTCGACGAAACCGCTTTCGTTCAGCGTGTCGCTGTGAATGGACACCTGCGTGTCGGTGGCTTCGGCCACCGTGAGGCAGCAGTCGATCGCGCTCGGCGTCGTGCCCCAGTCTTCGTGCAACTTAAGGCCGATGGCACCGGCCTGAATTTGCTGCTGCAGCGCGGCCGGCTGGCTGGCGTTGCCCTTGCCGAGGAAGCCGAGGTTCATCGCAAAACCATCGGCCGCCTGCAGCATCAGCCGGATGTGCTGCGGCCCCGGCGTGCACGTGGTGGCGAACGTGCCGGTGGCCGGGCCGGTGCCCCCGCCCAGCATCGTGGTGACGCCCGAGGCGAGCGCCTCGTCGATCTGCTGCGGGCAGATGAAGTGGATGTGGCTGTCGATGCCGCCCGCGGTGACGATCAGGCCTTCGCCGGCGATGATCTCGGTGCCCGGTCCGATCACGATGTCGACGCCGTTCATCACGTCGGGGTTGCCAGCCTTGCCGATGCCTGAGATGCGCGAGCGCTTGATGCCGATGTCGGCCTTCACAATGCCCCAGTGGTCGACGATCAGCGCGTTGGTGACCACACAGTCGGCCGCCTCGTGCGCGCCGGGGCCGTTGACCGCCTGGCCCTGGCCCATGCCGTCGCGGATGGTCTTGCCGCCGCCGAACTTCACCTCGTCGCCGTAGCCGCCGGCGTTCAGCGTGTGGTCCTGCTCGACCTCGATGACCAGCCCGGTGTCGGCCAGGCGGAGGCGGTCACCGACCGTGGGGCCGAACATCTCGGCATATGCGCGCCGCCCGATCGTGGCCATTCAGAGTCTTCCTTGGATCTGTGCGCGAAAGCCCCAGACCGCGCGCGCGCCGGCGTAGTCCACCAGCTCCACGGTGCGCTGCTGCCCCGGCTCGAAGCGCACCGCGGTGCCCGAAGCGATGTTCAAGCGCATGCCGCGAGCGGCCTGGCGGTCGAACTTCAACGCGCCGTTGGTCTCCGCAAAGTGGTAGTGCGAGCCGACCTGGATCGGCCGGTCGCCGCTGTTCTCCACCACCAGCGTGATCGTGCGTCGGCCCGGATTGAGCGGATGATCCCCGCTGTCGGTGAACAGTTCGCCGGGGATCATCGAACTCACTTGCGACGGATGAGCCACGCGACGACGCCCACCGCCACCGCGAGCACGACGAAACCCAGCGTGTCGGTGGCGTGCCAGTGATGCGTGCCCAGGCCATGGCCCTCGTGCCCGAGCGCCAGCGGCGAGAGCACGAGCGCGAGCGCTCCGGTCAATGATTTCATGCGGCTCCTCATGTGATGGGTTGGTGCACCGTCACCAGTTTTGTGCCATCGGGAAACGTGGCCTCGACCTGGATCTCCGGAATCAGTTCGGCCACGCCGTCCATCACGTCAGCGCGCGACAGCACGAGCCGGCCCTCGCTCATCAGCTGCGCCACGGTCTTGCCGTCGCGCGCGCCCTCCAGGATCGCCGCGGTGATCAAAGCCACCGCCTCGGGGTGATTGAGCTTCAGCCCACGCGCACGCCGCCGCTCGGCGAGCAGCGCGGCAGTGAAGATCAGCAGCTTGTCCTTCTCGCGCGGCGTCAGGTCCATTCGATGTGCGTGCGGGCGGTTGCGGGCCGTGAGCGGCGCATTGTGCCTGTCGCGCTCGCAATCACCATGCCATGCACTAAAGCCGGGTCCCGCCGCCGGCTCGGCGCGCATTGCGCACCACAAGCGAGCGCGAAGGCGCTGAAACGGTGCCTCCAACACGGTGCATGGGCCTGCGCCAGCTTGGCACGGCGCTTGCGAACGAAGGTGTCCGAGGAACACACGCCCGCCTCGGGCATAACAGGAGAAGACTCACATGGATCGTCGTTTCGCGCTCAAGTCGCTGAGCGTTGCTGTGGCGCTGTCGGGTGCGATGGCGCTGCCCGTGCACGCCCAAGAGACCATCAAGGTCGGCGTGCTGCACTCGTTGTCGGGCACGATGGCGATCTCGGAGACGGTGTTGAAGGACACCATCCTGATGGCCATCGACGAGATCAACGCCAAGGGCGGCGTGCTCGGCAAGAAGCTCGAGCCGGTGGTGGTGGATCCCGCGTCGAATTGGCCCCTCTTTGCCGAGAAGGCGCGCCAGCTGATCAGCAAGGACAAGGTCGTGGTGACCTTCGGCTGCTGGACCAGCGTGTCGCGCAAGAGCGTGCTGCCGGTCTATGAAGAGCTGAACTCGCTGCTGTTCTACCCGGTGCAGTACGAAGGCGAAGAGCTCAGCAAGAACGTGTTCTACACCGGCGCCGCGCCCAACCAGCAGGCGATCCCCGCGGTGGAATACCTGATGAGCAAGGACGGCGGTAACGCCAAGCGCTGGGTGCTGCTGGGCACCGACTACGTCTACCCGCGCACCACCAACAAGATCCTGCGGTCGTTCCTCAAGAGCAAGGGTGTCGCCGAGGCCGACATCATGGAGGAGTACACCCCGTTCGGCCACGCCGACTACCAGAGCATCATCGCCAAGATCAAGAAGTTCGCTTCCGAGGGCAAGAAGACCGCGGTGGTGTCTACCATCAACGGCGACTCCAACGTGCCGTTCTACAAGGAGCTCGGCAACCAGGGCCTGAAGGCCACCGACGTGCCGGTGGTGGCGTTCTCGGTCGGCGAAGAAGAGCTGCGCGGCGTCGACACCAAGCCGCTGGTGGGTCACCTCGCGGCGTGGAACTACTTCCAGTCGATCAAGGCGCCGGCCAACGACGAGTTCATCAAGAAGTGGAGTGCCTATGCCAAGGCGAAGGGGATCGCCGGCCACAAGGACAAGCCGCTCACCAACGACCCGATGGAAGCCAGCTACATCGGCATCATGATGTGGAAGCAGGCGGTCGAGAAGGCCAAGAGCACCGACACCGACAAGGTGATCGCCGCGATGGCCGGCCAGACCTTCAAGGCGCCGTCGGGCATCACGTCGACGATGGACCCCAAGAACCACCACCTGCACAAGAGCGTGTTCATCGGCGAGGTCAAGGCCGACGGCCAGTTCAACGTGGTGTGGAAGACGCCCGGCCCGGTCAAGGCGCAGCCGTGGAGCCCGTTCATTCCCGAGAACAAGGGCAAGAAGGACGAGCCCGAGAAGAAGTGAGCACACCCCCGAGGCGGCCTAGCGGCCGCCTCCCCCTCAAGGGGGCGACGCCAGTGGATCGGCCGAGCCGGATCCACGGCGTCCGCTTGATGGGGCGGGCTTACGCCGCCCTTGGTCGATGGTCTCGCTTGGGGCGCGTAGGTGCTGCTTCGCCTGGTTTTGGTTTGCCTGTCGCTGATCTCGCTGCCTGCGTGGGCCCTTACGCCCGAGCACGCGGCTCGCATTGCCGCCGGTGACAGCGACGAGCGCATTGCGGCGTTGAACGAGGCGGTGGCGGCGGCCGACGCGGGGCTGGGGCCGTTCCTGCAGGCGCTGCTGGCCGACGAGGTGAAGGTCGCCGCCGGCAAGGCCTACGTGGTGCGCGACGACAAGGTCATCGAGGCCGGCAGCGGGGTGGCAGCCAAGCTGCCCGATGGTGCCGAGGATGTCGTCAACAACAACCGCATGCGGCGCGAGATGGAAACCGCGCTGGCGGCGCTGTCGCTGTTTTCGCCCGACACGGCGGTGCGCGCCAAGGCGATCAACGAGCTGAAGGATCAGGTCGACGACGGCAAGCTTCCGCTGCTCGAGAAGGCCGAGGCGCAGGAGAAGGACGCCGCGCTGAAGGCGCAGCTCGGCGTGCTCAAGGCGGCGGTGCTGATCGGCTCGAAAGACAAGGACAAGCGCGTCGCCGCGGCCAAGCTGCTGGCTCACAGCAACGAGCCCGCCACGCGCTCGCTGTTGCTCGAGCGGCTGGCCGCCGAGAGCGATGCGCAGGTGAAGGCCGCGATCCGAACCTCACTCGATGCCGTGCAATCGCGCCTGGCCTGGGGCGAGCGCCTCGGGCTGCTGTTCACCGGCGCCAGCCTCGGCAGCATCTTGCTGCTGGTCGCGCTGGGCCTGGCGATCACCTACGGCCTGATGGGCGTGATCAACATGGCGCACGGCGAGCTGATGATGATCGGCGCCTACGCGACCTACGTGGTGCAGAACGCCTTCAGGGCCTGGCTCCCCGGCGCCTTCGATGCCTACGTGATCGTCGCGATTCCGGTCGCGTTTCTCACGTCGGCGCTGGTCGGCGTGATCCTCGAGCGCAGCGTGATCCGCTGGCTCTACGGTCGGCCGCTCGAGACGCTGCTGGCCACCTGGGGCATCAGCCTGGTGCTGATGCAGGGCGTGCGCTCGATCTTCGGCGCGCAGAACGTCGGCGTGGAGAATCCGAGCTGGTTGTCGGGCGGCGTGCAGGTGCTGCCCAATCTCACGCTGCCGTACAACCGCATCGCGATCCTGGTGTTCGCGGCGCTGGTGCTGGCCGGCATGGCGTGGTTGATCGCGCGCACGCGCTTGGGGCTGTTCGTGCGCGGCGTGACGCAGAACCGGCGCATGGCATCGTGCGTGGGCGTCAACACGGCGCGCGTGGACATGGCGGCGTTTGCGCTGGGTGCCGGCATCGCCGGGCTCGCGGGCTGTGCATTGAGCCAGGTCGGCAACGTGGGCCCCGACCTGGGCCAGAGCTACATCGTCGACTCCTTCATGGTGGTGGTGCTCGGTGGCGTGGGCCAGCTCACCGGCACCGTGGTGGCCGCGCTCGGCCTGGGCGTGATCAACAAGTTTCTCGAGGGCTTCGCCGGCGCCGTGCTCGCCAAGATCATGGTGCTGGTGTTCATCGTCATCTTCATCCAGAAGCGGCCACAAGGGCTGTTTGCGGTGAAGGGGCGGAGCGCGGAGGCCTAGGATGCAAATGCGAGCTTCTGCGCGGCGCGGCGGGCGGTACCCGGGGTGTGCTCCTACTGTCGCGGTCGGCGCTGCGCGCCGACTTCGCTGCGGTGCTCGCGGCACAAGGGCGGCTGCGATGCCGCTCGCAAGCGGCGCTGAACGCGCCGCTGCTTCATGGCTTCTCGCCGGTCCGGCGCCTATCGGCGCCGGACTTCCCCTTGTGCCGCTGCGCTCCTCACCGCGCCACAAGTCGCCCACCCCGGATACCGCCCACCGCGCTGAGACGCTCGTGGTCATCCTCGACGAACACCTCGGTGGTGCCGGCAAAACCGTGGTCTGGTGTGCGCCGGCAGCGACATCTGCGGCGCCGAGGACCGCAGAGCGCATGGCCGCGCGCGCGCAGCGCGCGCTTCAACATCTGACTCGCGTCGACTGTTCGACCACAGCGAACGAAGTGAGCGGCGGGAGTTTCGACGCGGGCCATGCGATCGAGGACCGCAGGGGAGTCGGCCGCAGGCCGACCGCCGCAGCCGAGCGCCGGCGCATACCCGGCCGCGGCTTTGCGCGCTCGATCTCGAAAGTGAAGCAGACATGAGCGCAGTCCTGCCCACACCGCTCACCCTTCAGCCACGCCGCGGACTGCTGCTCGGCGCCACCGGCTGGACCGCGGTCATCGCCGTCATGTTGGTGATCACCGTCGGCATCCCAATCCTCAACCTCGCCGTCCCCGCCGACAGCGCGTTCCACATCAGCGACTACACCGTCAGCCTGGCCGGCAAGATCCTGTGCTACGCGATCTGCGCGCTGGCGATGGACCTGATCTGGGGCTACACCGGCATCCTGTCGCTGGGGCACGGCCTGTTCTTCGCGCTCGGCGGTTATGCGATGGGCATGTACCTGATGCGCCAGATCGGGCGCGACGGACAGTACAAGGCCGACATGCCGGATTTCATGGTGTTCCTCAACTGGAAGGAATACCCCTGGCACTGGACTTTCAGCGACAGCTTCGTGTTCCAGCTGCTGATGGTGGTGCTGGTGCCGGGGCTGCTGGCGTTCGTGTTCGGCTGGTTCGCGTTCCGCTCGCGCATCAAGGGCGTGTACTTCTCCATCATCACGCAGGCGATGACGTTCGCCGCGATGCTGCTGTTCTTCCGCAACGAGACCGGCTTCGGCGGCAACAATGGCTTCACCGACTTCAAGCGCATCCTCGGCATCCCGATCACCACGCGCGAGGCGCGCGTGGTGCTGTTCGCCATCACCGGCTGTGTGCTGGTGGCGTTCTACCTGATGTCGCGCGCCATCGTGCACAGCAAGTACGGCCGTGTGCTGCAGGCGATCCGCGACGCCGAGAGCCGCGTGATGTTCACCGGCTACAACCCGGTGGCCTACAAGCTCAGCATCTGGACGCTGTCGGCGGTGATGTGCGCGATCGCCGGCGCGCTGTACGTGCCGCAAGTGGGCATCATCAACCCGAGCGAGATGAGCCCGGCGGCGTCGATCGAGATCGCCATCTGGGCCGCGGTGGGCGGGCGCGGCACGTTGATCGGCCCGATCATCGGTGCGTTCTTCGTCAACGGCGCCAAGAGCTGGTTCACCGCCGCGTTTCCGGAGTTCTGGCTCTACTTTCTCGGCGCGCTGTTCATCGCGGTGACGCTGTTCCTGCCCCATGGCCTGATCGGGCTGCTGCGCAAGCGCAAGGAGAGTCGCTCATGACGCCCGACCTGATGGAGGAAGGCACCAAGCGCATGCAGGCCTATGCGCGGCGCCAGGCCGAGCGCACGGCCTCGGGCGGCCGCAGCGCATCGTTCGGCCGCCTGCTCAAGGTGGGCGAGCCCGACTTCACGCACGGTGTGGCGTTGTACCTGGAAGACATCACCGTCAGCTTCGACGGCTTCAAGGCGCTCAACGCGCTGTCGCTCACCGTCAACGTGGGCGAGCTGCGCTGCATCATCGGGCCCAACGGCGCCGGCAAGACCACGATGATGGACTGCATCACCGGCAAGACGCGGCCCGATGCGGGCAGGGCCTTCTTCGGCTCCACCATCGACCTGTTGCGCCTCACCGAACCCGAGATCGCGCAGATCGGCATCGGCCGCAAGTTCCAGAAACCCACGGTGTACGAAGAGCTCAGCGTGTTCGAGAACCTCGAGCTCGCGCTGGCGGCCGACCGGCGCGCGCGCGCGTCGCTGCTGTCGCGGCTGAGCGGCGCGCAGCTCGATCGCATCGGCGAGGTGCTTACGCTGATCCACCTGCGCGCCGAGGCGCAGCGCACCGCGGGCTTGCTGAGCCATGGCCAGAAGCAGTGGCTCGAGATCGGCATGCTGCTGATGCAGGACCCCAAGCTGCTGCTGCTCGACGAGCCGGTGGCCGGCATGACCGATGAAGAGACCGAGCGCACCGCTGAGCTGTTCCTCTCGCTCGAAGGGCAGCATTCGCTGGTGGTGGTGGAGCACGACATGAAGTTCGTCGAGCTGCTGACGCAAGGGCACAAGAAGGTCACCGTGCTGCACGAGGGCAGCGTGCTGGCGGAAGGCAGGCTCGCCGACGTACAGGCCAACGACAAGGTGGTCGAAGTCTATTTGGGCCGTTGATCCATGCTCCAGCTCGACGGCATCAACCAGTACTACGGCGGCTCGCACATCCTGCGCAACGTCGGCTTCGAAGCCAAGGTGGGCGAGGTCACGGTGGTTCTCGGCCGCAACGGCGTCGGCAAGACCACGTTGCTCAAGAGCCTGATGGGCGTGGTGCCGGTCAAGACCGGCACCATCGTGCTCGACGGCGCCGACATCACGCAGGCCACGCCGTATGAGCGCGTGCGCCGCGGCATCGGCTACGTGCCGCAGGGCCGTGAGATCTTCGCGCGCCTCACTGTGGAAGAAAACCTGCGCATGGGCCTGGCGTCCAAGCCGGCCGGCGCGGCGCTCAACGGCGAGCTGTTCGGGCTGTTTCCGGTGTTGAAGCAGATGATCCACCGGCGCGGTGGTGACTTGTCGGGCGGCCAGCAGCAGCAGCTGGCGATCGCACGTGCACTCGCCGCCGGACCGAAGCTGCTGCTGCTCGACGAGCCCACCGAAGGCATCCAGCCCAGCATCATCAAGGACATCGGGCGAGTGATCCGAATGCTGGCCGAGCGCAAGACGATGGCCATCGTGCTGGTCGAGCAGTACTACGACTTCGCTGCCGAACTGGCCGATCAGTACCTCGTGATGGAGCGCGGCGAGGTGGTGGCACGCGGCGCGGGCGCCTCCATGGCGGCCGACCGCGTGCGCGAGCGCATGGCGATCTGACAGCGGCCGAACGGCCGCTGCGTATCGCTCACGGTTGGTTCGTCAGCTCGGTGACCGGCGCGCCCATGTCGGACTGCACCACCAGCACGGTCATGTCGCCCGGCGTGACGCTGTCCGGCACCGGCACCAGCAGCCAGTCGGCGTCTTCGGGGATCGTGACCGGCGCCGTGAACAGCACGGTCTTCGTTCCCGCGGCGGTCAGGCGCAGCGTGTACGAGCCGCTTTCCAGGTCGATCGAGTCGGCGCCGGACGGCGGTGCGGCCTCCTGGTAGCCGGCGCTCAGGTTGGGCGCCACGTTGGTGATGTTGACCGTGGGCGCGGTGATGTAGACATCCACGCGCCCGGTGTTGCCGGCGGCATGGAACACGCGCACGCGGGCGTCGTCGGAAACCACGCTCTTGTTGTACGGGTCGGCGATCAGCACCACGCCGGTGGCCGATCCGGCGCCGGGCACGGCGATCAGCGTGTAGCGGTTGCCGGTGCCGGTGTTGAAGGTCTGGCTGCCCACGGTCACCGCCGGGGTCGTGGCGGTGCGCACGTCCCACACGTGGTCGCCGCGCTCGGTGTCGAAGTAGTTGGAGGCGCCCTTGTAGGGCAGGTTGGTGACTTCGGCACCCTGTGCCTCGTTGTCGCGGAACAGCGAGACGTCGGGACCGGCCGGGATGGCGTGCACCAGCCGCACCTTGGGGTCGGCGATGTCGGCGCGGTCGTCAAAGCTGTCATCGCTGCCGCCGCAGGCAGCCAGCAGTGCGGGAATCAGCGTCAGCGCAAGCAGTTGGCGTTTGTTCATGGCGTGTCCGTGCAAGTGGTGAAAGGCTGCTGCGACTCTAGGCAACGCCGCCTTTCGCGCGCGTCGGCCGCGGCGTATCAGCGCTGTCGGCCGGCGCCGGAACCCGGTGTCGGACAACGCCGCCCGGTCCGACGAGCCGTGCGGCGCGCGGGGCACCGCGCTTGCTGGTTAACGAGCAGATCCGCGCGCGGATGCGCACCGTACCCTGCGCCATGATCACCGTCCACCACCTGAACAACTCGCGCTCGCAACGCGTGCTGTGGCTGCTCGAGGAGCTGGGGCTTCCCTACGAGATCCGCCACTACCAGCGCAACCCGGTCACCAACCTCGCGCCGCCCGAGTTGATGCAGGTGCATCCGCTCGGCAAGAGTCCCGTCGTCACCGACGGCGACGCCACGGTGGCCGAGACCGGTGCGGTGGTCGAGTACCTGGTGGACCGTGCCGGCGGCCGGCTGCGTCCGCCCATGGGCACGCCGGAGCACCGGCGCTACACCTACTGGCTGCACTTCGCCGAGGGCTCGGCGATGCCGCCGCTGCTGATGACGTTGATCCTCGGCCGCATCCGCAAGTCGGGGCCGTTCTTCGTGCGGCCGATCGCGCGCAAGATTGCCGACACGGTAGCCGCGGGCTTCGTCACGCCCAACATCCAGCGCCAGCTGGCGTTCATGGAGTCGGAGCTGGCGCAGCGGCCGTGGTTCGCCGGCGGCGAGTTCAGCGGCGCCGACGTCATGATGAGCTTTCCGCTCGAGGTGGCGGTGGTGCGCGGCGGACTCGACGCGCGCTTCCCCAAGCTCAAGGACTGGCTGGCGCGCATCCATGCGCGGCCGGCGTATCAGCAGGCGTTGAAGCGCGGCGGCCACTACGCCATCGTGCGCTGAAGGCTTGCCGCCCGTTGACACACGCGCGTGGCACGCAGCTTGCTCGGTCAAGGCGATGTCGCTGCCGCTGATCGATCTGTCTGCCGGCACCCGTGCGTTGCACGCGGCCGCGATCGACCATGCGCTGCGGGGCCCGGGCTTCTTCGCGGTCCGCGGCCATGGTGTGGACGCCGGCGCGCGCGATGCGGTCTTCAATGCCGCGCATCGCTTCTTCGCGCTGCCCGATGACACCAAGGCGCGCTGGCATGTCGATCTTCACCCCACCGGACTCAAGCGCGGGTTCGATCCGATCGGCTGGCAGGCGCTCGACGTGGGCCAGCCGCACGACCTGAAGGAGAGCTACTACATCGGCGTCGAAGCGATCGGCCCGAACCAATGGCCTGACGAAGCGCTGGTGCCGGGCTTTTGCGTCGCCTGCCACGGCTACATGCACGCGATGGAGTCGGTGGCCCGCCGCCTGATGGGTCTGTTCGAGCTGGCGTTGGGACTTCGTGCGGGTCATTTCGACGGCTTCATGCGCCATCCCACCTGCACCACGCGGCTGTTGCACTACCCGCCGCAGCCGGCCGATGCCGCGCCGGGCCAGATCGGCTGCGGCGCGCACACCGACTGGGGCGCGCTGACGCTGCTGGCGCAGGACGAGGCCGGCGGTCTGCAGGTGCAGACCGCCGACGGCTGGATCGACGTGCCGCCGGACCCCGAGGTGTTGATCGTCAATGCCGGCGACATGATGCCGCGCTGGACCAACGACCGCTGGCGCTCGACGCCGCACCGCGTGATCAACCGCCACGGCGGTCGCGACCGCTGGTCGATCGCCTACTTCTTCGATCTCGACGCCGAGGCGTCGATCGAGCCGCTGCCGGTGTGCGTGAGCGCCACCAATCCGCCGCGGTACCCGCCGATCACCGCGGGACAGCACTTGGTGGAGATGTACCTCCGCACCACCGTAACGCGCGTGTCTTGAGCCCTTGCGCGGTCAAGCCGCGGTGGTGCGCGCCCCGGAGATCAGCCTCTCGATGTCCTCGAGCATCGCGGGCTTGGTGAGGTGGCCGTCGAAGCCGGCTTCCATCGCGCGCCGCCGGTCGTCCTGCTGGCCCCAACCGGTGATGGCGATGAGCCGCATGCCGTCGCCCCACGGTTGCGCGCGGATGTGCTGCGCGACGTCGTAGCCGTTCAAGCGCGGCATGCCCACGTCGAGCAACGCCACCGCCGGTTGGAACGCCCGCGCGACCTCCACCGCCTCGCGGCCGTCACGTGCCACCCGCACGTCGTAGCCCGACGCGAGCAGCAAGGCGGCCAGTGAATCGACGGCGTCGGCGTTGTCGTCGGCCACCAGGATGCGCAGTGCCTCGGGTTTGCGCAGCGCGCCGGAGCGCGCGTGCGTCGCGGCCACGGCCGGCAAGGATGCCACCGGCAGCTCGACGCTAAACACCGATCCATGCCCCGTGCCGGCACTGTCCGCCGTCACCGTGCCGCCGTGCAGCTCGACCAGGTTCTTCACCAGAAACAGGCCGATGCCGAGGCCGCCCTGCGCGCGCTGCAGGGCCGGTGTCGATTGCGAGAACAGCTCGAACAGGTGCGGCAGGTCGTGCGGCGCGATGCCGATGCCGTTGTCGGTCACCGACACCGTCACGCGCCCATCGACACAATCGGCGCCGAGCGCGATCGTGCCGCCTTCATCGGTGTAGCGCGCCGCGTTGTTGAGCAGGTTGGAGAACACCTGGGCCAGGCGCACTGGGTCGGCGTCGACGAACACCTCATCCGGTGGGAGCTTCAGCTGCAGACGATGGCGCGCGCGCTCGAGCAGCGGCCGGCTGGTCTCCACCGCGGCCTCGACAACGGAGGCCAGGCTGACGCGCTGGCGTCGCAGCTCGAACTTGTTGCTGGTGATGCGGCCCACGTCGAGCAGGTCATCCAGCAGGCGCGACATGTGGCGCACCTGGCGTTCCATCACCTCGCGCGCCCAGACCAGCTGGGGATCGGAGATGCCCGACTTCTTCAGCAGTGCGACGCTGCTCAGCAGCGGCGCGAGCGGGTTGCGCAGCTCGTGCGCGAGCGTGGCGAGGAACTCGTCCTTGCGCCGGTCGGCGAGCTGCAGCGCCTCGGCGGCCTGGCGTGCGTCGTGCACGTCGAACGTGCACCCGGTGTAGCCCAGACACTCACCGTCGGCGGCCAGCCGGGGCTCGGCCACCGAGCGCATCCAGCGGTAGGCGCCGTCGTGACGACGGAAGCGGAACTCCATCGCAAACGGCTCGGCACGCGTGACGGCGTGCCGGTAGGCCTCGACGTAGGCGACACGGTCGTCCGGGTGCACATGCAGGGTCCAGTCGTATCCGGCCACGTCCAGCTGGCGCTGCGCGCCCACGAACTCCAGGTAGGCGCGGTTGACGAACACCGCGCCCGACGCGTCGTTCAGCCACATCAGCACCGGTGCGCTGTCGGCAATGGTCCGGAAGCGCTGCTCGCTCTCGGCAAGCGCGGTGTTGCGCTGGTGGATCTCCTGCAGCATGCGGTTGAAGGCGTCGGCCAGTGCGCCGATCTCGTCCTCGCTGGTCTTGCGCGCGCGCACGGTGAAATCGCCGCCCTGCAGCACGCTGCGCGCCGCGTCGGCAACCTCGAGGATGGGGCGCGTGACGGCGCGTTGCAGCCAGGCCGACAGCAGCAGGGCTGCTGCCAGCGCGGCCACCATCGCGGCGCCGAGGATGCCGAGAAAATCGGACAAACGTTCAGCCCGGCCGTCGTGCGCATCGAGGAACACGGTGCCCAACCGCTCGCCGCGTTCGACGATGGGATGGAAGTAGTGGATGCGCCCGCGCTCGATGCGGTGCCCCGCCGGCGCGGCGCGCGCGGGCACGTCGAAGCCGGGATCGCGGTAGGCGGCGAACAGCGTGCCGTCGGCCCGGTACACGGCGGCGGCGCCGATGGTCGGCACGGGCTTCAGCGTGTCGAGCACCGCCTGCGCCTCCTTGGCGTCGTTGAACAGCAGCGTGGCGACGCTGGCGCTGCTGATGATGGTGGCGTTGCTGTGCAGGTCCTGCAGGCGCCTCGCGCGATAGTCGCTCGCGTCGTAGTAGACGAGCGCCGCGCCGCTGACCAGCAGCGCCACGAGCGTGGTGGCGATGGCGAATGCCGTCACGCGGTGGCGCAGCGAGCGGCGCAGGAAGGCCGGCAGCTTCACGGCATGGTCCCCCGCACGTGCTGCGCGACCGCCAGCATGCGGGCGCCGATGCGCACCTTGGCGCGTTCGGCTGCCGGCAGCGACACCTCGAATCGCACGCGCCCGTCGGCGATGAGAAAGTTGATCGCCGCGCCGCGGTCGAGCGCGCTGCCCGACTCGCCGACCACCAGAACCCCTTGCCTGGCCAGAGCCGCGATGCGGTCGGACTGCTCGCGCCCGACCATCACGAGGTGCACGCCGTTCGGTGACTCGCCGGGCAGGAGCCGGCGCACGGACACGTCCCGGCCCTCGACGTTGCGGCCGGGCACCACGCGCTCGAGCTCGCCGGCCACGGCCTCTGCGCCGACGAACCCGACGACGATCGGTCCGCTCGACGGCTGCGGCCACTCGATGAACGAGAGAAAGCGAAACAGGAAGGCGGCCTTCACCGCGTGCTCCTGCGCCGTCTGCGCAAGCGCGGGCATGCAGGCCGCCGCCAACGCCCACGCGAGCAGGAGTCTGGAGATGTCGTGGCAGCGCAAGGCGCACGCTCACAACGGCGCTGCGAACGACCGGGCGCCGGTGCGAGCGGTCCATGCGCGCGCACCCAGAGTCCAACGAAGACCTGTTCTCATGGTCGTCTTCGATCCCTTGTCCGCGCTAGCGGCGTCTGCGACGGGCCGCTGATCCGCACCCGCGGGAGCAGCGATCGATTCTAGGGAAACGGTCACTCAGGCGCGCGCGCCCGTGCCGCGAGTGGATTTGCCCTCCACCGGGCGCTTCAGGTGCGCCAGACGCGCGGCCGCGTGTCGGGCAGGGACCACGCTTGCATGCGCCAATGTGCGCGCACCGCCTGGGCCAGCGCGATCAGCGGCTCGGTGCGGTCGGCCAGTGCCCGCAGCACGACCAGGCGCTGCTGCAGGCAGGTGGCACCGGCGGCCTGCATGGTCGCAGACTCGCGCGCGGCCTCGAGCAGCGCGTTGGCGCGAGTGGTGTGCAACGGCTGGGCAGCCGCGAACCACATGGTCAGCCAAGCGCTGTGGCCGCCGAGGCCCAGGGGCGACTGCAACAAACGCGTGTCGCCGCCATTGATCGCGCCGCGCTCGAGCCAGTGGCCGGGCCAATGCAGCTGCTGCGTGAAGCGGCCCGCGGTGAAGCGTTCGGCGGCGGCCGGCAGGCCGAGCGCGATCACGTCCCAGCCGATCATCTCGGCACCGTCGTCGAGCTCGAACTCGATCTTGTTGTCGGCCACGCAGCCGCTGTGCACGATGGTTTCCAGCGGCAGCCACTCCAGGCGCGCCCCGGCGCCCAGATGCGCCTCGACCGCCTGGGCGGCATCCCGGCCGTCGCTGCGGTAGAAACGCGTCGCGCCAGGGGTGGTGAGCACGGCGTGCGCGCCCGGCTGCAACGCCAACCCGACCTGCAGCCGATCGCCGCCGACGATGCCCCCCGGCGGGTGCACGATCACCTGGTGCGCGATCGCGTCGCCCTCCGGGTACAGCGTCTTGAGCACCCGCAGCGGCCCTTCATGCTGCGCATGCACGGTGCAGCGGCCGTCGTCGAGGCGCACCGTCAGCGCCAGCCGGGCATGCCAGCTCAACGCGGCTTCCAGAACGCCTGGTGCAGCGCGGCAATCTCGTCAGCCACCGCCGCCACCGGACCGGTCACCTGCACCGCCTTCTGGCCGCGCGCGAACACGTCGCGGCACGGCAGGTCAAGCGTCGGGTTCTCCGGATGCGCGCCGGTGTGGGCCAGCAGCTCACGCTCGCCGATGCCATACACCACGTGGCCGATGTGCGCCCAGTAGATCGTGCCGGCGCACATGACGCACGGCTCGACCGTGGTCACCAGCGTGCAGTTCCACAGATCGGCCGCTGCATGGCGTCGCGCCGCTTCACGCGCCAGCACCGACTCGGCGTGGTCGACCGGGTCGACGTTGCCTTGCTCCAGCAGGACCGTCTCGCCATCGGGTGCCACCAGCAGCGCGCCGAACGGATGGCGGCCGGCGTCCATCGCGGCTTGCGCCACCGCATTGGCGCGGCGCAAATGGCGCAGCATCTGGGCCTGCGTCATCACACCGCCTGCGAGCCGCGGTGCGCCCACCCGGTGGTGCGCTTCTCGATCCACGAGAACAGCTCGTACATGCCCATCGCCATCGCGCCGATCGTGACCAGGCCGGCAAAGGCCAGCGGCATGCGCTGCTGGCTGCCGGCGGTCTGCATCAGGTAGCCGATGCCGGAGTCGCCGGCCGTCATCTCGGCCAGCACGGTGCCGACGAAGGCGAGCGTGATCGCGATCTTCAGCGAGCCGTAGAAGTACGGCATCGAGCGCGGCAGGCCCACCTTGATGAGCACGTCCCAGCGCCGCGCGCCAAGCACGCGCAGCACGTCTTCAAGCTCGGGCTCCAGCGTGGCCAGCCCGGTGGCGATGTTGACGGTGATCGGGAAGAACGAAATCAGGAACGCGGTCAGGATGCCGGGCCCGAGGCCGATGCCGAACCACACCACCAGGATCGGCACCACCGCGGCCTTGGGCACCGCGTTGAACGCCACCATCAGCGGATAGAGCGAGGTGTAGGCCAGGCGCGAGCTGCCGATGAGAAAACCGAGCAGCACGCCCACCACGATCGACAGCGCGAAGCCGAGCATCGTGACCCAGAAGGTCTTCCACGCCGCCTCGATCAGCGGCGCCTTGAACTCGATGAACTGCAGCGCGATCTGCCACGGGCTGGGGAAGATGTACTCGGCGATGCCGAACGCCACCACGAAGAGCTGCCACAGCAGCAGCACGGCGGCCAGCACGATCAGCGGCGACCAGCGCTCGACGTTTTTCGTGATCTTCATGGTCGAGTGATCACTGCGGCACCGCGGACGCGCCCGCCTTGCCACGCACCGCGCCGATGTGGCCGCGCAGCTCGTGCACGATGTCTGTGAACTGCGGCGTGTAGGTCACCTCGAGGTCGCGCGGACGCGGCAGGTCGATCTCGCGCTTGACCACGAAGCGGCCCGGGCTCCTGCTCATGCAGTACACGGTGTCGGCCAGGAACACGCTCTCGCGCAGGTCATGGGTCACCAGGATCACGTTGAACTTCTGCGCCGCGTGCAGGTCGCGCAGCGCGCACCACAGCTCCTCGCGCGTGAACGCATCGAGCGCACCGAACGGCTCGTCGAGCAGCAGCATCTTGGGCTCGTGCACGAGCGCGCGGCAGATGCTGGCGCGCTGCTGCATGCCACCCGACAGCTGCCACGGAAACTTGTCCTCGTAGCCGCCCAGGCCCACACTCTTCAGCAGCGCGATCGCCTTGGCCTCGTACTCCTTGCGCTTGCTCTTGAACGTGGAACGGTACGGCTCCACGATCTCCAGCGGCAGCAGCACGTTGTGCAGCGTGGTGCGCCACGGCAGCAGGCTCGGCGCCTGGAACGCCATGCCGCTGATCTTGAGCGGCCCGTTCACCAGCTTGCCATCGATCTGGATCGTGCCCTTGCTCGGCATCTTCAAGCCGGTGGTCAGCTTCATGAACGTCGACTTGCCGCAACCGCTTGGGCCGACGATGGCGATGAACTCGCCCTGGTTCACTTGCAGCGAGATGTCTTCGACTGCGAAGTGTCCTTGCGCCAGCAGCTCGTCGTTGTAAGCGAGCCAGACGTTCTTGAAGTCGACGAACGCGTTCATGCGTCGATTGAGCGAGCAAGGCCGCGGCCGGGTGTGCGCCGGCGCTCGGCTGCAGCGGTCGGCCTGCGGCCGACTCCCCTGCGGTGCTCGATCGCATGGCCCGCGTCGAAACTCGCTCCGCTCACTTCGTTCGCTGTGCTCGAACAGTCGACGCGAGTCAGATGTTGAAGCGCGCGCTGCGCGCGCGCGGCCATGCGCTCTGCGGTCCTCGGCGCCGCAGATGTCGCTGCCGGCGCACACCCGACCGCGGCTTTGCCGATGCAACGAGGTGTTTGTCGACCCACACCACGAGAGGTGCTGCGCGGTGGGCGGTACCCGGTGGCGGCGACTTGTGGGGCGGCGAGAAGCGCAGCGACACAAGGGGAAGTCCGGCGCCGCAGGCGCTGGACCGGCGAGAAGCCATGAAGCAGTGGCCCGTTCAGGGCCGCTGCGAGCGGCATCGCAGCCGCCCTTGTGGCGCGAGCATCGCAGCGCAGTCGGCCTGCAAGGCCGACCGACCCAGTAGGAGCCGCTACCGGGTACCGCCCACCGCGCCACGCCACTGATGGAAGAGTCACTTCTTCCCAGCAGGCAGGATGTTCAACTCAGCCTTGGCCGGCAGATAAGCGTCACTCCACACCGCTGCAGCATCGACCCGCGTCTTGGTCGCGAACGCATCCGACACCTGCGACGCCATCAGCGCCAGGCGCCCCGGCACCACCACGCCAAAGCCCTCGGCACGCGCATCGGGGCTCGCCACCACCGAGTCGATCGCCATCCTCAAGCGGCGCTTCTCGAGGTCGACGTTGATGATGCCGTCGCGCGCCTTCACATAGTCGATCGATGCGTCGGGGTTGGCCATCACCTCCTTCGCGCCCTTCAGGAAAGCCGACAAGAAGCTCTTCACCGCCTGCGGGTTCTCCTTCATCAGCTTCGGGCTCGCGATGATGACGTTGCCGTACAGCTTGACGCCGTGCTGCGCGTACGGCATCACGACGATGTCTTCGGTCCTGACGCCGCGCGCTTCCAGGTTGAGCAGCGACGTGAACGAGAAGCCGGTGATCGCGTCGACCTCGCCACGCGCCAGCATGGTTTCGCGCAGCGGCGGATCCATGCTGATCCAGCTCACGCTGGCCACGTTGTTGGCCTTGGCAAAGATCGGAAAGCCGCGCCGCCCGGCGTCGAACACCGGCGCGCCGAGCTTCTTGCCGTTGAGATCGGCCGGGCTCTTGATCGCGTTCTTCTTCAGCGTGAGCACCGCCGCCGGCGTGTTGTTGTAGACCATCATCACCGCCACCGGCTTGTTGGCCGCGTCGGGGTTGTTGGCGTGGAACTCCATCAGCGCCGCCAGGTCGGCGAAGCCCATGTCGTAGGCGCCCGAGGCCACGCGCGTCACCGTGCCGCCCGAGCCGTTGCCGGCATCGATCGTCACGTCGAGGCCCGCGGCCTTGTAGTAGCCCTTGGCGCCCGAGGCGAGAAACAGCGCGGCCGGGCCTTCAAAACGCCAGTCGAGCTGGAACTTGATCGGCGTCTGTGCCAGCGCCAGCGGCGCGAGCGTGGCGGCAAACAGGCCGAGAACAAGGCGCCGTGCTCGGCAAAAAACGATGGTCATGGGAAGGGCTCCTGGGCTTGGGGCAGGTGTGTCGTTGAGATGGCCGGGTGATTTTGCAAGTGCCGTGCGCGATCGACTCTCGGGTGTTGCACCAAAGCGGGTCGCGATTCAGGCCAACAGATCGGCCACGGTGCGCGCGATCACCTTGGTGGCGCGCCGCAGATCCTCCAGCACCAGATGCTCATCGGCGCGCTTGGCGTTGGACTCCAGCACCGTGCGCGGCCCGGCGCCGTAGATGGCGCAAGGGATGCCGAGCGCGCCGTACAGCCGCACGTCGGTGTACAGCGGCGTGCCCGACACCGGGATCTCCTCGCCGAACAAGGCCTGCGCGTGGCGCTGCAGCGCCGCCACCAGGGCGTGGTTGCTCGGCGAAGGCTTGAGCGGGTGGGCCAGCAGCAAGCGTTTGATCTCGAGCCGGATGCCGGGGCACGACGCCACGGTTGACGTGATCAGCTCACGCACCTCGGACTCCACCTGCGCGGCGTCTTCCTCCGGGATCATGCGGCGGTCGAGCTTGAGCATCACCTTGCCGGGGATCACGTTGGTGTGGGTGCCGCCTTCGATGCGGCCCACGTTGAGGTAAGGGTGCTGGATCCCCGGTGTCTTGGAGAGCCGCTGGCGCAGCACATCGTTGTGCGCATAGAGCGCGGTGAGCAGCTTGTTGGCGGCCTGCAGCGCATCGACGCCGGTCTCCGGGTAGGCGGCGTGGCTCGCCAGCCCGTGCAGCGTGACCTCGAACTGCAGGCAGCCGTTGTGCGCCACCACCACCTGGTAGCTGAAGCCGGCGGCAATCAGCACGTCGGGTTGCGTCAGGCCGAGGTTCAGCAGCCAGCCGGGGCCGAGCTCGCCCCCGAACTCCTCGTCGTAGGTGAAGTGCAGCTCCACGGCGCCGCGCAGCTTGGCGCTGCTGGCGAGCAGCGCTCGCAATGCATAGGTGTAGGTGGCGAAATCGCTCTTGCTCACCGCCGACGCGCGGCCGTAGAGCTTGCCGTCGATCACCTCGGCACGGTAGGGATGCGTCGTCCAGCCGTCGCCCGGCGGCACCACGTCGCCGTGCGCGTTGAGCGCGATCGTCGGGCCCTCGCCGAAGCGGTGGCGCACGATCAGGTTGGTGATCGACTGCAGCCCCGCGGCCTTCACCACCGCGTCGGGCACCTTGTGGCGCTCGGGCGTGAAGCCCATCATGCCGAGCATCTCGGCGGTGCGCTCGGCATGCGGCGCGTTGTTGCCGGGCGGCGTGTCGGTGGGCACGCGCACCAGCTCCTGCAGGAAGCGGATCTGCTCTTCAAAGTGTTCGTCGATCCAGCGGTCGAGCCGGTCGTAGATCTCTGGGTTGGCGCTCATGCGGTGGCGGTCAGTTGGGTCAGCAGGTGCTGAAAGGCGCGCACCGACAGCTCGGTGTCGTCGTTGGTGATCGCCTCGAGCGGGTTGTGGCTGATGCCGGCATTGAGCCCGCGCTGGAACAGCATGGCTTGCGGCATCACCTCGTGCAGCTTCATCGCGTCGTGGCCGGCGCCGCTGGGCAAACGCACGATCGGCAGCCCGAGGGATTGCACCGCGGTCTCCCAGCGCGCCTGCCATTCGGGCGCGCTCGGTGCGGCGGGTGCGCGGATGGTCTGCTCGGCGGTGCACGAGAGCCCGCGGCGCTGGCAGATCTCGCTCAGCCTGGCCAGCACATCGCGCTCGCAGGCGTCGCGCACCGCATCGGTGGTGGCGCGGATGTCGAGGCTGAACGTGCAGCGCCCGGGAATCACGTTGATCGAACCGTTGGGCACCTGCAGCATGCCGACCGTGCCCACCAGGTCGGGCTGGCTCGACGCACGCTGCTCGAGGTAGAGCACCAGCTCGGCGGCCGCTGCCGCGGCATCGCGGCGCATGTCCATCGGCGTGGTGCCCGCGTGGCTCGCCATGCCGGTGATCTCGCACAGATAACGCACGCTGCCGTTGATCGACGTGACGATGCCCAGCGGCACGTCGAGGCGATTGAGCACCGGGCCCTGTTCGATGTGCACCTCGACGAAGCCGAGGTAACGCGATGGATCGCGCTTGAGCCGCGTTATGCCGTCGATGTTCAGACCGGCGCGCTGCATCGCATCGCGCATCACCACGCCGTCGGCGTCGGTCTGGTCGAGCCACCTCGGATCGAAGTCGCCGGTGAGCGCGCCGGAGCCGAGGAACACCGCCTTGTAGCGCTGGCCTTCCTCCTCGGCAAAGCCGATCACCTCGATGCCGAAAGGCAGGCGACGCCGCGCGCGGTGCAGCTCGCGCACGCAGGCCATTGGCACGAAGATGCCGAGCCGTCCGTCGTACTTGCCGCCGTTGCGCACGGTGTCGTAGTGGCTGCCGGTGAGCAGCCTGCGGCTGCTCACCGGCAAGCCGGTCGAACTGTGACCCGACCCCACCCCATCCCTCCGCTGTCCAGGGGAGGGCTTGCCGTCAGCATGGAGCTGCGCTTCGTCGATGGCCCAGTACACGCCCACGACGTTGCCCACCGCGTCGGTGCTCACCTCGTCGAAACCGCATTCGCGCATCCACTGCACCAGTTGCCCGCTGCACGCGCGGTGCGCGTCGGTGAGGTAAGTGACCGTCAGCTGGCCGTGCTCCTTGAAGCCCGGGTCGCTGTGCACCGCGAGCTGTTCGGCCCAGTCGAGGATCAGGTTGCCGGCCTCGGGCATGGCACCGAACTTGTCATTCAGCCGCAGCTCGGCGATGCGATGGATGTTGCGCAGTGCCTCGGCGAACTCGAACTCCGGGTGGTTGGCCAATCGGCGCGCGAAGGTGGCGATGATCTCGCCCTTGCCCAGCCCGGTGCCGCGCGGGCCGCGCACCGCGAGGATGAACGGAAAACCGAACCTGGCGTTGTAGTCGGCGTTGAGCTGCTGGATGCGGGCAAACTCCTCGGGCGTGCACTCGGTGAGGCCGGCCTTGCCCTGTTCGTGCGTCGACTCGGCGGTGAGCGTCTTGGCAATCATCGCCTTGCCGGCCAGCTCGGGGTGGGCGCGGATCAACGCGAGTTGCCGCTCGCGCGGCGCATCGCGCACCACCTCGACCAGCGCGCGCTTGAGCGCGGCCAGCGTTGCAAACGGCCGCCTGCTCGCCGCGGTTTCCACGATCCACGGCGAGTGCTCGTAGGTGCCGGCGAGCGCCTGGGCGAACTCCGCCGCGCACGCCGCGTTCAGCTGCTGCAGATCCAACGCCACCTCTCACTCCCAGACGAATGCCGTGGCGGCATCGAACGGATGCGCCTGGCGCCAGTGGCGCGCGATGTCGATGCGCCGCGCGATCCACACCTTGTCGTGCGCCTGCACGTGATCGAGAAAACGCTGCAGCGCGCGCATACGCCCCGGGCGGCCGAGCAGGCGGCAGTGCATGCCGATGCTCATCATCGCCGGTCGCTCGTCGCCCTCGGCATGGTGGACGTCGAACGCATCGCGCAGGTACTGGAAGAACGGCTCGCCGTGGCTGTAGCCCTGCGGTAGCGCGAAGCGCATGTCGTTGGCGTCGAGCGTGTAGGGCACCACCAGGTGCGGCGCGAGCATGCCGTCGGTCCTGCGCACCTGCAGCCAGAACGGCAGGTCGTCGCCGTAGTGATCGCTGTCGTACTCGAAGCCGCCGAAATCGGCCACCAGCCGGCGCGTGTGGGGGCTGTCGCGGCCGGTGTACCAGCCGAGCGGCCTGGCCCCGGTGAGCTGCTCGATCGCCTGCACGCCCAGGCGCAGGTGCTCGCGTTCGGTGGCCTCGTCCACGTTCTGGTAGTGGATCCAGCGCCAGCCGTGGCAGGCGATCTCGTGGCCGAGCTCGGTGAACGCCGCGGTGACCTCGGGGCAGCGCTGCAGGGCCATGCCGACGCCGAACACGGTCAGCGGGAGACTGCGGCGCTGAAACTCGCGCAGGATGCGCCACACGCCGACGCGCGAGCCGTACTCGTAGATCGACTCCATCGACAGGTGGCGCGCCGGGTACGCGGCCGGATTGAACATCTCGGACAGGAACTGCTCGCTGCCGGCGTCGCCGTGCAGCACCGAGCTCTCGCCGCCTTCTTCATAGTTGAGCACGAACTGCAGCGCCACCCGCGCGCCGCCCGGCCAGCGTGCGTTCGGCGGATGGCGGCCGTGGCCGCGCAGATCGCGCGGGTAGCGTGCCGGCGTGCTAACTGTTGCACCCTTGGGCCTTCGGCCCTGTCCCTCCGAGAGGGAATGAGCCCCTTCGGGCGGCCGGACGGGGCTCATCGCTTGCTGAGCACCAGCGCCAGATCGGGCCGGCGCGGATCGAGCCGCAGGTTGTGTTCCACGCTGCTCAGGTGCAGGCGCGTGAGCCGCGCGGCCTCGCGCGCATCGGCGCGCTCCAGCGCATCGACGATCGCCACGTGCTCGGCGTACGACTCCTCGGCCGAATGCGTGGACTGGTACATCAGCGCGATCAACGACGAGCGCATCAGCAAGTCGCGCAGCAGCTGCGCCAGCACCTCGTTGCCCAGCAAACGCGCGAGGACCACATGGAAGTCGGCCAGCAGCTGCGTGCGGCCGGAGATGTCGGTGCGCTGCACCGCGGCGCGCTCGGCCTGCAGGTGCGCGCGCAACTCGGCCACCTGCGCCGGCGTGATGGTGCGCGCCAGCTGCTTGATGAGCGCGCCTTCGATCAACTGGCGCGCCTCGAACACCTGGCGCGCCTCGGCGACACTGGGCGAGGCGACGGTCGCCCCGCGCGCCGGCTGCAGCACCACCAGCCGGTCGCGACTCAGCTGGTTGAGCGCCTGGCGCACCAGCGTGCGCGACACGCGAAAGATGTCGGCCAGCTTCTGCTCCGCCAGTTTGGTGCCCGGCATCAGGCGGCGCTCGGCGATGGCGGCGGTGATCGAGTCGACGATGCGCTGCGTCGCCGTCTGTGCCGCATCGGCGCGGCCGGCCGACGGCGGTGGCGTGCCGGGGCGGATCACACGCAGCGTGACGCGGCCGCGCGTGGCGCTGGGGCCCCTTGAGCTGACCTTCACGGCGTGGCTTTCACGTGGCGGCTCGATTGACCTGTGCGCAAGAGTGTATACACTTTCGCCCGCCGTGGTCCAACCCGGCGGCACCGTTTCCCATCCACCTTGCGCGGAGCGTACGCCATGGGTCACCTCAGCACCCACGTGCTCGACACGATGCACGGCACTCCGGCCGCCGGCATGCGCGGCAAGCTGCTGCGCATGCAGGCTGGCGGCGCGCAGACGCTGGCCTCGTTCGAGCTCGATGCCGACGGCCGTCATCCCGGCGGCGCGCTGCTCGACGCGGCCACGATGGCCGTCGGCCGCTACCGACTCGTGTTCTCGGTTGCGGCGTACTTCCGGCAGCGCGCTGTCATGCTGCCTGACCCGCCGTTCCTCGACGAGGTGACGATCGATTTCGGCATCGCCGACGCTGGCGGCCACTACCACGTGCCGCTGCTGGTGAGCCCGTGGAGCTACTCCACCTACCGCGGCAGCTGAGGTCGCACAGGGTGTGGGCGTGAGCCATCGGCGCACGGATCTTGCAAGCGCAAGCCATCGTTGCCCAACCGTTTGCAGGAGCCCGACTTGAAACTTCACCGTCATGTCTTTTGCGCCGCGGCGCTGGCCTTGGCCACCGCCTCGCATGCCGCCTGGCCCGAGAAACCCGTGCGCATCGTCGTCACGTTCGCGGCCGGCGGCGCGAGCGACATCGTGGCCCGCGCGATCTCGGAGCCGCTGGCCAAGGCGCTCGGGCAGCCAGTGATCGTCGACAACAAGCCCGGCGCCGGCGGCACCATCGGCGGCGCTGAAGTGGTGCGTTCCGCGCCCGACGGCTACACGCTGATGCTGTCGAACTCCACCCCGCTGTCGATCGGCCCGTGGACGGTGCCCAAGCTGCCGTACGACCCGATCAAGCAATTCACGCACGTGGCGATGCTCGGCGTGGCGCCGGTGCTGATGGCCAACCCGAAGAGCGGTCCCGCCACGGTTAAAGATCTGCCCAAGGCGGCCGCAGTCCCGGGCTACACCTTCGGCTCCGGCGGCCCGGGGTCGATCGGCCACATCGTCGGCGAGATGGCCAAGAGCGCGATGAAGCTCCAGATGACGCACGTACCGTATCGCGGCGGCGCGCCGATGACGACTGACCTGATCGCCGGCCAGATTCCGCTCGGCATCGACGTCATCACGGCGTTCGTGCCGATGGTCAAGTCCGGTCAGATCAAGGGCCTGGCCGTCACGACGCGCGAGCGCTCGCCGCTGTTGCCCGAGGTGCCGAGCGTGGTCGAGCTCGGGCTGCCGCAATTGGTGGCGGAGAACTACTTCGGCGTGTCGGGACCGGCAGGCTTGCCGAAGGAGGTGACGGACAAGCTCGCCAAGGCGCTGGCCGACATCGTGGCCGATCCGGCCATCGTCAAGCGCTTTGAAGAGCTCGGCATCACGCCATCCAAGGTGAGCGCCGCGCAGTTCGCCGACTTTGTTGCCAAGCAGATCAACGACTGGGCGCCGGCGATCAAAGCGGCGGATTTGAAGCCTTGAGGGTTTTCTAGCTTGATGGTGATTGAAGTCTGCGGAGGTTGGGCGCGGCGCGGCGGGCGGTACCCGGGGTGGGCTCCTGCTGGGTCGGTCGGCCCTGCGGGCCGACTGCGCTGCGGTGCTCGCGGCACAAGGGCGGCTGCGATGCCGCTCGCAAGCGGCGCTGAACGCGCCGCGCCTTGCAGGCCGCGCCGGGCCAGGGGGCCCGGCCCCTCGCCAGGCACGAACAGTCCACCGGACTGTTCGTGTCCGGGCTCGGCTTCATGGCTTCTCGCCGGTCCGGCCACTGCGGGTCCGGACTCCCCCTTGTGCCGCTGCGCTTTTGGCTCCGGGTCATATGCGCTTCGCGCATATGACCCTACGCCGCAACTTCGTTGTCGCCGCCGCACAAGTCGCCCATCCCGGATAACGCCCACCGCGCAGAGACGCTCGCGGGTTTCCTCGACGAAAACCTCGCTGATGCTGGCCAAGCCGTGGTCGGGTGTGCGTCGGCAGCGACATTGTGCGGCGCTGAGCACCGCACAGCGCATGGCCGCGCGCGCGCAGCGCGCGCTTCAACCTCTGACTCGCGACGACTGTTCGACCACAGCGAACGAAGTGAGCGGCGGGAGTGTCGACGCGGGCCATGCGATCGAGGAGCGCAAGGGAGTCGGCCCTTCAGGGCCGACCGCTGCACACGAGCGCCGGCGCATACCCGGCCGCGGCTTTGCCCTGCTCGGCCGCCGCAGGGCTGCTGCCTGAACGCCATGGACGCCTACCTCCTCGACTGGATCAACCTGCTGCTGCGCTTTGCGCACGTGATCACCGGCATCGCGTGGATCGGTGCGTCGTTCTACTTCGTCTTTCTCGATCTGAGCCTCAAGCCGCCGACCGACCCGGTGCTGAAAGACAAGGGCGTCGACGGCGAGCTGTGGGCCGTGCACGGCGGCGGGTTCTACAACCCGCAGAAGTATCTGGTGGCGCCCAAGTCGCTGCCCGAGCACCTGCACTGGTTCATCTGGGAGAGCTACACCACCTGGCTCACCGGATTTGCGCTGTTCACCGTGCTGTACCTGTTCAACGCCAGCACGTTCCTGGTCGACAGGAACGTGTTCGACTGGTCGGCGCAGGCCGCGGTGGTGGCGGCGCTGGCGTTCCTGGTTGCGGGCTGGATCGTCTACGACGCGATCTGCCGGCTGTTCGGCCAACGCCAGCGCGGCGACCTGATCGTCGGCGTGCTGGTGTTCGTCTACGTCGTCGCGGCGAGCTGGCTCGCGTGCCGGCTGTTTGCCGGCCGCGCCGCGTTCCTGATCGTCGGCGCGATGCTCGCCACCGCGATGAGCGCCAACGTGCTGTTCTGGATCATTCCGGGGCAGCGCAAGGTGATCGCGCAGATGCGTGCCGGCCAGCCGGTGGATCCGGTGCATGGCCAGCGCGGCAAGCAGCGCAGCCTGCACAACACCTACTTCACGCTGCCGGTGCTGGTGACGATGATCAGCAACCACTACGGCTGGCTGTATCAGGGTGCGCACAGCTGGCTGGTGCTGGTGCTGTTGATGCTGGCGGCGGCGCTGGTGCGCCACTCATTCGTCGCGCGGCACAAGGCGCTGGTGTTGCAGCAACCGGTGCCCTGGGGCTATGCGGCGGCGGGCGTGCTGCTGATGCTCGCGGTGGGTGTGGCGCTGAAGCCCGCGCCGCCTGCGGCGGCCGCCGCGTCACGGCCGGCGCAGCTGGCCGATGTGAAGGCGATCGTCGAGCAGCGCTGCGTCTCGTGCCACAACGCCCAGGTGCAGCAGAAGAACGTGGCGCTGCACACCGACGCGCTGATCCGCCAGCATGCGCAGGCGATGTACCAGCAGGTGGTGGTGCTCAAGCTGATGCCGCTGGCCAACGCCACGCAGATGACCGACGACGAGCGCCTGGTCGTCAAGCGCTGGTTCGACGCCGGCGCGCGTCCTGACTGACCGCGCCCTATCGGGCGGCGACGATCAGCTGGCCGCGGATCTCGCCGCCGGGGCGCGCCGCGGTGACCACGCTGATGTACCAGCGCTCGGCGAGCACCGCGTCCACCTGCTCGGGCGTCAGCGTGATCGCGCCGCGCTCGAGATTCTGGGCCTGCAGCGGCACTTCCACCGCCGCGTTGTCGCCCGGCATCGCGGGGCCGTTGAATGACGCACCGACCACCGGGCCGCTGAGTCCGATGGTGCTGAGCGTCCAGCTCAGCACGCGTGTCTGCTTGTCCAGCGTCGCCTGCAGGTTGCCGGTGGCCTCGCTGTTATTGGGCGGCACCACGCTAGCCCCCGACAAGCGCGCCAACAGGTTGGTCGGGCTGGACGCTTGCGCCATGGCCAACACGCCGAAGGCGAGCAGGCTGAACACCATCACGGCATAGACCAGGCGGCTGAAACTGTGCGGCTGAAACATCGTCGACGCTCCGGGCGGGCATGCGGCACCCCGCATGCCGAAGCGACATGCTGCGCCGGCCGCGATAACCCGCTTGTCGGGCGGGTCGTGTTTGGGCTGTAGGACGGCCCCGATAAACGTATCAACGTGTGAGCTTGCGGCGCTCGTGCCACTGCGCCAGCGAGAAATCCGGATAGACGTCGAAGCGCTGGTCGCCGCGCCGGGTCTGCAGCGGCACCCAGTCGGGCTTGAAGCTGAGCATGATGTGGCACAGCGAGGGCGCCGCCGGCAGCGGCGTGTCGATCGCGCCGGCCTGTGGGTGAACCAGATCGGGCCAGCGCGGATCCCACAACCACAACGGGCTGCCGCACTCCTTGCAGAAGTGGCGCTGCCCCTGGCTGCGCCGGCCGCTGCCGAGGCGGGCGCGGTACACGCTCAAGTGCTCGCGCCCCTTGACCTTCAGCGTGTTGAAGTCCGCGCCCAGGTTGATCGCATAACCGCCGCTGCCGGAGGTCTTGCGGCAGATCGAGCAGTAGCAGCGCATGAACGGCACCGGCTCGTGCGACTGCACGCTGAAGCGCACCGCACGGCAATGGCAGGATCCTTTGAGCAGCATCGGTTTCTCCCGGTGTGGCGTGCCCCCTATCATCCGCCGAGGGACAGCGCATGGCCCGCAAACCACCGGCCCTGGCCAAGATCACGCCACCGCGGCTGCACGACGTGCTGCCGCGCACGCGGCTGTTCGACGCGCTCGACACGGCGCTGCGCCGCCCGGTGGTCTGGTTGAGCGCACAGCCCGGCGCCGGCAAGACCACGCTGCTGGCGAGCTATCTGCAGACGCAGGCGGCGGATCGCATCGGCCGCACGCTGTGGTACCAGGTCGATGAAGGCGATGCCGATCCGGCGTCGTTCATCTACCACCTCAAGCTCGCGGCCGAAGGCATCGCGCCGGCCGATGGCGCAGCCACGCTTCCGCTGCTGACGCCGGAGTACCGGGCCGACCTGCGCGGATATGCGCGACGCTTCTTTCGCGCGCTGTACGCGCAGCTCGATGCCGACGCGCTGCTGGTGTTCGACAACTTCCAGGAGGCGCCCGAGGGCTCCGCCTTCCACCGCTTGATGGCCGAGGCGATCGCGCAGCTGCCACACGGCGTGCACATCGTGGTGGTCAGCCGCACCGAGCCCGATGGCGCCTACGCGCCGCTGCTGGCCGCCGACGCGATCGCGCTGCTCGACGGGGCGGCGCTGCGGCTGACGCTGGAAGAGACCCAGGCGATCGCGCGCCGGCGCGGCGTCGAGGCCGAGCATGACGCACGTGCATTGTTCGAGCGCTCGCACGGCTGGGCCGCCGGCCTCACGCTGCTGCTGACGCGCACACGCGCCGCGCCGGGCGACGTCGGCGATGGCACCGACTCGCTGCAGCACGTGTTCTCGTACTTCGCGCAACGCGTGTTCGACGACGCGCCGCCCGGGCAGCAACGCGCGCTGATGCAGCTCGCGTTCCTGCCGCAGATCGGTGCGGCGCAGGCCGAGCGGCTCACCGGCCAAGCCGATGCGCCCAAGCTGCTCGAGCGCTTTTATCGGCGGCATCTGTTCACCGATCGGCGTCGCGTCGCCGATGGCGCGGCATCGGCGCCGGTGTTCCAGTTCCACGCGCTGTTCCGCACGTTCCTGCGGCATCAGGCCGCGGCGAGTTGGAGCGCCGACGAACAACGCCAGGTGGCGCGGCGCGCCGGCACGCTGCTGGCCGAAGACGGTCTCCCCGATCCCGCGCTCGACTGTTTCGCCGAGGCCGGCGACTGGGCCGCCTACGGCCGCACGCTCAACCTGCATGCCGAGGCCTTGATCGAACAAGGCCGCGGACAGACGGTGGCGGAGTGGCTCGAGCGCATGCCGTCGGCCGAGCGCGAGGCGGCGCCCTGGCTCGGCTATTGGCAGGGCCGCGCGCTGGCCGCCACCGCGCCCGAGCGCGCGCTGCAGGCGCTGCAGGCGGCGCACGGGCGCTTCGAGTCGATGCGCGACGTCGCCGGCCAGCTGGCGTGCGGCGCCGCGGTGATGCAAACGCTGTGGTACGCGCGGCTCGGCTGGTCGGAGATCACGCCGTGGGTCGACCGGCTCGAGCCGCTGCTGCGCAGCGTCGGGCCGTGGCCGCTGGCGCAGGGCGTGCGGTTTCCGTCGCGCGGGGTGGAGCTGGTCAGCGTGGCAGCGCTGCATGCGTCGCTGGCGTTCTGCCGCCTGGCGCATCCGGCGCTGCGCGACATGGGGCGTGCCGTGCTGGCGATGATCGATGACGACGGCATCGACTGGAACCACCGCCTGGCGGCGGCCACGCACCTGATCACCTGGTTCCACAACTCGGCCGACCATGCGTCGGCCACGCAGCTGATCGGCAAGGTCGATCCGGTGGTGGACCAGCGGCCGTCGAGCGCGCTGAACCGCGCGTTCTGGTCCACCTTCCGCGCCATCCACGACATGCGGCTCGGCCGCTACGAAGAGGCGTCGCAGCTGTTCCAGCGCGCCGAGGATCTGGCGCGCGAGCAGGGCCTGCCGCGCGCCGAATACGCGGCGATCCAGTTCCGCATCTACCTCGACATCATGTTCCGCCGCGCCGACGACGCGCGCGCGCGCGTGGCGCGGCTAGAGGTGCATCCGGCGCGCGGCAACCTCGACGCCGAGCTCAACCTGTGCCTCATCCAGACCATGCTGGCGCAGCTGCGCGGTCATGCTGCGCAGGCGCTGGTCCATGCAAGGCAGGTGCTCGACGAGGTGCAACGCGTCGACGCGGCGTACTTCCATGCGATGTACCCGCCGGCGGTGGCGAGCGCGTTCGCCGACGCGGGCGAGCCCGAGCGCGCGCTGCAGGTGATCGCCGCGGCCCGCGAGGCGGCGCGCGGCAGCTATATGGAGGCGCTGCAGTCGCAGCTGGTGCTCGAGGAGGCCTACGTGGCGCTGACGCGCGGCGATGCCGGCAGCGCACGCACGCAGGTGGCCCAGGCGCTGGCGCGCGCCGCGCGCGAGCCGGCGCAGGCCGCCTACGTGCACCGCATCGTCGCGCGCAAGCCCGAGCTGCTGGTGCTCGCGCTGCGCGACGGTGTCGAGCCCGAGCTGGTGCGCGAGCTGATCCGCCGCTGGCGCCTGCCGCCGCCGCCCGACGAGGTCGCCGGGTGGCCCTGGGCCGTGAAGGTGCGCACGCTGGGCGCGTTCGAGGTGCGGGTGCATGACGTGCCGATCGCGTTCGGCCGCAAGGCCCCGAAGAAGACGCTGGCGCTGCTCAAGGCGGTGATCGCGCGCGGCGGCAGCGCAGCCGAGGGCGCGCTGATCGACCAGTTCTGGCCCGATGAAGAGGGCGACGCTGCCGCCAAGTCGCTCGGTGCCGCGGTGCACCGGCTGCGCCAGCTGATCGGCGTGCCCGACGTGGTGCTGCAACAAGGCGGCCAGGTGTGGCTCGACCGCGAGCGCGTGTGGGTCGACGCGCTGTCGTTCGAGCGCGGCCTGGGTGCCGACGATGCCGACGCGGCGCTCGAGGCGCTGCAGCTGTACCACGGCGCATTCCTGGCCGAGGACGAAGGCGAGAGCTGGCCGGTGGCGATGCGCGAGCGGCTGCGCGGCAAGTTCGTGCACGCCGTGGCGCAGCACGCCGCGCGGCTGGAGGCGGCGCACCGGCACGACGAGGCGATTGGCTGGTACCTGAAGGGCCTCGACGCCGACCCGGTGGTCGAGCTGTTCTACCAGGGCCTGATGCGCTGCTACCACGGGCTCGACCGCCTGCCCGAGGCGGTGAGCGCGTACCGCCGGCTCAAGCAGACGCTGTCGGTCACGCTGAGCCTGCCGCCTTCAGCGGCCACGGAGAGGCTGTATCAGTCGCTGCGACTGACCTGAGCCGCGCGGCGACAAGCCGCGCCATGACATCTGTAATGCGGCCCGGCACGGCCGCCGGCGAATCCGTAGCCAATAAATGTGCCCCTGGTTTCTACGCTGCACGCCGTTGTCAGCCAAACGAACCAGGAGCCTTGCGTGAACCGAATCCATCCGTCCAAAGCGGAGATCTGCGCGTGCTGCGGCCAGCCGTCGCGCTGATGCGCCGCATTCGCGAATCCGTGGTCCATCCGTAGGCGATCGATCTCGATGATGCCCGCGAGCCCCAGACGGAGTCCCCGCGTGAAGGAGATCGACAGCTATCTGGTGCGCATCGTGCGCCGCGAAGGCGACGCGCTCGCCGGCGTGGTGGAGCAGGTGCGCACCGGCAAGACCGCCCCGTTCGCGACCTTGGCCGAGTTGAGCGACCTGCTCGGCGGCCAGCGCCGCTCCACCCGCTTTCGCCGACCGGTGACGGTCGACCCCCTTCCACCCAAGAAACGAGCTTCCAGACCATGAATCCCATCTTTTCCACCGCGGGCGTCACGCTCGCTGCCTTGATGGCGGCCTGCGCGCAGACGCCCAGTGCGCACGATGTCCAGACCGCCGCGCTCGATTGCGCCGCGATCGAAGCGCAGATCGACACCGCCGCCGACGCGCAGCGCGCCGCCGCGCAACTGCAGCACGACGCCTGGAAGGCGGTGGTGCCTTTCGCCGTGATGGCGCGCTACGGCCGAGCCAAGGCCGCGGCCAACGAGTCGCAGCAGCGCCTCGACGCGCTGCGGCAGCAGGCGGCGCTGCGCGGCTGCGCCATCCCGACGCTCTGAACACCCTTACGAAACGAGCACCCCATGAAACGTTTGCACCTCACCTCGATCCTCGCCGCCGCGGCGGCCACGGCCGCCGGCCTGGTGATGATCACGATGGCCGCGCAATCCGCGCACGCCCAGATCCACGCCGGTGGCCAGCGCCGCCTGGTCAGCGACGGCAGCGGCAACGTCAACGCGGTGGCCGGCAGCGGCTTCAACACCGCTGCCGGTGGACAGGGCCTGCGCACGCGCTCGTTCGACCGCAATGCCGACGGCAGCGCCAGCGCGCGCAGCCAAGGCAGCGTGACCGGTGCCAACGGCGGGAGCGCGCAACGCAGCGGCAGCTTCACGCGCAGCGCCGACGGCTCGGCCAGCGGCGAGCGCAACACGAGCGTCACCGGCGCCAACGGCACCACGTTCGACGGCTCGACCAGCTACACCAAGGGCAGCGGCTTCAGCCGCAGCGCGTCGTGCAAGGACGCCGCAGGCAACACGGTGTCGTGCGCGCCGCGCTGAAACCTCGAACCCACAGGAGATTCGCCATGAACCATCTGCATTCCCTCGCCGACGAGCGCGCCGTGCGCCGCCTGGTCTGGTGCGCCGCGGCCATGCTGCTTGGCGCTGCAGCCGCGCACGCGCAGAACACGCAGCCGGTGATCTATCCGGCCAAGGGCCAGAGCGCCAAACAACAGGACCAGGACCGCTACGAGTGCCACAGCTGGGCGCGCGGCCAGTCGGGCTTCGATCCGACGCAGGCGCCGTCCGGCCCGGCACCGACGCAAAGCGCCGCCGTTGCCACGACCGGCACGTCATCGAGCGGTGCGCCGGTGAGCGGCATGGCCGCGGGTGCCATGGGTGGCGCTGCGGTGGCCGAGTTGACGCACCACGACGCCGGCCGCGGCGCCGCGGCCGGCGCGCTCGGCGGCGCGGTGATCCAGCGCGTCAAGCAGCAGCAGGCCGCGCAGCAGCAACAGGCCCGGCAGCAGGCCGCGGCGCAGCAGGCCGCAGCCCAGCAGTCGGCCGCACGCAACCAGCAGCGCGCCACCTATGAACGCGCGTTGGGCGCATGCATGGAAGGCCGCGGCTACACGGTGAAGTAGCCGCGTCCCACACGAACGAGGAGTCACGATGAAACGCGTTTTCGCCCTGAGCCTGCTGGCCGCGGCCGCACTGGCCGCCGGCTGCAGCCAAAAGCCCGAGGCCGCGCCGGAAGAGGTGCGCCCGGTGCGCAGCACCGTGGTGGGCACCAGCCACGGCTCGGTCGGCGCCACCTATTCGGGCGAGATCCAGGCCCGCTACGAGAGCAAGCTCGGATTCGAGACCTCGGGCCGCATCGTCGCGCGCCTGGTCGAGGTGGGCAGCGCGGTCAAGCGCGGCCAGCCGCTGATGCGCCTGGATCCGGCGCAGGAGACGCTGCAGGTCGTGGCCGCCGACGCCGATGTCGAGGCCAAGAAGAGCCGCGTGGCGCAGGACCGCATCGACCTGCAGCGCACCGAGGCGCTGCTGGCGCGCAACTTCGCGTCGCAGGCCGAGGTCGACGCGCAGCGCCTGGCGCTCGCGACGTCGGAGTCGCAGCTCAAGTCGGCGCTGGCGCAGCAGCAGATCAAGGTCAACCAGCGCGGCTACACGCTCCTCAAGGCCGACCGCGACGGCGTGGTCAGCGCGATCCACGCCGAGGCGGGCCAGGTGGTGTCGCCCGGCCAAGCGGTGGTGACGCTGGCCGCCGACGGCGAGCGCGACGTGGTGGTGAGCATCGCCGAGTCGCGCGTCGACGAGCTGAAGGCCGCCAAGACGCTGCAGGTGTCGCTGTGGTCGCTGCCCGGCAAGACCTACGCCGGCACGCTGCGCGAGCTGGCGCCCGACACCGACAGCGTGACGCGCACTTACTCGGCGCGCATCGCGGTGAAGCATCCCGACTCAGGCCTGCGCCTGGGCATGACGGCCTCGGTGTTCGCCGCCAACGTCGACGGCGCGCGCGCGATCCGCCTGCCGCTGACCGCGATCCACAACGTCAACGGCCAGCCGATGGTGTGGGTGGTCGATGCGAAGACCGGCCAGGTGAACACGCGCGCCGTCAAGCTCGGCGCGGCGCAGAACGACCACGTGTTGATCGCCGGCGGCGTCGCTCAAGGCGAGACGGTGGTGACCGCCGGCGTGCACATGCTGTTCGCCGGCCAGAGGGTGAAGGTCGCCGGGGCCGCAGAAGCCGCGGCCAAGGCGGCGGGCGCACAAGTCGCGATGAAGGACAAGCCATGAAGCTCAACCTGTCCGAATGGGCGCTCAAGCACCAGCAGATGGTGATGTTCCTGCTGATGCTGCTCGGCATCGCCGGCGTGCTCGCCTACGGCCAGCTCGGCCAGAAGGAGGACCCGGAGTTCACTGTCAAGGCGATGCTGGTGCAGGCTTACTGGCCGGGCGCGTCGGCTCAAGCAATGGCTGACCAGGTGACTGACAAGCTCGAGAAGAAGCTGCAGGAGGTGGCCGAGATCGACTACACGACGAGCTACGCCAAGCCCGGCGTCACGCAGATCACCATCATCCTGCGCGAGGAGACGCTGGCCGCCGACGTGCCGCAGGTGTGGTACCAGGTGCGCAAGAAGCTCGGCGACATCGGCCACACGCTGCCGCAGGGCGTGAAGGGCCCGTTCTTCAACGACGAGTTCGGCGACACCTTCGGCAACCTGTACGCGATCACCGGCGACGGCTTCTCCAGCGTCGATCTGAAGAACTTCGCCGACGCCGCGCGCAACGAGTTCCTGCGCGTGGCCGACGTCAACAAGGTCGACCTGCTCGGCGTGCAGGACGAGAAGGTCTACGTCGAAGCGTCCAATGCCAAGCTGGCGTCGTTGGGGCTGGACCCGGCGCTGATCGCCAGCACGCTGGCGCAGACCAACGCGGTCACCGCGTCGGGTACGGTGCAGACCAGCACCGAGCAGGTGCGCCTCACGGTGAGCGGCGAGTTCGACTCGGTCGACGCCATCCGCAACATCGGCATCCGCGCCAACGACCGCACCTTCCGCCTGGGCGACATCGCCGAGGTCAAGCGGGGCGTGATCGAGCCGGCCACGTCGAAGATGCGCTTCAATGGCCGCGAGTCGGTGGGCCTGGCCGTCAGCATGCGCAAGGGCGGCGACGTGATCCGGCTGGGCGAGCAGCTCAACGCCACGGTCAAACGCGTGCAGGCCAGCTTTCCGGTCGGCGTGGAGGTCAACGCGGTGTCGGACCAGCCGCGTGTGGTCAAGGAATCGGTGCACGAGTTCAAGAAGAGCCTTGCCGAGGCGGTGGCCATCGTGCTGGTGGTCAGCTTCTTCTCGCTCGGGCTTCGCACCGGCCTGGTGGTGGCGCTGTGCATCCCGCTGGTGCTGGCGCTGACCTTCCTGGCGATGTATTTCCTGAACATCGAGCTGCAGCGCATTTCGCTCGGCGCGCTGATCATCGCGCTCGGCCTCTTGGTCGACGACGCGATCATCGCGGTGGAGATGATGGCGCTCAAGCTCGAGCAGGGCTGGGACAAGTTCCGCGCCGCCACCTACGCCTACACCGCCACCGCGTTCCCGATGCTGACCGGCACGCTGATCACCGCCGCGGGCTTCCTGCCGGTGGGCTTTGCCAAGTCGGGTTCGGGCGAATACGTGTTCTCGCTGTTCCAGGTGGTCGGCATCTCGCTGATGCTGTCGTGGATCGTCGCGGTGATCTTCACGCCCTACATCGGCTTCAAGCTGCTGAAGGAGCACAAGGACGCGGCGCACGACGAAGACGCGGTCTACCAGCGCGGCTTCTACCTGCGCTTCCGCAAGGTGGTGAACGGGTGCCTGGCGCAGCGCAAGAGCGTGATCGCGGTGACCGTGGCGGCGTTCGTCGCGTCGATTGCGCTCTTCAAGGCCGTGCCGCAGCAGTTCTTCCCGGCCTCCGACCGGCCCGAGCTGATGGTCGACCTGTGGCTGCCGCAAGCCGCCACCTTCGAAGCCAGCCAGCGCGAAGTGGCGGCGCTCGAAGCCAAGCTGAAGGACGACCCCGACGTGGTCGCCGTCACCAGCTACATCGGCACCGGCAGCCCGCGCTTCTACCTGCCGCTGGACGTGCAGACACCCAACCTCAACCTGGGCGAGATGATGGTGATGACCCAGGGCGGCGAGGCGCGCGAGCGTGTGCTGGCCAAGATCGAGGCGCTGTTCCAGAACGACTTCCCGCTGGTGCGCGGCCGCGTCAACCGGCTTGAGAACGGCCCGCCGGTCGGCTATCCGGTGCAGTTCCGCGTGTTCGGCACCGACAACGCGCAGGTGCAGGCCGCGGCCGACAAGGTGCAGGCGATCCTGCGCGGCCACCCCAGCGTGCGCCGCGTCAACCAGGACTGGGGCGAGCGGCTGAAGCGCGTGAAGGTCGACGTCGACCAGGACAAGGCGCGCGCGCTCGGCATCACGTCGCGCGAGATCAAGGACGCGCTGCAGGGGTCCCTCTCGGGCACGCAGATCACCACCTACCGCGAAGGCGACGACGACATCGACGTGATGGCGCGGCTGATCGCGCCTGAGCGCACCGACCTGAACAACCTGAAGGACGCCAAGATCTACCTGCGCGACGGCCGCTTCGTGCCGGTGTCGCAAGTGGCGCGACTGAGCCTTGACAGCGAAGACAGCGTGCTGTGGCGGCGCAACCGCGTGCCGACGCTGACCGTGCGCGCCGATGTCGAGGGCGCCGAAGCCCCGGACGTCACGATGGCCGTCAAGCCGCAGCTCGACGAGCTCGCCAAGACGCTGCCGCTCGGCTACGGCATCGACGTGGGCGGCGCGCTGGAGTCGAGTGCCAAGGCGCAGGCGTCGATCCTGGCGGTGATGCCGCTGACCATCGTCGCGGTGCTGCTGCTGCTGATGCTGCAGCTGCAGGACATGAAGAAGATGGCGCTGGTGCTGTTGACGGCACCGCTCGGGCTGATCGGCGTGTCGGCGATCATGGCGGCGTTCCGCATCCCGTTCGGCTTCGTCGCGATGCTCGGCGTGATCGCGCTGGCCGGCATGATCATCCGCAACTCGGTGATCCTGGTGGTGCAGATCGACCACGACCTGGCGGCAGGGCTGCCGCTGTGGGATGCCATCGTCGAGTCCACTGTGCGGCGCCTGCGCCCGATCGTGCTGACCGCACTGGCCGCCATCCTGGCGATGGTGCCGCTGACCACCTCGGTGTTCTGGGGTCCGATGGCGTGGGCGATCATGGGCGGGCTCGCGGTCGCCACGTTGTTGACGCTGCTGTTCCTGCCCGCGCTGTACGCGAGCTGGTACGGCGCCACGCGGCCGTCGGCGGGACCGGCATCGAAACCGGTGCTGCCCGCCGCACCGCTCGTGCAGAGCGCGCCGATCTGACGGCGCGCTGCCAAGAGAGAGGAACGACATGAACCGCAAACACCCCGCCCGCGGGGCGGTGAGGGCCGCTGCATGCCTGCTGTTGGGCATTGCGGCCGGCGCGAGCCACGCGATCGACCTGATGGGCTCGTACCAGAAGGCGCTGCAGGTCGACCCCACCCGCCTGGCCGCCGACGAGGCCGTCGCAGCCGGCCGCGAAAAGGCCAAACAAGGCGATGCGATGCTGCGCCCGCGCATCAACCTGCAGGCCAGCGCCACGGGGCTGAACGACCGATCGTCGTCCAGCGTGCCGGCGCCGCTCGACCAGATCATCAAGTCCGAGAGCTCGGGCACGGTGAGCCAGGCGGCGCTGCAGTTGTCACAGCCGCTGTACGACCAGGGTGCACGTGCCGACAAGAAGCAGCTGCACCAGCAGAGCGCGCTGGCCGAGATCGAATACCGCCATGCCCAGCAGGACCTGATGCAGCGTGTGGCCGAGGCTTACTTCGGCGTGCTGCTGGCGCAGGAGTCGCTGCGCGTCACGCAATCCGAGAAGGCCGCCGTCGCGTTGCAGCGCGACCGCGCGCAGGCGCGCTTTGACGTCGGCCGCGGCAGGATCACCGACCTGCAGGAAGCGCAGGCCCGCTACGACCAGACGCTCGCGAAGGAGGTGTCGGCGCAGAGCACGCTGGCCTCCGCACAGGCCCAGTACCTCGAGCTCACCGGCGTGCCGGCGCAAGGGCTCGCGCCGCTGCGCCCCTTTGCGCCAACGCCGCCGATGCCGGACGACCTGCTCGCCTGGCATGACAAGAGCGCCGAATCGAACACGCGCGTGCTCGTCAAGCAGACCGAGCTCGCGATCGCCAGCGCCGAGATCGGGCGCTACCGCTTGAGCGGCCGGCCGACCGTGGACCTCGTCGCCAGCTACACCGCCAAGAACCAGAGCGGCAGCCTGTCGCCCGCGGTCGCGCCCGACGGCAGCCGCTCGGCGGCGATCGGCCTGCAGTTCAACCTTCCGCTGTACAGCGGCGGCGCGTTGAGCTCCAAGGAGCGCGAGTCGCTCGCCAAGCAGCGCCAGGCCGAGCACGACCTCGCCGGCGCCAGGAAAGACGCGCGGCTGAAGGTGCAGGACAGCTTCCTGTCGGTGAAGAACGGCGTCGCGCGCATCGCGGCACTCGAGCAGTCGCTGCGATCGAACCAGACCGCGCTGGAAGCCACCACGCTCGGACGCGACGTCGGCACGCGCACCGAGCTTGACGTGCTGGACGCACAGCAGCGCGTCTACGCGTCACAGCTCGAGCTGGCGCAGGCGCGCAACGACTACCTGCTCGGCCGCGTGCGGCTGGCCATGGCGGCCGGCGAGCTGCAGGAGAGCGACCTGCGCGCGCTCGACGCCTACCTGCTGCGCTGACGTGTTGCAGTCGAAATGCTGCAGCACGCCAGCGAAACCGGCGCGTCAGCGCGTGCCGGTGCAATCCCGCGGATGCGCCGAGACACGGCTCGCAGCCCGCACGACACAACGTACACCCGAGGAGCCTCTGAAACCATGGACATCGACGTCTTCCTTCCGGGTGAGTACAACACCGTGCAGCGTGTGCTGCGCACGGCGCTCAACCCCGACGGCATGCTCGCTGCGGCCGAGCGCAGCTTTCTCGACACCTATGCCGCGATCTGCGGGCGAGCGCCGCTGCGCGCCGACCCGTTGCCGATCGACTCGCGCAGGGTGGTGATCGAAGGTGCCCACAGCCGCAAGCGGCTGGTGCAGCTCGGTGCGATGGCCGTGCTGCTGAGCCGGCCGGTGCGCCCGGCCTCTCTGGCGTTCCTGCAGACGCTCGCGGCCGCGTTGTCGACGCACGACCCGGTGATCGACGTGATCCGGGCGCTGGCCAAGGGCCGGCATCGCACCGTGCGCCTGCTGGCGATGCGCCGCGTGATGCGCGTGATGCTGAAGGAGGCCTGGCTCAAGGAAGGCCTGATGGGCGTCCTGCGCGTGCCGATCGCGTTGCTGCTGAAGTCGCCGGTCAACAAGGACAAGCTCTGGAACTACAAGAAGCTCGGCCTGCTGCCCGAGGGCACGCTCGGCCGCGAGTACTGGAAGCACATGACCGAGGTGGGCTTCGGTTTTCCCGGTGACGTGGCCGGCATCCCCGACTCGATCGCGTACCACGACGTCGCGCACGTGCTGGCCGACAACGACACCACGCCGCTCGGCGAAATCCAGCAGGGCAGCTTCCAGGGCGGCAACCGCCGCGAGGACGGCTTCTTCTTCATCCAGATGGTGATCCTGCAGTTTCACCAGGGCGTGCAGGTGACGCCGGCCACCGGCGCGGTGACCGGCCAGTTCCAGCCCGACAAGGTGCTGTGGGCGATCCATCGCGGCGCGCAATGCCACGTGGACCTCACGCACCAGTGGAACTTCTGGCCGCTGATGCCGCTGCCGTTGGCCGAAGCGCGGGCGCGCATCGGCCTGCTGCCCAAGCTGGGAGGGCTGCGCGCCGCGGCGTGAGCGGCACAACCGTCGCGGCGCGTGGCGAACGGGTCATGCGCCCAGCGTGTCGGCCCAGATCGACTGCGCCCAGCCCCACGCGTAGCCGCCTTCGAGCACCCAGCGCGAGCGATCGGCCGGCGACAGGCCGCCCGCACCGGCCACCGCCACCATCGTCTTCTGGCCGGCGTCGTAGCGGTGCACGCTGGCGACGTGGATCGCGCGCCGGTCGTCGATCATGCTGTAGCAGGTGTTGGTCATCACGGGCGGTTGGGGCGTGCGGCCGGCGAGCAGCTCGACGATCGCCGCCGCTGCAGCCTTGCCGTGCTGGTTGGCCATGTGGCCCGATTTCGGCATGCCGGGCGCCGACAGCGCCGCGTCGCCGAGCACGTGCACGTTCGGCACCTTGACCGACTCCATCGTCGTCCAGTCCACCGCGCACCAGCGCTCGTTCGCCGTGACCAGCCCGGCGTCGCGCGCAATGTCGGCGGCGCGCATCGGCGGAATCAGGTTCAGTACGTCGCCCTGGATGCGCTCGCCCAGATCGAGCACGAAGGTGAGTCCGTTCGCATCGACCTCGGCCACGTTCGCGTTCGGCCGGTACTCGATCCGTGAACCGTATTCGTCCTTCCAGACCGCCGTGAACAGCGCGCCCTTCGAAGTCACCTGCGGGTTGGCGTCGAGCACGATCAGCTTGGACTTCGGCTTCTGTGTCTTCAGGTACCAGCCGATCTGGCAGGCGCGCTCGTACGGCCCCGGCGGGCAGCGGTAGGGCGCCAGCGGCACCGCGAGCAGCACGATCCCGCCGTCGGGCAGCGCCTGCAGCTGCCGGCGCAACAGCGCGGTCTGCTCGCCGGCCTTCCACGCATGCGGCACGCGCTGCGCGGCATCGGCGCTGTAGCCTTGCACGCGCTCGAACATGAACTCGACACCGGGCGAGACGACGAGGCGGTCGTACGGCAGCACGGTGCCGGAAGCGAGCCGCACCTGCCGTCGCCCGGCGTCGATGGCGACGGCGCGCTCGTGCACCAGCCGCACGCCGAGCGTGCCCAATCCCTCGTAGCCGGCGGTGATGTCGGCCAGCGACCGGCTGCCCGCCAGCACCAGATTCGACATCGGGCACGAGACGAAGGCGCGGCCCGGCTCGACGAGCACGACGTCGATCGCGCCGGACGACCACAGCCGCAGGTGCTTGGCTGCGGTGGCACCGCCGAAGCCGCCGCCGATGACGACGACCTTGCCGGCGGACCCCGATGGTGTGGTGGCGCAACCCGCGAGCGCCGTGGCGGCGATCGCGCTGCCGGCCGCGCAGAAGTCGCGGCGCGAGATGTCGGTGCGGCTCATCGTGCGGCTCCTCGTTGTTGGCGCGCGAAATGTTCGGCCAGCGCGTCGATCTGCGCGTCGCTGTAGCCGTTGGCGATCTGCTGCATCACCGTTGCGTCGCGCCGGCCGTCGCGGAACGCGCGCATCTGCTCGGCCAGCTGCTTGCGCGGCAGGCTGGCGATCGACGGCATCGCGCCGGTGCTGCGGCCGTGCGTGCCGTGGCAGCCGGTGCAGGTGGTGGCCAACGTGCGGCTCGGCGGTTGCTCCGCTGCGTGGGCGCAGCACACGATCGCGGCAGCGATCGCGGCCGACGCGATTCGAAGCACGTTCATGGCTCGCTCCAGCTTCGTGCGCTGGCGCAGCACGAGGCCCGCGCGCGAAAACATGCGCTCGGTCATCGTGGCCTCCCTACCAGTGCCAGACGCGCTCGTAGCGCGGCAGCCGTTGCACCAGCGCCGGCAGCCCGATCGGCTCGATGCCGTCGATCAGGTGCTCGCGGGCCAGACCGCGCTCGGCCAGGTCCTCGGCCAGCGCATAGACGGTCGCGCCCTTGGCGATCAGGCTCGCCAGGTCGTGCGCGATGCGCGGCGGCTCGGTCTGCTTCCAGTGCCCGAAAGCGAGCCCGCTGGCATCCTGCGCGCGCACCGCGTAGTTCACCGCGTTGTCGCGCAGCAGCAGATCGATCGACGCGCCGGCGCCCTTCATCGCGTGACTCAGCCAGACGATGGTGTCGTCCTGCTCCTCGATGGTGGCGCGGTACGCGCTGGCGACGATGTTCAGTGCCTTCATCTCGATTCCTTTCAGTCGTGGGTCGCGATGACCAGCGTGTTGATCGAGTCCTTGGCCATCTGCCAGAAGTCGCCCGGCGTGCCGCGGCGCACGCCGGCGATCGACTCGCCGGCGCCGCGCTCATCGACACACAGTCCGCAGTTGACCCAGTCCAGGCTGCCGCCGTGGCGCTGGGCCTCTTCCATCAGCGCGGCGATCGCGGTGCTCGGCAGGAAGTGGTTCTCCTCCTCCGCGGAGCGGCCGTGCACCGCGTTGGCGTGCGCCTGCTGCCTGGCAAACGGCAGCATCACGGCGCCTTCGTAGGCGAACACCTTGATGTGGCAGCCGCGCCCGGCCGCGACGGCGAGCAGGCGCAGCGCGGTGGTCGAGCGCGCGCTTTCGAACGGCGCGTCCATCAGCGCGAACGCGAGGGTCGGTCGGTGGTTCATGGCGATTCTTCCTTTCAATGCCAGACGACGCGCCAGCCGTCGGCCATGCGGTCGATCACGATGTCGAGCGGGGCCGGGCGCACGGCGTGGCTCAAGGCGTCGGCGGCGATGCCGCGCTCGCGCAGCGAGAACTCGTCGGCGTACAGCACGACGCCGGCGCGCGCCATGTCGGCCAGCGTGTCGGCGTGCGCGCCCTCGCGCGCCGCCAGCACGCCGTTTTGCACCAGCAGCACGGCCACCTGGGCACCGTCGCGTGCCAGGGTGCGGGCCAGCGCGCCGCAGAAGCCTTCGCGCGCGAAGTGGTCACGCGATTCGATCAACAGGTAGTTCGCCATCGGGTCTCCTCGGTTGCGTCACAAGCGACGCGAAGGAAGACTAGGCGCGGTGCGTTCCGCGGCGTTCCGCGAAGGCGAGGTCAGGAGGTGCCGGGCGCCGTTGCTTCGCGCATCTGCTGCACCAGCGTGGCCAGCGGCGTGTCGATCGGCAACTCGGCAGCGTTGCCGGCCGGCAGCGCATCGAGGCTCTGCTGCGCGATCTGCCGATCCGCCGCATCGACCTCCGGACGCGCGATCAAGTAGCGCAACAGCGCCGCGGCGTGCGCCGCCGCGCCCGCGGCGGCGACCAGCTCGGCATAGCAGAACAGCGCATCGAGCTGCAACGGCGCGCTGTCGGCGGCCTCGGCCAGCGTGACCGCCTCGTGCAGCATGCGGCGCGCCGGCGCATGGTGGCCGCGCTTGACCGCGACGCGAGCCAGGTGCAGCAGCGCGGTCGCCTCGACGCCGCGGTCGCCGGTGGCCCGAGCCGCGTCGAGCGCCTGTTGCCCGGCGTGCTGCGAGGTGTCCAGATCACCGCTCAGGTAGCAGGTGTTGGCCAGGTTGAACAGCAGGTGCGGCCGCGCGAACGCGACGCCGTGCTGGTCGCACACCGCCAGCGCCTCGTCGAGCTGCGCGCGCGCCTGTTGCCACTGGCCGCGCTGCTGGTGCAGGTGGGCCAGCATGTTGAGCCGGGCCGCGACGCCGGCCCAGTCGCCCAGCTCGCGCTGCATCGCCAGCACTTCGAGCGAGCGCTCGAGCGCACGGTCGTAGTCGCCGAGCGCCTTGTCGATCGTCGCCAGATGGCCGAGCGCCACGGCAACGGTGCGCCGCGCGTTGGCCGAGCGTGCCGCGGCCAGCGCACGCTCGAAGAAGCGGCGCGCCTGGTGGTCCTGCCCACGTCTGGAATGGCATGCGCCGAGCACCACCAGGCAGCGCGCCAGCGCGGCGTGGCGGGCCGACGCACGCGCCGTCTTGATGCCGGCGCGCGCACTCGCGGCCGCGTCGTCGAGCCGGTACTGCCGGTACTGCAGTTGCGCCAGCGCCGACTGCAGCTCCGCCGCGTGTGCCGGCTCCATCTCGCTCGCGGCGCCGGCGGCCAGCGCATCGAGCAGCAGCAGCGTGCCTTCCGCAGCGCGGCCGCGCAGCTCGAAGAAGCGCAGCAGCGCGGTGCTGCTGGCGGCCAGCAGCGCGCTCATGCGCCGCGCGGCCGCCCAGTGCCACGCCGCGCGACAGTTCTCCAGTTCGGCCTCGATCGTGTCGCAGGCGTGCGCTTCGTCCGTGGCGTCGCCCAGCCGCTCCAGCAGGCGATGGAACCACTCGGCATGCCGCCGCTGCGCCGCAGCATGCGCATCCGCATCGAGCTTGCCGGCCGCGAACTGGCGGATCAACGGATGCAGCGCGCAGCGCCCGCCGGGCGGCATCTGCAGCAGCGACTTGTCGGCCAGCGCGGCGAGCAGCGGCAACGCAGCGCCGGCCACGTGGCCAGCCGCCTCGCGCGAGAAGCTGCCGACGAACACCGACAGCGTGGCCAGCACCTGCTGCTCGCGCGTGGCCAGCATCTGCCACGAGCGCTCGAAGGTCGCCAGCATGCTGCGATGCTCCGGTCGTTCCTCGCCATCGGCGCCGCTGTCGAGCACGTCGAGCGAGCGTTCGAGCTCGGCGGCGATCTCGGCCACCGGCAGCAGCCGCACCCAGTGCGCGGCCAGCAGGATCGCCAGCGGCAGGCCGCCGACCGCGTGCACCAGGGCGCCGATCGCCGGCGCCTGGGCACGGGCGTCGAAATCGGGCTGCGCGGTCGCCGCGCCGGCGACGAAGAGCCGCGCCGCATCGCTGGCGAGAAGCTCGTTGGTTGCGGCCTGGGCTGGCGGCAGCGACAGGCCCTGCAGCGCGAGCAACCGTTCGCCGCTCAGCCCGAGCCGCACGCGCGACGTGGTGCAGATCTTCAGCTGTGGCGCCGCGGCGAGCAGGCGCTCGACCAGCCGCGGCAGGCCGGCCAGGTGCTCGGCGTTGTCGAGCACGAGCAGCAGGTGGCGCGGCCGCAACTGCGCGCCGACGAACGCCAGCAGATCCGGCTGCGCGGCCGGTGCGAGCTTCAGCTCGGCGGCGATGCGCGACGTCGCCTGCGCGGCATCGGTCAGGTCGTCGAGCGCGATCCACAGCGCGCCGTCGGCGAAGCGCGAGCCCAACGCCTTGAGCGCCTGCTTGAGCAGGCTGCTCTTGCCGACACCCCCAGGACCGACGACGCTGAGCAGCCGGCACTCGTCGCGCGCCAGCAGCGCGGCCAGCTCGCCGAGCTCGCGCGTGCGGCCGATGAAGCCGTCGGCAGCCGGCGCGGCGACCGCGCGCAGCGGACCCGACACGCGCTGCGACGGCTCGACGCCGAGCTCTTCTTCGAGGCGCAGCGCGAATGCGCGATAGGTCTCGCGCTGCTCGTCGTAGGCGCCCAGGTCGCGCTGGGCGGTGAGCAGCGCGACCACGGCATCCTCGTCGAGCGGATCGGACTGCAGCAGCCGGCGCGCGAACGTCATCGCAGCGTGCGGCTCGCTGCGCAGCTGCGCCAGGCGCGCGCGGGTCAGCTCGTGCACGCGGCGCGCGTGCTGCGCCCGTTCGGCATCGAGCCAATCGGTCCAGGCAGCGTTCGCCAGCTCGTCCAGGCCGTCGAGCAGCTCGCCGCGGCACAGCTCGAGCGCCGCCTCGGTACGGCCTTCGCGCAGCGCCTGCTCGACATCGTGCAAGTCGGTGGCCACGACAAAACGGACCGCGCTCCCGTGCGCTTCGAGCGCCGCGGCCCAGGGCAGCAAACGCGCGAAGTGCAGCGCCTTGCGCAGGTTGGCCTGGGCCAGCGGGCGTTGTTGGCCCGGCCAGAACAGCGCGGCCAGTTCGGCGCGCGCGACCCAGCCGCGACGCAGCGCCAGCAGCGCGAGCAACTGACAGCGGCGCTCGGCCGGCAGCATGCTGCGCACGCCGTCATGTTCAATCTGTGGACGCCCGAGCAGGCGCAGATAGGCCGGCATTCACTCGCCACCCATCGCCGACGAAGCCGGCAGCTTAGCGCGGGTCGCAGCCCACCGACGGACGCCAGCGGCTGCCGGCAACCTGGGCGGTCGCTTGGCTTCAGCTGCGAAAACCGATGCGCTTGTGCGTGCCGTCGCAATAGGGCTTGTTGGCCGAGTGCCCGCAGCGGCACAGCCAGCACTCGGTCACGCGGTTGATCGTGCGGCCGGTGCCGCTGACCATCTCGAGGTTGCCGCTGACGTGCAGCGGCCCGTCCTTGACGGCTTCGATCGTCAGCACGCCGCTGCGCTGCGCCAGCGCAGTGGATTCCTTCGACGCCGACTCCCCGCTGGCGATGAAGCTGGCAGCGCTGTGGCTGCCGTCGCAGAAAGGCTTGTGCGACGACGCACCGCAGCGGCACAGCGTGACGCGATGACCCTGCTCGCGTCCGTCGACCCGCACCGGCGCACGAAACGCCAGCGGTCCGTTCTCACGCACGCGCACGGTGTTGACGAGCGGCGGCGTCTCGAGCTCGGCACCGTCGAGCGCGGTGCAGCGGATCGCGCCCGATGGACAGTTGTGCGCCAGCTCCAGCAGCTCGGCGGGCGTGGCGCGGTCGGGATGGATCCACTCGCCGGACACGTTGGGCACGAACACGTCGGGCCGGTCGAGCACGCAATGGCGCGAATGGATGCAGCGTTCGCCGTTGAAGTGGATCACCACCTCCTTGCCACGCACCGACTCGATCGCCATCTCGCGCTCCCACGACTGCCGTGGGCCACTGTCGTGCGGTGTGTCGGCGCTGTCAAGCCGCGCGCTGCATGCCCGTGCGCGCGTGACAGTTGAGGTACTCGAAGAGCTGGTCGTCGGCGCGTGCCACCGTGACCTCGTGGTACAGCTTCAGCTTGGCCGCGGGCCCGAGCGTCGACAGGTACTTCATTGCCGCACCGAAGATCGCCACGTGCGTCGGGTGCGACTCGGCCCAGCGCTCGAGCGCCGCGAGGCTCTTCCACCAGCTCATGCCGTAGCTCTTCTCGGTGGGTCGGCCGTCGCGTGTCTCCACCTGCACGTAGCGGTTGGCGTAGCAGCCGATCTTCACGCCGTCGTCGCGCAGGAAGTCCATGCCGGCGCGCAGCACCGGCTCCACGTCGCGCTGGTACAGCGTGCGCTCGTCGGCCTCGGTGTCGCTCCAGTCCTGGCCGGAGCGGATCAGGCACAGGTTGCCGTGCGGCCGCACGCTCACCAGCGGCCCGTCGCGCACCACCTGGGGTTGGCCCTGGGGGTCCATCGCGTCGGTCTGCGAGGCCGGGATGCGGTCGCGCGCGCCGCCCCAATACGCGTGCTCGAGCACCATGTCGCTCATGCCGTGCGCCAGGGTCGCGATGCCCTCGGCCCGGTCGGGCGCCGAGAACAGCGTCTCGTAGCGGTCGACGCCGGGCTTCACCAGCTCGACGTAGGTGCCCAGGCCGCTGCGTTCTTCGCGCGTCCAGCGCTGGCCCTGCGCCGCGAACCAGCGCTGAAAGCGCGCGGGATCGTCCCAGTAGGCGGAGCAGATCACGTTGGTGAAGCCGGCTTCGTCGGCGTGGCGCGAGCGGTCCCAATGGCCGGGGCCGTCGGCGGCATCGAACGACGCGGCGAGCTCGTGCAGCGCGCCGGCGGCGGGCGCCGGGCTGTCGCCTCGCGCTTGCACACCAAAGTACGCCATCACGACGCGGTTCACCGTCGGCGCGTGGCGGGCGACGAATGACGGGTAAGGCGGCGTGTAGTCGTCACCGACACGGCGGTGACGCGTGCGCGGGCATTGCAGATGTTCGGGGATCGCCGATTCCATCGTTGCCTCCGTCACGGCGCGCGGCGCAGCATTGGCGCCTCGGCCAGGTCGTTGCGCGGCGCGACTGCGCGCGGCTCGTCGTCGGGCCCCAGCTCGGCGGTCGGCGTGGCGCGCACCACCACGCGGTCGCCCGGCGTCTTGTTGAGCAGCAGGCGCGTCACGTCGGGCCGCGCGTAGTGGCCGGCCGGATCGGCCGCGGCCTTGGCCAGCGAGATCATCCCGAGGTCGAGGTCGGCGTAGACGATGCCTTCCTGGTCCTCGGGGATCGGCTCGTGCATCAGCTGGCCGTCGGGGGCGTAGATCGCGGTGAAGCCGCCGCCTTGCAGCAGCAGTTGCTTCTTCATCGGGTCGTCGCCGCACAGCATCTGCACCATCTCCTTGGACACCGTGGCGCACGGCGCCAGCACGAAGCACTGGCCTTCCACCGCGTAGATGCGGCTGGCCGCGTTGTTCACTTCGGGGCCGAGCGCATAGGCGCCGCCGCGATACAGCGAGAAGCTCGGCCACGCGGCGATGTGCACCTGCTCGTTCTGCGCGTACATCGCGTACTTCGACAGCGGCTGCAGATGCTCCCAGCAGCACAGCGCACCGACGCGGCCGAGCGCGGTGTCGTGCACCGCGAGGTCGCTGCCGTCGCCTTCGCCGAACACCGTGCGCTCCACGTGCGTGGGCTTGAGCTTGCGGCGCTGCGCGATCGTGCGGCCGTCGGCATCGATGATCCATTGGCCCATGTAGAGGCTGCCGCCTTGTTTTTCGCTCAGGCCCATCACGACGACGATGCCGTACTCCTTGGCCGCCTGCGCAATGCGGTCGGCCTGCGGCGTGCCGTAGGTCAGCGAGTTGTCGTGGTAGCGCTGCACGAACTGCATGCCCCAGGCCGGCGAGTCAAGCCAGATGAACCACGGGTAGCCCGGCAGCCAGGTCTCGGGGAAGGCGATCAGCTTCGCGCCGTTCTTGGCCGCCTCGGCGATCAGGTTGATCGCCTTGGTGATCGACGCGTCGAGATCAAGGAACTGAGGCGCGGCCTGGATCGCGGCGGCGCGGAACTTGGGGTGCGTGACGGGCATGGCGGCTCTCCAGCGGTGGGTGCGCCGATGCTAGAAAGGTGCCGCCACGCCGGCTTGCCTGTGCGTCGCGCCGCGTTTGACTGCATGGCGCAACCCGCATTGCGCCCGTGCCGGCGCCCCTCTATGCTGCACCGCATGTCCCGCACGATCAGCACCGAGTCGGTCGCGACGCCGCAGCGCACAGCGTTCTGGACCGACCTGGTGTGCGACACCTACGTGCAGCTCGAATGCGACCCCGGCGCCGGCTGCAACGGCATCGACGGCGAGATCGTCGCCGACGAACTGGCCACGCTGCAGCTGTCGCGCGTGACCGCCACCGCGCAGCTGGTCAAGCGCACACCGGCGCTGATCGCGCGCGCCAGCGAAGACCATTTTCTGGTCAGCATCCAGACGCAAGGGCGCGGCGTGATCTCGCAGGACGGCCGCCACGCGCTGCTGGGCCCCGGCGACTTCGCGCTCTACGACAGCACGCGTCCGTACCAGCTCACGTTCGACGCCGACTTCCAGCAGTACGTGCTCAAGCTGCCCGGCCCCACGCTGCGCACCGCGCTGCGCGACACCGACAAGCTCACCGCCACCACGGTGCGCGGCGACCGTGGCGCCGGCCACCTGATGATCGGCATGATCCGCACGCTGGCGGCCGACATCGATGCGCTGGCGCCGGAGTCGGCCGCTGCGGTGGCCGACAGCGTGTCGCAGATCCTGATCGCGGGGCTGGCGGCGCTGCCAGCCGCCAAGCGCGAGCCGGTGTCGCAGCTCACCGCCTACCACCGTGAGCAGATCAAGGCCCTGGTGCGCGCGCGCCTGGCCGACCCCGAGCTCAACGTGGCGCAGATCGCGCGGGTGCTGCGCCTGTCGTCGAGCACGCTGCACCGCGCCTGGGCCGGCGAGCCGTGCTCGCTGAGCGACTTCATCTGGTCGCAGCGGCTCGACGCCGCGCGCCGCGCGTTGTGCGATCCGGCGTGCGCCGCACGCACGGTGAGCGAGATCGCTTTTTCTTGCGGCTTCAACGATGCCGCGCATTTCAGCCGCGCATTCCGTGCGCGCTTCGGCTGCAGTCCGCGCGACGTGCGGCGTTGACACGAGAAGAAGGGACACGATGGAAGGCCCGGTTCACAGCAGCACGCTCGATGCGCTCGCCGCGCGCGTGGGCAAGGAGATCGGCGTGTCGGCGTGGAAGACGATCGACCAGCCGATGATCGATGCATTCGGCGAGCTCACCGGCGACCAACACTTCATCCACGTCGACCCGGTGCGCGCCGCCCAGGTGCTGCCCAGCGGCGGCACGATCGTGCACGGCTTCTTCACGCTCGCCCTGCTGTCGAACATGGCCTACCAGGTGTGCCCGACGATCGAAGGCGTGCGCTTTCCGCTCAACTACGGCTTCAACCGGTTGCGCTTCGTGGCGCCGGTGCCGGTCAACTCGCGCGTGCGCGGCCGTTTCGTGCTGAAGTCGGTTGACGTGATCGACGCGCAGCAGCGCCAGATCGTCTACGACGCCACGGTCGAGATCGATGGTGCGCCAAAGCCTGCGCTGGTCGCCGAGTGGCTGACCCGCGTGCTGGTCTGAAGCGCTAGTAGGCCTGCTCGCCGCGCTTGCGGTAGCGCGCCGCATGTTCGGCGGTGTACTCGGCCAGCGGGCCTTCGCGCACGTCGCCCTGCGTCACCTGCTGCGTGTGCTTCATGTACACCTGCGCCATCACCACCGCCCCGTCGTCGCCTTGCACCTGCAGCGCCTTGCGGTGGTAGCCGTCGGCGCGGCCCACGCCCTCGAGCTCGTCCATCGCGGCCAGCGCGGCGGCATTCACCTCGTACAGCTCGCCGGCCACGCACTGGCCGCTGCCGGGCGCATCGATCATCCACGGCACACAACGCTCGCCCATCAGATAGAGCGGGTGCGGCTGCACGGTGCGGTACACGCCCCCGACGCGCCGTCCGCGGTTGACCGCGAAGTTCGGAAAGCCCGATTTCAGCGTGCCGAACACGAACACCAGCGTGCGGGCCTGCTGCTCCGGGACCATCACAGCACGCCGAAGGTCTTGTAGGCCTCTGCCGCGCTCATGCCGCGCTCGATCGCCGCGCGCACCCGGTTCTCGGTGCTGGCCTTCTCGAGCGCGCGGCGGATCGCCTCTTCTTCGGCGGCCTTGGGGATCACCAGCACGCCGTCGAGGTCGCCGAACACGATGTCGCCCGGGCTCACGCGCACGCCGTGCAGCTCGACGCTCACGCGCCAGTCCACCACCTTGCCACGCGCACCCTGGTCCTGCGCAAAACCGCCGTAGCTGAACACCGGCAATCCGAGCTCGAGGACCTCGGGCGTGTCGCGCGAATAACCGTCGAGCACCGCACCGGCGGCCTTGAGGTGCACCGCACGCGTGGTCATCAGTCCGCCCCACAACGCAAACTCCGGCGCGCAGCCGGTGGCCAGATAAACCTCGTGGCGCTTCAGATCGTCGAGCGCCTCGAACAACCGGCCGAACGGCTGGCGCGACAGCTCGCCATGCCCCTCGGGATCGGTGGCGGCGAACCAGTTCGACTCCAGCACCGGCATCGCGCGGCCGATCACCACCATGTCAGGCTTGAGCGGGCGGATCTGCGGGCTCAGGAACTGGTGCAGGAAACCCATCGTGTCGAGGATGTCGCCCACCACCGCCGGGAACAGCTGCTGGCGCATCAGCGCGAACAGCTCGTCGTCGTCACGCCACGCGGCCATCGGTGCCTCCTTTGCCTGCCGTGCGTTGGGCTTCGATCCGGGCGCGCAGCGCCTGGCGCCGCTCCTGGCTCTCGGGCGGCCAGTGTTGCTTCAGGTCGTAGTACTGCGGCACCGCGGTGTGCGAGGGCGGGATCACCACCCACGGCTGCTTCGACGCCGTGAAGATATGGATGTCGGGCGGGCAGTGGTCCGGCTGGTCCAGGGTGCCGACGCGCACGAACGCCACCGCCGGACCGGCGCCCGAGTAGTGGCTCCACACGGCGACGCGGCAGCCCGGGCAGCGCGCGATCTTCTGGCCCTTGCCGCTGGCCGACGGCGTGTCCACCAGCTCGGGCGGATCGCCGAGCATGTCGACGCGGTCCATCTCGATCATCGCGTTGAGCGCGAACGATGCGCCGGTCTCGCGCTGGCACCAGCGGCAGTGGCAGCAGTGCACGAACAGCGGCTTCGTGCGCATGCGGTAGCGCACCCGCTGGCAGTCGCAGCCGCCTTCGAGAGGAAAAGGATCCGCAGCACTCATCGCGCCTCCGGTTCGGTGGGCATGGACCGGATCAGCGCCGTTGCGGTGGCCGACGCGATGCGCTTGCCGTCCTGGAACAGCTCGCCGGCGAGAAAACACACATCGGTACCGCGCTTGAGCACCCGGCCGCGGCCGGTGATTGCGCCGACCTTGCCGGGTCGCTCGAAAGACACGTTGAGGTTCAACGTCGGCGCGAACTGGCCCGGGCCCAACGTGGCGGCGAGCGCCGGGCCCATGGTGTCGTCGAGCATCGCGGCCAGCATGCCGCCCTGGATGTGGCCGGCCGGGTTGGTGAATTCTGGCCGGGCCTGGAATGTGGTTTCGATCGTGCCGGCGTCGGGGTCGATCGCGGTGAACTGAATGCCGAGCGTGGCGGCCACACGCGGCGGCGGCTGCACTCCGTCGATCACCTGCCAGAAATACGTGTTGGGGTCCTTGGCCATCGGGGATCTGCTCCGGTCAACGGGAGGCCGCCGGTGCCGCGGGTGGCGGCGAAGGTGACGTGGGCGCGGGTTGCGGCGCACCCGACGGGTTGGGCAGCACCACGCCGGGTCCGAGCGGAATGTCCGGTGTCTCGACGGCTTGGGTCACGTAGTGGCGCGTCTCGCCGAAGCAGGTGGTCGGCAGGCCGACCTTCTCTTCGTAGTGCAGGCTGACGCGCCGGCCCATCACCTTGTTGATCTGCTCGGCCACGGCTTCGTCGCGCACCGTGAAGTAGAACTTCTCGACCGACGTGCCGGGCAGCGACACCAAGGCCAGCTCGCCTTCCCAGGTCTTGCAGATCCAACCCTTGCGGGAGAACTTCTGCACCCAGCCGGCGCGCTCGCCGGTGGAGTAGTTCCAGTGCAGCACGATGGCGAAGTAGCCGGCGAGCAACACGGCGAGCACGACGATGCCGATGACAAAGCCCTTGAGCATGGGCGGATTCCGGAAGACGCGAGGGCGTGATCGTCGCACAACGTGTCCTGCGGTCCGCGCACCGGGAGCGCGCACAACCGGCTTGTGGCTTCGGCCGGCGCTTGCGCGCCTTCACGTCGCTGCGCGACGTGAGCCTGCACCGCAGCCTCAGTCGGTTGTGGCTTCGGCCGGCGCTTGCGCGCCTTCACGTCGCTGCGCGACGTGAGCCTGCACCGCAGCGACCTCACGGTCGCTGTCAGACGACGCTGGCCTTGTGCGGAAAGCTCATCGCCCACGCCAGCCAGCGCCACGTGTGCGGATCGCGCAGCATGATGGCCAGCCAGCCCTTGAGTTGCGCGCGCACGAAGTTGCGCTCGCGGTCACGCTGGCGCAAACCATGGGCGTGGTGCAGCGCATGCGTGATCTCGTGCAGCGCGACGATCGGCACGTTGGCGCCGTTCAGGCCCTCGTAGAGCTGCACCTCCCGGCGGTCGAAGTCGTACCAGCCGAGCGCGTTGCCGGCCTGCGCGCGCGACAGGATGCGCACCGGCACGTCGCGCCCGTCGAGATCCACGCTCGAGGGCAGCGCCGGCGCGGGCGCCACGCCGCAGACATAACGGTCGTACTGCATGTCTTGCGGCAGATGCTCGTTCAAGCGCAGGTTGAACCAGATCCAGGCCTTGGCGTTGCGCTGCGCGAACTCCACCATGCCGGTGGCGAAGCTGTGCGTGTAGGCCTCTTCCACGCAGCCTTGCTGGCAGCCTTTGCTGAAGTGGCTGAGCCGGATCAGCGCGTAGAAGAACGCCTCGACCAGCTTCAGGCCGCTCAAGTCGCTGCGCAACTCGATGCGCTGGTCTTCGATGTTCACGCAGGCGAGACGGCGCCTGCGGTCGCTCATCTCCTGCGGTTCGCGAAACTCGACGCTCATGCGGTACGGGCCGAGGTCGATGTGAAAGGGCAGCCGGGTCGCGCTGCCGGCGCGGGGCAAGGGTTGGAAAGGGGTGCCCAGTGCACCCAGGACGGAACTCATGTTGGAGGGGAAACCTGCGGGAGGTGGGGGAAGCCGGCGCCATCATGGCAGGCGAAAAGCCCGCCATTCGCCCGCACGGGATAACCAACCGTGTAACGGCCGCAAGTGGGCTTGCCGACTGGCCTTGCTTGCCGGGATGCGGAACATCCCAGTAAAACACTGAGGTACCGGTTTTGTGCTGACCGATCCCGCCGTGGCGCCTCCCGGTCAGTCGCCGCGGATCTTGCGCTCCCTGATGATGGCCCCGAAGCGCTGGCTGTCCTGGGCGGCCTTGGCCGCGAACTGCGTGGGTGACATCGGTGCCGGCTCGCCGCCGAGCGCGCCGATGCGATCGCGCAGCGCCGGCGTGCCGAGGATGCGGTTGATCTCGCCGTTGAGCCTGGCGATCACATCGCCCGGCGTGCCGGCCGGTGCGTAGAAGCCGAACACGGTGTCGGCATCGAAGCCCTTCAAGCCCACCTCGTCGAGCGTGGGCACGTCGGGAAACAGCGGGGAGCGCTGAGGGCTGCCGACGGCCAGCATCTTGAGCCGGCCGGCTTTCACGTGCGAGATCGCGATGCCGGGGTCGAACAGGAAGTCGAGCTGTCCGGCCAACAGGTCGGTCAGCGCCGGCGCCGCGCCGCGATACGGCACGTGCACCGCGAACACGCCGGCTTGCGACTTCATCATCTCGCCGGCCAGGTGCGGCGAGCTGCCGTTGCCTGGCGAGCCGAAGCTGCGCTTGCCGGGGTTCTTCTTCAGGTCGTCGAGAAACGCCCTGGCGTTGTTGGCGGGGTACTCCGGCTTCACCACCAGGAACACCAGCACGCGCGCGGCAGCGGCCACCGGCGTCAGGTCCTTGATCGGATCGAACGGCATCTTCGAATAGATATGCGGGTTCACCGACACCATGCCGCCCGAGCTCATCAGCAGCGTGTAGCCGTCGGGTGCCGACTTGGCGACCGCGTCGCCGCCCAGGTTGCCGCCCGACCCGCCGCGGTTCTCCACCACCACCGTCTGGCCGAGCGACTCCGAAAGCGGCGCCGCCACCGCGCGTGCGATCACGTCGGCGGCGCCGCCGGGCGGGAAGTTGACGACGATCCTGATCGGCTTGCTGGGCCAGGCCTGCGCCAGCGCCAGCGGCGCACCCAGGCCCAGCAGCAGCGCCGCGCAGGCGGCCAGCCCGCCGCGCCGGCTCCAACGAATGCGCGTGGTCGCAGCTTGCATCGGCGGTCTCCTCGTCTGGTGTTGCGGCGCATCGTAGGCCACGGCGAGCACCGCAGGCGCGGCCCCGACACGCAGGGAAAACCCGGCTCCGCGGTTCCGGCCAGCGGGCTGCGCGAGTGCCATTTACATGACAGGCGTAATGTATATTGGCGGGCATGAGCCCCGCACCCACGCGCCGTGGCGCGCGCCGCAGCCACGCCGAGCGCAGCCAGGCGATGCGCGATCGCCTGATCGCCAGCGCGATCGACGTGGTGCGCTCGCGCAGCTACCAGGGCACCACGGTGTTCGAGGTGGCCAAGGCCGCCGGCGTCACGCCGGGCGCGCTGCAGCACCACTTCGGCTCCAAGGCCGTGCTGATGATGCGCGTGATCCACGAGATCCTGCGCGCCAGCGATGCCGAGGGCGTGCGCTGGCCGGCGCCCGAGCTGCCGCTCGAGGAGCGCGCACGCCGGTTGATCAAGGCGCTGTGGGAGCGTGTCTACGAACCGCCGCGTTTCCTGGCCGCTTGGAGCGTCTACTTCGGCGCCAACACCGACCCGCAGGTGCGCGACTACATCGCCGAGCAGCGCGCGGCGATGGCGGCCACCTTGCGCCAGCGCTTCGCCACCACGTTTCCCGAGCTCGGCGCGGGCGCCGGCGCGGGCGCGCTGGCCGATCTGGTGCTGTCGGCGCTGCGCGGCATCGGCATCGCACGGTTGCTCGACGGCGACTCGTCGCAGGCCGTCGCGCGCAACACCGCGCAGATGCGGGCGCTGGCCGAGCTCATCGCGCTGCGCTGCCGCAAGGCACAGCGTCATCCCACCCGGAGGAAGAAGGCATGAACCCTGTCTTGTGCACCTGCATCCGTGCCGCTTGCGGCGTGGCCCTGGCCGCGTGGTCGGCGTTCGCCATGGCGTTCCCCGACAAACCGGTGACGCTCGTCGTGCCCTACCCGCCGGGCGGCGCCACCGACACCGTGGCGCGCATCATGGCCAAGGGGCTGACGCAGCGCTTGAAGCAGACGGTGATCGTCGACAACCGCGCCGGCGCCGGCACGGTGATCGGCGCCGGCGCGGTGGCCCAGGCCGCGGCCGACGGCCACACGCTGCTGATCAGCTCCAACACCACGTTCACCGTCAACCCGGCGCTGAAGTCCAAGTTGCCGTACGACCCGCTGAAGAGCTTTGAGTCGATCGGCGTGCTCGGTTCGTCGCCCCTGGTGCTGCTGGTGCATCCGTCGGTGCCGGCGCAAAGCGTGGCCGATGTCGTCGCGCTGGCCAAGGCGCGCCCCGGCAAGCTGAGTTATGCGTCGTTCGGCAACGGCACGACCTCGCACTTCGCCGGCGAGATGTTCAAGCTGATGACCGGCGCCGACATCGTGCACGTGCCGTACAAGGGCAGCGCGCCGGCCATGCAGGACCTGATCGGCGGACAGGTGCAGCTGAGCTTCGACACCAACGTGGCGGCCATCCCGCAGATGCAGGCCGGCAAGGTGAAAGGCATTGCGGTCACCGCGCTCAAGCCCTCGCCGTCGCTGCCCACGCTACCGTCGATCGCGCAGGCCGGCTATCCCGACTACGAGATGGTGCCGTGGATCACCATCGTGGCACCGCGCGGCCTCAACGCCACGGCGCGCACGGCGCTCGGCAAGGCGTTCGCCGACACGGTGGCCGATGCCGGCATCCGCGCCGAGCTGCAGAAGGTGGGCGTCGACGTCGCCTACGAGCCGCCCGCCGCCTACGACGAGCGCGTGACGCGCGAGCTGCCGCGACTGCGCGCCTATGTGCACAAGGCCGGCCTGACCGTCGATTGAGCCCGCGTGATGGGTGATCGCGAACTGGTCACGCTGCCGGCGCGCGAACTGCGCCGCCTGATCGGCACGCGCGCGCTGTCGCCGCTGGAGCTGATGGATGCATGCATCGCGCGCATCGAGGCGCTGAACGCAGGCGTCAACGCGATCGCCGCCACCGACTTCGAGCGCGCGCGCGCAGCGGCGCGCGAGGCCGAGCGGCTGCAGATGTCGGGCACGCCGCTGCCGCCGCTGCACGGCCTGCCGCTCGGCGTGAAGGACCTGCAGGACACCGAAGGCCTGCTCACCACGCGCGGCAACATCGGCCTGCGCGGCCATGTACCGGCGGCCGACAACACGCTGGTGGCGCGCCTGAAGCGTGCCGGCGCGATCGTCGCGGCCAAGACCAACGTGCCCGACATGGGCGCCGGCGCCAACACGCGCAACCCGGTATGGGGCGCCACCGGCAATCCGTTCGACCCGGCGCTCAATGCCGGCGGCTCCTCCGGCGGCTCCTCCGCCGCGCTGGCCACCGACATGGTGCCCATCGCCACCGGCTCCGACACCGGCGGCTCGCTGCGCATTCCGGCCGCGCTGTGCGGCGTGGTGGGCCTGCGGCCGTCGCCCGGGCTGGTGGCCAACGACGCGCGGCCACTCGGCTGGTCGCCGATCTCGGTGCTCGGTCCGATGGCGCGCGACGTGGCCGACACCGCGCTGCTGCTGTCGGCGATGACCGGCTTCGATGCGCGCGATCCGCTGTCGTATCCGGCCCCCTCCGACGGGCTGCCGGCCTTGGCCGACGTGGACCTGCGCACGCTGAAGGTCGCGTTCAGCGAAGACTTCGGCGCCTGCGCGGTCGATCCGATGATCCGCGCGGTGTTTCGGCAGCGCGTGGCTGCGCTGGCGCCCCTGTTTGCGGCCTGCGAGCCGCTGGCCGAGCGCCTTGGCGATGCCGATCGCGCGTTCGACATCGCGCGTGCCGAGGCCTTTGTCGCCGCCTACGCCGACACGTTGCGCCAGGCGCCCGAGACGATCGGCCCCAACGTGCGCGCCAACCTCGAGATGGCGACGTCGATCACGCTGGCCGATCGTGCGTGGGCGCACCTGGAGGCCACGCGCATCGCACGCCGCTTTCAGCAGCTGTTCGAACGCTTTGATCTGATCGTCGCGCCGGTGACGCCGCTGTCGCCGTTTCCGTGGACGCAGCTCTATGCCGAACGTGTGGACGGCCAGCCGCAGCGCACCTACTACCAGTGGCTGGCGCTGACCTACGTGGTGACGCTGGCCGGCAACCCGGCGCTGGCGCTGCCGTGCGGCCGCGACGAGCGCGGCATGCCGTTCGGGCTGCAGCTGATCGGCCCGTTGCGCGGCGACGCTCGGCTGCTGACGATGGCGCAGGCGATCGAACAAGCCTGCGCTTCGCAGCGTGAGCTCGCGCGGCCGCGGCCCGACATCGATCGATTGCGCACGCCGCGCCCGGAGTTGCGCAGTATCGTCACGCATCCGCCACATCCATCGCCGAGCCCATGAGCAAGCTGCGCGTTGCGGTCGTCGGTGCCGGCCTGATCGGCAAGACGCACATCCGGCGCGCGCTTGACAGCACGAGCGTCGAGCTGGTCGCCATCGCCGATCCGAGCCCCGCCGCGGCCGAGCTGGCGCGCTGCGCCGGCGTGGCCTGCTTCGCGGACCACCGGCCTATGCTCGAGGAGGCCAGACCGCAGGGCGTGGTGGTGGCGACCCCGAACGCGACGCATGCACGGATCACCGTCGACTGCCTGCAGCACGGCGCCGCGGTGCTCGTGGAGAAGCCGATCGCCGACACGCTGGACGACGGCTGGCGCATCTGCGAGGTGGCACGGGCCACCGGGCTGCCGGTGCTGGTGGGCCACCAGCGACGCCACAACCCGATCACGCGCAAGGCCAAGGCCATCGTGCGCAGCGGTGCGCTCGGCCGTCCGGTCACCGCCACGGTGATGTGCACCTGGCTCAAGCCGCGCGACTACTTCGATGTCGAATGGCGCCGGCGCCGGGGCGGCGGGCCGATCCTGATCAACCTGATCCACGACATCGACCTGATGCGCCATCTGTACGGCGAGATCGAGAGCGTGCAGGCACTCGCCTCCAACGGCGTGCGCCGTTTCGAGGTCGAGGACAGCGCGGTGGTCGCGCTGCGGTTCCGCAACGGCGCACTCGGCACCGTGACGGTGTCGGACACGGTGGCCGCGCCGTGGAACTGGGACCTGAGCGCCGGTGAGGCGGAGCGTTTTCCGCGGCAGGACATCGACGCGCACTTCTATTCGGGGACCGAAGGCTCGCTCACGTTGCCGCGCCTGCAGCTGTGGCGCTATCGCCAGGACCAGGGCGCGGCACAGGGCTGGCACGACCCGCTCACGGTCGAGCGCACGGCCGTGCACGGCGGCTGCCCGTACGCCGAGCAGTTGCGCCACTTCGCGGCCGTGGTGGCGGGCAGCGAACAAGCCGTGTCGTCGGCGCTGGACGGCTTTCGCACGCTGGAGGCGACGCTGGCCGTCACGCAGGCCGCCGCCTCCGGACAGCAGGTGGTGCTGCCGCAGCCGTGAGCGGCCGATTCGCCTGCGCCGCGCTGTGCGGCGGCCGCGGCTGCTTGCCCAGCGATGCGGCGGTCAGGCCGCTGCTCGCGCCACGGCGGGGCGCTGGATGCGTTCGATCACCGCATCGGTCACCTGCTGCGTGGTCGCGGTGCCGCCGAGGTCGCCGGTGTGCAGCGACCGGTCGGCGGTGACGCTTTCGATCGCCGCCATCAGCGTGCGCGCGGCGTCCGTCTCACCGAGGTGCTCCAGCAACATCACGCACGACCAGAAGGTGCCGATCGGGTTGGCCAGGCCCTTGCCCATGATGTCGAACGCCGAGCCGTGGATCGGCTCGAACATGCTCGGATAACGCCGCTCGGGGTCGATGTTGCCGGTGGGCGCCAGCCCCAGGCTGCCGGCCAGCGCGGCCGCCAGGTCGCTGAGGATGTCGGCGTGCAGGTTGGTGGCCACCACGGTGTCGATGCTCGTCGGCCGGTTGACCATGCGCGCGGTCATGGCGTCGACCAGTTCCTTGTCCCAGCGCACGTCGGGGAAGTCATTCGACACCTGCAGCGCCACCTCGTCCCACATCACCATCGCATGGCGCTGCGCGTTGCTCTTGGTCACCACGGTGAGCTGCTTGCGCGGACGCGAGCGCGCGAGCTGGAACGCGAAACGCAGGATGCGTTGAACACCGGCGCGGGTCATGATCGACACGTCGGTCGCCACCTCGATCGCATGACCCTGGTGCGCGCGACCGCCGACGCCCGCGTATTCGCCCTCGGTGTTCTCGCGCACGATCACCCAGTCGAGGTCTTTCGCGGCGCAACGCTTCAGCGGCGAGTGAATGCCCGGCAGGATGCGTGTCGGCCGCACGTTGGCGTATTGGTCGAACCCCTGGCAGATCTTGAGGCGCAGGCCCCACAGCGTGATGTGATCGGGAATCCGCGGGTCGCCGGCCGAGCCGAACAGGATCGCGTCCTTGCCGCGCAAGGCGTCGAGCCCGTCCGGCGGCATCATCACGCCGTGTGCCCGGTACCAGTCGCCGCCCCAGCCGAATTCCTCGAGCTCGACGCGAAAGCGCCCGCTGTTGTGCGCCAGCGTCTGCAGCACACGCGCGCCGGCAGGCACCACTTCTTTCCCGATGCCGTCGCCCGGGATGGTGGCGATCGCATAGCTCTTCATGCACGAACCTCCCGCAAGGCACACACTGTACCTGCGGCACCCCGTAGTATCGGCACCGTCGAGAGGAGCCCGTTGAATGACCCCGTCGGTGAGCGAGCTGCAGCTGCAGATCCAGCAGCTGCAGGCGGAGCTGCAGAGACGACGCAGCGCCGAGGAGCAGCGTGCCGACCTGCAGCAAACGCTGGGGGCGCACCTGCAACGCGCCGAGGCGGCGTTGCGCGAAAGCGAGGGCCGCCTGCGCTTCACGCTCGAGGCGGCACAGATCGGCGACTGGGTGCTCGACTTCGCCACCGGGCAGACGCGCCGTTCGCTGTTGCACGACCGCTGCTTCGGCTACGACCGGCTGCAGGAACAATGGAGCTACGAGATTTTTCTGAGCCACGTGCATCCCGATGACCGGCCGGCCGTGGTGCGCCGCATCGAGGCCGGCCGGGCGGCGTTGCGAGGCTGGAGCGGCGAGTACCGCGTGGTTTGGGCCGACGGCAGCATCCATTGGGTGCGCACGCACGTCACCGTGCAGCACGCGGACGGCAAGGCCACCCACATGCTCGGCATCATCAGCGACATCACGCAGCAAAAGCACGACGAGACGGCGCGCCTGAAGGCCCAGCAGCTGGAAGCCGAGAACCGGCAGATCCTGGAGGCCAGCCGCATCAAGAGCCAGTTCCTGGCCAACATGTCGCACGAGCTGCGCACGCCGCTCAACGCGGTGATCGGTTTTGCCGACCTGCTGCAATCGGGAACCGTGGACGCCGATCCGGCCAAGCGGCGCATGTTCCTGAGCCACATCGGCAACAGCGGGCGACATCTGCTGCGCCTGATCAACGACCTGCTCGACCTGTCCAAAGTCGAGTCGGGCCGCTTCGAGTTCTATCCCGAGCCGGTGAACCTGGCATCGCTGACGCAGGACGTGATCGATACGCTCAGTCCGGCGAGCCAGGCCAAGCAGATCGTCGTGCGCACCGAGATCGATCCCTCGCTGCATGACCTGGTGCTCGATCCGGCGCGGCTGAAGCAGGTGCTCTACAACTACCTGTCCAACGCGATCAAGTTCACCGCGGAACGCGGTCGCGTGACCGTGCGCGCGCGCGCCGAAGGCGCCAGGCGCTTCCGCCTCGAGGTGGAAGACACCGGCATCGGCATCGCACCCGACGACCTGCCGCGCCTGTTCAGCGAGTTTCAGCAGCTCGACGGCGGCGTCGGCAAGCGCCACCAGGGCACCGGCCTGGGGCTGGCGCTGACGCGCCGGCTGGTCGAGGCCCAGGGCGGCCAGGTCGGCGTGCGCAGTGTGCCCGGCGTGGGCAGCGTGTTCCACCTGGTGCTGCCTCGGGCGGCGACGGCGCTGCCGCCGTCCACCGGCGAGTTCGGCGTGCCGACGCTCGGCGGGAGCGCCCCATGAATGCCGCGCGCAGCGCGCCGGCCACAACACAGGCCTGAGGAGAAGGACCGATGAGCAGCATGATGCAAGGCAAGGTGGCGATCGTCACCGGTGCGGGCGGCGGCATCGGCCGCGACATCGCACTGGCGATGGCGCGCGAAGGCGCCAAGGTGGTGGTCAACGACGTCGGCGCGTCGCTCGGCGGCGAGGGCGGCAGCTCCGGGCCGGCGCAGCAGGTGGTGGCCGAGATCCGCGCCGTCGGCGGCCACGCGGTGGCCAGCACCGACTCCGTGGCCGACGCCGCGGCGGCGCAGCGCATCGTCAACGCCGCCGTCGATGCATTCGGCCGGATCGACTGTGTCGTCAACAACGCCGGCATCCTGCGCGACCGCTTCTTCCACAAGATGAGCGTCGACGAGTTCGACGCCGTGGTGAAGGTGCACCTGTACGGCTCCTACTTCGTGAGCCGTGCCGCGGCGCCGCACTTCAAGGAGCAGGGCAGCGGCGCGTTCGTGCACATGACGTCGACCTCGGGCCTGATCGGCAACTTCGGCCAGGCCAACTACGCCGCGGCCAAGCTCGGCATCATGGCGCTGTCGAAGTCGATCGCGCTGGACATGCAGAAGTTCAACGTGCGCTCCAACTGCATCGCGCCGTTCGCGTGGAGCCGCATGATCGACTCGATTCCCACCGCCAGCGACGAGGAGCGCGCGCGCGTCGAGCGCATGAAGCAGATGACGCCGGCCAAGATCGCGCCGCTCGCGGTGGCGCTGTGCAGCGACGCCGGTGCGCACGTGAGCGGCCAGGTGTTCGCGGTGCGCAACAACGAGATCTTCCTGATGAGCCAGCCGCGGCCGATCCGCTCGGTGCATCGCGGCGAGGGCTGGACGCCCGAAATGGTGGCGCAGCACGCGCTGCCGGCGCTGCAGGCGTCGTTCTATCCGCTCGACCGCTCGCAAGACGTCTTCAGCTGGGAGCCGATCTGACGTCAGACCGCACGGGCCACGCCGTCGTCCACACCGTGCCGGTCTGCATCATCGGTTGACAGCCACGGCTTCAGTTGCTGCAGCCATTGGTCGACCGGCACCGGGCGGCCGTGCAGCCAGCCCTGTTGCGCATCGCATCCGTGCGCGTCGAGGAACTGCGCCTGCTGCGCCGTCTCCACGCCCTCGGCCACCACGTGCAGTCCGAGGTGGGCGCCCATCGCCAGCACCGATTGCACGATGCCCACCGACGCGCCGTCGCCCGGCAGCCCGGCGACGAAGCTGCGGTCGATCTTGATCTCGTACAGTGGCAGCCGGCGCAGATAGCCGAGGCTGGAGAAGCCGGTGCCGAAATCGTCGATCGAGAAGCGCACGCCCAGCGCGGTCAGCGCGTGCATGCGCTGCACCGCGGCATCGATGCGCGAGATCAGCAGGTTCTCGGTGATCTCCAGGATCAGCAGCTCCGGGCGCGCGCCGCTCGATGCCAGCGCGTGGCGCACGTGCGCCACGAAGTCGGCGTGCTGGAACTGTGCCGGGCTGATGTTGATCGACAGCGGCAGGTGCACACCGGCGCTTGCCAGGCGTGCGAGCACGCGGCAGCCTTCCTGAAGCACCCAGCCGCCCAGCTCGACGATGCTGCCGGTGGACTCGGCCAGCGCAATGAACTGGTCCGGCGGCACCCAGCCGCGCTGCGGATGCAGCCAGCGCAGCAGCGCTTCGGCGCCGGCGGGACGGCGTTGCGCATCGGTCTGCAGCTGCAGGTGCAGACGCAGCTGCTCGGTGCCGATCGCGGCGCGCAGGTCGCTCTCGAGCGCGAGCCCGTCCTGAAAGCCCGACATCATGCCGCTCTCGAACAGCGACACGCCGCCGCGCTCGTGCGCCTTGGCGCGGCGCAGCGCGAGCTGCGCTTCGCGCAGCACGTCCATCGCGTCGAGCGTGGCCGGGTCGATCAAGCTCAGGCCGGCGCTGGCCTGCAGCGTCCAGGGGCCGCCCGGGAGCGCGAACGGCACGCCGATGGCGTGGAGCAGCTTGCGGGCGGCGTTGCGTGCGGCCTGCATCGCTTGCGCGTGTTCGCGCCCGCAGGCGTCGATCACGATGACGAACTCGTCGCTGCCGGTGCGTGCGATGGTGTCCTCGCAGCGCAGCAGGCCGCTGCAACGGCGCGCCACTTCGCGCAGCAGCTCGTCGCCCGCCTGCGGTCCGCGTGCCACGTTGACGTTCTTGAAGTGGTCGATGTCGACGCAGATCACGGCGCCGTACTGGCCGTTGCGATGCACGCGCGCCAGCGCGCGATCGAGCCGCTCGTTGAGCAGGCGGCGATCCGGCAGGCCGGTCAGCGGGTCGTGCATCGCCGCGCTCGCCGGCGCGCCCGGCCGTTGCGCACCCGGCGCGTGCGCCGGCGCGGGCCCGACGGCCGCATCGTCGGCGGCGATCACGAAGCCGCCCTTGCCGGACTGCTTGACGGCATACATCGCCGCGTCGGCGGCGCGGATCAGTGTGGTGGCATCGGTCGCATGCTGCGGATAGCTCGCCACGCCGACGCTGGCCCCGACCTGGACGAACTGTCCGTCGGGCAGCTGGAACGGCGCCTTGAAGGCCCTGATCAGGTCGCTCGCCAGCGAACGCACCACGCCATCGCTGGCGTGCAGCCCTTCCAGCAACACCACCAGCTCGTCGCCGCCGAGCCGGCCGACGATATCGTCGTGGCGTTTGAACAGCGAGCGCAGCCGCTGCGCCGCCTCGATCAGCACCGCGTCGCCGGCGGCATGGCCCCAGCGGTCGTTGACCGCCTTGAAGCCGTCGAGATCGATGAACATCAGCGTGACCGAGCCGTTGCCGTGGCGCGCGGCGTCCACGCGCTGATCGAGCGACGCCTCGATGAAGGCGCGGCTTTTCAAACCGGTGAGCGCATCGTGCTCGGCGCGATGCAGCGCCATGCTCTCGGCGCGCTTGCGCTGCGAGATGTCGTACAGCACGCCTTCGATCTGGCCCGCGTCGGGTCCAGACCCTGAGCGTACCGACACCAGGCAGTGCGCCCACAGCACGGCGCCGTCGACGCGGCGCAGCTCCAGATCGGCTGCCACCGGCTGGCCGCTCGCGCGCGCCGACTCGATCACGTCGAACAGCTGCCGCGGGTGGCAGAACGCGCGCGCGGCAAAGTCTTCTGGCGGCGCGCTGTTTGCCTGGCCCGCGGCCGCGCCGAGCAGCCGGCCCAGCGCCGGGTTGCCGTTGATCAGCCGGCCCTGCGCCGACATGATGAAGATGCCCGCGCTGGTGGAGTCAAAGATGCCGCGGTAGCGCGCCTCCATCGCTGCGATCTCGGCGCGCATCGCACGTTCGCGATCGAGCGCGCGCTGCTGCAGCTCCAACAACCGGTTGGCGGCGTGGGTCACCGTGCCGACCTCGTCGCGTTCGTGTGCGGCCAGCAGCTCGATCCGGTCGGGTGTGCCGGGCTGAAGACGCGACAGGGCGGTCGCCAGGTTGTGCATCGGGCGCGACAGCAGCCGCAGCGCCAGTGCGTTGAACACCAACAGCACGCCGGCCAGCAGCACGATCAGCGCGATCACCAGCGTGAGGGCCTGCTTGCGCGCCTCTGCCGACAGCTTGGCGTCGTCGATCCAGACACGCAGCCGGCCCACCGACTCATGGGCGTCGAACGGCGAGCGCAGCAAGTGGTCGATCGACGCGGGCTGCGCGGGCGCGTCGGCCGTGGACGCGGAGGGCGTCGGCTCGCGCAGCGGCGCCGACACCAGCGCCTCGCCCGTGGGGCCCACCACCGCGGCGTGCGAGACGTGCGGGTGGCGTGCCAGACCATCGGTCAGCTCGTGCAGCAGCACCTTGTCGTTGGCATAGGCGCCGATCGCGCAGGTCTTGTCGATCGAGCCGATCAGCGCCGCGATCGAAGCACGGCCGCTTTCGTGCAGGTGGGCCTGTGCCACGCGGTAGACCGCCAGCGCGGCCACGGCGCCCAGAAACAGCGCCGTCCAGAACACGGCCGCCACGAAGCGCCGGTGCAGACTGCGGTTCGAGCTCATGGGTGAACAGCGCTAGGGCAGCCGCAGCACGACGCGGACCGCGGAGTCGTGGGGTTCGTGCGCGAGGTAGCCGAGCGCGCTCGGATCCTGGCGCAGGCGCTGGATCAGCGCGCGCTCGTCGTCAACCGGTTGCGGCGGCTGCACCTGGCCGGTGAAGTGCAGGCGCGCCCAGTAGCTATTGATGCGCGCCAGGTCCATTCCGGTGAGCGCGCGGTAGAAGGCTTCGCGCAACGGACTGTCGCGTGGCTGATCGAGCGGCCGCGCCACCTCCCCGTTGGGAAACGAACGCGTGCGACCGGTGTACAGCGCCAGCACTTCCTTCTGGGTCATTGCCTGCACCGGGCTCTGCGCCGAGACCACGACGACCATCGCGTCGGCCGCGTGCGCCGCGGCCGCGCAGCACCCCAGTGCCAGCAGCGCCAGCGCGCGCAGTCGACGCCCGGATCCGAACAGGGCGCGCATCAATGCCCCCACGTGAGGTCGACCAACACGGTCAGCACCGTGGCGGTGGCCGGCCGCGCATCGCCATGGCGCCAGGCGCCCGCGCCATTGGCATGCACGTGGATGCGATCGAGCTGCAGCTTGAGGGCGGTGCGGGCCGTCGCGTCCCAGCGCAACCCGCCGGCAAGCGAGCGCTGGTCATAGCGGCCACCGTTGGCGGCGTCGGTGGCACCTTGCGCCAGCATCTGTGCCTGCTGTCCCAACGCCGGGCCCAGCACCGGCGTGACGAGTGTGGCGAGATCGGGCGCGGCTTGCGCGTCGTGCTTGGGGATGCTCCGGCTTGCCAGCCCATACACCGTGACCGAACGGATGCGGTAGCCGATGCCGACATAGCCCCGCAGCCCTGACGCGGTGCTGCCGTCGATGCGCACGCGGCTGCCTTCGGCGTGCAGCGACCAGGGTCCCTGCTCGTACTGGACGCCAAGGCCCAGGTAGCGACCGACGCCGCGCGTCCACAGGCCGCGCTGCAGCGCGTCGACCTCGACGCCGAGACCGGGCACGGGCAGGGCGCCCAGTTGATCGAGCCCGCCGCGCAGCTGCAGCATCGACGGCGTGGAGTTCACCGACGTGCGGGCGCGAAAGTAGCTGCCCTTGACCAGCAGGCCGTCAGCCTCGCGGCTCAGCGTGAGCGCGATGGCGTCGCGGCCGGTCAGCACGAGTTCCTCGTCGCTGGCCAGCGCGCCCAGGTTGGCGGAGAAGCGCCCGGCGGCGAAGCGGCCGCGCCACTCGGCACCGGCCCAACTCCAATGGCGAGACACGTCGCCGCCATCGAACGATGTCACCGGGATGAAGCCGTAGAACTCCACCGGGGGCCGGGCCCACGGCAGCGCGAAGCCGATGCTGCGCGAGTCGGCGAACAGGAACAGGTCGGGGCTGGTGCGGCCGAGGCGCAGGCTGACTTCGGGTGTCGGCCGGTGCGTGATGTAGGCCCACTCCAGCGACTTCTCCGCCGGCGTGCCATAGGGGCGGTCGCGCAGCACTGCCTGCAGCGCGCCCTCCCAACGCGCACCGCCGTTCCAGTTGAGCTGCAGGCCGGCGCGTGAATCGACCCGCGCGCTGACGTCGCTTTCCGCGCCTTTTTCACCCTGGTCGCGCGCGAAACCCCAATCGTGGCCACCGGACTTCGAGGCCAGGCCGAGCGTGGCGAAGCCGCTCAGGGCCCACGGCGACTCGGCCTCGGCCGCCGCATCTGCGGATGTCGACAGCGCCAGCGCCAACACGAGTGCGGGCGTCCACGCGGCCGATCGTCGGAACCGCGGGCCCCGATGGCGCGTGACTTCTGGCTGGGCTTTCATGCTGCGGGTTCGCACTCGGTCGGCTCGCGACCTCGCGTTCTATATCGGAGGTGCGCGAGGAAACCTGAGCGCGCACGCTGGCGTGCGTGACGCGCGACCGAAGTCGATCGCCAACCCAGCACGACTTGCGCTGCATCAAAGAGCAGCGCGCCGCGAGCGGCCGGGTGCGGTCTCAGCTCTCCAGCATGTGCATGGCCTGCACCAGGCTGCGCCGCATGCGCGACAGCGCGCTGGCCAGCATGCCGATCTCATCGCGGCCGCGTGCCGCGAAGTCCGGCGCATCGACCTCGCCCAGGCTGATGCGGTCGGCCAGCGCCGAGATCCGGGTGATGGGGCGGATGAACATCCACCACAGCACGCCGTTCATCGTCAGCGCGATGGCCACCAGCACGGCGAGCAGCGAGCCCATGAAGACACGAAACGTGGTTTCGGCGCGCTGCAGCACGAAGGTCTCGGGGATCTGCACGATCTGCGCGCCGATGATCTCGTTGACCTTCCAGCCGAAGCCGTTGGCCGACCCGTACTTGGCGATCATCGTCGCCGGCGCCACCTCGGCGGTGTCGTGGCAGCGCAGGCAGGCGCCGCCGGCGCGCAGCGGCTTGGCCACGTAGAGCATGCGGCCGTTGGGCGTGTCGCGCTCGCCGAACAGCGGCGCCTCGGCGACGCCGTTGCGAAACGCATTGACGATGTCGCTCTCCCAGTCGACCGCGCGGTTCACCGGGTTGGTGGGGTTGAGCGTGGCCTCGCGGTACTGGAAGTTCTTGTAGTCCGGGTTGGCCTCGCGCAGGTGCTTGAGCATCTCGATGGCCGAATACGCCGACACCATCTCGGGGCGGAACTCGTACTTGATCTGCGTTTCGAGCAGTGGTGCGATGTTCCGGCTGGTGTAGGTGCGCACCGCCAGTGCGCTTTCGATCAGCAGCTTGGCGTTCTCGCGGATCTCCTCGCGCGCATTGCGCTGCAGCAGGTCGCGCGACACCAGCGCAGTGGCCGCGGTGCCGAGCGCGAACAGGATGAACAGCACGAGGTTGAACTTGGCGAGCAGCTTCATGGCAGATGTCCTCTGATCGACTTAGGGGTGAAAACGCAAGACGGCCGCAGAACCTGACATCGGGCGGCCGCACAATCGACCCGATGACAAGGAGTGCGGCGTGGTCGTGAGCGAGCGCGTCACCGTGCTGCTGGCGCGCGTCACGGCGGGCGACCGCGCGGCGCGCGACGCGCTGTTCGCCGCGGTCTACCCCGAGCTGCGGCGCCTGGCGCACGCGCGCCTGTACGGCGGCGGCCGCAACACCGTGCTCGACACCACCGCGCTGGTGCACGAGTCGTACCTGCGCCTGGTGCAGACCGGCGAGCTCTCTTTCGACGACCGGCGCGCTTTCTTCGGCTACGCATCGCGCGTGATGCGCTCGGTGATCGTCGACAGCGCGCGGGCACGCCTGGCCGAACGCCGGGGCGGCGACGCGCGCCCAGTCACGCTGGCCGACGAGCCGGCCGCAGCGCTGCTGCAGCAGGACGAGCACATCATGCAGGTGCACGAGGCGCTGCAGCAGCTGGAGCAGGCCGATGCGCGCGCCGCGCAGATGGTGGAGATGCGCTACCTCGGCGGCTACAGCGACAAGGAGATCGCCGAGACGCTGGACGTGACCGAGCGCACCGTGCAGCGCGATTGGGAGAAGGCGAGGATGCTGCTGCGCGCTCTCCTGGGCGAGAACTGAGATGAATGTCGAGCGGTCACTTCGGGGTGTGGCGCGGCGCGGCGGGCGGTACCCGGGGTGGGCTCCCACTGGGTCGGTCGGCCCGGGCCGGCTGCGCTGCGGTGCTCCCATCACAAGGGCGGCTGCGATGCCGCTCGCAAGCGGCCCTGCACGGGTCGCTGCCTCATGGCTTCTCGCCGGTCCGTCGCCTGCGGCGCCGGACTCCCCCTCTCTCCACTGCGCTCCTCGCCGCCCCACAAGTCGCCCACCCCGGGTACCGCCCACCGCGCAGAGACACTCGTGGTGCTCCTCGACGAAAACCTCGGTGGTGCGGCAAAGCCGTGGTCGGGTGTGCGCCGGCAGCGACATCTGCGGCGCCGAGGACCGCAGAGCGCATGGCCGCGCGCGCGCAGCGCGCGCTTCAACCTCTGACTCGCGTCGACTGTTCGACCATAGCGAACGCAGTGAGCGGCGGGAGTTTCGACGCGGGCCATGCGATCGAGGGAGTGAGCCCGGACGTGGGACAGTCCCTGCGGACTGTCCCACGCCTGGCGAACGCCCATGCGCTTGCAAGCGCAAGGGCACGCAGGGGAGTCGGCCGCAGGCCGGCCGCCGCAGCCGAGCGCCGGCGCATACCCGGCCGCGGCTTTGCTCGCTCAATGGCGACAGTCCAAAAAGCGTGGCGTCGAACAGCTGTGGGCCACTGAAAAGATGAGCCTCTCGACCGAACAGCTCTCGCGCCTCAGCACCTTGCTCAACGAGGTGATCGATGCCGACCTCGAGCAGCGCGAGCAGTGGCTGCGCGACCTGCCGCCCGAGCACCACGACCTGGAGACGGCGCTGCGTCGTTCGCTGCTTCCCGACGACGGCGGCGCCGCGATCGACGCATGGCTGTCCAAGCCGGTGCAGCTCGACGCGCTCGGCGCCAGCGGCCTGCGCGATGGCGATCACGTGGGGCCGTATCAGCTGCTGCGGCCGCTCGGTGCCGGCGGCATGGCCGAGGTGTGGCTGGCGCGGCGTGCCGACGGCGCGTTCAAGCGCGACGTGGCGCTCAAGACGCCGTCGCGCCTGGAATGGCGCGACGACCTGGCCGAACGTTTTGCGCTCGAGCGCGACATCCTCGCCGGGCTCGAGCATCCGCACATTGCGCACTTCTACGATGCCGGTGTCGGCGCCGACGGGCGGCCCTACCTCGCGCTCGAGTACGTGCAGGGGCAGAGCCTGCTGCAATGGGCCGACCAGCGGCGGCTCGGCATCCGCGCGCGCGTGGAGCTCTTCCTGCAGGTGCTGCAGGCGGTGCAGTACGCGCACGAGCGCGGCGTGCTGCACCGGGACATCAAGCCGCGCAACGTGCTGGTGACCGACGCCGGCCAGACCAAGCTGCTCGACTTCGGCATCGCGCGGCTGCTTCACCGTCCGCCCGAGGCCGACCTGACGCAGCGCTTCGGCCGCGCGCTGACGCCGGGTTATGCCAGCCCGGAGCAGGTGAAGGGCGATCCGATCGATGCGTCGAGCGACGTCTATTCGCTCGGCGTCGTGCTGCATGAGCTGCTGTGCGGCCAGCAGCCGCGCGACGATGGCGCACCGCCGAGCGCGCGGCTCGACGCGGCGGCCGCCGACGCGCGCAACGGCGCGGTGCACGAGGTGGCGCGCCAGGTGAAGGGCGATCTCGATGCGATCGTGCGCAAGGCCCTGTCGCCCGCGCCGGCCGATCGTTACGACAGCGCCGGCGCGATGGCGCTCGACCTGCGCCGGCACCTGACCCGTCGACCGGTGCAGGCACGGCCCGGGTCGCTCGGGTACCGCGCCGGACGGTTCTTCGCGCGCCATCGCCTCGCTGCGGCGCAAGCCGCCGCCTTGGTGGTGGTGCTTGCCGCTGCCGCTTGGGCGTTGTGGCAGCGCGCACCGGCGGTTGATGCGGCGGCACCGGTCGCGGCAGCCGCGCTGCCGCCGCTGCCGCAGGACAAGTCGATCGCCGTGCTGCCGTTCGCCGACTTGAGCGAGCAGCGCGATCAGCAGCACTTTTCCGACGGCCTGGCCGAGGAGCTGATCGACCGCCTGGCGCACAGCCGCAACCTGCGCGTGATCGCGCGCACGTCGGCGTTTGTATTCAAGGGCCAGGGCGACGACGTGCGCAGCGTGGCCGCCAGGCTCGGCGTGGCGCACGTGCTGTCGGGCAGCGTGCGCAAGAGCGGCGAGGTGCTGCGCGTGAGCGCGCGGCTGGTGCGTGCCGCCGATGCGCAACCGCTGTGGTCGCAGACCTACGAGCGCGACCTGGCCGATGTGTTCAAGGTGCAGGACGACATCGCCGCGTCGGTGGCCACGGCGCTGGAGGCCGTGTTGACCGACCGGCCCACGCACCGCGGCGTGCGCGTGCCCGACATCGAGGCCTACAACCTGGTGCTGCAAGGCGACGTCTACATGCACGGCCCGTTCGAGCGTGACGCGCAGCGCGCCGAGCTGGCGTTCAAACAGGCGATCGAGCTCGACCCCGGTTATGCGCTGCCGTGGGCACGGCTGGCCGCGCTGCACCTGCGGCAGGCCGAGCTGGGCTGGGCGCCGAAGCGCGAGGCCCATGTGCGCGTGCGCGAGGCGATCGACGCGGCCCTGCGCATCGATCCCAACGCGATGGCGGCGCTCGCGGTGCGCTTTCGCTACCTGGTGCGCGTGGAGGGCCAGTGGTCCGGCGCCCGTGCCGAGCTCGACCGCATGCGCGCCATTGACCCGCGCGATGCGTTGCTGCTGCCCGAGTGCGAGGCCACCTTCGCCAGCGTGACCGGCCGGCTCGACGAGGCGATCCAGATCCAGCGCGGAATCGTCGAGCGCGATCCGCTGAATGCCGCGGCGATCGGCACGCTGGCGGCCTATCTGCTCGAAGCCGACCGCTTCGACGACTCGCTGGCGCTGCTGCAGCGCGAGCTGCAGATGAACCCGCACGCCATTGGCACCCACGCGCTGATCGGCGTGAACCTCGCGCTGCTGAACCGCGGCGACGAGGCGCTGGCCGTCATTGCGCAGGAGCGCCACAAGGGCTACCGGCTGTGGGCGCTGTCGCTCGCGCAGTTCCTGCGCGGCCAGCGCGACGCGTCGGACGCGGCACTGGCCGATCTGAAGGCCGCGCCCGACAGCAATGCCTACTGGATCGCCCGCCTGCACGCGGCGCGCGGCCAGAAGGCGGCGGCTTTCGAGTGGCTGCACAAGGCGTGCGGCGGCAGCGAACGCCAGCACGGCTGCGATCTGCTGAAGTCCGACCGCTTCCTGCGCGGCCTGCGCGACGATGCGCGCTACAAGGCGCTGATTGCCAAGCTGGGCTTGCCGTGAGCCCGCGGCGCCGGCTCCGCGTACACCCAAGGGTGCCGGCCTGTGCTACGCTGCCAGCCATATCGAGCGATATGGGTGGCCATATGAAGACCACGATCGACATTGCCGATGCGCTGCTGCAAGACGCCAAGCGCGTCGCGGCGCGCGAAGGCGTGACCGTGCGCGCGTTGGTCGAGCAGGGCTTGCGGCGTGTGCTCGACGAGCGCAAGCGGGCGAAGCCGGGCTTCAAACTGAGAAAGGCTGCATTCAAGGGCCGGGGGTTGCAGCCCGGCATTGCCGGTGACTTCGAGCGTCTGCGCGAGCTGGCCTACGAAGGTCGTGGCTCGTGATCGCCGTCGACACGAACCTGCTTGTCTACGCCCATCGGGTCGACGCCGAGTTTCATGCCGAGGCGCTGGCGTGCATCACTGCGCTGGCCGAATCCACGGCCGCCTGGGCCATTCCCTGGCCCTGCCTGCACGAGTTCTACGCCATCGTCACGCATCGGCGCATCTATGCGCCGCCCACGCCGCCCACGCGCGCGATCAACCAGATCGAGGCCTGGCTGGAGAGCCCTTCGTTGGTTCTGCTGGCCGAATCAGCGGCACATTGGCCTGCGCTCAGGCCCCTGCTGTCCGCCGCGCGGGTTCAGGGACCGCTGGTGCACGATGCCCGCATCGCGGCATTGTGCTTGCAGCACGGCGTGGCCACGCTGTGGACTGCGGATCGCGACTTCGCGCGCTTTGCGCCGTTGCAGGCTGTCAATCCGCTGATGAGCCGGGCTTGACCGGCGCCTGTTGCTGACGTCACTGCGTCGCGGTGATGCCGCCGTCGACGGTTACGACCTGGCCGGTGATGAAAGCCGCCGCGTCGCTGCACAGGAAGTGCACCGGTCCGGCCACGTCGTGCGGCTCGGCCACGCGCCCGAGCGGGATTCGCTGCAGCAGCCGCTCGCGCACCTGCGGGTCGGCCAGCCAATGCGCGCCCATCGCGCCGCGCACCACCGTGGGCGCCACGCCGTTGACCGTGATGCCGTGGTTGCACAGCTCGACCGCGTGCTGCTTGATCAGCATCACCAGGCCGCCCTTGGTCGCGCAGTAGGCCGAGTAGCCGCGGTCGCGCATGCCGAGCTGCGCGCGCACCGACAGCACGTGGACCTGCCGCCCCGGCGCCCGGCCGGTGGCCACCGCGGCCACTTGCCAGCGTGCCGCTGCCTGCGACAGGAACATCGCCGCGCGCAGATTGACCTGCACGATCTCGTCGAACGCCGACTCGGTCACGTCGGCGAGCCGCTCTTCACGCTGCATGCCGACACAGTTGACCAGCAGGTCGAGCGCGCCGAAGTGCTGGGCCACGCGCTCGGTGCAGGCACGGATCTGCGCCGTGTCCTTCACGTCGAGCGCAAGACCGAGCGCGGGGAAGCCGGCGCGTGCCAGTTCCGCGGCGAGCTGCTCGGCTTGGCTCCCGTTGCGCCCGGCCACGACCACCGACGCGCCGGCGCTCGCGAGCTGCCACGCCACCGCACGGCCGATGTCGCCGTAGCCGCCGGGCACGAAAGCGACACGGCCGGCGAGCGAGAACGACAGGGGACTCGGTTTCGCCATCGACGTCAATCCATGTGCAGGCCACCGTTGAGGTCGATGATCTCACCGGTGATGAATCCGGACAGCGGCGAGGCCAGAAACGCCACCACGTGCGCGAACTCCTCGGGCTCGCAGAAACGGCCCACCGGAATCTGCTGCAGCAGGGCCTGGCGTTGCGCCTCGGTGAGCGCCTGCGTGACCATCGGCGTGCGCACGTAGGCCGGCGCGATCGCGTTGGCCGTCACGCCGTGCGGCGCCAGCTCGCGCGCCAGCGACAGCGTGAGCGCGGCGATCGCGCCCTTGGACACGGCATAGGCGGTGCCGGCGGTGAGCCCGCCGGTCTTGGCGGCCAGCGAACCCACGTTGATGATGCGGCCCCAACGCGCGGCCTTCATGCCAGGCACGACGCAGCGCGCCCAGAACATCGGCGCATCGGCGTTGACCGCCATCACGTCGCGCCAGCTCTGCGGCGTGGTGGCTTCGATCTTGGCGTTGGTCAGCACGCCGGCGTTGTTGACCAGGATGGCCGCCGGCGCCCAGCGTTCGACGATGCCGCCGTGCGTGGCGTCGACGGCATCGGGATCGCGGATGTCGCATGCCAGCGCCAGCACGCGCGCGCCGTGCCGTTGTTCGGCCGGCTGCATCGACTCGCGCCGCAGGTCGACCATCGCGACGCGGCAGCCCTGCGCGACCAGGGCGTCGACCACCGCGGCACCCATCGTGCCGCCGGCGCCGGTGACGATCGCCACCCGGTCTTGCAGCGTCTGCATCAGTTGTCCAGCACGCTCTTGCGGCCGAACAGGCCGCGTGCGCGGAAGGTGACCACGGCGATGAACAGCAGGTACATCGACAGCATCGACCACTCCGAGGCAAACGCGCCCGACAGGCCGACCACCATGCCCACCAGCAGCCCGGCCGACACCGCGCCCCACAACGAGCCGACGCCGCCCAGCACGATGACGAGAAACGCCGGCACCACCGCGTCGACGCCGACCTGCGGCCGGATGCCCCAGATGGGCGCCATCACCACGCCGGCCAGCGCGGCGAGCGCAACGCCGAGCGCGAACACGGCCGCGCGCAGCCGCGCGAGGTTGATGCCCAGCGCCCGCACCATCTCGCTGTCGTGCGCACCGGCCTTGATGATGGCGCCGTACGGCGTCTTCTCCAGGAACAGCCACAGCGCGACGATGGCCACGATCGAGAAGCCGCAGGCGAACAGACGGTAGCGCGAGTAGATCAGGTCGCCCACCAGCAGCGCACCGGACAACGCCTCGGGCAGCGGCAGCTGCTTCTCGGTGGAGCCCCAGACCAGCCGGATCGCCTCCTCGATCACCAGCGCCGCGCCAAAGGTGAGCAGCAGGCCGTACAACGGATCGCGCCCGTAGGTGCGGCGCAGGCACAGCTCCAGCAGCAGCCCGAACAGGCCCACCAGGATCGGCGCGACGAACAGCGCGATCGCGTAGCGCGTGCCGGCCGGCAGCGACAGGTAAGCCGCCTGCCACTCGGGCAGCCAACCCAGGCGCGGCGCGATCACCGCCAGCGCCGCGTACATGCCGAGCGCGAACAGCGATCCGTGCGCCAGGTTGATGGTCTCCATCACGCCGACGATCAGCATGAAGCCGAGCGCCACCAGCGCGAACAGCAGCCCGAGCGTGAGCCCGTTGAACAGGTGCGGCAGCAGCGTCATGACAGCCCCTCGCCCGACAGGTACATCAAGCGATCCCCCGAGGGGGCGAGCGTCGACGTGAGCCGTCCAGTGGACGGCTCACGCCAGCGAGCGGCCGGCTTGGGAGCGGCCCGGCGCTCGGCCCGCGGGAGCCTCGAGGACACAGGGAGCCTCTTGTCAAGCAGGAGCGTCGAAGTCAACGCTCGTAGCTCGGCGTGCTCTCGTAGCTCTCGAGCTTGCAGGTCTTCGGCGCGTCGGGATCGGCCACGTCTTTCGGATCGCTCTGCGTCAGGATCTTGAAGATGTCGGTCTTCTCCGCCGGCGTGTCGTTGTAGGTGGCCATGTAGATGGTCTGCTGGCACTGGTGCGTCGCCGGATCGATCCAGGCGTCAAAGTGCTGCAGCCGGTCGCGTGCGCTCATCTTGCGGCCCTCGAGCTTCTTGATCACCGCCAGGTTGTTGGTCGTACCGGCCTCCTGCACGCAGCGCAGCAGCTCGCGCGTGGCCATGTAGCCGTTGTGGAACACGTTGCCCGGCACCGCGATCGCCATGCCCGGGAACTGCTTCTGGTACGCGGCCACGAACTCCTTCACCCCGGGCAGGTCGAGCCGGTAGTACCAGGTGGTGCCGAACACGCCGAAGATCTGCTCGGCGCCCAGGCCGTAGACGTCGGGCCAGTCCTGCTGGTTGTTGATCCATGCCGCGCGCTTGTGCAGGCCGAGCTGCACCACCTGCTGGCGCAGCGCCTTGATGTCGTCGCCGCCGATCGCGGTGGCCACGGCCTGCGGCTTGATCTGCTGCAGCTTCAGCAGGTAGGCGGAGAAGTCGCGCGTGTTCTGCGGCACCAGCAGCTCGTCCATCACCTTGCCGCCGTTGGCCTCGAGGATGGCGCGCGTGGCCTTGGATGTGTTGTGGCCCCAGACGTAGTCGTTGGTCAGCAGCACCCAGTCCTTGCCGGCGGCGCGGACGGCGTTGCGCACGGTGGCCTGCGCGAAGTTGCTGCCGTTGCCGTCCCACACGAACTTGGTGCGGTGGCAATCCTTGCCGCTCTCGGTGGGCGAGCTCGAGTTGGTGTTGAGGAAGATGCAGCCGTACTTCTGCGCCACCTGCGAGATCGCATTGGCTACGCCGGAATGCACCGCGCCGATCAGGAACGCCGCCTCGTTGCGGCTGATCATGCGCTCGGCCACGCGCGAGCCGGTGGCTGGCGTGGTCTCGGTGTCCATGTGGATCGCCTCGATCGGACGACCGAGCACACCGCCTTTGTCGTTGAACTCCTTGATGGCCATCATCGCGCCCAGGCGCTCCTCGCCGCCGCTGGCGGCGTACTGGCCGCTGGCGTCCATCGTCAGCCCGATCACGAGCGGCTTCGGCGCGGCGGTCTGCGACCACACGCGCGTGTGCGCCCAGGGGCCGAAGAAGCTGCCACCGCCCGCGAGGGCCGCGGCCATCGCGCTCACGAATCGACGGCGTTGCGGTTGCACGTCGGATGGGGTCGGATCGTCGTTCATGGTTGTCTCCTGTGGTCGCGGCCAAGGCGCCGCTGGGTGTGTGCGCGTGCCGTCGGCCCGACGGGCGCGCGGTCGGTCATGGCACCGTCCTTCTGTCGGGCCGCAGCGCACGCGCCTGCTGCCACATGCGGATCAAGCGCTGGTAACGCGCCGCCACGCTGGCGACGACGCCGGCGTCGTCAAGGCGGCCTTCGAACCAGGCCTCGGCCGCGGCGGAGAACAGCGTGCGACCCACCGCGAAACCCTTGCAGATCGGCTGCCGCGCCGCCGTGCCGAAGGCGTCCGACAGTTCTTCTTCGCTGGCTTCCAGCCCCAGCAGCAGCACGCCGCGGCACCACGGATCGTGCGCGGCGATGCATGGCGCCAGCGCATCCCAGGCCGCCGCGCTCAGCGGCGGCAGCTTCCACCATTCGGGCTTCACGCCCGTGGCATAAAGCTGCGCCACCGCGCGCACCACCGTTTGTTCGTCTTGCGCCATCTCGCGCGGCGCGATCACCTCGAGCAGCAACTCATGACCGGTGCGACGACAGGCGCGATACAAGGTCTGCACGCGCTCGAGCTGCAACGTCGCGAGGCCCGGGTCGTCGTCGGGGTGGTGAAAGACCAGGCACTTGACGACCTGCTCGCTCGGCCAATCGGTGAGGTCGAGCCCGACGTTGCCGCCGGCCTCGAACGACAGGGGCCTCGAACCCGGCGCTTCCACCGGCCGCGCCAGCCACAGGCCGCGGCCGGCCAGACGATGCAGGATCGGCGTGCCGTAACGCGCGTCGACGATCATGCCGGGCGCCGGAAACGCGGGCGCGCTGCCGTGCCGCGCGCGTTCGGCCGCATAGCCGTCTTCGGCCGCGCGCGCCACCAGCGACTTGAAGTGCGCGATGCGCGCCAAGTCGGCACCATGCCGCCCGGCACACTCTTCGAGCTGGCTGCGGTGGTCGAACGCCAGCACGGCGAGCGCATCGGGTGTCGGCCGGCGGGTCGTGGCGCGGTGCACGTGCTCGAGCTCGTCGTCCTCGCGCAGGCGGCGGATCGCCTGCTTGCGCGCGAAGAACAACTGCAGCTCGGGCCAGCTGGGCATCGCCGGTGCGCACCCGTGGCGCGACACGACGATGGCGCCGCACGCGTTGGCATAACGCAGCGCCTGCGCCAGCGGTTCGTCGCGCACCCAGCCGCGCAGCAGCCCGGCCATGAACGCATCGCCGGCGCCGAGCACGTTGAACACCTCGACCGGAAAGCCGGGTCCCTTCTCGCCGTGCTCGATGTCCGCGGGAATCGGGCCCTGGAACGCCACACAACCCATCGGGCCGCGCTTCATCACGATCAGCGCAGGGCTCACGTCACGGATCGACTGCAGCGCCGAGCGGCTGTCGGTGCTGCCGCCGGCGATGTGGATCTCCTCTTCGGTGCCGACGACGAGGTCGCAGTCGGCCAGCACCGCCTGCAGCTGCTCGGTCACGCGCGCCGACGACACGAAGCGCTGCTCGCCGAGCCCGGGCGACGTCAGGCCCCACAGCACCGGCCGGTAGTCGATGTCGAGCGCCACGCGCCGCCCGAGGCTGCGCGCGAGCTGCATCGCCTTGATGCACGCCGCGCGCGTGTCGGGATGCGACAGGTGCGTGCCGCTGATCACCACCGCACGCGCGCGCGCCAGGTAGGCGGCGTCGATGTCGTCGACGGTGAGCCCCATGTCGGCGCAACGCTCGCGGTAGAAGATGAGCGGGAAGGTGTCGGGGTCGCGGATGCCGAGAAAGACCAGCGCGGTCAGCCGCGTGGGGTCGGTGCGCAGGCAGCTGACGTCGACGCCTTCGGCCTGCAGCGTCTCGCGCACGAAGCGGCCGTTGTGCTCGTCGCCCACGCGGCTGATCAGCCCGGCCGCAAGTCCCAGGCGCGCCGCGCCGATGGCGGTGTTGGTGGGCGAGCCGCCCACGTACTTGGCGAAGCTGCGCATGTCTTCGAGTCGGCCGCCGATCTGCTCGCCGTAGAGATCGACCGCGGCGCGGCCGATGCAGACCACGTCGAGGTCGATGCCCGCGCGCGTCTCGGGCCGCTTGTCGGTCGGGCCGGTCACCGCCGCCTCCCGCGCGCGTGCCTCGGCTCGACCAGGGCCTGCCCGGTGCACACCACCAGCGCCTGGGCCAGGCACATCGGCGCCACCAGCGAGCGCACCTGGGCCGGCGTGCCCGAGCCGGTGAGCAGCAGCGCGCTGGCGGCCGGCTTCAGCGGCGACAGCGTGTGGTCGGTGATCGCGATGACCGGCACGCCGCGCGCGTGCACCGACTCGGCGGCATCGACCACCTCGGGCGAATAGTTCTTGAAGCTGGTGACCAGCAGCACCTCGCCGCGCTGGATCTGCCGGACCGACTCGCCGAGCATGCCGCCCACGCCGTCGTGCAACTGCACGCGCAAGTCGAGCTGCCCGAGCGCATAGGCCAGGTAGGCCGCCACCGGAAACGCACGCCGCTGCGCCAGCACGTGCACACGCTCGGCATCGCACAACAGGCGCGCGGCCTGGCGCAAGGACGCGTCGGCCAGCGAGCTCTCGAGCCGCTGCAGCTCCGCGATGCCTTGTTCGACAAAGCCGTGCAGCGCCGCCGCCTGCCCCTCGCGCCGCGCGCCGTTGGACTTCATGGCGCTGATGCGCTGGCGGTAGGTGCCGGCCTGCTCCAGCAGCCGGTGGCGGAACAGCTGCTGCAGCTCGGAGAAACCGGAGAAGTGCATCGCGTTGGCAAAGCGCACCAGCGCCGAGGGCTGCACGCCGGCCGCCTCGGCCACGGTGGCCGCGGTGCCGAGCGCGAAGTCATCGGGGTGTTCGAGCACGTGCTGCGCGATCACCCGCTGTTGCGGCGACAGCCGCGGCAACGCCGCGCTGACGGCGTCGGTGAACTCGTGAAACGTCGCGGGGGTCTTCATCGCTGCTGCATTAGAACAAACGTGCTTGACATTGACAATACGAGAATAGACATTCTCATTGCGGTCGAACGGCCGGCTCTCCCCATGGCGTATTGCCCACCGATCGCACCCCTCGTCACCGCCCCGATGGTCGGCACGCTGGCCGTCCTGGCCAGCGCGCCGCTGTGGTTGCAGGCGGTGGGCCTGTACCAGTACCTGGCGCTGGAGATCGTGATCTGGATGATCTTTGCGCTGGCGCACAACCTGCTGCTCGGCCACGGCGGCATGCCGTCGTTCGGGCACGGCGCGTACTTCGGCGTCGGTGCCTATGCGTTCGGCCTGCTGCAGCAGCGCGCGGGGGCCGAGCTGTGGGGCGGTCTCGGCGGCGCGGTGCTGTGTGCCGCGCTGGTCGGTGCCGCGGTGGCGCTGTTCATCTCGCACCGGCGCGGCATCTACTACGCGCTGCTGACGATCGCGTTCGGGCAGGTGATGTGGTTCGTCGCCATCAAGTGGCACTCGGTCACCGGCGGCGAGGACGGCTTGCTGAAGATCGCGCGCCCGCCGTTGCGGCTGGCCGGCCGGGAGTGGTCGCTGGCGTCGAACGAGGCGTTCTACGGCTTCGTGCTGGCCGTGTTCGCGCTCGTGCTCGTGGGCCTTTGGCGCCTGGTGCACTCGCCATGGGGACGGGTGCTGCGCGCCATCAAGCAAAACGAGATGCGCGCCGCGTTCGTGGGCTATCCGGTGTGGCTCTACAAGTGGTCGGCTTTCGTGCTGTCGGCCGCGCTGTCGGGCCTGGCCGGCGCGCTGTTCGCGATGGCACAGAACTCGGCCTACCCCAACGTCATGAGCCTGCACAACTCCGGCTTCGTCGTGATGATGGTGCTGATCGGCGGCGGGCTGGTCAGCTTCTGGGGGCCGGTGATCGGTGCGGCGGTGTTCATCCTCGCACGCGACCTGCTCGGTGCCTACACCGAGGCCTGGCTGCTGTGGTACGGGCTGTTGTTCATGGCGATGGTGCTGTTCAAGCCCGAAGGCATTGCCGGCGCATGGCAGTCATGGCGCCGGCGGCGTCGCGCGCCGGCGCTGGCGCCGGTGCACCTGGCCAACGACGGGGGGGCCTGACGCGTGGCGCTGTTCGAGGCCCATCATCTGCACAAGCGCTTCGGCCACCAGGTGGTGCTGCAGGACGTCTCGCTGCGCGTGGAGCGCGGCGAGCTGCGCGGCATCATGGGACCCAACGGTGCCGGCAAGACCACCTGCTTCAACGTGCTGACCGGCCTGCACCGGCCCGATCGGGGCCGCGTCACCTTCGACGGGCAGGACATCACCGGCTGGTCGCCGCGCGAGGTGGCATGCCGCGGCCTCTCACGCTCGTTCCAGTCGATGAATCTGTTCGACGAGTATGCGGCGATCGACAACGTGGTGATCGCGCTGCCCGCGGTGCGTGCCATCGGCTGGTCGATGCGGCGTGACCTCGCCCGCCAGCGCAGCGCCTACGACGAGGCGGCCGAGATCCTGCGCCGCGTCGGCCTTTCCGGCAAGGAGCACATTGCTTCGCGCAGCCTTTCCTATGGCGAGCGGCGCGCGCTCGAGATCGGCGTGGCGCTGGCGGCCCGGCCCAAGATGCTGTTTCTCGACGAGCCGACCGCCGGGCTGGGCATCGAGGGCACGGCGCGGCTGACCGAACTGGTGGCCATGCTCAAGAGGGATCTGACGATCGTGATCATCGAGCACGACATGCGCTTCCTGTTCGGCCTGGCCGATCGCATCTCGGTGATCCACTGGGGCCAGGTGATCGCCGAAGGCACGCCGCAGGCCTTGCGCGCCAATCCGTGGGTGCAGCGCTCCAGCCTGGGGAGCCTTGCTGCATGAGCCCCGCCCGGCCGCCCGAAGGGGCTCAGCCCCCGCTCGGCGGGGAGGCGCGCAGCGCCAGGGGTGCGCTTATGAGCACAGCCCCGCTGCTGTCGGTGGACGGCATCCACACCTTCTACGGCGAGACGCAGGTGTTGTTCGGCCCTTCGCTGCAGGTGCGGCCCGGCGAGGTGCTGGCGCTGCTGGGCCCCAACGGCGCCGGCAAGACCACCACGCTGCGCTCGATCCTGGGCCTCACGCCGGCACGCCGCGGCGCGATCACCTTCGACGGGCGCGCGATCACGCACGAGCCCACGCATCGCATCGCCGCGCACGGGGTGGGCTGGGTGCCGGACGACCGACGCATCTTCCCCACGCTGACGGTGTTGCGTAACCTCGAGATCGCGCGCAAGAAGACGCGCTTCCGGGCCTGGTCGCTCGGCGAGTGCTTTGCGCTGTTCTCCGCGCTGGAATACCTGCTGCCGCGCGAGTGCGAGAACCTGTCCGGCGGCGAGATGCAGATGGTGGCGATCGCGCGCGTGCTGATGGGCGCGCCCGGTCTGGTGCTGCTCGACGAGCCCAGCCAGGGGCTTGCGCCGAAGGTGGTGCAGGACGTGATGCACGCGGTGCAGCGCTTGCGCGGCGAGGGCGTGGCCGTGCTGCTGGTGGAGCAGAACGTGGCCTGCGCGCTCGGCGTGGCCGACCGCGTGAGCGTGATGCAAGGCGGCCGCGTCGTGCACGAGTGTCCTGCGCAGGCGCTGCGCAGCGACGCCGCGCTGCGGCGTCGCTGGTTGGGGATTTGAAGTGAAACTCGAGCGGTCCGTTCAGCATGCGGCGCGGCGCGGCGGGCGGTACCCGGGGTGGGCTCCTACTGGGTCGGTCGGCCCTGCGGGCCGACTGCGCTGCGATGCTCGCGCCACAAGGGCGGCTGCGATGCCGCTCGCAAGCGGCGCTCCCGCGCCGCTGCATCATGGCTTCTCGCCGGTCCGGTCCCTTCGGGCCCGGACTTCCCCTTGTGTCGCTGCGCTTCTCGCCGCCCCACAAGTCGCCCACCCCGGGTACCGCCCACCGCGCAGCACCGCTCGTGGTGTTGCTCGACAAATACCTCGGTGCATCGGCAAAGCCGTGGTCGGGTGTGCGCTGGCAGCGACATCTGCGGCGCCGAGCAGCGCAGAGCGCATGGCCGCGCGCACGCAGTGCGCGCCTCAACATCTGACTCGCGTCGACTGTTCGACCACAGCGAACGAAGTGAGCGGAGGGAGTTTCGACGCGGGCCATGCGATCGAGCAGCGCAGGGGACCCCTCGCGCAGCGAGGGGCTGCCGCAGCCGAGCGCCGGCGCATACCCGGCCGCGGCTTTGCTCGCTCGCTGTCCAACCTGTTGCGGTTCGCGCGAAGCGCAATCGGGAGCTGACATGGAGCCGCCGCTGCTGCAGGTGCAAGGCCTGGTCAAACGCTACCGTCGCGGTTGGCCGCGCTCGCGCACCACGTTCGAGCTGCAGGCCGACTTCCAGGTCGACGGTGCCGGCGTGATCGGCGTCATGGGCGCCAACGGCTCCGGCAAGACGACCCTGTTCGAGCTGATCACCGGCGGCAACCAGCCGAACGAGGGGCGGGTGCAGGTGGCTGGCCAGGACATCCATCGCGTGCGCTACGAGCAGCGCGGCCAGCTGGCGCTGCACTACCACCAGTCCTATCAGCTCAGGCGCTTCCGTCGCACGCGGCCGGCGTTCATGCTCGAAGCGGCGCGCATGCCCCAGGCCGCCGTGCACCTGTTCGACGAGCCGCAGTTCAACACGCAGGACGGCTACATCGGCTTCATGCTCGCCTTTTTCCGCCGCCTGCGCGACGAGGGCAAGCTGGTGTTCCTTTGCCTGCATCCCAACGAGCCCGTGCACCTCGAGATCCTCGAACAGGCCTGCGAGCGTTTCATCTTCGTGCAGAAGGACGACGCGCGCGTCAGCCGCCTGTTGCAGGCCGACACGCTGCCGGCGCTGGTCGAGGTGCCGGCGGTGCGCAGCTACCTCGGCGCCTTGTTGCCGGAGCGCCGCTGAGGCCGCGTGCTTTCAGCCTTTGCGCGGCGCGCGCGCACCGATCATCCAGCAGGCCGCCGCGAAGCGGACGGCGTCGCCGTGCACGTACGGCGCAAAGGCTTCGTGCAGCGTGGCGAGCACGCGCGCGCGAGTCGGCTCGTCCACATCGCGCAGCGCACGCCCCACCGGTCCGAGCCGGGCGTAGTAACGCGACAGATCGCTCTCGGACATCGTGCAGGTCACGTCGATCGGCTGGATGTGAATGTCCGTCCATCCACTGCCCTGCAGGATCGACCGAACCCGCTCGGGGTCGGCGAAAGCAAACTGCCCTGGCGCATCGGGTGCGCGGACGGGCAGCGCCGACAGCAGCGGCGCCGCCGCGCGCTCGGCCGTGGTCATGAACGGGTTCTCCGCCGGGCTGCGCCAGGCGACGAAGTGCATCGCGGCATCGGCCCGGGCCGCGCGCCGCAGGTTGGCAAACGCCTGCAGCGGTGCGTCGAAGAACATCACGCCGAAGCGCGAGACGAAGCTGTCGAACGCGGCCGGCTCGAACGCGTGCGTCTGCACGTCCACACGGACGAACTGTGCGCGCGAGCCTTCGCGCTCGGCGCGCGCGCGGGCGACTGCGATCATCGGATTGGAAATGTCGATGCCGACGCAGCGCCCGCGGGATGCGAGCTGCCGCGCGATGGCGAGCGTGGTGGCGCCCGTGCCGCAGCCGACGTCGAGCACTTGGTGGGCCGGCTGGGCGGCCACCGCATCGACCAGCAGGTCTTCGAGCGGCTGCAGCGCGCGGTCGAACGTCTCCTGCAGGTCGATCCAGGCCTGCCCGGAGGGGCCGTTCCAGAGCTTGGCTTGTTCGCTCTCGGCCGGAGGCTGGTCGTTCATACGAGGTCTCTCTTTGCGCAGGGTCCCGACATGAGCTGCACTGTGCCAGTTCAAGTCGGCTTGAGGTCAAGCCCTAACGCAACGCCTCGTCGAAGATCGCCACCGCGCGGGTCCAGCCGGCCGACGCCCCGCGGATCTTGTGCGGGAAGCAGCTGATATAGAAACCGTCGGGCGGCAGCGCCTCGAGGTTGTGCAGCTTCTCGAGGTGGCAGTAGCCGATGTCGCGCCCGGCCTTGTGGCCTTCCCAGATCAGGCTCGCATCGCGGCTGGCGCCGTACTTCTTGGCGGTGTGCACGAACGGCGCATCCCAGCTCCAGGCGTCGGTGCCGGTCAGGCGCACGCCGCGCTCGAGCAGGAACATCGTCGCCTCGTAGCCCATGCCGCAGCCGGCGCTCACGTAGTCATGCTGGCCGTAGCGTGAGCCGGCGCGGGTGTTGACCACCACGATCTCCAGCGGGTGCAGCGTGTGGCCGATGCGCTCGAGCTCGGCCTGCACGTCAGCCGCCGTGACGACATGGCCATCGTCGAAGTGGCGGAAGTCGAGTTTCACCGCCGGCTGGAAGCACCACTCGAGCGGCACCTCGTGGATCGCGATCGACGGCTTCTTGTCGCCGAGTGCCGCGTCCATCGTGCTGTGGAAGTGATACGGCGCGTCGAGGTGCGTGCCGTTGTGCGTGGACAGCCGCACGAACTCCACCGCCCAGCCTTCGCCGTCGGGCAGGTCCTCGCGTTTTAGGCCGGGAAAGAACGACGCGATCTGCTCGACGGTGTTGTCGTGCGTGAAGTACTCGATCTTGGGCGCGAACGACGGCGGATCGCTCAGCACGTCGTTCTCCAGAAAGATCGACAGGTCGACGAAGCGGCGTGTCATCGGTGGGCCTTGCCAGTGGTGTTTGCGGCCGATTGCAGCACGGCGCGAAAGCCGGCGGCCACAAAAGCCACCAGCGCCGGCTGGCGCGCGGGATCGGCCGCACGCGCCGTGCCGCGCGAGAGCCGTTCGATGCGCACGTCGGACAGAAAGTGCAGCGCCGCGCCGAGCATGAACTGGTAGCAGCCGGCGACCTCGGCGCGCGTGCGGCGTGGAAACAGCTGCTGCAGCGCATCGATGAAGGCATGCGCCAGCGGATCGAAGCTGTCGCGCTGCGCCTGCTCGGACTCGGGCGTCGGTGCGGCCAGGTCGCGCGCCGCCATGGCCGCGAAGTGGCGACCTTCGGGGTCGGCGTGCAGGGCCACCAGCGGTCCGACAAAGGCCTCGATCACGCGCTCCAGCGCATCGGGCGCCGCGGGCTCGGCCATCGCCTGGGTCAGCAGCGCGCGGCGGCGCTCGATCGACGGACGCCACGATTCGAAGATGGCGTGATACAGCTCGTGCTTGGCGCCGTAGTGATAGCCCACCAGCGCCAGCGGCACGCCGGCTTCGGCGGCGATGTCGCGGATCGACACCGCGTGGAAGCCGCGCTGGGCGAACAGCTTCTCGGCTGCCAACAGGATCTCCAGGCGCCGGTTGGGTCCGGGCACGGCCGCGGCTGCGCGTGCCGGCACGCGGCGCGACACCGGCTCGGGCGAACGCGCCGGCCGTGCGGCGGGCGTGGTGCTGCGGGAGGCCATGTCATGGTTTGTACGGTTGTACAAATAAACTGTACAGACGTACAAACCCGTACCACGACCCCTCCCGGAGACGCCTTGATGCTGCAACGACGACAACTCCTCTCGACGGCCGCTGCGCTCGGTGCATGGCCCTTGTGGGCCGGCGCGCAGACGCCGGAGACGGCGCGTATGCTCACCGGCTTTCCGCCCGGCGGCACGGTCGACGCGGTGGCGCGCCGCGTGGCCGACAAGCTGCGCGGCACGTATGCCAAGGTGATGCTGGTGGAGAACAAGCCGGGCGCGGGCGGCCGCCTCGCGGTCGAGGAGCTGAAACGCAGCCCCGCCGACGGCACCACGCTGCTGCTGACGCCGGCGGCGATGGTCACGCTGTACCCGCACCTGTACAGCAAGCTCGCCTACGGTCTGGCCGATGTCACGCCGGTGAGCGCCGTGACCAGCGTGGTTTTCGGCCTGGCCATCGGCCCGGGCGTGCCCGATTCGGTGAAGACCTTGACCGACTTTCTGGCCTGGGCCAAGGCGAATCCGGGCAAGGCCTCGTACGGCTCGCCGGGCGCCGGCTCGCCACCGCACTACGTGGGCGCACTGCTGGACAAGGAGAGCGGCGTCGCGCTGAATCACGTGCCGTATCGCGGCACGGTGCCCGGCGTGCAGGATCTGCTCGGCGGACAGGTGGCTTCGTTCAGCGGGCCGATCGGCGACTACCTGCCGCACGTGAAGACCGGACGCCTGCGCGTGCTCGCCACGTCGGGGCCGAAACGGTCACGCTTCCTTCCGGACGTGCCCACGTTCACCGAGCAGGGCTTCAAGGCGCTCGAGCAGGTGGAGTGGTACGGCTTCTTCCTGCCCGGCAAGACGGCGCCTGACCTGGTGCAACGCGCGGCGGCGGCGATCCGTGCCGCGATGAGCGGGCCGGAGATGGCCGATTCGCTGGCGCCCTACGGCCTCGAGGTGGCGATCACGTCGCCGGCGGAGCTGGCACGCGCGGTGCACGACGAGCATGCGGCCTGGGCGCCGGTGGTCAAGCGGGTCGGCTTCACGCCGGAGTCGTGAGCGCAGACTTGATGCACTTGAATGCGACGCACGACCCGGCGCTGCGCAGCTGGGTCGAGTCGGCCCAGGCCGCCGCCAACGACTTTCCGATCCAGAACCTGCCGCACGGCGTGTTTCGGCGGCGCGGCATGCAAGAGCCGTTTCGCGGCGGCGTGGCGATCGGCGAGTGCATCGTCGACATGGCGCAGGCGGCGCTGCTCGACGTGTGGGCACCCGACGCGCGGGCTGCTGCGCAGGCCGCAGGCGAGGCGACGCTCGATGCGCTGATGGCGCTCGGGCCGGTGCATTGGCACCGATTGCGCGCCGAACTGTCGCGGCTGCTGCGCGCCGGCGCGCCGCAGGCGTCGCGGCTGCGTGATGCGCTGGTGCCGATGTTCGCTGCCGAGCATGGGCTGCCGGCGCGGGTGGGCGACTACACCGACTTCCTGACCTCGTGGCACCACATGGTCAACGCGGGTGCGGTGTTGCAGCCAGGCGCGCCGCCGCTGGCCAACTTCAAGTGGATGCCGATCGCCTACCACGGTCGCAGCTCGACCGTCGAGGTCAGCGGCGCCGCCGTGCACCGACCGAGCGGCCAGGCGCGCGCGCCCGATGCTCAAGAGCCGCACTTCGGCCCGAGCCGCCGGCTCGACTACGAGCTGGAGATCGCCGTGTGGATCGGACCCGGCAGCGTGCGCGGACAGCCGATCGCGGTGAACGCCGCGGAGCAGCACGTGTTCGGCCTGGGCCTGCTCAACGACTGGTCCGCGCGCGACCTGCAGGGTTGGGAGTCGATGCCGCTCGGACCCTTCCTGTCGAAGAACTTTCTCACCACGGTTTCGCCATGGGTCGTCACGCTCGAGGCGCTGGAGCCGTTTCGTTGCGCGCTGCCGCGCGAACCCGGCGCTGCGCCGGAGTTGCCCTACCTGCGCTCGCCGCGCGCCGACGCGGGCTTCGATCTGCAGATCGAGGCCTGGCTGCACACGCCGCGTAGCGGGGCCCCGGGCACGCGGCTGTCGCGCTCGAGCTTCCGGCATTCGCATTGGTCGGTGGCGCAGATGGTGGCGCACCACACCGTGGGCGGCTGTTGCCTGTGCACCGGCGACCTGCTAGGTACGGGCACACAAAGCGGGCCCGGCCCGGGCGAGCAGGGCTGCCTGCTCGAGCTGAGCCACGGCGGCGCGCGGCCGATCGAGTTGGCCGACGGCGAGCGTCGTGCCTTTCTCGAAGACGGCGACACGATCGTCTTGAAGGCCTGGGGCGAGCGCGACGGCGCGGCGCGCATCGGGTTTGGCGACTGCCGCGGGACCGTGCGGCCCGCCGCCGGTTGATGCGTCAAGCCGTGCCGATCACGCCGCGCCGCACCTGATCGCGCTCGATCGACTCGAACAGCGCCTTGAAGTTGCCCTCGCCGAAGCCGTCGTCGCCCTTGCGCTGGATGAACTCGAAGAACACCGGCCCTAGCAGCGTCTCGGAGAAGATCTGCAGCAGCAGGCGCGGCTTGCCGTCCTTGACCGAGCCGTCCAGCAGGATGCCGCGCGTTTTCAACTCGTGCTCCGGCTGGCCGTGGCCGGGCAGGCGCTCGTCGAGCATCTCGTAGTACACGTCGTTGGGTGCGGTCATTAGCGGGATGCCGGCCAACGAGAGCTGGTCGATCGTGGAGAAGATGTCGTCGGTGAGCAGCGCCACGTGCTGGATGCCCTCGCCGTTGAACTTCATCAGGAACTCTTCGATCTGCCCCGATCCCTTGCTCGACTCCTCGTTCAGCGGGATGCGGATCTTGCCGTCGGGTGCCGTCATCGCCTTGCTGGTGAGGCCGGTGTACTCGCCCTGGATGTCGAAGTAGCGGATCTCGCGAAAGTTGAACAGCTTCTCGTAGTACGCGGCCCAGAACGCCATGCGGCCGCGGTAGACGTTGTGCGTCAGGTGGTCGACGATCTTCAGGCCGTACCCCACCGGATGGCGCGGCACGCCGTCGATCCACTCGAAGTCGATGTCGTAGATGCTCTTGCCGTCTTCGAAGCGGTCGATCAGGTACAGCGGGGCGCCGCCGATGCCCTTGATCGCCGGCAGCCGCAGCTCCATCGGACCGGTGGGGATCTCGATCGGCTGGGCGCCGAGCTCGAGCGCGCGCGCGTAGGCCTTGTGCGAGTCCTTGACACGAAAGGCCAGCGCGCACGCGCTCGGCCCGTGCTCGGCGGCAAAGTAGCCGGCCAGGCTCTTCGGCTCGCGGTTGACGATGAAATTGATGTCGCCTTGCCGGTACAGCAGCACGTCCTTGCTGCGGTGCCGGGCCACCTGCGTGAAGCCGAGCTTCTGAAACAGCGGCTCCAGCGTGTTGGGGGTGGGCGAGGCGAACTCGACGAACTCGAACCCCATCAGTCCCATGGGGTTGTGAAACAGATCGGCCATGACTTGCTCCTTCGGGGACCGTTTGCAGGTCCGTGGATCGACGTTGGGATCTACCGCGTTGAACGTCGATTCGTCGGAGGCGCGCACGGCACGCCGCGCACGCTGCGCGCCAGATGGTCGCCGTAGCACAGTGCGTTGCCGGAAGGGCGCATGGGCGCGATTCTAGGCTCCGGGAGCTTGCTTCGGCGCTCAGGGCCGGTCGGGCGGAATGTTGTCGACGCGCACCAGTGAGCTCCGGTAGCGCGCGCTGCGCTCGACATAACTCGCGGCGGCGGAGGCCATCATCTTCAGATCGTCATCGGTCAGCTCGCGCACCACCTTGGCCGGCGCGCCGAGGATCAGAGAGCGCGGCGGAAACTGCTTGCCTTCGGTGACCACCGCGCCGGCGCCCACCAGCGACTGCTCGCCGATCACGGCGCCGTTGAGCACCACCGCCTGGATGCCGATCAGCGCGCCGTCACCGACGGTGCAGCCGTGCAGCATGGCCTGGTGGCCGATCGACACGTGCGCGCCGATCCTGATCGGGAAGCCCGGGTCCACGTGCAGCACCGCGCCGTCCTGCACGTTGCTGCCGGCGCCGATCACGATCGCGTCGTTGTCGCCGCGCACGCTGGCGCTGAACCACACGCTGGCCTTGGGGCCGAGCGTCACGCGGCCGAGCACGGTGGCGTTGTCGGCCACGTAGGCATCGGCGGCAACGTCCGGGGTGGAGCGCTCGAAGCTGTAGATCGCCATCGGGGTGTCTCTCCTGTCGGCACATTGTGCCGCCCGCGCCGGACACCAGTAGCATCGCGGCCAAGGAGAGTCAGACCCATGAGCTTGCGTCAACGGTTCGGACGTGCGTTGCGGCTGGGCGTCATTGGCGGCGGGCCGGGCTCGTGGATCGGCCAGATGCACCGCGGAGCCGCCGAGATGGACGGCTGGTTCCGCGTCACCGCCGGCGTGTTCTCGAGCGACCCGTCCAGGTCGCGCGAGGCCGGCATCGGCTTCGGGCTCGACGCGGCGCGTTGCTACGGCACGGTGGACGAGATGCTGCGCGCGGAGAAACAGCGCGCCGACGGCATCGACGCGGTGGCGATCATGACGCCCAACGACACACACCATCCGTATGCCGCCGCGGCTTTGGATGCCGGGCTCGACGTGATCTGCGACAAGCCGATCACGATCACGCTGGCGCAGGCGCAAGACCTCGCGGCGCGCGTGAAGTCCCACCAGCGGCTGTTCGCGATCGCGCACGGCTACAGTGCCTACCCGATGACGCGCCATGCGCGCGAGCTGGTGCGCCACAACACCATCGGTGCCATCCGGCTGGTGCAGGTGGAGTACATCCAGTTCGCGCTCGCCACGCGCGTCGAGGACGGGCCGCAGAACAACCGCCTGCGCTGGCTGCTCGACCCGCAGCGCAGCGGGCTGGCGCTGGTGATGAGCGCGATCGGCTGCCATGCGCAGCACCTGGCCTGTTTCGTCAGCGATCAGCGCGTTGCGCGCGTGGCCGCCGATGTCGGCGCCCTGGTGCCCGGCCGTCGCGTGACCGACCACGTGTCCGCGCTGCTGGAGTTCGAAGGCGGCGCACGCGGCACCTTCACCGTGACGCAGGCCGCAGCGGGCGGCGAGAACGACATCCGGCTGCGCGTGTACGGCGAGAAGGGCCTCATCGACTGGTCGCACCGCGAGGCGAGCTACCTCAAGCTCGCGCTGCACGGCGAGCCGGTGCGCACGATCGGGCGCGGCGATGCCTACCTGCCGCCCGAGATCATCGCCGCCGGCCGCACGCCGCGCGGCCATCCCGAGGGGCTGCGCGAGGCGTTTGCCAACATCTATGCCGAGATCGCGCAGGAGCGCATGGCGCGCGCGCTCGGCGACGACCTGGCGCCGCTGCCGTATCCGCGCATCGAAGATGGCGTGCACACCATGGCCTTCATCGAGGCCTGCCTGGCGTCGCACGCCAGCGGCCGCTGGGCCGAAGTGGCGTCCGCCGCGGGCTGACGCCGCGCCGTTTGACGGCGCGCGGCGATGCTCGTATTCTGTATACAGAGTTCAGCCGATGACCGTCCAGCTCGTCAAGCTTGACAGCGCTCCCGATCTCGTCGACCGGGTCTATCGCGCGTTGCTTGATGCGATCTGCGACGGCACGCTCGCGCCCGGTGCGCGCATCACGCAGGAGGAGGTGGCCGAGCAACTCGCCGTCTCGCGCCAGCCGGTGCTGCAGGCGCTGCGCCTGCTCAAGCAGGACCGTTTCGTGCTCGACGCGCCGGGGCGCGGCGTGCTGGTGGCGCCGCTCGATGCCGACAGCGTGGTGCACCTGTACCAGGTGCGCGTGGCGCTCGACGTGCTGGCCGTGCGCCTGGCGGCGTCGCGGCGGGCGCGCCTGGACCCGGCGTTGATCGAGCAGGGCCGCAAGGCGGCGCGCGGCAAGAGCGTGCAGGCGATGATCGATGCCGACCTCGCCTTCCACGACGCGATCTATGCCGCATCGGGCAACCCGTGGATCGAGCAGAGCGCGCACCACCACTGGCGCCACCTGCGCCGCGTGATGGGCGCGGTGCTGCAGCAGTCTAGGGGCCGCGCCACGGTGTGGGACGAACACGAGGCGATCGCGGCGGCGATCGCGGCGGGCGACGGCGCGCGCGCCGAGCGCCTGGCGGCCGATCACGGCCGGCGCGCCAGCGAGAACCTTGCCGGCCAGCTCGCGCAGATGTTGAACGAAGCCCAGGTTCAAGGAGCCCAACGATGAGACTGACACCGCAGCAGCTCGAGCAATTCGACCGCGACGGCTATCTGTTCTTTCCCGGCCAGTTCAGCCCGCAGGAGACCCGGGTGCTGACCGATGCCGTGCCCGCGCTCTATGCGCGCCGCGAGGTCTACAACGTGCGCGAGAAGGGCAAGGACGCGGTGCGCACCAACTTTGCGGCGCACCTCTACAGCAAGCCGTTCGCCACCCTGGCGCGCCATCCGCGCATGGTGCAGCCGGTGATGGACCTGTTCGGCGAGCCGGTCTACATGCACCAGTTCAAGATCAACGGCAAGGCCGCCTTCGACGGCGACGTGTGGCAGTGGCACCAGGACTACGGCACCTGGCGCAACGACGACCTGATGCCGACCGAGCGCGCGATGAACGTGGCGATCTTTCTCGACGACGTCAACGCGTACAACGGGCCGCTGATGTTCATCCCCGGCAGCCACAAGCGCGGCGTGATCGACGCGCAACACGACACCACGACGACCAGCTACCCGCTGTGGACGATCGACGGCGCGCTGATCACGCAGCTCGTGGAGCGAGCCGGCGGCAAGAACGGCGGCATCGTCAGCCCCACGGGACCTGCCGGCTCGATGATCCTTTTCCACAGCTGCCTGGTGCACGCGTCGGGCAGCAACCTGTCGCCGTGGCACCGCGTCAGCGTGTACCTGAGCCTGTGCGCGGTCAGCAACCACATCCGGCGCTTCAAGCGGCCGGAGTACATCGCGCACCGCGACTTCGCGCCGATCGAGCTGCTGCCCGACGATTGTCTGCTCAAGGACTACCCGGTCGCGCTGCCGTGGAAGGACGGCATGCCGGCGAGCGCGCTCGAGACCTCGAGCGTGCCGATCGATCGATCGATGCAGGCCGCCTGAAACCGCGGAGGCACACCATGAGCTTGTATGCCCAATTGCAGCAACGCGCCGCGCAAGGCAAGCCGGTGCGCGTGGGCCTGATCGGCGCCGGCAAGTTCGGCTCGATGTACCTGGCGCAGATCCCGCGCACGCCGGGCGTGCACCTGGCCGGCATCGCAGATCTCTCGCCCGCCCATGCGCGCGCCAACCTCACGCGTGTGGGCTGGGCGCCGGAGCGCACGCAGGTGTCGTCGCTCGACTCCGCCTTGAAGGAGGGCACCACGCACGTCGGCGACGACTGGCGTGCGCTGGTGCGCCATCCCGCCATCGACGTGATCGTCGAGTGCACCGGGCATCCGATCGCGGCGGTCGACCACTGCCTCGAAGCGTTCGCGCAGCACAAGCACGTGGTCAACGTGACCGTCGAGGCCGACGCCTTCTGCGGCCCGCTGCTCGCGCGCGAGGCCGAGAAGGCCGGGGTCGTGTACTCGCTCGCGTTCGGCGACCAGCCGGCGCTGATCTGCGACCTGGTCGACTGGGCACGCACCTGTGGCTTTCCGGTGGTGGCGGCGGGTCGCGGCCACAAGTGGCTGCCGCACTACAGCGAATCGACGCCCGACACCGTGTGGAACCACTGGGGCCTGACGCAGGAGCAAGCCGCACGCGGCGGCCTGAACCCCAAGATGTTCAACAGCTTTCTCGACGGTTCCAAGCCGTCGATCGAAAGCACCGCGGTGGCCAACGCCACCGGCCTTGGCGTGCCGAGCAACGGCCTGCTGTTTCCGCCGGCCAGCGTGGAAGACATTCCGTTCGTCACGCGGCCGCGGAGCGTTGGCGGCGTGCTGGAGCGCAAGGGCATGGTCGAGGTGATCAGCTCGCTCGAGGCCGACGGCCGCGCGATCCCGTACGACATCCGCATGGGCGTGTGGGTCACGGTCGAGGCCGAAACCGAGTACATCAGGAACTGCTTCGAGGAATACAAGGCGCACACCGATCCGAGCGGCCGCTACTTCACGCTGTACAAGCGCTGGCACCTGATCGGCCTCGAGGTCGGGATGTCGGTGGCCAGCGTGGCGCTGCGCGGCGAGCCCACCGGCGTGGCCACCGGCTGGTTCTCCGACGTGGTGGCCACCGCCAAGCGCGACCTGCAGCCCGGCGAGGTGCTCGATGGCGAGGGCGGCTACACCGTGTGGGGCAAGCTGCAGCCAGCAGCCAAGTCCGCCGCGATGGGCGGCTTGCCGCTCGGGCTGGCGCACAACGTGAAGCTGCTGCGCCCGGTGCGCAAGGGCCAGTGCCTGACGTGGGCTGACGTTGCGATGGACACATCGTCGCGTGCGTACACGGTGCGACGCCAGATGGAGCAGATGTTCGCGCCGGCGCCAGCACGCTAGTCGCGTTCGCTTTGGGCCATACTGCCTCGGGCATCACGCCCAGCCTCGAGGCAGCTTCATGAAAGTGTGTGTGGTCGGCGCCGGCGCGATCGGCGGCTTCATCGGCACGAGGCTGGCGATCAGCGGCCATGACGTCAGCGCGTTCGCGCGCGGCGCCACGCTGGCCGCGCTGCGCAAGCACGGCTGGCGCCTGCGCCAGGGCGGCAAGTTGCGCGGCGCGCCGGCGCGCGCGTCGGATCGCAGCGCCGAGCTCGGCGCGCACGACCTGGTGGTGATCGCGGTCAAAGGCCAGTCGTTGCCCGACGTGGCGCCGCACATCCGGCCGCTGCTGGAGCCGCACACGCTGGTATTGCCGGCGATGAACGGCGTGCCGTGGTGGTTCGGCCGCGGCGTGCCGGCGCTCGAAGGAACGCCGCTGTCCAGCGTCGACCCCGGCGGCGTGGTGTCGAACGCGATCCCGTTCGAGCAGGTGATCGGCTGCGTCGTGCACGCCAGCACGTGGACCTCGGAGCCCGGGCTGGTGGAGCACAAGATGGGCGACAAGCTCATCGTCGGCGAGCCGGCCGGCGGCGAGTCGGACCGCGTGAACGAGCTCGGCGCCACGCTCGAGCAGGCCGGCTTTCAGATCGAGCGCTCCACCGACGTGCGGCGCGACATCTGGTACAAGCTGTGGGGCAACATGACGATGAATCCGGTGTCGGCCATCACCGGCGCGACCAGTGACCAGGTGCTGGCCGATCCGCTGGTCGTGGCCTTCTGCTCGGCTGCGATGCGCGAGGCCTCCGCGGTGGGCACGCAGATCGGCTGCACGATCGACCAGCAGCCCGAAGACCGCCACGTGATCACGCGCAAGCTGGGCAGCTTCAAGCCCAGCATGCTGCAGGACGTGGAGGCCGGCCGCACGCTCGAGCTCGATGCCATCGTGAGCGTGGTGCGCGAGATTGCGCAGCGCGTGGGCGTGGCCACGCCGAGCATCGACGCGCTGCTCGGCATCACGCGGTTGTTCGCGCGCACGCGCGGTCTGTACCGGGCCGACTGAACGACGACCCTGCCCGCGCGCTGAGCCGGCGCACCGCCCGCCATGCAACACCTGCTGCCAAGGCCCCTCGCCTGGCGGCGGTTGCGCCCGTCGGTCGGCTCGGCGCTTTGGGTGCTGGCGCTGTTTGCCGGGGCCGTGGTGCTGGTGCGCGCATATGCCGTGCCGATCCAGGCCACGGTGTCGAGCAATCCGACCCTCGGGGTGTTGCTGTTCGTCGCGACGTCGGTGCTGGCGGTGCTGATGCCGCTGCTGACCAACCTGCCGCTGCTGCCCGTGGCCGTGCTGGCGTGGGGGCCGGGATGGACGGCGGTGCTGCTGCTGACGGGCTGGGTCGCCGGGGCAGGGCTGTCGTTCTGGCTCGGCCGGCACGCCCGCGCGGCCATCCTGCGGCGCCTGCCATCGGTGCAGCGCCACGCCGACATCGACCGCCTGATTCATCCGCGCCACCGCGTCGCGTCGCTGGTGCTGCTGCGCATGACGTTTCCGGTGGACGTGCTGTCGTATGCGCTGGGGCTGTTCAGCCAGCGCAACACGCTGTTCGAGAACACCGCGTCGACGGCGCTTGGCGCTGCTCCTTTCGCCATCTTGTTCGCCTGGTTTCCGACCTGGCCGGTCTTCGCGCAGGTGTCGGGGCTGGGTGCTTCGCTGGCAGTGTTCGGTGCCTACGTCGCGTGGCTGTCGAATGCACGGGGGCCAGCCGACGTGGCGTAGAGATCGCCGCCGCCGCGGTCGGACGATGCGAGCCCGTCGGTCGATGTGCGCTGCGCGGCGGGCGCGACGGGCGGTGTGCCGGCGCGAAACGACGCCAGCGTAGGCGCCGGCAGCACGAGCACGGGTTCGCATCGCACCGGCGCGGGTTCGGTGGCACGCGTCGCCTGCCACAGCCGCCATGCATTGATCGGCAGCAGCAACAGGTGCAGCGACAGCACGGGCGGCAGCCAGGCGACGAGGGCGTAGGCGATGAACAGCAGGTTGCTGGCGATGGCAAGCGCGCGCAGCGTGTGGAGCTGCTGCGCCAGGAACGTGAGCAGCACCGCAACGGCGGCCGAATAGCCGAGCAGGTCGGACGCGAAGGTGTCCGGGTTCATGGTGGATCTGCGTTGCACCGCCCGCTCGGGCGGTTCAAACGGACTTGCCCGAACGATCAGGAAAACGCGATGTCGAGCGCCGGCAGCGGTGCGCCGAACTCGGCGCGCCACACCTCGCCGGGCTTGACCGGCCAGGCATCGGTCCAGGTGCCGGTGGTAACCACGTCGCCTGGATGCAGGCCCGGTGCGCCCGGGCAGCGCTGCAGCTCGAGCACGAAATGGTGCAGCGCGTGCAGCGGGCCGTCGAGCACGCGTGCGCCGTCGCCTTCGTCGATCACCGCCGTGCCGGCGCACAAGCGCACGCGGGTGTTGGCCAGCCGTGCGTCGAGCGCCACGCCGCTGGCGGCGATGTCGTGCACCGGCTGCCGCTGCCCGAGCGCCAGCGCGCCGTGCAGCGCACCGTCGGCGATGCTTTCGGCGGCGCTGAACTTCCAGTCGGACTGGTGCGACTGCACCACCTCGAAGCTCGGCGCCACCCAGTGGATGCAGCCGAACAGCTGCTCCAGCGTCGGGTTTGCCGGCGGCGTGCGTGCGATGCCGAAGGCCACTTCAGGTTCGAGACGTGGCTGGCACAGGCCGCTCAATCCGACCTCGCCATGTCCGTCGCTGAGTTGCAGCGTGCGGTCGTACACCGTTCCCCAGATCGGCGCATAGACGCCATAACGCGGCCAGATCGTGCGGTTGGTGAAGCCGATCTTGTAGCCCACCGGCCTCTCGCCGCGCGCGACGCGCAATGCGCGCACCGCGAGCGCCACCTGGTACGCGGCAGCGACGTCGTCGAACACGGCGCCCGCGGCACGCGCCGGCCATAGCGTGGCGCGGTCCAGATGCCGCAGGATGTCTTCCGGCGTCATGAGGCTCTTCGCCGACGCCGGGTGCGCACCGCATCGGCAAGCTCGCCGAGCAGGGCCTTGGACTCATCCCAGCCGATGCACGCATCGGTGATGCTCTGGCCGTAGCGCAGCGCGCGGCGGTCGGTGCTGCCGGGCTTGAAGCCCTGCGCGCCGGCCACCAGGTGGCTCTCGATCATCACGCCGAAAACCTGCCGGCTGCCGCTTGCGATCTGCCGCGCCACGTCGCGGACCACCGCGGGCTGCTTCTCGTGATCCTTGCCGCTGTTGCCGTGCGAGCAGTCGACCATCACGCTGGGCTGGCGGCCGGCGTCCTCGATCGCGTCGCAGGCGGCGGCCACGCTCCTGGCGTCGTAATTGGGCGACGCGCCGCCGCGCAGGATCACGTGGCCGTCGGGGTTGCCGGCGGTGTGCACCATCGCGATCTGGCCGCTCTTGTGCACGCCGAGAAAGCTGTGCGGCTGGCTGGCTGCGATCACGGCGTCGATCGCCACGCGCACGTTGCCTTCGGTGCTGTTCTTGAAGCCGATCGCGGCCGAGAAGCCCGACGCCAGCTCGCGGTGCACCTGGCTTTCGGTGGTGCGTGCGCCGATCGCGCCCCACGAAAGCAGGTCGGCCATGTACTGCGGGCTCGACGTGTCGAGCAGCTCGCCGCCGGTGGGCACACCCATTGCATTGATGTCGATCAGCAGAGAACGCGCGATGCGCAGCCCCTCGTTGATGCGAAAGCTGCCGTCCAGGTGCGGGTCGTTGATCAGGCCTTTCCAGCCGACCGTGGTGCGTGGCTTCTCGAAGTACACGCGCATCACGATCTCCAGCGCATCGTCGAGCTTGCGCCGCACGTCGGCGAGGTGGTGTGCATACTCGAGCGCCGAGCGCGGCTCGTGCACCGAGCAGGGCCCGATCACCACCAGCAGCCGGTCGTCGGCGCCGTGCACGATGCGGCGCACGCGGTCGCGGCTGGCGGCGACAAATCCTTCGATCGGCCCGCCGGCCACCGGGAAGAAGCGGATCAGCTGCTCCGGCGGCGGCAGCGGCTCGACCGCGACGACGCGCTCGTCGTCGACCTTGCTGGTCTTCTCGGTGGGGTCGGTGGCGCGCATCGGTGAGGGCGGTGGCTCGATGCGCGATTGTCGGGCATCGCCGGTGCGCGGCCGCCCGCAGTCCCGCGCCACTCAGCCGTCCACGGCACTACGGATCACTCGACCGGCTGGTCTTCAAGCGCGACACCAGTTCCTGCACGATCGCTCGATCGGCCGGGGCAAGCGCCTGCGCTCGAAGCAGCATGTCGCGCTCGAGTTCTCTGAGACGCCATCCGACTTCGCGGACCACAGCCTCCACTTCGGCCAGGAGCGCCGGGTCACCGACCGCATTCATGTGCGAGAACAGCGCCACCGGGTCCTCGCCCGACAGCCCGCTGCGCGCGAGCGAGCGCTCGATGCGCTCCATACGGCCGTGGTTGGCCGACAGCACCGCCGATGCCCCGGAGCCGGCTTCGATCAACTCCTGGATCCAGGGCAACGAACGGCGAAAGTTTGACACCGTGTTCGTGACGCGGGTCAGGCGGGCCAGCACATCGGCAGACTGCTGCGTGGTCTGCGCCGGCACCATGGCCGCTGCGGGCATGATCGCGCGAACGATCCGGTCGCGGAATCCGCCCGGCATCAGCCGTGCGGCCACGCTCGCGCTGCTGAGCGGCGAGCGGCCACGGCGCATCATGCCCCCGAGCCACTCGGCGGCGGCCAGCAACTCGCCGCGCATCGGCAGCGCGTCGCCCGCGACGTGTCTCGGGTAGCCGAAGCCATCATGTCGCTCGTGATGGCTCAGGACCAGATCGGCCACCACCCGGCCCGCGCCATCCATGTCGCGCAGCACCCGATGGCCGATCGCCGGATGCGCAACGATGTGCTTCCAGTGGGACGGTTCCAGCGTCGCACTGGACTTGAGGAACGCGGGGTCCACGTAGAGCTCGCCCACGTCGTGGAACAGGCCGGCCGTGAGGAACGTGCGCAGGCTCGCGTCGTCGTCGGCCCGAACCGCCTTGGCAAGCCCGGTTGCGAACAAGGCCACACCGACGCAGTGCCCGAGCTTGTCCGAAGGCAGCTCCGCGTAGAGCGTGAGCAGCGAACGCAGCTGCGCGGTCAACGGCAGTCGGCCCAGCAGTTCGACCACCGACGAGGCCTTGCCGTGCAACGCCTGCAGCAGGGGCTGCTCGTCGAGCAGTTGCTGTGCGATCGGCCTGAGCATGTCGCCGCTGATGGCGTCGGCAACTTCGAGACACTGTTCCAGCGGCTTGGCGAGCTTGTGTGCGAGCAAGCGCTCACGCGTGCCTGCGTCGACCTGCGCTCCTTTGGCGAGCAGCTTGATCCCCGACGGAGTGACGATGTCCTCCGTGGTCTGAATCTTGTGAGCCGACTCGACGACGTGATCGAGGAAATGCTCCTCGCTCGTCGCCTCGGCCACGGTGTCGATGGTCGCAGTCACGGCTTCCCTTCCAGGGACATCCGTTCGGATATCGACCGCTCGCGCCGGCGCGCGAGCCGGGACGAGCCCCGGCGCGTGACGAAGGTCGCAGCAACCGAGGGTCCGCGCGCGCCAGCGCCTTTCGACGGCCCCCGGACGCTGCAGATCCCGGACCGCCGCGCAGCGCCGTGCCGTGCGCGCTATTGCTGCGCCAGGCGCAACTGCAGCGGGCTGCGGAACGTCGACGACGGCATCCAGTTCAGCGTTTGGTCGACGCGCGCATAGGCCGGCACCACGCGGTGGAACTCCTCGAACGCGATCTTCACGGCGAGGCGGGCGATCATCGTGCCCAGGCACACGTGCACGCCGCCGCCGAAGCCGAGGTGGCCGCGCGGCTTGCGGCGGATGTCGTAGACGTCGGGCTCGGGGAACAAACGCTCGTCGCGGTTGCCCGAGCCGTAGGCCAGGCAGACGAAGTCGCCGGCCTTCATCGATTGGCCGTGCAGCTCCACGTCTTGCTGCAGGCAGCGCTTGAAGCGCTGGGCCGAGGTGTTGTAGCGCAGCGATTCTTCGATCGCCTCGGGCACCAGCGCCGCGTCGGCCACCACCGCGCGCCGCGCGTCGGGATGGTCGGCGAGGTTCAGCGCAAACATCGTCATGAAGCCGCCGAGCGACTCGATGCCCGCCATGATCAGCGTGGTGGTGGTCAGCAGCACCTCGCGCTCGTCGAGCCGGTCGCCGTCGATCTCGGCCTGGCTGAAGTGCGAGATCAGGTCGTTCTGCGGATTGGCCCGGCGTTGCGCGATCACGTTGGCGGCATAGGCCTGCATCCACTCGTAGGCGGCGATGTGCTCGGGGCCCTTGGCACGCGTGCGCGGGTCGTTCTGCACCATCAGCACGGCCTTGTCGCGCACCGCCTGCTCGTCGCCCAGCGGCAGTCCGAGCGCGGCGAACAGCACGCGCACGGTGAACTTGGACGAAAAATCCTCGACGAACTCGAACTGCGCGCGCTCGCGCAACGGCGCCGCCACGGCCACCGCAATGTCGCGGATCGGTCCGGCCAAGGCCTCGAGGTTGCGGCGTACGAACGCGTGCTGCACCAGCGCGCGCAGCCGGTCGTGGCGCGGCGGGTCGGTGGTGCCCAGCGTGGCGCCGGCGCGCCCGGGCAACTCGGTCATCATGTTGCCCTTGGCCGACGAGTAGGTGCGCCAGTCCTGCACCGCGCGCAGGATGTCGGCATGGCGCGACAGGACCCACATGCCGGCGTCTTCGCTCCAGAAGCACGGGTGCTCGTCGCGCAGCGTCTTGTAGGCCGGGAACGGGTCGGCGTCGATCGCCGGCGAGAACGGGTCGAAGCGAAAGCCCATTGCGGTCTCCTTGTGTGTCCTGCGTGATGGCGCCGATTCTGGGCGGCGCGGTGCACTCGCAGCGGGCACTTGCCGCGGCATTCGCTGGTACTTTTCTCGTACGATGCGTTATGGACGTGCCCCCACGCTCGCTCCGCTCGTTGCCCCCAAGGCTCCGAAGGAGCCCCTTCGTGGCTCCTGGGGCGCGTCAGCGGCTTCGGGCGGCCGGGCGCCGCTGACATGGCCCGCGGCCGCCGCTCATTGCCCGCGTTTGCGCTCTACGGCGAGGCCGGTGCACCCGGCGCGGCGTTGCTGCACGTGGAATCCATTGCGGCACGCAGCCGCTTGTACCGCTGGGAGATCGGCTCGCACCTGCACCACGGGCTGCACCAGGTGATCTGGCTGTTTGCCGGCCCGGTGACCGCAACGTTGGACGATTCACGTGCCGAGGGCGAGGGGCCGCTGGCCATCGCCATCCCCAGCGGCGTGGCGCACGCGTTCAGCTTCTCGCCGCGCAGCGAGGGCCACGTGCTCACCTTCGACCCGCGGCTGATCAGCGAAGACGATGCCGAGCAGCGCATGGCCGGCGCCTTGCAGGCGCTGTTCGCCGTGCCGCGGCTGCTGCCGGTGCCGGCGCACGCCGCGCCGCGGCTGCACGCGCTGTTCGGCCAGTTGCATGCGGAGCACGAATCCTCCGATCCCGGCCCGGTGACCGGTTGGCTGGCCCGTGCGGTGCTGTGGCGTCTGGCCGCCGTGGCGCGGCGCGACGAGACCCCGGCGCGGCGCGCCGCGCAGCCGCTGTACACGCGCTGGGTCGCGCTGGCCGAGGCGCACTATCGCGAGCACTGGCCGGTGACGCGGTATGCCGCGCAACTGGGCCTGTCGGCCGAGCGCTTGAACCGCATGGTGCGCAACGAGACCGGCTCGAACGCGCAGGCGTTGCTGCACGCCCGGCTGGTGCGCGAGGCTTGCCGGCGTCTGGTCCATATCGCGGCGCCGGTCTCGCGCATCGCGTTCGAACTCGGTTTCGACGATGCCGCGTACTTCAGCCGCTTCTTCCGCCGCCATGTGGGGGTGGCGCCGGGCGAGTACCGAGAGAGCGTCGGCTCGGGCCAGCTCGCCTGACAACGCCGGCCGCATAACCCTGCGGTTGCGGTCGGCACGCGGCCCGTATAATCTCCCGACCGGTCGGTCGATAATACTTCCACGAGACGCATGCCCGAACGCACCCCCCAACAACTGGCCGAGCACGTGCGCGACGGCATGTTCGCCAACGACCGCGCCTCCAAGGCGCTCGGCATGCGCATCGTCGAGGTCGGCCCCGGACGCGCGGTGCTCGAGATGGAGGTGCGCGAGTCGATGGTCAACGGCCACGACCTGTGCCATGGCGGGTTGATCGCGACCCTGGCCGACTCGGCATTCGCGTTCGCCTGCAACTCGTACAACGAGCTCACCGTGGCGTCGGGCTTCTCGATCGACATCCTCGCGCCCGGCAAACTGGGCGACGTGCTGACCGCGCGCTGCGCGGAGGTGAGCAAGAGCGGCCGCACCGGCGTGTACGACGCGGTGGTGACCAATCAGCGCGGCGAACGCGTGGCCGTGTTCCGCGGCCGCTCGCACACGATGAAAGGCAAGCCCGCGGTGGCTGACTAGCCGGAGGCTCGACGCATGCCTGTCAAACACCCCAGACCCGGCGATCTCGAGCGCATCGAGACCGCGACGCGCGACGAGATCGCGGGGCTGCAGCTGCAGCGCCTGAAGATGACGCTGACGCGCGTGTACGAGCACGTGCCGCACTACACCAAGGCGTTCGACGCCAAGGGCGTGCACCCGACCGACCTGAAGTCGCTCGAGGACCTGGCCAAGTTCCCGTTCACCAACAAGAAGGACCTGCGCGACAACTACCCGTTCGGCATGTTCGCGGTGCCGCGCCAGCATGTGGTGCGCATCCACGCGTCGTCGGGCACCACCGGCAAGCCCACCGTCGTGGGCTACACCAAGATCGACATCGAGAACTGGGCCAACCTGGTCGCGCGCTCGATCCGCGCCTCGGGCGGGCGCGCCGGTGACATCGTGCACATCGCCTACGGCTACGGCTTGTTCACCGGCGGGCTTGGCGCGCACTACGGCGCCGAGGAGCTCGGCTGCACGGTGATCCCGATGTCGGGCGGGCAGACGGAGAAGCAGGTGCAGCTGATCCGCGACTTCGAGCCCGACATCATCATGGTCACGCCGAGCTACATGCAGGTGATCATCGAGGAGTTCCAGCGCCAGGGCATCGATCCTCGCTCGATGAGCGTGAAGGTCGGCATCTTCGGCGCCGAGCCGTGGACCGAGGCGATGCGCCACGACATCGAGGTGCGCGCCGGCATCGACGCGGTGGACATCTACGGCCTCAGCGAAGTGATGGGCCCGGGTGTGGCCAACGAGTGCATCGAGACCAAGGACGGGCCGGTGATCTGGGAGGACCATTTCTATCCCGAGATCATCCATCCGGAGACCGGCGAGGTGCTGCCCGACGGCGAAGAAGGCGAGCTCGTTTTCACCACGCTCACGAAAGAGGCGCTGCCAGTGGTGCGCTACCGCACGCGCGACCTCACCCGGCTGCTGCCGCCCACCGCACGCTCGATGCGCCGCATGGGCAAGATCGTCGGGCGCAGCGACGACATGCTGATCATCCGCGGCGTCAACGTGTTCCCCACGCAGATCGAGGAGCTGATCCTGCAGCATGGCGCGCTGTCGGGGCAGTACCAGCTGGTGATCACGCGCGACGGCAAGCTCGACGAGATGCAGGTGCTGTGCGAGCTGATGCCGCACCAGGCCGCAGCCGACCGTGCGCAGATCGCGCAAAGCCTGCAGGCACGCATCAAGACGATGATCGGCGTCAGCACCACGGTAAGCGTGGGTGCGCCCGAATCGATCGAACGCACGCTGGTCGGCAAGGCCCGTCGCGTGATCGACAAGAGACCGAAATGACGACCCCCGGCTCACTTCGTTCGCTTGCCACGACCGGGCCTGCATGCCCGGTCGGTTCGGCAGGCGCTCGCCAGCACGCAGGTGCTGGCTCACGTCCGGCCTCACCCCCCGCGGGGGCGGCCCAGGCCGCTTGGGAGCGGCCCGGCGCTGGCCTGGGCCCGCGCTAACAACATCGGAGCAATGGATGTACACGCAAGCGATGGACCAGCAGCCCAAGGAAGAGCGCGAGCGCAAGGCCGTGCGCTCGGTGCAGGAGGTCGAGCTCGAGCGGCGCTTCGACGTCAAGATCGACGCCGGCGACTTCATCGAAGCCAAGGACTGGATGCCCGAGCACTACCGCAAGACGCTGCTGCGGCAGATCAGCCAGCACGCGCATTCGGAGATCGTGGGCATGCTGCCCGAAGGCAACTGGATCACGCGCGCGCCCACGCTCAAGCGCAAGGCGATCCTGCTGGCCAAGGTGCAGGACGAAGGCGGCCACGGCCTCTATCTCTATGCCGCGGCCGAGACGCTCGGCACCAGCCGCGACCAGATGATCGACGCGCTGCATTCGGGCAAGGCCAAGTACAGCTCGATCTTCAACTACCCCACGCTGACCTGGGCCGACATCGGCACCATCGGCTGGCTGGTGGACGGCGCGGCCATCATGAACCAGGTGCCGATCTGCCGCTGCTCGTACGCGCCGTACGCGCGCGCGATGATCCGCATCTGCCGCGAAGAGAGCTTTCACCAGCGCCAGGGCTTCGACGCGCTGCTCACGATGATGCAACAGGGCACGCCGCAGCAGAAGGCGATGGTGCAGGACGCGGTCAACCGCTGGTGGTGGCCGTGCCTGATGATGTTCGGTCCGCCGGACGACCAGTCGCCCAACAGCGCGCAAGGCATGCGCTGGGGCATCAAGCGCGTCAGCAACGACACGCTGCGCCAGCGCTTCGTGGATGCCACCGCCGAGCAGGCCAGGATCCTCGGCGTCACGCTGCCCGATCCCGATCTGAAATGGAACGCCGAGCGCGGCAGCTACGACTTCGGCGCCATCGACTGGGACGAGTTCAAGCGCGTGATTGCCGGCGACGGCCCGTGCAACCGCGAGCGTCTGGCGGCGCGCCGGAAGGCGTGGGACGAAGGCGCGTGGGTGCGCGATGCGGCGCTGGCGCATGCGCGCAAGCAGGCGACAAAGGAGAAGGCCGCATGAGTGAAATCAAGAGCAACCCGATGTCGTCGCAGAAGCCGGCCGACAAGTCGGCCGGCGGATCGGCCGTCGTCGACGAGTGGCCGCTGTGGGAGGTGTTCGTGCGCAGCCGCTCCGGTCTCGACCACAAGCACTGCGGCAGCCTGCACGCCGCCGATGCGCCGATGGCGATCCAGCTCGCACGCGACGTCTACACGCGGCGCCAGGAAGGCTGCAGCGTGTGGGTGGTGCGCAGCGACCAGATCGTGGCGAGCGATCCGGCCGACAAGGACATGTACTTCGACCCGATGGAAGACAAGGTCTACCGCCACCCCACGTTCTACAAGCTCCCGCAAGAAGTGGATCACATGTAGGAAATGGCCCACCCCCGATGCGCCTTCGGCGCCTCTCCCTCAAGGGGGCGCTGCCAGCGGGCCGGCAAAGCCGGATCCGCGGCAGCCGCTTGGCTCTATCGAGTGCGGCCGCCAGAGGCGCGCGGCAGAGACACCCAGGACTGAAATGACAACACCGTCTATCCAAGTTGAACAGGCCCCGTCGGTGCAGTACCTGCTGCGCCTGGGCGACACCGCGCTGATCCTGGGCCAACGCCTCGGCGAATGGTGCGGCCATGCGCCGGTGATCGAGGAGGACATTGCGCTGGCCAACATCGCGCTCGACCTGATCGGCCAGGCGCGGGCATTGCTCACGCGCGCCGGCGAGCTGGAAGGCCAGGGTCACGACGAGGACCAGCTCGCGTTCCTGCGCGAGGAGCGCGACTACCGCAACGCGACGATCGTCGAGTTGCCCAATGGACCGTCGCGCCCCGGCGACTTCGCGTTCACCGTGCTGCGCAACGCGATGATGGCCACCTGGTTCCGCCTGATGTGGGAACGCCTGCGCGAGTCGACCGACCCCGAGCTGGCCGCGATCGCCGGCAAGGCGGTCAAGGAAGCGCGCTACCACCAGCAGCATTCGGCCGACTGGGTCGTGCGCCTGGGCGACGGCACCGAGGAGTCGGCGCGCCGGATGGCTGCCGCGCTCGACGCGCTGTGGCGCTACACGGGCGAGCTGTTCGACAGCGACGCGGTCGATGCCGCCGCCGCGGCCAACGGCCTGGGGCCGCGCTGGGACTCGTTGCGCGAGCCGTGGCTGGCCGAGATGCGCGAGCTGCTGGCCGAAGCCCGGCTCGAGATGCCGGCCGGCTCCGCCTTCCGCAGCACCGGCAAGACCGGCGTGCACACCGAGCACATGGGCTACATCCTGAGCGAGCTGCAGCACCTGCAGCGCGCGTATCCGGGAGGCGTGTGGTGACGCGCGAGCCGGCTGCGACCGAGCGCGATCTGCGCGTGCAACACGCCTGGCGCGTGCTGCACGGCGTGCTCGATCCCGAGGTGCCCGTGCTCTCGGTGTGCGACCTCGGCATCGTGCGCGACGTGGTCGCGCATGAACACGACCTCGAGGTGGTGTTGACGCCCACCTATTCGGGATGCCCGGCCACCGAGGTGATCGAGAAGGCGGTGATCGATGCGATGAACGGCGCGGGTGTCGGTCCCGCGCGCGTCACGCTGCGGCGTGCGCCGCCGTGGACCACCGACTGGATCAGCGACGAGGGCCGGCGCAAGCTGCGTGACTACGGCATCGCGCCGCCGAGCGGTGCGGCGGCCGTTCAACAAGCACAACGCGTGCGCGTCATCCCGCGCGAGCGCGTCGAATGCCCGCGCTGCGGCAGCGTGGACACCGAGCGCCTGTCCGCCTTCGGCTCCACCGCGTGCAAGGCGCTGTACCGCTGCATCGAATGCCGCGAGCCGTTCGAGCACTTCAAGCCGATCTGAGCACGCTCATGACGCCACTGTTCCATCCGCTGCGCGTGCGCCGCATCGAGCCCGATACGTCCGAGGCGGTGATCGTCACCTTCGAGGTGCCGAGCGAACTGCGCGACGTGTTCGGCTTCACGCAGGGGCAGTACCTCACGCTGCGGCGCGAGGTCGACGGCCAGGACCTGCGGCGCTCCTATTCGATCTGTGCCGGCGTCGACGACGGCGAGCTGCGCGTGGGCGTGCGCAAGGTCAACGGCGGGGTGTTCTCCAACTGGATCAACGAGCGCCTGAAGCCGGGCGACCGCATCCAGGTGATGGCGCCGCAGGGCCGCTTCTTCGTGCCGATCGACGCCGCGCAGGCGCGCCACTACGTGGGCATCGCCGGAGGCAGCGGCATCACGCCGATCCTGTCGATCATGAAGACGGTGCTCGGCCGCGAGCCGAAGAGCCGCTTCACGCTGATCTACGGCAACCGCGCGCTGAAGAGCACGATGTTCAAGGAAGAGATCGAAGACCTGAAGAACAGGTACCTGGCGCGCCTGGTGCTGCACCACGTGTTCTCCGACGAGCACACCGATGCGCCCATCAATCACGGCCTGATGAACCGCGACAAGCTCGGCGAGTTCCTGCGCACGCTGGTGCCGGCCAAGGCCATCAGCCATGCCTTCGTCTGCGGCCCGTACCAGATGAACGACGAGGCCGAGGCCGCGCTGCTCGCGGCCGGCGTGGCCGAGGACCGCATCCACATCGAGCGCTTCGGCATCGCGCCGCAGACCGCAGATGCAGCCGGACAGGCGGTGGGCGCGGTGATCCACCAGGCGCAGCCGGGCGACGCCGAGCTGGCCAAGGTCACGATCATCCGCGATGGACTGCGCCGCGAGATCGAGTTCCGCAAGGACCAGCCCAGCATCCTCGACTGCGCGTCGGCCGCGGGACTCGAAGTGCCGTTCTCGTGCACATCGGGCGTGTGCGGCACCTGCCGCGCCAAGCTGATCGAGGGCCGCGTGCGCATGGAGCGCAACTTCGCGCTCGACAAGAAAGAGGTCGAGGCCGGCTTCGTGCTCACCTGCCAGGCGCACCCGACCACCGAACGCGTCGTGTTGTCCTTCGACGAAAGATGATGAGCTAAATGCCCCGCGGCCGCGCCAAAGGCTACGACGACCAGCGCGAGCAGATCCTTGCGCATGCGGCCACGCTGTTCGCGCAACGCGGCTATCCCGGCACGTCGATGAACGAGGTGGCCCTGGCGTGCGGCCTGAGCAAGGCCACGCTCTACCACTACTACAAGGACAAGTACGCCATCCTGGTGTCGATCGCCGAGGGGCACGTGCAGCGGCTCCACGCGCTGGTGGCCGAGGTCTCGGCCGAGCGGCTCGCCGCCGAGGCGCACCTGCGCGAGCTGATCAATCGCATCGTCGAGGAGTACGCCGGCGCGCAGCACGCGCACCGCGTGCTCACCGAGGACGTGCGGTTCCTGGACGAACCCGACCGCGCGCGCATCCTCGGCAAGGAGCGTGAGGTGGTGGCCGGCTTCGCCAAGGCGGTGGCGGCCTTGCGCCCCGATCTGAAGAAGGCCCGGCTGGCCAAGCCACTGACCATGCTGCTGTTCGGCATGATCAACTGGATGTTCACGTGGATGAAGCCGCAGGGCGCGCTCGACCATGCGTCGATCGCGCCGATCGTGGCCGACCTGTTCCTCGGCGGTCTGCCGGCGGTGCACCTGCCGCGCAAGTCAGCGGTCACCGTCGATTGAATTTCCGCGGGCGCCCGTCCGGGCGCGCTCCCAGAGGAGTTTGCGGGCCTCGAGCGCCAGGCCGAATCCGAGCGGGATCGACATGCCCAGGCTGGCGGCGACCATCACGTCGGTAGGCCAATGCACGCCCAGCACCAACCGCGACAGACCGACCAGCAGCGTCCAGGCCAGCGCCAGCAGCAGCAGGGGCACGCGCGCGACCGGCCACAGATGGCCGGCCACCAGCGCGGCCGCCGTGGCGAACGCCGCCATCACCAGCGTGTGCCCGCTCGGAAAGCTGGAGCCCCAGTACCACTGTACATCCCACAAGGCGGGGCGCTCGCGGCCGATGAGCATCTTCATGCCATAGACCAGGAGCGCCGCGCACACCACCGAGCCGGCCATGAGCAGCGCGCCCGCGCGCTGGCGACCGGCCAGCAGGCCGAGCGCGGCGGCGACCGTCAGCGGCGCCAGCACGCTCGACGATGCCGTGAAGGTGACGGCCTCGAACCACGGCGTCAGCACCGCGGGCACGTGCGCGCGGATCCACCACAACACCGCGGTGTCGATCGGACCCGACTGGCCCTTGAGCGTGTCCTCGGCCACCATCGTGGCGGCCACCAGCAGCGCCAACAGGCACATCACCGCCGCACGCCGACGTTCCACGTGCGGACTCCACGGCGACTGCTGCAGCCGCAGCACCAGCCGCAGCGCCAGGTACATCGCGGCGACACCGAGCGCGAGCTGAGTCAGTTCTTCGGCGGTTTCGAGCAGCATCGGCAACTTGATTCACCCACGCGCAGCCCGCGCATCGGGCCGGGCAGGCACCGGTACGGGCGCACTAGGTTATCGTAGGCGCGCGCCCTCAGCCCCACCGAAGGAGTCCACCATGTCACTGCCCCGCTCGGTCTGGATCGTCGACGGCGTGCGCACGCCGATCGGCCGCTATGGTGGCGCATTGTCCGGCGTGCGCACCGACGATCTCGGCGCGATTCCGATCAAGGCGCTGATGCAGCGTTGTGCCGGCGTCGACTGGAAGGAGATCGACGACGTGATCTACGGCTGCGCCAACGGCGCCGGCGAAGACAACCGCAACGTCGCGCGCATGGCGGCGCTGCTCGCCGGCTTGCCCACCGAGGTGCCCGGTGCCACGCTGAACCGCCTGTGCGGCTCGGGCCTCGATGCCGTGGCGACCTGCGCGCGCACCATCGCCGCGGGCGAAGCCGAGCTGATGATCGCCGGCGGCGTCGAGAGCATGACGCGTGCGCCGTTCGTGATGGCCAAGGCCGACAGCGCGTTCTCGCGCACGGCCAAGATCGAAGACACCACGATCGGCTGGCGCTTCGTCAACCCGCTGATGAAGCAGCAGCACGGCATCGATTCGATGCCCGAGACGGCCGAGAACGTGGCCGCCGAGTTCAACGTGTCGCGCGCCGACCAGGATGCCTTCGCGCTGCGCTCGCAGCAGCGCTGGCAGACGGCGCATCAGGCCGGCTTCTTCCAGGGCGAGACCGTGCCGGTGACGATCGCCGGCAAGAAGAAGGGCGAGACCGCGCAATTCACCACCGACGAACATCCGCGCGCCACCACGCTCGAAGCGCTGGCGGCCTTGAAGGGTGTGGTCAGGCCCGACGGCACCGTGACGGCCGGCAATGCCTCCGGCGTCAACGACGGCAGTTGCGCACTGTTGATCGCATCGGACGCGGCGCTGAGGAAGTACAACCTGAAAGCCCGTGCCCGCATCGTCGGCGCCGCGGTGGCCGGCGTGCCGCCGCGCATCATGGGCATCGGCCCGGCGCCGGCGACGCAGAAGCTGCTCAAGCGCCTGGGCTGGACCATGGCCGAGCTCGACGTGATCGAACTGAACGAGGCGTTTGCGGCGCAAGGCCTGGCCGTGACGCGCCAGCTCGGCCTGGCCGATGACGACGCGCGTGTCAATCCCAACGGCGGCGCCATCGCGATCGGCCATCCGCTGGGCGCCAGCGGCGCGCGCCTGGCGCTTACCGCACTGCGCCAGCTTGAAAAGACCGGCGGCCGCCGCGGCCTGGCCACGATGTGCATCGGCGTCGGACAGGGCATCGCGCTGGCCATCGAACGGGCGAGTTAGCGTCGGCCGCGCAACGCGTCGGCGCCGATGGTCTAATCGGCGCCGAGATGGTGAACACAGGCCACATGCCGGCGCGCAAGCTGCACGGCGCCGGATCCACGTCGACGATCCGCACGCGCATCCAGTGGCTGGTGGTGGCCTGCGCCGTGCCGGTGGCCTTGCTGGCGGTGCTGTTGCTGGTGCTGTCGTATCAGCGCGGGCGCGATGCGTTGCTGCAGGCCAATCTGCAGACCGCACGTGTGCTCGTGCAGGCGGTGGAGCGCGAGCTCGACGCCAGCGTGCAGGCGCTGCAGGCGCTGGCCACTTCGCGCACCATCGACGACCGCGACTTCCAGCGCTTTCATGCGCAGGCGCGCGAGGCGCTCAAGCACATGGCAGCCGACAACATCGTGCTGTTCGACACCGAACTGCGCGGCCTGGCGAGCGCGGCGCACGAGTGGGGTGCGCCGCTGCCGCAGGTGCGGCACGACCGTTTTCCGCAGGTGCTCAAGACCGGGCAGCCGGCGGTCTCGGACCTGTTCGTCGGCCAGGTATCCGAGCAGCAGCAGGTTGCGGTGGCCGTGCCGGTGCTGCGCGACGGACGCGCGATCGCGCGCCTGGAGATGGTGTTCGGCCTGCAGCGCTTTGCGGACGTGCTGGCGCAGCAGAACCTCGCGCCGCAATGGACCGGCCTGGTGCTCGACCGGCAGGGCGTCATCGTGGCGCGCACGCGCGACGCGCAGCAGTTTGTCGGCCAGCCGGCGTCGTCGCAGTTCTACGAGCTGGTGCGCGGCGTGGGAGAAGGTTCATCCGACAGTGTGACGGTCGACGGCCTGCCGGTCGCGGCCACATTCAGCCGCGGCCCCAAGCATGGATGGACCGGCTCCATCGGCGTGCCGCAACGCGACCTCACCGCGCCGCTGCAGCGCTCGTTGTGGCTCGCCAGCGCCACGGCGGTGCTGCTGCTCGGCGCCGGCCTGCTGCTGGCGCGCGCGATCGGCCACCGCATTGCCGCGCCGATCCAGGCACTGGTGCAGCCGGCGCTGGCGATCGGGCGCGGCGAGAAGGCCGAGTTGGACTCATCGACGCTGCACGAGGCGCACGAGCTGGGTCGCGCGCTGATGCAGGCGCAGGCGCTGCTGTTGGAGCGCGAGCAGGCGCGACAGCAGGCCGAACAGGCGCAGCGCGCAAGCCAGTCGCGCCTGCAGATGGCGCTGGAAACCGCCGAGATCGGCGACTGGGACATCAACATCCGCAGCGGCGAGATCCGCCACTCGCTGCAGCACGACCGCTGCTACGGCTACACCGAGCCGGCCACCGACTGGAGCGCCGAGAAGTTCTTCGCCTGCGTCCATCCCGATGACTGCGAGCGCATGCGGCGTCATGTGCGGCAGACCATCGCCGAGCGCACGCCGTGGCAGGACGACTTTCGGGTCGTGTGGCCCGATGGCAGCGTGCATTGGCTCACGTCGCGCGGCGCGTTCGTGTCGCGGCCCGGCGAGTCGGGCTTCATCGTCGGCGTGGTGATGGACATCACCGGGCGCAAGCAGGCCGAGGAGCTGCGCCTGCACAGCGTGCGGCTGGAAGCCGAGAACCGCCAGATGCAGGAGGCCAATCGCCTCAAGAGCGAGTTCCTGGCCAACATGAGCCACGAGCTGCGCACGCCGCTGAATGCGGTGATCGGCTTTGCCGAGATCCTGCGCGGCGACGCCGGCCGGCTGCCGGCGGACAAACGCGTCGAGTACCTGGACCACATCGGCAACAGCGGGCGCCACCTGCTGCGGCTGATCAATGACGTGCTCGACCTGTCCAAGGTCGAGGCGGGGCGGTTCGAGCTCCAGCCCGAGCCGATCGAGCTGGCGCAGGTGGTGCGCGACGTGATCGGGGTGCTGCAGCCCGAGGCATCGAGGCGCGGCGTGCAGCTGCAAAGCGAGGTCGATTCCGTGCTGGCGCAGCTGACGCTCGACCCTGCGCGCCTGAAGCAGATGCTCTACAACCTGCTGTCCAACGCGATCAAGTTCACCGGTGCCGGCGGCCACGTGTGGTTGCGCGCGCGCCCCGAGGGCGAGCAGCAGCTGCGCATCGAGGTGGAGGACACCGGCATCGGCATCGCCGCCGACGATCTGCCCAAGCTGTTCCGGCAGTTCCAGCAGGTGCACACCGGGCCGGCCAAGGTCTACCCGGGCACCGGCCTCGGGCTGGTGCTGACACGTCACCTCGCCGAGCTGCATGGCGGCAGCGTGGGCGTGCGCAGCACCCCCGGGCGCGGCAGCGTGTTCCACCTGCTGCTGCCGCGTCACGTGAGGCCGGCCCGGCCGCCCGATGGGGCGAATGCCATCTCGGCGGATTCGGGCGCAGGACCGAAGGCTGCAGCGGCCGGTACCGTGCGCGAGCCGCAGCGGCCGTTGCTGCAACCTGCGCAGGCCGACGACGCACCCACCGTGCTGGTGATCGAGGACGACAGCGCCGACCAGGTCCACCTGGCGCAGATCCTGCGCAGGGCGGGCTACCGCGTCGACCTGGCCGGCACCGCGGCGCAGGCGCTGCAGCTCGCCGCACAGCGGCGCTACGACGCGGTCACGCTCGACCTGCTGTTGCCCGACCGCAGCGGGCTCGACGTGCTCAACGCGTTGCGCAACAGCGGCCTTAACCGCGACGTGCCGGTGGTGGTGATCACGTTGGTCACCGAGACCTCGGCGCTGGCCGGTTTTGCGGTGAGCGACGTGATCACCAAGCCGGTTCGTCCGCACGAGGTGCAGTCGGCATTGCGGCGCATCAGGGGGGCGGCCGGCCACGCACCGCGGGTCCTGGTGGTCGACGACGACGCCGGCGCGCTCGAGCTGATGAGGGCCACGCTGCAAACACTGGGCATCGAGCCGCTGGTGGCCTCGAGCGCCGCGCAGGCGCTGGACATGATCGAACGGCAGGAACCCGACGCGATGATCCTCGACCTTGTGCTGCCGGGCATGAACGGCTTCGACCTGCTGCACGCGCTGCGCGCGCGTCCGCGCTGGCAGACGCTGCCGGTGTTCGTGTGGACCGGCCTGCAGCTGAAACCCGATGAACTGGCCAGGCTCCAGGCTTCCGCGCAGGCAGTGGTGGCCAAGGGCGGCGGGCTCGACGCGCTGGTGCAGCAACTGCGGGCCTGGCAGGCCGGGCGCGAGCAAGGAGTGCCCACGTGAGCTCGACGGCGACGCCGCCCCGCATCCTGATCGTCGACGACAACGAGCTCAACATCGAGATGGTCACGTTCGTGCTGAGCCAGGCCGGCATGGACGTGGCCGCCGCGCTCGACGCGCCGGCTGCGCTGGAGCAGGTGCAGCGCTTCGCCCCTGATCTGATCTTGATGGACATGCAGCTGCCCGGCCTCGACGGCATGGCGCTGACGCGGCAACTGCGCAGCCGGCCGTCGGCGCGGCCGATGGCGATCGTGGCCTTCACCGCCTACGCGATGACGGGCGACAAGGAAAAGTTTCTCGCCGCGGGCTGCGACGGCTACATCGCCAAGCCGATCAACGTGTCCACTTTCGCCGCCGACGTGCACGCGCTGCTGCCCGCCGCGCAGTAGTGCCGCCGCGGCGGTGGCTCGGCCTACGGTTTGCCGGCGCGCGGCCGATATGCAAGGCGCATCCGTGCGCTCCATGTCCCGCCGCCCGTCCTCCCATGCCGCACCAGCCGCCGCAAGGCCGGCCTGGCGGCGTGCGACGTCGGCGTGCCTGCGGGCCGCCATCGACCTGCTGCGCACGCTGTTCTTGCGCCAGCTGCGCCTGCGGCGCATCGGCGGCCGACTCGCGGTGGCTCTCGAAGACAAGGCCGCGGCGCGGGCCGATGCGCGCGCTGCCGCCCAGGCCGACACGCTGCCGCAGGACGTGTCGCTGGGCGAGCTGACGGCGCTGCTGAACGGCGCACCGCACAGCCGCCGCACGCTGCGCTACCTGGCTGCGCTCGAGCTGAGCCTGGCGCGCAAGGATCCGACCGGGCTGTCGCTCTACGAGGTGGCGCCGGCACGGCTGCACGCGGCGCTGCGCCAGCTCGACGGGCTGGCACCGCAGCCGCTGTCGCCCGGCCTGGCGGCGCTGCGCGCGCGCATCGTCGATGCCATCGGCACGCAGGCGCAGCGCGAACAGCGGCTCGAGATGCTGATGCCGCGCAGCGACATGATGAAGGGCGACAAGGTCGAGGTGGCCGAGGCGCGACCCTCCGACTTCGAGCGCGCGTCGCTTCAGTGGCATGCCCGGGACGATCGGAATCCGTAGCGCAATCCGGGCCGCCGCATGCGGCAGGGTTTCACCAGTGCCCGGCAGCGCGCGGTCACGCTAGGCTGGCGCCCGAGCCGCGCGCACGGCGGCGCCCCCTCTCGGCATGAGCGACCGGAACCCCCAGACCGCCCCAGACCCGCTGATCCTCGACCGGGTGCTCGACCATGAAGCGAGCCACCCGCAGCGGGTGTTCCTCACGCAGCCCATCGGCGGCGGGCAGGTGGTGGACTACACCTGGGGCCAGGTGCTGGATCAGTCGCGCCGCATGGCCGCGCACCTGCAGAGCCGCGGGTTCGCGCGCGGCGCGCGCATCGCGATCCTGTCGAAGAACTGCGCGCACTTCTTCATGGCCGAGCTGGCCATCTGGCTCGGCGGCTACACCACGGTGGCGATCTTTCCCACTGAAAGCGCCGAGACGGTGCGCTTCGTGCTCGAGCACAGCGAAGCCAGCCTGCTGTTCGTGGGCAAGCTCGACACCTGGCCGCAGCAGCGCGCCGGCGTGCCGGCCGGCCTGCCGTGCATCGCGTTTCCGCTCGCGCCGAACACCGAGTTCGACACCTGGGATGCGATCACGGCGCGCACCGCACCGCTGCAGGGTCGGCCCGCACGCGCTGCCGACGAGTTGGCGATGCTGATCTACACCTCGGGCTCCACCGGGCAACCCAAGGGCGTGATGACCTCGTTCGGCGCCATCTCGCGCGCCGCCGAAGGCATCGCCTCCGACGTGCGCAAGCGCGTGGGCGAGGGCGTCGAGGGTCGCATGCTGTCGTACCTGCCGCTGGCGCACAGCTTCGAGCGCTCATGGGTGGAGGCCGCATCTTTGTGGGACGGCCATTCGCGAATCTTCTTCGCCGAATCGCTCGACACCTTCCTGCAGGACCTGCAGCGCGCGCGGCCCACGCTGTTTGTCTCGGTGCCGCGGCTGTGGCTGAAGTTCCAGCAGGGCGTGTTCGCCAAGATGCCGCCGGCCAAGCTCGACAAGTTGCTCGGCATCCCGATCATCGGCCGCCTGGTGGCGCGCAAGGTGCTCAAGGGCCTCGGGCTCGACGCGGTCAAGCAGGCCGGCAGCGGCTCCGCGCCGCTGCCGCCGGAGCTGATCCGCTGGTACCGCCGCCTCGGGCTGAAGCTGTTCGAGGGCTACGGCATGACCGAGGACAACTCCTATTCGCACAGCTCCAACGAGCAGGCCAGCGAGCCCGGCTACGTCGGCGTGCCGATGCCCGGGGTGCAGGTGAAGCTGAGCCCGGAAGGCGAGATCCTGATCAAGTCGCCCGCGCAGTGCAGCGGCTACTTCAAGCAGCCCGAGCTGACCGCGGCGTCGTTCACCGAGGACGGCTTCTTCCGCACCGGCGACCGCGGCGAGCGGCGTGCCGACGGCATGCTGAAGATCACCGGGCGCACCAAGGAGCTGTTCAAGACCGCCAAGGGCAAGTACGTGGCGCCGGCGCCGATCGAGAACCGCCTCAACGCGCACGCGATGGTCGAGCTCTCGCTGGTGTCCGGCGTCGGCCAGGCCGAGGCCTATGCACTGGTGGTGCTGGCCGAGGCGCTGCGCCCGCGCCTGGGTGATGCCGCGTTGCGCGCCGACGTGCAGCGCGAGATGGAGCAGCTGCTGGCCGGCGTGAACCGCGAGCTGGCCGACTACGAACGGCTGCGCATGATCGTGGTGGTGCGCGAGCCGTGGTCCATCGAGAACGGCATGCTCACGCCCACGATGAAGATCCGGCGCGCCCGCATCGAGGCCGCGGTGGAGCCGCAGCTCGACGGCTGGTACGCCAGCAGCGCCTCGGTGGTCTGGGGCTGATGGCCATCGCCGGCGCCCGCCACGGCGGCGACCGCATCGCCGAGGCGCTGCAGGCGCACGGCGTGCCGCGGCTGTTCACGCTGTGCGGCGGCCACATCTCGCCGATCCTGAGCGCGGCCAAGGCGCGCGGCATCCGCGTGGTGGACGTGCGCGACGAGGTAACGGCCGTGTTCGCCGCCGATGCCAGCGCGCGGCTTACCGGCCTGCCCGGCGTGGCCGCGGTGACGGCCGGGCCCGGCATCACCAACACCATCACCGCGCTGAAGAACGCGCAGCTCGCGCAGAGCCCGGTCATCCTGCTCGGCGGCGCCGCGCCCACCGCGCTGCAGGGGCGCGGCGCGCTGCAGGACATCGACCAGCGCCCGCTGGTGCAGCCGCACGTCAAGCGCTTCTTCAAGATGCGTCGCGTGCGCGAACTCGGCCGCGCGGTGGCCGAGGCCTTTGCGCTCGCGCGCTCGGGCGTGCCGGGGCCGGTGTTCATCGAGTGTCCGGTCGATCTGCTGTACGACGAGGCCTCGATCCGCCAGTGGTACGCCGAGGCCGCGGGCAAGGGCACCGCGCTGCCCGAGCGTGCACTGCGCTGGTACCTGAACCGCCACGCACAGCGCATGTTTGCCGGCAGCCAAAATGCGGCGGCCCCGCCGGTGCAGCCCGTCTCGGTGCCGCGTGCCAGTGAGGGCGCGGTGCGCGCCGCCGCGGCCGCGCTGGCCAAGGCGCAAAGGCCGCTGATGGTGATCGGCAGCCAGGCGGTGGTGCGCGCGGACCGGGCGCATGCGCTGGCGCAGGCCGTGCAGGCGCTCGGCGTGCCGGTGTATCTCTCGGGTATGGCGCGCGGCCTGCTCGGGCGCGAGCCCACGCTGCAGATGCGCCATGCACGCCGCCAGGCACTGCGCGAGGCCGACTGCGTGCTGCTGGCCGGCGTGCCGTGCGACTTCAGGCTCGACTACGGCCGCCACGTGCGGCGCAGCGCCACGCTGATCGCGGCCAACCGCAGCGCGCGCGAAGCCCGCCTCAACCGCCGGCCCGACATCGGTGCCATCGGCGATGCGGGGTTGTTCATCGAGTCGCTGGCCGTGCTGCGGCCGCAGCAACGCGCCGCCGAGTGGGCCGGCTGGCTCGCCACGCTGCGTGCGTGCGACCAGGCGCGCGAAGCCGAGATCGACACCCAGGCTGCTGTGAGCGGCGAGCATGTGAACCCACTGGCGCTGTTCCGTGCGCTGGAGGCCGAGGCCGGCGAGCACGCCGTGTTCGTGGCCGACGGCGGCGACTTCGTGGGCACCGCGAGCTACGTGCTGCACCCGCGCGCGCCGCTCGGCTGGCTGGACCCCGGCGCCTTCGGCACGCTCGGTGTCGGTGCGGGCTTTGCGATGGGTGCGGCGCTGGCGCGGCCCGAGCATGAGGTGTGGATCATCTTCGGCGACGGCGCCTGCGGCTGGGGCCTGAGCGAGTTCGACAGCTTCGTGCGCCAGCGCATCCCGGTGATCGCCGTGGTGGGCAACGACGCCGGCTGGACGCAGATTGCGCGCGAGCAGGTGAAGATGCTGCACGACGACGTGGCCACCGTGCTGGCGCGCAGCGCCTACCACGACGTGGTGGCCGGCTTCGGCGCCAAGGGGCTCGAGGTGCGCCGCGCCGACGAGCTGCGGCCCGCGCTCGCACGCGCGCGCGACTGGGCGCGCCAGGGCCACGCGGTGCTGGTCAACGTGTGGCTCGACAAGACCGAGTTTCGCGAGGGCTCGTTGTCGATGTAGTCTGTGCGCCCGTCACACCAATCCCCGGGCCACCGATCATGACCGCAGCAGTCCTTCAAAGCCACATCGCCGGCCGCTGGCTCGGCGCCAAGCCAGCGCAGCTCCTGCGCAGCGCCGTCAACGGCAAGCCGGTGGCCAGCACGCACGCCGACAGCATCGACTTCGGCGAGGCGCTGCACCACGCACGCACCGTGGGCCTGCCCAACCTGTTGAAGCTCGACTTCCAGCAGCGCGCCGCGATCCTGAAGGCGCTGGCCAAATACCTCAACGACAACAAGGAAGCGCTCTACGCCGTGTCGGCCCACACCGGCGCCACGCGGCAGGACGGCTGGATCGACATCGAAGGCGGCAGCGGCACCCTGTTTGCCTACTCCAGCGTCGGCAGCAACGACCTGCCGTCGGGCAACGTGGTGCACGAGGGGCCCGCCGTGCCGCTCGGCAAGAAAGGCGCCTTTGCCGGCACCCACATCCTGGTGCCGCGGCGTGGCGTGGCGGTGCACATCAACGCCTTCAATTTTCCGGTGTGGGGGCTGCTGGAGAAGTTTGCGCCGACCTTTCTGGCCGGCATGCCGTGCATCGGCAAGCCGGCCACCGCCACCAGCTACCTCACCGAGGCGCTGGTGCGCTTGATCGAGCAGTCAGGTCTGCTGCCCGCGGGCGCCTTGCAGCTGGTGATCGGCGGCACCGGAGACCTGCTCGACCGGCTCGAGGGCAACGACGTGGTCACCTTCACCGGCAGCGCCGACACTGCGGCCAAGCTGCGCGTGCACCCGAACCTCGTCAAGCAATCGATCTCGTTCAACGCCGAGGCCGATTCGCTCAACTGCGCGATCCTCGCGCCCGACGTGAGCCCCGACAGCGAGGAGTTCGAGCTGTTCGTGCGCGAGGTGGCGCGCGAGATGACGGTGAAGGCGGGTCAGAAGTGCACCGCGATCCGTCGTGCCATCGTGCCCAAGCAGCACGTGGCGATTGCCGCCGAGCGCATCGCCGCGCGCCTGGCCAAGACCGTGGTGGGCGACCCGGCCAACGAGAGCGTGCGCATGGGCGCGCTCGCGTCGCACGCGCAACTCCAGGACGTGAGCGAGCGCGTGGCGGAGCTACAGCAAAACGCCGAGGTGATCTACGGCGCCAAGAGCGGCTTTGCGCCGGTGGGCGCGGGTGTGGCCGAAGGCGCGTTCTTCGCGCCCACGCTGCTGCTCGCCAAGGACGCGATGAACCATGCCGCCCACGACGTGGAGGCGTTCGGACCGGTGAGCACGCTGATGCCGTATGCCGACGTCGAAGAAGCCGTGGCGCTCGCCGCGCGCGGCCGCGGCAGCCTGGTGGGCACGCTGGTCACATCGCATCCGGCCACGGCGGCGCTGATCGTGCCGCAGATCGCCGCCTGGCACGGGCGCCTGTTGATCCTCGACCACGAAGCCGCGCCCGAGTCCACCGGGCACGGCTCGCCATTGCCGCTGCTCAAGCACGGCGGCCCGGGCCGCGCCGGCGGCGGCGAGGAGCTGGGTGGTGTGCGCGCGGTGACGCACTACCTGCAGCGCGCCGCGCTGCAGGGCTCGCCGACGATGATCACCGCCGTCACCGGCGAGTACACGCGCGGCGCCGCGCTGCGCGAAGGCGACGTGCACCCGTTCCGGCGCTACTTCGAAGAGCTGCAGGTCGGCGATTCGCTGCTGACGCACCGCCGCACCGTGAGCGAGGCCGACATCGTGGCTTTTGGCGGCATTTCGGGTGACTATTTCTACATGCACTTCGACGAGATCGCGGCCAAGGACAGCCCGTTCGGCAAGCGCATCGCGCACGGGTATTTCGTGCTGAGCGCGGCGGCGGGGCTGTTCGTCAGCCCGGCGCCGGGGCCGGTGCTGGCGAACTACGGGCTCGACACGTTGCGCTTCGTCAAGCCCGTGGGCATCGGCGACACGATTCAGGCGCGGCTGACCTGCAAGCGCAAGATCGACCGCAACCGCAAGGATGCCAAGGGCGTGGGTCAGGGCGTGGTGGCGTGGGACGTGGCGGTCACCAACCAGGATGGCGAGATCGTGGCGAGCTACGACATCCTGACGTTGGTGGCCAAGAGGTCTTGAAGCGATCGATACCCTCTTTGGAGGGCCTGCGCCGGTCCACCCGCGGTGTCGTGAGTGCGTTGAGCACCTGATGCTGCAGGAAAGACATCCTTCTCGCTCACCGCTGGAGCGGCTGCACGGCGCTTCGATCGCCGCCATGGCCGTGCTGGCGGGCTGGTTGTGCGGCAACCCGGCCCAGGCGGCCAACGAGACCAAGCTCGAAGAAACGGCGAACTGCATCGCGTTGATGCAGACCACGGCCGACGACCTGGCGCGCCAGATCAAGGCGGGCGACAGGGCGCGCGAGCCGGCGCTGCGCACCGAACTGACGCTCGCCGGCGCGCTGATCGCGCGCACCTACCTCGAGGGCCTGCGCGACGGCAACGAAGCCAAGGCACGGCTGAGGGCCGCGCACGAGCGGCAGGCGGGCTGGGAACCGGAGCGCAAGCGCAGCGTGCACCAGGCCTGTCGGACGCGGGCCGACACACAACTGGCGCGCGCATCGACGCTGGAGCGTTTTGCGGCCGCACGCTTCGCCGAGTCACGGCTCAAGCGCATGCTGCGCTGATTGCGTAGCACGGTCTTGCGCCCAAACCGCGCCCGTCACACTGTTGCAAGACGCATCGTCGGCAACAGACTCATCCATTCGGCCTCGCGCGCCGATGCGGGGCAATACATCACAGCGGTAACACGCGTGCGGCCGCACGATGCGTGTCCACGCCGCTGCAATGAGTTGCCATGCTCGACACCATCTTCAGGAACGGCTCCGGCCGCAAACAGAACCAGGATGAACTGCGCGACCTGGTGACCCAGGCGCGCGAGGAGCGCGAGGCGCTCGAGCTGGCGCTGGCGCGCATGCAATCCGAGGGCGATGCGCGCACGCGCGAAGCGCGCGACAACGCCGCGGCGCTGCGCCAGGAGGGCGAGCAGTTCGAGGAGCTGCGCGCGCGCCTGCGCCAGGCCAGCGCCGAAGTGGCCCGCTCGGCCGAGACCATCATCGAGCTCAAGGGCGAGCTCGAGACGCTGCGCCGCTCCGAGGCGCAGCTGACGCAGGAGCTGCAGGGCATCCGCGACGGCGCGCGCGCCGCGCGCGACGATGCAAGCGCCGCCAGCGCGGCCGTGCAGGGCGTGGAGCAGAAGCTGCAGGCGTTCGCGCGCCTGCAGGAACTGAGCGAGGGCACCGAGCAGCGCCTCAACGCGCTCAATGCGCTCGCCGAACACGTGTCGCACAAGACCAAGGCGCTGGAGACGCAGAAGCAGACGGTGGAGCGCGCCGTCGTCGAGGCCACGCGCCTGAACGAGATGGTGTGGAACATGGACGCGCAGATCGCGCGCCTGCAGCAAGGCGGCGAGCAGATGCGCCAGGCCGAGGAGACGGTCGGGCGCATGGATGCGCTGGCGCGCAGCACGGCGCAGGAGCTGGCCGCGGCCAGCGCGGGGCGCGACGAGTTCCTGCGCGAGGCGGCGCGGGTACAGGCACAGGGCAGCGCACTGTCGGAGCAGCTGCGTGCCAACCTGGAGCGCCTGGCGATCGAAAAGGAGGAGATCGATGCCTTCGACCAGCGCCTGCAGGCGATGTCGCGCGCGGTCAACGACACGCAGGCCAGCGTGAAGGGCCTGATGGCCAAGCAGGACACCTTGCTGTCGATGGAGCGCAAGGCCGACGCGGTGAACAAGGCCTTCGCCGCATGGTCGGCCAAGGCCGACGAGCTGTCCGCCCGGCACGCGGCGGTGGAGGCACTGGCGGCGCAGCTCGCACAGGTGGAGACGCTGGGCAAGCGAACCGCCGCGCAGCACGACAGCCTGCTGCAATCGCAGCAGGAGATCGATGCGATGCGGCGCGCGCTCGACGAGTTCCGCCAGTCCCACGCCGAGGCGGTGCTGCTGCGCGATCGGCTGGCGGTGGACCGCGCTGCGCTCGACAGCTTTGGCGAACGCGCGGCCGCAATGATGAGCCGCGTGCCGGAGCTCGACGCGCGCATCCAGGCCGTGCTGGGCAAGCTGGCGCTGATCGATGCGGGCAACCAGTCGGCCGCGCTGCTCAGCGAGCTGGCCGACGATCTCAGCGCCCGGGTGGAGCGCGTGGACGGACGGCTGCAATTCGTGGAAAGGCTCGAGCAGCGCGTCAATGGCCTGCACACGATGACGGCCGAGGTCGACCAGAAGCTGTCCGAGCAGCTGGCGCGCCGCGCCGAGGTGGAGGGGGTGAAGAACCAGTGCGACACGCTGCTCACGCAGCTCGTCGACGTGCAGCACAAGCTCGAGGGCGTGGCTGCGCTGCAAGCCCGCGTGCTGCCGCTGGCCGGGCAGGTGGCCACGCTGCAGCAGTCGGTGGAGCGCTGCCAACAGCTGGTGCACGAGGCGCAGGTCGACGAGGCGGCGCTGCACGCGCAGCGCGCGCACCTGCTGGAGCTGGTCGAGCAGAACAAGACCTTGTCGGGCGAGAGCGCCGAGCGCCTGCAGCAGCTGCGCGGCGCGGCCGTCGAACTCGATCGCGCCGGCGCGCTCAAGGAGTCGTTGCTGGCCGAACTGGCGCGCGTGCAAGCCGCCCAGCGCGACGCGGTGGCGCAGACCGAGGCTGCCGAAGACCGCATCCAGCGCGCCGAAGCGATGGCACGGCAGCTCGACCAGCGCTGCGCGCAGGTGCTGAGCCGTCAGGACGAGCTGGGTGCGCTGGAGGGACGGCTCGACGAGCTCGATCGCGGCGCCGATCGGGTGCAGCAGAAGATCCAGGCGCTGGGCGACCAGGAGGCGCTGGTGCAGGCGGTGAAGGCGGAGGTGGAGAACATCCGTCAGGTGAGCGAGCGCAGCATGGCGGACCTGCAGCTCGTCGGCGAGCAGCGCGGCGCGCTCGCCGAGCTGCGCGCCAAGGTCGACGACCTGCTGGGCCGCCTGCACGAAACCGACGACAAGATCGCCACCATCGAGTCGCAGCGCAGGATCGTCGACGAGGTGCAGGCGCGTGCCAACGGCATCGTGCACATGCTGAAAGACCTCAACATCAACCTCGACATGGTGGGCGAGCAGCGCGCGGCGGTGGATCAGGTGGGCGACAAGCTGGCGCGCCTGGAGTTCACGCTGCAGGAGGCGAACAACACCATCCGCACGTTGCAGCGCGAACGCGAGGCGGCCGAGCGGATCGAGCAGGCCAGCACCGCCCGGTTGCGTTCGTAACCGCGCGCGGCAGCGCCGCAACCGCGCCGCAATGACGGCGCGGCTCAATGGCATCCACAACAACAGGTGGATGCATCGTGAGCCGAGCTTCCAGGTTCCTGCTGGCCTTCGTCGCGTGGGGCGCGGGTGTCACTGCGCTGAGCGCGCACGCACAGACGCCCGGCAACGCACGATCGCCGTGGCGCCCCGACAAGGTCTTTGCGCAGATCGGGGTTGCCGAAGAGGCGCGCATGGCGGTGGTGGGCGCCACCTGGGACATCCCGGCGCTGCGCGGCTTCGTGTGGGACAACACGTCGGGCTATGTCGAGGCATCGATCGGCCGCTGGGAGAGCGACATCAACGACGGCTCGCGCTCGTCGGCGTGGGTGACGCAGCTCGGCATCACGCCGGTGCTGCGCTGGTACCCGTTTGCCAGCTCGCAGTGGTTCACCGAGGCCGGCATCGGCGTCAACGTGCTGGCGCCGATCTATCGCAGCAGCGACAAGCGCTTCAGCACCGTGTTCAACTTCGGCGATCACATCGGCGTGGGCGTGCAGTTCGGCGAGGCGCGCCGCCACGAGCTGGCGCTGCGCTTCCAGCACTTCTCCAATGCTGGAATCAAGGAGCCGAACCCGGGCGAGAACTTTCTGCAGCTGCGCTATTCGGTACGGCTGTAGCCGTCACGCCGCCGTGCGCACCTTGCCGTCGAAGCGGTATTCGCGCTCCACGCGGCAGGTCTGGATGCGGTACTGCGCAAAGAACTCGCGCCGGCCGCGCTCCTGCGCGGCCACGTGCTCCGGGTGGTTGCGCCACGCCAGCAGTTCCGGCTCTGACGCGAACTCCACCACGGTGACGTTCTCGCCATCGGGGGCGCTGTAGTCCTTGTACGACACAAAGCCCGGCATGGTGGCGGCCAGCTCGGCCATGCGCGCGCCCAGCGGCTCGAGCGGACCCGGGTCCAGGTCATCACGCAGGCGCGAACGAAACACCACGACGATCATCACGGCCTCCTGTCGGTCTCGACATCACCGGGTAGTCGGGCAGGCCCCCGAGGTCCTGACATGCCGGTCGGAGGTCCGGCGCCGCGCGGGGCGGGCGACCGGCAGCCTCCGTGGGGCTGCCGGTGGGCGATGGCTTGGCGCTGCGCGTCAGGCGGCTTCGCCGGGCTGCATCACCTGCTTGTTCCGGATCGCGTCCATCGTCTCGCCCTTGCGCTCGGCGCGCGTCTTGGTGGAGCGGGCGGTCGCGGTCTGCTGCGAGATGCTGGCGCGGTAGGTGGAAAGGCCGGAGTGCACCAGCTCGTCCTTGCTGCGCGCGACCAGCGTCTCGGCCTTGCGCTCGGCACGCGTCTTGGTCGATGCGACGGCAAACAGAGGCGTCGGCGTGCCTTCGCCGGAGACGATGGTGCCGGCCTGCATCGCGGCCAGGGTTTCGGCCTTCACGTCGGCGCGCGAGCGCGGCGCGTCGTCGGCCTGCGCGGCGGCGGCGGCGAACACGGCGGCGGCTGCGATCAGGCGGGTGATGGTGGTGGCGTTCATGGATGTACTCCTGGGGTGGGTTGAGGGTGAAGTCAGTGTCGACCTCCAGGTGGGCGGCCGGAACGTCCGCCTGCCGCCGCGCAGATGTTGCGTATTGACTTGTTTTCCCGTGGCACGATGGCGGTCATGAACACCGTCGTCCGCCTCCATATCCTGGTTCTTGCCTGTGCCTGGACCGCGCTCGTGCACGCCGCATCGCCGTCGCCGTATGCAGGCCAGCAGTCGCGCGACATCAAGGCCTTGTCGGGTGCCGAACAAGCCGACTTGCTGGCCGGCAAGGGCATGGGCCTGGCCAAGGCCGCCGAGCTCAACGGCTATCCCGGTCCGGCCCACGTGCTGGAGCTGGCCGACCAACTGGCGCTCACGGCCGAGCAGCGCGCGCGCACGCAGGCGCTGTGGCAGTCGATGGATGCGCGCGCCAGGGCCATCGGCCAGCAGGTGGTCGACGCCGAGCGTGAGCTCGACGCACTGTTCGTGTCCAGGCAGGTCACGCGCGAGCGAATGGCCGCCGAGCTCGATCGCATCGGCGCCCTGCAGGCGCAATTGCGTGCGGTGCATCTGGAGGCGCATCTCGAGCAGGTGCGCATCCTCACGCCGGAGCAGACCAGCCGCTATGCCACGCTGCGCGGGTACGCAGGCGCGCGCGGTGACCATGGCGGGAACGACACGGGGGGACACGGCACGCGCCGCCACAACTGACGCGATGACCGCCAGCGCCACCTTTCTCGCCACCGATGGCGACGGCTACGAGCTACAGATGGGCCGCTGGAGCCGCCGGCTGGCGGAGCCGTTCCTCGATTTCGTGGGCAGTGCGCACGGCGAGCGCGTGCTCGACGTGGGTTGCGGCACCGGGCGGCTGGCGTTCGCGCTGATGCAGCGCTGCCGCGTGCAGCGGCTGCTCGGCATCGACATCGCACCGGCCTATGTGGCGCATGCCACGCGGCACAACGGCGATTCACAGGCGGCTTTCGAGGTGGGCGACGCATGCGCGCTGGCGTGCGACGACCACAGCTTCGACCGCGTGCTGTCGTTGCTGGTGCTGCACTTCGTGCCCCGACCGCAGCAGGCCATTGCCGAGATGAAGCGAGTGGCGCGTCCCGGTGCGGTGGTCGGGGCCTGTGTGTGGGACGCGCGCGGCGGCTGGGTGGCCAATCGCATGTTCTTCGACACGGCCGCAGTGCTCGATCCCAAGGCCAACGAGCGCCGCGCCAGGAACTACACCCGTCCGCTCACGCGGCCCGGCGAGCTGGCGCAGGCCTGGCACGAAGCCGGCTTTGTCGACGTGTCGAGCACCACGTTGAGCATCCGCATGGACTATGCGTCGTTCGACGATTATTGGGGGCCGTTCACCGGCAAGGATGGTCCCCACGCCGAATACGTGGCCACGCTCGACACGACCTCGCGCGAGCGCCTGCGCGAGGCCGTGCGAGCGGCCTATCTCGACGGCGAGGCCGACGGAGCGCGCTCCTACAGTGCGTGTGCCTGGGCGGTGAAGGGCATCGCCCCGGCTTGACTCGCGTCAGTGGCGGCGTTCCCGCTGCCCGGGGCCGCGCCGGTCATGTCCGCCGCGCCCATCGTGCCCGCCGCGACGGTCGTTCCATCCATGTCCGTCGTAGCGGCTGTGCCAGCCGTGGCGTCCGTTCGGATAGCGGTCATAACGATTGGGCACGCCGTCGCCGTCGCGATCCCAGCGCGGGTTGTAGCGCCGGTCGTAGCGGTTGGGGATGCCGTCGCCGTCGCGATCCCAATGGCGCGGCGCGTGGTAGCCGCGCGGGGCGTAGACCGGCACAGGCGCCACGTAGACCGGGCGGGGGACGTACACAGGCGGCGGCGGCAGGTACACCGGCGGTGCATAGATCGGCGAGCCGATGGTCACCGACCACTGCACATCGACGTCGCGCGCCTCGACCTCACCGGCCCCGAGGGCGCTCGTGGCGGCGAGCGCCGCCGCGGCAAAAAACCTGGTCATGCTCATGGTGTCTCCGACGTTGTGGGGCCTTCGCAGGCCGTATCGGCACAACGCGGAGCAGCGCAGCATCGCGCACGCGGAGGCGGCGTGCCCAACGTAAAGCTGTGTGAAGCAAGGACGCGCTGGCTACTGTGCGGGCGCCGCCGCCTCGACGGCGCTCAGCACGGGGACCAAGCCTCCAACCGGGCGCTCACTTCTTGGGTTCGCCCGCCTCGCCGACCGGTGCCAGCTTGCCCTGCTTGGCGGCATCGGCGGTCTCGGCCTTGCGCTCGGCCCGGGTCTTGGTGGACTTGGCGGTTGCGCCCTGCTGCGACATGTTGGTCTTGTAGGTGGCTTCGCCCGGACTCGGCAATTCTCCTTTGCGCCGTGCCTCCATGGTCTCGGCCTTGCGCTGCGCACGGCTCTTGGTCGACGCCGTCGGCGCTTGCTTTTCAGGGGCTGTGCCTTCGCCCGACGTGATCTGGCCCGCCTTGTTGGCGGCGCGCGTCTGCGCCTTCACCTCGGCGCGCGAGGGCGACGTGCTGTCGGTCTGGGTCTGCGCCGCCACCGGTGCGCCGCAAGCGAGGCACAGCAACGCGGCAATCGACAGGGCGGACTTTGCGGTCTTCATGGCTTCACTCCTTCGCATCAGCCAAGCGAGTCTGCCAGTGCACTGTGCGCTCGAGTTGCGCTATCTCAACGCCCCGTACACCACCGCACGAAACTCCGCATGCACCGCGCCGCGCTCCGACGGCCGCTGCATGAAAAACACGCCGATCAGGCGCTGCTCCGGGTCGACGAAGTAGCGCGGGCCGGTGATGCCGCCCCAGAAGATGTCGCCCACGCTGCCGGGGAAGAGCGGGCCGCCTTGTTCGGTGCGCACCGGATTGAACAGGTTCCACGCATAGCCGTCGCCGGGGTGCGCCACGCCGCGTATCGAGCCGATCTGGTTGCTCATCGCCCAGCGCACCGTGGCCGGCGACAGCAGGCGCACGCCGTCGAGCTCGCCTTCATTGAGCACCATCTGCAGCAAGCGCGCGTAGTCGCCGGCGGTCGATGCCATGCCGGCGCCGCCGGAGAAGCGCTTGGGCGGCTTGGTCACGTCGAGCCACTCGAACACCCACTTGTCGGGGTCGTTGGCTCCCGGCCGCGCGAAGCGCGCGAGCGCCGCGCCGCTCACGTGGAACGTGGTGTCGTTCATCTTCAGCGGCTGCAGCACCAGCTCGTTGAGCGCCTGGTCGAGCGGCTTGCCGTGCACGCGCTCGACGATGTGGCCGAGCAGGTCGGTGGCGATCGAGTACTCGAACGACGTGCCCGGCTCGAAGGCCAGCGGCAGCGTCGCCAGCTTGCGCAGCATCTCGGGCGCAGCATCGGTGTCGATGCGGTCGATGCCGAGCTCGCGATAGCGATCGCGCAGCGGGTTCTTGGGGAAGAAAAAATAGGTGAAGCCGGCGCGGTGCGTCATCAGGTCGTGCACTGTCGGCTGGCGCGCCGCGGTCACCAGCTCGGCGGTGGCGTTGCCGGCGGCGTCGCGCCGCGCCACGCGCAGGTTGGCCAGCTCGGGCAGGTAGCTGGCCACCGGCGCCATCACGCGCAGCCGGTTCTGCTCGAACAGCCGCAGCGCGGCGACCGTGGTGATGAGCTTGGTCGACGAGGCGATCGGGTGGATGCTGTCGCGCGCCATCGGCACGTTGCGCTCCTTGTCGGCCCAGCCCACTGCCTCGTGCAGCAACACCTGGCCGTCGCGCATCACCAGCACCACGGCGCCGGGGTAGCGGCCCTTGTCGACGTCGGCCTTGACCCAGGTCATCACCTGGCCCAGGCGCGCGCTGTCGAGCTGCAGCGGTTGCGCCGGTGGGGCGTGGGTCGGCGCGACGGTGCAGGCGCTCAGCGCCAGCGCCAACGCGGTGGCCAGCAGGGCGCGGCGGTCAAGGTGCATGGGTCTCTCCTCGTTGTTTTCGATCGATGTGCGCATCAATCCCACCACCACGGGTGGCCGTGGCCGCCGTGCCGGCGCGGCAGCGGCATGTGGCGGATGTCGTGGTTGAAGCGCAGCGGACCGCTGCCCTGCAACAGGCCCGCTGCTTCCTCCTTGAGCAATTGGGGATCGTCGTGGGCGTCGACTTCGCGGACGAAGTTGGCCTCGTCGTCGGTGCTGCCGGTGCCGATGTAGCGCGGCGTGTTGGGGTACATGCACACCTTGCGCGTGCGCGTGGGGTTCACCTGCGCCACCAGGTGATCGGGCTGGATGCCCTTCTCGACCCAGTCGGTCAGCGCATTCAGCAGCACGCTCTCGGTCATGCCGGCGCCGCCGCAATGAGTGGTGTTGGGGAACACGTAGTAGCGGTAGAACTGCTGCGTGCGCCTGACGCCGCCCATCTCGCGAAACAGCCGCTGCATGTGGATTCTTGGTCTCCTCGTGGTCTCGTCGGATCAATGACGGAACAGCGACAGCGGCACCGCGCGGCCCATCGCCGCGTAGCCCGCGTCGTTCGGGTGCAGGTGGTCGCCGCTGTCGTAGGCCGGCAGGAATCGCGTCGGGTCGGCCGGGTCGCGCGTCAGGGCGTCGAAGTCGATCACCGCATCGAACGCGCCGCTGGTGCGGATCCAGTGGTTCACCGCCTGGCGCATCACCTCGGCCGCCGGAAAGTCGTAGCCCGAGCCGGCGATCGGCGTCAGCGTGCCGGCGTAGATGCGGATGTCGTGCTGGCGGGCACGTGCGATCAACTGCCGATAGCCGGCGATGATGTCGTCGGCGGTGACCACCGGCCCGGTGCCGCGCGCGCTGTTGCCGATGTCGTTGATGCCGATCAGCACCACCACCCACTTGACGCCGCGTTTGGCCAGCACGTCGCGGTCGAAGCGCGACAGCGTGTTGGGGCCGCTGCCGGCGCTCAGGATGCGGTTGCCCGAGATGCCTTCGTTGAGCACCGCGATGTGGTCGGTGTGCCGGCCTTCCTGCAGTCGCAGCGCCAGCGTGTTGGGCCAGCGGCTGTTGGTGTCGGGCGTGGAGCGCGTGCCGTCGGTGATCGAGTCGCCGAGCGCCACCACCGCCTTCGCGTGCTCGGGCGCCTTGACCGTCACGCCGGACAGGAAGAAGTAGTTCAGCGCCGTGGCCTCGACGGGCATGACCACGGCCTGCGTGTAGTCGCCGCCCGCCGGCGCGATGTAGTTGGTCTGCGAGGCGACGTTGTGGAATGTGGTGCCGCTGGTCGCGGCCGGCAGGTACATCGAGATCGCCAGGTCCGCCAGCGGCGGCACGCGCAGGTGCACCGGGTCGCTCACCGCGGGTGCACCCGGCGGCACGACGATCGAGGTCTTGCCGCCGAAGGTGAGCGTGCGGTCGCTGCCGGCGACGATGGCCGCGCCGCCGGCGTGCAGTGCGACGCTGGCCGCGCCGATCGAAAGCGGCACCGTGCTGAGCTCGTTGGAGAAGCGCACGCGGAGCTCGACGCCGCCCAGGCTCACGCGCACGATCTGCCGCACCGTGGTGCCGGCCGCGAACTCGCGCGCCACCTGCGTGGCGTTCTGCGTCTGCGGGCTGGCGGCCCAGGTGCCGATGTGTTCGCGATCGAACCATCCGTGGCCCCAGCCGGTGGCCCACGAGCCGGCCGGCAGTGCCAAGCCGGCGCCGAGCGCGGCGGCGGCGATCCACGCGACGAAGCGGCGTCGATCGAACAACGGGTGCGGTGTCATCGTTTGTCTCCTTCGCGCCGGTCGATGCCGTGCGGCTTGTGCGGCGAATTGGAGTGCGGCGTTCGGCATGGCGTCTTTCGAAATCCGCATGCCGCGCTGTCGGGGAAACCCGGTGACGCCGAGCCGGCAGAGGTGCTGTAAGCACGCTGTCAGGTGCGCGGCCGCACCATCGATGGGCGATGCCGGCAACGCCACTCACCGACGAGCACTGGTCGGGCCTTCCGCTGTTCATGTGCAACATGGATCCAGGGCTGTACCGGCTCGACGTGCCCACGCCCGTGCTGATCACGCGCGAGGACCTGGGCACGCAGGTGGAGGTGCTCAACGACGGCGAGCGCCGCGTCGCGTTCCGCCAGGCGCCGCTGCGCTTCGACCTGTTCGCCGCGGGGCTGGTGATGGATGCGGTGAGCGACCGGCCGGCCACCAAGAGCCTGGTCGTCGCGTTGCCCGACGACTGGATGCCACCCGACGACGGCGCGGTCGACGGGCAGATCCGCCTGCGCGCGCGTTATCAGTTCGCCGACGCCGAACTGCGGCGCCTGGTGTGGCGCCTGAGCACGCACCACCGCGGCGGCGAGCCGCTCGGCCGTGCGTACAACGGCGCGGTGTCGCGCATGCTGGTCGACCGCATCGTGCGGCTGCAGCTCGCGCAGGACGCGCGCCATCCCGACAGCGTGGGGCTCAAGCCGGAGGCACGACGCGTCGTCGAGACCTTGATCGACGAGAGCCTGCAGGAGCCGCCTGGCAACGCGGCGCTGGCCGCCAAGGTGGGCATGGGCCTGGGCCGCTTCCTGCGCGAGTTCAAGGTCACGTTTGCCGCCACGCCGCACCAGTACATCCAGCAGCGGCGTCTGCAGCGTGCGCGCGAGCTGCTGCGTGGCACCGATGCACCGCTGTCGACGGTGGCGCTCGAAACCGGCTTTGCCAGCCACTCGCACTTTGCCACCGCGTTCCGGGCCGCCACCGGCACGACCCCAAGCAACTATCGGCGCGCCGATCCGGGCTTGCACGCGCCTGCCGGCACGGCCGGTGCTGGCGCACGCGCAGCGGCCGCAGTCCCGGGCGCGTAAGCTGCGTGCTGACCCGCCCGATGCGTGGGTCGGGAGGCACGATGAAGCGAATCGGCTGGGCGCTGCTGCTCGCGGTGCTGGCGCTGGCGGCATACCTGAGCTGGTGGCCGGTGCCGATTCACGCGGTGAGCTGGCAGGCGCCGGCGGCGCCGGGCTACAGCGGCGTGCACGCGGTCAACCGCAAGCTCGCCGGACTGAACCTGATCTCGCTGGGTGGAGAGGCCGGACCGGAGCACGTGGTACTGGGGCGCGACGGCAAGCTCTACGCCGCAATGGCCAGCGGCAACATCGTGCGCATGAGTCCCGACGGCAGCGCGCAGGAGGTGTTCGTTCATACCGGCGGCCGCGTGCTCGGCTTCGACTTCGACGCCGCCGGCCGGCTGATCGCCGCCGACGCGGTGAAGGGGCTGCTCGCGATCTCGCCCGACAAGAGAATCAGCGTGCTCGCCGACAAGGTCGGCGACGATCCGATCCGCTACGCCGATGCAGTGGTCGTGGCCGGCAACGGCAAGATCTATTTCAGCGACGCATCGGGCCGCTTCGCGCCCGCTCAGTGGGGCGGCACGTTCGAAGCCGCGGTGCTCGACATCCTCGAGCAGGCCTCGACCTCGCGCATCCTCGAGCACGACCCCGGGTCCGGCCGCACGCGCGTCGTGGCCAGGGGCTTGAGCTTCGCCAACGGCGTGGCGCTGAGCGGCGACGAGCGCAGCCTGTTCGTCGCCGAGACCGGCAAGTACCGCGTGTGGAAGATCGACGTCGAGGCAAACGATCTGCACGTCGGCGCGGGCTCGCCGCAGGTGAGCGTGCTGTTGGACAACCTGCCCGGCTATCCCGACAACCTGATGCGCGGCGAAGGCGGCCGCATCTGGGTCGGCTTCTCGGGGCCGCGCAGTCCCAACGTCGATGCCATGGCGGACAAGCCGTTCCTGCGCGAGCTGACGCTGCGCCTGCCGCGCGCGCTGTGGCCGCTGCCCAAGCCGTATGGCCATGTGTTCGCGTTCAGCGAGGACGGACGCGTGGTCGATGACCTGCAGGATCCGTCAGGGATCTATCCACAGACCACCGGCCTCACCGAAACTGCGGACCGGCTCTACGTGCAGAACCTGCACCTTCCCGTGCTCGGCTGGAAGGCGCGCTGAACAACAATCCACGAGGAGAGGACATGCCCGAACGACAGCCGCCGCAGATCATCGATCCGCCCACCGCGATGGCCGGCGGTGAACAGGGACCGTATCCGTTCGACCTCTACGAGCGCCAGTGCCTCGCGCAAGGTGACTCGTGGTTTTCGATCGGCGCCTTGCCGCCGACCCGGACCACGCGCGTGCTCGCCGAGCTGCGATTGTTGCGCTCGACGGTGATCGTGAACTGCGCGTATCCCGGCGCAGTGCTGCATCGCATGACCGACACGGTGCGCTCGTCGCAGTTCCTGCGCCTGCTCACCGGCCGACTGGCCAGCAAGTGGCACGTGATCCTGTTCTCCGGCGGCGGCAACGACCTCATCGCCGCCGCCGAGTCGCCGCCCGCGGCCGATCCGGCGCGGCGCCTGTTCCGCACGCCTGCGGAGCGCGGCTCCGGTCCGCTGGCGCCGGCCGACTACATCAGCACGCCCGGCTGGACGACGCTGGCCGACCACATCGGCGCGGTGTTCAACCAGCTGATCGATCTGCGCGACAGCGGCATCAACCGCTCGACGCCGCTGGTGTGGCACAACTATGCGCGCGTGATGCCGCGTCCGTCCGGCGCGGGATTGGGATTCGGCCCGTGGCTGCTGCCGGCGCTCGAGGCCTATGCGGTACCGTCCACCGACCATCTGGCGGTGGCCGACGAACTGCTCTCCCGGTTGCGCAGCCTGATCGACGCGCTCACCGCGGCGTGCTGGGCACGCGACCCGAACTGCAACGTGCACGTGGCCGACACGATGGGCGCCGACATCCTGCTCGCCGACGCCGGCGCCACCGACGTGTCGGGCGACTGGATCAATGAGATCCACCTCACACGCGGCGGCTACCGCAAGGCCGCCGCCGTGTGGCAGCAAGTGATCGACCCGCTGCTCGGCTGATTGCTGTGCGGCGGCCTATGACTTGGCGGCCTCGGCCGGCGGTGTGGTGTCGACCTTGCCCTCCTTCACCGGCAGCGTGTCGCCCGGCTTGAACGAGGTGCGCACCGTGCCTTCCTTGCCGTCGAGGCGGTAGGTCACGTTGTAGCCCACCAGCTTCTGCGACTTCTCCTGCACCGTCTTGCACTGGCGCTCGGTGGTGGTGACCACGTCCTTCTGCTGCATGTTCTTCTGCACCTGGTTGCCGGCATAGCCGCCGGCCGCGGCACCGCCGATGGTGGCCAGCGTCTTGCCTTTGCCGCCGCCGATCTGGCTGCCGATCAGGCCGCCGGCCACCGCACCGATCGCGGTGCCGGCAATGCGCCGCTCGTCCTTCACCGGCGCCTGTTTCGTCACCTGCACGTCCTGACAGTGCTCGCGCGGCGTGACCACGGTCTCGAACACCTCCTTGCTGGTGACCACCTGCGCAAACTTGGGCTTGGTGAGCTGCTGGTAGGTGACGCCGCTGGCGCCCAGCACCACCATGGCGATGCCACCGATCAACACGCCCTTCATCATCGACGGGTTCATTCCTGCTCCTTGCAACACCGGCGAAACGCCTGCCGGCCGAGGGCGTGATTGTCCGGTGCGGGGCACGGGCCGTGTGACAGGTGGTGTCGGCAATGGACGTGCCTCGTGGCACGATGGCGCAACACCAAGGAACTCCAGTGACCATCGAACTGCACGCCTTCGACACCCCCAACGGCCGCAAGATCAGCGTGGCGCTCGAGGAGATGGCCCTGCCGTACCGCGTGCACGTGGTCGACATCACCCGCGGTGAGCAGTTTGCGCCGGAGTTCCTGCGCATCAGCCCGAACAACAAGATCCCGGCCATCGTCGACCCCGACGGGCCCGATGGCCGGCCGATCAGCGTGTTCGAATCGGGGGCGATCCTGGTCTACCTCGCCGAGAAGACCGGCCTGTTCTGGCCCGGCGAGCCGCGCGCGCACGTGGCCACGATGGAGTGGCTGATGTTCCAGATGGGCGGTTTCGGTCCCATCCCGGGGCAGGTGCACCATTTCATCGCGCTCGCCGACGAGGCCGATCGCCGTTATGGGCTCAAGCGTTTCAGCGACGAAACGCGGCGACTCTATGCGGTGATGAACGGCCGGCTCGCGGACAACGAGTTCTTTGCCGGCAGCGAGATCACGATCGCCGACTTCGCGATCATCGGCTGGGCGTGGCGCCATCCGCGCCACAAGGTGGACCTGGCCGACTATCCGCACGTGCAGCGCTGGTACGGGCAGGTGATGGCGCGGCCCGGCGTGAAACGCGGGTTCGACGTGCCGCTGCGGCGATGACGCCGCGCATTCTGTACTCGCAGGCCGCGGTGCGCGGCTGGTTGCCGTGGGGCTTGCTGGTGCCGCTGCTGGCGCTGGCCTTCGTGGCGCTGCCGCTGATACCTTCCGCAATCGGGCTGCAGCGCGGGGGGCTGATGAACGAAAGAGGCCCGGTCGGCGTGGCGGGCGCGATGGCGCTGCTGTTGTCGGCGTTCCCGCTCACCGCGCTGCTCACCTGGGCCTGGTTGCGCTGGGTCGAGAGGCGGCCGCTCGACACCATCGGTCTGGTCAAGCCCCGCGCGGCACGCCGCTTCTGGGCGGGCCACCTGATCGGCGTGGGCTCCGTCGTGCTCGCGGTGTCGGTGATCGCGCTGCTCGGCGGCTACCGAGCGCATGGCGTGCTGCCGGCCTTCTCATCGCCCGCCGCGCTCGGCGGCGCGCTGCTGCTGCTGTTCGGCTTTGCGGTGCAGTCGAGCGTCGAGGAAATCTTGTTCCGCGGTTGGATGCTCTCGGGCATCGCGCGCAAGCTCAACGTGCCGATCGCGGTGCTGCTCACGTCGCTGTTGTTCGGCCTGCTGCATCACAGCCCGCACAACCTGCTGGCGTTCGCCGGCGCGTTCATGTTCTCGGTGCTCACCTGCGCCTGGGCGCTGGGCGTGGGCCACGTGTGGGGCGTGATGGGATGGCACTCGGGCTGGAACTGGCTGCTCGCCGCCGGCTTCGAGCTGCCGCTGAGCGGCACCAATCCGATCGAGCCGGCGCTGCTCACGCGGCTGATCGATCAGGGGCCGAGGCTGCTCAGCGGCGGCGCGTACGGGCCGGAGGCCAGCCTCGCGACGATCACGATCCTGATCGCGGCAAGTGCGGCGCTGCTGTGGCAGCGCCGCACACCGAAGCAGCCGGGCGCCTCGACGCCCGCTTGACCTCGGACCGCCTGGACCGTGCGGCGATCAGGCCGCTTCGCCCGGCTGCATGGTCTCGTGGTTCTTGATGGCCTCCATGGTCTCGGCCTTGCGCTGCTCACGCGTCTTGGTCGAGTGGGCGGTGGCGGTCTGCTGCGAGATGCTGGACTTGTAGGTGCCTTCGCCGCCGACTGGCAGTTCGCCCTTGCGCCGCGCCTGCAAGGTCTCGGCTTTGCGCTCCGCGCGCGTCTTGCTGGAGGCGGCGAACGCTTCCGGGCCCTGCGGGCGGCCCTCGCCGCTGACGATCTCACCGGCCTTCATGGCCGCGAGGGTTTGCTGATTCACCTCGGCACGCGTCAGCTGTTGGGCCTGCGCGGGAGCCGAGAGCAACGCGGCGGTCGCGGCCAGCGCGGCAGCGGTCGACACGAAGCGGATGTTGATGCGTGCGTTCATTGACAATCTCCTGGGAGGTTCGGCGCGCAACGTGGCGCCGGTGACGCGAAAGTTAGGCGTCGCAGGTTTCAGCGCCATTGGCGCGGCGTTTCAAACGCAATGCAGGTGTAAGGAACACCGGCCGCTCACGACGGCAGTCGCTTGCCGTTTGTCCTACAAAGCAAACGGCGTCGCCCGACGGCACCCGGCCGGCCGCTACGCCACGATGGCGCATGCTGTTGAGCGATCCGCCGCTGCTGCGCGTCCTGACCGTGAATGTCCACAAGGGCTACACGGCCTGGCGCCGCCGCTTCATGCTGCACGAGCTGCGCGAAGCGGTGCGCACCGTGGGCAGCGACCTGGTGTTCCTGCAGGAGGTGTCGGGTGCGCCGGCGGCAGGAGCGTCGGCACACAACGGCGTGCCGCACCCCGGCGCGTCGATGGCGCACTATGAATACCTGGCCGACCAGATCTGGTGTGAGCATGCGTACGGCCGCAACGCCGTGATCGCCGGCCGTGACCATGGCAACGCGTTGCTGTCGCGCTTTCCGATCCTCGGCTTCACCAACCACGATGTGTCGGTGCCCGGCGGCGAGGCGCGCGGCCTGCTGCACTGCGTGATGCGGGTCGCCGGCGAATCGCGGCCGCTGCACGGCGTGTGCGTGCACCTGGGGTTGCGCGAGTCGCACCGCCAGCGCCAGCTGCAGAGCCTGCTCGAGATGCTGGCGCGCGAGGTGCCCGACGACGCCCCGCTGATCGTGGCGGGCGATTTCAACGACTGGCGCGGGCGCGCCGACGCCGCACTGCGCGGCTGCGGCCTGGTGGAGGTGTTCCGGCTCGCCAATGGCCACCACGCGCGCAGTTTCCCCGCGCGCCTGCCATTGCTCAGGCTCGATCGCATCTACGTGCGCCAGGTGAAGGCGGCGCATCCGTTCCCCTTGCCGCGTCGGCCGTGGTCCACGCTGTCCGACCACGCGCCGCTGGCGGCGGAGATCCAGTTATGAGATTGGAGTGGACCCAAGGCAACCGCATCACGCTGCTCGAGAACGGCGAGGGGTACTACCCGCGTGTGTTCGAGGCCATCGCACGGGCTCGCCGCGAGGTCTACCTGGAGACCTTCATCCTGTTCGACGACAAGGTGGGGCGCCAACTGCAGCAGGTGCTGATCCAGGCGGCCCGCAACGGCGCTGCCGTGCACGTGCTGGTCGACGGCTGGGGCTCGCCCGACCTCGGCCCCGACATCCTGCAGCCGCTGATCGATGCCGGCGTGCAACTGCGAGCCTACGAGCCGTTGCGCGGACTCTTTGCGCGCCGGCTCAACGTCTTTCGCCGCATGCACCGCAAGATCGTCGTGGTGGACGACGCCGTGGCGTTCGTCGGAGGCATCAACTACTCGATCGACCACCTGGCCGAGTTCGGCAAGATGGCCAAGCAGGACTACGCCATCGAGATCGCCGGTCCGCTGGTGCAGCAGATCGGCGCGTTCTGCCGTGAGGCGCTGCGCACGCCGCAGCCCAGTGCGCGTGCGTGGCGCTGGCGCCGGCGCCGCGCGCCGCGCGAGCCCCGTGCCGCGAGCGCGCCGAACGGCGGCGGCGCGGCCGCGCTCGTCACGCGCGACAACCAGCAGCACCGGCGCGACATCGAGATGCAGTACCGCGCAGCGCTGCGCCTGGCGCGCCGGCGCGTGGTGATTGCCAACGCGTACTTCTTCCCCGGCTACCGCTTGCTCAAGGATCTGCGCCGCGCCGCGCGCCGCGGCGTGCGCGTGGACCTGATCGTGCAAGGTGAGCCCGATTTGGTGTTCGTGCGTTTTGCGGCGTCGATGCTGTACGCGCATTTGATGCGGGCCGGCGTGCGCGTGTACGAGTATTGCAGGCGTCCGTTTCACGGCAAGGTGGCGGTGGTCGACGACGAGTGGGCCACCGTCGGTTCGAGCAACCTCGATCCGTTGAGCCTGGCGCTGAACCTCGAGGCCAACGTGGTGGTGCGCGACCCGGCATTTGCCACGCATCTGCGCGAGCGGCTCGACGAACTGATGGCCGACCATTGCAGGGTGGTGCAGCTGCCGCCCGCCACGCGCTGGTCGTCGGCGGTGGCGCAGGTGCGCAGCTTCTTCGTGTTCCACTTTCTGCACCGCTTCCCGCATTGGGTCGAGTGGCTGCCGCAGCGCGAGCCCCGGGTGGAGCCGCTGAGCGCGCGCGGGGCGCAACCGCCGTCGGCGCCGGGCGTGCAGCGGCTGCCCACGCAGGCCGAAGAGGGCGCCGTGCGATGAACCGCTCGGCCGTGCGTGCACGTCCGTTGTGGCCCGCGATCTGGGCCCGGGTCAAGCAGGTGGCGCCGTGGGCGCTGGCCGCGCTCGTGCTGGTGTTGCTGGCACGCCATGCGGGCACGATCGATTGGCCGCAGGTGTGGAGCGCGCTGACGCAGCAGTCGTTCGGCGCATTGGCGGTTGCTGCCGTGCTCGCGCTGCTCAGCCATGCGCTGTTCAGCAGCTACGACCTCGTCGGGCGGCACGAAACAGGCCATCGGCTGCCGGTGCCGCGCACGCTCGGCATCGCCGCGGTCTGTTATGCCTTCAACCTGAACTTCGGCTCGCTGGTGGGTGCGCTGGCGATGAAGCTTCGCCTGTACCACCGCGCCGGGCTCAAGGCGACGATGGTGGCCCGCATCATCGTGCTGTCGATCGTCACCAACTGGATCGGCTACCTGGCGCTCGGCGGCGTGTTGCTGCTGCTGGCGCCGCCGCCGATGCCGCCGCAGATCGATGGGCCGGTCTGGGCGCTGCCGGCCGTCGGCGCGCTGCTGCTGGCGGTGGCGCTGGCGTACGGCGCGGCCTGCGTGTGGCGGCGTGGCCGCGTGATCCGCGTGCGCGGCCATCGCTTTGCGCTGCCCGCGCCGCGCGTGGCGGCCTGGCAGTTTGCGCTGGCGCTGACCAATTGGTCGTTGATGGGCCTGATCGTCTGGCTGCTGCTCGGTCAGGCAGTGCCGTATGCCGCGGTGCTCGGCGTGCTGCTGCTGGCCGCCGTGGCCGGCGTGGCGACCCACGTGCCGGCCGGCCTCGGCGTGATCGAGGCGGTGTTCGTGGCCTGTCTGGCCGGCACCGAGGTGGCCGCGCCCACCGTGCTCGCCGCGCTGCTCAGTTACCGCGCGGTCTACTACCTGGCCCCGCTGGTTCTGGCGGCGCTCGGTTACGCCGCCGTCGAGATGTCGCGGCGCGCGCGTCGTTGACGGCGCGGCATCACCGGTTCGGGCGTGGTGGAAAATCGGCGCACAACGCTGCGCGGGCGCGGCGCGGGGGCGTGGATTGTCCAACCTGGATGCCTTTGTGCACTTGCCGGCATTGCGCGGCAAGCTCAAGCCGGCCGAGCAGTCCGAGCTGCGTGGCACGTGGGAGCGTGTGGCGCAGTGGGACGAGCGCGCCCGGGCGCGCGGCTTCGCGCCGGGTTGGCGCCTCAGCGACCATCAGCTCGAGGCCACGCGCCATGCGTTGCTCGGCCCGATGATCGCCGCGCGACAGGATCTGTGGATCTACGGGTACGGCTCGCTGATGTGGGACCCCGGGTTCCATTTCTCCGAGGTGCGTCTGGCGCGGTTGCAGGGTTACCAGCGCCGCTTCACCTACTGGACGCGCATCGCGCGCGGCACGCGCGAGCGGCCGGCGTTGATGCTGACGCTGGAGCGGCAGCCCGACGAAACCTGCTGCTGCACCGGCCTGGCGTTTCGCATCGGCGCCGAGGTTGCCGAGGAGGAGTCGGCGATGCTGTGGCGGCGCGAGATGCTGCGCAATGGTTACTGTCCGACCTGGCTGCCGGTGGACACCCCTCAGGGACCGCTGCGCGCGCTGGTGTTCGCCTGCAACCACGCGCACGACGACTATGCCGGCGAGATGGCCCTCGACGAGACCGCGGCGATCATCGCGGTGGCCGCCGGCGCCATCGGCAGCAACCGCGAATACCTGGAGCAGATGGCGGCGCAGCTGAGCGCGTTGCAGATCGACGACCCGTACGTGGAGCAACTGCTGCAGCGGGTGCGGCAGTGTGCAGGCGAGGCGGCCGTGCGCTGAGACGTCGAGCGCGCCGTCGCACCGAGTCCCGCGTTTGCGCGTCGCGCAAACACCAAGCGCAGACGTAACGCCGCTTCACTTGTGCGTGACGCCAAGCCTAGAATACATGCCGTTACAAACGGCCTGCGGTCGGCGGGCCGCCAAGCAAACGGCAAAGGGGACACGCATGAGCGAGGCCAATCCAGTTCCGGAGTACCGCGAGTCGCGCATCGAAGAAGAGCCGATCCTCGGCCGCGTGCTCGCGCTGCCTGACGGGCGCATCCAGCCACTCACCTGGTTCGAGCGCCTGCTCGTGTCGCTGCACCTGATCAGCGCCAAGACGCTGGAAGCGCGCTACTTCAAGACGCAAGGATCCTGATCGGCGGCGCGCCCAGGGCGCGCAGCCGGAAGCGTCACCGGTACACCAGACCCGACAGCCGCCAGGCCATCCGCGAGCGCAGCCGCGGGATGCGCGCCAGGGTCGCGAGCAGTGCATTGCGCAGCACGCGCAGACCGGGGCGGACGGTGGCGAGCCGGGTCAGCCCGTCGGCGAACTTCACCACCTGCTGCGCCACCGGCCGCCGCGCCACGCCATAACGGTCGAGCGCGGCGTCGTCGCCCCCGAGCGCCTGCAACAGCGCATCACCCAGCGCCATCGCATCGAGGATGCCCACGTTCATGCCCTGGCCGCCGGCTGGGCTGTGCACGTGCGCGGCGTCGCCCGCCAGCAGCACGCGCCCGGCACGGTAGCGTTCGGCCACGCGATGGTGCACGCGAAAGCGAGAGCCCCACAGCACCTCGCCGACGACGGCGCGTTGCTGCTGCGGCCCGCGCGCATCGAGCAAGGCCTGCACGTATTCGATGCTCGGCCGCTCGGGCGCCTGCTCGACCGTGGCAACGATCCGGTGCACGCCATCGGGCAGCGGTGCCACGACCACCATGCCGGCCGGCGAGAAGTACAGGATCACCTCGTCGCGCGGCACCGCACCGCTCAAACGCACGTCGGCGAGCACGAACGATTCGCCGTAGCTGCCTCCGCTGAAGGCAATGCGCGCCTGCTCGCGCACGACGCTGTGCATGCCGTCGCAACCGACCGCGTAGCGGGCGCGCAGACGCGTGTCGTCGTCGAGCGTGGCGGTGATGCCCGAGCCGTCCTGTGACAGGCGCTCGAGCGCGCGCGGCCGCAGCACGCGGCCGCCGAGCGCGGTCAGACGCTCCAGCAGCACACGTTCGGTGACCGCCTGCGACACCATCAGCGTGTACGGGTAGCGCGTCGGCAGCGTGTCGAAAGCGATCGGGATCAGCACGCGGTCGCGGTCGCGCACGGTGAAGCGCTGCGCGTGCAGGCCGAGCGAGACCAGCGTCGGCGTGACGCCCAGCGGCTCCAGCACCTCGAGCGTGCGCGCATGGATCACCGCGGCGCGCGACGTGTTGTCGCCGGCCGCCTGGCGGTCGATCAACGCCGTGCGCACGCCGCGCACCGCCAGCGCGGTGGCCAGCGTGAGGCCGGTCGGGCCGGCGCCGACGATCAGCACGTCGGCATCGAAGGGCTGCGGGGCTGCGGGCGGTGTCGGCATGGTGTGCATCGTCGGTTCCTCAAGTGTCAACAAGTGTTGGTCAACGTTTGTAGACATTCTGGGAAACCACCCGATCAATGTCAACGCTCGTTGAATTACACTTGCAACCCATGGCTGCCACCACCGAAGGACCCCCAGCCGCCGCGCCGCCGCGCCGCTCCGACGCTACGCGAGCGGCCATCGTGGCGGCGGCGCGCGAGCAGTTCGCGGCCGCCGGTTACCAGGGCGCCACGATCCGCTCCATCGCCGCGGCCGCGGGTATCGATCCGGCGCTGGTGATGCGCTACTACGGCAACAAGGAGGGGCTGTTCGCCGCCGCCGCCGAGTTCGACCTGCGCCTGCCCGATCTGGGCGCGCTGCCGCGCAGCCAGGTGGGCGCGGCGCTGGTCAGCCACTTTCTCGATCGCTGGGAAGGCGACGATGCGCTGATGGCGCTGCTGCGCGCGGCGGTCACCAACCCGGCCGCGCGCCAGCGCATGCAGTCGATCTTCGCCACGCAGGTGGGCCCTCAGGTCGGCAAGCTGAGCGGCTTGCCGCGCGCCGAGGCGGCAGCGCGCGCCGGATTGATCTCGTCGCAGATCCTCGGCCTGGCGCTGTGCCGCTACGTGCTGGAGCTGCCGCCGGTGCTCAAGCTGACGCGCGCCGACACCGTGCGGCGCGTCGGGGCCACGGTGCAACGTTATCTGTTCGATGCGTGAATAGAAGGATCGACATGCAGGGCAGCGCCTTCGGCTTCAGTACGGTGCGCATCATGGCGGCGCGCCTGGCGCGGCGCGGCGTGCTGGCCGGATGCCTCGCGTGGCTGGCCGGCTGCGCCGTGTTGCCCGAGCTGCCGGCGCGCACGCCGACGCTGGCGCTGCCGCCTTCGCCCGACACGGCGTTGGCGCGCATCGTGTCCGCGTCGACCGCCGATCCCGAGCAGAGCGGCTTCCGGCTGATGCCCACCGGTCAGTACGCGTTGCAGGCGCGGCTCGAGCTGGCGCGCCGGGCGCAGCGCTCGCTGGACGTCCAGTACTACCAGATCCACGACGACCGCACCGGGCGCTACCTGCTGCGCACGGTGCGCGACGCGGCCGAACGCGGCGTGCGCGTGCGGCTGCTGATCGACGACCTCTACACCGGCGGCGAGGACCCGCTGCTGCTGGGGCTCGACGCGCACCCGAACGTCGAGGTGCGCCTGTTCAACCCTTTTGCCGGCTGGCGGCGCAATCTGCTGACGCGCTTTGCCGGCTCGCTGCACGACTTCTCGCGCGTCAACCGGCGCATGCACAACAAGCTGTTCATCGCCGACGGCGTGATGGCCGTGGCCGGCGGGCGCAACATCGCCGACGAGTACTTCATGAGCAGCGAGGGCGCCAACTTCGTCGACCTCGACACCTTCGTCATCGGCGGCATCCTGCCGCGGCTGTCCAGGATCTTCGACGAGTACTGGAACAGCGCACGCGCGTATCCGCTGACCACCATCATCCGATCGGCAGACACGCCGGAGATGCTGCGCGAGACGTTCGAGCGCCTGACAGGCGAAGACACCACGCCGCCGCCCGAGCCGCCGCCACCCAACGACGTGCTGGGGTACGGCCCGATCGCCAATGAACTGGAGGCCGGCAAGCTCGGCCTGGTCTGGGCCGACGCGCAGGCGTATGCCGATTCTCCCGACAAGGCCATCGGCCGGGTCTCCAGCTACGGCGCGGTGCCGATCGCCGACGTGGACAGCGTGCGCTACAACGTGATCGAGCTGATCCGCCGCGCGCGGCGCGACGTGGTGCTCACCAGCCCGTACCTCGTTCCGGGGCGCGACGGCATCGAAGTGTTCGGCGACCGGCGCCAGCGCGGCGTGGGCTTCACGCTGGTGACCAACTCGCTGGCGGCCACCGACGAGCCGGTGGTGCACACCGGCTACCGCCGCTACCGGCCGCAGATGCTCGCACTGGGCATGGAGCTCTACGAACTCAGCCCGATGCGGGTGAGTCGCAGCCTGCGGTTGGGTCGGTTCTCCAGGTCGATCGGCCGGCTGCACGCCAAGAGCGCCGTCATCGATCGCGAGAAGGTGTTCATCGGATCGATGAACTTCGACCCGCGCTCGGACCGCCACAACACCGAGATGGGGCTGTTCATCGAGAGCCCGGTGCTGGCGCAGCAGGTGCTGAAGCTGGTGGAGGTGATCAAGAGCCAGGGCGCGTACCGCGTCCGCCTGGCCGACGACGGCAAGACCCTGCAATGGACCACCCTGGCCGCGGCCGGCCAGGCCGAGGTGCAGGTCGAGGAGCCCGAGACCGACTTCTGGTCGAGGATCATGCTCGAGGTGCTGTCGGTGCTGATCCCGGAGGACTGGCTGTAGCGGGCCGGCAGGCTGCCGTTACTGCATGCGGATGGCCTCGACCTGGATCAGCAGCTTGACGGCATCCTCGAAGCCGAACTGCAGCCCCCACAGCACGCCCCACTGGCTGCGCTGGATGGTGGTCTCGAAATCGCCGCCGCAGACCTCGCGTTTGAACAGCGGATTGATGTAGCAGTTGAACTTGGCCGCCTTCAGCGTCACCGGATGCGTCACGCCCTTCAACGTGAGCTGGCCGTGCACCTCGCTGACCTTGTCGCCGTTGAACACGAACTGGTCCGACTTGAACGTGCCGGTGGGAAAGTCGGCCACGTTGAAGAAATCCTTGCCCTGGATCTGCCGGTTGAGCATGTCGACGCCGGTGTTGACCGACGAGATGTCGATCACGATCTCGACCTTGCCGGTGCGGGCGGCGCGGTCGAAGAACAGCGTGCCGTCCTTGGTGCTGAAGCGGCCGCGGTTGGTGGTGGTGCCGAAGTGGCCGTTTTCGTAGTTGACGAAGGTGTGGGTCGGATCGATGGCGTAATTGGGCGCATCGGCGCGCGCCGGCGCCCACGCACACCACGGCATTACGGCGGCGGCAGTGAGGAGGGCGGATCTCACAGCGGCCCCAACCCGGTGAACGTCAGCTTGAACTTGACCTGCACGTCGTTGGCCACCACGGTCGTGTCGGCCCACTCCTCCTGCCCGATGGTGTGATCGAGCCGCTTGACCACGAACGTACCGGTGGCGGTGGAGTTGGGGCCGGACTGCGTGATCGTCACCGGGACCGTGACGTCGCGCGAGATGCCCTTGATGGTCAGCTTGCCGTTGACCAGGAACCTGCCGTTGCCCTCGCTCTTGATCGATGTCGACTTGAAGGTCGCCTCGGGAAACTTCGCCACGTTGAACCAAATCGGCTTTGGCAGCTCGGCATCCGCCTCCGCCACGCCCAGCAGCCCGCTGAGCATCGTGATCTGCACGCTTACGCTGCCGGCCTCCGGCTTCTTCGGATCGAGGTCGAGTGCGGCGGTGAAGGTCTTGAACCGCCCCTCCACCGGCACGCCCATCTGCCGGGTGACGAAGACCACCTCGCTCTGTGCAGGCTGCAGCCGGACCTGCGCCTGCGCGGTCGCCGCGGACGCTGTGGCAACCAGCAGCGTGCACAACAATCGAAATGCAGGATTCATGGGAAAGTCCTCAGCGCGGCCCGAACCACATGCGCGACATGAGGTCGTCGCGGTCGATGAACTGGTGCTTCAGAGCGGCCGCCACGTGCAGCAGCACCACCGCGGCCAGCGCGAATGCCGCATAGGCATGCGCCGGCTTGAGCACCGCATTGGCCAGGTCCTTGTTCACGGGCACGAAGTCCGGCAGCGGCAGCACGCCGAACCACACGATCGGGAGCCCGACCGCCGAGCTGTAGGCCCAGCCCAGCAGCGGCACCGCAAAGAACAGCACGTACATCGACAGGTGCGAGATCCTGGCGGCCTGCTGTTGCCAGGGTGGCATCGCGGCCAACACACGCGCCGACAGCGGCGGCGGCCGGTGCGCCAGGCGCCACAGCAGGCGCAGCGCGGACAGCGCCAGGATCGTGACGCCGGCCCACTTGTGGTAGTTGAACAGCTTGACCCGCGCCACCGAGAACGGCAGGTCGTGCATGTAGAGCCCGAGGCTGAACGAGCCCACGATGGCCAGCGCGAGCAGCCAATGCAGCGCGATGGCGACGGCACCGTAGCGAGGTGAGGCGAGCGTTGTCCCGGCTTCGATCGACAGGTCCATGTCGGAGCCGCAATCTATCAGAACCGCCTGCCGGCATCGCGACGCCGCGCCGTTGCGACTGAAGCGGGCACAATCGCGCGTGGTCGTGGCGGTTGACGGGTCCGCCGAAGGAACTCTTGCCCATGCATTTCGACATCATCACGTTCATCGGCCTTCTCGGCGGCGCGCTGTACCTGGCCAGCCACTTCATGCGAGGCATGGTGCCGCTGCGGGTGCTGTCACTGTGCAGCAACGTCGCGCTGATCGTCTACAGCGTTTTCCACCTGAAGTTCGATTTCGCCCAGCTGATCGTGCTGCCGGAGTTCCTGCTCAACGTCATCCTGCTGCCGATGAACGCCAAGCGGCTGGTCGAGATCCTGCGGTTGACCAAGCAGATCGAGGAGGTCACCGAAAGGTCTCCCGTGTCCGAATGGCTGCTGCCGCACATGCACCTGCACAAGCACCATGCCGGCGAGGTGCTGTTTCGCGAAGGCGACAAGGCCGACGAGATCTACTACGTGGCCAGCGGGACGCTGCGCCTCGAAGGCATCGGCGCGACGCTCGGCGCGGGCGAGCTCATCGGCGAGATCGGGCTGTTTTCACCGGACCGTGCGCGCACCGTGACGATCGTGTGCGAGACCGACTGCGAGCTCTACCAGATGACCGACGAGCAGATCTACCGCCTCTACTACCAGAACCCCAAGCTCGGCTTCTTCTTCATGAAGCTGATCGTCGAGCGGCTGCTGGCCGACGTGAAGCGCCACAAGCTGGCCGCCGAGCTGGTTTAGCGCCGCTCACAACCAGCGCAGCGCCGAGTAGTTGATCGACAGGTGCATCGTGTTGTCCACCAGGATCAGCAGCCAGAACGCCTGCCCGGCCGGCACGGCCGACGGGTATCCGGTGGCCTGGCAATCGGCCCAGGTCAGATGCCAGTCCGTCAGCTTGTTCTTGGCGAAGGCCACGTAGCGGGCGAGCCGATAGCGGTCGATCAGGAAGTGCGACACCGCGATCACCACGATGGCCGCCAGCGAAGGCGACAGCAGCAGGAACGGCAGCGAGTAGACGATGGCGTGGCACAACGCGGCCACGGTGGTCTTGACCTTGGCGCGCGCCATCCAGTCGGTCTGGGTGACGTAGTCGCCGATGAGGTGCAGCAGTAGCTGTTCCATGGTGCCAATCCCGGTTGCGGGTCCCTGCTGCCTTGGGGCACGCCAGGGTAGCGGCGCCGGGACCGATCGTCCACTGCGGAAACGCTGATCCCACCCGCGGTGGTACCCTCGACCGGGCCGTCCTGCGAAAGACGACGACGCCATGACCGCTGCAGATCTGTTTGCCAGAACCGATCGGCTCGACAGTGACACGCTGGACGCGCTGGTGGCGCGCTTCGAGGCGCGCGGCCGACACCCGGCGTTTGCCAACATGCTCAACGAGTATCTCGATGCGATGCAGATCGCGCCGGCGGCCAACGTGCTCGACATCGGCTGCGGCACCGGTCTGGTCGCGCGCGTGATTGCGCGCCACTCGGGCTTTGCCGGCAGCGTGGCCGGCATCGACCTCAGCCCGCACCTGGTCGCCGCGGCCACGCGGCTGGCCGATGAAGAGGGTGTCGGCGCGCGTGTCACCTTTCAGCGCGGCGACGTGCGCCAGCTGCCGTTTGCCGATGCGTCGTTCGATGCGGTGGTGGCGCACACGCTGATGAGTCACGTGCCCGGGCCGCTGGCGGTGCTGCAGGAGGCCGCCCGCGTGCTCAGGCCCGGCGCAACGCTGGCCGTGTTCGACGGCGACTATGCGTCGCTCACGTTCGACCAACCCGACGAGGCGCAGGCCCAGGCGGACGACGCCGTGCTCGTGCGCGCGGTGGTGGCCAACCCGCGCCTGATGGGCCAGATGCCGCGCCTGCTGCGTGCCGCCGGCCTCGAACTGCAGGCATCGTTCTCGCACGTGCTGGCCGAAGTCGGCACGGCGAACTTCTGGCTGTCGGCCATCGAGACCTTCCGCCGCGTGCTGCCGCAAGGCGGCGCGATGAGCGCAGCGCACGCCGACGCATGGGCCGCGCGACTGCGTGCTGCGTCGGACGACGGCGTGTTCTTCGGGCGCTGCAACTACCACGCGTTTCTTGCGCGCAAGCCGGCATGAGCCCAGGCGGCATCGGCAAGTAACCGCCGCGCACTTTCACGCGGTGTGAATTCACGCAGGATTTACTGCGTGCGCGCCGCATGGGGCGCGCGCCGCGACGTTCGCGAAGTTTCGCGCTTTCCACGCCGGTTACAGGCGGTCGCACGCTCGACTTTCCGCTTACCGCGCCGACAACACCCTCAAGCCGTTGCAGCGGGGGTCGGGTCATGCGTCGCGTCGTCGGGTGGGTGTTGTCGGGATGTTTCGCGCTGTGCGGCGCCGTCCACGCACAATCGGCCCCGCCTTCGATCATGTTGACGGCAGCCGCCGATGCCGCCACGGCCGATGCCGCCACGGCCGATGCCGCGGTCAAGCCCTGGCCCGCGCCGATGCGGCACCTGACGATCCAGCTGCCGGGCATGAGCCATCACTTCGACCCTCCGGTCGACAAGCACGGCAACGAGATTCCGAACCGCGAGTTCAACGAAGAGAACTGGGGCATCGGCATCCAGCTCGAGCGCTCGCTCACGGGCGACTGGAGCCAATGGGTCGGCAAGACCTCGTTCGGCGTCATGAAGGACAGCCTCAATGCGATGGGTGCCTACGCCGGGCACACCTGGCAAAAGCGCGTGGTCGATGGCGACACCTACACGGCCGACATCGGCGGTGGAGCCTTTCTCTTCTACCGCACGCTGCGCTTTGACGGCCCGCACGTGCTGGTGCCGGGCGTGCTGCCGGTGCTGTCGGCCACGCACAAGGGATGGGGGCTGGGCATCAACGTGGTGGCCGTGCCGCGCGTCAAGCTCAGCAGCGGCACCATGCCCAACGTGATCTACGCGCAGTTCACCAAGTCGTTCTGAGCGTGCGGTGAATCTGGCATTCTTGCGGGCCGAAAGCCGGCCTGCAGGAGATGCGTCCGTGTCGCTCGAATGGTCCGATGACCTCGACGGTTTCAACTGGGATGAACTGTCGGCGCTGTACCGCGCAGCGCCGCTGGGCGACAAGAAGGCGGCCGATCTGAAGCGCTCGTTTGCCAACAGTCTGTATCGCTGCTTCGTGCGCGACGACGGGCGTCTGGTCGGCGTGGGGCGCGCGCTGGCTGATGGCGTGGACTGCTCGTACATCTGCGACGTGGCGGTGCTGCCGAGCCACCAGGGCACGGGCCTGGGCCGGCAGATCGTCGGCCGGCTGGTGCAGCTGTCGCGCGGCCACCGCAAGATCATCCTGTACGCGGTGCCGGGCAAGGAGCCGTTCTACCGCCAGCTCGGCTTCAAGCGCATGACCACCGCCATGGCGATCTTCGAGAATCAGGCGCTGGCGCAGCAGCGCGGTTATCTCGTCGACGACTGAGGGGCGTCGCCGTCGGTCGAGCACAATCGCTGCCGACCGCTTCCCTGCGCGCCGCGATGCGCGCCGCCGCAAGTGAACCGCCCGACGCTGATCGCCCTCGACTGGGGCACGTCCAACCTGCGCGCCAGCCTGCTCGGCGCCGATGGCCGCGTGCTCGACACGCGCAGCGCCGCCGCCGGCGTGATGGCGGTGCCCGAGCGGCGCTTCGAGCATGCCCTGCAGTCGTTGATCGGCGATTGGCTGACGCAGCACCCTGGCTGCACCTGCATCGCCAGCGGCATGATCGGCAGCCGGCAAGGCTGGACGGAGGCGCCGTACCTCGAATGCCCGGCCGGCCCGCAACAGGCGGCACGCCAGTTGACCGCGGTGCCATTCGGCGCGGGCCATCGCCTGCACATCGTGCCGGGGCTGCGCTGTGTCGGCCGCGACGGCCAAGTCGACGTGATGCGCGGCGAAGAAACGCAGCTGTGGGGCGCGGGCCTCGAGCCCGATGCCTGCTGCGTGCTGCCCGGCACGCACAGCAAGTGGGCCTGGCTCGGACCCGACGACCGCGTGCTGCGTTTCCAGACCTGGATGACCGGCGAGCTCTACGCGCTGCTGACGCAGCACGGCATCCTCGGGCGCTTGATGGATTTCGGCGGCGCGTTCGACGCCGCGGCGTTCGATCATGGGGTGCAACTCGGCCTGCGTCACCCTGCTGAGCTGCCGCACACGCTGTTTGCCGTGCGCACCGCAGGCCTGACGGGCCAGCGCAGCGCCGCGGCACTGCCCGACTTCCTGTCGGGCCTGCTGATCGGTGCCGAGATGGCGGGTGCAGCACGCGATGCCGGCGCAACGCGCGTGACCTTGCTGGGCGATGGCGCTTTGTGCGATCGTTATGCGCGTGCGCTGCAGGCCGCCGGCGTGGCGGTGCAGCGTGCCGCGGCGCAGGCCACCCCACGCGGCCAGTGGCGCGTGGCGCAGGCCGCCGGCTTGGTTCAGGGGTGAATGGCAGACACGAGCCCCCGCCCGGCCGCTCCGAAGGAGGCTCGCACCGCAGTGCAAAGCACGGAGGTTTCCCAGTGAGCACGCAGCCGATCGAAGGCGTGGTGGCGATCCTGCGCGGTGTCCGGCCCGACGAGGTGCTGGGCGTCGCCGAGGCGCTGATGGAAGGCGGCATCACGCTGATCGAGGTGCCCTTGAACTCGCCGCAGCCGTTTGACAGCATCCAGCGTCTGGCACGTGAACTCGGCTCGCGGGTGCGAGTCGGTGCGGGCACGGTGCTCAGCGCGGCCGATGTCGAGCGCGCGGCCAATGCCGGAGCCACGCTGGTGCTGGCACCGAACTTCGACGCCGCGGTGGTGCAGCGCACGGTGCAGCGCGGCCTCTTTTCGATGCCCGGCGTGGCCACGCCGAGCGAGGGTTTCGCGGCGCTCGCCGCCGGCGCGCACGGCCTCAAGCTGTTTCCCGGCGAGATGCTCGGCCCGCCGGTCATGAAGGCCTGGCGCTCGGTGTTTGCGCCGGGCACGCCGATGTACGCGGTGGGCGGTGTGGGGGAAACCAATATCGCCGCGTACAAGTTGGCCGGCGCGAGGGGCGTCGGCGTGGGCTCGTCGCTCTACGCGCCGGGCGTGGCACTGCCCGAACTGACGCGCCGGGCCCGCCTGCTGCTGCAACGGTGGCACGGGCCATGAGCCATCCGCTGCGCTGCCGCTGCGGCACCGTGCAAGGCCGCGTCGCCGAACCGCAGCGGGCGATGGGCCGCGGCGTGTGTTATTGCAGGGACTGCCAAGCCTACGCGCACTTTCTCGGCCGCGCGGCCGACGTGCTCGACGTGCAGGGCGGCACCGACGTGGTCGCCATCCACCCGCAGCACGTGGTGCTGACGCAAGGCCTCGATGCGCTGACCTGCATATCGTTGTCGCCGCGCGGACTGCTGCGCTGGTATGCGAGCTGCTGCCGCACGCCGATCGGCAACACCGCGCGCAACCCGAAGCTGGCCTACGTCGGCCTGGTGCACACCTGCCTCGAAGGCGCCGGGGTGCCGATCGAGCGTTCGTTCGGTCCGGTGACCTTGCGCTTGAATGCGGCGTCTGCGACGAGCGCGGTCAACGAGCGGTCGCACGGCGTGTTCGGCAGCGCATTGCGCTTCATCGGCACGATGCTGGGGGCGCGCATCGGCGGCAGCTACAAGCGCTCGCCGTTCTTCGATGCCTCGAGCGGCATGCCGGTGGTGGCCCCGCATGTGCTGACCAAGGCCGAACGCGAGCAGCTGAGCGCAAGACCCTGATCCTGCGCAGCCCTGCTGCCGGACATGCGAACCGCAGGCCGGGCGGCGGCGCACGACCCATCGGCGTATCCTTGCCGCCGCCTGTCGTTCGTCAACAAGGAGGGCGTTCATGGCCGCTCCCGCCTGGATCTCGGAATGGTCGCCGCGCGCGCACGGCCTGCTGCGCATCGTGTCGGGCTATCTGTTCCTGCTGCACGGCACGTCCAAGCTGTTCAAGATGCCGCACGTGCCGATGTTCGACAACCTGCAACTGGTGTCGCTGATGGGGCTGGCCGGCGTGCTCGAGCTGGTGGGCGGTGTGCTGCTGGTGATCGGGCTTTTCACGCGGCCGGTCGCGTTCATCCTGTCGGGCGAGATGGCGGTGGCCTACTTCATGGCGCACGCCAGCCAGGGCCATGTGCTGATCCCGTTCATGAACCACGGCGAGAGCGCGGTGCTGTTCTGCTTCGTGTTCCTGTTCTTCGCCGCTGCCGGCGCCGGTGCGTGGAGCGTCGACGCGGCGCGGCAGCGGGCGCACCCATGACACTGCCGCCACGCGCACCGGCGCTGAAGGCGCTCGACATCGCGCCGCGCGGGCGCCAAACCCACTATCCCGAGCCGTTCGCGGCGCGCGTGGCCGGGCGCGAGAAACGCGCGCTCGGCGATGCGTTCGGGCTGACGAACTTCGGCGTCAACCTGACGCGGCTGGCGCCGAAGGCGGTGTCGTCGCTGCGCCATGCACACACCCGGCAGGACGAGTTCGTCTACATCCTGCAGGGCCACCCGACGCTGGTGACCGACGAGGGCCGCACGCCGCTCGCGCCGGGCATGTGCGCCGGCTTCAAGTGCGGCACCGGCAATGCGCACCACTTGCTCAACGAGACCGACGACGACGTGCTGTACCTCGAGATCGGCGATCGCACGCCGGGCGAGCAGGCGAGTTACCCTGACGACGACATCCAGGCGGTGCAGATCAACGGCCAGTGGCGCTTCGCCCGCAAGGACGGCACGCCGTATTGACAGGAGGAGAGTGTGACGATGGCAAGCCCCCAGCCCAGGTTGACGTTGCGCGAGTTGCGCGTGCGCGCCGTGCAGGCGCCGATGAAGCGGCCGCTGCAGACCAGCGGCGGCACGGTGCGCGTGGCGCCGCTGGCGCTGATCGACCTGTTGACCGAGGAGGGCGTGACTGGCCGCACCTACCTGTTCTGCTACACGCCGCTGGCGCTCAAGCCGGTGGTGCAGTTGCTGCTCAACCTGTCGGAGTTCCTCAAAGGCGATGCCGTGGCGCCGCTGGAACTCGACGCCAAGCTGCAGCGCACGTTCCGCCTGCTCGGCGCATCGGGTGTCACCGGCATGGCGATGGCCGGCATCGACATGGCGGCGTGGGATGCGCTGGCGCGCGCGCAGGGGCTGCCGCTGGCGCGGCTGCTCGGCGGGGAGCCCAAGCGCGTGCCGGCCTACAACAGCTGTGGGCTCGGCATCATCGGCGCCGCGCGTGCGGCCGACGAGGCGGTGGAACTCGCCGCCGGCTTCACGGCCATCAAGGTGCGGCTCGGTTATGCCGACGCCGGCACCGACGTCGACGTGGTGCGCGCGGTGCGTCGCTCGATCGGGACGAACGTGCAGTTGATGAGTGACTACAACCAGTCGCTGTCGGTGGCCGAGGCCACGCGCCGCTGCGAGGCGCTGGCCGGCGAGGGGCTGGCGTGGATCGAGGAGCCGACACGCGCCGACGACCATGAAGGTCATGCGCAGATCCGCCGCAAGAGCCGCGTGCCGATCCAGATCGGCGAGAACTGGTGGGGCCCGCACGACATGGCCAAGAGCCTCGCGGCCGGCGCCTGCGATCTCGGCATGCCCGATGCGATGAAGATCGGCGGCGTCACCGGCTGGTTGCGCGCGGCTGCGCTGGCCGAAGCGCAGGGCCTGCCGCTGTCGAGCCACTTGTTCCCCGAGGTCAGCGCGCACCTGCTGGCCGTGTCGCCGACTGCGCACTGGCTCGAATACGTCGATTGGGCCGAGCCGGTGCTGCAGCAGCCGCTGCGCCTGCACGAGGGCCAGGCCCTGATCCCGGACGAGCCGGGCACCGGCATTCACTGGAACGAGGAGCAGGTGGCGCGCCTGCTGGGCTGAACGTTCTCTCAGATCACGATCCCGTCCACCCCATGATCTCGCTCGACTTCCTCATCACCTCGCTGATCGTCGTGCTCATCCCGGGCACCGGCGTCGTCTTCACCGTGTCCACCGGGCTGGTGCATGGCACGCGCGCCGGCGTGTACGCATCGCTCGGCTGCACCGCGGGCATCGTGCCGCACCTGCTGGCGGCGGTGCTCGGCCTGGCCGCCGTGCTGCACACCAGCGCGCTGGCGTTCCAGGCGCTCAAGTTCGCCGGGGTGCTGTATTTGCTGTATCTGGCCTACGCCACCTGGCGCGACAAGGCCGCCTTTGCAGTCGATGCATCGGCGGCGCGGCAGGCGAGCGCGTGGGGCCTGATGGTGAAGGCGGTGTTGCTCAACATCCTGAATCCGAAGCTGTCGATCTTCTTTCTCGCCTTCCTGCCGCAGTTCGTGTCGCCGCAGGCACCGTCGCCGTTGCGGCAGATGCTGGTGTTGAGCGCAGTCTTCATGGCGATGACTTTTGCGGTGTTCGTGCTCTACGGCCTGCTGGCCAATACGTTTCGCAAGACGGTCATCGAGTCGCCGCGCGTGCAGGCATGGATGCGCCGCACGTTCGCCGGGGCGTTTGCCGGACTTGGCGTCAATCTGGCGCTGAGCGATCGTTGAGGCCTGTCGATCCGGCTGCAAAGGTGGACGAGTTCGATCTGAATCCCTAGCTCTTGGGCTAAACCCACAGATGGTGCGCGACGATGCGCATTGCTATTTTCCTAACGACAGCGCACTATGTCGCCCGTTGCATAAGGAAACTTCTCCCTTTCCGTTCCGGGTTCAAGGCGCGCCCTTGACAGACGGGCAGGTCGAGACCTCGCGCACGCCAGTTGGGGGACGACGGGCGCGTGTTCCGGTTGCATGAGGGTGGTTCCTCCGTTGTGTAGAGGGGAAGAAGATGCCTGCTTTGCTGCTGACGGCGACGCGCCGATATCGGTTGATGTCCGAATGGGCCCGGGGCGCAGCAAGAGGACTCACCGTCGCGGCCATGGCACTTGCGGGCGGATCGTCGTGGGCTGCGAACGCCGAGGTCGCGGTCAGCGTGACGGCGGTGCCGGAGACCGTCTCGCTCAGCCGGACGGGGCTGCAGAACTACGGCGCGATCCAGGTCACGATCACGCCGACGCAGAACAACGTTATCAACCAGCTGGTGTTCACGTCCAGCGCCAAGATCGCGCCGAACCTCACGGCGGCTGTTTTCAAGGAGTCCATCCCGGCCGGTGCGTGTGTGCCCTCCGGCAGTGACGTCAAGTGCACCCAGGGGCAGGCGCGTGGGGGCGATGTGCTGTCGTACATCATCATCTACGACTCCCCCTTGGCTGGATCGAGCTTCCAATACGACTGGACGTTCACGTACTCAACACAGGGCAGTGCCGGGTCGAATTCGTCCACGCTCAACAGCAGCAGCGGCTCCACCAGCGCCACGCTGACCGAGACCGACAGCCCCACCCAGCGAAAGAACCTGAAGACCTTCGTGCCCGCACTGGGCGGCACGTTCTTCACCGGCATCCGCAGCGCCACGAGCCCTGCGGGGACGGACTCGGGCGATCCTTCGACCACCACACTGGTCCTGCCGCCCGGACTCGGCTTGAAGGTTCCGGCGACGGTGGTGGAGGACGACGGTGCCGTGGGCAGTGGCGGGCAGACGAACGACACGCTGACCACGCTCAACACCACGATCTCGATCCCAACGACGGTTTTCTTCTCAACGCCGATCACGTCCGTTTTGCAGCGCGACGTCTCGACGATCAAGACCAAGACGCAACACGCGGCTGATCGCGTGCCGCTGTACTACACCGCCGACACCGGCGAGCCTTGGCAACCGGGCGCCCTTTATCCGTTGAAGAACTGCACGGATCTCGTGGGCGGCGGCCCGATCAGCACCGATGCCGTGTGCGTTGCCCAACGCATCTACGTCAAGAACAACATGGTGGGCTCGCCCAAGCCGGGCGGTGGCACCTACAGTGCGCTCGACGTGGGCGACTTCCTCTTCGTCATCAAGGCGCTGCAGAACGGTCGCTTTTCCTGGTGATCTGAACGTCCCGGAAGCGCGCGGCAATCGATCCCGCGCGTTATGCCTTGGCCATCTGCGTGATCCACTGTTGGGTCCGCGATGCCGACACGATGTCGCCTTTGGTGGCGTAAATCGACGCCGCGCGCTCGGCCGTCGCGCGCGCATCGTGATCGCGTCCGCCGATCCGCAGCACGGTGGCCAGTTCGAACAGCGTATCGGCCTGCAGGACCGGGCTCTCCGTTCGCGAGACCAGTTCGGCTGCGGCATGGGCCAGTTCCATGGCCACGGCCAGGTCACCGTTGCGCGCCAGGATCGGTGCACGGATGGACCGCCACAGGGCCTGGGCATCGAAATCATCTTCCGCGGCGGCGTCTTCGGCGATTGACAGCATCGCGAGTGCCTCGGCGTCGCGCCCCTGGTCGCGAATGACCCGCGCCAACAGTGCAGCCAACGTCGACAGGTAGTAGGTGTCTCCGGTGCGCGCGAAGAACTCGTAGTCCGCCATCACCGCGCGTTCGGCATTCGCCAGGTCGCCTGCCAGTTGCTCGATGATCAAGAGGTCGACTGCGGTCGACGCGGCGCGCATGCTCTCGCCCAACTCGTCGAGCATCGCGCGGCCCTTGCGGTACAACGCCCTGGCCTCGTCGAACTCGCCGTTCATCGCCTTGAGCAGCGCCAGCTTCGCGGTCACCATGCCCTCGACTTGGCGATCGTTCATCGCGCCGTCCAAGCTGGCTTCGCTCAGCGCGATCGCCTGCGCAACCGGAGTCGGACCGTACAGCGCATTGACCGCCAGACCCAGCGCGCCGCGCCGCGCCAGCCGTTGGTTGTCGGCGCGCCGCGCATGGCCGAGCATGCGTTCAATCGTCTGCGCCGCCTCCGCGAATCGCCCGGAGTTCTGGTGCACCAGTGACATCACGCGCCACGCGTGGGCCAGTTCTTCGTCGGCGACATCGCCCTCCAGCAGCCGGATCGATTCGGTGACCACGCCAGTGGCTTCCTCACTCCAGTTGCCTTGCTGGCCCGCGTGCAACTGCACCAGCATGCCAATGAGGCGTGCGGCGACCTTGACCCTGTGATTCGACGCGCGCTCGCCAAGTTCGACCGCCTCCGTCAGCACGCTGCGCGCCGCAGCAAAGTCACCCAGTTCGAGCTGTGCCTCACCCAGGTTCGGAAGAATAGCCAGCCGGTTCGGATGCTCGCGCTCGAGCAGCGCGGCGGCACGCTGGTACAGGTTGCACGCGGCGTGCATGTCGCCGCGTGCGAAGGCCCGCCGCGCGGCGTTCGACAGACGCCGCGCCGCGTCGAGGCCGATGGCCAGCCCGGTGGCATCCAGCGGCCCGAGTTCACGCAGATAGCCGTGCGCCTGCTCGAGGTGATAACCATTGATCTCTTCGAACTCGAGCGCGCGGTCGCGCTCGGCATTCACCCTGTCGGCCCAGCGCACGAAGTCAATGTGCAACTGCGCGCGCGCTCGTTTGAGCAGGCCGTTGTAGACCGTGTCGCGCACAAGCTGGTGGTGAAAGCGGTAGCGCGTGATGGCGTCGACGCTCGCCGACAGGCGAACAAACTGCTTGCGCGTCAACGTCGCAAGATGCTCGTCAAGCGACTTGCGCACCGCCTCGGGCGCAAGCTCGGCCAGGGCCGATTGCGGGAACTCCAAACCCATCACCGATGCCGGCTCGACCGTGGCGCGCTCGGCGCGACCGAGCTGGTCGAGGCGCGCCTCCAGCAGCGCATGGATCGTCGGCGGCACGTCGATGTCGACCGCGGCCTGCGTGCGAATCCAGCGGCCGTTGGACTGGACCAGCGCGCCCCGGTCGATCAGCATCGACAGCAGCTGTTCGACGTACAGCGGGTTGCCTTCGGAGGTGTCGACGATGCGAGCGAGCACATCGGGCGGCAGCCCGGTGCTGCCGAGCAGGTTGGTCACCACTTGCGCGGCGGCCTCGTCGCTCAGCGGCTTGAGCACGACGCGCGACGCGCCCGGCTGCTCGCCCCACTGCGCACGATGCTCCAGCAGGTCATGGCGCGACGTGGCCAGCAGCAGGATCGGTGCGCCGGTGGACGTGGTCAGCACGTGCTCCAGCAGGTCGAGAAAAGCCGGCTCGGCCCAGTGGATGTCGTCAATCAGCGCGACCACCGGCGCGCGCGTGGCGAGCAGCTCGAGCACCTTGCGCGCCGCCCAGTAGACCTCGTGCAGCGGAAAGTTCTCGCGGCTCAAGCCCGTGGCGGCCATCACCCGGTCGACGACATCGCGGTCGCCGATGTAACTCAACAGCTTGGCGTGCGCCTCCTGGGGTTTGTCGTCGTCGGTGATGCCGGCGTCACCGAACATCGCGCGCAGCGGCCAGAACGTGATGCCGTCGCCGTAGGCCAGGCAACGCCCGCGCAGCACGGTGGCTCCGGCCGTGATGCGCGACACCACCTCGTGCACCAGGCGCGACTTGCCGACACCGGCGTCGCCGACCACGGTGACCAGACGCACCGCGCTCTGCTGGACCACCTCGTGGTACACGGCAGCAATGCGCTGCAGCTCGGCCTCGCGGCCGACGATCGGTGTGTCGACGCGGCGCAGGTTGCCGTCGAGCCCGGGCACGTTGACCACCCGGTACGCCGCCACGCGCTGCGACTTGCCCTTGAGCTCCAGCGGTTCAACCGCCTCCACCTCGACCGCGTCGCGCACCAGCCGGTAGGTGACTTCGCCGATGTACACCTGCTGCTCCGGCGCGGCCTGCTCCAGCCGCGCCGCCACGTTGACGGCGTCGCCGGTGGCGAGCTTCTGGTCGGCGCTGGGGTCGTCGTTGGCCACCACCTCGCCGGTGTTCACGCCGATGCGCTGCGCCAGCGCCACGCCGTAACGCGCCTGCAGATCCACGTTGACGCGCGCCAGCGTCTGCTGCATGCCGAAGGCGGCGCGCACGGCGCGCAGCGCGTCGTCCTCGTGCGTGCGCGGCAGGCCGAACACGGCCATGATCGCGTCGCCGATGTACTTCTCCACCTTGCCGCCGTGGCGTGCGATCTCGGCGGCCATGGCACCGAAGTAGCGTTCCTTCACCTCGTGCAGCGCCTCGGCGTCGAGGCGTTCGCCGATCGCGGTGGATCCCTTGAGGTCGCTGAACACGATGGTCACCGTCTTGCGCAGCTCGCGCACCGGCAGGGTGGCAACCGCCGCAGCCAGGGGGGTGCCGCAGTAGCCGCACAGTTTGAACTTGGGCGGGTTTTCTTCGCCGCAGCCGGGGCAGTTGACCATGCGTCAAGTCTAGGCGACGGCACGGAGGCGCGTCGGCCGGTGGCCCGGGCTTGCGGCCCCCGACGAGGTGTGGAGACGCTGGCGCGATTACAGTGCGCTGCGTGGCACAGCCCTCGACGGTGCAACCAGGCAACGCGGCGCACGGCGCGCATGGCGCACCTGCGCCCTATCTCGTGTGCGAGCACTGCGACGCGGTGCACCGTGGGTGCCCCGTCGCGAGCGATGCCGTGCTGCGCTGCCGCCGCTGCGGCGCGGTGCTGGCGCGCGGCCACGGCCTGCCGCTCGACGGCCAGCTCGCGCTGGTGCTTGGCGCGCTGCTGACGTTCCTGATCGGCAGCCTGTCGCCGATCGTCACGCTGGAGCTGCGTGGCATCCACGCCGAGGCCTCGCTGCTGCAAGCCACCTGGCTCACCTGGCTGGAAGGCCAGCACCTGGTGGCCTTGCTCAGCATGGCCACGGCGTTCGTGTTTCCGCTCGGCGTCATCCTGCTGCGGCTCTGGGTGCTGCTGCCTCTGGCGCTGGGCCGGCCGGTGTGGCTGCTCGCGCCGGTGCTGCGCCTGCTGCGCTGGATGCTGCGCTGGAGCATGGTCGAAGTGTTCATGCTCGGCGTGCTGGTGGCGGTGGTGCGCTCGGCAGGCGTCACCAACATCGTGCTCGGCGCCGGGATCTTTGCCTACATCGCGCTCACGGTGCTGCTGACGGCGATCCACGCGGCGGGGTTGCAGGGCCTGTGGCAGGGCGCAGCGGAGCGCGGCCGATGAATGCCGTGCCGGTTGCATCCGAACTCGGCCTGATCGGCTGCGACGTCTGCGCACTGGTGCTGCACGCGCCCAAGGGTGCGGGCCGCTGGCGCTGCCCGCGCTGCGCCAACACCCTGCATGCGCGCAAGCCGCTCAGCGTGCAGCGCACGCTGGCCTGGCTGCTGGTGGCGCTGGTGCTCTACGTGCCCGCCAACCTGATGCCGGTGATGACCACCACCAGCGTGCTCGGACGCGGCAGCCACACCATCGGCGGCGGCATCGTCGAGCTGTGGAGCACCGGCTCGCACGAGCTGGCGCTGATCGTGTTCATCGCCAGCATCGTGGTGCCGCTGGGCAAGATCGCGACGCTGGGCCTGCTCGCCTTCACCGCGCAGCGCGCATCGCGCTGGCGCCAGCGCGAGCGCGCGATGCTTTACCGCCTGGTCGAGACCGTGGGCCATTGGTCGATGCTCGACGTGTTCGTGGTCGTGCTGCTGGTGGGCATGGTGCGCTTCGGCGTGCTGGCCACGGTGGAACCCGGGCCGGGCCTGCTGGCGTTCGGTGCCGTCGTGGTGGCCACCATGCTGGCCGCGTCGAGTTTCGACCCGCGGCTGATCTGGCCCGCGGGCGACAGCGCCATGGAGCCCGTGCGGCGTGGCTGACCCCCACGTGCCCGAGCGCGCCTTGCCGGACCCGGTGCCGGCGCGGCAGAACCGGCTGCACCTGTCGCTGGTGTGGATCGTGCCGATCGTGGCGCTGGCCGTCGGCGCAGTGCTGGTGGTGCGCGCGCTGCTGCAGGCCGGCCCCGAGGTCACGATCGAGCTGCGCAGCGGCGACGGCCTGGAGGCCGGGCGCACCGAGGTGCGTTACAAGGAGGTGGTGATCGGACGCGTGCGCAGCGTGTCGATTGCGCCCGATCGGCAGACGGTGCTGGTCACTGCATCGCTGGAGCGCAGTGCCAAATGGATCGCCGTCGACGACACGCGCTTCTGGGTGGTGCGGCCGCGCATCGGCTACAGCGGGGTCAGCGGCCTGGGCACGCTGGTGTCGGGCGCCTACATCGGCGCCGATGCCGGCGCGTCGACGCAGACGCGCACACATTTTGTCGGGTTGGATCAGCCGCCGCTGGTGCTGCGCGGCGAGCCCGGGCGCAACTTCGTGCTGCGCGCCGATGACCTGGGCTCGCTCGACGTCGGCTCGCCGGTGTACCACCGGCGCGTGCGTGTCGGCCGTGTCGTCGGCTACGGGTTGTCTCCCGATGGCCGCGCGCTCGACGTGCAGGTGTTCGTCGAATCGCCGTACGAGAACATCGTGACGCGCGACACGCGCTTCTGGCATGCCAGCGGCGTCGATCTGTCGGTCAACGCCAGCGGCGTCACGCTGAACACGCAGTCGCTGCTGTCGGTGTTCGCCGGGGCCATCGCGTTCGCCACGCCGGACAACGGCGGCCCCAGCCCGCCGGCGGAAAGCGGCCAGGCGTTCCGCCTGTTCGATCAGCGGCGCGCGGCGCTGGCGCCCGACAGCGGCGAGCCGGTGCGTGTGCGCATGGTGTTCGCGCACTCGCTGCGCGGGCTCGAGCAGGGCGCGCCGATCGAACTGATGGGCGTCGAGATCGGCAGCGTGCACAGCGTGACGCTGCAGCCCGGCCGGTCGATGCAGGCACTGCCGGTGGAGGTGCTGGCCGACCTCTACCCGCAACGCCTCGGTGCGGCGCGCGAACGCTTCTTTGCCCCCGGCGCGCCGCGCGACGATCGCCTGCTGCTGAAGCAATTGGTCGAGCACGGATTGCGCGCGCAGGCGCGCACCGCCAACCTCCTGACCGGGGCCATGTACGTGGCGCTGGAGTTCGTGCCCAACCCGAAACGCGTGGCCTTCGATGCCAGCGCGCCGGTGCCCACACTGCCCACCGTGCCGGGCGCGCTCGCCGACGTGCAGCCGCAGCTGGCCGACATCGTGGCGCGGCTGTCGCGCGTGCGCTTCGACGAGATCGGCACCGAGCTGCAGGCCGCGCTGAAGGCGCTCAACCGCGCCACGCTGTCGCTGCAGGGCACGCTGGTCAGCGCCGACACGTCGATCAAGCAGCTCACCCCGGAGGCGCAGGCCGCGATCGCCGACCTGCGCCAGGCGCTGACGCAGGCCAACCACACGCTGGCCAGCGCACAGGCCACCTTGCGCAGCGCCGAGGCCAACGTCACCGATGCGCGGGCGCCGTTGCAGCGCAACGCCAACCAGGCGCTGGCCGAGCTGCAGCGGGCGGCGCAGGCACTGCGCGTGCTCGCCGACTACCTGCAGCGCCATCCCGAGTCGATCCTGCGCGGCAAGCCCGACATGCCGTTGCCGCCGCCGGCAGAGAAACAATGAAGCCGCGTCGTGTGCTTGTGCTGCTGGGGCTCGCCGCCGTTGCATGCGGCTGTGCGTCCACCAGCACGCCGGCGCGCTTTCACACGCTGGTGCCGCCGGCGGGTGATGCGAATGCGGCGTCGACGCGCGCGGCGCCCGCTGTGCGCGTCGAGATCCTGCCAGTGACGCTGCCGGTGCAGGTCGACGTGGCGCAGATCGTCGTGCGGCTGCCTGACGATTCGATGCGCGCGCTCGAGCACGAGCGCTGGATCGCGCCGCTGGCCGACGAGATGCGCGCGGCACTGGCGCTGCGCATCGATGCCGCTTTGGCCGACCTGCCGGCCACGGCCTCCGGCAGCCCGCCTTGGCGCGTGACACTGGACGTGCAGCGATTCGACTCCGCGCTCGGCGGTGCGGCCAGCCTGCAGGCGTCGTGGTCGCTGCAATCCGGTGGCGATGGTGCGGCGCTGCGTTGCCAGGTGAACGATCGCGCGGCGGTGGGCACCGGCGCGGCCGCGCTGGTGGCCGGACACCGCGCGCTGCTGCAACGGCTGGGCGATGCGATCGCACGCGCGCTGCGCGTCGCCGCGACCGGCGGCACGCCCACGTGCACTTGATGCTTGGTATCGTGTGCCGATGACCGCACGCAAGAGCGCCATCGTCACCGGCTCGGGCACCGGTGTCGGCGCCGCCACCGCGCTGGAGCTGGCGCGACGAGGCTACGACGTGCTGATCAACTACTCGCGCAGCGAAGGCGAAGCGCGGGTGTCCGAGGCCGCGTGCCGCGCCGCCGGCGCCGACACGCTGTGCATGCAGGCCGACGTCTCCGACGACGCGGCGTGCCGCATGCTGGCCGCCGCCGCGATCGAGCGCTGGAGCCGCATCGATGCGCTGGTGAACAACGCCGGCATCACCACGTTCAGCGGCGCCGGCAATTGGGACGCGATCGATGCCGAGGCGTTCCAGCGCATCGTCGGCGTCAATGCGCTCGGCACCTTCCAGATGGTGCGCGCCTGCGCGCCGCACCTCACCGAGGCGCGCGGCGCGATCGTCAACGTGTCGTCGGTGGCTGGATCGCTCGGCATCGGCTCGTCGGTGCCCTACATCGCATCGAAAGGCGCGGTCAACTCGATGACGCTGCACTTCGCGCGCACGCTGGCGCCGCATGTGCGCGTCAACGCGGTGTGCCCGGGACTGATCACCACGCGCTGGTTCGTCGACGGCATGGGCCAGGAGGCGTTCGAGCGCATCAAGGCGCACAACGAGCAGCACACGCCGCTGCAGACCGCGTGCAGCGCAGAAGACGTGGCCGACGCGATCGTGTGGCTGATCGAAGGCGCGCGCACCACCACCGGCGAGCTGCTGCTGTTGGACTCAGGGCGTCATCTCGGCACGACGCCGCCGCGCTAGACAGCGCGCTTCAGCGCGCGACGCTGCTTGCCCGGTAGGTCGGTGGCCGGCGCAGCCGGGTGGCCTGCTCGTAGGCATGCGCATATTGCAGCAGCCGCACGTCGCTCCAGGCCGGGCCGATGAAGCTCAGGCCCACCGGCAGGCCTCCGGTCAGTCCCATCGGCACCGTGACATGCGGATAACCCGCCACGGCGGGCGGTGACGTGGCCGACGCGCCGCCGGCGGCGTCGCCGTTGACGGTGTCGATCAGCCACGCGGGCTCGCCGGTCGGCGCGATCAGCGCGTGCAGTCGCTTGGTGCGCAGCACCGCGTCGATGCCCAGCGTGCGCGCATAGCGCGCGCCATCGTTGAGCGCCTTGCGGTAGGCGGCGCTGCGCAGCGTGCCCTTGGACTGCGCCTGTTCGAACAGCTCCTGGCCGAACAGCCCGAGCACGGTGCTGGCGTAGCGTCGGTTGTAGTCGATCACGTCGGCCAGGTTCTTCAACGGCAAATTGGGCGCGAACTCCTTCAGGTACAGCCCCATCGAGTGCTTGAGCTCGTACAGCAGCACATCGAGCTCGCTCGGCCACAGCTTGTCGGTGTGCGGGATCGGCGCCTCGACCAGCTCGGCGCCGAGCGACTTCAGTGCATCTTGTGCGTCTTCGAACAGCCTCACGACGCCGCGCTGCGAGCTGACGAGGTTGCTGGCGATGCCCAGACGCACGCCGCGCAGCGAGCGCGTGTCGATCGCCTCGAGCGCCGCCGCCTGCAATCGTCTGGCCGACGCGCGGGTCGCGCCATCACGCGCATCGGCGCTGGCCATCGCGGCGAACAGCAACGCCGCGTCGCGCACCGTGCGGCACATCGGGCCCGGCGTGTCCTGCGTGAACGAGATCGGCACGATGCCGTCGCGGCTCAGCGCGCCAACGGTCGGCTTGAGCCCGACCAAGCCGTTGGCCGATGACGGCGAGGTGATCGAGCCGTCGGTCTCGGTGCCTACCGCGGCGGCACACAGGTTGGCCGCGGTGGCGGCGCCGCTGCCCGACGACGAGCCGCTCGGGCTGCGATCGAGCGCATACGGGTTGAGCGTCTGGCCGCCGCGCGTGCTCCAGCCGCTGATCGAATGGTGGCCGCGGATGTTGGCCCACTCCGACAGGTTGGTCTTGCCGAGCAGCACCGCTCCCGCGGCGCGCAGCCGCGTCACCACGAACGCGTCGCGCGGCGCCTGCGCATCGAGCAGCGCCGGCGAGCCGGCCGTGGTCTGCATGCGATCGGCGCTGGCGATGTTGTCCTTCACCAGCACTGGCACGCCGTGCAGCAGCCCGCGCCAGCGGCCCGAGCGCGCTTCGACATCGAGCGCCTGCGCGATGACTTCAGCCTCGGGGTTGAGCTCGATCACGCTCCTCAGCGCGGGGCCGGCGCGGTCGATCGAATCGATGCGTGCGCTGTAGGCGCGCACCAGCGCCAGCGCGGTGGTGCGCTGCGCGCGCAGCGCCGCGCCGATCTGGTCGATCGTGGCTTCTTCGATGCTGAAGTCCATGGCGCTCCCGATGTTGGCGTGCGCGCGGTTGGCCCAGACCATCGGCGACGCCAGCGAGGCTTGCACGAAGTGACGGCGGCGCATGTCAGTGGCCTTTTGCGCTTGGCGATTGGTGCGCTCTGCGAGGCCTGAATACTGGTCCCAACACTGAGCGAGCAAAGCCGCGGCCGGGTGTGCGCCGGCGCTCGTGTGCAGCGGTCGGCCCTGCGGGCCGACTCCCTTGCGGTCCTCGATCGCATGGCCCGCGTCGAAACTCCCTCCGCTCACTTCGTTCGCTGTGGTCGAACAGTCGACGCGAGTCAGAGGTTGAAGCGCGCGCTGCGCGCGCGGCCATGCGCCCTGCGGTCCTCAGCGCCGCACAATGTCGCTGCCGGCGCACACCCGACCACGGCTTTGCCGATGCACCGTGGTGTTGGTCGACGAACACCACGAGCGGCGCCACGCGGTGGGCGGTACCCGGTGTGGGCGACTTGTGGGGCGGCGAGGAGCGGAGCAGCGCGAGGGGAAGTCCGGCGCCGCAGGCGACGGACCGGCGAGAAGCCATGAGGCAGTGGCTCGTTCAGGGCCGCTGCGAGCGGCATCGCAGCCGCCCTCGTGGCACGAGTACCGCAGCGAAGTCGGCGCGCAGCGCCGGCCGCGACAGTAGGAGCCGCTGCCGGGTACCGCCCGCCGCGCCGCGCGACGTGCTCAAGGAGAGGCAAACTCATGTGGGCTTCACGACGCCGCCGACGCCAGTCCCGGACGATGGCGGCGCAGCCGGCGCTCGGCCAGCTCGAACACGCCTTGCGTCAGCAGCGCCAGCACCGCGGCCGGCAACGCGCCCGCGATCAAGGTGGCATGGTCGTTAAGCGCCAACCCGGTAGCGATGCGCTCGCCATAACCGCCGGCGCCGATGAAGGCGGCGATGGTGGCGGTGCCCACGGTGATCACCGCGGCGGTCTTGACGCCGGCCACCACCACAGGCATCGCGATCGGCAGATCGATCAGCCACCAGCGTTGCCAGGGCTTGAACGCCAGCGATCGCGCGGCGTCGCGCAGGCCCATGGGCACCTGCTTCAGGCCGATGGTGACGTTGCGCACCACCGGCAGCAGCGCATAGAGCGTCAGCGCCACCAACGCCGGCAACGTGCCGATGCGGCCGAGCAGCGGGATCAGCAGCGCGAACAGCGCCAGCGACGGCACGGTCTGCAGCACACCGACCACCGCCATCACCGGCTGCTCGACGCGCGGCCACACGGCCGCCGCGGTTCCCAGCGGCACGCCGATCAACACCGCCGCCAGCACCGACACCGCCACCAGCATCAGGTGCTCGCGCGTCAGGCGTCCGAGGTCGTCGGCCACCAGGCGCTGCCACCAGCCGGTGCGCGCCGCGCCGCCGGAGCCTTGCACCGACCCTTGCACGAAAGCGCGTCCGATGTCGGCGAACGCGCGGCCGCGCAACTCGGCGTCGCCGTTCATCGCGATCATGCGAGCGGCGTCGATGCGGCCTTCGAGTTTCTGGATGGCGGCCCATGCAGCGGGCGCCTTCTGCGGCAGATCGAGACGGTACAGCAGTACCGCGTCATAACGCGGAAAGTATTGCCGGTCGTCCTCGAGCACCACGAGCTTCAGCTCGGCGATCTTGGCGTCGGTGGAGTAGATGTCGGTCACCGCGATGCGGCCCGATGCCAGCGCCTCGTACGAGATGCCGTGGTCGATGCCGGTGGGCTTGTGCGGCAGGCCGTAGGTCGCCGCCAGACCGGGCCAGCCGTCGGCGCGGCCGAGAAACTCGTGCGACACCGCCACCACCAGATCGGGATGGCGCGCAAGATCGCTCACGGTCTTGATGTTGCGCTGGGCGGCAAGCGCCGCCGTCATCGCCAGCGCGTAGGTGTTCTGGAAGCCCAGCGGCACCGCCAGCCCAAGGCCCATCGGCTCGAGCGCGCGGCGCATCGTCGTCAGATCGGTGGGCTTGGGGTGCTTCAGGATCTCGGCGTCGATCGTGCCGGTGTACTCCGGATAGACGTCGATCGCGCCGGCCTTCAGCGCCTCGAGCACCACCGCGGTGTTGCCCAGCCCCTGCTTGTGCTGGGCCCTGGCATGCGGCGCCGCGGTCTGCGCGATCACCTCGCCGAGGATGTACGACTCGGTGAAGCGCTTTGAGCCGACCACCAGCGCGGCAGGGTCGGCGGCGTGCACGCCCGCGGCCAGCAAGGCCCATGCAGACAGCAGCCACCACCGCGGGCGCATCTCAGTCGGCGCCGGGCCGCTCCCAGGGCGACTGACGCCTCCTCGGGGGGCAGCGAGCGAAAGCGGGCGTGGGGGCCATCAGAAGATCGAGTTGCGGTTGGTCGAGCTGCGCGGAATGCGCTGCTGCACATCCCAGTGTTCGACGATCCTGCCGTTGTCGTCGAGCCGGAAGATGTCGATCGCCATGTACTCGGTCTCGCCCAGCAGCGCCGGCAGCTTGGTCCAGCGGTGCACGACCACATGGTTGCCTTCGGCGATCGCTCGTTTGATGGCGAGCCGCTTGCCCGCGTGCTCGCGCGCCAGGTTCTCGAAGTGCCAGATCAGGCCGTCCTTGCCGTCGGGTACGTCGGGGCTGTGCTCCTTGTACGTCTCGCCCACGTAACGCTCCACCGCCTCGCGCGGCTTGTTCTTGTTGAACGCCAGGTCGTAGAACTCCACCACGTTGCGCTTGTTGCGCGCCAGCACCTCCGGCGAGGCCACCGTCACCGCGTCGAGCGGGCCGTCGGGGCGCGGCTGCGCACCCGCCAGGGATGCCGCCGACGCGATCGCCAGCGCGAACGCGATGCGCGCCGCAGCACGGCGCGGCGATGCAGACAAGGGACCAAGCTCCATCGACAGACTCCCGCACTGCGAAGAACGCCGCATTGTCGTGCAGTCGCGCGATAGACCCCAGCGGTGGCGCGCCTTCACGGCCGGCGCACACGCGCCCGGCGCTTCGGCTCGGCTGCCGGCGCCGACACCGGCAGGCGCGACTCCTGCTTGATCTCCTTGAGCACGATGCTGGAGCGCACGTGCGTGACGCCGGGCAGCCGGAAGATCGTGTCGTGCAGGAAACGCTCGTAAGCCTGGATGTCGTTGATCAGCACCGTCATGATGTAGTCGGCCTGGCCGGTGGTGCTGACGCAGTGCACGATCTGCGGGCTCGCGGCCACCGCGCGCTCGAACCGGCGCACCAGCTCCTCGCTGTGTTCGCTCAGGTTGGTCTCCACCACCACGCGCAGGTTCAGGCCCACCTTCTCGCGATCCACCAGCGCGGTGTAGCCGGTGATGACGCCGGCCGCCTCGAGTTCCTTCACGCGTTTCCAGCACGGCGTGGGCGACAGGCCCACGGCGCTCGACAGCTGCTGCACCGTCTGGCGCGCGTCGCGCTGCAGCTCCGACAGGATCGCGAGGCTGTAGCGGTCGAGTTCCATGTTTTTCTCGATCAGATCGGTTTCGGAGAAGGAATTTTCTGCGATGCCGCCGCGACGCCGGAATGGAGAAGCTCTTTTCGCGCTGCCGCGCCTATGCTGGCAGCTGTCGCGCGCTCAGCGCCACGGAGGCCTGCCATGTCGGCCACAGCCGCCTCGCCCATCGTCCGTTCCGATTACCAGCTCAGCGACAACCTGTGGGCTGCCCAAGGCAGCGTGTTCCTCACCGGCACGCAGGCGCTGGTGCGCCTGTTGCTGATGCAGCGCGCACGCGACGCGCAAGCCGGCCTGAACACGCAGGGCTTTGTCAGCGGCTACCGCGGCTCGCCGCTCGGCATGGTGGACCAGGCGATCTGGAAGGCGGGGCCGAAGTTCAAGGAGGCCGGCATCCGATTCGTGCCGGCGATCAACGAAGAGCTGGCGGCCACGCAGGTGCTCGGCACGCAGCGCGTCGAGTCGGATCCCGAGCGCACCGTGGACGGTGTGTTCTCCATGTGGTACGGCAAGGGCCCGGGCGTGGACCGCGCCGGCGACGCCATCAAGCACGGCAATGCCTACGGCAGCTCGCCGCACGGCGGCGTGCTGGTGGTGGCGGGTGACGACCACGGCTGCGTGTCGTCGTCGATGCCGCACCAGAGCGACCTGCTGCTCCAGGCCTTCCACATGCCGATCGTCGCACCGGCCAACGTGGCCGAGTACCTCGAGTTCGGCCTCTACGGCTGGGCGCTGTCGCGCTACTCGGGCAACTGGGTCGGCTTCACCGCTTTGTCGGAGGTGGTGGAAAGCGGCGCCACGGTGGATCTCGACGCGATCGCGCAACGCGTGAACGCCTGGCGCGACGCCGCCGCGGTGCGCGCCGCCACCGGCCATGCGCCGCCGGCCGACGGCCTGCACTACCGCTGGCCCGACCTGCCGAGCCTGCGCATCGAATCGCGCCTGCACGACAAGCTGGAAGCAGTACGCGCGTTCGCGCGCGTGAACTCGATCGACCGCCACGTGATCGTCTCGCCGCACGCCACCGTGGGCATCGTCACCTGCGGCAAGGCGCACGACGACCTGATGGAGGTGCTGCGCCGCCTCGAGATCACGCCGCAGATGCTGGCCGCGGCCGGCGTGCGGCTGTACAAGGTGGGGTTGTCGTTTCCGCTCGAGACCACGCGGCTGCAGGCGTTTGCGCGCGGCCTGGACGAGATCCTGGTCGTCGAGGAGAAAGCGCCGGTGGTCGAGGCGCAGCTGCGCGAGCTGTTCTACAACGCGCCGGCGGACGCGCGGCCGGTGATCGTCGGCAAGCGCGATGCGAACGGCGCGCCGCTGGTGTCGGCGCTCGGCGAGCTGCGGCCGTCCAGGCTGATCGAGATCGTCGCGCACTGGATTGCGCGCCATTTCCCGAACAACCAGACGCTCGGCGACCACCTGCAGCACGTACGCGATTTCACGCCGCCGGAGCTGCTGAGCAATGCCGGCGATGCGGTCAAGCGCGTGCCGTACTTCTGCGCCGGCTGCCCGCACAACACCAGCACCCGGGTGCCCGAGGGCTCGCGCGCGCAGGCCGGTATCGGCTGCCACTTCATGGCCTCGTGGATGGCGCGCGAGACCGAGGGCCTGATCCAGATGGGCGGCGAGGGCGTCGATTGGGTCAGCCATTCGATGTTCACCCGGGTGCCCCATGTGTTTCAGAACCTCGGCGACGGCACGTATTGGCACTCGGGCTATCTGGCGATCCGCCAGGCGGTGGCCTCCAAGGCGACCATGACCTACAAGATCCTGTTCAACGACGCGGTGGCGATGACCGGCGGCCAGCCGGTCGACGGCGCGATCAGCGTCGACCGCATCGCGCGCCAGGTGGAAAGCGAAGGCGTCAAGAAGGTCGTGGTGCTCAGCGACGACATCGCCAAGTACGACCGCCAGCACGGCCTGTTTCCGCCCGGCACCGAGTTCCACCCGCGCGAGCAGCTCGACGCGGTGCAGCGGAGGCTGCGCGAGATCCAAGGCGTGACGGTGCTGATATACGAGCAGACCTGCGCGGCCGAGAAGCGGCGCCGCCGCAAGAAGGGCGAGCTGGTGGACCCTTCGCGCCGCATCTTCATCAACGAGCGAGTCTGCGAAGGCTGCGGCGACTGCTCGGTGCAGAGCAACTGCGTCGCGGTGCTGCCGCACGAGACGCCGCTCGGGCGCAAGCGCAAGATCGACCAGAGCGCGTGCAACAAGGACTACTCGTGCGTGAAGGGCTTCTGCCCGAGCTTCGTTGGCGTGCTCGGCGGTTCATTGCGCAAGAAGGTGGGCGCATTGGAGAGCGGCCGCGACGCGTTCGAGCGCTGCGTGGCCGAGCTGCCGCAGCCGGCGCCGCACGTGTGGACCGGCCCATACGATCTGCTGGTCACCGGCGTCGGCGGCACCGGCGTGGTGACGGTCGGCGCGGTGATCGCGATGGCGGCGCACCTGGAGGGCAAGAGCGCGAGCGTGCTCGACTTCATGGGCTTCGCGCAGAAGGGCGGCTCGGTGCTGAGCTTCGTGCGCTGGGCAGACGTGCCCGAGCGCCTGAACCAGGTGCGCATCGACACGCAGCAGGCCGATGCCATCCTGGCCTGCGACCTCGTGGTGGGCGCGTCGCCCGAGGCGCTGCAGACGGTGCGCCACGGCCGCACCCGCGTGCTGGCCAACCTGCACGAGGTGCACGTGGCCGAGGCGCTGCGCAATCCCGACGCCAACCTGCGCGTCGACGCGCTGCTGCAGAAGCTGCACTTCGCGGCCGGCCCTGAACGTGTGGAGACCTTCGACGCGCAGACATTGGCCGAGGACTTTCTCGGCGACACCATCGTGGCCAACATCCTGGCGCTCGGCTACGCCTGGCAGCGCGGCCTGGTGCCGGTGAGCCTGGCGGCGCTGACGCGCGCGATCGAATTGAACGGCGTGGCGGTGCAGAACAACCTGCTCGCCTTCTCGCTCGGGCGCCTGGCCGCGGCCGATCCGCAGGCGCTGCAAGCCTTGCGCGGCGGCGCCGAGCCGAACGAGACGCTGCCCGATGTCGACGCCGTCGAGTCGTTGATTGCGCGCGGCATCGAGCACCTCACCGGCTACCAGGACGCCGCTTATGCGCAGCGTTATGCCGAACGCGTGCGCCGCGTGCAGGCCCACGAGGCTTCGCTGGGTGCCGATGCCAGCCTGCCGTTGACGCGCGCGGTGGCGCGCAGCTTGTTGAAGCTGATGGCCTACAAGGACGAGTACGAGGTGGCGCGGCTCTACACCGACGGCCGCTTCCAGCGCGACCTGATGGCGCAGTTCAGCGGCGACGTCAAGCTCGAGTTCTACATGGCGCCGCCGATCCTCTCGCGATCCAGGAATGGCCGGCCACCGCGCAAGCTGAAGCTGGGCAGCTGGCTGATGCCGCTGCTGCGCGTGCTGGCCAAGGGCAAGCGCTGGCGCGGCGGCGCGTTGGACCTCTTCGGCCGTACCCATGAGCGCCGCCTCGAACGCGAGCTGGTTCGCCAGTATGAGGCGCGCATCGACGAGCTGCTGCCGCGCCTGGCGAGGGAGAACCTTGCGCTGGCCAGCGAAATCGCTGGCCTGCCGCTCGCCGTGCGCGGCTACGGCCACGTGAAGATCGCCAACGTCGCGCTCGCGCGGGCGCGCGAGGCCGAGCTGCTGCACCGGCTCGATCCGCAGCGTTATCCGCGCCCGGTGTCGGCGCCGCAAGCCGGGCAGCTGCGCGGCATCGCGGTGGTGGCGCGCTGAGTCGCCAGGGATCGCCGGCGGCGCGCGCCGCGGGCTGTGGTAGAACGGCGGCCCGGTCCGCAGTCCCAAGCCCGCACCCGCATGGCCTTCAAGCCCGTCGCCTTCGAACCCTATGGCCGCAAACGTTCGGCGTGGCGCGTACCGCGCTGGTTGTTGTTGTTGCTGCTGGGTGCGGCAGCCGGCGCGGGCGGGATGTGGTTCGTGCAGGAGCGCATGCTGCCGCCGCGGCTGTCGGCGGCCGAGTCGAGCGCGCTGAAGTCTCAGCTCGCCCTGGCCGAGCAGGACCGCGACCGCGCGCGCCGCGATCTGGCGGCCACCACGCAGAAGCTCGATGCCACGGTGGCCGAGCGCAAGCAGCTGGCCGACGAGCTGGCCGCCGACCGCGAACGCACCCGGAATGCACGCGCCGACCAGGAGTTTCTGATTGCATCGTTGCCGCCCGACCCGCGCGGCGGCGCGGTGGAGGTGCGTGCGGCGCGTCTTACCCGTGACGGCGGCGAGATGAACTATGAAGTGCTGCTCACGAGACCCAAGGGCGGCAACCCGCCGCTGGCCGGCGTGATGCAGTTCATCGTCACCGGCCTGGCCGGCGGTGTGGAACGTCACATCACGCTCGAGCCGATCAAGATCAGCGTGGGAGCGCACCAGAGCCTGCGCGGCAGCGTACCGCTGCCCGCCGCGTTCACGCCCAAGCTCACCACGATCAGCGTGTTCGACCGCCCCGGCGGCAAGCAGCTCGGCATGCGCGTGCTGTACGTGAACTGAACCACACGCATCACAACCGCTCACAGCGGGGCTTGGCCACAATCTCGGCATGCCTCGCTTTGCCGCCAACGTGTCGATGCTGTTCGACGACGTGCCGTTCCTCGACCGCTTTGCGCGCGCCGCGCAGGCCGGCTTCGAGGCGGTCGAGTGCCAGTTTCCGTATGCGCACGATGCGGCCGCGATCCGCGAGCGGCTTGACGCCAACAGCCTGACGATGGTGCTGCACAACCTGCCGCCCGGCGACCACGCGGCCGGCGACCGCGGCATCGCGTGCCTGCCCGATCGGGTGCCGGAGTTCAAGCGCAGCGTGCAGCAGGGCATCGAGATGGCGCGTGCGCTCGGTGTGCGACAGCTCAACTGCCTGGCCGGCAAGGCGCCGATCGATGCAGACCCGGCGCTGCTGCGCCGCACCTTGGTGAGCAACCTCAAGTACGCCGCGTCGGCCTGTGCCAAGGCCAAGCTTCGGCTGCTGGTGGAGCCGATCAACGACCACGACGTGCCGGGCTTCTTCGTCAACTCCACCGCGCAGGCGATCGGCATCCTCGACGAGGTGGGCGCGCCCAACGCATTCGTGCAGTACGACGTCTACCATGCGCAGCGCAGCGAGGGCGAGCTGTCGATGACGCTGCAGAAGCACCTGGCACGCATCGGCCACATCCAGGTGGCCGACACGCCGGGCCGTCACGAGCCCGGCACCGGCGAGATCAACTTCGGCTATCTGTTCGCGCACCTCGACCGCATCGGCTACGGCGGCTGGGTGGGCTGCGAATACCGCCCGGCCAGCACCACGCAAGCCGGGCTGTCATGGCGGCAGCGCTTGCTGCGCAAATGATGTAATCGGCGGGTGATCGAAGACCCGCGCGCCTTTCTCCAAGACCTGTTTCACACTGCGGTGTCGCGTGCGCTGCCCGAGCAGGCCATGCGGGCCGTCATGCCGTCGCCGCCCCAAGGCCGCACGCTGGTGCTCGGCGCCGGCAAGGCCGGTGGCGCGATGGCGGCGGCGTTCGATCTGCTGTGGCCGCGAGAGGCGCCGCTGTCGGGCCTGGTGGTCACGCGCTACGGGCACGTGCCGCTCGCTTACCGCAGCGACGCCACGGCGCCGCATGGCCGGCGCCGCATCGAGGTGGTGGAAGCCGCGCACCCCGTGCCCGATGCCGCCGGGCAGGGCGCCGCGCAGCGCATCGTCGAGCTGACGCGCGGCCTCACGGCCGACGACCTGGTGGTGTGTCTGATCTCCGGTGGCGGCTCGGCGCTGTTGAGCCTGCCCGCGCCCGGCTTGACGCTGGAAGACAAGCAGCGCATCAACGCCGCGCTGCTGGCCAGCGGCGCGGCGATCGACGAGATGAACTGCGTGCGCAAGCACCTGTCGGCCATCAAGGGCGGCCGCTTGGCCGCGCGCTGCGCGCCGGCGCGTGTGGTCACGCTCGTGATCAGCGATGTGCCGGGCGACGACCCGTCGGTGATCGCCAGCGGTCCCACCGTGCCCGATGCCACCACCTGTGCCGACGCGATGCGGCTGCTCGAGCGCTACGGCATCGAGGTGCCGCCTGCCGCGCGCGCCGGTCTGCAGAGCGGCGCGTTCGAGACGCCCAAGCCCGGCGATGCGGCGTTCGCGGGCCACGCGCTGCACTTGATCGCCACGCCACAGCAGAGCCTCGAGGCGGCGGCGGCGCGCGCGCGCGAGCAGGGCATACACGCACACGTCCTGAGCGACGAGATCGAGGGCGAGTCGCGTGAGGTCGGCAAGGTGCACGCGGCGCTGGCCCGTGCGGTGCGCCGGCGCGGCCAGCCGTTTGCGCGGCCGTGCGTGATTCTCTCCGGCGGCGAGACCACGGTGACCGTGGCGCGTGCGTCAGCGGAAAGACAGCGGCTCGGACGCGGCGGCCGTGCCACCGAGTTCCTGCTCGGTTGCGCCATTGCGCTGCAGGCGGAGCCGGGCGTCTGGGTGCTGGCCGCCGACACCGACGGCATCGACGGTATCGAGGACAACGCCGGTGCGCTGGTCACGCCCGACACGCTGGCGCGCGCGCGCGCATTGGGGCTCGGTGCCACCGATCACCTCGACCGACACGACGCGCACGGCTTCTTCGAGCCGCTCGGCGACCTCGTGGTCACCGGGCCGACCTACACCAACGTCAACGACTTTCGAGCTCTGCTCGTGCTGTAGGTGCGCTGACACGCAGGGCGCCGGCCGGTTTCGTGGAGCCGGTCGTGCGCGAGCCGCTGCAAACCCAGCGGCCGCCGCGGATCCGGCTTTGCCGGTCCGCTGGCGGCGCCCCCTTGAGGGGGAGGCGGGGCCGCCAGGCGGCTTCGGGGGTGGGCGACTACTGCCGCGGCTGGATGCCGGCGATGGCCCAGTTGCCGGGGTTGTTCGACGGCCGCACCAGGTGCCACACCTCGTCGAACGGCTCGGCGCCGTTGTGCGCCTCCTCGCGGATCAGGCCGTGGAAGCGCACGCTGACGATCTGGCGCTCCTTCTCCTGCGCGAAGTCGAGCAGCTCGGCGTTCAGCGTCACCACGTCGGTCTGCTGGGCAGCGTCACCGCGCTCCTGCAGGTCAAGCCGCAGCGACGAGAACAACTCCGGCGTGGTGAACGCGCGCAGGTCGTTGACGTCGGACTTGTCGTTGGCGGCCTGCAGGCGGATGAAGATCATCTTGGCGATGCGCTCGAACGCCGCGGTGTCGAAATCGGCCGGCAGTCCGGGCTGCGCGGTCTGCAGCGCCGATCCGGCCGGCGCGGCGACCTGCGGCGCTGACCCGACCGGCGCGGCGCCCTGCGGCGCTGACCCGACCGGCGCGGCGCCCTGCGGCGCTGACCCGACCGGCGCGGGCGCCCTGCGGCGCCGGTTGCGCCGCCGCGCGCAACGTGTGCGTCTGCGGCGTTGGCTCCGCGCGGCTTGCGGCGCCGCCGGCCATGGCGAACGGCGTGGCGCTGCGCGCGCCCGCACCGGCGAAACGCCGCATCACCCAGCGGATGGCGACCACGGCGATCACGGCCAGCAACGCCAGCATCACGAAGTTGGCCAATTCGTCGCCCCAGCCCAGGTGGCTGAACAGCGCCGCGAGGCCGAGACCGGCGGCCAAGCCGGCGATCGGGCCCATCCAGGAGCGCTTGGGCGCCGCGGCGGCCGCGGCCGCGCCGGCTGTTGCAGGCGCAGCAGCATTCGTCGGCGCGGCCGGGTTGTTGGGCGTGGCCGGCGTTTGTTGCGCCGGCTGCACCGGCTTGTCGGGCGTGGCGCGCTGCATGCCGGCGGGGCGTCCGCCGCCCAGCCGCCGTGCGTCGGTATCGGTGGCGACCAAGGCGCTGGACAGACCGACCATCAAAGCGAACAACCAGGTTTTCATGCTCGATCCTCGATCAGGGTGGCCAAGCGCCAAGGTGGGGCCACCTCGGCGCGATGCAAGCATTGTCGGCGAGAGCCGGGCCCTTGCAAGCCGGGTTCGCCGCGTGTCATGAGAGTGCGCCGAACTCGCTCGGTTCCGCCGCCGATCGCAGGCGCTCGCGCGGCGTGCCGTCGCGCAGCGGCGCGAGCGCCGACTCGAGGTCATCGAAGGCTGCAAACACCTCCATCGTGCCCTGGTGCAGCGCGCGCGCCGGCGCGGTGGGGTGCATGCGCCGGCCGTCGCAACGGAACAGCGGCACGCCTACCGCATCGGAGAGCTTGCGCAGGTGCCCCGACACCGTGGGCTGCGCCATATTCAGCGCCTCCGATGCCAGGGTGACCGATCCCAGGCGCATCACCGCGTCGAACGCGGCCAGTTGGGGGAGCATGCCGTGTCGCAAGTAACGTCGCAGTCGTTTGGTTTCCATCGCAGCTGACCCTCGGTCCATCGAGGCGCAGCCGACAACGTTGAAGCCGCCGGCGGCGCCAGGGTTGCTGTGGCAGCGACTTGGGAGCGCACACCCAGACCGTTGCCACGCCATGGCAAAGGTCTTGTTCGGCAGCCGTGCATCACGCCTGCTCCGGACACCGGAGCCCCGTATCGGGACTCGAACTGACGGTGGTCGGCGGTGCCGCTTCGCGACACCGGAACTACTCCCGCTTTGCGACTCTTGTGCGCCGGTCGCCCGGTGCACGTGGAGGTTTGTACCATCAGTTCGCCGTTTGTGCATTCGCCAAAGGCTGGCATTGCAACTCGCGATGGCTGCTTTCGCCCAACACAGCAGCTGAATTCGCGAATCGCAGTTTGTGTTGCAATGCGGCGGCGCAAACAATCGCCGAAAAGACCGACGAGGAGCACTGCACGTGGATGCCGGCCAATTCCTGTCCGCCCTGATGGCGATCATCGTGATCGACATCGTGCTCGCGGGCGACAACGCGATCGTGATCGCGCTGGCGGCGCGTCAGTTGCCGCCCCATCTGCAGAAGAAGGCCATCGTCTGGGGCGCGCTCGGCGCGGTGGCCGTGCGTGTGGTCCTGACCGCCGCCGTGGTGTACCTGCTGCGCATCCCCGGCCTGCTCGCGGTGGGCGGTGCGCTGCTGATTTGGATCGCGTGGAAGCTGCTGCAGCCCGACGAGGGCAACAGCACCTCGGAAAGCCATGCGCCGGTGGTCACCGGCTTCTGGAGCGCGATGCGCACCGTGATCATCGCCGACGCGCTGATGGGCCTGGACAACGTGCTGGCGGTGGCCGGCGCCGCGCACGGCAACCTGCTGCTGGTGGTGCTGGGCCTGGCGATCAGCGTGCCGATCGTGATGTGGGGCAGCACGCTGGTGCTCAAGGTGGTCGAGCGCTTCCCCATCGTCGTGTACCTCGGCTCGGGGGTGCTGGTGTGGACCGCCGTCACGATGATGCTCAACGAGAAGACGTTCAGCGGCTGGCTGGCGGCCCAAGGCGTGCCGCTACGCACGCTGTACGTGCTGGTGCCGCTGGTGCTCGGCATCGCGTTCTTCCAGAATCACCGCAAGCTCGAGTCGCGCATCCACGCCCGGCTGAAGGCGATGGCCGGACTCAAGCCGCAACCGGAACCCCCCCACAACGCAGGAGAACGACCCATGCTCAACGTGCTGGTCCCGATCGACGGATCGGACAACAGCCTGGCCGCGCTGCGCCACGCCGTCGAGGAGTACCGGCGCGACCATGAGCTGAAGCTGAACCTGCTGCACGTGCAGCCGCGGCTGTCGCGCCACATCTCGCGCTTTGTGCGGCCGAGCGAACGCAATGCATGGCACCACGAACGCGCCGAAGCCGCGCTCGGCAAGGCGCGCGAGCTGCTCAAGCACGCCGGCGTCCCCTATGAAGAGCAGTGGGTCATGGGCGATCGCGCCGAGGAAATCTGCGGCGCGGCGCAACGCCTGAACTGCCATCACATCGTGATGGGCACGGCGCGCAAGAACTCGCTGACGCGCATGCTGGAAGACTCGGTCACCAACAAGGTGCTCGAGAACGCCACCGTGCCGGTGGAGGTGGTGGTCGGCCGCACGGTGTCGGCGCTCGAGCGCTGGGGCGTGCCCACGGGCGTGGGCCTGGGCCTCAGCAGCCTGCTGTATGTGGTGTTGATCGACTAGGGTTCACGCAGGCAAGCGCCGCGCGAGTCCATGCCGCGCCGCTCTTCTCAGGGGACGGGCGCCATTCAAGCGCACCAATGCGTTTTGCAGCCCTTGTGCAGCCGATGAGCGGCTCGGCCGCCGGTGCGCACGCGATGACCGCAGAGACCGCAGACCTCCCGATCAGACCGCGCCGGTGGTGTTGACGTACAGCGCGTACAGGCTGTGGCTGGCAGCCATGAACAGGCGGTTGTTCTTCGGTCCACCGAAACACAGATTGGCGCAGCGCTCGGGCAGGTGGATCTGCGCCACGGCGGCGCCATCGGGCGCATAGACGCGCACGCCGTCGAGCGCTTCAGCCTGCATGCCGCTGCTGCTGCCGAAGCCGCACCAGACGTGGCCGGTCACATCGACCTTGATGCCGTCGTAGGCGCCGGGGCCTTGCGCGTCGGCGAACACGCGCTTGTGGGCGAGCTTGCCGCCGGCCGCGACGTCGTAAGCCCAGATCTTGCGATGCGGCGTGGCGCGGCTCTCGACCACGTAGAGGATCTTCTCGTCGGGTGAGAACGCCAGGCCGTTGGGCGCGTTGAGGTCGTCGATCACGCGCTGCAGCTTCGATCCATCGGCCGGCAGCCGGTACACGGCCATCGGCGTCTCGCTCTCGGCGGGCTCGCCCTCCCACTTGCCGAGGATGCCGAACAGCGGGTCGGTGAACCAGATGCTGCCGTCCCTGGCGCACACGATGTCGTTGGGCGAATTGAGGCGCTTGCCGTCGAAGCGATCGGCCAGCACGGTGATCGAGCCGTCGTATTCGGTGCGCGTGATGCGGCGCGTGAGGTGCTCGCAGCTGATCAGGCGCCCCTGCCGGTCGCGCGCGTGGCCGTTGGCGTTGTTGGAGGGCTTGCGAAACTCGCTCAACGCACCCGAACAATCGTCCCAGCGCAGGATGCGGTTGTTGGGGATGTCGCTGAACAGCAGGTAGCGCCCATCGCCGAACCACACCGGCCCCTCGGCCCAGTAAAAGCCGGTGGCCAGGCGCTCGACGGTGGCCGAGAACAGCCGCAGCGCGAGGAAACGTTCGTCGAGCACCTCGATGCTGGGATCGGGCAGGCGCGCGTTGGGGGTGAAGGGCGTGCTCATCGCGGCACTGTAGCGCTGGAGAATGACTTACCGCATCAGCCCCGGGAGCCACAACGAGATTGCCGGGATGTAGGTCACCAGCAGCAGCGAGAAGCACATCGCGCCGTAGAACGGCCACAGGTGGCGCGTCACCTCCTCCATCGTGACCTTGCCGATCGCACAGCCGACGAACAGCGTCGGCCCCACCGGCGGCGTGATGAGGCCGATGCCGAGGTTGGTGATCATGATCATGCCGAAGTGCACCGGGTCGATGCCGAGCTTGGCGATCACCGGCAGGAAGATCGGCGTGCAGATCAGCAGCATCGGGGCCACGTCCATGAAGGTGCCGAGCACCAGCAGCAGGACGTTGACCAGCAGCAGGAAGACGTACTTGTTCTCCGAGATGCCGAGAAAGACCTCGGTCACCTGGGCCGGGATCCGCATGATCGCCATCATGTAGCCGAAGGCCACCGAGAAGCCGATCAGCATCATCACCATCGCCACCGTCTTGACCACGCGGTGCACCAGGTGCGGCAGGTCGCGCCAGCGGTAGTCGCGGTAGACAAACAGCGTCACGGCGAACGCGTACACGCAGGCCACCGCCGCCGACTCGGTGGGCGTGAACACGCCCGACAGGATGCCGCCGATGATGATGATCACCGTGACCAGCCCCCACAGGGCCTCGCGCACGATGCGCGGCATGTCGGCCAGCTTGATCGGCTCGCCGCGCGGCAGGTCGCGCTTGTGCGCCGTCCAGGCCACCAGGCCGAGCAGGCAGGCGCCGAACAGCAGCCCGGGGAACACGCCGGCCAGGAACAGGTGCGCCACCGAGATGGTGCCGCCGGCCGCGAGCGAGTAGATCACCGCGTTGTGCGACGGCGGGATCAGCAGCGCCTGCACCGAGCCGCAGATGGTGACGTTGGTGGCGTAGACGCGCGGATAGCCGGCCTTGGCCATCTGCGGGATCATCACCGAGCCGATCGACGCGGTGTCGGCCACCGAGGAGCCCGAGACGCAGCCGAACAGGCTGCTGGCCAGGATGTTCACGTAGGCCAGGCCGCCGCGCACGGCGCCGACGAAGATGCGCGCCAGATTGATCAGCCGCGCCGCCATGCCGCCCTCGGCCATGATGGCGCCGGCCAGCACGAAGAAAGGGATGGCCAGCAGCGCGAAGTCGTCGGTGCCGTCGGAGATCTTGAGGATCACCGCCTCCAGCGGGATGTCGACCCAGAACGCCGCGATCAGCGCCGACAGGCCGAGCGCATAGGCCACCGGCACGCCGATCGCACACAGCAGCGCGAACGAGCCGAGCAGGATCAGCGCGTCCATGGTCACTCCAGGTCGGTGGGCTGGTCGCTGTACATCACCGAGGTCGACGGCGGGTCACCGACCCAGCGCCGCTCGACCAGGAACAGCAGCGTCAACAGGCCGGCGATCGGGATCGGCAGGTAGACGATGCCTTGCTTCAAGCCGGGAAACTCCGCCATCGTCTGGTACCACGTCACCTGGCACAGGTGCACGCCGTAGCCGAGCATGAACGCAGCGGTCAGGCCCACGCCCAGATCGGCGCCCCACAGCAGGATGCGGCGCAACGCCGGCCGCACCGCATTGAGCAGTGCCTCGACCGCGATGTGCACGTTGGCGCGGTAGACCGCGGCGCCGCCCAGGAACGAGAACATCACCATCATCACCACCGCGGCCGGCTCGGGCCACGACAGCGGGTGGTTCATCGCGTAGCGCATGAACACGCCGAGTGGAACGATCAGCGTGATCACCACCAGCGCCGCGCCCGAAAGCACGATGCAGCCGAGGTAGATCCACTCCATCGCGCGTGTGTAGCGCTGTTTCGCACTCATTCAGGCTCCAACGGCCAAGGCCGTACCACCGCCGCGGCCCTGCGCGGCGCAGCGTGCGGCGCCGCGGGCGGCAGCGGCGCACCCGCGGCCGTTCTCGACGGATTTACTTCGTGTCCTGGATGCGCTTGAGCAGCCCCGCGTACTTGCTGCCGTACTTGTCGCGCACCGGCTGCGTGGCGGCGTAGAACGCCGCCTTGTCGGCCTCGACGAACTGCACGCCGGCGGCCTTCAGCTTCGTGGTGGCATCGGCGACATAGGCATCCCACAGCGCGCGCTGCTCGAGCTGGGCCTCGCGCGAGAACTTGCGCACCAGTTCCTGGTCTTCCTTGGACAGCGTGTCCCAGGTGCGCTTTGAGAAGACGAAGATCTCCGGAATGATCAGGTGTCCGGTGAGGCTGTACACCTTGCTCACGGTGTAGTGGTTCTGCGCCAGCAGCGTCGGCGGGTTGTTCTCGGCACCGTCGACCACGCCGGTCTGCAGCGCGCTGAACAGCTCGTTGAAGCCCATCGCGACGCCGTTGCCGCCCATCGCGTTCATGGTCTCGACGAAGATCGGGTTGCCCATCATGCGGATCTTCATGCCCTTGAGATCGTCGGGCTTGGTGACCGGCTTGTTGGCATACACGTTGCGCGTGCCGGCATCCATCCAGCCCAGCACCACCAGGCGCGACTGCGCGCTGGCGGTCACGCGATCGAGCAGGTCCTGCCCGATCGGGCCGTCGATCACCTTGCGCATGTGCGCCTCGTCGCGAAAGATGAACGGCAGGTTGAAGACGTTCAGGTCGTCGACCACCGGCCCCATGGCACCCACCGAGATGCGCGCGATCTGCAGCGCGCCCACCTGGGCCTGCTCGATCATCTCCTTCTCGCCGCCGAGCTGCATCGACGGGTACATCTGGATCTTGATGCGGCCCTTGGTGGCGTCCTCGAGCTTCTTGCCCATGCGCACCATCGCCTCCACCGTGGGGTAGCCCAGCGGGTGCACGTCGGAGGCCTTCCACACGGTCTGTGCCTGCGCCGCCAACGGCGCGACGGCCCAGCTGGCGGCCAGCGCCGCGCCGGTGGTGATCACGGTTCTGCGGTTGCTCATCGTGGTGTCTCCTGGTGTTGTGGTGGAACAGCCCTGCTCGGGCTCACTCGAACGGGCCGGTGCGCACGAACGCACCGCCTTGGTAGATGGAGGCCGGATCGCCGAGGTCGATGGTCGGTTGCCTGGCTTCGAGCGCGGCGCGGAACCGCTCGGAACTGTCCTGTGGCCGAAAGCCGACGTGGCGCGCCGACGTGTTGTCCCACCACGTGGTGGTGTTATCGGACATGCCGTAGACGATGGTGTGGCCGAGCACCGGCGCGGTCAGGCAGGCCGTGACGAGGCGATCGAGGTCGTCGTAGCTGAGCCAGGTGGCCAGCATGCGGCGGTCCTTCGGCTCGGGGAACGACGAGCCGATGCGCAGGCACGCGCTCTCGATGCCGTGGCGGTCGAAGTAGTAGCGCGACACGTTCTCGCCCCAGGCCTTGCTCAGACCGTAGAAGCCGTCGGGGCGGACCGGATCCTGCGGCGTGATCACGTCGTCCTGGCGGTAGAAGCCGGTGACGTGGTTGGAGCTGGCGAACACGATGCGCTTCACGCCGTGCTTGCGCGCGGCTTCGTACAGGTGCACCACGCCCATCACGTTGGCTTGCAGGATCGGCTGCCACGGCTGCTCGGTGGACACGCCACCGAGGTGCACCACCGCGTCCACGCCCTCGAGCAGCGCGTGCACGGCCTGCGCATCTTCGAGGCGCGCCGGCCGCACCTCCTCTGCGGCGCCGGCCGAGCCGAGCTCGGCCATGTCGGACACGCGCAGCGTGCTGCACAGGCGTTTCAGGCGTGGGCGCAACTGGCGCCCGAGCGCGCCGGCGGCACCGGTGAGGAGCAGGCGATTGAACGGCGGCGGGCTCATCGAGGCGGCTGCGAGGCGGTGCGGCGCACCGGTTGCGGGTTGAGCGGGGTTGCGCGATGTTGTACGTTGTCGTACAACGGGCGCATGCTCCTCGATGCGTCGGCGGCTGTCAATGCGATCAGCAATGGGGTTTCCACCGAATGACGGCACCTGCTGAGCCGCGCGTTCCCGCGCCGCCGCGCCGCCCGCGCACGCTGGCGCTGGAACTGGTCGATGCGCTCGGCGAGCGCATCCAGGATGGTCGCCTGTCGCCGGGCGACAAGATGCCCACCGAGGCGGCGGTGATGCAGGAGTTCGGCGTCAGTCGCACCGTGGTGCGCGAGGCGATCTCCAAGCTGCAGGCCGCCGGGCTGGTCGACACGCGCCACGGCGTCGGCAGCTTCGTGGTCGGTGCGGCCCGCGCGGCGGCCGGCTTTCGGCTCGCGCCGGAGAAGATGGCCACGCTGCGCGACGTGGTGGCCGTGCTCGAACTGCGCATCGGCATCGAGACCGAGGCCGCCGGGCTGGCTGCGCAGCGCCGCACGCCGCGCGACCTGGCGGCGTTGCGCGAGGCGCTCGACCAGTTCGAGCGCTCGGTGCGCGCCGGCCGCGAGGCGATCGACCCGGACTACCGTTTCCACCTCGGCATCGCGCGGGCCACGCGCAACCCGCACTTCGCGCAGATCATCGGCATGCTGGGCCAGACCATCATCCCGCGCGCGCGCGAAGGCGCCGCCGTGTCCAAGGCCGAGCGGCGCGCCTATCTGCTGAGAGTGAACGCCGAACACGAGAGTATTCTTGGCGCCATCGCGGCCGAGGATGCCGACGGTGCGCGCGCGGCGATGCGCACGCACCTGGCCAACAGCCGCGAGCGGCGCCGCCGCGAGGCGGCTGCCGCGGGCAACGGGCACTAGTCCGGAGGCACCTCATACGATGTCAGACAACCTGCGCGCCCCCGCGCCGACCCGACGATGAAACCGCGAGTCCTGCAATACGGCCGGTTGATGCCGAGCCTCGAAAAACAGCTGGCCGAGGCGTTTGACCTGCACCGCCTGGTCGACGAGGCCGACCCGTCGGCCTTTCTCGCGCAACGCGGCGCCGAGTTTGTCGGCCTGGCCACGGCCGGGTTCGCCGATGCCGCGTTGATCGCCGCTTGCCCCAAGCTGAAGGTGATCTCCAGCTTCGGCGTCGGCGTGGACAAGATCGACCTCAAGGCCGCCGCCGAACGCGGCATCCCGGTGGGCAACACGCCCGACGTGCTGAACGACTGCGTGGCCGATCTCGCGATCGGGCTGATGATCGACGTGGCGCGCGGCATCGGTGCGTCGGAGCGTTACCTGCGCGCCGGCTCCTGGCCAAAAGGCGCGTACCCGCTGCAGCGCCGCATGAGCGGCAAGAAGCTCGGCATTCTCGGCCTAGGGCGCATCGGCCATGCGATCGCCAAGCGCGCGCTCGCCTTCGACATGGACATCCGCTACCACAACCGGCGCGCGGTGGCCGACACGTCGATCGCGCACGAGCCGTCGCTGGTGGAGCTGGCGCGCTGGTGCGATTTCCTGGTGGTGATCAGTGCCGGCGGCGCCGGCACCAAGCACCTGGTGAACGAAGAGGTGCTGAACGCGCTCGGCCCCGAGGGCTTCCTGATCAACGTGGCGCGCGGCTCGGTGGTCGACGAGCCGGCGCTGGTGCGCGCGCTGCAGGACAAGCGCCTCGGCGGCGCCGGCCTCGACGTGTTCGAGAACGAGCCGCAGGTGCCGGCCGAACTGATGGCGCTCGACAACGTGGTGCTGGTGCCGCACATCGGCAGCGCCACGGTGGAAACGCGCGCCGCGATGGCGCAGCGCGTGTTCGACAACCTGAAGTCGTATTTCTCGACCGGCAAGCTGATCAGCCAGGCATGACTGTGGGCCCCCACGCTTGGCGCTGCGCGCCTGCGCTGCCCCCAAGGCTCCGCAGGAGCCGCTTCGTGGCTCCGGGGGCTGGTCCGGCTTGGGGCGGCCCGGCGCCGGACCGGGTGGGTCAACCAGACGATGGAGCAATGCTGTGAGAGAAAACCGCCTGCGCACGTTGTGGCAGCAGAACAAGTACGCCATCAACGGCTGGCTGGCGATCCCCAACGGCTTCTCGGCCGAGGTGATGGCGCACCAGGGCTGGGACACGCTCACCATCGACATGCAGCACGGCGTGATCGACTACGCGCAGATGGTGGCGATGCTGCAGGCCATCAGCACCACGCCCACGGTGCCGATCGTGCGCGTGCCGTGGCTCGAGCCCGGCGGCATCATGAAGGCGCTCGACGCCGGGGCCTACGGCATCATCTGCCCAATGGTCAACACGCGCGAGGACGCGCAGCGCCTGGTCTCTTACGCGCACTATGCGCCCCAGGGCAGCCGCAGCTTCGGACCGGTGCGCGCCAACCTGTACGGCGGACCTGACTACGCGCAGAAGGCCAACGACACCATCGTCGCGTTCGCGATGATCGAAACCAAGCAGGCGCTGGACAACCTCGACGCCATCCTGTCTGTCGAAGGGCTCGATGCGATCTACATCGGCCCGTCGGACCTGTCGCTCGCGCTCGGCTGCCGGCCGGTGTTCGACGACGTGGATCCGCCGGTGGCGCAGGCGATCGAGCACATCCTGGCGCGCGCCAAGGCGCACGGCGTGCGCGCCGGCGTGCACAACGGCGTGCCCGAGGTCGCCCGGCGGCGCGCCGCGATGGGTTTTGACTTCGTGACGCTCAGCTCCGACGCGCGCATCCTGATCGCCACGTCACAGCAGCTGCTGGCGGCGATGAAGTAGTTCAGCCCGGGCCGGGGGTGCGCCGGCGCTGCATCTCGCGGCCCATGGCCAGAAGCTCGTCGCCGTGCATGCGGTCCTGCACCGCGGGGAAGGCAAAGCTGTCCTCCATCCGCAGATGCCGCTCATGGATCGCCACGAACTGGCCTGTGTGCGCGTGCAGGGCGTCGAGCGAGCGCGCCGACAGCGCCGACACGCTCTCGTGCACCTCGCGCAGCAGCGGACCCAACTGCGACCACACGTCGCGCAGCGCGTCGTGGTCGGCTTGCAGGCGGCGCGCCACATCGGCCAGCCACAGGTCGCCGGATTGCTGCAGGCGCGGCAGTACGTGCAGCTCTTCATCGGCATGGTGCGCCGGCGCCGCGATCTCGAAGTAGCGCCACACGTCGTGCGCCGCGCTGCGCGCGTCGGCGTCGTGGCCCACCGTCTGCAGGTGCTCGACCAGCCGGCGCAGCAGATCGAGCGAGCGGCGCACGCGGTCGTGGCAGGCGTCGAGCAGCGCGAAAGGCTGCTCGAAACCCACCTCCGCCGCCCGCACGTGCGGCAGCGATACGACGACCCCATCCGGCATGCGGCCATTGTGGACGTCGCGCCGCTCCGGGGTGCCCGCGCGGGTTTGATCCAGCGCAAGGATGGTTTTCAGTCGGACGATGCCAATGACACCTTCACGGGGCGCGTCGCTGCCTGCGACGATTGCTGCAGCAGCTGCGCCACCACCGCCACCGCGATCACCTCAGGCTCCTTGCCGGCGATGCCCGGCACGCCGATCGGGCAGGTGAGGCGCGCCAGCGTGTCGGGCGCGAAGCCGCGCGCCTCCAGGCGATGCATGAAGCGCGCGCGTTTGGTCCGGGAGCCGATCAGTCCGAGGTAGGCGAAATCGCCGCGTTTGAGGATCGCCTCGGTGATCGCGAGATCGAGCGCATGGCTGTGCGTGAGCACGAGATAAAACGCACCCGGTGGCGCTTGCGCCACCTCGGCCTCGACCGGCTCGGCGCAGACGCGCTCGATGTGCGGCGCGTCGCACTCGGGCGGGAACTCGCTCTCGCGCGCGTCGATCCAGCTCACGCGGCAATGAATGCCTTCCAGCAGGCGCACGATGGCGCGCCCGACATGGCCGGCGCCGTAGAGTTGCAGCGCGAAGCGCGGCGCGGCCGCCGGCCATGACGCGGGCTCGGTGTCGGCGAGCGGGCGATAACGCAGCCTGACGGCGCCGCCGCAACATTGGCCCAGCGTGGGACCGAGCGCGAGCTGTTGCTCGCCGCGCAGGGCCTCGCCACGCAACAAGCGCCGCGCATGCTCGATCGCCTGCAGCTCGAGGTGGCCGCCGCCGATCGTGCCCAGCACGTGGCGCGCATCCACCAGCATGCGGGTGCCGGTCTCGCGCGGCACCGAGCCGCGGTGGCCGCACACCTCCACCACGATCGCAGCGCGCCCTTCGGCGAGCCACTGCAGTGCGGCCGCCTGCAGGTTCATGGCTCCGTGGCGTTGCGCACGGCCTGGATCGCGTCGAGCACCGCCTCGGCAGTGGCCGGCGCGCGCAGCGGCGGGTGGATCACGAGTCCTGCGTGCTTGCGCGCTCCGAAGTTCGCCTCCGGAGCGGCCGAGCGGCGCACGCGATGGCCGCCAACGGCCGAGACCGCGTCGCGGATCGCGAAGAACACCGAGAAGGGCAGTAGCAGCGGCGGCTCGCCGACCGCCTTGCTGCGATGCACCGTGTCCGAGACGTTGTCGGCCTCGTACAGCGACACGTTGAAGACCGGCGGGCAGTCGTTCGCGGTCGGGATCTTGTAGGTGCTCGGCGCGTGCGTGGTCAGCAGCCCGCTCTGCGGGTGCCAGACGAGTTCTTCCATCGTCAGCCAGCCCATGCCCTGGATGAACGCGCCCTCGACCTGGCCGATGTCCACCGCCGGATTCAGCGACTTGCCCACGTCGTGCAGCAGGTCGGCGCGCAGCAGCTTCCATTCGCCGGTCAGCGTGTCCACCACCACCTCGCTGACCGCCGCGCCGTAGGCGTAGTAGTAGAAGGGCCGGCCCTTGAGCTTCTCGCGGTCCCAGCTCAGCCCGGGCGTGGCGTAGAAGCCGTCGGACCAGAGCTGCACGCGCGCGAAGTACGCCTCCTGCACCAGCGCACAGAAGGCCACGCGTTCCTCGCCGATGTGCACATGGTCGTCGGCAAAGCGCACGCTGCCGGCGCTCACCTGGTAGCGCTCGGCGGCAAAGGCCTGCAGGCGCTCGCGGATCTGGCGCGCGGCGTCCTGCGCCGCCTTGCCGTTCAGGTCGCTGCCGGTCGAGGCGGCCGTGGCCGAGGTGTTGGCCACCTTCTGGGTGTCGGTGGCCGTCACGCGCACGCGTTCGAAGTGCACGCCGAGCTCGTGCGCCACCACCTGCGCCACCTTGGTGTTCAGGCCCTGGCCCATCTCGGTGCCGCCGTGGTTCACCAGGATCGAGCCGTCGTTGTAGACATGCACCAGCGCGCCGGCCTGGTTGAAATGCTTGACGTTGAAGGAGATGCCGAACTTCACCGGCGTCAGTGCCAGGCCGCGCTTGAGCACCGGGCTCGTCGCGTTGAACGCGGCGATCTGCTCGCGCCGGCGCGCGTAGTCGCTGCTGTTCACCAGCTTGTCGACGATGTCATCGATGATGTTGTCGTCGACCGTTTGCCCGTACGGCGTGACGTTGCGCTGCGGAACCGGGCTCGCGCCAGCGTGAACCGGGCTCGCGCCAGCGCTCGGGCCGTAGAAGTTGGCGCGCCGCACGGCCAGCGGATCCATGCCGAGCGCTCGCGCAATGTCGTCGAGGATGGCCTCGATCACGATCGCGCCCTGCGGGCCGCCGAAGCCGCGAAACGCGGTGTTGCTCTGGGTGTTGGTCTTGGCCGAGTAGCCGTGCATCGCCACGTGCGGCAGCCAGTAGGCGTTGTCGACGTGGCACAGCGCGCGCGTCATCACCGGTCCCGACAGGTCGGCCGAGTAGCCGGCGTTGCTGATCAGCTGGATCTCCGCGCCGAGCACGCGGCCTTGTTCGTCGTAGCCGACGCTGTAGTCGTATTCGAAACCGTGGCGCCGGCCGGTGACGAGGAAGTCGTCGTCGCGGTCGGGCCGCAGCTTCACCGGCACGCCCAGGCGGCGCGCGGCGACGGCCGCCGCGCAGGCGAAGATGGCACTTTGCGATTCCTTGCCGCCGAAGCCGCCGCCCATGCGCCGGCATTCGACGCGCACGCGGTGCGCATCCACACCGAGCGCGTGCGCCACCACGTTCTGCATCTCGGTGGGGTGCTGGGTCGAGCAATGCACCCGCATGCCGCCGTCCTCGAGCGGGACCGCATAGGCGATCTGACCTTCGAGATAGAACTGCTCCTGCCCGCCGATCGACAGCGAGCCCTGCAGGCGATGCGGCGCCTGCGCGATCGCGGTCTTGGGGTCGCGCGCACGATGTGCATCGGCGGCAGCACGTACTGCTGCTTCGCATGCGCGTCGCGCGGCGTCAGCACCGGCGGCAAGGCGTCGATCACGAGCACGCTCTTCGCCTTCGCGGCCGCGCGCCGCGCGGCATCGCGGGTGTGCGCCAGCACCAGGAACACCGGCTGGCCGAGGTACCACAGCGTGCCGTCGGCGAGGATCGGGTCGTCGTGCACGATCGGCCCGCAGTCGTTGCGGCCGGGGATGGCGTCGGCGCCGAACGCGTCGACCACGCCGGGCATCGCACACACGGCTGCGAGGTCGATCGACCTCAGCGTGCCGTGCGCCACCGGCGACAGGCCGAACGCGCAGTGCAGCGTGCCGGCGAGCTCGGGCATGTCGTCGACATAGGTCGCCTCGCCGGCCACGTGCAGATGCGCGGACTCGTGCGGGTGCGGCACGCCGACGCCCGGAGACAACGCGCTTGCCGGCACGGCATCGAGCAGCGCGGCCTCGCGCGGCTTGTTCATGCCGTCGGTGCCGCCCGGCCGCCCGAAGGCACCGAAGCGCCCCCTCGGGGCTGAGCCCGGACAGGAACAGTCCGGTGGACTGTTCCTGCCTGGCGAAGGGCTGGCTGCTGGCGGCCAGCGCGCCCTGCAAGGGTAGCGAGCGAAGCGAGCGTGGGGGCTGTCATGTCGAGCGTGGGGGCTGTCATGTCATCTCCGCGCGGGCCCACACCGTGACCGCGTGCGGCGGCAGCGCGTCGCGCGTGCGCGTTTCGAGCCAGAAGCGGCGCAGCAGGTTGCCGGCCACCCTGAGGCGGTAGTGCGCGCTGGCACGCAGGTCGGTCAGCGGCTGGAAGTCTTGTGCCAACGCGGCGGCCGCGCGCTCGACGGCGGCTTCGTTCCAGCTCTGTCCCAGCACCGCACGTTCGGCCGCCGGCGCACGCTTGACCGTGGCCGCCATGCCGCCGAACACGAAGCGCACGTCGCGCACCACATCGCCGTCGAGCCGCACGCGCGCCGCCACGAACACCGCCGAGATGTCGCTGTCGAAGCGTTTGCTGATCTTGTAGGCGCGCAGCGGCGATTCGAACGCGGAAAGCGGCACTTCGATCGCCTGCACGAACTCGCCGCGTTCGAGGCGGTTGACCATGTAGTCGACGTAGAACTCGGCCAGCGGCAAACGCCGCGCCCGCTCGCCGCGGCGCAGCACGATCTGCGCATCGAGCGCGATCAGCACCGGCGCGCTGTCGCCGATGGGCGAGCCGTTGGCCACGTTGCCGCCCATCGTGCCCATGTGGCGGATCGGCGGCGACGCAAAACGCAGCCAGGCTTCGGTGAGCGACGGCGCACGCTGCGCCAGCGCGGCCCACGCCTGCTCCAGCGATGCCGCGGCACCGATCGACAACACGCCGTCGCGCGCCGTGATGCGTTTGAGCTCGGTCACCTCGCCCACGTAGACGATGTCGCCCAGATCACGCATCTGCTTGTTGACCCACAGCCCGATGTCGGTGGCCCCGGCCAGCAAGCGCGCGTGCGGCCACTCGAGACGCGCGCGCGCCAGGTCCTTCAGCGTGCGCGGCGCGATGAAGTGATCGGTGCGGCCGGGCTGGTGCGCGCTCGGCAACTTGAGCACCAGCTGGCGCCGCGGCAGCGTGCGCAAGGCCTCGGCTGCCGCCTGCAGCGGCAGCCGCTTCACCGGCAGCTCGAACATGCGCTGGCCGGCGTCGAGAATCGGCCGGTAGCCGGTGCAGCGGCACAGGTTGCCGGCGATCTCGTCGGCGATCTGCTGGCGCGTGGGCTTGTTTCGTTTGCCGGCAAAACGTTCGTAGCATGCGACGAGCGACATCACGAAGCCTGGCGTGCAGAAGCCGCACTGCGAGCCGTGGCAGTCGACCATCGCCCGCTGCACGGGGTGCAGCTCGTCGGTGCCTACCGGGTGACCGTTGGTGCCCACGGGGTGCACGCCGTTGCCGCCGGCGTCGCGCACGTCTTCCACCGTGAACAGCGCCTTGCCGTGCAAGGTGGGCAGGAAACGGATGCAGGCATTGATCGTCTGCAGCTCGAGCCTGCCGCCGCGCGCCGGCTCGCCGACGATCACCGTGCAGGCGCCGCAGTCGCCCTCGGCACAGCCTTCCTTGGTGCCGGTGCAGCGCGCGTCTTCGCGCAGCCATTGCAGCACGGTGCGCGTGGGGGCTGCATCGGTCAGCTCGACCAGACGGCCGCGGTGGTAGAACGTGATCGCGCGCGTGCTCATCTCGATGCGGTTGCGTGCCCACAGGGTTCGCAACCGGTGTGCCAGCCGGTGAGGGCCACTATAGTCCAGCGGACATGAGCGGTGGGCAACCCATTCCTCGCCGCGCGCTGCGCGCGGACCTGCTCGACTTCACCGGCGACCCGGGGCTCGGTGCACCGAGCCTCGGCGCGGTGCGCCATCGCCCGGACCACTGGCTGCTGATCGAGCATGGGCGCATCGCCGCGGTGCGGCCCGGCGCGCAGGCGCCCGGTCCCGACTGGCTGTGCGAAGACCACCGCGGCCGGCTGATCCTGCCGGGTTTCATCGATACCCATGTGCACAGCCCGCAGCTGGACGTGATCGGCAGCTACGGCACCGAGCTGCTCGACTGGCTCGAGACCTACACCTTCCCGGCCGAGCGGCGCTATGCCGACGCCGGCGTGGCCGAGCAGGGCGCGGCGGTCTTCCTCGACGCCCTGCTGGCCCGCGGCACCACCGCGGCGGTGGTGTTCCCGACGGTGCACAAGGTCTCGGCCGACCGCCTGTTCGCGGCCGCCGAGCAGCGCGGCATGCGCGTGATCGCCGGCAAGGTGCTGATGGACCGCAACGCGCCGGACGGCCTGCGCGACGACGTCGCCGGCGCCGAGCGCGACTGCCTCGACCTGATCGCGCGCTGGCACGGCAAGGCGCGCCTGGCCTATGCGGTGACCGTGCGCTTCGCGCCGACCAGCACGCCGGCGCAACTGGCGATGGCCGGCGCACTCTGCAGCGCCGACCCGACGCTCTACATGCAGACCCACGTGGCCGAGAACCGCGCCGAGGTGCAGTGGGTGCGTGAGCTGTTCCCCGACGCACGCAGCTACCTCGACGTCTACGCCCGCGCCGGGCTGCTGCACCCGCGCAGCGTGCTGGCGCACGGCATCTGGCTCGACGACGAAGACCGCGCCGCGCTGCGTGACGCCGGCGCGCAGATCGCGCACAGCCCCTCGTCCAACCTGTTCCTCGGCAGCGGGCTGTTCCGCTGGCGCGACGCCGAGGCCGGCGGCGCGGCCGTCAGCCTGGCCAGCGACGTGGGTGGCGGCACCAGCCTGTCGATGCAGCGCACGATGGCCGATGCCTACCGCGTGCAGGCGCTGCGCGGCGTGCGGCTGAGCGCGTTCAAGGCGCTGCACACCGCCACGCTCGGCGCCGCACAGGCGCTGAAGCTCGACCACGAGATCGGCAGCCTCGAGCCGGGGCGCATGGCCGACCTGACCGTGTGGGACTGGGCCAGCGGCCCGGTGGCGCGCGCGCGCGACGCACTGGCACGCGACCTGCACGAGCGCCTGTTCGCATGGATGATGTTGGGCGACGAGCGTTACCTGGTCACCACGCTGGTGGCCGGGCGCACCCAATACATGCGCCGGGGCAACGATTCCGGTGCGCCGCCGCCGGGCCGCCCGAAGACGGCAGCGCCCCCTCGGGGGGCCGACGCCGCAAGGCGGCATGGGGGCTGACAGTGGAGGTTCTTCATGGCACAGCCGCCGCGGCTTGAGCTGATCGGCATCGGCAAGCAGTACCCGGCCGTCAAGGCCAACGACCGCGTCAACCTGCGCGTCAAGCCCGGCGAGATCCACGCCGTGCTGGGCGAGAACGGCGCGGGCAAGTCGACCATGATGAAGATGATCTACGGCGCGGTCCGCCCCGACGAGGGCGAGATCCGCTGGAACGGCCAGAAGGTCGAGATCGCCTCGCCGGCGCAGGCCCGCGCGCTCGGCATCAGCATGGTCTACCAGCACTTCTCGCTGTTCGACACGCTGACCGCGGCCGAGAACGTCTGGCTCGGCCTGGACAAGAGCCTCTCGCTCGCGGACGTGACGGCGCGCATCGGCCAGGTGGCCAAGAGCTACGGGCTGGACGTCGACCCGGCGCGCCCGGTGCACACGCTCTCGGTGGGCGAGCGCCAGCGCGTGGAGATCGTGCGCGCGCTGCTCACCAATCCCAAGCTGCTGATCCTCGACGAGCCGACCTCGGTGCTGACGCCGCAGGCGGTCGAGACGCTGTTCGTCACGCTGCGACAGCTCGCCGACGAGGGCTGCTCGATCCTCTACATCAGCCACAAGCTCGACGAGATCCGCGCGCTGTGCCACCACTGCACGGTGCTGCGCGGCGGCAAGGTCACCGGCGAGGTCGACCCGACGCAGGAGACCAACGCCAGCCTGTCGCGCCTGATGATCGGCGCCGAGCCGCCCTCGCTGCAGCACATCCAGGCGAAGCTCGGCGGCACGGTGCTGGCAGTGAAGGGCCTGTCGGTGCCCAAGGCCGACCCGTTCGCCACCGCGCTGACCGACATCGGCTTCGAGGTGCGCGCCGGCGAGATCGTCGGCATCGCCGGCGTCTCCGGCAACGGCCAGCAGGAGCTGATGGCTGCGCTCTCGGGCGAGGACCTGCGCGCGCCGGCCGGCTCGATCACGCTGTTCGGCCAGGACATCGCGCACGACTCGCCGCGCCGCCGGCGCAAGGAAGGGCTGCACTTCGTGCCCGAGGAGCGCCTGGGCCGCGGTGCGGTGCCCACGCTCTCGCTGGCGCAGAACACGCTGCTGACGCGCACCGGCACGGTGGACCGCAGCGGCTGGATCCGCACCGGCGAGGTGAAGAAGCTCGCGGAGGACCTGATCCGCCGCTTCAACGTCAAGGCCGGCGGGCCGGAGGCGGCTGCGAAGTCGCTCTCGGGCGGCAACCTGCAGAAGTTCATCGTCGGTCGCGAGATCGATGCCAACCCGAAGCTGCTGATCGTCTCGCAGCCCACCTGGGGCGTGGATGTCGGCGCCGCGGCGCAGATCCGCGGCGAGCTGCTGAAGCTGCGCGACGCCGGCTGCGCCGTGCTGGTGGTCAGCGAGGAGCTCGACGAGCTGTTCGAGATCTGCGACCGGCTGGTGGTCATCGCGCAGGGCCGGGTGTCGCCCAGCATTGCCACCTCGAAGGCCACCATCGAGATGATCGGCGAGTGGATGAGTGGTCTCTGGAACAAGGAGGCGCTCCATGCTGAAGCTTGAAGCCCGCCCGGAAGCGTCGAAGTTCATGTCCATCGCCTCGCCGCTGCTGGCGCTGGCGATCACGGTCGTGATCGGCACCATCCTGTTCGTCGCACTCGGCAAGGACCCGGTGCGCGGCCTGCAGGTGTTTTTCGTCGAGCCGGTCAAGAGCCTGTACGCGCTCTCCGAGCTGGCGATGAAGGCCACGCCGCTGCTGCTGATCGCGCTCGGCCTGGCGGTGTGCTTCCGCTCGAACGTGTGGAACATCGGCGCCGAGGGCCAGTTCATCCTCGGGGCGATCTTCGCGAGCGGTGTGGCCATGCAGGCCACGCCCGACACCGGGCGCTGGATCGTCGTGCCGGTGCTGCTGGCCGGCGTGCTGGGCGGCATGGTGTGGGCCGGCATCGTGGCACTGCTGCGCGACCGCTTCAACGCCAGCGAGATCCTGGTCAGCCTGATGCTCGTGTACGTGGCCGACATGGTGCTCGGCTACCTCGTCTACGGGCCCTGGAAGGACCCGGCCGGCTACAACTTCCCGCAGACCATCACCTTCGCCGCGCCCACCAAGGTGCCGCGGTTGATCGAAGGCTTTCGGCTCAACATCGGTGTGTTGATCGCACTGGCTGGGGTCGGATTGACGTGGTTGTTCCTGTTTCGCACCCATCGAGGCTTTGCGCTGCAGGTGGGTGGCCTGGCGCCGGCGGCCGCGCGATATGCCGGCTTCTCGTCGCGCCGTGCGTTGTGGACCGCGCTGCTGATCTCGGGTGCGTTGGCCGGCCTCGCCGGTGCGCTCGAAGCCGCCGGTCCGCTGGGCCAGCTCACCCCGTACGTGCCGGTGGGCTACGGCTTCGCGGCGATCATCGTCGCCTTCGTCGGCCGGCTGCATCCGGTGGGCGTGGTGTTCGCGGGGATCCTGATGAGCATGTTCTACATCGGCGGCGAGCTGGCGCAATCGCGCCTGGGGCTGCCGAAGTCGCTCACCGGTGTATTTCAGGGACTGCTGTTGTTCGCGCTGTTGGCGTGCGACACGTTGATTCACTACCGGGTGCGGTGGCGGTCCGCGGCGAAGCCGGCTGTGGCGTCGTCGACGGTGAGCGTGTCGGCGACGGCGAAGGAGGGCGCTTGAGATGTTGGCATGCGGTGTGATGGCGCGGCGCGGCGGGCGGTACCCGGGGTGGGCTCCTACTGGGTCGGTCGGCGCTGCGCGCCGACTTCGCTGCGGTGCTCCCATCACAAGGGCGGCTGCGATGCCGCTCGCAAGCGGCGCTGAACGCGCCGCTGCTTCATGGCTTCTCGCCGGTCCGGCGCTCAAAGCGCGCCGGACTTCCCCTTGTGCTGGTCCGCTCCTCGCCGCCCCACAAGTCGCCCACCCCGGATACCGCCCACCGCGCAGAGACGCTCGTGGTGTGCGTCGTGGAATACCTCGGTGGTTCTGCAAAGCCGGGGTCGGGTGTGCGCCGGCAGCGACATCTGCGGCGCCGAGGACCGCAGAGCGCATGGCCGCGCGCGCGCAGCGCGCGCCTCAACGTCTGACTCGCGTCGACTGTTCGAGTGCAACGACCGAAGGGAGTGAAGCGAGTTTCGACGCGGGCCATGCGATCGAGGACCGGAGGGGAGTCGGCCGCAGGCCGACCGCCGCAGCCGAGCGCCGGCGCAGACCCGGCCACGGCTTTGCGCGCTCTGTCCGCGGCTTCGCGTGCTCGGTCTAACCCAAGACAACAAGATGGACGCCTTCGCATTGCTCCTGGCCGCCACCTTCAACGCCGGCACCGTGCTGGCGATCGCCGCGCTCGGCCTCCTGATCAACGAACGTGCCGGCATCGTCAACCTCGGGGCCGAAGGCATGATGCTGGTGGCCGCGATCGCCGGTTTCGCCACCGCGGTGCACACCGGCAACGACTGGCTCGCCTTCGGCGCCGGCGCGCTGGCCGGCGCGCTGATGGCCGCGGCCTTCGGCGTGCTGGTGATTTGGCTGAACACCAACCAGTACGCCACCGGCCTGGCCCTGAGCCTGTTCGGGGCCGGCTTCTCGGCCTTCGCGGGCATCGCCTACACGCAGGAGAAGCTGTCCGAGCGGCCGCATTTCGAGATCCCGTTCCTGGCCGACATCCCGTTCGTCGGGCCGGCCGTGTTCAAGCAGCATCCGATGGTGTACTTCGCCGTCGCGCTGACGCTCGGGCTGGCGTGGTTCCTGTACCGCTCCCGCGCCGGGCTGGTGCTGCGCGCGGTCGGCGAGTCGCCCGAATCGGCCCACGCACTCGGCTACCCGGTGCGCCGCATCCGCCTGCTGGCGGTGGTGGTGGGCGGGGCGCTGTGCGGTGTCGCCGGGGCCTACATCTCGGTGATCTACACGCCGCTGTGGGTCGAGGGCATGATCGCCGGCAAGGGCTGGATCGCGCTCGCGCTCACCACCTTCGCCACCTGGCGACCGGCACGTGTCTTGCTCGGTGCCTACCTGTTCGGCGGCGTCACCATGCTGCAATTCCACCTGCAGGGCGAGGGCGTGCAGGTGCCGAGCCAGTTCCTGACCATGCTGCCCTATGTCGCGACCATCGTCGTGCTGGTGCTGATCTCGCGCAACGCCGCGTGGATCCGCATCAACATGCCGGCCTCGCTGGGCAAGCCGTTCTACCCCGGCTCGTGAGTCAACGAAGGGCCGCTTCCGAGTCGACTCGACCCCCTCGGGCGGCGGCGGCTCTTGCCGCCGCCTGGTGGCGCACGGTACCCAGGCCAGCGCCGCATAATTCCGCACTTCACCCGGAGGATCCATGACAAGTCAGACCAAACGATCGTTGCTCAAGCTCGGCGGCTTCACCGCGCTGGCCGCGGCTGCCGCCCTGGTGGGCTGCGGCAAGAAGGAAGAACCGGCCAAGCCGCAAGCCGCCGCGCCCGCATCGGCGGCCGCGCCGGCCGCGCCGGCGCCGCTGAAGATCGCGTTCGCCTACGTCGGCCCGGTGGGCGACGGCGGCTGGACCTTCGCGCACGACAACGGCCGCAAGGCGGTCGAGAAGGAGTTCGGCGACAAGGTGATCACCAGCTTCGTCGAGAAGGTGCCCGAGGCGGCCGACGCCGAGCGTGTGTTCCGCGACATGGCCGGCCAGGGCAACAAGCTGATCTTCGGCACCACCTTCGGCTACATGGAGCCGATGCTCAAGGTCGCGGCCGACCTGAAGGACGTGAAGTTCGAGCATGCCACCGGCTACAAGCAGGCCGAGAACATGCGCACCTACGACAGCCGCACCTACGAGGGCGCGTACATGGCCGGCATCATCGCCGGCGGCATGACGAAGTCCAACACGCTGGGCGTGGTCGGCTCGATCCCGATTCCCGAGGTGATCCGCAACATCAACAGCTTCACCCTCGGCGCGCAGAGCGTGAACCCGAAGATCAAGACCAAGGTGGTCTGGGTCAACGAGTGGTTCAACCCGCCCAAGGAGACCGAGGCCGCGCAGTCGCTGATCAACGGCGGCGCCGACGTGCTGTTCCAGAACACCGATTCGTCGGCCGTGCTGCAGACCGCCGGCAAGGCCAAGAAGTACGCCTTCGGCTGGGACAGCGACATGAGCGCCTACTCGCCCGAGGCGCACCTGGCCTCGGCGATCATCAACTGGGGCCCGTACTACATCAAGGCCACGAAGGACGCGCTCGAAGGCACCTGGAAGGGCAACGAGGCCTCGTGGTGGGGCGTCAAGGAAGGGACGATCGACATCGTTTCGATCTCCGACAAGGTGCCCGCCGAGATCAAGACCAAGGTCGAGACCGTCAAGGCCGGCCTGAAGGACGGCAGCTTCGCGATCTGGAAGGGCCCGATCGTCGGCCAGGACGGCAAGGAAGTGCTGAAGAAGGACGAGGTCGCCGACGACAAGTGGCTCGGCGGCATAAAGTTCTACGTCAAGGGCGTCGAAGGCAAGGTGCCGGGCGACAAGTGACGATGCAGCCGGCGATGCGGCCATGATCGACTTCGACGCCATCCCTCGCTCGGCCTTGCCGGCGCTGCTCAAGCGCATGCCCAAGGCCGAGCTGCACATGCACATCGAGGGTTCGCTCGAGCCCGAGATGATCTTCAGGCTCGCGCAGCGCAACGGCGTGCCGTTGAAGTACGCCAGCGTCGAGGCGCTGCGCGCGGCCTACGCGTTCACCGATCTGCAGAGTTTTCTCGACATCTACTACGCCGGCGCCAGCGTGCTGCTGAAGGAGCAGGACTTCTTCGACATGGCGTTCGCCTACTTCGAGAAGGCGGCGGCCGACCACGTGGTGCACAGCGAGCTGTTCTTCGACCCACAGACGCACACCGAACGCGGCGTGCCGATCGAGGCCGTGATCGTCGGCCTGAGCCATGCCTGCCGGCGCGCGCACCAGGAGCTCGGCATCAGCGCGACGCTGATCCTGTGCTTCCTGCGTCACCTGAGCGAAGAACAGGCGTTCGCCACGCTGGAGCAGGCGTTGCCATATCGCCACCAGTTCGTCGGCGTGGGCCTGGACTCCAGTGAGCGCGGTCATCCGCCGGAGAAGTTTGCGCGTGTCTTCGCACGTTGCCGCGAACTCGGGCTGCACGTGGTGGCGCACGCCGGCGAGGAAGGGCCGCCGGCCTACATCCGAAGCGCGCTCGACGTGCTCAAGGTCGAGCGCATCGACCACGGCGTGCGCTGCGTCGAGTCGCCGCCGCTGGTGCAGCGGTTGGCGCGCGAGCGCGTGCCGCTCACGGTGTGCCCGTTGTCGAACGTGAAGCTGTGTGTGTTCAAGTCGATGGCCGAGCACAACCTGCCGGCGCTGCTGGATGCCGGTCTGGTGGCCACGGTGAACAGCGACGACCCCGCGTACTTCGGCGGCTACGTCAACGACAACTTCGCCGCCGTCTTCGATGCGCTGCCGCAGCTGGGCGCGCGGCAGGCCTGGCAGCTGGCGCGCAACAGCTTCGACGCCAGCTTTGCCGACGAGGCGCACAAGGCGCGCTGGCGCGCGGCGCTCGACAAGACGTTCGACGAAGCGGGGCAGGCTGCACGCTGATTCATGGACGCGACCCGTCGCGACTACTTTCGCCGGGCTCCATTGCTGCAGCGTCAGCTCGGCGTGTTGGTGCTGATCGGGCTGGTGCTCACGTGGTTGATGTCGCACGCGCCGTGGCGCTGGCTGGAGCTGTTGTGCGTGGCGCTGCTCTGGGTTTGCGGCGCCGCGGTCTTCGTGGTGTCGGCGCGGCTGTTCACCCGCCACCATCCGGCGATCTCGCTGTTCAACGACCGGCTGTGGTTCCGCGGCCTGCGCGAGCAGGTGGTGATGCTGCGCAACGTGCGCGCCGCGGAGTTCGTCGAAGCGCGCATCGCCGGGCTGCCGTGGCGCTTCATCGAGCTGACGCTGGGAGACCCGCGGGGTCGCGACGCGGGTGTGGATGCCGAGAGCGTGCGCGTGCCGCTGGACACCATCGACGTCGACGTCCAGGAGATGCTGGCGCTGATCCGGGAGCGCGCCGCCCAGCAGCGCGAACTCAGTACGGTGCGCTGAGCTTTGATGCTCGACGTATAGTGGTTGCGACGCGCGCCGCGTCGCACGATGAAAAAGCCCCCACGCCCGCTTCGCTCGCTGCCCTGGCAGGGCGCATTGGCCGCAGGCGGCCAACCCCTCTCCAGACCGGGACGGTCCACTGGACGGTCCCGGTTTGGGTTCGGCCCCAGAGCAGCGCCGGCAACTCCGGGCCGCCGGGCGCCCCTGGCATGACCCCGATCGCCGTCGTTACCACCGTGGGCAGCCGCGCCGAGGCGCAGTCACTGGCGCACGCGCTGGTGCAGCGGCGTCTTGCGGCATGCGCGCAGATCTCCGACATCCGCAGCGTGTACCGCTGGCAGGGCCGCATCGAACAGGCCGACGAGTGCCGCGTGGTGATCAAGACCACGCGCGAGCGTTACGCCGACGTCGAGCAGGCCATCCGCGAGCTGCACAGCTACGAGCTGCCGGCGATCCACGCGTGGGCCTTCGACGCGATCCATGCGCCTTATGCCGACTGGATCGCGCAGTCTTGCGACGCTGCGACGTCGGATCCGTGATCGACCCTCTTCCCGGAGTCTGTTTGCCATGACCACCCTGCACACACCGAACCCTGCCGATCCCAGCACTGGCCCCGATCGCGGCACGCTCGAAGAGCGCATGTCGTTTCAGTCGCGTTTCGTGCTGGTGTTCGGCGAAATCGACGACAAGCTCGCGATGTCGACCTGCCGCCGCCTGCTGGCGCTGGCCGAGCAGTCCGAGGCGCCGATCACGCTGCTGGTGTCGTCGCCCGGCGGCCATGTGGAGTCGGGCGACGCGATCTTCGACATGATCCGCTTCGTGCGCGCGCCGGTCACCACGGTGGGCTCCGGCTGGGTCGCCAGCGCTGGCTGCCATGTCTTCCTGGCGCCGCCCAAGGAGCGCCGCGTCTGCCTGCCCAACACGCGCTTCATGATCCACCAGCCCGCGGGCGGCGCCGGCGGCCAGGCCACCGACATAGCGATCCAGGCCAAGGAGATCCTGCGCACGCGCGAGCGCATCGCCAAGGTGATCGCGGCGCAAACCGGCAAGTCGCTGGCCACCGTGCTGTCCGACATGGAGCGCGATTTCTGGATGAGCGCCGATGAGGCGGTGGCCTACGGCATCGTGTCGCGCGTGATCGAAAGACAAAAGGATCTGGCGTGATGATGCGGCTGCATTGTTTCTGCCAATCGGGCAACAGCTTCAAGGTGGCGTTTGCGCTGCGCGCGATGGGGCTGCCCTACGAGAGCGTGCACGTCGATTTCATGCACGGCCAGACTCGTGACGCCGCGTGGCGTGCCGAGGTCAATGAGATGGGCGAGGCGCCGGTGCTCGACGACGGGCCGCTGCGCCTGACGCAATCGGGCGTGATCCTGACGCACCTGGCGCGCAAGAGCGGCAGGTTCGGCGGCCGCGACGACAACGAGCAGCGCGAGATCCTGCGCTGGCTGCTGTTCGACAACCACAAGTTCACCAGCTACTTCGCCACCTATCGCTTCATGAAGGCGTTCGGCCCGAGCGCGCCCGATCCGGCGGTGATGGCCTTCCTGAGGTCGCGCATCGACAGCGCCCACGCGATCGTGAACAAGCATCTCGCGACGCGCCCGTTTTTGCTGGGAGACGAGCCGACCATCGCCGACATCTCGCTGTCCGGCTACGTGTTCTATCCGGTGGAGGAAAGCGGCATCGACATCGCCGCCGCCCATCCCAACCTGGGCGCGTGGATCGACCGGTTGCGCCAGATCAAGGGCTGGGGCGATCCGTACGAGGTGATGCCGGGCGAGCGCATCGCCCCGAAGTGGTGAGCCCGCAGGAGTGACGGCACCTGCGTGCCTGTCGTTCCGTGGCGAACCGGCCGGGCATGCAGGCCCGGCCGTGGCTCAGCGCTTGATCGACGACACCGCCATCGGCGCCGAGCGCAGCCGCGTGCGGCGCACCGGCTCGAGCGCCATGCGCGGATCGGGCGGCTCGTCGCTCGCGGCGCGACCGCGCAGCAGCGGTGTCATGCGCTTGGCGTGGTAGCTGTACAGCCGCTCGATCTCCTGGCGGATGCGTGGCGGAAATCCCTTGCGGTCGCCGCGCTGGTCGACCAGCAGATCGGTCAGCAGGCGCTCCACCACATGCAGGTGCTGCCAATTGACGGCGATGCGGTTGGCGATGCGCGGGTAGTGCCGGCACAACTGCTTGGGGTGCACGCCGTTGGGAATGCCGCGCAGCCATGCATGCGTGTGGCTCTGCATCACGCGGTCGTCGTCGACCAGCGGCGCGCGCGAATGCGACCAGTCGCCCACCCTGGGCAGATCGTCGGGGTAACCGAGAAGGCCGGACACCAGGCGGCGCGCTTTCTGAAGGACTGCTTTGATCGACATGTCGCACTGCGTGCCGCAGACCGCTTGGACGCGGGCGGCGGCGGTTGAAACTACCGATAGGCTATTCAACGCGCAGCCGTTGCGCTGCCCCACGATCACGGGGCGGCAGTACCCCGCGCGACTTAGTTGACGGCCCCCTGTGGGCCGCGCGGCACGGTACGCGCCCGGGGCATGGACAGCGGCCGCGGCAGGCGTGCGAAAGCGCGTCAGTGCAGCAGCCGGTGCGCGCCGCCCGCTGCGGCGGGCGGTGCGGCGTGTTCCTCGAGGCAATCGGCACGGGCGTCGGCCGTGCAGCGGGCCATCTGGCGCCACAAGGTCGCCAACCGGCCGCTCAACGCACGAAACGGTTCCGACAATGCCGGCTGGGCACCCAGCCGCTCCAGGTTGTGCGCCACGCGCAGGCTGATCGCCAGGCGCTGCGCGGGGTCGCGCTCGGCCTGCAGCGACTGGCTGTAGGCGGTCATCAAGGCCAGCGTGCCGGCCAGCACCGCCTCCGAGCACGGCAGCTCGTACTCTTCGATCGCCTCGCTGCTGTCGCTTGGTACCTCGGTTCGCATGGCGCGCAGTATCCATGAAATGAGAATTATTCTCAACAAAACCGATAGACCGAAAGGGGTGCAAGCGGCCGGCTCGCCGGGTTGCGCGCCTTGGGGGCGTGGGGCCGCGCATACAGTCGGGGTGACTCAGATGGCACCGAAGGAGATCCCATGAAGCAGGCGGACAAGGCGCAGCGGTTTCGCGAGTTGCACGAGGCGCCCGGCGCATTCGTGATCGGCAATGCGTGGGATGCCGGATCGGCCCGGCTGCTGGCCGGGGCCGGTTTTGTCGCCCTGGCCACGTCCAGCGGTGCCACCGCCGGCGTGCTGGGGCGGCGCGATGGCGCGCTGTCGCGCGACGAGGCGCTGGACTGTGCCCGTGCGGTTTCGTCGGCCTGCGACGTGCCGGTGTCAGGCGACCTCGAAAACGGCTTCGGCCACGAACCGGCCCAGGCCGCAGAGACGATCCGGCTCGCCGCCGAGGCCGGGCTGGTGGGCGGCTCGATCGAGGACTGGAACGGCGAGGCGCTGTACCCGATGGAGCAGGCGCTCCCGCGCATCGAGGCGGCGGTGCAAGCGGCTCGTGCGCTGCCGTTTCACTTCACGCTCACGGCGCGCTGCGAGAACTTCTTGCGCGGCCGGCCGAACCTGGAAGACACCATCGCGCGCCTGCAGGCGTTCGAGCGCGCCGGCGCCGACGTGCTGATGGCGCCCGGCCTGCCCGATCTCGAGGCCGTCCGGCGCGTCTGCGCGGCGCTGGGCAAGCCGTTCAACTTCATGGCGGGCATCCGCGGCAGGTCGTTCAGCGTGGCCGAGTTGCAGGCCGCCGGCGTCAAGCGCATCAGCCTGGCCACCAGCCTGTACCGGGCGGCGATGACGGCGCTGACAGACGCGGCGCGCGAGGTGCAGGACCACGGCAGCTTCGGCTTTCTCGAGCACACGCTCGGCACGCCCGAGCTGTACCGCGCGCTCAAGCTGTGAGGGTGCAGCGCACCGGCCCACGCCAACGCGCCGCGGCGCCGGTCGGCGCGTGGCTGGCAGGGCTCGCGCTCGCCGTGGCGGGGCTGGCGCATGCTGGCGTGGCGCTCGAACGGCCGCAGGCCGACGGACCGCTCAGCACGCGCACCATCGAGTTCGCCGATCTGGCCGACGCCGCGCGCGGCGGGCGCCGCGTGCCGATCAAGGTGCACCTGCCGTCGTGGACGGGGTCCTTTCCGGTGGTGGTGCTGTCCCACGGCGCCGGCGGTCATTGGGATGCCAACTTCGCCCAGGCACGCCATCTGGCGAGCCACGGCTACGTGGTGCTGGCGCTGGAGCATGTGGGCAGCAACACCGAGCGCATGCGCCGCGGCATGCGCTTTGCGGCCAACCTGCGGTCGATGACGCGTGACGCCGACGAGGTGCTCGGCCGCCCGCGCGACGTGAGCTTTGCGCTCGACCAGGCGGCACGCTGGAACCAGAGCCATGCCGAGCTCGCCGGCGTGCTCGATCTGCAGCGCGTCGCCGTGATGGGCCACTCCTTTGGCGCCTACACGGCGCTGGCGATCTGCGGCGCGCGCCCCGCGCTCGATTGGCTGGTGCCGCGCACCGGGCCGGGCACCGGCCTCGGGCCCGACCTGAGCGATGCGCGCGTCAAGGCCTGCGTCGCGCTGTCGCCGCAAGGGCCGGGCGAGCCTTTCTTCAGACAGGACAGCTTTGCCGGCATTCGCCGGCCCGTGCTCGGCATCAGCGGTTCGCGCGACGCGCAGCAAGGCGCGCCGCCGGAGAACCGGCGCCGCTTCTTCGAGCTCGTGCCGCCCGGCGGCCAGGTGTTCGTGTGGATCGCCGATGCCGACCACATGGCGTTCTCCGACTCGGCCGGGTCGCGCCGCAGCACGCTGCCGTCGCGCACGCGCGCCGACGTGCAGCCGATCGCGCGCGCCGCCACGCTGCTGTTTCTGGAGGCGCGGTTGCGCGGCGATGCCGAGGCCGATGCACGGCTGTCGGCGCAGGGCCTGCAGGCCTTGGCGCGCGGCTCGGTGAACAAGATCGAGGTGTTGCGCAAGTAGCGCCGCGGCGCGGCGCAGTCGGCGCTGGCGCTAGACTGCCAGACCTCCGCTGCAACGCCCGAAGGCGTGTCATGGCTGCCGTCACCGAATCCGTTCTGCTCGAGACCCTGAAGGGCGTGGTCGACCCCAACACCGGCAAGGACTTTGTCTCGACGAGGCAGCTGAAGAACCTGCGCATCGACGGCGGCGATGTGTCGTTCGATGTCGAGCTGGGTTACCCGGCGGCCAGCCAGATCGCCGCGCTGCGCGCCGCCCTGATCGCCGCCGCGCGCACCGTCCCGGGCGTGGCCAATGCCAGCGTCAACCTGCAGTCGAAAGTCATCGCCCACGCGGTGCAGCGCGGCGTGCAGTTGCTGCCCAACGTGAAGAACATCGTCGCGGTGGCTTCGGGCAAAGGGGGCGTCGGCAAGAGCACGACCGCGGTCAACCTGGCCCTCGCACTGGCGGCCGAAGGCGCCAAGGTCGGCATCCTCGACGCCGACATCTACGGCCCGAGCCAGCCGATGATGATGGGCCTGGAAGGCCGGCCCGAGAGCGAAGACGGCAAGACCATCGAGCCGATGGAGAACTACGGCGTCCAGGTGATGTCGATCGGCTTTCTGGTGGAGCCCGACCAGGCGATGATCTGGCGCGGCCCCATGGCCACGCAGGCGCTCGACCAGTTGTTGCGCCAGACCCGCTGGGGCGAGCTCGACTACCTGCTGGTCGACATGCCGCCCGGCACCGGCGACATCGCGCTCACGCTGAGCCAACGCGTGCCGCTGACCGGCGCGGTGATCGTCACCACGCCGCAGGACATCGCGCTGCTCGATGCCAAGAAGGGCCTGACGATGTTCGAGAAGGTCAGCGTGCCGATCCTCGGCATCGTCGAGAACATGAGCGTCTATGTCTGCCCCAACTGCGGCCACAGCGAGCACATCTTCGGCGCCGAGGGCGGCAAACGCATGGCCGAGCAGTACAAGGTGGAGTACCTCGGCGCACTGCCGCTGAACCTGTCGATCCGTGAGCAGACCGACTCCGGCCACCCGACGGTGGTGGCCGAGCCCGACGGCGAGATCGCGCAGATCTACAAACGCGTGGCGCGCCGCATCGCGGTGTCGATTGCGGGCAAGGCGCGCGATTTCAGCGCCAAGTTTCCGACCATCACGGTGTCGAAGAACACCTGACGCGCTTGCCGCGATGAACCTGCTGGAGGCCCTGCGCTACCTCGCCGCGCTCGACCAGCACCGTCATTTCGGACGCGCCGCGATGGCGTGCCGCATCACCCAGCCCGCGCTGAGCAATGCGATTCGCGCGCTCGAGACCGAGCTCGGCGTGCCGGTGGTGCGGCGCTCGCGCCAGTACGAAGGGCTCACCCACGAGGGCGAGGTGGTGCTGGCGCACGCGCACCGGCTACTGCGCGAGGCCGAGGCGCTGCGGCAGGAGCTGCACAGCCGCGAGGACTCGCCGCGCGGTCGCCTGCAGATCGGGGCGGTGCCCACCGCCATGACGATCGCCACGCGTTTCGCGCTGCGCGTGCGCGAGCGGCACGGCGGCCTGGCGCCGGTGGTGCGCTCGCTGGCATCGCAGGAGATCGAAACCGGCATCGAGAACCTGTCGCTCGACATGGGCCTCGGCTACACCGGCCGCGCCGAAGTGAGCGCACGCGCGCTGCAGGTGTGGCCGCAGTACGCCGAGGCCTACTACGTGGTGCAGCGCGGCGCCGGCCACGGTGCGTTGACCGTGGGCGCGCCGATCGGATGGCGCGAGGCCGCCGCATTGCCGCTGACGCTGCTGACGCCCGACATGCACAACCGCACCATCGTCGACCAGGCGTTTCGCGAGGCGGGAGCGCAGGTCGAGGCCACGTTGGAGACCAACTCGGTGCTGGCGCTGGTCACCGCGCTGGCCGCGGGCCCGGTGGCGGCGGTGCTGCCCGGTGCGCTGGTGCGCTCGGTGCAGAGCGTGGCCGGACTGCAGGCGCGGCCGCTGGTGGATCCGGTGGTCAGCACGCCGATCGGCTTCATGACCGCCAAGTCCGAGCGCGCCACGCCGGCGTTGCGCGCGGCGCTGGCGACCGCGCAGGACGAGGTGTGGCTGGAAGAAGCCGCCGCGCACAGCGGCAGCCTCGAACGCGCGTCCTGATGCGCGCCCGCTCCAAGATGCCAGACCGTCTCGCCGTCCTGCCGCAGTACCTGCTGCCCAAGCGCGGGCTTACGGTGCTGATGGGGCGCGGCGCCTCCCGTGCCGGGGGCGCCACCACCACCGCGGTGATCCGCTGGTTCATCCGCCGCTATGGCGTCGACATGAACGAAGCCGCCGATCCCGACCCGACCCACTACCGCACCTTCAACGACTTCTTCACGCGGGCGCTGAAAGACGGCGTGCGGCCGCTCGCGCAGGCCGATTTCGTGTGCCCGGTCGACGGTGCGATCAGCCAGTTCGGCGCGCTCGAGGGCAACCGGCTGTTGCAGGCCAAGGGCCATCACTACACCACGCAGGCGCTGGTGGGCGGCGATGCCGAGCTGGCCGCGCTGTTCGATGGCGGCCACTTCGCGACGCTGTACCTGTCACCCAAGGACTACCACCGCATCCACATGCCGTGCGCGGCGCGGCTGACGCGCATGGTGCACGTGCCGGGCGACCTGTTCTCGGTGAATCCGGTCACCGCGCGCGCCGTGCCAGGCCTGTTCGCGCGCAACGAACGTGTGGTGTGTGCGTTCCAGACCGCTTGGGGTCCGTTCGTGCTGGCGCTCGTCGGCGCCACCATCGTCGGCAGCATGGCCACCGTGTGGCATGGCGTGGTGAACCCACCGCGCCCGGACCGGCTGCGCGAGTGGCGCTACGACGAGGCGCCGGTCGAGCTGAAGCAGGGCGACGAGATGGGGCGCTTCCTGCTCGGCTCGACGGTGGTCATGCTGTTCCCGCGCGGACCGCTGCGCTTCAACCCGGCCTGGGAGCCGGGCGGCGCCGTGCGCTTGGGGCAGACGATGGCCGATCGCATCGGCTGACGGCAGCGTCGCGCCGCCGTGGCGGCAGTCAGTCGTCGAAGCCGATCGTCGGGTAGTCGATGCAGTCGTCGAGTTCGGCGACCACCACCGCGCCTTCGAACAGGCGGTGCAGGTCACCGCGGTCGGTGACGGCATCGACGTCGAACAGCCCGGCAGCGTCGGAATCCGTGGCCAGCGTGCGGCCGCCGTCGAACAGCTTGGCGTCGCGTGCGGCGTGGCGGGTGTAAGGCAGCGGGCTGATCGTGGCCATGTGCATGAGGCTCTCCTGCGGGTTGGCGGTTGCTCGACGCTCGTTGGGTTGCAGCGCCGCGCGCCGCGGTTCAGGTGGTGTGACAGCGCTCCGGCTGCCGGCCACGCCGGGGCGGCGGATTCCGGGGTTGTCGGACAATCGCCTCCTTCCTTACCGCCCTGAAGCCCCGACGAGATCCAGCCATGTCAACCGCCACCGAAAACAAGCCCACCGCCACCTACCCGAACGTGCAGCTCTTCATCGGTGGCCAATGGCGCGACGGCAGCGAGAAGAAGAAGCTGGCCGTCAACGACCCGGCCACCGGCAAGCCGGTGGGCAGCGTCGCGGTCGCGACGCCGGCCGACCTCGACGCCGCCTGCGCGGCCGCGCTGCAGGGCTTCGACGTGTGGCGCAAGGTGCCGGCCGCCGAGCGCGCCAAGACCATGCGCGAAGCGGCGCGCCTGGTGCGCGAGCGCGCCGAGGGCATCGCGCGCTGGATGGTGCAGGAGCAGGGCAAGCCGCTGGCCGAGGCCAAGGCCGAGGTTCTGTCGGCCGGCGACATCATCGAGTGGTTCGCCGCCGAAGGCATGCGCGTGCACGGCCGCATCCTGCAGCCGCGCCAGGCCGGCGTGGTGCAGCAGGTTCTGAAGGAGCCGGTCGGTCCGGTGGCCGCGTTCACGCCCTGGAACTTCCCGATCAACCAGGTGGTGCGCAAGCTGAGCGCGGCGCTGACCACCGGTTGCTCGATCATCGTCAAGGCGCCGGAGGAGACCCCGGCGTCGCCGTCCGAGCTGATCCGCGCGTTCGCCGATGCCGGCGTGCCGGCCGGCGTGGTGAACCTGGTGTACGGCAGCCCGGCCGAGATCTCCCAGTACCTGATCCCTCACCCTGCGATCCGCAAGATCACCTTCACCGGCTCCACGCCGGTGGGCAAGCAGTTGGCGGCGCTGGCCGGCCAGCACATGAAGCGCGTGACGATGGAGCTCGGCGGCCACGCGCCGGTGATCGTGGCGGCCGACGCCGACATTCCGCGCGCCGCCAAGGTGGGTGCGCTGGCCAAGCTGCGCAACGCCGGCCAGGTGTGCATCTCGCCGACCCGCTTCCTGGTGCACAACGATGTGCGCAAGGCCTTCGTCGAGGCCTTCGTCGCGCAGGCCAAGGCGTCCAGGCTCGGCCACGGCCTGGAGCCTGGCACCACGCTCGGGCCGCTGGCCAATCCGCGCCGCTTGAGTGCGATGCAGAAGATCACCGACGACGCGCTGACGCGTGGCGCGCAGCTGGCCACCGGCGGGCAGCGCGTCGGCTCGGAAGGCAACTTCTTCGCGCCCACGGTGATCGTCGACGCGCCGCTGGACAGCCTGCTGCTGACCGAAGAACCGTTCGGCCCGATGGCGTCGGTGCGCGGCTTCGACAAGATCGAAGAGGCGATCGCCGAAGCCAACCGCCTGCCGTGGGGCCTGGCGGCCTACGCGTTCACCGCGTCGCTGAAAACGGCGTACGAGCTGACGCAGGGCATCCAGACCGGCATGCTGTGGATCAACCAGGCGGCCGCGCCGTGGGCCGAGATGCCGTTCGGCGGCGTCAAGGATTCGGGCTACGGCTCCGAAGGCGGCCCCGAGGCGCTGGAGGCCTACCTCAACACCAAGTCAGTGGCCGTGCTGAACACCTGACACGCGGCGGCACCCAACGGCCCCGGACTTCGGAGACCCCACATGAAGCGCATCGCGCTGTTCGTTTTGACCAACCTCGCCGTGATGGTGGTGTTGTCCATCGCGCTGAAGGTGTTCGGCATCGACCGTGCGCTGGCGCAGGAGGGGCTGAACTACGGCACGCTGCTCGCGTTCTCCGCCGTGTTCGGTTTCGGCGGCGCCATCATCTCGCTGCTGATCTCCAAGCCGATGGCCAGATGGTCCACCGGCGCGCGCGTGATCGACGGCAGCGAGGGCACCACCGAGCGCTGGCTGGTGCAGACCGTGCGCACGCTCGCCGAGCGCGCCGGCATCGGCATGCCCGACGTGGCGGTCTACGACGGCGCGCCCAACGCGTTTGCCACCGGCGCGTTCAAGAACTCGGCGCTGGTCGCCGTCTCGACCGGTTTGCTGCAGTCGATGAGCCCCGACGAAGTAGAGGCGGTCCTCGGCCACGAGGTGGCGCACGTCGCCAACGGCGACATGGTGACACTGACGCTGATCCAGGGTGTGCTGAACACCTTCGTCATCTTTCTCGCGCGCGTCGTCGGCACGTTCGTGGACCGCGCCGTGTTCCGCAGCGAGCGCGGCACCGGGCCCGGGTACTACATCACCGTGCTGGTGCTCGAGATCGTGTTCGCGGTCCTGGCGTCGATCATCGTCGCCTGGTTCTCGCGCCGGCGCGAGTTCCGTGCCGACCGCGGCTCGGCCGAGTATCTGGGCTCGCCGCAACCGATGCAGCGGGCGCTCGCGCGGCTGGGCGGCGTCGAGCCGAGCGCGCTGCCGGAGGCGATGCGCGCCTTCGGCATCACCGATCGGCCGGGCTGGATGGCGCTGTTCTCGAGCCATCCGCCGATCGAGCAGCGCATCGCGGCGCTGCAGTCTTTGCAGCGTTGAGACGCGATCCGCCCAGTCCGGGCGGCTGGTGACCGGTCCGGCAAAAAAAGACGGCGCCCAAGGGCGCCGTTTTCAAGCTGAGGAGGAGACAACGGCCGCTGGGCCGTTGCGGCGAAGGCTCACTTCGCGCCAGCGAAGTGAAGGCGCGAAGCGCCGGCCGGAGCCAAAAAAGACGGCGCCCAAGGGCGCCGTTTTCAAGCTGAGGAGGAGAAAAAGGAGACGAGCGAAACAACCTTCAATGCAACTCGACGCGCGGCACCGCGTAGTCGCGGCCGATCACGGTGCGGGCGTACAGATAGTTCAGCTTGGCGCGCTCCGACAGCGAGTCGAGGTCGACGTGACCGCCGGCGTCGCATTCAAAGGCCAGCGCCCGGCCGCCGTCGAACAGGGACTCGAAGCGCAGCACGTAGCTCAGTTGGCGATGTTCTTGGGTGTTCATGGCATCAACTCCTTGGGCGGCAGTCGGAAGCGTCCTACATCTGACCCTTTGTTGCTCCCACGACTTCAACGGTTCAAAGGCTCTCCAGTTGGCTGTGAGTCGGGGCACCCGCCCCAAGACTTACGCTGTCATCGGCAAGCTGGATGCCTGCGTTTCCGCCGGCAGCACCACCGTCAGCACCGCGCCGGATCCGTCGTCGCGGTTGCGCGCCCGGATGTCGCCACCGTAGCGTTCCACCAGACTTTTGCTGATCCATAAGCCGAGCCCGGTGCCCTCTTTTTTCGTCGTGGTGAATGGCCGGAAGGCGCCGCTGACCAGATCGTGCGGAAATCCCGGGCCGGTGTCGCCGATGTCGATCTCCACCTGGGCGTCGCCGGCGTCACGGGCGGCCAGCGTCAGCGTGCCGCCCTCGGGCATGGCCTGGATGGCGTTGACGATGCCGTTGATCAGCACCTGCTGCAGTTCTTGCCGGTTGGCCAGCGCACGCCGCGTGGCGCGCCCCTGGCGCACCACCGCGATGCGGGTGCGCGACAACAGGTGCTGCACCAGCACCAGGCTGTCGTCGATCGCCTGCTCGGTGTCCACCGCTTCCACATAGCCGGCGTACTCGCCGGGGCGCGAGTACTGCAGCAGTCGCGTGACGATCAGCCGCATGCGCTCGATCTGCTCGTCGATGAGCTTCAGTTCGGCCTGCACCGGCTTAGCCTTGCCGCGCAGCGTGTCGCGCACCAGGTCGAGGTTGCCCTGGATCACCGCGATCGGGTTGTTCACCTCGTGTGCGATGCCGGCGGTGAGCTGTCCGATCGCGGCCAGCTTCTCGCTCTTGATCAGCTGCGACTGCGCCGACTGCAGCTCGCGCGTGCGCTCGACCACCTTGCGGTCGAGCTCGTCGTGCGAGGCCTGCAGCGCGCGTGTCTTCTCGTCGATAGTGTCGAGCAGGCGGTCGAAGTGCGCCGCCAGCCGGCCGATCTCGTCGCTGCTGTCGGGCACGCGCGCGCGTGCCGACAGGTCACCCACTTCCACCATCTGCATGGTGTGCGTCATGCGCTCGATCGGCGCGAAGATGCGCCGCGCAAAAGACAACGCCAGGGTCATGGCCACCGCCATCAACGCCAGCACCACGGCTCCCATGCCGAGCAGCACGCCCCACTTCAGGCGCTGGAATGGGCTCTCGAGGAAGCCCACGTAGAGCATGCCGATGCGCCGCCCGGCGGCATTGGTGAGCGGCTCGTAGGCCGACACGTACCAGTCGTTGACGACGAAGGCGCGGCCCAGCCAGGTCTGGCCGTGCACGAGCGCCGCGTCGCGCACCTCCTGCGACACCCGGGTGCCGATCGCGCGCTCGCTGTCCTGACCGAACAGCCGCACGTTGGTGGAGATGCGCACATCGTCGAGAAACAGCGTCGCCGTGCCCTGGCTGCCGAACGGCAACGATCCTTGCGGATAGACGATCTCGTTGATGTGGTCGATGAAGGCGAGGTTGCGGTTCAGCAGCACGCCGCCGCGCAACACGGCCAGCGGGCGGCCGTCGAGCGCGCGCACCGCGGCCTGCGCCATCATCACCATGGCGCGGTCCTCGTTGGTGCGATCGGTCGGCGCGGCGTTGCGCGTGGGCACCAGCTTGACCGGCACGCGCCCGGCGAGGTCGGGCGCGATGCGTTCGAACTGCACGCCTTCGAGCAGCACCACGCGCGCCAGCCCTTCGCCGCTGGCCGCGTCGATGGCCGCAATGGCCGCCGCATCGGGCGGCAGCAGCTCGAGGAACTCCAGCGCGTGGTGCAGCTTGGCGTGCGCGAGCAGCCGTCGCAGCGCGGCCTGGTCGCCGCGCTGCACGGCATCGACCAGCGTGTGCGACTGCGCCACCGCCAGCGTGCTGGCGCCGACCTCGGACTGCACGCGCTCGAAGTAGCCGTGCGCCACCGCGAGGTCGCTGCGGATCTTGGTGTTCAGCAGCGCGTCGAGCGCCGAATCGCCCCACACGACCAGGACCACGGCCAGCAGCGGCAGCGCCAGCAGCAGCGGCAACAGTCCGAGCGCCAGCAGCTTGTGGCGGATGGAGAGCGCGCCGAAGCCGCGCCACGCGTTGAGCTTCATGGCGCGGTGATCACGAGTTGCACGGTGCGTCTGATCAAGCGGCCACCGCGGATCCGGCTCTGCCGGTCCGCTGGTGGCGCCCCCTTGAGGGGGAGGCGGCCACTAGGCCGCATCGGGGGTGGGTCATGCCCACTCGGCGCAGCGCCGCTCGAGGGTGCGGCGGGAGATGCCCAGCAACTGCGCGGCGCGTGTCTTGTCGCCGTCGACCGACTCCAGCACGGCGAGGATATGGCGCTTCTCGAGCTCGTGCAGGTCGGTGGTGGCCCGCGGCTCGGCCGGCGTCGGCTTGGCGCCGCCCGGATAGAGCGCCGACACGTTCAGCGAGCCGAGGATCAACGAGCGTTCGATCAGGTTGCGCAGCTCGCGCACATTGCCCGGCCAGGCGTACTGGCTCAGGTAGTCCATCTCGGCCGGCGTCACGTCGATCGGCTCGACGCCGAGCTGAGGCGCCAGGCTCTGGATGAAGTGCGCCGCGAGCTGCGGGATGTCGGCCTTGTGCTCACGCAGCGGCGGCATGGCGATCTCGACCACCTGCAGGCGGTAGTACAGGTCGTTGCGGAAGCGGCCGGCGGTCACCTCGTCGGCCAGGTGGCGGTTGGTGGCGGCGATGATGCGCACATCGACCGCGATCTGCTGCTCGCTGCCCACCGGCCGGATGCGCCGGTCATCGAGCACGCGCAGCAGGGCGGCCTGCACCGGCAGCGGCAGCTCGGCCACCTCGTCGAGGAACAGCGTGCCGCCTTGCGCGTAGTAGAACAAGCCGTCGCGGCTCTGCGTGGCGCCGGCAAACGCGCCCTTGGCGTGGCCGAACAGCTCGGTCTCGATGCGTTCGGGCGACATCGTGGCGCAAGCCACCGGCACGAACGGCGCCTTGGCGCGCGGGCTGTCGCTGTGCAGCGCACGCGCGGCCAGCTCCTTGCCGGTGCCCGATTCGCCGGTCAGCAGCACGGTGCTGGCAACCGAGGCGGCGCGCGCCAGGTCGGCGCGCAGTCGGCGCATCGCGATGGAGTCGCCGATCAGCGCGTCCATCGGCGCCACGCGCTGGCGCAGCGTGCGGCGCAGCACCCAGTTCTCGCGCTTGAGGTGCGAGCGCTCCAGGCTGTGCTTGACCGCGTTGAGGATCTGCGACACGCGAAACGGCTTGAGGATGAAATCCGATGCGCCGGCGCGCAGCGCCTCGATCGCGGTCTCGAGATCGGCGAAGGCGGTGATCAGGATCACCTCACCGGAAAAGCCCTGGTCGCGCAGCTCGCGCAGCCAGCTGATGCCGTTCTTGCCAGGCAGCGTGATGTCGAGGATCACCAGGTCGAAGCGGTGCGCGCGCGCCAGCACGTCGGCGGCCTCGGCGCTGTCGGCAACCATCACCTGGCCGCAGCGCTTCTCCAGCGTCTTGGACAGAAAATTGCGCATGCCTTCCTCGTCATCGACGATCAGCACGGCGCTGCGCTGCCAGCCGTCGCTGACGCGGTCGGCGGCCGGGCGTTCGCTGGAGGGCAGGATGGCGGGTTGCATGGGCGTTCGATGCCGCTATTGTGGGCGTTGACGCGGCCCCCATTGGTGCGGCCCATCACGAAGGTGAATCGCCGGGTTCAACCAAAGCATTGGACAGGGCGATGCCCGGGCGGCGATAGTGCCGGTTGTTTGCACAAGCAGCGGGCAGCAGCGCCTTGAACCATCCCACCATTCCCATCGTGCTGGCCGCCCCGAACCGGCAGCGCAAGCGTCAGGCGCCCAAGGGCCGGCGCGTCGATCCCGTGGCGCTGGCCGAGGTGCAGGCCCTGCTCGCGGGGGAAACGCTGCGGCGCGACCGCCTCATCGAATACCTGCACCGCATCAACGACCGCCATGGCCAGCTCGCAACGCCCCATCTCGCGGCGCTGGCGCAGGAACTGAAGCTCGCCCAGACCGAGGTCTACGAGGTGGCGAGCTTCTACCACCACTTTCATATCGTGAAGGAAGGGCCCGATGGCCGCATCGCCGCCGCGCCGGCGCTCACGGTGCGCGTGTGCGATGGCCTGAGCTGCGAGATGGCCGGTGCGCAGGACCTGCTCCAGCGCCTGCCCGCGATCCTCGGCACCGAGGTGCGCGTGCTGGCAGCGCCGTGCGTCGGCCGTTGCGAGCAGGCGCCCGTGGCGGTGGTGCACCACAACGCGGTGCCGTCGGCCACGGTCGACAAGGTGCAGGCCCTCGTGAAGGCGGGGGCCACCGCGCCGGTCATCGAGCCCGCCGTTGATCTCGCCGCCTACCGCACGAACGGCGGCTACGCGCTGCTGCGCGAGTGCCTCGAGGGCCGGCGCGACGTCGATAGCGTGATCAAGACGCTCGAAGACTCCGGCCTGCGCGGCCTGGGCGGTGCCGGCTTCCCGGCCGGTCGCAAGTGGCGCATCGTGCGCAACGAGCCGGCGCCGCGGCTGATGGCGGTGAACATCGACGAAGGCGAGCCCGGCACGTTCAAGGACCGCCACTACCTCGAGCGCGACCCACATCGCTTCATCGAGGGCATGCTGATCGCTGCATGGGCAGTGGGCATCGACGCGATCTACGTCTACCTGCGCGACGAATACCACGGCTGCCGCGCGCTGCTCGAAGCCGAGCTCGCCAAGCTCCATGCAGACCCGCCGGCCGGTGTGTTGCCCACGATCGAGCTGCGGCGTGGCGCCGGCGCCTACATCTGCGGCGAAGAGTCGGCGATGATCGAATCGATCGAGGGCAAGCGCGGCCTGCCGCGCCTGCGCCCGCCGTACGTGGCGCAGGTGGGCCTGTTCGGCCGGCCCACGCTGGAGCACAACTTCGAGACGTTGCACTGGGTGCGCGAGCTGTTGGAGAAGGGCGCAGACTGGTTCGCCTCGCAAGGGCGCCACGGACGCAAGGGCCTGCGCAGCTACTCGGTGTCGGGGCGCGTCAAGAGCCCGGGCGTCAAGCTGGCGCCGGCCGGCATCACGCTGCGCGAGCTGATCGACGAGCACTGCGGCGGCATGCTCGGCGGCCACACGTTGTATGGCTACCTGCCCGGCGGCGCGTCGGGCGGCATCCTGCCGGCGTCGCTGGCCGACGTGCCGCTGGACTTCGATACGCTGCAGCCGCACGGCTGCTTCATCGGCTCGGCCGCGGTCGTGGTGCTGTCAGACCACGACACGGCCGTTAACGCGGCGCGCAACACGATGCGCTTTTTCAAGCACGAGTCGTGCGGCCAGTGCACGCCGTGCCGCGCCGGCACCGCGAAGTCGTTGACCTTGATCGAACAACCGCAGTGGGATTTGGCGTTGCTCGCCGAGCTGTCGCAGGTGATGCGCGATGCGTCGATCTGCGGTTTGGGTCAGGCGGCGCCGAATCCGGTGGACTGCGTGATCAAGTACTTTCCGCATGAGTTGGAGGTTGGTTGAGATGACCCGCGGAGGTTGGGCGCGGCGCGGCGGGCGGTACCCGGAGTGGGCTCCTACTGGGTCGGTCGGCCCTGCGGGCCGACTTCGCTGGGCCCTGGCGCTTGCAGGCGCCAGGGCGTTCGCCAGGCGCAGAACAGTCCGCAGGGACTGTTCTGCGTCCGGGCTCACTGCTCGCATCACGAGGGCGGCTGCGATGCCGCTCGCAGCGGCCCTGGACGGGCCGCTGCTTCATGGCTTCTCGCCGGTCCGGCGCCTGCGGCGCCGGACTCCCCCTCGTGCTGCTGCGCTCCTCGCCGCCCCACAAGTCGCCCACCCCGGGTACCGCCCCCCGCGCAGAGACGCTCGTGGTGTGCATCGATGCATGCCGCGGTGGTGCGGCAAAGCCGTGGTCGGGTGTGCGCCGGCAGCGACATCTGCGGCGCCGAGGAACGGAAGACTCGCGGCCGCGCGCGCGCAGCGCGCGCTTCAACCTCTGACTCGCGTCGACTGTTCGACCACAGCGAACGAAGTGAGCGGCGGGAGTTTCGACGCGGGCCGTGAGTCTGAGTACCGCAGGGGACCCCTCGCGCAGCGAGGGGCTGCCGCAGCCGAGCGCCGGCGCATACCCGGCCGCGGCTTTGCCTCGCTCGGTCTCACGAAAGAAAGCAAGCAATGAACGCCATCACCCGCGCCGAACGCGCCAAGCTCGACGGCCCCACCGTCACCTTCACGCTCGACGGCCGCGAGGTGCAGGCGCGCGCCGGCGAAACCATCCTCGACGTCGCCAAGCGCAACAAGGTCCGCATTCCGCACCTGTGCCACAAGGACGGGCTCGACCCCGTCGGCAACTGCCGCTCGTGCATGGTCGAGATCAATGGCGAGCGTGTGCTCGCGCCGTCTTGCTGCCGCGCGCCGGCTGCCGGCATGGTTGTCGCCACCAACAGCGAACGTGCGCGCAAGTCGCAGCAGCTCGTGCTCGAGCTGCTGCAGGCCGACATGCCCGAGACCGCGCTGACGCGGCGCAACGAGGTCGATTTCTGGGCCGGTTGGCTGCAGGTGGGCAAGCCGCGCTTCGCGCCGCGTCCCGAGTGGACGGCCGATGCGAGCCATCCAGCGATCGCGGTGGACTTGAATGCGTGCATCCAGTGCACGCGCTGCCTGCGCGCCTGCCGCGACGAGCAGATGAACGACGTGATCGGTCTCGCGTTGCGCGGCGAGCAGGCCAAGATCGTGTTCGACATGGACGACCCGATGGGTGCGTCGACCTGCGTGGCCTGCGGCGAGTGCGTGCAGGCCTGCCCCACCGGTGCGCTGTCGCCGGCGCGCGAGGCGGCGATGGCGGTGCCCGACAAGCAGGTGGAGTCGGTGTGCCCGTACTGCGGCGTCGGCTGCCAGCTCACCTACAACGTGAAGGACAACAAGATCCTCTACGTCAACGGCCGTGACGGCCCGGCCAATCAGGGCCGCCTGTGCGTCAAGGGCCGCTACGGCTTCGACTACGCGCACCACCCGCAGCGTCTGACCGTGCCGCTCATCCGCCGCACCGACGCGCCCAAGCGCGGCGACTTCACGATGGACCCCAACGACGTGATGAAGGTGTTCCGCGAGGCCACGTGGGACGAGGCGCTCGAGCTTGCCGGCGGCACGCTGAAGAAGCTGCGCGACCAGCATGGCCGCTACGCGCTGGCCGGCTTCGGCTCGGCCAAGGGCAGCAACGAAGAGGCCTACCTGTTCCAGAAGCTGGTGCGCACCGGCTTCGGCAGCAACAACGTCGACCACTGCACGCGCTTGTGCCACGCCTCCAGCGTGGCGGCGCTGCTGGAGGGCATCGGCTCCGGTGCGGTCAGCAACCCGGTGATGGACGTGACGCAGGCCGAAGTGGTGATCCTGATCGGCGCCAACCCCACGGTGAACCATCCGGTGGCCGCCACCTGGATGAAGAACGCCGCTGCCAGCGGCACCAAGCTGATCATCATGGATCCGCGGCGCAGCGGCGACCTGTCGCGCTATGCGCACCGCTACCTGCAGTTCAAGGCCGACACCGACGTGGCGCTGCTCAACGCGATGATGCACGTGATCGTCGAGGAAGGCCTCGTCGATGCGAAGTTCATCGCCGATCGCACGCTCGGCTACGAAGCCCTGGCGCGCAACGTCAAGGGCTACAGCCCCGAGGCGATGGCGCCGATCTGCGGCATCGACGCCGACACCATCCGCGAGGTGGCGCGCCTGTACGCCACCAGCAAGGGCTCGATGATCCTGTGGGGCATGGGCATCAGCCAGCACGTGCACGGCACCGACAACGCACGCTGCCTGATCGCGCTGTCGCTGATGACCGGGCAGATCGGCCGCCCCGGCACCGGGCTGCATCCGCTGCGCGGGCAGAACAACGTGCAGGGCGCGTCCGACGCCGGCCTGATCCCGATGATGTACCCCGACTACCAGCGCGTCGACAATCCTGCTGCCAAGGCGCGCTTTGCCAGCGCATGGCAGGTGAGACCTGAGTCGCTCGACGACAAGCCCGGCCTGACCGTGGTGGAGGTGATCAAGGCGATCGATGCCGGCACGATCAAGGGCATGTACATCATGGGCGAGAACCCCGCGATGAGCGATCCCGACGCCGACCATGCGCGCCACGCACTGGCCACGCTCGAGATGCTGGTGGTGCAGGACATCTTCCTCACCGAGACCGCGTATCTGGCCGACGTGATCCTGCCGGCCTCGGCGTTCCCGGAGAAGTACGGCAGCTTCACCAACACCGACCGCATGGTGCAGATCGGCCGCCAGGCGCTCGAGCCGCCGGGCCAGGCGCAGCAGGATCTGTGGATCATCCGGCAGATGGCGCAGCGCATCGGCCTGCAGTGGCCCGACTACGGTTCCGACAACGAGCAGGCCACCGCGGCGGTGTTCGACGAGATGCGCCGCACGATGCCCAGCATCGCCGGCATCACGTGGGACCGCCTGCAGCGCGAGCACAGCGTCACCTACCCGTGCCCGCACGAAGGCGACGCGGGCCGGCCGGTGGTGTTCGACGACCACTTCCCCACTGCCACCGGCCGGGCCAAGTTCGTGCCGGCCGACCTGATCCCGGCCAACGAGCGGCCCGACGATGCGTATCCGATGGTGCTGATCACCGGTCGCCAGCTCGAGCACTGGCACACCGGCAGCATGACGCGGCGCGCCGGCGTGCTCGATGCGCTGGAGCCCGATCCGGTGGCGATGCTGCACCCGGTGGATCTCGCGCGTCTGGGCATCGAGCCCGGCGATACGGTCACGATCGAGTCGCGCCGCGGGCGCGTGAGCCTGTATGCGCGGGCTGACGAAAGCTCGCCGCCCGGCGTGGTGTTTGTGCCGTTCTGCTACTACGAGGCGGCGATCAACAAGCTGACCAATCCGGCGCTCGACCCGTTCGGCAAGATCCCGGAGTTCAAGTACTGCGCGGTACGGGTCACGCTCGGTGGGCCCGAGCCGATCGCCGCGACCTCGAGCTACGGGGGCGGTCGCATCCTGGCCGAAGCGACCCTCGATTAACCTTTGGGGTATGAGGCCCCCAGGCTCGCTTTGCTCGCTGCCCCCGCGGCTCCGAAGGAGCCCCTTCGTGGCTTCTGGGGCGCGTCACCGCCTTCGGGCGGCCGGGCGCCGCTGACATGCGCGCACGCGGCGTCCATCTGGAGTACAGCTTCCAGCCCGACGACCAGCACGGCGCCGAGGTCCACAACCCGCTATTCGAGTTGTTGTCGGCGCTGCGTGAGCACGGCTCGATCCAGCATGCCGCCAAGGCGCTCGGCGCGTCGTACCGCCACGTGTGGGGAGCGCTGCGCCATTGGGAGGGCGTGCTCGGCGAGCCGCTGGTCAGCTGGGCGCAGGGCCAGCCGGCACGGCTGACGCCGTTTGCCCAGCGCATGGTGTGGGCCGAGGCGCGTGCGCGCGCGCGCCTGGCCCCACACATCGAGGCGCTGCGCGTCGAGCTCGAGCGCGTCCTGAGCGAGGCGCTCGACGGCACGCAGCAGGTGATCACGCTCTACGCCAGCCACGACATGGCGCTGCCGCTGCTGCGCGAGCGCGCAGGCACGGAACACCGCCTGCACGTCGAGCTCAAGTTCGCAGGCAGTGTCGACGCGCTGCGCGCGCTGGCCGACGGGCGTTGCGTGGTCGCCGGCTTTCACGTGCCGCGCCTGCTGGCCGGCAACGAGCTGTTCGCCAAGAGCCTGAAGCCGCTGCTAAAGCCCGGCCTGCACAAGCTGATCGCCTGCGCGACGCGTCGCCAGGGCTTGATCGCGGCCGCCGGCAACCCGAAGCACATCACGTCGCTGCACGAGCTGGGGCGCGACGGCGTGCGCTTCGTCAATCGGCAAAGCGGCTCGGGCACTCGGCTGCTCACCGAGCAGCTGCTGCAGAACGATCGCATCACGGCCGATTCGATCGCCGGCTACGGCGACAGCGCCGAAGACAGCCACCTCGCGGTGGCAGCCGCCGTGGCCAGCGGTGCGGCCGACGTCGGCGTCGGCATCGAAGCGGCGGCGCAGCGCTATGGCCTGCACTTTGTGCCGCTCGCCGACGAAGACTATTTTCTGGTCTGCCTGCGCGGTGCGCTCGACACTCCTCCGGTGCTCAAGCTGCGCGAGGTGCTGGCCAGCGCCACCTGGCGGCAAACGCTGCTAGGGCTGCCCGGCTATGGCGGCGAGCGGGCCGGCGAGGTGCTGTCGCTGACGCAGGCGTTGCCGTGGTGGAAGTTCCGTGTGCGCAAGCGCAAGCAGTGATGTCTCGGCGCGATCGCGGCTTTTGGCTCCGGCCTGCGCTGCGCGCCTTGACTTCGCTGGCGCGAAGCCAGCCCACGCTGAAAACGGCCTGCCGCCGTTTCAGCGCTGCAGGCGCTGCAGCTCTTCCGGCGTGTTGGCGTTGTCGAACGCCGATGCATCGTCGAACGCGACGGTGGCGACGCGATGCTGGGCTGTCCAGCGGTCGATCTTGCGCTGGCCGCTGTGCAAGTACTTGACCAGGCTTTCGAGCAGATCGGCCTTCAGCAGGCAGAACACCGGCTGCACCATCAGCTCGCCGTTCTCGCGCGTCGCCGCCATGGCGATGTCGGCGCCTTCAGCCTGCAGCGCATCCGCCAGCCGCTCGACCAGGTCGAGCGGAAAGTTGGGCGTGTCGCACGGCACCGTCACCAGGAACGGCGTTTCACAGCGCTCCAGCCCCACCAGCACGCCGGCCAGCGGGCCGGGGAAGTCGCTCTGCGCATCGGGCCACACCGGTACGCCCATCGACTCGTAGGCGCCGAGGTTGCGGTTGGCGTTGATCATCGCCTCGCCCACCTGCGGCTGCAGCCGCAGCAGCGCGTGCAGCGCGAGCGGCACGCCCTGGTGGTTCTGCAGACCCTTGTCGACGCCGCCCATGCGGCTGCCGCGCCCGCCGGCGAGCACGATGCCGGTGATGTCCTCCTTGCGGATCGTCATGTCTCGAGCAGGTCGAATCCCTGCGTCTCCACCGCCATGAACTGCCGCGTCATCTCGGCCACCGCGCGCCAGACGCGGGCGCGCGGCTGCGCATCGACCGCGTCGCACAGCTGCGTCACCCACGGCTGCACGTGCGCGCGGAAGAAGTGGCGCTGCTGCTCCAGGTTGCACAGCGCGGCGTCGTCGCCGGCGATCAGGTAGCGCATCACCTCGAACAGATAGGCCACGTGGTCCTCGGTCTCGCCGCGCGTCTCGTCGCGCGTGAGGCCCAGGCGCTCGAGATCGTCGCGCAGCAGCGCCAGCGGCTTCTCGTTGAGAAAGCCGCTCAGGTGGTAGGAGCCGTAGAGAAACACCTCGGGCTTGCCGACGCCGCCGAACAGCGCGTCGTACTCCGCCGCCGCGCTGGCGGCGCTGGTGTTGCGCATCGCCGCCACCAGCGCCTGCCAGGGCGCCTCGAGCAGGCTGCCGGATTCCGGAGCCTGCGTCACGGCCACCTTGAACTGCTGCAGCAGCGCGTCGTCGGGCGGCGCGATCCACAGCTGTGCCAGCAGGCCGTACAACTCGGCACGGGCCAGCTCCTCGCCGCCGTCGGCGGAGGCAAAACGCAACGGGGTCGCAGCGGTGTCACTCATCACAGATCGGTGATGCGCACTTCGTTCGGATTGGTGTGCATGTCGATGACGCGGCAGTCGCCGCACATTTTCAGCCGATCCGCCGCCGCGCCCTGGAACGCGGCATGTCCGGCCAGCTTGGCCGCCATCGCCTCGATCGCGCGCAGCGTGCCAAACGGCTTGCCGCAGCGCACGCAATGAAACGGCTCCACCTCGTGCAGCACGCGCGCCGCCTTGCGCGCCTTGCCGTCGTCGGCCAGCCACAGGCGCGGCTCGAGTGCGATCGCATCCTCCGGGCAGGTGCTGGCGCACAAGCCGCATTGCACGCAGTTCTTCTCGATGAAGCGCAGTTGCGGCCGCTCGGCGTTGTCGAGCAGCGCACCTTCGGGGCAGGCGCCGACGCAGCTCAGGCACATCGTGCAGGCGGCGGTGTCGACCTTCAGGCTGCCGAACGGGGCGCCCGCGGCCGGCAAGGCGATGGACTCGCTGCGCTGCGGCGCGTGCGCCATCAGGTGGTCGATCGCCAGCTCGAGCGTGGCGCGCTTGTTGGCCTGCGCGTTGAACGACGCCGCGCGCGCCACGCTGGCGGCCGGCGCCTCGCGCAGCGCGGCGTCGAGCGCCGCGAGGTCGCGCGCATCGCGGGCCTCGATCAGCTTGAAGTGCCGCTCGCCATAACCCAGGCCGCTCAGCACCGCCTGCGCGATCGCCATCTGCTCGCCGAGCGCCTGCCGGTATTCAGGCGCCTCTTCGCCGCTCAGCAGCACCCACACCTGGTTGGCGCCTGACGCGAACGCCGCCAGCCACAGGTCGATGCCGATGCTCGCGGTGTGCCACACCGGCACCGGCAGCACACGCGCCGGCACGCCGTGCACGCTGCGCTCGGTGCGCGCGGCGCGGCCGAGCTCGTCGATGCGCCGGGCGCCGGCGCCTTCGCTGTGGATCAACAGCGCGGCCTCGCGCCCGCCGGCGGCGCCGTACGCGCGCAGCAGCGTGCGCAGGCGCTGGCCCTGGTCCACCGCCGACGGGTAGGCGAACGAGATCGCGCCGCTCGGGCACACCGTGCTGCAGGCACCGCAGCCCACGCACAGGTGCGGCTCGACCATGATGCCGCCGGTGGGCTTGGCTTGGCCGCCGCGTACGCCCTCCGGCCCGCCACGCACCTTGCCCTGCAGCTTGCCCTTGAGCGATGCGTCGCTGCCGATGGCGCGCGCCGAGCACACGTCGATGCAGGCGGTGCAGCCGATGCGCTCGTTGCGGCTGTGGGCGCAGATCTTCTGGTTGTAGGTGAAGAACTTGGGCTTCTCGAACTCGCCCACCGCGTCGCGCAGCTCGAGCACCGCCTTGTGCAGCGCGCGCTCGTCGCGGGCATGGAAGTAGCCCTGCGGCGGCTGGTGCATCGTGAAGGCCGGCTCCGGGCGCAGATCGAGCACCAGGTCGAACGTGTCGGCGTCGGTGCGCGGCGCGCGATCGAAGTCGATCGCCCCGGCGGCGTCGCACACGCGCACGCAATCGCGGTGGCTCTTGCAGGCGTCGAGATCGATCTGGTACGTGAAGTCAATCGCGGCTTCAGGGCAGGCCTCGATGCAGGCATTGCAGCGCGTGCACAGGTCGAGGTCGATCGGGTTGCTGCTTTCCCACTCGGCCTGGAACGCGCCGAGCCAGCCGGTGAGGCGCTTGAGCCTGCCGGCATGCACCGCCCAGCCGTGGCTTTGCGCGAGCGCGCCGCCGGCACCGTCGAGCAGCAGGTTGACGTCGAGCTTGTCGCTGAGCAGCGCGGCGGCCGCTTCAGCGGCGTCGGCGTGGCCCACGATCAGGCAGCGGCCGCCCGAGCGGTACGACACGTTGGGCACCGGCTGCGGCGCCGGCATCTGCGCCGCGGCGAGCAGCGCCGCGATCTTGGGCGTGGCGGCCTTTGCGTCGCGCGACCAGCCGCCGGTTTCGCGGATGTTGACAAAGTGGATCGGTCGCACATCGAGCGGCGCCGCCCCTTCGGTGTGCTCGTTCAGCTCGGTGAACAGGCGGCGCTCCTGCGTGCAGGCCACCACCAGCGGCTCGCCGGCCGCGCCGGTGGCCTTGGCGGCACGCTGGAACGCGCCGGCCTCGCGGCGGCACAGCAGCGTGTGCAGCTGTTCCAGCCCGTCAGGACTGGCGCCGCTCGTCTGCTGCAGCGCCGTCTTCAGCGCCGCCGCATCCAGCGGCATCGTGTGGTTGCAGTCGCAGATCAGCGTTTTCATCGGGTTCAGGGGTCGCCGCTGCTTGCGCAACGACATCGACCTCGGCGGACTTCGGCGCCTGAGCCGTGGGAGGGTGTGCGGGATCCGGCGCGGCAGCGGCCGGCGGCGTGGCTTCGACCAGGCCGAGGAACGCGGCCTGCGCCATCTTGCGGATCGACGCCAGCGGCAGGGGATCGGGCTTGTTGTAGTCGTCGATGTAGACGTCGAGCCCGTCCATCACATTGAAGTGCGGATCGGCGAACAGCTTCTGCAGCGCCGCGTTCTTCACCTGGCCGTCGACGCCGGGCGCGACAAAGCGGCTGAAGTCGGACTCGCGCGTGAGTTGCGCCACGTCGGCCAGCGTCGGCGGCGGTGGCTTGGCGGGCTCGCCCTGGTCGTGCGGCCCCGCTGTGTCCACCGATTGGGCTGGCAGTGGCGCGGCCGGATCCGCAGCAACCGGGGTCGGCACGACCGCCACCGGCTCGTTCGGCGCCGGTTCCTCGGGCGCCACGCCTTGACGCGCCTGCACCTTGCGGCGCGACCAACGAGACAGGAACCCCGGCTCTTCGCTCATGGGGCTCATTGCCGATCCTGCGGTGCGCGGAAAGAAGCCGGCCGCTTGCGCTGCTTGGGCTCGGGGCGGTAGTGCGCGTCGGTGTAGGCCTGCAGCCAGGCGATCACCGCGCCGCTCAGCGGCACGTTGTCGACGCGCTCCTGCGCGTCGAGCAGGCGGCCGGCCTCGTTGTACGACAGCGTGACGATCTCGGGCCAGGCCCGCGACGGGTCGGCATCGTCGACGCGCCACATCACGAACCACACCGGCGCGCCGGAGGTCAGGTTGAGGTAGTAGCCCTCGGCCTCGTCGCGGTGCAACGACACCTGCAGCCCCGGATGCAGGCGCAACAGGTTACGCCCGTCGTCACGCAGCACACGCGGGGCCGGGCCGAACTGGCCTTCGTCGGGCACGACGTCGTCGATGCGAAAGCGCCACGCCTCCCATGCGTTGGGCTGGCGCTGCTCTTCGATCAGTACGGCAACCGGCAATCGGGTGTTGGTTTCCATCGGCACGAGCCAGTCTATCGCTTGGCGACGAGCCGATATGTCGGTGCGTGCATGAGACACCGCCATGCGGTGTGTGCGACAGCCTGTCGCAATCAGCGCGACAACTTGTCAGTCGAGACACCCGGGCCTCCCCTGATTGAAATTCGGGTTTACTCTGACTCCAATGCAGTGTGTTCTGCACGCACGTACATAGGTGCGTGTGTTCCAGGCGACCAGAGGAAACCATGAAGCAAGCCAACCAGCCAGCCGACGATCAACCCGCCGTGAACCGGCGCAAGCTGCTCGGTGCTGCCGGAACCACCGGCGCGCTGGCCGCTGCGGCCACGGTGCTGGCCACACGCCGCAGCGAGCCCGATGCCGCGCCCGATGCGCCGGATGCTGCCCCGAACAAAGGCGGCGGCTACCGGCTCACCGAACACGTGATGCGCTACTACCAGACCACCCGGATCTGATGCCGCTGCGCACGCACACCGGGGCGCGGCTCACGCGCCCCTGGCTTGTCAGATAGCCCGCCAGAGTCCAACAGAGGTTCAGCCATGCTGCTCACCCGCAAGTCCGATCACGCCGCTGCATCGTCATCGAGCCTGGTTCACAGCCTGTCGCGCGGGGTGTCGCGCGCGATCCCCACGCTCGACCGGCGCGGCTTCCTGCGCCGTTCGGGCCTCGGCCTCGGCGCCGGCATGGCCGCGTCGCAGCTCGTGCTGGTGCGCAAGGCGAAGGCCCAGGAGACCAAGAAACACGGCGGCGATCCCAACGCCAAGGTCGAAGTGAAACGCACCGTCTGTGGCCATTGCTCGGTGGGCTGCGCGATCGACGCGGTGGTGGAGAACGGCGTCTGGGTGCGGCAGGAACCGGTGTTCGACAGCCCGATCAACCTGGGCGCGCATTGCGCCAAGGGTGCCGCGGTGCGCGAAAACGGCCACGGCGAGTACCGCCTGAAGTACCCGATGAAGTTGGTCGACGGCAAGTACCAGCGCATCAGCTGGGACCAGGCGCTCAATGAAGTGAGCGCCAAGATGCTCGAGCTGCGCAAGCAGAGCGGCCCCGATTCAATCTTCGTGGTCGGCTCGTCCAAGCACAACAACGAGCAGTCGTACCTGCTGCGCAAGTGGATGAGCCTGTGGGGCAGCAACAACTGCGACCACCAGGCGCGTATCTGCCACAGCACCACGGTGGCCGGCGTGGCCAACACCTGGGGCTACGGCGCGATGACCAACTCATACAACGACATGCAGAACTCCAAGGCTGCGTTGTACATCGGCAGCAACGCGGCCGAGGCGCACCCGGTGTCGCTGCTGCACATGCTGCATGCCAAGGAGACCGGCTGCAAGATGATCGTGGCCGATCCGCGCTTCACGCGCACCGCGGCCAAGGCCGACCAGTACGTGCGCATCCGCTCCGGCACCGACATCCCGTTCCTGTTCGGCGTGCTGTACCACGTGTTCAAGAACGGCTGGGAAGACAAGAAGTACATCGAGGACCGCGTCTACGGCATGGACAAGGTGCGCGAGGACGTGCTGGCCAAGTGGACGCCCGACAAGGTGCAGGAGGCCTGTGGCGTCGACGAAGCCACCGTGCTGCAGGTGGCCAAGACGATGGCCGAGAACCGGCCGAGCACGATCGTCTGGTGCATGGGCCAGACCCAGCACACCATCGGCAATGCGATGGTGCGCGCATCGTGCATCCTGCAGCTCGCGCTCGGCAACATCGGCGTCTCGGGCGGCGGCGCCAACATCTTCCGCGGCCACGACAACGTGCAGGGCGCCACCGACGTCGGCCCCAACCCCGACTCGCTGCCCGGTTACTACGGCCTGGCCGAAGGCTCGTTCAAGCACTTTGCCAACGTCTGGGGCGTCGACTTCGAGTGGATCAAGAAGCAGTACGCGCCCGGCATGCTGAGCAAGCCGGGCATGACGGTGTCGCGCTGGATCGACGGCGTGCTCGAGAAGAACGAGCTGATCGACCAGGAAAGCAACCTGCGCGGCCTGATCTTCTGGGGCCACGCGCCCAACTCGCAGTCGCGCGGCCTGGAGATGAAGCGCGCGATGGACAAGCTCGATCTGCTGGTCGTGATCGACCCGTTCCCGAGCGCCACCGCCGCGATGGCGGCGATGCCCGGCAAACCCGAAGACCTCAACAAAAACCGCGCGGTCTACCTGCTGCCGGCGTGCACGCAGTTCGAGACCAGCGGATCGTGCACCGCCTCCAACCGCTCGATCCAGTGGCGCGAGAAGGTGATCGAGCCGCTGTGGGAGAGCCGGTCCGACCACATGATCATGCACCAGCTGGCGGCCAAGCTGGGCTTCGACAAGGAGCTGAGCAAGAACTTCAAGATGCAGAAGGTCAAGGGCATGGATGAGCCCGTGCCCGAGGACATCCTGCGCGAGATCAACAAGAGTGTGTGGACCATCGGCTACACCGGCCAGAGCCCCGAGCGCCTGAAAGCGCACATGCGCAACATGAACGTCTTCGACGTCAAGACGCTGCGCGCCAAGGGCGGGATCGACAAGGAGACCGGCTACAAGCTCGACGGCGACTACTACGGCCTGCCGTGGCCGGCGTTCGGCACGCCCGAGATGAAGCACCCCGGCTCGCCCAACCTCTACGACACGTCCAAGCACGTGATGGACGGTGGCGGCAACTTCCGCGCCAACTTCGGCGTCGAGCGCGACGGCGTCAACCTGCTGGCCGGCAACGGCTCGCACAGCAAGGGCGCCGACCTCACCACCGGCTATCCCGAGTTCGACCACCTGCTGCTGAAGAAGCTCGGCTGGTGGAATGAACTGAGCGAGGCCGAACAGAAAGCCGCCGAAGGCAAGAACTGGAAGACCGATCCGTCGGGCGGCATCATCCGCGTGGCGATGGTCAAGCACGGCTGCCATCCGTTCGGCAACGCCAAGGCGCGCGCGCTGGTGTGGAACTTCCCCGATCCGGTGCCGCAGCATCGCGAGCCGCTGTACAGCAACCGGCCGGACCTGGTGGCCAAGTACCCGACGCACGACGACAAGAAGGCGTTCTGGCGCCTGCCCACGCTGTTCAAGACGGTGCAGGAGCAGAACAAGGACATCGGCAAGACCTTCCCGCTGGTGATGACGAGCGGCCGGCTGGTCGAGTACGAAGGTGGCGGCGAGGAGACGCGCTCCAATCCGTGGCTGGCCGAGCTGCAGCAGGAGGCGTTCGTCGAGATCAACCCGAAGGCGGCCAACGACCGCGGCATCCGCAACGGCGACTACGTGTGGCTCAAGACGCCGCCGATGGCGGCGGTGCCGGAGTTCAAGGGCCTGCGCGTCAAGGCGCAGGTGACCGAGCGCGTCGGCCCCGACACCGTGTTCATGCCGTTCCACTTCTCGGGCCGCTGGGGCGGCATGGATCTGGCGCCGTACTACCCCGAGGGCGCCAAACCGGTGGTGCGCGGCGAGGCGGTCAACACCGCCACCACCTACGGCTACGACAGCGTGACGATGATGCAAGAGACCAAGACCACGGTCTGCCAGATCGAACGAGCGGCTTGACGCGTCCGGCGCAACAGCTTTCAGGAGAGCACAAATGGCCCGAATGAAATTCATCTGCGACGCCGAACGCTGCATCGAATGCAACGGCTGCGTCACCGCCTGCAAGGCCGAGCACGACGTGCCGTGGGGCGTGAACCGCCGCCGCGTGGTCACGCTCAACGACGGCTTGCCCGGCGAGCGCAGCGTGTCGGTGGCATGCATGCACTGCTCCGACGCACCGTGCATGGCGGTGTGTCCGGTGGACTGCTTCTACAAGACCGACGAAGGCGTGGTGCTGCACGACAAGGACGTGTGCATCGGCTGCGGCTACTGCTCGTACGCCTGCCCGTTCGGCGCGCCGCAGTTCCCGAGCAACGGCACCTTCGGCCTGCGCGGCAAGATGGACAAGTGCACCTTCTGCGCCGGCGGCCCCGAGGCCAACGGCAGCCCGGCGGAGTTCGAGAAGTACGGCCGCAACCGGCTGGCCGAAGGCAAGCTGCCGGCGTGCGCCGAGATGTGCTCGACCAAGGCCCTGCTCGGCGGCGACGGCGACGTGGTGTCCGACATCTTCCGCAACCGCGTGCTGGTGCGCGGCAAGGGCAGCGAGGTGTGGGGCTGGGGCACGGCCTACGGCCGGCCCGCCACCGGCGGCCCGCAACAGGCCAAGCCGGAGGGCAAGAAATCATGATGAAAATGCACGCAGCGGTGCTGCTGTTGTGTGGCGCGACCGTCGGGCTGGCTGCCTGTGGCGAGAAGACCTCCGAGGCGGTGAAGAAGTCGGACGTGCCGGCGTTCCAGGGATCGACCGGCGCGAGCGCCTACATGGCCAACGGCTGGAAGGCCGGCGACAAGACGGCGTGGGATCAGCAGTTGCGCACGCGTACACAAGGGCAGAACGAATACGCCCGTGCACCGGCGCAGCCCTGAACCCGGCCAAGGAGCAAGCATGCAAGGCCCGATGCGGCGACTGATTCTGGGGTTCGCGACGGCGTTCCTGCTCGGCGCGACCGCGCTGGCGCAGACCACCACGCCGCCCGACGATCCGCCGGGCGGCAAGGCCGCACCCGGTGCACCGCCGGGCTTCACGGTGCCGGCCGATCCCAAGACCGACGACACCAACGCGCAGCGCGCGAAATCGCAACCCGGCAACAATGCGCCGTTCTGGCGCGGCGTGCGCGACTCGGGCCAGCAGCCCGGCTTCACGACCTTGCCGGACAACGAGGGCGGCGTGCTGATCCAGCGCTTCACGCAGTTCCCCGGTTCCGACTTCACCACCGCCGGCGAAGCCTGGCGGCAGGTGCGCAACCAATGGATCGTGCCGTACGGCGGCGCGCTGCTGCTGATCGTGCTGCTGGCGATCGCGCTGTTCTATTGGCGCAAGGGTGCGCTGGGGCACAGCACCAACACCACGGGCCGTCGCATCGAGCGCTTCACGCCGTTCGAGCGCGCCGCACACTGGACCAATGCCACCGCGTTCGTCGTGCTGGCGATCTCGGGCCTGGTGATGGCGTTCGGCAAGTACTTCCTGCTGCCGATCACCGGGGCCACGCTGTTCGGCTGGCTCACCTACGCGTTGAAGACCGCGCACAACTTCGCCGGGCCGCTGTTCGCGGTGTCGGTGGTGATCGTGTTCATCACCTTCCTGAAGGACAACTTTCTGCGCGCTGAAGACGTCACCTGGCTCAAGAAGGGCGGCGGACTGCTGAGCGATCAAGAGGTGCCGTCGCACCGCTTCAACGCCGGCGAGAAGGTCATCTTCTGGTTCGGCGTGTTCGGACTCGGCGCGCTGGTGGTGGGCTCGGGCCTGGTTCTCGACAAGCTGATTCCCGGCATGGCCTACACGCGCGGCGACATGCAGATCGCGCACATGATCCACGCCGTCGCGGCCGTCCTGATGATGTGCATGTTCCTCGGCCACATCTACCTCGGCACCATCGGCATGAAAGGCGCGTATCGCGCGATGCGCGATGGTTATGTCGACGAAGCCTGGGCGCGCGAGCACCACGAGCTGTGGGCCGAGGACGTGCGCGCCGGCAAGATTCCGGCCAAACGCTCGTCATCACCGCCGCCGGCCGGCATGCAAACCAAGGAAGCAACATGAGGTTCGTCGTTGGAATGATCGCCGCAGGACTGTGCTGCGGCGCGGCGCTGGCCAAGCTGCCGCCGCTGTCGGACGAGGCCAAGGCCAAGGCCGCCGAGGCCGCGGCGAAGACCGCGCACGGCGACAAGGTGAACGCCTACAAGCTGTGCCAGGTGATGGACCGGGTGGCCGCCACCTACGTGGCCGACGCCAAGAAGGCCGGCAAGGACGTCAAGCCGGTCGCCACGCCGGCATGCGTCGACCCGGGTCCGTTTGCGTACACGCCGCCAGCGCAGAAACCGCTGGAGGCGGCGGGGGCGCATTCCCCGCCCGGCAAGGCGGTTTCGCCGCCCAACACCAACACCCCCGCATCGCCGCAGGGTGCCGGCAAGAAGTCCTGAAGGCGTGCGCGGTCTCGCGCTAAGCTGGTTGCACGCTGCTTCAGCGTGCACGACATGAACGTGTCCAACAGCACATTCCCTCCGCGGCTGCCGCTGCTCACACGAGCCGGCAGTGCGCTCACGCGCGAGATCGAGGTGCTCGACGAATACGGCGAGCGCCGCACGATCCACATCCCCGACGAGCGGCCGCTGACGCTCTACGTCGACAAGCGCGAGCTGGTCACGCTGATGACGCTCGGTGCCGAGCCCGAGCTGCTGGCGCTGGGCTACCTGCGCAACCAGCGGCTGGTGGCCGGCGTCGACGAGGTGCTGTCGATCACCGCCGATTGGGACGTGGGCGCGGTGGCCGTGCGCACGCGCGCCGGCGTGGAAGACTTCGAGCGCAAGACCGCGTCGCGCGTCGTCACCACCGGATGCGGCCAGGGCACGGTGTTCGGCGACATGATGGACGGCCTGCAGTCGGTGCAGCTGCCCGATGCAAGAAGCGCACGCATCAGCCAGTCCGGCCTGCGCGATCTCCTTGAGGTGATGCGCCAGCAGCCCGACAGCATCCACCGCAAGGCCGGCTCGGTGCATGGCTGCGCGTTGTTCCGCGGCAATGAGAAGCTGATGTTCATCGAGGACGTGGGCCGCCACAACGCGATCGACACCATCGCCGGTTGGATGTGGATGCACAACGTGCACGGCGCCGACAAGGTCTTTTACACCACCGGCCGCCTCACCAGCGAGATGGTGATGAAGTCGGCGCAGATCGGCGTGCCGATCATCGTCAGCCGCAACGGCGTCACCGCCATGGGCCACGAGATGGCCGAGCGCCTGGGCATGACGCTGTTCGGCCGCGCGTCGAACCGTCACTTCATCTGCTACACCGGGTTCGATCGTTTCGATTCCGAGCCCGAGCCGCAACGCGCGCCGGTGCGCGTGGTGTCGGGCTAAGTCCGCACCTCAGACCGAACAACTGCGCCACTGCTTGCTGTAGCTCGCGGCCGGCTGCACCACCGTGGTGGCGCCGCTCGCCTTGCGCAGGCTGCTGCCGGTCTCGAGCTCGAGCTTCATCGCGTACTTCTCAAAGAACGCGTCGAACATCTCGCCGCCGCGTGTGCCCACCGCGTGCAACTGGTCGGTGCCGGCGTCCCATTCGAGCAGCACCGCGGCCAGCGGCTGGGGTGCCGGGCCGGCCAGCACGCGCGCGCCCTGCAGCGGGTCGTAGCGCGAGTTGTCGCCGCAGCAATGGATCACGTGCGCCGGCTCGCCGCGACCGCCGCTGCGCAGGCCGATGAAGCTGATCGCCGGGGTCGGATACATCAACTTGTGCGCGCAGATCGCCGAGAACGCCACGATCGACTTGTTCGGTCCTACGCCCGCCGGCGTGGCATAACGCTGCTTGCCCTCGGTGACGAGCTCGACCGGCTTGACCTCGCGCTCGAAGGCGATCAGGAACACGGGCGAGGCCGTGTACGGGTAGTTGAAGAGGAACGCCTCGCCGTACTTGAGCTGGCGCGCCTGCCAGGGCCTGCCGAGCGCATCGACCAGCAGTGACCTCGGGTGGCGCTGCACGTCGCCGGCCGCGGCCACCGGCAGCACGCTGGAGGCCGCCCACGCGCCGGCCACGCAGGCGGCTTGGCGCATCAGATCGCGGCGCGCGGCATCGTCGGCATTCATCTGCACACGCGTGACGCTACACGACGTGCCGCAGCCGAGCAACCTGCAGTGCCTTTGCCCTCGCTGGCCCGGTGTCAGACCAGCCCATCGAACAGCCAGACGTCGACCGGTTCACCGGCTGCGACCGAGCCTTGCTCGTGGCGCACCACCAGCAGCGCGTTGGCCTCGCTCATGCTGCGCAGGATGCCCGCACCCTGGCTACCGGTGGTCTGCACCTGCCACGTGCCGTCGGCGGCCTGGCTGACACGCGCGCGCTGGAACTCGGTGCGGCCCGGGCGCTTGCGGATCGCCAGGGTCGAGCGCGCCTGCAGCACCGGCAGCGGCTGCGGCGTTGCACCGGCCAGCACGAGCAGCGCGTCGCGCGCGAACACGTAGAACGTGACCAGCGCCGCCACCGGGTTGCCCGGCAGCGCGAACAACCACGCCGTCTTGGTGGGCCGCTGCGGGTCACCCGCATAGAGCGGCCCGAACGCGAACGGCCGCCCCGGGCGCATCGCCACCTTCCAGAACGCCACCTCGCCCACCTGCTTCAGCACGTCGCGCGTGTGGTCGGCATCGCCGGCGCTGACGCCGCCGCTGGTGAGCACCGCGTCGGCCTGCTCGATGGCCTGCTGCACCACGGCCTGCAGCGCGGCCGGATCGTCGCGCACCAGGCCGAGGTCGATCACCTCCATGCCGAGGCGCTGCAGCGCGCCCATCAGGCTGAAGCGGTTGCTGTCGTAGACGCAGCCCGGTGCCAGCGGCTGGCCGAGCGCGGCGATCTCGTCGCCGGTGGAAAACACCGCCACGCGCAGGCGCCGCATCACGCGCACGCTCTCGATGCCAAGCGAGGCCACGAGACCGAGGTCGGCCGGCTTGAGCACGCGGCCGGCCGTGATGGCGGGTTTGCCGCGCGCCAGATCCTCACCGCGCCGGCGCAGGTTCTCGCCGGCGCGGATGACGCCGGGCTCGATCCGCACTTGATCGTTTTCGACGCGGCACAGCTCGAGCGGCACCACGGTGTCGGCACCGGAGGGCATCACCGCGCCGGTCATGATGCGCACGCATTGACCGGCCTCGACGGTGCCGCGGTACGGCGCGCCGGCCATCACCGTGGCCACCGCATGCAGCTCGGTCGGCGCATCGGCGCGCAACGCCGTGCCGGCGAACGCGTAGCCGTCCATCGCCGAGTTGTCGTGTGCCGGCACGTCGATCGGCGAGATCACGTCCTCGGCCAGCACGCGGCCGAGGGCCTGCGCGATCGGCACCGTCTCGCGCGCATCGATCGGCTTCAAGCGCGCCGCGATGGCCGCGCGCGCCTCGGCCACGCTCAAGTTGGCCTCGCGCGCTGCCAGCGGTGAAGGTCCGAGCTCGTTCATCTCAGTACCGCCCGGCCGCTCCGAAGGTACTGAGCGCTACCCGGGGGGCAGCGAACGCAGTGAGCGTGGGGCTTCATTTCAGCGATTGTGCAGCGCCCGGGTCGCGGCCTGCAGGTGCTGCTATGCAAGCACGAGCATATCGCCAGCACGTGCAGCGACGCCGAGAATCCGCACAGCGGTCGCGCTGCTGCGCCGCGGCCAACCCCCATGAATTCCATCGCCGACAGCCTGCTGCTGGCTGCGCAGCTGATTTCACGAGCCGATGCCGACCTGTGGCGCATCGTGGGCTTGTCGCTGCGCGTCAGTGCCACCGCGTGCCTGATCGGCGCGCTGATCGGCCTCGCGCTCGGCGCGTGGCTCGCGGTGGCGCGTTTTCCGGGCCATCGCGCGGTGGTGTGGGGCGTCAACACGCTGCTCGCGCTGCCGTCGGTGGTGGTGGGTCTGGTGGTGTACCTGCTGCTGTCGCGCTCCGGCCCGCTCGGCGCCATGGGCATCCTGTTCACGCCCACCGCGATGGTGATCGCGCAGAGCATCCTCGTCGTGCCGCTGATCGCCGCGCTGTCGCGCCGCCTCGTGCTCGAGGGGCTGAGCGAAGGCGGCGATCAGCTGCGCTCGCTCGGCGCCGGGCCGTTCCAGAGCGCGCTGCTGGCGCTGCTGCACGAGCGCTTCGGCGTGCTCACGGTGCTGCTCACCGCATTCGGGCGCGCGGTGTCGGAAGTGGGCGCCGTGATGATCGTGGGCGGCAACATCGACGGCTTCACGCGCGTGATGACCACCGCGATCGCGCTCGAGACCAGCAAGGGCGACCTGCCGCTGGCGCTGGCGCTCGGCGTGGTGCTGCTCGGCGTGGTGGGCGTGATCAACCTCGTGATCGGCGCGGTGCAGGGGCGTACGTCGCTCGAGCGTGAGGCCTATGCCTGACCACGATGCCGTCCGGGACCTCGTGGCACGCACGCTGGCCGATGCGATGCGCGAAACCAGGCCCGCCGAGCCGCTGGTGGTGCTGGAGCACGCCGGCGCCCGCTTCGGCGACGTGCAGGCGCTGCGCAACGTGAACCTCACGCTGCGCCGCGGCGACCGCCTGATGCTGGTGGGCGCCAACGGATCGGGCAAGACCACGCTGCTGCGCGTGCTGCATGGCCTGGTCCCGTTCGAAGGGCGGCGCGACGTGATGGCCATCTCAAGGAACGAAGGGCCGCTCCCGAGTTCCTTGACCCCCATGGGGGGCGGGCCGGGTGTCAGCCCGGCCCTGGGGGCACCAAGGACCCGCGAGCCGGTGATCGCGATGCTGTTCCAGCGCCCGTTCCTGCTCAGCCTGTCGGTGCGCTGGAATGTGCTGCTGGGCCTGTGGCTGCACGGCGTGCCGCGTGCGCAGCGCGAGCAGCGCTGCCAGCGCGCGCTGCAGCGCGTGGGGCTCGATGCGCTGGCCGCGCGTTCGGCGCGTTCGCTGTCGGGCGGCCAGCAGCAGCGCCTGGCGCTGGCGCGCGCGTGGGCGCTGGAGCCCGACATCCTGCTGCTCGACGAGCCGACGGCCAATCTCGACCCGAGCGCCAAGCGCGAGGTGGAGCGGCTGATCGATGCGCTGGCCGACGACGGCGTCACGGTGGTGATGAGCACGCACAACCTCGGCCAGGCCAAGCGCCTGGCCACGCGCGTGGCGTACCTCGAGGCGGGGCGCCTAGTGGTCGAGCTGCCGGTCGACCGTTTTTTCAACGATGCCCTGCCATCCGAGGCGGCGTTGTTCCTCAAAGGAGAGTTGCCGTGGACCTGAAGATCGTTCGACGATTGTGCTTGGTGGCCTTGGGTGCCGTGCTGGCGGCGCCGGCCTGGTCGCAGGACAAGTCGATCGTGATGGCGTCGACCACATCGACCGAGCAGTCCGGATTGTTCGGCCACCTGCTGCCGTTGTTCAAGCAGGCCAGCGGCATCGACGTGCGCGTGGTTGCGGTGGGCACCGGCCAGGCGCTGGACACCGGCCGGCGCGGCGATGCCGACATCGTGTTCGTGCACGATACGGTGGCGGAGGAGAGGTTCGTCGCCGAAGGCTTCGCGACCAGGCGCCTGCCGGTGATGTACAACGACTTCGTCGTCGTCGGCCCCAAGTCGGATCCGGCCAGGGCCAAAGGCAATGACATCGCCGCCGCGCTGAACAAGATCAAGGCCAGCGGCGCGCCGTTCATCTCGCGCGCCGATAAGAGCGGCACGCACGCGGCTGAACTGCGCCTGTGGAAGGCCGCCGGCGTCGACATGGCGGCGGCCAAGCCGGCCGGCTACAAGGAATGCGGCTGCGGCATGGGTCCGGCGCTCAACATGGGCACGGCCACCAACGCGTACGTGCTGACCGACCGCGGCACGTGGCTGTCGTTCAAGAACCGCGGCGAACTGGCGATCGTGGTGGAAGGCGACAAGCGCCTGTTCAACCAGTACGGCGTAATGGTGGTGAACCCGGCCAAGCACCCGCACGTGAAGAGCGCGCTGGCGCAGCAGTTTGCCGACTGGGTGGTGTCGGCCGCCGGGCAGAAGGCGATCAGCGACTACAAGATCGACGGACAGCAGTTGTTCTTTCCGAACGCGGAGCGCTGAACAGAACGATCACCGCAGCACCGCCACGCTCTTCACCTGCGCCCACACGGATTGTCCCGGTTCGATGCGCAGTTCCCTGCGTGACCGGCCGGAGATGCGCGCAACGAGCGGCGTGCGGCCGACCTCGAGCTTCACGAGAACCTGGCCCGGCACCGTGGCGTCGGCGACCTCCACGATGCGTGCTTCAAACAGGTTGAGGATGCTCGTGCGTTCGGGCCGCTGCACGGCCAGGCTCACGTCGCGCGCCTGGATGCGAAAGCGCATGCGCGCGCCCGGCGCTCCGATGCAGCGGCTCACGTGAACGCTGCCGCCTTCGAAGTCGAGGCGGGTCAGGTGATCGGTGTCGTCCTGCGCGGCGATCGTGGCGTCGATCACGACGCCCATGTCGTCGGCAAAAGCACCTGCCAGGTCCAGCCGTGCGAGCGTGGCCTGCACGCCGCCTTGTGCGACCACGCTTCCGTGTTCGAGCAAGACCACATGGTCCGCCAGGCGCGCTACTTCGTCAGGCGCATGGCTCACGTACAGCACCGGGATCTCCAGGTCGTCGTGCAGGCGCTGCAGGTACGGCAGGATCTCCTGCTTGCGCGCCAGGTCGAGCGATGCCAGCGGCTCGTCGAGCAGCAGCAGCTGCGGACTCACCGCGAGCGCGCGTGCGATCGCCACGCGCTGGCGCTCGCCGCCTGACAGGCCGTCGGTTGCGCGCTCCAGCAGCGCGCCGATGCCGAGCAGCTCGATGCTGGCCTCGAGGTTGCCGCGGCGCAGCGCGGGCGGCACCCGCTTCATGCCGTACTCGAGATTGCGGCGCACCGACAGGTGTGGAAACAGGCTGGCCTCCTGGAACACATAACCCAGTGGCCGGCGGTGCGTCGGCACGAAGGTGTCCGCGCCTTGCCAGAGCGCGCCATTGACCGACAGCTTGCCGCCCGGCACCCGCTCGAGCCCGGCGATGCAACGCAGCAGCGTGGTCTTGCCCGAGCCCGATGGACCGAACAACGCGGTGACGCCGCGACCCGGCAACTCGAGGTCCACATCGAGCACGAAGCCCGCGCGGTCGAGCTTGAAGCCGGCCCGGATCGCGGCCATGCGCCGTCACGCCTTGCGCCGGTTCGGGTTGAACACGTACAACCCGAGCAGCACCAGGAAGGAGAAGACGAGCATGGTGCCGGCGAGCCGGTGCGCCTGCGCGTACTCGAGCGCCTCGACGTGGTCGTAGATCTGCACCGACACCACGCGCGTCTGGTCAGGGATGCTGCCGCCGATCATCAGCACGACGCCGAACTCGCCCACGGTGTGCGCGAAGCCCAGGATCGATGCCGTGATGAAGCCGGGCTTGGCCAGCGGCAGCGCCACGCTGAAGAAGCGGTCCCACGGCCCGGCGCGCAGCGTTGCCGCCACCTCGAGCGGGCGCTCGCCGATCGCCTCGAAGGCGTTCTGGATCGGCTGCACGACGAACGGCATCGAATAGAACACCGATGCCACCACCAGGCCCCAGAAGGTGAACGGCAGCAGGCCCAGGCCAATCGATTGTGTGAACTGGCCCAGCCAACCTTGCGGACCCATGGCCACCAGCAGGTAAAAGCCCAGCACGGTCGGCGGCAACACCAGCGGCAGCGCCACCACCGCACCGATCGGACCCTTGAGCCAGGAACGCGTGCGCGCGAGCCACCAGGCGATCGGGGTGCCGATCAGCAGCAGCAAGCCGGTCACGATCGTCGCCAGACGCAGCGTGAGCCAGATGGCTCCCAGGTCGGCGTCACTGAAGCCCATGCAGCCCCAGCGTCAGAACGCGTAACCGTAGGAGCGGATGACCTTCCTGGCCGCGTCGCTTTTCAGGTGATCGAGCAGGGCCTGGGCCGCAACGTTGTCCTTGCCGTGGGCCAGCAACACCGCGTCCTGGCGGATCGGCTCGTGCAGATCGGCAGGCACGATCCACGCCGAGCCTTGCTGCACCTGGCCGTTCTTCATGACCTGCGACAGTGCGACGAAGCCGAGGTCGGCGTTGCCGCTGCTGACGAACTGAAAGGTCTGGGCGATGTTCTCGCCCTGCACGAACCTGGGCTCGGCGGCGGACAACAAACCGAGCTTGGTCAGCGCCTCGATGGCCGCGCGGCCGTACGGCGCTGTCTTCGGATTGGCCAGCGCCAGCTTGCTGTACCTGCCCTGGCGCAGCACCTCGGCGCCGGCGTCGACCAAGCCCGGCTTGGAGGACCACAGCACCAGGCTGCCGATCGCATAGGTGAAGCGACTGCCGGACATGGCAGCACCCTCCTGGACGAGCTTGGCCACTGTCTCGTCGTCGGCAGACAACAGCACGTCGAACGGCGCGCCGTTCTTGATCTGCGCGTAGAACTTGCCCGTCGACCCGAACGAGAGCTTGGCCTTGTGGCCGGAGCCGGCCTCGAAGGACGCGGCGATCTCGTTGATCGGCGCGCTGAAGTTGGCCGCCACCGCCACGTGGACCTCGGCTGCATGCACCGTGTGCGCCACGAGCGTGGCGACAACGCCGATGCAGAGGGCCTTCATCGAGGGCGATTGTGCATGACCGTTGAGCAGCCGCCGTGGCGAAAGCTGGCGGTGGCCCGGGATGCCCGAGCGATCGGCTCACGTACACCAATGGTGCGATGATCGCCCGCCCGAGTCAGGAGGTCCGATGAGCGAATTCACCCGACGCACCGTTCTTGCATTTGGCGCCGCCGTGCCGGCCTGGCCTTTGGCGGCTCGCGCCCAGGAGCGCCGCTTCGAGCCGCAGGTGGCCGGCTGGCGCACCTTCGAAGTCACCACACAATGCGACGTGGCCGAGGTCAAGGGTGCCACGCGGCTGTGGCTGCCGGTGCCCGACGTCAACAGCGAGTACCAGCAGTCGCTCGACAGCACCTGGAGCGGCAACGCCACGTCGGCGCGGCTGGTGGTGGACCCCGGCAGCGGCGTGCGCATGCTGTACGCCGAGTTCGCCGACGGCGTGGCCAAGCCGACGCTGGCGCTGACCAGCCGCGTGCGCACGCGCAACCGCGCGGTGGACTGGAACAAGCCGGAGGCCAAGCCCGAAGACCCCACGCTGCTGCAGGCCAACCTCAGGGCCACCGAGTTGCTGCCGCTGGACGGCATCGTGCGCAAGACAGCGCTCGACGCGACGAAAGGCGCCAACACCGATCTCGACAAGGTGCGCGGCATCTACAACTGGGTGGTGACCAATGCCCATCGCGAGCCCAAGACGCGCGGCTGCGGCGTGGGCGACATCAAGGCGATGCTCGAAAGCGGCAATCTCGGCGGCAAGTGCGCCGACCTGAACGCCATCTTCGTCGGCCTGTGCCGTTCGGCCGGCGTGCCGGCGCGCGACATCTACGGCTTGCGCGTCGCGCCGTCTGCCTTCGGCTACCGCGAGCTTGGTGCCAACCCGGCCAGCCTGAAGGGCGCTCAGCACTGCCGCGCCGAGGCCTACATCAAGGGCCATGGCTGGGTCGCGATGGACCCGGCCGACGTGCTGAAGGTGATGCGCCAGGAAACGCCCGACTGGATCAAGGACGTGAAGCACGCGGTGGCCGCACCGGTGAACCAGGGCTTGTTCGGCCGCTGGGAAGGCAACTGGGTCGGCTGGAACACCGGGCACGACGTGACGTTGCCCCACAGCGCGTCCAAGCAGACGCTGCCGTTCCTGATGTACCCCAATGGCGAGAACGCCAGCGGCCGCTTCGACGAGCTGGCGCCCGACAACTTCCGCTACACCATCAGCGCCAAGGAGGTCACGGCCTGAGCCCCCGCGCGGCCGCTCCCGCAGCCCCGCAGGGGCTGCTTCGCAGCCCGGGGGCTCGCACCGCAGTGCGAAGCACGGAGGTGACTCGATGAGCACCGACGCGGCCGGCGCGGCGCTGCAGGGCTTGTTGTCGCGCCAGTCGGTCGGCATCAAGCACCTGCGAGAGCCTGGGCCCAGCGACGAGCAGCTGCAGCGCATGGTCGAGGCCGCGCTGCGCGCGCCCGATCACGCCGGGCTGGTGCCGTTTCGTTTTGCCCTCGTGCGCGGCGACGCACGCGAGCGGCTGGGTGACCTGTTCGTGCAGGCGGCGATCGATGGCGGCAAGAGCCAGGCCGATGCGATGATCGATCGCGAGCGCGCACAGCGCGCGCCGGTGACGGTGGCGGTGGTCGCGCGCATCGACAGCGGCCACCCGCTGGTGCCGGCGCACGAGCAGTGGGCTTGCGTCGGCGGCGCGCTGACCAACCTGCTCAACGCGGCGCATGCCATGGGCTTCGGCGGCAAGATGCTGTCGGGCTCCAAGGTGCGCCACCCGGCGCTGCAGCAGGCCTTCTGCGAGCCCGGCGAAACGCTGCTTGGCTGGATTGCGCTCGGCACGCCGGCCGACAGCCCGTCGCGCAAGGTCAACAAGCCGCGCGCGGCCGACGTGGTGCGCGAGTGGCAGCGCTGACGACTCGCGCCAGCGATTCTTCTGCGCCTCAGAACGGGTAGTGCCGCGGCTTCGTCTGCACCGTGATCCAGCGCAGCTCGGTGAACTCGGCGATGCCGGCCTTGCCGCCGAAGCGGCCCATGCCCGAACCCTTGACGCCGCCGAACGGCATCTGCGCCTCGTCGTGCACCGTGGGGCCGTTGACGTGGCAGATGCCCGAGTCGATCTTGCGCGCCACGTTGAACGCGCGCGCAATGTCGCGCCCGAACACCGCGGCCGACAGGCCGTATTCGTTGTCGTTGGCGCAGGCGATCGCCTCTTCGGTGTTCTTCACGCGCACCACGCATTTCACCGGGCCGAAGGTCTCCTCGCGGTAGATGCGCATGCTCGGGTTCACGTGGTCGAGCACGGTGGCCGGCATCAGCGTGGTCTCGGCCTTGGCGCCGCACACCAGCTTGGCGCCCTTCGACAACGCATCGTCGATCAGCGCGTTGCAGTGCTGCACCGTCGGCATGCCGATCACCGAGCCCAGCACCACCGGCTCGGGCTTGCGCGGGTCGCCGAGCGGCAGGCCCTTGGCCTTGTCGGCGAACTTGCGCACGAACTCGTCGGCCACCTTCAGGTCGACGATGATGCGCTCGGTGCTCATGCAGATCTGGCCGGAGTTGGCAAAGGCGCCGAACGCGGCCGCGTTCACGGCGTCGTCGAGGTCGGCATCGTCCAGCACCACCAGCGGCGCCTTGCCGCCGAGTTCCAGCACCACCGGCTTCAGGTACTTGGCGCATGTCATCGCGATCAACCGGCCGACGCGTGTGGAGCCGGTGAAGTTGACGCGCCGCACCGCCGGGTGCGCGACCATCGCCTCGACCACCGCGCCGGCATCGGCCGGTGCGTTGGTCACGTAGTTCACCACCCCGGGCGGAAAGCCCGCCTCTTGCAGCACCTCGATGATCAGCTGGTGCGTGCGCGGGCAGTTCTCGCTGCCCTTGAGCACCACGGTGTTGCCGCACGCCAGCGGCGTGGCGATGGCGCGCACCGCCAGGATCACCGGTGCGTTCCACGGCGCGATGCCGAGCACCACGCCGGCCGGCACGCGCACGCCCATCGCCAATGAGCCCGGCACGTCGGAGGGGATCACCTCGCCGGCCACCTGCGTGGTGAGCGCCGCGGCCTCGCGCAGCATGCTGGCGGCGAGCATCACGTTGAAGCCGCCCCACATGCCGGTGGCGCCGGTCTCGGCCGACACCGCTTCGACGAACTGCGGCGTCTTGGCCTCGAGCCGGTCGGCCGCCTTGAGCAACAGCGCGCGCCGTTCGCCGGGCCCGGCCTCGCTCCACGTGCGAAACGCCTCGGCCGCAGCCTCCACCGCCATCACCGCATCGGCCGCCGACGCGGCCGGCGCGCGCGTGGCCACGGTGCCGTCGAGCGGGTTGCGCCGTTCGAAGGTGGCGCCCTTCTCGGCACTGACCTTGAGGCCGTTGATCAACATCGACAGATCGGACATGGGGCTCTCCTTGTGTGTTCACGCCGGCGCGACGGCGCGTCGGCCTCGTGCCGCATCGGCGGCGGTGGTGGTGCCGGTGGCGTCGGCGCCGAGGTAGGCCTCGCGCACTACGCTCGAGCGCGCCAGCAGCGCCGCGGGTCCGCGCGCCACCAGCGTGCCGCGCTCGAGCACGTAGCCGCGTTCGGCCACCGCCAGCGCCTTCTTCACGTTCTGCTCGACCATCAGCACCGTGGTGCCGGCGTCGGCGATGCGCCGCGCGATCGCCAGCAACTCGTCGACCATCTTCGGGGCCAGACCCAACGACGGCTCGTCGAGCAGCAGCAGGCGTGGCGCGCTCATCATCGCGCGCGCCACCGCCACCATCTGCTGCTCGCCGCCGCTCATCGTGCCGGCGAGCTGGTTCGCACGTTCGCGCAGCTTGGGGAAGTCGTTGAACGCCTGGTCGAGCCGGCGCGCGCGTTCGACCTTGGGCACCAGCCAGCCACCCAACTCGAGGTTCTCGCGCACGCTCATCTGCGGGAACAGGCGCCGGCCTTCGGCCACCAGCGCCACGCCGGCCTGCACGATCTCGTGCGTCTCGTCGGGCAGGAGATCGCCGTCGAGCGTGACCACGCCGCGGCGCGGGATCAGGCCCACCAGCGCTTTCAGCAGCGTGCTCTTGCCGGCACCGTTGGGCCCGAGGATCACGGTGAGGCCCGGCTCGGCTTCGAGGTGGATGTCGCGCAGCACCAGGAAGGCGCCGTAGCCGGCGCTCAGGCCGCGCACCTTCAGATGCGCGCGGCCGCTGCCGCCGAGCATGAACGGGGTGGCGCGCCAGTACATCATGAGGCCCCCTTGGCGCCTGCGGCGCCGCCTGGCCCGCAGAGGGGCCAGGCGCTCGCCAGGCGTAGCCCGTCCGCAGGGACGGGCCATGTCCAGGCTCGCTCGCCCCGAGGGGGAGCGAGCCATCTTGGGGTGGCCCGGCGATGGCTCATGCAGCGGTCTCCTCGGGCTCGAGCATTTCATCACCGAGATACGCCTCGATCACCGCGGGGTCGCGCACGACCTCGGCCGGCGACGCATCGGCGATCTTGCGCCCCTGGTCGAGCACGATCACGCGCTCCACGTGCTTGAGCAGCGTGGTCACCGCGTGCTCGATCCACACCACCGCGAGGTCGAGCTCGTCGCGCATGCGGCGGATCAATCGCGCCATCTCCTCCACCTCGGCCTCGGTGAGACCGGCCGCCACCTCGTCGAGCAGCAGCAGCTTCGGGCGTGTGGCCAGCGCCATGCCGATCTCGAGCAGGCGCTGCTGCGCCGGCGTGATGGCCGCCGCGGGCAGTTGTGCCTGCGATTGCAGCCCGATCAGCGTCAGGATGCTCGCCGGCGTGCGCAGCGCCCACGGCACCGACGGCTCGTCGCCCCACAGCCAGTAACGCCGCGGCCGGCGGCCGGCGAACTTGAGGCCGAAGGCGATGTTGTCGAACGCTGTCAGGTCGGCGAACACGCGCGGCGTCTGAAAAGTGCGCGCGATGCCGTGCGCGGCATAACGGTGCGGGCCGCGACCGGTGAGCGTGCGGCCCTGTGCGATCAACTGCCCGCTGGTAGGAGCGACGACGCCGGAGATCGCGTTGAAGAACGTGGTCTTGCCGGCGCCGTTGGGCCCGATGATGCCCACCAGCTCGCCGCGTGCGAACGTGGCGCTCACCGCGTTGACCGCAGTCAGACCGCCGAAGCGCACCGTGACATCGTGGGCCTCCAGCAAGGCAACGGCACTTGGCTCAGACAAGGTGCATCTCCCGCTCGCGCTGCTTCTCGCGCGCCTCGCGCCGGGCCTTCTCGCCGCTCCACTCGTCGCGCTGCTCGGTCCACCAGGCGCGCGCGTCGCGCCACCAGCCGCGCAGCGTGTCGGTGCGCACCGACGCCAATCCACCGGGCAGGTACAGCACGCACAGGATCAGCAGCACGCCGAGCGTCATCAGATAGACCTGCGGCGCCTGCAGCCGCAGCGTCTCCGCGGCCAGGCTGAACACGATCGCTGCGATCAGCGGCCCCCACAGCGTGAGCGCGCCGCCGATCAGCGCGATCAGCACGGTCTGGAAGCCGATGAACGGGTTGAACACCGTCGGCGGATCGATGTAGGTCCAGCGCACCGACATCGCCGCGCCCATGGCGCCGGCGAACGCGGCGGTCAACGCGAAGCCCATGGTCTTGACCCAGCGCGTGTTCACGCCCAGCGTCTGCGCGCGCTGTTCGTCGGCGCCGATGCCCACCAGCGCGAGGCCGAAGCGCGTGCGCCGCACGACGATGGCGGTGGCCACCGCGGCCACCGCGATCGCCAGCACGGTGAGGTAGATGGTGTCGCGCTCGGGGATCACGGTCAGCACGCGCCCCACGGTGCCGGTGACGCGTTTCTCGAAGTAGGTGATCGCGTGGCGGATCAGCTCGGTCATGCCGAAGGTCAGCACGGCAAAGTAGGTGCCGCGCAGGTGCAGCACCAGCGCGCCCATCACCAGCGCCACGCCGGCGGCGATGGCCGCACCCGACAGGATCGCCTGCGGCCACGACAGGTCGCCCAGCGTCAATGCGCCGGTGTACGCGCCGATGCCGAAGAACGCGGCGGTGGCCAGCGACAGGTAGCGCGTGGCACCGCAGAACAGCGCCCAGCTCGATGACAGCGCCACGTACATCAGGCACGTGAGCGCGAGCGAAACGACGAACTCGCTGGCGTAGAAGGGCAGCGCCAGCGCCCAGCCGGCGAGGCCGAAGAGGATGAGCCAGTCGCGGGTCATTCTTCAACCCCTCTGTGGCTCTCTGGGGCGACTGAGCGCGCAAAGCCGCGGCCGGGTATGCGCCGGCGCTCGGCTGCGGCAGCCCCTCGCGGAGCGAGGGGTCCCCTGCGGTACTCAGTCTCACGGCCCACGTCGAAACTCGCTTCACTCACTGCGTTCGTTGCGCTCGAACAATCGACGCGAGTCAGAGGTTGAAGCGCACGCTGCGCGCGCGCGGCCGCGAGCCGATACCGCCCGCCGCGCCGCGCCAAACCGATACAGGACACACGAGGAACCCAGCGCATCAACGCGATAGCTGGTTCCCGAACGAAGAACCGCGGCGCACTCATCGCGTGAACAACCCCTTGGGCCGCAGCAGCAACACGGCGATGAACACCGTGTACGACAGCAGCGCCTTCAGCGACGGACTCGAGAAGTGCATGCCCACCGCCTCGATCACGCCCAACAACAATGCGCCGATCAGCGCCCCCTCCATGCTGCCGAAGCCGCCGAGCGTGATCACGATCAGCGCCGTCACCGTGTAGGGCTCGCCCATCGCCGGGCTGATGGTGTAGGCCATCGACAGCAGGCAGCCGGCCACGCCCGACAGGCCCAGGCCGATGCCGAACATCAGTGGATGCAGCCGCTCGGTGTGGATGCCGACCAGCTGCGCGCCGATCGGCGACTGCATCAGCGCGCGCACACCCTTGCCGAGCAGCGTGAGGCGCAGCAGCACGATCAGCGCGCCGGCAAACAGCAACGCCAGGCCGAACACCACCAGCTTGTTGGCGGCGAACTGGGTGCCGCCCACCGGCACCGGCGTGGTCAGGAAGTCGTACCCGCGCAGCTCACCGCCCCACACCCAGGACGCGAAGTTCTGCACCAGGAACAGCAGCCCGAAGGCCACCATCAGCGCGCGCGCTTCAAAGACGTCGAGGTTGGGCGATGTCCTGGTGAGGCGGCGAAAGCACAGCCAGTGCACCGCCAGCCCGAGCGCCATCAGCAGCGCGAACGACGCCGGGATCATCGCCAACGGCGACAGCCCGAGGCTGGTCTGCGCCATCCACGTGAAGTAGGCGCCCAGCATCAGGAACTCGCCGTGCGCGATGTTCAGGATGCGCATCAGGCCGTACTGCAGGTTCAGCCCAAGCGCCACCAGCGCGTAGATGCCCCCGGTGATCAGGCCCGACGCGATGAGCTCTAACCATGCTCCGATGCTCATCGCACAAAGACTACGCCTACTTCCAAGCGGGCTTGTTCGGGTTGAGCGGTGCGGTGGCGATGTTCTTCGGCCACACCACCTCGAACTCGCCGTTCTGCCACTGGCTCACCGCACCGGGCGTGCCCACGTTCTCGCTGCCGACGAACTTGATCTTGCCGAGGATGGTGTTGTGTTCGTTGTTGGCCACGTAGTCGCGGATCGCCTTGCGGTCGATGCCGTGCCTGGCGACCCCCGCGGTGAGGATCTCCAACGCCGCCCAGCAGGCGCCGCTGGCCCAGCGGTCGGGCTCCTTGTTGAACTTCTTGGTGTGCGCCTCGAAGTAGGCCTTGGCGCCCGGGCTCGTCTTGGCGTTCCACGAGCCCATGCCCAGCACGCCCTCGGCGCCGGCCGGCGTCATCACGTTCTTGTAGAGCTGGAACGCGGTGCCCACCGACGCGTAGAAGAACTTCGGGTTGAAGCCCACCTCCTTGGCCTGCTTGCTGGCCAGGATGGTGTCCGGCGGGTAGGTGAAGCCGACGAACGCGTCGGGGTTCTTGTCCTTGATCGAACGCAGCACCGGCGACAGATCCTTCACGCCGCCCGGATAGCTCTTGTCCTCGACCATGCTGATGCCCGAGCCGGCCAGCGCCACCTTCAGCGCGGCGTAGTTCTCGAGCCCGAACAGGTCGTCGACATAGATGCAGGCGAGCGACTTCACGCCGTTGGCCTTGAGCATGTCGACCAGCGCGCCGGTCATCGGCGCCGGCTGCTGCAGCATCAGGAAGAAGTACGGCAGCTTCATCTCGACCAGCCGCTTGGACAGCGCGGTGGGCGCCAGGAACGGATAGCCGAAGCGGTTGGCCAGCGGCGCCACGGCGAAATTGGCGTTGCTGCCCCACGGCGGCAGCACCAGATCGACCTTGTCGCTGCCCATCAGCTTCTCGTAGGTGCGCACGCAGGTCTCGACGTTGCTCTGGTCGTCGCTGCTGATCAGCTCGATCGGGCGCTTGGTGCCTTTCACGTTGAGGCCGCCGGCGGCGTTCTGCTGCTCGGCCCACAGCAGGTAGTTGGGCTCCTGGCTGACCTGCGCGCCGCCGGTCCACGGGCCGGTGCGCGCGATCGCATAGCCCACGCGCACCGGCTGCGCCTGCGCCAGCGCGGGCAAAGCCAGGCTGGCGGCGCCGGCGGCCAGGCCCTGCACCGCGCTGCGGCGTGACAGGCCCGGAAGTGGCGTGGACGACGACGGGGTGGTGCGCTTGGTCATGGCGGTCTCCTGGTGGTTTTGGTGCCCGCGCATCGGCTCCTGGTGCCGTGCGCCATGCGCTGATCGTAGGGAGCGTGGCCCATGTGCGCTATCCGCACGATGCAGCAGCGCTTGCCGATTTGTGCAGTCTCGCCCCGGAGTTTCCCTAGGGCAGGGCGTTCCCCGCGGGCGTGCGGTGCCGGCCGTTTCGATAATCGGCCATGGTGAGCGACGCCGCGACCACGATGGACACCGACGACGTGTCGGTGCGCGACCGCATCCCGTTCTGGAACGACTGGATCAACAACCTGTTCCAGGGCCTGCAGTCCGATCTCTACGGCGACACCGAATTCGACGGGCGCATCGCCAGCGCGCACGCCGGCGAGGTGATCCTGACGCGCCTGGAGTCCAACCGGCACCGCGTGATGCGCTCGCGCACGCAGGTGCGCGGCAGCGAGGCCGGCTACCTCAAGATCGTGGCGCCGTTCTACGGCTGCGCCGGCGTCGAGCAGAAGGGCCGCGAGGCCTGGGTGTCGCCCGGCGAGTGGAGCATCTACGACACCACCGACACCTACGCGGTCAGCAACCCGAGCCGCGTCGAGCACCTGATCGTGATGGTGCCCAAGGCGCACCTGGCCGAGCGCGGACTGGCTATCGACGAGCTGATGGCGCGCCGCCTCGGCGGCAGTGGCGGCATCGCTCGCGTGGCGCTCGAGACCATGCGCAGCGCCTGGCGCGAGCTGCCCAGCATGAACGACGACGCAGCGCGTTGCCTGGGTGACGTGATCACGCAGTGCGTGCACCTGTCGCTGCTCGACCTGGCCGGGCGCGGCACCGCGTTGACGCAACGCGAGAACCTGCGCGAGCGCATCAAGCAGCACGTGAGGCGGCACCTGGCCGACCCTGACCTCTCGGTGGAGCAGATCGCGCGTGCCCTCAACGTCAGCCGGCGCCACCTGTACAACGCCTTCGCCGACGAGCCCGACGGCGTGGCCGGCTTCCTGCTTGCGCGCCGCATCGAGGCCTGCCGGCTCGCATTCGACGACCCCAAGCTCGCTGACCGTTCGATCACCGAGATCGCGCTGGCGTTCGGCTTCTCGAACCCGGCGCACTTCAGCCGCGTGTTCCGCACCCACGCCGGCGTGTCGCCAAGCGCCTACCGGCAGGCGGCCGCGCTGCAGCGCGCGCCGTCGGCGTGATCGCGCGCTAGACGCCCAGAGCTGCGCGCAGCTCGGCGCCGGAACGCGCGCGCGGGTCCGACGGCCAGGCGCGCACCAGCTCGCTGATGCGCTCGTTCACCGGCGCCGCGGTGCCGTGGCGGCGCGCGAGGCGAACCACCTCGCCGCACAACGCATCGATCTCGGTGGCGCGGCCGCGCGACAGGTCGTCGGCCATGCTGGTGCGCGCCTTGGCGTCGATGCGCAGCAAACGCGCCGCGAGCACCCGGAAGATCGCGGTCGGCAGCCGCAGCACCGCTGGCAGGGCCGCCGGCGGCAACGCCGTCAGCTTGGCCGGCGAGATGCCGGCGGCGCGCAACGCGGCGAGCGCTTCGTCGATCAGCGCCGCCATGCACAGGCGGTAGTCGCGCTGCAGCAGCTGTTCACGCAGCGGCAGGCCCGACAGCGCGTTGACCGCATTGTTCAGGTTGAGCAAGAGCTTGCCCCATTGCAGTGGTGCCACGTCGGCGTGGAGCTGCAACGGCACGCCGGCAGCGGCGAAATGCGGCTGCCATTCGCGCAGCCGCGCATGGTCCTGCGCCGCCAGCACGCCGCTGGTGCCGCGGTGGTAGTGGCCCGGTGACAGCTCGGCGATGTTGAACGGCACCATGCCGGCGCGCACGGCCAGCGCCGGCGCCGCAGCCTGCGCGGTGCCTGCATTGGACAGGCCGTTTTGCATCGACACCACCAGCGTGGCGGGCGGCACGGCGCGCGCCAGCTCGGCCGCCGCGCTCGCGGTGGCGCCGCTCTTGACGCACAGCAGGACCAGCGCGGGTGGCGGCACGCCATCGGCCGACTCGCGCAGGTCGAGCGCGCCGGCGGGCAGGCTGCGCGTGCCGCCGTCGAGGTCAGTGAGCGTCAGGCCGTGGGCGCGCAGCGCGTTCAGCACGCGGGGGCGGCCGACGAACATGACCGGCGCGCCGGCGGCCTGCAGGCAGCCGCCGATCCAGCAGCCCACCGCGCCCGCACCCATCACGAGCACCGGGGCGCCGGAGGGTATCGCCTTGCTTGCTGCGCTCGCTTTCCCCAGGGCTGCGCTGGAGCCCTTTCGGGGCTCCGAGGGATCAGTTGGCTTGGGGCGACCCGGCGCCAACGGAGCTCATCGCGTGGCGGAAGCCGCCAGGTCGCGCAGGTGCGTGGGCCCGGCGCGGCGCTCGATCTCGGCGAGCATGTCACGGCCCCAGCCGAGCGCGAACAGCCACTCGCCCACGACGAACATCGGGCCGACCAGCAGCCCGACCACGTCGTCGGCAAAGGCGGGCTTGCGGCCCTCGTAGTAGTGGCCGATGAACTGGATGATCCAGCCGAGCACGAAGGCGCCCACGCCCCAGGAGAGCCAGTGCACGAACAGCAGGGCGCCGAACGGGTGGGCCAGAGCGATCAGCAGCGCGTTGACCACGCTGGTGGCCACGCCGAGCACGAGGTTGCCGCGCGACACGTACCACAGCGTCGACACACCCCAGACGATCCAGGCCAGCGTCACGCCGAAGAGGCTGCCGCGTGCCAGCAGGATGCCGAGCGCGAACACGATCAGCGGGATGCCGACGAAATGGGTGGCGATGTTGCGCTTGTCGCGGTGGTACTCGGCGTACTGAACCATCAGGTCCAGCGCGGGGCGAAACAGGCGGGCGGCCATGGCTTGTCTCCTGCCGTCGGGCCCGGATCATGGCCCGGCGTGTGGGCCATTGTGCAACGGGTTGCCCCGGGCGTGCACGGACCTGCGGCATGGCCCGGGTGCCTAAAATCGCGCTCCCTTCCCGATGAGCCCGTGATGAGCATCAAGAGCGACCGATGGATCCGCCGCATGGCCGCCGAGCACGGCATGATCGAGCCGTTCGAGCCCGGCCAGGTGCGCCAGAGCGCCGACGGTCACCGGCTGATCAGCTACGGCACGTCGAGCTACGGCTACGACATCCGCTGCGCACCGGAGTTCAAGGTGTTCACCAACATCCACAGCACCGTGGTGGACCCGAAGAACTTCGACGAGAAGAGCTTCGTCGACTTCCACGGCGACAGCTGCATCATCCCGCCCAACAGCTTCGCGCTCGCTCGCACGGTGGAGTACTTTCGCATCCCGCGCAACGTGCTGACGATCTGCCTCGGAAAAAGCACGTACGCGCGCTGCGGCATCATCGTGAACGTGACCCCGTTCGAGCCCGAATGGGAAGGCTACGTGACGCTGGAGTTCAGCAACACCACGCCGCTGCCGGCCAAGATCTATGCCGGCGAGGGCTGCGCGCAGGTGCTGTTCTTCGAGAGCGACGAGGTCTGCGAAACCAGCTACAAGGATCGCGGCGGCAAGTACCAGGGGCAGCGCGGCGTGACGTTGCCAAAGGCCTGAGCGCGGGCACGTGCTCTGCCCTGGGCATCCGCGGAGGTGCACGATGAAGTGGGAAGGCAATCGGCAAAGCGACAACGTCGAAGACCGCCGCAGCGGCGGTCCGCTTGGCGGCATGGGCTTCGGCGGCCGCAGCATCGGCATCGGCACGATCGTGATCGCGCTGATCGCGGGCTGGATCTTCGGCATCAACCCGCTCACGCTGCTTGGCGTGCTCAGCGGCGGCGAGGCCCCCATGGTGAGCCAGGGGCCGGCTCAGCGCCCGCCGGCCGACGACCGCCTGGCCGCGTTCGTGTCCACCGTGCTGGCCGACACGGAGGACGTGTGGAAGGCGCAGTTCGCGGCGCAAGGCGCAACCTACCAGGAGCCCCGGCTGGTGCTGTTTCGCGGTGCGACGCCGACCGCCTGCGGGACCGGCCAGTCGGCGATGGGACCGTTTTATTGCCCGGGCGACCGCAAGGTCTACATCGACCTGCAGTTCTACGAAACCATGCGCACGCGGCTCGGCGCGCCGGGTGACTTTGCGCAGGCCTACGTGATCGCGCACGAAGTGGGCCACCACGTGCAGAACCTGCTCGGCATCGCCGAGAAGGTGGATGCGATGCGCCAGCGCTCCAGCCCCGCGCAGGCCAATGCGCTATCGGTGCGCATGGAGCTGCAGGCCGATTGTTTCGCCGGCCTGTGGGCGCATCACGCGCAGCGCGCGCGCCAGATCCTGGAGCAGGGCGACCTCGAGGAGGCGCTCAACGCCGCCTCGCAGATCGGCGACGACACGCTGCAGCGCAAGTCGCAGGGCACGGTGATGCCCGAGAGCTTCACGCACGGTACCAGCGCGCAGCGCGTGAGCTGGTTCAAGCGCGGCATGCAGAGCGGCAGCATCCGCGACTGCAATTCCTTCGACGGCGGGCGACTCTAGCGGCGCTTCAGCGCTGCATCCGATGGTGCAGCCATTGCGCGGTGCGCACCACGCCGCCAAAGCTGTACAGATGCACGCCCACCAGGTTGTCGTGCGCGGCCGCGTAGTGCGCCGCGGCGGCGAGTTGGTCCGACGGGTCGGTGTGCGCCACCAGGTGTGCGATGCCGGTGCCCAGCGTCGACAGCGCGCGCCGCGTCGCGCCGACGCCGCAGCGCTGCGCATAACGCAGCAGCGCCAGCGGGTCGCTCGGTCCCGGCATGCCCACATACACCGGCAGATCGGGCGCGCGCGCCGCCAGGTCGGCCAGCAGCGCCACGATGCGCTCGGGCGCGAAGCTGAACTGCGTCACCGCGTAGGCACCGAGGTTCTGCTCTTCGGCCAGTTCTAGCTTGCGCTCGAAAGCGGCGCGCAGCGCGTCTTGCGCGATCTTGGGGTGGCCTTCAGGGTAGGCCGCGATGCCGATCTCGCGCACGCCGGCGTCGCGCAGTACGCCGGAGGAAAGCAGCTGCAAGCTGTCGCGCCACGGACCCGAAGGCTCGGTCTCGTCGCCGCCGATCAGCATCACGCGGTGCACGCCGTGTGCGCGCACGGCCTCTTTCAGGAACCGCTCCAACTCGGCGTGCGAGCCGACGCGCCGCGCCGCCACATGCGGCACCGGGTCGAGCCCTTGCGCGCGGATCTCGGCCAGCACCGGCAGCGACAGCTCCAGCGGCCGCGCCGGCAGCGACGGCACGTAGACGCAGGTGCCGCTCGGCAGCAAAGGCGCCGCCTCGGCCAGTCTGCCGGCTTCGCGCAGCGCGACCTCGAGCGACGCGTTGGCCAGCAGATCTTGGGTCGTGGCGGCGACGCGCGTCTCGGCGGCGTCGGCAACCAAGGGGTCCGCAGGTGTGGCCATCTCAGTCCCGCTTGTGGGAGATCACGTACGACTCGTCGTGGAACCACAGGCTGCCGTGCTTGCGCAGCACGCCGGCGGTGGCGTCGAGGTAGGCGCGCTGGCCGATCACCTGGCCGAGCCGCTCGTCGTCGATCTGCGCGACGTACACCGCGGCATTCCACGCCGCGAACAGCGTCGAGGTGCCGATCGAGGACGACACCTCGCTCGGCAGCGTGTGCATGTCGTAGCGGAACACGGCGCGGCTGTCGGCGTAGGCATTGAAGTTGTAGTGGCGCGCGTCCTTGCCCAGCTCGTGCTTGACCGCGCGCAGGATGTCGTGGCGCGAGGTCCGGAACGGATCTTCGCCGGGCCACACCTGCTGCACGATCTCCAGGCCGGGGTCGTTGCCGCAAGAGTGGATGCCGAGCAGCCGGCCGCCCGGGCCGAGCGCGCGCGTCAGCGGCACGATCACCTTCTGCGCCTTGAACTCGGCGCTGACGCGCGCGCGGTACGGCTGCGACGCGATCACGAGATCGAAGTCGGCGCGCGCCTGGCCCTGGCGCGGAATCGCGCGGTCAAGCAGGAAACGGTGGTCGTCGCGGTAGATCACCAGCACCACGGGGCGCTCGTAGATCGGGTTGCCGGTGTTCGGGCTGTGCCGTGCCTGCCAATGCGTGGCCAGGAAGCCGTCGAGCCCGGCGATCTGCTCGTTGAACTCGTGTGCGGTCGAGCCCGACAGCGCCATCTCCTTCCACACCATCGAGGTGGCCGCGTGCAGCGACTTGGGGCTGAGCCACGGCGCCTCGGCGTAGAACATGTTGGTGACCACCAGCACCGAAGCCGGATGCTCGAAGAAACGATCGGCCATCTTGCGCAGCGACAACCGCACGTCCTCCAGGCTGATCTCCTTGCCGACGATGTAGAACGGCATGGTCTGGAAGCGCCGGTGCATCTCGCGCATCACGTGGGTCAGCACGGTGCCGTCGCCCATGCCGGCATCGAACAGCCGGATCGCCGGCGGCTTGGGGTGGATGTGCTGCAGCTCCAGGCCGACGCGACGCGCGACCACGTCCTTCTCGCTGCAGGTGTGCACGAACAACAGGTACTTCTGGCGGTTGTCAAAGAAGCGGAAGTTGCGCTCCGGCGGCGCGGTGGACGTGGCCACGGTGCCGCCGGCCGCGGCGGCGGTCTCACCGTTGGCGCGGTGCGGCCGGTCGGTGGCCCGGACCAGCGGCATCAGCTCGATCGGTGGGCGCGGGTCGACCTCGACGCCCTGTGCGCGCAGGAAGTCGTTGACGCGCTGCAGCGTCTCCGGCGTGATGCGCGCCCCCTCGCGCAGCCGCGACACCAGCTTGCCGTCGTTGACGGCGCGGCGCCCGAAGGTGGATTCGGCCATGCCGGATTGGCGACAGCAGGCCGAGATGCTGTCCAGCAGGGTGGGCGCCAGCGTGGCTTCCAAGGTTGTCTCCGCGGGCCGGTCGAGCTGCCGGCGTGTTGCAGCCATGCTAGGCCGGCCGCGGGTGGGAAATCAACCACAAACGTTCCACAGCCCAAGATGGGCAAGCGCCCACACCAGGCGCTCAGGTCGGGAACGTGCCGGAACGCAGGATGTCGCGGTTGACCTGCTGCAGCTGGGTGTGGCCGCAGAAGGCCATCGTCACGTCGAGCTCCTTGTGGATGATCTGCAGCGCCTTGGTGACGCCGGCCTCGCCCATCGCGCCCAGCCCGTAGACCATCGCGCGGCCGATCATGGTGCCGCGCGCACCGAGTGCCCAAGCCTTCAGCACGTCCTGTCCGCTGCGGATGCCGCCGTCCATCCAGACCTCGGTCCGGGTGCCGACCGCCGCCACGATCTCGGGCAGCGCCTCGATGCTGCTGGGCGCACCGTCGAGCTGGCGCCCACCGTGGTTGCTGACGACGATGGCGTCGGCGCCCGCGTCGACCGCGCGGCGTGCGTCCTCGACCTCCATGATGCCCTTGAGGATGAGCTTGCCGCCCCAGCGCTGCTTGACCCATTCAACGTCGGCCCACGACAGGCGCGGATCGAATTGTTCGTTGGTCCATGCGGCCAGCGAGCTCATGTCGCTCACGCCCTTCACGTGGCCCACCAGGTTGCGGAACGTGCGGCGCCGCGTGCGCGCCATGCCCAGACACCAGCGCGGTTTGCCCAGCAGGTTGACGATGTTGCGCAGCGTGGGCTTGGGCGGTGCGGTGAGTCCGTTCTTCAGGTCCTTGTGGCGTTGCCCGATCACCTGCAGGTCGAGCGTCAGCACCAGCGCGTTGCAGCGCGCGACCTTGGTCCGCTCGATCATCTGCTCCATCGCGCTGCGGTCGCGCATCATGTAGAGCTGGAACCAGAACGGCGCTCCCGTGGCCTCGGCGATGTCCTCGATCGAGCAGATGCTCATCGTCGACAGCGTGAACGGGATGCCGAACTTCTGCGCCGCCCGTGCCGCATGGATCTCGCCGTCGGCGTGTTGCATGCCGGTGAGGCCCACCGGCGCGATCGCCACGGGCATCGCCACCGGCTGACCCACCATCGTGGTGGCGGTGGAGCGGTTCTCCATGTTCACCGCCACGCGCTGGCGCAGCTTGATGCGCGCGAAGTCGCTCTCGTTGGCGCGGTAGGTGCTCTCGGTCCACGAGCCCGAGTCTGCGTAGTCGTAGAACATGCGCGGCACGCGCTTCTGGGCCAGCACGCGCAGGTCTTCGATGTTGGTGATGACGGGCATTGTGGGTTCTCCTCCGGGGTCGAATGCTACCGGCGCGGCGCGCCCGAGCCTTGCGCTGCCGCAGGCGCCTCCAAGGCGGCCGGCCGCGCTCGCCGATACCATCGGGGCGAATGGATGAAGCCTTCCCGCCGCTGCCTCGACGGCCGCGCTGGCAGCGTTTGTTGTGGGCCGCTGCCGGCGCGCTGGCGCTGATCACCGGCGTGGTGGGCGTCTTTGTGCCCCTGCTGCCGACCACGCCGTTCGTGCTGCTGGCGGCGTTCTGTTTCTCGCGCGGCAGCGAGCGCTGCGAGCGTTGGCTGCTGGAGCACCCGCGCTTCGGACCGATGGTGCGCGATTGGCGGGCGCGCCGCGCGGTGCCGCTGCGCGCCAAGCAGATCGCCACCGTGATGATGGCGGCGGCCTCGCTGTGGGCCGCGTTTGCCATGCCCACGCCTCTGGCGTGGCTGCCGGCGCTGCTGTGCACCGCGGTGGCGGTGTGGTTGTGGCGCCTGCCGACCTCGGCCTGACTGGGGCCGCTGGCCCTAGTCGCCGGCGAACAGCTCGCGTTCGGCTTCGGGCTCGAGCGTCGGCGCCGCCGGCAGATCGCGCGCGCGCACCAGCGTGCCGGCGCGCACGCCCAGCAGGCGGATGCGCCGCGTGAGGTCCACGCGCTTCAGGCATTGACCGGCGGCACGGCGGATACCGGCCAGGTCGTTCACTGGGTGCGGCAGCGTGAGGTCGCGCGTGACGGTCTTGAAGTCGTCAAAGCGCAGCTTGATGCCGATGGTGCGGCCCGCGTAGCCCGAGCGCTGCAGGTCGTGCGCCACCTGTTCGGCCAGCTCGGTGAACACGCGCGACAGCACGGCGCGGTCGGTCTTGGCGTGCAGGTCGCGGTCGAACGTGGTCTCGCGGCTCATCGACACCGGCTCGCTCAGCGTGACTATCGGCCGGTCGTCGATGCCGTGCGACGCGGCATGCAGCCACGCCCCGTAGCTGCGGCCGAAGCGCTCGATCAAGAAGGCCATATCGCGCTCGGCCAACTCGCCGATGCGCGTGATGCCGAGTTGCGCCAGCTTGACCGCCGCCTTCGGGCCGATGCCGTTGATGCGCCGCACCGGCAGCGGCCAGATCTGCCTCGGTATGTCGTCGTGCGTGACGATCGTCAGGCCGTCGGGCTTGTCCAGGTCGGAGGCGATCTTCGACAGCAGCTTGTTCGGCGTCAGGCCGATCGAGCAGCTCAGGCCGGTGGCGCGGCGCACGTTGTTCTTGATCTCCAGCGCGATCGCGCGCACGCCGCCGAACGGGTCGTGGCCGAGCGAGTCCTGCGCGCCGGGCAGCTCGGTGAGGTCGATGTAGATCTCGTCGATGCCGCGGTCTTCGATGTGCGGCGCCACCTCGGCCACCGCGGCCTTGAAGCGGCGCGAGTAGCGCTTGTATTCGTCATGGTCCACCGGCAGCAGCACGGCCTGAGGCGCCAGCTGCGCTGCCTTCATCAAGCCCATGCCCGAGCGCACGCCGTAGTCGCGCGCCGGGTAGGTGGCGGTGGTGATCACGCCGCGGCCCTTGTAGGTGGCCAGCGTCGCGAACTCGCGCGTGCCGTCGTCGCGTTGCCGCGGCTCGTGGCGCCGCCCGCCGCCGATGACCACCGGCTGTCCGGCCAGCTCGGGGTAGCGCAACAACTCGACGGACGCGTAGAACGCGTCCATGTCGAGGTGGGCGATCCAGCGCCGTGGGGCCGGTGGGGGCATGGGGTGTCATTCTGTTGCAGGGCGTCGATCCCCTGGACCCGGTGGCAAGCTGGCCACCGTTGGCGCTCGCATGTGCACATGACCCATACTTGCGCCAACCCAACCCTTTGCCGCAGCTGTGCAGGGTGGCTTGTGCCGGCCCCGCACCCGTCAACCGTGTTCACATGACCGAAGCCGCCGCGTCAGGCGAGATGAACGAGCAGGAAGCCTTGCTGGCGGCGCTGCGGCAGGTGCTCGAGCCGCTGGCGGAGCTGGCGGTGCAGCGCGGACTGCCGTACGCGCCGGTCGAAGAGCTGGTGCGCCGTGCCTTCGTCGGCGCCGCCGACGCAGCACACCCCGATCTGCTGCCGCACCGCAAGGTCAGCCGCATCAGCACCAGCACCGGCATCAACCGGCGCGAGGTGTCGCGCCTGCTGGCGGTGATCCGCGACGCCCGGGCGGCGCAGGAGTTGCCGCGCCGCTCGGTGACCAGCGAGCTGTTCGCGCATTGGGTCAGCGACGGGCGCTATCGCGATCGCCACGGCGAGCCGCGCGTGCTGCCGCGGCAAGGCCGCGCGCCGAGCTTCGAATCGCTGGCCCAGGCGATCACGCGCGACGTGCACCCGCGCAGCCTGCTCGACGAGCTGTTGCGCCTGAAGCTGGCGGTGCACCACGTCGACAGCGACACCGTGGAGCTGGTGCGCGATGCGTTCGTGCCCAGCGAAGACCGCGTGCGCATGCTGCAGTTCCTTGGCGACAACGTCGGCGATCACCTGGCCGGCGCAGTGACCAACGTGCTCACCGACGGCAGCCGCCACTACGAGCAGGCGGTGTTTGCCGACGGGCTCACCGAGGCGTCCGTGCAGGAGGTGTGGGCGCAGATCGGTCCGCTGTGGAAGACACTGCTTGCCACGTTGGTACCGGTGCTGGAGCAGAAGGTGGAGCGTGACAGCCCCGCCGACACCGCCCGGCATCGTCTTCGCGTGGGCCTGTACACGTTCGATGCCCAAGCAGCGGCCGCGACGCCGGCCCCGGCGCCGCGCAAGACGAGGAAACGGCAGTGAAGCGCAACGAAGCAGCTCGCGCCAGCTGGATCCGGCGCCTGTGGATCATCGGGTTGGCCTGCATCGGCGCGCTGGCGGCCTGTGGCGGCGGCGTGGGGACCGGGGGCACCGGCGCGTTCGCGTCGGGCCCGGTCACCGGCTTCGGCTCGATCATCGTCAACGACGTGATCTACGACGACGCGCTGGCGCGCTTCGAAGACGACACCGGTGCCGGGCGCGACCGAAGCGAGCTGGGCCTGGGTACCGTCGTGGAGGTGGACAGCGACGCCGTGCGCAACGGCGCGGCCACCGCGAGCCGCGTGCGCATCAGCAGCGAGCGCATCGGCCGCGTCGACGCGGTGACGGCCGACACCCTCACGGTCAACGGCCTGCCGGTGCGCTTCAATAGCGCGACGGTGTTCGACGGCGCGTTCGCAGGCGGGGCGGCGGGAATCGCGGCCGGCACCCGGGTCGAGGTGCACGGCCTGGCCGGCGCCACGCCGGGCGAGGTGTTGGCCACCCGCGTGGAACCGCGCCCGAACGCCACGGTGTTCAAGTTCCGCGCCGCCATCACCGCGCTCGACACGCAGGCGCGCACGTTCCGCATCGGCAGCCAGACGTTCGCCTATGTGCTCGGCGTGAGCGGCCGCGATCTGCTGGCCGAGGGCGCGTTCCTGCGCGTGTGGGTGAACAGCGCTCCCGATCTGCAGGGTCGCTGGGTGGTCACTGCGATCTCGCGCGGACAGTGGATGCCGCCCGACAACATGGACGTGAAGACCAACGGCCTGATCACGTCGTTGGTGTCGACGTCCAACTTCCAGGTCGGGCCGTGGACCGTGAATGCCTCGGGCGCGAACGTTCAGAACGGACCCTTGGCGTTGGGCCAGCACGTCAAGGTCGAGGGACAGGCCCAGGGCGGCGTGCTGATCGCCACCGACGTCAGGGTGCTGGGGCGCAACGAGCTGCAGATGGTCGGCATCATCGCCGCGCTGGATCCGGTGGCGCGTACGTTCGACTTCAACGGCCGGCGCGACCGCGTCAGCTTTGCGCGCAGCGACATCGTGTTCGAGAACGGCAGCGCGGCTTCGTTGGCCGTTGGCCGTCGCGTGCGCGTGTTCGGGCAGCCTTCGGCCGATGGCACGCTGCTCGAGGCCACACGCATCCGCATCGAAAACTGACACCCCGACTTACACTGGCGCGGCCATGAAACGCCGCGCCGTGTTGCCCGCCGCCGCACTTGCGGTCCCTGCGATGACGTCGTCCGCTCAGGCTCCTGTGGATCTCGACGCGCTGCAGCGCGAGGTGTGGAACACCGAGGTCGCGTTCGCGCGCACGATGGCGCAGCGCGATCTGGCAGCGTTCGAACGCCACCTGTCGCCGCACACCGTGTTCTGGTCGGGCACCAACAAGCTGCTGCGCGGCAAGGCCGCGGTGGTCGAGGCTTGGAAGCGCTTCTACGAAGGCCCACAGGCGCCGTTCTCGTGGGAGCCCGACGAGGTGGTGGTGATCGGCGACGGCACACTCGCCACGTCCACCGGGCCAGTGCGCGCGCCCGACGGCAAGGTGGTGTCGCGCTTCCGCTCGGTGTGGCGGCGTGAGCCCGATGGGCGCTGGCTGATCGTGCTCGATCGCGGCGAACCGGCCGATCCGGCCAAGCCGGCCTCAGCAGGCTCATGAGTGCGCCGCGCGGCCCTCAGCCGTGCGCGCGGGTCAACACGATCTGCACATCGCCGAGCGCGCCTTCGGCAAAGCCGCCCTCGCAGTAGCTGAAGTAGAACTCCCACATGCGCAGGAACGCGTCGGGGTAGCCCAACGCACGCGCGCGATCGGCGTTGCGCAGCAGGTTGGCACGCCACTGCGCCAGCGTGGTGGCGTAATGCGCGCCGATGTCTTCCAGGCCGACGATGCGCAACTGCGATGCGCGCGCCACCGACGCGCTGAGCGCGGCGATCGACGGGATGCAGCAGCCCGGAAAGATGTGGCGCTTGATGAAGTCGACCGAGTCGCGCGCCGCTTCGTACTGCTGGTCGGCGATCGTGATGGCCTGCAGCAGCATCGTGCCACCCGGCTCGAGCCGGTCGCTGCAGCGGCGGAAGAAGGTGTCGAAGTACTGGTGCCCGACGGCTTCGATCATCTCGATCGACACCAGCTTGTCGTAGCGGCCCGTGAGGTCGCGGTAGTCGTCGGCCAGCAGCGTGATGCGCTCGCCCAGCCCTTCCGCATCGATGCGCTCGCGCGCCCACGCATGCTGCTCGTGCGAGATCGTGGTGGTGGTGACGTGGCAGCCGTAATGGCGCGCCGCGTGCAACGCGAAGCCGCCCCAGCCGGTGCCGATCTCGAGCACGCGGTCACCCGGTTGCAGCGCGAGCTTGCGGCAGATGCGCTCCAGCTTGGCGATCGACGCCTGCTCCAGCGTCATGTCGGCGCGCTCGAACAGCGCGCTCGAGTACATCATCGTGGGGTCCAGGAAGAGCGCGAAGAAGTCGTTGCCCACGTCGTAGTGCGCGCCGATGTTGCGCCGGCTGCCTTGGCGCGTGTTGCGCGCCGCCGCGTGCAGCAGCCTGCGCACCGGCTCGGCGAGCTTGGCCAGGCCGCCGTCGACGCCGTCGATCACCGCGCGGTTGTGCAGCAGGATGCGCACCAGCGCGGTCAGGTCGTCGCACCACCAGTCGCCGGCCATGTACGACTCGCCGGCGCCGACCGATCCGCCGAATGCGGTCTCGGCGTAGAAGCGCGCATCGCGCACCTGCAGCGTGGCCGACAGCGCGCAGCGCTCGGTGTGGCGGCCAAAGGCCTCGTGCAGGTCGCCGTCCACGAGCGTCAGCACGCCGTGCTCCAGGCGCTGCAGTTGCGCACGCAGCAGTCGCTCGGCGCCACGCCGCAGCAGGCCGGCCAGCGCGGGGGCCATCGCGCGCGGCATCGCGCTCGACAGCGACCACAGGCCGCGCGGGTGGTCGATCGTGGCGGGGAGGGTCTTGCTCATCGGTGGGTCCTCGGGAAGGCATCGGGATCGGCCGGCGCGCGCCCGGCCGGATGGGCGTGCACCGGCACGCGCTTGAGCCACAGGCGCAGCGCCTGCCAGTGGATCGCCGCCACGACCTGCAGCGTCATCAGCGGGAAGCGCAGCAGCGTTGCCGCCAGCGTCGCCGCAGTGATCGGCGAGCGCTGCAACACCAGCGTGGCATCGAACACCCGCTGCGCGACGCCGCCCGGTGCGGGCGACGCGCTGCGCTGCGTCAGCGCCATGCGCACCGCCAGGCGCTCATCCGGCGTGCGAAAGCCCCAGTGGTACTCGAGCGCCATCGGATGGAACGGCGACACGTGCATCGCCTTGGTGCTGCGCGCATGCATCCAGCGCGCGCCGCTTTCGCCCGGCGCGCCGGCGTTCAGCACGTAGCAATGGCGCTCGCCCCACGGCGTGTTGGTGACCTCGGCGACGATCGTCTCGACGCGGCGGTCGCTGGCGTCGAAGCAGTAGTAGAAGCTGACCGGATTGAACACATGGCCGAGATAACGCAGGTGCGTCAGCAGGCGGATCGGTCCGAGCGGCCGCAGCCCGCTGCGCTCGGCGACCAGGTCTCGCACCGCGTCGTCGAGCGGCACGGCGGGGTCGCCGAAGTGGTCGCGCCGGTCAAAGCGCGCCAGCGCCGGCCGCCTCGTCGACCACAGCCAGCGGCCGGCGAACACGCGGTCGAGTTCGGCCAGGTCGAGGTACACCATGAACAGCGGGTAGCGGAAGTCGTGGCGCCGTGGCGCCAGACGCCGGTGCTCAAGCCACCCGCGGTAGATCGCGCTGTGCATCTTGAGCCCCTTGTTCGAAACGTCGCACCGCCGCCAGCGCGCTGACCACACCGTCCTCGTGGAACCCGTAGCGCCAATAGGCGCCGCAGTAGTGCGTGCGGCGCACGCCGCTGATCTCCGGGTGGCGCCGCTGCGCCGCGACACCCGCCGGCGTGAACAGTGGGTGGTCGTAGCTCAGGCGTCGCAGCACGCGCCGCGGGTCGATCGACTCGCTGCGATTCAGCGTCACGCAGAAGGTGTGGCGCGACTGCAGGCCTTGCAGGATGTTCATGTTGTAGGTCAGCGCGACACGCTGTCCGCGCTCGGGAAGCACGTGGTAGTTCCACGCCGCCCAGGCCAGGCGGCGCCGCGGCAGCAGCGTGCTGTCGGTGTGCAGCACAGCCTCGTTGCGCTGGAATGGCAGCGCACCCAAGATCTCGCGTTCCGCCGGCGACGGGTCGGCGAGCATGCGCAAGGCCTCGTCGGCGTGGCAGGCGAAGAACACGTGGTCGTAGCGTTCGGTCGGTGCACCGTGCGCTCGGACCCACACCCCGTCGTTGAGACGCCGCACCTGCGTCACCGCGCACTGCAGGCGGATGCGGTGGCGCCAGGGCGCCACCAGCCGCTCAACATAACGCGCCGAGCCGCCGGCGATCGTGCGCCAAGTGGGCCGGTCGTTCACGGTCAGCATGCCGTGGTTGTGCAGGAAGCGCACGAAGAAACGCGCCGGAAACCCGAGCATGCGCTGCGGGTCGGTCGACCAGATCGCCGCGCCCATCGGGACCAGGTAGTCGTCGAGGAACTGGCGCGAGTAGCGGTGCTCGGTGAGGTATTCGCCCAGCGCGAGCTCGCCCCCGTCTGTGTCGAGCAGGCGTGGCGCCTCGCGGTTGAAGCGCACGATGTCGCTCACCATGCGCAGGAATGACGGCCGCACCAGGTTGCGACGCTGCGCAAACAGGCTGTTCAGCGAGGTGCCGTTGTACTCCAGCCCGCTGCGCTCGTTGCGCACCGAGAAGCTCATCGAGCTGTCGCGCCAGCCCACGCCCAGCTCCTCCAGCAGGCCGCTGAAGTGCGGGTAGGTGCGGTCGTTGAAGACGATGAACCCGGTGTCGACGTGCTGCACCTCGCCGTCGAGCTCGATGCGGTGCGTGTGCGTGTGGCCGCCGACGTGGTCGCCGGCCTCGTACACGGTGATGTCGTGCGCGCGGTGCAGCTGGTGCGCCACCACGTTGCCGGCGATGCCGGTGCCGACGATCGCGATCTTCATGCTTGTGCTTTCAATGCGCGCGGGTGCGCGTCGCGCGCGGCCGCCGGCACCTCGCGCACGTCCCAGACGATGCCCACGCACTGCAGCAGCTTCAGGCCGTAGTAGGTGAGATCGATCTCCCACCAGTAGAAGCCCTGGCGCGCAGCGGCCGGGTAGTGGTGGTGGTTGTTGTGCCAGCCCTCGCCGAACGTGAGCAGCGCCAGCCACAGGTTGTTGCGCGACGCGTCGCGCGTGGCGTAGCGGCGCGCGCCGTAGCGATGGGCCAGCGAGTTGATGCTGAACGTGGCGTGGTACAGCGCCACCGTCGAGATGCAGAAGCCCCACACCAGCAGCTGCGCGCCGCTGGTGCCCGAGCCGGGTGCCAGCGCCGCAGCCGCCTCGCCGGCCGCATACAAGAGCGCACACAGCAGCAGCGGCACCAGCACGTCCCAGCGGTCGAGGAAGCGCAGCTCGGGATAACGCGCCAGCGCGGTGACCAGCGCGCCGCGCGGCGCGAAGTTGGCGCGCGACATGAACCAGCCCACGTGGCTGCGCCACAGGCCGTGGCGCAACGCCGAGTGGCTGTCTTCGTGCTCGTCGGCATGCACGTGGTGGTGGCGGTGGTGCGACGCCCACCACAACGGGCCGCGCTGTGCCGCCGACGCGCCGAGCAGCGCGAACACGAACTGCGCCACGCGGCCGGTGCGAAACGCGTTGTGCGAGAAGTAGCGGTGGTAGAACGCCGTGATCGCGAACATGCGCAGTGCGTACAGCGCCACGGCCACGGCGACCGCTGTCGCGCTGACGCCCACCCACCACACGGCCAGGCAGCCCAGGTGGATGGCGATGAACGGCAGCAGCCGCATCAGGTCGATGCGGTCGTCGTCCGGCGCGCCCGGATCGGCCGCGTGCGCATCGAACCAGGCGGCCACGCTGCGGCGCACGCGCGCGGCGACGATCGGCCTCATGCGCGCGGCCTCCAGGGAAAGAAGGCGTTGGTGCGGGCAACGTACTGGCGGTACGCCGGGCGGCGTTGGCCGATGTCCTTCTCCAGCAGCGTGACGCCCGACACGCGCAGCAGCAGCGCCGTCATCAGCAGCGGCGACACCACGGTCCACCAGGCGCCTGCCGACAGCGCCAGCAGCCACAGTCCCCACCAGACGCAGAACTCGCCAAAGTAGTTGGGGTGGCGCGAATAGCGCCACAGGCCGCGCGCCAGCACGCGTCCGCGGTTCGACGGGTCGGCCTTGAAGCGCGCCAATTGGCCATCGGCCAGCGCCTCGATCACGAAGCCCGACACGAACAGCACGATGCCCAGCGCGTCGAGCCAGCCCCACGGCGCGTCGCCGGCCACGGCGGCCACCAGCGGCAGCGACACCACCCAGCCGAGCAGCGCCTGCAGCCCGAACACCAGGTACAGGCTCTTCCAGGCGAAGTGTGGCTCGTTGCGCGCGCGGATCTCGCGGTAGCGGTGGTCCTCGTCGTGGCCCCAGTGGCGCCAGGTGATGTAGGCCGCGAGCCGCACGGCCCACAGGCCCGCGAGCAGCAGCGTCGCGGTGGCACGCGGGCCGGCCTGCGGCAGCACCAGCAGCGCCACGCATGCGGGCGCCAGCACCAGCAGCGACCACAAGCTGTCGACGATGCTCACGTCGTGCAGCGCCACGCTGGCCATCCACACGAGCACGGCCAGCACGCAGGCCACCGCAAGCCCCGGCATGGCCACGAGCAAGAGCGCGCCAACGTCGTTCATCGTGCGCCCCCGGACACGGCGGCGCGCGCGTCCCAGCGCCGCGCCAGCACCAGCAACAGCGGCACGATCGCGGCCCAGCCAAGAGCCAGCGCCACGACAGCGCCTTGCGGCTCCGCGAGCCTCAAGGCACCCAGGCGCTCGGCCGCGGCATACGACAGCGGCCCGCCGAGCGCTCCGAACAGCGCCGCCAGCGGCAGCCGCGTGTGCAGCCAACGCAGCGGCTCGCGCAGCGCGATCGCGAACAGTGCCCACAGCGCCAGGATCCACACCGGCGCGAGGCCCGGCAGCGGCCCGGGCTGCGCATACTCGATCCAGCCGAGCTGCGCCATCGTGCTGTCCCAGATGAAGCCCGTCACCACGGCAGCGGCGACCAGCGCCGCATCAACCGCGGGCCGGCTGCCGAGCGCCACGAACAGCGCCACCACGCCCAGTGCCACCGCCACACCGGCCCACGGCCAGCCGCGCGCAGCGCCCAGCACGCAGGCGAACCACGCCAGCTCGAACGCCACGAACGTCGCCGCCAGGCCGAGCACGCGGGCGCGGCGCGGCGTGAGCGCGTGTGCACCCAGCGCGGTCATGTGCGAGGTTCGAACAGGTAGTGCGCCACCCACCACTGCTGGCCCCGGTCGTACGCGAACAGCTCGGCGCACGACATGAAGAACAGGCGCCAGCGCACCCACCACAGGCCGGCGTGTTCGGGGCCGTAGGCCTGCTGCAACGTACGCCACACCGTGGCGCGGCGCCGATCCATGTTGTCGAGCCAGGCCTCGGCGGTGCGCGCGTAGTGCGTGCCGTCCCAGCGCCATAGGCGCAGCACGCGCAGGTCGTCCTGGCAGCGCAGCGCCAGGTCGTCGCTCGGCATCATGCCGCCGGAGAAGAAGTGGCGGCTCATCCAGTCGCTGTCGTCGCGCGGCTCGAAGGCGTACGGGGTGCTGCGATGAACGAACACGTGCATGAAGAAGCGTCCCTGCGGCTGCAGCCAGCCGCGCACCCGGCGCAGCGCCTCGGGCCAGTTGCGCAGGTGCTCGAACATCTCCACCGACACCACGAGGTGAAAGCGCTCATCGGTGGTGAAGGCGTTGACGTCGCAGGTGATCACCTGCAGGTTGGACAGTCCGCGCTTCATCGCCTCGGCCTGGATGAAGGCGCGCTGCGCGTGCGAGTTCGATACGCTGGTGAAGCGGCTGTGCGGAAAACGCTCGGCCATCCACAGGCTCAACGAGCCCCAGCCGCAACCCAGTTCCAGCACACGCTGGCCGTCGCGCAGTTCGGCGCGCTCGCAGGTGGCCTGCAGCGCGGCGGCCTCTGCGCCGTCGAGGTCGTGCACGCCGTCGGGCCACCAGCCGCTGCTGTATTTGCGGTGGCGGCCGAGCACCGCGCCGAAGAAGGCGGGCGGAAGCTCGTAGTGCTGTTCGTTGGCCTTGTCCGTGAGCAGCGCGATCGGCGCCTTGCGCAGCGTGGCGCTGAATGCATCGGCCTGCTCGGCGGCGCGCGCGGCGTCGCCTGCGCCGATCTCGTCGAGCCGCTGGCGCAACAGGCGGCGGATGCCGGCGCGCACCACCGCATCGGGCACGACGCCTCTTTCGGTCCATTCAAGGGCCAGATTCGATACCGCCACGCCGCCTCCCGTTGCATGGAGCTCCATGCCCCAGGCCGCTTGTACGAACCGCATCCCCCAACGGATCACTTGCGGGTGTGTGATCCAATCGGCGCCGCGTGGCGTACAAGGGCGATGAACCCCATGCGATCGCTGGCGTCGGCGCGTTCTGGCTCGCCCGGCGCGCGGCTGGCGAGCCTGTCGCTGGTGTCAGCGCAACGGGGTTGGACACAGATGCCGACGGGCGACGAGTTGATCGAACTGGCCAGGGCGGTGGCCCTGACGGGCGATCGCAGCGCGTTCGCGGTGCTGTTCAAGCATTTCGCGCCGCGCGTCAAGGCCTACCTGGTGCGCAGCGGGCTGCCGGTGGAACGCGCCGAAGAGCTGGCGCAGGAGACCATGGTCAACGTGTGGCGCAAGGCGGCGTCGTTCGACCCCGAACGCGCCCAGCTGTCGACCTGGATCTTCACGATCGCGCGCAACCTGCGCGTCGACCACCTGCGCCGGCAGCACGACCGCGGCACGGCCGACATGGGTGTCGAATCGATCGACGACGACGCTGACGTGCTGGCGCAGATGGTGCACGACGCGGCCCCGCTGGACGAGCAGCTCGGCGCGGCGCGGCGCGAGGCGGCGGTGCGCCGGGCGCTGCAGCAGCTGGCGCCGGAGCAACTGCAGGTGCTGTGGCTGTCGTTCTACGACGAGCAATCGCACGCGCGCATCGCGCAGGACCTCAACGTGCCGCTGGGCACGGTCAAATCGCGCATCCGTCTGGCCGTGAACCACCTGCGCCGCCTGTTGGACGGGACCGAGCCATGATTCAGCACCACCCCAATGACGAGTTGTTGCTCGCGGCCGCCGCGGGCACCTTGGGTCCGGGCGACGCCATCGTGCTGGCGGCCCACCTGGAGGGCTGCGCGCGCTGTCGTGCCAACACGCGGATGTTCGAAGGTGTGGGCGGCGCGATGCTCGAGTCGATCGAGCCCGCGTTGATGGCGTCCGACGCGCTGACCCGGACGCTGGCGGCCATCGATGGCAAGACAGCGCCGGCAGCACCCGTCGCTGCGCCGGCGCAGCCGCGCCCGGGCCTGCCGCCCGGCGTGGCCTGGCCGCGCAGCATGGCGCACTGCGCGGTGTCGCGCTGGCACTGGATGGGGCCGGGCATGCGTTGGAGCCGCGTCACCGTGCCGCACGCGCCCGACGCCAACGTGTTCCTGCTGCGCATCGGTGCCGGCAAGGCGCTGGCGAACCACACGCACACCGGACTGGAGTTGACCCATGTGATGTGCGGATCGTTTCACGACGGGCGCGCGCGTTTCGGTGCGGGCGACTTCGACGCGGCCGACGGCGATGTGCACCACCAGCCGGTGCTCGAAGCTGGCGGCGAGTGCATCTGCCTGGCGTCGGTGCAGGGCCGGCTGGTGTTCGACGGCACCATCGCGCGCTGGGTCGGCGCGCTGGTGGGCATCTGACGCGTCACGCGCCCCGCGCGCTCCACGCCGCGGTGACACGGCAGGCCGCGCCCGCCGCCAGCGCGCTGGCCAGCGCGCCCCAGCACAGGTCGGCGATCGTCACGCTCCACGGCCAGTCGCGCAGCGTGGCCTGGTTGGTGAGGTCGTAGGTGGCGTAGGTGACCAGGCCGAACAAGGCGCCGCGTGCGGCGGCCAGCGCGGCGCGCCCGTGCGCGACACCGGGAAGTACCGCGAACACGACAAGACCGAGGATGTACAGCAGGTAGAACGCCGCCGCCGGCGGCCACGCGAAACCGTCGCGCAGCAGGTGGCCGATGGCCGGCCGGTACAGCCGCGTGTACATCGTGCTCAGCCAGACGGCGTCGAGCGCCAGGAAGCCGATGAACGTGGTGACATAGGCGAGGGCGAAGCGGCGCGGCATGGGCGGTCCTTGGGTTCAGAAACGGCGGTAGCTCAGCGTGCGGCCGCCGTCGACGCGGGTGTCCAGGCCGACCCAGTCGCCCTGAGGCGAGTACCACACATCGATCGGTCGGGCCGGGCCGCTGATGCGCCAGCCCGACGCGTTGACGCGGCGTGTGCCCACCTCGAGCGAGGCTTCGCCGAGCGAGGCGATGCGCACCGGCTCGATGCGGCCGGTCTGGGCGTTGAGCAGGCGCTGCTGCGCGCGCAACGCGGGGTGCCAGTAGGCAAAGCTCATCACGCAGCCGCTCGCGCTCTGCGCTGCGGGAAGGCTCACCTCGAAGGCGCTGCCTTGCGCAAGCGCGCTCACCCGCATGCGCTGGCCGTTGTCGTCGGTGTCGGCCGACAAGGCCACCAGGCAATCACCGCGCCAGCGTTCGACCGCTCGGTGCTGGTAGCGGTAGACCGTGATGCCGAGCAAGCGCACGGCGAAGCTGGCCTCGCTGACCATCGTGCGCTCGCCGGCAACGTCGGGCGCGCCGGCGCGGAACCGGTGCTCACCGATCGGTTTGCCGTCGAGCAGCACCCGAAACGTCCAGCCGGCTTCGCTCGCCGCCGGCGTTTCGGCGCCGGTGCCCCACGCCGGCGCGGCGAGCGGCAAGGCACACGTCGCGGCGACCACCAGCACCTGTCGCGCGGGCATGACGGGTCCTTTCCGGGCGCCCATCGTGGCGCCGAGCCCCTTGTACGAGGCTGCCGCGCATTCGGATCACGCGCGGCCGGCGGCGCTTTCAGCCCAGGCGCCGGCGGTGCCGCTCGATCTGCGCGCGCACCTGTGCCGGTGCGGTGCCGCCGCGCACGGCGCGCGAGTTGAGCGAGCCTTCCAGCGTCAGTGCGTCGCGCGCATCGTCACCGATCGACGGGTGCAGCGCACGCAGCTCGGCCAGCGGCAGCTCGGCGAGGTCGACGCCGCGCGCAAGCGCGAGCTTGACCGCGTGCGCCACGACCTCGTGCGCATCGCGGAACGGCACACCTTCTTTCACCAGGTGGTCGGCCAGATCGGTGGCGGTGGCGTAGCCCTTGAGCGCAGCGGCGCGCATCGCGTCGGGCTTCACCCGGATGCCGCCCACCATCTCGGCCATGATGCGCAGCGTGGCCGCCAGCGTGTCGACCGTGTCGAACAGCGGCTCCTTGTCTTCCTGGTTGTCCTTGTTGTAGGTGAGCGGCTGGCCCTTCATCAGCGTGAGCAGGCCCATCAGGTGGCCGATCACGCGGCCGCTCTTGCCGCGCGCGAGCTCGGCCACGTCGGGGTTGCGCTTCTGCGGCATGATCGACGAGCCGGTGCAATAGCGGTCGGCCAGGTCGATGAAGCCGAAGTTCTGGCTCATCCACAGCACGATCTCCTCGGCCAGGCGCGACACGTGCACCATCGCGATCGACGCGAATGCGGCGAACTCGATCGCGAAGTCGCGGTCGCTCACCGCGTCGAGGCTGTTCTCGCTCAACGCCTCGAAGCCCAGCTCGCGCGCCACCGCGTCGCGATCGAGCGGGTAGCTGGTGCCGGCCAGCGCGGCGGCGCCGAGCGGCAGCCGGTTGGTGCGCTTGCGCACGTCGGCCAGGCGCTCGGCATCGCGCGCGAACATCTCCACGTAGGCCAGCAGGTGGTGCGCAAAGCTCACCGGCTGCGCCACCTGCAGGTGCGTGAATCCGGGCATCACGGTGTCGGTGTGCTGCGCCGCCACGTCGAGCAGGGCTTTCTGCAGCTGCACCAGCAGCGGCGCGATCGCATCGATCTCGCCGCGCAGCCACAGGCGGATGTCGGTGGCCACCTGGTCGTTGCGCGAGCGGCCGGTGTGCAGCCTCTTGCCCGCATCGCCGACCAGCTGCGTCAGCCGCGCCTCGATGTTGAGGTGCACGTCCTCCAGCTCGAGCTTCCATTCGAAGCGGCCCGAGTCGATCTCCTCGCCAACCTGCTCCAGCCCGCGCTCGATGTCGGCCAGGTCCTGCGCAGCGATCACCTTCTGCGCCGCCAGCATGCGCGCGTGCGCCAGGCTGCCGGCGATGTCGGCGCGCGCCAGCCGCCGGTCGAAGCCGACGCTGGCGGTGTAGCGCTGCACCAGCACATCCATCGGTTCGGAGAACAGCGCCGACCAGCCCTGTGATTTCTTGTCGAGTGGGTTGCCTGCCATGGTGCTCGCGCTGTCGTCTTCGGGCCTATTATCGGCGCGAGCCTCGTGAGCCTGGGCTCACTTGTCCTTGCCACCCACCGTGCAGACGACCCGCGAAGCCGCCACGACCCGACCGGACATGAGCCGTCCCACCAGCGTGTGGCCGACCACCACGCGGCCGGGCGAGCTGGGTGGCTCGCATACGGCGTTCGACACCAGCCGTTTCGACGATCCGCTGGCCGAGCGCGCGCGCCAAGTGCAGCGTGTGGCCGAGCTGTACGACCTGTGCCAGCCCACGCTGGTGCTGCGCGTGGTGCTGTTCGTGCAGCTCGGCGTCGCCATCGGGGGACTGGCCGCCTCGGGCGGTGCGCTGCAGTGGTTGACGCAGATGGCGGTGCTCGCCTTTCCGGCGCTCGCGGCGACCCTGTTGTGGCTGGCCACCGTGTGTGCACTCAAGGTCGTGCTGTCGCGCGTGGCGCCTTGGCAGCGCGCCAGCGTGGCGGTGGCGCTGGGCGGCGTCATGGCGGTGGCCGGCTGGTCGCTGCTGCTGCCGCTCGGCATGGCCGATCCGCAGGCCTGGCCGGTGTTCACCGCCGCATTGGCCGGCGTGGCGTTCGCATCGCTGGTGTGGGTGTGGCTGGACCAGCGTGCGCGCATCGCCAAGCCGGCCGATGCGAGCGCACGCCTGGCCGAACTGCAGTCGCGCATCCGCCCGCACTTTCTGTTCAACGCGCTCAACACCGCGGTGGCGCTGGTGCAGATCGACCCCGAGCGCGCAGAGAACGTGCTGGAGGACCTGTCGCAGCTGTTCCGCGTGGCGCTGGCCGAGGTGGGCTCGTCGGTCACGCTGGCCGAGGAGATCGACCTCGCACAACGTTACCTGGCGATCGAGCAGGTGCGTTTCGGCGAGCGTCTAGCCGTGAGCTGGGACGTCGATCCGGCCACGTCGCAGGCGCGCGTGCCGCCGCTGGTGCTGCAGCCGCTGGTTGAAAACGCGGTGCGCCACGGCATCGAGACCTCTGTTTCCGGCGGCGTCGTGCGCGTGCGCGCCAAGGTGCGACACGGCAGCGCCACCGTGGTGATCAGCAACAGCCTGCCTGACACGCCGGGCACACCCGGCGCCGGCATCGCGCTGGCCAACGTGCGCGAGCGGCTGAGCCTGCTGCACGACTTTGGCGCGTCGCTGGAAACCTGGCGCTCCGACGGCCAGTTCCACGCGCGCGTGATGGTGCCGCTGTGAGCGTGGACCCGAGCATCCACACGCCGGCCGTCAACGATCGCGCGCCGCTGGCGGTGCTGATCGTCGACGACGAGCTGTTCGCGCGCACGCGGCTGCGCTCGCTGGTGCAGGCCTGCACCGAGCCGCGGTGCGTGGTGGCCGGCGAGGCGGCCGATGGCCGCAGCGCACTGCAGTGGCTGCGCGACAACGCCTGCGACGTGGTGCTGCTCGACGTCGCGATGCCGGGACTCGATGGCCTGCACCTGGCCGACGAGTTGCAGCACCGACCCAAGCCGCCGGCCGTGGTGTTCGTCACCGCGCACGGCGAGCACGCGCTGCGCGCCTTCGAGCTCGAGGCCACCGATTACCTCACCAAGCCGGTGCGGCGCGAGCGCTTGCAGGCCGCGCTGTTGCGCGTGGCGCAACGACTGCAACCGCGTGCAGCCAACGGCACCGCGGTGCCGATGCTGGTGGTGAGCGACCGCGGCCGTGTGCTGCGCATCCCGGCCACCGAGGTGCTGTACCTGAAAGCCGAGCTGAAGTACGTGACCCTGCGCACCGCCGACGGCGAATGGGTGCTCGACGAACCGCTCGGCGACCTCGAGCAGCGCCTGGGCGTCGACTTCATCCGCGTGCACCGCAACGCGCTGGTGGCGCGGCGCGCGGTGCGTGCGCTGGAGCGCGCCGATTCCACCGAGGAACCGATGGGTTGGGCCGTGCGTTTGACCAACGGCGAACAGCTTTCTGTTTCACGCAGGCAATTGACAGCCGTGCGCGATGCGCTAGGTTCACAGGATCACTGATCCACCACCGCAGAACCGGCCCGTGAAGTTCGCGTCGATACGCCCTCACATCACCTACTGGTCGCTGCGCCTGGCGTGGCTGACGGCCATCGCGCTGTGGGCGGTGGCCGTGGTGCCGTGGTTCCGCACGCCGCAGCCGCCGCCTGAGCCGGTGCGGCTGGCGATGAACGGCCCGCTGCCGCCGCTCGACGCGCTGATGCGCGGCGCCGAAGAAGCCGACGAGCCCGCGCCGGTGTTCGTGCCGCAGCATGCAGTCACCGATGCAGCGCCCACCGCAGCGGCCGAGCGCGGCGCGCGCCCCGAGGTGTGCGGCCTCAACGACGCCGGTGCCGACAACGATGGCCAGGCCGCGACCCGTCGCGCGGCGCATGTCGCGCGCCAGGGCCAGCTCGGCCTGCACACGGCATTCGACGAGCTCAAGGCACGCAGCGAGCCGCAGGCACAGGCCGCCGCCTGGTGGTTGCGTGTGCTGTGGTCGCGCGAGGGCGGCGGCGACACGATGGCGCCGTGCGCTGCGGGCAGCGATTGCCCGGGCGGTGCACCCAAGACCGCGCTGCCGCCGGTGGCCACGGCGATCGATGCGCTGGCGCTGCTCGCGTTGGCCAGCACCGATGCGTGGTCGGCGCAGGTCGCCGCGCGGGCTTGCGACGGGCCGGTGTCGTCGGCGGTGTGCAGCAGCCTGCCGCCGCGCCGCTGGGCCACGCTGGAGCCCGACAACGCCGCCGCCTGGCTCGAACTGAGCACGCGCGACCCGGCGGTGGTCGACGAGGCGCTGGCACGTGCCGCGCGCGCGGCACGCTTCGACACGCACCGCGGACGGCTGGCCGCCTGGGTGCTGCAGGCCACGCCCGATCGTGCCCCGGCGATGCAGCGCCATGCGGCGTGGCAGCGCGCCGAAGAGCTCGAGCGTGCCGCCGATGCCGCGATGCTGGCCGCGGTGGCACGCCACTGCAGCGACACGTCGCGCCGCGACCGGGCGCAGGCCTGCGAGTCGTTGGCGCGTTGGCTGCAGCCTGAAGCGGCGCGTGCCGATGCGGTGGCAGCGCCGCGCACCGATGCGGTGGCGGCGCCGCGCGCCTACGATTGCGCGACCATCGAGCGCCAGTGGCGCGAGGCGCGCGACGCCGCGCAGCGCGGCGTGCGCGTGACGCAGCGCTGAAGTCGCGCACGCTTGGCCGGGCTCGGGCGGCTCGCCCCACTCATCCGGTGTTGCGCAGCCCGGCCGCGATGCCGTTGATCGACAGCAGGATGCCGCGCTTGAGGCGGTCTTCGGCGGCCTGTTCGCTCGGGCGGCGCCGGCGGTGGCGGCGCATCAGCTCCACCTGCAGGTGGTTCAACGGGTCCAGGTACGGAAAGCGGTGTGCGATCGAGCGCGCCAGCGCCGGATTGCTCTGCAGCGGCTGCGCCTCGCCGGTGATCAGCGCCAGCGCGTGGCGCGTGCGTTCCCACTCGGCGCGGATGGCGGCGAAGATGCGCTTGCCCTGGCGCGTATCCTCGACCAGCTCGACATAACGCGCGGCGATGCGCAGGTCGGTCTTGGCCAGCACCATGTCCAGGTTGGACAGCAGCGCGCGCAGGAACGGCCACTGCGCATGCATGCGCTGCAGCAGCTTCAACCGCGCGGCGCGCGTGGCCGGCGTGGTGCCGAGAAACGCCTCCACGCCAGAGCCGAAGCCGCACCAGCCCGGCAGCGCCACGCGGCATTGTCCCCACGAGAAGCCCCAGGGGATCGCGCGCAGGTCTTCGATCGCATGGCCCGGCTTGCGCGAGGCGGGGCGCGAGCCGATGTGGAGGTCGGCGATCTCGCGGATCGGCGTGGCGGAGAAGAAGTACTCGGCGAACTCGCCGTTGCTGTACACCAGCTTGCGATAGGCCGCAAAGCTCGCCTCGCTCAGCGCCGCCGCCGCGTCGAGGAACTCGCGCGGCGCGTTGCGCGTGGCGTGCAGCAGCGTCGCTTCGAGCGTGGCGGCCACCAGCGTCTCGAGGTTGCGCGCGCCGATCTCGGGGTGGGTGTACTTCGACGCGATGATCTCGCCTTGTTCGGTCAGGCGCAGCTGCCCGCGCACCGTGCCCGGCGGCTGCGCCAGGATCGCCTCGTAGCTCGGCCCGCCGCCGCGGCCTACCGTGCCGCCGCGCCCGTGGAACAAGCGCAGCTTCAGTGGCTGGCTGGCCTGCAGCCCGTCGAACAGGTCCACCAGTGCGATCTCGCTGCGGTACAGCTCCCAGTTGCTGGTGAAGAAGCCGCCGTCCTTGTTGCTGTCGCTGTAGCCGAGCATCACCTCCTGCTCGCCGCCCGAGGCCGCGAGCAGCGCCGCGATGCCGGGCAGCGCGAAATACTCACGCATCACCTCGGCGGCGCGCCGCAGGTCGGTGATGGTCTCGAACAGCGGCACGACGATGGTGTCGCAGCGCGCGTCGCGGCCCAGCGTGCCGTGCCACAGCCCGACCTCCTTCTGCAGCACCAGCACCTCGAGCAGATCGCTCACCTCCTCGGTGTGCGACACGATGCAGTGGCGGATCGCCCACTCGCCATAGCGGCGCCGGCCCTCGCGCGCCGCCTCGAACACCGCCAGCTCGCTTTGCGCCAGCGCCGAATAGTCGGCCTCGCGCACGCGCAGCGTGCGGCGCTCGCGCAGGCAGGCCAGCAGCACCTCGCGCCGCGCGCTCTCGTCGAGCGCCTCGTAGTCGGGCTGCACCTCGGCCACGCGCAGCAGCTCGGCCACCACCGCGGCATGCTTGTCGGAGCTCTGGCGCAGATCGACGGTGGCCAGGTGGAAGCCGAACACCTGCAGTGCCCGCATCAACGGCGCCAGGCGCGGCTCGATCAACGCCTGCGCGTGGTGGCTGCGCAGCGATTCTTCGATGGTGCGCAGGTCGGCCATCAGCTCGTGCGGCGATGCATACGGCTGGCTCGGCGCCACCGCGTGGCGCAGCGCCTCGGTGCCGGTCAGCTCGTGCAGCGTCGCGGCCAGGCGCGCGTACACGCCCACCAGCGCACGGCGATACGGCTCGTCGATCCGATGGTCGTTGGCATCGCCCGAGCGCTCGGCCAGCGCGATCAGCTCGGGCGTGGCCGAGGCCAGCGTGAGCGACACCGACAGCTCGGCACCCAGCTCGTGCACCTCCACCAGGTAGTGGCGCAGCGCGGTCTCGCACTGGCGCGCCAGCGCCAGGCGCAGCGTCTGCGCATCGACGTTGGGATTGCCGTCGCGATCGCCGCCGATCCAGTGTCCCATGCGCAGGAACGTTGGCACCGCGTGGCCGGGCAACACGCGCTCCAGCTCGGCATACAGGCGCGGCATCTGGCGCAGGAAGGTGCGCGGGTAGTAGCTGAGCGCGTTGTCGATCTCGTCGGCCACCGTGAGCCGTGTGGTGCGCAGCATGCGCGTCTGCCACAGCTGGGTGATGCGCGCGCGGATCAGCCGCTCGTTGGCGGCGCGTTCGGCATCGCTGCCGAGCGTGTCGCGCTGCGCCACCAGCTCGGCGATGGCGCGCTCGGCGTCGAGGATGCTCTTGCGCTGCACCTCGGTGGGGTGCGCGGTCAGCACCGGCGACACATAGGCCTGCTCGAGCGCCTGCGCCAGCTCGTCGCTCGGGATGCCGGCGCGCTGCAGGCGCTGCAGCGTGTGCGCCAGCGAGCCGGGCTGCTGGTGGCCCTGGCGCTCGTGGAAGGTGCGGCGCCGCACATGGTGCCGGTCCTCGGCGATGTTGGCCAGGTGCGAGAAGTAGCTGAAGGCGCGGATCACGCTCACCGTCTGGTCCACCGACAGGCTCTTCAGCAGACGGTCGAGCACGCGTCCGGCACTGGCGTCGTGCTTGAGCCGGTAGGCCACCGAGAGCTGCCGCACGCGCTCCACCAGCTCGAACGCGTCGCGCCCTTCCTGCTCGCGGATCACGTCGCCGAGGATGCGGCCGAGCAAGCGGATGTCCTCCACCAGCGGCTTGTTCTTCTGCGCCGCGTTGCCCTTGTCTTGCGTGCGTGCCGGCGCTTTGGTGGCTCTGGCGGATCGGGTGCGGGCGCGCGTCGTGGGCATGGCGGGTCCGCTTTTCGCGGCATCGGAAGACCTCGCGATGATGCCAGCGCCGACGCGCGATGCGCGCGCACGATAATCGTCCGCATGGACCGCCAGCCGATCATTGCCACGCGCGAGAGCCGACTGGCCTTGTGGCAGGCCGAGCACGTCCGCGCGCTGCTGCGCACGCAATGCGGCCTGCAGGCTTCGCTGCTCGGCATGACCACACGCGGCGACCAGATCCTCGACCGTACGCTGTCCAAGGTGGGCGGCAAGGGCCTGTTCGTCAAGGAGCTCGAGACGGCGCTCGAGGAGCAACGCGCCGATCTCGCGGTGCACTCGCTGAAGGACGTGCCGATGGACCTGCCGGAGGGCTTCGTGCTGGCGGCGGTGCTGCAACGCGAGGATCCGAGCGACGCGTTCGTGTCGCCGCGCCACGCCACGTGGCAGGCGCTGCCGCACGGTGCGCGCGTCGGCACGTCGAGCCTGCGTCGCGTGGTGCAGCTCAGGCACCTGCGGCCCGATCTGCAGCTGGAGCCGTTGCGCGGCAACCTCGACACGCGGCTGCGCAAGCTCGATGAGGGCCAGTACGACGCGATCGTGCTCGCGGCGGCCGGCTTGATCCGGCTCGGCTTGGCCGATCGCATCCGCGCGCGCTTCCCGTTCGACGAGATGCTGCCGGCGGCCGGCCAGGGCGCGCTCGGCATCGAAGTGCGCGCCTCCGACGCCGCGCTGTGCACCACGCTCAACGCCCTGATCCATGCGCCGACCTGGCTCGCGGTGCATGCCGAACGCGCGGTGTCGCGCACGCTGGGCGGCAGCTGCAGCGTGCCGCTGGCGGCGTTTGCACGCTGGCAGGGCGGCGAGCTGGTGTTGCACGCCGCGCTCGGCCATGCCGCTGACGCGACGCGGCCGCTGCTGAGGGCGCAGACGCGCGGCACGCCGGGGGACGCCGCCGCCGCGTCGGCGCTCGGTGAGCAAGTGGCGCTGCACCTGCGCGAGCAAGGCGCCGACGCCTACCTCGCCGCCGCCTGATGGAGATGTCAACAGACCCTAAGCAGCTGCTCGTCACGCGGCCGCAGCCGCAGGCCGATGCCTGGGTGCGCGAGCTGCGCGCGCACGGGGTGCCGGCGCATGCATTGCCGCTGCTGCAGATCGAGGCGGCCGCCGAACCGTCGGCTCACGCCGCGTGGGCCTCGCTGGCGGATCATGCGCTGGTGGTGTTCGTGAGCCCGAACGCGGTGCAGACGTTCTTTGCACTGCGGACCGCACAGGTGGCATGGCCGGCCGCCACGCTGGCCGGCAGCACCGGTCCCGGCACGACGCAGGCCTTGCGTGCGGCCGGCGTGCCGCCGCAGCAGATCGTCGAGCCGCCGCGCGAGCCGGCGCAGTTCGATTCCGAGGCGCTGTGGCAAGGCCTGAGCGGGCGTCGGTGGACACAGAAGCGGGTGCTGGTGGTGCGCGGCGATGGCGGGCGCGAATGGCTGGGCGAGCAGCTGCGCGATGCCGGCGCGCAGGTGGAGTTCGTGCGCACCTACCGCCGCGTGGCGCCCCGATGGAGCGCCGCACAGCAGGCGCTTGCCGAACAGGCGCTGCGCGAGCCGCAGCACAGCGTGTGGCTGCTGTCGAGCTCGCAGGCGAGCGCGCATCTGCGCACGCTGCTGCCGCACGCGCGCTGGTCGTCGGCGCAGGCCTGGGCCACGCACGAGCGCATCGCAGAGGCGGCGCGTGCGCTCGGCTTCGGCGTGGTGCGCATCGTGGCACCAACGCAGCAAGCGGTGGTCGACGCATGGGGCCGGTCGATACAATTCAACGCACCACCCGATCAGCGACCTTGATCGCTGCACCGTGAACCCATCCGTACCCGACACGCCGTCGCCGGCGGCGACGTCCGCATCCCCATTGCCTGCACCCGGCGGCTTTCGCATCGGCGCTGCGCCGTGGTGGCTGACCGCGCTGCTCGCGCTGCTGGCAATTGCCGCGCTGTGGATGGCGTGGGAGAGCACGCAGCGCATGCGCGCGCTCGAGCAGGAGCTGGTGCGCCGCCAGCAAGACAGCCAGACGCTGGCCACCGAGGCGCGCGTGCTGGCGCGCCAGGCGCAGGACGTGGCGCGCGATGCCGCGGCCAAGGTGGCGCTGATGGAGTCGCGCGTGGCCGAGAACACGCTGCAGCGCTCGCAGCTTGAGGAGCTGCTGCAGGCGCTCACGCGTTCGCGCGACGAGAACATGCTGGCCGACATCGAGGCCGCGGTGCGCGTGGCGGTGCAGCAGAGCGCCATCACCGGTAGCACCGAGCCGTTGGTGGCCGCGCTGCGCCAGGCCGACGAACGGCTGGCGCGCAACGCGCACCCGAGGATCGAGCGCGTGCGCCGCGCCGTGGTGCAGGACCTCGCGCGCGTGCGCGCGGTCGCCGTGAGCGACATCTCCACGCTGGTGATCAAGGTCGACGAGGCGGTGCGCCTGGCCGACGAACTGCCGCTGCTGTCGCAGCCCAAAGCGCAGCCCGATCGGCGCCGCGGCGGCCAGGGCAGCGATGCCGCGCGCGCACCCCCGGTGCCTGCGGCGGCGTCGGCCGCGTCGGCCGCCGCCGCAGCTACGGCCGCGGCCGGTGGCTGGCGCGCCGAACTGGCCGCGCGCTGGAACGTGCTGGTCACGCGCGTGGTCGAAGAAGCGAGATCGCTGGTGCGCGTGACGCGCATCGACCAACCCGACGCGATGCTGATCGCACCTGAGCAGGCGTACTTCCTGCGCGAGAACCTGAAGCTGCGGCTGCTCAACGCGCGCTTGGCGCTGTTGTCGCGCCAGTTCAACACCGCGCAGTCCGACCTGCGCGAGGTGCAGCTGATGCTCGATCGTTACTTCGATCGCTCGAGCCGGCGCGTGGTCAGCGTCAACGAGCTGCTGCGGCAGGTGACCGCCCAGGCGCGCGGCATCGTCGTGCCGCGGCCCGACGAGACTTTTGCGGCGCTGTCGGCCGTGCTGGCAGGAAAATGAGCCCCCACGCTCACTGCGTTTCGCTGCCCCCGAGGGGGCTTCGGCGCCCTTCGGGCGGCCGGGCGGGCGCCGAGCACGCTAAGGTGCACTGAGCATGCGCGGCGCCATCTGGCTCGTGCTGCTGTTCGCCGCGGCGACCGTCGCGGCGCTCACGCTGGGCGACAACAAGGGCCTGGTGTCGTTCTTCTACGGTGAGTGGCGCGTCGATCTGTCGCTCAACCTGTTCCTGATCGGCGCCATCGTCGGCGCGTTCGCGCTGCTGATGGTGATCCAGGGCATCGATTCGCTGATCACGCTGCCCACACGCGCCAAGGCCTGGCGCGCGCTGAAGCGCGAGCGTGCCGCGCAGTCGGCGCTGCGCGAGGCGATGGCCGAGCACTTTGCCGGCCGCTTCAACCGCGCGCACAAGGCGGCGCAGCGCGCGCTTGCGATCCAGGCCGGCACCGACGAGCTGGCCGGCGACCGCGAGCTGCGCGTGCTGGCACACCTGCTGGCCGCACGCAGCATGCACCGGGTGCAGGACCGCACGCGCCGCGACCAGCTGTTGCGCCAGGCGCTCAAGGCGGTGCGCCGCGCGGCGCCGCAGCAGGCGGTGGACGAAAGCGCGCGCCTGCTGGGTGCCGAATGGGCGCTCGACGACGGCGACGCGCCGCGTGCGCGCTCGTTGCTGGCCGAGCTGGCGCCCGGGGTGACGCGGCGCACGCAGGCGCTGCGGCTGAAGCTGCGTGCGGCACAGCTGCAGCGCCACCATGCCGAGGCGCTCGGCACCGCCCGCCTGCTGGCCAAGCACCAGGCGTTTTCGCTCGAGGCCGCGCAGGGCATGCTGCGCACGCTGGCGCTGCAGCTCATCGATGCTGCGCACGATGTCGACCAACTGCGCCGCGCGTGGGCTGCGCTCGAGGAGGCCGATCGCAGCGACGCCTTCGTGGCCGCGCGCGCGGCACGTCGTGCGGCCGCGCTCGGCATGCCGGCCGACGGCCGCCAATGGCTGCGCCCGTTGTGGAACCGCATGCGCGAGCTGAGCGCCGAGCAGCGCGCCCAGGTGGCGTTGGCGCTTGCGCTGGCCTGCGAAGACATCGGCACCGACTGGCTGCAGAGCACCGAGGCCGCGCAGCAGGCCTATGTGCACGAAGCCGCGGTGCAGGCCGCCGCCGGCGCCGTGTTCGCCGCGCGCGGCTTGTGGGGCAAGGCGCGCCGGCCGCTCGAGTCAGCGGCGGCCGACGCGCACCTGGAGCCCGCCGCGCGACGCGCCGCGTGGCGCACGCTGGCGCGCCTGGCACGCGAAGAGTCCGACGAGGAGCGCGCGCTGCGCTGCGAGCAGGCCGCCGCCGCGATCGATTGAGGCCTTGCAGCCGCTGCTATACTGCCCGGCTCGCGCGGCTGTAGCTCAGTTGGATAGAGTACTTGGCTACGAACCAAGGGGTCGTGGGTTCGAATCCTGCCAGCCGCGCCAAAGTTTCGCTTCCAGATCAACGCCTTAGCGGCTCGTGCCTCTAAGGCGTTCTTCTTTCTGCGCGACTTTCTGCGCGACTTTTCGCTGCGGACCTTCAGTTCAACCGTTGACCACGCGCAGCAGAGTGGTGCGATCGCGCGTCTCCTGCACCTTGTTGGCCGCCTCGACCAAACGCGCGATCGTGGCGGTGGCGTAGTGCTGCGGCATCCCAGCGATGGCATGACCGAGCAGCAACGCCCTGTCTTCCTCCGACACCCCCGCATCGCGCAAGCGCTGGCCGAAGGTGTGGCGCAGGTCGTGCACGCGCAGCTTGTCGAGCTTGGCGGCGCGCCTGGCGTTCTGGAACGCGGTGTTGTTCATCGTGTGGATCGGCCGGTAAGGCATCACCGGCTCGTCCTCGATGTTCTTCACGCGCTCCCGCCGCCAGACGAACACATGCTCGTCATGCTGACCGCGGCACCTCTCTACGATGCTCCAGGCCACGTCGTTCAAGATCAGCACGTGGGGTCGCTGGCCTTTGAACTCCGAGGCCGGGATCACGAAGACGCTGCGCTGCAACTCCGGCACCGGCCGCTCCCAATCCCAGCGGAGCTTGCAGACGTTGTCGTCTCTCGCCCCACAGTTCAGATCGAAGAGCACCATGCGCTGCAGGTGCACCGGAAGGTGCTTCATCAATTCAGCCTGCTCCGACCAGGTGATCGGATAAGGCTGTCTCCTCTGCTGCCGCTCGTCGAGCATCTCGATCAGCGGGGTCACCGACAGCCAAGGCTTGCCATTCGCCCGCCAGACGCGAGCCGCACGGTTCAAGACCGTGCGGACAACTTCGAGGCTGCGATTGATCGTCGAACTCTTGGCGCCCTCGGCCGCACGCTCTTCCTTGAAGCCCTCGAGCGCGTCGTTGCAGACGTCCCGAAGCGGCAGGCTGCCGATGTACGGCAGCAGGATGTTCACGTGATAGGCGATGGCATCGAGGGTTCGGATCTTTCGCTGCCTGCACTCGAGAAGGTACTTCTGCGCAGCAGCTGCGAACAGCCGCTCAGAGCCTTCTCGAAGTTCGTTCTCGCGCTTGGCATCGATTTCGACTTGTCGCGCCCTGAGCCACGACTCGGCATCGTCTTGGCTGACTTTGCCGAGCCGGGCAAAGACGCGCTCGCCCTTGTACTGCTTGTTGACCGTACGCTCGCCCCTGCGGTCGCAGAGGATGCCTGGTGTCCGAGTTCGCATGGAACTGCTCCTTTCGTCGACTTGCGACTCGGGCGCCCTCGAGCGCGAATATACGCGTCCGCCCAGGCATCGAGTTGGAGCCGGTCGAAGGCAAGTCCACGAAGGCCGATCGGAATCTCCGTCAGTGCAGGTCGAATCTCGGCGTCGAAGCGGTTTCTGTCTACGCCGAGGTAGCGAGGTGCGTCTCGATGGCGTACCAGCCTCGGCAGCAGCCCCGACCGGGCCGTTGGCGAAGGCGGTTGAGGACGATCAATGGTGTTCACCGAAGCGCGGGGTCTTGCGGGCCGTGCAGCCGAGTCTATGAACGAAGCGTCGGTAGTTATCCGACGACTTCGTGTCCAAATTCGTCGCGCTCGAGGCGTCGTCCCGGGGCGCGAGCGCGTAGAACACCGGCGGCCCTTCCCGTGTGCGCGGATCGCGATCCCTGATGTCCTTCTCGCTGCGCGAGAACGACGGTCCCGCTTGACGAACTGACCCGGTGCTCGCGCACTGCGCTCCACTTCGCTGACGCTGCGTTCCGCTCCCGTGCGCTGCGCGCCGTGCCAGATCGTCCCCGCGCACACCCGCCACGCCCGATGCCGGGCCGCCAGTACCCGACAGCCGGGTCGGTGTGCTCGGCCAGGCTCGCCCGCCGCGCCAGTCGCTCGCCTTCGGCTCCCTTGGTGGCACGTCGGCCGCAGTGCCGCCGGGCCTCGAGGTTCACGGCAGGTCCCTTCGCTGCAGCCGTTACGCCAGCTTCGCTGTCACACCGGCTGCGGTCGCTACGGGCCTGTGATGGTCTGCGCATCGGTTGCTCGGGCGCACCGCGATCCCCCCACGCGCCCCCGTCTTCAGTGAGGGGGACTTGTGGGGGGATCTTCAAGCGGTGGGCCGGGACGACTGGCTCATCGCTTGTCGCTGCTGACTCCTGAACAGCCACCCCCACCCCCCGCCCGCCCCCGAGGGCGGGAGCGAGGGAGTCCGAGCGAGAGGATCGGTCTTCAGGGGTCCGTCGTGGATCCCGGCCGGTCTTCCGCAAGGAGGTCTTCATGGCCAACGTTCTGGTGATTCAACGCAATGCGCATCTGGCCGATGCGGTGCGCTTCGAGTTCGTCAACGGTCGCGACGGGCAGGTCGCCAAGGCCACGCTGACGGCGATCAGCAACGTGCGCTGGGGTTCCGGCGACGCGCGAGAGGGAGAGGCGACGGCGATCCTGTGGACACTGTGGGGCAAGCAGGCGGAGTTCGCCAACACGTATCTCGGCAAGGGCAGCCACGTGAACATCGTGGGCCGCGTGCGCAACAACAACTACGAGAAGGACGGGGAGACCGTCTACGGCTTGGCGTTCACGTGCGAGGAGATCGACTACCTCGACACCAAGGCCCGCGCCGCTGAGCGCCGCTCTCGGCATCAGTTCGTCGACGAGATGAACGCCGCTGAAGCGCGCATGCAGCCGAAGGCGCACAGCTGATCCGTCCACCGCGGGCGGCAGCGGTGCCGTCCGCCCAATCTTCTGCGAGGTTCACCATGCAATCCCATTCCGCCTTGGCGACCCGGTTCGCCAATAGCACGCACGTGCTGCGCAGCGCGCTCCCCTTGAGCGAGGAGCAGATGCGCCTGGCCGCGCCGTCCATCTTCGCCGGGGCCAAGCACGCCAGCCGCTCCGAACGCTACACCTACATTCCCACCATCGATGTGCTGCGCGGTCTCGCGCGCGAAGGGTTCGAGGCCTTCATGGTCGCCCAGGGCAGGAGCCGCATCGAGGGCAAGACCGAGTACACGAAGCACATGGTCCGGCTGCGCCACGGCCGCCAAGGCACCGTGCTGCCGGAGGCCAATGAGATCATCCTCATCAACAGCCACGACGGCGCCAGCAGCTACCAGATGCTGGCCGGCGTGTTCCGCTTCGTCTGCTGCAACGGTCTCGTGGTGGGGCAGATCGCCAACGACATCCGCATCCCGCACAAGGGCGATGTGCAGCACGAGGTCATCGACGGTGCGTTCCGCGTGCTGGAGGACTTCCGGGTGGTCGACGAGTCGGTGCATGAGATGAAGGCGCTGGAACTGAAACCCGAAGAACAGCATGCCTTCGCTGCAGGTGCGCTGGCGCTGCGCTATGGCGATCGGAGCGATGGACAACCGCCCGCGCCCATCACCCGCGAGCAGCTCAACGAGGTACGACGCCCCGAGGACGCTGGCGCAAGCCTGTGGGACACGTTCCAGCGCGTGCAGGAGAACATGTTGCGCGGTGGCCTGCAGGGCCGCACAGTGCAGGGCCGCCGCATGCGCACCCGCGAGGTCGCCAGCATCGATCGCGGCATCGGACTCAACCGCGCTCTGTGGGTGCTGGCCGAGGAAATGCGCCGCTTGAAGCACTGATAGCACCGCAGCGCCGGATTCTGGTCCGAATCCGGCGCGCGCCAGGCACCGCGCCGCTTCGATCATCGGGAGCGGCGCGCCCGCATGTTTGCTCGCGCGCCCTTCGGTCGGCGATAGCCCGCGCGAGCACCCCGGCCGAGCACTTCCGCGTCGCGCCGGAGACCTCCCGATGAAGACACTCGTACTCGCCAACCAGAAGGGTGGCGTGGGCAAGTCGGCCGTCGCCACGCTGCTGGCTTATCACTTCGCGCAGAAGGGCCAGCGCGTGCTGGCGATCGACCTGGATCACCAGGGCAACTTGAGTCGGCCGCTGCAGGCGTCCAAGCGCGCCGCGGTCGCGGGTTTCACCTCCGACCTGGTGATGACGTCCGGTGCAACCGCATTGCCAGCCAGCCCCTTCGCGCTCGTGCCGTTCGGGCCCGACCTGCTCGCGATGGAGCGCCAGCCGCAGCAGCACACGCCGTTCGCGCGGGCGATGCGCGCGTTCCTCGTGCAGGCGGCCGCACAGTTCGACGTCTGCGTGATCGACACGAATCCCAACCCGGACATCCGGCTCATTGCCGCACTGGCGTCGGCCGACTTCGTGCTGTCGCCGATCCAGCTCAACCAGGAGGCGCTCGATGGCGTCACCTCGCTGCTGAACCACGAGCGGGTGGGGCTGCGCAAGATCAAGGCGGTGCTCAACCCACGGCTGCACTTCATCGGGTTGCTGCCCACGCTGGTGGAGCCCACGCCGTTCCAGAAGGAGAACTTCGTGCAGGTGATCGAGCGCTACGGCAGCCTGATGATCCGCATCGGCGACGGTGCGGGGCAGTTCGCGCGCATTCCCAAGCGATCGGCCATCGCGGAGGCACAGGCGGCGGGCGAGGTGCTGTGGGAGATGAAGAAGACGGCCGCGCGCGACGCGTGGCGCGAGATCGAGCCCAGCATCGTGCGCATCGCGACGATCGTCACCAGCGTGCAGGCGCCGGAGCCGAGTCATGCCGCTGCAGCTTGACGAGCTCCCGCCGCTGGACAGCCTCGCGGCGCTCGAGCGGCCCGCCGGCCAGGGCGGCTTGCCGCTGATGCTGCCGCTGCACCTGATCGACGAGGACCCGGCGCAGCCGCGCGTGGAGTTCGACGAAGCGTCGATTCAGGATCTGGCAGCGACGATCGCGCAGCGCGGCGTCAAGCAGCCGATCTCGGTGCGACCGCATCCCGCGGTGCCGGGCCGTTGGATGCTGAACTTCGGAGCCAGGCGGTTGCGCGCGTCCAAGATCGCGGGCAAGAGCGAGATCCCGGCGTTCATGGATGAGGCGGCCGACTCGTTCGACCAGGTGATCGAGAACGAGCAGCGTGATGCGTTGCGGCCGCTCGATCTGGCGTTGTTCGTCAAGCGCCAGATCGATGGCGGCATGACGCGCGCCGACATCGCGCGGCGCCTGGGCAAGAGCGCGATGTACATCACCTATGTGTGCGCGCTGGTGGACCCGCCCGATTGGCTGATGAACGTGTACCGCGCCGGCAAGTGCCGCGGCATCCGCGAGCTGCATGAACTGCGCCGGCTTCACGAGTCGGTGCCGCGGGAGGTCGAGGCCTTCGTTGGATCGGTCGAAACGGTTTCGCGCGGGAGCCTGGCGAGTTTTCAGGCGGGAATCGGGTCGGAGGGGGTGATCGATTCGCCCGCACGGGACGCGCAGCGAGACGTGGCGTCTGAAGAGCGAGCACCGTCGAGATCCAAGGGCAGTTCGAGCAAGGGTTCGACGCCGCAGCGGCCCGACCGTGCACCCTCAGCCGTGCGAGAGGCTGCGTCGGTGCCCGTGGTCCTGGCGACGATCGATGGCGTGCGTGGCCGTGTCGTGACCGACAGCGCACCCGCGCAAGAGACACATGTCTTCGTGATGCTCGACGGGGAAGAGGCGTTGCGGTCCGTCCCGATTGCGGCTCTGCAAGCTCTGCGGCTCGAGCGATAGGGCGCACCGTTCGTCGGCGGCTTGGCCATCTGCGACCTAAGACGCGTTTTAGTCTGCTCTCGTCGCGGTGACGAATCGCGCTCCGAAATCGTCGGTCCTGCGACCTCGATTGAGCCCAATACTGAATGCGTACTTGATTGCAGGATAGGCGCCGCGGCGCCGGATGTCATACGCGCTTCGCGATGGTCACTTCTTCTTCGGCGCCGACTTCACGCGAGCTTCTGACCGTCGATCTCCGCGGCCTGAAGCCCGCGCTGATCGAGCGGGCTCGTGCTGATGGAGTGCCAGTCTCGGCGCTGGTTCGGCAGGCGCTGCTCGCGCTGCTGCAAGAGCGCAGTGCTCACCCTCTGAGCGGTTTACCGCACAGCCAGACTCCGGTCAGCAGTCGCGTTCGCGTGTCACTGCACCTGGCGCGAGACCAGCGCGACCAACTGCGCTCGCGCGCGGCAGCGTCCGGGCTGCCCGTTGGTGCCTATGTTGTCGCACTGATGCGCCAGCCCATCGAGCCGCCGAGCGCTGCCGACCGTGCAGCGCGCACCGCAGCGCTGGTGCGCTCGAACGCAGAACTTGCGACGCTCAGTCGCAACATCGCTCGACTCACCGCTCTGCTGCGTCACGGTGCCGCACGCGAGGCGCAGCAATACCGGCAATCGCTTGATGCGCTCGACACCGAAGTCCGAACCCACCTGGCGCTGGCCAGCGATGTGCTGGCGCAAGACCATGTGCCGCGCCGCCACGCGTAGCGCGGAGGAGCTTTCATGGCCGATCCCAACTCGATCGACGGCGTCCTTGTCCAATGGGGCGACCGCCTGTTCTACCCAGGCAACCGCATCGTCCGACCGCGCCATGAGCCGCGTCTGCATGCGCCGGCGACCCGCGAGCGTGCGGCCGCCATACGCCAGCGCATCGCAGCCACGATCTTCCGTCGGGCGCCGCAGGTCATGGTCAAGGTCACCGGCGGTGGCCGCGGCATGAAGGCGATCGCCGCGCACTTCCGCTACATCAGCAAGAACGGTCGACTCGACATCGAAGACGATCAGGGCAACGTCTCGCGCGGCAAGGACGCGGTGCGCGAGCTGGCCGACGACTGGCGCTTCGGCGGCTCGTTCATCGACGACGAGAGCCCGCGGCGTGAGGCGTTCAACATCATGCTGTCGATGGCGCGCGGCACCGACCCGCTGATCGTGCAGCGCGCGGCGCGCGAGTTTGCCCGCGCCGAGCTGGCCGATCACAAGTACGTGATGGTCCTGCACGACCACCAAGCCAACCCGCACGTGCACCTGAGCGTGCGCGCCGAGTCCAAGCAGGGCAAGCGGCTCAACCCGCGCAAGGCCGACCTGCACCGCTGGCGCGAGACCTTTGCCGAGAAGCTGCGCGGCTGGGGCATCGATGCCGAGGCCACTCGCCAGCCCACGCGCGGCGCGTCGTGCAACTACGACCCGATCTGGCGTGTGAAGGCAAGCGAAGCCGATCGGCTGCGAACGAGCACACCGCGGTTGAAGGGCGGAAGTGCGGCCCGTTCCAGTCGGGCCGAGGCACTCGAATCGTGGCAGCGCATTGCCGTGGCGCTCGGGTCTTCAGACGCACCCGGCGATCGAGCGCTCGGCGCGGCCGTCAGTCGGCATGTTGCGGCGATGCAGCGGTCGGTCGTACCTCAGCGCGAGCTGCGCGGCGCCGACTTGCACGAGCCCCAATCGGATCGCGGAACCGCAAGATAAGCCATCAGAAAAAGTGCACGTTGGCAGTGCTCACGCACAGGACGTTGAGGCTGGTCCGCGCCGACCTGGCCGCGCTCGGCATGCCGCCGGCCGAATACGGACAGGTGAACCCCGAGCGGACGCAGCAGATTGGCGCGGCGATCGACTACCTCGGCTGCGACGGATTGATCGCACCATCAGCGCGCTGGCCGTGCGACAACCTGATGCTGTTCGCTCGACGGTTCAGCGCGGAGAACAAGCTGGAGAGGCGCGGCATCGAGGAGGTAGCGTGGGTTGAATGGGGCAGGGCGAACGGCCTGATTGCGAGTTGAGATCAAGGCGCGGTGCAAGGACTCAACCGTGTCGGCCAACGACGCGCACCGGGTCACACCGAGCTATTGCAGTCCGGGGCGCAAACCATCTCGATGCGGCCCAAGACGCGCTTGGACTTCAACGAAGAGTTCTGACGATGCACGCCACAGAGGAAGCACGAGCGCGTATTGCCAGCTCCTGTGAACGGCGAGCCCGGGGCCTTCGTCGAATAGCGCAGGCCGTCTGCTGAAAGGCGGGTCGATACGACTGATTTGCTCATCGCCGTATTGTCGTCGGCCTACATCCTGATACTGCTCAGCGGTCGTGAGCCGCTTCGACGCATCGACGATGCTCGCTACCTCGCAAGGCGCATCTCAACCCTTGGCGTCGAGGCTTGCAAGAATCTTGGCGACGTCCCTTCGGCCGAGCTTGCGAACTGCCGCGATGCCCGGCATGTTGGCGGCGCGCGGGCGGGCTTCTCCGTTTTCCCACTTGTAGACCGACTGCCCTGACGCGCCGAGCAGCCTGCCCATGTCGCTGGCCGACAAACTCAGGCGCTTGCGATGCGATGCGAGGCCCTTCGGGCTGAAACGGAATCCGGAATCTTCATTATCGGGTTCTGGTGAAGCCGCCGAATGCTGTGCTTTCTGGGCCTGCCTTACCTGTCGCTCGAGGGCGTCGGTGCGCCGTTTGAGTGCGGCTATCTCGGAGCGGTAGGTGGCCGCAGCCTTCTTGAGCGCACCGGTTTCCGCACGCACCGCTTTGCGCGCGAGGCGGGCGGTTTCTGTTTTGAGTAGCGAGGCGATGTTCGGCATGGGGCTAAGCGAAAAAGTGCTTATCACAGCTTAGCGAAGCCGTGTGTGTTGCGACGCACCTAATGGATCGCACACGGCACGTCCGGCCTGGGCCGGCGATGAACTAGCGCTTGAGACTGAGCAGAGTCACTCGTCACCCACGGCGTGAACGACACCTGCGACCGTTACCAGTCGTTCGCCGGTTGGGGCAGTCTACGATCGCTTCACCTCCAACACAGGTGCTCGGAGTACAGCGCCAGGGCCCGGTGGCGATGGGACCGGGCTTGCCCAGCGCGAACTGGAACACCCGACCCGTTGCTGACGCTGAAATGCGTGGCATGCAGGCATCGCGTGAGCACCGATCTAAGAGTGTCAACTCTCATTGACGCCTGAGTGCCGCTGCGCGAGCGGACGACTCGACCGGTCCACTGGTCAGGTGACCAGCGGAACGATCGCAGGGAAAATTGGGACAACTAGCAAGGTTTCTGAAACGAATCAGCCATAAAGTGCGACAATGAGTCGAAAAGTCGGATCAACTCGTGGACCACTTGTCGGAAGTTCTCAAGATACTCGATGGCGCACTGCGCGCCAACGCGAGCATGGCATCGAACTATGCCGGCCTCCTTGCGGACAAGCTGGAGCAGTCTGGCGATCGACAACAAGCGCGTCAGATCCGTGAACGCCTCGCGCGCGCGCCAGTGGGGCTGGCGACGGCTCAGGACGGTGCTCGGGGGATCAGTCTGGACAATCTGCCCGTGGATGGCGAGAGTCGGCTGCACACCATCGACGTCAGCCAACCGACCGCGGACCTCGTTCCGTTGGTGCTACCCAGCGCAATCGAGATGCGGGTGCGCGAGTTTCTCGAAAGCGTTCGCCACCACGATGCCCTGTCCCAGGCAGGCGCTTCGTTGGCCAACAGACTGCTGGTGCACGGCCCACCAGGGACGGGGAAGACCCAACTAGCCCGCTGGCTGGCCGCCCAACTTGCGGTCCCCCTGCTCACTGTGCGTTGCGACACGCTGGTCAGTAGCCTGCTCGGACAGACCAGCCGAAATTTGCGCCGCGTCTTCGAGTACGCGGAACAGCGGCCGTGCGTGCTCTTTCTTGACGAGTTCGACGCCCTCGGCTCGGCTCGAGGAAACGAACGAGATGTGGGTGAACTGCAGCGAGTGGTCATAGCGCTGCTGCAAAACATCGACGCGATGCCCGACAGCACAGTTCTGCTGGCATCGACTAATCACGATCAACTGCTCGACCCGGCTGTCTGGCGACGCTTCAGCTTTCGCATCCCCATGCCCATGCCGGATGCAGTCATGCGAGAACAACTTTGGTCGCAGTTCCTGGGTTCGTACGCACCGAAGGACCTGCGCATGACAACACTCGTGGGTCGCTCCGAAGGCGTGAGCGGGGCGGTGATCGAGCAGGTGTCACTGGATGCCAAGCGCAGCGCAGTCCTGGCAGGGCTGCCGCAAGTCGATGAAGACGAACTATTCAGGCGCCTTGGTCTGGCCATGGCGCTGATGGAGAGCGTGCCGCTGAGCACGCGCGAAGCGGAGATCAATTGGTTGCGTCGTTGGGACCAAAAAATCTTCTCGCTACGGACGCTGGCCAAGCTCTACAAAATCTCATTGCGCCACGTCACCAACATAACGCAGGAAGGGAGCGCAGATGGCAACAAGGAGGACGGGAAGCCGCTCATCGAACCAGAGTGATCAGCAACCTCAAGCAGACACGCGCAACCCGTTTCAGCACGTCCCGTTTGCCGAGCGGGACCTCCGCGGCGTCGAGCCGGGGGGCAGTGCCCCGAAGGTCTTCGTCGAGGTTGACACCAACTACCGCGAGGCACTCGCAGGAACGCTCGACGCCGCCGCCCAGCAGCTAGAGGCGGAGCTTGTTGCCTTCCCGCATTCGCTCGGACCAATGGTCGTCCGGCTTCGCGACGACGGCATTGCAAAGTCTCATCGGCCGCTGAAGCTCTTGGATGAAACCGGCCTTGTGCCTGCAGGGCACGAGCGGGTAGAGGAGATGCTCGTCGGCGCGCACCGCGCCAGCATCGCCGCGCTTCGTAGCGTCATCCTGGAACGGGACATCCAGGCCATTCGTGCGAACTTGAGCGTCATCCGGCGCATCGACCCATGGTCACGCGCTAGGCGCAACCCTGAGGGTACCCTCGCTCTGCGCGAACGCGGAAGCGCGCTCCTACGGCTGTTCCGCTACGGGAACGATGCGGCAAACGCGCAACTGTTCGAGTCGATCAAGACCCTGATGAGCCGACTCGGGCTCAAGCACCGTTTCTTTCGTCAGGGTCGGCATGGCTGGTTCTACCTCTGTCTCTCTGCGCTCGCGGACATTGCGGAAGAGAAGTTCGACGTGTTGCTCGGCTTCCCCGGCGTCCGACGTTTGATGCCAGAGCCCCTGTATCACCAGACCGCGACTGCGGGCGCGCCGGCCCCGACCGCACCACGTTCCTTGCCGTTGCCAGCAGCACCAGGACTGCCGACAGTCGCGGTATTCGATACGGGCGTAGCTCCGACAGCGACCGACCTACAACCTTGGCTGGTTGGCTCAGAGACCTTCGTCCTGCCGCCCGAGACCGACCATCAGCACGGCACGATGGTGGCCTCGCTGGTCGCCGGCGCCCACACACTCAACGCAAGCCATGCGGACCTGCCCGCCGTGGGTTCGCGGGTCTACAACGTGTGCGGCTTGGAGTCAGTCGCAGGCGGCGGCCGCATCAGCGATCTGACGACGAGGCTCGAGGACGCGTTGAAGCGGCGGCCGGACGTCCGCGTGTGGAATCTCTCGCTCGGGATGCGCGTTCCATGCAACGAACAGACGTTCAGCGAGTTCGCACAGACCCTTGATCGGTTGAGCGATCAACACAACGTTTTGTTCGTAGTAGCCGCAGGCAACTACTTGGACGTACCACGCCGTACGTGGCCCAGTGCGCCAGGGCTGCTGGACCGCATCTCGAGCCCCGGCGAGTCCGTGCGCGCGCTGACGGTCGGGTCGGTATGTCACCTCTCCGACCCGTCAGCACTGAATGCAGCTGGGGAGCCGGCGGCCTATAGCCGGCGTGGACCTGGGCCGGTCTTCACACCGAAGCCAGACATCGTCCACATCGGCGGCGGGGTACATCAGCCATGGAACACGGGCGGCTCCAGCGTCGCAGTGCTGTCTGCCGCTAATACGACGGTCCGGAGTTTCGGTACCAGCTTCGCCGCGCCGGTCGCTGCCAGCATGGCCGCGCACGCTTGGCAGGCAATGGAAGGTCAGCCAGGACTGACGCCGAGTCCGTCATTGGTCAAGGCAGTGATGATCCATGCCGCGCAGCTTTCGTCGCCCGCCTACTCTGCCGTTGAACGGCGCTACTACGGCACGGGCCTGCCAAAGGACGTCATCACCGGCCTGTACGACCGCGCAGACAGCTTCACCCTTGTGTTCGAGGCCCGTCTCGTTCCAGGGATGCGATGGCGAAAGGCACCGTATCCCATACCGGCAGGCTTGTTGCGCGATGGAAGGTTGGCCTGCGAGGTGATCATCACCGCGGCCTACTCGCCGCCTGTGGACCCCGACGCCGGAGCCGAGTACGTGCGTGCGAACGTCGAGCTCAGCTTCGGGACCTTGGACGGCGACAACATCGCCAGCAAGGTGCCCATGAAAGGCGAGGACGGGACGGACGGCTATGAGGCAATGCAGGTAGAGCACGGCGGCAAATGGGCGCCTGTGAAGATCCATCGGAAGCGCTTCTCCCAGGGGATCGGCGGGACTGATTGGGCGCTACAGGCCAGAATGTTCATGCGTGCATTTGAGCCAGCAATTGCGGAGAGCCTTCAGGTCCACGTCATCTGTACGTTGCGAGCACTCGACGGAAACCCGGATGTTCATGCACAAGGCTTGCAGGCGCTGGCCACAACCAACTGGGTCCGGCAGGACCTACCTCTCCGTGTGCCGGTCCGTTCGGGGGCTCAGTAGTTCAATGGGCCGCGATGACCCTGGTGCGGTACTCGAACAGCGCAACCTCTTTGCGAATCACAACAGGGAAAGTGGGCGCGGATGATTCGCTTTCATGAAGGGTCCGGCTCGAGTGAGATCGAGCTGTTGGACGCGGCCTTCACACAGGCCGAATGGACCAAACTACACGCTGTCGCGGTCCGGCTCCTCGAGCGCCGCGGTCACTTTCCGGCGAGCGAGTTTCTGTCCCAGCATCCCTTCGGCCTCTTCCACGGGACTAACGGCTTTGGTGACGACTTCTGCGTGCTCTACATGCAGGCCGAGATGGACAAGTACGTCGAACTCGCTGAGATGGCCGACGACGTGCAAATGCGCCACAACGCCAAGCGCGCCGCTGAAGCTGTCGGGGAAGTGAGCGGCCAACATGTGCGCTTCGTGGCCATGGATCTTATGCAAGACACTGGACTCGCGGCCGTTGCGCCGCCGGTCCTCGAGATCACGTCCGACGCTGTTGAGCGTGCGCTCCGGGACGCCGAGCACCTGCTCGCGACCCAGGGAGCGACAAGTGGTGTGGACAGGATCCACACAGCGTTCCATGGGTACCTGCGCGCGCTTGCCTCGAGAGCCAACCTCAGTCACTCAGACACAGCGGGGGTAACGGAGCTATTTCGCCTGATCCGTTCACAGCACCCATCGTTCGCCGCATGTGCAGCTCACCAAGCTGAGATCGACAAGATCCTGCGAGCCCTCGCGAACGTTGTCGACACGTTGAATCCACTGCGCAATCAAGGCAGCGTGGCCCATCCCAACGTCGACCTCTTGGCAGAGCCGGAGGCGATGCTATTCATCAACAGCGTTCGATCTCTGCTTCACTACATGAACGCGAAGACGAAGATGTAGACAGATGACCGGGCGATCGGGCACTGAACAGGACCGAGTCAACTACCAAAGCGAGCGACCGCTTGGTGACAGACAGCGTGAGTTCGCCGGTCCGAGTCGACCGTCAGCAACCGCTGCAGAGCGCCTCTCGCTCATACTTCGTGGTGGTACGCCGCTTGCCCGGTTTCGCGCAGAGCAACCAGGAGAAAGCTATGGCTGACAACAAGCAGGAAGTCGGCAAGCCGGACCGCGACCGCATCGACAAGGATGATCTCTCCGAGGTCCGCCGAGTCGCTACCAAGTGCGGCACTTCCACTGCCGCCGTGCGCGAAGCAATTGCCAAAGTCGGGCCGATGCGTGCGGATGTCGAGCGGGAGCTCACCAAAGGCGAATGGTCCGCATCGGGATCGGCAGGGGCCGAGTAGTTTCGATGATGCCGGTGGCAGGGGGGCTAGCCCCGCCACTTCCCGACCCGCGGGCGGTAGCATGCCAACCCTGACAGGGGGAAGCGCGTGTGCTACTCGGCTCGGATCTTGGCTGACTATCGCCGCTACGTGCGCATGTTCGGCGCGAAGGCAAGCCTGGGCGAGTTCGTCGACCTGTTCCTGCGCCGGCAGAGCGACCCTGAGGCCCGGATCATCATCCCGAAGAGCGTCGAGACCGCGTTCGACGACCCGCGGGGCGACGAGGAGCAGCGGGCCAAGCAGGCGATCGACGCGTTTCGCACGCAGCAGTCGACGACGTTTGAACAGGAGCTGTTCAAGCAGCGCAAGCGCCTGGCCGATGCAGAGCGCACGCTCGCGACCAAGACCACGAAGGCGGCCACCGAGAGCAAACGCATCGCGACCGAGGAGGTCGAATGGTTGCTCGGCAAGCTGGCCGGCCTACGCGGCCCGGATCTCACCGAAGACGACATGCGCATTTTCCCCGGCCACTATGCGCCGGTCATGGTGTGGGAGAACGGCCAGCGCGTCGTCAAGCCGATGCGCTATCAGTGCCGGCCACCAGGCAAGCCACCGCATTGGGATGCGAAGTACCCCGGCACGTACAACGCGCGACGCGACAACCTCGAGGGCGAGTTCTGGCGCGGGCTGTTCGGCCGCTCGCACGGGGTGATGGTCATTCAAGGCTTCTACGAGCACGTGAAGCGTGACGGCGCGAACGTCGTGCTCGAGTTCCATCCGCGGCCCGAGCAGGACATGCTCGTTGCCTGCCTGTGGTCACGCTGGACGGCGCGCGGCCAGCCGGACCTTCTCTCCTTCGCGGCAATCACGGACGAACCGCCGGCGGAGATCGCAGCTGCGGGGCATGACCGCTGCGTCATTCCGATCAAGCCCGAGCACGTCGACGCGTGGCTCAACCCCGAGCCGAAGAACCTCGCCGCGATCTACGCAATCCTCGACGACCGGCCGCGGCCGTACTTCGAGCACCGGCTGGCGGCTTAGTCGTCTGTGTTGCTTGGCTCCTGCGAAGCGTTCAGGCGGACAGGCTGGCGGTCCTGTCGCCAGGGTCTCGTTCGATGCGGCGAGGCAGTGCCGGCATTGGCTGGCTGCAAGCTTGCCATCGCCAGCCCGGGTCCGGGTTGTCCGGAGGTGCCACACCGCGCTCGATCCACAATGCGTGCGCGTCCTGTCCAGCATCGAGCAGCGTCGCTGCGGCGATCGCGGCCGCGGGCGGCGCGTTGTAGCGGAGACACCTTGCGAACATGCGGTGCTCGTGGACCAGGCGATCAATGAGTTGAAGGTCCAGCGCATCGTCGACTGGAATCCATTGGCCGGTCACCGGCATCAATGTCACTTCTTCCAATTGAGGAACGCCAGCGTCGCTGAGGCCAAAGGTCGCCGCGGCGATCAGGTGAATCGTCGGAGTCGATCCCCACAGCGTCAGCGCGCGCTCGAAACGCTGCTCCAGCCGCCGGTACAACGCCGGGTCCATCATGAAAGCCTGATCGGGTACGTGCTTCGCGATTGCGTTGAAGCCGTAGCGGGAAGGATGCAGTTCCTTCACCTCGGCGATCAACAGCAGCAGGGGCCGCGACTTGTGGTTCGCCGACGAGGCCGCCTGTGTCCACTGCGACGTCCTGCGCGCATTGATGGCATCGCGATCGGCGATGACGAATGGCTCAGGGATGTACAGCCGTGCGGCGAGCGGCTCGCCGGCGACGAGCATGCTGGCGGTAGCACGCAGGAGATGCTGTCGCACGACCGCCCAGGTCCGTCGACCGGCGAAACCGGGATGCCATCGCGTCAGGTCGGCTTGCTCCCACAAGTAATGCAGCAGCGCGCGCAGCGACAGGCGAGTGCTGGCCGCGGACGGTCCCGAGTCGGCTCCGACCGAAGCGGCCGAGGCCTGTCGTCCCTGTGCGCGGGTCAGCGAGAACCCCAATCTGAGCGAAATTCTTCCCGTCGCCGGGTTCTCGTTGATCGCCGTGCCCAGCAGCGCAGCGAGGCCAGACCACTCGGCTGGTGGCTCGTACGATAGGCAACCTGCCGCGTGCCGGTTCCCGGTGAACGGCATTCGCTTGATCAGGTATCCGTCGCCAAGACGAGCGATGTACATCTCGATCCCCCCTTCTTGGCAGAGGCACAGCGGGCGCACCCGGTCGGCATGCGCCACGGCGACCGCAGCTTCAAACCGCTCGTCGCCTGGGGCGAGCACGTGGTCGCCGATGCGATAGCGGCACGCGGGCGATTCCACCGCCGTTCCTAGCGTGCCGGTGTGCGTTCGCGTGCACGCTCCGGTTCCGCTCGGGTCGGTGTGCTCTTGCTCGGGCTGGGCGCCGTGCGGTCGTAGACCTTGATCCTGTGCACCTCGCCTGCGGCCAGGCGCTTGCTCAGATTGGCGGCGGCCGCGGCCATGATCGCGTCGCGGCGCTGCGCCGGCACGCGTTGCCCAACGAGCACGGCCTCGAGCGCCGCCAACACGGTCTTGCGGCTGCCGCTGCCGCGCGCACAAGCCTTGTGGGCGGTCGAAGGTGGAGCGCCGGTCGACTCGATGCGGTTCACCTGCCGGGCTTCGCGCTCCTTGCGCAGCAACTCCTCGTCGCCCGGCACCGGCTCGTACCCAACCGTTCGAACCCCGCGCACCGAGGCTTCGAGCCAGACCATGCGCCTGAAATCGTCGTGGCCTGAGACGCGCAGCGCATGCCATTGGCGTGCCTGGGCCACGTCGACCATGGACCGGGCGACCGACGGACTGTTGGTATCGGTGCTCAGCTTGAACGCCGACTCGGTGAACGCGACGCGCGAGGTGTCGCCGCGGTATCGGTATTCGTTGTGCCCGATCGGCTTGTCGCCGATCGTGGCCAGTGCGCGTTTGATGACGTAGCGCTCGTTCAATGCGTTCTGCAGGCGCGCGAGCGCGGCGGCGCGCTCGGCCTCGGCGTCGATGCGAGCCAGTGCGGCTTCGGGCTGCGCTGGCGCCGGCCGTGCCGACTCGGCTGGCGCGGTTCGGTTCTGAGCAGGGTCGGGACGCTGCCAGACGTTGCCCACCTTGAGCACCGGCGTGCGGCGCCCTTCGTCGTCGATGGCGTTGAAGCGAACGGCACCGAGCTGATCGGCTTTGAGGACCATCTCGTCGAAGGTCTTGGTGCGGTAGGTCACTTCCGCGAACGGATCTCGCAGCTCGAATCGAGCGGAGATGTGCTCGTCGAGCGTGCGAGCGGCAGCCTTGGTGATCGCCGCACGGGTCACCGGCTCGACGGAGCCGCCGGGTGCGCGGTTCGGAACGGGCGTGTCGTCCATGGTCACTCCTTCCGTGCGTCACGGTGTTGGCGGGCCGGAGCTCGTCCTGGCCAAGGCGTCTTGCGGCCGCGCGACCGGCGCCTGGCGGTAGATCTCAATCTCAACCCGTCGATTCAGAGCGCGGCCCGCGGGGGTTGCGTTGTCCGCTGCGTGATCGCCGATCGGTTGCCAGGTCGTGCGGATGCGGTCGCGTTCGACACCGGCGCGCACCAGGAACGCCTCAACGGCGGCCACGCGCCGGCGTGCGATGTGGCTTTCAGCGGGGGACTCAATGGCGCCGTCGGTGCGGCCGCGCAACACCACCAGCGGAGCCGTGCGGGCCTCGTCGATCAAGCGTGATGCCTCGACCTCTGAAATCGTCAGGTCTGCGCTGCCGAAGGCGAAGCGCACCGGCATCACGACGTTGGCCGAGGCCGATGTGCCGTTGGTTGCTGCGATGCTCTGGGCCAGAGCCTTCTCGCGTTCGATCAGCCGCTCGAGCGCCTGCTGGTGCGCCATTTGCTGTTGCACCGTTTGTGCCATCGCGATGGCACCGACGTCGGCCTTGCGTTGGTTCTCGGCGGCAACGATGCGTGTGTTGTCGAGGTCGTGGCGGCACGATTGCAGCTCCACGGCCATGGCCGTGTTGACAGGCCGCCGGCGCGATTCGTCGGCCTTCGGCGGCTTGGGCGGCGTGGTGCAGGACGCGAGGGCCAGCAGCCAGATCAACCATGGCGTGGCCGAAGATCGTTGCGGCATGGCGGTTTCCCTTCAGGCGGTTTCGGGCTGAACCGAGCGCTCGGGCGATTGCAGACCGGACGACTCGGGTTCGATGGCACCGCCTGCGGGCTCGCGCGCCGGTGACACTCGGCTCAGCTCGAAGAAGTCGTTCACGCACGCTTCGATCTCCGCAGGCGTTTGCGCAGTGCCAAAGTCAGGCAGTGCATCGACAGGCAGTGCGAGCTGCTCGATGTTCAGCGTTTGGTCGGCCGGCAGTTCGTCAGGCGCGAATGTCTGCCGCTGCTCGACCCGCGCGACATGTAGGTTCATGTCCAGCACCGGCACGGCCGGTGGCGAGAGCAGGCGGTCCGCGAAGACACGCTCGCGGTGGTAGCGAATCTTGTCGCCGAGGATCGGTTTGCAGTTCTCGAGCACGACCACCAGGCGCTCCGAGCCGAGTTCCTTGAACTCCTGCGGCAGCAGCAGCGCTCGCCGTTGGTCGGAATCGTTGCGGCTGATCGTGGTTTGTCCGCGGCCGCTGAAGGAGCGACTGCGTCCGCGCGAAGTCGCGCGCTCGGTGAAGTGACCGAGCATTGCGCTGTACTCCTCGGCGTCGCGTTGTTCCCGCGGCGCAAACAGGATCTGCAGGCCGTGGTTGGTGGCGAACGTCCGCGCTTCCTTGTCGCCGTAGACGGCGTCGAGCTGCGACATCGCCTGCACGACCGTCAGCAGGCGCAGGTTGTAGCCGGTCAGGAAGGCGGCAGCGCTGCTGATCATGCTGACCCGGCCCATGGCCGTGAACTCGTCGTTCACCAGCAGACACTGCAGCGCCAGGCTTCGGTCCTGCTGCGGCAGCGTGCGCGTGTTCAGGTTCACAAACTGCGAGAAGAACAGGCTCAGCAGCGGCCGTGCGCTGGCCAGGCGGTTGGGCGGAACCCGCACATAGATCGACATTCGCCGGCGCCGCACATCTTCGAGCCGGAAGTCGCTCGCGCTGGTGGCCGCGTCGACGATCGCATCGGCGAACACCACGAGCGGGGCGTTGAACGTGGCGACGATGCTGGACAGCGTGTTCTCTGAGTTCGACAGCAGCCGCTGCAGGGCGTCGGTGCACTGGTCGGACAGCGGCCGACCCATTTCTTGACGCTCACGGATCACGGCTGCGAAGTGGTCCTTGATCGGCTGGCCCTTGCCGGATGACTGCCGCAGCATCTCGCCGATCGTGCGAGGCAGGGTAGGGGTTTCGAGCAGGTACAGGCCAATGCCGAGGAACAGGTTGCGCGCCTGGTCGTTGAAGAACGCCTCCGACGACGTGGACGTTCCCTCGTTCGGAAAGAACACCTGCCCGATCGCCAGCAAGTCGCCGACGCGGTGCAGCGCACTCGTGCGCACCGTGCTCAGCGGGTTCCAGCGATGGCTGCACGCGCCTTCGTCGAACGGCGAGAACGCGTAGACCTCCTGACGGTGCCGTGCCCGGTAGCCGGCGGTGACGTCGAAGTTCTCGCCTTTGATGTCGAGCACGACCACCGAGTCCGGCCAGTTCAGCAGGTTCGGGATCACGACGCCGACGCCTTTGCCGCTGCGCGTCGGCGCCGACAGCATCACCGACAACTGCCCATGCAGCGACAGAAACCGCCGGCCGTACCGGCCGACCAGGATGCCAGGGGAGTTGCCTTTGGAGGAGCGCAACAGCCCTGCTCGCATGATCTCGCGCCGCGTCGCGAATCGCGCGTCGCCGTGCAGTGGTCGCCGCCCCTGCAATGCGACCACGAAGGCCATCGGCACAAGCACACCGAGTGCAAGGCCGGGGAGGGCAATCGACGCGACCAGCTTCTTGCGCAGCGGCGGGTCGGCGGCGTAGCGCTGCCAGTACACGACGATGCTGAGGATCTGCGCTTGCCCTGGATCGGCTTTGTTGAGCAGCAGGAACAGGACACCGGCGACGTAGGCCGCTGCGGCTGCTGCCGCCAACACCGTGAGCACGACGAACAACGATGCCCCCACGCGGTGGCTTATCGACCAGGCGGGCATCGGAACTGTCGGTGCACTCATGGCCGCGCCGCGACGCGCTGCCCGCGCGGCTCATAGAAGAGTTCAGAGATGAAGCGGCCGCGCTCGTCGCGATCGAACTGCACGATGACATCGATCACGATGCGCAACAGGCGCTGGATCTCATCCATCCGCAGACCGGCGCCGCCGCCGCTCTCGCGGATCATCAAGGCCATCTGCTCGAGCGCGAGCGCGCAACTGCCGGCGTGCACGCTGGTGATGCTGCCGGGGTGGCCCGACGCAGCCAAGCGCACGAAGTAGAAGCACTCGTCGCCGCGCACCTCCGCCAGAAAGATCCGATCCGGCTTCATGCGCAGGCAGGCTTCGAGCAGCGATTTGGCGCTGACGCGCGCCGTCCCTTGCGCGCCTTTGCTGTAGAAGAGGTGGACGGCGTTCGGGTGGTTCGGCAGCGTCAGCTCGGCGGCGTCCTGGATCGTGATCAGCCGCTCGTGCTGCGGGACTTCCTCGACGAGGCCTTTGATGAAGGTGGTCTTTCCCGATCCGGTCTTGCCGCTGACGACGATGGTCTGGTGCTTGCGCACGGCCAGCCGCAGGAACGCCGCCCATCGGCCAGACTGCCTGAGGGAGAGGAGTTCTTGTTCGAAGAGCTGCAGCTCGTTGTCGGTCTTCGTTGGAGCGGTGCGCTCGAACAGCCCCTCGCGCTCGAAGTCGTCGAGCCGCTTGATCAAGTGGGACGGCTTGCGCACCGTGATCGACACGGTACCGCGTGGCACCGCCGGCGGGATCACGAACTGGATGCGCTCGCCGCTCGGCAGCGTGGCGGACAGGAGTGGGCGCTCCTGGTTGATCTGCTGGTCACAGAAGGTGGCCACCGCGGTGGCCAGCGACAGGCAGCGCTCCTGCGTCATCTGGGGCGCGGCCACGGCTTGCCAGCCCGAGGTGGTTTCGACGAGCAGCTCGCCGGGGCGGTTGATGCAGACCTCGAGCACGCCGGGTGCGTCGAGCTGCGCGCGCAGCGGCCGCAGGAACTCCACCACCGAGGTGGCGTCGCCGCACCAGCCGTCGGTCTCGCTCATCGCGGCACCACCTTGAGGTCGTAGACGCTCGAGAAGTCGACATCGCGCGCGACATAGATGCCGACGATGCCGCCCTGGTTCTGGTAGATCAGCGGCGGGATGTTGATCGTGCTGTCGAGCACCTTCTCGGCCAGTTTGCTGGCGTTCGACGTGGTCGACGACAGCACGATCGTGTCGCCCTGGCGCTCGTTGGACTGGTTCTGGATGATGAGCTGCACCGAATCGTCGATCACCGACAGCAGCAGCGCAGCTCCGATACGCTCGCCCCAGCGGTTGTCGACGTGGCCATCGATGCCGGACTCGCCGAGCGCTCCGGTGCCGGGCGAGTCGATGTCGACCGTCACGCCGTGCGGCGTTCGGAGGCGCGTCCACAACACCGGAATGCGCACGGTGCCCGGCCGCACGGATGTCACGCGGTATTCGCCGTCGAGGTGCGAGCCACGCTCGACGAGCAGCACGCGACCATCGTCGCTGTAGACATTGCGCTGCACCTGGCAGCCGACCAGGCCCGAGGTGGCACTGATCACCTTCGTCTTGAGCGCGCAGGTGAATGCGGTGCCTTTGGGGAGCGTGAGGCTGCGGTTGCCCAGTTGACCGGCTTCCACACGCGATGTCGATGAGCCTTGCAGCGCGCCGCCGAACAAGCCAGACGATCCGCCAGTCGCCGACTTGCCCGCTCCCCTTGGATCCGAAAGCGGAGGAACGCCGACTGTCGTGCGGGGTACCGCCGAGGGCTGCTGCACGGCCTCTCGAGTCGCCAGCGCCGTGCTTCGCGTCAGCGTGTCCATGAGGCCTTGCAGTTGGCGCTGGTAGTCCTCGAGGTTGCGCGCGGTCGCGGCCAGTGGGTCATCGGTGGGTCGAGCCGGTCCGGAGTTGATGTCCGTCGTCGTGGGCTCTCGGCTCGGTGCCGCGCGCGTCGACGGCGACTGCGGCTTCGCCGTCACCAACATTGCCGGCGCGTCTTCCGGCAATACGGGCTTGGAGCCGCTTGGCGTGGCGGCGTTGCCACTGCCGCGCCGGAGCCCGATCGGTGCCGCTTCCTCGGCGGTGGGTATCAGCGCGGGGATGCGTGGGGCCGAGGTAGCAGGTTCCGATGCGCGCGCACGGCTCAGCAGCTCGAGCTTGCGTGGCTCGGAGGTCGCCGCGACCGGACGGTCGCCGAGTTGCTTCTGTTCGGCCTCGTCGGTCTTCTTGCCGCTCGCGGTGCAGCGCTGGATCGAGAACGCGGATACCGCGATCAGCGAGGCGACGAGTACGCCGACCGTGAACAGGCTCTTGCGGGACATGGTGCTGGGCCGGGGCTGCGCGACGTCGGGGATTCCGGCCTCGCCGGGCAGCGGTGCAAGCGTGCGATCGTCGTTGTCGGGTTCACTCATGGTGTGGCTCCGGCTGCTTGACTTCGCGCCGCACGCCGAGGACGGTGGTGTGGCCCACTGTTGGAGCGCCATCGAGATCGAACGCGTCGTTCCAGACCGCGACGACGGCGTGCCCGGCGCGCAGCGTCAGCCGGCGGCTCACCCGGTCGACGACCAAAAGGTCGTCTTCCATGCGAGTGTTGACCAGCGTCTCGCTGCCGTTGCCGAGCACATGGAACACGGCGGGCACTTCGCGATTGCCCGGAAAGCGCAAGTAGGTGAAGCGGCCGTCGTCGAAGATCAGCGCCGGCACGATGTCGTCGGACGCGTCGCCCTCGGCGATCGAGTACGCCGAGTTGAGAACCTGCGGCTTGGCCTTCAGGCGCTCGGTGAGGAGTTCCACCGGGGGAGAGGGCGGCGCCGCAGCGATTGGCGGCTGTTGCGGTATCGGCGCCTCGGCGACCGCGGCGGCCGGTCGAATCATCGGGCGCGGTTGCGGTGCCTTGACCGTGAGTCGGTAGACCGGCTGCTTGGGGTCGGAGTCTGCCAGCACGACGAACCGGAACGCATGGCTGCGTCGGTCGGTGACCACCACGAGATTGTTTGGCGTGGACGCGGTGCTCTTGGGTTTGACGAAGATGTTGCGGCCGCCAGGCTGAGCCGAGATGCACCACGCCGCATCGGCCTTGGTGCAGTCACCGCCCAGACCGGCCGCGACCTCGGTGATCGCCTCGTCGGCATCGAGCGAGATCAACGTGACCACGCCACGCTTGACCGGCACCGTGATGACGGATTGCGCGTCATAGCTGATCTGGCGCAGCCGCACGTCCGAGCCTTCGCTGTCGGCCGCGGCAGCCGCGTGGAGCGCGACGGCCAGCGCAACGACGATCGGTTGCTTGCTCATGGCTTGGACGGTCCAGACTGCGTGTTGATCTCCGGATCGGAGCGGTAAGCAGTCACGACGAAGCCGAATGGGTTCTCCAGGCGATCGCGTTCCTTGGCCAGCACCTTGGGCTGGTACTGGTAGACGATGCTGGCAACGTGCCGCGTGGTGACCTCGGGCAGGTTGCGGTCGACGAGGCGCACGACCTTGTCGTAGGTGACAGTGCCTTCGCCGCGGTTGCCGCTGCGTCCGGTCGGCGCCAAACGCACGCCGACGATCTGGATGCGCCAGTCCTCGGCGGCAGCGATCTTCTTCTGCAGTGCATGGTCGCCTTCGAACTGCCGGCTGTAGTCGGCGAAGACCGCGGGGATGGCCATGCGCGCGACGCGATCGAAGTCGCGCTGCAGGAACATCCAGCTATAGCCTTCGCGTGCGCGGACGAAGGTGGCGAGGTTGTGCTTGTCGAGCGCTTCCATCGGAGGGATGGTCTCGACGCTGAGGCGTTGCTGGATCGTGGCTTCACCGGTGACGCGGTCGACCACGATTGGGACTTCGACGACGCGACGCAGCGGGCCTTGGGCAAACACGGCGGCAATGCCGATAAGGGCGAGCACCAAGCCGGCGGTGGCGACCCACCACGCGCGTTGTTCCGAGCGTTCGAGCATCAGCGCGCGGTCAACCTCCCAGCCGAGGTTGGCGTGGTGGGGCTCTTGGCCCGAGGCATCCGGCAATGCAGCAGCTCGACCCGGCCCCACGCCGGGGTTGATGACGGCGCTCATGGTCTCCTCGCTAGGGCAGGTAGTCGGAGATGCGACCGGTACGGGTCAGCATCTCGTACTGGCGCTCGCGGTCGCGCGAGCGTGCGATACGCTCTTCGCTGTCCGCCATGGCCTGCAGCATCTGGATCTGCGTCACTTCGTGCGTCAGCAGCGCGTTCTCCGCACCGACACGAGCTTGCAGCTCGAGGATCGACTTCTGGTCGCTGGTGGCGTTGATCTGGCTCATCAACGACTGGATCTGGCTCAAGCGACCCGATGCCGCGGTCATCGCATCCTGCAGCAGGCCCTTCTGCTGGTACGGCTGCGCGAGTGCTGCCTGGCAGCTCATGCGGGCAGGGCCATCGAGGTCCATGCAGTTGTAGACCATGCCGGCATCACGCAGCGCCTTGCCCGTGGTGCTCAGCCCTGCGTAGCCGCTGGCGCCGACCGCATTGATTGCCGTGAACGCTTGCGGCGGCACGTAGTTGTGCAGGCCCGGGCTGTTGAAGATGTTGCCCAGGTTGCGCGCGCCGTTCATGCTGGCGACCTGGTCCTGCAACTGTGTGATCTGCTGGACCTGGTTGTTGATCTTGGTGATGTCGTTCATCACCTGCTGAATGGTCTGGATCAGGTTGGCGATGTCGATCACCGGGATGCCCTGGGCATGGGCATGACTGGCGGCCACAGCGAGAGCCGCGACTGCGAACGTGTGACGAAGGCGCATGGCGAACGCTCCTCTTCGGATGGATCAGGCGCGGGCTCGAAGCGCGGCCAGCCGGTATGCCGCTGCTCTGGCGGTGGTGTAGCCGCGCCGCGCGAGCGAGCCCGCTTGGGTTGTGACTGCGAGCGCGCCGCGGGTTGCCCCTCCCGGCAGGCCCCCAGCGGCACGAATGACGCCACCCGCTGCACCGGAGGCCGGTGCGGCGTTGCGAACGGCGCTGACTGATCGGAGGCCCGCAACCATCATCGCGTTTTGGATCATCTGGATGCCTTGCTGCACTGCCGCGCCGCCGGTGAGCGCAGAGGCGAGCGTTGGGGCTTGGAAGCAGATGATCGCCATCAGGACCATCACGACGCAGTACTTGAGGCTCTCGCCGACCGCATTGAGCGTGGAAGCCAGGAACCCGCCTTGCGATTGAACGGCCTGCACGAGCGCCTGGCCCATGAAGATGCTGAGGCCCAGCGCGAAGAACGTGAACCACGTCAAGACCACGGCGTTGAGGACCATCGACAGCCAACTGTCGAAGAACCGCTGCGTCGGGCGCCACGCCAGGCAAAGGATGAACAGCGGCCCTGTCGCGATCACGAACGTCAGGAACAACTTCGCCAGTGACACGACGAACAGGGCGATGCAAAGGAAAGCGACGTTGCCGACTGAACAGATCACCGCGGCCAGCAGCAGGTCCAGGCGCGCGATCCCGGCCTCCTTGAGCAGATCGATGACCAGAAGACTCGCTTGATCGTTGAATGCGTCGAGCAACGCGTACGGTGTCGTGATCGTGCTGGGGTTGGCCGAAGCGGGCAGAAAGGTCGTCGCCACGCCGGTCGCCAGGGCGTTCGCTGTGTCGGCCACATTGCTGATGTAGACGCCGGATCGCAGGGCGAAGGCGAGGACCAGACTGAGCTTGAACACCTTCCAGACGAAGGTGGGGATCGTCTCCCCGACCTCGTTGCGAAGCACGGCCCACCCGTACAGCGCGACCCAGATCGTGGTGGCCGTCAATGCGATGGGTGTGATCGCCGCTATCAGCGACCCCACGACGCCCAGCACGTACGTGCCGAGCACCGCGTTCAACTGCGCACCGATCCAAGTGAACATGGCTCTACTGGACAACAGTGGTCTGCAGGCTCTTGAGCGGCACACAGCTCTTGGCGATGTCTGGGAGCTGGCACTGCTGCCATGCGTCACTGAGCTTCACGACCCAGACGCGCGGCAACTTCTCCGAGCCGTAGGTGGACTTGCGGCAGGTCGTGGGACGCGCGTACACCTCGGTGCACTCCATCAGGCCCTCGGAGGTTTCGACCATCTTCCAGCCCCCGCCGGAGCAAGCCGGGTTGGCGGCAGGACACGGTTTCGCGAGCAGCGCGTTGCCGACGGGTGGTGTTTCCACCTTCTTGGATCCGCCGGCCACCTTCACGGCCTCGTTGCCCTTGACGAACTGCGCCAGGGCGTCAGGGGCAAGCGCCAACCATGCCAGCGTCAGCGCAATGTGCAGGAGTCTCATCGTGTTCTTCCCGATGCTGCGGAACGACGATCCTGAACCTGTCGCAGCAGAACGGGGAGCCACTGAGATGGTTCGTTACCGTGTCGTTCACGCACCGCGTCAAGCAGCGCGACGTTGTCGGTGGTCGCCGATAGCACGGTGATGAAGTCGTCCAACCCGGAGAGGTCGAGCTCGCAGACGGCACTGGCATGGTCCTGCTTGATCAGGAAGCACCGTCCGCCTTGTGCGCCGAGGCTCCGCACGATCTCGAACTCGGCGTTGCTGAGTCCGAAGCCCTCGACGTACTCGTCGCGCACAGCCTCCGGGTTGGCCAGGAAGACCTTGGTCACGCTCTGCTCGACCATCGTGCGGCCGATCGGGTGGCGCAGCACGTCCGACGGACTCTGGGTGTCGAAGATGCCGAGGCCGTTCTGCTTGCGGATCGTCTTCTGCTTTTGCTTGGCGAAGTCGCTGAAGATCTCGTGGTCGAGCGCTTTCCAGAACTCGGAGATCACGTAGATCAACCGTTCGCCGTTGACGAGCTCTTCCATCACCTGAAGCAGGTACAGCATCACCGGCGTGCGCACCTCCGGCAGATCCAGAAACTCCGTCGTGTCGAAGCCGATCACAGATGCCGTATGCAACTCCATCAGCCCGTCGTCGGCCTGGTCGAATACCCAGCCAAGTGCGCCGCCCTGGCACCAGCGGCCAAGCCGCTCGTAGAGACTGTTCGCACCGGTCTTGGGCAGGTTCTGCCGCACCGTCGAGAAGCGGCGCAAGGCGGACGGCATCAATGACACCGCCTTGACGGCGTCGGCGATCGCGCGCTCGTCAGCCGGCAACAGCGGCATTGCTGGCGTGGCAATGCAGGTGCGGATGAGCTGTTCCCAGAACTGCAGGCGTGCCGGCGTCGGACCGCGCTGCAGCGGGTTGCAACCGGTCGGCTTGCCGGCCTCGAGTGTGAAGTAGCGGCCGCCAAGCGCGCGGATCGCGATCTCGCAGCCACGGTCCAGGTCGAACAGCACGAGGCGCGGTTCCGGCCGCCACTTGCGCGTCAGCGTCAGCAAGAACATCTCGAGCGTCGTCTTGCCGACACCGGTGGAGCCGACGATCAGCGTGTTGCCGGGCAGCTTCTTGTCGGCCGAATCCTCGCCTTCGGGGCTACTGTGCAGGTTCAAGTAGAACGGCTGGCCCGATGGCGTGCGCAGCAGCGCAAGAGCTTCGCCCCATGGGTTGCCGTCGCGCTTGCCGCGCGCGAAGTTGTGGCCACTGGCCAGCGCTGCGAATGCGCGCGAACTCAGCTTGGCCTCGCGCGGACGCCATTGCCAGTTTCCGGGCATCTGGGCGAACCAGGCTGCGTCGGCCACCAGGTCGACCGGCGCCATTTGCAGGCTCGAGGTCTCTCCGACTGCGCCGATCGCCTGGGCGGCTCGGCGGCCGGCATCACCGATGTCGTCGCCGAACACGACCAGGCTGTAGTGGTACTCGCCCATGCAGAACTGGCCGTCGCCCAGCTCGTTGAGTGCAACGTCCATCTCGATGACCTGCGTTTCGACCACGTCGTCGCTGGCGATCAGCTGGTCGCGTTGCAATTCGAGCGTCCGCATCGCATCGCGCCGCGGCAGGATCGAGAAGCTCTGGGTCTCGATGAACTCGCTGCGCTCGTAGAGGAGCGCGTTCAGCACGCCGGGCTCCACGGCGTCGGCGTACTCCTTGATGTCGGCCAGAGCGGCGTAGCGCCGGCGGTCGCCGTAGCGCAGTTCAAGCTTGTCGCCGCCGAAGGACAGCCGTGCCGTGGGCAGAGTGCGGTACAGCGGTCCGCGGGCCCACGGGATCGGGCGCCATTCGCCATTGACCAGCAGGCCGAGAAACTCGGCGACCTCGGAATAGACGCGTCCTTTGGCCTGTCGGTTGCCGAGCACCAAGGGGTTGAAGCCGCGCAGCACGCGATCGATCAGCGCCGTGCGCTCTTCCATCGCTTGCAGTGCTTCGGCGTGGGCCAGGGCGATCTCGGCGCGCGAGCGCTGCGTTGACTGCAGCGCGCGGCTCAGGCGCGAGACGTGCGGTCGATGGACGAGCGTGAAGTAGAGCTCGTTGCTCATCATCCGTTGCTCTCGTAGTTTGGCCTGGTAGGTGCGCGACAGATCATGCGCAAAGCCCGCCGGCGGATCCTGGAGCGCGTCACTGACGAAGCGGTGCAAGCGATGTGTCCAGACGGCCCATTGGCCACCTGCCAGATTGCGCAGCAGACTGCACAGCGCCTCGTGCCGCTCGGCGATGATGTGTTCGTCTGCGCATTCGAACGGCACGCCATCCAAGCGCCACACGCGCAGGAAGTCGCCGCCGCGCGTGATGACGTCATGCGGACTGAGCAGCGACGAGAACGGCACAAATCCCGCCAGTGAGTTCTCGTGCTGCGCCTGGGCCCAATACCGCGGTCGGTGCAGCGGCGTGCCGCTGCGCGCCGCGCGCAGCCGGGCGCCAAGAGCGCTAGGCGTGCCACGCATCGCGCGCTCCTCGGTACAGGGTGGGGCTGTAGCTCCTGGCATGCCAGAAGCCGCGGTTGCGCTGGTGCCAGCGCAGCCTGCAGGCGACGAACAACTGCCGCAGGCGCTGATCGTCGCGTGCCGTGACGAAGCGCATCCACAGCAACGCCGGCACGAAGGAGAGCAGCACCGCCGCAGCGACCCACCAACTCAGCAACGTTCCGCCCCACAGGGTGAGCAGCATGCCCGTGCCGAACAGCACGACCAGCGGGACGAGCGGGATACCCATCTTCATGGCGGGCCGGGTGGCGCCTTTGTAGATGACTTCGGCGTGCACTGCGGGCTACCCGGTTCAGGTGACGATGTAGCTGGCAAAGGCGGCGGCGCCGCCGATGATGGTTCCCCCGAGTAGCACGTTGGCCACATCGGCCAGCCGCGCGCCCTGGAACACCATCTTGAATCCGGCCCAGATGATCGCGATCGTGACGACTGCGATCGAGATCGTGACCAGGATCGTCTGGACGTTGGTGACCGTGGTGTTGATCTTGTCGAAGCCCTGCGCCGCGGCAAGCCAGGGCCAGCAGACGAGGGCGGCGAGGCCAACACGGACTGGTTGCATCGGCAAAGGGTGCTTCATCGAACCTCCTGGTGCTTGGAAGCGTGAATGGCTCGCGCAGCGGCGTGCGCGGTGCGTTGCACGTAGCCGTGAGCGAACCCGGTGTGGAAGTTGCCGCTGTAGTAGCAGGACAGCGCGCGGCGCAGACTGTCTTGTTCGGCCATGTTGGATCGCCGCGCACGCACCATGCATTCACTCAGGATCCGTTGCATGGCCTGCAGGTTGGCGCAGGGCTCGAACGCCGTCTCCGCCGTCAAGCCAACAGCGTGGAAGTTGCGTACGTTGATCTGCGCCAACCCGACGCTGAAGTTGTGGCCGGACGCCCGCAGCGACCTGGCTGTTGCCACGGCCTCGGCCCTGTGCCTCGGTTGACGCTCGAGCTGCGCGCCGACGATGCCGATCGCGTGGGGGTTGACAGAGCTTTCGACGGCAATCAGCGCTTGTGCGGCGCCGGCGTCGACCGTCGGCGCGCACGCCGTGATCAGTGCCAGCAGGGACGGCAGGTCCATCGTCGCCTCAGGGGTTGAGGTCCACGGGCACGGTCTTGGGCTGTGCGCTGAACCAGACCGCGTACTCGTCGTCGAAGCGGGTGTCCCAACTCTTCAGGACGGTCTTGGCCGTCGAGGTGTACTCCGTGACCGAGTCGCCGCCCATGTTCCACCAGGTCCGTGTGAACACGGTGCCTTCGACGGTCACGGTGACCACACCCGTGTAGTCGCAGGCGTAGGTGGTCGTGCTCTCACCCTCGATGGCGCGGGTGTACTGCGGTGGGCAGTTGTCGGGTGCGTTGGCCCAAGCCGCTGCGGCCTGGTTGCCGGCCCCGCCGGTCTTGCATTCGGGAAAGGGCCGGCCGCGGGCCAGGTCTCTCAAGGCCTGCTGAACCGGCGGCACGCACTGAACGACTTTCCGCCAGTCAGGTGCCGCGAGACAAAGCAGCACGAGACAGCCGTCGACGGCCAGTGCGGTGCAGGTCGCAGTCATCAGCGTGATGGCGATGCCGAGACGGGCGGCACGTCGACCAGGCGGCTGGGTGATCGTGTGGGCGTGCTCCATATCGAACAATCTAGAGGACGATATGGGTCCGACGTGCGACGGTTTTGTCGCGCGATTCGTCGGTCGCGCGGCTTCATCGAGACTTGCTATGCCGCTGCGTCCCGCATCGGCTCGCTGCATCTACAGCAGGCCATGTATGGCTGCGCGCGTCGCGGCGTGACGGCGATTGCTGGCGCCGATCTTGGCGTTGATGCGCCGAAACCGCGAGTCGACCGCAGTGATGCTGCTGTCGACGAGGCGCGCGATCTGTTTGGTCGACAGCCCCTGGCGTTCGAAGGCAAGCAGCCTCACGTCCTCGGAGCGCAGCCGCGCGGCTCTTTGGAGCTCAGCGCGCGTGCGCCGCATCCACCAATCGTGCAGTTCGCGTGCCAGACTGTGCGCCATCAGGCGGCACGCTGAGAGATCGATGCCGTACCCCTCGGTTGCTGTATCGAGCATCAGCGCGCCATAGCGCCCGGTGTTGCCACCGCTGTGCGTGGGGATGATGAACACGGAATCGAAGAGCAGTCCGAGCTGCAGGCTTTCTTCGTGCACGCGGTGGCCGTTGTGGAGGGTCGAAGCCAGGACCGGCTCGACGTGGTCGCGCGCATAGCGCAGCCATGGGTGGTCGAGAGGGCTGGCGAAGTGCCGGTGCATGCGCGACCGCAGCGGGTCGAAGGCCAGCAGCACCATGACCCGCGGTGGCGCTTCCGGATCAGGGATGACGTGGGCGTAGGCGCTTTCTCGCACCCCAAAGGCCCGCGTCGCTTGGAACAAACTGGCCAGCAGGTCGCAGGGGCCTGAAGCGTTGTACGCGGATGCGATTGCGGTGATCGCGCGACTCAGTTGCTCTGAGCTGTTGCGAGTCGTCTGATCGTGGGCCTGGGGAAGGGTCGCGTTGAGCAAGAGCATGCTCGAACTCCCGTCGCAGTTGCGCGAAGGCGTGGGGGTCGTCGAGATGCAGACGATCCAGATTCACGCAGGCCAAGAACGCCTCGAAGGAGCGCACGCAGGCCCAACACGTGAGCTGTCCCGTGGCGCCGGTCGCCTGTGCCCATTCGACAGTGACGCCCTCCGCGGCATGCCGCATCTTCAGTGCTACTTGACCGGTTTGCGTTCGGAGCTGGATTGCCGCCAACGGCGGCTCCGAATTGCTTGCCTTGTCGAGAGTGGATCCGGTGCTCAGGCGAGCACGGCCATCACTGGCCGAGGGCACATGCGTTTGCAGCGATCGGGGAGCCATGGGAGCTCTGAAGGTTCCAGGGCGTCCATGTTCATGAACCGCGCATGGGTGGCAAGATGCAGTTGCTCACCGCGCTGCTGAGGATGCTCACGGGAAAACAACGGGTACGAAGGTTCCGTGCAAGCCAAGGGGAAGGGCATACGGGAGCCTCGCCTGGGCCACAGGACCCGCCTCGAGCGAACGCAGGTCGAACACCGACAGCACCGTCTGCTTCGCATTTAAGTCGAGTCCACTGCCGACGGCCCATCGCGGAGCGGAGTTTTCCATTTCACCAACGAGCAGATGCTCCTCGGCAAGCCAGGCATCGCCGAAGTGGTGGACTCTTCGGTCGCCCGTCTGCGCATCGATGTAGGCGAGCTGATCGTAGCCGGGCACGTCTTGCGGCCGGCTTTGCGTTCGTTCCAGGCACAGCAGGTGACGGTAGACCTTGCCCGTGTCACTTGCTCGAACGGTGGGGAACTCGGCATCGTGATTCAACAGCGCCTCTTGCGACGCCGAGCCGTCCGGCAGCGCGATTCGCGCGCGGGTCAACGCCGCACCTCGTCTGTGCCGATATTCGCCTGCCATCACGCTCCATCCGGCGAGCAGCGACGACGGATCGGCCGACCGCATGTAATCGACGACGACCTGTGCCTTGTCTTCCCAGGCGTTGGCGACGTGGAAGAGGCAGCCCGCAGGTAGGCGTCCTTCGATGACCGATCCGTCCGATTGACTGACGATCAGCACTCGCATACCCATCTGCGGAGACCACTGGCAGGACTCGGCAAACGAAGCACCTCCCATCAGGCGATCACGGTTGCACGTGATCGCAGGCAGCAGGAAGACGAGGTAGCGCTCCGTGATCGCAAAATCGTGGATCGGAGCAATGTGATCAACGTGCAGGCGCTGCGTGCCGATCGATCTACCATCTGCGGAGATCCGGTAGATGTGCAGCACGTCGTCGATCGGGTCGACACCGAAGTTCCAAAGCGTTCCGTCGCGTGCCAGCTTCGGATGTGCAGAGAACGGTGCCGGTTGGTCGTTCAGGACCGATGACCTGCTACCCAGTGTCGAGAGCGTGACTGGATCGATTGCGTACGGTGCGCCCGCCTCCCACAAGGCCCAATACTCGCGGGCAAACGGGATGATGCTGATGTTGGCGGGGTTCGATGCCTCAATGCGCGCTGGGGTTGGCGGCATGTCGTCGACCGCAGTCCCGAAACCGCTGAAGATCATCCTGCCGGCGGACTCCTCGGCCAGGTACTTGGCGGTCTCGACGTAGCGCCCGTGGTGAGCGACACCGGTCTCCGTCAAGGTGAAGCGTTGCACCATGCCGTCACCGTCCCAGCGGTGTGCGTACCGCCTGCCTCCACGTTCGTGTTTCGCGGGTCCGTTCCGAAACAGCGTTCCGCGCAGCCCGCTGGGAAACGTTCCAGCCCACTCTGCTGTGCCGGAGATGGTGGGTTGATCCAGGGATGCGTAGCCTTGTGTCCACGACCGATCGCGGCGCGCAGCGAATGCGGCCAGCAGTTCTTGGCCGTTCCACCGAGGTGGAGAACCTTGCGGGCGCGAGCCTGCAGGCGTGGTGTTCATCGCCGGGCCTCCTAGAATATGTCGCTTGCCGGAATCGAGACGCGCACGCGCGTGCCGCGTCCCTGCGTGCTGTGTATGTCGACCTGATAGCCGAGGGCGTCGGCGAGGCGCCGGACGATCAAGAGTCCCAGGCCGAACCCATCTCGAGTCGGCGGTGGAATCGTCGCTGGCGACTGGACACAAAGGTCGTCCGCCGGCATGCCGGGACCCTGATCCCATACCTCCAGATGAACATCGCCGTTCCGGCGCCTCGCCGATACCAGTACACCCCCTCGGGTGAACTTGATGGCGTTGGACACGAGGTTGTCGACGACGCGGGCGAGCATCACGGGATCCGTGCGCACTGCCAGATGCGTGGTCCTTGTCCGAAGTTGCACGCGACGGCTATTGGCGAGTTCTTCGAACCCGACCTCCAGCTTCTGGAACACGTCCTGAAGCTGAACCTCGCGGCGCTCCGGCGTTGCGCTGTCGAACCGAACGAACTGCAGGACGTCCGTGACGAAGCCCTCGAGATCTTCGATGGCTGAGCTGAGCCGCCGAATTGCTTTGGGCCAGTCAACGACGGCTCCGCTTGAGGCGGCCGGTGAATGGGCCAGCAGCTTCAGCGCGTGTATTCGCTGGCGCAGATCGTGACTGGCACTGGCGAACACAGCCGAGCGCGTCTCGAGGTCTGCCGCGGCCGCGTTGCGGAGCCTTTCGACTTCCGCATTCCGATCGCGCAAGTGCACCATCAGTAGGTCGACCTCATCGCTTCGAATCAAGTAGCGGCGCACGCCACCGATGACGATGTAGAAGCCCGACCACATGACCCCACCGAAAGCCGCAAACAGAACGATGAGCACACTGGTCGATGCCCAGTTCGAGGACAGCAACATCCACCCAGTGGCCAGCCACATCGGTATCACGTAGGCAGCGAAGATCACCGGTGATGCCGGAGCGATGCCCAGGCACGCCACGCTCAACATGACATACGTGAGCAGAATGACCACGGTTGTCAGGTTCAGATCCGGACCAATGAACAGCGTGGCGGTCCAGCTCCAGTGAATGGCTGCAAGCAGGATTGCCATCAGGGGCAGCAGGCGAAGCGATGGTCTCGATGCCACCTCATCGGTCGATGCCGCGAAGACCCGGTTCACGATCAGGATGCGTGCCACGATGCTGGCCAGGCTCTCCAGCAGCCAAGCGATCATGAGCCAGACGGGCACCAGTCGATCCATCGTCGCTGCAACGAAGATGAGTGCAACACCGATGCCGTACGCCGTGATCAGTGCCGGCATCTGCTCGAGGAAGAACTCGCGTGTCCTGCGCGTTACGGGCAAGACCCATCGCCAGCGCGGGTCTTCTTGCCTCGTCACCCGGGTTGTTCGGAGCAGTTCCTCCGGCGAGCAGATTGGGAGCCCAGCACCTGAAGGTGCTTGCGCTTGCTGCGCCGCCGTGTTCATGCTGTTGACCTCGTGAAAGTCGCTCGTAGCCGTTCCTCGGACTGGCCACTGCCGACGTCAATCAGACCAAGCTCGATCGCCTTGGCGACCGCATGCGAACGACTGTCCGCCTGCAGGGCGTGCATCAAAGCAGCCACTTGGTTGTTCACCGTGCCTTCGGCCAGATTTATGAGCGCCGCGATCTGCTTCGAGGACCGGCCGAGCTGAATGAGCTCGAGGATTTCGGTCTGCCTGTTCGTCAGGCGGATGCTCGTCGTGCGAGAGGCCGGGGTGATCGCCGGAAAGCTGCCCAGCCCCCGCATGGCGTCGTTCAGCCGCGCCGCGAACGCATCCACAGGCATCGACTTGGGGATGTAGCCGAGAAAGCCCCACGTCTGGAGTTGCCGAACATAGTCATCGCGATCGAAGGCGCTGATGACGCAGCAGAGGGACGCCATGCCGGCACTTCGGACTTGCTTCGCGAGCGACAACCCGAATGCGCCGGGCACTGCCAAGTCGAGGAAGATTCTGTACCAGGCCTGTCCAGGGCCGTTCAGGTTTTCCAACGTACCTGCGGCGGTGGCACACGTGACGATCTGAAGGTCTTCGTCGCCGCCGTGCGTCAGCAGTCTGGAGGTCGCCTCCGCGACCAGAGGATGGTCCTCAACAATTAGAACGTACCTCATGCAGCCCTCGCAGCGACGGAACAAACCCCCTCCGTTCGAAGCTAGGCCTCTGGGTAGAGATTGGTCGCCACGATTTGATCATTGTCAAGAGGCACTTCTTCACTCGGTTGGAAGAGGAGCCTACGAAGATGGGCCTTCGCCAGCGGTGCACCAAGACTGCGCGCCTATGCCCGAGATCCGCTCGGCGCCATGGCTCAGTCCGATTTACGTAACCAGACAGTCGAGCGCCCTGCTTGCAAACCGTTGCCGTGCGGTTTGAACTTTGCCCTCATTCAGTGCTTCACTGGCACTACACGAAAGAGGAGGCCAACATGCTGATGCTGTTCGTCCGTCAGTCCCGACCGGATTCGGCCTATTGGCCCGGACGCCGCGCGCTCGCCGCAGTTGACGCACTGGCGTGGCCGCTCGCTGCCGCTTGGTTTTTTGCCAATCTCCCGTGGGCCACTGGGATCGTCGGTCCTTTCATCGTCGCTGCGGCGAGCCTTGGCGCCGCTTGGCGCTTGCGCGTCGCGACTCTGTTCAACCATCGCTATCGGTTCACGGCTTGGACATGGTCGGTTCGCGTCGCTGCCGCACTTACTTTTGGCGCCGTGCTGAAGGCTGTCATCTAAGGGGTGAGCCTATGGAACCCTGCGGCATCACTGCGCCCGCGGTGGTGCTGCCTCGCGGGATTACGACATCGGCGTCGAGCATCCACTCCAAACTGGCGCGAGCTGCTCGAACAACGCGAGCGTCGAATCGCCGAGCGCGTAAATCCCCCTCTGCGGCATCGCCCGGAACGGCCGCGTATGGAGCACGGCATCGGGCCCGGAGCTCGGCGACGCGCTGAAGCATCGCTTCGGAGCCGAGGTCGCCTTCGAGCGCGAAGGCCTTTGTTGTCAGTTCGGGGATTCGTCGATCTGACATTGCCAGCGCAGCAATCCGCTGTTACCCGATGCGGCCACGCTCGTGCAGGAGCTGAGCGAACTGTGCTCCCATGAACCCGCGGCGGCTGTGACGAGCCCTTTCATGTCCATCCTCGAAGACTGCCACTGCGCGCATCCATCCCGCGGAGGCGCCGCGGATCTTGTGCGCGAAGCAGCAGACCGTGAAGCGGTAGCCGGGCAGCGATTCGAGGTTGTGCAGCTTCTCGAGATGGCAGTAGCCGATGTCCCGGGCAACTGCGCTACACGCTGAACACGCCTTATCGGGATGCGCCACGCACATCGTACTGGAGCCGCCGGATCTGATGGCGCGACCGGCCGCACTTCGGTTGCGCCGATGCCTGACCTCGGAAAAGGTGAGTTCTTCAAGCGCTGGCGATAGCTACCATCATTCGCAACGCACGACGCAACGCAACTGCTTGCGGGAAAACCAAAACCCGTCACCACCGGGGCAATGCTTACCCATATCGACAAGCCTCTGCAGATCGCAGGGGTCACGCTGAAGAATCGCGTGGCGCGCTCCGCTCACTTCACTGGTCTGGCGCCGGCTGGAATGAGTGACGACCTGATCGCTTATCACGCCGCACGGGCGCGTGGCGGCGTCGGCCTGACCATTCTGGAGGTCATGTCGGTGCACCCTCAAGTCCAATGGGGCTCAGCTGCTGGGGCCCCGATATGAGCGAGGGATACGCCAAGCTCTTGGAAGCCTGCGAGCCGCATGGCATGGTTTTGTTTCATCAGCTTTGGCATGCCGGCCACAACTGGGGCCCGATCGACGGCAGCCTGCCCTGGTCTGCATCGGATCTGCCCGGAATATCCGGCATCGTGCCGATCCCGATGACGCAGGCGATGATGGATGAGGTGATCGCCAGCTTTGCCGACGCGGCGCGCAAGTGCGTGGCGCTGGGCACCAAGGGCGTCGAGATTCATTGCGCGCATGGCTACCTGCTGGCGCATTTCATGTCCGCCAACACCAATGATCGCACCGATCAATATAGCGGCTCCACGGAGAACCGCCTCCGTTTCCCCATCGAGGTGGTGCGCGCCGTGCGCGCCGCCGTGCCGGCCGGCTATCCGGTCGGTGTTCGCGTGGCGCCGGATGTGGTGCCCGGCGGCATCGACGTCGAGCTCTGTACGCTTCTCTGCCAGAAACTCGAGGCCGAGGGCCTGATCGACTTTGTCGACTGTTCGCTCGGCAATTACGAGACCTGGGACACGATGTGGGAGGGCATGCACGAAGGCGCCGGTTATCAACTGAAGACCAGCGGCGCGATCGCGCGAGCGGTGAAAAGCCCGAGGTCGCTTCCGCACACTCGAAGAGGCCGATGCTGTGATTCGCGCGGGAGACGCGGATTTCGTGTCGATGACGCGCGCCCACATTGCTGATCCCGATATCCTCGTCAAGACACTGTCCGGCAGACCAGAGGACGTCCGCCCCTGCATCGGCTGCAACCAGGGATGCGTGGGCGGGCTGATGGAGTTTGGTCGTATGGGCTGCACCGTGAATCCCGCCGTGGGTTCGGAAGTGCGCATGGGCGAAGAGAAGTTGGCTCCAGTCACGACGCCACGTTCCATCCTGGTTGTCGGCGGCGGGCCGGCCGGGATGGAGGCGGCGCGGGTAGCCGCGTTTCGTGGGCACAAGGTCACGTTGATGGAGGCAGCGCAGAGGCTTGGTGGCACCGTCAAGCTGGCCCGCAAGGCGCCCCATCGCGCCGGCATCGATGACATCACCGTCTGGCTGGAAGAGCAGGTCTTCAAGCTCGGTGTCGACGTGCGCCTCTCCACTTATGCGGAGGTGGACGAAGTTCTGGCCGAAAAGCCGGACGCGGTCATCGTCGCGACGGGGTCCTCTCCACGCATGGACGGCCGTCAGTGGGGGAATTCAGGCGAGCCGGCAGTCGGCATGGACTCCCGAATTGTGATGTCGAGCCTCGAGCTGTTCGAGGCACCTCCAGCGCACGCTCCGGCAAGCGCGCGGTGGTTGTGGACGATGTGGTGTTGGCGCCGACCGAAAACTGAGCCACTTCTGAGGGTCGTGCCGACCAAGAACTGAGCCAGGTGTTCAACCTACCCTGCTGTTTTTTTGTGCAGCGGGGTGCCAGGAGTGATCACCATGGATCAGATCGGATGGATTCGTCGGCTGCACCGCCGCGAGCGCAAGAGCGAGCGCGAGATCGCGCGCATCACGGGCCTGTCGCGCAACACGGTATCGAAGTGGCTACAGGGCGAGGTGGTCGAGCCGAAGTACCGGCGTGTCGGGCGGCCCAACAAGCTGGCGCCGTTCTACGAGGTCTTGCAGCAGGCGCTGGCGGCCGATGCGAAGCGTCCCAAGCATGAACGGCGCTCGGCCAAGGCGCTGTACGCGCAACTCAAGACGCAGGGCTACGAAGGCGGCCACACGCGCGTGACCGACCACATCCGCCGCTGGCGCGCCGGTTCGGGTGCCGCGGCGACCAACGCCTTCGTGCCGCTGGCCTTCGAACTCGGCGAGGCGTACCAGTTCGACTGGAGCGAGGAAGGGCTGGTGGTGGGCGGCATCTACTACCGAGCGCAGGTGGCGCACATGAAGCTGTGCGCCAGCCGCGCGTTCTGGCTGGTGGCCTATCCCAGCCAAGGCCACGAGATGCTGTTCGATGCGCACAACCGCGGCTTCGCAGCGCTGGGCGGCGTGGCCCGACGCGGCATCTACGACAACATGAAGACGGCGGTGGACCGCGTCAAGAAGGGCAGGGTCGAGAGGTCAACGCGCGCTTCAGCGCCATGTGCGCGCACTACCTGGTGGACGCCGAGTTCTGCAACGTCGCCGCTGGCTGGGAGAAGGGCGTGGTGGAGAAGAACGTGCAGGACAGCCGCCGGCGCGTCTGGCAGGAAGTGCTCGAGCGACGCTGGGGCAGCTTCGCCGAACTCAACGCCTGGGTCGGTGAACGCTGCAAGCAGTTGTGGAGCGAGCTGCGCCACCCGAGCAGCAGCGCTTCACGGTGGCCGAGATGCTGGAGCTCGAGCGCGAACATCTGCTGCAGGTGCGCGCGCCGTTCGACGGCTACGTGCATAAGCTGGCCAGGGTGTCGAGCACCTGCCTGGTGTCGGTGGGGGGCAACCGCTACTCGGTGCCGTGCGAGCTGGCGGGGCAGACGGTGTCGACTCGTCTGTACCCGGCCCGCGTGGCGATCGTGTTCGATCAGGCCGTCGTGGCCGAGCACGAACGCCTGGCCGACCGAGGCAAGACTGCATATGACTGGCAGCACTACGTGCCGCTGCTGCAGCGCAAGCCCGGCGCGCTGCGCAACGGCGCTCCGTTCGCCGATCTGCCCTAGCCGCTGCAGCGGCTGCGCCGGGTGCTGTTGCGCGAGGACGGAAGTGACCGCTTGATGGCCAAGGTGTTGGCGCTAGTGCCGAGCGCTGGACTCGATGCGGTGCTGGTGGCCGTGGACTGGCGCTGGAGGCGGCGCCGCCGTCGAGTCGCGTGAGCGCCGAGCACGTGCTCAACGTGCTGGCGCGGCTGAACGCGGCACCGGTGCCCGAGAGCGCGGCCACGGCACTGCGCGCCAAGACGCCGCCCGTGGCCGACACGGCGCGCTACGACGCGCTGCGCACGACACAGGAGGAGGCCGGCCATGCGTGACCTCGTCATCGAACTCAAGCAGTTGCGCCTGCACGGCATGGCCGGCGCTTTGAGTCAGTTGCTCGAGCAAGGCGGCAACGCCGGCGTCGAGTCCTCGCGCTGGCTGCTCGAACATCTGCTGCAAGCCGAGAGCACCGACCGCGCGATGCGCTCGGTGAGCTACCAACTGCATGCCGCGAAGTTCCCGGTGCACCGCGACTTGGCGGGCTTCGACTTCGATGTCTCCCCGGTGGATCGTGCGCTGGTGACCAAGCTGGCCAGCGCCGAGTTCGTCGAGCCCGCGCACAACGTGGTGTTCGTCGGCGGACCGGGCACGGGCAAGACGCACCTGGCCAGTGCGATCGGCATCGAGGCGATCACGCGCCACGGCAAGCGGGTGCGCTTCTACAGCACGGTGGATCTCGTGAACGCGCTGGAGCAGGAGAAGGCGCAAGGCAAGGCCGGGCGCATCGCCGGCACGCTGCTGCGGCTGGACCTGATCGTCCTCGACGAGCTGGGTTACCTGCCCTTCAGCCAGGCCGGCGGCGCCTTGCTGTTCCATCTGCTGAGCAAGCTGTACGAGCACACCAGTGTGATGGTCACCACCAACCTGGACTCCGCCGAGTGGTCCAGCGTCTTCGGCGACGCGAAGATGACCACCGCGCTGCTCGATCGGCTCACACACCACTGCCACATCGTCGAGACGGGCAATGAGTCGATCCGCTTCAAGCGTTCGAGCACCGAGGCGGGCAAGCGCGTGAAGGCACGTGAGGCCACGCGAAAGAGCGCCGGCAAGGCCTCGGCCGCCACCACCGACTGATCGAGCGCCGCGCGCGGCAAGCCGCTTCGGGCTACGCCCTTCGCACCTTGCCGCGCGCATCCATCGCCATCACAACCCCGACGAAAGGACGCCCAACCCCTACACTTGTCCACAGCCGAGCAGCTCGCTGCCGGCCTCAGCCCCTGGCTCAATATTGAGTCGGCACGGTGGCTCAGAATTCAGTCGGCGCGGACATCCTGCGGTTGATTGAATAGCGATGGGCCTGTCGTTTGGCCCGCGGCGCACGCCGTTCGAGCATCGCAAGGCTAAACAGCACAACAAACTAACATACGTTATTTTAATTGCAACAGGATTCTTCCCTGAAGCATCTGTCTATCCCAGTAAGGTGCCCTCTCCAGTTTGGTCAAGTTGGATGTGAGGAAACGAGCGATTGTTAGGTATAGACTTCGATGACCACTCGGCCATACCCAAGGAAGCACTCGGATGCCCGCCCCATCCAGCCGATCGAAACCGGATGCACGCAACCTGAGGGGCCGCGCTGCTGTCGTCGGTGCAGGCCGGTCAGCCGTGGGCCGTGTACAGGGACGCAGCGTCATGGCCCTGGCCAGCGACGCTGCGAAAGCCGCCCTCTCCGACGCTGGCCTGGAGCGCAGCGCCATCGACGGCGTCTTGACGAGCGTCGCATTCGCTGCGCCTTTCCATCGCTTCAGCGTCGCCTTCGGCGAGTATTTCGGACTCCAGCCGACCTTCTCGAACACGCTCCAGGTCTCCGGTGCGACCGCGGCCACGATGTTCAACATCGCCGCGGCCGCGATCACCGCGGGGCTGGCCAACAACGTGCTGGTCCTGGGCGCGGACAGTCTGCTGACCGGACTGTCGCCCGACCTCGCGCTGCGCTCAATGACCGAGAGCCGTGACCAGCAGTACGAGATGCCCTTCGGCATCCCGGTGGCCAACACCTTCGCGATGACGGCGCACCGGCACATGCGCGAGTTCGGCACGACGTCCGAGCAGTTCGCCAAGGTCGCCGTCATCCACCGGGAGCATGCGATGCGCACGCCGGGTGCGCAGATGACCGGACCCATCACCGTCGACGACGTGCTGAATTCCGGCTGGGTGACCACGCCGTACCACAAGCTCGATTGCTCGCTGATCTCCGACGGCGCCGCGGCATTCATCGTCAGCGCGGCCGACCGGGCGGGCGACTCCAAGAGCAAGCCGGTCTACATCCTCGGTGGCGGCGAGTGCTACACGCACGAGCACATCTTCCTGATGCCTTCGCTGACGACCACCGGCGCGGTCGAGTCGAGCGCGAAGGCCTACGCCATGGCGGGCGTGGGCCCGCGCGACATCGACGTGGCCGGCGTGTACGACTGCTTCACCGGAACGGTGGTCATGATGCTCGAGGATCTGGGCTTCTGTCCGAAGGGCGAGGGCGGGCGCTTCGTCGACGACCGGCAGATCACCTACGGCGGCAGCATCCCGATCAACACGCATGGCGGGCTGCTGTCGTTCGCGCACCCGGGCATGCCGGGATCGCTGCTGCACTTCCTCGAGGTGGTCGAGCAGCTGCGCGGGCGCTGCGGGGAGCGCCAGGTCGCGGGCGCGGAGCTGGGGCTAGTGCACAGCCTGGGTGCGGGATTCGCCACCCAGGCGACCACCATCCTCGGCACGGAGGCGACGCTGTGAGGCGCATCGAACCGGGCGAAGCCCACGTCAAGCCACTGCCGACCCCGGATGCGGACTCGCAGGCGTACTGGGACGGGCTGAAAGACGGCCGGCTGCTGTTGCAGCACTGCGGCGCCTGCGGACATGTGCAGCTGTACCAGCAGGCCCTCTGCCGGCGCTGCCTGGGCACGGAACTCGTCCATCGCCGGGCGAGCGGTCGCGGGACGGTGCACTCATTCAGCGTGGTGCACCGGGCGCCGGGGCCTGCGTTCAAGCAGGACACACCCTACGCGGTTCTGCTGGTGGAACTCGAGGAGGGCCCGCGCATGATCAGCTCGCTGATCGATGCCGACCCGATGTCGGTGGAGTTCGACATGCGCGTCGAACTGGTCTGCGAGGCTGTCCACGGTGGCGCTGTGCTGCCGCGGTTCCGGCCCGTCGGGCGTTGAGGCGGGCGCGCGTGGGCCAGGACCTGGAAGGTGCAAGCTCCGATCCGCAGTGCGCAGAGCGCGCGTCGGCGGCCCTCGAGGTGCGCTATCGGAGCGAAGCGCCGTTCCCGAACCGACATGTCCGTTTCCCGTGCGACCGCGACGGCCGCGTGGACATCGATGCACTCAACGACGCGTGCCGGCGCGATTGTCTGTTCGCGCGTGTTCTCGAGCGCCTCGGGTACGCGCAGAGCCAGATCGTCCGTGTGTCAATTCCCGCTTGAGGCCGGCAGCGGGTCGACGAACATCATCGACAGATGCCCGGCGAGCACGTCGTTCAGCGCCGCCGCGCTGCCCTTGTAGGGCACATGCACGATGTCGATCCCGGCCTTGCTGCGAAGCATTTCGCCCGACAGACGGTTGGACTGACCGTTACCCGCCGACCCGAACGTGAGTTTGGCCGGATCGCGCTTGGCCAGCGCAAGCGGTTCCTGCACGGTGCTGGCCGCCAGGCCGGGATGGACGACCACAGATTGGTCAGGTTCACCGTGTGGGTGATCTGGGCAGGGTCGCGCGACGTGTCGTACGGGAGCCCCGCATAGACGCTCGGGTTGATCGCATGGCTGGTTGCCACGACGCCAAGCGCTTAGCCGTCGGGGAGGGCTTTGGCAACGATGTCCGTGCCGAGCGTGCTGCCGGCGCCCGGCACGTTCCGATATACGACCGGCTGCCCGAGCTTCTCGATTGCCCGCTAGGCGATGCGGCCGATCGTATCGAGGATGACCCCCGCAACGCGCGAAATCACGAGGGAGACCCGGGCGTAACGGATAGCCTTCTTCGGCGCTCACGCTCGCGCCTGCGGTCAGCCAGAGCCGCAAGCGTATCGATGTCGAAATGGGAGGGGTGTGGTGGAAAAGCATTCTCTATACAGAAGATCCATTCCTATGGAGAGAACTCCATAGACCGCGACGGCTTGGCATGTCAAGATGCGTGCAGCAGTGGGACCTCATGCGGACTGAAACAAGCGATCCTCCGACGCGGCCGGAAAAGATGGTGGGCGCGCTGGCCAGCGGGCTGGCCATCGTGCGCTACCTTTCGGTTGCGGGTGCGCCCGTCGGCGTCAGCCGCATCGCGCGTCACCTCGACCTGAACTCGAGCACGTGCTTCAATCTGCTCAAGACGCTGGTGCACGAACGGTTGGTCGTCTTCGACGAGTCGACCAAGACCTATGCCGTCGGGCTCGGCCTGGTCGAACTCGCCAAGGGCGCGCTCGAGTCGGCTTCGTACGCCCGCCTCGTCCATCCGCACCTCGAGGCCGTCGCGGCCGGACACAACGTGACGGCGACCCTGTGGCAGCGCGCGTCCGAGGACCGCGTGGTCCTCGTCGCGCGTGCCGACAACGATGCGACGATGCGCGTGCACATGAACCTCGGCCAGCGGCTGCCCACGTACATCTCGGCGCTCGGGCGGACGATCGCCGCGAACGCAGGTCTGTCGCGTGCCGAGCTGCGCCGGCGCTTCGACGCCCTGCGCTGGGATGTCTCCCCCGGCTTCGAGGCCTACCTGCGCAGTGTCGAGGAGGCCGGGCGCAAGGGTTACGCCGTCGATGCCGGCTGCTATGTGAAGGGCGTCACCAGCGTGTCGGCGGCGGTGCTCGACGCGTCGAACCGACCCGTCATGGCCATCAGCGGGACCGGCTTTTCTGCACAGCTGTCGCGCGTGGCGGTGAAGGCCCTCGGCGAGACGCTGCGGGACCAGGCGCAACTCGTCTCGCGGGCGCTGTCGGGTGGTGCCCCTGTGGGTCCATGACGATGGCAGACGACGGACTCCCGCACAACACCATCTCCCGTGACACGGGCTTGCAGCTATGAACGCAGCCGGACCCTCCGTCCTGCGCGAGCGCCACGGCGCCACGCTGGTGATCCGCCTCAACAAGCCCGAGCTGCGCAACGCCTTCGACCTCGAGATGCGCCAGGGCATCGCCGAGGCGGTGTTCGAGGCCCGCGACAGCGCCGACGTGCGCGCGGTGGTCATCACCGGCGCGGGGAAGGCCTTCTGTGCCGGCGGCGACCTGAAGTCGCTGTCGGCGGAGAAGCGCCCGGTGTTCGCCGACCGCGACCGCATCCGCCGCTTGCATGTGTGGTTTCGCGAGCTGACGAACCTCGAGAAGCCGGTCATCGCCGCGGTGCACGGGCCGGCGTTCGGCGCCGGGTTCATCCTCGCGCTCGCCAGCGACTTCGTGCTGGCCACCCCGGCGGCGCGCTTCTGCGCGGTGTTCACCCGCGTGGGCCTGGTGCCTGATCTGGGCGCCTACTTCCTGCTGCCGCGCATCGTCGGGCTGCAGCGCGCGAAGGAACTGGTGTTCTCGGCGCGCGAGGTCGATGCCGAGGAGGCGTGCGCGCTCGGCATCGTCTACGAGATCGTTCCCGAGGAACAGCTGCTCGACGAGGCCCTCGCGATGGCCGCGCGCTTCCATGGCGCCGCCACCCAGGCGATCGGTATCTCGAAAAACATCCTCAACCGTTCGTTCAATCTCGACCAGGACACGCTCGCCGAGCTGGAAGCCGCGGCGCAGGCGATGGTGATGAAGACCGACTACCACCAGGATGCCGTGGCGCGCTTCCTCAACAAGCAGCCGCGCGCCTTCGAGTGGCCGCCCAAGCGCGGCACGCCGGGTGCCGGCCGATGAGCGCCCGCCCGGCCGCTCCGAAGGGCGCTCGCACCGCAGTGCATAGCACGAAGGTCGTCGAGTGAGCGCGGTGCTTGCGCCCGCCGACCGCGACCGCCTGCTCGGGCTGTACCGCACGATGCAACTCGTGCGCCAGGCCGAGTCTGCGCTGACGCGCCTGTTCGCCGACGGCGAGGTGCCCGGCTTCATCCACCTGAGCATCGGCCAGGAGGCGATCGCCGCTGGGGTGGCCTCGGCGCTCGGCCCGGGCGACACGCTGGCCACCACGCACCGCGGGCATGGCCACGTGCTCGCGCGCGGCCTGGCGCTCGAGGGCTTCTTCAAGGAGGTGATGGGGCGCGCCGGCGGCATCTGCGGCGGGCGCGGCGGCTCGATGCACGTGGCCGACACGAGCCTGGGCATCCTCGGCGCGAACGGCATCGTCGGCGCGGGCATCCCGATCGCGTTGGGCAGCGCGATGGCCCAGTCGGTGCTCGGCAGCGGTGCGCTGGCGGTCGGCTTCTTCGGCGACGGCGCGATGGCCGAGGGCGTGCTGCACGAGACGCTGAACATGGCGGCGCTGTGGAAGTCGCCCCTGCTGCTGGTGTGCGAGAACAACGGCTGGAGCGAGTTCTCGCCCACCGCGCGCCAGTTCGCGGCGCGCCTGGGCGGGCTGGCCGCGGCCTTCGGCATCGCACACGAGCAGGTCGACGGCAACGATGCGCTCGCGGTGGCCGATGCGGCGGCGCGCGCCGTCGCGGCGATCCGCGGCGGCCGAGGCCCGCGCGTGCTGGAGTGCATGACGCATCGCGTGAGCGGCCATTTCGAGGGCGACCCGCAGAAGTACCGCAGCGCCGACGAGCTCGACCCCGGTGCGAAGGGCGATCCGCTCGAGCGCGGCCGCGCCGCGCTGGCCGCGGCCGGCGTGCCGCAAGCGACGCTGGACGCCGCTGCGCAGGACGTGGCCGTCCGCATCGAAGCCGCGATCGCCGCGGCGCGCGCCGACGCGGTGCCGGACTTCGCACCCGCCCTGGCCGACGTCTACACCGTGGAGACGCGATGAACGCCGTCGTGCAGGCGCCCGCAGCGGCGGCCCCCGCTGCCGAGATGAAGACCATGGCCGCGATCGCGCTCGCGCTGCGCGACAGCATGGCCGACGACCCGCGCGTCGTTGTGATGGGCGAGGACATCGGCGCGCCGGGCGGGTCGTTCAAGGCGACTCGCGGCCTGCTCGAGGAATTCGGCCCGCAGCGCGTGATCGACACGCCGATCTCGGAGGCCTCGATCGTCTCGGCCGCTGTCGGCGCGGCGCTGTCCGGGCTGCGTCCGGTGGTCGAGATCATGTTCATGGACTTCGTGACGCTGGCGATGGACGCGCTGGTGAACCAGGCGGCGAAGGCGCGCTTCATGTTCGGCGGCCAGTGCAGCGTGCCGATGGTGCTGCGCACGCCGCACGGCGGCGGGCTCAACGCCGGCCCGCAGCACTCGCAGTGCCTGGAAGCCTGGCTCGCGCACGTGCCCGGGCTGAAGGTGGTCTGCCCGTCGACGCCGGGCGACGCCTATGCGCTGCTGCGCGCGGCGATCCGCGACCCCGACCCGGTGGTCTTCGTCGAGCACAAGGGCCTGTACGGCAGCAAGGGCCTGGTCGACCGCGCGGCAACGGCGGCGATCGGCAGCGCGCGCATCGTCCGCCCCGGCCGCGACGCCACCGTCGTGAGCTACGGCGCCACCGTCGCAGCCGCGCTCGACGCGGCGCGCCAGCTCGCGGCCGAGGGCGTCGAGGTCGAGGTGATCGACCTGCGCAGCCTGCAGCCCTGGGACCGGGCCACCGTGCTCGGCTCGCTGGCGCGGACGCACCGCGCGGTGGTCGCGCACGAGGCCGTGCAGGCCTTCGGCGTCGGTGCCGAGATCGCGGCGGCCCTGGCCGACGAGGGCTTCGACGACCTCGATGCGCCGGTGCTGCGCGTCGGCGCACCCTTCATGCCGGTTCCGTTTGCCAAGTCCCTCGAGCAGGGCTATCGCGTCGGCGCCGCCGGCATCGTCGCCGCGCTGCGGCGCACCCTCGACTGAACCTGAGTTCCATGTCCAACATCCTGAGCGACAAGCGCGGCCCGATCGGGCTGCTGACCATCAACCGGCCGAAGACGCTGAACGCGCTCGACGTGGCGACGATGCACGAGCTCGACGCCGCGCTGGCGGCCTTCGAGTCCGACGACACGGTGCGTGCGATCGTGGTCACTGGCGCGGGCGAGCGCGCGTTCATTGCCGGCGGCGACATCGCCGACCTCGACAGCCGCCAGGGCCTCGCGCACTACCAGCAGTTCGCCGAGGTGATCCACCGGCTGATCGGCCGCTTCGAGCGCTGCGACAAGCCGACGCTCGGGGCGATCAACGGCTGGGCACTGGGTGGCGGCACCGAACTATTGCTTGCGCTCGACATCCGCATCGTCGCTGAGGAGGCCAAGCTCGGCCTGCCCGAGATCACGCTCGGGCTGTTCCCCGGCGCGGGTGGCACGCAGCGGCTGATCCGCCAGGTCCCGCTGTGCCGGGCCAAGGAGTTGATGTTCACTGGCGACCAGATCAGCGCCGCCGAGGCCGTGGCGCTGGGCCTCGTCAACCGCGCGGTGCCGCGCGATCGCCTGCTGGACGAGACGCTCGCGCTCGCGCAACGCATTGCCGAGAAGTCGCCGCTGGTGCTCAAGCTGCTCAAGCGCACGCTGCGCGACGGGCTGGAGATGCCGTTGCCGCAGGCGCTCGCGCACGAGCAGGCGATGATCGGCTTGGTGCTGGACAGCCGTGACGCGCACGAGGGTTGCCGCGCCTTCCTCGAGAAGCGCAAGGCCGAGTTCCAGGGGCGCTGAGCGGTGCGCCACGCCTGGCTGATGCCCAAGCTGGGCCTCACGATGACCGAGGGCGTGCTCGCCGAGTGGACGGTCGCGTCCGGCGCGCGCTTCAAGGCCGGCGACTGCGTGTTCGTGGTCGAGAACGACAAGGCCGCGAGCGAGGTTGCCGCCGAGCAGGACGGCGTGATGGGCGCGCCGCTGGTCGCGGTGGGCCAGACGGTCGCAGTCGGCGAGGTCGTCGGGCACTGGGATGACGGGCTCGATGCCCCGGTCCCCGCGGCGCCTGCCGCTGCGCCTGCCACCGTGCCTGCCGCTGCCGCATTGCCGGCAGGCAGGCGCGCCGTCACGCCGTGGGCCCGCCAGTTCGCCAAGCGGCACGGCGTCGACCTGTCGAGCGTCGCGGGCTCCGGCCCGCGCGGACGGGTGCGTGGCCGCGACGTCGAAGCCGCGCGGAGCAGGCTGCCGGACGGAGCGGGCGTCGCTGCGCCTATCGCAGAGGCCGCACCCGTCCCGGCGGTCGCGCCGAGCCCGCCCGCGCTCCCGACGGCGGGCCGCGTGCTGCCGTTCGACCCGCTGCGCCGCCGCGTCGCCGCGAGCCTCGTCGCGGTCAAGCAGCAGGCGCCGCACTTCTACCTGGTGCGGGAGGCCGAGGTGTCGGCGCTGCTCGAGTTGTACGCGCGGCTCAAGGACCCCGAGGCCGAGCCGCGCATCACGCTCAACCACTTCATCGTGGCGGCCGTCGGGCGCGCGCTCGTGGCGCACCCCGATCTCAACCTCGTGTGGTGCGAGGAAGGCGCGCTGCGGCTCGACGCGCCCGATGTCGGCGTCGCGGTGAACACCGAGCGCGGCCTGGTCGTGCCGGTGGTGCGCAACGCCGGCCGCCTGGGCCTGGGCGCGCTGGCACGGCAGGCGAACGCGCTGGTCGAGCGTGCGCGCAGCGGGCGCCTGTCTTCCGACGAGATGGGCGGCGGCGCGATCACCGTCTCCAACGCCGGCATGCACGGCCTGGCGGCGATGGCGTCGATCATTGTTCCGGGGCAGGCCATGATCCTCGGCGTGGGCGCGGTGCGCGAGCTGTTCCGCCCCGACGCGCAGGGCGCGCCCGCGCTGCGCCGCGAGATCACGCTCACGCTGTCGGTCGACCACCGCGTGCTCGACGGCGTGGCGGGCGCGGCCCTGCTCGGAGCGATGGTGGACGCGCTCGCGCATCCGACGCGGCTGCTGTTCGACTGAAACGTTTTGCGGAGCGCAACGATGGACTTCAGACTTAACGATGAACAGAAGCTGATGATCGAGGCGGCCCGCAAGGTCGGCGACCGCTTCGGCACCGAATACTGGCGCAAGCAGGACGCGGCCAAGGCCTTCCCCAAGGAGTTCTGGCTCGCCGTCTGCGACGCCGGCCTGTGCGGTGCGGCGCTGCCCGTGTCGGCGGGCGGCGCGGGGCTGGGTATGCTCGAACTGGCGCTGGTCGTCGAGACGCTGGCCGCTTGCGGCGGCGGGGCCACCGTCGGTCAGCTGTTCATGGTCAACCCGATCTTCGGCGGCGTTGCGCTGTCGAAGTTCGGCACGCCGGCAATGAAGGCCGAACTGCTGCCCAGGATCGTCTCGGGCGAGATCAACTGCTGCATGGCGCTCACCGAGCCCGACGCCGGCACCAACACGCTCGAGCTGCGCAGCTTCGCCGAAGCCGACGGCGACGGCTGGCACCTGAACGGCCGCAAGATCTGGATCACCGCGGTGCCCGATGCGGCCAAGATGCTCGTCGTCGCGCGCACGAAGAAGCTCGCCGAGTGCAAGTCGCGCAGCGACGGCCTGTCGATGTTCATGATCGATGTCGACCGCAAGGGCCTCACGCACACCGCGATCGACAAGGTCGGCACGCGCACGCTGGCTTCGAGCAGCGTGTTCTTCGACGACGTGCGCGTCCGCGCCGACGAGCTGGTCGGCACGCTGCACCGCGGCTGGCACGAACTGCTGGACGTGCTGAACACCGAGCGCATCGTGACCACCGCCGCGCTCGCCGGCACCGGCGAGCTGGCGATCCGGCTCGCGGTGAACTACGCCAACGAGCGCAAGGTCTTCGGCGACAAGCCGGTGTCGAGCTACCAGGGGCTGCAGTTCCCGCTCGCGCAGTGCCATGTCGAGATCGAGGCGGCGCGGCTGCTCAACCACAAGGCGGCGACCAACTGCGACATTGGCCTGCCCTACGGCAGCGAGGCCAATGCCGCCAAGCTGCTCGCGGCGCAGGCGGTCGCGCGCGCCACCGAGCGTGCCATGCAGACCATGGGCGGCATGGGCTACGCGAGCGAGTTCCACGTCGAGCGCCTGTGGCGCGACGCGCGCCTGTTCCGCTTCGCGCCGGTGTCGGAGGAGATGATCCTCAACTACGTGGCCAACCACGACCTGGGCATGCCCCGTTCCTACTGACGCCCGCACGAGGAGCCGACCATGGTGAATCTGAGTGCCGCGGTGCTGCGCTGGGCGCGCGCCGAGCCCGACCGACCGGCGCTGCTGTACCGCGACGAGCGCCTGGGCTACGGCGCGCTCGCCGAGCGGCTGGCCGCCACGGCGGGCAGCCTGCGCGCACGCGGCATCGGCGAGGGCGACATCGTCGCGCTGCTGATGAAGAACAGCGCCGCGTTCATCGAGCTCTCGCTCGCGGTCAGCCACCTGGGCGCGGTGCTGCTGCCGATCAACTACCGGCTCGGCGCCGACGAAGTGGCCTACATCGTCGACCACGCCGGCGTGAAGCTGCTGTGCGTGGACGACGAGCTGCGCACGCTGGCCGGCTCTTTCGGCAACGTGGTCGTCGTCGACGAGGCGGCGCAGTCCGACAGCCGGCGCATCGGCCCGGCCGCCGAGCCCGCCTGGGCACCCTGCGTGCGGCGGCCGGAGGACCTGTTCCGCCTCATGTACACCTCGGGCACGACCGACCGGCCCAAGGGCGTGATCCACACCTACGCCAACTACCACTGGAAGTGCCTGGACCACATCACGGTGCTCGGCCTGTCGGGCAGCGAGCGGCTGCTGGTCGTCGGCCCGCTGTACCACGTGGGCGCCTTCGACCTGCCCGGCCTCGCGGTGCTGCAGACCGGCGGCCTGCTCGCGGTGATGCGCGAGTTCGAGCCCGCGCCCACGCTCGCGCTGATCGAGCGCGAGAAGCTCACCGCGGCCTGGATGGCGCCGGTCATGCTCAACCGCCTGCTCGCGCTGCCCGAGCGCGACCGTCACGACGTCTCCAGCCTGCGCTGGCAGATCGGCGGCGGCGAGCGCACGCCGGAGGAGCGCATCCGCGCGTTCGGCTCGCTGTTCAGGAACGGCCGCTACATCGACGGCTACGGACTCACCGAGAGCTGCTCCGGCGACACGCTGATGGAGGCCGGCCGCGAGATCGAGAAGATCGGCTCGACGGGCCGCGCGCTGCCGCATGTCGAGCTGCGCGTGTGCGATGACGAAGGCCGGCCGCTGCCCGCCGGCGAGACGGGCGAGATCTGCCTGCGCGGGCCGAAGGTCACTTCCGGCTACTGGCGCGATCCGGCGAAGACGGCGGCGAGCTTCCACGCCGACGGCTGGTTCCGCACCGGCGACGTGGGCCACCTCGATGCCGAAGGCTTCCTGTTCCTCACCGACCGCAAGAAGGACATGATCATCAGCGGCGGCGAGAACATCGCCTCCGGCGAAGTCGAGCGCGTGCTGTACCAGCTGCCGCAGGTGCTCGAGGCGGCGGCCGTGGGCCTGCCCGACGCGCAGTGGGGCGAGCGCGTGGCCGCGGTGGTGGTGCTGCGGCCGGGCGCGACGCTCGCGCTCGACGAGCTGCAGGCGTTCTGCCGCGGCAAGCTCGGCGGCTTCAAGCTGCCGCGCGAACTGGTGCTGCGCGAGACGCTGCCCAGGCTGCCCTCGGGCAAGGTGCTCAAGCGCGTGCTGCGCGCCGAACTGGCCGGCGCGGCCAAGACAAGCTGAGGGGACCGACATGCAGATCGACTTTTCCGGCCAGTGGGCCGTGGTGACCGGCGGCGCGAGCGGCATCGGCGAAGCTTGCGTCAATGTGCTCGCCGCTGCCGGCGCGCGCGTGGTGGTGGCGGACCGCAACCTGCCCGCCGCGCAGGCCGTGGCTGCCGCGGCCGGCGGCGTGGCGGTGGCGCTGGACGTCGGCGACGACGCCTCGGTGGACGCGGCCGTCGCGGCCGTACAGGCGCAGTGCGGCGTGCCGCAGGTGCTGGTCAACAGCGCCGGCGTCCTGCAGCGCACGCTGCCGCCCGAGGAGCTGACGCTGCGCGAATGGGACTTCGTCGCGCGGGTCGACCTGCGCGGCACCTATTTGTGCTGCGCGCGTTTCGGTGCCGCGATGGCGCGCGCGGGCGGCGGCGCGATCGTCAACATTGCCTCGGTCGCCGGAATGGGCTCGGGCCCGCTGCACTCGTACGGGCCGGCGAAGGCGGGCGTCATCAATCTCACCGAATGCCTGGCGGCGGAGTGGGGTCCCAAAGGCGTGCGGGTCAACGCGGTGTCGCCGGGGTTCACCCACACGCCGGCGCTGGACAAGGGCATCGCGACCCGCACGCTGACCACGGACGACATGTCCGGCAACAGCGCACTCGGCCGGCTGATCGAGCCGCGCGAGATCGCCCACGCGGTGGCCTTTCTCGCGTCGCCGCAGGCCTCGGCGATCACGGGCATCAACCTGCCGGTGGACGCGGGCTACCTCGTCGCGGTGCCCTGGGCGAGCTATGGCGGGCTGCGGCGAACTGGTTGAGGCGGGCCGGCTCATGACCGGTCCAAGAGGTACTTGCCGATGATCACCACCGAATCTCGTTCGAGCCGTCGAAGATCTGGATTGAACCGCCCCGAATCTCGAGGGGGCTCCTTCGATTGAGAATGGAGCCAGGATGAGGAAGTCCCCGAAGTTCTCCCCCGATGCTGCGCGAGCTGCGCAAGGTCCGCGGGATCCTGAAGCTGGCAAGCGCGCAATCTCGCCCAGACTGAGCTCGACCGCCATCACAAGAAGCGAACGCCTTCACCGGCGAGCGCGGCGCTCGCTGTGGGGTCGAGGCCATTCGTGCCGACCGCGGCAGGTTGCCCCGCCGGCGTACCGCCGGCTTGTGGCGCGCTGCGGCAAGCCTTCGCTGCTGTCTGCGCGGACGCAGCGCGATGCCCAACGGCTACCTGTGGTGCGGCGAGTGTTCGAGTAGAAGCTGAAGGTGTACAAGGTCTGGCGTCGGTGGCTGCGCGAGTGCCTGGTCGTGGCGTGCCGCACCGTCGAGCGGCTGGCGCAGTCGGCCTGAACAGAGCCTAGACTGGCTCGCAGCGGCGAGCTGGGCAGCCGCAGCCTCGGGGATGCAAAGTGAACATCAAGATATGGGCTCTTCGGCTGGGCGTGGTGGCTGCCGTCGCCGTCGCGGGATGGGCCTTCTGGCAACGTCGCAACGGCAGCGGGGGGCTGGAGCACATCGCCAGCGGCAATGGCCGCATCGAGGCGGTGGAGATCGATATCGCCGCCCGTCAGCCGGGGCGCATCCAGGCCATCGAGGCGCGTGAAGGCGACATGGTGCGCACCGGCCGGGTGCTGGCGCGCATGGACACCGAATCGCTGCAGGCGCAACTGCGGCAGGCCGAGGCGCGCCTGCGACAGGCCGAAGACGCGGTCGGCACGGCGCGCAGCCAGCTGGCCCAGCGAGAGAGCGAAAGAGCGGCGATGCAGGCCCTGGTGGTGCAGCGCCAGACGGAGTGGGCCGCCGCCCAGCGGCGTGCCCAGCGTTTCGCCGATCTGCTCCGGCAAGCCTTCATCTCGCAGCAGCAGCTCGATGACCAGACCGAAGCGGTGGAGCGCGCCGCCGCCGCGCTGGCCGCCGCGCGGGCGCAGGTGGCGGCGAGCGACGCGGCGATTGCCGCCGCCCGCAACCAGGTCCGGGGCAGCGAGTCGGCGGTGGAGGCGGCGCACGCGGAGGCGGCCCGCATCCGAACCGATATCGAGGACAGCGCGCTCAAGGCGCCGCGCGATGGTCGCGTGCAACTGATCGTGGCCCGTCCCGGCGAGGTGGTGGGCGCCGGCGGGCGGGTGCTCAACGTGGTGGACCTGAAGGACGTGTACATGACCTTCTTCCTGCCCACGCGCGCAGTGGGACGCGTCGCCGTGGGCAGCGAGGCGCGGCTGGTGCTCGACGCGGTGCCGCAGTACGTGATTCCGGCGCGCATATCCTTCGTTGCCGACGTGGCGCAGTTCACGCCGAAGACGGTGGAAACCCAGGTCGAGCGCGAAAAGCTCATGTTCCGGGTGCGGGCGCAGATTCCGCCCGATCTGCTGGAGAAACATCTGGCTCAGGTCAAGACCGGCCTGCCCGGCGTGGCCTACGTCAAACTCGACCCCGATGCACCCTGGCCGGCGCAGTTGCAGGCGAGGCTGCCCGAATGAACCGCGCGGCGGCTGCGGCATCCGCCCCGGTGGTGCGTCTGCAGGGGGTGGGCTTGCGCTACGGCAAGGCTCGGGCGCTGGCGGACATCGACCTGGAGATTCCAGCCGGTGTGATGGCTGGCCTGATCGGCCCGGACGGGGTCGGCAAGTCGAGCCTCCTGGCACTCGTTTCCGGTGCGCATGCCCTGCAGAACGGACGCATCGAGGTGCTGGGCGGTGACATGGCCAGCGCGCGATTTCGCGCCAAGGTGTGCCCTCGCATCGCCTACATGCCTCAGGGCTTGGGCAAGAACCTCTACCCGACCTTGTCGGTGTTCGAGAACGTGGACTTCTTCGGCCGGCTGTTCGGCCATGACCGTGCGGAGCGCAAGCGCCGCATCGCCGCGCTGCTGACCGCCACGGGGCTCGCGCCCTTCGCCGACCGCCCGGTCGGCAAGCTCTCGGGCGGCATGAAGCAAAAGCTCGGGCTGTGCTGCGCGCTGATCCACGACCCCGACCTGCTCATCCTCGACGAGCCCACGACCGGCGTCGATCCGCTCTCGCGCCGGCAGTTCTGGGCGCTGATCAACGCCATCCGCGCCGAGCGGCCGGGCATGAGCGTGCTGCTGGCCACCGCCTACATGGAGGAGGCTTCGCGTTTCGACTGGCTGGCGGCGATGGACGCCGGGCGCGTGCTCGACACCGGCACCCCCGCAGAATTGCTCGAGCGCACCGCCTGCGACACGCTGGAGCAGGCGTTCATCGCGCTGCTGCCCGAGGCGCAACGCGCCGGCTACCGGCCGGTGGAAATCGTACCGCTCGCATCCGGCGCCGAGGCCGAGGCGGCCATCGAGGCACGCGACCTCACCAAGCGCTTTGGCGACTTCACGGCGGTGGACCGGGTGAGTTTCCGCATCCGGCGCGGCGAGATCTTCGGCTTCCTCGGCTCCAACGGCTGCGGCAAGACCACGACCATGAAGATGCTCACGGGGCTGTTGCCCGCGAGCGAAGGCGAGGCGCTGCTGTTCGGCAAGCCGCTCGACCCCCACGACCTCGCCACCCGCCGCCGCGTCGGCTTCATGACGCAGAGCTTTTCGCTCTATAGCGAGCTGACGGTGCAGCAGAACCTGGTGCTGCACGGGCGCCTGTACGGCCTGCCGGAAGCGGACATCGAATCCCGGGCGCAGGCCATGGCCGAACGCTTCGGCCTGGCCGATATCCTCGGTGCGCTGCCCGATGCGCTGCCACTGGGCGACCGTCAGCGCCTGTCCCTGGCGGTGGCGATGATCCACGGCCCGGAGATGCTGATTCTCGACGAGCCCACCTCGGGCGTGGACCCGGTGGCGCGCGATGCTTTCTGGCGTGCGTTGATCGAGTTGTCTCGCAGCGATGGCGTGACGATCTTCGTCTCCACCCACTTCATGAACGAGGCCGAACGTTGCGACCGCACATCGCTGATGCACGCTGGTCGAGTGCTGGCCAGCGACACGCCGCAGGCCATCGTGGCGGCGCGCGGCGCACGAACGCTGGAAGATGCCTTCATTGCTTACCTCGAGGAGGCCGTCGGTGAGCCGGCACCGCCGGAGCGTGCTGGCCCGTCGGCATTGGCGAATGTCCGGGCGGATGCACCGCCGGACGCCCGCCGGACTTTCAGCCTGCGCCGGCTGTTCAGCTTCACGCAACGCGAGGCACTGGAGCTCAAGCGCGATCCGATCCGCCTGAGTCTGGCGGTGCTGGGCAGCATCGTACTGATGCTGGTCTTGGGCTATGGCATCACGCTGGACGTGGAGGATCTGACCTATGCGGTGCTCGATCATGACCAGACCAGCATCAGCCGCGACTACAGCCTGAGCCTGTCGGGTTCCCGCTACTTCGCCGAGCGAGCGCCGCTGCACGACGATGCCGAGCTGGACCGGCGCATGCGCGCCGGCGAGATCAGCCTGGCGATCGAGATTCCGCCGGGCTTCGGGCGCGATGTGCTGCACGGCCGGCCCGTCCAGGTCGGCGCGTGGATCGACGGTGCCATGCCGCAGCGTGCCGAGACCGTGCGCGGCTACGTGCAGGGCATTCACCAGCACTGGCTGGGCGAGCGCTTGCGCGAGGCGCTCGGCGAGGCGGCTACGGCCCCGCTGGTGACCGTGGAGACGCGTTTCCGTTACAACCCCGACGTGCGCAGCCTGCCGGCCATGGTGCCGGCGGTGATTCCGCTGCTGCTGCTGCTGATTCCGGCCATCTTGGCCGCCCTGTCGGTGGTGCGCGAGAAGGAGCTGGGCTCGATCATCAACTTCTACGTCACGCCGGCGACCCGGCTCGAATTCCTGCTGGGCAAACAGATTCCCTATGTCGTGCTGGCATTGGCGAGTTTTTTGCTGCTGGTGGGGCTGGCCGTGCTGTTGTTCCGCGTGCCGGTCACCGGGAGCTTCGCGGCGCTGGCGCTGGGCGCGCTGCTCTACGTGATCAGCGCCACCGCCCTTGGCCTGCTGATTTCCTCCTTCGTGCGCAGCCAGGTGGCGGCGCTGTTCGGCACGGCCCTGCTCACCATCCTGCCGGCGGTGCAGTTCTCGGGACTCATCGATCCGGTCAGTTCGCTCGAAGGTGCGGGACGCCTGATCGGCGAGGTCTTTCCGACCACCCACTTCGTCACCATCTCGCGCGGCACCTTCTCCAAGGCGCTCGAATTCGGCGATCTCCGGGCCTCGTTCGTTCCGCTCCTGATCAGCGCCCCGGTGCTGATCGGCCTGACCGCTGCGCTGCTCAGGAAACAAGCCCGATGAAGCGACAACGCCTGCGCAACATCGCCCAGCTCGGTCTCAAGGAACTGCGCAGCCTGCTGCGCGACCCGATCATGCTGGTGCTGATCGTCTATGCCTTCAGTTTTTCGATTTACACCGCCGCCACCGCGATGCCCGAAACGCTCAACAAGGCCCCCATCGCCGTCATCGACGAGGATCGTTCGCCGCTGTCACAGCACATCATCGACGCCTTGTACCCGCCCTACTTCATGCCGCCGGAGCTGATCACTCCGGCTGAGCTGGACAAGCGCATGGACGCCGGTCTCGACACCTTCGCCCTGGATATTCCGGCCGGCTTCCAGCGCGACGTGCTGGCCGGGCGCGCCCCCGCTATCCAACTTAGCGTGGACGCCACGCGCATGAGCCAGGCCTTCACCGGCAGCGGGCACGTCCAGGCCATCGTCCAGGATCAGGTCAGCGAATTCGTCCGCCGCCACCGCGCGGCGGCTGGCGCGCCCGTGGAACTGGCGCTGCGCGCCCGCTTCAATCCTGAACTGAACAAGGCCTGGTTCGGCGGCGTGATGCAGATCATCAACAACATCACGATGCTGTCCATCGTTCTCACCGGCGCGGCCGTGATCCGGGAGCGCGAACACGGCACCCTAGAGCATTTGCTGGTGATGCCGGTCACCCCGTTCGAAATCATGGCCGCCAAGGTGCTGGCGATGGCAGCCGTGGTCTTGCTCGCCTCGGTATTCGCCCTCAATGGCGTCGTGCGCGGTCTCATGGGTGTGCCCATCGAAGGCTCGCTGCCGCTGTTCTTCTCCGGCGCGGCGCTGCACCTGTTCGCCACCACGTCGCTGGGCATCTTCCTGGCCACATTGGCGCGCTCGATGCCGCAGTTCGGCATGCTGCTGCTGATGGTTCTGTTGCCGCTGCAGATGCTCTCCGGCGGCACCACGCCGCGCGAGAGCATGCCCGAGTTCGTCCAGTTCGTGATGATGGCCGCTCCAAACACCCACTTCGTGATGCTGTCCCAAGGCATTCTCTACCGGGGCGCAGACCTGGAGGTGGTCTGGCCGCAGTTGGTCAGCCTGGCCGTGATCGGAGCGGCCTTGTTCCTGTTCTCACTGGGACGATTCCGCAAGACCTTGGCGACGATGGCGTAGAGGTTCTCGATCGGCAGCCCCACAACGAAGGGCTTTGCTGGCGCCGACGCGCCCGGTCCGGGCATGCCGATATCGCGCATTGACCGGCAACCAAACGTTTGTTAGCCTTGGGTTGTCGAGTGCCGGCTCCCGCCGGGCAACTGTCAACCGCCACGGTGATGCGTGCGGCTCCAGGTCGCAGCGCGCCCCTCCCCGGACGAAAGGGTGCGGCGCGCGGACGACGCTTCGTGCCACGGTCACCGTTCTTCCAGGAGCATTGCATGCGCATCGGCAGCGTCGAGTTCGAGAAGAAGGGCAGGGTCGCCATCCTGACCCTCGACGAACCCACCAAGCTCAACGCGATCTCGCTCGGCATCCGCGAAGGCGTGACCGCGGGCCTGGCCCGGATCGAAGCCGATCAGGAGATCCGGGTCGGAATCCTCACCGGCCGCGGCGACAAGGCCTTCTGCGCCGGTGCCGACATCAGCACCTTTCCGGAAACGCCCGAGCAGGCACGCGACTTCATCGCCGGCGTGCTGCCGGTGCTCGAGGCACCCGAGCGCTGCCGCAAGCCGCTCATCGCGGCCGTGAACGGCATTGCCTTCGGCGGCGGCTTCGAGCTGGCGATCGCCTGCGACTTCATCCTCGCCTCGGAGCGGGCCAAGTTCGGCGTGCCCGAGATCCAGCTCGGGCTGCTGCCGGGCTTCGCGCTGCTGCGGCTGCACCAGATCGTCGGCCGGCCCAAGGCGAAGGAGCTCAGCATGCTCGGCGAGCCGATACCGGCGGCCGAGGCGGTGAGCCTGGGCATCGCGCTGCGCACCGTGCCGCACGACAGGCTGATGGAAGAGGCGATGGCCTTCGCCGAGAAGCTGGCGGCCAAGCCGCAGATGGCGCTGCAGGTGGCCAAGTCCTTCTACAACAAGGGCATCGGCGGCGACGACATGCGCTACGCCATCGACGCATTCCCCTTCCTGTTCCAGACCGACGACGTGAAGGAAGGCGTCGCCGCCTTCCGGGCCAAGCGCAAGCCCGTGTTCAAGTGAACGGCGGGCGATGAGCCGGGCCACGCTGCACAACGCGTTCTGCGACGCCTGGGGCATCGAGGTGCCGATCTTTCTGGCCGGCATGGGCGTGGGCGGGCGTGCCACGCCGCCGGCGCTGGTGGCCGCGGTCTCGCAGGCCGGCGGGCTCGGCGTGCTCGGCTGCTCGGGGCTGTCGCCCGAGGAAACCCGGCGCCGCATCCGCGCGGTGCGTGCGCTGACCGACCGGTCCTTCGGCGTCGATCTGCTGCTGCCGGCGCGCATCGCCGACGCGCCGCCGACGCGCTCCGAAGTGCGCGAGGACATCCGCGCGCGCTTTCCTAAGCACGCCGCGTTCGTGCAAGAACTGATCCGGCGCTACGGCCTGCCCGACGTGAAGCCGGCCGACGAGACGGTGGTCAACATCGAGTACGCGAAGTCGGTACTCGAAGTCATCTTCGACGAGCGCGTGCCGGTGTTCGCCGCGGGTCTCGGCGACCCCGACTTCCTGCTCGCGCGCGCGCGCGAGCAGGGCATAAGGCTGATCGGGCTGTCGGGCTCGGTGCGCAATGCCGTGCGGCAGAGGAAATCGGGCGTCGACGCCATCGTCGCGCAAGGCACCGAGGCCGGCGGGCACACCGGCACGGTGGCGTCGCTACCCTTGATCCCGCAGGTGGTCGATACCGTGAGCCCAACTCCTGTGCTTGCCGCCGGCGGCATCGCAGACGGGCGCGGCATCGTCGCGGCCCTCGCGCTCGGCGCCCAGGCGGTGTGGATCGGCACCGCGTTCCTCGTCGCCGACGAATGCGCGCTGTTCGATGGCTGCAAGGACCAGATCGTCGCGTCCGACTCGGAGGCCTTCCGCATCAGCAAGATCTGGACGGGCAAGACGGTGCGCGCCTTCCACAGCGAGGTGTCGCAGGCCTGGGCCGAGTCGGGCCTGCCGACGCTCGAGACGCCGCACCAGCGCATCCTGATGGAGGACTTCCTCGCCGCGGCGCTCGCAGCGGGGCGGCACGATCTTTTCTACAACATCGCCGGCCAGGCCGGCGGCATGGTGAAGGCGCGCCGGCCGGCCGCGGACATCATGGCCGACCTGGTCGATGGTGCGGCCGAGCAGCTGCGCCGCCTGCGGCGTGACGTTGCCATCAGCCTGCCGGCGTAGTCGAACGGGGAGAACATGGGAAGAAAAGCGATCATCAGCGGGGTGCACGACACGCAGGTGGGCTCGTTGCCGGAAAGCACCTGCATGTCGCTGCACACCGAGGCGACCCTCGGTGCGCTTGGCGATGCCGGGCTCGCGCTGTCGGACATCGACGGCCTGCTCACCGCGTACTCGTTCGCGTCGCCGCAGCTGATGCTCGGCGGCGTGCTCGCCGAGTACCTCGGCTTCCGGCCGAAGGTCAACGCCTCGATCTGCATGGGCGGCATGACCGGCGGCCTGCTGGTGCGGCATGCCGAGTCGCTGGTGCGATCGGGCCAGTGCCGCCACGTGTTGTGCGTGACCGGCGACAACCGTCTCACGGGCATGGGCGAGAAGGTCCAGGCCGCGCTGGCCGACGTCGGCCATGCGCAGTACGAGCAGCCCTACGGCATGAGCGTGCCGGCCGCCTTCGCGATGGCCGCTCAGGTGTACTTCCACGAGGGCTGGCTCAACGGCGACCACCTTGCCGCGGTGGCGGTGAACCAGCGCGCCAACGCGGCGCTGCATCCGCAGTCGCACATGAAGAAACCGATCACGATGGACGATGTGCGCAAGTCCAAGGTGATCGCGTCGCCGCTGCGCATGCTCGACTGCTGCCTCGTCTCCGACGGCGCGGCGGCGGTGATCGTCAGCGCCGCCGAGACCGGGCGCGACCGCCCCAAGCGCGCGGTCGAACTGCTCGGTACGGGCGAGGGCCACACGCACGAGCACATCTTCGCGGCACCGTCGCTGATCGAGTTCGGCTGCCGCGAGTCGTTGGCAGATGCGCTCGGCCAGGCCGGGCTGAAGCACGCGGACGTCGACTGCGCGCACATCTACGACTGCTTCACCAGCACGCTGCTCATCACGCTCGAATCGATGGGCTTCTACGAACGCGGTGCCGCCGGTCCGGCTGCGCTGGCCGGCGAGTTCGCCATCGGGGGGCGCTTTCCGGTCAACACCAATGGCGGGCTGCTTTCGTACGGCTCGTCGGGGGCTGCGGGCGGCATGTTCCACGTCGTCGAGGCGGTGCGCCAGTTGCGCGGCGAATGCGGCCCGCGTCAGGTCAGGGACGCCGAGGTCGCGCTCGCGCACACGCTCGGCGGCATCTTCTCGGGCCACTGCTCGCTCGTCATGGGGAGGGCCTGAGATGGCCGAAGTCCAAGCCAAGCCCGTTCCCGTGCCCGACGGCGTCAGCCGTCCGTACTGGGAAGGCGCGAACCTCGGCGAGTTCCGCTACCAGCGCTGCGGCGCCTGCGGCAAGGCGCAGTTCTACGCGCGCTCGGCCTGCATGCAATGCCGTGCCACCGACCTGCGCTGGCAGAAGGCGGCCGGCGGTGGGCGCATCGCCAGCTTCTCGGTGATCCATCGCGCGGCGCTGCCCTCGTTCGCAGGCGATGTGCCCTACGTGCTGGCGCTGGTCGACCTCGACGAAGGCTTCCGGTTCATGTGCAACGTGCTGCACTGCGACCCCGCGACGGTGCGCATCGGCATGCCGGTGCGCGTGTGCTTCGAGTCGCGCGCCGGCAGCGAGCAGAAAGTTCCCCAGGTAGAACCTGCATGAGCGACCAGCCCGTTTTCAAGTACGACCACTACGAGCCGGGCAGGCACTACGGCTCGCGCGACTTCGCGGTCGACGAACCCACCATCGCCAAGTGGCGCGGCGTCTACCCGAACGACGACGACCCCGGCGTGATGCCCGGCGGCATGCTGGCGATGATCGTCATCGACGCCGTGCTCACGCTGAACTCGCCGCGCCCGCCCGGCGGCGTGCACGGCGGCCAGACCTTCGACGTTCGCCGCATGCCGCGCATCGGCGAGACGCTGCGCACCGACGTCTGGTGTCTCGACAAGGAGATCAAGAAAGACCGCAAGTGGGTGCGCGTGCGCAGCGAGACGCGCGCCATCGGATCGAACGAGCTGCTGTTCACCGGCGTCATGACGACGCTGGTGGCGCAGTAGGAGGGAACGCGAATGCACGTCCAGCTGAAGCCGTCGACCAAGCATGTCGACTTCGACACCATCATGAAGTACGCGGCGGTGACGAACGACTACAACCCGATCCACGTCGACCGCGAGTTCGCCGCAAAGAGCCCGATGGGCGGCATCATCGCGCACGGCACGATGTCGGTCGCGCTGATCTGGCAGGCGCTGAAGAACACGCTTGGCGTCGATGCGCTGAACCGCGTGCACCTGGAGATCCGCTTCGTGCAGCCGGTGCGCATCGACGACGACGTGACCGGCGGCGGCGAGCTGCGCGTCGGCAGCACGCCGCCGGTCTACGACGTGTGGGTGCGCAACGCCAGGGGACAGGACGTGATCAAGGGCACCGCGACGGTCAAGCAGGCGGAGGCAGCAGCATGAGCCTGAAGCGGACCGCCTGCATTGCCGGAGCCTACGAGCACCCGATCCGCCGTGCCGACGACAAGTCGGTCGCGCAGTTGCACGCCGAGGTGGCGCGCGGCGCGGTGGCCGACGCCGGGCTCACGCTCGCCGACGTCGATGGCTACTTCTGCGCCGGCGACGCGCCCGGTCTGGGCGCGCTGTCGATGGTCGACTACCTGGGACTGAAGCTGCGCCACGTGGACACCACCGAGACCGGCGGTTCGTCCTACGTGGTGCACGTGGCCCATGCCGCGGCGGCGATTGCCGCCGGGCGCTGCAGCGTCGCGTTGATCACGCTGGCCGGCCGGCCCAAGGCCGAGGGCATGGCCACGGGCACCGCGCCGCGCAACTACGGGCCGGCGCCGGACGTGCCGTTCGAGCTGCCGTACGCGCCGACCACCGTCAACATGTATGCGATGGCGGCGATGCGCCACATGCACGAGCACGGCACGACGAGCGAGCAGCTCGCGTGGATCCGCGTCGCGGCATCGCACCACGCGCAGCACAACCCGCACGCGATGGTGCGCGACGTCGTCACCGTGAAGGACGTCGTCGGCTCGCCGATGATCGCCGACCCGCTGCACCGGCTGGACTGCTGCGTGATCAGCGACGGCGGCGGCGCGCTCGTCGTCGTCAAGCCCGAGATCGCGCGCAGCCTGAAGCGCCCGGTCGTCAACGTGCTGGGCACGGGCGAGTACATGCGCGCGCAGAGCGGCGGCAAGGTCGACCTGCTGACCACCGGCGCGGCCTGGACTGGCAAGGCGGCCTTCGCCGAGGCGGGCGTGAAACCGGCCGACATCCAGTACGCATCGATCTACGACAGCTTCACGATCACCGTGCTGCTGACGCTCGAGGATCTCGGCTTCTGCGCGAAGGGGCAGGGCGGTCGCTTCGTGTCCGACGGCAACCTGATCTCGGGCACCGGGCGGCTGCCCTTCAACACCGACGGCGGCGGCCTGTGCAACAACCATCCCGGCAACCGCGGCGGCATGACCAAGGTCGTCGAGGCGGTGCGCCAGCTGCGCGGCGAAGCGCACCCGAAGGTGCAGGTGCCCGACTGCCGGCTCGCGCTGGCGCACGGCACCGGCGGATCGCTCGGCACGCGTCACGGCAGTGCCACCCTCATCCTGGAGCGCGCATGAGTCTGCTCATCGGCCGGCGCACGATGCCGGCGCCCACCGTCTACCCCGAAGCGCGGCCGTTCTGGGACGCCGCGGCCGAGGGCCGGCTGCTCGTCAAGCGCTGCGACGACTGCGGCGAGCACCACCACTACCCGCGCGACGGCTGCCCGTTCTGCGGCAGCGTGCGCACCAGCTGGCACTCGGCCAGCGGGCAGGGCACGATCTACAGCTTCAGCGTCATGCGCCGCGCCGAAGTGCCCTACATCCTCGCCTACGTGACGCTCGACGAGGGACCGACGATGATGACCAACATCGTCGATGCCGATGCGGATGCCGTGCGCATCGGCCTGCGCGTCAGCGTGCGCTTCCAGCCGAGCGACGGCGGGCCGCCGCTGCCGGTGTTCGTGCCGGCCTGAGCGATGGTCCGCGGGCTTCAGCCCGCGCGCTCGATCAGGGTGGCCATGCCCATGCCCGAGCCCAGGCACATGCTGATCACGGCGCGGCGGCCGCGCGTGTCGGCCAGGTGGTGCATCGCGGTGATCGTCATGCGCAGGCCGGTGGCGCCGGGTGGATGCCCGATGCTGATGCCGCCGCCGTAGAGGTTGGTGCGCTCGCGCGGAATGCCGAGTTCGCGCTCGGCGTGCAGGTTGACCACCGCGAAGGCCTCGTTGATCTCGAAGTAGTCGATGTCGTCGACGCGCAGGCCGTTGCGCTCGAGCAGCTTGCGGACGGCCGGCACCGGGCCGGCCCCCATGATCTCGGGCGCCACGCCCACCACCGCCCAGTCGAGCAGCATCGCCTCGGGCCGGATGCCGGCGGCGCGGGCTGCCGCGCCGCTGGCCACCACCAGCGCTGCGGCTCCATCGGTCACGCCGCTGGAGTTGCCGGCCGTGACGCTGCCTTTGCCATCGGTGCGGAACACCGGTTTCAAGCCGGCGAGCTTCTCGGCCGTGACCTGCGGCCGCGGGAACTCGTCGTGCTCGAAGCGGCGCGTGGCGCCCTTGGCGGCCGGCACGTCGATCGGCACGATCTGCCGCGCCAGGAAGCCGCTTTGCATCGCCGCGCCTGCGCGCTGCTGGCTCATCAGTCCCCAGGCGTCCATCGCGTCGCGCGTGTAGCCGAAGCGCTCGGTCAGGTTCTCGGCGGTCTCGCCCATCAGCTCGCGCGTGAACGGGCAGCGGTAGACGTTGTCCAGCCCGTCGACGAACTCGGCCGGCCCGCGCACGCTGCCCCAGCGCATCTGCGGCGCGAGGTAGGGCACGCGCGAGAAGTTCTCGCCGCCGGCGGCGATGGCGATGCGGCTGTGCCCGCTCGCGATCTGCTGGGCGGCACTCACGATGGCCTGCGAACCGGTGCCGCAGGCGCGCACGACGCCGAGCGCCGAACTCTCCTCGGGCAGGCCCGACAGCAGCGCGACCTTGCGGCTGACGAACAGGCCGTCGTGGTCGACCGGCGCGGTGTTGCCGAATACGAGGTGGTCGGCTTGCGCAGCGCCGATGCCGGCGCGCTCGAGGCTGGCCTTGACGACATGCACGCCGAGCTGGGTGAGCGGCACGTCGCGCAGCGATTTGCCGAAGTCGCCGAACGGCGTGCGCGCCCCGGCGGCCAGGACGATGTCGTTGAAGCTCATGGCGTGACCTCCCTTTTCAGTGCCTCGCCGACGAAGCGCACCACCTCGTCGAGTGCACGCTGTCCGTCCGCGAACTTGCGCGCGTACCAGGGCGCGACGTGGACCGAGCGCGGCCACAGCGCGAGCGTCGTGCGCACGCCGGCCGCGGTTGCGCTGCGGGCCAGTGCGAAGGCGTCGTCGGTCAGCGCCTCGTCGGCCGCGGCCTGCACGAGCAGCGGCGGCAGGCCGCGCAGATCCGCGTACAGCGGCGATGCGCCCGGCGTGCGGAGGCTGCGCCGGCCAAGGTACGTGCGCGCCATCGCGCGCAGGATCTCGGTGTCGATCACCGGGTCGGCCTTCCGGCGCGCGCTGCAGGAGGGCAGGCTGCAATCGTCCCCCCGCCCGGCGCCCGGGCGGCTTGCATTGCGTCGCTCAAGCCAGCCAGCGCTTGCGGCGCCGGTAGTGCTTGATGTCCTTGAAGTTCTTGCCTTCCGCGCCGCCGAGGTAGGCTTCGCGGATGTCGGGGTTGTTGCGCAGCACCTCGGCCTTGTCGTGCATCACGACGCGCCCGTTCTCGATCAGATAGCCGTGCGAGACGACGTCGAGCGCGGCGATCGCGTTCTGCTCGACGAGCAGGATCGACATCCCCTCGTCGCGGTTGATGCGGCGCAGGATGTCGAAGATCTCGTCGACGACCACCGGCGCGAGGCCCAGGCTGGGTTCGTCGAGCATGAGCAGCTTGGGCTGCGTCATCAGCGCTCGGCCGATGGCCAGCATCTGTTGCTCGCCGCCCGAGAGGTAGCCGGCCTTGGCCGTGCGGCGCTGATGCAGACGCGGGAAATAGGCGTAGACGCGGTCACGGTTGCGCGCCATGTCGCGCCCGCCATGCACCGCCGACGCCGCAACGAGGTTCTCGTCCGGCGTCAGGTGCTCGAACACGCGCCGGCCCTCGAGCACCTGCGCGATGCCGAGCTTCACGCGGTCCTGCGGCGGCAGCTTGCCGATGTCCTGGTCGAGAAAGCGCACGTCGCCGCGCGTGACCTCGCCGCGCTCGGCCTTCAGCAGCCCGCTCACTGCCTTCAGCGTCGTGCTCTTGCCGGCGCCATTCGCGCCCAGCAGGGCGACCATGCCGCCCTTGGGCACCTCGATCGACACGCCCTTGATGGCGAGGAAGACCCGGTCGTAGATGACCTCGATGTTGTTGAGGGTGAGGGCGTTGGTCATCGGATTCTCGGGCTGGCGTCCCGCTCTGGTGCTACTTGGTGTTGGCCTTCGCGAAGTCCGCCGAGTTCGCCTTCACCAGCGTGTTGACGAGGCCGGTGTAGTCGGCGAACCAGTCGGTCTGCGCGACCCACTTCGTGCCGTCCCACATGTCGATGCGGGTCTTGCCGCCGCCGCCGTGGTCCTTCGGCGTGACGGTGATCGGTGCCATGAAACCCTTGGCATCGAAGTTCTTGATGCCGTACATGCCCTGGCGGATCTTCTCGGGCGTGAGCGGCCAGCCCTGCGTCTTGATCGCCAGGCGCACGCCTTCGAACACCGACGAATACACCGCGAGGCCGGTGTTGTAGTAGGAGTCGGCGACCATCTTGCGGTCGCCGTTTCCCTTGCCCTTGTCGTAGAGCTGGGCGAGGATGTCCTTGACGAGGGGATGCTCGGCGCCGCCCACCACAACGGTCGAGCGCTTCAGGCCCTTGGCTGCCGCCGCGCCGAAGTTGTTGATGTCGATCTCGTTGATCCAGTTGACCGTCACCATCCGGTCGATCGGGATGCCGTTGCGCTGCATCTCGCGGAAGGTGATCGGGTTCAGCGGCGAGAACGACCACAGCATGATCCAGTCCGGCTGGTAACGACGGATCTGCGCGAAGGCTGCGCTCTGGTCGTTGCCCGGCACCGGGAAGGGGAAGGTCTGGAACTCGAAGCGCTCGAGCCGCTTGAGGGCCTCGAACACCGGAATCGGCTCGCGCCCGAAAGGCGTGTCCAGGTACAGGAAGGCAATCTTCTTGCCTTGCAGCTCGCCCTTGGCCTGCTTCTTGAAGTAGCTGATGATGTTGGCTGCCTGGCCCCAGTAGGTGGGGGCCAGCGGGAACACGTTCTTGAACACCTCGCCGTCGACCGCATCGCCGCGGCCGACCAGCGGCTGCACGAGGATGTTGCCGTCCTGGACGATGCGGGGTAGGGCCGCGCGCGACACCGGTGTCGAGAAGAAGTCGAACACCATCACGCCTTCGCGCTTCAGGCGCTCGTAGCAGTCGATGCCGCGCTGCGGCTCGTTGCCGTGGTCCACCAGCGTGACTTCGATCGGATGGCCTTCGATGCCGCCGCGCATGTTGAGCAGGTCGGCGTAGTCCTTGACGGCCTGCGCGAGCTGCGGCACGGCGGCGACGTAGATCTTGCTGATGTCGTAGCACAGGCCGAACTTCACCGGGTCGGCGGCTTGCGCGGTCAGGGACGACAGCAGGAGCGCCGCGGAAGCGAGCGCACGGGCCAGGGCATGAGGCATGTCAGCTTCTCCTGGTGGGGAAAGGGCGGCGGCCCAGGCGTACGCCCGGGCACGCCGCGGCGGGCGTCATTGGCCGGTGGACTTCGCGAACTCGGCCGAGTGCTGCTTCACCGTGCTCCAGACCAGGTCGTTGTAGTCGGAGCTCCAGTCGCTCTGGGGCACCCACTTCGCGCCGTCCCACATCTCGATGCGGGTGCGTCCGCCGCCGCCGTGGTCCTTGGCCGTGACCGTGATCGGTGGCAGCAGACCGCCGGCGTTATAGTCTTTCAGGCTTTCGAGGCCTTTGCGCATCTTCTCCGCGGTCAGCGGCGCCTTCTCGTTCTTCAGCGCGAGGCGGGCGGCCTCGAACACCGGCGCGTAGATCGACAAGCCGGTGGCGTAGTAGATGTCGGAGAGGAACTTCGGATCGCCGTTGCCCTTGCCCTTGTCGTACAGCTCGCGCTTGATGTCCTTCATCAGCGGGTGGTCGGTGCCGCTGACCACCGTCGTCGAGCGGCGCAGGCCCTTGGCGTTGTCGGCGCCGATGTTGGCGAGGTCGACTTCATTGAACCAGTTCACGCTGATCACCTTGTCGAGCCCGATGCCGTTGCGCTTGGCTTCCTTCGCCGCGACGACGTGCATCGCCGAGAAAGCCCAGTGGATCACCGCGTCGGGCTGGTAGCGGCGGATCTGCGACCAGGCGGACGACTGGTCGCTGCCGGGAAGCGGGTACGGGAACAGCTCGAGCTCGAAGCCCTCGCGTTTCTGCAGTTCCTTGAGCACCGGGATTGGCTCCTGGCCGAAGGGGTAATCGATGTACAGGAAGGCGATCTTCTTGCCCTTCAGGCTGCCGCCGGCCTGCTTCTTGAGGTAGCCAACGATGTTCGCGGCCTGGCCCCAGTAGGTGGGTCCCAGCGTGTAGACCCACTTGAACACCTCGCCGTCGACCGCATCGCCACGGCCGGCCAGCGCCTGGACCATTACCTCGCCATCCTTCATTGCCCGCGGCAGCACGGCGCGCGACACCGGCGTGGACAGAAGGTCCACCGTGATCGCCTGGCCCTTGACGCGCTCGTAGCATTCGATGCCGCGCTGCGGCTCGTTGCCGTGGTCCTGGACGATGACTTCGATCGGGTGTCCCTCGAGACCGCCGCGCAGGTTCAGCAGCGCGGCGTAGTCCTTCGCCGCCTGCGCGACCTGCGGCGTGATGAAGGTGTAGGCCTTGGTCAGGTCGTAGCACAGTGCGAAGCGAACGGGCTCGGCGGCGAAGGCCGCCGGCACGCTCAGCGCAAGCGCCGCGGCGCCCAGCAGGGTTTTCAGTTTGAGGTACATGGAAAGCCTCCTTGTGTCGGCGGTAAAGTGGACGGGCACGGTTGCCACTACTTCCTGGCGTAGCCGAAAGGCCAGAAGATGAAGTAGTTGCGCAGGTTGGCGTAGATCTTGGCAAGTCCGAGCGGTTCGAACAGCAGGAACCCGATGATCAACACGCCGTACAGGAACGCGGGGATGTGCGCGAGCAACTCGATGCCGATCTTCAGGTTGGCCGCTTGCGCCGCGGCGAAGATCAGGTTCGCGACGATGCCCGGCAGCAGAAGGATGAAAGCGACGCCGAAGTAGCAGCCGATCACGCTGCCCAGCCCGCCGACGATCACCATCGCCAGAACCTGGATCGACACGTTGACGGCGAACTGTTCCGGCGTGACCGCGTGATAGAAGCAGAACACGAGGATCGCGCCGCTCACGCCGCCGATGAAGGACGACATCGCGAAGGCGACGAGCTTGTAGTAGAAGCTGTTCACGCCGATCACCGCCGCCGCGAAGTCTTTCTCGCGCACAGCCACCAGCGCGCGCCCGAGTCCGGTTCGCCGCAGGTTGAGCATGAACACGGTGACCAGGACGCACCACGCGAGCGCGACATAGTACAGGCCGGCATCGGAGGTGACGGGGTTGCCGAGCAGTCGCAGCGGAGGGGCCTGGATGGTCGCCTGCGTGCCGCCGCTGACGGCAGGCACCTTGTTGATCACCCAGTCCATCACGAACTGCAATGCCAGAGTGCTCAGGGCAAGGTAGAGCCCGCGCACGCGCAGCGCCGTGATCGCGAAGGCGCAGCCGATCACCGTGGCCATCGCCCCGGCGAGCACCAGGGCGATTTCGAAGGGGATGCGGTTCAGCGTGGCATGCACCGCGGTGTAGGCGCCGATGCCCATGATCGCTGCATACCCGAAATGGAACTGGCCGGCCCAGCCGAGGATGAGGTTCAGCCCGAGCGCGGCGGCGGTCCAGATGAGCCAGGGCAGCACGTAGCTCTTCATGTAGAGCGAACTGACCACCGCCGGGACGACGAGGGCGAGCACAAGCAGCAGCCCGATCTGCCAGCGGTCGAACGGGATCGGGAACAACTGCCGGTCGGCCCGGTAGGTGGTGTGGTGGATGCCGGCTTGGCGGAAGAACATGATGCTCAGATCCTCTGGATGTCCTCGCGGCCGAACAGGCCGTGCGGACGGATCAGGATGGTCAGGACCAGCGTGGCGGCGACGACCAATTCACGGCTGCCGCCGCCCACCAGGCGGTCGAGGTAGCCCGACGCGACGCCCTGGAACATGCCGAGCAGCACACCGGCGAGAATGGCGCCCCCGATGCTGTCGAGACCGCCGAGCACGGCGACGGTGATGCCCATCAGCAGCAGCTGCGACAGCGACTGGTCCACGCCCTGGATCGAGCCCCACAGGGCTCCGGCCAGCGTGGCAACGACGGCCGACATCGCCCAGGACAGCGCGACGCCCCGCTCGACCGAGATGCCCACCGACCAGGAAGCCGTGTAGTCGTCGGAGATCGCGCGCAGCACGATGCCCATGCGGGTGCGGAAGAACAGCACGAAGAAGCCGAACAGCAGCAGTGCCACTACGCCGCCGGCGACGTAGCTGCGGTTGATCAGGATCGGGCCGATGAACAGCGGGTCGGACGAAATCGGCAGCGGCAGCACGCGGTTCGTGCCGCCCCAGGCGACCAGTGCCGTGGCGCGGACGAAGATGTCCAGCGCCAGCGTCATCATCAGGATCATCACCAGAGGCCGCCCCGCGAGGCGGCGAAGCGCCGTCCGCTCGATGCCCATCCCCACGCCGAACATGGCCGCCATGCCCACCGGCAGCGCGAGCCAGATCGGCAGCTTCAGCGCTTCGAACACCGCCAGCACGACGTAGGCGCCAAGCATGGCCAGCGCCCCCTGCGCGAGGTTGGGCACCGAGGACGACTTGTAGATCAGCACGATGCCCAGTGCCACCAGCGAGTACATCAGGCCCGACAGTGCGCCGTTGATCGCCAGTTCCAGGAGGAGCGCCCAGTCCATGCTCAAAGGCTCCTCACCGCGAGGGTGCGCTCGATGACGCCCTTGTCGCCGGTGTCGTAGGTGATCTGTGCCTTCATCACCACCGAGTCGGCACCGCCATACAGCGCGTCGATGACGGTGGCGTAGCGATCTTCGATGACGTTGCGGCGCAGCTTGCGGGTGCGCGTGATCTCGCCGTCGTCCGGGTCGAACTCCTTGTGCAGGTTGGCGAAGCGACGGATGCGCAAGCCCTCGGGCAAGGCCTCGTTGACGCGCTTGATCGCGGCGATGACGAGTTCGTAGACCTGGGGCTTCTGCGACAGGTCCGCATAGCTGATGTAGGGAATGCCGCGCACCTCGGCCCAGTGCCCCACCGCATCGGCGTCGATGCACACCATCGCGCAGAGATGGTCGCGCCCGGCGCCCAGCACCGCCACGTCCTTGATATAGGGGCTGAACTTGAGCCGGTTCTCGATATAGTTCGGGATGAAGCGTTCGCCCTTGGCGGTGTGCACCACCTCGGCCACCCGGCCGAGCACCACGAGATGCCCGTCGGGCTCCACGTAGCCTGCGTCGCCGGTGTGCAGCCAGCCGTCCACGAGCGTCTTGCGTGTTGCTTCGTCATTGCTGAAGTAGCCGCCGAACACGCTGCCCGACCGAACCAGGATTTCGCCGTCGTCGGCGATACGGGCATCCACGCCCGGCAGTGGCCGGCCGACCGTGTGCAGCCGCACCTCGTCGGTAGACTGCACCGCATTGAATGCGCTGCTCTCGGTCTGGCCGTAGAGTTGGCGCAGGTTGACGCCCAGCGCGCGGTAAAAGAGAAAGGTGTCCTCGCCCATCGCCTCGCCGCCGGTGAGGGCCACGCGCATGCGGTTCAGGCCGAACTGGTCCTTCACCGGGCCGAACACCAGCCATTCGCCGAGCCTGCACTGCACGCGCTGCCAGGCCGACGGCGTCTTGCCCTGCAGCTTCAGCCGCTCGACCGCGACGCCGACGTCGACGAAGTGGTCGAACACGCGCTTCTTCAGCGGCGTCGAGTCCTCCATGCGCACGCGGATCGAGGTGAGCATGTTGTCCCAGCTGCGCGGCGCCGCGAGGTACAGCGTCGGGGCGATCTCGCGCAGGTTGCGCAGCACCGTCTCCGAGCGCTCGGGGATGTTGATCGTGAAGCGCAACGCGACGCCCGCGCCCATGGTCACGGCGAAGTCGCCGATCCAGGCCATCGGCAGGTAGGCGAGGATGCTTTCCTCCCAGTGGAAAACGTCGCCCTTGAACGCATTGCGCACGCCCGCGATGACATTGCGCTGCTGCAGCACCACGCCCTTGGGCTTGCCGGTCGTCCCGGAGGAGTGGACGAAGACCGCCGGGCCGTCCGGCCGCGCGCGCTGGATGATGTCGTCGCGCAGCGCCGGGCGCTCGCGCAGGCGCGCCGCGCCGGCGTCGCGCAGCGCCTCCCAGCTCATGAGCCCATCGACCTTGTAGTGGTTCAGGCCGCGTGGGTCGTCGTACACGATGTGGCGCAGCACCGCGCCGCTTTCGCGCAGTTCGAGCAGCTTGTCGACCTGCTCCTGGTCCTCGGCGAGCGCGAACCGGGCCTGCGCCTCGCTGGCGAAGTGCAGCACCTCGTCGGGCGTGGCGTCCGGATAGACGGGCATCGCGTACCCGCCCAGGGCACCGGCCGCGAGCATGCCGGCGTACAGGCGGACGCGGTTGTCGCCGAGCACCAGCATGGAGTCCCCCTCGGCGAAGCCGAGCCCCTCGAGGCCGGCGGCGACGGCCAGCACCTCGTCGAGCAGTTGCTGCCAGGTCAACTCCTGCCAGATGCCGAGCGCCTTCTCGCGCATGGCCACCCGGCTGCCGTGGCCGCGCGCGTTGACCGCGAGCAGGCGCGTCAGCGTCGTCTCGGGGTCCAGGTTCCACTGCGTCGCCGCCGCCGCGGGCCCGGCGATGTCCTCACGCCGCATGCTGATGGCCCTTTCCGAGATAAGCCTCGATCACGCGCGGATTCGCCACCACCTCGCGCGGCAGGCCCGTGCCGATGACCTCGCCGTAGTTCAGCGCCATGATGCGGTCGCAGATGCCGGTGACCACGTCCATGTGGTGCTCGATCAGCAGCACCGTGATGCCGCGTTCGTCGCGCGCGTCGAGGACGAAGCGCGCCATGTATTCCTTCTCCTCCTGGTTCATGCCGGCCATCGGCTCGTCGAGGATCAGGAACGTGGGTTCGGACACGAGGGCGCGGGCGAGCTCGACCCGCTTCTTCAGGCCGATCGACAGCGATTCCACGGGCTCGTCGCGCACCCCCTGGAGTTGCAGGAATTCGATGACATCCTCACAGGCGCGCCGGTGGGCGATTTCCTCCGGCTGGCCCAGCCACCAGTACAGGGCGGTCTTGAGCACGCCGGGATGCAGGTGCACATGGCGCCCGAGCAGGATGTTGTCGAGCACCGACATGCCGTTGAACAGCGCCAGGTTCTGGAAGGTGCGCGCCAAGTGCCGGCGCGCCACCAGGTGGGGCTTGAGGCCGGTGATGTCGCTGCCGTTGAGCAGGATGCGGCCCGTCTGCGGCGGGTAGAAGCCGGTGATGGCGTTGACGAGCGTCGTCTTGCCGCTGCCGTTGGGGCCGACCAGGCCGAAGATCTCGCCCCGATCGATGCGCAGATCGACGCCGGTCACGGCGACAAGGCCCCCGAAACGCCGCTCGAGGCCTTGCACTTCGAGGACCGGGGCGGGCTTGCTCGGAGCGGCAGTCATCGGAAGGGCGACCAGTTCGGAACCTGCCAAACGTTAGAGTCGATGGGAGACATGGTGATCACGATGCAGGGGCTATGGTCGGGAGGAATTCAAGAAGACCGGACAGGCGCCTTCCCGCCGATCCGGTTTCTAACAAGCGTTCGCCTGCACGTCAATGCGTGCATTCGCGAACCCGGTCGAACGGCGGCGGTGGCAACGCTCCCGGTCAGCGCGCAGGACCGGCCCCTGAAGGGCAAAAGGAAGCTCTAACAAACGTTTGGCCAACTGACAAGAGGAAGATGCCGGATGGCCGCGCGTCCCGCGCCCCGCGATAGTGGTTCGACCGGAGGATTCATGGTGGCGGCATACGCATACACGCAGGACAAGCTGTTCATCGGGGGCGAGTGGGTCGCCCCGCTGGATGGCGAGGTGGTTCCGTCGATCGACCCTTCCACCGGCGCACACTGGGCGCTGGCCGCGTTCGGCGGCAAGCGCGACGTCGACCGCGCCGTCGAGGCGGCCGGTGCGGCGATGCGTGGGCCGTGGGGCCGCATGCCCGTCGCCGAGCGCGCCGCGCTGATGCGCAAGCTGGGCGGGCTGCTGGAAGCCAATGCCGAGCGTATCGCCGAACTCGAGACCCGCGACAACGGCCGCCCGTTGCGCGAGACCCGGCTGAACATCACGGCCGAAGCGCAGTGGTACTACTACTTCGCCGGGCTGGCCGACAAGCTCGACGGCCGCATGATGCAGATCAACCCGGCCCTGATCGCGTACACGACGCGCGTCCCGGTCGGAGTGGTCGGCGCGATCGTGCCGTGGAACGCCCCGACGCTGGTGACGACGATGAAGCTCGCGCCGGCGCTTGCCGCCGGCTGCGCGATGGTGATCAAGGTCGCCGAGCACACCCCGGTCACGACCTACGAACTCGCCAGGCTCGTCGAGCAGGCCGGCTTCCCGAAGGGGGTGGTCAACGTCGTTCCCGGCTGGGGCCACGTGGCGGGTGCGCACCTGGCCGGCCACCCGGGCGTTGACAAGCTGTCCTTCACCGGCGAGCACCGCACGGCGCAGGAGATCATGCGCGCCGGCGCCGCCAACCTCAAGCGGGTCTCATTCGAATGCGGCGGCAAGTCGCCGCACATCGTGTTCGAAGACGCCGATCTCGAGCAGGCGGCGAACGCGGTGGCGCACGCGGGCTTCATGGCCTGCGGGCAGAGCTGTGCGCTCGGCTCGCGCATCCTCGTCGCGCGCCCGCTGTACGCGAAGCTCGTCGACGAGGTCGGCGCGCGGGCCGCGAAGCTGCGCGTCGGCAATCCGCTCGAGGCGACGACGCACATCGGCCCGCAGACGCACAAGGATCAGCTCGAGAAGACCCTGCGCTACATCGACATCGGCAAGTCCGAGGGCGCGCGCCTGGTGGCCGGCGGCGTCCGGCTCACCGACGCGGGGCGCGACAAGGGCTACTTCGTCAGCCCCACCGTGTTCGCCGACGTGAAGCCCGAGATGCGCATCGCGCAGGAGGAGATCTTCGGCCCGGTGGTCTCGATGATCCCGTTCGACAGCGAGGAACACGCGCTCGAGATCGCCAACGGCGTCAACTACGGCCTGACGGCCGGCCTGTGGACGCGCGACCTCGGCCGCGCCCACCGTTTCTCGTCGCAGTTGCGAGCCGGCACGGTGTGGGTCAACACCTACCGGATCATCCACCCGGCGGTGCCCTATGGCGGTTTCAAGATCAGCGGCATCGGCCGCGAGAACGGCCCGGAAGCGATCGACGAATACACCGAGCCGCGCGCGACGATGATCAACCTCGAAGGCAAGTATCCGTATCCCTACGCGTGAGCGGGGCGGGCTCGGCGCGAGGCGACCATCCATCAGGGGAACGACATGAGATTGAACAACAAGCGCGCGATCGTGACCGCCGCCGGCTCGGGGATGGGCCGCGCCGGCTGCATCCTGTTCGCCCGCGAGGGCGCCGCCGTGGTCGTCGTCGACATCGACGAGAAGGGCGCGCGCGGCACCGCAGACGCGGTCAAGGCGGCCGGCGGTACCGCTCATGTGATCGTGGCCGATCTGCTGAAGGCCGACGAGTGCGAGCGCGTCGTGCACGATGGCGCGAAGGCGCTCGGCGGGCTCGACCTGCTGTGGAACCACGCCGGCATGCCCGGCCCGGCGGAGGTCGAAGGCCTGAACCTCGGCGCCTACGCGGCGGCGATGGACCTCAACGTGCGTTCGGGACTGCTCTCGAGTGCCGCCGCGGCGCCCTACATGCGCAAGGCCGGCGGCGGTTCGATCCTCTTCACCGCCTCGGTCGCGGGTCTGGTCGGCTCGATGATGGCCCCGGTGTACTCGGCCGGCAAGTTCGCGGTCGTCGGGATGGTGATGTCGATGGCGCAGCGTTTCGCGGCCGACAAGATCCGCGTCAACGCGCTGTGCCCCGGCCTGACCGACACGCCCATGCTGCCGCAGTTCGTGAATCGCAACAACGACCCCTCGCTGCAGGAAGAGAACGCGAAGAAGCTCGCCGCAGCGATTCCGATGGGGCGCCCGGGGCGGCCCGAGGAACTCGCGCATGCCGCGCTGTGGCTGCTGTCGGACGACGCGTCCTACGTGACCGGCATCGCGTTGCCGGTGGACGGCGGCTACGTCTGCCGCTGACGCATTCACCGATGTCTCACCCGCCTCTCTTGCACTGGAGTCACCTCATGCCCACTGTTCGCCGCATGCAACCGGGTCGCGCCTTCTTGGTGGCCGCGACACTGCTTGCCGCATTCGTTTCGGCCCCGCTGCGCGCGCAGACGACCGTGAAACTGTCGCACCCGTACCCGACAGTGGCGCAGCACCACAAGAACATGGAATTCTTCAAGGCCGAGGTCGAGAAGCGCTCCGTCGGCAAGCTGAAGATCGACATCTTCCCGGCCTCGCAGCTGATGCCGATCACTCAGGAGATCAACGGCATCCTCTCGGGGCAGATCCAGGCTGCATACACGCTGAACACGATTGCCGCGACGATCGATCCGCTGTGGGGCTTCTTCGAGATGCCCTTCGTCTTCAACATCTCGCCCGACAACCAGAAGCACCTGAAGGACTTCGTGCGCAGCGAGTCCGGGGGCGGCGCGCTGCGCAAGTCGATGGAGGCCAAGGGCATCAAGGTGATCGCCATCGCCCCCACCGACATCGTCGGCGCCACAATCAACACCAAGCGCCCCATCACGAAGATGGAGGACTTCAGCGGGCTCAAGATGCGCACCCCCGGCGGCAAGTACCTCGGGCAGACGATGCAACGCCTGGGTGCCTCGCCGATCTCGATGGCGTTCACCGAGTTCGCGCCGGCGATCGTGCAGGGCACCGTCGACGGCACCGTGACCGGCGTGCTGTTCACGCACGACAACCGCATCCCCATCAAGTACCTCAGCAGCATCAATCTCTGGTATGCCGGCCTGCCGCTGCTGATGTCCAAGCGCTTCTTCGACGGCCTGCCGCCCGACCAGCAGAAGGCCGTGCTCGACGCCGGCCGCGAGCTGGAGGACTACGGCTTCCGCGTCACCGAGGAAGAGGCCGCCAAACGGCTCAAGCTGATCGAGTCGGAGATGAAGGTCAAGGTCGAGCCTCCGCTGGACCCGAAGGAGATCGCCCGCATGCGCGCCGCGGCGCAGCCGGTGCTCGAGGCCTTCGTGAAGGACAACGCGGCCGGGCAGGCCCTGATCGACGAAGCACGCCGTCTCGAGAAGTAGGATGAGCGCCGGTGCTGCCAGCGGATTCGGCCGGCTCGTCGACGCGTCGAACCGGGCCTCGGCCGCCCTCGCTCGGGTGATCGACGGCTTCGGGATCGCGATGCTGAGCATCAGCGCCGGCATCACCTTCCTGACGGTGATCATGCGCTACGGCTTCGGCTACTCGGAGCAGATCCTCGAGGAGATCGCCCGCTACACGGTGGTTTACGCCTGCCTGGTGTACGTGGGGCCGCTGCAGGCGCGCCATCAGCACATCGCCGTCGACGTCATCTCCAGCCGGTTCGCGCCATCGGCCAAGCGCGCCTGGCAGTTCCTGCTCGGCGTGCTATTCCTGGCGATCACGGCGATCGTCTTCGCCTCCGGCTGGCTGTGGGTGCGCGACCTCCACGGCTACAACATGATGGTGATCGGCGGCACGATGCCGGCCTGGATCCCGTCACTGTCGGTGCCGCTGGGCATGGGACTGGCGGTGCTGTTCGCGCTGGCCGAAGTGCTGCGCCTCGGCTTGGCACTCGTCTCGCCGACGGACCCGGGTTCCCCTCGGCCGGGCGCCGCTCTGACCGTCGACGCGATCAACTGACTGTCGAAGAGAAAGCCGCGATGGAGATCGGCCTCGTCCTTTTCGCCGGGCTGCTCGCGTTCGGCGCCCCGGTCTTCATCGCGCTCGGCACGGCCGGCGCCTACCTGGCGCTTGCCGTCGTCGACCTGCCGCTGTCGACGCTGGCGCAGCAGTTCTTCACCTCGATGGACGCCTTCGTGCTGATGGCGGTGCCGTACTTCATCCTGTCGGGCAACATCCTGCTGCACTGCGGCCCGAGCCGCTACCTGTTCCGCTTCCTCGACACGCTGGTCGGGCACCTGCCCGGGGGCATGGCGGCGGCTGCGGTGCTGGCGTGCATGATCTTCGGTGCCTTGTCCGGTTCGGGCGTGGCCACGGTGGTGGCGATCGGCAGCATCGCCATCCCCGAAATGCTCAAGCTCGGCTACAGCAAGCCCAACTGCATGGGGCTGATCACCTGCTCGGGCACGCTCGGCCAGATGATCCCGCCGAGCATCTACATGGTGCTGTTCGCCACGCTCGTGCAGGGCGACGTCTCGACGTTCTTCGTTTCAGGCGTCATCCCGGGGCTTCTGATCGGCGCCATGCTGCTGGTGACGACGGTGGCGGTGGCGTGGGTGGGAGGCATGAAGACCGAGCGCAAGGCCAGCTGGGCCGAGCGGCGGGTCGCCTTCAAGGAGGCTTTCCCGGTGCTGCTGATGCCGCTGATCGTGCTCGGAGGCATCTACGGCGGCATCTTCACGCCCACCGAAGCGGCGGCGGTGGCCATCGTCTATTCGCTGCTCATCAGCCACTTCGTCTACCGCACGCTGACCTGGGCCAACTTCAAGCTCAGCATGCGCGACGCGATGGCGGGCACGGCCGTCATCTTCGTCATCCTCGGTGCGGCCACGCTCGCCGCGTCGGCGGTCACGTTCCTGCGCGTGCCGCACACGCTGATGACGGCCGTCACCGACGCCGGCTTCACGCCGCTGATGCTGCTGCTCGCCGTGGTCGCGCTGTTCTTCGTTCTCGGCACGGTGATGGACCCCGTTCCCATCATGTACATCACCATCCCGATCCTGCTGCCGGCGCTGAAGGCGGCGCAGATCGACCTGATCCACTTCAACGTCATCACGGTGGCGGCGATGATGGTGGCGCAGGTCACGCCGCCGTTCGGCATGGCCTTGTTCGCGATGGCGGGCATCTTCAGGGAGCCGGTCGCGACGGTCGTGCGCGGGGCGCTGCCTTACCTCGCGGTCCTTTTGGTCGCGACGCTGCTGATCGTCTTCTTCCCCTGGTTCAGCCTCGTCCTGCCGCAACTGATGGCGGCCAACTGAACCGCGATTCCACACACTCGGAGCGACTCAATGGGACGTCTGCACGACAAGGTAGCCATCATCACCGGCTCGGGCTCGGGCATGGGCAAGGCCGCCGCGCTGCTGTTCGCGCGCGAGGGCGCCAGGCTCGTGGTCGTCGACATCCACGAAGGACATGGCCAGGACGTGGCCGCCGAGATCGCGCGGGCCGGCGGCCAGGCCATCTTCGTGCGCGCCGACACCGGCAGGGAGGCGGACCTGCGCGACATGGTCGCTCAGACGGTGCAGGCGTTCGGCGGCGTCGACATCTTCTGGCACAACGCCGGCATCGCCGGTGCGGGCGCGATCGAGCAGACCTCCGAGGAGGACTTCGACCGCCAGATCGCGATCCACGTCAAGGGCGGCTTCTTCGGCGCGAAGCATGTGCTGCCCGAGATGAAGAAGGCCGGCGGCGGGGTGATCCTGTTTACCAGCTCCGCCTCGGGCCTGCGCGCATCGCCCGCATCGCCGAGCTACTCGATTGCCAAGGCCGGGCTGCAGATCCTCGCGCAGTGCATCGCGCAGGCCAACGGCAAGTTCAACATCCGCGCCAACGCGATCTGCCCGGGGCCGGTGCAGACGCCGCTGTGGCCGTCGTTCGTCGGCCGCAACCCCGATGTCATCAAGCCGGCCGATCTCGAGAAGGCCTTCCTGAGCCGCGTGCCGATGGGCCGCATGATCCAGCCCGAGGAGATTGCGCGGGCCGCGCTGTTCCTCTGCTCGGACGAGGCGTCGGTGGTCACCGGCGTCGTGATGCCGGTCGATGGCGGCTTTCTCGTGACCTGAAGTACCGTGCACGATGGATTTCGAACTTAGCGAGCAGCAACGCGAATTCCAGCAGGCCGCCCGGCGTTTCGCGCAGCAGGAGTTGGTCGCCGTCGCGAAGGAGTGCGAGCGCACTTCGGAGCCGGTGCCCGACGCGGTGCGGAGGCGCATGGGCGAGCTGGGGTTTCTCGGCGTCAACATCCCGCAGGCCTACGGCGGCCTGGGCGCCGGCAAGGTCGACGCCCTGATCGTGCTGGAAGAGCTGGCCAAGGTCTCGCCCGCGGTCGCGTTCCCCGTGTTCGAGGCGAACTGCGGTCCGGCGCAGACGCTGCTGTATTGCGCGCCCGAGCACATCCGCCAGCGCGTGCTGCCGCGGGTGTGCAGCGGCGAAATGATGGTGTCGGTGTCGATGTCCGAGCCCGACGTCGGCACCGCGATGACCGAGCTGAAGACGCGCGCGGTGATCCGCGGCGACCGGGTCGTGATCAACGGCGTCAAGCGGTGGTGCAGCGGTGCCGGGCATGCACAGGGCTACGTTCTGTACTGCCGCCTTGCCGACAAGGCCGGCGCGGCGGGCGTCGGCGCGGTCTACCTCGAGAAGGGCGCCAAGGGTCTGTCGTTCGGCAGGCCCGAGAACTTCATGGGCGTGCGCGGCTTTCACAACGCCGAGATCTATCTCGACGATGTCGAGGTGCCGGTCGAAGACATCGTCGTCCCCGCCGGCGGCATCAAGGACTTGATGCGCACGTTCAACATGGAGCGCCTGGGCAACTCCACCTGCGCGCTCGGCGTCGCCGCCGGCGCGCTCGAGGTGGCGCTGGCCTACACGCAGGAGCGCCGCCAGTTCGGCAAGCCGCTGGTCGACTTCCAGGCGGTGCAGATGCGGCTGGCCGAGATGAAGATCGACGTCGAGGCCGCGCGCCTCCTGATCCACCGTGCTGCGCAGGCGGCCGAGAACGGACTGCCGTCGCTGCTGGACACCAGCGTCGCCAAGTGCTTCGCCAACGAGGCGGTCCGCCGCGTCGTGGCGAACGGCGCGCAGGTGATGGGCGCGGTCGGGTACTCGAAGGACTATCCGATGGAGCAGAAGATGCGCGATGCCTGGGTCTGGGGCATCGGCGGCGGCCACATCGACCTGCAGAAGGTCAACATCGCCGGCGAGCTGGTCGGGCGGCGCTTCTCGCAGCGCTGAGCGCCCTGGCCGCGGCCGGCCCGAGAGGAGCTTGTCATGCGGGGTGATCGTGACTTCGGTTTCACCGACGAGCAGCGGATGCTGCGCGACGCCGTGCGCGAGTTCGTGCGCAAGGAGATGCCGGACGCGGAGGCGCGGCGACACGACCACGACAAGATCGCGCCGCTGGCGGCATTCGACAAGATGGCCGCGTTGGGCTGGCTGGGCGTGGCCATTCCCGAGGAGTACGGCGGCTCGGGCCTGGGTTTCGTCGAGCTCGGCATCATTCAGGAGGAGCTCTCGTACGGGCTGCTCGAGCTGGCGATACTGTTCTACCGCGCCACGGTGCACGGCGCGCATTCGCTGCTGACCTACGGCAGCGAGGCGCAGCGGCGCAAGTACCTGCCGCTGTTCGCCGCGGGCAAGTTCAAGTCTTCGATGAGCCTGACCGAGCCGAACGCAGGATCGGACGCGTCGGCGGTGCGCACGCGCGCCGTGCGCGACGGCGATCATTTCGTCATCAACGGCGCCAAGGTCTTCAACTCGCAGATCGACCTTGCCGACCGCACCGTGCTCGTCACCCGCACCGACCCGCAGGCGCCGCCGCACAAGGGCATCAGCCTGTTCTTCGTCGATCCGAAGAGCCCCGGGGTGACGATCGAGCGGCTGGAGACGCTGTCCTTCCGTGCCGTGGGCACGAACCGCGTCACCTACGAGAACGTTCGCGTGCACCGCGACGACCTGCTCGGCGAGCTCAACGGCGGCTGGAAGCACCTGATGACCAACCTGAACAAGGAGCGCTTCTCGCTCGCCGCGCAGGTGACCGGCGCGGCGCAGGCGGCGCTCGATTGCGCGCTGCAGTACGCGAAGGACCGCGTGCAGTTCGGCCAGCCGATCGGCAAGTTCCAGGCGATCCAGCACAAGCTGGCCGACATGCAGATCGCGGTGCACACCTCACGCATGCTGACCTACGACCTCGCGCGCCGGCTGGACGCCGGCGTCGAGTGCCGCAAGGAGGCCTCGATCGCCAAGGTGGCGTGCGCCGAAGCCTACTTCCGCGTCGCCGACGAGGGCATGCAGATCCTGGGCGGCTATTCGCAGACGCCGGACTTCCCGATGGAGCGCCATTACCGCGACTCGCGCATCATGCGCATCGGCGGCGGCTCCAGCGAGGTGATGCGCAACTCGATCGCCAAGGACCTCGGCTTGTGATCGCCCCCGGGCCGGCCGAAGCCGGCCACCCCCCGCGGGGGTCCAGCAAGCCGGCAAGGCCACCTACGCCCGAGAGCGACCGGCGGCAGCCCGTGGAAACCGTCGACGCCGTCGTCATCGGTGCCGGCATCACCGGCCTGTACCAGACCTATCTGCTGCACCAGGCCGGGTTCGACGTGCGCGGCATCGAGGCGGCGCCCGATGTCGGCGGCACCTGGTACTGGAACCGCTACCCGGGCTGCCGGCTGGACACCGAGAGCTACGCCTATGGCTACTTCGCCCTGATCGGGCTCATGCCCGACTGGCAATGGTCAGAACGCTTCGCCGGGCAGCCCGAACTGCTGCGCTACGCCCGCGCCGCGGCCGACAGGATGGGCGTGCGCGAGCGCTACCGCTTCGGCGTGCGGGTCCAGGGCGCCCACTACGATGAGTCCGCCAACCGCTGGCGCGTGACGCTGAACGACGACTCGGTCATCGAATGCCGTTACCTGCTGTCGGCCGTCGGCCCGCTGTCGGCGACGCGCATGCCCGAGATCCCCGGCATGGACCGCTTCGAGGGCCAGTCCTTCCACTCGTCGCGCTGGCCCAGCGACGGCGGCGATGGCCCGGCGCACATCGACTTCAGAGGCAAGCGGGTGGGCGTGATCGGCACCGGCGCCACCGGCGTGCAGATCATCGCCGAGCTCGGCAAGACCGCCGCCGAGTTGTACGTGTTCCAACGCACGCCCAACTGGTGCACGCCGCTGGGCAACCACCCGCTGACGGCGCAGAAGATGGCCGAGCTGCGCGGCGACCCGCGGGCCTTCCTCGAGTACCTGAAGAAGACGCCGACCGCGTTCCCGTACGACCGCAGTCCGCTGAAGGCGTCGCAGGCAACGGCCGACGAACGCCGGCAGTTGTTCGAGAGCCTGTACGCGATGCCGGGCTACGGCATCTGGCTGTCGGGCTACCGCGACCTGCTGCTGAACAGGACCTCGAACACCTATCTGGCGGACTTCGTCGCCGACAGGATCCGCAGCCGCGTCAAGGACCCGGTCGTCGCCGAGAAGCTGATCCCGAAGAACCACGCCTTCGGCGTGCGCCGGGTACCGATGGAGACGAACTACTACGAGGTCTACAACCAGCCGAACGTGCGCCTCGTCGATGCGGCCGAGGCGCCGATCGAGGCCGTCACCGCCAAGGGCATCCGCACCGGCGCCGGCGAGGTGGCGCTGGACGTGATCGTCTATGCGACCGGCTTCGACGCCGTCACCGGCGCGCTCGACCGCATCGACATCCGCGGCAAGGGCGGCCTCGCGCTGAAGGACGCCTGGCGGGACGGCCCGACCACCTACCTCGGCCTGCAGAGCGCCGGCTTCCCGAACTTCTTCACCCTGGTGGGGCCGCACAACGGCGCGGCGTTCTGCAACATCGGCGTCTGCGGCGGCCTGCAGGTGGAATGGGTGACCGGGCTGCTCGCCTGGATGGCGGCGCGCGGCCGCCGCAGCGTGGAGCCGCTGCGCGACTTCGAGGATCGCTGGACGGCGCGCGTGTACGACGAGTATGCGAAGACCCTGCTCGCGGACAGCGATGCCTGGTGGGTCAAGACGAGCCGCAACCCCGACGGCAGCCTGCGGCGGCGCGCCCTGATCTACGTGGGCGGAGCGCCCGAGTACCGATCCCTGTGCGACGAGGTGGCCCGCAATGACTACGAAGGTTTCGACATCCGCTGACGACCGGCCGCCGACGCTGGCCCAAGGCTTGGGGGCCTTCGTCGCCGGCCTGGACCTGGCCGCGGTGCCCGTCGCGGTGGTCGAGAAGGCGCGCACCTGCTTGCTCAACGGCTACGGCATCGCGCTCGGCGGCCATGCGACGCCGTTCGCGCCGGTGGCGCGCCGCGCCGCGCTGGCCCTGGATGGCGAGCGCGACGGCGAGCGCCAGGTCGGCGCCACGCTGCTCGGCGACGGGCGCAAGACCTCGATCGACGGCGCGCTGCTCGCCAACGCGGCGCTGTTCCACGGCCGCGCGCAGGAGGACACCTGCGGCGCCGGCCACTTCGGCACGATCATGATCCCGCTGCTGACCGCGCTGGTCGAGGCGCGCGGGGCGCCGCTCGAACGCATGCTGCCGGCGCTGATCGCCGGCTACGAGGTCGGCGGCGCGCTCGAGCAAGCCTACGGGCCGACCACCACGCCCGCCGGCCTGCGCGCCTCGCCGCTGTACGGCACGCTGGCGGGCGCGGCGGCGGCGGCGCACCTGCTCGGCCTGGACGCGGGGTGCAGCGCGGCGGCGCTGGCCAACGCGGCGTCGTTCGCCGGCGGCATGCTGCAGTCGTTCGCCGACGGCACCGACGAGTGGCGTTATCAGGTCGGCATCGCCGCGCGCAACGGCCTGGCTGCCGCGGAACTCGCGCGCGCCGGATCGCGGGCGGCGCCTCACGCCTTCGAAGGGCGCTCGGGCTTCGTGCGCGCGTACGCGCGAAGTGATTGCGACGTTCCCGCGCTGCTCGGCCGGCTCGGCCGCGACTGGTCGGTGATGCGCGTGACCTTCAAGCCGTTCCCGGTCTGCGCCTTCAACCAGACGCCGGTGACCGGCGCGCTGCTCCTGCGCGAGAAGCTCGCCGGCCGCGCGCCGGCGCGCGTGCGCGTGCGCATGAACCCGTTCGAGACCGGCTATGCCGGCATGAACGCCAAGGGCCCGTTCGACTCGATCTCCGGCACGCTGATGAGCATCCCGTTCTGCATCGCGCTCACGCTGCTGCGCGGCGTGCCCAGCATGGCGGCGATGACGACCTACGACGACGCCGAAGTCAACGCGCTGACCGACCGCATCGACCTCGTCACCGACGCGGCGGTGCCGGTGCTGTCGTGCGTGATCGAGGCCGAGGCCGCCGACGGCACGACGCTGGTGCAGGACCAGCGCATGACCGTGGCCGACTTCTCATACGACTGGGCGACGGCGTCGCGGCTGGTGCGTCGCATCGGCGCTGAATCCGGCATTCCCGCGGCGGCATACGACCGCATCGAAGCGTTCGCGCGCGCGCCCGAGCGCGCCAGGATCGGCGCGGTGCTCGACGCGTTCGGGATGCTGCCACGGACCTGATGCGCGGCGCCGCCCGGCACGGTACACCTGGCGGTGCCTCGCGAGGCGCCGCCATCACGGCATCGACACGACTGACGTAGCAAGGAGACACGCCAATGAGGACCAGAGTCTGCGACATGTTCGGGATCGACGTGCCGATCTTCGGCTTCACCCATTGCCGCGACGTTGCGGCAGCGGTCAGCCAGGCGGGGGGCATGGGCATCCTGGGTGCTGCCACGTTCTCACCCGAGGAACTGGAACGGGAACTGCGCTGGCTGGACGAGAACTGCGGCGGGCGGCCGTACGGCGTGAACGTGCTGATGGCGGAGTCGCGCACGGAAGGCGCGGAACAGGATCTGCAGCGCCTCATTCCCGCCGGCCATCGGGACTTCGTCCAGCAGCTGAACGAGCGGTTCGAGGTCCCGCCGCTGCGCGACGGCGCGCAGGATGGCGGTCACGGCGTCGCGCGCAACATGGGGCTGAGGAGCACGCACGGTTGGGCCAGGCCCCAGCTCGAGGTCGTGTTCCGGCACAAGCCCGTGGTGCTGTTCTCCGCGCTCGGCCCCGCGCCGGCGGACGTGGTGGAGCGCGCCCGCCAGAAGGGCATGAAGATCGGCGGCATGACCGGCGCGGGCCGCCATGCCGAGAAGCATATTGCCGCGGGCGCGGACATCATCACGGCGACCGGGTACGAAGGCGGCGGCCACAACAGCGACGTGACGACCATGGTGCTGGTGCCCGAGGTCATCGAAGCGGCGGCGGGGCGGGTGCCCGTGCTCGCCGCGGGCGGGATCGCCAGCGGCCGCCAGATCGCGGCCGCGCTGGCCCTCGGGGCCGAGGGCGCGTGGCTGGGCACGGTCTGGCTTCCCTCGGTGGAGTCCGACTTCGAGGCCGGCACGATCGAGCAGATGCTCGAGCGCGGTTCGCACGACACCGTTCGGACCAAGGCATGGAGCGGCAAGCCGACGCGATTCCTGCGCAACCCCTGGTTCGATGCGTGGGAAGAGGAAGGCGTGCCGAAGCCGCTGGGCACACCGCTGCAGCGCATCCTCATCCAGCCCGCGATGACGCGCATCGCGGCGGCGCGCATGACCCACATCATGCCGGTGCCGATCGGCCAGGTCGTCGGCCAGCTCCGGCAGCGCCGCCGCGTGCGCGACATCATGCAGGACCTGCAGAAGGAATACCTCGATGCCATCGAGCATCTGAACGCGCTCCAGCCTGCGCAGTAGGCGCGCCAGAGCGACGAATCGGGTTCGTCGTCGCCCATCATCGACAACCGCATGAGGAAACAAAGATGAAACGCAGGATTGCCGTGGCGCTCTCGGCGCTGACCTTGCTCGGCGCGCAGGCCGCGCTCGCGCAGGGCTATCCCAACCGTCCCATCCGCATGATCATTCCGCAGGGCGCGGGTGGCGCCAGCGACGCCCTCGCCCGCATGGTGGGCCAGGCACTTGGCGAGGCACTCGGCCAGCCCGTCGTGGCGGAGAACCGCCCGGGCGCCGGCGGGATCATCGGTGTCGACGCGGTCGCGAAGGCGGCGCCCGACGGCTACACCGTTCTCTTCGGTTCCAACACCACGATGGCCGCGAACGTGTTCCTCTACAAGAAGGTGCCGTTCGACCCGGTGCGCGATTTCGTGCCGCTCGCCATGATCGCGCGTCTCGACTTGGTGCTGCTGGTGCCCCCGTCCTTGCCGGCACGGACGCTGCCGGAGCTGGTCGCGCTCGCGAAGTCCAGGCCCGGGCAGCTCAACTATGGCTACGGCACGAGTTCCGCGCTGCTGTGCGGGGAGATGTTCAAGTCGGCAGCGGCGGTCGATATCGCGAAGGTCGCATACAAGAGCTCACCGCTCGCACTCAACGACCTCCTGTCGAACCAGATCCAGTTCATGTGCGAGTCCTTTGCCGTGAGCCTGCCGCTTGCCAAGGCCGGCAAGGTGCGCGTCCTTGCCGTCACGAGCACGAAGCGCAGCTCGTTCGCGCCGGAGTTGCCGACGGCGCACGAAGCCGGCGCCACGGGCATGGAGTACGGCGCGTGGCTGGCGTTCTTCGCGCCCGCCGGAATGCCCAGGGAGATCGCCGCGCAGATCAGCGCGGAGCTGGTCAAGATCACGCGCGATCCGGCGATGGCCGAGCGCATCCGCGGCTTGGGCTTCGAGCCGATGCCGGCCGACGGCCAGGAACTTGGCGCAATCCAAAGGGCCGAAATCGAGCGCATCGGCAAGGTCATCAAGTCGGCCGGCATCCAGGCCGAATGAGCCGCGCCGCACGCGCGTCGCAGCTCCGCCCCGCGGCCGCCCGTGCATCAGGAGACCGTCGCAATGAAACACCAGACCCAGGGGCGCCTCACGCGCCGCCGGATGCTCCGGGGGCCGCCGGTGCGGCGGCGGCGATCGCCCTGCCGTCGCGCGCGCAGCATCGTGGCTGCGGTGTCCGTCCATCTCGCGCGACCGATCGCGGTCGAGAACAAGCCCGGCGCGAACGGCGCGATCGCGGCCACGTTCGTCGCCGGTCGGCGTCGATGCGCACAAGCCGGGTATCCAACTCCTGCGGCGTGCGTGCGTTGACCGTCGGGAACGCAACCGATCACGCCGGCGCAGCAGGCCGCCGAAACTAGGTCGGGGCCGGAGATGCGCAGCATCGGCGCCGCGATCCACGGCAGGCGCAGGCTTTCGCGCAGCGAAGCGGGCAGGGTCATGCGGGAGTCTGGCAAAGAATGGCTGATGAGGCTATCCTACCAATCGTTAGTTTTCCTCGCGGACCAGGCCCACCGTTGCGCTCTGGCTCCGGGCACGCGGCGGAGGCGACGTCGATGACTCCGTTCCAGCGGTCGAGTCGTTGCCACAGCTTCTGATCCGAGGCGCGACATGATCTTCCAGGAATCCGGTTTTTCGCTGCCCGAACTGCCCGCCGAAGCGGAGGGCTTGCGTGCCGAGGTGCGCGCGTTCCTGCGCGCCGAGATCGAGGCCGGCGGCTTCGTGCCGTCGTGCAACGCGTGGATGGACGGCTTCGATCCGGCCTTTTCGCGCCGGCTCGCGCAGCGCGGCTGGGTCGGCATGACCTGGCCGAAGCGCTACGCCGGGCAAGAGCGCAGCGTGTTCGAGAACTTCGTCGTCAACGAGGAACTGCTCGCTGCAGGCGCGCCGGTGGCCGCGCACTGGGCCGGTGTGCGCCAGACCGGCCCACTGCTGATGCGCTTCGCCAACGACGCCATCAAGGACTACTTCCTGCCGCGCATGGTGCGCGCCGAGCTGTTCTTCGCCATCGGCCTGAGCGAGCCCGACGCAGGCTCGGACCTGGCGCAGGTGCGCACGCAGCCAGCTCATCGTCGACCTCGAGGACCCGGGCATCACGATCCGCCCGATCCACATGATGAACGGCGCGCACCACTTCAACGAGACGATCCTCGACGACGTGTTCGTGCCTTCGGAGCGCCTCGTCGGCCAGCCGGGCGAGGGCTGGTCGCAGGTGGTCAGCGAACTCGGCTACGAACGCAGCGGTCCCGAGCGGTTCATGAGCATCTTCCCGCTGCTGGCCGCCCTCGTGCGGCTGGCGGCGGCCGATCCCGACGTGCGCCGAGTGGTTGCGGTCGGCCAGCTGACGGCGCGCCTGTGGACGCTGCGCCGGATGTCGATCGCGCTGCTGACCCGGCTGGCGCGCGGCGAGTCGCCCGAGGTCGAGGCGGCGCTGGTCAAGGATCTCGGAACGCGCTTCGAGCGCGAGGCGGTCGAGATCGTGCGCGGTCTCGCGGCGCGCCGGCCGGGCGCGGAGACACGCGAGTTCGACACCCTGCTGGCGAAGTGCCTGCTGGTGGCGCCGGCGTTCACCCTGCGCGGCGGCACGAACGAAATCCTGCGCAATGTCGTGGCGCGAAGCCTCGGGCTGCGATGAGCGAAACGAAGGCGGCGCTGGCGCGCACGGCCGAGAGGCTGTTCCAGGCGTTCTGCCCACCCGCGACGGTGAACGCGGCGGAGCAGGGCACATGGCCCGACGCGCTGTGGACCGCGCTCGCCGATGCCGGCCTGCAGCGCGCGTGGCTCCCGGAGTCGGCCGGCGGATCGGGCGTCGTGGGGAGCGAGGTGCTGGTGCTGCTGCGCGCCGCTGGAGGCGCGGCCGCGCCGGTGCCGCTTGCCGAGACGCTGCTGGCCGGCTGGCTGCTGCACGGCGCGGGCCTGCGCGTGCCCGATGGCCCGCTGAGCATCGCCCCGGTCGGCGCCGACGAGCGCATCGCCCTGCGCCGCAGCGGCAGCGGCTTCCGGCTCGAGGGGTCGGCGCTCCTCGTGCCGTGGGCGGCGGCGGCCGGTCGCATCGCGGTGGTCGGTCGCAGTGGGCGCGACGAATGCGTGGCGCTCGTCGATGCCGCGCGCTGCCGCGTCGTGCCCGGCCGCAACCTGGCCGGCGAGCCGCGCGACGCGGTCGATTTCGACGGCGTTGTCGTCGATGCCGACGATGTCTCCCGCGTGCCGGCCGGCACGGCCGGCGACGCCTGGTCGCGCGGCGCGTTGCTGCGCGCCGCGCAGATGACCGGCGCGCTCGAGAAGACCCTGGCCCTGAGCCTGCGATACGCCGGCGAGCGCGTGCAGTTCGGCAAACCCATCGGCCGCTTCCAGGCGATCCAGCATCACCTCGCGCAGATGGCGGGCGAGGTCGCCGCGTCCTGCGTGGCGGTCGACGCGGCCGGCCAGGCCCTCGACCGCGGCGCCGCGCTCGCCGAGATCGGCTGCGCGAAGCTGCGCGTTGGCGAGGCGGCGGGCGTCGTCGCGGCACTGGCTCACCAGATTCACGGCGCGATCGGCATCACCTTCGAGCACGTGTTGCACCACGGCACGCGCCGTCTCTGGAGCTGGCGCGACGAGTTCGGCAGCGAGACCGACTGGGCCGGCTATCTGGGTCACTGGATACTTCAGGGGGGTGCCCGGCGTTACTGGCCCGCACTGACCTCGCCCGCGGGCTTGCCCGCCTCGGCGCCGCCGGCATGAACGGCGTCCGCCGGCCGCCACGCGCGGACCTTCATTCACCTTCACCCCTTCCGGAGCATCGATGACGAGCCCACTAGCCCTCGAGGGCATCCGCATCCTCGATCTCACCGAGCTGCTGCCCGGCCCCTTCGCCACGCAGGTGCTCGCCGACATGGGCGCCGAGGTCATCAAGATCGAACGGCCGGGCGTCGGCGACAGCGCGCGCAACATGCTGCCGTCGACCTACCGCATGGTCAACCGCGGCAAGCGCAGCGTGACGCTCGACCTCAAGTTGCCGGCAGGGCGCGAGGCCCTGCTGCGGCTGCTCGAAGGCGCCGACGCGCTGCTCGAGGGCTACCGCCCCGGTGTGATGAAGCGCCTGGGCCTCGACTACGACACGCTCGCGAGCCTCGCACCGCGGCTCATCTACGTCTCGATCTCCGGCTTCGGCCAGACCGGTCCGTTGCGCGACATCCCCGGCCACGACCTCAACTACAACGCCGTCGCCGGCGTGCTCGCGCTGTGCGGCAGCCCCGACGGGCCGCCCGAACAGGCCGTGGGCGTGCCGGTCGCCGACCTCAGCGGCAGCCTCTACGCCGTCACGTCGCTGCTGGCGGCGCTGATGCTGCGCCAGAAGACGGGCCGCGGCCAGTTCCTCGATGTGTCGATCACCGACGCGGTCTTCACGATGGTCGGGCCGCGGCTGGGCAGCGTGCAGGACACGCCGGGCTTCGGCAAGAAAGAGGTGCTGCGGCGCACCGGCTACGGCATCTACGAGACGCGCGACGGGCGCTTCGTGGCGCTTGGTGCCATCGAGGATCACTTCTGGGCGCGGCTGGTCGAGGTGCTGGCGATCCCCGTGCTGGCCGAGCCGCGCTTCGCCAAGTCGGCCGCGCGCTGGAAGGCCGCAGCGGAGCTCGACCCGCTGATCCGGGACAAGATGCGCGAGCGCACCCACGACGAATGGATCGCCGTGCTGACGCGCCACGACGTCCCGGTCACGACGGTCACGACGCTGCAGGGCGTCTTCGACGACCCTCAGCTCGCCGCGCGCGCGATGATCGTGCAGGGCGACGGCGTGCGCTACGTCAACTACCCGGTGCCGATGCAGGGCGTCGACGCGACACGGCACGCTCCGGCGCGCGCGCTGGGAGCGGACAACGCCGCGGTGCTCGGCAGCGTCGGCTACACGCCCCAACAGATCCAAGCCATGACCTCTCCTGTGTCAGCAAGGAGCAAGCCGACATGAACGCACGCATCCCGGTCTATCGGCAGGCGCGGGCCGATGCCTTCGCACCGTCCCCACTGCCGAGCCCGCCGCCGAGGCCGAGTGGCGGGTGCGCTGCGATCTTGCCGCCGCGTACCGGCTGGTGGCGCTGTTCGGCTGGACGTACCTCATCGGCAACCACCTCTCGGCGCGCGTGCCCGGCACCGACGACGAGTTCCTGCTCAACCCCTACGGCATGATGTTCGAGGAGATCACCGCCTCGAGCCTGGTGAAGGTCGACTCACGGCAACCTGCTGAGCGAGACGGACTACATCGTCAACCCGGCGGGGTTCGTCATCCACGGCTGCATTCACGCCGCGGGTCCCGACCTCGAATGCGTCATCCACCTGCACACGCGCGACGGTGGCGCGGTGGCTACGCAGGACGAAGGCCTGCTGCCGATCACGCAGGACGCATCCGACGATGGCCAGCGCGCTGTACTGCAGGGAGATTCCGCAGGTCGGCGGCAACACCCTGTTCACCAACATGTACATGGCCTACGACTTGCTGTCCGACGGGCTGAAGAAGCTGCTGGACGGCCTCGAGGCGGTGCACGACATCCGCGACTACGCACCCTTCCGCACGCGCGACGCCGAGCAGCGCGCGGAGATGAACCGCATCAATCCGGCGGTGGCGCAGCCGGTCGTGCGCGTGCACGGCGAGACCGGGCGCAAGGCCCTGTATGTCAGCGAGGCGCTGACCTTCCGCTTCGCCGGCATGATGGAGGAGGAGAGCGCGGGCCTGCTGAAGTTCCTGTGGCGCCGCTCGGTGCAACCGGAGTTCACCTACCGGCACCTGTGGCGCCCCGGCGACCTGCTGATGTGGGACAACCGCTGCGCGATGCACATGGCGCCGGCGGACTATGCGCCCGGCCAGCCGCGGCTGATGCACCGCATCACGATCTTCGGCACGCCGAGCGGGCGCGTCTACGACGAGCAGGCGCCGGTACTCGCTGCAGCCTGAATGCGGCCCTTCGCGTCGGTCTGCGCGCGGCTTCAGTTCTGCCGCGGCAGGTTCGCCTCCTTGTATACGCGGGCCCACTTGGCGATCTCGCGCGTGACCATGTCGCGCAACTCCTCCGGCGTGCTGGTCGCCGGCTCCATGCCGACCTGCACCAGCCGGTCCCGGACCTCCGCGGTCTGCACGGCGCGCAGGATTTCGGCGTGCAGCCTCGCCAGCCGGTCCTTCGGTGTTCCGGCCGGCGCGAAGAAGGCGATCCAGGCGCCCGACTCGAAGCCGGGATAGCCCGACTCGGCGATCGTCGGAATGTCCGGCGCGAGCGCGGTGCGCGCCGCAGAGGTCACAGCCAGACCCTTCACCCGTCCCGCCATGATCATCGGCAGGCCGGCGGGCAGGCCATCGAAGTGCGCGTCAACCTGGCCGCCTGCGACGTCGCTGAGGGCGTTGACCGAAGACTTGTACGGCACGGACGTCATCTGGATCCCAGCGGTCAACCTGAACAACTCGCCGGTGAGTTGCGCGACGCTGGCTGCGTGCGCGATCGACAGCTTGCCCGGACTGGCCTTGGCCGCGGCGACGAGTTCCTTCAACGACCCGTAAGGGGCCGTGGTGGAGACGAGCAGCACGTAGGACAGACGGCCGACGTGCATGATCGGGTCGAAGTCGCGCACCGGGTCGTACGGCAGCTTGCTGAACATGCTGGGGGCGATGCCGTGGGTGCCGTTGGACGCGAGCACGATGGTGTAGCCGTCGGCGGGCGACCGGGCGACGGCGTCGACGGCAATCGTGCCGTTCGCGCCGGGCCGTGTGTCGACGATCACCGGCTGCCCCACGTTCTCGGAAAGCTTCTGGCCGATGATGCGTGCGATGACGTCGGTGCTGGATCCCGCGGCGAAGGGCGAGACGAGGCGGATCGGCTTGTCGGGAAAGCCCTGGGCGCGGGCGGCCAGCGCCAGCATCAGCGCGAGGCCACCGGCCGCGGCGCGCAGGAAGTGCGTAGACGTCTTCATCGCGTTCCTCGTCCCCTTGTATCGGAACAGTAAGACCCGAGCACGGCGGTGCCGGGTGCGCAAGCGCCTGCGGCCGCCGCCAGGGCGTCGCGCTGACCGGGAGTCATGCCGCCGGCAGTTCGTTCGCGGCTTCGCGGGCAGCGCCGGCCGCTGCGTCGACGAAGTGCCCCGTCACCGGCCCGACGACCGACGTGCGCAGCATGGTCCGGATCTGCCGCGGGTCGAAGTCGGCGAGCGCGAGGTGCATGGCGCAGCGGTTGTCCCACATGACGACGTCGTCGACGTGCCAACGGTGGCGGTAGGTGAACGTCGGCTGCACCGAGTGCTGGAACAGGAAGCGCAGCAGCGGCCGGCTCTCGTCTTCGGTCATGTCCACGAAGCGCGTCGTCACCGCTTCGCTGACATAGAGTGCGCGCCGCCCGGTCACTTCGTGGACGCGGACGACGGGCTGCGCGGTCGGCGGGTCCATCCGGCGCTTGATCGCGACCTGCTCGGGCGACAGCGCCTTCACCAGGCTGTCGTGACGGCCGAGCACGTCGTGCACCGCCCACAGCGGATCGAGCGCGGCCCTGAGTCCTTCGGATAGCGTTTCGTAGGCCAAGTACTGGTTGGCGAACATCGTGTCGCCGCCGACGTCGGGCAGTTCGCGGCAGTAGAGGAAGGTGCCGATCGGCGCCTGCGGCACGAAAGAACGGTCGGCGTGCCACTTGCGGCCGACGGCCCGCGTGCGCGACGGCTCGTTGGCGATTTCGCGGTTGGTGACGGTCATCAGGCCGCGGCAGGCCGGATCGACGTACTCGTCGAGCCCCTGGTAGCTGCCGAGGACCTCGAGGGCGCCGAAGCGTTCACTGAAGGCCGCGAACTCGAGGTTCGTCAGCTGCTGGCCGGGGAACACGAGCACCAGGTGCTGCATCCACGCGGCATGGATCGCCTCGAGCGTGGCGGGCTCGAGGCGTGACAGGTCGGCGCCGAGCACTTCGGCACCGAGACCATGAGCCAGGCGGTGGACCTCGATCGGCATGTTTTGTCTCTTCGGCGTCCGAGCACGGCGAGGGCGGCCGTGCATGACGCCAACGCATGACGGACGAGCGCGGGACCGTGAGGCCAAAGTCCCCCGATCGACAACGCCGGCGGCTGGTGCATGCGCAGCGCGCCCACGCTCATTCGGCGCGGATGTTGCCTTCACGGATCACCTTGCCCCATTTCGCGCGGTCGGCCGCGATCAGCGCGGCGAGGTCCTGCGGCGACCCCGTGCCCGGTTCGGCATTGCCGGCGGTGATGCGCAGGCGGCCCGCGGCGCTTTCCAGCGCCTGCGTGACCTCGGCGTGCAGCCGGGCGACGATCGCCGGCGGCGTGCCCGCGGGGGCGAACAGCGCCACCCACGACACCACCTGATAGCCCGCGAGCCCTGCTTCCTCGAGCGTGGGGACGGCGGGCAGGCCGCTTGCCCGGCGCGGCCCGGTGACGGCCAGCGCGCGCAGCTTGCCCGCTTCGACGTGCGGCAGCGCCGGCGGCAGATTGCTGAACATCATCTGCACCTGCCCGCCGATCAGGTCGGAGAGCGCCGGCCCAGTGCCCTTGTACGGTACGTGCACGATGTCCACGCCCGCCAGCCGCTTGAACAGCTCGCCCGACAGGTGCTGCGACTGTCCGATGCCGGGCGACGCGAAGTGCAGCGTGCCCGGCTTGGCCCGCGCCAGGCGGATCAACTCCTCCAGGCTGTGCGCCGGCACCGACGGATTGACCACGAGCACGTTGCCGAAGGTCGCCAGGATCTTGACGGGAACGAGATCGCGGTCGACTTCGTAGGGCACCTTGCCCTGCTGCAGCAGCGGCGTGATGACGATCGGACCGATGTTGCCGGCGAGGAGCGTGTAGCCGTCGGGCGCGGCCCTGGCGACGAGGTCGGTGCCGACGATGCCGCCGGCTCCCGCTTTGTGTTCCATGACCGCTGGCTGGCCCAAGGCAGCGCGGAAGCGTTCACCCAGCAGTTGCACGATGGTGTCGGTGAACCCGCCCGGCGCCGTGGGCACGATGATGCGGATCGGGCGCGCCGGGTAGTCCTCGGCGAACGTGCCTGTCGGCAGCGCGAGGGCGAGCAGGAGCGCGGCGAGCCGGAGTGATTTCCATCCCGGACGCGCGCGATGCCCGTGCCGATGACCAGGCCGGTGCGGGCGACGATCGCCGCCCTTGCTTTCGAGAGCCTTTCTGCTGAACACTTGCATGTCCCCCGGCCGAACGAGTGTTTGTTAGAGTGCAGGATGCCACAGGTCGGACGGGCACGCCAGTCGTCTGCGCCCGTGGTCCAGCTTCGAAAGGGCATCCCCATGCAGGCCATCGTCCTGGACGGCTACGGCGGCACCGAGCATCTGGTCGCGCGCAGCCTTCCCGATCCCGTGCCGCGCGAAGGCGAAGTGCTGGTGCGCCTGCGCGCCTGCGGCGTGTGCTACCACGACGTGATGGCGCGCCAGGGCCACTTTCCGCGCACGGCGCTGCCCGGCGTGATCGGCCACGAGATGGCGGGCGAGGTCGCCGCGCTCGGGCCGCGCAGCGCGGCGTTCGCGGTCGGCGAGCGCGTTGCGATCCTCATGAAGGACCACTGCGGCCACTGCACGCAGTGCATCCGCGCACGAGACCACCTGTGCGAGAAGGGCGTGGGCCTGTACGGCGAGGCGGTGCCCGGCGGTTATGCCGAACGGGTGTGCGTTGCCGAGCGCGCGCTGGTGCGCATCCCCCACGGCGTGAGCTTCGAGCAGGCGGCGGTGGTGCCGTGCGCGCTCGGCACCGCCTACCACGGGCTCGAGCGCGTCGCCGCGGTTCGCCCCGGCGAGGCGGTGCTCGTCACCGGCGCCAGCGGCGGCGTCGGCATCCACGCCGTGCAGGTGGTGCGCATGCTCGGCGCGCGCACGATCGCCGTCACGACCTCGGCCGCCAAACGCGACTTCCTGCTCGAGCACGGCGCAGACGAGGTCATCGTCAGCCCGGGGCTCGACTTCGCGGCCGAGGCGCGCCACCTCACCGGCGGCGCCGGCGTCGACGTGGTGTTCAACATCGTCGGCGAGATGGCCTGGGCCGCGGCGCTCAAGAGCATGGCCGTCGGCGCGCGGCACGTCTTCGTCGGCAACCTGAACGCGGCGCCGGTGTCGCTGCGCCCGGCGCATGCCATCCTCAAGGAAATGGCCTTCCTCGGCACCGATGGCGTCACGCGTGCCGAGGTGCAGACGCTGCTCGAACTGGTGCGGCTCGGTCGCCTGAAGCCGGTGGTCGGCGGCAGCCTGCCGCTGGCCGAAGCCGCGCAGGCGCACCGCGCGATGGAGTCCCGCGAGGCCTGCGGGCGCCTCGTGCTGACGATGTAGGTCCCGAGGATCGAGACCATGACGACCCGCATGCTCGAAGGCATCCGCGTGCTGGACATGACGCGCATCCTGGCCGGACCGCTGGCCTGCCAGACCCTGGGCGACTACGGCGCCGAAGTGATCAAAGTCGAACGGCCCGGTGTCGGCGACGACACGCGCACGATGGGCGGCCCGTACCTCAGGGACGCGGCCGGCAAGGAGACCGGCGAGTCGACCACCTTCCTCGGCTTCAACCGCAACAAGCGCTCGATCACCGTGGATCTGGCGCGGCCCGAGGGGCAGGCGCTGATCCGCGAGCTGGCGCAGAAGTCCGACGTGCTGGTCGAGAACTACAAGCTGGGCACGCTGAGCCGTTACGGGCTGGGCCACGAGGAGTTGTGCCGCCTCAACGCACGGCTCATCTACTGCTCGGTGACGGGCTTCGGCCAGGACGGGCCGTACGCGCGCCGCGCCGGCTACGACCCGATTTTCCAGGCGATGGGCGGCCTGATGAGCGTGACCGGCGAACGAGACGGGCGTCCCGGCGGCGGGCCGATGCGCGTCGGGCTGCCGATCGTCGACCTGATGACCGGCATGCATGTCGTCTCCGCGATCCTCGCGGCGCTCTACCACCGCGACCGGGTTTCGGGCGTCGGTCAGTACATCGACGCGGCGCTGCTGGACGTGGAGGTGGCCATGCTCGCGCACCTGAACCTCGCCTACCTGGTCGGCGGCAAGGTGCCCCAGCGCTGGGGCAACGACAACCCGACGTTGGCGCCTTACCAGGTGCTGAACTGCAAGGGCGGCCGGATCATGGTATCGGTGGGCAACGACTACCAGTGGGGGAAGTTCTGCGCGGTGCTGGGCGTGCCGGAACTGGTGCACGACCCGCGCTTCGCCGGCAATGCCGGGCGCTTGCAGCACCGAGACGCGCTGGTGCCGCTGCTGGAGGCGGCGCTGGCGCGCGAGGACGGCGAGCACTGGAGCGATGCGCTCGAGGACGCGGGCGTGGGTTGCGGGCCGATCAACGACGTGCCTGCCGCGCTGGCGGACCCGCACGTGCGCCATCGCGCGATGCGCATCGACGTGCCGCATCCGCTGGCCGGAACGATGCCGATGATCCGCAACCCGATGCGCCTGTCCGACACGCCGCCCGAGCACCGCGCGCCGCCGCTGCTCGGCGCCGACACGCGCGAGGTGCTGATGCAACTCCTGGGCAAGACGGCGGCCCAATGCGACGGGCTGGCGCAGCAAGGCGTGATCTGACCGGCCCTTCTGACGCTTCAGCCGCCTCGGCCGACGGCCTGCCGCTGCCGCGCCGGGTCTGGGCGGTCGTCACGCTGGCGCTTGGCATCACGCTGGCGGTGCTCGACAGCAGCATCGCCAACGTCGCGCTGCCCACCATCGCGGGCCGGCTCGGCGTCTCGGCCGCGCAGTCGGTGTGGATCGTCAATGCCTACCAGCTCACCGTCGCGGCGTGCCTGCTGCCGCTGGCGCAGCTGGGCGAGATCGTCGGCTTCCGCCGCGTCTATTTCGCCGGGCTGGCGGTGTTCGTCGCGGGCGCTTTCAGTTGCGCGCTCGCGCCCTCGCTGCCGTGGCTGGTGGCGGCGCGCGTGCTGCTCGGCCTGGGCGGCGCCGGCATCATGAGCGTCAGCACGTCGCTGGTGAGCCTGACGTACCCGCGCAGCATGCTCGGGCGTGCCGTCGGCATCAACGCGATGGTGGTGGCCGCCGGCACCGCGCTCGGCCCGGGCATCGCCGGCGCGGTGCTGTCCGTCGCCGACTGGCCGTGGCTGTTCGCCATCTACGTGCCGATCGGGCTCGCCGCGTTGGCGATCGGGCGCCGCGTGCTCCCCGCCAGTCTGCGCGCCCCGCATCGGTTCGACCCCGCTGCAGCCCTTCTCAATGCGGTGACGCTGTGCCTGGTGATCGTCGCCCTCGACGGTGCAGGCCGCGGAACGGACGCCTGGGTGGTCGGCGCGCAGCTGTGCCTCGCGCTGCTGCTGGGCGCGCTGCTCGTGCGCCGCGAGCTGCGCTCGCCGCATCCTCTGTTGCCGGTGGACCTGCTGCGCATCCCGGCCTTCGGCTTGTCGGTCGGCGGGTCGATGGCTGCCTTCACGGCGCATGCGATGGCCTACATCGCGCTGCCGTTCTTCTTCCACGACGTGATGCGCAAGTCGCCGGGCGAGATCGGCCTGCTGATGACGCCCTGGGCCGCGGTGATCGTGCTCGTCGCGCCGCTTGCCGGTCGGCTGTCGGACCGGCACCCTGCCGGGGTGCTGGGGGGCTTGGGCATGCCCCTGCTGGCGGCGGGTCTTGCGGCGCTTGCGCTGCTGCCCGCGCAGGCGCATGCCGCCGACATCGTGTGGCGGGTGACGCTGTGCGGGATCGGCTTCGGCCTGTTCCAGACCCCGAACAACCGCACGATGATCGCCTCCGCCCCCCTGCATCGGCGCGGAGGCGCCAGCGGCATGCAGGCCACGGCGCGGGTCTTCGGCCAGGTGCTAGGCGCCGCCTTCATGGCTCTGGCATTTCAACTGCTGGGCGATGGCGGCGCGACCGCGGCGCTGTGGGCCGCGGCACTGTGCGCGCTACTGGCGGGCGCTGCGAGCGTGCTGCGTCTGCGCCGCCGTGCGCCTGCGCAAAACCAATGAAGGCCTTCTCGGCCACCTGCTTGCGCCGGTGCCCGCGCCCGCCGGCGGGCGGCGGCCTCGCCCGTTCAGTCCAGCTTGATGCCGGCTTCGGCGACGATCTTGCGGTAGCGCGGCACCTCCCGCTCGACGAAGCGAGTGAAGTCGTCGGCCGAACCGAACCCGTTCTGCACGCCGAGCTCGGCGAGCTTCGCGGTGCTGCGTTGCATCGCCGCGCTCATGGCGGCATGCAGCCGCGCCATCACCGCGTCGGGCGTGCCGGCCGGTGCGGCCAGGCCGAACCACCCGAGCGGCACCTCGAGGCCCTTGATGCCCAGCTCGGACAAGGTCGGCACGTCGGGAAGCTCCCGCATGCGCTCCGTCCCCGTCACCGCCAAGCCCTTCAGGCGGCCGGCGCGAACGAACGGGCCGAGCGTCGTCTGCGGGTCCATCATCATGTTCACGTGCCCGGCGACCAGATCGTTCACCGCCGGCGAACTGCCCTTGTAGGGGACGTGCCGGGTGGCGATGCCCGCTGCCTTCTTCATGAGCTCCGCGGTCAAGTGGCTCGCCGTTCCGTTGCCGGGCGAGGCGATGGTCAGCATCTCGGGCGCGGCCTTCGCGCGCGCGAGCATGCCCGCGAAGTCGCCGAACGGCGCGCTCGGGTGAGACGCCAGCACGTAGTGCGTGAAACCGATGAGGCCGATGTGGCGGTAGTCCTTCACCGGGTCGTAGGCAATCTGCGGCATGAGGGCGACGTTGATGATCGCCGAGCTGCCCACGTAGACGATCGTGTAGCCGTCGGGGGGCGCTGCTTTCGCCCGCGCCATGCCGATCGTGGCGCCCGCGCCCGGGACGTTGTCGACGTTGACCGGCTGGTTCAGGTGGGCGGCCATTCCCGCAGCCAGCTCGCGGCACAACGCGTCGCTGAAGCTTCCCGCCGAGTACGGGACAATCATGCGGATCGGGCGCGACGGGAAGTCGTCGGCGCCGAAGGCCTTTCCGCAGCACATGACGGCGAACGCGAGCAGGGCGCCGAACAGCCGAGGGGCGATGGCGGGCATGGGGATGTCTCCTTGTCTTTCGGGGTGGGAACAATGACTATGACGCAAACAGGAACAACCATGGCACGGACCGAAGCTTCGCGGACCTTCCCATGAGCATCGACTTCACGCCCGAACAGCAGCAGATCCGAGACGGGGTCGCGAAGCTGTGCGCAGGCTTCGGCGACGACTACTGGCTCGAGCGCGACCGCGACGGGCACTTCCCCGAAGACTTCTGCCGCGCCATCGCCGACCACGGCTACATGGGCATCGCCATGCCGGTCGAATACGGCGGCTCCGGGCTCGGCATCGCCGAGGCAGCAATCCTCACGCAGGCGATCTCGCAGTCGGGCGCCGGCAACGGCGGCGTCTCGTCGGTCAGCTTGGCGATTTTCGGCCTGAACCCGGTCGTGCGTTTCGGCACCGAAGAGCAGAAGCGGCGCATGCTGCCGCCGATCATCGGGCGCCGGGACATCGCCTGCTTCGGCGTCACCGAGCCGAACACCGGGCTCGACACGACGCAGCTGAAGACGCGCGCCGTGCGACGCGGCGACCGCTACGTGGTGAACGGCCGGAAGATCTGGATCTCGACGGCGCAGCAGGCCAACAAGATCCTGCTGATCGCGCGCACCACCGCGGAGGAGGACTGCGCGCGGCCGATCGACGGCCTCAGCCTCTTCTACGCCGACCTCGACCGCAGCAAGGTCGAAATGCGCGTCATCGACAAGATGGGCCGCAAGTGCGTCGACTCCAACGAGCTGTTCATCGACGGCCTCGAGATCCCGGTGGAGAACCGCATCGGCGAGGAGGGCAAGGGTTTCCGCTACCTGCTGCATGGCCTCAACCCCGAGCGGATCCTGATCGCTGCCGGGCTCGTCGGGCTGGGCCGTGCGGCACTGCGCCGCGCGACCGACTACGCCAACCAGCGCGTCGTCTTCGGTAGGCCGATCGGCCAGAATCAGGCGATCCAGCATCCACTGGCGCGGAGCTGGGCCGAACTCGAAGCGGCCAACCTGATGGCCTTCCGCGCCGCCCGGCTCTACGACCGCGGCGACGAATGCGCAGCGCAGGCCAACGCCGCCAAGTTCCTCGCCGGCGAGGCGGCCTTCGACGCCTGCACCAACGCCGTGATGACGCACGGCGGCATGGGCTACGCCAAGGAGTTCCATGTCGAGCGCTACCTGCGCGAGGTGCTGATCCACCGCATCGCGCCGATCACGCCGCACCTCATCCTCTGCCACATCGCCGAGAAGGTGCTCGGGTTGCCGAAGTCGTACTGATGGCCGGACCGCTTGCCGGCATCCGCGTCGTCGATCTGTCGACGATGCTGATGGCGCCCTACGTCACGCAGATCCTCGGCGACATGGGCGCCGACGTCGTCAAGGTCGAATCGCCCGCAGGCGATGCGGTTCGCGGCGTCGGCCCGCTGCGCCATCCGGGCATGGGGGCGATCTTCCTCAATGCCAATCGCAGCAAGCGCAGCCTCGTGCTCGACCTCAAGCAGGCCGAGGGGCTGGCGGCGCTCGACGCGCTCGTCGCGCGCGCCGACGTGTTCGTCTGCAACCTGCGCCCGCACACCATGACGCGGCTCGGCATGGGCTACGAGCGCGCCGCGGCGCACAACCCCGCGCTGATCTACGCGGCGCTCTACGGCTACGCCGAGGCCGGGCCGTACGGGGCCAAGCCGGCGTTCGACGACCTCATCCAGGGCGCGGTCGCCGTGCCCTGGCTGGCGCACATGGCCGACGGCCGAGAGCCGGCCTACGCGCCGACCGCGATCGTCGACCGCGGTGTCGCGCTGTGGGCCGTCGGGCAGATCAACGCGGCACTGTTCCATCGCAGCCGCAGCGGCCAGGGACAGAAGATCGACATCCCGATGTTCGAGATGATGGCCTCGTTCGTGCTGGGCGACCATCTGGCCGGCGAGACCTTCGATCCGCCGCTCGGCCCGGCGGGCTATGCGCGCATGCTCAACCCCGAGCGCCGCCCGTACCGCACGCTCGACGGCTACGTTTGCGCGATGATCTACACCGATCGGCACTGGCGCGCGTTCTTCCGTGCCCTCGGGCGCGAGGCCGATTTCGAGGGCGACCCCCGCTACCGCAGCATGACGACGCGCGCCGAGCACATCCGCGACATCTACCGCGACCTGTCGGAGCTGATGCGCACGCGCACGACGGCGCAGTGGCTCGAGCTGTTCGAGCGCGCCGACGTCCCCGCGATGCCGCTCCACACGCCGGCGACGCTGATCGACGACGAGCACCTGCGCCGCACCGGCTTCTTCGCCTTCGCCGAGCATCCGAGCGAGGGCCGCATCCGCCAGATGCGCTACCCGAGCGCGTGGTCGGCGACACAGCCGCAGCCCGGGCGGCCGGCACCGCGTCTGGGCGAACAGAGCGCCGAGGTGCTGCGCGAAATCGGCTACGACGACGAGCGCATCCGGGCGCTGGTCGCCGCCGGCGTGACGGCGTGCGCTCCGCACCCTGCAACCTGATGCGACGTGGTCGGCTGCGTCGACCCGCCGGCCGGCGGCGCGCCGCAGCCGCGGGACGAGCCTCAGGCCGCCGCCTCGTACAGCGCACCGCTCGGCTCGCCCAGAACCGTCGTGCGGTGCATGTGGCGGTGCGTGCCGGGCACGCGGTCGCGCAGTGCCTGGTGCATCGTGCTGCGGTTGTCCCACATGATCAGGTCGCCGGGCCGCCAATGGTGGCGGTAGGTGAATTCGGGACGCACCGAGTGCGCGAACAGGTACTGCAGGACGCCCCGGCTTTCCTCGCGCGTCATGCCGGCGATGTGCGTCGTCGTGCCCTCGCCGACGTAGAGCGCCAGACGCCCGGTCTCGGGGTGGCGCCGGACCATCGGCTGCGTCACCGGCGGGTTGACGTCGATCAGCGCCTTCATCGTCGCCGGGTCGCGGCTGCCGGCGGTGTCGTGGATCGCCCAGGCATAGCTGTGGACGGCGTGAAGCGGGCGATCATCTTCTTCATGCCCTCTCACAGCGCCTCGTGCGCCAGGTACATGTTGGTGAAACGCGTGTCGCCGCCGATTTCCGGGATCTCGACGCAATACAGCAGCGAGCCGGTCGTCGGGCGCGTGGTGTACGACAGGTCTGAGTGCCAGTTGACGCCGGTCTCGCGCGTGCTCGACGGCGTGCTGGGGGGCGAAGTCGTTGACCGGATCGTAGGGCAGCGTACTGAACAAGCTGGAATTGACGCCGTGGGTGGCGCTGCTGCCGAGCACGATCGTGTATCCGACGGGGGGCGACTTGGCGAGCAGGTCGGCTCCGAGCACGCCGTTCGCCCCGGGACGGTTGTCGACGACAACGGGCTCCCCGGACCTGGCCAGTCGTTCGGCGACGAGCCGTACCACCACATCCGAGCTGCTGCCCACAGCAAACGGGACGATGGGGCGAATCGGCCTCGATGGATAGGACTAACCGCTCGCACCCAGTGGGAGTGCGAGCACGAGAGCCGCCAGCAGGCCTTGAAACCAGTTGGTCATACGGTTCCTCCGACGGTCCATCGCCGCCCCGCGCGCCCACGGATCATTCGTCGATGGTGATGCCCGACGACTTGATGACTTCGGCCCAGCGGCGCCGCTCGGACGCCAGGAATGCAGTGGCAGAGGCGGGCGTGGAGTCGGCGATCAGATCGATGGCCATCTCGGAAGTCCGCCGCGCCAGCGCAGCGTCGGTCAGTGCGGCGTTCGCCATCCGGTTCAACGCCTCGATCACCGCTGGCGGCGTGCGGGCCGGCGCGAGCACCATGTTCCAGGTGAAGGCAGCGATGCCTTCGACGCCCGACTCGGTGAACGTGGGGACCGAGGGCGCCGCGGGATTGCGCTTGTCGCTGGCCACGGCAACGATGCGCAGTTGCCCCGCGCTCACGAAGGGCTTCGAGGCGGCGATCGTCTCCATCATGAAGGCATGGCGCCCGGCGATCATGTCGATGAACGCCGGTCCCGAGCCCCGGTAGGGAACATGGGTCGCCTGCACGCCGGTCCTGAGCTTGAACAACTCGGCGGCCAAGTGCGTGCTGGCCCCGTTGCCGCCCGAGGGATACGTGGGCTTCTCGCGGGCCGCCTTCAGCTTGGCGACCAGGCCGTTCAGCGTGTCGGGCGCCTGGGGCGGCGCCAGCAAGACCAGCGGCGCCGTCGCCAGCAGGGCAACCGGCTGGAAGTCGTTGTCGCCGTCGAACGGCACGCTCTTGTAGAGCAGCGGGTTGGTGACGAGTCCTGTCGTGCCCACCACGAGCGTATAGCCGTCGGGCGCGGCCTTTGCCGCCGCGGCGTAGGCGATGTTGCCTCCTGCGCCGGTGCGGTTCTCCGGGATCACCTGCTGGCCGGACACCGCGGCCAATCGGTCGGCGAAGAGGCGCGCGAAGATGTCGGTTGGCCCTCCGGGGGCGAAGGGGATGATCAGCCGGATGGGATGCGTCGGGAAGGCCGGTTGAGCGTACGCGGGCGCCGCAAGACCAACGAGCGTTGCCGACAGCAACCAGAGGACTGCGGTCCTGCTGCGGCGACGGAAAGGGATGTGCGCCTCGGGCGTGGTGTGCATGGGGTTGATCTCGCATGTTGCGCAGGCTTGCCCGGGATCGTTCGGGCGATTGCGGTGCATGCCGTGAGCTGCGCGCGACAAGACCGTTCGTTCAATCCGCGGCGCCGGCTCATTGCTGGGGAATGTTCGCCTCGCGCGCGATGCGCCGCCAGGTGGCGGCCTCCGCGCGGATGGCCGCACCGGTCTGCGCCGCCGACCCGCCGAGCGGCTCCAGGCCGAGCGCGGCGAACTTCTCGGCGCTCTCGCGGCCGCGCGCGATGTCGGTCAACTCGGCGTTGATCCGATCGACCAGCGCCGGCGGCGTTCCCGCTGGGACGGAGAGGCCGAACCAAAGCGTGACATCGAAACCCGGCACGAGATCGGCGATCGGGGGTGTGTCGGGAAGCAGCGGCGTGCGCGTCGGGGTGGTCACCGCGAGCGCGCGCAGTTTGCCGGCGCGCAGGTGCGGCAGCGCCGCGGCGACGGTCTCGAACATCACCTGCGCCTCGCCTGAGAGCACGGCGTTGAGCGACGGCGCGTTGCCCTTGTACGAGACGTCGAGTACGTCGATGCCGACCTTGGACTTGAACAGCGCCATTGACAGCTGGCCCGCGCCCCCGCCGATGGCGGCGTTGGGCTTGCCGGGTGACGCCTTGGCGAGGTCGATGAACTCCTTCAGCGAGCGCGCCGGAACGGCCGGGTGGACGACCAGTACGAACGCCGAGCCGACGATCTTGGCGACGTGGACGAAGTCGGCGTTCGGGTCGTAGGGCAGCTTGGCAATGAGCGCCGGGTTCATCGTCATATTGCCGTTGTAGGCGAACGTCCACGTGTAGCCGTCGGGGTCTGCGCGCGCGCCGGCCTGCGTGCCGATGGCGGCGTTGGCGCCGGGGCGGTTCTCGACGACCACCGGCTGCCGCCAGCGTTCGGCGAGCCTCTCCGCGACGATGCGGGCGACGATGTCGGTCGTGCCGCCGGGCTGGAATGGGACGATCCAGCGCACCGGGCGCGCCGGAAACGCCTCGGCCGCTTGAAGCGGCGGCAGGCAGGCCAGGGCGAGGGCCCAGGCAGCGAGCAGACGAAGCATCGACACGGTGTCTCCTCTTGATCGTGTTTGCGATGGGCTATGAAACCGGAACTCAGTGCCGTGGTCAGGGTCGCCTGCGGGCGGCGCTGCGCACGGGCTTGCGGCCCGCAAGCGCCGCGTCGGGCTCGTGCCCGGAAGCCTCGTCGGGCGCCGCGGCCGGCGGCAGGTGCCCAAGCGCCAGCGAGACGTCGTCGGCCGCCCGGCACACGAGGGCGGCATACTCGGCCGGGTCGGCGCGCGTGCGGTTTGCCGGCGCCGCCATGGCCAGCGCGGCGATGACCCGATCGTGGTGATCGAAGATCGGCGCGGCGAATCCGGCGACGTCGCTGGACACCTCGCCGACCGTCACCGCCAGCCGCTGCGCGCGGATGCGCGGCAGCATGTCGCGCAGCACGGCGCCTCGCGTCAGCGTCTGCGGCGTCAGTGCCGGAAACGGCGCGCGGCGCAGGAAGGCTTCGATGAATTCGTCGTCGGCAAAGGCCAACAGCACGCGGCCGGCCGCCGAGCAGTACAGCGGGCGTGCCGTGCCCAGGGCCACGCTGTAGCGGATCGACTGCGGGCTCTCGACCTTCTCGACATAGACCGCGGCGGCCGAGGCGCGGTCGAGCACGGCGATGAGCGCGGTCTCGCCGCTGCGCTCGACGAGCCGGCGCATCTCGGGCACTGCGATGCGCGACAGCGACAGGGTGGGCGTGATCGCCACCCCGAGGCGAAACGATGAAGGTCCGAGTTCGTAGCCGACGTCGGTCTGCACGACGTAGCCGTGACGACACAACGGCCGAAGCAGCCCGAGCAGGCTGCTCTTGGGCAGATTCAGGTCGCTGCTGAGCGCGCTCAGCGGCTGGCCGCCGCCCGGGCGCGCCAGGTGCTCGATCAGGCGCAGCGTGCGATGCAGCGAGCGCGGGCCGGCCCCCGGGTCGCGCTCGGGCTTGGCACTGCGGGCGTGGCGCGACGCGGTTGCCGCGCCGCCGCGAGGGTGCGAGGGCGGGGCCGACGCCGCCCGGCCGGCGCGGGTCGTCATGGTCGATCGGGCGTCAACCCGGCTTCCTGGCTGAGCTGGCGATGACGCGCCATTGCGCCTTCGACGAAACGCCGCGACGCCTCGGGCGCGTCCGGCTCCCGAAGAACCGCGACAAGGGCGGCGGGACAACGCATGCTGGTCGTCATGGTGCGTGTATCGAGTTGGAGGGAGTATATTCGGTTCATCGCAACTTCGAACTGCGTTCGTAAATTCGAACGATCCACACCATGAGCACGACAACGAGCACCCGGCCGAGCCTGGCCCCCTCCGAAGGCGCGCGCCGGCGTGACATGTCCGACGCCGAGTGGAAGATGCGCTGCGACCTTGCGGCGCTGTACCGCCTCGCCGCGATCCACGGCTGGGGCGACCTGCTCGCCACGCATATCTCGGCGCGCGTGCCCGACGCGCGCGACCAGTTCCTCATCAACCCCTACGGCATGCTGTTCGAAGAGATCACCGCCTCGAGCCTGGTGAAGGTCGACGAGCACGGCAAGGTGTTGAGCGAGACCGACTACATCATCAACCCGGCCGGCTTCGTGATCCACAGCTGCATCCACGTCGCGCGGCCCGACATCGACTGCGTCATGCACCTGCACACGCGCGACGGCACCGCCGTGGCCACGCAGGCCGGCGGCCTGCTGCCGGCGACGCAGCACGCCCTCGTCATCTACGACCAGGTCACCTACCACGACTTCGAGGGCCCGGCGCTCGACCCCGACGAGCAGTCGCGGCTCGTGGCCGACCTCGGCGACAAGCGCATCATGATCCTGCGCAACCACGGCACGCTGGCAGCCGGGCGCACGGTCGGCGAGGCCTTCGTCCTCATGTACCGCATCGAGCGCGCCTGCCGCATGCAGATTGCCGCCCAGTCGGGCGGGCAGCCGCTGTATCCGCTGCCGCAGTCGGTGATCGACAAGAGCATCGAGTGCGGGCGCACGATCTTTTCCAAGAGCGGCTTCGCCGGCGAGGGGCACCGCGAGTGGGCCGCGATGCTGCGCAAGCTGCAGCGCGAAGGCTCGGACCACGCGCGGTGAGAATCTGCGTCGTCGGCGCCGGCGCGATCGGCGGTTTTCTCGCCGGGCGGCTGGCGTGCGCCGGGCACGAAGTGTCGGTGGTGGCGCGCGGCGCACACCTCGACGCGATGCGCCGCAACGGCCTCGTGCTGATCGACCAGCACGGCGAGTCGATGCCCGCGTTGCGCGTGCGCGCCGAGAGTGCCGAGCGCAGCGCCGAGCTCGGCACGCAGGATCTCGTCGTGCTGGCGCTCAAGTCGCATCAGATCGCCGACGTCGCGCCGCGGCTCGGCGCGCTCTGCGACGCTCGCACGCCGGTCGTGGCGCTGCAGAACGGCATTCCGTGGTGGTACTTCCACGCGCACCGCGGGCCGCTGGCCGGACGCCGGCTGGAGTCGGTGGACCCGGGCGGGCGCATCGCCGCCTGCATCGCCCCGCAGCGCGTGATCGGCTCGGTGGCGCACAAGGGGGCGGAACTGGCCGCTGCGGGCGTCGTGCGCCACATCGTCACGCCGGCCGACCGCTTCCCCCTCGGCGAGCCGGACGGCAGCCGCAGCGAACGCGTCACCGCGATATCCCGCGTCTTCCAGGACGCCGGGGTGGCCGCGCCGGTGACGGTGGACATCCGCACCGAGAAGTGGTTCAAGCTCTGGGGCAACGTGGTCTGGAATCCAGTGTGCGCGCTGACACAGGCCACGGTGCTGGACCTCTATCACCTGCCGGTGGCGCGCGAGCTCGGCGTGACGCTGATGCTCGAGATGCGCGAGCTCGCGCGGCGGCTGGGCGTCGAGATTCCCGGCACGCCGCAGCAGCGACTCGCGCGCGCGCTCGAGATCGGCGCGGCGCGGCCGTCCATGCTGCAGGACGTGCAAGCCGGGCGCCCGATCGAGATCGAGGCGCTGCTCGGCGCGCTCGTCGAACTGGCCGACCTCACTTCGACGCCCGTGCCGTCGATCCGCGCGGTCTATGCCTGTGCCCGACTGCTCGACGCCGTGTTGCGCGAGCGCAAGGCCCGGATCGACGTATGCACCGAGGCGGCGACCGAAGCGCCGGCCTGACCTTCCAACCCATCCCCCCGACCCATCCCAAAGACGAGGAGCAAGCTCATGCCCATCCAGGTTCGGCCGCTGTCCTATGGCATCGGCGCAGAGATTTCCGGCGTCGATCTCAGCCGCCCCGTCGAAGACGCCGAGCGTGCGGCGATCCGCAAGGCGTGGCTCGATCATCTGGTCATCGTCTTTCGCGGCCAGGATCTGCCGCCGCCTCGGCAGATCGCTTTCGGGCGCATGTTCGGCGAGCTCGACGACCACAAGTCGGTTCCTTACTACCGCCACCCCGAACATCCCGAGATCTATCTGATCACCAACAAGAAGATCGGCGGCAAGGAGTCCCAGACCAAGGACACCGGCCGGCTGTGGCACTCGGACCATTCGTTCACCACGAACCCGACGATGGCGACGATGCTCTACTGCCTAGAGATCCCTCCGGTCGGCGGCACGACGATGGTGTGCAACATGTACCTCGCGTACGAGACGCTGTCACCGGCGCTGCGCGACGTGCTCGACAAGCTCGAGGCGGTGCACAGCCTCGAGCACTACAGTGCGCGCAACCCGTACTTCGCCAGCCGCGACCCCGAGCAGATTCGCAAGATGAACGAACTGTCGCCGCCGGTCGCCCAGCCGGTGGTGCGCGTGCATCCGGAAACCGGACGCAAGGCGCTGTATATCAGCGAGGGCCAGACCGAGCGCTTCGTCGGCATGAGCCAAGCGGAAAGCGCCGGCCTCCTGCAATATTTGTTCGACCACTCGGTGAAGCCGGAGTTCACCTACCGCCACGCGTGGAAGGTCAACGACATGCTGATGTGGGACAACCGGTGCACCAACCACCTGGCGGTGCCGGACTACAGCCACGAGCACACGCGCCACATGCACCGGCTGACGGTGCTCGGCACGCCGAGCGGCCGCTTGCTCGAGCCCGAGGCGCGCTGAGGGCGCGAAGCAGGCCGGCCCCGCGGCGGGACCGCCGTCCTTCGCGCGTCGTGTCACCTGCCGTCGCGCGCCGCCAGCACAGCCTTCAGCACCTCGCTGCCCGGCTTGCCGCGCTTGTCGAGCTCGACCGCCCAGTCGTTCGCCACCTGGCCGAGCAGCTGCGACAGCGCCGCGAGGTCGGCCTCCGACCAGCGCACGATCGAGACGCCCTTCGCGCGCAGCTTCTCCTGGTCCGCCGCCTCCTCTTTGTCCATGCCGGCGCACAGGCTCGCCGCGGCCTGGACGCCGGCATCGGTCATCGCCTTGCGGACATGTTCGGGCCACTGCTTCCAGCGGTTCTCGCTGACGATGAACACTGCCGCGGCCGAGCCGAAGCCCATTCCCGCGGTGGCGAACTTCGTCGGGATGTTGTAGTTGGCCGTCACACCATACGAGAAGATTGCTCCGTCCAGCGTGCCGCGGCTGATCGCCTCGAAAGCTTCGGTCGAGGCCATGCGCACCGGCACACCGCCCATGCGGCGCACCGTCAAGTCCATCGCGCCCCCGAGCACGCGCAGCTTCATGCCGTCCACGTCCTTCAACGTGGCGATGCTGCGCTTGGCGGAAACCATCTGGTAAGGCGGATACACCGCCGCGAACAGCACTCGCACGCCGTTCGGAGCGTATTCCTGGCGGCCGAGGATGCCCTCCGGCGCAGCGAGCTTGGCGAAAGCCTGCGCGCCCTTGCAGGAACTGTCGAACAGACCGGGCAGTTCGAGCGCGGCAGTCAGCGGCATCTTGTCTGAGGCGTACGACGGCGCGAACAGCACCGCGTCGGCGACACCGTTCTGCACCACGGAGAGCAGATCCTTGGCCTTGCCCAGCTGCTCGGCAGGATAGTGCTCGAACTGCACCTCGCCATTGGTGGCCTTCGTCACCGCTTCCATCCAAGGCTTGATGGCGTAGCGCGGCATGAAATGGGTCAGCGGAAACTGGTCGGCGACGCGCAGCACGATCTTGCCGGTGGCCTGCGCGAAAGACAGCGCTGGCGTCAGCGCCGCCAGCGCGAGGCTGGCGATGGCGCAGGTGCGGGCGGGAAGGCGGAACGAGCGGATCACAGGAGTCTCCTTTCCTTGCAAGGATCGCGACGACGATGGCGCACCGATATCAGCGCCGAAGCCTGCCCAGCAGGCTGTCGCCGATGATGTTGCGCTGGATCTGATTCGTCCCTTCGATGATCTGGAGCACCTTGGCGTCGCGGAAGTAGCGGTTGATCGGCGTGTCGGCCGAGATGCCGGCAGCGCCGAACAGCTGCACCGCGTCGGTGGCAACCTTCATTGCGGTGTCGGTAGCGAAGCACTTGGCCATCGCCGCCACCGGCGCCAGCGCGATGCCGGCGAGCCCGCCGTCGACGGCGGCCGCAGCGTGGTAGACCATCTGGCGCGCCGCCTCGGTCTGGATCGCCATGTCGGCGAGCATCCAGCGGATGCCCTGGTTCTCGCTCACCGGCCTGCCCCAAGTGACGCGGTTGGTGACGAACTCGATGCTGTGGTCTATGGCGCCCTGCGCCAGGCCGACGCCGCGCGCGCCGATCAGCGGGCGGCTCTTGTTGAAGGCTTCCATCACGTCCTTGAAGCCGCGCCCGTCTTCCCCGATGCGGTTGGCCTCGGGCACGAAGACGTCGTCGAGGAACAGCGGGCACGACGGCACGCCGCGCGCGCCCATCTTGTCTTCCTTGCGGCCGATCGTGAAACCCTTGCTGCCGCGCTCGACGATGAACAGGTTGATCGCGCCGGCGCCGTCGCTGTCGCCGGTCTTCGCGGCTACCAGGACGAAGTCTGCGACCGGCGAATTGGTGCACCAGATCTTCGCGCCGTTGATGCGGTAGCCGCCGTCGCAGCGCCTGGCCCGCGTACGGATGCCCGCCACGTCCGAGCCGCTCTGCGGTTCGGTGGTCGAGAACGCGCCGCGGATCTGGCCGGCAGCCAGCGGGCCGAGCAGCCGCTGCTTCTGCTCGTCGCTGCCCGCCGCGAGGATGGCGCCGAAGGGCACCCATTGCACGACCAGCAGGTAGGCGGTGTTGTAGCAGACGCGCCCCAGCTCCTCGATGGCCACCGCCGCCGACAGCATGCTGTCGGTGCCGCCGTACACCTTGGGAAAGGGGATGCAGAACAGGCCCGCGTCGCGCAGCAACTCGAACATGTCCTGCGGATACTCGGCGCTGCGGTCGATCTCGGAGGCGCGCGGCGCCACACGCTCGCGCGCCAGGCGGCGCACCATCTCGCGGATCTGCCGCTGCTCGTCGTCGATTTCGTATGCGTTGGTCATGGCTCGCAACCTCGGTTCACTTGGCCGTCGCGTCGCGGCACTTGATCATGCGCAGCGGCGTATACGTGATCGCGAGCGTGCCGTCGTGTTTGACGATGCGGTTGCGCGTGCGAACCAGACCGCGGCCGGGCCGGCTGGCGCTGCGCCGCGCCTCGAGGACCTCGCACTCGACGTGGATGGTGTCGCCGGCGAACACCGGGTTGTGCACCTTGAAGTCCATCTCGAGGAACGCGTAGCCGGTGTGCTGCATGGTCGAGTGCACGAGCAGCCCCTCGGCGAACGTGTAGGCGAGCGCGCCCGGCGCGAGGCGGCCCTTGATGTCGGACTCGGTGCGCAGGAATTCGAGGTTGGTGAACAGCACCTCGGTCATGCCCGTGGTGTTGCAGAAGGCGACGATGTCTGCCTCGGTCACGGTGCGGCCGACGGTGCGGAACTGCCTGCCGACGGGGAGGTCTTCGAAGTGCAGGCCGAGGCCAAGCGTTTCCATGGATTGCCTCTCTCGAAATTGCAGCGACCGGCCTTGCGCCCGATCAGACGCGCATTTCCTGCGCAATGATCGTGCGCTGGATCTGCGACGTGCCGCCGCCGATCGTCGACTGCATGCCCTCGCGGAAATAGCGCTCCATGTCTGACTCCGGCAGCATGCCGTGTCCGCCCATGATCTGCATGCCCTGCCGCGTCACCGTCTGCAGGTTCTCGGACGCGAACAGCTTGGCCATCGCCACTTCCTTGCGGTAGGGCCGGCCGCTCGAGGCCACATCGGCGGCGCGGTACATCAGCAGCCGTGCCGCGTCGGTGTTGGTCTGCATGTCGGCCAGCATGTGGCGGATGACCTGAAACTCGTAGATCGGCTTGCCGAACTGAATGCGCTGCTTGGCATAGGCGAGCGCGTCGTCGACCGCCCCCTGCGCGTTGCCGACATTGCTGGCAGCCACCGCGATGCGCTCCAGCGCGAGGTGCTCTCCGGCGATGATGTGAAACCCCTGACCTTCGTTGCCGAGCCGGTTGACCGCCGGTACGCGCACGTTGTCGAGGAAGATCTCGGTCGTGGTGATCGAGCGGCGGGCGAGCGTGTTCAGCGGCCGGATCGTCATGCCCGGCAGATCGTTGGGCACGATGAAGACCGTAAGGCCGTCGCGCTTGTCGGTTGTCTGCGCGGTCCGCACCAGCATCAGGATGACGGCGCCGCGGTTGCCGGCGCCGCTGCACCACAGCTTCTGGCCGTTGAGGACGTAGTGGTCGCCGTCGCGCACGGCGCGCGTCTGCACGTTGGCCACATCGGAGCCGGCGCTGGGCTCGGACATCGAGATCGGGAAGCGGATCTCGCCGCGCATGAACGGCTGCAGGAACTGCTTCTTCTGATACTCGGTGCCGTGCAGCGACAGGTTCATCGCCGTGAAGATGCCGCCGCAGATCGCCACGGCGAAATCCACGCCGTAGCAGGCCATCGCTTCGCACATCAACGCGTAGGACCAGATGTCGCCGCCGTCGCCGCCGTCGGCTTCGGGTACCAGCAGGCTGTGGAAGCCCAGCTTGGCGGCTTTCTCGTACGCCTCGAAGGGGAAGGTACGCGTCATGTCGCACTTGCGGACGTACTCGCGGCCGACATCGCGGTCGACCCAGCGGCGCACCGAGTCTTTCCAGGCTTGCCGTTCCTCGTCGAGAAAGTTCATTTCCTTGGCTCCTCGCTTCAGAGTCGATCGTTCACCAGCCGCCGAACGACAGCCCGCCGTTGACGCTGATCGTCTGGCCAGTGACCTGCGAAGCGGCCTCCGAAGCCAGGAAGGCTGCGACCTCGGCGACTTCGTCGGCCTTCGGGGCGCGCCCCTGGGGGAAGCGCTCCAGCGCCTTCGAGAACAGGCGGTTCTCGAAGCCGGGCTTGGAGAAGATGCGGTCCCAGCCCGGCGTCTCGGAGGTCAGCGTCAGTGCGACGGCGTTGACCCGGATATCCCAGCGCGAGAACTCGCGCGCCAGCGCCTTGGTCATCAGGACGATTGCCGCGCCGACGGCACCGATGACCGACTCGCCCGGGGTCGGATGGCGCGCGGCGTCGGTGGTGATCATGATCACCGAACCGCCCCCGCGGTCGCGCAGCGCGGGCAGCGCGGCATGAACCGGGAAGATGCGCGGGTACAGCCGCGCGTGCACCGAGTCCCGGATCTGGTCGGCGGACATCTCTGCGAACGGCGTCGGCCCGAGCGGGCCGGCCGCGCCCGCGCTCACCAGGATGTCGATTCCTCCGCAGCGTTTCACCGTGCGCTCGACGATGGCGCTCATCGACGCGTGGCTGCCGGCTTCGCCGGCCTCGAAGGCCGCGCGCGGATCGATCGCTCGCAGGCTCGTCAGAGCTTCCTCGCCGTGCGCCGGGTCGCGCCCGGTGACGGTCACCTGCGCTCCTCTATGCGCGAGCGTCTTGGCGATGGCCAAGCCGATGCCGCGCGAACCGCCGGTCACCAGCGCGATCCTGCCATTCATCTGACTGCTCCTCGCGGGTCACGGCGCCCGCGCGTCAATGATCCGGCCAGTCTACTACCAACCGTTAGTTTGGTTTGGACAAAGCGTGCGCAATGGAGTCCCGCGCGCCCTACAGACCGCGAAACTTCGCCTCGCGCTTTTCCAGAAAGGCGGTCAGGCCCTCGCGATGGTCGTCGGAGGTGAGGGTGATCGACTCGCTCGCCGCGGCCAGCTCGAGGGACGTCTCCAGGCTCATGTCGACGCCTCTGTGCATGACCATCTTGGCGAGCCGCAGCGCAATCGGCGGGCCCGCGGCGATGCGCTGCGCCAGCACCATCGTGCGCTCGAGTAGTTCCGCGTGCGGCGCGAGCTGGCTGATCAATCCCCACTGATAGGCCTCCTGCGCACCGATCGGATCGCCTGTGAACACCATCTCCGCCGCTTTCGACAGCCCGACCATGCGGGGCAGGAACCAGCAGCCGCCGGTGCCGGGGAACAGGCCTATGCGCGCGAAAGACTCCATGAAGCGCGTGCGCTCCGAGCCAATGCGAATGTCGCAGGCCAGCGCGACGTCGCAGCCGCCGGCAGCGGCGTCGCCGTTGACCATGGCGATCACCGGAACATCGCAATCGCGCAGCGCGCGGATCAGGGGCTGCACACCATGACGCAGCCCCTGGCGTTTCGACTCGGCGCCGGCCTCCGGAAGCAGCCCCGCCGGGCTGTTCAGGTCCTTCAGGTCGGCGCCGCCGCAGAAGCCGCGGCCCGCGCCGGTGATGACGATGACACGCGTCCCGTCGCCGGCGTTCGCGCCGTCGAGCACAGCGAGAATCTCCTCGATCATCTGCCGGCTGAGCGCGTTCATGCGCTCCGGACGGTTGAGGGTGACGGTGGTGACGCCGCCGTCGGTGACGATTGTCGTGGCTCGCTGGCTCATCGGTGTTTTCCGCTGTGAGGGAAGAAGCCGCCGCTGCTCAGTTCGGCGCGGTCTTCCTCGGCGCGAGGATGCAGTCGCAGCGAGGTGGGCACAAACAGGCTAACTGACGATCGGTAGGCTAGCATACTGGATATTCCCGCGGTAGTTCAGCGAAGAAGCAACCACGGTCGCACCACGACGAGGACCGCATTGAAGCCATCAAGGCAGACCGACGGCCCGCTGGCCGGCATTCGCATCGTGGACCTGACCACGGTGCTGATGGGGCCCTATGCCTCGCAAATCCTCGGCGACTACGGCGCCGACGTGATCAAGGTCGAGGCGCCCGGCGGCGACAGCGTGCGCGGCATCGGCCCCGCGCGCCACCCCGGAATGGGCAGCCCGTTCCTGAACGCCAACCGCAACAAGCGCAGCATCGTGCTCGACCTGAAGCACCCTGCAGGGCGCAAGGTGCTGCTTGAGCTTGCCGCGGGCGCCGACGTGCTGCTCTACAACGTGCGCCCGCAGGCGATGGCGCGGCTCGGGTTGGCCTACGAGGACGTCGCCGCGGTCAACGCAGGCATCGTCTACGCCGGCGTGTTCGGCTACGGGCAGTCGGGTCCCTATGCCGCCAAGCCGGCCTACGACGACCTGATCCAGGGCGCGACCGGCTTTCCGGCGCTGTCGCTGCGCGCCGGCGGCGAGCGCCCGGCCTACGTCCCGACGCCGATCGCCGACCGCTTCGTCGGCGCGAGCGCGGTGGGGGCGATCGTCGCCGCGTTGTTCCATCGCCAGCGCACCGGCGAGGGTCAGTCGGTCGAGATCCCGATGTTCGAGACGATGGCGCAGATGGTGCTGTCCGACCACATGTACGGGCACGGCTTCGTACCGCCGTTGGGCGACACGGGCTACCCGCGCATGCTCAGCGAGGACCGCCGGCCCTATCGGACACGCGACGGCCACGTCTGCGTGCTCGTGTACAACGACAAGCAGTGGCGCGCCTTCTTCGAGCTGATCGGCCGGCCCGAGGTGATGGACAGCGATCCGCGCTTCGCCACGCTCAACCAGCGCACCGAGCACATCCACATCCTGTACGCGATGGTCGCCGAGGTCATGGCCACGCGCACCACGGCCGAGTGGATCGAGGCGCTCGAGCGCATCGACGTCCCGGTGATGCCGATGCACAGCATCGAGTCGCTGATGGCCGATCCGCACCTGCGGGCGGTCGGCCTGCTGCAGGCGGTGGAGCACCCGACCGAAGGCGCGATCATGCAGCTCGGCGTGCCCTCGACTTGGTCGCGCACGCAGCCCGGCGTGCGCCGGCCCGCGCCGCGCGTCGGCGAGCACGGGCGCGAAATCCTCGCCGAACTGGGCTACGCGCCGGACGAGATCGAGGCGCTGGCGGCCGTCGGGACCACGCGGCTGCCTGACGGCGAAGCGGGCTGTTGACCTCCTGCCGTTGCACGCCCGGCGCCGGCGCGTGGCATGGGCGGACCGGCGCCGCCGGCGGTGCGCCGTTCAGACGCCGTGCCGGTCGATCTTCTTGATGCCCAGCTCGTCCAGGCCGAGCAGGTTCTTCTGCACGTTGGCCGAACCTTCGCCGGTGCGCATCACGCGCGCGCAGGTGAAGTAGCGGAACACCGGGAACTCCTTCGCGAAGCCGTAGCCGCCGTGGATCTCGAGGCACTTCTCGGTGACGTCGGTCACCGCCTCGCCTGCGAAGTACTTGGCGATCGACGCCTCGCGGCCGAAGGGCAGCTTGCGGTCGGCCTTGGCTGCGGCGCGGTAGATGAGCCAGCGCGCCGCCTCGGTCTTGGCGAGCATGTCGGCGATGGTGTGCTGCACCGCCTGGAAGCCTGTGATCTTGCGTCCGAAGGCGGCGCGCTCGTTGGCGTAGGCGACCGCCATGTCGAGGCACGCCTGCGCGATGCCCAGGGCGCGCGCCGGCACGCACACGCGTCCGTAGTGCAGCGTCGTCATGGCGACCTTGAAGCCCTGGCCCTCTACGCCGCCGAGCAGGCTGTCGGCGGGGATCTCGCAGTCCTGGAACGACAGCTCGGCGCTCGGCATGCAGGCGGTGCCGATGTCTGCGGGGATCGGCCGCGCGCCGAAGCCGGCGAGCCCCTTCGTCTCGACCAGGAAGGCCGAGACGCCGGCGTGGCCGGCGTCGGGGTCGGCCGGCCAGCACCATGCCGGACAGCCGTTCGGTCGCTTCGATCAGCTCGTTCATCATGTCGTGGACGACCTGGCGGCAACTGGTTTCGGCGTGCATGTCGCCGACGATCTGACCGACCGGTAGTACTGCCATTGCTCGTCCTCGCCGCGCTCGACGCGCAGTTGCGGTTCGACCATCAGCATCGTCTGGTACGGCATCGGTGCGAACGGCGGTGCGTCCGGGCGCTCCCAGGCATCGGACAGCTTGCTGCGCAGCACGCGCGCCGGCTTGCCCGGGCGCAGCCGGCTTTGCACGGTGTGCTCGCTGCCGGCCGCGAACAAGCGGCGCCGCAGTGCCGGATTCAGTTCGCTCTCGCGCGTGCCCAGCCAGATCGATCCGCACCACACGCCTTCGGCACCGAGCGCCAGCGCCGCCGCCATCTGCCGCCCGCGGCCCACGCCGCCGGCGGCGAGCACGGGTAGCGGTGCCACCGCGTCGATCATATGCGGCCACAGGATGATCAAGGTGACCTTGCCGGTGTGGCCGCCGGCTTCCATGCCTTGCGCGACCACGAAATCCACCCTGGCCGCCTTGTGGCGCAGCGCGTGCTCGGTTTTGCCGGCGAGGGCGCCGACCTTGATGCCCAGGCCGTGCAGGCGCTCGACGGTCTCCTTCGGCGGCGAGCCCAGCGCGCTGACCACTGTCCTGATCGGATGCCGCAGCGCCACCTCCAGCAGCGCCTCGGTCTGCTCGCGGGTCACGAGCTGCAGTGGGTCGACGCGCGCGTCGCCGGCAAGCCTTACGGCGTCGACGTGCTGCTCCCCAGCCGGTGCGAGGAGCCCGGCGAACGCCATGTCACGCCCGACGATCTGCCCGCGGACCATGTCGCGTTCATGCGGCGCGTGCTCGACGAGGCCGGCGTGCCGGCCTGCCCGAATACCAGGGCCCGGCGATGGTCCAGGACTTCCTGGACCGCATCAACATGACGTCGAGCTGCGCGGCGGTCTTGTAGGCCACGCCCAGCACGCCCATGCCGCCGGCCTTCGTGACTTCGGCGACCACGTCGCGGCAGTGCGAAAAGGCGAAGATCGGGACGTCGACGCCGAGCATGTCGCAGAGCTTGGATTTCATCGTGCTTTCCTCCTGCAGGATGGCGCGGGCCGCAGCGGCGCGCTGCTCAGCCGTCAGACATCGAAATCAGCGGCGGGTCGCAGCCTCGGGTCCCGCGCAGCAGCGGCCAGCGGCAGGCGGTACAGGCCCGCCACCGGCCTGCCGCCGAGCTGATCGCCCGCACGTGGGCCGCCCCCGGGGCGCTCAGGCCGGTTCATCGCGCCGGGCGCGCGCTGCGCAGCGCGTCGTTGAACGCCTTCAGGACTTTGCTGCCGGGCTTGCCGCGCCCGTCGAGATCCTTCGCCCAGTCGCCACCGACGCTCGAGAAGCGCGTCTGGAGTTCGCCGTGCTCGGCGAGGGGGAGGCGCACGACGTCGGCGCCCGCGGCCCGCATCTTGTCGAGGTCGGTGGCGGTGGCCTGGTCCATCATCGAGCAGGCGCGCCGCGTCGCCGCGTCGCCGGCTTCGAGCATGGCCTGCTGCACCCTCGGCGGCAGCGACTTCCAGCGCGCCTCGCCAATCGAGTAGGTCAGCACTGCACTGGAGAAGTTCTCGCCCGCGGTGACCGCCTTGGTCAGCGTATGCAGGTTGTAGGACACGGCGGCGGCGTACGAAACCACCACGCCGTCGAGCGTGCCGCGCGACAAAGACTCGTAGATCTCAGGTGCGGCCATGCGGATCGGCACGGCGTTGAGCTTGCGGATCGCGGCGTCGCTGGCGGCGCCGGTGGAGCGCAGCTTGCGGCCTTCGAGCTGCTTGATCGACTCGAACTTCTGCTTCATCAGCACTTGGTACGGCACGCTGACCAGCACGAACAGCGCGCGGACGCCGTTCGGCGCGAACTCCTTCTGCGCGAGCATGCCGTCGCGTGCGAGCTTCCAGTACGCCAACGTGCCTTCGCACGATGTCGCGAAGCCGCCGGGCAGCTCGGCCACGCCGGACAGAGGCATCTTCTCCGAAACGTAGGAGGGCATTACCGAGCCGATGTCGACCACGCCGGAGGCGGTCAGCGACAGCAGGTCCTTGGCCTTGCCGAGCTGCTCGGCCGGGTAGTGCTCGAAGCTCACCTGGCCGTTGGTCGCGCGCGTGACCGCGTCCATGAAGTACTTGGCCGCCGGATCGGAAAAGTAGTGGCCGGTGGCCGGAAACGAATCCGCCACCCGCAGCACGATCCGCTCCTGCGCGAAGCCGTGCAGCGAAAGCATTGCCGCGGCGACGCAGGCGAGCCCGAACATGCTGGTGCGAAGGGACTTCATCGAGGCTCCTTGCGGTGAGAAATCCTTCCGGTCCCGGCGGCTAGCCACCTTGCATCGTCTGCGGCAGCCACAACACCAGTTGCGGGAACAGGCAGAACAGCACGATGAGCAGCAGGTGCGCCACCACATGCGGTGCGACGCCGAGAAAGACCTCGGCCAGCGGCCGCCCGGTGTAGCGCGCGACCACGAAGACGTTCAGCCCCACCGGCGGGGTGACCATGCCGACCTCGGCGGTGACGACCACCAGCACGCCGAACCACACGGGATCGAAACCCAGCGCCTTGACGAGCGGCAGCACCACCGGCACGGTCAGGATCAGGATCGCCACCTGGTCCATGAAGCAGCCCAGCACCAGGTAGATCGCGATGATCGCCGCCATGATCACCCAGCGATCCACCGGCCAGCCGCCGACCGCGGCCACGATCTGCTGCGTGGTCTGTGTCAGGGTGAAGAAGTAGCCGAAGACGTGGGCGCCCAGGATGATCATGATGATCATGCAGGTCGTCTGTGCCGCGCGCAGCAGCGCGTGGCGCGTGGCGGTGAAGTTCGCCTTGCCGCGCAGCAGCGCAATGAGGAACGCCCCGAAGGCGCCTATGCCCGAGGCCTCGGTGGGCGTGGCCACGCCCAAGTAGATGATGCCGGTGACCGCCGCGAACAGCACCAGCATCGGCCATACGACACGCAGGGACCGAAACTTCTCGCCCCAACTGTAGGCTCGCCCCCTCGGCGCCCGCGCCGGGTCCTGCCAGACCAGGAACAGCACGGTGCACGCGATCGCCAGCGTCACCAGCAGTCCGGGCACCACGCCGCCGACCAGCAACTGCCCGATGCTGACGTCGGCGATGATGCCGTACAGCACCAGCGCGATGCTCGGCGGGATCAGCATTGCCAGCGTGCCCGAGATGGCCACCGCGCCGCAGGCGAGCTTGGGCTCGTAGCCGGCCTTCAGCATGGCCGGTATGCTGGTCGATGCCAGCGTCGCCGCGGATGCTGTAGACGAGCCCGAGATCGCGCCGAAGCCCGCGCCGGCGAGCGCGGTGGCCACGCCGAGCCCGCCGCGCACCCGCCCGATCCAGGCAGAAGCGGTCTTGAACAGGTCGTCCGCGACGCCGCTGATGATCACGAACTCGGCCATCAGCAGGAACATCGGCACCGTGATCAGCTCGTAGGAGCTGGCCGCCGACAAGGGTGCCGTGTCCAGGATGCCCAGCACCATGCGCAAGCCGCCCAGCGCATACAGCCCGGTCGCTCCGGCGATGGCCAGCGCGAAGCCCACCGGCGTGCCGAAGGCCAAGAGCAGGAGCAGCAACACAGTGATCGCGGTCGCGAGCATGTCAGGCCTCGTGCTCCCCGGGTGCGCGGGCCTCAGCGACGCCGCCGACTGCAGCCTCGGAGCCGTCGGCGACGGCCGCGGCGAGCGACCACAGGGACAACAGCAGCCGCAGCAGCAGCAGGCCCGCGCCGATGGGCACGAACACCGCCATCGCCCAGGTGGGCCAGGGGATGGCCCCGGCCACGACGGCGTCGGCTTGCCAACTGTCCCAGGTCTTGAGGCCGCCCTGTACCACGATGGCGAACATGACCACCGCGGTGAGAGCGTTGCAGATCAGTTCCATGGCATGCCTGATGCGCGGCCTGCAGCGCGTCCACAGGATGTCGACGCGGACATGGTGGCCATCGCGCAGGGTGACCGACAGTGCGAGAAAGAAGAGGGCGACCATGAGATACAGCGAGACGAAGTCGTAGGACCAGGTCAGCGGCGCGTTCAGCAAGTAGCGCATCGCCACGTCGGCGAAGACCGTGACCATGATCGCGAACAAGCAGGCGCTGGCGACCCAGCCGCACACCGTCTCCATCAGCGAGACGGCGCGGTGCGCCGCGTGCAGCGACGGCCTGACCCGAGGTGGTTGTGGCGGCATGTCATCGCCCCTCAGGGGCCCGCGCGCGGCCGCCCGCAGGGGGAAGCGAGCATGTGCCCTGGCGCCGGCACGGGTGAGCGCTCTCATGGGATCCTTGCGGGGTTGTCATGCCGTTCCTACAGACCGAGGTAGACCTCGCGCACGTGCCGGTCTTCCTGCAGTGCGCCGGCCGCGCCTTCCAGCTCGATAGTGCCGTTCTCGAGAACGTACGCTCGATCGGCGAAGCCCAGCGCAACCTGCACGTCCTGCTCGACGAGCAGAATGGTGAGACCGCCCTGCCGCAGCTTGCCGAGCGCGAGGTAGAGCTCCTCGACGACCACCGGCGCGAGGCCGAGCGAGGGCTCGTCCAGCATCACGAGCCGGGGCCGCGCCATCAGTGCGCGGCCGATCGCCAGCATCTGCTGCTGGCCCCCGGACAGCGAGCCGGCGGCGGCATGCGCCTTGTCGCGCAGCATCGGAAACAGTGCCCAGATTTCCTCGAGCGCCGCGCGGCGCTCGGCGCGACCGGGCAGCGGCGTGCCGCCGACCATCAGGTTCTCCTCGACGCTGAGCTGCCCGAACACATGGCGCGCTTCGGGAACGTGCAGCAGCCCGAGCAGTGGAATGCCATGGGCCGGCAGCCCGGTCAGCGGGCGCTGCTCGAAGCGCACACCGCCGCCGCGTGCGGCCACCAGCCCGGAGATGGTGCGCAGCAAGGTCGACTTGCCGGCGCCGTTCGGTCCCAGCACCGCCACCGCCTCGCCGGCATCGACGTGCAGCGACACGCCGTGCAGCACCTCGACGTTGCCGTACCCGGCACGAAGATCTTCGACGACCAGCATGTTCATCGTTCCGGCGCACCCGCGCCGAGGTAGGCGCGGATCACCTGTGGATCAGAGGCCACCGCCGACGGCGTCCCGCTGGCGAGCAACCGGCCGGCGTCAAGCACCACCAGCCGGTCGCAGACGTTCATCACCGCCCGCATCACGTGTTCGATCAGCACGATGGTCAGGCCCTCGTCGCGCAGGCTGCGCAGCAGGTGCAACGCGGCATCGGTCTCGCGCGGTGTGAGGCCGGCCATCGACTCGTCGAGCAGCAGCAGCGTCGGCTCGGTGGCCAAGGCGCGCGCGACCTCGAGTCGGCGCTGCTCGGCCAGCGTCACGTCCGCGCAGAGGGCGGCGCGCCTGTCCCAGAGCCCGGTGCGGACCAGCACCGCTTCGGCCTCCCCCGGGGCGGCAGCCATGCGGTGGCGCACCAGCGCAGCGGTGAGCACCGTGTCGAACACGGTCAGGGTCGGGAACGACTGCGTGATCTGGAAAGTGCGGGCGACGCCGCGCCTGCAGATCTGGTGCGGCGCCAGGCCGTCGATGCGCTCGCCCCGGTACCGCACCTGCCCGGCGCTCGGCTGCTGGAAGCCGCCGAGGATCGAGAACAGCGTCGTCTTGCCGGCTCCGTTGGGCCCGATCAGACCCAGAATCTCGCCGCGGCGAACGCTGAACGACACGTCCTGCAGCGCCTGCAGGCCGCCGAAGCGCTTGCCGATGCCGACCACTTCGAGCAGGGCGCCCCCCTCGGACGAAGTCGGGGCGCGCGGTGCTCCGGCTGCGGCAGGGGCGGGCCCGGATCCGGCGGAGTCGGCCGGCACCCGGGATCGACGCGCCTGCAGCATCCTGCGGACCCCGCCGACGACGCCGCCAGGCCACAGCAGGATGACCGCGACGAGTGCGGCACCGTAGGCGAAGTGGTGCAGTTCCGCCGCTGCGCCGCCGCCCAGCGCGAGGCGCAGCGCCTCGCCGAGCGGCACCAGCAGGAGCGGGCCGACCACGGGTCCGAGTTGGGTGCCCGAACCGCCGACCACGGCGAACAGCAGGATCTGTATTGCCACATCGACGCCAAGCACCGAATGCGGATCGATGAAGCCGATCTGCTGCGCGTAGAAGGTGCCCGCGAGCGCGGTCGCGAAGGCGCTGACCGCGAGCGCCTCCTGCTTGACGCGGAACAGGCCCACACCGGCGGCGGCCGCGGCATCCTCGTTGTCGCGCACGGCGCGCCAGAAGTAGCCTCGGCGGCCCTGGAACAGCAGCGCGACGACGAGCAGGGTCGCGCTCGAGAGGACTGCGATGGTGAGCAGATACCCGCCCGGATCGTCGAAGCGCAGGTTGGCCAGCGAGGACGGCGCATTGATGTACAGACCGCCGGTGCCGCCGAGCGCGCGCATGCCGTTGGCGCTGAACTGCAGCACGAAGCCGGCGGCCATGGTCAGCAGCGCGAACACCAGATGGCTCAGCCGCCAACGGAAGGGCAGGTAGCCGATGCACCAGCCCGCGGCGGCAGCCAGCGCGCCGCCGGCGAGCATGCCGAGCCACGGGTTCACGCCGTACTGTGCCGCGAGGAACGTCGACGTGTAGGCCCCGATGCCGAAAAAAGCCGCGTTGCCGAACGATATCTGGCCGACCATGCCGCCGACCGCATTCCAGGCCACGCAAAGGTGCACCCACATCAGCACCGTGGTGGCAACGCTGATCCAGTAGGGATTGCGCGCCAGCAGCGCGACACCGGCCACGCACCAGATGAGCAGCAGCGCGAGGGCGGCCTCCTTGCGGCGGCTGCTGCGCCCGGGCGGCTTCACGCGATGCTCCCGCGTCCGAACAGACCGCGCGGCCGGAACAGCAGCGTCAGTGCGAAGAGGATGTAGATCGCCGCCGGCGCGAGCGCGCTGTCGAACGCCGCGCCGGCCAGTGACTCGGCCAGGCCGATGATCAGCGCCCCGATGAAGGTGCCCTTGAGGTCGCCAAGGCCGCCGAGCACCACGATCAGCAGCGACAGGATGCTGAATTGCACGCCGGTGGTGGGCGTGACGTGGAAGAAGGTCATCAGGCTGCCTGCCGCCAGGGCGAGCAGCGCGATGCTGGCCGCGAACACGACCTTCTGCAGCCTCGGCACCGCGACGCCGCACAGTTGCGCCATCACCGGATCCTGCGCCGTGGCGCGAATGCGAACGCCCGTCTCGGTGCGCGCCAGGAACCACCCCACCGCGGCGCACGCGAGCACCGACACGGCGAACGCCGCGAGCAGCGGCACGCCGACGACGATGCCGCGGCCCAACGGCAACGTGCTGCTCTCGAACGAGGTGCGCACGTTCATCAGGTCGGCGCCGAAGATCATCAGCGCCGCACTTTGGATCATGAACGACACGCCGATGGTGAGCTGTGCCTGCATCAGCGCGCTGGCGCCGAGCAATGGCCGGATGAACGCGGCGAACAGCCCCCAGCCGACGACACCCATCAGCGGCACCAGGAGCAGCGCCGCCGCATAGGGGTGCAGGCCGAGCGCCCGATTCAGCACGACCGTGCCGTACATCGCGACCAGCAGCAGATCGCCGTGCGCGAAGTTGAGCACCCGCATGACGCCGAAGACGAGGGCCAGCGCCAGCGCGATGAGCGCGTAGATGCCCCCCATCAGCAGGCCCGAGACCGTGGCCTGCAGCGCGAGGTCGAGCGTCATGCGCCGCGGTGCAGCACCGGCTGCTTCAGCGCTTCAGGGGCAGTGGAGCGCGCGCGGCGACGTCCTTCGGCCAGACGGTGACCTTGCGCGTCCCGCCGTCCTGCCATTGCGCGACGAGGGAGCGCGCGCCGATGTTGCGCCCCTGGGCATCGAACTCGATCGACGCGAACGGCGTGACGGTGGCATCTCCGGGGATCTTCAAAGAGCGCATTGCGGCGCGAACCGCTTCGCGGTCGAGCCGACCGCCCGTGGCTTCGAGCGCGCTCGTCAGCGCGGCGCGCACGGTGTAGGCGCCTCGGTAGCACATCGACGCGTAGCTGCTCGGCAGCGCGCCGAACTGCTTCTGGTAGGCCTCGACGAAGCGCCTGGCGCGCGGGAGATCCGGGTTGAAGTAGTCGATCGTGCTCAGACGCAGCTTCTCGATGAATGCCGGATCGACCAGGGCCGGGATGCGGGGATCGCCCGGGCCGCCGCCCACGCCGACCACGTACGGCGTGAAGTCGATCTGCTGCATGGCCTTCAGTCCGGCGACCACGTCCTCGGTATAACCCGCCCAGACGACCACGTCGGCGCCGCTCTGCTCGACCTTCTTCATCTGGGGCAGCAGGTTGCGCTCGGCGCGGTTGTACGAGACCTCGATGACCGGCGCGATGCCCCTGTCCTTGAGCAACTTGCGCGAAGCGTCGATCGTGCCGGCGCCGCGCGGGCTGTCCTCGAACAGGAAGGCGAGCTTGAGCGGCTTGCCGGCGCTCTGCGACGACAAGTGCTCGACGAACGAGGTCACTGCGCGCGCCTCGTCGTCGCCGGTGATCTGGTCGGAGAAGTACCAGCCGTAGCCGCGCTGCAGAATGTCGGCCGAGGCCGCCGCCGAATTGAGGAAGGGGACCTTGAACTGTTCCGCGAACTGCGCGCCGGCGGCAGTGGCGGCGCTGATCTCGCAGCCGAGGATCAGCGGTGCGTTCTCCAGCCGCGCCAGGCGCTCGAGCTCGCGGCGCATGACGTCCGGCTTGCCCTGCGTGTCGACCGTCTTCAGTTCGAGCTTGCGACCGAGCACGCCGCCGTCCTCGGCGATGTGCCGTTGCGCAATTTCGAGCCCCTTGGCGGAGTCCTGGCCGATCACCGACGTGGCGCCGCTGAGCGGCGTGACGACGGGAATCGAGATCGGCGTCGCGTCGGCCGCATGGGCGCTTCCGACCACCGGCAACATGGTGGCGGCGAGCAGCAGGCGGACGATCGATAGGGGCGCGCGTCGCGGCATGGATACCTCCTGACTGTGCCGGGGCGCACTTTTGACCTGAGTGGCGCGCGCCAAGACGAACAATTCTGTCGTACATTTGTTAGGTGGAGTACTGAGGATTGCCCTGATGAGGCGGCAGATGCCGGCGCGGCTCGGCGGTCGGCGCAGGGTTCGGCAGGCTTCGCGGGCGGCCTTCGTCCCCCGTCTGTCGGCACGAAGCCGGGGGTCGTGCGGCTCTATCGGAGTTTCGGAGTTTCGAAAGAAGGTGGTCCATGGGTGGCAATCTGCAAGGCAAGGCGGTGCTCGTGACGGGGTCGGGCCGTGGCATCGGCCGCGAGGTCGCGCTGCTGATGGCGAAGGAAGGCGCGAGCGTCGTGGTCAACGATCCGGGCGGCGACCGCAGCGGCGCGGGCTCCGACCGTGCGGTCGCCGATGGCGTCGTCGCCGAGATCGTTGCGGCCGGCGGTCGCGCCAGCGCCAACTACAACTCGGTGACGGACTACAACCAGGCCGCCGCGATGGTCAAGCAGTGCGTCGAGCGCTACGGCAGGCTGGACTGCGTCGTTAACGTCGCCGGCTTCCTGCGCGAGCGCATGGTCTGGAACATGAGCGAGGACGACTGGGACGCCGTCATCACCGTCCACCTCAAGGGGCACTGGAACATCTGCCACCACGCCTCGCGTGTCATGCGCGGTCAGCGCAGCGGACGCATCGTCAATTTCTCGTCGGACGCGTTCAAGGGCTCGGTCGGGCAGTGCAACTACTCGGCCGCCAAGGGCGGCATCATCAGCCTGACGCGCTCTCTGGCGCGCGAGTTGGGGCGCTTCGGCGTCACCGCGAACGCCATCTGCCCGCTGGCGGCAACGCGCATGACGATGAACGACAAAGTCATCGAAGGCATGAAGAAGCGCCTGGAGATGGGCCTCGTCAGCCAGGCGGCGCACGACAGCCTCATGGCCATGCCTGGTCCCGAGTTCGTCGCGCCGATGGTCGCCTATCTGGCCACCGACGCGGCCGCCGACGTGAACGGCCAGGTCTTCCACGTCGAGAAGGGCAAGATCCACACGTACGCCGAGCCGGTCGAAGCGCGCGCGCTGTGCAAGTCCGAGGCGGACGGCATGTTCTCGGTCGACGAACTGATCCGGTCGATCCCGACGACGCTGATGTCCGGCATCCCCAACATCGCGCCGCCGCAGCCGGACAAGGAGTGACGGGAGGCGCGCAGGGCGCAGCGGCATTCCAGGGTCATCGACGATGAATTGGGGCCCCTTTGGTCAACGAAGCGCGTCACGCCGGTTGCGGTGCCCGCCCCGCAGCAGCGCCAACCCGCAGGCCAGCGCCGGCACGCCGATCGCGATGAACGCGGTGTCGTAGGCGATGCCCGACTGGATGATCAGGCTGAAGACCGCCGGCCCGGCAAGCACGCCGGCAAAGGTGACGAACAGCGCCGCCCCGGTCGCGTCGCCGACGGTGCCCGGCGCGGCGCTGCGCGCCACCTCGGCGAGGTAGACGCCGTTCCAGCCGATCGCGCTTGCGCCGAACAACGCATACAGCGCCAGCAGCCCGACGGTGGACCACCCGTGCGCGAAGGCGCTCGCCAGCGCGCATGCGCCCATCGTGCAGCCCATCGCGCCCATCACCGAGCGTGCGCTGCCGCGGTCGGCCAGCGTGCCGGCGAGCAGCCGGCCGGCGACGCCGGCGGCCTGCGTCACCGCAAGCATGAAGCCCGCCTGCACGAGGTCGTAGCCGAGATCGCCGGTCAGATAGGCGACGAGGTAGGTCCCCAGGCACAGCTGCAGTGCCGCAAAACAGAACGAGGCCGCCGCCAGCTGCCAGTTGGCGCGCACCAGAGGGGCCGGCGCGGCGAGGTTGCCCAGACCCAAGGGCGTGTCGGGAAGCCGGTCGCCGTCGCAGCGCTCGCGCAGCGGCTGCAGCAGCGCGGCCAGCGCGATGCAGATGCCCGAGACGCCGAGCAGCGCGCCGGGCCAGCCGACTGCCAGCGCCAGCGACGGCAGCATCGCACCGGCGAGCACGGCGCCCAGCGGCACGCCGGTCTGCTTGATCGAAAAGATAGTTGCACGCCGGTGCGCCGGCGACACGCGATCGAGCAGGTGCGAACTCGCCGGGTTGAGCGGGCCGTAGCCCAGGCCGAGCAGCAACGCACCGAAAACGGCGCCCGAGCGCTGGCCGCTGGCCACGAGCGCCAGCCCGGCGCATGCGGCGAGCAGGCACAGCTGGCTGAGACGCACTGCGCCCCAGCGGCGCACCAGTGCGCCGGCCGCCAGCCCGCAAGCCATGCCGCTGCCGTAGACGAGCGCGACGAACAGGCCCACCCACGCGACCGGCATGCCGATGTCGGACGCCGCCGCGGGCGCCAGCACCGGCAGCGCGACGGTGGCGGCCGACATCACCGTCTGCGACGCCAGCATCGCTGCCACCGGCAGCGCGACACCGGGCGAGCCTCTCACGCCGGATTCCCCGGTACGGGCTGGCGCACGCTTGCCTTCCTCAGCGCTTGCCCTTGAAGCCCGGCCTGCGCTTCTCCTTGCGTGCGAGCATGGCCTCCGCGTGGTCGTCCGAGTGGATCAGCATGGCCTGCGCGTAGAGGTTGAACTCCCATTCGGCGTTGAGGTTCGATTCCATGCCGCGGCGCAGGCCTTCCTTGATCGCGGCCAGCGCGAGCGGCGCTCCGGCGGCCAGCTCGCTCGCCAGCTCCGTGGCGGCCTCGTCGAGCTGGGCATCTGGCACGCAGCGGTGAACCAGTCCGATGCGTTCGGCCTCCGCGCCGCGCACCGTGGTGCCGCGCATCAACATGTCGGTCGCCCGGCCGAGGCCGATGAGCCGTGGCAGCAGGAACATGCCGCCCAGCGGCGCCATCAGTCCGATGTTCACCCAGGTTTCGCAGAAGGCCGCGGACTCGCCGGCAACGCGGAAGTCGCAGGCGATCGCGTACTCGCAGCCGGCGCCGATCGCAGGGCCCGCGACGGCGGCGACCGTCGGCTTGCGGCACAGCTTGATCGCCTTCGCGGTGCCGGCGAAGTAGGTGTACACGGAGTTGCGGATCTCGAACGGCTTCTGCTGCGTGATGCCGGCCAGGAACTTCAGGTCTCCCCCGGACGTGAACGATCCGCCGGCGCCGCTGAACAGCAGCACGCGCACGTCGTCGTCGCGCTCGAATTCCGCGATCGCGCGCATCGTTTCGTCGAGCATCGGCGGCGTGAGCGCATTCTTCGCTTCCGGACGGTTGAAGACGATGCGGCCGATGTGGCCGCGCTTCTCGACGATGACTTCCTGCATGAGTGCTCCTCTGGTGGGGTGGAAAGGCGCGCCGATATGCCGCCGCGCCGCTGCGATGATGGCGAATGCGATGCCGCAAGACGCGCTGACCTGCACGGCGCCGCCCGGTCCCGACAGCGGAACCGCCGGTGGACATGCTGCGCTAACAAGCCGTCTGTCCTTCGCCGAACACCACCCGGCCGGCGACGAGCGCATCGATCTCCCCCTCGGTGAAGCCGGCTTCGCGCAGCACCGCGCGGCTGTGTTCGCCGAAGCGCGCTGGCCGCTGGTGCAGCGCCGGCGGCGTGCGGCTCATCCGGATCGGCGAGCCGACGGTCTTGAAGCCGATCGACGGATCCTCGACCACCAGGCGTCGCGCCGCAACCTGCTCGTGGCGCAAGGCCTCGCCCATGGACAGCACGGCCCCTGCCGGCACGCCGGCACGCAGCAGCGTCAGCGCGATCTCGTTCTTGCCGCGCGCGGCGCACAGCGCGCTCACCTCGGCGTCGATCGCGTCGTGATGGCAAAAGCGCTCCTGCACGTTCCGAAAGCGCGGATCGTCGGCGAGCTCCGGGCGCCCGAGCACCTCGCACAGCACGCGGAACTGCTTGTCGTTCGCGCAGGCCAGCAGCACATGGCCGTCTCGGCAGCGGTACACGTTGTAGGGCGCACCGCTGGGGTGGCGGTTGCCGATGCGCGCCGGTTCGCGGCCCGACATGAACCAGTCGGCGGTGAACGGGTGCGTGAGCGTGAACGCCGCGTCGAACAGCGCGACCTCGATCTCCTGGCCGCGGCCGGAGGCATGCCGCTCATGCAGTGCCATGAGGATCGCCGACGCGGTGTACAGGCCGGCCAGCAGGTCCACGATGGACGCGCCCGCGCGCATCGGTGCGCCGTCCGGCTCGCCCTGCCAGCTCATCAGCCCGCACATCGCCTGCGCCGTCGGGTCCATGCCGATCAGGCCGCCGAGCGGCCCCTCTTCGCCGAAGCCGCTGATGTGCGCGACGATGAGGCGCGGGAAGCGCGGCGCGAGCACCGTCTCGTAGTCGAGGCCGAAGCCGCGCAGGGTGCCGGGCTTGAAGTTCTCGATCAGCACGTCGGCATCGGCAAGCAGGCGCATCAGCACGTCGACTCCCTCCGGGCGCGACAGATCGAGCGCGATCGCGCGCTTGTTGCGGTTGACGCTGAAATAGTGCGAGGAGAAGCCGTGTTCGTTCGTCGACGGGCCCATCTTGCGGCTGACCTCGCCTCCCGGCGGTTCGACCTTCACGACCTCGGCGCCGTGGTCGCCGAACATCTGCGTGGCCATCGGACCGGCCAGCACATGGCTGAGATCGATCACGCGCAGGCCGGACAGAGCGCCCGGATGGAGAGGATGGGAGGGTGTCATGGGGTCTGCCTGCCTTTTGCCGCGCCTGCTCTCGCCTCGTGGAGGGTGATGTAGGCGGCGCTCATGAAAATGACCGTGCCGCCGATCCAGCTCCAGATGTCCGGCACCTCGCCGAACACGAGGAAGCCCACGAGCGAGGCCCACATCAGGCGCGTGAAGTCGAGCGGCATCAGCGCAGTGGCCTCCGCGTACTGGAACGCCTTCGTGTAGGCGAACTGCCCCACCGTGGCAATGAGAGCCGTGAACACCAGCACCGGGATCATTTGCAAGCTGGGCCACTTCCACACCCACACCGCGAGCAAGAAAGTGAGCGGCGTGACGATGACCGACATGTAGGCGACCTGCGTGGTGCTCGACTCGGTGGTCGACATCAGCTTGATGACGATGATCGACACCGCCCAGGCCAGCGCGCCGCAGACGGCGAGCACCGGCCCGGCCGACAGCGGGACGAGGCCCGGTCGCACGATGAGCAGCATGCCGGCGACGCCGGCGGCCACCGCCAGCCAGCGGGTCGGCGTGGAACGCTCGCGCAGCAGCACGATGGCGGCGGCCGAAGCGAACACCGGCGAGATGAAGCTCAGCGCCGTCACCGTGGCGATCGGCGTCATCGTGAGCGCCGAGAAGATCCCGAGCATCGAGATCATCAGCATCACGCAGCGGATCAGGTGCAGGTGCAGCCGCTCGGTCGTCAGCACCGCGCCGCGCGAGCGCAGCAGCGCGGGCAGCATGAAGAACAGCGCGAAGAAGTAGCGGAAGAAGGTGATCTCGAAGACGTGCAGCTCGCGCGACGCGTAGCGCACCGAGGCATGCAGCAGCGTGAACGAGGCCGCCGCGACGAGGCCGAGCGCCATGCCCTTGGCGCGGCGCGCCGGAAGCTCGGACAGCGCGCGGAGCGATGCCATCAGCCGATCGCCTTGCTCACCCTGAGCGCGCCGATCTCGGCGTCCGAGTAACCCGCCCAGTGCAGCACCTCCTCGGTGTGCGCGCCGAGCAGCGGTGGAGCGTGGCGCAGGCTGGCCTTCTCGCCGTCGATGGCCACCGGCACGTCGACGACGCGGAGGTCGGGCACGTGCGCGGCGGGCAGCGGCCTGATCATGCGCATCGCCGCCACCTGCGCGTCGTCGTGCACCTCGACCACGGTGTTGATCGGCGAGCATGGCGCGCCGGCGCCGCGCAAGCGGTCGACGCATTCGGCGGTGGCGTACGTCGCGGTGCGCGCCTCGAGCAGCGCGTGCAGCGCCGGGCGGTTGGCGACGCGCAGCGCATTGCTCGCAAAGCGCTCGTCCGCCGCCAGCCCGGGCACGCCGAGCGCGGCGCAGACCGCCGCGAAGAGCTTGTCGTTGGCGGCGGTGATCAGCACCGCGCCGTCGAGCGTGGCGAACGATTCGTACGGCGCGGTCATCGGCGTCACGTCGCCCAGGCGCTGGCCGACGAAGCCTGCGCCCATGTAGTGCGTGAGGAACAGCGACATCCAGGTGACGCCGGTCTCCATCAGGCTCGTCGACACGCGCCCCCCGCGCCCGGTCTGCTGGCGGCGGTACAGCGCGGCCAGCGTGCCGATGAAGGCCCACAGCGCGGTGCCCATGTCGACCACCGACACGCCCACGCGCGCCGGCGGGCGGTCGGCATGGCCGGTGACGCTCATGATGCCGGTGAACGCCTGGATCAGGGGGTCGTAGCCGGGTTCGCGCGCCAGCGGTCCGCTCTCGCCGAAGGCGCTGATCGCGCAGTACACCAGCCGCGGATTGGTGGCCGCCAGATCGTCGTAGCCCAGACCGCGCGCCTCGAGGCTGCCCGGGCGCACGGCGTGCACCAGCACGTCGGCCCGGTCGGCCAGCCGTCGCACGACGTCGCGGCCCGCGGGCACGCCGATGTCGATGCCGACGCTGCGCTTGTTGCGGTTCACCGCCAGGAAGGCGGTGCCGATGCCGTGGCTTGCCGGCGGCACCCAGCGCCGCGCGTCGTCGCCGCCGGCCGGACGCTCGACCTTGATCACGTCGGCGCCGAAGTCGCCCAGCAGCTGCGTGCAGTAGGGACCGGCGATGTTCTGCGTCAGGTCCAGGACGGTGATGCCCTTCAGGATGTCGGCCATGCCTCGAGTTCCTCGTTGATCCTTCACTCGGGCTGGATGCCCGCGTCCTTGACGAGGCGGGCCCACTTCGGAATCTCGGCGCGCACCAGCTCGCCGAGGTCGGCGCGCGAGCCCGCCAGCGGATCGACGCCGAGCTGCTGCAGGCGCTCGCGCATCGCCGGCAGCGCGAGGATGCGAACGATCTCGGCGTGCAGCCGGTCCAGCACCGGCTCGGGCGTGCCGGCGGGGGCGAACACCGCGAGCCAGCCGGTCAGCTCGTAGCCGGGAACGCCGGCCTCGGCGACGGTGGGCACGTCGGGCAGCAGCGCCGAGCGCCGCGCGCTGCCGATGCCGAGCGCGCGCAACTTGCCGGCCCTGACCTGCGGCAGCGCGGTGACGGTGTCGGCGAACATCAGTTGAACGTGGCCGCCGAGCAGGTCGGTGATGCCTTGCGGGTTGCTCTTGTAGGGCACCGGCACGATGTCGATGCCGGCCATCGAGCGCAGCATCTCGCCGTTCATGCGCGACAGGCTGCTGCCGTGGGCGAATTTCAGCTTGCCCGGCTGCGCCTTGGCCAGCGCGATCAGCTCGCGCACGCTCGCGGGCCCGAACGCCGGGCTGACGACGAGCAGGTTGGCGGCGATGGCCAGCGGCGCCACCGGGGCGAAGTCCTTCACCGGGTCGTAGGGCAGCTTGACGTACAGGCTGGGGTTGGCGGCCTGCGTCGTGTTGCTCGTGAAGAACAGCGTGTAGCCGTCGGCGGGCGCCTTGGCGGCGGCGGCCGCGGCGAGCATGCCGCTCGCCCCGGGGCGGTTCTCGACGACCGCCGGCTGCCCCCAAGCCTCGGCGAGCCGCGCGCCGATATCGCGCGCCAGCGTGTCGGTGGCGCTGCCTGCACTGAACGGCACGATGACCTTGACGGGTCGCGCCGGATAGCTTTCGGCGCGCGCGGCGCGCGGTGCGGCTGCTGCGACCAGCGCGGCGAGGCAGAGGGTTCGTCGATGTGGGTTCATGGCAGCGGGGGTGTCGGGGCAGGTTTCAGGGCAGTGGACACGCGGCTTCGAGTGCGTGGAGCCGCAGCAGCGCGTCACGGCGCGCCGGGCCCGTGACGAATTCGATGTCGCGCACGCGCCGCGGGTCGATGGCGGTGCGCAGGCGGTGCAGCAGCGCCGGGTCGGGCGGCGGCACCGTCGGCGGCGCGTCGAGCGCGACGCCGGCGGGCGTGCGTTCGCGCAGCATTGCGGTCGAGACGCCGGGATGGCGGCTCAGTGCCCGCGCGCCGTCGCTCGTGAATTCGAACACCGCGAGGTCTGTGACGAGGATCACCCGGCCGGCGCCGCGCGCGTGCATCGCCAGCGGGTCGGCGACGACGAAATCCACCGCATCGACGAAGCTGCGCCGGTCCTGCTGCGGCAGGTAGGCGAGGAAGGGCTGCGCGATCTCGGCGAGTTCGGCCAGGCCGGCGAGCCCGGCGAAACGCCGGTGCCCCCCCGAGCGGCCCGCGACGCGCAGCGTGTTGATGCGCCCGCGCGCGTCGATCTGCAGCGGGCGCACGAACTGGCGCACCCGCCCCGTGAGGCGCGGCATCATCTGCCCGATCCACTCCGGCGCCTCGTACCGCCGCGTCGCACCGGCGAGCGCGGCGCGTTCGCTGCGGGCGAGAAACGCCTCGCGCACGCTGCGCGTCAGCGTCAGCGCGGCCGGGTCCTCGAGCGCGGGGCCGCGCGCGCCGGCGCGCGCCTGGGCGAGCAGCGCCGCCACCTGGTTCAGCGCCGAGGCCAGGCCGAGCTGAACCACCCCGGCATCGAGGAGCCACTCGCTCATCGCGAAGACCATGGACTCGGCGGTGTCCGCCGGCGCGCCGCCGTGCGCGGGGCTCGTCATCGGGCGTCCTCCAGGCGTGCGCGCGCCCAGCCGGCGACGGCTTCGCGTTCCAGCGCGGCGTAGTCGAGCAGCGCGGGCCAGTCCGCCTCGTACAGCGGCAGGCAGGCACCCGGCGCGGCGCCGCGCGGCGCGTGCACGACGTGGCTGACGATCGGCTCGGTCAGCTCGGCCGCCGCGCCGCCGGCGCTGGCGTCATCGACGAGCTCCTCGCACAGCACCACGGTGTGCCGTGCGGCCAGAGCGAGCAGCCGGTCGGCGCCCTTTTGGCCTGGGGATACCGCGTTGCCGCGCGCGTCGGCGCGCCAGGCGTGCACGTAAACCACGTCGATGGGCAGCGGCGGGATCGCCAGCTGCTCGTCGCCGCTGTAGGGGCAGCGCACGCGCGCGAGGTCGGGCCGCAGCCGGACCAGCGCCTGCGCATGGCGCAGCGCCAGCGGCAGGAAGCTGGCGTGCTCGACCGCGGCATTCAGCCCCAGCATCAGCGAGGTCTCGGTTTCCTCCACCACGCTGCACTCGCCCTTCAGGCCGGGGCCGAGGCCGAGCGCTTCCATGCCCAGGTAGAACGAGCGCACGCGCCGCGGCACGCCGGCGGCGAGCAGCAGGTCAGTCTCGACGCCGCCCGTCAGCACGACCAGTTCGTCGAAGCGCGCGCCGTGCGCGGCCCAGTGCAGCGCCACGGCGAGCGGCCGGCGGCTGAAGCTCCAGCCCCCGAGCGCGACGCGCGGCACGCCTTCGGCCAGGGCTGCTGCTTGCGCGAGCGAGACGACCTTGCTCACGGGACTTGACCTACAGCCCGAGCCCGCGCGCGATGATGTCGCGCTGCACCTCCATCGCGCCGCCGCCGATCTCGAACAGCTTGGCGTCCTGGAAGTGCATCGGCAGGCCGGAGTCCACCGTGTAGCCGTAGCCGCCCAGCAGGTGCAGGCCGGTGTAGGCGCAGTGCATGTAGCACTCGGCGCCGGCGACCTTGGCGAACGAGGCCTCGTTGTGGCAGGCGCCAGTCTTCTCGAGCACGCTGCCGCCGCGGTAGACGAGCAGGCGCGCCGCCTCCACGCGCAACTGCATGTCGACGATCTTGTGCCGCACCGATTGCAGCTTGGACAGCGGCTTGCCGAACTGCACGCGCTGCTTCACGTAGGCGCTGACCTCGTCGATGATCGCCTGCGAGGCGCCGACGCCGATCGCGCCGTGGTACAGGCGTTCGTTGTCGAGCCCGCCGAGCACGCACTGCCAGCCCTTGTTCACCTCGCCGATCACCGCGTCGGGCGGCAGCACCAGGTCCTTGAAGTGGGCCGAGAAGGTCGGCACCGGGCCCAGGCCCATGGTTTCGATGCGCGTCAGCTCGATGGCCGGATGACGGCCCGGGTCGGGAATCAGGAAGGTAGTGATCCCCTCCTGCTTCACCGCCTGCGGGTCGGTGCGCGCGGCGAGGATCAGGAAGCCGGCCGACCTGACCTGCGAGCAGTAGAGCTTCTCGCCGTTGATCACCCAGTGGCCGTCGGCGCGGCGGACCGCCGTGGTGCGCAGGGAAGCTGCGTCGCTGCCCGAGCCGGGTTCGGTCAGGCCGAGCGCCATGAACACCTCGCCGCGCATCACGCGCGGCAGCACGAGGTCTCGCTGCGCCTGCGTGCCGAAGCGCGCGACCAGCGGTGCGAGGATCACCGCCGCGCGGCCCCACGCCGTCGTGATCGCTGCCGACGCGCGCGCGAACTGCTCGACGAAAGCGAGCATGCCCATCGGGTCAGGCTTCTCGAGGCCGCTGTAGGCTTCGGGCAGCAGGAAGCCGTAGTAGCCGAGTTCGCCGAGCTTCATGAACAGCTCCTGCGGCGGCTCGACCTTGTCGCGCACCCATTGCAGCACCTTCTGGCGCGGCATCTCCTTGTCCACGAAGCGCTTCGTCGTCTCGGCGATCGCGCGTTGTTCGGGGCTCAACTCGAAATCCATGGTGGTCCTCAGGGCAGGGGGTTTCAGGCCGGGCGGTGGTCGATCACGCGCACGGTCTTGTAGCCGACGCGCGGCAGGTCGTCGTGGAACGAGACCTGCGTGGGCACGCCGAGTTCGGTGTCGAGGTGGTGCTGCAGGCGCTGCGCCATGGCGCCGGCTTCGGCGTCCGGCAGTGCCGGCGGGCGCAGCAGGCGCACGGCCAGCGTCGGCGGCGCCGGCGCGTGGCGCACGAGCGAGAACTCCAGGTTGCGGCCGTCGGCGCTGCGCGACAGCGCCGTCTCCACCTCGAACGGATAGACCGCCGTGTCGCGCACCGGCACGCGGTTGGCCACGCGGTCGAGCAGCGTGAAGCGGCGCGACGTGCGGCCGCAGCGGCACGCGCCCGGATGCACGCGCACCATGTCCTCGGTGCGCCAGCGCAGGTGCGGCGTGGCGCGGCGGTAGAAGTCGGTGATGACCATCTCGCCGACGGCGCCGTCGGCCGCAGTGCGGCCGGTGGCCGGGTCGATCACCTCGACCAGCGTCATGTCCTCGCCGTGCCAGTGCTCGCCGTCGTGGGCCTCGCACTCGCCCGAGAAGAGGTTGAAGTCCGAGCCCTGGCCCGACAGCGTGCAGACCTCGATGCCCTGCTCGGCGCGAAACTGTTCGCGCGCCTCGGGCCCGAGCGCCGCGCCCATCAGGATCGCCCGCCGGTACGGCAGCGCGGGCGTACCGGCCCGCGCCGCGGGCAGCGTGCGTGCGTGCTGCGCCATCGCGCGCAGCGTCGAGACGCCGGCCTGCAGGAAGCTCGGCCCGAGCGCACGCGCCGCATCGACGTAGCGCGCGACCTGCGCGGGCTCGTGGTTGTCGCGCACGATCCAGCGCACGCCGACGCGCTGCGCCGCGAGGCGGAAGATGTCGGCTGCCGGCGTGAACGGCGTCACCAGCAGGTGCAGCACGTCGTCGGGCCGCATGCCGGCGGCCCAGTACAGGCGGGCCAGCATCTCGGTGTTGCGGTCCAGGTCCTGCGCGTCGAAGGCCTGGTAGGTCTGGCGCCCGCTGGTGCCGGCGGACGGACCGGCGAGCACCAGCGTCTCGCGCGGCACGCACAGGTGCGGCAGGGCGCTCGCGTGGCGGTCCATCGCCGCGCGCAGGTCGTCCTTGGTGGTCAGCGGCACCGCGGCGGAGAAGTCTTCGAGCGTGCGCACCGCGCGCGCATCGATGCCCGCGAGCCGTTCGCGGTACATCGGCGAGCGCGCGCCGACCCATGCCAGCAGCGATCGCAGGCCACGCAACTGCCGCGCGGCGCGCGCGTCGGGAGCCATCGCCTCGGCGGCGGCGTGCCACATCGGGCGCTTCGCGTCGCCCGTCACGGCACGAGCCTGAACACCGGCAGCGGCACCTCGCGCACGGGGAAGGCCACCTGCACGCGCCGGTCGATGGCCATGTCCTCGGGCCGGCCTTCGATCTCCGCGAACAGGAACCAGTCCTCGTCGAGCCGCACCAGGCCGATCGTGTAGGGCGCGCGCGCCTGCCACACCTTCGACGGCGGCCGGTGCACGACCGAGCAGCTGTAGATGCTGCCGTCGCCCTTCGACTGCTCCCAGTCCGGCGTCGCGCCCGCGTCGCACATCGGGCAGATCGAGCGCGGTGGGAAGATCGCGCCGCGGCAGGCCGGGCAGCGCTGGAACAGCAGCCGCCCTTCCTTCACCCCGGCCCAGTAGGGCAGGGCGTCCTGCGTGACGCGCGGCGTCGGGAACGTGTCGGTGTAGTCGGCGGCTTCGCCTTGTTCGAGCATCGTGGCTCTCCTCAACCGGCTTCGGTGCCGAGGATCACGGCGCTGTGGCAGGCGAGCATGCCGCCGGCCGAATAGGCCATCGTGCGCTTCGGAGTGTTGCCGGCGAGCCGCCCGAGCGGATTGCCGCGCAACTGGCGCACCGCCTCGACCAGCGAGTCGGCCGCGACCGAGATGCCGGGCTGGCCGAAGCCCATCCAGCCGCCGTTGGTGTCGACCGGGAAGTCGCCGCCCGGGCGCATGCGCCCGCTGCGCACCAGGTCCATCGCACGGCCCTTCGGCGCGAAGCCGAGGTCCTCGAGCTGCACCAGCACCGTGTGCGAGAAGTTGCCGGCCAGCTGCGCCATCTGCATGTCGGCGGGCGTCATGTCGGCCATCGCGTAGGCCTCGCGCGCGGCATGCGCGGCGCCTGTCGTCGTGATCGCGGGGAGCGGGCCGAGCGGCACGCTGCTGCGGCGCAGGTTGATGCGCTCGCACAGGTACTCGTGCGTGGTGCAGGTGCCGAAGCCGTGGATGTAGATCGGCCGGATCGCCGGGTTCGCGCGCGCCGCGGCCTTCGCGCGCTCGGCGCTCGTGACGACGAAGGCGCCCGCCGTGCCGCCCGGCCCCCAGGTGGCGCACATCCAGCGCCGCAGCGGCGACGAGATGTAGGGCGAGCGCATCACCTGCTCGACGGTGATCAGGCCGTGCCTGCGCTTGGCCGCCTTCGGGTGATGCACCGCCCACTCCTGGCGCTGCACCGCGACTTCGGCGAAGTCCTCCTCGGTCACGCCGAACTCGTGCATGTAGCGGCTGGCGAGCTGGGCGTAGATGGTCGGGATCGTCGGGCCGTAGGGGAACTCGAACTGCGGGCAGGCGTCGGTGGCGGCGCCGACCGCGGTGGCGTCGATGAACAGCTCCACCGCGTCGGCCTGCACGCACAGCACGTGGTCGGCCGCGCCGGCGGCGATCGCCAGCGCCGCCTGGCCCAGCATCGCGTTGACGCCGGCACCGTGGAAGGTTAGCTCGGTGGTCATGCGCACCGGCATCTGCAGGTGCGAGGCGAAGATGTTGTTCCACTGCGGGCGGCGGTCGGCCCACGGCGAGCGGCCCGTCAGCAGGATGTCGATCTGGTCCTTGCGGATGCCGGCATCGCGGAACGCCGCCCAGCTCGCCTCGGTGGCGAGCTGCAGCGGATCCTTCACGTTCTGCTTGTCGGCATAGGCGTCGCCCATGCCCAGCACGGCGGCAACCCGGCCGAGCGAGCGGTCCAGCGGCTTCATGCGGTGTCCTCCGGTGGCGTCAGTCGCAGGGCAGGCCGAGCTGCTTGGCGATCACGCGCAGCTGGATCTCGTAGCTGCCCACGGTCACCGGCGCGACCAGCGCGTCCAGCGCCATGCGCATCGCCGGCAACTCCTCGGTGATGCCCCAGCCGCCGCCGATGTGCAGCGCGTCCTGCGTCACGCGGTAGACGGCCTGGGTCACGAACAGCTTGGCCGACGACACGTCGAGGATGATGTCCTTGACCGGCGCGCCGCTGTCCCAGCGCGCCGCGGCGTGGTACGTGAGGTGGCGCGAGGCCTCGACGTCCACGTGGCCCTGGGCGAGCTTGAAGGCGATACTCTGGTTCGCGCCGATCGGCTTGCCGAACTGCTGGCGCACCTTGGCGTAGTCCATCGCCCAGGCGAGCGCGGTCTGCATGTGGCCGAGCCAGCGGGCGGCGACCATCACGCGCTCGCGGTTGAAGCCCTCCATGATCGCGCCGAAGCCGGCCTTCAGCCGGCGCGACTCGCCGACGCGGGCGTTGTTGAGCATCACGCGGTAGGTCGGCACCGGGCGGTTGGCGTAGGTCCTGATCTGCGAGGTCTCGACCCCCGGCGTGTTGCGGTCCACCGCGAAGAAGTGCATGCCGTGGCGGCCCTTGCTCGGGTCGGTGCGCGCGAGCACCGCCATCGTGTCGCAGTCGCCGCCCAGCGTGATGAAGGACTTGATGCCGTCGAGCACCCAGTCGTCGCCGTCGGGCCGCGCGGTGGTCTTCAGGTTCTGCACGTCGCTGCCCGCTTCGGGCTCGGTCACGGCCAGCGCGAGCAGCCGCTCGCCCGCGATGTTCTCGCGCACCATCGCATGGTGGCCTTCGTTGCCGTGCTCGGCGAGCAGCGAGCCGGCCACGCCCTGGATCAGCGCGACGATGGCGAGGTTCGGGTTCGCCTTGGCCTGCTCCTCGATCGAGATGGCCTCCTCGGTGACGCCGAGGTCGGCGCCGCCGAGCGACTCGGGGATGTGCAGGCCGACCAGCCCCGCCTTGGCGAGGGCGACGTAGAACTCGCGCGGGAACTTCGCCTCGCGATCGGCCTGCTGCCAGCGCGGCTTGATCTCGCGCTCGGCGAACTTGCGGCACATGTCGCGGAAGGCCTCGCGGTCGACGCTGTTGGCGGGAATGCGGCGTTCGGGCTGGTTCATGGGCGTGGCGATGGGCGATGGGGGGATCACGCGCGGCCGGCGGACGCGCGGGAGACGAGCACGCTGGCCGTGCCGCGCTGCGCCAGCGACCCGTCGGCGGCGAGGACGCGGAACTCCAGCTCGACCGCGCCCGCGCTGGCGGCCTTGGACGCGCTCACGTCGAGGACCGTGCACTCGACCACCACGCGGTCGCCGACGAACACCGGGCCGTAGAAGCGCCAACCGCCGATTCCCAGCAGAACCTGCAGCGCCTCGCCGAACACGCCGCCGAGCTGCGCGAGCACCTTGGCGACGACCAGCGGGCCGTGCGCGATCAGGCGGCCGTAGCGCGTGTTGCGCGCGAACTCGGCGTCGACGTGGATCGGATGGCGTGCCTCGAGCAGTTCGGCGTAGCCGGCGACGAGCTCGGCGCTGCAGTCGAACGCGGGCATGCCCAGGCGCATGCCCGGGCGCACGTCGCCGAGCCAGAGGGAGCCGGTGGTGTGCACGGGCGTCATTCCGGCTGGATGCCGAATTCCTTGATCAGACGCACGTAGCTCTGCGACTGTTCGCGCGCAAAGGCAGCGAGTGCCTGCGGCGTCGAAGGCGTCGCCTCCAGGCCGAGCGCGAGCAGCCGCGCACGCAGGTCGGGCTGGTTGAGGACCTTGGTGACTTCGCGGTTCAGCCGCTCGACCGCCTCGGCCGGCAGACCCGCCGGGCCGAACAGGCCGAACCAGGCCGGCATGTCGGCGATGCCGCGCAGGCCCGCCTCGGCGATCGTCGGCACGTCGGGGAAGAGCGCGGTGCGTTGCAGCGCGGTGGCGAGCAGCGCGCGCACCTTGCCGCCCTTGACCTGCGCCGACGCGGTCACGACATCGGTGAACATCCACTGCACCTGTCCGCCGATGAGGTCGATCAGTGCCGGCGGCGTCGACTTGTAGGGCACGTGCGTCATCTCGACGCCGATTGACCGCGCCAGCATGCCGCCGTACAGCACGCCGCCCAGGTTGCCGCTGCCGTAGTTCAGCTTGCCGGGGTTGGCGCGGGCGTGGTCGAAGAACTCGCCGATCGTCTTCCACGGTTTGTCCGCCGCGACCACCAGCACGTACGACGTGGCCGCCAGCCGCGTGATCGGCGTGAAGTCCCGGAACGGGTCGAACGGCACGTTGCGCTGCACGCCGGCCGGGTTGGCGACGATCGAGTTCGTGGCGGCGACGAGGGTGTAGCCGTCGGGCGCGGACTTGGCTACATGGTCGAGCGCGAGCGTGGTGAGAGCGCCCGGGCGGTTGTCGATGACGACGCTCTGGCCGAGCGCGGCCGCGAGCGGCTCGGCCACGAGGCGCATCAGGGTGTCGGTCGCCGAGCCGGGCCCGAACGGCAGCACCAGGCGCACCGCGCGCTCGGGGTAGGCGGCGAGCGCGGCAATGGGCGTCAGCGCCAGGGCGGCCGGCAGTGCCAGCAGGGCGCGGCGCCTCGGGTGCTTGCGAAGGTTCATGCCAGTCTCCGGTATCGCGGGCCCGGGCAGGGCGCCGCTCTGTGTGTTGTGTTGGATCTCGTTTAACGGACAAACGTTTGGTAGTCCGTCTGCGTGATAATAGCTCGACCGAGACCACACCGGGTGCCCCGATGGACAACCCTCTCTGTCGCATGTTCGGCATCGACGTGCCGATCTTTGCCTTCTCCCACTGCCGCGACGTCGTGGTCGAGGTGTCCAAGGCCGGCGGCCTGGGTGTGCTCGGCCTCGCTCGCATGCACCCCGACCGCGTGGAGGAGGACCTGCGCTGGATCGACGCGCACATCGGCGGGCGGCCCTACGGCGTGGACGTGCTGATGCCCACCACCTTCGACGCCGCCGCCGAGGGCGAGGCCAAGCACCATGCGGAGGAGTTGTTCCCGCCTGCGCACCTAGCCTTCGTGCGCGAGATGCTCGACCGCGCCGGCGTGCCGCCGCTGCCGGCGGACGAGGCCGCGCGCATCGAGCGCGAGTTGGTTTCGTCGTTCAACTTCACCCGCGCCGAGAGCTCGGCGATGATCGACAAGGCCTTCGAGCATCCGATCAAGCTGATCGTCAACGCGCTCGGCTCGCCGCCGCCCGAGCTCGTGCAGCGCGCGCACGCGCGCGGCGTCAAGGTGGCGGCGCTGGCCGGCTCGCCCAAGCACGCGATGCGGCACCGCGACGCGGGCTGCGACTTCGTCATCGCCGTCGGCACCGAGGCCGGCGGGCATACCGGCCAGACGACGTCTCTGGTGCTGTGGCCGCGCATCGTGGACGCGGTCGCGCCGCTGCCGGTGCTCGGCGGCGGCGGGGTCGGGCGCGGACGCCAGCTCGCCGCGGCCCTCGCGCTCGGCTGCGAGGGCGTCTGGTGCGGATCGGTCTGGCTCAAGACCGTGCAGAGCGAGGTGACGCCCGAGATCAAGGCGCGCCTGTTCGCCGCCGGCGCGGACGATGCCGTTCTCACGCGCAGCGTCACGGGCAAGCCCTGCCGGACGCTGCGCAGCGCCTTCACCGACGCCTGGGATGCCCCCGGCGCGCCGGCGCCGCTGCCCGCGCCGCTGCAGGCCATCCTGTGGTGGGGGCAGGGCCGCACGCGCGTCGAGCGCGTGCGCGCCAGCGAGTTCCTCACCTACCCTGTCGGGCAGATCGTCGCCGACCTGCGCGAGGAAACGTCGGTGCGGCAGGTGGTGCAGGACATGCTGAACGAACTGGCCGAGTGCAAGCAGCGTCTCGACCGCCTGCTCGATTGAAAGGAACGACGTTGGCACAGCAAGGTCAAGGGCCGCTCGCCGGCCTGAGAGTGGTGGAGTTCGCCGGCATCGGCCCCGGGCCGATGTGCGGCATGGTGCTTGCCGACCTGGGCGCGGAGGTGCTGCGCCTGGACCGCATGACACCCAGCGGGCTGGGCATCGAGAGGCCGCCGCGGTTCGACCTGCTCAACCGCGGCAAGCGCACGCTGTCGGTCGACCTGAAGTCGGCCGAGGGCGTCGCGTTCGCACAGCGCGTCGTCGCGTGCAGCGATGCGCTCGTGGAGGGCTTTCGGCCCGGCACGATGGAGCGGCTGGGCCTCGGCCCCGAGCCGTGCCTGGCCCGGCACCCCAAGCTGGTCTACGGGCGCGTCACCGGCTTCGGCCAGAGCGGGCCGCTCGCGCACGCGGCGGGCCACGACCTCAACTACATCGCGCTGTCGGGCGCGCTGCATGCGATCGGCCGCGCCGGCGGCCCGCCGACGCCGCCGCTGAACCTGGTGGGCGACTTCGCCGGCGGCGGGCTGCTGCTCGCCTTCGGCATGCTTGCGGCGCTGTGGAACGTGCAGCGCGGCGGGGCAGGGCAGGTGGTCGACGCGGCGATGGTCGACGGCGCGGCGATGCTGATGACCTCGCTGTTCGGCCTCCATGCCAGCGGCACGCACGACGGCCCGCGTGGCACCAACCTGCTCGACTCGGGCGCGCCGCACTACGAGGTGTACCGCTGCGCCGACGGCGAGTACGTGAGCGTGGCGCCGGTGGAGGCCAAGTTTCGCGCCGTGCTGCTCGAGCGCCTGGGCATGCCCGCCGGTGCGATCGACTTCGACGACAGCGCGCGCTGGCCCGAGGCCAAGGCGCGGCTGGCGGCGATCTTCGCCACGCGCACGCGTGCGCAGTGGTGTGAGCGGCTCGAGGGCAGTGACGCCTGCTTCGCGCCGGTGCTCGGGCCGCTGGAGGCGCACGAACATGCCCACAACCAGGCACGAGCCACCTTCATCGAGCCGGGCGGCGTGCGTCAGCCGGCACCGGCGCCGCGCTTCGTGGGCACGCCGACGGGCGAGCCGCGTCAGGCGCACGCCGACGACACGGCGGCTTTCGAGCAACTGCGGCGCTGGGGGGTGGCAGCGGCAGACATCGACACGCTCGCTGCGAGCGGGCGGCTGCGCCAGGGCGGACCGCGTCTGTGACCGCGGCCCGCCCGTTCGAAGACAACCCGCGCTGCGGTCGGCGCGGCCTCAGACAAGGAGCCATCCATGACCAGACTTCCCTCGCGACGCATCACCCTGTGTGCGCTGGCCGCATGCGCCGCAGGCGCGCTGCCCTTGCCCGGCAGAGCCCAGGCCTACCCCAGCAAGCCGATCACCTTCATCGTCGCCTCCACGCCTGGCGGCATCCTCGACACGATCGGGCGCATCGTCGCCCAGGGCCTCGAGAAGATGGGGCAGTCCGTGGTGGTGCAGAACATCCCCGGCGCCGGCAGTACCCTCGGAACCGCCGCCGTCGCCAAGGCGCCGCCGGACGGCTACACAGTGGGCATGGTGGCGACCAGCCACGCCATCAATCCGAGCGTCTACGCCAAGTTGCCCTACGACACCAGGCGCGACCTTCAGCCGATCTCGCATTCCGTGAACCTGAGCAACGTGCTCGTCGTGCACCCTGCCGTGCCGGCCAGGAATCTGCAGGAATTCATCGAGCTGGCCAAGAAGAAGCCTGGTGAAATCACCTTCGGCTCGGCGGGCAACGGCCAGTCCAACCACCTGTCCGGAGAACTGTTCAACGTCGCAGCCGGCATTCGCATGACGCATGTCCCGTACAAGGGGAGCGCGGCCGCCATGGTCGACGTGCTCGGCGGCACCATCCATGCCATGTTCGTCGACGTCCTTTCTGCCGCGCCGCACATCACGAGCGGCAAGCTGCGCGCACTGGCCGTGAGCGGCAGCCGCCGCCTGCCGCTGATGCCCGAGGTCCCCACCTTTGCCGAAGGCGGTATGGCGCACTTCGACGCCAATTCCTGGCTCGGGGTGGTTGTGAGGTCGGGCACGCCTGCAGATGTCGTCGAGTCACTGGGCGCCGCCGCCGCTGCCGTCATGCACGACCCCGCGGTCAGGGCCAAGCTGATGGCGATGGGTGTGGAGCCGGTCGGCTCCACGCCGAAGGAGTACGCTAAGTTCCTGGACGCCGAGTTCGCCCGCTACGCTGCGGCAGTCAAGGCGGCCGGGATCAAGCTCGACTGACGGGTGCCGGGCCGCATCGTGCTCATCGACGACGTTCTGATCGCCGCTCAGCGCGAGCTGTCCGCAAGCGACGGCAGTGTGCTCGAGGGGCTCTGGCCCGTGCAAGGCCCAGCGCGCCCGGAGCCCCCTGCCGGGTGAGCCCGAAGGGCATGGAGGCCGTCGGCTGGCTGTGGATCCCCGTCGTGCTGCTCGCCGCGGCGGCGCAGACGGTACGCAACGCGGCGCAGAAGGATCTGGGGCGCACCGCAGGCACGCTCGCCGCGACTTCGGTGCGCTTCGTCTACGGCTGCCCTTCGCGCTTCTCGGGCTGGCCGTGGTCTTCGCGGGCAGGCCGCTGCCGGCACCGAACCCGGCCTTTCTCGCGCAGGTGGCGGGCAGCGCGTTCGCGCAGCTGATCGCCACCGCGCTGCTGCTGGCGGCGCTGCAGCGGCACAGCTTCATCGTCGCCGTCGCGTACTCGAAGACCGAGGTGCTGCAGGTCGCCGTGTTCTCGGCAGTCTTGCTCGGCGAGCACGTGAGCGCGCTGTCGGCCGCCGCGATCGTGCTGGCGTCGATCGGGCTATGGCTGCTCTCGAGGCGGGCGGCGGGGGAGGCCGGCGCGTCGCGGTGCAGCTGGTGGTCGTCGACCGCATGGATGGGCATCGGTTCGGGCGCGGGCTTCGCACTGTCGGCGGTTGGTTACCGGGCGGCCGCCCAGGCGCTCGGGCCGCTGCAGCCCTGGGAGTCGGCCGCCTATTCGCTGGTGTGGGCGCAGGGGCTGCAGAGCGTCGCGATCTGCGCCGCGCTCGCGCTGTGGCGCCCCGACGCGCTGGGCACGACGCTGCGCGCCTGGCGCGTCTCGACCCTGGCCGGTGCCTGCGGCGCGCTGGCCTCGTTCGGCTGGTTCACCGCGTTCGCGCTGCGCAACGCGGCCGACGTGCGCACGCTGGCGCTGGTGGAGGTGCTGTACGGCTATCTGGTCTCGCGCCGCGTGTTCGCGGAGCAGGTCGTGCGGCGCGAGAAGCTGGCTCTCGTGCTGCTCACGCTGGGCATTGCCGCCGTCTCGGCGCAGTGGTGAGGTGCCCGCGGGCGCGCCTGCGGCGTCAGCGCGCCGCGGGTTCGCGCGCCGCACCCTTGGCAAGCAGCCGATCGATCGCAGCGGCGTCGTAGCCCGCCTCGGCCAGCACCTCGCGCGTGTTCTCGCCCAGGAGCGGCGCGTGGCGGCGGATCGACGGCGGCGTGTCCGACCAGGTGCCCGGCACGTTCATCTGCCGGATGCGGCCCTCGGTCGGGTGGTCGATCCACTCGAACAGGCCCACGTCGGCCAGGTGCGGATCGTCCATCAGGCTGGCCGGCGTGTGCATCGGCGTGACGGGGATGTCGGCTTTCGTCAGTGCGTCGATCCACTCGGCCGTGGTGCGCGTGAGCATCGTTTCCGAGACGAAGGCGTACAGCGCGTCCACATTGCGCGTGCGGTCGGACATGCGCAGGAAACGCGGGTCCTCGAGCATGTCCTGGCGGCCGAGCATGGTGCAGAAGTTCTTCCAGTGCTTGTCGATGTAGATCAGCACGCAGACGTAGCCGTCCTTGGTCTTCGCGGGCCGCCGGTCCTTGGCGAGCAGCCGCACGTAGCCGGCGTCCCCCAGCGGCGGGTCGAAGGTCTGGCCGAACATGTGGTCCGAGAGCACGAACTGCGTCATGGTCTCGAACATCGGCACCTCGATGGACTGGCCGCGGCCGGTGCGCTCGCGCGCGTAGAGCGCGGCCAGCACGCTGTAGACGGCGGTCAGCCCGGTGGTGCGGTCGCACACGTTGGTCGGCAGGTAGCGCGGCTCGCCCGTCACGCGGCCGACGAGCGAGGGCAGCGCGACGGCGCCCTGGATCAGGTCGTCCAGCGCCGGCTTGCCGGCATAGCGCCCGCCTTCGCCGAAGCCGTAGGCGCCGCAGTAGACGATGCGCGGGTTCACCTTCGCCACCTGTTCGTAGCTCAGGCCCAGGCGGCCCATCGAGGCCGGCCGCAGGTTGAACAGCAGCACGTCGGCGCCCTCGATGAGGCGCTCGAGCGCCGCCAGCCCGTCGGGGTCGCGCAGGTCGAGCACGACGCTGCGCTTGTTCCGATTGAGCGCCAGGTACATCGGCCCCATGCCGGCGCTCCTGCTCGGGCCGATGTTGCGCACCGTGTCGCCTTCGGGCGACTCGACCTTGACCACGTCGGCGCCGAAGTCGGCCAGGATCTGCGAGGCGAAGGGCCCCATCACCACGCCCGTCATGTCGATCACGCGCACGCCCTCCAGCGGGCCCCCGCGCGTGCCCGCCGTGTCCTTGCTTTGCATCATGTCTCCCGTGCCGGCGGCTTGAAGTAGTCGGGCATGCCGGCGGGCCAGAAGTCGCCCCACAGCACCATGCCGCCGTCGATGTTGATGGTTTCGCCGGTGATGTACTTGCCGGACGGCGCGGTCAGGTAGACCACCGCCTCGGCCACGTCCTGCACGTCGCCGGCGCGCTTCATCGGGTTGGTGCGGAACAGCCCGCCGACGTTTTCTTCCTTGTAGTTGTTGAAGCCGTTGCTCTCGATCGCGCCGGCGCCGATGCAGTTGACGCGGATGCCATGCTCGGCCCACTCCACCGCCAGCGTCTTCGACAGGGCGATCACGCCGGCGCGCGACGCCGCGGTGTGCGCCATGCCCGGCAGGCCGCGGTCGACGGCGGCGGCGATGGTGACGATGCTGGCGCCGCGCTTGCCCTGCGCCACCCAGCGGCGCGCGGCGTTCTGCATCATGTACCAGGTGCCGTTGAGGTTGGTGTCGATGACGGCGTTCCAGCCTTTGTCGGTGAAGTCCATCGCATGCGCGGCGAACTGGCCGCCGGCGTTGTTCACCAGCACGTCGATGCCGCCGAAGCGCTCCCACACCGCGTCGAACAGGCCTTCCACCTGCGCCGGGTCGCGGATCGTCATCGGGTGCACCATCACCTCGCGGCCCGACAGCGTGCGCAGCTTGTCGGCGCAGTCCTCCAGCGCTTCGAGCTTGCGGCCGCAGACGACCAGCGTCGCGCCCAGGCGCGCCAGCAGGAAGGCGATCGCCTTGCCGATGCCGCTGCCGGCGCCCGACACGAGCACCACCTTGCCGGCGTAGAGGTCGTCGCGGTAGACGGTGGGCAGTTGGGCCAGCGCGCTGTCGCCGGGCCCGAAGCGTGGTTCGCGTTCGCTGCCACTCATTGCTGGCGCCCCTCGGTGAAGTACGCCGGCTGCGGGATCGTCCACAGGTCGCCCCAGAGGATGCCGCCGCCGTCCACGTTGAGCAGCTCGCCGTTGACGAACTTGCCGGCCGGCCCGGTGAGGTAGACCACCGCGTGCGCGATGTCCTGCACGTCGCCGTGGCGCAGCATCGGGTTGCCGCGCGAGAAGTTGCGGCGCGCCTCGTCGGAATAGTGCTGGAAGCCGCTGCTCTCGATCACGCCCGGGGCCACGCAGTTGACGCGGATGCCGTGCTGCGCCCACTCGACCGCGACCGTCTTCGACAGGTAGGTCACCGCCGCGCGCGCCGCGCAGCTGTGCGCCACGCCGGGGAAGCCGCGCTGGAAGGTCAGCACGATGTTGACGATGCTGCCGGGCCGGCCCGTGTCCCGCCAGCGCTGCGCGGCGGCGTGCATCATGTACCAGGTGCCGTTGAGGTTGTTGTCGATCACCGCCTTCCAGCCGTTCGGGCTGATGTCCAGCGCCGCTTTCGGGAACTGGCCGCCGGCGTTGTTCACCTGCACGTCCAGACGCCCGAAGCGCTCCCAGGTGGCGTCGACGAGGGCGCCGACGGCGGCGCTGTCGCGGATGTTGACGCTCTGCACCAGGACGTCGGGGCTGCCGAGCTTGCGCAGCCAGGGCTCGCAGGCGTCGAGCTTGGCGCGATCGCGCCCGCAGATCACGAGGCGCGCGCCGAGCCGCGCGTAGAGGAAGGCGATGGCCTTGCCGATGCCGCTGCCGGCACCCGAGACCATCACCACCTGCCCGTCGAACAGGCCCGTCTCGAACACGCGCGGCTGCGCGGCGAGGGTGGCCTCGTCGAGGCCGAAGGAAGTGTCGCTCATGGAGGTTTCGGTCACATGCCGGCGTAGTTGGGCCCGCCGCCGCCTTCGGGGGTGACCCACACGATGTTCTGCGTCGGATCCTTGATGTCGCAGGTCTTGCAGTGCACGCAGTTCTGGGCGTTGATGACGAGGCGCCGGGCGCCGTCGTCGGACTGGACGAACTCGTACACGCCGGCCGGGCAGTAGCGGCTCTCGGGGCCGGCGAACCGCGCGAGGTTGGTGGCGACCGGCACGGCCGCGTCCTTCAGCGTCAGGTGCGCGGGCTGGTTCTCCTCGTGGTTGGTGTTGCTGATGAACACCGACGAGAGGCGGTCGAAGCTCAGCACGCCGTCGGGCTTGGGGTAGGCGATCGGCGTCGCCTGGTCGGCGGGCTGCAGGAACTCGTGGTCGCGCCGGGTGGCGTGCAGCGTCCACGGCGGGGTGGCGACGCCGAGCCTGGGAAGCAGCCACTGCTCGATGCCCGTCATCAGGTTGCCGAGCCACTTGCCCTTCTTGAACCAGAGCTTGAAGTTGCGCGTCTGCTGCAGTTCGTCGTTCAGCCAGCTCTTCGCGAAGGCCTCGGGGTAGGTGGCAAGCTCGTCGCGCTGGCGGCCCGCGGCGAGCGCCGGGGCGAGGGCCTCGGCGCACAGCATGCCGCTCTTGATCGCCGCATGGCTGCCCTTGATGCGCGCGGCGTTCAGGTAGCCCGCGTCGCAGCCGACCAGCGCGCCGCCCGCGAACACGGTCTTGGGCAAGGCCTGCGGCGTGCCGTTGTTGATGGCGCGCGCGCCGTAGCCGACGCGCTTGCCGCCTTCGAGGTGGGCGCGGATGGCGGGGTGCGTCTTCCAGCGCTGCAGTTCCTCGAACGGGCTGAGATAGGGGTTGCGGTAGTCGAGCCCGACCACGAAGCCCAGCGTGACCTTGTTGCCGCCCAGGTGATAGAGGAAGCCGCCGCCGAAGGTCGAGTCGGTCATCGGCCAGCCGGCGGTGTGCACCACGAGGCCGGGCCGGGCGCGCTGGGGGGCGATCTCCCACAGCTCCTTGATGCCGATCGCGAAGCTCTGCGGGTCGCGGCCTTCGTCGAGCCGGTAACGCGCGATCAGCTGCTTGCCGAGGTGGCCGCGCGCACCCTCGGCGAACACGGTGTACCTGCCGACCAGCTCCATCCCGAGCTGGAAAGACGCGGTCGGCTCGCCGTCCTTGCCCACGCCGACGTTGCCGGTGGCCACGCCGCGCACCGCACCCTGTTCGTCGTACAGCACCTCGGCGGCGGCGAAGCCGGGGAAGATCTCCACCCCCAGCGCCTCGGCCTGCTGCGCCAGCCAGCGCACCACGTCGCCCAGCGAGATGACGTAGCAGCCGTCGTTGTGCAGGTTGCGCGGCACCAGCCAGTCGGGCGTGCGCGTCGTGCCGGTTTCGGAAAGGAACAGCACGTCGTCACCGGTGACCGGCTGCGTGAGCGGCGCGCCCAGCGCCTTCCAGTCGGGGATCAGCTCGGTGATCGCGCGCGGGTCCATCACCGCGCCCGACAGGATGTGCGCACCGGGCTCCGAGCCCTTCTCGATCACGACCACCGAAGCGTCGGCGTTCAGCTGCTTGAGCCGGATCGCGGTGGCCAGCCCGGCGGGGCCGGCGCCGACGACCACGACGTCGTACTCCATGGCTTCGCGCGGACCGAACTGTTCGATGAGTTGCTGGGAGTTCACTGCGGCTGTCGCGGCGCGTGCGCGCCCGTGGTTCAAGTCTTCGCCCCGGGGACGGGCGGCGAGCGATCGGGACCCTGTCCGCGCTTGTAGGCCATCAGCGTGCGCTTGAACGTGCACACCACCACGCCGTCCTGGTTGAAGCCCTCGGTGGCGACCGTCACCACGCCGACGTTCGGGCGGGATTTCGACTCGCGCTTGTCGAGCACCGTGGAGCGTGAGTACACCGTGTCGCCTTCGAACACCGGGTGGGGCAGGCGAACCTCGTCCCAGCCGAGGTTGGCGAACACGTTGTACGAGACGTCGATCACGGTCTGGCCGGTCACCAGCGCGAGCGTCAGGCAGGAATTGACCAGCGGCCGGCCGAACTCGGTCTTGGCCGCGTAGTGCGCGTCGAAGTGGACGTTGGCGACGTTCTGCGTGAGCAGCGTGAACCAGATGTTGTCCTGCTGCGTGACCGTGCGCCCGAGCGGATGCCGGTACTCGTCGCCCACTTCGAAGTCTTCGAAGAAGCGCCCCTGCCAGCCGGGTTTGACCGTCACGCCGGCCCGTCCTTCACGAACGTGCCGTCGAAGACGATCGTCGTGATCTGCTTGACGAAGTCTTCGAAAGAGCCCTTCTGGGGGTTGTACCACTCGACGGTCCAGTTCAGCGCGCCGATGACGAACAGGCGTACGATGGTGGCGCTGACGTCGGGGCGTAACTCGTCATGCCGCAGCGCATCGTCGATCAGGGTGTCCCAGAGGTCGGTGTATTCGCGACGAATCCTGCGGTGGCGGTTCTTCGCTGCGGCCGGGATCTGACCGTAGATCCGGATGTTGGCCGACGTGAAGTCGCCATGGTGAAGCAAGCCCCACAGATGCCCTTCGATGGCTGCGGCCAGTTTCAGTCGCGAACTCGCGTCCGCGGGCAACGCTGCCAGGCGCTGGCGAACGGCTTCGGCGACGCCGACAATGCCCTTGTCCAGCACTTCGCCGAGGATCTGATCCTTCGATTCGAAGTGGTAGTAGATGCTGCCGGCCTTGATGCCCGCGGCGTCGGCGACCTCGCGCAGGGTCGTCGCCGCGTACCCGTGATGGCGGAACAAGCGGGCCGCCTCGAGCAGGATGCGTTCGCGCGTCGCGCTGTCGGGTTCGGTCGCGGCTGGCTTGTCGCGGCTGTCGCGGAGCTTGGTGGACATGTTGACGATGAGTTAGTTAGGTTGGACCAGCGTCAATCGTAAACCGACGCCCCGGCTCTCAAGTCGTGGGTTGGCAGATCCCCATCGCCCTGCGATCGAAGCTAACTAACGTATGTTCGAGTTCATGATAAGCTTCGGCGGCGCCGTTGGCAAGCGGCCCGCCCTGTGGGGCCGCCGGCCTTGGCCTCATTCCGTTACCGACCGCTTGAAGGAGCCCGGAAGATGCTGCTCAACGAAGACCAGATCGCCTTGCGAGACGTCGCCCGCCGATTCGCTCGCGAGAAGCTCAAGCCGCGCTACCAGGCTCGCGAAGCGGAGTCCGGCTTCGACCGCGCGCTGCTGAAGGAGATCGGCGCGCTGGGCCTGATCGGCGTCGACCTGCCCGAGGAGTACGGTGGCCTCGGCCAGTCGGGCGTGACCTCCGGGATCATCACCGAGGAGATGGCCTACGGCGACTTCAACGTCAGCTACTCGCAGCTGCTGGGCTCGCTGATGGGCACCATCGTCCATCGCAATGCCAACCCCGAGCTGGCACGCCACTGGAACACCCGGCTGGTGGCCGGCGAGGCGATCCTCGGCCTCGGCCTGACGGAGCCGCGCGGCGGCTCCGACGCCGCCAACCTGACGCTGAAGGCGCGGCGTGACGGCAAGGACTTCATCCTGTCGGGCGAGAAGACCTCGATCAGCTTCGCCGAGCAGTGCGACGCGATCATCCTCTTCACCCGCACCGGCAAGCCCGAAGACGGCGCGCGCGGCATCAGCGCGTTCCTCGTGCCGATGGACCTGCCGGGTATCCAGCGCACCCACTTCAACGACGTGGGCAGCAAGATCATCGGCCGCGGCTCGGTGTTCTTCGACGACGTGCGCGTGCCGGCGGAGAACATGCTGGGCCAGGAGGGCAAGGGCTTCACGCAGGTGATGCAGGGCTTCGACTTCAGCCGCATCCTCATTGCGCTGCAGTGCATCGGCGCTGCGCAGGCCTCGATCGACGAGACCTGGGAGTACATGAAGGAGCGCCAGGCGATGGGCGCGCCGATCGTGCAGTACCAGGGCGTGTCGTTCCCGATCGTGGAGTTCGAGACCCAGATCGCGGCCTGCCGCCAGCTCTGCTACCACGGTCTGGCGCTGCGCGACGCGGGCCAGCCGCACACCGCCGAGTCGGCGATGGTCAAGTGGATGGGCCCGAAGACCTGCTTCGACGCCATCCACCAGTGCATCCTGACCTTCGGCCACTACGGCTGGAGCAAGGATCTGCCGCACCAGCAGCGCCTGCGCGACGTGATGGGCCTGGAGATCGGCGACGGCACCGCACAGGTGATGAAGCTCATCGTCGCCCGCGAGCGCGCCGGCCGCGTGGCCGTGCAGTACGCGGCGGAGAACCGCAAGTGAGCGGCGCAGGCCCGGTGGTCGTCGGTCGCGAAGGCGCGGTCGGCGTGATCGAGCTGGCCCGGCCCGACAAGTTCAACTGCCTGTCGATGGCCGTGCACGGCGCGTTCGAGGCCGCGCTCGACGACTTCGAGCGCTCCGGCTCGGGCGTGCGCGCGGTCCTCGTGCGTGCCCAGGGCAAGCACTTCTGCACCGGCGCCGATCTCGACGAGGTCAAGTCGCTGCGCACCGATCCCGCCAAGATCGACCGTTTCATCCGCTACGGTCACGGCGTGCTGCAGCGTTTCGAGGTCAGTCCGCTGCCGGTGGTGGCGGCCTGTCAGGGACTTGCGCTGGCCGGCGGCAGCGAGCTGATGATGGCCTGCGATGTGATCTTCGCGTCGAGCGACTTCAAGATCGGCGATCAGCACGCGCAGTACGGCCTGGTGCCGGGCTGGGGCGGCTCGCAGCGCCTGCCGCGCATCGTCGGCCTGCGGCGCGCGCTGGACCTGTTCTACAGCGCGCGCTGGATCGACGCGCCCACGGCGCTGGCCTGGGGGCTGGTGAACTACGTGGTCGAGCCCGACAAGCTCGCCGAGGAGTCCATGGCCTACTGTCAGAAGCTCGCCACGCGCAGCCGCATCGGCCTGGCGACGATGAAGCGCCTGGCGCGCGAGGGCGTCGAGCAGCCGCTGGCCGACGGGCTGAAGCTCGAGCAGGACGTGCTGGTGCGCGAGCTGATGAACGACGACGTGAGCGAAGGCCTGGCCGCGTTCGAGGCGCGCCGCGCGCCGGTGTTCAAGTCCTGACCCACCGCGGCCGCGGCAGGGGCCGACGGCCGTGTCGCTTTCAGGCCTTTCCAGATGACCATCCTCGTCCCCCGCGCCTCGACCGCCGACGCCGATTTCCACGCCAACCGCAGCGCCTACGACGCGCTGGTGGCGACGCTGCACCGACGCCGCCGCGAGGCGATGGCCGGCGGGCCGCCGAAGGCGCGCGAGAAACACCTCGCGCGCAACAAGATCCTGCCGCGCGACCGCGTCGAGGTGCTGCTCGACGCGGGCTCGCCCTTCCTCGAGCTCGGCATGCTGGCCGGAGAGGGCCTCTACGACGGCGTGCCGCCGGGCGCGAGCATCATCACCGGCATCGGCCTGATCAATGGCCGCCCTTGCATGGTGATCGCCAACGACGCCACCGTGAAGGGCGGCACCTACTACGGCATGACGTGCAAGAAGCATGTGCGCGCGCAGCAGATCGCCTGGGCGCACCGCCTGCCGTGCGTGACGCTGGTGGACAGCGGCGGCGCCTTCCTGCCCGACATGGCCAACATCTTCCCGGATGCCGGCCAGTTCGGCAGCATCTTCAACAACCAGGTGCGCATGTCGGCCGAAGGCATCCACCAGATCGCGGTCGTGCTCGGGCCGTGCACCGCCGGCGGCGCGTACATCCCGGCGCTGTGCGACGAGATCGTGATCGTCAAGGAGCAGGGCTACATGTACCTCGGCGGCCCCGAGCTCACCTTCGCGGCCACCGGCGAGACGGTCGACGGCGAATCGCTCGGCGGCGCGCAGATGCACTGCAGCGTGAGCGGCGTCACCGACCACATCGCCAGCGACGACCGCCACGCGCTCGCGCTCACGCGCGAGTTGCTGCGCGAACTGGGCGAGCCGCCCAAGCCCCGCTGGACCCGGCGGCCGAGCCTGCCGCCGCGGCACGACCCGCGCGAGATCCACGGCCTCGTCAGCCGCGACCCGAAGATCCCGACCGACACGCGCGAGATCCTCGCCCGCCTCGTCGACGACAGCCGCTTCCAGGAGTTCAAGCCGCTGTACGGCGACACGCTGCTCACCGGCTTCGCGCGCATCCACGGGCACGAGATCGGCATCCTCGCCAACCAGGGCGTGCTGTTCCCCGAGAGCGCGATGAAGGCGGCGCACTTCATCGACCTGTGCTGCCAGCGCGACATCCCGCTGCTGTTCCTCGCCGACGTGACCGGCTTCATGGTCGGCCGCGCGGCCGAGCAGGCCGGCATCGCCAAGGCCGGCGCGAAGATGATCACCGCGATGGCCTCGGCCAACGTGCCCAAGTACACCATCCTCATCGGCGCATCCTACGGCGCCGGCTACCTGGCGATGTGCGGCCGGCCCTTCAACCCGACGGCGATGTTCGCGTGGCCGAACGCGCGCGCCGCGATCATGGGCCCCGAGCAGGCCGCCACCGTGATGGCGCTGGTGCGCCGGCAGATTAACAAGGCCGAGGGTCACGAATGGACGGCCGCCGAGGAGGAGGCCTTCAAGAAGCCGGTGCGCAAGATCTACGAGGACTTCCAGCCCGCCGACAACTTCTCCTCGAACCTGTGGGTGGACGGCATCATCGACCCGACCGAGACGCGCGATGTGATGGGCCTGATGCTCGACCTCGCGTCGCGCACCGTCGCCAGGCCCACGCCGTTCGGCGTGTTCCGTTTCTGAGGGCCGGGCCATGCAGCGCATCAGCAAGGTCCTGATCGCCAACCGCGGCGAGATCGCCTGCCGCATCGCCCGCACCTGCCGGCGCCTCGGCCTGAAGGTCGCCACCGTGCATTCGGCCGCCGACCGCCACGCGCGCCACGTGCGCGAGATCGGCGAGTCGGTCGAGCTCGGTGGCGCGGCGCCGGGCGAAAGCTACCTGCGCATCGACGCCATCGTCGCGGCGGCCCGGCGGGTCGGCGCCGACGCGGTGCATCCGGGTTTCGGCTTCGTCTCCGAGAACCCGGCCTTCGTGCGCGCGCTCGACGCGGCCGGCATCGCCTTCATCGGCCCCACCGCCGAAACCATGGAGCGCCTGGGCGGCAAGGCCCAGGCCAAGCGCGAGGCGGCGGCCGTCGGCGTGCCGGTGGTGCCCGGCAGCGAAGGCGGCCTGGCCGACGCCGCCGCGGTGGCGCGTACCGTGCGCGGCATGCCGCTGCCGGTGCTGCTCAAGGCCGGGGCGGGCGGCGGTGGGCGCGGCATGGCGGTGGTCGAGTCGCTCGACGGCATCGACGCGCGCATCGAGAGCGCGATGCGAGAGGCCGAGAAGGCCTTCGGCAGCGGCGAGATGATCGTCGAGCGCTATCTGCCGCGCGTGCGTCACGTCGAGGTGCAGATCGCCGGCGACGGCCACGGCCGCGCGATCCACCTCTACGAGCGCGAGTGCACGCTGCAGCGCCGCCACCAGAAGGTGATCGAGGAGGCGCCCAGCGCCGGCCTGCCCGCGCCGCTGCGCGAGCGGCTGCTGGCCGACGCGGTGAAGCTGGCCGCCGCGGTGAACTACCGCGGCCTGGGCACGGTGGAATTCGTCGTCGCCGGCGACGAATACTTCTTCCTCGAGGTCAACCCGCGCCTGCAGGTCGAGCACACGGTCACCGAGGCGATCACCGATCTCGATCTGGTCGAGCTGCAGCTGCGCATCGCCGACGGCGGCGAGCTGCCGCTGGCGCAGGTCGACGTGCGCTGCGCCGGCCATGCCTTCGAGGCGCGCCTGTGCGCCGAGGACGCCGAGGCCGGCTTCCTGCCCACCACCGGCCGCCTGGAGCGCGTGGACTTCTCGCGCGCCGCGGTGCGGGTGGAAACCGGCGTGGACAGCGGCGACGAGATCTCGCCCTACTATGACTCGATGATTGCCAAGCTGATCGCGCACGGCAGCGACCGCGACGCCGCGCGCCGCGCGCTGGCCGCCGGCCTGCGCGAGACCACCGTGATCGGCCTGACGACCAACCTGCAGTTCCTGCACGACTTGCTGCACTGGCCGCAGACGCTGGACGCGAGCTTCCACACGCGCCTGATCGACGAGCGCGTGGCGGCGGCATCGTCTGCGCGCACCAAGCCCGCCGTGGCGCCAGCCGAGCATGTCGCCGCCGCGGCGCTGCGCTGGCTCGAGCGGGAGCGCGCCGCCGCCCCCGCGCTCGGCTGCTGGAGCGAAGCGGCGGGCTTCACCGGTTGGCGCCTGGGCGTCGGCGCGGTGGCGCCGGCGCCGCTGCCCAGCGTGGTGCTGGCCGCCGGCGACACCGAGTGGCCGGTGCGCTACGCCGCGCCTGCGCCGGACGGTGCCGTCGAGCTGCGCCTGGGCGACGAGACCACGCGCGCCGCGCTGCATGCGCCGCCGACGCTCGGGGCCGGCCGCCGGCTGCTGCATCTGGACGGCCGCGTGCTCGAGGTCGCGCTGGCCGAGGTGCCGGGCGGCATCGAGGTCGTCAGTGCGCTCGGGCGCAGCGTGTTCGCCTGCACGCCCTACCTGGGCGGCGCGCTCGGCGTGCAGGGCGCGGGCGGCCAGCTGCTCGCGCCGATGATGGGCAAGGTCGTGGCCGTCAAGGCCGCCACGGGTGCCGCCGTCGCCGCCGGGCAGACGGTGATCGTGCTCGAGTCCATGAAGATGGAACTGCACGTCAGTGCGCCCTTCGACGGCAGCGTGGCATCGCTCCGCTGCGCCGTGGGCGACATGGTCGAGCGGCACCAGGCGCTCGCCGAAGTGATCCCCGCCGCAGCAAGCTGAAAGGAGTCGTGCCATGAGTTCGCTACCGCGCCGCGTCGAGTTCCACGAGGAAGGTCCGCGCGAGGGCTTCCAGATGGAGAAGGGCAGCTTCCCGCTCGCCGACCGCCTCGCGCTGATCGACGCGCTCGCCGCATCGGGCCTGAAGCAGGTGCAGTGCGCCTCGTTCGTGAGCCCGCGCGCGGTGCCGCAGATGGCAGACTCGCCCGAGTTGTACGCGCGCCTCGTCAAGCGCCCCGGCACGCGCTACACCGCGCTGTGGCTCAACGAGAACGGCTTCGACCGCGCGCGCGCCTGCGACAATGTGGACATCGACGGCAAGATCATCTTCTACGTCACCGAGCCGTTCTCGCAGCGCAACAACAACTGCAGCGTGGCGGAGAACCGCGACCGCCAGCTGGCGTGGATCGACCGCTACATCGCGCAGGGCATTGCGCTCGAGCAGGCCTATGTCGTCACGGCGTTCGGCTGCAACCTCGGCGGCGCGGTGCCGGTGTCGGCGGCGACCGACGTCGTGCGCTGGCTGGCCGATGTCTGCGCCGACCGGCGCATTCCGTTCCCGGCCTTCTACCTCGCCGACACCATGGGCTGGGCCAACCCGGAAGAGATCAGGCGCCGCGTCGGCGCGGTGCGCGAGATCGTGCCCCAGGCGCGCATCGGTCTGCATCTGCACGACACCCGCGGCGTCGGCGCCGCGAACGTGTATGCGGCGCTGCAGATGGGCGTGGACCTGTTCGACAGTTCCGTGGCCGGACTCGGCGGTTGCCCCTTCGCCGGCCACAAGCACGGCGGCGCCGCCGGCAACGTCTGCACCGAGGACATGGCCTTCATGTGCGAGGAAATGGGCATCGAGACCGGGCTCGACCTGGAGCGGCTCGTCGAGGCCGCGCGTCTGGCCGAGCGCATCATCGGCCGCCCGCTCAACGGCCGGCTGATGCGCAGCGGCACGCTCGCGGCGATGCGCCGCTGAAGACATGCCGCCGGCCGGTGAGCCGCTGCGGCATGACGACGAGGCGGACGCCGCCTGGGTCGGCCCCCTCGTCGCGATGCTCGCGGTTCAGACGGCGGTGTCCTTCCTGTCCCGCATCGCGCCGACGCTGGCGCCGACGCTAGCCCCGCGTGTGGGTTGGCCGGCGGAGAGCGTCGGTTACCTGTCGTCGCTGATCACCGGCGGCTCGATGTTTGTGCTGATCCTCGGCGCGCCGCTGCAGCGGCGCGTCGGTTCGATGCGCATGCTGCAGATCGGACTGGCGCTGGGCGTGTGCGGTGCGCTGCTCAGCGCGCTGCCTTCGGCCCTGGCGCTGGCGGCCGGATCGCTGCTGATCGGCCTTTCCATCGGGCCGCCCTCGGCGGCCGGCACCGACGTGCTGCAGCGCTACGCGCCGGCTGGCCACCGCAACCTGTTGTTCTCGGTCAAGCAGGCGGGCGTGCCGCTCGGCGGCGTGGCGGCCGGGCTGCTGCTGCCGGTGGCGGTCGCCCGGTTCGGGCTCGGCGCGGCCTTTGCGCTGTCGGCGGCCGTGGGGGCGGCCACGCTGCTCGCGGTGCAGCCGCTGCGGCGCCGCGTCGACGCGGCGCGCGAACGCGCGCTGCAGCTGCACTGGCGCGTGTTCAGCTCGTTCGACAACCTGCGCCGTCCACTGGGCACGCTGGTCATGATGCCCGGCATGCGCCGCATGGGCATTGCTGGCGGCTGCCTCGGTGCCGGGCAGAGCGCCTGGTTCGCATTTCTGGTCACCTACCTCGTGTCGCAGCTGGGCTGGTCGCTCGAGGCGGCGGGGGCATTGTTCGCACTGATGCAGCTGACGAGCACGCTCGGACGCCCTCTTGCCGGCTTCGCGTCGGATCGCCTGCGCGATGGCGTGCGCGTGCTGCGCTGGATCGCCGGGGGCTCGGCGCTGACCACGCTGGCGTTCGCGTTCTGCACGCCGGCCTGGCCGGACTGGGTGGTGGTGGCGCTGGCGGTGCTTGCCGGCCTGACCGTGGCCAGCTGGAACGGCGTTCAGTTCGCCGAGGTGGCCCGCATGGCGCCGCACGGCACGCTCAACGAAGCCATGGCCGGGGCGACGCTGGTGCTGCTGAGCGCGTACGTGGTCGCGCCGGTGATGTTCAGCCTGGTGCTCGCGGCCGATGGTGGTTTCCGCCTGGCCTTTGTCATGACGGCCGCGCTGACCGCACTGGCGATATGGCCGCTGGCGGGCTGCGGCCGCACCGCACCGTAGCCGGTGGCATCGGCCGGCACGCTGTGGACGGGGGTCTGCTGGACCGACAGGCTAACGGCTGTTTGTTTGGTGGCATAATCGACCGCAGCCGACCGGCGTTGCGCGCCCGCTCGGATGCGCGGACGAACAGCGAGCGGAGGCGAGTTGAACCCCCACACCCGGCCTGAGCGACACGACTGCGGCCACTGCGACGGCGGCGGTGCGGAGCCGCGCGCATGGCGCTGATCACGAGCCGCTTCGCAGGCAGCGACGCGGCGACGGCGGCGCACTGGCAACGGCAGCTCGGCCAATTGGGCGAGCGCCTGGCGCACGTCGCCACCGGCGGACGCGACGCCCACATCCGGCGCCACCGCGAGCGCGGCAAGCTGCTCGCGCGCGAGCGCATCGACTTTGCGGTCGACGACGACACCGCCTTTCTCGAGCTGTCGCCGCTGGCGGCCTGGGGCCAGTACGGCAACGAGGTGCCGGCGGCGGGGGTCGTCACCGGCATCGGCATCGTCGCCGGCCAGCCCTGCATGTTCATTGCCAACGACGCCACGGTGAAGGGCGGTTCGTTCTTCCACGAGACGGTCAAGAAGCACCGCCGCGCCCAGGAGATCGCCTGGCGGCTGCGCCTTCCCGTGCTCTACCTGGTGGACTGCGGCGGCGCCTTCCTGCCCGAGCAGGACCGCGTCTTCCCCGACCGCGACCATTTCGGCAACAACTTCTTCCAGCAGTGCCGCATGTCGCAGGACGGCATCCCGCAGATCTCGGCGGTGTTCGGCGGCTGCACCGCGGGCGGCGCCTACATCCCCGCGTTGTCCGACGAGGTGATCATGGTGCGCGGCAATGCGCGCATCCACCTCGGCGGGCCGTCGATCGTGAAGATCGCGATCAACGAGACGGTCGACGGCGAGACGCTCGGCGGCGCCGAGATGCACACCCGCGTCTCGGGCGTCAACGACCACCTGGCCGAGGACGAGCCGCAGGCGCTGGCGCGCCTGCGCGAGGTCGTGGCGAGCCTTCCACCCGCCCCGCTGCCGGCGCCGCCGCTCGTGCCGCGCCCGCCGCGCTACGACCCCGCGGAGCTCGACGCGCTCGTGCCCGCCGACCCGAAGCAGCCCTACGACGTGCGCGAGATCGTCGCCCGACTCGTCGACGGCAGCGATTTCCACGAATTCAAGCCCGATTGGGGCGCACAGCTCGTCACGGGCTTCGGCGCGATCCACGGCCAGCCGGTCGGCATCCTCGGCAACAACGGGGCGTTGGTCGCCGAGGCGGCGCTCAAGGGCACGCATTTCATCGAACTGGCCAACCAGCGCGGCGTGCCGCTGCTGTTCCTGCAGAACATCGCCGGCTTCATGGTGGGCAGCGAGGCCGAGCGCGCGGGCATCTCCAAGCACAGCGCCAACATGGTCTACGCGGTGTCGTGCGCGCGCGTGCCCAAGCTCACGCTGATCGTCGGCGGCTCCTACGGTGCCGGCAACTACGGCATGTGCGGGCGCGGCTTCGAGCCCGAGTTCCTCTTCACTTGGCCGAGCGCGCAGGTGGCGACGATGAGCGCCGACATCGCCAGCAACGTGATGCTCGAGCTCGCGCGCTCCAACCTGCGCGGCCCGGCCGACGAGGCGCGCATGGCCGAGACCGAGCGTGCAGTGCGCGAGCAGTACCAGCGCCAGACCGATCCCTACTACGCCACCTCGCGGCTTTGGGACGACGGGCTGATCGCGCCCTCGGCCTCGCGCGACGTGCTCGGCCTGGCGCTCGCGCTGTGCACCCGCCGCGTGCCGCCGCGCACCGCCACACCCGTCTATCGCATGTGAGGCCGACCGGATGGACCTGCCCGTTTTCGAAACACTCCTGCTCGGCGTCGATGCGCGCGGCGTCGCGACGCTGACGCTGAACCGCCCCGACACCCACAACGCGCTGAACGCCGCGCTGATCGCCGACCTGAAGCGCGCCGCCGCGTGGCTCGCCGAGGCGAAGCATCTGCGCGCGGTGGTGCTGACCGGCGCCGGCCAGACCTTCTGCGCCGGCGGCGACCTCGGCTGGATGCAGCAGAACATGAAGAAGACGCGCGCCGAGCGCGTGAGCGAAAGCTTCGAGCTGGCGCTGATGCTGCGCGCCCTCAACGAGCTGCCGGTGCCGCTGATCGGCCGCGTCAACGGGCCCGCCTACGGCGGCGGCGTGGGCATGATCTCGGTGTGCGACGTGTCGGTCGCGGTCGACACCGGCACGTACTGCCTGACCGAGGTCCGGCTCGGCCTGATTCCGGCCAACATATCGCCCTACGTCGTGGCACGCATGGGCGAGGCCAACGCGCGGCGCACCTCCCTCACCGCCAGGCGGATGAACGCGGCCGAGGCGCGGCGGCTCGGACTGGTCTCCGAGGTGGTGCCGGCCGATCAACTGGACGCTGCCGTCGAGGGCGAACTTGCCGACCTGCTGCAATGCGCGCCGGGCGCGGTGGCGGCGACCAAGAAGCTGGTGTCCTACGTCGACGGCCACGACCTGGCCACGAGCATGGTCTATGCCGCCGACAAGCTGGCCGACGCGTGGGAAACCGAGGAGGGCCGCGCCGGCATCGAGGCCTTCTTCGCCAAGCGGCCGCCGCCGTGGCGGCAGGGATGAGAGCGGGCGACGGCATGTTCGACACCCTGCCGATCGCCAATCGCGGCGACCAGCCGACGTCAGTCGGCGCAGCGGCGCAGCCAGATCACTTGGCACGCGCAGCGTGCTCGGGCGAGCTCGCCGCGGGAGCCCGCGATGTTTGACACGCTCCTCATCGCCAACCGCGGCGAGATCGCCTGCCGCATCGCGCGAACCGCGCGCCGCCTCGGCCTGCGCAGCGTGGCCGTGTACTCCGATGCCGACCGCGATGCGCGCCACGTGGCCGAGTGCGACGCCGCGCGGCACATCGGCCCGCCCGAAGCGGCGCGCAGCTACCTCGACGCCGCTGCCATCGTCGCCGCGGCCAAGGCGAGCGGCGCGCAGGCGGTGCATCCGGGCTACGGCTTCCTCTCCGAAAGTCCGGCGCTGATCGAGGCGTGCGAGGCGGCGGGCATCGTCTTCGTCGGCCCCTCGCGCGACGCGATCCGGCGCATGGGCTCGAAGATCGAGTCCAAGCGCATCGCTGTCGAACACGGCGTGCCGGTCGTGCCCGGCTACCACGGCGACGAGCAGACGCCGGCGGTGCTGGCCGAGGCCGCCGCGCGCATCGGCTACCCGGTGCTGATCAAGGCCTCGGCCGGCGGCGGCGGCAAGGGCATGCGCGTGGTGCGCACGCCGGCCGATTTCGACAGCGTGCTGGACACCGTGCGCCGCGAAGCCAAAGCCTCGTTTGGCGACGACCGCGTGCTGCTCGAACGCTACCTCGCCGAGCCGCGCCACCTCGAGGTGCAGCTGCTCGGCGACAAGCATGGACACCTGGTGCACCTGTTCGAGCGCGAATGCTCGATCCAGCGCAACCACCAGAAGGTGATCGAGGAGGCGCCGGCAGCGAACCTGAGTGAAGCGCAGCGCGACGCCTTGTACCGCCACGCGCTGGCGGTCGGCCGCGCGATCGCCTACGACTCCACCGGCACGGTCGAGTTCATCCACGACGCGGCCAGCGGCGACACCTTCTTCCTCGAGATGAACACCCGGCTGCAGGTCGAGCACCCGGTGACTGAAGCCACCGTGGGCGTCGACCTCGTGGAGTGGCAACTGCGCGTGGCTGCCGGCGAGCCGCTCGCCTTCGGGCAGGAGCAGCTTTCGCGCAGCGGCTGGGCGATCGAGGCGCGCGTGTGCGCCGAGGACCCGGGTGCCGGCTTCGCGCCGGAGATCGGCGCCGTGGTCGCCTGCGCCGAGCCGGCGGGCGAGGGCGTGCGCGTGGACAGCGGCGTGCGTACCGGCAGCCTCGTCACGCCGTACTACGACTCGATGCTCGCCAAGGTCATCGCGTCGGCGCCCACGCGCAGCCTCGCGGCGCGCCGACTGGCGGGCGCGCTGGGCCGCTACGAACTGCTCGGCGTGCGCAGCAACCTCGCCTTCCTCGCCGACCTGCTGCGCGCGCCGGCGTTCGAGGCCACACTGACCACCCATTACATCGAGCGCAGCTTTCCCGGCGGCTGGAGGCCGGCCGCCGACGCGGGCGAGGCGCTCGCACTCGCCGCGCTCGGCTGCGCGCTCGCCGCGCACGCGCCGGGCAACGGCTCGCCATGGCATGGCCTCGGCGCGTGGCGCGTGCTGGGCGCGGCGGCGCCGGCATCGATGCCGGTGCTGCTCGAGGACGCCGCGCGCACGCTGCACACCGCCCGCGTGCTGCGCGACGGCGCCCTGTGGCGGGTCGAGCTCGGCGCGCGCCGCCTGGCGTTCGGCGCGCGCCTGGACGGCGAGTCGCTGCAGGTCGAGCGCGAAGGGCGGCAGGAGCAGCATCGTTTCGTGCGCACCCGCGAAGGCCAGGCCGAGCGCGTCTGGCTGCACGGGCCGCTGGGCACCCACGTCTTCGCACGCATCGACCGCACCGCGCATGCCCTTGCTGGAACGGCGGCCGGGGCGGCCGCCGGCAATGCCTTGCGCGCGCCGATGCCAGGCCTCGTGACCGCGGTTTCCACCAGCGTCGGCGCGCGCGTGCGCGCAGGCGGCACGCTGGTGATGATGGAGGCGATGAAGATGATGCACACGCTCGCCGCATCTGCGGACGGCACCGTGACCGAGTTGCACTGCCGCGTCGGCGACTCGGTGCGCGGCGGCGACGTGCTGGTCACGATCGAGCTCGAGACGACGACATGAACGAACCGATCTACTTCAGTGACGAACACCGCCAGTTCCGCGGCAACCTGCGCCGCTTCCTCGAGCAGGAGGTGGTGCCGAAGGCCAATGCCTGGGAGGAGGCCGGCCTGGTGCCGCGCGAGGTGCTGCGCCAGCTGGGCGGCCTCGGCTACCTCGGCATCCGCTATCCCGAGAAGTACGGCGGCGCCGAACTCGACACGGTGTACAGCGCGATCCTCGCCGAGGAACTCGGCCGCACCACCTTCGGCGGGTTCGCGGTCACGGTCACGGTGCACACCGACATGGCCTCGCCGCACCTGGCCAACTTCGGCAACCCGGAGCAGCTGCAGCGCTGGCTCCCACCGATCAACCGCGGCGAACAGGTCTGCGCGGTGGCGGTGACCGAGCCCGACGCTGGCTCCGACGTGGCTGGCATTCGCACCCGTGCGGTTCGCGACGGCGACCACTGGGTGATCAACGGCAGCAAGATGTTCATCACGAACGGCGTGCACGCCAACGTCTATTTCGTCGGCGCCAAGACCGACCCGAACGCGAAGGGCTCGCGCGGTATCTCGATCTTCGTCGTCGAGAAGGGCACGCCGGGGTTTCACGTCGGGCGCGCGCTGAAGAAGAGCGGCTGGCTGTGCAGCGACACCGCAGAGCTGGTGTTCGAGAACTGCCGCGTGCCGGCGGGCCACCTGCTCGGGCAGGAGAACAAGGGCTTCTACCAGATCATGCGCAACTTCCAGAACGAGCGCATGGTGATCGGCGCCGCCGCGATGGGCGAGGCGGCGCGCGCGATCGAGCTGACGGTGGCCTACGTGCGCGACCGCAAGGCCTTCGGCGCGACGCTCTGGGACAAGCAGGCGATCCGCCAGCGCCTGGCGATGCGCGCAGCGCAGGTGGAGGCCGGTCGCGCGCTCGTCTACCACGCCGCCTGGCTCGACGCGCAGGGCAAGGACTGCGTCAAGGAGGTCTCGATGGTCAAGGCGCTGTGCGGCGAGCTGGTCAACGACGTGCTCTACGACTGCCAGCAGTTCCACGGCGGCTTCGGCTACATGCGCGAGTCAGCGATCGAGCGCATGGTGCGCGACGCCCGCGTCGAGGCCATCGGCGGCGGCGCGACCGAGGTGATGCTCGAGGAGATCGCCAAGAGGATGTGATCGGCCGCGGGGCCAGACGGCCTCGCGCCGAGATTGATGAAACCCGGGTCGGGTGACGCTCTTGTCGGAACCCGCCCATTCTCGAAAAGTGGAGAACCGCATGTCGGATCCGGGCCAAGCGGACGATTCACTGGTACGGAAGTGGCAACAGATCACGGTGATTTCGGCCTACAGCCGCGAACTGGGGCTGCGCCCGCACTCTGTCCGGCCCGACTGGTGCGTGATCAGGGCCCCCTCCGATCCGCGCATGATCGGCAACCCGGAGACCGGCGTGGTCCACGGGGGCGTGATCACGGCGTTGCTGGACAGCTGCTACGGCCTGGCCATCTTCGTGCGCATGAACAAGCTGCGCGCGATGGCCACTCTGGACCTGCGCATCGACTATCTCAAGCCCGCCACGCCGGGCCGCGACATTCTCGGCGGCGCCGTTTGCTACAAGCTCGGCCACGAACTGGCGTTCGTGCGTGGCGCCGCCTACCACGACAGCGCCGAGGATCCGATCGCCACGTCGGCGGCAATCTTCATGTTCACCGGCGGGCCCGCCATGTCGCTCGAGGCGGCGGTCAAAGCCCTGGAGGGTCTGAAGCCATGAACCTGACCGAACTGATCCGATCGGCGCGCGATACGCGCGACTGGGCTCCGCTGATCGAACTGGTGCCTTATGCGAAGTTTCTGGACATGCGGCTGGACATCAAGGGCGACCAGTTCACTGCCTGCCTGCCTTTCGATCGCAAGCTGATCGGCAACCCGGTATTGCCCGCGCTGCACGGTGGCGCGATCGGCGGCTTCATCGAGTGCGCCGGCATGTTCTACCTGCTATTGCACATGGAAAGCGCGGATCTGCCCAAGACGATCAACTTCAACTTCGCGTACCTGCGTTCCGGCCGGCCCGAAGACACCTACGCCAACGTCTTCATGGTCAAGCAGGGGCAGCGTGTCGCCCACCTCCGCGTTGAGGCCTGGCAGTCCGGCCCCGACAAACCCATCGCCATCGGGCATGGCAACTTCATGCTCAAACCACTGACTGACATCACAGCCCAGCCATGACCACCCCTGCGTATCGCTCCATCTACCGCTCTGGACTGTTTGCCGGCCAGACCGTCATCGTCACCGGTGGCGGCAGCGGCATCGGCCGCTGCATCGCGCACGAGCTGGCGAGCCTGGGCGCGACGCTCGCGCTGGTGGGCCGCAAGCTCGAAAAGCTCGAGGCCGTGCGGGCCGAGATCGCACAGGCCGCGCCGGACTGCAAGCTCAGCCTCCACTCGTGCGACATCCGCGACGAAGCCGGCGTGAAGCAGATGATCGCCGACGTGCTGGCCGCGCACGGCCGCATCGACGGCCTCGTCAACAACGCCGGCGGCCAGTACCCGCAGCCGGCGCGCGACATCACGCTCAAGGGCTGGGACGCTGTCGTGCGCAACAACCTGCACGGCGGCTTCCTGGTTTCGCGCGAGGCCTACACGCAGTGGATGGAAGGCCGCGGCGGCGCGATCGTCAACATCATCGCCGACATGTGGATGGGCATGCCCGGCATGGCGCACAGCGGCGCCGCGCGCGCCGGCATGTTGTCGTTCACCGAGACGGCGGCCTGCGAATGGGGCCACGCGGGCGTGCGCGTGAACGCGGTCGCGCCGGGTTTCGTCGCCAGCAGCGGCTTCGACACCTACGGCCCGGAGATGAAGGCCAAGTTCCGCAGCCTGATGAAGACCTCGCCGCTGCAGCGCTACGGCACCGAGGCCGAGGTTTCGTCGGCGGTGGTCTACCTGCTGTCCGAGGGCGCGGCCTACATCACCGGATCGTTCATCCGCGTCGACGGCGGCGTGCCCAACGCGCGCCAGACCTGGAAGCTCGAGGAACACAGCCGCAACCAGCCCTACGAGGGTTTCCCGCTGGCCCGGATGCCCGAATGCCTGAAACCCGGCGCGCAGTGAGCGCGGCCGGCGCGCAGTCCCACCCAACGGAGTCACAGCCCATGAGCACCGAAGCCCCTGCCGGCGCGCGCGTCGTGCCCTTCAAGACGCACAACCGCACGATCACTGAGGCCGACATCGTCACCTTCGTCAACGTGGTCGGCCTGCACGAGCCCTTCTTCATCGACATGGAGTACATCAAGGCCAACATGTCGGGCAGGCACCGCAACCGCTTCGCGCCCGGGCCGATGATCATCTCGGTCGGCATGGGACTGCTCGCGCCGACCGTCACCGGCGTGATCGACAAGGTGCTCGAGGGCACCGAGCACGGACCCTTCGGCGGCATGACCGGCGTGCAGGCGCGCGTGAAGGGCGCGCTGTTCCCGAACGACACGATCCACGTCGAGGGCGAGGCGTGGCTGCGCCCGCCCACGTCGCGCGGCTACACGCTGATGGACCTGCGCCACCGCGTCGTCAACCAGAACGGCGAGGTGCTGGTCGACTTCACCGAGACGATCACCTTCCTGCCCAAGGGCGCCGTCGAGGCCGATTGAACGTGGCCGCCGCTGCTCGCCGTTTCGAAGACCGGGTCGCGATCGTCACCGCAGCCGGCTCGGGGATCGGCGCGGCGACGGCGCGGCGGCTCGCGACCGAAGGCGCGCGCGTGATCGTCGCGGACCTCAGCGCCACCCGCGCGCGGGCCATCGCCGAGGCCATCGGCGCGCCCGCCGACCGGCTCGCCTGGCTCAAGATGGACGCGGCCGAACCGGCCGCCGTCGAGGCGACGGTCGAACTTGCGCTGTCGCGCTGGGGCCGCCTCGACGTGCTCGTCAACAACGCCGGCTACGGCGAGCCCGCGCTGATCTGCGACACGACGCTCGCGTCGTGGAACCGCACCGTCGCGGTGACGCTGACGAGCGTGTTCCTGGGCCTCAAGTACGGCCTGCCGCCGATGCGCCGCAGGGGCGGCGGCGTGGTGGTGAACACCGCGTCGGTCTCGGGTACCGCCGGCGACATCGGCATGGCGGCCTACAACGCGGCCAAGGCCGGCGTCATCAACCTGACGCGGGCCGCGGCGCTGGAGTGCGCGGCCCAGAACATCCGCGTCAACTGCATCTGCCCGGGCGGCATCGACACCCGCGTGACGCAGGTGCTGGCCGGCGATCGCGCCGACGAGGTGCGGCGCGCGATGGCGGCCGTGCATCCGCTCAAGCGCATGGGCAGCGCCGACGAGATCGCCGCGGCGATCGCCTTCCTGGCCTCCGACGAGGCCTCGTTCATCACCGGCGCGGCGCTGGTGGCCGATGGCGGGCTCACCGCCGGCACCGGGCTGCCGCCGTTCGTGCCGCACTGAGCGGCGACACCGAAGGATTGCCGTGCCGATCGATTTTTCGTTCACCGAAGAGCAGAACCTGCTGCGCGACAGCGTGCGCACCATGCTCGACCGCATCGCCACGCCGGAGTACGTGCGCCGCTGCGACCAGGAGCCGCGCTACCCGACCGAGCTGTACGAGGCCTTCGTCGAGCTGGGCCTCCTGCGCATGCCGTTCCCGGAATCGGTCGGCGGGCTGGGCGGCGGCGCCATCGACTTCGCGATCATCGCCGAGGAACTCGGGCGCAAGAGCTACGACTTCCTCGGCGCCTACGGCACCTGCGTCTTCAACGGCTTGAACATCCTCCACAACGGCACCGAGGCGCAGCGCCGGCACTGGCTGCCGCGGCTGCTGGACGGCCGAATCAAGATGTCGATTTCGATGACCGAGCCCGGCGCGGGCTCGGACGCCGGCGCGATGCGCACCAGCGCCCGCCTCGACGGCGACCACTGGGTCGTCAACGGGCAGAAGGTGTTCTCCACCGGCGCAGGCGCCGATCGCAACGTGATCAACCTGTATGCGCGCACCCGCCCCGAGGGCCCGCACCAGGAGGCGCTCTCGCTGCTGCTGGTCGACAAGGACACGCCGGGCATCACCCTGCGCAAGCTCGACACGCTGGGCCGGCGCGCGCTCGGCACCTACGAGATCTTCTTCGACGACGTGCGCGTGCCGGCCGACCGGCTGGTCGGCGAGGCGCACAAGGGCTGGAGCTACATGCTCTCGGGCCTGCAGCTCGAGCGGCTGACGACCGCGGCGGGCTACGTCGGCGCGGCGCAGTCCGCGGTCGATCTGGCGCTGGCCTACGCCAAGGAGCGCAGGCAGTTCGGCAAGCCGATCGGGACCTTCCAGTCGATCGCCCACATGCTGGCCGACATGCGGACCGCGGTGGAGGCGAGCCGCGCGCTGCTGTGGCGCGCGGCCTGGCAGCTCGAACGCGGCGAGGACGCGCTGATGGCGATCTCGCAGGCCAAGCTGTTCGGCTCCGAGGCCTACGCCAACATCGCCAACCAGGGCATGCAGATCATGGGCGGCTACGGCTACATCATGGAGTTCGACATGCAGCGCCACTACCGCGATGCGCGCGCCACCACCATCACCGCGGGCACCTCGCAGATGCAGCGCAACCTGATCGCCGGCCTGATGGGGCTGAAGACCAAGTGAAGGGGGCCGCGTGGACTTCGAACTGACCGACGAGCAGCGCCAGCTGCGCGACGCCGCGCGCAAGCTCGCGCAGAGCGAGTTCCGCGACCGCGCTGCGCGCTGGGACCGCGAGGAACGCTTCCCCGAGGAGAACAAGCATCGGCTGGCCGAGCTGGGCTACCTCGGCCTGAGCATGGACCGCGAGTACGGCGGCAGCGGCGCCGGCCTCGTCGACACCTACCTCGTGATCGAGGAACTGGCCAAGGTCGACCTGCTGACGGCGATGATCGTGCACGACCAGAACGTCTCGCCGCGCATCATCGCCAACCACGGCTCGGCCGAGATGAAGCAGCGCCTGCTGCCGCGCTTCGTCAGCGGCGAGCTCGAGTGCAGCATCGCCTGGACCGAGCCGCAGGCCGGCTCGGACGGTGCCGCGATCCGGACCGCCGCGGTGCGCGACGGCGACGAGGTACTGATCAACGGCAGCAAGATATTCACCACGTTCGGCGATCGCGCGGACATGCACCTGGTGTACGCGCGCTTCGGGCCGTCGAACGGGGCGCGCGGCATCGGAACGATCGTCGTCGAGCGCGACCGGCCGGGCCTCACGGTGCGCAAGCTCGAAGGCAAGATGGGCGTGCGCGGCGCCGCCGAGAACGAGCTGTTCTTCGACAACGTGCGCGTGCCGGCCGCCAACATCGTCACCGCGGGCGACCCGGCGACGACGGCCGGCTTCGTCAAGCCGCTCACGCTGTACAACGGCACCCGCGTCGGCATGGGCGTGATGGCGCTCGGCGTGGCCGAGGGAGCGTTCGACCTCGCGCGCGAGTACATGACGGTGCGCGAGCAGTTCGGCCAGAAGCTCGCGCAGATGCAGGGCCTGCGCTGGATGATGGCCGACGCGCTGATCGAGATCGAGGCGGCGCGCTGCCTCTGCTACAAGGCGCTCGCGCTGATCGACTCCGGCAAGCCCGACCCGGCGCTGTGCTCGATCGCCAAGGTCTTCGCCACCGAGATGGCGCAGCGCGTGACGCTGCAGTGCCAGCAGATGTTCGGCGGCTACGGCTACTTCGGCTCGCTGCCGCTGGAGCGCATGGTGCGCGACGTGCGCATGCTCACGCTCACCGGCGGCACCACGCAGACGCAGAAGAACGCGATCGCGAACCACATTTTTTCCGGCCGCGACGGGCACTAGCGCGGCCTTCACCCGGCGTCCGGCAAGTGCGGACGCCACCACCCAGGAGACGACGATGACCCGGCAGACGAGACGACGCTTCGCGGCCCTCGCGGCTACGATGCTGATCGGCGCCGCGCCCGCCGCGCGGGGCGCCGATCCCATCCAGCTCGAGTTCGGCAACTGGCTCGCCAGCACGTCGCCGCAGTCGAAGAACTCGTTCGAGCCGTGGAAGGCGATGGTCGAGCAGAAGACGGGCGGTCGCGTCAAGGTCAACCTGCATCATGGTGGCGTGCTTGGCGGCTCGCGCGCCGTGCTCAACGACGTGAGGGGCGGCGTCTATCACGTCGGCCTGCTCGTCGATGCCTACTACTACGACACGCCGCTGTTCAAGCTCTTGATCGGTGAGCTGCCGTTCGCGTTGCCGGGGCCGACCATCGGGACCAAGGTGATGAACGAGTTCCTCGACAAGCACGCCCGCGATGTCTTCGACGAGCTGAAGGTCAGGAACATGGGGGTGTTCGTCTCCGACGCCTACGTGATGTTCAGCACCAAGCCGATCCGCACGCTCGACGACTTGAAGGGCAAGAAGATGCGCGCCGCCGGCAAGGCGTGGGTGCAGATCGCCAGGGACTGGGGCGCCGTGCCGGTGCCGATGCAGCCCGAGGAGGCCTACACCGCGCTCGAGCGCGGCACGATCGACGTCATGCAGTACTCACCCACGGGCGCCTTGGGCTGGAAGTACTACGAGCCGGCGCCCTATGTCATCAAGGTGGAGGCGCCGATCATCGTCGGCGGCCTGATCATGAACAAGGCCTTCTACGAAAAGCTGCCCGACGACCTGAAGAAGATGTTCGACGGCGAACTCAACCCGGCGCTCGCGAAGATGGTCGCCGAAAACTACGAGAAGGGTTCCAACGAGGCGCTCGAGAAGATGAGCCAGGCGTTCAAGGCGAGCGGCAAAGGCGAGGTCATCACGCTCTCTCCGCAGGAGAAGGTCAAGTTCGTCGCGCGCACCGAGCCCGAATGGGGCGCGTGGGTCAAGGAGGCCAACAAGCGCGGCTATCCGGGCGACGCGATGATGGCCGACTTCAAGGCCATCCTGAAAAGGAACGGGTTGACGCCGCCGTTCTGAGGCGAAGCGGGATGCGTGCGTTGAAAAACTGGATCGCCGGCGGATCGGAGCTCTTCCGCTGGGGAGCCGTGGTCACCATCGCGGCGATGGCGCTGCTGATCACGGCGTCGGTGGCGATGCGCGCGGCCGGCACGCCGCTCGGCGGCGAGCACGAGCTGGTCGAGCTGATGATGGTCGCGGTCGTGATGCTCGGCCTCGCGCCGACGCACAAGGCACGAGGACATATCTCGATCGGCCTCGTCGTCGATCGCCTGCCGCCGCACTGGCAGACCGGCTGCGACGTGCTGGCCGCGGTCCTCGTCGCCGCCACGTGCCTCGTCGTCGGCTGGGCCAACCTGCGCAGCGCCTGGGAGTACGCAACACAGAGCCCGATGTCCACCGACTTCCTGTCGATCCCTCTGTACCCGTTCAAGGCGCTCGTCGGGCTCGGGTTCTGGCTGTGGGGGCTGCAGGCCCTGTTCGGCCCCCGCGCGGCCGGCCATGGCGGCGACCACTCGTTGCAACAGGACGGCACATGAACATTTCGGTCGAGTCCGTCGGTCTGATCGGGCTGGCTTGCATGTTCGTGCTCATGTTCGCCCGCGTGCCGATCGCCGTGGCGATGGCGCTGCCGGGCATCGTCGGGGCGTGGTACCTGCGCGGCTGGGAGCCGATGAGTACGGTGCTGGACACCGTGGTCTGGTCGCACAGCGCGCACTACACGCTGTCGACCATCCCGATGTTCGTGCTGATGAGCGAACTGATCTTCGTCTCCGGCATCAGCAGCGAGCTGTTCGACGTGTTCCGCAACTGGCTGGGCGCGCTCAAGGGCGGGCTGGCGCTGGCGACCGTCGGCGCGTCGGCGATCTTCGCCGCGGCATCCGGCTCGAGCGTCGCCTCGACGGCAGCGATAGGCATCGTCGCGTCGCAGGAAATGCGGCGCGCCGGCTACTCCGACGCGCTCGGCTCGGGCGCGGTCGTCGCCGGCGGCACGTTGGGCATCCTCATTCCGCCGAGCACGGCCTTCATCATCTACGGCATGCTGACCGAGGAATCGATCGGCCGTCTGCTGATCGCCGGCATTTTGCCCGGGATCGTCCTCACGCTGCTGTACATGGTGACGGTCTACACGGTCGTGGTGATCCGCCCGTCCGCGGGGCCGGCAATGACGCGCGCATCGTGGCGCGCGCGCTTCGTCGCGCTGCGTTCGATCCTGTGGATCGCGGTGCTGTTCATCGTCGTGATCGGCGGCATGTACGTCGGCCTGTTCAGCCCGACCGAGGCCGCGGCCGTGGGTGCCGTCGGCGCGTTCCTGGTGGCGCTGGTGCGCCGGCGCCTCACACGAGCCAACCTGCTGCTGAGCCTGGGCAACACGGCAAAGGTGACGGCATTCCTGTTCGCCATCATCCTCGGTGCGTTCATCCTCAACTACTTCCTGGCGATCACGCGGCTGCCGGCCAACCTCGCCGAATTCATCGGTGGCCTCGGCTGGACCCCTCTGGCGATCATGCTGCTGATCCTGCTGCTCTATCTGGTGCTCGGCGCCATCATGGACGCAATGGCCATGGTCGTCATCACCGTCCCGATCCTGCTGCCCACGGTCAAGGCGCTGGGCTTCGATCTCATCTGGTTCGGCGTGATGGTCGTCGTGATGATCGAGATGGCGCTCCTCAGCCCGCCGGTCGGCATGGGCTGCTTCGTGCTCAAGGGCGTGAACCCACGCCTGAGCATGGGAGACATCTACCGCGGCGCGCTGCTATTCATGCTGCCGATCTGCGCGCTGCTGGCGCTGCTGCTGGCGTTTCCCGACATTGCACTCTGGATGCCCAGGCTGATGCAGTGACGCCGCCCCGTTCATACGACTGGAGTCTCTCGAAATGACCATACGAATCGAACGTGACGGTGCTGTCGCGCACCTGGTGCTGTCGCGCCCGGACCGCTTGAACGCGCTCACACCCGAGATGATGGAGCAGCTCGCCGACGCGACGGTGGCGCTGCAGAAGGACCGCGGCGTGCGCGCCGTGCTGCTGCGCGGCCAGGGGCGGGCTTTCTGCGCCGGCGCCGACGTCGGCACGATGAAGGGACTGGACGTGCTGGCCGGGCGCCAGCGCATCCAGCGCGCGCACCGCGTGATCGCCGGGCTGGCCAACCTGGACAAGCCGGTGATCGCCGCCGTGCGCGGCGCCACCGTCGGCGTGGGCTGGAGTCTGGCGCTGGCCTGCGACCTGATCCTGGCCTCCGAGAACGCGAGCTTCAGCCTCGTGTTCAAGAAGATCGGCCTGGCCCCGGACGGCGCCGCGGCCTACTTCCTCACCCAGTACATCGGCGTTCTGCGCGCCCGCGAGCTGATGATGAGCGCGCGCACGGTGCCGGCCGCCGAGGGCCTGCAGCTCGGCATGGTCAACGAGGTGCTGCCCGACGACCAGCTCGACGCGCGCGCGCTGGCGCTCGCGCAGGAACTGGCCGAGTCGGCCACCTTCGCGCTGGCCAGCGGCAAACGCCTGTTCCGCGGCGCGATGCAGCCGAGCCTCGAGGCCTTCCTCGACCTCGAGTCGCATGTGCAGAACCTCGTGCTGCAGAGCGACGACCGAAAAGAAGGCGTGGCCGCCTTCCTCGAAAAGCGCAAGCCCAACTTCGTCGGCCATTGACCGGCCCCACCGGACGCCCCTCATGTTCCAGCTCGATCCCGACCTCGAATCGTTCCGCCAGGAGATCCGCAAGACGGCCGAACGCGCCTTTGCCGCCAAGGCCGCGCACTGGGACGACAAGGAGGAGTTCCCGGCCGAGAACCGCGACCTGCTCGCCCGGCTCGGCTACCTAGGGATGGTGATTCCCGAGGCCTACGGCGGCTCCGGCGCGCCGATCATCCAGGGCACGATCCTGCTGGAAGAAGTGGCGCGGGTGTGCTTCAACACGGCGCTGGTGGCGCAGCTCGCGCTCAACGGGCCGTCGCGCGCGATCGCGATCATGGCCAGCGACGAGCAGAAGCGGCGCTGGTTGCCCGGCTGCGTCAGCGGCGAGCACAACTTCGCGATCGGCATCAGCGAGCCGGGCGCCGGCTCTGCGATGACCGACATGGTGACCTCGGCCACACCCGACGGCGACCACGTGGTGCTGCACGGCCAGAAGGCCTACTGCACCGGCGGCCACCTCGCCACTCACATCTTCGTGTTCGCGCGCTGGGGCAAGACGCAGGGGCCCAAGGGCATCGGCGCGCTGGTGGTCGATCGCGGCACGCCCGGCTTCGAAGTCGGCCACCCCGAACCCAAGATGGGCGGGCGCGGCATGCCCGAGGTCGAGCTCCACTTCGACCGCTGCCGCGTGCCGCGCGAGAACGTCATCATGCCGGGCGATCCGGAGTCCACGCGCAGCTTCAAGCGCCTGATGAGCTCGTTCGGCCCGGAGCGCGTCGGCAACGCGGCGATGTGCCTGGGCGTGGCGCAGGCGGCCTACGAGGCGGCGAAGGCGTATTCGCAGCAGCGCGAGCAGTTCGGCCGCCCGATCTGCGAGTTCCAGGGCCTGCAGTGGAAGATCGCCGACATGGCGGTGCAGATCCACGCCGCGCGGCTGATGATCTACCGGGCCGCGACGAATCTGGTCGACGGTTTCCCCGATCCGCTCGAGGCGGCGATGGCCAAGCTCTACGCCAACGAGATGGTCCACCGCGTCACCAACGAGGCGCTGCAGATGCACGGCCACGCCGGGTTCACGCGCGCGCTGCCGCTCGAGCGCATGGTGCGCGACTCGCGCGGCTTCGCGCTCGGCGGCGGCACCACCGAGATCCTGCGCAACACCATCGCCTCGATGGTCTATGGGCGGGCGTTCGACCAGCGGCGTGGGTGACCTGCCGCCCCCTCGAAACCAAGGAAGAAAGGAAGAACACTCATGAATCACACCCTTGTCCTGCGGGCCCTGCGCGTCGCCGCCGTGGCCGCGGCGTTCGTCGCCGCACCCTGGGCATCCGCTGCGGAGCCCTATCCGTCCAAGCCCGTGCGCATCATCGTGCCCTTCGGCGCCGGCGGCACCACCGACGTGGTGGCGAGACTGGTGGCGGGCAAGCTGTCGGAATCGCTCAAGCAGACCGTCATCATCGACCCCAAGCCCGGCGCCAACGGCCTCATCGGCACCGACGCGGTCGCCAAGGCCGCACCCGACGGCTACACGCTGCTGATGACCGTGGCCAGCGCGCAGACGCTGACCACGATCCTCTACAAGGCGGCCTACGATCCGGTCAAGGACTTCGCGCCGATCTCGCTCGTCGCCAACCCGGGCGGCGTGTTCGTCGTCAACGCCGCGCTGCCGGCGCGCACGATGCAGGAGTTCGCCGCCGAGGCGCGGTCGCGTCCCGGGCGCTTCAGCTACGGCGCCGGCACGGCGCTGCTGCGCCTGATCGGCGAGCAGCTGAAGGCGGAGCTGAAGGCCGACATCACGATGGTGCCGTACAAGGGCACCGGGCCGCAGCTGGCGGCCGTCGTCGGGGGCGAGGTCGACGCGGTGGTCGATCCCTTCGTCGGCATGGCTCACATCAAGTCGGGCAAGCTCCGGCCGCTGGCGGTGCTGCTGCCCAAGCGTTCGCCGCTGCTGCCCGACGTGCCCACGCTCGAGGAGACGGGCATCAAGGGGATCACCCTGGACTCCTGGGTCGCCATGCTGGCGCCTGCCGGCACGCCGGCGGAGATCGTGACGCGCCTGTCGACCGAGGTGGCTCGCATCGTGGCACTGCCCGACGTGCGTGAGCGCCTGGCGGCGCTCAACTACGAGCCGATCGGCAGCTCGCCCGCGCAACTGGCGGCAACCATCGACGCCGACCTCGCGAAATGGCGGCGCATCGTCCGGGAAACGAACTACAAGCCCGAGGAGTGAGCAAAGGTGTCCGATGCAACTTCCTCGCCGACCGCGTCTGGTGCGCGACCCTCTCTCGGCCCGCTGTTCGAGCCGCGGGCGATCGCGGTGTACGGCGCGTCGTCGGATCCCACCAAGATCGGCGGGCGGCCGCTCGACTTCCTGAAGGCCAGCGGCTTTGACGGGCCGCTGTACCCGATCAACCCGAAGTCGGACCGCATCCAGGACCTGCCGGCCTTCGCGAACGTCGCCTCGGTGCCCGGGTCGGTCGACCTGGCGATCATCGCCGTGCCGGCGCCCGGCGTGCTGGCGGCGCTGGAGGACTGCGCGGCCAGCGGCGTGCGGGGCGCGGTCGTGCTCAGCTCCGGCTTCGCCGAGGTCGGCGGCGCTGGCATCGCCATGCAGCAGGCGATCACATCGCTGGCGCGGCGCACCGGCATGCGGGTGGTCGGCCCCAACTGCATGGGGCTGATCAACGTGCGGCGCCGCCTGCTGGGCACCTTCACGCCCAGCGCCGCCGGCTTCGGCCTCCTGCCTGGGCGCATCAGCCTGGTCAGCCAGAGCGGCGCGTTCGGCGGCTACTGCCTGTCGCTGATCCGCCAGCGCGGCCTTGGGCTCAACCTGTGGGTGACAACCGGCAACCAGAGCGACGTCGACTTCGCCGACTGCGTCGAACACTTCGCGCAGGACGACGCCACGCAGGTGATCGTCGGCTACCTCGAAGCCGCCAACGACCGGCAGCGCCTGTTCGATGCGCTGGAACTGGCGCGCACGCGCGGCAAGCGCGTGGTCGTGATGAAGGTCGGGCGCTCCGAAGCGGGCGCGCAGGCGGCCGCTTCGCACACGGCCTCGCTGGCCGGCTCCGACCAGGTCTACGACGGCGTGTTCCGCCAGTTCGGCGTGCTGCGCGCGCGCAGCATCGACGAGCTGTTCGACATCGCCTACGCGGCGTCGTCGAATATGCCGCTGCCGCGCGGCCGCCGCGTCGGCCTGCTCACGGTGTCGGGCGGCGTGGGCGCCCTCATGGCCGACGTGGCCGACGAGGCGGGCCTCGACGTCGCGCCGATGCCCGAGGAGGCGCAGCGCCGACTGAAGGAGCTGCTGCCCTTCTGCGGGCCGCGCAACCCGGTGGACATGACAGCGCAGCTCGTCAACGACCTCTCGCTGTTCGAGCGCAATTTCCAGCTCATGCTCGAGGAGGGCGGCTACGACACCATCGTGGCCTTCCTGTCGAGCGTCGGCCAGGTGCTGGAGCTGAGCCGCGCGCTGCTCGGGCAGCTGCAGTCCGTGCTGCAGCGCTTCCCCGACCGCACGGTGATCATGTCGTCGCTGGCCTCGCCCGAAGTGCGCAAGCTCTACGAGGCGGCCGGCGTGATCCTGTTCGACGAGCCGACGCGCGCGGTGCGCGCGGCCGCGGCGCTCGTCCATTACGGGCTGAGGGCCGCCGCCGCGGCAGCGGACGCGCCGCCGCCGCTGCCCGCCGGCGCGCTGCCGCCGCCGACGCATGCCGCCAACGAGGTGCACGCCAAGGCCGTGCTCGCCAGCGCCGGCATTCCGGTGGTGCGCGAGCGCCTGGCCGGCGACGCCGATTCCACCGTGCGCGCGGCGGCCGAACTGGGCTGGCCGGTGGTGCTGAAGATCGCCTCGGCCGACATCGCCCACAAGAGCGAGATCGGCGGCGTCATCGTCGGCCTGCGCGACGAAGCGCAGGTGCGCGCGGCATTCGCGACCTTGCTCGAGCGTGCGCGCAGCAGGGCCCCGCAGGCGCGGATCGATGGCGTCGTCGTCGCGCAGATGGCTGGCGAGGGTGTCGAGACGGTGCTCGGCGTCGCGCGCGACCCCGTCTTCGGCGCGGTCGTCATGTTCGGCATCGGCGGCGTCTTCGTCGAGGCTTTCAAGGACGTCGCCTTCCGCGTCGCGCCCTTCGGCGTCGACCAGGCGCGCGCGATGATCGAGGAGGTCAAGGGCCGCGTGCTGCTCGACGGCCTGCGCGGCCAGCCGGCCGCGGACGTGGAGGCGCTCGCCGCTGCCATCGCCGCGCTGTCGGTGTACGCAGCCCGGCACGCCGAGGCGATCGACAGCATCGACATCAATCCGCTGCTGGTGCTGCCGCACGGGCAGGGCGTGCTGGCGCTGGACGGTCTGATCGTCCCGGCCGAGGGCGGCGCGTGAGGCGGGTCCACGCCCTGCTGCGCCGCGTGCTGGACGGGCTCGACGGCGCGCTCGTGGCCGTGGGCAGCCTGATGCTGTTCGCGCTGATGTGCCTGGTGGTCGCGGACGTCTCGATGCGCTACCTCTTCAACGCGCCGCTGCAGTGGTCCTACGAGGTGATCTCGAACTACCTGCTGCCCGGTTCGTTCTTCCTGGCCGTGTCGCACACGCTGCGGTCGCATTCGCACGTCGCCGTGGACATCGTGCACAACCACGTCGGGCGGCGCACGCGCTACGCGTTCGAATCCGTCGCGTCGGTCCTGGCCGTTCCCGCGTTCGCGATCTGCGCCTGGATGTCCGCGGGCGCGACCCTCGACCACCTGCAGACCGCCGCGACCGCCAGCAGCGGCATGGCCGTGCCCACCTGGACGGTGAGCGTGTTCCTGCCGCTCGGATTCGGCCTGCTCACAATCCGACTCCTGCTCAACGCCATCGGCTACCTCCTGTCGCTGGCCACCGGCGACGAGGCGCTCGGGTTGCCGCCCATCTCCGGCGCGGAGGGCGCGCCATGAGCTCCGCCCGGCCGTCGGAAGGGGCGCGCACCGCAGTGCGAAGCACGAAGGTACTCGAGTGAGCACCTTGCTCGTCACGGCCCTGCTGATCGTGCTGCTCGCCATCGGCATGCCGGTCGCCTTCGCGCTGGTGGTCACGGGCAGCCTGGGCCTGTACATCGTCGGCGGCTGGAACGCCGTCGTCGGCGTGCTCGCCACCACGCCGCTGTCGAGCGCGGGATCGTACGAGCTGATCTCGGTGCCGCTGTTCATCCTGATGGCGGAGTTCGTGATCCTCTCGGGTGTCGCGGACAACCTGTTCAAGTGCGCCGCCGCCTGGGTCGGCCGCGTGCCCGGCGGGCTCGGCATCGCCACGGCGCTGGCGGGCGCGGGTTTCGGCGCGATCTCGGGCTCGAGCACCGCGTCGGCGGCGACGCTCTCGTCCACCACCATGCCCGCGATGCTCAAGCAGGGCTACGAGCCCAAGCTCGCCGGCGGCGTCGTCGCGATCTCGGGCACGCTCGCGATGCTGATCCCGCCTTCCATCGCGCTGGTCCTGTACGGGATCATCGCCGACGTCAGCATCGGCGCGCTGCTGGTCGGCGGCGTGATCCCGGGCCTGCTGGTCATGCTGACGATCATGGGCACCGTGTGGGTGCTGGTGACAATGGACCCCAAGCGCGCCCCGCGCGGACGCAGCTACACGCTGAAGGAGAAGTTCGCCTCGCTGAAGGTGGTCGGGCCGATGGTGTTCCTCTTCATGGCGGTGACCGGCGTCATCTACACCGGCATCGCGACGCCCACGGAGGCCTCGGGCCTGGGCGCCTTCGGCGCCTTCCTCATCGCGCTGAAGGAGCGCAAGGTAGCCTTCAAGAGCGTGTCGCAGGCGCTGGTGCGCGCCTTGCATGCGAGCTGCATGATCATCATGATCGTGGTCTGCGCCAAGGTCTTCGGCTACTACTTCACCCTCACGCAGAGCACCCAGGCCATCGTGCAGTGGGTCGCCGACCTGCACGTTCACCGGATGTGGGTGATGGCCTTCATCCTGTTCGGCTACCTCGTGCTCGGCTGCCTGATGGATCAGGTCGCGATCCTGATCCTCACGGTGCCCATCGTGCTGCCGCTGGTGAAGGCGCTCGGCTTCGACCCCGTGTGGTTCGGCGTGGTGGTGATCGTGATCGCCGAAGTCGGCCTCGTCACGCCGCCCGTCGGGTTGAACGTGTTCGTCGTCGCGCGCTACGCCAAGCGGCCGCTGGCCGAGATCTTCGGCGGCATCTGGCCGCACGTCTTCAGCCACCTGATGCTCCTTGCCGTCATGGTGGCGTTCCCCTCGATCATCCTGTGGCTGCCGTCGAAGATGGCGCCTTGATCGCAACCCCGCCCGCCAAAAGGAGGAGACCCATGAAACTGCTCGCCACTTCTCTCGCGCTCGCCGCGTGCGCGCTCGCCGCAGGACCCGCTGCCGCGCAGACCAAGATCAAGATCGCCGACTCGTTCCCGGTCGGGCATTACCTGCCCCGGTACTTCACGCTGCCGATGATGGAACGCCTGAAGGCCAACCCGGCGGCCAAGGGCTACGAGTTCGAGTACTACCCGGCCGAGCAGCTGGGCAAGGCGAAGGACCTGCTGCAGCTGACCCAGTCGGGCGTGATCGACCTCGCCTATGTCGCGCCGGGCTTCGTCTCCGACAAGATGCCGCTGTCGGTCGTGGCCGAGCTGCCGCTGCCGTACACCGGCTCGTGCCCCGCGACCCTGGCGTTCTACAACCTCGCCAAGCCGGGTGGGTTGCTGGACAAGAAGGAGTTCGCGCCCAACGGCGTGCGGCTGATCTTCGCCATCGTGCTGCCGCCGTACCAGGTCATCACGCGCAAGCCGTTCGCCAGCCTCAAGGATCTCGATGGGATGAAGATCCGCGCCTCGGGCTCGGCCAAGGAGCTGGTGCTCAAGAAGATCAAGGCCGTGCCGGTGCTGATGGCGACGCCGGAGGTCTACGAATCGCTCTCGCGCGGCACGATCGACGGTGTGCTGTTCCCTTTCAACAGCCTCGCGCCTTACGACATCGACAAGCTGTCGAAGACCGGGACGGTCGGCGAGAACTTCGGCTCGTTCGTGGCCACCTGGGTGATCAACGAGAAACGCTTCCAGTCGTTGCCGCCCCAGCTGCAGAACGATCTGACGGCGATGGGCGAGGAGCTCACCCGCAAGACCTGCGCCCAGGTCGAGAAGGACGAGAGCGGCGACATCGACAAGCTGAAGGCGCTTGGCGTGAAGCTGACCCCGCTTTCACCTGCCGACCATGCCGCGCTGGAGGCCGTGTCGCACGAGGTTGCCACCGAATGGGCGCAGAACCTCGATCGCCGCGGCAAGGGCGGCACCGAAGTGCTCAACGCCCTCAAGGCGGGCCTGAAGTAGGCGCGGCGCGATGCCGTGGCCGCTGTCCGCTCGTCCAACCATTCCCACCGAGAGAACCTTGCCATGACAGCACAGGCGTTGCCGACCTACCCTGCCGCGCAGCCTTATATCCTCGTCGAGCGGCGCGATGGCGTGGCCATCGTCACGCTGAACCGGCCGCAGGAGCGCAACCCACTCGGGCTCGGCTTTCCCGACGAGATCCTGGCCATCCTCCAGGAGCTGGAGGACGACCTCAGCCTGCACGCCGTCGTGCTTACCGGCGCCGGCAGCGTGTTCTGCGCCGGCGCGGAGCTGGGCAAGGTGGTCCACCCGGACGGCATCGACCCCGAGGTCCAGTTCCGCTTCATCCGCGGCCTGCACAAGGTGGTGCAACGCATACGCGACCTCGAGCTGCCGGTCATCGCCGCGGTCAACGGCGCTGCGGTGGGCGGCGGCGCGGCGCTGGCGATGGCCTGCGACGTGGCGGTCGCGTCGGAGCGGGCGAAGTACTTCTTCGCCTTCGGCCGCCTTGGCGCCTCGGCCTGCGACATGGGCTGCTCGTACCTGCTGCCGAAGATCGTCGGCACGATCCGCGCCAAGCACTGGCTGCTCACCGGCGCGACCGTCGAGGCGGCCGAGGGCAAGGCGTCCGGGCTGTTCGTCGACGTGGTGCCGGGCGATCGCCTGCTGGCGGCCGCGCTGGAAATCGCCGCGGCGATCAAGGCCGCGACGCCGCGCCGGGCCGCCGCGGCCAGCAAGCTGGCGATCGTCCGCGGCGAGGATGCCGGTCTGCAGACCAGCATCACCTACGAGACCTACATGCAGAACTACCTGTTCTTCACCGAGGACCACAAGAGCCGCTTGCGCGAGCTGATGAACGGCATCAAGCCCGGGCGCTGAGCTGCGCGGCGCCGGCGCAGCTTCACGCGCCGCGCAACGGCCGCGTGACGGTCCCGTCGCTGAACAGCGCTTCGGCGGCGGCGGCGTCGAAGCCCAGCTCCGCGAGCAGCGCTCCGGCGTGCTCGCTCAGCCGCGGCGGCAGGCTGGCCACGCGGCCCGGCGTGGCGCCGAGCTTGACCGGCACGCCGAGGTGCCGGTGCCCGTCGGCCTCGACGGCCATCGCGCGGTGCAGCGCATGTGGCTGCGTCAGCGCCTGCGCAACGTCGTTCACCGGCCCGGCCGGCACGCCGCGGCGCATCAGCGCGTCGCACAGGGGGGCCGCGGAGAGCCCGGCCAGCGTGCGCTCGATCTCGGCGCGCAACGCGTCGCGGTGCTGCAGGCGCAGGGAAGGGTTCGCGAAACGCGGGTCGGCGGCAAGGTCCGGGCGCTCGACGCACTCGCAGAAGCGCCGAAACTGGCCGTCGTTGACGACACCGAGGAAGAGCTCGCCGTCAGCGGCCGCGTAGCGGTCGTACGGCGCGATGTTGGGGTGCGAGCTGCCCATGCGCTGCGGCACGCGGCCCGAGTAGTACCAGTTCGACGCATGCGGCATCTGCAGCGCCAGTCCGCTGTCGAACAGCGTGGCCTCGACGCGCTGGCCGCGGCCGGTGGTGCCGCGCGCGGCCAGCGCGAGCAGCACGCCGACCATCGCGTTGTAGCCGGTCAGGTAGTCGACCACCGGCACGCCGAGCCTCAGCGGGCCGGACTCGGGCGTGCCGTTGGTGCTCATCAGGCCGCAGATCGCCTGCGCCACCGCGTCGTAGCCGGGCAGCCCGCCGAGCGGGCCGTCGGCGCCGAAGCCGCTCACGCTGCAGTAGATGAGCCGCGGATGGCGCGCCGCGAGGGTGCTCTCGTAGCCCAGCCCCCACTTCTCCATCGTGCCGGGCAGGAAGTTCTCGACCAGCACGTCGGCGCCGACGAGCAGCCGTTCGAGCAGGCCACGGCCGGTCGGCCGCGAGAGGTCGACGGCAATCGAGCGCTTGCCGCGGTTGAGCGCGCCGAAGTAGGCCACCTCGCCGCGCTCGTCCAGCGGCGGGCCGAAGCGGCGCGACTCGTCACCGTCGGGCGGCTCGACCTTGATCACCGACGCGCCGTGGTCGGCGAGCATCTGCGCGCACAGCGGGCCGGCGAGCACGCGAGAGATGTCGAGCACGCGCAGGCCCTCGAGCGCACGCGGCACCGCAGCAGCGGGCGCGGCAAACGTTGCGGGATCAGCCATGCGCGACCAGGTGCTCGGCCTGGGCGCGGATCGCCGCCGGTATCGCGATCGACTTGCGGGCCTTCAGATCGAAGAACAGCGCCGCCACGACGATCGTCGTCAGCGGTTTCGCGTCGGCCGCGTCCACGATGTGGTGAACGACGTGGAATACCTTCTCGCCGACCGCCAGCACCCCGCTGCGCACGTCGATGGCGTGGCCGGCGCGCACCGGGCGGTGGTAGGTGATGTCGTAGTCGAGCGCCGCCGAGCCGGTGCCGCCGGCCTTCAGCGCGCCGCGGTCGATCTTCATGGCGCGGAACAGGTGCGTGATCGCGTCGTTGAAGCGGGCGATGTGGGCGCGCGGCGGCGCCACGCCGTCGGCATCGCACTCCCAGGCTTCGACCGAGCTGCGGCAGGTGAGCAGCAGCCCGCCGGCATCGCCCGGCGCGGGCGATGCCACGGCCATCGGTGCCGGCGGCGCGATGCCGGGCAGGTCGCCCGCCAGGGCCAGCGCGGCTTCACGCACCTCGGCTGGCCAGGGGGTGGCATGGCCGCCGGCGTCGACCAGGCGCAGGCGCGTCTCGAAGGCTGCCGCCTCGACGCCGGTGTCCTGGTTGATCATGCGGCTGGCGATGTCGAGCGTGCCGTCTGCGCCGACCGCGCGGATGCCGCCGTTCACGACGTAGATGTCGCCCGCGCGCAGCTCGCGCCGGAACAGCACGCGGTCGGCGAACGGGCGCAGCGAGCAGCCCAGCGCACGCAGCCGCGACGGCGCGAGCGCGATGCGCGCCGCCAGGTGCGCCTGCGCGTCGCTTGCCTTGGCCAGGTAGAACTGCACGTTCATGTGGCCCCACTGGTCGCAGTCCCAGGGGTTGACCGCGCCGCGGCCGACGACGCAGACCCGCTCGTTCATCGCGCAGGCTCCTCGGCCAGGCGGCGCTCGAGCGCGCGCGCCAGCACGGCCGTGTCCAGCGGCGTCGAGCGGCGCTGGTCCAGATCCATGTTGACGGTGAACACCTTGCTCGTCATCGCGACCTGCCCGGTCTCGACCTTGACGAGCCGGTGGTAGAAGGTCAGCTTGCGTTCGCTCGCCTCGAGCACGCCGCTGTCCATGCGGATCAGGTCGCCCGCCAGCAGTTCCTTCAGGTACGCGATCTCCTGGCGCACGGCGGCGGGCGCCTGGCGTCGCTCGCGGATGAAGGCCGGCGTGATGCCGATCGAGGCCATCACGTGCCAGGCGGCGTCGGACACCTTGGCGACATAGAACTGCACGTTCATGTGGCCGAGGTGGTCGCACTCCGAAGGCGCGACGCGGCCGAGGTGGGTTTCGACGAGCAAGCAGGGTCCTCCGCGCGATTCACTCGGCCTTGATGCCGGCGGCCTTCACCGTGGCGCCGACCGTGGTCAGCTCGGCGCGCTGCAGCGCTGCCAGCGCCTCGGCGTCGCCGGGCCGCGGGTCGAAGCCGATCGTGCGGATCTTCTCGGCGACCGCCGGATCGCGCGCGATCGCGAGCAACTCGGTCGAGAGCCGGCTGGCGATGTCGCGCGGCGTGCCGGCCGGCGCGTAGAACCCGAGCCAGGCCGAGTAGGCCATGCCGGGCGCGCCGGCTTCGGCGACCGTCTCGAGCTCGGGTGCCAGGGACGACCGCTGCGCGCCGGTCTGGGCGAGCGCGCGCAGCCGGCCCGCCTTGACGTTGGGCATGCTGGATGACAGAGGTTCACAGATGACGTCGAGCAGCCCGCCGATCAAGTCGGTGAGGCCCTGCGCCGAGGACTTGTAGGGAACCTTGACGAGGTTGATTTGTGCATTCGTCTTCAGCAGTTCCGTGCACAGCAAGGCGGAGCTGGTGCCCGAGCCGTAGTTCAGCTTGCCGGGCGCGGCCTTGGCTGCGGCCAGGAGATCGCGCAGCGACTTGAACGGCGAGGCGGCCGGCACGACGAACGCGAACGGTGCATCGGCGGCCAGCGCGAGCGGGACGAAGTCCTTCAGCGGATCGAACGGCAGGTTGGCGTACAGGAAGGTGTTCGCTGCCATCGTGGTGTTCGAGCCGAGCAGCAGCGTGTAGCCGTCGGCGGGTGCCTTGGCCGCAGCGCTGACACCGAGCACTCCGCCCGCGCCGGCCTTGTTGTCGACGACCACCGTCTGGCCGATCCGCCCGCCGAGCGCCTGCGCGATGAGCCTGGCGAGGGCGTCGGTGCTTCCGCCCGCACCTTGCGGAACGATCATTGTCAGCGGCCGGGAGGGCCAGGCCTGGGCCTGCGCAGGCGGCGCGGCGAGGGCGGTGCAGGCGGCCAGCAGGCCGGCCGCGGCGAGTTCGATGAGCTTCATGTTTGCCTCCGGAACGAGGGGCTTGATGGACGGCACCGAACGTGCGTTCGGTGCCTAGAATCCCGGCAGCTTGCAACCGACCTACCGAGGAAGAAGACATGAGCAGCGACGCCGTGCTCGTCAGCCGCCGCGATCTCGTCTGCGAGATCACCCTGAACCGCCCTGAGCAGCGAAACGCGATGGCGCCCGAACTGCTCGGTGCGTTTCAGCAGGTCATCGACAGCGTCAAGCTGGACCGCGAGATCCGCTGCGTGATCATCACCGGAACGGGCGCAAACTTCTGCTCGGGCGCTGACTTCCGCAGCAGCATCCTGGACCGCGGCAACGAGTTGCCGCACGAGGCCTCGTTCGGCATCTACCGTCCGTTCCTGACCATCCTCGACGTCGGCGTACCGGTGATCGCGGCGATGAACGGGCACGCGATCGGCGGCGGCTTCGGCCTGGGCCTGGTGTGCGACCTGCGGGTGGCCAATCGCGAAGCGCGCTACGGCGCCAACTTCGCGCGCCTGGGGCTGCACTCCGGGATGGCGATCAGCTATCTGCTGCCGCGCATCGCCGGCGTGCCGCGTGCCGCCGAGCTGCTGTTCACCGGACGCATCTTCTCGGGCGCGCAGGCGGCCGAGATGGGCATCGCCAACCACGCCGTCGAGCCCGGCGAAGTGCTCGCGCGCGCGCGCAGCCTGGCCGACGAGATCGCTGCTTGCGCCCCCGTGGCGGTGCGCATGCTCAAGCGGTCGCTGTACCGCGGGCTCGGCTGGGACCCGCGCTCGGCCGGCGAGATCGAGGCGCTGCTGCAGTCGCGCACCATCGAGATGGAGGACGCGAAGGAGGGCGTGGCCGCGTTGCTGGAAAAGCGTGCTCCGCGCTTTCGCGGCGTCTAGGAGCTTGCGCGGCGCTGGCCTGTTAGCGTCGTGCATGGCTATCGGGGGCGAGCCGCCGGCGACGACGTGGTGGCGCCGCTTTCGAGCAGCGCCGCGATCTCCTCGCGTGTGTAGCCCACCTCGGCCAGCAGTTCTTCGCTGTGCTCTCCCAGGTGCGGGGCGAGGCACCGTACCTCGGACGGCGTGCGCGACCAGCGCGAGGGCGGGCGCAGCGTGAGCACCGTGCCGTCCGTCGGGTGCTTGCGCGGTTCGAAGAAGCCCACCGCATGCAGGTGCGGATCGTCGAGCAGCGATTCGAGCGTGTGCAGCGGGCCGGCGGGCACGTCGGCGGCGGACAGGATGTCCAGCCATTCGGCCGTGGTGCGCGTGCGCAACGTCGCGTCCAGCCACGCGTAGACCTCGCCCGAGTGGTCGGTGCGCGCCTGCAGGCTGGCGAAGCGCGGGTCCTGCATGCGCTCTGCTTCGCCGATCCGCTCGAGCACCGAACGCCACTGGCGGTCGGTGATGAGGAACGCGCACAGGTAGCCGTCCAGCGTGCGGAAAGGGCGCCGGTCGCGGCTCAGGTGGCGCGCGTAGCCTGGCGGACCCAGCGGCGGATCGAAGGAACGACCCATCAGATGGTCGCCGAGCACGCCTTGCGCGAGCGTCTCGAACATCGGCACCTCTATTGCCTGGCCTTCGCCCGTGCGCAGCTTGTGCACCAGCGCGCCGAGCACGGCGTTCACCAGCGCGATGCCGGTGTAGCGGTCGGCCATGGCCATCGGGATGTAGCGCGGCTCGCCGCCGCCGGCGCGTTCGAACAGGCTCGGGATCGCCGCCATGCCCTGCATCAGGTCGTCGAGCGCGGGCTTGGCGGCGTAGGGGCCGTCCTGCCCGAAGCCGACCGCGCCGACGTAGACGATGCCAGGGTTGACCGCCGCCAGCGCCTCGTAGGCCAGGCCGAGCCGCGCCATCGCCAGCGGCCGCACGTTGTAGACGAAGACGTCGGCCTTCGCGGCCAGGCGCAGCAGCGCGTCGCGTGCGGCGGGCTGCTTGAGGTCGAGCACGATGCTGCGCTTGTTGCGGTTGTTCTGTTGGAAGATGCCGCCCATGCCGGGGCTGGGCGCCGGTCCGATGCTGCGCACGACGTCGCCCTCGGGCGGCTCGACCTTTACGATGTCGGCGCCCATGTCGCCGAGCAGCTGCGTGGCGAAGGGGCCGAGCAGGTAGGAGGTCAGGTCGAGGATGCGGATGCCTTGAAGGGCGCTCATGGTTTTGATCCTTCAGCTCGAACTGCACTCGACGACGGCCTGCCAGGCCGAGCGCAAGCCACGTTCGCGCAGGTCCTGCACCAGCGCGCGCGCCCAGGCCGCTTCCGCGCCATGCTCGTCCCGCCAGGCCTGCAGGCGCAACGTGCTGCGGTGCAGGGTGTGCTCGGCCGTCACGCCGATGGCGCCGTGCAGCTGGTGGCCGATGCGAGCGGCTAGACCCGCCGCTTCGCCGGCGCGCAGTTTGGCTACGGCCGCGGCGGCGGTGAACCAGGCCGTGCCCTCGCTGCATGCGGCCGCCTGCACCGCCACCCGCGCTGCGGCGGCCTCCTCGGCCAGCTGCGCGAGCTGGTGCTGGACCGCCTGGAACTGGCCGATCGCGCGGCCGAACTGCACGCGCTCGGCGGTGTAGGCGAGCGACAGGTTGAGTACGCGTCCGAGCGCGCCGGCGATCTCGGCGGCGGTGAGCAGCGCGGCGCGCGCGCGCACATCGGCCGCGCGCACGCCGGGAAGGCGCACGCACGCGGCGCCCGTCGGCGCCAGCGCCACGTCGCGGCAGACGAGGCGGCTGGCGGGATCGACATGGCCCGGCGCGGTGGCGGGCTGCAGCTCGCAGCTCGGGCGCGGCAGCCAGGCCATCCAGGCGTCGCCATCCGCAGCACAGCCGACCAGCACGATGTGGCCGGCCTGCGCCGCCCACGGAACATCCAGCTCGTCCAGGCTCAGCGTGCCCAGCGCAGCGGCGCGTTCGAGATTCGCCGTCGTGAAGGCGAAGGCCACCGGGTCCGGCGCCGGCCCTTCGAGCCCGGCGCGCGGGCGCAGCCAGCCGCACAGGACCGACTCGGCCACCGGCAGCGGAACGCCGAACGCGCCGGCCTGCTCGAGCAGCGCGACGGCATCGCGCCAGTCGCCGCCGGCGCCGCCTGCCGCCTCGGGAACCAGGAGCTGGCCCGCGCCGAGATCGGCGACGGCGTCCCAGAACGCTTGCTGCCACTGCCCGGCGTCGGCGGCAGCGACGACCGCCGGCGTGCAACTCGCCGCGAACAGGCGTTCGGCCGCTTCGGCCAGGGGGCGGGCGAGATCGCTCATCGTGCCTGCAGATGCTTCGCGATCATGTTGCGCAGGACCTCGTTCGTGCCGCCGCGCAGGTTGTAGGTGGGCGCGAGCGGGAAGGCCCCCGCCAGCAGCGCGGCGAGCGCGGCGTCGCCAGCCAGCCGTTCGTCGGCGACGAGGGCCTCGCGCACGATCTCGAGCGAGTCGCGCTCGAAGTTCGTGCCCAGGTCCTTGACCATCGCCGCCTCGATCACCGGCGAGCCGCCCGATTCGAGCGCGCCCCAGATGCCGAGGCTCATGTTGCGCAGCGTCAGCAGGCGGGCGAGCAGCCGGCCCGCGGCCACGTCGCCCGCCGAAGGTGCCGCCTCGAGCACGAGACGCAGGCAGCGCTCGACGACCGGCATCGTGCTGAGGAAGCGCTCCGGCCCGCTGCGCTCGTAGGCCAGCTCGCTGGTCACCTGCTTCCAGCCTTCGCCGGCCTCGCCGACCAGCCGCGCGGCGGGAAGCTCGACGCGGTCGAACACGACCTCGTTGAAGTGGTGGCTGCCGTCGAGCATGCGGATCGGGCGGATCGTGACGCCGGGCGCTTTCAGGTCGACGATGAACTGGCTCAGGCCGGTGTGGCGCGCCTTCGGGTCCAGCGGCGCGGTGCGGCACAGCACGATCGCGTAGTGTGCGATGTGCGCGCCGCTGGTCCACACCTTGCGACCATCGAGCACCCAGCCGGCGCCTGCGCGCTCGGCACGGGTGCGCACCGAAGCCAGGTCGGAGCCGACGTCGGGCTCGCTCATGCCGATGGCGAAATACGTGGTGCCCGAGGCGATTCGGGGCAGGAATTCGCGCCGCTGGGCCTCGTTGCCGAAGCGCAGCAGCAGCGGCGCGCTCTGGCGTGCCGCGATCCAGTGCGCGCCCACCGGTGCGCCGGCGGCAAGCAGTTCCTCGTTGATCGTCAACGTGTCGAAGGCGCTGCCGCCCTGTCCGCCGTAGGCTTGCGGCCAGTGGTAGCCGATCCAGCCGCGCGCGCCGAGGCGTTGGCTGAAGGTGCCGTCAAGGCCTTCGGTCCAGGAATTGACGCGCGGTGCGAAGCCGCCGCTGCGGACTTCCTCGGCGATGAAGGCGCGCACCTCGCGGCGCAGATCGGCGGTCGCAGATCCGACCGAGGGCAAGGCAAAGCCGGGATCGAGAAACAACATGGTGGGGGCTGGCACGGGGCCGGCACTTGAGAGTATTCTATCAACCGTTAGTTTGCTTGCCTGGGCCAAACCCGTACTGTTAAGACACCATGTCCAACCGCTCCCTCGACGACCTGAACCCCGGCGACGTGTTCAAGAGCTACGGCCGCACCGTCACCGAAACCGACATCGTGCTGTTCACCAGCCTGGCCGGGCTGAAGCTGCCGATCTTCATCAACGAGGAGTTCGCGAAGAAGCACACCAGCTTCGGCGGGCGCATCTGCCCGGGGCTGCTCACCGCGACGATCGCCGCCGGCATGATGGAGGAGATCCTCGGCCCGGCGACGATCGCTGCGCTCGAACTCACTGACTTCAAGTTCACGGTGCCGGTACGCCCGGGCGATACGCTGCGCGCCGAGATCACCGTCGAGGGCAAGAAGAATCTCTCGGACGGCAAGCGCGGCATCATGCAAGGCAGGGTGCGCTTGTTCAACCAGCGCGCCGAGCAGGTCTTCGAGTTCAGCGAGAAGCTGATGATGCGGCGCGGGCGCGTCGACGATCTGGTCTGAAACGCGGCGCGCGCCGCTGGCCGTCAGTGGATCGACATGCCGCCGTCGGCGCCGATCAGTTGGCCGGTGACGTAGCTCGCGCCTTCCGAGGCGAGGAACACCCACACCGGGGCGATCTCGTCGGGCTCGGCCCAGCGGCCCAGCGGCACGCGCGCGAGGTAGGTTTCCTTGAAGCGCGGATCGGTGCGGATGGTCTCGGTCATCGGCGTGGCCGCGCCCGGCGCGACGCAGTTGACGACGATGCTGTAGCGCGCCAGTTCGCGTGCTGCCGACTTGGTGAAGCCGATCAGGCCGGCCTTCGCCGAGCCGTAGTTGATCTGTCCGATGGTGCCGAGAATGCCCGCGGTCGAGATCGTGTTGATGATCCAGCCGCGCTGGCGTTCCATCATGCCGCCGACCACCGCCTGCAGGCAGTGGAAGCTGCCGCTCAGGTGCACGTCGATCACCTGCTGCCACTGGTGCGACGTCATCTTGTGCAGCATCGCGGTGCGCGTGATGCCGGCGTTGTTGACGAGCACGTCCACCGGCCCGAGCTTGCCCGTCACGGCAACGACCATAGCGTCCACCGCGGCCCGGTCAGCCACGTCGCACTTGAAGGCATCGGCCTGACCGCCGGCGGCGCGGATGGCCTGCGCCACCTGCTCGGCCGTCTCCAGGTTCCAGTCCACCACCGCCACCTTGGCCGACTGGGCCGCGTAGGCCCGTGCGATCGCTGCCCCGATGCCCTGGCCCGCGCCGGTGACGATGGCCACCTTGCCGCCGAGTGCCTTGCCGTCGAACATGCCTTTCTCCTGTTGGCCGAACGTTTGTTTGGTAGACTGGAGCTTGCCACAGGTCGACCCCGAGCGCCAGTGGTGAGCACGTCAGGCGCGCGTGGCTGCTCCGGTGCCATGGCGCAACTCGGGTTGCGATGCGAGACCACGATGATCAACCTGACTGCCCGGCTCGACGAGCCCAGCGAAGTCCAACGCATGCTCCGCGAAGCGGCGGCCGACTTCTTCGCGACCGATGGCGAGGGCCAGCGGTTGCGTGAATGGCGCGGCCGGCTGCCCGGACACGACGGTGAGCGCTGGCGCCGCATGGCCGAACTGGGCTGGACGGGCCTTTGCATCCCCGAGGCGCTCGGCGGCAGCGGTCTCGGCTTGGCGGAAGCGGCGGTGCTGGCCGAGCAGTTCGGTCGCGCACTCGCACCCGAGCCGCTGGTGGCCGGTGCGCTGCTGCCCGCCTGGGCCTTGCTCCACGGCGAGTCGCAGGCGCTGCGCGAGCGCTGGCTGCCGCGGCTCGCGCGCGGCGAGGTGCAGATCGCGCTGGCCGGCGGCGGGGTTGGCCCGGGCGAAGAGGCGCTTCGTGCCGGTGCACGCGACGGCGCTTTCGTGCTCGCCGGACGCCGCTCCTGCTTCGCCGCGGCGGCGGGCGCCGATGCGTTCATCGTCGCGGCGCAGGGGCCGCAGGGGCCGCTGCTGCTGCTCGTCGAAGCTGGGCAACCGGGGCTCACCGTCGCCACGCAGCAGCGTGTGGACGGCGGCTTCTGGGGCGAACTGCACTTCGACGATGCCGAGGTCGGCGCGGGACAGGTGATCGCGGGGCCAGCGCATGCGGCGTCGGTCGTCGAACGCGCGCTCGACCTTGCGCGCATCGCCTCGTCGGCCGAGTTGCTGGGCACGATGGCCAAGGCGCTCGAAACCAGCGTGGCCTACATCTCGGTGCGCGAGCAGTTCGGGCGGCCGGTCGGCAGCTTCCAGGCGCTGCAGCACCGCGCCGCCGATCTGCTGATCCAGGTCGAGCTGACGCGCTCGGTGGTGTTGCAGTCTGCCGCGGCTGCCGACGCGCACGGCAGCGACGCGCAGCGGCTCGCCGCCGCTGCCAGCCAGGCCAAGGCGCGCGCGTCTGCCGCCGCGCTGGAAGTGACCAAGGGCTGCATCCAGCTGCACGGGGGCATCGGCTACACCGACGAATGCGCCATCGGCCTGTACCTGAAGAAGGCGATGTTCGGCGCGGCCTGGCTGGGCAGTGCGGCGGTGCACCGGCGCCGCTACGGCGAACTTGCCGTCGCGGGCGGCGACGCGGCGGCGCCCGAGGTCATCGCCCAGGGCGATCCGCCGATCCGCCGCGACGAGCTGCGCCGCTGGCTCGCCGACAACTTCCCGCCCGAATGGCGTTTTCCGCCGAGCCGGATGAGCCAGCGCGAGACGCTCGCCTGGCACGCCAAGCTGCATGCCAGGGGATATGTCGCGCCGAACTGGCCGAAGGAGCATGGCGGCATGGGCCTGAGCGCCTACGAGCAGGTGGCGCTGCAGTCGGAGTTCGACCGCCACGGCATCAACATCGCGCCCAACATGGCGGTGGTGATGCTCGGGCCGCTGATCATCCGCTACGGCACCGAGGCGCAGCGGCGCGACATCCTGCCGCGCATCCTCTCCGGCGAGGTGCGCTGGTGCCAGGGCTATTCGGAGCCGTCGGCGGGTTCGGACCTCGCCAGCATCCGCACCACCGCGGTGGTCGACGGCGACGACTTCGTCGTCAACGGGCAGAAGATCTGGACCTCGTTCGCGCACGAGGCCGACTGGATCTTCATGCTCGTGCGCACCGATCCCAAGGCGAAGAAGCAGGAGGGCATCAGCTTCCTGCTGGCCGACATGCGCTCGCCCGGCATCACCGTCAAGCGCATCCGCAACCTCGGCGGCGGCGCCGAGTTCTGCGAGACCTTCTTCGACAACGTGCGCGTGCCGCGCGCCAACCTGGTGGGCGGGCTCAACCAGGGCTGGACGATGGCCAAGTCGCTGCTCGGCTCCGAGCGCATCATGATCGGCAATCCGCGTGGCGCGCGCGCGCCGCTGGCGCGGCTGCTCGAGTTGGCGCGCGCCGGCGGCCTCGACGGCGATGCGGCCTGGCGCGCGCGCTACGACCAGCTGCGCCTGGACGTCGACGACCTGGAGGCGCTGTTCGTGCGCTGCGTCGAGGTGCTGCGGCGCGGCCGCGAGCTGGGTCCCGAGGTGTCGATGCTGAAGATCTGGATCACCGAGGCGCAGCAGCGCGTGGCCGACCTCATGCTCGAGACCGCCGGTGCGGCCGGCGTCGCCGATGCGACGCTCGATCTGCCGGGCGGTGCGCTGCACGTGGCCAACGTCTTTTTCTCGTCGCGGCCGGCCAGCATCTACGGTGGCAGCAACGAAATCCAGCGCAACATCCTGGCCAAGGCCGTGCTCGAACTGCCGGGCTGAACCAAGGGAGCCGATGTCATGACCGAACCCGAACGCGCTGCCTGGACCACCGGCCCGGGCCCCGAGGCCGTCTTCGCGCAGCGCCTGGCGGCTGGCGAGTTCCGCATCCAGCGTTGCGCAGCCTGCGAGCGCCACGTGTTCTACCCGCGTCTGGCCTGCAGCCACTGCGGCAGCGTCGAGCTGGCCTGGGTGGAGCCGAGCGGGCGCGGGGTGGTGCATGCGGTGAGCATCGTCAACCGCAGCGCGGAGAAGGGCGGGCCGTACAACGTGGTGCTCGTCGACCTGGCCGAGGGCCCGCGCATGATGGGGCGCGTCGACGGTGTGGCCAACGATGCGATCCGCATCGGGCAGGCCGTGAAGGCCCGTCTGGGGACCGGCGCGGCCGGCGAGCCGTGCGTGGTATTCGACGTCGATGCCGCTGCCGGCGGCGCAGGGAGCGCGCGATGAGCGGCAGCAGCATCCGCGGCAGCGCCGCGATCGCCGGCGCCGCGCTCGCGGGCCTGGGCGAGGCGCCGGGCCGCAGCTCGGAGGAGATCGCCATCGAGGCCAGCGTCAAGGCGCTCGCCGAGGCGGGGCTGACCACGCGCCACGTCGATGCGGTGTTCGGCTCGCTGCCCGGCAATGCGAATCCGCTGTCGGGCCTGCTGATCGCCGAGATGCTCGGTATCCAGCCGAAATTCACCGACAACAACCGCACCGGCGGCTCGACCTTCCTGTCGTACACGCTGATGGCGGCGATGGCGCTGAAGGAAGGCCTGTGCGACACCGCACTGATCTTCTACGGCAGCAACCAGCGCACCGCCTCGGGAAAGCTGATTTCGTCCGTCAAGCCGTTCGCTTACGAGGCGCCGTACGCGCCGATCTTTCCGGCCACGTCGTACGCGCTCGCCGCGTCGCGCCACATGCACGAGTACGGCACCACGCGCGAGCAGCTGGCGGCCGTGGCGGTGGCGGCGCGCGCCTGGGCGAACCTGAACCCCGAGGCCTTCATGCACGGCCCGCTCACGGTGGCCGACGTGCTCGCCTCGCGCATGGTGTCGAGCCCGCTGACGGTACGCGACTGCTGCCTCGTCACTGATGGCGGCGCGGCCATCGTGATGACGCGCGCCGACCGCGCCCGCCACCTGCCGAAGAAGCCCGTCTACCTGCTCGGCGCCGCGGCGGCGACGACGCACATGAACATCGTCGCGATGGCCGATCTCACGCGCACCGCGGCCATCGATTCCGGGCAGCGGGCCTTCGCGATGGCCGGCGTGGGCCCGCGCGACATCGACGTGGTCGAGCTGTACGACGCGTTCACGATCAACACCCTCCTGTTCCTCGAGGATCTCGGTTTCTGCGCCAAGGGCGAGGGCGGCCCGTTCGTCGCAAGCGGCGCGATCGCACCCGGCGGCGCGCTGCCGGTCAACACCAACGGCGGCGGGCTCTCGTGCGTGCATCCCGGCATGTACGGCATGTTCACGCTCGTCGAGGCGGTGCGGCAGCTGCGCGGCGAAGGCGGGCAGCGGCAGGTGGCCGGCGCCGAGTTGGCGCTGTGCCACGGCAACGGCGGCGTGCTCTCGAGCCAGATCACCAACGTGCTCGGCACCGACGCGACGCTCTGACATCCGAAGACGTGCACGACATCCGGCCCGAGACCTTCTTTCCCGACCTGAAGTTCGAGACGGTCGAGGTCGCCGGCGTGAAGGCGCTGCGCGTCGGCAGCGGCCCCACGCTGTTGCTGCTGCATGGCGGCACCGGCTCCTGGACGCACTGGGTACGCAACATCGAGCCGCTGTCCAGGCATTTCCACCTCGTCGTGCCGGACCTGCCGGGCATGGGCGAATCGCTCGACGTGCCGAACGATGCCGACCTCGACGGCTACGGCGCGTACCTGCTCGCGGCCGTCACCGGCGGCCTCGTGCCGGCCGACGCGCGCTTCGCCGTGGCGGGTTTCTCATGGGGCGGGGTGATGACGGCTTGGCTCTCGGCGCATCTGCCCGAGCGCGTGTTCGTGGCCGGCCTGCTGGCGCCGGGAGGGTTTCCGCCGGGAGGCTGGCACCGCCCGCCGTTGCGGCCGGTGCCCGAAGGCGCGAGCGACGCCGAGGCGAACGCGATCCACCGCGGCAATCTCGAGATGATGATGATCGGCGACCCGTCCCGCATCGACGACCTCACGGTGGCCATGCAGCGCCGCAACCACGGCATGACGCGCTTCAAGTCGCGTTTCCTCGGCTACCGCGACACGCTCGGTCCGAGCCTGGCGCGGGTGCGCTGCCCGGTCCTGGCGATCCTGCCCGAGCGCGACCCGCTGCCGCAGCCCGACACGGCGGCGCGTGCCGACTATCTGCGCCGGACGGCGCCGCACATCGAGTGCGCGACGGTGCCGGACGCTAGCCACTGGGTGGCGTTCGAGGCGCCGGACGCGGTCAACCGCCTTCTCGTCGAGTTCGTCGGCCGGCACGCCGACTCCGGCCGCGGCGGCACCGGCAGTCGTAGAGCATTGGCGGCCGCGCGCTCGTCATCGGCATGAGGGCCCGTGCCTCCCCAGTGCGCCGACACCGTCGGCACAGCCGCCGAGGGGCCGCCGACCTCCGCGGTAACGGCATGCAGCTCGCCGCCGGCCCAAGCCCCTGGCTCAAGATTGAGTCGGCACGGTGGCTCAGAAATTCAATCGGCGCGGACAACTTGTTCGGCACGCGCGCAAGCTGCTCGCGCCTCGTGGCCAACCAGTAACGGCTGCTGCTGTCCGCGCAGGCCTACACGCTGATGGTGTGCTTGCGCCAGTTCGCGCTGCAGGCCACGGAACTCGAACGCGCCTCGGCCGCGACGATGCGCTGCCGGCTGCTCAAGATCGGCGCGGCTGTGCGCGCGCGCCGGACCGCGCGGTCGATCACTCCGCGACGCCCTAGCCCGCAGCGCCGGGCCGGCTCAACCCGGCCAGCAACTGCAGCACCGCGCTGCGGCCGACGCGCTTCAGGTCGAAGGCCTCGCGGTCGAGCATCCAGTTGGTGATCAGGCCGTCGACCAGCGCATGCACGGCGCGCGCCGCGGCCTTCGGCGACACACCCGGCGCCAACTGGCCCGCGGCCGCCGCCAGGCGCAGCAGCCCCTCGAAGCGCTGCAGCGCCTGCGTGGCCACCTGCAGATGGCGCTGGCGGATCGCATCCAGCTCGCCGACGTATTCGACCTTCAGCGTGGAGATGGCGATCACGCGCTGCAGCCGCGCATCGCCGGCGATCTGGCGCAGGATGTCGAGCAGCAGCTCGCGCAGCCGGCGCAGCGGGTCGTCGCCATCGTCGGCGCCGGTCACCAGCCAGTGCTGCTCGAGGGGCAGCACTGCGCGGTCCATCATCGCGTTGTACAGGTCGGCCTTGTCGCGGAAATGCCAGTAGACCGCGCCGCGCGTCACGCCCGCCGCCTCGGCCACCTCCTGCAGCGAGGTCGCCGACACGCCGCGCCGCGCGAACACGCCTTCAGCGGCGTCGAGCAGCGCATGGCGGGTCTGCTGGGCTTCTTGCTTGGTGCGGCGGGCCATGGTGTCGAGGGCCGGGCCGGGGCCTTCACATACGTTTACGAATGTATGTTTATACTGCAATCAGTGGCGTGCGGATCGTGCGCTCGCTGATTCAGCGTAAGGAACAACAAGTGATGCAATGCAGTCCGAGGGCGCGCATGCTCGGCGCGGCCCTGCCGGCGCTGCTGCTGGCCGCCTGTGGCGGCGGCAGCGAGTCCAAGTCCGCCGCGCCCGCCGGCGGCGGCGCACCGCCGCCGGCCGAGGTAGCGGCGATCACGGTGCAGGCCGGCAGCGCACCGCTGGTGACCGAGCTGCCGGGCCGCGTCGAGGCCTCGCGCGTGGCGCAGGTGCGCGCGCGCGTCAACGGCATCGTGCAGAAGCGCCTGTTCCGCGAAGGCAGCGAGGTCAAGGTCGGCCAACTGCTGTTCCAGATCGACCCGGCGCCGTACCAGGCGGCGGTGGACAGCGCGAAAGCGACGCTGGCAAAGGCGCAGGCCAACCTGGTGCAGGCCAAGGAGCTGGCGACGCGCTACAAGCCGCTGGCCGAGGCGCGCGCGATCAGCTCGCAGGACCTGATCAACGCGCAGGCCGCGCAGGGGCAGGCCGAGGCCGACATCGCGGCTGCTCAGGCGGCGCTGCGCACCGCGCAGCTGAACCTTGGCTACGCCAGCGTCACGGCGCCGATCTCCGGCCGCATCGGCCGCGCCTTCGTCACCGAGGGCGCGCTGGTGTCGGCGGCCGAGGCCACGCAGCTGGCGCTGATCCAGCAGATCGACCCGGTGTACGTCAACTCCACGCAGGCGGTGGCCGAGGTGGCGCGGCTGCGCAAGGCGACCAGCGCGGCTCCGAAGGATCTGTCGGCGGTGCGGATCGTGCTCGACGACGGCACCGAGCTGCCGCAGCGCGGCCGGCTGCTGTTCGCCGACCTGTCGGTGGACCCGACCTCGGCGCAGATGACGCTGCGCACCGAGGTCGCCAACCCGCAGGGGCTGCTGCTGCCCGGCATGTACGTGCGCACGCGGCTGGTGCAGGGGCAGATCGAAGGCGCGATGCTGGTGCCGCAGCAGGCGGTGACGCGCGGTCCGCAGGGCGACAGCGTGCTGGTCGTCGGCGAGGGCGGCAAGCCGGCGACGCGCAACGTGCAGATCGGCGGTGCCTCCCGCTCCAACTGGATCGTGCTCGACGGGCTGAAGCCCGGCGAGCAGGTCATCGTCGAAGGCTTCCAGAAGATGCGCCCGGGCGCGCCGGTGAAGCCGGTGCCCTGGACGGGCGCGGCGGCGCGCCCCGCGCCGGCCGCCGCCAGCGGGTCCGCCCCGGCGGCCAGCCGCTGAGGGCGGGCAGCATGGCCAAGTTCTTCATCGACCGGCCCATCTTCGCGTGGGTCATCGCGCTGTTCATCATCGTCGGCGGCGCGGTCTCGATTACGCAGTTGCCGGTGGCGCAGTACCCGACGGTGGCGCCGCCGGCGATCGTCGTCACCGTCACCTACCCGGGCGCGTCGGCCAAGACGCTGGAGGACAGCGTCCTCACTGTCATCGAGCAGGAGATGAACGGCTCGCCCGGCCTGGCCTACATGGAAGCGGTGGCCCAGGCCAACGGCAGCGGCACGCTGACGCTGACCTTCTCGCCCAATAGCAACCCCGACCTGGCGCAGGTGGACGTGCAGAACCGCCTGAGCCGCGCGACGCCGCGGCTGCCGGCGGCGGTGACGCAGCAGGGCGTGCGCGTCGACAAGTCGCGCTCGAACTTCCTGCTGTTCACGATCCTCACCTCCACCAACCCGGCCTACGACCTCGTGGCGCTGGGCGATTATGCGTCGCGCAACGTGCTGCCCGAGATCCAGCGCATCCCCGGCGTGGGCCAGGCGCAGCTGTTCGGCACCGAGCGCGCCATGCGCATCTGGATCGACCCGGCCCAACTGGTCGGCTTCGGGCTGTCGGTGGCCGACGTGAACGGCGCGATCCGCGCGCAGAACGCGCAGGTGTCGTCGGGCACGTTGGGCGACCTGCCGAACGTGGCCGAGCAGACGATCTTCGCGACCATCGTGGTGGACGGCCAGCTGTCCAACGTCGAGCAGTTCGGCAGCATCGTGCTGCGCGCCAATGCCGACGGCTCGACGGTGCGAATGCGCGACGTGGCGCGCATCGAGCTGGGCGCGCAGACCTACGCCACCTCGGCGCGGCTGAACGGCAAGCCGTCCGCCGGCATCGGCGTCCAGCTGACGCCCACCGGCAACGCGCTGGACACGGCCCGGGCGGTGCGCGCGCGCATGGAGGAGCTGCAGCGCTACTTCCCGGCGGGCATGAGCTACGCGATCCCCTACGACACCTCGCGCTTCGTGCAGATCTCGATCGGCAAGGTGGTGGAGACGCTGCTCGAGGCGGTGGCGCTGGTGTTCCTGGTGATGTTCCTGTTCCTGCAGAACTGGCGCTACACCATCATCCCGACCATCGTCGTGCCGGTGGCGCTGCTCGGCACCTTCACGGTGCTGCTGGCGCTCGGCTACTCGATCAACGTGCTGACGATGTTCGGCATGGTGCTGGTGGTGGGCATCGTCGTCGACGACGCGATCGTCGTGGTCGAGAACGTCGAGCGCATCATGAGCGAGGAGGGGCTGCCGCCGCGCGAGGCCACGCGCAAAGCGATGGGCCAGATCCAGGGCGCGATCGTCGGCGTCACCGTGGTGCTGATCTCGGTGTTCGTGCCGCTGGCCTTCTTCACCGGCGCGGTGGGCAACATCTACCGCCAGTTCTCGGTGGTGATGGCCTCGTCGATCAGCTTCTCGGCCTTCCTCGCGTTGTCGCTGACGCCGGCGCTGTGCGCGACGCTGCTCAAGCCGGTCGATGCCGGCCATCATCACGCGAAGGGCGGCTTCTTCGGCTGGTTCAACCGCGGCTTCTCCGCTACCGCCAGGCGTTACGAAGGCCTGCTGGCGAAGCTGCTGAGCCGCAGCCTGCGCATGATGGGGGTGTACCTGGCGATCATCGCCGGTGTAGTCTGGCTGGTGCTGCGGCTGCCGACCTCGTTCCTGCCCAACGAGGACCAGGGCTACATCATCGTCAACGTGCAGCTGCCGCCGGGCGCCACCGCGAACCGCGCGCTGGCGGTGATAGAGCAGGTCGAGGGCTTCATCCTGAAGCAGCCCGAGGTCAGGAGCATGGTCAGCGTGCTCGGCTTCAGCTTCTCCGGCCAGGGGCAGAACGCGGCGCTGGCCTTCGTGACGCTGAAGGACTGGGACGAGCGCCGCGCGCCCGGGCAGTCGGCGCAGGCGCTGGCCGGCCGCACCTTCGGCGCGATGATGGGCGTGAAGGACGCGTTCATCTTCCCGTTGAGCCCGCCGCCGATTCCCGAACTGGGCAGTGCGACCGGCTTCAACTTCCGCCTGCAGGACCGCGGCGGCAACGGCCACGACGCGCTGGTGGCGGCACGCAACCAGCTGCTCGGCCTGGCTTCGCAGAGCAAGCTGCTGGCCGGCGTGCGCCCCGACGGGCTGGAGGACGCGCCGCAGCTGCGCATCGACATCGACCGCGACAAGGCCGCTGCGCTGGGCGTGGGCTTCGACGCGATCAACAACGTCATCTCCACCGCCTTCGGCTCGACCTACGTCAACGACTTCGAAAGCCAAGGCCGGCTGCAGCGCGTGGTGGTGCAGGCCGATGCCGCAGAGCGCATGCAGGGCGACGACATCCTGCAGCTGCGCGCCATCAACAACCGCGGCCAGCTGGTGCCGCTGTCGGCCTTTGCGAGCACGCGCTGGATGACCGGGCCGATGCAGTTGATCCGCTACAACGGCTACCCGACGATGCGCCTGGCCGGCGACGCCGCACCCGGCGTCAGCAGCGGCGAGGCGATGGCCGAGATGGAGCGGCTGGCGGCGCAGCTGCCGGCCGGCTTCGGCTTCGAGTGGACCGGGCAGTCGCGCGAGGAGCGGCTGGCCGGCGCCACCGCGCTGTACCTGTTCGGCTTCTCGCTGCTGGCGGTGTTCCTGTGCCTGGCGGCGCTGTACGAGAGCTGGTCGATCCCGTTCTCGGTGCTGCTGGTGGTGCCGCTGGGCGTGCTCGGCGTCGTGCTCGGCACCGAGGCGCGCGGCTACAGCAACGACGTGTACTTCAAGATCGGCCTGATCACCATCATCGGCCTGTCGGCGAAGAACGCGGTGCTGATCATCGAGTTCGCGAAGGACCTGCAGGCGCAGGGCAAGAGCGCGCTGGACGCGGTGCTGCAGGCCGCGCACCTGCGCTTCCGGCCGATCGTCATGACTTCGCTGGCCTTCGTGATGGGCGTGCTGCCATTGGCGGTCGCCACCGGCGCCGGTTCGGCCAGCCAGCGTTCGATCGGCACCGGCGTGATGGGCGGCATGGTCAGCGCGGTGCTGCTGTCGGTGCTGTTCGTGCCGGTGTTCTACGTGGTGGTGCGGCGCTGGTTCAAGGGCAGCGAGCGTCAGCGCAAGCTTTATGCGCACGAGGTGGATGGGCCTGCCACGGAGGGACGGTCATGAAGCGGCTCGGTCTGATGAGCCTGGCACTGCTAGTGGGCGGCTGCGCATCGATGGCGCCGCCGTACGAGCGGCCGTCGGCGCCGGTGGCATCGAGCTTCCCCGAGGCCGCGCAGGCGGCCGCCGCGGGCGCGTCGACCACGCAGCCGGCGGCCGACATCGATTGGCAGCAGTTCTTCACCGACCCGCGGCTGAAGAAGCTGATCGAGCTGTCGCTGCAGAACAACCGCGACCTGCGCGTGGCGGTGCTGAACGTCGAGCGCGTACGCGCGCAGTACCAGATCCAGCGCTCGGAGCAGTTCCCCACGCTGTTCCTGGGCGCCACGGGTCTGTTCCAGCCCAATGCCGACGGCCGGGGCAACAACAGCTACTACACCGCGGGGCTGAATGTCACCGGCTACGAGCTCGACCTGTTCGGCCGCGTGCGCAGCCTCACCGACGCCGCGCTGCAGCAGTACTTCGCCAGCGAAGAGGGGCGCAAGGCCGCTCAGATCAGCCTGGTCGCGGCGATGGCCAACACCTACCTGACGCTGCTGGCCGACGATGCGCAGCTCGATGTAGCACGCCGCACGCTGGACACGCGCGAGCAGGGCTACCGGCTGCTGAAACTGAAGTTCGACAACGGCGCACTGTCGGAGTACGACCTGACGCAGGCGGTGACGCTGGTCGAGGGTGCGAAGGCGGCGGTGGCGCTGCTGGCGCGCCAGCGCATGCAAAGCGAGAACGCGCTGACGCTGCTGGTCGGGCAGCCGCTGCCTCAGGATCTGCCGCCGCCGCTGGCGCTGGACCGGCAGGGGCTGCTGGCCGATCTGCCGGCCGGGCTGCCCTCGGCGCTGCTGGAGCGCCGGCCCGACGTGCGCCAGGCCGAACGCCTGTTGCGGGCGGCCAATGCGAACATCGGCGCGGCCCGGGCGGCGTTCTTCCCGCGCATCACGCTGACCGGCAGCGTGGGCGTGGCCAGCGACGATCTGGGCGGGCTGTTCGACAACCGCGTCTGGCAGTTCGCGCCGCGCATCGCGCTGCCGATCTTCGACGCCGGGGCCAACCAGGCAAACCTGGAGGTCAGCGAGGCCAACCGCGATATCGCCGTCGAGCAGTACCAGCGTTCGATCCAGGTGGCCTTCCGCGAGGTGGCCGATGCGCTGGCCGGGCGCGCCACCTACGGCGAGCAGCTGCGCGCGCAGCAGGCGCAGACCGCCGCCGAACAGAAGCGCTCGGACCTGGCGGAGCTGCGCTTTCGCAACGGCATCGCCAGCTTCCTGGATGTGCTCGATGCCCAGCGCGCGCTGTTCCAGACGCAGCAGGCGACGATCATCGTGCAGGCCGCCCAGCAGCAAAACCTCGTCACCCTGTACAAGGCGCTCGGCGGCGGGTGGAAGGACGGCGCCATCTGACTACATACATACATTGCGCCGATGCCCACGTCGCTGCCCGAGTGCCTGAAATCCCGCGACGGCCTGCAGCTGCAAGCACTGGCCGGGCACGGCGGCACGCAGCGTGCTCATCGTGCAGGGGATAGTAGTTTCAAACGCCCTCGGACTCGCGGCAGCAGAACACCCTGACCCAGAAGCTTCCGGCGCAGGGGATGTGGATCCCCGAATGCGTCGTCTGGGAGCCGCTGGGCGCCGCCAATGTCCCGGGCCACCCGTGGCGCGGCGTGCCCATGAACTCGAGCGGGCTGATCACCAAGTGGGTGGTCCCGTCGCGCCACGGTATCTGATGAACCTGAGCTCCACCTGCCCGGTGGCGTTGAGCTGCACGCGTTCGTCGGACAGCGCCGGCCGCGTGATGTAGCGGCATAGTTGCTCCAGCCGCTTGCGGTCGTGGGCTTGCACCCGCACCGCCGCGTGCAAGCCGAAGCCGTCGATGTCGGCACAAAGCGGCTGGAGCGGCCAAGCCTCGCACGGCATAGCGCCTCTCGGGGTGAGCACATTCTGCCCGGCGCGGGCCCGAAGGCGATGCGTTGAGTGATGGCCGCGGCCTGCGATGGTCGCAGCGTGCGCGACTCCTCGCCGTCGGCATCCGGCTCGGCCGGCCAAGTCTGGCCCATGTCCTCGACCAGCACGCCCTGGCGCGTGAGCATCTTCATCAGCCGGGCGATGACGTTCTGCAGCAGCGCGTGCAGCTCGTCGTCGGTGGGCGCGCTCGCCTCGACGAAGACTTGCGCGCCATCAGCGCCGCACCGATACACCCCGTCCAGCACCAGGCAGTGCAGGTGGATGGTGGATGTCGAGGTTCGCCGCGGACCCGAAGTGCTGGATCAACGCGACGGCGCCACCGCAGCCTTCATCGGCCTCGAGCTGGGCGCCGGCCAGCAGATGGCCTGTGACCGCGCGCTGCACCACCTGCGGCACCGGCGTGACCAGCTCGGGCTGCGCGGCCAGCAGCACGCGCAGCGGGATCGGCAGCGATAGAACCCACCGGCGGACCGGCACGTGCGGAATGACGTGGTCGCGCTCTCGGTCCGAGCCTGGCGCGGGTGCGCTGCCCGGTGCTGGCGATCCTGTCCGAGCGTGACCCGCTGCCGCAGCCCGGCACGGCGCCGCGCACCGACCATCTGCGCCGGACGGCGCCGCACATCGAGTGCGCGAGGGTCCCGGACGCCAGCCCCTGGGTGGCGTCCGAGGCGCCGGACGCGGTCAACCGCCTGCTCGTCGAGTTCGTCGGCTGGCACGCCGACCCCGGCCGCGTCGGCACCGGCAGTCCTAGAGCATTGGCGGCCGCGCGCTCGTCATCGGCAGAAGGCCGGTGCCTCCCAGTGCGCCGGCACCGCCGGCACAGCCGCCGACGGGCCGCCGACCTCCGCGGTAACGGCATGCGGCGAGCGCGCGAGCCCGGCCATCTGCGCGCGCATCTCGTCCATGCGTGGGCAGGGGCCGCCGCCGCGAGGGATGCGGTAAGTGGGCAGGCGCGTCGGGGGCTGCGGTCGGGGTGATCTTCAGGCGCCGTGGAAGCGGTACGGGTGCTTGCGCTCGCCAGCGTCCCGGCGGCGGAACTCCTTCGGCGACACGCCCAATGTGCGCTTGAACACCTTCGAGAAGCCGAATGCGTCCTGGTAGCCGACCGCTCTTGCGATCGCCTCCAGCCGCCGGTCGGTGTCTGCCAGCAGCCGAGACGCACGCTGCATGCGCAGGGTGCGCAGGTGGTTCAGCGGCGTGTCGCCCATCGCGTCGCGGAAGCGCCCGGCCAGCGCGGTACGAGACAGGCCGGCACGCTGCGCCAGTTCGTCGAGCGTCCACGGATGCGCGGCATTCTCGTGCATCAGCGCGATCGCGCGCCGGACATGAGGGTCGCGCACGGCCTGGCTCCAGCCGGAGCGCGCCTGCGCGCACTGCGCGCTCACCGCGCGCAAGGCGAGCGCGAAGATCACGTCCAGCAGGCCGTGCACGACGACCGTGCGGCCGGGCTCGCGGCTGCGCAGTTCGGCCTCGATCAGCGCGGTGCTGAGCGCGATCGGCCCGAGCCGCGGCATCTCGGACGCGCGCAGCACCGACCAGGGCGGCATCTCGGCGAAGAAGGGATGCAGCGGCGTGCTCCACATCTGATACGCGCCGCTGATCACGTCGCTGGCCTGCGTCGCCGGCATGCCGCCTGCCGGCAACTCGGCGTCGATGGATTCGACCCGCTGGCCTTCCAGGCCGGGCCGCGTGCTCAACACATGGTCGCAGCCGCGCGCCATGACGGCGATGTCGCCGCTGCTCAGCGCCAGTGCATCGGCCATGCCCGGCGCGTGCAGGTGCATCGTCCCGCGCGCCACCAGGTGCAGGCCGATGCTGCGATCGCACGGGAAGCGCAGCGCGACATCGGGCGAGAGCTCGCGCAAGTCGAGCACGCGCCTCGACAGGCAGGTGTCGCGCAGCACGTCGGTGAGCAGATCGCCATCCACGAACGCGAGTGTGCCAGACATGCCGGACGAGCAGACATGTAATGCGGACGGAAATCCATTCAAAGTCCCGATGGGGAGGCCTATCGTGAACGCCTTCCACCGCTCTCAGGAGTTCAGGATGATCGTCGTCACCGGTGCCACCGGCCAGCTCGGCCGCCTCGTCATCACCCAGTTGTTGGAGCGCGGCGTACCCGCCTCGAAAATCGTCGCGGCGGCACGCAGCCCTGACAAGGCGGCCAACCTGGCCGCGCGCGGCGTGCAGGTGCGTGAGGCGGACTACAACAAACCCGACACGCTCGCGAGGGCATTCGCCGATGCCGAGCGGGTGCTGCTGATCTCGACCAGCGAATTGAGCTCGCGGCTGCCGCAACACCGGGCGGTGATCGAAGCAGCGCGCAAGGTGGGCGTCCAGCAGCTCGTCTACACCAGCCTGTTGCATGCCGACCGGTCGCCGCTGGGGCTGGCGGCTGAACATCGCGCCACCGAAGCCGCCATCGCGGCCACCGAGTTGCCGCACGTGCTGCTGCGCAACGGCTGGTACACCGAGAACCACCTGGCCAGCGTGCCGGCGGCGTTGCAGCACGGCGTGTTCATCGGGTCCGCCGGGGAAGGCCGCATCGCGTCGGCCACGCGGGCCGACTTCGCCGCGGCAGCGGCGGCTGTGCTGACGCAACCCATCGCTGCCGGCGGCCGCATCTACGAGCTGGCCGGCGACAGCGCCTACACGCTGGCCGAGCTGGTGGCCGAGCTGAACCGGCAGACGGGCCGGTCGCTGCGCTATCAGAACCTGCCACAGGCCGAGTTCCAGGCGGCGCTGCTCGGTGCCGGGCTGCCCGGCCCGCTCGCCGACCTGCTGGCCGACTCGGATGCGGGCGCGGCGAAGGGTGCGCTGTTCGACGATAGCCGGCAACTCGGCACGCTGATTGGTCGCCCGACGACGACGCTGGCCATGGCGCTGAAGGAGGCGCTGGCCAAGGCCTGAGTGCCCCCGGGGCTTGGCTGCGAGCCGCCCGTTCCACGCTCGGGCCAACAAGCCCAGCCGCCTCGACAGGCGTGTGGCCGTCCGCAGGGACACGTCCGGGCTCGTTCCTTGGGGATCCAGGGATCCAGAAGGTTCGGGGCGGGCTCGCGTTCGCTTGTGGGCCGCGCTACATCCGGAACGCGCCGTAGGCGGTCGGCACGGCCGGGCAGCGCCCGGCGACGTCGAGCAGCTGCGCCAGTGCGGCGCGCGTCTGCTCGGGCTCGACGATCGCATCGCACCAGAGCTGGCGCGCCCAGTTCAGCGCGCCGGCTTCTTCTTCGGGCGCGCCCGCAGCGGCCGACGCGCGTGCGCCCGGCCACATCAGCAAGGCATTGGGCTTGAAGGCGCGCCCGCACAGCGCGTGGTAGGCGGCGCCGTGCGCACGCCCGGTGATGATGCTGAACTTCGGCACGTCGGCGTTGGCTGCTGCGTTGAGCAGCTTCGCACCGTGCTTGCCCACCGTCTGCTGGCCGGCGTGATCGCTGGCGGCGAAGCCCGGCGAGTCGATCAGGAACACGAGCGGGATGTCGCGTTGGCCGCACAGCTCGATGAAGTGCGCGCCCTTGGCGCCGGCCTGCGCCGTGAGCTCGCCGTTGCCGGCGACGATGCCGACCTCGAAGCCCTCGATGCGGGCGAAGCCGCACACCAGCGTCTCGCCGTGCAGCTGCTTGAACTCCTGGAAGCGGCTGCCGTCCACGAGCCGGGCCAGGATCTCGCGGCAGTCGGCGCCGTCGACCTCGCCGGCCCCGGCCAAGCCGACCAGCTCGCCGGGATCGCGGCGGGGCGCCTCGACCGCGGCGCGCGTCCAGCGCAGCCGGGGCGGCTCGCCCAGGTGCTCGACGATGCGCCGCGTGATCTCGAGCGCGTGCGCGTCGTCTTCGGCGAGATGGTCGGTGACGCCGCTCAGGCGGCTGTGCATCTCGGCGCCGCCGAGCGGCTCGATGTCGATCACCTCGCCGGTCGCGGCGAACACCAGCTGGGGACTGCCCAGGAACATCGCGCCCTGGTTGCGGATGATCACCACCTCGTCGCACAGCGCCGGGATGTACGCGCCGCCGGCCGTCGACGGCCCGTGGACGAGCGCAATCTGCGCGATGCCTTCCGCCGACATCTTCACTTGGTTGTACATGATCGAACCCGCCTGCCCCTCGTCGGGAAAGATGTTCGCGAGGTCGGGCAGGAAGCCGCCGCCGGACTGGACCATCGTGATGCACGGCAGGCGGTGCTGCCAGGCGAACAGCTGCGCCCGCGTGTGCCGCTTGGTGGTCATGCCGAACATCGTGCCGCCCTTCACCGTGGCGTCGTTGACGAGCAGCATGCACCAGCGCCCGCTGACCTTGCCGACGCCGGTGATCATCGTGGCGCCGGGTGGAACCCCGTCGTACATGTCGGCGCCGGCGAGCTGGCCGATCTCGAAGAACGGCGAGCCGGCGTCGAGCAGCGCCTCGACGCGCTCGCGGGGCAGCATCTGGCCGCGGCTCTTGTGCAGCTTGCGCGCCTTCTCGTGGCCCCCGAGCAGGGCTTCTTGGCGTCGCGTGCCGAGCGCGTCGAGCAGGCGGCGGTTGGCGTCGCGGCGAAGCGCGACCTGCGGGTCGCTCGTGCCGATGTCGGTTCCGATGGGTGTCATGGCGGTCGCCCCGGCTTTTGTATCTAACAAATGTTTGGTATCTTAGCGGCGAGCCGCCGGCCCCCGCAACTGACCACCACCATGAGCGTCCTTGCTTCCGCGATCACCGCCAGTGCCGAAGAACTGGCGACCAACCGACGCGCCTACGACGCCCGCGTCGACGACCTGCGCGCGCGCCGTGCTGCGGCGGTGGCGGCCGGTTCGCCAGCGGCGCGACAGAAGCAGCGCGAAGCCGGCCAGATGCTGGTGCGCGAGCGCATCAGCGCACTGGTCGATCCCGGCTCGCCGTTCCTCGAGCTGTGCCAGCTGGCCGGCGAGGGGCTGTACGGCGACGACCCGCCGGGCGCAGGCCTGGTGGCCGGCGTCGGCATGGTCGCCGGGCGGCCGTGCATGCTGATCGCGAGCGACCCGACGGTGAACGACGGTGCCTACAACGCGCACACGGCCAAGAAGCACGTACGCGCGCTGCGCTTCGCCCGGCAGCACCGGCTGCCTTGCGTGACGATGCTGCAGCCGGGCGTCGAAGCGCCCGGCGCCAAGCCCGGCGTGTTTGCCGACGAAGGCCAGTTCGGCTCCATCCTCTACTGCCAGACGCGCATGTCGCGCGAAGGCATCGCCCAGATCGCCAGCGTGCACGGGCCGGTGGCCGACAGCGCTGCGTTCGTGGCCGCGCTGTGCGACGAGGTCGTGGTCGTGCGCGACCGAGGCGCGCTTGCCTTCGGCACCGCAACGCCGAACCCGGCGGACACCGAGCGCGCAAACCGCCAGGACGGCGTGGCCGACCGCTTGGCCGAGAACGACGCGCATGCGATCGCGATCCTGCGCGACCTGGTCGGCCACCTCGGCGACGTGCCCAGGCAGCGGCGCGACGTGGCCGTGCCCACGGAGCCGCTGCACGACCCGGCCGAGATCCACGGCCTGGTCAGCGCCGACCCGCGCATCCCGACGAACAACCGCGAGATCCTGCTGCGCCTCATCGACGGCAGCGACCTCCACGAGTTCAAGCCCGAGCACGGGGACACGCTGATCACCGGCTTCGCGCGCATCAAGGGCTTCGACATCGGCATCCTGTGCAACAACGGCGTGCTGTTCTCGGAAAGCGCGATGAAGGCCACGCAGTTCATCGACCTGTGCTGCAAGCGTGACATCCCGCTGCTGTTCATGGCCGACATCAACGGCTTCATGGTCGGCCGCGAGGCCGAGGAGGGCGGCATCGCCAAGCACGGCGCGAAGATGATCACCGCGATGACCTGCGCCAACGTGCCCAAGTACACGCTGATCATCGGCGGCTCCTATGGCGCCGGCTATCTGGCGATGTGCGGCCGGGCGTTCAAGCCCAACGCGATGATCATGTGGCCCAACGGCCGCGCCGCCATCATGGGCCCCGAGCAGGCGGCGACCACGCTGGCGATGGTCAAGGACGACCAGCACAAGCGCGACGGCACGAGCTGGACCGACGCCGAGCGCGAGGCCTACAAGGCGCCGGTGCGCAAGACCTTCGAGGACTTCGCCAACGCCTACAACTTCGCGCGCCACACCTGGTGCGACCTGATCGTCTCGCCGACCGAGACGCGCGACACGATGGCGCTGCTGCTCGATCTTGCCGGCCGCGTGCCGGCGGTGCCGTCGCGCTTCGGCGTGTTCCGCATGTGACACGGGGACTGTCAACCTTGTTCAGCAAGATCCTGATCGCCAACCGCGGCGAAATCGCCTGCCGCATCGCGCGCACCTGCCGGCGCCTGGGCGTGGCCGCCGCGGGCGTGCACTCGGCCGCCGACCGCGACGCGCTGCACGTGCGCGAGATCGGCGAATCGGTCGAGATCGGCGGCGCGGCAGCCGCCGAGAGCTACCTGCGCATCGACGCGGTGATCGCCGCGGCGAAGTCGGTCGGCGCGCAGGCCATCCATCCGGGCTTCGGCTTCCTGGCCGAGAACGCCGCGTTCGCCCGCGCGGTCGAGGCGGCTGGCCTCGTCTTCATCGGCCCCACGCCCGATGTCATCGAGCGGCTCGGCGACAAGGCGGCGGCCAAGCGCGAGGCCGACGCCGCCGGCGTGCCGATCGTGCCGGGCAGCCAGACGCCGAGCACCGATCCCGAGGAGATCGCAGCCACCGTGCGCCGCATCGGCCTGCCGGTGATGCTCAAGGCGGCGGCCGGCGGCGGCGGCAAGGGCATGCGCGGCATCGAGTCGATGGACGGCCTGGCGCAGGAGATCGAGTCGGCGATGCGCGAGGCGAAGAACTCGTTCGGCGACGCCGGGCTGATCGTCGAGAAGCTGATCCGCCGCGGCCGCCACATCGAGATCCAGATCGCCGGCGACGGGCGGGGCAAGGTGATCCATCTGTACGAGCGCGAGTGCACGCTGCAGCGCCGCCACCAGAAGGTGATCGAGGAGGCGCCGGCCGCCAACCTGGGCGCGGCGATGCGCGACCGCATGGCGGCCGACGCGGTGCGCCTGGGCGAGCGGCTGAAGTACCGCGGCGTCGGCACCGTGGAGTTCATCGTCGGCGAGACGGACTCTGCGCCGAAGACGCCGCCGCCGGCTTCCGGCCGTCGACCGGCCGCCTGTCGCTGGTGCGTTTTCCGGGCGACGGGGTGCGCATCGAGACCGGCATCGAGTCGGGCATGGAGGTCACGCCGTTCTACGACTCGATGCTGGCCAAGCTGATCACCCATGCACCGACGCGCGACGAGGCGCTCGACCGCCTCGCGCGCGCGCTCGACGACACGGCGGTGTTCGGCGTCACCGGCAACATCGGCTTCCTGCGCCACCTGATCGACCTGCCCGAGACGCGCGCGGCGAGCTTCCACACGCGGCTCATCGACGAGCAGATCGGCGGCTGGGCGCTCGCGCACGTGCGCCATGACGAACGCACGCTGGCGACCGCGGCGGCGCACTGGCTGCGCGGGCGGCGCGCGGCCGACGGGCGCAGCCCCTGGTCCGCCTGGGACCGCAGCGGCTGGCAGCTCGCCAACGGCGACGGCGGGCTGGCGCCTGTGCCCAGCCTGCACGTCGAGACCGCCGACGGGGTCAGCGCGGAGATCCGCTTCGGCCCGGTGGTTGCCGCCGGCGGCCTGCTCGTCGGCGTGAACGACGCACGCGTGCCGATCCATCTGGGCGCGGCCGGCGCCGATGGGCGCTGCCTGAGCGTGGTGGACGGCCGCCGCGAGACGGTGCTCGTGCACGAGGACGGCGACACCCTGTACGTGCAGGATCGCCGCGGCACGCACGAGCTGAAGGCCATTCCGTACCTGTCCTACATCAGCGCGTCGACGCAGGCCAGCGGCGACGTGAAGGCGCCGATGATGGGGCTGATCCTCAAGGTCAGCGTCGCGCCGGGCGACCGTGTCGAGAAGGGCAGCGTCGTCGCCATCCTCGAGTCGATGAAGATGGAGATGCGCATCTGCGCCGAATGCGCCGGCACGGTGGCGACCGTGGCTTGCACGCCGGGGCAGACCGTCGAGCGCAGCGCGATCGTGGCGACGATCGAGCCGGACGGATGATGCCTGCTCCGAACCGTTGGGACCGGTTCGAATCCGGTTTCGTGCTGAACCTCGGTGCCCTGCTGTTCGCCGCCGCGACGCTGGTGATGCTGTCCGAGGGGTTCAATCGGTCTTTCCGCGGCCTGAGCTTCTTCTGGGCCGAGGAGTCGGTGCGCTTTCTGATGATCTGGGCGTTCTTCCTGACGCTGGGCATCACCGGGCGCAGCGGACACCACATTCGTACCGAGCTGCTGGTGGACCGCATGCCACCGAAGCTGCGCCGCGCGATGCACGCCGTCGCGGTGGCGGCAGGGCTGCTGTTCGCGGCCGTGCTGTTCGGTTCGTCGCTGCCGCAACTGTGGCGCTACTACACGATGGGCATGATGTCCGAGTCCGACCTGGACCTTCCCCAATGGGTCGTGTTCCTGGCGATGCCGATCGGCGCGGCGCTGTACTTCGGCTACTACCTGCGCTCGCTGCTGACGCTGCTGCGCGGCGGCGACCCCTTCGCATCCAGCGGGCCCACGGGCTCGGAACTGTAGTCGGCAGCCCGTGCTGCTCGTTGCCGCGATCGTCCTGCTGCTGCTGCTGCTGGCCATCGGCTCGCATGTCGCGGTTGCCATGGGCCTGGTGACCACCGGCCTGATCCTGATGCTGGACGGCGTTCCGGCGACGGTGATCGCGCAGACGGCCTTCAAGTCGGTCAACAGCTACCCGCTGATGGCGATCCCGATGTTCGTGCTGGCCGGCAACCTGATGATGCGCGGCAACATCGCCGGGCTGATGATCGAGCTGATCGGCAGCATCGTGCGCGCGGTGCGCGGCGGCCTGGCCCTGACGGTGTTGATCGCCTGCGTGTTCTTCGCCGCCATCTCGGGCTCGAGCGTCGGCTCGGCGGCGGCCATCGGCGCGGCCACCGTCGACGGGCTCAGGCGCGAGGAGTATCCGGCGCGCTTCTCGGCCGGCATCGTCGCCGTCGGGGGAACGCTCGGACTGATGATTCCGCCCTCGCTGGGTTTCATCCTGATCGGCGCCATCGTCGGCCTGCCGGTCGACAAGCTGTTCGTCGCCGGCATCGTGCCGGGTCTGCTGGAGGCGGCGCTGCTGATGGGCGCCGTGGTCTACCTGTCGCGCCGCCACGGCTACGGCACCACCACGCGCCGCGCGGACCTGGCCGGCTTCGTGCGGCGCACGCCCAAGGCCCTGCCGGCGCTGGTCATGCCGGTGCTGATCATGGGCAGCATCTACACCGGGTACCTGACGCCCACCGAAGTGTCGGCCTTCGCCGCGGCCTATGCCGCGCTGCTGTGCCTGCTGGTGTATCGCAGCGTCGATCCGGCCGGCGTGTGGAGCGCGGTGCGCGACTCGCTGCTGCAGACGACGATGATCTTCGCCGTCGTGATGGGCGGCAGCCTGATCGGCTTCGTGCTCGCGCGCATGGGCGTGTCGGCGCAGCTCGTGGCCGGCATCGACGCGCTGGAAATGTCGGCCTGGCAGTTCCTGCTGCTGGCCAACGTCATCCTGCTGGTGCTGGGCATGTTCCTTGACGGCGTGGCAATGATCGTGCTGACCGCGCCGCTGCTGTTTCCGATGGCGACCGCGCTGGGCATCAACCCGATCCACTTCGCGGTGATCATGGTCGCGAACGTGGAGATCGCGACACTCACCCCGCCGGTCGGCCTGAACCTGTTCGTGATGAGCGGCATCGCCAAGCTGCCGGTCCACGAAGTCGTGCGCGGCGTCGCCCCCTTCTACGGCGTGCGCCTGACGGCGCTCATGCTCATCACCTACGTGCCGGCGATCGCCCTGCTGCTCGTGTAGGGCCGCCCGGCGGGGGCGGGCGCCAGGCCGCGCTATTTCTTGCCGGCGCAAGACGCCTGCAGTGCAGCCAGGCTGCGCGCCGTGTCGGGGTACTTGTCGGTGAAGCTCTTGTTCACCGCAGCCGCCCGCTCCTTCCAGCGCGCGATTTCCGCGGGCGACGCCGAGCGATGGACGGCCCCCATGCCGATCATCTTCTCGACCAGCTGGCGGTCGGCCTCGATGGCCTCGCGCCACTGGCGCTGCGCGATCTCGTCGATGGTGTCGCTGATCGCCTTGCGCTGATCGGCGGGCAGCTTGGCGAACCAGGTCTGGTCCACCACCACCGCATAGGTGCCGATCGACATCCCCGGCACGTACCACGCGTGCTTGGCGGTGATGCCGATCATCTCGGCCCAGCCCGCGGGCGACGTGAACACGCCGTCGACCGAGCCCTGCGACAGCGCGGTGCTCATCTCGGAGGCGGGCAGCGAGACCGGGCTCGCGTCCATCGAGCGCACCATGTCCTGGAAGATCTTGCCGCCGGTGACGCGCACCTTGGCGCCCTTCAGATCCTCGAGCTTCTGCACGTCGCGGTTCTTGAATACGAACATCAGATCGGCCGTGCGCAGCAGCCCCAGCACTTCGAGCTTGCGCCCCTCGACGTAGGACGACAGCAGCTTGGAGGCACCGCCGGCGAAGCAGCGGTTCTCCATCAGCTCGTCGGTGAGCGTGAACGGCAGGTTGACGATGCCGGCGCGTGGATCGAGCGTCTCCAGCCGCACCGACAGCGGCCACACCATGTGGACGGCACCGGTGCCCAGGGCCGCCATGGCGTCCTGGTCGTTGTAGAGCTGCCCGGCGGGGAAGACCTTCACGATCAGCGCACCGTTGGTGCGCTTCTTCACCTGGTCGGCGAACTCGTTCATGTAGCGCGTCTTCCAGTGCGTCACCGCGATCTCGCTGGGCAGCACCATCTCGGCTGCCCGTGCCGAGGCCGGGGCGACCCACGTGGCGGCGGACAGGACGGCCGCCAGCAACACGCGCGCCAGCAGATGCTGATCGGGTCGGTTCTTCATGGTTCGGACTCCGTGGCTGTTGGGCTGGAGGTTGCGATTCAACCCTAATGTCATGACAATTGCAATCATGGCCCCTGACCTCTGCGACTGCCTCGGCGGCGACCTCGGCAAGATCCGCAGCGCCCCGGCGTGAACCTGGCGACCGCTGCGCCAGCGCCCGCCCGGTCGCGTCACGCGGTCGTCGCGCGCTTGCTCATGGACGGCATCGCCGAGGGCCGCTACGCCGTGGGAGGTCTGCTGCCGTCCGAAGCCGAGCTGTGCCGGCAGCTGGATGTCTCGCGCACCACGCTGCGCGAGGCCATGCGGGCGCTGCGCGACCGCGGCCTGGTGCTGCCGCGCGCAGGCGTCGGGACGCTGGTCGTCGCGGCCCGGCCGAAGACGCGCTACGTGCACTCGGTCGACTCGATCTCGGACGTCTTCCAGTACGCCAAGAACTCGCTGCGCCCGCGGGTGCTGAGCACCACCGAGGTCAGGGCTGACGCCGCCGAGGCCGAACTGCTGCGCTGCCCGGCGGGCGAGCGTTGGCTGCGTGTCGAACTGACGCGCACCTTCCGCGGCGACCGCGCGCCGATCCTGTGCGCCCGCGTTTACATCCCGCTCGCCTGCGCCTCGATCGCCGAGCGCATCCCGACGCGCAGCGACCCGATCTACACACTGCTCGAGAGCGAACTCGGGCTCACTGTGCTGGGCGTCGAGCAGGAGTTCCGGTCCGTCGCGCTCGACGCCGACACCGCCCGGCACCTGGGCACCGCGGCCGGCGCTCCCGGCCTGAGCGTGGTGCGCCACTACTTCGGCGCCGCCGACCGCCTGCTGCTGGTGACGGCCAGCCTCTATCGAGCCGACCGCTACAGCTACAAGATGCGGCTGCGCTTCAACCCGCAGCAAGCCTGAGCGCAGTCCGCAAGCCATGCCCGTCACCCTGGCCGTCGACTTCGGCAGCACCTACACCAAGGTCGCGGCCATCGATTGCGACGACGAGCGGCTCGTCGGCCGGGCACAGTCGCCCACCACGGTGGCCGAAGGCGTGATGGTGGGCCTCGGACGCGCCCTGGCCCTGCTCGAAGCCACGTGCGGCGTGAAGCGCGACGACATCGGCCAGCGTCTGGCTTCGTCGAGCGCCGCGGGGGGCCTGCGCATGGTGGCCATCGGCCTGGTTCCCGACCTCACGGCCGAGGCGGCGCGCCGCGCCGCGCTAGGCGCCGGAGCCAAGGTGCAGCGCGTGTTCGCCTACGAACTCTCGGGCGGCGACGTCGACGAGATCGTGCGCCTCGCGCCGGACCTCATCCTGCTGTGCGGCGGCACCGACGGCGGAGAGCGCAAGACCATCGTCAGGAATGCCGGGGTGCTGGCCGCCGCGCGCGTCGGTGCGCCCGTCGTCGTGGCCGGCAACCGCAGCGCGGCCGACGAGGTGAAGGCTGTGCTGCAAGACGCCGGCGTCGACTGCGTGGTCGTCGGCAACGTGCTGCCCGAACTCGACCGGCTCGACGTCGAACCGGCGCGCGCGGCCATCCGTTCGGTGTTCATGGAGCGCATCGCGCACGCCAAGGGGCTGGACCAGGCCGAGGCCTATGTCGGCCGCATCGTCATGCCCACGCCGATGGCGGTGCTCGAGGGGGCGCGCCTGCTCGCCGCCGAGGGCGGCATGGGCGACGCCGTGATCGTCGATGTCGGCGGCGCGACCACCGACATCCACTCCATCGCCAGCGGGCTGCCTAGCACACCGGGACTGGTGCCGCGCGGCTTGCCGGAGCCGTTCGCCAAGCGCACCGTCGAGGGCGACCTCGGCCTGCGCATCAACGCGCCGACGATCGTCGAGGCGGCCGGTGCGGCGCGCGTGGCTGCGCTGGCGGGCCTGGGCTGGACGGCGCAGGCCGTTGCGGACCACGTGCAGCGCCTGGCGCAGGCCGTCGATCACGTGCCCGGCACGGCCGCGGAACACGCGCTCGATGCCGCGCTTGCGCAGCTGGCCGTCGACGTGGCGCTGGAGCGCCATGCCGGCCAGGTCACAACCAGCTACACGCCGATGGGCGCGGTGCAACTGCTGCACGGCAAGGATCTCGGCGCGGTGTCCACGGTTGTCGGCACGGGCGGCGTGCTCGTGCACGGGCGACACCCGCGGCGCGTGCTCGAAGCGGCGTGCTATTCGGCGGGCTCGCCGACCTCGCTGCGTCCGCGCGCGCCGGCGCTGCTGATCGATCGTTCGTACCTCCTGTTCGCCGCCGGTCTGCTCGCGCCGATCGCCCCGCTCGCCGTCGCGCGCCTGCTGCGACGCCATCTCGTTGCTGCCGAAGAGGCTCCTCATGACACCTGACACCCCGACCAAGGGCACGCTCGTGCTCGGCGTCATCGGCGCCGACATCCACAACATCGGCATCACCATCCTCGCCTCGGCCTTGCGCAGCGGCGGGTTTCACGTCGTCAACCTCGGCATCCTCGTGTCGCAGGAGGATTTCGTGAAGGCCGCGATCGAGACCGCCGCCGACGCGATCCTCGTGTCCTCGCTGTGCGGTCACGGCGAACTCGACTGTCCGGGGCTGCGCGAGAAGTGCGTCGAGGCAGGGCTCGAAGGCATCCTGCTCTATGCGGGGGGCAACGTGGTGGTCGGCAAGCAGGAGTGGGAGCCGGTGCGTCGGCGCTTCGCCGCCATGGGCTACGACCGCACCTACCCGCCCGGCACCACGCCGCACGAGGTGATCGACGCGTTGACCGCGGACATCGCCGCCAGGAAGCAGGAGGCCCGCCCATGAACAGCACCCAGGTCGCGTTGTCGATGGCTCGCTGGGACGAAGAGCGCTTCCGGCGCGTGCGCCGCGAGGTGCTCGGCGCCTGGCCCACCGGCGCGCAGGTCGACCTCGACGAAGCCTGCGACTTTCACCGCAGCCTGCCCGACGCGCAGAACACGGCCTGGCGGCTGCGCAAGGCGCGCAGCGAGGGCCGCACCCTCGTGCAGCCGCGCGCCGGCGTGGCCGACATCGAACAGCACATTGCGCTGCTGCAAAGCCTGCGCCGCGCCGGCGCCGACCTGCTGCCGACGACGATCGACTCCTATACGCGCGAGTGCCGCTACGCCGACGCCGAACGCGGCTTGGCACAGAGCCGCGAGGCGGGCCGCTCGCTACTGAACGGGCTGCCCGCCGTGAACTACGGCGTGAACGAATGTCGCCGCATCGCACGCACCGTCGACGCACCGCTGTTCGCGCGCACCGCCTCGCCCGACTGCCGCCTCACGCTCGACATCCTCTACGCCAGCGGCTACACGTCGTGCACCGCGGGGCCGGTGGTCTTCTCGCTCGGCTATGCGAAGGACTACCCGCTGGCCAAGGCGATCGAATCCTGGCAGTACTCGTATCGGATGATGGGCGCGATGCACGAACGCGGCGTGACCGTGAGCGTCGAGCACTACCTGCCGATCTCGACCCTGGTGCCGCAGTCGACCTCGATGGCCTGCGTGATCCTCGACTCGCTCATCGCCGCGGCGCAGGGCGTGCGCGACATCTCGCTGGGCATCGGCCAGCAGTGCCACCTGGCGCAGGACGCGGCGGCCCTGCGCGCCTACCCCGCGCTGGGGCGCCACTACCTCGACGCCATCGGTTGCAAGGACGTGGCGCTGAGCACCGTGATGTCGCAGTGGATGGGCGGGTTTCCGCCCGACGAGGGCCAGGCTTTCGGCGTCATCTGCATGGCGGCGCTCGCCGCTTACCTCGGCGGCGTGACCTACATGATTTCGAAATCGCCGCACGAGGCGATCGGCGTGCCGACGCCGCAGGCCAATGCCCACGGCCTCACGGCGTCGAAGACGGTGCTGCGCATGCTGGCCGACCAGCAGCTCGCACCGATTGCCGAGATCGCGGCCGAGCAGGCCATCATCGAAGCCGAGACCCGTGCCATCGTCGACCGCGCGCTCGAACTGGGCGAGGGCGACGCCGCGCTCGGCGCGGTGCGGGCCATCGAGGCCGGCGTGATCGACGTGCCGTTCTCGCCGAACCGCATGAACGCCAACCGCGCGTTGCCGGCGCGCGACTGCCGCGGCGCGGTGCGGCTGGCGGAATTCGGCGGCGTCCCCATCCCCAAGGAGATCCGCGCGCACCACGAGGATCAGCTCGCGAAGCGCGCGGCAGGGCGACCCCGGCGCGAGCCGTGGGAGCTGCTGCTGGCGGACGTCAATGCCATCGCCGACGGGGTCCTGCTGCCGGATTGACATCGGTCGCCGGTGGTGCCGGTCGGCGTCTCGGGACTGCCTGCTCGTTCAGGCTTGACTCGGTTGCGAGATGACGCCCCCCAATGCAGATCTCGCTCTTCGCAATCACTGGTTGCGGTGTCTCGGTGGGCGCGAATGCGGCCAGCCGTCCGCTTGATTCCGGCGCTGCGGATGATCTGCTGGTAGCGCGCCCGATCGTAGGACAGGAGCCTGGCGCGACGATCGGCTTGGGCGTGCCGGCAGCCGCGAGCACCGCGAACCACAAGCTCGGGTCCATGTTGCGAACGCCTGGCAAGTCAGGGAATGCGGCGAGCCGCTTGCTGCCGTCACCGCCAATGCCTTCAGGCGCCCGTCTTCGATAATGGGCGCCGACGTGACCGGCACATCGAAGATGAATTGAACCCGTCCGCCGATCAGCTCGGTGAGCAAGGGCGCGGTGCCCGGGTAGGCCACGTTCAGCGCCTTGACGCCGTCTTCGGCCATGAACATCTCCGCGACCAGCCTCGTGACGCTGGCACTGCCCACCGAGCCTACGTTTGGCGCGCCGGGGTTGGGCCTTCGCTAACTCGATGAAGGCGCCCCGGCTCGCCGGCTGCCAGCGGACCGGGCAGCCGGCGTGCGGCTCGTCGCTGCCGCCGGCGAGGATGGCAGCCGAAATGGAACCCATTGCAAAACCCGGCGCTCGGATCACTCCGCGTTCGCGCCGCTGAGCTTGACGATGCGACCCCACTTGGTCGCCTCGGCGCGCAGGTACTCCGCGAAGCGGTACGTGCCACCGGTCATCGGCTCCATGCCGAGCTTCGCGAAGAGGTCGCGCAGGTCGGCGCTGGCCGTGATCTCCGTCGTGACCCTGGCGAGCGTCTGAATCACGTCGGGCGGCGTGCCGGCGGGCGCCAGGAGGCCGTACCACGCATAGAGGTCGAAGCCGGAGAGGCCGAGGTCGGTCATCATCGGCATTTCGGACTCGAACCGCGAGCGCCGCGCCGGGCTGATCGTCGAGAAGCTGATCCGCCGCGGCCGCCACATCGAGATCCAGATCGCCGGCGACGGGCGGGGCAAGGTGATCCATCTGTACGAGCGCGAGTGCACGCTGCAGCGCCGCCACCAGAAGGTGATCGAGGAGGCGCCGGCCGCCAACCTGGGCGCGGCGATGCGCGACCGCATGGCGGCCGACGCGGTGCGCCTGGGCGAGCGGCTGAAGTACCGCGGCGTCGGCACCGTGGAGTTCATCGTCGGCGAGACGGACTCTGCGCCGAAGACGCCGCCGCCGGCTTCCGGCCGTCGACCGGCCGCCTGTCGCTGGTGCGTTTTCCGGGCGACGGGGTGCGCATCGAGACCGGCATCGAGTCGGGCATGGAGGTCACGCCGTTCTACGACTCGATGCTGGCCAAGCTGATCACCCATGCACCGACGCGCGACGAGGCGCTCGACCGCCTCGCGCGCGCGCTCGACGACACGGCGGTGTTCGGCGTCACCGGCAACATCGGCTTCCTGCGCCACCTGATCGACCTGCCCGAGACGCGCGCGGCGAGCTTCCACACGCGGCTCATCGACGAGCAGATCGGCGGCTGGGCGCTCGCGCACGTGCGCCATGACGAACGCACGCTGGCGACCGCGGCGGCGCACTGGCTGCGCGGGCGGCGCGCGGCCGACGGGCGCAGCCCCTGGTCCGCCTGGGACCGCAGCGGCTGGCAGCTCGCCAACGGCGACGGCGGGCTGGCGCCTGTGCCCAGCCTGCACGTCGAGACCGCCGACGGGGTCAGCGCGGAGATCCGCTTCGGCCCGGTGGTTGCCGCCGGCGGCCTGCTCGTCGGCGTGAACGACGCACGCGTGCCGATCCATCTGGGCGCGGCCGGCGCCGATGGGCGCTGCCTGAGCGTGGTGGACGGCCGCCGCGAGACGGTGCTCGTGCACGAGGACGGCGACACCCTGTACGTGCAGGATCGCCGCGGCACGCACGAGCTGAAGGCGATTCCGTACCTGTCCTACATCAGCGCGTCGACGCAGGCCAGCGGCGACGTGAAGGCGCCGATGATGGGGCTGATCCTCAAGGTCAGCGTCGCGCCGGGCGACCGCGTCGAGAAGGGCAGCGTCGTCGCCATCCTCGAGTCGATGAAGATGGAGATGTGCATCTGCGCCGAATGCGCCGGCACCGTGGCGACGGTCAGCTGCAAGCCGGGGCAGACCGTCGAGCGCAGCGCCGTGGTGGTGACGGTCACACCTGCCTGACCCTCGGCCTCCTTCCGAAGCCGCCGCGCCGAAGGAGGCGATGACCGCGATGCCCGACGCAGGCCTACTGCTCGAGCTTGATCCCGGCGCTACGGATGATCTGCTGATAGCGCGCCCGATCATCGAACAGCAGTCTGGCGGTCGCCTCCACCGAAGAGGGCCAGGGCTCGAAGAACTGCTGCTCGAGCAGGCCGCGCACCTCCGGCAGTGCGAGCGCGCGATTGATCTCGGCATTCAGCCTGGCCATGATCGGCTTGGGCGTGCCGGCAGGCGCGAGCACCGCGAACCACAAGCTCAGGTCCATGTTGCGAACGCCCTGTTCGGCGAAGGTCGGCACGTCGGGGAATGCGGCAAGCCGCTTGCTGCCGGTCACCGCCAGAGCCTTCAGGCGCCCGTCTCTGATAAAGGGCGCCGACGTGACCGGCGTATCGCAGGTGAATTGAACCCGTCCTCCGATCAGGTCGGTGAGCAGGGGCGCGGTGCCCGGGTAGGCCACGTTGACCGCCTTGATGCCGGCTTCGGCCATGAACATCTCCGCGACCAGCCTCGTGGCGCCGGCACTGCCCACCGAGCCGACGTTGAGCGCGCCGGGTCGGGCCTTCGCCAGCTCGATGAAGGCGGCCAAGCCGTTTGCCGGCACCGAGGGGTGGACGACGAGAATCGTCTCGGTCTTGACGAGCGTCGCCACGGGAGTGAAGTCGTCGAGCGGATGGTACGGCAGGCTCTGCATCAGCAGGCCGTTGATCAGGTGAGTATTGGCGACCAGGCCGATGGTGTAACCGTCAGCCGGCGAGCGAGCGAGCGCCTGCATGCCGATCACGGTATTGCCGCCCGCGCGGTTCTCGACCAGCACCGATTGCTTCAACGATTCGGCGACCTTGTCGCCGACGAGGCGCGCAACGAAGCTGGTGCTGCCGCCCGGGCTGTATGGCACGATGAAACGGATCGGTTTCGTGAACGGGCTGTCCGTTTGCGCGAAGACGCCAGGCGCGGCGGCGCCCGCCACGCTCGCCGCCAGCCCTCGCAGAATCTCTCTCCGGGTGGTCCTGTCCATAGCTCTCTCCATTGAATGGCCGGAAGTCATCGCCGGCCGTGCGGCCTTCAACGCCGAAGTCGGCCCGGCAAGGTACTGCCGATGATGTCGCGCTGAACCTGGTGCGTGCCCTCGATGATCTGCAGAACCTTGGCGTCGCGGAAGTGGCGCAGGCCGATGTTCACCGTTTCCATGTGTCCTGCGCCGTGACGCTCATCTCGCGACCTGGTCCATCAGCGCGGGGGACAGGGCGGGGTAGCCGCTGTCCGCGGGGAGGGCGGGGACGGTCTTGCCGTCGGCGCGGCGCGCCAGCGTCGGCTGGATGCGCTGCACCGAGCGCGCGCCGGCGGCAGCCATCGCGGCTGACACGTCGGTTGCCTGCGCGAGCAGTGCCAGGTTGCACAGTGTCGGAAAGATGATCACGCGACGGCGCTGCTCGCACTCGGCCATTGCGTCGGCGGGGCGCACCCAGAACGCATCGACCGCTTCGCGGCCGTCGTGCACCGCGACCTGGCCGGCCGGCGCTTGTGCGATGAAGAAGTGGGTGTCGAAGCGCTTGGGTGAGACCTCCGGCGTGACCCAATGCGCGAAGGGGACCAGCAGGTCCAGCGCCAACTCGAGATCCTCTTCGCAGACCATCTCGACGAAGGCGTCGGCCGAGGCCAGAACCCGCGCGTGCCAGCCTCGCCACAACGCGGCGCCACTCTCGGCGCCGAGCACCTCCCCGCGCCGGCGGGCGAGCAGCAGGGCGCTCTCCTCGAAGGTCTCCCGGACGGCGGCGATGCGCAGCGAGCGCTGCAATTCGTCGAGCGCCGCGTCGGCGCAGCGCGTGCGCAGCCGGTCGTCGCGGTCGGCTGCGGCTGCCTTGCCACCGGGAAACACCGCCGCCCCTCGCGCGAAATCGATCTCGTGGTGCCGCTCCACCATCAGCACTTCCAGCCCACCCGGCCCGTTGCGGATCAGGACGGCGGTGGCGGCCGGAACGGCCGGCACCGGGCGGCTCGGCTCGGCGCCCATCAGACCCGCATCTCCTGCGCGATGATCGTGCGCTGGATCTGCGACGTGCCGCCGCCGATCGTCGACTGCATGCCCTCGCGGAAATAGCGCTCCATGTCGGCCTCGGGCGTGGTGCCGATGCCGCCCAGGATCTGCATGCCCTGGCGCGAGACGTTCTGCAGCGTCTCGGAGGCGAACAGCTTGGCCATCGCCACTTCCTTGCGGCAGGGATGTCCGCGTGCGGCGAGTTCGGCGGCGCGGTAGGCGAGCAGCCGCGCAGCGTCGGTCTGCGTCTGCATGTCGGCGAGCATGTGGCGGATGACCTGGAACTCGAAGATCGGCTTGCCGAACTGCACCCGCTGCTTGGCGTAGGCCAGTGCGTCGTCGACCGCACCCTGGGCGTTGCCGACATAGCTGGCCGCCACCGCCACGCGCTCGAGCACGAGGTGCTCGCCGGCGATGATCTTGAAGCCGTCGCCTTCGGCACCCAGCCGGTTGGCCACAGGCACGCGCACGTCGTCGAGGAAGATCTCGGTGGTCACGACCGAGCGCCGCGCGAGCGTCTGCAGCGGACGGATCGTCAGGCCCGGCAGGTCGTTGGGCACGATGAGCACCGTCAGGCCGTCGCGCTTGTCCGCCGTCTGCGCGGTGCGCACCAGCATCAGGATCACGGCGCCGCGGTTGCCCGCGCCGCTGCACCACAGCTTCTGGCCGTTGAGCACGTAGTGGTCGCCCCGGAGTTCGGCGCGCGTCTGCACGTTGGCTACGTCGGAGCCGGCGTTCGGCTCCGACATCGAGATCGGGAAGCGGATCTCGCCGCGCATGAACGGTTCGAGGAAGCGCTGCTTCTGGTCGGGCGTGCCGTGCAGCGACAGGTTCATCGCCGTGAAGATGCCACCGGCAACGGCCACCGAGAAGTCCACGCCGTAGGCCGACAGCGCCTCGCACATCAGCGCGTAGGCGAAGACATCGCCGCCGTCGCCGCCGTCGGCTTCCGGCACGAGCAGCCGGTGATAGCCGAGCCTGGCTGCCTTCTCATAGGCGTCGTACGGGAAGGCGCGCTCCATGTCGCACTTGCGGATGTACTCGCGCCCGACATCGCGGTCGACCCAGCGACGCACCGAGTCCTTCCAGGCCTGTTGTTCTTCGGTCAGAAAGTTCATCGCGTGGCATGCCTCCGGCAGTCAGTGCACGGGTCCGCCCGCCAGCAGGCCGGCGAGCGGCGACAGGTCGGGCAGCTCTTCGAGGCGACCGACCAGATCGAGCAGTTCGTCGCAGGCCTGCGTGCCGATGCGAGGGCCAGCCATCGAGCGGAACTTGTCCGCTAGGCGCCGTTGCTGCGCCGCGAGGTCGCTCGCCGGCACGCCACAGTCGTGCCGACGGCGCAGCCGCGCCCCGTCGATGGTCTCGATGACCACTTCCGCCTGGGTCAGCGCATCGCAGTGCGAGTGCAGTTCGACGTGCACGCGCTCCCGCAATGTCCTCAACGCCGCGTCGGCGGTCGCCTGGTCGGTAAAGCTCGACGGGGCCGCGGTGTCCGCGCCGGCCAGCGCCAGTGCGACCGCATGCCGGAGGCTGAACTTGGCCTCCAGGCCGTTACGCGGGTCCTGGATGTTGCACACCCCTGCGCTGGCGGCCGAGGCATGGACCACGATGCGCCGCAACGCGCCTGCCTGCAGGTCGTGGTGCTCGCGCAGGTGCCGGGCCGCCTCGATCGCGGCATGGGTGCCGTAGCAGGTGGCGTGGTACTTGAACAGGTTCCCGCGCAGGTGCAGGCCCTGCACGGGCTCGCCCAGCGCTGCGGCCTGGTCGAAGTCGGGGCCGTGCGTCGCGGCGAAGCCCTGCGCCGCCTCGATCGCGTCGGGGCGGCTGGTGAAGCCCCGCGCGGCGAGTTGCGCGGCCATCATGCCGTCCGCGCTGGCTCTGCCAGCATGCAGCGGCTTGCACATCGTGCCGAACATCGACTTCAGGCCGGCCGCTTCGGTGGCGGCGATGCCGAGTGCAACGGCGGTGTCGTCGGGGTCGAGGCGCAGCAGCCGCGCGCAGGCCGCGGCTGCGCCGAAGGTGCCAATGGTCCCCGTCGCGTGGAAGCCCGAGGCGTAGTGGCCCGGCGAGACCGCGGCCCCGATGCGGCACATCGTTTCGTAGCCGGCGACGAAGGCGGTCATGAACGCGGCGCCGCCTTCGCCACGGGCTTCGGCCAGCGCGAGCAGCGCAGGCACGAGCACGACGCTCGGGTGCCCGGTGAAGCTCATGTTCACGTCGTCGAAGTCGAGCGCGTGGGAAGCGGCGCCGTTGATCAGCGCGGCCTGCCGGCAGCTCGTCGCGAAGCCCTGGCCGATGACGGTGGACTGGGGGCGGCCGCCCTGCTCGCGCGCCTCTTCGGAGAGCATGCAGGTCAGCGGCTCGTGTGCGCCGGCGAGCGTCACCGCGATCCAGTCGAGCAGGCACTGGCGCACGAGCTCGCGCGCGTCCGAGGGCAGCGCGAGGAAGTGCCAGGCGGCGTTGCGCTCGGCCAGCGCGCTGGTCAGTTGCAGGGTCGGCGGCACGGACAGTCGTGCAGCGACGGCGGCGGTCTGGACGTTCATCTCATTGGCCCTTCCATTGCGGCTTGCGCTTCTCTCGGAACGCGCGCGGTCCTTCGAGCGCGTCCTCGCTGAGGTAGACGGCGTCGAATGCGCGGTGCGACGCCCGCAGCGCGGCGGTGCGTCCCATTTCGGTGGCCATGCGCACCATCTCCTTCGCGCCGCGCACGGTGAGCGGCGCGTTCGCGGTGATGCGCGCGGCGAGTTCGCGCGCGCCCTGCAGGGCTTGCCCCGCCGGCACCACGCGGTTCACGTAGCCGAGCTCATAGGCGCGTTGCGCCGTGAGCGGCTCGCAGGTCATCGCCACTTCCATCAGGATGCGTTGCGGCAGCATGTGGATCACCGGCGAGGCCCAGGGCATGCCTCGGCCGACGCGGCCTTCGGTGATCGCGAACCTCGCGGTCTCGTCGGCGACGCACAGGTCGCACATCTGCGCGAGCAGCCATCCGCCGGCGTAGGCATAACCCTGCACGGCCGCGATCACCGGCTTGGTGACCTCGACGTTGTCGCCCAGCACCGGCATGAAGTTCTTCGGCGGGATGCGCAACACGGTGTCGGCCGCTTCCACCAGGTCCATGCCGGCGCAGAAGGTGTCGCCCGCGCCGCCGAGGATGGCGACCTGCGCCGACGCGTCGGCCTCGAAACGAGGCCAGACCTCGAACATCGCCTGACGCACTGCGCGGTTCAGCGCGTTCTTGCGCTGCGGGCGGTTGATCGTGATGACGGCGATGCCGTCGCTGACCTCGTACAGCAGTTCTTCGCTCATGGATTCAGATGGTGTGTTGGGGAACTGTCGATCGCGAGCGCGGCTTGTGCCCGAGGGCGAGCGACAGTTCGCGGGCCGTGTCGATCGCGATGCGCGTCAGGCGCTCGGCTGCGGCGCGCCCCCGCTCGATGGGCGCGGCGATGACCAGCGCCGCGTTGACTCGGCCATCGGCCTCGAAGATGGGCGCGGCGAAACCGGCGACGTCGGGCGTCACCTCCCCGACCGTCGTGGCGTGTCCTTCGATCCGGATGCGCTCGATCAGCCGGACGAGGCGGCGCTGGTCGGTTACCGTCGAGTCGGTCATCTTGCGCAGCTCGGCCGACCGCAGGTATTCGTGCGTCCAGGGTTCGGGCTGGAAGGCGAGCAGCACGCGCCCGGCCGCCGCGGCGTACAGCGGCCGCGTCGTGCCGGCCGGGACGGTGTAGCGCACCGGCTTGTGGCTCTCGACGACCTCCGTGTAAACCAGCCTGCCGGCGTTGCGGTCGATCGAGGCGATCAGCACCGTCTCGCCCGACTTGGCGCGCGCGTCGTGCAGGAAGGGGGTGGCGACGACGCCGAGCGTTCGGGCGGCGACGAGCGCCGAACCTAGTGCGAACGAGGCCGCGCCGAGTCGATAGCCGACGTCGGATCGCTGCACATAGCCTTCCGCGACAAGACCGCGCAGCAGCGCGTGCATGCTCGTCTTCGGAACGCCGAGTTGCGAGTGAAGCCGGGCCAGCGTCAGGCCGTAGGGCGCATCGGTCAGCGTTTGCAGCACGCGAAGCGCGCGGGCCAGCACCATCGGCCCGGGCTCGGCACGCAAGCTGCCGTTGGCGACGTGGTCGGTGCGCGCGTCCGCGATGAGCAAGCCGATGTCTCCGTGGTGATCTGTGTTTACTTATCCGCCCGCAAGTGCATTCCGATATCGGAACAACGGGTCTACTAATGGAACTACGGTAACCCTGCCGAACCAGCCCGTCAATGTGCTGCTACCCCCGGAGATTCCCGATGCCCGATGCCGATGTAGCGCTGACAGCAAGCCAAATCAAACTAACACTTGTTCTGTTATCATCGCGAAACTCAGAACGATCGCTCCCGCATGGCAGGCGTCCTCGAAGGCATCACGATCCTGGATCTTTCGCGCTTGATTGCAGGACCATATGCCGCGATGGCGCTGGCGGACCTCGGCGCACGCGTCATCAAGGTCGAGGCGCTAGCTGGTGACGACGGTCGCCACCTGGGCCCGCCGTTCCTGCAGGGCTCGAGCGTGCTGTTCCACTCGAGCAACCGCGGCAAGGAATCGATCGCGCTGGACGTCCGCAAGCCGGCTGGCCGCGAAGTGTTGCACCGGCTGCTGCGGCGTGCCCAGGTGGTGCTGCACAACTTCCGCGCTGGCTTCGTCGAGCAGCACGACTTGACCTACGACGCGCTGCGTGCGGTGCAGCCGGAGATCATCTACGCCGCGGTGAGCGCCTTCGGCGAGGACGGCGAATACCGGCTCCGTCCGGCGGTCGACAGCGTCGTGCAGGGTGCCGCCGGTGCGTTCTTTGCCAGCGGCGAGGCCGGCGACGATCCGATCCGCATCGGCCTGCCGGTCGTCGACGTGACCTGTGGGATGTGCGGAGCCTTCGGCATCCTCGCAGCCATCATGCACTGGCGGCAGACGGGCAGGGGCCAGCGGGTCGAGACGGTGCTGGTGGACACGATGTTCAACCTGATGGCCACACGCGTTGCCGAGTACGCGTTGGAAGGCCGCGAGCCGGCGCGGGCGCTCAACCTGCCGCTGGCCGCGCCGAGCCGCCACTTCCGCGCCGGCGACGGGCGCTGGTTCAACGTGTCGGTCGTCAACGACGACGCCTTCGCGCGCTTCTGCGCGGTGATCTCGCGGCCGGAGTGGGTCGCCGATCCGCGCTACGCCAGCAACTCCGCCCGGGTGGCACACCGGCCCGAAATGGCGGCCGCGCTCGCCGAGGTGTTCGCGGCCCGGCCCGCGGCGCAGTGGGTGGATGCGTTCTCAGCGGCCGACCTGCCCTGCGGCCCGATCAACACGGTGGCCGAGGCGATGGCCGACCCGGTCCTCGCCGCCCGCTTCACCACGCATCCGGCCCTGCCGGGGCTGCCGCAGATCCCGCACCCCGCCCGTCTGAGCGAGGGCATGCCGGGGCCGACACGCACAGCGCCGCCGCCGCGGCTGGGCCAGCACAGCGCCGCGCTGCTTGAGGAACTCGGCTTCGGCCCGGAGGAGGTCGGGCGCCTGGTGCGTGAGCGCGTCGTGCGGCTGGCCGAGGACGCGCTGGCCGAGGACGCCTGACGGGGAGGACTCGAGTGGTTGCCGACACTCAGCTCGAAGCCATCTGGCGGCCGGACGCCGAACGAATCCAGGCAGCGCGCATCACCCGCTTCATCGCCTGGCTGAAGGACCGCAAGGGCGTGTCGCTGGCGGACTACCACGCGCTGTGGCGCTGGTCGGTCGACGACCTCGAAGGGTTCTGGTCGTCGCTGGTCGAGTACTTCGACCTGCCGCTGGACGGCGAGCGCACCCCGGTGCTGGCTGACCGCAGCATGCCCGGCGCGCGCTGGTTCCAGAACACGCGCACCAACTACGTCCGCCAGATCTTCCGCAACGCGACCGCCGAGCGCCCGGCGATCGTCTTTCGCAACGAGGCCGACGAACGCGACGAGGTGTCGTGGGCGCGCCTCGAGGGCGAGGTGGGCGCGCTGGCCGCGTGGCTGCGCCGCCAGGGCGTGGGGCCCGGCGACCGGGTGGTCGCCTGGTTGCCGAACATCCCGCAGACCGTCACCGCCTTCCTCGCGGTGGCCAGCGTGGGCGCGGTCTGGTCCCTGTGCTCGCCGGAGATGGGCGTGGCGGCGGTCGCGGACCGCTTTCGGCAGATCGAGCCCAAGATCCTCATCGCGGTGGACGGTTACCGCTGGAGCGGCAAGGCCCACGACCGGCGCGACGTGCTGGCCGAGATGGTCGGGCAGTTGCCCACTCTGGAGCGCGTGGTCCTGCTGCCGCAGCTGGACCGGACCGCCGACCCGGGCGCGTTGCCGGGCGGCCTGTCGTGGGGCGAGGCCCTGCGCGAGCCGGCGCCGTTGCAGATCGACGCCTTGCCCTTCGATCATCCCTTGTGGGTCGTGTATTCCTCCGGCACGACAGGCCTTCCCAAGCCCATCGTGCATGGCCACGGCGGCATCCTCGTCGAGCACGTCAAGACGATGGCCTTGCACAATGACGTGGCCGCGGGCGACCGCTTCCACTGGTACAGCACCACCGGCTGGGTGATGTGGAACCTGAACGTCGCGGCGCTGCTCGTGGGCGGCGTGATGTGCGTCTACGACGGCAACCCCGCCTGGCCGGACTACTCGACGTTGTGGCGGTTCTGCGGCGCGATGGACCTGGACTTCTTCGGCGCCGGTGCCGCCTTCTTCGCGATGTGCGAGAAGCACGGCGTCGAGCCGCGCAGCGTGGCGGCGCTCGGGCGGCTGCGCACGATCGGCTCGACCGGCTCGCCGCTGTCGCCCGAGAGCTATCGATGGATCTACGACCGCGTGCGGCGCGACGTGTGGCTGACGCCGATGTCCGGAGGCACCGACTTCGCCGGCGCCTTCGTGGGCGGGGTGCCGACGCTGCCGGTGGTGGTGGGCGAGATGCAGGTGCGCTGCCTCGGCGCCAACGTGCAGGCCTGGGACGACGACGGGCGGCCGCTGGAAGACGAGGTGGGCGAGCTGGTCTGCACGCAGCCCATCCCGTCGATGCCGCTGTATCTGTGGAACGACCCCGGTCGCAAGCGCCTGCACGACAGCTACTTCGACGTCTACCCGGGCGTCTGGCGCCACGGCGACTGGCTGCGCATCACGCCGCGCGGCGGCGCAGTCATCTACGGCCGCAGCGACGCGACGATCAACCGCCACGGCGTGCGCATGGGCACGAGCGAGATCTACGCCGTGGTCGAGGCACTGCCCGAGGTGATGGACAGCCTGGTGGTCGACCTCGAGTTCCTCGGCCGCGAGAGCTGGATGCCGCTGTTCGTGGTGCTGCGGCCCGGCTGCACGCTCGACGCGGCGCTGGTCGGCCGCATCACGGCGGCCATCCGACACGCGCTGTCGGCGCGTCACGTGCCCAACGATGTGATCCTCGCGCCCGAGATTCCGCGCACCCTCACCGGCAAGAAGCTCGAGGTTCCCGTGAAGAAGCTGCTGCTCGGCCAGCCCGCCGACAAGGTGGCCAACCGCGACGCGATGGCGAATCCGGTCAGCATCGACTGGTTCGTCGACTTCGCGCGCCGGCGCGCGTCGACCGATCCAGCCTCGCCGTAGAAGCATTGCCTGCCCCACTGATCTCGTTCCCCCCACCCACCGGAGATTCGTCATGTCGGACAAAGAGGTTTACCTCGACGTCAAGGATTACGTCGGCACCATCACCATCAATCGGCCGAAGCAACTGAACGCCTTCACGGGCGACAACATCGTCGAGATGCAGCGCCTGCTCGACGTGGCCGCCAGCGACCCGAAGGTCGGTGTGATCGTGCTCGCCGGCACCGGCGACCGCGCCTTCTGCGTCGGCGGCGACGTCAACTGGGAGAAGGGCAGCGGCGGCAAGAGCGGCCTCGAAAACCTGAACTTCACCTTCAATCGCCAGATCGTGGAGTGCCCGAAGCCCGTGATCGCGCGCGTCAGCGGCTACGCGATCGGCGGTGGCCACCACATCGCCTACTTCTGCGACTTCACGGTCGCCGCGGACCACTCGATCTTCGGCCAGAACGGCCCGCGCGTCGGCTCGCCGGCCGGCGGCTACATCGTCTCGCACGCGGCCAACGTGCTCGGCCACAAGCGCGCCCGCGAGCTGTGGATGCTGTGCCGTCGCTATACCGCGCAGCAGGCGCTCGACTGGGGTCTGGCGAATTCGGTCGTGCCGAAAGAGAAGCTCGACGAGGAAGTGCGCAAGTACGCCGACGAACTGCTCTCGTTGAGCCCGACCTGCCTGCGCATCGTCAAGCGCTCGTTGTACCACCACATGCAGCCCATCATGGGCCGCGACATGAAGGAGCTGATCGAGGAGGTGGCGCCGAAGTACTTCGAGACGGGCGAACAGCAGGAGGGCGCGAACGCCTTCCTCGAGAAGCGCAAGCCGGACTTTTCGCGCTTCCGCTGATCCGGCGGCTGGCCGGGCACGGCATCCGCAAGCCGGCGGGACGCGCCAGCGCGCGCCCGGGGGCGGCGAGCGGCGGCGGTCCTACTTGCTCGCCACGGCCACCAGAACGCTGCACGGCGCACGCGGAAGCAGCGAGGAGCCGACCGAGCCGCGCCACCACCGGGCGAATGAGCTCTGCTCTCGGTGGCCGACGACGATGAGATCCGCCGCCACCGCGCGCGCGACTCTCTCGATCTCCTCGGCCGCGTTGCCGGCCGCCAGGTGACTCCGCGCCCGCAAGCCCAGCCCAAGTAGCTTGCGAGCGCCTTCGTCGAGGACGCCTCGAACTTCGCTCAGTTGGAGATCGGACAGGTTCTGGGACGCAGCGCCTTCGGCCAGCGACACAGCGATGTTCGGCGCCACGATCGCCAGCAGGTGGACTTCCGCGCCGCACAGTACCGCCAGGTCGGCGCCTTCGCGCAGCGCAGCGCGCGCCTCGCGGGTGCCGTCGTAAGCCAGCACGATCGTGCGGTACATCGCGGAACATGCGTCACTTGGAACAAGGATAGTTTATCATCGTATCGTTTAAATACGTATGAATTGACCTTGAGACCGTCGGCCACTGAGCAGGAGTTGTTCGGCACGCTGGTAGGGCAGGTGGCGCGCCTGTGGCGTAGCGAGCTTGACCGCAGGCTGGCATCCTTCGGGCTGACAGAGCCGCGCTGGCTGGTCCTCCTGTTCCTTTCGCGCATGGGCGGGTCGATGAGCCAGCGCGAGCTGGCCGAGGCGATGGGCGTGCAGGCCACCACGCTGGTGCACATCCTGGACAGTCTCGAAGCCGAGGGTCTCATCGAGCGGCGGACCGCCAGCAACGACCGGCGCAGCAACTCGCTGCATCTGGGCCGCAAGGCGGGCCCGGTCTTCGCGCGCATCGAAGCCGCCGCGTCGGCACTGCGTTCGGAGATCCTTGCTGACGTCGCGGAGTCCGATCTGCGGACATGCCTTCGCGTGTTGCGGCTACTGTCCGGGCGCCTTGGCGGGCCGGCGCGTGCGGCGCGGCTGATGGGCGAGCAAGGGGGGCACTCCTAGAAGCGGGGCCGCGCCGGCCCGGGCTTACCCGCGGCGTCAACGACGAAAGCATGCCCATGGATCAGAAGGTCGACCCCAGTGCCACCGCGCCGCAAGCGGCGCAGGAGCATGTCGAGCTTTCGACGCGCGGCGAGCCGTGGCGCCGCCGCCAACGCTCCTGGCGCACCTACGTGGCAACGCTCGCGGGGCTGGCGGCGCTGGGCACAGGCGGGTGGTGGCTGCACCGGCAGTTCACACATGTCGTCGTGACCGACGCGCGCGTCGCCGCCGACATGGTGGTGGTCAGCAGCCGATTGCCCGGCCGCGTCCTTGCGATCGAAGTGAGGGAAGGCGACCCGGTGAGCAAGGGCGCCGTGCTGGTGCGCGTGGACGACCGCGAGAGCCGCGCTCAGGCGCTCGAGCTCCAGGCGCAGCTGGCCGGCGTGCCGCTTCGGCGGGAGGAAATCGAGGCGCGCATCACGCTGTCTGACCGGCAGACGAGCAGCGAGATTGCGGTGCAGAAGGCGAACGTCAGGGCGGCCGAAGCCGCGCTGGCCGCAGCGACCGCGCAGCGCGATCTGGCCTCGGCCGAGCACGAACGCATCGTCGACCTGGTTCGCCAGGGCATGGTCACGCAGTCGCGCCGGGACCAGACGCTCGCCGCGCTCGAGACGGCGCGCCATGGGGTATCCAGCGCGGAGGCCAGCCTGCAGAAGGCGCGTGCGTCGGTCGCCCAGGCGCAGGCCGCGCGCGAGACCCTCAACGTGCTGAACCGCCAGCGTGCCGAACTCGGGCCGGAAGAGGCGCGACTTCGTGCGGCGCGCTCGCGCGTGCAGCTCGACGTCGAGGACCGCGTCGTCACGATGCCCTTCGACGGCGTGGTGAACCGGCTCTTCGTCGACAAGGACGAATATGTGGCTGCCGGGCAGCGGCTGCTGATGCTGCACGATCCGGCGCGCGTGCGGGTAGAGGCGAACGTGAAGGAGACCGACATCCGCTTCTTCCGGCCGGGCAAGACGGTCTCGATCAGCGTCGACGCGCTGCCGGGCCGCACCTTCGAAGGCACGATCGAGCGCGTGGGGCAAGCCGCCACCAGCGAGTTCGCGCTGCTGCCCAACCCCAACCCGAGCGGGAACTTCACCAAGATCACCCAACGGCTTCCCGTGCGTGTATCGGTGCGGCAGGTCGATGGCATGCTGAAGCCGGGCATGATGGTCGAGATCGAAGTCGCGACCAATGACTAGCGAGGTGACTGGCGAGGCCCCCGGGGGCGTGCCGCGCGCGGCCAGCACGCAGGATCTGTTCGCGCGGTACGGCCCTTCGTACCGCTGGCTGGCGACACTGACCGTGATGACCGGGACGATCGCCACGGTGCTCTCGTCGACCATCGTGAACGTCGCGCTGCCCGACATGATGGGTGCATTCGGCATGGGGCAGGACAAGGCACAGCTGCTGGCGGCAGGCTTCCTTGCGGCGATGACGGCGACCATGCTGGTCAGCGCGTGGATGGTCGACGCACTGGGGCAGCGCATGACCTATGTGGCGACGCTGCTCGCGTTCCTGGCGGGCTCGACGCTCGGCGGGCTCGCGCCGTCCGAAGGGGTGCTCGTGCTGGCACGCATCCTCGAAGGCGGTGCTGCCGGAATGCTGCAGCCACTGGCCATGCAGGTGATCTTCCAGGTGTTCCCGCCCGACAAGCGCGGCGCCGCCATGGGCATCTACGGCATCGGCGTGGTGCTGGCGCCGGCGCTCGGCCCGGTGCTCGGCGGCTTGGTCGTTGACACGTTCAGCTGGCGCTACGTGTTCTTCCTGCCGCTGCCGTTCTGCGTCCTGGGCATCCTGCTGGGGACCGTGTTCCTGCCAGAGCGTGAGCAGGCCGGGCCGGTGCGGCCCTTCGACTGGCTCGGCCTGGGATTGCTGGCACTGTTCCTGCTGACCCTGCTCGACGGCCTGACGCATGGGCAGCGCGACGGATGGGGCTCGGACCGCGTTGTCATCGTGTTCGCCGCCGCGCTGGCCTCGGCGGCCGCCTTCCTCGCATGGGAACTGCACACGCCGTCGCCGATGCTGCACCTGGCGATGTTCGCGAATCGGACCTTCGCCGGGGCGGCCATCGTCTCGTTCATCTTCGGCGCCGGCATCTTCGGCTCGACGTTCCTGATCCCGCTGTTCGTGCAGATCGTCCAGGGCTACACGCCAACGCGCTCGGGCCTGCTGCTGATGCCGGGCGGACTCATCATGGGCATCATGTTCCCGCTGGCTGGCCGCCTCGCCGACCGGGCACCCGCCTACGCCACGACGATCATGATCGGTCTCGGCATCTTCGCCGTGTCGTCGTTCCTGATGGCTTCGGCGGACACCCAGACGTCGTTCTGGCAGTTCGCCTGGTGGGTGGTGATGGGTCGCGTCGGACTGAGCTTCATCATGCCGAGCCTGAGCGCTGGGGCACTGAGAGCGCTGCCCCTGCACCTGATCGGACAGGGCTCGGGAACGCTGAACTTCACCCGTCAGCTCGGTGGGGCGATCGGCGTCAACCTGCTGTCCGTCAACCTCGAGCGGCGCACTCAGCTTTACGTGGACGGATTCACCTCGGCACAGAACGCGGCCAACGCAACGACGACGGAGTTTCTCAAGGGCGTCGGAGAGCTGCTGGCGCAGTCGGGTCTGCCCGCCGCCCAGTGGCAGGCGAGCGCGACGAACCATCTCGGCCAGGTCATTTACGCCCAGGCCAACGTGCTCGGCTACCGCGACAGCTTCTTCGTCGTCGGCTGCATCTTCGTGGTCGGCCTGCTGCCGGCGCTGCTGATGGGGCGCCGAAGAGGCGCGCGTTGATCGCGCGCCGAGCAGGCGCCGCGAAGCTCGCCAGCCCCGCGCCGTTCCGGTAGCGGCTGCGCCGATCGATGACGGTTGCCCGTGGCTGGGCCGAGGGCCCACCGCCGAACGACCACCTCGCCCGGGCAAGGCGCCCCAAACGGGTCAGAGGCGGTCGCCGCCGTGTTCGCCGATGATTGGCCCCGGGCCGGGACGTGCTGCCCTGGTCCGGCGAGGCGTGCAGCACGCGGACATGCGTCGAGCGAGCTGTCCCAAGACCGGCGTCCCGCATGCAGTGGGAGACGGGCATTCATTCATTCTGGTCGAGCAACCAAACATTTGTTATGTTATACGGCTCTCTTGGCAAGCTAGGCTTGCTTCACACGAAGGGAGTACTCGCCGTGAACAGACCGACCGTTCGCCGCGCCGCGCTGAGCGCCGGCGCGGCACTGATGCTGGCCGGCGCGACCTTCGCGGCGGCGCTGGCACAGCCAGCCTACCCGAACAGGCCGGTGCGCATCATCGTCCCGTCGACGCCGGCCGGCGTGCTGGACAACGTGGCGCGCACGCTGGCCCTGCGGCTGGTCGACCAGCTCGGCCAGCCGATCGTCATCGAGAACAAGGGCGGCGCCGGCGGCAACATCGGCGCGGAGGCGGCAGCGCGTTCGCCGGCCGACGGCTACACGCTGTTCATCGGCTTCAACGCCACGCACGGCGCCAACCTGGCACTGTTCGGCAAACTCAGCTATGACCCCGTCGGTGATTTCGCCCCGATCTCGCTGCTGGCTTCCGTGCCCAACATCGTCTCGGTTCATCCTTCGGTGCCGGTCAACACGCTCGCCGAGCTGGTGGCGTTGGCCAAGGGCAAGCCCGGCCAGCTGAGCTACGCATCGTCGGGCAACGGAACATCGACGCACTTGGCTGCGGAACTGTTCAAGGCCGCGGCCGGCATCGACATCGTCCACATTCCCTACAAGGGCAGTGCGCCGGCGGTGGCCGACGTGATCGCCGGCCAGGTGCCGATCATCTTCGACAGCGTGGCCTCGTCCACGGTGCAGGTCAGGGCCGGCAAGCTGAAGGCGCTGGCCGCCACCAGCCCAAGGCGCCTGGCCGTGCTGCCCGAACTGCCCACGGTGGCCGAATCGGGCTACCCGGGTTTCCAGTCCACCGCCTGGGTGGGCCTGCTGGCGCCCGCCGGCACGCCCCAGGCTGTCGTCGAGCAGATCAATGCTGCGGTCCTCAAGGTGATGGCGCTGCCCGAGACGCGCGATCGCATGGCCGCTTTCGGCGCCGAGACGATCACGTCGACGCCCGCGGAGTTCGCCGCCCACATCCGGTCCGAGATGACCAGCCTCGGCAAGGTGATCCGCGACGCCAACATCAAGGTGAACTGAGCTGTAAACGAACCCGACACGCGCGCTCATCCGGCTCGGCGAGCCCGGCTCGTCGTTGCGAATGCTCGCGGTAGCCCGGGCTACGGCCGTGCTTCGAGCCAGTGCAGTGTTTGCTTCTCGACGGAACCTAGTCTAGGTTCGCAGCTTCTGACCCGAGCCTGACCCGACGCAGGATCCTTCGTTCCTTCCCGGCGGCGACCCGCGCTGCACGGCGCGGCGCGCCCACCGTGGTCAGGGCACGTCGACCGTGTCCGCACCCGTGTCGCCGGCGAGCGGACGCACCGGGTGCGGCGGGTGCGCCGGCGGCCCGCCGACGGGCACGACGCGGGCGAGGAAGTCGATCACGGCGCCGGCGAAGATGTCGTTGCGATCGCCCGCCACCATGTGGCCCGCGCCGCTGACGTTGACATATTCCGCGGTCGGGCACAGCGCCAGGAACTCCTGTGAGCCGGCCTCGGTCAGCACATCCGACAGGCCGCCGCGCACCAGCAGGGTCGGCAGGCGCAGGTTCACAGAGCAGGCTTCCAGCCGCCTGGTGCGCTGCTCGAGGTTGAATCCGCCAGCGCGGTAGCGCGGGTCCCAGTGCCAGTGGTAGCGGCCGTCGGCGCCCAGGCGCACGTTCTTGGCCAGGCCGTCGAGCGTGGGCGGGCGCCTGCGGTGGGGCTGGTAGGTGCCGATCGCCTGCGCCACTTCCTCCAGCGAGGCGAAGCCATCGGGCTTCAGGCGCATGAAGGCCTGAATGTGGTCGACGCCGGCGGACTCGATGCGCGGCGCGATGTCCACCAGCACCAGCGCGGTGGCGTCGACATGCGCTTCACCCACCGCCACCAGGCTGGTGCCGCCGCCCATCGATGCCCCAACCAGCACCGGCCGGCGCTGGCCCAGCGCGGCGACCACGCACTGCAGGTCGCGGACCATCGCGTCCTGCCCGTAGACGCCGTCGGGCGCCCAGTCGCTGTCGCCATGGCCGCGCGCATCGAAGGCGACGGCGCGATAGCCGGCCGCACCGAGCGTCTCACCGGTGCCCTTCCAGGCGTGGCGCGTCTGCCCGCCGCCGTGCTGCAGCAGCACCAGCGGCCCGTCGGGTGGGCCCCAGGCATCACCGGCGATGCGCACACCGCCATGTCCGGGCCAGCGGTGCATCGGCTCGGGCGTGCCGGGCAGGCGGGTGAGGACGGTTCGCTCGTTCACGGTGGTCTCTCCTTGCGGCCATTGGCCGGAACTGTTGCGCCAGCCGACGCAACCTTCATGCCTTGCCCGCTGCGATGGCCGGGGCGTGTTGCGGGATCGGGTTGTTGCGGCCGGCGAGCTCGGTGTTGCGGCCGATCAGCGCGAGGCCGCGCGCCCACAGCGACGGGCCTGGTCCCATGTCGGCGCCGGTGGCGCCCAGCGGCAGCAGCTGGCCGTGTGCGGCCTGCTCGGCCCGTTCGACGGCGGTGGTCAGCTGCCAGTGCCGGCCTTCGAAACCGCATTCGCCGGCCACCGCGCCCTGGATCGATTCGGGCGCACCGGTGGTCGTCGTCTGCGCGACGATGACGCTGGGCGTCAGATGTTGGTCGGTGTCGGCCATCATCCGCGCGCTTGTCCATGCGCTTGGCAGGCGCGCTGGGCGTCTGCCCGGTGGCGCCGAGGAAGATCATGTCGATGAAATTGAGGCGGCCGAGAGTCTCGGTGGCGAGGCTGAGGCCGCGCACGAGGATGTCGTCGCGAGTCGCGTATCCGATCAGGGTCTTGATGGTCACGGCCGGACTCTGCTCAAGCGATGCGCCGGCGCACCAGCAGCTTCCAAACGCCCTCGACCACGACCTCGCCGCGCTGGTTGATGACCTGGCGCCGGAAGGCCACGACGCCGCGGTCGGGCCTGGAGGTTTCGCGCTTCTCGGCCACTTCCACGCGCACGCGCAGCGTGTCGCCGATGAAGGTGGGTTTGGGGAAGCGGCACTGGATGTCGAGCAGTCCCATCAGGCTGGGTTCGAGGTGCAGGTTGAGCTGCATGCGCGTGACCAGCCCCGACATCACCGACAGCACCAGCAGGCCGTGCGCGATGCGCTGGCCGTAGGGCGAGCCTGCGGCGAACTCGGCGTCCACGTGCAGGCGGTTGAAGTCGGCCGACAGGCAGGCGAAGTTGACGACATCGGCTTCGGTGACGGTCCGCCTCGGGCTGTCGAAGCTGTCGCCGATGGCCAGATCCTCGAAGAAGCAGGGCTCGGCACGCAGGCCGGACAGGTTCATGAGGTTGCCTCGGGGCCTGTGGCCGCCAGGCCCAGGACCTGCTCGACGAGTCGGGTCTTGAGCACGCGGCCGGTGAGGTTCCTCGGTACCTCGGCCATGAAGACCACGCGCCGCGGCTTCTTGTACGACGCCAGGCGGGCGGCGGCGAAGGCGGCGATGTCGTCGGCGCCGGGCTGCCGGCCGGCGCGCGGCACGATGACGGCGCAGAGCAGTTCGGTCCAGCGCTCGTCGGGCAGGCCGACGCAGTGCGCTTCGGCCACGTCAGGGTGCTGCTGCAGCGCCTCTTCGATCTCTGAGGCGTGAATGTTGATGCCGCCGCTCTTGATGATGTCGCGCTTGCGGCCGACGAAGTGCAGCAGGCCGTCGGCATCCAGGCGCCCGAGGTCGCCGACGGTGAGGAAGTCGCCGCGCCGCGTGCTGGCGGTCAGTTCCGGGTCTTCGAAGTATTCGTCGTACTGCGACTCGCTGCGGCAGCAGATCTCGCCCACCTCGCCCGGCGCCACTTCGGCGCCGTCGTCGCCGAGCAGCTTGAGCTCCACGCCGAAGAAGGGCCGGCCGACGCAGTTGCCGTCGAGGTGCCGGCGCACCTCGGCGCCTTTGAGGTTGGCGTAGGGGCCGACTTCGCTGGACGCGGCGTAGATGTTGAGGACGCCGTCGCCGAAACGGGCGAGCAGCGTGCGCTTGAGCGCGCCCGAAAGCGCTCCGGCGCCCGACTGGATCACCCGCAGGCTGGACAGGTCGGCGCCGGCGAAGCGCGGGTGCTCGACCATCGCCTGCAGCATCACCGGCAGCAGCATGGTCGACTCGATGCGTTCGCTTTCGATGGCCTCGATCACCGCGCCGGCGTCGAAGTGTTCGTGCAGCCGGATGCTGGCACCCAGGTACAGGGGCAGCAGGGTGTAGACGCAGCCGGCGCCCAGGCAGATCGGCAGCACGCACAGCGTGCGATCGTCCGTGCCGAAGCCCTGCTCGATAGCACGTTCCTCGAAGCCGAAGCGCGAACGCAGCGCGCCCTTCGGCCGGCCGGTCGTGCCCGAGGTATGCAGCATCACGGTGTTGGCGTCGCGGCCCTGCGGCACGGCGCCCGTGGCGCCGGCGAGCAGGGTCCGCCAGCGCAGCGCATCCGCCGGTGCCTTCCGCTCGGCGTCGGCGAACCAGATCCAGCGCCACGCCGGGTCGGCCAGCGCCCGGGCACGCTCGGCGAAACCCGAGCCCAGCAGCACGAAGCGTGCGTGCGCGGCGCCGATGCCGTGGTGCAGGTCTTCATCGGCCAGGCGGTAGTTCAGTGGCGCCGGGACCGCGCCGATGCCGGTCAGCGCGAAGTAGGCCACCAGCATGTCGGCATGGTTGTGCGACAGCATCGGCACCTTCTCGCCCGGCGCCAGGCCGAGCGCGGCCAGCGCGCACATCGCGCGCTCGGCGCGCGCCAGCAGCTCGGCGTAGCTCAGCGCGTCCTCGCGGAAGCGGATCGCCGTGCGCTGCGGATGGCGCCGCGCGTTGAGCTGCAGCGCGTGGTACAGGGTCATGCTCACTGGGATGCCCTCCGTGCTGCGCACTTCGGGATGAGCGCTTGGGAGCGGCCCGGCGCGCTCATGCCGGCGCCGTTCGGCGCAGCGGGGTGCGCGACAAGGCGTTGTCCTCGATGCTTTCGTAGTGCGGCAGCCGGCGCACGCCGTCGGGTTGCGCCGTTTCGGCGCCGATGCCGCGGCCCGAGCCGGTGACGATGCCAACCTTGTCCTGCAAGCCCAAGTGCATCGAAGCTCCGGAGTCGTGGCAACGGGGCGGCTCTGGAAGCGGCCCTCAGGGAGCGCTTCGACCCCCGGAGCGATCCGGCAGCCAGCAGAGGGCGTCGTCATGCTCGCCGATGAAGGGTGCCGGGCCGGGCCGCGCTGCCGGCGTGCGGCTGAAGCGCGGCGCCGGCGAGGGTTGCGGCACGCCGTCGTTGTCGAAAAAGGTGCTGCGCGCGACGTTGTGCGGGTGGGCGGCCGCTTCGGCCGTGGTCAGCACCGGCGCGAAGCACACGTCGGTGTTCTCGAGCAGGGCGCACCAGTGCGCCGCCGTCTGGCTGCGGAACCGTGCCGCCACCTTGGCCTTCAGCGCTGGCCAGGCGCGCGGATCGCGCTGGCGAGCGAACTCCGGATCCGCGGCGAACCCGAGTTTCTCGAGCAGCAGCGCGTAGAACTGCGGTTCGAGCGAACCGATGGAGATCCAGCGGCCGTCGGCGCACTCGTAGGTGTCGTAGAAGTGCGAGCCGCCGTCGAGCAGGTTGCTCTGGCGCTGGTCGCGCCACAGGCCCAGCGCGCGCAGTTCGCACACGATGGAGGTGAGCAGCGCCGCGCCGTCCAGCACGGCGGCGTCCACCACCTGGCCCTTGCCCGACGTGCGTGCCTCGAGCACCGCGCAGACGATGCCGAAGGCGAGCATCATGCCGCCGCCGCCGAGGTCGCCGATCATCGCCGCCGGCGCGACCGGCCCGCCCTCCTTGCGGCCGATGGTCGCCAGCGCGCCGGACAGCGCGATGTAGTTGATGTCGTGGCCTGCTGATTGCGCGAGCGGCCCGTCCTGGCCCCAGCCCGTCATGCGCCCGATCACCAGACGCGGGTTGCGCGCCAGCAGCACGTCGGGGCCCAGCCCCAGACGTTCCAGTACGCCGGGGCGGTAGCCTTCGATGACCGCGTCGGCGCCGTCGATCAGCGCCAGCACCTTGTCGCGATCCGCCGGGTCCTTCAGGTCCACCGCCGCAGATCGGCGCCCGCGGTGCAGCACGCTGCGCCTGCCGGAAGCCAGGAAGCCGGGTGCACCCCGGTCCTTGCCCTTGTCGGCCTTGCGGTCCAGGCGGATCACGTCGGCACCCATGTCGGCGAGCATCATCGCGCAGAAGGGGCCGGGGCCGATGCCGCCGAACTCGATGACCTTCAGACCTCGCAGCGGACCGAGCATGGCTTGCAGCTCTCCATCTTCATTCGTTTCAACCCAGCCAGCGCTTGCGCCGGCGGTAGTGCTTGACCTCGCGGAAGCTCTTGCGCTCGCCCTCGCGGTCGAGGCCGAGATAGAACTCGCGCACGTCCTCGTTGGCGCGCAGCTCGTCGGCGCGCCCCTCGAGCACGATGCGGCCGCCCTCCATCACGTAGCCGTAGTCGGCGATCTCCAGCGCGACGCGCGTGTTCTGCTCGACGATCAGCAGCGCCAGGCCTTGCGTGCGCAAGCGGCGCAGCACCGCGAAAACTTCTTCGACCATGCGCGGGGCCAGGCCCAGCGAAGGCTCGTCGATCAGCATCAGCTTGGGCTCGGCCATGATGGCGCGGCCGATGACCAGCATCTGCTGCTCGCCGCCGGAGAGGTAGCCCGCGGTGCGCGTGCGCAAGTCGGCCAGCCGCGGGATGGCCTGGTACACGCCGTCGAGCGCGCGGCGCATCCGCGCCGCGCTCGGGAACAGGTGGCCGCCGATGATCAGGTTCTGCTCGACCGTCATGTGCGGCAGCACGCGGCGGCCTTCCATCACGTGCACGAGGCCGCTGCGCACGATGCTGGCGGTGTCGTGACCGCGGATCGCCCGGCCCTCGAAGGCGACGCTGCCGGCCGAAACGCGGCCGTCGTCGGAGTCGATGACCCCCGAGATGGCCTTGAGCGTGGTGCTCTTGCCGGCGCCGTTGGCGCCGAGCAGTGCGACGCAGCCGCCCGGTGCCACCTGCAGCGAGACGCCCTTCAACGCCAGAATCACATCGGCGTACAGCACCTCGACGTTGAGCAGCGACAGCAGCGCAGCGTCGCCCGTTCCGACCGCGGCGTGCTCGGACGGGCTGCCGCCGGCGGCGGACGAGGACTCGCTGCGCCGAGCCTCGACCGCGGCGGACTCGCTCGTGTGGGTCACCGGCTCACCACTTTGGAATCGCCGGCACCGCGGCATCCGCTGCGACGCGGCCAACCTTGCCGTCCTTCATCGTGGCGATGTTGACCTTCGCGGTGCCGGTGGGGAAGGGGTTCTCGGGACTGAAGTCGACGCCGGGAAGAACGCCCATCAGTTCCGCGCCGGTGAACTTGCTTCCCATCAGAGCCGCGTACACGGTTTCGCCAGTGACACCGGCAGCCCCCTTGGCCTTGACGGCGGCCTCGATGGCGCGCACCGCGACGATGGCCTGTCCCAATCCGAGCACCGTCATCGAGTTCCAGGCGGACTTGAGCCCGTACTTGCTCTGCAGCGTCGCGTAGAAATTGCGCGCCGCCGTGTCGTCCTCGCTGGCGTCGGCGATCGCCCCGACCTCGTAGTCGCCGGCGAATCCGTTGGGGTTGCCCAGCGCCTTCGACGAACCCAGCACGCCGTTGTGCAGCGACAGCATGATCGGGATGTTCTTGCCCAGCGCCTGCAAGGCGCGCTTCGTGGCCACGGCCTGCGCGGTGTTGGTCTGGATCACGATCACGTCGGTGCCGGCGTTGGCCAGGCGGCGCACCTGCAGGGTCAGGTCGGCGGGTTGCACCTCGGTCCAGATGGACTCGACGAAGGTAGCCTTGTCCGGGTTGGCCTTGGCGTAGGCCTGCAGGCCCTTGGCCATGTCGGCGTAGGCCGGCGTCGCCTCCGAGGTGATGATCGCGACCTTGACCGGGCGCTTGCCCTCGAGCCTGGCGGTGCGGAACCACTCCAGGAAGCCGGCGGCTTCGTGCGGGTAGGTGGGCCGCACGTTCAGTGCCCATTGCCCATTCTTCCAGCCGAAGCCGTAGGCCGCGGTGCCGAACAGCATTGGGATCTTGTCCTCGGGCAGGCGCTGCTGTAGGGCCGCTGCATCGGGGCCGCCCAGGCCGAGCACGATCGCAGGCTTCAGTTCGGCCTTGATGCCGGGCCACAGGCTCGCGGTCTGGGCCACGTCGTAGCGCGTGTCGTAGGTCTTGACGGCGATGCGCACGTTCAGCTTGTCGCCGACTTCCTTGTTCCACCAGTCGACCACGGCCAGACGTGCGCCCTGCATGTCGTTCATGACGTTGGCGTAGGGTCCGGCGAAGTCGGCGAAGGCGGCAACGTTGATCGTCGTCTGCGCCCAGGCCGCCGAGCCGAACGCGAGGCCGGCGGCGAGCACGAGGCTGCGGGAAACCAGATGGCGTCGATGCATGACAGTCTCCTTTTGGGACGAGCGCCGCGAACGGCGCGGGGATGGTGAAAGATTCAGTGCGGCTTCAGTGCGGAAAGGGCCACAGCCGGTACGTGGCCTTGAAGATGTTCCAGCGGTGCATCAGGCCCTTGGGTTCGATCAGCAGGAAGCCCGTGATCACGAGGCCGAGAAAGACGTTCATGCTGGCGAAGACGAGGTCGGTGCCGAGCACCGGGAAGCGTTCGATCAGGTCGGGGCCGAGGCTGGTGATCGTCTCCTGCACCGCACGGATCACGACCGTGCCGATCAGCGCCCCGACGATCGAACCGAGTCCGCCGACGATCATCATCGCGATGAACCAGATCGAGTTGAACAGCGTGAACTGGTCGACCGAGACGAAACGGATCTGGTAGGCCCACAGGGCGCCGCCGATGCCGGCGTAGAAGGCCCCCAGCACGAAGGCACGTGCCTTCGTGCCGGCCACGTCGATGCCCATCATGCCGGCCGCGACGTCGTCGTCGCGCACCGCCTCGAAGGCGCGGCCGTGGCGGCTGCGCAGGATGCCGAAGGCACCGAACACCATCACGGCCACGGCGGCGAGGAACAGGTGGTACAGCGCGCGGTCGGTGTCGAAAACGATGGGGCCCAGCTGCGCCGGCTGCAGGCTGAAGCCGTTGACGCCGCCGAGCCACGACGAGGGCAGGTTGAGCACGACGAAGACGAACAGGAACTGGGCGGCGATCGTCGTCAGCGCGAGGTAGAACCCCTTAATGCGCGAGGCCGTCAGCCCGAAAGCCCAACCGGCGGATGCGGCGAGCAGGCCGCCGATCGGCACGGCCGCCCAGAACGGCAGGCCGAGCTTGACTTCCATCACGCTGGCGCCATAGGCGCCCACGCCCATGAATGCGGCCTGGCCGAGGTTGATCTGGCCGGCATACCCGGTGGTGATCTGCAGCCCGACGACGACGATCGAGGTGACCAGCATCAGGTTGGCGACCGCCACCAGGCGTGGCGAGGCCAGCCACGGAAAGACCAGCAGCGCGGCGGCGAACAGTGCGAGCGCCAGCCACTGGCCGCGCGTGCGCACGAGCGCGCTGTCCTGCTCGTAGCGCGTGGAGAAGATGCCGGAGGGATCCATCGCGGGCGAGCCTTCAAACCCGCTCGATGCGTTTCCAGCCGAACATCCCGTTGGGACGCACCGCCAGCACGACGAGCATGAAGATGTAGGGCACCACGGATGCGGCGTTGCCGCCGATCAGGGGGTCGATGTAGGCGGACGTCAGGCCCTGGACCACGCCGACGATCAGGCCGGCCAGCAACAGTCCGCGGATCGACTCGAGGCCGGCCAGCAGCGCCACGGGCAGCGACGCGAAGCCGATCTCCGAGGAGAGAAAGGTCAGCGACTTGCCGCTCAGATAAACGATCGACGAGACCACCGACAGCACGCCGCCCAGCGCCCAGGCGAAGGCGATCGAGCGGCGCACGCTGATGCCCATGGCCAGCGCAATCTGGTGGTCTTCGGCCACGGCCGACATCGCCAGGCCGGTGCGGCTGCGGTTGAAGAACCAGTGCAGGCCCAGCGCGAAGACCGCAGCCACCACGCCGCCGACCGCCAGCGAGCGCGGCACGATCATCTCGCCGATGATCAGCGGCTCGAGGGCGATCAGCGCCGGGAAGGCCCGCTCCTGCGGCCCCCAGATCACCAGCACCAGGCCGCGGGTGAGGATGAGCAGGCCGATCGTGACCATGATCATCGAGAACAGCGATTCGCCGATCAGGCGGCGGAAGAACAGCCGCTCGATCGCCAGGCCCACCAGCACCGCGATGGCCAGCGCCGCGGCGATGCCCACCGCCGGGTGCATGCCGCGCGAGGCCACCGCCCACCAGACGAGGAAGGCGCCGAGCACCAGCATCTCGCCGGCGGCCATGTTGAAGACCTTGCTGGCGCGATAGATGACGACGAAGCCCATCGCCACCAACGCGTACAGCAGGCCGAGCAGGGCGCCGTTGAGCGCATAGTTGAAGAACTCGATGATCATGGCTGGCCTGCGTGGTTCACGTCGGTGCCGGTCACGCGGGCGCGCAGCACGCCCTGGCGCCCGTCCTGGTAGGTGACGGCGATCTGGCAGTCGATGTCGGAGGCACCCGCGTACAGCCCCTCGATCAGCGGGCGGTAGCGCTGCTCGAGGAACTCGCGCCGCAGCTTGCGCGTGCGCGTCAGTTCGCCCTCGTCGGCGTCCAGTTCCTTCGGGAAGTTGGCGAAGCGCACGACGCGCGAGTCCTCAGGCAGCAAGGCGTTGATGCGCGCGATCTCGTCGCGCACGACGGCGCGGATCTCGGGGCGCTGCGACAGATCGGTGAAGGTGGAGAACGCGATGCGCCGCTCCTCGGCCCAGCGCGAGGCCACGCCCATGTCGATGTTGACCAAGGCGCCCACCCACGGGCGCGTCGCGTCGCCCAGCACCATCACGTCCTTGATGAAGGGCGAGAAGCGCAGCCGGGTCTCGATGAACTGGGGCGGGTAGGCGTGCCCGGTGGAGAGCTTGACCAGGTGTTCGACCCGGTCGAGGAAGACGATCTCGCCGCGCTCGGTGACGCGCACCGCGTCGCCGCTCGCGAACCAGCCGCCGCGGTCGAGCGCCGCCGTCTTCTCCGGCTTGTTCCAGTAGCCCAGGAAGCCGGTGCCGCCGCGCAGCAGCAGTTCGCCGTTGGCGTCGACCCTGGACTCCAGCGGCGGGCCGAAGCCGGGCGCGACCGTCAGCAGCGGGCCCACGGTCTCGAGGTCGTAGCGTTCGCCGCGGTGGCCGGCGATGAGGCCGAACTCCGAGCAGCCGTAGATGTTGCGCAGCGGCACGCCCAGCGCGTGGAAGAGGCGGAACACGTCGGGCGCCATCGCGGTGCCGCCGGAGACGGCAATGCGCGAGCGCAGGAAGCCGAACTGGTCGCGCACCGCGTGCAGCGTGAGCAGTTCGGCCAGCGGCAGCAGCAGCCGCGCCGACAACGGGGCGCGTCGCCCCTCGAGGCGTGCCACGCGCACGGCATGGCCGATGCCCACGCTCCAGCGGTAGAGGGCGCGCGGCAGGCGCTTGGCGTGCAGCATGCGCGCCTCGATCGCGGCGGCGATGCTCTCCCATTGGCGCGGTCCGAACAGCACCATGTGCGGCGCGAGTTCGCGGATGTTGGGCAGCACCTGGTCGGGGCCTTCGGGGAAGTTCAGCACCAGCGGCAGCTTCAGCCCGAGCGTGACGCCCAGCAACTGTTCGGTGATCCAGGCCAGCGGCGTGTACGAGAGGTACTCCATGCCCGGCTCGAGCGGCAGCGCGCTGAGCATGCGGGTGGCGTTGTCGACCAGCCAGCGGTGGCTGATCATCACCCCCTTGGGCTTGCTGGTGGTGCCCGAGGTGTAGGTCAGCAGCGCCAAGTCGTCGATGTGGCCTGCCGCGACTTCGCGCTCGAAGCGCTCGGGCCGGTGCTCGTGTTCCTTGCGGCCCGCCGCGCAGAGCCTGTCGAAGGCGTGCAGCAGGTCGTGCCGGTACGACCACATCCCGGAGTCATCCCAGTAGGCGATGCCGCGCAGCGCGGGGAGCCTGTCCGCGACGGCGAGTGCCTTGTCTACCTGCTCCTGGTCCTGCGCAAAGATGAAACTCGCCCGCGAGTCATCGCACAAGTACAGCAGTTCGTCGGCGGTCGCGTCGGGGTAGACCGAGACGGTGCGCACGCCCAAGGCTTGCGCCGCGAACAGAGACCAGAAATGTTCGGGCTCGTTTTCGCCGATGACGACCGCGGTGTCGCCGCGCGCCAGCCCCAGCGCGGCGGCGCCGAGGGCGATGGCGCGTACCTTGTCCAGGATGTCGGCCCAGGTGTGGCAGCGCCAGATGCCTTTGCGCTTGACGCGCTGCGCGAGCTGCTGCGGGCGCGTGCGCGCGTGAGACAGCAACAGCTGCGGCAGGGTCTGCGCTTCGCCCGCGCCCCCCGCTCGAGGGCTGACACGCGGCTCGGCGGGGGCAGGCTGCTCCAGTGCGACGGCGAACATGGTCATGCGGCCGCCCCGAGATAGGCCTGGATCACCGCCGGATCGGCCTGCACCTGCGCCGGCGTGCCGTCGGCGATCTTGCGCCCGAAGTCGAGCACGGCCACGTGGTCGGCCAGATCCATCACCACCCCCATGTCGTGCTCGACCAGCACCACCGGGATGCGGCGCGCCTCGCGCACATCGATGACGAAGCGCGCCAGGTCTTCCTTCTCCTCGGTGTTCATGCCGGCCATCGGCTCGTCCATCAGCAGCACCTTGGGCTCCATCGCCAGGGCGCGGCCCAGGTCCACGCGCTTGCGCAGGCCATAGCCCAGCGAGCCCACCGGCTGATGGCGGATGTTCTCGATCTCCAGAAACTCGACGATGTCTTCGGCCACCTCGCGGTGCCGTGCCTCCTCGCGCTGCGTCCAGGGGAAGTAGACAAAGGCCTGGGCCAGGCTGGAGCGCATGCGCGAGTGGCGGCCGATCAGGATGTTGTCGAGAACCGTCATGTGCGGGAACAGGTGCGTGCCCTGGAAGGTGCGCACGACGCCATCGCGGGCGATCTCGTGCACCGCGCGCCCGCGCAGGTCGCGGCCGGCGTACGCGAGGCTGCCCAGCTGCGGCCGGTAGAAGCCGCTCAGCACGTTGAGCAGCGAGCTCTTGCCCGCCCCGTTGGGGCCGATCACGGCGAGCATCTCGTCGGCGCGAACCTCGATGCTGACGTTCGACAGCGCCGTCACCCCGCCGAAGCGCAGGGTGACGTCCTGCGCGCTCAGCACCGGCGCGGCCGCCCCGCGGCCCGGGCTTTGCATCGTCTGCGCGTCAGGAGAAGGCATTGAGACCGGTCAGCGCGCGGCCGATGATCAGCTTCTGGATCTCGGTCGTGCCGTCGGGAATGGTCATCATGCGCGCGTTGCGGAACAGCAGTTCGACGCCGAAATCCTTGGTGATGCCGTTGCCGCCGTGGATCTGCACCGCCTTGGAGGCCACGTCGACCGCGATCTCGGTCGCGTAGCACTTGGCCATCGCGCTCTCGATCTCGCTGCGCACGCCTTTGTCGATGAGGTCGAAGGCGCGGTAGATCAGCAGCCGCGCCGCGTCGAGCTGGATCGCCGAGTCGGCGAGCATGCCCTGGATCAGCTGGTGCTGGCCGATCGGCTTGCCGTGCTGGCGACGCTCCTTGGCATAGGCCACGGCCTTGTTCAGCGCCGCCTGTGCAATCCCCACCGAAGTCAGGCCGACCATCGGCCGCGCCTTCTCGAACAGCACCAGCGTGTTCTTCAGCCCGGTGCCGGCCTCGATCATCATGTTGCCGGCGGGCACGCGCACGTCGTCGAAGAACAACTGCGCGGTCGAGGTGCTGTTCAGGCCCAGCTTGTCGATGTTGCGGCTCTCGTAGCCGTGTTCCTGCCGGTCGACCAGGATCATCGACAGGCCGCGCGCGCCTTCGTCCGAGGTACGCACGATGACCATGCAGAAGTCGGAATAGCCGCCGTTGGAGATCCAGGTCTTCTCGCCGCTGACGATGTAGTGGTCGCCGTCGGCCCTCGCGCGGCATGTGACTTCCGCGACGTTGGAGCCCACGCCCGGCTCGCTGATGCCGCTGCAGGCGATGATCTCGCCGCGCACCATGCCCGGCAGGTACTTGCGGCGCATGGCGTCGTTGCTGCAGACCTCGAGCGAGTAGGCGCCGAGCTGCTGGATCAGCAGCGAGATCGCCACGTCGGCCGACACGCGCGCGAGTTGGTCGTACATCATCGCGTAGGTGAGCCACGGCATGCCCATGCCGCCGTGGGCCTCGGAGATCAGCCCGTTGCCGCCCATGCCGTAGGGCAGCATCGCCTGGAAGATCTCGAGCATGCGCTCCTTCTCGATGAGCTTGTCGGGCTGGTAGCGGCGCACGATCGGCTCGAGCTTGGTCTCGAGGAAGCGGTTGAAGCCCTCGACAGCGAGGCGCTGTTCTTCGGTCGGCAGGAAGTTCATCGTCGGCTCGTGGTTCGGAAGACCTTGCGCGGCTCAGCGTGCGCTCATGCGCGCGCCGGCATCGATGTGCAGGCAAGTGGCGTTGATGTAGGGGTTCTCGACGACGCTGCGCACCAGCTGCGCCAGCTCGGCCGGGGTGCCCATGCGGCGCGGAAACAGGACCATGCGATCGACGATCGCCTGCGCCACCTTCTTCGGCAGGCCGGCGACCATGGGCGTGTCGAACAGCCCCGGGGCCACCGCCACGCAGCGGATGCCCTGGTCGGCGAGGTCGCGCGCGACCGGCAGCGTCAGGCCGATAACGCCGGCTTTGCTGGCGGCGTAGGCGGCCTGCCCCATCTGGCCGTCGTGTGCCGCGCCCGAGGAGAGGTTGACGATCACGCCGCGCTCGTCGTTCTCGGGCTCGTTGCGCGTCATCGCCACCGCGGCCAGGCGCAGCACGTTGAAGGTGCCGGTCAGGTTGACGGCGATGACCTTCTCCCAGATCGCCAGCGGGAAAGGCTTGCCGTCGGCCACGGTCTTGGCGGCATCGGGCACGCCCGCGCAGTTGACGCAGATGTGGAGCGCGCCGAAGCGCGCCAGGGCCTGGTCGATGCCGGCCCGGACCTGCGCTTCATTGGTCACGTCCACGGACACGAACAGCGCCGCGTCGCCGGCGGCCGCGGCCACCGCAGCACCGCGTTCGGCATCGCGGTCGAACAGCACCACACGCGCGCCGGCCTCCAGCAGCGCGGCGGCAACGGCGCACCCCAGGCCCGAGGCCGCTCCGGTCACGACGGCGACTTTGCCGGCAGGATTCATGCGCGGTGCTCCGTCAGCGGCCGAGAATGGTGATCGCGCAGACGGCCTCCTCGATGCCGTACAGGCCGCCGCCGTTCTCGGCGATCGCCAGCCGTGCGCCCTTCACCTGGCGCGCGCCGGCTGCGCCGCGCAGCTGCGTCACCAGCTCGTGCAGCTGGCCCAGGCCGGTCGCGCCGATCGGGTGGCCCTTGGACTCGAGCCCGCCCGAGGTGTTGATCGGGATCCGGCCGCCGATGGTGGTGGCCCCGCTCTCGGCCAGCGCACCGCCGGCGCCGAATTCGCAGAAGCCCAGGTTCTCCGACTGCACGATCTCGCCGATCGCCGTGGCGTCGTGCACCTCGGCCAGCGAGATGTCCTGCGGTCCGACGCCGGCCCGCTCGTAGGCCAGCTTCGAGGCCTTCACGGTGACGTGCCGGCCCACATCCTCGGGCTTGCGGGTGGAGCCCGTGCCGACCACCGAGGCGAGCACGCGGATCGCCCGACGCCGGTCGGCCAGGCGGGCGAGGGCCGCCTGCGAGCAGACGATCGCGGCCGCCGCGCCGTCGCTGATCGGCGCGCACATCGGCAACGTCAGTGGATAGGTGATCGGCGGCGCGGCCAGGATCTCGTCCACCGTGTAGGCGTTGCGGTATTGGGCCAGCGGGTTCAGTGCCGAGTGGCCGTGATTCTTGGCCGCGACTGCGGCGAACTGCCGCTGCGTGGTGCCGAACTCGCGCATGTGAAAGCGCCCGAATGCGGCGTAGATGTCCATGAACAGGCTGTACGGCGCCTTCGAGGTGCTGCCCTCGGGCGGCTCGACGCCGCGGCCCATCGCCAGCAGCGTGCTCTTGTTGCCGTCGATGTCCTGCAGGTCCCAGGCGCCGTCGAACACGCTGAACATCTTGGCCTTGTCGGCACAGAACATCTTCTCGGCGCCGACGGCGAGCGCGACCTCGACCTCCCCGGCGCGCACCGCCTGCACCGCCAGGTTGAAGGCCGAGCTGGCGCTCGCGCAGGCGTTCTCGAGGTTGTAGACGGGTATGCCCTCGAAACCCAGCGGGCGCAGCGCGATCTGTCCGCGAACCATGGTCTGCCCCTCGAGCACGCCCTGCGTGGCGTTGGAGAAGTAGGCGGCTTGCACATCCGCCACCGCGAGGCCGGCGTCGGCCAGTGCGCCGCGCACGGCGTCGGCCGTGAGTTGCTTGATGCTGCGGTCGAGGAACTTGCCGGTCGGCGTCATGCCGACGCCGGCCACGTAGACCGGAGGAAGTGCAGTGCTGCTCATCGTCTGCTCCGTTGCGGAATACTCTTCAGTAGCCCTTGAATTCGGGCTTGCGCTTGCCGACAAAGGCGGCCAGCCCCTCGCGGATGTCGTGCGAATGGCGGTGAGCTTCCAGCACCAGGCGCTCGAGCCGCAGCGCCGTGGCCTGCGGCTGATCCAGCCCGTCGGCCACGGCCTGCTTCATGCGCCGCAGGACCAGCGGGCTCTTGGCGGCGATGCGCGCCGCGAGCTTGTCGACTTCATCGATGAGTTCGGCGTCGGGCACGACGCGGTTCACCAGCCCGAGCGGCACGAGCTCCGCGGCGGGCAGCGTGTCGCCGGTGAACAGCAGGTACTTGGCCGCCGTGGGCCCGATGCGCCGCGGCAGCACCGCGGCTCCGCCGGCACCGGGAAAGACGCCGAAGTTCGCGTGCGCATCGCCGATGCGTGCGCCCTCGGCTGCGACGATCAGGTCGCAGGCCATCGCCAGTTCCAGGCCGCCCGCCATCGTCAGGCCGTTCAACGCCGCGATGGTGGGCTTGGGCAGCGCGCGCAGGCGGTCGATCATGCCGGCCACGCGGTCGAGGAAGGCGTTCAGCGGATCGTCGGCGCCGGGCTCGGCGCTGCCGCTGTCGGACACCCCCTTCAGGTCGGCGCCGGCGCAGAAGGCCCGTCCAGCACCGGTGAGCACGACGACCCGCACCTCGCGATCGCGCTCGATGCGCGCAACGGCGTCGGCGAGTTCGTCGCACAGTTCGCTCGACAGCGCGTTCATGGCCTCGGGCCGGTTCAGCGTCAACCAGACCGTCGCGGCGCGCTGCTCGTAGCGCAATGCGGAGCATGAATTCACGGTGTCTCCTGGTCGTGTTTGGTGCGGTCCGTTGGCGCGCGGCGTCCGGCTCTGCCGCAGGAATGAGGAATGTAGAGTTCTCGTTGCAAACCTGTCAAGCGTTCGGTAGACTGATCGAAGTGCCGGGCGGGTGCCCGACGCGGCCACAGGCGGTTGGTGTCCCCCATCACGATGCAAAGCGAGGCAGTGCCCCTGACCGTGGCCGACCTGTTGCGCAAGCAGGTCGCCGTGCGCGGTGAGGCCGCGGCGTTGGAGGACGCCAATGGCGTGCTGCGCTTTGCGGAACTGGATGGGTGGGCGTGCCGGATCGCGCAGGCGCTGCTGCAGCGGGGCGTGAGCGCCGGCGATCCCATCGCCCTGCTGTCGGAGAACCGGCGCGAGTACATCGGACTGCAGCTGGCGGCGGCCAAGATCGGCGCCGTCGTGGCCTGCCTGAACTGGCGACTGACCGAACCCGAAAACGCGCATTGCCTCGAGTTGGTGTCCCCGCGTCTTCTGTTCGTGTCGCGGCGCCATGCGCATGTGGCGCGGCGCATCGGCTGGCTCGGCGGTTCGGTGATCGACCTCGACGCGGGCTTCGACGCCTTCCTGTCGGGCGCCGACGCGGCCGATCCCGCGTCCGACGTCGATGCGGAGCGGGGCCTGGTGATCCTCTACACCAGCGGCACCACCGGCCTGCCCAAGGGTGCCGTGATCAGTCAGCGCGCGATGGTGGCCCGGGCGATGTGCTTTGCCGCTGAGCACGGCATCACCGCCGAGCACGCCTACATCGCCTGGAGCCCGCTGTTCCACATGGCAGCCACCGACTTCAGCCTGGCCACGCTGATGATCGGCGGCAAGGTGGTCGTGCAGGACGGCCTGGACGTCGACCGCCTCTGCGCCGCGCTCGAGCGCGAGACGATCGGCTGGCTCGTCGCGATGCCCGGCATGATCGACCAGCTGATCGACGGGCTGCGCCGCAACCGCACGCGGCCCCGCGGCGTGCGGCTGGTGGGCGCGATGGCCGACCTGGTGCCGCGCCAGCAGATCGCCGAGCTGACGGCGCTGCTGGGCGCGCCTTACCTCAACTCCTTCGGCGCCACCGAGACCGGGCTCGCCCCCGCCTCCGGCAGCCTGCTGGCGGCGGGCGTCGTGCCGACCAGCCTGGCCAAGCGCGAATCCGGGTTCTGCCGCGTGCGGCTGGTCGACGCCGAGGACCGCGACGTCCCCGTCGGCACGCCGGGCGAAGCGGCGATCCGCGGCCCCATGCTGTTCTCGGGCTACTGGAATGCGCCCGAGGTCAACGCGCGCGACTTTCGCGGCGGGTGGTTCCACATGGGCGACCTGTTCGTGCGCCATGCCGACGGCACGCTGGATTTCGTCGACCGCGCCAAGTACCTGATCAAGTCGGGCGGCGAGAACATCTATCCGGCCGAGATCGAGCGCGTGCTGCTCGCGCTGCCGGCCGTCGCCGACGCCGCCGTGGTGCGCCGGCGCGACGAGCGCTGGGGCGAGGTGCCGGTGGCCTTCGTCGCCTTCGAGCCCGGCCGCGCGATGGCCGCCGACGCGCTCGCCGAGAGCTGCCGCGCCGCGCTCGCCGGCTACAAGGTTCCCAAGGAGTTCCGCATCGTCGAGCTGGCTTCGTTCCCGCGCAGCAGCACCGGAAAGATCCAGCGCCACGAGATCGAGCGGCAGTGGCTGTAGCGGTCGCCAGCCAGGCCGGCATTTCCCAAACCCCCAATCGAAGACACAAGGAGCGAATGTCATGAGCCAAAAAGTCATCGTCGCCGGCGTCGGCATGATCCCCTTCGCCAAGCCGGGCGCGAGCGAGCCCTACCACGTCATGGGCGAGAAGGCCACGCGCATGGCGCTCAAGGACGCCGGCGTCGACTACAAGGCCGTCGAGCAGGCCTTCGTCGGCTACGTCTACGGCGACTCGACCTGCGGCCAGCGCGCGCTGTATCCGGTCGGCATGACGGGCATCCCGGTGCTCAACGTCAACAACAACTGCTCCACCGGCTCGTCGGCGCTGTTCCTGGCGCGTCAGGCGGTCCAGTCCGGGGCGGCGGACTGCGTGCTCGCGCTGGGCTTCGAGCAGATGCAGCCCGGCGCGATCAAGGCCGCGTTCGCCGACCGGCCGACGCCCTTCGAGGAGTTCGACCATGTCACCGAGCAGCTCGTCGGCCACCCGGAGATCCCGCTGGCCCTGCGTTACTTCGGCGGCGCCGGCAAGGCGCACATGGACAAGTACGGGACGAAGCTCGAAACCTTCGCCGCCATCCGCGCCAAGGCGAGCCGGCACGCTGTGAACAACCCGCTGGCGCTGTTCCGCAAGGAGGTCTCGGTCGACGACGTGATGGCCTCGCCCGTGGTGTGGGAGGGCGTGATGACGCGCCTGATGGCCTGCCCGCCCACCTGCGGCGCGGCTGCGGCGGTGATCTGCTCCGAGGCTTACGCGAAGAAGCACGGCATCTCCGCCGGGGTGCGCATCGCCGCGCAGGCGATGACCACCGACTTCCCCAGCACCTTCGGCAGCAAGGACATGATGCGCGTCGTCGGCTACGACATGGCCAAGCAGGCCGGCGCCAAGGTCTACGAGGCGGCCGGCATCGGGCCGCAGGACGTGGACGTGGTCGAGCTGCACGACTGCTTCGCGCAGAACGAGCTGATCACCTACGAGAGCCTGGGCCTGTGCCCGGAGGGCGGCGCGGAGAAGTTCGTGCGCGACGGCGACAACACCTACGGCGGCAAGGTCGTCACCAATCCTTCCGGGGGCCTGCTGTCCAAGGGCCACCCGCTCGGGGCCACCGGCCTGGCCCAGTGCTACGAGCTGACGCACCAGCTGCGCGGCACCGCCGAGCAGAGGCAGGTCAAGGGTGCGCGCACCGCGCTGCAGCACAACCTCGGCCTCGGCGGCGCCTGCGTGGTGACGCTCTACCAGGCGGCCTGAGATGATTGACAAGAAGCACATCGGCTACACGCCGCCGCCCATCCTGTGGGACGTCGAGAAGGGCCGCATCGCCTTCTTCGCCAAGGTGATCGGGCTCACCGACCCCATCTACACCGACGAGGCCGCCGCGAAGGCCGCGGGCTATCGCGGCATCGTCGCGCCGCCGACCTTCATCTTCGGCGCGCCGGGTGACTCGGGCGAGACCATGAAGCTGATCGAGACCCTGCAGATCGACCTCGGCAAGGTGCTGCACGGCGAGCAGCGCTTCGACTACCACGCGCCGGTGTGCGCCGGCGACACGCTGCGTTTCCAGTCGAAGGTCAGCGACATCTACGACAAGAAGGGCGGCGCGCTCGAGTTCGTCGTCAACGACACGAAGGTCACGAACCAGCTCGGCGAGCATGTGGCCGATCTGCACGCGGTGATCGTCGTGCGCCACGGCTGAGGGAGACGCCATGACATTCGACGCTCAAACCGTGGCCATCGGCGACGCCATGCCGGTGCTGCAGCTGCCGCCGATCAGCCGCACCACGCTGGCGCTGTTCGCCGGCGCCTCGGGCGACCACAACCCGATCCACATCGACATCGACTTCGCGCACAAGGCGGGCATGAAGGACGTCTTCGCGCACGGCATGCTGTCGATGGCCTACCTGGCCCGCGCGCTGACGCAGTGGGTACCGCAGCGGCGCATCCTCAGCTACGGCGTGCGCTTTGCCGCCATCACGCAGCTCGGCGACCGCGTGCAGTGCAGCGGCAAGGTGGTCGAGAAGCTGACCCATGCGGGCCGCCCCTGCGCGCGCATCGAACTCACCGCCGCCAAGCGCAGCGGTGAAGTGACGCTGGCCGGCGAAGCACTTGTGGCGCTGGACTGACTCTTTCACAACCCATTCCGACACATCGAGGACACACGCATGAAAAAGCTCGAAGGCAAGGTCGCCATCGTTTCCGGTTCCGGTCGCGGCATCGGCCGCGCCATCGCGATGAAGCTCGCCGCCGAAGGCGCCAAAGTCGTCGTCAACGACCTCGACGCCGCGCCGGCCGAGCAGACCGTCGCCGACATCAAGGCCGTCGGCGGCCAGGCGCTGGTCTGCGCCGGCAGTGTGACCGCGGACGGTTTTGCCGACAAGTTCGTCAAGACCGCGATCGACGGCTTTGGCGGCCTGGACATCATCGTCAACAACGCCGGCTACACCTGGGACAACGTGGTCCAGAAGATGACCGACGAGCAGTGGAATGCCATTCTCGACGTGCACCTCACCGCGCCGTTCAAGATCCTGCGCGCCGCAGCCGACTTCATCCGCCATCAGGCGAAGGTGGAAGCCGATGCCGGCAAGGAGATCTTCCGCAAGGTGGTCAACATCTCGTCGATCGCCGGCACCGGCGGCAATGCCGGCCAGGCCAACTACTCGGCCGGCAAGGCCGGCATCATCGGCCTGACCAAGGCGCTCTCCAAGGAGTGGGGCCGCTACAAGGTCAACGTCAACGCGGTCGCATTCGGCATGATCAAGACGCGGCTGACCGAAGCGCCCGCTGGCGGCGATGCGTCGATCGATGTCGAGGGCCGCAAGATCAAGGTCGGCGTCAATCCCGACCTGCTGGCGATGATTGAGCGCAGCATCCCGCTGGGCCGCGGCGGTACGCCGGATGAAGCCGCCGGCTCGGTGTACCTGCTATGCACCCCGGAGTCGAACTACATCAGCGGCCAGGTGCTGATCTGCGGCGGCGGCGTCTCGATCTGACCGGTGCGCCGGCGATGGACCTGAACTTCAGCGGCGCCGACCTCGCGTTCCAGCGCGAAGTGCGCGACTGGTTCGCCGCGCACACGCCCGAAGCTTTGCGGCGCAGGGTGCGGACAGGCCAGATGCTCGAGCGCGAGGAGATCGTGAACTGGCAGCGCAGGCTCGACGACCGCGGCTTCCTCGTCGTCGGCTGGCCCGAGGCGCACGGCGGTCCGGGCTGGACACCGACGCAACGCTACCTGTTCGACCTGGAGCGCGCGGCGGCAAACGCGCCGATCGGCCTGTCGATGGGGGTCATCATGCTCGGCCCGGTGCTGATGGCCTTCGGCACCGACGCCCAGAAGGCGCAGTATCTGCCGCGCATCCGGCGCTGCGAGGACTGGTGGTGCCAGGGGTATTCCGAGCCCGGTGCGGGCTCCGACCTGGCCTCGCTGTCGTGCAGCGCGGTGCCCGACGGTGATGACTACGTCGTCAACGGCTCCAAGATCTGGACCACCTACGCGCACTGGGCGACCCACATGTTCTGCCTGGTGCGCACGCAGAAGACCGGGCGCAAGCAGGAGGGCATTTCGTTCCTGCTGATCGAGATGGACCGGCCGGGCATCGACGTGCGTCCCATCGTCTCGATTGATGGCAAGCACCACCTCAACCAGGTCTTCCTGACCGACGTGCGCGTGCCGCGCGGCGACCTCGTCGGCGCACCGGGGCAGGGCTGGGAGATCGCCAAGTACCTGCTGACGCACGAACGGACCAGCATCGCCGGCGTGGCCGATTCCAAGGCCGCGCTGGCCAACCTGCTGCAGGCGGCAGGGCAACGCGGCTGGGGCGGCCGGACGCTGCGCGAGGATGCGGCGATGTCGCTGCGCCTGGCGCGCGCCGAGATCGACCTGACCGCGCTCGAGTACACCAACCTGCGCGTCCTGTCGTCCACCACCGCCGGCAAGGCGCCGGGGCCGGAGTCTTCGCTGCTCAAGCTGATGGGCACCGCCGTGCAGCAGACGCTGGCGGAACTGGCGCTCGAGGTCGGCGCCGAACTGGCCTGGCCGTGGCATCCCGACGGGCCGCTGGCCGAATCGGACCACGCGCATGCGATGGAGCGCCATGCGTTCGCGCGTGCCTGCACGATCTACGGCGGCAGCGACGAAGTGCAGAAGAGCGTGCTCGCCAAGTCCATGCTGGCACGGGCCGCGTCGCGTTGAACCGCGGAGGCATCCGAGCATGGACCTGAATCCTTCTCCCGAACAGAAGATGCTGCGCGATGCGGCGCAGAAGTACCTGCGCGCCGAATACGGCTTCGACGCGCGCAACCGGGCGATGGCGTCGCCGGGCGGCCGTGACCCGGCGTACTGGGCGCGCTTCGCCGAGTTCGGCTGGCTGGGCCTCGGCCTGCCGGAGGACGCCGGCGGGTTCGGCGGCTTGGCCGACATCGTCCAGGTCGCCGAGGCATTGGGTGGGGCGCTGGCGGTCGAACCTTATGTGCCGGTCGCCGTGCTGGCCGGTCAGGCGATCGCTGCGGCCGGCAGCGCCGCGCAGCGGCAGGCGCTGCTGGCCCCGCTGGTCGCGGGCCGCAGCATGCCCACGCTGGCCAGCAGCGAAGCTGCGTCGGGGCCGTCGCTGGCCTGGGTCGAGACCCGCGCCCGGCGCGCCGGCGCCGGCTGGGTGCTCGACGGCAGCAAGACCGGCGTGCCGGCGCTGCCCTGGGCCGACGCCGTGGTCGTCAGCGCCCGCACGGCGGGTGCGCCGGGTGCCCGCGAAGGCATTGGCCTGTTCGTCGTGCCGGTCGGCGCGCCGGGCGTCGCGGTCACGCCCTTCGTGCGCTACGACGGCATGCACGCCGGGGAGCTGCGGCTGGACGGTGTGCGCGTGGGCGCCGACGCCGTGCTCGGTGATCCCGAAGCAGGGATCGACGCGCTCGAGCGCGCCGTCGACCTGGCCACGGTGGCCTGCTGTGCGGACGCCGTCGGCGCGATGACGCAGGTGCTGCACAAGACCGCCACCTACCTCGCGACGCGCCGGCAGTTCGACGCGCCGCTGGCGAGCTTCCAGGTGCTGCAACACCGGCTGGTCGACATGTTCTCGGCGCTGGAGGCCTCGCGCTCGATGGTGGTGATGGCAGCCTTGCATGCCGATGCGGCGCCCGCGCAGCGCGCGCGCGCCGTCTCGGCGGCCAAGGCGGCGGTCGGCGAGCGGGCGCGCCATGTCGCGCAGCAGGGCATCCAACTGCACGGCGGCGTCGGCATGACCGAGGAACTCGACATCGGCCACTACTTCCGGCGGCTGACGCTGTTCCAGCAGGCCTTCGGCGGCACCGACCACCACCTGCAGCGCTTCGCGTCGCTGCGCGACGCCGAGGCGCCTGCATGAGCGTCATGGGATCGACCGTCTCGACGACGGCTGCGACCTTCGCGCGCAACCGCGACGCCTACCTTGCACGCATCGCCGACCTGCACGCCCGGCGTGCCCGCGCGCTGGTCGGCGGGCCCGAGAAAGCGCGCAAGCTGCACGTGCAGCGCGGCCAGATGTTGCCGCGCGAGAGGCTGGCCGCGGTGCTCGACCCCGGCTCGCCCTTCCTCGAGTTCGGCCAGCTCGCCGGCGACGGCCTCTACGCAGGTGTGCCGCCCGGCGGCAGCATCATCACCGGCGTGGGCCTGGTCAGCGGCCGGCCGTGCATGCTGATGATCCACGACGCCACGGTGAAGGGCGCCACCTACTACGGCATCACGGCCAAGAAGCACGTGCGGGCGCAGATGTTCGCCTGGCAGCACCGGCTGCCGTGCATCACGATGGTCCAGTCCGGTGGCGCCAATCTGCCCGAGCAGGCGCATATCTTCCCCGACGACGGCCAGTTCGGCTCGATCTTCTACAACCAGATCCGCATGTCGGCCGAGGGCATCACGCAGATCGCCACCGTGCACGGGCCTTCCACCGCCGGCGGCGCCTACCTGCCCGCGCTGTGCGACATCGCCGTCATCGTGCGCAAGCAGGGCGCGATGTTCCTCGGCGGCCCCGAGCTGGTGTACGCGGCGACCAAGGAGGAGGTCGACGTCGAGACGCTGGGCGGCGGCGAGATGCACAGCCGCGTGAGCGGCGTCACCGACCACCTGGCCGAAAACGACGGCCACGCGATCGCCATCGTGCGCGACATCGTCGCCCACCTCGGCACGCCGCCGAAGCAGCGCTGGGACGTGGCACCGGCCCGGGCGCCGCTGCACGACCCGCGCGAGATCTACGGCATCGTCAGCGCCGACACGCGCCACCCCACCGACAACCGCCAGGTGATCGCCCGTCTGGTCGACGGCGGCGAGCTGCAGGAGTTCAAGCCGCTGTACGGCGACACGCTGATCTGCGGCTTCGCGCGCATCAAGGGCTTCCAGGTCGGCATCCTGGCCAACAACGGCGTCATCTTCTCCGAGGCCGCGGTGAAGGGCGCGCACTTCATCGAGCTGGCCTGCCAGCGCGACGTGCCGCTGCTGTTCGTCGCCGACGTCTCCGGCTTCATGGTCGGCCAGGCGGTCGAGCGCGAGGGCATCGCCAAGCACGGCGCCAAGTTCATCACCGCGATGGCCTCGGCCAACGTGCCGCGCTACACGCTGATCACCGGCGGCTCGTACGCCGCGGCCTACCTCGCGATGTGCGGCCGGCCGTTCAAGCCGCACGTGATGATGATGTGGCCCACCGGCCGCGCCGCGCTGATGGGCCCCGAGCAGGCCGCGACCACGCTGACCATGGTGCGCGACCGCATCCACGAGCGCGAGGGCACGCGCTGGAGCGACGAGGAGCGCGAGCGCTTCAAGCAGCCGGTGCGCGAGCAGTTCGAGGCCTTCGCGAGCCCGTACAACTTCGCGTCGCACCTGTGGTGCGACATGGTGATCGACCCGGTCGAGACGCGCGACACGATGGCGCTGCTGCTCGAGCTCGCCGGTCGACAGCCGAAGCCGGACACGCGCTTCGGCGTGTTCCGGATGTGAGCGCGCGCATGAACTTCGACTACACCGACACCCAGGCGCAGATCCGCGCTGCGGTCAAAGACCTGTGCACGCGCTTCGGCCCCGAGTACTGGCGCGGCCTCGCGCAGGAGGGCAAGTACCCCGAGGCCTTCGTCGATGCGATGGCCGAGGCCGGCTGGCTGGCCGCGCTGATCCCCGAGGAATACGGCGGCGCAGGGCTGCCGCTGCTGGACGCCTGCCTGATCCTGCAGGAGATCAACCAGAACGGCGGCAGCGCGGTGCACTGCCACGCCCAGATGTACACGATGGCCTCGATCATGCGCCACGGCAGCGAGGCGCAGAAGCGCCGCACGCTGCCGCGCATCGCCGACGGCAGCCTGCGCCTGCAGGCCTTCGGCGTCACCGAGCCCGACGCCGGGTCGAACACGCTGGCGATCAAGACCTTCGCGCGGCGCGTGCCGGGCGGCTACGTCGTCAACGGCCAGAAGATCTGGACCTCGCGCTACAGCCACTCGCACATGTACCTGCTGATCGCGCGCACCACGCCGCTCGGCGACGTGAAGAAGAAGACCGACGGGCTGAGCCTGTTCCTGATCGACATCGCCAAGGCGGGCAAGGCACTGCAGTCGCGGCCGATCCGCACGATGATCAACCACCACACCTTTCAGGTGTTCATCGACAACCTGGAGCTGAGCGACGAAGACCGCATCGGCGAGGAGGGCAAGGGCTTTCACTACCTGCTCGACTCGCTGCACTCCGAGCGGCTTCTCGTGGCGAGCGAGGCCATCGGCGACGGCCACTGGTTCATCGGCAAGGCGGCGGCGTATGGCCGCGAGCGCGTCGTCTTCGACCGCCCGATCGGTGCCAACCAGGGCGTGCAGTTCCCGATCGCGCGCGCCCACATGAACGTCGAGGCGGCCGAACTGATGCGCAACAAGGCGGCCACGCTGTTCGACGCCCAGCAGCCCTGCGGGCGCGAGGCGACGATGGTCAAGTATCTTGCCAGCGAGGCGGCGTGGGAGGCCGCCGAAGCCGCGATGACCACGTTCGGCGGCTACGGCGTGGCCTGCGACTTCGACATCGAGCGCAAGTGGAAGGAGAGCCGGCTGTTCCGCACCGCGCCGATTTCCAACAACCTCGTCCTGGCCCAGGTCGCCGAGCACCTGCTCGGCATGCCGCGCTCGTATTGAGATTCCGTCGCATGGACCGCTACGAGACCCTGCGCATCGAGCCCGCCGCCGGCACCGCGGCCGAGGAGGGCATCTTCTGCCTGCTGCTGAACCGGCCCGAGGTGATGAACGCGATGAACACGCAGATGTTCGTCGACCTGCGCGCCGCGCTGCATGCGCTGGCCTTCGACGACGCGCTGCGCGTACTCGTCGTCACCGGCGCCGGCGACCGCGCGTTCAGCACCGGTGGCGACCTGAAGCAGCGCGACGGCATGACCGACCACCAATGGCGCCGCCAGCACCAGCTCGCCGAGGAGGTGTTGCTCGTGGTGAAGGACTTCCCGCGCCCGGTGATCGCCGCGGTGGAAGGCCATGCGCACGGCGGCGGCTGCGAGCTGGCCCTGATGTGCGACTGGATCGTCGCCGGCCGCAGCGCGGTGTTCTCGCTGCCCGAGGTGCGGCGCGGCATCATGCCCGGCGGCGGCGGCATCCAGAACCTGGTGCGCGCGGCCGGCGCGCGCCGCGCCAAGCAACTGCTGCTGACCGCGCGGCGCTTCACGGCGGAGCAGGCGGCGCAGTGGAACATCGTCACCACGCTGGCCGAGCCCGGCCAGGCCCTCGCGACGGCGCTGGCCGAGGCGCGCGAGGTGGTGCTCGCCGCGCCGATGGCGGTGCACTACGCGAAGATCGCGGCGTCGCGTGGCGGCGAGGTCGATTTCCACAGCGGCTATGCGCTCGACATCGCGGCCTACAACGTGCTCGTCTCGTCCGAAGACCGGTTCGAAGGCGTGCGCGCCTTCAACGAGAAGCGCGCGCCGCGCTGGAGCGGGCGCTGATGTCCGGCCGCATCCTGATCGCCGCGGAGCGGCCCCATGTTTAGCAGGATCCTCATTGCCAACCGCGGCGAGATCGCCTGCCGCATCGCGCGCACCTGCCGCCGCCTGGGCATCGCCACCGTCGGCGTGCATTCGAGCGCCGACCGCGACGCGCTGCACACGGCCGAGGTCGACCGGTCGATCGGCATCGGCGGCGCCAGCGCGACCGAAAGCTACCTGCGCATCGACGCCGTGATCGACGCCGCCCGCCGCGCCGGCGCGCAGGCCATTCACCCGGGCTACGGCTTCCTCGCCGAGAACCCCGCGTTCGCGCGCGCCGTCGAGGCGGCCGGCCTCGTCTTCGTCGGCCCGACCGCGGAGACGATCGAGCGGCTGGGCCACAAGGCGCAGGCCAAGGCCGAGGCGCGCGCCGCCGACGTGCCGGTGCTCGAAGGCGGCGAACGGGCCAGCGCCGACGCGGCCGTGGTGGCCGGCTGGGCCCGTGCGCTGGCCGAGCCGGTGCTGCTAAAGCCGGCGGCCGGCGGTGGCGGCAAAGGCATGCACGTGGTGCGCGATGCGGCGGCGCTCGAAGGCGCCATCGGCACCGCGATGCGCGAGGCGCGCAGCGCCTTCGGCGACCCGGCGCTGATCGTCGAGCCCTACATCGAGCGCGGCCGCCATGTCGAGGTGCAGGTCGCCGGCGACGGCCGCGGCGAGGTGATCCACCTGCTCGAGCGCGAGTGCACGCTGCAGCGTCGGCACCAGAAGCTGATCGAGGAAGCGCCGGCCGCGCCGCTGCCCGCCGGCCTGCGCGAACGCCTGCTCGACGACGCGGTGCGCCTGGCGCGCCGGCTCGACTACCGCGGCGTGGGCACAGTGGAGTTCCTCGTCGCCGGCGACCGCGCCTGGTTCCTCGAAGTGAACCCGCGGCTGCAGGTCGAGCACCCGGTCACCGAGGAGATCACCGGCATCGACATCGTCGAGCTGATGCTGCGCGTGGCCGCCGGTGAGGGCCTGCCGCTGCGCCAGCATCAGGTCGTGCAGCGCGGCCACGCGGTCGAGGCGCGGCTGTGCGCGGAAGACGCGGCGCTCGACTTCCTTCCCGCCACCGGGCGCATCGCTTCGCTCGCCTTCCCGCCGTCGGGCGTGCGCATCGAGACCGGTGTACGCGCCGGCTCGGAGGTGACGCCGCACTACGACTCGCTGCTCGCCAAGCTCGTCGTCCATGCCGACGACCGCGCCGGCGCGCTCGACCGGCTCGGCGCGGCGCTCGGCCGCACGCAGGTGCTCGGCGTCACCACCAACCAGGCCTTCCTGCAGGGCCTGCTCGCGCTGCCCGCCACGCGCGACGCGAGCTTCCACACGCGCAGCGTCGACGAGGTGCTGGCCGCGCAGCGCGAAGCGGCCGCGCAGGTGCCGGCCGAGATCGCCGCTGCCGCCGCGGCCTGGTGGCTGGCCGACGAGCGCCGCCGCAGCCTCTTCGGTGCCTGGTCGTCGGCCGACGTCACCGGCTGGCAGATGCACGCCGGCGACGACCCGCTGAGCGCCGTGCCCGCAGTGCTGCTGCGCGATGGCACCCGGCTGCGCCCGGTGCGCTTCGGGCAGGCCGACGGCGATGGCGCGCTGACGGTGCAGGTGGACGATGCGCGCGTGCGCATCGCGCTGCGCGAGCTGGAGCCCGGCGCCGGCGACGGGCGCTGGCGGCTCGCCGTCGGCGACGGCCTCGAGACGCTCGGGATCGCGCGCGAGGGCGACGCGCTGTTCGTGCAGGCGCGCGGCCAGGCCCACACGCTCGAAGCGGTCGCCTACCTGACGCAGGCCGGCGCGGCCAAGGGCACCTCGGGCGAGCTGCGCACGCCGATGATGGGCACCATCCTCGCCACCCATGCCGAAGTCGGCCAGCCGCTGCGCGCGGGCGACGTGGTGGTGACGATGGAATCGATGAAGATGGAACTGAAGATCTGCGCCGAGCACGACGGCGTCCTCGAGAGCCTGACGGTCTCCGCCGGCCAGACCGTCGAGCGCGGCCGCGTCGTCGCCGTCGTCGCCGCGGCGGCGACGGGCGCTGCCTGAACCACCCCCACCGACAACCGGAGACACGAGCTTGGACTACAAGACCATCCGCCTCACGCGCCAGGGCGAGCACATCGCCCGCCTGACGTTCGCGCGACCCGAGATCCAGAACGCGATCAGCATGGACGTTGTGCGCGAGATGCTGCATGCGATCGCCGCGCTCGGCGCCGACGCGAAGCTGCGCGCGGTGGTGCTGACCGGCGAAGGCAAGTCGTTCTGCGCCGGCGGCGACCTGACGTGGATGCAGACGGTGCTGAAGCAGAGCCGTGCGCAGCGCATCGCCGACTCGCGCCCGCTCGCCGACCTGTTCTACGAACTCGACCGCCTGCCCAAGGTGCTGATCGGCCGCATCAACGGCCCGGCCACCGGCGGCGGCTTCGGCATGACCTGCATCTGCGACGTGGTCGTCGCGGCCAGCACCGCGCGCTTCTCGCTCACCGAGGCGCGGCTCGGGCTCGTGCCGGCGAACATCGGCCCCTACGTCGCGCGCCGCATCGGCCTGGCGCGCTCGCGCCGCTACGGGTTGACGACGCAGTTCATCGACGCCGCGCAGGCCGAGCGCATCGGGCTGGTCGATCGGGTCGTCGCGCCCGAGGAACTGGACCGCGCCGTCGACGAGGAACTCGACCTCGTGCTGTCGCTGCCGGCGAGCTCGATCGCCGCGACCAAGAAGCTGTTCAACGACGTGCACGGCCGCCCGCCGCGCGACTGCATGGACTACACCGCCAACGCGCTGGCCGACGCCTGGGAGACGCCCGAGGCGGCCGAGGGCATCGCCGCCTTCCTCGGCAAGCGCGCGGCGAACTGGAAAGCCTCCCGTCCCTGATCCGAACCACGAGCAACCCATGAACGACGCCGACACCGTGGTCTACGAGGTGCGCGATGGCATCGCCACCGTCAAGATCAACCGCCCCGAGATCCGCAACGCGCTCTCGCCGGCCGCCGCCAACCGCCTGTACGACTGCTGGGGCGAGGTCGATGCCGACAAGAGCGTGCGCGTGGCCATCCTCACCTCCGCCGACTGCGGCACCTTCTGCGCCGGGCTCGACCTGCGCGAGGCGGCGCGCGTCAAGAAAGAGGAGGGCGTGGATATCCTCACCAAGATGAAGGATCCGTTCCATGCCCGCCAGCGCCGCGTGGCCAAGCCCATCATCGCCGCGATGACCGGCCACCTGATCGCCGGCGGCATGATGCTGAGCCTGAATTCCGACCTGCGCGTCGGGCTGAAGGGCACGCAGGTGGGCATCACCGAGACGCGCATCGCCGGCCGCGGCAGCCCGTGGGCGATCCCGCTGCTGTGGATGCTGCCGCAGCCGCTGCTGATGGAGATGGTGCTGACCGGCGAGCTGTACCCGATCGAGACCTTTCACGAACTGCGCTTCATCAACTACCTCGAGGACACGCCCGACGCGGTGCGCGCCCGCGCACAATCGCTCGCCGAGCGCATCCGCGACAACGCACCGCTGTCGGTGATGGCCGGCAAGGAGTCGATCCTCACGGCGATGAGCGCGGGCTGCGATGCGGGCATCGCGCTCGCGCACAACATCTACCGCGCCGCCTATGCCAGCGAGGACGCGCAGGAAGGCCCGCGCGCCTTCGCGGAGAAGCGCAAGCCGGTGTGGAAGGGCCGTTGAGGCCGGAAGGAGAGCTGGCATGTGCGGAATCGACCCCCTGCTCGGCAACAACCGCAATTGGTCGGCGCGCTGCCGTGCGGACGATCCGAAATTCTTCGAGCGCCTCGCCGGCCAGCAGGCACCGCGCTACCTGTGGATCGGTTGCTCCGACAGCCGGGTGCCGGCCAACGAGATCGTCGGCTTGCGCCCGGGCGAGATCTTCGTCCACCGCAACGTGGGCAATCTGGTCGTGCACTCGGACCTGAACTGCCTCACGGTGCTGCAGTACGCGGTCGAGGTGCTCAAGGTGGAACATGTGCTTGTGGTCGGCCACTATGGCTGCGGGGCCGTGGCCGCGGTCGTCGACCAGCGGCGCACCGGCCTCGCGGACAACTGGCTGCGCCACATCGAGGATGTGGCTCGCAAGCACGACGCACGATTCGGCGATGTGGCGGGCCGGGATGAGCGCGCCGACCGGCTGTGCGAGCTGAACGTGATCGAACAGGTCAGCAACGTCTGCCGCACGACCGTGCTGCGTCGCGCGTGGGAACGCGGCCAGCCGGTCCAGGTGCACGGCCTCGTTTACGGGCTGCGCGACGGGCTGCTGCGTCGTGTCGGCGAGGCTGTCGGCGGCCTCGACGCGCGCGACTCGGGCTACGTGGAGGCGCTGTCGGCGCTCGGCGTGCCCTGATCGGTCGGCGCGCTGCCGAACTCGTCAGTACGACTTCGGCAGCCCGAGCACCTTCTCGGAGATGAAGCACTTGACCAGCTGGCCGCTCACCGGGGCGATGCGGAACAGCATCACCTCGCGCAGCAGCCGCTCGATGTGGAACTCCTTGGCGTAGCCGAAGCCGCCGAGGGTGAGCATGGCGGTTTCGGCGGCCTTGTAGCCGGCCTCCGCGGCGAGGAACTTGGCCGCGTTGGCCTCTGTGCCGCAGGGCTGCTGCTGGTCGTACAGCGTGGCCGCCTTCAGGGTCATCAGGTTCGCGGCCTCCAGGTGCATCCAGCATTCGGCCAGCGGATGCTGCACGCCCTGGTTCATGCCGATCGGGCGGTCGAAGACGATGCGCTCCTTCGCGTAGCGCGAGGCGCGCTGCAGCGCGTTGCGGCCGAGGCCGACCGACTCGGCGGCCACGAGGATGCGCTCCGGGTTCATGCCGTGCAGGATGTACTCGAAGCCGCGTCCTTCCTCTCCGATGCGGTCCTCGACCGGGATCTCGAGGCCGTCGATGAACACCTGGTTGGCGTCGATCGGCTTGCGGCCGAGCTTGGGGATGCGGCGCAGCGTGACGCGCTTGCGGTCCAGGTTCGTGTAGAACAGCGACAGGCCGTGCGTGGGGTGCTTGACCTCGGAGGCGTCCTGCGTGCGCGCGATCAGCAGCATCTTATCGGCCACCTGCGCCGAGCTGATCCAGACCTTCTCGCCATGCACCATGTAGCGGTCGCCCTTGCGCACCGCGCGCGTCTTCAGCTTGAGGGTGTTGAGCCCGGTGTTCGGCTCGGTCACCGCGAAGCAGGCGCGCTCGCGGCCGGCGATCATCGGCGGGATCATGCGCTGGCGCTGCTCTTCGTTGCCGAACACCAGCACCGGGTTGAGGCCGAAGATGTTGAGGTGGATCGCCGAGGCGCCGATGCCGCCGGGGCTGCACTCGGTGATCGTCTGCACCAGCAGCGAGGCCTCGGTGAGGCCGAGGCCCGAGCCGCCGTAGCGCTCGGGCATCGCGATGCCGAGCCAGCCGGCCTCGGCGAAGGCCTTGTGGAAGTCGAGCGGATAGTCGTCGCCGGCGTCCATCTCGAGCCAGTACGGGTCGGGAAACCGCTCGCACAGCTTGGCCACCGACGCGCGGATCGCCTGCTGCTCGGGCGACAGGGTGAAGTTCATCGACATGGTTCAGGAGGCGGGGTTCGGTTCGTCGACCGGCCGGCGCCGGTAGAGCATCGTCGCCTGCATCTGCTGCGCGACGCTGCCGTCGTGCTTGACGCATTCCCGGCGGAAGGTGATGACGCCGCGGTCGGGCTTGGACGTTTCCTTCTTGCCGACCACGGTGGAGCGCATGTGGATCGTGTCGCCGTGCTTCACAGGCGCGAGCAGCTTCCACGCGTCGATCTGCAGCAAGCCGATCAGCGTGCCCTCGTTGATGCCCGAGGCGTACGAGAGCCCGCCCATGATCGCCAGCACGAGCGGCCCGTGCGCGATCGGCTCGCCGAACGGGGTCTGCCTGCAGTACTCGTGGTTGGCATGGACGCCGTTGAAGTCGCCCGACAGGCAGGCGAAGTTCACGATGTCGGTCTGCGTGACGGTGCGGGCGTTCGTTTCGAACGTGTGCCCGACCTCGAAGTCCTCGAAGTAATGGCCTCTGGCTTTCACGATGCGTTCCTCACGGGCGGAGCAGGGCCTGCAGTTCGGTCACCGTTTCGGGGTTCACCAGCGACGACAGATCGCCCGGGCTCTCGCCCTTGTACACGGCCCGCACGACGCGGCGCATGACCTTCATGTTGCGGGTCTTGGGCAGGTCGCGCACCAGCAGCACCTGGCGCGGCCGGTACGAGGTGCCCATGCCCTTCACGACGGCGGCCGACAACTCCTTCTGCAGCGCCGCGTCGGCCGCGACGTTCGGCATGGCCACGCAGACGCAGACGATCGCCGAGCCCTTCAGCTCGTCGGGCACGCCGATCACCGCGGCCTCGGAAACCTTGCCCGTGCCGGTCAGCAGCGTCTCGATCTCGGACGGCCCGGTGCGCTTGCCCGAGATCTTGATGGTGTCGTCGCTGCGGCCCAGGATGTAGATCAGCCCGTCCTCGTCGCGCATCGCGAAGTCACCGTGCACCCACAGGCCGGGCAGCGTGCGCCAGTAGCTGTCGAGGTAGCGCCCGTCGTCGCGCCACAGGCTCTTGGTGAAGCCGATGTTGGGGTTGCGCAGCACCAGTTCGCCCACGCGACCGGGGCCCACGGCTTCGCCGGCTTCGTCGACGATGTCGGCGCCGACCCCGAGGCCGCCCATGCCGAACGAACCCGGCCGCAGCGGGTGGTGTACGGTGCCGGTGAAGTTGCAACCGCCGACCTCGGTGCCACCCACGATGTTGAGGAACGGCAGCCGGCGCTTGCAGACATGGTCGAAGAACCATTGCCACGGCGCCTCTGTCCAGGCTTCGCCGCCGGAGACGGCGACGCGCAGCGCCGAGAGGTCGTGGCGCTCGACGTCGGCATCGCCGTAGCGCATCAGGCCGCGGATCAGCGTCGGCGCCACGCCCAGGTAAGTGACCTTGTGGTCCTGCACCAGCCTCCAGAAGCGGCCGCTGTCGGGGTAGTCCGGCGTCCCCTCCGCGACGAGCAGGCTGCCGCCGAAATAGCTGGGGATGCAGGCGCACATGGCACCGACCATCCAGCCCATGTCGCTCATGAAGAAGAAGCGGTCGGACGGCCGGAAATCGGCGCAGATGTGCATGTCGCGCGTGACCATCGATCCCAGAAAGCTCACGTGTGTCCACACGCAGCCCTTGGGCTTGCCGGTGGTGCCCGAGGTGTAGAGCAGCACCGCGGCGTCCTCCGCGGCCATCTCGGTGGTCGGCCGTTCGTTCGGCTGGTGCGCGACGGTGGCCGCCCAATCGTGGTCCCGGCCCGCGGTCATCGGGCAGTCGATCGCGGCGCCGAGGTGGCGCAGCACGAGCACGTGCCGAACGCTCGGAGCCGAGGCCAGCGCTTCGTCGAGCACCGACTTCATGGCCCCCGGCGCGCCCCGGCGCCAGGTGCCGTCGACGGTCAGCACCACCTTCGCCTCGCCGTCGTTCAGCCGTGCCACCAGCGGCTGCGGGCCGAAGCCCGAGAACAGCGGCATCACCACCGCGCCGATCTTCAGCGCCGCGAAGAACGCGACGAAGGTCTCCGGCAGGTTGGGCATGTAGAGCCCGACCCGATCGCCGCGCTGCACGCCCAGCGTCTCGAGCGCGCCGGCGAGCCGACAGACCTCGGCGTCGAACTCGGCGTAGCTCAGCGTCCGGCGGGCCCGCGGGTCTTCGCCTTCCCAGACGAGGAAGGGCTGGCTCCAGACCGGCGTGCCACGATGACGATCGATGCAGTTGAGCACGATGTTGGTCGTGCCGCCGACGCACCAGTGCGCCCATTCGATGCCGCGCGAGGTGTCCAGCATCTGCTCGAAGGGCTTGTAGAAGCGGAAGTCGCAGAACTCGAACACCTTGCGCATCAGCCACGCGGGGTCGGCATCGGCCCGGCGTGACAGCGTGGTCAGATCCGGCTCGCCACAGTGGCGCATGAAGGCGGTCAGGTTCGAGCCGGCGACGATTTCGCCCGTGGGTACCCAAGCGAACGGTCGTTTGGTAGAATTCATAGCGTCGAGGTTAGCCCAAGGGTTCGGCGCCGTCCAGCGGGCGTGCCCTGTGCGGGCGGTGCTGCGCGCTGCCGAGCAGGCCATTGGGTGACATTCATTCAGGAGCCACCCGTGCACGTCGACGACGCCATCCGCAGCCGCAAGTCGGTCCGCCGCTTCCTGCCCACGCCGGTGCCGGCGCCGGTGGTGCGGCACATCCTCGAGGTCGCCGCGCGTGCGCCGAGCGGAAACAACGTGCAGCCCTGGCGCGTCTATGCGCTGGCCGGCGCGGCGCGCGACGCCTTCTGCAGCGACGTCGTCGCAGCCGCGTCGACCGACCCCGATCGCCACCAGCCCGAGTACGCCTATTACCCGACCGCCTGGTTCGAGCCCTACCTCGAACGTCGGCGCCGTTGCGGCTTCGGGCTGTACGCCACGCTGGGTATTGCGCGCGACGACAAGGTGGCGCGCGCACGCCAGATGCTGCGCAACTACACTTTCTTCGACGCGCCGGTCGGACTGCTGGTCACGCTGGACCGGCGCCTGAACACCGGCAGCTACATGGACGTGGGCATGTTCCTGCAGAGCATCCTCGTCGCCGCGCGGGCCCAGGGCCTGCACACGTGCGCGCAGGCCGCGTTCGCCTGGTTCCACCAGGTCGCCCGCAGGCACCTGCCGATGACCGACCACGAGATCCTGCTGTGCGCGGTAGCGCTGGGCCACGAGGATCCGGCGGCGCCCGAGAACGCCTTCATCACCGAGCGGGCCGCGCCGGAGGATTTCACCTCGTTCCACGGCTTCGCGCCGTGAGGCACGCAGCGGGCGGACGCGCGTGAACGCGGCGCGGCGCTCCCTGCTGATCGTCTATCACACGATGACCGGCGGCACGCTGCAGATGGCGCGCGCCGCGGCCGAGGCGGCGGCACGCGAAGGCGAGGTCGACGTTCGCCTGCGGCATGCGCGCGACGCGGGAGCCGCCGACGTGCTGGCCGCCGACGGCTACCTGTTCGCGACGCCCGAGAACCTGGCGGCGATCTCCGGCTTGATGAAGGACTTCTTCGACCGCAGCTACTACGGCGTGCTCGGGCAGGTCGACGGCCGGCCCTACGCCAGCCTGGTCTGCGCCGGCAGCGACGGCAGCAACGCCGCGCGGCAGATCGAGCGCATCGCCACCGGCTGGCGGCTGCGCGCGATGGCCGAGCCCTTGATCGTCTGCACCCATGCGCAGACGCCCGAAGCCATCCTGCGCGAGAAGCAGATCGGTGCGACGGACCTTGCGCGCTGCAGGGATCTGGGCACCGTACTGGCTGCCGGCCTTGCGCTCGGCGTGTTCTGACCGCGAGAGCGAGCCGCGTAGTGAGCCACCACCGCGTCAGGCTGGTGGCTTGACGAGCGAGCGCGTGTAGATGCGGAACGTGGCGACGCCGCGCGCGACCAGCGGTCCGTCGATCGCATCGAGGCTGACGCGGATGTTGACGTAGGCAAGCATCTTGCCGATGTGGTCCGGCGTCGCGGTGGCATAGAGCGTGCCGGTGCGCACGGCGATCATGAACTCGCTGGTCAGCGATGCGGTCACTGACGACAGGATCGCCTCACCCCTGCCCGGAACTGTGAGGCCGACCAGGCAGCGCCCGCCGGCGGCATCGAGCAGGGTCATCAGCACGCCGCCGTGCACGACGCCGTGCGGATTGATGTGGTCGCGCCGCAGCGGCAAGCGGAAATAGGGACCACGCTCGTTGTGCAGGATCTCGTAGCCCACGAGTTCCTGGAAGGGTCCATGCGCTTGGGTGGGGGCGAAAGGGTCGGGCTCGGGCGGGAGTTCCCTGACCGGCCTCGAGCGCTTCTCTGTCATGGCCGCAGGACGTCGCATCGGGGCGAGGGCATGCATCCAGACAAGGCGGGTGGACGCCTCCGAGCGGCATGGGGTCCCGCGTTCCTCGGCGCCTTCATCGCCGGCCGCCGTCTCACTTGTCGGCGAGGAAGTCCGACGCCCGCTCGAACTTTCCGGTGGCGACGTTGGCTTTCAGCAGCAGCGGCCGCGTGCCGCTCTGCCGGATGTTCGGGCCGAAGCTCAGCGGCGCCATGATGCCGTCGCTCTGGAAATTCTTCGTCTGCTCGAGCTTCTGGACCAGGCAGGCCCGCGTCAGGTTGCGGCCGCAGGCCTGCAGCGCCGACTCCAGCAGCATGCCCGCGACGGACGCGGTGAGCGAGTAGCGGTTCATCGCCTTCACGTCGTCCGCACTCAGGTACTTGTAGGCCAGCGCGTTCAGGCGGCCGATGCCTTGCGTCTCGGTGTCGGTGATCGGCGGCACGTAGTCGGCCACCAGCAGGCCGTCGGCGGCGCTGCCGGCGAGTTGCAGGACTGGCCCCAGGTGCGACGGGTGCGCCGCCAGCCGCATCACGTTCATGCCGTTCTTCTGGATCTCCTTGAGCATGGTCGCGGTCTCGGTGATGATGCCGCCCACCAGCACGAAGCTTGCACCGGCCTTTTGGACCGCCAGGATCTCGGCCGAGAAGTCCTTCGCCCCGCGCTTGTAGGGGATGTCGGCGACGCTCGAGATGCCCGCGGCCTTGAGCGCCGCGTCGTAGCCGCACTTGACGTCGGCGCCGAAGTCGTCGTCCTGGTAGATGAGCGCGAACTTGGCCGCCTGCAGCTTGCGCGTGGCGATCAGGTGCTTCATCACCGCCGAGATCTCCTGGCAGTAGGTCGCACCGATGTTGAACACCGTCTTGCGCGGCGGATTGAAGTGCGCGCCGGCAACGGCCGCGAAATTGATGGCGGGGATCTGCGCTTCCTCGATCGTCGGCATCATCGCCACCAGATGCGACGAGCCGGACGTGCCGATGACGGCGAACACCTTGTCGACGTCGATCAGCTTCTTGATCGCCTGGACGGAACGTTGCGGCACGTAGCCGTCTTCTTCGACGCGCAGTTCGATCTTGCGCCCGTGGATGCCGCCGCGTGCGTTCACGTCCTTCTCCCAGACGCGCAGCGCGATCACCGCGGCCTTGCCGATCAGGCTCGGCGGCCCGGTTTGCGGCATCACGCCGCCGAGCACGATGCGGTCGTCGAACACGCCCGGGTCGGCGGACAGGGCAGGCGTGGACGCGAGTAGTCCGAACAAGCCGGCGGCCAGCGGTGCGACAAGGCGGCGAAGGATGCGGTGCATGGTGTCTCCTGAGTGGGCGGTGGGGGATCAGAAGCGGAAGGGCCAGTGGGTCCAGTAATGCTTGAGGTCGCGCCAGCGGCCGACCAGGCCGTCGGGTTCGAAGCGCAGGAACAGGACGATCGCGAGGCCGTAGACGACGCCCTTCATCTCGTGCGCGGCGGTCGAGAACAGTCCGGACCCCAGGCTGCTGGCGAGCAGACCCAGACCTTCGTTCAGCACGAAGATGAAGACCGTTCCCATCAGGGCGCCGGCCACCGAGCCGAGGCCGCCGACGATGAGCATCGACAGCGCCTCGATCGAGATCAGCAGGCTGAAGCCGTCGACGTTCAGGTAGCGCGTGTAGTAGGCCAGCAACCCGCCGGCGACGCCGGTGTAGAACGCGCTGACCATGAAGGCCAGCAGCTTCCAGCGCACCAGGTCGATGCCCATCGCGCGGGCGGCGATGTCGTGGTCGCGGATCGCCATCAGCGCGCGGCCGACGCGGCTGCGCAGCAGGTTCAGCGTGACGAACACCGCCAGCACCAGCACCGCCAGCACGACGTAGTGGAAGCCGCCTTCGGTGGCCAGTGCCGTGCCGAACAAGGCGGGCTGCGGCACCGACAGACCCTCGGAACCGCCGGTGAGGCTGCCGCCGTTGAGGATCAGGTGGTTGATGATCACCGCGAACGCCATGGTGGTGATCGCGAGGTACAGGCCCTTCAGTCGCAGCGAGGGGATGCCCACCACCAGGCCGGCCAGCGCCGCGCAGGCGCCGCCGGCGAGCAGGCACATCGGCATCGGCCAGCCCAGGCGGTTGGCGACGATGCCGGTGGCGTAGGCGCCCACCGCCAGGAAGCCGGAGTGGCCGAGCGAGATCAGGCCGGTGTTGCCCGTCAGCAGGTTCAGGCCCAGCACGCCGACGGCGGTGATCATCATCGCCAGCAGCAGCGTGGTGAAGTACTTCCCGATCAGCAGAGGCGCGACGGCCAGCCCCGCCACGAGGACCACGGACCACACGACGACTGGAACCGAGTCGGTCAGCGCCAGGAGCTGGCGATAGTCTTCCTTGAAGTTGCCGCTGCGCATTGGGGGTCAGACTCGTTCGATGTCGGGGCGGCCGAACAGACCGTACGGGCGCACCATCAGCACCACGAGGATCAGCACGAAGCCGGCGATTTCCTTCATGCCGCGGCCGATGTAGCCCTCGGACATGTTCTCCACCACGCCGATCAGCACGCCGCCGAGCGCGGCGCCGAACACCGAGTCCAGCCCGCCGAGTATCACCGCCGGGAAGCTGCGCAGCCCGGTGAGCCACATGCCGGGCTCGAGGTCGTAGATCACGCCGACCAGCACGCCGGCGATCGCGGCGAGCATCGCCGACAGCGCCCACGAGACCGCGAAGATGCGCTTCACGTCGATGCCCATGAGCAGCGCCACCGTCTGCAGGTTGGCGGTGGCGCGCATCGCGATCCCCACGCGCGAGTAGCGGAAGAACGCCCACAGCCCGGCCACCACCGCGGCCATGATGCCCAGCGCGTACAGCTGCGCTGGATAGACCCCGGCCGGGCCGAAGCGGATGGGCTCGCGCGACAGGCCGGTGGCCAGCGGCATCGGGTCGGCGCCCCAGACCAGCACGACCAGCGAGCGGATGATCACCGCCAGGCCGATGGTCACCATGACGGTGGAAAACACCGGCCGGCCGAGCATCGGCCGGATCAGCAGCACCTCGACGAGCAGCCCGATGAGCACGGAGGCGACGATGGCCGCGAACAGCAGCGGCCAGAACGAGAGGCCGAGGGTGCCGACGAGCGTGAAGGAGATGTAGGCGACCAGCATCATCAGCTCGCCCTGCGCGAAGTTCACCACGCCGGTGGCGCGGTAGATCATCGCGAAGCCCATGCCGATGAAGCCGTACACCAGGCCCGCGGCAATGCCCGAGACGAGCAGCTGGAGGAAGAAGTCCATCAGGCCGTCCCGCCGCCGTAGATCAGCTCGATTTCCTTGGCGAACTTCTTGCCGATCGCGCTGCGGCGCACCTTCTGCGTGGCGGTCAGTTCGCCGTCGTCGTGGTCCAGTTCCTTCTCGAGGATGACGAACTTGCGGATGTTCTCGACCCGCGCGAAGAGCTTGTTGACGCGCCGCACCTCGGCGTCCACCAGTTCGCGCACGTCGGCGAGCTGCGCCAGGCTGCGGTAGGTGGTGTAGGCCAGGCGCTTGTCCTGCGCCCATTTGCCCACCGTCTCGTAGTCCACCTGGATCAGCGCCGACAGGAAATGACGGCCGTCGCCCAGCACGATGGCTTCGCGGATGTAGATGCTGTCCTTGAGCGCGTTCTCGATCTCCGAGGGCGAGATGTTCTTGCCGCCGCTGGTGATGATGATCGCCTTCTTGCGGTCGACGATCATCAGCTCGCCGTTGGGCGCCAGCGCGACCACGTCGCCGGTGTGCAGCCAGCCGTCCTGCACGGTGAGGGCGGTGGCGCTGCCGTCGTGGATGTAGCCCTTGAAGACGGCCGGGTGCTTGACGATGAGTTCGCCGTCCTCGGCGATCTTCCAGTTCAGGCCCTCGATCGGCGTGCCGGTGGCGCCCAGACGCGCGGCCCCGGCATGCTGGTGGAAGATCACGCCGCCCGACTCGGTCATGCCGTAGACCTGGTACACGGGCAGACCGAGGATGCGGAAGAACTTGAGCACCTCGGGCGAAACGCTCGCGCCGCCGCAGAAGCCGCAGCGCATGCGGTCCAGGCCGGTGAACTTCTGCAGGTTGCGGAACATCAGCAGCCAGAGCACGAGAAAGTGCAGGCGCTCGGCGAAGCTGCGTTCGCCGCCGCGTTGCTCGACGCGCTCGAACAGCGCCTTGCCCGAGGCGTAGCAGCGCTCGAAGGCCCAGCGCTGGAAGCGGGTGGCGTCCTGCATGCGCATTACGATGCCCTGCTGCAGCTTCTCCCAGATGCGGGGCACGCCGAGGAACACGGTGGGCGCGATCTCGCGCAGGTTGATCTGCACCGTGTCGATGGACTCGGCGTAGTTGACGACGCCGCCGGTCATCATGTGCATCACGGTGGAGAAGGCGCGCTCGGCCACGTGGCACAGCGGCAGGTAGCACACCACCGCGGTGTTCGTGCGGTCGAGCCCGAAGTGGCGGCGCAGCTTGTCGGTGGTGACGAGCAGGTTGCGGTGCGACAGCATCGCGCCCTTGGGCGGCCCGGTTGTGCCGGAGGTGTACACCAGCATGCAGGTGTCGTCGGGTTGCGTCGCCGCGATGCCGTCGTCGAAGGCGCGCGCCTGCGCGGGCGACGCCGCGGCATGGCGGTCACCCAGCTCGAGGACCTCGTCGAAGGAGAGCAGCCTGTCGCGCGGGTAGTTGCGCATGCCCTTCATGTCGACCGCGATGATCTTCGCGACCTCGGGCAGCCCGACCTCGTGCCTGGCCATCGCGTCGAGCACCTTGTCGACCTGCTCCTGGTCGCCGCAGACGACGAAGCGGCTGTTCGAGTGGTGGACGATGTACTGGAGTTCGGGCCAGGGGTTGGTCGGGTAGATGCCCACCGTCACGCCGCCGATCGCCTGCGTGGCGAGGTCGGCGTACATCCACTCGGGCGTGTCCTCGCTGGCGATGGCCAGCCGCTCGCCACGGCGGAAGCCGAGGTGCAGCAGGCCGAGTGCGAAGCGCCGGGCCGTGTCGTGGTACTGCCGCCAGCTCACGCGGTTCCAGATGCCGAGGTCCTTCTCGCGCAAGGCCAGCGCGTCGGGCGTGGCCCGCGCCCAGTGCCGCAGCAGCCGGGGAAGGGTGTGCTCGCCGGCGTTCAGCGCCGCATCGAGGGCGGGGTCGGGTTGCGTGCTCACGCGGCCTTCGCTCCGCCCAGGTAGGCGTCGATCACGGCCGGGTCGGCCGAGACGTCGGCGGGCGTGCCTTCGGCGATCTTGCGGCCGAAGTTGAGCACGCAGATGCGGTCCGAGATGTCCATCACGATGCCCATGTCGTGTTCGACCATCAGCACGGTGATGCCGAGCTCGTCGCGGATGTCGAGCACGAAGCGCGCGATGTCCTCGGTCTCCTCGGTGTTCATGCCCGATACCATCTCGTCGAGCAGCAGCAGCTTGGGCTCGGTGGCCAGCGCGCGGCCGAGCTCGACGCGCTTCTGCATCCCGTAGGACAGCGCGCCCACCGGCATGTCGCGGATGTCCTCGATCTCGAGGAAGTCGATGATCTCCTCGACCTTGCGCCGGTGCTGCAACTCCTCGCGCCGCGCGCGGCCGAAGAACCAGGCGGCATCGAAGACGTTGCTGCGCATGTGGCAGTGGCGCCCGACGAGCAGGTTCTGCACCACCGTGGCGTGCTTGAAGACCGCCAGGTTCTGGAACGTGCGGCCGATGCCGAGGGCGGCCATGCGGTGCGCCGGCGTGGCCGTGATCGGGCGGCCGTCGAAGTGCACCGTGCCGCCGCTCGGCGGCACGACCCCGCTGATCATGTTGAAGGTGGTGGTCTTGCCCGCGCCGTTGGGCCCGATCAGCGAGTAGATCTCGCCGCGCCGCACATGGAAGCCGACGCCGGCGACGGCCTCCACGCCGCCGAAGCGCTTGGTGAGGTTCTCGACCTTCAGCAGGGCGTGGTCTTGGTGCATCGCGACGCTCAGGACAGCCAGCGCTTGCGGCGCTTGTAGTGCTTGACCTCGCGCATGTTCTTGCGCGAGCCGCCTTCGCCGAAGCCGAGATAGAACTCGCGCACGTCCTCGTTGCGCAGCAGCGCCGGCGCGGGGCCGTCGAGCACGATGCGGCCGTTCTCCATGATGTAGCCGTCGTCGGCGACGCTCAGCGCCATCTGCGCGTTCTGTTCGACGAGCAGGATGCTGACTCCCTCCTGGCGGCACAGGCGGGTCACGATGCCGAAGATCTCCTCGCAGATCTGCGGTGCCAAGCCGAGCGTGGGCTCGTCGAGCATCAGCAGCTTCGGGCTCGACATCAGCGCGCGTCCGATCGCCACCATCTGCTGTTCGCCGCCGGAAAGGTAGCCCGAGACGGTCGCGCGTTTGGCGGTCAGGCGCGGAAACATGTCGTAGACGCGCGCCAGGCCGCGACGCGACTCGGCCAGGCTGCGCGTGTAGCCGCCCATCAGCAGGTTTTCCTCGACGGTGAGCTGGTCGAACAGGCGCCGCCCCTCGGGAACCATGACGATGCCGGCGCGGACGATGCGGTCCGGCGTCATGCCGCGCAGCGGCCGGCCCTCGAAGCTGATGTCGCCCCCCTTGACTTCGCCGTCCTCCGGGTAGAGCACGCCGCTGATCGCCTTCAGCGTGGTTGATTTGCCCGCGCCGTTCGCGCCGAGCAGCGCGACGATGCGGCCGCTCGCCAGAGACAGCGACGCTTCGCGCACGGCTTCGATCGTGTTGTCGTAGACGATCTGAACGTTGGTCAGGTTCAGCATGGACGAGGGCGGAAGCGGCCGTGCAGGATCGAAGGGCGGACCGGGGACGGGCGCTAATCTAACGACCGTTAGGGTCGCTGGCAATCGAGAGGTAACCCTTGCGCCGGCCGTTGGCCGACGCCAAAGGCAAAGGGCCCGCCGCGAATGGCGAGCCCTTCGTCGCCGGATCGCTACTTCGCGAAGTTCTGGCGGAAGTCCGGCTTGCGCTTCTCGAGAAACGCGCGCACGCCTTCCTTCGACTCGGCGGTTTCGTAGTAGAGGCTGAGAGCCTGCATGCCCAGGCTGCCGATGCCGCGGATGTGCTCGGTGGACGCGTTGAACGAGCGCTTGGCGATCGCGATCGCGGTCGGGCTCTTCTCGACCAGTTCGCGGCCCCACTTGGCGACCTCGGCGTCGAGCTGGTCGTGCGGCACCACCACGTTGCACAGGCCCATCGCCAGCGCCTCCTGCGCGTTGTAGCGCCGGCACATATACCAGATCTCGCGCGCCTTCTTCTCGCCCACCACCGCGGCGAGGTAGGCCGTGCCCCAGCCCGGATCGACCGACCCGACCTTCGGCCCTACCTGGCCGAACACCGCCTTGTCGGAGGCAATGGTCATGTCGCACAGCGTCGCGAGCACGTTGCCGCCGCCGATGGCGTAGCCCTGCACGCGCGCGATCACCGGCTTGGGTACATCCCGAATGACACTGTGCAGCTCCTCGATCGGCAGGCCGGCCGTGCCGCGGCCGTCGTACTGGCCCGAGTGTGCGGACTGGTCGCCGCCGGTGCAGAACGCGCGGTCGCCCGTGCCGGTGAGCACGATGGCGGCGATGTTCTTGTCCCAGCCGGCCTTCAGCATGGCCTGCAGCATCTCCTCCACGGTCTGGCCGCGGAAGGCGTTCATGACGCTCGGGCGGTTGATCGCGATCGTCGCGATCTGGTCGCGCTCCTCGTAGACGATGTCGGTGTAGTTCACGCGTCCGCCCTCAGCCGATCATGCTGTAGCCGCCGGAGACCGACAGCACCTGGCCGGTCACGTGGCCCGCCTTGCCCGAGGCGAGGAAGACCACCGCGTTCGCGATGTCCTGCGGCCGGCCCACCTTGCGCAGCGGCAGCGCCTTGGCCACCTTCTCGAGCTGCTCGGGCGTGAACATGCTGTCGGCGTTGGTCCACATGCTGCTGCCGCCGACCTCGTCGCTCGTCGCCGGGATGGTGACGCCGGGGCAGACCACGTTGCAGCGGATGCCGTAGCGGCCGTTCTCCCTGGCGATGGTCTTCATGAAGCTGTTGATCGCCGCCTTGACGCCGCCGTAGACGGCCTCGCGCGGCTCGCCCTGGCGGCTCGCGTCGGAACTGATCGAGACGATCGCGCCGCCGTTCTGCTTGATCATCGTGTCGAGCGCCGTCTTGGTGCAGTTGAGCACGCCGACGTAGTTGATGTCGATCACCTTGCGCCAGAAGTCGGGAGTCGTCTGGGTGAAGAACATCAGGTTGTCCCAGCCGACGTTGTTGACGAGCACGTCGACGCGGCCGTGCTTGTCGGTCGCGGCCTTGAACATCGCCTGCACCTGCTCGAGGTTGGTCACGTCGGTCTTGACCACCTGGACCGACGCTGCGCCGAGCTTCCTGGCGAACTCGGCGGTCTTCTCGGCCTGCGCCGTGTCGATGTCGCCGACCGTGATGTGCGCACCTTCGCCGGCGAAGGCCAGCACGATCGCACGGCCGATGTTCGAGCCGCCGCCGGTGACGACCACCGACTTGTTCTTCAGTTCCAGATCCATCGAGAAGTTCCTTTCGTCGGAGGTCGCAGGCCTCGGCGAGGCCACCGCCTGCAGTATAGCTGTCAAACGGTAGTTAGAGCCGCGGGCGTCGACTTCCGGCCCAATCCTTCGGCCTCGCGGTAGGCCGAGCGAACCTGCGGATCGGGGCTGCGGTCGGCTTGCTCGCGGCAGTACAGCCAGTGCTCGGACGGAACGTCTGCCTGCACGCGCACGGCACAGAGCAGCCGCTGCAGCGCGAGCCGGCGATGACCCATCGCCACGCTGCGGCCGAGCAGCAGCAGGGCCGACGCGCGCGCCGCCTCCAGCGCATCGCCGCCGGCCTGCGTGCGGCCGGCAGCGGCCACGGCGCGCTTCCAGGCGCGTGTGTCGGGGCGTGCCACGTCAGCGGACGGGGGGAAGCTGGTTCGAGGCTTCGGCGGCGCTGCCCTCGGGGCCGCCGAGCACGGGGCGCCCGGTCAGGTAGACCGTTCCCGACAGGCTGGCCACATGCTCGCCACCGACCTCCCGGCGCACGTCGACGCGGTAGACCGCGAGCTTGCGCGAACGCGACACCTCGCTCGCCCGCGCCTCCAGCCATTCGCCCTCCACCGCTCCGGCGGAAATGCTGATGTTGCCGTCGACCAGCGCCGCGATCGCGCCGTGCGAGTTGCAAGCCAGGCCCAGGGCCATGTCGGCCAGCGAGAAGATCGCGCCGCCGTGACAGCGGCCGTTGAAGTTCAGGTGCTGCGGACCCACGCGCATGCGCACCGCCGCGCTGCCGGCGCTGCCGTCGACGAGTTCCAGGCCCATGTGGCGGCCGTAGGCGTCGCCGGCAAGCGCGCGGCGGACCAGTTGCACTGCGGCGCGGTCGGCGGCGGTCGCCGCGGTCCGCGTGCCGCGCGCCTGGCGTTGCTCGAGCCAGTCGCACAGTTCGTCCAGCCCGCTGCCGGTGGTGGCGACCGTGCGCAGCACCGGCGGGCGCGGCGCGTCGCCGCGGCGCAGCTTCAGCATCGCCAGCAGTTCGCGTTCGGTGCGCTGGGCGTCCGGAAGGTCGGCCTTGCTCACGACGAACGCGTCGGCGATCTCGAGGATGCCGGCCTTGATGGCCTGGATGTCGTCGCCCAGCCCGGGCGGGCAGACGACCAGCCGCGTGTCGGCGATCCGCGTGATCTCGACCTCCGACTGCCCGGCGCCGACGGTTTCGACGATCACGGTGTGGAAGCCCGCCACGTCGAGCAGGTCGACGACATCGCCGGCCGAGCGCGCGAGCCCGCCCAGGTGCCCGCGCGAAGCCATCGAGCGGATGAACACGTTCGGGTCGGACTGCTGCAGGCCCATGCGGACGCGGTCGCCCAGCACGGCGCCGCCGGTGATCGGGCTCGAGGGATCGATCGCCACGACGGCGACGGTGCGGCCGCGCGCGCGCAGGGCGCCGATCAGCCCCGCCACGAGGGTCGACTTGCCGCCGCCGGGCGGCCCGGTGACGCCGATCACGTGCGCCGCGCCGACGTGCGCCGCGACTTCGGCGCGGACCGCCGCGGCGCCGTCGCTGTCGTTCTCGAGCGTGGTGATCGCGCGCCCGAGGCTGCGCCGGTCGCCCGTGCGCAGCCGTTCGAGCCAGCCGGCCGGCGCGTTCATCAGACCACGGCGAGCGGGTGGCCGAAGCCGAGCTCGCGCCGCAGCGTGCCGCAGATCTCGCCATGCGTCGCGCCCGCCTCGGCCGAGGCCACGACCTGCGCGAACACGTTGCCGTCGTTCGACTGCGCCGCGCCCGCCAGCGCACCGAGCGCCCGCTCGACCGCGGCCGACGAACGCTCGGCCTTGAAGCGGCTCAGGCTCGCGACCTGGGCCTCCATGCGTGCGCGGTCCGGGTAGTCGAGGGCAGGGTAGTCGGCGGGGTCTTCGTCGACCCGGTACTTGTTGACGCCGACCACGACCTCGTCGCCCGCATCGACGCGCTGCTGGAACGCCAGCGCCGAGTCGCCGATCATCTTCTGCACCAGCCCCTGCTCGACGGCGCGGTACATGCCGCCGGCCTCGTCGATGCGCGCGATGATGGCCTCGATCCTGCGCTCCATCGCGTCGGTCAGCGACTCGACGTAGTACGAGCCGCCGAGCGGGTCGATCACGTCCGTCAGGTGCGCTTCCTCGCGCAGGATGTTCTGCGTCGCCACCGCGATGCGCGCCGCCTCCGCGGTGGGGGTGGAGAACACCTCGTCGTAGCCGTCGGTGTGCAGCGACTGCAGGCCGCCGAAGATGCCGGCCATCGCCTGTGCGGTGACGCGTGCGACGTTGTTCAGCGGCTGCTGGCGCGTCAGGTCCACGCCCGAGGTCTGGCCGTGGAACTTGAAGCGCCACGAACGCGGATCCTTCGCGCCCAGGCGCTCCCGGCACAGCTTGGCCCAGATGCGGCGGCCCGCGCGGAACTTCGCCACCTCCTCGAAGAAGCTGACCGAGATGTCGAAGAAGAAGGTGAAGCGCGGCAGGAAGCGGTCCGGGTCCATGCCGCGGGCGATGCAGTCTTCGGCGTACTGCACCGCCGAGGCGAGCGTGAAGGCCATCGCTTCGGCCGGGGTGGCGCCGGCCTGCTGCATGTGCTGGCCGACTATCGACAGCGGGTTCCAGCCCGGCAGGTGTTCGTTGCAGAAGGCGATGTGATCGACCGCGATGCGCCGCGCGCCCTGCAGCGCGATGCGGAAGAACATGTGGTTGGCGACGAAGTGCGAGATGCAGTCGCTCTGGTTCGAGGTGCCGGTGATCTTCGTCCACGGCACGCCGCGGCGCCTGGCCACCGCGAGCTCGAAGGCGAGCAGCGTGAACGGCGAGGGGTCGTTCATCGCGGTCGAGAGTTCGCCGATCGGCACGCCGTCGAGCGCGCGCTCCATGTCGCCCACGTGGTTGATGACGGTGCCGCAGGTGCCCAGCAGTTCCACCGGCACCTCGTCGGCGTCGTAGCCGCGGAACACCGAGTTGCAGGGGATCAGCGACAGCGCCGAGGCGCCGAGCGCGAGCATCTCTTTCACGCGGGCGTTGTAGTCCTCGGGAACGCCCAGGCCGATCAGCTGGCGCTGCGACCAGCTGCGGCCGCGGTACATGCTCGGGTAGATGCCGCGGGTGAACGGGTATTCGCCGGGAAAGCCGATGCTGGCGCCGAAGTGGGCACCCGACCAGTCGCGCGGCGTGTACAGCGGCTTGATCTCGATGCCCGAGCGGTTGCGCGGCACCGTCGCGCCGGGCGCGCCGGCGTCGAAGTCGCGCTGCCAGCGCGCCTGGGCGGCGGCGAGTTCGGCGTCGGCCAAATGGGCCAGCGGGGGAAGGGGCTTGTTCATGCCGGGGTTCCTTGTCGGGCGTCACGGGCGTGGTGGGCGTGGCGCGCCTGGGCCAGCGCGCGCACGGTGGCCACGACATCGTCGAGCGCGGTGCCGGGGTGGAACACGCGCGCCACGCCGGCGTCGAGCAGCATCTGCTCGTCCTTGGCCGGGACGATGCCGCCGACGATCACGCCGACGTCGTCGAGCCCGGCGGCGCGCAGCGCGTCCATCAGCCGCGGCACGATGAGGTGGTCGGTGGCGAGCGAGGAAACGCCGATCACGTCGGCGTCCTCCTCGGTCGCCAGCTTCACGACGGTGGCGATCTCCTGCCACGGCGGGGTGTAGATCACTTCCATGCCGGCGTCGCGCAGCGTGGCGGCGATGACCCGGCTGCCACGGTCGTGGCCGTCGAATCCGATCTTGGTGACGATGACCTTGGGTGGGCCTTCACGCATCTTGGGCTTCCTTGAGGAACGAGACGAATCGGGCCGCCAGCGAGCGGGGCGTCTGCCGGCCGGCCGGGTCGAACCAGACGCGCGCCCAGTTGAGCGCGCCCAGCAGCATCAGGCGCAGCGTGCGGCGGTCGGCGCCCGCCGGCAGGGGCAGCGCGGCGACGAGGGCGCGGAACTCGTCCTCGTAGCCGGCGCGCAGCTCGCGCAGCCGGTCGGCGGCGGCGGGCACGTCCTGCGGATGCACGCGGATCAGGACCTGCGCGTAGTCGCTGCTGCGCAGCACCGTCTCCAGATGGGCGCGGCAGGCCGCCTCGAGGCGATGCCACGGATCGGCGCGCGAGTCGGCAGCGCTCGCCGCGCGCACCGCGGCCGCGAGTTCGCCGACGCCGGCCTCGTAGACGGCGACGAGCAACTCTTCCTTCGACGCGAAGTGGTAGTACACCGAACCCGGCAGCATTCTCACCGCCAACGCGATGTCGCGCATCGACGTCGCCGCGTAGCCGCGCTCGGCGAACAGCGCCGCCGCAGCATCGAGCAGTTCGGGCTGGCGGTTGTCGGAGCGCGGGGCTCGGGCGGTGCGAACGGCAGGCACGGGAAGGCGGTCGGTCGGGTTGAAAAACAATCGTTCGTTTGGTTTAATCATGGCGTCGTGCTCCCGATTCGTCAAGACACCGGCGCGCTGCCGTTCCGATATCGGGCTTCGCTGGATGCCGTGCGTCTGCGCGCCGGCTGGAGAGAATGGAACCCATGAACTCCGTCGCCATCGACCGTCCTCGCCTGGAGCAGGCCGTGCAGGCCGCCGACCTCCGCGTGCTGCTCATGGTGCTGGTCCACACGACCGGCGACCTCGCCTGGCTCGAAGCGCCGTTCCTTCCGCGCCGCGACGTGAACCTGATTCCCGACCCGGGTGCCGGCCTGGCGCCCGACGCACAGGAGCGCATCCGTGCGGCGGCGGTCGAGGTGCTCGCGCGCGGCGCGGAGCCCGCGATCCATGATCCCGGCGACGAACTGATGCAGCGCATGATGTCGGTATGCCTGGGCGAGAACGTAGCGACCGAGTACGCCAGGCTCACGCGCGAGGAGATGGCGCTGATCCGTCGACGCTTGCGCTGGGCCGACGTTGGCGAGCGGTCGGCGGGGCGCGACGACCACGTGCTGATCGTCGGCGCCGGCATCTGCGGCATCGCGCTGGGCGCGAGCCTGGGCGAGCTCGGCATTCCGTTCACCATCGTCGAGAAAACGACGGAGATCGGCGGCACCTGGAACGTCAACCGCTACCCGGGCTGCGGCGTCGACACACCGAACCACGCCTACTCGTTCTCGTTCGGCCCGCGCTACGCGTGGCCGCGCTACTTCTCGCGGCGCGAGGATATCCTCGCCTATCTGCTGGAAGTGGTCGGCTCGCTCGACTTGCGTCGCCACCTGCGCTTCTCGACGCGGCTGACGAGTGCGCGCTGGGACGACGAGGCCAAGCAGTGGGTGTCGCACCTGCTGGGCCCGGACGGCGAGTCGGTGCTGCGCTCGCGTTTCCTCGTCAGCGCGATCGGCCAGCTCAGCGACCCGTCGATCCCGCGCATCGAGGGCGCCGCCGACTTCACCGGCGTGCGCTTCCATTCGTCGAAGTGGCCGGAAGGATTGCCGGTCGACGGCAAGCGCGTCGCGGTCATCGGCACCGGCGCCACCGTCATGCAGCTGCTGCCCGAGATCGCCGACAAGGTGAAGTCGGTCGCCGTCTACCAGCGCTCCCCCCAGTGGTCGCGGCCGATTCCGGGCTACTCCGACCGGATCGGCCCCGACGCGCAATGGCTGCTCGCGCACGCGCCGTATTACGCGGCGTGGTTCCGCTTCAACATGTTCTGGCGCTACGGCGACGGGCTGCTCAAGACGCTCAAGAAGGATCCCGACTGGCCGCACCCTGAGCGCGCGGTCAACGCCGTGAACGACCGGCACCGCCGCGAGATGACGGACTTCATCCTCTCCGAACTCGCCGACCGGCCCGACCTGGTGCCCAAGTGCGTGCCGGACTATCCTCCCTACGGCAAGCGCATCCTGCTCGACAACGGCTGGTACCGCACGCTGAAGAAGCCGACCGTCGAACTCGTCACCGAGCCGATCCGCCGCATCGTCTCCAACGGCATCGAGACCGCCGACGGCAAGCGCCGCGAGGCGGACATCCTCGTCTTCGCCACCGGCTTCAAGCTCGGCGAGATGGCGGCGCGCCTGGGCATCACCGGCGTCGGCGGACGCACGCTGGCGCAGGCCTGGGCGAACGACGACCCCTCGGCCTACCTCGGCCTGGTGGCGCCGGGCTTTCCGAACCTCTTCTGCATGATCGGGCCGGGTTCCTCGCTCGGCCACGGCGGCAGCATCACCTTCCAGGCCGAGTGCCAGGCGCGCTACATCACGTCGTGCATCGCGCAGATGGCCACGCGCGGCGTCGACGCCATCGACGTGCGGCCCGAGGTGCTCGACGACTTCATGCGCCGCTTCGACGCCGAACACCAGACGCTCATCTGGTCGCACCCCGGCATGTCGACCTACTACCGCAACCCGCGCGGGCGGGTCTACACCGTGCTGCCGTGGCGGCTCGTCGACTACTGGATGTCGACGCACGATGCGGATCTGAGCGAGTTCCGTACCAGCCGTGCGACCACCGCCGTGACACCCTGAAAAAAGGAACTTTGAGATGAAATTCGATGCGTCTGTCAAGACTCCGGATCTGATCTATGTCGGCGGCAGGTGGACGAAGCCGTCGACCGACGCGAAGATCGATGTCATCAACTGCGGCACGGAAGAGCATTTCCTTTCCGTCGCGGAGGCCAAGGAGGCCGACGTCAACGCCGCGGTCGCCGCGGCGCGAAGCGCCTTCGACGGGGCCCGTGGCCGCGCATGACCCATGCTGAACGCGCGACGTATCTTCGTGCGATCGCCGACGAACTCGACAGTCGGCTCGACGACGGCGCGCTGATCTGGACCACCGAGTCGGGCGTGCTCCCTGGCATCGGCAAGAAGAGCCTTGCGGTGACGCACAAGGCCTATCGCTACTACGCCGGCCTCGCCGAGACGTTCCCGTTCCAGGAGCGCCACACGCCGAAGGGCGGCGGCAACATGGGGCTCCTGGTCAGGGAGGCGGTCGGCGTCGTCGCGGGGATCACTGGAGCCGCCGGGACGGCAGGATCTGATCTCGCTGCTCGCGCACGGCGCGCACACCCGCGACATGACGATGCGGGAGTTCGTCGGCAACATCATCATGCTGATGGTCGGCGGCAACGACACCACGAGGAACTCGCTCAGCGGCAGCGTGCTGGCCATGAACCGGTTTCCCGCGCAGTTCGATCTGCTGCGGAGCAATCCTTCCTACCTCGACTCGTTCGCGCCCGAACTCAGCCGAGTTCCTTGATGTTCCGCACGATCAGCCGGCTTCCGGTGAGGCTGGAGGCAGTGACGCGCGGCTGATCGGGAAAGGCAACGCCGCGCCGGGCGCGAGCGTCAGGCCGGGTTGCGCTGCACGAGCTGCTTGGCGATGATGATGCGCTGCATCTCGTTGGTGCCCTCGCCGATGAGCAGCAGCGGCGCGTCGCGGAAGTAGCGCTCGACGTCGTATTCGGGCGAGTAGCCGTAGGCACCGTGGACGCGCATGCACTCGAGCGCGTTTTCCATCGCCGCCTCGGTGGCGAAGTACTTCGCCATGCCGGCCTCCATGTCGCAGCGCTCGCCGCGGTCGTAGGCGCGCGCGGCGGACTGCACCAGCAGCCTGGCCGCCTCCACGCGCGTGGCCATCTCGCCGAGCTTGAGCTGGATCGCCTGGTGCTCGCAGATTGGCTTGCCGAAGGTCTTGCGTTGCTGCGCGTAGGCCACCGCGTCCTGCATCGCCGCCGTGGCCACGCCCAGCCCGCGCGCGGCGACGTTGATGCGCCCGAGCTCCAGGCCACCCAGCACCTGCTGCAGCCCGCGGCCCTCGACGCCGCCGACCAGGCGCGACGCCGGCACGCGGTAGTCGTCGAAGCGCAGCTCGCAGGTGTCGATGCCGCGGTAGCCGAGCTTCTGGAGCTTGCGCGAGACCACGAAGCCCGGCCCCTTCTCGGCGATGAACAGACTCATGCCCCGGTGGCGCGGCTCGACGACGGGGTCCGTCTTCACCAGCAGCGCGATGCAGCCGCCCTGGCCGCTGTTGGTGATCCAGGTCTTGCTGCCGTTGACGACGTAGTGGTCGCCGTCCTTCACGGCGCGGGTGCGGATCGCCTGCAGGTCGGTGCCGGCGTCCGGCTCCGTGAGCCCGATGCCGCCGCGCAACGCCCCGCTGGCAAAGCGCGGCAGCAGCTCGCGCCGCTGTTCCTCGGTGCCGTGGCGCAGCACCGCGGCGGCCATGATCAGGTGGGAGTTGATGACGCCGGACAGCGACATCCAGACCGACGCGATGCGCGCCACGACCGCGGCATAGGTGGCGGTGCTCAGGCCAAGCCCGCCGTATTCGACCGGGATGATGCAGCCGAACAGGCCCATCTCCTTCATGCGTTCGACGATCGCCGTCGGGTACTCGTCGGCATGCTCGAGCCGCTTGACGTGCGGCCGGACCTCGACGCGCAGGAAGCGGTCGATCACATCCAGGATCGCGCCATCCTCGCCGTCCTGTCCGATATCCGGGTTCATCGGGCGAGCCCTCCCTGCGCCGCGAGTCCGTCCTGCAGGTCGCGGGCCGTCGTGCGCGCGTCGATGGCGAGCACGAGGTCGCGTACGCGCGCCGCGCGCGCCGGCGAAGCGACCAGGGCCATGTTGCCTTCGAACTTGTCGACGATCTCGGCGTTGGTGATCGGGCGCTCCTCGCCGCCTCGGTTCACATGCTCGCGGTGGCGCAGCTCGCGGCCGTCGTTCAGCGTCACGACGACCTCGCCGGAGTAGTACTTCGGGAAGGGCGAGTCGGGGTCGACTTCGTACTCCACCCGGGACGCCAGCGCGAGCACCTGTTCGTCGCGCAGCGCGGACTCGTCCAGGTCGGCGAGTCCGAAGCGGCCGCGCAGCAGCGCGGTGGCGACGATGTACGGGATGCTGAACTGCGCGTCGTAGCTGTTCTGCGGCCGCTTCTTGGTGGCCACCGGCTCGCACACCGTCTTCACCACCTCGGCCGGCACCAGCGCGCGCACGCCGCGGATGTCGGCCGCGCGCAGGCCGTGGCGCTCGCGCAGGATCGCTGCCGCGTCGGCGCAGGCGTGCGTGAAGTGGCAGGCGGGCAGCGGCTTGACGTTGACCTTCGCCAGCTCCCACACCTCGCCCAGCCCGGCCGTGGCGAGGTGCATCTCGCATGCTTCGGCGAAGCTGCCGAGATGGCTGGCGAACAGGCCGAACCGCCCTTCGTAGGCCTGGCGCGGGCCGACGAAGCCGTGGCGTGCCAGCGTGGCCGCGGTCAGGCCGGCGCCCGCCGCCCAGCCCGGGTGCATGCGCTTGGTCCAGGCGCCGTCCTGAAGGAACTCCATGCTGCCCGAGGCCACCGAGAGGGCGATGCCCTGCGCCGAGGCGAGTTGGGCCGCGTTCAGGCCGAGCAGCCGGCCGGCGACGAGCGAGCAGGCGAAGGTCCCGATCAACCCGGTGGGGTGGAAGCCCACCTGGTGGAACCCGCCCTTGGCCACCGAGGCGAGCCGCGCGCCGACCTCCATGCCGGCCACGTGGGCGGCCAGCAGCGCCTCGCCGTCGAGCCCGGCCTGCGCCGCGGTGCCGAGCGCGCAGGGGAAGGTGCTCGCGGTCGCGTGGATCACCCCGGCGGCGTGCGTGTCGTCGAAGTCGAGGCCGTGCACGAGGATGCCGTTCATCAGCATCGCGTCGCGCGGCGCCAGGCGCGCCGCCAGCGCGATCACCGGCGTCGCGCCGCCGCCGCCGGAGAGCTCCTGCGCCGCGCTCAGCGAGCGATGCGCGAAGTCGTAGTGCGTCGATGCATGCGCGATGCCAACGGCGTCGAGGATCAGGTGGCGCGCCCGCTCGAGCACGGCGGTCGGGATGTCGGCAGGCCGAAGCCCTGCGGCGAATGCGGCCAGCGTGTCGGCAATCGTGGGGGGGCGGTCTTTGCCCATGCGCTTCTCCGATGGCAATTGATTCAATTATAGTCGAACGATTGTTAGGTTGAGGCGGGACGTCGGCTACGATGGCGGCCCGTGCGCGGTGGCGAGCACTGTGCAATTCGTGCAGTGCCGAGGGGATCGACGATGAATCAGGCAACGGACGCCCCGATCGTGGGCGTGGACTTCGCGGGGCACGTGGCGGTCGTCGAGATCCGCCGGCCGCCGCACAACTTCTTCGACATCCCGATGATCCAGGCCATCGCGGACGCCTTCGAGCGGCTCGAGGCCGACGCGAACTGCCGCGCGATTGTCCTGTGCGCGCAGGGCAGCGCCTTCTGCGCCGGGGCCAACTTCGCCAATAGCGACGCGACGCCGCCACAGAAGAGCCCGCGCGCGGTGAACCCGCTGTACTTCGAGGCGATCCGGCTCGTTTCGTGCGCCAAGCCGGTGGTCGCCGCCGTGCACGGGCCGGCGATCGGCGGCGGCACGGGCCTGGCGCTGGCGGCCGACTTCCGCGTCACCTGCGCGGAGGCGCGTTTCTCGGTCAACTTCAACCGCCTCGGCATCCACCCCGGGTTCGGGCTGTCGTACACGCTGCCGCGGCTGGTGGGCCCGCAGCAGGCGGCGCTGCTCTTCTACACGGGTCGGCGCATCGGTGGCGACGAGGCGCTGCGCATTGGCTTGGCCGACGTGCTGGCGGCACGGGACCAGGTCCGCTCAAAGGCGATCGAGCTGGCGGACGAGATCGCGACCTCGTCGCCGATCGCGGTGCAGTCCACCCGCGCGACCTTGCGCGCGGGTTTCGTCGAGCAGTTCCGCCTCGCGGTGGCGCGGGAGAGCATCGAGCAGAACGCGCACTTCAAGACCGAAGATTTCGGCGAGGGCGTGAAGGCGATGGCCGAGCGCCGACCGCCGCGGTTCAAGGGTCGATGAGGCGGCGCCTGCGGGCTCGGCGGCCGAGCGCATCCACGGGCTCGAAGCGCCCCCGCAAGCGAGGTGACCGCATCGAGGGGAAATTCAGGACGCCGTCGGCCGCACGGCCGCTCTCGGGCCCTGCACCGGGGCGTTCGAGACTCCCGCGCCGTCGACGGCGGGCCCGATCTATCTTCGCCGAGCGCGGCGCTGAAGAAATCGATGAAGGCCCTCAGCTTCGGGGTCAGGTACTCGCGGCTGGCGTAGACCGCATACAGCGTCAACGGCGGCAGCGTGTAGGCCGGCAGCACCACGGCCAGGCGACCGGCGGCCAGGTCGTCTCCGACCGTCCACTCGGGCAGGAAGGCCACGCCCATGCCGGCGTGCACCGCATGATAGGTGAGCGTGCTGTCGTCCGAACGCATCACCGCGGGAAACCGGATCTGCGCCTTGCCCGCCGGGCCCTGGAGTTCCAGATCGTCGATGTTCAGGTAGGTCGGCACCACGGCGCTGCAGCGGGCGAGATCGGCCGCGGCGCGCGGCACCCCCACGCGCGCAAGATAGGCGGGACTGGCCACAAGGTGGAAGCGCAGCCCGCACAGCGGCCGGGCGATCAGCGCCGGCGATGGCTCGCGCGTGGCCCGCAGCGCGAGGTCGTACCCGTCGGCCACGAGATCGACCTTGCGATTCTCCAGGCGCATGTCGACGAGCACGTCGGGGCAAGCCTTCCGATAGGCCACCAGCGCCTCCGCGAAGCGTCGGTTCGCACACCACACCGGGGCGCTGATCTTCAGCGGCCCGCGCGGCGCCCGCGCGCTCTGCCGCAGTGCCGCTGCTGCGGCCTCCAGGGTGTCGAGCGCCTGACGGCACTGCGCGTAGTACGCCTCACCGCATCGGTCAGGCTGAGCTTGCGGCTGCTTCGGTTCAGCAGCCTGGCGCCGAGCTCGCGTTCGAGCTGGGCGACATGCTTGCTCGCCATCGGCGGCGACAACGACAGCCGTGTCGCGGCCGACGCGAAACTGCCGGCTTCCACCACCTCCGCAAAGACTCGAAGCCTCGTCAGGCGGTCCATGCATGTTTCTCGGCGGGAAAGGAAGTGTTGAATGTACGACTCTCGATCGACGGGCCCGAACGCACTAATCTCGGCGACGCATCCGCGCCGGCCCGTTGCCGCGACCGGAGACACCGCCGATGACACTTTCCCCGGTCTTCGTTGCCGCCTGGACCCCGCGTGCGATGGCCCTGCTGCGCGTCGTCACCGCGTTCCTGCTGCTGCAGCACGCAACCGCGAAGCTGCTGGGTGTTCCCCATGTGGCCCTGTTCGACGGCCTCCCGCTGCTGTCGCTCCTCGGATTCGCAGGCATGCTCGAGATCGCCTGCGGCCTGCTGGTGGCTGTCGGCTGGTACGCGCGGCCGGCCGCCTTCATCGTGTCGGGGGAGATGGCGGTGGCCTACTTCGTCGGCCATGCGTCGCAAGGCCACTTTCTGTCGCCAATGCTCAACCAGGGCGAACCGGCGGTGATGTTCTGCTTCGTGTTCCTGCTGCTGTCGGTCGCCGGCCCGGGCGCCTGGAGCGTGAGCAGGGACAGCACCTGATTCGGATCGCCGCTTCGAGTTTCCCCTTCCACCCCAGCAACGGAGATTCCCCATGAGCAAACCGAATGTCGCCGCCAAGACCCCGTTCGCGGTCGATGTCGAAATCGGCAAGGACTACTACTGGTGCGCTTGCGGCTTGAGTAAGGCCCAGCCGTTCTGCGACGGCAGCCACAAGGGCGGCGCCTTCGTGCCGATGAAGTACACGGCCGATACCAGCAAGACCGTCTACTTCTGCGGCTGCAAGCAGAGCAAGAACACGCCGCTGTGCGACGGCAGCCACAAGGCGCTGTAGCAGCAGCACGGCTTGGCGGCAGGCCGCGGCGATTGACGACGCCCGGACCCCACCTGGCGTGAACAGGCTCGGTCTGCCCAGCTGCCTCGTCCCGCACCGCTGCGCTCGCTGCCGAGGCGCACTTCTCGGCCAACCTTGACCCTCTCGGCATCCACCCGGGGTTCGGGCTGTCGTGCACGCGGCCGCGGCTGGGTGGGCGTGTAGCAGGCGGCACTGCTGCTCCACACCGGCCTCGCATCGGCGGCGAGGAGGCGCTGCGCATCGGCACCGCCGATCTGTCGCCGTCGCAAGGACCGGGTGCCGACGAAGGCGATCGAACTGGCCGAGGAGATCGCGACCTCGTCGCCGATCACGGTGCGGTCCACGCGCGCCACGCTGCGCGAGGACTTCGGCGTGGGCGTGAAGGCGATGGCCGGGCGCCGGCCGCCGCGGTTCGAGGGGCGCCGATCAGCCGGGCGGCGACGCCAGCCGCTCGGTCGCCATCTGGCGCAGCCTCGCGCGCTGCACCTTGTCGCCGTTGGCGCTGTGCGTGACGGGGAAGGCGTCGACGAACCACACCCGCGCCGGGACCTTGAAGGCGGCCATGCGGGCGCCGACCCAGCCGATCACCGCCGCCTCGTCGACGGCGTGCCCTGCGCGGCGGATCACGAAGGCCGCGGCGCGGCGCGTGTGGTCGATCTCCACGGCGACGACCTGCGCGTCCACGATGCCAGGGGCCTGGCGGATCACCTCCTCGATCTCGACCGGGCTGACGAGGAAGCCGCCGAGGCGGATGGCGTCGCCGGTGCGCGTCTCGAACACGAAACTCCCGTCGGGGCGCACGCTGCCGATGTCGCCGGTGCGGAAGAAGCCGTCGGGGCGCAGCGCATTGGCGGTGGCTTGCGGGTTGTCGAGATAGCCCGCGAAGCGCGTGGCCGAGCGGATCTCCAGCTCGCCGCTCTCCCCCGGCGGCAGCAATTCGCCGGTCTCGACGTCGCGCGCGCGCACCGCGGTGTGCGGTGACACCGGCCGGCCGCCGCCGCGCAGGCGCTCGGCCAGCGGCAGGTGCGCCGGCTGCAGCGAGAACAGCGCCTGCACCTCGCTCGATCCGTAGAGGCCGGCCACCGGCCAGCCGCGAGCCAGCGCGCGTTGCGCCAGCTCGTCGTTGAGAACGAAGCCGGCCAGGCGCAGCGACGGCATCGCCGCGGCGGCCTCGTCGATCCCGAGCATGAGGCGCAGCATGTCGTCGGTGCCGAACACGTGGGTCAGCCCGTGCCGGCGCACCAGCGCGGCGGCTTCGGAGGCGTCGAAGGCGGCCATCGGCACCAGCGGCGCGCCGGCGGCCAGGCTGGCCAGAGCGGCGGTCAGGCCGAAGGTGCCGCACAGCGGTACCGCGGCGAGGGTGGCCGTGCCCGGCGCCTCGAAGCCGAGCGCGTGCGCCACGTCGCGCGCGTGCAGCGCCAGGTTGCGCTGCAGGTGCACGACGAGCTTGGGGCCCTGCGTCGTGCCCGAGGTGGTAAAGAATATCGCCGGCGCATCGGCCGCAGCGTTCGGCGGGGACTCCGCGTCGGGCAGCGCGTCGATCTCGAAGGCCACGGTCGGCTTGCCCAGCACGCGCTCGGGCGGCGACGCGCCGGCGTCGAGCACGGCCACCCGCTCGAGCGCGGTGAACGGCGCGCCGTCCATGCCGTCGAGAATGGCGTCGAAGTCGATGCGCCGGAAGCGCCGCTGGATGACGAGCATGCGCGCCCCGGAACGCGCGAGCACGTGCGCCAGCTCGGCGGCGCGAAAGCGCGTGTTGACCGACATCATCGTCGCGCCGAGTCGGGCCAGGGCGAACAGGAAGGCCAGCCACTCGACCCGGTTGACCAGCCATACCGCGACGCGGTCGCCGCGGCGCACGCCCTGCGCGTGTAGCCAGCCTGCAGTGCGCAGGACCATGCGGTCGAACTGCGCGAAGCCGATGCGCCGCTCGCCTTCGATCCATGCCGGCGCGTCGGGACGCGCAGCCACATGCGCGGCGAGCAGCGAGCCCAGTTCGCCCAGTTCGATCGTCATCAGTAGAGCTCCATCAGCTTTGCGTTGTCCGCCAGTTCGCCCGGCGCGGCTTCGCGGATGATCGCGCCGGACTTCATCGCCAGCACGCGGTCGGAGATCTTCAGCGCCTCGCGCACGTTCTGCTCGACCAGCAGCACCGACATGCCGGTGGACTGCTGCAGCGCGCGGATCGGCCGCAGCATGTCCTGGAACAGCTTGGGCGCGAGGCCGATCGACGGCTCGTCCATCAGCAGGCAGCGCGGCCGGCTGAGCAGCGCGCGGCCGATCGAGACCATCTGCTGCTCGCCGCCCGACAGCGTGCCGGCGCGCCGCGGGCCGAACTCGCGCAACCGCGGCAGCACGCCGTGCACCCACTCGAGCCGCGCGGCCCGCTCTTGCGGCGGGACGCCGGCCGCCCAGGCGGCCATGCGCAGCGTCTCGTCGACGGTGAGGCCGGGAAAGATGCCGCGGCCCTCGGGAACGTAGGCGATGCCGGCGGCCGCGAGCCGCGCCGGCGTCGGCCGCGCCAGCGGCTCGCCATCGAGCCGCAGCTCGCCCGAGGTGGCGGGGACGAGACCGAACAGCACCTTCAGCAAGGTGGTCTTGCCGGCGCCGTTGTGGCCGATCAGGCACAGCACCTCGTTCGGGCGCACCTCGATGTCGACGCCGTCGAGCACCGGGCGGCCGCCGTAGCCGGCCACCAGCGCGCGCGCGGCGAGCACGGCGGCCGTCATGCCGCGCGCTCGCCGAAGTAGATCGCGGCGAGCGCGGGATCGTTCAGCACCTCGGCCGGGCTGCCCTCGGCCAGCAAGCGGCCGCGGTCGAGGAACAGGACGCGGTCGGAGGCACTGGAGACGATGTCCAGGTTGTGCTCGATCATGCAGACGGTGACGCCGCCTCGCACGGCGTCGCACACCAGTTGCAGGAAGAGGGCGTAGGAGCCGCGGTCGAGCCCGGAGGCCGGCTCGTCGAGCAGCCAGACCGACGCATCGGCAGCCATGACCCGTGCCAGGCTCAGGAACTTGCGCTGTGCGTACGACAGGTCGATCGCGCGCGCGCTGGCCAGCGCATCCAGCCGTGTCGCGGCGAGCAGTTCGGCCACGCGGTCGAGCCGCCGCTGCCGCGCCGCGGCGCCACCCGGCTGCCACAGCCCGGTGGCCGGCTCCATCGTCGTCAGCAGGTTGTCGCGCGCGCTCATGTGGGTGAACAGGCGCAGGTCCTGGAAGCTGCGCGCCACGCCGCGGCGGGCCACGCGCCACGGCGCCAGGCCGAGCAACGACTCTCCGCGCAGCCGGATGCTGCCGGCATCGGGCGCGAGTTCGCCGGTGATCTGGTTGAACAGCGTCGTCTTGCCGGCGCCGTTGGGACCGACCAGCGTGGTGAGCACGCCGGCCTCGAGGTCGAACGAGATGCCGTCGGTGACCTTCAGGCCCCCGAAGGCCTTGCGCAGGCCGCGCACTTCGAGCAGCGCCGGGCTGCCGCGGCCGTGGGCGTCTGCGCCGCCAGGCACGGCGCTGCTCATGTCCGCCCCCGCGCCGCGCTGCCGGCCAGCCCGCCCGGGCGGAAGATCATCAGCAGCACCATCGTCGCGCCGTAGGCGATCTGCTGCAGCGCGCCGATTTCGGTGGGCGGCAGGAAGCTCATGTAGCTGAACAGGCTGGGCAGCAGCATCAGCAGCAGCGCGCCCACCAGCGGGCCGAGCAGCGTGCCGGCGCCGCCGATGATGACCATGGCCATCAGCAGCACCGAGGTGTCCAGCGTGAAGCTCTCGACGTTGACGAAGGCGATGTAGTGGGCGTACAGCACGCCGGCCACCGCGGCCAGGGCCGCCGACACCGCCACCGACAGCGTCTTGATCGCGGCCACGTTCTTGCCGACGGCCAGCGCCGCCGATTCGCTGTCGCGCAGCGCCTGCAGGCTGCGCCCGAAGGCCGAGCGCAGCAGCAGCGTCGTCAGCGCCATCACCACCGCCAGACACGCGCCGGCCAGCAGCAGGAACTGCGCCGGCGCCGCCACCGCGTGGCCGAACAGCTCCGCCGGCGGGATGCCGGTGAGGCCGCCGATGCCGCCGGTCAGCGACTTCCACTCCGAGAACACGGTGACCGCGATCACCTGCAGGCCGAGTGACGCGGCGACGAAGTACTCGCCGCGCACGCGCAGCGCCGGCAGCGCGAGCGCGATCGACAGCGCGGCCGCCAGCAGCATCGCCAGCGGCAGCGTCACGAACAGCGAGGCCGACAGGTGCAGCGCCACCACCGCGGCGGTGTACGCGCCGACGCCGAAGAACACCGCATGAGCGATCGAGTAGATGCCCGCATAGCCCATCACGAAGTTGAGCGTGACGGCGAGCACGGCGTTGATGCACACCAGCACGCCGAGGTTGACGAGGTAGGCGAGCATCGGTCGGGTCGGCCCGGGTCAGTGGGCGTGGGCGCGGCCGAAGAAGCCGGTCGGCCGCACGAGGATGAACAGGAACAGCGCGACGAAGGTCGCCGCCTCGCTCCACTGCGGCTCCAGCACCCACACCGACAGGCTCTCTGCCATGCCGAGCAGCAAGCCCGCGCAGGCCGCGCCGCGCAGGCTGCCCACGCCGCCGATGATGGTGGCGGCCAGGCTGATCAGCATCACGTGGCTGCCCATCGCCGGGTTGGCGCCGGTGGTGGCGACGGTGAGCGCCGCCGCCGGCACCGCCAGCAGCGAGCCTAGCGCGAGCGCCAGCGTCGACAGCCGCGCCGGGTCCACGCCGTAAGCGCGCACCAGCTCGGCGTTCTCGGCGAGCGCGCGCAGCGCCACGCCGCGGTGACTGCCCAGGAAGCGGTGCAGCAGCGTGAAGCAGGCCAGCGCGCAGCCCACCGCCACGGCGGCCAGCGGCGCCACGTAAACGCCGGGCAGCACCTCGGTGCTGCGGCTGAGCGGTGTGGTCACCGCCACCACGCTGCGGCCGAAGGCGATGCCGATCAGGTTCTGCACCACGATCGCCGTGCCGAGCGAGCCGATGAACAGCGTGAAGAACGAGCCCTCATGGCGACGGATCGGCGCGTACACCGCGCGGTCGATCAGCACGCCGAAGGCGGCCGCCGCCGCTGCCGCGCCGAGCAGCGCGAGCGTCCAGTGTGCGTGCGCCGCCGACAGCGCGTAGAACGCGTAGGCGGCGATCACGAAGGCCGACCCGTGCGCGAGGTGGAAGACCCGCGTGGTGCCGAAGACGAGCGAGAAGCCGGCGGCCGTTAGTGCGTACAGCGCGCCCGTCTGGAGCCCGTTGACGAGCAGCTGGAGCAGCAGCAAGGCGGCGTTCCGATCACTTCGACTTGATCACCGTCAGCGCCTTGGAGGCACCGTCGGCAATCTCGTTGATCTGGATCGGCGCATCGACCGTGCCGTTGGCTTCGAACGAGACCTTGGCGCCGACGAGGTCGAAGCTGTTCGTGGCATCGCGCTGCGCGAGCAGGTTCTCGCCGTTGATCGGCTTGCCCTGCTTCTGCAGCTCGGCGGCGAGCAGCACGAACAGGCGCACCGCGTTGTAGTAGTTGACGGTGTAGACGTTCGGCGCCTTGCCGTACTTGGCCTTGTAGGCGTCCATGAAGCGCTTGGTCACCGCGTCGGCGGACGCGGTGTCGATGAGCTGCGTGGTGAACACCGCGCCGCGCGCCTCGGGCGTCGCGAGAACGTCGGGGTTGGAGAACGAGCCGTAGCTGGCGAGCACCTGCGTGACGCCGTTGTCGCGCAGCTGCTTGATCGCCGCCACCTGCTGCGCGCCGTACGAGGCGATGTAGACCACGTCGGGCTTGGCCTCGCGGATGCGTGCGGCGATGCCGGCGAACTGCTGCGTCGCCACCGGCACCGACAGCGCCGCGACCAGCTCGCCGCCGGCCGCCGGCAGCACCGTCTCCAGCTCCTTGCGAATGCCCTGGCCCAGCGGATCGTCGATGTACAGCAGCGCCATGCGCTTCAAGTTGCGCTGCTTGACGAGGTAGGGCGCCAGCGCGCGTACCTCGAAGTTCGCGAGCGGGATCACGTTCCAGAAGTAGGGGCCGAGTTCGGCCAGGTCGGGGCCGACGCCGCCGCCGTTGACGGCCACCACCTTGGCGCGCGCAGCGATCGGCGCGATGGCCTTGGCCACCCCGCTGTACGACGACAGCACGAAGGGCACGTTCTCGACGTTGACCAGTTTGTTGATCGCGATCACGCCGTTCTGCGGTGTCGCCTGCGTGTCCTCGATCGCCAGGCTCAGCTTGTCCTTGAGCACGCGGTCGGCGTTGGCATGGTCCACCGCCATCAGCGCGCCGCTCGACATCAGCTCGCCGAACGTGGCCTGCGTGCCGCTCATCGCGAACAGCGCGCCGATCTTGATCTCCTGGGCCTGCGCGGCATGCACGAGCCCGAGGCACAGCGCGGCCCGGGCGAAGAGTGTTGCGATGCGATGGAACATGTGGTTAGCTCCTCTTGCGACGACGAAGTGCCGCTCCCGAGATGACTCAACCCCTCGGGGGGGAGCGGCGGCGGGCGTTTGCCCTCGCCTGAGGGCGCTCTCTTGTCGTCCCCAGGTATGTTCTCGGTTCAATCGAGCTTGACGCCCACCTTGCGCACGATGGCGCCGTAACGTTCGTTGTCGGACTTCATCGTAGCTTCGAACTCGGCCGGCGTGCTCGCCACGACCTCGAAGCCGAGTTCCTGAAGCCGCGCCGTCATCGCAGGCTCGCGGACAATGGCGACGATCTCGTGATTGAGTTTGTCGACGATCGCCTTGGGCGTGCCGGCAGGGACGAGGAAGCCGACCCAGACCGGGAGCTCGACGTTGGGGAATCCGAGCTCAGCGAAGGTCGGCAGGTCCGGCAGCACCGATGAGCGGCGCGCAGCGGCCAGTGCGATGGGCCGCAGCGCGCCGGATCGCACGTGCGCGCGGGCCAGGGGGATATCGGCGATCGCCACCGGAACCTGCCCGGCCACTACGTCGGCGATCGCAGGCGCGCTGCCACGGTAGGGGACGTGGACCATGTCGATGCCGGTCGCGGCTTTGATGGATTCGCCGTTCAGGTGGCCGGCGCCGCCGTTGCCCGAACTGGCGAAGCTCAGGCCGCCCGGCTTGCTGCGCGCCAGCGCGAGAAACTCGGCCAGGTTGTTCACCGGCACCGACGGGTGGACAAGCAAGGCCATCGTGATCGTGGTCGCATGGACTACGGGCACGAAGTCTTTGATCGGGTCGTAGGGCAGCTTGGCGTACACATGCCCGTTGATCGCATGGCCGGAATTGACCAGCAGCAGCGTGTAGCCGTCGGGCGGCGCCCTGGCCACCAGTGCGGCACCGATGCTGCCGGTACTGCCCGGCTTGTTCTCGACGATGGTGGGCTGCCCCCAGCGCTCCTGAAGGCGCCGGGCGATGTCGCGCGTCATCACGTCGGTGCTGCCCCCGGCCGGGATCGGCGCGATGAAGCGGATCGGGCGGTTTGGGTAGTCGCCCGCCTGCGCGGCGGCAGGCAGGGTGCACAAGGCGAGTGCCACCGCCGCCAGAGCGGCCCGATACAATCGGCTCATCGAAGTCTCCGAGGGAGCGCCGCCGCGCTCATTCGACCTTCAGGCCCAGCGACTTGATCAGCGGGCCCACCAGTTGCAATTCCGTCGTCAGCGTGCGCGTCAACTCGGCCGGATCGCCGAAGGCGACGTCCATTCCGAAAGTCTCGAGCTGAACGCTCATGTCCGGTGCGGCGAGCGCCTTCTTGGCTTCCGCCGTCAGCCGCTCTTGCACCGTCGCGGGCAAGCCGCGCGGCGCGACCACGCCCATCCAGCCCTTGAATTCGTAGCCGAGCAGCGACTCGGCGATCGCCGGGGCGTCTGGGAACTTCGGGTGACGACTCGCCCCGGTGGTGGCCAGCACCCGCACCTTGCCGGCCTTGACCAGTTGTGTGGTGGTGTTAGGTGCGTCGAACATGAAGCTCAGGTTGCCGCCGAGCATGTCGTTCATCGCCAGCGCGCTGCCTTTGTACGGCACGTGCGTCATCGAGGCGCCGGCCTTGGCAGCGAACAGTTCGCCGGACAGATGGTTCGACGAACCAATGCCAGCCGATCCGTAGGTCAGCACCCCCGGCCGCGCCTTGGCGTCGGTGATCAGGTCGCCGATCGTGCGGTAGGGGCTGTCGGCGCGTACCACCAGCAGGTTCACGTAGGGCGTGACGCGGGCGATCGGTGTCAGATCCCGCGACGGGTCGTAGCCGACGTTCTTGTTCAGACTCGGTCCGATCGACATCGAGCCCGAGTGCGCGAAGCCGATGGCGCAGCCGTCGGCCGGCATCTTCGCCAGCCTTGCCGTGCCCAGTGTGCTGCCCGCGCCGGGGATGTTGTCGACCACGATCGTCTGCCCGAGCTGTTCCTGCAGCCGCGCGCCCAGCAGGCGGCTGATGCTGTCGGCCGGCCCTCCTGGCGCGAAGGGGACGATGAAGCGGATCGGCTTCGAGGGATATGCGGGATCCTGAGCCCAAGCCGGGCCAGTTTGGAGCGCGAGCGCACCGGCCGCGCAGGCTAGCATCCATCGGCGGCGCGAGTGTGAATTCTGCATGCGGACTCCTGCGCTAACGGCGGATCAGTACGAGCGTGGCAGGCCCATCACATGCTCTGCGATGTAGTTCAGCACCATCTCGCGGTTCAGCGGCGCGGTGCGCAGCAGGCGCACCAGGCCGTACAGGTCGTAGATGCCGTATTCCTTGGTGAAGCCGTTGCCGCCATGCGTCTGGATCGTCGCGTCGACAGCATGGATGCCGGCCTCGGCGCCGGCGTACTTGGCGATGTTCGCGAACTCGCCCGCGGGCTGGCCCTGGTCGAACGCCCAGGCCGCCTTCAGCGCCATCAGCGAGGCCATCTCGATCTCGCTGCGCGCGATGGCCAGCGGATGCTGCACGCCCTGGTAGGCGCCGATCGGCGTCTTGTTGAACAGCCTGCGGTCGTTCGCGTAGGCCACCGCCTTCTTCAGCGCGAAGCGGCCGACGCCGGTGCACAGCCCCGACAGGATGATGCGCTCAGGGTTCAGCGTGTCGAACAGGATCGAGAAGCCCTTGCCGACCTCGCCGAGCACGTCGGCCTCGGTCAGCGCCACGTCGTCGAAGAACAGCTGCCACTGCGTCTCGGGCACCGGGAAGGCCACCGGGATCAGCGTCTTGCTGATGCCCTTCTTCCTCATGTCGACCATGAAGATCGTGAAGCCGTCGGTCTTTTTCTTGACTTCCGCGCGCGGCGTGGTGCGGGTGACCACCATGGCGTAGTCGGCGTGGTTGGCGTCGGTGATGAACACCTTCTGGCCGGTGAGGCGGAAGCCGCCCTTGCCGTCGGACTTGGCGATGGAGGTGATCTCCATCGAGTTGGAGCCCGCGTTCGGCTCGGTGATCGCGAAACAGAAGCGGATCTCCCCCGCGCAGCCACCGGGCAGCAGGCGCCGCTTCAAGTCTTCGCTCGCGTGCTTGGCCAGCAGGCCCATCGTCATCGTCGGGCCGACCACCAGGTTCAGCAGCGGGATGCCGTTGTTGGCCAGCCCTTCCATGAACAGCAGCATCTCGGTCATGCCCTGGCCGGCGCCGCCGTAGGCCTCGGGCACCATGATGCCGAGGAAGCCGTCGTCGGTGATCTGCTTGTACAGCTCGGCCGGCGGCTCGCTCTTTTCGGCGTACTTGCGCCAGTAGGCATGGTCGAAGCGCTGCGACACGCGGTCGCCGTACTCGTAGACCATGCGTTGTTCTTGCGTCAAGGCGAAATCCATGCAGGCTCCCGGAGTCGTGGAACGGAGTCGGTCTTCAGCGGTTGGCCGAAGGGAACCTGGGCGCGCGCTTCTCCTTCACTGCCGCCACGCCTTCGGGTGCGTCCTCGCCGAGGAAGCACAGCATCTCCATCGCCAGCGAGCTTTCGAACACCGGCCGCGCGAGATTCATCCAGCCGTTGAGCGAACGCTTGGTGAAGCGGATCGCCTGCTGGCTGCCCGCGGCGAGCTTGTCGGCCACTTCCATCGCCTTGTCCATCAGCTGGGCGCGCGGCACGCACAGGCTCACCAGGCCGATGCGCTCGGCTTCCTTGCCCGAGACGAATTCCGCGGTCATCAGGTAGTACTTGGCCTTGGCCATGCCGCACAGCAGCGGCCAGCAGATGGCGGCATGGTCGCCGGCAGCGACGCCGAGCTTGACGTGGCCGTCGGTGATCTTGGCCTCCTCGGCCATGATGCTGATGTCGGCCATCATCGCCACCGCGAGGCCGGCGCCCACGGCGACGCCGTTGATCGCCGAGATCACCGGCTTCTCGCAGGCCATCACGTTGTAGACGATGTCCGAGGCTTCGGTCATCACGTTGTTGATGGTCTGCGCGTTGCCGACCATGCTGGTGATCCAGCTCAGGTCGCCGCCGGCCGAGAAGGCCTTGTCGCCGGCGCCGGTGATCACCGCCACCTTGGTCTTCGGGTCGTCGTTGACCACGCCCCAGATCTTGGTCAGCTCCCAGTGCAGCCGGGCGTTGGTCGCGTTCATCACCTCCGGGCGGTTGATGGTGATGAGCAGCACGCCGTTGGGCTTGGCGTCGAACTTCAGGAACTGGAAGTCGGAGTAGTTCATGGTGCGGTTCCTCGGATGGATGGGAGCGGGTGGGAAGCTCAGCGCAGCACGGCGCGGCCGTTGTTGAGCACCACGACGTCGCGCTCGACGACGCGTGCGCGGAAGGACACGGTCTTGCCGTCGATCCACAGCTCGGTGCGGATCGTCTCGCCGGGATACACCGGCGACGAGAAGCGCGTCTCGATCGAGGCGATGCGCGAGGGGTCGCCCCCGCCCGCGGCCTGGGTGAGCGCCCAGCCGGCGATGCCGTAGCTCGCCAGCCCGTGCAGGATCGGGCGCTCGAAGCCCGCGGCTTTCGCCACCGCCGGCTCGGCGTGCAGCGGGTTGTAGTCGCCCGACAGGCGGTAGATCAGCGCCAGGCCGGCGGGCGTCTCGCGGTCGACGCCGGCATCGGGCGCGCGAGTGGGCAGTTCGTGCACCGGCTTGACCGGGCCGCTGGGGCCGCCGAAGCCGCCGTCGGCGCGGCAGAAGGTGGTCGAGCCGAGCGTGAACAGCAGCTCGCCGCTGGCCGCGTCGCTGACCGTGCGCTCGGTGTAGAGCAGGGCGCCCTTGCCGGCGCCCTTGTCGACGATGCCGGTGACGCGGGTGCGGCCGATGACCTCGCCTTCAGGGGCAGGGTGGCGGTGGATGACGAGGCTCTGCTCGCCGTGCACCAGGCGCACCGCGTCGACGCCGGTGGCGGGATCCTTGAGCCACATGCCGGGATAGCCGAGGACGACGGGCAGCGTCGGCAGGGCGACGAGGTTCTTCTCGTAGACGTAGCGCAGCTCCGCCTCGTCCATCGGGTCGGCGCCCATGCCGAGCCCGAGCGCGTAGAGCATGGTGTCGCGCCGGGTGTAGCGGTGCCGCACGTCCTCGAACGGCCACGCCATCAGCTTGTCGTAGTCGATCGCCATCGCGCGGCCCTCAGACGGGATCCCACGAGAAGACGATGTTCGACGTCTCCAGCGGGAAGAAGTTGGGCTTCATCGCCGGCAGCACGCGCTCGGCGATGGTCTCGGGCGTCCAGCCCTCGGCGGTGTGCATGCCGCGCACCGGCCGCGGCTGGCTCATCAGGAAGATCTCGTTGCCGCGCACGGCGAAGATCTGCGCCGTCACGTCCGCCGCCGCGTCGCTGGCCAGGAAGGCAGCCACCGGCGCGATCTGCGCGGTGTCGAGCTTCTTGAGTTTGGCCACGCGTGCCTGCTGCTCGGGCGTCTCGGTCGGGATCGAGCCGATCATGCGGCTCCACGCGAACGGCGAGATGCAGTTCGAGCGCACGTTGTGGCGCTTCATGTCGCCGGCGATCGAGCGCGACAGCGCGACGATGCCGAGCTTGGCGGCGCCGTAGTTGGCCTGGCCGAGGTTGCCGATGAGGCCCGAGGTGGAGGTCATGTGCACGTAGGCGCCCGAGTTCTGCGCCTTGAAGTGCGGGGCGGCGGCGCGCGAGACGAAGAAGGTCCCGTTCAGGTGCACGTCGATGACCGCCTTCCACTCCTCGAGCGACATGGCGAAGAAGAAGCGGTCGCGCAGGATGCCGGCGTTGTTGACGACGACATCGATGCGCCCGAAGCTGTCGAGCGCGCACTGCACGATCTTGTGCGCCGCGTTCCAGTCCGACACGCTGTCGGTCGACAGCGCCGCCTGGCCGCCGGCGGCGTTGATCTCGTCGACGACCTGCTGGCCGGGGCTGGCGTCGTTGCCTTCGCCGCTGACCGACGCGCCGATGTCGTTGACCACCACCTTCGCGCCCTGGGCCGCCATCTGCAGCGCGATGTCGCGCCCGATGCCGCGGCCCGAGCCGGTGACGACGGCGACTTTGCCTTGCAGCATCGTGCCCTTGTTCATCTCTGGTTCTCCTGATTGGAATGAAGGAAGTGCCGCTCGGCCGCGTCAGGCCGGCAGCTGCAGCACGCTCGTCGCGAGGATGTTGCGCTGGATCTCGTTGCTGCCGCCGTAGATCGTGGCCGGCCGCGCGTTGTAGAAGGTGGTCAGCACGTCGATGCTGCCGCCCGTGGCGGCTCCGTCCAGCTCGATGTCGCCCGGCACCGCGCCGCTCGCGCCGGCGATCTCGACCAGCAGGTCGGCCAGCTTCGAATACGTCTCGGTGGCGAACACCTTGAGCATCGACACGTCCGGGCCGAGCGTCTCGCCGCGCTTGACCTGCTCGACGAAGCGCGCGTAGAGCGTCGCGAGGTCGGCCACGTCGAGTTCGAGCCGGGTGAAGCGCTCGACGAAGAGCGGGTCGTCGGCGAGGTCCAGCTTGTCGGCCGCGGCGCGCAGGCGGGCCGACGCGTACTGGCACTGCTTCGGGCTGCCGAGGAAGACGCGCTCGAAGCCGAGCAGCGCCTTGGCGATCGTCCAGCCCTTGTTCAGCCCGCCGACGATGGCCGACTGCGGCACGCGCACGTTGTCGAAGAAGACCTCGCAGAAGTCCTCGCCGCCGGCGATGTTGCGGATCGGCCGGATCGTGATGCCCGGGCTCTTCATGTCGGCGAGCAGGAAGCTGATGCCCTCCTGCTTCTTCGCCGTCTTGTCGGTGCGCACGAGCAGGAAGATGTGCGTCGCGTCCTGCGCCATCGTGGTCCAGATCTTCTGGCCGTTGACGACGAAGTCGTCGCCGTCCGGGACGGCCTCGGTGCGCAGGCTCGCGAGGTCGGAGCCCGAGTTCGGTTCGGAGTAGCCCTGGCACCAGATGTGCTCGCACGACAGGATGCGCGGCAGGTAGTGCGCGCGCTGGGCGTCGGTGCCGTGCTGGATCAGCAGCGGGCCGACCATGATCACGCCCTGGTCGGGGGCGCGGGCGACGCCGTGGCGCTCGAACTCCTCGAAGTAGGCGATCAGCTTCTCGGGCCCCAGGCCCATGCCGCCGTGCTGCACGGGCCAGGCCGGCGCCAGCCAGCCTTGTGCGGCGAGCGTGAGCGTCCAGTCGCGCACCTCCGCCCAGCGTTGGCGGCGCTTGGGGTAGCGCAGGTGTTCCGGGTAGTTGTGCCGGAGGAACTCGCGCAGGCGGGCGCGGAAGTCCTCGGTGGGCAGGGCGTTCCAGTCGGTCGTCGTCATGCGCAGGCTCCTTCGACGGCGCGTTGCCCGCGGGCGAGGGCGGCATAGCGGCGCCGCTGGACCGCCGCATTGCCCAGCCAGGCCGACAGCACCAGCGCGCGCTGCAGGTACAGGCCCAGGTCGTGCTCGTCGGTGAACCCGATCGCGCCGTGCATCTGCACCGCCTCGCGCGCGATGGCGAGCGCGGCGTCGGAGCAGCGCGCCTTGGCGCGTGCGGCCAGCAAGGCGCGCGGCACGCCGTCGACGCCGGCATCGAGCGCGGCAAGCGCTTCGGCGACGACGGCCGCACCCAGCTCCTGCTGGATGTGCATGTCCACGGCGCGGTGCTGCAGGCTCTGGAAGCTGCCGATCGGCTTGCCGAACTGCTTGCGCGTGCGCAGGTAGTCGAGCGTCATCGTCACCATCCGCCTGGCGATCGCCGCCAGTTCGACGGCGGCGAGCACGAGCGCCTCGTCGTACGCGCGTGCCAGCGCATGCTGGGCGGCCGCCCCGCGTGCCAGCAGGTGGTCGGCAGGCACATCGGCCTGGTGCAGGTCGAGCCGGGCCGCGTAGCCTCCATCGGCCAGGGCGACGGGATGGCGTTCGAGGCCTTGGACGGCGGCGGGCAGCCAGACGAGCGCCAGCCCTTCGGACGACGACGCGGTGACGATGTAGCCGGTCGCCGCGGCGCCGGGCCGCACGTGCTGCTTGCGGCCGCTCAGGCGCAGGCGGCCCGGGCCGCTGGCGCAGACCGCCGTGGGCTCGGCCAGTCCGCCGCGGGCATCGAAGGAGGCTTCGCCGGTGGCGTCCTCCTGCCATGCGACCGCGGGCAGGCCGCGGCCCTCGGCCAGCTCGGCCAGCAGGCCGCGCGCCACCTCGCTGTCGCCGCAGGCTTCGAGCAAGCGGCCGGCAAACACGACAATTGGTACGAGCGGCTCGGGTGCGGCATGCGCGGCGAGGGCGCCAGCCACTTCGGCCATCTCGGCCATGCCCTGGCCGTAGCCGCCGGCGGACTCGGGCGCGAGAAGGCCCGTCCAGCCCTGCGCCGCGAGCGCGGACCAGAACCGCAGGTCGAAGCCCGGCGCCTTGCCGCGCAGCGCGCGCGCGCGGGAGGGCGGCGATTCTTTCCCTGCGAAGCTGGCTGCGCTGGATCGCAGCAACCCCAACTGCTGGCGGCGTTCGGCCGCGGCGGCCTCGGACGGTGGGCTCATCGGCTCGTCGACTTCCGGTTTGATGTCAGGGTCAATAGGACTTGGGCATGCCGAGCACCTTCTCGGCGATGAAGCACAGGATCAGCTGCGGGCTGATCGGCGCGACGCGCGGAATCAACATCTCGCGCAGGTAGCGCTCGACCTGGTATTCCTTGGCGTAGCCGAAGCCGCCGAGCGTGGCCATCGCGCGCTGGCAGGCGGCGAAGCCGGCCTCGGCGGCCATGTACTTCGCCGCATTCGCGTCGGCGCCGCAGTCCTTTTTGGCGTCGTACTTCCAGGCCGCGCGCATGGCCATCAGCCAGGCCGCCTCGAGTTCCATCCAGGACTGCGCGAGCGGGTGCTGGATGGCCTGGTTCTGGCCGATCGGGCGGTCGAAGACGATGCGTTCCTTGGCGTACTTCGCGGCGCGTTCGAGCGCGACCTGGCCGAGACCGACGGCCTCGCCGGCGATCAGGATGCGCTCCGGGTTCATGCCGTGCAGGATGTACTCGAAGCCACGGCCTTCCTCGCCGATGCGGTCCTCCACCGGCACCTTCAGCCCGTCGATGAACAGCTGGTTCGAGTCGACCGCCTTTCGCCCCATCTTGTCGATCTCGCGCACCTCGACGAACTGCCGATCGAGGTCGGTGTAGAACAGGCTCAGGCCGAACGTGGGCTTCTTGCACTGCTCCACCGGCGTGGTGCGCGCCAGGATGAGCATCTTGTTGGCCACCTGCGCAGTGGAGATCCAGACCTTCTGGCCCGACAGGACGTAATGGTCGCCGCTGCGCTCTGCGCGCGTCTTCAGCCGCGTGGTGTTCAGCCCGGTGTTCGGCTCGGTCACCGCGAAGCAGGCCTTCTCCTTGCCTGCGATCAGCGGCGGCAGCATGCGCCGCTTCTGCGCGTCGGTGCCGAAGACGACCACCGGCTGCAGGCCGAAGATGTTCATGTGTACCGACGAGCAGCCCGACAGGCCGGCGCCGGAGCGCGAGATCGCCGTCATCATCACCGTCGCCTCGGTGATGCCCATGCCGCTGCCGCCGTACTCCTGCGGCATGCAGATGCCCAGCCACCCCCCCTCGGCGAGCGCGTCGTACAGCTCGTGCGGAAAGCCGCCGTCGCGGTCGCGCATCAGCCAGTAGTCGTCGCCGAAGCCGGCGCAGACCTTGCCGATGGCCTCGCGGATGGCCTCCTGTTCGCGGTTGTCGGTGAAGTCCATCGCCGTGCTCAGAAGGTCATGGCCAGGCGCGTGCCCTGGTCGATCGCGCGCAGCGCGTCGAGCTCGCCGGCGCGCTCGGCGCCGCCGATCAGCGCCGGCGCGACACCCAGCCCGCGCAACTCGTCGGCCAGCGCGTTGTCGGATTCCTGCCCGGCGCAGATCACCACCGTGTCCACGTCCAGCACGCGTGCCTCGCCGCCCACGCGCAGGTGCAGGCCGGCGTCGTCGACGCGTTCGTAGCTGCAGCCGGACAGCGTCTGCAGGCCGCGCTGCTCGAGCCGCGCACGCAACGCCCAGCCGGTGGACAGGCCGAGCGTGCGGCCGGGCTTCTCGGGCTTGCGCTGCAGCAGCGTCACGCTGCGCAGGGGCCGTGGCGGCCGCGCTTCGCCCAGGCCGCCCGGCGCGGCCCGGGCGGTGCTGACGCCCCACTCGGCCAGGAAGGGATCGACGCTCGTGTTCGTCAGGCTTTCGGCAGGCGCGGGCGCCTCCTCCGCTTCGTGCAGCAGGTATTCGGCCACGTCGAAGCCGATCCCGCCCGCGCCGATCACCGCCACGCGGCGGCCGGCCTGGCGGCGCCCGGCAAGCAGATCGGCATAGCTGACGACCTTGGGATGATCGATCCCGGCGATCGCCGGCACCCGTGCTCGCACTCCGGTGGCCACCACCACATGGTCGAAGCTGCCCTTGGCGAGGTCTGCCGCCGCGGGGCGGCGGTTCAGGTGAAGCGCCACGCGCGCGTCGGCGAGGCCGGTACGGAAGTAGCGCAGCATCTCGTGGAACTCCTCCTTGCCCGGTACCTGGCGGGCGAGGTTGAGCTGGCCGCCGACCTCGGCACCCGCCTCGTACAGGGCGACCTCGTGGCCGCGCTGCGCTGCGGTGATGGCGCAGGCCAGGCCGGCCGCGCCGGCGCCGACCACCGCGACCCGGCGGCGGGCGCGCGGGGCGGGCATCTCGTCGAACTCGAGTTCGCGCCCGGCGCGCGGATTCACCAGGCACGAGGTCGGCTGATGAGTGAAGATGAAGTCCAGGCAGGCCTGGTTGCAGGCGATGCAGGTGTTGATCGCATCCGGCCGCCCGGCCGCCGCCTTGTTGACGAAGGCGGCGTCGGCGAGGAAGGGACGCGCCATCGAGACCATGTCCGCGTCGCCCGAGGCGATGATCTCGTCGGCGACCTCCGGGGTGTTGATGCGGTTGGAGACGATCAACGGGATCTTCAGCGCCCGCTTGATGCGTGCCGCGGCGAAGCGGAACGCGGCGCGCGGCACCAGATAGGCGATCGTCGGGATGCGCGCCTCGTGCCAGCCGAAGCCGGTGTTGATGACGTCGGCGCCGGCCGCCTCGACCGCCCGGGCCAGCGCGATCACCTCGTCGGCCGGCGCACCGCCTTCGACCAGATCGAGCGCCGAGATGCGGTACATGATCAGCGCCTCGGGGCCCAGCCGCTCGCGCGTGCGGCGCACGATCTCGACCACGATGCGGTGGCGGTTCTCCACGCTGCCGCCGAACTCATCGCTGCGGTCGTTGCATCGCCGGGTGGTGAACTGGTTCAGGAAGTAGCCTTCCGAGCCCATGATCTCCACCCCGTCGAACCCGGCGCGCATCGCCAGTTCGGCGCAGCGCACGTAGTCATCGATCGTGCGCCAGACCTCGGCCGTCTCGAGCGGGCGCGGCACGCGGCGGTTGATCGGCGAAGGGATGCTCGAGGCCCCGACCAGACCCGATGTCTTGCCGTAGCGGCCTGTGTGCAGGACCTGCAGGATGATCTTGCCGCCGGCGGCGTGCACCGCCTGGGGGATCGGCCGCAGCGCATCGGCCTCGTCCTCGGTGATCAGCGTCGGGCCATGGTCGTCGAGCTTGGCTTCCGCGTTCATCGCGAAGCCCCCGGTGACGATCAGCCCGGCGCCGCCGCGTGCCCGTTCGGCGTAGAAGGCGGCCAGCCGCTCGGCGCTGCGGTCCAGCCGCTCGATCCCGGTGTGCATGGAGCCCATCAGCGTGCGGTTGCGCACGGCGTGGGCGCCGAGGCGGATGGGGGCCAGCAGGGCGGGGAAGGCTGGAGGGGTGGACATGTCTCGCATAGCCAAGTGTACAGCTAACTAACGTATGTTCGACCAGGATGATATACTCTGGGCAGCCTGTCCTGACGCCCGGGCGTTCGAGGGAATACCCGAGCGCTTGGGCCGTGCCGCGACCCACGCACCCAACCGCCGATCCCAGCCGAGATCCGATGTCGCCCCAACCATCCAGCGCCACGGCACAGCCCGACGACTACCTGAGCCCCGGCCGCTTTGTCGACAGCGACCACCCCGCCGTCCGCGCCTTTGCCCGATCGCACGCCGACCCCGCGATGCCGGCCCGCGACATCGCGGTCGCGCTGTACTACGCGGTGCGAGACGGGTTCCGCTACGACCCGTACCGGTTCGACATGTCGGAAAGCGGCTTGAAGGCGAGTCGCGTGATCGAGAACGGCTTCGGGTTCTGCGTCCCGAAGGCGGCGCTTCTGGCGGCTGCCGCCCGCGCCAGCGGGGTGCCCGCGCGGCTTGGATTCGCCGATGTGCGCAACCATCTGACCAGCCCCCGGCTGCGCGACATGATGAAGACGGACATGTTCGTCTTCCACGGCTACACCGAGCTGCTCATCGACGGGATGTGGCGCAAAGCCACGCCGGCCTTCAACCTCGCGCTGTGCGAGAAGGCCAGGGTCAAGCCGCTCGAGTTCGACGGCGCAGGCGACTCGATCTTTCACGAGTTCGACGCCCTGGGCCGCCGCCACATGGAGTACGTCGACGAGCGTGGCAGCTACGCCGACGTCCCGCGCGAGGAGATGCTCGCGGTCTTCCACGAGGTCTATCCGAACTACCGCGACTGGATCCGCGAGGGCGCCGCCGGCGACTTCGAGCGCGAGGTCGACACGGGCCCGCGGACATGACGAGAACGGTCGTGCTGCAGCGGCGCGAGTTCCCCGGTTTCCCGGGAGGTGCGTGGGTCGCCGAAGTGGCGGGGCCGGACGCTGCGCCCGCAGTGCTGCTGCTGCATGGCGGGGGGCAGACGCGGCATGCCTGGGGCGGCACCGCGCTGGCGCTCGCGCGCGCCGGGTGGCGGGCCATCGCGCTCGATCTGCCTGGGCACGGCGACTCGGCTTGGCCCCCGGACGGCGACTACCACGTGGAGACGCTCGCGCGCGAGATGGCGCGCTTCGCCGCACCGCTCGGCCAGCCGCTCGCCCTGGTGGGTGCCTCGCTCGGCGGCATGATCAGCATGGCGATGATGGCGTGCGACGACGCGCCGCCGGTCGCGGCGCTGGCGCTGGTGGACATTGCTCCGCATGTGGAGGAGGTCGGCGTCGACCGCATCGTCAACTTCATGCGCGCCCACCCAGAAGGCTTCGCGACGCTCGAGGACGCGGCGCGGCACATCGCCGCCTACCGCGGTCGCCCGGTGGCCGCCCACCCGCGGGGCCTGGGCAAGAACTTGCGCCTGAACGCCGCCGGGCGCTGGGTGTGGCACTGGGACCCGCGACTGATGAACGACGAGAACCACAGCCACCGCAATGACCCGAACTACTTCGAACGAGCGCTCACCGGCTACCGCGGGGAACTGCTGCTGATCCGCGGTGCGCGCAGCGACGTGATCAGCGAGTCCGGCGCGCAGCGCTTTCGCAATAGTTTCCCGCGCGCCCGCTTCGTCAACCTGGCCGGGGCGGGCCACATGGTGGCCGGCGACGCCAACGATGTGTTCAGCCGAACCGTGATCGACTTTCTCGCCGACGCGATGCCGGGCGCCCCGACCGCGGCAGGCGGGGACAGCCCCGGAGATGCCGCAACGTGAGCCTTCGATCCTTCACCCTGCACGACCTGATCGAGCGCAACGCGGCGCGCCATGGCGCGGGCCTGGCTTTCGCGGCCGACGGCGAGCGCGTCACGCATGCGCAGTACGCCGCGCGCGTCGCGCGCCTTGCCACGGGCCTGGCCGGCGCGGGCGTGGGCCGCGGCGACCGCCTCGCGCTGCTGGCGCACAACGGCCTGGCCTGCGTGGACGTGCTGGGCGCGGCCGCGCGGCTCGGCGCGATCGTCGTGCCGGTCAACTGGCGGCTCTCGGCCGACGAAGTGGCCCATGTGATCGCCGACACCACGCCCAGGCTCCTGGTCGCGGCGCCCGACCTGCAGCCGCTGCTGGCCAACTCGGCGCTGGGCGGCATGCAGTGCGTGACCACCGCCGCGCGGGCGGACGCGCCCTGGCGCACGCTCTCCTCGCTGTATCTCGAAGGCACTGCGGCCCCGGCCGCGCCGATCGACGACGATGCGGGCTTCGCGATCGTGCACACCGCCGCGGTGGGCGGTCGCGCACGCGGGGCGCTGCTGACGCACCGCGGGCTGCTCGCGGCCGCGTTCAAGCAGGTCCATGCCTGGTCGCTTGCGCCGCAGGACGTGCAGGTCGGCGTGCTGCCGCTGTTCCACCTCGCCGGCATCGGCATGACGCTCGCGCTGCTGGCGGCCGGCGGCGCGTCGCTGCTGATGGCCCGTTTCGACCCGAAGGCCGTCGTCGAGGCGGTCGACGCGCAAGGCGGCAGCGTGATCGGCTCGTTCCCCCCGATGCTGGCCAGCGTGCTCGACGCCGCCGCGGCGGCCGGTTCCGGCCTGCGCGCGCTGCGGGTGGTGAGCGGCATCGACGCCCCCGAGACGCTGGCGCGCTTCGCCTCGGCCTGCCCGCAGGCCGACTTCTGGGTCGCCTACGGCCAGACCGAGACCTCCGGCTCGGTGACGATGGCGCGCTGGCGCGACCGGCCCGGCAGCGCCGGCCGGCCCGTCGATCAGCACGTGGTGGCCCTGGTCGACGACGAGGACCGCCCGGTACCGCAGGGCGGCACCGGCGAGATCGTCGTGCGCGGCCCGATGGTGTTCGCCGGCTACTGGGGCCGCGACGAGGACAACGCGGCCACGTTCCGCGGCGGCTGGCACCACACCGGCGACATGGGCCGCTTCGACGCCGACGGCTTCCTCTGGTACATGGGCCGTTCGCCGGCCAAGGAACTGATCAAGCCGGGCGGCGAGAACGTCTATCCGGCCGAAGTCGAGCGCACGCTGCGCGAGCACCCGGAGGTCGCGCAGGCGGTCGTCTTCGGCGTGCCCGACGCGCAATGGGGCGAGGCGGTGAAGGCCGTGTGCGTGCGCGCGCCGGGCTCGGCCCTCGCGGCCGATGCGCTGATCGAGTTCGTCGGCCAGCGCATCGCGCGCTACAAGAAGCCCAAGCACGTGGTGTTCGTCGAGGCGCTGCCGCTCGGCGCAGCCGGAGCGCCCGACCGCGCGGCCGTGAAAGCCGCGCACGGCGGCTAAGGCTCGCCCGACTCGGGCTCAGCCCGGGGTGCTGAGCCCGCCGTTCACGCTGAGCGTCTGGCCGGTGATCGCGTCCGACTCCGGGCCCGCGAAGAACGCTGCCGCCTGGGCGATGTCCGCGCAGTGCACCGGAAACAGCATGCGCTTCTTCAGGTTCTGCAGCATGCCGCCGTGCTGGCCCGCCAGCGCCGGCGACGCGCCGCCCCATCGCGGCTCGGCGTCGGCGATGTAGCTCATGGCGACGGCATTGATGCGGATGCCGTCGCGCCCGAGTTCGCGCGCGAGCACGCGGCACATCTGCATCATGCCGCCGGTGGCGCCGCCGATGAAGGACTCGCCCACCGTGGCCACCCTGCCGGCATCGGTGCCGATCGCGACGATCTTGCCGCGCCCCTGCGAGCGCATCGCCGCTGCCGCAGCCTGAATGACGTGCGCCCGGCTCAGCCAGTGCGAGCGGACGTAGGTGTCGAAGTCGTCGCCGCTCATGTCCAGGAACAGCTTGAAGGCCAGCGAATCGCTGCTGGCGCCGGCTCCGCTGGCGACCAGCACGTCGAGCCGACCGTGCCGGCCGACGATGCGCTCGACCATCGCCCGGACCTGGCTGCGGTCGGTGAGATCGGCGGCTTCGAACTCGGCGCCGCCGCCAGCCGCGCCGATCTCCTCGACCACCGCCAGTCCGGCCTGCACATTCCGCCCGCTCACCACCACGCGGGCACCGCGGCGCGCCAGTTCGAGGGCGACGGCGCGCCCGATGTACGCCGTTGCGCCGGTCACCAGGGCAACGGCGGATTGGAGCGAAGTCGAAGTCGCCATGGTTTTCATCAAGCTAACGTTTGTTTGATACACTATTCTGACGGAGATTCCGAGAATGAGCCAGCGTGAAGCCGTGATCGTCGGCGTGTCCGATCTGCCGTTGAAGGACGGCAAGGCGGTGCAGCCGATGTCGGTGCTGCAGGCGCAGGCGCTGTGCGCGCGCGACGCGCTCGCGGACGCGGGCATCCCGATGCGGGAAGTGGACGGGCTGCTGAGCGCGGGCATGTGGGGCGTGCCGGGCCCGGGCCAGCTGTCGACGGTGACGCTGTCGGAGTACCTCGGCATCGCGCCGCGCTTCGTCGACGGCACCAACATCGGCGGCTCGGCCTTCGAGGCCCATGTCGCGCACGCCGCCACAGCCATCGAGGCGGGGCGCTGCGAGGTGGCGCTCATCACGTATGGCAGCCTGCAGCGCAGCGAGGCGAGCCGCAACCTCGCCGGGCGGCCCTCGGTGCTGACCATGCAGTACGAGACGCCCTGGGGCATGCCCACGCCGGTGGGCGGCTACGCGCTGGCCGCGATGCGCCACATGCACGAGTACAGCACCACGTCGCGGCAGCTGGCCGAGATCGCGGTGGCCACGCGCAAGTGGGCGGCGCTGAACCCGGCGGCGACGATGCGCGGCCCGCTGTCGGTCGACGACGTGCTCGCCAGCCCGATGATCGCCGACCCGCTGCACCTGCTCGACGCCTGCCTCGTCACCGACGGCGGCGGCGCGGTCGTGATGACCACCGCCGAGCACGCGCGCGCCATCGGGCACCGCCGCCCCGTGCACGTGCGCGGCTGCGGCGAGGCGCACACCCACTGGACGATCGCCGCGATGCCCGACCTCGCGCGCCTCACGGCTGCCGAGATCGCCGGCCGCGAGGCCTTTGCGCGGGCCGGCATCGGGCACGACGCCATCGACGTGGTCGAGGTCTACGACTCGTTCACGGTCACCGTGCTGATGACGCTCGAGGCGCTCGGCTTCTGCAAGCGCGGCGAGGGCGGTGCGTTCGTGTCGGAACAGCGCACCGCGCCGGGCGGCGCCTTCCCGATGAACACCAACGGCGGCGGACTGTCCTACGCGCACCCGGGCATGTACGGCATCTTCCTGTTGATCGAGGCCGTGCGGCAGCTGCGCGGCGAATGCGGCGAGCGCCAGGTGAAGGACGCCGCCACCGCGCTCGTGCATGGCACCGGCGGCACGCTGTCCAGCGGCGCCACCTGCATCCTTTCGACGCGCTGAGACCGCGCACGGACCACCATGTACGACAAGCCCCTGCCCATCGTCGATCCCGAGAGCGCGCCCTACTGGTCCGCCTTGAAGGAGCGCCGCCTGATCCTCAAGCGATGCCGAGACTGCGGCCGCCACCACTTCTACCCGCGTGCGCTCTGCCCGCACTGCCACAGCGACGCGCTGGAGTGGTCGGATTCGCGCGGCACCGGCAGCATCTACAGCTACACCGTCGCGCGCCGCCCGGCCGGGCCGGCGTTCAAGGCCGACACGCCCTATGTCGTCGCGGTCGTCGATCTCGACGAAGGCGCACGGATGATGACCAACCTCCTCACCGACGACGTCGAGTCGGTGCGCATCGGTCAGCGCGTCGCGGTCCATTTCGACGCCGTGACGGACGAAGTCACCCTGCCCAAGTTCAAGCCGGCCTGACGGGGCGGGCGCTGTCGGGCCGCGCGCTCGCTTGTAACGGCGAACTAGGCAGCAGATGGCCCGCCGAACCCCTCTGTGGCGACAGGCTTTGGACACTGCGGCGGCGTTGGTCGGCGAGCCGGTGGTACTGATCGACATCCGCGCGGGCCGTGTCGTGCACGTGAACGCTGAGTTCAGCGCCCGCACGGGTTTCCCCGTCGACGCCGTCGTCGGCCGCACCCCCGGTGCGGGCGGCTGGTGGACCGAGCCGGACGGGCCGAGAGAACTTCTCGACGCCCTGCCGGACGCCGCCGCCGCGCACGAGGCCCGGCTCGCGCTGCGCCACCGCGATGGCCGGGCCGTGTCGATCGGCGTGCGTGCGGCGCGGGTCGGGCCTGCCGGGTCGCACCTCCAGATCGTCGGCCAGACCGATGCCGATTCCGTCGAGCGCGAAGCCTTGTTCCGGCATGTGCCGGTCGGTCTGGCCATGAGCCGGTCACGCCGCTTCGTCCAGGTCAATCCGGCGTTCGAGCGCCTTTTCGGCTGGTCGGCCGGCGAACTGGTTGGCCAGCCCGGGCGCGCGGTCTGGCCGAGCGACGAGGTCTACGCGGAGATCGGCCGGCGCGTCGGGCCCGCCCTGCTGCGCGGCGAAGTGGTCGACCTCGAACCCGTCGAAGTGGTCACCCGCGACGGCACGGCCCGGGTGCTGCGCATGGTCGTGCTGGCGATCGATGCCAGGCTGGGCATCGGGGGCGGCACGCTGTGGATCTGCGAGGACGTGGGCGAGCGCATCCGGCTCGGGCGGGAGATGGTCGTCGCGCGCCGTCGCGCGGAGGCGGCCAGCCAAGCCAAGAGCCAGTTTCTCGCGAACATGAGCCACGAGCTGCGGACGCCGCTGAACGCCATCCTGGGCCTCGCGCGGCTGCTCCAGCAGGACGGCGCCATGCCGCCGGATCAGGCCCGCCACGTCGGCCTGATCGCCGACAGCGCCAGCGGCCTCGCGGCGGTGGTCTCCGACATCCTCGACCTGTGCAAGATCGAGGCTGGCCACGTCACGCTCGAGTCCGCGCCATTCGAACTCCATGAACTCGTGAACTCGTTGCACGCCTCGTTCCAGGTGCTGGCGACATCGCGCGACCTCGCGTTCGTGCTCGAGATCGCTCCTGCCGTGCCACGGATCGTCGCAGGCGACGCGCATCGTGTGCGGCAGATCCTCGCCAACCTCGTCAACAACGCGCTGAAGTTCACGGCGGTCGGCGGGGTGCGGGTCGCACTGACCCCGGCGCAAGCCGGCTGCGTTCGCTTCGAGGTGCACGACACGGGCCCGGGCTTCGACGACGCGGAGCGCGAGCGGCTGTTCCAGCCGTTCACCCAGGCCGACGACTCGACGACGCGCCGCTACGGCGGCACGGGGCTGGGCCTGTCGATCTGCCGCGAGCTGGCGGAGCTGATGGGCGGGCGCGTCGGCGCCGTCGGCCGTCCCGGATCGGGCAGCGAATTCTGGTTCGAATTGCCGCTCGCAGCGTCGACGGACGTGCCGGTCGCGTCCGACTTCGCGCAACTGGACGAGCAAGCGTTGGTCGGCATCCGGGTGCTGGTGGTCGAGGACAATCCGGTCAACCTCCTGATCTGCGTCGCGCTGCTCGAGCGGCGCGGCGCGCAGGTCAGGCAAGCCGGCGATGGCCATGCCGCCATCGAAGCGGCGCAGGCCGCCGCCGCCCGCGGGGAGCCGTTCGATGTGGTGCTGATGGACCTGCAAATGCCAGTGCTGGGCGGTCTCGAGGCGACGCGCCGGCTGCGTGAGCAGTGGACGGCGGCGGACCTCGCCGTGATCGGGCTGTCGGCGGCAGCGTTCGCGTCGGAACGGGCCGAGGCGCTGGCTGCGGGCATGGACGACTTTGTGGCCAAGCCGGTCGAACCCCGGCGGCTCGAGCGCGCCATCGTGCGTGCGCTGCGCCGGCGCCGGCACGGCGGAGGATGAGCAGCCGCGCCGCGCGACGCGGTGTGGGAACATCGATCGCGAAAGGACAGCAACCATGCCGCCACAAACGCTGCGGGTGACCCGCCTCGCCGGCGCCATCGGCGCCGAGGTTGCCGGGCTGGACCTGCGCGAACCTCTGCAGGCCGACCAGGCCGCGCGGCTGCGCGCCATCTGGCTCGAGCACGGTGTCGTCTTCCTGCGCGGGCAACAGCTGGACAACAACCAGTTCCTCGCGTTCGCGCGCACCGTCGGCACGCCCGTGGAGTACCCGTTCGTGCGCGGCATCGAGGGCTATCCGCACATCATCGAGGTCAAGAAGCTCGAGCACGAGCGTGTCAACTTCGGTGGGGTCTGGCACACCGACACCGCCTACCTGGAGCGGCCGCCGATGGCCACGATGCTGCTGGCCCGCGAAGTTCCGCCGCAGGGCGGGGACACGCTGTTCTCGAGCCAGACGGCGGCCTACGAAGCATTGTCCGAAGGCATGCGCAAGCTGCTCGCGGGGCTGCGCTGCGTGAACAGCTCCGACAAGGCCGACGCGTCGCGCACGCGCGAGGATCGCGTCGCCGAGGCGGGCCGCGAACAGCGTTCGCGTTTCGAGGCCGAGCACCCGGCGGTTCGCGTGCATCCCGAAACGGGCCGCCGGGCGCTCTACATGAACGCCGGCCACACGGTGCGCTTTGCGGGAATGACCGAGGCCGAGAGCGCGCCGCTGCTGCAGTTCCTGTACGAACACCAGCGCAAGGAAGAGTTCACCTGCCGCTTCCGCTGGGAGCCGGGTTCGCTCGCGCTGTGGGACAACCGCTGCGTGCAGCACTACCCGATCAACGACTACCACGGCCACCGGCGCGTGATGCACCGCATCACGCTCGAGGGCGACGTGCCACGGGGCGCCTGATCCGGCGCTCAGCGCTGCGGGGCCAGCCGCGGCGTCAACGCGTCGGCCTCGCTGCGCAGGTCGCGTGCGAGCAGGCGCCCCCGGCGTTCGCCGAGGGCCTCGTCCATCGCCAGCGCCACGAGCGCGTGCGTCATGCGCCCGGCGCCGTCGAGCACGGGCACCGAGACGACGGCCACGCCGGCGATGTAGTTGCCGCGGTCGATGCTGTAGCCCTGCCGCCGCGCGGACAGCACGTCGCGCCGCCAGGCCGCCAGGCCCGGCGGCCGGTCCCAGCGCAACGCGGCGAAGCGCGCCTCGACGGCTGCCGGCGCGGCCTTGGAGAACGCCGCGACGAGCCGGCCGGTGGCGCTGATGAGCGCCGGGAAACGGCTGCCGATGTCGACGTGCAGGCGCAGCGGCGACGGCGAGTGCGACATCGCCAGCACCACCATGTGCTCGAGCCCGGCGATGGCCACGCCCAGCGCCGTCACGCCCCACGCCGCGGACACGCGGTCGAGCGCCGGCTGCGCGAGGACCGGAAACGCGGTGGCCTGGCGCGCCGCGCGCGCGAGGGCGACCATGCCGACGCCGAGTGCGTACTGCTTGGCCGCGTCCACCTGCACCAGGCCTTCGGCCACCAGCACGCGCAGGATGTGCAGGCAAGTGCTCTGCACCAGGCCCAGCTCGCGCGCGACGACGCTCAGCGGCAGGTTGGGGCGCGCGGCGAGCAGACGCAGGATCGCGACCGCGCGTGTCACCGCGGGCACCTCGCGCAGGCGCGGCGCGGCGCGCTTTCGCGGCGCCGAAGGAGTGTCGGCGCCAGGCCCGTCAAAATTGTCCATAGACAATTATAGGTGCGCATTGACAAGCCGCAACGGTTTCTTCAAAGTCCGTTCCCGTCGCAGCGCCGCACGTCCATGTCCCGCCTCACCGACCACGTCACCTACGCCGATGCGCTGGCATCGTGCACGTCCGAGCGCCTGTGGGCGCTGTTCGACGGCGACCGCGCGCGCATGAACATCGCGCACGAGTGCATCGACCGCCACGCGGCCTCCGGCCGCACCGCGGTGATCGTGCTGCGCGCCGACGGCAGCGACGTGCAGCTGTCGTACCGCGAGCTCGCGGAGCAGTCGTCGCGTTTCGCGCACTGGTTGCGTGCGCGGGGCGTTTGCCCGGGCGACCGGGTCGCGGTGATGCTGGAGCCGTCGCTCGCGTTCTATGCCGCGGTGTTCGGCGCGATGAAGGCAGGCGCCGTCGCGGTGCCGCTGTTCACGCTGTTCGGGCCCGACGGCGTGCGCCTGCGCGTGCAGGACTGCCAACCCAGGCTGCTGGTCACGAACGCCGAGAAGGCGCTCGCCGTGACAGCGCAGCCGGGCCTTGAGGTGGCGATCGCCGATGCCGGCTTCCTCGCGGCGCTCGAGGCGTTCGCGCCCGTGTTCGAGCCGGACACCGCGGCCGACGACATGGCGCTGTTCCAGTACACCTCGGGCACCACGCGCGAGCAGCCCGACGCGGTGCGCCACCGGCACCGCTCGATCGTCACCCTGATGTACGCGGCGCTCTACGGCACCGGCGTGCGCCCGGGTGAGCGCTTCATGTGCCCGTCGTCGCCGGCCTGGGGGCACGGCCTGGCGCACGGCACGCTGGCGCCGCTGGCGCTGGGCGCGACGATCGGCGCCTACGCCGGCAAGTTCGATGCCGATCGCCTGCTGCGTGGCCTGCAGGACCACCGCTTCGACAACATCGCGGCGGCCGCCACGCACTACCGCATGATGCGCAATGCCGGTACCGCGGATCGCTACCGCTACGCGATCAGGAAGGTCTCGTACACCGGCGAGCCCATCGACGGCGAGACCGCGGCCTTCGTCGAGCACACCTTCGGCCGCCCGGCGTGCAGCATGTACGGAACGACCGAGATCGGCGTTTGCCTCGTCAACTACCCAGGCGCGCCGGACTTTCCCGTCAAGCGTGGCTCGCTCGGCAAGCCGGTTCCGGGCCTGCGCGTGGAGGTGCAGGACGCCGAAGGCCGGCCGTGCCCGCCCGGGGCGGTCGGCGAGCTCAAGCTGTGGCGCGGCGGGCGCTGGATCGCCACCAAGGACCTCGGCCGCGTCGACGCCGACGGCCACTTCTGGCACTGCGGGCGCGCCGACGACGTGATCATCTCGGCGGGCTGGACGATGAGCGCCGTCGAGATCGAGGACGCGATCCTGCGCCATCCGGACGTACAGGAGGCCGCCGCGATCGGCGTGCCCGACGCGCTCCGGGGGCTCGTCGTCAAGGCCTTCGTCGTCGCGCGCCGCGCCGGCGACGATGCCTTCGTGCGCGAGATCCAGACCCTGGTGCGCGAGCGGCTGAGCCAGCACGAGTATCCGCGCCAGGTCGCCTTCGTCGCCGAGCTGCCGAAGAACGCGGCCGGCAAGATCCTGCGCAAGCAACTGCGTGAGCGGGAGCAGGCGGCGGCGGCTGCCCCTTCGTCAACCTGAACCAGCGTGTCATGTCCACTTCCACCGAACGCACCTTCCCGAAGATCACCGACCGCGGCCTCGACGAGCTGCGCGCCCGCATCGGCGTCAAGATCGGCCATACCGTCGAGCCGTGGTGCCACGAGGCCACGCGCGACAACATCCGCCACTATGCGCACGGCATCGGCGACGACAACCCGCTGTGGTGCGATCCTGCCTATGCGGCGGGCACGCAGCACGGCGGCATCATTGCGCTGCCCAGCTTCCTGTTCGCCACCGACCGCATCGTCTCCGGCTACGTCGGCGGCCTGCCCGGGGTGCACGCGATGTGGTCGGGTGCCGACTGGACCTGGTACCAGCCGGTGCGCCGCAACGACGAGATCCACACCGAGGCCCGGCTGAAGGACGCGATCGTGCGCGAGACGCAGTTCGCCGGCCGTGCGGTGCAGCAGATCTACCACGTCGACTTTTTCAACCAGCAGGGCGACCGGGTGGCCGAGGCCGACAGCTGGTGCTTCCGCACCGAACGGGACCACGCGCGCGAGAAGGGCACCAAGTACACCGAAGTGCGCCGGCGCGAGCCGCGCCGCTACACGCGCGAGGAGATCGCCGAGGCCTGCAGGCTTTACGCGGACGAGCCGGTGCGCGGTGCGACGCCGCGACACTGGGAGGACGTGGCGGAGGGCGAGGCGCTGCCGACCATGCTCAAGGGGCCGATGACGGTGACCGGGTTCATCGCCTACGCGCAGGGATGGGGCGGCCTGTACATCCGCGCCAACAAGCTGGCGTGGAAGCTGGTCGACGATCACCCGGGCCTGGGCATCACCAACCGCTTCGGGGTGCCCGACGTACCCGAACGCGTGCACTGGGAAGAAGAGTTCGCGCTCGAGGTCGGCGCCCCGGGCGCCTACGACTACGGCCCCGAACGCTGCTCCTGGCTGACCCACCACCTGACCAACTGGATGGGCGACGACGGCTTCCTGCGCCGCGCCACGTGCAAGATCCGCCGCCACAACCCGGCCGGCGACATGTTGTTCATCAAGGGCCACGTGAAGCGCAAGTTCGTCGAGGCCGGCCGCAAGCTGGTCGAGATCGAGCAGGAGGCGCGCAACCAGGACGGCGAGTTGTCGGTGCTCGGTTCGGGCGTGGTCGAGCTGCCGTCGCGCGGCTGACACCAGCTTCTGGAGGAACCCGATGAGAGCATTCACCCGTGCCGTCCTCGCGATCCTGGGCCTGCTGCTGATCGGCGTCCTGCCCGCCGCAGCGCAGGGCTGGCCTGCCAGGCCGGTGCGCATCGTCGTCCCCTATCAGCCCGGGCAGGGCACCGACGTGCTCGCGCGCTTCCTCGCCGAGCGGCTCGGCAAGGAGTTCGGCCAGGCCTTCGTGGTCGACAACCGCGCCGGCGCCGGCGGCAACATCGGCGCGGCCGAAGCAGCGCGGGCCGCGCCCGATGGCTACAGCATCGTGATGGGGACGAACGGCACGCACGTGTTGAACGCGTTCCTGTACGCGCAGATGCCCTTCGATGCGGAGAAGCAGTTCGCTCCCATCGGCCTGGTGAGCATTTTTCCGCTGGTGCTGATCGCCAACCCGGCTTCGCCGCACCAGAGCCTGGGCGACGTGCTCGCTGCCGCCAAGGCCAAACCCGACAGCATCGACGTCGCCCTGCCCAGCACCACCGCGCGACTCGTGCTCGAGCTGCTGAAGCAGGACAGCGGCACCATGCTGCGCGCGATCCCGTACAAGGGTTCGGCCACCTCGATGACCGACCTGATCGGCGGTCAGGTCGGCCTGGCGATCGACACCGTCAGCGCCGCGAAGTCGTTCATCGCCAGCGGCAAGGTGCGGGTGCTCGGCGTCACGTCGCGCAGCGAGTCCGCATTGCTGCCGGGGGTGCGGACTGTGGCCGCGCAGGGACTTCCCGGTTTCCAGGTCGTGGCCTGGAACGCGCTGTATGCGCCACACGGCACGCCGACCGACGTGATCCAGCGCTTGAACGCCGCGGTGGCGAAGATCCTCGCCGAGCCGGAGGTGCGCCTGCGCATGCTGGAACTCGGCCACGAGCCCGCCGGCGGCAGCCCGGCGGAGCTTGCCGCCTTTGCGCAGTCCGAGCGGCAGAAGTGGGGCCCGCTCGCCCAGCGCGCCGGCATCAAGGCCGAATGAAAAGCGCCGGACGCAGGAGGTCGGCGCGTTCGGCCAGGCGGAGCGTGCCCGCTGGGTGCCGCTGGTGCGTGCGCTGAAGATCGGGACCTGGCGATGCCGGCCGGGTTCGATGCAATCCGCGTCAGCGGGCGGGCCGCTGCGCGCCCTGCGCGGTCTGCTGCAGGCGAGCCAGCGCGTCCAGCACTGCCGGCCGCGCCCGGTGCTGCGGGTCGTGCCCAACGCCCGGCAGCGCCGTCACTTCCAGCGCCATCGCGCCGTGCTCGACGAGCACGCGGGCGCTCGGCCGCCAGCCATAATCGTCGGCTTGGCCGAAGATCGCGCTCACCGGGCAGCGCACCTGCGCCACCTGCGGCGCCATCGTCCAGTGCACGGCGGCCTCGTCGGCCCAGGCCCCGTGCCAACCGCGGAACATCGACTCCGTCTTGTCGCCGTGGTGGCGGGCGAGCTTCTCGCGCAGGCCGCCGCGCTCGAAGGCTTCCCGGGCGCCGTCCATCGCGCGCACCATCTGCAGGTCGAGCGCGATCGTCGGCGAGCAGGCGCACACCCCGAGCACCGCCTGCGGGTGGGCGGCCGCGGCGAGCACCGCCATCGCGCCGCCGTCGCTGTGCCCGAACAGCAGCGCCTGGCGGATGCCGAAGTGGCGCAGCAGGTCGCCGAACACCGGGCCCGACTCTCGCTGGCGGTACGAGCGGTCGCGGCTCGGGCCGTGCGCCTCCGAGCCGCCGTAGCCCCAGCGGTCGTAGGAGAGCACGGCCAGGCCGGTGCGCTCGGCGATTTGCTCGGGCAGGTCCTTCCAGGTGCTCGTGCAGTCGAGCCCGCCGTGCAGCATCACGACGACCGGCGCGGCGGCGTCGATGCGCCCCCAGCTGCGCGCCGCAAGCATGCGGCCGCCGCCGGTGAATCGGTGATCCTGCATGCGCAGCGGCAGGTTCGGTCTCAGTAGGACTTCGGCAGGCCGAGCACGTGCTCGCCGATGTAGTTCATCAGCATCTCGTTGTTGATCGGCGCGATCTCGAGCAGGCGGATCATCGGCCACAGCGTCACCACGTCGTAGTCGCGGTCGAAGCCGTAGCCGCCGTGGGTCTGCAGCGTGGCCTCGATCGCCGCCACCGCCGCGCGCGAGGCCAGCAGCTTGGCCATGTTGGCGTGCGCGCCGGCGTCCTCGCCGTTGTCGAAGCGGTCGGCGGCGTCGTAGGTCATCAGCCGCGCCGCTTCGATCTCGGCCTTGGCCAGGGCCAGCCGATGCTGCAGCGCCTGGTAGCTGCCGATCGGCCGGCCGAATGGCTTGCGGTCGTTGGCGTAGGCCACCGCCTTGGACAGCGCGTAGTCGCCCAGGCCCAGCGCCGCGCCCGCGGCGAGCAGCCGCTCGGAATTCAGGCCCTCGAACATCAGCTTGGCGCCCTTGCCGGGCTCGCCGATCACCGCGTCGGCCGGCAGCTGCACGTTGTCGAAGAACACCATGTACTGGCGCTCGGCGGTCTCGACCTGGATGTTGAGCTGCTGCAGCTTGATACCCGGCGAATTCATGTCGAGCACGAACAGCGACATGCCATCGGTGCGGTGCTTCACCTCGCCGGCCTTGGTGGTGCGGGCGACGACGAGCATCGTGTCGGCGTCGCGCGCGCCGGAGATGAAGACCTTCTGGCCGTTCAGCGTCCAGCCGCCATCCGCACTGCGGGTCGCCAGGGTCGTCATCGCGAAGCTGTTGGTGCCGGCGTTGGGCTCGGTGATCGCGAAGCACAGCTTCTTCTCGCCGGTGCAGGTGGGCGTGACGTAGCGGGCAATCTGCTCCTTGGTGCCGTTGCGCACGATGGGCACCCGGCCCAGCCCGGTGACGACGAGGAACAGCGTGGGCACGCCGGCCAGCGCGAGCGCTTCGTTGAGCGCGGTGATCTCGAGCACGCCGCCGCCGGAGCCGCCGTGCTCCTCGGGGATGGACAGGCCCAGCAGGCCGAACTTGCCGAGCGCCTGCCACAGCTCGTCGGGAAAGCGGTCCTCCTTGATGCACTGCAGGATGTAGCTGCGCGGGTATTGCTTGGTGACGCCGCGCGTGGCTTCCTGGATGTCGCGCACGCGGCTTTGGATCATGGCCGAGGCGGTGGTGCGGCCGGTCGGCGCGGCGGGGGTGTTCATGGGCGTGTCCTTTCGTGCGGGGTTCGCGGGAGTCCGGGCTCGGCTCAGAGCGCGAGGTCGGCGGGAATCGTGACCGGATGGTCGAGCAGCATCTGCGCGTAGGCCTTGCCCTGCGAGTCCATGCGCACCGACGCGATGCCGCCGCCGCCGAGCGCCTCCTGCAGCGTGAAGTTCAGCGCATGCGTGCCGGGCAGGTCGTAGCGGCGTATCTCGCCGCGCACCAGGTGGGCGAACCAGCCCGCGACCGCCTCCTCGGTGATCGCGGCGCGGATGAAGGGCAGGAACTCGGGGCGGCGCGCGATGAGCCCGATGTTGGCCGAGTCGCCCTTGTCGCCGCTGCGGCCCCAGGCGAGTTGCACCAGCGGCACCGTGCGGCTGCCGCGCGCGAAGTCGTCGGCCGCGGGCAGCGGGCCTTCGACCGCGGGCAGCGTCGCGGGGTCGAAGCTCACGCCGGCGAGCGCCGGTGCGGCCACCGGCTGCGCGCCCATGTCGAGCATCACCGTCAGCTTCGACTTCGGCACCAGGCACGAGAACAGCCGCAGCACCGGCTGCACCTTGGGCCGCCCGCCGGTGAAGCCGGTGATCGCAGGGGCCGACATCAGCGCCATCGGCGCCACCTCGCGCGAGAACAGCTCCAGCGCGTCCTTCAGCGGGTGGCGCACGCCCACCTTGAGCATCACCTCGCGCGACGCGGCGCGGGCGTGCGGGCCGTAGGTGTCCTCGGCGCCGATGGCTTCGACGCTCGCCTCGGTGAAGTCGGGCCAGCCGCGCCCGGCGAACTCGCGCCGCAGGCGCGCCAGCATCGCCGCGCCGGTGCGGCGGGCCTTCGCGCCGGCATCGATGCCGCCGATCATGAACAGGCTCATCGCGCGAAAGCCGTCGGCGTAGGTGATGCTGACCTTGGCTTGGTCGGTGGGCGGCCGGCCGCGCGCGCCCTTGACCTCGACGCGGTCGGGGCCGGCCTGCGTGAGCGTGACGCCCGTGAAGTCGCACACCACGTCGGGCAGGATGTAGGCGCGCGGGTCGCCGATCTCGTAGAGCATCTGCTCGCCCACCGTCGACGGGCTCACCAGCCCGCCGGTGCCTGCAGGCTTGGTGAGCACGAAGCTGCCGTCGGCGCGGCACTCGGCGATCGGGAAGCCCATGTCGTCCCAGCCGGGAACGCTCGCCCAGTCGGTGTAGTTGCCGCCGGTGGCCTGGGTGCCGCATTCGATCAGGTGGCCGGCGAGGCTGCCCTGGGCGAGCTTGTCCAGGTCGTCGGCGGTCCAGCCGAACCCGGCGATCAGCGGCGCCAGCGTCACGGCGCTGTCGACGCAGCGGCCGGTGACGACGATGTCGGCGCCGGCGGCCAGCGCCGCCGCGATCGGGAACGCGCCGAGATAGGCGTTCGCGCTCGTCACCTTGGCCGGGAAGGCGGCGCCGGAGAACATCTCCTTCGTGCCGGCGGCGCGCAGCGCCTCCACCTGCGGCATCAGGTCGTCGCCCAGCACCGCGGCGATCTTCAGGTCGACGCCCTCGGCCTCGGAGGCCGCCATCAGCGCGGCCCGGCAGCCCGACGGGTTGACGCCGCCCGCGTTGGCGACCACGCGGATGCCGCGCGCCTTCAACTGCTTCATCAAGGGCCGGATCGTCGCGACGAAGTCGGGCGCGTAGCCCTGCGTCGGGTCCTTGGCGCGGGCGCGGATCAGCAGCGACATCGTGATCTCGGCCAGGTAGTCGAAGACCAGCACGTCGATCTCGCCGCGCTCGACCAGCTGCGCGGCGGCGAACTCGGTGTCGCCCCAGAAACCGGAGGCGCAGCCGATGCGGAGGGTGCTCTTGCTCACGGGGAAGTCCTTTCTCAGGTGGTGCGGCGCGGCCAGAACACGCGCCAGATACCCTTGGCCGTGGCGCACACGCGGCCTTGGTCGTCGAGCAGCTCGCCTTCGGCGAAGGTGACATTGCGGCCGGCGTTCACGACCTTGCCGTGCGCTGCGAAGTGCGCGCCGGTGGCGGCGCGGACGTAGGTGATGTCGAGGTTGATCGTCGACTGCGCGTACGCCAGCGGGTCGATCTCGCGCATCTCGGGGCGGGCCAGGCTGGCGGTGGTGATGGCGCTGCCGAGCGCGCCGTCGAACATGTAGGCGATGACGCCGCCGTTGAGCACCGCGTCGGAGCCGCCGCCGCCGCGCTGCGTGGCACTGGGTGAGCGCAGATGGATGATGGCTCGCCCTTCGCCGGCGAGCTCGAGTTCGAGGCCCTGTGCGCCGAGGAAGGTGCCGCCGCCCCAACGCTCCCAGAAGGCGTCGACGACGTGGGCGGGCAGGGGCGGCAAGTTCAAGACGGCGTCTCCTCGGGAATGCGGATCGGTGGTGCGGATGTTCAGGGTGCCAGCCCGAGCGCGCGGATCCGTTCGAGGTGGGCGAGCAGCGAGCGCTTGGCCACGGGCCAGAGCTGCCTGGGCGTGTCGGCGTAGGCGAGCGGCACCCAGTCGTCGGCGTCGCCGCCGGGACGCTCGCGCATCGCCGCGACGACTTTCGCTTCGCGCGCGAGGCGGTGCGCCTTCAGTTGCGCGACCGCGCGCCGCGCCGAGCCGATGACGTGGCCATGCGCAGGCAGGATGAAGTGCACGTCGAAATGTGCGCACGCGCGGTCGAGGAGGTCGAGAGAATCGATGTAGGCGGCCATGTTGCCGTCGGGCGGGTCGACGACCGTGGTGCTGCCGTTCAGCACATGGTCGCCCGAGAACAGCAGACCGTCCTCCTCGGCGACGAGGCAGACGTGGTTGGCGGCGTGGCCGGGCGTGTGCACGGCGCGCAGCGTCAGCGCATGCTCGGCGTCGGCCAGCGCGATGCGCTCGCCGTCGGCCAGCGCGCGGTCGGGCGTGAACTGCGAGTGGGCGCGCGCCGTCGGCGCCGAGGGCAGCCCGAGGATGGGCGGGCGCCGGCCCGTCGCGGCCTCGCAGGCCATGGCCAGCGGCGCGGCCGCAGGCGAATGATCGGGATGCGAATGGGTGCAGACGATGGTGCGCACGTCGCCGCCCGTGGCCTCGACGATGCGCGCCACATGGGTGTCGTCGGGCGGCCCGGGATCGACGACGATCCAGCCCGCGGCCGCGCTGCCCAGCAGGTAGGTGTTCGTGCCCGGCCCGGTCATCACGCCCGGGTTCGGCGCCGTCAGCCGCCAGAGGTGGCGCAGCAGCCGCACCGGCTGCTCGCTCTGCCAGTCCAGCGCGTGCAGCACCTGCCCGTCCGGACAGACGAGCTCGAGCTCGCCGAACGGCAGGTCCGTCTCCATGAAGCGCTGCGGCTTGCCGCCGACGAGGCCGCCGCGCGGGCACGACTCCCACAACGGCCGGTCGCCGGCGCAGGCGACGAGCGCGGCCTCGACGCGGTCGAATCCCGCCAGCCAGCGCAGCGTGCGCAGCGTCGGGAAGATCATCGGCAGCGTGCCCGCCTCGTGGCGCGCCAGCGCGTCGGCGGCGCGCAGCCAGACCGGCTCGAACTGCTCGGCGTCGTCGGCCACCGGCGTCTGCCCCTCGGGCAGGCGGCCGATCAGGAACAGCGTGTCGAAGCGGCGCGGCTGCACGTCGCGGTCGGTGGTCCAGCGCACCGCCACGCGCAGCGCGTCGGCCGCGAGCACGAGGCCGTGCGCACGCAGTTGCGCGGGCAGCGGCTGGCGGCGGTCGAACTGCGCGAGCTGCGCTGCCGTCGCCGCGCGCCCGCTGGCGGTGCATGCATGCAGCACCCCCAGCTCCTCGAAACTCTCGCGCAGCGCGGCCACCGCCGCGGCGAGGTGCGGCAGCGCGGCCGCGGCGGGTGTAACGAGGTCGTGCGCCTGCGCATCGGCGTCGTCGATGCGTCCGCCCGGGAACACGAACACGCCGGGCAGGAAGCTCGCGTTCGGCGAGCGGCGCGTCAGCAGCACTTCGGGCGCGCCGTCGGTGTCGCGCAGCCACAGCAGCGTCGCCGCGGGCCGCGGTGCGACGGGCGTGCGCGCGGGGTGAAGCCGGAGGCCCGGGCGGACCATGCTCAGGCGCTCGCGCTGTTCGAGCGCAGCAGTTCGTCGAGCGTGCGTTCGAGGTGGCGCAGCGAATTGCACTCGCGCGCGATGTGGCAGTAGGGCGCGTAACGCTTCATCTCCGAGTCGCCCAGGCCCCAGAACGAGCGCGGCTCGGGGTTGAGCCAGATCACGCGGCGCGCCCGGCCGTAGAGGGTCTTCATCACCTCGGTGCGCGCCTCGCCGCGGTTGTTGCGCGCATCGCCCAGCACGAGCACCGTGGTGCGGTGGTCGATGCGGTGCATCAACTGCTCGTCCAGGTCGAGCAGCATCTGGCCGTAGTCGGTGCCCGAGCCGCCCACGGCGTTCAGCACCTTGTCCACCGCCTGCTCGACCGGCAGCGCCTCGAAGGTGGCGCCCACGTCGACCAGGTGGTTGGTGAACGCGAACGACTGCACGTCTGACAGCAGCTCGTCCAGGCTGTACAGGAACAGCAGCAGGAAGCGCGCGTACTGGCGCACCGAGCCGCTCACGTCGCAGATGGCCACCACCTTGGGCCGCTCGATGCGCGTGCTGCGCCAGTAGGTCTCGAACAGCACGCCGCCGTAGGCCGCGTTGGCGCGCTGCGTGCGGCGGAAGTCGAGCTGCCCGCGCTGCTCGCGCCGCTTGCGCCGCGCGTGGCGTTCGGCCAGCCGGCGCGCCATCTTGCGCACGATCTCGTGCATGCGGGCGAAATCGCGCCGGTCGATGCTGGACAGCTTCTGCGACTGCAGGAACTCGTCGTGCAGCTCGCGCGTCGGCGCGGTGCCGTACATCGCGAGCTTGCGCTCGACGAAGTTGCGCACCTCGTTGAAGAGGCGCTTGCGCGCCAGCTCGAGATCGGCGTGCCGTTGCGGCGCGAGCGTCTGGCGGCGCGCGTCGGCGATCTCGCGGTCGAGCAGCTCGAGGCCCATCGCCTGCTGGATCTTTTGCGTGTAGTGGCCCTTCTGGGTGAAGAACCAGATGTCGGTCAGGCCCACGTCGCGGGCGGCCTGCTGCATGCGCCGCGCGAGCGCCGCGGAGTCGCCCGCCATCAGCAGCTGCGACAGGGCCTGCCCGGCGCTGCCCTGGCAGCCGCCCGGGCCGCCGCTGCCCTGGCCGCTGCCCTCGGGCGGCGGGCTCTGCGGCCGTGCCGCGGCACCCGCCCCGGCCACCGCGACCGCGCCCGTGCCGAACGAGTCGAAGCGGAAGAAGCGGTCGAAGGTCGCGTCGAAGATCGCCCGGTCGGGCAGGTTCTTCGCCAGCGTCGTGCCGAGCGCGGACTTCAGCAGGTCGCGCTCGCTCCAGCCGACCAGCTCGGTCGCGCGGGCGGCGTCGATTTGCGCGTTCAGGCTGACGTCGAGATCGCTGCCGCGCAGCGCCTTGAAGAAGTCCTCAAGCGTGGCTTGCATGGGGCAGCTCCGCGTTCTTGCGCGCCTTGTCGAGCAGCGCCGGCAGCTGCTCGGCGGTGCTCGTGATGTCCAGCTCGAACTTGAGGAAGACGTTCAGCGTGTCGCGCACCATGTCCAGGCTCAGGTGCTCCGAGTTGAGCAGCAGCAGCGTCTTGGCCCAGTCGATCGTCTCGCTGACCGAGGGCTGCTTCTTCAGGTCGAGCTCGCGCACCGCCTGCACGAAGGCGACGAGTTCCCGGTTCAGCTTCTCGCTCAGCCCGGGCACGCGCCGCTCGAGGATGCGCCGCTCGACCGCCGCGTCGGGGAAGGGGATGTGCAGGTGCAGGCAGCGGCGCTTGAGCGCGTCGCTCATCTCGCGCGTGTTGTTGCTGGTCAGGAAGACGAGCGGCTTGACCTTCGCGGCGATCGTGCCCAGCTCGGGCACCGAGACCTGGAAGTCCGACAGCACCTCGAGCAGGAAGGCCTCGAACTCGGGGTCCGACTTGTCGACCTCGTCGATCAGCAGCACGCAGCCGCGCTCCTGGTGCAGCGCCTGGTACAGCGGACGCGGCTCGAGGAAGTGTTCGGAGAAGAACAGGTCGTCATGCGCATGCAGCCGTTCGATCGAGGCCGCCAGCCCGACGCTGCCTTGCATCAGTTCGGCGAGCTTGTCCTTGAGCAGCTGCGTGTAGAGCAGCTGCTTGCCGTACTTCCATTCGTACAGCGCCTTCGACTCGTCCAGGCCCTCGTAGCACTGCATGCGGATCAGCGGCACGTCGAGGATCGCGGCCATGCTCTTGGCGAGCTCGGTCTTGCCGACACCGGCCGGCCCCTCGACCAGCACCGGCTTCTCGAGGTTGAACGCGAGGTAGACCGCGGTGGCGAGCTGGCGGCTCGCGATGTAGTCCACGTCGGCGAGGCGCGACGACACGACGTCGACGCTCTCGAAGTGGGTGTCATGCAGCGACTTCATGGGGATCCTTGGATTGGAGGAGGGCCGAGCCGGCGTCGAGTTGGCGCGCCTCGCCGACGCCGCGCGCGATGCTCAGCACGGTGCGCATGTCGGCGGCGATGCGGTGCAGGCCGTCGCCGAGGTCGTCGAGCGTGGCGGCGAAGGCTTCGAAGCCCGCCTGCCAGCGCTCGAACAGGATGCGTGCGCCGGCGTTCAGCCGGGCCAGGTCGTCGTCGGGGCCGCGCCGCTCCAGGTGGCGCGCCGACTCGTCGGCCAGCGGCCGGAGCGCCGCCAGTTCAAGCTGCAGCGCGCCGAGCCGGCGCGTCGTCGCCGCAGACGCCCGGGTGCCGCGCAGCCATGCCGCCAAGGCGTCGAGTTCGGCCTGCATCGCGCCGCTCATCGCGGCGGCGAGCAGCGCGTCTTCGACGATGCGCACCGGTCGTGCGATGCGGGCGAAGGCCTCGCCGCCGGTGTCCAGCCGGAGCGCGTCCGGCACGGCGCAGGCTTCGAGCCTCAGGCTGGCATGGCCGAGCGGCGCGAGGGCGGCTCCGGACGCGTCCTGTACTTGCAGGCCGACCTCACCCCTCTCGACGACGAAGGCGTCGAAGGTCTTGCGGCCGTCGTTCTCGCCGGTGACGGCGAGCACGACGAAGGCCCCGGCCGCCGGCCCATTGCTGACCCAGGACTTGCTGCCGTCGAGCAGCCAGCCGTCGCCGCCGCTTTCGCGGTCGCGCCGCGCGGTGCAGCGCAGGCGCTTGGGGTGGGCGCCGGCGTCGGGCTCGGAGATGGCCAGGCCGACGATGCGCTGACCGCTGGCCATCATGCGCAGCAGGGCACGGTGTCCCTCCGCGCGCACGTTCGGTCCGATCACGAAACGGCCGAGCATTTCGTGCAGCAACCAGCCGAGCGCGAGGCCCAGCGAGCCGGTCTCGCGCGCGATCAGGCCGGACAGGCGCGCGATCGACGGCCAGCCGGCGCGCGGGCCGCGCCCGTCGAGGTCGAAGCTCAGGCCGAGCAGGCTCTGCGCGGCGAGGTGCTGCCACCACTCGACAGGGAAGCGCCCGGCGCGATCGACCCGCGGGGCATCGCGCAGCGCATCGGCCATGCGGCGCTCGAGGCTGTCAGCGGCGTCGATCGGGCTGGCGGCGAACGCGGGCTTCATGCGTGGAATCCCAGCTGCCGGGCGGCGAGATCGCGCATCACTTCCTCGGCGCCGCCGCCGATCGCGTTCACCTTCACCTCTCGGTAGATGCGCTCGACCTTGACGCCGCGGATGAAGCCGGCGCCGCCGTGCAGCTGCACCGCCTCGCTGGCGCAGAAGGCCATCGTCTGCGTGGCCTGGTTCTTCAGCAGGCAGATCTCGCCGACGGGCGCGTCGCCCTGCTCGACGCGCCAGGCCAGCAACTCGAGCATCGCCTGCGTGGCCTCGATGCGCATCGCCATGTCGGCGAGCTTGTGGCGCGTCACCTGCTGGTCGATCAGCCGCCCGCCGAACATCTCGCGCTGCCGGGCCCAGGCCAGCGCTTCGTCCAGACACACGCGCGCGAAGCCATTGGCGCCCGCGGCGAGGAAGATGCGCTCGCGGTTGAAGTTGCGCATGATCGCCTTGAAGCCCTGGTTCTCGGCACCGACCAGGTTCTCTGCCGGCACGCGCGCGCCGTCGAAATGCAGCGTGGCGGTGTCCGAGCACAGCCAGCCCATCTTGGCGAGCGGCGTCTGCGTGAAGCCGGGGGTGCCCTTCTCGACCAGCAGCAGCGACACGCCGCCTGCCCCGGCGCCGCCGGTGCGCACGGCGACGGTGTAGAAGTCGGCGCGCATGCCCGAGGTGATGAAGGTCTTGGAGCCGTCGACGACGTAGTGGTCGACGTCTCGCCGTGCGGTGGTGCGCAGGTTGGCGACGTCCGAGCCGCCCGAGGGCTCGGTGATCGCCAGCGCGCTGATCTTGTCGCCCCGCATCACCGCGGGCAGCACCTTGCGCCTGAGCGCTTCCGAGCCGACGTGGACGATCGGCGGGCAGCCGATGGTGTGCGACATCAGGCTCGCGAGCACGCCGCCGGCGCCGCAGCGCGCCAGCTCCTGCGTGGCGACGATGGTCATGAACAGGTCGCCGTCGTTGCCTCCCTGCTCGGCCGGGAACCCCAGGCCGAGCAGGCCGATCTCGGCCGCCTTGCGGTACAGCTCGCGCGGGAAGGCGCCGGCGCTTTCCCAGGCCTCGACATGCGGCGTGATCTCGCGCGCGACGAAGCGGCGCATCGCATCGCGGAAGGCCGCGTGGTCGACGGTGTAGTACGGGCTGGATGCACCCATGGTCAGGCCACCTCGGCCGCGTCTGCGAGCCTGACGACGAGCGCGCGCTGCGCGAGCTGCTCGCCCACGGCGGCACCGACGCGCTCGACGACGCCGTCACGCCGCGCGACGAGCTGGTGCTCCATCTTCATCGCCTCCAGTACCGCCACCCGCTGGCCCTTCGTCACGCGTTCACCCACCGCCACCAGCACGGCGAGAAGCCGGCCGTTCATCGGCGCCAGCACGGCCGCCTCGCCGGCCGCGTCGGCGCTCTGCGGTGGCGCGTAGGTGAGATCGTCGACGACGCAGCTGCGGCCGAGCAGCGCCAGGTGCAGGCGGCCGCCGGCGAGCACCGCGGTCGCGGTGGTCTGCAGGCCGTCGACGGCGATGCGGCGCTCCTCGCCGGCGCCACCCAGCAGATCGACGGCATGCTCGGCGCCCTGCGGGCACTCGACGCGCATGCAGCCGCCGCCGAGCATCGTGACATGCACCGGCGTGCGCGACTCGCCCACGCCCAGCACGAGCGGCCAGCGCGCCGGGCCGTTGGAGCGGAAGCCGGCCTGCGTGCCGCGGAACGCACTCGCGTCGAAAACCAGGGCCGCGGCCACGGCGAGCATTCGGCTGTCGGGCGCGGCAGCCTGCAACGCCTCAGGCCCGAAATGGCGGCCGATGAAGGCGGTGGTCGCAGCGCCGGCCGCGAATTCGGGATGCGCCGCCGCATCGGCGAGGAAGCCGAGGTTGGTCGGCAGGCCGAGCACGCGCGTGGCGGCGAGCGCCCCGACGAGGCGACGGCGCGCTTCGTCGCGCGTGGCGCCGTGGGCGATGACCTTCGCGATCATCGGGTCGTAGAACGGGCTGATCGCCTGCCCCGGGGCCAGGCCGTGGTCGACGCGCACGCCGGCGCCGGCGGGCGGCTGCCACAGCACGACCGCGCCGCTTTGCGGCAGGAAGTCGGCCGCCGGGTCCTCCGCGTATAGCCGCACCTCGATCGCGTGGCCGTCGAAGCGCACCTGCGCCTGCGTCAGCGGCAGCGGCTCGCCGCGGGCCACCGCGAGCTGCCAGGCGACGAGGTCGAGGCCGGTGATGCATTCGGTCACCGGATGCTCGACCTGCAGCCGGGTGTTCATCTCGAGGAAGTAGAAGCGCCCTTCGCGGTCGAGCAGGAACTCCACCGTGCCGGCGCCGACGTAGCCGACCGCGCGCGCCGCCGTCACTGCGGCCGCACCCATGCGCTCGCGCAAGGCCGCGTCGACCGCCGGCGATGGCGCCTCCTCGAACACCTTCTGGTGGCGGCGCTGCACCGAGCAGTCGCGCTCGCCGAGATGGATGATGTTGCCGTGGCGGTCGCCGAAGACCTGCACCTCGACGTGCCGCGGCTCGATCACCGCGCGCTCGAGGATCAGCTCGTCCGAGCCGAAGGCGTTGGCGGCTTCCGAGCGCGCGCGGGTCAGGGCGTCGGGCAGGTCCGCGAGGTCGTGCACCAGGCGCATGCCGCGCCCGCCGCCGCCGGCCGCGGCCTTGACCATGATCGGCGCGCCGATCTCGCGCGCCTGGCCCAGCAGCACGGCGTCGGACTGGTCGCTGCCCTGGTAGCCGGGCACGCAGGGCACGCCGGCCGCGAGCATCAGGCGCTTGGCGGCGGCCTTGTTGCCCATCTGCTCGATGGCGTGGGGGTCGGGGCCGATGAACACGAGCCCGGCCTCCTGCACGGCGCGTGCGAAGGCGGCGTTCTCGGACAGGAAGCCGTAGCCGGGGTGGATGGCGTCGGCGCCGCTCGCCGCGGCGGCGCGCAGCACGGCGTCGATGTCCAGGTAGCTCTCGCGCACCGGCGGCGGGCCGATGCACAGCGCCTCGTCGGCCTGGCGCACGTGCAGCGCGCCGGCGTCGGCCTCGCTGTGGACGGCGACCGTGCGATACCCCTGCGCGCGGGCGGTGCGCATGATGCGGCAGGCGATTTCGCCGCGGTTGGCGACGAGCACCTTGTGAAACGAGGTTCGCATCGCTGCCGCCATCACATCCGCGCCACGCCGAAGCTGTTCGGCCGCAGGCTGCGCGCGCGGCCTTCGCGGCAGACGGCGAGCGCCAGCGCGAGCACGGCGCGCGTGTCGCGCGGGTCGATGATGCCGTCGTCCCACAGCCGCGCGGTGGCGAACAGCGAGTGCGATTCCATGTCGAATCGCTGCAGGATCTCGGCGCGCATCGCCTCCAGCGCGGCTTCGGGCGGCGCCTTGCCGGCGCGTGCCATCTTCTCCTCGGTGACGATGCGCATCACCATCGCCGCCTGCTCGCCGCCCATCACCGCGACGCGGGCGTTCGGCCAGGCGAACAGGAACTGCGGGTCGTAGGCGCGCCCGCACATGCCGTAGTTGCCGGCGCCGAACGAGGCGCCGGTCATCAGCGTGATGCGCGGCACCTTGCAGTTGGTGACAGCCTGGATCATCTTCGCGCCGTGCTTGATCATGCCGGCCTGCTCGACCTCCTTGCCGACCATGAAGCCGGTGGTGTTCTGCAGGTAGACGAGCGGCGTACCCGACTGATCGCACAGCTGCATGAACTGGGTGGCCTTGTTGGCGCCCTGCGGGTCGATCGGACCGTTGTTGCCGATGAAGCCGCAGAGCTGGCCCTCGATGGCGCCGTGCCCGCAGACGGTGGCCGCGCCGAACTCGGGCTTGAAGTCGAGGAAGTCGGAGTCGTCGATCAGCCGCGCCAGCAGCTCGCGCACGTCGTAGGGCTGGCGGTAGTCGGGCGGCACCAGGCCGACGATCTCGTCGGCCGCGTAGCGCGGCGGCTTCCATCGGCGCGTCTCGGCGCCGCCGGCGCGCTCGTTCCAGGGGAGCCGGGCGAGCAGGTCGCGTGCGATGCGGATGCCGTCGGCGTCGTCCTCGGCCAGGTACTCGGCGACGCCCGAGACCCGCGTGTGCATCTCGGCCCCGCCGAGTTCCTCGTCGCCGGCGATCTCGCCGGTGGCCGCCTTCAGCAGCGGCGGCCCGGCGAGGAAGGCCTTGGCGCGGCCGCGCACCATGATCACGTAGTCGGACATGCCGGGCAGGTACGCGCCGCCCGCGGTGGAGTGGCCGTGCATCACGGTGATCTGCGGAATGCCCGCGGCCGACAGACGTGCCTGGTTGGCGAAGCCCCGGCCGCCCTCGATGAACACCTCGCCGACGTGCATCAGGTTGGCGCCGCCCGATTCGACCAGCCGGACCACCGGCAGCCGGTTCTCCAGCGCGATGGCCTCGGCGCGCAGGCTCTTGCGCAGGCCCATCGGCGTGATCGTGCCGCCCTTGATCGCGCTGTCCGAGGCGATGACCATGCAGCGGATGCCCGCGACAAGGCCGATGCCGCTGATCAGCGCCCCGCCGAGCACGTTCTTCTCGCCGTCGTCGTCGTGCAGGCGAAAGCCGGCCAGCGTCGACAGCTCGAGCCAGGGCGAGCCGCGGTCGAGAAGCAGCGCGATGCGCTCGCGCGGCAGCAACTGCCCGCGCTCCCGAAAGCGTGCCTGCTGGGCGTTGGAGACGTCCCGGACGCGGCGTTCGAGGCCCCGGAAGTGGTCGATGAGCGCCCGCATCCCGGCGCGCTGACGCCCGAACTGCTCCGACTGCGGATCGACCGCCGTTTCGATGATGCCCATGGAAGAGACCCGTTGCCTTCGCGCGGCCGCGGTGGCGCGCCGGAACACGCCATCGACCTAACGCTTGTTAGCTGCTATAGTGTAGCCCATGGCGGATGGAGTGGACAGTCAGCGACGGCACGAGATCCTGCGCGCAGCGGCACTCCTGTTCCGGCGCCACGGCTACGAGCGCACATCGGTGCGCCAGATCGCCGACGCGCTGTCGATGACGTCGGGCTCGCTCTTCTACCACTTCAGTGCCAAGGAAGACATCCTCGTCGCGGTGATGGAGGAGGGCATCCGCGATGTGTTCGCGCACGTGCGCGGAGCGCTCGACCGCGAGCCGCGGATGCCCGAGAGGCTGCTCGCGATGGTGCGATCCCACCTGAGCGTCCTTCTCGGCCCGCACCTGGACGCGCTGATGGTGCTCGTCTACGAGTGGCGCAGCCTGTCCGCGCCGGGCATGAAGCGCGTGCTCTCCTGGCGGAACAGCTACGAGGACCTGTGGGACGGCGTGCTGGCGACGGCGGCGGCTCAGGGATGGGTGCATCGCGACGTGGTTCTCGTCCGACAGACCGTGCTCGGCGCATTGAACTGGACCGGTCAGTGGTACCGCCACGACAGCCGGCTCGACGTCGACACGCTCGCGCTGCGCATGTACGAAATGCTGTTCCCCCGTCTGCACGAGCAACTGGGCGATCGTCCGGTGCCTGCTGCCGGCGAGGGCGGGGCGGTTGCGAACGTCGGCGCGATGCGCTGTGCCGATGCGGCGGCCGCGGATAGATCGTTTCCATCGATGGAGAAAGCCTGAAGTGAAGATCCTGGTCGCCGTGAAACGGGTGCTCGACTACAACGTCAAGGCCCGCGTGAAGTCCGATGGTTCGGGGGTCGACCTCGCGAGCCAGAAGCTGTCGATGAACCCCTTCGACGAGATCGCCTGCGAGGAGGCGGTGCGTCTGAAGGAGGCGGGGGTCGCCACCGAGATCATCGCCGCCTCCTGCGGCCCGGCCGGCTGCCAGGAGACACTGCGCAGCGCGATGGCAATCGGCGCCGACCGCGGCGTGCTGGTCGAGACCGACGCGGCGCTCGAGCCGCTGGCCGTCGCGAAGCTGATGAAGCACCTTGCCTCGAAGGAGGGCGTGCAGCTGGCGATCTTCGGCAAGCAGGCGATCGACGACGACGCCGGGCAGGCCGGGCAGATGTTCGCCGGCCTGATGGGCTGGGGCCAGGCCACCTTCGCGTCGAAGGTGAAGGTCGAAGGCGGCGCGGCGCTGGTGACGCGCGAGATCGACGGCGGCCTGGAGAAACTGAAGCTGAAATTGCCGGTCGTCGTGACCACCGACCTGCGGCTGAACGAGCCGCGCTTCATCACGCTGCCCAACATCATGAAGGCGAAGAAGAAGCCGCTCGAGGTGCTGAAGGCGGCCGAGCTCGGCCTGGACATCGCGCCGCGCACCACCACGCTGCGCGTGGACGAACCCGCCGCACGCAAGGCCGGCATCAAGGTGGCCGACGTGGCCGACCTCGTCAAGCGACTCAAGGAAGAAGCGAAGGTGCTCTGAATGACGATCCTCATCATCGCCGAACACGACGGCGGCTCGCTCAAGCCGTCGACCCTGAACACCGTCGCCGCCGCCGCGAAGATCGGCGGCGAGATCCATGTGCTGGTGGCCGGCAGCGGCTGCGCCGGTGCGGCCTCCGCCGCCGCCGCGGTGTCCGGCGTCGCCAAGGTGCTGGTGGCCGACGCGCCGCACCTCGCGGCTCAGGCGGCCGAGAACCTCTCGGCCGTGGTCGTGGCCTGTGTGCAGGCCGACGCCGCCTGCAGCCACCTGCTCGCGCCGGCCACGCCGTTCGGCAAGAACGTGCTGCCGCGAGCGGCTGCGCTGCTCGACAGTTCGCAGATCTCCGACATCATCGCGGTCGAATCCCCCGACACCTTCGTGCGCCCGTTCTATGCCGGCAACGCGGTGGCGCGCGTGAAGTCGGCCGACAAGGTCAAGGTGCTGAGCGTGCGCACCACCGCCTTCGACGCCGTGGCCGCGAGCGGCGGCAGTGCCGCCGTGCAGGCGGTGGCGACCGGCGCGGACCTGGGCCTGAGCGAACTGCTCGGCCGCGAGGTCGTCAAGCTCGAGCGGCCCGAACTGACGGCCGCCTCGATCATCGTTTCGGGCGGCCGCGGCCTCGGCGCGGCGGACAAGTTCCACGCCGTGCTCGAGCCGCTGGCCGACAAGCTCGGCGCGGCGCTCGGCGCCTCGCGCGCGGCGGTCGATGCCGGCTACGCGCCGAACGACTACCAGGTCGGCCAGACGGGCAAGATCGTCGCGCCGCAGCTGTACGTGGCGGTCGGCATCTCGGGGGCGATCCAGCACCTGGCCGGCATGAAGGACAGCAAGGTCATCGTGGCGGTCAACAAGGACGCCGAGGCGCCGATCTTCGCGGTTGCCGACTACGGGCTTGTGGCCGACCTGTTCACGGCGGTGCCGGAGTTGGTGAAGGCGCTGTAGCGGCGCCTCTCCGCGGTGTTGGGGCCGCCTTGCCCAGAGCGCGGCGGCTCACTTGATGTCGCCCGCAGGGCCCTGGCCTTGCGTGCCGCCGCCTGTGTCGCTGTCGCGTTTGCCGCGCCGCACGCTTCGGCCCAGGAGGGTGATTCGGGGCGTCGCCTGTATGTAGACGGCGGTCTGAGCGTGCACGACCCGGATCGGGCCCGCACGCTTGCGGTCGGCGTGCTGCTGGCATCCTCCGCGCTCCCGGCACTGCCGCGCACCGCAGGGCTCCTTTCGTTTCACTGGGATCTGTCGCTGACCCGCTGGCAAACGCCGCGCAGTACGGGCCGCGGCGCCGACTTCACCCAACTGGCAGCTGCGGCGGTGTGGCGCTACGGATTCGGCGGCGCAGCGAGCGGTTGGTTCTTCGACCTTGGGCTGGGTGCCAGCATCTACGATCGCCCCTACTTCTCCGGCGAACGCAGGTTTCAGCACGGGCTTGCAGTTCACGGAAACTTTGGGTCTGGGTTATCGGCTCGGTCGATCGAGCCGATGGGAGGTTTCGCTGCGCGCCCAACATGTGTCCAACGCCAACATCAAGAAGCCCAATCCGGGCGAGGACGTGCTGCGCCTTCGAGTCGCCACGGCCTTTTGATGCCGACGCGCGCCCGGTTCTACCTAACGATTGCTTGGTAGAATTGCAGTTGATTGGCCAGCACCTTCCGCCCCATGTCCGATGCTCCTGAGCGACACCCTGAACTACGCACCGCCTTGCGCGACCTGTTCAAGCGCTTTCCGGACGAATACTTCCGCCGGATCGACGAAGCACGCGGCTACCCGGAGGCGTTCGTCGACGCGCTCACCGAGGCCGGTTGGCTGGCGGTGATGATCCCCGAGGAATACGGCGGCGCCGGGCTCGGCCTGGCCGAGGCGTCGGTGGTGATGGAGGAGGTGAACCGCTGCGGCGGCAATGCCGGCGCCTGCCACGGCCAGATGTACAACATGGGCACCCTGCTGCGGCACGGCTCGGTCGAGCAGAAGCGCCGCTACCTGCCGGGCATCGCCAGCGGCAAGCTGCGCCTGCAGAGCATGGGCGTGACGGAGCCGAGCGCCGGCACCGACACCACCCAGCTCAAGACCACCGCGCTGCGCAAGGGCGACCGCTACGTCGTCAACGGCCAGAAGGTGTGGATCTCGCGCATCCAGCACAGCGACCTGATGATCCTGCTGGCGCGCACCACGCCGCTGACGGATGTGAAGCGCAAGTCGGAAGGCATGTCAATCTTCCTCGTCGACCTGCACCAGGCGATCGGCAACGGGCTCGAAGTGCGGCCGATCCGCAACATGGTCAACCACGAGACCAACGAGCTGTTCTTCGAGAACCTCGAGATCCCGGCGGAGAACCTGATCGGCGAGGAGGGCCGGGGCTTCAAGTACATCCTCGACGGGCTGAACGCCGAGCGCACCCTGATCGCGGCCGAGTGCATCGGCGACGCGCGCTGGTTCGTCGCGCGCAGCGCGGCGTATGCGCGCGACCGGCGCGTCTTCGACCGCCCGATCGGGCAGAACCAGGGCGTGCAGTTCCCGATCGCCGAGAACCACATCGAGACCGAGGCGGCCGACCTGATGCGCTGGCGCGCCGCCGACCTGTTCGATGCGAAGCAACCCTGCGGCGCCGAAGCCAACATGGCCAAGTACCTCGCCGCGAAGGCCTCGTTCGAGGCCGCCAACGTGGCGATCCAGACCCACGGCGGCTTCGGCTTCGCCTGCGAATACGACGTCGAGCGCAAGTTCCGCGAGACCCGGCTGTACCAGGTGGCGCCGATCTCGACCAACCTGATCCTCTCGTTCGTGGCCGAGCACGTGCTCGGTCTGCCGCGTTCGTTCTGAAGGGCATTGCCATGCGTCCGCTCCAGGGAATGCTCGTCGTCACGCTCGAGCACGCCATCGCGGCGCCGTTCTGCACCCGCCAGCTGGCCGACCTCGGCGCGCGGGTGATCAAGGTCGAGCGCCCGGGCGAGGGCGACTTCGCGCGCGCCTACGACCAGCGCGCGCGCGGCTCGGCATCGCACTTCGTGTGGTGCAACCGCGGCAAGGAAAGCCTCACGTTGGACCTCAAGCACCCACGCGGGCGCGCCGTGCTGCAGCAACTGGCCGAGCGGGCCGACGTGCTGGTGCAGAACCTGGCGCCGGGTGCGGCGGCGCGCATGGGGCTGGACCATGCGAGCCTCGCGCCGCGCAACCCGAAGCTGGTGGTCTGCGACATCTCCGGTTACGGGGACGGCGGCCCCTACACCGAGAAGAAGGCCTACGACCTGCTGATCCAGAGCGAGTCGGGCTTCGTGTCGGTGACGGGCACGCCCGAGCATCCGTCGAAGGCGGGGCTGTCGATCGCCGACATCGCCGCCGGCATGTACGCCTACAGCAGCGTGCTGGCGGCGCTGCTCGAGCGCGGGCGCACCGGGCGCGGCAAGCGGCTCGAGATCTCGATGCTCGAGGCGATGTCGGAGTGGATGGGGTTCCCGCTCTACTACACCCTCGACGGCCAGCCGCCGCCGCCGCGCGCCGGCGCCTCGCACGCGGCGATCTATCCCTATGGTCCGTTCACGTGCGGCGACGGGCGCACCGTGGTGCTCGGCGTGCAGCATGACCGCGAATGGGCGACGTTCTGCGACAAGGTGCTGCACCGGCCGGAGCTTGCTGCGCAGTACAAGGGCAACGCCAGGCGCCTGGCCGAGCGCGAGACGCTGCGCGGCATCATCGAGGCGGTCTGCGCCACGCTGACCGCGGACCAGCTCGTCGAACGCCTGGAGCATGCGCAGATCGCCTACGGCCGCCTGAACGAGATGGCCGACCTATGGCGGCATCCACAGTTGCAGGCGCGAGGGCGCTGGACCGAGATCGCGACACCGGGCGGCGCGGTGGCCGCGCTGTATCCGCCGCACCACGTGACGGGCGAGCCGCCGCCGCCGATGGACGCGGTGCCTGCGCTGGGCCAGCACACCGATGCGATCCTCGCCGAACTCGGCTTCGGCGCGCAGGACATCACGTCGCTGCATGCCGAGCACGCCGTCTGAACCGCAACGCAGACCCGCGATGAACGACCAGCCTTCCGCGGCGCTCGCGGCCTTCGCCGCGACGCTGAAGACCGACACGATCCCGGCGCCGGTGCTGCGCCGCACCGAGGACCTGTTCCTCGACTGGCTCGGCTCCACGCTGGCGGGCAGGAACGCCCGCGCGGTGCAGGCGGTGGAGCGCTACGCCCGCGCGATGGGCCCGGCCGAGGGCGCGGCCGAGGTGCTGATCTCGCGCCGCATGACATCGCCGCACTTCGCGGCGATGGTCAACGCGGCGGCCTCGCACGTGGTCGAGCAGGACGACGTGCACAACGGCTCGGTGTTCCACCCGGCCGCGGTGGTGTTCCCGGCGGCGCTGGCCACGGCGCAGGCCACGGGGGCGAGCGGGCGCGAGTTCCTCGCCGCGGCGGTGGCCGGCTACGAGGTCGGCATCCGCGTCGGCGAGTTCCTCGGCCGCACGCACTACCGCATCTTCCACACCACGGCGACCGCCGGCACGCTGGCCGCGGCGGCAGCCGCCGGGCGGCTGCTCGGCCTGGACGCCGATCGCATGCTGCATGCCTTCGGCAGCGCCGGCACGCAGGCGGCGGGGCTGTGGGAGTTCCTGCGCGACGCGGCCGACTCCAAGCAACTGCACTGCGCCCACGCCGCTTCGGCCGGGCTGGCGTCGGCCTGGCTCGCGCGGGACGGCTTCACCGGCGCGCGCCGCATCCTCGAAGGCGAGCAGGGCATGGCGGCCGGCATGTCCACCGACGCCGACCCGTCGCGGCTGGTGGCGGGCCTCGGGCAGCGCTGGGCGACGGCCGAGACCTCGTTCAAGTACCACGCCTCGTGCCGGCACACGCACCCGAGCGCCGACGCGCTGCTGGCCCTGATGCGCCGCGAGAACCTGCGCTGCGACGACATCGCCGAGGTCAAGACGCTGGTGCACCAGGGCGCGATCGACGTGCTCGGCCGCGTGGTCGTGCCGTCGACCGTGCACCAGGCCAAGTTCTCGATGGGCACGGTGCTCGGCCTCGTGGCCGAGTACGGCTACGCCGGGCTCGACGAATTCGACCGCCACTTCCTCGCGCCGCGCGTGGCCGCGCTGCGCGACCGCGTCGCGATGCAGCTCGATGCGGAAGTCGACTCCGCCTACCCGCAGCGCTGGATTGGCAAGGTGCAGGTGCGCACGCGCGACGGCCGCACGCTGCAGGCGCGCGTCGACGAACCCAAGGGCGATCCCGGCAACACGCTGAGCCGGCCGGAGCTGGAGGACAAGGCACGCCGGCTCGCCGCCTACGGCCAGGCCGCCGTGCCAGCCGAAATGGACGCGCTGATCGAGCGGGTCTGGGGGCTCGAGCACGCGCCCCGGCTCGAGCGCCTGCTGGCCGCGTGAGCGGCGACGAGGGACGCACGACGTGACCGCCACCACGCAACCGCGCACCTACCTGTTCGTGCCGGCCGACCGGCCCGAGCGCTATGCCAAGGCGCGCGCGGCCGGGGCCGACGCGGTGATCGTCGACCTCGAGGACGCCGTGGCGCCCGACGCCAAACCGCGCGCCCGCGACGCGCTGGCCGACGCGCTCGACGAGGCCGCGCCGCTCGTCGTGCGAGTGAATGCCGCGGGGACACCGTGGTACGAGGAAGACCTCGAGCTGTGCCGCCACCCCGGCGTCGCCGCGGTCATGCTGCCCAAGGCCGACGGCATAGACGCCGTGTGCCACGCCTTCGAGTCCGCGTTCAAGGACGTGCTGCCGATCATCGAATCGGCACGCGGCGTCGAGGAGGTGCGCGCGATCGCCCGCGTTCCGGGCGTCGCGCGGCTGGCTTTCGGCAGCATCGACCTGGCGGTCGATCTGGGCATCGACTGCGCGCCCGACGGCGGCGAGGCCGAACTGCAGCCGTATCGCGCCCAGGTCGTGCTGGCGTCGCGGCTCGGCGGCCTCGCGGCACCGATCGACGGCGTGAGCATCGCCATCGACGATGCCGCGCGGCTGTGCGCCGACGCCGAGCGCTCGCGCCGCCTCGGCTTCGGCGCGAAGCTGTGCATCCACCCGAAGCAGATCGCCGTCGTGCAGGCCGTCTTCGTGCCCGATCCCGAGCGCGTCGCCTGGGCGCAGCGCGTCTGCGCCGCCTTCGCCGCGGCGGGTGGCGCCGCCGTCGCGGTGGACGGCCAGATGATCGACGTGCCGGTCGTGGAACGCGCGCGCGCGGTGCTGCGCAGCGCCGGCCTCGCGGCCTGAATGCCATCCCCTTTCGCAACGCCGAGGACGCCCCCTATGCCCCGCAAGATTAAGCCGATCCGCTCCGACATCGCCTGGAGCACGCCCGACCGCATCGAGGTGCGCGGCCGCAGCCTGCCCGACGATCTGCTGGGCCGCATCAGCCTGGGCGACCTGGCCTGGCTGCTGCTCGTCGGCCGCACGCCCACGCCGCAGGAATCGACCGTCTTCAACGCCGTCGCCGTGACGCTCGTCGAGCACGGCATCACGCCGAGCGCGCTGGCCGCGCGGCTCACCTACGCCGGCGCGCCCGAGTCGCTGCAGGCGGCGGTGGCCGCGGGACTCTGCGGTCTGGGCTCGGTGTTCGTCGGCTCCACCGAAGGCACGGCGAAGATGCTGTACGAAGCGCTGCCGCCGGGCACCCAGGGCGCCGACCTCGAAAGGATCGCGCGCGACGTGGTCGCCGGCTACCGCGCGCGCGGCCAGATCGTTCCCGGCCTCGGCCATCCGCTGCACAAGCCGGTCGATCCGCGTGCGCCGCGGCTGTTTGCGATCGCCGCCGAGAACGGCTTCTCGCGCGACTACGTGCGGCTCGAGCAGCTGATCTGCGCCGAGGCCGAGCGCAGCACCGGCAAGATGCTGCCGGTGAACGCCACCGGCGCGATCGGCGCGATCTGCTGCGAGCTGGGCCTGCCGTGGAAGATCGTGCGCGGCGTCGGCGTGTTCGCCCGCGCGATCGGGCTGGTGGGCCACATCCTGGAGGAAAGCAACCAGCCGATGGCGGTCGAGATCTGGCAGCGCGTCGAGGACGAGGCCACCGCGCACGTGCGCCCCGGCGCGCGCGACTGAGCACTCGCGGTCACGACGATGAACGAGAATCCTGTGATGGCCAGCATACCGGTCGCGTCGATCGGGTCGCGGCGGGCCGCGGTACGGCCTGGCGAGCGCTGGCCGGTCGACCAGGTCGAGGCGCTGTTCGAGCTGCCCTTCAACGACCTCATCCACCGCGCGCAGCAGGTCCACCGCGAGCACTTCGACGCCAACGAGGTGCAGTTGTCGACGCTGCTGTCGATCAAGACCGGGGGCTGCCCGGAGGACTGCGGCTACTGCCCGCAGTCGGTCCACTTCGACACCGGCGTGGCCGCCGGCAAGCTGCTCGACGTGGCAAAGGTGAGCGCCGCGGCGCGCGCGGCGCGTGCGCAGGGCGCGTCGCGCTTCTGCATGGGCGCGGCCTGGCGCGAGCCGAGGGACCGCGACATCGAGAAGGTGGCCGAGCTGGTGCGCGCCGTCAAGGCCGAGGGGCTGGAGGCCTGCTGCACGCTGGGCATGCTCAGCGACGGCCAGGCCAGCGCGCTCAAGTCGGCCGGCCTCGACTACTACAACCACAACCTGGACACCGCCCCCGAGGCGTACGGCCGCATCATCTCGACCCGCACCTACGACGACCGGCTGCGCACGCTCGAGCGCGTGCGCGACGCCGGTATCGGCGTGTGCTGCGGCGGCATCGTCGGCATGGGCGAGTCGCGCCGGGAGCGGGCGGGGCTGGTCGCGCAGGTCGCCAACCTCGACCCCTACCCGGAGTCGGTGCCGATCAACCAGCTGGTGCGCGTCGATGGTACGCCGCTGGCCGACGCCGCGCCGCTCGATCCGCTCGAGTTCGTGCGCACGATCGCGGTGGCGCGCATCACAATGCCGCGCGCGCGGGTGCGGCTGTCGGCCGGGCGTCGCGAGATGAGCGAGGCGGTGCAGGCGCTGTGCTTCCTGGCCGGCGCCAACTCGATCTTCTACGGCGACAAGCTGCTGACCACCGGCAACCCGGACTGGGAGGCAGACCAGCGGCTGCTCGGCTCGCTGGGCATGCGCACTTGCTAGGGGGACACGATGTTCCGGCAGATGCTCAAGTCCAAGATCCACCGCGCCACCGTGACCGCCTGCGAGCTGCACTACGAGGGCTCGTGCGCGATCGACGAGGACCTGCTCGACGCCGCCGACCTGCGCGAGAACGAGCAGGTTCATGTCTGGAACATCGCCAATGGCGAGCGCTTCGTGACTTACGCGATCCGCGGCGAGCGCGGCAGCGGCATCATCTCGCTCAACGGTTCGGCCGCGCGCCGCGCGGCGCTCGGCGACCTCGTCATCATCGCCGCCTTCTCGCTGGTGGCCGAGGCCGACCTCGACCGCGTGCAGCCGCGGCTGGTGTTCGTCGACGGGCGCAACCGCATCCGCGACATGCGCTCGGACATCCCCGTCCAGGCGGCCGAGGCATGAACGCGCCCGCCGCGCCCGCGGCGTCCGAACGCAAGGCGGTGTCGCTGGTGAGGCTGCGCGCGATGCTCGCCGCGGGCGAGAAGGTGGCGATGCTGACCGCATACGACGCGAGCTTCGCGCGCGCGGCCGACGACGCGGGCGTCGATTGCCTGCTCGTCGGCGATTCGCTCGGCATGGTGGTGCAGGGCGGCACGAGCACGGTGCCGGTGACGCTGGACGAGGTGGCCTACCACGTGCGCTGCGTCGCCCGCGGGCGACGGCACGCCTGGCTGCTCGCCGACCTGCCGTTCGGCACCTACGAGGCCAATGCCGAACAGGCGCTGCGCTCCAGCGTCGTGCTCGCCCAGGCGGGCGCACAGATGGTCAAGCTCGAGGGTGGCTGGGCGGCGGAGACGGTGCGATTCCTCACCGAGCGCGGCATCGTCGTCTGCGCCCATCTCGGGCTCACGCCGCAGTCGGCTGCCGCGCTCGGCGGCTACCGCGTGCAGGGCCGCGACGAGGCCGCGGCCGAACGGCTGCTGCGCGAGGCGCGTGCGCTCGCCGACGCCGGTGCGGCGATGCTCGTGCTCGAACTGGTTCCGGCCGCGCTCGCCTGCCGGGTACAGGCGGAGAACCCCGGCCTCATCGTCATCGGCATCGGTGCCGGGGGCGACGTGGGCGGGCAGGTGCTCGTGCTGCACGACATGCTGGGCGTCACGGGCGGGCCGATGCCGCGCTTCGTGCGCGATTTCGGCAGCGAGGGCGGCGGCGTGCGCGACGCCCTGCGGCGCTACGTCGCGGCGGTGAAGGACAAGAGTTTCCCGGACCCCGCGCTGCACGCCTACTGACCTTTTCCGGACGGCACGTCATGAAGACGATCCACAGCATCGACGCGTTGCGGCAGGCCCTGGCGGACTCGCGCACGACCAGCTTCGTGCCCACGATGGGCAACCTGCACGAGGGACACCTCGCGCTCGTGCGCGAGGCGCGGCGCCGCGGCGGGCCGGTGGTCGCGAGCATCTTCGTCAACCGGCTGCAGTTCGCGCCGCACGAGGACTTCGATCGCTACCCTCGCACGCTGGCGCGCGACTGCGCGCTGCTCGAGTCGGCGGGCTGCGACATCGTGTTCGCCCCCGACGAGCGTGAGCTCTACCCGCAGGCGCAGGCCTACGTCGTGCGACCGGACCCGGCGCTCGCTGGCATCCTGGAAGGCGAGTTCAGGCCCGGATTCTTCGGCGGCGTGTGCACGGTGGTGCTCAAGCTGCTCTCCTGCGTCCAGCCTGCGACGGCGGTCTTCGGCAAGAAGGACTACCAGCAGTGGAAGGTCGTCGGCCGCATGGTCGAGCAGTTCGCGCTTCCGGTTCGCATCGTCGGCGGCGAGACGGTGCGCGCCGAGGACGGCCTGGCGCTGTCCAGCCGGAACGGCTACCTGAGCGCGGACGAGCGTGCCCGCGCGACAGGCTTGTCGCGGGTGCTCGCGCGCATCCGCGACGCGTCGGCGGCCGGCGCGACGGACTTCGCGGCACAGGAGTCTGCCGCGCTGGCCGAACTTCGCGACGCCGGCTGGGCGCCCGACTACGTCAGCGTGCGTCGGCAAGTCGACTTGCGCGCGCCCGGCAGCGGGGACCGCGCGGACAGCGTGCCCCTGGTCGTGCTCGGGGCGGCACGGCTGGGCACGACCCGCCTGATCGACAATATGGAAGTCCGTCATCGTTACGTTTCAAGCCTGCGCAGTGGCCGTCCCTGAGCGCATGATCGACAAATCAGATCGCTTGAGTCGCACCGTTGCCGCCCTCGCGACCTGCCGATGACTGGGGAAGGCGGAGAGCCTTGGGCAAAGGCAACGCACGGCGAAGCCATGACGATGCATGGATGCATGGACTGTTGCCGGCTTCGCGTTGGCGCCGCTGATGCGCTGATGCGTTGATCGAGGCGGTCGGCATCTGGCGAAACGGCGAAACGGCGAAACAGCCGCGCTGGATCGTCTTCAGCGACGACTTGCCGAAGCTCGGTTCTCTCGCGACCTGCTGCTCACCGGGATCGGTTGAAGCGGCCGCAGCCCGGCTAACCGAGTGGGGCTGAGACCTGGGAACCTCGAATCGCCCCTTTCCAACTCAGCGGGATGCGCTCAGGGGACTCGACCTCGCTAGCGCTGAAGAATGGTGACGCATGTTGACGCTTCCTCAAGGCCGCAAGATCCTGCGCTGTTTTGGGAGATCGCAAGACGCGCACCTCCTACTTGCCGCGCACCAGCCTCGCGACGCAGATGAGTCACAAGCTCGAAGACCTGCGCGAGTCCGGTCGCACCGATTGCATAGCCATTCGACTCGAGCCCACCCGAAGGATTGATCGGGATGCGGCCTCCGAGCGCTGTGACGCCGCGCTCAGCCAGCTTGCCACCGTCGCCAAAGTCACAGAAGCCGAGGTTCTCGGCCTGAACAATCTCAGCGAAAGCGGTCGAGTCGTACACCTCCGCGACGTCAATGTCACCAGGGCCGACACCGGCCTGCTCGTATGCGCTCCCGGCAGCGCGATGACAAACATGGCGCCTTACGTCGGCCGGGTCACGACTGCCTCCGCTTGCTTGCACACATGCTGCCACCTTGACCGCGCGCGCACGAGCGAAGCGATTCATCACGCGGGAACTGCAAAGAACTGCGGCAGCAGCACCCTCGCTGTCTTGAGCGCACATCGGAAGCGTGAGCGGCCATGCCACCAGTTGTGCCTTCACTACCTCGTCAACGAGCAGGGCATATCGATTTTGTGTCAGTGGATTCAAAATGGAGTGCAAATGATTCTTCTTTGCAACCGCTGCGATTTGAATCACAGTAGTCCCGAACCGCTTCATATGCGCCCTGGCAAGCGCCGCCTGAGCCTCCATGAACGCGCTGCGGAAGCCGGGATCACGCTGTCGCTCCCCAGCGGGAGGCTCAGATCCCTTGGTCAGCGCATGAAGACTCTCCACCGAGCCAGCATCCCACTCGGCATCGAAGATCTCGAACACCTTGGCCTCTACATCGTTGTGCCTCTTGGCTGCACCGACCGCCAATACAATGTCGACTTCGCCACTGCGGACCTGGCCATGAGCCAATTTGAATGCAGTGCTGGCGCTGACGCGATCGTGCCCTGTCTCGACAATCGGAACGTGTTCGAATCCCATCTCCCGCAGCGCAGTCACACCAGCGACTAGCGGCGAGCGCTCGAGCGCGAACAGCGACGAATTCGCAAGAAGAACTATCTGGATAGCCTTGTAGTCGCACCCCGCATCGCGGAGGGCGGCATCGGCTGCATCGCGCGTTAAGTCTTGAATGCTCCTCTCCTTCAGCCTGCCGAAGGAGGTCATGCCCACCCCGACCACATAGACATCAGACATATGTGCTCTCCAGAGAACGAGTCTTCGAGACTGACACCACAATGGCCCAGTGCCCGTCGCAAGGCACGTCTTGGACGCAACCGCTCGCCATCGAAGTCCCAAGGTTCTGTGGATCGTCAGACACGAGTTCGACTGATCAACTGGCATAGCCATTGGCCAGCAGTTGCGCTCCATATGCAGACGGTTCGGCCGCACCGCGAGTTCAGGACCTTGCATTTGAAAGCTACCAGGGGCGTCAATCCGGGTGACTGCGTAGCGGCCGCTGGCGCCGCGATCTGTGGGGCGGCGGTCTGAACAGGCGGATCACGTCATGCTCATCGGCCTTGCGGAGTCTCAGGTCACGCAGACATCCACCAGTGCTGGTGCCCGAGAGAACGCCCGGTCGAGCGCACTGGCTAGATCACCTTGCTCCACGACGCGTTCAGCGTGCAGGCCAAGCGCACGACCCACACCCGCGAAGTTCGGGTACTCCGTTTCGGCAAACTGAGTTGGCTGGGAATGACTCACCAAACTGCCGCTTCGCTCGACCTTGGACCTTCCGTCGTTCACAACCACGACAACGATGCGGCACTCATGACGTGCCGCTGTTTGGAGTTCGCTGGCAAACCGACTGAATGCGGCGGCGTCGCAAATAGCAACTACGGGGCGCCCGGGAAGTGCGAGCGCAGCGGCGTTGGCGAACGGAATTGCTATCCCTTGACAACCCGAAGGCTCCGAATCGAGGTAGTGAGAAGCGGGGAGGGTGAGCTGCGCCAGATCGGCCAATCCATCCCCGTCGGCAATCACTGTCGCGTCCGAACTCAGCATCTGACGCAATTCAGCGAAGATGCGCTCTGTCCGTGCAAAACCATTGCCGCTTGGTGACACTGCGCCAATGTCCTCGAGAGACTTGCGCCGCTGCTCTCGTTGCATCTCGGCAAGCGACGTCGCCCAAGTCAAGTCAAGTGTGGCACGCCGACCCCGTACAGCCGTGACTAACTCGCGCAGCGCGATCCTCGGGTCAGCCAACAGTTCGACGTCGCTACCCCGGTGATCGAACGCCTCTGGGCGATAGCGGTCGATTCGGATCAGCGACGTCCCAGCCGGGATTTGCGAACCAACACTGGCGAGTCGGCATCCGATCGCAAGAATCAGGTCAGCATCCAGTAGTGCAACGCCAGCGACGCGACCGCCGACCAGCTTGGGGAAGTCCGGCGGGACCACACCGTGGCCTTCTCGGGTATCGAGAAGAACAGCGCCACTCTCTTCAAGCAGTGCGCGAAGCTCGGTCTTCTCTTCGACTACGTCCCTGCCTCCTATCACCAAGGGACGGCGCGCAGCCACGAGCAAGTCTGTTGCCCGTGACAGCAGTTCAGGGTTGGGGCGGAGCCTCGATGGATCACGAAGGCGAGAAGTCGCGCGCGGCATGGTGTCCGGTGCGAGTGATCGTTGCAAGACATCTGTCGGTATCTCAAGGTAGACCGGACCGGGCTGCCCAGCAAATCCGATTGCGCAAGCCACAGCATGATCCAATTCATCGAGTACCTGCTCTGCGGCCCGCAGAGACTTCGCATAGCGTGTTATGCGGCGCAACAGTGTCACACCGGAGGCCGTTTCAGCAAGCGACGCTTCGCCATCGTTGGGTATTGACCCGGATATCCCAAGCACCACGACCGGCGCACGTTCTTGATGGGCATTTGAGATGGCCGTGACGCAGTTCGTGACACCGGGACCCAACGTCACAACCGCGATCCCCACCTCCTGGGTAAGGAGGGCATGGGCCGTCGCCATGTGGACCGCCGCGGCTTCAGTGCGGGCATCAACGATGGTCGCGCCGTTCCGTCTGAGGGCATCGGACATCGGCAGGACATGTCCACGCGGTACACGAAATAGGCGCTTCGAGGCGTGCGCAACGGTGAACCTGGCAACTAGGTCCGCAACGCTACACGCATCATCTGGCATCTCTATCTCCGATCAGGAGTCACCACAGCGACTGGTCTTTGGCCTCAGATTCGCGATGCGTTCCCTTGGCTCGTTGGAGCGTCACGAGGTGTCGCTCGCGGACGCTGGTCACTACCGACGCCAGCTTTACGCGATCTCCGAGAAGTTGTCAATGCCGCCGTAACCCTTGTCCGAGGCCCCTCGCGGCCGCAGAACGCTGGGCGTCAACAGGCGTGAATCGGCAGCCCGGGCTCAAGTACTCGCGCGACGCGCGTGCTGATGTGCACAGCCTAGGATGACGGTGTTTCGATAACGGGCATGTGCTGAGATGTCGACTAGACGATGGCGCCTATCGTTCCACAGACAGCAACCGATACACGTACAGCGATAGATCGGCGACGAGTCGGTCATTATGGGTCGAAAGATCCAACCTTGTGAGTTCAGCAATCCGTCGCAGGCGATAGCCGATCGTCTTGCGATGCACACCCAGCCGCCGCGCTGCCGCCTCGTGTGAGCAGTTCGCGTCGAAGAAGGCACGCAACGTGCCGAGGAGCAGGTCGCGCTCCTTCTCATCCTCTCGCAGCAGATCGCCCAGGTTGAGATCGAGGAAGCGCTGCATGCCGGCCTCGTGCCGCGAGCTCAGCAGCATGCCCACCACTCCGGCGCTGTCGTACACGATGCTGCCGCTGCGCCCGAGTTGGCGCGCCACGTCCAGCGCGATCTGCGCCTCTCGGTACGCGATCGCCAAACCGCGCGCGTCGGCACAGCGACTGCTACCGCCAACCATCACGACCCGGTCTGACGACCGCGGTGCCAAGCGCTGCGCCAGTCGATCAGCCCAACGCTCGGCGTCGTCCAATGGCTCCTCGTCACGAAGGACGGCCACCGAGAGGCCTCGCAGTGCGGTGGCACGGACCCGGCCCAGGCCTACGGTGTCTGCGACGGCCTGCGCCACCTGCTCGCGCACGGGGGCCAAGCGGTTGCCGGCACCAGCCGACGCGACCCCAAGTTCGCACAGGAACAAACGCATCGGGCCCGTCAGATCGATGCGGCTCTCGACAGCGCGGTCTATCGCGCTCGCGCGCGCAGGTTCGTCCGCTTGGAGTACATCCCAAATCAACGCATCGATCGTCTCGGCGCGGGCTCTGCTGGCGGCGCGTTGCTCCAGCTGGTGCAGCGCCGCGGCCATCACAACCTGCGACAGCGCCACCTCCGACATTTGTTGGCCTGCTCCATCGGCGCGCGCCAGCACCCATCCTGTCGCTTGGCCCTCGACTCGGAGCGGCTGCGCGAGCCACCGTCCATTGCTGCCGTCGAGATCGAGTCGAACGACCGCTGCGCTTCGGTGCGTCGCGGGAGACTTAGCGAGTGCCTTTGCGATGGCCGGCAGAGCGTCCTGGATGTCGTCGGAACCGCCCGCGGCGCGCACTTGCAAGTCCGCATCGAGCACCGCCCCGTCGGTCTCCAGGTGGTTGCTGGCGGCCGCCTCCATTGCCGGTAGACCGCCGCGCTGAAGCAGCATTCGATCAACCCCTTAGTCAGGTTCGATAAGCGCCGAACCGCGTCGTACCTTTGGTTGAGTGCTTTGTTGGCCCGTTCCACGTTCTTCAAGGGCGTTTCGCTGGGACGCTACCAGTCGGGCATTCTCGATCGCAATTGAGGTGAGATTCGCGAGCGCGACCAGTCGGTCGACGTCCATCGCGTTGAAGGTAGACGGCCGACGCCGCCAGACTTCCAAGACACCGATCACCGTGTCGTTGCCAAGGAGGGGAGCTCCCAGGGCGCTTCGCACCCTTTCTGCTTCTGCGAGAGGGAAGAAGTCGCGACTGATGCAGCCGCTTTCAAGGTAGTCCTCCACCGCTACGGATTCTTGAGTCTTCAGAACCTGGCCAGGCTTCATGCGCAGTGCTGCTGTTTGTGCCGAAATGTTGCCCACGCATCGGCGCATGACGATTTCGTCTGTCTCCCTCAGCATCACACCACAGATGTCCGCCCCGAGCGGACGCATTGCTTCTTGCGTGATGTGCAGCAGGATTTCGTCGAGATCGAGGCACTTCAGCATTCGCGTGGCCACACGCTGTAGCGCCTGCACCTCGTCTAGGTTCTGTGCGGCAATGCGCTGCCGCTCACATGTAAGCAGCGCGAGCGCGACGCATTTGGCGCAGAGCCCAGAGCTCATTCGGGTCAACGCCGGCAAGGCAAAGTCCGCGCACCACTAGGCAGACCGCGCCGACCGTGATCGGAACGAAAACCAGCGAGCCTTGCTCATGTGGTCGGTCCCATCCCAGAGACTCGGCTGGCAAGATCGATTCGCATCCGTCGTCATTGCCCTCCAGCGCTGACCACTCGCGCCAAGCGCCACCGGAGCGAAACAGCACGGAGACCGGTGCACCGGAGAAAAGCAGCGAAAACGCCCGCTCGGTCTCGGTAATCAAGGCTTCATATCGCCCCCGCGCGGCGGCAGCGACGATCGGATCCATCGCTTGCCCAAGCTTGAAACTCGGTGCCGCCGCTTCTGCTGCGCGATGCCAGCGAATGTCCGGTGTGTTCATCGCGACAGTCTCAGGCGGCAAGTGACACCACAGCTTTGAGGCACTCTTGTGCGCCGAGACGGCGATACAGGTCGGGCACATCATCCAGCCGGCCTCTTGCGTCGACAACGACAGTGGGATCGAGCGCGCCGCTGGTCACAAGGCGCACCAGACGCTGACGCACCCGGATGCTGTCGCCGATGGCAAAGCCAACGGTCAGTTCGCTGCGGAATGCCTGCGCGACAGGAAAGGACCAGGTTTCGGCCGTGTGTGCGCCGACCGAGACAACGCGCCCGACCGATCCCGCCAGTTGCAAAGCAAGGTCGAGCGGACCGTTGCCCCCGACGGCCTCCACAACGACGTCGGCCCCATTTCCACCCGATGCCTGTCGTACGAAGGCGAGCGCATTGTCCGGGTGCGCCACGAGCGACCCCTGCGCTTGCGCAAATGCCTGTCTCGGCGCAGCTGGTTCGATGACAACGACTATGCCTGCGCCGACTGCATGCGCGGCCAGGGCTGCAAGCTGTCCCACAGCGCCGCCGCCGACCACTACGACGCAGTCACCAGGCTGCACGTTGCCGCGCTCCATTGCCACCCAACCGGTGGCAAGGTTGTCTCCGATCAATAGCGCCGCCTCCATGGAGCAACCTGCTGGCAATTCCGAGAGGGTGGTGTCGGCGAAGGGAACGCGAACGAACTCTGCCTGGGCACCGCTAAGCGCGGGTCCAAATGACGTTCCGGTACCGAAGAACGCCCGTTCGTTGCAGTGCCAGTGGTGGCCGCGCTCGCACAATTTGCAGAACCCGCAGGCAGCAAAGTCAGATGCCATGACCAAGCTTCCGACCCGGATGCGTTGCGTCGCCTGACCTACCTGGACGACTTCACCGACAAATTCATGGCCGAGGATCGTCCCGCGCGTGATGCCCTGAAAATCACCGCGCACGACGTGCAGGTCGGTCCCGCAGACGCCAGCGAGCAGGACCTTAACCACCGCGTCAGTGGGATGGAGCAGGACTGGCGCAGGTACCTCGGCCAGTGCAACCTGGCCGGGTTCGGTATAGATCACTGCGCGCATGCTGTCAGCCCCAAGGCTTCCGAGCCGATCAAAACGCGTTGAGCGTGGACGGCGGCTCGATGCACGCCGCTGTCAGGACGGTGCCCTGTAGTCTAGCGAGCTGCAAGTCGCTGTCTCCACTTTTGATACCTAGGGTATGCCCCACGGCAGGCGAAGTCATTGGCCTAGTTGGACAGCGCACGCAGCTTCGATTTGTCCGCCATGGCCATAGTCCACGGTTTTGCTGCCACCTACAGTCCGCGAAACAGCCGGCACCAGACCGGAACACAGGAGACAAGCGTGGTTCGAGACGAAGGCGCCTCTCACGATCCGAAGCTGGCGCACCCGAGATGGGACAGTGTCCAGATCTTCTGCTGCGTTAACGCGCAGAAAGGCAGGTCTGCCCGCTTTTGCAGATTGCCCGTCGCAGTGGCTGCTTCGATCGGCTTCAGTTGGCGACGCTGTTGTTAACGCTCCGACCAGCGGCTTCTGCAGCGCGTATCGCGGAACTCGGTCCGGGGCTCATCTGAGTACCGGATCAAGCTATTGATGCATGTGCGCACTGGTGCGCGCGGCATCGCGCGACCTACGAGGAGGGAAACCCAATGGAAACGCTAGAGAAAAAGCCCTTTGGGCTGAGACTTGGCCCGACGATGTTCTCGCTGATGAGTCTGTTGATCATCGCGGGGGGCAGTTACTTGATTTGGGCGATCTTCGCCGACCCATCCCGAGCGGTATGGAAAACTTATCCCCAGCCTTTCGGGGTGGTCCTTTCTTGGTCGATTCTGTTCGTTGTGTTCTTCGGCTTTCTGGGGCAGCTCTGGGGACTGGGACAACTCCCTCAGCCGTTTGGTGGCGTTGTCTGGATCCTGCTCACCACAGTCTTTGCAGTGGTGGTCCCCAGTGTGCTGCTTCACGGGTACGGGTCAATGGACCCTGCCTTCGATATCGGCAAAGGAGGCTACACCGCGACGACGATGATCGTACTCATCGGCTTCTACACCTGGGGCATCCTAGGTACGAGCATGGGGCACTGGCCGTGGGTCGACCTAGGCTTGAAGCAGCCCTGGGTAGGTATCGGCGGACTCTTGCTTGGCTTCGTGCTCACATTTTTTGGGTACATCCTGCTGATCTACCCGAGTCTGGCGAGCTGGACGTCCCCCGACAAGACAATTAGACAATTCTTCCGCTGACGGTCGTGATCGGATGGTTCTATAGCGCAATCGTGTCGTGGCTTACGACTTTCCTGATCCTCGACAACTGGCCATGGAGCGCATTCGGATCTCGCGCCAAGACCGCGATCGCCGCGCTGATTGGCAACTTCATCATTGGGACGGGGATCTACTTCGGCTTCCTGGCACTGCTTAAGGGTGTCCTGGTGCCCAAGGAGGCGCAAGCGGCTCTTGGGGCTGCGATCGACATTTGGCCCGCGCACCTTGGGGTGTGCGTGTCTTTCTGGTTGATTTTCTGGGCGAACGTCGTAGGCAACCATCCGACCAACCTCGGCGCGATCGCAAACCGGGTGATCCGATTGATCGTCACCTTCGGGCTGGCTCTGGTCACCTTCCTGGTGTATACGCGCTGGTTCGCGGTCAGCGTCTTGAACGAAAAGGAGATCGCCCCCGGCTTTGGAGGAGATCCGCTAACGTGGATTGACCTGATGATCTACGTGATGCTGGTCTACGTCATCTACTTGGGATCGTACGGTCTGAACAAGAAAGCTTGACGTCGAGTCGGTGAACGCGACGACGATACGCATACAAGCTCGTCCTGCGCCGCCGAGCATCAACAACTAGGCTGTGGCAAGCTTTCCCAATTCGTCGATGCGTGCGGCAATACGCCCAGCCGCTTCCTGAAGCGCTTGACGCTCATCGGGGCGCAGCGGCAGTTCAACTATCTCGGAGACACCGCGTTGGCCTAGGCGTACAGGGAGCCCAACCCGGGTATCGCGCGTGCCGTAGGCGCCGTATGAGCGCACACAGGCAGCGATCATGGTGCGATCATCCCACACCATGGCGCGCACCATCATGGCCGCCGACTCAGCCGGTGAAAAATAGGCGCTTCCGCTCTGCAGCAGTTTGACTACCTCGCCGCCGGAATCGCGCGTGCGCTCAACAATGGCGCGCAAGGTGCTCGCATCGAGCAGTGACTCGAGCGGTCGATCGCCGACGAACGCCTGACTCAGGGGGATCACCATCTCGTGCCCGTGACTGCCGAGCGCCAACGCGCGCACCTCCTGTGGCGTCGCGCGGCCGGTCAGACCGACTAGTGAGCAGAAGCGCGCCGAATCGAGTACGCCAGCCATGCCGATCACCCGTGCATCGGGAAATCCCGTTCGCGCCGCGGCGATATGTGTCATTTCCTCCAACGGATTCGTCACCACCACCACAGTCGAATCGCTCGCGCGCACCCGAATGGCGTCACAGATCGATCCGACGATTGCCGCGTTGACGGCGGTCAGATCGGTGCGACTCATGCCGGGTTGCCTCGGTTTGCCAGCAGTGACGACGACATAGTCGGCACGGTCCAGCAGCGCTAGATCGTCGCCACCAGCGATGCGTGTAGAGAAGCCGTTCAGGGCAGCGCTGTGCGAGATGTCGAGTGCTAGCCCGGCCGCGAGTCCGGACACAACGTCGATCAGCACCAGATCTTCGAAAAGATCGCTTTCGGCGAGCCTCAGTGCCGTCATCGCCCCGACGTGGCCAGCGCCGACGACGGCTCCCTTCGGCCTGCCGCCACGCCGCGGAACGGCGGCGTGGCGCGAGGGACCCAGCGCATTGCGTCGATACAAGGCCCCCGACGGCGGCAGCCCGAGCTCTGGCCCTGCTATTCCTGGTCCCCGGACAGACGGTAATGCGGCGACACCCTGCGCAGGTGGCGCAGGCACAGGCTTCTTCGCCGCCAGCGCCTGAGCAGGTACCGAAGCATCTCCAACCACGAGTTCAACGCCCAACTCCTTTGCACGATCGCGCGCGAGCGGCGTAAGCCGGTCGCCTCTCGCAAGCACCAGGCGCTTGCCTGGGGCATTGGCCACCTCTTCGGCCGTGTAGATCTTCGTCATCGCTCTACCTGCGCCCAGCGCGAAGTCACGCCTTGCCTTCCAGCGCGTTTAGTGCCTCCGTGGCGGCGCTCGCCGCTGCCTGGACGTCGCTCTCAGTGCCGGATATGAACAGGCGCCCGAAGCGGCCGAGTGCGCGAACTTCTACGATGCTGATGTCGGCAGCTTTCTCGGCCTCATTCGCCGCCAGTGCCACGTATGCGGCCGGTGCAACCTCCAGGACGTAGAGGCTACGACCGGGGATCAGCAGGTTGCCCTTGCGCCACTTGTTGATGAGCTGTGCCTGGTACGGGTTGACGTTGGTGACGAACATCGATGAAGCTAGTTTGGGCTTGACACGATCCTCCTCGCCGAGGTGTAGGTGTTCAAGCACCGCCCGCCCCGCCGCGACTACTTCGGCTTGGTTCCTCGAGTGAATCTCGAGAAGTCCAAACTCGCGCTCCACAACCTGAAGTGCGGGCCGCACGTCCGCTGCCTTAAGCGCCACGTCCGCACAGCGGAAGATTTCGTTGCCGGGTGCCACCTCTATGTACAGCTCGGCCATCCCTGCTACTGGCACGTCTCCCTGACAGGTTGCGGCGACGTGCGCCGCAGCCTGAGGTTGCATGCGATCAATGAACGCGTAGGTACGTAGCTGAAATTCCATTTGCGTAGTCAGCTATTGGCGATGCCAAACGGTGTGATGAGGTCAGAGTGCGGATAGCTTCTGGTTTCCCAGCCGAGGTAGTGCTCTACCACTGCGTCGGCGCCTGGGATGCGAAGGGCACCGCCGGCCAGGTGCACAACGCCTGGACTCCTGTTTCCGCATTGCTGGCGAATCGACTCGGCGATTCGCTCGATTCCGGGGCGCACGATGTCGAGCAATTCAGCGCCGTGCGAGCGTTTGTGTGCCTCGGCCTGCTCTACAGGAAGGCGCAGTCGACCTGCGACGATCAGGTCCAGATGATGACCGCCGCCCGCACGGTCACTCAGGCTGAGGAGTTTGCCGTCGGCAAACACGCCAACTCCGGTCGAGCCGCCGCCCACGTCGACCACTGCCCCGTCGGCAACGGCAAGCAAGGCGTTCGCCGCGCTTACCTCGTCGACCAAACGGCGGCACTCGATGCCAGCTTGTTGCAGGACGTGCGCGCAGGCGCGGCAATCGGCCAGTGGCACGGCTGGTGGATAGGCAGTAGCAGCCTCGTCGATCGATCGAGCCAGGGCGGCTTCGGCACTCCGCTTGAGGTGCGCCACTGCCTTTACCGCCCCCTGGAAGTCGACCACAACACCGTCTCGCACAGCGCTCTCGCGAACGAAATCCCACCACACTGGCATGTCGTCATCGTCGACCGCCGCGATCACGATCGTCGCTGTGCCCAGGTCCACGCCGAAGCGCAAGGTCCCGGTGCGATCCGGCATGGGAGCTCGCAAACATGCCGCGGCGCGCTCTAGGAACGCATCGACGCGCGAAGCGGCACGCATTAGCATCAAAGCCCCATGGTCGGCGAGTAGAGGTCACGCCACGGACGGTTCTCGTGGGCAACACGCTTGATGTTGATCAGGTGCATCGGGGTCACGTTGTCCGATACGATCGAGCCACTCCAGGTACCGGTGCCGAGCATGAAGCTCGGGTCGGTGCCCGCACTAAAACCCATCCCACCGAGGAGGCTCGGCGTATTGACGATGATGCGCGACGCTGGTAGGGACGATAGTCGCGCGATCATCGCTTCGTCACGGCCGTGAATACCTAGCGTGTGACCGGCACCCCCAAACGCCAATACCTGCCCGCAGCGGGCGTAGGCCGCTTCAAGGTCGGCGGCGCGGTAGAACGACAGCACCGGCCCGAGGATTTCCGCCGACAGCGGCGCACGAGGGCCGACTTCGGTGAGCAGCGCGCCCAGCACTTTCGTCGACGCTGGCACCCGCACGCCGATGCGCTTCGCCAGCTCGCCTGCAGATTGACCCACCGCCTCGGGATTGAGAGCGCCACTTCTTCCCTCGAAGACCAGTTCCGCCAGCTTCGCCTGCTGATCAGCGTTGAGAAACACCGTGCCATGTTCTTCGAAGGCTTTCAAGGCTGCATCGGCGATTGGCTCGTCGAGCACCACCGTCTGCTCGGCGACGCACGCGGTACCGTTGTCGAAGGCCTTCGAAGTGACAACCATAAGCGCCGCCTCACCAACATCTGCGACGGAGCGATGGATGTACACAGGCACATTGCCAGCCCCTACGGCCAGTGTCGGTTTGCCGCTCGAGTAGGCGGCCCGAACCATTCCGGCGCCGCCAGTGGCCATGACCAGCGCCACGTCGCGATGCGCCATCAGCTCGCGGGTTGCGGATAGCTGCCCACCTGTCAGGCAGTCAAGCAAACCGCGCGGCGCGCCAGCCCGTTCGGCCGCCGCGGACATGATTGCCACCGTGCGAACGCAGCACTTCGCCGCACGGGGATGTGGCGCACACACGATGGCGTTGCCGGACTTGACCGCCGCGAGGCATTTGAAGATCGTGGTCGAAGTCGGGTTGGTCACCGGAATGATGCCGGCGATCACACCCATCGGTGCACCGATCGCGGTGACCCGGTTCGGCTCATCGACCCACAAGACCCCGAGCGTGCGCATCTGCAGCATCGCATGGGCGACGAACTTTGCGTTGTAGAGGTTCTTGAGGATCTTGTCCTCGTACACGCCGTAGCCGGTCTCGTCGACGGCCAGGCGCGCCAGCTCCGCGGCGGCCGCCTCGGTTGCCGCGGCCATGGTGCGCACGAGCGCGTCGGCCTGCTCCTGCGTGACGCCCTGGAAGGCGTCGAACGCGGCTCGCGCCGATCGCGCCTTGGAGCGCGCCTCGCCGATGGCGAGGAGCTCCGCGTCGAGCTGCGTGGGGCCGTTCATCGCTCACGCTCGCGCAGGCGTGTCGCGCGCGGCTTCAACGCGGCTTGGGAAGGATCGCCTCGACTTCTTCGTGCGGGCGCGGGATGACGTGCACCGACACGATCTCGCCGATCTTGCCGGCTGCCGCCGCTCCCGCGTCGGTGGCGGCCTTCACCGCGCCGACGTCGCCCCGCACCATCACCGTGACCAGCCCGCCGCCGATCTGCTCGCGGCCGACCAGCCGCACGTTGGCCGCCTTGACCATGGCGTCGGCCGCCTCGATCGCTCCGACCAGGCCCTTGGTCTCGATCAAGCCGAGCGCGCCGCGCGGGCCGTCGCCGGGCGAGTTGGGGGCGGTGGAAGTGGCCATGTCAGCTCCTCATGCGGCGACGCGCAGCGTCTTCAGGGTTTGACGAAAGTGGTTCGGCCATCGAGCTGCACCGAATCGACTATGGCGACGACGGCGGCGTCGGTCGGCACCGACTGGCCCTCGCGCTCGACCCGCGCAGCGCTGCCGTGCACGACCAGCACTACTTCGCCGACTCCGGCTCCGGCAAAGTCAACGGCGACATACATCTGTAGCGGTTCAGCATCTTTCGACGCGAACTCGCCGAGCGGATCCGAAGCCTCGACCGGCTGCAGCAGCAGCAGCTTGTGCGCGGCCAGGCCCCGGGCCTTGACCGACGCGACGACGGTACCCCGTACCTGTGCGAGCTTCAAGAACGTTGTCTCCGTTTTCACTTCTTGACGACGCTAGGGTATGCCCCACGAACGGCGAAGTCATTGGCCGGGCCGGACAGCCCGTACCGCCCCGATTTGTCCGCCGCTGCCATAGACACCAAATTCGGCGCTCCCTAGAGTCTTCGTAAAGCGCCCGCCGGTGCAGCGGAGTGCAGGAGACAAGCGTGATTCGCGACGCAGACGCCGAGTTCCACCCGCCCGACCCGGCCCACCCGACCTGGGCCGAGACCAACTACTTCGGCTTCTACAACGCCGAGGAACATCTGAACGTCGGCGTCTACGCACTGTTTCGCACCAATCTCGGAACGGTAACGTCGTCGATCTGCATCAACTCCCGGCGCACGGTGACGCACTGGGAGGCCGACTACTGCGACATGCGTTCGGCCATCCCGATCCCGCAACCGCGCAACCTGCGGGACTATGCGCTGAGCAACAGCCTGCACGTGCGCTGCCTCGAGCCCAACCGCGTCTGGCGGATCCACTATGACGACGGGCACGAAACCCGCATCGACGTACGCTACGAGGCGCTAATGCCGGGCTTCGACATTCACGACCCAGCAATGGACCCGATGTGCGCCTCGGCCTCGCACGAAGGCAAGTTTGCCTGGGGCACGGCCTACAACGGGCACTTCGACCAGACCGGCGTGTTCACCGGCAGCGTCACCCTCCGCGGGCGCAAGGTGCCGATCGATTGCGTGTCGACGATGGACCACAGCTGGGGTCCACGGCCCGAGCGCGGCGCCCCGGCGATGAGTTGGCTGCACGGCCACTTCTCAAGTGACTTGGCGATTCACGCGATCCTGGGCTTCGACCCGGCGCGCGACAACGGGCGCGAGCTGTGGCTGGCGCACGGTTACGTGCTGGAGCGCGGCAAGGTGTTCGGTCTGAAGGCCGGGGTCGGGCAGACGGTGCGCAAGCAGGAGCGTTATCCCGAGACCATCGCGCTGCGGCTCACCGACAGCGCAGACCGCGTGTGGGAAATGAACGGGCGCACGCTGACCACCATGCCGTGGGTCTACGTGCCCAACAGCATCGGCTTCAACACGCTCAGCGAATGGACCTGCGGCACTCAGCGCGGCTACGGTGAGGTCATGGACTTCATCGAGCTGCCGGTGCTGAACGCGCTGAACAGCGCTTTTGCGACCCTGCGGCCGTCCAAGCCGCTTTGAGCGTCGCCGCAGTCATGCCTCGCGCCATTCTGTTCGACATGGACGGCACCCTGGTGGACACGCGGGCCGCATCGTGGGAGCTGTTTGCCGAGACGAACCACGAGTTTGCCCTGGGCATCGACACGCGCGAGGCGTTCTTCAAGATCTTCGAGGGCAACTTCTTCGAGTCGTTGGCGCGCATGTGCCCCGATAGCGGCCGGTTCGAGGCGGTCAAGCGCCACTTCATGGATCTGCTGCGCACGCGCTACCGGCCGGCGATGATTCCCGGCATGGCCGACGTGGTCCGCGCCTTGGCGCCGCGTTGCACGTTGGCGGTGCTGTCGACCAACGGCATCGAGGCCATACGGCGCATCCTCGTCGACGCCGGCATCGCGACCTGCTTCTCGCACGTGTTCTCGGGCGAGGTCCAGCCGAAGAAGTCCGAGTCGATGCGCCGCTTCCTCGGCGACTATCGCTACGCCGCGCAGCGCTGCTGCAGCCCGGCGTACCGCGAGGAATCGACCGACGAGGACGCGCTCGAGTCGTCCGACTGCGTGCTCGTCACCGACACCGCTGGCGACGTCGCCGAGGCCAAAGAAGTCGGCATCGTCGCGGTCGGCGTTGTCTGGGGCATGCACAGCGAGCGCCAGCTGCTCGACGCTGGCGCGAAGAAGGTGGCACTGTGGCCGCAGGAGCTCATCGCATGGCTGCGTCCCGAGGACCGTGACGGCGCGGCATGCGGCAGCACGGCCGACGCCGCGGCGCCACGCGCCACGCCGCCGGCGGCCGCACCGCCCGACCTGCAGGCAGCCGGCCGCCTGCGCCGCGACCAGCGGCTGCAGCACCGGCGCGCGTACGCGACGGCCGCCGTGCGCCTGCCGCAGCCGCGGCTGGCCAGCGGGGCGGATGCCGAGCTGTTGGGTGCATTGCGCCGTGTCGTGCGCAGTCGGCCATGAGGTGCGCACGCCGCTAGGCAAGAGGGGTGGCCGATCGCGGCTGCCGGCCACCCCCGGGACAGTGAAAGCCGAGTACCCTCTAAGGAGAATCGCAGATGAAGGGTCTTGAACTGATGCCCCTTGAAGAGACCGTCAAGTGGGCGAAGCACAACTCCTGGTATGTGGCCGACCTGCTCGCCAGACGGGGCACGGAGGGCGTGAATCCGCTGATTCCGCGCGCCGAATACGAGATGCTGTCATTCCAGACCACCTTCTTGCAGCACCCGTGGTTGTACATGTGGCTGGGCGAGAAGGTCGGCATGGAGGGCATCCGGGCGACCTGCAGCTCGGGCCATCGAGAGTTCGGCATCAAGACCATCACCCCCTGCAATATCCAGTGGGGAGCCGGCATCGCGCTTTTCGGCCGATTGTTCCTGATCGACGGGGGCCTCATCGGGCCGAACGACTACCTCGACAACCTGCGCATCATCTACAGCTTCTGGCGAACCGTTTTCGAAGGCTACATGCGGCAGAAGAAGCCCGCGGTCATGGACGTGGGCTACGCCTTGCAGGTGCTCGACCAAGACGTGGTCGAGGACCTTGGCAAGAAGGTGGAGCCGCTGCGCGATCCGGATCTTCGGGCCACCGTGGGCCGCTTCAATTCGCTGGTTCAGTTGATGGGCTTCCTCGATCACTACGACTGCCGCCTCGGCCTGGGCGACACCGGCCCGTACGACTTGGGCGACCGCTTGATGATCGTCAGAGACTGCTTCGTCAACGAGAAGTCGTTCCCGTGGACCTTCGTCGTCGGCGACCTGCCGTTCTCCTACTCGCTGGTGCTGACCTACGACAAGAAGAAGATGATGCGCGACCGCAAGAGCGGCAAGCTGAAGATGTTCTCCGTCTACAACACCGGCACGCTCTTCTGTGACCCCAACGACTATGAGGATCAGGCCCTGATCGAGGCGGCGGTCTACATGCGCGACGAGGACTTCCCGCGCGGCAAGTCGACCCGCATACCTCTGAGCGAACTGGAAACGCACATCCAGAAGGTCGAGACCGCAGTGGAGCGGATGTACACCTACCTGGCGATGAAGCCCAAGTTCGACAAGATCCTGGAAGGCAACTGGGTCTATGTCGCGGCCTCGCTGCCCTACGTGCGCGCGCATGACCTCGAAGCCGAGGCGGCGGACATGGGCTTCTGGGACATGGATCTGAGAAGCATGGAGTACCTCCTGAAGGGCTACACCAAGGCCGGCGAAGTCCAGCGCAATGCGACGGCCGGGCTGGGAGCCCCGCCGCCGCAACTGCCAGGGTTCCGCTGCAGGGGAACCAAGTTCGGCAGGTACGAGATCAGAAACTGAAGCCGGCGATTCGCCGACTGGAAAGGACAGCAAATGGCCAACATCAAGGTGAAGAAAGAGGGCGACAAGCGCTTCAGCTGGTCCCATGAGGAGTGGGCGCTGGACACGAAGATCGAGACGGCAGACGAATTCGAGTCCTGGCTGAACAAGGAAACGAAGTACTTCATCCGCGCCAACGCCGGCTTCTACGGGCAGTGCGTCATCGTCTGCATCGAGTCGAAAGGCGACGAGTTCCTGGCCTACGTGGACTACTACAAAGGCAACTTCCCGCCGCATTACACCGCCGAGGAGTTGGCGGCGCTGGACATCGACGAACTGCGCAAGGAGCCTGCGAAGGTCAAGTGGGACGACTGGGAGTGGACGACCCTCAGGAGGGACGACTTCCCGGCGCGCCTGAAGGAAGTGATCTTCCTCTACCCGCCTCAGGAACCAGCGATCCCGTGGCTGTTCCTGTCGCCGGAGGAAAGCGGCTTGGACAAGATGGAAATTTAGCTCACAAGGAGATCCAAAGATGGGTAACGAAACGGAGATCGATGGCTATCGCTACATCGGTCAGGGCTACAACGTGGTGCCGGTCGGCAGGCACAAAGGCGTCGCGCTGAACGTGACCGAGCCGAAGCAGATGATCGGGTTGATGTCCAACGCACAGAAGATCAAGGAGACCATGGTGGTCACGCCTGGCGGGACAACCACGTTCGTCGCACCGCTGCTCTACAAGAAGCCGGCCGGCATCATCACGTACGCCGGGACACCGGAGTCTCACCTCGGCATCGTGGGGCGAAACTTTCGCGTGCCGATCATCATGACGCTTCAGTTGGAGGGCGTGCAATCCATCCCGGACGGCACGCCTTTGCTCATGGAGTGCGACGGAAAGCTGGGTCGCGTCTATGCGAAGCTGGAAGTGAAAACGGGTGCGAACCAGCCGCCCGTGGACCAGTCGCCCGGGTCGACGCTCGGGTAGGTGTCAACACAGTCCGGCGGAACGGCTTGCGCGGCACTTCCGGGCGCGAACCGCCGCCGCCTGTTTTTTCAGAGGAGAGATGGCCCGGTCGCGCTGCCTGGGCCATCGGTTGATGATGCTTGCCGAACCAAACTTCCTCGTTCTCAACGCGGTCTACCTGAAGAAAGTGGTGGGTGCGCCGCAGATCGCCGAGATGACCGGCGTGTCGTCCGATGACGTGGCGCGCTGCCTCGCGGCGGCCACCGAACAGGGTTGGCTCATGGACATGGGACCGGACGGCGTGATGGTGCTCGACGACGGCATCACCGAGGTCAAGCGGCATTACGACGAGGCTTATTCGGACCTCCGCTCCAACCCCGCGTTGAGCGATTGGTACCAAGGCTTCGAGTCGCTCAACACGCGCTTCGTCGCCGCGGTCACCGAGTGGCAGGAAAGCGGCGGGGCGGATCGCAGCGAACGGCGCGTCATGCAAGCCGCCGAACGGCTCGCCAAGGACATCGCGCGGCTCGTGCCGTTCATCCCGCGCTATGCGAGCTACGTCAGCCGGCTCGAGCGCAGCACGGAGCGCGTCGACGAAGGCGAGCGCGACTACGTCTGCAATCCGATCGTCGACTCGGTCCACAACGTCTGGTTCGAGTTTCACGAGGACATCCTTACCGTGCTTGCCAAGCCACGCGACACGACATGACCAGGCCCGCGCCGGAAGTGCCGCTGGACTGCCATTCGGCGGTGGCGCCTCAGGGGTGCCTTGCCTACAATGGCACGGTGCGCAGCGCGTCGTGGAGGGCAGCATCATGAGTGACGGCTTGCACGGAACTGCCTTGGGATTCGTCGAGACGATTGGCAAGGCGGCCGGCATGCACGCCGCCGATGCGATGGTCAAAGCGGCGAACGTGACTCTGCAGACGGCGCAGCAGCCGGGCGGCGGCATCATCACCGTGATCGTCCGCGGCGAGGTGGGGGCGGTGCAGGCGGCCATCGAGGCCGGTGCTGTCGCTGCGCGTAGCGTGGGCAAGGTACGCGCCGTGCATTTGATTGCGCGCCCACACGAGGAGATCGAGGCCATCCTGGAGCGGCCTCCTGTCCGCTAGTGTGGGGGATGCGATGCACAAGGCGAAGCGCAGCGGACACCTGGTCGTCGTCTCACAGCCGTCGGCGGCAGGCGACCCCGCGCCGGCCGTCGACGCGGTCGGGGGGCTCGGCGAGGCGCTGCGCGCGATGGCCGACGCCGCGCTCGCATCCGAGCAAGGCGTGAAGGAGATTGCGGCCGAGCGCTTCGCCGCGGTTCTCGGAGGGCACGATGCGATCGTCGTCGAACGTTCCGGCATGGGCTGGTGCTGTGTCGGCAGCCGTGCTTCCCGGCTGGGCGACCGAGCGGCCGAAGTTCCGGCAACGGTCCCGATGTCGCGCGACATCGTCGTCCTGCCCGGGGTCGGCGCCTTCATCTCCGTGAAGCCGGACGTAGGCGTCCTGACCGATCGCCAGGTCATCGAGGCAGACCGCGCCGTCATGCTGCGCTCGCTCGCGATCGGCTTCGACCTGGCACTCACGGCGGCAACGCAGAACCGGGTCACGCGCGACGCGATGAACGAGATCGGCAGCCTGCAGCAGATCGCCAAGCGCATCCTGTCCGCGGGCGAGCTGGACGAGGTCGTGTTCTCGATCACGCGCGAGACGACCCGGCTTCTCGGCGCGGACATCGGCGGGGTGTTCCTGCGCGACGGCGACGAGCTCGTCATGCGCAGCTGCGTCGGCAACGACACCTTGAATATCGACCGGCTCAGGATGAAGCGAGGACAGGGGCTAGCCGGCCGCGTCCTCGATACCGCGCTCCCATGCAGGGTCGACGACTACCTCGGCAGCGAACAGCTCAACCGCGACTTCTTCTGGCTCGCGCGCGACGAGCATATCCGCTGCGCCGTGGGCGCGCCGCTGCATGCCCGCGGAGAGGTGATCGGCGTGCTCGAAGTCTGGCGCCGGCGCAACGTGCCGTTCACCGACCAGGACGTCCAGCGTCTGGTCGCGCTCGCCAATCTCACGACAATCGCGATCCAGAACGCCCAGCTCTACGAGAGCCAGAAGGCCGCCATGGGGCAGCTGACGCAAACCAACGAGAACCTGCGCCGGCAAAACGAGTTCGTGCAGCTGTCTGCCCAGCTCCAGGACGACCTGATCGGGGCATTGCTCGTAGGCGGTGGCGTGACCGCGATTGCCCGGATCGTGGCCCGCCATGCGGCGGTGGAGGTCGCGATCCTGGGCACCGATTTCGGGGTCATGGCGGCATATCCCACGAGTGTCGCGGACGCCGCCTGGCTGGCCCGGGCCGAGACTGCCAGCCTGCAGTTGCCCGGGCACGCCAACAGCACGACCGCGACCGCACGCTGGCAGGATGCTTGGCTTTCGCTGCGGCCGATCGTCGCCGGCGGCAACCGGATCGGCTGGGTCAGCGCGCTTTCGCCGACCGAGCCCGGCGACATCCAGGAAGTCGCGATTCGTCAGGCGGCCGTCGCCAGCGCGCTCTATTGTCTCGAACAGCGCTCGGCCAGCCAGGCCCGCGCGTCCGCGCTCAGTGCGTTGATGTGGGACCTGCTCGAAGGCACGCCGCCGGTCAGGCAGTCAGCGCTCGATCGGCTGATGGACTTCCACATCGACCTGCAGGGGCCACACCGAGTCGTCCACGGCACGATTGACGGGCTGGCCGAAACCGCGCGCGGCGAAGGCTGGAACATGGACACGATCGAGCGCAAGCAGCGTGCCGTGCTCGAAGCCAGCGAGCACGCGCTCAGCACCGTGTCGCTAAAGCTGATTGCCTCGCGCGGTGACCTGGTGGTGGCCATCATATCCGCGCTGGACGCCGCTCGCGCAACCCGGGTGCTCAAGTCGCTACACGAGGAGATCCTGGCGAAGGACGGGGTGAGGACCTTCTGGGGCGTCAGCGCCCCCAGCGAATCACCGTCGCAACTGCCGAGCGCGAACCACGAGGCCCGGTGCGCAACGCTTGCGGTCGCGAAGCTGGGGACGCCGAAGAACCCGGTGGTGATCCACGAACACCTGGGCGTGCTGACGCTGCTGCTGCAAGGCAGTGAAATCGCCGACGGGCGGGATCTGCGCAAGTTCATCAACCGCATCCTGGGCCCGATGCTCAAGTACGACTCTGCCCACCACGGCGTCCTGGCCAAGACGATCCGGGCCTATCTGGACAACGACTGCTCGCTGAAGCTCACCGCGCAACAGCTGTTCGTCCACGATAAGACGGTCCGCTACCGCCTGGCGCAGTTCGAGGAGTTGACCGGCGTTGACCTGCGCCGGCACCGCGAACGGATGTCGGTCGACCTCGCGCTGCTGATGCGCGACTTCGCGACGCGCTTGGCGGACAGCGACGGCGCCGAGGGCTGAAGACCGCGACCCCGCCGGTCACGCTGCCGAGGGTTCGGAAGCCGGCTCGGTGAGCTGGTCGCGCAGCTTGCGGCGGCGCTCCTCGTCGAAGCCCAGACCGCGCGCCAGGAAGTTGTCGACGTCACCAAAGGCGGATTCGATCGATTCGAAGGCGGCCTCGATATAGCCTGGCCTGGCGGCCGTGAACACTTCTGCCACAGAGGCCGGGGTTCCCGGCGGCATCAGGTGCCCGATGTCGCGGCGATAGGCATTCGTCAGCAGGTAGTCTTCGACGATCACCGATTTTGGCGCGCCGATTGCCATCAGGATGACGGCCGCGCCGAAACCCGTGCGGTCCTTTCCGCTCACGCAGTGGATCAGCATCGGCCGCCCTCCTGCCTCCTCCACCGCTTCGAGCATGCCCCGGAATTCTGCGCAATGCTGCAACGGATAGAGCCGGTAGTGCCCGGTGACGGCCCGCTCGATGGCGGCGGCGTCGATCCGCAGCTGGCGCAGGTCTTCCAGCATTTCCGCCACACCGTGCGGCCAGAAGCCGAACTGCGCGATCCTCGGGTTGGCACCGGCCGGCAGCCGGTTCGGGTGGCTCGCGCGTTCGTGCGGCAAGCGGAAGTCGATCACGCCATGGAGGTCCAGCGCGGCGACGAGTTCGAGATCCCGGCCGGTCAGCGCCGCCAGCGAGTCCGAGCGGAACAGGCGGCGCCAGCGTGTTCGCCGCCCTTCGCCTACCGGATAGCCGCCCAGGTCGCGAAAGTTCACCGCACCTTCGAGCGGAAGCCGGCGATGCCAGTCGGCGCGCTGCGGATGCAGTGATGGAACGTCCACCTTGTCGCCCATGGTTGCGTGCTCTCAGGGAGCCGCCGGGCCGCCCCAGGCCTTCTCGACCCACACGGGGAGCAGGCCGGGCGCAGCCCGGCCCTGGTGGCGCGTAGAGGCGGTCACAGGTCGAGGACCAGCAGTGCACCGTGCGAGCGCGAGACGCAGGTGGTCAGGAACTGCGTACGCGCTTCGGCGTTCAGCACGTAGTCCCGATGGTCGACCTCTCCGGAGAAGTAGCGTACCTTGCAGGTCCCGCACAGCCCGCTTTGGCAGGACATCGGTATTTCGATACCGTGCTCGCCGAGAACCTGAGCGATCGACTTGTCGTTGGGCACGGTCAGCACTTCACCCGTACTGGCAATCTTCAGCTGGAAGCCGAGCGCCAGCGCTTCGCTGCCGACGTCCGGGACCTCCTCGGCGGAAACCACCGGAGCGCCGACAAAGTACTCGCAATGCACGGCCTCCGCGGGCCAGTGCGTGCAGGCCCGCGCGCAGGCCGCCATGAACCCCTGCGGACCGCAGTAGTTCAGCTGCCATCCGGGCTCGTAGCGGCGCAGCAGCGCGGCGATGTCCAGTCCGTTGGCCGGATGGCCGCCGTCGTAGTGCATGACCACGCGCCCCGTGGCCACCAGCGGCTCGAATTCCTCGTGGAACGCAGCGTGCGCGCGCGACTTGGCGCAGTAGTGCAGCACGTAGTCGGCACCGAGTTTCTCGAGCCGGTGCACCATCGCCTTCAGCGGCGTGATGCCGATGCCACCGGCGAGCAAGAGATAGTAGGGCGCCGTCTCCACCAGCGGGAAATTGTTGCGAGGCCGTCCGACAGCGACCAGCCGCTGCGTGTGCACACGCTCGTGGATGGCGATCGACCCCCCGCGGCCGTTGTGTTCGCGCAGCACCGCGATCAGGTAGCGCCGCCGCTCCTGCGGATCGTTGCACAGCGAGTACTGCCTGACGCGTCCGTCCCGGAAGTACAGGTCAATATGCGCTCCGGCAGTGAACTCGGGCAACTCACCGCCGTCTTCGGGCACGAACTCGTAGGCATTGATGCCGATTCCCTGGTAGGTGATCTGCCGCACCCGCAGCCGCAACGCCGTCTTCGGGTACTTGTCGGCGGACTCCAACTGATACATGCCGCTTCCCGCCAAGGCCCCTGACGGACCCCCCGTGTCGCGAGTCAGACGTTCGCCTCGATTTCGTCGAGGCGCCGCATGATGTGCGGCTTGCGCTGCGCGAGCGGCAGTTCGTCGCATTCCCTCATGGCCGCGAACACCTGATGCGCCGCCTTGCGGATGATTTCCCTGTCCTTCTCATGGTCGGCGTGGCGGCGGATGTTGAGCCTGGTGTCGGAGCAGTAACGGGGCAGCGTTTCGCCGCGGCTGGCGGCGGCCTTGACTCGCGCCGGGTCCGGCGGCGTCTTGCCGGCCACGGCGTCCCGCAGCAGTGCGCGGCACATGTAGACGCCCACGTCCGAGCGGCCGGGATGCTCAAGGCTGTGGAGGGCCTGCGCGCCTTGGCTGGTGATGGCCTCGTAGTCGCCCGGAACCCGCTGCTTCTCGTCGTAGCTGCGATGCCGGGTTTGTCCGATCAGGAAGTCGATCTTGTCCACGCCGCAATCCTGCTCCCGCCCGTTGTGCTCTGGGTCCACCTCGTCATTGAAGTGCCGCCATCCGAAGGCGATCGAGTGCTCGTCGTCGACGGGCACCTGCCAGCGGGACATGGCCGGGCCGGAGTGGCGCTGCGGCGCAGCCGCCACGATCGCGGCATTCTGGCACCAGTTGGGGAAAGCCATCTCCGAAATGCGAATCCAGACGCTCTCGTCCGACAGTCGCCGCCCGGCGGTGAAGATCATGCCGTTGTTGCCGTGGGTCTGATGCCAGTCGACCACGGGCATCTCACCGAAGCCACCCATCAGGCTCGCGCCTTTGGCGAGCTTGGCGTCCACTCCCGCGACTGTCATGTTGTTGTGCAGCAATGCGGTGTGGTAGTGATCGATCAGATTCTCGAAAACCTGCAGCCAGTTGCAGTCGAACACGTTGGAGAACGGCACCAGGCGCGTTCCCTTCGGCATCACGTAGCCGTCAAAGACGGGAAACGCCGGCTTCTGATCCAGCGGCCCCATGTAAGCGAACACCAGGCCGTCGCGCTCGAAAGCCGGGTAGGCACCCTGGCAGACGGTGTCCTTCAAGCGCGAGTCGGCGGGTTCGGCCGGCGTCTCCAGCACTTTGCCGTCGACGTCGAACTGCCAGCCGTGATAGCAGCAGCGGATGCCGCGTTGCTGCACGATCCCGAATTCGAGCGAAGCCCCGCGGTGGGCGCACTTGCGGTGCAGCACGCCGACGTTGCCTTCGCGATCCCTGAACGCCACCAGATCCTCATGCATGATCCGGATAGCCTTCGGGACATCTGTCAGCTCTTGCGACAAGCACACCGGCTGCCAGTACCGACGCATGTACTCACCCATCGGGGTACGTGGCCCGGTGCGCATGATTTCGTGGCTCGTCGGCGCCGCGATCTGCTGGTCGCGCAACAGGTAGCCGCTATACGACGCGCCTTGTTCGGCGGCAGGTGCAGCAGCTTGACGTTCGCTGGTAATCATCTGAGGATCTCCTTGCCATAGAGGTCCATACGGACACCCTGCGCGGCAGTCTAGCCAGCGCCACAAGTGATGTCTTTGGCGGCGCCGGACAAAAGCACGGCCGCTTGTTGGCGACATCCACCAAAAACGACTCGCGGCGGCGGTTCCACCTGTAGCGCGGCCGGGCTTTCGCGAGCCCCGCTTCGATGTCGGTCGCAGACAAATGCGCCGTTTGCTTTGCTCGCTGCAGGCTAGAGACAGACTCGCGCGGCACGACCATAGTGCGGCCATCCGACAGACCCACACAGAGAGAGGAAGACTGATGAGCTCACCCGCAGTCAAGAAGGTTCTCGTTGACAGCGGCGAGTTGAGGAAGAAGGTGGCCTCGCTCTTCGAGGCGGTGGGCGTCTCGCCCGGGCACGCCGACGAGATCGCCGAAGTCGTCGTCTTCGCCGACTTGCGCGGGGTCGAGTCGCATGGGGTGCAGTTCACGCCGCGCTATGTTCGAGGCATCATGCGCGGTCACCTCAATGCGAAGCCGGACATCCGGGTCGCTCACCGACGCGGCGCGGTGGCCGTCGTCGATGCCGACAATGGTCTGGGCTTCCTTTCGGCGCGCTTTGCGATGAAGCAGGCCATTGCGATCGCCGCCGACCAGGGCAGCGGTTCGGTGGCGGTGCGCAACAGCAACCACTTCGGGCCGGCGGCCTTCTACCCGATGATGGCGCTGGAGGCCGGGATGATCGGCTACACCACGACCGACGGACCACCTCACACGGTGGTTTGGGGCAGCCGCAAGCCGGTGCTGTCGAACGATCCCGTCGCGTGGGCATTCCCCACGCTCGAAGGGCCGCCGATCGTCGTGGACACCGCGTTCACCGGCGTGAAGGAGAAGATCCGGCTCGCCGCCCAGCGTGGCGGCACGATCCCTGCCGACTGGGCCGTGGGGCCCGACGGCAACCCGACGACCGACCCGAAAGTCGCACTCGAGGGCTACCTGCTGCCCATCGGACAGCACAAGGGCTCGGCGCTGATCGTCGCCAACGAGATCGTCTGCGGCGCCTTGGCGGGAGCGCTGTTCAGCTTCGAGGTGTCGCCGGCGCTGGTGATGGGCGCCGACCATCACGACTCCTGGAAGTGCGGCCATTTCGTGCAGGCGCTGGATCCGGGCGCCTTCGGCGACCGCAAGGCGTTCCTGCGCCGTACCAGCGAGCTGGCCTCGGCCCTGCGCAATGCGCCGCGAGCCGAGGGCGTGCAGCGCATCTGCATGCCCGGCGAGATCGAGGCCGAGTTGTCGGCGCAGCGCGCGAGGGACGGGCTGCCGCTGGCCGTGACCACGCTCGAGGCCCTCGATGCTGTGGCGCGCGAGGCCGGTGCACCACTGCCGTCGGCCACGCTGGCAACGCGGGAAATGGCGTGATGCCCTCGGCGTGGGCCTGTGCCGTCTGCGGGTTCAGTCTGGGCGAGCCGATCGCCAGCCTCGAAACGAGCGAGCTTTGCTTCGTCTCGGACCGGCGCTTCCCCGGCCGCTGCGTCCTCACCCTGCGCGAGCACGCGACCGAACTGTTCGAGGCGTCGGCGGCCGCGCGAGGCGCGTTCACCGAGGACATGAGCCGGGCCGCACGGGCCATCAAGCTGGCCGTCGGCGCGTTCAAGATGAACTACGAGATCCTCGGCAACGCCGACCCTCACGTCCATTGCCACCTGATTCCGCGCCAGCACGACGAGCCGAATCCGCGCGTGCCGGCGTGGTCGCATCCGCAGCCGCAAACAGAACTCGACGAGCAACACGCGCGGCGAATCAAGTATCGGATCCGCGAGTTACTCGCTACCGGAGACAACCGATGAGGCTCAGACCGATGACCGGCGTCGCCAGCGCCGAGCGTTTCGTCTATCCCTTCGCCGAAGCGACGCATCTCGACGCCTCGGTGCTCGGCGGCAAGGGCGCGGGGCTTGTGGAGATGACGGCCTCGGGCTTCCCCGTGCCGCCGGGCTTCGTCATCACCACGCGGGCCTGCGGGGCGAGCAAGGACGGCGTGCTGTCGGACGCGCTGTGGCAGGAGATCGTGCAAGCCGTGCACCAGCTGGAAACGCGGACCGGCTGCGCCTTCGGCAAGGGATCCAAGCCGCTGCTTGTCTCCGTCCGCTCCGGGGCGCCGGTGAGCATGCCGGGCATGATGGACACGGTGCTCAACCTCGGCATGAACGAGCAGACCACCGTCGCGCTGGCGAAGGCGACCAGCGGCAGTTACCGCTTCGCGGCCCAGACCTTCGCCAGGTTCGCGCGCATGTTCGCCGACATTGTTCTGGGCGTCACCGACGAGGTCCTGGTCGACGACGCGAGCCACGCGGCCATCGACTCCGTCAAGGACGAGAAGTCGCTGCGCTCTGCGGTGCGGCTCGCCGCAGAGAGCGTCGGCGCGGCCGCCGGCAGTGCCTTTTCGACCGACCCTTGGGCCCAGCTCAGGCAGGCGGTGGTCGCGGTCTTCGAGTCATGGAACTCGCGCCGCGCGGTGCGCTACCGCGAGCACCACAAGATCGCCCACGACCTGGGTACGGCGGTCGTCGTTCAGCAGATGGTCTTCGGCAACCTCGGCAGCCCGTCGGGCACCGGCGTGGCCTTCACCAGGGACCCGCGCGACGGCTCGCCGAAGTTGTTCGGCGAGTACCTCGAGAGCGGCCAGGGCGAAGACATCGTCGCCGGCACCCACACACCGGAGTCGCTGGATGCTCTAGGCCAGCGGCACCCGGACCTGCTCGCGCGGCTCGAGTCGCTGGCGCGGTCGCTGGAGCAGACCTACCGCGACGTGCTCGACATCGAATTCACCGTGCAGGAAGGCGTGCTATACCTGCTGCAGGTTCGCGCCGGGAAGCGCACCGCGGAGGCCGCAATACGCATCGCCAGCGACCTGTTCGACGAAGGCGTCATCGATCGCGGCACCGTGCTGCAGCGAGTGACCGCCGATCATCTGCGCCAGATTCTGCGGCCCCGGTTCCTGCCGGATGCCGTCGAACGCGCGCGCGCAGGCAAAGCGATCGTCGCGGTCGGCACAGGAGCGTCGCCGGGCCAGGTCAGCGGCCGCATCGTGTTCGACCCCGATCGCGCCGAGCAGATGGCCGCAGACGGCAAGCCCGTAGTGCTGATGCGCGTATTCACGAGTCCGCGCGACCTGCACGGCATGCTCGCGGCGCAGGCCATCGTCACAGCCCGAGGGGGCGCGACCAGCCACGCGGCGGTGGTGGCGCGCGCGCTCGACAAGCCGTGCATCGTCGGCTGCGAGCAGCTCGACATCGACACCGAACGCCGCGTGGTCCGTGCCAGCGGCCGGGAGTTGAGCGAAGGAAGCTCGGTTTCCATCGACGGGGCCACCGGAGAGGTGTTTGAGGGGACGCTGCCGACCGATGCACGCAGTCCGGAATCGATGAGCCAGATCGGCCGCATCCTGCGGATCGCAGACGAAATCAGTGGCTGCACAGTCTTTCACCGCGTCTCCACCCCGGACATGGCGCGCCAGGCCCTCGCCGCCGGCGCACACGGCATCGGCACGCGCGTCGACGAGACCTTGGCCGCATGCGAAGGATTCGAGACGTTGGTCGATGCGGTCTCCGCGCACAAGCGCGGCGCCACGGCGGCGAACTCATCCGCGCTGGCTGCCCTGGAGGACGTGATCGCCGAGGCGCTGGTCAAGATCATGAAGGTCGTCCACCCGAAGCCCTTCGCGGCGCGAATCGCCAATCTGTCCAGCGGGGTCGCGGGCGAGGCCGTCTCCGACTTCACCGACATCGCGCCTTCGCCGGCGATCTGGCTGCCTCTGGGCTCGCCGCAACTTCTGCGCGCGCAGATCCGTGCGCTGGTGCGTGCCAAGGAGATCGCCAACTATCCGGACAACGTGATCCTGATGGTTGGCAGCGTCAACACCGAGGCCGAGGCGGTCGCACTGAGGACTGCCTGTCGGGAAGCGGGCGGCGCGGCGCTCAAGCTCGGCCTGGCGACCCGCAGTGCCCACAGCCTGCTCGAACTACCTCGCATCGCCAAGCATGTCGACATGCTGTGGATCGACTACCGCTCGCTTTGCGCCGCGATCTACAGGTACCCCGACGACCTGATGCTGTCCCAGGACGCTTGGAAGTCGTACCTTGCCGAGGGGTTCATGCCGGTAGATCCGGCTAACGAGGTGGACGAAGCGATCGAGCGGCTGATGCCCGCCTTGCCGCGCACCGGGCACTCATGCGAGTTCGGTGTCACCTTCTACGGCTGGGCAGTGAGCGAGAAGGTGGTGCGCTTCTTCACCGAGCGCGGCTTCACGAACTTCGGGGTGGATATGAATGGCCTGGGCGGCACCCGCCTGCTTCTGGGCCGCTTGGCGTCGCAGGCGGGGGGGTCCGGCATGCCGTCGTGAGGCGCGCACGGCAGGTGCTGGTGATTGGCCACGCGGCGCGCCCATAGAGGCAGGCTGCGGTTGCGGAGAAATGCATGAACGAGGTCGGACTGATTGGCTTGGGCAATATCGGCGGCGGAATGTGCCGGCGCCTGCTCGATAGTGGCATCGGGGTCGTCGGCTTCGACGTCTCGTCGGCGGCTGCGAAGGCGGCGGCGGAGCTGGGCGCGAAGATCGAATCGAGCCCGGCGGCCGTCGCGCAGCGGGTCGACGTTGTCGTCACGTCGCTGCCGAATCCGGCGATCGTGCGCGACGTGTACGTGGGGAGCGGCGGGCTCATCGCGAAGGCGCGGCGCGGCAGCACGCTGATCGAGACCAGCACCATCGATCCGCACACCATCCGCCATGTCGCGGAGGCCGCCGCTGCCGCCGGAGTCGACATTCTCGACGTCGCGCTTTCGGGCGAGCCACCGCAGGCGATCCTCGGCGAGCTGGTGTTCCAGGTGGGGGGTGCCGACGACCTCATCGACCGGCATCTCGAGCTGCTGCAGGTGCTGGCGAAGAAGATCAACCGGACCGGAGGCATCGGCACGGCCAAGACCGTCAAGCTCGTCAACAACTTGATGTCGCTGGGCAACGTGGCCGTGGCCGCGGAAGCCTTCGTCCTGGGCGTGAAGTGCGGGATGGAACCGAAGCGGCTGTACGACATCCTGTCGGTCTCGGGCGGGCGTTCGGCGCACTTCATCTCCGGCTTCCAGAAGGTGATCGAAGGCGAGTACCGGGCCAGCTTCAAGACCAGCCTGGCATTGAAGGATATCAACCTGATCCTCGACCTCGCGCAGGAGGAGCACTATGCGGTCCGGCTCGCGCCGGTGATTGCTTCGCTGTATCGCAACGCCGTCGAGCAGGGGCTGGGAGAAGACAACTTCACGTCGGTGGTCAAGGGCTATGAAGCCACGGCCGGGATCCAGGTCGGCACGTCACGCTAGCCACGACTGCGGGGGGCCGCATCGTCGATCATGAAATGAGCGCTACGCAGTTCATCCTCGTCAGGCATGTCGAGACGCTATGGAACCGGCAGGGGAGGATCCAGGGTCACCTGGACAGCCCGTTGACCGCCGAAGGAATCGCACAAGCGCAAGCCCTCGCCAGGCGGCTGAGCGGGACTAGGTACGACCTGTTCGTCAGCAGCGACCTGGGGCGAGCACAGGCGACGGCTGCGTACATCGCCGCCGAGATCGGGATGGAGCCGGTGCCGGACATGCGGCTGCGCGAACGCCATTACGGAATCTTCCAGGGCATGACGCGCGCCGAGGCCAAGGCCACTCATCCCGAGGTCTACCGGTGCTACAGAGACGAGGACCTCGAGTTCGCCATTCCGGGGGGCGAAAGCACGCAGGCCTGCTTTGCGCGCAGCGTCGGCTGTCTCGAGGAGCTGGCCGCATGCCGCCCCGGCCAGCGGATCCTGGTGGTGACGCACGGCGGTGTGGTCGATGGCCTGTATCGCCACACGAAGAAGCTGCCTCATGTCGGTCCGCGCGTCTTCTCGATGGTCAACGGAAGCCTCAACGAGTTTCTCTACGAGCGCGGCAAGTGGCACCTGAAGTCCTGGGCCGACGTCGCGCATCTGGAAGGCACTCCGCTGGACGACGTCTGATGGGCACGGCTGCCACCTGCTTAGCATGTCCCGGCTCGGAGTCGGCGGGCGGTCCAAGCGCAACCTGCAGCCGGACGGTGACGAACGGCCCGAGAGAGGGCCCGAGCTTGGAGGCTCAGTGCTTACTTGCGATTCCTAGAACCAGTACGCAGACCGCCGACGCGAACAGCACTAACACCTCGCTACAACCCAACTGACCGATTGCCCACCATGGAACAAGCTCCCATTCGCGTTCTGCTCGCCAAGGTCGGCCTCGATGGCCATGACCGGGGCGTCAAGGTCGTCGCCCGCGCACTGCGTGATGCCGGCATGGACGTCATCTACTCCGGCCTGCACCGCACGCCCGAGGAGGTGGTGAACACCGCCATCCAGGAAGACGTCGACGTGCTCGGCGTCAGCCTTCTATCCGGCGTACAGCTGACCGTGTTTCCGAAGATCTTCAAGTTGCTCGAAGAAAGGGGCGCCGGCGACCTGATCGTCATCGCCGGCGGCGTCATGCCCGACGAAGACGCGGCGGCCATCCGCAACATGGGAGTGCGGCAGGTGCTGCTGCAGGACACCCCGCCGCAAGCCATCATCGACTCGATCCGCAGCTTGGTGGCTGCACGTGGCGCTCGCTGAGCACTGATGTTGCAGGACCGAAGGAGACCAGCGCCATGGAAGAGTGGAAGTTCCCCACCGCGTACGACGAGAACTACCTGCCTCCGGCGGACAGCCGGTACTGGTTCCGGCGTCGCGAAACGATGCCGGCGGTGGAGCGCGAAAAGGCGATCCTTGAGCGGCTGCAGCAGGTGTGCCGCTACGCGTGGGACAGCTCCACCTTCTACAGGAAGAAGTGGGAAGAGGCCGGCTTCCATCTCAGCCAGCTCAAGTCCCTGGAGGACTTCGAGGAACGCGTGCCGGTCGTGAAGAAGACCGATCTGCGGGCCTCGCAGGCGGCACATCCCCCCTTCGGGGACTACGTCTGCGTGCCCGACTCGGAGATCTTCCACGTCCACGGCACAAGCGGGACCACCGGCCGTCCCACGGCCTTCGGGATCGGTCGCGCCGATTGGCGTGCGATCGCAAATGCGCATGCCCGCATCATGTGGGGCATGGGCATCCGCCCGGGCGACATGGTCTGCATCGCGGCAGTCCTGAGCCTCTACATGGGCAGCTGGGGTGCGTTGGCGGGGGCCGAACGCCTGCATGCCAAGGCGTTCCCGTTCGGCGCCGGCGCTCCCGGGATGAGCGCCCGACTGGTGCAGTGGCTGGACACCATGAAGCCGGCAGCTTTCTATGGCACACCTAGTTACGCCATCCACCTGGCCGAGGTCGCGCGCGAAGAGAAACTGAATCCGCGCGATTTCGGCCTGAAGTGCCTGTTCTTCAGCGGTGAACCCGGGGCGTCAGTGCCGGGCGTGAAAGACCGGATCGAGGAGGCCTACGGCGCCAAGGTCTATGACTGCGGCTCGATGGCCGAGATGTCACCGTTTATGAACGTCGCCGGCACGGAGCAGAGCAACGACGGCATGCTGTGCTGGCAGGACGTTATCTACACCGAGGTCTGCGACCCCGCGACGATGCGCCGCGTGCCCTATGGGCAGCGTGGCACGCCGGTGTACACGCACCTGGAGCGCACCAGCCAGCCGATGATCCGCCTGCTTTCGGGCGACCTGACGCTCTGGACCAACGAAGAGAACCCGTGCGGCCGCACCTATCCAAGGCTACCCCAAGGCATCTTCGGTCGCATCGACGACATGTTCACGATCCGCGGCGAGAATATCTATCCGAGCGAAATCGATGCCGCGCTGAATGAGATGCCAGGCTACGGCGGCGAGCATCGCATCGTGATTACCCGCGATTCGGCGATGGACGAACTCCTTCTGCGGGTGGAGCCCACCGAGCAGATCCAGAGCGCGGGTGCAGCGGCGATGCAGGCGTTCCGGACCGAGGCCTCGCATCGCGTGCAGACGGTGCTCGGTGTTCGTGCCAAGATTGAATTGGTGGCACCCAACTCGATCCCTCGTACCGACTTCAAGGCCCGCCGTGTCATCGACGACCGCGAGGTATTCCGGGCGTTGAACGATCAACTGCGCAAAGGTGCCTGAGCAAGGCCGAGCGCAATGACTTATGTCCCTTCACAGCGCCTGCTGGAACAGCTTCAGGCAGGCGGGACCTGGGCACTGGGCCGGTTGATCTCGCGCGCCGAAGCAGGCCTAGCCGAGGCCCGCCCGGCGCTGGCCGAAGTCTATCGCCGTGCCGGCGCGGCCCACGTGATCGGCCTCACCGGCGTGCCCGGCAGCGGCAAGTCGACTCTGGTGGCCAAGCTCGCCGCCGCGCTGCGCGAACGCGGCGAGAAGGTCGGCATCGTCGCCATCGATCCGTCCAGCCCGTACTCCGGCGGTGCGATCCTCGGTGACCGCATCCGCATGACCGAGCTGGCCAACGATCCGGGCATCTTCATCCGCAGCATGGCCACGCGAGGTGCCACGGGCGGCATGGCGCGTGCCGCGCTCGATGCGGTGGACCTGCTGGACGTGGCGGGTTACCGCACCATCATCCTCGAGACGGTGGGCGTTGGCCAGGACGAGGTGGAGGTGGCACACGCCTCCGACTCGACGGTCGTCGTCTCCGCACCCGGCCTCGGCGACGACATCCAGGCGATCAAGGCCGGCGTTCTGGAAATCGCCGACATCCACGTGGTCAGCAAGTGCGACCGCGACGACGCCAATCGGACGCTGACCGACCTGAAGCAGATGCTGACCCTGGGCACCATGGTCGGGCCGAAGCGGGCGTGGGCGGTACCTGTCGTCGGTGTCAGTTCCTACACTGGACAGGGGATCGACGACCTGCTCGGGCGCATCGCGGCGCACCGCGGGGCCATGACGGGATCCGAACTGGGTCGGGAGCGCCGTCGACGCGTGGCCGAATTCCGCCTGCAGAAGACGGCAGAGACGCTGCTGCTCGAACGTTTCACCGCGGGCGCCAGTGCTTTCGCGCCTGCGCTTGCCGAGACCCTGAGCGGTCGCCAGACCGACCCCTACGCGGCCGCACGGCAGCTCATTTCCAAGACAATCCGCAAGGAGTATTCGAATGAACTGGCTTGATGGTAAACAACGTGCCAACCTACAGGCCCAGACAATGGACTGGGAGGCCAAAGAGGTCGCTGCATTCCTGAAGAAGGCGCCGGAGCGCAAGGAGCAGTTCCACACCATCGGAGACTTCCCGGTCAAGCGTACCTACACCGCCGCCGACATCGCCGACACCCCGATCGAGGACATCGGCCTGCCCGGCCGCTACCCCTTCACGCGTGGCCCGTACCCGACGATGTATCGCAGCCGCAACTGGACGATGCGCCAGATCGCGGGCTTCGGCACCGGCGAGGACACCAACAAGCGCTTCAAGTACCTGATCGAGCAGGGTCAGACCGGCATCTCGACCGACTTCGACATGCCCACGCTGATGGGATACGACTCCGACCACCCGATGAGTGACGGCGAGGTCGGGCGCGAGGGCGTGGCCATCGACACCCTGGCCGACATGGAGGCGCTGCTCGCCGACATCGACCTCGAGAAAATATCGGTGTCGCTGACCATCAACCCGACGGCCTGGATCCTGCTGGCGATGTACGTGGCGCTGGGCGAGAAGCGCGGCTACGACCTGAACAAGTTGTCGGGCACGGTGCAGGCCGACATCCTGAAGGAGTACATGGCGCAGAAGGAATACATCTACCCGATCGCACCCTCGGTGCGCATTGTGCGCGACATCATCACGTACAGCGCCAAGAACCTGAAACGCTACAACCCGATCAACATCTCGGGCTACCACGTCAGCGAGGCCGGCTCGTCGCCTCTGCAGGAGGCGGCTTTCACGCTCGCGAACCTGATCACCTACGTCGAGGAAGTGGCCAAGACCGGCATGCACGTCGACGAGTTCGCACCACGCCTGGCCTTCTTCTTCGTCTCGCAGGGTGACTTCTTCGAGGAGGTGGCGAAGTTCCGCGCCCTGCGCCGCTGCTACGCCAAGATCATGAAGGAACGCTTCGGCGCGAAGAACCCGGAGTCCATGCGGCTGCGCTTTCACTGTCAGACGGCAGCAGCGACGTTGACCAAGCCGCAGTACATGGTGAACGTCATCCGCACCTCGCTGCAGGCGCTGTCGGCCGTGCTCGGCGGAGCGCAATCGCTGCACACCAACGGCTACGACGAGGCCTTCGCGATCCCGACCGAGGACGCGATGAAGATGGCGTTGCGCACGCAGCAGATCATCGCCGAGGAGAGCGGCGTCGCCGATGTGATCGACCCGCTGGGCGGCAGCTATTACGTGGAAGCGCTGACCACCGATTACGAGAGGAAGATCTTCGAGATCCTCGACGAGGTCGACAAGCGCGGCGGCGCGGTGAAGCTGATCGAGCAGGGCTGGTTCCAGAAGCAGATCGCGGACTTCGCCTACGAAACCGCGCTGCGCAAGCAGTCCGGCGAGAAGCCGGTGATCGGGGTGAACCGATTCGTCGAGAACGAAGAGGATGTCAAGATCGAGATCCACCCGTACGACAACACGACCGCCGAGCGCCAGATCTCCCGTACGCGTCGCGTTCGGGCCGAACGCGACGAGGCCAAAGTGCAGGCGATGTTGGACCAGCTGGTGGCCGTGGCCAAGGACGAGTCGCAGAACATGATGCCCCTGACCATCGAACTCGTGAAGGCCGGCGCAACGATGGGTGACATCGTGGAGAAGCTCAAGGGAATCTGGGGCACCTACCGCGAGACGCCGGTTTTCTGACCCCCTGCCCCATGTTGGCATCCAGCCCCCTGTCGCGCGCCGAAGTTCGCCAACTCGAATCGGCCGTTCGTCGAGCATCGGACGCCGCAGCGGCTGAACGGCTGCTCGCTCACAGCATGCGCAAGGGGCACGACAAGCTGGCGTTGCACCGCTACCCTGTACAGGCTCGATGCTGTGCGGTGCGCGCCGTACGAGGCCTACTGTCAGCAGGTCGCTGGACGGCTCCCGGACGCGGTGTTCAACCGCGTCCTGCGGCAGGCGGGCTGGATTGCCTGAAGGTTGGAAAGATGCGCTAAGGAGCAAAGGTATGGGCAGCGACAACATTGGGCGTGTCGGTCACCACGGCGACGAACGTATGACGACACTCGCCGGCGGCACGTGCGTCGAGAAGAACAGCCCGTACATCGAAGCTATCGGGATCGTAGATGAACTGAACAGCCTCATCGGCATGGCGATCGCGTCCGAGTGTGGATCCGATGTACGCTTCGTGCTATCGGAGACGCAGGAAGATCTCATGGCTCTGGCCTTCGAGCTGTCGGCTCCAGGCAGCGTTGTCCTGACCTCCACCTCGCTGCATCGCGTCGAAGCGGAGCTTGGCAGGCGGGTGGCAGACTTGCCGGCCGCCGCCGGCGTCGTGCTGCCGCGTGGCGTGATGGCCGCTGCAATGTGCTTCAAGGCAAGAGCAACCTGTCGAACCCTCGAGCGGGAACTCGTTGGCCTTGCGGAAGACGATCACGACGCTTGCGCTGCATCTGTCCGCCTGCCATATGTCAATCGCCTGGCCGATCTCCTGCAGGCGCTGGCCCGTACGGTGAATTGCCGCGCCAACGCGGAGGCGATTGCCCGGGTGCCCGCGATGCAGACCGCACCGGCGACGCGAAACTGAGGCAACCCGTATGCGTCCGAGCTCGGTCGGCGGGAACAGCGCTGCGGCCGTGATCGCGCGCACGCTCAAGGCGCGCGGCGTCGATCGCGTGTTCGGCCTGTGTGGCGGGCACATCATGCCGATCTGGATGCGTCTTGACGCAGAGGGCATCGGGATTGTCGACGTGCGCGACGAACGGGCCGCGGTGTACATGGCCCATGCCTACGGCGAGTTGAGCGGCAAGCCTGGAGTGGCGCTCGTGACTGCCGGCCCAGGTGTCACCAACGCCATGACCGGTATCGCGAACGCCCATGTGGCGAGGGCTCCCGTGCTGGTGCTGTCGGGCGTGGCTCCGCAACCTCAGTTCGACCGCGGCGCGCTGCAAGACCTCGACCACGTTCGCATGCTGCGTGAGGTCACGCGCTACGCGCGGAGCGTGCGGCAGGCCGCGCACGTGCCGCGCTCCCTCGACGAGGCATTTGCAGCCGCCGCAGGTGAGTCTGGCGGCGAGCCCGGCCCCGTCTTCCTTGACTTCCCGACAGACGTCTTGCGCGCCGAGGTGCCAGGTGTGCTTCAGATGGATGAGCACGTGAGGCCTCACGTGCGCCGCGAGATTCCGCCGGATCCGGCGGCCATCGAGCAGGCAGCGGCGCTGCTTCGCCAGGCGCGCCGCCCGCTCGTCATCGGAGGTCGCGGCGCCCGCGGAGCGCGTGGCGAGCTGGAGGCATTTCTCGAGACCTCCGGCGCCGTGTTCCTGGACACCGGCGAGTGCAAGGGCCTCTTGCCGGAGGACCACCCGGCGATCGTCAGCGCGATGCGCGGCACGGCGATGGCCGAGGCGGACGTCGTTGTCACCCTCGGCCGCAAGCTCGACTTTCAGCTTGGCTATGGCTCGCCGGCCGTTTTCCCCGCGGCGCGCTGGCTGCGCATCGCCGATACGGCAACCGAACTGCGCGACAACCGGCGCGGCGAGGGCGAGATCTTCGCGTCACCCCGCCTCGCACTGCGTACATTGACCGCGGCCGGGCCGAGCCTCGCCGCCTCCATCGACCAGGAGTGGCGCGACCGTCTGCGGGCGGGTCACGCCGAGAGGTCGGCCAAGCTTAGTCGCTCGACGGCCGCAGCGGATGACGGCAGCGACGGGTATATGCATCCGAACCGCCTTATCGCCGAGGTCCAGCGCGCCATTGGAGACGACGCGGTCGTCGTCGCAGACGGCGGCGACTTTCTCGCTTTCGCGCGCGTCGGCATTCGCTGCAGTACCTACCTCGATCCTGGAGCCCTCGGTTGCATTGGCGTGGGCACCTCGTTTGGGATCGGAGCCGCGCTCGCGGCCCCAGGTCGCACCGTGGCGGTCTTGACCGGAGACGGGTCCTTCGGCTTCAACGCCATGGAGATCGACACGGCGGCACGCCACGGCGTGCCGGTGCTGGTGGTCGTGGCCAACAACGGTGCCTGGCAGATCGAAGTGCACGACCAGACGATGACGCACGGCCAGGTGGTCGGCACGCGCCTGCAACGGGCGGACCATGCCGCGATGGCACGCGCATTCAACGCGCACGGTGAACGCGTCGAGAGGGCCGCCGATCTTCCGATGGCGCTCGAGCGCGCACTTGCTGCGCTCAAGGAAGGACGACCAGCGCTGTTGGATGTGCTGGTGAGTGGTGACGCGATGTCATCCGACGCGAAGACGGGGCTCGCCTGGGTGCCAGATCTGCAGCCGCTGGCCGCCTGGGACGTCGCGGAGCGGCGATGGCGCGCGGGTGATGCACCCTCGGAATCGTGAGATGACCGCCGCACTCAACGTGATTTCCTACGAAGGGACATGTCCTGCGCTCGCCGCGAATCCCGTGGCGGCGCTGCCTGGCCACGCGGTCGTCGGCAGGGTGACGCTTGGTGTCAATGCATGGCTCGGTGCGGGCTCGGTCATTCGCGCGGATGGCCACTACGTGCGCATTGGCGACGCGCTGCACATGGGCCGAGCCGCGACGATTCATATCGCTCATGCGGTCTATCCAACACTGGTCGGGGACCGCGTGTGTATCGGTGCCGATGCAGTCGTGCACGCTTGTACCGTCGGAGACGACGTCGTCGTCGAGAAAGGAGCCGTGATTCTCGACGGCGCGACGGTGGGAGCCGGCAGCGTCATCGAGGCGGGCAGCATCGTCTACCCGCGAAGCAAGCTGGAGCCAGGTACCTTGTACGCTGGCCGCCCTGCCGTCCTAGTGCGGGCGCTGAATGCACACGAACGTCTGGCACGCGCCGAATTGCAGCGTGCGAGCAATGTGGCTGCCGATGCGACTTGGACGTGCCAGCCACATGCCACGCAAGCGGCTCCGAACGCGTTTGTTGCTGGTACGTGTGACCTCGCAGGCGGCGTGCAACTGGCAGACGGCGCAAGCGTGTGGTTTGGATCCCGCCTTGACGGGCGAGTGGCGACGATTTCCATCGGCAGGCTCTGCAATGTGCAGGACAACTCGCTGCTTCGCGCGGGACCCCAAGGGATGGCGTTGGGCGATGAAACAACCATCGGCCACAACGTGCAACTGCTGGAGTGCAACGTGGGCGCGCGTTGCCTGGTCGGCATTGGAAGCCGAATTGCACGTGACACCACGATTGATGACGACACCTTCGTTGCTGGTGGCTGCATTACGGAGCCCGGTCAGCACTTGTCCGGGGGACTTGTGTGGGGAGGCGACCCTGCTAGGCCCATCGGCCAGATGAACGAGGCGAAGCGCGCGGCGATCCTGAATATCGCGACCGTCTACGCCGCCTACGCAGATGCCTTGCGCGCCGGCGTACCTGGCTGAAGGCCGGAACCGAACGCACTGCTGCGGGACACCATGGGAAAGCGACTCACAAGCATCGTCACTCGCACAGGGGACGGCGGGACTACCGGTTTGGGCGATGGCAGTCGTCTGAGCAAGACGGCACCCCCGTGTCATGGCAATGGGCGACGTCGACGAACTCAACTCAGCCGTCGGGATGTTGCTGGCCATTGGCCTTAACGGCGACGAGGATCTGCAAACCCCCACGCTGCTGCGAGCTGTCCAGCAAGACTTGCTTGACTTGGGTGGCGAACTGAGCATCCCCGGTTACACGTTGTTGAAGGCAGACCGCGTCGCAGCCCTCGACGACTGGCTGCGGTTGGCCAACGCAAGGCTGCCGCGACTCGAGGAGTTCATCTTGCCTGGCGGTTCACTGGCCGCGGCCCAGGCGCACGTGGTGCGAACCGTGTGCCGTCGTGCTGAGCGTGCTGTGGTGGCGCTGGCGGAACACGAATCTGTCAATGCCTCCGTGCTGCAGTACCTCAATCGGCTTTCCGACCTCATGTTCGTGTTGGCGCGACTCCTGAATCGTGTGGCCGGCGGTGTCGACGAGCAGTGGGACAGGACCCGCTGAACTTTCGCAGGCATTGCTGACCTAGCTTTCCTATTAACTGAAGATCGGTTCAATGACAAGCTCTCCAAATTCCATCGGCGTAATCGGCGCAGGCACCATGGGCAACGGAATCGCGCAGGTTTGTGCGGCAGCCGGCCTCAACGTGACGATGCTTGACATCAATGACGCATCGCTGAAGCGCGGTATGGAAGCCATAGTGCGCAATCTCGATCGCATGGTGGCAAAGGAGAAGCTGACCGCCAGCGATCGTGATGCCGCGCTCGCGCGAATCTCAACCGGTGTGGACTACGGAGCGCTTCGCATGGCCGATCTGGTGGTCGAGGCGGCGACCGAGAACCTGGACCTGAAGTTGAAGATCCTTCGCCAAGTTGGCGGATCCGTAGGCAAGGATGCCGTGATCGCGACGAACACGTCGTCGATCTCGATCACCCAACTGGGCGCGGTCCTTGACCAGCCCGAGCGCTTTATCGGCATTCACTTCTTCAACCCAGTGCCGCTCATGGCCTTGATGGAGGTGATTCGCGGGGTACAGACCTCGGATGCAACCCATGCAACAACGCTGGACTTTGCCAAGAAGATTGGCAAGTCGCCGATCACGGTCCGCAACAGCCCGGGATTCGTGGTCAATCGTGTACTGTGTCCGATGATCAACGAAGCCATCTTCGTGCTGCAGGAAGGCTTGGCCACCGCGGAGGATATCGATGCGGGCATGCGCCTCGGCTGCAATCATCCGATCGGCCCCCTGGCCCTCGCCGACATGATTGGACTCGACACGCTCCTGTCGATCATGCAGGTACTTCACGATGAGTTCGGCGACCCCAAATACCGGCCGGCACCTCTGCTGAGAGAGACGGTGGCCGCCGGGCGCCTCGGCCGAAAGAGCCGTCAGGGGTTCTACAACTACGCCTGAATTCACCAGGCGCGCACGAGACCTTATTGGTGGCGCGATGTCATCCGACGCGAAGACGGGGCTTGCCTGGGTGCCGGATCTGCAGCCGCTGTCCGCTTGGGACGTCGCGGAGCGGCGATGGCGCGCGGGTGTGGCTTGTGAACCGGGCGACGCGGATATCGGCTCTGAACGAGCCCTCAATACCCGTGTCGCTGAAGTCGACGGAACTCCATGCCAGCAGGAAGTTGCCGTCGGTGGACGCCGCCAGCTCCATGCGGCCGCTGTCTAGACCGCCTTGGAAGGAGACGGGACTGGTGACCAAACTGCCTGGGACCACCGCCCCGAGACCCCAGCCCCCGTTGCTGCGTGAGTAGTAGCTGCTCCCCGCTGCCGTCGTCCGTTCGATGCCCTCTGCGACGACGAAGGCCACGAGCGCGTTGCCTGTGCCGTCCAGCAATGCCACCGGATCGATGTACTGCACGATGCCTGCGGGATCTTGCGCGATCTCGGCTTCCGGCAGCCACGTTCCACTGACGGGGTCGAGGAAGCGTCCGCGAACCTCAAGCGTGAGGCTGGCACCCTTTGGAACCGCGTACACGGCGAGCGCTGCGCCGCTGGTGGTATCGGCGACCACGCGCGGGAGATAACTGTTGGCGTTCAGCAGCAACGGGACGGTCCACTTGCCCGCGCCGGCGTCGAAGCGCGCGCTCATCACCCGGCCGATCGGCGGCGGCGGCAGGCTCGGGTTCTCGTGCCATACGACCACCGCGTTGCCACTGGGGTCGACCGCGAGGTCGAAGTCGTTGATATCAGCGCTGCTCGAGATGCTGATCGGGCTGCCCCACGCGGCTGTGGCGGCGCGGTAGCGGTTGGCCCAGAGCTTGCCAAGATTGCCGTCGACGCCCATCCAGACAGCGAAGCCACCGCCGTTGGCGCTGCGCGCCACGCGCAGGCTGAAGGGATCGCCGCTCGCGCCGCTGTCGATCGATAGCGGCGTGCCCACGACCAGTTGCGCTGGTGCTGGGGGCGGCTGTGTCGAGCCCGGAGCAGGCGTGGGTGCCGGCATGGAACTCGGCGGCGATGCGCCGTCGCTGCCCCCACCGCAACCGCTTATCTAGACAAACACTGCAACGCAGCCCGCACGCAGCATCGCCGCGGGAGCCGCCCCGATGAGGCGGTCAGAATCCCTTCGCTTGCCACGCGCATGGCAGCCTCCGCACGCGCACGGTGTCCCGCGGCACCGACAGGGCAATTTGCGCGCCTGTGGCATCCCGCACACACCCGATGCGCAGTGCTGTCGCGCTCGGCCGTCTTCTGCTTTAGGTCTACTGCTCGGCGGCGTTGCATTGCACACGCCCGGTTGGCCAGCAGCGGCGTGTGATGGAGCGGCACAGTTGTTCCAGTGCCGGTTCGCCGGCGCCGCCGAGCTCGGCCGTGTGCAGGTTCAGATCCTGAATGTCGGCATGGTCCTGGGCTCGGGCTAGCGTGGGTTCGAATCCTGCCAGCCGCGCCACCTATCAAGGACTTGGATCGCAAGATCCAAGTCCTTTTCGTTACTGCGGGACCGCTGCGGGACCCGTTATCCACAGGCGCTCTCCGCCGGCTCGACCGGCCAGCCATTGGCCACGCGCAGCACGGTGCACGACTCCTGGCGGTCCAGCACGAGATTGGCCAACCTGAGCAGGCGGCCCGCGTCGGCGCTCGCGTAGTGCCCGGACATCGAGTGCTCGGGGTGCCCGAGCAGCGCCGAACGGTCCTCGGCCGTCACGCCTGCGGCGCGCAGCCGGCAGGCGAAGGTGTGGCGCAAGCCGTGCACGCGCATCTGCCGCAGTCCCACGGCGCGGCGCGCGTTCTGCCAGCCGGTGTTGTTCATCGAGTCGATGCGATGGCCGCGGAACGGGAACACCCAGATCGGATGCAAGCCACGCTGAGCCTGCACGATTGACCAGGCCGCGTCGTTGAGGACCACGACATGGTCACGCTTGCCCTTGAACGCCTCCGACGGCACGACGAAGACGCTGCGGCCGAGTTCGGGCAGCGGGGCCTCCCAGGTCCACTGCAGGCCGCACACGTTGTTGTCGCGCAGGCCTGTGTTGATCGCGAACAGCGCCATGCGCTGCAGGTGTGGCGGCAGGCGCGGGAACAGGCGATCCTGCTCGGCCCAGGTGATCGGGTAGGGCGCCCGCCTGGACTCCGGCAGCATCGTGATCAGCGGCGGGACGCCGGTCAAACATGGGGTCCCGTCGGCATCGCGGTACGAGCGGGCCGCGCGGTTGAGGATGGCGCGCACGATCTCCAGGCTGCGGTTGATCGTCGTGGCGCTTGCGCCAGCGGCCACGCGCGAGGCGACGAAGGGCGCGAGCGTCGCATCGTGCACCTGGTATGGCTCCAGGTCACCGACGTGCGGCAGCAGCAGGCGCACATGAACCTGCATCGTCGCCAGGCTGCGCCGCTCGTGCCTCTGGGCCAGGTAGCGGCCGGCGCAGTCGCGGAAGAGGGGGCGGGCGTGAGCGCGGCGCGCCAGCTCCATCTCGACGTGAGCGACTTCCCGCTTCAGGCGCAGTTCTGCTTGCTCGAGGGTGGTGGGGCCGAGGCGCAGGCAGATGGGCTCGCCGTGGTGGCGCTTGTCAACGTAGTAGTTGCCGTCGGCGGCGATCGTGATGCCGGGCGTGCGGGTGGCGGCCATGAGGAACCTCCTGTCGGGAACGAGAGGAGGAACACTGGCGATTTGCGGCACGTCGTGCAAGAACTGCGTCGAAGACCAATGACCGCTCCACCTTCGAGACCCGTTGCTCGGCAAGCTGCGACGGCGGTCTGGCGTCGAACGACCGGTTGGATACGAGTCGGATTGGTACTCCCGACCGAGGCTGTGTGAGAACCGGGTGGCGGTGACGCTCGAGCAAACGCGCGCATGCGCCACCGGGCCTTTCCTGTCGCGTCGAGGGCATCCAGTAGTGGTTTGGCGTCTAGAGGCCACGTACGAGCCCACAAGTCGATCCGTGCGCCGAGTTTTCGGCGGTTGAAGGGCTCACGCCCTGGCCGACTGTAAGGCCTTCATCGTCTTGGCAATGCCCAGGACACTCATCACTCGCTTGAGGTTGTACGCGAGGACGTGTAGGCTCATCTCGGTGCCTACATGGTGAAGCGTTCTCATGAGGAAGTGCGCCGAACCCATCCAGTGCTTCAGCGTTCCGAAGACATGCTCGATGGTGCGTCGTCGCACTTTCATGGCGTCCGGCTTGCGGTCCAGACGACGTTGCATTGCATCGAGTACTGCTTCATGTTCCCAGCGCCTCACGCGACGCTTGTTTCCCGTCGTGCACTGAGACTTGAGCGGGCACTGCGGACAAATGTACGTCCAGTAGACGCTGATGTTCATGCCGTCCTCGAGCCTCGTCTGGTGCCGCCTCAGGCGCTCGCCGGCCGGGCACAGGTATTCATCGTCCTTGGCGATGTAGATGAAGTCGAGCTTGCTGAAGCGCCCTTCGGCCCTGCTGCTGGACGTCATTGGTTTGGGTACGAGTGTCTTGATGCCCGCTTGTTTGCAAGCCAGGATCTCCGTACCCGAGAAGTAGCCGCGATCAGCGATCACGTCTAACTTCTCCTTGCCGATCGCCTCTCGCGCTTGCTTGGCCATGGACCAGAGCTCGGATCGGTCAGGTCCAACATTGATGACCTCGTGCGCCACGATCAAGTGATGCTTGGTGTCAGCCGCTATCTGCACGTTGTAGCCAACCATCCCGGTGCCGCGGCCGCTGGTGGCCATCGAGCGCGCGTCCGGATCAGTCAGTGACAACTGCTTGTCCGGCTGCTGCTGGAGTTTCGACTCGATCGCACGAAGCTGCCTCATTTGCTGCCTCAGGCCGGTCAACTTGTCTTGCAATCGGGCCATCTTGCATTCGAGGTCAACAGGCTGCGTCCGATCTGCAGTCTCCAGCGCGCTTAGATACCGCTCGATGCTCTCTTCGACTTGCCGCATGCGCTGCTCGAGCTTGTGCGGCGTGAAGTTCCTATCGCGGTTGTTGGCTGCCTTGAACTTGCTGCCATCGACAGCCACGACAGCCTGCGTGAACAGCTTCAGCTCGCGGCACAGCTCGACGAAGCGCCGACAGGCATTGCGGATGCCTTTGCCGTTGTCGTGCCGGAAGTCGGCGATGGTCTTGAAGTCCGGTGCCAGGCGTCCGGTCAACCACATCAGCTCAATGTTGCGATGCGCCTCGCGCTCGAGTCGCCGGCTGGACTGGATGCGGTTGAGATAGCCGTAGATGTAGATCTTGAGCAGCACCGACGGGTGGTACGAAGGTCGGCCGGTAGCTGCTGGCTCCAATCCAAGGAAGCCCAAGGCCTGCAGATCTAGTTCGTCGACGAAGGCGTCGATGACTCGGACCGGGTTGTCCTCGTCGATGAAATCATCCAGGCACTCGGGCAACAGCGTGACCTGGTGTCGATCGTCTCCCTCGACGAATCGCTTCACGTGGCGGTCCCGCGTAGTGGCGTTGCCGGACTTTAGGGGATCAGCGCGTTTTCACGCAGCCTCGACCCAGAGCGGCCACCGGCGCTTGGTCACAGCGGACATGCGCCCTGCAAGCCGCCCGCGTTGGCCTCTCCTCCAACGCAGCGCCCGCGGGCTGCCGCGTGCCGAAGTGAATCTTGTCTGCGACTGCAACGCTGAGTTCAAATGTGCACAATTCACTTTCACATGAATGAGCCGGGATGAAAGATTGGCGGTGCCGTGAGCCCGCGCCGTGGGCCGGCAGGTCACCCAGGCGTTACGTCCCATGAATCTGAAACTCGCGCTTCCGTTCGCCCTTGCTTCCCTGATCGCCGCTTGCGGCGGCGGTGGCGGGACCCCTACCGGCACGGTGCGGTTGTCGCTCACGGACTCGCCCGCGTGCGGCTACGACAACGTGTTCGTCACCGTGGAGAAAGTGCGTGTGCACCAGAGCGGTGGCGCCAACGACAACGAGGCCGGATGGTCGGAGGTCGTCCTGCCCACGCCGCAACGCGTGGACCTGCTCACGTTGACCAACGGCACGCTGCTGCCGCTGGGGCAGACCGAGTTGCCGGCGGGCACATACACGCAGATGCGGCTGGTGCTCGGCAACAAGCCACCACCCGGATCGCCGCAAGGCACGCTGGCCAACTCGATCAAGCCCACAGGCGGTGCCGAGACCGAGCTGACCACGCCGAGCGGCCAGCAAAGCGGGTTGAAGATGAACGTGAACATCACAGTGCCGGCCGGGCAGGTGGCCGACTTCTCGATCGACTTCGACGCCTGCAAGTCGTTCGTCAAGTCGGGCAACTCGGGCGACTACATCATCAAGCCCGTGCTTGCGGTGACCCCGATCGTGTCCAGCGCGGCGCAACGCGTGGTGGGTTACGTCGACCCGGCGCTTGCAGTGGGCAGCACGAGCATCTCGTTGCAGGTGGGCGGCGTGCCGGTCAAGGGCACGGTGCCCGGGGCGAACGGGAGCTTCGTGCTCTATCCGGTTCCCGCCGGGACCTATGATCTCGTCGTCACCTCGGCGAGCCGCGCGACCGCGGTGATGACCGGCGTGCCGGTCACGAACACCACGGTCACCACGGTCAACGCGCTGGCGACGGCAATCGCCCCGCCAACGCTGGCGCAGGGAACGCGCAGCGTGACAGGCAACGTGAGTCCGGCCACGGCGACCGTGCGTGCGCTGCAGGTGCTGAGCGGCGGCCCGACCATCGAGACGCACTGGGCAGCGGTCGACGCAGCGTCCGGCGACTTCACCTTCACCCTGCCGATCGATCCGCCGGTGCGCACCGCCTACGCGTTCAACCCGCCGACGATGACGCTGTTGCCGGACACGCTCGCGCTGGGTCTCTACACCATCGAGGCGCGATCGGGTAGTGACACGGACACGCAGGCCATTGACACCAAGGCCGCCGTGCCGCCGGTGACACTGACGTTGCCTTGACACGCCAGCGCGTCGCGTGCGCGCCAGATCGCCTCGCTCATGGCGAGAGCGTCACGGCTGAGTCGGCGGACGGCCAGACGTGATTCACGCTGCCGAAGACGTAGGGCCGCGCAGCGGCCGAGGGCATCGCCAAACACGAGTCTCAATGTCCGCTCTGCGGAGCGAAACCAGCGACCGGTGCTGGCCGGGTCCGGGTCTACGTTGGGAGGGCGGCAAGCCGACCCTGGCCGGTGAGCCCGCCGACTCGGCTGTCAGCTTCCTGGCTCGTCCGCGTACTCACGCACCCGGCCAGTAGCGGGCGAACATGAATGGTCGCTATGCTGCAACCTCATCGAGGTACCACAGTGGCCGTACTCCCGGAGCGCCGGTGACTCTGGCACGGCATCTGTGTCCGTGGCTCACGTCTTGTACCCACCGACCGGACGGCTCCCCGACGGTGACGAACCTGACTGCCAGGGGCACAACCCGATTCCGATTCTTGTGAGATAGAGCACACCGCACTACACCTCAGCTCATGCAAGCCTCGGCCGTGCCGAAAATGAGGCATGTGCGTCCGGCCGGCTCGCTGCATGAGCCGGCACGGTGACGCGCCGCTCGCCCTCGACGCTGCCTGCAAGGTCCTGCGCAACTCATGAACCTGGACGTAAACACGTTGCTGGCCTTGATGCTGGCCAACGTTTTTGCCATGGCGCTCGCACTGCCGGTGGTGATGGGTTGGCGCGTCAGCGCGTCGGCCCGATACGTGCTGGCATCTGCCGTTGCGCAGGCGCTGGCATGGGGCTGCTTGCTGTTGGCCAAGCCGGTTCACGATCGGGTTTTCTCGACGCTGTGGATCGGACTGCTCGGTGCGAGCTTCGTGATGATGTGGCAAGCGCTGCGCGGATGGCTGGGCCCAAGGCCAGGGCGCACCCTGATACTCGTCACCGCAGTGCTTACACCCATTGGCTACGGGCTCGGCTTCGGCAGCTATGCGTTCCGCGTCGGATGGTCGAACTTCGGGCTCGCGCTGCAGATGACCATGGTCTGCGCCGCCTGCGCGTGGCCCGCGCCGCAGACGAGCCGCCGTTGGCGCGGCCTGATCATCGCGTGCCTGGGTGGCCTGGCGGCCGTCACGCTGACGCGTGGCGTGCTCGGCGCGTTCTTCACCGAGCTTTACCCAACGTTGCGCACGCCGCATCCGATCAACGTCATGGGCGCTGTGCTCAACCACATCGCATTGACGTTGACCACGATCGGCCTTCTCGTCGGCTGGCACGAAGAGGCCGAGAACGACCTGCGCCGGCAAGCCGACACCGATGGACTGACTGGCCTACTCAATCGCCGCGCCTGGCTCATGCGGGCCAGCGCGCGCTTCAACCTTGCGCGCCGTGACGGCGACAGCATCGCGGTGTTGCTGCTCGACATCGATCACTTCAAGCGCATCAACGACCAGTTCGGGCATGAGGCCGGCGACCGTGCCCTGCAGGTGGTGGCGAGGACGTTGCGCGACTGCGCTCGGCGCAGCGATCTCGTGTGCCGCTACGGAGGCGAGGAGTTTTGCCTGCTACTCACCGGCGTCGAGGACGCCTCGGCACGCGACGTGGACACGCGGCTGCGCGCGGCTCTGCGCCAGCAGGCCGCGGCTGGTGCAGGGCTGGGCATCGACTTCAGCAGCGGACTGGCGCTGCTGTGCGATGGAGACGCGGACTTGCAGTCGCTGCTTCGCCGGGCCGACGCGGCCCTCTACCAGGCCAAGCACGCCGGCCGTGGAAGGCTGATGCGATGCGATGACATGGTGCGATGCCTTCCGCATGGTGCGCTGAAGGCGTCGCTCTACGAAGGTTCGACCACCTAGAGCGTAGCCAAGCTGAGCCCTCCTGCTGCGCCGCCTCTCGGCATGCTGGTGCGGTTGTCACAGGGTTGATGTAGCCCGATCGTTCAGCTCGCGAGGAGCCGACATCGACCGGAGGTCCGCTTTCCGCGCGGCCGCTGCTGCACCCGGGTGCCCGCCCAGGGTCGGGTCCACCAGTTCGCGGTCTTGGTCAGCGGACGTTCGGGGGTGGCCGCGATCTCGTTGCGCTCGGCGTGTCGGCAGTGCCTGCGAGACCGGTCATCGGGCCCGCCAGGCGACTGGCGGTTGAGTGTCGGCGAGGTGGTGGAAACTGTGACCTCGCGACCGGGCGTCATCATCGACCGCTCACGTTTAGGGTTGTTCGACACCCGCCCGGATGAGACGCCAGCGCCGCGGGCGTGCTCGGGGGGAGGGTGGGTGTTGAACAAGCCTCGAGGGAGGAAACCGCGGCGCACGTTGCGGTTGGTACCGAACGCTATGGCGATTGGTGCTGCACCTTAGCCGCGATGCAGCACTTGCACACAGCGCGCGAACGCCCGGTGCGGAGGTGAAGGGCGGCGGCCGTGTTGAACATCGTGAGCAGAGAGGCGCCCAGGGACCGACCGGATGACTGGCGCAGTGCGCCAAACACGAAGTGGCAGCGGCACCTCGCGAGGGACCGTTGAGTGCCGAAGGCGGAGAGTGTTCATGGCATCGATGGCACAGGCGGAGCGCGGATGGTCTCGGCGCCCGTGAAGATCTGAACGACGATCATCGCGTGGCCGCAGTGCGGGCAGATGAACGTTGGCCGCGCGCCTTCGGGGGCGTCCTCGCATGACTCCGGCTGTTGTGACGGCACTTGCAGCAGCTGTCGCGCAAGGGCGAGGCTGGCGCTGCGGCTGCAGTTGGCCAGCAGACCGTAGTGGCGGATGCGGTGCAAGCCGCTGGGCAGCACGTGCAGCAGGAAGCGCCGCATGAACTCGCCGACCTCGAGCGTCATCGCCTTGTAGCGGGTGCGTCCGTTGGCGCGATAGTCCTTCCAGCGGAAGGTGACGCCGCGCTCATCGAGCGCGATGAGTCGGCTGTTGGAGATCGCCACTCGGTGCGTGTAGCGCGACAGGTACGCCAATACGGCCTGGGGTCCGGCGAATGGGCGCTTTGCGTAGACCACCCACTCGGTGCGGCGCAGTGGTGCAAGCCAGTGCGAGAAGGCGCGTGCGTTGCTCAGCGCGGCATGCTCGCCGAAGAACCGCAACTGACCTTGTGCATGTGCCTGCACGAGTGCCTCGAGGAAGCGGCGCCGGAACAGCCGCGACAGCACGCGCACAGGCAGGAAGAAGCCCGGCCTGCAGGCAACCCAACGCTGGCCATCGATAGAGAACCCGCCGCCGGGCACGATGCCGTGCACATGCGGGTGGTGCGTGAGCGCCGAGCCCCAGGTGTGCAGCACCAGCGTCAGACCCAGCCGTGCACCGAGGTGCTTCGGATCGGCGCCGATGGTCAACAGCGTCTCGGCGGCGATGTCGAACAGCAGGCCGTAGACAACAGCCTTGTTGTAGTACGCGATCTCGGCGATCGGCGCGGGCAACGTGAAGACCACGTGGTAGTACTCCACCGACAGGAGGTCGGCGGTGCGCGCGTCGAGCCAGCGTCGGGCCGCACTGGCCTGGCACTTCGGGCAGTGCCGGTTGCGGCACGAGTTGTACGAGACCTGGTCGGCACCACAACCCTCGCAGCGCAAGACGTGTCCACCCAGTGCCGCGCTGCGGCACTGCTCGATGGCCGACATGACCTTGAGCTGGGCCAGACTCAGGTGGCCGTGCTGCGCCTGACGCCAGGCGGGACCATGGATGCGGAAGATGTCGGCGACTTCCAGGGCGGCGCGCCCCACCGCTGCCGGTCTATGACGGAGGCAGGTTCTCCAGTGGGCTGATCACCTTGCGCAGCACTTCGGTGGCCACATGGGTGTAAAGCGCAGTGGTCTCCAGCCGCTTGTGACCCAGCAACACCTGGATGACACGGATGTCGACCTTTTGCTCCAGCAGGTGGGTCGCAAAGCTGTGCCTCAGGGTGTGCGTCACGCGCTTGTCGATGTGCGCCGCTTCGGCGGCGTCGTGGATGGCGCGGTTGAGCTGTCTCGGGGTCACCGGGTCCACCTTGTTGAGTCCCGGGAACAGCCATCCATTGGGCAGGATCTTCCCTTGTGCGTGGCCCAAGCGCCACCACGCTCGCAGCCGCTCGAGCAGAACCGGCGAGAGCATGGCGTATCGGTCCTTCCGGCCCTTGCCCTGCTCCACACGCGGCGTCATGCGCTCGCTGTCAATGTCGGTGACCTTCAGCGAAATGACCTCGCTGGCACGCAGCCCGGCGCCGTAGGCTACCGATAGCGCTGCCTGGGACTTGAGGTTCGGCGCTGCGGCAATCAGGCGTGCGACCTCCTCGCAGCTCAGCACCACGGGCAGCTTGCGCGGCTGTGGCACCGGCTGCATCTTGACCATCAGTTCGCCGCGCCCGAGCGTGACATCAAAGAAGAACTTGAGCCCGCTGAGCGTGCCGTTGATGGTGGTCGGCGAAGTACCGGTGTCGACCAGGTGAAGTTGGAAGCTGCGCAACTCCTCAGCGGTGGCGGTGTCGGGTGAACGCTTCAGGAACGCAGCGAGCCTGCGCACAGCGCGGATGTAGCCGATCTGGGTCCTGCCGTTGAGCTTGCGCATGCGCATGTCGTCGATCATGCGTTGCCGCAGCGGGGAGACGTTGGGCGTCAATGAGCTCATGGTTCCGCTCCAGTCGAAGAGCGAGGCAAATCGCCTCGCTCGTCAACTTGGCAGAACCAGCAGCGTCACGAGCAACCACGCCCTTGCCGGAGCGGGTACCGCGAGAGCGGTTTAGTCCACCGCCGCATGGCGCGCGCAACAAGTGTCGGACGTCAGGTCGGCGCGCCCCTGACCGCCAGGTGTAGCCATGGATGTCGCTGTCGGCGACACGTCAACGCGATGTGTCGACAGAATCAAGAATTGACGACATGAAGCTTTGCGCCGACTCTCGGTCGCAGTGTGGGGACTGAAGGGACCTTGAAGGGACTCGCATTGTTCGGCACAGTACGCGACAGAGGCGCGAAGGGACAGGCGGCTCTGCAAAAACACCAATAAAATCAACTACTTGGCGATGCCAACTACGAACCAAGGGTCGTGGGTTCGAATCCTGCCAGCCGCGCCAGACATCAAGCACGAAAACCAAATCCTCAACGTAACCGTGTGACCCCCGTGGGACTGCTTGTCCACAGGGGTCTTTGTTTTCTCAGGCGTTTGCGACGCGCAGCACGGTGCGAGTTTCCTGGCGGTTCAAAACCAGGTTCAAAACCAGGTTCGACTGCCGCAACAACGGGCCCACGTCGGCGCTCGCATAGTGCCCGACCATGGATTGAGTGGCGTGTCCCAACAACGCCGCACGATCCTCGGCAGATACTCCCGCGGCCCGCGGCGCGTAGCCGGCATGCATAGGTGTGCCGCCGATCGTGAACGCGGACGAGAGGGAGGCCGACGTCGCGGCGAGCGCGCTGCCAGCCGTTGTTGTTCATGCTCCGCACTGGCCGCCCGCGATAGGTGAACACCCAGACGGCGTGCTGGCCCCGCAGAGTCTGGATGATCGACCAGGCAGCGTCGTTGAGGATCACGACGTGCGGACGTTTCGTCTTGACGGCCTCAGCGGGAATCACGAAGACGCTGCGTGCGATCTCCGGCACGGGCACCTCCCAACTCCACTGCAGACCGCACACGTTGCTGTCGCGCAGACCCGTGTTGACCGCGAATAGCGCCACGCGCGCCAAGTGCGCCGGCAGCGTGGGAAACAGCCGGTCCTGCTCGTCCCACGTGATCGGATAGGGCGGTCGCCGCGACTCGGACAGCATCGTGATCAACGGCGGCAGCGCATTGAGCCACGGCACGCCGTTGTCATCGCGATACGAACGCGCAGCGCGATGCAGGATCGTGCGCACGACCTCCAGACTGCGGTTGATCGTCGTGGCGCACGCACCGGCCGCGATGCGCGTGGCGATGAACGGCGCCAGCGTGCCGTCGTGGACCTGGTGAGGCTCGAGATGTCCGATGTGCGGCTGAAGCAGCCGGACGTGGATGCGGATGGCTTCGAGGCTGCGCAGCTCCTGAGATTACATGAGGTAGCGGGTTGCGCAATCGGAGAACCGCGGCCTCGCGCCCATGCGGCAGTCGAGAGTTGAGTCGATCCGGACCATCTCAGCGCGCACGCGCGCTTCCGCTTGCGCTTGATCAATGGCACCGATGCGCATGCCGATGCGAATGCCGCGGTAGCGCTTGTCGATGAAGAACCGGCCGTCACCGCTGGTCGTGATGCCGGGAGTGCGGGTCGCTGCCATGGGGACTCCTCCGTGACGCGGAAGAGATTCCCTCGCAAGCGACGACGCGGGAACGAGATCCTGCTGGCCCGCGACTGCTGGGCGATGCGGCAGCTCAGCGGTCGTTCGGGGCGCGCGCATCGCAGCGCAGTCGCCACTGGTCCGCCTCCATCACCAGGCTCCATTCCCCCACTGCGCGCCCGTCGTTCGCGAACTGTTCGAGCCGCCGTTGCGAGAGTGTGCGGAACGCCTGGACCATCTCTGGCGGCATCTCCGGGTCGCACATGCGTTCGTTCAGGTCCGCCAGAAACTGCGGCTGCGCCCAGCGCGGCGTCGCCATGCCGTGGGCGTTCCACACCGTGATCACGACCTTGAAGGTGGACTGGACCACCGCGAGCGGCAGCACCGCGTCGAGCTGGCTGAGCAGCGGCTCACCGAAGTCCAGGATCGTCTCGGAGATCTTGCGCACGGACGGGGATGACATGCAGTGAGGATAGCCAACCCTCGAGACGGTGACCGCCCCGCAGTGCACCGACAATCGCCGCTGGCGCGCGTGCTCGGCACGCGCCCGGTTCTGGGAAGCATCATCGCCATGCCGCCCGCCACGACGATACACAGGCAGGACCGGGCCGCTGCCGGTCGCGACGAGTAGCGTGCGAACAGTTCCTGCGCCGCTGCCAGCGCATAGGGTTTGCATGTGTGTACACAGTGAGACACAATGCCCATCTCTGCACAAACTTCAACGCCCGCCGCCGCCATGGAAACCACGAAGGTCGGAATCCGCGAGTTCCGCGCAGGCTTGGCCGACTACATCGCCTCGGACAAGCCGGTGGCCGTCACGCGCCACGGCCAGACCGTGGGCATCTTCATCCCCACGCCAGGGCCATCGCAGGCCGATCTGCTCGCGCTGGCGCAAGCCAGTGCGAGGCTGAAGGCGGTGATGCCGCTCGGCGAGGACGAGGTCGATGCGCTCGTGAAGGACTTCAAGGTCGCACGCAAGGCCACGACAGTGCGCCAGCGCAAGCGGCGTTGAGCCTGTGGCTTTCCACGCGATCGTCCTCGACGCCAACATCCTGGTGCGCGCCGTGCTCGGCAGCCGCGTGTCGCGGCTGCTCGCCGATCACGTCACCAAGGTGTCGTTCCTGGCGCCCGCTGTCGCCTTCGACGAGGTGCGCGAGCACCTGCCGGCGATCCTTGCCAAACGCGGGCAGCCAGCCGAATCGACCAAGGCGGCGCTGGACAAGCTGGCGGCCCTCGAACGCGTCGTCGTCCCGGTGCCTGCCGAATCGTACCTGCCCATGAAGGATCGAGCCATGGCACGCATCGGCGGACGTGATCCCGATGACTGGCCGGTGCTGGCTTGCGCACTTGCGGCCGACTGTCCGATCTGGACCGAAGACTCAGACTTCTTCGGTGCAGGGGTCGCGACGTGGACCACCTCAAACATCGAGTTGTTCCTCGCCGAACCGAGGCGAGGCCGTGAGTGAAATCCGCTGCCGTAGCCAAACCGGGGGTGAGACTTGGATGACTTTCCTTCGCAAGACAGTGCAGTGCGCTGCGCGACTTTTGCGCGACTCGTCGGTGCGCGTTCCAGCATCTCCATGCACTGCGCGGGTTGAGGGCGCCGCTAAGTCGTTGATTCACATCACCCCATTCGGTATTCAGCCGGCTACGAACCAAGGGGTCGTGGGTTCGAATCCTGCCAGCCGCGCCAGTCAGATCAACGGGTTAGCTTCGACAGGAGCTGGCCCGTTTTCCTTTGTGGAGGCTCAGGGGTCCACTGAGGGGTCCACCGGCAGCGGGATCGAGTGAGGCAGCTTGGTACTTGCTGGGCTACCAATGCGTCGGAAGGTTGGGGAGGTCACGGCCTAGCTCAAGACTTCGCGCAGTACTTGTCGCGTCCCGGCGCCGGGCAGATCGAAGCGACATATCCATCGCTACGATGTGTGACAAAGGACGTGGCGGAGGGCGTTTCCGATGGATGTTTTCGATCTGCGGCGTCAGATCGTCGAGGACTACGCGAACTTCGCGCGCTCGTTCACGCGCATCAAAGCCGATGACCTTCGCCGTCAGATTGACGAGGTCTACGCCAACGACCGCTTCTGGCCCGAGCCGCTGCTGCAGATCAGCCCGCACTTCGAGCCTGGCGCAACGGTCGATGAATTGGCGCGTCACGGTGAGATCGAGCAGACCACAGCACGAGTATTCCGGCGCCCCGACGCGCCGAGCGAGCCACTCCTCCTTCACACGCATCAAGTCCAGGCACTGACCGCGGCCCGTCAGGGTCGCAGCTTCGTTGTCACGACAGGCACGGGCTCCGGCAAGTCACTGTGCTTCTTCGTCCCGATCGTGGACGCGATCCTGCGGGCCAAGGTGGCCGATCCGAAGCCGTGCACCCGCGCAGTCATCGTCTATCCGATGAATGCGCTTGCGAACAGCCAGATGGAGGAGCTGGACAAGTTCCTCAAGCACGTCGCGCCGGAGCGCCCGCTGACGTTCAAACGCTATACCGGCCAGGAGTCCACGGAAGAGCGCCGCGCGGTTGCCGATAGTGCTCCCGACATTCTCCTGACCAACTTCATGATGCTCGAGTACCTGATGACACGTCAGGACTCGATCGATCGCGATGTCATCGGGAACTGCCAGGGTCTCCCTTTCCTCGTGCTCGACGAGCTGCACACCTACCGCGGGCGCCAGGGAGCAGACGTGGCGCTCTTGGTCCGGCGAGTGCGCGCGCTTCTCTCGCCAACGAGCCTGCAGTGCATCGGAACATCGGCCACGATGGCAAGCGGCAGTGAGGAAGCCCGGCGCGAGGCCGTTGCCAGGGTCGCATCAACGCTGTTTGGCAGTCCTGTGGCCCCGAGTGACGTGATCGGCGAAACGCTGGTTCGCGCCACGGACAAGACCAGACACGCCGACTCCGTCCAGGCGGACCTGCCTACAGCCGTTGGGGCCGGAGTGCGTCGCGACTGCACTGACGCCGAGCTGGAACGGCACCCGCTTGCAATTTGGGTTGAGACCCGTTTGGGCCTCGAATGGGTTGACAACCGTTGGGTGCGTGCGAGGCCGAGAAGACTTCGCACAGCTACGGAGGAGTTGGCGCGAGACAGTGGTGCAACACTTGAGCGTTGCGAGGAGGTCTTGCGCGAGTTCTTGATGCTCAGCTCGCTGGCAGAGAGCGATCGCGCGTCCGGTCGCAGCAGCGGCGCGCGAGGGTTCTTCGCGTTCAAACTGCACCAGTTCGTCTCCGGAGCCGGATCGGCGTATTGCACTCTCGATGCGCCAGGGCGCCGGGTCGTCACGGTTAACGCACAGCAGTTTCTGCCTGGCGACGAGTCGAAGCGCCTGTACCCGACGCACTTCTGCCGAGACTGCGGCCAGGAGTACCACCCGGTGTTCCTGGTACGACAGGACGGCGCCGGCCTACTGCTGCCGCGCGAGATCGACGATGTGCCGCCGGAACCGAAGGAGAAGACGGAGCCCGCGCCTGCCGATCGGCCCCGCTATGGCTTTGCCCTGCCTGAACCACCTGGCAACTCACTCGACTTCGAGGGTCGCGACGAAGACTACCCAGACGCCTGGCTCGAAGAAGACAAGCATGGCACCTTGCGTCTCAAGGCAGATGCCCGTGCGTACCGGGCCGAGCGCATCCTGGTCGAGCCCACCGGCCGCGTGGGTGCAGGGCACCCGGTCTGGTTCGTGCCCGGCAAGTTCCGGTTCTGCCTGGCGTGCAAGACGGTTCATGCCGCACAGGGGAAGGACAACAACCGCCTGGCAGCGCTATCGGCCGAGGGCCGGTCGTCGGCGACAACGCTTCTCACGCACTCCGTCCTACGCTGGATGCACAAGCAGCCTGCGGTCGCGATCCCACCGACGCGGCGCAAGTTGCTGGGCTTCACCGACAACCGCCAGGATGCCGCGCTGCAGTCCGGCCATTTCAACGACTTCCTCTTCGTCAGCCTGTTCCGTGCGGCCTTCCTGGGCGCCGTTCGTTCTGGCGGCGCAGAAGGGTTGTCCTCGGATCGGCTCGGCACCGCGCTTTTTCGCGCACTCGGGTTCGACCGCCCCGGCGCGCAAGGTCTCCGCGACGAGTGGCTCGTCGATCCCGAGGTGCAGGGCGCCAATCTGATCAACGCGCAGAAGGCGATGCGGCAGGTGTTGGCCTATCGCGCCTGGTTCGATCAGCGCCGCGGTTGGCGCTTTACTAACCCGAATCTCGAACAGCTCGGACTCGTGCGTGTGAGCTACGTGGGCTTGGACGAGCTGTGCGCCGACCACACCCGCTTCGCCAGCGCTCCTGCGCTGCTCGCGGCAGCAACGCCGCAAGCCCGGCAGCGCGCTTACACGGTGGTGTTCGACGCCATGCGCCAAGCCCTCGCGATCGACGCCGAGGTGCTCGACGCCGCCGAGCAAGACGCGCTGCGCGGCCGTTCTATCAACACGCTGCGCAGTCCGTGGGGTATCGGTCGCGAAGAGCTGCTGCGCACGGCTCGCTACTTGATGCTGGCGCCACCGGCGCGGCGCGACAACTCGCTGGCCGACGAAGATCGACTGCTGCGAGCCGGCTACCTCTCGGCGCTCGGGCGTGAGCTACGCAAGCCAGAGACCTGGGGCGGCGTCGCCGAAGCACGCAAGCTAAAGCGCGACGAGTACCAGCGCTTGCTGCAGCACATGCTCAACGCTGCTTCGGGTCTGGTGTCCCAGGTCGCCACGCCATTTGGCGATGCGGTTGGCTGGCACTTGAAGAGCATCTGCATCGAGTTCCATGCCGGCGACGGCACCTCCGCACGCGGCGGCATGGACAACGCCTACTTCCGCTCGCTGTACGACAACCTGGCTCGCGCCATCGGCTCCGAGTTCCATCACTTCAGCTTCGAAGCCCGGGAGCACACGGCCCAGGTGGACAAGGACCGACGCGAAGCCCGCGAGCTGCGGTTCCGGTACGGCACCGAAGAACAGCAACGCTTGGCTGCGATGGCAGGCGAACTTCGTCAGCTTGGAGAGCACCAACGCTTTCTGCCCGTGCTCTTCTGCTCGCCGACGATGGAACTCGGCGTGGACATCTCGGCGCTCAACACCGTCTTCCTGCGCAACATGCCGCCCACGCCAGCCAACTACGCGCAGCGCAGTGGCCGCGCCGGCCGCAGCGGAATGCCATCGCTCGTGCTCACCTACTGCGCCGCGCGCAGCCCGCACGACCAGTACTTCTTCGCCGACCCGCCAGCCATGGTGCATGGCGAGGTGCGCGCACCAACGCTCGACCTGGCGAACGAAGAACTGGTGCGCAGCCACCTTCAAGCCGTATGGCTGGCTGCCACCGGCGTGCCGCTTTCCGCCTCGATCGCCGAGGTGGTCGAGCCCGATGAGGCGCTGCGGCTCCCGTTGCGCACTGAGGTGGCCGAGGCGTTGGCGATGCCCGAGATCGCGCCTCGCGCGCGAGCGCAGATCGAGAGCGTTCTGCGACTGGTCGAACCCGAACTGACAGCAACCAGTGCACCGTGGTTCACGGGCACGCCGGCGCTGGCCTCGGAGATCACCGACCGCGCCGCGCAGCGCTTCGACCGCGCCTTCGAGCGCTGGCGCGAGCTATTCCTGGGTGCGGCGTTGCAGCGCGACCAGTCGCGCCGCATCATGGACACGCACGGGCTGCCCGAGCGCGAGATTCGCGCCGCGCGTGTGCTGCACGCACAGGCGCTTGACCAGATTGCATTGCTCCAGCGCGGCCAGGAAAGCTTGTCGAGCGACTTCTACACGTACCGCTACCTGGCGACCGAAGGCTTTCTCCCGGGCTACAACTTCCCGCGTCTGCCGCTCACAGCCTTCGTTCCCGGCAGCGGTGAACGTGGCACGCAGGGTGCCTATCTGCAACGCCCCCGCTTCCTGGCGCTCTCCGAGTTCGGACCCCGCAGCCTCGTCTATCACGAGGGTCGCGCCTACCGCGTCGTCGCGGCACAACTGTCTGCCCGGGGCGAAGCCGTCGGGCCCGGCGGGCAACTCGTCACTGATGTCGCCACCATCTGCAAGTCTTGCGGCGGCGGACACTTCCGCTCCGACGCCGCCGACCGCGACCTCACGCACTGCCGTGCGTGCGGCACACCGCTGCTCGACAACGCGGACATCGTTCTCAACCTCTACCGCATCGAGAACGTCCGCACCCAGCCTGCCGAGCGCATCACCGTCAATGACGAGGAACGGCTGCGCCAGGGCTTCGACCTTCAGACCACGTTCCGCTGGGCCAGGCGCGAGAGCGGCCAGCCCGACGTGTACCAGGTTAACGCTGCCGACGGCGAAGGGCTCGTCGCGCAGCTTCGCTACGGCCCGGGGGCCGAGATCAGCCGGCTCAACAAAGGCCTTCGGCGCCGAGCGAACCCGAACGCGCACGGCTTCATGGTCAACCCGCTGAACGGCGCTTGGGCGCGCCTCGACGATGAGGATGCCGAACCTGATCCCACCCGTGCCGCGAACCAGCCAATCGTCCCCTGGGTGCTCGACCGCAAGAATGCTTTGCTGCTGCAACTGGCCGAACCCGATGCGAGCCAGACCACCATCGCCACCGTGCAGTACGGGCTGAAGCGCGGCATCGAGCGCGTGTTCCAGCTCGAAGAGTCCGAACTGCTCGCCGAGCCGCTGCCTGATCGTGCCCATCGCCGGGGCGTTCTTTTCTACGAGGCCACCGAAGGCGGCGCTGGCGTCCTGACGCGGCTCGTGCACGACCCCGAAGCCCTGGCTCGCGTGGCGCACGCCGCGCTGCTCAACCTGCACTTCGACTTGCAGCGATTCGGTGAGCCCCTACCACAGCTTGATGCCCTGACTGATGTGGCGGGCACGCAATGCGTCGCCGGTTGCTACCGCTGCGTGCTGTCCTACTACAACCAGCCCGATCATCCCGTCATCGACCGACGCGACCCGGTCGCCCGGAGACTGTTGCTGCGCCTCGCCGCGGTCCGCACGTCTCTCGTGGGCGGACCCCATTCGGCGCCGGCGAACCCAGAGCCAGATGGGTTTAACTCGCATGCAGCGGGGGTACCGCCACCCGATCGAAGCCAGGTCGAGATCGACGGTGCAGCAGTGATCGCACTGTGGCGTGGCGCTCGCGTGGCATTGGTGGCGGAGGGCGTTGACGGCGACGCGCTTCGAGCCAAAGGCCTCGCCGTCGTGCGTTGGCCTACCGACGCTTCGCACACTGCGGCGGCCATCAGCGAACTGCGCAGTGCTCTGGGCATCGGCGCATGAGCAGCGCCGTCGCAACCGAAGAACAGTCCTTCCCGCCCGGCGTGCTCGTTCGCGCGCGCCGGCGCGAGTGGATCGTGTTGCCAGGTAGCACGGCTCAGATGCTGCGGCTGCGCCCGCTCTCCGGCTCCGAAGCCGACATGACCGTGCTGTCGCCGCGCCTCGAGGCGGCGTGCGAGCCGGTCGTGCCGGCCACGTTTCCACCTCCGTTGGCGCATCAATCGGCGAGCCACGAATCGGCGCTGCTGCTCCGCGATGCGCTGCTGATGTCGCTGCGGCGCGGTGCCGGTCCTTTCCGCAGCTTCGGCCACCTGGCCTTTCAGCCCCGCGCCTACCAGCTCGTGCCTTTGCTGATGGCGCTCAAGCAGGACACCGTGCGCCTGCTGATCGCTGATGACGTGGGCATCGGCAAGACCATCGAAGCCGGCATGATCGCGCGCGAGCTGCTGGACCGCGGCGATGTCCGGCGTTTCGTTGTCCTCTGCCCGCCCCACCTCGTCGATCAATGGGTGCAGGAGCTGGAAATCCGCTTCCACATCCGCGCGGTCGCCGTCACGGCCTCCAGCGCGGCGCGCCTGGAGCGAGGCCTGCCTATTACCGACAGCATTTTCACCGTGCACCCGCACACGGTCGTCAGCCTCGACTACATCAAGAGCGACCGTCGGCGCGGCGACTTCGCCACCCGCTGCCCCGAGCTGGTCATCGTCGATGAAGCACACACCTGCGCGGGCAACGACGCCGGCCGCCACCAGCGGCACGATCTGCTTCGCCTGCTCGCGCAAGACGCCGGGCGCCATCTGCTGCTGCTAACCGCCACGCCGCACTCGGGCGACGAGGCGAGCTTCCACAAGCTGTTGGGCCTGCTGCATCCTGACTTCACTGCCTTGGGCACGCTCATGGGAAAGGCCCGCGACGACTTGCGCCTGCGCCTCGCGGGCCATTTCGTGCAGCGCCGCCGGCAGGACATCAAGGAGTGGAGCGACGAGGGCGTGTTCCCGCGTCGAGAGACGGCGGACCTTCCGTACTCGCTCAGCGGCGCCTGGCAGCGCTACTTCGACAGCGTGCTCGACTATTGCTCTGAGGTCGTGCAGCGCGCCGGCACCGACGAGCGCCGCCAGCGCCTGAACTTCTGGGGCACGCTGGCGTTGCTGCGCGCTTCGGCCAGCAGCCCGGCTGCGGCACTGCAATCGCTTCGCACGCGGCTTTCCACACTGGCCGAGGACGACGAGTCGGCCTTGCGGGAGCGCGTTTTCGATGGCAGCGAGGACGCTCTCACCGGCGACGATGGCGAGCTGCCCGCCTCCGATGCCGACCCTGCGCTCGCCGCGCTGATCGGCCAGGCCGAGTCGCTGCTCGGCGCCGGCAACGACCCCAAGCTCGCGACGCTGATCACCCACCTCGAACGCGATCTGCTCGGTACCGCTTCGGCACCCGGCTTCGCACCGGTGATCTTCTGCCGCTACATCGCCACCGCGCACTACCTCTACGAACACCTGAAAAGCCGCTTCCGCGGCGTCACCTGCGAAGTCGTCACGGGCCAACTCTCACCCGACGAGCGCGAAGCCCGCGTCGCCGCGCTCGGCCAGCACGAGCGCCCGCTGCTCATCGCCACTGACTGCCTCAGCGAGGGCATCAACCTCCAGGAACACTTCAGCGCCGTCGTCCACTACGACCTCTCGTGGAACCCCACGCGCCACGAACAGCGCGAAGGTCGCGTCGATCGCTTCGGTCAGCAGCGCCCGCTGGTGCGCGCCACGCTCATGTACGGCCGCAACAACCCCGTCGATGCGGTGGTGCTGAAGGTCATCCTGCGCAAGGCCAAGAAGATTCGCGACGAACTGGGCGTGCCGGTGCCGATGCCCGACGACGACCACTCGCTGACGCAGGCGCTGATGAAGGCCGTGCTGCGCGAGCGTGGCGGTCAGACCCGCGATTTGTTCGACTTCGACGACCTGCCGGCGGCACAGGCCTTCGAGGTTGCGTGGACCGATCTTGCCGAGCGCGTCAAGAAGAACCGCACTGTCTTTGCCCAGCAGACCCTCAAGCCGGAAGCCGTGTGGCCGGAGTGGCGCAAGATGCAAGCCGCGCTCGGCAATGGCGGCGAGGTTCAGCGTTTTGTCGATCGCGCCCTGCGGCGGCTCGGCGCGGCACCGGCGGCCCAGGGCAGCGGCCTGCAGACGCGCTGGCGCGTCGCCCTCGACCGCTTGCCCGAAGACCTGCGCGAGCGCCTGCTCGCCGACGGCATGCGCGGCAACATCGACGTGGGCTACGCGATGCCGCCGGCCGCCGGTGCTCGCTTCGTGCACCGCAGCCACCCGCTGGTCGCCACGCTGGCCGAGGGCTTGCTCGAGCGCACCTTGGCCGATGCCGGCCTGGCGCCTTCGGCGACGGAGACCATCGCCCCCACCAACCTCGGGCGTGCCGGCTGTTGGGTGAGCTCCGCCGTCAGGCGGCAGACGACCGTGTTGCTCCTGCGGTTGCGCCACCAGATCACTGCTGCGGGCACCACGGCCGATGACGAGCAAACCCTCGTGGTCGAGGAAGCCTGCGCGGTCGCGCTGCACCCGGCGGACGGCAGCGGCGCCGGTGCGTGGCAGCTTGTCGGTGGCGACGAGCCCCTCGACTGGCTGGCCGTTGCCCCTTCCGAAGCGCTCGACGACCATGCCAGGGCCCTGCGCATCGACGCGACCCTGCAGCACTGGCCGCAATGGCAGGGCGCTCTCGAAGCCTTTGCGCACGAGCGGGCTTCGGGACTCCTGGCCGACCACCTTCGCGTCCGTTCGGCGTCACGGGCCACGGGCCGTGCGCGGCCGCAGGTGCGCGCGCTGCTGCCGGTGGACGTGGTCGGCGTGTTCGTGCTGCTGCCCCCGCTCGACATGTAGCGCCAGCCGACGCCATGCCGCAGCCCGTCACCACCACGTTCCACATCGACACCCTCGCCATCGAAGGGGGGCTGTTCACTGCCGAGTGGCTGGGCAAGGTCGCGGCCCAGCAGGCCGGTGCGCAGACCGATGCGGACTACGGCGTGCGCGCCGGCTTCAACCTGCGCGAGGAGATCGCGCTCGCCTGGCGTTCGGCGCAGGCCCTGTGGAGCCGGTTCGATGCCGCGCGCAAGCTGCCGGGCCAGGATGCCTGGGGCACGACGCAGCGCTTCGTGGTTGACCTGCTGCGCCAGAGCTTCGCCTTCCAGCTTGCACCCGCCACGACGCCCCGGCGCTTTGCCGAGCGCATCTACCCCGTGGCGTTCTCCGCGCTCGGTGGCCGCGTGCCGCTGGTGCTGTCTCCGCACGACGAGGGCAAGCCGCTCGACACGGCGCACGAACGACTCGGCGATGCGAGTGGCGAACGCGGCGAGCGGGTGCGGCGCCGCAGCGCCTTCGGCCTGCTGCAGGAAGTGCTGAACGCCCAGCCCGACGCGCTCTGGGGGCTGGCCTGCAACGGCCTGCTGCTGCGCCTGGCGCGCGACAACGCCAGCCTCACGCGGCCGGCCTGGCTCGAGGTCGATCTCGAGCGCCTGTTCACCGAGGAACGCTTTGCCGACTTCTCGGTGTTGTGGATGCTGCTGCACGCCAGCCGCTTCGGCAGCGAGAGCGCCGAGCCCACCGACTGCGCGCTGGAGCAGTGGCGCAACGCCTGCCGCGAGCAAGGCACGCGAGCCCGCGAGACGCTGCGCGTCGGCGTCGAGCAGGCACTGCTGATGTTAGGGCAAGGCTTCGTCGCCCACCCTGCCAACACGGCGCTGCGCGAGGTGCTCGCCAGCGGCACCGTGACGGCGCACGACTACTACCGCGAGCTGCTGCGGCTGGTCTACCGCCTGATCTTCCTGCTCACCGTGGAAGAGCGGGCCCTCTTGCACCCCGCGGGCGCCGATGCGGCGGCCGTCGCGCTGTACGAGCAGGGCTATGGGTGCAAGCGCCTGCGCGAGCGCGCCGCGCGCCGCAGCGCGCACGACCGACACACCGATCTCTGGCAAGGGCTCACGCAGGTGTGGCGCGCACTTGCCGCGGGCGAGCCGCTGCTGGCCCTGCCGGCGTTGGGCGGGCTCTTCGAGCCTACGCAGTGCCCCAACCTTGACGCGGCGCTGATCGAGAACCGGCATCTGCTCGCGGCGCTCTGGCATCTGGCCTGGCTGCGCGAAGCCGGCAGCGGCGTGCCGGTGCGCGTGAACTGGCGCGACATGGGGCCCGAGGAGCTGGGCAGCATCTACGAGAGCCTGCTCGAACTTATGCCGCAGCTCAGCGATGGCCACCGGGCTTTTGGCTTCCAGACCGGCAGCGCTACACGCGGCAACGCGCGCAAGACCACCGGCAGCTACTACACGCCCGACGCTCTGGTGCAGCAGTTGCTCGACTCGGCGCTCGAGCCTGTGGTCGCACAGGCGCTCGCGGCGCATCCCGCAGGCGATGCTGCGGCGCAGGCGCTGCTGGGCATCAGCGTCGTGGATCCGGCCTGCGGCAGCGGCCACTTCCTGCTGGCCGCGGCACGCCGCATCGCATCGCACCTTGCCCGCGTCCGTGCTGAGGCGCGCGACGCGGTTGCGGGCCCGCCGACGCCGGATGACTACCGCCGCGCGCTACGCGACGTGGTGACGCACTGCATCTACGGCGTGGACATGAACCCTATGGCGCTGGAGCTGGCGCGCATGGCGCTGTGGCTCGAATCGGCGATGCCCGAGGCGCCGCTCGGATTCGTCGATCACCACCTGCAGCTCGGCAACGCGCTGCTTGGCGTGATGGGCGTGAGGACGCTGCTGCAGGGCATCCCGGACGAGGCCTACACCGCACTCACCGGCGACGACAAGGAGCGCTGCAAGGCGCTGAAGAAGGAGAACCGGGCCGAGCGGGCGCGGCTTGAGAAGCTGCTGAAGTCGCCGCAGGGGCTGGACCTCGGCCCGAGTGTTGCCGAGGTGGCGCAGCCTTTGATCGAGATCGAGGCGCTGCCCGACGACACCCTGGAGGCAATTGACGCCAAGCGTCGCCGCTATCAAGCGCTCGGCAGCGGCGCGCTCGACGAGCTGGCACGTCGTCGGCGGCTGAAGACCGCGTGCGATCTGTACGCGAGTGCCTTCCTGGTCCGAAAGGCCGGAGAACAGGTGGTGCCGACCACTCAGCACGTGGTGAACGCGCTGCTCGGGCAACCCGTGTCGCCGGCATTGCTGATGGCGGCGACATGGGTGGCAAACACCGTGCCGCTGCTGCACTGGCCAATCGCCTTCGCGCCGGTGTTCGCATGTGGTGGGTTCAGCGTGGTGCTGGGCAATCCGCCGTGGGATCAGTCGCAGTTCAACGACATCGAGTTCTTTGCTAGTCGCAAGCCGTCGATTGCGGCGCTGGCAGGTGACGCCCGCAAGCGAGCCATCGCAGCGCTAGAGGAAGGGGAACCGCGACTGTGGGCCGAACTCCAGGCGGTTACACGGGAGGTCGAGGCGCAGAACAGTTTCTTCCGCGACAGCGCTCGCTATCCGTTGACGGCGATTGGCAAGCTGAATACCTACCCGTTGTTTGCGGAGACTGCGCTGCGCGCGATTCGAACGGACGGGCGGGCCGGTGTCGTTCTTCCGAGTGGGATTGCGACCGACGACTCGACTAGTACGTTCTTCGCACACATCAGCGATGGGCGGCTGGTGCGGCTGATCGACTTCGAGAACAGTGCACCAATCTTTCCGGGCGTTCATCGCAGCTACAAGTTCTGCCTGCTCACGATCGGACCCGCAGCCGAAACCCAGTTCGCTTTCTTCCTCGCGAATACCGGAGAGCTCGCTGATGCGCGCCGCTCGTTCACATTGAGCGCGGATGACATTCGACGCCTCAATCCGAACACTCGCACCTGCCCAGTATTTCGCAGCCAACGTGACGCCGCGATCACGAAGGACACCTACGCCCGGGTGCCGGTGCTGTGGGACGAAAGGCGGCCAGACGGCAACCTGTGGGGTATCACCTTCCGCCAAGGCCTTTTCAACATGACCTCAGAGAGTGGCCTGTTCAGGGACGCGCGACGACGCCGTGAGCTGTCCGATCCCGTGCCGCTATACGAGGCAAAAATGGTCCATCAGTTTGATCATCGGTGGGCTACCTACATTGGCGACGGCGAGGAGACTGCGGACCTTGCCGATATCGACAAAGCCGACGCTTCTCGCGCCGTACAGCCGCGATACTGGGTTGAGCGAGAGGTAGTGGAGCAGGCATTTGACGAGAGGGGTTGGAGCAAACGCTGGGTGCTCGGCTACCGGCGCAACGCCCGAAACAACGACGAGCGAACGACGATCTTTGCTTTGATGCCAAGGGTGGGGTTTGGAGATAGCCTTTTCCTTACGCTGTTCTCTGGCGCCCGTGTTGGGGCGATCGTCGGATGCCTTGCGGCCTTCAACTCCTTGCCGCAGGACTACTTTGCACGTCAGAAGGTCGGAGGCATCAACTTCAGCTTCTACTTCGCGAAGCAACTCGTACTGCCGCCGCCCAGTGCCTACGACAATGCGACCCTGCATCGCGTCGTTCCTCGCGCACTGGAGCTTTGCTACGTCGCGAACGATCTGCAGCCGTTCTACGCTGACGTGACAGAGGAGAACCCTGCCTGGGACCCCCGCACCGGTTCCGAACGCGGCCATCCTTGGCGCTGGAACCCAGAGCGCCGCGCCTTGCTCCGCGCTGAACTCGACGCGATCTACGCCCGCCTGTATGGCCTGACGCGCGATGAGCTGCGCTTCGTCCTCGACCCCGAAGACGCGATGGGCCCTGGCTACCCGAGCGAAACCTTCCGCGTGCTCAAGGAGCGCGAGCAGCGGCAGTTCGGCGAGTACCGCACCCAACGTCTCGTGCTCGCGGCCTGGGACCGGCTGGAGCAAGGCGAGCTGTAGGCAAAGGCCATTCATAGGAGACACTGGCGGCCATGCTGACCCACCTGCGCATTAAGAACTTCAAGGCCTGGCAGGACACCGGCGACATGCGGCTGGCCCCGCTCACGGTCGTCTTCGGCACCAACAGTTCGGGCAAGAGCAGCCTCGGCCACCTGCTGCTGGCGCTGAAGCAAACGGTTCAGTCCACCGACCGCAAGCGCGCGCTGCACCTGGGCGACGAGAACACGCTGGTCGATCTCGGCACCTTCGACGATTGCCTGTTCGGCCACGCCCCCGACCGCGCGCTGGAGTTCACGCTCCGCTGGCGCCTGCCCGAGCCGATGGTCGTTCGCAACGCTGCCGGCCGCGACGAGGCGTACGAGGGCAACGCGATGGAACTGCGGGCGGCCATCGGGCGCGACAAGGTCGGCCAGCCACAGACCAACGAGTTCGGCTACCGCCTGATGCAAGACGCCCGGGAACGACTGAAGATCGTGCATGCACGCAAGGACAACGCCGGCAGCCTGACCAGCCAACCGTTGAAGCTTGTGCATGCGGTCGGACGCAAATGGCCCGTCGAGCCGCCGGAGCGCTTCTACCGCTTCACCGACCGCACGCTGCTGCGCTACCAGAATGCCGACTTCCTGGCCGAATTTGCGCTGGAGACCGAACGCCTGTTGTCGCAGTTCTTCTACCTGGGCCCGCTGCGCAACTACCCGCGGCGTCAGTACGGCTGGGCCGGCGATACGCCGCCCGACGTAGGCAAGCTGGGCGAGCAGACGATCGCCGCGATCCTCTCCGCGGCGCGCGACGACCGACGCCTGAACCGTGGGCCGAGGAAGCCGCTCAAGCGTTTTGACGAGTTCATCGCCGGCTGGTTGAAGGCGTTGGGCGTGATCGACAACTTCGAGATCAAGCCCGTGGCCGATGGTCGCAAGGAGTACGAGGTGCTGGTGCGCACGCACCCCGGCACTGCCCAGGTCAAGCTTACGGACGTGGGTTTCGGCGTTTCGCAGGTGCTGCCGGCGTTGGTGCAGGCGTTCTACGCACCGCCGGGCTCGGTCGTGTGGATGGAGCAGCCCGAGATTCACCTGCACCCCCTGGCGCAGGCCAACCTGGCCGACGCGTTCATTTCCGCTGTGCAGGCCGGAGAAGACGGCCAGCCGCGGGAGACGCAGTTGATCATCGAGAGCCACTCCGAGCACTTCCTGACCCGCCTGCAGCGGCGCGTGGCCGAGGAGGTCATCCGGCCGGAAGACGTGGCGATCTACTACGTCAAGCGCAAAGGGCCTGCGGCCGAGCTGGAACCGTTGCCGGTGGACATGTTCGGCGAGATCACCAACTGGCCGCCCAACTTCTTCGGTGACGAGATGGGCGACATCGCCGCCCGCGTGCGGGCCGCTGCCGACTTGCGCAAGCGCCAGGGGCGGCGGGCAGCCTGATGCGTGCGGTGATCGACACCAACGTCATTCTCGTCGCCAACGGCTCCCATCCCGGCATGGGAGACGATTGCCGGCTGGCTTGCATCGAGCGCCTAGAGGCAATGGCCAAACGCGGGCGCGTCGTCATCGACGACGGTTTCGAGATCCTGCACGAGTACCTTGGACGCACGGAGCCACGCAAGGGGCGCCGCGCGGGCGATGTGTTCCTGAAGTGGCTGCTGAACAACCAGCACAACGCGGCCCGCGTCGAGCGGGTGCCGATCACGTCAAGCGCCGGGCATAGCTACGCCGAAGTCGATGCGCTCGGGTTGTCGATCAACATCGATCGATCCGACCGCAAGTTCATTGCCGTGGCGGCGCGTCGCCGACGCAAGCCACCCATTTGGGAAGCGGCCGACAGCAAGTGGCTGGAGTGGTGGCAGGAACTGCGGGCGGTGGGCATTCATGTCGAATTTCTGTGCGCCGTGGACTTGCAGCGCCACTATCGCCGCAAGTTCCCGGAGCGGCCCAACCCGCCTTTGCCCTGACAGGTGCGGCGTGATGAAGGAGGGTCGATCCGAGTTCGGCAGGCGGCGTTTGGTGGGCGTCGCCTTCGACTGCAACGAATTTGCCGAGAAGGCCCAAACGCGGTGAAGAACGACAGAGACGAATCTCGAACCGTCACGCTCCAAGTTCAGCGCCTGAACGGTCAGTGGGAGACGGTGTTTGGCGGTGAGGCGCCGGTGCGCGAGGGGGCGCTGGCCGAATTGACCTTGCCGATGGGCGCGCTCCGCGACTCCGAGTTCAAGCGGCTGCTGAACCAGGAGTTGTTGGTGAAGGTGCTCGACGAGGGCACCGAACTTCAGGTGGCGATTGCCGGCGCGCCGGCTTCGGTCCGAGCACATGGTGGCCAGCACCGCGTGCGCGTTCCCGCGCGCTACTGGCCGGGCGATTCGGTCACCTTCGTTCCCGTGCGCATCGGGCCCCCCAACCGCACCAGCAGCAAGATCGACCCGGATCGAGGCGGCCTGTGGATGCGCCATGTCGGCCTCGACCGGTGCGAGATGGTCAGCAGCAGCATCGTGCTGCCACCCGGGCCGGGGCGCGAAGAGGCCATCAGCCCGAACCACGCCTACACCGTGCTCTCCGAGCGCTACGAAGTTCACCGCATCTCGCACACGGGCAACGTGTACGAGCGCGTGTTCTTCCAGGAGTCCGACGAGCACTGGTACCCCATGTCGGGCCTGCGCGACGGGGTGAGAGAGCGTTCCGAGCGCCGGATCCTGGCGCGCGCGTGGGCCACGATTGAGGCGCAACTCGGGTGGTGTCGCCTGCCGCCGCACCCGGACTCGATAAAACCGCGCAAGCGCGAGGGCGACGAATGAATCCGGGAGACAAGGTCCGTGTGATCGACAACCCGGGCCGCGTGGGCACGCTCAGCAGCGAGCCTGCGCTCGGGGCCGGGCTGCGCAGGCGGGTGCTCGTCAACTTTCCGGACGGTGAGGAGTATGTGCTCGAGGCTTCGCTCGAGAAGGTCGAGCGCGAGACGCGCAACCCGTTTGAGCTAATGGGTCGTGGCGACTACGGCCGGGTGCAAGACCTGCGCGGCGCCATCACCTTCTATCGCCTGAGCGGCAAGCTAGCGAACCTCATTTACAGCCTCAACACGACAAGCACGCGCTTCCTACCCTACCAGTTCAAGCCGGTGCTGCAGTTTCTCGACTCGCCCGCCCGAGGCATCGTGATAGCGGACGAAGTCGGCCTGGGTAAGACGATCGAAGCCGGTTTGATCTGGACCGAGCTGAGGGCGCGGGAGGATGCCCGCCGGCTCTTGGTGGTGTGCCCCGCGATGCTGCGCGAGAAGTGGCAGTTCGAACTCCTGAACCGCTTCGGCGTGAAGGCGGAGATCGTCGATGCGCGAGAGCTGCTGGTGCGACTGCAATCTGCTCGGGAGAGGCCGCACGAAGAGTTCGCGCTTATCGCCAGCATGCAAGGTATGCGTCCTCCCAAGGGCTGGAACGACCGGGACGAGCCTTCGCGCGCGCCCACGGCGCGCCTGGCACGCTACCTGGCCGAAGACGACGGACAGGAAGCCTTGCTGCACCTGGTGATCGTTGACGAGGCGCACTATCTGCGCAACGCAGAGACACAGACGCATCGATTCGCGGCGCTGCTGCGTCCAGTGGCGGACGGGCTCGTGCTGCTGTCGGCGACGCCAATCCAGATGCGCAGCACCGACCTGTTCAACCTGCTGCACCTCCTGGACGCTGACGCGTTTCCGTATGAGTGGACCTACGACCAGTCCGTTCAGGCCAATGCGCCGGTGGTGGCGCTGCGGGACCGCGTTCTTCGCGGGCATGTAAGGCAGGACGAGTTTGTGGCTGCACTGAAGCAAGCGCTCGAACAGCGCTTCTTCGACGACAGCGAGCAGATTCGCTTCCTGCTGGCCGAGCCTCCCAGCGACGAAGAGCTGGCCAGCCCGACCGGCCGCGCACGCCTGGCCGACCAGCTCGACCGCATCAACCCACGCGCGAAGGTGATCGCGCGCACCCTCAAGCGCGATGTAGACGAACTGCGTGTCGAGCGCGAGCCCGTCACGATCAAGGCGCGGATGTCGACGGCGGAACGGGCTTTCTACGAACGCGTGACGGACGCGGTACGCGATTACTGCCAGGCCAGGGATGTGGGGGAGGGCTTCCTGCTGACGATTCCGCAGCGCCAGATGTCTAGTTGCATGGCTGCCGCCTGTCGGGGCTGGGCTGCACGTCCGCAGGCCGATGCGGACGAATTGGAAGAGACACTGTATGAGCTGGACGGTGACCTGGACCTCACGCTCGCTGACAACGGCCCGCGCGCGGAGATGGCTTCCCGAACGAGCGCCGGCAACAGTGAGTTGATGCGAACGCTGAGGTCGATTGCACGCGAAGTCGGCGAGTACAACGCGCTGGCCAAGTCCGACGGCAAACTCAACGCGCTGGTGCAGCATCTGCAGGACTACTGGCGCGAGAACCCGGGCCGCAAGGTCGTACTCTTTGCTTTCTACCGGAATACGCTGTACTACCTCCAGGAACGGCTGGCGGAGCTGGGTGTCCGAACGGCGGTGTTGCATGGCGGCATGGACAAGATGGCTGTCATCGGCGATTTCGAACTGCCCGATGGGCCGACGGTGTTGCTGTCGTCGGAGGTGGCATCCGAAGGTGTGGACCTCCAGTTTTCAAGCCTGGTCGTCAACTACGACCTGCCTTGGAACCCCGCGAAGATCGAGCAGCGCATCGGCCGGATCGACCGCATCGGGCAGGAGGCCGACAAGATCCTGATCTGGAATCTTGTCTATGCAGACACGCTCGACGAGCGGGTCTTGGAGCGGCTGCTTGAGCGGTTGAACATCTTCAGGATGGCGTTGGGCAGCATGGAGGAGATGCTCGGCGCCACCGTGCTCACGCTGACGCGCGACCTGTTGTCGCACTGCCGGACGGCCGAGCAGGAGCTGGCACGCATCGATCGGGCGAAGGTCACCATCGAGACGCAGCGCCGGCAGCAAGAGGAGCTGGATGTCCGTGCCACCGAACTGCTCGGACATGGCGACTTCATCCAGAACAAGGTGAAGGCGGCGCATGAGCTGGGGCGCTATATCCGCGGCGAGGACCTGCTGGTCTACGTGCGCGACTACCTCGAGAAGGAGTTCAGCGGGACGCGACTGGTCCGGTCCGAGCGCGATCCGATGGAGGCTTCCCTCGAGCTATCGGTCGATGGCCGCGTGCACTTCAACCAGTTCATCCAACTGCATCGACTTCACGGGCGCACCGCTGTCTTGGCGAACCCACCGCCCAGGCTGTTGTTCGACAACAAGCTAGGTGCGCCACCGAAAGGGTTGGAGAAAGTCACACAGGACCACCCGCTGATCCGCTTCGTGTCTGAACGACAGACGACCACCGGCAAGCACTCGATGTACTTCCCGACATCGGCTGTCGAGCTTGCCCGCGAGAAGGCGAAGGTCCGCCCTGGCATCTACGTCTATGTGGTCATGCGATGGTCGTTGTCGGGGACGCGCGACCTCGAACGCTTGGTGTACCGCGTTCGATGCCTCGAAGACGACGACGTGCTGGAGGATGACGCCGCTGAAGCCTTGGTGAACGCCGCCGCGTTGGAGGGCGTGGACTGGCATGGCGCAAAGGCGACGCTGGATCATGCACTGTGCGCGGAACTACAGGACCGGTGCCATCACGACATCGAAGAACTGTTCAAGAGTGCCAAGGGCGCGCAGATCCGAGAGAACCGTGACCGTGTCAAGGCCATGATCGGATCGCTCGAACAAGACTTGAAGCGCCGCACGCAACAGGCGCAAGACCGCATTGCGGACTACGAAGCGTCGGCCGATGCCAAGCGCAGGCGCCTTGTGCCGATGGAGCAAGGCCGGCTCAAGCAACTGACGCAGCGCGTGCAAGAGCGCATCGTGGAATTGGGCATGAAGGAGACCCTTAGCACGGAGGAGAGTGACGTGTCGTCCGGCGTCATTCGGGTAGCCTAAACGGCGGTGTTAGGGAGGCACGTTAGGGAGGCACCAGTAGTGGCTAGTTCGAAGAAGCCAGCGCCGAAGCCGGCGCGCGTGAAGGGGCCTGCCCCCTCGAAAACTACCAAGACCGGCGGACCGACCAAAGGCCCGGGGGCGCGGGATTCTTGGTCGGGTGCGGTGCGCGGCGTTGTGCCCTTGAAGCAGGCAAAGACTTCGCCCGGTGTGACCAAGCCGTCGACCGTGGTTCCCGGACCTCGATCCGGCGGCAGGGGGCCCACGAAGCTGGCGAAGACAACGAACCGAAGGTCGCCGCCGCGCTACCTTCATTTGCGCGAGCCAATCGCCCGGCCGGACCCTCCTCCCGACCGAGTTCGATTGGTTCTTCGTACCGGCGCGGCGCTTCGATGGAGCGGTGAGCCGACTTCTGAAACGCGCCTGTTGTCTCGCAAGGAACCGCTTGGTCGGAGGGTCCAGCCGACGGCTGCGCCGACGAGGGCGGCTCGCGATATCGTGCTGGGGTTGGACTTCGGCACTTCGACCACCAAGGTCGTCGTGGGTGATCGCACACTGAAGCAAGCCTTCGCGGTGCCGTTCTGCGACGCCGCTGGGATCGAGGCCTATCTGCTGCCGTCACGCTTGTACCGGGACGGACATCTGTGGACCTTGCGACGCGGCCCGAATTCGATCGGGGATCTCAAGCTGGCTCTAATGGCACAGCCCGACGACCCGATGACACGCCGGAGTGTCCTGGCTTTCATTGCATTGGTGATTCGATCTGCGCGGGCCTGGCTGTTCGACGCCTACGCGGATGCCTACCAGGGCACCACGCTCGTGTGGACGCTCGCCGTTGGTCTGCCTGCCGCTCAAGCAACAGAAGGTGAGCTGCCTCGGCTGTATCAGCAGTTAGGCCGAGGTGCCTGGCTGTTGGCGGGCGCCGAAGGCGAAGTGACCGATGCGGCTTGCGACGCAGCGCTACGGCAGGCGCAGAGCGAACCCGGTGAGGGCGAGGAGATCGATGTCGTGGCCATGCCGGAGATCGCGGCGCAGGTCTACGGTTTCGTCACCTCAAGCCAGTTCGATGCCAAGGCACGAAACCTGTACCTGCTGGCCGACGTGGGCGCGGGCACCGTGGATTCGTGCCTCTTTCAAGTCCGTCGTGCTGGCAGCGCTTGGTCGTTCGATATCTTCACCGCTGCGGTCGAAGCGAACGGAGTGATGAACGCTCATCGTGCCCGGGTCGACTGGTGGCAACATCATCTGCAGCGCTCAACATCGGGGCTGGTGTTGGCGCAACAGTTTGAGGAGATCAGGCTGGAGATCGACCACCCGGCTTACCCACCCGCATCGTTCCGAGACTATGTGTCGGGTGTCGAGATCGAACTGTCCGGCAAGCAACAAGGTCCCGACGTGCACTTCATCGACGGGCGTGTGGCGGTCCAGTTGCGGGGAAGGACTCTGCACCGCGCGTACTCGAAGCGACTACTGAATCCCCAGGATATCGGTGGCGTGCCTCTGTTCTATTGCGGCGGTGGCGCTCGGCACCCACTGTTTGCGGCGGTACCGAGCAAGCTCGAGAAAGGGTTCGACGGGTTCTCGTGGCTGGCACCAAAGCGGCGCGAGCTGACGCTCCCCACGGACTTGCGTGTGCCGGGCGTTGTACGTGCCGACTACGACCGACTCTCGGTCGCCTACGGCCTGAGCATGCTTGACTCCGCCGCTGTGACTCGAGTCAAGACGACGGTGCCAAGGCTGGCGCCGGATGAGCTAGGTGGCTGGCGCGATCACTACGTGGGTAAAGACTCCGTTTGAGCGCCGGAGCGGGCGCGCTGACCGTGGCAACTTTCCGCACCCTGGGCCTGCTGGATCGCGCGGCAATGCGCAAGCTGGCCGTGGACGCAGGGTTCGACATCGTGAGCGACGCGGCCGAGTGGGTCGAGGCTGCCAGTTCGCAGGCGCCGCTTCGGGTTTGGCTTGCCATTGACGCGACCGATCGCGTGGTGGCCGGCCTGTCGATGGGTCACGTGGCTCGTTGTTTGGCGCGGGATGGAGTTGGCGCTGCGGCTACTGTGCCGGTGGATACGCCGCGTGCGTCGACATGGCTCTCTTTCGACAGCTTCGCGCAAGCCGACACAGCACTCGGTCGTGCTTGGGCACTGTCGCGCACGCTGCCGCAAGCGCTGGTGTCCCGCTTCTGGGAAGAGACGCAACAGGCACTGGCGAACCAAGCCGACCCGCCAAGCACCACTGAACGGGAGGCCATGGTCCGGCAGCGCATTGGACAGCAGTTGTTCCGCGAAGGGCTGATGACGCTGTGGCAAGGCCGGTGCGCCGTGACAGGGCTTGACGTTCCGGAGCTGCTGCGTGCCAGCCATGCGAAGCCCTGGGCAGACAGTACGGACGAGGAGCGACTCGACGTGTACAACGGCCTATTGCTCGCAGCTCACCTTGATGCTGCGTTCGACGCGGGCCTGCTTGGCGTTGACGACTATGGAAGGGTGCTGCTCTCCCCGCAGTTGCTTGGTTCAGCCGCTCAGTTGCTCGGTGTGGCCGACCTCCCGCAGATTGCCATCGCGCCGGCCCACCGGCCGTACCTGGAGTGGCACCGGCGTAGAGTGTTTCGGGCGCAGTGATGGCGGGAACGCCAGTCTCTTGAAGCCAACCAAATGAGCGACACGGCGACCCCAACTTCGGACGCGGCAGCCGCTGCTGCGCCGGTCCATGTGCTCGTCGATCTCGAGAACAACCAGCCAACCCTCGACCAGGTGAGGGCGCTCGTCCCGGACATGACCAATGTCTGGCTCTTCCACAGCGGCAAGCAGAGTAGGCACCTCGAAGGGTTCGCATCGCTAGGTGCACGACAGATGGCGGTGCCCATCTCTCGGCCAGGCAAGAACTCGCTCGACTTCCACCTGTCGTTCTATCTTGGCTACATCGCGGCGCGGAACCCGGGCGCGAAGCTTGTCGTAGTGGCGATCGATGGTGGCTATGCGCCGATGGTCGAGCACGCAGTGAAGACCCTGGGTTTCGACGTGGATCGTGTGTCGGTCAAGCCATTGGCTGTGAAGAAGAAGGCGGCAACGAAGTCTGCCAAGCTCGCGGCGAAGACCACGAAGAAGGCGGCCAAGAAGAAGTCTGCCGCATCCGACATCCAGAAGAGCGTTCCGGCAGCAAAGCAGGCCGCGAAGAAGAAGCCCGCGGCGAAGGTTGCGCCCGCCAAGGGCGTGCCGTCAGTGGTCAAGAAGGTCCTGACGGGCGCTGCCGACGACAAGCACATCGATCGGCTCATCAAGGGATTGCGCAAGATGGGCGACAAGGCGCCTGCTCGAGCGAAGACCTATCGACAGCACCTGAAGTCGATGCTCGGCAAGGATGCCAAGGACGCCGCCGTCGAAGCCGCTGCCGCCGAGCTCGCCAAGCGCGGCGTTGCCACGATCGATGGCAGCGCTGTCAAGTACAGCTTCGCCTAAGCAGCCGGGCGCGTAGCGCTGATCGGCCTCGCGGTTCTTCACCACGAGGTTGCAACAGTTGGTGAGGACGACGCGGATCTCTTGCGTCGTTACGGGAACGTCTGGAATGTCTCGGCACTTCTGAGACGATTTCAAGGGTCGCGCGAGGGACTGTCGCGTGCGTCGGCACGGCGGCACGATGCGCGCATGCGTTTCTGGAAGAAGGCCGACGCCAATCAGCTCGATCTAGTGGGCGATGCGGATGCGCCAGAGGCTCCGAGGTCCGCGTCGCAAGTGAAGGCGAAGGCAACGGTGTCGCTGGCGAGCGGCATCCCACGTATGGTGCCGACCTCGCAGATCGTCGAGGACCCGGGTAACCCGCGGACCGAATTCCCAGACGCCAAGGTGATCGAACTCGCCGACGACATCCGTCAGCGCGGCATCCTCGAAGCGCTCGTTGTTCATCCGGCGGACGAGTGGGGGCGCTACCTGCTTCACTTCGGCGCGATGCGGCTTCGGGCCGCGGTACGCGCGGGCCTGCAGGAGGTGCCGGTGGTGATCCGCGATGCGCCCGCAAACCGCTACGCCCAGGTCGCTGAAAACCTGAAGCGTCACAGCCTCTCTCCACTCGACCTGGCACGCTTCATTCGCGACCAAGTGAACGCCGGCGATTCGCAAACGACGATCGCCAAGCAACTCGGCATGAACCTCACAACCGTCGCGCACCACCTTTCGCTGCTGGAGCTGCCTCCGGCGCTCGACGAAGCGATGAAGAATGGTCGGTGCACCTCGCCGAGAACGCTGCACGAATTGAGCAAGTTGCACGAGCATCAGCCTGAGCAGGTGAAGGCGTTGGTCGATGGGCCGGGTGACATCACGCGCGAGGCGGTGGCGACCCTGCGTGAGCGGGTGGACTCGCGTGCTGCCGCGCCATCGACCAGGCTGATCTCGCAAGCCATCACCGCGTGCGATCGATTGGAGAAGCTGCTCGGCCGTATTGATCTATTGGCGCTTGACACCGTCGGTGCTGACCTCGCGGTTCTGCGCGCGAAGGTCGCTGCGCTGTCGAGCTGGTCGCCATCAGGGTCTGACCGTCAGACCCCATGAAGCCCGCTTGCACGACCGTCGCCTTTCCGGCGCCTTCCCGTCGCCTATGCGGCGCCTTTGGAACGGCTACGCGTCACCTATGGTCCGCTTTCGGTTCGGCTTTGGACCACGTTTGTTTCGGCCTCTGTTCACCCAAAGCAAATCCAGTCTCTTTGGACGTAGGGCAGGATAGGCTGGCCGCCAGCGAACCGATGCATGCGAGGCGCCGTGCCTCGGAGTTCCGCGATGCCGGATTCCGCGGCTGACCGCGTCACCATCAACCTGCGCGGCATCGGCGATGCCGTCCGCTCCGCGGCGGCCGCGCGCGGCTTGACGATCGCTGCCTTTGCGCGAGAAGCCCTGGTCAGCGCCCTGGGCGCGGCGCCGCCGACGCGGGAGTTGCACGATGCTCCGTCGCCGCGCCTTTACGGCAGCGTCAAGCTCACTTGGCGCATGGACGCGCGCGCCGCGGAAGCGCTCGCGGCCAACGCCCGTGCCTTGGGGCTGAGCTACGGCCAGTATGTCGGGTACCTGGTCAGCGCCGCGCCGTTGCCAGCGCCATTGGCGCAGCGCGCCGCCGACCGAGCGGCGCTGCAAGCGTCGACCGACCACATGGCGGTGCTGGCGCGCGAGGTCAGCGAGGTGCTGCATCTGGCCCGCGCGGGCCGGTCGGTGGAAGAGACGGGGAAGCGCGCCGAGCACATCCGAAGCATGGTCGCCGACGTGCGCCGCCACCTGGAGCTGGCGTCGTCGTTTCTCTCCGATCGTGGAGGCACGCCATGAGCACAGTCGATGGGGTGCTGGTTGCCTGGGGCGACCGGCTGTTCTATGGACCGAACCGCATCGTGCGCAGCAACGCCCCGCGCCTGTCGCTGCACGCCCAGGCCGGCGCAGTGCGTCAGCGCATCAAGGCCATCGTGGTGCGCAACGCGCCGCAGGTGATGGTCAAGGTGACGGGCGGCGGCCGGGGGATGGCTGCCATCGCCGCGCACCTGCGCTACATCAGCAAGGCCGGCCGGCTGCCCTTCGAGGACGACCGCGGCGAGGTGCGACAAGGCGGCGAGGCGCTGCGCGACCTGGCGGATCAATGGCGCTGCGGTGGCGCCCGCATCCCAGAAAGGAGCGAGCGGCGCGAGGCGTTCAACATCATGCTGTCGATGCCGGCCGGCACGAACCCCGAGATGGTACGCAACGCTGCGCGCGAGTTCGCGAAGGCCGAGCTCGCGAATCATCGCTACGTGATGGTGCTGCACACGCACCAGGGGAACCCGCACGTCCATCTGGCCGTGCGCGCCGAAGGGCGCGATGGCCAGCGGCTCAACCCGCGCAAGCAGGACCTGCGGCGCTGGCGCGAGGTGTTTGCGGAGAAGCTGCGAGGCTGGGGCATCGAGGCGGAGGCATCGTCGCAGGTTGCACGTGGCAGCCGTCACCGCAACGAGCGGCTTTGGCAACGCAAGGCTTATGACAACGGGCGCGGGCGCAATCGCGGCGGGTACGCCGATGCGAAGCTCACGCCGGCGCGGCGTCACGCTGCGCAGGCGTGGTGCGAGATCGCCAAGGCGCTCGCGTCGTCGGAAGACGTGGTCGATCGCGAGCTGGTCCAGGCAGTCGTCAACTACGCGCGGTGGCTGCCCGGCGTGCGCTACAAGGCGCCGGAGAAGCAGGCGCAACGTGAGTTGCCCGGGCTGGAGCGCACGACTATGCAGAAAGCGCGGCCCGAGCCAGGATGGGAGCGCTGAGCCGAAGGATGCTTTCGAACAGGAGACCCTGCTTCGCTAGGCTCAGGCCCAGCCGACAGTCCGTCGCGGCAAACGTTAGAAGTCCTCGGACGAATCTGTAATCCATCCGAGGTTCCGTACCAAATAGCTCAGCCGCGGCCGGTCGATCCTAGAACTCGCTATTGCTGAACCTTCGACGTGCCTGGGCCACCGGAGGGCTCACTAGCCCCGGGCGCCGGTGCGGCAGCAGTTGTAGGGGAAGTCTTCGGCGCCGGGGGCGATGGCGCAGCGTCGTGGCCTCTCGCACTTCTTGCCGATCTTTCGGTGAGGTCAAGGAGCGTCGGCAGCTTCACCAGGCCAGCCTGGGCGGCAGCCATGACCGCCGAAACAAGTGTCAGCACGGCTAAGAGCAGTTGCACGCGGAGGTTCGCGCTGTGCTTGCGGTCTTGGTCCTCGGCATCCTCGAGCGTCTTCAGCGCCAGGCCCGTTGGCGCGTAGTTGTGGCCACGCTTCTCCAACTCACCCGACTGGACCAAGAGGTCAAGATGCCGCTCCAGCAGACGCTGGTGCGCCTCCCAGCCCGGGTGACCGGCCCAGCGGTGGCCATACTTCGCGCTCATGAGGTCGAGGGCATCGATGGACTCTTCGCCGCCCATCGTCGCATCAACGACTTCCCGCAGGACGTCCAGCCGCCGGCGAACCTCTAGCGTGCGACGGTTAAACAGTCGTTGCGCGACGAAGTGGCGCAGCCGCCGAAGATGAATCAGCGCATACGGCCAACGGGTCCAAAGCCCAGGTGCTATCGCCCAGATGCCCTCGTACCGGATCTCGTCCAAGCCGTAGAAGTGGGTGACAAGCAGCTTGGCCGGGTCGATGCTGTCCAGTGGCAAGGTCGCGGCAATAGAGTAGCGCTCGCCGTCGTACTTCAACGCCTCGACGTTGGTGTTGCGCATAGCAAGAAGAACGAAATTCGGCTCATCGCCTTCGCGAAGAGTCGTGGTGAAGCAGTTGACCCTCATGCCCTCGGTGCCAGACCGGTGCACTGTCGACGGGCAAGCTCGCCCGAGCAGCAGCGGCATGAAGTGAGCAAGCAGGAGCCGGTCGATGTTGCGCATGACCGGATTATCTGAACCCTCCATCCACTCCTCGAACGTTGAAGCAAGTGAAGGCCGGTGCCAACGGTGTTAGCTCGCCGGAATGCCGATCATCGCTGCTCGCTCGCGGAGTCGGCGAACGACGGCCTCGAGTTGGAGGGCGTCGAGGCGGTTCTTGCGGAGGAACGCCGTCCACTGCGTCCGCTTGCCAGGATCGGCGGCGAATGCGTCGCTCAGGCCGATTGGAAGCTCCGCAGGCACTGGCGACTGACGTTGTTGGAAGGTGGCGGTCACGGCACTGCGAAGCTCAGCATCGTCGACCTCGGGGTCGTGCAACAGCAGGTCGAGGTCGAAGTAGTCTTTCATCCGGCTGTTTGTGAGGCCGAGGATGCACACGGCGTGCAGCTTCTCGGCAACGACTGTCGCTTTCGGGTAGACGCGTAGCGGCGCGGTCGGCACGTCCGGCAGCAGGCTCGGATAGATGATCGTCGGCGGCGCGGGTGTCACCGCGTCGCCGAAGCCGACATCGACTTGCAGCGCGATCCGCGCGTTGTCCAACGTGGCCCGGATGTCAACTCGCACGCCGCCGTAGCGCGCCTCCGTTCGGATTGTTCCGACGCGAATGGATGCCGAATCAAACTGCATGCCGTCGTCAACCGGCATGGCGCAGAGCGACTGGAACACGGCGGCCAGCACCTGAGGGTCATCGGGGCCGAATCCGAGCAGATCGGCATCGCGCGTCGGGCGATGCGGCTGGCCGTACCACAGCGCGAAGAGCAGTGCTCCCTTGAGTACGAACTGTGTCGCGTGTTCGGAGGTTGCCAGTCGGTACAGCAGCCGCTCGGTTCCGTAGCGCGTCAGGACCAGATTGAAGTCTTCCTTCGTTGTGTCCGCGTGCTGCTTGAGCCGGGCCCGGATCGAGGCGGCACGGTTGGCGGTCATGCCGTGATGGCCTCGACGTAAGGACGCATGACGCTGGTCATGCGGCCGGACTGAACGTGGCGCCAAAGCTCGTCCATCGTGAACTTTCGCTTCGACCATCCATCGCGCAGCGCCTCGATGGCCACATCGAGGCCAATCTTGTTGCGGAAGCGGAAAGCGTCCACGACCGTCTTGGCAGCGCTGAACACCGGTACCGTCACACCGTCCACCTTGATGCGCTGGACGCCATCGGCAAGCGCGCGGTCCGACATGCGGACGATGCGAAGCTGCTGCTGAGCAAGCTGTGGCGCCGCAGCGCGGTAAGGGATCGCGAGCCAGATCTCGAACGGCGCCTGGGTGCCGATGTCGTGCATACGAAGCGCCGAGAGCAGACAGATCACTCCCTTGGGGACGCGCAGCGCAACCTCGGCCAGCGAGCGGTGCTCGCTGACAGCCACGCCCGGAAGCCCGTACATCCCCCGGGCGAGCCGCTCGAGCTTTCCGGTCTGCACCAGACGCGTCAGCGCAATCGTCGGCAGCCCGTGAGCAGCCAGGTCGCGGGCACGCAGCAGCTTGCGTGACTTGGCAAGGCGTAGGACTCGCGCTTCTTGTGTAGCAGCAGTCGATGGCATGCTCGATTGTTGCAAAAGCTCGGAGATAGTCAATAATCTCCTAGGAAATACAACACGCCGTCCGCTCAGCGCGCCTCGCGTCGAGACTCGCTCCACCGCTCGAGGTCTGACCAGCGCCAACCAACGGCACGCGGGCCAAGGTGCACGGGAGAGGGAAAGGTGCCGCTGGCCACCAGCCGGTAGATGGTGGAGCGACCCAAGCCCGTCGCTTGGATCACCGCGGGTAGCCGCGCGAAGACGCGCGGCGTGTCGGTGTCGCGATGGACTGTCGCACTGGTGCGCTTCATGACCGGTCGCCTGGAGTCGCTCCTGGGAAGCGTAGAGCACCAGTGGCACCGCAACGGCGACGATTTCCGGTCCAGATTCGTCGCGTGCGCCTTCAGGTTGTGCGACTCACCAGCCGCAGCCGTCGCGCGAGCGCTGCCTCGATCGCGGCGCCCAGCTTCGCCCACGCCTGCTTCGTCTCGTCGGCGTAGTCGTGCTTCAGGTAGTGCCGGCGCACCCGGCTGCCGGCGAGCACGTGGTTCTGGCAGCGGTCGATCACGTCGGGCATCACGCCGAGTGCCTGCATCATGGTCGCGCCGGTGCGCCGAAGGTCATGCGGCGTCCACTCGCCGTTAGCCCCGTTGGAGAGCACGAGGCTGTTGTCGTTGCGCCGGTTCTTCAGGGCCTTGCGCTGCTTGAACTGGTGCTGCCGGTCGCCGATCTGCTTGCTGACCGACTTCACGTCCACATGGTTCGTGGCGTCGCGACCCGGGAAGCACCAGCGCGTCTTGCCGGTGCGCGCGTGCAGCGCGCGGAACTGGCGTAGGGCGAACCGCGAGAGGTACACGAAGTGATCGCGCTTCTTGCCGCGCGAGCCCTTCACGTTCTCCTTCGGGATGAACCAGGTGCCGGCCTCGAAGTCCACGTGCCGCCACTCGGTCATCAGCAGCTCGCCGATGCGGCACAGCGTCGAAAGGCAGAGCCACAACGCGGCCTGCGTCTCGCGCTCGAGAGGGCGCACCGTGCTGCGCTTGTCGTCCGCTGCTTCGTAGTCGCGCACCATCGCCTGAAGGCGATCGTGCAGCTCGCGTATCTCGTCGTCGCTCAGAACGCGCGAGCGGATGTTGCTGAGGTCGTAGTCCGGATCGACGATCTTTGCGATCTCGACCAGTTCCGCCGGGTTGCCGTCGATCAGCAGGCGGCGCCAGGGCTGGCGCTTCTCGGCCCAGCGGAACATCTGTTTGATGTTGCGATGGACTTCCACCGTGGTGCGATTGACGCCGCGCCCTACGAGCGCGCGCAACACGGCGCGTATGTCGTGCTCGGTCACCGTGCGCACGGGCTTTGCGCCGAGCGCCGGCAGCACGTCCGCCTCGAACGAGCGTTTGAGTGCGGCGTTGCTGTCCTTGCGCAGCACGCCATCGCGCAGCCACACGTCGTACAGCTCGCGGACTGACGCGTCTTCGGCTCGCCGCTGCTTCTCGGCCGCGAGAGTGGCGTTGATGTGCTCGCGCTCTTCGATGCGATCCGCGTTTCGCTTCGCGTTCGGGTCCACGCGGCGCCGCAGCGTCTCGCGCGCATCGTCGCGCGTGCGGCGGATCGCATCGAGCGACGAGGTCGGCCAAGTGCCGCAGTAGTGCCAAGCCTTCTTGCCGTCGCGCTTGAACTCGTAGCGAAAGTGCACCCGCGATGCGCTGTCGTCGTCATTGAATCGCACGACGCCGACAAGACCATCGCCATCGCGCAGAGCGTCGCCGCGCCACTCCGCAGGAACAGCTTTCAGCTCGGCCACGGTCCACTTTCGGCCCCGGCCAGACTTGGGGTAGCGGGTCATCTCGAAGCTCTCCAGGGGTCCACCCAGGGGTCCACCGGAAATGGGATTTTGCGGGCGCTTTTGAGAACGTCCGAGATGCAGTGTATTCTCTAAGCCATTGATCTACAACACAATTCAGTGTCCCAAGCGATCCCAGGAAATCCCGTTTTAATGCGCTACGAACCAAGGGGTCGTGGGTTCGAATCCTGCCAGCCGCGCCAAAGTTTCCACTCCTACATCAACGGCTTAGACGCTCCACCGTCTGGGCCGTTTGTTTTTGCTGCGGGACTTTGCGGACTCTGTCCCGCACTTCTTTTTGCCCGAGCTTCAGGCTGACTTGCTACGTACAGCGTGTGGCGCAGGTCAAAGTGACAACAGTCAGCCGATTCGCTTGACTGAATCACTTCAATCGCGTCTTGACGGCTTTGGTGGCGGCGTTCCTGCCGCGCCCGCTCGACAGCTACTGCAGTCGGATCTCGCCGTCGAAGGCAACGTCGAGTTGCAGGCCGGCGACGTGCAGCGTCATCTTGGCCGGCAGCGTCTCGGTGCCCCCGATCGCCTTGGCCGCGATCGCTCTCGCCACCGCCTGCTCGATCTCGCGCTGCGAGTTGACGCCCACCGTCTTGAGAAACTTGCGAAGGCTGATGTTGAAGATTTCCTGGTCCATGACGGCCTCCTTTCGAGATCGCTGCACGGCGCGTGCATGCCACTTTAGTCCCACCCACGGCGCAGTCGGCCTGCTGGTCTTGCTCCTCGCGGTTTCGAGCCCGAGCGAGTGGTCGGTATCGTGGACACCGGCATCGGCATCCACCGCGCAAGCGCTGCCGCACCGCCGTCACTCACAACGCCACGCCGAAAGCCGGCAGTGGTCCGTGCAACGCCTGCGACCGCTCGCCGCCTCAGCTGGCGAACTTGGCCGCATACGCTCGAAAAGTCGCATTGCGCTCGTCGAGCGCTTGCTGCGTCAGCGGCACCATGATCGGTGCGCCTTCGTGGGCAAAGGCCTGGCATTGCTCCACGTACGGACGCAGCCGCTCGTGGTACGAGGCGGATGCGCGCTGCGTGTCGCCGTCGTGCCCCGTCCAGGTGGTGGCCAAGGTCTCCGCGGCCACCATGGCCAAGGTCGTGCCCATGCCCGACAGCAGCGCGGCGCAGTGGCCGGCGTCGCCGATGACCGCCACGTTGCCGTGGATCCAACTCGGCATGTGGGTCTGGCTCACCGAGTCGAAGTAGAAGCCCTTGGCGGCTGGGTCGGTGAACGCCGCGCGCAGTGCGGGCACCTGCCATGCATCCACGCGTGACATGAAAGTGCCGATGATCCGCCGCTGGGCGTCGAGGTCGCGGTAGTCGTAGTCGAGCTCGGCGCTGGCGGCGAGCAGCATGCCCTGCGGGCCGTCGCCGGCATCGCGCACGGCGATGGCCATGCCAGGCACGCTGAGCATCCCGCGCTGCCAGCTGCGGTCGTTCGGCAGGTCTACGAGCGAGACGTAGTAGCCGAAGTGACGCACGTAGTCCTTCTCCGGTCCGAAGGCGAGCTTGCGCACGTTGGAGTGCAGCCCGTCGGCGCCCACCACCAGGTGGTAGCGGCCACGTCGGCCGTCGGTGAATGCAACGTCCACGCCGCGCGTGCTGTCGGCGATCGACGCGACGGACGTCTGGAAGCGAAACTCCACGCCGTCGGGGATCGCCTTCAGCAGGATCCGGTTGAGCCGGTCCCGCGTGATCTCGATGTCGTGCTCCGTCTCGTTGGCGAACCAGCGCAGGTCGAGGCTCGCCACCTGCGCTCCCGTGCCATCGAGCACCGGCATCGGGTCGAGGATCGAGACCTTCTGGTCTTCGATCTCCGCCAGGATGCCCATGCGCTCGGCCGTGCCGAGCGCGCGCCCGCGCACGTCGATGGGCGCACCGCCGGGGCGCAGGCCGTCGGCTCGCTCGATGACCGTGACCCGGTGACCGAGACGGGCGAACCAGTGAGCCGCCGAGAGGCCGGCCATGCTGGCGCCGGAGATGAGCACGTCCATGGGATGGTTTCCTGAGTTGCGGTTAGCGCGCGACGCGTGGCAGCCAGAGCGCGACCTGAGGCCAGGCGATCAGCACGAAGGTCAGCAGGATCGTCAGCGCCAGGAACGGATAGCAGCCGCGGAAGATGACGTTGGTGGGCACGTCGGGGGCGACGCTCCTCATCACCGCGACGGTGATGCCCACCGGCGGGCTCACCGCGGCCAGTTCCATCATCACGCAGAGAAACACGCCGAACCAGACGCGGTCGACGCCGGCGGTGGCCATCAGCGGCATCACGAACGGCAGGCTGAGGATCATCATGCCGAGCGCGTCGAGCGCGGTGCCGAGGATGAAGTAGAGCACCAGCATCATCAGCAGCAGCGCAGTGAGGCTCAGGTTCCACGAGCCGATCGCCGCCACGAAGTCGGCGGTGACGTTGGTGTGCACCATGAAGCGCGTGAACAGGATGCCGGTGACGACGATCACGGCGACCATGCCCGCGGTCTGGATCGTGTGCCGCAGAGATTCCACGAGCGCCACCATGCGAAAGCGCCGCATCACCAGCGCGATGCCGAGCACGCCGAGCACGCCGACCGCGGCCGACTCCGACGGCGTCATGATCCCGCCGTAGATCCCGCCGAGCACGACGAAGATCACCGAGAGCGCGGGCAGCAGCTTGCGCAGCGATGCGATGCGGTCGGGCCACGGCCAGCGCGCACCGCGCGGCCCCATCGTCGGCTTGACCGCGCACCAGATCGCGAGCGTCGCGCAATAGGCCACGGTGAGCAGCAGGCAGGGGACGATGCCCGCCATGAAGAGGTCGGCGATCGAGGTCTCGGTCCAGACGCCGTAGATGACGAGCATCGTGCTGGGCGGCACCAGCACCGCGAGGGTTCCGGCCGATGCCAGCGTGCCTGTGGCCAGGCTCACGTCGTACTTGTACTTGCGGAACTCCGGCATCACCATGGGCCCGAGCGTGGCCACCGAGGCGATGCTCGAGCCGGTGACCGCCCCGTAGGCGGCGTTGGACAACACCGCCGACACCGCCACGCCGCCCGGCATGTGGCCGAACCACTTGCTGACGCAGTCGTACAGGTCATCGGTGATGCCGGTGCGGTACGCGAGCTGGCCCATCAGCAGGAACAGCGGCAAGGCGATGAAGACGAAGGTCGAGCCGGTCTCCCAGAGCGTCAGGCTCACTTTGGACGCCGCGCCAGCAAAGCCGGTGACGTAGATCTCGCCGACGATGCCGACGATCGCCATGGCCCAGCCGATCGGGATGCCGAGCATGATCAGCGCCAGCAGCGCTGCGATCGCGACGTAGCCGATGGCGATCAGGCTCATCGCTGCGGCTCTTGTCCGGCGCGCCTGGCGAAGACGGCGCGGCCGCGCTCGGCCGCACGCACCAGCAGCTGCACGGTCCCGAACAGCATGACGATGGCGAGGAACAGGCTGATCGGCCAGTACGAAAGATCGATGAACTCGGCGCCTTCGCCGCGCTCGTACTGGCCCGGCAGCTCGCGCAGCTGCCAGTAGGCGACGATGCCGGTGAACGCCGCGCCGCACAGCGACCCGAAGGCGTCGCACAGCGCGAGCACACGCGGCGGGTAGCGCTCGTAGAGGGTCTCGGTGCGGATGTGGCCGTCGGTCGCGCTCGCGTAGGGGATCGCCGCGACCAGCAGTGCCAGCAGCGCGAGCGAGGCGATCTCCTGCGACCACTGGAAGGGGTGGTTGAAGACGTAGCGACCGACGACATCGACCGCGACCACGACGATGATCAGCGGCAGGAAGACGAACGCCGCGATGTCGCGCAGCAGCGCCGGCAGGCGCACGTTCAGCCAGCGGCCGCCGAGGGCGCGCGCCTGCAGCTTTGCCGGGGCGAGGCCCTGCGCCTGCGCCTCCGACGAATCGAGGATCGGATCGCTCATGGCCGTCGGTCCGTGCCGCGCTTCAGCGGCCGACGTTGACCGGGCTCTCGATCGCGAGCTTCATCAGCTCGTCGTTCGACATCTTCTCGTACTTGGCGATGCCCGCCTGGATGTCGGCGAGCAGCGATCTGGCCGGCAGCTTGTCCTTCTCGAGCTCGGCCGCCCAGGCGTCGACCACCGGCTGCAGCCGGTCGCGGAACTTCTTCTGCTCCGCCGGCGCCAGCGTGATCATCTCGACGCCCGCCGCCTTGTATGCCTCCTGCGCCTTGGCCGAGAAATCGATGCCGGTGACCTTGGCGCCGTTCATCGCGAACGGCTCGAGGCCGCGGTAGAACACCTGCTGCAGGTCGGCTGGCAGCTTGCCGATCGCCTCGGTGTTGTAGCAAGTCCAGGCGCCGCCGCCGGTCAGGCCGAGCGCGGTGTGGTACTTGGCCACCTCGTGCAGCTTGAACGGCACGAAGCCCGCGTCGACCCAGAACACCGCGTCGATGATGCCCTGCTGCAGCGCGGTGTAGAGCTCGGGATAGGTGAGATTGACCAGCGCGACGCCGAGCGCCTTGGCCACCTCGGGCGAGAAGCCCTGCGCGCCGACCTTGAGGCCCTGCAGGTCCTCGAGCTTGCGGATCGGCTTCTTCGAGAGGATGTCCGAAGGCTGGAATGCCACGTACGAGCCCCAGGCCACACCCTGCTTCTTGAACTCGGGCAGGAAGTACTTGGTCGCCACCTCCTGCGCGACGCGCGTGGCCACCATCGGGTTGGTCGGCGTCACGTACGGCTGCTCCCACACGCGCGACAGCGGCATGCCGCGGCCCTCGTAGGTGGGGTAGCAGACACCCCACTCGCCGACGCCGGTGCGAACACCCTTGAAACCGTCCTTGGCGCTGAACAGGCTCCCCGAGCCGTACTCCTTGACCAGCAGCTTGCCGTTGCTCTGCGCGGCGATGCGCTTGATGTTGGCCTGCGTCAGCGGCACGAACACCGAGGCTGGTGGCGACGGATGGCCGTACTTGATCTCGATCGGCGGCCCGGCATAGTTGATCGTCGGGCTGCCGTTGCTCACCTTGCCGGCGAGCCAGTCGGCTCCCAGGTCGGCGAGCGCGGGCGCGGCGGCGAGCACGGTGGCGCAGGCGGCGAGGGTCTTGAACAGCGGCTTCATGGTGTCTCCTTCAGGAAGCGAATGAGATGTTGGGCCAACGCGGCCGGCGCCTGCAGCGCCGTGGCGTGGCCGACGCCCGGCAGCACGACGTGCCGGGCGTCGCGCAGCAGCGGTTTCATCGCCAGCGTCACGTGCATCGGCACGACGCCGTCGAGCTCGCCGGCGACGAGCAGCGTGGGGGCCTCGATCGACGCCAGATCGATCTGCGGCGCATCGTCGAGCGCCGCGGCACGGCGCCGCGAGCGCGCCGATTCCGGCCGCACCGCGGCAAAGATCGCACGCAGCTCGGGGCGCTCGGCCAACAAGGCGTCGGGAAAGAACAGCGACGCCAGCTCCGCGGCGCTGGCGGGCAAGCGCGCCCGCAACGCGGCGATGCGCGCCGCGCCCTCGGGCATCAGCTCGGCGAACGCATGCGGCAGCGGCCAGGTGCTGCCGAGGACCAGCCGGTCGACCGCGGCCGCATGCGTGGCGGCCAGCATCTGCGCGACCCGGCCGCCGAACGACGAGCCGAACACGTGCGCCTTGGCAAAGCCCAGGCCTTCGATGAGCGCCCGGGCATCGCCGGCGAGCTCGGCGAGCGTCGCAACCCGCTCCGGGCCCTGGGTGTCTCCGCAGTCGCGCTGGTCATAGGCGATCACGGTGAAATGCGGCGCGAGCAGCGGCACCAGCGCGCCGAACATCAGCCGGCTGGCCTCGCCGCCATGCATCAGCACCAGGGCCGGACCGCTGCCGACGGCGTCGAAGGCGATGCGGGCATCGCCGGCGTCGACGAAGTCAGCCACGGCTGCGCTCCCGCTCGGCGTCGAGGTCAAAGGTCAACTCGATCTTCAATCCCTTCGGATCCCGCATGAAGATCTGGTGCAGCGGCCAGCCGGGCACCGGCGCCTCCTCGAAGTTGATGCCGCCGGCGCGCAACTGCGCCCGCGTCGCCTCGAGGTCGTGCGCGCGAAACGAGATGTGGTCGAGCGGTCCGGTCACGGCGGCACCGCCTGTGGCGTCGCCGGCGCTGCCGATCGCGTAGAGGTGGACGATCGGCCGGCCCTCGCTGTAGAGCCAGAAGCCGGGCGCCGGAATCGGCGGGCGATCCCCCACGCGAAGGCCGATGTGGCGCGTGTAGAAGTCGCGCAGCGGTACCAGGTCGGCCTCGCTGCAGCGGATCGTGAAGTGGTCGAGGGCGCTGACGGGCATGGCGGACCTCAGGCGGTTTGCATCCGTGACGGAGCGGTGGAGTTGGGCGCTGCCATGGGCGGCAGCGCGTACGAAAGGCCGGGCGCAGGCGGCACCCAGCGCGCGGCCAGCAACGCCAGCACGCGCATGGCGACGATCTCGTCGTCCTGCCAGTAGGCCGGTGTGCCAAAGACGTTGAAGGTGGCGTAGGTGAGGTCGTCCCTGAGCAGCGGCACGTTCAGCGCGCGCTGCAGGCCGAGCGGCCGCATCTGCTCGTAGTCGTCGAAGTGTCGCTCGAGCGCCTCGACGCCCTCCGAGACGACGATCTGGCGGCGCACGAACAGCGCCTCGGTCCATGGTGTGAGGGTCTTGCGCTTGCGGCCCTGCACCGGGAAACGATCGGCGCTCGACGAGTAGAAGCGCTGCAGGCGGATTTCGCCGGCGGGGTCGGCGGCGGTCGTGACGTTGAGCTGGATGCTGAAGATGCCGCCGCCGGCGAACAGGCGGCGGTAGGCGTCGATCTGGCGCAAGGCCGCCTCGGCGCCGGTCGTCTCCGCCATGGCGTCGAACAGGTTCGAGCACAGGGCGGTCGAGAGCATGGGCTCGGAGGAGGTGATGAACATGCCGTGAAGTCTAGGAAGCCCGATTGACCGTTTTGCGCAAATTTCTGATGAAGGTATAAGGCGCAGGTTATGAGGGATCACGCCGCTCTGTTGCAGCATGCGCTGCTGTCGCGTCTGAAGATGCGCCACCTGGTGTTGCTGCAGGCGATCAACCGGCAGCGGGTCCTGAACCGCGTCGCGATCGAGATGCGGCTCAGTCAGCCGGCGATCACCAAGGCGCTGCGCGAGATCGAGGACATCTTCATGGCGCCGTTGTTCGAGCGCACGCCGCGCGGGCTCAAGCCCACCGCAGCGGGACAGGCGGTGCTGCACTACGCGGTCGTCACGCTGGCCGGCGTGGAATCGACGGCGCGCACGTTGACCGCGATCGACGTCGGCCTCACGGGGCGCATCCGCATCGGCATCACGCCGCAGGTGCCGCAGGCGCTGCTGACCGCGGCCATGGCACACCTGCTCGGCCAGTCACCGCGCGTCGCCGTGCTCGCCCGCGAGGGCACCACCGACCAGCTGGTGGGCGCGCTGGCCGCGCGCGAGCTCGATTGCGCCATCGGCCGCTCGTTCCAGGGCTCGGTCGATGCCGAGGTGACGCAGCAGGTGATCTACGAGCAGGAAGCCTGCCTGCTGGCGCCGACGGCGAGCGCGGCACGCATGTCGCGAGGCCCGCTCGACTGGTCCAGGCTCGCCGTGCTCGACTGGATCTTCCCGCCGCCGGACACGCCGATGCGGCGCACCTTCAACACGATCTTCCTGAGCGCTGGCGTCGAGCCGCCCGCACCCATCGTCGAGACGGTGTCAATCAAGGCGATCGAGACCGTGCTGCGCCACGAGGCCAACGCGATCACGATCCTCGCTCGCGACGTGTCGATGGAGCTGGCGGCCAACGGCCACTGCGCGCCGCTGCGCTACCGGCTGGCGTGGAACCTGCCGCCGGTGAGCCTCTTCGTGTCGCGCAGCATGGCCGAGCAACCAACGATGGTGGCGCTCGCCGGCGCGATCCGTGCCGCCGCGAAGGCGCTGGTCAAGCGCACAACGGCAGCGGAGACCATGCGCTGAGCGGCCGTGCCGGGCGACGCAGGGACCGCTTCTAGCTTTGCGTGCACCGGATGAACTCGAGCATCAGCGACACGGCCTGCGCTGCATGCGTCTCGAGCAGCAGGTGGCCGGCGTCGAGGATGTGGGCTTCCATCCTCGGCAGCGCGCGCATCCAGGAGAGCACCTCATCGAGCTCGAAATAGATGTCGTGCCTGCCCCAGACCATCAGCGCGGGCGGCTGCCGGTGCTGCAGATACCGGGCGATGGCGTCGAAACGGTCGGCGTAGTGCGCATAGTCGGCGATCAGCGCGCGCTGGGTGTCCATGCGGCCCGGCAGGTTCATCACCCGCCAGTCCTCCTGCCAGTGTTCGGCCGGGATCCGCTCGGCCACCTCCGGAGGCACGCCTGAGATGTAGGTGTCGCGCGTGCCCTCGAGGGTGAGATGCGCGGTGGCCGCCGCCTCGTTCTGTGCATTCGGGTGCGACCAGTAGGCCTGCGTCGCGGCCCATCCCGGTCCCCACCCGGTTCGATGCGCGTTGGCGTTCTGCACGATGAGGCCCAGCACCTGCTCGGGCGCCTGCATGGCGATCTGCAGACCCACCGGCGCGCCCCAGTCGTGCAGGTAGATGAACCGCGGCCCGATGGCGAGCCGGCGCAACAGCTCGGCGATCGCCTGGCCGATGGCGGCAAACGAGACCGCCGGCAGGGGGTCGGACTCGCCGCAACCCGGCAGGTCGGGTGCCACCACGTGAGCGGCCTGCGCCAGCGCCGGCACGACCTGCCGGAACATGCGCGACGAGTTCGGCGTCCCGTGCAGCAGCAGCACCGCCGGCTTGGCCGGGTCACCTGCCGTGATGAACGACAGCTCGGTGCCGCCGGCGAGGCGCAGTCGCTGGCGGGTCGCAGGTCGATTGATGTGTTGCGGCACGACCGTCTCCGTGCGCGTCAATCAGGTCTGCGCACGGGCTGGTGCGGCAATGGGCGTGCCCTCAGCCCAGGCCGCTCGGCGCCGGGCCGAATGTCGACGCGCGCACCCAGCACCCTCTCGGCGCGTTGCCGCAGGCGCTGGATCTTGCCGTCACGCGTCGCGCGCGCGAGGAGCGAGCCGCTTCTGGCGCTTTTCCAGTGCACCCGAGGCTGCGGCTTTCAGCAACCGCCTGAACGTTGGACATTGCAGGTGGCTGGGCGCGCGACAAGCGGCGGCGTGTCGCAGCCCCTCGCTCATGGCCTTCAGTCGCTTGACGGACCGGTCGATGTCGTCCGCCTTTGCCGCAAGAAGCTTGCGGTCAATGCACGGCTCCCCATTGGGCTTGAACATGGCGCGTATCTCGTCCAACGCAAAACCGGCGGCCTGTCCCAGGGCGATCAGCGCCAGTTGATCCAGCACGCCGGGCGCGAACTTGCGTCGGGCTCCTTCGCGCTCCAGCGAGTTGATCAGGCCCTTGGCTTCGTAGTAGCGCAGGGCCGAGGCCGCCACACCCGAGCGCTTGGCGACTTCGGAGATGTCCATGGATACGAAGCTCTTGACTTGAAGTTGACTTGAACTTGCATAGTGACCGCATCGGTTCAACCGGTCAAGGAGATTCCAATGCTCTCAACTCAAGACATCGCTCAGGTCATGCTGGTCGGGGCTGGCGCCACCGCGTTCATGGACGCGTGGCTGCTGGCGCTGCGGCGGCTGGGTATCCCGACGGGCGACTTGGCCCTCGTGGGGCGCTGGGTCGGCCATCTTGCGCGCGGGCACTTCGTGCATGCGTCGATTGCGAAGGCTCGACCGATCGCCGTGGAACGCACGCTGGGGTGGCTGACCCACTACGTCGTCGGCATCGCGTTCGCGGCATCTCTTGTCGCCTTGCAGGGCATTGACTGGCTCCAGCGGCCGACGCTGCTGCCGGCACTGGCTTTCGGCGTCGCCACCGTCGTGATGCCCCTGTTTGTCATGCAGCCGGCCATGGGCTCGGGCTTCGCAGCGGCCAAGACGCCGGCACCGATCAAGACATGCCTGCGCAGCCTCGCCAATCACGCGGTCTTCGGAGCCGGTCTCTTTTTCGCGGCCAGCGCCCTCGCGTGGCCACTTTGAGCCCACGTCCTGTGACCATCAACGACAAGGAAAAGACATGAAGCTCGCCATCATCTATCACAGCGCTCAAGGACACACCGAATACATCGCCCGCCAGATCCTTCGCGGCGCCGTGGAGGTTGCCGACATCGAGGCTCACCTGCTCAGGGCCGAGGACGTTGCCAAGGCGCCGGACAGGCTGCAGGAGTACGACGGCCTCGTTCTCGGCTCGCCCACCTACCTGGGCGGCGTATCGGGCCCGTTCAAGTCCTTCATGGACGCCACAGGGCGCCTGTGGCGCACACAAGCGCTCAAGGGTCGCCTGGCCGCCGGGTTCACCGTCTCGTCGCTGCCTGCGGGGGACAAGCAGTCCACCTTGCTGTCGATGTTCGTCTTCAGCATGCAACACGGAATGGTGTGGGTCGGCAACCCCATCGTGCCGGAGCAGCACAGCGGTGTGCCCTATGACGAGGCGGCCAACCGCCTTGGGTCGTGGTCTGGGCTGATGGCTCAAGCCGGCCACGCATCGCCGTTCGATTCCTTCGTGCCGGGCGATGTCAAGACGGCGCGGATGTTCGGCAGGCACTTCGCGCAAAGCCTGCAGCGCATGGTCGCCACGACGTCAGCGGAGGAGTCAGCATGATTCCGCGGCAATACGCCCCCGCGCTGTTCGGCCTGATTCTTTCCGGATCGATGTCGCTGCTGGTCTCCGGCATCTCAACGTACCGGGCCCTCGGCCCGGTCGGCGACCTGGTCAGTCATTGGACGAGCGCATGGTTGACCGCCTGGCTCTTCGCCTTCCCCGTTGTGCTGATGGCCGCTCCACTCGCGCATCGAGCAGTCAGCTTGCTGGTCAGCAAGGAGTGAGCCGCCTTCAGCGGCAACCTGAAGGTGAATCAGCCCTTGGTCAAGAAGTCCGGCACGCGCAGGCCGTCGCGCACCGCCTGGTCGAGCTCGGCCTCTGCCACGCGGATGGCCGGCAGCCGCGCGATCACTTCGTCCAGGCGTCCCTGCGGGACAACGACCACGCCGTCCGCGTCGCAGACGATGACGTCGCCGCTGGCCACCGGATGGCCGGCGATGGTCACCGCGAGGCCCACGCTCCCCGGGCCCGAGCGGGCCGGCGAGTTGGGCGTCACGCCGACGCAATAACACGGCAGACCGACTGCGCGGATGCCGGGCAGGTCGCGCACGCAGCCGTCGGTGACGAAGCCCACTGCGCCGCAGTTGCGCGCCATGCCCAACACCAGGTCTCCGGTGGCCGCGCAGCCCGTGTAGCCGCCGGTGGCGGCAACCAGCACATCGCCGGGCTGCAGCGCTTCCAGCGCGGCCAGCAGCGCCAGGTTGTCGGCCGGGCCGGCGTCGCAGGTCAGCGCCACGCCGCAGCACGAGGCCTGTTCGGCGATGGCGGGCTTGATGCGGTAGTCAAGCGCGCCGCTGCCGCCGAGCGCATCAACCAGGAAGCCGGTGGGCGTGCCGCGCAGCGCATCCACTTGCGCCGCACGCGGCCGCTGCACCGACTGGCGCCGAATGCGGGGACTTTCGTCGATCACTGTTCGATCCTTCGCGACGGGAACGCGGATGGTATCGACACGCGGTCGGCGCATCTTGTGTCGCTTCGCTCGGACAAGCCCTCTCCACAGGCGGGTCGGAAGCACTTACATTGCGCAGCGGTCGCATGAGCGACCGCAACACAGACGAGAGGTGAACCATGGCAGCTGCGAAAAAGAAAGCACCGGCAAAGAAGGCGGCGAAGAAGGGTAAGAAGTAGTCGCCGGCTGGGCGGCGGCGACGCGCTCGACCTGCCGCCCAGCACTCCCCATCGGGCACAGAGACGTCCCTGCTTGCACGCGACAGCGTGCGGTTCTCTCCGCGGCGTGAGACCGACAGCGCCAGCCGCAGCCGCCTACGTCACGCGCCCGAACCACAGCAGTGACAACGACGACCCGGCCACGATCAGCAACGCCGCCGCCAGGGCCAGCAGGCCGGTCAGCTCGATGGCGCTCGTGCGCAGCTGCAGGCGCGAGCCGAGGTTCTGGTAGACGCTGCGCAGGTCCTCGGCAGTGCCGGCGTGGAAGTACTCGCCGCCGGTCATCCGCGCCACCTCGCGCAGCGTGGGTTCGTCCAATTGCAGGTAGATGGCCAGGCCCTCGCCCGCGGCCACATGGCCATCGACGGTCCCCAGCCCCACCACGTAGATCCGGATGCCCCGCTCGGCGGCCATCTTGGCAGCCTCCAGCGTGTCGACCCCGGTGGTGCGGCGGCCGTCGCTCAGCAGGATGATCGCGGCGGCGTCGTAGGAGCCCGGCGCCACCGGCGTGAACGACGTCGCTCGGGTCTTCTCGCGTTCGTTGCCGGTGCGCGTGTTGCGGCGCGCGCCGAAGGTCATCTCGCCCAGGTCGATCCCATGGTCGGGAAACAGCTCCGCAAGGCACACCACGATGGCGCTGCCGACGGCGGTGCCGATCTGCATCTGGATCGTGTCGATCGCGCGGATCAGGGAAGGGCGATCGATCGTGGCCTGCTGCGCAACCTGGGCGCTGCCGGCGAAGGTGACGATGCCCGCCTGCATGTTCGACGGCAGCTCGTGCAAAAACGTTCTTGCCGCTTCCTGGGCCGCCACCATGCGTGTCGGCTTGACGTCCTGCACCCGCATGCTCAGCGACACGTCGATCGCCAGCAGGATCGTGGAGCGGGACCACGGCAGCGTCACCCGCGCGGTGGGACGCGCCAGGCTCAACAGCAAGACGACCAGCGCCAGACCGAAGAGCGCGGGAGGAATGTGCCGCCGCCACGAGCGGCCCATGGCCTGCCGAGCGATGCTCACGCTGCTCAGCCGCAGCGCGGTCTTGCCGCGTCGACGCAGCAGCCACAGGTACAGCGCCGGCAGCAAGGGCAGCGCCAGCATCAGCCACAGGTTCTGGGGCCAGAGGAAGTTCATCGACGACGGCCGGCGCACCACGGCAGCGCCGTTGCTGGTGACGCCGTTCGAGGCCCTTGCAAGCCGTGCAGATTCTGGCGCAAGCCGTCGGCCCTGTCGCGGGAGAGGACGCGCGCCACCGTCTGCGAACCGACGAGTCCGCTCGCGCCGGCGCAACCGCGCCGAAGCGCAATCGACCGGCCTCGCAAGCGCTAGCGGGCCGCTCGTCGCAAAGCCTGCGGGGGTTGGCCGAGCACGCGCAGAAACGCGCGCCGCATACGCCCGGGATCGCCAAAGCCCGATGCTTCCGCCACCCGCTGCAGCGGCGCGTGCGTGGTCTCGAGCGAATTGCGCGCGGTCTCGACGCGCAGGCGCTCCACCGCCTTGGCCGGCGTCGTGCCCGTCTCGGAGGCGAACGCGCGCGCGAAGTGGCGCGGGCTCATGGCGGCGCGCTCGGCAAGACGCTCCACGGTCAATGCCTCGCCAAGGTGATCGCGCATCCAGTCGACCAGCGCCGAGAAGCGGCCGCTGCGCCCGCCCAGATCGACCAGCGCGGAGAACTGCGACTGGCCTCCGGGGCGGCGCTGATGCACCACCAACTGTTGCGCGACGCGGCGCGCGAGCTCGTGACCGAGGTCGTCCTCGATCAGCGCCAAGGCCATGTCGATGCCGGCCGAGATGCCGGCCGACGTCCAGATCGGCCCGTCGCGAATGAAGATGCGATCGGCATCCAGCTGCACCGTCGGATATCGGTGCGTGAAGTGTTGGCTCGAGTTCCAGTGCGTCGTCGCGCGGCGGCCGTCGAGCAAGCCGGCTTCGGCGAGGAGATAAGCGCCCGAGCACACACTCGCGATGCGCCGGGCGCGCACCCGGCGCAGCCACGCAACGATGGCGCGCAGCGCCGCCATCGACTGTCCGACGTCGCCGCCGACGACCACCACCGTGTCAGGGGCGCGCCGTCGCAGCGGCTGGGTGTCGAGCGGCACCCCGGACGAACTCATGACCGCGCCGCCGCCGGGTGCGGTGAGCGCGAGCTCGTACGCGCCGGGAGAAAAGCGCTCGGCGATCTCGAACGCCGCGATCGGCCCGGCTGCGTCCAGCAACTGGAAACCGGGGAAGAGAACGAACGCGATGGTTCGCGGCATGGCGGGCAGCGTGGCAGGAATCGCCCGATTCTGGTCCTTTTGGACAGACCCATGCGATGGTACGGTGAACGCACCATGACGTTGAACCGACGACTCCTTTGGCGCATCGGCCTGGCCTTTGCAGGGCTATCGCTCGCCGGCTTCGTGGCATGGATGCTCGGGTTGCCTCGGGCGGCACCGGACGCATCGGGCGCTCCTGCCATCACGCAGCAGGAGGCCGACGCCACGATCGCGGCGCTGAAGCCACCCAAACGCCCGCGTCCGCTGGTGGCGATCCTCGGCATCAACGACGCCACCGAGACCACCGACTACCTGATGCCTTACGGCATCGTCAAGCGTGCCGACGTCGCCGACGTGGTGGCGCTGGCGACGCAGCCGGGACCGGTGTCGCTGTATCCGGTGTTGACCGTCATGCCGGACGCGAGCGTGGCCGACTTCGATGCACGCCACCCGCAGGGCGCCGACTACGTGATCGTGCCGGCCATGAGCCGCGATGACGATCCCGCGGCGCTGCAATGGATCAGGGCCCAGGCCGACAAGGGTGCCATCGTGATTGCCGTCTGCGCCGGCGCCAAGGTCGTGGCGGCGGCCGGCCTGCTCGACGGCAAACGCGGCACCACGCACTGGTACTACCTGGACGAGTTGCTCAACGAGCACCCGGCGATCCAGCACGTGCGCGATCGACGGTTCGTCGTCGACCGCGGGGTGGCGACGACCACGGGCATCAGCGCGTCGATGCCGATGTCGCTGACGCTGATCGAGGCGATCGCCGGCCGGGCCCGGGCCGAGGCGGTGGCGCAGCAGCTGGGGTTGGCGCACTGGGACGCGCGCCACGCCAGCGCCGCCTTCAAGCTCACACGGGCGTTCGCGCTGACGTCGATGGCCAACACGCTCGCCTTCTGGAACCGCGAGCAGCTCGGCATCGAGCTGACGCCGGGCATCGACGAAGTCTCGCTCGCGCTCGTGGCCGATGCCTGGTCGAGGACCTATCGATCGCGTGCAGTCACCTTTGCCGGCACGCCCGACGCGCGGACCACGCGCAACGGGATACGCATCGTCCCGGATCGGGTCGCGGCGAGCTGGCCGGCCAACCGGCTGCTTCCCGCCATCGGCGATCGGCCGCCGGCCGTGGCCCTGGAACAAGCGCTGCGTGGCATCGACGCGCGCCACGGCTCACGAACCGGAGACCTCGTCGCGATGCAACTGGAGTACCCGAGACGATGACGCCGCGGTCGCCAGGATGCGCGGTCGCGATCAGGACCCGATGCGCCCGCCGTCGTCCTTGGTGATGACGATGGTGGCCGAGCGCGGGCGTTGGCCCGCGCCATAACCGGCGTTGCTCGGCCACTGGCTGGTGTACTTCGTGGGGTCGCCGACGTCGGCCATCGCCGTGGTCTCGCCCGGGTGCTGCACGTTGACGAACATCGTCTTGCCGTCGGGCGTCTCGGCCAGGCCGGTGATCTCGCAACCCACGGGGCCCACCAGAAAGCGCTTCAACGTGTCCGCCGTGGGTGTCTTGCCGACGAAGGTGTCCACGGTCAGCGTGCCGCCGGTTGCCTTGGGATAGTTCAGCGTGACCTTCTTGCCGTCGCCCACCTGACCCGGCAGGCCGGCCAGCATCATGCAGTTGGTGACGTCGGTGTAGGCGCCGTCGTCGGTCTGGAACCAGCAGATGCCGGTTGCCGGGCTGAACACCAGGCCGTCGGGGCTCGAGAAGTCCTGATCCGCCGTCAGGCTCGAAAGGTTGACCGCGCCGGGAGCCGCGCTCGATTCCGCACCGAAGAGGTAGACATCCCACGTGAACGATGTGGCCGCGGCGCCTGCGGCGTCTTCCTTGATGCGCAGCACGTGGCCGTTGGGATTGCCGGTCTGTGCCGTGGCCGCCCCCTTGATGTCGGTGTAGGCGCGCGGGTTGGCGCCATCGGGTGCGAGTTGAGGCGACGCGCCGGGCTCGACGCGGCGATTGCTGTTGTTGGTGAGCGCAAAGTAGATCTCGCCGTTGGCCGGATTGGCCGAGCACCACTCGGGGCGATCCATCCGCGTGGCGCCCACCGCGTCGGCGGCGAGCCGGGCGTTGACCACGACGTCGGCGGCATCGGCGAAGGCGTAAGTGACGGAGCCTGCGATCGCCGGGTGCGCGATCGACAGTTCCACCCACTGGCCCGTGCCGTCGGCCGCGAAGATGGCCACGTAGAGCTTGCCGCTGTCGAGGTACTTGTCGCCCGCCGCCAGACGATCGGCCGCGCTGGCGTCGGCCGTTTCCCAGGAAGCCGCCGAGACCCACTTGTAGATGTACTCGTTGCGCGAATCGTCGCCCATGTACACGGCCAGCGGCTGGCCCGCGGTGACCTTGCCGAATGCGGCGCTCTCGTGTGCAAAGCGGCCGAGCGCCGAACGCTTCTTGGCCGGTCTGGTCTTGTCGTACGGATCGATCTCGACGATGTAGCCCATGCCATTCATCTCGTTGCGGTAGTCGTCGCTGCCGTCGGCCGACGCGCCGAGCTTGCTGTTGTTCCAGCGCGCGTACTTGTCGTCGGCTCCGCCGGTCTCCCAGCCATGGCGCGACGCAGCGCCTTGATTGCGGCCGTAGCGGCGCAGCGACGTCACGCTCTTGTCGTTGCCGCGCGCCGCATCGTCGGCCGCGCCCCGGGTGAAATAACCGAACCAGTTCTCCTCGCCCGTGAGAAACGTGCCCCACGGCGTCTTGCCGGTGCCGCAGTTGTTCAGCGTGCCGCGCGTCTTGGTGCCGTCGATCGAGAACTTGGTCACCAGCAACGCATGACCGCGCGCCGGGCCGGCGATCTCGATCTCGCTCAACGCGGTGAGCCGGCGGTTGAAAGCGGAATCCTTCACGCACTCCCAACGGCCCGCGTTCTTCCTCACCTCGACGACCGCGATGCCGTGCACCGCGGTTTCCTTGTCCACCTCGGCGGCCGGCCGCGGCAGCATGCTGGTGCCGCCGTTGGGGTGCAGGAAGAACGACGAGAGTCGTTCGTCGGTGGTGGCTTCGTGGTTCACGGCGAGCAGGCCGCGATCGTTGCTGGTGGTCGACGGCGCGCCGCTCGCGGACAGGCCGAACCACTCCATGCCATCGTGGTGGTCGCCGGCGCGGTCTTCCATGTCGGCATCGCTGCCGTCGTTGGCATAGGCGCCCGCCGCCGCCGTCAGCGGGTCGCCCAGCGCGTACAACACGCTCGCGGTGTAGCCTGCCGGAACCACCACGCTGTCGGCCAGGCCCTTGCTCACGGCGGTGAAGCCCAGCAGCTTCTCCGTGGGGGCGGGCGCCGGCGCGGGAGCCGGATCGTCGTCGTCGCCACCGCCGCAGGCGGCCAGCGCGAGGCTGCCGAGCAGCGCGGTCGCCGCGCCACCCACGCCGCCGCGCAACAGCGTGCGGCGGCTGAGGCGCGCGTCCAGCACGCTGTGAATCGTCGGGTTGTCGGAGGTGTTGGAGTCTTCGTCGTTGAATGCATCGAGCGAGCGGTCGGCGTGCGGGTTCACAGAGGTCCTTGGTTGGGTTCTTGACGGCGCAGGAGCCTAGGGACCGGTTGTGAATCCGCTGTGACATTCGCATGACGTTCGATGAACGTCCGGCGGCCCATGAAAGCGGCACGGCGCTTCGGCCGGGCTTGCACGGAACGCGTGATCTGCATCAAGGACACCCGGTCTGCCGCCGCTATTCTGGTATTTGAATACCTGTATTGCGTGAGGCAAACCGATGAACCAGCCGCGACAAGTCAGCCGCCTGCTCGACGAGGAGCACAGCGCCAGCCTCGAGTTGCTGGGCCAGCTCGAACAGCGTGTGGGCCGGGCGTCGAGCCGGGCGCTGCCGAGCGACCCGGATCTTTGCGCGCTGATCACGCGTTTCATCCACTACCTGGCCGGCGACCTGGCACGGCACTTCGAGTTCGAGGAAGACGAGCTGTTTCCTCGGCTGGTGGAAAGCGGCGACGGCGACATCGTGGCATTGCTGAGCGACGAGCACGACGCGATGCGAGAACTGTCCGGCGAGCTGCTGCCGCTGGCCGAGTCGGCGGCGCGCGGTGCGCTCGATGTGCCGGGCTGGCAGGCGCTGCGACGCGCCGTTCTGGAGATGGTGGAGCGCCAGGTGGCGCACATCCAGAAGGAAGCCATGGCGCTGCTGCCGATGCTCGACGATCTGCTCGACGACGACACCGATCAGCGGCTGGCCCTCGCCTACGCCGCGGGCTGACCGCGCGTCCGAACACCGCGCCCGCGGACGCTGCCGAGGGGATCGGCCGCGCGCGTGCGTCCGCCCTAGCCGTGCAGCGTGTCGTACTTGGCCATCAGCTCGTCCGGTGATTCCACGAAGTCGGGGTGCTGCACGATGCAGTCGGCCGGGCACACGAGCTTGCACTGCGGCTCGTCCTCGGCGCCCACGCACTCGGTGCAGCGCAGCGGATCGATCACGTAGACCGGGTCGCCCACCGCGATCGCTTCGTTCGGACACACCGGTTTGCAGGCGTCGCAGGCGGTGCAGTTGTCGTTGATCAGCAGGGCCATGGAAGTCTCCTGGTCGGTTCAGGCGGCAACGGCTGTCTCCAGCTCGTTCAGCCGGGCGTGACGGTAGGCACCCCAAAGCGCCGCGCCGATGGCGCCCGCATGGATCGAGTCCGCGTGGGACACCGCGGTGACCGGCACTTTCTCGTTGACCATCTCCTCGCCGATGGCGGCCAGCAGTCCGCTGTCGAGCGCGAGGCCGCCGGTGAGCAGCGCCGTGCCGCCCTTGACGCCGGTGACCTTGAGCAGCTTGACGATGCGCGAGGCCATCGACAGGTGGATGCCCTTGAGGATGTCGGGCGTGGCGATGCCGCGGCTGACCATGTTGATCACGTCGGTCTCGGCCAGCACAGCGCAGATCGAGCTCACCTTCTCGGGGTTGGTCGAGGTGCGCGACATGGTGCCGATCTCGTCCAGGGCCACGCCGAGGTAGCGCGCAATGTTCTCCAGGAACTGGCCCGAGCCCGATGCGCACTGGCTGGTCATCTTGTAGCTCAGCACCTTGCCGCGCTCGTCGATCGCGATGGCGCGGCCGTTGAGCGCGCCGATGTCGACCACGGCGCGTGCATCGGGATTGAGGAACACGCCGCCGCGCGCGTGCGTGGTCATCGAATAGAAGTGGCCGGTGGCGAACTTGACGTTCTCCCCTTCGCCGGTGGTGGCGATGTAGTCGATGTCGTCGGCGCTCAGCGCGGCGTCGGCGAGCACGGCGTCGCGGCCCTCGGCGGCCAGAGTCATCGGGTCGCGCCGGCGGATGCGCTCGCAGCGCTTGGCGAGCCAGGTGGGCTTGCCTTCTTCATCAAACGAGAACAACACCGACTTGACCGCGCCGGAGCCGATGTCGATGCCGATGGTGTGAATCATGTGTTGCTCCTCGAGTGGCGGGGCCAGCGCCGGGCCGCTCCCAAGCGGCCCCGCACCCCCAGTCCAAGCGAAGCGCAGGACACGCCTGCGCCCAGGGGTGGCAGCGGCACTCCGCTGCCGGGGGTTGTCATCTGGCCTCCGCCGTCTTGCCTTCTTCGACCACCGCGCGCCACGCGAACGTGGCGCCGCCCAATGCGCCGGTGTAGATCGAGTCGGGGTTGATGTTGAGCGCCATCTCGCCGTAGTTCTCGGTGACCAGTTCCTTCAGCGCCTTGACGGCGGCCTCGTTCTTGGCCACGCCACCGGTGAAGGTGAACTCGTTGCGGATGCCGCCCGAGCGCGCCAGGATGCTCATCGCGCGCAGGATGATCGCGCGGTGCAGCCCGGCCATGATGTCCTCGCGCTTGTCGCCGAGCGCGAGCCGGTCGCGCAGCTCGGCGCCGGCGAACACGGTGCAGGTGCTGTTTATGCGGATCGTCTTGGTGCTCTGCATCGCCATCGGGCCCAGCTCGTGCAGCCCCATGTTCATCTCGTCGGCGATGTAGCCGAGGTAGCGCCCGCAGCCGGCGGCGCAGCGGTCGTTCATCTGGAAACTTTCGACGATGCCGTGCGGGTCGACCTGGATCGCCTTGGTGTCCTGGCCGCCGATGTCGAGCACGGTCGCGGTGCTCGGGTACATCACGTGCGCGCCCAGGCCGTGGCACAGGATCTCCGAGCGGATGTGTTCCTTGCTGAACGGCAGCCGCGCGCGGCCGTAGCCGGTGCCCACCGTGTAGGTCTCTTCCATCTCGGTGTCGAGCACGCCCTTGATCGGCGCCTCGACCTGCGCGCGTCGCGCCGCGGTGTCGGGCAGGGCGATGAACGCGCGCTCGAGCGCGGCCAGTAGGTGGCGGCGCATCGAATCGCCGTAGACGCGGTTCTCGACCTCGATGATCGAGCGGTCGAAGAGGTTGAGCAGGAAGTCGTAGCGCAATTCCATCTGTCGGGCCACCGCCTCGCCGGTCGCGAGGTACTGGCTGCCCGCGATGTCGCGGAAGAAATCGCTCTTGCGCTTGGCGCCCGGCGCGAACAGATCGCCGGCCTCGGCGGCCAGCTGCCTGAACACGGCGTCGAGCGCCTCGCGCAGGGCCGGGCCGGCGTCGCCGAAGTTGGTCTTCTCGCGGTTGCGCTGGCAGGTGGCCTCGAGGTCGGCCAGCTGTTCCAGGTACTGCTCGGAGCGGAAGTCGCGCTCGAGTTGCGCGATGAAGCCGTCGAGCTCGCCGTTCAACGCGTTGGACCGCGTGAGCGCCTGGCGGAACAGGTGGAAGCGCGCCCCCAGCATGGCCTCCTGCTTGGCCACCGCAGCCGCGGTGTCGTAGTTGGAGCGCGAGTTGGTGATGCCCCGGCCGAGCACCTGCTGGTGCTCGTCGATCACCACCGCTTTCGTGGTGGTGGATCCCAGGTCGATGCCGATGAAGCAGCGCATGGCCATTGCCCTCCTATTGCGCCGCGGCGATCGGGATGTACGCCGGTGCCAAAGCACCGATGCCCGATGTGCGCTTCTGCTTGATCATCTGGAAGTAGCTTTCCAGGCGGTTCTTCACGTTGGCCGCCGAGAAGTAGCGCGGGTCGACCAAGTCGGTCTCGATGAACGCCGCCGGCTTGCCGGTGCGCCGCTCCACCTCGCGCAGCATCAGCAGCTGGCCGGCCGAGAAGCTGTTGCAGCTCTTGATCGAGTTGATCAGCAGGCCGTCGGCCGCGTACTGCTCCATGTAGTTGCAGATGATGTCGATGCGCCCCGGGAGGCTGTGGTTGGTGTAGCAGCCGAGGCAGTACTCGGCCAGCGACTCCAGCGGAGCATCGGGATCGTGGCGAAAGCCGAAGTCGTACAGCCCGCCGACCTTGGCGTAGGTGGAAGACACCACCACCGCGCCTTCCTCGTAGAACATCTTCCAGAAGTCGCGGAAGCTGGTCCAGTTGGGCGGGCCCTCGACGATCAGCCGGTACTTCTCCTCGCCCATGTCGCCGTCGGGCGTGACCGGCCCCTTGCCGAGACGCACGCGCTCATCGATCTCGGCGCGCAGCACGCGGTAGTACTCGGTGGCCTCGGGCGTGCCGCGGAAGGCGGTGAAGATCGGGCCGATGTAGTACACGGCGCCGAAGTAGCCGTCGATCGGGCTCGGTCGGTTCTTGGCCGACTGCAGCACGTGCACCAGGTCTTCCTCGGCCTTGACCGACTCGCGCATGTACTGGCGCAGCCGGTCGATGTCGAACTTGACGCCCGAGATGCGCTCCAGCGTCGGGATCACGGTCTCCTTGAGCTGCTTGACCACGTAGTCGCGCATGGCGGGCGTGATCTTGCCGTCGGCCTGGTACGGCACGTGCAGCATCACGGTCTCGCAGCCGTACTTGTGACGGATCAGCTCGAACCACTTCATGAAGGTGAAGCAGCCGGTGTAGCTGAGCAGCAGGATGTCGGGCCGCGGCAGCGGGTCGCCGGTGGGGCCGACCTCGCCGCCCATCATCATGCCGAGGTCGGCCTTCACGTAGGTGCAGACGTCCTCGCTCTGGCCGTCGCGCTCGGCGTCCATGATCATCTTGCCGCTCTTCTTGCGCATGCCGTTCTGCAGCGCATTGGTCTCCGGCAGGCTGCGCGCGAAGTCAAAGCACATCAACAGCTCGTTGAGGTTGCCCGGCACGAAGGTGGCCGACACCTTGCGGTTGTTGGCCCGCGCGGTGGCGAGCTCCATGTAGTTCCTGTTGATCAGCTCCTTCTGCAGGTTCATCGCGTCGTCCTTGACGACGTTCTGCGGCTTCTTGGTCGGCTTGCCGAGCGGAGACGGCATGGAGATAGGAGTACTCATGGCCGTTTCTCCTGAGAGATATTGCGCTGCAAACGGTCGAGTAAGCAGGTCGAACCAAGCGGCCGCCGCGGATCCGGCTTTGCCAGGCCGCTGGCGGCGCCCCCTGGAGGGAGGCGACCGCCAGGTCGCTTCGGGGGGGTCGTCATCCTCATGCGGCGCTCCACAGCTTGATCGAATCGGCGAAGGTGCCGGCCTGCTCGCGGATCGGCGCCATCTGGCCGGTGTTCTCGGCGTACTTGAACGCGGTGTACGGGATCTTCTGCCGGGCCAGCACGTCCTGCAGCATCGGCCGCTCGAGCAGCGCCGGGTCGCAGAACGACGGCGCGGCGAACACCACGCCCTCGGCGCCGCGTGTCTTCACCTGCTTGAGCAGGAACATGCCTTTCTCCTCGCGCGTGGTGTCGTACTTGGCGGCGGTGGACGCCGAGGCGTGCAGGAACGCCTTGCTCAACTCGGCCAGCGGATCGCCGTCGGCCGGCACGTCGCCCTGCAGCCAGCGCGTCACCAGGATGAAGTCGTCGTCGACGATGTAGCAGCCCGACATCTCGATCGACTTGATCAGCGCCAGCGGCGGCTGTTCGCAGAACGAGCCGTTGATCACCACCCGTGCGTTGTCGCGCTTGGGTCGCGGCAGCTGCTCGACCGCAGCGAGGTACTCGCGCACCAGCGCCGTGTGCTCTTCAACCGGCAGCACCATGCCGGCGCGCAGCAGCAGGTAGACCTCGGAGGTGGGCGCCTGCCAGGGCTTGGCGGCGCGGTAGGCATAAAGGTCGCGGATCGCGCGCCGGTTGTCGTTGTAGACCGCGATCGAGGCATTGAGCTCGTCGTCGGTGATCGGCGCGCCGCGCAGCTGCGCGAGGTCGTCGCGGATCTGCTGCATCTCCTGGATGTAGAACGCGCCGCCCACGTCGTCCTGGTAGTTCTGCGGCACGTCGACGTAGCGCACGTACTTGTCCTTGAACAGGATCTGCCACATGCCCGACAGGTTGCGGATGACGTCGCAGATGCTCGGGAACAGCATGCCGTCGAGGCAGTCGAGCCGGCCGGTCAGGCCGAGTTCGATGGTCGAGCGCGGAATGCGGCAGATGTAGCTCTGGTAGTAGGCGTCGCCCTGGATCACCTCGAGCTGGTCGCCGCCGCCCAGGATGCCCACCGGCAGCATGCCGGCGGCGTGGATCAGCTCGCGCGGCACGTAGACCGGCATGTATCCGATCGCCTTGCGGCCGGGCTCGGCGGCTTTCCAGTCCTTGACGGCGTTGAAGTGCAGGTCCTCGAACAGCGCTTCGCAGCGCTCGACGATTTCGATCACGCGGGGTTTTGTCGTGGTGACCATCAGCGATGCTCCCAACTCGGTTTGCGCTTGGCGAGAAACGCCACCAGTCCTTCGTTGGCGTCGCGCGTGGCCATCAGGCGGTCGAGGTACAGGCGCTCCACTTCGGCGAGGCGTTGCCGCACGTCGCGCCGCAACGCGCCGCGTGCCGCGGCAAGCGCGCAGGCGAGCGCCGCGGCGCTCTTGCCCAACAGGTGCTCGTGGAACCAGCCGTGTGCCGCGGCCTCGGGGTCCTCGGCCACCGTGTGCACCAGGCCGCAGGCCAGCGCCGCCGGCGCGCCGATCGAGCGACCGGAGTACAGCAGGTCTTCGGCCACGGCCAGGTTCACGCGAAGCGGCAGCAGCACCGAGGCCGCCGGCGCGAACACGCCGAGCTTCATCTCGGGCTGGCCGAACAGCGCGTCGGGCGCCGCGAAGATCCACTGGCCCGCCAGCGCCACTTCCAGTCCGCCGCCGAGGCACTGTCCACGCACCGCCACCAGGATCGGCGCCGGAAACTCCACCATCGCCACGATCAGTTCGTGCAGGCTGCCCAGCATCCGTGCGCAGCGTTGCGGCAGGTGCTCCTCGACGCTGGCGCCAAAGCTGAAGTGTGGCCCCTCGGCGTCGAGCAGCACACCGCGCAGCCGCTGGTTGGCGCCGTGCGCGACCAGCGCGCCATGCAGCGCCGCGATCATCTCGGCGTCGACGATGTTGGTCTTGGGCCGCGCCAGCCGCAGGCGCAGCAACGCGCCGTCGGCCTCGAGCCAGTCTTTCAGCGGCGAGGTCATGGCCGCCCCCCGGCCGCGGCGTGCCGCGGCCGGTGCGCCGCACAGACCCGGCTTGCGGTCTCAGTCACGCTGTGCACCTCGCGGCTGGATCTCGTCGTGCAGCGAGCCGACCCAGCTCTGCCCGGCCGCCAGCTTCTGGCGCAGCGCGACGAAGTCGACCTCGCGATCGTCCTTGTTGCCTGCGTTGAACGCCGTGAATCCGGCGCGCGCCTCGGTCATCATGTTCAACGCCAGCCAGGCCCGTGCGTCCTCCTTGTTGCGGTTCCAGGCCTCGAGCTTGGGCTTGCGCAACTCCTCGATCGTCTTGGTCGTGCAGTCGGGGAAGGTGAGCAGGATCTTGGCGCACAGCTCCTCGACCTTGGCGTCGAGCATGCCGAGGTCGACCGTGCCGCGCTTCATCAGCGCCTTGCCCTCGTCGAGCGCGGTCCCGGTCTTGGCCTTGCCGTAAGCGATGCGGCCGTAGGCGTCGAACAGCGCCTGCGTCTCGACCAGCGGATTGGCGACGAACTGGCCGTCGACCTTGAGCGCCGGCACGATGTCGGTGAGGATGCCCATGTGGTAGGCCTCGTGCGCCGAGAACGGCTCGCACAACACGCACGCCGCCATCGCGCGCTCGGCGCCCACCGCCACCGGCAGGAAGTCGGTGGCGCCGCCGATCGGCGCCGAGCCGTGCTTCGGTCCGGCCTGGCCGAAGCGCGCCAGGTCCTGCGCCACCGAGAAGTCGCACGCCATGCCGATCTCCTGGCCGCCGCCGATGCGCATGCCGTTGACGCGGCAGATCACCGGCTTGTCGCACGCCAGGATGGCCGACACCATGTCGTTGAACAGCCGCATGTACTGGCGGTACTCCTGCGGATGCCCGGCGTAGTACTCGGCGTACTCCTTGGTGTTGCCGCCGGTGCAGAAGGCCTTGTCGCCGACGCCGGTGAACACCACGCAGTTCACGTCGCGCGCGTTGCTGGCGGCCCGCATGGCCAAGATCACGCCCTTGACCATGTCGGTGGTGTAGGAGTTGTACTGGCTCGGGTTGTCGAGCCAGATCCAGGCGTTGTACAGGCCCGGCGCCACGCTGCCGTCGGGCCGGCGTGCCGGGCGCTTCTCGTAGCGCACGCCCGGCTTGGCCGTGTCGGCGACCAAGTCGTGGTTCTTGAACTCGCGCAGCGGGATCAGCGGTTCGGGAGCGTTCATCGACAGGTCCTCTCGTGGTATTGTGGTAAACAAGTACCAGAATACTTGTTTAGGGGCAGCGATGCGTAGTGTTCGCGCGGCGCGACGCGAATTCCTTAATCCGCATCAAGTACAGCGGCGCCGCCAGCCGTTTCACTGGCTTGCCGCGGCGACCACGGGTCGCCGCCATCCGCGGGAGGCATGTTTCATGGCGCTGCACGTTTCCGACACCGAGCCGCCGCCACTGGCCGGCGCGCACGGCAGCTTGTCGATCGCGATCGCCGGCAGCGGCGGCAGCGGCGTGATGACCGCCGGCACGCTGCTGCTCGATGCCGCGGCGCGCGCCGGTCTCTATGGCCTGATGGTGCGCACCAGCGGCCCGCAGATCCGCGGCGGCGAGGCGGCGGCGCTGGTGCGGCTATCGCCCCGGCCCGTGCAGTCGCTCGACGACGGCTTTGACCTCCTGCTGGCGATCGACTGGGGCAACGTGAGCCGCTTCGCCGACGAGATTCCGCTCGGCGCGCACAGCCTGCTGATCGGCGACGCCGGCGAAGGCGACGTGCCCGAGGTGTTCAAGGCCAGCGGCGCACGCATCGTCACGCTGCCGCTGAAGAAGACCGCCAAGCTGCAGCCCGGAAGCTGGATCAACATGCTCGCGCTCGGCCTTGCAGGCGCATGGGCCGGCGTGCCGCCGCAGGCGCTGGAGGCGGCGCTGCGCGCGTCGTGGAAGCGCGCCGGTGATGCGCTCGACGCCAACCTCGCCACGCTGCGCGCCGGCGTGGCGGCTGCCGCCGATCTGCCGCGCCCCGAACCGCTGCCCAGCCGGGCGCGCATGCCGGCCGGACGCTGGCTCATCAGCGGCAACGAGGCGGCAGGCTACGGCGCGATCCGCGGCGGCGTGCGCTTCGTGGCCGCCTATCCGATCACGCCGGCCACCGAGCTGCTCGAATGGATGGCGCCGGCGCTGCAGAAGGTGGGCGGCAGCCTGTTGCAGGCCGAGGACGAGCTGGCGTCGGTCAACATGATCATCGGCGCCTCGTTCGGCGGCGTGCCGTCGCTCACAGCCACCGCCGGACCGGGGCTGTCGCTGATGACCGAAGGCATCGGCCTGGCCGTGAGTGCCGAGGTGCCGATCGTGGTGGTCGACGTGATGCGCGGCGGGCCCTCCACCGGCATCCCCGCCAAGAGCGAGCAGAGCGACCTGTCGTTCGCGGTGGGCGGCCTGCACGGCGATGCGCCCCGTCTGGTGCTGGCACCGACGTCGATTGCCGACTGCCTGTCCACCACGCAGTGGGCGGTGCAGCTGGCCGAGGCGCTGCAGGCGCCGGCGATCGTGCTGTCCGACCAGTTCATGGGCCAGTCGCGCGCCATCATCGATCGGCCCGCAGACGCAACGACCCGTGATGCGCCCGTGCGACTGACGGCCGCGCCGTACACGCCGGACTACAAGCGCTACCGCGACACCGCGACCGGCGTCTCCCCGATGGCGATCCCGGGGACGCCGGGCACGGTGTACACCGCCGACGGACTCGAGCACAACGAGATCGGCGTGCCGAGCAGCCAGGCGCGCGACCACCACCTGCAGCTCGACAAGCGCGAGCGCAAGCTGATACAGCACGACTACGGCCGTCGCTGGGCCGACGTGGAAGGCGACAGCGAGCTGGCGGTGATCACGTTCGGCTCGGCCGCCGGCCCGGTGCGCGAGGCGGTGCAGCGCGCCGCGGGCGCAGGCGTTCCGGTGCGCCTCATCGTGCTGCGCCTGCTGGCGCCGCTGCCGCCGGACGGCATGGCCCGCGCCCTGGCCGGCGTGCGCGAGGTGATGGTGATCGAGCAGAACCACGGCGCGCAGCTGTACCGCTACCTGCGCGGTGCCGCCGAGCTACCGGGCCGGCCGGCCAGCTTCCACAAGCCCGGCCCGCTGCCGCTGCGCCCGGGCGAACTGGCGGCGGCCATCGTGTCGTGGGCGCATGTGCATCGCGATGTGGAGGCCCTTGCATGAGCACCGCACGGCCGCTCCGAAGGTGCTGGCTCCCCAGGAGCCACGAAGAGGCTCCTTCGGAGCCCCGGGGGAAGGTCCGCAGGACCAAGGGGGTCTAATGAACGACATGACACAACCGCCGGCGTTCAGCGCGGCGCAGTACAAGTCGGGCACCAAGCCGATCTGGTGTCCGGGCTGCGGCGACTTCTCGGTGCTCTCTTCGGTGACCAAGGCGTTCGCGATGCTGCGGCTGCCGCCGCACGAGGTGGCGGTGGTGTCGGGCATCGGCTGCAGCTCGCGCATCCCGGCCTACACCGCGTGCTACGGCTTTCACGGCGTGCACGGCCGCTCGCTGGCCGCGGCCACGGGGCTCAAGGTGGCGCGGCCCGAGCTCACGGTGCTGGTGGCCGGCGGCGACGGCGACGGGTATTCGATCGGCGGCAACCATTTCCTGCACGCCTGCCGGCGCAACGTGGACCTCACCTACATCGTGATGGACAACCACGTGTACGGCATGACCAAAGGCCAGGCGTCGCCGACCACCGAGCCCGACTGGGACAACAAGCTCGCGCCGGGCGGCACCGGCGTGCGCGCGTTCCACCCGCTGGTGATCGCGCTGGCGGCCGGCGCCAACTTCGTGGCGCGCGCGTTCTCCGGCGACTTGAACGGCACCGCCGAGATCATCGCGCAGGGCATCCGCCATCCGGGCTTCTCGTTCATCGAGATCCTGAGCCCGTGCGTCACGTTCCGCCCGGAGCAGCGCGAATGGAAAACGCTGGTGCACGCTGCGTCGGTGCAGACCACGGACGACGCCGCGCGCGCGGCGCGCCGCATCATGACCGACGACGGCTTCAACATCGGCGTGCTGTACGCGGGCGATCGCAGGCCGTATCCCCTGTCCACGGCCAGGTCGGCCTGCGCGACGGCCGATCTCGAAGCGGAGTTCTCGCTGTGAAACCCCCCCGGACGCTCGATGAATTCATGGCCCAGGCGCTCACGATGGAACGCGAGGCCGCGCAACGCTACGCCGAGATCGCCGACGCGATGGAGACGCACAACAACCGCGAGGTGGCCCAGCTGTTCCGCACCATGGCCGGCCACGAGGCCAAGCATGCGCAAGCCATCATGGCCGAGATGAACTGGGTCGACGCGCCGGGCGTGCCGCCGGGTGCATGGCCGGCGATGGAATCGCCCGAGATGATCCCGAGCGACGCGGTGCACTACCTGATGCATCCTTGGCATGCGCTGGAGCTGGCGCTGGCCGCCGAGCAGCGCGCCGAGGCGTTCTTCGCCGAGCTGGCGCGTTGCGCGACCAACGAGTCGGTGCGGCGCGCGGCCGCCGAGCTGCATGCCGAAGAGACCGAGCACGTGGCGATGGTCAGGCAATGGATGGCGAAAGTGCCGCGGCCGGCCGCCGACTGGGCGCACGATCCCGATCCGCCGCGCTACACCGATTGAATTCGCGCAACGGTCTTTCGGCATGACGATGGACATCCTGCTTCCCGACGGCTGGGTACCGCCCATCGGCTACAGCAACGGCATCGCGGTGGACGGCGGCCGGCTCGTGTTCATCGCCGGCCAGGTCGGCTGGGACGCGCAGCAGCGCTTTGCCAGCGATCAGATCGCGCCGCAGTTCGCGCAGGCGCTGCGCAACGTGCTGGCGGTGCTGGCACAGGCCGGCGGCCGGCCCGAGCACATCTGCCGCATCACCGCCTACTGCTGCGACAAGCCCGGCTACCTCGCCGCCCGCAAGGAGATCGGCCCCGTGTGGCGCGCGCTGATGGGCCGGCACTACCCGGCGATGAGCATGATCTTCGTCGCCGACCTGCTCGACAGCCCGGGCAAGATCGAGCTCGAGGCCACTGCCGTGGTGCCGGCGTGATCGCGCTGCACGGCCGGCGACCGATCAGGCCTTGGCCGCCGAAGTGGGCGCTTGGGCTCTCTGTTGGCGCTGCATCAGCCGCAGCATCGTGGCCAGCGTGATCGAGCTGAAGGTGGCGCGCGCGAACTGATCGATCTCCGACAGCACCGTGTCGAGCGCCAGATCGACCGGCGTCGTGCCGCCGGGCATCGGTTCGTCCTCGGTGCCGAGGCCACCGGGTTCGAACAGCCGGATGACGTCCATCAGCGTCAGACGCCGCAGGTTGCCGGCAAAGCGGTAGCCGCCGCCGACACCGCGCACCGATTCCACGATGCCGGCGCGCGCCATCTCCGACAGCACCTTGGCCAGGTGGTGCTGCGACACGCCGTACTTCTCGGCGATCGTCGCCGCGGCGATGTGGCGCGTGGGGTCTGCGGCGAACTCCAGCACGCTGTACAGCGCGAGCAGCGTGTTCTTCTGCAGCTTCATGCCGGCGCGGTCGACTCAGTCAAGGTCCATCTCCAGCGGAACCAGCGACCCGGCCATCATGCCCTGGCTGCGGAAGAACGACAGGATCAGCGTGTTGTCCCTCGACAGCATGGTGCGCACCTTGCGCACGCCGTCGCGCCGGAACAGCGTGCACACCGCGCGCAGCAGCTGCGTGCCGATGCCGGCCTGGCGCATCTGCGGCGAGACGTCGATCGCAAACACCCAGCCGCACGGTGGCGAGCCGAACTCCCAGTCGCGCACTTCGCCGATCACGAAGCCGACGACGCGCCGACCGACCGCGGCCACCAGAAAGTGGCGCTGCCGGTGCTGGCCTGAGCCGTAGCGCCGGTACACGGCGCGCCAGTAGTTCTGCTTCTCGAGGCCGGTCACCGTGGCATCGAGCGCGATCACCTGGTCGAGATCGCCGCGGCGCACCGGGCGCACGGCCACCGCGTCGTCGGCCGCGGCCTGGCCGGTGCGCCGGCCCGCCTTGGCGGGGGTGGCCAGTCTTCGCGTGGGCGCTCTCACCGGTGTGCGGCCTCCAGGCAGCGGGCCCGCGAGACGGGTCCGGAAATCATGACCCAGTTCAATTTAATAAGCGCATCGAGGTACCAGAATGGGTCGCAAGGGAATTCTAGCCGTGGCGATGGAGAACACACCGTCATGGCAAACGGTCCGTCGCGCGCCAAGCGCGGCGGGTGCATGCGGCCAAGACGGAGACATTCATGGGCCAACATTCCCGCATCGGTGTCGTTTCTCGACGCGGCGCGGCGGCGCTGATCGCGCTGCTCGTCGCAGGCGGCGCAGCCGCACAGGAGCCGATCCGCATCGGCGCGTTCCTCTCGGTCACGGGACCGGCGTCGTTCCTGGGCGACCCGGAGCTCAAGACGCTCGAGCTCTATGTCGAACGGCTCAACGCCGCCGGCGGCGTGCTCGGCCGCAAGCTGCAACTGGTGGCCTACGACGATGCCGGCGATGCCGAGAAGGCGCGCACCTTCGCCAAGCGGCTGCTCGAGCAGGACAAGGTCGACGCCATCGTCGGCGGCTCGACCACCGGCACCACCATGGCCGCGGTGCCGCTGGCCGAGGCCGCCGGCGTGCCGTTCGTCTCGCTGGCCGGCGCGGTGGTGATCGTGGAGCCGGTGAAGAAGTGGGTGTTCAAGACGCCGCACACCGACCGCATGGCGTGCGAGAAGGTCTTCGTCGACATGAAGGCGCGCGGCACCACCAAGGCCGCGCTGATCTCGGGCAGCGGCGGCTTCGACAAGTCGATGCGCGCCGAGTGCCTCAAGGTCGCGAGCCAGCGCGGCATCGAGATCGTCGCCGACGAGACCTACGGCGCTGCCGATACCGACATGACACCGCAGCTCACCAAGATCCGCGCCAGCGGGGCGCAGGCGGTGCTCAACGCCGGCTTCGGCCAGGGCCCGGCGATCGTCACGCGCAACCACAAGCAGGTGGGGCTGACGCAGCCGCTGTACCAGTCGCACGGCGTCGCGTCCAAGGAGTACATCAAGCTCTCGGGTCCCGCCGCGGAGGGCGTGCGCCTGCCGGCGGCGGCGCTGCTGGTGGCCGACCTGCTGGCCGTCGAAGATGCGCAGAAGCCGGTGGTGACCGGCTACCGCGATGCCTACGAGTCCCGGTACAAGAGCGAGATCTCCACGTTTGGCGGTCATGCGTACGACGGCCTGATGCTGGTCGTGGACGCGATCAAGCGTGCCGGCTCGACCGACAAGGCCAAGGTGCGCGACGCGTTGGAGGCCACCAAGAGATACGTCGGCACCGGCGGTGTGGTCAACATGTCGGCCACCGACCACATGGGCCTGGACCTGAGCGCGTTTCGCATGCTCGAGGTCAGGAACGGCTCCTGGGCGCTCGTGAACTGAATGCAGCACCCAGGGCGTGGCGCGGCATGGGCGGTATCTGGCTGCAGTTCGTCGCCGGTGGCTTGACCGCCGGTGCGATCTACGCGCTGGTCGCGCTCGGCTTCTCGATCGTCTTCAACGCCAGCGGCGCGATCAACTTCGCGCAGGGCGAGTTCGTGATGATCGGCGGCATGAGCGCGGTGGCGCTGCTGGCCACCGGGCTGCCGCTGCCGCTGGCGGTGCTGCTGGCGCTCGTGGCCGCGGTGTTCGTCGGCCTGCTGCTCGAAAAGCTCGCCATCGAGCCGGCGCGCGGCGCCGGCACGGTCACGCTGATCATCATCACGATCGGCGCGTCGCTGTTCCTGCGCGGGCTGGCGCAGCTGGTGTGGGACAAACGCATCCACGCGCTGCCGGCGTTCAGCGGCGAGCAGCCGATCCGGCTGTTCGGCGCCACCGTGCTGCCGCAGAGCCTGTGGGTGCTGGCGGTCACGGCGCTGGCCGTGCTTGCGCTGTCGTGGTTCTTCGGCCGCACGCTGTTCGGCAAGGCGATGCTGGCCACCTCGTACAACCCGCTGGCGGCGCGGCTGATGGGCATCCAGACGCGCACCGTGCTGCTGGTGAGCTTTGGCCTGGCCGCGCTGCTCGGCGCATTGGGCGGCGTGCTGACGGCGCCGATCACCTTCACGTCGTACGACAGCGGCGTGATGCTGGGCCTGAAGGGCTTCTCGGCCGCGATGCTCGGCGGGCTCGGCAGCTTTCCCGGCGCGGTGCTCGGCGGCCTGCTGCTCGGCCTGCTCGAGGCCTTGAGCGCGGGCTTCGTGTCATCGGCCTACAAGGACGCGATCGCGTTCGTCGTGATCCTGCTGGTGTTGTTCCTGTTGCCCGGAGGTCTGCTCGGTGCGCGCCGGATCGAACGTGTCTGAGCTGCCGCCGGCGGCAGCGGCGGTGCGCGGCATGGGGCTGCGTCGCAGTCGCGGTCTTCTTGCGCTGGCCGGCGTGATCGCCGCGCTGCCGCTCGTGCTGGTCAACAACTACTTCTACGAGGTGGCGATCCTGGTGGCGCTGAACGCGATCGTCTGCGTCGGGCTGAACCTGCTGATCGGCTATGCCGGCCAGATCAGCCTGGGCCACGCGGGATTCTTCGCCCTTGGCGGTTATGGCTCGGCGATCCTGTCGGGCAGCCACGGCTGGCCGAGCGCGCTGTCGCTGCCGGTGTCGGTGGCCGCGGTGGGTGTGCTGGCGTTCCTGGTCGGCCGGCCCACGCTGCGCCTGAAGGGGCACTACCTCGCGATGGCCACGCTGGGGCTGGGCGTGATCGTATCGATCGTGCTGGCCACCGAGGACCGCATCACCGGCGGCCCCGACGGCATGGCGGTGCCGCCGCTGGCGCTCGCCGGCCTCGCGCTGCAGGGAGAGCGCCTGTGGTACTGGGTGGTCGGGGGCGCGCTGCTGGCGGTGGTGTGGCTGGCGCTGAACCTGATCGATTCGCCGGCCGGCCGCGCGCTGCGTGCGCTGCACGGCTCTGAGACCGCGGCGCAGACCCTGGGCATCGATGCCGCGCGCCACAAGCTGCGCGTGTTCGTGATCTCGGCGTTGTTCGCCGCCGCCGCCGGTGCGCTCACCGCGCACTACGCGGGCTTCATCACGCCGGCCAAGGCGTCGTTCATGCACTCGGTCGAGCTGGTGATCATGGTGGTGTTCGGCGGCATGGCATCGGTGTTCGGCGCGGTGGTCGGCGCCGCGGTGCTTACCACGCTGCCGCAACTGCTCACCGTGCTGAAAGACTACGAGATGATGGTGTTCGGCGCGGTGCTGATCGCCACCATGGTGTTCTTTCCGCAGGGCATCGTGCCGACGCTGGCGCGGTGGATGGCTCGGTGGCGCGCATGATGTCCGAGCGCCTTTCAACGGTGGGACACCGGCAGAGTTTGGCGCGGCGCGGCGGGCGGTACCCGGGGCGGGCTCCTGCTGGGTCGGTCGGCGCTGCGCGCCGACTGCGCTGCGGTGCTCGCGCCACAAGGGCGGCTGCGATGCCGCTCGCAAGCGGCGCTGAACGCGCCGCGCCTTGCAGGCCGCGCCGGGCCAGGGGGCCCGGCCCCTCGCCAGGCACGAACAGTCCACCGGACTGTTCGTGTCCGGGCTCGGCTTCATGGCTTCTCGCCGGTCCGGCCCCTGCGGGTCCGGACTCCCCCTTGTGCCGCTGCGCTCCTCGCCGCCCCACAAGTCGCCCACCCCGGGTACCGCCCACCGCGCAGAGACGCTCGTGGTGTTCGTCGACAAACACCTCGGTGCATCGGCAAAGCCGTGGTCGGGTGTGCGCCGGCAGCGACATCTGCGGCGCCGAGGACCGCAGAGCGCATGGCCGCGCGCGCGCAGCGCGCGCTTCAACCTCTGACTCGCGTCGACTGTTCGAGCATAGCGAACGCAGTGAGCGGAGCGAGTTTCGACGCGGGCCATGCGATCGAGGACCGCAGGGCACCCCTCGCGCAGCGAGGGGCTGCCGCAGCCGAGCGCCGGCGCATACCCGACCGCGGCTTTGCTCGCTCGGTGCATCGCAAAAGACCAGAGAGCACCAGCCATGACGCTCTTGTCGGTGGACAATCTGACCAAATCGTTCGGCGGCATCCGCGCGATCGACAACGTGTCGTTCGTCATAAAGCAAGGCGCCGTGCATTCGATCATCGGCCCCAACGGCGCCGGCAAGACCACGCTGCTGAACCTGCTCAGCGGCTTGGTGGCGCCCGATGCCGGAAGCATCCGGCTCGACGGTGTCGACCTGACCGGCGCCGCGCCGTACCGCATGGCGGCCGCGGGTCTGGGGCGCACGTTCCAGAACCTGCAGGTGTTCTTCAACATGAGCGCGCTCGAGAACGTGATGACCGGGCGCCACCTGCGCGAGCGCGATGCGCTGTGGCCGGCGCTGCTGCGGCTGCCGTCGTTGGTGCAAAGCGAGATCGCCACGCGCGAGCGCGCGCTGCAGCTGCTGGCGCAAGTGGGGCTGGCCGACTGGGCCCATGCGCCTGCCGAATCCATGCCCTACGGCAGCTTGAAGCGCCTGGAGATCGCACGCGCGTTGGCGGCCGAGCCCAAGCTGCTGCTGCTCGACGAGCCGGCCGCCGGGCTCAACGCCACCGAGGCACAGGCCATCGATGCGCTGATCAAGCGTCTGGCGGGCATGGGCACGACCGTGATCCTGGTCGAACACAACATGAAGCTCGTGATGGGCGTGTCGGACCACCTGCTGGTGCTCGACCAGGGCCGCGTGCTCGCCGAGGGCACGCCCTCGCAGGTCCGTGCCAACCCGTCGGTGATCGAGGCCTACCTCGGCGCCGACGAACCGGAGGCCGCGCATGCTTGAGGTGCGCCAGCTCGGCAGCCGCTATGGCCGCATCCCGGCGCTGCACGACGTCAACCTGCGTGTGGGCGCCGGCGAGCTGGTGGCGCTGGTCGGCGCAAACGGGGCCGGCAAGAGCACGCTGCTGCGCACGATCTCCGGCGTGCAGCCGATGAGCGCTGGCGCGATCGGCTTCGAGGGGCGCGACCTCGGCGCATTGAGCGCGCGCCAGCGCGTGCAGGCCGGCATCGTGCAGGTGCCCGAGGGACGGCAGGTGTTTGCGCCGATGAGCGTGGAGGACAACCTGCGCCTGGGTGCGTTCGCGCGCGGCCGTGCCAGTGCGCTGGAACAGGTGATCGGATTCTTCCCGGTGCTGCGCGACAAGCGCCGGCAGCCGGCCGGGCTGCTCTCGGGCGGCCAGCAGCAGATGCTGGCGATCGCGCGCGCGCTGATGGCCGAGCCGCGCCTGCTGCTGCTCGACGAGCCGAGCATGGGCCTGGCGCCGCGCCTGGTGGCCGAGATCTTCGGCCACATCACGGCGCTGCGCGCGCGCGGCACCACCGTGCTGCTGGTGGACCAGAACGCGCGCGCCGCGCTGTCGGTGGCCGACCGCGGCTACGTGATGGAGGCCGGCCGCATCGCGCTCGAGGGCGACGCGCGCGCGCTGCTGCGCGATGCGCAGGTACAGCGCGCTTACCTGGGTTTGTAGTGGACACGAAGGAACATCGCATGAAACCGACCTTGCAGACCGGCCTCGAGGCCAGCGCCTCGATCACCATCGACCGTGAGCGCACGATCGACTTCATGGGTGAGGCGGCGCGTGTGTACGCCACGCCGATGCTGGTGCGCGACCTCGAGGTCACCTGCCGCAACCTGCTGCTGCAGCACCTCGACACCGGCGAAGACTCGGTGGGCACGCGCGTCGAGATCGACCACCTCGCCGCCACGCTGCTGGGCATGACGGTGACGCTCAGTGTCCGGCTGGTCGAGCTCAACGGCCGCGCCGCGGTGTTCGAGGTGGAAGGCCGCGATGCGGTCGAGCCGATCGTGCGCGGCCGCCACCACCGCTTCATCGTCGATGTGGCCAAGACCGGCCAGCGGCTCGCGGCCAAGGCGGCCAAGGCCGCGGCCTGACCGAGCGCACCCAGCAGCGAGGGCATTTCGATGGTCAGCGCAGACACCCGAACCCGCCGCGTGCCGACCTACTGCTATCAGTGCGTGGCAGGCCCCGACCTGCTCACCGTGAAGGTGCGCGACGGCGTGGCCACCGAGGTGGAGCCCAACTTCTGCGCCGCCGCGGTCCATCCGGGCGGCGGCAAGGTCTGCGTCAAGGCGTACGGCCTGATCCAGAAGACCTACAACCCGCACCGCGTGCTGACGCCGATGAAGCGCACCAACCCGGTCAAGGGGCGCGACCAGGATCCGGGCTTCGTGCCGATCGGCTGGGACGAGGCGTTCGACCTGATCGCCGAGCGGCTCAACCGCATCCGCGCCCAGGGGTTGCTCGATGCATCGGGTTATCCGCGCCTGGCGGCGAGTTTCGGCGGCGGCGGCACGCCGCAGTCGTACATGGGCACGTTCCCGGCGTTCCTGTCGGCCTGGGGGCCGGTGGACATGGGCTTCGGCTCGGGGCAGGGCGTCAAGTGCGACCACTCCGAGCACCTGTACGGCGAGTTCTGGCACCGCGCGTTCATCGTCGCGGCCGACACGCCGACCACGCGCTACCTGATCTCGTGCGGCTCCAACATCGAGGCCTCTGGCGGCGTGGTGGGTGTCTGGCGGCATGCCAACGCGCGCGTGCGCGGCATGAAGCGCGTGCAGGTGGAGCCGCACCTGTCGGTGACCGGCGCGTGCTCGGCTCAATGGGTGCCGATCAAGCCCAAGACGGATCCGGCGTTCCTCTACGCGTTGATCCACGTGATGCTGCACGAGATGCCGCGCGAGCGGCTTGACCTGCCGTATCTCCAACAACGCACCGCGTCGCCGTACCTGGTGGGGCCGCATGGCTACTACCTGCGCGATCGCGCGACGGGCAAGCCGCTGGTGTGGGACCGCGCCTCCGCGAGCGCGCAGCCCCACGACATGCCGGGCATCGACGAGGCGCTCGAGATCACCACCGTCGTCGACGCCATCGAGATCGGCGCCGACGGCGAGGTGCTGGCCGATGGTGATCTGTGCGGTCGCACCGGCTTCGATCGCCTGGTGGAGCACATGCGCGAGTACACGCCCGAGTGGGCGGCCCGCGTGTGCGACGTGCCGGCGGCGACGATGCGCAAGATCGCGCACGAGTACGTGGCACACGCCTGCGTCGGCCAGACGACGGAGATTGAAGGCCGCACGCTGCCGTACCGACCGGTGGCGGTGACGCTGGGCAAGACGGTCAACAACGGCTGGGGCGGCTACGAGTGCTGCTGGGCGCGTACGCTGCTGGCCTGCCTGGTCGGCGCGCTCGAGGTGCCGGGCGGCACGCTGGGCACCACCGTGCGGCTGGTGCGGCCGATGTCGGAGCGCCACCACAGCGCGGTGGCCGGGCCCGACGGCTTCATGGCCTACCCGCTGAACCCGACCGACAAGGCGCACTGGTCGCCGCGGCCCAACATCCGCAACGCCTACCGCACGATGGTGCCGCTGGTGGGCAACGGCGCCTGGAGCCAGGCGCTCGGGCCGACGCACTTCTCATGGATGTTCCTCGACGGCACGCCCAAGGGCCTGCCGCCGGTGACGCTGCCCGACGTGTGGTTCGTCTATCGCACCAATCCGGCGATCTCGTTCTGGGACACCCAGGCGCTGGGCGACAGGCTGGCGCGTTTTCCGTTCGTGGTGGCGATGGCCTACACGCGCGACGAGACCAACCACTTCGCCGACATCCTGCTGCCCGACGCCACCGATCTCGAAGGCCTGCAGCTGATTCGCATCGGCGGTACCAAGTACGTGGAGCAGTTCTGGGAGCAGCAGGGCTTCGCGCTGCGCCAGCCGGTGGTACCGATGCGCGGCCAGGCGCGCGACTTCACCGACATCGCCACCGAACTGGCGCGCCGCTGCGGCATCCTGGACAAGTACAACGGCGCGATCAACAAGGGCGCGGGCGGCGTGCCTTTGAAGAACGAGTTCGGCGACTTCTCGCTCGCGCCCGACGTGGCGCACACACGCGAGCAGATCTGGGACGCGGTGTGCCGCGCCGCCAGCGCCGACCTGAGCGACGGCCGCGAGACGCACGGCCTCGACTGGTGGAAGGAGCACGGCCTGGCGACGCGCCCGTTCTCCAGGCTCGACTGGTACCTGCACCCGACGATGGTCGAGCGTGGGCTGCGCTACGAGATGCCCTACCAGGAACGGCTGCAGCGCGTGGGCGCCGAGCTGAAGAACCGGCTGCACGAGCACGACATGCGCTGGTGGGACCAGCAGATGACCGAGTACCAGGCGCTGCCGCGCTGGAAGGACTTTCCGGGGCTGTGGGAGAACATCGTCACCGCCAGCGGCGCCAAGGCCGGCGACTATCCGTTCTGGTTGCTCACAGCGCGCAGCATGCAATACGCCTGGGGCGGCAACGTCGGCGTGCAGATGATCCGCGAGGTGGCCGACAACGTGGCCGGCCACCGCGGCGTGATCGTCAACACCAGCGCCGCGCAGCGCCTGGGCATCTCCGATGGCGACACCATCGAGATCGCCACGCCGCAGCGCAGCGTGCGCGGCCGTGCGGTGCTGCGCCAGGGCATCCGACCCGACACGCTGCTGCTGATCGGCCAGTTCGACCACTGGGCGACGCCGCTGGCCAAGGACTTCGGCGTGCCGAGCCTGAATGCATTGGCTTCGATGTCGATCGATCTCACCGATGCGACGGGGTCGAGCGCGGACATCGTGCGCGTGAAGGTGAGCCGGGTGGCGGAGGTGTTGGCGTGAATCAGCTGCGCTCTGCAATACCCTGCGCCGGCGTGGCGCGGTGCGGCACACCCGGCCGCGGCTTTGCCCTCCTCGGTCCTACGCAAGTTGCGGCCAAAGACGAGCAAACGCCATGACCAAGTGGACCATGGTGGCCGACCTCCGGCGCTGCATCGGGTGCCAGACCTGCACCGCCGCGTGCAAGCATGCCAATGCCACGCCGCCGGGCGTGCAGTGGCGGCGCGTGCTCGACATGGAGTTCGGCGAGTACCCCGACGTGCAGCGCGCGTTCGTGCCGGTGGGCTGCCAGCACTGCGACGACCCGCCGTGTCTGGAGGTGTGCCCGACCACCGCGACGAAGAAACGCGCCGACGGCATCGTCACGATCGACTACGACCTGTGCATCGGCTGCGCCTACTGTGCGGTGGCCTGTCCGTACCAGGCGCGATACAAGACCGAGCGCCCGACCTTCGCCTACGGCAAGGCGACGGCTGCCGAAGCGCAGCGGCACGACGATGCGCGCATCGGCGTGGCCACCAAGTGCACCTTCTGCGTCGAGCGCATCGACGCCGGCACTGCCCGGGGGCTGAAGCCGGGCATCGATCCCGAGGCCACGCCGGCCTGCGTCAACTCGTGCATCGCGCAGGCGCTCGCCTTCGGCGATGCCGACGACCCTGACAGCAACGTGTCGCAGCTGCTGGCGCGGCACGAGCACTTTCGGATGCACGAAGAGCTCGGCACCGGGTCGAACTTTCACTACCTGTGGGACGAGCGGCGCGACGCGCCGGAACCCGAGGAGACATGATGAGCTTCGGCCCCAACCCGTGGGAGCAGGCGCACTGGGATGCGCGCGCCGCCGGCAACTTCATCGGCGGCGGCGCGGGCAGCGGCCTGATCGTGGCGGCTGTCGCTGCCGGCGCGAGCGGCAACCTGCGCACGGTGGCGCTGGCGTTGGCGATGGGGCTCATCGGTGGCGGCCTGCTGTGCGTCTGGGCCGAGATCGGGCGGCCCTGGCGCGCGATCAACGTGCTGTTCAATCCCCGCACGTCGTGGATGTCGCGTGAGGCGGCGCTGGCGCCGCTCGTGCTGGGCAGCGCGGCGCTGGGGCTGGCGGGTGTGCGCGGTGCGGCCTGGATCGCGGCGCTGGCGGCGCTCGGTTTCCTCTACTGCCAGGCGCGCATCCTTCACGCGGCGCGCGGCATTCCGGCCTGGCGCGAGCCGCTGACGGTGCCCTTGATCGTGATGTCGGGCATCGTCGAAGGCGTCGGGCTGTACGCGGCGCTCGCGGTGGGGCTGGGCCGGCCGAGCGCGGCGCTTTGCCTCGGATTGGCCGCGCTGCTGGCGCTGCGCAGCGGCATCGCGTTCGCATGGCGCGTGCGCGTGGCGCGCCAGCTGCGCGCACCGGCGGCGCTGCGCAGTGCGCTCGTCGCGTCGCGCATCGCCGGAGCGCTGGCGCTCGGGGTTGCACTGCTCGCCACGCTGAGTCCGCTGTCGAGCGGCTGGGTCGGGGCCACGCAATTGCTGGCCGGCGTGCTCGCGCTGGCCGGCGGCGCGTGGTTCGAGTTCGTGCTGATCACGCGCTTGGCATTCAACCAGGGCTTCGCGCTGCCGCACCTGCCGGTGCGCGGCGTGCGGCATGAAACGGAAGTGGCGTCATGAGCGCAGCCGTCGCCGTCCACGACCGCACCGCGCGCCGCACGGTCGGCCTGCACCCCGAGGTGGAGGCGCTGCCGCGCGAGCGGCTCGCCGCCCTGCAGCTCGAGCGCCTGCGCGAGTCGCTGCGCCGCGCGTGGGAGCAGGTGCCGTGGCAGCGCGAGCGGCTGCAGCGCGCGGGACTGTCCGGCGCACAGGACGTGCGCACGCTCGACGATCTGCGCCGCCTGCCATTCACGGTCAAGACCGACCTGCGCGATCACTACCCGTTCGGGCTGTTCGCGTTGCCGGTCGAGCAACTCGCGCGGCTGCACGCCTCGTCGGGCACCACCGGCAAGCCCACGGTGGTGGGCTACAGCGCGGCCGACCTGAACACCTGGGCCGACCTGATGGCACGCACGCTGCACTGCGCCGGCGCGCGGCGCGGCGACATCGTGCACAACGCCTACGGCTATGGCCTGTTCACCGGCGGCCTGGGCATGCACGCCGGCGCCGAGCGGCTCGGCGCGGTGGTGGTGCCGGCCTCCGGCGGCGGCACCGAGCGTCAGGTGGCGCTGATCATGGATTTTGGTGCGCGCGTGTTGTGCGCGACGCCGTCGTATGCGCTGGCGATCGCCGAAGTCGCTGAAGCACAGGGCGTCGATCTGCGCCGCAGTGCGCTGCGCGTCGGCCTGTTCGGTGCCGAGCCGTGGAGCGAGGCGATGCGCCGCGAGATCCAGGCGCGGCTGCCGCTGAAGGCGATCGACAACTACGGCCTGTCGGAGATCATGGGCCCGGGCGTGGCGGTGGAGTGCGAGCAGCAGGATGGCCTGCACGGCTGGGAGGACCACTTCCTGTTCGAGGTGGTGGATCCCGACACGCAGGCGCCGCTGCCCGACGGCGCGGCCGGCGAGCTGGTGATCACCACGCTGACCAGGCAGGCGCTGCCGATGCTGCGCTACCGCACGCGCGACATCACGCGGCTCACGCGTGTGCGCTGCGCCTGCGGACGCACGCACGCGCGGCTGCTGCGCGTGAGCGGCCGCAACGACGACATGCTGATCGTGCGCGGCGTCAACGTGTTCCCGTCGCAGATCGAGGCGGTGCTGATCGGCCAGCCGCACCTGGCGCCGCACTACCAGCTGGTGCTGCGCCGGCGCGGCAGCCTGGATCACGTGACGCTGGAGGCCGAGGCGGTGCCCGGCCTGGCGGCGTTGCAGTACGACGGCGTCGCACGCGAGGTGGCGCACCGCGTCAAGTCGACGGTCGGCATCACGGTTGAGGTGGTGCTGCAAGCGCCCGGCGCGCTGCCGCGCTCGCAGGGCAAGGCGGTGCGTGTGCGCGACTTGCGCAAAAAAGGGGCTTGAAATGGCCAAACGATTGCTCACGCTGCGGGTCAACGGCCGAGACCACGAGCTCGCCGTGGCCGACCACGCGCTGCTGGTCGACGTGCTGCGCGACGCGCTGCAGCTCACCGGCACCAAACAAGGCTGCGACGGCGGCGAGTGCGGCGCCTGCACGGTGCTGGTCGACGGTGCGCCGCGGCTGGCGTGCATCACGCTGGCGGCGTCGGTGCAAGGCCGCGCGATCGAGACCATCGAAGGGCTCGCGTCGTCGGGCCGCATGAGCGCACTGCAGCAGGCGTTTCACGAGAAGCTCGGCACGCAATGCGGCTTCTGCACGCCGGGCATGGTGATGGCCGCCGAGGCGCTGCTGCGCCGCGAGCCCGATCCGAGCGTCGAGCAGATCCGCGAGGCGCTGGCGGGCAACCTGTGCCGCTGCACCGGCTACGTGAAGATCGTCGAGTCGGTGCAGGCGGCAGCGGAGGGTGTTCGATGAAGCACGAACACGTCGCGATGCAACGCGAGGCCGCCCCGCCGACGCACTCGATCGGCGCGCGCACGCCGCTGGTCGACGGCATCGACAAGGTCACCGGCCGCGCGCGCTACACCGCCGATCTGCCGCTCGGGGCCACACTGGTCGGCCGCATCTTCAGGAGCCCGGTGGCGCACGGCGTGATCCGCCGCATCGACGCCACGCGCGCGCTCGCGCTGCCCGGCGTGCGCGCGCTGATCACCGGCGCCGACTTCGCCGCACCCTACGGCGTCATCCCGATCGCGCAGAACGAGTGGCCGCTGGCGCGCGGCAAGGTGCGCTACCGCGGCGAGCCGCTGTTCGCGGTGGCGGCGGACGACGACGCCTGCGCCGAGGCCGCGATGGCCGCGGTGACGCTCGAGATCGATCCGCTGCCGGCGTACTTCGACGCCGATGCCGCGCGCGCCGAGGGCGCGGTGCTGCTGCACGACCACAAGCCCGGCAACATCGAGCGCGAGGTGGCGCAGGACTTCGGCGACGTCGATGCCGGCTTCGCGGCCGCCGACCTGGTGCTCGAGCGCCGGTATGCCTGTGCCGAAGTGGCGCACGGCCAGATCGAGCTCAACGCCACGGTCGCGCACTGGGAGCCCGAGCGCCAGCGCCTCACGGTGCACTCGGTGACGCAGGTGCCGTACTACCTGCACCTCACGCTGGCGCAGACGCTCGGCCTCGATCCCTCGCAGATCCGCGTCGTCAAGCCGTTCGTCGGCGGCGGCTTCGGCCACCGCGTGGAACCGCTGAACTTCGAGATGATCACCGCCGCGCTGGCACGCGCTGCCGGCGGCGCGGTGACCATGCAACTGAGCCGCGAGGAGGTCTTTCTCACGCACCGCGGCCGCCCGGCCACCGACACGCGGCTGAAGATCGGCCTGAAGAAGAGCGGCGAGATCACCGCGGTGGAGGCCGAGGTGGTGCAGCGCGGCGGCGCCTACGGCGGCTACGGCCTGGTGACCATCCTGTATGCGGGCGCGTTGCTGCACGCGCTGTACCGAGTGGGCTCAGTTCGCTACCGCGGCTATCGGGTGTACACCAACCTGCCGCCGTGCGGCGCGATGCGCGGCCACGGCGCCGTCAACGTGCGCTTTGCGTTCGAATCGTTGCTCGACGAGATGGCCGAGGCGTTGCGCCTCGACCCGTTCGAGCTGCGCCGCGCCAACCTGATCGCACCGCCATACCGCACGCTGAACGACCTGCAGGTCAACTCCTACGGCCTGCCGCAGTGCCTCGATGCCGTGCAGGCCGCCTCGCGCTGGCGCGAGCGCAAGGGCGCGCTGCCGCGCGGCCGCGGTCTGGGCCTGGCGTGCTCGCACTACGTGTCGGGCTCGGCCAAGCCGGTGCACTGGAGCGGCGAACCGCACGCGGTGGTGAACCTGAAGCTCGACTTCGACAACAGCATCACCATCCTGACCGGCGCGTCCGACATCGGCCAGGGCTCGTCGACCCTGCTGACCCAGGTGGTGGCCGAGGTGCTGCTGCTGCCGATGGCGCGCATCCGCGTGATGGCCACCGACAGCATGCTGACGCCCAAGGACAACGGCTCGTATTCGTCGCGTGTGTCGTTCATGGTCGGAAACGCCGCGCTGCGTGCCGCGCAGGCAATGAAGCAGTTGCTGGTGAACGCCGCGGCCAGGCGCCTGGAGGTGGCGGCGTCCGACATCGACTGGCAGGGCGAATCGTGTGCGGTGGCCGGCACCGACCGCCGCCTGGACTTTGCGCAGGTGGTGCAGGGCGCGCTCGCCGATGCCGGCACGCTCACCGTCAAGGGCGTCTGGTCGACCCCGCCCGAGACGCAGGGCGGCAGCTTCCGCGGCGCGGCGGTGGGATCGACCGCCGGCTTTTCGTATGCCGCGCAGGTGGTCGAGGTCAGCGTCGACGAGGAGACCGCTGCGGTGAAGGTCGAGCGCGTGTGGGTGGCGCACGACTGCGGCCGCGCCCTCAATCCGCTGGCCGTCGAAGGGCAGGTGCAGGGCGCGGTGTGGATGGGCATGGGCCAGGCGCTCAGCGAAGAGACGCAGTACCACGAGGGCTTGCACCTGTGCGCCAACTTCATCGACTACCGCATGCCGACCATCGCCGAGTCGCCGCCGATCGACGTGACGCTGGTCGAGAGCATCGACCCGCTCGGCCCGTTCGGCGCCAAGGAGGCGAGCGAGGGCGCGCTGCACGGTTTTGCGCCGGCGCTGGCGGCCGCCATCCGCGACGCGGTGGGCATCCGGCCGCACGAGCTGCCGGTGACGCCCGATCGTCTGTTCGACGCGCTGCAGGCGCGGCGGCGTGCCGAGCGTATGCGCGCGCGGCGCGCCGTTGAAACGCAGAAGGCGATGCCATGAACGTGTTGCCCGAGTTCGTGCTCTCGCGGCCGACCGGTCGCACCGAGGCTGCCGCGCAGCTGGCCGACGGCGCGCGGGCCATCGCCGGTGGCACCGATCTGCTGCCCAACCTGCGGCGCGGCCTCGAGCAGCCGCTGCGGCTGGTTGACCTGACGCGCATCGATGGCCTCGATCGCATCGAGCTGCGCGATGGCGAGTTGTCGATCGGCGCCAATGCCACGTTGGCGCAGCTGGCGTGCCACCCCGCGGTGATGCGGCATCTGAGCGCTCTGGCCGTTGCCGCCGGCGACGTAGCCGGGCCGGGGCACCGCAGCGCGGCCACGCTGGGCGGCAACCTGTGTCAGGACACGCGCTGCGTGTTCTACAACCAGAGCGCGTGGTGGCGCGCCAGCAACCACGGTTGCCTCAAGCGCGGCGGCGACATCTGCCACGTGGCGCCGCAAGGCCAGCGTTGCCACGCCGCGTTCAGCGGCGATCTGGCGCCGGTGCTGCTGGCGGCGCGGGCCGAGGTGGAGATCGCCTCGCCGAGCGGCATGCGGCGCATGCCGCTGGATGCGCTGTATCGCGACGACGGCGCGGCGCACCTCACGCTGTCCGCCGGCGAGTTCGTGGCCGCCGTGCACGTGACGGCGGCCGGATGCGAGCGACGCAGCGCCTATCGCAAGGCCCGCGTGCGCCAGGCGATGGATTTTCCGCTTGCCGGCGTCGCGGTGGTGCTGGCGTTGCGCGAGGGCGTGATCGCCGAGATCGGCGTGGGCTGCAGCGGCACCAACTCGCGGCCGATCGCGCTGCAGGGCCTCGAGCCGTTCGTCGGCGCACCGGTGGACGCCGAGCGGCTCGCGGCACTGGCCAAACTCGTGCAGCAGCAGACCAGCCCGATGCGCAGCACGGTGACAGCGGCGAACTACCGGCGCCAGCTCGCCGCGGTGCTGGCGCGACGGCTGGTGCGCGAGCTGGCGGCCGATGCGGTTGCCGGGAGCGGCGCATGAAGTGCTCGTCGTGCGACCGGCCGCTGGACTTTGCTGCCGAAGGTCTCTATGTGTGCTGCGCGGGTGCAAGCCGGCGCTGGCGCTGCGCCGCCTGCAATGCCGAGCACGAGGGCTTCGCGTTCGCCTACGGTGCCTGCCCGTCGTGCGGCGGCCGCTTGCTCTCGGCCGACGCATCGGCCGTCGACGACGGGGCGCGCGCCGGCGTGCGCATGGCGTTCGAGATCGAGCTGGGCGGGCGCGCGTTCTACCAGCGTGCCGCCGCCGAGACGTGCGACCCGCAGATGCGCGAGCTGTTCATCCGATTCGCGCTGATGGAAGGCGAGCACATGGAGACGCTCGCGCGCCGCTACCACGTGCCTCACGTTCCGCTGGTGGCGCATCCGCTGCGCCTGGACCTGGCGGCGCTGTTTGGCGGCGTCGAGCACCGGCCGCAGGATCCCGACAACCTGTTTCGCATCGCCATCGCGATCGAGCAGCGCGCGGCGCGGCTGTTCGCCGAACACGCCGACCGGGCGGACTGCACGAGCCCCGACGCCGAGCTGTTCCGCGAGCTGGCGGCCGAGGAGGCCGAGCATGCACTGCACCTGGGCAACGAGCACGCGCGTTGGCGTGCCGGCCGGACGGCACGGATCGCGCAGAGCGTGCGCGTATCCGAGGTCGCCGGCGCGACCCAGGCGCCGATCAATGCCGCCGAGTTGCTGCTCGGCGGCCACGATCCGGAGATGCCGGCGCTCGAATGCGGCGAACAGCGGCTGACCCGTGGGGCGCTGCGCGGTTGGGCGGCGCGCTGCGCCGCGGTGTGGGCCGCGCGTGGCCTGCGCCCGGGAGACCGGGTGGCGATCAAGCTGCCCGACGGCCTCGACTGGGTGGCCGCTTTTCTCGGCAGCCTGTGGGGCGGCATGGTCGCGGTGGCGGTGAATCCACGCATCCCGGCGGCCGAGTGGCGCTACATCCTCGACGAGGCGGGCTTCAGCGTGATCCTCGCCGAGCACGACGGCGACACGCCCGACCCCTGGCGCTCGCGCTTGATGCGCGTCGACGACTGGCGCCGCGCTTGCGAGTTCAGCGCCGCCGCCGACGTGTTGCCGATGGACCCCGAGGCGCCGGCGTTCTGGTGCCACTCGTCGGGCACGTCGGGCCAGCCGAAAGCGGTGGTGCACGCGCATCGTTTCGCCGCGCACGTGGAGCAGGTCTCGCGCGACGGCCTCGGGCTGCGCAGCGGCGATCGTGTGTTCGCCAGCTCCAAGCTGTTCTTTGCCTATCCGCAGACCAACGCGTTGTTCGCCGGCCTCAGGCTCGGCGCCACCGTGATCCTCGATCCGCTGTGGCCCACCGCGGCCGGCGTGGCCGCCACCGTCGCGGCGCTGCGCCCGAGCGTGCTGTTCAGCGTGCCGTCGCTGTACCGCAACCTGCTGCACGACGACGCTCTGGCGCAGCAGATAACGCACGCCGGCGTGCGCCTGTGCGTGTCGGCCGGCGAGGCGCTGCCGGCGCAGCTGCGCGAGCAATGGCAGGCCCGGACCGGTCTGCCGATGGTCGATGGCTACGGGGCGTCGGAGACGCTGGTGCTGGTGATGCTGGCGCGCGACGGCACGCGCGGCTTCGAGCCGTCACCGGGTGTCGACGTGCAGCCGCTCGACGACGTGCCGATCGGCGTGCCGACCCGGCTGCGCATCCGCGCGCCGACGCTCGCGCTCGGTTATCTCGACCGCCCGCTCGCGCAGAGCGAGGCGTTTCGAGAGGGCGCATTCTGCCCGGCCGACCTGTGGCAACGCACCGCGGGCGGCGGCTGGCAGTTTGCCGGCCGCGAGGATTCGCTGGTCAAGATCCGCGGCCGCTGGGTCAACCTGGTCGCGCTGGCCGAACAGCTGGCCGCGCACGCGCCGTGCGTGCTCGAGGGCGCCGCCGTCTGCGTGCCCGACGCCGACGGCGTCGACTCCGTGGCGTACTTCTACGTGCCGTCCGATGCCGCACGCGCGCTCGAGGCGCTGCAGGCGCGTGCGCAGACGTTGCCGCACCACCAGCGTCCGCGCTGGCTGCATGCGATCGACAGCCTGCCGCGCGGTCCCACCGGCAAGTTGCTGCGGCGCAAGCTGCAGGAGCTGCATGAGCGCTTTGCGCCCATGCAGCCCTGCAGCCCTGCTGCCGAAATGGGGCACCCCCTGCCCCCCGCCGAGCGGGGGTTCCAGCATGAGTGACGCCCGGGCCGCGTTGCGGCCCTCTGGAGGTGCGCGATGAGCGTGGTTGTCACGCCGCTGCTCAGTACCGAGCGCGTTGGAGACGCGCTCCTCGTGACGCTCGAGCGCGCGCCGGTCAACGCGATCAACGACGAGTTGCTCGCGCAGCTCGATGCCGTGCTCGACGAGGCCGAGGCTGACGAGCGCATCGCGGTGCTGCACCTGCGCAGCGCACTGCCGGTGTTCTGCGGCGGTGCCGACCTGGCGCTGATCCGCTCGTGCGTGGCCACACCGCAGGGTCGCAACGAGATGGTGACGATCGTGCAGCGCATGCAGCGCGTGTTCGCGCGGCTCGAGAACGTCGGTTGCGTGACGCTCGCCGAGCTCGGCGGCGCCACGCTCGGCGGTGGCCTCGAGCTGGCGCTGGCCTGCGACTGGCGCATCGCGGCTCACGACGTGCGCATCGGCCTGCCCGAGGCGGGGCTCGGCCTGCTGGCTGCCGGTGGCGGCACGCAGCGCCTGACGCGGCTGGTGGGCCCCGGCATCGCGCGTCGCCTGATCCTCGGCGCCGAGACGGTCAGCGGCACCGAGGCCGAGCGGCTCGGGCTGGTGCAGTGGTCAGTCCCGGCCGAGCGTCTGGCCGACACGGCGCGCGCATTGGCACAGCGCTGCTCCGAGTTGCCGCGTCTGGCGCTGGCCGAGAACAAGCGCTGCATCGCGCTGGCCAGCGCGCCGCACGGCGACGGCTTTGCCGCCGAGATCGCTGCCACGCGACGCCTGTACGAACACCCCGAAACCCGGCGCCGCGTGTCGGCCTTTCTCGACAAGCGCGCCTTGCACACGACACACGCGAAGGAGTAGGACTCATGACGCTCAAAGACAAGATCGCCATCGTCACCGGCGCCGCATCCGGCATCGGTGCGGCCACCGCGAAGGAACTGGCCGAGGCCGGCGCCACCGTGATCGTGGCCGACGTGCAGAAGGACAAGGGTGAGGCGCAGGCCGCCGCATTGCGTGATGCCGGCGGCAAGGCCCACTACCTGCACGTCGACATGACCGACGCGCAATCGATCGCCGCGTTCGCCGACGCGGTGCAGACGCGCTTCGGCGCGCCCGACGTGCTGGTCAACGGCGCCGGCTGGGGCACGACGCACCCGTTCTGGGAAGGCACGCCCGAGCTGTGGGACAAGATCATCGGCCTCAACTTCATCGGTCCGATGCGCCTGACCAAGGCGTTGCTGCCGGCGATGATCCGGCGCGGCAGCGGCAAGATCGTCAACATCGCCAGCGACGCCGGGCGCGTGGGCAGCCTCGGCGAGACGGTGTACGCCGGATCGAAGGGCGGACTCATCGCGTTCACCAAGTCGCTGGCGCGCGAGGTGGCGCGCTACCAGATCTGCGTCAACTGCGTCTGCCCCGGCCCGACCGACACGCCGCTGATGGCCGCGGTGCCCGAGAAGGTGACCGAGGCGCTGAAGAAGGCCATTCCGTTCCGCCGCCTCGGCAGGCCGGAGGAAGTGGCCGACGCGGTGCTGTTCTTCTGCGACGACACCGCGAGCTACGCCACCGGGCAGGTGCTGAGCGTGAGCGGCGGGCTGACGATGGCGGGTTAGATGAAACGTCCAGACGTCGCGCGGCGCGGTGGGCGGTACCCGGTGCGGGCTCGGTCAACCACGATTCATGCGTCGCGCGACGCAGCAGTGAGGTGCTGACATGAAGCAGTGGAGCGAAGCCGATGCCGAGCACATCGACGTGCGCGGCCTGTCGCCGCCGCAACCGCTGATCGCGATCGTGCGGCTGATCGAGAGCGTCGACGACGCGCGTGCGGTGGTGGCGCACCTCGACCGCGATCCGGTGATGTTGTACCCCGAGCTGGCCGAGCGCGGCTGGGCGGCGCGACGCATGCCCGCGCCGTCGGGTGAGGTGCGGTTGAAGCTGACGCGCGACGCGGACAGCGCCTGATGCGAGAGGTCGAGATGAGCTACACGCTGCCCCAATTCCTGGCCCATGCGATCGCGCTGGAGTCCGAAGCGGCCGATCGTTACCACGAGCTGGCCGACATGATGGAAGCGCACCGCAACGACGAAGTGTCGGCGCTGTTCCGCGACATGGTGCGCTACTCGCGCCTGCACCACGACTCGGTCGTCGCGCGCGCCGGCGGCACCGCGCTGCCCAAGATCGGCCCGTGGGAGTACCTGTGGCGCACGCCGCCCGAGGCCGGCGGCGACGAGGCGTTCGACTATCGCATCCACCCGTACGACGCGCTGTTGTACGCGCGCGAGAACGAAGTGCGGGCGATGAACTACTACGCCGAGGTCGAACGCGACGCCAGCCTGCCCGAGGTGCGCCACCTCGCGGCGCAGTTTGCCGCCGAGGAGGCCGAACACGTCGCGGCGCTCGACCAATGGCTGGCCCGCACACAACGGCCTTGAGGCGTGCACGTCATGAAGCAGATCGCGTGGGCCGGCAGGCAAGTGCCGCTGTTGCGGGGCGATTGATGTCGAGCGCGCTGGCGCAGAAGGCCCCTGCGGCGGACGTTGCACGCGCGCAGCCTCCGCGTTTTGCCGGTGCATCGTTTCCGCGCGGCGCGCATGGACGCCTGTTGCCGCTTTCGGTGCCGATGCGGTTCTTCGGCGCAGCCGTCGCGTTTCATGTGCTGGCCTGGATCGCGTTGGCCTTCGGCGCGCCCCACGTGCCGCGTTACGCCGGCGGGATCGGCTGGCCGCTGGCCGCGTTGCATGCGCTCACGCTCGGCGTGTTCGTGATGGCCGCCATCGGGGCGAGCCTGCAGTTGATGCCGGTGGCGACCCGGCAGGCGCTGGTGTCGCGGCGTGCGGTGAGCGCGCTGTGGTGGTTGTACACGCCCGGCGTGGCCGCGCTGGTGGTGGCCATCGGCATGCAGCGGCCGCTGTGGATGGCAGGGGCTGCGGTGCCGGTGGCGGCCGCCCTGATCCTCTACATGGCGCTGCTGGCGCGCAACCTGGCCGGCGCGCGCGGCATGGCCGGCGTGCGCACCATGGGCTGGCTTGCGCTGGCCGCGCTCGCGCTGGCGCTGCTGAGCGCGCTCGGCATGGTGGCCACCTGGGCGGGCTGGGGCGCCTGGCCGCGGCCCGGGCTGCTGATGCTGCACATCACGATGGCGGTGTTCGGCTTCATGGGGCTGCTGGCGCTCGGTCTGTCGAACGTGCTGGTGCCGATGTTCGCGCTGGCGCCGGTGCCGCAGGAGCGCACGCAAGCGGCCATCGCGGCGTTGTGCGCGCTGGCGCTCGCGCTCACGGTGCCGGTGGCGCTGCAGTCGTGGCCACCGCAAGCGCTGGCGTGGGCGATCGCGTCGGCGGCGGCGGCCACCGCGTGGCACGTGGCGTCGATGCACTGCGTGCTGCGCCAGGGACTGCGACGCGAGCTCGGCGGCTCGTTCCGGCTGGTGCGGCTCGCGTGGACCATGCTCGGCGTCACGTGGGCTCTGGCGGCGTGGTGGGCGTTCGACCCGGCGCGCGATGGGCTGGCCACTGCGCTGATCGCCAGCGCGCTGCTCGGTTGGCTGGCCAGCTTTCTGTTCGGCATCCTGCAGCGCATCGTGCCGTTCCTGGTGGCGATGCATCTGGGCGGCACCGTCAGGCGCGCGCCGACGCCCTCGTCACTGACCGACGAGCGGGCCTTGTCCTGGCACCGGCGCGTCCATGGGGCGGCGCTCGGCCTGCTCGCGCTGGCGTTCGCGCTCGACAGCGCGGCGGCAGCGCTGGCCGCCGCGCTGGCCGGCACGCTGGGCGCGCTGGCCTTCGCGGCGTTCTTCGTCACGGTGCTGCGGCGCACGGCGCGCGCACGCGCCGCAGCCGGCGCGCCACGCGCCTAGGCGCTCTGCGGGTCGCCGCAGCAGAACCTGCGCGTCTCGGTGCATTCGCCGATCAGCTCGTCGTCGCAGGTGATCACGTGCCTCTGCACGAAGACCTCCGGCGGCCCTTCTTCGACGTGCGTGCGGATCAGCAGCTTGTCGCCGTCGGTGGCGCTGCGGACGAAGCGGGCGCGTTGTTCGAGCAGCACCGTGGCGACGCCGCCGTGGCGCGTCGGTGCGGGACCCCACACGGTGAAGTGGTTGGTCGACGCGGCCTCGATCCATCGCTGAAAGCGCGCAAGGCAAACGATGCCCGCGGGATCGCAGTCGCCCGGGCGCACGTCGACGCTCATCGTCGTCGTCCTGCCCGTTGCCGTGTCCATGGTCTCGACCGTCCTTCAACCGCGGCATCGACCGCCGCTCGAAACTGGCGCTTGCGCAGCGGCAGTCTCTGGCCGGCGGTGCGGGCGCGTCCTTGTTGTGGATCAAGCCCGTGGCGCGTCGTCAGCCAAGCGCAGGCGCGCGCCGGTTCGTGGGCGCCTGCCAGCGGCCATGCGCGCTCAGAGCAGACAGGCCAGCAGCGTGGCCAGCAGTGCCGCCAGCAGGTTGTGCAACAACGCGGCCGTCAGCGGCAGCACCGGCGTCAGCAACCACAGGCCGGCGGCCAGCTGCAACGACAGCAGCACGAGCAGGGCGATGGCGCTGCCGCGCGCACCGTGGCGCCACGCCAGCCACGCGGTGGGCAGTGCCGCCAGCAGCACGACCGGTGCCCACGCGCGATGCACGAGCTGCGCCAGCGCGCCGTCGGGGTGGATCGGCATCTGTGCGGCGGCTTCGAACACCGGCTCGCGCCAGGGGTTCAGCGCCGACCAGGGCCATCCTTGTTGCGCCGCGGTGCGCGCGCAGTCCTGCAGGCTGCTGCAGCTCAGGTGGGCGAACGATGCGCTCACCAGGCCGCCGAGCACCACCTGGATCGCCACCGCGCCCAACGTGAGGGCCGCGGCGCGCGACAGCGCGGGCCGTGGCGCGCGGGCCGCGGTGCCGGCGAGCGCCAGACGCGTGCTCAGCGCGAGCATCGCAAAGCCGCCCAGCAGGTTGCCGATCGCCACCGCGGGCAGTCGCGAGGCGCCGGTGCGCAACCCCAGCATGGCAAGGAACAGCGCGAGCGCGAGCAGGCCGATCGACAGCGCCGCTTCGTCGCGCTGCAACGGCCTGGCCGTGATCGCGCTCAGCGCCAGCACGATCACCAGCACCAGCACCACCGAGGCCACCACGCGGTGGGCCAGGCGTGCCAGCGCCACGCCTTGCGCATCGGCCCCGGATGCGCCGATGCCGTGCTGCTGCTGGCGCAGCGCCTGCCCGTAACACTGGGGCCACGGCGCACAACCGAGACCGGCCTTCGACAGGCGCAAGTACGCGCTCAACGCCGCGATCAAAAGCACCAGCAGCGCGCACAGCCAAGCGATGCGACGCAGCGTGCGGCGGCGCAGCTGCGACGGCGACAGCGGGCTCACGGGCTTCATGGTGCGTTGCGGCGAACGTTAGCAGCGCGTCGATCGTTCTTTCTTGACTTGTCTTAAGGCTCCCGATGCAGCGTCCTCGACAGAATCGTCCGCAGGTTTTGTTCATCCGCCTCGAGGAGACCACCATGAGCCCACCCGATGCCAGCGACGAACCGGTGCCGTGGATGCAGCAGCTGCTGGACAACCCGTTCCTGCTGCTGTTCATCGGCGTGATGGTGCCGATGGTGCTCTACACGCTGTGGGGTGTGATCGACATCCTGACGGTGCCGCTGGCCAAGTAGCCGCGCATTCCCACGTCACGCATCCAATGAGAGGGTTTCATCCATGAGCGCCATCCTGCCGCCATCGGAACGACTGTGGTGGAAACACCCGCTCGATCGCGTCGAAGGGACGTGGATCGCGATCGCATTGGTGTGGTGCCTGATCATGTTTTTCATGATGATCGGCTGGCACATCTACGGCAAGCAGAACCTCTCCACCGAGACCTACAAGACCACGCCGGAGAAGTTCACCGCCAAGGCGCAGGCGGTGGTCGACAAGTACACGGTGCGCACCGAGACCGCCGACAAGACGCCGGTGGTGGCTCCGCCGCCGGGCAGCGACGTCTACATGATCGCGCGGCTGTGGAGCTTCTGGCCGATCCTGGAGCTGGAGAAGGACAAGACCTACCGGCTGCACCTGACATCGCTGGACTACAACCACGGCTTCTCGCTGCAGCCGGCCAACATCAACATCCAGGTCGTGCCCGGCTACGAGCACGTGGTCACCGTGACACCCAACCAGTCGGGCACGTACTCGGTGGTGTGCAACGAATACTGCGGCATCAACCATCACACGATGGTCGGCCGCGTCTACGTCAAGTGAGGAGGGCAGCATGACGGCCACGCTTCCGGTGCCCGCCTCGGCGCGTGGCACCACCTATCGCACCTGCCCGCGCTCGGGCCTGCAGTTCGAGGCCAGCGCCGAGCGCCTGATGATCGCCAACGCGGTGGTGGCCGTGGTGGCGCTGCTGGTGGGCGGCGTGCTGGCCGTCGGCGTGGTGCTGACGCGCTGGCCCGCGATCCACTGGCTCGAGGCCGACACCTTCTACATGGTGCTGACGGCCCACGGCATCGACATGCTGATCTTCTGGATCATCTTCTTCGAGGTGGCGGTGCTGTACTTCTGCTCCTCCACGCTGCTGCGCTGCCGGCTGGCCACGCCCAACGTGGCCTGGCTGGCGTTCGCGCTGATGCTGATCGGCGCCGTCACCAACAACGTGGCGGTGTTCCAGGGCGGCTCCAGCGTGATGATGACGTCGTACGTGCCGATGATGGCGCAGCCGTCGTTCTACCTCGGGCTGATCCTGTTCGCGGTGGGCGCGCTGATCGCCTGCTTCGTGTTCTTCGGCACGCTGGTGATCGCCAAGCGCGACAAGACCTACACCGGCTCGGTGCCGCTGGTCACCTTCGGCGCCATCACCGCGGCCATCATCGCGGTGTTCACCATCGCCTCCGGCGCGATCATCCTGATCCCGACGTTCCTGATGTCGGTGGGCTGGATTGCTTCAGTCGACCCGCTGATGTACCGCACCATCTGGTGGGCCTTCGGCCACTCGTCGCAGCAGATCAACGTGGCCGCGCACATCTCCATCTGGTACGCGGTGGCGGCCATCGCGTTCGGCGCCGCGCCGATGAGCGAGCGCGTCAGCCGCGGCGCCTTCCTGCTGTACATCCTGTTCCTGCAGCTGGCGAGCGCGCACCACCTGCTGGCCGACCCGGGCCTGTCCACCGGCTGGAAGGTCGTCAACACCAGCTACTTCATGTACTTTGCAGTGCTGGCCTCGATGATCCACGGCCTGACCATCCCCGGTGCGATCGAGGTCGCGCAGCGCAAGAAGGGCCTCAACAAGGGCCTGTTCGAGTGGCTGCGCAAGGCGCCGTGGGGCAACCCGGTGTTCAGCGGCATGTTCATCGCGCTGATCGGCTTCGGCTTCCTGGGCGGCATCTCGGGCGTGATGATGGGCACCGAGCAGCTCAACATGATCATCCACAACACCATCTACGTGCCGGGGCATTTCCACGCCACCGTGGTGGTGGGCACCACGCTGTCGTTCATGGCGCTGACCTACTTCCTGATTCCGGTGCTGTTCAAGCGCGAGATGATCAACCCGGGCCTGGCCAAGATCCAGCCGTACCTGTTCGGGCTGTCGATGTACTTCTTCTGCCTGGTGATGATGGGCGCCGGCACGCTCGGCGTCTCGCGGCGCCACTGGGACATGGCCTTCAGCGGCAACGCGCTGGCCTACGACTGGCCGGGCGCGGCCTATCTGATGCTGGGGCTGATGGGTGTGGCCGGCGTCGTGGCCATCGTCGGCGGTGCGATCTACATCTACATCACGGTGGGCTCGCTGCTGTGGGGCAAGCCGCTGGCCGCCGGCGAGAAGAGCCCGCACTTCACGCCGATTCCCGTGACGGCGCCGACCCGGGTGGTCCAGAGCTACGGCTCGATGGGCTTCGCGGCGCCGGGCACTTTCGTGCTGGCCATGGTGTTCCTGGTGGCGTTCGTTCTCTACTACTTCATCAACTGGAAGTACCTGTCCCAGGTGTGGGGCCTGAGCTGATGAACCACCCCCGAGTCGGCCTGGCGGCCTCCTCCCCCTCGAGGGGGCAACACCAGCGGACCGGCGAAGCCGGATCCGCGGTGTTCGCTTGGGGATGCGCCGCTGGAGCGGCGCGGGTGCCAGAGGCCACTCGGGGCGCCGGAGGGTGACATGAACACCATTGCTGCATCACATCGGCAATCCGTGCGCTTCGCGCGCGACGTGCTCGGGCTGTTCAAGCTGCGCATCGGCGTGATGATCATGGTCACTGCGCTGGTGGGTCTGGTGGTCACACCGGGCGCTGCGCTGAGCGCCGGTCAGGTGATCGTGCTGGCGCTGTCGGTGCTGATCGCCTCGGCCAGTGCCGGTGCCTACAACCAGTACTTCGAGCACGACCTTGATCAGCTGATGCGGCGCACGCGCAGCCGCGCGTTCGTCACCGGGGCGCTGCCGCACACGCCGGCGTGGTTGCTGCTGATCGTCGCGCTGCTGGCCGGCGCGGTGGGCGCGGCGTGGTGGACCCTCAACGCAACGTCGGCACTGTTCGTCTTTCTCGGCGCGTTCTTCTACGCGGTGGTCTACACCGTGTGGCTCAAACGGCGCAGCTGGCTCAACATCGTCGTTGGGGGCCTGGCGGGCAGCTTTGCGGTTCTGGCCGGCGCGGCGGCGGTGGATCCGACGCCGGGGCCGCTGCCGCTGCTGCTGGCGCTGGTGCTGTTCCTGTGGACGCCGCCGCACTTCTGGAGCCTGGCCATCGCCAACCGCGCCGACTACGCCGCCGCGGGCGTGCCGATGCTGCCGGTGGTGGTGGGCGAGGCGCGCGCGGCGCGTGTGGTGCTGCACAGCACCGTGGCGCTGGTGGCGGTGTCGTTGCTGCCGGCGGGGTTCGGCGCCGGGCCGATCTACCTCGCCGGTGCGGCCGCCGGCGGCCTGTATTTCATCGTCAAGGCGGCGCAACTTGCGCGCGCGCCGGGCCGGCTGACCGCGATGCGTGCGTTCTTCGCGTCGCTGGTGCAATTGAGCGCGCTGCTGGTGGCGGCCACCGTCGACGGGTTGTTGCGATGAACCTGCGTTTCTTCGCGCTGTGCCTGAGCGCATTGGCCGCCAGCGCACCGGCGCAGGACGCGGCCGTCAAGCTCGACGCGCAGGCGGCGCTGCGCGACAGCCAGGCCGCGGTGGGCCGCACCATCGCCGACCATGTGCTGCTCGATCGCCGTGAAAGCGCGGTGCCGCTGTCGCGCTTTCGCGGCAAGCCGCTGCTGGTGAGCTTCATCTACACCGGCTGCTTCCAGATCTGCCCCACAACCACGCGCTCGCTGTCCGACGCGGTGGCCCGCCTGAGCGAGGACTTTGGCGCCGACACGTTCAACGTGGTCAGCATCGGCTTCAACCAGCCGTTCGATTCGCCGCAGGCGATGCGCACGTTCGCAAAGACGATGCGCATCGATGCGCCCAACTGGGAGTTCCTCAGCCCGCCGCTGCCGGCGGTGCAGGCGCTGACCGACGACTTCGGCTTTCGCTACGTCGCCACGCCGGCCGGCTTCGACCACGTGCTGACGGTGTCGGTGGTGGATGCCGAGGGCAAGCTGGTGCAGCAGGTGTACGGCGAGCAGTTCGCGCGCGAGCAGCTCGGCGAGCCGTTGCGGCGCCTGCTGCGCAACGCGCCGCTCAAGCGCGACGCGCCGCTGGCCGACCTGATCGAACGCGTGCGCATCATCTGCACCGTCTACGATCCCGAGACCGGCACCTACCGCTTCAAGTACGGCCTGCTGATCGAGATCGCCGGCGGCGTCACCTTCCTCGCGGCGATGGTGTGGTTCTTTGCGCTCGAGTGGCGCACCCGCCGGCGCCTGCGCCGCCCGCCCGGCGCGACACGGCCGACGCTGGCGCGGGCTGAATAACGCGCCGGTCCATCGGCGGCGGTTGTCTTGAACGCGGCTTCCCATGCAACCGGCCCGCGCGCTGCGCCTCGCCTCGCTCGCCGTGTGGCAACGAGCGGAACACGCCTTCGATGCGATCTTCGGCGCGCCGGGCAACCCCTGGCGGCAGCTCGGCGCGCTCGGCTTCCTGCTGTTGTGGCTGCTGGTGGCCAGCGGCATCGTCCTGTACGCGGTGCTCGACACCTCGGCCACCGGCGCCTGGCAGTCGATCGACGCGCTGTCGCGCCAGCAGCCGGTCCTGGGCGGCCTGCTGCGCAGCCTGCACCGCTATGCCGCCGATGCCCTGGTGCTCGTGACGCTGGCGCATCTGCTGCGCGAGGCGCTGCACGGCCGCTACGCGCACTTTCGCCGCTTCTCGTGGTGGACCGGCGTGCCGCTGCTGGCGCTGGTGTTCGTCTGCGCCGTGGGCGGCTTCTGGCTCAACTGGGACCAGCTCGGCCAGTACTCGGCGCTGGCCACCGCCGAGTGGATCGACGCGTTGCCGCTGCTGGCCGCTCCGGTGACGCGCAACTTCATCGACGTGGCAGCGGTCAGCGACCGCCTGTTCTCGCTGTTGGTGTTCGTGCACCTGGGCGTGCCGCTGCTGCTGGTGTTCGGGCTGTGGTTCCACATCCAGCGCATCAGCCGGGCCGCCGTGTTTCCCACGCGCGCGCTGGCGCTGGGCACGGTGATCGCATTGCTGGCGCTGGCCTGGGCGGCGCCGGTGATGAGCCATGCGCCGGCCGATCTGACGCGCGAGCCCGCGACGCTGGCGCTCGACTGGATCGTGCTCGCCGTGCACCCGCTGACGCGCGCGCTCGGTGCCGGCCCGATGTGGCTGTTGCTGGCCGCCGCGCTGGCCTGGCTGCTGGTACTGCCGTGGCTGCGCCAGCCGCGACAAGCGCCGGTGGCGGTGGTGGATCCGGCCAACTGCAACGGCTGCCGGCGCTGCTTCGACGATTGTCCGTATGCCGCGGTGACGATGGTCGCGCACCCGGCCAAACGTCTGCGTCAGATGGCGCAGGTGGACGCCGACCTGTGCGCCAGCTGCGGCATCTGCGTGGGCGCGTGTCCCTCGTCGACACCGTTTCGCAGCGCCGCCGCGCTGGTGACCGGCATCGACATGCCCGCGCAGCCGATCGGCGTGCTGCGCCGGCAGCTGCAGCAGGCGCTGGCCGCGATGGATGCGGCCGCGCCGCGCTTCGTCGCCTTCGGATGCGACTGCGGCGCGCACGTGGCGTCGATCGCGGCGCCCGACGTGGCGGTGTTCAGCCTGGTGTGCACCGGCCAGCTGCCGCCGTCGTTCGTCGAGTACGCGTTGCGCGATGGGGCCGACGGCGTGCTCGTCGCGGCCTGCCAGGGTTGCGAGTTCCGGCTCGGCGCGCGATGGATCGCCGAGCGTCTCGGCGGCGCGCGCGAGCCGCACCTGCGCACGAACGTGCCGCGCGAGCGCTTCCTGCTGACAGGCGCCGATGCCGGCCAGGAGCCGGTGCTGCTGGCGGCTCTGGCCACGCTGCGGCACAGGCATCGGAGCGTCGACCGATCGATTTCACCGACGGCGGCCGCCCATGAATGAGCACGCGCGCACCGGCGCCGCGTCGTGGCTCGGCCAGGCGCTGCTGTACGGCTTGTTCGCGGCGGTGATCGGCGTGTTCTCCCGCTGGCCGCCGTACCAGCACCTCGCGCCCGATCAGGCGCTGCTCAAGCTGAGCTTCAGCCAACCCGGCAAGCCGGTGTCGGAGTGCCGCCGCGCCACCGAAGAGGAGCTGGCCAAGCTGCCGCCCAACATGCGCGCGCCGATGCGTTGTCCGCGCGAACGTTCGCCGATCACGGTGGAGGTCGACGTCGACGGTCGCGCCGCGCTGCGCCACGTGGCACGGCCGAGCGGCCTGTCGCGCGACGGTGCGTCGGCGGTCTATCGGCGCATGGAGCTCGCGGCCGGCGCGCACCACATCGCCGTGCGCTTGAACGACGACGTGCGCGTCAGCGGCTTCAACCACACGCGCGAGGACACGGTGACGCTGCAGCCGGCGCAGATCCTGGTGATCGATTTCGACCCCGAGAGAGGCGGGATCACGTTGAGGTGAACTCGATTTGGTCATTCGAGCAGGTTGCGCGGCGCGGCGGGCGGTACCCGGGGAGGGCTCCTACTGGGTCGGTCGGCGCTGCGCGCCGACTGCGCTGTGGTGCTCGCTCCGAGAGGGCGGCTGCGATGCCGCTCGCAGCGGCCCTGAACGGGCCACTGCTTCATGGCTTCTCGCCGGTCCGTCGCCTGCGGCGCCGGACTTCCCCTCTCTGCGCTGCGCTCCTCGCCGCCCCACAAGTCGCCCACCCCGGATACCGCCCACCGCGCAGAAACGCTCGTGGTGTTCCTGCAGGAATACCTCAGTGGTGCGGCAAAGCCGTGGTCGGGTGTGCGCCGGCAGCGACATCTGCGGCGCCGAGGACCGCAGAGCGCATGGCCGCGCGCGCGCAGCGCGCGCTTCAACATCTGACTCGCGTCGATTGTTCGAGCGTAGCGAACGCAGTGAGCGAAGCGAGTTTCGACGCGGGCCAGGCGATCGAGGACCGCAGGGGAGTCGGCCGCAGGCCGACCGCCGCAGCCGAGCGCCGGCGCACACCCGGCCGCGGCTTTGCTCTCTCATTGTTGAAGGCCAAGCAATGTCGGGCGATCTCTACGCTGTGGTGAGGTGCTGAGATGAACACGTTCAATCCCGCATTGCCAGGCGCGTCGCGCGCCCACCAGCAGGCCGCGACTTCGACGCCCGCGCACTACACGCTCGACGTGCCGCACGGCCTGCAGCGCCAGCTGGCGCGTTGCTGGTTGTGGCTGGGTCTGGCGGCGCTGATCGGCTCGGGCCTGTTCTCGGTGCTGCTGGTGCTGGCGCGCACGCCGGGCGTGAACCGCTGGCTGCCGGTGTCCGATTTCTTTCGCGTCGCGCTGGTGGTGCACGTCGACTTGTCGGTGCTGGTGTGGTTCATCGCGATGGCGGGCCTGTTGTGGAGCCTCAACAGCGCGCCGCGCGGTCGCATTGGCGGTTGGGCGGCGCCGCTGCTGTGTGGTGCCGGCGCGCTGGGGATGTCGATCGCGCCGTTCGTTGACCACGGCGCGGCCGTCATGGCCAACTACATCCCGGTGCTCGATGGGGCGGTGTTCCTTGGCGGCTTGGTGGTGTTTGCGCTCGGCGTCGGCGTGCTGGTGTGGCGCGGCCTGGTGCTGGCGCCCAAGCTCGGGCTCGCGTTCGATGGCGGTGGCGCGTTGCGCTTCGGGTTGAATGCCAGCGTGGTCGCCACCGCGGTGGCGCTGCTTGCATTCGCGTGGTCGTGGCTCGCGCTGCCCACCGAGTTGGCCGGGCGCGCGTACTACGAGATCCTGTTCTGGGGCGGCGGGCATGCGCTGCAGTTCACCTGGACCTTGCTGATGCTGGTGGCCTGGCTGTGGCTGGCCAGCGCCAGCGGCGCGCCGGTGCGCCTGAGCCCGCGCGTGGCGGTGGCGATGTTCGGCCTGGCATTGCTGGCGGTGTTCGTGACGCCGTATGCCTACGTGTCCCACGACATCGCCTCGGTCGAGCACCGCAACCTGCTCACCTGGGCGATGCGCGCCGGCGGCGGGCCGGCCATCGTGCCGATCGGCCTGGCCGTGCTGCTGGCGCTGCGCCAGGCCCCCGCCACATCGGTCAGCCCGACGACGCGACCGCTGCGCTCGGCGCTGGTGGCTTCAGTGCTGCTGTTCGCCGCCGGCGGGATGATCGGCGTGTTCATCCAGGGCAGCAACGTGCGCATCCCGGCGCACTATCACGGCTGCATCGTGGGCGTGACGCTGGCGCTGATGGGGCTGGTGTTCCATCTGCTGCCGCGTCTGGGCTATCGCGCACCGACGTCGCGCTGGGCCGCCTGGCAGCCCGCGCTGTACGGTGCCGGTCAACTGATGCACATCGTCGGCCTGGTGTGGTCGGGCGGTTATGGCGTGCAGCGCAAGGTGGCCGGCAGCGAGCAGGTGCTGCGCAGCGGCGCCGAGATCGCCGGCATGGGGCTGATGGGCCTGGGTGGGCTGATCGCCATCGCGGGTGGGCTGCTGTTCGTGCTGGTGGTGTGGCGCGCGATGCGTGGCGCACCCCATGCCGACCCGCGGTGAACGCATGATCCACCGCCTGCAAGCGCTGCTGCAGCAGTCGTTCCTGCGCGTCGAGGGTGTCTTCAACCGCGCCTTCGGCGACCGGCTCAACCCGCTGTACCACCTGGGCTCGATCAGCTTCTACCTGTTCTGGCTGGTGGCCGGTAGCGGCCTGTACCTGTATGCCTTCTTCGAGACCGGCGTCGCGGATGCGTATGCCTCGGTCGACGCGCTCACGCACCGCCAGTGGTTTGCCGGTGGCGTGCTGCGCAGCGTGCACCGCTATGCATCCGACGCGATGGTGCTGACGATGCTGCTGCACATGCTGCGCCACTTCGCGTTCGACCGCCTGCGCGGCTTTCGCTGGTTCTCGTGGGTCAGCGGCGTGGCGCTGGTGTGGGGCGTGTACGTCTCGGGCATCAACGGCTACATGCTGCCGTGGGACAGGCTGGCGCAGTTCGTCATCGTGGCGAGCTTCGAGTGGCTCGACTGGCTGCCCGGATTCGGCGGCACGCTGGTGCGCAACTTCATCTACGCCGACAGCGTCAACGACCGCTTCTTCTCGCTGCTGGCGTTCATGCACATCGGCATCCCGCTGGTGGTGCTGCTGTTGATGTGGGTGCACGTGCAGCGCGTGCCCAAGGCCCGCACCAATCCGCCGCGCCCCTTGATGTGGAGCGTGGCGCTCACGCTGCTCGTCGCGGCGGCCGCAGCGCCGGTGGCGAGCCAGGGCGGCGCGGCGCAGCTCGAGCGTGCCGTGACCGACGTGCGGCTCGACTGGTTCTACCTGCTGGTGTTCCCGCTGCTGTACCAGTGGCCGCTCGGCGCCGTGTGGGCGCTGCTCGGCGGTGCCACCGCCGCGCTGGTGTTGTTGCCGTGGCTGCCGCCCAGGTTGCGGCGCGGCGCGCTGCCGTCGCATCGCATGGAGGTGCACGGCCACGCCGGGCCGATCACCGCGCGCGCCGGCGAGTCGTTGCTCGAAGCCGGCCTGCGCGCCGGCGCGGCACTGCCGTACGAATGCCGCAACGGCGGCTGCGGCGTGTGCCGCTGCACCGTGCTGCACGGCCGCGTCGACCACGGCCCGTACCAGCACAGCGCCCTCAGCGACGCGCAGCGCGCACGCGGACAGACGCTGGCGTGCTGCGCCACGGCGTTGAGCGACCTGGAGATCGAGTTCGAGGCGCCGCTTTGTGCGCCGCTCGCGACGCGACTGCACCGCGCGATCGTCGAGCGCATGGACCGCCTGGCCCCGGAGGTGATGCGCCTCACGCTCGTGCTGCCCGACGAAGAGCCGATGGCCTTCGTGGCCGGGCAATACATCCACATCGTGCTGCCCGATGGTCAGCGGCGCGCCTTCTCGTTTGCCAATCCGCCGCACGACAACACGCGCATCGAGCTGCACGTGCGCCGCATTCCGGGCGGGCGTTTCACCGGCCATGTCTTCACGCAGATGCAGGCCGGCGACGAACTGCACTTCGAGGGGCCACTCGGCAGCTTCCGGCTCAACGACAGCGATGCACCGATCCTGATGGTGGCGGGCGCCACCGGTTTCGCGCCCATCAAGAGCATCGTCGAGGACGCCTTCCACCGCGGCATCCGCCGCCCGATCTGGCTGTATTGGGGCGTGCGCCGCCGCGCCGACCTGTACATGCTGGAGCTCGCGCTGCAGTGGCAGTCGCAGCACCCGAACTTCCAGGTGGTTCCCGTGCTGTCCGAAGCGACGGCGGAGGACGCATGGACCGGCCGGCGCGGCCTGGTGCACGAGGCGATGCTCGCGGACTTTCCAGACCTGCGCGGACACGAGGTCTATGTCTGCGGCTCGGTGAAGATGGTGGACGCGGCGGTGCCGGCTTTCGTCGCCCAGGGCCTGAGCGAAGACGCGTGCTTCTCGGATGCGTTCTTGCCGGTGATGGGGAGTGCGGTTGCGTCGGCTGTCTGAGGTGGATCTCGACGGCTGATTGGGGGCATAGAGCGGTGCGGCGCGGCGGGCGGTACCCGGTATCGGCTCCTACTGGGTCGGTCGGCGCTGCGCGCCGACTTCGCTGCGATGCTCAGAGGACAAGGGCGGCTGCGATGCCGCTCGCAAGCGGCGCTCCCGCGCCGCTGCTTCATGGCTTCTCGCCGGTCCGGCCCTGGCGGGCCGGACTTCCCCTTGCCCTCTTGCGCTTCTCGCCGCCCCACAAGTCGCCGACACCGGATACCGCCCACCGCGCAGAGACGCTCGTGGTGCTGCTCGAAGAAGACCTCGGTGCATCGGCAAGGCCGTGGTCGGGTGTGCGCCGGCAGCAACATTGTGCGGCGCCGAGCACCGCAGAGCGCATGGGAGTCCGGCCCGCAGGGCCGACCGCTGCACACGAGCGCCGGCGCATACCCGGCCGCGGCTTTGCTCGCTCACTGTCGATCAAGTGTCGTGCGTCGACACGAAGCGCGCAGTCAAACGCCGAGGTAAGACGCCAGCGCGTCACCGTGCCGCAGCGACGCCGACGCACCGCTCAACACCACCTGGCCTTTCTGCAGTACGACCAATCGGTCGGTGTGCGCGGCCACCTTGCGGTAGTCGCGGTCCACGATCAGCGTGGCGATGCCGTCGCGCCGGATCGCCTCGAGCACGGCCCACACTTCGGCCACGATCTTCGGTGCCAGGCCCTCGGTGGCCTCGTCGAGCACGATCAGCGAGGGCTGCGTCATCAGCGCGCGGCCGATGGCCAGCATCTGCTGTTCACCACCCGAGAGCTGCGCACCCAGGTGCTGCAGCCGCTCGGCGAGCCGCGGAAAGGTCCGGAGCGTGCGCTCCAGCGTCCATCCCGTGCGGCCGTCGCCGCGCGAGGCCATCACCAGGTTCTCGCGCACGGTCAGGTTGGGGAACACGCCGCGGCCCTCCGGCACGTAGGCCACACCCAATCGTGCGGCCTGGTGCGGCCGTGCGCGTGACAGGTCGTGGCCGGCGATGCGGATCACGCCCGAGCGCTGCTTGACGTGCCCGAGCAACGCGCGAATCAGCGTGCTCTTGCCCATGCCGTTGCGACCGAGCAAGCCCACGGTCTCGCCGCGCGCGATGCGCAAGCTGACGCCGTGCAGCACATGGCTGGAGCCGTACCAGGCGTGCAGGTCGGCGGCTTCGACGATGCAGCCGGTCTGACTCATGGCCGCGGCTCACCAGCGGCCACGCAAGCCGACGTGCCACGTGCGCGGCGCCTCGGCATGGGTGTACAGCGGCGATTTTTCGGACAGGCGCACGTCGGTCAGGTTGCGCACGCCGAGCGTTGCCTCGAGACCGGCCGGCAACGCCACCGTCACATGGGCGCCGACGAACGTCAGACCGGGCACCGGCTGCGGCGGCGTGTTGGGCGTTGTGGCCGGCAGCAGCTGGTCGACGGAACGCTCGATGCTGATACCGATGCGCCAGGGTCCGCCGCGCCAGTCGACCCGAACGGTGGCGCTGTGGCGCGGCCGGCGCTCCAGCCGTGCACCGCTGAGCGCGTTGGTGGCATCGAGGTAGGTGTAGCTGGTGGCGGCGCTGAAGCCCGCGCCCAGCGGCCAGGCCAGGCCGAGCTCCGCGCCGCGCAGCCGCGCGCGGGCCAGGTTCTCGTAGGTGTAGGTGCCGATGCCCGGCACCGGCCCCGGCGCGACCAGACGCACTTCGATCAGATCCTTGACGCGCTGGTCGAACAGCATCAGCTGGGCCTGCCGTGCACCGTTGGTGAAGCCGACGCCGAGCTCGACGCTATCGCTGGTTTCGGGCTGCAGGCCCGGGTTGCCGAGAAAGGTGTTGGGTCCCTCGGGTCGCGCGCCGGGCACCACCTGCTTCAGGTTGGGCACCTTGAAGCCGTGGCTGTATCCGCCCTTGACCGTCCAAAATCCGTCGACGCGCCACACGCCGTACAGCCGCGGGCTCAGCTCGTCGCCGTAGTCGCCGTGCGTGTCGTGGCGCAGGCCGACGGTCAATGTCAGCGGCTGCAGCGGCGACCACTCGTCCTGCGCGAACAACGAGCGGTGGCGCAGCACGCCGCTGCCGCCGGGCAGGCCCGGATCGTCGAGCCCTTCGTTGCGCGCCTCCAAACCGACCAGCAGCGCGTGTGCGCCCAGCGGCGCGCGTGCCTGGCCCTCGAGCACGTCTTCGGTCACGCGCTGCGGCACGTTGGGCGTCACGCCGGCGCTGCGCCGGTTGACCACGTCGATCGTCGATCGGTAGGCGCGCAGCTGGGTCTCGACCGCCGCGGCCCACTCGGCGTCCCAGCTCAACGCGCTGTGCGCACGTTCGATCTCGTTGGTGGTCACGTGGTAGCGGCGCGCGCCGGCACGCTCGCGCGCGTTGGCTTCGCGGTCCTCACGGCCTGCGCGGTGTTCCAGCTCGAAGCGGTGGCCCGGCAGGCCGCGCCAAGCGATGCCCAGCCAGGCATCGCGCTGCCGTCGCGCCTCGAGCTCGTCGATGCGCGCGTCGGCCGGCGCGGCCACGGCGTCGATCGCTCTGGCCGTTGCGCCGGCGCGCACAAAAGTGTCGGCACCCAGCGGCCCGTCGGCGCGCGCGCCCAGGCGCCAGCCGTCGCCGCCGCGCGCCGTGTCGGTCAGGCTGCCTTCGCTCAGGGCGCCAAAGCGCCAGCTGTCGCCCGCCTGGCGCGTGATCACGTTGACCACGCCGCCGATCGCCTCGGACCCGTAGAGCACCGACATTGGACCGCGCACGATCTCGATGCGTTCGATGTCATCGACCGCGATCCAGTCGTACTGGAAGTCCGACGCACCGATCACGCCGTCGGACGCACCGATGCGCTTGCCGTCGACCAGGAACAGCGCATGGCGGCTGTCCATGCCGCGCAGCGACAGCACCTTGCGACCGCCCACCGCGCGGCCCTGCAGCGACAACCCGGTCTCGCCGCGGATCGCCTCCAGCACGTTGGCCGCGCCGCGCGCCTCGATGTCGCGCGCGGTGACCACCGACAGCGCGGCGGGTGCGTCGTTGAACAGCAACGCATGGCGCGTGGCAGTGACCACCACGGTCTGCGTCGGCGGCTCGGGCGACGCCGCCTGCGCGCACGCGCCGCCCGACGCGACGGCAGCCCCGACGGCCGCGACCCCGACACGCACCCGCGACGTTCTTCCGGAGTTCTTGTTCATGGGTCCCGAGCTTGTGGGCTGCGCGCAGCGCGCGCCTTGATGCAGGTCGGGTTTGGCGCGGCCGGGCCGACCGTCCGCGCGCTTGACGCAGTTCAAGGACGCTTCGCACGCTCCGCATGACCATCGGACAAAGGATCGAAGCGTTGCGAAGACAGGAGCAAACAATGAAGACGATGCGGGCCACGACCGTGGCATTGGCCGCCTTGCTGGCCGCGGGCCTCGGCGCCGCGCAGGAGGGCAAGAAGCCGGTCACTGAATCGGAGCTGAAGTACCAGGCCGGCGCCTCGCCGCTGGCCGGCGAGCCGATGTACCAGGCGACCAACCCGAAGGCGCCGCCGATGACGCAGGCCGAGTTCGACACCGCGCGCAAGATCTACTTCGAGCGCTGCGCGGGCTGCCACGGCGTGCTGCGCAAGGGCGCCACCGGCAAGCCGCTGACCCCGGATCTCACGCTGGGCAAGGGCACCGACTACCTCAAGGTCTTCATCGCCTACGGTTCGCCCGCCGGCATGCCCAACTGGCAGACCAGCGGCGAGATGACCGAGAAAGAGGTCGACATCATGGCGCGCTACATCCAGCACGACGCGCCGCTGCCGCCGGAATTCGGCATGGAGCAGATGCGCACGACGTGGAAGGTCACCGTGCCGCCCGAGTTGCGCCCCAAGAAGAAGATGAACAACTACAACATCGAGAACATCTTCTCCACCACGCTGCGCGACACCGGCGAGGTGGCGCTGATCGACGGCGACACCAAGAAGATCATCAACATCGTCAAGACCGGCTACGCGGTGCACATCTCGCGCGTGTCGGCCTCGGGTCGCTACGTCTACGTGATCGGGCGCGACGCCAAGATCAACATGATCGACCTGTGGATGGAAAAGCCCGATTCCGTGGCCGAGGTGCGCGTCGGCCTGGAAGCGCGCTCGGTGGACACCAGCAAGTTCAAGGGCTACGAGGACAAGCTGGCGATCGCGGGCGCCTACTGGCCACCCCAGTACACCATCATGAAGGGCGACACGCTCGAGCCGCTGAAGATCGTCTCGACGCGCGGCAACACGGTCGACAAGCAGGAGTACCACCCCGAGCCGCGTGTGGCGTCGATCGTCGCCAGCCACTTCAAGCCCGAGTTCGTGGTCAACGTCAAGGAAACCGGGCAGACGCTGCTGGTGGACTACAGCAACATCGATGCGCTGAAGGTCACGACCATCGGCACCGCGCGCTTCCTGCACGACGGCGGCTTCGATTCGACCAAGCGCTATTTCATGGTTGCCGCCAACCAGAGCAACAAGATCGCCGTGGTGGACATGAAGGAAGGCAAGCTGCAGACGCTGATCGAAGTGGGCAAGATCCCGCACCCGGGGCGCGGAGCCAACTTCGTCCACCCCACCTTCGGGCCGGTGTGGAGCACCGGGCACCTGGGTGACGAGACGATCTCGCTGATCGCGACCGACCCGATCAAGCACAAACAATACGCCTTCAAGCAGGTGGCCCAGCTGAAAGGCCAAGGCGGCGGCTCGTTGTTCCTCAAGAGCCATCCGAAGTCGACCCACCTGTACGTCGACACGCCCTTGAATCCCGATCCGAAGATCTCGCAGTCGGTGGCGGTCTTCGACATCAAGAACCTCGACAAGGGCTACACCGTGCTGCCGATCGCCGAATGGGCACAGCTCAACGACGACGGCGCCAAGCGCGTCGTGCAGCCCGAGTTCAACAAGGCGGGCGACGAGGTGTGGTTCGCCGTGTGGTCGGCCAAGAACAAGCAGAGCGCGCTGGTGGTCGTGGATGACAAGACGCTCAAGCTCAAGACGGTGATCAAGGACCCGCGCCTGATCACGCCCACTGGCCACTTCAACATCAACAACACACGCAAGGACGTCTACTGATGAAGCGCACGTTGACTCGCTCCTGGCTGCTGGCGGCCGGGGTGGTGCTCGTCCCGTACGCGGCGGCGGCCAACCCCGCGGCGGAGGCGGCGATGAACAAGGCCGGCTGCATGGCCTGCCACAGCAAGGACAAGAAGCTGGTCGGGCCGTCGTTCAAGGAGATCGCGGCCAAGTACAAAGGGCAAGCCGACGTCCCGACCAAGCTGGCGGAAAAAGTCCGCAAGGGCGGCAGCGGCGTGTACGGACCGGTGCCGATGTCGCCCAACCCGCCGGACAAGATCGGCGACAAGGAGCTGAAAGAGGCGATCGAGCTGATCCTGAAGTCGTGACGGCGCGTGCAGCCGTGGCTTGGGCCCTGCTGGGCCTGTTTGCGCTACGCGCCGAAGCCGCGGCCGAAGCCGTTTCAGCCGATGGCCGTTGGCGCGTGGTGGGCCAGCCGACGCAGGTGGTGGTGTTCGACGGGGCCGAGCGTGTGCGCACGTTGGCCGCGCGCGAGCTTCACGGCAGCGCGGGCGGTGCGGCGCGCCAGGTGCAGTACCTGCCGGCACGGCGCAGCTTCGTCATCTCGTTCGAGGCACCGATGCGCGAGCTGTGGGAGCTGTCGGTCGATCCGGGCGCGGCGCCGGTGTTCGACGGCCTGGTGCACGACCATCGCATGGGCGAGGCGATCGGCGCCCCGGGATTCCTCGGCGTGCGCCGCACGCCGCTCGACGATCCGATCGACGCGCTGGCGGCCGATGCCGCGGGCGGCCCGTACGTGCTCGCGCGCAGCGCCGGCGCCTGGCACCTGATCCACCTCGATGCGCGGCGCGCCATCGCGCGTTATCCGCGGCGGCTTCACGGCGACTGATAGCTCGCCAGTGCCGGTGCGTCGAGAATGTGGATGTCGCGCTTGTCGATGCGCACCAGCCCGGCGGCTTCCAGCTCGTGCAGCACGCGCGAGAAATACTCGGGCGTCAGCGACAGGCGCGATGCGATCGTGGCCTTGCTCACCGGCAACGAGACCATGACCGGCTGCGTGCTGTCGGTGGCGATGTCGCGCAGCAGGTAGCCGATCACGCGCTGCACGCCGCTGTGCAGCGCATAGGCCTCCACGTCGTGCACCAGGCCGTGCAGCCGGCGCGAGATGCCCGCGAGCATGCGCAGCGCAAAGCGCGCATCGTGCTCGATCTCGCCCTCGACGGCCTGCTTCTTGACTGACAGCAGCAGGCAATCGGCCAGCGCCTGCGCGTTGATGATGTACGGTCGGCCCGTGAACATCAGCGCCTCGGCGAAGCTCTGGCCCTGGCTAATGATGTCGATCACTTTTTCGGAACCGGTCGACGAGGCCGCATACAGCTTGACCTGCCCGACCACGCAGACATGGAACTCCTGGCACGGCTGGCCGACCCGGAAGATGTCTTCGCCGCGGCTGAAGCGCCGCAGTACGCAGCCTTTGGCCAGTCGATCGAGTTCCGCCGGGCTCAGGTCGCTGAACAGCGGCAGCCGCGAAAGATAGCGAGGTATGTCGAAGACGCGCAGATCCATCGCATTCCTTGCCATGTCCTTCCCAGGATTCGGCCCATTGTTGGGTGCCGGACGCGGCAGCAACTTGACATGCCGCAAGCCACCGACCGGGCAGCCGGCGTTGGCGCGGGCAGCGTTCAGATCCGCGACAGGCGCGTGCGCCAGCACTCCGGCCCGTCTTGCAGCATGCGCCAGCCGAACTGTCCCGGGCGCGTCGACTCCAGGTGCGTCTTCAGCGGCCACGGGTCCAGATCGACCACCAGCTCGAGCGCTTCGCCGGGTGCCAGCCGGTCGAAGGCCTGCACGATCACGGCCAGGCGGCGCCAGAACGGCGTGGATCGCACGTCGATGACGGTTGTCTGTTCGTCGTCCATCGAGGGGAAAGCACGAAAGCTGCGTGGCATCACTGTCACGCGTGCGTGCGCGCCCGTCCTTGAAGTGATCCAAGGAAGTGTCGATTGGGCTCGACGTGCCAAGGCGCCGCCGCGGCGCCGGGTGCGGCGGGAGTTCGTGCGGGCCGCGCTGCCGCGTCTCAGTGCGCCATCAGCACCGGCACGGTCATCGACTCGAGCACGGTGCGGCTGGCACCGCCGAGCGCGAACTCGCGGGCTCTGGAGTGCCCGTAGCAGCCCATGACGATCAGGTCGGCACCCACGTCGGCGGCCATCGAGAGGATGGCCTCGCCGGCGCCCGACGTCCGGCTCGACAGCGTGGTGACGGTGGCGCGGATGCCGTGTCGGCCGAGGAACTCGAGCAACACCTCCCGGTACGCCGAGCCGGTGTCGCCGTCGATCGCCACGTTGACGCTTTGCGCGGACTGAAGAAAGGGGATCGCAGCGCTCAACGCACGCGAGGACTCTCGGGTCGCCTTCCAGGCCACCAGCACGTTGCCGAACGGCGCCGCGCGCGCCCCGATGTACGGCACGACGATTGCCGGCTTGCCGCTGCCGGTGATGACCCATGGCGCAAAGTCAGAGGCCACGCCGGTGTGCCGGTTGGCGCGGTCGTGCTGGCCCAGCAGCAGCAGGTCGGCGCACAAGGCCTGGGCGATCGTGGCGTGCTCCGGCCCGTCGCGCGCTTCACGCCAGGCGATCGGCACGCCGGATTCGGCCGCCACCGCGGCCACCAGCGTGCGCGCGTCGGTCATGCGCGATTCGTCGATGTCGAGCATGGTCTGCGGCGGCGCGCCCATGGCCACGTCGAACGCCATTGCAACGACCACCGGCGTCACGGCATAGAGCGCGGTCACGTCGGCGCCGCGCGCCCGGCCCAGCGCGGCGGCCAGCGCGAGGCGGGCGCGGCACTGCACCCCGGCATCCACGTGCACGAGGATGGAACGGATCGGGTCCATTTCGTTGCCTTTCTGCAAGTTGCCGCAGCTCGCGACAGCGGTCAATCTGCGCCTGTGGCGAACTGTTGCCGTTGAGATGGATCAATCGCGGGATGCGTTGCGGCCGGTTCAATCGGCAGCAACATCGCAACGGGTGGGGAAGAGGCAGGGGGTTGGTGACGTGAAGCGGCGCGTGGGGTTCTTGCTGTGGGCTTGGGGGGCCGCGGCCATCGGCCTGCTGTGGGTCGCGCCCGCGGCGCTGGCCGCCCCCGCGGCGGCGCCGCGCACCGTGTGCACCATCACCGTCAACTCCGAGGACGAGAAGGAGGTCTTCCGGCGCTACCTGCCCGAGCCGGGCCACCGCTTCGTCGAGCTTGTGGAACGCGGCCGGCCCGACTGGCTGGCCTCGGCCTGCCAGCGCCGCGTGAGCTGCGACGTGCTGATCATCTCGGCGCACTACGACGGCGACAACGCGTTCTTCCCCGACCGGCTCGAGCTCAACGAGAGCCTGACCGTCACCGAGCTGGAGCGCGCGTCGTGCAGCGGCTCGTGCCCGAGCGTGTTCGCGGACCTCAAGGAGGTGTACCTGTTCGGCTGCAACACGCTCAATGCCGAGCCGCAAGGCGGCGCGTCGGCCGAGGTGGTGCGCGCTCTGGTGCGCGAAGGCCTGTCGCCCAAGGAGGCGCAGCGGCAGCTGCGTGCGCTGAGCGGGTCCTACGGCGAGAGCAGCCGCGATCGCATGCGGCAGATCTTCAACGACGTGCCGGCGATCTACGGCTTTTCGTCCACCGCGCCGATCGGGCCGATCGCCGGCTCTGCGCTGCAGCGCCACTTCCGCGCCGCCGGCGTGCGCGACGTGGGCTCGGGGCGGCCGAGCGGCCGCCTGCTCGCCGCCTTTTCCAGCTACGGGCTCACGGTGGCCGCTGGCACCGGCGAGCGCGGGGCGCTGGCCGCGGCACGGGCCGACATGTGCCAGTTTGCCGACGAGCGGCTGAGCACCGCCACCAAGCTCGCCTTCGTGCACGAGCTGCTGCAGCGCCACGTCGGCGAGGCACGCCTGCACCTCGATCGGATCCAGCGCCTCATGGCCACGCTCGACGAGCAGGTGCGGCGCCAGCCGGCAGTGGCGCAGGCGCTCGAAGAGCTGGGCCGTGACGCGCTGGCGCGCGCGCGGGTGCTCGACTACGCACGTGCCACCGAGCCGTCGGTGCGCGTGCGCCTGTTGGCCCTGGCGCAGGACGTGGGCTGGCTCTCGCCTGCCGAGCACCGCGACGAGCTGGCGGCGATGTTGCGCGAGCTGCATGGCCGCAGCACGCTCGGCATGTCGGAGGTCAACCTGGCCTGCACGCTCAACCGGGACCGCCGCCTCGACGGCGCGGTCGGCCAGGGCGCGGCGCCGGCCGGCGCGGCCGACGACGTGCCGCATGCCGCGCTGCGCGCCTGCCTGGGCAACGCCGCGGACCGGGCGCGCACGCTGCAGGCGCTGCTGAGTCCCGACGAGTCCACCATGCACGTGGCGCAGGCCTACTTGCGGCATCGGCCGATCACCGACGCGGCCGAGCTGCGCGCGCTCGCCGACGCGATCGCGCGCATGCAGCCGGGGCCGGGGCAGGCGCGCGCGCTCGAGTCGCTGGCGCGCCTCTATGTGTCGGACCGTGAGGTGCTGCAGGGCTTGATGCGCTTGTTCGCCAGTACGCCGTCGACGGCGGTGCAGACGGCGATCGCCGGCGTCCTGATCCGCGCCGACCGCCGCGAGCTGCCGCGCGCCGATCTGATCACGCTGCTGACGAGCGAGCGGCGCGCGGCGCCCGACGGGGCCGACGACATCATCGATGCGCTGATCCGGACCTTGCGGTCGCCCTGAGGGCCCACAACGTCACGGCGCGGGCGCTCCGGCGGTCACACGCGGTTTCGCCGCGTGGCGCCGCCGTGCCACACTGATGTCATGCTGTTGCGTGGTTCATCCTTGTTGGGTCGTGTGGCGATCGCCTGCGCGACGTTGATCTTCGTCAATGCCTGGGCCGCGCCCAAGACGGTGTGCACCGTCACCATCAACTCGCCCGACGAGCGCGACACCTTCAAGCGCCACCTGCCGCCCGACGAGTACCGCTTCGTCGAGTTGGTGCAGCGCGGCCAGCCCGACTGGCTGGCGCAGGCCTGCCAGCGCCGCGTGAGCTGTGACGCGCTGATCATCTCGGGCCACTTCGACGACGGCATCGAGTTCTACCCCGACCGCTTCGAGAACCAGGAGGCGCTCACGGTGCACGAGCTGCAGCGCGCTTCGTGCAGCGCGTCGTGCAGCAGCTTGTTCGCGCAGCTGAAGGAGGTGTACCTGTTCGGCTGCAACACGCTGAAGACCGATCCGCGCCACGTCGCCGAGGCCGAGGTGCTGCGCAGCCTGCAGCGCGCCGGTGCCTCGCCGGCCGAGGCCGAGCGCGTGGCGGGGCAACTCAACGCGCGCTACGGCGAAAGCAACCGCGACCGCATCCGCCACATCTTCAAGGACGTGCCGGTGCTGTACGGTTTCTCGTCCAAGGCCCCGCTCGGCCGCTACGCCGGTCCGGTGCTGGAGAAGTACTTTCAAAGCGCGCCGGCCGGCGAGGTGGCCAGCGGCCGGCCGAGCCCCACCCTGCTCAGCCTGTTCGGGCCGGTGTCGATGGTGGCCGTGCCGGGTTTGACCGATGCCGAGCCCAACGCCGGCTTCCGTGGAGACATGTGCGGCTTTGCCGACGATCAGCCCACCGACGCGCAGAAGCTCGCCTTCCTGCACGACGTGATGCGGCGCGACATCACGCACGTGCGCATGTTCTTCGACCACCTGGAGCACTACGTTGCATCGCTCGGCCCGGGAGAGCGGCAGCGGCCCGACGTGGCGGCGGCGCTGGCGCGCATCCAGTCCGATGCCGCGGCGCGCGAGCGTTACCTCACGCTGGCACGCGACGCCGAACGCGCCACGGTGCAGAGCCGCATGATGGCGCTGGCACGCGGCCTGGGCTGGCTCACGGCCGAGCAGGAGCGCGACGAGTTCGTGCAGATGATCGTGCAGCGCATGGCGCGCAACGCGCTGGGCAGGCACGAGGTCGATCTGGTGTGCTCCAGCGCCTACGGGCGCGAGCCGGCCCTGGCTGCGCAGGTGAGCGCCGGCGGCGCCGTGCGAGCGGGCCAGCTGGCGCATACCGCCGTGCTGGCGTGCCTGGGCCACACGCCGTCGCACGAGCAGACCTTGAAGGCGCTCACCAGCGCGCACGATGGCGACGCGGAGATCGCACAGGTGTACCTGCGCCACCGCCCGCTCGCCGACGTGACCGAAGTGCGCGCGCTCGCCGAAGGCATCGGCCGCATGCGCTCGCCGGCGGCGCAGGTGCGTGCGCTGGAAACGCTGGCGCGCCAGCGCCTGGCCGATCCCAAGAGCCTGCAGGAGATCGCGCGCCTGTTCCCGCGTGCGCGCTCGCTGCAGCTGCAGCGCGCCATTGCCAACATCCTGATCCGCGCCGATCACGCCGGGCTCGCACGCGCCGACCTGGCGCGCTTGCTGCGCCAGCATCGCCTGCGCTCGCCCGACGGCAGCGACGTGATCGACGCGCTGATCCGCATGCTGCAGGCCGCCTGAAGCGGCGCCGATCGGGCAGGCTCGGCCGGACGGCCGGCCGCCCTTCAGCGCGCCAGGCGCTCGATGCCGAGCAGCTTGAGCACGTGCTTCTCGTACACCGGCTCCGAGCTGCCGGTCTTCATCTTGTAGAGAAAGTACTTCTCGTAGGCCACCTTGGCCAGGTGCACCCACTTGCCCTTGCGGAACCAGTTGACGTTGCGCGGCGGGATCTGCGGCAGCGCCACGAACGCCGCGCCGGTGTCGCCCATGTCGGCCAGGCACAGCGCGTTCCAGCTGCCCTTGTGGGTGGCTGCCTTGCCGGCGATCTCGTCGGCGATGTTCTGCACGATCGCGGTCACCATCGTCTCGATCATGTAGCCGGTCTTGGGCGCACCGGTGGGCACCGGCGTCGCCTCCACCGGCGGGATGGCGATGCACACGCCGGCGGCAAAGATGTTGCGGTACTTCTTGCTGCGCTGGTTCTCGTCCACCAGCACGAAGCCGCGCGGGTTGCACAGGCCCTCGACCGCGGCGACCGCGTCGACGCCCTTGAAGGCCGGCAGCATCATGCTGAACTTGAACGGCAGCTCGTGTTCCTTCTTCGGCGCGCCGTTGTCGTCGACCTCGGTGACGAACATGCGGCCCGGCTCCACGCGTGTCACCTTGGCGTTGGTGATCCACTTGATGTCGTTGTTGCGGAAGTCGCTCTCCAGCATCGACTTGGAGTCGCCGACGCCGCCCAGCCCCAGGTGGCCGATGTAGGGCTCGCTGGTGACGAACGTGATCGGCACCTTGTGGCGCAGCTTGCGGCGCTGCAGGTCCTTGCTGAAGATGAACGCAAACTCGTACGCCGGGCCGAAGCACGAGGCACCGGGCATGGCGCCGATCACCGCGGCGCCCGGCTCCTGCAGAAACTGCTGGTAGGCGGCCTGCGCCTGCTGCGCATGGTCGACCGAGCAGATCGAATGGGTGTGATGCTCCGGGCCGGCGCCCGGCACTTCGTCGAACGCCAGCTTCGGTCCCGTGGTGATCACGAGGTAGTCGTAGTCCAGGCGGCTGCCGTCGGCGAGCTGCAGCGCGTTGGCCGCCGCGTCGATGCGATCGACGCGCTGGGCGACGAACTGGATGTTCTTCTTTTCGAGATGCGGCCGGATCGGGAACGTGATCGCCTCGCGCTCGCGCCAGCCCACGGCCAGCCACGGGTTGGAAGGCACGAACTGGAAGTAGTCGAGTGAATTGACGACCGTGATGCGGTGCGACGGGTCGAGGGCGGCGCGTAACTCGTATGCGGCCGGCATGCCGCCGATGCCCGCGCCCAGAACAACGATATGGGCCATGTTTGTCTCTCTCCGGTGGTGGAACGATGGAGCCGATCGGTCATGCGCCCGAGCGCAGCTGACCTCTTGTCCACGATGCAATGTCGGCGGCCGCCATCGCGCCGCTGCGGCGTGCGATCTCCTGGCCGCGGTGGAACAGCACCATCGTGGGAATGCTGCGGATGCGCTGCCGCACGCTGGCTTGGGGCGCGGCCTCGGTGTCGACCTTGGCGAAGCGCACGTCCGGCAGCTGCCGTGCCGCGGCGCTGAACTGCGGCGCCATCGCCTTGCACGGCCCGCACCAGTCGGCCCAGAAGTCCACCAGCACCGGCAGCTCCGTGCCATCGATGAAACGCCGGAACGAGGTGTCGTCGAGCGCCACGGGCTGCGGGTCCATCAGCGCGGCGCCGCAACTGCCGCACGAGGGCGCGTCGCGCAGGCGTTCGTCGGGCACGCGGTTCTTGCGGCCGCAGGAAGGGCAGACGAGGTGCATCGCGGCCTCCAGCTCAGCATCCGCTCTGCACGCCCAGCTTGCGCAGGATGATCTCCAGCGGGCACCAGCGCGTGAGCGAGCTTTGCAGCAGGTTGGCACCGACGAAGGCCGTCAGGGCCAGCCACCAGGCGCTCACAAACAGCGGGCTGCCCGGCACGCCGAGCGCGAGCGAAACGAGGATGAATGTGCCTGCGAACAGGCGGACGACTTGCCATGAGGTCATGCGGGTACTCCTTCAGGGATTGAGACGGTGGGTGCGGCGCGGCGCCGGTAGGCGACGAAATACAGCAGCGGGATCACCACCAGCGTCAGCACGGTGCTGACGAGGATCCCGAAGATCAGCGAGATCGCGAGCCCGTTGAAGATCGGGTCGTCGAGGATGAAGAACGCGCCCAGCATCGCGGCCAGGCCGGTCAGCAGGATCGGTTGCGCGCGCGTGGCGGCCGAGCGCACCACCGCGTCGTCGAGCGCCACGCCTTGCGCCATCTGCAGCTCGATGAAGTCGACCAGCAGGATCGAGTTGCGCACGATGATGCCGGCCAGCGCGATCATGCCGATCATGCTGGTGGCGGTGAATTGCGCGCCGAGCAGCGCATGACCGGGCATCACGCCGACGATCGTCAGCGGGATCGGCGCCATGATGATCAGCGGCGTCAGGTAAGAACGGAACTGCGCCACCACCAGCAGGTAGATCAGCACCAGGCCCACCGCATAGGCCATGCCCATGTCGCGGAAGGTCTCGTATGTGATCTGCCACTCGCCGTCCCACTTGATCGCATAGCCACGCCAGGCGTCGTCGGGCTGGCGAATGAAGTGCTCGCCGAGGGTCGCGCCGTCGGGCGTGGCGATGTCGCGCAGCTTGCTGCGCATCGCGAACATGCCGTACAGCGGGCTGTCAAGCGCGCCGGCCATGTCGGCGACCACGTAGTTCACCGGCAGCAGGTCCTTGTGGTACAGCGGCTGCTCGCGTTGCGTGTCGCTCACCGTGACCAGCTCGCGGATCGGCACCAGCTGGCCGCCGCTGCCGCGCACCGCCAGCTGCAGCAGCACGTCGAGGTCGCCCTGCGCGGCGGCAGGCAGCTGCAGCGTGGCGGCCGCCGGGTACTTGCTGGCATCGTGCAGGTAGGCCGTCGCCTCGCCGGCCAGGCCGGCGCGCAGCGTGCTCACGATCGTGTTCTGCGGCACGCCGAGCATGGCCGCCTTGCGCCGATCGATCAGCAGCAGCTTGCGCGGCGCGGCCGCGATGCTGCTGTCGTCGACGTCGACGATGCCCGGCGTCTGCTCGAACACCGCGCGCACGGCCTTTGCCACCTGGCGGCGCCCCTCGGCGTCGGGGCCGTAGACCTCGGCCACGATCGGCGCCAGCACCGGCGGGCCGGGCGGCACTTCCACCACCTTCACGTTGGCACCGAAGCGCGCGCCGATCTTCTGCAGCTCGGGGCGCAGGCGGGTCGCGATGGCGTGGCTTTGTTCGCTGCGCGCGTGCTTGTCGACCAGGTTCACCTGCAGGTCGCCCACGTCACCGCCCGAGCGCAGGTAGTACTGCCGTACCAGGCCGTTGAAGTTGATCGGTGCCGCGGTGCCGGCATACGCCTGGTAGTCGCTCACCTCGGGCTGCCGTCCCACGTGGGCCCCCAGCTCGCGCAGCACGGCGGCGGTCTGCTCCAGCGGCGTGCCGGCCGGCATGTCGACGATCACCTGCAGCTCCGACTTGTTGTCGAACGGCAGCATCTTCAGCACCACCAGGCCGAGCGCCGGCAGCGCGAGCGACAGCGCGATCAGGCCGGCCACGGCGGCACCGAGCGCGGCGCGCCGACGCGCGCCGCGCCGCGCGTCGAGCAGCGGGCGGAAGATGCGCTCGAACAGCGGGCCGAGCTTCGCGGCAAGGCCGGTGGGTGTGCTGTCGCCGTGCGCGCCGGGCGCGTGCTTCATCCACAGCCGTGCCAGCCACGGCGTGACGACGAACGCGATCGCCAGCGACAGCAGCATGCCCATGCTCGCGTTGATGGGGATCGGTCCCATGTACGGCCCCATCAGGCCGGACACGAAGGCCATCGGCAGCAGCGCCGCGATCACCGTGAGCGTGGCCAGGATGGTGGGGCCGCCAACCTCGTCGACGGCGCCCGGGATCAACTGCGCCAGCGTCTTCTCGGGGTGTAGCGCCTGGTGGCGATGGATGTTCTCGACGACGACGATCGCGTCGTCGACCAGGATGCCGATCGAGAAGATCAGCGCGAACAGCGACACGCGGTTGAGCGTGAAGCCCCAGGCCCAGGACGCGAACAGCGTCACCGTCAGGGTGAGGATCACCGCGGCGCCGACGATGGCGGCCTCGCGCCGGCCGAGCGCCACGAACACCAGCGCCACCACGCTGGCGGTGGCGAACAACAGCTTCTGGATCAGCTTGAGCGCCTTGTCGTTGGCGGTGGCGCCATAGTTGCGCGTGGTGGCCACGTCCACGCTGTGCGGGATCACGGTGTTGCGCAGGGTCTCCACCCGACGCAGCACCGCCTCGGCGACGTCGATCGCGTTCTCGCCCGGCTTCTTGGTCACCGTGATCGTCACGGCAGGAAACTCCGCACCCTGGGCGCCGGCGATGCCGTGCCAGACGTAGCGCTGCGCCGGCGGCGCACCGTCGCGCACCATCGCCACGTCCTGCAGGAACACCGGCTTGCCGTTGTGCGTGCCGACCACCAGCTCGCCCACGTCGCGTGCGTCGCGCAGGAACGGCCCGGCCTCGAGCGCCACTGCGCGGTTGCCGCCCAGCAGCTCGCCCACCGGCATGCCGAGGTTGGCCGACTGCAGCGCGTGGCGCAGATCGGCCACCGTCGTGCCGGCGCCGGCCAGGCGCGCCGGATCGATCTCCACCAGCACCGCACGGCCCGGGCCGCCGATGGTGACCACCTCGCGCGTGCCGGCCACACGCTTGAGGTCGGCTTCCACGCTGTGCGCCACGCGCTCCAGGTCGAACGCGCCGCTGGCCTCGTGGCGCGCGAACAGCGTCAGCGTGACGATCGGCACGTCGTCGATGCCCTTGGGCTTGATCAGCGGCTCGCCGACGCCGAGGCCGGCCGGCAGCCAGTCGGCGTTGGCGTTGACCGTGTCGTACAGCCGCACCAGCGCCTCGGTGCGCGGCACGCCCACCTCGAACTGCACCGTGATCACCGCCAGCCCCGGCCGCGACACCGACATCACGTGCTCGATGCCGGCGATCTGCGACAGCACCTGCTCGGCGGGTGCGGCGACCATCTGCTCCACGTCGCGCACCGAGGCGCCGGGAAACGGGATCAGCACGTTGGCCATCGTCACGTTGATCTGCGGCTCTTCCTCGCGCGGCGTGACCAGCACGGCAAAAGCGCCCAGCAGCAGCGCCACCAGCGCCAGCAGCGGCGTGATCTGCGCCTGCTGAAACGCGGCGGCGATGCGGCCGGAGATGCCGAGCGGCTGGTTCATCGCGGATCGCCCCTGACTCCGGACTGGCGTGCGGCGGCTTGCGGCTCGAGCACCACCTGCTCGCCGGCGGACACGCCGGCCAACACCTCGACCGTGTCGCCCTGTTCGCGGCCGAGCCGCACCTGGCGCAACAGGGGACGCCCGTCGCTGCCCACCACGTACACGGCGGTCATTTCGGCGCGCCGCACGACCGCGCGTGCCGGCACGTACAGACGCGTGTCCGCCGCGCCGGTGAGCGGCAGCCAGGCGCGCGCGAACATGCCGGGCGCCACGCCGGCCAGGCCCGACGGCAGGTCGAGCCTCAACTCGAGCGTGTGCGTGGCGGGGTCCACCGTCGGCAGGAGCTGCGCTTTCAGCGGCGCGATGCGCCCCTTGAATCCCGCCAGCTCCACCTGCGGCAACGCGGCCGCGGCTACTGGTGCCCCCTCGGGCCCTCGGCCCTGTCCCTCCGAGAGGGAATGAGCCCCTTCGGACGGCCGGGCGGGGCTCATGCGCGCCGCCACCGACTGCGGCACCGCCACGCTGACACGCAGGCTGCGCGGGTCGTACACCGAGAGCAGCGCCCGCCCCGGCATGGCCATGTCGCCCAGCACGACGGCGACGTCGGACACCACGCCGTCATAAGGCGCCTTCACAACGTAGAAGTCGGACTGGGTGCGCGCCGCACCGGCGGCCGCCAGCTGGGCCGAGGCCTCGGCCTGCGCGGCCTTGTGCTGCGCCTCGGCCCGGTCGAGCGCGGCCTGGCTGATGAACTGGGTCTGGAACAGCAGCTGCTGGCGCTGAAACTCCTTGGTCGCGGCTTCCTGTGCGGCGCGTGCCGCCTGCACCTGCGCTGCACCGGCGGCGGCGGTCTGCTCGGCGGCGCGCGCATCGAGCCGCAACAGCACCTGGCCGGCCTTGACGGCCTCGCCCGCCTTCACGTGCAGCGCGACGACGGCACCGGGCACCTGCGCGGCGACGGTGGTCTGGCGCACGGCCTGCACCACGCCATCGAAGCCGCCGAGGTCGGCGCCGCCGTTGGACGCCACCGGCGCGGTCGGCAGCGGCGGCGTGGCCGGGCTGCCGGGGCTTTGCGCGCCGGCGCTCAGGGCCAGCGCCAGCAGCGTGGCCGCGGCGAGCGCTCGTGTTGCATCCAGTGCCATGTTTGTTTCCGTTCGACTTGCGTGTATTATTAACTAAGTAGCTAAATAGTCAAGAACATGATTGAACTGCCCGTTCCGCCGCTTGCTCGTTGTCGCTGAGGCATCATGTCGATCCGACAACCGCTTGTTTGTGCCGTCATGGAAGGTCTGCCTCCGGAGGCTCTCGAACACGTGGCGGCGTACTTCCAGGCGCTGTCGGAGCCGACGCGCCTGCAGATCCTGAATCTGCTGCGCAGCGGCGAACGCAGCGTGGGCGAGCTGGCCGAGCAGTGCGGCTACACCTCGGCCAACATCTCGCGCCATCTCGCCTTTCTGACCCGGCAGGGACTGGTGGAGCGCGAAAGCCGCGGCACCAGCGTCTACTACCGCATCGCCGACGAATCGGTGTATGCGCTGTGCGATCTGGTGTGCGGCAACATCGCGCGCCACCTCGAGCGCAGGGCGAGCGGTCGCCAGCTGTTCGCGCGCAGCGCGCGGCAGGCCGCCAAGGCGCGCGCGCGCCGCCCCTGACGCCGCGTGGCCCCGGGCAGCGGCGCGGCGATCAGCTCGCGCGCATGGCCGAGCGATAGCCGCGGATCGCTTCTTCATCCAGCGTCTCCTTGAGCATCAGCTCTTCGGCGCCGCGCTCCAGCAGCGCGCGGTGCTGCTGCAGCACCGCGCGCGCGCGCTCCAGGCCGGCGCTGACGAGGCTGCGAATGGCCCCATCGACGCGCTGCTGCATGTCCTCGGACACCACGCCGCGCGGCGAGGCCATGGCCGGTGCGATGTCGAGCATCGGCGACACGGGGGGCTCGATCGTCACCGGACCCACCGAGGCGTCCATGCCGTGGCGCATCACCATGTCGCGCGCCAGGTCGGTGGCCTTGGCCAGATCGTCTGCCGCGCCGGTGGACGCTTCGTCGAACACCAGGCACTCGGCGGCGCGGCCGGCCATCAGCACCGCGATGCGTCGCTCGAGCTCGTTGCGCGTGGCCAGGTAGCGGTCTTCGCTCGGGCGCTGGATGGTGTAGCCGAGAGCCGCGATGCCGTGCGGGATGATCGACACCTTGTGCACCGTGTCGCCATCGTCCTGCGACAACGCCACCAGTGCGTGGCCCATTTCGTGGAACGCGACCCGGCGCTTCTCCTTTGGCCCGAGCAGCCGGCTGCGCCGCTCCAGTCCGGCGACGATGCGCTCGATCGCGGCGTTGAAGTCCTGCATCGCGACCTTGGCCGCGCCGCGCCGCGTGGCCGCCAGCGCGGCCTCGTTGACCAGATTGGCCAGGTCGGCGCCGCTGAAGCCGGGCGTCAGCGCCGCCACGTCGTCGAGCGAGACGGCGGGGTCGATGGTGATCTTGCGAACGTGGACTCTCAGGATGTCCAATCGCCCCTTGCGGTCGGGACGGTCGACCAGGATCTGCCGGTCGAACCGCCCGGCGCGCAGCAGGGCGGGGTCCAGGATCTCGGGGCGGTTGGTCGCGGCCAGGATGATCAGACCCACCGACGTGTCGAAGCCGTCCATCTCCGCCAGCAACTGGTTGAGCGTCTGCTCCTTCTCGTCATGCCCGCCCAGCGCACCGTAGGCGCCGCGCGCCCGTCCCAGCGCATCGAGCTCGTCGATGAAGATGATCGCCGGCGCGCGCGTGCGCGCCTGCTCGAACAGGTCGCGCACGCGGGCGGCGCCCACACCGACGAACATCTCCACGAACTCGCTGCCCGAGATCGACAGGAACGGCACGTCCGCCTCGCCGGCCACCGCCTTGGCCAGCAGCGTCTTGCCGGTGCCCGGCGGCCCCACCAGCAGCACGCCGCGCGGGATGTGCGCGCCCAGCCGGCCGTACTCCTTGGGGTGCTTCAGAAAGTCGACCACCTCGGCGAGCTCGGCGCGTGCCTCGTCGACGCCGGCCACGTCGGCGAAGCTGACGCCGGTGTCGGTCTGCACGTAGACCTTGGCGTTGCTCTTGCCGATCGACATGAAGCCGCCCATGCCCTGGCGGTCGGCGAAGCGCCGGATCACGAAGTACCACAGCCCGACGAACACCAGCGCCGGAATCACCCACGACATCAGGTCGCGCAGCAGCGTGCTCTCCACCAAGCGCGTGTAGCGCACGCCGAACTTCTCCAGGCGCGCCGCCAGCTCGGGCTCGACGCGCGTGGCCACCAGCGTGGTCGTGCGGCCGTCGGGCGTCTTCAGGTGTCCGGCGATGGTGCGCTCGGAGATGCTGACCTCGTCGATCTTGCCGTCGGCCAGCGCCTTCTCGAACTCGCTGTAGGGCACCGCCTCGACACGCGTGGCGTTCTGCCACAGCGCCTGCGCCCACAGCAGCACGACGAAGGCGAGCACCCAGTAGCCGAAGTTCCAGGCGTGTTTCTTATCGATCACCATGGTCCGATGCTGCACGCGCGCATGGGGCCACGGTTGACAACGATCAAGGCAAGCCGACGCCGTCAGGCGCCGCGCCGCCGCGCGGCTCGCCGCCTTGCACGCACGGCAGGGGTTGCGGCGCGTCAAGGCCGCGGCGAGGCTGCCGCGCGAGAGTGTTCCACGTGAGGGCAGCCCCGTCTCCATCCCACGTGCAGCGGCCGGGGCCGCTCGCCGTCGACCCGTGGCTGTGGTCCAGGACTTTTGCCGACACTTGGCTGGCGGGGCTCGACCCGGCCGGTGCCGGCGCGCGGCAACGCGAGCGGCGCCTGGCCAGCCTGTTGACGGCGGCCGCCGGCTCGCCGCTGTACCGCCAGCGCTTGCGCGCGGCCCGCGGGTCGACGCCGCCGCAGCTGCAGGCGCTCGAGCCGGTGGGCAAGGACGAGCTGATGCATCGCTTCGATGAATGGTCCACCGATCGTCGCGTCACGCGCGCCGCCGTCGAGCAGTTCCTGTACGGTTCGAGTCGACTGGCCGATGCCTTCCTCGGCCAGTACCTGGTGTGGACCAGCTCGGGAACCAGCGGCGCGCCGGGCATCTTCGTGCAGGACGCCGCCAGCATCGCGGCCTATGAGGCGCTCGATGCCTGGCGCCTGCGCGGATCGCCCGCGCAAGGCCCGCCGCTGGCCGCATGGAGTTTCGGGCAGCGGTTTGCGTTCGTGGGCGCCACCGGCGGCCACTTTGCCGGCGTGGTCAGCGTCGAACGGCTGCGGCGCTTGAACACCGATCCCTCGATCGCGCCGTTCGGGTGGCTGGCCCCCACGGTGCAGACGTTCTCGGTGCTGCGCCCGCTGGAGGAACTGGCGGCGCAGCTGCAGGTGTTTGCGCCGGCGGTGCTGATCACCTACCCCAGCAGCGCCGCCGCGCTGGCACGGCTGCAGCTCGAGCAGCGGCTGAACCTGCGCCTGAAGGAAGTCTGGTGCGGCGGCGAGCAACTGTCGGACGCCCAGCGTGTGCTGGTGCGCCGCGCGTTCAACTGCCCGGTCCGCAACAACTACGGCGCCTCCGAGTTCTTCTCCATCGCCTGGGAGTGCGAGCACGGACGATTGCACCTCAACGACGACTGGGTCATCCTCGAGCCGGTCGATGACGATCTGCGTCCGGTGCCCAGCGGCACGGCCGCGCGCGCGGTGCTGCTGACCAACCTGGCCAACCATGTGCAGCCGCTGCTGCGCTACCGGCTCGACGACTCGGTGCGTTTCACCGGCCAGCGTTGCCCCTGCGGCAGCGCATTTCCCGTCATCGAAGTGCAAGGCCGCAGCGCCCACACGCTGCTGCTGCACGGCGCCGGCGAGCGTCCGGTCACGGTGCTGCCGCTGGCGGTGGAAACGGCCATCGAAGAGGGCGGGCAGGTGACGCAGTTCCAGCTGCTGTGCACTGCCCCCGATGCGCTCGAGCTTCGCTTCGAGCCGCAAGTGGCCGATGCGAACGCGGCCTTCGCCCGCGCGCGCCGCGCGCTGCTCGACTACCTGCGCACCTTGGGGCTGGACTCCATCCGCGTCGTGCACGGTCGTGGCCGGCCGTTGCGCGAGCGCCGCAGCGGCAAGCTGTGCCGCGTGTGCCACGCACCCCACGGGCACCGTTGACGCCGGCCGCGGCCGCTGGCTCGGGCGAGCCGGTGCGATTGTTCTGCGCCATGTCAAAGGCGATGGCGATCGCTGCGGCATGGTAGCGGGCACCGAACCCCAACCCCAGTCACGGAGACTCCGCCATGAAAGTCCTGATCCCGGTCGACGATTCCGACGTCGCGCGCCGCGCCGTCGAGCACGTGCAACGCGTTGCGCACGATCCGGCGAGCATCGAAGCGATCCTGCTGAACGTGCGCAGCGACCCCGAGTACCACGGCGAGCTGGCGCCGCTCGACTACAAGGCGATCGAGCGTGCGCAACGCGAGGCCCAGCAGAAACTGCTGGCGCGCGCTCTCGAGCACGCGCAACGGATCGGACTGACGCGGGTGTCGATCGACGCGGCACAGGGCTCGGCCGGCGACGAGATCGCGCGCGTGGCGCAGGAAAAGGGCGTCGACCAGATCGTCATGGGCACACACGGGCGCGGCGCCGTCGGCCGCTTGTTCCTGGGCTCGGTGGCGCAGCGGGTGATCCACCTCGCGCCGATGCCGGTCACCGTGGTCAAGTGAAGGTCTGGCCGGCCCGCCCGCGAGGCGCCTCACTCGCGGGTGCGCGGCTGCAGGAACACACGCAGCCGCGACGCCGAGGTGTCGGCCACGGTTCGTTCGGCCAGCTCGATCAGCGTGCGGCCGGCTTCCTCGGTGGCCACGTCCACACCCAGGCCCGCTTCGCGCGGCCAGGCGGCGTCGAGCCGCAGGTAGCGCACGCCGAGGCGGTCTTCCATCATGGCCTGCACGTGCTGTTGCTGCACGGCGATCAGGGTCAGGATCAGGCGGCCGCCGGACAACCAGCCGACGGCGCCCGCATCGTCGTCGACACCGCTGCTCGGCTGGTATCCCATGGTGGCCGTGCCCACCGACAGCATGCGCACCTGCTGCGGCTCGATGCCCATGAAGTGCTGCGCTTCGTGCAAGGCCACCTGATCGGGCGCCACGGCGAACAAGCCGCCATCGGCGTACAAGGCCCCATTGATCAGCACCGACGGAAAGTACGCCGGCGCGGCGCAGCTGGCCAAGGTGGCATCGAGCAGCCGCACCTGCTCGTCGCCGCGCGAGCGGCGCGCGTGCGGCGACTTGAAGACCTTGGTGACGCAGCGTGTCACGTCGACCGCCGGCAGGACCAGCGCATGCAGCGTGTCGGCCATCGTGCGCGTGCCCAGGTGCTCTTGCAGCGCGGCCCGCAACGCCTGGCCTGAATACTTGGGGCCCAGCACCGAGCGGCTCAGGTCGAGCAGGCGGCTCACCGGTCCTTCGGGCAGCGCGCGCGGCGAGAACACCGCGGCGCCGTGGCGCTGGAACAGCTCGACCACGTCGGCCATCGGCACCTCGCACGCCAGCGCGGCGGCGAGCACGGCGCCGACCGACGTGCCGGCAATCAGATCGAAACGCCGCCCCAGCGGCTCGCCGGCCTCGGCCTCGAGCTGCGCCAGCACGCCGGCCGCGTACAGCCCGAGAAAGCCGCCGCCCGACACCGCGAGGATGCGGAACTCGGGCTCATCGGGCCTGGCGGCCGCCATCAAGCCATCTCGGGTTCGAAGCCCGGGCCGCCGTGCTCGGCGCCGGCCTTGGGCCGCGGCGCCTGCGCGATCATGCAGTCGGTGGTCAGCACCAGCGCCGCGATCGACGCGGCGTTCTGCAGCGCCAGGCGCGTGACCTTCACCGGATCGATCACGCCCATCGTGAGCATGTCGCCGTACTCGCCGCTGGCGGCGTTGTAGCCGAACGCCGCGGCATCGTTGGCGTCGACGCGGTGCAGCACCACCGACGACTCCTGCCCCGCATTGGCCACGATGCGGCGCAGCGGCTCCTCGAGCGCGCGCGCGACGATGCGCACGCCCGAGGTCTCGTCGAGATTGACGCCAGTGGACGACTCCAGCACATGGCGCGCGCGCAGCAGCGCCACGCCGCCACCGGGCACGATGCCTTCGGCCACCGCGGCGCGCGTGGCGTGCAGCGCATCCTCGACGCGCACCTTGCGCTCCTTGAGCTCGGTCTCGGTGGCGGCGCCCACCTTGATCAGCGCCACGCCGCCCGACAGCTTGGACAGGCGCTCGTCGAGCTTTTCCTTGTCGTAGTCGCTGGTGGCCAGCTTGCGCTCCTGGCGGATCGAGGCCAGCCGCGCCTGGATGGCCTGCTGCGATCCGGCCCCGCCGATCAGCGTGGTGGTCTCCTTGCCGATCTCCACGCGGCGCGCACGGCCGAGGTCGGACAAGGTCACCTTGTCCAGCGCCAGGCCGACCTCGTCGGTGACCAGCGTGGCACCGGTCAGCACCGCGATGTCCTGCAGCATCGCCTTGCGGCGGTCGCCGAAGCCAGGCGCCTTGACGGCGCAGCTCTTGATCATGCCGCGGATGGTGTTGACCACCAGCGTGGCCAGCGCATCGCTCTCCACCTCTTCGGCGATCACCAGCAGCGGCCGTCCGGCCTTGACCACCTCTTCGAGCAGCGGCAGCAGGTCCTTCACCGACGACAGCTTCTTGTCCACCACCAGGATGGCGGCGTCTTCCAGCACGGCGGTCTGCCGCTCGGCGTTGTTGATGAAGTACGGCGACAGGAAGCCGCGGTCGAACTGCAGGCCTTCCACCACCTCCAGCTCGCTGACCAGTCCGGAGCCGTCTTCGATCGAGATCGCGCCTTCGCGGCCGACCTTCTCGATCGCCGCGGCCAGCAGATCGCCGATCGAGCGGTCGTTGTTGGCCGAGATCGCCGCCACATGGGCGATCTCCTGCGCCGTGGTGCACGGCTTGGCGACGCGCTTGAGCTCGTCGACCACCGCGATCACCGCGCGCTCCATGCCGCGCTTGAGGTCCATCGGGTTCATGCCGCCGGCCAGATAACGCAGGCCCTCGTGGATCATCGCGTGCGCCAGCACGGTGGCGGTGGTGGTGCCGTCACCGGCCATCTCGCTGGTGCGCGCGGCGACTTCGCGCATCAGCTGCGCGCCCATGTTCTCGAAGCGGTCCTCCAGCTCCACCGCCTTGGCCACCAGCACGCCGGAGTTGACGATCTGCGGCGAGCCGAAGTCGCGTTCGAGGATCACGGTGCGGCCTCGGGGACCGAGCGTGACTTTCACGGCCTCGGCGAGCGCGTCGACACCGTGGCGGATGCGCTCGCGCGCGGCGTCGTGGAAGATCAGCTGTTTGGCGGCCATGGCAATTCCTTTGCATCGGTGAACGCGGTCGGTGTCGATCCTCCGCGCGCCGGCGGCCACGGGTATTGCGGTATCTCAAACGAGCTTGGCGCCGGCCGGCCGGCTCAACGTTCCAGCACGTAGCGCCCGGGTGCGGCGCCGAGAGGGCGGGTTCCCGGGCCGCCGATGCGCGGCGGCTTGCGCATGCCCGACGAGTGGCGCGCGAGCCATTCAAACCACGCGGTCCACCACGACCCGTCGGTGGCGGGTGTGCACTCGAGCCATTCGTCAGGCGTGAGGATGCGATCCCCGGCCCGCCAGCGCCGGACGCGGTGGCTGGTGGGGGTCTGGTCCGGCGGATTGACGATGCCCACGTTGTGGCCGCCGGCCGTCAGCACGAAGGTCTGCTCGGCATCGGTCAGGCCGTGCAGCTTGAACACCGAACGCCACGGCGCCACGTGATCCTGCACCGCGCCGACGTTGAAGATCGGCACCCGGATGTCGGCGAGGTTGATCGCTTGCCCGGCCAACCGCGCCTGGCCGTGGGCCAGCGCGTTGTCCAGGAACAGCGTGTGCAGGTACTGCGAATGCATCTTGTAGGGCAGGCGCGTGCCGTCGCTGTTCCAGGCCATCAGGTCGCTGACCGGCTGGCGCACGCCCATCAGGTAGTTCATCACCCGGTACGACCAGATCAGGTCGCGCGAGCGCAGTTGCGCGAAGGCGCCCTTCATTCGCCGCTCATCCAGGAAGCCACGGCGCCACATCATGGCATCCAGCAGCTCGACCTGGCCGTCGTCGATGAACAGGCTCAGCTCGCCCGGATCGGTGAAGTCGGTCTGCGCGGCCAGCAGCGTGAGGCTCTTGAGCGAGCGCGGCCGCGTGCGCGACAACGCCGCCGCGGCCATGGCCAGCAGCGTGCCGCCGAGGCAATAGCCGAGCGCGTGCACCGGCGCGCCGGGCATCACGCGGGCGATGGCATCGAGCGCCGCTTCGACGCCGAGGTGGAAGTAGTCGTCCAGGCTGGTGTCGCGGTCTTCGGCCACCGGGTTCTTCCACGACACCATGAACACCGTGAAGCCGCGATCCAGCAGCGCCTTGACCATCGAGTTGTGCGGCGACAGGTCGAGGATGTAGTACTTCATGATCCAGGCCGGCACCAGCAGCACCGGCTCGCGGTGCGTGCGCGGCGTGGTGGGTTCGTACTGGATGAGCTCGGCCAGGCGGTTGCGCAGGATCACCTTGCCCGGCGTGACCGCGATGTTCTTGCCAACCTTGAAGGCCGACGCGCCGGCCGGCGGCTGGTCGAGCGCCTCGCGCAGCGCATCGTCGCCGGCGTGCAGCGCACCGCGCATCAGGTTGGCGCCGCCTTCGATCAAGGTGCGCTTCAGCACCACCGGGTTGGTGAGAATCGAGTTCGACGGCGCCACCATGTCGAGCCACTGGCGTGCACCGAAGCTCACCATCGCCTCGTGATGCGGCCTGACGCCGGGCACGCCGTTGGTGGCGCGCTGCCAGATGTGCTGCAGGCCGAGAAACGCCTGCGCATACGCCGCGAAGGGCCACGCCTGCCACTCCGGCGCGTCGAATCGCTTGTCCTGCGGCAGGGGTTCGAACGGGCAGGCCGTGCCGGTGCCCGCGGTGCACCCCCAGTGGGCCAGCCGCACCCACGTGCCGGCGGCCTCGTGCAGCAGATCCAGGCGTTTGGCAGGCGATGCCAGCAGGTGGATCCACCAGTCCACGGCTGCCGCTGACAGCGTGGCCGGCGCCAGGCCGCCGCTGATGTCGGCGATGGACGCCAGCAGCCACCGGTCGAGGTCGCGGTAGCGCTGAAAGACCCCGTCGCCGGTGCCGGGCTGACCGAGCCATGCACTGTCGCCACGCTCACGCACACCGCGGGCGAGCTGCTTCTCTGCCTTGGCGGATGGGAAAGCGGGTGACACGGGTGCAAGTTTCTTCATGTTCGGACGTGGGTGCTGTTGCGCATCGATGCGGCGCGCGTCAGTTGCCGATTGCGCTTCGCGTCTGCGACGGTTGAAGACCGGTCGACAGTGAGCGCGCAAAGCCGCGGCCGGGTGCGCGCCGGCGCTCGGCTGCAGCGGCCGGCCTGCGGCCGGCTCCCCCGCGCTGCTCGATCGCATGGCCCGCGTCGAAACTCCCTCCGCTCACTTCGTTCGCTGTGGTCGAACAGTCGACGCGAGTCAGATGTTGAAGCGCGCGCTGCGCGCGCGCGGCCATGCGCTCTGCGCTGCTCGGCGCCGCAGATGTCGCTGCCGGCGCACACCCGACCACGGCTTTGCCGATGCACCGAGGTGTTGCACGAAGCACACCACGAGCGGTGCTGCGCGGCGGGCGGTACCCGGGGTGGGCGACTTGTGGGGCGGCGACAACGAAGTTGCGGCGTAGGGTCATATGCGCGAAGCGCATGTGAGCCGGAGCCAAAAGCGGACCAGCACAAGGGGAAGTCCGGCGCGCTTTGAGCGCCGGACCGGCGAGAAGCCATGAAGCAGCGGCGCGTTCAGCGCCGCTTGCGAGCGGCATCGCAGCCGCCCTTGTGATGGGAGCACCGCAGCGAAGTCGGCGCGCAGCGCCGACCGACCCAGTAGGAGCCCACCCCGGGTACCGCCCGCCGCGCCGCGCAGCACTCTCGCGTGCCGGGTACCGCCCGCCGCGCCGCGCAGCACTCTCGCGTACCGGGCACCGCCCGCCGCGCCGCGCCAAATGCTCAAGAAACGACCGATCGAATTTCACGTCAGCTATTGGGCTCGATCCCCGGATAGCGTCCGTTGACGGATCTCAAGCCAGGCAGCGCCAGCGACTGGTACAGGCGGTACACGCTCCGTTCACCCACTGTTACCCAACGGTGGGTGCTGTTCTCCACCCGTTTGCATTGGCGGATCAACCTGCGGTCCGAGTCGATGACTTTCTGTGGAGACCCCGTCATGTTGAATCCCGCCGCGATCTCGAGCCACACCGCTCACCCGGTTCACGCCGCATGCATGCCGTTGCGCATGACCAGCAGCGACCCGTTCGAGCTGCTGAAGGCGCACGTGTCCGTCAACCGCCGCGTGGTGCGCGAGGGCGATCGGGTGCACCAGGTGGGCCAGCCGCTCGAATGGCTGCATGTCATTCATTCGGGCAGCTTCAAGACGGTGAATCTGGCCCCGGACGGTCGCGAGCAGGTGGTGGGGCTGCACCTTAAGGGCGACTGGCTCGGCTTCGATGGCATCGCACGCGGTCAGCACACCTGCGACGCCGTGGCCATGGACATCGGCGAGGTGTGGTCGGTCTCCTACGCCGCGCTGCTGCAAGCCAGCACACGCGTGCCGGCGCTTGCGGCCCTGCTGCATGCCGCGATGAGCCGCGAGATGACCCGCGAGCGCAACGCGATGATGACGCTGTGCACGCTGCCGGCGACCGCGCGCGTGGCGGAGTTCCTGCGCGTCTGGGTGGAGTCGATGAGCGAGCGCGGACTGCGCACCGACCTCATCACGCTGCGCATGACCCGTGCCGAGATCGGCAAGTATCTGGGCCTGACGCTGGAGACGGTGAGCCGGGCGTTCTCGCAGCTGGCGCGCGCGAACGTGATTGACTTTCCGGAGAAGGGGCGCCGGCACCTGAGCATCACCGATCCTGATGCGCTGTCGCGCTTCGTGCAGCGCAGCCAGACGGACAAGGAAGACCTGCCGCGCGCTGCGTGCGTCGCGAACGAACCCTGCATGGTGCACTGATGGGCACCGGCCGCTACGTGCGCTGGTTTGCCGACACCGGACTGGCCGACATCGCGGCCGTGGGCGGCAAGAACGCGTCGCTCGGCGAGATGGTGCGCGAGCTGTCGTCGCAAGGGGTGCGCGTGCCCAACGGCTTTGCGGTCACCGCACAGGCCTACCGCGACATGCTCGAGCAGGCCGATGCCTGGCCGCGCCTGCAGCGCACGCTGGCGGGCCTCGACGCACGCAACGTCGACGACCTCGCACGGCGCGCGCGCGAGGCGCGCGAGATCGTGCAGGCGGCGCCGTTGCCCGAGGCGGTGGCGACAGAAATCCTGGCGGGCTATGCGGCGCTGCGCGCCGAATACGGCGCCGACGTGACGCTCGCGGTGCGCAGCTCGGCCACCGCCGAAGACCTGCCGAGCGCCAGCTTTGCCGGGCAGCACGAGACCTACCTGAACATCAGCGGCGAAGCCAGGCTGCTGCAGGCGGTGCGACAGTGTTTCGCCAGCCTGTTCATGGACCGCGCCATTGCCTACCGCGTCGAGAACGGCTTCGATCACTTCAAGGTGTTCCAGTCGGTCGGCGTGATGAAGATGGTGCGCGCCGACCTGGCCGCCAGCGGCGTGATCTTCACGCTCGACACCGACAGCGGCTTTCGCGACGTGGTCTTCGTCACCGGCGCGTGGGGGCTGGGCGAGAACGTCGTGCAGGGCACGGTCGACCCCGACGAGTTCTACGTCTTCAAGCCGACGCTGCAGCAAGGCCACCGCGCCGTGCTGCGGCGCAAGCTCGGTGCCAAGGCGGTGCGCATGGTGTACACGCACGGCACCGGTCGCGACAGCACGCGCAACGTGCCCACGCCCAAGGCCGATCGCGCCCGCTACTGCCTGTCGGATGCCGAGGTGCTGGAACTCTCCGACGCCGCCGTGCGCATCGAGCAGCACTACAGCCGCCTGCACGGCGCGCCGACGCCGATGGACATCGAGTGGGGCAAGGACGGTGTCGACGGGCGCCTGTACATCCTGCAGGCGCGGCCCGAGACCGTGGCATCGCGCAAGCCGCTGCACCTGGTCGACGAGTACCGGCTCGGCACGCGTGCCGAGCCGATCGTCACCGGCCGCGCGGTCGGTGCGCGCATCGCCGCCGGCATCGCGCGCGTGGTCACGCACGTGGGGCAGCTCGGCGAGGTCCGCCCGGGCGAGGTGCTGGTGGCCGATGCCACCAGCCCCGACTGGGGCACCGTGATGAAGACCGCCGGCGCGGTCGTCACCAATCGCGGCGGGCGCACCTGCCATGCGGCGATCGTGGCGCGCGAGTTCGGCATCCCGGCCGTGGTGGGCTGCGGCGACGCGACCGAGAAGATCCGCACCGGCGACCAGGTCACCGTGTCGTGCGCCGATGGCGCCGCCGGCCATGTCTACGCCGGGCGGCTGCCGTTCACGCGCGACGAGATCGACCTGTCGGCGCTGCAGCGCCCGCGCGTGCACCTGATGGTCAACGTCGGCAATCCCGACGTCGCTTTCAAGACCGCGATGCTGCCCAACGACGGCGTCGGGCTGGCGCGCATGGAGTTCATCGTCGCCGAGCACATCAAGGCGCACCCGATGGCGCTGGTGCATCCCGAGCGCATCGGCGACGAGGCGGTGCGCAACCAGGTGCTGCAGCTGGCGCGCGGCCACGAGCGACCGCAGGACTACTTCGTGCGCGAGCTCGCCGAAGGCGTGGCCACGATCGCCGCCGCCTTCCACCCCAAGCCCGTGATCGTGCGTTTGTCGGACTTCAAGACCAACGAGTACGCGAGCCTGCTCGGCGGCCGCTGGTTCGAGCCGACCGAGGAGAACCCGATGATCGGGTTTCGCGGCGCCGCACGTTATGCGCACCCTGCGTATGCCGAAGGTTTTGCGCTCGAGTGCGCGGCGATGAAGCGCGTGCGCGACGAGATGGGCTTCACCAACGTCAAGCTGATGATCCCGTTCTGCCGCCGCGTGGCCGAGGCCGAGCGGGTGCTGGCCGCCATGGCTGCGCACGGCCTGGCGCGCGGCGACAACGGCCTGGAGATCTACGTGATGTGCGAGATCCCGAACAACGTGCTGCAGATCGATCGGTTCGCGCGCCTGTTCGACGGCTTTTCGATCGGCTCCAACGACCTGACCCAGCTGGTGCTCGGCGTCGACCGCGACTCGCAGATCGTGTCGTTCGACTTCGACGAGCGCGACGACGGCGTCAAGGCGATGATCGCGCAGGCCATCGAGGGCGCGCAGCGCAACGGCCGGCACGTGGGCATCTGCGGCCAGGCGCCGTCGGACTACCCCGAGATGGCGGCCTGGCTGGTCGAGCGCGGCATCGATTCGATCAGCGTCACGCCCGACACGCTGCTCGCGGTCACGCGCAGCGCGCTCGAACTGGAGCGCAGGCTCGGGCGTGCGCCGCGCGCGGGCTGAGCCGCGCCGGTCGCATCACGCCGCGGTCTCCATCGCCGCGCTGTACTGCCCGCGGCGCGCCGCGCCGTTCAAGCGCGCGCGGTGCAGCAGCGCACGCTGCACGGCGGCGGCGTTGGCCGCCTGGCCCCGCCAGGCCTGCATCGCCGGGTCCTGCAGCGCGCGGCCGTAGGAGAAGCTCAAGGCCCATGGCAGCGGCGTCAGCCGGTTCATGGCGTCGAGGTTGGCGGTGGCCTCAGCGGGGGTCTGGCCGCCGGAGAGGAAGAACAGTCCCGGCACCGCCGCCGGCACGGTGCGCTTGAGCGTGCGCACGGTCCACTCGGCGACTTCGGCGGGGTTCGCCTGCGCGGCGTGCTCCTTGCCCGGCACCACCATGCTCGGCTTGAGCAGCGTCAGCTCCAGCTCGACGCGGTGCTGCTGCAGCGCGTGAAACACCTCGTGCAGCACCTGCTCGGTGACCTCGGCGCAGCGCGCCAGCGTGTGGTCGCCATCGATCAGCACCTCGGGCTCCACGATCGGCACCACGCCCTGCGCCTGGCAGATCGCCGCATAGCGCGCCAGCGCGTGCGCGTTGGCCTTCACCGCGAGGCGCGACGGCAGCGTGTCGGACACGTGATACACCGCGCGCCACTTGGCGAAGCGCGCGCCCAGCGGTAGCCGTCGAGCCGCTTGGCCAGTCCATCGAGCCCCTCGGTGATCTCGTCGCCGGGCGCCAGCGCCAGCGGGATCTTGCCGGCGTCGACCTTGATGCCCGGCACGATGCCCTGGCGCGCCACCAACTGCGGCAGCGGCGTGCCGTCGTCGGCCCGCTGGTTCAGCGTTTCGTCGTAGAAGATGATGCCGCTGATGTGCTCGCCCAGGCCCGGGGTGGCGAAGATCGTGCTGCGATAGGCGCGCCGGTTCGCCTCGGTGGACTCCACGCCGATCGCCTTGAATCGCTTGGCGATGGTGGGGCCGCTCTCGTCGGCGGCGAGGATGCCCTTGCCCGCCTGCACCAGGGCCTGCACCGTGGTTCCGAGTTCGCTGCGTGCGTCCATGATCAGTCACCTCCGTGTTCAGGATGCGCGGACAGATCATCGATGCCGAGCGCGGTGCGGCCTTGCGTTCCGTCAAGGCCGCGCGGGCCGGCGCCGGCAGCGCGCGTCGCGGGCGATCGCGCCGCGCGCCGGCGCCTCGCTTGATCGAACGCAACGAGGCGCAGCCGGGCTGCGTCTACCGTGGCAGGCAGTTCGCTCGCGCTGGAGTCTGTCATGGTCATCTCCGAGATCTGTACGCGTGAAGTGGTCACTTGCAGCCGCGCCACCGGGGTGCGCGAGCTGGCGCAACTGATGCGCGACCGGCACGTCGGCGATGTGGTCGTGGTTGACCGCCGCGACGGCAGCCCCGTGCCGGTGGGCATCGTCACCGATCGCGACCTGGTCGTGCGCGTGCTGGCCAAAGACCTGGACATCGATGCGGCCACTGCGGGTGACCTGATGGGCGAGCCGATAACCACGGTGTTCGACACCGAAGGCATCGACGACGCCATCTGGCACATGCGCAGCCGCGGCATCCGGCGCCTGCCGGTGGTGGATGCGCACGGCGGCCTGTGCGGCGTGGTGACGATGGACGACATCGCCGCCCGGCTCGCCACCGACCTGGCCGACATGGTGCGCATCGTCCCGGGACAGGGCCGCCGCGAACGGCTGGCGCTCGAGCCGCTGGGCAGCGAGCGCCGGGTGGGCGGGTAGCGGTTGATTCACCAAGCGTTTCCCATCGATTCCAACGGTTCACGGACCCGTGACACCCGTCTCCTAATCTTCAGACAGCAAGCAAGGAGACCTCGATGGACGCCACCAGCACCTGCTACGAGTTGCGCTTTCGCTCGTTGTTCGACGAAGGCCGTGGCTTCTCCTTTCCGTGCGATGCCGCGGGCCATGTGGATCTCGACGCGATGAGCGAGCGCGCGCGGCTGAACTACCTCTACGCACGCACCGTCATCGGCCGCGAGTTCGCGACCCCGGCGGTCCGTGACCTCGATCTGCACTGAAGCCGGGAGCGTGGCAATGGCACTTCTGCACCTGATCTGGGGATCGATGGCGCGCACGTTGCGCACCGGTCGCCGCAGCGCTGACAGCGCACCGGTCTTCGAGCACGTCGACAGCCGGTTGCTGGACAGCGGCGGCTTTGTGGCGTCGGAGTCGATCGGCCTGGACGGCGCGCCGTCGATGGCTTTTCACGACGCGATGCCGCCGTACGCCCCCGACATCGACCAACCCTCCGTGCGCTGCGGTTGACGCCGCCCGCGCTGCCCAAGTCCCCCCGCGCGTCGCCCGCGATTGAGCGACATCAAGGCCGCAGCCGAAGCCGGCGCGACCATTTCATTGCGAGCGTGGATGCGCCGCATTCGATCCCTGCCAACCCATGGAGAGCCAGATGAACCAACTGCGAGTCCCTGATCTGTTCGACCTCGATCCTTTCGACGACGCCTTCCGCGGCTTCTTGCGGCCCTGGAAACTCGAGCGCACGGTGCAGGCGCCGCAGATCAAGATCGACCTCACCGAGCACGACGCCGACTACACGGTCAAGGCCGAGATTCCCGGCGTGCGCAAGGAAGACATCGACGTGAGAATCGACGGCAACCGCGTGACCATCAGCGCCGAGATCAAGAAGGAGAAGGAAGAAAAGAAAGAAGGCCGCGTGCTGCGCTCGGAGCGCGAATACGGCTACGCCAGTCGCACGTTCACGCTGGCCAGCGCGGTCGACGACGCCAAGGCCGACGCCAAGTACAACAACGGCGTGCTCGAACTCATGCTGCCCAAGAAGGCCGCGGCGTCGAGCAAGCGCCTCTCGGTGGGCTGATGAGCGAAGACCCCGGCTTCTCGCTCGAGTTGCGCCAGCAGGCGGACTACCGCTTCGCGGTCGAGTTCGATGCGGGCCAGCTGCCGCCGCTGTTGACCGACGAACCGCCGCCGCTGGGCGGCGGGACGGGGCCGAATCCGGCCCGGCTCCTCGGCGCCGCGGTGGCCAACTGCCTGGCGGCGAGTCTGCTGTTCGCGCTGCGCAAATTCAAGAACAACAACGCGGAACCGCTGCGCGCGCGGGCCACCGTCACGCTGGCGCGCAATCCGCAAGGCCGTTTGCGCGTCGGGCGCATCGCCGTCGAGTTGCACCTGGCCGCGGCGGCGCGCGAGCTGCGCGCCATCGACCGGGTGCTCGCGCAGTTCGAGGACTTCTGCATCGTCACGCAGAGCGTGCGCACCGGCATCCAGGTCGACGTGACCGTGATCGACGGCGAGGCCGCGGTGCTGAAGGCACCGGCGGAGTCCGACGCCCTCGTGGCCGGGTGACGGCCCGATCGGAACCTGCATGAAAAACCGCGTCGTCGAGAAGGCCACGCTGCTCGGCGACGGCGGCACGCTGTGAGTGCGGTGCGCGACAACGGCGCCGCCGAGGCGCTGCTGGTCGTCGACGTGCAGCGCGACTTCCTGCCCGGCGGCGCGCTCGCAGTGCCCGGCGGCGATCGTGTGTTGGCCCCGCTGCAGCGCTGCCTCGACCGTTTTGCCGAACGCGCGCGGCCGGTCTTCTTGACGCGAGACTGGCACCCGGCGGACCACTGCTCGTTCACGACCCAGGGCGGCAGCTGGCCGGTGCATTGTGTGGGCGGCACGCCCGGCGCTGCGTTTGCGCCGGCGCTGCACATCCCGGCTCAGGCGCAGCTCGTCTCCAAGGGCACCGATCCGCGTGCGGAGGCCTACTCGGCGTTCAGCGCCACCGATTTGTGTGCGCGTCTGCGGCACCTGGGGATTCATCGCCTCTACGTGGGCGGATTGGCCACGGACTACTGCGTGTTGCAGACGGTGCTCGATGCGCGCAGCCTCGGCTTCGACGCTCGGGTGATGACCGATGCCGTGGCTGCGGTGGATCTCGCCCCGGGCGACGGCGCTCGCGCGATCCAGCGCATGCAGGCCGCCGGCGCCACGCTGACGACCAGCGAAGAGGCCGTGGCGGCGCGCTGAGGGCGCGGCTCACGGCCGTGCCGCCGCGGCGGCATCGATGCGCGCGGTCATGTCGCGCAGCGCCTGCGAGATGACGGGCTCGAACGGCTGGCTGCTCGGCTCCAGCAAACGAAGCTCCGGCGGCAGCATGGCGCGCTGCTCGGCATGGAAGGCGCGCACCTGCGCCAGCGATGGCGCCGGCTGCAGCCGCCGACCCGAGCGCATGCACGGCTGCAGCAGCGGCGTGGCGTCAACCGGTTCGCCCAGCAGCTGAACCCGGTCCTCGAGCAGCGTGCCGTCGTCTCGCCGGCGGCGGCACACCTGCTTGGCGCCGGGCCAGGTGGCCTTGCCCTCCGAGCGCTTGCGCTTCGGCTCGCCCGCATAGGCCTGCAGCTTGTAGACCATGTCGATCGCCGGCGCGTCGCTCGAGGTGTCGAGTGCGGTGCCGACGCCGAAGCCGTCGATGGGCGCACCGGTGCTCACCAGCGAAGCGATGCGGTGCTCGTCGAGGTTGCCGCTGGCAAAGATGGTCAGCGCCCGTTGCCCGGCCGCGTCGAACAGCCCGCGAACCGCGCGCGCGTGCGCCGCGAGATCGCCGCTGTCGAGCCGCACGCCGCCGATCTGCAGGCCCGCCGACGCCAGGCGTTGCGCGAGCGCAACCACCTTCTGCGCGCCGGCCTCGGTGTCGTAGGTGTCGATCAGCAGGATCGGCCGCTGCGGCCACACGCGCGCGAACGCTTCGAACGCTGCAGACTCGCTGGCATGGGCCTGCACGAACGAATGCGCCATCGTGCCGACGACCGGCATGCCGAAGCGACGCCCCGCCTCTGCGGTGGCGGTGGCGTCGAAACCCGCGAGGTAGGCCGCGCGCGCGGCCATCAACGCCGCCTCTTCGCCGTGCGCGCGCCGCATGCCGAAGTCAACCAGTTGCCGTCCTCCGGCGTGCATGACCACGCGCGCCGCCTTCGACGCGATCAGCGTCTGCAGGTGCACGATGTTGAGCAGGCGGCTCTCGACCAGCTGGGCCTGCGGCAGCGGTGCCGTCACGCGCAGGATCGGCTCGTTGGCGAAGAAGATCGAGCCTTCGGGCATCGCATCGACATCGCCGGCGAATCGCAGCTGCGCGAGATGGTCGATGAGGCGCGCCGAGAACCGGTGCTGCGCGGCCAGCCACTGCAACTCCTCGTCGGAGAAGGCGAGCGACTCCAGGAACTGCAGCGCCTGCTCCAGGCCCGCCGCCACGCCGAAGCGCCGCTGCGGCGGCAGCTTGCGCACGAACAGCTCGAACACGGCAGTTTGCTGCAGATCCTCCTCCAGGTAGGCCTGCAGCATCGTCAGCTGGTACAGGTCGGTCAGCAGTGCGCTCATGCGCACAGCCTGGGCGCCGCAGGGATCGGCGCGCTTGATGGCGCGCAACGCAGCGCGCGAGCGCCTGCCTTGATCGAGCGCAAGGCGGCCGCCGCGAGATCGCCTAGAGTTTCTTTGCCACCGCGCCAAGGGCGTTGCCCGTTGAAGCGGTTTGGGCGCGAGAGCAGGGCCATGGTCCCATGGCCCGTCGAAACCGCGGCGTCAGCGTCGCGGTCGTTGCCCGAAGTTCAGGCGGGCCTGCCTCAGGCAGGACCTGCGGCGCGGTGGCCTCGTTCCAATGGCAAAGTGAAGCCGTGAACCCCGTTGTTCAGCGGCTGTTGCCCAACGCGCTGACCGTGCTGCGCCTGCTGCTGGCGCCGGTGATCGCCGGGCTGCTGTGGCGGCGCCACGATGCGCTGGCGCTGCCGCTGTTTCTCTTTGCCGCGCTCTCGGACTTCGTCGACGGCATGCTGGCGCGCCGCTGGCAGCAGCGCTCGCGCTTCGGCGCGCTGGTCGACCCGCTCGCCGACAAGGCCACCGGCGTGCTGGTGGTGGTGGTGCTGACGCTGCAGGGCAGCCTGCCGCTGTGGTTCGCGGCGACCGTGGTGGCGCGCGACGTCGTCATCGTCGGCGGCGCGCTGGCCTATCACGCCCGGTTCGGCCGCGTCGAGATGGCACCGAGCGCGGTCTCCAAGCTGAACACCGCGCTGCTGTTCGTGCTGCTGCTGAGTGTGTTGTGTGCACGCGTTGGCCTCCTGCCGACGGGATGGTGGCTGCAGGCACTGCTGTGGGCCACGCTGGCGACCACCATCGCTTCGGGCGTGCACTACGTGGTGATGGGGGTGCGCAAGGCACGCGGCGGCGCTTGAGCCACCCGCCAAGGCCTGCAAGCCGGCGCAACGCAGCCACCGCCCGATTGAGCGAGCGCAAGGCCTTCGGCGGAGTCCGGCTCCATCGTTGCACCACTTGCGACACCGAAGGAGCCCGCCATGTCCACCGTTGCACTGAACCTCGAAACCGACGATGTCGTCCTGCCCGCGCCGGCGCTGCCCGAGCGCGCCACGCTCGAGGCGACGCTGCGGCAGCGCAAGAGCACGCGCGACGTGCGGGCCGACGCGCTGCCGCTGGCCACGCTGTCGGCGCTGCTGTGGGCCGCCTTCGGCATCAACCGCTCCGGCAGCGGCGGTCGCACTGCACCGTCGGCGCACAACTGGCAGGAGACCACCGTGTACGCCGTGCTGCCGGAAGGCAGCTACCGCTACGACGCACCCAGCCACCGGCTGTGCCTGGTGAAGGCGCAGGACCTGCGCCACCTGACGGGCACGCAGCCGTTCGTGGGCAGCGCACCGTTGAACCTGGTGTACGTGGCCGACTTCGCGCGCATGCCCGATGTCGCGCCGCACGAGCGTGAGTTCCTGGCCGGCGTGGCGTCGGGCTGCATTGCGCAGAACGTGTACCTGGCCTGCGCGGCGTTCGGCCTCGGCACCGTGCTGCGCGGCCTGGTGGATCGGCGTGCGCTCGCGCACGCGCTCGGCTTGCCGCCCACGCAACGCATCACGCTGGCGCAGAGCGTCGGCGTGCCCTTGTCCTGAATCCTTCTCATGGAGAAACGACGGTGAAACAACCGCTGGAAGTGCGTTTTCTCGGCCTCGAGCCGTCACCTGCCGTCGAGGCGGCGGCCCGCGCGAAGGCCGCCAAGCTCGACCAGTTCCGCGGCGACCTGATGTCGTGCCGCGTCACGATCGAGCTGGCGCACAAGCACAAGCACCAGGGGCAACCCTTTGCGGTGCGCATCGACGCGACCATGACGGGCCGGGAGTTGTGCGTCGATCGTGTGCAGCACGAGGACGTGTACGTCGCGCTGCGCGATGCCTTCGACGACATGAAGCGGCAGATCGAGGAGTCGGCACAACGCGCGCGCGGCGAGGAGAAGCTGCACGCCCAGGAGTTGCACGGCGAAGTGGTGCGCGTCAGCGACGCAGACCGCTGCGGCTTCATCCGCACCGCCGATGGCGACGAGTACTGGTTCGGGCCGGACAACGTGGCCGGCACGCCCTGGGAGCACGTGCAGATCGGTGCCGAGGTCCGCTTCATACCGGAGTTGGCTGCCCAAGGGCGCCAGGCCAAGCGCGTCAGCGTGAGCCGGCGCTGATGCGCCAGCCTGCCTGACGCACCGGCTCCTGCGCCGGCGCATCCCCGCCGCCGCACGAATGCCCATGGTGCAGGCGATGGATCAGGTCACCGGCATCACCCCGCTCGCGGACGGCACGAAGCGGCCGGTGACTGCCGCGCAGTTGGCGGCGGTCATGCGGACGTTCCTGCGCGAGCTGCGCGGCGCCGACGCCGCGCCGCCCGCGCTCGACGATGACCTGGAACGTGCGCTCGGCATCGACAGCCTGGCGCGCATGGAGTTGATGCTGCGCCTGGAGCAGGCGTTCGACCTGAGGATTGCCGAAGCGGCCATGCAAGCGGCCAAGACGCCGCGCGACTTGCTGCGCGCCCTGGCCGTGGCGCTGCCGCATGCCGATGCCGCGCGTGCCGTACCGGCCGTTGCGAGCGTTGCGGCGGCATCCGTGCCCGGCGCGGCGGACTTTCCGCGCCAGGCCGCGACGCTGCTCGACGTGCTGCAGTGGCAGGCCGAGCGCGCCGGCACGCGCCGGCATGTGGCGCTGCTGCGCGACGAGCAGGCGCCGCACGAGCTGAGCCATGCCGGGCTGCTCGAGCGCGCGCGGTCGGTGGCCGGTGCGCTGCAGCGCTGGGGGCTCGCACCCGACGAGGTGGTGTCGTTGATGCTGCCCACCGGCACGGCGTTCCTGGAATGTTTCATGGGCATCCTGCTCGCCGGCGGCGTGCCCGTTCCGATCTACCCGCCGTTGCGGGCCTCGCAGATCGAGGACCACTTGCGACGGCAGGCGCACATCGTCGCCAACGCGCGTGCGGTCCTGTTGATCACCGACGAGCAGGCCTTGCCCGCGGCGCGCATCCTGCGCGCGGGTGCGCGCGAGCTGCGTGCGGTGCTCACCGCCGAAGGGCTGCGCGCGGCGGGCGGCCGCTGGCAGCCGGTGGCGCGCAGCGCGCACGACACGGCGCTGATCCAGTACACCTCCGGCAGCACCGGGCAGCCCAAGGGCGTGGTGCTCACGCACGCCAACCTGCTGGCCAACATCCGCGCGATGGGACAGGCCCTGAAGGCCACGCCGGACGATGTCTTCGTGAGCTGGCTGCCGCTGTATCACGACATGGGTCTGATCGGCGCCTGGCTCGGCAGCCTCTACCACGGCCTGTCGCTGGTGCTGATGTCGCCGCAGGCGTTCCTGGGGCGGCCGTCGCGCTGGCTGCGCGCCATCAGCGAGCACCGCGCCACGCTGACCGGCGCGCCCAACTTCGCCTACGAGATCCTCGCCACGCGGGTGCCGGACGACGACTTGCGCGGCCTTGATCTGGGCTGCCTGCGCGCGGCGATCAACGGCTCTGAACCGGTGCATGCGACCACGCTGACGTCGTTCTGCGAGCGCTTCGGCCGCAGCGGCTTTGACCGGCGCGCGCTGATGCCGACGTATGGCCTGGCCGAATGCGGCGTCGGCCTGGCGTTTCCGCCGCTTGGGCGCGGTCCCAGGGTCGACGTCATCGATCGACAGGTGCTGCGCGACGAGGGCCTGGCTCATCCGGTGGACGCCAAAAACGCCAGTGCGATGCACGTGGTGGCCTGCGGCGTGCCGCTGCCGGGGCACGAGCTGCGCGTCATCGACGAGCACGCTGCGGAGTTGCCGGACCGGCACGAGGGGCGCATTCAGTTCCGGGGGCCGTCGGCCACGGCCGGGTACTTCGGCAACGCGGAGGCCACGCGAGCCTTGTTCCACGGCGACTGGCTCGACACGGGCGACGTCGGTTATGTCGTCGACGGCGAGATCCACCTGACCAGCCGCGTGAAGGACCTGATCATCCGCGGCGGGCACAACATCCATCCGTACGACCTGGAAGAGGCGATCGGCGCGCTGCCCGGCGTGCGGCGCGGCTGTGTCGCCGTGTTCGGCGCCACCGACCCGCAGACGCGCAGCGAGCGCGTGGTCGTGCTGGTGGAGACGCGCGCCGAGGACGCCCGCGCCCGAACCGCGCTGCACGAGCGGATCGCGCAGCTGAGCATCGAGGTGCTCGGCCTGCCGACCGACGACATCGTGCTGGCGCCGCCACACACCGTGTTGAAGACGTCCAGCGGCAAGATCCGCCGCGCCGCCTGCCGCGCCCTCTATGAGCAAGGACAGCTCGCGGCTCACGAGCGCAGTGTCGCCGCGCAACTGGCGCGGCTGTGGATGGACGCGGCGCACCGCCGCCTGCGCGGGCCGCTTCGGCAGTCTGGATCGGCGCTGTTCGCGGCCTGGGTCTGGACGGTGTTCGGCATCGGAGCGCTCATCGGCGCGCTGGCCGCGCTGCTGCCGCATCGCGCCGCGCGCAAGCAGGTGGCACGCGCCGTCGCTCGCGCCGGGCTGCGCGTCAGCGGGCTGCCGCTGCAGGTGCAGGGCGAGGCGGCGCTGCAAGGCGACCGCGGGATCGTCGTCTGCAACCACGCGAGCTACCTCGATTGGCTGGTGCTCACGGCCGTGCTGCCGGCGTCGGCATGCCTGGTGGCCAAGCGCGAGCTGGCGGGGGTGGCGTTGGTGGGCTGGGTGCTCGGGCGCATGGGCGTGCGCTTCGTCGAGCGCGACGACGTGCATGCCAGCGTCGAGGGTGCGAAGGATCTGGTGCAGGCCGCCAAGGCGGGGGAGATGCTGGTGTATTTCCCCGAGGGCACGCTGACGCGCGCACCCGGCCTGCGACCGTTTCACATGGGCGCATTCGTCGCGGCGGCACAGGCCCATGTCGCGGTGCTGCCGGTCAGCCTGCGCGGCACGCGATCGGTGTTGCGCGATGGCTCATGGTGGCCGCGCCGCGAGCCGGTCACCGTGCAGGTGCACGCGCCGCTGGCGGCCGACGGCGACTCCTGGTCGGCCGCGCTGCGCCTGCGTGATGCGGCGCGCGAGCGGATCGCGCGCGGCTGCGGGGAGCCTGTACTGGCCGGCTGACCCACGTGCCTCAGGCTCGCACGTGTGAGCACGTTACAGCCGGGCCAGCATCTCGGCGTTGATCAGCACCACGCCGGACTCGGTGCGCTCGAAACGGCGCGCGTCGAGCACCGGATCCTCGCCGACCACCAGGCCCTCGGGCAACGAGCAGCGCCGGTCGATCACCACCTTGCGCAGGTGGCAGCCGCGACCGACCGTCACGTCGGGCAGCACGACCGACTGCTCCATGTGGCAGAACGAGCGCAACTGCACGCCGGAGAACAGCACCGAGTCGGAGAGATGAGATCCCGCGACGATGCAGCCGCCGGACACCAGCGTGTTCACGGCCACACCGTGCCGGCCGTGCTCGTCGCGGATGAACTTGGCCGGCGGCAGCTGGTGCTGGTAGGTCCAGATCGGCCACTGCCGGTCGTAGATGTCGAGCTCGGGATCGATCGAGGCCAGATCTAGGTTGGCCGCCCAGAACGCGTCGATCGTGCCGACGTCGCGCCAGTACGGCGGCGCGCCGTTCACGTTGAGGATGCACGACTGCGCGAACGGATGCGCCAGCGCGCGGCCCTGGGCCACCGCGCGCGGGATCACGTCCTTGCCGAAGTCGTGGCTCGACGCGGGATCGGCCAGGTCGGCGGTCAGCAGGTGATAGAGGTACTCGGCATCGAACACATAGATGCCCATGCTGGCCAGCGAGCGGTCCTCGCGGCCGGGCAGGCCGGGCGGCTCGGGCGGCTTCTCGACAAACGAGGTGATGCGGCGCGACCCGTCGACGGCCATAACGCCGAAGGCGCAGGCTTCGCTGCGCGGCACCTCGATGCAGCCCACGGTGCAGGCTGCGCCTTGCTCGACATGGTCGCGCAGCATCACCGAGTAGTCCATCTTGTAGACATGGTCGCCGGCCAGCACCACGATGTACGACGGCGCTGCCTGCCGGATGAAATCGAGGTTCTGGAACACCGCGTCGGCGGTGCCGCGGTACCAGTGGTCATCGCCCACGCGCTGCTGCGCGGGCAGCGCCTCCACCATCTCGTTGAGCTCGGCGCGCAAGAAGCTCCAGCCGCGCTGCAGGTGGCGCAGCAGCGAGTGCGATTCGTACTGCGCCACCACGCCGATGCGGCGGATGCCCGAGTTGATGCAGTTCGACAGCGTGAAGTCGACGATGCGGAACTTGCCGCCGAAGTGCACCGCCGGCTTGCAGCGATGCTCGGTGAGCTGCTTCAGGCGCGCGCCGCGCCCGCCGGCCAGCACGACGGCCATCGTGCGGCGGATCAGTTGGTGCGAAGTGACGGCTCGATCCATCCGGAACCCCACGGAGAAGCTTGTGGCGGTCAAGGCTGACGCCGGTCCTCGACACCGGCCTTGTCTTGGCGCAAAGCAGCGCCACGAGCAGGTCCATGGTCAGCGCCCGCAGTGCGCGATAGAGTGGGCGCGCAAGGTGCGAACATGCGCGGCTATCCGAGGTTGCTGGGGGACATCGGCGGCACCAACGCCCGCTGGGCCTGGCGCGCCGCACCCGAGGCGCCGCTGCAGCACATCAGCGCGCGGCCGTGCGCCGAGCACGCCACGCTGGCCGACTCGGCGCTCGACTACCTGAGTCGGCACGGCCTCGGCACGCCGGCCTGGATGGCATTCGGAGTGGCCACGGCGGTCACCGGCGACCGCGTGCACCTCACCAACCGTTCGTGGGCGTTTTCGATCCACGAGCTGCAGCGCCTGATCGGAGCCGAGCGTTGTCTGGTGCTCAACGATTTCACCGCGCTCGCGATGAGCCTGCCGTTGCTCGAGCCCGGCGATCTGCGGTTGATCGGTGGTGCCGGTGCAGCGGTGCCCGGTGCACCGGCGGCGCTGCTCGGCCCGGGCACCGGGTTCGGTGTCTCGGGCCTGATCAACGGCCCCGGCGGCCCGTGCGCGATCAGCGGCGAGGGCGGCCATGCGACGCTGGCGGCCAGCGACGACGAGGAGGCTGCGCTGATCCATTGGATGCGCGGCCGCCATTCGCACGTGTCGGCCGAACGCGTGCTGTCGGGTCCCGGGCTGCTTCTGCTGTACGAAGCGGTGTGCGCGCGCGAGGGCAGGGCACCGCTGGCGCTCGAGCCGCCCGATGTCACCCGCCGCGCGATCGAGGGCAGCGATGCCGCCTGCGTGGGTGCGCTGCGGCTGTTCACCGGATGGCTCGGCGGCGTGGCCGGTGACCTGGCGCTCACGCTCGGCGCGCGCGGCGGCGTCTACATCGGCGGCGGCGTCGTGCCGCGGCTCGGCACGGGCCTGGATGAGGCGCTCTTTCGCCGGCGCTTCGAGGGCAAGGGCCGGTTCGCGCACTACCTCCAAGCGATCCCCGCGTGGGTCATCGTGGCCTCGACGCCCGCCCTGCTCGGGGCGGATCGGGCGCTGACGTCATGGCCTGCGTGAGGCCGTGACGTCGATGCTGCGGGGTCTGCCGCGCGTGGGTCGATGCGATCCTGTCACCACCGTCAAGCGGACACCGCGGTGCGATACGGTCAACCCTTGATGCACACCAGCGGCGCCAGCCGCGCCACCTTGCGCGCCAGCCCGGCGTCGTGCGCTGCATCCACCACCGCGCTCACGTCCTTGTAGGCGCCAGGCGCTTCCTCGGCGATGCCGCGCGACGACGGGCTGCGCACCACGATGCCCCGGGCCGCCAGCTCGTCGACCACGGCGCGGCCGTGCCAGGTGCGCAGCGCCTGGTGACGGCTCATCTGCCGTCCGGCGCCGTGGCAGGCCGACGCGAAGGCCAGCGATGCCGATTGCGCGGTGCCGGCCATCACGTACGAGCCCGTGCCCATCGAGCCGCCGATCAGCACCGGCTGGCCGTGGTCGCGCAGCGCGGGCGGCAGTTCCGGATGGCCCGGGCCCCACGCGCGCGTGGCGCCCTTGCGGTGCACGAAGAGCTCGCGCGCCCGGCCGTCGACGCGATGTGTCTCGAGCTTGCACGTGTTGTGCGACACGTCGTAGAGCACGCGCAGATCGGCCTGCGGCAGCAACTCGGCGAACACCTGGCGCACCAGGTGCGTGAGGATCTGCCGATTGGCCAAGGCGCAGTTGATCGCGGCGCGCATGGCGCCGAGGTACCGCACACCGAGGTCGGAGCGGATCGGCGCACAGGCAAGCTCGCGGTCGGGCAGCGTGAGCCCGAAGTGCGGCGCCTCCTCGGCCATGTGCAGCAGGAACTCGCTGCCGATCTGGTGGCCCAGCCCGCGCGAGCCGCAGTGGATCATCACCACGACATCGCCGGCGTGCAGGCCGTAGCCATCGGCGATCGAGGCGTCGAACACGTCGCTCACCCGCTGCACCTCGAGGTAGTGGTTGCCGCTGCCGAGCGTGCCCATCTCCTCGCGCTGGCGGCGGCGCGCCTGCATCGACACACACGCCGGCTTGGCGTGCTGCATCTGCCCGTGCTCTTCGATGCGCTCCAGGTCTTCGGCAAGCCCCCAACCTTGTGCGACGGCCCAGCGGGCACCGCCGGTCAGCATCGCCTCTGTGGCCGCGCTGTTCAGCCGGATGTGGCCGGTGCTGCCCACGCCGGCCGGGATCTGGGCGAACAGCGCGTCGGCGAGGCGTCGCTGCACGGGCAGCACCTGCTCGTGGCGCAGGCCGGTCAGCAGGCAGCGCACGCCACACGAGATGTCGAAGCCGACGCCGCCGGCCGAGACGATGCCACCGGCCTCGGGGTCGAAAGCGGCCACGCCGCCGATCGGGAAGCCGTAGCCCCAATGCGCGTCGGGCATCGCGTACGACGCGCCGACGATACCCGGCAGGGTGGCCACGTTGCGGGCCTGCTCGTGCACCTTGTCGTCCATGTCCCGGATCAGGGCCTCGCTGCCGTACAGGATGGCGGGCACCCGCATCGCGCCTTCGCGCGGCATCTCCCACACGCAGTCGGCGCGGCGGATCAACCTGGCGGTGTCCATCGGGACCTGCCTTTCAGACGTCGACCACCGTCTGCGCCAGCCAGCCGCCGTCGTGCGGCGCGACGCGCAACGCGGTGCACGTGGCGCCCTTGACCTCCACCGCCGGGTTGTGGCGCTCGACGGAGGCGGTCTCGCCGCTGGCCACGCCGAGCAGGCGATGGCCGTCGAGTTGCACGCGATAGCGGCCAAACAGCATGCGGCGCGCCGCCATCTCGCTGGCCACCGCGTTGAGCCAGTGCGCGAGCAGCAGCTCGTCGTCCGGCGCCTCGCAGCGGATCTCGACGTCGTGCCGCGCGGCCACCTGCTGGGGATCGGTGGCCACCGCGGTCAGCGCGAGCGCGGCCTGCTCGAAGGCACCGGCCTTGGTGGCGGCGATGCCGCGCACGCCGATGTCGGCACCGTGTTCGAAGTGTTCCCAGCGGTCGTGCATGCCGTCTCCCGTTGGCCGCGCGCGCCTCGGTGGCTTGCGCGACCGCTCGCCCGCACACCCTGCATCGGCCGGTCGAGCCAGGAAGCCCGGTACGGTGTCGCTGAAGTCGGGCGGGGATTCGAACGGGGAGGCAAGAGAGGTCTGCATCGTCAGTCGGTCCGTTTCAGCCGAGTGGAGCCGAAACCGCGTGGCGCGGCGTTGAGCGAGCGCAAGCGCCTCCGCAACGAGCCGTTTCAACGGAACTGGCGGCGAAACTGCAGCACGCCCACGGCGAGCAGCGCGGAGCCGATGGCCAGCATGCTCAGCAGCGCCGGCGCCAGGGTCTCGATCGGCGCACCGCGGATCAGCAGGCCATAGGCCAGCACGATGAAGTGCCGCAGTGGCGAGAGCTCGGTCAAGGCCTGCAGCCAGCCCGGCATGCTCTCCACCATGTTCCATGTGCCGGACAGCATGATCATCGGCACCACGATCAGGATGACGATCAGGCTCATCTGACCCGAGTTGCGCGCGAAGCCGGAGGCCACGATGCCGACGCCGGCACACGACATCGTGAACAGCGCCGTCACGGCGAAGAAGAGGCCGACGTCGCCGCGCATCGGCACACCGTAGGCAAAGTGCATAACGCCGAACACCGCCACCGCGGTGCCGGCGAGCATCACCAGCACCATCGCCAGTACCTTGCTGAGCACCACCTGCAGCGACGTCAGCGGCGCGACGAGCAGCTGCTCGACCGTGCCGCGCTCGCGTTCGCGCACCAGCGCGGCGGCCGGCAAGACGACGGCGGCGATCGTCAGCATGGTCAGCCACTCCGACACGGTGTTGAACCAGATCTCGTTCAGCGTGGGGTTGTAGGCATAGCGTGGCGCGGCCACGATCGCCGGCAGCCGCTGCGGGTCGATGCCCTGGCGCTCCAGCGATCGACGTGTCCATTCGTCGCCCAACTCGGCAGCGATGCGTTCGGCATAGCTGGCCACGAGGAACCCCTGGATCGCCTGCGCCGTGTCAACCAGCAACTGGACCTCGGCCTGCCTGCCGGATGCGAGATCGCGGTCGAAATCGGTCGTCAGCGCGAGCACGGCGCGCACCTCGCCGCGATCGAGCTGCGCCGCTGCGTCGCGGGCGTCGGACACGTGGGATTCGATCCTGAAGTAGGGCGGCTGGAAGCGCCCGATCAGCTCGCGGCCGACGGCCGCATGGCCGAGGTCGTGCACCGCCAGCGGCGCGCGCCGCAACTCGATCGACGACGCGCCGGCAGCCAGCGCGATGTCGAGCGTGAAGATGAACACCGTGTAGGCGAACAACGCGCGGTCCTTCAGCAGCTGCTTGAGCTCCTTGACCACAAGCACGCGCAACTGCTCGAGCCAGACCCGTGCCGCACCCGGCAGGCTGCTCGTCATGACGCGGTCCTCTTGTGGAACGACAGGTAGGCGAGCCCCAGCATCAGCGCCGCGAAGGCGGCGAGGGCCGCGAACTCCAGACCCAGGTCTTGCAGCGCGCTTCGTTTCAGGAACGCACCGACCACGATCTCGCGATAGTGGCTCGCCGGCAGCGCCAGCGCGATCGCACGGTTGGCGCCGGTCATCGAGTCCACCGGCGCGAACAACCCGGAGAACTGGATCGCGATGATCGACGCGGTGATGGTGGCGATGATGATCGCCGCCTGCTGGCTGCGCACCAGCAACGAGATCAGGAGGCCGAGCGCGGTGGTGCCCAGCAGGTACAGCGCGGTGCCCCCGGCCAGCAGCCCCGCGCTGCCCTTGAACGGCACGTCGAAATAGGCCACGGCGGCCAGCCACAGCACGGCGGCGTTGAGCGCCGACACCAACAGGCTCGGCAGCAGCTTGCCGGCCATGAATTCGCCGCGCGTCAGCGCCGAGCAGCGCACGTTGTAGATCGAGCCGGTTTCCTTCTCGCGCACCACGCTCACCGCCATCAACAGCGGCGGCACCATCAGCAGGATCAGCATCAGCAGCGACGGCGCGATGGTCCAGATGCTGCGCACCTCTTCGTTGTAGAGGTAGCGCACCTGCAGCTGGATCGGATGGATCAGCGCCAGCGCGCGCTCCGGCGCGATGCCGCCCAGCTTGGCCAGCGCGCCGGCGCGCAGCTCGGCGCTGGCCGCGGCGTTGATCGCCTCGACATAGCCGCGCAGCGTGCGCGCCGGCGCGGTGAAGGTGCCATCGATCACGAACTGCACCTCGACGCTGCCGCCGCGCAGCAGGTCGCGTTCGTAACCCGGGGCGATGCGCAGCAGCACCCGCGCCCGCCCGGTGGCGAGCAACGGCTCGATCTCGGCGGCCGATCGCAGTGCGCCGACGATCCGGAAGTGATGCGTGCGCGCAAAGTGGTCGATGTAGCCGCGGCTGGTCGGGCTGCGGTCCTCGTCCAGCACGGCCAGGCCGACGCGCTCCACCTCCTGGCTCATGCCGTGGCCGAACACCAGCATCAGCGTCAGCGGCAGCGCAAATGCCAGCAGCAGGTACACGCGGTCGCGCAGGATCTCGCGGCACTCCTTCAGTGCCACGGCGCGCACGCGACGCAGCCTTGTCATCGTGCCGCGCCCTGCAGCGCCGCCACGCGCTGCACGAACACCTCTTCCATGTCGACCGGGCGCCGCTGCAGCGACAGCAGCGCGAGGCCCTGCGCGGCGAACAGCTCGGCGATGCGCCGTTCGTCGGTGGCCGGGTCGCGCGTCATCAGCCGCGCCGCGTGGCCGTGCAGCACGGCGTCGCGATAACCGGCTTCGCGCAACGCGAGCACGCCGGCCGCCGGAACCGCGCAGTGCACCTCCAGCAGCTGCCCCGCCTGCTGCTGCAGCTCGCGCTTCATCTGCTGCGGCGACGCGTCGGCCGCGACCCGCCCGTCGAACATCAGCACCAGGTGGTCGCACAGCTCGGCCTCTGCCATGTGGTGCGTGCTCAGCAGGATGGCGACGCCGTGCTCGCGTGCCAGCCACGTCAGGATGCTCCAGAAGTGGCGCCGGGCCAGCGGGTCCACACCGGAGGTCGGCTCGTCGAGGAACAGCACGCGCGGACGGTGCATCAGCGCACAGCCGAGCGCCAGGCGCTGGCGCAACCCCATCGGCAGGCTGTCGGCGCTGTCTTCGCGGTGGGCTTGCAGACCCGCCAGTTCGATCACCCAGTCGGCGCGCCGACGTGCCGCGAGCCCGCTCAGGCCATAGATGCCGGCGTACAGCATCACGTTGTCGCGCACGCCGAGGTCGCCGTACAACGAGAACGACTGCGACATGTAGCCGATGCGCTGGCGGATCTCGCGCGATGCGCGCCGCATGTCGGCGCCGGCCACGTGCCCGCTGCCACGGGTTGGCGGCAGGATGCCGGTCAGCATCTTGATCACGGTGGTCTTGCCGGCGCCGTTGGCGCCGAGCAGCCCGAAGATCTCACCCGCCGCGGCACGAAAGCTGACGTCGCTGACCGCACGAAAGTCGCCGAAGTCGCGACCGAGCCCGACGGCTTCGATGGCATGGCCGGGCGCGGGTGGAGCGGCGGGTGCATCGTCGGGCAGCCGCAAAGCCGGCGCGGGTTCGTGCTCGAGCGCGCGCAGCGATTCCACGACGACGTCCTCGAGCTCGGGCGTTGCGCTCGGCGCCGAGCCGCTCGGCCGGGCCTTGGCCAGCGTGTCGGGATCGCCCTCGAGGATCAGCCGGCCGTCGTGCATCAGCGCCACGCGATCGAAGCGGCTGGCCTCGTCGAGGTACGCGGTCGACACCAGCGCGGTCATGCCGCGTTCGCGCACCAGCTCACCGAGCAGCCGCCAGAAGTCGCGCCGCGACAACGGGTCCACGCCGGTCGTCGGTTCGTCGAGCACGATCAGTTCGGGTTCGTGGATCAGCGTGCAGACCAGCCCGAGCTTCTGCTTCATGCCGCCGGACAACGCCTTCATCGGTCGCGTGCGGAAGGCGTCGAGCCGTGTCATTGCCAGCAGCCGCGACTTGCGCGCGACCCGCGTCTCGGCACGCACGCCACGCAGGTCGGCGAAGAAGTCGACGTTCTCGTCCACCGACAGCTCCGGATACAGGTGCTGCCCCAGCCCCTGCGGCATGAAGCCGATGCGCGGCTGGACCTGCTCGGCTTCGCGCTCGCTGCCGACCGGGCGGCCGAACACCTGGACGCGTCCGCCCTCGAAGGCCAGCACACCGGCCACGGCCTTGAACAGGCTGCTCTTGCCGGCGCCGTCGGGCCCGATCACGCCGTAGAGCTCGCCACGTGCCACCTGCAGCGACACGCCGCGCACCGCCTCGCGTCGCCGATAGCGCTTGAGCAGTGCGTCGACCCGCACCACCGGCGCCGTGTTCATCGTGCCCCCTTGGGCCTGCGGCCCGTCCCCCCGAGGGGGAGCGAGCGCCTTCGGAGCGGCCGTGCGTCGCTCATCGCCGCGGCACGTGCCATGCGACGTCCTCGCGCGTGCGGATCATCGCGTCGGCCGGCTGCCCGGGGCTGAGCCGGCCGGCCGCGTCTTGCTCGAGGTACAGCCGCACCTCGTAGACCAGGCGCACGCGTTCATCGACCGTCTGCACCTCCTTGGGCGTGAACTCGGCGCGCGACGCCACGTAGCGCAGCGTCGCGTTGAAGCCTTCGCCGGGAAACGCATCGACGTGCACACGCGCCGCCATGCCGCGCCGCACGCGGCCGATCTGCGGCTCGGGCAGATAGCCCTTGAGGTAGAGCTGGCCCAGGTCGATCAGGTCCAGCAGCGGAGCACCGGCGCCCACGACCTCACCCGCGTGGGTGAAGCGGCGCACCACCGTGCCGCCAGCGGGCGCGCGGATCACCATGTCGTCGAGCGCGCTCTGGGCCTCGGCCACGGTGGCGGTGGCCTCCTGCAGCCGCGCGCGGCTGACGGCCAGCTCGGCCTCGCGCGTGCGCACACGTTGCGGACCCAGCTGCGCGTCGCGCACGAGCTGGCGCGACTGCTCGAGCAGCGCGTCGGCGGCATCGCGCTGCTCGGCCGACTGCTTCAAGGCCAGACCGGTGCGCTCCATTGCCTGTGGACCGATGAACCCTTGTTCCGACAGATCACGCGCACGCGCATGGTCGCGCTCGTCCTGCGCATGGGCCGCGGCAGCGCGGCGTGCGTCGGCCTCGGCCGCGGCCATGCGGTTGCGCGCGGCGTTGAGGGCCAGCGCGGTTTCGCCGCGCATCACGACCAGCGCGGCCTGCTGCGCGGCGATCTGCGCCTGCAGCGTCTGCACGGCGGCCTCGGCCTGTTCCAGGCGCGCCCGAACGGCGCGGTCGTCCAGCCGCACCAACACCTGCCCGCTCGTCACGACGTCGCCCTCGTGGACCCGCAGTTCAACCACCCGGCCGGCGGTCTTCGGCGCGATCGTCACGCGATCGCCTTCGATGCGGCCATTGATCTGCAGCAGGCCGTCGGCCGGCACCGACCGCTGTTGCATCCACCAGGCCAGCACGCCGACCAGCGCCGCCACGGCCAACACGGCGGCCCCGCCGATGCGCCGCGTCAGCGTCTGCATGGTCGGCACTCCGTGGGCGGCGGCATGTCAGTGCAGCACGCGGTCCGCGTGCGCTTCGGTGCCGGGCAACTGCACGTACTCGAGCACGGTCTCGGTCACGCGCCGCGTGCGCGTCGGCCGCGTGTCGCCGTCGTAGACCGTCCGGCGCAGCAATTCACCGAGGTTGAGGCTGATGCCCACGCTGACGCGGCGGCTCGGCGAGGCGAGTGCGTGCCACTCCGGATCGAACTGCCGCGTGGCATAGCCCAGGTTCACTTCCAGGTATCGCCACAGCCGATGGTGTGCCAGCGCGGCCACCCCGCTGGCCTTGAACACCAGCAGGTAGCGCTGGCCCGAGTAGTCCCCAAAGGGGTTGAACTCGCGCCGTCCGTCGGGGCCACGCGACGGGCTGTACTGCAATCGCAGATCGACCAGTGCGTCCAGCGCCGGCAGCGTCTCCATGGTGTAGGCCAACGCGCCACCGAGCAGGTCCATCACGGCGTCCTCGCGGGAGAAGCGCCACTTCATGGAGTAGCCGTCGGCGATTTCGGCCGCGAGCAGCGTGCCCACAGCGGTGACTGCCCCGAGCTTGACCGCGTGCGGCCGGTCGTTGCCGGCCGCCTCGAAGGCGCGCGTCAGCAGGCGGCCCGCGGTGTAGCCGAACATGCCGTGGCCCAGCTTGTCCGCCCCGCCGTGGCGGGTGGCCTGGCCGAACCAGCCTTCCTTGACTGTGCTGAATCTGTCGGTGAAACCGTCCTGCCACCATTGGGCCTTGCCGTAGGCCGCCATGCCGGCGACGCTGCCCACCACGATGGCCGCGGTGCGCAGCCGCACCCTGCGTTCGTCACGCACGGCCGGGTCTTCATCGCGCGAGGCCGATTCGCCCTGCGCCATCACCGGGCAGGCGGCACCCAGCGCGACGAGCGTGAGCACGCCGAACCATCTTGCGCTCACGGTCGTGCGATCTGCTCCACCTTGACCTGCTCCGACAGCGCATGCGCCAGCGCGTGCAACTCGTCGGTCAGCATGCGCACCGCGTCGTCGGCGGCGATCACGCCCACCAGCCGACGCTGCGGACCGGTCACCGGCAGGCGGCGCACGCGGTGGGTCTTCATGGTCGCCAGCACGTCGTGCAGCGAGGCGTTCTCGTCGATGCACGCCACGTCGGCGCTCATCAATGGCTTGGCTCATGATGTTGTGCGCATCGATCGCCGTGCGCGTTGAGCAAGCGCAAGTGCGGACTCGTGAGCGGCCGCGCCGGTGCGAGCACGCCCGCCACAGCCTCACCGTGGCCGATCCGACCGGCGCGGTGCCGTGCACGCACTGAAGGCGCACCAGCAAGCCTTGCCCGCAAAGCGGCCATCGGCTTCGCCGCGGCGCCCGGCAGTGCCACACTGCGTGCATGAGCCGTCCGACAACGATTCTTGCAGCCACCGACTTCTCCGCGCCGGCGCGCCACGCCGCCGATCGAGCGGCCTTGCTGGCCCATGAGGCGCGTGCGCAGCTGACGCTGATGCACGTGATTGCCGGCGGCCGCGTGGCACAGCTGCGCGAGTGGTTTGCACAGCAGCAGTCCGCCGAACAGAGCCTGCATGACGAGGCGCGCGAGCGCCTGGAGCGGCTGGCCGGCGAGCTGAAGGCGCACCGCCACGTCACGGTGCGCACGGTGCACAGCGTGGGCGACGTGGTGCAAGACCTGCTGGTCGAGGCCAGCGCGCTCGACGCCGAGCTGATCGTGGTCGGTGCGCGCGGCACCGGTTTTCTGCGCCGCCTGGTGCTCGGCACCACCGCCGAGCGATTGCTGCGCCGCGCGTCGCGGCCGGTGCTGATGGTGCGCGAGCGCGCGCACGAAGGCTACCGCCGCGCCCTCGTGGCGCTCGACTTCTCGGCCGTGTCCGCGGCGCTGCTGGCCACGGTGCGGCGGCTCGCGCCGCGCGCGCGCCTGGTGCTGCTGCACGCCTTCGAGGTGCCGTTCGAGTCCAAGCTGCGCTTCGCCGGCGTCGATGGCGCCGCCATCGAGCATCAGCGCCAGCAGGTGCGCGGTGCGGCCAACCGGCGGCTGCACGCGCTGGCGCAGTCGGCCGGTCTGGCGCGTGATGCCTACGAGGCCTGCGTGGTCGAGGGCGACGCGTCGCAACGCATCGTGGAGCTCGAGCAGGAGGCAGACTGCGACCTCGTGGTGGTCGGCAAGCACGGCCAGTCGGTGGTCGAGGACCTGCTGCTGGGGAGCGTGACGCTGCACGTGCTGTCCGAAGGCAGCACCGACGTGCTGGTCTGCCCGATCGGCGAAGAGCAAGAAGGCCTGCGTTCACACGACGCTGGCGGCCCAGCGCGCCCGTGATCGCCGCGCTGCTGGGCCGTTGGGCGCTGGGCCCGTTCGCCAAGGCGCTGCCCGCGATGGGCGACACCGAGCGCGCGGCGCTGGAGGCCGGCACCGTGGGCTTCGAGGGCGCGCTGTTCGCCGGCCGCCCGGACTTCGAGCGCCTGCTCGCGATGCCGCCCAACCGACTCACGCCGCAAGAGCAGGTCTTCGTCGAGCGCGACGTGCAGGAGCTGGTGGCGCTGCTCGACGACTTCGCCATCGACGAGGCGCGCGACCTGCCGCCGGCCGTGTGGCAGTTGCTGCGCGAACGGCGCTTCTTCGGGATGATCATCCCGCGCGAGCACGGCGGGCTGGGCTTCGGCCATTTCGCGCATGCCACGGTGGTGACGCGCATCGCAACCGTGAACGTGGCGGCCGCGGTGACCGTGATGGTGCCCAACTCGCTCGGGCCGGCCGAGCTGCTGCTGCGCTACGGCACCGAGGCGCAGAAGGCCCAGCATCTGCCGCGCCTGGCCGACGGGCGCGAGCTGCCGTGCTTTGCGCTGACCTCGCCGTATGCCGGCTCCGACGCGGCCTCGATCCCCGACACCGGCGTGCTCACCGAGCGCCAGATCGACGGCCGCACCGTGCGCGGTTTCAGCGTGCGCTTTGACAAGCGCTACATCACGCTGGCGCCGGTGGCCAACCTGGTGGGCCTGGCGTTCCAGGCGGTGGACCGCTCGCGGCCCGACGGGCAGCAGCAGCTCGGCATCACCTGCGCGCTGATCCCGGTGCCCACGCCGGGCCTGCAGATCGGCCGGCGTCACCTGCCGATGAACTCGGCCTTCATGAACGGCCCGATCCGCGGCCACGACGTGTTCGTGCCGATGGACTGGGTGATCGGCGGCGAGGCCTGCGTGGGCCAGGGCTGGCGCATGCTGATGGAGTGCCTGGCCGCGGGACGCGCGATCTCGCTGCCGGCGCTGGGCGCGGCGCTGCAGCAGGCGTCGCTGTATGTGATGAACGGCTACGGCCGCATCCGCGAGCAGTTCGGCCTGCCGATCGGACGCTTCCAGGCGGTGGCCGGGCTGGTGGCGCGTTGCGCGGCGGACCTGTATGCCACCGATGCCGCGCGCCGCTACACCGCGGCCGCGCTCGATGCCGGCGAGCGCCCCAGCGTGGCCAGCGCCATCCTCAAGGTGCAGCTCACCGAGGCCGGCCGACGCGCGGTCAACCACGGCATGGACGTGCTCGGCGGCAAGGGCATCATCCGCGGACCGAGCAACCTGCTGGGTGTGGCCTACCGGCACGCGCCGATCGCCATCACCGTCGAGGGCGCCAACCTGCTGACGCGCGCGCTGATCATCTTTGGCCAGGGCGCGGTGCGCTGCCATCCGTACGTGCAGGCCGAGATGGCGGCGGTGCAGGCGCGCGACGAGGCGGCGCTGGGCCGCGCGCTGCTCGGCCATGCAGGCCACGTGCTGCGCAACCTCGCGGCCAGCCTGTTCGGCGCCGGCGTGCGCGGCCGCGCGCCGCCGGGGCTGGAGAAGGAGCTGCGGCTGATCGCGCGCGTGTCGGCCAAGTACGCGCTGACGGCCGACCTCGCGATGGGCCTGCTGGGCGGGCGGCTCAAGCGCATGGAACTGCTGTCGGCGCGGCTGGGCGACGTGCTGTCGTGCCTGTACCTGGCCGCGGCCTGCGTGTGGCGCTTTCATGCAGAGGCCGACGCCAAGATGCTGCCGTTCGCGCGCGCGGCCATCCGCTTTCAGCTCGACCTGGCGGCCGCCACGCTGCGCGACCTGTACGCCAACCTGCCGTCGCGCGGCCTGCGCGCGCTGGCGCCGCTGCTGCTGCGCGGCACGCGCCATCTGGCGCCGCTGCGCGACCGCGATCTGATGGCGCTGGCCGATGTGCTGCGCACCGACCCATCGATGGTCGCGCGCTTGTGCCCCGACATGTGCCTGCCCGCACGCGGCGGCCTGCGCGACCTGGCCGATGCGCTGCGCCTGGCCGACGCGCTGGGCGACGAGGCGGCCGAGCTGAGCCGTGCACTGCGGCGCACGCACTCGCTGGAAGAGACCGCGTCGCGGTCCGCCCATCCGTCGGCCGCGCTCGACTATCTGCGTGCCGCCGACCGCGTGATCCAGGTGGACGACTTCCCGCCGGCGTGAATCCGCCTCGAGCGCGCGTGTCGGTGCACGCGCCTGGGCGCTACAGCCTGGCGCAGGCGTCGCGGCGCGGCCGTGCGGGCATGTTGACCCCCTTGTCCTTCGCGCGCTCCATCATCTGCTGGTGGTGCTGCTCCATGTAGGCACGGCACTCGTCGCGGTTCGTCATCGAGCGCATCTTCTCCTGGTGCTCGGTGCGTTCCTGCGGCGTCATCATCGACCAGCCCGGCGTGTATTGCGAGCCCCAGCGGCCACCCATCATGCCGGGACCGCGCGGCGCGCTGGCGGCGGGGCCACCTCGGCCACCCATGGGGCCACCCATCATGCCGGGACCGCCTCGCGGTGCACTCGCACCGGGACCGGGACCCGGGCCCGCACCCTGTTGGGCCGAGACGCCGCCCACGGCCGCGGCGAGCGCCGCAGCGACAAAGAAGTTTGAAAGCCGGTTCATCGAGCGTTCCTTTGCTGCATCGTTGGACGAACGCCCAAGATAGGCACGCCTGTGCAGCACACCCTTGATGCGGCTCAACGCGGCGCTCCGCCAAAGGCTCAGCGCACGCGATCGGCCACGTAGTCGACGATCTGCGCCAGTGTGCCGAGCCGGGCGTAGTCCGACTCCGGGATCTCGACGGCAAAGCGCCGGTGCACGCCGAGCAACACGTTGAGCCAGTCCATCGAATCCAGATCGACCTGATCGCGCAGCGGCTGCGCGTCGCGCAGTTCGGCCACGTCGACCTCGGGTGCGATGGCGAGCAGGGCGTCGAGCACGCCCTGGCGGATCTGCGAGCGGTCCATCGGTCAGTCCTCGAGCTGTTGCGGTTCCTGCAGCACGTTGCGCAGGCGGGCCAGAAAGGCGGCACCCACGTGGCCGTCGCTGACGCGGTGGTCGGCGGCCAGGCTGGCCACCACCGACGGCATCGCGGCGATTGCACCGTCGGTGACCCACGGCCGCTCGTCGATGCGGCCGAACCCCACCAGCGCCACCTGCGGCGGATAGATCACGCCGAGCACCGACTCCACCGACTGCTCGCCGAGGTTGGTCACCGTGATCGTCGGGTCCGACATCTCCGAGCTGCGCAGGCTGCCGGCGCGCGCACGCTGCACCAGATCGGCCAGCTCGCGCATCAGCTGCGGCAGCGGCTTGGCATTCACGTCGTGCAGCGCCGGCGCCACCAGGCCGCCGCCGCGCAGCGAGATCGCCACGCCGACGTGCACCAGCGGCGCGGCCTGGAATGCGCCGTCGACGAAGTGCCCGTTGAGCTGCGGCGTGGCGGGCAACGCACGCGCCACCGCCTTGAGCAGCAGCGCGGCGGGCAGCACGCGCTCGGTGATGGAACGCTTGGCGTTGAACGCCTGCAACCAGTGCAGCGCCGCGCGCAGCGCGATCGGCTCGCGCAGGTAGTAGTGCGGGATCTCGCGCTTGGAGCGCGCCATCGCCGCCGCGATCGCCTTGCGCATCTCGGCCGCGCGGTTGGCGGCCGGGGTCGGTGGCGCTGCGGCCGTGGTGCCGGGTCTCGCTGCGTGCTCGACGTCGGCCAGCGTCACCGCGCCATCGGCGCCGGTGCCGGCGAGCGTGTCCGGCGTCAGGTGCAGTTGCGCGGCGCGTTGGCGCGCCGCCGGTGTGACCCGTGCGCGCGTCGCCGCGGCAGGTGCGGGCGGCAGCGGCGCGACGGGGGGCGGTGCGGTCACCGGGGCGGTGGGCACCGATGGCTCGCGCACGCCCGTTGCGATCACGGGCTGAGCGCGCGCCGGTGGTGCCGCCTCACCCGGCGCGAGCACCAGGGCCATCGGCGTGCCCACCGGGATCGTGTCGCCGACCTGGGCCAGCAGTCGGTGTACCGTGCCGTCGACCCAGATCTCGACGTCGACCGCGGCCTTGCTGGTGTCGACCACCGCCACCACGTCGCCTTTCTTCACCGCCTGGCCAGGCTCGACGCACCACTGCACCAGCGTGCCCTGGTCCATGTCGGAGCCGAGCGAGGGCAGCTTGAACTCGATCATGGACGCCGCGCGAGCAGCGCGCGCGCCGCCGCCGAGATCTTGGGCGCCAGCGGCAGCGCGGCTTCCTCGAGGTGCTTGGCATACGGCATCGGCACCTCCGCGCTGCACACGCGCGCCGGTGGCGCATCGAGCTCGTAGAAGGCACTTTCGCAGACGCGCGCCAGCACCTCGCCGGCCAGGCTGCCGCTGCGCCACGCCTCGTCCACCGCCACGATGCGCCGCGTTTTGCGCACCGACGCGAGCACGGTGTCCATGTCGAGCGGACGCAGCACGCGCAGGTCGATCACCTCGGCGTCGATGCCGTCGGCGGCGAGCTGCACGGCGGCATCGAGCGTGCGCGGCAGCGAACCGCCGTAGGCCACCAGCGTCACGTCGCGCCCGGCGCGCCGCACCGCGGCGCGCTGGAGATCGACGACCGCTGCCGGATCGCTCAGCGTGCCTTCCAGGTTGTACAGCTGCGCATGCTCGAAGATCACGGTGGGATCTTCCTGCTGCAGCGCGGGCCACAACATGCCCCGCGCGTCGTCCAGCGTGGCCGGTGCCAGCACGCGCAAGCCCGGCACGTGCGCGTACCAAGGCTCGAGGCTGTGCGAATGCTGCGCCGCCAGCTGGCGTCCGGCGCCGCTGGCCATGCGGATCACAACCGGCACGTGGAACTGCCCGCCCGACATGTGGCGGTACAGCGCCGCGGTATTGACGATGGCGTCGAGCGCCAGCAGGCTGAAGTTGACGGTCATGATCTCGACGATCGGCCGCATGCCGCCCAGTGCCGCGCCGATGGCCGCGCCCACGAAGCCCAGCTCCGACAGCGGCGCGTCGCGGATGCGCGCCTCGCCGAACTCGGCGAGCAGCCCTTTGCTGACCGCGTAGGTGCCGCCGTAGCGACCGACGTCCTCGCCCATCAGGAACACGCGCGGGTCGCGCTGCAGCGCCTCGCGGTGGGCCTCGCGCAAGGCGTCGCGGTAGGTGGTGGTGGTGCTCATCGCCTCAATCCTGGGCCGTCAGGTGCCGCGTGAGCTGCTCCACCGGCTCGAGCGCGGCAGCGTCGGCAAACGCCACCGCGGCGTTCACCTCGCGCTCGGCGTCTTGGTGCAGGCGCTCGACGTCGGCACGCGTCAGCAGCTCGGCCGCGAGCAGCTGGCCGGCAAAACGATCGATCGGGTCGTGCTCCTTCCAGCGCGCCACCTCGGCCTTGTCGCGGTACAGATCGGGGTCGAACATCGAGTGCGCGCGGAAGCGGTAGGTGTGCAGCTCCAGAAAGAACGGTCCGCCTCGTTCGCGCACGCGCGCCACCGCCTGGCGCGCGGCCTCGTGCACCGCCAACACGTTCATGCCGTTGATCTGTGCGCCGGCGATGCCGTGGCTGGCGGCCTTGGCCGTCAGCTCGATCTGCGCCTGCGAGCGCGCCAGCGCGGTGCCCATCGCGTACAGGTTGTTCTCGCAGATGAACAGCACCGGCAGCTGCCACAGCGACGCCAGGTTCATCGACTCGTGGAAGGCGCCCTCGGCCACCGCACCTTCGCCGAAGAAGCAGGCGGTCACCGCGCCCGGGCGAGGCGCGAGCCGGTCGGCCAGCGCGAGGCCGACCGCGATCGCGAGGCCGCCGCCGACGATGGCGTTGCCGCCGTAGAAACGTGTGGCCTTGTCAAACAGGTGCATCGAGCCACCGCGCCCGCCCGAGCAGCCGGCCTGCTTGCCGAACATCTCGGCCATGATCGCGTTCATCGACACGCCGCGCAGCAGCGCGTGACCGTGCTCGCGGTAGGTGGCCACCACGTTGTCCTGCGGCTGCAGCTGCGGCATCACGCCGGCGGCCACCGCCTCCTCGCCGACGTAGAGGTGCAGGAAGCCGCGGATCTTCTGCTCGCCGTAGAGCTGCGCGCAGCGCTCCTCGAGGTGGCGGATGCGCACCATGTCGGCCAGGCGCGCTTCGCACCATGCACGGCCCAGCGTGCGCACCTCGGGCAGGCGCGCGTCGGCAGTTCGGGTGGTCGCCATCAGTGGGTCTCCAGCGTCGAGGTGTCGCCTTCGGGCAAGCCGAGCTCGCGCGCCTTCAGCAGGCGCCGCATCACCTTGCCGCTGCGCGTGTGCGGCAGCGAGTCGGCGAACGCGATCTCCTTGGGCGCCACCGCGGCGCCGAGCCGCTTGCGTGCGTGGCCGAGCAGCTCCAAACGCAGCGCCTCGCTCGGTGCGATGCCCGACTTCAAGAGCACGAAGGCCTTGACCGTTTCGCCCACCACCGGGTCGGGCTTGCCGATCACGCCGGCCTCGGCCACCGCCGCGTGCTCCATCAGCACGCTCTCGACCTCGAACGGGCCGATCAGGTGGCCGGCCGACTTGATCACGTCGTCGGCCCGGCCGACGAACCAGAAGTAGCCGTCGGCGTCACGCCGCGCCAGGTCGCCGGAGAGGTAGAGATCGCCGGCAAAGCATTTGCGGTAGCGCTCGTCCTGGCCGAGGTAGCCGCGGAACATCGACGGCCAGCCGGTGCGCAGCGCGAGCTCGCCGTCGACGTCGGGCTGCTCCACCACCTGCAGCGCGCCGGCTTCGTCGCGCCGCACGATCAGCGCCTCGACGCCCGGCAGCGGCCGGCCCATCGAGCCGGGCTTGATGTCCTGCGCCGGCGTGTTCGCGATCATGATGCCGCCGGTTTCGGTCTGCCACCAGTTGTCGTGGATGGCCAAGCCCAGCACCTCCTGCGACCACCACACCGCCTCGGGGTTGAGTGGCTCGCCCACGCTGGCGATGAAGCGCAGATCGGGAAACCGGTAACGATGCGCCGCCTCGGGACCCGCCTTCATCAGCATGCGGATCGCGGTGGGCGCGGTGTACCAGACGGTGACGCGCTGGTCCTGCAGCGTGCGGTACCAGCGCTCGGCATCGAACTCGCCTTCATCCACCAGGCTGGTCACGCCGTGCAGCAGCGGCGCCACGATGCCGTAGGACGTGCCGGTGACCCAACCCGGATCGGCGGTGCACCAGTAGATGTCGTCGGGGTGCAGGTCCAATGCATAGCGCCCGGTGGCAAAGTGCGTCAGCACCGCCTGGTGCACGTGCACCGCGCCCTTGGGCGTGCCGGTGGTGCCGCTGGTGAAGTGCAGCAGCGCCATGTCGTCGGCGCCGCTGCGCGCTGCCGGCGGCGCGTCGGACGCGGCGGCCATCAACGCCGCATAGTCGTGAGTGCCGGCCGGCCGATCGCCGCCGCTTCCGTCGTCGCCGACCACGATCACGTGCTCGAGCGTCGGCAGCCGATCGCGCAGGCCGGCCACCTTGCGCCGGTACAGCGCGGCCGTGGTCACCAGCACGCGCGCGCCGGCGATGGCCATGCGGGTGGCGATCGGCTCGGGCCCGAAGGCGGAGAACAGCGGCGTCACGACGCAGCCTTGCTTGAGCGCGCCCAGCACCGAGACATAGAGCGCCTCGGTGCGCGCGCTCAGCACGAACACGCGGTCGCCGCGCGTCACGCCGAGCGACGACAGCGCGTTGGCGAAGCGGTCGGTCAGCGACCGCAGGTCGGCGTACGACACGTCGCGCACGCCGCCGTCGGCCGACAGCAGCCGCAGCGCGGTGTGCCGTGCGCGCGGGCCGGCCGCGTGGCGGTCCACCGCGAGCCGCGCGATGTTGACATCGCCGGCGTCGCGGCCGAGCAGCTCGTCGCGCACCTGCTGCCAGCTGAACGACGCACGCGTCGCCGCCCAATCAAGCAGGTGCGGCGTCACGCGCCAGTCGCGCGCCGACTTGCGGATCACGGCATCGCGCCGCACCGGTGGGTGATCGGTCGACATGCGCGCATGGTGCGCATGCCGGCCGGCCACGGCATGACGAGGATCAATGCAGCCGCGCCGGCCGCGTCAACCCCGGCGCAGGCGGCCGCTCAGGACGGCTGCGGCGTTTCCGAGGCGAGCGCGCTTTCGTCGCCGCGCTGCAGCTGCTTGAGCTTGCGCATCGCGCGGGCCTCGATGGCGCGCACGTTCTCGCGCGTCATCTCGAGCCGCGCTCCCACCTCGTCGAGCGTGTGGTCGATGCCGGTCCCGATGCCGTAGCGCAGCCGCACCACCTGCGCCTCGCGGTCGTCGAGCGCGCCGAGCAGCTCGCCCACCAGGCCGCGCACGTCGGACTGCATCGCGGCGGCCTCGGGCGCCACCACGTGCATGTCCTCGATGAACTCGCCGAGCGTCCCGTCGCCGTCGTCGTTGACCGGCGTCTCCAGCGAGATTGGTTCCCTGGCGATCGACAGCACGTGCCGCACCTTGTCCTCGGTCAGCTTCAGCTCGCGCGCCACCGTGGCCGCGTCGGCCTCGAAGCCAAAGCGGTGCAGGTGGGCGCGGCGCACGCGATTGACCTTGTTGAGCATGTCGAGCGTGTGCACCGGCACGCGGATCGTGCGCCCCTGGTCGGCGACCGCGCGCGTGATCGACTGGCGGATCCACCAGGTTGCGTAGGTCGAGAACTTGAAGCCGCGCCGGTATTCGAACTTGTCCACGGCCTTCATCAGGCCGACGTTGCCCTCCTGGATGAGGTCGGGGAACTGCAGGCCGCGGTTGACGTACTTCTTGGCGATCGAGATCACCAGGCGCAGGTTGGCTTCGATCAGCTCCTGCTTGGCCGCCAGCATGGCGCGCTCGGCCTCGGCCACGCGGCGCTGGATGGCCTTGAGCTCGTGCAGCGGCACCACGGCCTGGCGTTGCAGCTCGGCCAGCGGCGGCTTGGCGTGCTGGCGCTCCAGCGCGCGCAGCTGTTGCACCAGCGCGCGCAGCGGCTGGCACAGCCGCTCGACCGCCTTGCCGGTGAAGCGCAGCGCCATCACCGCGTCGGTGACCTTGCGCTGGGCCTGCCGGTAGCCCGCACTGGCGCTGCCGCCACGCTGGTACGCGCGGCGCAGGCCATCGAATGCGCGGCGCACGGCCGCAAAGCGCTCGAGCGCGTCGCGCCTGAGCTCCACCAGGCGCTCGGTGGTGAGCTCGCCGCCGGCCGCTTCGTCCTCGGCAAACGCATCGGCCTGCTCCTCGGCCACGTAGTCGTCGGGCTCGTCGTCGTGCACCAGACCGTCGACCACGTCGCCCACCGCCAGGTCGCCGGCGGCGATCTGGTCGGCGCAGGCCAGGACCTCGGCCACCACCGCGGGCGCGGCCGAGGCCGCGTGCACCATCGCCTGCAGGCCGGCCTCGATGCGCTTGGCGATCTCCACCTCGCCCTCACGCGTCAGCAGATCGAACACGCCCATCTCGCGCATGTACATCGTCACCGGGTCGGTGGTGCGGCCGAAATCCGAATCGATCGTCGCCACCGCGGCTTCGGCAGCCGCCTCGGCCTCGTCATCGCCGGCCGCGGCGGAGGCCGGGGCATCGGGCCATGGCGTGTCGCCGGCCGGCGCCTGCTCGTACACCGCGATGCCCATCTCGCCGAGCAGGCGCGCGGTCGCATCGACCGCTTCGCCGTTGGCCAGTCGCTCGGGCAGGTGGTCGTGCACTTCCTGCACGGTGAGGAAGCCGCGCGCATGTCCTTGCTGGATCAGGGCTTTCAGCCGCTCGCGCTGCTGCTGGGCCTCCTGCTCAGACAGCGCCGCCGCGTGGAGTCCGAACTCGCGCATCAGCGCGCGTTGTTTCGACGCCGGCACGCGGATGCGCAGGCGCGTGCGGCCCTGTGCCGGCGCGCTGCGCGGCGAGAGGCGGGAGCTGTCCCGGCGCTGCACGGCAGCGGCCAGGTTGGGTTTCCTGGTGGTCATTCACTTCACGGTGGGCAGGCGCGCCGCTCGCAGCGCCATGGAGGGGTTCCGCGCCGGGGCGGCGGCGTGGCCCGTGCTACCGGACCTGGCGGCCCGTCGGGCGTACTGCACCCATCTGAGGCTGCCGGCGGCGGATTCAATGCAGATCGGCCGCGGGCCGTGGGGGCGGGCGGCGTGCCGCGCTTGACCCAGCGCAAGCCCGTGGCGCGCGCGGCGGGCCATGGTGTCCGCATGGAGACGCATGCGCAGCCCGATTCGACGAGCCGGCCGTCCGACCGCGGCAACGCCGCGGTGGCGCAGATGCTGCGCGAGATGGCCGACCTGCTGCAGGCGCAGGGCGAGGCCAATCCGTTTCGCAGCGCCGCCTATCGACGCGCGGCCGACACGGTGGCGGCGAGCCCGGTCGCGGTGGTGGAGCTGTTCGAGCGCGAGGGGCTGTCAGCGCTCGACGCGCTGCCCGGCATCGGGCCCGGCATCGCCGCGGCGATCGCCGAGATCGCGCAGACCGGTCGGTGGACGCGGCTCGATCGCCTGCGCGGCACGTCGGACCCGCAGGCGGTGTTGCGCACCATTCCCGGCGTGGGGTCGCAGCTGGCGGCGCGGCTGCACGACGAGCTCGGCGTCGAGACGCTGGAGGAACTCGAGCTGGCCGCGCACGACGGCCGCCTGGAGCGCCTGCCGCAGCTCGGCGCACGGCGCGCCGCCGCGATCCGCGCCGCGCTGACCCAATTGCTCGATCGCACGCGCCTGCTGCGGCGGCCTGCGGCGGGCCCGTCTTTGCAGCCGCAGGTGCCGGTCGAGCTGCTGCTCGATGTCGATCGGCAATACCGCGCCGCCGCGGCGGCCGGGCAGCTACCCAGGATCAGCACGCGCCGTTTCAACCCCGAGGGCAAGCCCTGGCTGCCGGTGCTGCACACGCACCGCGCCGGGCACAACGTGACCGCCCTGTACTCCAACACCGCACGCGCCCACGAGCTGGGCCGCACGCACGACTGGGTGGTGCTCTACGTGGAGGACGGTGCGCATCGCGAACGCCAGTACACCGTGGTCACCGCGGCACGCGGCGCGCTCGCCGGGCGGCGTGTCGTGCGCGGGCGCGAGGACGAGTGCGCCGCGTGGTATGCGCGTGCGGCCGGTGCGCCGCGCGCCGCAACGGCCGCCTGATCTGGCGCAAGCGTGCGGCATTCCGCCGCTCGCACGATCACGCCGAACGCAGCATCCGCTGTTTGATCTGCCGAAAGGACGATGCGATGGCCACCGCTTCCCTGCCTGACGACGTGGTGCCGCTGGTGCCGATGCGCAATGCCGTGCTGTTCCCCCATTCGGCAATGCCGGTGGGCGTCGGCCGGCCCAAGTCGGTGGCGGCGCTGCGCCAGGCGGCGCAGACCGGCGGCCTGCTGGGCATCGTGCTGCAGCACGACCCCAAGGTCGACGACCCCGGGCGCGCCGACCTGTGCGACGTGGGCACGTTGGCGCAGGTGCTGCAGCAGGCCGAAGGCGCCGAGAGCCAGCTTCATGCGATGTGCCAGGGCGTGCAGCGCTTCCGCATCGAGGCGCTGGTGGAGGGTTTTCCGTTCCTCGCCGCGCGCATCACGCGCATCGAGGAGCCGGCCGAGCTGTCGCCGGAGGCCGAGGCGCTGGGGCTGCAGCTGCACCAGCGCGCGGCCGAGATCCTGGCGCTGCTGCCGTCGGTGCCGGTGGAGGTGGCGCAGGCGCTGGCGTCGCTGCGCGACCCGCGGCGCCTGGCCGACGTCGTGTCGCACCTGATCGACAGCGAGGTGGTCGACAAGCAGAAGCTGCTCGAGACGGTGCGCATCGAGGAGCGCATGGCGCGGCTGCTGGAGCTGCTGGCGCGGCGCATCCAGGTGCTGCGCCTGTCGCACGAGATCGGCGAACGCACCAAGGAACAGCTCGACGACCGCCAGCGCAAGTACCTGCTGCGCGAGCAGCTCAAGACGATCCAGAAGGAGCTCGGCGAGGACGATGGCCAGCGTGAGGACCTCACGCAGCTGGCCGAGGCGATCGGCAAGGCCGGCATGCCCGAGGAGGTGCGCCGCCATGTCGACAAGGAACTCGAGCGGCTCAGGCGTTTGGGCGAGGGATCGAGCGAATCGGCGCTGCTGCGCACCTGGCTCGAGTGGATGGCCGAGCTGCCTTGGGCCGCTCCGAGCCCGCCGGCGATCGACCTCGACGCGGCCAAGCGCATCCTCGAGGACGACCACCACGGTCTGCAGGCGGTCAAGCGCCGCATCGTCGAGTACCTGGCGGTGCTCAAGCTCAACCCCGCGGGGCGCGCGCCGATCCTGTGCTTCGTCGGGCCGCCGGGTGTGGGCAAGACCTCGCTCGGGCAGAGCATCGCGCGCGCGCTGGGCCGGCCGTTCGTGCGCGTGTCGCTCGGCGGCGTGCACGACGAGGCCGAGATCCGCGGCCATCGCCGCACCTACGTGGGCGCGTTGCCGGGCACCATCATCCAGGGCATCCGCAAGGCCGGCGCGCGGCACTGCGTGATGATGCTCGACGAGGTCGACAAGCTGTCGGCCAGCTTCCAGGGCGATCCGTCGGCGGCCCTGCTCGAGGTGCTCGACCCGGAGCAGAACTCGACTTTCCGCGACAACTACCTCGGCGTGCCGTTCGACCTGAGCCGCGTGGTCTTCATCGCCACCGCCAACGTGCTGGAGCAGATCAGCCTGCCGGTGCGCGACCGCATGGAGGTGATCGAACTGCCGGGCTACACGCAGGACGAGAAGGTCGCGATCGCGCGGCGCTACCTGGTCACGCGCCAGCGCGAGGCCTGCGGCCTGGGCGCCGACCAGGTCGCGTTGTCCGACGATGCATTGGACACGGTGGTGGCGCAGTACACGCGCGAGGCCGGCGTGCGCCAGCTCGAGCGCGAGATCGGCCGGTTGATGCGGCATGCCGCGGTGCGCGTGGCCGCCGGCACCGCGGAGCCTGTGCCGGTGGCGATCGGCGCCGCGCAGCTCGAGGACATCCTCGGCGCGCCGCGTTTCGAGCACGAGACGGCGCTGCGCAGCGCACTGCCGGGCGTGGCCACCGGACTGGCGTGGACGCCGGTGGGCGGCGACATCCTGTTCGTCGAGGCCACGCGCGTGGCCGGCAGCGGGCGGCTGATCCTCACCGGCCAGCTCGGCGACGTGATGAAAGAGAGCGCGCAGGCCGCACTCACGCTGGTGAAGTCGTGTGCGCCGGCGCTTGGCATCGCGGCCGCGATGTTCGAGGGCATCGACGTGCACTTGCACGTGCCCGCCGGCGCGATCCCCAAGGACGGCCCGAGCGCCGGCGTGGCGATGTTCATGGCGCTGGCCTCGCTGTTCACCGATCGCAGCATCCGCCCCGAGGTGGCGATGACCGGCGAGATCAGCCTGCGCGGCCTCGTGCTGCCGGTGGGCGGCATCAAGGAGAAGGTGCTCGCGGCGCAGCGCGCCGGTGTGCGCTGCGTGCTGCTGCCGGCGCGCAACCGCAAGGACCTGCGCGACATCCCGGCCTCGACCCAGCAGCAGCTGGAGTTCGTGTGGCTCGAGCAGGTGGACGATGCGCTGCGGGTGGCGTTGAGCGCCGGTGCGCCGCCGCGTTCATTGCAGCTGGCGTGACGCCGGCAACTGCAGCGCCACGACGCCGGCTGCAGACGGCGCTCAGGTCAAGGCGGCGTGCAATCGCGCCTCGGCGGCACGCAGCCGGGCGATTCCATAGATGGCGCCGGCTCTCGGCAACGTCGCGGACGTGCAGCGGATCGGCCAGGCGGCATTGCGCAGGTTCAGCAGCGGGAAGCGTCCACGCGCGTCCTGCTGCGCGTCGAAGTACGCGTCGACCGTGCCGACGTCGCGCCAGTAGACCGGCTCCTCGCAGGACATCAGGCCGGGGACGGCGTTGTGCCGGAAGTCGTAGGCGTAGACGTTCGCCTGCTCGACCAGCTGCGGCAGCACGTCGCGGCCGAAGTCGTGGCCGCCGCGCAGCGCCGCCTCGCGCAGCGCGTGACGCAGGACGTGGGGCCGGAACAGGTAGTTGCCCATCGAGACGCAGGCTGCCGAGCGGTCGCTCGGGCAACAGGCCGGATGAGCCGGTTTCTCGTCGAAACCGGTGATGCGGCCATCAGCCGCCGAGCGGATGACGCCAAACTGGCGCGCCTGGTCCAGCGGCACCGGCAGCGCAGCCACCGTTGCGTCGGCATCGTGCTCGAGGTGGAACGCGGCCATCTGCCGCACGTCCATCCGGTACACGTGATCGGCCGCGAACACGGCCACCAGATCGGCGCGCGTGGCGTCGAGCAGGTCGAGGCTCTGGCGCACGGCATCGGCGGTGCCGCGCCACGGCGACGCAGACAGCACCGGCTCGACGAACTCGCCCAGGCCATGGGGTGACCAATGCGCCGCCAGGTGCTCGACCAGGATCTGCGGCTTGTACTGCAGCAGCACGAAGATCGAGCGGATCGACGAGTTGTGCAGGTTGCTCAACGCGAAGTCGATGACGCGGCAGTGGCCTGCGCACGAGGGCGCGGGCTTGGGCACCTCGTTGGTGAACGGGCGCAGCCGCGCACCCTCGCCGCCGGCGAGGACGAAGGCAACGATGCGGGGTTCGTTCATGACATCTCCCGTCGTGTCGGTGTGGTGCGCAAGATAGACGCGCAGGCTCGCGTCACCTTGAGCCGCATCAAGACGCGCGCCAGTCAGGCGCTTGTGGCGTTCGCGCGCCGGTCGGTGCGGCGCGATCGCGGTGCCGCCGGCGCGACCCTCGAACGCAGCGGACCTTGCGCCGGCGCAAGGCTGCCGGCCCGGCGCGGCGCCACAGTGGCGGCATGAAAGCCAACCGCATCAAGCCGGAAAAGCCCGCAGCGCACCGGCCGCTGCGCGCCAGGGGGAGCGCGCGCGTGATCGAGGAATCGGCGGCGCCGGTGGAATCCGCCGTGGACCCGGGCCTGTTCGAGCGTCCCGACGGCTGGTACTGGGCCGCACCCGACGCGCAGCAGGAGTTCGGCCCGTTCGTCACGCGCATGGAGGCGCGCGCCGACCGCGACCGCCTGGAGCAGCAGGGCATCGACGATGTCGAGGCTCTGCAGGAAGCGGAGAGCGAGATCGGCATTGCCGACTGGATCGATGCCGAGACGGGCGCGCCCGCCGAGGGGCAGTCGCCACCGCACCTCGAGCTGCACTGAGGAGCGGCGCCGCGCCGCGGCTCACCAGGGCGTGCTCTTGATGCCCAGGCGATGCGACAGTCGGTTGACCCCCAACGACCCGACGAAGCTCGCGGCCAGGACGATCGCCACATCGGTCCAGTCGAAGCGATGCCACAGCGACAGCGCGAGCAACCCGGCCACCACGTAGTCGAGCTGATCCGCCGGGATCCAGGGTGCGCCGGGCGCGATGCGCAGCCGGCGCTTGACGAAGCTCTTGGCGCTGTCACCGGCCATCGCGGCCACGCCGCACAACAGGCCCAGCGCAAGCCAGTCGTCGTAGCGAATCACGGCGCCGCTCCATTGCAGACGGGCCTGCACCCACGCGGTGAGCGTCGAGGCCAGCACCGCCAGCAGGCTGCCGCGCCAGGTCTTGTGGCTGCCGAGCCAGCGCTCGCTGATGGGACGCGGCACGCCCGGCAACGCGCGCGCGAACGGTGCCGCCATGTTGGCGGCGTACACCGGTGCCATCAGGTACAGCAGCTGCAGCAGGCGCCACATGGTTCGTCGCAGGTGACGCGACGGCCGCGCAAAACGCTCGACTGAGGCGTCCGGCTCAGGCCGCGGCCTCGTAGTCGAGCGGCCAGCGTTTGGACAACCAGGCCAGCACGTTGCGATCCGCCTCCGGCGAGTCGTAGTGCCAGACCGCCGCGGCGGTGCGGAACTTCTCGAGACGGTCGGGGCGCATGTTGATGTGCCGCACCGGCAACTCGCGCGCTCTCAGGGCCTCGGCCTCCGCGCGCGACTGCGCATCGTCGTCAAAGAACAGCCAGTGGCGGACAAATCGGTCCTGCAAGCGGCTCAACTCGTGGCGCACGGTTTCGGGCACGGGCGAAGAATGCGACACCGGCGCGCCGTGCTCGTGCACCAGGATCCAATCGCCGCTCACGTCGTCCTGCGCCGAGCGAAAGAAGGCGGTGTCGCGCGCGGCGTAGTAGTCCTGCAGCATGAAGTAGCTCGCCAGGTGGCCGCCGTTGCGCGCGCCGATGAACCAGCCGTAGACGTGGTCGCCCTCGGCGAACCACATCACCGCGTAGAGCACGCCGACACCGCGCGGGGCGTAGGCAAAGTGCGTGTGGGCCTGGCTCATTGCAGATCGCCCTCAGGCACGACCTTCCAGCTCATGCACGCGCTGCTCGAGCGCGCCGAGCTCCAGCGACGTGAAGTCGCTGTTGTGCGCCGCCTGCAGTCGATGCAGCAGCGGCTCGCTGAGCGCGCCCTTGAGCTCGCCGAGAAAAGGGTCGGACGCAAAGAGCGCGAGCGAGCCGAGCTCGTTGTGCGCCAGCGCCTGGTCGAGCCGCTCGGTGATCTCGCGGGCGAAGCGGCGGTGCTCCTTGCGCCGGGGGTCGGTGCGCGGCTCGAACCGCGTGCCGCCGGCGCTGAAGTCGCTCGCCTCGTGGCCCGGGCGGTCCCCTGCCAGGTCACTGCCCTTGGCCCGGCTCTCTGGGTGCTCCATCGTCGCCACCGGCAGCAGCGCGCCGCCAGGTGCCTCGCGCTTGAACACGCGTGCCAGCGATGCATTGGCCACCACGATCCATTGGGTCTTCATCGGTTGTCGCTCCGGTCCTGCTGCGTGGCCCCTGCCACGCGAACGTTCTGACGAGCGATCAGTGTCGGCGGCGCCCGCCGTGTCGGCTTGACGGACATCAAGCGCCGCCAACGCGGCTCGCGCTTTGAGATTGAGCAAGCGGGCGCCGCGCCGTCGGGCGCATGCTGCCGCGATGTCTGAACTCGCGAAGGAGCGGGGGCCATGGCCGCATTCGTGTTGCTGACGCGCCTGTCGCCCGAGGCGCTGCACCAGCCGCGCTCGTTCGAGACCCTCGAGCGCCATGTCGACGAGCAGGTCAAGAAGCACTGCCCGGCGGTGCAATGGGTGTCCAGCTATGCGCTGCTGGGGCCGTGGGACTACCTCGACGTGATCGAAGCGCCCGATCTGGAGACCGCCACCCGTGTGTCGGTGCTGGTGCGCAGCCATGCGCATGCCCACACCGAGATCTGGCCCGCGATGCCGTGGCAGCAGTTCAAGGGCGTGTTGCACGCGTTGGCGGAACGCCCATGAGACATCCAGTGTCAACCTCCGTGCTCCGAAGCCTTGAGGGCGCCGAGGTGGAGCTGGGGGTCGTAGGGTTTGCGATCGACCCAGGCGCGCCAGATGACGCGCAACCAGGCGCGCGCGAGGATGCGGATGGCGTGTGGATGGTCGCAACCGCGATGACGAGCGGCGGTGTAGATGTTGCGTGCCCACAGATTGGCATGACGGGAGTTGTCGGCCAAGGTGGTGATGGCGCGGCGCAAGCGGTGATTGCACGCCCAGCGGAAGCCCACGCAGCGGCGCTTGCCCGACTCATAGGTCAGCGGCACGACACCGGCCTCGGCGGCGAGGCGATCATCGCTGGGGTAGCGCTCGCGCACGTCGCCGATCTCGGCAAGGATCTGAGCGGCACACACGCGCCCTGCACGCGGGAAGGACATGAAGATCAGACCGTCGGGCAGCGAGTGCACGAAGTGCTCGATGCGTCGGGTGAGCGAGGCCAGTTGCTCGACCAAGGGCTTGAGCACGCTCACCAGGGCCAGCACGACATCGCCCATGGCCGCTGTGGTCAGCGCGCCGGTGTGTCCAGGCGCTGCGGCGCGCAGGCGTGCCAGCAGTTGCGCAGGGCTGCGATGACCGCTGTAGTGCTGGGCGCGCAAGAAGCGCCCGAGTTGCACTTGGCCCAAGCGAGCTGCCATGGCCGGCGCTGGATAGCGGCGCAGGAACGCCAACCCGATAGGCGAGTCCACGGCGGCGAAGATGCGCGCAGCGCCGGGCCAGAAGGCCTCCAGCGTGGCGCGCAACTGGTTGGCCAACGCGATGCGGGTGGCCACCAGTTCATCGCGCGCACGCACCAGCGCGCGCAAGGCGCGGATGGAGTCCGATTGCGGCGACAGCGGCGCCCAGCGATGGCCGTCGGTGCGCAGCAAATCGGCCAGCAGGTACGCATCGCTGGCATCGCTCTTGGCGCCGTGGCTGCGATAGCGCGGCCGGCTGGCTGCCACGGCGTTGGGATGTATCGGGAAGACCTGGTGCCCGGCTTCGACCAAGGCATCGACGATGAGGCCCGAGGGGCGCTCGATGGCGATGCGCACGCGCGGGCCAAAGCGCGCCAGCCGGCGCAGCAGCTCGGCCAGGCCGTCGCGATCGTGAGCGACGCTGAAGCGCTCGAGCACGTGCCCGGTGGCGTCGATGATGCACACCGCGTGCGTGGTTGTGGCCCAGTCCAGGCCGACGGAAACATCAGCACTCATAGACAGACTCCTAGCAGTTGCGCTATGACTGCCCGTGTCGGAAGGCGCGACGGGGAGCTCATTGATCGGCGCTCCAGCTTCCAAGGCGTGGCGCTACATCCAGTGGCCCGTTGTGGCCTTCCGGCACCCCACGGCGCCGCGGGTCTCATGCGGGCCTTCAAGAGGCAGCCGCGCAAGGCAGTCACCGCGAGGGCACGGAAGTCGGTCACACCATCGGCTGCTCTCCTTCGCGGTGTCAATACCGGGGAGGATGCCCAATGAGCCCCGCCCGGCCGCCCGAAGGGGCTCATTCCCTCTTGGAGGGACGGGCCGAAGGCCCAAGGGTGTACCCATGAGCCAAGCGGCCACGCTGCGCCGCTTTGACGTGTGCAACGGCGACGCCGACGGCTTGTGCGCGGTGCTGCAATGGCGCTTGCACGACCCCGCACCGGCCACACTCGTGACCGGGCTGAAGCGCGAGATCGATCTGCTGCGGCACGTGCCGTGCGGCGAGGCCGACGAGGTGCTGGTGTGCGACCTGTCGGTCGCGCGCAACCGCGAGCCGCTGCGCCGCTTGCTCGACGCCGGCACGCGGGTGCGCTACTTTGATCATCACATCGCGGCCGACGTGCCTATCCACGACAAGCTCGAGGCGCACCTCGATGCCGATCCGCAGACCTGCAGCAGCCTGCTGGTGGACCGATGGCTCGGCGGGCGCTTTCATGCCTGGGCGCTGGTGGGGGCGTTCGGCGATGCGCTGACCGCGCTGGCGCAGCGCCGCGCCGCAGCCACGGGCTATGACGTCGAGCGCCGCAACGCGCTGCAGCGGCTGGGCGAGGCGATCAACTACAACGCGTACGGCGAAGACCTCCATGACGTGCGCATCGCGCCGGCCGATCTCTATCGCATCATGGCGCGGCATCCCGACCCGCTGGAGATGATCGCGCGCGAGTCGATCGTGCAGGAGCTCGACACGCTGCGGCGCGCCGACCTGCAGCGCGCCCTGGCGCTGCAGCCGCTGCTCAACCACGAACGCGCGCGCGTGTGCGTGTTGCCCGACGAGCCCTGGAGCCGCCGCGTCAGCGGCAGCCTTGCCAACGAGCTCGCGGCGGCGGCGCCGCGCCAGGCGCAGGCCGTTCTGACCACGCGGCCCGACGGAGGCTACCGGGTCAGCGTGCGCGCGCCCAGGGCGTTGCCGCACGGCGCCGATGTGCTGTGCAAGACTTTTGGCGGAGGCGGGCGTGCGGCCGCCGCCGGTGTCGATGCGCTGCCGGCCGACCAGCTGAACCACTTTGTGGCCTCTTTTGGCGCGATGCCATGGGAGGCGTGGCTTCCTGCGGAGCACGCCTGATGCGGCTGTTTGCGCTCGACGCCGGCTATGCGCTTGCAGCGGCGCTGGCGAGCCGGCTTGAAGAGCCGCTGGCGCCGCACGAACTGCGCGTGTTCGAGGATGGCGAATGCAAGCTGCGGCCGCTGGTGGACCCGCGCGGCGACGATGTCTACGTGGTTGCCGGCCTGCACGGCGATGCCAGCGGCAGTCCGCACGACAGGCTGTGCCGGCTGCTGATGTTCGTGGCAACGCTGCACGACCACGGCGCGCGCCGCGTGACCGCGGTGGTGCCGTACCTCGCCTATGCACGCAAGGATCGGCGCACCAAGCCGTGGGACCCGGTGAGCCTGCGCTACGTGGCGCAGTGGTTCGAGGCCTCCGGCATGGACCAGCTGATCGTGCTGGAAGCGCACAACGTGGCGGCGCTGGAGAACGCGTTTCGGCGGCCCACCCTGCACGTGTCGGCGCACGGCCTGTTTGACCCGCTGGTCGCCGCGTGGCCGGGAAGGCCGACGTTCGTGGTGGCCTCGCCGGATGCCGGCGGTGTCAAGCGCGCGCAGCTGTGGCGCGAGTCACTGCTGGAGCGCCTGCAGCGTCCGGTGGGTTTTGCGATGGTCGACAAGCGCCGCAGCGCCGGCGTGGTGTCCAGCGATCGGCTGGTGGCCGGCGACGTGGTCGGCGCGCACGTGCTGCTGCTCGATGACCTGATCGCCAGCGGCGAGACGATGCAGCGCGCGGCGCAGGCCTTGCGCGCCGCCGGTGCGCACGAGGTCTCGGTGTTCGCCGCCCACGGGTTGTTCGTGGGCGCCGCGGCCCAGGCCCTGGCCGACCCGGCGATCGCGCGCGTGGTGGTGAGCGACAGCGTGCCGCCGTTTCGCTGGCCGGTGCAGGCGGCTTCGCGCGCCAAGCTCCAGGTGGTGAGCGCGGCGCCGCTGCTGGCGCACGCGATCAGCGAGTGTTTGGAGACGGGTCGTTGAAGCGGTCGAGCGGCAGACGGCGGGCTGAGCCCGTGGCAGGTACCTATGACCGCGCAGCCAACGGCAGATTCAGCAGCAGGTTCTGCGGCTTCATCCGCAGCTGGCCCTGCGGGTTGGCCATCAGGGCCAGGTAGACCGGCACGCCGGCCACATCGGCACGCATCTCGGCGGCGTTGGCAAACTGCAGGCGGAAGAGGCCGACGATGCGCGCCAATCGCTCGCCGTCGACCAAGGCGCCGGCGTAGAGATCGTTGAGCAGCGCAGTGGCCTCGACATCGAGGCCGACGTGCCAGCGCCAGCGCGCGTCTTCGATCCGCGGCACCGGCATGATCCGCACCTCAACGCCGAGCAGCTGCCGCACCCAACGTTCGAGCAGAACGGCCAGCGGCTTCAACCCCGAGCGCGCGTTGCCGAGCTTGAAGTGCACGCCGTGGCCAACGTCGGTGCTGGTTTCCTGTGTCAGGTCGAGCAGCAGCGAGCTGCGGAAGTGCGGGCTGGTGGCGTCGCGCCAGTAGCGCGATTCGGTGTCGGGCTGTCCAAGCACCGGCAGCTGCGCCGGCAGCGCCTTGACCTGTGCTTGCGCCATCAGCCGGCCGAGCTCGCCGAGGCCCTGGCTCTGGCGAAACTCCTCCAGCGTCTCCAGGTCAGCGGCGAGCACGCGGCCTTGCTCAAAGCTCACCCGTTGCGTGCGGAAGAAGAGCTCGGCTGCGCGCGCCTGCAGCGGATCGGGCGGCTCGTCGAGCATGCCAGCGACGATAGCCTGCAGCGCCAAGTCGATGAACAGCGGCGGCACCGTCACGCCGTGGCTGAACTGCGCGATCACCCAGGCCTGCAGCGATCCCGCCGCCTGCACGCCGTTGCGCAGGCTCAGCAGGTGGCGGTAGTTCTCGCGGGCATCGGGATCGGCGATCGCCGCCAGCTCCGGCGCCGCCACTTCGCGCATCGGCTCCTGCTGCAGGCGCCGGTGCAGGGCGGTCTCCGCACGGCACGAGTCAGCCACCAGCGCCATCTCCGGACGCGCCAACCAATGCAGCCACCAAGCCGGCGTCGGCACGAGCGCGCCATCGTCGCGCTGCTCCAAATGGGCTCGGCCGCATGAAGGCCACAGGGCTCTGGCGGGAGGTGTCATACACCGATTGTGTGGCGGCTTCCTGGCCGGAAGCACTGGCATCACCGAGACGATGACGCTCCAGACTGAAGGCGGTCTTTCAGCCGAAGCGACTCCAGCGACCGCTAACAGCAAAACAGCTGCGGTTCAGACTCTGCGAGTGGTCGCCGTCGACAGCGATCACGGGCTGGTTCTCGCGGCCGAGGCAGGTGCCGATGAGGTAGCTGCCGCGGCGGACGAGGCGAGTCCCTTGTCGCTGTCTGAAGTTATGGCGCTTCTTTCGTGAGAGGTAGGCAGCGGCTGGTCCGTGACCGAGCGCATGGCATCCAGCTTCGAGTCGTGGTAGGTTGGCACAGGGCCTTTGTGTTCGAAGCGCTCGCATGCGGTCAGCGCCAGCGCCGCGGGCAGCGCGATCACCAGCGCCAGAGTGCGGATCAGGGAGGTGGTCCAGCTCGGAAGATTCAGAATGTGCAGCATGTCGACTCCAGTCGCGGCCAAGGGAGCGCATTGACGGTACGGCTCCGGCAGGGTCGAGTCCTGAAAGAGTGCTCAAATCGGATCGAAAGAACTTCGAATCCCGGGGCGCAGCGGCGATGAACGACCAGAAGGCGGGGGACGAAGTGGCGGTGAACGGCCGGTTGCCGCTCGGCGCGCTGACGCTGGATCTCGGGTGCGGCGATTTGTTCGGTGCCGACGGACGGCCGGCGCCGCTGCGCCGCCAGGCGCTCGAGGTGCTGCTGGTGCTCGGCCGGCGGGCGAACCAAGTCGTGACCAAGGACGAACTGATGTCGGCCGTCTGGCCGGCCGTCGTGGTCGGCGACGGTTCGCTGGCAGCAGCGGTAGCCGATATCCGGCGTGTGCTGGGAGACGGTGAGCACCTGCTGGTACGAAACATCGCGCGGCGCGGCTACATGCTGGTGCCGAGCCCCAGCCATTCAGGCCCAGTCCCATCATCGGTGGCGCAGCCGCGGCCAGCGTGGGGGCGATGGGTCGCTGCATCAGCACTACTGTTGGCCATGGTGGTGGCCCTTGTCGTGTGGACTCGGGGCAAGCCTGCCATCCAAAGCGACAAGGCGCTGTCAATCGTGGTGCTGCCGCTGAAAGCGGAGGGGGCTTGGCCGGACACCGAAGCGTTCGCCGACGTGCTGCACAACGACCTGATTGCCGAAGCCTCTCGCTTCGAGGCAAGCACGGTCATCGCGCGGGGCACGGCAGCCACCTACAAAGGTCGTGGCGTCGATCCGCGAGAGGTCGCGCGCGAGCTCCAGGTCCGCCATGTCGTCAGCGGGAGCCTGCGCCGCGACGGTGACAAGCTGCGCTTGAGCCTGACACTCGTCGATGGCGAGTCCGGCGTGCAGCGCTGGTCCGAGGTCTTCGAGTTCGAGCGCGCGCTGCTTGGTCAGACCGTGGATGAGGCGGTGCGTGAGCTGGCTCGCGCGCTGTACATCCAGGCGTGGAAGTCGGCCGCCGTACGCGCCGCGGCCCTGTCGCCATCGCAGGTGACTGGCGACGACCTCGCGACCCGTGCCATGGGTTTGTGGTTCCGCGGGCTGAATCGGGACAACGTGTTGGGTCTGCTGGCGCTGGCGGAACAGGCGGTGGCGACCGACCCGGACTCGGCGCGCGGCTGGGGGATGATCGCCATCGGCAATGTGCAGGCCCTCAACAACAACTGGATCGAAGGGGCGGAAGCCCGCAGCGCAGCCCGGCTGCGCGCTGAGCAGGCCAGTGCGGCGCTCGATCGCATCGCACCCGACGGCTTCTTTGCCATGCAGGCGCGCGTGATCGAGGCCTACAACCGCAGCGAGTTTCCTACGATGTTGCAACGTGCGCGCCTTTGGGTCGAGCGACACCCACACCCGGTTGCTCTCGGCGCGCTCGGTGCCGCGCTCTTTCACAACGACCAACCCGAGGCTGCAGTGGTGGCGCTGGAGCGTGCGCTGCGCCTCAGCCCCCTCGACTCGTTCCGTGCCGAGTGGATGTACCGGTTGGCTTGGTCGCACTACATCGTGGGCAACCTGGATCGGGCGTTGGAGTGGTCGCGCAGAGCACGCGCGACGAACCCGCTGTTGCCATGGCCGCCAGTGGAAGCCGCATCGCTGCTACAGCTCGGACAACGCGCCGAAGCCCAGTCGGTCTTGAACGAGTTTCGGCGCCGTCACCCGAGCTTCGATCACGCAGCAATCGGTCGCAGACTGAGTGGCGATTCCCCGCGCTTTGCCGCAGCTCGGTCCCGTCTCCTTGACGACTTGACCGAGCTGGGTATGAAGTAGCCGCCTAGGCACAACTCATCAACCTGCAACTGCTCGTCGGCGTCGGATCTGCCCCGAAGTACTGGTCGCCGGTGCGGCACTCGATAGTCGTACGTGGTCAAAGGTACTCGATAGTCGTACGTGGTCAAAGCTTCGCAAGACGTCTAGCGATGCCTCAAAGGTCCAAGTAGCCTGCGCTGCTGTCGCCGGAGTCAACGCCGGCCACCGGATCCGCTGACCAGTCGGTATCGGTCTGCACGAGCACAGCCGGCTGACCCCATAGTCCACTTCCGCTGCAGCACAAAACACCGCCTGCGTTCGACTGCTTCCGATCGCAGAGAAGGCACTGAGTCACAACGCGACGGACGAAGCGGGCGCTTGAGCGGAGCTACCAATCGAAATCCGCTGATGCAAACCGTTCGCGAGCGGACCGCTTCGTCTTCACACTCGCGCAGGCTTCGCACGCCGGCGAGTGTCGCAAAGTGAACCGGCAGGCACGGCAATATTGAACTAGGGGATGACCAAGCCTCCGTTGGACGCGCACAGTCGCTGCCGTAAGAAGGTTCGATGCGCTTGCAGGTCCGGGCAGTTGCGTTGGTCCCGTTGGCATTGACGGGGTGCGCCGACTTTAGAGCGGTCGGCGCATTCGGAACCGAGACGCAAAACATGGCCGCAACCGTTCAGGCTGAGATGTCGACGCTGCAATCAATCTGCACGCGAATCGCCGCGTGCATGGTTGCTGTATTCAGGAAGGACGACTTGGGCGCCGCTTGGTGGCGCGTTCGCTGCCGCCCGCGTGGCGCTGAGCACCGAGGAGAACGATGAACACGGAGCAACAACCCGGATCCTGGACGCGGGGAGCTGCGTTGGTTCCGCTACCTGTCTACAAAGTCAAGGGCGACTTGTCGCTTGCGAACTTCCGCCTTGCGCCCATCGTCAACGGGAAGGTCTGGTGCCTGCACTACGAGACACTCGAGCCATTCGAATGTGCGTTCACAGAGGCCAGCGGGTGCACGCTGGAAAGTGAACGGGGACTGTATACAACCGTTGGTCAGCTCATCTCCCGCGACGGCGAGCCGGGTGGTCCGTACGCCGAATACGTGGTCGCGGCGAAGATCAGTGATGACTTGACCGTGCCCTGTATCCATCCGAGCGTGGTCCCAGGCGTTCCGCCCGGATGCGAGCTCGGGGGAGCGGCGGTTCGCGAAACCGGCTTGTCAGCGTTCAACGCGACCGGGCAACCGTTGCGCCACCACTGCCGACTGTCCGTGTGCACCAGCAGCCATCCGCATCCGGATGGCGCGCAACTGGTCGGCAGCGCAAGCGGGCCGTCTTTTTGCTACGCGGGCGTTGGCGCGGCGCTCAACGACATCAACGGCCGCGAAGCCGACGAGCGCAGTATCTACCTGCCCGGTGCGGCATTCGTCCACGTCGTGTGGAACAGCGGTTTCGAGGTTCCCGGCGCCAAGCGGCCGGCTGTACGAGGCTGGCCGAAGGTGGTCGATCCGAACTCGCCGATCGTTTGGCGAGCATTTGCCTCAGGCGTGAAGATCGGAAGTGAACCGCGTGCCGCCGGCGGCTGCCCTTGAACGGAAGCGAGAGACCGGGGCAGTATGGTGTGGACGTGGCAGTCGATGCTGACTGCGAAGATCCCGCATGGGTGGTCGGCTGTCCCCTTCGAAAGACGGCACATCAAGCTTGGGTCGGAATGACCGGTGCTGCAAGCGACGCGCGCGGCGTGGGAACGTCGCGTGACCGCCGCAGTGGTCACGTGCCTCCCGACCGCGCCGGACTGAAGCCGAACACCCGCCCATAGAAGGCCAGCTCGGCCTCGAGGCACGTCTGGATCGTCGCTGCCCTGCGGAAGCCGTGGCCCTCGCCTTCGAAGGCGTGATACTCCACCGGGACGCCGCGCCTTTTCATGGCTGCGACCATGGACTCGGACTGTGCCGGCGTCACCACCTTGTCGTCGAGCCCCTGGAAGAAGATCACCGGCGAGTTCAGCCGGTCTGCGTGGGCGAGCGGCGAACGTGCCGCGTAGTCGGAGCGCGCAATCAGGTAGCTCGTATAACGCGACTCGAACTTGTGCGTGTCGGCGTCGAGCCCGGCGAGATCGCTGACGCCAAAGTAGCTCGCGCCGGCCTTGAAGACGTCGTGGAAGATCAGCGCGCACAGCGTGGTGAAGCCGCTCGCGCTCGCGCCGCGGATCGCCATGCGCCGAGCATCGACAAGCCCGCGCTCGGCAAGGTGGCGAGCCGCGGCAACGCAGTCTTCGACATCGACGATGCCCCAGGCGTGCTGCAGCAGCTCTCGATAGGCGCGGCCGTAGCCGGTGGAACCGCCGTAGTTGACATCGACCAGCGCGAAGCCGCGGCTGGTCCAGAAGTTGACGCTCAGGCGCAGGCTCGTGTTGGTTGAGGAGGTGGGGCCGCCATGGCTCGTCACGACGAGCGGAGGACGCTCGCCTGGCGGGGCCGCAAAGTCAGGATGCGTCGGCGCATAGTAGAAGGCGTGCGCGGTGCGCCCGCGCGCGCTCGGGAACTCGATCGCCTGCGCGGCGGCGAGGAATCCGGCATCGGGCAGCTCGTCCACGCTGCTGGCCAGGACCGCGCTCGCGCCGCTCACGAGATCGATGCGCAAAACCTGACGCGGCACCATCGGCGATCCGCCGACGATCGCAACGAATCCCGGCCCGACGCGCAGCTCTTCGATGTCGGTGCAGGCGTTGGCGATCGGCGTCCAGCGCCCGGTGGCGAGCTCGATGCGGCCGAGCCGGCTCACGCCCTGCTCGATGCACGTGGCGATGATCTCGTGGGCGCCATGGAAGCCGAACATGTGCCGCCCGAAGACCCACTGCGGATGCGCGAACTCGGCGCTCATCGGACACACCGCCTCCAGCGCATCGTGCGCATCCACGCGGTACAGGTTCCACCAGCCCGAGCGGTCGGAGACGACGAACAAGCACCCGTCGGGCGACCACTGCGGCTGCACCAGCGACTCGCCGATGCCGCCGGCGATGCGCCGCGGCGCGACCAGCGCACCGTCGGTGGCGATGTCGGCGAGCCACAGTTCGGTGTCGAAGAACGGCATCGAAGGATGGTTCCACGCCAGCCAGGCAAGCCGCCGACCGTCGGGCGACAGCCGCGGCGCGGCGTAGAAGTCGTGCCCCGCCGCGAGCTCCACCGGGTCTGCTGCACCTTCGCAGGCGATCGCGACCAGCGAATTGCGCGGCTCGTGCGAACCGGCGCGGTGGTCCTCGCGTACGGCGATCAGTCGCCGTCGCGCAGCATCGAGCTCAAAGTCGGCGTGGCGCTGCGCGCTGTCGTGTGTGATCGGCCGTGCGGCACCCTGCGCATCCTGCCGATAGACGAGGTTGTCGGCAAAGTTCGACAGGTACAGCGTCTCGTCCGCGACGACAAAGGCTCCTTCGCCGTACTCGTGCACGCGCGTGCGCACGTTGAGCGGGGCGGCCGTGATCATCCGCGGCAGCGACGCGCCGGGCGCCCACACCATGGCGGCGACACGACCGCCCTCCTCGGGCAGCCCCTGAAGCCAGTGGATGCGCGCGCCGTCGATGCGCAGCGACGACAACGGCTTGCTCCCCGCCGCCACGCGCGCGGCGCTGACCGGCGACGGCCAGGTGCCGCACGCGGCGCCCACTGCGCTCACCATGCGTCGGTCTCCTTGTGGGGTTCAGTCGCGCAGAACGATACACCCCGGCGCCTCATCGAGCACCTGCTCGCGTTCGCGCACTTGGAGCCCGGACCCCACGTCCAGGTGCGGAGTCGCGCCGCCGTTCAGGCCTTCACTTCAACCACCGGTTCGAAGCCGCCGAAGATCATGCGCTTGCCGTCGAAGGGCATCGGGGGATTGCCGGGTGTGGACGGGTCCATGCGTGGGTCTTCCACCATTTTCTTCATGGCGGCGTCGCGCGTGGCCTTGTCGGGCCATTCAACCCACGCAAAGGCCACCGTTTCCTCGGCCGTGGCCTGGACCGCGCGACGGAAATCGGTGACTTTGCCGTCCGGAACATCGTCGCCCCATCCCTCGATCACACGGATCGCGCCCAACTCGATGAATAGTGGGTCGAAATGACGCGCGTGCTCGATGAACTTCTGCTTGTTGGCGGTTGGAACCGCGATCACGAAACCGTCGATGTAGGACATGCTTTGACTCCTGTTGGGTTGACCGGTCGACGCACCCGCCTGAGGGAGCGTCGTACCTGGACGACGAACGGAAGTGAGCCGATTCGACATTGTCGGCACGCCATGCCGGCGCGCCTTGATTCGTGACGGGTTGACCCCGCCCAACCGTGTGGAGCCGTGCGGAGGCCGTGTGGAGCCGTGCGGAGGGTCACAACAGGCAGCCCAAGCCACGGCGCAGAATTTGCCGCACAGACGGGGAGATCACCATGCTCGACGATGATTCGAAGGCGGCGATCACGCGCCGATCGATCCTGGCCCTGACGATCGCTGCTTGGGCTGCGCCCGCTGCGGCTGCCGAGCCCGGCGTCAGCGCGACGGAAATCATCATCGGACAAAGCATCACGCTGCAAGGCGGCAAGAACGACTATGGCGTTGCAGTGATGGAAGGCATCAAGGCATGTCTCGACCAGGTCAATGCAGCGGGCGGCGTTCACGGCCGCAGGATCGTGCTGCGCACCCTCGACGACATGAACAGCTCGACGCAGGCCGAGGCAAACGCGCGCAAGCTGGTTGCTGAGCAGGGCGCCTTCGTTCTGTTCGGGTCGATCGAGGGAGGCCCTTCGACTGCAGTGATGAAGGCTGCGATCGACATGAATGTGCCGTTCTTCGGCCCGATGGCCGGCTCGCCGGGATTGAGGCGACCTCATCAACCGCTGGTCTTCCCCGTGCGCGCAGAGCACCGCGAAGAGTTCCGCGCGCTGATGAATTACGGCCGTGAGCGCGGCATGAGACGGGTGGCGTTTCTGCATTCCGATTCGGAGGTCGGACAGGCCCACTTGGCCAACGTCGAGTTGCTTGCCAAAGAACTGGGCATGCAGGTCGTCGCGGCACAGCCGATCAAGTCCGAGGTCGACGACGCGCAGCTCGACACGATCGTGCGCCGCCTGTCTGCCTCGCAGGCGCAACTGATGTTCAACCACGGTTCAGCTGGCATCTACGAGCGGCTGATACGCAAAGCACGTACCGCCGGGGTGAGTACCGTCTTCATGGCGATCAACTCGGGGTCGTCACAACTCGCGCACAAGCTTGGCCCACTGGCATCCGGCATGGTCTTCGCGCAAGTGGTACCGAGCCCTTTTTCGCGATCCACTCAACTCGCGCGCGACTACCAAGACAGCTTCCGCAAAGCTGGGCCGGACAAAGCGTTCTCCTACGGCAGCCTGGAGGGCTGGCTGACAGCTCGTGCGCTGGTCGCCGCGCTGACCCAGGCCGGTCCGGGGTTGAGCCGCCAACGATTCGTGGCCGCGCTGTACGAGAAGAAGATCAGCGTTTCGGGCTATCCGTTGCTGTACGCACCGGGCGAGCATCGCGGATCGACTTTCGTCGACCTCGCGATGTTCACCAGCGACCAGCGCTTCATGCACTGACTCGTTTGGTCTTCTAGCAGGATGCGGTGCCGTGTCGCTCGGCATCGGCATCGGCAGTCTCGGCGCATTGGCGAGGCATCGCCATGTGCCACGCCTACACCGCGGGTTTAGAACAAGCGCATGGCGAACAGCCGTCACGGCAGCTTGAGAGATCTCGGAGTGGCATTCAGTCTGGTTCGGACGGCCGCAGGGTCACGCGCACTTCGACTCACAATGTTGGCATGCGCTGGCCGGACGTTCCGAACCCGAGAAAGCGTTTGGCGACTCGTGACCCGCGGCCCGCGGGTGCGGCCGCGCTTCGGCTCGGCCCGTGCACCCGCGGCGAGGTGGGCCGCCTGTGCGAATGAAGGCGCTCGCGCAGGGGCCCTTTGGCACGCGCAGCTTCCGCTACCAGTGGCCGGCAGACCTGTGCACGGCGTGGGCGCTGGAGATGGAAACCTTGATCCTGGGCTGGTACGTGCTGGTCGAGTCCGGCTCGGTGGTGCAGCTGACGATCTTCGGCGCCCTGATGTACGGGGGCACGCTGCTTTCCCCGGTGCTGGGCACGGTGGGTGACCGGCTGGGCCTGCGTCGTGTGCTGACGGCCATGCGAACGGCTTACGCCCTGCTGGCCGGCGTGATCCTCGTGTTGGTCGCCAGTGGCAACCTGGGTCCGGTTAGCGTACTGACCGTGGCGTTTCTCGTCGGGTTGATCAAGCCCTCGGACATTGGTCTGCGCACGGCCTTGGTCAGTGCCACCGTTCCAGCCACGCAGCTGGTGGCTGCCATGGGGATCTCTCGCACCACGCAGGACTCGGCACGCATCGGTGGCGCGCTCGCCGGCGCCGGCTTCATGGCGAGCCTGGGCATGGCGAGTGCCTATGTGGCCATCGTCACGCTGTACCTCATCGGCACGGTGCTCACACTGCGATCCGGCGGCGCGCAAAAGGCGGCCTCCGCGGCGCCCGCGGGCAGGGGCGGCGCGGCGGTGGCCAGCCCCTTGCACAGCGCAGCCGCACCGCTGCCTCCTCGCGCATCGCCCTGGAGCGACCTGCTGGAAGGCCTCAAGCATGTGTGGCAGACGCCGCGTTTGCGCGCCGCGATGTCGCTGGCCGCCCTGGTCAACCTGTGCGCGTTCCCGCTGAGCGGAGGGCTGATGCCCTACATCGCACGCGACGTCTTTGGTTTGGACCAGCAAGGCCTGGGCTGGCTGGTGGCCAGCTATGCCACAGGTGCCTTGTTGGGATCGCTGGGCATGAGCGCCTTCGGTGTGCACCTGCGGCCGGCCCGCACGATGCTGGTCGCTTGCGTGGCCTGGTACCTGTGCCTGCTGGGCCTGGCGTTCCCCATCGGCGCACCGATGGCCATGGCGCTGTATGTCGCCGCAGGCCTGAACCAGAGCCTGAGCATGGTGGCCCTGTCGATCATCCTGCTGCGCACCAACAATGAACGGTTCCGCGGGCGCGTGATGGGCGTGCGGATGTTGGCCATCTACACGCTGCCGATCGGCCTGCTGGTGTCGGGGCCCATTGTTGCGGCGGTTGGATTTCGTGGATTGGTGGTGCTCTACGTCGGCCTCGGGCTTGCGCTCTTGGCATCCATCGCGCTCGCCTGGCGCAACGAGTTGCTGCTGCGCAGCGCCCCCGCCAACGCTCTGTTGTGACGGCTGCGGTGCGTACAGCGGGCGCCGCGCAAAGGCCCTGGTGCGGATCAGGAATTGCTGCACAGGCAGAATTTGCCTAGGCAATCATTGCCATGCCAAGATGGTGTGCCACCGAAGCCCATCGCTGCTGCCATGTCGCCCACCCCGCTGAAACCCCGCACGCTGTACGACGGCCGTCGCTACGAGGTCTCCGAAAGCGTCGGATACCTGTTGTTCAACGTCATGACGCAGATGCGCCGGGAGGTCGAGAAGCGCATGGCGCAGCATGGCCTCACCGACGCGCAATGGAAGCCGCTGTGGATGGTGAGGATCGGCCGCGCCACCACCGCGATCGAGCTGGCGCGTGAGATGGACATCGATGCCGGCGCCATCACGCGGATGATCGACCGCCTGGAATCCAAAGGGCTGATCGAGCGCGTGCGTTCCGAGGCCGACCGTCGGGTGGTGCACCTGCGGCTCACCGAGGCCGGCGATGCGGTGGCCAGGAAGGTGCCCTACGTGCTGGCCGCCGTGAACAACGACTTCCTTCGCGGCTTCAGCGAAGCCGAGTGGAAGCAGCTGCGCCGGCTGCTCGGCCGCATGGCCGACAGCGGTGCGGCGCTGCAGGCCGACAGCGAGGCCGCATGAAGCCGACGCTGACGTTCCCCGACACCGGCGGCGGCGCGCTGCCGCAGACCACGGCCGTGCGCTGAGCGCGCGGCTTCGGAAAGTCCACATGGCACCAGAAGCGTCTTCTTCCAATGACGGCAACGGCGCCGGCTCCAGACGCAAGCCGGCGCTGCTCGCCGTGACCGCGCTCGTGGCGGCCGGCGCGCTCGGCTACGGCGCGTACTGGGCCCTGGTGCTGCGGCACCAGGAGTCGACCGACAACGCCTACGTGCAGGCGCCGGTGGTGCAGATCACGCCGCAGGTCGCCGGCACCGTGCTCGCGGTGTTGGTCGACGACACGGACGTGGTCCAGGTCGGGCAGCCGCTGGTGCGCCTCGATCCTGCCGATGCCCGCCTGACGCTCGAGCGCGCCGAGTCGCAGCTGGCGCAGACGGTGCGCGAGGTGCGCACGCTGTACGCCAACAATGCCGCCCTCGACGCCACCATCAAGCTGCGCGAGGCCGACGTGGCGCGCATGCAGGCCGACGTGGCGCGCGCCAGCGACGACGTGACGCGCCGCCGTCCGCTGATCGCCACCGGCGCGATCGCCCGCGAGGAGATGCACCACGCCGAGGCCACGCTGGCCGCCGCACAGAGTGCGCTGGCGGGCGCGCGTTCTGCGCTGGCCGCCGCGAGAGAGCAGGCGGCCAGCAACCGCGCGCTCACCGACGGCACCCGCGTCGAGAAGCACCCCAGCGTCGAGCGCGCCGCTGCTGCGGTGCGCGAGGCCTGGCTTCACGCGCAGCGCAACGAGCTGCCGGCACCGGTGGCCGGCCAAGTGGCGCGGCGCACGGTGCAGGTGGGCCAGCGCATCACGCCGGGCACGCCATTGATGTCGGTGATCCCGCTCGATCAGGTCTGGGTCGAGGCCAACTTCAAGGAGGTGCAGCTGCGCGACATGCGCATCGGGCAACCGGTGAGTCTGAAGGCCGATCTCTACGGCAGCCGCGTCGAGTACGACGGCCGGGTCGCCGGTGTCGGCGCCGGCACCGGCGCGGCCTTTGCACTGTTGCCGGCACAAAACGCCACCGGCAACTGGATCAAGGTGGTGCAGCGCGTGCCGGTGCGCATCGAACTGGATCCGAAGCAGCTGGCTGCGCATCCGCTGCGCGTGGGGCTGTCGATGGAGGCCACCGTCGACCTGCACCAGACCTCGGGCGCGCCGGTGCTGAGCGCGCAGCCGGCGCCGCGCGCCAGCAGCCAGACCGCGGTGTTCAACACGCCGAGTGCCGAAGCCGACCGCCGCGTGCACGACATCATCGCCGCCAACCTGGGCCGCCCGCTGCAGCGCACGGCTCCGGTGACCGTCGCGCCGGCGATCGGCGCGGCGGCATCGGTGAGCCGGCACTGAGCCATGGCTGTTGCGCAGGCCGCCGACGGCACGGCCCCTTTGCCGGCATCGGCGCCGGCGCGGGCTAGCGCTGCGGCGGTGGCGTTCCCGCCGCTGCAGGGCGCCGAGCGTGCGCTCGGCACGCTGGTGCTGTCGCTGGCCACCTTCATGACGGTGCTCGACACGTCGATCGCCAACGTGTCGATCCCGGCCATTTCCGGCGACCTCGGCGTCAGTCCGAACCAGGGCACCTGGGTCATCACGTCGTTCGCGGTGGCCAATGCCATCTCGGTGCCGCTGACCGGCTGGCTGACGCTGCGCTTCGGCCAGGTGCGGCTGTTCGCCGCCAGCGTGCTGCTGTTCGTGCTGGCGTCGTGGTTGTGCGGGCTGGCACCGAACATCGAGTCGCTGATCGCGTTTCGCGTGCTGCAAGGCGCGGTGGCCGGGCCACTGATCCCGCTGTCGCAGACGCTGCTGCTGGCGAGCTACCCTCCGGCGATGGCCGGCACAGCGATCGCGCTGTGGGGCATGACCACCCTGGTGGCCCCTGTGATCGGCCCGCTGCTCGGCGGCTGGATCACAGACAACTTCAGCTGGCCTTGGATCTTCTACATCAACGTGCCGGTGGGGCTGCTGTCCGCGCTGTTCACCTGGTCGATCTACCGCAGCCGCGATCCCGGCCCGCGCAAGGTGCCGTTCGATGCGGTGGGCCTGGTGCTGGTGGTGCTGTGGATCGGCGCCTTCCAGATCATGATCGACAAGGGCAAGGAGCTCGACTGGTTCGGCTCGACGCAGATCGTCGCGCTGGCGATCGTCGCGGCAGTGGGCTTCCTGTACTTTCTGGCCTGGGAGCTGACCGAGCGCCACCCGATCGTCAACCTGCGGCTGTTCGCGCAGCGCAACTTCCTGGTCGGCACGGTCGCGTTGTCGGTTGGCTACGGCCTGTTCTTCGGCAACGTGGTGCTGTTGCCGCTGTGGTTGCAGCAGTGGATGGGCTACACCGCCACCTGGGCCGGCATCGCGCTGGCACCGGTGGGACTGCTGGCGATCCTGCTGTCGCCGTGGGTCGGCAGGAACGTCGCCAAGCTCGACCCGCGCACGCTGGCGACGGTGGCCTTCGTCGGCTTCGCGCTCGTGTTGTGGATGCGCTCGAACTTCAACACCAACGCCACGGTGTGGGTGGTGCTGATCCCCACCCTGCTGCAAGGCGCCGCGATGGCGTTCTTCTTCATCCCGCTGCAGTCCATCGTGTTCAGCGGCCTGAAGCCGGAGCAGCTGCCGAGCGCATCCGGAATGTCGAACTTCGTGCGCATCACCGCTGGTGCCTTCGGCACCTCGGTGTTCACGACGTTGTGGGACAGCCGCGCGGCGCTGCACCACGCACAGCTGACCGAGCAGATCCACCGCGGCAACGACGCCGCGATGCAGGCGCTGCAGCGCCTGGGCGGCGCTGGCTTGAGCCCCGAGCAGTCGAGCGCGATGGTCAATCGCCTGATCGACCAGCAGGCCTACACGATGGCGGCAACCGACCTGTTCTATCTGTCGGCGCTGCTGTTCCTGGCACTGGTCGGGCTCGTGTGGCTGGCGCAGCCCAAGGTTGCCGGCGGCACGCCGGCCGAGGCCGGCGGCGCGCACTGAGTGCGGAGACATGGCCCGTTCGGCCGAGCAGTCGGCAGTCGCTGTGCTCTCGCCTTCACCGGCACAGACCGGCGTCGGTGCCGGCCCGGATTCGCGGCGAATCAGCCCGAGCCCGGCGCGCCCTCCAGTGCCACGCACGTGGATCGCGCCGCCTGTCGTTCGCGCGCCTGGTCCGCCATGGGGTCGCGATACAGGCTGACGCAGCCCCGACCGCGGGCCTTGGCGTCGTACAGCGCGAGGTCGGCGCGTTTCAGCGTGTCGTCGGCGCTGGTCGTCGGATCGTCGATGATGGCAACGCCCACGCTCGCGCCCACCTGCAGGGAGTGGCCCTGCAGCACGAACGGCGCACCGATCGACGCGATCAAGCGGTCGGCTGTCGCTTGCGCCGCAGCCGGCTGGGGCGCCCCGGTCTGGATGATGGCGAACTCGTCACCGCCAAGGCGTGCCACCAGGTCGCCCTCGCGGATGCACTGGCGAAGCCGCTGACCCGCTGCGCGCAACAGCTCGTCGCCCACCGGGTGGCCGAGCCCATCGTTCACGGCTTTGAAGCGGTCCAGGTCCACGCACAACACGGCCACCGGTGCGGTGGCGCTGGCCGTCGGCAATGCTTCGTTGAGCCGCTCTCGAAAATGCAGCCGGTTGGGCAGTGACGTCAGTGCGTCGCTGCGCGCCAGGCGCTCGATCTCGGCCTGGACCCGCCGGTGCTCGGTGATGTCGGCATGCGTGGCCACCCACCCTCCGTCGGGCATCGGCTCGTGGTGAATCTCGAACACGCGGCCGTCGCGCAGCGTGACCACGGTGTCGGAGCGCTGGTTGGCCGCAGCGATGCCTTCGCGCCAGGCGACGTATTCGTCACGCGCGATGGCCGGCATGGCACCGGTGCTGAACCGGTGATCGAGGATCTGGGCCAGCGTGGTGCCGCGGCGCACCAGCTCAGGCGTCAGGCCGTACATCGTTGCATAGCGGTTGTTGCAGACGATCAGGCGACGCTGTCCGTCGAAGAAGCACAGGCCTTGCGAGATGTTGTTGATGGCGGTTTCGAAGCGCAGGTGCTCGGCTTTCTGTTCCGCCTGCATGGCATCCCACTCGCGCAGCAGGTGGCTTCGCAGCAGGATGCCGGCAGCACCGGTGGCCAACGCGAGGATGCCGATCACGAGCGCATGGCCGCCGCCCAGCGCCGCCAGCAGCAGCCCGGCCGGTGCCATCGCACATGCGGCGGTTGCCGGCCACTTGAGGGTACTGCGCGTGAACATCGGGGCTTTCGGGACTGACGCCGTCCATGGATTTTCGGCGCCGGCGCCGTGCCTTGAAGTGCAGTGCATGGCGCCACTCGTGCGGTATGGCGCGATCACCAGCAGATCGCCGGCATTCAAGGGCGGGCTACGCGAGCTCCTGCAGCGCCTGCAGCGCGTGGCCGACATAACGCTGCGCCAGCGGCGCCCAGCGCTGCGGCGTGCGCGGTTGCGGATCGAGCAGATGCGCCATCGCGAGCCGGGCGCGCAGCAAGGCGCGATAGGCGGTGTAGAGCTGCCACAGCGCGCTCGGCGCCGCATCGTCGTGCAGCGCCGTGGCACAGCGATCGAGCAGATGCCGCACGACGCAGGGCGCCCCGGCGAGCGTGCACTCGAGTGCGAGGAAAGCCAGCTCGTCGAGCGGGTCCACCTGGCGCAGCCTGGCGTTGAACTCCAGGCAGTCGAACACCACCGGCGGCTGCAACAGACAGATGTGCTCGGGCCGCAGATCGCCGTGCCCATCGACGATGCGGCCGGCGCGCGCGCGCTGCGCCAGCAGCCCGGCATGGCGCTGCAGCGCGGCGTCGAGCCGGTCCAGCGCCTCGGTGGCGCCGTCGATGCGGAACTGCGGCCGCAGCAGCACCTCGCGGCTGATCGCCTGCTCGCGCTGGAAGCGCAGCGTGTACTCGGCGCCGTCGATCGCCACCACCGTGGCGCCACGATAGAACGTTGACAGCAGGTCGGCAACCGCGTCGATCTCGCGCGCCTGCAGCGCGCCGCCGGCGATCACGCGATCGAGCATGCGCCCGGCCGGCAGCCGATGCATCCACACCAGCCAGTCGAGCGTCGCGGCCTGCGGATCGGCTTGCGCCTCGGGCACCAAGCTCAAGGCGCCGGCGCGCCATTGCAGCACCATCAGGCCGCGGTAGATGCCGGGTGCCAGGCGTGCATTGAGGCGCACCTCCTCGCGGCACGCCGCTTCGCGCGCCGCCGGGGTCGAGAAGTCGAGGAACGGGTAGCGCACCGGCTTCTTCAGCTTCAGCGCCTGCGTGCCCGCCAGGAACACCCACGACATGTGGGTTTCGATCGTCTGCACGGTGTCCACCGGCGGGCCGGCGTATACATGGGCCTGTGCCGTGCCGAGAAAGCGCACGCAGGCCGCGCTGTCCGGCATCGGCGGGCACGGCGCGTGCTGCGCCATCGACGATCAGGCCGAGCGCTCGCGCGAGGCCGGTGCCGCAGCCGCCGCAGCGAGCGCCGCGATCACTTCATCGTCGGACACCTGGCGGAAGTCGTCGTAGTGCGCACCGACGGCGTAGAACGCCGGCGGTTCCGACAGGCACACGAGATCGTCGACCAGCGGATCGATCTCGAGCAGTGCGCGCGTCGGTGCCACTGGCACGGCCAGCACCACGCGGGCCGGGCGGCGCGCGCGCAGCGCCTGCAGCGCCGCACGCACCGTGGTGCCGGTGGCGATGCCGTCGTCGACCACCACCGCGGTCTTGCCCTCCACCGCCATCGCTGCGCGACCACCCAGGTAGGCCGTGCGGCGTCGCGCGAGCTCGGCACGCTCGCGCTGCGCCTCGCGTTCGACATAGGCTTGCGGCGTGCCGGTGATGGCCATGGTCTCTTCATCGAGCACCAGGCCGCCGGGTCCTTCGGCGATGGCGGCCACGGCCAGCTCGCGCTGGTCGGGCGCGCCGATCTTGCGCACCAGCAGCAGGTCAAGCGGCGCGCCGAGCGCGTGCGCCACCTCCACCGCCACCGGCACACCGCCGCGCGGCAGCGCCAGCACCACCGGATCCACCGGCTTGAGGGCGAGCACCGCGTGCGCGAGCCTGCGGCCGGCGTCGCGCCGGTCGGCAAAGCGCATCGTCATGGCGTCACCTCGGCCAAGTGCTGGTTGAACCATTCGCCGGCCGAGAAGGCCACCTGCTGCAGCGCGCCGGCTTCCTCGAACAGGTGCGTGGCGCGCGGCACCACCTCGAGCCGGCTGGGGCAGTGCAGCAGGCGCTGCGCGGCGCGATTGAGCGCCAGCACCTGCGCGTCGAGCGCACCGACCAGCAGCAGCGTCGGCGCTTTCACCTGCTGCAGCACCGCGTCGCCGGCCAGATCGGGACGCCCGCCGCGCGACACCACGGCCGAGACGTCCTGCGGGCGCTCCGCCGCCGCCACCAGCGCCGCGGCGGCGCCGGTGCTGGCGCCGAACAAGCCCAGGCGCAAACCGGTCAATCGAGGATGCTCGCGCGCCCAGGCCATGGCCTGCAGCAGGCGACGCGTCAGCAATCCGATGTCGAAAACGTTGGCGGCGTCGTGCGCCTCGTTCTCGGTCAGCAGATCAAACAGCAGCGTGCCGAGGCGGCGCGTGTGCAGCACCTCGGCCACGTAGCGGTTGCGCACGCTGTGGCGGCTGCTGCCGCTGCCGTGTGCGAACACCACCAATCCGCGCGGCGCGGCCGGTACGACCAGATCACCACCCAACGCGTGAGGGCCGATCAGGACTTGCTGCTGAATCATCATGGCAGTTCCCCACATCCAATGGCGTCCATTGGAGCGCGCTGCGCCGTGACGGCATTGAGGTGGCGCAAGTGAGGCCGTTGCGCGCGGCGCTTGCGGCCGGGCAGGGCCGTCACTGCAAGCCGGCGCGGCGCAAGCGGGTCTTGAGCGCATCGATCTCGTCGAGCAGCTCCAGGACGAGCGCCATCGCATCGACACCGAGCTGGAGGTCGCGCCTCAGCCGCCAGGCGGTGCGCGCACGGACCAGCGCCGTGCCCTCGAACTGCCAGTCGTCCGGGCCGCTGCCGGTGGGGCTCAGCAACCCTTCGTCGACCAGCGCGGCGATGAACGAGGGCTCTACCGCGCAGGCCCGGCACAGATCGGCCAGGGTGAACCGCAGGTCATGCTCGACGACGACGGCTTCGATGACGGTTCTCTCGGTGTCGGTCATGGTCAACCCTCGAGTTCGCGACGCGGATTGAAGTGGGGAAAGGCGTGCGCCAGCGCCGCATAGGCCTGCGCCGCCGCGGGGGTGTCGGCGGGTGGCGCCGCGATCGCTAGCACGGCATACAGATCACCCGGCGGCGTGCCCGGCAGCCCCTTGCCCTTCAGCCTGAGCTTGCGGCCCGCACCCGAGCCCGCGGGAACCGTGATCTGCACGCTGCCGTCGGGCGTCGGCGCGACCACGGTGGCGCCGAGCGCGGCCTCCCACGGGGCGACCGGCAGGTCCATGTACACGTCGCGGCCGTCGACGCGAAAGTGCGGATGCGGCTGAAATCCGATCTCGAGGTACAGGTCGCCCGCGGGCGTGCCGCCAACGCCCGGGCTGCCTTGGCCCGACAGGCGCAGGTGCTGGCCTTCGCGCACGCCGGCGGGGATCCGCACGTCGAGCTGGCGCTCGCGCAGCGAGACGCGGCCCTGCGCGTCGACCACCGGCATGCGCAGCGTCAGGGTCTTGCGTGCGCCGCGGTAGGCATCCTGCAGGTCGATCACGATCCTCGCGTGGCGGTCGCCGCCGGTGCGCGGCATGCCGCGCGCCGGGCCGCCGCCCATGCGGTGGCCGAACAGCGACTCGAAGAAGTCGCTGAAGTCCATGTCGGCGCCAGGGCCTGCATCACGACCGCTGAACTCGAACCCGCCACCGTCCCAGCCGGGCGGCGGATGGAACTCACCGCGTTGACCGTAGCGCTGGCCCACGTCGTCATAGGCGGCGCGTTTCTCGGGGTCGCTGAGCACCTCGTGCGCCTCGGCCACCTCCTTGAAGCGCGCCTCGGCATCGGGCTCCTTGCTGACGTCGGGGTGGTACTTGCGCGCCAGCTTGCGGTAGGCGCGCTTGATCTCGTCCGACGAGGCCGTGCGCTCGACGCCGAGCGTGGCGTAGTAGTCCCTGAACTCCATTGAACGTCCTCTGGCTCTCGAACTTTTTCTTCGATGCCGCAGTGGATGGGAAGATTCGTGCGGCCGATTTGACCTTGCGCAAGAGCGCCGGCTCGAACGCCGTGACACGATCCCGCCGTGTCCGACGATGACCCTCTGTCTTGAGCCTGCTGGATTCCGACCACGATCTCGCCCGTGATTCGTACTATGCGGCGACGTCGCCGCGGCAGGCATCGTTCCCACGGCTCCAGGGGTCGGCCCACTGCGACGTGGCCATCGTCGGCGCCGGCCTGGCCGGCTTGTCGGCCGCGATCGAGCTGGCGGACCGGGGGTTCGATGTGCGCGTGCTGGAGGCGCGCCAGGTCGGTTGGGGCGCCAGTGGTCGCAACGGCGGCCAGGCGATCCACGGCGTCGGCTGCGATCCGCTGGAGATCGAGCGTCAGCTGGGGCTCGACGAAGCGCGCCGCGTGTGGGCCGCCACGCTCGAAGGGCTCGACATCATCCACGCGCGCTGCCGGCGCTTCGCCATCGATGCCGAGTGGCGAAGCGGTTACCTGATGCCGGCGGTGCACGCGCGCCGAGCCCGCATGCTGCAGGCGCTGGCCGATCGGCTTGCCACCCACTATGACTACCCGTTGCGGCGCATCGGGCCCGATGAGATCGGCCGCTGGATCGCCAGCCGGCGCTTCCACAGCGCGCTGCACGATGCGCGCTCCGGCCACCTGCATCCATTGAAGTACGCACGCGGCCTGGCACGCGGCGCGGCATCGCTGGGCGTGCAGATCCACGAAGACACGCGCGTCAACGCGCTGGTGGCCGGCGCAAGACCAAAGCTGCTCACGCCGCAGGGCGTGTTGAGCGCGCGCCAGGTGCTGCTGGCCGGCAACGCCTATCTGCAGGGCGTCGCGCCGCGACTCGAGGGGCGCATCATGCCGATCGAGACCTTCATCGCCGCGACCGAGCCGCTGCCCGAGCCGCTCGCGGTGTCGCTGATCCCGTCGGGCTCGGCGGTGTCGGACAACAACTTCGTGCTCGACTACTTTCGTGTCTCGAACGACCACCGGCTGCTGTTCGGCGGCGGCGAAAGCCACCGTGCGTCTCGTCCGTCCGATGTGGCCGCGGCGATGCGCCAGCGCATGCTGCTGGTGTTCCCGCAGCTGGCGCAGGTGCGCTTCGAGCACGTGTGGGGCGGCGTGGTCGACGTGACGCTGAACCGGGCTCCCGACTTCGGTCGTCTGCCGGCCAGTTCGCACAGCCCCAACGTGTACTACCTGCAGGGCTTCTCCGGTCATGGCCTGGCGCTGACCGGCATCGCGGGACGCATCGTGGCCGAGGCGATGGCGGGCGACGCGTCGCGTTTCGATGTGTTCGCGCGCTTGAAGCACCGTGTGTTTCCCGGCGGCCGTTGGTTGCGCGCACCGGCGCTGCGGCTGGGCCTGGCCTGGTATCGGTTGCGCGACGCGCTGGCGTGGTGAGCTGCGCCACGCGCTACGTGACGCGGAAGTTCTTGAACTGCCACGGGTCGTCGCGATCGAGATCTTCGGTGAACAGCCAGTCGCGCCCGCTCAACGGCGTCCAGTCGCTGAACACGCCCACCACGTCGCCGAGGTAAGGGCGGCACAGGCGCAGCATCTCGTCGTGCGGCAGGTCGTCGGGCTCGACGATGTCGCGCGTGGGGTTCTTCATCGCCCACACCACGCCGGCCATCACCGCCGCGGCCACCTGCAGGCTGGTGGCGCTGTTGTGCGGGCACAGCCCGCGTGCCTGCTCGATGCTCAAGCGCGAGCCATACCAGTAGGCGCCGCGCGCGTGGCCCATCAGCAGCACGCCGAGCTCGTCGATGCCCGAGACGATGTCGTCCTTCAGCACGCGGTTGCGGCTCTGCTTGCGCCAGTTGCGTCCCGCCAGCTCGTGCAGCGAGAGCACGGCGTCGTCGCACGGGTGATACGCATAGTGCACCGTGGGCCGGTAGTGCGGGCGGGCCCGATCGCCGAGCGTCAGGTAATCGGCGATCGCGATCGATTCGGTGTGCGTGACCAGGAAGCCTTGTTGCGCGCCGGCCAGCGGGGTCCAGGTCCGCACGCGCGTGGCGGCGCCGGGCCGGTTCAGGTAGATCGCGGCCAGCGAGCCTTCCGAGTGGCGCGAGCCGTCGGTGGGAAAGTGCCGTTCGTGGCTGCCCCATCCGAGCTCGGCCGGCTGCGTGCCCTCGTCGACGAAGCCTTCGACCGACCAGGTGTTGACGAACTCGCCGGCGCGCTTGCGCTGCGCGCCCACCTGCGAGTCGCGCTCGGCGACGTGGATCACGCGCACGCCGAGCGATTGCGCCAGGCGGGCCCAGCCCTCGCGGCTGCGCGGCGCCCGTCGCTCCCCACCCGCGGCCACGGCGATGTCGATCAGCGCCTGCTTGACGAAGTAAGAGACCAGGCCCGGGTTGGCGCCGTGGGTCAGCACCGCGGTGGGCGCGTCGCCGGACGGGCTGCGCAGCGCCAAGGCCGCCTCGCGCAGCGCGTAGTTGGTGCGCTGCGCCGGCGTGAGCGAGGCGTCGAGGTAGCCGCCGGCCCAGGGTTCGATGCAGGTGTCGAGGTACAGCGCGCCGCGTTCGCGCGCCAGCGCGATCAGCGCCAGGCTGCTGACGTCGACCGACAGGTTCAGCACGAAGTCGCCCGGTTCCAGGCGCGGCGCCAGCACCTGCCGCAGGTTGTCGGCGTCCAGCGCCGTCACCAGGGTCTGCACGCCGGCTTGGTGCGCCGCCTCCAGGTCGCTGTCGTGCGGCTTGATGATCAGGACCTGCTCGGGCCGCATCGCGATGTGGCGCAGCAGCAGGGGCAAGGTGCCCTGTCCGATGCAGCCGAAGCCGATCATCACCAGCCGGCCGTTGAAGACGTGTTCCTTGTGCGCCTCGCCCATGGATGGTGATTGAACCTGGGCGCTCGAAACCCGCGTTGACGCATCTCAATCGAACGAGCGCGCGGCGCGAGCGGCATGAGCCGCCGCAAGTCCTGGAGCCCACGAGCGATGCGAGACTCGCGACCGTGAATCGCGCCGAACCGCCGGTCTGCCCGGGCTCGACCCACGCCGCCGCGGCCGCGCCGCCCGGCCATGCGATGAGCACCGACGAGATTCGCAAGGTCGTGTCCGACGTCATTGCATCGATCGCGCCGGACTTCGAGCGCGAACGGATCGAGCCCGCGCGCCCGTTGCGACAGCAAGTGGAGCTCGACTCGATGGACTGGATCAACGTGCTGTCGGGCCTGCAGGAGCGGCTGCAGGTCGACATCCCGGCATGCGATGCGGGCCAGCTGACGACGCTGGACGCGATCGTCGGCTATCTGGCGCTGCGGCTCGCCAAGCCTGTCGAGCCCGCGCAGGCACGCGCCGATGCATGGACGGCGCTGCCCCATGCCTTCGATCTCGCCGATGGCACGCGCGTCACGGTGCGACCCATCCGCGCCGACGACGCGGCGTTGGAGGCGGCTTTCGTGCGCCGCCTGTCGGCCGAGTCGCGCTACATGCGATTCATGGCCACGATGCGCGAGCTGCCGCAGCCCCTTCTGGAGTCGCTGACCGATGTGGACGCGGTCCACCACGTGGCGCTGGCGGCCACGGCACGCCGCGACGACAAGGAGGTCCTGCTCGGTGCGGCGCGCTACGTGGTCGACGCCGCGGGCACGGGCTGCGAGTTCGCCGTGGCCGTCGATGATGCGTGCCAAGGCTCGGGCCTGGCCGGACGCCTGATGCAGACGCTGCTCGAGGTCGCTCGGCAGCGCGGCCTCAAGCGCATGGAAGGCACGGTGCTGGCCAACAACCGCAGGATGCTGAAGTTCATGCGCCAGCTGGGTTTCAGCGTGCGGCGCGATCCCGACGATCCGCACAACGTGCTGGTGGCCCGCGCGCTCTGAAGCGGCGCCTTGGCGCGCCCGCGACGCATCGATCGCCTGTGACCGACGCGGGGCTGTCGGCTCAAGCGCCGAGCGGCGTGCCCGATATCGACCGTTCGTGACGCTGCGCCGCCCCCACCGCGTTGGCCAGCGCGCCCATGGCCTCGGCGACGACCGTCAGCACATCGTCGATCGCGACCACGCCGACGAGACGGTGGAGCTCGTCGACCACCGGCACGCGGCGCACGCCCTTGCGCTGCATCGTGGCCAGCACGTCGAGCACCGAGTCGCTTTCGCGTGCGGTCACGACGCTCGCGCTCATCACGTCGGCGACCCTCAGCGTCTGGGGGTCCTTCTGTGTCGCGACCACCGCGGTGACGATGTCGCGATCGGTCAGCACGCCGACCACGTGGCGATCGGTGGTGCTGCGCTCCTGCACGACGACCAGGCTGCCGACGCGCTGGTCGCGCATCACGCGCGCGGCCTCGTCGATCGACAGCTCGGGGTAGGCCACCGACACGATGCGGGTGCAGATATCGCCAGCGGTCAGTTTGTGCTCGAACATCATCGCTCCTGTTGCGCAGCCACCAGCATCAACCGCGCATCGCGGCGCACGGTTGCGCCATGTCAACCGCGCAGCTGGCCGGCCGCAAGCCGAGCCGCACGGCCACCGGCGCCAGGCTGCGCGCCGTCGTGGGGGCGGCCGGCCGCCGTGCAGCAGCGCTCAGCACGACGCCTGCCGGGCACGCCTCACGCGCGCTCTCCAGGGTCGGGCGAGAACAGGGCGGGCCGGTGCGTCGTGACCGGCGCGATCGAGTCGGCGAAGTGCCGGCCCAACGACTCGGCCCGGCGCAGGTAATCGAGCCGTGTGCGCACATCGGCACCGTGCACCGCATAGAAGTACTCGTGCTGCACCTGCTCGATGCCCGGCATATGCAGCGCGAAGTCGTCGACCAGGCGGCCGATCGCATCGCCCAGCCCAGTGGCGTACGAAGCCTCGTCGAACAGCGTCGGCGTCATCAGCAGCGCCTTGCGATGGCGCAGCAGCGGCCGGCGACCTTCGAGGTCGCCGCGCCAGGCCTCGGGTGACAGTTTGAAGGCGAAGCCGAGCGTGAAGACGCGCTCGATCCAGCCCTTCAGGATCGCCGGCAGGCCGACGAAGTACAGCGGCGCGACGAACGCCAGCGCATCGGCCGCGGCCACCTTCTGCTGCTGGATCGCCACGTCGCGCGGCCCGCCGCGTGCATGCAGCTTGCGCACGATGGCGCGCGGGTCGAGTTCGCCCACCCAGCGCTTGATGCGCAGGTGCTGCAGCGGACCGCGGGCGGCTTCGAACAGCGACTCCGGCAGGTTCATGTGGCGCAGCACGTCGTCGGGCACCGAGTCGTCGATCCAGTTCGGCGCGTCGCGGCCCCTCAACACCGGATCGAAGCCGATCGCGTGCAGGTCGACGATCTCGTTGTCGTGGCCACCCTCGCGCAGACCTGCATCGAAGTGCTCCAGCAGTGCATGGCAGAACGAGCGCGGGTTGTGGTGCGCATAGAGGGTCAGGATCTTCATCGCGGGTCTCCCGGTGCGGCGCGTGATGTTTGCGCCCGGGCGCCTCGGTGGAGATGATCGAAATCAAGCCGGCGCTGCCCGTCCGCAGGCCGCGCGCCGGCACCCGGGGCGGCGAACCCCTGCGGTTTGATCGCACGCAAGCGCGTGCCGCCGCCGGCCGGCCACGATGGCGCGTGCCCGCCTACAACGCCGACATCGCCCGCGTCTTCGACGAGATCGCCGATCTGCTGGAGCTGCAGCGGGCGAACCCGTTTCGCGTGCGCGCGTACCGGCGCGCCGCCCAGACGGTGGGCGATCTCGACCGCAGCCTGGCCACGATGGTCGCGCACGGCGACGATCTCGACGCCTTGCCCGGCATCGGCAGCGACCTGGCGGCCAAGATCGCCGAGATCGTGCGCACCGGCCGCTGCGCGCTGCTGGAGCAGTTGCGCGCCGAGGTTTCGCCGCGCCTGGCCACGCTGATGAGGCTGCCCCATCTGGGGCCGGAGCGCGTGCGCACGTTGCACGACGAGCTCGGCGTCGAGACCATCGAGCAGTTGCATGCGGCGGCCGAGGCGGGGCGTGTGCACGGTGTGCGCGGCTTCGGCGAGCGCCTGGAGCAGGAGATCCTCGAGGCCACGAAGCCGCATCCGGAGCGCCCGGCGCGGGTCCGCCTGCCGGTGGCCGACGAGGTCGCGCAGTCGCTGCTGGCGCGCCTGCGGGAGGTGCGCGGCGTCGAACGGGCGGAGGCGGCGGGCAGCCTGCGCCGGCGGCGCGACAGCATCGGCGACCTCGACCTGCTGGCGCAATCGTCGGCCGGCGCCGACGTGATCCAGGCGTTTGTGCACTTTGCCGAGGTCGACAAGGTGCTCGCGGCCGGCGACACGCGCGCCAGCGTCGTGCTCGCCAACGGCCTGCAGGTGGACCTGCGCGTGGTCGCGCGCGAGAGCTTCGGCGCGGCGTGGCTGTACTTCACCGGATCGAAGCCGCACAACATCGCGTTGCGCCGGCTGGCGCAGCAGCGCGGCCTCAAGCTCAACGAATACGGCGTGTTCCGCGGCGACGCGCAGGTGGCCGGGCGCGACGAGGCATCGGTCTACGCCGCGCTCGATCTGAAGCCGATCGCGCCGGAGCTGCGCGAGGACCGCGGCGAGATCGAGGCGGCCCAGCGCGGCCAGCTGCCGCGGCTGATCGAGCTCGGCGATCTGCGCGGCGACCTGCACGCACACACCCGCGACAGCGACGGACGCGACGACCTCGATGCACTGGTGGCCGCGGCGCGTGCGCGCGGCCTGGAATACCTCGCGGTCACCGACCATTCGCAGCGGCTGGCCGTGACGCATGGCCTCGATGCCAGGCGCCTGGCGCAGCAGATGGACCGCATCGACCGTCTCAACCAGCGCTTGCGCGGCTTCAGGGTGCTCAAGGGCATCGAGGTCGACATCCTCGAGGATGGGCGGCTCGACCTGCCCGACGCCGTGCTGGCCCGGCTCGACCTCGTGGTGGGCGCCGTGCACCAGCACTTCGATCTGTCGAGCGAGCGCCAGACCACGCGCCTGCTCAAGGCGATGGACCATCCGCACTTCTCGGTGCTGGCGCATCCCACCGGCCGGCTGATCGAGGAGCGCGCGGGCTGCGTCTTCGACTGGCCGCGCGTGGTGCGCCATGCGCGCGAGCGCGGCTGCTTTCTCGAGCTGAACGCCCATCCGTCCCGGCTCGACCTCGACGACTCGGCGTGCCGGCTGGCGCGTGACGAGGGCGTGCTGGTCTGCATCAGCACCGACGCGCACAGTGTGCTCGACCTCGGCAACCAGCGGCACGGCGTCGACCAGGCACGGCGCGGTTGGCTGCGCCGCGGCGACGTGCTGAACGCGCGCCCGCTGTCGGCGCTGCGGCCGCTGCTGGCGCGCACGATGTGACGCCGACCGCGCGGCGCGCTACGGTTTCTGCGCGTGCCGGCCGGCGCTCGCCGGCAGCGGCACGTGGCGGGCCCGGCGCAGCGGCTCGCGCGCGCCGTGCGCCAGACCGTGCGCCTGGCGCGCACGCGACATCTGCTCGAGCCGTGCGGCCACCAGGCGGTTGATCGTGCGCTCGGGCAACGCGCCCTTGCCGTCGGGCTCCTGCGCCGGCACGCCGGTCAGCACCTCGATCGCGGTGTCGACGTGGTCGACCGCGATCACGTGGAAGCGGCCTTGCGCCGCGGCCTCGACCACGTCGTCGCGCAGCATCAGGTGCTGGGCGTTGGCCGCGGGGATCAGCACGCCCTGGTGGCCGTCGAGGCCGCGCGCGCTGCAGACGTCGAAGAATCCCTCGATCTTCTCGTTGATGCCGCCCACCGCCTGCACCTGCCCGTGCTGGTTGACCGAACCGGTGACCGCCAGCGACTGATCGATCGGCACGCCGGCCAGTGCCGACAACAATGCGCACAGCTCGGCCAGCGAGGCGCTGTCGCCTTCCACCGCACCGTAGGACTGCTCGAACACCAGGCTGGCCGACAGCGACAGCGGCGTGTGCTGCGCAAAGCGCGCGCCGAGGAACGAGGCCAGGATCATCACGCCCTTGGAGTGGATCGGCTTGCCGAGCGTGGATTCGCGCTCGATGTCGACCAGGTCGCCTTCGCCGACACGCGCGGTGGCCGTGATGCGCACCGGGTGCCCGAAGCGGAAGCCCCCGAGCTCGTGCACCGCCAGGCCATTGATCTGGCCCGCGTGCGACCCGCTGCTGGCGATGAGCAGCGTCTCGCGCTGCACCGCCTCTAGCATCGAGCCACGCAGCCGGTCGGCGCGGCGGATGCGTGCCGCCAGCGCCTGCGCGACGTGCTCGCGTGCGATCACCGCGAGCCCGCTGCGCGCGGCCTCGTGGTCGGCCTCGGACAGCACGTCGGCCAGCTCGCGCACGCGCGTCGACAGCTTGTGCGCATCGCCGGCCATGCGCGAGGCGTGTTCCACCAGACGGGCCACCGCGCCGCGATCGAGCGGCCGGATCGCACGCTCGCGCGCCAGCGAGCCGAGGAGCAGCGCGAACTGCGCCACCCCGGGCTCGTCGCGCGGCACGTCATCTTCGAAGTCGGCCGCCACCTTGAACAACTCGTCGAACTCGGGGTCGAGATCCTGCAGCAGGTAGTAGTGCAGCCGTTCGCCGAACAGCACCACCTTGACCGACAGCGGGATCGGCTCGGGCTCCAGCGGCACGGTGCTCATCCAGCCCATCAGTTGCGCGAGCGACTCGATGCAAAGCCGGCCCGAGCTCAGCGCGCGCTTGAGGCCTTCCCAGGCGTAGGGCTGGGCGATGACCTTGACCGCATCGAGCATCAAGTAGCCGCCGTTGGCCAGGTGTAGCGCACCCGGCTTGACGAGCATGAAGTTGGTCAGCAGCGTCCCCATGTGCGCGAACTGGTCGACCCGGCCGGCCAGGTTGGCGTGGGTCGGGTTGTCCGGCTCCACGATCGGCGCATGGTCCTGCGGCCCGTGGCCCACCAGCAGGTTCACGCGGTAGCGGCCCACCGAGACGGTGCCGGCCAGCCCGCCGAAGGCCTCGTCGTCGACGTCCTTCTGTTCGTGCAGTTGCGCGCCGGCTTCCGTCACGTCGGCCAGCACCTCGTCGAGGAACGCCTGCACCTGGGGCAGCGCCGCGAAGCGCTCCTTGAGCTCCTCGATCAGGTGCCCGACCGCCAGGGCCATGGTCTCGCGCGTTGCGTCGCGCACGCGCTGCTGCATCTCGCGGCGCACCCGCGGCAGCTCGTGCGAGATGCGATCGAGCCGCTCGCGCAGGCTCTGCACGGTGGCCGCGATGCGATCGCGCTCGGCTTGCGGCAGCTTGTCGAACTGCGCCGGATCGAGCGGCTGTCCGTCCTTCAGCGGCGCGAACGCGAAGCCGGCCGGCGTGCGCAGCAGCGCCACGCCCTGTTGCGCGGCGCTGTCGCCCAGCTCCTCGAGCGCGCGCTCCTCCTGCTGCTTGAACTCCTTCTGGATCGCCTCGATGCGCAAGCGGTACTCGTCGCTGTCGAGCGCGGCCGCGATCGCCTTGCCGAGCTCGGCGACAAAACGCTCCATCGCGGCATGCAGGCGGATGCCCTCGCCGGCGGGCAGGCTCAACACGCGCGGCTTGTTGGCATCGGCGAAGTTGTTGACGTAGCACCAGTCCGCCGGCGCCGGCCGGGCGGCCGCGTGGGCCTGCAGCAGGCGTCGCACGGTGGCGTGGCGGCTGCTGCCGGGCTCGCCGAGCACGAAGACGTTGAAGCCGCGGCCGGCGATCGCGAGCGCCCGATCCACCGCATCGACGGCACGCGCCTGTCCGAACGCCGCGCGCGGTTCGGGCAGCGTGGCGGTGGTCTCGAAGTGGAACTGCGCCGGATCGCAGCGCGCGCACAGCGCGCCGGCGTCGAGCGGACGCGCGGCGCCGGCGCGTCCGCCGGCCGGTGCGCCCGGGTCCGGCACGACAGGTGCCGGTGCGCCGCGTTCCTGCGCGGGTGGCTCGGTCCCGGTGCCGGTCTCGCCGGTTCGCATCGACCGTTGCGCGAGCAGGCTTTGCCTCATGCTCTTGTTCGGAGTCTTGTTCATCGGTGAACCTTAGGGTGCGGGCCGGTGGGCGACATTGCGTTGGCGCAATGGGCGGCGACCCTCGCCTTCGGTCGACGCCGGCGCGCAGCGGCCCTGCTGCCTGTGGTGGGTTTGCGCTTGCGCAACGCCGGACGCAAGGTGTGCCGATAGCCTGCACCGATGAGTCCGGTGACGCAGGAGTCGATGCCCTCGGCCGCAAGCGGGCGCGCCGAGCTCGACCTCGAGGGCCAGACGCGCATGGTGCGCGCCCTGCGCGAGCGCCTGCGCGAGCGGCACGGCGGCCCGGTTGCGCTGATCGAAACGCACATCTCGTTCGTGCTGGTGTGCGGCCGCGACGCCTACAAGATCAAGAAGGCGCTGAAGACCCATTTTCTGGACCAGTCCACGCTGGCCCGGCGCCGGCGCGCCTGCGACGAGGAGCTGCGCCTGAACCGGCGGCTGGCCGCCGACCTGTACCTCGGCGCCGTGCGCATCACCGGCGCGGTCGACGCGCCCGAGCTCGACGGCAGCGGCGCCGACATCGACTGTGCGGTGCACATGCGCGCCTTTGCGCAGGAAGGCCTGTGGGACCGGCTGGCGGCGGACGGTGCGCTGCAGCCGTCGCAGGTCGACGAGCTGGTGCGCATCGTGGCGCGCTTTCACGACGGCGCAGCGGTCGCACCCCGCGGCGCCGCGTTCGCCGCGCCGATGCGCGTGCGCGCGGCGATGCTGGAGACGCTCGACGATCTCGAGCGCGCGATGGCCGGCGCCGACGAGCGGCCAATGCTCTCGGAGCTGCGCGCCGACGAGGCCAGCGCGTTCGCCCGCCTGCGTTCGGTGATGTCCCAGCGCCTGGCGCGCGGTCGCGTGCGCGAGTGCCATGGCGATCTGCACCTGGGCAACGTGACGTCGATCGAGGGCCGCGCGGTTGTCTTTGACGGTATCGAATTCAGCGACGAGCTGCGCTGGATCGACGTCATCAGCGAAGTGGCCTTCATGGCGATGGACCTGCACGCGCACGGCCTGCCGACACTGGCGCATCGTTTCGTCAACGGCTATCTCGAGGCGAGCGGCGACTACGACGGCCTGAGGCTGCTGCGCTACTACATCGTCTATCGCGCGCTGGTGCGCGCCAAGGTGGCGCTGCTGCGTGCGTCGCAGTCGGCCGCCGAGGCCGACGCGCAGCGCGCCGCGGCGCGGCGCAACCTCGCGCTGGCGCTGCGCTTCAGCCGCTCGGCGAGCGGCGCGGCGGCACCCGCGCTGCTGATCACCCACGGCCTGTCGGGCAGCGGCAAGTCGACGCTGACCCAATCGCTGCTCGAGGCGCTGGGCGCGATCCGCGTGCGCGCCGACCTTGAGCGCAAGCGCATTGCCGGGCTGCAGGCCCTGGACCGCAGCGGCGCCGGCATCGGATCGGCGCTGTACCGGCCAACGATGACGGCTGCGGTCTACGCGCGGCTGCGCCGCTGCGCCGCGCTCGCGCTCGATGCCGGTTTCCATGTGATCCTGGACGCCACGTTCCTCCACCGCGCGCAACGGCGGGCGGCACGCCGGGTGGCCGAACGACGCGGGCTCGCCTTCGTCATCCTCGACTTCGACGTCGATGCCGAGCTGTTGCGCCAACGCGTTCGCCAGCGCGCCGCAGCCGGCGGCGACCCGTCCGATGCCGACGAGGCGGTGCTGGCGCAGCAGCTACGCAGCGCGCAACCGCTGCAGGCCGATGAGCGGGCGGCGGTCCATTCCTGCAGCGCGGCCGCGAGTGCGCCGGACGGCGCGGCGCGCGCCGACTGGACGCCATTGCTGCGCCGGCTGGCCGGCACCCCGGCACCGCTACCATGACGGGCGGGCTCTTTGGGCATTGACGGCACCGGTCCGGCGGCGCCGGGGGCACCCGGCGCATGGTGGAGCCAGGATGCAGCCGCGCTGTTCGCCGCACTCGGCAGCGAGCCGCGCGGGCTGTCGGCCGGCGAGGCGCAGCGGCGGCTGGCGGCCGTGGGCCCCAACACGATGGTCGATGTGCGCGTCGCCACGCGTTGGCAACTGCTCGGTCGGCAGCTCGCGAGCCCGCTGACGCTCATCCTGGTGGCCGGGGCGGCGATCTCGCTCGGGGTCGGCGAGTGGATCGATGCGCTGACCATCCTGCTGATCATCGCGATCGGCACGGGCATCGGCTTCGTGCAGGAGCTGCGCGCCGGCCATGCGCTGCAGGCGCTGCGCCGCCGTCTTGCCATCGAGGTGCAGGTGCGGCGCCCCGACGGCATGCTGCGCCGCGCCGCCAGCCTGCTGGTGCCGGGCGATGTGATCGAGCTCTCAGCAGGCAACCTCGTGCCGGCCGACGGCCTGGTCTTGCAGGCGCGCGATTTCCTGGTGGACCAGTCGAGCCTGACCGGCGAGTCGCTGCCGGTGGAGAAGCGGGCTGCGGCGGTGCCTGCCGACGCGGCGCTGAACGCGCGCACCAATGCGGTCTTTCTCGGCAGCTCGGTGCGCAGCGGCACCGCCGCCGTGCTCGTCGTATCCACCGGGCGTGCCACCGCCATGGCCGGCATCGCGGCGCGCATCGCCGCACCGGACGAGCAGACGCAGTTCGAACGCGGCGTGCGCCGCTTCGGCGACCTGCTGCTGCGTGTGATGGTCGGCGTGGTGGTCGGCGTGCTGCTGGTGAACCAGCTGTTCGGCCAGCCCGGCATCCACTCGGCGTTGTTCGCGGTCGCGCTGGCGGTGGGCCTGTCGCCCGAGCTGCTGCCGGCGATCGTCAGCGTGTCGCTGGCGCGCGGTGCACGCCGCCTGGCGCGCGGCGGCGTGCTGGTGCGCCGGCTCGATGCCATCGAGGACCTCGGCGGCATCGACACCTTGTGCACCGACAAGACCGGCACGCTGACGCTCGGCGTGATGGCGCTCGATGGCGCGCTCGATGCGCGTGGCCATCCGTCGGCTGAAACGCTGCAGGCTGCATGGCTCAATGCCGCGTTCGAAACCGGCATTCGCAACCCGATCGACGCCGCGCTGGTGCAGGCCGGCCGTGCCGCGGGACTGTCCACCGACGGATGGGTCAAGGTCGACGAGATCCCGTACGACTTCGTGCGGCGCCGTCTCACGATCGTGCTGGCCGCGGCGGCCGACACCACGCGCCACCGCCTGATCAGCAAAGGTGCATGCGCCGAGACCCTGGCCGCCTGCACCCAGGTGCGCGACGGCGGCCAGGCGCACGATCTCGACGACGCGTGGCGCGGCCGGCTCCAGGCCTTCGTGCAGGGGCAGGGCGAGCGCGGCGTGCGCGTGCTTGCGGTGGCGGTGGCCGACCGGGCCGCGCAGGCGAGCTGGGGCCATGGGGACGAGTCCGGCCTCACGCTGATCGGGTTCCTGTGCTTCAGCGACCCGCCCAAGCCCGACGCACGCGAGGCCATCTCGGCATTGGCCGGGCGCGGCGTGCGCGTGAAGATGATCACCGGCGACAACCGGCACGTGGCGGCGCATCTCGCGCGCGAGGTGGGCCTCGATGCGCAGGCGCTGCTGACGGGCGCGGCGCTCGATGCCATGCGCGACGAGGCGCTGTGGGCGCTGGCCGAGCGCACCGATCTGTTCGTGGAGGTCGATCCGGCGCAGAAGGAGCGCATCGTGCGCGCGTTGCAGCGCACCGGCCATGCGGTGGGCTACCTCGGCGACGGCATCAACGACGCGCCGGCGCTGCACGCCGCCGACGTGGGCATCTCGGTGCACGGCGCGGCCGACGTGGCGCGCGAAAGCGCCGACATCGTGCTGCTCGGGCCCGATCTCGGCATGCTGCGCCGCGGGCTCGAGGAAGGGCGCCGCACCTTCGCCAACACGCTGAAGTACATCTACATCACCACCAGCGCCAACTTCGGCAACATGGTCAGCATGGCGCTGGCGACGCCGCTGCTGCCGTTTCTGCCGCTCACCGCGACCCAGATCCTGCTGAACAACCTGCTGTCGGACGTGCCGTCGATGGCGATCTCCACCGATCGTGTCGACGCCGCGGCGATCGAGCGCGTGCCGCGCTGGGACATGGCCGAGGTGCGCCGCTTCATGATCGTGTTCGGCCTGGTCAGCTCGGCGTTCGATCTGGCCGCCTTCGCGCTGCTGCGCCTGGTGTTTGATGCCGATGCCGTGCTGTTCCACAGCGCGTGGTTCGTGATGTCGCTGCTCACCGAGCTGGTGGTGCTGCTGGTGCTGCGCACCCGCGAGGCCGCGTGGCGCAGTGCGCCCAGCGGCCTGCTGGCCGGTCTGACCGTGGCCGTTGCCGCCATCGCGCTGGGGTTGCCGCATTGGCCCTGGAGCGCCACGCTTTTCGGCCTGACCGCGCCGCCGCTCGCGGTGTGGGGCGCGCTGCTCGCTCTGGTGTGCGCTTACGGCGTGGCCACCGAGATCACGAAGCGGTGGTTCTTCAGGTCCACCGAGCGTGGCGTCAGTGCGCCATGAGCACCGGCAAGGTCATCGTTTGCAGCACGCTGCGCGTGGCGCCGCCCAGCACCAGTTCACGCCCGCGCGAGTGGCCATAACAGCCCATCACCATCAGGCCGGCGCCGACCTCGGCGGCCATCGACAGCAGCGCGTCGCCGGCCTGCGGTGCCGGGCTGGCCAGCCGATGGAACCGTGCCTCCACGTCGTGGCGCCGCAGAAACTGCTGCAGCAGCGCGTGGTGCTCGTCGCCGATGGCGTCGTCGATCGCGACGTGCACCGAGCCGGCCCTGGCCAGCAGCGGCATCGCGGCGCTCAACGCCCGCGCACTCACGCGCGATTCTTTCCAGGCCACCAGCACGGTCTCGAAATCCGCGCCGTGCCGCTCGGCGCAGGGCACCACCAGCGCGGGCTTGCCGGTGCCGATCACCACCGTCTGGACGAAGTCCGGCGCCACGCCGGTCTGCTGCCGGTCACCCTGGTGCTGGCCGAGCACCAGCAGGTCGGCATAGAGCGACTGCCGCATGAATTCGTGCTCGGGCGCCGCGCCGGCCTCGCGCCACTCGATCTGCACGCCGGGGTCGGCGCAGGCGTCGGCGACCAGCTTGCGCGCAGCGGCAAGCCGGGATTCATCGAGGTCCAGCCGCTCGGGGCTTGCCAGGCCCGCGGTGAACACCAGCGACAGCTCGGCGGCGGCGGGCGTGACCGCGTACAGGGCGCTGACGCTGGCGCCGAGCTGACCGCCCAAGGTCCGTGCGATCTTCAGGCGCGAGCCGTTGTGCGGCCCGGCGTCCACGTGGACCAGGATGGATTGGATCGGGTTCATGGCCGTTGTGCTCCTTGTTGCCCGGCGCAGACTGCAAGCGAATCACGCATGAGTGCGCAAGCTACCCGCTGCGCGGGTTTCGCCTTTGCGATGCATCAATGCGACAGGCCGACGCGAGCGCGGACACTTCCGCATGCCCTGGACTCCCGAGCGCTACCCGCCTGCGATGCGTCATCTTGCACCTTGGGTGCGCGACAAGGCGATCGCCATCGCCAACGCCTTGCTCGAAGAAGGCCTCGACGAAGGCCTGGCGATCCGCATCGCGATCGCCAAGGCCAGGCAGTGGGCCGAGCGCCATGCGGCGCCCACGGGCAGCGGCGGTGGGCTCGCACGCTGACACCCTGGCAGCCGCCCAGGGAATCGGCGCCGCGCTCGCGATCGGCCTGCTGATCGGCGTGGAGCGCGGCTGGCGCGAGCGCGATGCGCCGGAGGGCGGTCGCATCGCCGGCCTGCGCACGTTTGCCCTGACGGGCTTGCTCGGCGGCGTGCTGGCCGTGGTGCCCGGCGAGGGCGGCGCGTGGCTGCTGGCGGCCGGGTTCTTCGCGCTGGCGATCCTGCTGGCGGTGTCGTACCTGGAAGGCCAGCGCTCCACCGGCAACCTGAGCATCACGTCGGCCGCCGCCATGCTGCTGACCTATGCGCTGGGCATCCTCGCGGCACGCGGCGCACCCACGCTGGCGCTGGCCGCGGCCGTGGTGGCCGCGGTGCTGCTGAACCTCAAGCCCACGTTGCACGGTTGGCTGCGCCAGATCGAGCACACCGAGCTGAGCGCGGCGCTGCAGCTGCTCGTGCTCTCGGTCGTGATCCTGCCGGTCCTGCCGGACGAGGGCTACGGGCCGTATCACGCGCTGAATCCCTACCGGCTGTGGTGGGCCGTGGTGCTGATTGCGGGACTTTCGCTGAGCGGCCACCTCGCGATGCGCATCACCGGTGCGCAGCGCGGACTGCTGTGGACCGGATTGCTCGGCGGCCTGGCGTCGTCGACGGCGGCCACGCTGGCGCTGGCGCGCCATTCCGGACGGCAACCCGGCCTGGCCGGCGCGGCGGCGGCGGGCATCCTCGGCGCCTGCGGCGTCATGTTCCTGCGCATGATCGTCCTGCTCGCCTCGATTCAGCCGCTGCTGCTGCGCCAGCTGGCCTTTGCGCTGGGCGCTGCGGCTGCGGTGCTGATCGTGGCGGCGGCGGTGCAGTGGCGGCGCGCGCGGCCGCTGCAGGCCGACGCCGAAGCGGTGGAGCGCATGGCGCCGTTCGACCTGTCCACGGCGTTGGGCTTCGGCATGTTCCTGGCGGCCATGGCCGTGCTCGTGCCCGCCGCGCAGCAGTGGATCGGCGACCCGGGCACCTATGCATTGGCCGCCCTGTCGGGCATGGCCGATGTCGACGCCAGCCTGATCTCGCTGGCGCGCCTGGAGGGTGCCGGCGGCCTGCCGACGCCGGTGGCCGTGGCCGCGATCGGCGTCACCACGGCGAGCAACATGACCGTCAAGGCGGTCATGGCGTGGGTCAGCGGCGGCAGGACCACCGGCACGCCGGTGCTGTGGGGTTTTGCGCTGGCGATGCTCGCCGGCGCGGCCGCGCTCGCGGTGTGACCCGCCGGCGCCTTGAAGGGGCCGGTGCCGTTAGCATGCGGCTGCAGCGACAGGAGAAGCTCGTGTGTTATTCGGCTCGGATCCTGGCCGACTACCGCCGCTACGTGCGTTTGTTCGGCGCCACGGCGAGCCTGCGCGAGTTCGTCGATCTGTTCCTGCGGCGCCAGAACGACCCCGAGGCCCGGATCATCGTCCCCAAGGGCGTCGAGGCGGCCTTCGACACGCCGCACGGTGACGAGGAGCGCCAGGCCAAGCAGGCCATCGACGCGTTCCGCGCGTTGCAGGCCACGCGGTTCGAGCAGGAGCTGTTCAAGCAGCGCAAGCGGCTGGCCGATGCCGAACGCACGCTGGCGGCAAAGCCCACCAAGGCGGCGCTGGAGAGCCGGCGCATCGCCACCGAGAAGGTTCAGTGGCTGCTCGGCAAGCTGGCCGGCCTGCGCAGCAGCGAGCTGACCGAGGACGATCTGCGCATCTTTCCGGGTCACTATGCGCCGGTGATGGTTTGGGAAGGCGGGCGGCGCGTCGTCAAGCCGATGCGTTATCAATGCCGTCCGCCGGGCAAGCCGCCGCACTGGGATGCGAAGTACCCCGGCACGTACAACGCGCGGCGCGACAACCTCGAGGGCGAGTTCTGGCGCGGGCTGTTCGGCCTGTCGCACGGCATCATGGTGATCAGCGGCTTCTACGAGCATGTCAAGCGCGACGGCGACAACGTGGTGCTGGAGTTCAGCCCGCAACCGGAGCAGGACATGCTGGTGGCCTGCCTGTGGGCGCGCTGGCGCGCACCGGGCAAGCCCGATCTGCTGTCGTTTGCGGCCATCACCGACGAGCCGCCGGCGGAAATCGCAGCCGCCGGACACGACCGCTGCGTGATCCCGATCCGGCCCGAGCATGTGGATGCGTGGCTGAACCCGGATCCGAAGAACCTCGCGTCGCTCTACGCGATCCTCGACGACCGCGCACGGCCGCACTACGCGCACCGGCTGGCGGCCTGAGGCGACCGGCTTCGCCCGCGCGAGGCGCGCCTTCAGCGGCGGCAGCCCGCAACATTTGCGGCAAGCGACCCGCCATGCGTCGTGTGGCGTCGCCCGCCACGCCGGCCGCGGGCACGATGGGCTCGTCAATCACGGTTGGACATGGGCACAGCGCTTGCCTTGAGCAGGCCGCGGCATATCGCCGATCCACCCAAGGAGCGACAGATGGAACAGCAGAGAGAACAGCAGAAACCCAACGAGAACCCGCGTGAGCAGGGCCAGGGCGGCCAAGGCCAGGAACCGCGTCGCGAAGGGCAACGCGACCAGGAGGGCCAGCGCGAAGAAGAACCACGCGAAGAACGCGAGCAGGTGCAGCGCCGCGACGAACAGGGCCGCTGACAGCGACAAGAAAGAAAGAAGAAAGGCCCGGCGAAGCAGGTGACCGGTGGTCCAGTGGCGGCTGCGGCGCAATTGCGCGATCGGTCCGCGCCAGACGCTGATCGGCTTCGCCGGGCTGTGCGCCTTCAACGCGCTGATCGGCGCGGCGTTCCTGCTGCTGGGCTATCCGCTGGTCATGCTGTTCGTCGTGCTGGTGCTGGCCGGCTTCGCGATCGCGTTGCTCGCCTATGCGCGCCACGCCGGTGATTGCGAGACGCTGACGCTCGACGATGGCCGGCTCACGATCGAACAATGCTGCGGCGCGCAGGTGACGCGCACCGAGCTGCAGGCCGTGTGGGTGAGGGTGGTGGTACCGCGCGAGGCGGGCGATCTGGTGGCGCTGTGCGAGCGTCGCAGGTCGGTGCAAGTGGGCCGCCACGTGATGCCCGGACTGCGCCCGCGCATCGCGCACGAGCTTCGCCAAGCGCTGGCCGAGCAGCGCGCCGGCGGATGAGCGCGACCCGAAAGGCCAGACTTCGGGAAAGGCCAGGCTTCGGTTCACCACGTGGCGGCCGCCGCGGCCTCCCTCCGGCGGCCGCTGCGGCGCTGGGTCCGCAGGTCAGGCGGCCTTGAGCTGCGCGGCTGCGCGCGCCAGCTCGGTGCCGGGCGACCAGCGGTAGGTGGCCGACACGATCTCCGACGGCGAGCCGTCGCTGTTGAGCTGCTGCCGGTGCGCCAGCGAGCTCTTGCCCTCGTTGGCCTCGGCGACAAACTGCGCGCCGTCCTTGCGCATCGTGCTCTCTTGCTCGACCACGCCGCGCACGAAGTCGCGGTGGCTCTTGAAAGCGATCCGCTCGGGCAGCTTGCCGTCGCCCAGCAGCTCGGCGGGGTCGCGCCGTTCGTGCTCCTTGAACAGCTGGATCGCCATCTGCAGGTGACCGAGCTCGTAGTCGAGGAAACGCTCCCAGATCGACTTGATGCGCGGATTGTTCTCCTGCTCGACGCAGGCGCAGTAGTTCCACACCTCGCACGCTTCCTGCAGTAACAGTTTCTCCAGCGGCGATTCGTTCGGGTTGAGCATGCTGCCGTAGTGCACGATGTGCTGCGACTCCACCGAAGCGATCTCCGCATAGAGCTGGCGCGCGAGCGGGTCGGTGAACAGCGGACCGATGTTCATGTAGTAATCGTGCGTCTGGTACTCGCCGCCGGTCAGCGTCAGCGCATGCAGCTTGGTGGCCAGCGCCGCGTCCATCCCGTAAGGCTCGACCAGGTCGTGCTCCGGCGCACGGTGGTGCACCCGCGTGGGCCGCGCCGGCACGATGTCGGTGTGGCCCTGGGTGATGTTGTTGGCATCCTTGCCCTCGAGGCGATCGAGCAGCGCGCTGTAGCGGTAGAGGTGGTCAAAGTCCTCCAGCAGCGCATAGCGGTAGGCCTGCGCGAGGTAGGCATCGGGTTCCAGCTGCGCGACCGAGGCCGTCACTTCGATCGCGGTCTGCTCGTAGCCGATGGTGGTCTCGATCGGCGAGTGGTCGGCGCCAATCAGCCAGTTGACCAGCGTGGCCTGGTGCTGCTCCACGCGCATCAGCTGCGCGATCGGGGCGCGCAGCGGCCCGTTGGTGCGCAGCATGGCCTGCTTGACGCGCAGCGAGTCGAGCTCCACGCCGTTCATCAGAATGGTGCGCACGCGCGTGAAGGCGTCGTCGTCGAGCTTGCTGATCGGATTGCGCACCAGGTCTTTCCAGGTGAACTGCTGGCGCTCCAGGGGTTGACCGCGGTCGGTCAGGAGATTGATGGCCATGATGTTCCTTCCAGGTCTCTTCAGGCCGCGACGCCGTTCTTCTCGGTGACGATCGCGGACAGCCATGCCCTGATGATCGCGAGGTGCTCCTGCTCCTGGCCGAGGGCGGCGAGGAAGCGGCCCGCGAGCTCGTTCTGCCCGGCCTCGTCGGCCAGGCTGGCGAGCATTTCCCAGCCCGCGTTGTCGGCAAGTTCCACTGCCAGCATGGCGTTCAGGCATTGGGCCAGCGTGGTCCGCGGATCGTTGAGCACCTGCATGAAACCGCTGGAGGCCACCGCGGTCACGTCGGCGCACGGCGTCTGCGCGGTCGGGTCACCGCCCATCGCGGCCATCGCCTCGGTCAGCATCGTGAAGTGCTCGAACTCATCGGCGCGGATGCGCTCCAGCGTTTCGCCGGGTTCTTCGGTGGCCAGGCCGGCGTCGTCGGTCAGCAGGCTTCCCGCCGGCGGCAGCACGTCGGCGTCGGCTTGCTGCGCGGCGCGGTACTTGACGATCAAGGCCTCGTACAGCCGGATGCCGGTGCGCTCGTAAGCCAGGCGCTCGCCGAGCTTGTCGAGAAAGATCGTCGGATGGCCGCCCTTGAAGACGGCGACGCCGGCTTTGGCGACGCCCTTGATTGACGTCGGCAAGGGCACCGAGCCCACGGCTTCGGCCTCGCCGATGAAAGCCATCTTCTGCGCCTCCATGCCGGAGGTGTCGATGTCCATGAAGGGCGTGAGCATGTCGGCTGCATCGTTCATCGAGCGCACGGCCATGGGCGACAGGGCCGCGCCGGTGAGGTTGTGGCCCAAGGAAGTGGGTTGCATGTGAAAGGCTCCGGGGTGATCGAGGGTTCGTCGAAGGCAGCAAGTGATGTGCCGGTGCGAGAGAACCCTGCAAGCGCGCACGTGTCAGCGGCTTCTTCTGGCCGAGTTCAAGAAGGCATCGGAATCGGCGAAGGACGGCAAGGTTCGCGCACCGCCGTCACGGTGGCCAGCGCATCGTGCGGCGGTGTGCGGCGGTGTGCGGCGGTGGGGCGAAAGTCCGCCGCCACGCCACCCGGCACGCCGAATGCCATCATCGCCAAAAAAGAACCAAGGCCTGCTCTCTTGTCTGCCGCATCTCCCCGCAAGGCGCCGTTGTGCGCGGCGCCCTCGTGGCTCATGGGTTGCCTGCTGTCGTGTGCCGCGGCGGCCGCCGGCGCGGCCTGCGAACGGCCGGTGCGCTGGTCCGATCTGCAGCCCACGCTGGGCATCCGCATCGACAACGATGCGCTCACCGGCGACGAAGAGGATCGCGGCTACACCAACGGCCTGCAGGTCACGTTGCGCAGCGGCAACCTGCAAGGTTTTGCCGAGCCCGATTGCCTGCCGCTGCCGGTGCGCGCGGTCGACCGCGTGATCGAGGCGCTGCACGACGGCGACCTGCAGCAGAAGAACGTGCTGTTCAGCGTGTTCCATGGCGTGTTCACACCGGCCGACCACACAGCCACCACGGTGATCCGCAACGACCGGCCGTATGCCGCCGTGCTGCTGCTCGGCGTGGGCTACAACGCGCGCCGCAGCGACCGCGCGATGCACAGCACGCAGCTGCGCTTGGGCATGGTCGGGCCGTCGGCCAAGGGCGAGCAGCTGCAGAACGGACTGCACAAGATCATCGGCGTCAACGAGTACCGCGGCTGGGGCAACCAGCTGCGCGACGAGCCGCTGCTGCAGCTGTTGCACGAGCGGCTGCGCCGAGTGCGCTTCGGCGCCACGCCGTTTGACCTGGAGTCGGACCTGATCGGCCACTGGGGCGGCTCGCTCGGCAACTTTGCCACCTATGCCAACGCGGGTGCCGAATGGCGCTTTGGCCGCAACCTGTCCACCGACTTCGGCACCGATCCGCTGCGCGCCGACGGCGAGAACGTGGCGCGCGGCGATGCCCCGCCGCAGCGCTTGGCCTGGCATGCGTTCCTCAGCTTCGACGTGCGCGCGGTGGCGCACGACGTCACGCTCGACGGCAACACCTGGAAGGACAGCCACGGCGTGCAGAAGAAGCGCTGGGTGGCCGACGTGGGCTATGGCGTGGCCGTGGTGCACGGCTCGTGGAAGCTGGTGCTGTCGCAGTACCTGCGCACGCGCGAGTTCTACGGCCAGCGCCACCGTTCGTTGTTTGGCACGCTCACGCTGGTGCGCGAGCTGTGACGTTGGGGCGCAGCGCAACGCACAATGGCGGCCTCATTACAACTCCCCAAGGGAACCGAATGGCTGCCGCTCCAGCGCACCGCCTCACTTCGCAGGTTCTTCGAACCGAGGCGCAACTGCGCGCGCTCCTGGGTGAGCCCGCCGAGTTGACGTGCGCCAAGATCACCGATCGGCTGAACCCGATGACGCGGTTGTTCATCGAGCGCTCGCCTTTCGTCTGTGTGGCCACCAGCGACGCCGACGGCAACTGCGACCTCAGTCCGCGCGGCGATCCCGCCGGCTTCGTGCGCATCCTGGACGATCGCACCTTGCTGATCCCCGAGCGTCCGGGCAACCGGCTGGCCGATTCGCTGCGCAACATGCTCGCCAACCCACACGTCGGCCTGCTCTTCGTCGTGCCCGGGGTGACCGACACGTTTCGCGTGAACGGCCGTGCCACGATCTCGGTTGATGCCGAGCTTCTGGCGCCGTGCGCCGTCGAGGGCAAGCCGCCGCTGCTCGGCGTGCTGATCGACATCGACGAGGCCTACACGCAGTGTTCCAAGGCCTTTCTGCGCTCGCACCTGTGGGACCCCGAGCGTTTTGTCGACTCCAAGACGATGCCCACCGGCGGCCAGGTGCACCGCGCCATCCAGGGCGCGCAGTTCGACGCGGACCAGTACGACCAGGAGCGCGCCGAGCGCTACCGCCGCCGGGTCGGGTTCTATTGAGCGGTTTCTTCAATCGACCCGCAGCCAGACGCGCGCACCTTCCACCTTGACCGGATAGCTGCGCAGCGGATCCTCGGCCGGTTCGCAGGTGGGCTTGCCGCTGCGCACGTCGAACTTGCCCTGGTGCAGCGGGCATTCGATGTGGTGGCCGTCGAGAAAGCCGTCGCTCAGGCAAGCCTGGCCGTGGGTGCAGATGTTGTCGGTGGCGTAGACCGCGTCGCCCACGGTATAGATCGCGATGTCGCGGCCGGCGACCTCGACGCCGATCACGTCGTCGGCGGGCAGCTCGTCGGCGGCCATCGCGTCGACCCAGTTCGCTTCGCTCATTGCGGCCTCAGATGGGGTAGATGATCGAGTTGGGGATCATCTCGCTGTCGTAGATGCACTCGCGCGACGCGAACTTGAGCCCTTGCGGCGTGCGCACCACGGTGTCGAGATAACGCCCGACGTTGAACACCGTGCTCGCCTCCGACAGCTTGGTGCGGAACACCGCGTAGTTGGCCTCGCATTGAAAGCGCCCCGGCTCGACCTTGCGCAGCACCGGCGCGCCGACCACGTGGCGCTGGTAGTACGGGTCGTGAAACAGCGTCTCCTTGATGCCGTAGACGCGGTCCTTCAGCATGCCCTTGCTGGTGAAGGCCAGCGTCGCGAGCGGAAAGCCGCGCTCGTGGTTCTCGCGCGGCACCAGCCGGTAGACGCAATCGTCGGTGAAGAATTCGGGCCACAGGTCCCAGTTGCCGGAGTCGACGGCGCTGGCGTAGTCGGCATAGAGCTGGGTGAGGGCGAGCCAATCTTCGAAGTTGAGGTTGACGGCAGTCATTGATCGCGCTCCATGACTTTGCGCCAATAGCGGTACATGCCGCGGATCAGCGTCTCGGTGACCATGTGCTCGGTGTTCTCGACCTCGCGCCCGCCGAGCTCGGCCAGCGTGCGGTGAAACGGCTTGCTTTCGAAGGCCTGCTGCGAGAACTCGATCACCTCGCCGTCGTCGGCCGACACGAAGCCGGCGGGGCCGAACAGATTGGCCTGGCGCAGGCGGCGCTGCGTCATCTCTTCGGTGTCGTCGTCGAAGCCGAAGTGCGTCCACACGAAATCGAAGCTGCCCGGGCCGCTCGGCTGGATGTGGCGCGTGCTGACGCTGTTGACCTGCTGCTGCAGGATCACGCTCGGAAAGATCGTCGTCATCACCGCGGTAGGAACGGGTGCCCCCACGCTCGGCACTTCGTGCACTTCGCTGCCCCCCGAGGGGGCGTCCGACGCCTTGGGGCGGCCCGGCGGCGTCGGGCCCCACCACGGCTCGGGCACGATGTCGAGAAAGCTCGGGTCGTGGAGCTGCATGCTCTGCTTGAAGCTGCCCACCTGCGACACCTCGGAGGCCTTGCCGGCGTTGCCGCGTGTCGAGATCATCGCCGCGTGGCGGTGCCGGGCGTCCATGCGCAGCTGCGCCTTGTTGTCGGCGCGCCAGAGGCCGAAGGTGACGAACCAGGTGTGCAGCAGACCGGGGTGGTAGGGGTCCTTGATGTTCTCCTGCATCAGCTTCCAGTTGCCCGGGATGCGCTGCCGGTTGTAGCCCAGGACCTTCAGCTTGCGGCCGTTGAACAGGCGGTCGTACCAACCGAGGATCTCCGGGCCGAGGTAGTCTTCGAACGGCTCCACGTCGGCGTCGAAGCTCGCGAACACCACGCCGCCGCGCGTGGCCACCTTCAGCTTCGTCAGCCCGTGCTCGGCGGTGTTGAAGTCCGGCGGCATGCCGCCGTGCACCTGGCCGTCCTGCTTGACACCGCGCCGGAACGGCACGCCCTGCAGGTCGCCCTTGAGCGTGTAGCTCCACTGGTGGTAGGGACAGACGAACTCCTTGCGGTTGCCGTGGCGCTCGCGGCAAAAGCGCATGCCGCGGTGCGCGCAGACGTTCTCCACCACGTGGACGCCGCCGTCGGCGGCGCGTGTCAGGATCACCGAGCGCTCGCCGATGGCGGTGCGCTTGAAGTCGCCCGGGTTCGGGATCTCGGCCTCCAGGCCGACGTAACACCAGTGGCCCTTGTAGAAGAAGCGCTCAAGCTCGCGCTTGTACAGGTCATCGCTCGTATAGGCGACGAACGGGATGCGCGAAGTCTCCTCGCGTTCCCAATGCGCCTCGGTAGGGAACACGGTCGACGTGTCGTTCATGTGGTCTCCTTGATCGCCCTTCAATCGCCTTCAAGCCGGCTGTGCGTAGAACGCATCGGCATGGATGTGCGATGGCTGGATGCCGCGCTGTCGCACCAACGCGCTGGCCGCCTCCACCATCGGCGGCGCGCCGCAAAGATACGCGCGCCAGCCGTCCAGGCTGCCGAGGTCGCGCTCGATCGCCTCGGTGACGAGACCGCAGCGCTGCGCGCGCGCGTCGCCGCCCGAAGCCACCACCACCTGCACGCGCAGCGCCGGATGCCGGCGCTGCAGCTCGGCCAGCCAGTGCGCGCCATACGCGTCGCGCGGCGAACGCACGCCGAAGTACAGGTGAATCGCGTTGCGCAGGCCGGCGGCGATCGCGCCGCGCACGATCGACAGGATCGGCGCCAGCCCGGTGCCACCGGCCACGCACAACATCGGGCCGGCGTGCCGCTGGCGCAGGTAGGCGGTGCCGAGCGGCCCGCTGACGCGCACCGTGTCGCCGACCTTGAGTTCACTCGCGACATAGCCCGACACGCGCCCGTCCGGCACGACGCGCACGTGGAACTCCATCGAGCCGTCGTGGCTCAGGCCGGCCATCGAATAGGGCCGTGCGTGCTCGGGCGTGAACTGCAGCTGCGCGTACTGGCCGGGCGAGAACTGCATCGGCTTGTTGGTCTTCAGCAGCAGCCGCCTGACGTCGTGCGCCAAGGTCTCGATCGCCTGCACCGTGGCCTTGACGATGCGCGCCGGGTGCACCACCACCTCGTCGGGCTCGGGGATCTCGATCGTGCAGGGCTGCGTCAGCACGGTCTGGCACGCCAGCACGTGGGCGTCGTGCCCGCCGAGCGGGCCTTGTTCGCCGCCATGATCGAGCACGTCGCCGGCCACCACGCGGCAGCGGCAGGTGCCGCAGCGGCCGGCCATGCAGCTGTACGACACCGGGATCTGCGCGTCGCGCAGTGCGTCGAGCAGGTTGGTGCCGGGTTGCACCGCGATCACTTTCTGCAGCGGCTCGATGCGCACGTCCATATGGCGCGCATGTTCGGCGCGCGCCGCCGATCAGCCAATGCGATTTGGCATATAAGCTGTATCACTATCCGTGATGGAGAGGTGGCCGGGCATGGAACTGCATGAGCTCGATCTGAACCTGCTCGTCGTGTTCGACCAGCTGCGGGTGGAGCGCCGCGTGTCGAAGGTGGCCGACAACCTGGGCATCTCGCAGCCGGCGGTGAGCAACTCGCTGGCCAAGCTGCGCAAGCTGTTCGGCGACGAGCTGTTCCTGCGCACGCCCAAGGGCATGGAGCCGACGCCCTACGCCGAGCAGCTGGCCGAGTCGGTGGGTTATGCGCTGGCCATGATCCACAGCGGCGTCAACCAGCGCACCAGCTTCGATCCGAAGAACGCCGCGCGGCCGGTCACGATCGGCATGACCGACATCGGCGAGATCTATTTCCTGCCGGCGCTGATCGAGCGCCTGCGTCGCGAGGCGCCCGGCGTGACCCTGAGCACGGTGCGCAACACCGCGGTCAACCTGCGCGACGACCTCGAGTCGGGCAAGGTCGACCTGGCGATCGGCCTGCTGCCGCAACTGAAGGCCGGCTTCTTCCAGCGCCGCCTGTTCACGCAGAGCTACGTCTGCCTGATGCGGCGCGGACACCGGCTCGACAAGCGCCGGATGTCGTTGCACGAGTACGCCGGAGCCGAGCACCTGGTGGTGGTGTCGGCCGGCACCGGCCACGGCCGGGTCGACGAGCTGCTGGCCCGCAGCGGCGTCGAGCGCATGGTGCGCCTGACCGTGCCGCACTACGTCAGCGTCGGCCACATCCTGCAGGCCTCCGACCTGATCACCACCGTGCCCGAGCGGCTGGCCGATCGGCTGCTCGACCCTTTCAAGCTGGCCAAGGTGCCGCACCCGGCCAAGCTGCCCGACATCGCGATCAACGTCTTCTGGCACGCCAAGTACCACCGGGCGCCGGCCAACCGCTGGCTGCGCGGTGTGGTGTTCGAGCTCTTCAGCAGCGACCCGGGCTGACAATGGCGGCGATGGACGTGAACACTTGGCAGCGCAGCGCCGCGCGCCGCGCCGATCTGGGCGGCGGCTTCAACATCGCCCGCGCGTTGCCGAGCGCGGCACGGCGCAGCGTGGGCGCGTGGTGTTTTCTCGATCACGCGGGGCCGGCGCAGTTCCCACCGGGGGCCGGCATGCGCGTGGGGCCGCACCCGCACATCGGGCTGCAGACCTTCACCTGGATGATCGAAGGCGAGGTGCTGCACCACGACAGCCTCGGCAACCGGCAGGTCATCCGTCCCGGCGAGGTCAACCTGATGACCGCCGGCCGCGGCATCGCGCACAGCGAGGAGTCGCTCGGCGAGCGCGGCGTGGTGCATGCGGCGCAGCTGTGGATCGCGTTGCCCGATGCGCATCGGCAGGTGGAGCCGGCCTTCGTGCACCACCCGTCGCTGCCGGTGGCCGATGCCGACGGCTTTCGTGCCACCGTGTTGGCCGGACACGCGTTCGGTCGGCGCTCGCCGGTGCAGCTGCATTCCGAGCTGGTGGGCGTCGACCTGGCGGCCGAAGGCGCCGCGGGCACGCGTGTCGAGCTCGATGCGCGCTTCGAGCACGCGCTGTTGTGCCTGCGCGGTGCGGCACAGGTCGATCACGAACCGATCGAGCCCGGCACCTTGCTCTACGCCGCGCCGGGTCGTACGCGCCTCGAGCTGCGCTGCGACGCCGCCGCGCAGCTGCTGCTGATCGGCGGCACCCCGTTTCCCGAGCCGATCCTGATGTGGTGGAACTTCGTCGCACGCACGCCGCAGGAGATCCAGCGCGCGGCCGCCGACTGGAACGCCGGCCGTCGCTTTGCCGACGTGCCCGGCACGCAGCTGGCGCGTGTGCCGGCGCCGGACGCCAGCGCGCTCAGGCTCAAGCCACGCGCCGCTCGCTGAGGCGGCTACGCCGCCTGCGGTCCAGCCACGCAGACGCGGTTGCGCCCCTGGCTCTTGGCGGCGTAGAGCGCGCCATCGGCGCGCTGCAGCAGCGCCTCGGAGGATTCGCCGTCGCCGCGGTGCGATGCGGCCCCGATGCTGACGGTGAGCGCCAGCGCGCCGCGCGGCGTGGGGCACGGCGATGCGGCCACCGCTTCGCGCATGCGCTCGGCGATCGAGCGTGTGTGGTCCAGCGAGGCATCGGGCAGCACGGCGAGGAACTCCTCGCCGCCGAGCCGGCCGACCCAGTCGCCGGCGCGCAGCGCCTTGGTGAGCAACGCGGCGAGGTGGCGCAGCACCTGGTCGCCCGCCGCATGGCCGTGCGTGTCGTTGATCGACTTGAAATGATCGGCGTCCACCATCAGCACCGACACCGGGTGGCGGTTGCGTCGCGCGCGCTGCAGCTCGGCGTCCAGGCGCTGCAGCAGCGCGCGCCGGTTCAGCAGGCCGGTCAGTTCGTCGCCCATCGCCAGCGTGCCGAGGCGGCGCGCCTCGTGCCGCTTCTGCACGCCAAACCAGACCGCGGCGCCGAGCAGCGCAACGAACAGCGCCAGCGCGAGCGCCTGCGTGTGCAGCAACTGCGTGCGCTGCGCGTCGAGTGTGCGCAGGGCCTGCAGCTCGGCGAGATCCTGCGTGCGGTTGAACTGCATGCGCAGGCGCGCCGATTGTTGCGACAGCTGCTGCGCCTGCTCGCGCTGCAGGTAGGCCTCGGCGGCTTTCAACGACTCGTAGGCCTCGCGCCAGCCGCCGGTCTGGCTCTGCGCCTGCGCGTGCGCGCGATGCCAGTCGGCGAGCAACGGCTCGTCGCCCCGCGCCTGCACCGTGGTGGCCACGGCGCGCAGCTGTGTCAGCGCCTGCGTCGTCTGCTTCAGCTCGTTGTGCAGCGTGGCGATCAGGACCGCGATGCGCAGCGATTGTTGCGGGTCGTTGCCGTCGGCCAGCAGCGCTGCCGCGTGCTGGGCGCGCGGCATCGCGTCGGCGGCACGGCCCTTTCTCAGCAGCGCGTGGGCGGCACCGAACTCCGCATAGGCCAGGCCGATGGTGTCGCCCGCGTCGTGCGCCACCGCGCGCGAGGCTTCGAAGTTGGCCAGCGCCAGATCCCACTCCTGCCGCGTGAAGCGGATCTGCGCCAGCCCGTGCAGGTACACGCCGGCATCGGCGTGCGCGCCGCGCGCACGCGCCGCCTGCAGCAACGGTTCCAGCAGCCGCAGCGCCTCGTCGGTGTCGCCCATGCGCTTGTAGTGGTTGGCCAGGTGCGAATGGCACAGCTCGAGGTCGAGCGCCAGCGCGCGTGCCTGCAGTTCGGTGCAGGCGCGCAGCAGGTCGGCCTGGCCAGTCACCAGTTCGCCGGCGCGCGAGCGGTGCAAGCCGCGCTCCAGCAGGGCCATAACGCCGGCCTCGCCGAGCGCGGGATCGCCGCCGGCTTGCTCGAGCAGTTGGTCGAGCTCGCGCCCGCCTTGCTCGGCGCCACCCAGATCGAGCAGCACGCCGGCGCCGCAGGCTGCCAGCCGCATCGCCGCCACGCGCACGCCGGCGTCGACCGGGGCTGGCAGAGCCACCGCGGCAGCGGCCTCGGCGAGCTGGCGCGCGAGCTTGGGATCGCTGTCGCTCAGGATGCGGCATTGCGCCTCGTCGGCCTGCAAGCGTAGTGCAAGCGCATCGCCCGGCTCGCGTCGCTTGATCTCCTGCAGCTTGCTCAGCGCGGCCCGCGGATCGCGCCCGGCAAGCAGGCGCGCGGCGTGCACCTGCGCATGCGACGGCGCCGCCTGGGCCGCCGCCGGTGCGGGCGACACCGTGCCGGCCGTGACGATCACGAGCCCGAGAGCCGCTGTGACCGCCCGAAAACCCATGACGGATTTTCGGCGCCGGCGCCACCGGCTTGACCTGGCCGCACCGCGCCGCGGCGCTGCAGCGTCAGCGGTCGTGAATTTGGAGCACGCCGGCGTCGTGCACGACGCGGTCAGCCAGTGACCACGCACACCCCCCGCTCGGGCAGGTGCAGTGTCACGGCGTCGCCCACCTGCCATTGGCGCTGCACATCGGAGGATCTGACAAAGATCGCGCCCAGCGAGGTGTCGATCGTCAGCTCCTGGAAACTGCCGAGGTATGCGTGTTTGACCACCGTGCCAGGAACGCCATCCCGGCCCGGCGCGTCGACCCGCCATGCCTCGGGGCGAATCGCCACCGTGACCGGCCCGGCTGCGGTGTTGTGAACCGACTTCGTGCGCACCGGGCCGATCTGCACGACGTCGCCGTCGAGCGCCTCGCCCGCGAACAGCATCGCCTCGCCCATGAACCCGGCAACGAACTGGGTGGCCGGACGCTCGTACAGGGTTTCCGGCGTGCCGGCCTGGGCGATGACGCCGCCATCCATCACGATGATCTGATCGCTCACCGCCAGGGCTTCGCTCTGGTCGTGCGTGACGTAGGCCACCGTCAGTTTGAGGCGCTGCTGCAGCGCGCGGATCTCCTCGCGCATCGAGCGGCGCAGGCGCGCGTCGAGATTGGACAGCGGCTCGTCGAACAGCAGCACCGATGGCTCGAGCACCAGCGCACGCGCCACCGCAACGCGCTGCTGCTGCCCGCCCGACAGCTCGCTGGGCAGGCGCTGGTCGTAGCCGACCAGGCCCACCGACTCGAGCGAGGCGCGCGTGCGCCGCCGCACCTCGTCACGCGAGACGCCGCTGACCACCAGGCCGTAGGCCACGTTGTCGATCACGTTCAGGTGCGGAAACAGCGCGTAGCTCTGGAACACCATGCTGACGTTGCGCTCTGCGGGACCGAGCGTCGTCACGTCGCGGCCGTCGATCAGGATCGTGCCCCCGCTGGGCGTCTCCAGCCCGGCAATCATGCGCAACGTGGTCGTCTTGCCGCAGCCCGACGGGCCGAGGATCGTGGTCAGCGTTCCTTTGGGCACCGTGAAATCAATGCCCTTGACCACCAGCGGGCCGTCGTTCGTGTAACGCTTGGTGACGCCCCTGAATTCGACGCCGCTCATGACGCGGTGCCCCCGCTTCTGCGGCCGAGCTGGCGCTCGCCGACGAGCAACTGGATGGCCGCGGTGGCCGCCGACATCAGCAGGATCAGGACCGTGCAGTAGGCCAGCGACACGCCGTAGTCGCCGTTCTGCACGCGGCCGATGATGTAGGTGGTGGCCAGCTCGTTCTCCGCCGTGACCAGGAAGATTACCGCCGAGACCGTGGTCATCGAGCGCACGAACGAATAAACGAGCGCGGCCACCAGCGCGGGCTTCAACAGCGGCAGCACGACGCGGCGCAGGGTCGTGGCGGTGCCTGCGCGCAGCATGATGCTGGCTTCGTCCAGGCTCTTGTCGAGCTGCTTGAAGCTCGCCGTACCGGCGCGCACGCCCACCGGAAGGTTGCGGAACACGAAGCACAGCACGATGATCAGCGCGGTGCCGGTCAGCTCCAGCGGCGGCACGTTGAAGGCCAGGATGTAGCTCACGCCCAGCACGGTGCCCGGAATCGCAAAGGCGAGCAGCGCGGCGAACTCGAAGGCGCCCTGGCCCTTGAACTGCGTGCGCGCGAGCAGCCACGAGATCGTCAGCCCGAGCGCCGCGCAGATCGGTGCTGCGATCGCCGCCAGCTTGACCGTGGTAAACAGCGAGTTCCACGCGGTGCCGGCCCATACCAGGCCGTGCGCGCCCCATTGCAGGTCGAATGCGGTCTCGAAATGCGCCAGCGTGGGTGTGTAGTCGCGGCCCCAGGTCCGCACGAAGCCGCCGATGAAGGCAAACACGTAGACGACGGCGGTGAATCCGAGCCAGGGCCCGGCCACGCCTGTGGCCACGCGCCGCACGCCGTCGGGCAAGCGCATCGGCAGGCCGGCGTCGCCTTTGCCGCCGACCGTGGTGAAGCTGGTCTTGCCGAGCATCCGGCGCTGGATGAAGAAGACCACGAGCGCGAACATCGTGAGGATCAGCGCCAGCGACGCCGCACGACCCTGGTCGTACTGCGCGCCGACGATGGCGAAGAAGATGTCGGTGGACAGCACGGCGTAGGGCCCGCCGACCACGATCGGGTTGCCGAAGTCGGCGATGCTCTCGATGAATCCGACGAGAAAGGCGTTCGCGAGTCCGGGCTTGAGCAGCGGCAGCGTCACGGTGAAGAAAGTGGTGCGCCGACTCGCGCGCAGCGTTTGAGCCGCTTCCTCCAGCGAAGGCGCGATGCCCTGGACCACGCCGCGCATGATCATGAAGGCGATCGGCGTGAAGGCGAAGGTCTGCGCCAGCCACACGCCGAACAGGCCGTAGAACCAGCGTGTCGGCTCGATGCCGAAGGCCCACTCGAGGAACTGGTTGACCAGCCCGGCGCGGCCAAAGAGCAGGATCAGGCCGAGGCCGACGACGAAAGGCGGCGTAATGATCGGCAGCAGCGCCACGATGTTGAGCGCGCGGCCGTGCGCCTTGCGCGCGCCGCGCTCGCTCCACAGCGCGATCAGCGTGCCCAGCACGGTGGTGCTGACGGCGCTCAACAAGGCGAGGAACAGGGTGTTCCATGCCACGCCGCAGCGCACGCCGCCCACCAGGCAATTCAGGCCCCACACGCGCTCGCTGCCGATGCGAGCGGCAAGCGCGAACACCGAGAACGTTCCATCCTCGTCGAAGAATGCGCCGGTCAGCGACTTGGCCACCGGCAGCGCGACGAACAGCAGCAGCAGGGCCGAGCACACCACCACCGCACCGGCCACGAACAGGTCGCCGCGGAAGTAGCCCAGCCGCGCGATGCCCGCGCCGAGCAACACCAGCAGAGAGGCCAGGAAGAGCGCGCCGCCCCAGCCGATGCCGAACTGGCCCTGCGGCAAGGCCCCGAACCAGGCCTCCAGCCAGGCGAACGACCAGCCGCGCGCGCCGATCGCAAAGCCGCTGAACCCGAGGCCGACCAGCCCGAGCAGCGCACCGGCTACCACCACCTTGCCTTGCGCGCGCCCGACCGGCATGCGCCAGCCCACGGCGGCGATCAGCAGCCCGGCCAGGCCCAGCCACAGCCACGGCCGGCCGTGGCGCACGGCCTGCACCGCGGCGCTGGCGGCATCGGCACCGCCGAGCACGCCAGGCAGCGCCTGCCACAGCGACTTGTCCTGCAGGAAGTACCAGGGCAGCAGCGCGAAGGCGCCCAGCCCCAGCATCAACCACGCCAGGATAGCGCGCTCGCCCGGCGCGCTGGCTCCACGCGGCGCGCTCACCGGGAGACGCTCAGCGCGGCAGCGAGTTGACTTCCTTCTCCCACTTGGCGATCAGGCGTCGTCGTTCGGCACTCGCGCCGTACTTGGCGTAGTCGTAGTCGATGAACTTGATCTTCTTGAAGTCGGGAACGCGCGGGTCGACCTTGGCGCTCTTGTTGCTCGGCAGCTGGAACTGCTTGGCCGCTGCACCCATTTCCTGTGCTGCAGGCGACAGCGCCCACTCGTAGAACTTCTTGGCCGCCTCGAGATTGCGCGCGCCCTTGATGATCGACATCGAGCCGATCTCGGCGCCGGTGCCCTCGGTGGGCGTGATCGTCTCGACCGGAAAGCCCTGCATCTTCTCCCCCGGCCCGTCGTGCACGAAGCTGATCGACAAGCTGGTCTCGCCGCGCGCCACCGCCTTGATCGGCCCGGTGCCGCTGCGCGTGTAGGTCTGGATGTTCTTGTGCAGGCCCTTCATGTAGTCGAAGGCCTTGTCCTCGCCCATCAGCTGCACCAGCGTGGCCACCATGGTGTACGCGGTGCCCGACGATGCCGGGTTGGCGACCTGAATCTCGTTCTTGTAGTCGGGCTTGAGCAGGTCGGCCCAGGTCTTGGGCACGGCGAGCTTCTTCTTGGCCAGCAGCTCGGGGTTGTAGCCGAAGCCCAGCGGGCCGGAGTAGATGCCCACCGTCTTGTACTTGCTCTGCGCGGCCTGTTGCTGCGCCCAGCCGTGCAGCTGCGGCAACGACGGGCTCTTGTACTCCAGTGACAGATCCTGCTCGGCGGCCTGCAAGTGCGGGTCGCCGGTGCCGCCGAACCAGATGTCGGTCTTGGGGTTGGCCTTCTCGGCGATCAGCTGCGCCAGTGCCTCGCCCGAGCCCTTGAGCGACATGTTGACCTTGACGCCCGTCGTGCGCGCGTAGACGGTCTGGATCATGTTGCACCACTCGGCCTGCACCGAGCAGATGACGTTGAGCGTGCCCTCCTGCGCCGACGCGCCACCGGCACAAAGCGCCGCGACCACGGCCACCAAGCATTTCTTCATTCCTTGTCTCCTTCGGCCATCACACCAGAAATCGTCTCGCGGCGCCGCCAGCGCACCGCTGCATCGACGCCCACCACACGTTCACCGTCGCTGCGGTTGAACAGTTCCACGCTCGCGCCCATGGCCTGCGCGAGCTGGCGGCAGATCGACAGGCCCAGTCCCACACCGGTGCCGCGCGTGGCCGCGGCAAAGGGTTCGAACACGCGTTCGCGCACCTCGTCGGCGATGCCGCCGCCGCTGTCCCAGACCACCAGCTCGGGAGCACCGAACGCGTGCCGCACGACGATGCCCAGCGGGGCGCCTTCCTCGGAGTGGCCGATCGCGTTGGCGAGCAGGTTGCGCACCAGTTCGCCCAGCATCCAGGCATCGGCCTTGACCGCCACCGGCAGCGCGTCGAGCTCGAAGGCCAAGCGCTTGTTGGCGATCAGCGGCGAGAACTCGAGCGCCGCCTCGCGCGCCACGTCGTCCAGGCGCAGCTCGGGCCAGTCGGCGCTGTCGCGTGCGACCAGCCGCTGCTCGAGCCGCATCTGCGCCAGGAACTCGTTGGCCACGTCAGTGGCCCGATCCACCGTGCGCAGCATCTGCGGCACGCGCTGCGCCACCGATTCACCGGGCGTGGACTGCAGCTGCGCGCGCAGCGCCGCCAGCGGCGTGCGCAACTGGTGCGCGGCATCGGCCACCATGCGCTTCTGGCGCTCGGTGGCGGCGTGCTGGTGCGCCAGCACCGTGTTGACCGCAGCGATCAGCGCACGCGCCTCGGCAGGCCCTTGCAGGGCCAGCGGCGACAGGTCGGCGGCATCGCGCGCCGTGATGGCCGCGCGAACGCGGGCCCAGGCGCGCGCCGCGAGCGCGCCCGCCGCCAAGGCGCTCGAGCCGATCACGGCCAGTCCCCAGGCGATGCGCGTTGCGCCCTCGCCGGACTGTGCCCACACCCACAGCGCCGACACCGGCAGTGCGGTGCACCAGCCCACGCGCGCGCCGATCGACACGCGGGGATCGAGCACCTGCCATCGGCTCAAGAACGAACCCCCACCAAGGCCGCCTTGTCCTCGGACAGCGCGTAGCCCACGCCGCGCAGCGTGACGATGTCTGCCGCGGCACCTGCCAGGCGCTTGCGCAGACGGTGCACCACGACCTCGATCGCATCGGGCTGCGGCGCTTGGTCCTCGGACGCGAACACGACGGCGTGCAGCTTCTCCTTGGACACCGCACGGCCGGCGTGCGCGATCAACGCACGCAGCAGCGCGGCCTCGCGCGGCGCCAGGTCGAGCGGCCTTTCGTTCAGGAACAGCGCTCCGCCCGTGCGTTCGCAGCGTAGGAAGCCGCAGCGCCAGTCGCCTTCGCCCTGGTAGCGGCGAATCAGTGCGCGCACGCGCGCCTCCAGCTCGTCGAGGTCGAACGGCTTGGCCAGATAGTCGTCGGCGCCGGCGTTCAGGCCCGCGACGCGCTCACCGACGGCGCCGCGCGCGGTCAACACGAGCACCGGCGTGAGGTCGTCGCTGCGGCGCAGGCGTTGCAGCACGTGCAGTCCATCCAGGCCGGGCAGGCTCAGGTCGAGCACGATGGCGTCGAAGTCGCGACGCCGCGCCAGCAGCAGTGCCTCGCTGCCATCGCCGCAGCTCACCAGCTCGAAGCCGCGCGCGGCCAGCGCACGGGTGAGCGCCTGCACCAGGTCGGCGTCGTCTTCGACGAGCAGCAATCGCATGATGGCCCCAAGCGTTGCACCGCTGCGCGCGCCGGACCACGGTGGAATCACCGGCCGAACCTGAAAGGCAGCGGAAAGCATTGGTCTTCAGCCCAGCACGGCGGCGCCGCCCGCGTCGATGGTCAGCGACGCCGGTGCGCCGATTTCATAGGTGCGGCGCGCCCCCGCGCTGACCACCAGCACCTCGCCCAACGCGCACAGCACCGTGGTCTCGATGCCGCGGCCCAGGTAGGCGCTGCGCAGCACGCGTGCCGGCAGGCCGCGCGACGAAGCCGGCTCGATGCGCCAGCCATGCGGCCGCACCATCACCTGCACCGTCCCGGGCGCGAGGGCGCGCCCACTGGGCACTACGAGCGTGCCGGCGATGCGCAGCAAGCCGTCGTCGCCGACCTGGGCATCGATCAATCGACCTTCGCCCATGAAGCCGGCCACGAAGGGCGACGCCGGATGCTCGTACAACTCGCGCGGGCGGCCGACCTGGGCGACCCGTCCTTCGTTCATGACGACCACGCGGTCGCTCACCGCCATGGCTTCGGCCTGATCGTGCGTGACGTACAACACCGTCAGCCCGAGCCGGCGCTGCAGGGTGCGGATCTGTTCGCGCACCTGGCGCCGCAGGGCCTCGTCGAGGTTGGACAGCGGCTCGTCGAACAACAGCACCGCCGGCTCGAGCGCGAGCGCGCGCGCCAGCGCCACGCGCTGCTGCTGGCCGCCCGACAACGCATGCGTCGCGCGATCGGTCACGCCGTCGAGCTCCACGAGCTCAAGCGCGGCGTGCGCCTGCTCCCGTGCGCGTTCGGCCGACTGCCCCGACGCACGCAAGCCGAAGGCCACGTTGTCGAGCACGCTCAGGTGCGGAAACAGCGCATAGTTCTGGAACACCAGGCTGACCGGCCGCTCGCTGGGTGCCAGAGCGGTGACGTCGGCACCGTCGATGCGGATACGGCCGGCGTCGGGCGGCTCGAGGCCCGCGACCATGCGCAACACGGTGGTCTTGCCACAGCCCGAGGGTCCGAGCAGCGCGACCAGCTCGCCGGCGGCCACGGCGAGATCGAAGCGCTGCACCGCCGCGCGTGCCGCGCCAGCGTGCCGCCGCACCAGGCCTTCGAGTTGGAGTCGCGCGCGGCTCATCGCGGCGCCAGTGTCACACGCAACCCGGCACGCACGTGCCGTGCTGCGTCCGACTCAGGCGTACTTCAGCTCGCCGGTCTTGCCGCGGAACACGCGATAGGAGAAAACCGTGTACCCGGCGATTGCCGGCACCGAGATGCACACGCCGACGAAGATGAACTTCAGCGCGGCGGTGCCGCTGGCGGCCTGCCACACCGTGAGCCGGTCGATCACCACGTACGGATAGATGCTGTACGCGAGGCCGAGAAAGCTCAGCACGAACACGACGATCAGCAGCACGAACGGCAGCCAGCACACCGGCCCCAGCACCTGCCGCGTGTTGAGCAGACCGCGCACCGCCAGCAGCGCGACGCCGGTCATCAGCGGGATCGCCATCAGCGCAATGATCTCCGGCAGCACGAACCAGCGCGTGCGCACGGTGGCGCTGATCCACGGCGTGGCCATCGAGATCAGCACCAGCCCGACGACCATCGGCAGCCACGCCCGCTTGGCCCACGCCACCGCGCGGCGCTGCAGCTCGCCTTCGGTCTTGAGGATCAACCAGCAGGCGCCGAGCAGCACGTAGGCCATCGGCAGCGTCAGCGCGATCGCGCCGGCAAACAGCGGATAGTTCCAGCCGCTGCCGAAGCCGCTGACGTAGCGGCCGAGCATCCAGCCTTGCGACAGCGCGGCCAGCGTCGAGCCGGCGAAGAACGCGCGATCCCACATCGGCTTGCGCACCGCGCGCGCCTTGACGCGAAAGTCGAACGCCACACCGCGCAGGATCAGCCCCACCAGCATCAGCGCCACCGGCAGGTAGAGCTCGGTCAGCACCAGGCCGTGCGCCTTGGGAAACGCCACCAGCAGGATGCCGATGCCAAGCACGAGCCAGGTCTCGTTGGCATCCCAGAACGGACCGATCGAGGCGATCATCACGTCCTTTTCTTCCGGCGTGGCGCGGTGCATCAGCATGCCCACGCCGAGGTCGTAGCCGTCGCTGACCACGTAGATCAGCATCGCCAGCCCCATCAGCGCCATGAAGATCACCGGCAACGCTTCGTCGAACGACATGAAACTCATGTGCGGCCTTCCTGCACCACCGGCGCCGTGATGGCGCCGGGCGGTGTCGTGGCGCGCTCGGCCGCCTCTGTGGCGAGCAGCTCCTCGGACTTTTCAGCCATGTATTTCAGCACCGCCACGTAAGCCGCCACGAGCAGCAAGTACAACACCACGTAGAGCGTCAGCGTGAGGCCGATCATCGGCGCGCTGACCTGCGACGCGATGTCGGCGGTGCGCAGCAGCCCGTGGATGATGAACGGCTGGCGGCCGATCTCGGTGACCCACCAGCCGGCCACGGTGGCGACCCAGCCGGAGAAGGTCATCGCGGCGAGCCACCACAGCAGCGGGCGCGGCAACTGTTCGGCCTGCCAGCCGCGGCGGCGATACAGCCACCAGCCGAGCCAGCTGGTGGCGAGCATCAGCACGCCGACGCCGACCATGACGCGGAACGACCAGAACACCGCGAACACCGGCGGGTGGAGGTCGCGGAAGTCGTTAAGGCCCTTGACCTCGGCGTCGAGATCGTGCCCGAGGATCAGGCTGGCGAGCTTGGGGATCGCGATCTCGAAGCGGTTCTCGCGTTTGTCTCCGTCGGGGATGGCAAACAGCACCAGCGGCGCGCCGCGCGTCGTCTGCCACAGGCCTTCCATCGCGGCGATCTTCTGGGGCTGGTGCTCCAGCGTGTTGAGGCCGTGCTGGTCGCCGACGAAGATCTGCACCGGGATCAAGACGGCGCCGAGCGTCAAACCGACGCGCAGCACCTTGGCCGCGGAGCCGCGCGCCGAGCCCTTGAGCAGTTGCCAGGCGCTCAGGCCGCTGAGCAGGAACGCGCAGGTCAGCGTCGAGGCCAGCAGCATGTGCGTCAAGCGGTACGGGAACGACGGGTTGAAGATCACCTGCAGCCAGCTGTCGACCACGAAGCGGCCGTCGACCACCGTGTGGCCGGTGGGCGTCTGCATCCACGAGTTGAGCGCCAGGATCCAGAACGCGCTGAGCGTGGTGCCGAAGGCGACAAAGAAGGTAGACCACAGGTGCACGCGTTCGCTCACCTTGCCGTGGCCGAACAGCATCACGCCGAGAAAGCCCGCCTCGAGAAAGAACGCGGTCAGCACCTCGTAGGCGAGCAGCGGCCCGGCCACGTCGCCGGCGCGCTCCATGAAGCCGGGCCAGTTGGTGCCGAACTGAAAGCTCATCGTCACGCCGCTGACCACGCCGAGCGCGAAGGTCAGCGCGAACACCTTGGTGTAGAAGCGGTAGGCGTTGAGCCAGGCCTGCTTCACGTCGGCGGCCGCCGCGCGCAGATAACGCCAGCGAAAGAACAGCAACAGCCAGCCGAGCGCGATGCTGATCGCGGGGAACAGGATGTGAAAGGTGATGTTGGCGGCGAACTGCATGCGCGCCAACAGGATGGGATCCATGGGTCGGGGTCTTCGGTGAGCGTCGCGTGCAGGATAGCGCGGCGGCAACAATGTCACCTCGTACGGAACTTTGACGGGTTCGCATCTCCAACGTCGCGAGGAAGGAGAGGACGATGGACGCCATCAACCGGTTCATCGCCGGCATCGACTGGTCGCGCTGGAGCGGGCCGGCGATGTCGGCCCTGCGCATTGTGCTGATCATCGTGGCGGCATGGGTCGCCATCGCGGTGCTGCAGCGCCTGGTGCGCGGCGTGCGCCTGCGCGTGGCCAGCCGCCTGGGCGGGATCGACACCGCGCGCCGAGCCGAGACCCTGGGGCGCGTGGTGCGCTACCTGATCGCGCTGGTGGTCAGCGCGGTGGCGGTGATGCTGGTGCTGGCCGAGGTGGGCGTCTCGCTGGCACCGATCCTGGGCGCGGCCGGTGTGGTGGGGCTCGCCGTTGGTTTCGGCGCGCAGAGCCTGGTGAAGGACTACTTCACCGGCTTCTTTATCCTGTTCGAGGACCAGATCCGCACCGGCGACGTGGTCAAGGTGGCCGACATCGGCGGCCTGGTCGAGGACATCACGCTGCGTCACGTGCGGCTGCGCGACTACGACGGCAACGTGCATTTCATCCCCAACAGCCTGATCACCACAGTGACCAACATGAGCCGGCTATTCGCGCAGGCCGTGGTCGACGTGGGCGTGGCCTACGGCGAGAACGTCGACCAGGCGCTGGGCGTGATGAGGCAGGTGGGCGCCGACATGCGCGCCGATGCCGTGTTCGGCCCCAAGATCCTCGAGGACCTGGAGATCGCCGGGGTGGAGCGGCTCGATGACAGTGCGGTGGTGCTGCGCTGCCGTTTCAAGGTGCAACCGCTGGAACAGTGGAACGTGCGCCGCGAGTACCTGCGCCGCATCAAGGCCGCGTTTGACGAAAGCGGCATCGAGATCCCGTTCCCGCACATCACCTTCTACGCCGGCAAGCACGGCGACGCGCTGCCGCTGCGCTTGCTGGGCGACGGCGCGGCGCAGCCGGACGACGCGCCTGCGTCAGACCGTGGCGACCGGCGTCACCGGTGAGCCCACGGCGCCCGGCAGGCGCAACGGCGGTGCGGTGAGCAGGCAGCGGCTGCGCTGCTGTGCCCGCAGGTGCAGCGCAAGGTCGTGCAGCCACCACAGCTCGCCGAGCGGCACGCCGAGCTTGAACAAGCAGTGCTGGTGCAGCGGCAGCGCCGGGCGTTCGCCGTCCTGCTCGCGCGCCGGGTAGTGCTCCACCGCGTAGTTGTCGGCGCACAGGGCGACGACGCCGGAATCGCTCACCCAGTTGAGCAGCGCGGGGTCGCGGCCATCCAGCGCCGGGCACGAGCGGTTCAGCCGCTCGATGTCGGGCTTGAGGTTCATGCCCAACAGCAGGGTGGAGTATCCGGTGTGCAGCAGCACCATGTCGCCGCGTTCCACGGTCACGCGATCGGCGTCCAGCACGCGCTGCAGCGTGGCCGCATCGATCAGCTTGCGCTCGTCGCCGAAATGCTTGTGCAGATCGATCAGCACCGCGCGGCCCTGGATCGCTTTGACGGCAAAGTTCTCGATGCCCAGCGCCTCGGCGCACGACGGGCCCTCGCACGGGTCGCCGACGAACTGGTAGTCGCTCGGGCCCTTGACATGCTGGTGCGCGCGGTAGCCGTTGTAGTAGACCATTTCCGGCTTGCCGTCGCCGTCGGCATCGAACCAGGAGCCGACGTGCGCGAAGCTGTCCCACTGCGTGCTGTACTGCAGCGTCATCAGCACCTGGTCGTCGCAGATCACGTCGGTGTTGCGCGCGTCGAGCTCGCGCAGCGGGAAGTTGAGGAACGGTCTGCCGTTGAGGTGGGTCGGCTTGAGCTGCGGCGGCTTGCGGCGTACGTTGAGCTTGGATTCGCCGGGGCAGTTCAGCGGCAGGCTCAGGCAGAACGACAGACCGTCGCGCACCTCGGCGATGCCTTGCTTGACCTTGTGCGGCGTCAGCAGGTTGAGCCGGCCGATCTGGTCGTCGGCCCCGAAGTCGCCCCAGGTCGAGCCTTCGGGACGCTGTTTCCAACGCGGGCTGGTCTCGTTCATCGAGGCTCCTCGTGTTCGCGCGATGCTAACGCGTACAAGAGCAGCGACGAATACGCGGCCTGGGCCCGGGCCACTTACGCGCTCGGAGCGCGCGCTGATCGAGCGCCTCGGCCTGCTGGCGAGATCAGGAGGAGCAGGGCACCGGCCGGCGGCCGGCTGCCCGTCAATCGGCGTCGGCGCGCGCGTGGGCGCCCGGCAGCAGCGTGTGGCCGCGTGTCACCGCCTCGAGCCCCGCGCCGTCGAGCACCAGCAGGCGCTGCGGGCCGAGCTGCACGATGCCCATCTGCTGCATCTGGCGCAGCGCGCGGTTCACGCGCTGGCGGCTGCCGCCCACCATCGAGGCCAGGTCGCCTTGCGAGATCGCCAGGTCGATGCGCACGCCGCTGTCGGTGGGGTGGCCGAACTGCCGCGCCAGCCGTTGCACCTGCTTGGCCAGGCGCTGCGGCAACGTCAAGGCATGGCGCTCCTCGCAGCGCTTGACCATGCGGCGCAGGCGCTGGCAGTTGAGCTGCGCCAGCGCGTCGCGAAACTCGCTGCTCAGGGCCATCAGCTCGTGCATGTCGGGCTTGGCCAGCAGCAGCAGCGTGGACGGCACGTGCGCCACGATGTCGAGATCGACGCTGCGCTGGTCCACCAGCTCGATGTCGCCGAACCACTGGCCCGGGCCGATGAAGTCGAGCGTGAACACGCGGCCGTCGGGCAGCGCGCTGCCCAGGCGCACCGCGCCGCGCGCCACGCCGACCCAGTGGCCCGCGGCATCGCCGCGCTGCGTGATGCGCGCACCCGCGTTCACGCGCTGCACGCGCGAGCGCTCGACGATCGCATGGCGCAACGGCTCCGGCAGCGAGCCGAACCAGCGGCCGGCATGCAGTGCGTGCAGTTCGTCTTCGCGCAGCCCGGCGGTCACGGTCGGCGTGGGCCGCGCCGCGGGCGACCGGCGCCACATCCAGGCGCGTTCGGCAACGATCGCTTCCATCGGATCCTCCGTCAGGCCACTTCAAACAGGCCGGCGGCGCCCTGGCCCCCGCCGATGCACATCGTGACCACGACGTGCTTGACGCCGCGCCGCCGGCCTTCGATCAACGCATGCGCGGTCAGGCGCGAGCCGCTCACGCCGTACGGGTGGCCCACCGCGATCGCGCCGCCGTTGACGTTGAGGCGCTCGTCGGGAATGCCGAGCTTGTCGCGGCAGTACAGCACCTGCACCGCAAACGCCTCGTTGAGCTCCCACAGCCCGATGTCGCCCACCTTCAGTCCGGCACGCTCGAGCAGGCGCGGCACGGCGGCCACCGGGCCGATGCCCATTTCATCGGGCTCGCAGCCGGCGACCGCAAAGCCGCGGAAGATGCCCAGGGCCTTCAGGTTGCGTCGTTGCGCGAGCCGGGCGTCCATCAGCACACACGCCGACGAGCCGTCGGAAAACTGGCTGGCGTTGCCCGCGGTGATCACGCCGCCTGGCATCGCGCTCCTGATCTTGCTCACGCCCTCGAGCGTGGTGTCGGCCCGGATGCCTTCGTCGGCCGCGATCGTCACCTCTTTGCGCGTGATGCGTCCGCTGGCCTTGTCGACCACGCCCATCACGGTGGTCATCGGCACGATCTCGTCATTGAACTTGCCGGCTGCGGCTGCGGCCGCCGCGCGCTGCTGGCTGCGCACGCCGTACTCGTCCTGCGCGAGCTTGGGGATGTTGTAGCGCTTGGCCACCTGCTCGGCGGTCTGCAGCATGGTCCAGTAGATCTCGGGCTTGGACTCGAGCATCGCCGGATCCACGCGCATGTGGCGGTTGGCCTCGTTCTGCACGCAGCTGATGCTCTCCACGCCGCCGGCCACCATCACCGGCACGCGGTCGACGATGATGCGTTGCGCGGCCATCGCGATCGCCTGCAGCCCCGACGAGCAGAAGCGGTTGACCGTGACGCCCGCGGTCGTCACCGGCAGGCCGGCGCGCAACGCGGCCACGCGCGCGATGTTGCCGCCGGTGGTGCCCTCGGGCGTGGCGCTGCCGAGGATCACGTCTTCGACCTCGGCCGGGTCGATGCCGGCGCGCTGCACCGCGTGCCGGATCGAATGCGCGGCGAGCGTGGCGCCGTAGGTCATGTTGAACGCGCCCTTCCAGCTCTTGGCCAGGCCGGTGCGCGCGGTGGAGACGATCACTGCTTCGGTGGTCATGTCAGCGCCGCCCGGCCGCCCGAAGGCGCTGAAGCGCCCCCTCGGGGGCAGCGAACATAGTGAGCGTGGGGGTCATCAGTAGCTCGCTGATCAGTTGAACGTCTTGCCGTCGTCGGCCAGCTGCTGCAGCAGCGGCGCCGGCTGCCACCAGGCCTCGGCGCCGGGCTCGGCGGCAAAACGCCTGAGCGTGCGCGCCACGTTGGGCAGGCCGACGATGTCGGCGTACAGCATCGGGCCGCCGCGGTGCTGCGGAAAGCCGTAGCCGTTGAGGTAGACGACGTCGATGTCGCTGGCGCGCGCGGCGATCTTCTCCTGCAGGATGCGCGCACCTTCGTTGACCAGCGCGTAGACGCAGCGTTCCACCACCTCGTCGTCGCCGATCTTGCGCGGCTGGATGCCGCGCTCGCTGCGGAACGCCTCGATGATCCCGGTGACCACCGGATCGGGAATCGGTTCGCGCGCGCCGGCCTCGTAGCGGTACCAGCCCGACCCGGTCTTCTGGCCGAAGCGGCCCTGCTCGCAGATGGCATCGGCCACCACGCGTTGGTAGGCGGCCGGGTTCTCGGCGGCACGGCGCTTGCGGCCGGCCCAGCCGATGTCGAGCCCCGCCAGATCGCCGACGCGAAACGGCCCCATCGCGAAGCCGAACTTCTCGAGCGCCTTGTCCACCTGCTGCGGCAGCGCGCCTTGCATCAGCAGGCCGTTGGCCGCGGCGCCGTAGCGGGCCAGCATGCGGTTGCCGATGAAGCCGTCGCACACGCCGGAGACCACGCCGATCTTCTTGATGGTCTTGGCCATCGCCATGCACGTGGCCAGCACGTCGGGCGCGGTCTTGTCGCCGCGCACGATCTCCATCAGCCGCATCACGTTGGCCGGGCTGAAGAAATGCAGGCCGATCACGTCCTGCGGGCGCCTGGTGAAGCCGGCGATGGTGTTGAGGTTCAGCGCCGACGTGTTCGACGCCAGGATCGCGCCGGGCTTGCACACCTCGTCGAGCGCCTGGAACACCTGCTGCTTGACGCCGATGTCCTCGAACACCGCCTCGATCGCGAGGTCGACGTCCTTCAGCGCGTCATAACCGAGCGTGGGCTGGATCAGCGCCAAACGCTCGCCAACCTGCGCCTCGGTGATGCGGCCCCTCTTGGCGGTGTTGTCGTAGTTCCTGCGAATCGTGGCCAGGCCCTTGTCGAGCGCCTCTTGCTTCGTCTCGAGGAGCACCACCGCGATACCGGCGTTGGCAAAGCTCATCGCGATGCCGCCGCCCATCGTGCCCGCGCCGATGATGCCCACCTTGCGGATCGGACGCAGCGGCGTGGTTTCCGGTACGTCGGCGATCTTGGACGCCGCGCGCTCGGCGGCAAAGATGTGGCGCAGCGCGCGCGACTCCGGCGTGTTCATCAGCGACAGGAAGGTCTCGCGCTCGATGCGCAGCGCCTCGTCGATCGGCTTGTTGAGCGACATCGCCACCGCCTCGACACATTTCAGCGGCGCCTGGAAGTTCTTCGACGTGGCGGCCACCGTGTTGCGCGCGAACTGCAGGAACGCTTCGGCCTGCGGATCGGTGACCTTCAGGTCGCGCACGCGTTTCAGCGGCAGCTTGTCGGCCACCACCTTGTCGGCCAGCGCGAGCGCCGCGGGCACGGGATCGCCGTCGACCACGTCGTCGAATAGCGCCGTGCCCTTGAGCTTGGCGGCCGGCACGGTGGCACCCGAGACGATCATGTTGAGCGCGGCTTCCAGGCCGATCGCGCGCGGCAGGCGCTGCGTGCCGCCGGCGCCAGGCAACAGCCCGAGCTTCACTTCGGGCAGCGCGATCTGCGCATCGGCCTTGGCCACGCGGTAGTGCGCGCCGAGCGCCAACTCGAGGCCGCCGCCCATGCACACCCCCGAGATGGCGGCGATCACCGGCTTGGGCGAGTTCTCGAACGCGCTGATCAACGCCGGCAGCCGCGGCTCGCGCAACGAGTTGGGCGTGCCGAACTCCTTGACGTCGGCGCCGCCGGAGAACGCGCGCTCGCTGCCGGTGACGACGACCGCCTTCACGGCGGCATCGGCGAGCGCGCGGTCGAGCGCCTGCAACAGGCCCTGGCGCAACGCGGCGCCGAGGCCGTTGACGGGCGGGTAATCCAGGCGGATCAGCGCGGTCGCGCCGCGCGTTTCATACGACGTACTGGCCATCAAAGCTCCTGCGGATTCAGATCGTGACACCGCCGTCGATGACGATGCTCTGGCCGGTCATGAACGACGACGCCGGCGACGCCAGGTAGACCGCGGCACCGGCGATCTCGTCGGGCTCGCCGATGCGGCGCAACGGCGTCGCGTCGGTGCGCTGCTTCAGCGCCGCGGGGTCCTCCCACAACGCACGCGCGAAGTCGGTCTTGATCAGGCCGGGCGCGATGCAGTTGACGCGCACGTTGTGCGGCCCGTATTCGAGTGCCAGGTTGCGCGCGAGCTGGAAGTCGGCCGCCTTGCTGATGCAGTAGGCGCCGATCACCGGCGAGGCGCGCAGCCCGCCGATCGACGACACGATGATGATCGAGCCGTCGCGCCGCTCGATCATCTGCGGCACGGTGAAGTTGATCAGCCAGTGGTTGGCGATCACGTTGTTCTCGAGGATCTTGCGGAACTGCTCGTCCTCGATGCCGGCCTGCGGGCCGTAGTACGGGTTGGACGCCGCGTTGCACACCAGCACGTCGATCCGGCCGAGCTGCCGCGTGGCGCTGTCGACCAGGTTCTTCAGCTCGTCCTTGCGCGAGATGTTGGCAGGCACGGAGATCGCGCGGCCGGCGCCGAACTTCGCATTGATCGTTTCGGCCACCTGCTGGCAAGGCTCGGCCTTGCGCGACGAGATCACCACACGCGCGCCGTGCTCGGCCAGGCGTTCGGCGATCGCCTGGCCGATGCCGCGCGACGAGCCGGTGATGACGGCCACCTTGCCGTCGAGCGAGAACAGCGACATGTGTGTCTCCTGGGTGCGCCGCGCTCGGGTCCCTTACGCCAAACCCGATTTTCTGAAAGCCCGGTATGCTGCTCGGCGGGGCGAACATACCAGACTTTTTGAAAGGCGAAAATGGGCAGTTGCTGGCAGGGCCTTGCGATGGCCTCGGCACGTTGAGCGCCGACGCTGCGCCGCTGGCCGCCGGGAGCAGCCTCGCGGCTCCACTGGCGATGCTCGGCGCCGCCGTGCCCGAGCGGCCGCGCTGGTTCATCGACGCGCTGGCGCACGAGCCGGCGCGCAGATGGCACGTGGTGCAGGGCGCGCGCATCGAGACGCTGAGCTGGGGTGCGCGCGGCAAGCCCGGCTTGCTGCTGCTGCACGGCAAGATGGCGCACGCCGATTGGTGGAGCTTCATCGCGCCGTTTTTCGCCGGGACCCACCGCGTGGTTGCGCCGTCGTTCGGCGGCATGGGCGGCTCGGACTGGCGCAGCGCCTATTCGATGCAAGCGGTGGCCGACGAGGCGATGGCCGCTGCCGAGCACGAGGGCCTGTTCGACGCCGCGACGCCGCCGGTGGTGGTGGGCCATTCGTTCGGCGGCTTCGTGTCGCTGCTGTGCGCGCAGTTGCACGGTGCACGGCTGGGCGGCGTGTTCACGCTCGACATGCCGTTGATGTCGCGCGAGCAGCGCGCCGCGCGCACTCGGCCCGGACTGCGCTCGTTCACACCGCGGCCGACCAAGCTGTACCCGACGCTGCAGGCCGCTCTGGCGCGCTTTCGCTTCGCGCCCGAGCAGCCGTGCGACAACCTCTACATCGCCGACCACATCGCGCGCACGTCGTTGAAGACGGTGCGTGCCGACGACGGGTCGCCCGCCTGGACCTGGCGCTTCGACCCGCGGGTGGCGCCGCTCGGACCCGGCAATCCGGCGCAGGCGCTGCGTGAGGCCGCGTGCCCGGTGGCGATCGGCTGGGGCACCGACTCTGCGCTGGTGACGCCGCCGGTCGCGGCCTATGCATGCGACCTGGCCGGACCGCAGGCGCCGCGCGTGCCGATCGCCGCGGCGCGCCACCATGTGATGGTCGATCAGCCGCTGGCCCTGGTGGACGCGCTGCGCGAGCTGCTGCGGCGCTGGCCTGCGAAGTGATCCCTGCCGTGTGCACATAATGCGCCGCCTCGCAGCGCCACCGATGCCCAAGCGCCCAGCTCAGACCTCGCGCTACCAGGAAAAGCGCGAGGCCGTGCTCAACGCCGCCGCGGTGCTGTTCAACGAGCGCGGCGTCAAGGGCGCGACGCTGTCGGACATCGCCGCCAACGTCGGCCTGGTGACCAACAGCGTCACTTATTACTACCGCAAGAAGGAAGACCTGGCGACCGCCTGCTTCCTGCGCACGATCGACGCGTTCAACGGCCTGGCGGCGGCCGCGGCCCGCGAAACCAGCACCGAGGCGCGCATCAGCGCGTTCTTCTCGCTCCTGGCGCAGCTGCTGGGCGACATCGAGCTGCAGCGCCATGCGCCGATCGTCAACTTCAACGACATCCGCGCGCTGCCCGGCTCGCACGCCGACCAGGTGTTCAGCGCCTACACCGATATGTTCCGCCACGTGCGTGCACTGATCGTGGCGCCCGAGGCCACGCGGCTGGGGCGCGTGGCGCTCAACGCGCGCGGCCACATCGTGCTGTCGGTGGCGCACAACCTGCGCCAGTGGATCGACGGCTATGAGGTGGAGGAGTATCCGCGCGTGGCCAGGCGGCTGGCCGACATCGTGCTGCACGGGCTGGCCGCGCCGGGCGCCAACTGGGACGGCGCCGACGGCGAGCAGCACTGGAAGCTCGGCGAGGATTCCGGCGGCACCAGCGAGGCCTTTCTGCGCGCGGCGACCGTGCTGGTCAACGAGCAGGGCTATCGCGGCGCGTCGGTCGACAAGATCTCGGCGCGCATCAACCTGACCAAAGGGTCGTTCTATCACCACAACGACAACAAGCACGACCTGATCGCCGAGTGCTTCGAGCGCACGTTCGCCGTGGTGCGGCGCGCGCTCAGCCTGGCCGAGAACGGGCCGGGCAGCGGCTGGAGCCGCGCCTGCGCCGCGGCGCGGGCGCTGGTGCGCTTCCAGCTGTCCGATGAGGGCCCGTTGCTGCGCTCCACCGCGGTCAGCGCGCTGCCCGACGATGCGCGGCGCGTGGCGGTCCGGCGCACGTTGCAGCGTCTGACCGAACGCATGACCAGCGTGGTGGTCGACGGCATGATCGACGGCTCGATCCGCGCGCTCGATCCGCACATTGCCGCGCAGGCCTCGATCGCGGCGATCAACGCCGCCGCCGAGCTGCGCCGCTGGGTGGCCAGCGCCACGCCCGACAACGCCGCCGATCTGTTCGTGCGGCCGGCACTGCAAGGCGTTTTGTGCCCGGGTTTCGAAGACACGCGCGCCGGCGCGGGGCTGAATGCACCGTAGGAAAGCGCCGCGATTGCATTCGGTTGCGCCTGCCAAAGACCGCTCGTCCTTGAAGGGGCGCCGGTCGTCCCGATAATTCCCGCGCAATGCGAGATCAGACGCCGAGCCCCGCCAGGTGGCGCATGGTTGCCGCGCTGTTCGTGTGTGCGCTGGCCGCGGCCCCCGCGGCCGCCTTCGACTTCGAAGACGTGGCGCGCGAGGCCGAGCGGCTGGCGCGTGCGCCGTACAAGAAGCCGCCACCGCCCGACCCCGCGCTGGCGATGAGTTACGACGCCTATCGCAAGCTGCGCTTCAAGAACGATCACTCCACCTGGCGCGACAGCGGCTCGGCGTTCGAGCTGCGCTACTTCCCGCTCGGCCGCAGCTTCACCCGTCCGCTCACGCTGTACGAGGTGGTCGGCGGCGAGCCCAGGCCGCTCACGCTGCCGAACAACGTGTTCGAAGGCACGGCCTCCAGCGCGGTGGCGGGCTGGCGCCTGCACCGCTGGGTCGGCGAGCCGCGGCGCAGCGACGAGGTGGGCGCCTTCCTGGGAGCGAGCTACTTCCGGCTGGTGGCACAGGGATTGCGTTATGGACTGTCGGCGCGCGGCTTGGCCATCGACACGGTGGGCGGCAGCGGTGAAGAATTTCCAGAGTTCACCACCTATTGGCTGCAAAGACCGCAACCCGGCGACAGCGAGGTGCGCTTCTGGGCGCTGCTGGAGTCCGAGCGCGTGACCGGGGCCTATGGTTTCGTGCTGCGTCCGAGCGCTGGCAACACGGTTGCCGAAGTGCGCGCTCGCCTGATCCTGCGCGCCCCGGTGGCGCGCTTGGGGCTGGCGCCGCTGACCAGCATGTTCCTGGGCGGCGAGAACCAGCAGCCGGTCGACGACTACCGTCCCGAGGTGCACGATTCCGACGGCCTGCAGGTGGTCAGCGGCAGCGGCGAGTGGCTGTGGCGCCCGCTCACCAACCCGCGCGGCGTGTTCGTCACCAGCTTCGCGATGCCGTCGCTGCGCGGCTTCGGGCTGATGCAGCGCGACCGTTCGTTCGCCAACTACCAGGATCTGGAGGCGCACTACGAGTTGCGGCCCAGCGCCTGGGTGGAGCCCATGAGCGACTGGGGCGCCGGCCGCGTCGAGCTGCTGCAGTTCCACACCCCCGACGAGACCCACGACAACATCGGCACCTATTGGGTGCCCGACAAGGTCGCCCCGCCCGGCCAGTCGATGGATTTCTCCTGGCGCGTCACGGTCACCGACCAAAAGCCCCTACCTCCGGGGGCCTGGGTGGTGCAAAGCCGTGCGGGATTCGGCTATCGGGAGGGAAAATTGCCCCCCGGCCGCATGCAGTTCCACATCGACTTCACCGGACCGGCCTTGCAAGGCCTGCCGGAGGAAGAAGTCGAGGCGGTGGCCAGCGGTAACAACAACGTGCGCGACATGCGAGTCATCCTGCAGTTCAATCCTGCCGTTTCAGGCTGGCGCGTCACGTTGGACTACGAACGCGTCAACCCCAAACAACCCGTGGAACTGCGCGCCTTCCTACGCGCCGGCTCCCGTACCCTGTCCGAGACTTGGTCCCATGCGATCGCTCCCGAATAGTCTAATCCCCGCGCCTTCGCCGCGGGCACGCACCGCACCGCCGCTGCAACGCGGCTCGATGACGCCCTCGCCGTGGTTCGGCTTCTGGCGCGGCCTGCTGTTTGCGCTGTGGCCGGGCATTCGCTACACCGGCGCGGCCCACTTCGATTGCGCCTGGCACGCGGCCGCGCGGCGGCGCCGCCGCGTGTTGCTCGTGCTGGTGGCGGCGATGGTGGGCGCGGCCATGGCGCTGCGCATTGACACCGCACCGTTCAACCCCGATGCCTGGTGGTGGGCCACCACGGCGCTGATGACCTTGTTGTTCGCCTGGGTCGGCGTGGGCTGCGCCACCGCGGTGATGGGGGCATGGTCGCTCTGGCGCGGCGACCCCCATGCGCCGCGCCTGCGCGATGCCAACGCACCGATCCACCCGAGTGCTCGCACCGCGCTCGTGATGCCGATCTGCAACGAGGACATCGCCGAGGTGTTCGCCGGGCTGCGCGCCACCTGCGAGTCGCTGGTCGACACCGGCAAGCTGCAGCTCTTCGACGTGTTCGTGCTGTCCGACACCAAGGATCCGGCGTTGCAGCAAGCCGAGGTGCACGCGTTCGAACGGTTGCGCACGATGCTGGCCGACAGCGGCGTGCGGCTGTTCTACCGCTGGCGCAAGCGCCGCACCAAGCGCAAGTCGGGCAACGTGGCCGACTTCTGCCGCCGCTGGGGCCGCAACTACCGCTACATGGTGGTGCTCGACGCCGACAGCACGATGAGCGGCGACACGCTGGTCAACCTGGTGCGCCTGATGGAGCAGCACCCGCGCGCCGGCATCATCCAGACGCTGCCGCAGGTGGCCAACCCGGCCACGCTGCACGCGCGTGCGCAGCACTTTGCGGGCCGCGTCACCGGACGACTGTTTGCACTCGGCATGGCGTGGTGGCAGCTGGGCGACGCGCACTACTGGGGCCACAACGCCATCCTGCGCGTCGAGGCGTTCATGCGCCATTGCGCGCTGGCCAAGCTGCCCGGCCGCGGCGGCCTGGCCGGCGAGATCCTGTCGCACGACTTCGTCGAAGCGGCGATGATGGGCCGCCAGGGCTATGAGGTGTGGCTGGTACCCGACCTCGGGGGCAGTTGGGAGCAGAGCCCGTCGAACCTGCTCGACGAGTTGCAGCGCGACCGCCGCTGGTGCCAGGGCAATCTGCAGAACGTGCGCCTGGTGGCCGAACCCGGCTGGCGGCCGGCGCACCGCGTGATGTTCACCGTGGGTGCGCTGTCGTACCTGGTGGCCCCGTTGTGGCTGCTGTTCATCGTGCTGGGGTTGGGCGGCGGCAGCCTGCTCGGCCGCGACCTGTCGCTGTGGCTGCTGACGTTGACGCTGCTGGTGCTGCCGCGTGTGCTGGGCGTGGCCGTGATCGCCGCGCGCGGCGAAGCGGCCGCCTTCGGCGGCACGCTGCGCCTGTCGATCGGTGCCGTCATCGAGCTGTTGATGTCGACCATCCAGGCGCCGATCCGCATGCTCGCGCACTGCATGTTCGTGCTGGGCGCGCTCACCGGCCTGAAGCTCGAGTGGAAGTCGCCGCCGCGCGGCGCCGAGGCGGTGAGCTGGCGCGATGCGGCGCGCCGCATGGGCTCGCTGACGCTGATGCCGCTAGCGGCCAGCCTCGGGCTGCTGCGGCTGCACGCGGCCTTTGTCGCGATGGTGCCGATGCTGCTGCCGCTGTCTCTGGCCGTGCCGTTCACCGTGGTGACCGGCCACCCGCGCGCCGGGCGTGCGATGGCGCGCCTCGGGCTGCTGCGCACGCCGGAGGAATGGCGCCCCACGCGCGAGCTGGTGCGCGCCGCCGAACGCAACAGCTTCGTCGATCTCGTGCCGCTGCCGGCGGCGGCGCCGCCGCTGTTGCCGCCGGTGTGGTCGGCGCGGCCACGGCGGGCGCTGCGACTGGCATCGGCCGGCGTGATGATGGGCGTGGCGGCGCTGGCGATGACGCTGCCGCAATCGGGCATCGCGCCGGAGCTTTCGCCGGCCGTGCGGGCACAGTCCGACATGGCGCTGGCCTGGCGTGCCGAGCAGGAAGTGGTGGCGTACTGGACCGAGCCGATGCTGCCGGTGGTCCAGCAGCCGCCGGTGCGCAAGCGCACGGTGGCGCGTGTCGAGAAGCCCGCGCGCATGATCGACGATGCGTTGCGCCAGCGCGCGCTGGAGGCGGTGCGCGAGCTGATGCTGACACAAAGCCCTCCCGTCTGAGCGCGGCTGCGTGAGCGCGCCGGCACGGCCCGCGCGCCGCGCCACAATGCCGGGATGAATCCGCCCCCACGCCCGCGTTGCTCGCTGCCCGCAGGGCCACGAAGGATCTGCTTCGCGGTTCCCGGGGCGCGTCGGCGCCGTCGGGCAATTGTGGGCCGCTGACATGGAAGTCCAGTTCACCCAGGAGGTCGAGCGCCTGCGCCTGGGGGCGGGCGCGACCTTCCACGGCGAGGGCATCCTCGCGGTGACGAAGGCGCTGCTGCAGTCGGGCGTGTCGTACGTCGGCGGCTACCAGGGCGCTCCGGTGTCGCACCTTCTCGACGTGATGGTGCAGGCGCGGCCGTACCTCGACGAGCTCGGCGTGCACGTGGAGGCCTGCTCCAACGAAGCGTCGGCCGCTGCGATGCTCGGCGCGTCGATCCACTATCCGCTGCGCGGCGCGGTGACGTGGAAGTCGATCGTCGGCACCAACGTCGCCAGCGATGCGCTGTCGAACCTGAGCTCGCCCGGCGTCACCGGCGGCGCGCTGATCGTGGTCGGCGAGGACTACGGCGAAGGTGCGTCGGTGATCCAGGAGCGCACGCACGCGTTCGCGCTCAAGAGCACCATGCTGCTGCTCGATCCGCGGCCCGATCTGTCGCGCATGGTCGACATGGTGGAGCATGCGTTCTCGATGTCCGAGGCGTCGAACATGCCAGCCATCCTGGAGCTGCGCATCCGTGCCTGCCACGTGCGCGGCAGCTTCGAGTGCAAGAACAATGTCGCGCCCCGGCTGTCGACACGCGCGCTGCAGGAGGAACCGGCGCCGTTCGACTACATGCGGCTGGCGCACCCGCCGGTCACGTTCAGGCAGGAGAAGCTCAAGGGCGACGAGCGCATCCCGGCGGCGCGGCGCTACATCGTCGAGCACGGGCTCAATGAACACTGGCCCGGCGCGCACGGCGACCTCGGGCTGATCGTGCAGGGCGGCCTGAGCCACGCGCTGGTCGGCGCGTTGCAGCGCTTCGGCCTGGCCGATGCGTTCGGCACGGTCGAGATCCCGACGCTGGTGCTGAACGTCACCTATCCGCTGGTGCCCGATGAACTGGTGCCTTTCTGCGCCGGCAAGCGTGCGGTGCTGCTGTTCGAAGAGGGGCAGCCCGAGTTCATCGAGCAGGAGCTGGCCACGCTGCTGCGCCGGCGCGACGTGCAGACGCCCCTGCACGGCAAGGACCTGCTGCCCGCGGCCGGCGAATACACGGTGGAGGTGATGGCCGGCGCGCTGCTGCAGTTCGTGCAGCGCCACCTGCCCAAGCATCCGGTGGACAGTGTCATGGCCTGGCTCGACGGCAACCGCATGCGCCGTGAGGCGGCTGCACAGTCGCTTGCCGCGCCGCTACCGCCGCGGCCGCCGGGCTTCTGCATCGGCTGCCCGGAGCGGCCGGTGTTCTCGGCGCTCAAGCTGGCGCAACAACAGGTCGGGCGGGTGCACATCGCCGCCGACATCGGCTGCCACGCCTTCGGCACCTTCGAGCCGTTCGGCTTCGGCCACTCGATCCTCGGCTACGGCATGAGCCTGGCGAGCCGCGCCGGCGTGTCGCCGGTGATGGCGCGGCGCACGCTGGCGATCGTCGGCGACGGCGGGTTCTGGCACAACGGGCTGCTCACCGGCGTGCAGAGCGCATTGTTCAACGGCGACGACGCGGTGCTCCTGATCTTCAAGAACGGCTACACCTCGGCCACCGGCACGCAGGAGATCATCTCCACGCCCGACGAAGAGGCGCGCGAGCATGCGGCCGATCCGCGCGAGAGCCTGGTCGACAAGAACTCGACGATCGAGCGGACACTGGGAGGTCTCGGCGTGCGCTGGCTGCGCACCGTGCACACCTACGAGGTCGAGACCATGCGGCGCACGCTGATCGAGGCGCTGACCAGCGACTTCGAAGGCCTGAAGGTGATCGTGGCCGAGGGCGAGTGCCAGCTGGAGCGGCAGCGCCGCCTGCGCCCGTGGATCGCGTCGCTGCTGCAGCGCGGCGAGCGTGTGGTGCGCACCCGGTACGGCGTCGACGACGAGGTGTGCAACGGCGACCATGCGTGCATCCGCCTGTCGGGCTGCCCGACGCTGACCTTGAAGGACAACCCCGACCCGCTGAAGATCGACCCGGTGGCCACCGTGATCGACGGCTGCGTCGGCTGCGGGCTGTGCGGCTCCAATGCGCACGCGGCCACGCTGTGCCCGAGCTTCTACCGCGCCGAGGTGGTCAGCAACCCGCGCTGGCACGAGCGTCTGCTGGCCGGCGTGCGCGGCGCGGTGCGCCGGGCATTGGTCTCGGCCGGCGAGCGCCGGGGCGCCCCAAGCGAGCCGCTCCCCCTTGGGGGAACGAGGCGCAGCGCCAAGGAGGCCACATGAAGCCGATCACGTTGCTGGTGTGCGCACTCGGCGGCGAGGGCGGCGGCGTGCTGGCGCAGTGGCTGGTCGAAGTCGCCACGCGTGCCGGGCATGCGGCCCAGAGCACGTCGATTCCCGGCGTCGCGCAGCGCACCGGCGCCACCACCTACTACCTGGAGTTTTTTCCGCAGCCGCAGTCGGCCATTGGCGGCCGGCGGCCGGTGTTCGGGCTGGTGCCGGTGCCCGGTGCGCTCGATGCGCTGGTGTGCTCCGAGTTGCTCGAGGCCACGCGCCAGGTGACGCTCGGTCTCGTCGATGCGCAGCGCACTCTGGTGATCGCATCGAGCGCGCGCACCTTGACCACCGCCGAGCGCATGCCGCTGGGCGACGGCCGCGTCGACTCCGAGACGTTGCTCGCGCTGCTGCGCGCGCACAGCCGCGAGCACCACGTGCTCGACTTGAACGCGCTGGCGCGCGAGGCCGGCACCGTGGTCAGCGCGGTGATGTTCGGTGCCATCGCCGCCAGCGGTCTGCTGCCGTTTGCGCGCGAGCACTACGAGGCGGTGCTGGCCCGCAGCGGCCGCGGCGCCGAAGCGAGCCGGCGCGGCTTCGACCTGGCCCATGCGCGCGTGGCGTCGGCACGCGCGCACGGCTCGTTCGTCGAGCACGTGGTCGCGAACGCCGAGACCACGGCTGTGGCCGCGCCGCCGGCACTTCCGGCCGACGTGGCGGCGGCGTTTCCGGCCGTCGTGCATGCGATGCTGGCCCTGGGCCTTGCCCGCGTGCGCGAGTACCAGGATGCCGACTACTCGGCGTTGTATCTGCAGCGGCTGGCGCGTGTGCACGATGCCGAGCGTGCGCGCGACCCGGCCGGCGCGCAGGGCTTCGCCACCACGCGCGAAGCCGCGCGGTGGCTCGCCCTGTGGATGGCGTTCGACGACATCGTGCGCGTGGCGTCGCTCAAGCTCAAAGACGAACGTTGGGCGCGTGTGCGGCGCGAGGTGCGCGCCGGCGAGAGCGACGTGTTGAAGGTCTACGACCATTTCAAACCCGGTGTGCACGAGTTCGCCGGCTTGCTGCCGCCACACCTGGCCCGGGCGCTGCAGCGCTGGGACGCGCGCCGCCGCGAGCGCGGCGAGCCGCCCTGGGCGATGCCGCTTCAGCTCGGCACCCACACTGTCTTCGGCACCGTGCTGCTCAAGCTGCTGGCGTCATTGCGCTGGCTGCGCCGGCGTGGCCAGCGCCACGCCGACGAGCAGGCGCTGATCGAGCGCTGGCTCGACGCCGTGGTGCGCCACACCAGCACCGACTGGCGGCTCGGCCACGAAGTGGTGCTGTGCGGCCGGCTGATCAAAGGCTACGGCAGCACGCACGAGCGCGGCCGCGCCAACCTGCTGCACATCCTCGATCAGCTCGCCGAGCGCACGCCGTTTCCGTCAGCGGCCGAACGCGCGCAGGCGATCGCGCAGGCGCGCGGCGCGGCGTTGGCCGACGACGGCGGCACGGCACTCGACGCGGCGCTGACGCGCCATGGTGCCGCGGCGCGGCCGGTGCGCGAAGTGCCGATCCGCTTCGTGCGCCGGCCGAGGCAAACGCAAGCCTGAACAGCTCCGGCGCGGCGCGCCCACGCGCGCCGCGCCGGCCTCCCTCCGGTCAATCGTGATCGTGGTGGTCGTGGCCGTACGCGTGACCATGGTGGCCGCGGCACTGCCAGTTGCTCGCGCGCTCGATGCTGCCGCGGCCATCGTAGCGCGCCACCTGCGGGTACGGACACAGCGGCCGCGTGCGATCGGGCGCCCAGTCGGCCGGCACCTCGGGGTTGACGGCGGCGGCATTGCCCGGGCCCCGTGCCGTGGCGATGATCGCCTCCGGTTCGCGCCCGCGTTCGACCCAGTTGACCAGCGGCGTGATGAAGTCGGCCTGGTCGGTGGACGGGCCGCCGCTGCAGTGGCCCATGCCGGGCACGCGATACAGCCGCGCGAAGTCGTCGGCGCGGCCGCCGCTGGAGCGGTCGATGCCGCGGTACCAGCGCTCGGTGTCGGCCACCGAGAAGATCGGGTCGCTGACGCCGTGGTAGACGATGATCTTCGCGCCGCGCCGCCGCACGTCGTTCATGTCGGTGGCATCGGGCGGCGTCATGAAGCTCATCGCCGATTCGGTGTAGATGGCGTCGGTGGCGAACAGCTCGGCGAGCGCCTGGTCGATGTTGAGGCCGAGCGCGAATCCGGGCCCGTTGGTCAGCGCGTCGAGCGACGGCGGCACCTTGAAGATGATGCCCACGGCGCCGGAGTCGAGCACCAGCGGCGCGGTGAACTCCCAGAACGGGATGCCGCCGGCCCCGATGCCGCTGTCGAACCAGAACGGCGCGTAGAAGCGCGTGCCGTTGGCGGTGGTGGCGCCGCTGAAGATCGGCGCGATCGCGATCTTCTGCGCCTGCGTGAGACACGTGCCGTCGCGCGCACCGGCGCAGGTGGGCACATCGCGTTTGAAGTCAAACTTCTTCTGGCAGGTGCGCGTGTCCTGCACCAGGCCGTCGGTGGCACCGTCGAGCGCGTCGCAGCGCGCCAGCACCGCGGCGGCCACGGTCTTGCGCTCGGCCGTGGTGAACGCGGACTCAAGGCCTTGCGGCGTGGCGGGATTGTGGGGCGCTTCGACCAGCGATGCATAACGCTGGCCGCCGAAGATGTTGGCCAGGGCGGCCAGCGGCAGGTTGTAGCCGGGCGCGCCGGCGAGGTAGCCGTCGTACTCGTGCGGCAGGCGCGCGGCGGTCACCAGCGTGTGGCGGCCGCCGTTGGAGCAGCCGCCGAAGTACGAGCGGTCAGGGCCCTTGCCGTACGCACGCGCAATCGCTTCCTTGGCCATCGGCGTCAGCTTGGCCACCGCCTGATAGCCGTAGTCCAGGCGCGCCTGCGGATCGAAGCCGAATGCGGGGCCGCCGTTGGCCGCATTGGAGTGGCCGGCGTCGGAGCTGAGCACCGCGAATCCCTGCAGCAGCGTGCTGGTCAGCGGCCCGCCGCCGAACGCGGCGTTGGCCAGGACCACGGTGCCGTCGATGCCGCCGTTGCCCTGGTGGAAGAAGCGGCCGTTCCAGGCCTTGGGCAGGCGCATCTCGAACTGGATCGAATAGGTCTTGCCGTCGATCGGGCTCATGCGCTCGTGCATCTTGCCGGTGACACGGCAGTGCTCGGCGATCGGCTGGCCGGCCACGTTGAGCGTGCCGGCTGCGATGGTGGTGCTATCGGTGATCACGGTGTTGGCCAGGCCGGCGAGGCGTGCGGTGAGCTCCTCGCAGGCGCCGACCAGCGTGGCCGGCTTGGCCGGGCTCAGTTGCGGCAGGCGGTGGCGGTCGCGCCCGTGATCGTGCGCAGCGGCGCCGACGGCCGATGCCGCCAGCGTCGCTGCGGCGATACTGCGCGCCAGCCGGCGCTGCGCTTGGGTGGGCGATGGCATGTGTGTCTCCTGGATGGGCCCGGCGTTCCGGCGCCGGTGCGGTCCCTGTTTGGTTATGGTACTTATCTAATTTTTCCGATCGGTTGAGGCCAAACCCTAAGAACCGGCACCGGCGACCGTTAACAAAATTTCCGTATCGATGACATGCCACGCGCCACACCGCTCGCCACCGAAGACCGCACGCCGCTGACGCGCCTGCGCGAAGGCGCCGCGCACGGGATCGTCGGCTACCAGCTGGCGCAGGCTGCCATCGTCACCAATCAGGTGTTCGACGAGCGCGTGGGCCATGCGCGCGGGGCCTTGAGGCGCGTGGAGTTCACGATCCTGGCGCTGGTGCAGACCAACCGCGACGTCACCGCACGCCAGCTGGCGCGCGCGCTCGCCGTGACGCCGCCCAACATCGCGATCTGGCTCGACAAGCTGGAGTCGCGCGGCCTGATCGAACGTGAGCGCAGCGTGAGCGACGCGCGCATGCAGCACGTGCGGCTGACGGCGCGCGGCCACGCGCTGGTCGAGCGTTCGGTGCAAGCGCTGCTCGAAGGCGAACGCGAGGCGCTCGATGCCTTGAGCAGCGCAGAGCGGGCCATGCTCGTGGAGCTGCTGCACAAGGTGGCGCTGTCGCGCCGCAAGCTTTAGCGGAAGCGGTCCTTCAAGCCGGTCCAGCAGCTCGCGTAGTCGGGGTCGAGCGCGCCGCCTCCCATCGCGAAGGCGCTGGGCACGAAGCGCCAGCGGCTTTCGAACATGAAGGCCAGCGTGTCGTCGAGCTTGTGCGGCGCCAGCTTGGCGCTGGAGGCCTTGTCGAACGCCTCGGCGTCCGGGCCGTGCGGCACCATGCTGTTGTGCAGGCTGGCGCCGCCGGGCCTGAAGCCCTCCGGCTTGGCGTCGTACTGGCCCTTGACCAGCCCCATGAACTCGCTCATCACGTTGCGGTGGTACCAGGGCGGCCGGAAGGTGTCCTCGGCCACCATCCAGCGCGGCGGAAAGATCACGAAGTCGCAGTTGGCGGTGCCGGGCGTGTCGGATGGCGACGTCAGCACGGTGAAGATGCTCGGATCGGGATGGTCGAAGCTGACGGTGCCGAGCGTCATGAAGCGCGCGGTGTCGTACTTGAAGGGCACGAGGTTGCCGTGCCAGGCCACCACGTTGAACGGCGTGGCGCGCTGCGCGTTGCGCCACAGCCGGCCGCCGAACTTGCGGAGCACTTCGACCGGTCCGGCGTCGTCTTCGAACGCAGCCACCGGCGTCAGGAAGTCGCGTGCATTGGCCAGGCCATTGGAGCCGATCGGGCCCAGCTCGGGCAGGCGGAAGAACGCACCGTAGTTCTCGCACACATAACCGCGCGACGCACCGTCGGACAGCGCGATGCGCATCGCCAGACCGCGCGGCACCAGCGCGATCTCGCCCGGGCTCACATCGATGCGGCCCAACTCGGTGGTGATGTCGAGCCGGCCTTGCTGCGGCACGAACAGCATCTCGGCATCGGCGTTGACCAGCACGCGCCGATCCATCGAACGGTTGGCCGTGTAGACCAGCGCCGCCATGCCCGATTGCGCCTGCACGTCGCCGTTGGCGACGATCGTGCGCACGCCGTCGACGAAGTCCAGCGGCCCATCGGGGATCGGAAACGGGTTCCAGCGCAGCGGATCGGGCGGCATGTCGACGCCGCCCGCGGCGCCGCTGGTCCACAGTGGTTGCTCGTAGGCTGCGTACGCACCGCTCACCACCGAAGGCTGGCGGCGGTACATCCAGGTGCGGCGGTTGACGGCACGGGGTGCGGTGAACGCGGTGCCGGAGATCAGTTCGGCATACAGCCCGTGCGGCGCCTGCTGCGGGCTGTTGCGGCCCTGCGGCAACGCGCCTGGAACCGCCTCGGTGGCGAACTCGTTGCCGAAGCCGCTCTGGTAGGCAAGCGGAGCGCTCATCGGAAAAGCTCCTTCTACGCCGCGGCGGCCGTGCCGAGCCCGTTGCGTGCCGCGTGCAGCGCCTCGTGCAGCACGCGCAGGTCGCCGATGTGGTTGGCCAGCAGCAGCACCAGCCGCGCGTTGAGCAGGCGGCTCGTGTCGTCATCGAGGCCGCGGTGCGCCTCGATCAGCGCCTCGTAGAAATCGTCGCCGGGCGTGAAGGCATGCAGCGGGCGCTGGCCGGGCGTGCCGAAATTGGGTTGGGTGTTCAGGTGGGTCATCGCGGTCTCGCTCGTTGGACTGACTTCAGGTATTGCAGGTGGCGCGCGCCAGCGCCGTACGGACCGCGGCGGCGTCGAAGCGGCGCCAGCGCGCCGCCACGTGCTGGTCGGGGCGCAGCAGGTAGGCGGTGCCGGGCCGCGCATCGAAGCGGCGCGCCGCAACGCCGCGCACGTCGGTGACGCAGGCCAGCGCATCGGGCGCACCGCCGTCGCGCTCGCTGACGATCAGCGTGTGCACCGGGATCGGTGCGTCGGCCAGCGCGCGCAGCGCGCGCACGGTGGTCGCGTCGAGCGCGCCGGCGTCGGGCACGAACAGCAGAAGCACGAAACGCTCGCCGGTGTGTTGCAGCAGCCAGCCGTCGGTGCCGGCGCTGCGCACCGGCGCATCGGCAATCGGGGCGCCCGGATGCATCACGCCTTCGAACGGATCGGCATCCGGCGTGTTCAGCGCCGATGCGCTGAGGTGCGCCGGCACCGACAGGCGGCCGGAGTTGACCAGCGCGCGCGCGAACGCATGCTCGCGCGCCAGCGTCAGCACCGCGTTGCGCAGGTCGCGCGAGGCCTGGCTCTTGGGGGTGATGAAGTCGGTGGAGCGCGTGGAATTGAGGATGTTCTCGTCGGCCGCGGCGACGCGTTCGTCGCTGTAGCTGTCGAGCAGGGACTCGGGCGCCTTGCCGTCGAGCACGAGTGCGAGTTTCCACACCAGGTTGTCGGTGTCCTGGATGCCGGAGTTGGCGCCGCGCGCGCCGAACGGCGACACCTGATGCGCCGCGTCGCCGACGAACAGCACACGGCCGTGCCGAAAGCGCTGCATGCGGCGGCACTGGAACGTGTAGACGCTGACCCACTCCAGGTCGAAGGGATGTTGCTCGGCCGGCGACGGGCCGTCCCGAGCCGGCTGCGTCCCCTCCGGAGGTGGCGACGGCGAAGCCGGAGACGGGGGGCGCGCTTTGGCCAGCATCGCGCGGATGCGCGGGATCACACGCTCGGGCTTCTTTTCCTCCTCGGGGTCCGCCTCCCAGCCGAGCTGGAAGTCGATGCGCCAGACGCCGGCGGCCTGGCGGTGCAGCAGCACACTCTGGCCGCGATGGAACGGCGGGTCGAACCAGAACCAGCGTTCGGCGGGAAAGTCGGCCTTCATCACAACGTCGGCGATCAGGAAGCGGTCCTGGAACACCTTGCCCTCGACGTCGAGCCCGAGCATGCGCCGGATCGGGCTGCGCGCCCCGTCGGCCACGATCAGCCAATCGGCGTGCAGGGCGTAGCGGCCATCGGCCGTCTCGACCTGGAGCCGCGCGCCGTCCGCACCCGGTGCCACCGCGGTGACCTTGTTTTTCCAGCGCAGGTCGATCCCGGGCAGTGCCATCGCGCGCTCGACCAGTGCCTGCTCGAGATAGTACTGCTGCAGGTTGACCATGGCCGGCCGCCGATGGTCGGCCTCCGGCAGCAGGTTGAACCGGAACACCTCCTGCTCGCCGAAGAAGGTGCGGCCCACGCTCCAGTTGACGCCCTGGCTCACCACCGTGTCGCCGCAGCCGAGGCGATCGAGGATCTCGAGCGCGCGCTTGGCATAACACAGACCGCGCGAGCCCACGCTGACGGTGTCATCCTCGTCGAGGAGCAACACTCGCAAGCCGTGTTGCGCCAGGTCGATCGCCGCCGCCAGGCCGACCGGTCCGGCGCCCACCACCACCACCGGGTGGCGCGGCACGGTGCCCGGGCGGTCCAGCTCGGCCGGACGGCGGTAGGCGTAGCGCGGATAGGTGTAGGTGCTGAGCATCGCCTGCGTCACCAGCCGCCGGTGCCGGCGAGTTCCTTCTCGTGCATCCAGGCCGCGTGGCGCGGCGCGCGCCTGGTGCGCGCCCATTCGTCGAGCATCTCCCACTTCACCGCATCGAGCCTGGCGGTCATCTCCGGCGTCGCCGTATCGGCGGCCAGCTCGACGCGATGCCCGTTGGGATCGAAGAAGTAGATCGACTGGAAGATGGTGTGGTCGGTGATGCCGATCACCGGGATGCCGCTGGACTCCAGCCGCGCCTTGGCCGCCTTGAGCTCGTCGAGCGAGCCGACCTTGAATGCGATGTGCTGCACCCAATCGGGCGTGTTCACGTCACGGCCCATCGGCGGCGAATTGGGGATCTCGAAGAACGCCAGCACGTTGCCGTTGCCGGCATCGAGGAACACGTGCATGTACGGATCGCTTTCGTGCGTCGACGGCACGCGGTCTTCGGCGATGGCGAGCACGAAGTCCATGCCGAGGTACTCGCGGTACCACTGCACCGTTTGTTTGGCATCGCGGCAGCGGTAAGCGACGTGGTGGATGCGCTGGATCTTCATGACGCTCTCCTTGACTTGAACGGTTCAGGACTCCAGGGCCTGCCACATCTGGCGATCCCGCTCGGCGGTCCAGACCCGCGGATCCTTGTATTGCGTGGCCTCGTCGTAGCAGCGCGTGACGTCGAACGGCATGCAGTGGTCGAAGATGACCCAGTGGCCGTACTTGGGGCGCAGCCGCTCGAGGGTCTGCTTGTAGACCGCGTTGAGGTCCTTGCCGGCCGCCACGCCGCTCTGCACGCTGGCCCACACGTCGGCGATGAAGTCGCGCGTGCCCTTGAGGCCGGCGGCCACGGCATCGGGCGTGGTGAGGGCCGCGCCGCGGCCGGGCACGAGCGCGCGCGGTCTCATCGCCGCCAGCTTGTCGAGCGTGTGCGGCCAGTCCTGAAAGTAAGCGTCGCCGGCGTACGGCGTGGCGTCGAACTCCACCAGGTCGCCGGAGAACAGGATCTTCTGCTCGGGCAGCCACACGATCGTGTCGCCCTTGGTATGGCCGCGGCCCACCTGCAGCAGTTGCACCTCGAGCTTGCCGAGCCAGAGGCTCATCGAGCCGGTGAAGGTGATGGTCGGCCACGTGAGGCCCGGCGGCACGCTCTCGACGTTGCGGAACAGGCGCGGAAAGCGGCCGATCTCGCTGGCCTTGTCGGCCTCGCCGCGCTCGACGATGAGATCGTAGGTGTCGCGGCTGGCGATCACGTGCTCCGGCCGGTAGGCCGATGCGCCTAGCACGCGCACCGCGTGGTAGTGGCTCAGCACCACGTACTTGATCGGCTTGTCAGTGACGCCGCGGATGTGCCGGATGACGTCCTGCGCCATCACCGGCGTGGCCTGCGTGTCGATCACCATCACCGCGTCGTCGCCGACGATCACGCCGGTATTGGGGTCGCCTTCGGCGGTGTAGGCATAGGCATTGGGGGATAGCTGCGTGAAGGTGACCTTCTTGTCGGCGAGATCGGCCTGCGAGGCAAAGGCTTTGGACACGGTTGTCTCCGGATGGGGCATCGGCTAAGCTGATCGGACTATAACAAACGCATTAGTCTATGTCGAACGAGGTGACACCGACACCAGGGCGTGCAAGGCGCGGCATCCAGAGCGTGGAGGTCGGCGGCCGCTTGCTGCGCGCCTTGGCGCACCTGGGCCAGCCGATGGCGCTCAAAGACCTCGCGGCCGAGGCCGGCATGAGCCCGGCCAAAGCCCACCCGTACCTGGTGAGCTTCGGCCACATCGGCCTGGTGGAGCAGCAGCGCGACAGCGGCCGTTATGCGCTCGGCCCGCTGGCCCTGCAGATGGGCCTGATCAGCCTGCAGCAGGCCGACCCCGTGCGCATCGCGGCCCCGCTGCTGCCCGACCTCGCGGCGCGCAGCGGCCAGACGGTGGCGCTGGTGGTATGGGGGACGCGCGGGCCGACCATCGTGCTGCGCGAGGCGTCGCCCTCGGCGGTGCATGTCGACATGCGGCACGGCACCGTGTTCTCGATCGTCGGCACGGCATCGGGCCGGTTGTTCGCGGCGTTCCTGCCGGCCGATGTGGTGCGCCCGGTGTACGAGGCCGAGCGCCGCGCGGCGCCAGCCGGCACGGCGCCCACGTGGGCGCAGCTGCAGCGCGAGCTCGACGAGGTGCGGCGCCACGGCCTCGGCCGCGCCGAGGGCGCGGTGGTGGCCGGCGTCAGCGCGCTGTCGGCACCGGTGTTCGACCATCGGGGCGCGATGGTGCTGGCGATCACCGCGATCGGACCCTCGGCCGCGCTCGATACCCGTTGGAGCGGCGCGGTGGCGGCCACTTTGCGCGATGCAGCACGTTCGGTGTCGGCGCGCTTGGGCCACCGCGCACCTGCGACGCCCGGCGAGCGCTGAGCACAAATCCGGCGCGGCGTCAGCCCGGCGCGGCGATCACCCTCGATGTGCAGGGTCAGCAGGAAAGTCCGCGCCCCGTTACGATGCGGCCCAACCCGCGGCAGGCGGTGATTCAACCAGGGGACAGAAGTTGAAACGAACGAATGACCGGCTTGCCAGGCTCTCGATCGACCGGCTGCGCGGCATGCGCCGCGGCATCGAGAAGGAAAGCCTGCGCGTGCTGCCCGGCGGCGCGCTGGCGTTGACGCCGCATCCGGTCGCGCTCGGTTCGGCGCTGACGCACGCGCGCATCACCACCGACTACAGCGAGTCGCAGCTCGAGCTGATCACCGGAGTGCACACCGACGCGCAGGCGTGCGCGCGCGAGCTGACCGAAGTGCACCAGTTCGTCTACCGCGTGCTGCAAGGCTGCGGCGACGAGATGCTGTGGGTGGCCAGCATGCCGTGCGGGCTGCCCGCCGACGAGACGATTCCGATCGGCCGCTACGGCACGTCGAACATCGGGCATGCCAAGAGCGTGTACCGCGTAGGCCTGGGCCACCGCTATGGCCGGCGCATGCAGACGATCTCGGGCATCCACTACAACTGGTCGCTGCCGGGCCTGGGCAACGACGAGTACCTTGCGCTGATCCGCAACTTCAGGCGCCATTCGTTCGTGCTGCTCGCGCTGTTCGGCGCGTCGCCGGCGGTGTGTTCGAGCTTCGTGGCCGGCCGCGAGCACGGCTTGCAGCCGCTGTCGCCGCACACTTTGCACCTTCCGCACGCCACGTCGTTGCGCATGGGGCGCCTCGGCTACCAGAGTGACGCGCAAGCATCGATCGCGGTGAGCTACAACAATCTGGAGAGTTATGCGGCCTCGCTGCACGAAGCGCTGACCAAGCCCTATCCGGCCTACGAGGCGATCGGCGTGCGCAATCCGGGCGGCGAGTACAACCAGCTCGCCACCACGCTGCTGCAGATCGAGAACGAGTTCTACGGCACGATCCGGCCCAAGCGCGTGATCCGCAGCGGCGAGCGGCCGCTGCACGCGCTGCGCGAACGCGGCATCGAGTATGTCGAGGTGCGTTGTTTGGACCTCGATCCGTTCGTCTCGGTGGGCATCGAGGCGTCGACGATGTGCTTCATCGACCTGTTCCTGCTGCATTGCCTGCTCAGCGACAGCCCGCCCGACACGCGCGAGGAGATCGCGGCGCTGGCGCGCAACCAGCACGCCACCGCCGCGCGCGGCCGCGAGCCGGGCCTGAAGCTCGAGCGCGGACGCGGCAGCGTCACGCTGGCCGATTGGGGCGCGGAGCTGATCGAAGGCTGCGGCCCGATCGCGGCGCGGCTCGATGCCGCGTTTGGCGGCCACGCGTATCGCGACGCGTTCGGCGCGGCGCAACGCGCATGGCGCGCGCCGCAGCAGTTGCCGTCGGCGCGCGTGCTCGATGCGATCGCGCGCTCCGAAGGATGCGGCTACACCGCGTTCGTGCACGAGCGTTCGCTGCAGGCGCGACAGGCGCTGCTGGCGTTGCCGTGGAGCCCCGAGCAACAGGCGCGCTTCGAGCGCGAAGCGGAAACGTCGCTGGCCGAGCAGGCGGCGATCGAAGCCGCCGATACGATCCCGTTCGAGGCGTTTCGACAGGACTACGTGTCGGCCGAGCGGCTGATGCCCGCGCTGGCGACCGCCGCCTGAGTTGTCCCTCCTACAGCGGCTTGAGCGCGGCCCGTGCATCGTGGCGCGCCAGACGCGCCAGCAGGAACTCGACTTCCGTGCGCGCAGTCGGCGTCAGGGCCGACCTGGGCGCACGCTGCGCGCTCGACGCGATCAGGCCGCGGCGCTGCAGCACGTGCTTGCGCACCGCCAGCCCCACGCCGGGCTGCTGCTCGTAGCGCAGCAGCGGCAGGTGGGCGTCGAACAGGTCGTGCGCCGCGTCGCGTTGCTGCTCGCGCTGCAGTCGCACCACGTCGCACAGCATGTCGGGAAACGCATAGCCCGTCATCGCGCCGTCGGCGCCGCGCTCGCACTCGAAGTCGAGGAACAGCCCGCCGTTGCCGCACAGGATGGAGATGTGGCGCATCGAGCCGTCGCGCTCGAAGGCACGCAGCGCGCTGATCTTCTCCAGCCCCGGCCAGTCCTCGTGCTTGAGCATCACGCACGAGGGGTTGTCCTGCACGATGCGGCGGATCACCGCCGGCGTCATCTGCACGCTGAACGTGAGCGGGTAGTCCTGGATCACGAACGGCACGTCGGCGCCGATCGCCTGCGCGGCGTTCGCGTAGTAGCCGCCGATCTGTTCGTCGGTGCGCAGGGTGTTGGGCGGCGCGATCATCACGCCGGCGGCGCCGAGCGCCATCGATTCGAGCGCCAGCGTGCGCATCGCCGCGAAACCCGGCGCGGTGACGCCGACGATCACCGGCGTGCGGCCGAAGGCCTGGATGAACGCCCTGGCCACCGCGAGGCTCTCGGCCGCATCGAGCTTGGGCGCCTCGCCGAGCTGGCCGAGCACGGTGACACCGGCGGCGCCGATGCTGAGATAGAACTCGCTCAGGCGGTGGATCGAGGCGAGGTCGATGCGGCCGTCTTCGGAGAAGGGCGTGGGCGCTATCGGGAACACGCCTTGGGCTTGCTGCAGTGCGCTCATGGATTTCAATCGTAATCGCACCGATCGGCAGGCGCCGCGGCCAGCCGGCATCATCGATGGCCATGACGCCGGCTGAACCCACCACCGATTCGCGTTATGCCTGGACGCGCCTGTGCGTGACGCTGGCGCTGATGACCATCGGCTCGGCCGGCATGTACGTGGTGTCGGTCGTGCTGCCCGCGGTGCAGGCCGAGTTCGGCGTCGCGCGCGCCGATGCGTCGTTGCCCTACACGCTGCTGATGGTCGGCTTCGGCCTGGGCGGCATCTGGATGGGGCGGCTGGCCGACCGCCACGGCGTGATGCGGCCGATCCTGATCGGTGCCGCCGGCCTCGGGTTCGGCTTCATCGGTGCGGCGCTGTCGGGCAGCATCTGGCTGTTCGCGATCGCCCACGGGGTCGGCATCGGGCTGCTGGGGTCGTCGGCGACCTTCGCGCCGCTGGTGGCCGACACATCGTTGTGGTTCGTGCGGCGGCGCGGCATCGCGGTCGCGATCTGCGCCAGCGGCAACTACCTGGCCGGCGCGATCTGGCCGCCGATCGTGCAGCACTTCGTCGAGCAGGTTGGTTGGCGCCAGACCTACATCGGCCTGGGCATTCTGTGCGCCGTCACGCTGCCGCTGCTTGCGCTGGCCATGCGCCGGCGCCCGCCCAAGGCGCAGCCGGCACCGAGCGCGCCGCACTTCGGCACGCCGTCGCAACGGCCTTTCGGCCTCTCGCTCAACGGCGCGCAAACGATGCTGTGCATCGCGGGCGTGGCCTGCTGCGTGGCGATGTCGATGCCGCAGGTGCACATCGTGGCCTACTGCACCGACCTCGGTTTCGGCGCCGCACGCGGCGCGCAGATGCTGTCGCTGATGCTCGCCTGCGGCATCGTCAGCCGGCTGATCTCGGGCGCGATTTGCGACCGCATCGGCGGCTTGCGCACGCTGCTGCTCGGCTCGGCCCTGCAAGGGCTGGCGCTGGTGCTGTTCCTGCCGTTCGACGGCCTGGTGTCGCTGTACGTGATCTCGGCGCTGTTCGGGCTGTTCCAGGGTGGCATCGTGCCGAGCTACGCGATCATCGTGCGCGAATACTTCCCGCCCGCTGAAGCCGGCGCCCGCGTCGGCACGGTGCTGATGTGCACGCTGCTCGGCATGGCACTGGGCGGCTGGATGTCGGGCAAGGTGTTCGACCTGACCGGCAGCTACCAGGCGGCGTTCGTCAACGGCGTGGCGTGGAACCTGCTGAACCTGACGATCGCGTTCACGCTGCTGCGGCGCACGCGCCGGCTGGCACTGCAGCCGGCCTAGGGGAATCCACGCCCTGCGCTCGCGTCGACGCCGCACACGGCGACGGCAGGGCGCCGGTCTACAAGGTGTGCTCGGGCAGCGCCTCGCTGTCGGGAACATCCCGCTGGCCCGGCACGCGCGCGTCGCGCTTGGCCTGCAGCATCAGGTGCTCCAGGCGACCGAGCACCACCGGGTCGCGCGGGTCTTCGGCGCGGGTCAGCGCCTGCATCGGGCCGCGCCACTCGATCTGCAGCCGCGCGAATGGTTTGGGCAGGAAGGCGCGGTTCCAGCTGCGGTGCAGGTGATAGGCGCGGTCGCAGGTGACGCTGGCGTAGTAGATCGGGCAGTCCAGCAGGCGCGACGCCTCGAGCACTCCGGGCTTGAGCTTGTAGATCGGCCCGCGCGGCCCGTCGACCGCAAAGCTGCAGTTGTGGCCGGCGCGCACCAGGCGGATCAACCCCTTGAGCCCGGCCGCGCCGCCGCGGCTCGAAGAGCCGATGCTGACGCGCGCGCCCATCAGCTTGAGCAGCGTGGCCATGATGCGGCCGTCCTTGCTGGGCGACACCAGCGTCGCCAACCGGTAGCGCTTGACCACGTGCAGCAACGCCAGCTCGTCGCCGTGCCAGTGCGCCACGATGAACGGGCGGCGCTGGCGCAGCGCCTCGCGCATCGATTCGGGCTCGTTCCACGTGATGCGCCAAGTCCACGACAGCAAGCGGTAGATCAGCCAGGCCGTGACGCCGAGAAGGGTCTGCTTCACGGGCGGCGGGCGCGGCGGACAGCGCCCGCCGGCGGCCGGCAGGCGCTGGCGCGTGGCACGAGCTTGGGGGGCGGTCTCATCGGCGGCGCGTGGAACGGCGCGATTGTCGCTCCGCGCCGGCCTGGCCGGCGACCTGCTCGATCAACTCGGCGCCGCGCTGCAGCAGGAAGGACTTGAAGGCCACCGCCACCGGTGCCAGCACCTTCTGGCGCAGATGTACCACGTACCACTTGAGCATCACCGGGAACCCGGCGACGTCGAGCACGGCCAGCTGACCCCTCTCGAGCTCGCGCGCGATCGTGTGCGCCGACAGGAAGCTGATCCCCATGCCGGCGATCACCGCCTGCTTGATGGTCTCGGTGGAGCGGATCTCCATCGCGATCTGCAGCTTGGGCAGGTGCGCTCCGAGGCCGTCCTCCATCGAGTTCCAGGTGTCGGAGCCGCGCTCGCGCGTGAGCCAGCGCTCCTGCAGCAGCTGCGCCATCGGGATGCGGCGCCGCCTGGCCAACGGGTGGTCGGGCCGCGCGACGATCACGTACGGGTGCGGCGCGAAGGCCTCGTGCACGGTATCGATCTCGCGCGGCGGGCGCACCATCACCGCGAGGTCGGTCAGGTTGTCAGCGAGCTGCTGCAGCAGCTGCTCGCGGTTGAACACGCCCAGGTTCAGCTTGACGCCCGGCAGTGTGCGCGAGAACTGCATCAACAGCTGGGGAAAGAAGTAGTCGCCCGCGCTGATCACCGCCACGTTGAGCGTGCCGCTCGACACGCCCTGTTGCGCCGCCATCGCTTCGCCGGCCTGCCGGAACAGCTCGATGATGGCGCGGCTGTAGCGCAGCAGGTCGGTGCCGGCCGGTGTCAGGTAGACCTTCTTGCCCAGGTGCTCGAACAGGGGGGCACCGGCGTGCTGCTGCAGCAGCTTGATCTGCGTGGACACGGCCGGCTGCGTCAGGTGCAGCTCCTCGGCAGCGCGCGAAAAACTCAGGTGGCGCGCGGCGGTCTCGAACACCTTGAGCTGGCGCAACGTGGCGTGTTTCATCGCGGGCACGGCCCTCCTATCAGTGATCGTTTATGCAAACCATCAAAAACTTTCAGTTTCATTGATGCTTGCGGGTGCCTAGTATGCGGGCAACCAGGAGATGAACATGGCCATCACAGCAATCGCCGCCCGCCCCAGCGCCGCCGAATCCACGCTCAACGCGTACAACACCACCTTTTCCGTGCTGGAGCTCGACTGGCACTGGGATCGCGAAACCTACGACCGACTGAACGCCGAAGGCGACGGCCGCGCAGCGTTGCGCACCTATGTGCAGCAGCACCGGCCGCACCTGTTGCGTGCCTACGGTGTCGATTGCCTGGTCGACGCCATCGAACAGACTCGCCGCGCGTTGTCGCGCTAGGTTTTCGTTCTCAGTACTTTCCCGATGCGTCACCACGCTGCTCGGTGCACATCGATGTACGGGAGACACGCTGCCGAAGAAAATTGACTGCGGTCAAGAGGAATTCGGCTGATTCGCCGGAGCATATTCGTGCGGTGAATGCAGGGGAGTGACGGGGCTGGTTGCTCTCCGGTTGGCCGTATGATCAAAGTTCGAGAGGGCGCGCGTTGGGTTCTCGTGTGCGCTCGACCAAACGACAAGGAGACGTCAGCCAATGAGCAGCAACCTCAAAGCAGCCGTCAGCGGCTGCATGCAACGCACAGCCGCCGTCGCAGCCATCGCGCTGCTCGCCGGTGTGACGCCCGCGCAGGCCGCATGGCAACCGGAGAAGCCGGTGGAGTTCGTGGTGCCGGCCGGCACCGGCGGCGGTGCCGATCAGATGGCGCGCCTGATCCAGGGTATCGTCGCCAAGCACAACCTGATGAAGCAGCCGCTGATCGTCGTGAACAAGTCCGGCGGCGCGGGTGCCGAGGGCTTCCTCGACGTGAAGGGCGCCAAGGGCGATCCGCACAAGATCGTCATCACGCTGTCCAATCTGTTCACCACGCCGTTGGCCACCGGCGTGCCGTTCAACTGGAAGGATCTGACCCCGGTGGCGATGCTGGCGCTCGACCAGTTCGTGCTGTGGGTCAACGCCGAGACGCCGTATCAAAACGCCAAGCAGTACATCGACGCCGTCAAGGCCGCGGGCCCGTCGAAGATGAAGATGGGCGGCACCGGCTCCAAGCAGGAAGACCAGATCATCACGGTGGGTCTGGAGAAGGCCACCGGCGTCAAGTTCATCTACGTGCCTTTCAAGGGCGGCGGCGACGTGGCGGTGCAGCTCACCGGCAAGCACATCGACTCGTCGGTCAACAACCCGATCGAAGCAGTGGCGCAATGGCGCGCCGGCAAGCTGCGGCCGCTGTGCGTGTTCGACTCCGAGCGCATGACCGGCAAGGAGCCGCTGGCCGACGGCAAGTCGTGGAGCGACATCCCGACCTGCAAGGAGTCCGGCGTGCCGACCGACTACCTGATGCTGCGCGGCATCTTCATGCCGGCCGGTGTCACGCCCGACCAGGTGGCCTTCTACGTCGACCTGATGAAGAAGGTCCGCGAGACCCAGGACTGGAAAGACTTCATCAAGCTCGGTGCGTTCAACGATACCTTCATGGCCGGCGCCGACTACGCCAAGTGGGTCGAGAAGAACGAAGCGCTGCACAAGGGCCTGATGCAGGAAGCCGGGTTCCTGGCCAAGTAAGCTCCCCGCCTCAAGCCTGTTCGTCCTGACGGCCGGCCGTGCGAACGGCCGCAGGGCGGAGGCTTGCCCGAAGATCTGGAGGTTGAGCCCATGAACTCCGATACCGCCGATCCAGGCAGCCCCGCGGGCATCAAGACCTGGGTCGTCGAACTCACCGTCGCGCTCGGGCTGTTCGTGCTCGGCGCGGTCGTGGGTTACAACAGCTGGCTGCTCGGCGCCGGCTGGCGGGACGACGGTCCCGGCGCGGGTTACTTTCCCTTCTACATCGGCCTGCTGATCTGCATTTCCAGCGCGGTCGTCGGCTACGGCGCGATCAAGCATGCCAAGGGCAGCGGCAAGGTGTTCGTCACCTACCCGCAGCTCAGGCTGGTCATGACCGTGCTGTTGCCGTCGCTGGCGTTCGTGATCGGCGTGCAGTTGCTGGGCATCTACGTCGGCTCGTTCCTGTTCATCGCCGGCTTCATGATCTGGGTCGGCAAGTACCACTGGGCCAAGAGCGGGACGATCGCGTTCGCGGTGATGGCCGTGGCCTTTCTCATGTTCGAGGTGTGGTTCAAGGTGCCGTTGTTCAAGGGCGCCCTCGCGCCGCTGCGCTTCTTGGGATATTGAGCCATGGCCGAGCTTTCATCCCTGTTCCACGGCTTCGCGGTCGTCCTCAGCCCGTTCAACCTGATGTTGATGATGATCGGCATCGTGCTGGGCGTGCTGATCGGCGTGCTGCCGGGGCTCGGCGGCGCCAACGGCGTCGCGATCCTGCTGCCGCTCACCTTCTCGATGCCGCCCACGTCGGCGATCATCCTGCTGTCGTGCATCTACTGGGGTGCGCTGTTCGGCGGCGCGATCACCTCGGTGCTGTTCAACATCCCGGGCGAGCCCTGGTCGGTGGCCACCACGTTCGACGGCTACCCGATGGCGCAGCAGGGCAGGGCCGGCGAGGCGCTCACCGCGGCTTTCACGTCGTCGTTCATCGGCGCGTTCTTCGCAGTGCTGATGATCACCTTTCTGGCGCCGCTGGTCGCCAAGTTCGCGCTCAAGTTCGGACCGCCCGAGTTCTTTGCGGTCTACCTGCTCACGTTCTGCAGCTTCGTCGGCATGGGCAAAGGCTCGCCGATGAAGATCCTGGCGTCGATGATGCTCGGCTTCGCGCTCGCCGCCGTCGGCATGGACACCGTCACCGGCCAGTTGCGGCTGACCTTCGGCCAGGCCGAACTGATGCGCGGCTTCGACTTCCTGATCGCGGTGATCGGCCTGTTCGGCATCGGCGAGATCCTGCTGTCGATGGAAGAGGGTCTCAAGTTCCAGGGCCGCAGCGCGCGCATCAACCTGAAGGTGGTGTTCGAGACCTGGCGCAAGCTGCCCGCGTACTGGATGACCTCGATCCGCAGCACGCTGATCGGCTGCTGGATGGGCATCACGCCGGGCGGCGCGACGCCGGCGTCGTTCATGAGTTACGGCGTGGCCAAGAAGATGTCGCCCAACGGCGACAAGTTCGGCAAGGGCGAGATTGAAGGCGTCGTCGCGCCCGAGACCGCGGCGCATGCCGCCGGCACCAGCGCGCTGCTGCCGATGCTGGCGCTCGGCATCCCCGGATCGCCCACCGCCGCGGTGCTGCTCGGCGGCCTGTTGATCTGGGGCCTGCAGCCGGGGCCGCTGCTGTTCGTCGAGAAGCCGGACTTCGTCTGGGGCCTGATCGCCAGCATGTACCTGGGCAACATCGCCGGCCTGATCATCGTGCTGACATCGGTGCCGCTGTTCGCCGCCATCCTGCGCGTGCCGTTCGCCATCATCGCGCCCGTGATCATCGCGATCTGCGCGATCGGCGCCTACACCGTGCATCACGCGATGCTCGATGTGTGGTTCATGCTCGGCTTCGGCGTCATCGGCTACGTGTTCAAGAAACTCGACTACCCGCTCGCACCGCTGGTGCTGGCGGTGGTGTTGGGCGACCGCGCCGAGGATTCGTTCCGCCAATCGATGCTGCTGTCGCAAGGCGATCTCGGCATCCTGTGGTCGAACTGGCTGGTCGGCTCGATCACGACACTGGCGCTGGTGCTGCTGCTGTGGCCGCTGTTCGGGCGCGCAAAACAGTGGCTCAAGAGCGCGGCAGGCGGCTCGAACAGCGCTGCCGCCCGCGGCACGCCGGAGCATCGGTGAGAGCGTATTCGCCGGCCCGCGCCAGCGGCGGCTGCCAGGCCGCTTCTGGGGTAATCAGATCTTTCCGCGCTGCTTCAAGCGCGACAGCGTTTCCGGCGAGATGTTGAGATAGGCCGCGAGCTCCTTCTTCGGCAGGCGCTCGGCAAGTTCCGCATGTTTGCGCATGAAGCGATGCACGCGTCCCGGCGCGTCGAGCAGGTGCAGCGTGATGGTGTGCGCCATCACCTCGCTCATCAGCCCCATCAGCTGGTACTCGAACTCCTGCTTGAGCTCGGCATGTCGGTCCATGAAGGCGACCCATGCGGGCAGCGGCATCGTCGCCACGCGCGCCTTGGTCACCGCGATGATGCTGTACGGCGCCGGCGTGTGCAGCCGCCACGCCGCGTAGCTGGTCTCGAAGCCGCGTTCGGCGGAAAAGCGCAGGATCATCTCCTTGGCGCTGGGGCTGGCGACCACGCGCTTGAGGATCCCGTCGAGGATGAAGCACTGCGCCATGTCGTGGTCGCCCTGGAACACCAGGCAGTCGCCCTTGCCGCATTCCTGGATCACGAGTTGCGGCTCGAGCTCGGCCAGGGCCTGGGGCGACAGATGCTTCAGCACCGCGTTCTGAGCGAGCTGCAAACGGATGATGTTGCGTTCGCCGTGCTCGGCGATGGTGGGCCGCGACGAGAGCGTTTTCGAATAATTGACCACGGTCAATCGAGGCGCCAAGACGTTGAAACTATGATGATTTTCCCCCATTGGACCGGGGGTCGAAGCACATCGATCGGAGACATACGCCATGGCCGTCAGCACTGAAAACCGTCCTGCCTTGTCGCCGACCACCGACACCCAGAACAATGCGCAAGCTGCCGCGCAAACCATCGATGGTTTCCAGTTGGTGATCGAGGCACTCAAGCTCAACGGGCTCGACACGATCTACGGCTTGCCCGGCATCCCCATCACCGATCTCACGCGCCGCGCGCAGGGCGATGGTCTGCGCGTGTTGTCGTTCCGGCACGAGCAGAGCGCGGGCTATGCGGCGTCGATCGCCGGGTTCCTCACCGGCAAGCCGGGCATCTGCCTCACCGTGTCGGCGCCCGGTTTCCTCAATGGCCTCAATGCGCTCGCGCACGCCACCGTCAACTGCTTTCCGATGATCCTGATCAGCGGCTCGAGCGAGCGCGAGATCGTCGATCTGCAGCAAGGCGACTACGAAGAGATGGATCAGCTCGCGATCGCCAAGCCGGTGGCCAAGGCGGCGTTCCGCGTGCTGCATGCCGAGGACATCGGCATCGGCATCGCGCGTGCGATCCGCGCCGCGCTGTCGGGCCGCCCGGGCGGCGTGTACCTCGACCTGCCGGCCAAGCTGTTCGCGCAGTGCATCGACGCAGCGGCCGGCAGGGCCTCGCTGATCAAGGTGGTCGATCCGGCGCCGCGGCAGATCCCCGCGCCCGAGGCGGTCCAGCGCGCGCTCGAGCTGCTCAAGGGCGCGAAGAAGCCGCTCATCATCCTGGGCAAGGGAGCGGCGTATGCGCAGGCCGATGCCGATATCCAGGCGCTGGTCGAGAAGACCGGCATCCCCTACCTGCCGATGTCGATGGCCAAGGGGCTGCTGCCCGACACGCACGAGCTTTGCGCATCGGCGGCGCGCTCGTTCGTGCTGCCGGGCGCCGACGTGGTGGTGCTGATCGGGGCGCGCCTGAACTGGCTGCTGTCGCACGGCAAGGGCAAGACCTGGGGCGGCAAGGCGTCCAAGGATTGGGGCGGCCAGAAGTTCATCCAGATCGACATCTCGCCGCAGGAGGCCGACAGCAACGTGCGCATCGACGCGCCGCTGGTGGGCGACATCGGTTCTTGTGTGTCGGCGCTGCTGCAAGGCATCGGCTCCGGCTGGGCCAAGCCGCCGGCCGATTGGCTGAACGCGGTGCACGAGAAGAAGACCACCAACGTCGCCAAGATGGCCGAGACGCTGGTCAAGAACCCGAGCCCGATGAACTTCCACAGCGCGCTCAACGTGGTGCGCGACATCGTCAAGGCGAATCCGGAGGCGATGCTGGTCAACGAAGGCGCCAACGCGCTCGACTTCACGCGCTCCATCGTCGACATGTACAGGCCGCGCAAGCGCATCGACGTGGGCACCTGGGGCATCATGGGCGTGGGCATGGGCTACTGCGTGGCCGCCGCGGTCACGACCCGGCAGCAGGTGATCGCGGTCGAGGGCGACAGCGCGTTCGGCTTCTCCGGCATGGAGGTCGAGACCATCTGCCGCTACGACCTGCCGGTGTGCATCGTCGTGATGAACAACAACGGCGTGTACAAGGGCACCGACAAGGATCCCACCGGCCGCGACCCGGCCCCCACGGTGTTCGTGAAGGGTGCGCGCTACGACAAGATCATCGAGGCTTTCGGCGGCGTCGGCGTCAACGCCACCACGCCGGCCGAGCTGCGCAAGGCGATGGAAGACGCGATCCGCTCGCGCAAGCCCACGCTGATCAATGCGGTGATCGACGAGACCGCCGGCACCGAGAGCGGCCGCATCACCAGCCTGAACCCGTCGGCCGCGAAGAAGAAGTGAAGCCGCGCCACGCCACGAATCTGAGACTGTCGGAGTAACTGAAGATGGAAGCACTGAAGGATGTCCGCATCCTCGACATGACGCACGTGCAGGCCGGCCCCACCTGCTCGCAGTTGCTGGCGTGGATGGGCGCCGACGTCATCAAGTTCGAGCCGCCGCAGGGCGACGCCACGCGCGGCCAGCTGCGCGACGTGCCGAACGCCGACTCGCTGTACTTCACGATGCTCAACTGCAACAAGCGGTCGATCACCGTGAACATGAAGAGCGCCGAGGGCAAGCAGGTCTTCGTCGACCTGCTGAAGAAGTGCGACATCATGATGGAGAACTTCGGCCCCGGCGTGCTCGAGCGACTCGGCTTCACGTGGGACAAGATCCACGAGATCAACCCCAAGATCGTCGTCGGCTCGATCAAGGGGTTTGGCTCCAGCGGCCCGTATGCCGAGTTCAAGGCGTACGAGAACGTGGCGCAGGCGATGGGCGGCGCGATGAGCACCACCGGCGTGCCCGACGGCCCGCCGTTCGTCACCGGGGCGCAGATCGGCGACTCGGGCACCGGCCTGCACCTGGCGATCGGCCTGCTGGCCGCACTGCACCAGGCGCGCCGCACGGGGCAGGGCCAGTACGTCGAGGTGGCGATGATGGACGGCGTGATGAACCTTTGCCGCGTCAAGTTCCGCGACCACCAGCGTCTGACACGCCAGTCGTTGGCCGAATATTCGGTGCCCACCTACAAAGACATGGGCGAGGTGCCGCGCGCCGGCAACGACTCCGGCGGCGGCCAGCTTGGCAACGCGATCCACTGCAAGCCGCACGGCGCCAACGACTGGCTCTATGTCGTGGTGCAAGAGGCGGTATGGGAGAGCCTCGCCAAACGCATCGGTCCCGAGGTGCACATGCCCGACCTGGTCAACGATCCGCGCGTGGCCACCATCACCGAGCGCCGCAAGAACCAGCAGCTGGTGTGGACGCTGCTCAACAAGTTTGCCGAGAAGTACACCAAGCGCGAGCTGATGGCGATCCTCAATCCGCTCGATGTGCCGTGCGGCCCGATCATGTCGACCCAGGATCTGGCGACCGATGAGCACGTGAAGGGCCGCGACATGTGGGTGGAACTGGATCATCCGCAGCGCGGCAAGTGGTTCAACGTGGGCATGCCGATCAAGCTCTCGGCCTCGCCGGCGAAGATCGAGCGCTCGCCCACGCTGGGCGAGCACAACGACGAGATCCTGCGCGACGTGCTCGGCTACAGCGGCGACAAGATCGCGACGCTGAAGGCCGCGGGGGCGCTCAGCAAGCCGGCCAAGGCCTGAGCAGCCGCTATTGCGGGCCGGTGCTCACGGGGGCGCTGGTGGTCGCCGAGGAGTAGTAGCACACGCTCTCGAAGGTGGTGGATGCGGCGCCGAACGAGTTGTCGTTGCAGACGAGCGGCGATTCCGCCACCTTCGTGATGACACGCGATCCGCTGGGGACGCCGGCGTAGCGCACCTCGCGACGACCGTCGAAGACGCAGGTACCCTCCTCGCGCGCGCACTGCGTCCAGGTGAGCGCCGAGGGCACTGCGGGGGGAGGGGTCGCCGCCGCGCCAGCGCCGCCCGTGTACCCTTCGATGCTCCACTTGCCACCTTGGCCCGTGGTCACCTTGGTGATCCACTTGCCGGCGAGCTTGGCGCCGTCTTCGAAAGCCGCCAGGACGGACGCGTTGGGCCATCCCCCTGCGGCCAGACCGAGGTTGGTTTCGTTGCTGCCGACCGAACCGACTTCGAAGAAGTCGATGCCGTCCAGGCCCATCAACGCACCGCGGGCAATGGTGTTGTAGATGGTGGCTGCATCCACGCTGGTGCCGGGCCAGAAACCGTGCTCGCCATCGCGCACCTTCTTGCCGGGACCGCACTTGGCGTTCACCTTCTGCTGCATCGTCGGCAGCGCGGTGTTGGTGGTCGTGTGCAGCGTTTCGCTGCCGGAGCCGTATCCGTGTCCGCTGAACGAGTCGAACTCACAGGTGCGCGGATAGGTGTCGAGCAGGTCGGTGAACAGTCCGTTGATGTGCGCGGCGTAACCCGGAACGCTTGGCGCCTGGATCCGGAGGTCCGGACGATGGGCCTTGCGCCAGTCGAGCACCCAGTCCATCAACGTGCGCAGATTGGCGTTGGTGTCACCCCAGTAGTCGCGCGACGGATTGGAGCCGGCGTGGTTGTCGGCAGTCCACACTTCGTTGGCCACTTCGATCTGCTTGATCTCGGGTGCATAGTTCGTCACTGCGGTCAGCCAGCCCCAGACGGCCTCCTTGGAATTCGGCAGCTGCATCGACCACTGGCCAACCTCGGTCTCGCCACGCGTCCGGTAGAAGCTCGGCACGCCGTGCAGATTGAGCGTCACGAACTTGACGCCGTTGTCCGCCCAGAACTTGCGCGCCTTGGCCCATTCGGAGAAGTCGAACACGCCGGGTGAGACCTCGGTCTTGTTCCAGTACAGGTTGTAGGTGCCGAAGACGCGGAACGCATTGACCCTGAACGGCAGGTCCAGCCGGGGCCCGTGTTCAGCGCCGCCGTACGAACTGGTGAACTGCGTCCAGTGGATGCCGACGAGCTGCGGCGAAACCTGGATCGGCGGGCCCTCATAAATGATCGTGGAGCTGGGCGCAACGCCGTTGCTCCACGCGGTCCGGGGTTGCTCGGCGGTCGGCGACGGGCTCGGCGACGGACTGGGCGCGGGCGAACCGGCCGATGCGGTGGAGTCGGGCGTGGTGCCGGTGCCCTCGGTCTGGCTCTCGCCACCGCAAGAACACAACAACACACCGGCCAGCACGAGGGCCGACCTCTGTCGGAGATCCAGAAAACCTGTCATCAATGCGATACCTTCTGCGAGTGACGGTGGCACGAACGCGCACGCGAACGCTGTCGCGCGGGGCCGCAACGGAAAGCTCAAAGAACGCGGGGGTTGTTGTTCGTGCCGGCGATACGAGCGCGAAGACGTTGCGCCTGTCACACCGGTCGCAGAGCCGCCACGATGCGGCGGGCTCACTGCTTGCACTGAAGGTTCTTGGATGCCCGAAGAGAATCTTGCGAGGCTCGAACGGCGTGCATGTAATCGACCTGAGGTGTTCGTAACCACCGGCACCGGCACGCACCGGCGTGACGCGAGGCGCGCGCAGGGTGTGCGTTACGACTTCACACCAACGCACGCCGCCGACCCGTCGAGCGAGACGTGCGTTCAGTCGGGTTCGCGGAGGGGTTCGCGACACCGGTCGCGCGGAGGGCGAGATGGATCGCCTGTTTCCGACTCGTATGCAGGGCCCTTGACATCGCCGCTGTTGCGCAGATGCTTCGGCACCTCCGACCGCCTGGCGCCGGGCAACCTGGCCGCCCGGCCGACGGCCGGCGCTTTCAGGAGCACACCATGCTGAAGACCGCGCGCCCGGATCCCACCTTTCATCCCTCACCAAGACTCGCCATGGAGGCCGAGCCCGAACACCTGGCCTACGTGGCCTTGCTGTCACCCGACCGCTCGCGCCCCGATGCGCTGGCCGTGGTCGATGTCAATCCGAAGTCCAAGCACTACACGCAGGTGGTAAGCCGTCTCGACATGCCCAACCGCGGCGACGAGTTTCATCACTTCGGCTGGAACGCCTGCAGCTCGGCGCTTTCGCCCATGTCGGGTCACGCCTTCCTGCAGCGCCGCTACCTGATCATTCCCGGCATGCGCTCGTCGCGGCTGTACGTGGTGGACACCCAGCCCGATCCGACGAAGCCCAAACTCGTCAAGACCATCGAGCCAGAAGAAGTGATTCGCAAGACCGGCTACTCGCGCCCGCACACCGTGCATTGCGGGCCCGAGGGCATCTACATCAGCACGCTCGGCGGCGCCGGCGCCGACGGCACGCAGGGCCCGCCCGGCGTGTTCCTGATGGATTGCGAAAGCTTCGAGGTGCTGGGCCGCTGGGAGATCGAGCGCGGACCGCAGCAACTGCACTACGACTTCTGGTGGAACCTGCCACGCGACTACATGGTGAGCAGCGAGTGGGCATTGCCACCGCAGTTCGAGAACGGCATCGTGGCCGAGGACCTGCTGGCCAACAAATACGGCCACCGGCTGCACTTCTGGAACCTGCGCGAGCGGCGTCACGTGCAGACCATCGACCTCGGCGCCAACCACCAGATGGCGCTGGAGATCCGCCCCGCGCACGATCCGACCAAGGAGTACGGCTTCGTCGGCGTGGTGGTCGACACCACCAACCTCGAAGGCTCGATCTGGACCTGGTACCGCGAAGGTGGGCGCTTCCAGGCGCGCAAGACCGCCACCATCGCGGCCGAGCCAGCCGATGCGGACAAGCTGCCTGCGCTGCTCAAGGGTTTCGGCGCCGCGCCGCCGCTGATCAGCGACATCGACCTCTCGCTCGACGACCGCTACCTCTACGTGGCCTGCTGGGGCACCGGAGAGCTGCGCCAGTACGACGTGAGCGACCCGATGAAACCCGAGCTGGCCGGCAGCGTGCGCGTGGGCGGCATTGCACAACACGCCCAGCACCCGAGCGGACGGCCCTTCGGAGGCGGCCCGCAGATGACCGAGATCAGCCGCGACGGCAAGCGCGTGTACTTCACCAACTCGCTGTACAGCGCCTGGGACACGCAGTTCTACCCCGACGGCGTGCCCGGCTTGCAGCTGATGTGCCGCGTGGGCGAGGGAGGCGGCCTCAAGCTCGATCCGGAGTTCTATGTCGACTTCGGCAAGGACTACAGCGCCCACCAGATCCGGCTGCAAGGCGGCGACTGCTCGACCGACTCGTTCTGCTATCCATCGGCCTGACGGTCGGCTTGATAGTCGGCTTGATTGCGGGGTTGGAGGCAGCGTGAGCACCGCCGCGCTGTGGACGACCATCGTCGCGCTCGGCCTGTACCACGGGCTGAACCCGGCGATGGGCTGGCCGCTGGCGGTGGCCAACGGCATGGTGCAGCACCGCGCCGCCGCGCTGCCCGCCACGCTGCTGCCGCTGGCCGGGGGGCACTTCGCGGCGATGGCGGTGGTGCTGCTGCCCTGGATCTGGCTCGCGTGGTACGCGCAGTGGAGCCTCGCGATCCGCGTCGGCGCGGCGGCGCTGGTGCTGGGCTTCGGCCTCTACAAGCTGCTGCGGCCGCGCCACCCGCGTGCGCTGGCCGCCATACCGCCGTCGCGGCTGGCGTGGTGGTCGTTCCTGATGGCCACGGCACACGGCGCCGGCCTGATGCTGTTGCCTTTCATGATCGGCCTGTGCACCGCGGCGCCGCCGGCAGGCGACGCCGCTGCGCGGTGGGTCGAACGGGGTCATGCCGCGCTGAGCGACCTGCTCGCGCAATCGGGCACCGCCACGGCGCTCGCGGTGGCGGGCGCGCACACGCTGGCGATGCTGGTCGCAGGTCTGGCGATGGCCTGGGTGGTGTATCGCTACCTGGGCTTGCGCGTGCTGCGCAGCCTGTGGTTCAACCTCGACCGCGTGTGGGGCGCCAGCCTGGTGCTGGCCGGCGCCGCGGGGGTCGCGATGGCGCTGTGAGCGTCGCGGCGCCTACAGCAGGCCGGCTCCGCGCGCCCACTTGTACTTGGCACCCAGCACCGCCACCGGAATTTCCGTGCTGTAGGCGTATGCCGGCACGCCGTGCTGATAGAGGTACTCGGCAGCCTCCTCGACCTGCACGTCGCCGGCCAGCGACGCGACCATCGGCTTGCGGATGCCCTGGGCTTCCATCTCCTGCTTGACCTCGACGATCAGCTTGGCGAACACCATCGGCGGCGTGATGATGGTGTGCCAGTAGCCGAGGATCAGCGAGTGGATGCGCGGGTCCGACAAGCCCAGCTTCACGGTGTTCTTGTAGGTGGTGGGCGGCTCGCCGCCGGTGATGTCCACCGGGTTGCCGGCGGCGCCGAACGGCGGGATGAACTTGCGGAACGCCGCGTCCAGATCGGCCGGCATCGCCATCAGCTTGAGGTTGTTGTCGACGCAGGCGTCGGACAACAGCACGCCCGAACCGCCGGCGCCGGTGATGATGACCACGTTCTCGCCCTGGGGCGTGGGCAGCACCGGCACGCCGCGCGCAAAGTCGAGCAGGTCGCGCAGGCTGCGCGCGCGGATCACGCCGCTTTGTGCCAGCACGTCTTCGTAGATCTTGTCGTTGCCGGCCAGCGCGCCGGTGTGCGAGCTCGCGGCCTTGGCGCCGGCGCTGGTGCGGCCGGCCTTCAGCACGATGACGGGCTTCTTCTTCGACACGCGCTTGGCCACCTCGGCGAACGCGCGGCCGTCCTTCAGGTCTTCGCAGTGCTGCGCGATCACCTGTGTGTTGTCGTCCTGCTCGAAGAAGGTGAGCAGGTCATCCTCGTCGATGTCGCTCTTGTTGCCCAGGCCGACGATCGCCGACACGCCCATCTTGGCGGAGCGCGAGAAGCCGATGATCGCCATGCCGATGCCGCCCGATTGCGACGACAGCGCCGCCGAGCCCTTGACGTCGTAGGCGGTGCAGAACGTGGCGCACAGGTTGGAGTGCGTGTAGTAGAAGCCGTAGATGTTGGGACCCATCAGGCGCACGTTGTACTTGCGCCCGATGTCCTGGATCTCCTTCTGGCCCTCGTGGTTGCCGGTCTCGGCAAACCCTGACGGGATCAGCACCGCGCCGGGGATCTTCTTCTCGCCGCACTCGACCAGCGCGCCGGCCACCAGCTTGGCGGGGATCGCGAACACCGCGACGTCGATCTCGCCCGGCACGTCCTTGACGCTCTTGTAGGCCTTGTAGCCGAGGATCTCGTCGGCCTTGGGATGGATCGGCAGGATCTGGCCCTTGTAGCCGCCGTTGATGAGGTTCTTCATCACCGAGTTGCCGATCTTGCCGTCTTCCGAACTGGCGCCGATCACCGCCACCGCCTTGGGCTTCATGATGCGGTTCATCGCCGTCACGATCTCCTGCTGCGACGGACGGTAGCGCTGCTCCTTGGGCTCGAAGTCGCACACGATGCGCACGTCGGCCGCGGTGGCACCCTTTGCAGTGGCGAACACCGGGTTCAGATCGAGCTCGGAGATCTCGGGGAAGTCGTTCACCAGCTCGCTCACGCGCACGATCAGGCTGGCCAGCGCCTCGCGGTTCACCGGCTCGCCGCCGCGCACACCTTTCAACATCTCGGCCGCCTGGATGCCGTCGAGCATGCTCAACGCATCGTTCTGCGTTGCCGGCGCGAGGCGGAACGTGATGTCCTTCAGCACCTCGACCAGAACGCCGCCCAAGCCGAACGCCACCAGCTTGCCGAAGCTGCCGTCGGTGACCGCACCGACGATCACCTCCTGCCCGCCGCCCAGCATCTGCTGCACCTGCACGCCGACGATCTTGGCGTCGGCCTTGTACTTCTTGGCGTTGGCCAGGATGGTGTCGTAGCCCTTCACCGCGTCGTCGGGCGTCTTCACGCCCACCAGCACGCCGCCGGCTTCGGTCTTGTGCAGGATGTCGGGCGACACGATCTTCAGCACCACCGGCCCGCCCATTTGCTGGGCCAGCTTGCCGGCCTCGGCGGCCGACGTAGCCACGCCTTCTTGTGGCACGGGGATGCCATAGGCATCACAGACCAACTTGCCTTCTGGGGCCGTGAGGGCGGTGCGCTTGTCGGCGCGCACGCGGTCGAGCAGTTGTCGCACGGCGGCTTTGTCGTATGCCATGTCTGTCTCCGGTTCAAATGGCCTGGGCTCGCACCGGTTTCGGCGCGTGAGGCGGGCGGCAAAATTCTGCGCGGAGCCTCGTTCCGGAACCATTGACTGCGGTCAAGATTCGGACAAACACCCCCTGGCTAGAATTTGGCGCAGTTGCAGCATCGAATGCGCCGCACGGGCACCGCACCCGAGGCGCTCCAAGCAGGGGGATCATGAAGTTCGCAATCATCGGCGCCGGCGCCATCGGTGGCTACGTCGGGGCCAAACTGGCGCTGGCCGGCGACGAGGTCACGTTTCTCGTGCGCGGCGCCAACCTGGAGGCGATCCGCCGCGACGGCATCAAGCTGATCGCCGCCGACGGCACCGAGCAGGTGGCGCGCGACGTGCGCGCCACCAACGACTACCGTGCCGCCGGCGTGCACGACGTGGTGGTGCTGGCCATGAAGGCGCACCAGCTCGACGCGGTGGCCGACGACGTGCAGCACCTGTGCGGCGCGCGCACGGTGATCGTGCCGATGCAAAACGGCATCCCGTACTGGTACTTCAAGAAGCACGGCGGCCCGTTCGAGAACCACTGGCTGCACAGCGTCGATCCGAGCGGCCGCATCGGCCGCGCGATTCCCGCCGATCGTGTGATCGGCTGCGTGGTGTATCCGGCCAGCGAGCTGGTGGCGCCCGGAGTCGTGCGCCACATCGAAGGCGACCGCTTTCCGCTTGGCGAGATCGATGGCTCGATCAGCGAACGTGCGCAAGCGCTGAGCGCGGCCTTCGTGCGCGCCGGATTCAAGGCGCCGGTGCTCGACAACATCCGCGCCGAGATCTGGCTCAAGCTGTGGGGGAACCTGGTGTTCAATCCGGTCAGCGCACTGACGCGCGCCACGCTCGAAGGCATCGCCAGGTTCGAACCCACGCGCGATCTGGCGGCGCAGATGATGGCCGAGGCGCAGGCCGTGGCCAACAAGCTCGGCATCACGTTTCGCGTGTCGATCGACAAGCGCATCGCCGGCGCCGAGAAGGTGGGTGCGCACAAGACCTCGATGCTGCAGGACGTGGAGGCCGGCCGCGAGCCGGAGGTGGAAGCCTTGGTCGGCTCGGTGGTCGAGCTGGCGCGGCTGACGCACACGCCCACGCCGCACATCGATGCGGTGTATGCGTTGACGCGACTGCTCGGCCGACAGGTGGCGGCACCGGCGTGATCCGCGCATGCTTGCGCCGCCGTGCGCCCGGCACCATGATCGGCATCGCATGACTGCCGAAACCGCACCCAAGGTCAGCGCCGACGGCCGTCCCGACGAAGGCTTGGGGCTCAGCTACCCCTGCGGCACGGCACCCGAGAGCGGGCACGGCCGCGAGATCGTGCCCGGCGTGCGCTGGCTGCGCATGCACCTGCCATGGGCGCTGGCTCACATCAACCTGTATGCCATCGCCGACGACGGCGGCTGGGCCATGGTCGATACCGGCGCGCAGACGCGCGAGGCGCTGGCCAACTGGACGCGTGCGCTGGCGGCCGAAGACGCGCTTGCCGGCCGGCGCATCACGCGCGTGTTCGTCACACACATGCACCCCGATCACGTCGGCATGGCCGGCTGGCTGACGCGGCGCTTCGACGCGCGGCTGTGGATGACGCGGCTCGAGTACCTCACGTGCCGCACGCTGGTGGCCGACACCGGCCGCGAGGCCCCCGACGACGGCGTGCGCTTCTACCGGCGCGCCGGCTGGAGCGACGAGGCGATCGAGCACTATCGCGTGCGCTTCGGCAGCTTCGGCCGCGTGGTGCACGCGCTGCCCGACAGCTTCAGGCGCCTGCACGATGGCGAGACGGTTCGCATCGGCGCTCACGACTGGCGCGTGATCGTCGGCAACGGCCATTCGCCCGAACATGCGTGTCTGCACAACGATGAGCTGAAGCTGCTGGTGTCGGGCGACCAGGTGCTGCCGCGCATCTCGTCGAACGTGTCGGTGTTCCCCACCGAGCCCGATGCCGACCCGCTGGCCGACTGGATCGCGTCGATCGCCAAGCTGCGCGCTGCGGTGCCCGACGACGTGCTGGTGCTGCCGTCGCACGGCGAGCCGTTTCGTGGCCTGCACGCGCGGCTCGACCGGCTTGCGTCGGGTCATGAGAAGAGCCTGGTGCGACTGCGCCGTGCGTTGTCCGAACCGAGGCGCGCCATCGATGTGTTCGGCGCGCTGTTCGCGCGCCCGATCGAAGGACCCGAGCTGCTGGGCATGGCCACCGGCGAAAGCATCGCGCACCTCAACCATCTGGTGGCGCGCGGCGAGGCCGTGCGCGAGCCCGGTACCGACGGGGTGCTGCGCTACCGCTTGCGCGACGCACTCGCCGGCGCCTGAGCGCCAAACTCGCGCGCCACGCCGACCAGCCAGCGGCGCACCACCGGCTCGCTGCGCGCGTCGAGCAGCGCCAGCATGCGCTGCTCGATGCGATCGGCCAGTTGCCGGCAGCGCACCAGGCGACGCCGTCCGGCGGCACTGACCTCCAGCCGCAGCACGCGGCCGTGCGCTTCATGCGGCACGCGGTTCACCAGCGCGTCGCGCTCGAGCTTGCGCACCACCAGGTTGATGGTCTGCGGCGTCAACTGCGTGAGGCGCGCCAGATCGGCGCCCGACAGGCCGGGATACGCCTGCAGCAGCGTCAGCACGAGGAACTGCGGGCTGGTGAGCCCCTCGCGCGCCAGCTCGGCATCGAGCGCCCAACGCACCGCACCGCCGGCCTGGCGCAGCAGGTAGGCGATGTGCCCTTCGGTGCCGCGCCGGCCCTCGCCGACGCCGGGCACAACAGCGGCCGGGCGGCGCGGGTCGGAATCGGGTGTCAGCACGTTGACATGATATCAGCACGCTGACAACATGTGTGCACCGTTTTCCCACCGAGAGAGAATCAACATGCTCGACCTCGACCCTCGCAACGCCGCCGTGCTGGGCGCGCACATCAAGGCGGAGATGGCCTTCGACATGGAGGCCACGCTGGCCACGTTGACCGATGACTGCATCTTCGAAGACATGCCCACCGGGCAGCGCTACACCGGCAAGGACGAGGTGCGGCGCTACTACAGCCAGTGGTGGTCGGCGTTCGGCAACCTGCCGTCGGGCAGCCGGCGCCACGTGCCCGCCGCCGACTCGATCATCGTGGAGACGCGCTTCGTCGGCACGCACCGCGGCGTGTTTGAAGGCGTGGCGCCGAGCGGCCGTGCGATCGACCTGCCGATCGCCATCTTCATCGGCTTTCGCAACGGCCTGATGTCGGGCGAGCGCTTCTACTACGACCGCGCCACGCTGCTGTCGCAGATCGGCGCACGCTGAACGCGCGGGCGCTCGCCGACCACACTTCAGCCAGCGCGCGAGTTAGGGGATTCCCGTCCGGCGCGCGCCCTGGCGCAACGGCATGCTTGGCACTCGCGCCCGGACGGGCGGCGAGGGTGGGGCGGGCGTGACCTTTCTGCAGGTGTTGATCTCCGGCGTGTCGCAGGGCTGCATCTACGCCCTGATCGCGCTCGGCTTCGTGCTGATCTACAAGGCCACCGAGACGGTCAACTTCGCGCAGGGCGAGTTGATGATGCTCGGCGCCTTTGCCGGGCTGGCGCTGATGGAGGTGGCGCAGCTGCCGTTCTTCGTGGCCGCGGTGCTGGCGATCGCGGCGATGGCGGCCTTCGGCGTGCTGCTGGAGCGCGTGGCGATCCGACCGATCCTCGGCCAGCCCCAGTTCACCATCGTGATGCTGACGATCGGCCTGGGTTACATGGCGCGCGGGCTGATGACGATGGTGCCCGTGTACGGCAGCGAGACCCACGCGATGCAGGCACCGTACAAGGGCCAGGTGTGGAACCTGGGTGCGCTGGTGATCAGCGTCGAGCAGGTGATGGTGATCGTCGTCACCGTGCTGCTTTGCGGGCTGCTGTATCTCATGTTCAGCAAGAGCCGCGTCGGCATCGCGATGCAGGCCAGCTCGCAGAACCAGCTCGCCGCGTACTACATGGGCATCCCGGTGCAGCGCTTGAACGGGCTGGTGTGGGGCCTGTCCGCCGCGGTGGCGGCGATTGCCGGGCTGCTGCTGGCACCCTGGACCTTCGTGCACGTCAACATGGGCCTGATCGGCCTGAAGGCGTTCCCGGCCGCGGTGGTGGGCGGCTTCGGCAGCCTGCCCGGCGCGATCGTCGGCGGCCTGATCATCGGCGTGATCGAGTCGCTGGCTGGCCTGTACATGCCCGAGGGCTTCAAGGACATCGCGGCCTACGTGGTGGTGCTGCTGATGCTGGTGATCAAGCCCAACGGTTTGTTCGGTGGGTCGGCGCGGAAGAAAGTCTGATGCGCTTCATTTTCAAGACCCACTACGACCAGGACATCCGCCTGGTCAAGCACAGCGGGCAGACGTTCTGGTATTCGCTGCTGATGGTGGTGATGCTGGTCGCGCCGTGGGTCGTGGGTGACTACTGGCTGACGCAGCTGTCGTTCATCCTGATCTACTCGATCGCCGGGCTCGGATTGATGGTGCTGGCGGGGTTCACCGGCCTGGCGTCGCTCGGCCATGCGGCGTTCCTCGGCGTCGGTGCGTACACGCACGTCTTCCTGCTGAGCCTGGGCTGGCCGTTCCTGCTGGCCATGAGCACCGCGGCGGCGCTGTCGGCCTCGGTGGGGGTGATCGTCGGGTTGCCGGCGATGCGCGTGAAAGGCATCTACCTCGCGATCGCCACGCAGGCGTTCGGCTTCATCGTCGAGGAGGTGTTCGCGCGTTGGGAGCACGTGACCGGCGGCAACGCCGGCAAGAGCGTGCCGGGCGTCGTGCTGTTCGGATTCGAGCTCGGCTCGGGCGAGGGCTTTTATTACCTGTGCCTCGTGTTGTGCGTGCTGGTGACACTGGGCGTGCTGAACCTGCTGCGCTCGGGCACCGGCCGTGCGTTCATCGCAATCCGCGATTCCGAGATCTCGGCGCAGAGCATGGGCATCCCGATCGCGCAGTACAAGACGCTGGCGTTCGCGATCTCGGCCGCGCTCACGGGGTTGGCCGGCGCGCTGTATGCGCACAAGCTGCGCTTCATCTCGCCGGATCAGTTCGGCGCGCTGCAGTCGATCGAGCTGCTGCTGCTGGTGGTGGTGGGCGGCCTCGGCTCGGTGCACGGCGCATTCCTCGGCGCGATCTTCCTGATCGCGATGCCGCAGTTGATCGCGGTCAGCAAGGATTTCCTGCCGCCGGCGATCGGCCAAGCCAGTGGATTGCAGGGTTTGATCTACGGCGCCGTGCTCGTGGGCATCGTGCTGTTCGAGCCGATGGGCATGTATGGGCGCTGGCTGAAGATGCGCACCTATCTGCAGCTGTTCCCGTTCTACCGGCGGGGGATGTTCAAGCGGCAGAAGGCTTTTACCAAGTCGGAGCGGTTGCGGTGAGAACGCATGCCCTTTGGTTGATCGCGCGGCGCGGCGGGCGGTACCCGGGGTGGGCTCCTACTGGCGCGGTCGGCGCTGCGCGCCGACTTCGCTGCGGTGCTCGCGCCACAAGGGCGGCTGCGATGCCGCTCGCAAGCGGCGCTCCCGCGCCGCTGCCTCATGGCTTCTCGCCGGTCCGGCCCTGGCGGGCCAGACTTCCCCTTGCGGCGCTGCGCTCCTCGCCGCGCCACAAGTCGCCCACCCCGAATACCGCCCGCCGCGCTGAGACGCTCGTGGTCCTCCTCGATGCAAACCTCGGTGGTGCTGGCAAAGCCGTGGTCGGGTGTGCGCCGGCAGCGACATCTGCGGCGCCGAGGACCGCAGAGCGCATGGCCGCGCGCGCGCAGCGCGCGCTTCCACATCTGACTCGCGTCGACTGTTCGAGCACAGCGAACGCAGTGAGCGGAGCGAGTTTCGACGCGGGCCATGCGATCGAGGACCGGAGGGGAGTCGGCCGCAGGCCGACCGCTGCAGCCGAGCGCCGGCGCATACCCGGCCGCGGCTTTGCTCGCTCGGTCTCTCAAAGGGACTGCGTGTGAGCGACACCACGCCGTTGCTCACCGCGCGCGACCTCTCCGTCCGCTTCGGCGGTGTGCTGGCCGTCAACAAGGTCAGCTTCGACGTGATGCGCGGCGAGGTGTTCACGCTGATCGGGCCCAACGGTGCCGGCAAGACCACGGTGTTCAACCTGATCAGCCGCATCTACAACCCAACCACCGGCGAGCTGACGTTCGAAGGCCAGCGGCTCAACGACCTGCCGCCGCACAAGGTGGCTGCGCTCGGCATCGCGCGCACGTTCCAGAACATCGAGCTGTTCGAGAACGCCTCGGTGCTGCAGAACTTGCTGATCGGCCACCACGTGCACCAGAGCAGCGGTTTCGTCGCCAATCTGTTCTTCACACCCGCCGCGCGCCGCGCCGAGCGCGAGGCGCGCGCACAGGCCGAGCGCGTGATCGAGCTCCTGGAGCTGCAGCACCACCGCGATTCGCTGGTGCACGGGCTGCCGTACGGCGTGCGCAAGGTGGTGGAGGTGGCGCGCGCGCTGTGCATGGGGCCGAAGCTGCTGCTGCTCGACGAGCCGTCGTCGGGGCTCAACGTCGAAGAGACCGAGGACATGGCCTGGTGGATCGCCGACATCCGCAAGGAGCTCGGCATCACCGTGCTGATGGTGGAGCACGACATGAGCCTGGTGTCGCGCGTGTCCGATCGGGTGCTGGCGATGAACCAGGGCGAGGTGCTGGCGCTGGGCACGCCGACCGAGGTGCAGTCGCATCCCGGCGTGATCGAGGCCTACCTCGGCTCCACCGACGACATGTCGTCGCTGCGCCGGCAAAAGGTGGCGGCATGATCGGCGCACGGCCGCTCCGAAGCCGATCGCTCCCCCTCGGGGGGACGGGCCGCAGGCCCAAGGGGGCGGCATGAGCACGGCGCCCGAGCTGCTGGTGCTCGCCAACGTCGAGAGCTCGTACGGCCCGATCCGTGCCATCCGCGGCGTTAGCCTCAAGGTGCGCAAGGGCGAGATCGCGACCGTGCTCGGCAGCAACGGCGCCGGCAAGTCGACCATCCTCAAGACCATCTCGGGCGTGCTCGACCCCACGCGCGGCAGCGTCACCTTCAAGGGTGCCGACATCACCGCACGCGACCCGGCCGACATCGTGCGGCGCGGGCTGGTGCACGTGCCCGAGGGGCGCGAGGTGTTTCCGCTGCTGTCGGTGCACGACAACCTGGTGATGGGCGGCTACACGCGCAATGACCGCGACGCGCTGCAGCGCGACCTCGAGGTGGTGTACGGCTACTTCCCGATCCTGAAGGAGCGCGACAGGCAGGACGCCGGGCTGCTGTCGGGCGGCCAGCAGCAGATGCTGGCGATCAGCCGGGCGCTGATGGGTGCGCCCGACCTCGTGTTGCTCGACGAGCCGAGCCTGGGACTCTCGCCCAAGCTCACGCGCGAGATCTTCGAGATCGTGGTGCGCATCAACCGCGAGCGCGGCACCACCATCTTGCTGGTGGAGCAGAACGCCAACATGGCGCTCAACGTGGCCGACTACGGCTACGTGCTCGAGAACGGCCGCATCGTGATGGAAGACGCGTGCGACAAGCTGCGCGAGAAGGAAGACATCCGCGAGTTCTACCTCGGCATGAAAGAAGCCGGCGTGCGCGGCGAGCGGCGCTGGAAGAAAAAGAAGATGTGGCGGTGAGCGGCGAACGCCGTTGGGCGCTGCTGCTCGGGGTCCGACGGGCGGGCGGCTCGGCCGCCTGCCTTACGGCAGCGCGTAGTAACACGCAGCGCGGCCTCTCCTGGTGTCTGGTACGGCTCCGCCGGACCAGGCGCCACTGACTAAACTCGGCGAAGAACTGCGCAGCAATTCTTCAACGCGTATGGATACGTTCGAGCGCGCGAAAGCCGCCTTTCTCCAGGGCGTGCAGCACAGCGAGGCCGGTCGCAATGCCGAGGCAGAAGCCTGCTTCGAAGCTTCGCTCGCGCTGTGGCCCGAGCGCAGCTCGACGCTGTTCAATCTCGGTGCGATGCGCGTGCGGCTCGGCCAGTACGACGCCGCGCTGGCGGTGCTCGACCGCTCGCTCGTGCTCGACGCCGAACAGGCCGACGCCTGGTGCCAGCGCGGCATCGCGCTGGCCGCACTCGAGCGCAGCGCCGACGCGGTGGCAAGTTTCGAGCGTGCGCTCAAGCTTGACGCATCGTGCGTGCCGGCGCTGTTCCACCTCGGCTGCACGCTCAACGAGTTGCAGCGGCATGCCGACGCGCGGGTCGTGTTCGAGCGCCTGCTGCAGCTGCAGCCCCAGCATGCCGAAGCCTGGTTCCGGCACGGCCAGACGCTGCAGCTGCTCGATCGCCATGCCGATGCGTTGCCGTCGTACGAGCGAGCGCTGGCGCTGGACCCCGCCAACCCGCAGGCCTGGCTGAATCGCGCCGGGATCCTCAAGGACGCGGGCCGCAGCGCCGACGCGACCGCCGCCTACCGTGCCGCGCTGGCGCACGGCGCCGATGCCGAGCAGGTGCAGTTCCACCTGGCTGCGCTGCAGGGTTCCAGCACGCCGCAGCAGGCGCCGCGCGCCTACGTGCAGGAACTGTTCGACGACTACGCGGCGCGCTTCGAGCAGCACCTGGTAGGCGCGCTGAACTACCGCGGGCACCGCGTGCTGGTCGAGATGCTGCAGCGCGCCGCCGCCGGGCGCCGCCTGCAGCAGGCGCTCGATCTCGGCTGCGGCACCGGCTTGTGCGGTCCGCTGCTGAAGGCATTCGTCGCGCAGATCGATGGGGTCGACCTGTCGACGCAGATGCTGGCGCAGGCGCACAAGCTCGGGATTTACCGCAAGCTCGTGGCGGCCGACATCACCGAGCACCTGCAGGCCGGCGGCGCGCGCTACGACGTGGTCATCGCGGCCGACGTGTTCACCTACATCGGCGACCTCGGGCGCGTGTTCGCGGCGGTGCAGCGCGTACTGCCGGCGGGCGGCCTGTTCGGCTTGTCGGTCGAGGCCGCACCCGACGACACGGATTTTCGCCTGCAGGGCAGCCTGCGTTACGCCCATTCGCGTCGATACGTCGAGCGGCTCGCGCAGCGCCACGGCTACGTGCTGCTGCAAAGCGTGCAGCAGCCGCTGCGCGAGGACCAGCGGCGGCCGATCGATGCGCTGTATGTCGTGTTGACCCGCTAGCACGCACCGCCTTTTCGCGCCCTCTACACTGCGCGCCATGCTGCAGACGCGCACGCTGATCGACGGTCCGGTGTCGGTGGTGGAGTACCGCTGCGATGCCGGTCCGCAGCAGCCGTCGTACTGGGAGGCGCACACCGGCTGGTCGGTGTCGTTCGTCCAGCGCGGCACGTTCTCGTGCCACTGCCGCGGCCGCGTGCACGAGCTGGTGCCGGGATCGGTGCTGCTCGGCCGACCCGGCGACGAGTACCGTTGCACGCACGAGCACCACCACGGCGGCGACGAGTGCCTGGCGGTGCACCTGGCGGCGCAGCTGGTCGACGAGCTGGCGCCGCGCGGCTGGCAGTCCGGGGCGGCGGCGCCGTGCGCCGAGTTGATGGTGAGCGCTGAGCGCATGCGTGCGGCTGCATGCGGCGACAGCGACGTCGCCTTGGACGAGGCGGCGCTGTCCTTCGCCGCGCGTTATGCAACCCTGGCGCACGACGGCGCGCCGCTGCCCGCCGCTGCGCGTGCCCAGGACCGACGCCGAGCCGTGGAGTCCGCGCTGTGGATCGACGCGCATGCCGACCAGCCGATCGATCTGCACACGCTGGCGCGACGGTGCGGTCTGAGCGCGTACCACTTTCTGCGCGTGTTTGCCGCCGCGCTCGGCGTCACGCCGCACCAGTATCTCGTGCGCAGCCGCTTGCGCCATGCGGCGCGCCGGCTCGTCGAAGGGGACCAGCCGATCACCGAGGTGGCGCTCGATTGCGGCTTTGCCGACCTGTCGAACTTCGTGCGCAGCTTCCGCCGCGCCGCCGGCACGTCGCCGCGCGGCTTCCGGCGCGCTGCGCAGGCTGACCGCAAGATTTTCCAAGAACGCCTCGCTGCACCGACCTAGCATCGCGCCACATTGTTCTTGGAGCGAAGCATGTTCGATCACGTGGGTTTGAAGGTGCAGGATCTGGCGCGCAGCATGGCGTTCTACAAGGCCGCCCTCGCTGCGCTGGGCCATGAGATAGCCAGCAGCGGCGACGACTACGCCGGGTTTGGGCCCAAGGGTGAGCCGGCACTGTGGCTGCATGCCACTGCCGCCGGGGCCGGCCGCGGTGCGCACGTGGCGCTGCGGGCGCCAAACCGTGCGGCGGTGCAGCGCTTCCATGCGGCCGGGCTGGCCTGCGGTGGGCGCGACAACGGCGCGCCGGGCCTGCGTCCGGACTACAGCGCCAACTACTACGCCGCGTTCCTGCTCGATCCGGATGGCCACAACATCGAGGCCGTGTGCTTCAACGAATGAAGGATTTGCCGCAACGCCGCATTCCGCGCAAAGGCAAAGTCTCGACAAGCCATAGGGACTCCTGAAGCGCATCGAAACAGTTCCGTGGGCCGCTTTCACACGCAGCGCGGCATGACAGGCGTATGGTGGTGTGCATGAACCCGCACACCACCCAACCCGTCGATGAAGCGGCCACGGCTGCAAGCCTGCCCGAGCTGCGCGAGGCCAACGTGCCCGTGCTGGTGGCGGCGCTGTACGACGAATCACCGGTCGGGCTGCGCCAGCGTCTGGTGAACCATCTGCTGCGGCCGCTGGGGCCGCTCGCACTCGTCGCAGTGGCCACCGGCGCCTTCGCCCGGCTGCTGCCGTCCGATCGCTGGAGCGGCGCGCAGGTGCAGCTCGACGATGTGCTGCGCATCCGCGCCGACCAGGTGCTCGACCTGGCGCGCTACGTGCAGCAGAAGTCGCCCGAGATGTTATGGCGCCTGCCCGAGATCCTCGGTTCGAGCCCGGTCGTGTTGGGCACCTTGAGCGGCGTGTTGCTGCTGACGGCGCTGCGCGCGCAAGCGCACGCCGCCGGCCGGTTGAAGCGCGCTCGCGGCAGTCGGGTTCCGGCCTTGCTGATGTGACGCCTCAGCGCTGCGGCCTTACGCGATAGATCGCGTTGTTGCGGTTGGCGCTGAAATACACGTTGCCCGATGCATCCACCGTCACACCGGTGGCCACATACGGCGGCGGCATGCCCGGCCCGGCAGGCAGGCCGATCGGCAGGTTGTCGGCCACGGTGCGGCGCTGACCGGTGGCCGCATCGATCTCGGTGAGCCTGCGCGCCGCCGCCTCGGCGACCACGAAGCTGCCCCACGGCGTCTGCGCCACCCCTTCGGGCAGCGCGAGGCCGCTTGCGATCACCGACTTCGCGCCGTCGGCCAGCTGGATGCGTGTCAGCGTGCCGGCGGCCTCGGTGACGTAGAGCGCGCCATCCTTGCCGAGCACCATCTGCACCGGGCCCTGCAGGCCGGCGGCGACGACGCGGCGCGTCTTGTACTCCGGCCCGCTGGCCTGCGTGATGCTGCCGGTGGCGAGCTCGGCCACCAGCACGCTGCCGTCTTCCATCGGCAGCGCGTCATAGGGCGCTTTCCAGCCGTGCAGCATGCGCAGCGTCTTGCGCGTGTGGCGGTCGAGCACCTGCACGCTGCCGGTGAACCACGAGGTCAGCGTCACGTGCTTGGACGACACGCCGACCGCGAACGGGTATTCCATGTCGGAGGCCTGCATGCGCATCACGTCGCTCACCTGGCCGCTTTGCAGGTCGACCGTGCGGCACGAGAAGATGTCGGCCACCCACAGCTGCGAACCGGCGACCTTCACGCCCGCGGGCACGGCGAGCTTGCCGCTGGTGAGCAGCTTCACGTTGCCGGTGGCCGGGTCGTAGGCCTCGATCGAGTTGTCGGCCATGTTCGACACGTACACCGTGCCGTCGGGTGCGACCGCGAGGTTGTCGAGCGCCGTCTTCAACTGCTTGAGCACCGTCTTGCGGCCGGATGCGATCTCCACGCGCGCCAGCTCGCCGGTGGCGGTGTCGATCGCATAGAGGTTGCCCTTGCCGTCGAGGTTGACCGCGGCCGGCGTCTTGAACTGGTTGTTGATCACCGTGACCGCGCCGTTGCGCGGATCGACCTTCACCACCGAGTTCTTGAACCACAGCGGGCCGTAGATCATGCCGTCGGGTCCGACCTCAAAGCCGTTCAGGCCGCCGAGGTCCTTGGCGATCAAGCGTGGCGCCTGCACGCCCGCCGGGTCGAGCTCCCACAGCGCATCGCCGAGGAAGACCTGCGTCGCATAGAGCTTGCCGCTGCGGCGGTCGAAGTCGAGCGAGTTCAACCCCGGCAGGTCTTTCGCCACCACGCGGCTCGGCGCGTTTTCGGCGTCGCGCACGCGCACGCTGCCCATCAGGTAGTTGGTCCACGCCAGCTCACCCTTGGGGCCGATCGCGATGTCGTCGGCTTGACCTTCGGGAGCATCGATGAACACCCGGGCCGCGCCGGTCTGGCGGTTCACCTCCCACATCGTGTAGCCGACCACGGTGCCGGCGAGCAGCCTGCCCTTGGTGTCGACGGCCAGGCCGTGCACGCCGGTGAACGACGACGGCGGCACCAGCACGTCGGGCGCGGCCCAGGCTCCAGGGCGCGTCGGCGCCGTGCCGCAAGCGGCGATCGAGAAGACCAGCGCGGCACAGGCCAGCAGAACGAGGCGGCGGATCATCAGGGTCTCCAGGTTGTTCTTGTCAGGGGCGCCCACTGTAGGGTCGGTGCCGCAGCGTGCCTGGCGCGTTGGCGACAGCCTTCAGACGCGTTGCCCCACCGAGTGCAGCGTGGCGTTGTTGATGCTGTAGATGCGGCCGTCGGGGCCGAGCGCGGTGGGCGTGTACGACTGGAACCTCCCCGGGTTCAGCGTGACCTGCTGCGTGAAGGTGTTGGTCGGCAGGTGCCAGCGGTACAGGATGCCGTCTTCGCTGTTGATCAGCACGGCCTGCGTCGAGGGATCGACGGCCGCGGTGTTGACGCACCACTCCTTCACGCCGCCGGGGTTGGCCGGGTCGGGCGTGGGGCCCAGCTGGGTGATGACCTCGTGCATGACCTGCACGCCGGCGATGACCGGGTCGGGTTGCGTTGAATTCGGGTCGAGGATGGCGATGCGGTTCAGGCCGTCGGCACGCGGCGCGTAGTTGTTGTACTTGGTGAGCAGCAGATAACCTGGCGTGCCGAGCACCGACGCGGGCACGATCGACGGCGTGTTGTCCCAGCCGAACGAGCCCGGCGTCTTGGCCTGCGTCAGCGCGGCGTTGAAGTGCAGCAGCCAGCCGCGGAAGTTGTGCGAGCTGTCGGGCGCCTCGAGCACGCCGATGTAGACGTCGCCGTCCGGTGCCACCAGTGGCGAGGACGTCGCGTCGTCGCTGATGCGCGACGGCTGGCCGCTGGCCGGATCGACCAGTGCCACGTGCGCCTGCGTGGCCAGCGTGGCCGCATCCAGCGCGAGCAGCCGGCCGCTCGGCCGCACGTTGGGCGGCGGCACGTTGTTCACCAGCACGTACAGCGTGCTGCCGTCGTTGGACAGCGCGGGCGCGGCGTTGGTGGCGGTCTTCGTCGGGCCGGCGCTTGGTGGCAGCGCCGCGGCCACCGTCACGAACGTCGGCGTGCCGTCGGCTGCGATGCGCACGATGCCGCCGCCGCCCAGGCCCGCCGGGTTGGCCCCGGTGACGACGAACCCGAAGTAGACGTTGCCCGCGGTGTCGCTGGTCAGCGGCGTGTTGATGAACACCGTGGCGTCGAAGGCGGCGGCGTTGGCGGCGTACGCTGCATCGCCGTAGAACGCGATGCGCGTGATCGTGGCGGCCGGGTCGCCCGGATCGCCGGCGTTGCTGCGCACCAGCACGCGGCCGCCCGCTTCGGGCATCCACACGCGCCCGTCGGGCGTCAGCGTCGGGTTGAAGCTCGGCACCCAGCGGTGCGGTGGCAGCAGGTAGGTGGAGTCCAGCATCCACTTCAGGTCACCGGTGGCGCCGACGCGCGCCTCGATGCGAAAGCCGCCGTCCGCGCCGGTCTTCACCGGCACGATCACCGTGTCGTGCCGCGTGATCACCGGCGAGCCGTAGTGCGTGAGCAGCGAGCCGGTGGCGGACAGCTGCGGCGCGAGGTCTACCGGCATGTGCCAGTAGATGCCGTCCATGCGCTGCGCGCTCACCGCGCCCACCGCGGTGTGCTGCGCATTGCCGGCAAAGCCGGGCCAGGCCGGTCCGTCCACCGGCACGACCGGCGGGCGCGGCAGCGTGGGGATCGGGCTCGGTGCAGGCGCCGGCGCGTCGCCACCGCCACCGCCGCAGGCGGTGGTGACCAGGCCGCTGGCGGCCATCAGCAACCAGCGCCGGCGCGTCTCGAGCGGCAGCGGAATACGCAGGTCGCTCGCATCGATGTTCATGGTCCGGATCATCGCGGCCGCTGCCGCAGGCAGCAATCCGGGGCGACCTACACTGCGACAGAATGAGGGCCCCCACGTCGCTTCGCTCCTGCCTCGCGGCATGCAGGCCGCAAGGCGTTCGCCAGCCACTCGCGAGCGCGCAGGCGCTCGCTCGGCGCGGGCTCACCCCCCCGAGGGGGCGCTCAGCCGTCTTGGGGCGGCCCGGCGCCGGCTGATGGACCGCTTCCTCAGCATCGAGGCCTTCGTGCGCGTCGCGCAGGCGCAGAGTTTTGCCGAGGCCGCGCGCCAGCTGCGCTTGTCCAAGTCGGTGGTGACCGCGCGCGTGCAGCAACTCGAGGACCTGCTCGGCGGCCCGCTGTTCCACCGCACCACGCGCGCAGTGCGGCTGTCGGAGATGGGGCAGGCGTTCTTCCGCGATTGCCACGAGCTGGTATCGCGCACCAACGAGATCGTCGACCAGATGCGCGAGGTGCGCGGCTCGCCCGCCGGCCTGCTGCGCGTGCATGCACTGACCGGCTTCGTGCTCGGCCATATGGCGCATCTGCTGCGCGACTTCCAGGAGCGTTATCCGGAGGTGATGCTCGACCTCTTCGTCAGCGACGCGGTGATCGATCCGGTGCGCGAGGGTTTCGATGTCGCGCTGCAGATCTTTCCGGCGGCATCGGAGGAGTTGGTGGCGCGCCGTCTGTTCCCGGTGCGTCGCGTGTTCTGCGCCTCGCCGGAGTACCTGCGCCGGCACGGCGTACCACAGCATCCGCGTGACCTGTCGAGCCACCGGCTCGGCTTGTACTCGGGCTACCCCACACGCGACCGCTGGGTGTTCCATCCGCAGGACGAACCGATCACGCTCGACCTCAAGCCCACGCTGATGAGCAACTCGGTGCACCTGTTGCGCGACTACGGCTGCGAGCATGCGGGCGTGGTGTGCCTGCCCACGCTGGTGGCCTCCGATGCGATCCAACAGGGTCAGTTGCAGGTGGTGCTGGCGCCGTACCAGCTCTCGTCGTTCTGGCTGTCGGCGGTGTACCCGCGCACGCAGCTCGGTGCCTTCAAGCCCAAGCTGTTCATCGAGACGCTCGCCCATGCGTTCGCCGGCGGCGAGCCGCCTTGGGACCGCGAACTGATTGCGCGCGGCCTGATCCCGGCCGGGTTGATCGACTCTTGAACCTGGGTTTTCCCTGGTGATTGTTCGGGTTTGCCGAACAATCTGATCGCTGCTGGGCGCCTTCCGGGTCGGCGCACCGCTTCCTACAGTGCCGTCCTCAAGTCCCGTCGCAGGAGAGACACGATGGCCGTCACCTACAAGACCCAGTTCGGCTCGCTCGACCGCTTTGAAAAGGGCGGCGTGCAGGCGATCGACGACAACGTCAAGCACTACGCCTTCTCCAACTGCTTCGAGATCGCCAGCAAAGCCAAGCCGTACGAGCGCGTGGTGTTCGGGCAGAACCAGATCTACGTGCTGGAGTGCCTGCGTGCCGAAGGCACGTCGCCCTGGTACACCTGCGCGCACGACGAGTTCGCGCTGGTGATGGACGGCGAGGTCGAGATCCACCTCGTCAAGCTGAACGCCGAGCAGGTGGTGCCCGATGCCGAGCACAACGGCGCGGTGCTGGTCAAGGGTGCGCCGTTGGGCCAGAAGATGGGCTGGATGAAGCTCAGGCGCGGACACCAGGCGCTGTTGCCGAAGAACGCCGCGTACCAGTTCAAGAGCGCCAGGCCTGGGGTGGTCGTGCTACAGACCTGCAAGGGCGATCTCAGCGTCGAACGCTGGGCCCAGATCTGCCAAGTGGCTTGAGGAGAAGCTGATGTCTTCCAATGCATTCGGCTACCAGGACTTCGAACTCGGCGGCTTCAAGTTCCGCCGCGACGAGTACTTTGCGCACATCACGTGGCAGACGCAGGACGGCCGTCCGCTGTCGCACACGATGGACATCAACAACTTCCTGCGCGCGCTGATGCGCGACGTGGCGTGGGGCTTCTTCTACGGCGGTGTCAATTTCGATGCCGTGATCGGCACCACCAACCACTACAAGACGGTGGATCTGTACGCCGGCCGCTACAACGCGACGATGAAGGCCGCCGGCGTTGACCGGCTGGAGAACTTTCCCACCGAGCAGATCGGCAAGGTGTTCGCCGACATGCTCGACGACTGGACCAACGAAGGCTTCGATCCGTTCGCCGCACCCCAGGAGACCGGCACCGCGTACGGTCGCAAGCACGGCAACAGCCGCGCGCAGATCACGCGCGCGCGCGAGCTGGCCAAGCGCTGCGTCGGCCTGAAGGACGATCTGGCGCTGCGCACCGATGCGCGCGGCACGCCGGTGAACCGCGCGTTCGCCGACGTGCCGCAAGAGCAGCCCGAGCTGCACCCCGAGCCCGGCTTCGAGAACGAGGTGCACGCGTTCAACCTGTTCGGCTTCCTGTCGCGCAGCCAGGTCACCTGGAACCCGAGCTTCACGTCGGTGGTGAAGTACAGCTACATGTGCCCGACCACCGAGGAGCACATCCTGCCGATCATCCACGCCAACGACCGCGTCGAGTGGTTCTTCCAGATGTGCGACGAGATCCACTGGGACTGCGCCGACAAGACCACCGGCAAGCCGCTGGCGCGCGTGATCATGAAGGCCGGCGACATGGCCGCCATGCCGGCGTACTGCCGGCACCAAGGCTACAGCCCCAAGCGCTCGATGCTGCTGGTGTGGGAGAACGGCTCGCCGAATCTCGTCTACGAGATCCAGAAGGGCGAGGCGCCCGAAGTCCCGGTGAAGTTCTGATCCGTACGGGTGTGCGGCGTGCGTCGGGCCGGCACGCCGCGCCCGGGTTCTCGCTCGGCTCGACCGACAAGGAGACGACCATGGCATTGGCCAGGCAGACCATGACCGACGAACAACGCAAGTCCGTCGCGCTCGAATACCTGAAGGCATTCGACAACGGCGGCGTCACGTCCAGCGGCGGCTCGATCCTCGAGCTGTTCGCCACCGACGCGCAGGTGTACTTCCCCAAGTGGGGCGTGGCCACCGGCCGCGACCAGATCGGCAAGCTGTTCGGTGACGTGGGCGGCACGTTGAAGTCGATCGCGCACCATTTCTCGGAGTTCAACTGGGTGTTCTCCGGCAGCGACGTGGTGGTGTGCGAAGGCACCAGCCATGGCGAGCACCGCGACGGCAGCTGGCGCGCCGGCGTGCCCGAGTGGGCCGCGGGCCGCTGGTGCGACGTGTTCGAGATCCGCGATTGGCAGATCCACCGCTGCTTCATCTACCTGGACCCGGACTATGCCGGCAAGGACACCGCCCGCTATCCATGGCTGAACGCAAAGTGAACCTTGCCGACGTCGCGCAGGCAGCCGGCCTGCGCACGCCGATCCGACATCAGCTGTTCATCGGCGGGCAGTTCGTCGATGCGGCAAGCGGCGAGACGCTGGCCACGCTGAACCCGCACGACAACACGCCGATCGCCGACGTGGCGCTGGCCGGTGCGGCCGACGTCGACCGCGCCGTCGAGGCGGCCACGAAAGCATTGCCGGCGTGGCGGCGCCTGGCCGCGGCCGATCGCGGCCGCGTGCTGCTCAAGCTCGCCGACCTGATCGAAGCCAACGCCGAGGAGCTCGCGCGCCTGGAGTCGCTGGACACCGGCCACCCGTTGCGCGACTCGCGTGCGCTCGACGTGCCGCGCACCGCGGCGTGCTACCGCTACTTCGGCGGCATGGCCGACAAGTTCCAGGGCGAGACGATTCCGGTCGAGGCGGGCTTCCTCAACTACACGCTGCGCGAGCCGGTCGGCGTGGTGGGGCAGGTGGTGCCGTGGAACTTCCCGCTGATGTTCACCAGCTGGAAGATGGCGCCCGCGCTCGCCGCCGGCAACACGATCGTGATGAAGCCGGCCGAGGTGACGCCGCTCACGTCGCTCAAGATCGCCGAGCTGATGCGCGAGGCGGGGCTGCCCGATGGCGTGGTCAACATGGTGCCGGGTTTGGGCACCGTGGCGGGCCAGGCGATCGCCGAGCACCCGGGCATCCACAAGATCGCGTTCACCGGCAGCACTGCCACGGGCCGCAAGATCGTGCAGGCGAGCGCGGGCAACCTGAAGAAGGTGCAGCTCGAGCTCGGCGGCAAGGGCCCGAACATCGTGTTCGACGACGCCAACCTCGTCGCCGCGGTCAACGGCAGCGCGTGGGCGATCTTCCACAACCAGGGGCAGGCCTGCATCGCCGGCTCGCGGCTGATCCTGCACGAGCGGATCGCCGACGCGTTCCTCGACAAGTTCATCGCGCTGGCGACGTCGATCCGGCTCGGCAACCCGCTCGATGCCACCACCGAGATGGGGCCGCTCACCAGCCAGCTGCACCGCGATCGCGTGCTCGGCTACGTGAAGGTGGCGCGCGAGCAGGGCGGCGAGGTGCTCGCCGGTGGCAAGACACCGGATGGCGACCTGGCGAAAGGCTGCTACGTCGAGCCCACCATCGTGCGCGCCAAGTCGCCGCGCGATCGCATCGCGCAGGAAGAGGTGTTCGGCCCGTTCGTCACCGTGCTGACGTTCAAGACCGACGACGAGGCGCTGGCGATCGCCAACGGCACCGACTACGGCCTGGGCAGCGGCTTGTGGACGATGAACCTGCCGCGTGCGCACCGCTTCGCGCGCGAGATCCACGCCGGCATGGTGTGGATCAATTCGTACAAGCGCGTGAATCCGGGCTCGCCGTTCGGCGGCACGGGCCTGAGCGGCTACGGCCGCGAGATGGGCTTCGACGCGATGCGCGAATACACGCAGGTCAAGAGCGTGTGGGTCAACGTCGACGCGCAGATTCCGCCGTGGTATCCCAGATGACCCCGGGCCGCTTCGAGCTTCAGCTCAACATCCCGCGCGTCGTGTTCGGCGCCGGATCGCTGCAGCAGCTGCCGGCCGAGATCGAGCGCCTCGGCGCGCAGCGCGCGCTGGTGCTGGCCACGCCCGAGCAGCGCGCCAGCGCCGATCACGTGGCGACGCTGCTCGGCGCGCGTGCCGCCGGCGTGTTCGCGCAGGCGGTGATGCACGTGCCGATCGAGACTGCGCGGGCGGCGCGCGACGAAGCCCGTCGCTTGAGCGCCGACTGCGCGGTCGCGGTCGGTGGCGGATCCACCACGGGCCTCGGCAAGGCGATCGCGCTGGACTCCGGGCTGCCGATCGTCGCGGTGCCGACCACCTACGCCGGCAGCGAGATGACACCGATCTACGGCCTGACCGAAGGCGGCGTCAAGAAGACCGGGCGCGACGTGCGCGTGCTGCCCAGGACCGTGATCTACGACCCAGACCTGACGATGACCTTGCCGCTGGCCCTGTCGGTCACCAGCGGCATCAACGCGATCGCGCACGCCGCCGAAGGGCTGTACACGCCGGAGCCCAACCCGATCGTCGCGCTGATGGCCGAAGAGGGCATCGCCGCTCTGGCGCGCGCGCTGCCCGCGTTGCACGGCAATCTGGATGACCGCCATGCGCGCCACGACGCCCTGTACGGCGCGTGGCTGTGCGGCGCCGTGCTCGGCCACGTGGCGATGGGCCTGCACCACAAGCTGTGCCACACGCTGGGCGGCACCTTCAACCTGCCGCACGCCGAGACGCACACCGTGATGCTGCCGCACGCGCTGGCCTACAACTCGGGCGCCGCGCCGCAGGCCATGGCGCGCATCGCACGCGCGCTCGGCCGCGCCGACGGCGGCGATCCGCTGTCGGCCGCGCGCGCGTTGCACGCGCTGGCCACGCGGCTCGGCGCACCCACGGCGCTGCGCGACATCGGCATGCCGGCCGACGGCCTCGACCGCGCCGCCGACCTGGCGGTGCAGACACCGTATCCGAACCCGCGCGCGCTCGAGCGCACGCCACTGCGCGCGCTGCTCCAGCGCGCCTTCGACGGCGCGCCGCCCCAAGGCTGACCAACAACGACGAGGAGACCACGATGACGCTGAACCGCCGCCAGTTCACGCAGGGAGCCACTGCAATCGCCGCCGCGTCCGCGCTGCCGCTCGCGCGTGCCGCCGACACGGTGAAGATCGGCTACGTGTCGCCGCAGACCGGCCCGCTGGCGCCGTTCGGCGAAGCCGACCGCTGGGTGATCGAGCAGATGAAGACGGCGTTCAAGGACGGTCTGGCGATCGGCGGCAAGAAGCACGACGTGCAGATCATCCTCAAGGACAGTCAGTCCAACCCCAACCGCGCCGGCGAGGTGGCCAACGACCTGATCCTCAAGGACAAGGTGGCGTTGATGCTGACCGCCGGCACACCGGAGACCGCGAATCCGGTGAGCGACGCCTGCGAGCTCAACGGCGTGCCGTGCGTCAGCTCGGTGGTGCCGTGGCAGCCGTGGTTCTTTGGCCGCAAGGGTGACCCTGCCAAGGGTTTCGAGTGGACGTACCACGTCTTCTGGGGCCTGGAAGACGTGATCGCCAATTTCACCAACGGCTGGAAGAGCGTGCAGACCAACAAGAAGGTCGGCGGGCTGTTTCCCAACGACGGCGACGGCAATGCCTGGGGCGACAAGGAACTCGGCTTTCCGAAGCCGCTGGCCAGCATGGGCTTCACGCTCACCGATCCCGGGCGCTTCCAGAACGGCACCCAGGACTTCTCGGCGCAGATCGCTGCCTTCAAGAAGGATGACATCCAGATCGTCACCGGCGTCGTGATCCCGCCCGACGCGAAGACGTTCCTCACGCAGGCGCGCCAGCAGGGCTTCAAGCCGAAGGTGGTCACGCTGGGCAAGGCGCTGCTGTTCCCCGGCGCGATCGAGGCGCTGGGCGATCTCGGCGACGGCCTCACCACCGAGGTGTGGTGGAGCCCGTCGCACCCGTTCACGTCGTCGCTCACCAAGCAGAACGCCAAGGCGCTCGCCGCCGCCTACGAGAGCGGCACCAAGCGCCAGTGGACGCAGCCGATCGGCTTTGCGCACGCGTTGTTCGAGGTTGCCGCCGACACGCTCAAGCGCGCCAAGTCGCTGAAGGCCTCCGACGTGCGCGACGCCGTCGCGGCAACCAACCTGGCCACCGTGGTGGGGCCGGTGAAGTGGGGTGGTCAGGGCCCGTTCAAGAACGTGAGCAAGACGCCGCTGGTGCTCGGCCAGTGGGTCAAGGGCACGACACGCAAGTACGACCTGGTGATCGTCAACAACCTTGCGGCCACCCAGATCCCGACCGGTGGCACGATGAAGCTGATGTAGCCTCGCGCCACGGATGCCGATCCTCGCCCTGCATGGCGTCAGCAAGTCCTATGGCGCGCTGAAGGTCACCGATGACATCTCGCTGGCCGTCGAGGCCGGCGAGACACTGGGCATCCTCGGCCCCAACGGCGCCGGCAAGACCACGCTGTTCAACCTGATCGGCGGCGACGTGCGCGCCGATGCGGGCCGCATCGAGTTTCAAGGCCGCGACATCTCGTCGCTGCCACCGCACCGGCGCTGCCGGCTCGGCCTGGGGCGCACCTATCAGATCCCGCAGCCGTTCGGCCAGATGACGGTGTTCGAGAACCTCGTCGCTGCCGCCTGCTTCGGTGGCGGCCAGCGCGAGCGCGACGCCTGGCACACCGCCAGCGACGTGCTCGAGCACACCGGACTGCAGGCGCAGGCCAACCGGCATGCCGGCAGCCTGACGCTGCTGAACCGCAAGCGCCTCGAGCTGGCGCGCGCGCTGGCCACCAGGCCGAAACTGCTGCTGCTCGACGAGATCGCCGGCGGACTCACCGAGCACGAGGCGCGTGTGCTGATCGACGAGCTGGCGCGCATCAAGGCGCAGGGCATCACGATGGTGTGGATCGAGCACGTGGTGCACGCGCTGCTGGCCATCGCGGACCGCCTTTTCGTCATCAACTTCGGCCAGCCGATCGCGCTCGGCGCGCCGCAGGCGGTGATGGCCGATCCGGAAGTGCAGCGCGTGTACCTGGGCGTGGAAGCATGAGCGCGGCGCTGGTCGAGACGCACGGGCTCACTGCGCGCTACGGCGACGCGCAGGCGTTGTTCGGCATCGACCTGCGGCTCGACGCGGGCGAGGTGGTGGCGATCATCGGTGCCAACGGCGCGGGCAAGAGCACGTTCCTGAAAGCGCTCACCGGCCTGGTGAAGTGCGCGCGCGATGCGGTGCTGTTCAAGGGGCAGGCAGTCGGATCGATGGCGCCGGGCGCCATCGTGCGCATGGGGCTGGCCATGGTGCCCGAGGGGCGGCGCCTGTTTCCGTCACTCAGCGTGGAAGAGAACCTGCTGATGGGCGCGTTCGCGCAGCGGCCGGGACCGTGGAATCTGAAGCGCCTGTTCGCGCTGTTTCCCATCCTCGAACAGAAGCGGCGCAGCCCGGCCACGTCACTTTCCGGCGGGCAGCAGCAGATGGTGGCGATCGGCCGCGCGCTGATGGGCAACCCGGAAGTGCTGCTGTGCGACGAGCTGAGCCTGGGGCTGGCACCGATCGTGATCAAGGAAATCTACGAAGCCGTGCCGGCGCTGACGCGTGAAGGCATGAGCCTGGTGATCGTCGAGCAGGACGTATCGGTGGCGCAGCGCGTGTCGCAGCGCGTGGTGTGCTTTCAGGAGGGGCGCGTGTCGCTCGAAGGTGCAAGCAACGAGTTGACGCGTGAGCAGATCAGTCGTGCGTACTTCGGTGTTTGACTTTTTGGGTATGGCGCGGCGCGGCGGCCGGTACCCGGGGTGGGCTCCTACTGGGTCGGTCGGCCTTTCAGGCCGACTTCGCTGCGGTGCTCACTCCGAGAGGGCGGCTGCGATGCCGCTCGCAGCGGCCCTGAACGGGCCACTGCTTCATGGCTTCTCGCCGGTCCGGCCCCTGCGGGTCCGGACTTCCCCTCTCTGCGTTGCGCTCCTCGCCGCCCCACAAGTCGCCCACCCCGGGTACCGCCCACCGCGCAGAGACGCTCGTGGTGTTCCTCCAGGAAGACCTCGGTGGTGCCGCATACCCGGCCGCGGCTTTGCCTCGCTCGATCCAAGGGGGGATCGATGCTCGACACGCTGATCCAAGGCCTGCTGCTCGGTGGTCTCTACGCACTCTTCGCGTTGGGACTGAGCCTGATGTTCGGCGTGATGCGCCTCACGAACACCGCGCACGGCGACTTCATCGTGTTGGCGGCATTTGCGGCGATATCGATGGCGCCGCTCGTGGCGTCGCGCTCGGTGCTGGCTGCGGCGATGGTCTTGCCGGTTGCGTTTGCGTTCGGTTATGCGTTGCAGCGCTGGGTGCTCAACGGCACGTTGGGGCGCGATCCGCTGCCGTCACTGGTGGTGACGTTCGGGCTGTCGATCGTGATCCAGAACGCGCTGCTCGAGGTGTTCTCCGCCGACCCGCGCTCGCTCGATGCCGGCGGCTTCAACACGCGCAGCCTGGCCTTCGGTGACGGCTTTGCCGTCGGCGTGTTGCCGCTCACGGTCTTCGGCGTCGCGCTGCTGTGCACCTTGGCGCTGCAATCGTTGTTCGATCACACCAAGCTCGGACGCGCCTTCCGCGCCGTCAGCGACGACCGCGAGATCGCCGAGCTGATGGGGCTCGATGCGAACGAGGTCTACGCGCTGGCGACCGCGGTCGCGTGCATCGTCATCGCGCTCGCCGGCTCGCTGCAGGCGATGCGCACCACGGTTGCGCCGAGCGACGGCCCGCTGCTGCTGCTGTTCGCGTTCGAGGCGGTGATCATCGGCGGCATGGGCTCGTTCTGGGGCACGTTCGCCGGTGCGATGGTGCTTGGACTCGCGCAGCAGATCGGCTTCCGGCTCGACCCGGGCTGGGGCATCTGGTTCGGGCACTTGGTGTTCCTTGCGGTGCTCGTGGTGCGGCCGCAAGGCTTGTTTCCGAGGACGCGCGGATGAACAACGTGCACGTGGTGCGCGGCACGCGCAAGAGCCGGATCGCGCTGTGGGTCGGCCTCGCGCTGGTGGCGGTGGCGGCCAGCATGCCGTGGTGGGCCGAGTCGAGCTGGATGCGCGAGTTCGTCGAGATCGCCTGCTACTTCGTGTTCGCGATGATGTGGAACCTGCTGGCCGGCTATGGCGGCATGGTGTCGATCGGGCAGCAGGCGTTCTTCGGGTTCGGCGGCTATGTGATGCTGATGCTCGGCAACATGGCCGGCGTCAACCCGTTCGTCGCCATCCCGATCGCGGCAATCGCCACCGCGATCGTCGCGCTGCCGGTGTCGTGGGTGGCGTTTCGCCTCCAAGGCGGCTACTTCGCCATCGGCACCTGGGTCATCGCCGAGGTGTTCCGGCTGAGTTTCGCCAACCTGAGCATCGTCGGCGGCGGCTCGGGCACCAGCCTCACCGCACTGCGCGGCATCGAGCGCGCCACACGCGAGAGCCTCACGTTCTGGATCGCTCTGGCCTGCGTGGTGGCGGCGATCGGCGGCGTCTACCTGTTCCTGCGCAGTCAGCTCGGCCTGGCGCTGCTCGCGATCCGCGACAACGAGGTCGCCGCCGAGAGCCAGGGCATCGACGTGAAGCGCACCAAGCTCGCGGTGTACCTGGCGGCGGCGTTCGGCGCCGGGCTGGCCGGTGCGCTGTACTTCGTGGGCAATCTGCGCATCAGCCCCGATGCGGCGTTCAGCGTCAACTGGACCGCTTTCGCGATCTTCATGGTGGTGATCGGCGGCCTCGGCCGCATCGAAGGGCCGATCGTCGGCGCCGTCCTGTTCTGGGCGCTGAACCGGTTCTTCAGCGACTACGGCAGTTGGTACTTGATGGGATTGGGCCTACTGGCGATCGGTGTCACCATCTTCTTCAGGCAGGGCCTGTGGGGATGGCTGCAGCAACGCCACGGCTGGTCGCTGTTTCCGACCACGCGGCGCCTGAACGATTGAGGAGCGGCACGATGATCCGACACGTGGTGATGTGGGAGCTGCACGACGCGGCGAATGCGGCGTCGTTTCGCGACGCGCTGCTGTCGTGTGCCGGCCTGGTGGAGGGCCAGCGCGGCTACGAGGTGGCGCTGCGCCACAGCACCCTGCCGGCGTCGGCGCACGTGTGCCTGATCGCCACCTTCGACGATGCCGATGCGCTCAAGCGCTACCAGGAGCATCCGGTGCACCAGGCGGTGAGCCAGCGCATCGGCCCGCTGCGCAAGGCGCGCCACCTGCTGGACTACGAGGTGTCCGACGAGGCCCACACCGTCGACGCGACGGAGCTGGCCCTCGTCGTCTAGCTACAAGGAGGCTTGGGGCGCCCGGCGCGGGGCCCCGGCCTTCAGTTCCAGCGCGCGGCGCGCTCGCGCTTCAGCGCGTCGGCGAACAGCTTCTGCCCGTCGCGCTCGGCGGCCTCGATCAGCGTGAGGTCGATCACGTCGCGCTGCGCGTGGCTGCCGCCGAAGCGGTAGGCCTTGCTGCGCACCGGACGCAGCAGCTGCACCGCCTCGGCATACCGGCCGCCGCCGAACGCGTGCACCGCCTGCGTCGCCGCGCGGCCCACGTCGCACAGGAACTGCGCGTTGTCGCCGTCGATCTGCAGCGCGCGCGCCTGCGTGGCGAGCAGCCGCTGCGCATCGGCCTGGCGGTCGGCGCCGACGAAGGCCATCATCGCGTGCAGGTCGTTGAACGCGTAGTTGCCGGCTTCGGCCAGCACCGACCAGCGCTCGGCCAGCGCCTGCCAGCGGTTGCCCACGTCGATGCCGCGCAGGTGCAGCCGCCACAACATCGCCGACGCGTCGATCATGTCGAGCACCACCGCCGAGCCGGTGCCCAGCACGCGCGCATCCACCAGCTTCAGCACTTCGTCGATCTCGTCGAGGCCGAGGTGGAACAACGCCAGGTGCCACCAGTTGTGGATGGCGAAGAAACTGCCCTCGCTCCAGGTGGATGTGTTGGCGCCCAGCCAGGCCACGCCGTCGCGGCGCCGGTTCTGCATCTCCATCACGTGCGCCACCGCGTGCCAGCCCCAGCCGTCGCGCGGCTCCAGCGCGACGGCGCGGCGGCCCATCGCCTCGGCGCGCGTGTAGTCGCCGGTCTCCTCGAGGCCGAACGCGTACATGCTCTGCACCGCGTGGTAGCCCGGCATGCCGAGGTGCCACGCGCCTTCTGCGCGCGCGATGCGGTCGCGCAGCATGCGCGCGTGGCCGGTGAAGAAGTCCACCTGATGGCCGGCCTGCAAGGCCAGCAGGTCGAGCGGGTAGCGGATGCTCAGGTCTTCAAGGACCAGGCCGGCGGCATGCCAGCGCCCGTTGGCCAGGTGCGCCACGGCGCGCAGGTGCATCGCCTCGCGCTCGTCGGCCGGCAGTGCCTGCGCAGTTTGCAGCGCTTCGCGCGCGGCTGGCAGCCCGGCCGGTTCGGTGCCGAGCAGGTTGAGATAGGCCACCAGCACGTGGCCCATCGTCATCTCGGGGCTGGTCTCGAGCGCCTTCTGAGCGCCGGCGAGCGGGTCGTTGATGTAGCAGCGAAAGTCGGCGCAGGCGAGCTCGAAGGGCTCGAGCGATTGCGCCGTGGCGCCGCTGAAGGCGTGGCCGAGGCTGTCGTGGATCGTCATGGTGAGGCTCCGGTTGCAATGTGATCGGGGGTCAGGGAAAGGTCAAGCCGCCAGCGGCAGCGCGTCATGCGGCTCCAGCCGCAACAGGGCCGAGGCCGCGGCTTGCGCGGCCGCGCGGTCGTTGGCGGCGCGCGCCAGCTCGATGGCGCGTCGCAACGCCTGCGTCAGCCGCGCGTGCTGCACGCGGCGGCGCTGCTCGAGCCAATCGTCGAAGGCGTCGCTGTCGAGCGCAAAGCCGGCCAGCAGCTGCCCGGCCTGCGGTGCGAGCAGTGGCTGCACCGCGTCCAGATCGAGGCGGCGGCCGAGCAGCACGCGCGCCATGGCACGTTCGGTGTCGTGCAGGTCGCTGGCCAGGTCGGGCACCAGCCACAGCGCATCGTGGTCGCCGCACACCAGCGTGCGGCCGACGCGCTCGTGCACCGCATGCACCAGGCGGCGCAGCCGGGTTCGTGCCACGCCGGGTGCGGCGTCGGGCCACAGCAGCGCGGCCAGCGTGTCGCGGCCCACGCGATGCGGGTGGTCGGCCAGATAGGCCAGCAGCGCCAGGCCGTGCTTCAACGGCAGCGGCGCTGCATCGCCTTGCAGGTGGACCGCCGGGTAGCCGTGCAGGCTCATGCGCGCGGGACTCGTGCGGCAGGTTTCATTTGTCATCGGATGCATGGCTGAAAGGATCAACAAGTTCGTCGAGTGGGCGCATCATCCGCAGCTCGCGCCCGGCCGTCGGTGAGACGCCGGTAAAACCTCGGTAAATCCTCGCGTCCGCACGGTCGCCCCGATGCGCCCATGCGTGCTGCGAGTCCGTACGTGAAGCGCATGCAGGTCCAAGAGTTTCAGTTCAATCGTTTCGTGCTGCGCCCGCAAGCGCGCGAGCTGCTCGACGGTGGCGCGCCGGTGCGCATCGGCGATCGTGCGTTCGATTTGCTGTCGGCGCTGGTCGAGGCGCGCGGCGAGGTGGTGTCGCGTGACGCGCTGTTCGCGCGTGCCTGGCCCGGCCGCGTGGTGATCGACGACAACCTCAAGGTGCAGGTGATGGCGCTGCGCAAGCTGCTCGGCGCCGATGCCGTCGCCACGGTGCCGCGGCGAGGCTACCGCTTCGGGCTGCCGCTGCGTCGGTGCGCCGACGCGCCGGCTGCCGCGTCCGCCGCGGTGCCGGCCGGTCTGATCGGTCGCGACGGCGAGCTGGCGCAGTTGCAGCGTGCGCTGGCGGCGTCGCGCCTGGTGTCGCTGGTCGGCCCGGGCGGCGTCGGCAAGACCCGGCTGGCCACGGCCGTTGCCGAATCCTTGACGGCGCGCTTCGCCGATGGCGTCCACGTGGTCGAGCTGGCCTCGCTGGCCGATGCGCGCCGCGTGCCCGAGGCGGTGGCGCGCGTGCTGCGGCTGCCGGCGATGCCACGTAGCGTCGATGAACGCGCGCTGGGCCGGGCGTGCACGCCGCTGGCGCTGCTGATCGTGCTCGACAACTGCGAGCACCTGCTCGGCGCCGTATCGTCGATGGTCGAGTGCCTGCTCGAGTCGGCACCCCACGTCACGTTGCTCACCACCACTCAGGAACCGCTCGGCCTGCGCGAGGAGCTGGTGCTGCGCTTGCACGGGCTGCGCTGCGGCGATGGCACCGTTGCGTCACGCGACGCACCGGCGGTGCAGCTGTTCGCCGCGCGTGCACGAGCCGTGGACGCGCAGTTCACGCTCGACGACGACAACGTCGCGGCCGTGTCCCAGATCTGCCGCAGCCTCGAGGGCATGCCGCTGGCGCTCGAGCTGGCCGCGGCGCGCGTGCCGCTGCTCGGCGCCGCCGGCGTGCTGCAGCGGCTCGACCATCAATTGAAGCTGCTGACGCGCGGCAGCGCCGACGCGCCCGAGCGTCAGCAGACGCTGCGCGCCGCGATGCAGTGGAGCCACGGCCTGCTCGATGCGACGCAGAAGGCCGTGTTCCGCCGCCTCGCGGTGTTTGCCGACAGCTTCACGCTGCAAGGCGCGCAGGCGGTGGCCGGCGACGATGCCATCGACGAGTGGATGGTGCTCGATGCGCTCGACGCGCTGGTGGCGAAGTCGCTGGTGCAGATGGCCGGCGGCACACACAAGCGTGCACGGCTGCTGTCCAGCGCGCGCGCGTTCGCGCTCGAGCGGCTTGAGGAGTCCGGCGAGCGCGTGGCGACGCAGCGGCGCCACGCGCAGTGGGTGCAGCGCGTGTTCGAGGATGCGGCTCTGCGCGTGCAGGACGAGCCGCTGCGCACCTGGCTCGATGCGCTGTGGCCCGAGGTGCACGACCTGCGCGCGGCGCTGCGTTGGGCGGCCGACCACGACGCCGAGGCCTTGCTCGCGTTGGTCGGCCTGGCCGGTTCGTTCTGGGCGCCGGCGCCGCTCGACCGCGAGGCCGCTCCATGGCTCGCCGCAGCCCGCGGCAGCGTGCACGAGGCCACCGCGCCGCTGCTGGCGGCGCGTTATTGGCAGGCGGTGGCGCTGCGTTCGGTGAACCCGGTGGTGCCGATCGCGCAGTCGCTCGAGGCGGCGCAGCGTGCGCTGGACCTGTTCGAGCAACTCGGCGACGACATCGGCCGCTACCGCATGCTCGGGCTGCTGGTGCAGCACGGCCGGCGCGTGAACCCGCCGCTCGATGTGCACGCACTGCTCGAGCGCATGCGGGCCATCGAGCAGCCCGACTGGCCGCCGCTGCGCCGCATGCTTCGGCTGCGCGTCGAAGGCATCGTGATGGCGCGCTCGGGCGACTGGCAGGCTTATCGCGAGCGCTTCCGGCAGGAAGCCGCGATGCTGGTCGAGGCCGGCGACGAGATGCGCTCGTGGGGCGCGCTGCACCACGTGGCGCTGGCCGAGATCGCGCTGGGACGGCCGCGCGCCGCCATCGACACCATGGTGCCGGTGGTGCAGCGGCTGCGCGAGGTGGGGCTGCTGCGCGAACAATGGACGCGCCCGGCGGTGCTGCTGCTGGCCCGCATCGAGGCGGGCGAGGCGATGGCCGCGGCCGCTGCGGTGCGCGAGGTGGTCACCTTGCTGCGCGTGGCCGGCGCGCCGGCGTGGATCGCCGACCACCTGAGCCTGTGGGCGCTCGACAGCGGCGCTGTCGAACTGGCCGCGCAGCTGAGCGGATGGGCCGACGCCGCGATCGCACGCGGACCCGAACCGCGCAACTGGCACGCGCGCACGGTGCACGAGCGCGTGCTGCCGCGGCTCGACGCGGCGCTGGGTGTCGACGCGCACCAGCGCGCGCGCCAGGCCGGCCGTGCGCTCAGTGACGATGCGGCGCTGCGCCTGGTGCTGGCGCACGCCGAGCACGGCGCGTCAGACGGTCGGCCGCAGCGGTGAACACACGCCTGCCTCGGGCGTGTCGTCGTGGCAGGGGGTTGGCGTGGCGCGGTGCGGCGCGCCCGCGCCGCAACCCGCCAGCACCACGACGAACGTCAAACGCGCTGCGATGCGGCGCATCTCAATGCGAGCGCGGCAGCTCGGCCACCAAGCCGGGGCTGCGCCGCGGCGCGCCGCGCGCGGCTAGCGCGTCGACGAACCGCTGCAGGTCCTGCGTCACGCGCGTCGGCTGCTCCCAATGCACGGCATGGCCCACGCCGTCGTACACCTGCAACTCGGCCGCGGGCAGCACGCTGCGCAGCCGGTCCTGGTCGGCGCGCGGCACGAACGCGTCGGCGCTGCCCCACAGCAGCAGCACCGGCATCGTCAGCGTGGGCAGGCCGGCGCAGAAGCTGTCGGCGAGCAGGCCGTCGAAGGCGGCGCGCCAGACGCGTGCCGGCACCTTGCGGCTTTCGCGCACCATCATCTCGAGCCACGTGGCGTCGAGCGGACCGGCCAGCGTGCTGACCTGAAACTCGCGCGCGACGCCGTCGGGGATCGGATCGCGCAGCGCCTCGATTTCGGTGTCGCGGTAGGCGCGCAGGTCCGGCTTGTCGCCAAAGCTGGCAAACGCGCCGATGCCGACCAGGGCACGCACGAGGTCGGGTCGGTCGATCGCGAGCTGCATCGCCACTGCGGCGCCCATCGAGTGGCCCACCACCACCATCGGCTGCAGCTGCAGCGCCTCGGCCAACAGCGCGACATCGCCGGCGATGTCGGCCAGCGCGTAGTGCGGCGGGCGGTCCGATTCGCCGTGGCCGCGCACGGACACCGCGATCGTGTGCCAATGCTTGGGCAGCTGTTGCCACATCGGCTCGTACGACAGGCGCGAGTCGGTGATGCCGTGCAGCAGCACCACCGGCACGCCGTCGCGCGCGCCTTGCTCGGCGATTTCCAGCTGCACGCCGTTGGGCAGGGCCACGCGGCGGACGACGGTGAATTCGGGTCGGGTCATGGGCAGGCTCCACGCTGTGCGCCGTCCGGAGCGGACAGCACGAGGCGCGCAGCCTGCACGGCCGGCGTCCGCTGCGCGTCCGCCGCGCCCCTGCACCGGACTCAGCGTTTCACGTTGACCACCGTGCGCCCGCGCACCTGGCCCTCGAGCAGCCGCGGCGCGTACGCGATCACCTCCGACAGGCCGATCTCGGTCACCATCGCGTCGAGTGTCTTGGCATCGAGGTGCTTGGCCATCAACGCCCAGGCGTCGCGCCGCTGATCGTTGGGCACCAGCACGCTGTTGATGCCGTACAGCGTGACGCCGCGCAGGATGAACGGCATCACCGTGGTCGGAAAGTCGCCGCCTTGCGCCAGGCCGCAGGCGGCCACGGCGCCATAGAAACGCGTTTGTGCGCACGCATTGGCCAGCGTGTGGCTGCCCACGGTGTCGACCACGCCGGCCCACACCTCTTTCTGGAGCGGCTTGCCGGGCTGCGCGAGCTCGCCGCGCTCGACGATGCGCTGCGCGCCGAGGCGCTTGAAATAGTCGGCCTCCTGCGGGCGGCCGGTGGATGCGACCACGCGGTAGCCCAAACTGCCGAGCAGCACCACCGCCACCGAGCCCACGCCGCCGGCCGCCCCGGTGACCAGCACCTCGCCGTCGCCGGGCTTCAGGCCGTGGCGCTGCAGCGCCATCACGCTGAGCGCGGCGGTGAAGCCGGCGGTGGCGATCGCCATCGCGCTGCGGCTGTCGAAGGGGGCCGGGACCTTCAGCAGCCAGCCGGCGTCGAGCCGCGCCTTTTGCGCCAGGCCGCCCCAGTGGTTTTCGCCCAGGCCCCAGCCGGTGACCACCACCTTGTCGCCGGGCTTCCAGTCGGCGCTGCGGCTGGCGCTCACGGTGCCCGCGAGGTCGATGCCCGGCACCAGCGGCCAGCTGCGCACCACCGCGCCGCGGCCGGTGATGGCCAGCGCGTCCTTGTAGTTGAGCGTCGAGTACTCCACGTCGACCGTCACGTCACGATCGGGCAGCCGCGATTCGTCGAGATCGAGCAGCTCGGCACGGGTCTTCTTGTCATCGGTCTGCGACAGCAGGATGGCTTTGAACATGACGAGGACTCCTTCAACGAATCGATGCCTGGCGCTCGGCCCAGCGGCGGATGATGGCATGCAGCGCGTCGAGCCCGTCGGTCAGCGCGGCCGGCCCGGGCTGCAGGATCAGCGGCGACTTCACCTCGTGCAGCTCGCCGTTGCGCACCGCCGGCACGGCCGCGAATCCCGTGCGCGCGGCCACGACCTCAGGCCTGAACTTCTTGCCGCACCACGAGCCGATGATGATGTCCGGCGCCGCGCGCACGATCTCTTGCGTGTCGGCGACGATGCGCTCGCGTGCCAGCCCGGACGCGGCGCGCTGCGGGAAAACGTCGTCGCCGCCGGCAACGCCGATCAGCTCGCTGACCCAGCGGATCGCGCTGATCGCCGGCTCGTCCCATTCCTCGAAGTACACGCGCGGCCGTCGCGCGAGCGTGGCCGCGCTCGCGCGCACGCCGTCGAGGTGCCGCTGCAGCGATGACACGTAGGCTTGTGCGCGATCCGCCGCGCCCACCATCGCTCCGAGCCGCAGCACGTAGCCCAGCGTCTGCTCGACCGAGCGATGGTTGGCGATCCACACCTCGACCCCGGCCTTGATCAGCGCCTGTGCGATGTCGGCCTGGATGTCGGAGAAGCCGATCGCGAGGTCCGGCTCGAGCTCCAGGATCTTCTGCAGCCGCGCGCTGGTGAACGCGCTGACCTTGGGCTTGTCCTGCCGCGCGCGCGGCGGGCGCACCGTGAAGCCCGAGATGCCGACGATGCGCCGCTCCTCGCCGAGCGCGTACAGCACCTCGGTGGGCTCTTCGGTCAGGCAGACGATGCGTTCGGGCAGCGCGGGCATGGCGTGCAGCTTACGCGGCCTTTCGCGGCGCTGCAGGCGTGCATCGAGCCGGAGAGGCATTCAGCTCGCACGAGCGCGCTTCACCGCCCGCAGGATGACGACGCCGCTGGCGCGATCGATCCTTGATGGATGCAGGTCATTGGCAACACCGTGGAACTGAAAGCGCAGGGCGCTGCCCAGCGCACGTGCATGGTCGCCCGGGTTGTGCAACCAGGGCCGGATGCTGATGAATCGCATCGCGCCCTGGCGCATCGGCCCTTCACGGGTTTGCGAGTCCTGCCCGGTGCAGGCGAAGGCACCGGTCCCTGCGCCATCGAGCATCGAGCCTGCGTCGGGGCTGGCCGACGCCGGCTCGCTGTCCACGTCGAGTCCGGGAAGTTCCAACCCGCGCAGCGTGAACCCGCAGGGGTAGGCGGTGGGTCCGTCGACCCACGCGCTGCAGCAGCCGCCAACTTCGATCGCGACCAGATTGCCGAGCGCTGTCTTCAACTGCCACGCGCTGGCCACGGGGCCATCGGGCCCGCCGACGCGCCACTGTCCCTGCGAGAGATTCACCGTCACATGGCCCCACGACGGAGGCTCCTCGATCGCAAAGCGGTGCGTCAGCACCAGCGGGACGTTGTGCTCCTGTGCGGCGCCGTTGCCTCCAGCCGCGCCCAGCCAACCGGCCAACAGCACGGAAACGATGCGGCGGAACCGCATGTTCGTCTGCTTCAGGGCCATGCTCAAGCCGGCATCTGCATGCGCTTGCGCAAGCTCTTGTCGAACGCTGACGCGGGCACGAAACGCCTGAGCAGACTGACGGTCGTGGCGTCGCGGCCGGCCGTGTACCGCAGGTGCGGCGTTGCGGTGGTGGCGGCGGTGACGACGGTTGCGGCCACCACTTCCGGTGGGTCGGCCTTGGTCATCTCGTGGCGCAGCACGGCTTCGGCGTTGGCTCGCCCCGGCGCGTAATGCTCGCTCTTCTGGTCCGCCGCCAATGCGTTGCTCTCGAACGTGGTGCGCGTGTAGCCCGGCTCGACGAGAACGACCCTGATGCCCGATCCTCTGACCTCGTGATCGAGCGACTGCGAGTACCCCTCCACCGCGTGTTTGCTCGATGCATACAGCGTCAGGAATGGCGAGGGGATCAGGCCCATCACCGAACTGATGTTGACGATGCGTCCCGCGCGCTGCTGGCGCATCACCGGCAGCACGGCGTTCGTCATGCGAATCACGCCGAACACGTTGACGTCGAAGATGGACTTCGCCTGTTCGAGCGAAGATTCCTCGGCGGCACCGACAAGTCCGACGCCGGCGTTGTTGACGAGAAGGTCAATGCGGCCGGTCTTTGCCAGCACCTCGCGCACCGCCGCGCCGACCGCTGCGTCGCTCGTCACGTCGCACGCCACGTATTCGACGCCGGTGATCGCGGCCGACGGGAGCTTGCGGTAAGTCCCGAATACCTGGTAGCCGGCGGCGTGAAGCGCGCGGGCCGTCGCTGCCCCGATGCCCGCGGTCGCCCCGGTGACGATGGCCACAGGCCGGTTTTGTTGCTTCTGAACTCTCGACATCTTTGATCTCTCTTTCGTCTACATGGGTACCGCGGCGCCACTGAGTGATGGCAGCACCATGCCGACCGCCGCGCTGGTCAGCATCGATCCGGGCGACCAGGTTCCGAGGTGGTCGGCCGTGAGCCCGGCGGTCATCGATGCGGTGTTCACGCGGCCACCTACATTGACGAAACTGACTATTATGATCATCATATTTGTGGACAAGCGAAAGGCCGCGGATCGAGCCGCTTCAGTGAGCGATCAGTCTTGCGCGTGCCGCTTCGAGCATCGAGGCGGACAGCTTCGGATCGTCGACGGCGCGCGCCAGCACGAGGGCGCCCACCATCGTGGCCGCGGCGACGAGCGCCCGCTCGTGCGCGCCGGGCTGGCCCCATCCGGGCGAATGGCGGCCGACGAGATCGATCATCTCCTTGATGCGTCGCGTCGCCGCACGCCGCACCTCGGGTGCCTGGCGTGCCATCTCGGAGCCCAGTGCGGCGACCGGGCAACCGCTCTCGGCGCGATCGAGGTGAGCCTTGGAAAGATAGGCTTTCACGAGTGCCTCGAAGGACTCCTTCGGCGGCGCTTGTGCGGCGAAACGCTCCAGCATGGCCACGCTCTGGGCGCCTGCGCGATCGGCGGCCTCCGCCAACATCGCCTCACGAGAGTCGAAGTGGGCGTAGAAGCCGCCGTGCGTCAATCCGGCCTCTTTCATGATGTCGGCCACGCCAGTGCCGCCATAGCCGCTGCGCCGAATGGCGCGGGCGGCGGCCTCGACGATGCGCTCGTGCGAGGCTTCCTTGCGGCTTTGGGCGATTCGTCTCGAGGGTCTTCCGCCGTTCATGATGAGCATCATATTTGGACCAGCGCACAAGCGCAAGGTCCGTTCATGCGGTAGCAGGCGATGCCGCCCCTGCCATGAGCAAAAGGAGGCGGTGCTGCCGCCGATGCGACAGCAGCCGGTCTTCGAAAGACCTTTGGCCTGAACTGATCGTGTCGCTCCAGTCTTCAGGACCTCGTGGAGCACTCGGATGATCCTCAGCGCCCGCCGGCGCTCACCCGCCTCACCGGTGCGTAGCCCAGCTCACCCGCGCCGCGCATCCGACGGCAGCGCCACGCCTCGCGCATCGAGCACCTTCGCCACGCTGCCGCGCGTGACCGCGCCGATCACCAGCTCGTTGACGCCGGCCAGGCCGGCGCGCACGCGGTCGGTGGCGCTGAGCTCGGGCGCGGCCAGCACCAGCACCGGCTTGGTCGTGCCGGGCAGACGGCTGCTCTCGCGCACGCGGTGGCACAGGTCGATGGCGTCGCCGCCGTCGGGCTCCTTGGCGGCCGCACTGACGAACACCGCCACGAACGGCCACGGCGCGGGCAGCGGCGGTGGCACGCTGGCCACCACCAGCTCGAAGCCGAACGCCTGCAGCTGTTCGCACAGCTCGCCGCACGATGCCGGCTCGCCGTCGAGCACCAGCACCTTCGGCCCCGCCGCGGGCGCCGGCGCGGGCGAATCGTCGCGCACGCGGTCGCGGCGCACCTGCGCGCGGCGCGCGGCACGCTCGGCCGCCTTGTCGGCCTCCGGGTCGCCGAGGTAGGGCGCTGCTCGCGCATCGGGGTCGGACACGATCAGGCCGTCGTCGATGGGCGCCGCTGGCGCCGCGGGCGCCGGCGGCAGCGCCACATCGCGCAGCGTCAGCACCAGCGGGGTGTCTGTGGGTGCAGGGGCGGCGTCGCCAGCGCTCGCACCGCTGCCATCGGGCCGCTTGTCTTGCATCGCTGCGCCGGTGGCCGGTGGCTCAGCCCTGGGGCTTGAGGTAGGTCTCCGCCACGCGCACCCAGTAGCTGGCGCCGGTGGGTAGCACGCGGTCGTTGAAGTCGTAGCCCGGGTTGTGCACCATGCAGCCGCCGCTTTCGCCGACGCCGTTGCCGATGAACACATAGCAGCCCGGCACCTGCTCGAGGAAGAAGGCGAAGTCTTCGCTGCCGGTCACCGGCTCGGCGTCGGCCACCAGGCCCTCGGGGCCGAGCCAGTCGGTGACCACCTGCCGGCAGAACGCGGTTTCCTTCGCGTGGTTGTGCAGCATCGGGTAGCGGCGCTGGTACTCCACCTGCGCCGTCGCGCCGTACACCGCGGCCTGCGTCTGCGCAATCTCGGTGATGCGCTGCTGCAGCAGGTCGCGCACCTGCGGCTTGTAGGCGCGCACGGTGAGCTTGAGCTGCGCCTCGCCGGGGATCACGTTGGGCGCGTCGCCGGCGTGGAAGGCGCCGACGGTGACCACGCCCATCTCGAGCGGCGCCACGTTGCGCGACACGACGGTCTGCAGCGCCATCACGATGCTGGAGGCAGCGACCACCGGGTCCACCGAGGTGTGCGGCATCGCGCCGTGGCTGCCCTTGCCGCGCACGGTGATGATGCAGGTGTCGGAGCTGGCGAGCGCGAAGCCCGGGACGATCGCAAAACGGCCCTCGGCGGTGCCCGGCATGTTGTGCATGCCGAACATCGCCTCGCAGGGGAACAGCTTCAGGAAGCCGTCGTCGAGCATGCGCTTGGCGCCGGCCAGGCCTTCCTCCGCGGGCTGGAACACCAGGTGCAGGTGGCCGTCGAAGCGGCGCGTCGCGGCCAGGTGGCGCGCCGCCGCCAGCAGCATCGCGGTGTGGCCGTCGTGGCCGCACGCATGCATCTTGCCGAGCACCTTGCTGGCCCACGGCTTGTTGCTGGTCTCGGCGATCGGCAGCGCATCCATGTCGGCGCGCAGGCCGATGTGGCGCCCGGAGGTGCCCACGCGCAGCGTGCCCACCACGCCGGTGCCGCCGAGGCCGCGGTGCACCTGGTAGCCCCAGCGCTCCAGGCGCTCGGCCACCAGCTGCGCGGTGGCGTGTTCCTCGTAGGCGAGCTCCGGGTTGGCGTGGATCTGGCGCCGGATGGCGACCATCTCGTCTTCGTGCTCGCGGATGGCGTCGAGCGCGGGCAGCGGCAGCGGGGCGTTCATCGGATGCGACCTTTCGGGCGAGTGGGGGAAAGCTCAGCGGCTGGCGGCGACCATCGCAGCGCGCGCATGCCGGAGCTTACGCGACCGCCGTGCGCTCACGCCCGCGCCCGCACTCCTAGCTCTCTCGTCGAACGTACAGCACCGCATCCAGCGTGGACAGCAACTGCGCGATCGGCAGCGGCTTGGTCAGATAGCCGTCCATTCCGGCGGCAAGCGCTGCGGTAATGTCGTCGGGCATGGCGTCGGCGGACAGGGCGATGCATGGCACCCGACGTCCCGGTTGGCTGCGCAGCGCGCGCAGCACGTCGGGGCCGCGCATGTCCGGCAGCGACATGTCCACCAGCACCAGATCGAAGTTGCCGGCCAGCGCTGCCTCGATGCCGGACTTTCCGTCGGTGGCCAGCGTCAGCTCGACCCCGGGCCGGAACCCGAAGCAGGCCTGCATTAGCACCCGGTTGACCTCGTCGTCCTCGATGTACAGCACGCGGCCGCTGACATCGCTGCGGGCGGCGATCGGCTGAGGCGCCGCCGCCGGGCGGGGCGCCGCGGCACCGGGCTGCGCAACCAGCAGATCGACCATGAACTCGCTGCCGCGTCCGGCCTCGCTGTGCACCGACAACCTGCCGCCCATCAATTCCACCAGGCTGCGCGTGATCACCAGTCCGATGCCCGTGCCCTGCACGCGCGAAGATTCGCGACCGAGGCGGTTGAACGGCTGGAACAGCCGGCGCAGTTGCGCGGGCGTCATGCCGGCACCATCGTCGATCACCGACAGTCGCACCCACTCGCCCAACGGCGCCAACCGCAGCGTGACCATGCCACCGGCGCGGTTGTACTTGATCGCGTTGGACAACAGATTCGCCAGCACCTGGCGCAGCCGCGTGCGATCGCCGCGCACCGGCCGCACGGGGGTCGCCGGTAACTCGAGTGTCAGGCGCACGCCAACGCGCAGGGCGTCGCCACGCAGATCATCGATGGCATGGTGCACGATCTCCTGCAGGTCGAGGTCCTCCAGTTGCAGCTTCATGGCGCCGGCTTCGATGCGCGACAGGTCCAGCAGGTCGTCGATCAGCGCCAGCAGGTGGTGTCCGGCGTTGTGGATGTGCTCGAGCTTGGCATTCTGGGCAGGCTCGAGCGGGTGCTGAGAGTCGACCTGCAGCAGCTCCGAGAAGCCGAGGTTCGCATTCAGCGGCGTGCGCAGCTCGTGGCTCATGCGCGAGACGAACTCGCTCTTCGCTCGATTGGAGCGCTCCGCCACTTCTTTGGCGCGCAGCGCTTCTTCGGTCGCTTTGCGCTGTCCGATGTCGCGCACCAGGCCAAGGAACTGCCCGTCGGGCAGCATGCGGCCGCTGATCTCGGCCAGCATCGCCGAGCCGTCCTTGCGTCGCATGCGCCGTTCGGCCAGCAGCGGCTCGCCGCTGCGCAGCCGCTCGTGCTGCAGCGGCCTGGCCTGCAGGTCATCGGCATCGACGATGTCGTCCATGCGCATCGACAGGATCTCGTCGCGCGTGTACCCGAGCATGCGGCACCCGGCATCGTTGACCTCGGTGTAGCGGCCATCGGCGGCCGCGATGAAGATCCCGTCGGAGGCTTGTTGGACCAGGCTTCGGTACTTGATCTCGCTTTGTTCGAGCGCCTGCTCCGCGCGCTTGGCGCTCGTGAGATCGCGGCTCACCAGCATCAGCCCACGCCGGCCGCCGAGATCGAGCGCACGGCAGGTCAGCTCGAGCCACGCCTGCTTGCCGAAGCTGGTGACCACCGGCCCGTCAAGGGTCAGCTGCACGTCGCTGTCCAGTGCTCGCTGCGCGAGGTCGTACAGCCCGCTGCGCTTCCACGAGTCGAGGTGGTGGTAGTTCTGGCTCAGCACCTGCGACAGTGAGGCGCCGATGTCGCGTGCCATCGCCGGATTGGCGGCCACGCAATTGCCGTTCTCGTCGTAGATGCAGATTCCGAACGGCGCGATCTCGATGATGTGCCGGTTGAGCTGCCGCTCCCCCTCGAGCTCGCGCTCGCGGGCCCTGCGCTCGGTGATGTCGGAGAAGCTGGTGACCACCCCCGTCACGGCCTGATGGGTGTCAAGCAGCGGCTCGGAATTGATGGAGATCCAGGACAGCGTGCCGTCGGGTTTGTGCACCCCCATGACGTCGTCGCGCGAAGCTTGACCGGTGCGCAGCGTGCGCATGGCGGGATGCGCATCGCCGGGAAACGGGCTGCCATCCTCGTGGACCGCTCGCCAGCGCGGATCGATCGACGTGCGGCCGAGCATCTGATCGGCATCGAGTCCGAGAATCTTGCAGGCGGCCGGGTTGCACTCGAGGATGCGGCCCGCGCTGTCCTGCACGACGACGCCCTCGGCCAAGGCATCGAACACACTGCGCAGCTGTTGCCGCGTGGTGTCGAGAGCGCTTTCGATCTGCTTGCGCTGCGCCACCGGACGCGCCACGACGACCGCCCGCAGCGTCTCGCCGTGACCGATGGCCACGCCCGAGGCCTCCACCTCCACCAGCGAACCATCGCGGCGCTGCAGACGGAACTCCCGCCAGCGGGTGCTGCTGCGGGCCGGGTCCATGGTCGCCAGCCTGCGGCGCGTGTCGTCAGCCACATCAGGGGGCAGGAACTCGCAGACATCGCGTCCGCGCAGATCCAGATCTTCAGCCTCGCGGTCCAGCAGGCGAGCCATGGCGCCGTTCGCGTGGTCGATGCGTCCCTCGCTGTCGAGGACCCAGATGCCATCGAGCGACAGCGCCAGCAGCGCGCTGTAGCGGGCTTCGGCACCGTCGAGCGACGCGTGCGGCGTGGTCAGCGGCGGTGACCCCGTTGCCATGGCCATGCACGCTACAAGCCCGCCGGCAGCTTGGAGGCCATCATCCGCCTGCGGTCCAGCGTGCGCCCGTCGACGACGAACGTCCCGTCACCGACCGCGTGGAGGGTTCGCTTCTCGGCGCGCCCGGAGTCCAGGTACGCAGCCAAGCCCTGCAGCACGACGATGTTGTGCCGCCGGACCCTGTCGACGACCTTGCACTCGATGTTGGCAAGGCACTCCTGAATCAGAGGGGCGTTGACGATCTTGCCTTGCACGGGCGTCAGCTTGAATCTGGCGAACTTGTCGGTATCGGCTCCGGAGCAGGTGCCGATGCCGATCACGCGATCCAGCAGGTCCACGGTCGGAATCGCGACCACGCACTCCCGCGTCTTCATCAACGCCGTGAAGGTATGGTTCCAAGCGCCCGTGGTGATGGCGAACACCGGGGTGAAGTCGACCACCATCGTCCACGAGAGCGTCATGACGTTGTTCTTCTGCCCGTCATGGGTCGTGACGAGGACCACGGGACCCGGCTCGAGCAAGGTAAAGGCCCTGCCGAGTTTCAGCTTGCGCACGACAGTCTCCCCTCGATTCGTTTCGCGGTCCGATCCATTCGGTGCTTGGGATCGGCGATCGGTCCACTTACAGGTTAGCTCGCGCGCGGAACGCTCCGGGGTGCCGGCTTGCTTTCCGGCGCGTCGGCGCTTGCGCGAGCGCAAATGCGGTGCAGGTTCGGTGGCTATCCTGCCCAAGCGAGGCTTCACTGAGGCGGATTTTGACGGTCCCGCCGATCGAGGAGCCAGATAGAAGGGGTTGTCGAGGTGGGAGCTTGATCCCTGTCCGCCCGGCTGCCAGGGGAGAAGTCGCACCCGTTGGCACGGCGCGGTTGCGTCTCCATTCAGTCCAAGCCAGCCTGATCGCGCTGGTGGCTGCGTGCCTGACGCCGACGCTGCTGGTCTCGGGCTACCTGGTCTACGAGAACTACCTTCAGCACCGTGTTCGACTCGAGCGCGACTCGGTGCTGCAGGCGCGCAGCCTGGTCGCCGCGTTGGACCGTGAATTCTCGGCTGTGGTGTCAAGCCTGCGCGTGTTGTCGACCTCGCCAGCGCTGATCGCGGGTGATCTGCGCGCCTTCCACGAGCGCGCTCGTGAGGCACTGGCGTTCCAGATCGTGGACAACTACGTGCTGACCGACATCGAGGGCCGCCAGCACGTCAACACGTTGCGAGACTTCGGCGTGGCCCTGCCGCAGGTCGGCACTCCGCCGGAGTTGCAGCATGTGTTCGAGGCCGGCAAGCCCGTCGTGACCGGTCTGTTCATCGGACCCGTCACCGGTCGGCCCGTCATTGCGATGGGCGTGCCGGTGTTCCGCGATGGAGCGTCGTCTACAGCCTCAACGTGGGCCTGTCGCCCGAGCATGTCGCCGAGGTGCTGCGACGCCAGGCAATACCCGCGCACTGGGTGGCAGCCATTCTCGACGGGTCGGGCACGATCGTCGCACGCACGCGCGACCCGGCGAAGTTCGTCGGCCAAAAGGCTACCCCGGATCTTATGGAGCGCCTCGAGTCGGCGCAGGCCGAAGGCGTGGTCACATCACACAGCAAGGAGGGGATCCCCACCTACGCCGGCTTCGCTCGCTCGTCGGTGTCGAACTGGAGCGTGGTGGTGGCCGCACCGCGCGCTTCGATCGAAGCACCACTGCACAGGTCGATCGCCTGGCTGATCGCAGGCGCGATCGTGGCCTACGCCGTGGGGATCGGTTTTGCCATTCGGCTGGGCGCGCGCGTCAGCAGCTCGATCCGCGGGCTGGTCGAGCCGGCGCTGTCATTGGGTATGGGCCAGCCGGTCGAGCATCCACCGCCCACGCGTCTGAAGGAGGCCGCGACCGTGGCCCAGGCCATCGTGCGCGCCGGGCATGTGCTCAAGGCGACGCAGCACATGGCGCAGCACGACGCGCTCACGGGGCTGCCCAATCGGCTGCTGTTCGAGGAGTTGGCGAGCAGCCGCCTGGCCGAGGCTCGCCGCCACGGCACCCGGCTCGCGTTGCTGGCCATCGACCTTGATGGTTTCAAGGCGGTGAACGACAGGCATGGCCACCCGGTCGGCGACACCGTGCTGAAGGCGGCCGCGTCACGCATCCGGGCGTTGCTGCGCGAGTCGGATGTCGTGGCGCGGCTGGGCGGCGATGAATTTACCGTCTCGCTCGGCGAAGCCGGCCTCGAGGACGCGCGGTACGTGGCAAGCAAACTGATCGACGCCCTGAGCGAGCCCTATCCGGGTGTCATGCCGGCCGTGTCGGCCAGCGTGGGCATCGCGATCCATCCGGAAGGCGGAGGCACGTTGGCAGAACTGTCCGGGCACGCCGACCATGCGCTCTACGTGGCCAAGCGCTCCGGCAAGCACCGCATGGCGCAGTACCCCTGAGCCGTCGCACACGTTAGTGCCGAGTGGTGCGGCGGCAGCCGAGGGACGGCCGCCGACGACATGGCGCACGCCGCCGTCGCGCTCGTCGGCTGCGCCTACACTCACGCGCCATGCAGCCGGCCACGATCGATCTGGCACCGGGTGTCCTTCCGCCGGCACGGGCGGTGCACCACCTGCGGCAGATCCTGTTGTGGCCTCTGCGGCTGGTGGCGCGGCGCCGTGGCGAAGACGTAGGGCGCCGGCCGTGGGAGCTGCTCGGCGCCGACATGCCCGGCAGCCCGTGGCAGCGCATGGTCGACGAGTACACCGGCGGCCTCGAGGGATTTCACGAGCGCCACTACAACGAGTTCGTCACCTTCCTGCCGTACGTGCAGCAGTTCCTCTACGGCGAGGGGCGCGGCCGTCATGGCGAGGGCTCGGAATCATCGATGCACGTGTTCCGCCGCCGCGACGTGCGCGCGGTGCGCCTGCAGCCGCGCGTGGACATGCAGACCTTGACGCTGCAGGTTGTGCATGCGGACCTGTACTTCTTCGAAGACGTCGATGTCGTGCTGCTCAGCGTGGAGCTGGCGGGCGACGGCCTGCGCCTGAGCGACGCGCAGGAGATCCTGTACCGCTTTGGGCGCGGCTATCCGTCGGGGTGGGATGCGTCGGGCCAGCCGCTGCACGCGATGGCCGGCGTCGAGTGGCTCGATGCCCACGGCGCGTCGCTGGCCGCGTCGGACTCCCAGGCACGCGACAAGTTCCTGGCGTTCGTCAGCGAGCACCGCGCGCCGCGCATCGCGGCGCACTGGGAGTTCCTGCTGAAACCGCTCGTGCCCGATCACTCCGAGCTCGAGGGCACGCTGCGCTACCGGCAGATCGAGTACTACCGGATGCCGTTGATGGCTTATCTCGCGGTCGACGATCCGCGCACGCTGGCGCGCAGCGACTTCATCCGCCTCGGGCTGGTGACCGGCGCGGGCGAGAACGACCTGCCGTTCGCCGAGCAGCACGTGGCCGACTTCGAGCAGCGACACTGCTACGACCGCTTCTGGTCCGACGCCGGCGCCGCGCCGCGCACGCGCTACATGTGCTGCGGCCACGCGCTGGTGGTGGTGGGCGACGCACGCGCCGAGTTCTACCGCTGCGGCGACCGCGGCGTGCTGGCGCAGTTTCGCCACCAGCACTTCATGCTGTTCCTGATCGCGCATGTGCAGAAAGCGTCGCTGCTGATGTTCTCCGATCGGTTGGTGGATGCGCTGAAGCGCCTCGATGTGGCCGACCCGGAGAGCGTCAAGCGCTTCAAGCGAGCGATCCGCGGCGTGTATGCGGCGTTCCTGCGCTTCACGCACCGCTACTGGTTCCACGAGGTCTCGGAGCAGGCACAGGCGAGGGCGCTGTTTCGCATGTGCACCGGGCAGCTCGGCCTGGATCCGCTGTACGCCGAGGTGAAGGAGCGCATGCACGACATGAACGCCTACCTCGATGCCGACAGCCTGCGCCGCCAGGCCAACACGGTGGTGCGGCTCACCGTGGTGACGATCTTCGGCCTCGTCGGCACGGTGACCACCGGCTTCCTCGGCATGAACCTGCTGGCGATGGGCGATTCGCCGATGTTGCCGCGCCTGCTGGCGTTCGCGGCGGTGTTCGTCGGCACGGTGTGGCTGACGATCTACACCATCGGCAAGTCCAAGCGCCTGTCGGACTTTCTCGACGTGTTGTCCGAGGAGTCGCTGCCGTGGCGCGTGCGCCTGGTGGCTCTTGCACAGGTGTGGCAGCGCACGCGCGACGGCTGACGCCCGCGCCGATGCCGCATCGGCGATCATCCGCGTCTCGTGCCACTCGGGAGAACAACATGCCCAACGTTCGCTTGCCGCTTTCCGGTGACGTCACCCAAGCGATCAATCCGTGGAACTGGATGCTCAGCGCCGTCGGCAACCAGTTCGGAGTCGTCAACATCAACCTCGGAAAGAGCGCCGATCCGCAACTCGAGAAGCAGATCCTTGACGAGGTCGGCAGTTATGGCCGCCAGCTCGGGCGGCTCGGTGATGTGCTGGGCGTCTTGCTCCAGCACGTCAAGCTGTCCGACCTGTCCGACGACGACAAGAAGATGATCTGGGCGTTCGAGTCCCAGCTCGTGGAGATCGAGCGGCTGAAGGCACAGCGCCCGGCATCGCTTCGAAAGCCTTGACCGATCCATGCGCCGGATGGCGCGCTACCCTGGGCAACGCAGCGGCCGCCTCCGGCGTGCGCAGTGGCGCGGCGGCGCAGCCACGCTGTCGGCGGCTTCGATGGCATTGTTGCGCGAAAGTTTCATCGCGCGACCGGGGATCAGTACCGATGTACTTTTGTGCAAATGTTTGCACGATGGCATCGCAAGCAGAGGTGCCATGACTGCGAGGTCCGATCGAAGAACGCGTTTTGCGCTGCGCGCCGTCGACGGCCTCAGCGAAGGCGCGGCCAGCGGCATCGCCGGGCTCGTGGCGGGCCTGGCGTATCTGGGCGCGCAGATGTCGCTGTCGACCGCGCTGGGATTCGGCGGGCCTGCCGGTTCTTTGCAGCGCATCGGTGCGATGCTGCTCGGACCCGATGCGCTCCCGCCGGGTCAGACGCTGTTCGTCGAAGCGGCGATGGGCCTGATGATTCACCTGCCGTTGTCTCTGGTGCTCGGGCTCCTGATCGGCTCGCTGGTGCGCGGCCGGCCGGCGCTGGTGGCTGCCGCGCGGGGCGCGGCGGTTGGCGTGGCGTTCTTCGTGATCGCGTTCTACCTCGTCGCGCCATCTGCGTTTCCATGGTTCCTCGAGGTCCGCAACCTCGGCACGGCGCTGGACCACGCGATGTTCGGTGCGCTCACCGGGTGGCTCGCCGTCCGGCTGCGGCACCTCTGAGGCGGTGATCGTTACCCGGCAGCGGCCGGCTCACGCGCTATCGTGACGGCATGCCGAACCGAGAGACGGATCTCTGGCGCAACCTCCGTGCGGAACTCGCTTCCGGCGCCCATTGGGTCGACCGTGCGGTGGTGCTGGCTTACGCGGTGGCCACCGGGCTGGTGGTGGTGGGGTTCACCGAGCTGAGCGAGGCGGCCAGTGCCGCGTTCGCCCGCTTGCGAAGCTCGGGCGCAATCGGGCCCTGGCTGCCGCTGCTGTGGACGCCGCTGCTGACCGTGGTGTTGTTGTGGTGGACGCGGCGCTTCGCCGCGGGCGCGGCCGGATCCGGTATTCCGCACGTGATGGTGGCGCTCGATGCGGCCACGCCGCCGCAGCACAGCGATCAACTGGTGTCGCTGCGCTTGTCGCTGCACAAGATCGGCCTCGTGTCGGGCGGTCTGCTGGCGGGCCTGTCGATCGGCCGTGAAGGTCCCACGGTGCAGGTGGGCGCCGGCGTGATGCAGCATGCGAAGCGCTGGCTCTCGAGCAGCTCGGGCATCGATGCGCACGACCTGATGGTCGCCGGCGCCGCCGCGGGCATTGCCGCGGCGTTCAACACGCCGCTCGGTGGCGTCGTGTTCGCGATCGAGCAGTTGTCCGGCCGGCGTGACCTGTCGCACAGCTCACTGGTCATCGCCTGCATCGTGCTGTCCGGCCTGGTGGCCATCTCGCTGCTGGGCAACCTTACCTACTTCGGCGCGCTGACGGTGCAGCACCTCGATGTGTCGATGATCCTGCCCGGCCTCCTGATTGCGCTGGTGTGCGGCATCGCGGGAGGACTGTTCTCGCGGCTGATCGTCGCCTCGGCGCGCGACTCGGCCGATTGGGCCGGCCGCTGGCGCACCCGGTATCCGTTTCGTTTTGCCGCCGTTTGCGCGCTCGCCGTGGCGATCATCGGCGTGGTCACGCAAGGGGCGACGGTGGGAGCCGGCTACGAGCCCACGCGTGCGCTGCTGGAGGCGCAAGGCGACGTGCCGGCGGGCTACACGGTGCTGAAGTTCTGCGCCACCTGGTTGTCGGCATGGACCGGGCTGCCGGCGGGCGTGTTCGCGCCGTCGTTGTCGATCGGAGCGGGCATCGGGCACGACGTGGCGGTGATCGCCGGCATCGAGGGAACGGCGACGATCCCGCTCATCGCGCTCGGCATGGTGGCGTTCCTCGCCGCCACCACGCAGGCACCGGTGACAGCCTTCATCATCGTGATGGAGATGGTGGCGGGCCATGCCATGGTGCTGAGCCTGATGGCCAGCGCGCTGCTGGCCAGCGGCACGGCGCGGCTGCTGACGCGGCCGATGTACACCGAGCTGGCCGAGCTGCTGACGGGCTCGAAAGCTTCCTACCCCACGCGATGACGACTTGATCAGCGGGTCGCTGCGCGCGATCGGGCTCAGGTCGAGAGTGAAGCTGTCCTCACCGACTTGCCCATGAAGTCGACCAGCGCGGCGGGTTCCAGCGCGCGCGCAAACAGCCACCCCTGCAGCTCATGGCAGCCGAGCTGCGTGAGGATCTCGACCTGCTCTTCGGTTTCGACACCTTCGGCGACGACGTCCAAGCCGAGCGCCTGTGCCAACGCAATGATCGAGCGCGTCAGGGCCAGGGCGCTACCGCGGCGTCCAAGGTCCTCCACGAAGCTGCGGTCGACCTTGAGCACGGTGATGGGCAGCTTGTGCAGGTAGGACAACGACGAGTAGCCGGTGCCGAAGTCGTCCAGGGCGATGCGAACGCCACTGTCGTGCAGTTGGCGCAGCGAGCGCATGGCCACCGATTGTTCATTCATGAAGATCGACTCGGTGATTTCGAGCTCGAGGTCGCCCGGACCCAGATCATGGCGTGCGAGGATGGCTATGACGCGAGCTGCGAATCCCTCCGCTTCCAGTTGGCGGGTCGACAGGTTCACAGCAACCGCTTCGAGCCCCACGCCCTGAGCACGCCATTGCGCCAGCTGCTTCGCGGTGCGTTCGATCACCCACAAGCCGACGCCATCGATCAGGCCGCTCTCTTCCAGCAGCGGGATGAATGCGCCAGGCAGTACGAATCCGCGCTTCGGGCTGCGCCAACGCAGCAGCGCCTCGGCACACTTGACCGTGCGATCGCTCACCTGCACGCGCGGTTGGTAGTGCACCTCGAATTCGTTGCGCGCCAGGGCGATGCGCAAATCGGCCAGCATCTCGGCTCGCTGCGCCATGTGGGTGTCCATCGACGGGTCGAACCATGCCGCAGCACCACCGCCCCTGGCCTTGACGCCGGCCATCGCCAGATCGGCGCGGCGCATCAGTTCCAAGGCGCTCGCGCCATGCTCCGGATGGTGCGACAGACCGATGCTGCCCCCCACCACGACGCTGCGTCCATCGAGCTCGAGCGGTCGCGCCAGCTCCTGGCACAGCAGGTTCCCAAGCGACTGCGCTTGCCTGCGCTCGCCGCGGACGACCAGCACGAACTCGTCACCGCCTGGTCGTGCAACCAGTGCACCGGGCGGAGCATGCTGCCGCAAGCGGCGTGCAACCGCGCGCAGCAACTCGTCTCCGATCTGGTGACCCAACGAATCGTTGACTTCCTTGAAGCGATCCAGGTCGAGGAAGAGCACGCTGAACGCAGCGCCGGCATTGCCGGCCAGCAGGTGGTCGATCGCATCGTACAGGTGGCCGCGATTGGCCAATCCGGTCAAGCTGTCGGTGGTGGCACGCTCGGTGAGGCGCCGCTCGCGGTCGGCGCTCGACAGCGCAATGGACACACGATTGCAGAGCTCGGCGATCTCGCGGCGCGCCTCGGCCGCGATGTCGGCACCGCTGGCGGTGCTGATCATCAACAGGCCGAACCGCTCGCCCGCAGCCATGGCGACGCGCACCCACACCTGTTGCGCCGACCCGGGCAGGAGAGTGGCCAGCCACGCCGGCGCGTCACACCGTTTCAGGTCGACGAATTCATCGTCGGCGCGCGCGAGGTCGGTGTTCGCCTGGCTCACGATGGCCAGCGGCGCATGCGCGCTGTGGACGCGCGCCAGCCCGAGTGAGCTGCGATCGAACTCGACCACCCAGGCCGATGCGCCCGGCACGATGTGCTCCAGGCGCTGGCACACGAGCCGCAAGGCGCGCTCCACATCGAGGTTGTGGAGGATCTCGTGGTCAATCGACGACTGCACCCGCATGGCGTGGATCTGATGGTCGATCCGCTCGGCCATGTGGTTGAAGGAGTTGGCAAGTTCGCCGAACTCATCACCCTGGCGCAGGCGGACACGCGCGCTGAAGTCCTGCTCGGACAGCCGGCGCGTGCCACCGATCAGAAGCTCCAGAGGGACCATCGTGCGTCGAACCTGGATCAGTCCCAGCATGCTCACGAGCAGCAGCGTCAACAGGGCGCCCAAGGCTGACAGTTTGGCCAGCGGAGCATCGCCTGATCCCTCGGGCGAGCCATCGTCCAACGACACCAACACCCAATCGTTGATGGCGAAGTCCGACCGCAGGAACAGTTGCCACCGAATGTGGCGGCCGGACGCTGCGCGCTCAGCTTCGTCGTTCGCGGCGGAGGTAGGGCAATAGACCGGTTGGCGTGCGCTGTCGAGGACGCAGATGCGCGAGCCGCTTGATTCGGCGGCCAACTCAGCGAAGAGAAATGTCGGCTCGATTTCGGCAATCCACACCCGACCGCGGCGGACCTCGTCGGGCAACACGATCAAGACCGTCCGCAACCCAGGCGCATCGTGGTCGGCGCCAACCAGCAGCGTGGCGATCTCACGGTCGCGCTGCGCAAGCCCGTGCGCCACTCGCGTGCCCCAGCGTTGCGCCAGGGACGCACTGCCGGAGATCAGTTGGCCGTCGGCATCGAGCTGCGCAACCTCGGTCAGCACGCGTCCATTGCGACTGTCCGCGGCGGCATCACCGTCGGTGCGGTTGATGCGCGCGACGATGGACAGCGTGGTGCGGGCGACCAGCAAGCGGTCCAGCAGTCCCATGCCGGCGAACTTGACCAACTGAACCTGCTGCTTCGTCGCCTGGCTTTCGAACTGCTGCGACAGCAACTGGTGCATCGTGACGCCGAAGACGGTGATCGGCACCGCGGCGGCCAGCAGCAGCGTCCAGAAGATGCGCCGGCCCGCACGGCTGGACAGAAACGTGCCGTGCAGTTTCATGCGGGCGAACGGCCTGGGTCGAGTGGCTGAGACTCAGTAGTCCGCTGCGACACCGATGAACGCTCCGTTGTTGGCGCGCACGATGTCGTCGCGGCTGTACTTGGCCGTCAGTGGCGGTGCGCTGCGGCCATCCGGACCCATGCTGTAGAGGTCGAAATCGGTGTTGATGGGGACCAGCGAATGGTCCTTCCGCGCCTGGCCACGGGTGTTGCTGTCGCCGAGGTTGAGGTAACCATAACGATTGCCCCAGGGGTCGCGCATGCCGCCGAATCCGGCTTCTGCCAAGCTGTTCGGATAGGCACGGGAATCGAGGTGGAAGTTCGCGATGGCGGCCGATATGACGGCGATGTCTTGCTTGGCTTGCGTGATGCGCGCGCGTTCTCGGTAGTTCTGGTAGGCGGGCAACGCGATGCTCAGCAGCACCGCGACGGTGCCCAACGCCACGATCACTTCGATGAGCGTGAGCCCGCGATGCCGCCTTGGCCTCGACGCCGTCCCGATCCTGTCCACCATCCCCTCCGGTCTCAGGGATTTTCGGCAGGGCGTCTCGAAAGCGAAGTCAGGAGTTCACGTCTTGTTGCAGCCCGCCGATGAGAAGTCCACGCCTGCGGCGCATACCACTGTTGCCCGGGGCGGCTTTGCCGGCATCAGCGGCTGGCCGCGTCGATCGCCTCGATCGTGCCGGCGTCCAGCTGCAGCCGCGCCGCGCCCGCGATCTCGCGCCACTGCGCCACCGACGTGGCGCTGGCGATCGGCGCCGTGATGCCCGGGCGCGCGATCTGCCACGCAAGCGCCACCTGCGCGGGCGTGGCCTTGTATGGCGCGGCGGCGCTGTCGAGCGCAGCGAGCACGCGCCGGCCGCGTTCGTTGAGGTACTTCTTGACGATGCCGGCGCCGCGCGGGCTCTTGCCCGCATCGGCCGGGCTGCGGTACTTGCCGGTGAGAAAGCCGCTGGCCAGCGCATAGAAGTTGATCACGCCCAGGCTTTCGCGCCGGCACAGCGGCTCGAGCTCCGCCTCGTAGGCGGGGCGCTCCACCAGGTTGTACAGCGGCTGCAGGCATTCGTAGCGCGGCAGCCCGAGCCGTGCACTGGTCTTCAGCGCCTCTTCCAGGCGCGCGGCGGTGAAGTTGCTGGCGCCGATGGCGCGCACCTTGCCGGCCTGGATCAGCTCGGCATAGGCGCCCAGCGTCTCTTCCAGCGGCGTGTCGGTGTCGTCGTCGTGCGACTGGTACAGGTCGATGTGATCGGTCTGCAGGCGCTGCAGCGATGCATCGACCGCCTGCCGGATGTACTTGGGCGCGAGGCCGACCCTGCCGTCGCCCATGTCCTTGCCGACCTTGGTGGCCAACACCACGCGGTCGCGCTTGCCGCTCTTCTTGAGCCAGCGGCCGATGAGGGTTTCGCTTTCGCCGCCGGCGTGACCCGGCACCCAGCGCGAGTACACGTCGGCGGTGTCGATCAGGTTGAAGCCGTCGTCGATGAAGGCGTCGAGCACCTCGAACGATGCGGCTTCACCGGCGGTCCAGCCGAACACATTGCCGCCGAGGGCCAGCGGCGCAACCATCAGGCCGCTGCGGCCGAGCTGGCGTTGCTGCATGTCAGCCTCCGCCGGGCCGCCTCGAGGAGGCTGAAGCCCCCTTGAGGGGCAGCGAACAAAGTGAGCGTGGGGGCATGAAGATTCTCCCGCGCGGCAGGACGGAGCCGCGCGGAAGCATCCTACCCGGCACGTTCAAGCTACAACGAACGCAGGAAATTCAGCAGGTCCTGCTGCTGCGTGTCGTTGAGGTTGAAGTAGCGCTGCGTCACCGCGTTGGCCTCCGAGCCGTCGCTGGCGTGTTCGCGGATCGCCTGCTTCAGGTCGCTGGTGCGGCCGTCGTGCAGGAAGAACAGCCGCTGACCCAGCCCCCACAGCGGTGCGGTGCGGAACTCGCGGCCGCCGGCCTGGCCCTGCTGGATGCCGTCGGCCAGGCCGCGGCCCATGTCGTGCAGCAACAGGTCGGAGTACAGGTTGGCACTCTGGTAGCGCATCGCCGTGACGCTGGAGTTGTAGGTCTTCATGCTCGGCGTGTGGCACAACGCGCAGCCGGTGGTGGCGAACAGGCCGCGCCCGCGCGTGATCGACTCAGGCCCGCCGGGCTGCGTGGTCGATGGTGTCGGCGGTGCCAGGAATCGCATGAACAGCGTGAACAGGTCGATCGAGCTCAGCACCTCGGGCGCATGGCCGTCGAGCGACGAGTCGCTGTTGGGCAGCGTGGCGATGTTGCAGGCCTCGGTCTCGTCACGCTCGGTCTGGAACAGCCCGTTGCTGATGCCCATCTCGACGTTGTAGGCCTCGCCCGAGAACAGCAGCAACGACTTGTTCTGCGCCTTCCAGCCAAAGCGCCCGGCCGTGCCGTCGTTGCCGTTGCGATTGAGCTGGCCCGAGATCGCGTTGGCGTTGAGCAAGATGTTGGGCCGTCCGCGGATGCCGAGGCTGCGCTTGACGTCGGTCTGCGCGCGCTGGTGCTTGACGATCTCGCTGTCGGGGATCGCTTCGATCAGGCCGGCGCCGAACACCGGCGTGGGAATGCGGAACACCACGTTGCGGTTGGCCAGCTGGCGCGCGAAGTCGGGCTGCGCAACGGTGCAGCCCGGCGCGGCCGGATCGCCCGCGATCGTGAACAGCGCATGCACGCCGCCGTCCGGCGAGCCGTCGGGGTTTCGCACGAAGCGCGCCTCGCGCACCGGACCGCTGGCGGTGATGAACGGCGGCACCTTGTTCGTCATGCCGTTCTTGCCGGCGAACGCCACCTGCGGATTCACCAATGGGCTGGTGCCGCCGATCGCCGGCTGCGAGTGGCAGCCGCCGCAGCCGTCGAGGTTCATCGTCGGCCCGAGGCCTTCGTCAACCTCTTCGGCCTCCTCGAAGTCGGCCTTGCCGGCGATGAACGCGGCGAGTTGCGGCGGCGTCAAGCCGGCCAGGGGCGCGCCGGCGCTGTCGTTGCCGGCACGCGGACCGGGGTCGCGCGCGCTCGACGGGCGCACGGTCAGCGCGCTCGACGCGCCGACCGGCGCGTTGCGCTCGAAGGCGGCGACGGTTTCGCGCACCGCGTTGGCGGAGTCGGCGGCGCTGTGGACATTGGTGTTGGCGGCAGCGGTGCTGTCCAGAGCGGGCGCGTCAGCGGCGGCGGTGGTGTCGGAGTCCGAGCCGCCGTTGCAGGCCAGCAGACCCGTCGCGGCGATTAGGACGAACATCGAAGGTCTCATGGGCTCCTCCTGTTGACGGTTGAAGCACGCGCCAACGTACGCTTCGCTTCTCGCTCGCCAAGGCCCAGACGCGTGCGTTCGTAAACTTCGCGTGCGAGCGTGTGCAAAGCGAGATCGAGCCCTTACAAAGCGACATCAACCTGACCCTTGGGTTTTGCAAGAACGCCGCGCCTGGAGGTGTAAGCGCAACCGCTGCGCAGATCTGAGGCCATTGCCCATTTGCCTTCTCGTGCGCGGGTGCATTCGAAGGCCGCGCGCACGCGTTGCGGCAAGATGTCGTCGTCAAACACCGAGGTCAGTCCGCCATGCAAGCCCATCCGCCGTTTCGTGCCGACCAGGTCGGCAGCCTGCTGCGTCCTGCGGCGCTCGCGCAACTGCGCGCGCAGCACAAACAAGGCGAGATCGATGCCGCCACGCTGCGCAAGGCCGAAGATGACGCCGTGCTCGAGGCGGTGCGCAAGCAGGAGTCGATCGGTCTGCAGTCGGTCACCGACGGCGAGTTCCGGCGCGACTGGTGGCACCTGGACTTCCTGGCGCAGCTCGACGGCGTGACACTGAAGCGCAACGAGGGCGAGAAGTTCAAGATCGCCGGCCAGGAGCAGCCCCCGATCGCCTCGGTGACGGGACGCATCGGCTGCAGCAAGCCGATCATGGTGGAGGACTTCAGGTTCCTGAAGGACCACACCACGCGCAGCGCCAAGATGACGATCCCATCGCCGTCGATGCTGCACCTGCGCGGCGGACGTGCGTCGATCGACCCGGTGGTGTATCCGGACCTCGAGGCGTTTTGGTCCGACGTGGCGGCGGCGTACCGCCGCGCGATCCGGCATCTTGCCGACGCGGGCTGCCGCTACCTGCAGCTCGATGACGTGACATTCGCCTATCTTTGCGACCCCAAGATCCAGCAGAACTGCCGCAACAACGGCGACGACCCGCTGGCGCTGCCACGCCGCTATGCCGACACGATCAATGCGGCGCTGACCGACAGGCCGTCCGACATGGTGGTCACGATCCACACCTGCCGCGGCAACTTCAAGAGTGCGTGGGTCGCCGAAGGCGGCTACGACCCGGTGGTGGAGGCGATGTTCTCCACCGACGTGGACGGCTATTTCATGGAGTTCGACAGCGCGCGCGCCGGCGGCTTCGAGCCTCTGCGCATCCTGCCGCGTGGCAAGAAAGTGGTGCTTGGGCTCGTCACCACCAAGGTCGGCGACCTCGAAAGCAAAGACGACCTGAAGCGCCGCATCGACGAAGCGTCGAAGTTCGTGCCGCTGGGGAACCTGTGTCTGTCACCGCAGTGCGGCTTTTCGAGCACCCACCACGGCAACGCGCTTTCGATCGAGGATCAGTGGCGCAAGCTGGAGCGCGTGGTGGAGGTGGCCGCAGAGGTCTGGGGCGACGGCTGACCGCTCAGCGCCCCGTCACGCGCTTGATCTCGAGCTGCGCAAACGCATGCTCGCGATACGGCAGCGCGCCGATGTCGACGGTGCGCTGGAACATGCGGCGCGCGGCCTCGGTGTCGCCGGCCAGCAGCAGGCGCTGGCCGACGTAGAACCAGGCCTCGGAGAGGTTGAGCCGCTCCATCTGCTTGTCCTTGCGAGCGGCGCGCAGCATCTCGTCCTGCGTGATGCGTCCGGCGAGGTGGTGCACCACGGCACCGGGCCAGCGCTCGACGTCGGTCTGTTCGACGAACGGCGCGATGGCACTGCGGCCCTTGCCGCCGTTGCGCTCGGCCGCGAGGTAGAGCCAGATCACGGCAAAGTCGCGATCTTCGCCGCTCGACTCCTGCGCGGCCTCGCGGAACGACGCTTCGGCATCGGCATACTGGCCCTGGTAGTACTGCGCGTTGCCCAGGCCCTTCGTGACGAAGCTCTTGGTGGCCGGCTCCTGCGCGCTCTTCATTGCCGCCACCGCCTCGTCGGCGCGCCCGAGCGACAGCAGCGCCAGCCCGCGTGCGTAGTACAACTCGCCGGTGGCCTGCGCCGACAGCGGCAGCGCCTTGTCGACGTCGGCCAGCGTGGCCTCGAAGCGGTTGAGCATGTTGTTGGCCACCGCGCGCTTGGTCAGCACGGGTCCGGCCAATGGCGACTTGTCGCCCGCGACCTTCAGCACCTCGGTGGCCAGCGCCAGCTCGAGCTCCTGCCGCACCACGATCTCGCGCAGGCTGTCCAGGTTGGAGCCGTGCTGGCGCTGCACGCGCTTTTCGATGTCGGCGAACACGCCTTGCAGGCGGTCGGCATCAAGTAACGGCAGGCGCAGCGTGGTGCCGGCCATGCGGCGCGCGGATTGGATTCGCTCGCGGTAGCTGGCCAGGTCGCGCGGCAGCACCTCGTCGAGCTTGCGTGTGTAGCCGAGCTGCAGCGTGAAGGTGTTGCCGTTGACCTCCATGCGCGAGCTGATGCTGAAGTGCTTGTCGCCCACCTCCTGCGGCGCCGGCGGCCGCGTGACGAAGCGGCGCGGCGCGATCACGCGGATGCGCTGGCGCACCTGGCGCGGCGGGTCGTACATCCACGGCATTTCGCGCCGCGCTTCGCGCGGGCCGGCCATGGTGTCGAGGATCTCGAGCGCCGGCGCCTCGAAGGTCAGCGAGCCGCGTTCGTAGCTGCCGAAGCCCGGCAGCTCGTACTGCAACTCGAACTCGAACCGGTTCGTGTCGCGGTCGTCGCGCACCTGTGGCGCGCCGACCGACCGGAGCCCCGGCATCATGCGCGCCCATGCGCCGGCCAGGTTCTGCGCCAGGCGCTCGGTGCCACCGGCGGCCACGGCGTTGCGCCAGCCTTCGGCCGCCAGGCCACGCGCGCGGATGATGGACGTGAAGCGCGCGGCGCGCGCCAGGTCGGACACGTCCCAGGTCTGGTCGAACTCCAGGCCCTCGAGCGCGCCGACGGGCGGCTCGACCCGGGCCAACTCACCGCCGTCGCGCGACACCACCAGCGCCAGCCCGTAGCTGGAGTGGCCGCGCGTGTCGAGATTGCGGCCCTGCTTCTGCAGTGTGGGGTCGAGCCAGTAGACCTTGCCGTCGAGCTGCAGCCGCGTGATCACGTGATCGAACTGGTCGTGACCCGGCAGGTAGTCGGCGATGCCGCGGTTGCGCTGCAAGGACACGAGCGCCGGCTTGGCATCGAAACCCAGGCGCTGCAACACCGCGTTGAGCAGCGCCACCTTGTCCTTGCAATCGCCCAGGCGTTGGGCGAACGTGAGCGCCGGTGCCTTGGGCCGGTGCGAGCTTTCGCCCAGGCTGGCGCTGAAGTAGCGCACCTCGTCCTGCACCGCCTCGAGCACCGCGGCGGCGAGCCGATCGGGCGGCAGGTTCTGCGCGCGCCAGGCATCGATGCGCTCGCTCAGCTCGGGGCCGAGGTCGGCGCCGTCGCCGAACAGCTCGTCGGCCCAGCGCGCAACGTCGGACCACCCGGCGTACTCGCTGACATGCACCGACGGCCACACCTTGTACCAGGGCGGCACGCTCTCTTCAGGACGCACCATCGGCACGTCGCGCTTGACGATGCGCAGCACGCGGCGCTCACCGGCGCTGAGCACCTCGGGCGTGACGTCGGCGCGAATGCCCTTGGCGTGCATCGGGCGGCTGGCCGGATGGTCCACGCGCACCTGCACCACGTCGGCCGGCGCACCGAAGTGAAGCTGGTAGTTCTCGGCGTAGCGACCCTTGAAGATCGGATTGGCGCCGTGCACGGTGTAGGCAACGTCGACCGCGTCGCCGATGCGCACGTCGTTCATGACCACGAGCAGCGTCTGCGTGCCGGTGAGCGTGCTCTGCTCGAGCCGTTCCTCGCGGCGCAGCAACTCGATGCGCGCGCCGGGCAGTCGATCGTGCCGCACGCCGTCGCGCCACACCGCCGCCTCGTGCAGTGTGAGGGTCTGGAACGCGGGGTTGAAGTGCAGCTCGGCCTTGGACACCTCGGCCAGCGCCGCGCTCTCGGTGGCCACCAGACGCGAGCGCGCGAACTGTTGCTGCTCGCCCGGCGCATCGAGCCGCGTCTGCACGTCGGACAGCAGCAGGCGATAGCTGGGGCCGCTGTGCGAGGCGGGGGCCTTGACCGGCGCATCGGCTTCCACCACCCAAGACGGCTTGGGCGCGATGCGATAGCCGTTGACGAACGGCACGGCGGCCGGAGCGCTCGGCTGCACAGCCGCAGGCTGGCTCGCGGCAGGCCTGGCCTTGGCGGTCTTGCTGGTTTGTGCCGCCAGACCACTGCTGAACGCGATGGCGGCGGCGATCGTCAGGGCCCGGCAGGCGAGCGGCGATGCGGCGAAGATGTGGGCGAGCATGCGGGCCTTCGATGGTCCGCGCCATTATCGGAGCGCATCCACGAGGCCGGTCCCCCGACGCGAGGGGCAAATGAGTAACTGCGGGGCCGCGTCCAGCGGCCCGCGTCACGCGATCACGGGATGAAGTTCAACGATTCAGGCAACGGACCGGCGATCGGCACCTCGAACAACGGCCCTGCGTCATCGGGATCGATCACGGTCATGCCGTTGGTGGCGAAGAAGGCTGCGATCTGCATCTGCGTGCCGATCGCGACCTGCGGAGCCAGTCCACCGGAAACGATGTTCGTCAGGAACGTGTGCGGGTTCTTGGGCGTCAGGTTGTCGGCGGCAAACGCGAGGTCGTTCCGGAAGTAGACCGTGCGGTCCTGCAGATCACCGGCGCGAATCAGCGCACTCGAGGTCGGGTTGGGCACCGTCATGTCGCCTTTGGCGACTTGCACCAGGACCGGCTTCGGACCGCCTTGCAAGGGCTGCTTGCGGATGTGCTGCGCGTACGACACGGGGTTGCCGAGCTGTTGCACCCACTGGAAGCGATCGAGCACGCGCTGGATCGCCATCGCGCCGGGCACGGTGTTGATGCGCACGCTCTCGTCGCGCAGCGGCAGGTTCTCGTTGAACTGCAGGTTGAACGGTGCCGGCACGCCCGGCACCGGCGGCAGGTTGATCAGCCCACGCGGCGCCAGCGCCAGCGCGGTCAGCAAGCGGAAGCTCGGGCTCAGGCGAGCGATCTCGGTGATCGACCCGCCCGGCACGTTCAGCACGCCGCCACCCAGGTGCGGCTCGGTGCCCATGAGGATCGTGCCGTAGATGCCGCCGAACGACTGGCCGGAATAGTAGATGCGCTGCTGGCTCAGATCGACGCTGCCGTCGCCGTCGACGTCGACGCCGGCTTCGATCTGACGGATCAGCTGCATCAGGTCGATGGTGGTCTGGCGCAGCGCATCGCGGCTGCTGATGATGTTGCGCAGGCCAGCGACGCTCGAACCCTCGGTGGAATCGATGGTGCCGTTGCCATCCTGGTCAAAGCCGCGGCCCGGCGCGGGCACGGTGACGGTACCGCCGTTGGTCAGCGTGGCCAACAGCGTGCCGTTCGGTCCGCCACCATGGCCCACCACTTGGATCGACACGATCGCGATGCCTTGCGAGGCGTACACCGACGGCAACGTGAACGTGGTGCCGAACATGTTGTCGGTGAAGCCGTGGCCGTAGATCGCCACCGGCCAGCCACCGGCCGGTTTGGCCCCGGCCGGCAGGAACACCTGCACCAGCAGGCCCGACTGCCCCTGCGGCGCGGGCTGTCCGGTGAGCGTGGGTGTGACCGGGATGTACTGGCCTGCGGTCATGTACTGAGGCGATTGAAACGTGCCGTAGGCGAGCGTGCCCACAGTGGGGCCGACGATGTCCAGCGCGGCCAGCGGCAGATTGACCGGCGTGGGGCTGCCCGCCACGGTGGTCTGGCGGTTGAACACCAGCGTGCTCAGCTGAGCGCGCGTGAACACCGCGCGCGTGGCACCGTTGTTGCCGATCTGGAAGTTGATCGGCGCCGGCGCGGCGCGCCGAACCTGGTGGTTGATCTTCTGCAGATCGGCGGTGATGCTTTGCGTGGTGAACAGGCTCGCTGCCACCACGCGGTTGCGGTGCCAGCCCCAGCGCATGCCGTCGCGCAGGTCGCGGTCGTATTCGTGGTGGCCGCGGCCGAAATCGGCGCGGCCGCCATCGATGCGCTGGCGGTTGGCATCGCGAACGCCGTCGGTCACCACCAGCAGGTAACGCGAATGTTGCTGAAGCAGCTCATCGGGCTGCAGTGCCAGCGTGTTCGTCGTCGGGTCCCACACCACCTGGTTGATGCCGACGCGATCGCCGAAGCCGCGCAGGCTCAGCGTGTCGCCCAGGTTGAGGAGGTAGACCGTGCTGCTGTTGACGCTGGTCGGATCGATCGCGCCGGTGAACGGGATCGTGATGCGCGGCTGCGTGGAGAAGCCGTCGAGCTCGTTGATCACGTCGATGTCTGCGCACTCCAGCGCCGCGGCTGCGCTCGCCGCGCAATCGGGCTTGGGCAGGTTGACGCGCCGGAAGGTGTTGTTGTGCCAGGCCCGCACGGTGAAGCGATCGCTCGGGAACGGCGTGGCAGAGGGATCGGTGCTGCTGGTGCGCACCGACACGCCGGCGCTGGCACTGACTGCAAGGCAGGCGAGAACGCTCGCGAGAGCGAGCCGCCCGAGGACGCGGGCATGCGGCATGGTTGTCTCCGTATCGTTTTGTGGCGCGTTGCCACTCTAGATCTGCGCCGCGCGCGCGACAACCGTGGTTTCGCGCCCGGCTAAAACCCCCGCCGAAACGGCTACGAGTCGCTCGTTGTCGCGGCGGTGACAGCGCGGCACGCCGCGCTGCGCGCGCGGCCATGCAGCGCGATCTGGCCGAACAGATCCTTCGGGTCGGTCAGCGCGGGCACGAGCTCGGTTGGCGCACCGAGATGAAGCTCGCGCGCGCTGTCGTACAACCAGCGCAGCGCGGAGAAGTCTTCGAGGGCGAAGCCGACCGAATCGAACACGGTCCACTGATTGTCGTGTTGTCGACCCCGCGCCTGGCCGAGCAGCACCTGCCACAGCTCGGTCACCGGAAACGACGGCGGCATCTGCTGGATGTCGCCTTCGACGCGCGTCTGCGGCTCGTACTCGACGACCACGTGCGCCGCTTCGAGCACACCCGGGTGCAGCTCGGTCTTGCCCGGGCAATCGCCGCCCACCGCGTTGACGTGCGTTCCCGGCGCCAGCATGTCGGGCGTGACAATCGTCGCGTGCGTCTTGTCGGCGGTGGCGGTGGTGACGATGTCGGCGCCGCGTGCGGCGTCGGCGGCGCTGCTGCAGGCATGCAATTCGAGGCCGGGCACGTGGCGCAGGTTGCGCTGCAGCCGGGCGGTGGCGGCCGGGTCGATGTCGAACAGCCGGATCCGGTGGATGCCCAGCAGGTGGTGAAACGCGAGCGCCTGGAACTCGGCCTGCGCGCCGTTGCCGATCAGCGCCATCGTGCGGCTTTGAGGGCGCGCCATCACGCGCGCCGCCAGCGCCGATGTGGCGGCGGTGCGCAGCGCAGTGGTCAGCGTCAACTCGCTCAGCAACCGGGGCTCGCCGGTGGCCACATCGGCCAACACGCCGAACGCCATCACCGTGGACAGGCCGATGCGGGTGTTGCCGGGGTGGCCGTTGACGTACTTGAAGCTGTACAGCGCGCCGTCGGCGATCGGCATCAGCTCGATCACGCCGTCGCGCGAGTGGCTGGCGCTGCGCGCGCTCTTGTCAAAGTCATTCCAGCGGCGAAAGTCAGCTTCGACTTCGTGCGCGAGACAGCGCAGCGCCCCGGCCATGCCTTGCGCCTGCACGATGAGCGCAACGTCTCGCGGAGTCAGCAGCAAGGTCATGCAAACCATTCTGCAAACAGCCAATGGCAACCAAAACCCCCATCAATGCACCAGAACGCGTGGTTTCTTGACATTTCGGCAGGTCATGCTGACACTTTGCTGCATGGACACGTTGGATCAGCAGCTCATCGGCTTGCTGCGGGTCAATGCGCGCAGCACGGTGGCCGCACTCGCGCACAAGCTCGGCGTGTCGCGCGGCACGGTGAAGAACCGCATCACCAAGCTCGAGGACGACGGCGTGATCACCGGCTACACGGTTCGCCTGAAGCCCGACACGCAGCCCAACGAGATCCATGCCTGGACCAGCATCGCAGTCGAAGGCAACCAGATGCGCAAGGTGATCAGTGTGCTGCTCGGCGAGCCGGGTGTGGCCGCGGTGCACGACACCAACGGGCGTTGGGATCTGCTGGCCGAGATCCGGTCATCGAACCTGACCGAGCTCGGTCAGGTGCTGGAGCGGCTGCGGCTGATCAAGGGCATCGGCGCCACCGAGACCAGCATTCACCTGATGACGTACAAGACCAGCTGATTGTTGACCCGGTGAGGCCCGCGCCACCACGCCGCCGTGGGCGCTGCGCTCAGGACGCCGACTCGGTCAACCCCGGTCCGAGCACGCGGCTGCGGCCGTGTTGCTTGGCCACGAGCAGTTGCTGGTCGGCGGCTTGCAGCAGCATGTGCGGCGACAGCGGCGCGCGCTGCGAATCGCAGATGCCGGCCGAGAAGCTCAGGCCGGTGAGCGTGTCGCCTTCGATGTCGAAGCGCTGCTGCCGCCACAGGACAAGCAGTGCGTTGACCTTGCGCTGGGCCGCGGCCGCATCCGTGCGCGGCATCAGCAGGCAGAACTCCTCGCCGCCGTAACGGCACGCGACGTCGCTCTTGCGGCAGTGCGCCAGCAGCAGCTTGCCAAAGGCCGCCAGCAGCGTGTCGCCCGCGCCGTGGCCGTAGCGATCGTTCACGGCCTTGAAGTGATCGAGGTCGATGATCGCCACCGCCAGCCCCTGGTGCTCGCGCTGCGCCAGCGCGAACGCGGTGGGCAGTGTTTCGTTCAGGTACCGGCGGTTGAACAGCCCGGTCAAGGCATCGCGCACCGCCTGCTCGTGCAGCGCCTGCTGCAGTGCCTGCACCTCGGCGATCTTGCGCGACAGCTGCGCGTTGGCGGTCTCCAGCTCGGCGCGCGCGCGTTCGGTGGCACGGCGCTGCGACGATTGTTCGTCGAGCTTGTGCTGCAGGCGGATCAGCTCGGTTTGCAGCGCCGCCGCCTGGTAGCGTGCGCGCGAGGCCATGTGTGCGCGCGCCACGTGCAGCTGCTGCCAGATGCGCATGTGCGCCAGCGCCGGCTCGGTGTCGCGGAGCTGCTCGTGGATCTCGGATCGGATCAGAAAGTACATGCAGCGCACGCGCAGGCTCAGGCCTTCGGCGGCGTCGGTGTCGCCGGCCCCCACCAGCGGCAGCGCGCGGTCGAGCTCCCGCAAGGCATCGGGCCAGCGCCCTTCCTGGCCGGCGAGCAGCGCGGCGGCGATCGCCAGCTCGACGTGCTCGTCGGGGATGTCTTCGCGCGGCGCCGCGCGTGCCTGTTCGACCAGTTCGCGGCCGATCGCGCGCTCGCCGGCGCGCAACGCGGCAATGGCCATGGTCTCGTACGACATCGCAAGCGTGCCCCGGCCCTGCGAGCCGATGGGCAGGCTGCGCACGCGCGACACGTCGAGCATCGCCTCCTGCGCGCGGTCGAGCTCGGTCAGGCAGATCACGCGGTTGATCAGCAGCACGCTCAATAGCCGCGGGTTGTTCAGGTGATGGCAGCGCGTGATGCCCTGGTCGAGGTAACGCAGCGCTTCGTGGTAGTCGCCGATCTGCAGCAGCTCGTGCGCGAGGTTGCAGTAAAGCACCGCGTCGAAGCCGTGGCCATGCGTGGGGCCGGAATCGCGCAGCGCCTGGTACATATAGGCAAACGCCTGCTCGGAACGCCCTTGCGCGGAATAGCAGCCCGCGATGGTGTTGAGCATCACCCCGCGCTGCTCGTGGCGCAGCACCTGCAGGCCTTCTTCGCGCAGCGGCAGCACCTGGTCGAGCGACGCGGGGAACTTGCCTTCGCGCCACAGACAGCGCGCCAGACCGGTGCCGGCAAGGATGTAACCGGCGCGCTCGTGGATGCTCTCGAACTGCTGTTGCGCCGTCGTGAGTTCGGGCGCGGCCTCCGCCGGTGTGCCGAAGTACAGCAGATGCCAGCCGATGGCCAGATGCGCCCAGGCCTCGCCGGCGATGTCGGCCCCCTGGCGCGCGGCCTCCAGCGCCTCGCGCGCCAGCGCCACCGAGCGCGCCGAATCCTGATGCAATAGCTGCCAGGCCTTGCGCGCCAGGCGCAGGCCCTTGGATGACGTCGAAAGCTCCCCAAACCTCGACATGTCAGCGGCGCCCGGCCGCCCGAAGCCGCTGACGCGCCCCCTCGGGGGGCAGCGAGCGCGGCGAGCGTGGGGGCAAACACATTCACGCCATTATCGAATCCGCGCGCCGCGCGCGCCACCGCCAAAAGGTGGATTACCGCAAGCCGCAAACCGCGATGAATCGCTACATGCTGCGACGGTACTGGCCGCCCACCTCGAACAATGCCGCGGTGATCTGCCCAAGTGAGCAGCAACGCACGGCGTCCATCAGCACCTCGAACACGTTGCGGTCGTCGATCACCGCCTGCTGCAGGCGCTGCAACAGGGCCGGCGCCTCGCTGGCATGGCGCCCGTGAAAGTCGCGCAGGCGCTTCAGTTGCGACTGCTTCTCGTCTTCGGTGGAGCGGGCCAGCTCGATGTGTTCAGGCATCGGGTCGCCGTGTGGATTGCGGAAGGTGTTCACGCCGATGATCGGGTACTCGCCGGTGTGCTTCTGCATCTCGTAGTGCAGGCTCTCTTCCTGGATCTTGCTGCGCTGGTACCCGGTTTCCATCGCACCCAGCACGCCGCCGCGCTCGGTGATGCGCTCGAACTCCTGCAGCACCGCCTCTTCGACCAACTCGGTCAGCTCGTCGATGATGAACGCGCCCTGGTTCGGGTTCTCGTTCTTCGCCAGGCCCCATTCGCGGTTGATGATCAGCTGGATCGCCATCGCGCGGCGCACGCTCTCTTCGGTGGGCGTGGTGATCGCCTCGTCGTAGGCATTGGTGTGCAGCGAGTTGCAGTTGTCGTAGATCGCGATCAGCGCCTGCAGCGTGGTGCGGATGTCGTTGAATGCGATCTCCTGCGCGTGCAGGCTGCGCCCCGACGTCTGGATGTGGTACTTGAGCTTCTGGCTGCGCTCGTTGGCGCCGTAGCGCTCCTTCATCGCCACCGCCCAGATGCGCCGCGCGACGCGGCCGAGCACGGTGTACTCCGGATCCATGCCGTTGGAGAAGAAGAAGCTCAGGTTGGGCGCGAAGTCGTCGATGTGCATGCCGCGCGCCAGATACGCCTCGACGAAGGTGAAGCCGTTGGACAGCGTGAACGCGAGCTGGCTGATCGGGTTGGCGCCGGCCTCGGCAATGTGGTAGCCGCTGATGCTCACCGAGTAGAAGTTGCGCACGTCGTGGTGCACGAAGTACTGCGCGATGTCGCCCATCACCTTGAGCGAGAACTCGGTGGAGAAGATGCAGGTGTTCTGGCCCTGGTCCTCCTTGAGGATGTCGGCCTGCACCGTGCCGCGCACGTTGGCCAGCACCCATGCGCGGATCTTGGCGGCCTCGTCGTCGGTGGGTTCGCGACCGTTCTCGGCAGCGAACTTGTCGAGCTGCTGATCGATCGCGGTGTTCATGAACATCGCTAGGATCGTCGGCGCCGGGCCGTTGATCGTCATGCTCACCGAGGTGCTGGGGCTGCACAGGTCGAAGCCCGAGTACAGCACCTTCATGTCGTCGAGCGTGGCGATGCTGACCCCCGAGTTGCCGACCTTGCCGTAGATGTCGGGACGCAGGTCGGGGTCGTTGCCGTACAGCGTGACCGAGTCGAACGCGGTCGACAGCCGCTTGGCCGGCATGCCCTGGCTCAGCATCTTGAAGCGCCGATTGGTGCGGAATGCATCGCCTTCTCCGGCGAACATGCGCGTCGGATCTTCGCCCTCGCGCTTGAACGCGAAGGTGCCGGCGGTGTAGGGGAAGCTGCCCGGCACGTTCTCCAGCAGCAGCCACTTCAGCAGCTCGCCGTGGCACTCGTACCGGGGCAACGCCACCTTGCGGATCTTGTTGCCCGACAGCGTGGTGTGCGTCAGCGCGGTGCGGATCTCCTTGTCGCGGATCTTCACCACGTACTCGTCGCCGGCGTAAGCCTTCTGCATGGCCGGCCACATCGCGAGCAGCTTCCTGGCGTGCGGATCCTGGCGCGCCTCGCGTTGCTCAGCCAGGTTGATCGTGGCCTCGGCTGCCGGCGCACGATCGGGCTTGCCAGCCTTCAGCATCTCGGCGGCCGCCCGCAACTGCTGGATTTCGCGTGCCAGCCTGGCCTGCTCGTGGGCGCGCTCCTTGTAACCGCGCAGCGTGTCGGCGATGTCGGCCAGGTAGCGCGTGCGCGCCGCGGGAACGATCGGGTGCTGGTGCGTGCTGTGGCGGGTGTTCACCGCCGGCAAGCGGCCTTGCTTCAGCGACAGGCCGAGCGCCTGCAGGCGCGGCTTGATCGCCTGGTACAGCGCGGTCACGCCGTCGTCGTTGAAGCGGCTGGCCATGGTGCCGAACACCGGCATCTCGTCGGGCTTCTTGCCGAATGATTGCCGGTTGCGCTGCACCTGCTTGGCCACGTCGCGCAAGGCATCGGCGGCGCCTTTGCGGTCGAACTTGTTGATCGCCACGAACTCGGCGAAGTCCAGCATGTCGATCTTCTCCAGCTGGCTCGCCGCGCCGTACTCCGGGGTCATCACGTACATAGGCACGTCGACCAGCGGCACGATCGCCGCATCGCCCTGGCCGATGCCCGAGGTCTCGACGATCACGAGGTCGAAGCCGGCCGCCTTGCAGGCGGTGATCACGTCGGGCAGCGCGGCGCTGATCTCGCTGCCGGTGTCGCGCGTGGCCAGGCTGCGCATGAAGACCTTCTGGCCATTGCTCCACGGCCCGATCGCGTTCATCCGGATGCGATCACCGAGCAGCGCGCCGCCGCTCTTGCGCCGCGACGGGTCGATACTGATCACCGCGACGTGCAGCGCGTCGTCCTGATCCAGGCGCAGGCGGCGGATCAACTCGTCGGTGAGCGATGACTTGCCGGCGCCGCCGGTGCCGGTGATGCCGAGCACCGGCGTGGTCCCGCCCGCGGCCTGCGCCTGCAGCGCGGCCATGAGGCCGGCGTCGCCGGCCTTGTTTTCGAGCGCCGTGATCAGCTGCGCCAGCGCGCGCCAGGCCGGCTCGCCATGGCCCTGCAACGCTGCGAGCTCCTTGGGGGCGTGCGAGGACAGGTCCCCGTCGCAGCGCATCACCATCTCGCCGATCATGCCCTGCAGCCCCATGCGCTGCCCGTCCTCCGGGCTGTAGATGCGCGCCACGCCGTAGTCCTGCAACTCGCGAATTTCGGCCGGCACGATCACGCCGCCGCCGCCGCCGAACACCTGGATGTGCGCGCCGCCGCGCTGCTTGAGCAGGTCGACCATGTAGCGGAAGTACTCGACGTGGCCGCCCTGATAGCTGGACACCGCGATGCCCTGCACGTCTTCCTGCAGCGCGGCGGTGACGATCTCGTCCACCGACCGGTTGTGCCCGAGGTGGATCACCTCGGCGCCCATGCCTTGCAGGATGCGCCGCATGATGTTGATGGCGGCGTCGTGGCCGTCGAACAGGCTGGCGGCGGTGACGAAGCGCACCTTGTGGGTCGGGCGGTACTCGGCAAGGGCCTTGAACTCGGCGGACAGGTCGGTCATGGCCGGCCTCCGTGGAGCCGCCTCAGGGAGGCTGGAGCCTCCGCGGGGCTGAGCCCGGACGGGAACAGTCCGGTGGACTGTTCCCGCCTGGCGAGGGGTTGACCGCTTGCGGGCAACGCGCCCTGCAAGGGCAGCGAACGTCGTGAGCGTGAGGGTCTCATTGCACTCTCCGGGGCAACCGGCAGTCTAGGCCGGGTGCCATCGCCTTGCGATGGCCGAAGCGATCACCCGACCGATCGCATTTGCCAGAATCCGGCTGGAAGTCCCCATGCTTGTCCGATCGCGCCGCTGACATGGCCGCCTCTCCTCCTGCCGCCTCGCACACGGTGTCTGCGGCGTTCGTCGCCAGCGCCGTCGCACGGCTGACTGCGGCGGCCCGCAAACGCGTGCTGGAGGCATGCGGCATCGCGCCGCAAGCGCTCACCACGCCCGGGGCCCGTGTGCCGGCGGCCTCGTTCGGGGCGTTGTGGCTGGCAGTGGCCGAGGAACTCGACGACGAATTCTTCGGGTTGGATTCGCGGCGCATGAAGGTGGGCAGTTTCGCGTTGCTGTGCCGGGCGTCGCTGAGCCATGCCACCGTCGGCGGCGCCCTGCGCGAGGCGCTGCGGGCGTTCGGCCTGTTCCTCGACGACGTGCGCATCGAGCTCCGGGTGGACGCCTTGCGCGCTCGGCTGTTGCTGCACAACCGCATCCGGCCGCCGGAAGCACGGCGCTTTGCCGATGAAACCCTGCTGGTGATGCTGCATGGCCTGCTGTGCTGGCTGGCCGGGCGCCGCATCGCGCTGCGCGCCACCACGATGGCCTGGCCCCGACCGGCCCATGCGGCGGAACACCGGCGCATGTTCGGTCCGGCGCTGCGCTTCGAGGCGGTGTCGACCTCGATCGAGTTCGACTCGGCGGTGCTGCACGCTCGCCGCGCGCCCACGGTGGCATCGCTGCGCGAGTTCCTGCGTGACGCGCCTCAATCGGTGTTTCTCAAGCAGGTGGGCGAGCCGGTCTGGTCGGAGCGGGTGCGCCGGCGCCTGCGGCGGGGCGCCGACTGGCCGGGAGCGCCCGCGGTGGCGGCGGAGTGGGGTGTCTCCGCGGTGACTCTGCGCCGCAAGCTGGCCGCCGAGGGTACGAGCTGGCAACGCATGGTCGACGAAGTGCGGCACGACCTGGCGCTGCGGTTGCTTGGCGACCGCGCGCGCAGCATCGAGCAGGTGGCGGTCAGCCTGGGCTATGGCGACGCCCGCTCGCTGCACCGGGCGTTCCGCAAGTGGACCGGGGCTGCGCCCGGCGCCTACCGAGCTGATCGGCCGTGAGATAACTCAGCCAGGCCGATTGAGATAAATGGCGGAAGAGGCCGGACAACGCCGGCCCAGGACGGACCGGGAGATTAAGAGCCTTGCGGTGGCCGAAAGAATTCGGCCCCACGATTTTGCGGGCCGCTGCGGTCGCCGTGGCGCGCAGAAAGTCGCCGAGGCGGCGCCACCACCAGGTGCTGAGGCGCAGGCCGCAGTGCAGGCAGCTGGGCGTGTGGCGCCACGTGTGGCCGCCGCACTGTGGGCACGTCACGGCGTGCGGGTGATGCGGTGCTGGCGGTGCCAGCGGGCTCTGCGAGCCCATGTGTAGGTGCAACGAACTGCTGAACACGGCCCCTACGCGGCCGATGAACTCCCAGCGCATACGGCTTGCGCTCTCCCCCAGACGACTGCCGACCCCCCTCGCCAGTGGGCCGATTGTCCGGGACCCGATGTGCGTGCTCGAGGTGGCGCGTCACGCGGGCTTGATCTGCCTCATGCCGACCCACGTGATCGAGCGTCGGGTAACTACCTGGGCTCGAAGCCCGGCAGGAAGGCGCCGCCGCGACGCGGCTCGTCGGCCTGCAGGGCGCCGTGCAGGTTGAGCACGTTGCGCACCTGCTGGGCCGTGAGGTCGTGCTGGGCGGCGAGCTGGTGGATGCGGTCGTTGCTGCGACGTAGCACGCCCTTGGGGCCGTCCTGGTTGTACTCGGCCGCGACGGCCTGGTTGCGCAGCGCCTGGCGCATGTTGTTCGGCGTGGGCACGTACATGTAGGTCTTGGAGTACTGCTCGCACAGCCGAAACGCGAGTTCCATGCCGAGCTGGCGGGCCTGATCGGGCTTGATGCCGACATCGACCAGCAGCGACTCGGCGTGCGCCACCAGGTCGGCCACGAACTGCAGCAGCGTCTCTCGTTGCAGGCGGGGTGGTGCCATCACGTTCCTCCCGTGCGCTTGCGCCAGGCCTTGAGGCTCTGGATCACCAGGTCCTCCTGGGCCGAGTTGAGCCACTCGAGGCGGGCGATGCCGGTCTGGCGCTCGATGAAGTGCAGCAGCGCGGGCATGCGGCGGTCGGTGACCACGCCGGCCTCGTAGAGCTGCTGCCACAGGCTCCACATCAGGCGCTGCGGCTTGGTCAGCGTGGGCCTTTTCGCGGCCGTGGCGGGCCGAGCGGAGCTGCGCCGCGGTGTGGAGCCGCCGGACCAGCCGCAGGCGCGCAGGTGGGCCAGGAAACGCTTGCGGCCGGCATGATCGAGGTCGCCGCTCGAGCGCACGCGGCATACGGTGAAGAGGATGTCGCGGTAGAAGTCGTCGTCCCAACCCAGCGCTGCCTTGGCGATGTGGATCGCGGCCAGGTCGGCCTTGCGGGCGCCCGGCGGGTCGAGGACGGCGCGCGCGTTCACCAGCGAGAACCTCCGGGAGTGTGCCCGATGTGGTAGTCGGAGCAGAAGCGGCAGCGGTACACACTCATGCGATCCGCTTCTGCACGGCCGGCTCGTTGCAGCGAGCGCGATGCCGCGTAGCCTGCGGCACTATCGGCGTGACGCACCTTGCCTGCGCACGCGCGGCGGCGAATCGCGCGCTTGGACGACATATCAGCTCTCCACCCCCAGCCGGCTGAACAGTCCGCCTGGCGCAAGCGCCTTGCGGTGGCGCGCGAGGTGCGGCTGGCAGTAGTGGACGCCGGGGCCGACTTCGGCGGCGTGCTGCGCGCACAGGTGCGCGTCGCAGGTCTTGTCGCCGGTGATCGGCCAGTCGCACTGGTAGGCCGACGAGCGTGCGCAGCGCACGGCGTTGCCGTCGGTGCACTTGACCAGGCCGGCGCAGCGGTGCGCGCGCGGCTTGGCCACCTTCACGTGGGCGGTCATGCCGTTGGGCAGCTTGACGAAAGGCATCGGGGTCACTCCAGGGTGATCGTGAGCGCCGCGGTCGCCGCGGCCAGCTTCGCGGCCTCGCGCGCGGCGGCCTTCTTGGCCAGGATCCGCTCGCGGTTGCGCTGGTAGTACTCGCGCTGGCGCTGCAGGTGCAGCTCGTGGCGCTCGTGGTAGTCGCGGCGCTGCCAGGCGCTCTTGAGCTCGCGCTGGCGCCCGCGCGTGCGCTCGTCGTAGGCTTTCTTGTAGGCACGCAGCTTGTCGCGGTTGGCTTTGCGATAGGCCGCCAGGCGCGCCCGGTAGGCCGGGTCCTGCATGCGGCGCTGCTCGTAGGCGCGTTTCTTCGCGCGCCGCACCTCGGCGCGCACGCGCGCGGCTTCCTCGGCATCGTCGCGCTGCACCTGGCGCACGTCGTCGACGATGCGCCCGTCCACCACCACGCGCGCGCGCTCGGTGAGCGGCGGCGCCGGCTGGTGCAGCTTGAGCAGCTGGGCAAACGGGTTCGCCACCGCTCAGTGCCTCGTCTCGTCGGCCACGCGGCGCTCGAGCTGCTCGGCGATGTGGCGCAGGTGGCGCACGTTGCTGGCCGGGTCGATGCTGGAGATGTAGGAGTTGCTCTTGGGCCCGTGCACGATCAGCGTCACGCCCACGATCGGCGGTTCGCAGCCGAGCTGGGAGAACGCCGCCTGCGCGGCGGCCAGCATCTCCTCCTGGCTGGCGGCGGCCACGCCGTCGCCGCTCCAGTCGTTGACCTTCACTCGACGCCCTCCGCCTGGCCCGACACCAGCGCCTTCACCAGCTTGTCGAGCGTGCTCTCGGCGGGCTTGATGAACACCGCGTCGCCGGTGTCTTTCAGCTCCACGCCGATGCGCTTGAGCTCCACCGCGCTGAGCTGCGCCAGCGCGTCCTTCACCGGCGCCTCCTTGGTGGCGATCAGCACGTCCACCATGTCGGCCAGGTGCCGGTGGATCAGCTTCACCGTGCGCTCGGGATCGTCGATCTGCAGGCCGCCCTTGCCCTTCTGCCAGCCAAAGCGGATGCCGTGCGCCTCGAGGCTGCGCGGCTTGACGAACAGCTCCGGGTGCTCGCGCACGCGCAGCTCCAGCTCGCGCCAGGCCGCGGTGGCCCAGGCGATCGCCTCGCGGATCGCCGGCATCGCGTCGGCCTTGGCGGCCTCCACGTGCTCGTTGAGCGCGAGCACCAGGGTGGACAGGTGCGCGCGCGCATCGGCCAGCCCCTTGGCGCTGTCGATGATCTCTTCGGTGGCGGTGACGGTTGCTTCGGTCATGGCAATCTCGGGCCTCCTTCAGGCCTGGTTCAACTTCAACTGCCCGAGCAGCTCGGGCAGGCTGATCTTTTGCATGCGGCTGGCCAGCACCAGGCTCTTCATCGCGCGCTCGTGCAGGAAGCGGCAGCTCTCCTGCAGTTCCTCTGGCGTCACGGCCAGGTAGTAGCCCGTCTCCGGCGTGGCGCAGATCGCGATGCCTTCCTCGCGCAGCGCGCTGATCAGCGTGCGCAGCGCGCGCTCGGGGATCTGGCACAGGCGCGCCAGGTCCACGGCGTGGATGCCGCGTTCGCGGCCTTGGTGGCGCGCCATCACGTTGAGCAGCTCGGCGCCGGTCATGCGGCACTCCTGCGGCGCGCCTGGCGCTCCAGCGTGCGTGCAGCCCTTTCGGCCAGCGCACGTGCGTTGCGCGGGCCGTACTGCCGGCACGAGAAGTAGCGCGTGGAGCCGGCGGGCGTCTGCCACGCCGCGCGCGCCTGGTAGCCGCGCTCGCCGGTGGCCTTGTTGACGATGAGCTGCACGGGCATGGCGGGGCCTACTGCACGATCTCTTGGCCGAGCTCGACCTTCACGCCGTACATCACGTGCCCGGCGCCGCCGTCGTCACAGCGGTCGATCATCCCGTGCTCGCACAGATCGTCGGCCACCGACTTCACGCGCAGCGGCGTCAGCTCCAGGCGGCGCGCCAGCCAGTCGAGCGTGCACCAGTGGTGCTGGTGGCTGTCCAGCGCAATCAGGATGAGGGCGCGCAGCGCCCAGCTTCCAGTGAGGGCTTCAGGCATGCTCGCCTCCAGCGGCCAGCGTGGCGGCCGCCTGCAGCGTGTGCTCCAGGTAGTGCATCAGCGCCCGCGTGTGCTCCACCGGCAGCTCTAGCTCCGTGTCGCCGCTGCGCACGTACAGCACGCCGTCGGAGAACAGCGCGCAGCGGAACTCCGGGCCGGTGGTCACGCGTGAGCGCGCGGGCCGGCTGCGCACCGGGCCTGGGGCCGCGTCGGGCGGCAGCATGGCCAGCACCTCGGACGCGCTTCGGATCGGCGGCGCCGGCGGCGTGCCGTGCAGCGTGCGGTGCGCGGCATCGATGTCCACCTCGCGCACCGGCAGCTCCACGGGGTCGGAGCCAGCGGGGGCCGCTCGCCTATCCCCGCCTTGTGGGCGCTGCTCCGAAACCTCTGCCTCTGGTGTACGTTCGTCCACCGTCAGGCCCGCCTCCTCGGCCGCCTTGCGCTGGCGCAGCTCCTCGAGCTTGCTGCGGCCGTCTCGCGTGATGCGGTACACGTGGTGACCGTCCTTGCGCTGCACGCGCTCCACGTGGCCAAAGTTCTTGGCGTTGCCCACGTCTTTGGTGGTGAGCAGATCGCCGGTGGTCAGCGCGTCGATCGTCATGCCGTCGGGGCTGTCGTCCAGCACGCTCAGCACGAGCAAGAGCTTTTCGCCCTTCATGGCCGCCGCTCCTGCGCGAAACCCGCCGCCAGGCACGCCTGCACCAGCTGCACGCCCTCGGGCTTGCCTGCCAGCGCCTCGTGCGCGTCGCGCTGGCCGGCGGTGTAGGCCTCGGCCATGTCCTGCATGCGCTGCTGCTCGCGGCGCAGCGCCTCGCGCTCGTCCACGGTGTCGATCGCGTGGCCCACGGCCAGCAGGATCACCACCACCAGGAGCGCCAGCGCGCCGAAGCCCAGGTCCCACGGCACCTCCTGGGTGCGGCCGTCCACGGCGCTCACGCCGAAGCCGTGTTGATCGGGATCGAGTTTCATATGCCCTCCCCGTCACACCAGGCGCACCACGTCGCGCGTGGCCACCGGCGGGCCCAGCTGGGCCGTCTTGTTGAGCACCGCGGTCACCATGTTGTTGACCGCCAGCGGGTACAGCAGGCTCACCGGCTGCGCGTTGCGCAGGCCCGGCGGCACCACCGTGAGCCGCTCGCGCATGGCCTCGATGGCCGAGTCGTCGAGCAGCTCGGCGAGATCCTTGCCGGCCTGCTTCGCGCGGTGCTGCAGGTACGGCTTGAGGTCGTTGCCCAGCGGCTGCAGCTCCACCAGCTCGATGCGCTGCACCACCTCACGCACGTCGTGGCGCTTCTCGTCGAGCTTGGCCTTCAGCTCGGGCTGGCCCAGCAGCAGGATGCCCAGCATCGGCTTGCGGCCGTTCAGGCGCATGCGCTCGTGCAGCCGCTTCAGGTGCTTGAGCGTGGCGATGGGCAGGCTGTGTGCCTCCTCGATCAGCAGCATGTGCGCGTTGCCCGCGCCCGTGCTGCCGGCGAGCAGCGCCTCGGCCTGGCGCGTGCGGCGCTCCATCGTCTGGCCCACCTTGGCCAGCGGGTCCAGCGTGGCCACGATGGCGTGCAGGATGTCCTGGCTCTTCATCGGCATGCCACGCGAGTCGGTGTCCTCCATGCCGAGCACGCTGGGCTCGACCACGATCACCTGCTTGCGGTCCGCAGCGATGCGCTCCTTCAGGTCGGCCAGCAGCGTGCTCTTGCCCGCGCCGCTCTCGCCCACCACGGCCACGAAGCGCGCGTTCACGGCGGCCTGCCAGCACACCTCGCGCACGAAGCGGATCTCGCCGCTGGTGAACATCTGCTCGGCCGTCTCGACTTCGCCGTCGAACGGGTTCACCGGCAGGCTCCACTTGCGGCGGGCCTCCGGGCTGAGGGTTTGCTTTGCGAGCAGCACGTCGGTGATCTCCTCTTGGCGTTGCGGGGCCACGCGCGGCACGATGCGCGTATGGCCCGTGGGGTTGCTCACGTTGTGGTGCCGCCGGCGCGTGTGCGCGTGAAACAGCACCTGCAGGTCGGCCTCGGTGGCGCCGTGCGCCGCGCACACCTGGCGCAGCTTCTCGCGCAGGCCCTCGAGGTCCTCGCGCGCGGGCCAGATGTTCTCCACCAGGATGCGGCCCATCACCGAGCGGCTCAGCCCCGTGGCCTCGGCCAGGTCGCGCACGGAGAGGCCCAACTCCACCGCGATGGCGGAAAGCTCGATGCGCTTGCCCTCGGGCGGGTTGGTGATGTCCATCACCGGCACCAGCACGGCGCTCATGGCGTGCCTCCGCCCACCGCACGCAGCGGCACGGGCTGCACCGGCGTGTCGGCCTGCCCGGCCAGGCGCGCCGCGTTGTCGATCAAGACGCGGCAGGCGGCGTCCACCTGGTCCTCCGGCATGCCCTCGTCGCCCCACTGGCGAGCGATCCACGCGAAAACGCTGCTCGCGTCGTAGGCCGCCACCTGGCCCACGCGCGCCAGCGCGTCGTGGATGCGGCTGCAGGCCTCCACGGCGGACAGGCGCGCCACCTCCACGCTGCGCGCCGGCGCGTCCAGCGGCGTGCCGCGGCGCGGCAGGTAGGCCGGCAGCTGCGCGGAGTCGTCGGCAATGGGCTTGAACGGATCCACCGCGCCGCCGAACACCAGCGCGCCCTTCTCGTGCGCCGCCTCGGCGGCGGCGAGCCGCTCCTTGCGCGGCGCATCGGTGCCGGCCTGCTCGGCCACGTCGTGCGCGTAGGCGCGCAACAGCAGCGCCTCGCGGTTGTGCTCCAGCAGGCCGCGCGGCGCGGCGCGCAGGTCTTGGCCGATGACCGGTGCGTCCACCAGGCGGCCGTCGGCGCCACGCACGTTGGGCTCCACCGCCATCCAGCGCTGCTCGCCGGTGGCGGCATCGATGTAGCCCACGTCCACCGCCGGCACGCGGTACGGGTTGACCACCACGTCGAGCAGCGCGCCGGCCATCACGCCGGGCACGTAGCGCACGTCGTAGTCGCGGCTGCCTTCGCCGCGCACCGGCACGAAGGTGATGGCCAGGTTGTTGCTCACGCGGCGCTTGGCCGGGTGCGTGGTCACCAGCTCGCGCATCAGCGGCGCCGGCGGCGCCAGGCGCAGCTGCTCGGGCGTGATGGACATCCACTCCGCGTGGCGCGTGCGGCCGTAGCGCGTGTGCACGCGCGTGGCGCCGAAGCGGTGGCTCCACTCGAGCGCGCGTGCGTTCAGCGCCTCCAGGCTCGGCACGTGCGCGAAGCGCAGGCGGCTCTCGAAGTCCAGCTCCACCAGGTGGTGGCCCTTCTCCACCGCGCCGTTGGCGCGCGAGTTGTGGCGCTGGTGCACGATGAGCTGCACCTGCAGCCGCTCCAGCAGGTTGAGCACCGGCGCGCTGGTGTTGGCCGCGCCCATGTCGAGCTGCACGATCAGCGGCACGCCGTGCACGATGTGCTCGTCGCCCTTGGGCGAGAAGGCCCACATCAAGAAGTCCGCCAGGTGCGCGGCGCACTCGCTGCCCAGGTAGTAGCGCGTGAGCAGCTGGTGCGTGTAGTGGTCGGCCACCGTGTAGCGGATCAGCCGCTCCTGCTGGATGCGCGAGAGGTTGCGCGGCTTGTTCTTGTAGAACTTGGCCTCGTCCATCACCTGCAGCCCGGTGACGTTGCTCAGGTAGTACGCCACGCACACCGAGGCGTCCACCTGCCACACGTGGTTGGGGTGCAGGCTGCGCTGCTCGATGGCCGGCGTGGGCCGCGTCATCTGGCTCGGGTGCAGGCCGGCCTCCATCAGCAGCGTGGCCAGGCGCGAGGCCGTGAGCGCGGTGTCGATGCGGCCGTTGGCCTTGAGCATCTCGACCGCAGCGTCGAACGTCATGATGCGTCGCCCCGTCTTGCGGAACGTGCCGTGCAGCGCGGTGGCGATCTCCTCCAGCTCGTCGCGGCTCACCGCGCGCTCGCCGGCATCGGCCCGGCGCGCGCGGCCGCTCTCGTGGTGCAGGTGAGAGGCGAGCCAGCGGTACACGCTGCCCGCGCTGATGCCCAGCTCGGCGGCGGCCTGCTTGACCACCGCGGCCTTGTTGCCGTGGCCCGCGGAGAGCAGCTCGTCACGCAGGCGGTACAGCCGCAATGTCTGCACTGCATTGATCCCCATGATGGCGGGCGGATTCAGTGGCCCTTGCCGTTGGGCTTGGCGGCCGGCTCGATGTCCAGGCCCGGCATGCCCCAGCCGATGGGCGGCTCGATCGGGCTGGACAGGTCGATCTCGATGCCCTGCTCGCCGATCAGGTCCACCAGCCGCTGCACGATGAACTGCACCGCCTGGTGCGCGCGCCCGCGCATCGCCGGGCTGTCGGTGGCAGCGTCGATCTGCGCCACGATGTCGGCGAGCTGGTTGAACTCGGCCAGGCAGGCCACGGTCTTGCGGTCCAGCGCCTCGAGCTGGGCTGCCTGCTCCTCGCTGCGGGCGATGCTGTCGGGGCTGGGCTTGAACTTCTTGGCCGAGCGCAGCTTGTCGTTCTCGGCGTTCTTGTGCTCGATGAGCTTCTGCTTCGCCTCGACGGTCTCGTGCGCCTCGCGCAAGGCGGCGCGCAGCTCCGAGACGCACATCGTGTCTACCTTGTCGAGCGTCACGCCGCGCACGGAGTCGCCGTCCAGGAGGCCCTTGACCTCTTCGTCGTCGAGCACGAGCAGTTCGATTACTTTGCTGGGCGCAATCCGGTTGATCCGGTCGAAATGCGCCGACGTCGGCGCATTCGAGAACTTGAGCGCGGCCTGCATGAACTTCTGAGCCCCGCGAGGCGGCATACCGAGCCGCTCCAGGCTCTGCATGAATGCACCGCGGCCCACACGCTCCTTGAGCAGCAGCAGAAGCCGCCCCGTGTCCAGAAACGCCGCGAAGCTGCGCTGCATGGATTGCCGGACCTCCAGCTCGAGAAGCTCAGGCTGCAGCGGTCCGTCGTAGCCCAGGCGCTGCGCCAGCTCGGCGGTCTGCGTGTGCAGTGTCTGGTCGATCACCACGATCTCGTCGCGTGCGGCGCTCGCGCGGGCCAATGACTCGTTGTCGAGCTGCACGGCGTGCTGGGGTGTGGTCGGCTTCGGTGGGCGTGCCATTGCGGGGGGGGGTGGGACAAGAAGGGGGAGGTGGGTCAGCCGCGTGTGAAGCGGCCACGGGTTTCGGTGAGGTGTTGCTCGGCGCGGCCGAGCTCCATCTGCAGGCGCACCGCGATCTGCACGATCTGCGGGCTGAGACGCCATTGCTTGTTGTGCGGCACCTGCTCGGCGTAGCCGGCCTCGCGCAGGTTGGCCAGGTCGCGCGTCACGAGGCTCGCGCTGCAGCCCTGCAGCACCGCGATTTCGCCCGGCGCCAGGCCGTTGATCTCGTTGCCGGCCAGCAGCGTGATCAGCTTGAGGATGCGCTGCTGGCCCTCGTGGGTGTAGTCGCTCATTGCGCCTGCTCGCGGCACGGCGTGGTGGGCACCTGCTCGCGGCCGGTGGGCGCGGTCTGCTCGTCCGGCGTGCAGGCCTCGGGCTCGGGGTCGCCGCCGCCGCATGCGGCGAGCAGCAGCACCACCAGCAGCAGCGCCACCAGCGTGAGAAACGCGGTGCCGCGGTCTTGTTCGCGGTTCAACATGGCTGTACCTCCTGTTGAGGGCTGGGTGAGAGCACGCGCAGGCCGCCTTCGCGATCGAGGCCGAGCCGCACGTCGTCGATCTGGTGGAGCGCGTCGGCGAACATGTCGGCGCGCGCGTCGGCCCACGACGCTTCGTGCGCGAGGTCGCCCATGCGCGCGCGCTGCCGATGAGCCAGCGCGCGCAGCCGGTCGAGCTGTCGGGCCTGGCGCGCGGCCAGCGCGCGCAGGTGCAGCAGCTCCCAGCCGTCGAGCTTGCGCTGCACGGCCTGCAGCTCGCGAAGCGCCGCGCTCATGCCACCGCCTTGAAGGTCCTGGGGTCGGCCACGTAGCCGCGCTTCAGGCCCAGCGCCACAGCCACGCGGTGGCTCTCGCCGTAGCTACCGTTGAGGCGCCCCACCAGCACGGCCACCACCACGTCGCGCTTGAAGCCGTTCAGGCGCGACCACTCGGCAACAGTGACGCCGGCCTCGCGGAACTCGGCGCGCACCTGCTCGCGCGTCTTGAGCGGGGCTTGCGTGGGCTTGGTGTGCTTGGTGGCCATGACAGAATGTGTCAACTGGTGAGCCGCGTTTGAGGGATATCAAGATGCGACGGTGTGGGTGACATTGTGGAACGAAAGTTTTCCATGCGTCAAGGGGGACAGTGGAAATTTTCCATGCCATAGGCATGCGCCTGAGGGAAGAACGCGAACGGCTCGGTAAGTCGCAGAGCGACTTCGCCGCGCTTGCCGTGCAACTCGGCGTGCGTGGCGCAACGCGGCAGTCCCTCTCGATGTACGAGAAGGGAGAGCGCCCGCCCGATGCGGGCTATCTCGCCGCGATTGCCCAGGCGGGCGCCGACGTGCGCTACATCGTCACGGGCGCGCGCGACTACGAGCCGCCGCCGGTGCTAACGCCGCAGGAGCAGCTGCTGCTCGATGAATTCCGCAGGGCCTCACCGGCGATGCGGCGCAACGCACTGGGCGCGCTGATGGGCGTGCTGCACGCCGCGGACGCGGAGAAGATCTACGGCAACGTGGGCCAGGTGGTGCATGGCGACGTGCACGGCGTCAAGATCGACCAGCGCAGCAGCTCCGCGGCCAAGCCGCCGCGTAAGCGGTAACCCGAACGCTCAGTTGGGTGGGGCGTCCACCGTTGTCGGTGCAGGCCACGCCGAGAATTCAAGACGCCTGGAGGGGGCGACAACCAGGTGGAAAAAGGGAGAGCGCACCCATGCGCAAGCGGCAGTCCTTCGACGACATCGAGACCGTGGTCAACCACTCGTTCCACGTGCACACCCGCGAGGGCGCTGGCCGGTCAGCGGCCGACGTGGAGATGAATTTCTATGGGCCGGTAGGCCAGTACGCGAGAGAGGCCCACGGCACCACGATCCACCAGGGCAGCGCCGGTGCCGCACAGCCTGACGAATCGTCGGAGCACGCGTTGCAGTGCCCGCAGTGCGGTCAGCACACTTGGCGGCACACGCGGCACTGCGTGCATTGCGGCGTGGACCTGCGCCGCTGGTGGTGGCTGCAGTTGTGGGGCAGGATCTTCAGGCGGAGGGGAGTCAAGCCATGAACCCGGTGCGCGCTCTCGTCATTGTTGCTGCGCTGTTGCTTGTCGGGTGCGCCTCGGTCACGCCGGTGGCCACGCAGACGAAGGTGGTCGACTCGCCGCCGCTGAACACAGTGCACGAGGAAGAGCTCGGCAACACGCTTCTTCAGTACGTCATCTCGAACACTCGGCCCAGCATCAGAGTCATCGAGCCTTGGGGCATCGGTTCGAGGAGCAAGAACCTTGCGCCCCAAGTCCTGCGTCCGGTAGGAGTCGGCGCCAAGGTGGCGCGGTACTACATCGAAGACGCGCCGCCCGAGATGGGAGAGTTGTTCAGGCAGGTGTGCTACGACCCGGCCGACCGCGTCTTCTTCATTCCCAACGGCTTCGGTGTGTGCGATTTCGTCGGCAAGCAGCTCGTCAACTCAGGCCCGGTGAGGGTCGAGCAGGCAGACTACGTCGACGTTCGCGCACCGCAGTTCAGCCAGGAGCTCATCTACAACGGAAAAGCCGGCAATGTCGTCAAGTTCCTCTACCGGGAGCTCTCCGGCGGGTACATGAGGCCAGCCTTCACGCAGGAGGTTCAATACGACCTCGCCGAGGGCAACGTCGTTGGTTTCAAGGGCGCGCGCATCGAGATCGTCTCGTCCACCAACAACGGCATCGTCTACAAGGTGCTGAGCACCTTCAGGCGCTAGGTGCGCCACCTCTCGATAAAGCGCCATAGCTACCCCCTGAAAGTGCGCGCGGGCACTCTGCCCGCATGCCGCACGCCCTGCCGTCCCCTGTAGCGCAGCGCTTCGTTGCGCGTGAGCTGCGCCGCCGGCGCCTGAGCACCGCTCGGCGCTGGCTGCGCGCGCTCGCGCTGACTGCGCTGGCCGTGGCCACCGCGGCGTTCGCCGCCGGCTGCGCCACGGGCAACTTCGACAAGCGCATCACCTGCATCGGGCCCGAGGCGTACTTCGTCATCAAGTTCGGGCCGGTGGCCACCATCGATCGCGCCGCCGATGCCGACCCGCTGTGCGCCAAGGTGCAGCCGCGCTTCGGCACTGCATCGCCCGGCGAGCCGAGCTGACCCTCTCTTTTCCCACGGAGCAAACCCGATGAAGCTGATGCAACGGCTGCGCAACGCGGCCCTGACCCTCGCCGTCACCGCCGCCGCGCTGCTGGGCGCCTTGGTCCCCAGCGCCCCGGCGCAAGCCGCCGCGCTGACCGACGCGCTCGAAACCTCGCTCATCAACCACCTGTTCCGTGGCACGGCGTACACCGCGCCCACCACGTGGTACGTGGGCCTGCTCACCGCCGCGTGCAGCGACTCCGCCGCCGGCACCGAGGTCTCCGGCGGCAGCTATGCGCGCGTGGGCGTGGCCGCGGGCACTGCCAACTGGGCCGCCACCTCCGGCGGCAACGGCACCACCAGCAACGTCAACGCGGTGAACTTCAGCCCGAACCCATCGGCCGGCTGGGGCACGGTGACGCACTTCGGCCTGTACGACGCGGCCAGCGCGGGCAACTTGCTGGTGTGCGCGGCGCTGACCACCAGCAAGACCATCAACTCGGGCGACACGGTGAGCTTTCCTGCGGGATCGCTCACGTTCCAGATCGACAACTGATCGCCTTGCGCAGGGTGCACTTGCCATGACGGTCAAGCTGCTCGACACGCAGACCACCACCACCGCCGGCGTCAAGGCGCCGGCCACGCTGGCCAAGTGGCCCGAGGGCGGCGCCACCGCGAGCGTGGGCCTCTCGGCCGGTACCGCCACGGTGGAGCTGTTGGCCTGGGTGAGCGCGGGCTACAAGCAGAAGCTCGCCACCTTCAGCCTCGACGTGACGGGCGGCGAGGCGAGCGAGGCGCTGCCCATCGCCTCCATCTGGGACGACTGGGAGTGGAACGTGCTCGCCATTGCCGGCGGCGGCACGCTCACGCTGGCCCTGGTGGGCCTGGGGCTGTAGCGCATGGGCAAGGTCATCGCCCCTGCGCTGCTGGGCACCGGCGTGCCGTGGGGCGCGCTGTACGGCAACATCGTTGACCAGACCGACCTGGCCAACCTGCTTGGCCTGGGCGGCGGCGGTGCCGCGTGGGACAACGGCGTGCCCGACGGCGGGAACGTCATCTTCAACGGCACGCTGCAGGTGGGCGAGCGGCCGGTGGGCATGCACTGGACGCAGTTCACCTCGAGCTACGGCGGCAGCGAGGGCGGCCCCGTGCAGCCCACCGACACGCTGCGCGTGAACAGCTTTCGCGTCTACGGCTCCTACAAGCTCTACTGGAGCCACACCGAGCCCGCCGCCAACGGCGTGTACGACTGGACCGAGTGGGACAAGGCCGAGGCCTTCTTCGCGCGCGGCAACGTGGACTACGTGCAGGTCAACCTGTTCGGCGTGCCGGCGGGCTACCGCACGCAGCCCGAGAACCCCAACACCGGCGGCTGGTCGATGCAGCTGCCCAGCTCGCAGGCGGCGCTGAACAACTACCTCACGGCGCTGTTCAACCGCTACCCGCGTCTGAAGATGGTGGAGGTGGCCAACGAGGTGTGGACCGACAACCAGGGCATCGCCTACGGCGTGTACTGGGTGCCCTCGGTGGTGGCGCCGGCGCCGGATGGCGAGGCGAGCCTGTTCACGCTGATGAACTGGGTGCTCGACTGGAAGGCCGCATACAACACCGCCAACCCGGGGCGCAACGTGAAGGTGCAGGCGCCCAGCACGCCTGGCACGCACTGGCACGTGGGCTACCTGCTGCAGGTGTGGGACCGCTACCAGGCCCTGTACGGCCGCCTGGCCGAGTTCGACTCGTTCGCGGTGCATTGCTACGGCACCGACTTCACCAACCTGCACAACTACCAGGGCACGGGGCTGCCCGAGTACAAGGACGGGCTGGTGGCGCGCGGCCTGGGCGGCAAGGAGCTGCGCGACGGCGAGCGCGGCTTTCCGGGCAACACCGAGGTCACGCCCGCGCGCGCCTACAACACCGTGGTGCGCACGCTCTTGGCCGGCGGCTCGGGCTGCGACTTCTTCTACTACGGCAGCCCCGGCACGGACGAGACCAACCTCGGCCAGCCGGGCCCGCTGACCAACGCCACGTTGCGCCAGTGGGGCTACGAGCACGCCGCCGAGCTCAAGGGCAAGGTGATCACGCGCGTCACCGAGGGCGCGGGCTCGGGCGTGCACGCCGGCAAGTGGCGGGTGGAGGGCTACACGCCATGAGCGACGAGATCAAGGGCGTGATGGCGTTCCGCGGCAAGCTGCTGTACCGCACGTACAAGCAGACCACCTGCGAGCACTGCGGCGCGCCGGCCACCAGGGTCATCGGCGAGGGGCTCGAGCGCACCAGCGTGTGCGACAACACAGCGTGCGCGGCCAAGGGCGTGATCCCCGATCCGCCGTTCACGCCCGGGAGCGGCACGCCGACGGGCGGAGGCAGCACGCCGTGACCACGCTGCGCGCCTGGGCGCGCGCCATCGTCGTGCTCACGGTGCTGATCGCGCTGGGAGGCTTTGCGCTCGAGGCGCAGGCGCAGGTGCCGGCCGGCGAGAAGCACTACTGCCTGCCCAAGAACGGCTGGGCCGACCCGGCCAAGATCGGCGGCGTGCTGATGCAGGGCCGCGACGAGGCGCTGCGCGGCGACTGGTGGGCGCTGTGGTGCAAGACGCCGTACAGCGGCGCTGCAAGCGCGCCGATCTGGCAGTTTCACTGGTATGCCGCGCTCGACGAGGCGCAGCCGCCCGGCGTGAAGCCCGCAGTGCAGGCCGCGCTCAAGCTGTGGCAGGCGCCCGACATGGCGGCGATGGCCAAGTCCGCCGGCGACCTGATCAGCGCCGTTTGGGACACGCCGGCCACGCTCAGCATCCTGCGCGACATCTTTGCAGCGCTGTGGTCGGCCGAGCCGGCCGTCGAGCTGCAGAAGATGCTGGTGCAGAAGCCGCCTGAGCGCGGCACGCAGCGCTTCGACGACTTGGCTCAGCTCGGCCACCAGGCGTGCCAGCAGGCCGCGGTGCTGCCGCCGTGGGTGAGCGCGCCGCTGCCGGCGGCATCGGCGGTGATCGCGTGCACGGCGCCGCAGCCCACGGTGGGCACCGTGCCGGTGGACACCTACGTGGTGACCGGCGCGCGCGCCTACCCGCTGAACGCCGACGGCTCGCGCAACACCGCGCCGATCCCGCAGCTGCCCACCGCGGGCGCGGCGTGCGATTGCGCGCTCAAGCTGATCCCCACCTTGTTCGGCGGCCGCTACTGCGCGGTGAGCATCTTCGGCGTCGCGCAGACGGTGGTGGCCGGCTGCAGCCTCAAGCGGGGCGGCGCGTGATCGTGCTCTCCGCCGACCAGGGCCTGGTGCAGGCGTCGCGCGAGCTGCGCGCACTGAACCGGGCCGTTCTCGTTCTCTTGGACAGGAGCCTTGACATCATGGAATCAGTCGAATCCCTCAACGCGAAAGTGGACGCGCTCAACGCCAAGCTCGACGAGGCCAACGCCGACGCCGCGCGCCAGACCGCGCTGGCGCAGCAGGCCGTGGGCCTGATGCAGGACATGCGGCAGTCGATCGTGGACCTGCGCGCGCAGCTCGCGAACGCGGTGCCCGGCCTGACGCAGGTGCAGATCGACGCGCTTGGCGCGCAGCTCGACGCGGTGGCGGCCAAGGCCGACAGCGTGAACACCGTGCGCGACGCGGCCGATGCGAGCCTGCAGCAGGGCGTGAGCGACGCGTCGGCGCCGCTGGCCTAGAGTCGGCGAACGCCCTGGAGGTGGTGGCCTCTATGCGCGGCAACGTCTTTGGTGTTCGTGCGAGGGGGTCACCGGCCGGCGGAGGCGGTGCCGGTGATCCGTACACGCTCGACTTCACGGCGCTCGGATCGAACGAAAGCCCTATCTCGCAGGGTGGGGTGTGGACCAACGCCAGTAGCGGCACCGGCGGCAACGCTGCCCTGGCGCCAAACCAGAGCATGCAGATTCGCTTGTCGGCCGACAGCACGACGCGCATCTGCTGCGAGACCGGGGCCACAAGCGACTACGACGATTCCCTGTCCTTCGTGCCCGGCTTCTCAGGAAACCAACGCGTACAAGCCACCATCTACCGTCAGTCCGGCTACACGCCGAGCAGCACGAATCACGAGATGGAGATCCATGTCGGCTGCGCGTCGTTCGGCAACAACGACAAGCGAGGCGTGGAGTTCGGCTTCAACTACGCGGGCGGGTACTTCATCGCCGGGTTCGATGGCGACCTGGTGTCGTGGGATGCGCCCCCTACGGGCGTCATGTCCAGTCCCTGGTACAGCGCGGCTACTGGGCTCGGCAGCGCCCCAGCCGATGGCGATGTGATGCGCGTGGAGTTGAACCGCGCGGCCAAGACGATCAAGTGCTGGCAAAACAGCACGCTCGTCATCGATCTCCAGTGGAACGACCTGACGCACGTCACCTCTGCCGCGCAGGCGGTGCTCAACGCTCTCGGTGATGGCGCCGGGCTCGGCGCACTGCGGCGGATCGGTGGGGACGCTACCGAGGGCGCGTTCGGCTGGCGGGACATCCTGATCTCATCGACGCTACTGGGGTGACGCGTGTCAAGTCACGGCGGCGCAACAACCACACTCTGGGGGCAGACGTCCTGGCCGTACACCAGTGCGGACACCGTTATCTCGGCCGGGCAAAGCGTCGACGTGTTCATTGGGTGGGAGAGCACCGACACGATTTCGTCTGTCACCGATGACGCCGGGCAGACCTACACGCACGTCGTCACGCTGCAGAACCCTGGTGGCCCCAGCGGCGCGATCTATCGCAAGGTCAACCACCCTGGCGGCGCTGCTGTAAACGTTTCGGTCTCCGGCTCTGGTGGCGCCGGGCCGTCTTACGGCGGCGTGACTGTGATGCCGATGAACGGTGGTGGCGGTGGCGACGATGGCACACCTACATCGGCACAAGGCGAAGCCGCTGCTTCATTCTCGTGCGGTGACATCACGACCACTGCTGTCGGGTATGTCGTGCAGTTTTTGGTCGGCTATCAAGCAACCACTGGCGTGGTGGCCGGTGGAACGCCGACATTCACGCGCGACACAGCGAGCGAGGCAAACAACGGCGGGACGCAAACCTCGTTTGTGCAGTACCTGCTGTCGGGCTCGGCGCAGACCGTGTCGCCGGCGGCGTCGTGGGGGGCCATCGGATCGCAGTACGTATTCATGGCCGCTGCATTCAAGGACAGCGGCGGCGGCGGCGGTGGCGGTCAGCCCCCGCGTTCGATGAACCAGTACAGCCACAGGAGGGCGTGATGCGCCTACTCAAGCAAAACACGGCCTTCACCTTCCGCATCGGCCCGTTCGTCGATGCAACGGACGGCGTGACGGCAGAGACGGCCCTGTCGATCGCGCAGGCCGACATGCAGATCAGCAAGAACGGCGGCGCCTTCGCGCAAACGAGTGCGGCCCCGACGACGACGCACGACGCCGATGGCTGGTATCAGTGCCCGCTGACGGCAACCGACACCAACACGCTCGGCCCGCTGACCGTGCAGATCGTCATGGCCGGGGCGCTGCCGGTGTGGGAACACTTCATGGTGGTGCCGGCGAACGTCTATGACTCGCTGGTCGCCGGGACGGATCGCCTCGCGATCAAGAGCGGAATTCGCAAGAACCAGGCGCTCGCCAACTTTCCGTTCCTGATGACGGACTCGACCAACCACAACCCGGCCACCGGGCTCACGGTCACGGCCACGCGCAGCATCGACGGCGCGGCGTTCGGTGCGGGAACGATCGCCAACATGACCGAGGTGGCCAACGGCGTGTACCAGTGTGATCTGGGTGCCGGGGACCTGAATGGCGACACCATCGCGCTGCGCTTCACGGCAACCGGTGCCGATGACCTGATCGTCACGTTGATCACCGAGCCCTGACGCCGTGGCCATGTTCCGCATCGTCGTCGCGCGTGGCGCTGCGATCGCGTGGCGGCAGAGCGAGTTCGTTCCGGCCGGCACCGGCACAGCCAGGCCGCGCAGACGCTTCGAGATCCGCACCAGTCGCGGCCGGGCGATGGCGTGGAATACGCGGATCGACGGAGCTGTCGATCTCGCCGGCGCGGCTGCGGCCCAGGCCAGCGCGTCAGCGGCGCTTGAGCTCCTGAAAGGCTTGGCTGGCGCGGCCGCGGCGGTGGCCAGCGTCAGCGGCGAAGTGAGCAAGACTGTTGCGCTCGGCGCAAACGCGGCCGGCTCGGCGGCAGCGCAGGCCGAGTTGGCCAAGGCGGTGCAGCTCGCCGTGGCCGCCGCGGCGCAGGCCTCGGGTAACGGCGCGCTGGCGCTCAGCGTGCTGCTCAACGGCGCGGCCACCGCGGTGGGCTCGGCAACTGGCGCGCTCAGCACAAACGGCACGGTCGACCTGGCCGGTGCGGCTGCGGGCGAGGCCTCGGCCACTGCCGCACTGTCGCTCTCGGTGAACCTGCTGGCCACCGCGCTCGGCCAGGGCGCAGCCGGCGGCGCGCTGCAGCTCGCGGTGCCGCTCGACGGCGCCGCGGTGGCGGTGGCCGGCGCCGGCGGAGCACTCGCGCTCTCCATCGCGCTGGCGGGCGCGGCGCTTGGCCAGGCGAGCGCGGGCGCATCGTTCAACACGGTGGTGTCGCTCGGTGGCAGCGCGGCCGCGGCGGCCGGCGTGTCCGGCACGCTGGCGCTCACGGTGCCGCTGGATGCCGATGCGCTGGCCATCGCCGCGGCCGGCGGCGGCCTGGTGCTCACGGTGCAGCTCGGCGGCGCAGGGGCCGCGCAAGGGGCCGCCGGCGCCGCGGCGGTGCTGGGCAAGCCGCTGACCGGGGCAGCGCTCGGCCAGGCGCTGGCCAGCGGCGCGTTCAGCACCGCCATCACGCTGGCCGGCGCGGCCGGCGGCCAGGCGCAACTCGTGGGCCAGCTCGCCGGCTTCGCCAACGGCGCGTCCACCGACCGCGCGTGGACCGCGCGGCCGCCGGCGCGGCGCTGGCAGGCGCCGCCGGTGCCGCGGCGCTGGATCGTCGATCAACCGAGAGCCATGCAATGAGACTGCCCAACAAGCACCCGCAGGAGGTGAAGCTGGTGGTGCTGCCGTTCGGCGGCGAGATCGAGCCCGGCGTCACGATCCTGAGCTACCAGGTGCTGGCGATCACCGTGACGCAGGGCACCGACGCCACGCCGGACAACGTGCGCGACGGCGACGGCCTGATCGACAACCTGGCGCTCAAGGTCTACCAGCGCGTGAAGGCCGGCGTGAACGGCTGCGACTACCTGTTCGACACGCTGGCCACCGACTCCAGCGGACTGAAGCACGCCATCCAGTTCACGCTGCCCGTGCGCTCGCTGATCGCACCGACCTGAGTTCAAGCCAATGGACATCATCAGAGACTTCCGCGACGTGCTGACGTTGATCAACCTGCTGGCCACCGGGGTGCTCGCGCTCTTGCTGTGGCTGCGCAAGCCAGGCGTGGACGCCATGCGCCAAGTGCGCGCGCACGCCGTGCAGCAGGCCGAGCTGCACCAGGAGCACCAGAACCGCCTGACCAAGCTCGAGGCGCACGTGAGCCACATGCCCACCGACGAGGAACTCAAGGAGCTGGAGGGTACGGTGAAGGCGATCAACGAGCGCACGCGCGGCCTGGCCGAGGCGGTGTCCACGATCCGCGCCACGCTCGGGCGTATCGAGAACTTTCTGCTGAGCCACAAGCCATGAGCTTCGACGACTACCTCACCGAAGACCGGCGCCTCGTGCTGCTGCGCGGCCTGGCCGCGAGCGTGCAGTACCGCGCTAATGCGTTCCTGCTCGGCCGCTACGCGGCGGCGGTGGGCCACACCGTGAGCGCCGACCGCCTGGCGGCGGATCTGGCTTGGCTGGCCGAGCAAGGGCTGGTCACACTGGCCAAGGCCGAGGGCGTGACGGTGGCCACGCTCACCGTGCGCGGGCTCGACGTGGCCGAGGGCCGCGCGCGCGTGCCCGGCGTGCAGCAGCCGCAACCAGGAGCTTGAGCGTGGGACCGCGCAGCAAGATCGCGCAGTTGCCCGAGGAGATCCGCGCCTGGCTGCACAAGGCCATCGTGGAGCGCGGCTTCGGCGACATCGTGGCGCTGACCGAGGAACTCAACGCGCTGTGCAAACAAGGCGGCGTGGCGATCAGCATCGGCAAGAGCGCGGTGGGCGAGGAGAGCAAGAAGGTCAAGCGCGCGCAGGAGGCGATCCGTGCCACCACCGAGGCCGCCAAGCTCATTGCCGAATCCAGCCGCGACGACAGCGACAGCCGCAGCGAGGCCGCGATCGCGCTGGTGCAGTCGCAGGTGTTCGATCTCCTGCTCGAGCTGCGCGAGGCCGACGACGAGGCGGACCCGGTGGAGCGCATGAAGGTGATGACCAAGGTGGCCAAGAGCCTGAGCGAGATGAGCCGGGCTCGGGTCAACCAGGCCAAGTGGCGCACCGAGGTGGAGGGCCGCGCCAAGGCCGCCGCCGACAAGGTGGCCAAGCTGGCCAAGAAGGGCGGCATGGACGCCGGCACCGTGGCCGAGATCCGCGCCTCGATCCTCGGCATCGTCAAACGTGAGCCGGCGCAGCCGGCGGAAGGAACTGCATGAGCCCGTCCAAAATCCTGCAGGCGCTGCTCGGCCTGGTGATCGCCATCGGCTTCTTCGTGGTCACCTACGTGCTGCTGGTGCGGGTGATCCCGCCCGAGAACAAGGACCTGGTGCTGATCCTGATCGGCCAGCTCAGCGGCGCGTTCCTCGCGGTGGTGGGCTTCGCCTTCGGCTCGAGCGCCGGCAGCCAGCGCAAGGACGAGCTGGGCGTGCTGCCGCCCAAGCTGCGCGACCCGACCAAGGCATGAGCGACAACCCGCTGCTGATCGGCCCGGGCCCGGCGGCGGAAGCGCCGCCGCCCGCACTGCTGCCGTACCAGCAGGAGTGGATCGCCGACGACGCGCAGCTCAAGGTGTGCGAGAAGAGCCGGCGCACCGGCTTCACCTGGGCCGAGGCGGCCGACGACGTGCTGATCGCCGCGGCCGAGGGCGGCTCCAACGTGTTCTACATCTCGGCCACCCAGGACATGGCGCGCGAGTACATCGAGGCCTGCGCCATGTGGGCGCGTTCGTACGACTTTGCCGCGCTGCAGCTCAGCGAGGGCCTGTACGACGACGGCGCCGACGTGGCCGACCCAGGCAAGCGGTTCATCAAGACCTACGAGCTGAACTTCCCGAAGAGCGGGCGGCGCATCGTGGCGCTCAGCAGCCGGCCCACCAACCTGCGCGGCAAGCAGGGCGTGATCGTGATCGACGAGGCCGCCTTCGCGCCCGAGCTGGCGGGCCTGCTGAAGGCGGCGATGGCGATGCTGCTGTGGGGCGACAAGGTGCGCATCATCAGCACGCACGACGGCGTGGAGAACCCGTTCAACGCGCTGATCCAGGAGATCCGCGCCGGCAAGCGCGGCAAGGCCACGGTGCATCGGGTGGACTTCGCGCGCGCGGTGCGCGAAGGGCTGTTCCATCGCGTGTGCCTGCGCCGCGGCAAGGCGTGGAGCCAGGAGGCCGAGGACGAATGGGTGGCCAGCGCGCGCGCCTTCTACGGCGACGACGCGGCCGAGGAGCTGGACTGCGTCCCGAGCCAGAGCGCGGGCGCGTACCTGAGCCTGGCGCTGATCGAGCAGCGCATGACGACCACGCCGCCGCCGGAGGGCCCGGTGATCGTGCGCGGCAAGTGGGACGACGCGTTCGCGTATCTGCCGGAGGACGTGCGCGCGCACGCGATCCGTGGCTGGTGCGAGGAGGAGCTGAGCTCCCACCTGGCCGCGCTGCCGAAGGACCGCCGCCATGCCTTCGGCCAGGATTTCGCACGCAACCGCGACCAGAGCGTGATCACGGTGACGCAGCAGGACCCGATGCTGATCGAGCGCGTGAAGCTGGTGGTGGAGCTGGCCAACTGCCCGTTCAGCTCGCAGCAGCAGATTCTGGAGTTCATCATCGATCGGCTGCCGCGCTTTGCCGGCGGCGCGATGGACGCCACCGGCAACGGCGCGGCGCTGGCCGAGGCCGCGGCGCAGAAGTACGGTGTGCTGATGGTCGAGCAGGTGAAGCTCAACGACGGCTTCTACCTGGCGCACATGCCCAAGCTCAAGGCCGGGCTGCAGGACGGCACGCTCACCGACATCCCGCGCGACGAGCTGCTGCGCGACGACCTGCGCGCCATCAAGCTGATCAAGGGCGTGCCCAAGGTGCCGCAGGCGGACACGCAGAGCGCCGCGGCCAAGGCCGCCGCGGCCGAGAGCGGCGTCAAGCTGCGCCGGCACGGCGACTTTGCGATCGCGCTGTTCCTGGCCAAGTACGCGTTCGTGCGCGAGGCCGGCGAGATCGCCTGGACCCCGGCGCCGGCGTCGACTTCCGGCTGGGACGAGGCCGACGACGACGCGGCGGCCGAACTCGGCCTGATCCGAAAAAGGGGGTGGTGAATGGCCGCCCGCCGAACCCCTTGCCGGCCTGGGACAGTTTTGGGACGTCCCAATCGAGCGCTGTTGGCCGATCGAGGCCGGGGGGCTATCGCGTAGCCACCCGCGCCCGATCGGCGCTCCTGGGCCGTTCTGTGCCTTTCCGCTGAAAGCCCCCCCATGCCCCGCCTCATCGACCCCAACACCGGCCAGGCGATCGACACGCTGGCGATCCGCGAGCCGCAGACCGCGCACGTGCGCCACCTGGAGCGCGAGTTCGAGCTGCACCCGGCGCGCGGGCTCACGCCCGAGCGGCTGGCGCGCATCCTGCAAGACGCCGAGGTCGGCAGCCTGACCGACCAGCTCGACCTGGCCGACGACATGGAGGAGCGGGACGCGCACCTCTACGCGGAGCTGTCCAAGCGGCGCGGCGCCATCACCGGGCTGGACTGGCAGCTCGAGGAGCCCGAGGGCGCGAGCGCGGCCGAGAAGGACTGGACGGCGCGCATCAAGGAGTGGCTGGGCGCGATCGACGCGCACGCCAACGGCGTGGCCGGCGGGCTGGGCCTGGTGCTGGCCACGATGACCGACGCCATGCTCAAGGGCTTTGCGCCCCAGGAAATGGTGTGGGCGCCGCAGGAGGGCGTGCTGCTGCCGCGCATCACCGCGCAGCCGCAGCGCTGGTTCACGGTGAGCGCGGACCGGCGGCGATTTCTGCTGCGCAGCGCCACGCGCAGCTCGGTGAGCGCGGGCACGGCGGTGAGCGGCGAGGAGCTGAAGCCGCTGTCGTGGCTGCTGCACGTGCACCCGGCGCGCAACGGCTACGTGGCGCGCATGAGCCTGCTGCGCGTGCTGGTGTGGCCGTACCTGTTCAAGAACTACAGCACGCGCGACCTGGCCGAGTTTCTGGAGATCTACGGTCTGCCGCTGCGCGTGGGCAAGTACCCCAGCGGCGCCAGCGACACCGAGAAGCGCGCGCTGCTGGCCGCGGTGACGCAGATCGGCCACAACGCGGCGGGCATCATTCCGCAGAGCATGGCGCTGGAGTTCGAGGCCGCGGCGGCGGGCACCGACGTGCCGTTCGCCACCATGATGCGCTACATGGACGCGGCCGAGAGCAAGGCCATCCTGGGCCAGACGCTCACGGCCAGCGAGGGCGAGCACGGCACGCAGGCGCTCGGCAACGTGCACAACGAGGTGCGGATGGACATCCGCAACGCCGACGCGCGGCTGATCGAGGAGACGCTGCACCGGCAGCTCATCCAGCCGCTGGCGCTGCTGAACATCCCGGGCGTGGACATCAAGCGGCTGCCGCGCGTGTGCCTGGACACCAGCGAGCCCGAGGACCTGCAGGCCTACGCGGACAACCTGCCCAAGCTCGCGGCCGCGGGGCTCAAGATCCCGGTGAAGTGGGCGCAGGACAAGCTGCGCATCCCGGAGCCCGAAGGCGACGAACCGGTCCTGAGCGGGCCGGAACCGGTGGTACCGCAGGCGGGCGAGGAATTGCAGCTTGGCGCTGCAAAACCGCCGGCAAAGATGATGCACGACAAGATGCCGGCCAAGGAGGCGCTGGCCGCCGAGCTGCCCGGTACCGACCCGCGCGACGCACTGGATGACCTGGTCGACGAGGCGCTGGCCGACTGGCGCCCGCTGATGGCGCCGCTGGTGTCGCCGCTTGTCGATGCGATGCGCCAGGCCGCCGCCAACGGCGAGACGCTGGAGGCGTTCGCCGCGCGGCTGCCGGAACTGGTGGAGCGGCTCGACGGCAAGCCGCTCGCCGAGCAGCTGGCGCGCGCCGCGTTCGTTGCGCGCCTGGCCGGCGAGGCGCAACTCGATCTGGACCCACCACAGGAGGACGACCAATGATCCCGACCCAGGGAAGGATGGTGCGCGTGCTCGGCGTGATGAGCAACGGCAGCGACGAGCAGGCCGCGGTGATCACGCGCGCCTGGAGCAGCCGCGACACGCGCGACGGCGCGATCGCGGTGAACTTGACGGTGTTGCCCGACATGGGCATGCCGCTGCTGTACAGCTCGGTGATGCTGTTCGACAACCGCGACCTGGCGATGGCCTGGCTCGGCGAGCAGCCGCATCGGCGCGGCGCCATCGTGGCGTTCTGGCCCGAGACGCAGCCCGTGGCCGCGGCGCCGGCCGTGCGCGCGGCCTGAAACAGCATGGCCCCCACGCTCACTTCGCTCGCTGCCCCCCGAGGGGGCGCAGTCGGCTTGGGGCGGCCCGGCGCCGCCTGACCAGATGCCGCTCACTGCGCTGCCGCCGGGCTTCAAGCTCGGCGTGCTCGAGCCGCGCGACGCGATCGCCGCGTTCCAGCGGCGTGCGCTGCTGGAGCCGAGCTTTCGCTGGCAGGACGTGTTCCAGGAAGAGCACGCGCGCGCCTTCGCGGTGGCCGGCGTGATGCGGCTGGACGTGTTGCAGCTGTTCCAGCAGCAGCTGCAGGTGGCGCTTGCCGAGGGCCAGCGCTTCGAGCAGTTTGCGAAGGAGATGATGCCGCGCCTGGTGGGTGCGGGCTTCTGGGGCGACGTGAAGGTCACAGACCCCGAGAGCGGCGACACGCGCCTTGCGCGCTTCGACCGCCGGCGCCTGGGCCTGATCTTCGACGTGAACCTGCGCCAGAGCCAGGCCGCCGGCCGCTGGGCGGGGATCGAGCGGGCCAAGGCGCGCTTCCCGTTCATCATGTACCGCACCATGCGCGACGAGCGCGTGCGCGCCAGCCACCGGCCCTGGGACGGCGTGGTGCTTCCGGTGGACCACGAGTGGTGGCACACGCACTACCCGCCCAACGGCTGGCGCTGCCGCTGCACCGCCTTTGGGATCGACGAGCGGGGCATCGATCGGATGCGCGCGAAGGGCCTGCCGGTGAAGACGGTGGCGCCGGAGACGCGCTGGATCACCTACGTGAACCCGCGCACCGGGCAGATCGCGCCGGTGCCGCACGGCATCGACCCCGGTTTTGCGTACAACCCGGGCCAGCAGCGCGACGCCGCGTTCTTCGATGCGATGCTCGACAAGGCCGCGCGCTCCTCGCCGCTGGCCGGCGCATCGGTGGTGGCGCAAGCCACGGCGGACCACCAGGCGATGGTGGCGCAGGCCACCGGCCGTTTCGGCGACTGGGCCACGCGCGTGATCGCCGCCGGCCAGGCGCGCGGCGAGATGCAGTACGTGGGCGCGATCGCACCGGCGGCCGTGCGCGCGATGGCACTGCGCGAGGTGGAGCCGGCCAGCGCCGCGATCGCCGTGCGCGACCAGGATCTGCTGCACACGCTGCGCTCGAGCAAGATCGCCGGCGGCCGCGCGGTCGATCTCGCCACGCTGATGCGGCTGCCCGAGCTGCTGGTGCGCGCAAGCGCCTTGCTGCTCGAGAAAGGCGCCAAGCCGCCAGCGCTGGTGTACGTGATCGACCTGGGCGGCACCGACGGCAAGGCGGCCAAGCTGGTGGTGCTGCTGGACTACCAGGCCGCGCGGCGCGTGGCGGGCAAGAAGATGGCGCTGCCGCTGAACCTGGCGCGCACGATCAGCCTGGTGGATCGCACGGCGCTCACCGATGCCGCGCGCTACGAGCTGATCTGGGGTCGCTTGTGAGGAGTGGCTGCCCGGCCGGTGCGCTCGAGTATGTCCGGCATACGACAACCGGCAGAGGGCGCGATGCCTTGCCGGCCGCCCGCCCCGTCGCGACTTTCCGGGACGCCACAGGCAGCGCGGCCATGATACCGAGCGGAGCGCCGGCGCGGTGAGCTGCATCGCCTACAGCGACGGCTACGAGTACCAGCTCCGGGCGGACTGCCGGGTGGAGCTGTGGGAGCTGCGGCTGGAGCGCGACGTGGCGCTGCAGCCGTGGCTGGAGCTTTCCGGCGACGGCTGGCTGCTGATCCGAGCCGGCTATGCATGGGACGGCCCGTCGGGCCCGGCGATCGACACGCCGAGCTTCATGCGCGGCTCGCTGGTGCACGACGCGCTGTACCAGCTCATGCGCGACGGCGTGCTCGAGGAGGCGCTGCACCGCGCGCCGGCCGACCAGGCGCTGCGCCGGCTGTGCATCGAGGACGGCATGTGGCGCTTGCGCGCGTGGTGGGTCTACCAGGGCGTGCGGCTGTTCGGCAAGCCGCACGCCGACCCGGAACTGCGCAAACCCTGGCTGCGCGCGCCCGAAGGCTGCACGCCGTGACCGACCGCTTCACCATCGAGCTCGACGAGCGCGAGCTGCAGCAGCGGCTCGATGACGCTGCGGCGCGGCTGGAGAACCCGCGCGAGCTGCTGGAGCGCATGGGCGGCGTGCTGCAGCTCAACGTGCAGCAGCGCTTCGACACCAAGACCGACCCCGGCGGCGCGGCCTGGCTGCCGCTGGCGCCGAGCACGGTACGGCGCTACCTGAAGAAGTACGACGGCAACATCCCGGGCAGCCTGCTGCAGCGCACGCGCCACATGCGCGACAGCCTCACGCACAACGTGGGCGACGGCTACGTCGACGTAGGCTTCAGCGAGGTGATCGCCGCGTACCACGAGACCGGCACGCGGCGCGGGCTGCCGCGGCGCTCGCTGCTGGCCGACGATCCGATCGCCGGCACGCTCGGCGCGCAGGACCGCGAGGACCTGCTCGACGAGGTGAACGCGTACCTGCAGACGCTGCTCTGAGCGGCGCGTCTCTCCGCCGAACGATCGTTCGGCCCCGTCTTGATTGCGTCACGAATTCAACGGGCGACCCCACCACCGCGCGCGCTGGCACTCGATAAAACGCGATGGCTATGTGAGCCTGCACGCGCGACGCAAAGTGCCGGCCCATGCGCTTGTTCGCCGCCCTGCTGGCTTCCACCTTCGCGCTCGCCGCGAACGGTGAGGCGCAGCTGCTGCCCGCGGGCGAGTTCGCGGCGAGAGATGGCCGCCCCGGGCCGGGCAAGCGCTGGCGTGTGACGGACGAGCAGGGTCGGCGCATCGCCGCCACGCTCTCCGCCACCGCCGCGATCACGCCGGTGGTGATCGACTACGAGCACCAGACGCTGCTGGCCAAGAGCAACGGCCAGGCCGCGCCTGCGGCCGGCTGGATCCGCGGCGCTGCCTGGCGGCCGGGCGAAGGCCTGTTCGCCAACGTCGAGTGGACCGCCGCCGCCAAGGCACGCATCGACGCCGGCGAGTACCGCTACATCAGCCCGGTGATCACCTTCGACGAGGACGGCACCGTCACCAGCGTGCAGCTGGCCGCGCTCGTGAACCACCCCGCGCTGCTGGGCATGGAGCCCGTGGTGGCGCAGCTCGCAACGCAGTTTTCGTCTCTTCAAGAGGAGAAAGCCTCCATGACTCTGCTCGCGTCTCTGATCGCCGCGCTCGGCCTGCCGGCCGACACGCCCGAGGCCACCGCGCTGACCGCCGTGACCACGCTGTCGGCCGCGCCGAACAAGACCAAGATGGCCGAGGCGCTGGCCGGCGCGCTCGGCCTGCAGCCCAGCGTGGACCAGACCACGGCGCTGGCGGCGATCAGCGCACTGCGCCGCAGCCGCGACGCGATGATCGACGCGCTCGGTTTGCAGCGCGATGTGGACCAGGCCACCGCGCTGGCGGCGATCGCCACGATGAAGGGCAGCGGCGACGATGCGCGCACGCAGCTCGCGATGCTGCAGGCGGAGGTGGTTGCGCTGAAGACGCGCGAGACCGAGCGCGAACTGCAGGTGCTGCTCGACGACGCGATCGCGCAGCACAAGATCACGCCGGCACAGCGCGAGAGCTTGGCCACCATCGGCAAGACGCAGCTCGCGTGGCTGAAGGGCCACCTGCAGGGGCTCAAGCCGATCCCGGGCCTGGAGGGCCAGAGCGGCGGCGCCGAGCGCGGTGCCGAAGGCAATGGCGGCGCCACGCCCGAGGCGCAGGCCAAGGATCTGGCGCAGCGCGCCCGCGCCTACCAGGCCGAGCAGCTCAAGGGCGGCATCGAGGTGACCACCGCGCAGGCGGTGGCGCACGTGGCCGCGCTGAAGAGCTGACGCGCCGCGCGATCAACCACCCCACCTTTCACGGAGCAGCACGCGATGTCGAACCAGACCCTCACCAAGCAGCTGATCGCCGAAGGCGCGATCTCGCCCAACCGCTTCGTCAAGTTCGGCTCGACGGACGAGTTCGTCGTGCAGGCCGCCGCGGCCACCGACTCGATCATCGGCGTGTACGAGGGCTTCGGCTCGGTGGGCGCCGTCGCCAACGACCGCGTGGACGTCGTGCTCGGCGGCCTGGCGGAGGTGAAGTTCGGCGGCGCGGTGACGCGCGGCGGCGAGGTGACCAGCGACGCCAGCGGCCAGGCCGTGGCGAGTGCGCCGGCGGCGGGCTCCAACAACCGGCTGGGCGGCATTGCGTTCGCCAGCGCCGTGAACGGCGACATCGCCCGCGTGATCGTGGCGCTGGGCATGAAGCAGGGCTGATCGACCCGACAGCGCCACACCCGAAGCAACGAAGGAGAGCAGCTCAATGGCAACCCGCCCGTTCCCGATCGACCCCAAGCTCACCGCGATCGCGATCGCGTACCGCAACCCCGACGTGGCGCTGATCGCCGACGACGTGTTGCCGCGCACGCCGGTGGCGCAGGAGTTCAAGTACCTCAAGTACGACCTGGGCCAGGGCTTCACGGTGCCCGATCTCAAGGTGGGCCGCAAGAGCTACCCCGCGGAGGTGGAGTTCAACGCCACCGAGGTGCAGGACAAGGTGGTGGACTACGGCCTGGACGACTTCGTGCCCAACGAGGACATCGAGGCCGACAACCAGGGCGTGGACCCGCGCGGCATGGCGGTGGCCTACCTGACCAACCTGATCAACCTGGGGCGCGAGATCCGCGCGGCCAACCTGGTGTTCAACACGAACAGCTACGTGGCCGGCAACCAGGTGACGCTCTCCGGCACGGGCCAGTGGAGCGACGAGGCGAACGCCAACCCGGTGAGCGCGATCGGCGACGCGCTCGACATTCCGATCTACCGGCCCAACATCGCGGTGTTCGGCCAGGCGGCGTGGACCAAGACGCGGCGCCACCCGAAGCTGGTGCAGGCCATCAAGGGCACGGCGCAGGGCGCGGGCATGGTGAGCCGCCAGGAGTTCGCCGACTTCTTCGAGCTCTCCGCGGTGTACGTGGGCGCGGGGTTCATGAACACGGCCAAGAAAGGCCAGACGGTGACCACGGCGCGCGTGTGGGGCAAGCACGCGGCGTTCCTCTACCGCGACCGCGCGGCCGGCCCGCAGGCGGGCGTGACGTTCGGCTTCACCGCGGCCTGGGGCGACAAGATCAGCGGCTCGATGCCCGACCAGAAGCGCGGCCTCACCGGCGGCGAGCAGGTGCGCGTGGGCGAGCGCGTGAAGGAGCTGGTGACCGCCACCGATTTGGGCTACTGGTTCCAGAACGCGGTGGCGTGATCGACGCGATACAGCGACGACACGACGAGCAAGACGGCAACTGCAACGGCAACTGCAAAGGGGGCAAGCGAGATGGTAAGAGCCAAGAGAAACGACGGCGAGGCGACCCAGGAGTACCGCGTGATCGGCAACCTGGAGCACGACGGCGAGCGCTACGGCGTGGGCGACACGGTGTCGCTGCCCGAGCGCGACGCACAGCCGCTGCTGGCGGCCAACGTGATCCAGCCGATGGCGCCGGAGGCGCCCGCCGCGGTCTGAGATACCACCCCAGCGATGGGGCACTGATCCCAGCGTAGTTGTCTGCCACGCGCTGGGGGAGCCCACAGACGGACTCAAGCGTGAACTTCCTGCCGGGGGCTTCATAGCGCGGATGGTGTAGGTAGCCCCCGGCACTTTCAACGCACCATGCCCTACGCCACCCAAGCCGAGATGATCGCCAGCTACGGCATGCCGAAGCTGGTGGCGCTCACCGACATCGGCCAGCCGATGACGGGCGAGCTGCAGGGCGCGGTGCTCGACGCCAAGCTCGACGATGCGTCGGCCGAGATCGACGGCTACCTGGCGGGGCGCATGAGCGTGCCGCTGGCCAGCCCGCCGCCGGTGATCAAGCTGATGTGCCGGCGGCTGGCGTACTACCTGCTGCTGGGGCCTGCGGCCACCGAGGTGGACCAGGCCGACGCGAAGGCCGTGCGCGACTACCTGCGAGCAGTCGCGGCGGGCAATGTCTCCTTGACTTCACCCGACCAGGCGCCGGCGCAAGCGGGCGCCGGGTCGGTGCTTTTCGAGCAAGGGGCGAAGGACTGGGGTCGTGAGGCTGCATGAGGTGCGTGCATGAGCAACGCCGCCGCAGCCGCGGACTACCTGTTCATCGGCCCGCTGATCGAGCAGCGCCTGCGGGCGCAGATCGGCGAGAACGTGCCCGTGGAGGGTGTGGAGCACATGGCGCAGGCGCGCGACGCGCAGGACCTGCGCGAGCTGGTGCTCTACGTGATGTGGGGCGGCGACAGCTTTGCCGGCGGCGAGGCCTCGCGTGCGCGCGGCGGCGAGAGCCAGCGCGTGTTCCAGCGCTGGATCGTGTGGCTGCGCGTGCGCAACGCGAGCGTGGCCAACAAGGCGGCGCGCAGCACGCGCGCGGGGCCGCTGCTTTCCGCCGTGCACAAGGCGCTTGCGGGCTGGACGCCGGAGGGCGCTTTCAGGCCGTTGCTGCGCACGCAGGGGCCGGCGCCGGACTATCAAGCGGCCAGCGGTCTGTACCCGCTCGCCTTCGAGATCAACCTGTCACTCTAGAGGTGAGGCGATGAGCGGTTTCCTGGGGCAAGGCAAGGTGTTCGTGGGCCTGCGGCTGGCATCGGGCTTGCCCGACATCAGCCGCTGGATCGGCAACGCGAGCGTGTTCAAGCTCGGCATGGAAGAGGACTCGATCGAGCGCAACGAAAGCTACTCGGGCAACCGGCTGCCGCTGCGCCGCGCCACGCGCACGCGCCAGGGCACGGTGCAGATCGTGTTCGACGAGTTCTCCGACGACAACGCCGCGCTGGCGCTGATCGGCGCCAAGACGACGGTGGCCGCGGGCTCGCCGCAGACCAACGTGGCGCTGGCCGCGACGGTGGGCAACCCGGCCAAGGTGGGCGACACGCTGATCATTCCGGGGCACAACCTGAGCGCGGTGACGATCAAGGACAGCACGGGGTCGCCCAAGACGCTGACGCTGGACACGAACTACTCGCTCGACGCCTTTGCCGGCTCGATCGACATCCTGAACCTGACGACCGGCGGGCCGTTCGTGATGCCGCTCACCGCGGACTTCACGCCGGGGCAGCGCACGGTGGTGGGCGCGTTCAAGACCGTCTCGCCGGAGGTGTACGTCCGGCTGAACGGCATCAACACCGACGACGGCTCGCGCGTGATCGTGGACGTGTTCCGCTCGCGCCTCTCGCCGGCGCGCGAGTTCAACCTGATCGGCGACGACTTCGCCGACTTCGAGCTCAACGGCAGCATGCTGGCCGACCTCACGCGGCTGCAGAGCGCGGCTGGCGGGCAGTTCTTCAGCATCACTCGGGCCTGACCATGACGGCAGGCAGTGAGGGCGCGGGCGGCCCCAGCCTGCGCGAGCTGATGGCCGCCCCGGTGGAGCTGCCGGTGGGCACGCTCAAGCTGCCCGTGCGGCCGATGGGCTGGTACCAGGCCACGCTGGCACTCGAGCCGATCATTCCGCTGCTGGCCACGCTGCCGGATGCACTGGGCGCCGCCGGCGAGAGCCGCGCCGAACAGGCGGCGCGCTGGATGCAGATGCTGGCCTCGAGCCGCGACGAGATCGCGCGCTTCGCGGCGCTGGCCAGCGCGCTGCCCGAAGGCGAGATCCGCGAGCTGCCGCCGGCGGCGCTGTGCGAGCTGGTGGTGGGCCTGCTGGAGATCAACGCCGATTTTTTCGTGCGCAGCCTGCCGCTGCTGATGGAGCGAGCAGGCGCCAGCGTGGGGCTGCTGTTGGGCAAGCTGGCCGCGGCCGACGCGGCATCGCAGACGACTTCCAGCGCCTGATCGGCGCGGGGCACCGGTGGAGCGAGGTGATGCACTACACGCCTGCGCAGACGCGGTGGTTTCTCAAGGCGATCGATCGCGCTGAACGCGACGCGCACCGCGCGCAGGTGATCGGCGCACGCGTGGCGCAGGCAGCCGACGGCAAGGCGGTGACGCGCTACCTCGACGGGCTGGAAGACAGGGACTGAACGCGCCGTGGCCACGCAGCTCGAAGCCCACCTGCGCATCCGCGCCGACACGGCGCAGGCGGCCGCCGGCGTGCGGCAGATCAAGACCGAGCTGCAGGGCCTGGGCCAGGCCGCGGGCAACGCGAGCGCCGGGCCGGCCAACGTGGCCGACCTGCTGCGCAGGAAGCTCGACGAGGCGGCGGCCAACGCGAGGAAGCTGGGCCAGACGCCGGTTGTGCCCAGGGGCCTGCCCAAGCTGAAGGACGACGCCGACGCGGCCGCAAAGGCCTTGCAGCGCACGCAACGCCAGGCCGCGCTGCTGGTGCCGCAGCTCAACGACATCTTCACGCAGCTCGCATCGGGCACCAGCCCGCTGACGGTGCTGGTGCAGCAAGGGCCGCAGATCCGCGACGTGATGGGCTCGTGGAGCAATGCGGGCAAGGCGCTGCTGAGCGTGTTCACGCCGCTGCGCGTGGCGATCGGCGGCGTGCTGGGGGTGGCGGCCACGTTCGCGCTGGCGGCGTTCCAGGGCGCACAGGAGAGCCGCGAGCTGGGCCGTGCGATCGCCTTCACCGGCAACGCGGCCGGCGTGACGGCGGGCCAGGTGGAGGCGATGACCACGCGCATCGCCGAGAGCACGAAGCAAAGCCGCGGCGACGTGCGTGCCACGCTGACCGAGCTGATCGCCACCGGGCGCTTTACCAGCACGAGCCTGGACAGCGCGGCGCGCGGCGTGGATGCGTTCGCCAAGCTCACCGGGCGCTCGCGCGCCGAGGCGGTGAGCGACTATGCGGCAATGGCCGACGGCGTGACGGCGTGGGCCACCAAGTACGACCGCGCGCTGAACTTCCTCACGGCCGCGCAGCTCCGGCAGATCCGCCAGCTCGAGAGCCTGGGGCGCACGCAGGAGGCGGTGCGCGTGGCGAGCGACGCGCTGGCCGACGCAGCCAAGCAGCGGCACGAGCCGGCGCTGGGCGTGCTGGAGCGTGCCTGGCGCGCGGTGGGCCTGGCGGTGAGCGGCGTGTGGGAGGCGCTCAAGAGCATCGGCCGCGACAACACGGCGGAGCAGGAGTTCCAGCGGCTGCAGGGGCGACTGCAGACGCTGCTGGAGCTGCGCGAGCGTGCGACTGCGCCGCTGACGCAGCGCCAGCAGGCGCAGAGCAACGCCGAGATCGAGCGCGCGCGCGCGGCGCTGCAGGACGCGTTCAAGCGATTGGAGCGCGAGCAGGGCAATGCGTCCGGCACCGCGGAGGCGCTGGCGCGCGAGCAGGAAGAGAAGCGCCGGCTGGAGGCGGGTTTTCAGAGCGCACAGGCGCAGCAGGCCAACGCCGATGCCGCCAAGCGCCTGGCGCAGTTGCAGGCGCGGCTGGATCGCGAGCGCGATGCCGTGCAGAGCGACCACGCGCGCGGACTGCTCGACGAGCGCGCGTACCAGGATAAGCTGGCCGAGATCGAGGTGCGGCGGCTGCAGGCGCAGGCGGACAACCTGCGCAAGCAGCGCGAGACCGAAGCGGCGCGCGATCCGGGCACGAAGCCTGAGGACCGCCTGGCGCAGGCGGCCCGGCTGGCGCAACTGGACGCGCAGATCATCGACGCACAGTCGCGCGCCACCACGGCGGCCGCGCAGCGGCGCGAGAAGGCCGACGCCGATGCGCTGGCAGAGGCGCGCACGAAAGCGACCGAGTGGGCCGCGGTGTGGCTGCGCGCGGAGGAACAGGTGCGCCGCTTTGCGCAGCGCAACGCGGTGCGCGCAGCCGAGGGTGAAGCGGACCCGGTGGAGCGCGCTCGGCTCGAGGCCGATGCCGCGGTGGCGGAGACGAAGCGCGTGTTCGAAGACGCGCAGATCGAGCTGAAGGCCAAGATCGTCTCGCCCACGCTGACGCCCGGCGAGCGCGCCGAACTGCAGAAGCAGCTCGACCAACTCACCGCGCAGGCAACGAAGGCGATCGCCGAGGACACGCGGCGCGCGCGCTTCGACTCGCTGGTGCAGCAGTTCAACGAGCTAGCCGTTGCACTGGCCACCGCCGAGCAGCAGATCGACCAGGCCGTGGAGCAGGGTCTGATCACCACCGAGGAGGCCGAGCGCCGCAAGATCGCTGCACGCGAAACGTCTATCACCCAGCTCGAGCGCATCCGCGCGCTGCTCAGCAGCAGTGCGCAGACGCCCGCGGAGCAGAACACTGCGGCGCAGGTGGCGCTGACCGCGCAGGGCTACCGCGAGTTGCGCACCGAGATCGAGAAGACCGCGCGCGGCGCCGCGGTGAGCGGCCTGGCCACGGCACTCACTGACATCGAAACCGGCGCCAAGCGCGGCAAGGACGCGCTGCTGGACATGGTGGGCGGCTTCGCCAAGGCGATGCTCGACGTGCTGAACCGCAAGCTGGCCGAGGCGCTGGTCAAGCAGTTCGCTGACGCGGCGGCCAGCGGCGGCTTCGGCTCGCTGCTGTCCACCGCGGGCTCGTTCATCGCGAGCTTCTTTCACTCGGGCGGCGTGGTGGGCGCGCCGGGCGGCATGCGCCGCGCGGTGCCGGCCGCGGCCTTCACGCTGGCGCCGCGCTTTCATGGCGGCGGCGTGGTGCCCGGGCTGATGCCGGGCGAGCGGCCGATCGTGGCGCGTGTGGGCGAGACGATCCGCACCGAGCAGCAGGAGCGCGCGCTGCAGCGCAGCCTGGGTGGTGTGCAGATCACCAACAACATGACTATCACCGGCGACGCGGCACAGGGCGGAGCCGACGGCGCAAGCGCGGCGCTCGATGACCTGGCGCGCGTGCAGGAAGAGGCGATGAGCCGCTGGGCGATCAAGCAGATGCGGCCCGGCGGGCTGTTCTCGCAAGGTCAACGCTGACCATGTTGACCCCCACGCTCACTTCGTTCGCTGCCCCCCGAGGGGGCGCTCAGTCGGCTCGGGAGCGGCCCAGCGCCGACTGACATGGCCGACTTCATCTGGGCCGAGAGCCCCGGCGCGACGATGGAGCTGCAGGCCGCGGTCGTGGCCACGCGCTTCGGCGACGGCTACGAGCAGCGCGCCGACGCGGGGCTGAACCCGGTGGCGCAGGTGTGGGACGTGCCGTTCAACGGCATCGACGAGGCGATTGCCGACGAGATCGAGGCGTTCCTGCGCCCGGGCCTGGGCCGCACGCTGTTCGACTGGGTGCCGCCGCGGCAGACGGTGGCGCTGAAGTTCCGCTGCACGTCGTTCCGGCGCACGCTGGCCAACGCGATCGGCGAAGTGGACATCCAGGTGCGGTTCGAGCAGCGCTTCGAGCCTTAAGGCCACGCATGAGCCTGGCGCGGTTCCTGCTGCTGAACGACGAAGCCGGCGCGGTGCCGCTGGATGGCGACGCGGCCGCGGCCGCGGCCGCCGCCGCGGCGCTGAACGTTGGCAAGCCGCTGGCCGGCGGGGCCGCGGGCACTGCGAGCGCGAGCGCGGCACTGCCCGGCGAGAAGACGCTGGCCGGCGCGGCGGCGGGCCAGGCGGGGGGCGCAGGCACGCTGGCCTCACAGGGCGACCCGGGGCCGCAGTACGCGCACCTGGCGCTCAACCTGGCGCGGCTCGAGCACGGCGCGGTGATCGAGCTCTACGAGCTGGACGCCACGATGCTGGGCGGCGAGGTGCTGCGCTTTCACGCGGGGCGCAACGGGCTCGGCGGCTCGGTGGTGTGGCAGGGGCTGACGTACGAGCCGTTCCCGATCGAGTGCGACGGGTTCGAGCTTGCCGCGCAGGGGCCGATGCCGCGGCCGACGCTGCGCGTGGCCAACGTGTTTGGCCTGATCGGCGTGCTGGTGCGCCAGTACAAGGGCCTGAAGGGCGCCAGGCTGACGCGCCGGCGCACGCTGGCGAAGTACCTGGACGCGGTGAACTTCGAGGGCGGGGTGAACCCGAGCGCGGACCCGCTGGCGCACTACCCGGACGACGTGTACCAAGTGGACCGCCAGTCGCAGCGCGACCGCGCGCTGGCGGTGTTCGAGCTGGCCAGCCCGATGGACGTGGCCGGCGTGATGCTGCCGCGCCGGCAGATCGTGCACGGCTTCTGCCCGTGGATCTACCGCGGGCCGGACTGCGGCTACACGGGCGCGCCGGTGGCCAAGGAGGACGACTCGCCCACCGCGCTGCTGGGCGAGGACAAGTGCGGCCACCGGCTCTCGAGCTGCCGGCTGCGGCAGTGGCCCAACAACGAGCTGAGCTTCGGGGGCTTCCCCGGAGCGGGAGTGGTGCGCAATGTCTGAGATCCGTGAAACCTTGCGGCAGAAGCAAAGCCGTTTTGCGCGTGCGGTGGCCGAGCTGGTACAGGAGGCCACGCGGCGCGGCTACGAGGTGACCTGGGGCGAAGCCTGGCGCAGCGAGTGGGAGGCCACGCGCCTGGCCAAGGCGCGGCTGGGCATCCGCCGCAGCCTGCATTGCGACCGCCTGGCGGTGGACCTGAACCTGTTTCGCGGCGGCGTGTGGCTCGAGGACACCGAGGACCACCGGCCGCTGGGCGAGTGGTGGGAGCAGCACTTCGCGGGCGCGGCATGGGGCGGGCGCTTCGGCGACGGCAACCACTACAGCTTTGAGCACGAGGGGCGCAGGTGACCCGTGTAGTACGCGAGACGAACGCGCCGTTCGAGGGCGTGGTGCCGGGCTTCGTTCGGCTGTACCACAGCGTGCTCGAGCACGCGCTGAAGTGCTACCCGCGCGAGGCCTGCGGCGTGCTGGTGCGCGACGGCCGCGGCGCGCTGGCCTATCACCGCTGCCGCAGCACGGTGCCCGAGGGCGAGGCCGGCGACGCGTTCCGCATCCACCCGCAGGACTGGGCGGCGGCTGAGGACGCCGGCCGCGTGGTGGCGGTGGTGCACAGCCACCCGGACGACGATGCGCACCCCAGCGACGCCGACCGCGCGCAGTGCCACGCCAGCGGGCTGCCGTGGTTCATCTTGCAGGTGCCGGGCACCGCCTGGAGCACGCTGTGGCCGCAGGCGCCGCTGGCGCTGCTGGGGCGGCAGTTTCACCACGGGGTGGTGGACTGCTACAGCCTGATCCGCGACTACTACCGGGAGCGTTGCTCGATCACGCTGCCTGACTTCGAGCGCGAGGACGGCTGGTGGGAGCGCGGCGAGGACCTGTACCGCAAGGGCTTTGCGCAGGCCGGCTTCGTGGAGGTGGGGCGCCCGGCAGGCCGTGCCGACGGCGCGGCCGAGGTGCGGCTGCACGACGTGCTGCTGATGCAGGTGGCCGCGCGCGTGGAGAACCACGCGGCGGTGTTCGTGGGGCCGGTGCACGGGGTGGACTCGATCATCCACCACCTCTACGGCCGGCTGAGCTGCCACGACCCGTGGGGCGGCTATTGGCTGCAGCGCTGCACGGCGGTGCTGCGCCACCAGAAGATGCTGCGGGCGCCTGCATGAGCACAGCCGCGCTCACCGAGGTCCGCCTGTACGGGCACCTGGGGCGGCGCTTCGGGCGCGTGCACCACCTGGCGGTGGCCAGCGCGCGCGAGGCGATGCATGCGCTGGGCGTGGTGCAGCCTGGCTTTGCGCAGGCGGTGCTGGCGCACGAGGCGGGGGTGCACGTGTTCGTGGGCCAGCGCCGGCCGGGCAATGACATCGGGGCGCACCAGCTGGACGCGCCGGTGAGCACGCGCGAGCCGATCTGCGTGGTGCCGGCGGTGGCCGGCGCCAAGCGCCAGGGGGTGCTGCAGGTGATCGTGGGGGTGTTGATCTGGTGGTTCGCGCCGTACCTGGCTGGCTATGTGTATGGCTCGACGGGCGCGATCGGCGCGGCCGCGGCCATCTCCACATACGGCACACAGCTCGGCATGGCGCTGGCTCTGGGCGGCGTGGTGCAGGCGCTGGGCGCGCGGCAGCAGCGCACGAGCCCGCGGCCGGAGAACCTGCCGAGCTATCACTTCGACGGGCCGGTGAACACCACGCAGCAAGGGCTGCCGGTGCCGCTGCGCTACGGGCGCGTGGTGTGCGGCGGCGCGGTGATCTCCAGCGGCATCACGACCGAGCAGCTGGTGGTGGCGGCGCCGCCGGCGCCGATGCCGCCGCAGCCGCTGCCGCCTTGGGAGCCCGAGGGCGCCGGCGGCGGCGAAGGCGGCGGGCCGACAGGCGACTGGTGATGAGCCACTCTCACGCACTCACGCTGGCACCTCCGCGCGGCGCCAAGAAAGGCGGCGGCCGCTCGCCGCAGGAGGCCAGCGACACGCTGCGCAGCACGCAGATCGTGGACGTGGTGATGCTGGTCTCCGAGGGCGAGGCGCAAGGGCTGGTGAACGGCCTTAAGAGCGTGTACCTGGACAAGGTGCCGATCGAGAACGCCGACAGCTCGCGCAACTTCGAGAGCGTGCAGTTCGCCTATGTGACGGGCACGCAGGGCCAGGCGGCGATGAGCGGCCTGGATGCGGTGCAGAACGAGGTGGCGGTGGGCCTGCAGGTGGACTTTGCGACGCCGGTGGTGCGCACGATCTCCGACGCGACGGTGGACCACGTGCGCGTGACGATCGGGGTGCCTCAGCTGACGCTGCAGGACGACGTGACGGGCGACTTGAACGGCAGCAGCTTCGAGTTCGCGGTGGAGATCCAGAGCAACGGCGGCGGCTACGTGGAGCGGCACCGCGAGGTGGTGGCGGGCAAGACGACGAGCCTGTACTCCAAGGCGGTGAAGATCCAGCTGACCGGCGCCCCGCCGTGGGACGTGCGGGTGCGGCGCACGGTGGCCGACCCGGTGAGCGCGCGCGAGCAGAACCGCTTTTCGTGGCAGAGCTACACCGAGATCTCGTCGATCAAGCTGCGCTACCCGAACAGCGCCGTGGCCTGGCTGCGCGTGAACGCGGCCAACTTCGGGCGCATCCCGACCGTGGCGTTCGACTGGCTCGGCCAGGTGGTGGACATCCCGGCGAACTACGACCCGATCACGCGCGCCTACAGCGGGGCGTGGAACGGCACGTTCAAGCCGGGCTGGACGAGCACGCCGCCTTGGGTGGTGTACGACGTGGCCACGCACGACCGCTACGGCCTCGGGCAGTTCGTGCCCAAGGCGCTGCAGGACAAGTGGACGCTGTACGCGATTGCGCAGTACTGCGACCAGCTGGTGCCCGACGGCCGCGGCGGCATGGAGCCGCGCTTCACCTGCAACCTGAACCTCGAGGTGCAGGCCGAGGCGTACCAGGTGCTGCAGGACCTGTGCGCGATCTTCCGCGGCATGTGCTTCTGGAGCGCGGGCGGCGTGACCTACGCGCAGGACGCGCCGAGCGACCCGGTGCACCTGTTCACGCCGGCCAACGTGCACGAGGGCGTGTTCACCTACAGCGACACCAGCGAGAAGACGCAGCACTCGATGTTCGTCTGCTGGTGGAACGACATCGGCCTGTTCGGCCAGGCGGTGCCGGAGATCTACGTGGACGAGGCACTGGTGGCGCGCTACGGGCTGCGCACGCTGGAGCTGCGGCCGCTGGGCATCGCCAGCCGTGGCCAGGCGGCGCGGGCTTGCCGCTGGGCACGCCACAGCGAGCAGATGGAAGGCGAGGTGGTGTCGTTCGAGGTGGGCTCCGACGGCGTGGCGGTGGCGCCGGGCAAGGTGTTCCGCGTGGCCGACCCCAACGAGCAGGGCGAGCGCTTGGGTGGCCGCGTGCGCGCGGCCACCGAGACGACGGTGACGCTGGATGCGCCGGTGACGCTGGCCGCGGGCGAGAGCTACACGATCAACGTGCTGCAGCCGGATCCGGTGGCGGCGCACAAGCTGCTGACCGAGGCCCGCGCGGTGACCACGCCGGCCGGCGAGACGAGCGTGATCACGGTGTCCGCACCCTTCTCGGCGGTGCCGGTGGCGCAGACGGTGTGGGTGCTGGAAAGCGATGCGATCGCGGCCACGACCTGGCGCTGCCTGAAGGTGGAGGAGGTGAAGGGCGCGAACCGCTACCGCATCACCGGCATGGCGCACAACCCGAGCAAGTACGACGCGATCGAGCTCGGGCTCACGCTGGACCAGCGGCCGGTGAGCCGTCTGGGACTCGTGCCGCCCCGGCCGCTGACGCTTGCGAGCACGGAAACGGTGTATCGCACAGGACAGCTCTATCGCTCACGCGTGACGCTCTCGTGGCCGGAGCCGGCGCGCGGGCTGCTGTACCTGGTGAGCTGGCGCCTGAACGGCGGCGGCTGGACCGAGATGCCGGCGGCGAGCGCGAACAGCGTGGACATCGACGGCTTGGCGGCGGGCAACCTGGACGTGCAGGTGCGATCGCAGAACGCGCTGGGCAACACGAGCCCGCCGCTGGCGGCGCTGATCGTGGTGGGCGGCGCGGGGCAGCTGGCCGCGCTGGGCAACAACCTGATGGACGCCACCTGGTGGGCGCCGGGCGCGGCGATCGCGTGGGGCCAGAACGTGGACGACGCGGGCGACGCCAACGCGATCGTGTGGGCCACGGGGCCGCGCGGTGCCACCGAGGCGCTTTGGCGCGCCACGGCGGGCACCAACGCGGAGAAGAGCGGCGGCTGGACCGATGCGCCTATGCCGGGGAACGATCTCGCGATCGAGCCGGGCAAGACGTACCGCTTTGCGCTTCCGGTGTACCGGCTGAGCGGCACGGCGCGCGTCTTCTGGGGCATGGGCGGGCCCGGCGGTGTGGGCTCGGTGGTGGACCACCTGAACACGAGCGGCCTGGCCGACAACCCGTACTTTGCGGTGGGCGAAGCGCTCCAGGCGGGGCGCTGGTACCTGCTGGTGGGCTATGTGTTCCCGACGGGGCAGACGGGGCTTTCTCACACGGGCGCAGGCGTGTACGACATGGCCAACGGCGCGCTGGTGGCGGCGGGCCTGAACTTCAACTGGCACGCCGGCGTGACGCGCGCGGCGACGCGGGCCTACCAGTACTACGCGAGCGTGGGCGCGCAGCTTCTGTTCGGCAAGCCGGCGGTGCACCTGGTGGACGGCAGCGAGCCCGGGCTCAACGAGTTGCTGGGCGCGGGCGCGATCCTGAACAGCCAACAGCAGTGGACCGACGTGCAGGACCGGCCGCTGCTGTATCGCGCGTTGGCCAGGGGCTACTCGGCCGGCAGCTCGACGCCGGCCGAGGCTGGGCTGTACGACGAGGCCGGCAACCTGATCTCGGGCGCGGCGCGCAGCTACGTGGTGAACGTGTTCGACCGGTCGACCAAGCTGCCAGCGTTCACTGTGTCGTTCGATGTCTACGCGGGCGGCGGCGCAGCGGCTTCGATGGCGGCGCTGCTCAACGCGCTGCAGCCGGACCGGATCGTGCTGGTGCGCTCATACGACGAGCCGATGAGCTACCGGCTGACCGCGGGACTCGACGCGGCGATGTACCGCTGCGGCGCATCGCGCGCGGTGTACGGCTCGCCGCAGTTCATGGCCCGCTCGGCCTATGTGCTGGTGGGCATCCCGGGCTGTGGCGAGGGTCAGGGGTACGAGGCTTACCAGGGCGAGTTTGGCGATGACCCCAACGCCTGGTGCGACGTGGCGTTTGGCATCGCGGCGCAGGGCAAGCTGGTCGTGACCGGCTCGAGCGCGACGCCGAAGACGCTGGCCGACTACAGCTACGTGGGCGACCTGGCGGCCACGCGCGACATCCGGCTGGTGGCCTCGGGCGGCATGTCGGTGAGCGGCAACCGCGTGAAGAAGAAACCGGGCACGGGGTCGGCCTGGAACGAGCAGGTGTACAGCCGCGACGCGTATGCGGGCGGCGTGTATGTGTCAGCGCTGGTGCCGGCTGATGCGGCCAACCCGGGCGGCGCTGTGATGTTCGGGCTGAACCAGGACCCGACGCTGGACGCCAGCTATGCGTCGATCGACTACGCGCTTTACATCGACAGCGGTGTGATCAGGGTCTACGAAAGCGGCGCGGACCGGGGGTCTTTCGGGGCGTACGTGCCGGGCCTTGACGTGCTGGTGGTGGGCTACGACGGCTACAAGGTGCGCTACCTGCGCAACGGCACGGTGCTGCGCGAGCTGGCGGCGCCGGCGAACCTGCGGCTGAGCTTTGACTCGAGCTTCTACTCGGAGGGGGTCGAGCTCGAGGCGATCCGCGTGGGGCCGCTATCCGCCGTGGCCGGCATCGACGTGCCGCAACTCACGCCCGAGGCGCGGCTGCCGGTGCGATCGGTGAGGGGCTCGACGGGCGTGACCGTCACGGCGCGCGATCACATCCCGTACAACTATGGCGACGAGGTTGTCGCCGAAGGCGCACCTTGGATCGCGGCCTTCAACGGCAAGGCGCTTGTGTCGTTCCAGGGGGTGGCCACGGTGGACACTGCAAGCCAGTACGACTTTGCGATCCAGAACAAGCAGGGCGCGCTCGACGGCTGGAACGCCATCTTCTTCAACACTCCAGGCGCCGCCATCGTCCCGATGAACTCCACCGTCACGTTCGAGCTGGTGGCGGGCAACTCCTACCAGTTTGGCGTCGGGTGCCACCGGCTGGGCCTCACCGAGTCCTACGTGGTGACCCAGCAGCAGCTCACCGTGGAGATCCGCTACGGGGCTTGAGAGCCCCAGGGAGGCCGGCCGCCGCGCTTTCGCGCACCGGTATTTTGTTGCGGCCTGCGCAACGATTGGCATGAGGCATTTATCTCAACTGGAGGGCGCTATTTTTCTCGCCGCGCTTCACCGAGCGGCCTGACCGCCTGCCCGGCTGGCGGCGGGTTCGCCCGTCCCCCATCTCCGGGGTGGGTGCACCGGCGGGCGGCCGATAGGATCGTGACATCGATCACACCCCCGAGCCACCCGCCGGCCCCTGAGGCCGGCGTTCTTGCCACAGCAGGCGCTCTTTTGCGACAAAGCCTCGAATTCCTGCCCTGGGCGCTGTTGTCCCTTGCCGCGCTGGTGCTGTCGGCCAGCGCGGCCGATGCCCTGCGGGCGGGCAGCACGCTGTCGGCGCTGCAGACCGTCGACGTCGGCGGGGCCGACAAGGCGCCGATGCGCTACACGCTGGGCGCCGAAGCGTTCGCGCTCGATTCGGCCGAGTTGCCGCAGGAGTTGCAGCGGCCGCTCGATGCGGTGGCCGACGCGTTGCGCGAGAGCGGCAGCCCGGCCGTGCGCATCGAGGTGCACACCGATGCGTCGGGCCCGTCCGAAGCGCGCCGCTCGCTGACGCAGCGGCGCGCCGATGCGATCAAGCTGTACCTGGTGGAGCGCGGTGTCGATGCGGCCACGCTGCACAGCGTGGGGATGTCCTCCAGCGTGCCGCGCCGCGGGAACGACCCGTACGCCGGCAGCAACCGGCGTGTGGAGATCGTGCGCTTGTAGCCGACCGGTCTGTGCCCGGGGCTACCATCCCGGTGCGATGAACAAGGCCTTCACCCGCGAAGTCGATGATGCCGGCGACGACGATGACACCGACGGCGCCGCGCCACCTCTGCCCGCGGGCAGCAAGAACTACATCACCGTGCAGGGCTATCAGCGCCTGCGCGCCGAGTTGTTGCACCTGATCGACGCCGAACGGCCCAAGGTGGTGGAGGTGGTCTCGTGGGCCGCGTCCAACGGCGACCGCTCGGAAAACGGCGACTACCTCTACGGCAAGAAGCGGCTGCGCGAAATCGACCGCCGAATCCGCTTCCTGACCAAACGGCTCGACATTGCCGAAGTCGCCGACCCGTCGGTGCACCACGGCAGCGACCAGGTGTTCTTCGGTGCCACCGTCACCTATGCGAATGCGCGCGGCGAGCAGCGCACGGTCACGATCAAGGGGATCGACGAGGCCGACAGCCTGGCCGGCGAGGTGAGCTGGATCTCCCCGATCGCGCGGGCGCTGCTGAAGGCACGCGAGGGCGACGAGGTCAAGCTGTCCACGCCGGGTGGGGTCGAGTCGATCGAGGTGCTCGACGTCGCGTACCCGGCGCCGCCCGCGGGCTAGCGGCTCAGGGCTTGATCCGCCATACGCGCAGCACGGCCGCGCAGCGGCGGATCGTGCGCAGCGCGTCGGCCAGGTGCAGCCGGTCGCGCACGGTGATCAGCAGCCGCAGCTCGGTGGTTTCGGAAGCCCGGTCCTCGCCCATGTCGATGTGCGTGATGTCGGCCTGCGCGGCGCTGACCGCGCTGGCCACCTGCGCCAGCACGCCCTTGCCGTTGCGCACCAGCACCGTGACCGCGGTCTCGAAAGCACGGGTGGGCTCCTCGGCCCATTCCACGCCCATCCAACGCTCCGGGTCGCGCTCGGCCAGGCGCTTGGCCACGTGGCACTCGGCGGTGTGCACCAGCAGCGCCTCGCCGCGCCCGAGGTAGCCGACGATGGCGTCGCCGGGGATCGGGCGGCAGCAGGTGGCCAGTTGCAGCGAGGCGCCCTCGCTGCCGTCGACCACCACCAGGCCGTGCGACGGCACGGCGTCGTCGCGCGCGTAGCGGCCCAGCGTCAGCGTCACGGCGTCGGGGCGCGTGCCTTGTTCGGCCATCAGCTGCGACAGCCGCTTGGCGACGATCGACGCGATCTTCTTGCCGATGGCGATGTCGGTCAGCAACTCGCCCCGTGTGCGGTTGCCGCTCCAGCGGATCAACTGTTGCCACAAGGCGTTGCCGGCCGCATCCTCGTCGCCATAACCGGGCAACTGCAGGCCTTCGGCGCGCAGCGCCTGCGCCAGCAGCTTCTCGCCCAGCGCGCGCGACTCCTCCAGCTCCATCGTCTTCAGGTGATGGCGGATCTTGGAGCGCGCGCGGCCGGTGCGCACGAAATTGAGCCAGGCCGGGTTGGGCCGGGCGCCCGGCGCGGTGACGACCTCCACCACGTCGCCGGAGCGCAGCTCGGTGCGCAGCGCCACCGGCTCGTTGTTTACGCGCGCGGCCACGGTGTGATCGCCGACGTCGGAGTGGATCGCGTAGGCAAAGTCCACCGGCGTGGCGCCGCGCGGCAACGACAGGATCTTGCTGCGCGGCGTGAACACGTAGACCGCGTCGGGCACGAGGTCGATCTTGACGTGCTCGAGGAACTCGGCGGCATCGCGCGTCTCGTCCTGGATGTCGAGCAGCGACTGCAGCCACATCGTGCCGAGCCGCTGCGCCTCGTCGGTGTCCTTGTCCTTGGTCTTGTAGAGCCAGTGCGCCGCGATGCCCGCCTCGGCCACCGCGTGCATCGGGCCGGTGCGGATCTGGAATTCCACCGATGTGCCCAGCGGGCTCACCAGCGTGGTGTGCAGCGACTGGTAGCCGTTGAGCTTGGGGATCGCGATGTAGTCCTTGAAACGGCCCGGCACCGGCTTGTAGAGCTGATGCAGCACGCCGAGGGCGAGGTAACACTCGTTGAGTGTGCCGACGACGATGCGAAAGCCGAAGATGTCGCTCACCTGGGCGAAGCTGGTGTGCTTCTCGCGCATCTTGCGGTAGATGGAGAAGACCGTCTTCTCGCGGCCGCCCACCTGCACCTTGATCTTGGCGCTGGCGAACGCGCGCAGCACCTCCTGCTCGACGCGTTCAACGATGTCGCGTCGGTGCCCGCGCGCACGCTGCAGCGCTTTTTCCAGCGCCGCGTGTCGCCACGGATGCAGACAGGCGAACGACAGCTCCTGCAGCTCGCGAAACGTCTGATTCAGGCCGAGCCGATGCGCGATCGGCGCGTAGATCTCCAGCGTTTCGCGCGCCATGCGCTGGCGACGCTCCGGCGCGATGGCCTGCACGGTGCGCATGTTGTGCAGCCGGTCGGCCAGCTTGATCAGGATGACGCGCACGTCGCGCGCCATCGCCAGCAGCATCTTGCGAAACGACTCGGCCTGACCCTCTTCGCGGGTCGAGAACTGCAGCTTGTCGAGTTTGGTGAGGCCGTCCACCAGGTCGGCCGTCGGCGCGCCGAAGCGCTCGATCAACTCCGGCTTGGTAATGCCGCAGTCTTCCATCGCGTCGTGCATCAGCGCGGCCATCACCGCCTGCGCATCGAGCCGCCAGTCGGCCACCAGGCCGGCCACCGCGATGGGATGCGTGATGTAGGGCTCGCCGCTGGCGCGGAACTGGCCCAGATGGGCCTCGTCGGCGAACTTGTAGGCCTCGCGGATCAGCTTGAGTTCGGGCTTGCCCAGGTAGGCCAGCTTGTCGAGCAACGCGGCGAACGACGCGGCCTGCGGTTTCGGCGCGGCCGGCGCGGCGGTCGTGACACGCTGAAACCCCTGCAGCGCGGACGGCAGCAGTTCGGCGGCGAACGAGCGAATGCCCATGAGGCCCACTTTAGCGCGGAAGCGCGTGCCGGGCGCCGCAACGGGCCATCGCTGAAACGACAAAGGGCGCCCGAAGGCGCCCTTGGATCCGTGCCGATGCGCTCAGATCGGCACGCGACGCAGCATCTCGACGCCGACTTCGCCGGCGGCGATCTCGCGCAGCGCGGTCACGCCGGGCTTGTTCTTGCTGTCGATCTTGGGCGCATGACCCTGGCTCAGCATGCGCGCGCGGTAGGTCGCGGCCAGCACGAGCTGGAAACGATTGGGTACTTTTTGCAGGCAGTCTTCGACGGTGATGCGGGCCATGAACGATTCCTTCTCGGGTCGGACCGGCTGCCTAGAGCAGGTCGAGCGCTTTGAACACCTGGGACTTGTTGCGCCGCTGGGCGGCGAACCTCAGACGCTGCGAATGCACGACCGTTTTCAGATCGAACAGCGCGGTCTCGAACAAGGCGTTGATTATAACGAAGTCGAAATCGCGGGCATGCGCCACCTCGATGCGGGCGTTGGCCATTCGCGTCTCGATCACCGGCGGGGCGTCCTCGCCGCGGCGCTGCAGGCGCTGGCGCAGCTCGTCCCAGCTCGGCGGCAGGATGAAGATCAGCACCGCGTGCGCGAACAGCTTCTTGATCTGCAGAGCACCCTGCCAGTCGATCTCGAGCACCACATCCTCGCCTGCGCCCAGGCGCGACTCGATGGCCTTGCGCGACGTGCCGTACAGGTGCCCATGCACCTCGGCCCACTCGAAGAACTCGCCGCCCTCGACCATTGCCCGAAAACGCGGCTCGTCGACGAACCAGTACTCGCGACCGTCCTGCTCCTGCCCACGCGGTGCGCGTGTGGTGTGCGACACCGACAGGGTGAGGTGCGAATCGAGCTCGAGCAGCGCGTTGACCAGGCTCGACTTGCCGGTGCCGCTCGGGGCGGCCACGACGAACAGATTGCCGGGCGTTTCGATCGGGGCGGGCGCTGCCTTCATGCCTTGCCAGTGTAGGTCGGGTGCGCCGGCCGGGGCCCGCGCCGCGCCGTGCGTGCGTGACATGCCCCTCGGAAGGGTGCGTCAGAACACCGTGTGCCGGATCTCCAGCTGTTGATCCACCGCGCGCAGCAAGGCGCGCAGATTGAGCGGCTTGGCCAGAAACTCCGACGCACCGCCGGTGAGCGCGGCATCGACACGGTCATCGGATGCGTCGGCCGACACCACGATCACCGGCACACGCGACAGTCGCGGGTCCTCGCGGATCAGCTGCAGCACCTGCAGGCCATCGATGTCGGGCAACCCGATGTCGAGCAGGATCAGGTGCGGCGGCCGGGCCCTCGCGGCGGCCAGCCCGTCGCGGCCGTTGCCCACCACGGTCAGCTCGATCTGCGGGCGGTTTGCCAACATGCCGCGCATCAGCTCGGCGTTGGTGTCGTTGTCTTCGATGTACAGCACGCGCCGGCCCGAATAGAGCTCATCGTCCACCTCCGCGGGCAACGTGTCGGCTTGTGCGCCTTTGCGTGGTGCCGGCAGCGTGAGCGTGAACACCGAGCCTTTGCCGGGCTGGCTGTGCACCTGCAGCGAGCCGCCCATCAACTCGGCCAGGCGCTTGGCGATCACCAGCCCGATGCCGGTGCCTTCGACACCGAGGCGCTCGCGGCCGAGGCGGTTGAACGGCTGGAACAGGCGCTCGATCTGTTCGGCCGTCATGCCCAGCCCGGTGTCGGCCACCTCGATCTCCACGCGCGGACCGTCGAGCGCACGGCTGCACACCAGCACGTGACCGCCCTCGCGGTTGTACTTGACGGCGTTGGACAGCAGGTTGATCAGCACCTGGCGCACACGCACCGCATCGCCGCGCACCTGGGGCGCCGAATCGGACAGATCGCGCACGATGGTGACGTGGCGGCGCTGGGCCGCCTCCTCGACCATGGCGACCGACGCTTCGATCGCCTCGCGCAGGTCGATGCGCTGGTCGTGCAGCGCCAGCGTGCCGGCCTCCACGCGCGACAGGTCGAGCACGTCGTTGATCATGGCCAACAAGTGCCATCCCGCCTGCTGGATGCGCGTGAGCCATTCGCGCCACGACGGCTGCAGCTGCGCGCCGGCATGGTTGTCCAGCAGCTGGGCAAATCCGAGGATCGCGTTGAGCGGCGTGCGCAGCTCGTGGCCCATGCGTGCGACGAACTCGCTCTTGGCGCGGTTGGCCGCCTCGGCCCGTTCGCTCTCGCGTTCCAGTTCACGCAACCGGATCGTCTCGCTCAGGTCCTGCACCGTGCCGACTGCATGCACCTCGCGCCCGTCGGCGTCGCGCACGGTGCGCACGCTGACGCTCACCGGCACGATACGCCCGCTGCGGTGGCGGTAGTGCAGCTGGCCCGCGGCGGCGCGCTCCGCGGCGGTGGCATCGTGCCCAGGGTCCGCGACTGCAGCCAGCTGCGACACGTTCATCAGGCGCAGCTCGTCGAGCGTGTAGCCGGTCATCCGGCAATACGCCGGGTTGGCGTTGAGGATGCGGCCATCGGGAGCGGTCTGCACCAGCCCCGCGCTCACGGTGTCGAAGATGCTGCGCAGCTCGTGTTCGTTGATCGCTGCCGCGCGCTCGGCATGGCGGCGTTCGCGCGCCTCGCGTTGCGCCACGCCGGTCATCGTCAACAGCAGGGCCGCCAGCAGTGCGCCGCCGACCAGTCCCGGCCCGGACACCAGCCAGACCTTCCAATGGCCGCCGTCGCGCATCGCGTCGATCAGCGGCCGTTCCAGCCGCAGCAGCCAGCGCCGCCCGCCGAATTCGATCGATTCGGCACGGCGCAGCAAGCTGTCTGCGGCGTCCGAAGTGTCGCAGCCGGGCGGCCCAAACAGCCGTCGCAATGCAGCGTCGCCTTCGACGTCGATGGCGCACACGGTCAGGTCATCACGCGGACGTCCGGCATCGGAGGCGAACAGGCTTTCGAGATCGATCACCGCGCCCACGAGGCCGCCGACGTTGCCGTCGCCCAGGCGCAGCGGCCGCCAGATCGACAGGCGCACCACGCTTTCTTCCGCGCCAGGCGGGCGATAGGCGGGGCTCGCACGCTCCGGTCCACCGCCCAGAGCGCGCAGCAGCGTGGGCCTCAGCTCGGGCACCGACAGCAGGTTGAGGCCGGACCGGTGCGCCACGGGTGCATCGGAGCCTGACGTCGCGCGGTGACGCAACACCACCGCATCGATCCCCGCGCGGTCGACCCGATCGAACCAGGTCAGTTCGCGTATTCCGGCCACGTTGAGCCACGGCATTGCCAGCGCCTGAAACTGCTCGGTGCTGACGCGACCTTCTGCAATCAGCATCGCGCCGTGCAGAGCGCCGATGCCATCGGCGACGCCGCGCAAGCGCAGCTGGATCGTGGCGGCGCGCGCATGCGCCTCCTCGTCGAAGGTCTCACGGGCGTGCCCGAGATCCCAGCGTGCCAACACGACCGAAGCCGCGGTCAAGGCCAGCACGCTCATCACCAGTGAAAGGCCGACCTGGGCGCGTCTTGCACGCCAATGGGCGCGTGGGTGTGCACACAGCGTCCAGACGATGGGCGCACACAACACGATGCCGCCGGCCGCGGCGCCGGTCTGCAGCAGCAGCGTCAGGCCGGCGGCCTGCAGCGTGACGCCGCCTGCAGCGGCCGCCCCGGCGGCCGGCAACGCACCGGCGACTCCGGCCAGCAGCGTGGGACGCAGCAGGTCGCGGAAAAAATCACGCGTGGACTCCAGCAGCAGACGTCCTTCGCGATGGCGTCGGTGCAGCAGCCATGTGCCCACGGCCGCGTGCAGGCCGGTGGCGGCGATGGCAGCGCCATCTCGCAAATCGAATCCGAATCCGGCACCGGCCCAGGCACCCAGCAGCAATGCCGGCCACACCCTCCAGCCCCATGCCGCGGCGGCAGCCAACACGAGACCGGCGGCCGGCGCGATGGCCGCCATCGCGCCGACCGGCGATGCAAATTGCGGAGTCACGCGCACCAGCAGCGCTGTTGCGAGGGCCAGCAAGACCTGCAGCAAAGCGCGGCGCAGCGAAAGAGGCAGACGAGCGCTTGGCATGGCCGGTGAAGAGCAGCCGATGTTAGGGTGCCCGCCGCGCGTGCGCTCGCACTTTCGCGTGCGCAGCCGCGCCAAACGCACACACCCGAGGGTCGCATGCGCTCCGGCTTGCGCCAGCGCAAACGGTTCAGCCGAGGCCGAAGGGTCGGGGCGGCACGGCAGCGCCTGGGCGCCGCACTGTGGCGTCACTCGATGTTCTGCACCTGCTCGCGCAGCTGCTCGATCAACACCTTCATGTCAACCGCGATGTTGGTCAGCTCCAGCGTCGCCGACTTCGAGCCGAGCGTGTTGGCTTCGCGGTGCAGTTCCTGGATCAGGAAGTCGAGCCGCTTGCCGATCTCGCCGCCGGCGGCGAGCAAACGTTGAATCTCGTCGAGGTGCGATGCGAGTCGCGCCAATTCCTCGGCGACGTCGATGCGCAGCGCGAACGCAGCCGCCTCGCTGAGCGCGCGGTCTCGCGGCGACTCGGCATCGGACCCGCCCGCCGTGGCGAGCGCCTCGTTCCAGCGCTCGATGAAGCGCTGCTGCTGCCGTTGCACCAGCGCCGGGACCAGCGGCTCGGCTTGCTGGGCGAGAGCGCGCAACTGCTGCACACGTTCATTCATTGCGTCGACCAGGCGGGCGCCTTCGCGCGCACGGGCCTCGCCAAGCGCCTGGGCGCTCTCGCGCGCGGCCCGCAACGCGACGCCGTGCAGGTCTTCATCGGCGGCGGCCGGCCGGCTCCATTGCAGCACTTCATGCACGCTCAAGCCGCGCGCCTGGGGCAGCCAGGCCTGCACGTTGGCTTCGAGCCGCGCCAGGCGGTTGAGGTGTTCCGGCGCCGGCAAAGCAAAGCCCGATTCGGCGTCGCGTTGCAGCACGACGCGCAATTCGACCTTGCCACGACGCACCTGCGCGGCCACCGCTTCGCGCAGCGCCGGCTCCAGGCTGCGCAACTCGTCGGGCAAGCGCAACGCGAGATCGAAGAAACGACCGTTGACAGAACGCAGCTCCACGGTCACGGCGGTGCGTGAACTCGTGCTGTCTTGTGCGTGTGCCGCAGGGGCTGCCGTGGCGCTTGCGAAACCGGTCATGCTGTAGACTGTCATCGCCACTTCGCGCCACGAAAATTTCGATTATGTCAAAGCCGAAACCAGCGCCGTTGCCGGCCGGCACTGTGGTGGGTGGCTACCAGGTCGTCAAGAAGCTGGCAGCCGGTGGCTTCGGTGTCGTTTACCTCGCGGAGGACGACAGCCGCCATCTCGTGGCGATCAAGGAGTACCTGCCCGCGTCGCTCGCCGAGCGCTCGCCGGGTGAACTGACGCCGCGGGTCAAGCCCGAGAAGCAGCCGCTGTACCGCCTGGGCCTGAAGAGCTTCTTCGAAGAGGGTCGTTCGCTCGCGCAGATCAGCCACCCGAGCGTGGTGAGCGTGCTGAACTTCTTTCGCGAGAACGAAACCGTCTACATGGTGATGAACTACCTGCAGGGCGACACGCTGCAGGACTTCATCGTCACCGCGCGCGACCTCAAGCGCGACAAGGTGTTTCGCGAGTCGACCATCCGTTCGCTGTTCGACGAGATCCTGCGCGGCCTGCGCATCGTGCACCAGCACAAGATGCTGCACCTCGACATCAAGCCGGCCAACATCTTCATCACCAACGACAACAAGGCGGTGATGCTCGACTTCGGCGCCGCTCGCGAGGTGCTGAGCAAGGAAGGCAACTTCATCCGCCCGATGTACACGCCGGGCTTCGCGGCGCCGGAGATGTACCGCCGCGACGGCACGCTGGGGCCCTGGACCGACATCTACGCGATCGGCGCGTGCATCTACGCCTGCATGCAGGGCTATCCGCCCAACGACGCACCGCAGCGCATCGACAAGGACCGCCTGGCGCTGAGCCTCTCGCGCCTGCGCAACGTCTATTCCGACAACCTGATCGAAGTGACCGAATGGTGCATGTCGCTCGATCCGTTGTCGCGGCCGCAAAGCGTGTTCGCGCTGCAGAAGGAGCTGGCGCGCGAGACCGAGCGCCGCTACACCAAGCTCAGTTTCGGCGAGCGACTGAAGCTGCAGCTCGAGAACCTGAAGACCGGCGCAAAGCCTTGATCCCGCAACAACAACGATAGAGGGCCATGCGATTCTCCGTCTACCAGGTGAGCCGCAAGGGCGGCCGCGACAAGAACGAAGACCGCATGGGTTACTGCTACACGCGCGATGCCGGTCTTTTCGCGCTGGCCGATGGCATGGGCGGCCATCCCGAAGGCGAGGTGGCCTCGCAACTGGCGCTGCAGACGCTGGCCGCACTGTTTCAGCGCGATGCCAAGCCGATGCTGGCCGAGCCGCTGAAGTTCCTGCACGAGGCGATCATCGCGGGGCACCACCAACTGCTGCGCTACGCCACCGAGAAGGCGCTGATCGACACGCCGCGCACCACCGTGGTGGCGTGCCTGATGCAAGGCAACGCGGCGTACTGGGCGCACTGCGGCGACTCGCGCCTGTATTTCGTGCGTGGTGACAAGCTGATCGCTCGCACCCGCGACCATTCGTACTCGGAGCTGCAGGAAACGCTGTCGCAAGTGGTGCCGGTGGGCGAGCGCTTCAATCGCAACGTGCTGTTCACCTGTCTGGGTTCACCCGGCAAGCCGGTGGTCGACACCGCTGGCCCCTTGCTGCTGCAGCCGCACGATCGCGTGCTGCTGTGTTCCGATGGTCTGTGGGGCAGCGTGAGCGACGCGGTGATCACCGAGCACCTGGCGTCGCGCCCGATCTCCGACGCCGTGCCGGAGCTGGTGGAACTGGCGCTGCGCAACGGCGGTGCCAAGAGCGACAACGTGACCGTGCTCACCGCCGAGTGGGAGGCCGCCGAGGACGGCGACGGTGCCGCCGAGGTGTCGACGCAGGCGCTCGGAGAGGAGGTGTTCGCCTCCACGATCCAGGCCAGTCTGCTGAACGACAGCCCGGCAGTCGACGAGCTCGACGAGGCCGAGATCGAGCGCTCGATCCGCGAGATCAACGAAGCGATCAAACGCTCGTCGCAGAAAAAGAACTAAAGGCCCCCTTGCCTGCCGCGCCGCCTTCCGCAGAGGGAAGGGCGTCGCCCCGGTGGGAACCTGCGGCGGCTAGACTTCGTTTCATGAGTTCCTACCAGCGCACGCAAGACCGTGCAGCGGACGCCTTGCGTCCGATCTCCATCCAGCGCCACTACACGCGCCACGCCGAAGGGTCGGTGCTGGTGGCTTTCGGCGACACGCGGGTGCTGTGCACCGCATCGGTCGACGACAAGGTGCCGCCGCACAAGCGCGGCAGCGGCGAAGGCTGGGTCACCGCCGAGTACGGCATGCTGCCGCGCGCCACGCACACGCGCGGCGACCGCGAGGCGGCGCGCGGCAAACAAAGCGGCCGCACGCAGGAGATCCAGCGCCTGATCGGCCGCGCGATGCGCTGCGTGTTCGATCTGAGCCGCCTCGGCGAGCGCACCATCGTGCTGGACTGCGACGTGCTGCAGGCCGACGGCGGCACGCGCACGGCCGCCATCACCGGTGCCTGGGTCGCGGCGCACGACGCGGTGACGTGGTTGCTGGACAAACGCGCGATCACCGCATCGCCGCTGCGCGACCAGGTGGCGGCGGTGTCGGTCGGCATCGTGCAGGGCGTGCCGCTGCTCGACCTGGAATACGTCGAAGACGTCGCCTGCGACACCGACATGAACGTGGTGATGACAGGGGCGGGCGGTTTCGTCGAGGTGCAAGGCACCGCCGAAGGCGAGAGCTTCTCGCGCCGGGAGATGGAGCTTCTGCTCGGTTTGGCAGACAAAGGCATCCGCGAGTTGCTGGCCGCGCAGCGCAAGGCACTGGGGCTCGCCTGATGCGCCTGGTACTGGCGTCCAACAACGCCAAGAAGCTGATCGAGCTGCAGGCGCTGTTCGCCGGGTTGCCGGTGGAGTTGGTTTCGCAGGGCGCATTGCGGATCGCCGAGGCCGACGAGCCGCATGGCACCTTCGTTGAAAACGCGCTCGCCAAGGCGCGCCACGCGGCACGCCATGCCCACGGTGCCGCGATCGCCGACGATTCGGGGCTGTGCGTGGACGCGCTCGGCGGTGAGCCCGGAGTGGTGTCGGCCCACTACGCGCCGCTGGAAGGCAACGGCGGCGACGATCGCGAGGCGCATCGTCGGCGCCAGGATGCCGCCAACACGGCGCTGCTGTTGCAGCGCATGCTCCACGCGAGCGACCGGCGCGCGCGTTTTGTCAGCACGCTGGTGGCCCTGCGTCATGCCCAGGATCCGGAGCCGTTGATCGCATCCGGGCGCTGGGAGCTCGAGCTGATGCGCCAGCCGCGCGGCAGCGGCGGCTTCGGCTATGACCCGGTGGTTTGGGTACCGACGCACGGCTGCAGCGTGGCCGAGCTGGATGCCGGCACGAAGAACGCGATCAGTCATCGTGCGCTGGCTGCGCAGCAGATGAGGACCTTGATGCGCGAGGTGTGGCGTCTCGGTTGAAAGCGATGCCTTCCACGATCGAGCATCACTTACGACCCGGCACGCTGCAATTGCCGGCGCTGCCGCCGCTGACGCTGTACGTGCACCTGCCGTGGTGCCTGGCCAAGTGCCCGTACTGCGACTTCAACTCGCACGAGATCGGATCGAGAACCTTGCCCGAGCGGCGTTACCTCGCCGCGTTGCGCGCCGACCTGGAGGCCGCGCTGCCGCTGGTGTGGGGCCGTCCGGTGGTGAGCGTGTTCATCGGCGGCGGCACACCGAGCCTGTTCTCACCCGACGGCATCGACGCGCTGATCTCGAGCGTGCGCAGCCTGCTGCCGCTGGATCCGGCCTGCGAGATCACGCTCGAGGCGAATCCCGGCACGTTCGAGCGCGAACGCTTTCGCGCGTTTGCCCAGGCCGGCGTCAACCGACTCTCGGTCGGCGTGCAGAGCTTTGACGACGTGCTGCTGCAGCGCCTGGGCCGCGTGCACGACGCGGCCCAGGCGCGCGCCGCCGTGCAGGAGGCGAGCGAAACGTTCGAACGGTTCAACATCGACTTGATGTACGCGCTGCCGGGCCAGACTTTGCAGCAGTTGCATGGCGACCTGAACCAAGCGCTGGCGTTTCAACCGCCGCACCTGTCGGTCTACCACCTGACGATCGAGCCCAACACGCGCTTCGCATCGGATCCGCCGCAGCGCCCCGACGACGACGCGGCCAGCGAGATGCTCGATGCCATCGTCGAGCGCACGGGCGGCGCCGGCTTGAGCCGCTACGAGGTGTCGGCGTTCGCGCGGCCCGGCCGCGAGTGTGTGCACAACCTCAACTACTGGCAGTTCGGCGACTACCTGGGCATCGGTGCCGGGGCCCACGGGAAGATCAGCTTTCCGCACCGCATGCTGCGCCAGCAGCGCTGGCGCGAACCGATGGGCTACATCGAGCGCGCCCTGGCCGGCAACGCGGTGAGCAACGAGCACGAGGTGGCGCGCGACGCCATCGCCTTCGAGTTCATGCTCAACGCCCTGCGCCTGCGGGATGGCTTCAAGACGCAGCTGTGGGTCGAGCGCACCGGGCTGCCGCTGTCGAGCATCGAGCCGGCGCTGCGCCAGGCCGAGGCGCGCGGCCTCATCGAGCGCGACGCGACGTCGGTGCGGCCGAGCGCGAAGGGCTTCGACTTCCTGTCCGATCTGCAGCAGCTCTTCTTGCCGCAGGCGTGACCGGCGGGGCGTCGGCCTGCGCGCAGGCGTCGCGCGAGCGCTCGAGATGCTCGAGCAACCAGGCACGCAGCGCCTTGATCGGCGGCCAATCGTGCAGCGTCGGCGAATACACCAGCCAGTACGCATCGACATCGTCGTCGGGCAGCGCAAGCGTCGACAGGCGCACCAGGCGACCGTCGCGCAGCGCATCGGCGGCCAGCACCTCGCGCGACAAGGTGATGCCGAGGTTCTGCTCGGCCGCCTGCAACATGAGCCCCGCATCGTTGAAGGCCGCCACCGGGTTCACGCGCAACTTCAGGCCCGACAGCGCGAACCAGCGCTCCCACACGTCGGCGTGGCCGAGCAGCGGCTCGTGTGCCAGCGCTGCCGCATCGCGCCCGAGCAGCCGCTGCGCGGCTTCGGGTGAACCGAGCAACACCTTGGGCGAAGCGATCAGCCGATCGGCCTGCAGGCCGCGCCATCGGCCGCTGCCCTGGCGCAAGGCGGCGTGGAAGCCCTCGCGCTGCAGATCGATCACCTGTTGCGATGCGTGGATCTCGAGTGCCACATCGGGGTGGCGGGCGCGCCAATCGCCCATGCGCGGAAGCAGCCACCGCTGCGTGAACGAGGGCAACGCACTGACCCGCAACCGCTGCTGCGCGCCCGCACCCGCGGCGGCGGCCGAGCGCACGCCGGCATCGATCTGGTCGAGTGCGGGTCCAATCGCGGCGAGCAGCGCGCTGCCGGCCGGGTTCAGCACGATGCGACGTGCGCGGCGGTCGAACAGCTCGAACCCGAGTTGCGACTCCAACAGCTTGAGCTGCTGGCTGATCGCGCTGTGCGTCAGGTGCAGTTCTTCAGCGGCGGCGCGCAGGTTGCCGGTGCGCGCGATCACGCGAAAGCTCGGCAGCGTGTGCAGCGGAATCCGCGACATGGTCGGCGCAGCTTACCAACTCATCCAGAACTTGTCGATTCTCTTGGGTCAGTTGGACAGCTATCCTGCCCAACATCGATCAGGAGAACGCGCATGGACACAACGCTTCAACGCCCCGTTCAAGTCTCGCGCCCGCTGTGGCTGCGCTTGTCCGGCCTCCTTGTCGAGGGCTGGAGACGCTGGCAGGCGGCGCGCCAGCGCGCCGGGGAGTTCGAGGCGCTGCGCCGCCTCAGCCCTGGCGTGCTGCATGACATCGGTGCGCTGCCCGAGTGGCAGGCCGCCGCCCAGCACTGGCGCGAGCAGCGCGCGGCCGAGCGCGACGCGCTGTTGCACCGCCTCGATTGAAAGCGACCGCCAGGTCGCTTCGGCGCAGGCTCAGGTCGCGCCGCGACCTGACAACCGAAGGTTGCGGCGTTGGCTCACATCGCGTAGCGATGTGAAGGCGCGCAGCGCCGGCCGAAGCCAAGGCGCGCCAGCGCCGGCCGCAGCCAAGCGCGCTCAGATGCGGTGGATCGTGGCGCCTGCCGTGCTCTTCAGGCGCGCGATCAGCGCCGCGGCGATGCGCGACAGCGGCAGCACTTCGTGCGCAGCGCCGCGCGCGATTGCCTCGCGCGGCATGCCGAACACGACGCAGCTCGCCTCGTCCTGACAGATGTTGTAGCTGCCGGCGTCGAGCATCGTGCGCATGGCCTGCGCGCCGTCGGCGCCCATGCCGGTGAGCATCACTCCGAGCGCGTTCTGGCCGACGACGCGGGCGGCCGATTCGAACAGCACTTCCACGCTCGGCTTGTGGCGGTTCACCGCCTCGCCGTCGCGCACGCGCGCGATGTAGTTGGCGCCTGAACGCTCCACCGACAGGTGCAAGCCGCCGGGCGCGAGGTAGGCATGGCCGGGCAGCACACGCTCGCCGTCGACGGCTTCCTTCACGCGGATGCGCGACAGCGAATCGAGGCGCTTGGCATAGCTGGTGGTGAAGCCGGCCGGCATGTGCTGCGTGATCAGGATGCCGGGCATGTCGGCCGGAAGCTCGGTCAGCACCGCCCGGGTCGCTTCGGTGCCACCGGTGGAGGCGCCGATGAAGATCAGCTTCTCGGTCGACAGCCTGCCCAGCGGCGACGGACTGGTGCCCGGTGTGGCCGGCACGGCAGACTGCGGTGTGGCCGCAACGCCGCCGAGGCGGTGCACCTGCGCGTGCGCGGCGACACGGATCTTGTCGGTGATGTCGTCGGACAGGCGCTTCAGGCCGTCGACGACGCCGATCTTGGGCTTGGCGACGAAGTCGACGGCGCCGAGCTCGAGCGCCCGCATCGTCACCTCGGCACCGCGTTCGGTGAGCGTGCTCACCATCACCACCGGCGTCGGGCGCAGCCGCATCAGGCGCGACAGGAAATCGATGCCGTCCATGCGCGGCATCTCCACATCGAGCGTGATCACGTCGGGGTTGGCGGCGCGGATCACCTCGCGCGCCTGCAGGGGATCAGCGGCCACGCCGACGCATTGCATGTCGTTCTGCCGGTTGATGATCTCGCTCAGCAGGCCCCGCACCAGCGCCGAGTCGTCGACCACCACCACCTTGATGCGCGCGCGTGTGTCCATTGAGATCAGCGGCGCTCAGGCCGCCCGAAGCCGCTGACGGCCTTGCAGCCCGCGCTGGTCCCTGCGAACCAGCCGTTCGCAGCGCTCACCGTCCTCGGGGGGCGGCGAACGCAATGGGCATGGGGGTTGTTGCATGTCAGAACAGGTCGACCGAGCCGCCGCTGCTGGCCTGCGGGGCGGCCCTCTCGGCGGCAGCGCGTTCCTGCGCCAGCAGCGCGTCGGCGTTGGCCGGTGCGAGACGCTTCATCAGCACCTTGCCGCTCGCCGGCAGCAAACACACCTTGCGCGCGCAGACGTCGAGCACGTCCTTGCTGACCACGGGGATGCGCTCGGTGCTCAGGTAGTCGAGCACGAAGCGGGTGTTGCGCTCGCCGACGTTGAGGCTGGTCATCGATGCAATCACGGCGCCGCCGCCGAACACCTTGGCCTCGAGACTCGAGCGCGAGGCACCGCGTTTCAGCAACTCGTTGATCAGCAGTTCCATTGCATAGGAGCCGTAGCGCCCCGAGTCGCCCTGGCCCTCGGGCAGCATGAAGTGGTTCATGCCGCCGATGCGGCGCTCGCGGTCCCACAGACAGGCGGCGATGCACGAGCCGAGCGTGGTGACGATCAGCATGTCGTCGCTGGAGACGAAGTACTCGCCCGGCAGCACCTTGACGGCATCGTTCTTGAAGTTGGCGTCCCAAAAGAAGAACGATGCTTCGCCGGGCGAACGCCGCGCCGCGCGCAACTGCTCCAGGCGCGGGCTGCGCACAGCAGAGGTCTGGACGGGTGATGCGCTGCTCACGGTCACACCTTCACGTAGATCGTCTTGCCGCGCAGGCGGAACAGGTCGCGCGAGGCGGTGAAGTTCTCCGAATGGCCCACGTACAACAAGCCCTCGGGGCGCAACACGGAATGCAGCCGCTCGAGCACGCGCCGCTGCGTGGCCGCATCGAAATAGATCATCACGTTGCGGCAGAACACGATGTCGAACGGTTCGCCCAGGTTCCAGCGCGCATCGATCAGGTTGACGGTGCGGAAGGTCACCCGTTGCGCCACCGCGGGGCGCACCCGGATCCGGCCCGCGTTGGCGCCCTTGCCGCGCAGGAAGTGGCGCTGCAGCCGCTGCGGCGACAGGCCGCGCGCGTCGGCGTCGTAGACCGCCCGCTGCGCGGTGGCGAGCACGGTGGTGTCGATGTCGCTGGCCACGACCTCGGCGCGCGACGCGCTGCCGAACGTCTCCTCGATCACCATCGCGATCGAGTAGGGCTCTTCTCCGGTGGATGACGCCGAGCACCAGATGCGCGCGTCGCGCAACTGCCGCTCGCGCAGGTCTTCGGCCAGGCTGTCGAAGTGGTGCGATTCGCGGAAGAACGACGTCAGATTGGTCGTCAGGCCGTTGACGAATTGCTGCCATTCGTCGCGGGCGTCCGTGCTGTTGGATTGCAGCCAGCCGAGGTAGTCGGCGAAGCTGCGGTGGCCGGTTTCGCGCAGGCGACGCGACAGCCGGCTGTAGACCATGGCGTGCTTGTTGGCGTGCAGGTTGATGCCGGCGTGGTCGTAGATCAACTGCCGCACGCGCTCGAAATCCTGCGCGGCAAACGCGAACTCCTGCTCGTCGGCGCGAGGCGGGGTGGATGGCTGAAAGGCGCGCAGCGTGGCAGACATGGGTCGTATGGCAGGGATGCGGCATCTTGCCGGCGAGCCTGTGCACGCGCGTGCCGAGATGCGGGCCGTTTGGCGCTCATTTCACACGGCTGTTACCGCAGGGCCCGCTGCTAGACTGGCCCGCAATCGATCGATCGCAAGCACGCATGGAGCCACGCGAGAGCGCAACGCCGCCACCGCGCCCCTCGGGCGCGGCAGGCGACATGCGCCTGCACTTCGACGTGGCGCTGCAGTTGATCGAACAATCGGGCCACGCGCCGTTGCCGGGCGAGCCCGGCAACGACCGCTGGCTGCAGGCGCTGATCGATGCGTTGGTCGATCTGTCGAGCCGTGATCCGCTCACCGGGTTGGCCAACCGGCGCAGCTTCGAGCTCGCGCTGTCGCGCGAGATCGACCGGGTCGCGCGCTCGGGTGAGCCGGCGTTGCTGCTCACGCTCGACATCGACCACTTCAAACGTGTCAACGACACCCATGGCCATGCCGCCGGCGACCAGGTGATCCGCGCCGTCGCTCGCGCACTGGCCGAGACCGTGCGCCCGATGGATCTGGTGGCGCGCACCGGCGGTGAGGAGTTCGCCATCGTGCTGCCCAACTGCCCGGCGGCGTTCGGCCCGCAGGTGGCCGAGCGCATCCGCAAGCGCGTGGCGCGCCAGCCGGTGGAGATCGCGCCCGGCGAGCAGGTAAACGTCACCGTCAGCGTGGGCGGGGCGTTCGCGCCGCAATGGGTGCGCACCACCGCGCGCCTGTGGATGGATCGCACCGACCTGCAGCTCTACCGCGCCAAGAGCGAAGGTCGCAACCGTTGCTGCCTCGAGCCCACCGCCGTGCCGCTGGTGAGTGCCGAGGAGAAGGGGCTGCTGTTCGCCAGCTCCACATTCCAGGACTTCACATGAAAAGCGGCACCAGCAGCGGCGCCTGCATCACCGCCGTCACCAGCGGCAAAGGCGGCGTGGGCAAGACCTTCGTCACGGCCAACCTCGCGGCGGCGCTGGCGCGCCAGGGCGAGCGCGTGCTGGTGCTCGACGCCGACCTCGGTCTGGCCAACCTCGACGTGGTGCTCAACCTGTATCCCAAGCTGACGCTGCACGACGTCTTCACCGGTCAGACCCGGCTCGAAGACGCGATCCTGCCGGCGCCGGGCGGCTTCTCGGTGCTGCTGGCCGGCTCGGGGATGATCGAATACTCGCGTCTCACGCCGACCGTGCGCGATCAGCTGCAGGAGGTGATGCAGCACGTGCGCCCGCGCTTCGACCGCGTGCTGCTCGACACCGGGGCCGGCATCTCCGACGTGGTGCTGTACACCGTGTCGCTGGCCGACGAGGTGCTGATCGTCGCCACGCCCGAGCCGACGTCGCTCACCGATGCCTATGCAACGATCAAGGTGCTGGCCACCACGCAGCCGCGGCGTTTGATCCGGTTGCTGGTCAACCAGGTGCAGCGGCCCGGCGAGGCGCGCGCGATCCGCAAACAGCTGCAGTTGGTGGTCGATCGTTATGTCAACGCCAACCTCGACCAGCCGGTGATGATCGAGCTGCTCGGTGAAGTGCCGTTCGATGTGTCGGTGCGCGAGTCGGTGCTCAAGCGCGAGCTGCTGATCGCACACGCGCCGGGCTCGCCGGCCGCGGTGGGCATCGCAGCCGCCGCATCGAAGCACATCGCGGGTTGACGGTGGGAGACGCCGCAACGCCGTTCGATCGGCTCGGTGGCGAAGCCGCCGTGCGGGCGCTGGTCGACCGCTTCTACGACTTGATGGACCTGGAGCCGCAATACCAAGGCATTCGCGCGTTGCACCCCAGCACGCTCGACGGATCGCGCGACAAGCTGTTCTGGTTCCTCTGCGGCTGGCTCGGCGGGCCCAACCACTACATCGAGCGCTTCGGCCACCCGATGTTGCGCGCGCGCCATCTGCCGTATGCCATCGGCAGCGCCGAGCGCGACCATTGGATGGCGTGCATGACGCAGGCCATGCAGGAAAGTGGCGTCGATGCGGAGCTGGCCGCCGGATTGCAGCAAGCCTTCCAGGGCACGGCCGATTGGATGCGCAACCGCAGCACTTGACTCGCCCAGCTGCGGCCTGTCGGCCGCCTGCCCCTCGAGGGCGATCCCAGTGGACCGGCAAGGCCGGATCCAGGTGCTCACTTGGACGGTATCGGCGCCAGGAGCACGAGCAAGGCACCGGCGCCACCCTGGGCACCGCTGGCCTGCGCGAAGGCGATCACTTCATTGCGCTGTGCGAGCCAGCGCTGCACCTTGTCCTTGAGCACCGGCTGACGGCCCGGTGAGCCGTTGCCCTTGCCGTGCACCACACGCACGCAGCGCTGGCCGCGGCGGTGCGCCTCGCGCAGAAAGGCCACCAGGCGCTCGCGTGCCGCATCGCGGGTGAGGCCGTGCAGGTCGATCTCGCCTTGCAGCGCCCATTGGCCGCGCCGCAGCCGGGCCGGCACGTCGGGCCCGATGCCGGCCCGCCGGAAGCTCAGGCCGTCGTCCGTGAGCAGCAGCGACTCGAAATCGACCTCGTCGGACAGCGCCTCGCGCATCGCCTCGCGTTCATCACGCTCGCGCTGGTGCGGATGCGCGGCGGGGCGGGGTCGGACGAGTTGGGCACGGCCGCGGTCGCGCAGCCGCTGCACCGGCCCGACCGCCTGTGCGAAGGCCGTTCGCTCCTGCTGCTCGCGCGCGGCTTTCTCGACCAGCGCCGCGGCGCGTGCAGCCTGCTCGTCGCGCTCGCGCTGCAGTCGATCGCGCAACGCCTCGAGCTGGTCGAGTCCGCGCACCTTCACAACAGGCCCCGCTCGGCAAACGACACCACCTCGCCGCGGCCCACCACCAGGTGGTCGAGCACGCGCACGTCCACCAGTTGCAGCGCCGATTTCAGCGATTGCGTCAGGAACTCGTCGGCGCGCGACGGCTCGGCCGTGCCCGACGGGTGGTTGTGCGCAAAGATCACGGCCGCGCTGTTGAGCTCGAGCGCCCGGCGCACCACTTCGCGCGGGTAGACGCTGGTCTGCGTCAGCGTGCCGCGGAACATTTCTTCGTGCTTGAGCAGCCGGTGCTGGTTGTCGAGGAACAGCACGGCGAACACTTCAAAGCCGAGCGCGCCGATGGCCAGGGCGGCAAACTGCTTGACCGCGGCCGGGTTGTCGAACACCGGCGCTTGCGCCAGCTGCTGGCCAAGCGCGCGGCGCGCGATCTCGAACACCGCCGACAGCTCGGCGCGTTTGGCCGGGCCCAGGCCCCTCACGCCCGCCAGCTGCTGCGCACTGGCACCGAGCAGCCCGGCCAGCCCGCCAAAGCGCTCCAGCAACGCCTGCGCCAGATCGAGCACACCCTGGCCTGCCACGCCCGTGCGCAGCAGCAGGGCCAACAGCTCCACGTCGGCCAGGGCTTGCGGGCCCGAGGAGAGCAGCTTCTCGCGCGGCCGGGCGGCGCTCGGCAGCTTCTTGATCGACATGGTCACCGCTCCCGGCCGCACGGGGGTATCCAGTGGTGCGCCCCTTTAGAATCGCCACGAGTCTAGTCGCATCGCTCCCACGCCCGTGAAACCAGTCGACGCGGGGTCGTTCCTGACCTTGCACTACCGTCTCGCCGGTCCCGATGGAACCGACGTGATCAACACCTTTGGCGCCAAGCCGGCCACCTTGTCGCTCGGTGCGGGACAGCTCGCGCCGGCGATGGAGTCGCTGTTGCTCGGGCTCACGGCGGGGCGGCACGAGACCTTTGAGCTCGATCCGGGCATCGCGTTCGGTGCGCGCCGGCCCGAGCTGGTGCAGCGCGTGGCGCGCAAGCTGCTGACGCAGCTCGGCCCGGAAGGCGGCACGTTCGAAGTGGGCGACGTGGTGCAGTTTCCGCGCCCCGACGGCGAGCCCGGCTTCGCCGGCGTGGTGCGCGAAAGCGCCGATGACTGGCTGCTGTTCGATTTCAACCATCCGCTGGCGGGCCAACGTGTGACGTTCGAGGTGGAGCTGATCGAGGTCTTGTGATGGATCAGACGCCCATGCTCACCGACGTCACGCTGGCCGAGCCGCGCGGCTTCTGCGCCGGCGTGGATCGCGCGATCGAGATCGTGGAGCGCGCGCTCAAGCGTTTTGGCGCGCCCATCTACGTGCGCCACGAGATCGTGCACAACACCTATGTCGTCAACGACCTGAAGGCCAAGGGTGCGATCTTCATCGAAGACCTGGCCGACGTGCCGCCGGGCGCCACGCTGGTGTTCAGCGCGCACGGCGTCAGCAAGGGGGTGCGCGACGAGGCTCAGGCGCGCGGCTTCCAGGTGTTTGATGCGACCTGTCCGCTGGTCAACAAGGTGCACATCGAGGTCGCCAAGCTGGCGCGCGAAGGCTACGAGTTCGTGATGATCGGCCACAAGGGCCACCCCGAGGTCGAAGGCACGATGGGTCAGCTGAGCGAGGGCATCTATCTGGTGGAGGACGTGGCCGACGTCGCCGGCGTGCAGCCGCGCGGCGACAAGCTGGCGGTGGTGACGCAAACCACGTTGTCGGTGGACGATGCGGCCGAGATCCTGGCTGCGGTCAAGCGACGTTTTCCGCATGTGCGAGAGCCGAAGAAGCAGGACATCTGCTACGCCACGCAGAACCGGCAGGACGCGGTCAAGCTGCTGGCGCCCAAGGTCGACGTGGTGGTGGTGGTCGGCAGCCCCACCAGCAGCAACAGCAACCGGCTGCGCGAGCTGGCCGAGCGCCTGGCCACGCCGGCCTACATGGTGGAAGGCGCGGCCGATCTGCGCGCCGAGTGGTTTACCGACCGGCCGCGCGTCGGCCTCACCGCCGGCGCGTCGGCGCCGGAGGTGCTTGTGCAGGAGGTGATCGCACGGCTGCGCGCGTTCGGTGCCACCAGCGTGCGCGCGTTGCCCGGCGTGCAGGAAACGGTGCACTTCCCGCTGCCCAAGGGCCTGGGCGACAAGTCGATGCAAGAAGTGGCGGCGTCACGATCGTGACCACGCTGTCCTGACGTTGCAGCGCGTGCTGCAGCGCGCACCGACGAATCCCAATCGCGAAGGAATGGTTCCATGCTCGACATCGCCCAATTGCGCCGCGACCTGCCCGGCGTGATCGCCCGGCTCGAACGCCGCAAGAGCCCGCAGCCCTTTCTCGACGTGGCGCGCTTCACGGCGCTCGAAGCCGAGCGGAAGCAACTGCAGGTGCGCACCGAAGAGCTGCGGGCGCGGCGCAACGCGTTGTCCAAGCAGATCGGCCAGCTCAAAGGCAAGGGCGGCGACGCGTCGGAGCAGATGAACGAGGTCGGCCGCATCGGCGACGAGCAGAAGGCCGGCGCCGCGCGGCTCGAGCAGATCCAGGCCGAGCTGACGCAGATGCTGATGAGCGTGCCCAATCCGCCGCAAGAGGGCGTGCCGGTGGGGGCCGACGAGAACGCCAACGTCGAGGTGCGGCGCTGGGGCGCACCGCGTGCATTCGCTTTCGCACCCAAGGATCATGTGGATCTCGGCGCGCCGCTCGGTCTCGACCTCGAGACAGGCGCCAAGCTGAGCGGCTCGCGTTTCACGCTGCTGCGCGGACCGGCGGCGCGGCTGCATCGTGCGCTTGCGCAGTTCATGCTCGAGATGCAGACGCGAGAGCACGGCTATACCGAGTGCTACACGCCCTACATCGTCAATCGCGAAATCCTTGAAGGCACCGGCCAGCTGCCGAAGTTCAAGGAGGACATGTTCTGGGTCTACCGCGGCAGCGAAGGCAGCGAAGAGCAGGCGGAGCAGTACCTGATATCGACGTCCGAGATCTCGCTCACCAACACCGTGCGCGAGCAGATCCTCAAGGCCGACGAGTTGCCGATTAAGCTCACCGCGCACAGCCCGTGCTTCCGCTCCGAAGCGGGCAGCGCCGGGCGCGACACGCGCGGCATGATCCGCCAGCACCAGTTCGACAAGGTGGAGATGGTGCAGATCGTGCACCCCGACACCAGCGATGCCGCGCTGGAAGAGATGGTGGGCCATGCCGAGAAGGTGCTGCAAGCGCTCGAACTGCCGTACCGCGTGGTGCTGCTGTGCAGCGGCGACATCGGCTTCGGCTCGGCCAAGACCTACGACCTCGAGGTGTGGCTGCCGGCGCAGAACACCTACCGCGAGATCAGCAGCTGCTCCAACTGCGAGGCGTTCCAGGCGCGTCGCATGCAGGCGCGCTTTCGCAACGCGCAAGGCAAGATCGAGCTGGTGCACACGCTCAACGGCTCCGGGCTGGCCGTCGGACGGGCTTTGGTCGCGGTGCTGGAGAACCACCAGCAGGCCGACGGGTCGGTGGCGATCCCTGCCGCACTGCGCCCCTTTGTCGGCGGCGCGGAGGTGCTGAAGCCATGATCGAATAGAATTGCCGCCCCTCTCGGCCGTCGACCGCGCCGAGGGCCGCAGCGGAGAGATGGCAGAGTGGTCGAATGCGCCGGACTCGAAATCCGGTTCACGGGTTCTCCCGTGACGTGGGTTCGAATCCCACTCTCTCCGCCAAAGATTCGGCGGCACCCCCAGCTGCACGTGTGCACGCAAGTGCAGGCAGATCAGCGCAAGTCGTTGAACTGACCGCACATTTTCCCCGCCCCTTTTCCAAGCGCACTTGAGCGGCGCGCCGGTGCGCCGCTTGCTGACACACGCGCGGCCATTTGGCGCGTGCCGGCACAGCGCTTGCCCCTCTGACGGCGGGGTTGGACACATGCGCATCCGAGCCGCACGCCGAGATCATGACGATCGGCCACAACTGGATCTGGGCTTCCTGAGGCGGGCGTTGCCCTGGATGCTTGCTCCATGGGCCGTCATCGCGCTGCTGGTTTGGCTCCTGTGAGCGCGTCGACGGGCTCCAGGGCCGGCGCCGGGGCCACTCTGGTGTGCCCGTGAGTCCGCCGGCGGGATCCCCGGCGATCAGTTCGCCGGATGCAAGGGCCGTTCGCTGCTGGCGTAGACGTCGGGCACCGATGGCGACTGGATGGTCTCCAGCAAGCTGTGGCCACGCCGGTGCAGGTCGGGCCCGGTCGCCATGAACTCGACGGCGAAGGAAAGCACCAGCGACAGCACTGCCACCAGCCCGAGCAGTCCCAGGATGGCGTGGCGGAGCCAGCAGGTGGCCTTTGGCTCGTCCGGTTCGCAGATGTTCGAGGTGTCCATGACCCGATATACGCATTTGCGGTCGGCGCCGGACGCAACCCGAGCGAAATTTCTTCAGTGACCACCCAAGGGGGCCGGGAGGAGGCAGCCACAGGTCACCGGCTCCCCGCGCCGGCCCGCCCGACCAGCGCCATCAACAGGCTGAAACAGCCAAGCACCATGGCCGCGATGGCCGCCTGCAGCAGGGTCCCGACCTGAAAGCCTCCGAACCAGAAGACGCCGAACAGCCGCGCGACGATCGCGACAACGAATGCGGCAGCGCCGGCGAGTCCTGCAACCCGGCCCATGGTGATCAGCAAAGTTTCCACTTGTTCGACCTTTCGAAGTAGCAACGCGCGCCGCAAGCCTAGCCCCGAAACGAGCCGGGCGCCAAGGTCGACGAGTTCGGCGCCTCGCACGGCCTGTTGTCGACCCGGTCCTGCGCCGAGCGCGTCGCGACCCACGCACTTGATCGGCATCAAAAGCCGAATCCGCGCCGTGACGGTCTGAACGCGCCGCTGCGTCTGTTGCGCATCGAGGCGTGCTCACACGTCTGGTTGCGCAATCGTCGGTCCGGGCAACAACTCGCGTGAAGCATTCGACATCGGTTCGTGCGCGCTGCACCTAGTCTGCGCGCGCCCGTTGTGCCAAGTGGTCTCGGGTTGTTCAACCCGTAGTACCGAGGGCGAGATGGGCAGTGTGACGATGCGTGCGGTGGCCGCCGCAGTGGCGATGGTGGTCATCGCCGGTTGTGGCGGCGCTTCCGACGGCAGCAGCGCGGAGCAGGCGCCAGACGGCGAAGGCACGACGCTCGCCACGACAGACGACACGCAGGAGACGGCATCGATCGGCACGACGATCGAGGTCTACGACGCCGTCACCACAGTCACGAGCACCAGCGCCGACGCGCTGAACCTGGTGGTACGCGCCCGCGCCACGCTCGCCGGCGGCGTCGGGCCGCGCATCCAGGTGCGGGTCAATGGGGTGTCGGTCGGCTCGGTCGAAGTGCGCGCCACCACCCACAGCGACCATGTGTTCCGCCTGGGCAGCGCGGTCCCCGCGGGGGCGCGCATCGACGTGGTGTTCGGCAACGACGCCACCATCAACGGCCAGGATCGCAACCTCTACGTCGACTCGGTGCGCGTCAACGGCGCGACGCTGCGGCCCACCGATCCCGGCGCGACCGTGGATCGCGGCACCGGCACGGCGGCGTTCGACGGCGTCGACGTGGTCGATGGCCGCGGCGACCTGCTGTGGAACGCCGCGCTGCGCCTGAAGGCGCCGGGCGAGACGCTGGTCGTGCGCGCGCGCGCCACCAGCGCCGCCGGGGTGGGCCCGACGATGCAGGTGCACGTCGATGGCGTGGCGGTCGGCAGCGTCGAGGTCAGGTCCGGCAACGACGCCGACTACCGCTTCGTGCTCAAGGCCGCACCGACCCAGCGCGTGGACGTGGTGTATTCCAACGACGCCGCGGCGGGTTCGGAAGACCGCAACCTGTATATCGACTCGGTGCGCTTCGCCGATCGGACGCTGCGCCCCACCGACAGCGGCGCGCTGCTCGACCTGGGTGTCGGCGCGGCAGCGTTCGACGGTGCCCACGTGATGGACGGCCAGAGTGCAATCCTGTGGAACGCAGCGCTGCGGCTGCCGGTGAGCGCCAGCGCGGTGGCGGCCGGCAACGCCTTGCTCGGCGCCGCGGCCGCAAGCTCCACGGCCGTCGCCGCGCCGCCGGCCGGCGCAATCGACATCCGCAGCACCGGCGCGCGCTGCGACGGCAGCTTCGACAACGCCGCGGCGATCGCCTCGGCGATCTCGGCCGCCAAGTCCAAGCGCGTGGCGGTGTACGTGCCCGCCGGCACGTGCGCCTATGGCAGCGTGATCCGCATCGACGGCGTCCGGCTGGTCGGTGCCGGCGATGCCTCGGTGCTTTATGCGCTCAACCCGCAGCAACAAGCGATCTTCATGTACGGCAGCGGCGCCGAAGTCAGCCTGCTGAAGCTGGCCGGCCGCAAGGCCACCACGCGTCAGCCCAACTACGAGGGCACGCGCATCACCTTGTTCGGTGCCACCAACTTCGTGATCGACAAGGTCACGATCGACGGGGCGACCGGGGCCGGCATCCAGACCTCACGTTCCACCAACAACGGCCGCATCACCAACAACGTGATCAAGAACACGCTGGCCGATTCGATACACATGACCGACAAGGCCAGCTACATCACGCTGGAGAACAACCGCATCGAGAACTCAGGCGACGACGGCATCGCCGTCGTCAGCTATCGCCGGGACGGCGGCCTGGTGCATCACATCACGGCGCGCAACAACGTCATCCTCAACAACAAAGGCGGCCGCAACATGAGCGTGGTGGGCGGGCAGTACGTGGTCTACGAGAACAACCGCCTGGAGAACAACCTCGGCGGCGCGGCGTGCGTGTACTTCGCGCAGGAAGCCTCTTATGAAACCCATGGCGCGCACGACGTCACGGCGCGCTACAACACGCTCAAGAGCTGCGGCGGCGCGACCATCGGCCACGGCGCGGTACACGTCTCCAGCAGCGGCGAAGAATCCAACACCAACGTCACGCTGACGCGCAATGACATCGTGCAGAACGGACAGCCCGGCATCCGCGTGACCGGCTCGATGAACAGCGGCGTGCGCCTGGACAGCAACCGCGTGAACGGCGCCAGCCCGGCGCTGGACATCAAGACGTCGGGCGTGACGGTGGTTCCATATTCGTCCGGCTCGGTCGGCTACGTCGCGCCTTGAGCCGACCGCGGGCCGCCCGCTACAGCGGCACCAGGCCCGAGTCGCCCCACTGGGTTTCGACGTACTCGTCCCAGATCTCGATGCCGTCGTCCGCGTGGTCGCCCGTGGGGCGGTAGACGGCCCAGGCACTGAACTTGTCGGCGCTGTCGACCTGCAGCGTCAGCTCGGTGAAGCCGAGGGGGATCGCGATGCGCCGGCCGTCAGCCGGCCCGCCGCGCAACTCGACCGTCTTCTTGTCCGCAGGGGCCACGACGTCCGCTCCAATCGCTGTCGGTTGCGGCGAGTCTAACGCGAGGGTGGCGGCCCTGTGGCTTCTCGTCGCGCAGCCGGGAGGCAAGGCCCGGCCGCCTGAGACAATGCCGCCGCAACCGTCGTTGAACTGCGGGGACCGTCATGATGAACGCTGACGCCTTGCGCGCGCTCCAGGCGCCGCTGAAGGACCGTTATCGCGCGCAGCCCGAGTCGGCGCGCATCACGCTGCGCGCGCAGGGCGCGTTGGGCGAGGGCGTGAGCTGCAGCGTCGAGACCGGTCGCGCCCTGGTCGAGGCCGGCCTGCATCCGGCCACCGGCGGCAACGGCCTGGCGGCCTGCTCGGGCGACATGCTGCTGCAGGCTTTGGTGGCTTGCGCCGGCGTCACGCTCAACGCGGTGGCCACCGCGTTGGGCCTCACGCTGCGCGACGCGCAGGTGCGCGCCGAAGGCGACCTTGACTTCCGCGGCACGCTCGGCGTGGCCAAGGATGCACCGGTGGGGTTCCAGCAGATCCGCCTGCGGTTCGAGCTCGACACCGACGCGTCCGACGAGCAGCTCGACACGCTGCTGCGCCTCACCGAGCGCTATTGCGTCGTCTACCAGACGCTGGCACACCCGCCGGCCCTGGCGGTCAGCCGCGCGCGCACGCGGCGTTGAGGCCTTTGTCAGGGCCGCTCGATCGTGGCCGGTGCGGCCGGCGCGCTGCAGCCGCGCACCATGCCCATGCCCTTGAGGTACGCGCGGCGCACCGTGCCGGCGGCGATCGCCGCGGCCACGTCGCGCGAGTAGCGCTCTGCGCCGCTGAGGCGCCGGATCCAGGACCGAAACGGCACCACCGATTCGGCTGCGCCGCGCACCTGTTGCGTGGCCGTCTGGCTCACCAGCGTGGCACCGCGTTCGATCAGGCTCGGGTTGGCCGGCGTGGACGGCACGTCGAGATCGGCTCCCAGCACCGCATCGAGCGCGACCACCTGCGCTTGCAGGCCGGCGCAGGTGCCGTCGGCCGGCTCGGCATACGGCGCGCGCTGCGCCTCGAGCAGCGCAGCGGGAATCGGCGCGTTCACCAGATTGAGGTCGCTGAGCGGCGTGGTGGCGGCTTGCGCCATGTCGGCGCCGGTGCGGCTCACGGGGCTGGTGGCCTGGGCGCGCGGCGGCGGTGCCTGCGGCTTCGATCCGCATGCGGCAAGAAGCACGACGACAAGACAAAGCGCGGACGCGTCTTTCATGGCGGCGGCAGCATAGCAGCCGGCCGAGCCATCGCGACACGGGCCGGCGCTACCATAGTCGCTCGCCGCCGCCCTCCGTTGTGAATCCCTCATTGCGTCGTCATGCCGTGCAAGCCGTCGTGCTGCTGTGCGCGGTCAGCGGCTGCGCCACGCGTTCGAGCGACGTGCCGCCGCACAAGACAAGCCCGGCCGCGTTCGCCGCCTGGAGCTGCGAGCGCATCGACGAGGAGTCCGACCGTGTGCAGCTGCGCGCCGCCGACGTGGCCTACGCCGTCGATGCGCGTGTCGGCAACAACATGATTGCGCTCGGCCTGGGCGTCATGGTGTTCTGGCCGGCGCTGCTGGCGATGCGCCCCGACGGCATGGAGGCGCAGGAGCTGGCCGCATTGAAAGGCCGCTACGAGGCGTTGCGCAGCGCCGCGCAGCAGCGCGGCTGCCCGCCGCCACCCGAGACGATGACGGCGCAGCGCGCGGCCAAGCTGCCGCTGGCGGCCGGCGAGCGCTTCGTCTACGAAGAGCGCGCCAGCAAACGCGCGGCGCCGCGCGAGCTCGGCCTGCGCGTGCTGGCGCTCAAGCGCGACCGCATCGAGTTTGCGGCCGACGTGGGCGGCCAGGTGGTCACCGATGCCTGGGCGCAGGACCTGGCCGGCAACACGCAGGTCGACCACCGCGTGCCGCTGGTCAAGTGGCGCCGGCTGTTGCAGCCCGATCTGCAACTCGGACAGGTGCTGGCCGGTGACCTGTACTCGGCCGATCCCTCGGCGCTGGGCCATGCGCGGCTGCGTGGTCAGGTGGTGGCGCAGGGCGTGCAGACAATCGCGGGCCGCTCGTTCGACGTGGCGGTCATCGAGTTGTTCGGCGATGCCCCGATGGGCGACAACGACAGCACGCGCGTCAGCGGCGTGATGGCGGTCGATCGCTCGAGCGGACTGCTGCTGAGGCTGGAGCTGTCGTCGTCGAACCCGGCGTATTCGATGCGCCGGCGCCTGGTGCGCGTGGAGCCGCCCGCCAGCTGAAAGCGCAGGCGCAAAGCGCCTGTGCTTCGGCGCAGGCTCACATGGCGCAGCCATGTGAAGGCGCGCAGCGACGGCCGCAGCCAAAGCGCCACAGGCGCAAAGCGCCTGTGCTTCGGCGCAGGCTCACATGGCGCAGCCATGTGAAGGCGCGCAGCGACGGCCGCAGCCAAAGCGCAAAGCGCTCGTGCTTTACGCTGCTTTACACAGGGCCCATCGGGGCGCAACGCGTGCGGCCGACGATGACCACCATCGTTGGACCCACTTCCGAAAGGATTCCGCATGCAGACCCAAGCTCTGATTCCCGCATCGCAGCGCGCGCGCCTGATGGTCGCCACGTTGATCGTTGCCGCCGCCGGCGTCTGCGCGTCGATCGCGCAGGCCCAGCCGGCCGCAGGCCCGCGCGGCGAGGCGCGCCATCACATGCATGGCGGCGGCTTCATGGGCGGGCGCATGCTCGAGCGCGCGCTCGACAGCGTCAACGCCAGCGCCGAGCAGCGCACCCGCATTCGCGAGATCATGAAGGCGGCCGACGATGACGTGCGCCAACAGCGCCAGGCGACGCGCGGCTATCGCGAGCAGGCGATGGAGCTGTTCGCGCAGCCCACGGTCGATGCGCGCGCGGTCGAAGCGCTGCGCCAGCAGATGGTGCAGCAGCACGACCAGACCAGCCGGCGCTGGACGCAGGCGCTGCTCGACGCGAGCGCGGTGCTCACGCCGGAGCAGCGCCAGCAGCTCGCCGAGCGCATGAAGCAGCGTCGCGAGATGATGCAGCGGCACATGCAGGAGCGCCGCACGCTGGAACAGCCCACGCGCTAAGCTGCGCTGCCCGATGCGCTTGCGAAGCGCCGGCGGCCTGCGCAAGCAGGCGCCGGCGCGTTGCCTGGAACGCCCATGACGCCACGCCTCCTGCTGATCGACGACGATGCGCGCCTGACCACCATGGTGGTCGACTACCTGCAGTCCAACGGCTACGAGGTCAGCACGGCCGGCACGCTGGCCGCCGGCCGCGAGCGGCTGAAGCAGCAGGTGTATGACGCGCTGCTGCTCGATCTGATGCTGCCCGATGGCGACGGCCTCGACCTCACGCGCGAGCTGCGCGCCGATGCGCGCACGCGGCGGCTGCCGCTGCTGATGCTCACCGCGCGCGGCGAGCCGCCGGACCGCATCGTCGGCCTCGAGATCGGCGCCGACGACTACCTGCCCAAGCCGTTCGAGCCGCGCGAGCTGCTGGCGCGCGTCAAGGCGCTGCTGCGGCGCAGCGCCGCCCCGGTGGGCGACGACGAGGTGATGCGCTTCGGCCGCCTCGAGATCGACCTCGGTGCACGGCAGGCGCGCCTTGATGGCAAGGCCTGCGACCTCACCAGTCACCAGTTTGACTTGCTGGTGGTGCTGGCGCAGGGCGCCGGCCGCGTGTTGTCGCGCGACCAGATCATGGACGGCCTCAAAGGCCATCCGCTGGAGGCCTTCGACCGCAGCATCGACGTGCACGTGTCGCGCATCCGCGCCGCGATCGAAGACGATCCCAAGGCCCCCAAGCGGCTGCTCACCGTGCGCGGCGTGGGCTACGTGTTCGCGCGCAAGCAGGACGCGGAGGCCTGATGTCGGCAAGGCCGCGCGCGCGCAGCCCGCGCCGGGCCGCCCCCAGCTGGCTCACTGGCGCCAAGGGGTCCTCGTGAAGTCGCTGTACCTGCGCATCTGGCTCACGGTGGTGAGCGTGCTGGGCGCGTTTGCCATCGCATCGGGCTGGTTCGTGCAGCGGGCGATCGAGAACGAGCGTGCGCGCATCGAGAGCACGCAGTCCGAGCGGCTCGGCGCGTGGGCCGAGCTGGTGCAGCGATCGTTGCCGCCGGCCGATGCGCCGGCCGAACAGCAGGCCGCGGAGCTGCTCGACTGGTCGCAGCGCCTGCGGCTGCCGATGGCGCTCGACGACGCCGCGGGCCGGCGCATTGCGGTGGCCGAAACCTACCTGCGCCGTGAGGCGGACACCGGACGCAGCGGGCAGGCGGTGCGCCTCGACGACGGCCGCACGCTGTGGGTGATGCGTCCGGGGCGCGTGCGTCTGGCCGCCGGCACACCGCCGCCCGGCGCCGCCGTCGAGCGCCCCGGCGCACCGCGTGCCGATGCGCCTGATCGCCGTGCGCCGTCGTTGCGGATGCCGCCACCGTGGCCCTCGGGCGTGGGCTTGCTGGCGCTGCTGGCGCTGTTGTTCGTCGCCGTGGCGCTCGGCGCCTATCCGGTGGTGCGCAGCCTGACGCGACGCCTGGAGTCGCTGCAGCGCGGCGTCGAGCGCTTCGGTGCCGGCTCGCTCGGCCAGCGCGTGGACGAGTCCGGCCGCGACGAGGTGGCCAAGGTCGCGCGCAGCTTCAACCAGGCGGCCGAGCGCATCGAAACGCTGGTGCGCTCGCACCAGAGCCTGCTGGCCAACGCGAGCCACGAGCTGCGCTCGCCGCTGGCGCGCCTGAAGATGGCCATCACGATGCTGCCGCAGGCCGAGGGCGCGCAGCGCGACACCTTGCGCCGCGAGGCCGAGGCCAACATCGCCGAGCTCGATGCGCTGGTCGAGGAGGTGCTGCTGGCCAGCCGGCTCGATGCGGAAGCCTGGACACTCAAGCGCGAGCCGGTCGAGCTGCTCGGCCTGGCTGCCGAAGAGGCCGCGCGCGTCGACGCGCAGGCCAGCGGCGAGCCGGTCAGCGTGCAGGCCGACGAGCGGCTGCTGCGGCGCGCGCTGCGCAACCTGCTGGAGAACGCGCGACGTTATGGCGCCGGTGCGATCGATGCGATCGTCGAGCGTGAGGGGCGGGCGGTGCGCCTGCGCGTGTGCGACCGCGGACCCGGCGTGCCCGAGGCGTTTCGCGAGCGCATCTTCGAGGCGTTCTTCCGCCTGCCCGGCCATGCCGAACGCGAAGGCGGCGTGGGTCTCGGCCTGAGCCTGGTCAAGCAGATCGCCGAGCGGCACGGCGGCAGCGTGCGCTGCGAGCCGCGCGATGGCGGCGGCACCTGCTTCGTGATCACGCTGCCGGCGTGATCACGCGGGCGTGGTCGGCGCGCCGGTTGGCGTCAGTCCAGCGGCAGCACCAGCCGCACGCTCAGCTTGGTGCGTTTCGGCACGTCGCCGCGGGCCTCGCCATCGACCGTGTTGACGGCCCAGCCATGCAGGAAACCCAGTTGGTTGACGTTGGCCTTGTTCAGGCCGCGCGACACGTTACCGTAGTTGTATTCGTTGAAGCCCCGGGTGTCGACGACCGCGGTGGCGCTCCAGCACCAGCCGTGCGACGCCGCCGGCAGCAGAGCCGCACCGTCGCGGCTTGACGCGAGGGCGCTGGCGCTCGCCAACTGCTGCAGTTCCTTCACGTGCGGCAGCCGCCATGTCACGCCCGATTGCTCGCTGCGCGCTCGTGCCAGCGCGAGCGCTTCCTGGCGGTCCATGAGCAGCGGCGCGCCGGTGCAGCGCCGGCCGTTCCATGCCGTGCCTTCGACGCAGCGCGGCCAGGCCATGCGCGCGTCGCGATGGATGACGTAGGCGCCGTCGCCCGACAGTGCCCAGTCGCGCCCTGTCGTTTCTGCGCTGCCGGCGATCGTCCACAGACCCAGCCAACAAGACAGCGCCAGCCGACGCCAGGCTCGCACGGTCAATGCCCCGCGCGCGACGGCGGCGGCACGGCGCACGATGCCCAACACGGGGTGGCTTGCACGATCGAAGGCTCCCGGTGTTCTCTTCGGAAGAGACGTTCCGCTCTTTCGGCCGCCGCGTCGCGAAACTGAGGGCGGCGCCCGTGCCGGCCTTCACGTGAGGGCGGTGGACTGGATGCGGGCGCCGGCGCGGCGGTCCTGCATCCACAACAGGACCGACGTCAACACCACGCCGGCGCTGAGCAGGCCCGCGGTCGCTGCGATCCAGAAGCCGGTGGGTCCTCGCCACGCGGGCGGGGTCATGCCCCACACGTCGAACGCCAGCAGGTAGCCGCCGCCAAGCCCCAGGCCCCACATGGACAGCACGAACACCACCAGCGATACCACGGTGATCTTCCAGGCGCGCAGCACGAACTGCGCGAAGGTCTGCAGCGCATCGAACAGGTGGAACAGGCCGACCCAGCTCAGCAGCGTGAGCGCCACCGTGGCCACCGCGGCGTCATGGGTGTACAGGCCGACGATGGCTCCGCGCAGCCCGTACACCACCGCGCCGGTGCAGGCCGCCAGCGCCAGCGTCAGCAGCAGTCCGTTGACGCCGAGCCTGCGTGCATCGTGCAGGTTGGCGGCGCCGATGCTCTGCGCCACCAGGGTCGACGTGGCGTTGGACAGCGCGAGCGGCATCATGAACATCAGCGACACCAGATTCACCGCGATCTGGTGCCCGGCCACCGGCGTGGCGCCCAGGCGGGCGATGAAGATCGCCATGAAGGCGAAGCCGGTCACCTCGATCAGGATCGTCAGCCCCATCGGCACGCCGAGCCGCAACAGCGCCAGCAACGACTCGCGCCGCGGCGCATCGAGCCCGTGGCCGCGCAGGGCGAAGCGGTCGTAGAAGCGGTCCTTGCGCAGCACTGCATAGGCCGCGAGGGCCTGCGCCCACATCGCGATCAGGGTCGAGATGCCGCAGCCGGTCACGCCGAGCGCCGGGATGCCCACGCTGGGCATGCCGAACACCAAGGCCATCGACAGCGGCACCTTGAGCGCCAGGCCGCCGAGCTGCAGCACCATCACCGCCTTCGGGCGCGACACCGCGGTGTTGAAGCCGCGGTACACGGTGAACAGCAGCGACGCCGGCAGCGCGAACGCCAGCGCGAGCAGGTAGCCGCGGATCTTCGCGTCGACCTCGGGCGCCGCGCGGGCCAGCAGCAGAAAAGGCGCCGGAAACAACAGCAGCAGGCAGCCGATCACCGACAGCCCGAGGGCCAGCCACACGCTCTGGTGCAGTTGATGGCCCGCTTCATCCAGGCGTTTGGCGCCGTACAACTGCCCGACGATCGGCCCGATCGCCAGCACCACGCCCATCAGACCGATGAACACCGTGATGTACGCAGCCGAACCGACGGCGAAGGCCGCCAGGTCAGTGGCCGAGTGGCGGCCCACCAGCACGGTGTCGACCGTGGCAAAGCCCAGCACTGCGAGCTGGCCCACCAGCACCGGCCAGGCCAGCGCCATGATGCGCCGGGTGTCCTCGCGCAGCGAGGCGGCCGGCTTCGCGGCCGGCGCCTGCGGGCCCGCAGCGATCATGAGCGCGCCGCCGCGAGCGGCTCTGGCTGCATCTGCGGATGGTCGACGCCGGTCGCGTGGCGGGCCCGCTCGGCGTAGCGGTTGAAGCGCCACGCCGTGCCTTGCACCGTGATGCGGCGCCACACCGCGCGTTTTTCGGCCGGCGACAGGCGCGGCCAGTGCTGCACCTCGTGCTCGGTGCGCCCGCAACCCTTGCACACCGCGTCGCCCTGCGCGGTGGAGCAGATGGCGATGCACGGCGCATCGGGCGTGTGCGCATACCAGCCGAGCCAGGCCTCGCGCGCCGCGTGCGGCATGGTGGCTTCGTCGGCCTCGCTCTGGCGGTAATACACCAGCAGCGCATACACCTCGGCCAAGGCCCGCACCTCGGCGCAGGCCGTGATGCCGTCGGGCGACGGCGAGCGCTCGCGCCACCAGTTGATGGCCGATTCGATGTCGGTGATGTGGATGGCGGCGGCCATGGCAGGGCAGCGGGGCGGCAAGGATACCCGCTCGATATCGGCGCTCCATCGTCCGGCGGGGTGACCGCGCTGTAAGAGGGGCCGCGCGCGAAACGACCAAGCGGGCATGCATGCACATCGATCGCGACGCTTGCTGCTCGGCGGCGTGATGGCGGGCGCGCTGGCCGCGCCCCTGGTCCACGCACAGCGCTGCAGCGCCGAGTCGGGTGAGCAGGTTCCGGTGGTGGTGGAGCTGTACACCTCGGAAGGCTGCAACTCCTGCCCGCCGGCCGACCGCTGGCTGTCAACCCTGAAGGACCGGCCCGGCGTGCTGGCCGCGGCGTTCCATGTGGACTACTGGGATCGCCTCGGGTGGAAAGACCGCTTCGCCAGCGCACGCTACACCGAGCGCCAGGCGCAGCGGCAGGCGGCCACCGGGTCGCGCTACAGCTACACGCCCCAAGTCGTGGTCAACGGGCGCGACTGGCGGCGCTGGCCCGAGCTGCCGGCGCCTCAGTCGGCGCCGGGCCGCCCCAAGACGACGGCTCCCCCCCGAGGGAACGCGAGCGAAGCGGGCAAAGGGGTCACTGAGCACAACGCACCGGTGCGCCTGGCGATGCAGCGCATCGGCGAGCAGGTGGAGCTGCAGGTGCAGCCGCTGCAAGAGACGCGGCAGCGCTTCACGGTGTGGTGGGCCGCGCTCGAGGACGGCCACGTCAGCGACGTGAAGGCGGGCGAGAACCAGGGCGTGAGGCTGCAGCACGACCACGTGGTGCGGCTTTACGGCAGCAGCGCGCCTTTCAGCGGCCCATGGACTCAGCGCATTCAGGTGCCGGCGCGCGGCGAAGGCGGTCGCGTGCCGCGCGTGCTCGCGGTGGTGACCGATGCGACGGGCGGTGCAGTGGTGCAGGCGCTGCAGCTGCGCTGCGCCGGCTGACCCGCGGGTCAGCTCAGGCCGCCACCGCTTCGGCCGGCGCCGTGGCGGCCGCACCGGTGCGGCCGCGGATCATGTCGGCCGCCTTCTCGGCGATCATGACCGTCGGCGCGTTGGTGTTGCCGCTGACGATGCGCGGCATGATCGACGCGTCGACCACGCGCAGGCCCTGCATGCCGCGCACGCGCAACTGCGCATCGACCACGTCGAGCGCGCCGGTGCCCATGCGGCACGTGCCCACGGGGTGGTAGATGGTGTCGCCGAAGTTGCGGATGAAGTCTTCGATCTGCGCGTCGGTCTGCGCCCGCGCAGACGCCTCGAGCTCCCGACCGGCGTAGCCGGCCAGCGCCGGCTGCTGCACGATGCTTCGCATCAGCTTGAAGCCGCGCACCAGACGATCGACGTCGTCGCGCTCGGCGAGGAAGTTGGGGTCGATCAGCGGCGCGGCCAGCGGGTCGGCGCTGGCCAGCGTGACGCGGCCGCGGCTCTTGGGCCGCAAAAGGCACACGTGGCACGAATAGCCGTGCCCGAACACGGTCTTGCGGCCGTGGTCGACCAGCTTGCCGATCACGAAGTGCAGTTGCAGATCGGGGGTCGTCTCGTCGGGCCGGCTCTTGATGAAGCCGCCGGCCTCGGCGAAGTTTGTGGTGAGCATGCCGCTGCGGTGTGCGCGCCACTCGAAGACGCCGCGCAGCACGCGCACGATGCCGCTGAGCGACAAGCCGAACAAGTCCTTCAGGTGCGGCGCGTTCACCACCTGCACGACATCCGGATGGTCCTGCAGGTGCCGGCCCACGCCGGGCAGGTCGTGGACCAAGGCGATGCCGTGGCGCGCCAGTTCGTCGGCCGGGCCGATGCCCGACAGCATCAGCAACTGGGGCGACTGCAGCGCGCCGGCGCACAACAGCACCTCGCGTGTCGCGCGCAGGCGCTGCACATGGCCCGCCTGCACGAACTCGACGCCGGTGGCGCGGTGACCTTCGGTGACGATGCGCGTGACGCGCACGTCGGTAATCACCTGGAGGTTGGGGCGCACGCGCGCCGGCGCCAGATAGGCCTTGGCGGCGCTGCAGCGCTCGCCGTTGCGGTGGGTCACCTGGTACAGGCCCACGCCTTCTTGAGTGGCCCCGTTGAAGTCGGCATTCAGCCCATGGCCGGCCTGGCGCGCCGCCTCGACGAACACCGGTCCAAAGCGGTTCGGGCTGCGCAGGTCCATCACGTTGAGCGGCCCACCGCTGCCGTGCCACGCGTCGGCGCCGCGTTCGTTGTGCTCGGCGCGCCTGAAGTACGGCAGCACGTCGTCGTAGCTCCAGCCGGGATTGCCTTCGGCGGCCCAATCGTCGTAATCGGTGCGCTGGCCGCGGATGTAGATCATCGCGTTGACCGAGCTCGAGCCGCCCAGCACCTTGCCGCGCGGCTGGTAGCCGCGCCGGCCGTTCAGTCCGGCTTGCGGCACCGTCTCGAAAGCCCAGTTGGCCTGCCCGTTCTTCGCCAGCACGGCCAGGCCTGCCGGGCATTGGATCAACACGCTGTTGTCGGGTGGACCGGCTTCGAGCAGGGCCACGCGCACCTGCGGGTCTTCGCTCAAACGTGCCGCGAGCACGCAGCCGGCCGAGCCACCACCGACGATCAGGTAATCGAACGCTTGCACAACGCGGGCCTCAAGAGTGCCCCAGGCGCCTCGCCGCCGTCGCCGAGGGGAGCTGAGTCGACTCGGTAGCGGCCCTTCGTTGGCCCGGGACGTGGCGGGCATGATATCGGTGCCCCCGATGCCCGGATTGGAGCGTCCCCTCTACAGTCGACGCATGACGTGCACGAGGTGGACGATGGATCACACATCACGGGCGGTCGCGCGCGCGATCACCGGGGTGCTCGTGGCGCTGAGCTGCAGCCTGGCCGCCGCGCAGTATCCGGATCGCACAGTGACCATGGTGGTGCCGTTCCCGCCGGGTGGCGTCGCCGACACGGTGGCGCGCCCGGTGGCCGAGGCACTGGGCAAGGAGCTGAAGCAGACGGTGGTCATCGAGAACAAGGCCGGTGCCGGCGGTGCGCTGGGCATGGGGCATGTGGCGCGCGCCGCGCCCGATGGGTACACCGTGCTGATGGCGCTGTCGTCGATCTCGGTGCTGCCTGAGGCCGACAAGCTGTTCGGACGCAAACCGGCGTTCACGCTGAACCAGCTCAAGCCGATTGCGCGTTTCACGGCCGACCCCACCGTGTTCGTGGTGCGAGCCGATGCCCCGTGGAAGACGCTGGCGGAGTTCCTGGCCGACGCCAAGCGCAGGCCCGGTGCGCTGAACTACGGCAGCTCGGGCAACTACGGCACGATGCACGTGCCGATGGAGATGCTCAAGGCCGATGCCGGCTTTCGCATGGTGCACATCCCGTTCACCGGCGCGGGTCCGGCGGTGGTGGCGCTGCTCGGCGGCCAGGTCGATGCCATCGCCAGCGGCCCCGCCAGCGTGGCGCAGCACATCCGAGCGGGACGCCTGCGTGCACTGGCCCATTGGGGCGATAAGCCGCTGCTGGCGCTGCCCGACGTGCCGAGCCTCACCAGTTTGGGCCATCGGGTGAAGTTCGCGCAGTGGTCGGGCCTGTTCGTGCCGGCCGGGACACCGGAGGACGTGGTGCAAAAGCTGCGGGCCGCGGCGCGCAAGGTGTCCGACGACCCGCAGGTGCAGCAGGTCATCCGCACCGCCGGCAGCCCGATCGAATACCTCGATGCGCCGGAGTTCCAGCGCTATTGGGACGCCGACGCCGCCGTGATGGCCGAGGTGGTGCAGCGCATCGGCAGGGTCGAATAGGTGTCCAGCCGATTTGCGGCTACATTAGCGGTACAGACATGCACGAGGCCGTTTCCACAAGGTCTTCTCTGTCGCCCGGTGCGCATCACGCCGCCCCGGTTCGCGACCCGAGTTACTCCCCGGTTTGACGTTTCTTGAGTGTTTCTGTCCGCGGCCGGCAGGGGCTGACCGCGCGTCATCCTGTTCAACATTCACGAAGGAACATCATTCCATGAGCACCCAAACAACCCAGATCGGCGTCGTCAAGTGGTTCGACGACGGCAAGGGCTACGGTTTCATCACGCCCGAGGGCGGCGGCAAGGATCTGTTCGCCCACCACAGCGAGATCAAGAACAACGGCGGTTTCCGCAGCCTGCAAGAGAACCAGCGCGTCGAGTTCGAAGTCAAGCAGGGCCAGAAGGGCCTGCAGGCGGCGAACATTCGCGTGATCTGACGTCCGCACACGCCGGCAGCGCGGTTCACTGCGCGGCCGGTCGATGCCAAGGCCGCGGAACTCCCGCGGCCTTTTTGCTGGGCGCGCCGGGAGCGGCGCTCAGGACGTGGATTCGCTGCCTGGCGTGGGCGCCGGCGGCTGGCCATCGGGCGGGGCGGGCGTGCCAGGGGTGTCGGCCTCGCGGCCTTGCTTGCGCTGGCGCTTTTCCTCGGCCTTGCGCTTCTTGGCCAGCTCGCGCTGGCGTTTCTCGTATGCGTAGTTCGGGGTGGCCAATCGCTCTCCTACAGTGGCTGGGGTCCCTGCAGGACACCGCCCGGTGCCCCGTGGGGCCAGCATACGGCATGCCCGGGCGCTTGGGTTACAGGCGCAATGGAACCTTGTCGCCGGGTGTTGTGCCACCGACCGCACAATGGCGGCCCTGATCTGCCAGGGCCTGTCAAAGATCCCACGACCCCGATGACGGCAAGCGACGACCTGGGCGCCCTGATGGCTCGCGTGGCCCTGCAGGACCGCGCCGCGTTCGAGCGGGTGTACCACGCCACCTGCGCGCATCTCTTGGGGATCGCGTTCCGTATATTGAGCAATCGCGAGCGCGCCGAAGAGGTGCTGCAGGAAGCCTTCGTCAATGTGTGGCACGGCGCACGCGGCTACAACCCGAGCGTGGCCACGCCCATGACCTGGCTCATCAACATCGTGCGCAACAAGGCGATCGACGCCCTGCGCTCCGGCGCCAGCGAGCGGCGCAGCACCGGCGCGCTGGAAGACGAGGCCTTCGAGGTCCAAGCCGACGGCTCGCTGGAGCCGCAGCAGATGCTCGATGCCAGCCTGCAGCGCGCCCACATCGACGCCTGCATGCAGGCGCTCAACGCGCAGCAGCGCCAGGCGCTGGCGCTGGCGTACTACAAGGGGCTGGTGCATACCGAGATCGCGCAGCAGATGGGTGCGCCGCTGGGCACGGCCAAGGCCTGGGTGCGCCGCGGGCTCGACAAGCTCAAGGAGTGTCTGGGCGCCCGTGGAGTCACCGCGGCATGAACCTGCTTCACCCCGAGCGCCTGGAGCGCCTGGCGCGTGAATACGTGCTGGGCACGCTCACCGGGCGTGCGCGCCGGCGCTTCGAGCGCCTGCTCGCCGAGGCGCCGCTGGCCGCTCGTGTGGTGGCGCGCTGGGAACAGCGTTTCGACGTGCTGGCCGCCGGCGTGCCGCCTCTGCAGCCACGCGATCGGGTGTGGCAGGGCTTGCAGCAGCGGCTGTTCGAGCCGCAGCGCGCGGCGCAAAGCGCGGGCCTGCGGGCCCGGCTGCAGACTCTGCTGGCGCCTCGGCTGTGGGGCGGCGTGCTGGCCGGCGTGCTGATGGCCACGGTGGCGCTGCGCTTGCAGCCGCAATGGCTCGGCCTCGAAACGCGCGGCGAGGCCTTGCCGCAGAGTTATGTCGGCCTGCTGGTCAATGAGGCCGGCCAGGCCACGCTGCTGGCCAGCTCGCGCCGTCACGGTCGCACCCTCACGGTGAAACTGCTGCAGCCGCTGCAGGTGCCCGACGGCCAGGTGGCGCGGCTGTGGGCGCTGCCGCGCGACGGCGCGCCGTTCCTGGTGGGCCTGGTGCCGGCGCGCGGCACCGCCACGATCGCGCTGACCGATTCGGCCGAGAAGCTGTTCTTCACCGTGGCCCGCCTCGGCGTCACGATCGATTCGGTGGCCGCCGGCGCCACGGCACCCGCGACGCCATTTATCGCCAGCGGGCATTGCGTCAAACTGTGGTGAACCCGCGGCCTGCCGGAATGCGTCCGTTGCGCGGGCCGTCCCGTACGTACGCTCCACACACCCGCCTGCCGCGTGTGTTGCCAACCCAGCCCACCGACCAGACCTTGGAGATGAACACATGAAGCCCCTGACGCGCCTCTTGTCCGCCCTTGTCATCGCACTGGCCGCTCAGCACGCACTGGCCGCCGACACCACCACCGCGCCGACCGGTGCCGCCCCCGACAAACTGGCCGAGGCGCGCACGCTGATCAAGGCCAAGAAGTGGTCGGAGGCGGTGGCCGAGCTGCAGCGCGTCAATGACCCGACCAGCGCAGACTGGAACAACCTGATGGGCTTCAGCATCCGCCGCGGCAGCTCGCCCGATCTCGACGCATCGGAGCGCTATTACAACGAGGCGCTGCGCATCAATCCCAACCACCGCGGCGCGCTGGAGTACTCAGGACAGCTCTACCTGATGAAGGGCGACCTCGCCAGCGCCGAGAAGCGGCTGGCCGTGCTGGACAAGGCCTGCACCTTCGGCTGTGAGGAATACACCGACCTCAAGAAGGCGATCGAGCGCTACAAGGCCGCCGGCAACAAGTACGTCGCCTACCAGTAACCCGACGCCGACGCGGCGCCGACCGCGCGCATCCGCTACGCTCGCGGGTTTTGACCCGTGAGCGCGCGCGTGTTTGCCCGTTTCGAACGCCTGGTCCATCCGTATCCGGAGGACGCGCCGGCGCGCCCGCCGCGCGGGCTGTTGCCGTTCGTGTGGGCCTGCACACAAGGCATGCGCGGCTATGTGGCGGTGATCATCGTTCTGGTGGCGCTGGTGGGCGCGTTCGAGGCGCTGCTGTTCGGCGTGCTCGGGCAGGTGGTCGACTGGCTCGGCCGCACGCCGCCCGATCGGCTGTGGATCGACGAAGGGCCGACGCTGCTGCTGCTGACCGGCGCGCTCCTGGGCAGCATCGCGGTGGTGGGCGCGTGGTGCCTGATCAAGCATCAGGCGCTGGCGTCGAACTTCCCGATGCGGCTGCGCTGGAATTTTCACCGGCTGTTGCTCGAGCAGAGCATGGCGTTCTACCAGGACGAGTTCGCCGGCCGCATCTCGACCAAGGTGATGCAGACCGCGCTGGCGGTGCGCGACACCGTGCTGATCGTGTGCGACATCCTGGTGTTCGTGGTGATCTATTTCGTCACCATGGTGCTGCTGGCCGGCGGCTTCAACTTGTTGCTGTTGCTGCCGTTCGTCGGCTGGCTGGTGCTGTACGTGGCGGCGCTGGCGTGGTTCGTGCCGCGGCTGGGCCGCGTCGCGCAAGCGCAGGCCGACGCGCGCTCGGTGATGACCGGGCGCATCACCGATGCCTACGCCAACATCGCCACCGTCAAGCTGTTCTCGCACACGCAGCGCGAGGCCGCGCATGCGCGCAGTGCGATGCAGGAGTTCATGGGCACGGCGTACGCGCAGTTCCGCCTGGTGACCGGCGTCGAGCTGGTCAACCACGTGCTGAGCATGGTGCTGGTGCTTGGTTCGGCCGGGCTCACGCTGTGGCTGTGGACGCAGGGCCGTGTCGGCGTCGGCGCGGTGGCCGCGGCCACCGCGATGGCGCTGCGCCTGAACGGCATCTCGCATTGGGTGATGTGGGAGCTGGCCGAGCTGTTCGAGCACATCGGCACGGTGCAGGACGGCATGAACACCTTGTCGCGCCCGCAGGCGGTGGTGGACCGCCCCGACGCCAAGCCGCTGCAGGTGTCGCGCGGCGACATCCGATTCGAGCAGGTGCGCTTTGCCTACAACGCCGGCGCGCCGGTGATCGATCAGCTCGACCTGCATATCCGCCCCGGTGAAAAGATCGGCCTGGTCGGCCGCTCGGGCGCGGGCAAGTCAACCGTGGTCAACCTGCTGCTGCGCTTCTACGACCTCGAGGCGGGGCGCATCCTGATCGACGGCCAGGACATCGCCGGCGTCACGCAGACGTCGTTGCGCGCGCAGGTGGGCATGGTGACGCAGGACAACTCGCTGCTGCACCGGTCGGTGCGCGACAACATCGTCTACGGCCGCCCCGATGCGAGCGATGCGCAGATGACGGCGGCCGCGCGCCGCGCCGAGGCGCACGAGTTCATCGAGACGCTGGTCGACCCGGGCGGGCGGCGCGGCTACGACGCGCACGTGGGCGAGCGCGGCGTCAAGCTCTCGGGCGGGCAGCGACAGCGCATCGCGATCGCGCGCGTGATGCTGAAGGACGCGCCGATCCTGCTGCTCGACGAGGCGACGAGCGCGCTCGACAGCGAGGTGGAGAAGGCGATCCAGGCCAGCCTGTACCGCCTGATGGAGGGCAAGACGGTGGTCGCGATCGCACACCGGCTGTCGACGATCGCGGCGATGGACCGGCTGATCGTGCTCGACCGTGGCCGCATCGTCGAGCAGGGCGACCACCGCAGCCTGCTGTCGCATCGCGGCCTGTACGCGCGCCTGTGGGCGCACCAGAGCGGCGGCTTCCTCGGCGAAGACGCCGACGACGACGAGCCGCTGCCGGTGCAGCTGGCCTGAAGGCGGCGGCCTCAGCCGCTCATCAGGGCACCCCTGGCGCTTCGCGCCTCCCCGCCAAGCGGGGGCTGAGCCCCTTCGGGCGGCCGAGCGGGGCTCAAAGTGCACCCCTGGCGCTTCGCACCTCCCCGCCAAGCGGAGGCTGAGCCCCTTCGGGCGGCCGGGCGGGGCTCATTGCGGCGCCGCAAAACGCTCGCGGAACCAGCCGTCGAGCATCTGCTTCTCGTACTTGAGCGGATCGCGCGCGCTGTAGCTGCCGATCTTGTTCGTGTAGCTCAGATCGGCGACGCGCTCCTCGCCCTGCTTGAGCGCCTGGCCGCCACTGCTCAACTTGTAGCGCAGCTGAAAGCTCGGCCAGTCGGCGCCGCCGCGCACGATGCGCAGATCGCCGCTGCGCGTGGGCCGGGCGTAGCCGGCCAGATCGACGTTCAGCACCTCGATGTCGAGCACCTGACCGTCGGGCAGGTAACGCTGGCCGAGGTCTTGCAGGAACGCCGCGATGGTCTTCAGGTTGGTCGGCTTGTCGAACGGGTTGTTGCCCGAGTCATAGAACTTGTCGGGCTCGACGAACGTCACGCTGACGACACCGCCGGCGTGGGCAGCGGCAGCCGCCGCCCACAGCGAGAGCGCAACGGTGAGGGCTGGGAATCGCATGGTCACCTCCAACGGTCTGCGCCGCTGCAACGCGGCGGCACAGTCACACGCCGACAGGATCTACGAGATGGCAGTCCCTTCGGACGCCGGGGTCTCGATCAGGTGCGCGATCGAGTTGGCGTAGTAGCGCAGCAGGGGCGCCTCGTGCATGCGCATCACGAACAGGCCGTCGACCTCGTCGACCAGGTGCCGCAGCGTCAGCATGCGCAGACCGGCATCGACCGCGTAGTCCCAGTCGTGCCGCGGCACGTAAAGACGCGCACCGCGCGCTTCGAGCGATTCGACCAGCGCGCTGACCGCACCCTTCAGATCGAGCCGGCTGAAGGCGCGCTGCGGCTCGCGCAGCAGCACGGTGGCCACCAGCGGCACCGGCAGCACCGGGATCAACCGGCCCACCGCGGCCATCAGGTGGTGGCCGAGCGCCGCCACTTCGGCATGGCGCCGCTCCTTGTCGAGGTGGTCGAGGTCGACGCCGCGCTCGGCCGTCCAGGCCCGCACCGACACCGGCGTTCCGAAGTTGACGCAGGCGTAGCCGAGCCGGTGCCAGCGGCTGCGCATCAGCAGGCCGAGCTGGTTGGCCACAAAGCCCAGCGTGTTGGCCAGCGCGCGCCAACGGCCCGGCCGCAGCGCCTGAGCATCGGCGGCCAGCAGCTGCGTGCGGTCCTCGAGCACGCGGTCGTAGTTAAGCCCCAGCGGCACGAACACCAGATCGCGTTCGCCGTGCGTATGGAAGCCGCGCAGCATGTAGTCGAGCACTCCGAAGCGCGGCTCGCGCAGGCAACCGTCCTTGGTGAGACCGCCTTCCGGGTATACCGCCTGCGTGACGCCGGCTTCGGTGGCCATCGCGATGTAGCGCTCGAGCACGCGGCGGTACAGGTCGTCCTTGGAGTTGCGCCGCACGAAATACGCGCCCATCGCGCGGATCAGCTGCTGCAGTCCCCACAGCCGGGCCCATTCGCCCACCGCGTACGACAGCGCCGCGCGCTCGGCCGCCAGGTACGACGCGATGATGTAGTCCATGTTGCTGCGGTGGTTCATCACGAACACCACGGTCGCGTTCTCGGGGATCGCAGCCAGCCCGGCATCGTCGGTGTAGCCGATGCGCACGCGGTACAGCGACTGCGACACGCGCTTGCCGACCCAGTAGCCGACGCGGAAATACATGTAGGCATTGAACGCCGGCACGATCTCGCGCGCATAACGCTGCACCTGCGCCAAGGCCACCTCGCGCGGCATCTGTTGCGCATCGGCGAACGCGCGCGCCGCGTTCTGCACCTTCTCATCGAACACCAGGCGGTCGATCAACGCCTGGCGCCGCACCTGCTGAAACGGCCGGATGTGGATCGGCAGGCGCTGCGACACCTCGTCGAGCACCTTGTTGGCGCGGCTGCGGATGAACCAGCGTGCGCTCGGCATCAGCAGCCGGTCGAGCAGCGCCAGCGCGGCCAGCAAGGCCACGACCAGCGCCAGCCACAGCGGCACGGTGATGCTCGTCGACACGTTCGCGCACCCTCCTGTCGCGCGCGACTGTACCCGTTCGACGTTGGCGGGCGGCGCGGGCGGCGCCCGGCGCCGGCCGTCTCGGCCGAGCGCCGGCGCACACCCGGCTGCGGCTTTGCGTGCTCGATCTACGCGGTCAGTGCACCGCCGCCTGACTGCCCCACAACTGCTTCAACCGCGCGTCGCGACCACAAGCAGAACGGTAGTACTGGTAACGCACCGGGTTCTTCTTGTAGTAGTCCTGGTGGTAATCCTCGGCCTTGTAGAACGGGCCGGCGCTCAGGATCTCGGTGACGATCGGCTCCTTGAACGGCTTGTTCTTCTTCAGCGCCTCCAGCGAAGCCTGCGCGATCTTCAGCTGCGTGGCGTCGTTGGCGAAGATCGCGGTGCGGTAGGGCGAGCCGTGGTCGCAGAACTGCGCGTCCTTGGTGGTGGGATCGATGGTGCGCCAGAAGTGCTCCACCAGCTTCTCGTAGCTGACCTTGGCCGGGTCGAACACGATCTCCACCGCTTCGGCATGACCGGTGAGCTTGGCTGCCACCTGCTGGTACGTGGGGTTGGCCAGCTTGCCGCCGGTGTAGCCCGACGTGGTGGACAACACGCCGGGCACCTTGTCGAAGTCGGCTTCCACGCACCAGAAGCAGCCGCCCGCGAAGGTGGCCTTGGCCGTCTGCGCCGGGGTGGCGCTCTGCGCCTGCGCGATGGCCGCCGCAATCGCCAACGCGGCCGCGGCCGCGAGTCGCATCAAGTTCTTCATGCGACCTCCGGCACAAACTTCAGCGCCACGCCGTTGTTGCAGTAACGCTTGCCGGTGGGCGGCGGTCCGTCGTTGAACACATGGCCCTGGTGACCTTCGCAGCGCGCGCAGTGGTACTCGGTGCGCGGCAGCACGAGCTTGAAGTCGGTCTTGAAACCCAGCGCACCGTCGATCGGCGTGTGGAAGCTCGGCCAACCGGTGCCGCTTTCGTACTTGTGCTCCGACTTGAACAACGGCAGCTCGCAGCCCGCGCAGACGAACGTGCCCTTGCGCTTCTCGGCATTGAGCGGGCTCGAACCCGGCCGCTCGGTGCCTTCTTCGCGTAGCACGGCGTAGGCCATCGGCGACAGGCGCTCGCGCCATTGCGCGGCGGACAGGCGCACCGGCACGATGTCGGCGCGCAACGGCGCGGCCTGCGGTGCGGCATCGGCTTTGGATGCCAGGCCGGCGGCGGCGAGTAACGAGAACAGGTTGCGGCGCGTCATTTTCGGACTCCGGCAAAAGACGTTGAGACCCACTTTGGTCGCCGCCGGTTTCCGATTCTTTCAGCGGCCGGCGATACCGAGCAGCTCCACCTCGAAATGCAGCGTCGCGTGGGGCGGGATCACGCCGCCGGCGCCGCGCTCGCCGTAGGCGATGCCCGGCGGGCAGGTGAGCCGGGCCTTGCCGCCGACCTTGAGCTTCTGCACGCCCTCGGTCCAGCACTTGATCACGCGGTCGAGCGGAAACTCGGCCGGCTGGCCACGCGCGTACGAGCTGTCGAACTCCTTGCCGTCGGGAAAGGTGCCGCGGTAGTGCACCCGCACCTTGTCGGTGGCTTGCGGGCTGCCGCCGCTGCCTTCCTTCAGCGAGCGGAACACCAGGCCCGAGGGCATCACCTGCGCGCCCGGCTCCCTGGCCGCCTTGGCCGCGGCCTCCGATTGAGCGGCTTGCGACCAGGCCGAGCTGGCCAGTGTCAGGGCGATCGCGCCCAGCCATGAACGGTTCAATCGGGTCTCCTCGGTGAGTCAGGGTTTTCCGGCCTTCGGCGCTGCATCGTCGTCGCGCAGGAACAGCTCGGGGTCGACCATGGTGCGGTTCAGGCTCACTGACCAGTGCAGGTGCGCACCGGTGACGCGGCCGGTGGCGCCCACCGAGCCGACGCGCTGGCCGGCGGCGACCGTCTCGCCCGGCTTAACGTCGATCGCGCTCAAGTGGCAGAGCATCGTCAGCAATCCCGAGCCATGGTCGATCCAGACCGTGTGGCCGTTGAAGAAGTAGTCGCCGGTGTCGAGCACGCGGCCGGCGGCCGGCGCGAGCACCGGCGTGCCGGTTTCGGCCGCGATGTCCATGCCGCTGTGCGGATTGCGCGGCTGGCCGTTGAAAACCCGGCGCAGGCCGAACGAGCTCGAGCGCGGGCCCGGTGTGGGCTGCAGCATGCGCAGCCCCGACGGCAGATCGGGTGTGAACGTGCTCACCACCTGCACCTGGTGCGCGCGCTCGCGCTCGTAACGCGCCAGGTCTTCCTTCGACAGATCGACCGTGCGCTGCGGCACTTTCAGGTGCTGCTCGGCATATTGTTTGGCCTCGATCGTGTAGGGCACCGCCACGTCGGGTTGGCCGGTGGTGCGGCGCAGGTGGATGGCGGCCGGGCCCGGCTTGGCCGACAGCGGAATACCCACCAAGGCGATCCAGTGGCTGGGGTCGCCCAGCACCATCAGCGGCACGTTGTTCAGATGCGCCTGCGGGCGCACCGGCGCGGCGCCCAGCGGCACCGCCACCACGCCACCGGGCACGCCGCTCTGACGGGGCAGCTCCAACGGCTGCGCGCCAGCCCAAGCGGGCAGGCAGAACAGCAGCGTGCCCAGCGCCTGCCGCAGGCGTTGCCGGAGCGATCGACTCGATGGAACCATGCGCTCGATTGTCGCTGCCGGCCACGCTTGCGGCGACGTGTCGTGCCTACACTGCCCGGCATGACGTTGCAACGGCGTGTTGCGTTGACGCGCGCGACGGCGCTGCTCGGTGCCTGGGCCGTCGGCGCGCTCGCCGCATGCGGCAGGCGCAAGCGGCTCGGCCGCGTGGTGCCGCCGGGCGCCACCGTGCTGGCGCTGGGCGATTCGTTGACCTTCGGCACCGGCGCCACGCCGGACACGAGCTACCCGTCGGTGCTGGCCGCCTTGAGTGGCTGGCAAGTGATCAACGCCGGCGTCGCAGGCGACACGTCGGCGCAGGCGCTCGATCGTTTGCCGGCACTGCTGCAGGAGCACCAGCCGGCGCTGGTGCTGGTGAGCATCGGCGGCAATGACCTGCTGCGTCGTCTGCCGGAAGCGCAGACGCGCGCCAACCTGCAGCGCATCTGTGAGTTGGCGCAAGCGGCCGGAGCCCAGGTGCTGGTGCTCGCGGTGCCGCGGCCCAGCGTGGCGGCCGCGTTCACCGGCTCACTGAGCGACCATCCGATGTATGCCGAGGTCAGCGCGGCGCTGAAGCTGCCGCTGCACGCTCAGGGTTGGTCCCAGGTGCTGGCCGATGCGGCCTTGCGCTCCGACCAGATCCACGCCAACGCCCATGGATACGCGCAGATGGCGCGCCGCGTGTATGACGCCGCGCTGGCGCACGGTCTGGCGCAGATGCGCTGATACGCCGCATGCCCGCGGCCCCGGAGGCGCGCCCGGTCGGCCCGCGCGCGGCGGCGCCGACGGACGCGCGCCGCTCAACTCACTTGGCGCTCAACGCGTCGGCGCCGGCCTTCGCCACCACGCCGTCTTGGTCCGAGTTGACGCCCGAGACACCGATGCCGCCGACGATCTTGCCGTCGATCACCAGCGGGATTCCGCCCTCCACGGGGCTCATGCCGCGCAGCGCGAGCAGCCGCAGGCCGGCACCACCGCCGGCCAGTCCGTCCTGCACGACCTTGGTCGACCGGCGGTAGATGGCCGCCGACACTGCCTTATCCTGCGCCACCTCGACGCTGGCGGTCTGCGTGTTGTCCATCTTCTCGAACGCGACCAGGTGGCCCGCGTTGTCGACCACGGCGATCGCCACCGGCCAGTTGTTCTTGCGTGCTTCGGCCTGCCCGGCTGCGATGGCCTTCCTGGCCTGCTCGAGGTTGACGTTCGCGCCGTATTGCGGCACTTGCGCGCTCGCGGGTGCGGCCATCAGCAAACAGGACACAACGGCCGCTGCAAGGCGGAACAGGGTGTGCATCGTGGTCTCCTCGTGGGTGGTACACGCCGGGTCTGCTGCCGGCGGCGCTGGAGTCTACGAGTGGGCGCCGCGCGGCATTCCCAAACAAACCCGCGCCTCGGCTTGCGCGTGGCTGCGGCCGGCGGCTGTCAGCGCGGCAGTTTCGGCGCCAGGGTGGCGAACTGCTCGTCCTGCGGCTGCGCCGGCAGCACGCCGGTGGCGCTCACGCCGGCCACCACCTGGCCCAACAAGCGGATGCCCATCGGCGCGAGCGCGCGCTCCCACAACTCGCGCGCGCCCTCGCCGGGTTTGACGAAGCACCAGTCCTGCGCCGCGATGGCGCCGGCATCCATGCGCTCGGCCAGGTGATAGATCGAGCCGCCGGCGATCGCATCGCCGCTCTTGATCGTCCACTCGACGGCGGCGATGCCGCGGTGGCGCGGCAGCAGCGACGGGTGGTACCCGATGCCGCCCAGGCGCGACTTGGCCAGTGCGTCGGCATCGATGCGTGCATGGGTGTGCGCGGTGACGATCAGGTCGGTGCCGTCGGCGATCTCGCCGGCCGGCACGTGCCTGGGATCGTGCTGCACGATCGCCGGCAGCTTCAGCGCCTGTGCGCGCAGCAGCAGCCGGTCATCGGCCGCCGGCGCCACGACCTGCAGCACCTGCACGTCGAGCCCGACCAGCTTGTCGAGCACGGCAGCGCCGAAATAGCGCGAGCCGACCAGAGTGATCTTCAAAGCCACGGCATCTCCGTTCTCCGTCTTCCTATTTCGCCCATGAATCCTTCAAGCCGGTGATGCGGTTGAACACCGGTGCGCCGGGCGTGTGGTCCACGCGGTCGGTCACGAAGTAGCCGTGGCGCTCGAACTGCAAGCGCAGGTCGGCCTCGGCGCGTTGCAGCGACGGCTCGATCCAGCCTTGCACGACACGCAGGCTGTCGGGATTGAGGTGGTCGCGGAAGTCGCCATCGCCCGAGTCGGGCTGCGGCGCACTGAACAACCGGTCGAACAGACGGACAGTGGCTTGCACGCCACCACCCTCAGCGGCCGGATGCGCGCCGATCCAGGTGATGGTGCCCTTGACCTTGATCGCGTCGGCGCCGGGCGTGCCGCTCTTGGTGCCGGGCACCACGCGTGCGAGCACGGCGCTGACCTGGCCCTGTGCATCTTTCTCGCAGCCTGTGCACTCGACGACCATGCCGTATTTCAACCGCACCTTGTTGCCGGGGAACAGCCTGAAGAAGCCCTTGGGCGGCACCTCGGCGAAGTCATCGCGCTCGATCCACACCTCGGAGCCGAGCGTGAATGCACGCTGGCCCAACTCCGGTCGCTGCGGATGGGCCGGAGCGGAGCACGGCTCGCGATGCGACGCGCTGCCGAACACCTCCGACCAGTTGGTGAGCTTGAGCCTGAGCGGATCCAGCACCGCCATCGCGCGGGCGGCCAGCGGCTCGAGGTCGTCGCGCAGCGCGATCTCGAGCACCGAATAGTCGACCCAGATGTTGGTCTTGGAGGCGCCGGTGTCCTCGGCCATCTTGCGGATCGACGCCGGCGTGTAGCCGCGCCGGCGCATGCCGGCCAGCGTGGGCATGCGCGGATCGTCCCAGCCGCTGACGTGACCCTCGTCGACCAGCGCCTTGAGCTTGCGCTTGCTGGTGATCACATAGGTCAGGTTCAGGCGTCCGAATTCCACCTGCTTGGGCAGCGGGCGCTGCAGCAGTCCGCCGCTGGCGAGCTGCTCGAGCAGCCAGTCGTAGAACGGCCGCTGGTCCTCGAACTCCAGCGTGCAGAAGCTGTGGGTGATGTTCTCCAGCGCGTCCTCGATCGGGTGCGCGTAGGTGTACATCGGGTAGATGCACCAGCGGTCGCCGGTGTTGTGGTGCGTGGCGCGCTTGATGCGGTACAGCGTGGGGTCGCGCAGGTTGATGTTGGGCGACGCCATGTCGATCCGGGCGCGCAGCACCATCGCGCCGTCGGCATGCCGGCCGTCGCGCATCTCGCGAAAGCGCGCGAGGTTCTCTTGCTTCGAGCGGTTGCGATAAGGGCTGTCGATGCCCGGCGTGTTGAAGTCGCCGCGGTTGGCGCGCATCGCTTCGGCACTTTGCTCGTCCACGTAGGCCAGGCCCGATTCGATCAGGTACTCGGCCGCGCGGTACATGAAGTCGAAGTAGTCGCTGGCGTAATAGAGATGGCTGATGCCGTTGGCCTCCCAGCTCCAGCCGAGCCAGTGCACCATCTCGACGATCGCGTCGACGAACTCCTGCTCTTCTTTCTCCGGGTTGGTGTCGTCGAAGCGCAGGTGGCACACGCCGCCAAACTCGGCCGCGAAGCCGAAGTTGAGGCACACGCTCTTGGCGTGGCCGATGTGCAGGTAGCCGTTGGGCTCGGGCGGAAAACGTGTGCGGATGCGCGCCGGATCGGGCGGACCCTTGGCATGGTGCGCGGCGTCGCCCGGGCTGCCGCCGAATCGGCGCGATGCGTATGCGCCGGCTGCGAGGTCGCGCTCGATCACCTGACGCAGGAAGTTGCTCGGCTTGGGGGCAGCGGGCGGGGCGGGCATCGACACGGGTGCGCCGCTCGAACGAGCTGCGCCGGGCTTGGGGCTTGTGCGTCGATTCTATCGGGCCGCGTCGTGCGGCCGCGGCGTTCACACGCGCTTGAACGCCAACACCGCGTTGGTGCCGCCGAATGCGAACGAGCTGCTGATCGCGGCCTGCAGGCCGTTGGCGCGCACGCCGGTCTCGAGCACGAGATTCAACGCGCATTGCGGATCCGGCGTCGCACAGTGCGCGTTTGGCGGCAGCAGCTGGCGTTGCAGCGCCAGGATCGTGATCACCGCTTCGAGCGCACCGGCCGCGCCGAGCAGATGGCCGTGCAGCGCCTTGGTGGAGCTGACGCGCAGCGTGTCCACACCGGGGCCCCACACGGCCGACAGCGCTTCGCACTCCACCACGTCGCCGATCTTGGTGGCGGTGCCGTGCGCGTTGCAGTAGCCCACGTCGCGCGGCTGCAGCCCGGCATCGGCCAACGCCATGCGCAAGGTGCGCGCCTGGCCTTGCGCATCGGGCTTGGTCAGGTGCGTGGCATCGCTGCCGATGCCGCAACCGGCCAGTTCGGCGTGTGCGCGCGCCCCGCGCGCCCGGACATGCGCGGCAGACTCCAGCACGACGAACGCGGCGCCTTCGCCGAGCACGAAGCCGTTGCGGTCGGTGGCAAACGGCCTGCAGGCGCTGGCTGCCTCACCGGGCTTGAACGTGGCCAGCGTCTGCAACGCCTGCCAGGCCGACACCACGCCCGGCACGATCAAGGCCTCGGCGCCGCCGGCTATGGCCACGTCGACATCGCCGCGGCGCACCGCACGTGCGCCTTCGGCCAGCGCCACGGCCGACGAGGCGCAGGCCACCGAATAGGTGAGCACCGGGCCCAGCACATGGTGGCGCATCGCGATGTGCGCGGCCGGTGCATTGGGCATGAAGGCGGGCACCGTCAACGGCGGCACGCGGCCACCGCGCGGCGCCGCGACGTATGCCGCCTCGAGCGCCGCCGCGCCGCCCATGCCGCAGCCGGCGTACACGCCGATGCGCTCGGGCTCGGCGTGGGCGCCGCCGGCATCGTCGAGCGCGAGCGTGGCGGCTGCCAGTGCAATCTGGCTGACGCGGTCGACACCGGGCAACTGCAGCTTGGTGAACCAGCGTGATTCGTCGAACGGCGCCACGGCCGCCGCCGCGGGCCTTGCCAGTTGAGGGAACACCGGCACCACCGCCGACTCGCCGCGCATCAGCGCCTCGAACACCGCGCCCGGGTCGTCGCCGTGCGGGGCGATCAGTCCGATGCCGGTGACGACGACCATGTGCGCTCGCGCTGGGGTACTGCTTTTCCGTGCACGCCGCGGTTCGTGCCGGATTCAGAGCTCAGGCCGTTTGTTCGGCGCGCATGCGGTCGATCAGATCGGCCAGGCCGGCCAGCGTCTCGAGCTCCTTGTGCTCATCGGGGAGCGTCAAACCAAGGCGATCTTCGACTTCGAACAGGAACTCGGCCACCGCCAGGGAATCGAGCCCCTGCTCGCGCATCGACCGGTGCGGGTCAAAGGCCGACGGCTCGAGGTGGTACTTCTCGCGGATGATGTCCTGCAGATGCTGGAGCGATCCCATGCCCTCAAGCCCCCTGTGTATGGCTGTGGCGCGAGTGGAACTTATCGCCCTTCGCCCGCCCGTTTCCCTAGGGGCGCCATCATATCGTCAGCCCGCGGCACATCGATCCACCGCCCGGATGGTGGCGTGAACAACAGCGCAAGCGCCACACCGGCGATCACGTCCCACCAGACGTGCTGCCGCGTGGCCAGCGTGGACCACACGATCAGCGCATACCACAGCGCATTGGCGCCGCGCAGCCACGCCGGCAGCGCGAGCGCACGCAGCAGGCGGTGCAGCCACCATGCCGAGAAGGTGGCGGTGGCCACGTGCAGCGACGGGCAAGCGTTGCCCGCCGCATCGACGCCGCGCAACAGGTCGAACCCGGCCACGCCCGCCGTCGACAGCGCGTGGCGCGGCACCGCGGTGGGCCAGAGATAGAAGCACACCAGGCCGGCGATGCACAACGCACCGACCCACACGCCGTAGGCGAGCAGCGACCGAAAGTCCGTCAGCAGGCTGGGCGGCAGTGCCACGTACAGCCACAGCGAGATGTACGGCCACAGCGCCCACGGCTGGAACGGGATCCAGGCGTCGAGCGTGGTCAGCGGCATTTCGATCGGGGCCTGCGTCGGATGGCGCAGCAGGTGGAAGTACCCGACGAAGAACAACCACATGAACGCCGTGGTCCCCACCGCCTTGATCCAGAACAAGGTGCCGACGCATGCGCGGACGCGGCGCAGCGCCGGCGCAGCCACATCGCCTGCCGCGGGCAGCAGCGGGCGATAGGTCACTGGAAGGCTTTCGTGCGTCGCACTGCGGGATGTGGGTCTCGGCGCACTCGCCGGAGAGGCCGCGCGAGGGTACCACCGGCCGCGCGGAACCACTGCCCCATCTGGCCATAATGCGCGCGTGAGACCTCCAAGCGTTCCCCCATCGCGCGTCGAACCCGTGGGCCTCGCGCCGCACGCGCCGTTGACGCAGTACTACCACGACGAAGACGAGCACCAGCGCTTCCTGCGCTCGATGTTCGACGGCACCGCTGCCGACTACGACCGCGTGGAGCGTCTGCTCGCGCTCGGCACCGGGCCGTGGTATCGGCGCCAGGCCTTGCGCCGCGCCGGCCTGGCGCCCGGCATGGAGGTGCTCGACGTCGGCACCGGCACCGGGCTGCTGGCGCGCGAAGCGCTCACCTGGTGCCGGCCCGGCGGCAGCGTGACCGGCGTCGACCCCAGCGCCGGCATGATGGCGCAGGCGCACCTGCCCGACGTGGCGCTGCTGCAAGGCCGCGCCGAAGAGCTGCCGTGCGGCAACGCCACCGCCGATTTCGTCAGCATGGGTTATGCGCTGCGCCACCTGAGCGACCTGGACCGCGCGCTGGCCGAGTTCTTTCGCGTGCTGCGGCCCGGCGGGCGCCTGTTGATGCTCGAGATCACCAAGCCGCAAGGCCGCATGGCGACGCTTGCGCTCAAGGGCTACATGCGTGCCGTGGTGCCGGTGGCCGCGCGCCTAGTGACGCGCAGCGCCGACACCGCCACGCTGTGGCGCTACTACTGGGACACGATCGAGGCCTGCATCCCGCCCGTGCAGGTGCTCGATGCGATGCGCCGCGCCGGCTTCGTGCAGGTGAGCCGCTACGTCGAGCTTGGCATCTTCTCCGAATACACGGCACGCAAGCCGGGGTGGGCATGACTGAATCGTGTGATGTGCTCGTGGTGGGCGGCGGCCCGGCGGGCTCCACCGCCGCCGCGCTGCTGGCACGCCGGGGCCGCAAGGTGGTGCTGCTGGAGAAGGGGCAGCATCCGCGCTTTCACATCGGCGAATCGCTGCTGCCGGCCAACGTGAGACTGTTCGACGAGCTCGGGCTGCGCAGCGAGCTCGAGCGCATCGGCATCCGCAAGTGGGGCATCGAGTTCGTCTCGCCGCAGCACGCGCACTCGAGCTTCCTGGAGTTCGCCGACGCGTGGGACAAGAGCATGCCCTATGCGTGGCAGGTGCGCCGCTCGGTGCTCGACGAGATCCTGTTCCGGCATGCGGCCTCGTGCGGTGCGCAGGCCATCGAGGGCTGCCGCGTCACCCAGGTGGAGCTCGACGCCGACGGCGCGAGTGCGCAGGCGGTGATGAAAGACGGCACGCCGCGCCACTGGCGTGCGCGCTACCTGATGGACGCCTCCGGCCGCGACACCTTGCTGGCCGGCAAGTTCGGCACCAAGCGCAAGAACGAGGCGCACGGCAGCGCCGCGATCTTCGGCCACTTTCACAACGCGCGCCGGCTGCAGGGCAAGCTCGAAGGCAACATCAGCATCTTCTGGTTCGAGCACGGATGGTTCTGGTTCATCCCGCTGGCCGACGGCTCCACCAGTGTCGGCGCGGTGTGCTGGCCGTACTACCTGAAGTCGCGCGACAAACCCTTGCGCGAGTTCTTCAACGACACCATCGCGCTGGCGCCGGCGCTGCAGGAGCGCCTGCGCGACGCCACGCTGATCGACGACACGGTGTACGCCACCGGCAACTACAGCTACGCCAGCACGCATGCCTGCGGGCAGCGCCACGCGCTGCTCGGCGACGCGTTCGCCTTCATCGACCCGGTGTTCTCCTCGGGCGTGTACTTTGCGATGCGCAGCGCGTTCGGCGCGGTCGAGCTGGCGACCACCGAGCTCGACCAGCCCGCCCGCGCGCCGGCCGCCAGGGCGGCCTATGCCAAGCTGGTGCAAAAGGGGCCGAAGGAATTCTCCTGGTTCATCTACCGCATGACCAACCCGACGATGCGCGGCTTGTTCATGTACCCCAAGAACCCGCTGCGCGTGAAGGAGGCGCTGCTCACCGTGCTGGCCGGCGACGTGCACCGCGAGTCGAGCATGTGGCGCTCGCTCTTCGCGTTCAAGGTCATCTACTACCTGAGCTGGCTGCGCGACGCGCCCGCGGCGTTCCGAGCCTGGCGCGCCCGCCGTCGCAACGTGCGGCAGGTGGGGCCGACCAAGGGGGAGAACGTGCTTGTCGAGAGCTGAACGCGCGCGGAGCCTGCATGGTGCGATCGCGATCGCTCTGCTGGCCGGCTGCACGGGCGCGGCGCGCGCCGACCAGCCGCTGTGGGAAGCCGGCATCGGGGTCGGCGTGCTGCGACTGCCGCACTACCGCGGCTCCGACCAGAGCCACACCTGGGTGCTGCCGGTGCCGTACTTTGTCTACCGCGGCGACATCCTGCGCGCCGACCGCGACGGGGCGCGCGCGCTGCTGGTCAACGCCGAGCGGCTCGACGTCGACATCAGCGTGGCCGCCACCGCGCCGACGCGCAGCGAGGACAACCGGGCGCGCGCCGGCATGCCCGATCTGGCGCCGACCTTCGAGATCGGCCCCAACGTCAACTTCACGCTGGCGCGCGGCGGCCCATGGAAGCTGCAGGCTCGCCTGCCGGTGCGCGCCGCCTTCACGCTCGAGTCGGGGCCCGACATGATCGGCTGGCTCTGCGCGCCCAACGTGAACGTCGACGTGCGCACGCACGGCTGGAACGTGGGCGTGCTGACCGGCCCGATCTTCGGCACGCGCCGCATGAACGGCTACTTCTTCGACGTGGCGCCCGAGTTTGCCAGCGCGTCGCGGCCGGCGTACCGCGCACCGGGGGGTTATGCCGGCTGGCGCGTGGTCAGCGGCGTGTCGCGCCGCTTTGGCGAGTTCTGGACCGGTGCGTTCGTCGCCGCCGATACCGTGCGCGGCGCGCGTTTCGACGACAGCCCGCTGGTGCGCAAGCGCGACACGGTGGCGTTCGGCTTCGCGGTTTCGTGGGTGTTCGCCCAATCGGGCCAAAGGGTGGCGCGTGAGGATTGAGCGGCTGCCGCAACGCGCTTGGCCCAAGGCGTTGGCTTGGCCGGTGCTGCAGCTGCTGCTGCTGTTGCTCGGCGCGATGTCGGTGCTGTGGAACGCGATCGCGCTGCTGCTGTACCCGCTGCTGCCGCGCGCCGCGGGCCAACGCATCGGCCGCGCCGGCATCGCCTACGGCTACCGCATCTTCTGGGCGGCGGCGCGTGCCTCGGGCCTGCTGCGCATGGAGGCGCACAGCCTGCGCCCCCTGGCCGACGAGCAGGGCCTGGTAATCGTGGCCAACCACCCAAGCCTGCTCGATGCCTTGATGCTGGTGGCGCAGCTGCCGCGCAGCTTCTGCGTGATGAAGGCCAGCCTGATGCGCAACCCGTTCCTCGGCCCCGGTGCGCTGCTGGCGCGTTATGTGCCCAACGACGGCGGTGCGCACACGATGCTGCGCCGCGCCGTCGACGACGTGCGCGCGGGCGGCCAGCTGGTGATGTTCCCGGAAGGCACGCGCACCACCAGTGCCGTGCTCAACCCGTTTCACGGCGGCTTTGCGCTGATCGCGCGGCGCGCGCGCGCGCCGGTGCAGACGGTGTTCATCGACACCACGTCGCCGTACCTGGGCAAGGGCTGGCCGATCTGGAAGCTGCCGCCGCTGCCGATCGAGTTTGAGGTGCGCATCGGGCGTCGATTCGAGCCGGGCCCGGAGGTCGATGCCTGGGTCCAGGAGATCGAGCGTTACATGGCGGCCAACGTGCGCCAGATGCCGCTGCACCCGAACGCATGACGCCGCAGGCGTTGCCATCGTCGATGACGCAGCCGACATCGACGACGCACGCGATGCCGCAAGCATCGGCCACGCCCGCGATGGCGCAGGCATCGCCCACGCCCGCGATGGCGCAGGCATCGTCCACCCACGTGGTCGTCATCCCGAGCTACGACACCGGCCCCAAGGTCTACGAGACCGTGAGCGCGGCGCGCATGCAATGGCAGCCGGTGGTCGTGGTGGTCGACGGCAGCACCGACGGCACCGCCGAAGGCTTGCTGCGAATGGCTGCCGACAATCCGGGCCTGCGCGTGTGGGTGCTGCCGCACAACCAGGGCAAGGGCGCCGCGGTGTTGCGCGGACTGCACGAGGCGCGCGCCGCCGGCTTCACGCACGCGCTGACGATGGACGCCGACGGCCAGCATCCGGCCGACCTGATCCCGGCGTTCATGCAGGCCAGCCGCGAGCGGCCCGATGCGATGATCCTCGGCCGGCCGGTGTTCGACGCCAGTGCGCCGCTGCTGCGCGTGCGCGGGCGCCGCGTGTCCAACTGGTGGACCAACCTGGAGACACTCGGCGCCGGCGTGGCCGACTCGTTGTACGGCTTTCGCGTCTACCCGATCGATGCGCTGCTGGCGGTGATGCACGGCCAGCGCTGGATGCGCCGCTTTGATTTCGACACCGAGGCGGTGGTGCGCCTGGCCTGGCGCGGCGTCAAGCCGATCAACCGCGATGCGCCGGTGAAGTACTTGAGCGCCGACGAGGGCGGCGTGTCGCACTTTCGTTATGTTCGCGACAACGCGCTGCTCACCTGGATGCACACGCGGCTGATGGTCGGCTTTGTGCTGCGGCTGCCGCTGCTGCTGTGGCGGCGCGTGCGCGGCGCGCCGCCGTTTCAGCGCTGAGGGCGGCCGGCTGCAGGCGCGGCGGGATCGGCTGCGTTTGAGCCAGTCCTGTCGGATTTCAAGGTGTGCCGTCGCGCGTCGGCGCTGCCTACGCCATGTGCTCGATGCCATCGGGCGGCCGAACCCAGGGATGCATGCGCTCTTCATAGACAGAGAACGTCGGAGCGGGAAAGCCCGGATCGGCGAATGCCGTGGCTGGCCAACATCGTGCCAACATCGCGCCCTCGGACCCGCGGGCCCTCAGGATTAGACGCCGGCGGCCTTCGCTGGGTCAAACCGGCCCTCAGCCAGCGACATCAGTGTTGAAGGTCACAACTCACTCGATCACTTGATCGGCGCCGGCCAGCACGCTCTGTGGGATCGTGAGGCCGAGCGCCTTGGCAGCCTTCAGGTTGACGACCAGCTCGAGCTTGGTCACCTGCTCGAACGGGATGTCGCCCGGCTTCGTGCCCTTGAGGATCTTGTCGATGAAACTCGCGGAGCGCCGGGCCATTGCGGTCAAGTCGCCCTGGTAAGAGATGAGGCCACCAGCATCCAGGTAGCCAGCGCCGCCCCAGACCGACGGCAGCCGGTGCTTGGCGCACAGCTCGCCGAGCCGCACGCGGTGCACCCAGAACGTGGAGTCGGCGAGCACGGCCACTGCATCCACCCGCTCGCGCGCCATCGCTGCAAAGGCGGCGTCGAAGTCGTCAGGCCCGCGTGCTTCGAAGACCATGACCCGAACACCGAGCGTGCGCTCGACGTTCTGCTTCTGCAGATACGATTCGAGCCCCGCGCGCCCATAAGTGAAGGGGTTCGTCAGCACCGCAAAGCGGCGCGCCGTCGGCACGATGTCCTTCATCAGTTGCAGGCGCTTTTCGACAATGCCCTGGAACGCACCCGACAGCCCCGTGACATTGCGGCCGGGGCGGGCGTGACTGACCGCCAGCCCCGCGGCAACGGGATCGTCGATCGCCAGGGCAACGATCGGGATCGCGGTGGTCGCGTCCTTGGCGAGAATCGCCATGCGTGGTCCCAGGACCACAAGCAGGTCGGGTAGAAGCGCGAGCAACTCGGCCAGCAGTCCAGGCAAACGTTCCTGGTTGCCCTCCGACCAGCGGAAATCGATGGTGAAGTGCTGCCCCTCGACATAACCCAGTTCGCGCAAGCCCTGGCGCATGGGCTCGACCCATGTGCGCAGGACGACCGGGTCGGGCGCACTGCCACCGATGAAACCGATGCGTGCCATCTTGCCCACCGGTTGCGCGACACCCCGCAGCGGCCACGCAGAGAGGCTGCCGAGCATGGCTCGGCGGCGCATGAGATCGATTGCCGCCGGCGCGGGACTCGCGCTCGATCTCGCACGTGCCCGTGAGGCCGTAGCCATGTTCACTGAACCGTCTCGTTGGTGCGTTTGCAGACCATGAGGTCAGGAGGACGTCCGCACCGCAGGCATCGAGCAGCAACGTTGGCGCTATCCGGGGCGGCAATCTTCCACCGGTGATTTCAGCACCCAAGCCGTGTCGAATCCACGGTGATGGTGCCGAACAACGAACGGTTTGATGTTCACTATTGACATGCCGTTGTTCGGGACGGTGACCACGGTCAGCAACCACTGCAGAGCGGGAAACGCACGCGGTGCGCGCACGTCAGCGGATGAGTCGCGTCATGCGCTCGGGCGGGGCTGGTGGACAAAGCCGCGCGCGTCCGTGTTCTCCCTGTTCAGTTGTGGACCTCAAGAGAAGGCACGGACGGCGTCAGCGCCCCCAGCGCAAGGCCGCCGTGTGCACCGGCGCATCCCACAACGCAAGCACGTCACCGTCCACGGCGCTCACGGTGATCGAGCAGCCCGCCATCTCCAGCGAGGTGACGTACGAGCCCGTCAGATGCCGAGCCACCTTGATGCCGGCGCCTTGCAGCACCTTGTGCGCGGCGTTGACCATCAGGTAGAGCTCGAGCAGCGGCGTGCCGCCGAAGCCGTTGACCAGCAGGAGCACTTCGCGCCCTGGCCTGAGCGACAGATCCTTGAGCACCGCGCCGGCGAGCTCGGCGGCAATGTCGTCCGCCGAGCTCAGCTTGACACGGCGTCGGCCGGGCTCGCCGTGGATGCCCACGCCCATCTCCATCTCGTCGGCGCCGATCTGGAACGTGGGCTTGCCGGCGGCCGGCACGGTGCACGATGTGAGCGCCACGCCCATCGATGCCGTGGCGCCGTTGACGCTGTCGCCCAGCGACTTGAGCGCGGCAAGGCCGTCGCCGCGCTCCGCCGCGGCACCCACGATCTTCTCGACGATCAGCGTGCCGGCCACGCCGCGCCGCCCGGTGGTGTAGGTGGAGTTCTCGACCGCGACGTCGTCGTTGACGATCACCGTGGCGTTCTCGCGATCGAGCATCTCGGCGGCCATCTCGAAGTTCATCATGTCGCCGGAGTAGTTCTTCACGATGAAGAGCACGCCCGCGCCGCCGTCCACCGCCTGCGCGGCGGCCAGCATCTGGTCGGGCGTGGGCGAGGTGAACACCTGGCCTGGGCACGCGGCATCGAGCATGCCGTGGCCGACAAAACCGGCATGCAGCGGCTCGTGGCCCGAGCCGCCACCGGAGATCAGCGCCACCTTGCCGGGTTTCAACTGGCGCCGCCGCACGAACTGGCGCTGTTCGCCCAGCGCCACGATGTCGGCGTGCGCGGCGGCGAAGCCGTCGAGGCTCTCGGACAGTACGCTGTCGATGTCGTTGATGAGTTTCTTCATGGCAGCTCCTATCGGAGGTTCACAGGGCATCGCACAGCGCACCGATGATCAGTGCCATCGAACGGGAGCCCGGATCCACGTGGCCGAGCGCGCGTTCGCCGAGGAACGACGCACGGCCCTTGATCGCGTCCATCTGGGCGGTGGCTTGTGCGCTGTCGAAGGCGCATTGTTTGACGCGCGAGACCAGATCGTCACCTCCCTGGGCCAGCACCTTCTGCACCGGGTCGAGCACGTCGAGCAGCGTCTTGTGGCCGACCTCGACCTTGCCGAGCCGGCTGAGCGCCGCAATGCCGGCCGAAAGCGCGCCGGCCAGATCGGCTGCGCGTGGCCGCGGCGGCAGCTCCTTGGACAGCGTGACCAGCAGCGTGCCGAACACCGGGCCCGACGAGCCGCCCACGGTCGACATGCACGTCATGCCCATGCCTTTGAGCGCCTCGTTGAGGTCCTTGCCGTCCAGCTCCGGCAGCTTGGCCTGGATGGCGAGCGCGCCGCGCTTCATGTTGAGCCCGTGATCGCCGTCGCCGATCGCCGAGTCGAGCTCGGTCAGCTCCTCGACGTGGTCGACCAGCGTCTGGGTGCAGGCCATGATGATGGTGCGCAATTGCATCGTTTCTCCTAATCGCGGATGCGCTGGCCGCCGTCGTCGAAGAACAGCGGCGCGTTGAACTCCACCGACACCGCGCAACCGGGCTCGAGCCCGCTGGTGTCGCGGCACAGCGCGACCAGCTCGATCTCGTCGGAGGCGGCGCCGCCGAGCGCCACGTAGACATGCGTCTGGTCGCCCAGATGCTCCACGCGACGCACCAGCGCGCGCGCATGCCCGCTGTCATGCCCGTTGGCCGGCCGCAGCTTCGAGCCGTCGGGCCGCACACCGATGGTGGCTGCCGCCGGCGGCGCCGGCAGGTTGCCGGCTGCGGCGCGCGGCAGCAGGTTGATGCGCGGCGAACCCAGGCGCGCGGCTACGGTGCTGCTGGCCGGATCGCGGTAGATCTGCTGCGGCGTGCCCACCTGGACCAGCGCGCCGCGGTCGAGCACGCCGATGCGAGTGGCCAGCGTCATCGCCTCGATCTGGTCGTGCGTGACGTACAGCAAGGTCGCGCCCAGGTCCTGCTGGATGCGCTTGAGCTCCAGGCGCAGATCGTTGCGCAGCTTGGCGTCGAGCGAGGACAGCGGCTCGTCCATCAGCGTGACGGCGGGCTCGCGCACCAGCGCACGACCGATCGCCACGCGCTGCATCTGGCCGCCGGACAGCTTGGTGGCCGGGTTGCCGAGCTTGTCGTCGATGCGCAGCAGCTTGGCCACCTCCATGACCTTGCGCTGGATCTCGGCCTCGGGCGTGCGCCGCAGCGGCGAGCGCAACGGGAACGCCAGGTTGTCGAACACGTTCAGGTGCGGGTACAGCGAGTACTGCTGGAACACGAAGGTCACGTCGCGCAGCGCGGGGGCGATCTGCGTGACATCGTGGCCGCCGATGTGCACGCTGCCGGCATCGGGCTGCTCCAGACCGGCCACCAGGCGCAGCGTCGTGGTCTTGCCGGCGCCGCTCGGTCCCAGCAGCACGATGAACTCGCCGGAGGCCACCTCGAGCTGCAGCTCGCGCACCGCCTGCACGTCACCGAAGCGCTTGCTCAGCCCTTTGAGCAGCAGGTCAGCCATGCGAGGCTCCCAGGTTGGCTGCGGCGCGCGGGTGGCGTGCGACCGCGTGGGCGTCGTGGCGCGCGGTGCGCAACGCGCGACCGCTGCCGGCGTCGAACAGCGACACCTGCGCGGTGTCGAAGGCCAGGCCGAGCGGGTCGCCGCGCTTCACCTCGAGGTCGGGTCCGACACGGGCGCGCAGCAGCGTGCTGCCCTGTGCCACGCGGCAGGTGACGATCTGGCTGCTGCCGAGGTACTCGGTGCCGAGCACTTCCGCCCGCAGCGATGACTCAGCGCTGAAGCGCACGTGCTCGGGTCGCACGCCGACCAGCAGCTCGGCAGGCGCATCCTCGTGCAGCTCGGGCACCGGCAGCAGCGTCTCGCCGAGGCGCAGTTGGCGCACGCCGGCGGTGTAGCCGCCGGGCAGCGGCAGGAAGTTCATCGCCGGCGAGCCGATGAAGTCGGCGACGAACACGCTGGCCGGTCGGTCGTACACCTCCTGCGGCGCGCCCAGCTGCTCGATCACGCCGTTGTTCATGATGGCGATGGTGTCGGCCATCGCCATCGCCTCGAGCTGGTCGTGCGTCACGTAGACCGTGGTGGCGCGCAAGCGGTCGTGCAGCGCGCGCAGCTCCTGGCACATCAGCTCGCGGAACTCCGAATCGAGCGCGCCCAGGGGCTCGTCCATCATGAAGGCGAGCGGCTGGCGCACGATGGCGCGGCCCAGCGCCACGCGCTGGCGGTCGCCGCTCGACAGGCCCGAGGTCGGCTTGTCGAGCAGGTGTTCGATGCGCAGGATGCGCGCCGCATCGGCCACCTTGGCGGCGATCTGATCGCGCGGCACACCTTGCGAGACGAGCGGAAAGGCGATGTTGCGGCGCACGTTCATGTGCGGGTACAGCGCAAAGAGCTGGAACACGAACGCGATGTCGCGGTGCGATGCGCGCTTGAAGGTGACGTCCTCGCCGCCGAGGAAGATGCGGCCCGAGGTCGGCAGCTCGAGACCGGCGATCATGCGCAGCGTCGTGGTCTTGCCGCAGCCCGAGGGCCCGAGCAGGCAGAAGAACTCGCCGTCGCGCACCGTGAAGGTGGAGTCCCTCACGGCCGTGAAGTCGGCGAACGCCTTGTGCAGGTTCTGGACGCGGATCTCGGCCATGCTTTCGCCCCTATTGCGGGAACTTGGAGACGATCGTGAACAGCACGACGCCGGCCAGCATGGTGGCGAACGAGTACGTGTACAGGACCATTGCGAACGGCTGCAGCATCATGAAAATGCCGAGCGCGATCACGATGCAGGCCGCCATCTCGAGCGGTCCGCGCCGCAACCAACGTGGCCAACTGGTGGAGGCTCTCATTTGCGGACTGCCCCGAAGGTGATTCCGCGCAAGAGGTGCTTGCGCAGCAGGACCGTGAATACCAGGATCGGCAGCAGGAACAACATCGTGCCCGCCGCCACCGCCGGCCAGTCCTGCCCGCCCTCGCCGATGATGATGGGGATGAACGGCGGCGCGGTCTGCGCCTCGCCGCTCGTCAGCAGCACCGCAAAGGCGTACTCGTTCCACGCGAAGATCAGGCAGAAGATCGCGGTGGCCACGATGCCGGTCGTCGCCTGCGGCAGCACCACCTTGCGAAAGGCCTGCAGCCGCGTGTAGCCGTCGACCATTGCGGCCTCCTCGTACTCGCGCGGGATCTCGTCGATGAAGCCCTTGAGAAGCCACACCGCGAGCGATACGTTGACCGCCGAGTACAGCAGGATCATGCCGAGCTTGGTGTCCGACAGCCCGAGCTCGCGGTACATCAGGTAGATCGGAATCGCCACCGCGATCGGCGGCATCATGCGCGTGCTCAGGATGAAGAACATCAGGTCGTCCTTGCCGGGCACCTTGAAACGGGAGAACGCATAGGCCGCCATCACGCCCAGGCCGACCGAAAGGATGGTCGAGCCGATCGCGATCACCAGCGAGTTGGCGAAGCGCGGCAGGTAGTTGGAGCGGCTCACCACCACCATGTTGTTGTCGCGCGCGATGCGCTCGCATGCGCTGTCGGCCGGCGGCAGGTTCTTGATGTACTCGTCGGTCTGGCGCGAGCGCGTGGTGAACAGGTTGCAGAAGCCTTCGATCGACGGCTCGAACACGACCTTGGGCGGATAGCTGATCGAGTCGGGCGGGCTCTTGATGCTGGTGAGCGCAATCCACACCAGCGGCACCAGCGTGACGAGTGCGTAGAGCACGACCACCGTCATCGCCAGCCGCTTGGAGCGCGGCGTCGGTTCGACCACCGAGTGCGCGGTGCTGATGCCTTGTGTGCTCATGGGGTCACCGGTTCTTCACGGCGTTGAGCGCCTTGACATAGATGTTGGCGAGGCCGAACACCGCGACGAAGAGAATGATCGCCAGCGCCGACGAGTAGCCGGTGCGCCACTTCTCGAACGCCTCGCGCTTGAGCGTGATCGACACCACTTCGGTGGTCGATCCCGGGCCGCCGTTGGTCAGCAGGTTCACCAGGTCGAACATCTTGAAGTTCTCTATGCCGCGGAACAGAACGGCCAGCATCACGAACGGCAGCACCATCGGCAACGTGATGCTCCAGAACTGGCGCCACGGCGACGCGCGGTCGACCTCGGCCGCTTCGTAGATGTGGTCGGGGATGCTGCGCAGCCCGGCCAGGCAGATCAGCATCACGTACGGCGTCCACATCCAGGTGTCGACGATGACGATCGCCCACGGCGCCAGCTTCACCGAGCCGAGCATCTCGAAGCTCGACGGCGTTATGCCGGTGAAGAACGACACCGCGTAGTTGAACAGGCCGATCTGCGGTTGGTAGAGAAAGGCCCAGAAGTTGCCCACCACGGCGGGTGACAGCATCATCGGGATCAGGATCACCGTGGTCCAGAAGCCGTGGCCGCGGAACTTGCGGTCGATCAGCCAGGCCAGGCCGAAGCCGATCAGCGTCTGCAGCGTGATGGTCCAGAACAGAAAGTGCGCCGTCGCCTGCATCGGTCCCCACACGTCGGGGTCGGTGAGGATGCTCACGTAGTGATCGATGCCCACGTCAAGCACCGGCGCGTTGGGTCGGTTGGCGCGGAAGTTGGTGAACGACAGCCGCACGGTCCAGATCAACGGGAAAATGTTGATCGCCAGCAGCAGCACGATCGTCGGCGCGATGAAGAGCCAGGCGATCGCGCGGTCCGACAGGCCACGCACGCGGCGCGCAAAGGCCGGCGGCGTGATGTGCGCGGCGCGTTCGGCGAGTGACGGTGGAGCGTTCATGGCGGGGTCGATGAGGCGGTTTCAAGCGGCCGCCGCGGATCCGGCTTTGGCTTCGGCATCACATCGCTGACGCGATATGAGCCTTCGCCGAAGCGCGAGCGCTTTGCCGGTCCGCTGGCGGCGCCCCCTAGAGGCGGCGGCCAGGCCGCTTCAAGGGTGGGTCTACTTCACCTTTCCGTCTTCCTTGAAGACCTTCTTCCAATCGGCGACAAGTCCGTCGAGCGCCTCCTTGGCGGTGCCCTTGTCGGCCACCACGAAGTCATGCACGCGTTTCTGTTCGGCCAGCAGCAGTTGCGCATAACTCGGGTCGGCCCAGAAATCGACCACCTGGTCCATCGCATCGAGGAACTCGGCCGCGAACGGCGCGCTCTTCTTGAAGCCGGGGTCGTTCAGCACCGCCTTGTGGCACGAGTAGCCGCCGAGCGACCACCACTTCTTCTGCACGTCGGGCGACGCGAACCACTTGATGTAAGCCAGCGCCTCGTTGCGGTTGGGCGAGTACGCGACCACCGAGATGCCCTGGCCGCCGAGCTGCGAGCCCTTGCCCTTGTCGCTCGGGTTGACGAAGAAGCCGATCTTGTCGCCGCCGACGTTGGGGTCCTTGTGCAGGCCCGGGAAGAAGGCGAACCAGTTCATCATCATCGCCACCTGGCCCGACTTGAACGCGTCGAGGCCTTCACCCATGTACGAGTTGGTCAGCCCGGGCGGCGTGCAGCACTTGTAGAGCGACTTGTAGAACTCCAGGCCCTTGATCGCGTCGGGGCCGTTGACGAAGCCGTCCATCGCATACGGCTTCTTCGGGTCCTGGTACTTGAAGCCCATGGGGTACAGCACGTTGCTCACGCCCATCGTGATGCCTTCGGAGCCGCGCTCGGTGAAGAGGTAGGTGCCGTAGACCTTCTTGCCGTCGATGGTGCGGCCGGAGAAGAACTCCGCCACCTGCTTGAAGTCGCTCCAGGTCTTCGGCGCCTCGAGCTCGCGGTTGTGCTTCTTCTTGAACTCGGCGCGCAGCTCGGGCTTGGCGAACCAGTCCTTGCGGTAGGTCCAGCCGAGCGCGTCGCCCATCGCCGGCAGGGCCCAGTAGTTGGGCGTGCCCTTGGGCCACTCGGCGTAGCCGGTCACGGTGGCCGGCGCGAAGTCGCTGATCTTGATGCCTTCCTTGGCGAAGAAGTCGTTCAGCTTCACGTAGTGGCCGCTCTCCGCCGAGCCGCCGATCCACTGGCTGTCGCCGATGATCAGGTCGCACAGCTTGCCCTTGGAGTTGAGCTCGTTGAGCATGCGGTCGGCGAAGTTGGGCCAGGGCACGAACTCGAACTTCATCTTCACGCCGCTCTTGGCAGTGAAGTCCTTCGACAGCTCAACCAGCGCGTTGGCCGGGTCCCAGGCGGCCCAGCACAGCGTGATGGTCCTGTCTTGTGCCTGCGCAGCGGCACTGCACAGGCCGAGGACGGCGGCGGTGGCCAGCGCGGATGGCGCCGGCAGCTTGGACAGCAGCGATTTCATGGCGGGTCTCCTCATGGGGGTGAAGGTCACGGGCACATCCGACCGCCGTTCAATGCAGGTTCTCGGCCGTCAAGATTTCGATCGGCGGCTGCACCACGTTGAGTGCGCCGCGCACGTTCTCGCACAGCGCGCGCAGCACGCGCGCAGCGGTGGAGATGCAGTAGTGAATGTCCTGGTGCAGCACGTAGGCCAGCCCGTTGGCGGCCAGCAGCGCGCGGTGCTCGTCGGTGAAGTCGTGCGCCACCACGCCCACGCCGCCGGTCAGGCCCAGGCTCTCCATCGCGCGCGCCACGCCGGCGCTGCCCGAGCCGACGTTGTAGATGCCGGCGATGCGGCTCAGGTCGACGCTGTCGCTGCGCAAGAAGCGCAGCAGCGCCCGGCACGCACCGGTATCCCCGGCGGGCAGATCGGGCGTGCGCAGCACCTTCAGCTTGGGAAAGCGCTCTTCGATCACCTGCGCGAAGCCGATGCGCCGCTCGATCTCCGACGACAGGCGCGTCGCCTGCGACGACAGCAGCAGCGTGTCGCGCGGGCCGCCGGGCGTCATGCGACCGAGCAGCAGCCCCGCCGTGCGGCCCGCGGCACGGCTGTCCGCGCCGATGTGGGTTTCGCGCATCGAGCCGGCCACGTCGGAGAACAGCGTCACCACGTGCACGCCGGTGCGCACCAGCTCGTTGATCGAGAGCTTGACCGGCGGCAGGTCGGGCGCCATCACCGCGACGCCGTCGCACTCGCCGAGCTGGCCCAGCTCGGCGGCAAACGCGCCCGCGTCGCCGGCGTCGAAGCGGTGCGTGACCTCGGTGATGTGCTGGTGGCGGAATTCGCCTGCGGCCTGGGCGATCAGCCGCTCGACCAGCTCGTTGAACGGCGTGGCCTCGGCGGGCAAGACAAACGCGAAGCGGAAGTTCTCGCCCTTGCGCGGGCGACCGCGCTGCGGTGGTGTGCCGAGCTCGGCCACCACCTGCAGCACACGCTGCACCGTCTCGGGGTTGACGCCGGGGCGATGGTTGAGCACCCGATCGACCGTCGCGGTCCCGACGCCGGCCTGACGGGCGATCTCGGCGATGGTGGCGGTTGAGGTGGTGGTGGGCATGGCCGAACGCTTGATGTGATCATCGTAGTTCGGCATATAAATAAATCAATCAAACAATCATCGGGGTTTGCACCGATGCTCCGCCACTGCGCATGTGTCGATCGACACTCCCGCTCGGACCCGGTCCACGGATCACGCATCACATCGCCCAGAAGCTGCACTGCGTCGGCAAGCGATCCAACCGCGTGTCCTGTTGATGGCAGGAATCGCCCGATCTCGGTCCTTTTGGACACAGCCTTGCGCTGGTACCTTCGATCCATCGTGCCGGCGGCGGCACTGGAGCAAGCACTGCGCGACATCGACGCGCGCTAGGGCGCAAGCACCGGCGACCTCAAACGCGATGCAGCTGGAGTACCCGAGAAGGTGATTCAGGAAGGCCGCTGGATTTGTGTTGTCGCGAATCGCCACCCGTCCGGGCATCTGCCCGGCGACCGATCTCAATCGCTCATCTGCTCGCGCCACACGCTATCGAAAACCTCGCAGAAGGCCTGCTGAGGAATCGATAGAGGCCTGAACCGATTGCGCAGCACTGCCATGGGAAGGCGTTCGTGGCATCGGAACGGCTTGCACGGCGGCCTGTTTGCTCAGCTGTTCGCTATTCAGGAGACGCGTAGTGCACGTACGACTCGCGGACCATGCCGTCCTTGTCAAAGAACAGCACTTCGACGACATGGGTGCCCGTGATGCCCTTGTAGTGGATCGCGATGCTGTCCACGCCGCGCAGCACATCGAGCACGGTGAACTTGATGTGGTCGAACACCTCGAAGCCCTTCTTCACGTAGGCACGCAGCGCCGCCTTGCCGTGCACCGTGCCGCTGGGGTCATGGCTCAGCCGTGCAACCAGTGGGGAGTGGAAGATCACGTCGTTGGTGTAGAAGGCCAGCACGCGATCGAGATCCTTCGACTCGAACGCGGCGACCCAGCGCTTCACGTAGTCGGCGGTCTTCTCCACTGTCAGCATCGGCGTCTCCTCTCGGCGGGTTGTGGCGGCCCATCCGGGCCGAGCGTCGATCCAGTGTGCCACGCGACCGCCTTGACCGGCATCGCGTCAAGCCAGGATCGGCCCGCGGCCGGGCGGCGGTGCGGCCACGCGCAGCAACACGGCGCGGCCTTCGAATCGAGGCGATCGGTGCGCCTGCCCTATTCGCGACGTGCGCCCTGGGCGGCACGCCCTGAGTCTCCCTGCAGCGCCCGGCTCGCCACGCGCGGCCACGGTGCACGCTGCAGCCAGCGCGCCCACAGCGCGTTCCAGGCCGGCCAGTCGTGCCCGCCCGGCACTTCGAGCGCGTGGTCCGCGGGCAGCAGCGCCGCCATCAGCCGGTGGCCTTCGATGAAACGATCCTGCGCGCCGGTGTACAGGTGCACTTTTTCGCGCAGCCGCTCGGGCGCGCTGCCGAGCCAGGTCCACAGGCCGGCCTCCGGGCCGTCAAGGTGCGCAGAGCGTGCAAACGCGGCCGCGCCGCCGGCGCCCGCCACCTGTTGCACCAGCGCGGCCTGGCCGAGGTAGGGCGCGATCGCGAGCACGCCTTCGATCGCCTCCGGTTGCTGCCGCAGCGCGCCGAGCGACGCGAAGCCGCCGAGCGAAATGCCCACCAGCCAGATGCGCCGGTAGCCGGCGGCCTGTGCCACCGCGATCACGTCGAGCCGCAGGCGCTCGAGCATCGTGCCGTTGTCGACATAACCGAGGTGTGCATCGGCCAGCCACACGTCGGCGGCGAAGCCGCGGGCACGCAATGCGCGCACGAACCCTTCGTCGACGAAGTCGCGCGGCCAGCTGTACACCCCCGGCAGCATCACCACCAGCAGCGGCGCCGGCGCCTGCGGCGACAACGGCTCGCGCCGCACCTGCATCGGCACCGTGGCGGCACGCGGCAGCCAGCGGCAGCCGGCCAGGGCCGGCAGCGCCAGAGCGCACGCGCGGCGCGTGATCACGGACGTCGCGTGTACTGCAAGGTGAAGCACAACCGCGCTTGGCTGGCATCGACGCTGCTCGTGACCACCCTAGACGATCCCCCCGTTGATCGAGATCACCTGGCCGGTGATGTAGCCGGCATCCGCGCTGCACAGGAAGGCCACCAGCGCGGCCACCTCGTCGGGCGTGCCGGCGCGCTTGGCGGGCACCCAGGCCTCGATCTGCTTGGCGTCGAACACGGCATCGGCCATCGGGCTCGCGATGATGCCGGGCGCCACCGCATTCACCGTGACGCCGCGGCTCGCCACCTCGAGCGCGAGCGCCTTGGTGGCGCTGTTGAGCGCGCCCTTGGCGGCGGCGTAGTTCACCTGGCCCTTGTTGCCCAGGATGGCGGCCACCGACGAGAGGTTGACGATGCGGCCCCAGCGCGTGCGCAGCATCGGCAGCAGCAGCGGCTGGGTGACGCGAAAGAAGCCGTGCAGCGACACGTCGATGACGCGGTGCCACTGTTCGGCGCGCATCGCCGGGAACACCGCATCGTCGTGCACGCCGGCGTTGTTCACCAGGATCTGCACCGGGCCGCCTTGCAGCAAACGTTCGCAGGCGGCGCGTGTGGCGGTGTCGTCGGTGAGGTCGAACACCAGCGCTTCGGCCCGGCCGCCGTCGGCCACGATGGTTTCGGCGAGCGTCTGCACCGCGTCGGCACGCGTGTTGGCGTGCAGCAGGACCACCGCGCCTTGCGCCGCCAGGCGGCGCGCGATCGCGCTGCCGAGCGCGCCGCTGGCGCCGGTGACGAGGGCACGTTTGCCTTGGTGGCTCACGATGCACCCGGCGCAGGCGATGCGAGCGGCGTGTCGAGCACGACCGTGGTGCGGCCTTCGACCAGCAGGCGGCCGTGCGCGTCGCGCAGCTCGAAGCGGTACATCGCCTGGCCCGCGTCTCCCGCCAGCCGCCGCGCCTGCACACGCAGCGGACCGGTTGCGGTGTCGAGCCGCCCGACGTGCATGCGCACGTCGCGTGCGCTGGCCAAAAAGCCCGAGCTCGGCGGCTTGGCGCCCGCCGTCGCCAGGCGACCGTGCAGCGCCATCGCCTGCGACGCGTATTCGAGCGCGCTCGCCGCGGGCAACTGCTCGTCGAGCCGAAGCGGGTTGGACGGCGCGGCGTGATTCGTGATCCGGCACAGGATCGTGTCGGCATCGCACGCGTCCATCGCCTCGAGCAGGCACATCGCGCCCTGGTGAGGCACACGTGCGGCGATGCCGGCGCGGTCGAGGGTGGCGGGCATCGGGTTCACGCGCACTGCACCTGCAGCGCCAGGTTCAACCCGCCGGCCTCGACGACCAGCGACGCCGATTGCTGGCGCGCCAGCGTCTGCAGCAACGGCAGCGCACGCGCGGCAGGAATGGCTTGGCGCAGCCGCTCCAGCCCGTCGCCGTCGCAGCGCGCGGCGCCGTCGCTGCCGGCCAGCCCCACCGACACGCGCCAGGGCGCCGGCTGCGCCGGCGGCACCAGCAGCAGAGCGAATCCGAACACGTCGGGCAGCGGCCGCAGCGCGTGCAGCGGCTCGGGGTAGGGCATGTCGCTGGCCACCAGCAGCACCGGCGCGCGCGCCGCCGTGCATTGCGCCGCGGCCTCCAGCAAGCCGGCATTGGCGCTGGCATCCCAGGCCGCCAGGCTGGTCGATGCGCAGCGCGATTGCACCGCGATGTGCCAATAACCCGCCGGTGCGTTGTGCACCGAGTTCGTGAAGCGGGTCGGCGACATCAAACGATCGGGCTGGGCCATCGCCTCGCACATCGCGTGGCAGATCGCCGGGTCGCCGCTGGCCGATGTGAACACGGTGGCCAGCGCGGCGGGATCGGCGCCGGCCATGGCGCAAGCCTGGTCGGCCAACACCACCGCGGCCCTGATCGCCACGCTGGCGCGGCGGCGTTCGGTGGGCGGCAGGCGTTCCGGGGCCGGCACCACGGTCGGCGCCAAGGTCCAGTCGCGGGGCGTGCGCAGCAGTGGGGCGCCGCGCGTCCAATCGGCCAGACCGGGGCCGAGCAGGCCGACGCCCGCGATGCCGATGTGCAATGGCGAGTTCACCGTGCCCCCTCGGCCCTGCGGGCCTTCCCCCCGAGGGGAGCGCGCGCGGCGCTCATCGCGCCGCCCCGAACAGCAGGCAGCTGTTGCTGCCGCCGAAGCCGAACGAATTGCTTGCCGTCACCGCCAGCCGCGCATCGACGGCCTCGCGCAGGTAATGCGCCTGCAGCGCGGGGTCGGGCTGCTCGCAGAACACGCCCGGCGGCATGAAGCCGCGGCGCAAGGCGATCAGCGCGATGGCCGCTTCCACCGCGCCGGCGGCGCCCAGCGCATGGCCGGTCAGGCCCTTGGTGGAGCTGGCCGGCACGCCGCGGCCGAACACGGTGCACACGGCCGCGTCTTCGGCGGCGTCGTTGTTGCGCGTGCCGGTGCCGTGCAGATTGATGTAGTCCACTTGACCGGGCTGCAAGCCCGCATCGGCCAGCGCGGCGCGCATTGCATCGATGGCACCGGCGCCTTCGGGATGCGGGCTGCTCATGTGGTGGCCGTCGCTGCTCTCGCCGCAGCCGAGCAGCCAGGCGACCGGCGCGGCATCGTCGCGCTGCAGCAGCGCGAACGATCCGCCTTCGCCCAACGACAGGCCGTTGCGCCGCGTGTCCCAAGGCCGGCACACGTCGGTGCTGAGCAGCTCGAGCGACCGGAAGCCATACAGCGTGGTCATGCACAGCGTGTCGACGCCGCCCACCACGGCAGCGTCGATCAGCCCGAGCGCGATCAGCCGCGCCGCCGCCGCATAGGCCTTGGCGCCCGACGAGCACGCGGTGGAGATCACCCAGGCCGGCCCGCACAAGCCGAGCGCCGCCTGCACGAAACGCGCGAGCGAAGCGGTGTCGTGCGTCTCGCCGTAGTGCAGCCACGACGGCAGCGCGCCGTCCGGGCCGCGCTCGCGGTAGGCGATCTCGCTTTGCAGGATGCCCGACGTGCTGGTGCCCACGAACACGCCGACACGCTGCGCGCCGAAGCGTGCCGCCGCCTGGCGCACGTGCGCGTCGAAGCCGTCGCTGCGCAAGGCCAGCGCGGCCAGGCGGTTGTTGCGACAGTCGTAGCGCGCCAGTTCGGCGGGCAGGCGCTCGTCGTCGAGCGCATCGACCGCGCCGATCCATGCATCGAGCGCCGCGGTCTCGAACGGGCGCGCCCGCAGTCCGCTGGTGCCGCTGCGCAGTGCGTGCGCATGTGCCACCTCGCCCGCGCCGAGCGCGGTGACGATGCTGAACGCGCTGATCGGCAGCGGCTTCATTCCACCTCGCAGCGCAGCAGCACGTTGGCGAACGGCGTGCCGCGGCTCATCGGCAGCGCCTGCACCGCGAAGCCGAGCGCCTGCAGCGTGGCGCGCCATTGTTCGAGCGTGCGGCCGTAGGTCGGCGGCGCGCGGTGGCCGCGCACCGACGTGACGATGCGGTCGACCCATTGGCTGGCGGCAAAGCCCCAACGCTGCGATGCATCGCCCACGCGCAGCAGCAGGCGGCCGCTGGGCCTGAGCGCCGTGCGGATGCGCGCCAGCACGTCGTCCTGCGCCGCGATGTCGACGTAGTGCAGCACGTCGAGCACCACCACCACGTCGCACGGCGGGAAAGGCGTCGTGCGCATGTCGCCGCAGATCAGCGTCGGCGGTGGTTCCAGCGTGGCCAGCGCCTGCTGCGCGCGGGCGATGTCGCGCGGCATCAGGTCGATGCCGGTGTAACGCGTGTGCGCGGGCGCGGCACCCCATGGCTCGGGCCATTGCTTCGCAGCGGCGAAAGCATCGCAGGCCGCGAGCAGGCTGGCCAGCAGCCCCTGCCCGCAGCCGATGTCGAGCACGCGCGCCTGCGGCGGCACCGCACCGCCTTGCAGCAAGGCGCGGAATACCGGGTCGCGCCCGAGCTTGCCGCGCGCAAAGTGCCATGCGAAGCGTCCGCTGCCGCGATACCGATCGCTGGCGCTGCGGTGCAGCTCCTGCCACGCGATCTGCGGCTCCAGCGGATGCGCCGCGTCGCCCAGGGTGTGCGCGCGCAAGCCTTGGGAGCTCATCGTGCCGGCTCCGCCGAGCGCAGCGGCACCGCGGCGCGCAGCGTGATCGACTGCAGGCCGAGCTGCGCGCAGTGCGCAAGGAGCCTGGGCAACACCTCGAGCACCACCGGCTGGCCGTTGCGCGTGAGGCGCGCGTGTCCATCGTGCAGCAGCACGATGTCGCCGGCCGCCATGCCGCGCGTCAGCCGGCTCAGCACACGTTGCGCGTCGGCGCTCGCGGTGTCGAAGCCGCGCCGCGTCCAGCTCACCAGGTGCAGCCCGAGGCGGTGCAGCACCGGATCGAGAAACGGATTGCGCAGGCCGGCCGGCGCGCGAAAACAATGCGGGCGCTGGCCGCTCAGCGTGGCGAGCACGTCCTGCGCGCGTTCGATCTCGCGCCTGAGCGCGGCCGGCCCCGACAGCGAGAACGTGTGGCGGTGCGCGTGGCTGTGGTTCTGCACGTCGTGACCGCGTGCCACGATCTCGCGCAGCAGCGCCGGCTGTGCCTGCGCGCGCTGCGCGATGCAGAAGAACGTGGCCTTCACGCCGTGCGCATCGAGCAGGTCGAGCACACGCGGCGTCACCTGCGCGTCGGGGCCGTCGTCGAGCGTCAGCGCGAACTGGTGCCGTTCGATCGCCGGCGGCGGCAGGCGCGTGAGGTTGGGGCCGAGCAGCTGGCTGCGAGGCCACAGCCCGGCGGCCGTCAGCCCGGCTTGGTTCAACGCCACGCCGCCCAGCGCCCACGGCCAGGTCTCGGGGGCGATGGCCACCGCGCCGGCGGCCAGCGCGTGCAGCCCGAAACTCGCAGTCAGCGCAGGCGGCGCGCTCCAGCGGCGAACAGGTACAGCAGGTTGCAACGCCATCGTGGGGCCGACCTCGGGTCGGCGGATTCTCACACAGGGCCAGCCGCACGCGGCCGCGCCGACGGGCTCGCATACGCGGCCGACATCAGCAGCGCCAGCAGCGCGCCCGGCGCCACCACGCGGCCGATGGCCGACAGCGCCGGAATCTGCGACAGCGCGATCAAGCCGAACGACAGCACGATCGTGATGTTGGCCAGCAGCAGCGACGCCAGCGTGTCGGCGTCGGCCACCGGCTGGTGGCGCAGCCAATCCATGAACAGCGAGTAGTTGGAGCCCACCGCCACCACCAGCAGCAGTCCCACCAGATGCAGGATGCCCAGCGGCACGCCGGCTAGCGTGAAGCCCGCCATCGTCAGCAGCACGGCCAGCAGCAGCGGCTTGCACACTGCGAGCAGGCGCGGCAGCGAACGCAGCCACCAGCCCATCAGCAGCACCACGCCGAGCGCGCCGAGCAGAGCCTGGCCCTGCGCCTCGCCGAGGTAGTGCCGGTACAGCCGGCGCAGCTCGTCGCCGATGCCAAGCACGTGGGCGCCGTCGATGCCGCGCAGAGCCTGCTGCAGCGTGTCCTCCAGCCCCTCGGCATCGCGGCCGACCGCCGGCACCAGCGGCAGCAGCGCGGTGGTGTGGCCGTCGTCGCCTTGCACCAGCAACGCGGCGACGATCGGCGCCACCGGCGTGCCGGCCAGCGATGCGGCGCTGATCGGCGCGGCCGTGCGCGCGCGCTGCACGTCGTCGATGAACGGCTCCAGGCGCTGCGCGCTCAACGAGCCGCCGCGGGTCGCTGCCGCCAGGCGGGCGCGCAGCGTCGGCGCATCGGGCAAGGCATCGCGGCGCCGCTGTTGCATGGCCTGGCTCGGCAGCCATCGCGTGACGGCCTCGTAGCCGGCGAGCTGACCCTGCCGCACCAGCGCATCGAGGCGCGCCGTCACGGACTCCACGCGCTGCAGCACCGTCTCGACGTCGGTGCCGGTCACCGCCACCAGCGTGCGCTCGTCGCCGGCCATCAGTTCGTTGCGCAACTCGGCATCGAGCGCCAGCGCCTGTGCCGACACCGGGCTCAACGACGACAGCTCGGTCTGCCACAGGCGGTCCTGACGCCACAGCAGCACCGCCAGTGCGGCGACCCCGAGCAGCGTGAACACGTGGCGTGTGCGTGGCATCCCCTGCACCAGCCGATCGGCCCAGCGGCCGAGCCGGCGCCGCAAGCCGACGCCGGGCGTGCCATCGGGCAGCACCAGCGGCAACAGCCAGCGCGTGGTCAGCGCGGCCGCGATCAGGCCGGCGATCGAGAACACGCCGAGCTGTGCCAGGCCGGGAAAGCCCGAGAACGCCAGCGCGAGAAAACCGCACACCGACGTGAACAGCCCGAGCCGCACCGTGGGCCAGCCTTCGCGCAGCCAGCGTCGCCAGCCCGGCTCGCCGCCCGTCGGGTTGCGGGCCTGGATCAGGTAGTAGATCGCGTAGTCCACCGCCTCGCCGATCAGCGTGATGCCGAAGCCGAGCGTCATGCCGTGCACGCCGCCGAACACGATCGACACCGTGGCCACTCCGGCGACGACGCCCGAGGCCACCGGCAGCACGGCGGCGCCGAGCGCGCGCACCGACGCAAACGCCACCAGCAGCAGCGCGCTGATGGCGAGCGTGCCCGTGAGTGCGAGCGCCATGGTCTCGCCACGGATCTGCGCGCGGCTGTCCACCGCGAACTTCGGCGCGCCGCTCAGGTCGAGCTGCAGGCCCGGCGCGGCCACCGCGGCAAAGGCCTCGCCGATCGCCTGCAGCGCGCGCTCCTGCGCGTCGAGGTCACCACCCTCGGCGCGGCTTTGTGTCATCAGCAGCGCGCGCTGCCCGTCGCGCGACACCCACACGCCGTCGTGCGTGCGCGGGCCGCCGAGCGGCACCGCGCTCTCGGCGATGCGCTCCAGCTCGCCGGTGGGGTCGCGCTCGAGCACCGGCTTGACCACCGCACCGGCCGGCGTGCCGAGCAGCGACAGCGTGTCGTCGATCGCCTCGCGCAGGCCTTCGGCGCTGAAACGCCGTGTATCGATCGCCGGGCTGATCTGGTAACGATGCTCCAGCGCCCAGCGGCCGACTGCGGCAAAGGGCGCGAAGTCGCCGTTGAGCACCTGCTCGAACCGCGCGTTGGCGCGCAGGCGTTGTGCCAGCGCGCGCGATGTCGCGGCGCGCTGCGCGGCATCGCCGCCGCGGATGCCGATCAACAGCGTGCGCGCGGCCACGCCGCTCTTGAGCTGCTCGATCAGCACGCGCTGGCGCGCGTCGGGCGCGGCCGGCAGAAACGCCGACAGGTCGGCGCTGAAGCGCGTGTGCAGGATCACCGTCACGCAGGCGGCCAGCGCGCCCAGCCACAGCGCCAGCGTGAGGGCAGCGCGCCGCGTCACGGCGCTCGGGATCGCACCACCGGTTCGATCGTCATCACCGAGCGGTCGCCGTCGGCCAGCTGCAGCTCCACCACGCGCACGTCGGACTGGTGGCCGTCGATGCGCAACTGGCGCACCACGCCGAGCAGCCGGAGGTCCAGCGGCACCAGCGTGAGCGTCCAGCGCGCGGGCACGCCCTGGACCGTGGGCGTGAAGTAGCGCTGCAGCGCGCTGCCGTCGCCGGCCAGCGTGCCGCGCATCGCCTCGACCATCGCCGCCAGCTCCGGCACGCTGTCGAGCGTGAGGCGACGCACGCGCTCGCCGCGTTGCAGCGTGAGCTGGTTGCCCTCGACGATGAACGACTCGGGCCGCGGCGTCAGCGTGTGGCGTGCCAGCTTGTCGGGCGCGGTGAAGGTGAGCGTGCCGGTGTAGGTGAGCGTCTGGTCGAGCACCGACACGAAACGCTGCTCGACGAACCGGGCCTCGCCGGAGCGGCGCCGGGCCAGCACGAGCATCAGCTGGTCGAAGCCGAACGCGGCCCGCGCCGGCGGCGTGGCACCGGCCAGGGCGGCTGCCATCGCAAGGCACACGCGGCGGCGTTCAGCCCGCATCTTCGTTCCAGAAGTCGTAGAAGTTGAACCAGTTGGTCGGTGCCCCGCGGCACAGGCTCTCGAGCCGCTGCACGTAGGCCTGCATGGCATCGCGTAGCAGATTGTCGCGCGCCCGCGCGTCGGCCGGCGGCGCGCTGAAATCGGCCAGCGGCTCGAAGCGGACTTGGTAGCACGCGCCCCCGCGGTACAGACCCACCATGAAGACCAGGCGACGCTTGAGCAGCAGCGCGAGCCGGAACGGGCCGTCGCTGAAGCGTGCGGGATGACCCAGGAAGGGCATTTCGACCAGCGAACTGCGCGCACCCTCGTGGCCGAGCACACGATCGCCCAGCATGCCGACCAGCCCGCCCGCATCGAGCCAGTCGCGCACCGCGAGCGTCGAGCTGGGGCGGCCGATCGCGATGATGTCGAGGTGAAAGCCCGGCGCGATCGCCTGCAGCGTCTCGTGGATCAGGCGGGCGTTGTCGGGGTACATGGCCATCGCCACGCGCAGCCCCGGGCGGCTCGCACCCACCGCGTGCAGCGCCTCGAAGCTGCCGATGTGGGCGCCGATCAGCAGTGCGCCGCGGCCCTGCGCCACCAGTGCGTCCATCAGCGGCGCGCCTTCCAGTCGCAGATCAAAGTCGCGCAGGCGGCCGCGCGCCAGGTAGACGCGGTCGAGCACGGTGGCGGCAAAGCTGTGGATGTGGCGATAGCGGTCGCCGAAGGTGGCGCGGCGGCCCAGCGCACGCGCGAGGTAGCGCGCCGAGTGCCGGCGCGCGGTCGGCGCGAACGCGAGGAAATACCAGGTGATCGGGTGCAGCACGAGGCGCGCCACGCGTCGGCCGCAAACCACGGCGATCCATGCCATCAGCCGCAGCAGCAGGCGGTTGCCGCGTTCGCCGTGTTGTGCCCAGCTGGCGGCTCGTTCGGTCACTTGGCCTTGGCCAGCGCGCCGCGCGCGACCGTGGTGGTGCCGCAGCGCACGCTGAAGGCGACCGACGCCGCCGTGTCCTCGAGCCGGATCTGCAACGTTTGTCCGGGGCCCACCGCGGCGAGGAACTTCACCTGCCGCAGCGTCGGTGCGCTGCCGATGCGCTGCGCCCATGCGGCACGCTGGCCGATGGCACGAAGCACCAGCGCCACCAGAACCGCGCCCGGCAGCACCGGTGCGCCGGGAAAGTGGCCATCGAAGGCCGGCAGGTCGGCGGCGATCGGTTGCTCGGTCTCCACCGGTGCCAGCAACTCAGCGTTCATCGCTCGCCGCGCTCGAGCCGCGCCAGCGTCTGCAACGCAAACTCGCGCAGGCCTTGTGTGGTGAGCTTGCCGGTGGCTTCGCGCGGCAGGCGGTCCACGTGCACGACGCGGCGCGGCACGAAGGCGCCCTCGATCTCGCCGCGCAGCGCGTGGATGATCCGGCGTGCGCTCAAGGTGGGCGCGACGACGAACGCCACCAGCCGCACCACGCCCTCGGGCACGTCGTCGGGCAGCCAGAACGCACCGTCGTCGACGCCCGGGATCCGGTTGAGATGGAAATTCAGGTGCGAAAGCGAGCTGCGCTTGCCGGCCACGTGGATCAGGTCGTTGGCGCGGCCGAGCAGGCGGAAATGCTGCGCGTCGACCAGCTCCAGCAGATCGGCCAGCGGCGTCGGCTGCAGCACATGGCCGCCCGCGACGATGAAGCGCTCGCCATCGGCGGCGGCTTCGGTGTGCAGCCGCAACTCGCCGAGTGTGGTCCACACCTCGCCGGCGGTGGTGCGGCGCGCGGCCACCTGGCCGGCCTCGGTGCAACCGTAGATCTCGATCAGGCGGCCGCCGAGGCGATCTTCGGCCTGCTGCGCCATCTGCGGCGACAACGGCGCCGTGGCCGACAGCAGCAGATCGACCGGCGGCAGCCCGACGCCGGAGCCCAGCAGCGCTTTCAAGTGGACCGGCGTGGTCACCAGCGCACGCGGCCGCGGCAGCCGCGCCAGCGCATCGGCGATGTCGGCCGGATAAAACGGGCGCCCGGCATCGAACGCTGCACCGCCGAGCAGCGCCAGCAGCACCGACGATTCAAAGCCGTAGCTGTGCTGGGCCGGCACCGTGGCGACGATGTTGAGCCCGGCGATATCGGGCCAGTCGAGCAGGCGCGCGAGGCTGCGGCGCTCGGCCTCGATGCTCAGCGTGAGCGCGCGCCAGCGCCGCCGCTGCGGCTGCGGCACGCCGGTGGAGCCCGAGGTGAGCAGGCAGGCCGACCACAGCTGGGGATCGAAAGCGGGGACCGGTGCCGCGGCATCGATGGCATCGTCGTGCGACAGCACGATCGTGCGCAGCCCGCCGGTGTCTTGCCGCGCGTCGTCGACCAGCGCGTACGGGGTCGCGCCCGGCTGCGCCACCTGGCGCAGCGTCTGCGGCATCGCATTGGGCGGCAGCAAGCTCATCTGGCCGCGCATCAGGCCGGCGATCAGCCCGACCAGGAACAGATAGCGGTCGTTGCACAGGTTCACCGGCTGGCCGTCGGCCGGCAGGCGCTCGGCGAGCGCGGCGGCCTGCGCGACGAAGCGCTGCGCGCTGATGGGCTGCCCATCGCGCCAGGCCAGCGTGCGCGACAGCGCTGCCGGTTCGAACAGCGGTTCCACGCTCATGGCACGGGTCGTCTGGCGTCGAGCAAACGCGTGTCGCGGTAGGCCCTGAACGCCTGCGACAGCGTCGTGCGCTCGAACTCCGGATGCAGCCGGTAGCGCACCAGGTGTTCGCCGACGAACAGCGACACCGCGCTGAGCGGCGTCACAAGGTTGGCGAACACCGACCACCACCACCACGGCGCGGCAATGAACAGGCCGAGCGACAACACGACCATCAGCGCGAAGTAGGCGCTCCAGACGGCGGTGACCTGGCGCGTGTAGCGCAGCATCGCCGGCGTCAGCGAGCCGTGCACGCGCGCGGCGAACGTGCTGATCAGCGGCATCGCGCCGCGCCGCAACGTGGCGCCGAACACGCAGCCGAGCGCGAAGTGGATGCCGGCGTGCTGCAGCACGTAGAGGTGCTCGATGCGATGCAGCCCATCGTGCGTGGTGACGTAGGCCCACAAGCCGCAGGCCGCGACCATGCAGGCGAGCAGCGTCGGCAGGTGGCGCTGCTGCACCGCGAGCGCCGACACGCCCAGCAGCAGCGGCCCGAGGAGAACCAGCACAGCCCAGGGCTCTTCGGCCGCGAACACCATCAAGAGGTGCGACAGCAGCGCATAGCCGGCCAGTGCCAGGACTGCGGCAATCACACGCCAGTGGGCAATCAACACTTACTTGGTGCGGTGCTGCGCCACGTGCGCGGCCAGCGAACGCAGCGATTGGAAGATCGCGTGGTTGTTCTCGTCGTCGGCGCGCAGCTGCATGCCGTAACGTTGCGAGACTTCGAGCGCCAGCTCGAGCACGTCGATCGAATCGAGGCCCAGACCCTCGTTGAACAACGACGCCGACGGATCGATCTCGTTGGCCTTCATGTCGAGGTTGAGCGCGCCGACGAGCAGATCGGCCAGCTCCGACTCCAGCGCGCTCGGCGCTGCGCCGTTGGGGGTGGCTCCGTTGGGGCTGGACACGGTACGGCTCGCTCGTGGAAACAGCCGCACATTGTAGGGGCCGCCTCAGCAGCGGCCGGCCAACCTCGCGGCCGCACCGTGCAAAGCGCTACACGAACAGACTCGCCGCAGCGCGGCCGAGAAAGCGCGCCGGCGCCAGCGCGAACAGCCCGGCGACGATGCAGCCGCCGATGTACAGCCCGGTCATCATGCGGCGGTGGCCGGCGACGTTGCCGCGCCGGATGTACCCGATGGCCAACGGCAGCAGCACCGCCACCGTCAGCGTGAGCAGGTGGATCGGCGTGTAGCCCGCGATGTTCGGGATGCGGTAGTCGCGGATGAACACCGACGATGCGGCCGCGGCGGCCATCAGCACGACCCACGACCAGCCGAGCGTGCGGTGGCCGAACGTGCCTTTGCGCCGCGCCAGGATCGCGATGCCGAGCAGCAGCGCGGCGAGCGCGGTTATCAGGTGCAGGAAGATGATCGGCTTGTCGTGCAGCAGCGTGACGAAGCGGTCCATGGGGTTCCCTTCATGGATGCGATGGAACGGGTGTCCATGCTAGGAACCGCCGCTGTCGGCCGCGATGGCCGCGCGACGTGACGAGGGCTGCGGCGACAAGATGTCGGTGCCGCGGCGCCAGATGTCACCGCGCCAAGCCGCCGCTACATGCCCTTGAACAGGTGTGCGTAGAGCCGGCTCGCGGTGAGCCGCTCGGGCCGCTCGCGCAGCGTGAGCGTGACCTTGCCCGATTCATGCCGCAAGGCGCTGGCGATCGAGCGCGCGCGCACGACCGTGCCGCGGTGCACCTGCCAGAAGCGCTGCGCGTCGAGCTGCGGCAACAGGTCTTTCAGCGACATGCGGATCAGGTGTTCCTTGTCGGCCGTGACCACGCGCACGTATTTGTCGGCCGCTTCGAAGTACACCACCTCGTCGATCGGCACCATGTGCACCGTGTTGCCGCTGCTGGCCTGGATCACCTCAAGCCGACCCGCCGGCGCGTCGCGGGTCGGCGCGGCGAGCAGCGCGCGCAGCTGCTCCAGCGTCTGCGGCAGCGGGCCGCCCGAGGCCGCGCGTTCGGACAGGCGCGCGCGCAGGCGCTGCGCGCAGGCTGCGAGCCGCTCGGGGTTCACCGGCTTGACGAGGTAGTCGACCGCCTGCGCCTCGAAGGCCTGCAGTGCGTACTGGTCGTAGGCGCTGATGAACACCAGCAGCGGGAACGGCTCGGCGGCCGGCCAGTCCTCGGCCAGCGCCTGCGCCACCTCGAGTCCGCTGGCGCCGGGCATGCGGATGTCGAGAAAACAGACCGCCGGCCGCTGCTGCAACGCCTGCTGCAGCGCGCTGTCGCCATCGGCCACCGCGGCCACCACGTCAAGCTCGGGCCACGCGGTCTTCAACTCGGCGCGCAGGCTCTCGAGCAGCAAGGGCTCGTCTTCGGCGATCAACGCGCGCACGTTCATGATGGCGATTGTTGCAGCGGCAGCCGCACGGTCGCCAGCGTGCCGCCTTCGCCATCCGATGCTTCTTCCAGCGTCAGCGATGCGCGCCCGCCGTACAGCGCGGCCAGGCGCTCGCGCACCTGGCGCAGACCGAAGCGGGTGCCGCCGGAGGCCGGCACGTTGGCCAGCCCGATGCCGGTGTCGCGCACCCGAAGCAGCAGCATGTCGCCGTCGCGCGTGGCGCTCAGATCGATGCGGCCGCCTTGCACCTGCGGCTCCAGCGCGTGCTGGATGCAGTTTTCCACCAGCGGCTGCAGCAGCAGCGGCGGCACCGGCAGCGCGCGCAGCTCATCGGGCAGGTGCACGCGCACGGCCAGGCGCGGTCCCATGCGCACCGCCATCAGCGCCAGGTAGTCGCCGAGGCGCTCGAACTCGTCGGCCAGCGCGTGCGAGCCGCTGCGCGATGCCGCCAGCGTGGCGCGCAGGAATCCGATCAGGCGGTCGAGCATCGCCTGCGCGCGCGGCGGGTCGGTGCCGATCAGCACGCGCAGATTGGCCAGCGTGTTGAACAGCATGTGCGGCTCGAGCTGCGATTGCAGCAGCTTCAGTTGCAGCTCGGCCGCGCTGCGCTCGGCGGCCTCGGTCATCGTCTGCAGCGTCAGCATGCGGCTGCGCGAATAGAAGAACCACACCGCGGCCAGCGTGAAGCCCAGGCTGACCATCAGGATCAGGGACAGTGCGCGCAGGTTGTTGCCGAACGGGCTGTGCGTGCGCGCGCCACCGGTGATCGCATCGGCGAGCAACGATCCGCCGTAGTAGCCCAGCACCGCGGCACCGATGCACCACGGCAGCATCCATGTCCAGCCGGGCCAGTTGGCCCGCAGCGCCGCGCTGTCGCGACCGTGGCGCCGCATCCATGCCGCCAGGCCATAGCGGCCGGCTTCGATCAGCAGCTGGATGCTCAGGCCGATGCACCAGGAGTAGACCAGCGTGCGCACGAACGGGTCGTCGAACATCACGCTGATGAACGTGGCCGCGATCAGCCCGATCGGCACGCCCACACGCAGCTCGCGCCACAGCCACAGCAGAATGCGGCGCCCGTCGATCAGGTCCATCGCCTCGGCAGTCTATCGGGGCCGGTCGGGAACCAGCACGGTGGACGGCGGCAGGGCATTCACGGCGCGGCGCCTTGTCTGATTCGGAATGCGCCCCATGCTCGCCGCGACGCCGCAGCGTGCCCAGCGCCGCGCGACCGGTTGACGACAGCGCTCGCGAAGCGGCGCTCCGGCGGCGCGAAGTGAGGCCGCAGCCGTTGCGGTCAGACCAGCAGCTCGGCCTCGGGCCGCGCACCGCGCAAGAACAGCAGCGCCGGTTCCACCGCGGTGATCGGCGCGTGCAGCACGTCCTTGCGGCCGAGGTGAAAGCCGCCGGCGCCGAGCTGCAGTTCGCCGATCTGCACCGTGCCTTCCAGCACCATGCACTCCTCGTCGATCGGATGGCGGTGCGTCGGCAGCTGGGCGCCGCGCTCGAGCTTGAGCAGGTAGCTCCAGGTGTCGCCCGCGGCGTGCAGCAGCTTGAGCTGCACGCCGGGGCCGAACGCCTGCCACACGCCCTGGTGCGCGTGCACCGTCAGGTGCTGCGCCCGCTGCTCCTCGGCGATGCGCTGCAGCACGCGGCGCTTGACACGCGCGGCCAGCGCCGCATCCATCGGCTCGGGCATCAGCGCGTCGTGCAGCTGATCGACGATGTCGGCATCGAGCGGAGGCGGCGTCGGATGGTGGGTCATGGTGGAGATCCTGCGCCCTGCCGGGCGTCTTGTGCGAGCAGCGCACGCAGCTTGTGCTGGGCGCGCAGCAACACCGATTTGACGGTGCCCAGCGGCAGCGCCGTCGCGGCGGCGATCTGCACATGGGTTTGATCGCGGTAGTACGCCAGTCCCAGCAACCAGCGCTCCTGGTGCGACAGCCGCCCGAGCGCGGCATGCAGCCGCGTGCCGGCCTGCGCCTGCGACAGCAGGTCGGGCGGGCCGGCCTCGTCGCTCGCCACGTCGGCCGGCTCGGCCTCACCGGTGGGTGCGCGCAGCTGGCGCTGGCGCAACACGTCGAGCGCTCGGCTGCGCACGATGGTCAACAGCCAGGCCATCGCGCTGCCGCGCGCGGGGTCGAAGCGGCCGGCGTCGCGCCAGGCCTGGAAGAACGCGTCGGCCAGCGCGTCGTCGAGCTCGGCGTCGCGCAGGATGCGCCGCGCCAGCGTGCGCGCGTGCACGATGCTGGCGTCGTAGAAGGCCTCGAACGCCTGGGCGTCTCCCGCTGCGGCGCTCTGCAGCAGCGCCGCCAGCCGTGCGTCGCGCGCGCGGCGTTGCGGGTCGATGGCGGTTGCGCAGGCGTCGGCGTTGGCGGCTTCAGGCATGGCTCTTGCGCGAGAGGCCGACCTTACCAGAGGCGGGCTCTGGCGGCCGGCGCGCCGCGCTGTGACGTCGCCCGCGCGGCGCCGTGCGGCCGTGGCGTGGCGGCGTGGCTGCATGCGCGGGACTACGGCGCATCCGGCAAGGCGGATTCATCACAAGAGGGCGGAACTCACGCTCGGGCGAATCCAGCGGTTGCCGATGGCCGTACTGCATCGCACGACGGCCGCCGCCGTCGGCCCCAGGCAACAACCCGAGCACGGAGACTTTGATGAGAGACGCCTTCGCCGAAGTGAGCCACCAGGAATGGATTGCCGCGCCCGTGGAACTGGTGCGCGCCCAGTTCGCCGACCTGCGCCACCACATCCACACCAACGTGCATCCGAAGCTGCGCTTCCAGGTGCTGCTGCAGGAGCCGGGCCGCGCCCGCTTCGTGCAGGAAGTGAGGCTGCTCGGTATTCGGCAGCGCGACGTGTTCGAGCGTGTGGTGCGCGCCGACGGTTCGATGATCGACACCTCGATCGAGGGTTTCAACAAGGGCGGCACGCTGGAGTTCCACTTCCACGGCGATGCACGCGACGGCCGCGCGGGCACCCGGGTGGACGTGACGATCCGGCTGCCACTGCCGCCGGTGATCGGGCGCCTGCTGCGCGGCGTGCTGTGCGCCCAGATCCGGCGCGAGCTGCGCGCCGCGGTCGCAGAGGACAAGTACGACCTCGAGGTGCGCGGCTACCACGCCCCGGCGCTGGTCGCCGGCTGACCGGGCGGGCGCCCCCGCGCGGGGGGGCGGCAGCCGCTTTGCAAACCTTTACCTCCTGAGCGTGTCCACCGGGCATGCCGGTTGCGCCGTTGTCGGGTGATGGACGCACTCTCGACGCGGCCGGCGTTGCGCCCGCTCGCCGCTCTGACCGTCGTGGCCGTACTGCTCGCCGGGTGTGCGGCGCCGCCGTACCGCCATGCCGCGCCGCCGCCCGTGGCCGTGGCGCCGCAGCCGACCATGTACTTCTACCCCGAGCTATCCCAGGACGAAGGCCGCCAGGACCGCGACCGCTACGAGTGTTACCGCTGGTCGGTGCGCGAGAGCGGCGTCGACCCCGGCATGACGCCGGTGCGCCACGTGCCGCCCCCGCGTGGTGCGGTGCGCGATGGGGGCGAGGTGGTGGCCGGTGCCGCCACCGGGGCCATCGTCGGTGCGGCGGTGTCGTCGCCGCGCCGCACCGGCGAAGGCCTGGTGCTGGGTGCGATCTTCGGCTCGCTGATCGGCGCTGCCGCGCAGGAGAGCCGCGTGCAGGCGGCCGAAGCGGCCCATGCACGGCGGCTGGCGCATCAACAAGTGCCGATGGACAACTTTCGGCGCGCGATGGGCGCCTGCATGACCGGGCGCGGCTACCGCGTGGGCTGAGCCCGGCTTGCAGGCCGCCGGGCTGGATAAGGAGGATTCCATGCTGCGACTTCATGCCATCGCCGGGCGCGCCGCCATGCTGGCCTGCGCGCTGTTCACCGTCGCGCTGCCGCCTGCGCACGCCGACGAGCGCCAGCGTCCCGGGCCGCCGCGGCTGAGCCATCGCCTGCCGCCGGCGCCCCCGGCCCATGCGCCGCGCTCGGGCCAGTGGTTCGACAACGCGCACGGCCACCGGCACTACTACCCGGTGACCGGCTGGCGTGTCGCCCGGCCGCCGGCGCATGTGCACTGGGTGCCGTGGCACGGCGTGCGCTACGGCTACTACAACGGCGTGTGGTATCAGCCGTACGGCGCCGCCTATGTCGTGGCGCGGCCGCCGGTGGGCATCGTGGTCAGCGGCCTGCCCGCGTTCGCCACCGTGGTGGCGATCGGCGGCATCAGCTACCTGTATGCCAACGGCGTGTACTACCGCGACCGCGGTGACGCCACCTACGAGGTGGTGCCGTCGCCGATGGTGGTGGGCACCGGTCACGACGGCGGCCCGATGCGCACCTTTGTCTACCCCAAGCTCGGCCAGTCGGCCGAGAAGCAGGCGAGCGACGAGTACGAGTGCCACCGCTGGGCGGTGGACCAGACCGGCTTCGACCCGAGCGCGGCCGCTGCGGGTCAAGCGACCGGGCCCGCGCAACGGTCGGACTACGCACGCGCGCAGAACGCCTGTCTCGAGGGGCGCGGCTACACGGTGCGGTAGCGCACAGGAATTGCTGCGCAATTCCTGCGCGAGTCTGATCAGTGGGATCAGGCTCGGCAGAGCCGATCCTGATCCCAAGGGAGACGGCGCTGCGTGTTACTGCGCGCCGTCTTCGAAGGCGGGCGGCGTGCGCCGCCCGCCTTGTCGCGCAGCGACTCCTTCAGTGCAGCAATTGCGCGCGGATCGCTTCGATGCGCGCGCGGTTGACGCCGAAGTCCTTGCGCCCGAGGCGTGACGCCGAGCGCACCTGGATCGCCTGGGCGCCCGGGTCGTACCAGAACTCGGCGTCGTCGGTGAAGCGCAGCAGCCGGGTCTCGAAACGCGCGTACAGGTAGTCATCGCGCTGCTCGACCACGTGGGCGCCGGGCAAGCGCTCGATCACGGCGCGCAGCCGCGCCATCGAGGCCTGCGCGCCGCCGGCAGCGGGCAGCGGTGCGATCCGCGCGTAATCGCGCATCGGATGGTCGACGAACAGGTCGGCCTGGCTGCTCACGCTGTTGGGCGTGGCGGACGGCCGCTTCAGCCGCCCGCCGTGAACGCCCAGGTCGGCGGGCGCTTTGCCGCGCAAGAACCCCAATTGGCCGGCGGCGACGGTGAGCAACCCCAGCGCCGCCAGCGCGATCACGATGCCGACCAGCCAGTTCATCGAGGGTCCTTTGCTCGCTCACGGCAGACGGCGCGATTGTGATGGCTATATTCGGCGCGTCATGAACGCGATCGATCGATGGGCATGGGCCAGGCTGTGGCTGCTCGGCGCCGTGCTGGCGGGTTGTGCGGCCGCACCGGTGGCGCGCGAAGAGCCGCCGTTGCCGTACTCGGCGGCGGTGGCGGCGCGGTTTGCCGCGCCGCGCGTCAGCCACGACACGCCGGGGCTGCGCGCCGGGCGCGAGCAGTTCACCACCAACGAAGAGCTGCAGGCCTGGCAGCGCGAGCTGCTGCGCCGCGGCGGCCGCGACGGCACGCGCATCGAAGGCGTGGACGTCGGCCGCTCGCAGCGCAACGAGCCGCTGCAGGCGCTGCGCTTCACGCGCGGCGACGGCCGGCCGGCCGTGCTGCTGATCGGCCAGCAGCACGGCGACGAGCCGGCCGGCGCCGAGGCGCTGATGGTGGTGGCCGAGCAGCTGGCCGGCGAGCGGCTGCCCGGCGTGCTCGATCGCATCGACGTGGTGCTGCTGGTGCGCGCCAACCCCGACGGTGCGGCCTGGGGCACGCGCGTCGCGGCCGACGGGCACGACATCAACCGCGACCACTTGCTGCTGCGCACGCCCGAGGCCCAGGCGCTGGCCGCGCTGGCGCGGCGCTTCAACCCGGTGGTGGTGGTCGACGTGCACGAGCACACGGTGGTGGGCCGCTACCTGGAGAAGTTCAACGCGGTGCAGCGCAACGACCTGCTGCTGCAGTACGCCACCACCGCCAACTATCCGGCTGCGCTCCGCGAGGCCAGCGAGCGCTGGTTCATGCAGCCGCTGCAGCAGGCGCTTGCGCGCGAGGGCCTGACACACGAGTGGTACTACACCAACCCCACGACGCCCGGCGACCTGCGGCTGAACATGGGCGGCATGCAGCCCGATACCGGGCGCAACGTGCACGGGCTGAAGCAGGCGGTGAGCCTGCTGCTGGAATCGCGCGGCGTCGGCATCGGCCGCCTGCACCTGCAGCGGCGCGTGCATTCGCACGTGGTGGCCGTGCGCAGCGTGCTGGAGAGCGCGGCGGCCAACGCCCCGGCGCTTGTTGAGCTGCAGCGCAGCGCCGGCGCCGAGGTGGGCGCGCGGGCGTGTCGCGGCGACGTGACGGTGCTGGCCGCCGCCACGCCGATGCAGCGCAACGTGCTGATGCTCGATCCGCAGACCGGTGCCGACAAGCCGGTGCAGGTGCAGTGGGGCTCGTCGCTGCATCCGCGCGTGCTACGTTCGCGTGCGCGGCCGTGCGGCTATTGGATGGCGGTCGATCAGCTCGATGCGGCCAACAAGCTGCGCGAGCTCGGCGTGCGTGTGTGGCGTCTGAGCGCCGACACGCAGCTGCAGGCCGAACCGTGGCTCGAGCGCTCGCGCAGCGAGAGTGCGCGCCCCGATGTGCGCGGCACGATCGCCGACGCCGCGCCCACGATGATCGCGGTGCAGGTCGATTTGGCGCCCACGCAGCCGCTGGATGCACCGGCGGGCAGCTGGTACGTGCCGCTCGACCAGCCATTGGCCCACCTGGTGGTGGCCGCGCTCGAGCCCGACACGCCGAACAGCTATTTCGCCAACCGCATCGTGCCGGCGCTCGAGGCGGTGATGCGCGTGCGCACGCCGCCCGCGGTGGCGCTGTCGCGGCCCTGACCCGGAAACGGGCTGCGCTTCTTCAGCGTCGCCGGCCGCCGCCGAGGATGCCGCCGAGCACGCCGCGGATGATCTCGCGGCCCACCGCCGAGCCGATGGAGCGCATGGCCGAGCGGGCCGCCGACTCGGCCAGGCCTTCGCGCTTGCCGCCGCGCGGTCCGGTGGAGCCGAAGAGCACGTCCTTCAGGCCACCGAGCACGCCGCTGTCGTCGGCCGCACCGCCCGGGGCGGTGCCGCGCGCCGCCTTGGCACCCTGGGCAGCGGTTGCGCTGATCGCGGCACGGCCCTTCAACGCCTCGTAGGCCGATTCGCGGTCGGACATCTTCTCGTACACGCCGGCCACCAGCGAGTCGGCCATCAGGGCCTTGCGCTGCTCGGGCGCGATCGGCCCGATCTGGCTGCCCGGCGGCAGCACGAACACGCGCTCGGTGACGCTGGGGCGGCCCTTCTCGTCGAGAAAGCTGACCAGCGCCTCGCCCACCGCCAGCTCGGTGATCGCCTTGGACATGTCGCCCACCTTGGGGTTGGCGCGCATCGTCTCGGCCGCCGCTTTCACCGCCTTCTGGTCGCGCGGCGTGAACGCGCGCAGCGCGTGCTGCACGCGGTTGCCGAGCTGGGCCAGCACCTTGTCGGGCACGTCGAGCGGGTTCTGCGTCACGAAGAACACGCCCACGCCCTTGCTGCGCACCAGCCGCACGACGAGCTCGATGCGCTCCACCAGCGCCGGCGGCGCGTCGTCGAACAGCAGGTGCGCCTCGTCGAAGAAGAACACCAGCTTCGGCTTGTCGAGGTCACCCACCTCCGGCAGCGTCTCGAACAGCTCGGACAGCATCCACAGCAGGAAGGTGGCGTACAGGCGCGGCGCTTTGAGCAGCTTGTCGGCCACCAGGATGTTGACCACGCCCTGGCCGCGCGCAGGCGACGGGCCGCCCCTAGCCTGCGCAGCGCCCCCTTGGGGGGCATGAGCCGAAGGCGACCCTGGGGGCCAGGGAACGGTCTGCATGAAGTCGCCGATGTCGAGCATCGGCTCGCCGAAGAACTTGTCGCCGCCCTGTTCCTCGATCTGCAGCAGCCCGCGCTGGATGGCACCGATCGATGCGGCGCTGATGTTGCCGTACTCGGTGGTGAACTGGCTGGCGTTGTCGCCCACGTGCTGCAGCATCGCGCGCAGGTCTTTCATGTCCAGCAGCGCGAGGCCGTTGTCGTCGGCGATCTTGAACACCAGCTGCAGCACGCCGGACTGGATGTCGTTGAGCTCGAGCATGCGCGCCAGCAGCAGCGGCCCCATGTCGGTGACGGTGGCACGCACCGGATGGCCCTGTTCGCCGAACACGTCCCACAGCGTGGCGGGGCAGCGCGTGGGCGCGGGCTCGGGCAGGCCGCGGTCCTTGAGGATCTTGGCCACCTTGTCGGGCAGCGTGCCGGTCTGCGTGATGCCGCTCAGATCGCCCTTGACGTCGGCCATGAACACCGGCACGCCGATGCGCGACAGGCTCTCGGCGATGCTCTGCAACGTAATCGTCTTGCCGGTGCCGGTGGCGCCGGTGATGAGGCCATGGCGGTTGGCCAGCGCGGGCAGCAAGAAACACTCGATGTCGCCGTGTTTGGCAACCAGGATCGGATCGGACATGCAGACGCTCCGGCGGCCAGGATCGGCCTGGAGAGAGTCTAGCTCTCGCGCTCGGTTTCGACGCCGTCCAGCAGGTGCTGCAATCGCCGCGGGTCGGGGATGCGCAGATCGCGGTTGCGCACGAACAGCAGCCGCTGGGCCTGCAGCTTGGAGAACGAGCGGCTCACGGTCTCGACCGTGAGGCCCAGGAAGCTGCCGATCTCTTCGCGCGACATGCGCAGGGTGATCGAGGTGGCGGAGAAGCCGCGCGCCTGCATCCGGTTCGACAGGTTGAGCAGGAAGGCCGCGAGGCGCTGTTCGGCAGCCAGGCTGCCCAAGTGCAGTATGACGTTGTGCGTGCGCACGATCTCGCGGCTCATCATGCGGTGCAGCTGCTGCCGCAGCGCGCCGACCTCGTTGGCCAGGTCTTGCAGCCACTCGTAGGGAATCACGCAGACCACCGAGTCCTCCAGCGCCACCGCGTCGACCTGGTGTCGGCGGCTGTCGATGCCGTCCAGGCCCAGCAGGTCACCGCCCAGCTGGAATCCGGTCACTTGCCCGCGTCCCTCGGGCGTGAACAGGCAGGTCTTGAAGGACCCCGCCCACAGCACGAAGATCGACTCGAACGGGTCGCCCGAGCGGAACAGATGCTCCGCGCGCGCCACCTTGCGCCGCGCTGCGACCAGCCGCCGGTCGATGTACTCCAGTTCGGGCGCGGACAAGCCCAACGGCAGGCACATCTCGCGCAGGTTGCATGCGCCGCAGATGGACCTCAAGTCGACCTGCTGCCGGAGTTGAATGACGGCGGAGTTCACAACGACAGATGTGCCACCACGCTGCCCGGGGCCGGTTGCGCATTGACAAGTCAGGGGTTTCTCTTAGCCGTACGTGTGTTGCGCTTGACCTATCGCAAGGCAGCTCAGGTTCTGAAGAGCAGATTGCAACCGTCTTCGGCACGTAAGGGGTCGGTGATGAAGAAGGCTTGCGGGGTGGTGCTGGCGCTTGCCGCGCTCGGCGCAGGGACGGGGCTAAGCGTCGCCGCCGATCCGGTCGACGCGGACGCGGCGCAGGCGCTGATCAAGAAGAGCGACTGTGGCAAGTGCCACGCGGTCGACAAGAAGAAGGACGGTCCGGCCTACAAGGAAACCGCGGCCAAGCACAAGGGCAAGGCGAGCGCCGAGGATGATCTGTACAAGCACCTGACCACCGCGCCGAAGATCAAGATCGACGGCAAGGAGGAGGAGCACAAGAAGGTCAACTCGACCAACGAGGCCGAAGTGCGCAACCTGGTGCGCTACATCCTCTCGCGCTGAGCCTGGCTTCGCCATCGTTCGCGTCGCATCGGCGGGGTCGACATGGACAAGAACAAGAAGGAGTTCGTCGCCGTCGCGCGGCGCAACTGGAAGCTCGTGCTCGGCTTGGGCGTGCTCGGCTTGTTTGTCGCGGTGCTGCTGGTGATCGGCGGCGCTGCCGGCTTGGCCTGGACCAGCACCGAGTCGTTCTGCATCGGCTGCCACGAGATGCGCGACAACGTCTATGCCGAATACAAGGACACGGTGCACGACCGCAACCGCACCGGCGTGCGCGCCGTCTGCACCGATTGCCACGTGCCGCGTGAGGTGGGTCCCCTGCTGGCGCGCAAGGTGGCGGCCACGTTCGAGCTCTATGGCCACCTGACCGGCGTCATCGACACCAAGGAGAAGTTCGAGGCGCACCGGGCTGCGATGGCGCACAAGGTGTGGAAGCGCATGCTGGAAACCGACTCGCACGAGTGTCGCAACTGCCACACGGCAGACCACATGGACAAGGACAAGCAGAGCGAGAAAGCGCAGGCGCGACACGCCAAGGCCAAGGCCGAGGGCTCGACGTGCATCGAGTGTCACTTCGGCATCGCGCACAAGGAACCCGAAGGTCCCGGACCCAAGGAGATGAAGGCTTCCAAAGAGATGAAGGTTTCCGTCACGAAGTAGTCGGGTCTTTTCGCTCGGCTGTGGAGGGCATCATGGACGTCCGTCTGATTCGCTCGATTGTCGCGGCCCCGATCGCCGCGATCGCCATGTTGATGGCAGGCTGTGGCGGCGGCTCCGGAGACGCGGGTCCGGCCGGCCCGACCGGCCCGGAGGGGCCTCCCGGGCAAGCCGGGCAGCCGGGCACGCCAGGCATCAGCGGCACGAGCGTCGTGAACATGGCTCGGAGCACGAACCCCACGGTCATCGCGGCGAATGCCGCCGTGTGGGAGACCCTGGAACCGACCGTCACGGTCACCAGCGTCACGATCGCCAGCCCGCCGGTGGTGCGATTCACCGTCGCCGATCCCTTCGGCAAACCGGTGACCGGCCTCGGCAACACGAGCAAGTCCAGCACGGCCAAGTTCGCCGGCAACCCGAACCTCTCTTTCACGCTGGCCAAGCTGGTGCCGGCTGCCAACGGCAGCCCGAGCAAGTGGGTGAGCTACATCGTGACCGCGCTGCCGACCACCTCGGCAGCGTCGCTGTGCACGAACGATCCCAACCTGGGCTGCCCCGGGCGACCCACCAGCGACAACACCGGCACGCTGGTCGACAACGGCGACGGCAGCTACGAATACACCTTCTGGCGTGACGTCAGGCAGGTCGGGGCGCAGGTCGCGGCGATGGCCGCATCCGCCGCCGCGGCGAATGCCAACAACAGCGTGGCGGACCTCGGCGATCTGACATTCGCCGACACCGCGGTGCATCGGCTGACGATCCAGCTGTCCGGCGCCGCGCCGGGCACCGGCACGAACACCCCCACCGGTGCGGACTCCGGCATCCCCGAGGTGCTGATGAGGAAGCCGGCCAACGCGATCCACGACTTCATCCCCGCCACCGGCGCCAAGATCACCACCGAGTTCAACCGCGACATCGTCGCCACCAAGAACTGCGAGAACTGCCACCGCAAGTTGCTCGGCATCCCGGGTCTGAGCGAGGCGGAAGACTCCGCGATGGTGCACGGCGGCGGCCGCAACAACACACAGTACTGCGTCAACTGCCACACCGACCAGCGCAAGTACGGACGCGCCGAGGCCACGTACAACGCCTCGACGATGACCTTCAGCGGCAGCACGACAAGGGTCGACGGCCGCGCCGTCTTCAACTTCCCCAACATGATTCACAAGTTCCACGCCGGGCCGCTGCTGGCGAAGAAGAACTACAACCCGAACTTCGCCGAGACCACCTACCCGCAGGACATCCGCAACTGCACGTCGTGCCACGCCGGCACCGACGCGCAGAACCTGCCCGCCCGGATCACCAAGACCAAGGACGGCGACCAGTGGAAGACGGTGCCCAGCGCGCTGGCCTGCGGTGCCTGCCACGACGGCATCAACTTCGCCACCGGCGCCGGCATGACGCTGGGCAACGCGGCGAGCTGCCGGGCCAACCCGACGATCGGTGGTGCACCCAACCCGGCGTGCACGCAGTCGCCGACCGCGCACGAGGGCGGCCCACAGGCCAGCGACGCGAATTGCGCCGTCTGCCACAAGCCGGGCGTGCTGGCCGGCAGCACCGACATCGACCTGGTGCATTTCCCGGTGACGCCGCCGGTCATGAGCAACGCGCTCACGGTGGCGGGCACCAGCGCCAACAGCAACGCGGCCTTCATCGCCTCCGGGGGCTCCGCCGGTCGGCTGCCCACCGGCGCGATCAACGTCAGCTACGACATCAAGAGCGTGTCACGCGCGTCGAACGGCAACCCGGTGATGGTGTTCCGCATGCTGCAGAACGGCGCACCGGTGGCGCTGAACGATTTCGCCACCGTCGCGCCCGACCCGGTCACGGGCCAGAAGGAGATCTGGCCCAACTTCATGGGCGCGCCGAGCCTGTACTGGGCGTTCGCGGTGCCGCAGGACGTTGCGCTGGCACCTGCCGTCACGGCGCCGGCGGATTTCAACGCCAGCATCTCGATCTACCTGCGCTGCCTGTGGAACGGCACCGCCGGCACCACGGCGTGCGGAGCGAGCTCGTCAGGCGCCGCCAGCACCGCCGCCGGCACGCTGGTCGCAGGTACCGGGGCCGACGCCGGCTATTACGTGGCCACCTTGACCGGGGCCACGATCCCGGCCAACGCGGTGATGCTGACCGGCGGCATGGGCTTCTCGTACAACCTGCGGACGACGCTGCCGCTGACGCAGACGAACCTGCCCGACTTCCCGACCACCGCGTCGCCGGTGCCGGTCGGCACGGGTTCGAGCGATCTGATCGCCGGCATGCCCAACCGCAGTGGCGGCCTGATCGTCATCGCGCCCAACGCCTCCAGGGTGGCGGCCGCGGGTTGCACCGGCGGTGCCGCCGCGGGCTGCACCACCGCCGGTGGCTACACCGGGCGCCGCGCCATCGTCGAGGACGCACGCTGCAACGCGTGCCACCAGGAGTTGGGCACCTTCACCGAAGAGGCCTTCCACGGCGGCCAGCGCAACGACGGCACGACCTGCTCGTGGTGCCACAACCCCAACCGCACCAGCAGCGGCTGGTCGATCGACTCCACGCACTTCATCCACGCGATCCACGGGTCGGCCAAGCGACAGGTCCCGTTCACCTATCAGGCCACCACCACCAACCCGGCCGGCCTCTCCGAGGTCTCGTACCCCGGGATCCTCAACGACTGCGTGACCTGCCACCTGCCCGGCACCTTCGACTTCTCGGCCACCGCTTCGGCTGCTGCCATCGGCCAGGGCGGGGACCAGGTCGACAAGCGGCAGTACCGGACCGTCGGCACGGGGACGTACTCGGCCGGGCCCGCGACGTCGCCGTTTGTGCAGCCGCCGTACGCGTCCGCGCTCGGCACGGCCTATGGCTCGGGCTTCAGCTTCAACGCGCTCACGGGTGTGGTCACGGAGGCCGCGGGAACCACGCTGGTGATGTCGCCGACGGTGTCGGTGTGCTCGGCGTGCCACAACACGGCCGATGCGATCACGCACTTCAAGATCAATGGCGCCGCGTACTACCAGGCGCGCAGCTCGGCCATCACCGGGACGAACGAGACCTGCCTGATCTGCCACGGCACCGGCCGGATCGCCGACATCGCGGTGATGCACTCGAAGAACAGGTGATGCACCTGACCGCGGCGAAACGAGGGTGCATTCGGTGCGACACCACGTCATCGGCTGCGCGCTGATCCTGGCGTGCGCGGCGGTCAGCGTCGGGGGCGTCGGCGCGTCGGCCCCAGTTGCCGACCCGCACGCCCCGGCTCGGCCCGCGCCAAAGGCGCCGAACAAGGGCGCATCGGCGGCGCCGGTCAAGCCGATCGACATCAACAGCGCGAGCCGCGCGCAGCTCAAATCGCTGCCGGGCATCGGCGACGCCGAGGCCGACAGGATCATCTCCGCGCGTCCCTACCTGAGCAAGGCGCACCTGGTGACCGAGGCCGGGTTGCCCACCGGCGTCTACCTGTCGATCCGACGTCAGATCGTTGCGGTGCAGAACAAGCAGGCGCGCGCGAAGCTGAAGGCGCTGGCCGCGTCGCAGGGCAGGGTTGGACCATGAGAGTCTTCAACGCCTGGACCGCGGCGCTGCTGCTCCTGCTTGCGGGCCTGGCCTCTCAGCCGGCGGCGGCGCAAACCGCCGCTGCGCCTGCCGGGGCCGCTTCAGCGCCAGCGGGCATCGGCACCGAGTACAGCGAAAAGGGCGCCGACACCTGCCTGGGCTGCCACGACGAGGAGGCCGACACCACGACCTTCACGACCGCGGCGATCTTCAAGACCCGGCATGCGCACCGCGGCAACAAGGCCTCTCCGTTCGGTGCCGGCGGGCTGCAATGCGAGGCCTGCCACGGCCCGGGCGGGCGCCACGCGACCAAGGGCAGCGACAAGAAGAGAAGCATCAACAGCTTGAAATCGAACTCGTTCCTGCCGGTGGCCGAGCGCAACGCGACGTGCCTGCAGTGCCACGAGAACCGCTCGCGCACCGGCTGGCACGCGGCCGCGCACGAACGCGGCGCGCTGGCCTGCACCGATTGCCACCGGCTGCACGTCGAGCGCGACGCCGTGCTGACCAAGGCCGACCAGGCCGAGGTGTGCTACAGCTGCCACAAGAAACAGCGCGCCGATTTCCACAAGGCGTCGACGCATCCGGTGCGCTTCGGACTGATGCGCTGCAGCGACTGCCACAGCGCGCACGGCTCGCCGAGCAGCGCGATGCTGATCAAGCCGACGCTGAATCAGACCTGCTATGCGTGCCATGCCGACAAGCGCGGGCCGTTGCTGTGGGAGCACGCGCCGGTGTCCGAGGACTGTTCGCTGTGCCACAGCGCGCACGGCTCGGTGCGCAACGCCTTGCTCAACAAGAGCCCGCCGCTGCTGTGCCAGCAGTGCCACAGCCAGGCCGGGCATCCGTCGGTGGCGCGCACCGGCGGCTCGCTGCCCGGTGGCAGCGCCGGCGCCCAGATCTTCCTGCTCGCCGGCAGTTGCACCAACTGCCACTCGCAGGTTCACGGGTCCAACCATCCCGCCGGTGCGAAGCTGATGCGATGAAGGATCGATCGACTCGGCGGCCGGCCCCGATCACGGACGCGACCATGAAGACCTTCAGCTCGCTGTTGCAGCTGGCCGCGCTCGGCGCGCTGTCGAGCGCCGCCTGCGTTGCGTTGGCAGCCCCCGACACCTCGCAGTGGAAGTGCGAGACGTGTCCGTTCGAGAAGGAGGGCCGCAGCGGCTCGGTCGATGCCGGGGTGATCGGCGTCAGCGACGACTCGCAGAAGTTCGGCGACTACACCGGGCTTGACCGCAAGGGTGCCTACCTGGGCCTCGGCGGCCGCGTGCGCTACCGCGGCGGCAACGGCGTGTACGGCACGCTCGAGGCGTCGGACCTCGGTCTGGGCACGCGCTCGGTCGAGTTCGACGGCGGCCGCGAGGGGCTGTACACCCTGCGACTGGGCTACGCCGAAATCCCGCGCCGCCAGGCCGACGGCGCGATGACGCCGTACCTCGGCGTCGGCGGTGCGAGGCTGACACTGCCCGGCGGTTTCCCCGCCGTCGACACCGCGTCGATGCCGCTGGCCAGCACGCTGCAGTCGGTCGACGTCAGCTCCAAGCGCTCGCGCTTCGACGCCGGCTTTGCGTGGACCGCCGGCGAAGAATGGAGCACGCAACTGAGCTACCGCCGCGATTTGCGCGATGGCCTTCAGCGCATCGGCGGCTCGTTCTTCATTGCCAACGCGTCGCAGTGGGTCGCCCCGCTGGACCACACGACCGACCAGCTCGAGGTGTCTGCCACCTACGGCAGCCAACGCCTGCAGGCGACGCTGGCCTACCAGGTCTCGCTGTTCCGCAACGGCGAGGCGTCGCTGACCTGGTCCAATCCCTTCAACCCGATCAACGGCGCCGCCGCGGGTCAGCTCGCGCTGGCGCCCGACAACCAGTTCCACCAGATTCTGGCGACGGCGGGATACCAGGTCACGCCGACCCTGCGCGCCAGCGGCAACATCGCTTTCGGGCGCATGACGCAGAACGAGTCGTACCTGCCGATCACCGTCAACGGCAGCCTCGCGCCGTCCGTGCCGCCGCTGCCGGTTTCTTCGCTCGACGGCGAGGCCTATACGTTCAACGCTGGCGCGCGCGTGACCGCCACGCCGATGGACGGCCTGAACCTGCACGCGAGCTACGACCGCAACACGCGCGACAACAGGACCGACAGCCTCGGCTACCCGTCGGTGTCGACCGACATGTTCCTCAACGCCAACCCGCGCACCAACCAGCCGTTCAGCTTCTTCCAGGACCGCTTCCGGCTGGGCGGCGACTACCGGTTTCGCGCCAGCAGTCTGAAGACGTCGGTCGGTCTCGATCAGGACTATCGCGAGCGCTCGCTGCAGGAGGTGGTGACCACCCGCGAAACGACGCTGTGGGGCCGTGTGGAAGGCCGGCCGGTGGACGCCGTGCTGCTGCAGCTGAAGCTCGGCTATGGCCAGCGCGACGGTGACACCTACGGCACGGCCACGTGGATCGACCCGCCGCAGAACCCGCTGATGCGCAAGTTCAACCTGGCCGACCGCAAGCGCGAGAGCGCCGGCGGGCGCGCAGACTTCGCGCCGGCCGAAAACGTCACGCTCGGCCTCAATGCCGACTATGCGAAGGACAGATACGACCGCTCGACGCTCGGCCTGACCGACGCGCGCACGGTCAGCGTCGGCGGCGACCTGTCGGCCGCGTTCTCCGATGCTACGCAGGTGTATGCCTTTGCACAGATCGAGCGCATCCGCTCCGACCAGGCGGGCAGCCAGGCGTTCGGCGTGCCCGACTGGACGGGGCGCAACGAGGACCGCACCCATAGCTTGGGTGCCGGTGTCAAGCACCTGGCGATGGGCGGCAAGCTCGAACTCGGCGCCGACGCGGTGCTCACGCGCATGCGCTATGACGTCACCGTTGATGCCGGTGTGGCGGCTCCGCCGTTCCCGTCTGCCACCGCGTCGATCGATCGCCTGCGGCTGCGCGCCGTCTACCAACTGCAGAAGAGCCTCTCGCTGGTCGGCAGCTGGTGGTACGAGCGCCACGTCTCGACCGACTGGCATCTCGACGGCGTGTTGCCAGGCACCGTTTCGAACCTGCTTGCGCTCGGCGTGCAGCCGCCGCGATACACGGTGCACGCGGTGCAGTTCGGGTTGCGCTATCGCTTCTGATTCGGCCGCCGCGGCATGAAGGGTTCAGCGAGGTTCACCATGAAACGACACACCCTTGCGCTGCTCGGCAGCGCGCTCCTGGCGGGGATCGCGGGAGGCTGCGCACCCGTCCCGCCGGCGGAACAAGCCGCCCTGCCTGGGGTCGACGTCGCCGCGGCCAGGTCATTGGCGATGAGGAACAACTGCTTGCGCTGCCACGGCATGACCAAGCACAAGGAAGGTCCGACCTACGCCGAGGTGGCCGCGGAGTACCGCGCCAAGCCCGATGCCGAGAACCGGCTGTACGAGCACCTCACCTCGGGCAAGGGCAAGGTCATGCCCGATGGGCACGTCGAACATCACAAGACCATCAGCAACAGGAGGCCGGAGGAGATCCGGAATCTCGTCCGCTGGGTCCTTGCTCAGTAGGCGTGTGCCTTCGGTGCACGTGTCTCCACCCTTGGCCGCCGCCGTCCAAGTCACGGGAGCCGACGATGCCGTGGCGCTGCGCGCGCCACCGGTACCGCGCTACCTCGAACAGGTGTACTGGTGGGCCTACGTGCACCCGAAGGCGGTGCACCTTTTCGAGCGCGATTGGCTGGTCAACGCGATCCTGTTTGGCAACTACGGCCGGCTGCGCGACGCCGCGCTGGCCGACCTCGGGGGCACCGTGCGCGGCCGCACGCTGCAGGTGGCGTGTGCCTACGGCAACCTGACCGCGCGCCTGCAGCAGCGCCTGGCGAGCGACGCCAGCCTGGACGTGGTGGACATCCTGCCGATCCAGTTGCGCAACCTGGCGCGCAAGCTGCCGGACGGCAGGCGGCTGCGCCTGCTGCACGGCGACTCCTCGGCACTGACTTGCCACGACGCCAGCTATGACCAGGTGCTGCTGTTCTTCCTGCTGCACGAGCAGCCGGAGCACGTGCGCCGCGCCACGCTGGCGCAGGCGCTGCGCGTCGTGAAGCCGGGCGGCAAGGTCGTGATCGTCGACTACCACCAGCCTTCGCGCTGGCACCCGATGCGCTGGCTGATGCGGCTGGTGTTCGCCAAGCTCGAGCCGTACGCGATGGACCTGTGGCACCACGAGATCGCCGAGTTTTTGCCGTCGCAGGTGCAACCGGCTGTCCTGTCCAAGCGCACCTACTTCGGCGGCTTGTATCAGAAGCTGGTGCTGGTCCGCTGACGCGCGCGACGGACGTGGTCGACTTCTTCATCGGTAAAATCCCGCCTCGATCGGTTGTCGGCACGCACATCCCGGCGGGCGCCCGACGGGGAGAACAGCTCAATGGCCGGACATTCCAAATGGGCCAACATCCAGCACCGCAAGGGCCGGCAGGATGAGAAGCGAGGCAAGATCTGGACGCGCGTGATCCGCGAGATCATGGTCGCGGCGCGCGCCGGCGGCGGTGATGTCAACGCCAACCCGCGCTTGAGGCTTGCGATCGACAAGGCCAAGGCCGCCAACATGCCGGCCGACACGATCAAGCGCAACATCGACAAGGCCACCGGCAACCTCGAGGGGGTGCACTACGAGGAAATCCGCTACGAGGGCTACGGCATCGGCGGCGCGGCGATCATCGTCGACACCATGACCGACAACCGCGTGCGCACCGTGGCCGAGGTGCGGCACGCGTTCTCCAAGCATGGCGGCAACCTGGGCACCGACGGCTCGGTGGCGTTCCAGTTCAAGCACTGCGGGCAGTTCGTGTTCGCGCCCGGCACGAGTGAAGACAAGGTGATGGAGGTCGCGCTCGAAGCCGGCGCCGACGACGTGATCACCGGCGACGACGGCGCGATCGAGGTGCTGTGCGCGCCGGCCGACTTCGAGGCCGTGCAGCAAGCGCTGCAGAAGGCCGGTTTGAAGCCCGATCTGGCCGAGGTCACGTGGCGCGCCGAGAATCCGGTGGAACTCGCCGGCGAGGATTCGCAGCGCATGCAGAAGCTGCTCGACGTGCTCGAAGACCTCGACGACACGCAGGCGGTCTACCACAACGCGGTGCTTGAATGAGCGGTGCTCGGCCGCTCCGAAGCTCTCTCCCCCTCGGGGGGAAGGCCCGCCGGGCCAAGGGGGCAGCATGAGCGATGGTCGCGTCGAGCAGTTGCTCGAAGAGTCCAACGCGCTGAAGCGAGAGTCGCTGGCCTTGCAGAAGGAGGCGCTGGCCGAGCAGCGCAAGCTGATCGACGACACGCGCGCCAACCTGGAGCTGGCGCGCCAGGTCAACGAGCGCGCGGCCGAGCTGCAGACCAAGGCACGGCGCGCACTGGCGCTGCTGCTGCCGCTGATCCTCGTGCTCATCGCCTACGTGAGCTGGTTGCTGTTCTTCCGCATCAGGACATGATTTGAAAGTTCTCGTCATCGGCGGCGGCGGCCGCGAACATGCGCTGGCCTGGAAGCTGGCGCAAAGCCCCAAGGTGCAGTGCGTCTACGTGGCGCCCGGTAACGGCGGCACCGCATCCGACGCGCGGCTGGAGAACGTGGCCATCACCGAGCCCGAGGCGCTGGCCGACTTCGCGCAGCGCGAGAAGGTGGCGCTCACCGTGGTGGGGCCCGAGGCGCCGTTGTCGCAGGGCGTGGTCGACGTGTTCCTCGCGCGTGGGTTGCGCATCTTCGGCCCGACCAAAGCCGCGGCGCAGCTCGAGAGCTCCAAGGCGTTCTCCAAGGCCTTCATGCAGCGCCACGGCATTCCGACGGCGCGCTCCCAGACCTTCAGCGATGCCGCGGCGGCGCATGCCTACGTCGAGCAGCAGGGTGCGCCGATCGTCGTCAAGGCCGATGGCCTGGCCGCCGGCAAGGGCGTGGTGGTGGCAATGGGCGAGCGCGCGGCGCACGAGGCGATCGACACCATGCTCGACGGCAGCGCGCTCGGCGTGTTGCACAACGAAGGCGGCGCACGCGTCGTGATCGAGGAGTACCTCGACGGCGAGGAGGCCAGCTTCATCGTGATGGTCGACGGCGAACATGTGGTCGCGTTGGCCACCAGCCAGGACCACAAGCGCCTGCGCGACGGCGACGAGGGCCCCAACACCGGCGGCATGGGCGCCTATTCGCCGGCGCCGGTGGTCACGCCCAACCTGCATGCGCGCGTGATGAACGAGATCATCAAGCCCACGGTGGCCGGCATGCGCAAGGACGGCGTGCCGTTCAGCGGCTTCCTCTACGCCGGGTTGATGATCGATGCCGACGGCAACCCGCGCACACTGGAGTTCAACACCCGTCTCGGCGATCCCGAGGCGCAGCCGATCCTGATGCGCCTGAAGAGCGATCTGTTCGATGTGTTGATGGCCGCCACCGACGGCGCGCTCGACCAGGTGGAGCTGCAGTGGGACCGCAGCTTCGCGCTCGGCGTGGTGATGGCTGCGGCCGGCTACCCCCAGGCGCCGCAGAAGGGCGCTGTCATCAAGGGCGTGCCGGCGCCGGCCGACGACCTGATGGTGTTTCATGCCGGCACCGCGTGGGACGGCCAGCGCCTGAGCGTGAGCGGCGGGCGCGTGTTGTGCGTGACCGCGCTCGGCGTGACCATCAAGGCGGCGCAGCAGCGCGCCTACGATGGCCTTGTCGGCATCCGCTTCGACGGTGCGCAGTACCGCACCGACATCGGCTATCGCGCGCTGCTGCGCAAGTAGAGCCTTTGCCCATGTTCACCGACTCCGTGCGCAGCTACCTTCTCGGGCTGCAGCAGACCATCGTCGACACGATGCAGCGCCTGGACGGCGGCACGTTCGTGCGCGACGGCTGGACGCGCGCGCCCGGCGAGCGCTTGCAGGGCGACGGCCTCACGCGGTGCATCGAAGAGGGCGCGCTGCTCGAGCGGGCGGGATGCAATTTCAGCCACGTGCGCGGGCCGGCGCTGCCGCCGTCGGCCACGCAACACCGGCCCGAGCTGGCGGGCGCGCCGTTCGAGGCGCTCGGCGTCTCGCTGGTGTTCCACCCGCGCAATCCGTACGTGCCCACCGTGCACATGAACGTGCGGCTGTTCGCCGCGCTGCCGGCGGACAAGCCACCGGTGCAGTGGTTCGGCGGCGGCATGGACCTCACGCCGTACTACGGCTTCGAGGACGATGCGCGCCACTTTCATCGCGCGTGCCGCGCCGCGCTGGACCCGTTCGGTGCCGAGCTGCATCCGCGCTTCAAGCGCTGGTGTGACGAGTACTTCTTCCTCAAGCACCGCAACGAGCCGCGCGGCGTGGGCGGCATCTTCTTCGACGACTTCTCGGAGCTGGGCTTCGAGCGCGGTTTCCAGATGCTGCGCTCGGTGGGCGACGCCTTCCTCGGCGCCTACGTGCCCATCGTCGAGCGCCGGCGCGACACGCCGTACGGTGAGCGCGAGCGCGAGTTCCAGGCCATCCGGCGCGGCCGCTACGTGGAGTTCAACTTGGTGTTCGATCGCGGCACGCTGTTCGGGCTGCAGTCGGGCGGACGCACCGAAAGCATCCTGGTGTCGATGCCGCCGCGCGTGCGCTGGGTCTACAGCCACCAGCCCGAGCCGGGCAGTGCCGAGGCGCGCCTGTACAGCGACTTTCTTCGGCCGCGCGATTGGTGCGAGTGAGCCCTCCGCCCGGCCGTCCGAAGGAGGGTTCGCTCCCCACGGGCCTCGAAGGGGCCCGTTCCGGGCCGGGCGGGAAGGCGCGCAGCGCCAAGGGTTCCCACATGCGGCGCATCGGACTGTTCGGCGGCACGTTCGATCCGCCGCAGCTGGCGCACCTGGCGCTGGCGCGCTGCGCGCGCGATGCGCTGCAGCTCGACGAGCTGCGCTGGATTCCCACCGGACAGCCGTGGCAGAAATCGCGCACGATCACCGCGGCAGCGCACCGCGAGGCGATGGTGCGACTCACGATCGCGGGCGAGCCGCGCTTCACGCTCGAACGCTGCGAGATCGAGCGCGGCGGCCCGAGCATGACGCTCGACACCGTGCGCGAGCTGCAGCAGCGTGACGGCGCCGCGGCCTGGGTCTGGATCATGGGTTCGGACCAGTACGCCAACCTGCACACCTGGCGCGGCTGGCGCGAGCTGCTGCAGCGCGTGACGCTGGCGGTGGCCGAGCGGCCCGGCGTGGCATCCGCGGCGCATCCCGAGGTGGCGGCGCATCCGCACACGATGGTGCCATTGCCGCCGTTGCCAATCAGCGCCACCGACATCCGTGCACGCGTCCAGCGGGGTGAATCGATTGCCGGATTGGTCACCGACGCGGTCGCGAGCTATATTGACCAGCACCATCTGTACAGGAGTGCCGACGCGCATTGAATGGATATTCGCAAGCTGCAACGCGCCATCGTCGATGGCTTGGAAGATGTGAAGGCGCAGAACATCGCCGTCTTCAACACCGAGCACCTGTCACCGCTGTTCGAGCGCGTGATCGTCGCATCGGGCACCAGCAACCGGCAGACCAAGGCGCTGGCCAGCAGCGTGCGTGAGACGGTGAAATCGCGCGGTCTGCCCGTCCTGAGCGTCGAGGGCGCCGACAACGGCGAATGGATCATCGTCGATTGTGGTGCCGCGGTCGCGCACATCATGCAGCCGGCGATCCGCGACTACTACCGGCTCGAGGAGATCTGGGGCGACAAGCCGGTGAGGATGAAGCTCGACGGCGGGCCGTGGCCGGCCGCGATGCCGCCGCCGGCGCAGAAAGCCGCCACTGCAGCCCGGAGGGCCGCACCAGCGCCCAGAGCATCCGCGGTCAATGCGGTGGCCCAGAACCGTCCCGCCGGCAAGAAGGTCGCCGCCAAGCCGGCACGCAAGGCGCCGGCCCAAACACGCTGACATCGCGGCGATGCGTCTGGTGATCGCGGCGGTCGGTCAACGGCAGCCGGCATGGGCACGCGACGCCTACGACGACTTCGCCAAGCGCTTTCCGCCCGAGTGCCGCCTCGAGCTGGTGGAGGTCAAGGCCGAGCCGCGCACCAGCGGCAAGACGGCGGTTCAGATGATGGCCGCAGAGGCCACGCGCCTCGCAGCCGCCGCGCCGCCGCGCGCGCGCCGCGTCGCGCTCGACCAGCGCGGCGCGCGGCTCACCACGCAGCAGCTTGCCGAGCGCCTGCGCGCCTGGCGCGATGGCGGGCGCGACGTGGCGCTGTGGATCGGCGGCCCCGACGGGCTCGACGCTGCGCTGCGCTCCAGCGCCGACGAGAGCCTGCGCCTGTCGGACCTCACGCTGCCGCACGCGCTGGCGCGCGTGCTGCTGGCCGAGGCGTTGTACCGGGCCTGGAGCGTGCTCGCCGGCCACCCGTACCACCGCGAGTGAAAGTGGGCGGCCGGCGTCGGCCCTCCGGTCATTCCGTACAGCCGCAGCTGTCGTAGGCAAAACGGCTGCCGTCGTTGTGGGGCTCGACGGCGCTCGTCGGCGGCACGCGGCGCTGCGCCGCCGCGCGGGGGCGCCCGATCACCTCCGACATGTGGCGTCCCAGTTCGCTGCCGCGTTCGGCGGCGCGAGTGAACCACAGGCGCGCCGTCTCGCGGCTCCACCGCGTGCCGGGATGCAGCGTGTGGCCGTACCAGTGGAGCAGGGCGAGGCGTTCCATCGCGGCGACGTGACCACGTTCGGCCCCTTGCCGCAACAAGGCATCGGCTTGTGCCGGATGACCACGCGCCTGATGCTCCATCGCATCGTCGAGCAGCGTGTCGTCGCTTGCCGCCGGAGGCGCCGGCTGGCCCCACGCCGGCGCTGTGGTCAAGGCCACCGACACGGCGGCAGCCGCCACGGCGGCCGCGCTGCGGCGCAGGCAGCGCTGCGGCTCAGGGGTGCAGGTGCGCGTGGCCATGGGGTTCTCCCAGTGAGGGCTCTGTCTGCGCATCGGCCTCGGGCACCGGGCCCGTGGTGTCGTTGCGGGCGATGGCGTCGTCGCCGCGCGCGGGCCACGACTCGACCACCAGCACCACGCCGGCCACGGCGATGGTCACGATGATCGGTACCAGGGTCCAGCGCCAGCCGATCGGAGCGTCCGATCCGGCGCGGTGATAGATCATGCGGTTCATACCGACTCCTTTTGTGCACGAGGCGGTTGCCTCGCGTGCGGCCCACTCTAGGAAGCGACGCCGCGGCGCACGATCCCGCCATCGCGCCGCGCCATCCCACAAACACGCCATGCCGCCGCGCGCGGGCTGCGACACAATGGCGCGATGACGGGGAGGGTGCGATGCCCGATCAGCCGGTCAGCGTGCTCGTGGTGGAAGACGAGCCCGAGTTTCTGCATCAGTACTGCGCGGCCATCGGCCGCGAGCCCGATCTGCGCCTGGTGTCGGCCGTGACGGCGCTCGGACCGGCGCTAGCGCTGCTCGAAGCCGGCGTCCCCGACGTGTTGCTGGTCGACCTCGGTCTACCCGACGGCAACGGCTGCGCACTGATCCGCGAGGCGGTGCGCCGCCGGCCCGATTGTGATTGCCTGGTGGTCACCGTGTTCGGCGACGACGGACACATCGTCGAGGCCATCGAAGCCGGTGCCACCGGCTACCTGCTGAAGGACAGCCCTGCCGGCGAGTTGGCGCGCTGCATCCGCGAGCTGCGTGCCGGCGGATCGCCGATCAGTCCCAGCGTCGCGCGGCGCTTGCTGCAGCGCATGCGCGGCCCGGCCGACCAGCCGGCTGCGCCGGCCGCGGCCTCGCCGCTGACCGACCGCGAGGACGAGATCCTGCGCCTGGTGGCCAAGGGCCTGAGCTTCCAGGAGGTGGGAGCCGCACTGGACATCTCCGCGCACACGGTGGTAGCGCACGTGAAGAAGATCTACCGCAAGCTGTCGGTGCACTCGCGCGGCGAAGCCGTGTTCGAGGCGACGCAACTGGGGCTGTTGCGCTGAGCGCAATGCTCCTTCGGGCCAGGCGATGTTCAGGCTGCTCGGGCTGCTGTGGCTGCTGGCGAGCCTGGCGCCGGTGGTGCTGCACGCGGAACCGGTGCGGCACCGGGAAGCGCAGTTCTCACTGAGCGCGAGCGCGGCCAGCGTGCCGTCTGCCGATGCCGACTGGCGGCGCGTGATCCTGCCGGACCAGTGGCAGGCCGGCCGCAACGAGGCCGCCGGCTGGTACCGCATCGACTTTGAAGTCGATCGCAAGGACGGACAGCCGTGGATGGTGTATCTGCCGCGCCTGCGCGAGGGCGGCACGCTGTACCTCAACGGCGAGCTGCTCGCGCGCGTGCCGGAGCCCGACGCCCAGACCTGGGTGCGCTGGATGCGCCCGCATGCGCTGCCGGTGGCGCCGGCGCAGCTGCGCCTGGGCGGCAACACGTTGATGCTGCGCGTGAACCTGGGCAACCGCGATCGCATCGTGAGCACGGTGCACATCGGCCCCGACGGCGCGGTGCGGCCGCGCTACGAAGCGCGCTACTTCGTCACCTACACGATGGCGCAGATCACCATCGCGCTGACCACGGCCGTCGGCCTGTTCGTGGTGGCGGTGTGGTGGCGCCGGCGCATGGAGCTCGACTACGGCCTGTTCGGACTCGGCTGCCTGTTCTGGGCCGTGCACACGTTGAACTACGTGATCGAGACGGTGCCCGATCCATGGTGGATCTACTGGCGTGTGGTGCGTTACGCCGCCACCGGCGGCTTCGGCGTGACGATGACGCTGTTCTACCTGCGCCATGCCGGCTTCCGGCCGCGCGGCATGACGCGTGCCTTCATCGCCTATTGGGCCTCGGGTCCGCTGCTGCTGGCGCTCGGCGGCAGCGCGGTGCATGGCTTCGTCGACCGCTACTACCAAGGCGGCCTCCTGCTGGTGGGTTTGATCATGATCGGCGCCGCGGTGCGCTCGGTGATGCAGCGGCGCGACCGGTACAACATCGCGTTGCTGCTGTCGGCGCTGCTCGGCATGGGGGGTTCGATCCACGACTATCTGCTGTCGCAGGGCAAGGTGGTCGACCCCGAAGGGCCTTACTTGCTGTACTTCGCCGCCGCCGCGCTGATGACGACCGTCGGCGCGATCCTGGTCGATCGTTTTGTGCAGAGCCTGTCGGCCGTGGAGCAGGCCAACGCCACGTTGAGGCGTACCGTGGCCGAGCGCGAACAGGAGTTGGCGGCCAGCTACGCGCGGCTGCGCGAGCACGAGCGTGAACAGGCGGTGGCCGGCGAGCGCCAGCGCATCATGCAGGACATGCACGATGGACTCGGGTCACAGCTGCTCACGTCATTGGCCGCGGTCGAGCGCGGCCAGCTCGACGCCAAGGGGGTTGCACAGGCGCTGCGCGAGGCGATCGACGACATGCGGCTGTCGATCGACACGCTGGCGCCTGGCCGCGACGGCCTGCTGGAGTCGATTGGCAACCTGCGCTGGCGGCTCGAGCCGCGCTTTCGGGCGGCGGGCATCGAGTTGCGCTTCAAGCTCGACGGGCTTCCCGACCGCATCGACGCGCCACCGCACGTCGCCTTGCAGGTGCTGCGCATCCTGCAGGAGTCGCTGACGAACGCGATGAAGCACGCGCACACGCCGACGATCAGCGTGACGCTCGGCCTGGTGCACGCGCCGGAGCGCTTGTGGGTCGAGGTGAGCGACGAAGGCAGCGGTTTCCGCACCGAGGCGCCCACGGCCGGGCGCGGCCTGTCGGGCATGCAAAGGCGTGCCGCGAGCATCGGTGCCAGCCTGTCCGTGGACAGCGGCGCCGGCGGCACCCGCGTGCGATTGACCGTGCCGCTGCCGCAAGACGGCACCGGGGCGACGGTGCCGAGCGCCGCCTGAGCCGCCGGCGCGCCAGCTGCCGCCGCCTTCAGTTGGAGCAGCCGCAGCTGTCGTAGGCGAAGCGGCTGCCGTCGCTGTCGCGCGCATCGACGCGCCGCTGGGGCGCGCGGCGCACCGGTGCCTTGGCCACGGCGACTTCGCTGCGTTGCGCGCCAGCGGCCGGGCGTGTGGCGTGTGCGACCGCCGCGGCCTCACCGACGTGCGTGCGGGCCATGGCCAGACGCTGCGTGCCCGTATCGGCGGCATGCGCCGTGACGCCGGCCATGAGGAAAGCGCCCACGGTGATCGAGGCGCGCAGTGCTTGGAGGGTGTGGGACATGATGAACTCCTGTTGAACAAGGAAACGCTGGGGAAGACCGTGATGACGTGAACCCATGTTCGGGCGGTGGTTCGCATGGGGCGAGGTCGGCGTTCACGGCCTCGATCCAAAGACACCCACCGGCACCGGGGGCTGATCGGTCGTTGCTTGCACAGTCCGTCACGTGTCGGACGCGGGCGTGAGATCCACACGTGAAAGACATCCACAAGCGGACACGGGCCTGTGCCGCTGAAAACGACCACTCATCCCTTGATGAGCGATACGCAGTCGGCGGCTCAAGGCGGCCATGTCGTTGTTAGGGGGTCGATCGGCTTCAGCGGACAATCGCGGCCGCCATGAGCCGTGCGTTCGTCTACCTCGCGTCGCAAAGCCCGCGCCGCCAGCAGCTGCTGCAGCAGCTGGGCGTGCGCTTCGAGCTGCTGCTGCCCGATGCGTCGGAAGACGCCGAGGCGCTGGAAGCACAACGAGGGGGCGAAGCCGCCGAGGCCTATGTGCGCCGCGTGACGCGGGCCAAGCTCGCCGCGGCGCGCGAGCGCATGCAGCGGCGCGGCCTGCCGGCGGCGCCCGTGCTGAGCGCCGACACCACCGTGGCGATCGGCCGCACGATCCTGGGCAAACCGGCCGATGCGCAGCAAGCCCAGGCCATGCTGGCGCGGCTGTCCGGGCGCTGGCACCGCGTGGTCAGCGGCGTGGCGGTGGCCGACGGCGCACGCAGTTCACTGGCGCTGAACGTGTCGCGTGTGCGCTTCGCCAGACTGCCGCGCCACACGATCGAGGCCTACGTGGCCAGCGGCGAGCCGTTCGGCAAGGCCGGTGCGTATGCGATCCAGAGCGCGCTGGCCGGCTGGGTCGAACGGATCGACGGCAGCCATTCGGGCATCATGGGCCTGCCGTTGTTCGAAACGGCGCAGTTGCTGCGGCGCGCCGGCGTGCCGACCGCGCTCAGTCCATAAACTCCGCACGATGGCCACACACGACATCCTGATCAACTGGACGCCGCAGGAAACCCGCGTCGCCATCATCGAAAACGGTGCGGTGCAGGAGCTGCACATCGAGCGCGCGCTCGAGCGCGGCCTGGTCGGCAACGTCTACCTCGGCAAGGTGGCGCGTGTGCTGCCGGGCATGCAGAGCGCGTTTGTCGACGTCGGGCTCGAGCGCGCCGCGTTCCTGCACGTGGCCGACTTGCACACCAGCAACGGCGCGCGAGCTGAAGGGCAGCCGCTGGTGCCGATCGAACGCCAGGTGTTCGAGGGGCAGACGCTGCTGGTGCAGGTGATCAAGGACCCGATCGGTTCCAAGGGCGCGCGCCTGTCGACGCAGATCTCGATCGCCGGCCGCATGTTGGTGTTCCTGCCGCAGGACAACCACATCGGCATCTCGCAGAAGATCGGCTCGCCCGAGGCGCGCGAGGCTTTGCGTGCGCGCATGCAGGCGCTGGTGGGCGATGGCGGCGGCGGCTTTATCCTGCGCACCAACGCCGAGGACGCGTCGGACGCGGAGCTGGCCGACGACATCGCCTACCTGCGCAAGGCCTGGGCCGCGATCCGCGAGGCCGCCACCAGCCGCGCCGCCGGCACGCTGCTGCACCAGGACCTGAACCTGGCGCAGCGTGTGCTGCGCGACCTGGCCAACGACGGCACACAGTCGATCCGCATCGACTCCAAGCTGCAGTTCGATGCGCTGCAGGCCTTCGGCGCGGCGTATTCGCCGGGCGCGGTGCGCAAGCTCGAGCACTACAACGGCGAGCGGCCGATCTTCGACCTCTACAACATCGAGGAAGACATCCAGCGCGCGCTGGCGCGCCGCGTCGACCTCAAATCGGGCGGCTACCTCATCATCGACCAGACCGAGGCGCTGACGACGGTCGACGTCAACACCGGCGGCTTCGTCGGTGCGCGCAACTTCGACGACACCATCTTCAAGACCAACCTCGAGGCGGCACTGGCCATCGGCCGGCAGCTGCGGCTGCGCAACCTGGGCGGCATCATCATCGTCGACTTCATCGACATGACACGCGAGGAGCACCGGGTCGCGGTGCTGGCCGAGTTCCGCAAGCAGCTCGCGCGCGATCGCACCAAGACCACGGTGAGCGGATTCACGCAGCTCGGGCTGGTGGAGATGACGCGCAAGCGCACGCGCGAATCGCTGGCCCACATGTTGTGCGAGCCGTGCCCCACCTGCGAGGGCCGCGGCCAGGTCAAGACCGCGCGCAGCGTGTGCTACGACATCTTGCGCGAGATCCTGCGCGAGGCGCGCCAGTTCAACCCCAAGGAGTTCCGCGTCGTCGCCAGCCCGGCGGTGGTGGAGATGCTGCTCGACGAGGAGAGCGCACACCTGGCCGGCCTCTCGGAGTTCGTCGGCAAGCCGATCTCGCTGTCGGCCGAGAGCGCCATGAGCCCGGAGCAGTACGACATCGTGCTGCTGTGATCCGCGCGTCGCCGCGGCGTGGCGGTGAACGGCGCCACCTGCCGCGGCGCGATCGGCGAGACGTTGTTGCGGGCCGGATGATTTGCGTCAAGGCGCGGCGGCGGGCGCGGCCAGAGACTTCCGTCTGGCGCGCCAAGGCGGCGCATGGACTTGCATGTCACGTCTTACGAATCCGCGCACCCTCCTCGCGGGCACGACGGTGCCCGATCGCCGCGGCGCCCTTGCCGCGGGTGTGGCCCTCAGCCTCGGGCTGGTACCGGCTGCGGCACCCGGGGGCGGCGCGCCATCGATTCCCTTGACGCCGGTGCAGGGTGCCCCGCACACGCTGCAGGCCGCGATGGCCGCGCGTCGCTCAGTGCGGCGCTACTCGAGCGCACCGCTGTCGCTGCAATGCGCATCGGAGCTGCTGTGGGCCGGGCAGGGCGTTTCCTCCGATGGACGGCGGCGCACCGTGCCGTCGGCCGGCGGCCTCTATCCGCTCGAGCTGTACCTGCTGGCGCGCCGCGTTCAGGGGCTATCAGCCGGCGTGTACCACTATCAACCCGGGACGCACACGATCGAAGCCACGCCGGGCCACGTCACGCCCGAGCGGCTCACCCATGCGGCGGTCGGCCAGGCGATGGTCGGCGCTGCACCCGCGGTGCTCGCCATCCTCGCGCGCCACGCGTTCACCGCGGCCAAGTACGGCGTGCGCGCCGAGCGCTATGTGTCCATCGAGGCCGGTGCCGCGGCGCAGAACATCGCGCTGAAGGCCGCCGCGCTGGGCCTGGGCACGGTGGTCGTGGGCGGGTTCGACGAAGACGAGGTGACGCAGCTGCTGCGGTTGCCTCCGGGATTGCGGCCGCTGGTCTTGATGCCCGTGGGCACACCGGCATAAGCAAGCCGGTCTGCCCCGCGGCGCCAAGTTCATTGAGCCCGGGCCGTCACGCGCCGCGCAGGAACTCGCGCGAGGCGGGCCAAGCCGCATCGCCGGGTGGCTCGGCATCGGCAGGCGCAGCGTGAGTCGGTGGCGCCACCGGCATCTCGATGCCGCCGGCCACGCCCATCGCGTGCGAGTGCGTCAATCGTTCCGCCGCGTTGGGTGATTCCTGCGGCGCATCGACGGCCGAGCCGCGTCTTGGCCATCGGATGTCGATGCGCATGCCCGATGGCGCGCGGGCGCGCAGATACCACAGCGAGACGACGCCCACTGCTGCAAGGCCGAGAAGAGATCTGGCGAACATACGTTGCTCCTGGAGTCGAGTGCGGTGCCCGCATCGGCGTTTCTTGCCGACGCGCCTGCGGGGCGCTTGGCGCCGGCTGGGCCATGCCGGGCAAGCCGTATGCCCAATAACGCCGGCTCTAGGAGCTGCCCAGCGGCGGGGCCACATGTTCCAGCGGCTTGCGCTCGGCATTCACCGCCCAGCGCCATGCGATGGCTGCCGCGACCACCACCAGCACCGCGCCGATCGCATAGCCGATGAACACGTTGGAGCGGTCGCCGGTTTCGATCAGTGCGCCGAACAGCGCCGGCGCGGCGAAGCCGCCGATGCCGGTGCCCACGGCATAGAAGATCGAGATCGCCAGCGCGCGCATCTCGAGCGGGAACACCTCGCTCACCGTGAGGTAGGCCGAGCTGGCCGCGGCCGATGCCAGGAAGAACACGGCCGACCAGGCCAGCGTCTGGGTGGTGGCGTTGAGCACGCCGGCCACGAAACCCCAACCGGTGAGCGCCAGCGCCACACCCGACAGCCCGTAGGTCGCGGCGATCATCACGCGGCGCCCCACACGATCGAACAGCGGCCCGAGCAGCAGCGGTCCGAGCACGTTGCCCACTGCGAACGGCACGATGTACAGGCCCACCTCGGCATCGTCGACGCCGTGGAAGCGCGTCAGCACCAGCGCATAGGTGAAGAAGATGGCGTTGTAGAAGAACGCCTGCGAGATCATCAGCGCCAGCACCACCGCGCTGCGCGCGCGGTAGCGGCGCAGCAGCACGTGCGACACCTCCGACAGGGTCGGCGCATGGCGACGTGTGAAGCGCACGTGGCCTTGCGCTTCGTCGAGCGGCACGCCGTGTTCGGCGCGCGCCTCGTGTTCGATCTGCGCCACGATGCGCTCGGCCTCGTCGGCCCGGCCATGGGCGATCAGCCAGCGCGGACTCTCCGGCACGTGGCGGCGCACCAGCAGGATGGCCACCGCCAGCACACCGCCGAGCAGGAAGCCGGCGCGCCAGCCGAGCTGCGGCCCGAGCACGCGCTCGTCCAGCAGCGCCAGGCTCAGCAGCGCGCCGAGCGCGGCACCGATCCAGAAGCTGCCGTTGATCGCCAGGCTCACCCGCCCGCGCACACGCGCCGGGATCAGCTCGTCAATCGCCGAGTTGATGGCTGCATATTCGCCGCCGATGCCCACGCCGGTGAGGAAGCGGAAGATCGCAAACGACGTGAAGCCGGTGGAAAACGCGGTGGCCACGGTGGCGCCCATGTAGACCGCGAGCGTCAGCATGAACAGGCGCTTGCGGCCCAGCCGGTCGGCCATGCGGCCGAACACCAGCGCGCCCAGCACAGCGCCGCCGACATACAGCGACCCCGCCCAGCCGATGTCCGACGCGCTCAAGCCCAGCGTGTCGCTGCGCTCGAGCACGCTGCCGATCGAGCCGACGATCGTCACTTCGAGGCCGTCGAGCACCCACGCCACGCCGAGCGCGAGCACGATGCGCCAGTGCCAGCGCGACCAGGGCAGACGATCGAGACGGGCCGGGATGTCGCTTTGGAGCACCACGGCGCGCACTATGGCGGCATCGGACCCAAAGCATCTGCCTGACCGCGGCCGCACCAAGGCTTTTTCTGACAGCGCGTGCCGCGCTTTGCAGCCGGCTGTAACGGTGCGACGATGCCAGGGCCTTGAGGTGCCTGGTTGTGCTTGCCGCCGTTCGCAAAATCGCCTTCAGCCTGCCGAGCCGGATCGTGGCAGGCATGGTCGCGGCCTATCTGCTGTTCGCGTGGTTCGGCTTCGAGCCGCTCACGCGCTGGCTCGCGCCGAAGATCGTGGCCGAGAAGAGCGCACACCGTCTGACGCTGGAGCGCGCGAAGTTCGATCCGCTGCGGCTCACGCTGCAGCTCGGTGGCGTCCGGCTGGATCAGCCCGACGGCAAGCCGCTGCTCGGATTCAGCGAGCTGCTGGTGAACTTTCAGCTCTCCAGCCTGTTCAGGCGTGCCTACACGTTCAAGGAGGTGCGGCTCAGCGAGCCCGACGTGCAGGTGCACATCGATGCTGACGGACGGCTCAATTGGATGCGCCTGGTCCAGGCGTTTGCCGGTGCGCCCGAGCCGCAGACGCAACCGGAGGCGCAGGCCCTGCCGCGTTTCCTGATCGAGCGCGCCGTGGTGCAAGGCGGCCGTGTCGGCCTGCAAGACCAGCGGGTGGCCGGGGGTTTTCGCGCCGTGGCCGAGCCGCTTGACCTGGAGCTCAACGACCTGTCGACGCTGCCCGAGGACAAGGGCGACCACGTGCTGTCGGTGCGCACGTCATTCGGCGCGCAGGTGCGCTGGAAAGGCGAGTTGGGCCTCAACCCGCTGGTGGCGCGCGGCGACGTGGCGGTCGAGGAGCTGCAGCTCGCGCGCATCTGGCCGTACCTGCGCAGCCCGCTGCAGATGGCGCCGCCGGAGGGCCAGGCCGGCTTGAAGTTCGCGTACCGGCTCAGCCACGACGATGGACGGTTGACCGCGCAGGTGGAGCAGCTCGCGCTGGACCTGCAGGGTCTGACCCTGCGCGGCGCCGACGACCGCGACGCGACGCTCAAGCTCGACCGCGTGGCATTGAGCGGCGGCCGTTTCGACTGGGCCGAGCGCGCCGTGTCGCTCGAGGCGATCCAGATCGACGGCGGACGCATCGCGCTGCAGCGGGCCGCCGACGGGCGCTTCAACCTGCAGCAGTGGTTGCCGCCGGCCGGCGGCGGCGCCGCGCCTGCGGCTGCGGCTGCGGCTGCGGCTGCGGCTGCGGGCGGCGGCGACAAGCCCTGGCGCTTCTCGGTGGGGCGCGTGGCGGTCGATGGCGTGGCGTGCCGCGTGGTCGACCGGACCTTCGCCGCCCCGCTCACCGCCGAGGTCGGGCGCGTGCAGATCGTGTTGAAGGCCGATGCCGAAGCGTTGGCCGGAGCGCCCACGTTGAAGCTCGATGGGCTCGGCGTCGAGGTGCAGGGCGTGCGTCTGCTCTCCGACGCGCAGCAGAGTCCGCTGCTGGAGCTCGACCGCGTGCTGGCGCAGGGTGGCCGGCTGAGCCTGGCCGAGCGAAGCGCGACGCTCGAGACGCTCGCGCTGCACGGGGGCAAGACCGTGCTGGCGCGCGATGCGCGCGGCGAGCTGTCGCTGCTGACGGCGTTGCGAGCGGTCAAGGCGCGATCGTCTGAGCCGGCCGCCGACGAAGCCCGCAGCGCGGCGGCATGGCGTTATCGCGTCGACCACATCGCGGCCGATGGCGTGCAGCTGGCGCTGCGCGACGAGTCGGTGCAGCCGGCCTTTGGCGTCACGCTGCAACAGGTGCAGGCCGAGGCGCGCGGCTTCAGCGACGACGCGCAGGCGCCGCTGCCGGTGCGCCTGCGCCTGCAGGTGGCCGAAGGCGGGCGCTTCGAGGCCCAGGGCAGCGTGGTGCGTGCCGCGCCCTCGGCCGACGTGCGCATCAAGCTCGATGCGCTGGCGCTCAAGCCGGCGCAGCCGTTCGTGTCGCAGGCCGCGCACCTGGTGCTCGCCGGCGGTCACGCGTCGAGCGCCGGTCGCTTGCGCGTGCACGACGGCAAGCTGCGTTACGACGGCGGCTTCGAGGTGAAAGATCTGCTGCTCAACGAGAGCACCAGCGGTGAACGTTTCATCGCCTGGAAGTCGCTCGGCACCCAGCGCCTTGCGGCGACGACCGAGCGGCTCGACATCGACGAGCTGCGCGTGAACGGCCTGGCCACCAAGCTGATGATCGCCCAGGACCGCACGGTCAACGTGGCCAGGATCGTCAAGGCGAGGGACGCGGCGCCGGTCGCACCCGCAAAGGCAGCGCCGCCGTATGCGGTGAAGATCGCGCGCGTGCGCGTGAGCCAGGGCGACGTGGACTTCGCCGACCTGTCGCTGGCGCTGCCGTTCGGCGCGCGCATCCATGGGCTGCAGGGCCAGATCGTCGGCCTGTCCAATGCGCGCGGCGGCGCAGCGCAGCTGGAGCTGCAGGGCCAGGTCGACGAGTACGGCCTGGCGCGCGCTGCCGGGCAGATCAACCTCTTCGACCCGAGCGCGTTCACCGACCTGCGCGTCATCTTCCAGAACGTGGAGATGACGCGCCTGACGCCGTATTCGGCCACCTTTGCCGGCCGCAAGATCGCATCGGGCAAGTTGTCGCTTGACCTCGAGTACAAGGTCAAGGAGCGCCAGCTGCAGGGCGACAACCAGGTGGTGATGGACCAGCTCACGCTCGGCGAGCGCGTCGAGAGTGCGAGCGCGCCCAACCTGCCGCTCGATCTGGCGCTGGCGATCCTGCAGGACGAGAACGGCAAGATCGACCTCGGCTTGCCGGTGTCCGGCAGCCTCGACGACCCGCAGTTCAGCGTGGCCGGCATCGTCTGGAAGGCGCTGACCAACGTGCTCACCAAGGTGGTCAGCGCGCCGTTCCGCGCGTTGGGTGCCTTGTTCGGCGGCGGCGATGAACAGACCGCCAGGGTGGTGTTCGACGCCGGTGAAGCCGATCTGCTGCCGCCCGAACGCGAGAAGCTCAAGAAGCTGGCGCAGGCGGTGGCCAAGCGGCCGCGCCTGTCGCTGGCGGTGCACGCGGCCTACGACCCGGCCGCCGACGGCGCGGCGTTGAAGGACCGGAGCTTGCGCCGCGCATTGGCCGCGCAGATGGGCCGCGAGCTGGCGGATGATGAGGACATCGGCCCGGTGTCGAGCGCCGACCCGAAGGCGCGCGCGGCGATCGAGGCGCTGTACGCCAAGCGCTTCGGCGCGCCCGCGCTGCAGCAGATCCAGGCCAAGTTCGCGCAGGCCAATCCAGCCCCGCCGCCGACCGATGCGGCCGGGCGGCTGGTGTCGCGCCTGTCCAACCTGTTCAAGGGCACGCCGCCGCCGCTGTCGGCCGAGGAGGCGGCGCAGCTGAAAGGCGCCGACCTGCATGCGCACCTGCTCGAACGCTTGCATGCGGCCGAGCCGGTCACCGACGATCAGCTGCGCGCGCTCGGCGCGAGCCGCGCACAAGCCGTGGGTCGCGAGCTGGTGGCCGATGGCGTGGCGGCCGAGCGCATCGCCGTCGATGCGTCGGGCCCTGCCGATGTCGCGGCCACGATCAGCCTGCGGGCGGTGGACAAGCCAGCGCCCCCGCCCGGCGCCACGGCCACCGCGGTGGCGCCGGTGCGCGCGCTGCGTTGAATGAAGGGCCGGTTCCGAATTCCTTGACCCGGGCGACAGCCCGACCCTGGGGGCTCTCAGTGCTTAGTACGTGGCGCGGCCGCCGGACAGGTCGAACACCGCGCCGGTGGAAAAGGCGCAGTCCTGCGAGCTGAGCCAGCACACCATCGCCGCCAGCTCTTCCACCTGCAGAAAGCGGCCCATTGGGATCTTGGACAGCATGAAGTCGATGTGCGCCTGCGTCATGGTCGCGAACATCGCGGTCTTGGCCGCCGCCGGTGTCACGCAGTTCACCAGCACGCCGTGCTGCGCCAGCTCCTTGCCGAGCGACTTGGTCAGGCCGATCAACCCGGCCTTCGACGCGCTGTAGTGCGAGGCGTTGGCATTGCCTTCCTTGCCGGCGATCGACGCGATGTTGACGATGCGCCCGTAGCGGCGCGCGATCATGTGGGGCACGATCGCGCGGCACACCAGGTACGGTGCGATCAGGTTGACCTCGATCACGCGGCGCCATACCGCCGGATCGAGCTCCCAGGTGGTGCCGTTGCCGCCGGTGATGCCGGCGTTGTTGACCAGGATGTCGACCTGCCCGTAGCGCTCGATGGTGGCCCTGGCCGCGGCATTCACCGAGGCCTCCTCGGTCAGCTCGACCACGGTGCTGGCCACGTTGCCGCGCCCCGACAGCTCGCCGCGCGCATGCTCGAGCTGGTTGGCATCGATGTCCCACAACATCACCGACGCGCCCGAGTCGAGCATGCGAGCCGCGGTGGCGTAGCCGAAGCCCTGCGCGCCGCCCGTGATCACCGCGACGCGCTCGTGCAGGTCGATGCGGTTCATCCCAGCCTCCGACGAGCCGCCTCTAGGAGGCTGGAGCCCCTGGAGCCACGCAGGGGCTCCTGCGGAGCCCTGGGGGCAGCGACAACCGAAGGTTGCGGCGCAGGCTCACATCGCGCAGCGATGTGAAGGCGCAAAGCGCCGGCCGCAGCCAACAAAGTGAGCGTGGGGGCCATCATTTCGTCTCCTGTTTCTTCTCGCGCGGCACGCGGCCCATCAGATAGAACTCGTCGTTCGGCCGCAGGCTGATCACGTTGGCCATGCGGTTGGACAGGCCGAAGAACGCGCTGATCCCGGCGATGTCCCAGATGTCTTCGTCGTCGAAGCCGTGCGCGCGCAGCGCCTCGAAATCGGCATCGCCGACCTCGTGCGACGCACGGGTGACCTTGAGCGCGAAGTCGAGCATGGCCTTCTGGCGCGGCGTGATGTCGGCCTTGCGGTGGTTGACGGCAATGGGGTCTGCGACCAGCGGCTTCTTCTCGTAAACCCGCAGGATCGCGCCGTGCGCCACCACGCAGTACAGGCAGTGATTGGCCCCCGAGGTGGCCACGATGATCATCTCGCGCTCGCCCTTGGTGAGCCTGCAACCCTCGCGCAGCAGCAGCGCGTCGTGGTAGTTCATGAAGGCACGCAGCTCGTCGGGCCGGTGCGCCAGCGCGAGGAACACGTTTGGGACGAAGCCGGCCTTCTGCTGCACCTCTTCGATGCGTGCGCGCAGGTCGGGCGGCAGGTCCTTGAGCTCGGGCACCGGGTAGCGGCTGATCGGTGGATTCATGGGTGCTCCTTTAGGGGCTGGTCCGCCGGCGAGGCCAACCGGTCATGCCGTGCGGAACTGCAGCGCGTGCAGCCGAGCGTACAACCCGCCGCGCGCCAGCAGCTCGGCATGGGTGCCTTGTTCGATCAGGCGGCCGGCGTCGATGGCCACCACCCGGTCGGCGTGTTCAATGGTCGACAGCCGGTGCGCGATCACCAGCGTCGTGCGATCGCGCATCAGCACGTCGAGCGCCTCCTGCACCGCGCGCTCCGACTCGCTGTCGAGCGCCGACGTGGCCTCGTCGAGGATCAGGATCGGCGCGTCCTTGTAGATGGCGCGCGCAATCGCCAGGCGTTGGCGCTGTCCGCCCGAAAGCTGGCTGCCGTTGTGGCCGATCTCGCTCGCCAGCCCCTGCGGCAGCGACTCCACGAAGTCGAGCAGGTGTGCGCCCTTGAGCGCGGCGCGCACGCGTTCGACATCGGTCACCTCGCCCATCGCCACGTTGGCCGCTACCGTGTCGTTGAACAGCACGACGTCCTGGCTCACCAGCGCGAATTGCCTGCGCAGCGATTCGATGGTCCATTCGCGCAACGGCACGCCGTCGAGCCTGAGCTCGCCGGCAATGGGCTCGATGAAGCGCGGCAGCAGGTTCACCAGCGACGACTTGCCGGCACCGGACGGCCCGACCAGGGCCACGGTCTCGCCGGCGGCGATGGTGAGCGAAAAATCCTCCAGCGCATTGGCCTGGTCGGCCGCATAACGCAGCGTCACGCGGTCGAGCTCGATGCGCCCGGCGGCGCGCGTCACGCTGTGGCTGCCGCCGCGTTCGGCCGCGCCTTCTTCCACCAGGTCGACGCTGCGCTCCAGCGCCGTCAGGCCGCGCACGATCGGCGCCATCACGTCGGCCAGGTGGCGGATCGGCGGCAGCGTCATCAGCATCGCGGTGATGAAGGCGACGAAGCCGCCGACGGTCTGGCCGCCGGCGCTGCTTTGCCACAACGCGATCACGATCACCGCCGACATCGCGGTGGCGGCCAGGATCTGCGTCAGCGGCGTCATCGTGGCCGCCGCGGTCACGTTCTTCAGCAGCAGCCGGCGCAGCGCGTTGCTGAGCTGCTCGAAACGGCGCGACTGCGTGACGCCGGCGCCGTGCAGCCTCACGATGCGCCAGGCCAGCACGTTCTCCTCCACCACGTAGGCCAGCTCGTCGTTGGCGCGCTGGCCCTCCTTGGTGAGGCGCTGCACGCGCCGGCCGGCGGTGCGCATGACCCAGGCCACGGCCGGAAACAGCAGCCCGATGAACAAGGTGAGCGCCCAGTTCAGGTACAAGAGGTAGACCATCAGCGCGGCCAGCGTCAGCGTGTCGCGCACCAGCGTGAGCACCGACGACACCAACTGCGTGGCGGCGCTTTGCACCTCGTAAACCAGCATGTTGGTCAGGCTGCTGGCCGAGTGGCGGGTGAAGAGCGCGGGCTCGGCGCGCAGCAGATGGTGGAACAGCCGCATGCGCAGCGCCTGCACGCCCTGGTTGGCGGCCCAGGTCAATGCATACTGCGCTGTAAACCCGGCGAAGCCCCGAAGCGTAAAGAGTCCGATGATCGCCGCCGGCACCGTCCACATCGGGATCCCGCCGCCGACGAAGCCCTGGTCGAGCAGCGGCTTCATCAGCGCCGGCAAAGCAGGCTCGGTAATTGCTGCAATGAGCGACGCCAAGCCCGCCACGGCGATGCCAAGGCGGCCTTTCTTGAAGTACGGGAGGATGCGGGTGATGCGCTGCAGTACGGTAGCCATATGGCTGAGGAGCCCGATGCGGCGACCCGCATGACACGACAGCTCACGATTATCGATGCCCCGGTTGCCTACAATCCGCCCGCGCGCCCCGTGCCGGGGCATGGAACCTGATTTGCCGAAGCGAATCCACAACACTTCATGGTGAAGCCGCCCGAAACGCCAGAGTCCCCGTTGCGTCGCCGGTGGATCGCCGGCTCCCTGGTCGTTGGCATCTGGCCGGCCGCGGCACGCGCGCAGTTCCGGGTGGAGATCACCGGCGTCGGCGGCACGCAGTTGCCGATCGGCGTGACGCGCTTTCGCGACGAAGACAGATCCGGCCAGTCGATCTCGGGCATCGTGCGCGCCGACCTCGAGCGCTCGGGCGTGTTTCGCATCGTCGACTCGTCCGGCGACTTCGACGAGACCTCGCGTCCCAGCTACCCCGAGTGGCGCGGCCGCGGTGCCGACGCGCTGGTGTCAGGCTCGGCGGCGCGCCTGGCCGACGGCCGCTTCGACGTGCGCTACAAGCTGTGGGATGTGGTCAAGGGGCAAGACCTCGGTGGCCAGGCGATCGCCGTGGTGTCGGCCGATTTGCGGCTCGCGGCGCACCGCATCGCCGACGCGGTGTACGAGAAGCTCACCGGCGACAGGGGCGTCTTTTCCACCCGCATCGCCTACGTGACCCGCGTGGCCAACCGCTACACCCTGCGCATCACCGATGCCGACGGCGAGGGCGGCCAGGTGGCGCTCAACAGCACCCAGCCGATCATCTCGCCGGCCTGGTCGCCCGATGGCAAGTCGGTGGCGTACGTGTCGTTCGAAAGCGGCAAGGCGGTGGTGTGGTCGCAGGACGTGTCCACCGGCGAGCGCCGCACGGTGGCCAACTTCCGCGGCAGCAACAGCGCGCCGGCGTGGTCGCCCGACGGGCGCACGCTGGCGGTGACGCTGTCACGCGAGGGCGGATCGCAGATCTTCACGATGGACGCCGGGGGCAACAACGTGCGCCGGGTCACGCAGAGCAACGCCATCGACACCGAGCCGGTGTTCACGCCCGACGGCCGGCAGCTCTACTTCGTGAGCGATCGCGGCGGCAGCCCGCAGATCTACCGCGTGGGCGTCGGCGGCGGCAATCCCGAGCGGGTGACCTTCAACGGCAACTACAACATCAGCCCGGCGCTGAGTCCCGACGGCCGTATGCTCGCTTACGTGGCCCGCAACGGCAACGAGTTCAGGATCACGACGATGGATCTCTCCGGCGGCAGCGTGCGCACCGTGAGCGACACGTCCGACGACGAGAGCCCGAGTTTTGCGCCCAACGGCAAGCTCATCATCTACGCCACGCGCTCGCAGGGCCGCGACGTGTTGATGACCACCACGCTCGACGGCCGCATCCGCACGCGGCTGCTGTCGTCGGGCGTGGATGTTCGCGAGCCGATCTGGGGACCTTTTGGCCGGTGAGGGAGTCACCGGCGTTGAACGCTTCGGCCGGTGAAAGCGCCGGCGCTTTTTTGTCGAGGAGTGGAACCATGAGAACGCTTCGAATCACTCTGAGTGCCGCGGTGCTGGGCGCCGTGCTCGCCGGCTGCGGCTCGTCCGTCAAGCTCGACGAGGCCGCGCCGGTGGTCGATGCGCGGCCCAATCCCAACACCGGTGCAGGCGCCGGCGGCGCGCAATCCGGCGCGGCCGGCCAATCGGGCGTGACCACGGTCGACGTGGGCAAGGCGAGCGACCTGGCCGGCAGCAACCTCGGGCGCGTGGTGTACTTCGACTTCGACAGCTACGTGCTGCGCGACGAGTACAAGCCGCTGATCGAGAGACACGCGCGTGCCTTGGCCGCCGCCAAGACGCGGAAGATCGTCATCGAGGGCCACACCGACGAACGCGGCGGACGCGAGTACAACCTGGCGCTCGGCCAGCGCCGCGCCGAAGCGGTGGCCCGCTCGATGATGCTGCTGGGCGCCACCGACGGCCAGATCGAGGCGGTGAGCTACGGCAAGGAGCGCCCGGCCGTCGACGGGCATGACGAGGCGGCCTGGGCCAAGAACCGCCGCGCCGAGCTGAAGGATCGATGATGACCCACCCCCGAGGCGGCCTGGCGGCCGCCTCCCCCTCAAGGGGGCGACACCAGCGGACCGGCGGAGCCGGATCCGCGGTGTCCGCTTGGGCACGTTGGCGCGATGCGTCGCGTGCAACGTGAGGAGCATGCTATGAGTACGTTGGCACGTGGATTCCTTTCGTTGTTGTTCGCGTTGGTGTGGTCCTCCTCGCACGCCGCGCTGTTCGACGACGATGAAGCGCGCAAGGCCATCCTCGATCTGCGCGCGCAGCACGAGCAGTTCCGCACCAAGCAGGAAGCCGCCAACGCCGAGCTGACCAAGACCAACGCGGCGCTGATGGAACAGGTGACCCAGTTGCGGCGCAGCCTGCTCGAGCTGAACAGCCAGATCGAGACGCTGCGCGCCGACATGGCCAAGCTGCGCGGCACCGACGAGCAGCTCGCGCGCGACATCGCCGACGTGCAGCGCAGGCAGAAAGACATCTCCACGGCGACGCAGACGGTCGACGACCGCATCAAGCGGCTCGAGCCGATCCGCGTGTCGAACGACGGCCGCGAGTTCATGGCCGATCCGGAGGAGAAGCGCCAGTTCGACGAGGCGCTGGCCAGCCTGCGTGGCGGCGATTTCGAGAAGGCCTCGATCCTGTTCGGCGCGTTCGTGCGTCGTTATCCGGGCAGCGGCTTCGCAGACAGCGCGCGCTTCTGGTACGGCAATGCGCTGTACGGCAAGCGCGACTACAAAGAGGCGATCCAGGTGTTTCGCACCATGGCCAACAGCGCGCCCGATCATCCGCGCGCGCCGGAGGCGCTGCTGGCCATCGCCAACTGCCAGGTGGAGTCGCGCGACATCAAGACCGCGCGCGCCACCATCGGCGAGCTGATCAAGGTCTACCCGAAGTCCGAGGCCGCGCAGGCCGGCCGCGAAAGGCTGGCAGCGCTAAAGTAGCGCCCCGCACGCCGCGGGCCGGGGTCGGTGTGACGGCGGCGCGGGAGCGCCGCCGTTGGCTGGTGGCGCCTCATGCGCCGCCGGCCGCGGCCTACCGATGGAGGTCGACACATGAACCGAGTGACCTTGCCGTTTCGCGCAGGCACGCGTGCGCTGGCCGCCGCGCTGCTCGGCGCGGCATCCACGGCCGCGCTGGCGGCCGAACCCGCTGCCATGATCGCCGCTGCCAAGCGCAGCCCCGCGCCGCCGTGGCCGGCGGGTGACGAGCGCGGCATGGCCAACACCCTGGGCCCGATCACGACGCAGCGCTGCGCCTGGCACATGGCGCAGCCCAGGGCGCGCGTGTACGAAGCCTCGCAGCTGCGCAGCAACACGATGCCCAAGTCGCCGTTCGCCGGCCCCGGCGGCACGTTGCCCAAGGCCACCGCCGGCGTGCCGTTCTCGGCCCATGCGTTCAACAGCGAGGTGCTGCAGGCCGAGGCCGAGCCGGGCCAGCAAGGCACGCAGCTCGATGCGCTGGGCCACTTCGCGCGCATCAAGAACCCGTGGGACCCGAAAGGCGCGTTCCCGGCCGACGAGGCGGTGTACTACGGCGGCTTCACGCAGAAGGACGTGAAGCCCACGCCCGATTCGCCGTTGCTCAAGCTCGGCATCGACAAGATGCCGCCGCTGATCACGACCGCGGTGCTGCTCGACGCGCGTGCGTTCGTCGGTAAGGGCCAGGCGATGGCCGACGGCCAGATCGTCACGGCGGCGCACGTGCAGGGCATGCTGAAGGCGCAAGGGCTTGACAAGCGCGGCATCCTGCCCGGCGACATGGTGTGGATCCACACCGGCTGGAGCGAGCGCTGGAAGGATCCGGCCGAGGACAACGGCTACTACGCGATGGCCCCCGGTCTGGCGGTCGATGCGGCGCAGTGGCTGGCGGGCAAGCGCATCGTTGCGATTGGTCTCGACACGCCGTTCATCGATGCGGTGGCCGGCGGCATGTTGCAGGGCAAGGCGCCGCCGGCACCGGGCACGCCGCCCGGCCTGCCGTTTGCAATCCACCACCACATGCTGACCGAGTTCGGCATCCATCACCTCGAGAACATGAACCTCGCGGCGATGGCGAACGACAAGGTCTGGACCTCGTGCGCCATGGTGCTGCCGCCGCGCGACAAGGGCGCGGCCGGCGCGGCGATCCGCCCGGTGGCCATCGGCGTGCCCAATCAGCGCTGACCCGAATCCGTACATCCGAATCCGCACATGCAAGACGCCCAGATCCACGCGCTGACCACGCAGGTGCTGTGGATCTGCTTCGTGCTGGCCGTGGTGTTCGGCGCGGTGGCGCAGCGCACGCATTTCTGCACCATGGGCGCCGTGGCCGACATCGTCAACATGGGCGACTGGTCGCGCATGCGCATGTGGGCGCTCGCCGCCGGCGTGGCGATCGTCGGCTTCAACGCGATGGTGGCGCTCGGCTGGCTCGAGGCGGGCGATTCGATCTACGCCACACCCAAGTTCGTCTGGCTCAGCAACGCGCTCGGCGGATTGATGTTCGGCTTTGGCATGGTGCTGGCCTCGGGTTGCGGCAGCAAGACGCTGGTGCGGCTGGGCGCCGGCAACCTGAAATCGCTGCTGGTGTTCATCGTGCTCGGCCTGGCCGCGTTCGCCACGCTCAAGGGCGTGACCGCGGTGTGGCGCGTGGCCACGGTCGATCGCGCGGCGCTCACGCTGCCGGCGGGGCAAGACCTGCCGTCGCTGCTGGCCGGCGCCATCGGCGTGGCGCGGCCTGCACTGGCGCTGGGGCTCGGCCTCATCGTGGGCGGCGCGTTGCTCGTGTGGGCGCTGGCGCGGCCCGAGGGACGCAGCGGCGAGACGTTGCTCGGCGGTGTGGCCACCGGCGCGGTGATCGCCGCCGTGTGGTGGGCCTCGGGGCGCCTGGGCCATGTGGCCGAACACCCGCAGACGCTGGAGGAGGCATTTCTCGCCACCAACTCGCAGCGCATGGAGTCGCTGAGCTTCGTCTCGCCGATCGCCTACACGATCGACTGGCTGCTGTTCTTCAGCGACACCACCAAGGTGCTGACGCTCGGCATCGTCACCACGGTGGGCGTGGTGCTTGGCAGCGCGCTGGTCGCATTGGCCACGCGCACGTTCCGCTGGGAGGGCTTCGGCGGCGTGGAAGACACGGCCAACCACATGGTGGGCGCGGTGCTGATGGGCGTGGGCGGTGTCACCGCGCTCGGCTGCACGATCGGGCAGGGTCTGTCGGGGCTCTCGACCCTGTCGCTCGGCAGCGTGGTGGCGCTGGCCGGCATCCTGCTCGGCGCCGTGCTGGCGTTGCGCTACCAAGTCTGGCGACTCGAACGCACGGCCTGATGGACGCGCCTGCTGCATCGATCGGCACAAACGCCGAGGCCGATCTCGAGCGCCGCTTCGGTGGCCTGCGCCGCCTGTACGGCGATGCCGGTTATGCGCGCGTGCGTGCGGCGCGCATCGCGGTGGTGGGCCTGGGCGGCGTCGGCTCGTGGGCGGTGGAGGCGCTGGCGCGTTGCGGTGTGGCCGCGCTCACGCTGATCGACCTGGACCATGTGGCCGAGTCCAACGTCAACAGGCAGTTGCAGGCCACCACGCCCACGCTTGGCATGGCCAAGCCGCTGGCGCTCCAGCAGCGCATTGCCGACATCCACCCGGGCTGCGTGGTGCACGCCGTGGAGGCCTTTGCCGAGCCCGACAACTGGCCGCAACTGCTGCCCGCGCCGGTGGATGCGGTGATCGACGCGTGCGACATGGTGCGCGCAAAAGCCGCGATCGCCTCGTGGGCCCTGGCGGCGCAAGTGCCGTTGGTGTGCGCCGGCGCAGCCGGCGGCAAACGTGCACCGCAGCGCGTGGAGGTGGCCGACCTTGCCGACGCCACGCACGACCCGCTGCTCGCCGCGTTGCGCCAGCGCCTGCGCAAGGCCGGCGCGCCGCGCAGCGGCAAGATCGGCGTGCGTTGCGTGTTCTCGCGCGAGGCGGTGCTCAAGCCCGACGCCGCGGGTTGCGCCATCGACGACGAGCCGATCGACGGCAGCCTCAACTGCAGCGGCTACGGCTCGAGCGTGGCCGTGACCGCGACCTTCGGCATGGTGGCCGCGGGCGACGCGATCAACACGCTGGTGCACGCCCGACGAGAAAGCCGTCGGTAGCCCGGTGATAGAATGCGCGGCTCTGCCCCCGGGGTCGTTAGCTCAGTCGGTAGAGCAGCGGACTTTTAATCCGTTGGTCGCAGGTTCGAATCCTGCACGACCCACCATCGGATGCACAGTCCGACGGATCGCGTCAGACAACAGGGCTCTTAGCTCAGCTGGTAGAGCAGCGGACTCTTAATCCGTTGGTCGTAGGTTCGAATCCTACAGGGCCCACCAGACAGCAAGAGGGTCAGCGAGCGAGTAGCCGCTGACCCTTCTTCGTTCGTGACGCCTGATCCTGCTGGTTGATGGACGTACGCGGTGATCTCCCTCGCCACCCCCGCGAGTCCCCCTCCATGGCAAGACCAGCGGCAGACGCAAAGGCGCGGTGAGCGACGACCGATTGAATCACACGGAGCCGCCTCACCTGCGGCATTCTTCTCATGTCCACCGGAAGACGAGATAGGCAGGAACACAACAGGTGACGGCCGGCGGCCCTTGCTGCGCTGCGTTGTTCGGCGGGTGGCGATGCCGGTACCCCGAACGGGCGCGCCGGCTACCAGGACGCCGGGTCCACTCGATAGCAGCGCTTGAGCTGCTCGTACAGCGCGGGTCGCTCGGTGGCCAGTGCGGTGGGCCGCTCGAAGAAGAGCTCGGTCGTGACGGCAAAGAATTCGGCCGGGTTGGTGGCCCCGTAGGGATCGACGACGCCTGGCTGCGCGTGGGCCAGGCGGTCGCGCAGCGCGCCGAACTCCTGGTTCATCACGCGCGCCCATTCCCGCTGCATCGCGCCGCGTCCGACGTAGGGCGCGCCGTTGGCGGCACCGGTGTCCTGATCGAGCTGGTGCGCAAACTCGTGCATCACGACGTTGGCGCCGTCGTGCGGGTCGGCCGCACCGTCGAGCACCGCGTCCCAGGCCACGATCACCTGGCCGCGTTGCCAGCTCTCGCCGGCCAACACGTCGCGCGCCTCGTGCACCACGCCGTCGGCGCTCACCTGCGCACGCGGCACGGCAAAGCGGCCCGGATAGACCAGCACCTCGCGCAGGTTGCCGAACGAGCCGCCACGGCCCAGCAGCAGGAACGCGGCCTGCGCGGCGATCGTCACGCGCATCTCGTCGCTCACCTCCAGGCCCGCGCAGCCAATGAACGGCACCTCGGCCAACAGCACCTGGATGTGCTTCTTCAAGCGCAGCTGCTGCGCGGCGGGCAACTCGCGCGCGGCCGGCACGCGCCGGCGCAGGATGTCGCGCCATTCGGCCGGAAACGGCCGGCGCGTGATGCGCTGCCGGTGCCACAGGCGCGCCAGCGTCGGGCCCCCCAGCGCCGCGGCCACCGCGACCACCGCGACGATGACGAACCCGGCGGCGATCAGCGCATCCACCGGCCTGATGTGGGCCGGGCCGCGGCGGATTTCAACCCCGCGGTCGGCTCGTCACGCGGGCGAACGTGACAAGCGTTTCCCCAAAGCGCGCACCTGAACCGCAGATCTCTCAGATGGCATGGCGACCGGTGATCACCGCCGACAGCCGAGTGCCCGGGGACGAGCGCCTCGTCCATGCATCGGCTGCAGAGCCAGTGGGGGTGTTGCCGGTACGCCATCATGCGACACCCGAGGCATTGACAGCGAGGTGAACCATGGCAGCCATGCGGGACCTGGTGGTCCATGTCAACGACGAGGCGGTGTCGAGCCATGCTTTGGAGCTGGCGGCATCGTTGACTGCTGGACTGGGCGCCAGCCTCACGGCCATCCTGGCGGCGGCGCCGGTGAATGCCGGGGTGGGTCTCAGCGCGCAGACGGCGTCGCTGGCGCAGCAACTCGTGCAAGAGCAGCGGGCGTCGCTGCTCGGCATCGGCGAGCGCCTCGTGGCCGGCGCGCGGCAACGCCACGCCGTGGCCGTTGAACTGCAGATTGCCGATGGCGATCCGGTCGATGTGCTGCAGGCGCGTGCCCGCACGGCCGATCTGCTGATCACGTCGCAGCGTGATCCGGCGGGTGATGGCGGACTGTCGACCGGCCAGGCCGCGCGGCTGCTGGTCGGCTCCGCGTGTCCGGTGCTGTCGGTGCCCTACATCGGGTGGGCCGCCGACGGCGCTGTGCCTTCTCCAGCGAGTCCCTTGCGTCGAGCTCTGGTGGCCTGGTCCGACACCCGGGAAAGTGCGCGCGCGGTGCGCGATGCCCTGCCGCTGCTGGCGCGCGCCGAGCAGGTCGAGCTGGTCAGCTTCGCGCATGGCCATCAAGGGGACGTGCCGTCGCGCCAAGCATCGCTGCAGCGGGTGGCGGACTACCTTGGAAGGCATGGCGTGCGGGCGAAGACGACCGCGTTGAGCCAGGCCGAACCCTCGGTGGGTGAGCGCATGCGGCGTGGCTGGGTGCCGGACGTGGCCGTGGCCGAGGCCCTGTTGTCGCACGCGGCGGACATGAACGCTGACTTCATCGTGATGGGAGGCTATGGCCACTCGCGCTTGTGGGAGCTGGTGCTGGGCGGGGTCACGCGCACGATGCTCGAGACCATGACGGTTCCGGTGCTGATGTCGCACTGATGCGATTGCCCGCACGACGACCGCTGGCGGTGCTGCCCGGTACGTTCGGAAGCTCTTGAGAGCCCGAACCCGTCCCTGGTCCTCAGCGCCGCCGCCGATGCCGCTTCCACAACACCGACAGCTTCCAGACCGCCGAGACCAGAAAGTACGTCGCGATGCCGACGGCGGTCGCCAGAATCGCCAACCCGAGAAGGAGCGGTTTGCCGACGCCGAGGATGCGCCTCGTGGCCCGCTCCCACCAGCTTTCGTCGGCAGGGACATCCTCATCAGCGGCGGGGGGAAGGCGCGGCGCTTCGGCCGGGTCGCCGAGGATGGTGCTGCCGATGCGCCAAGCGGCGTAGTAGATCGGACCGAAGGTCAATGGGTTGGTCACCAGCGTGCTGGCCACCGCGGCTGGAACGTTGGCGCGCAGCGCCACTGCGGCCGCCGCGCTCAGCGGGATCTGTGCCAGCGGGACGAGCAGGCCGAAGAAAAAGCCCAGAGCCATGCCGAGCGCGAGCCCGCGCCGGCTCATGTGCCACAGCCGCGGGTGATGGAGCGTGGGTCCGAGCCAGCGCAGCCATCGGTTGGATCGGATGGCTTCGGCGCTGGGCAGCCAGTCGCGCAGTCTCTTCATGCACAACGTCTTCGGACGGCGTCAGCGGCGGGCCTCACGCCGCCGTGCGGCGCGAGCCGGCCTCGCGTGCGCCTCGGGCCGGAACAGCTCACCGCGGGCTGCACGGGTGATGGCCAGCAGGCACGGATGGGTGATGCGGCGCTCGACGGAGATGGCGTAGAACTGTTCCTCGACCTCATCGATGGTGCCCACGTGCTCCACCTGCAGCCGCGACTCGATCTCGTGGGTCAGCACCTGCGGGCCGAGCAGGTAGCCCACGCCCTGGCGGCCGAACTCCTGCGCCAGCGCGCTGTCGTCAAACTCGGCGACGATGCGCGGGCGCAGCGCCTGCGACTTGAACCAAGTGCGCAGCCGCTGCCCGGCCGCCGAGTCCTCGCCAGGCATCAGCAGCGGTGCGCCGTTCAGGCACTCGGGGAAGGGCTTGCGCGAGCGCGGCTTCATGGCCCGGGCCGCGAAAACGGCGATGCGCGAGCTGCCAAGGCGGTGGCTGAAGGCCTTCACGCTGACCGAGGGCGGCAGCGGCGCGTCGGCGATCACCAGATCAAGTCTATGCAACGCCAGCTCTGACAACAGACGCTCGAGACGCCACTCCCTGCACACGATGCGCAGGGGCTGGTCGATCGTCAAGGCCGGCTGGACGAGGTGAAAGGCGATCGACTTGGGCACCACGTCGGCCACCCCGACGCGGAACTCCAGCGTCCGACCTTGCCGTGTCTTCTCCCGCACCGCGGCTTCGAGCTCGGAGCCGAGCGAGAAGATCTCCTGTGCGTAGCCCAACGCGAGCTGTCCCGTTTCGGTGAGCACCAGGCGTCGGCCGACCTTGTCGAACAGCGGACCGCCCAGGCGTTCGGCCAGCAGCTGGATCTGCCCGCTGATGGTCTGTGGGGTCAGGTGCAACTGGCGGCTGGCCGCCGCCACGCTACCGGTTTCAGCCACCTGCATGAAGTAATGAAGGTGCTTGTAGTTCATGCTTGTCATCAGATTTCTTCGAACCAACGCCCGCGATCGATCGAGCTTACGCCGCTGTGCTCGGGTTTTGCGAGACGGGACTCGAACGCGATTGGGATCGTGGCGATTGACATCAGAAATATGCGATGGATTACAACGAAACATTCGGATTTACGAGGGTTTGTTCGATGCCTACAGTCCCATCGCCACACAACACAGAAGGAAACCCAGCCATGAGGCAACTGCATACGCTGCCCCGCGACGTTGCGCCGGCCGGCTCGCCGAGCCTGCTGGCCTCGCACAAGGTCCTGCGTAATACCTATGCGCTGTTGTCCATGACGCTGGTGTTCAGCGCGGGCATCGCGGCCCTCGCCGCGGCCTGGAAGCTGCCCCATCCGGGCATCCTGCTCACGCTGGCGGGCTACTTCGGCTTGCTGTTCGCCACCACCCGGCTGCGCAACAGCGGCTGGGGCGTCGTGTCGGTCTTCGCGCTCACGGGCTTCATGGGCTACACGCTCGGGCCTATCGTCGGCCACTACCTGTCGCTGGCCAACGGCCATCAGGTCGTGCTGATGGCCATGGGCGGCACGGCGGCGATCTTCCTCGGGCTTTCGGGCTATGTGCTGACGACCCGGCGTGACTTCGGGTTCCTCGGCGGCTTCCTGTTCGCGGGCATTCTGGTCGCGTTCCTCGCCGGTCTGGGCGCGATCTTCTTCCAGGTGCCTGCGCTGGCGCTCACCGTGTCGGCAGCCTTCGTGCTGCTGATGGCCGGGCTGATCCTGTTCGAGACGAGCCGGATCGTCCGCGGTGGCGAGACCAACTACGTGATGGCCACCGTGACCCTGTTCGTCTCGATCTTCAACCTGTTCACCAGCCTGCTGCACCTGCTCGGTTTCGGCAGCCAGAGCGATTGACCCAAGGAGCATCAGCGATGCGCAACATCCCGGCTCGCCACCGCCCGGAGGGGCCACCAACCATGACCCCGCCGACCTTCCGCCGCTATCCGCGCAACAGCCCGCAAGCCGCCGGGCGCATCCTCGCCTTGGCCTTGCTGGCCAATGGAGACATCAAGGCCGCCGAGTGGCAGTGCCTGGCCGAGACGAATGCACTGGAACGGCTCGGACTGCCCGGCCTGCAATGGCATGCGGTCCTGGACGATCTGTGCCAGGACCTCATGAGGCGTGCGCGGCCGGGCCGCGACTGCCTGATCGACGGCAGGACTCTGCGGGCCTGGCTCGACGAAATCGACGACGAGCGACTGCAGGCGCTGGTGATCGAACTGTGCGCCGAGATCATCGAGGCGGACCGCGAGCTGCACCCCGGCGAGTCGCTGGTGCTGCGTGCCGCGCTTGAACAGTGGGTGCTGCCGATGGAAGAGCAGGAGCGCGTAGCGCCGCTGATCTACGGCCTCGACTTCCAGGTCGTTCCTCGGCGAGGCGCGTCCGCGGTCCGCTGAAGGCGGCTTGACCTGTGGATACTTCGAGCCGGTGATGCGAATCATCGCGCCGGTGCGTGCATCGAAGATCCCGATGTCGACCACGATGTCGACGCGGCTCTCGCAGTGCTTCAACAGGTCAATGACGATCGATTGCATGCCTGCGCGGTACCCTCGGTGGCCACGCCGCGGTCGCTGTGCGAATTGCTGGACGCACGCAGCGTCGCGAAGGGTCATCGGTATCCCTTGGGCGTGGCACATGCAAGCAGCAACAAGACCGAGGATGTCGCTGCGGCAAAAGATGCGATGTCCAAGCCCTCTTTCCAGGATCCCGGCAAGACGGCGATCCGCCAGTGAATCTTGATTCGGGTGCGCACGTCCGGCCGCGCGCCCACGGTTACGCCGCCTTGGCCTTGCGCTGCAGACGCGCGCGGCGCATTTGCTGGTGTGCCGCCTCCACGGCCTGGCACTTCGGCCCCGAGAACTCGGCCTGCAAGGTGTCGAGGAACACGCGCGTGCGCGCCGGCATCAACCTTCGGCCGGGGAACACCGCCCAAGCCACCGACGGCGGCAGCGACCAATCCTCCAGCACCGGTTCCAGTTCGCCGCTGCGCAGGTAGGGTTCCACGAAGTGATGCCCACCGGTGCAGATGCCTGCGCCGTCGCGCGCCATGCGCATCAGCAGATCGGGTGAGTTCGCGGTGGCGCGCGCAGGCGGTATGCCTTCCCAGCGCGCCTCGCCGCGCGTGAGCACCCAGCGCATGGGCTCGCCGCTGCGCGTGAGGATGTGCAGCGCGTCGTGTTCCATCAGCGCCTCGGGTTCCTGCGGTGCCCCGCGGCGCTTGAGGTACGCCGGCGACGCATACAGCCCGCGGGCAAAGATCGCGATGCGGCGTGCCGCCAGCGATGCATCGTCGGCCAGGTCGCCCATGCGCAGCGCGAGGTCGAAGTTCTCGCCGATGAGGTCCACGCGGCGCGGCGAGAGATCGAGTTCCAGCGTGATCGCCGGATGCTTCTCGACAAAGTCCGACAGCAGTTGGGCCAGCACGGTGTTGGCGAAGTCGCCCGGCATCGACACGCGCAGCCGACCGCTCGGCTGCACCTGTCGCTGCTGCGCCAGCGCCGCCGCCGCTTCAACCTCGGCGAGCACCTGATGCGCATGCTCGAGCACGTGGTGGCCGAAGTCGGTCACCGTGAGCTTGCGCGTGGTGCGCAACAGCAGCCGCTCGCCGAGCTGCGCTTCGAGCATCGCCACGCGCCGCGACACGGTGGACTTGGGCAAAGCGGCGCGTTCGGCCGCGCGGCTGAAGCTGCCGGCATCCACCACGCGGGCAAACAGCATCAGGTCATTCGGTTCGAGGTCCATCGCGCGCTCCCAGACAGCCAGCACTGTCTCACCAGTGGAACGATGTTATCCGTCTTGATGTCTTCTGGATTGATTTTGGGATAACTACATTGGCTTCATCGTCCACTGATAGCCAACCGGAATCGCCATGAACATCCTGCAGATCCACTCCAGCGCGCGCGCCGATGGTTCGCACTCCAGCCGTCTGGCGCGACGCATCGTCGAGCGCTTGCAAGCGGCAGCATCCGACGCCACGGCGGCCACGATCACGGTGCGCGACCTGGGTCGCACGCCGCACCCCGAGCTGAACGAGGGCGCGCTGCAAGCGCTGTTCACGCCTCCCGAGCAGCGCACGCCGGAACAAGCCGCGCGCGTGGCGCTCGACGATGCGTTGATCGCCGAGGTGCAGGCCGCCGACGTGGTGGTGCTCGGTGTGCCGATGTACAACTTTGGCGTGCCGGCACAGTTGAAGAACTGGATCGATGCGATCTCGCGCGCCAAGGTGACGTTCCAGTACACCGCCAAAGGGCCCGAAGGCCTGCTCAAGGGAAAGAAGGTCTACATCGCGCTCACGCGCGGCGGCCAGTACCGCAACACGCCGGCCGACACGCAGGTGCCCTACCTGAAGACGGTGCTGTCGTTCCTCGGCATGAGCGACATCCAGCTGGTCTATGCCGAGGGTCTGGCGATGGGCCCCGAGGCCGAACAACAGGCGCTGGCGTCGGCGCAGGCGCAGATCGACGCGCTGGTGCTGGTCGAGGAGGCGGTGGCTGCTTGACGGGCGTCTGACAGCGACGGTTGAGGGCGCGCGGATGGCGCAAGGCCACCCACACCGTCGCCGGAGGCGTGTGCGGATTCGTGGGGGTGAGCGCGCTGTCGACCTCCAGACGATGCAGGCGCAGCCGCAGCTGTAGCGTCCAGCCACCTCGCCAGAAACACCCCGCACCGTCCCGCGCGCGCGGCCAACTTCGCTGCGCACTTCGGTCGACGTCGGCCAGACGCACCTCCTTGTTCGCCATGCCTGCCGGTTGATCGAAACGGCCAACCGAACGGCGCGTAACGGCCATTGCGAAACCGCACGTGCCCGCCTGCAATGCCGGCATGAATCCGCCACGCATCGGGTTCGGCCAATGACAACCAGGAGACATCGATGACCGCACGCGCTCTGTTCCGCGCATCAACCGCACGTCGCGCGCTCGTGGCCGGGTTGGCGGTGTGTTCGCTCGGCCTCGCCGGCGCGCAGGAAGCCCAATACCCGAACGCGCCGATACGCATCGTCGTGCCGTACCCGGCCGGGGGTGGCACCGACACCATTGCGCGCACGCTGGGCGCGAAGCTGCTGGAGTCGTGGGGCCAGACCGTGATCGTGGACAACAAGCCCGGTGCGTCGGGCGTGATCGGCAACGACTTCGTCGCCAAGGCCGTGCCCGACGGCCACACCGTGCTGCTGGCGATCACCGCGATCGTGCAACTGCCGGCGATGAAGAAGCTGCCCTACGACGTGATGAAGGACCTGCGCCCGATCGCACAGGCGGCGAGCACCAACTCGGCCTTCGTCGTGCCGGCGTCCACACCGGTTTCGACGCTCAAGGAGTTCATCGCGCTGGTCAAGGCCAACAAGGTCAAGGCCGACTTCGGCTCGTACGGCGTCGGCACGTCCTCGCACATCCAGGGTTCGCTGCTCAATCAGCAGGCCGGTCTGGAACTGACGCACGTGCCCTACAAGGGCGCCGCCCCGCTGCTGCAGGACTTGAAGGGAGGACAACTGACGTCGGCCTTCATCGACATCGCCACATTGCGGCCGCACGTCGACAGCTTCAAGGTGCTGGCAGTCACCGGTGCGCAGCGCAATCGGGTGCTGCCCAACGTGCCGACCTTCGCGGAACTGGGCTTTCATTCGTTCGAGCCGGTCGGCTGGTTCGGTTTGTTCATGCCCGCCGCGGTTCCGGCACCGATCGCCACGAAGTTCGCCGCCGAGGTCGAGCGCATCCTGAAGCTGCCCGACGTGGTGGCGCGCATCGAGGGGCTCGGCATGGTGCCCGGCAACGCCGCGGGCGAAGACTTCGCGCACCTCGTGCGCGCCGATGCGCATGTCTACGCCAGGATCATCAAGGATGCCAACATCACGCTCGACTGAGGCGCGTGCCGAACAGGGCGCACCGCTGGCGGGCGTGCGTGTCCTCGACCTGACGCGCCTGGTGCCGGGGCCGCTGTGCGCGCGCCACCTCGCAGACCTGGGCGCCGACGTGATCAAGGTGGAGGACACCGGTGCCGGCGATGCCCTGCCGCCGGCGCTGCGCGACCTGATCAACCGCAACAAGCGCGGCATCTGTCTCGACCTCAAGCAGCCCGCCGGCGTGGAGGCCTTCCTGGCGCTGGCGCACACGGCTGACGTGCTGATCGAAGGCTTTCGTCCCGGCGTCATGGCGCGCCTGGGCCTGGGCTACGAGACGATCGCTGCGCTGAATCCACGCATCGTCTACTGCAGCCTCACCGGCTACGGCCAAACCGGCCCGGATCGCGATCGGCCGGGGCACGACATCAACTACTGCGCCGAGGCCGGTGTGGCCGAGCAATGTGGCAACGGGTTGGGCCCCGCGCTCGGCAACATACCGGTGGCCGACCTGCTGGGCGGTGCGATGACCGCAGCGCTGGGCATCCTCGCCGCGCTGTTCGATGCGCAGCGCAGCGGCCGGGGCCGGCACGTCGACATCGCGATGGCCGATGGCACGCTGGCGCATGCGGTGATGCCGTTGGCCACCCTGGCGCGGCACGGTCGCACGCACGCCGCCGGCGCCGACACGCTGACCGGCGCGCTGGCCTGCTATCGCAACTACCGCACGCGCGACGGCCGCTGGCTCGCGGTGGGCGCGCTCGAGCGAAAGTTCTGGGATGCGTTGTGCGATGCCCTGCAGCGCCCCGACTGGAAGCCGCTGCACCGCAGCGGCGACCGCGAAGTCGAGCAACGGCTGCATGACGAGCTCGCCGCAACGTTCGCGACGCGCGACCTCGCCGGGTGGCAGGCCATGCTGCACGATGCTGGCGCTTGTGTGTCACCGCTGCGCACACTCGACGAGGCGCTCGCCAACGCCCAGTTCCGTGCCCGCGGCATGGTCCTCGACACCGAGCATCCCCGCTGGGGCCGCGTCACGCACGTCGCGTCGCCGGTGCGCATGAGCGGTTTCGCGTTCGCGCTGCAGCGCCATGCGCCGCAGCCCGGCGAGCATACGGCGCAGGTGTTGGGCGAGGCCGGCCTCGACGCGCCGCAGATCGCCGCGCTCATCAGCAGTGGCGCCGCGGCGTAGCATGGCGCGTGGCCGAGCACACCGTCGCGATCTTCCACGTCGAGCAGGCGCTGCAGGGCGCCTTGCGGCGCGGCGTGGCGGCCGGGCCGCTGCTCGAGCGCGCCGGCATCTCACCGGCGCTGCTCGATGCGCCGCTGGCGCGCGTTTCGCAAGCGCAGTACGGCGCACTGCTGCGGCTGTTGCGACGCACACTGCGCGACGAGTTCTTCGGCCTGCTCGAGCGGCCCTTGCCGCTCGGCTGCTTTGCGCACTGCCTGCGGCTGCTGGTGCGCGCACCGACGCTCGGCGAAGCGATGCGCGACGGCCTGCGCTACTTTCACGGCCTGATCGATGCGTTTGCGCCGCGCCTTCGTGTTGACGGCGAGATGGCGAGCCTGTCGATCGTGCCGCACGATCCGTTCGACCGTGCAAGCGGTTATGCGCAGCGCTCGTTCCTGTTCTTTGCGTTCGGCCTGGCGTCCTGGCTGGCGGCGCGCCGCATTCCGCTGACCGGAGTCGAGTACCGCGATCCGGGCTCGCCGCGCGGTGCCGACACCGACCGCGTGTTCCAGACGCGCGTACTGTACGGGCGGCCGCAGTACCGGCTGTGGTTCGAGTCCCGTTGGCTGGCACTGCCGCAGGTGCAGAACGAAGCGAGCCTGCGCGAGTTCCTGCGCGCGGCGCCGACCAATCTGCTGGTGCGCTACCGCGACCGCACGCGTGCCACCGATCGTCTGCGGCGTCTGCTGCACAGCCGCCTGCACGACGAGCTGCCGTCGCTGCAGCAGGTGGCGAGGGATCTGGCCATGACGCCGCAGACGCTGAGCCGCCGCCTGCGCGAGGAAGGCCACAGCTTCCAGGCGCTGAAGGACGACGTGCGACGCGACGCCGCGATCGCGCTGCTGCAGCGTCCCGACCTGACGCTGCTCGACGTGGCGTCGGGCGTCGGCTTCTCGGAGGCCAGCACCTTCCATCGCGCGTTCAAGAAGTGGACCGGCGTGGCGCCGGGGGAATACCGGCAGCGCGCACGCTGAACGTTTCCGCCAATCGAGGCACACACAACGGTCATTGCCTGCCAGGCGCGGCGCGCGCATCCTGCGTCGCATTGAAGGAGCGCAGCGATGAAGCGTGACGTCCATGTCGTCGGCGTCGGAATGATTCCGTTCACCAAGCCCGGAGCCAGCGAACCCTACACCGTGATGGGTGCGCGCGCAGCGCGCGCGGCGCTCGACGACGCGCGCGTCGACTACGCGCTGGTGCAGCAAGCGCATGCCGGCTACGTCTACGGCGACTCCACCGCCGGACAGGCCGCGTTGTACGGCGTGGGGATGACCGGCATCCCGGTGGTCAATGTCAACAACAACTGCTCGACCGGCTCGACCGCGCTCTTCCTGGCGCGCCAGGCGGTCGAGAGCGGCGCGATCGAGTGCGCGCTCGCGCTCGGCTTCGAGCAGATGCAGCCTGGCGCGCTCAAGTCGGTCTGGCAGGACCGGCCCGCGCCGATCCAGCGTTTTGCCGACGCCGCGCGTGCGCTGCAAGGCTGGGACGATCAGGCACCGCGTGCCGCGCAGCTGTTCGGCGGCGCCGGACGCGCCTACATCGAGCGCCACAACACCAGGCGCGAGACCTTCGCGCGCATTTCGGTGAAGGCGCGCCAGCACGCGGCGCGCAACCCGTATGCCGTGTTTCGCACCCCCGTGGCACTCGACGAGGTGCTGGCATCGCCGACGGTGTTCGATCCGCTGACGCGCCTGCAATGCTGCCCACCCACGTGCGGCGCGGCGGCGGCGGTGGTCTGCTCGGCAGAGTTCGCGCGCCGCCACGGCTTGGACACCACCGTGCGCATCGCCGCGCAGGCCATGGCCACCGACACCGCGAGCACGTTCGACGCCGCAGACATGCGAAAGGTCGTCGGCTATGACATGACGGCCTCCGCCGCTCGTCAGGTCTACGAACGCGCCGGTGTCGACCCGCACGACCTCGACGTGGTCGAGCTGCACGACTGCTTCACCGCCAACGAGCTGATCAGCTACGAGGCACTCGGGCTGACGCCCGAAGGGAGCGCCGAGAAGTTCATCCTCGAGGGCGACAACACCTATGGCGGCCGCGTCGTCACCAACCCGTCGGGCGGGCTGCTGTCCAAAGGCCATCCGCTCGGTGCAACCGGACTCGCACAGTGCACCGAGCTCGTGTGGCAACTGCGCGGCCAGGCCGAGCAGCGTCAGGTGGAGGGCGCGCGTCTGGCGCTGCAGCACAACGTCGGGTTGGGTGGCGCGTGCGTCGTCACGCTGTACGAGAAGGTGCAATGAGGCGCGCGCGGGCCGAGCGCCGGGCCGCTCCCAAGCCGGCCCGCATTCCCTCGGGGGATCGGCCGACGTACTCGTCGGACGAGGGGCAGACATGACGATCCACCGCCGCCACATCGGCCACGTGCTGCCGGCGTTCGACGTGGCGGTGGAAGCCGGCCGCCTGCGTTTCTTCGCCAAGGCCACCGGGCAGACCGACCCAATCTACCTTGACGTGGCGGCGGCACGCGACGCCGGCCATCCGCATCTGCCCGTACCGCCGACCTTCTTCTTCTGCCTCGAGATGGAGGCACCCGATCCCGCGGCGATGCGCAAGTTGCTCGGCATCGACTACCGGCGCATTCTGCACGGCGAGCAGCACTTTCGCTACCACGCGATGGCCCACGCCGGCGACGTGCTGCACTTCGAGCCGCGCATCGTCGACATCTACGACAAGAAGGGCGGCGCGCTCGAGTTCGTCAAGCGCCAGACGCGCGTGAGCAGCCAGCGCGGCGAGCTGGTGGCCGAGTTGACCTGCGTGACGGTGGTGAGAAATGGCTGAGGCTGGTCATGGTGATTTCGAGGTCGGCGACGCGTTGCCGCCACTCGACGCCGAGCCGATCAGCCGGCTGGCGCTGGCGCTGTACTGCGGCGCGTCAGGCGACCACAACCCGATCCACGTCGACATCGACTACGCGCGTGCCGCCGGCATGGACGACGTGATCGCGCACGGCATGCTGGCGTTCGCCTATGCGGCACGGCTCGTCACCGTGTGGGTGCCGCAGCGCGCGCTCGAGTCGCTGTCGGCGCGTTTCGTCGCAGTGACGCACGTTGGAGACCGTTTGACCTGCAGCGGCACGGTGGCCGAGAAGCTCGACCACCGGCGCGTGCGGATCGTGCTGTCGGTGGCCGATCAGCATGGCGGGCAAAAGCTCGCCGGCGAGGCGGTGGTGGCGCTCGCATGACACGGGCCGAGCGCCGGGCCGCTCCCAAGCCGGCCGCTCGCCTGCACGGACAGTCCACTGAACTGTCCGTGTCCGGGCTCACCCCCTCGGAGGATCGTCCGACGTACTCGGCGGACGAGGGGCGGTCATGACTCCGGTCTGGATGGACGACGAAGTCGCCGCGTTCCGCGACGCGGTGCGCAAGATGTTCGAGCGCGAGTTCGCGCCGCACGAGCTGCGCTGGCGCGAGCAGCACTGCGTCGACCGATCGGTGTGGCGGCGTGCCGGCGCGCTCGGCCTGTTGTGCACCAGCATCCCGGCGGCCTACGGCGGCGCCGGCGGCACCTTTGCGCACGAGGCTGTGGTGGCGCAGGAGCAGGCGCGTGCACTCGTCAACAGCTTCAGCATCAACGTGCACAGCGGCATCGTCGCGCATTACCTGCTCGCCTACGGCAGCGAGGCGCAGAAAGATCGCTGGCTGCCGCCGATGGCGCGCGGCGAGATCGTGGCCGCGATCGCGATGACCGAGCCCGGCGCCGGCACCGACCTGCAGGCGATTCGCACGCGAGCGCGCCGCGATGGCGATCACTACGTGATCGACGGCGCCAAGACCTTCATCACCAACGGCCACCACGCCGATCTGATCTGCGTTGCGGTCAAGACCGACCCCGAGGCGCGCGGCGCGTACGGCCTCTCGCTGCTGATGGTCGAGACCGAGGGGCTGGCAGGCTTTCGGCGCGGCGGACTGCTGCCCAAGATCGGACAGCACGGGCAGGACACCAACGAGCTCTACTTCGACGCGGTGCGCGTGCCGGCTTCGAACCTGCTCGGCGGCGAAGAAGGACAGGGCTTTCGCCAACTGATGCAGCAGCTGCCGCGCGAGCGGCTCCTGATCGCGGTGGCCGCGCTCGGCACGATGCAGCGTGCGCTCGACGAGACGCTGGCCCATGTGCGCGAGCGCCAGGTGTTCGGCGCGCCGCTGCTGGCGCTGCAGCACACGCGCTTCACGCTCGCCGAGTGCCGCACCGAGGCGGCGTTGTGCGAGGCCTATGTCGACCAGTGCATCGTGCGCCAGCTCGCCGGCACGCTCGACGTGCCGAGTGCGGCGATGGCCAAGTGGTCGGCCACCGACAAGCTCGGCCGCATCGTCGATGCCTGCCTGCAGCTGCACGGCGGCTACGGCTACATGGCCGAGGTGCCGATCGCGCGCATGTACGTCGATGCGCGCGTGCAGCGCATCCTCGGCGGCACCAACGAAGTGATGAAGGAACTGATCGCTCGTGCGATGGAGGCCGGTGCGTGAGCCGCCGGGCCACTCCCAAGGCGCACACCGCAGCGCGCAGCGCGGAGGCTCGTCGATGAGCGCATGGCGCGTGGCTGCGAAGGTCCACTGGCCGTCCGGGCTGCGCGACGAGCCGCCGCTGCCGCGCGGCAGTCTGTGGGACGCCATGGCCGCGTCGGCCGAACGGCATCCCGACAAGACGGCATTCGCCTGCGGTGACGCAGCGCTGACCTACGCCGATCTCGTGCGCACGGCCGAGTGCCTTGCCGGCTGGCTGCAAGGTCATGCCGGTGTGCAGCGCGGCGACCGTGTGCTGCTGTGGAGCCAGAACAGCCTGGCGTTCGTGGTCGCCAGCTACGCCACGCTGCGCGCCGATGCCGTGGTCGTGCCGGTCAATGCGATGTGGACCACCGAGGAGGTGCGCCACGTCGTGAACGACAGCGCCGCCCGCGTCGCGATCGTCGCCGACGAGTTCATGCCGCGGCTGAGCCCCTTGCTCGGGCCCGAGGGCATCGTGCACGCGCTGCGCATCGGCGGCGCGGGCGGCGAACGGCTGACGCCGTGGGACGACGCGCTCGCGGCCGGCGTGCGGCCGCTGCCGCATCGCGCCGACCCTGACGATCTGGCTGTGCTGCCGTACACGTCGGGCACCACCGGCCGTCCCAAGGGCTGCATGCACACGCACGCGAGCATCCAGTGCGCCAACCTCGCCGCCGCCGCATGGCGCGCGCAGAGCGCGGACGAGGTGTTTCTCGCCGTCGCGCCGATGTTCCACGCACTCGGCCTGCAGAACGGGCTGATCCTGCCGGCGATGCTCGGCGCCACCGCGCTGCTGCTGCCGCGCTGGAACCGCGACGCGGCGCTCTCACTGATCGAACAGCACCGCGTCACCTGCTGGGCGGCGCCGCCGACGATGCTGCTCGACTTCTTCTCGAACCCGGCGCTGACGCCGCCGGCGGTCGCGAGCCTGCGCCTGGTCAACGGCGGCAGCGCGCCGATGCCGGCCGCGCTGGAGCAAACGATGCGCGAGCGATTCGGCATCGTCTACAACGAGGGCTACGGCATGACCGAGACCGCGTCGTTCCTGATCAGCAACCCGCTGCAGCGGCCCAAGCGTGGCTCGCTCGGCGTGCCGGGGCCGGGCGTCGATTGCCGCATCGTCGACCCCGACACCTTGCGCGAGCTGGCCGTCGGCGGGGTCGGGGAGATCGTCGTCGCCGGGCCGCAGTTGATGCGCGGCTACTGGCGCGCGCCCAAGGCCGACGCGTCGGCCTTTGTGCAGACAGCAGACGCGGAGGCCTTTATCGAGATCGACGGCCGGCGCTTCCTGCGCACCGGCGACCTCGGCCGTGCCGATGCCGAGGGCTATCTGTTCATGACCGATCGCCTGAAGCGGATGATCAGCGTGTCGGGCTACAAGGTGTGGCCTGCAGAGGTCGAAGCCGCGTTGCTCCAGCACCCCGCGGTGCACGAGGTCTGCGTGATCGCCACCGCCGATGCGCGCAGCGGCGAGGCGGTGAAGGCGCTGGTGGTCGAGAAGCCCGGCGCGCGCATCGATGCCGCGGCCTTGATCGCCTGGGCGCGCGAGCGAATGGCGGTCTACAAGGCGCCGCGCACCGTCGAGGTGTTGGCGTCGTTGCCCAAGTCGAACACCGGCAAGGTGCTGTGGCGCGAGCTGCAGCAACGCGAACGAGAGGGACGTTGATGGACGAAGTGCTCTGTCACGTGGACAGCGGCGTCGCGACGCTGACGCTGAACCGGCCCGCACAACGCAACGCGATCGACGCGGCGATGCGCGAGGCGCTGCTGCAGCGTCTCGACGCGGTGCGGTCCGATGCGAGCGTGCGTGCCGTCGTGCTCACCGGCGCCGGCGGTGCCTTCTGCGCCGGCGGTGACCTGCGCGGCATCGCCGCGGCGCAGCTCGACGAGTCGGGCTGGCGCACGCGCATGCACGAGTCGCAGCGGCCGATTCGCGCGCTGCTCGCGCTCGAGCAGCCGGTGATCGCCGCGGTCGACGGGCCGGCGTTCGGCGCCGGCTTCAGCCTTGCGCTCACGGCCGACATCGTGATCGCATCGACGAGTGCGCGCTTGTGCCTAGCATTCATGCGGCTCGGCCTGGTGCCGGACCTCGGCGCGCTGTACACGCTGCCGCGGGTGGTCGGCGTGCAGCGTGCGAAAGAGCTGATGCTGTCGGCGCGCGAGGTCGCGGCCGACGAGGCGCTGCGCTTGGGGCTGGCGATGGAGCTCGCCGCGCCCGAGCACGTGCTGGCGCGTGCGCAAGCGATCGCGCGCAGCTTTGCTGGCGCATCGCCGTTGGCCGCCGGCCTGGTCAAGCGCGCGCTCGGTGCGGCACCGGTTGCGAGCCTCGACACGATGCTCGGCATCGAAGCCGACGCGCAGGCGTTGTGCTTCGGCAGTGCGGCGCACCGCGCGGCGATCCAACGGTTTCTCGACAAGCAGCCGGCCACGTTTCGTTGGCCCGAGGGTGACCACACATGAGCAAGATGATGCAAGGCAAGGTGGCTATCGTCACCGGTTCCGGCGGCGGCATCGGGCGCGACATCGCGCTGGCGATGGCGCGCGAAGGTGCGAAGCTGGTGATCAACGATATCGGCGCGTCGGTCGGTGGCGAGGGCGCGAGCGCCGGGCCGGCGCAGCAGGTGGTCGACGAGATCCGAGCCGCCGGCGGCGAGGCGATTGCCAACACCGACTCGGTTGCCGATGCCGGGGCGGCCCAGCGCATCGTCACCACGGCGCTCGATGCGTTCGGCCGCGTCGATGCCGTCGTCAACAACGCCGGCATCCTGCGCGACCGCTTCTTCCACAAGATGAGCGTCGACGAGTTCGATGCCGTCATCAAGGTGCACCTGTACGGCTCCTACTTCGTCAGCCGCGCCGCGGCGAATCACTTCAAGGAGCAGGGCAGCGGCGTCTTCGTGCACATGACGTCGACCTCGGGGCTGATCGGCAACTACGGCCAGGCCAATTACGCGGCGGCCAAGCTCGGCATCATGGCGCTGTCGAAGTCGATCGCGCTCGACATGCAGAAGTTCAACGTGCGCTCCAACTGCATCGCGCCGTTCGCGTGGAGCCGCATGATCGGCACCATCCCGGCCGAGACCGATGCCGAGAAGGCGCGCGTGGAGCGCATGAAGCAGATGACGCCGGCCAAGATCGCGCCGCTGGCGGTGGCCTTGTGCAGCGACGCCAGCGCGCACGTGAGCGGCCAGGTCTTCGCCGTGCGCAACAACGAGATCTTTCTGATGAGCCAGCCGCGGCCGATTCGCTCGGTGCATCGCGGCGAGGGCTGGACGCCCGAAGCGGTGGCGCAGCACGCGCTGCCGGCGCTGCAGGCCTCGTTCTACCCGCTCGACCGCTCGGGCGACGTGTTCAGCTGGGAGCCGTTCTGATGGAGGCCGTTCGCCGCGCGGCGATCGTCGCGCCGCTGCGCAGCGCGGTCGGCAGCTTCGGCGGCAGCCTGCGCCCGCTGTCGGCCGGCGAGCTGGCCAGCGGGGTGCTCAAGGCGTTGGTGGCGCGCACCGGCATCGACGCCGCGTGCATCGACGACGTGGTGTTCGCGCAGTCGTACCCCAACGGCGAGACGCCGTGCATCGGCCGCTGGGCGGCGCTGCAGGCCGGCTTGCCGGTCGACGTGCCCGGCATGCAGCTCGACCGGCGCTGCGGCGGTGGGCTGCAGGCGATCGCCAGCGCCGCGATGATGGTGCAGAGCGGTGCCGCCGATGTGGTCGTGGCCGGCGGTGTCGAGAGCATGAGCAACATCGAGTACTACAGCACCGACGTGCGCTGGGGCGCGCGGGCCGGTTCGGTGACGCTGCACGATCGGCTCGAGCGCGCGCGCGAGCGTTCGCAGCCGGAGGATCGCTTCGGCCCGATCTCCGGAATGATCGAGACGGCCGAGAACCTGGCGCGCGAGTTCCGCATCGGCCGCGACGAGGCCGATGCCTACGCGCTGCGCAGCCACCAACGCGCCGCGGCCGCGTGGGACGCTGGGCGCTTCGATGCCGAACTCGTGCCGCTGCAGGTGCCGCAGCGCAAGGGCGCGCCGACTTCCTTCTCGCGCGACGAAGGCGTGCGCGCCGACGCGTCGCTCGAGTCGCTGGCCAGGCTCAAGCCGATGCTGGACGACGGCGTGGTCACCGCCGGCAACGCGAGCCAGCAGAACGACGCCGCGGCGGCCTGCCTGGTCGTTGCCGAGGACCGGTTGAAGGCACTCAAGCTCGAACCGGTCTCCTGGCTGGTGGGCTGGAGCGTCGCGGGCTGCGAGCCAGCCACGATGGGCATCGGCCCGGTGCCGGCAGTGCGCAAGCTGTTCGCCAGGACTGGCCTGGGCTTCGACGACATGGACCTGGTCGAGTTGAACGAAGCCTTCGCTTGCCAGGTGCTGGCGGTGCTGAAGGGCTGGGGCTGGAACGACCCCGATCGCCTCAACGTCAACGGCTCGGGCATCTCGCTGGGCCACCCGATCGCCGCCACCGGCGTGCGCATCGCCGCGACGCTGCTGCACGAGCTGCAGCGCCGCCGCGGCCGCTACGGCCTCGAGACGATGTGCATCGGCGGCGGGCAGGGCATGGCGGCGATCTTCGAAAGGGCAGACCGATGATCCGCGATCCCGAGACCCTGAACGCGCTCCTCGACAGCGTGCGCCGCTTCGTGCGCGAGCGCCTGGTGCCGGCCGAGGAGACCGTCGCCGACACCGACGCGATACCCGCTGACATCGTGCGCGACATGCAGGCGCTCGGCCTGTTCGGCCTGACGATCCCCGAGTCGTACGGCGGCCTCGGGCTGACGATGGAAGAAGAGGCGCTGGTGATGATCGAGCTGTGCCAGACCGCACCGGCGTTCCGCTCGTTGATCGGCACCACGGTGGGCATCGGCTCGCAGGGCATCCTGATGGATGGCACGCCCGAGCAGAAGGACCGCTGGCTGCCGCCGCTGGCACGCGGCGAGCTGATTGCATCGTTCGCGCTCACCGAGCCCGAGGCGGGGTCGGATGCGGCGTCGGTCCGCACGCGCGCGCGCCGCGACGGCGATCACTACGTCATCGACGGCACCAAGCGCTTCATCACCAACGCGCCGGAGGCCGGCGTGTTCACGCTGATGGCGCGCACGAACGCCGAAGACAAGGGCGCCGGCGGCATCACGGCGTTCATCGTCGACGCGAAGAGCCCGGGCATCACGCTGGGCCGCATCGACCGCAAGATGGGGCAGAAGGGCGCGCACACCTGCGATGTGATGTTCGACGGCGTGCGCGTGCCGGCCGCCCACATCATCGGCGGCGTCGAAGGCCGCGGCTTCAAGACCGCGATGAAGGTGCTCGACAAGGGCCGCATCCACATCGCGGCGGTGTGCGTGGGCGTGGCCGAGCGGCTGCTGCGCGACACGCTGCGCTACGCGATGGAGCGCAAGCAGTTCGGCCAGCCGATCTGCGAGTTCCAGCTCGTGCAGGCGATGCTGGCCGACAGCCGCACCGAGCTCTACGCGGCCAAGTCGATGGTGCTCGACGCAGCGCGGCGCCGCGATGCCGGCGACAACGTCTCGACCGAAGCGGCCTGCTGCAAGTACTACGCCTCCGAGATGGTCGGCCGCGTGGCCGATCGTGCGGTGCAGATCCACGGCGGTGCCGGCTACGTGGCCGACCATGGGATCGAACGCTACTACCGCGACGTGCGGCTGTTCCGCATCTACGAAGGCACGAGCCAGATCCAGCAGATCGTGATCGCGCGCGGCATGGTCAAGGCGGCAGCGGCATGACGGCCTTTGACTTCAACGGCCGACACGTCTTCGTGGCCGGCGGCAGCAGCGGCATCAACCTCGGCATCGCCGACGCGTTCGCGTCGCACGGCGCGTCGCTGTCGATCCTCGGCCGCTCGCAGGACCGGCTCGACGCCGCGCTCGCGCAATTGCGTGCGCACGGCGGCCGCGCCGAGGGCCACAGCGCCGACGTGCGCGACGCCGCCGCGGTGTCGGCGGCGCTGCAGCGTGCCCATCAACAGTTCGGCGCGATCGACGTGCTGGTGTCCGGCGCCGCCGGCAACTTTCTCGCGCCGGCGCTCGGCATGTCGGCCAACGGCTTCAAGACGGTGGTCGACATCGATCTCCTGGGCAGCTTCAACGTGCTGCGCGGGGCGCACGAGTTCCTGCGCAAGCCGGGCGCGCTGGCGATCAGCATCTCGGCATCGCAGGCGTTCGTGCCAACGCCGTTTCAGGCGCACGTCTGTGCCGCCAAAGCCGGCGTCGACATGCTGACCCGTGTGCTCGCGTTGGAGTGGGGCGCCGACGGCATCCGCGTCAACTCGATCGTGCCCGGGCCGATCGAAGGCACCGAGGGGATTCGCAGGCTGGCGCCCAACGACACCGAACGCCAGCGCATCGCGGCGCGCGTGCCGCTCGGCCGGTTCGGTCGCGTCGACGAGATCGCCGGCATCGCGATGATGCTGGCCTCGCCGCTCGGCGCCTACATCACCGGCGTGGTGCTGCCGGTCGATGGCGGCATCTCGCTGACCGGTCCGCGCGACTTCGGCGCGGCGTGGGCCGCGACCCGCCACGGGTCCTGAAGGGAGCGCGACGATGTACCTCACCCAGGGCCTGCACCGCGCGCGTCAGCGCCATCCCGAAAAGGTGGCGCTGCGTCACATCGGCGCCGACGGATCGTTGCGTGAGCATGCCTTCGCGCCGTTGGTCGACGCCGTCGCGCGGCAAGCCGCCGCGTTGCGCACGCACGGCGTCGGCCACGGCGACCGCGTCGCACTGCTGGCGCCGAACAGCGACGCGCTGGTCATCGCGCTTTACGCCTGCTGGTGGCTCGGCGCCGTGGCGTGTCCGCTGAACATCCGCTGGAGCGTGCCCGAGTTGCGCGACGGGCTCGCCGACTGCTCGGCCAAGCTGTTGATCGCCGACCCGGCATGCGCGGTCAGCGCCGGCGCGCTGCGCGACGTGTGCACGGTGTGGTCCACCGGCGAGCTGGCCGAGCGCGCGCAACGCTGCGCACCGCGCGACGACACGCGCACCGGCGGCGATGCGCTGGCCGCCATCCTCTACACCGGTGGCACGACCGGACGCTCCAAGGGCGTGATGCTGTCGCACGCCAACTTCTGGTCGGCCGCGATGGCGCGCGGCGCCGAGCTGCCGAACTCGCCCGACAGCGTCACGCTGCTGGTGGCGCCGCTGTTCCATGTGGCCGGCCTCGGGCGGCTGATCGGCCAGAGCATCGTCGGCGGCACGTGGGTGACGATGGCGCAGTTCCGGCCCGACGCGGTGATCGCCGCCATCGAGGCACACGGCATCAGCGACACCATCGTCGTGCCGAGCATGCTGCAGTCGTTGCTCGACGCGCCCGGCTTCGCTCCCGAGCGCGTGCGCAACCTGACCCGCCTGGCGTTCGGCGCCGCGCCGATGCCTCCCGACCTGCTCGCGCGCGCGCTCGCCGTGTGGCCGCACGCCGAGTTCTTTCAGGCCTACGGGCTCACCGAAACCGCCGGTGCGGTGTGCATCAACCTGCCGGAGAACCATCGCGCCGATGCGGGCGGCCGCGTCGCTTCCGTGGGCCGCGCCGGGCTCGGCGCGGAGATTGAAATCGTCGACGAGCAGGGCCACGCGCTGCCGCGCGGGCGTGTCGGCGAGATCGTCGTGCGCGGCCCGATGGTGATGCGCGGCTACTGGCAACAGCCCGAAACCACCGCGCAGGTGCTGCGCGATGGCTGGCTGCACACCGGCGACGGCGGGCGCATGGATGGCGACGGCTATCTCTACATCGCCGACCGGTTGAAGGACATGGTCATCTCCGGCGGCGAGAACGTCTACCCGGCCGAGGTCGAGGCGGCGCTGCGTTGCCACCCATCGGTCAACGATGCAGCGGTGATCGGCGTGCCCGACGCGCGCTGGGGCGAGGCGGTGCACGCGGTGATCGTGCCGCGCGGCGGGGTCGATGACGCCGCGGCGTTGCACGAGCAGTTGATCAACCACTGCCGTACGCGGCTCGCAGGCTACAAATGTCCGCGCAGCATCGCGTTCACCGATGCGCTGCCGTTGTCGGCGGCCGGCAAGGTGCTGAAGGCGCAGTTGCGCGCGGCCTGGAAAGCATGAGCGGCGACGAGCGTCACGTGTTCGCCACCGTGCCGTTCACGCGGCTGATCGGCTTGCGGCGCGAGTTCTCCGAGGCCGGGCGCGCGCGCTTCGTGCTCGAACCCAAGCCGGAGCTCGAGAACATGGTGGGCACCACGCACGGCGGTGTCATGGCCACGCTGCTCGATGTGGCGATGGCGAGCGCCGCGGTGTCGCAACGCGACTTCCGCATGACCGCGGTGACGCTCGACATGAACTGCCAGTTCCTGCGCCCGGGCCGCGGTCGTCTCGTCGCCGACGGCGAGGTGCTCGCCGTCGACGCCGACACGGCGATGTGCCGCGCGAGCGTGAGCGATCCGGACGGCGTTGTGCTCGCGCAGTCGCACGGCTCGTTTCGCTACGTGGTGCGACGCTGAATGAACGCGGCACGGCGCGCCGAGGCGGTCTTGCTGCTCGATGCCGCGATGGTCGACGTGGCACGCGAGCAGCTGGGTGGCGCGGAGCCGGTGGCGCTGGACGTGCACGTCCTCTTTCTGGCGGCCTGCGATGCCGCACCCGCGGTGCACGCGCAGGTGACCGGCGGCGGGCGCTCGGTGTGCTTCTGCCAGGCCGATGCGTGCGACGCCGCGGGTCGCGTCGTGGCGCGCGCGCTGGGCACGTTCCGCCGCGCCGCGCAAGCGAGCACCTTGCCGGCCTGAAACGAGGAACCGAGCGTGAACACCGAGAACGATCCCCACCAGGACATCCGCGATGCCGTGCGGCAGCTGTGCAAGCAGTACCCCGACGCATACTTCCGCGCCATCGACGAACAACGCGCTTATCCGGAGGCGTTCGTCGATGCGCTGACCCAGGCCGGCTGGATGGCGGCGCTGATTCCGCAGGAGTACGGCGGCTCGGGCCTGTCGATGGCCGAGGCGTCGGTCATCATGGAGGAGATCAACCGCTGCGGCGGCAACTCCGGCGCGTGCCATGGCCAGATGTACGTGATGAACGCCATCGTGCGCAGCGGCAGCGAGGCGCAGAAGCGCAAGCTGCTGCCAAAGATCGCAGCCGGCGAACTGCGCATCCAGTCGATGGGCGTCACCGAGCCCACCACCGGCAGCGACACGACCCAGCTCAAGACCATGGCCGTCAAGAAAGACGGCCGCTGGGTGATCAACGGCCAGAAGGTGTGGATCTCACGCATCCAGCACAGCGACATGATGATCCTGCTGGCGCGCAGCACGCCGCTGGCCGAGGTGCAGAAGCGTTCGGAGGGACTGAGCTGCTTCCTCGTCGACCTGAAGCAGGCCATCGGCAACGGCCTGACCGTGCGGTCGATCCGCAACATGGTCAACCACGAAACCAACGAGCTGTTCTTCGACGGCCTCGAGATACCGCAGGAGAACCTGCTCGGCCCTGAAGGCCATGGCTTCAAGACGCTGCTCGACGGCCTCAACGCCGAGCGCACGCTGATCGCGGCCGAGTGCATCGGCGACGGCTACTGGTTCATCGACCGGGCGACGGCGTACGCAAACGAGCGCGTTGTCTTCAACCGCAAGATCGGCCAGAACCAGGGCGTGCAGTTCCCGATTGCCGAGGCCTTCATCGAGCTGGAGGCGGCCAACCTGATGCGCTGGAAGGCCTGCGAACGAATCGACGCGCATCAGAACGCGGGCGCGCAGGCCAACATGGCCAAGCACCTTGCCGCCAAGGCGAGCTGGGAGGCGGCCAACGTCTGCCTGCAGACGCACGGCGGCTTCGGCTTTGCCTGCGAGTACGACATCGAGCGCAAGTTTCGCGAGACGCGCCTGTACCAGGTGGCGCCGGTCTCCACCAACATGGTCTTTAGCTACGTGGCTGAACACGTCCTCGGGCTACCGAAGTCGTATTGAGCGACGGTTTGCGATCGGTCGCGGCGATCCAACACCTCCGACAGCATCTGCACCCTCTCAACTCACCAGCCGACCCCTAGCCGACGCGCGACCGCAGCGAGAGCAGACGTTCGATCGCGACGTTGCGTTGAAACGCGTGGTGCGGCTATTGACTGGGCGTGTCGGTCAGTGGTTGCAGCAATGCCTTGACGCGGTTGACGCCGCCCTCGGCCTGGATTCACCCGAGCAGCGCCTGGCTGCCGCCGGCACTTACGCAACAGCGCGCTCCCCAGATACGATGCCTCGCCACCGGAAGAGGCAGGTCATGGACCATCTCGAATCGTTTTCACGTGCCGTCGACACGCTGAATCGCGTCATTGGCCGCGCCACTTTATGGCTGATCCTCGGCTCCATTGTCGTCAGTGCTGGCAACGCTGTGATGCGCAAGTTCTTCGGCCTCGCATCCAACTTCTGGCTGGAGGGACAGTGGCACCTGTATGGCGCGGCCTTCCTGTGCGCGGGAGGATACGTATTGCTGGTCGACGAGCATGTGCGTGTCGACGTGCTTTCACAGCGCTTCGGGCCCCGAGTGCGAGCCTGGCTTGACGGCGCCGTGATGCTGCTGGTCGTGCTGCCCGTTTGCGTCCTGCTGGTCTACTTGGGCGGCTTGCTGGCACTGCAATCGTGGCGCATCGGCGAGACGTCTTGGCACCCCAGCGGTCCACTGCTTTGGCCCGTGTTGACGTGCATTCCGCTGGGCTTCGGGCTGCTGGGCCTGCAGGCCCTCTCCGAGGTGATCAAGCGCGCCGGCTTCCTCCTGGGGCGGCGCGAGAAACCCAACGTGGTTGAAGCAGACCTGCCGGAGTTCTTTGCCGACCCGGCGACAGCGGGGAAATCTTCGTGACCTGGATCGCGGCCCATCTGGCGCCGCTCATGTTCGCGGGATTGGTGGTGCTGCTGCTCACCGGCGTGCCCGTGGTCTTCGCGCTCATGACGTGCGGCGTCGCCTTCGCGCTGGCCGGCATGGCGCTCGATGTGATGCCGCCGGCGCTGCTGGGTGCCTTGTCGCTGCGCGTGTTCAGCATCGTTTCGAGCGAGCTGTTGCTGGCCATCCCGTTCTTCACCTTCATGGGCCTCGTGCTGCAGCGCTCGGGCATGGCCGAGGACTTGCTGGAAACCGTAGGCCAAGTGTTTGGTGCCATACACGGAGGTCTGGCGCTCGCGGTCGTGGCCGTGGGCGCGCTGCTCGGTGCGACGACCGGCGTGGTGGCGGCTTCCGTCATCTCGATGGGTCTGATCTCGCTGCCGGTGATGCTGCGCACCGGCTACAACCCTCGCATCGCCTGCGGCGTGATCGTGTCGTCGGGCACGCTGGCGCTGGTGGTACCGCCATCCCTGGTGCTGATCGTGGTGGCCGAACAGCTCGGGACCAGTGTCGGCGACATGTATCGAGCGGCGCTCGTGCCGGCTGCGCTGCTGACCGGTCTTTACGCCCTGCTCGTGGCGATGCTCGCCGTTTGGCATCCCGAGTGGCTGCCTTCTTCGCCGGCACGGCGGAGGACCCTGGCGCGAGCCGACGGCAGCGCGGGCTACCTTTCGCTCCTCGTCCTGACCATCGCGGGCGCCGTGGGCGGCGCACTTCTGGTTGAAGGTTATCCGACGCTGCTGCAGGCGGCTGGCCGCGAATTCGCGCCACCGGCCGACGAAGTCTTCATGGTGGGCTTTGGCGGTGCCGTGCTCTCGGCGTACTTGCTCTCGTTGGTGGACGCAGGTCTGCGCCTGCACTGGCTGTCGCCGCTGTCGCGGCGGGTCGCCTTCGTGCTGCTGCCACCCCTGCTTCTGATCTTTCTGGTGCTCGGGACGGTCTACCTCGGCGTCGCCACACCCACCGAGGCGGGCGCGCTCGGCGCGATCGGCGCCGTGTTGCTGGCGCTGGCGCGCAGGCGCCTCACTCGTCGCAACGCCGCCCAGGCACTGCTGGAGACGAGCAAGTTGTCATGCATGGTCATGTTCGTACTGATCGGAGCGACGTTCTTCAGCCATTCCTTTCAAGCGCTCGAGGGACGGCTCTGGGTAGAACAGCTGTTTGCCCAACTGCCCGGCGGTGCCACGGGCTTCCTCATCGTCGTCACGGCACTGATATTCGTGCTGGGACTGTTCCTCGATTTCTTCGAGATCGCATTCGTGCTGCTGCCCCTGTTGGCGCCGGTGGCCCACAACTTGGGCATCGACCTGGTGTGGTTTGGCCTCCTGGTTGGCGTGAACCTGCAAGCGTCGTTCATGACACCGCCGTTCGGCTCCTCGCTATTCTTCTTGCGCGGTGTTGCGCCCCGGTCGAAGACGACCGAACCGGACAGCGGCGCAACGATGCCCGGCATCAGCACCAACGATATCTACATCGGTGCGCTGCCATTCGTTGCCGTGCAGGTGCTGGTGCTGGGGCTGCTCATCGCCTGGCCGGCGCTGGTGCTCCGTGAGACCCCAGCGACGCCCTTGGATGCTGCGGCGATAGAACGGGCGCTTGAGATTCCCAGGCCCGCGGTGCCGCAGCAGCAGATCGATCCGGTGCAGATGCTGTTGGACAGCCTGGTCAAGACGCGGTGATGCACCGGACCAAAGAAGGCTCGGCCGGCCCTCCGCTGCCGCCCCCATGAGACGCGCCCTTCAAGTCTGATCGCGGTGTCCTGACGTTTGGAAACTACGCTCGTTGCGCTCACCTCTTCACAGCTTCTTGGTTGATGGCGAGGCAGTTCCTCTGACGCTGATCTTCGCCTCGACCCAGTTCATGCCTCGCGCCGGTAAAAGAAGACATCCGACATACGCGGCATGCCCACCTTCTCATAAAAGGCTACCGCGTCGGGCACGGACGCCAACACCAGAGTCACGCGCGGCCCGAGTTCGTTGCGCACCGCCTGCAAGAGCCGATGGCCCACGCGCTGGCCCTGCGCGCTTCTACACACCGCCAGCTCGGCCAGATAGGCGATCCAAGCTCCGTCGCTCAGACAGCGCGCCACGCCGTGCAGCTGGCCGTCCGCCGCTCGAGCCGTCATGACCAGGCCCGCGCCGGCAAGCATCTGCCGCAAGCGCGGTTCGTCATCGACCGGCCGTGTCGTTCCCAGCCCGGACTCGATGAGAACACGCCGGAACTCGCTTACCGCCAAGCTCTGCTCCCGTGCGCAGACGACAGCAATCATGATGCGTCCAGTTCAAAGGGTGGGACCACTCGACCATCGATGTCGGTGAAGCCGTAAATGCGCGCCAGATCACCCACGCGCAGCACCTGGCCGCTGCGCTCCAACACCGTGGGATCGCCGGCCAAGGCCACGACTGCGCGCCCCAGGTAGCGCGGCGACTCCGTCCGTGCGAGCGCCGGCCGCTCCTGCCAGCGGCTCTCGTCGGTCTGGTGGCCGGCCAGGACGAACTCCGTGCGCATCCAGCCCGGGGACACCGCCACCGAGGCCACGCCGTGCGGCCTGAGCTCCTGCGCCATGCCGAAGGCAAGGCGCGTCATCGCGGCCTTTGCGAGGTCGTAGAACAAGTTGCCCTGCATGAAACGATCGCGGTCCCAAAACGTGGTGGTCGCGATCAGTCCACGGCGCTGGCCGACGAACATTGGCGCGGCCAGTCTGCTGGAGAGAAGGTGGTTGCGCACGCCGCGGTCGAACATCGCGTCCCAATGGGCCATTGGCCGCTCCCAGAACGGCGCCTGGAAGACCCCATCGAACGTCTCGTGTCCACCCCAAGCGTTGTTGACCAGAAGGTCCAGACGACCGCGTTCGTGCTGCACGCGATCGAAAAGCGCCTTGACCTGCTCTTCATCGGTATGGTCACAGGCGACGGCAATGCCGCAGCCACCGGCGCGCGTCACTTCTTCGGCAGTCTCGTCAATGCTGCCCGGTACCCGGTCTAGACGCGACAGCGCCAGGATCCGCTCATAGCCGGGCGCAGGCCGATTGCGCCGGCTGCGTCCGGTGACGTACACCGTGGCGCCGGCTGCACCCAGTTCGATGGCACAGCCACGGCCCGCGCCACGGCTGGCGCCGGTGACGACGGCAATGCAGTCTTGCAGGCTCTTCATCGGGTCGGTCAGAGTGGTTCCTCGAATCCAAGCACCTTAACCCTTTGCGCCGATCGCAGTATTGGAAGAATCCGAAACGACACGCCGCATGAACTGCTGCGGCGTCAGGCCGCACAGGGCGCGGAACTCGTTGATCAAGTGGGACTGGTCGTAGTAGCCGGCGCGAAGCGCCAGTTGGGCCCATTGCGGCGTCTCGGCCGTCCGCAACAGACGCAACGTTCCATGTAGGCGTTGCAGGCGGCGCCATACGCTGGGCGCCAAACCAAGTTGCGCAGCGAACACCTGCTGCAGGCGCCGCTCGCTCAAGCTCATCTTGTCCGCCAGTGCCCGGATGGAGATGCCGCCGGCACTGGCGCGCAAGGCGCTCGCCGCGTACTCCGCCAAACGAAAGGAACTGGTTTCAGTCTGCCTGCGCATTGCGCGCAGTGACTGCAGGACAAGGTTGACGCGTGCGACGTCGTCGGCTGCCATGGCCAGTTGATCCGGCAAGTGGCGGTGCGCCTTGTCGGCGATGTCATCCCAGGGCAGGGTGCGACCGGCCAACTCGTCAGCTGGCACGCCGAACAGTCCGAGAGTGGCCCCCGGTTGCAGCGTGACCGAGAGCCCGTGCATGTGCCCGCGCATCGTCAACACGACGGGACTCGCTCTGGCGCCGGCAATGTGAATGGACGCCGAGCCGCTCTGCAGCACGATGAGCAGGCGCGATGCTCCATCGGGAAGAACGCGCTCAACGACCTCCTTTCCTTGCGCGAACCGTTCTTCGTAAGCGGTTGCGTGAGCCACCGCCGTCCTCAGCGCGGGAGGCACATCGAACGCTCGCAAGGTCTTTGCCGGGACGGTGGTCCCAAGGGCGCACGGCGGGTCGTCCGGCAGTCGAAGGAAGAGGCGTTCGGACATGCGCAACTCCGTCATCACGAGGGAGCTTATCGGTATCGGGTCGAGTGCGCTCCTCGGCGAGCAGGCGCTGCATCGGAAGCACCAACCACACGCACAGCGTATTGGGTATTGGCGAGGTCGTCGGTCCCGCCGAAGCGGGCTGAACGGCGGCTTGCCGGCAGCAGGGTGAACGACGGCTCGTTTCCGGCAGCGTGAGTACGCAGCCGCGCCAGGAAGCTGACTCTCGATGCGAAGGCCGGCCATGGGCAGCTATCTGCGAACCTCGGGACCTCGCGCTGCCGGCCATGAGAGACCTTCCTGATGCGCTCGGAACTCAGGTCGTTGAGCTTGTGCGAGTGGCGGGTTTCCGGCGACCTATCGATCGCGCGTGTCGCGCCGCTTGGCACCCAATCCCCTGCCGCTGCCAACCGATGTGCTGAAGGCGCTCGAGCGCGCCATGGTGGCCTGAATGCGAACTGGGCGGCGGCATCCAGCTCAGTCCTTGCGCTCATCCACGAGCACGTCCGACAGCCGCTGCGCTGCGGGCGCTAGCGAGCGGCCCTGCTTGGTGACCAGCGCCACGTCGCGCGACACGCTCAGAGGCAGCACGACGCGGCCGCGGTGCGCGCCTGCGACGCGGTGCGCAGCGAAGGGCGCAGCGCAGTGCTGCAGGTCGCGCTCGGGCCGCACTCACCAGTGCGCGCCGCCCGTTCAAGCCGCCTGCGTCGCCTGTCCCACCACCACGTACCAGGCGACGAAGGCCGCGCTGATCAGCGCGCCGGGCAGGTGGTTGCCGGTGCGCCGATAGGAAAAGGTCGACACCACGGCCACGAAGCTCATCAGCGGCACGAAGTTGATCGAGATGATCGTGCGCAGTGCGTCGAACATGTGGAACTCGAGCATGTGGTGTGTGGCCAGCATCAGACCGTACTGCACCACGAGGAAGACGACGAAGCCGCCCGCCAGCGCCGCGATCGACACCAGGTACTGCCCGCCGACGCTCGTCACCGCCGGCGTCAGCGCGCTGTGCAGCGAACGCAGCGCGATCGTGAAGAATACGGCGAACACGATCAGATAGACCGGGAACGCCGTCGCCTGCCAGCGACTCATCGGCTTGAACGCGATGAACCAGATGCGGAAGTCGAGGTTGAATATGAACTGCACCGTGGCGACCAGCGCGTAGGCGATCGCCACCGTGGCCGCCGCGATGCCCAGCGTGCGCAGCGGTTGGCGCAACAGCGGGCCGCCCATCGAGCCGGTCAACCGCGAGGCCGCGAGGATGATCACCGCGTTGCAGAGCGCCCAGAAAGCGATCTCGTTGGTGAAGAGCTGCGGCAGCCACGGCGAGGCCGGCAGCAGCGCGCCGCCGAGTCGGGCTAGCGGCAGGAACGTCAGCGCGGGCACGAGGGCGCCGAACACCAGCGTGCCCCACCAGCGCGGGCCGCGCGGCGCCGCGCCGGCCGCGGGCACGTCGGCTCGCAGCGATGCGAAGGCCGGCAGCCGCAACAGCCCATCGAAGACGCCGAGCACGAAGACGGCCAGGCCGATCAGCGCGACGAAGGTGCCCGTCTCCTTCCAGTACCACGTCTGGTCGTTGGCCGGCCGCGGCGTGCCGCCGCGCAGCGTGCGCTGGAACCAGTCGATGCTGTGCCCGATCGCCGTCGGCGAGATGTGGTCCATCGGGTGCGTGATGGCGGGCGTGTGCAGCACGCGCGCAGTCCCCGCTTCGAGCGAGCCGTAGACACGGCCGGGTTCGATCGCGCCGTTGGCGCCGAACACCGCCTGCAGCTTCTTGCTGCTCGCGACATCGGCCGCCGTCGGCACCTGCCACATGATTCCCGGGAACTCGTCGTAGCGGCTGAACACCAGCGCCAGGTTGCGCGGGAACTGCGGCGAGCCCTCCGGCGCGAATGGCTTGCCGGTGCTCGATCCTTCGAGCACCAGCGCCTTGTAGGCATCGGGCATCGCGGCGGCGGCGTTGACAACCGTCCAGCCGCCCATGCTGTGACCCTCCAACCCCACGTTGTCCTTGTCGACGATGTCGAGGCTGCGCAGGTACTTGAGGCCATCGATGCCGCCGAACGCATTGGCGAACGCCGGTGGCGCGCTGTAGCCGTGGCCGGTCTGATCGAGCGCCAGCACCACGTAGCCGCGCCGCGCGAACTCGATGGCGAAGCCGCTCTGCGCCTCGCGCGAATTGAAGTAGCCATGCACTGCGAGGACGCCCGGCGCCGGTGTCTTCGCGGTGGCGCCCGGCGGCACGTACAGATGGCCACTCATCGGCGTGCCGTTGCTGCCGGTGAAGCGCACATCCTGGATGCGGATGCCGCCGGCGGTCTGGACGAAGTGCGCCAACAGCACGCCGCAGGCGACGATCAGCAGGCCGATTAGCTGCAGGCGCAGCCGGTGTGCAGGGTGGTCGGCGGGCATCAAGTGTTCTACCTCCTCGGGACTGTGATCGCGACGGCGGAGCGAGACCCGCCGGGGGGTGAATCTAGGGTGGGTGTCACGATCCGTCTTGGCGAAACGGGACGTCGTTGTCCGATCGGGATGGGGCGAGTCGGCCTCTGCCGAGCCCTTCACTCGCGCCCCAAGCAAAGGGAATGGCAGTTCCACCGATGCGAGATGCTGCTCACTGCACCTACGATGGCCGAGCCTTTGCCGACGCCATGCTCATCGCTCCCCTTCCCGGTCCATACGGCCTGTACAACGTTTCCGTCATGCCGCGGTTCCTGCTCGACAGCAGCCGCGTGGGGTGGCAGGGCGCCTACTTCACGGACATCCTGGGCGCCGACGAGGGCGTCGTCGATCACGGACACGAGCGCTATTGCTTGCAGCGCGGCCTTCACCGCGAGGGGCGCCGGCCGCTCGGTCGACGCACGTGGCAAGACGTGCGGGTCGGCATCTCGGTGTGGCGTTCGGGCGATGAACAGCGTTTTCAGTGGCGCAACGGCGGCCGCTCGCAGTTCTTGTTCGTCGCTCCCGGGCGGGTCGCGGCCGTGCTCGGCGACGATCGGCTGCTCGCGCGCGCCGGACAAGATGCACCCCTGCAGTCGCCCTTGCTCGACCTCATCTTCGACGCTTTGCAGGCCGATCTCGCTCAGGGCAGTCCCGCCGGCCCGCTCGTCGGCGACTCGCTGATCGCGGCGTTGGTTGCCTCTCTTGCGGCGCCGGCGACACCCGCAGCGACCGATCGTCTGTCGGCACAGGCGCGCAACCGTGCGATCGATTTCATCGAGGCGCGATTCGCTTCGCCCATCTCACTGCAGGAGCTGGCCGAAGCGGCCGGGCTGGGCGTTCGCCAGTTCACACGGGCCTTCCGCGAGGCCACCGGGCGATCGGCTCACCAGTACCTGCTGCACCGTCGGGTCGAGCAGGCGAAGGTGTTGATTCGCCAGGGCCTGCCCCTGGCCGACGTGGCGGTGCAGTGCGGCTTCTGTGACCAGAGCCAGCTCACGCGCACCTTCGCGCGGCACGTCGGCACGTCACCCGGTCGCTTCCGTGCGTCGACGTGACAAGCAGCCCATCCGATGCGCTGCAATCCGAATGCGTCATTCATGGGTGTGCAGCCAGGAATGCCAACAGTGCAGCTGCGCCAGGCGGGTAGATGCGGCGGACGAACGACCGCTTTGCAGAGGCGGGCCGTCCGCTTCGGGTCGGTACCGCGACTTCGAGTAGAGGAAGAGCAGTCGACGTCGTGGCCTGGAAGCCTCGAGTTTCGCCACACGCCCCAGCTACTTCAGCGCCAGCACCGGGCCGATCGGATCAAGGTCGACGCCGTTGTAGCGCATCGGCTGCATCGCAGCGACCGCGTGCAGGTCGGCCGCACTGTTGGCAACGACGATGCCGGGCAGCAACAACTCGACCCTGGGGCTCTTCAGGTTGCTGGCGATGCGGCGCACGTTCTCGCGCGTGAGCTCGTTGCCGCACTCGCGCAGCACATGGGCCATCAGCTGCGCGGCGATGTAGCCCGACGCACCTGAGTTGTTCATCGGGTCCACGTCGGGCGCGTGGGTCTTCAGGAGATCCTTGTAGCGCACCATCTCGGGATCGCCGGCCCATTTCTTCGAGGCGGGCTCCTTGTAGAACGCGAGCGTGATCGTGCCTTTGGACCTCTCCGCGCCGGCCGGCTCCAGCGCCATCTTCACCGACGAACCGGCGATGTTGACGTAGCGCTCGGGCGTCCAGCCGATCTCGGCCGCTTTGCGCAGCGCCTGCGCCACGGTGCGCGCCGTGGCCCCGGTGACGAGCACGTTGGCGCCGGCCGAGCGCAGCTGCACGATCTGCGAATCGACGGTCGGATCGGTGACCTCGAAGCTCGCCTTCGCGACGATGGCCGACGCCTTCGGCCCCAGGCCCTGCTCCAGTCCATGCAGCACCTCGCGCCCGAGGTCGTCGTTCTGGTAGAGCACGCCGATCTTCGGCTCCTTCACGTGTTCGAGGATGTGGCGCGCGAAGACGCGGCCCTCGCCCTTGTAGCTGCCGAGCAGCGGCGTCGTCCAGGGGTTCTTCTGCGCGTCGTCGAAGTGGCTGGCGCCGCTTTGCAGCAGCAGCTGCGGCACCTTCTTTGCGTTCATGTAGCGCTGCACCGCGATGTTGGCGCCGGTGCCGATGCTGCTGAACACGGCCAGGACCTGGTCCTGCTCAACCATGCGGCGCACCACCTCCATCATCTTCGGCGGCGAGTACTGGTCGTCGTAGGTGATGATCCTCACCTTGCGGCCGTTGATGCCGCCTTCACCGTTGAGCTTCTTGAAGTAGGCCTCGGCCACCTTGCCGATGATCGCGAAGCCCGATACCGGGCCGGACAGCGGCATCGGCATGCCGAGCACGATCTCGGTGTCGCTGGCGCCCGGGTCGTACTTCTTCTGTGCCCATGCCTGCGTGGCATGCGCCAGCGCACTCGCGGCAAGTGTTCCCAGCATCAGGCGGCGGCGTTGCATCTGCATCAGTGGTCTCCTTCGGTGGCTCATTGGGCATCCTCCGGCCTGCGGCCTCCGGTATTCGCCTTGGGAGCGGCCCGGCGGCTCATGGGCGTGGACGGGTGAAGCGCTCGCGCAGGCGGCGCAGAAGGCCAACCACTCCGCCCGGCATCAGGAACATGAACGCGATCAGCACCAGGCCGTAAATGGCCCACGGTGCATCCTTCGAGATTTGCTCGGCGAGCGTGGGCGCGAACATGATGAAAGCCGCACCCCAGAGTGCACCCAAGACGGTGGCCACGCCGCCGACGACGCTCGCGACCAGCAGCGAGATCGACAGGAACAGCGAGAACGAATCCGGCGCTACGAACTGCACCGCGATCGCCGACAGCGCGCCGCCGACGCCGGTGTAAGCCGCGGACACCCCGAAGGTCATCGACTTGTAGTGACGGTTGTTCACGCCCATGGCTTCCGACGCCAGCGCGTGATCGCGGATCGCACGCATTGCGCGCCCGCTGCCGCTGCCCAGCAGGTTGTGGGCAACGATGAACATCAGCACCGACACCGCGAGCGCGAACAGGTAGATCCACTGGTCTTCGTCCAACGGCAGGCCGAACGGTGCGCTGGGCTTGTCGAGCACCAGGCCCTGCACGCCGCCGGTCCATTGGCCGAGCCGCGGGTTCTTCAGCACCTGCGGCAGTGCGACGGCCAGCGCGAAGGTCGCCAGCGCGAGATAGAGGCCCTCGAGCTTCAATGCCGGCCGGCCGAACAGATAGCCGGCGGCGAGGCACACGGCACCGGCGGCGGGAACGGTCAGCCAGTACGGCACCGAGAGATGCGCCATCAGGATTCCGGTGGTGTAGGCGCCGATCGCATAGAACGCGCCGTGGCCGAGCGAGATCTGGCCGTTGTAGCCGGTCAGCATGTTGAGTCCCAGCACCGCGATGGCGTAGGACAGCACCATGGTCGCCTGGAACAGCTGATAGCCCTTGAGCACGAACGCGGCGCCGAAGGCCAGCAGCACCAGGCAAGTGAGCCATGGCCAAGCCTGGCCGAACGCGACCTTCGGCTCGGCGCGCGCGCGGGCAGGGGGCGTCGCGACGGCACTCATACTCGCGTGACGATCGCGCGGCCGAGCAGGCCGGACGGTTTCACCACCAGCACGCCGACGATCAGCACCAGCGCGACCGACAGCTTCAGGTCAGTGCCGACGACGTAGGTGCCGAGCAGGTTCTCGAGCACGCCGACCAGAAAGCCGCCGACGATGGCACCGATGGGGTTGTTGATGCCGCCCACCAGCGCGCCGGCGAACGCGTACAGCAGCACGCCGCTCATCAGATGCGGATCGAGGAAGACCAGCGGCGCGACCAGCATGCCTGCAACCGCGCCGATCGCGCCGGCCAGGCCCCAGCCCAGCATCAGCATGCGGCCGACATCGATGCCGATGAGGCGCGACGAGACCGGGTTCTGCGCCGCCGCTCGCATCGCCAGGCCCAGTGGCGTCCAGCGGAAAAAGGCGAACAGCAGCAGCACCATCACGAAGGTCACGCCGATCGCGCCGACGTCGTGCGCCGACATCAGCTTGCTGCCGTACCACGCGTCCGGCGGGAACGGGCTCGGGAACTGGCGGATCGTGTGGCCGAACAACAGGCCTGCGAGGCTGTGGAAGATGACCAGCAGCCCGACAAAGATGACGACGATCGCGAGCACCGGCTTGTCGTGCATCGGCCGGATCACCGCAAACTCCACGGCCGCCGCCAGCACGAAGGACAGTGCCGTCGTGAGGCCGAATGCCACCCAGTACGGCATGCCCGACTGCAGCAGCGCCCACGCGAGGAAGGTCGAGAACATCGCCATCTCGCCCTGCGCGAAATTGATGTGGTGCGTCGACTGGTAGATCATCACCAGCGCCAGCGCCAGACTCGCGTAGATGCCGCCGGTCGCAAGGCCGGCGAGCAGCTGGTGGATGAAGGCGTCCATGTGTTTTCCGGTCGTCCCGGGGTCAGCCGCCCAGGTAGACGCGGCGCACGATGTCGTTGCCGCGCACTTCGTCGGAGGTGCCGGACAGCACGATGCGGCCGGTCTCCATCAGATAAGCCTGGTCGGCCAGGTCCAGCGCGAGGCGCGCGTTCTGCTCCACCAGCAGGATGGACGCTCGTTCCTCGCGATTGATGCGCCGCATGATCGAAAAGATGTCGCGCACCACCAGCGGCGCGAGCCCGAACGAGGGTTCGTCCAGCAGCAGCAGGCGGGGGCGGCCCATCAGCGCGCGGCCGATCGCCAGCATTTGTTGCTCGCCGCCCGAGAGGGTGCCGGCCTGCTGATGACGTCGCTCCTGCAGGCGCGGGAAGTAACCGTAGATGCGGCGCAGGTCATCGGCCAGACTGGCGCGGTTGTTTCGGGCGTGTCCGCCCAGCCGCAGGTTCTCCTCGGTGGTGAGGCCGAGGAAGGTGCCACGACCGTCCGGCACGTGGCCGATGCCGGCCTTCGCGATGCGCTCGGTGCGCCAGCCGTCGAGGCGTTCGCCGGCGAGGCTGATGCTGCCGCTGGTACTGACCATCAACTGGCAGATCGCGCGCAGCGTGCTGGTCTTGCCGGCGCCGTTGGCGCCCAGCAGCGCGACGATCCGGCCCTGCTCGACGTCGAGGTCGATGTCGTGCAGCACGCGCGTGCCGCCGTAGGCCGCGCCGAGGCTGCGCACTTGCAGCAGAGCCGTCATCGGACGACCCTGCGCGCTGCGCGCTCCGGGGTGAGCGCTTGGGAGCGGCCCGGCGCGCTCACGCCGCAGCCTCCGTCGCGTCACTGCCCAGGTAGGCCGCGATCACGTCCGGATGCGCCTGCACCTCGGTCGGCGTGCCCTCGGCGATTCGACGTCCGAAATTCAGCGCGACGACCTTGTCCGACAGGCCCATCACCAGGCCCATGTTGTGCTCGACCAGCAGCACCGTGATGCCGCGCCGGTCACGCAGCCGGCGCACCAGATCACCGAGGCCCTGCAGCTCCTCGTGGTTCAAGCCGCAAGCCGGCTCGTCGAGCAGCAGGAGCTTCGGCTGGCACGCGAGCGCGCGCGCCAACTCCACACGCTTCTGCGTGCCGAAAGGCAGATCGGCGACCAGGCGGTGCGCGAAACGCATCAGCCCGAGGAACTCGACCAGCTCGTGCGCCTGCGCCTGCGCCGCTTCCTCGATGCGCCGGCTGCCGGGCAGACGCAGCGCGTTGCGCAGAAAGCCGGCGTGGTGGCGGGCGTGGCAGCCGACCAGCACGTTCTCGAGAACGGTCATGCTGCGGAACAGCGCCAGGTTCTGGAAGGTGCGGCCGATGCCGAGTGCCGCCATGCGGTCGCGGGCCAGCCGCGTCAGGTCGAACCCGTCGAAACCGATGCGCCCAGCCTGCGCCGCGTACAGGCGCGAGATCACGTTGAACAGCGTGCTCTTGCCGGCGCCGTTCGGACCGATGAGGCCGCAGATTTCGCCACGGCGCACGTCGAACGACACGCCGTCCAGCGCGACGATGCCGCCGAAACGCACGCAGACGCCCTCGATCCGCAGCAGCGGGTCGGCGCCGGTCGAACGTTCAGCGACCATGGCCTGGCGCATCACCGACTGAGCCGAACGGTGTCTTGAAGCTCAACGGTTGTCTCCGCTGCGTCGTTCTCGTGGCGGGCATCTGATCGATGGTGGTCGACTGGGACTTCGGTGGCGATGGCCGAATCGGCCATCGGGATTGGCACAAACGCGCGGGTGCCCGCCACGCGTGCCCGTGCCACGGCGTACTCCCGCTGCAGACGCGCCACCAACTCGGCAGTCGGTTGCACCACCGAGATCGCACCGATGCCTTGGCCGCAGCCCCAGACGTCCTTCCACGGCTTCACGCGGTTGCTGCCGAAGTTCATCGCCGAGGGTTCGCTCGAGGCGAGCAGGTCCGGGTCGAGCCCGGCCCTGCGGATCGACGGCTTCAGGTAGTTGCCGTGGACGCCGGTGAACAAGTTGGAATAGACGATGTCGGCGCTGGTGCAGTCGACGATCATCTCCTTGTAGTCCTGGGCGGCGCGCGCCTCGTCGGTGGCGATGAAGGCCGAGCCGATGTAGGCGAAATCGGCGCCCAACGCCTGGGCGGCGAGCACCGCGTCGCCGGTGGCAATGGCGCCGGACAGCGCCAGAGGCCCGTCGAACCAGCGACGGATCTCGGGCACCAGCGCAAACGCGCTGGTCGTGCCCGCATGCCCGCCGGCACCGCTGGCCACCGCGATCAACCCGTCGGCGCCCTTGTCGATCGCCTTGCGCGCGAAGCGGTCGTCGATCACATCGTGCAGCACCAGGCCGCCCCAGCCGTGCACCGCGTCGTTCAGCTCGCTGCGCGCACCGAGCGAGGTGATGATCAGCGGCACGCGGTGGCGCTCGCACACCGCCATGTCGTGGTCCAGCCGATCATTGCTCCGGTGCACGATCTGGTTGATGGCAAACGGCGCGGCCGGCGCCTCGGGATGCGCGCGGTCGTGCGCGGCCAGCGTCTCGGTGATCTCGGCCAGCCACTCGTCCAGCTGCGAGGCCGGGCGCGCGTTGAGGGCTGGCATCGAGCCGACGATGCCGGCTTTGCACTGTGCAATCACGAGCTGCGGCACGCTGATGATGAACAGCGGCGAGGCGATCACCGGCAGGCGCAGCCTGTCCAGCGGCGAGGGTAGGCGAGAGGTCATCAGAGCAGCTCCAACTTCGGCTTTCGGCATTGCTCGTGCGCAGCGCGGTCTTCAGAACCATGGGTCGAGGCCCTTCGTGTCGACGCCCATCTCGAATGGCCGCAGGCCATCGCGGCCAACAGTGAGGCGGCGCGCGAGACGGCGCGCCGGAGGGTGGGTCGATGCATGGTGTTTTCCCTGGTCGTTGCCCTTTGCGCTGCCTGCCACCGTGCGCGCGGTGTCGGCGAGCTCGCAAGAGGGCTCTTTCGCCGCCTTCAGTGTTCGGGAGCGAGTCGCGGGCGAACAATGGCCAAAATGGCTCCACCCATTGGCCGATTCGCCCATTGGCATGAACCGACAGGCGAATCGATGCGTCGACGATGGTCGTTCGCCCTGTCGGCAGGGCTAACCGGCGAGCTTTGCTCTTGACCTATTGTCTTTTCCGGAACGCCTGAAGCGCTACCGATCGCCCCAGCCGAAGAAGCGCCGGATCGCCTCTCCCACGCTGCGCACGGCCGCTTGAACGCCCGCGCCGAGCCGGTTCGGGAACTCCGCCTGCGCGTCGATGGCGCGTTCCGCGAGCGCGCGCTGCGTGAAGTCGCCCACCACGTGCAGCGCGTTGTGCGCGCCTTGTCCCCAGTGGTCGCTGCGCAGCGTGACGCGCGGGTCGTTGAAGCCGACCCACGCGCCGGCGACGAGCTGCGGATGCATCAGCACGAACCAACCGTCGGCGTTGTTCTGCGTGGTGCCAGTCTTGCCGGCCACGTCGGCCTGGATGCCGTGTGCATCTCGGATGCCGCGCCCGGTGCCGCGCTCGACCGCGGCCCGCAGCATGTCGATCAGCGCCACGGCGGTGTCGGTCTGCAGCACGCGCTCGGGCGCGGGCTGCTGCGGCGCGAACTGCGCGAACAGCTTGCCCTTGGCGTCGGTGACCCGCGTCACCATCAGCGGCGCGCGGTATTCGCCGAGCGCGGCGATGCTGCCGTAGGCGCTGGTCATCTCGAGCAGCGTCACGCCGCTGGTGCCCAGCGCGAGCGACGGCACCGCATCGAGCTTGCTGTCGCGCACGCCCAGACGCTGAGCAAAGGCCACGACGGCCGGCGCACCGATCTCCTGCATGACCTGCGCGGTGATGGTGTTGCGCGAATGGACCAGGCCGTCCTCCAAGGTGGCACGGCCGCCGCTCTCGCCTGCGTCGGTGGGCTTCCACACCGTGCCGTTGGGCAAGCGGATCGCCACCGGGCCGTTGCGGAACTCGCGCTGCGGATCCATGCCGGCTTCGAGCGCCGCGCCGTAGACGAACGGCTTGAAGGTCGAGCCCGGCTGGCGGCGCGCCTGCTGCACGTGATCGAAGCTGTCGGTGGCGAAGTCGCGGCTGCCGACCCAGGCGCGCACGTGGCCGCTGCGCGGATCGATCGCCACCAGGCCGGCTTCGAGCCGCGTCTTGCGCTCGCGCAGTGCGGCCATGAACGCAGCATCGGCGCGCAAGCGCGCGAAGGCTTCGTCCTTTGGCTGTCCGGCATCGAGCAGGCGCGCGTACTCGGGCGACTCGCGCACGAAGGCCTGCACCAGCTCGGCCTGCGTGGACCAGAAGTGCGCGAACGGCTCGATCCTGCGGCGCGCCTGCTGGTAGGCCTCGGTGCGCGTCGACAGCAGCTTGGCGCTGGCGCGCCCCCACTCGACGTCGGCCACGGCCTGCAGCGCGTCGAGGCGGCGCTGCACGGCGAGATTGGCCAGGCGCTGCAGCCGCACGTCGATCGTCGAGTGCACGATCAGGCCGTCGGCATAGAGGTCATAGCCGAGCGGCTCGCTCCAGCCCGCCAGCCAGCGCCGCACCGCGTCGGCAAAGTGCGGCGCCGGGCCGGGCTGCAGATCCTGGCGCACGAACTCCAGGCGCAGCGGGCGGCGACTCAGCTGTGCATACGCCGTCTGGTTCAACTTGCCGCGCTTGACCATCTGCGCCAGCACGAGGTTGCGGCGCTCTCTGGCCCGCTCGGGGTTGGACACCGGGTTGTACAGGCGCGTGCCCTTGAGCAGGCCGACCAGCGTGGCGCCTTCGGCCACCGTGAGCTCGCGCGCCGGCTTGTTGAAGTAGGTGCGGGCCGCCATCTCGATGCCGAACGCGTTGTAGTGGAACGAGACGGTGTTGAGATAGCTCTCGAGGATCTCGCGCTTGGAATAGCGGTGCTCGAGCTTGATCGCAGTGATCATCTCCTTGAGCTTGCGCGTGGCCGTCGGGGCGCGCCCGATCTCCTCGGGGAAGAAGTTGCGAGCGAGCTGTTGCGTCAGCGTGGAGCCACCCTGGCGCTCGCCGCCGAGCGTGATGAAGACCGAAGCCAGCGTGCGCCGCCAATCGACACCGGGGTGTTCCCAGAAGCGGTGGTCCTCGGTGGCGATCAACGCATCGATCACGTGCTGCGGAATGCGATCGAGCCCGAGCCATTCGCGGTTGGAGCGCCGGAAGGTCGCGAGCACCGAGCCGTCGGCCGCCAGCAGCACGCTCGGGCGCTCGCTGCGCGCCTTGAGCACGTTGTCGACCGCGGGCGTGAAGGGAATCAGCGCGATCGCATAACCAGCCCCCAGCAGCACGATGGCCACGGCGGTCGCCGCCGTGCCGCGCAGCACGAGCCGCATGCGCTGCCGCGCCGTGACGCCGGGACCGAACAGTGTCTTGAAGGAATCGATCAGCGTGCGCAACGTCTCATCTCGACACGAGCCCGGGCGACTTGATTGTGGAGCGAAGGCTCCGGCGCGTCGCAACCGACCGTTACGGTGACCGCGTCACTTCGAACCCGCGACGCGGACCATGACGCGTTCATCTTCCTGATGCGCGCGGATGTCCTTCATTCACGCCCGAGCACCCATGCGGAGGTGCTCGCGCGCCCTGATTGGGGGCTTTCCCGTCCATGCGCGCGCCGAACTCGGATGTATCGTGCGGGCCACAGAGAGTCGAGCGACAGCCCTTCACCCGGTCGTTGCAGGGGCTGATCGGCGTCGGCCCCGCCGGCGGACCACAACCCTATCGAAGGAGACAAGCAGATGTTCAACCTCGCACCCCGCTCGGTCCTGCGTTCGCGCCGCCTGGCCGCGGCGCGCCTGCTCGCGGCTGCGTCGCTGCTGTCGTTCGGCGCCGTCCTGCATGCGCAGGAGATCAAACTGCCTGCTTCGCTGACGATGACGGCCTACGACACCGGCTCATCGGGCTTCAACATGGCGGTGGCCATCGGCAAGATGCTCAAGGATCGCCATGGCAGCGACCTGCGTGTGCTGCCGGGCGGCAACGACATCGCCCGCCTGTCGCCGCTGAAGGCCGGCCGCGCGCAGACCTCGGCGATGGGCATCGGCGGCTACTTTGCACAAGAGGGCGTGTTCGAGTTCGGCGCCAAGGATTGGGGGCCGCAGGCGCTGCAACTGATGCTCGCCTCCACGTCGTGCAACGGCCTGACACTGGGGGTGGCGAAGGACACCGGCGTCAAGGACATCAAGGACCTGCGGGGCAAGCGTGTCGGTTTCGTGGTCGGCTCGCCGGCGCTGAACCAGAACGCGCTCGCGGTGCTGGCCTATGGCGCACTGACGCGCGACGATGTCCGCATCGTCGAGTTCTCGAGCTACGGCGCGATGTGGAAGGGCATGGTCAACAACGAGGTCGATGCCGCCTTCGCGTCGACGATCTCGGGCCAGGCGCGCGAGGTCGATGCGTCGCCGCGCGGGCTCGTGTGGCCGCCGGCGCCGGCCGCCGACACGGCCGCCTGGGCACGCGTGCGCAAGGTCGGGCCCTTTTTCTATCCGCACAAGGCCGAGTGCGGCGCCGGCGGCCTGAGCAAGGCCAACGCGATCGAGATGCCGGCCTATCCCTACCCGATCTTCATGGCCTACGCGTCGCAGCCGGCCGACCTGATCCACAGCATCACGAAGGCGATGATCGTCAACTACGCCGACTACAAGGACGGCGCCCCGGGTGCGGACGGCCTGGAGCTCAAGCGCCAGAACCTGGCCTGGGTGCTGCCCTACCACGAAGGGGCCGTGCGCGCACTGAAGGAGGCGGGCGTCTGGACGGCCGCGGCGCAGGCGCACAACGATGCGCTGCTCAAGCGCCAGAACGTGCTGCTGACCGCCTGGGCCGACTTCACCAAGGCCTCGCCGCCGGAAGACAAGGACGCCTTCTACAAGGCCTGGATGGCCAAGCGCAAGGCCGCACTCACCGGCGCCGGCCTCGATCCCATCTTCGAGTGAGCGACGCGCGGGCCGCCGCACCCGCCGATGGCGAGGCGGGCAGCGGCAGTGCATCCACGCGGCGCCTGGCCGCCGGCTGGCGGGCGCTGCTGCTGGCCTGGGCGGTCGTCGCCATGGCGCTGTGCTTCAACCAGCAGTTCACGTTGCGCTTCTTCGCCGACGTGACGTTGCTCGACACGGAATACTTCTGGGGGCTGCTGGCGGTCTTGCTGCCGCTGGCCTTCGTCGTCTACCCGCTGCGCCGCGGGCACGCGCTGGACCGCGTGCCGTGGTACGACGCGCTTCTGTTCGCCGGCGCCTCCGGGCTGGCCTTTCTGTGGGCCTGGACGGCACGCGAGTCGGCGGCCAACGGTTGGGAGTACAGCGCGCCGAGCGCAGCGCCGCGCTGGATGGTGTGGGCCGCGGTGGCAACCTGGCTTCTGGTGCTGGAGGCGCTGCGGCGCGCCGGCGGCTGGACCCTGTTCGTCATCATGGGCCTGTTCTCGGTCTTCCCGCTGGTTTCGGGCTCGATGCCGGCGCCGCTGACAGCGCCTTCGGTCGGCCTACTCGAGGCGGCTTCGTTTCACGTGTTCTCGCGTGAGAGCGTGCTCGGCATCCCGATGCGCGCCTTCGCCGAGCTGGTGATCGGCTTCCTCGTGTTCGGCACGGCGCTGCAGTACACCGGGGCCGGACGCTTCTTCATCGACTTTGCCTTCGCACTGTGCGGTCACTACCGCGGCGGGGCTGCAAAGGTGGCCATCTTCTCCTCCGGGCTGCTCGGGTCGATGAGCGGCAGCGTCATCTCCAACGTGCTGACCACCGGCACGATGACGATTCCGGCGATGAAGCGCACCGGGCTCAAGCCGGCGACCGCGGCAGCGGTCGAGGCCTGCGCATCCACCGGCGCGGTACTGGCACCTCCTGTGATGGGCGCCACCGCGTTCGTGATGGCCGAGTTCCTCGACATCCCGTACGCCCAGGTGGCCCTGGCGGCCGCGGTGCCCGCGCTGCTGTACTACTTTGCGCTGTTCATGCAGATCGACGCCAACGCCGGGCGCAACGGCCTCACCGGATTGCCGCGCGACGAGATGCCGCGCCTGGGCAAGGTGTTCCGAGAGGGCTGGTACTTCGTCTTCGTCATCGTGCTGCTGGTGGTGCTGCTGCTGGTGATGAAGCGCGAGAACTGGGCGCCGTGGCTGGCCACGGGGCTGCTGCTCGTGCTCAACCAGCTGTTCTCGCCGCAGCGCTGGGGGCGGCGCGAGCTGGTCGCGTTCATCGAAGGCAACGGCCGCGTGTTCGTCGAGCTGGTGGCCATCCTTGCCGGGGTCGGGCTGCTGGTGGGGGCGTTCTCGTTGACCGGACTCACCGGCCCGCTGACCACCGAGCTGCTCTTCCTCGCCGGAGACTCGCCGCTGCTGCTGATGGTGATGGGGGCGGTGACGAGCTTCGTGCTCGGCATGGGCATGACGATCACCGCCTGCTACATCTTCCTGGCGGTGCTGCTCGCACCCAGCCTGATCAAGGTCGGTCTCGATCCGCTCGCGGTGCACATGTTCATCATGTATTGGGGCATGGTCAGTTTCATCACGCCGCCGGTGGCACTGGCTGCTTTCGCGGCGGCGCCGCTCGCGAAGGCTTCGCCGATGGAAACAGGCCTGCAGGCGATGAAGATCGGCAGCATCATCTACTTCGTGCCCTTCTTCTTCGTCATGAACCCGTCGCTGGTGCTGCAGGGCAGCCTGCCGGATTTCGTGCTTCACGCCACCACGGCGCTGCTCGGTGTCGCTCTCGTCTGCGCCGGCCTGCAGGGGTATCTGCAAGGGGTGGGCGATCTGCGCCGCTGCGGTGCGCTCGAGTGGCCGCTGCGTGCGGCGCTGATGCTCGGCGGGCTGATGTTCGTCGCCCCGGGCGGCGGGCTGATGCCGCTGTCGCCGCTGCAGATGACGGTGGCGGCGCTGGCGGTCTCGGTGCCGGCGGTGGTAGTGGCCAAGCTGCTCGCGCGCAAGACCCGCGATCAACCGGTGGGTGCCTGACGACAAGGAGTGCCCATGCCGCACTTCGAGACCTTGCGCATCGATGCGGGGATGGGCGGGACGCAAAGACCCCACGATGAAGTGGACGCACCACCTGCTACGCTGCGCGTTCCTAACAACGATTCAGAGAGGACGCCCGTGACTTTCACCAGCCAGGAAACCCGCTTCCTTGCGACACGCCTGTGGGCGCTTGACCTCGTGCTGCGCGGCATGTGCATGGCTGACCCGAACATGGCCCGGCGCGCCACCATTGCCGTGGATGCGTTCGAGCATGCCACGCTGTTCGGCGACATTCCGGATGCCACGCGCGAGGCCATCACCGAGTACGCACGCAGGGTCATCAACGGCGCGCCCGGTTGAATCGCCGGCCGACCGGCGAGATACACGCGCCGCGTCGGCGGCGCGTCAGCGCCCGGTGTGTGCCGCGCTCACGCTCGCTGCCCGCGCGGGGGGTTCCGCGGTGGCGTCGAGCTGCGCGATCAGCTGCTGCGCGTGGGCCACGAACTCCGCGCGCCGCGCCGCCGGCACGGGATCGCCCGGCAGGAACTTTTCGCTCAGCGGGTTGACGAAACGGCCGTTGACCGACACGCGGTAGTCGAGGTGCGGCCCGGTCGACAGGCCGGTCGACCCGACGTAGCCGATCACCGCCTTCTGCTGCACGCGAACGCCCGGGCGGATGCCGCGCGCCACCCGCGACAGGTGGTTGTAGTAGGTCTTGTAGCCGCTGCGGTGGCGCAACAGGACCTGGATGCCGTTGCCCCCTTTGCGGCCGGCGAACTCGACCGTGGCATCGGCCACCGCCCAGACCGGTGTGCCGGTCGGCGCCGCGTAGTCGATCGCGAGATGCGGCCGCACGCCGCCCAGCACCGGGTGCGGACGCCGGTGGGTGAAGCCCGAACTGATGCGCGTGAACTGCAGCGGCGACCGCAGGAACGTCTTCTTCAGCGACTCGCCCTCGGGCCCGTAGAAGTTCAACCGCCCGTTGACCTCGAAGCCCACCGCGATCAGGCGTTCCTCCTCGGCCTCGTAGCGTGCCGCCAGGATGCGCCCCACCTCGACGAACTTGCCGTCGGCATAGTGCGATTCCACCAGCAGGCGGAAGCGATCGCCGGGTTGGGCGTCGCTGGCGAAGTCGAAGTCGGATTCGAAGATGCCCACGAGATCGAGAATCGTCTGCGCATCGACCGCGCCGCTTTCGACGGCGTCCCATAGGGAACGCTCGATCCGTCCTTCGCGCACCTCCACCCGGACCTCGGGCTGCACGTCGACTCGCTGCGCCTGCCACACGCCGTCTACCACGCGACCCTCGAAGCGCTGCCACGCGCTCGGCGCGTAGCTCAGCGCGACGACGGCGCCACTGGCATCGCGCTGCAGCTCGACGGGATCGCGAGCGCGGATCGCGCGCGGGTTCAGGCCGGCTTCTTTCAAGCGCGACACCAATGCATGCGCGCTGCGCCCGTCGAACTGCAGACGCCGCAACAGCGTGAGCAGGGTTTCACGCGGCTGCACCTGCACGGTTTCGGACACGCGCGTCGGCGGATCCGGCGCGGCGACCGGAGCAGCGGCTTCGACGGGTGCGGGAGGAAGAGGTTTCGTGTCGTTCCTTGGGATCCACCAGGCGGCGAGGACGGACAACACGAGGACGGCGGGCAGAACCAGCAGGAGGGGACGACGCATCGCGTGAGGATAACGGCATCCGGGTGCGCGGTCGGCCCCGATGCTCCGGTCGAGTGCATCGGCCAGGCGCTCGAGCGTGCGTTGCGCACGAACATGCGAGCGTGTGGGCTGAATCACTCCTGCCGTGGCGGCGCTCGATCCGCTAGCCCTTGGCGCGCGCTCCAAACACCGCACGTGCGACCGCAACGAACGGGTCGACCAGTGGGCTCGCGAGGTCGCGGCGCCAGCAGGCGGCCACGTCAAAGCGCTCGGCGGCGTCCTGCAACGGCCGCAGCACCACGCCTGTGGGCGCACCCGCCGCGGCACAGGCTGGCACGATGGCATAACCTTCGCCGGCCAGCACCAGCGCCATCGCGGCGTGCACGGTCTCGACGCGCTCGACCACCTGCATGGTCACCCGGTGGCGCCTCAGCAGCGACGAAACCAGCGACGTGTCGGCATCTTCCTTGAGCGTCGGCAGGCCGACCAGGCGCAGCCCCTGCAGCCGCGCCACCGGAACCGCCCTTGATCGCGACAGCGGCGAGTGCGACGGCATGGCCACGCGCAGCGGCTCCGAGCCGACCATGGCGCTCACCAGATCGGCGCGTGTCGGCTGCGGCATGCACAGCCCGATGGTCACCTTGTGGCTGAGGATCTGCGCCTCGCAGGTCAACGCACTCATCTCGACGAACTGCAGCTCCACGTTGGGCATCGCCTTGCGCCACGCCGGCACCAGCCGCGGCAGCCAGGCATAACCCAGCGAGAACATGTAGCCGATCGACAGGCGGCCGCGGCGTCCGCCGGCGATGGCGCGTGCCGACTCGAACCCTTCGTTGGCCAGCGCCAGCGCCTCGCGGGCGCGCGCGTAGAGCGCACTGCCCGCATCGGTCAGGCGCATGCCGCCGGGCCCGCGGTGGAACAGCGCCGCGCCGATCTGCGTCTCGAGGTTGCGGATGTGCACCGACAGCGGCGGCTGCGCCATGTGCAGCTGCTGCGCCGCCTTGCCGACGCTGCCGGCCTCCGCCACGGCCACGAAGTGGCGCAGGCTCTTGAACTCGTGGGGCATATGCGATCGATATGGGCGGTGCGATCGAATGTGTCCCTGCCGGATCCAGGTGTCAACCTGGACCGGTCCTCGCTGCCGCCGCAGGGCGGCTGCCGGTCAGTCGACCTCTTGCAGCGTCTCGCCCAGCGCGCTGACCAAGTTGTCGATCTCCGCTGGCGTGCTGGCGAACGGCGGCGCCAGCTGAATCGTGTCGCCGCCGTAGCGCACGTAGAAGCCCTTGCGGTACAGCGCCATCGCCACCTCGTACGGGCGCCTGGCGGGCTCGCCTGGCGCGGACGCCACCGTGATGCCGGCGGCCAGGCCGAAGTTGCGGATGTCGGTCACGTGCCGCGCGGTGTGCAGGCCGTGCACCGCGTTCTCGAACTTCGGCGCCAGCTCGCGCACCTGTTCGATCGCGTGCTCGCGCGCCAGCAGGTCCATCGTCGCGATGCCCGCGGCGCACGCCACCGGATGCGCCGAGTAGGTGTAGCCGTGCGGGAACTCGAGCATGTACTCCGGTCCGCCGGCGGCCATGAAGGTGTCGTAGATCTCCTGCCGGGCCACCACACCGCCGAGCGGCTGCACGCCGTTGGTCACCTGCTTGGCGAACGTCATCAGGTCGGGCGTGACCCCGAAGGCCTCGGCCCCGGTCCAGTGGCCGGTGCGGCCGAACGCGGTGATCACCTCGTCAAAGATCAGCAGCATGCCGTGCTCGGTGCAGATCTCGCGCAGGCGCTGCAGATAGCCGCGCGGCGGCACGATGACGCCGGCCGAGCCGGAGAAGGGCTCGACGATCACCGCCGCGATGGTGGACGCGTCGTGCAGCTGGATCAGCTGCAGGAGATCATCGGCCAGCGCAGCGCCGTGCGGGCCCTCGGCGGGCGGCATGCCGCGGTGGAAGCTGCCCGCCGGCGGCTGCGTGTGCGGCAGGTGGTCCGCCTCCACGCCTTGGCCGAACAGCTTGCGGTTGCCCACCATGCCACCGACCGAGATGCCGCCAAAGTTGACGCCGTGATAGCCCTTGGCGCGACCGATCAGGCGCGACTTGCCGGCCTGGCCGCGGATGCGCCAGTACGCACGCGCCATCTTCAGTGCGGTGTCGGCCGCCTCCGAACCCGAGCCGCAGAAGAACACGCGGTTCAGGCCGGCCGGCACCCGCTCGACGATCTTGTTCGCCAGCTCGAACGACAGCGGGTGCGCGAACTGGAAAGCCGGTGAATAGTCGAGCGTCTCGGCCTGCCGGCTCAGCGTATCGACGATTTCCTTGTGGCCGTGACCCAGGCCGGTGCACCACAGGCCGGACAGCCCGTCGAACACCCGGCGGCCGTCGTGCGTGGTGTACCAGCGCCCTGCGGCGCCGGTGATCAGGCGCGGGTTCGCCAGGAACTGCCGATTGCCGGTAAACGGCATCCAGTGTGCGGCCAGCCACGCGGCATCGGTGTGGGTCGTGGCGGTTGAGCTGTGGGGGTCGCGTGCATTCATGGTGGTTCCTCAGGCGATTGCCGCCTCGGCGGCGCGGTAGGCGTATCCCAGGTCGTGTGCCACCGCTTCGTGGGTGACCTCGCCGAGGCACACGTTCAATCCGTTGCGCAGGTGCGGGTCCTGCCGCATCGCGGCCGCCCATCCCAGGTCGGCCAAGGCCAGTCCGTGGGCCAGCGTGGCGTTGTTCAGCGCCAGCGTCGATGTGCGCGCCACGGCGCCGGGCATGTTGGCGACGCAGTAGTGCACCACGCCGTCGACCCGATAGGTCGGATCGTCGTGCGTCGTCGGTCTGGAGGTTTCGAAGCAGCCGCCCTGGTCGATCGCCACGTCGACCACCACGCTGCCCGGCTTCATCGCCGACACGATCTGGCGCGTGACCAGCTTGGGCGCGGCAGCGCCTGGAACCAGCACGCCGCCGATCACGACATCGGCGTCGAGCACGGCCTCTTCGATGGAGGCTGCGGTGGAGTACCGCGTGCCGACGCGGTTGCCGAACAGAAGATCGAGATGGCGCAGCCGCTCGGCGTTCTTGTCCAGCACCGTCACGCGCGCGCCCATGCCCACCGCCATCTGCAGCGCATGGGTGCCGACCACGCCGCCGCCGATGATCACCACGTGCGCAGCGGCCACGCCGGGCACGCCGCCGAGCAGCACGCCCATGCCGCCCTTTGACTTTTCGAGGTGCGCGGCGGCCGCGTGGATCGCCATGCGGCCGGCCACCTCGCTCATCGGCGCCAGCAACGGCAGCCCGCCACCGGGTGCCGTGATGGTCTCGTAGGCCACGCACACGGCGCCCGACTGCAGCAGCGCCGCCGTCTGCCGGGGGTCGGGCGCCAGGTGCAGGTAGGTGTACAGCACCTGGCCGCGCCGCAACATCGCGCACTCGGCCGGTTGCGGCTCCTTCACCTTGACGATCATCTCGGCCTCGCCGAACACGCTGGCGGCATCGGGTGCGATGCGCGCCCCGGCCTGCTGGTACTGCGCGTCGCTCATGCCGATCGCGGCGCCGGCGCCGGATTGCACCAGCACCTGGTGGCCGTGCGCGACGAACTCGCGCACGCTCGCCGGCGTCAGGCCGACCCGGTATTCATGGTTCTTGATCTCGGTGGGGACACCGATGCGCATACCCGCTCCTCGCGCCGTCGCGATGCACCATGGTGGCGTGGTCCATGGTTGAATACAAGCACGAAATCCGCCAATTCACTTGACTGATCATGCAAGTAAGCGCGAGGACCAGGGCCCTGCTGGGCCAGGTGGGCGACGTCGATCTGCGCCTGCTGCGCGTGTTCAAGGCGGTCGCCGATTGCGGCGGCATGGCTGCGGCCGAGTTGGAGCTCGACATCTCGATGTCGGCGATCAGCCGGCATGTCAAGGACCTGGAGACCCGGCTGGGACTCGTGTTGTGTGCGCGCGGCCGCTCCGGATTCAGGCTGACGCCCGAGGGTGAGCTGCTCTATGGCGCCGCCGAACAGCTGCTGTCGGCCACCGAGGCGTTTCGCAGCCGGCTGCACGAGATCCATCGCCGCATCGGCGGCGACCTGCACGTGGCGGTGTTTGACAAGACGGCCAGCAACCCGCTGTCGCGCATCGCCGAGGCCGTGGCGCTGTTCCGCGACCGGGCGCCCGAGGTGCGGCTGCACCTGCACGTGGGCACCATCGCGATGATCGAGCGCGGCGTGATCGACGGCCAGTACCACCTCGGTGTCATCCCCGAACATCGGCGATCCGAGAGCCTGGTGTACGAGGACCTGTTCGGCGAGACGATGCTCCTATACGCCGGCCGCGGCCATGACTGGTTCACGGCCGCCAAACGCAGACGCAGCTGGTCCGAGCTGCGGCGACAGTCGCTGGCCGCGCTCGGCTACCACTCGCCGAACCTGATCACCGCGCAGAAGCACCGGCTCGAGCGCGAAGCCACGGCATCGGACCAGGAGGCCATCGCCACGCTGATCCTGTCGGGCCGCTACGTCGGTTTCCTGCCCGATCACTACGCCGAGCCGTTCGTGCGCGGCGGCCGCATGCGCGCGGTGGCCAGCGACACCTTCTTCTATCGATGCCGCTTCTCGTGCATCCACCGGCGCGCACCGGCGCCGCTGCGGCTGGCCGATGCGTTTCGTGCGGCGCTTCTTCAGGCCCATGCCGCGACGCAAGCCTAGGGCATATCCGTTTCGTATGGGTCGATCACAATCGAGTATTTGATCCTGCGGGGTCGGCGTGTCAATCTGGATGCGTGCCGTCAACGCATCCCGCATGAACGACGATCTCTGCTTCTGGCCGGCCACCCGGCTGCGCGCGGCCATCGGGCGCCGGGAGCTGTCGCCGGTGGAACTGCTGCAGGCGGTGCTGCAGCGCGCGGAACGACTGCACGAGCGGCTCAACTGCTTCATCACGCTGTGCCACGATGAGGCGCTGCGCGATGCGCGCGCGGCCGAGAGCGCCGTGATGCGCGGCGAGCCGCTCGGCCTGCTGCACGGCATCCCGTACGCCTGCAAGGATCTGGTCAACACGCGCGGCGTGCGCACGACGCTCGGCTCCAGGCTGTACGCGGCCCACATCCCCGACCACGATGCGGTCGCGGTGCAGCGGCTGCGCGCGCAGGGCGCCATCCTCATCGGCAAGACGACCACGTCGGAGTTCGGTGCCAAGTGCCTCACCGATGCGCCGTTGTTCGGGCGCACGCCAAACGCCTGGAACCCGCAGCACACCAGCGGCGGCTCCAGCGGCGGCGCCGCCGTCGCGGTGGCCAGCGGCATCGCGCCGATCGGCGTGGCCACCGACGGCGGCGGCTCCACGCGCATACCGGCCGCGTGCAACGGCGTGGTGGGGCTGAAGCAGAGCATCGGCGTCGTGCCGCATTCGCAGGTGCTCGACGTGTTCGGCAACCTGACCTACGTGACGCCGATGTCGCGCACGGTCGCCGACACCGCGTTGATGTTGCAGGCGATGGCCGGCGAGGATGCGTGCGATCCGTGGTCTGCCGGCGTGCGACCGGCCGACTACCTCGCTGCTGCGGCGGCGCTGCCGGATCTGCGCGGCAAGCGCGTGTTGTTCGCGTTGGCGCCAGCCGGGCGCCCGATCGCCGCGGACGTCCGCGCGTGTTTCCTGCGCGCCATCGGCCGCCTGCAGGACTTGGGGGCCGAGCTGGTCGAGATGCCGACCGACGGATGGGACATCGAGCCGCTGTGGCGCACCATCAACCACACGGTGTGGCGCGCGCGCTTCGTGTCGCTGACCGAGGCGAACCCGGGGGAGCTGAGTCCATCGCTGATCCGCCAGTTGGAGCTGGCCAACCGGTACAGCGCGGTGGACTACCAGAGCGCCAACTTCGAGCGCACCCGGCTGTTCCGCCGCGTGCAGGGTCTGCTGGCCGCGCACGATTTCATCGTGGTGCCGACGCTGTCGCGCACCGCGCCGTCGATCGAACAGGATCTGTTCGACCCGCTGGAGATCGACGGGGGCTCGCATGCGGAGATGCGACCGAACTGGTTTCCCTGGACGATGCCGTTCAACCTGACCGGCCATCCGGCGATCACCTTGCCCTGCGGATTCGGTGCCGATGGGTTGCCCGTCGGCGTGCAACTGGTCGGTCGCCTGCGCGGCGAAGCCGAGCTGCTGCAGGCGAGTGCGCTGTTCGAACGCGCGAGCGATCTGCTCGGTCGCTGGCCCAACCTGGAGACGTCATGACACTCACATTCATTCGTCGCCTGGCGCTGGCGGCACTTCCACTGTGGCTGGCGGTGTTCGCGCTGCCGGTCTCGGCTCAGCGCACGGAGCCGCTGCGCATCGTGGTGGGCTTCCCACCCGGCGGCGCTCTCGACATGCTCGCGCGCGCGATGGCGGAGCATCTGCGTGCCGCGGGAGAGGAGCAGGTCCTGGTCGAGAACAAACCCGGCGCGTCGACGCGCATCTCCATCGACTACGTGCGCACCGCGGCGCCGAACGGCCGCACCGTGCTGCTGTCATCGAATGCGCCGCTGGTGATCTTTCCGATGACGTATCGCAGCCTGAGCTACGACCTGGAGCGGGATTTCATCCCGGTGGCGCATCTTGCCGAAGTGCCCACCGTGATCTCGACCGCTGCCGATCGGCCCTACCGGTCGCTGCGCGAATACATCACGTGGGTGCGCGAAGATCCGACGCGCGGGAGCGTCGGGCTGGCGTCGCTGGGTGGATTGCTTCACTTCTCCGTGCTCGGGATGGGGCGCGAGCTCGGCCTCACGCTGACGCCGGTACCGTACAAAGGCGGCGCCCCGCTCGTGACCGACCTCGTCGGTGGTCACGTCCCGTTGTCGAGCGATGCGCTGGCGAGCCAGATGGAGCTGCACCGCAGCGGCAAGGTGCGCATCCTCGCCGTCTCCGGCACCAAGCGAATCGCCGCACTGCCCGATGTGCCCACGGCGCGCGAAGCCGGTGTCAATGCCTTCGATCATGCCAATGCCGCCTACGGCGCCTACGTGCCCGCCGGCACGCCGCCCGACGTGGTGCAGAAGCTGGAGTCGGCACTGATGACCGCGCTGCGCAGTCCGCAGGTCAAGGAGGCGGTGAACCGCGGGGGTCTGGTGGCGACCGGGCTGCCCGGCAAGGACCTGCGGCGCATCCTCGACGAAGAGCGCCGCTTCTGGCGCCCGATCGTGCAGGCCTCCGGGTTCCGCAGCGAGGACTAGGAGACCGCCCATGAAGACCGACATGGACCCCGCCGAGTGGCAGCTGCGCTGCGAGCTGGCCGCGTGTTACCAGCTGACCGACCTGTACGGCATGTCCGACCTCGCGTCGACCCACATCTCGGTGATGCTGCCCGGCGCGGCGCATCACTTTCTGGTCAATCCGCTCGGCGTGCTGTTTGACGAGATGCGCGCGTCCGATCTGCTGAAGGTCGATCTGCACGGGCGTGTCATCGGCGGCGATCCGGCGCTGCTCAACCCGGCCGGCTTCGTGATCCACAGCGCGATCCACCTCGCGCAGTCGGACATCGTCTGCGTGATGCACAGCCACACGCGCGCCAACAACGCGATCGCGATGCAGGCCACCGGCCTGCGCCCCTTGAGCCAGAAAGCCTGCGTGATGCTCGACTTCGTCGGCTACCACGACTACGAGGGCGCGGCGCTCGACGAAGACGAGCGCGAGCGCCTGGTGCGCGACCTCGGCGCCGAGGGCCGGGTGCTGATCCTGCGCAACCACGGCGCGCTCACCGTCGGCCGCACGGTGGGTGAGGCGTTCTGCTGGATGCATCGCCTCGAGACGGCCTGCAAGTACCAGATCGACGGCCTGGCCGGCGGCCAGCCGCTGCACGAGCTGTCCGAGGCGACGATCCGGCACACGCGCGCCCAGGGCCGCAAGATGCTCGGCCCCGGCGGATTCCTCGAGACCGGCAAGGTGGAGTGGCCCGGCCTGCTGCGCAAGCTCGAGCGCGAGCGCGGCACCTCGTACCGGACCTGAGCAGCGCGCCGGCCCGGCGCGCGAGCGCGAGCCTCAGAGAAACGAGAACGCCGTCGACTGCTCGAACGCATCGCGGATGTGCTGGATGCGTTCGCGGTTGAGCCGTTCGGCCAGTGCCGCGTCGCCGCGCGTGATCGCGGCGAGCAGCTTCTCGTGCTCGGTGATCGAGGCTTCCATGCGGCCGGGCAGCACCGCCGTGCGGTTGCCCACCAGCCGCAGGCGGTTCTCGATCACCAGCACGTGTTCGGCCAGCGACTCGCTGCGGCAGCACTCGACCAGCGCGCGCCGGAACGCCAGCGCGTGGTCCAGGTAGGAGGCCACGTCGCCCTTGCGCGCGGCCTCGGTGAGGCGGCGCAGCGAGGTCTTGAGGCGCTGCAGGTGGGCGTCGTCCATGTGCCGCGTCGCCAGGCGCGCCACCAGGCCCTCGAGCACCTCGCGGATCTCGAGCAGCTCGAGCACCTCGTCGGGTGAGAGCTGCTTGACGGTGACGCCGACGAAGGGCACGCGCGACAACAGGCGCTCGACCTCGAGCTGGCGGATGGCCTCGCGGATCGGCGTGCGACTGACCTCGAACTCTGCCGCCAGGTCCTGCTCGGTCAGCTTGGTGCCGGGCCTGAGCTCACCGCGCAGGATGGCCGACCGGATCTTGTCGGCGACCTGCTCGACCGACAGTTGCTGCGGCGCTCGCTTGCGCGCGGTGGCCGATTTGGAGGCGCTCATGCGCCTCTTATACAAGACAGGCGGCTCACTCCAGCTTGGCGCCCGATTCCTTGACGACGGCGCCCCAGCGCGCGACCTCGCTGCGCAGGAACGCCTTGAACTGCTCGGCCGAGCTCGCGCGCGGCCGCCCACCCAGCGAGACGATGCGCTGCGAGAACTCGTCGGAACGCACGATCCTGGAGAGCTCCAGGCTCAGCCTCTCCACCGTCTGCGCCGGCGTGCCGGCCGGGGCCAGCATGCCGACCCAAGGCACCAGGTCGAAGCCTTCCAGGCCGCTTTCGGACAAGGTGGGGATCGATCGCAGCGCGGACACGCGCTCGGACGAACTGACGGCGATCGCGCGCACCTTGCCGCCGGCCAGGAACGGTTGTGCCCCGGCGTAGGCATCGAACGACACCTGCACCTCGCCGGCGGCGAGGTCGGTCAGCGACTTGGCCGCCCCGACGTACGGCACGTGGGTCATCTGGATGCCGGTGCGCCGCATCAGCTCCGTCATCGCGAGGTGCGACACCGAGCCGTTGCCGGGCGACGAGTAGTTGATCGCGCCGGGATGGGCCCGCACATGGTCCAGCAGCTCGCGCAACGATCCGATCGGCAGCTTGCTGTTGACCATGAGCACGAGCGGTGCGTCGTACACCAGGCCGATCGGTTCGAAGTCGCGCACGCTGTCGTAGCGAATCTTGCTGTAGAGGAACGGGTTGCCGGCCAGCGCGGCCGATGCCGACAGCGTCAGCGTCGATCCATCGGCGGGCATGCGGGCGAAAGCGGCGAGCGCGACGCTGCCCGCCTGCCCCGGCATGTTCTCGACGATCAGCGTGCGCCCGAGCGAGGGCCCGAGCCGCTCGACCAGCAGCCGCGCCACCACGTCCACCGACTGTCCGGGTGGATAGCCGACGATCATCTTGCCGACTTCCTTCTGCGCCTGCGCGCCCGCGCAGGCAACGAACAGCACGACGCCGAGGATGCGAGTGACGATGTTCATCGGTGCTCCCTTGGCGCTGCGCGCCTGTCCCTCCGGGAGGGAATGAGTCCCTTCGGGCGGCCGAGCGGGGCTCATTGGGCATCCTCCCCGGTATTGACACCGCGAAGGAGAGCAGCCGATGGTGTGACCGACTTCCGTGCCCTCGCGGTGACTGCCTTGCGCGGCTGCCTCTTGAAGGCCCGCATGAGACCCGCGGCGCCGTGGGGTGCCGGAAGGCCACAACGGGCCACTGGATGTAGCGCCACGCCTTGGAAGCTGGAGCGCCGATCAATGAGCTCCCCGTCGCGCCTTCCGACACGGGCAGTCATAGCGCAACTGCTAGGAGTCTGTCTATGAGTGCTGATGTTTCCGTCGGCCTGGACTGGGCCACAACCACGCACGCGGTGTGCATCATCGACGCCACCGGGCACGTGCTCGAGCGCTTCAGCGTCGCTCACGATCGCGACGGCCTGGCCGAGCTGCTGCGCCGGCTGGCGCGCTTTGGCCCGCGCGTGCGCATCGCCATCGAGCGCCCCTCGGGCCTCATCGTCGATGCCTTGGTCGAAGCCGGGCACCAGGTCTTCCCGATACATCCCAACGCCGTGGCAGCCAGCCGGCCGCGCTATCGCAGCCACGGCGCCAAGAGCGATGCCAGCGATGCGTACCTGCTGGCCGATTTGCTGCGCACCGACGGCCATCGCTGGGCGCCGCTGTCGCCGCAATCGGACTCCATCCGCGCCTTGCGCGCGCTGGTGCGTGCGCGCGATGAACTGGTGGCCACCCGCATCGCGTTGGCCAACCAGTTGCGCGCCACGCTGGAGGCCTTCTGGCCCGGCGCTGCGCGCATCTTCGCCGCCGTGGACTCGCCTATCGGGTTGGCGTTCCTGCGCCGCTATCCAGCGCCGGCCATGGCAGCTCGCTTGGGCCAAGTGCAACTCGGGCGCTTCTTGCGCGCCCAGCACTACAGCGGTCATCGCAGCCCTGCGCAACTGCTGGCACGCCTGCGCGCCGCAGCGCCTGGACACACCGGCGCGCTGACCACAGCGGCCATGGGCGATGTCGTGCTGGCCCTGGTGAGCGTGCTCAAGCCCTTGGTCGAGCAACTGGCCTCGCTCACCCGACGCATCGAGCACTTCGTGCACTCGCTGCCCGACGGTCTGATCTTCATGTCCTTCCCGCGTGCAGGGCGCGTGTGTGCCGCTCAGATCCTTGCCGAGATCGGCGACGTGCGCGAGCGCTACCCCAGCGATGATCGCCTCGCCGCCGAGGCCGGTGTCGTGCCGCTGACCTATGAGTCGGGCAAGCGCCGCTGCGTGGGCTTCCGCTGGGCGTGCAATCACCGCTTGCGCCGCGCCATCACCACCTTGGCCGACAACTCCCGTCATGCCAATCTGTGGGCACGCAACATCTACACCGCCGCTCGTCATCGCGGTTGCGACCATCCACACGCCATCCGCATCCTCGCGCGCGCCTGGTTGCGCGTCATCTGGCGCGCCTGGGTCGATCGCAAACCCTACGACCCCCAGCTCCACCTCGGCGCCCTCAAGGCTTCGGAGCACGGAGGTTGACACTGGATGTCTCATGTGGTCTCCTTGGCGTCGGCGCGCGCGCGCGACGGGTCGAGCAACAAGATGATCGAAGAGAAGTCGAGCCGTGCGCGGCCGTTGGCGCAGTGCACGGCGTACATCGATGCCGCGGCGGCGCCCAGCGGCGTGGGCGATTGGCCGGCGCTGGCCGCCTGCTGCGCCAGCCGCAGGTCCTTGAGCATCAGCTCGGACGCGAAGCCGCCCTCGTAGCCGCGATTCGACGGCGCTGCCGGCACCAGCCCGGGCTCCGGCGCGTAGCTCGTGAGCGCCCAGCACTGGCCCGACGACTTCGATGCGATCTCGAAGAACTTGCCGCTGTCCAGACCGAGCTTGCGCGCCAGCGCCAGCGCCTCGGACACCGCGAGCATCGAGACGCCGGCCAGCATGTTGTTGCAGATCTTGGCGGCCTGGCCCGCACCCGCGGCGCCGGCGTGCACGAGGGTCTTGCCCATCGCACGCAACACGTCCTGGGCACGATCGTAGGCGGCTGCCGAGCCGCCGACCATGAAGGTCAGCGTGCCGGCCGCTGCACCGGCGACGCCGCCGGAGACCGGCGCGTCTAGCGCGGCGAGTCCCTTGCGCCCGAGTGCTTCGTGGAACGCGGCGCACGACGCCACGTCGATGGTCGAGCAGTCGATCACCAGCGCGCCGTCGCGCAACGGCAGCGCGGCGTCGAGCAGCACGTCGAGCACGTGCGCGCCGCTGGGCAGCATGGTGATGACGATGTCGGCGCCGTCGACGGCAGCCGCCGCCGACGCGCTCGCGCGCAGGCCTGCCTGTTCGGCGCGGCCGAGCGCCGCGGCGCTGGCGTCGAAGCAGCGCACGTCGTGGCCTGCGTCCTGCAGTCGACGGGCCATCGGCAACCCCATGTTGCCGACGCCGATGAAACCGATGATCGCCATGTTGGCCTCCGGCCTCAGTTCATGTTGAAGATGACCGTCTTCTTGTGCGTGAAGTGCTCGAGCATCGCCTCCAGCGACGCTTCGCGTCCGAGGCCCGACTGCTTGATGCCGCCGTACGAAAGGCCGGGCTGCACCACAATGTTCTGGTTCACCTGCACGAAGCCGGCCTGCAGGCGCCGCGTCGCGTCGAGCGCGGTCTTCAGGTCGCGCGTCCAGATCGTGGCGGCCAGCCCGTAAGCGCTGTCGTTGGCCATGGCGATGGCCTCGTCGTAGCTGCGAAAGCGGATCACGCAGGTGACCGGGCCGAAGATCTCCTCGCGTGCCAGGCGGCAGCCGTTGTCGAGCCCGGTGAAGATCACCGGCCTGACGAACAGGCCCTGGCGCAGGTGGTCCTGCGCGGGCAGGGCGCTGCACTCGAGCGCCTTCGCGCCGGGCATCGCACGGCCGCTCTCGATGTAGTCGAGCACCTTGGCGAGCTGGGTGCGCGAGATGAGGGTGCCGATGTCGGTCGCTTCGTCGAGCGGGTCGCCCATCGTCATCGCATCGACGCGCGCCTTCAGCGCCGTGACGAACGCATCGTGAACCGCGTCGTGGACGAGGATGCGGCTGGCGGCGGTGCAGCTCTGCCCCTGCCGCGTGAAGCGCATGCCGGCCACCGCGCCGTTGACGGCCTTGTCGATGTCGGCGTCGCCCATCACGATCATCGGGCTCTTGCCGCCGAGCTCGAGCGTGACCGGGATCAGCTTCTCGCCGGCCATGCGCGCGACGATGCGGCCGGTCTCCACCGAGCCGGTGAACGTCACCTTGCCGACCTGCGGATGCGCGACCAGCGGCGCGCCGCACTCCGGACCGAAGCCCGAGACGATGTTGAGCACGCCGGCGGGCAGCTTCTGGTTGAGGATCTGGCACACGCGCAGCACGGCCAGCGGCGCCTCTTCGGCCGACTTGACCACCACCGTGTTGCCGGCCACCAGCGCCGGCGCGATCTTCAGCGCCATCAGCATCATCGGCGCGTTCCACGGGATGATCACGCCGACCACGCCGATCGGTTCGCGCTGCGTGACGGTGAGCATCTCCGGGTTGAACGGCACCGATTCGCCCTTGAGCTCCGAGGCCAGGCCGCCATAGAACTGCAGCGCATCGGCCACCACGCCAGCCTCGACGCGGCTTTCGGTGCGCAGGGCTTTGCCGGTCTCGAGCGCGACCAGCCGGCCCAGCTCTTCAACGTGCTCGGCGAGCAGCCGCGCGCAGTCGCTCACGAGAGCGCCGCGCTTGCGCGCCGGCATCGCGGCCCACGCGATTTGCGCACGCGCGGCGGCGCTCACGGCGCGATGGATGTCGTCGTTGTCACCGAGCGCGGCGTTGGCGACTTCGCGTCCGGTGGCCGGATTCACCACGGCAAAGGTCTTGCCGGAGGCGGCGCGCACAAGCTGGCCCGCGATCAGATGGTGTCCACCGATCGCGGCGGCGAGGCGGTGCGGGTCGGTGTCGGGCACGAGGGGCTGCGGGTTCATCGGACGTTCCTTCATTCCGCGGTTGAGGCCAGCGGGGGCCAGCGCTTCTTGACCTTGATCACGCGCGCGCTGCCGCGACGCACGAAGCGCTTGGTGTCGTCGACCTGTGCCTGGTAGTCCCACGCCGGCTGCGAGTCGGCCGGCAACGAGTTGATGAACTTGCGCCGCGCCTGGCTGGCCAGCACCTGCGCGGTGATGGCCTCGGGGTCCCAGCGCGCGAGCACCGCGGCCTTGAGCACCGCCAGCACGTCGGGCCGCGCGGCGGCGATGTTGCTGAGCTCGTGCGGGTCCTGCTCCATGTCGAACAGCAGGTCCGGGTGGCCGTGCGTGTAGACGTACTTGTAGCGGCCGCGGCGCAGCATGCAGCACGGACCGGTCACGCCTTCAGCGGTGTATTCGCTGAAGGCCTCGCGCGATTCATGGGTCTGGCCGCCTTCGTCGCCGGTGGCCAGCAGCGGCGCGAGGCTGCGCCCGTCGATCGGCTCGACCCACTGCGGCGACCGGCCGTCGGCCGCGAAGTCGAGCAGCGTCGGCAGCAGATCGACATGCGACACCGGCTGCGCGATGCGCCGGTGCCGCGGCCGGCGCGGATCGTGCACCAGCAGCGGCACCTTGGCCGACCAGTCGAAGAACACGCGCTTGAACCACATGCCGCGCTCGCCCAGCATGTCGCCGTGGTCCGACGTGAAGACGACGATGGTGTTGTCGGCAAACTTCGTGCGCTGCAGCGTCTCGAGCAGTCGGCCCACCTTGTCGTCGATGTAGCTCACCATCGCGTAGTACGCGTGGCGCGCGCGCTGCACCTGCTCGTCGGAGGCGCCGCCGTGGTTCAGGCCGTGCGAGTGCTGCACCCACTGGCTGAGCTTGTCGCGCTGCGCCATCGGCATGTCGCCGACGATCGGCAGGTTGATCTCGTCGGCCGAGTAGCGCGCGAGGTACTCGGGCAGGATGTGATACGGCGGATGCGGGTGCGTGTACGACACGCACAGCATGAAGGGCTGCTCGTCTTCGCGCGCCAGGTCGTACAGGCGCTGGATGGCCTTGGCTTCGACCTCTTCGTCGTAGTCGAGCTGCAGGCTGCGATAGCAGGAGCCGCTCTCGTCGACCGTGCTGAGGTTGTGGCCGGGTGAGTAGAAGCTGAACTCGCCTTCGGCCCAGTCGGCCACCCAGCCGAAATCGGCGGGATAGATGTCGGTGGTGAGCCGCTCCTGGAAGCCATGCTTCTGGTCCGGCCCCACGAAGTGCATCTTGCCGCTGAGGATGGTCTTGTAGCCCTGCTGCGCGAGGTAGTGGCCAACGGTGGGCGTGGCGGCCTGGAACTCGCAGGCGTTGTCGAAGGCGCCGATGCGCGACGCGTACTGGCCCGACAGCAGCGAGAAGCGCGCCGGCGCGCACAGCGGAAAGTTGCAGTACGCGTTGTTGAATACGCTCGAGCGCTCGGCCAGCGCCGCGAGGTGCGGCGCCTTGACGGCCGGGTTGCCATGGAAGGGCAGCACCGGCGCCGACAGCTGATCGGCCATCACGAACAGGAAATTGGGCTTGCGCATGGGCGTCCTGAGTTGCACAATGATTGCATGCAGATTGTATGCAATACAGAAAGCTTGTCGAGCACAGGGACAAACCATGAGCCCCGCCCGGCCGCCCGAAGGGGCTCATTCCCTCTCGGAGGGACAGGGCCGAAGGCCCAAGGGAGTACCAATGAGCCCCGCCCGGCCGCCCGAAGGGGCTCATTCCTGGAACAGGGCCGAAGGCCCAAGGGAGCACCAATGACTGATGACCATCCGCTGCCGCTGGCCGGCATCCGCGTGCTGGACCTGACGCGCGCGCTGGCCGGACCGTTCTGCACGATGATCCTCGGCGACCTCGGCGCCGACGTGATCAAGGTCGAGCCGATCGGCGGCGACATGATCCGCCAGTGGGGGCCGTTCGACCGCGGCACCAGCGCGTACTACCTGAGCGGCAATCGCAACAAGCGTGCGCTGGCGGTGGACTTCCGCAACCCGCGCGCGCTGGAGCTGCTGCGCTCGATGGCGTTGCGCTGCGACGTGCTGGTGGAGAACTTCAGGCCCGGCGCCGCCGAGTCGATGGGGCTGGACCACGACACGCTTGCCGCGCGCAACGAGCGGCTCATCCATGCCAGCGTCACCGGCTTCGGGCGCAGCGGACCGGCGGGCAACCGCCCCGGGTTCGACCAGATCGCTCAGGGCTATTCCGGCCTGATGAGCGTCACCGGCTCCGAAGCATCGGGGCCGGTGCGCGTGGGTGTGGCGATCGGCGACCAGGCGGCGGGCATGTGGTGCGCCATCGGCATCCTCGCGGCGCTGGCCGAGCGCGTTTCCACGGGCAAGGGCCGGCGTGTCGAGACCTCGCTGCTGGCGGGCCTGGTGGGACTGATGAGCGTGCAGGCCCAGCGCTATCTCAGCCTGGGCGAGGTTGCGGGACTGGCCGGCAATACACACCCGGTGATCGCGCCTTACGGCGTGTTCGAGACGGCCGACGGGCCGTTGAACATCGCGCCGGCCACCGAGGACATGTGGAAGCGTTTGTGCCAGGTAGTCGGCTTGTTGCACCTGACCGACGATCCGCGTTATGCCACCAACGCCGCCCGCATCCAGCGGCGGCAGGAGCTGAAGGCAGTCATCGAGGCCAGGCTGCGCGAAGGCACGCGCAGCCAGTGGTCCGACAGACTGCTGGCGGCCGATATTCCGGCCGGGCCGATCAACACGCTGGCCGACGTGTTTGCCGACGAGCAGGTCCGGCATCTGGGTCTGGTGGAGGAGGTGACGCATGCCGAGCTTGGGCGCATCCGGCAGGTGGGAAGCCCCGTCGTGCTCGACGGCCGGCACGGGCGCAGCATCCGTCGTGCACCACCGGCGCTGGGCGAACACACGTTCGAGATCCTCGAGGAGTTCGGCTACTCGCGCAGCGATCTGCAGGCGCTGGCCGGCGCCGGCGTGATCCGGCAGCATCGAGAGCCGCGATGAGCGCCGGCGTGCCTCCGACGCTCGACATCGACGGCGACACCGCGACCCTCACGTTGCGCAGGCCGTCGCAGCACAACCGGATCGATCCCGACGATCCGCCGCTGATCTGCCGACACCTCGAACGGGTTCGCGGGCACACCACGCTGCGGTTGCTGGTGGTCACCGGCGAGGGCGACAAGACCTTCTGTTCCGGCTACACGCTGGCGCGCATCGGCACGCACCTGGACCGCTCGCTCGAGGACATGCTCGATGCACTCGAAGCGCTCGAGATCCCCACGCTGTGCCTGATGAACGGCAGCGCTTATGGCGGCGGCACCGACCTGGCGATGGCATGCGACTTCCGAATCGGCGTGCGGGGCTGCCGGCTGTTCATGCCGGCGGCGCGCTTCGGGCTGCACTACTACCCGGGCGGCCTGCGCCGCTTCGTCACCCGGCTGGGCCCGACGGCGACGAAGAAGATCTTCCTCACCGCCGCGTCGCTCGGCGATGAAGAGCTGCTGCGCATCGGGTTTCTCACCGAGCTGGTGGATCGACGGGATCTTTCCGCAACGCTCGACCGGTACCGCCAAGACATACGAGGTTGCGAGGCTGCTGCGCTGAGGTCGATGAAGCAGCACATCGACCGCATCGCATGCGGCACGTGGAACGAAGAGCTCGGGCGCGCCGCCTACCACGCATCGCTGCGATCAACCGAGACCCTGCGGCGGCTGGCGAGCCTCGACGCCGGCTGATCGGCCGCAGGCGAGTTTACAGGTGGACTGGATGAACGTACAGTCACCGTCCCGCTCAAGACGCGCATCTCATTGCCTTGCTGTTGCGATGAACGCCCCACTGCTTCCTGAAGTCCTGCTCGGTCTGCAACGAGGCGATGAACCGAGCCTGCCGCTCGAGCGCGCAGGCGTGCAGAGCTACGTCTGGCACAGCCGCTTCGGTCCCATGCTGATCGAGGTGCGAGACGGCGTGACGTTCGTCAACGGCGCGCGTGTCGTCTCCGCGGCGGAGCTGCGCAGCGTGCGTTGCGCAGGTTGAGGCATGCGCCGGCCCACGGTGCAGGTCGCCGACCCCTTCGCCACCCTGAACCCCGCGCAGCGCTGCGCCGTGAACCACGGCCGCGGGCCGTTGCTGGTGATCGCCGGTGCCGGGTCGGGCAAGACGATGACGCTGGCCTCGCGCGTGGCCCGCCTGGTGCTCTCCGGTGCCGATCCGCAGCGCATCCTGCTCGTCACCTTCTCGCGCCGCGCGGCGCAGGAGATGGAGCGCCGCGTCGGCCGCGTGCTGCATCAGGCGTTGAAGTTCGCATCGGATCGGCGGCCGCCATCGTTGCCTTGGTCGGGCACGTTCCATTCGCTCGGCGCACGGCTGCTGCGCGAATACGCAGGCCGCATCGGCTTGTCGGACTCATTCACGGTTCACGATCGCGCCGACGCCGAAGACCTGATGGGCCTGGTGCGCGAAGACCTCGGTCTGGCGGCCACGAAGCAGCGCTTTCCGCTGAAGGGAACCTGCCTGGCGATCTACTCGCGCTGCGTCAACAGCGAAGTGCCGTTGCACCAGGTGCTCGATGACGTCTTCCCCTGGTGCGCCGGATGGGAAGACGAGCTCAAGCGCCTGTTCGGCGCGTACGTGCGAGCCAAGCAGGCCCAGTGCGTGCTCGACTACGACGACTTGCTGTTGTATTGGGCCGATGCGATGGCCGAGCCCTCTCTGGCCAGCCATGTCGGCGCACGTTTCGACCATGTGCTGGTCGACGAGTACCAGGACACCAACCCGCTGCAAGCCACGATCCTCAAGGCGCTCAAGCCCGATGGCCAAGGCCTCACGGTGGTGGGCGACGACGCGCAGTCGATCTACTCGTTCCGCGCCGCCGAGGTGCGCAACATCCTCGACTTTCCCCGCACGTTCGCGGGCGCGCGGGTCGTCACGCTGGACCGCAACTACCGTTCGACGCAGCCGATCCTCGATGCGTCGAACGCCGTCATGGCGCTGGCCGCGGAACGCTTCACCAAGAACCTGTGGACCGACCGCACGGCAGGAGCCAGACCTCGTCTCGTCACGCTGGCCGATGAAGCGGCGCAGGCCGAGTGGGTGGCCGATGCGGTGCTGCGCGAACGCGAGGCTGGCATGGCGCTGAAGAAACAGGCCGTGCTGTTCCGCGTGTCGCACCACAGCGCGGCGCTGGAGCTCGAGCTCACGCGGCGCAACATCCCGTTCGTCAAGTTCGGCGGCCTGAAGTTCCTGGAAGCCGCCCATGTGAAGGATGTGCTATCGGTGCTGCGCTGGGCGCAGAACCCGCGGAGCCGCCTTGCGGGGTTTCGCGTCGCCCAGCTCGTGCCCGGCATTGGTCCGGCCACCGCACGGCGTCTGCTCGATGCGATGGATGCCGCGCCCGAGCCGTTGATCGCACTGCGTGAATTCGTGGCGCCGGTCGGCGCGGTGGATCCGTGGGGCGAGCTCGTCGCGTTGCTCGAGGCGCTCGATGGCGGTTGCCGCTGGCCCGCCGAGCTGGAGCAGGTGAACCGCTGGTATGACCCGCACCTGCAGCGCCTGCACGACGATGCCGCGATCCGTGCGGGTGATCTTGCGCAGCTCGCGCGCATCGCGCAGGGTTATGCCTCGCGCGAACGTTTCCTGACCGAGCTGACGCTGGACCCGCCCGACGCAACCAGCGACGAGGCGGGTGCGCCGCATCTCGACGAGGACTACCTGATCCTCTCGACGATTCATTCGGCCAAGGGGCAGGAGTGGCACGCCGTGACCGTGCTCAACGTGGTCGATGGTTGCATGCCGTCCGACATGGCCACCGGCAGCGCCGCCGAGATCGAGGAGGAAAGGCGGCTGCTCTATGTGGCGATGACACGCGCCAAGCAGAGCCTGCAGCTCATGGTGCCGCTGCGCTTTCATGTGCACCAGCAGGCGGGGCTCGGCGATCGGCACCTCTATGCGTCGCTCACGCGCTTCATCTCACCGGCGACTGCTGCATTGTTCGAGCAGGTGGGGCCGGCCACCGAGGCGGCTGGTACACCTGCTGTGGTGCCAACGACGGTCGATATCGGCGCGCGGCTGCGAGCCCGCTGGGCCTGACGACCGTCCGGCTGCGCGTCAGCGCGCGTGCACGCGCAACGGGATGCGCCGGTTGCCGAAGCTGCCGCGATACGGCGCGAAGCGGCCCGCAATCGCAGTGGCGCAATGCGGGCAGCGACCGTCGTCGCTGAGGTCGTGGCGCACGATGCGGTGCCAGTCGCGCTCGATCAGCGCGGCATCGCACTGCGGGCAGAAGGTGGTGCCGCCTTGGCGGTCGTGCACGTTGCCCGTGTACACGTGCTGCAACCCGGCGTCCCGTGCGATGCGCCGTGCGCGCGCCAGCGTGGCCGGCGGCGTGGGCGGCAGATCGTCGAGCTTGTAGTCGGGGTGAAACGCGGTGAAGTGCAGCGGCACCGCGGGGGTCAGCTCGCGCGCGATCCACTGCGACAGCGCGCGCAGCTCGGCGTCGGAGTCGTTCTTGCCCGGTATCAGCAGCGTCGTGATCTCGGTCCACACGTCGGTCTCGTGGACCAGGTACTTCAACGTGTCCAGCACCGGGGCGATATGGGCGCCGGTCAGCTTGAAGTAGAAGTCTTCGGTGAAGGCCTTCAGGTCGACGTTGGCGGCGTCCATCTTGGCGTAGAACTCGCGCCGCGGTCCGGCGTGGATGTAGCCGGCGGTCACCGCGACCGTGGCGAGGCCCAGCGCGTGGCACGCGTCGGCCGTGTCCATCGCGTACTCCGCGAAGATCACCGGGTCGTTGTAGGTGAACGCCACGCTGCGGCATCCGCTGCGCTGCGCGGCCCGCGCGATCGCCTCGGGACTGGCCTGGTCCATCAGCCGGTCCATGCTGGCGCTCTTGCTGATGTCCCAGTTCTGGCAGAACTTGCACGCCAGGTTGCAGCCGGCCGTGCCGAACGAGAACACCGAAGAGCCGGGGTAGAAGTGATTCAGCGGCTTTTTCTCGATCGGGTCGACGCAGAAGCCCGACGAGCGTCCGTAGGTGGCCAGCACCATCGCGTCGCCCTCGCGCTTGCGCACAAAGCACAGGCCGCGCTGTCCCTCATGCAGCCGGCAGTCGCGCGGGCAGAGGTCGCACTGGATGCGGCCGTCGTCGAGCGTGTGCCACCAGCGCGCCGGATAGTGCTCGTCCGGGCCGCGTTCGGCAGGGCGCTTCATCACAGCGCCCCCACAGGCCCGGGCTCGGCCCACTTGTCGACCGTGTAGCGCCAGATGCGCAACTCGTCGGACCAGAACCCGGTGGCCAGTCCCATCTTGCGCTTCAGGCCCGCGACGAACTCGCTCGGGCTGCACAGGCTGCCCCACACCTGCGGCAAGAAGGTCGCGCGCTGCTGCCGATACGCGAGCGTCAGGCCGTCGATGCCGGGGCGCAACGTCGCATGCAGTGCGGCTTCATCGGCAACGATCAGCGGCGACGACGGCGCCAGCAGCGACACCTCCACCGTCAGCCGCGTATAGTCGGCGCGTGTCAGCGGTGCGAAGCGGGTGTCCTGGAACGCCGCCGCCTCGGCGTTGTGGCGCACATCGTCGCGCAGCGGCCGGCGCGCTTCCAGCGAACCGATGCAGCCGCGCAGCTCGCCATCGGTCTTCAGCGTCACGAAGGTCGCACCGGGCGGCGACAGGAAATCGGCGTCGGGCGCGACGGCCACCGGCACGCGCAGCACCCGCGCGATCGCCTCGCGTGCATGCGCGAGCAGCACCGCGCCACGGTCCACCGGCGTTTGTTGTGTCGTGTCGTCAATCAACGTCCGGCTGGCCTTGGCTTGATACAGCGCGAGCGACGCATAACCGACGACGCGCCCGCGGTCGCCCGCGGTATCGCCGGAATTGCGCAGGTCCAGCAGCACCGGTGTCAGCGCGCGCCGGCGCGCCGTGAGCAGCAGCCCGTTGACCGCCATGGCGCCGCAAGCCTGCGTCGGATGCAGCGCGGGATCGAGCGCGAGCATCGCATCGACGGTCGCCCGATCGGCCTGCTGTGCCTCGCGATAAGGCAAATAGTGCGACAGGTCCGTGCTCACCACGATCAGCGTTTCGTCGCCGCCCCACAGCGTGTCGAGCACCTCGGCCACTTCGGCAGCCGTGGCATCACCGACGACCAACGGGACCAGCGTGAATGCACCGAGCGTGGCTTGCAGGAACGGCAGGTGCACCTCGAGCGCATGCTCGGCCGCATGCGCGCGCGCGCTCTCGCTCACCTGCGGCAGGCCGCGCAGGCGCGCGACGGCCGCTGCGTCGACCTCGATCTCGCCCAGCGGCGTGGCGAAGCGCGCCGCGCCGGGCAGCGCCAATCCGCGCAGCGCGACGCGATGCGCGGGTCCGAGCAGCACCACGCGCTGCACGCGACCTGCCAGGGGAGCCAAGTGCGCATAGGCCCGGGCGGCGATCGGGCCGGAATAGACGTAGCCCGCGTGCGGCGCGATCAGCGCCTTGGGTGGCTGGGTGTCTGTCGCGCCGGCGGCGCCCGACATCAACGCAGCCATGTCGCGGCGCAGGGCGGCCGCGTCGGCCGGGTAGAAAGTGCCCGCCACGGCTGCCGGTCTCGTGGCCAGCTCGGGAGTTCGAACCATCAGGACCTCCTGCAGCCCCAAGACAACTATGCCTCTGATGGGGGCAGGCCGGCGAAGTTCAAGGCCGTGGGCGGCGGCGTGCCTGTTCGGCTCAGTGCTCCAGCCGACTGCCAATGAGCGCAGCTGCGGCGTCCGCGTCGAACACCAGGCGGCCCGGCCAAACGGGCCAGTTCGTGCGCAGGGACGCATGGTTCGGATCGCCGGTGCGTGCAAACGCGCCCAGGGCGGCCTGCATGGCTCTGGACAGTGCCAGGCGACCGGGCTCGTTGGAGCGACTGAACAGGATCCGGGAATAGAGCGACGGCCCGAAGTTGCCGAAGACAAACGGCAGATCAAACGTGTGCGCGGCGCCGAAGATGCTGTCGAACGGCGGCGGCAGCGCATCCCACTCGAATTCATAGGCCCAAACCTGACTCTGTTGCGTACGCAAGGCGTTCAGCACGTCGTCGCGTATGGCGGCAAACCAGAGGCGGTCGAGCTCGGCAGCGCGGGCATCGAATCCGGTGCCTGGGGTCGAGGCCGGAAGGTAGACCTGGGGGACCCACTGCTCGATGGTGGTCTGGGGTGCGGCTTCGGCGTCGTAGCGCGACACGAGCGCAAACACCGCGGCGTCGTCGAGCAGGCGGCCGCTGGTTCCGCCGAGGTCCGGACGGATGGCGAAGAGCTGCGGGAAGAGCTTGGTCTCGTCGCGAGTGTGGCCCGCCAGCACCGGCACGTGCACATAACGACCCGCTCGGATCGCGGCGATGGGGTCGGTCGCCACGATCCAGCCGTCCGCAACGGGATTCGATGCCGCCATGCCGCGGGCCGCGAGCCGCGCGCGCACGACGCCCAGGAGCGCGTCGGGCGAACGGCTGCGCAACCAGCGGGCCATCTCGCCGGGACCGTGTTCGGCAACGAGCTTGCGGGCTGCGGCCGCGTCCGGGGCACGACCGTCGGCGACCAGCGCTTCCAGCAGCAGCGCCTCGCCGCGCATCGCCCACAGCGAGGCCGGCAGCACGCCGGCGATCGCCCCCTTGGGCAACGACGCCGCGGTCGAGATGCCACCACTGAGCGCCACCACCCGGTGAAACAGCGGCTTGGCGCGCGCCGTCACCATCGGCGAGGTCAGCAACGCGTAGACGTTCACCGCGCCGGCCGATTGCCCCATCAACACCACGCGTTGCGGGTCGCCGCCAAAGCTCGCGGCATGGGCCTGAACGAACTCCAGCGCCTTGACGATGTCGAGCAGCGCGTAGTTGCCCGAGTCGTCGTTGCGGTCGCCGGTCTTCAGCGACGAGAGGTTCAGGAACCCGAAGATGCCGAGGCGGTAGTTCACCGACACGACGACGGCGTCCTCGTTGCGTGCGAAGGTGGCGCCGTCGTAGACGGGATCGGCGGTGTAGCCGGTGATGTTGCTGCCGCCGTGCACGAACACGATGACCGCGCGTGGCTTGGGCGCCGTGGAAGCCGGCGTCCAGATGTTCAGGTAGAGGCAGTCTTCAGCCCCGACCGTCTTGCCCAGCGTGCTGCCGATGGTCTCGTCGTACCGATTGTGAAGGCCGGGGCTGTAGAGCCGACCGGTTTGCACGCACGCCGGTGCGTACGCAGTGGCGTCTCGTGGCGCGGTCCAGGCCTGCGGATCCTGCGGCGCGCGCCAACGCAGCGCTCCCACCGGCGGCCTGGCGTAAGGCACGCCCTTCCAGCTCCAGGTGCCGTGGCTGCCGGAGTCGTCGCTGCCGATGACGGGCCCCCACGTGGTGTCGCGCTGCATCGCCGGCCTTGATGAAGGCGGCGCGGCACACCCGACCAACCATGCGCCAACGGCGACGCAAGCCAGCGTCCGCAAGGTTTGCAGCACGGTCGCGTGCTTCATTCGGCCGTGATGTTGGCGGCCTTGATGAGCTGCGCCCACTTGTTCGTCTCGCTGTTGATGAAGGTGGCGAATTCGGCCGACGTGCCACCGCGCACCTGCAGGCCCACCGCCTCGACCTTCCTGCGGATCTCGGCATCGCCAAGCACGGCATTGGTTTCGGCATTCAGCCTCTGCACGATGGCCGTGGGCGTGCCGGCCGGCACCATCAGCCCGAACCAGCCATAACCCACCACCGTCGGAAGCCCCGACTCGCGAAACGTCGGCACCTGCGGCTGCAGCGGGGTGCGCTCTTCGTTGGCCACCGCGAGCACCCGCAACTTGCCGGCCTGGATGTGCGGGACGGCCGTCGAGATCGCGGTCAGTGTGCCGTCGATGCGCCCGGCGAGCAGTTCGTTGTAGGCCGGCGCATCACCGCGGTACTGGACCACGACGCCTTTGCTGCCCACCGCGCGCATCAGCAGCTCGGCGGTGAGGTGCGGCGCCGAGCCGGCGCCCGGCGAACCGAAGGTCAACCCGTTGGGGTTGGCCTTGCCATGTGCGACGAACTCGGCCACCGACTTGTAGGGCGCGTTGGCGTTGACGATCAGGAACAGCGGCGCGATCGCAGTGCTCACCACCGCTTCGAAGCTCTTCTTGGCGTCGTACGGCAGCTTCGGGTAGAGCGCCTCGCCGATCGCGATCGGTGCCGCGGCGTGCAGCACGGTATAGCCGTCGGGCGCGGCACGGGCGACAAACTCGTTGGCGATGCGCGTCCCGGCGCCCGCCTTGTTCTCGACCACAAAGCCCTGACCGAGGCGCGCCGCGAGCGCTTCACCGAGCAGGCGGGTCAGGATGTCGTTGGAGCCACCGGCGCCGTACGGTGCGATCAGTGTGACGGTTCGGTTCGGCCATGCGCTGGCGAACACACAAGGGTGGGCGAGTCCCAGCGCGGCGATGCCAGCACTGAGCGCACGGCGGCGGGTGATCGGCATGGTGGTCTCCTGTCGGGCTCCAAAGGCTCAATCCAGTCGCCTCAGCGGCGGGTAGGCGTAGCGATACTCGAGGTGCTCGGGCTGCGGCTGGTACAGGCGCAGCACGAGATAGAACGGCTCGTCCGCCGGCGCCGGCAGCCAGTTGTGGCCGGGGCCCGGGTCCGTGGCCTGCACGCGGATCGACAGGCCGCCCTCGGCGTCTTGTCGCAAGCCGGGCGTCCGGTCTCCGATCGAATAGCGGTTGATCGGGTTGGCGACGAACAGGCAGTCGCTGCGGCGGTACATCGTCAGCGACCAGAAGGCGCCCACCTGGGGCGCGCCTGCAGGCGGGAAGCGCAGCTCGTACGCGTGCCGGCCATCGAGCGCGCGGCCGGCATCGTCGACCTCGGCGGTGGGATACATCGCTTCGTCGATGCCGAGCGCCCCGATCAGGTTGCGCGCGACACGGGCACGGGTCAGCACGTCGTCGCCCCAGCTCGTGCGGACCGCCACGGGCAAGGCCCAGCCGTTGCCCAGCTGACGGGGCTGGTCCTGCGTGCGCAGCCCATCGAGCACACCCGGCAACAGCGCGCCGACGGCAGCCGGGTCGAGTGGCCAGGTCAACGACTCACCGACCGGCGGCGGGTTGCGCACCAGCGCCGCATCGACGGTCGTGAGGTACAGCGCCGCCGACGGCGTGCCGACGCGACGTCCGTCGAGCCGGGTATCGACGCGCATCGCGGCGTCGGTGCCGTCGAGGCGCGACATCCTCATCTCGGACTGCAGCGCGCGAACCGTCTCGAGATCGGCGCGGCTGTCGTCGACCAGGATGCGGCCGATCAGCCAGACATCGTCGCCCGGCGCGGCGATCACCTGCGACACGCCGCCTGCCGGCAGCGCGCCGTGCCAGCTCGGACCATGCACGAGCGAGCGCTGGCGGCGGTTGCCGGTGGTGCGCCGGCCGACATAGGCAAACGGGTTGGTCCACGCGTCGAGCAGGCCGAGCGTCCAGTAGCGTTGGCCCATGTCGGGCGTGTCGATGAGCACCGGGCCCTGCGACAGATCCAGCCAGGCGTTGCTGTAGACCGTGTCGTTGTTGGGGCTCACGACCTCGCGGTCTTCGGGCCCGAGCTTTCGATGCGTGTGCGTGAACTGGTTGACCCAGCGCAGCGTCGACGCGCGGTCCTGCGATGCGAAGCCCAGCGTTGGGTGGCGGCGCGCCGTGGTGGCCGCACGCATGCGCATCATCTCGAACAGCGGCAGGGTCTGGACCAGTGCGTCGCGGACGAGTTCAGAGGCCATTTCGGTGTCTCTCAAGCGACCACGCCGGCGCTGCGCAACGAGCGGATCTGCTCGGCGGCGTAGCCGACTTCGGCGAGCAGCGTGTCGCTGTCGGCACCGCAGGAGGGTGCCGCCGCAAGCGAGGGCCGCGCGGCGTCGTCGATGCGATAGGGCAGGCCGAGCGCGCGGTGGCGCACGCCATCGGCGCCCACGGCCTCGACGAGCAGGCCGCTGGCGGCCATGTCGGGGCTGTTCAACGCCTGGGCGTAGCTGCGGACGGCGCCAGCGACGATCTGGTTGCGCGCGAGCAGCATCACGCACTCATCGCTGCTGCGGTCGGACAGGCACTCGCGCAACACCGCGCGCAGCGCCGATCGGTTTGCGACCCGTCGTTCGTTGCTGGAGAAGCGCGCATCGTGCGCAAGCTCCTCGCGCCCCAGCACACGGCACAAGCGCAGCCAGTGCTCCTCGGCGTAGGCTGAAAGCACGACGTGGCCGTCGCGCGTGGGCACCACCTCGGCGGCCGGCGCGTTGTTCGGCTGGCCGTCGCCCATGCGCGTCGGCTCGACGCCGCCACTGAGGTAGTCGGCCCAGGTGGTCGCCTGCAGGTGCATCGCGACTTCGAGCAGCGAGGTCTCGATGGTTGCGCCCACGCCGCTCTTCTCGCGGCCGTACAACGCCGCCAGCACCGCCTGTGCGCCCAGCTGCGCCGCGGCGGCGTCCACGATCGGCACGCCGACCTTCTGCGGAGGCCGGTCCGGCTCGCCCGTCACGGACATCAGGCCGCTCTCGGCCTGCGCCGCGATGTCGTAGCCGGGACGATCGCGTGACGGTCCGCGGCTTGCGAAACCGGAGATCGACAGGTAGACGATGCGCGGAAACCGATCACGCACAACGCGCGGCCCGAGACCGAGCTTGTCCACGACACCGGGACGCAGGTTCTGAATCACCACATCGGCTCGGCCCATGAGGCGCAGCGCCGCTTCGCGGCCCGCATCGCTCTTGAGGTCGAGCGCGATCGATCGTTTGCCGCGGTTGCAGGCCTGCACCATCGCCTGGCCGTAGCGGCCGATGTGCCGCGCCTGGTCGCCCGTGGGCGACTCGATCTTCACGACGCTGGCACCAAGCTCCGCGAGCGTCATCGCGGCACCTGGGCCGGCGATGTACTGGCCGAGATCGACCACGTGGATGCCGGCGAGCGGTGACGCCGGTGCGGCGGCGAGCATGGTGGTGCAGGTCTCCTGGTGTCGTGGGCGACCGGGTCCGGTCGGTTCTTGGCCCGACGATAGGGGATCGTTCGATTCCTGAAAATTCGACAATCCTGATAACGTGATCGCCATGGGTGATCACATGGGTGGGCCGTGAGCCGAGGCTTCGACCACGTCGTCCGGCGCCTGCGCTTGCGGCACCTCGAGCTTCTGGTGGCGCTGGCCGAGGTCGGCACCATGCGAGCGGCCGCGGGCCGCCTGAACCTCAGCCAGCCAGCGATCAGCAAGATGCTGCTGGAGGCCGAGGACGCGCTCGGCGCGCGTCTGTTCGAGCGCAGCCGCCAAGGGGTGCATCCGACCGCCGCCGGCACCGCAGCCATGTATCGGGCCCGTGTCATGCTCGGCGAGCTCGCACATGCGCGCGACGAGGTCGAGGCCATCCGAGGCGGCGCCAGCGCCGTGCTGCGCGTGGGAACGTTTTCGGTGACGGCGGCCGTGCCGGCCGCGGTGGTGCAACTGCGCCAGCGCATGCCCGGTGCGGCAGTCCACCTGCGCGAGGGGAGCGTCCGTGAACTGATCCAACGCTTGCTCGAGGGCGAGCTCGACTGCGTGTTCGGGGCCCTCACCAACGAACTGCTGACCAGCGACCTTCTGCGCTCGCTGCAGTCAGAGGTCCTGCTTCAAGACCAGCTGTGCGTGCTGGCCGCCGAATCCAACACGGCGTGGCGGCGTCGTGGCCTGCGCTGGGTCGACCTGCGGGAGGCCAGTTGGGTTGCGCCTCCCAAGCAGACACTGGTTCGGCAAGCCTTCATGACGGCCTTTCTGAACGAAGGCACGGATCCTCCGGAGCCGGTGATTGAAGCGATGTCGTCCGTCACGATCGGAGCGGTGTTGCGATTGGACCCCGCCTTGCTCGGTGCCGTGCGCTACGAGCACGCGCGCGCCGAGCTGTCGCATGGTGGCGTTCGGAGGCTCGCGCTGACGCCAGCCGTGGCGCTGCCGCCGCTCGGGCTCTTCACTCGACGGGCCGACGCGGGGCCGACGCCAGTGCTGCAGGAGTTTGCGCGCGCCATTCGCAAGGCGGGAGGCGCAGAGCTCGAGCGGGGCCGCAAGAGCTAGAGCGATCGGACTTTCGTGTCGTCGGTTGCGACGGCGCGCGGCCTTGTGGTCTCTGGCGTCACTCGATGACCACGAATCCCGTGGCCTTGACGATCGGGCCCCACCCGCGCCGGTTCAGGTGCCCGCTGCAATCCAGCGCGCGGCCTTCTCGGCAATCATCAACGTGGGGCTGTTGGTGTTGCCACTGGTGATGGTTGGCATCACGCTGGCGTCCACTACACGCAGGCCGGCGATCCCGCGGACGCGCAGGTGCGGGTCCACCACCGCCTGTGGATCGTCCATGCGGCCCATGCGGGCCGTGCCCACGGGGTGAAAGATCGTGGTGGCGATGTCGCCCGCCAGCCGCGCGAGCTCCTCATCGCTCTGGAACTCGACGCCCGGCTTGAACTCGACGGGCCGGTACCTGGCCAGCGCCGGCTGCGCGACGATCCTGCGCACCACGCGCAGCGAATCGGCGGCCACCTGGCGGTCTTGCGGCGTGCTGAGGTAGTTGGGCGCGATGGCCGGCGCGGCATCGAAGGCCGCACTCTTGATCGTCACCGTGCCCCGACTCGTCGGGTTGAGGTTGCAGACGCTGGCGGTGAAGGCCGGGAAGTCGTGCAGCGGTTGCCCGAACGCCGGCAGGCTGAGCGGTTGCACGTGGAACTGCAGGTTCGCGTGCGGCAGATCGGGCCGACTCTTCGTGAAGATGCCGAGCTGCGACGGCGCCATGCTCATCGGCCCGCTGCGGTTCAGCGCGTACTCCAGCGCGATGGCCGCCTTGCCCCACAGGCTGTTGGACAAGGTGTTCAGCGTCTTCACGCCCTGCACCGTGTAGACGGCACGGATCTGCAGATGGTCCTGCAGGTTGGCGCCGACACCGGGCAGCTCCTGCTTCACTTCGATGCCGTGCTGCTGCAGCACGGCGCCGGGCCCGACCCCGGACAGCTGCAGGATCTGCGGCGTGCCGATGGCGCCGGCGCTGAGGATCACTTCGCACGATGCCCGCACCGTCAGCAGCTGTCCGTCGCGCACCAGCTCCACGCCGATGCAGCGCCAGGGGCCGTGGCCGTTGCGCTCGAGCAGCAGGCGTTTGACGCACGTTCGTGTCATCAGGCTGAGGTTGTCGCGCGTGCGCTCGATGGGACGCAGGAACGCCTTGCTGGTGTTCCAGCGCCAGCCGCGCTTCTGGTTCACCTCGAAATAGCCCACGCCCTCGTTGTCGCCTCGGTTGAAGTCGTTGCTCGGCGGGATGCCCGCTTGCTGGGCAGCGCTGGCGAACGCGTCGAGGATGTCCCAGCGCAGGCGCTGTTTCTCCACCCGCCACTCGCCGCCGTGGCCATGGAACCGGCCGGCATCCTGCCGACGTGCCGCGTGTGCCGCCTGCTCGTCGACGAAGCGGCTGCCCGCACCGACGCCGCTCGGCGTTGACGCGTCGAGGGCATGGTGGTTTTCGTGGACCATGAAGTCGCGCAGCGACTCGAGCCAACTCCAGGATCCGTCACCGGTTTCACGCGCCCATGATTCGTAGTCGCGGGCCTGGCCGCGCATGTAGATCATGCCGTTGATGCTGCTGCAGCCGCCCAGGGTCTTGCCGCGCGGGTAGATCAGGCTGCGGCCGTTCAGGCCCGCTTGCGCTTCGGTGCGAAAGCACCAATCGGTCTTGGGGTTGTCGATGCAGTAGAGATAGCCCACCGGGATGTGAATCCACGGGTGGGTGTCGCGCCCGCCGGCTTCGACCAGCAGCACGCGCTTGCTGCGATCGGCCGACAACCGGTTGGCCAGCAGGCTGCCGGCCGTGCCGGCTCCGAGGACGATGTAGTCGAAGTTCGGCGATGGCATGCCAGTGCTCTCGTGCGGTGGCCCGGTGCGTCATTGGGCCACAGGCATCGGTCGCTCGCGCCACCCTTGCCGTGGGCCGGCTCCTGCAGTCGAGCCGGCCGCCTCAGGTGGGCCCGATGCCGCCTGGCATCAACATGCCGACGAAGAACAACATGGCGATGAAGGCCGCAGCCATGAAGACCCACAGGTCGTCGGTGCGGTTGGCACCTCTCAAGCCATGGGCCCGTCTCTTGTGCCAGCGCATGATCGCTCCCGTCGTGCTCGGGAAAAGGGAAGCGCATTCTGCTCGCTAATGGTGACCCTGCACATTTCAGGGTGAGGCACGGATGCGCGGGCAGCGCGCCGGCGCCGCTTGGGACCCGGGGCAACCCCGGTCGGCCGGCTCAGCGCGCCGGCGTCACGCGCCAGACGGTGTTCGACAGGTCATCGGCGACGATCAGCGCGCCTTGCGGGTCGACCGTCACGCCGACCGGGCGGCCCATCGTCTTGCCGTCGGCCTGGAAGCCGGTGACAAAGTCCACCGCCGCGCCGCTCGGGCGGCCCTCGCGGAACGGCACGAAGACCACCTTGTAGCCCGCCGGCTCTTCGCGGTTCCAGCTGCCGTGCATGCCGACGAAGGCGCCCTCGTCGAACGGCCCGTCACCGCCCGATGCTGCGAATGCGAGCCCCAGCGGGGCCGAATGCGATGGCAGCGCGTAGTCCGGCCGCACGGTGGCCTGCACCTTCTGTGCGTCGTGCGGCCGCACGCGCGGGTCGGCGTTGGGCCCCCAGTACGCGTACGGCCAGCCGTAGAACGAGCCTTCGCGCACCGAGGTCAGGTAGTCGGGCACGAGGTTGGGGCCGAGTTCGTCGCGTTCGTTGACCACCGCCCAAAGCTGAGCGCTGCCCGGCTCGAAGGCGAGCGCGGTGGGGTTGCGCAGCCCGGTCGCAAACGGCCGCGCCGCGCCGCTGTTGGCCTCCACCTGCCACACCATGGCGCGGTTTTCCTCCACCGCCATGCCGCGCTCGCCGACGTTGCTGTTGGAGCCGATGCCCACGTACAGGAACCGGCCCTCGGCATCGGCCGCGAGCGCCTTCGTCCAATGGTGGTTGATCGCCGACGGCAGCGGCGTCACCGTCACCGGCGCCGCGGTGGCCTGCGTCTGCCCGGGCTGGTAGTCAAACCGCACCAGAGCGTCCTGGTTGGCCACATAGAGCCGGTTGTCGACGAGGGCGAGGCCGTAGGGCGCGTTGAGGTTCTCGGCGTAGACCCATCGGCCTTCGTACTTGCCGTCGCCATCGGCGTCGCGCAACAAGGTCAACCGGTCGCCACCCTTGACCGGCGTCGTGCCCTTGGACTTGATGATGCCGGCGATGTAGTCCTTGGGCGTCAGCATCGGCGCGCTCTTGCCCTTGCCCTCGGCCACCAGGATGTCGCGATTGGGCAGCACCAGCGTCTGGCGCGGGATCTGCAGCCCGGTGGCGATGGCCGAGATCGTCCAGCCATGCGGCACGGTCGGACGGCGGTCACCCCAAGGGGCCGGCTCGGCGATGCCCATGTTCGGAAGCAGGCCGCGCTGCGGCGGCGGCAGCTCGGGTTGCGCGCCGTAGGGCCCGCTGCTCGGATTGCCCACGGCGGCCAGCGTCAGCGTTGCCGCAATGGCGACGGCAACGGCACCGACCTTCGTCGTGAGCCTCATGCCGTCCTCCAGCGCATGCCGGCCAGGCCGATCGCGCTCGCGATCGCCGCCAGCAGCACCACCACCACCGACAGCCACAGCCCGGCCGGCATCGCTGCCCATGCGTCCTTGGCATGGATCAACGCGTTGACGAAGCCGACCACGAAGCTCGCGAGCAGCAGCAGCAGGTACAGCGTGCCGCGACGGTGGCGCATGACGGTCGACCGCAGCAGGTCCACCGCGGCCCACAGCAGCGCGACTCCCGCGAAGACGAGGCCGCCGGCGATCAGCCACGAGGCGAAGTTGGTCCACTGCACCTGGTAGGTTTGTGCGTAGGCCCAGTCGCTGAGCAGCGCGCCGAGGAAAAGCGGCAGCGCCGAGAAGGCGAGAACAGCGTGCATGCCTTCCCTGGGCAACCCCGATGCCTGCAACACGCATGGCGTGAAAGCTGCCGGTTCGACGCCGCCTACCAACGCAGAACGCGCGGCCCCAGCGTGGCCCCGAGGCCTCCGGTCAGCAAGATGCCCAGCGTGTACCACAACGCCACGAATGCCGGAGACGATTCCGGACACGCCAAGGCGTAGCCGCCGGCGCCCACCGCGCCGGCCAGCAGTCCGGCCGCGAACCCGGCCTGTCGCGGCCGCGTCGGGGCAAGACCGCGCACCGCCCACAGCGTGGCAACCAGTGCCGGCAGCGACAGCACGAGGACGCTCCACGGGCAGACCGACCAGGAGCGCCCCAGCAGGGCCTGCAGGCGCGCTCCCGAGGCCTCCGACATCATCGACGCCGCGCCCACCAGCGCCATGATCACCACGACGGCCAGCGTCGTGAGCTGGGCCGGGCGCGGGGGCGCGGCCGGCCGCGACAGCCGCGCCGTGAGCGCGGCGGCGGCGAGGGCCAACGCGCCGCAGTAGACCAGCTTGATCCACGGCGCCGGCGTGGCGTAGAGCGACGCGGGGATCGCACCCAATGCGCCGACGGCGATCAACGCGCTCATCAACAATCCCAACGCGGCCGCCGGCGCCAGGCGCTTGGCCGCCAGCGCCCGCGGCGCGGGGCCGGCATTACGCGCCAACATCTCGATCAGCTGGTCGGTCTTCATGCCCGGTGTCCGCTCGATCGGTGTGTCATGCGCGATCGGCCTCACGCACCATGGCGGCCAGTCGCTTCAGGCCGCGGTGCACCTGCACCTTGATGGCCGACGGCGAGGCCCCGGTGCGCGCTGCCGCCTCCGCCACCGACAGGCCTTCGACCTTGGTCAGGAGGATGGCCTGCCTTTGCGCGGCCGGCAGCTGCTGCAGCAGCCTGCCGAGGTCGCGCGAGGTGCCGGTCTCTTGTGCATCGGCCACCAACAACTGCTCGTCGACGTCGTCGATGGCGTCATGGAGGCTGTCGCGCCGACCGCGTCGACGCCACAGGTCGACCAGCTTGTGCCGTGCGATGGCCACCGCCCAGGCGCTGACGGCGAGCGTCGGGTCGTAGGTGCCGCGTTGCAGATGCAGGGCCAACAGAGTCTCCTGAACCAGATCCTCCACCTCGTCCGGATAGGCCGACAGGCGGCGCTTCAGATAGCCCCGCAAACGGGCGGCGAGCAGACCCAGGCATTGCCGGTAGGCCGCGTCGTCACCCGAGCGAGCGCGCAGCCACAGCGGCTTGAGGGCGGACTCGAAGTCGCCGGGGCTGGCGTCAACAGGCATTTCGTGGCTCGGGGTCCTCTGGTTACAGCGGCCCGCGATGGAGCCGAGCCGGATTGTGCGGCTGTAACCAATCGGCCGCGGCCGACGAATGGAGCTGCATCGTCCACGGCTGATGAGACGCCCGAATGCACGCCACGCTGCCGCTGCTTGCCGCGACCGACTTCCCGCCGATCCGGCGCCGCTCGCTCGACACCCTGCAGGTCAACCTCGGGTACAAGTGCAACCAGAGTTGCCTGCACTGCCACGTGGCGGCCAGTCCGCAGCGCACCGAGATGATGGACAGCGACACCATCGCGCTGGTGCTCGAGGTGCTTGGCGCGCGCAAGGTCGGCACGCTCGATCTGACCGGCGGCGCGCCGGAGCTGAACCCGCACTTTCGGCAGCTCGTGCGCGAGGCCCGTGCGCTGGGCGTGCGCGTGATCGACCGCTGCAACCTGACCATCCTGTCCGAGCCGGGTCAGGATGGGCTCGCCGCTTTTCTGGCCGAGCAGGGCGTGGAGGTGACCGCCTCGCTGCCTTGTTATACGCCGGCCAATGTCGATCGCCAGCGCGGCGATGGTGTCTTCGAACGCAGCATCGCCGGGCTGCGCCAGCTCAACGCGCTGGGTTATGGCGATCCCGGCCGCGGCCTGGTGCTCAATCTGGTCTACAACCCGCAGGGTCCGTCGCTGCCGCCGCCGCAGGACAAGCTGCAGGCCGACTACAAGCGCGAGCTGCTGCTGCACTTCGGCATCCGCTTCAACCACCTGCACGCGCTGACCAACATGCCGATCCAGCGCTTTGGCAGCACGCTGGTCAGCAAGGGCAGCTTCGGCGCCTACATGAAGCTGCTGCGTGGCAGCTATCGCGCGGACAACCTGGGCGCGGTGATGTGCCGCAGCCTGCTTAGCGTGGACTGGAAAGGTTTTGTCTACGACTGCGACTTCAACCAGATGCTGGGCCTGCACGCCGACCTCGCGGGACACACGCGACCCCACCTTCGCGACCTGCTGCGCCACGATCCGTCGGGCGCCGCGATCCGTGTGGCCGACCACTGCTACGGCTGCACCGCGGGGCAGGGCAGCAGCTGCGGCGGTGCGCTGGATCCGGCGGCGAGCGCCGAGGCGCCGGCCGTTGCGGGCGCGGCGACGGGGCAGCGCGCGTGAACGATCCGATCGACCAGCCCTGCGCATTCGTCAAACCGGCGGCCGGCATGCCGTCCGCGCCCACAGGAGATTTCCGCATGAACCCGAGTCGTCGCAGCGCGTCCGCCATGGCATTGGCCTGCTTGTTCGCCGGGCCTGGCGTCGCCCGGGCGCAGGCCGCCGGCGGCGTCGCGCCGCTGAAGTTCGGCGTTGGCCTGTTCCAGCCTGACCGCGAGAAGAACGACGCCACCTACCGCCCGCTGGCCGCACACCTGGCGCAGCGCCTGGGCCGAGCGGTGGAGCTGCGCACCGTCGACAGCTGGGAGGGCCTGGCCAAGAGCCTGGCCAACGGCGAGACCGACATCGCGCTGATGGGCCCCTGGGGCTACGTGCTGGCCAACCACTACAGCGAGGCCCAGGTCGTCTCGACCATCCTCTACCAGGGCAAGCCCGAGTACTTTGCGCTCATCGTCACGCACCCGGAGTCGGGCCTGAACAGCGTGGACGACCTGCTTGGCCCCAAGGGCCGCGGCCGCAGCTTCGCGTTCGGCGACAAGGGCTCGACCTCGGGCTACCTGATCCCGCTCCACCTGTTCCAGCAGCGCGGCATCGACCCCGAGAAGCACTTCGCGCGCGTGCTCTACACCAAGCACCAGGCGATCCAGACCCAGGTGACGGCCGGGCAGCTCGACGCCGGCGCCGACTACAACCGCAACCGCGATGCCATGATCGCCCAGGGCCTGATCCAGGCCGCGCGCAGCAAGGTGATCTGGCAGTCGGCGCCGCTGCCCAACGACGCGCTGGCGGTCAGTGCCGCGCTGGCCAAGGACAGCGCCTTCGTCAAGCGGCTGCAGACGGCGCTGGCCGATGTGGGGCCGCTGCTGGCCGGCCAGTCCAGCCTGCTGCCCGCCCACTACACCGGCTTCGTGGCGAGCGACAACACGTTCTACAAGCCCATCCGCGACGCCGGACTGGCCACGGGCAAGCTGGGCGCGAGGTGACGGTGTCGGCGCTGCGGCTCACGCTGCGGCCCCCGCGAGGCCGCGGCGGGTTCGCGCTGCTGGTGGCGCTGTATGCCGGGCTGGTGGCGGTGTGCCTGGTCACGCTGGCCGGCGCAGGCGACCTGAGCTTCGGACGCAACCCCTGGGACAACCTGCTCAAGACGGTGGGCGAGTTCGCGCGCCCCAGCTTCCTCGATGCCTGGTTCGGCCCCGAGCGGCTCGAATACCGCAGCGACGACGGCACGCTGCTGCGCGTGGAGAACCGGCGCGAGGTCGAGGCCAGCTTCCTGGCCGCGCTGGGCCGCGCCGCCTGGGTCACGTTCCAGATCGCCACGCTGGGCTCGCTGCTGGCCGCGCTGCTAGCGTTGCCGCTGGCGATGCTGGTCGCACGCAACCTGCGCGCACCGCGCGTTCTTGCGCTGGGCGCCAAGGCCGTGCTCGACGTCGCGCGTGCGGTGCACACGCTGGTCTTTGGCCTGATCCTGGTGGGCATCGTCGGCCTCGGTCCCACGGCCGGCGTGCTGGCCATCGCGCTGCACTCGATGGGCACCTACGGCAAGCTGTTTGCCGAGAGCATCGAGTCGCTCGACATGGCGGCGGTCGACGCGGTGCGCGCCACCGGCGCGAGCGAGGCGCAAGTCTTCTTCCACGGCGTGTGGCCGTCTGTGCTGCCGCAGTTCGTCAGCCACCACCTCTACGTCTGGGAGTTCAACATCCGCGACTCCACCATCCTGGGGCTGATCGGCGCCGGCGGCCTGGGCCTGCTGATCAGCGAGGCGGTCAGCCTGTTCCAATGGAGCCGGCTGGCGACGCTGCTGATCGTCGTCGTGGCGCTGGTGATGGCGTTCGACGCAATGTCGCGGCGCATCCGCGAGGCGCTGCTGTGACGCCGGCCGTGCACCTCGAAGGTGTGCGCGTGGCGCTGGCGGGTCGGATGCTGCTGGAGGTGCCACAGCTGCTGGTCGAGCCCGGCGAGCGCGTGGCCATCGTCGGGCCCAACGGCGCCGGCAAGAGCACGCTGCTGAAGCTGATCGGGGCTTTGCTGCCGGCGCAGCACGGAAAGGTGTGCGTGCTCGGCCGATCGATCGGTCCCGAGGGTCCGGCGCGGCGCCTCGACACCGCGCAGCGCCGGGCGCTGCGCCGCGAGGTTGGCATCCTGATGCAGGGGCTGCACCTGGTGCCGCGCCTGAGCGCCCGCGAGAACGTGTTGATCGGCGCGCTGAGCCGGCTGCGCGGCAGCGACGCCTGGCGCAGCCTGCTGCGCTGGTATCCCCCGGCGCTGGTGGAGGCCGCCGATGCGGCGCTCGCGGCGCTGGGCCTGGCCGAGCGCGCCGGCACGCGCGCCGACCGGCTCTCGGGCGGCGAGCGGCAGAAGGTGGCGCTGGCGCGGCTGCAGCTGCAACGCCCGCGCCTCGTGCTTGCCGACGAACCGACTTCAGCGTTAGACCCGGCTGCCACGACCCAGGTCTGCGAGGCGCTGCTCGCGGCGGCAGGCGCTGCGAGCCAGACGCTGATCACCGTGGTGCACGACCTCGAGTTGCTGCCGCGCCTGGCCACACGCGTGGTGAGCCTGGCCGATGGCCGCGTGTGGTGGGACCGGCCGATCGATGGCGTGACGCCGTCGATGCTGCAGGGCCTGTACGACCGGCGGTCTGCCGAGGCGGCCATCGGGGCGCGGCCTGCGCCCGCGCCGCTGTCCCGGCTCGTGCGAGCCTGACCGTCCGGCGATGCCGGCCATGTACCGGCGCGCCCGCCGGTCAGCGCGGCGGGGCCGTCAGGGCTGCGCGTCGCTCTTGGCGTAGAAGTCGAGCAGGGTGCGCGGCGTCGGGCGCGGCGCATCGGCGTCGGGCCGCTGGCGGCGCTCCAGGTCTCGCCGCAGTTCGAGCAACTGTCCGTGTATTTCGGCATCGGCGATCTGCGCCAGCGCGATGGCGGTCGACAGCCAGAGTCGCTGCCGAAACTTCGATCCGAACTGAGGAAAGCCCGCGTCTTGCTCCTGCCTCTCGTCTTCGGGCCGAAGCACGCCCATCTTGCGCAGCAGATCGAGCTTGGTGGGGGCGTCCAGGGATGCGCCAAAGCGCTCCAGCGAGCCATCGATGTGGGTGATGCGGTGGGCAAAACGGTTGCGACACGCGGCCAGAGCCCGCAACGCGTCGGCGCCGGCAGCGTCGAGGATGTCCAGCGTCTGCGCGAGTTGCAGCTTGCCCGTCTTGCCGTCGAAGGTCAGCCGCGAGACGTGATCGAAAGCCTTGTCCTGCTTGATCTCGCGCACCACCCGTTGCGCGATGGCCGCTTCGGCGATGACCTGCAGTTGAATCAGGAACGCCCAATCGCTCGGCTCCTCGAGCAGCCTCCCGTAGAAGCCGGTCGGCAAGCCGATGGCGGTGTTGAGTTCGCGGATCCGCTCGTCGATCCGCAGCTTGATTTCGACGGTCATGGCGCCGTGAACGGTCAAGCCCAGGATAAGTAGCGCGCGCGTTGCCGCCGTTCGGACAAACCCGGAAGACCCGGCGCTTCAGCTGCGCGGCGCCAAGATCGCCATGGTCAGCCGAGACACCACCGTCGGGCGGCCCTGGTCGTCCACCAGATCGATCTGCCAGACATGCGTCGTTCGCCCGCGGTGCACCGGGCGCGCGGTGCCGGTGACCCAGCCGCGATCGACGCTGCGCAGGTGGTTGGCGTTGATGTCGAGTCCGACCGCGCGATAGCCGGCCGCCAGCGAGTAGGCGGCTCCGCACGAGCCGAGCGACTCGGCCAGCACGACCGAAATCCCGCCGTGCAGGATACCGTAGGGCTGGCGCGTGCGCGCATCGACCGGCACGCGGCCGCGCACGAAGTCGTCTCCGACCTCGACGAACTCGATGCCCAGGTGCTCCACCGTCGTGCCGCGGTGGATCTCGGTGAGGATCTCCACCGAGATCGGTTGCTGCCAGATTCGTTGCTGCATGGCGCGAGTATCAACCCGCCGATCCGTACGACCTGGGCAGGCCGAGCACCTTCTCGGCGATGAACGACAGGATCAGCTGCTCGGTCACCGGCGCAATGCGCGTGATCATCACCTCGCGCAGCAGCCGCTCCACGTGGTACTCCTTGGCGTAGCCGAAGCCGCCGTGCGTCAGCACCGCTTGCAGGCAGGCGTCGTATCCGGCGCGCGCCCCCAGGAACTTGGCGCTGTTGGCCTCGGCGCCGCAGGGTTGTCCCTGGTCGTACAGCCACGCGCCTTTCATCACCAGGGCCCAAGCCGCCTCCAGCGCCATCCAGCGCTCGGCCAGCGGGTGCTGGATGCCCTGGTTCTGGCCGATCGGACGGTCGAACACGATGCGCTCGCGCGCGTAGCGCGCCGCGCGGCGCAGCGCATCCTGGCCGATGGCGATGGCTTCGGCGGCCACCAGCAGCCGCTCGGGGTTGAGGCTGTGCAGGATGGTCGAGAAGCCCTTGCCCTCGTCGCCGATGCGATCGGCCTCGGGGATGAACAGCCCGTCGATGAAGATGGCGTTGGAGTCGACCGCATGGCGGCCCATCTTCGCGATGCGCCGCACCTCGATCTTGCTGCGGTCGAGGTCGGTGTAGAAGACCGACAGGCCGTCGGTCGGTCGTGCGCCGTGTTCCAGCGCGGCGGTGCGCGCCAGCAGCATGATCTTGTTGGCCACCTGCGCGGTCGAGGTCCACACCTTCTGGCCCTGCACGCGGTAGCCGCCCGGTACCTTGTGGGCAAAGGTCTTGATGGCGGCGGTGTTCAGGCCGGCATCGGGCTCGGTGAAGCCGAACGCACATTGGTCCTTGCCTTCGATCAGGCGCGGCAGCCAGCGCTGGCGCTGCTCGGGGGTGCCGAACACCACGATCGGATGCGGCCCGAACAGGTTGATGTGCACCGTGCTGGCGGCCGCCATGCCGCCGCCGTGACTTGCCACCTCGTGCATCATGATGGCCGCCTCGGTCACGCCGAGGCCCGCGCCGCCGTACTCGGCGGGCATCGTGATGCCGAGCCAGCCGCCTTCGGCCATCGCCTGGTGGAAGGCGTGCGGAAACTCGCCGTCGTCGTCGCGCGCCAGCCAGTAGTCGTCGTCGAAGCGGCGCACCACCGCGCCCACGCCGTCGCGGATGGCGCGCTGCTCTGCGCTGACCGAGAAGTCCACGGCGCGGCCTTTAGTCGACCCACTGCACGGCGTCGGCCAGCGTGGCGCGCGGCGTGCGAAAGGCGTTGGCCGGATGGCTCGGGTCCTCCAGGCCGAACGCCAGGCCGCAGACCACGCGGCGTTGCGGGTCCAGCCCCCACTGCTCGCGCCAGAACTGCGGGTACGCGGCAAGTGCGGCCATCGCGATCGAGGCCACGCCGCAGGCGCGCGCCGCCAGCATGAACATCGCGATGTAGGCACCGCAGTCGATCGCACCGTAGGTGCCCAACGGCTCCTCGGTGGTGACGATCGCCACGTGCGGCGCACCGAAGAAGCGAAAGTTCTCCAGCCGCTGGCGGTCGGCCGCTTCCTTGTCGCCGCGCGCGACGCCGGTGGCGGCATAGAGCTGAAAGCCGCACTCGCGCCGCCGTTGCAGGTACACGCCGCGGTATTCGCGCGGCCAGTCGAGATCGGGCTGCGGCCTGGCGCCGCTGCGCACGTGCGCCAGCAATGCGCCGCGCGCGCGTTCGGTGGCCGCGGCGCTGCCCACCGTCAGCTGCCACGCCTGCGAGTTGCACCACGACGGGCTGCGCTGGGCGATCGTGAGGATGCGGTCGATCGTTGCGCGCGGCAGCGGATCCGGCCGATAGCCGCGACAGCTGTAGCGATCGAGCGCGAGGTGTTCCAGCGTGGTGGCGCAGTCGGGGGCGTGGCTGTTCATGGGCCGATGCTACCGAACGCGCTTGGCCCGGCCCGGTGATCGGCAGCACCGGGCCGGCCGGCGCTCACTGCAGCGGCGGCACCACGCCGGCGAACTTCAGCAAGTCAGTGATGCGGAACACGCCGGGGCCGCCGGCCGACGGCAGGTGCGGCTTCCAGCGCGGGTTCTCCGACAGGTAGGAATCGCGGTCCGCGCGCAGCAGCTCGAAGAACACTTCGCCGACGATGCGGCCGCCCACCGGCCCGAGCCGCGCGCCGCCTTCCATCACCTCGGCCTCCTTGAGGATGTAGTACCACAGCGGTGTGCTCTCGGCCATGCCGAAGGGCTTGAGCTCGGCGAGCTGCGGCGGCGTCAGCGCGGGCACGCGCAGGCGCTGTGCAACGGCCTGGCCCGACGGCAGCCCGAAGTTCACGTGCCGCACCAGGTTGCGCGACGCCAGCGATTGCATGCCGTCGGCCGGCAGGCCGGGCGAGGGCGCCAGCGAGCCCGGCAGGTGCATCAGCGGCGTCGACAGCTTGGTGTCGATCAGCTTGTTGGGCCGCGCGTTGCCGTCGCCGAAGTCGAAGAAGGTCTGCCAGTCGACAAATCGACGCGCGGCGCGGCGCCCGCCGCGCAGGTCGCCGGGGTCGGCGCCGTTGGGGTCGAGCGCATCGTCGAACACGAAGGCGAAGAACGGCGTGCCGTTGTCGGGTCCGAAGTTGAGCCGGTAGCTCGGGCGGATCTGCGAGTGGCCGAAGCGGTACGCCGCCACCGAGAACTCGATCGGCAGCAGCGGGTTGCCGCCGGAGTTGCGCCGCGCATCGGCGCGGTACTGGCCGGGGCGCTCGCGCAGCAGCTGGTCGACGCGGCGCTGGCCGATCGTCATCGGCAGGAACTCGTGCACGATGATCCATTGGTAGTGCCAGGTCACGATGCGCCGCGCCTCCTCGAACACCTGGCGCGGGCTGGCGCCTTGCCAGCGGCCCTGCGCGCGCAACTGGTCGACCACGGCGTTGTGGAACTTGAGCATCGCCACATGCAGCTGCGAAAGGATCACGTTCTCGTCGTTGCGGCTGTCGCCGACCAGCGCTTCGCCGTTGGAGTCGCGCGGCAGGTCGAAGCGCATCGCGCCCTTGCGCGACACCTCGGGCGAACCGGGAATCGGATCGACCCGCATGCGGTAGTCGCCGTTGCGCGTGTCGTACAGCTCGGCCGAGCGCTCCGGCCCTTCGCCGTACACGCTGTCGAGGTCGAACGCGGCGGTGCGGAAGTTGCGCGTGCGCGCCGGGTCGGCGTTGCCGGTCAGCGCCGAGCGCCGGTCGAACGTGATGTCGTGGTCGAGGAACTGGCCGAAGAACGTCACGCCGGCCGTCATCGCGGTGTTGTCGCGGTTGTCGGGGCTGAAAACCGGCTGGTTGACGATCGACTGGATCGCATCGGTCAGGTTGTCGCGCGCGTCCAGCGGCCCATCCTTGGCGCCAAGAAGCGCCGCCGCGTTGCGCGTGCGATCGTTCTGCGCGGCGAACGCCGGCAGCTCGGGGAACATGCGCGTGAACACGTTGTCGGGGTGGCGCGGCTGGCGCGGAAAACGTGCGTCGACGGTGTCGGCCCAAGCCGGCGCCAGCGCGAGCGCCGCGAGCATGGGAAACAAACAAACGGCTCGGTTCATGCGGTCCTCCATACAGCAGAGTCAGCGGCAGGGTAGGCAGGCCACGCAGCGATTGACACCGGCATCGCTGCGGCGCGCAAGAACGGTTTTTTCAGGTAACGCCTCTCCGCGCTGCGCGGCGCCCTCGTGTGGCCGGTGCGAGGCAGCACGCGGTGCGCAACACCGCTCACGCGACTTACATCGCGCAAAGACGTTGCCGTTGGTGAGCGACGGTGGGATTGGAGCGAGAAGCTCGGTGCCAGCCCTGTGGCGCTCGCGCGCGGGTCGCGCTAGGCGCGGCGCCGGCGTGCGCTTGAAGAGGGCGAAGTGCCCATGTGGCCCTCGTCGCTGAAGGCGCTGCGGCTCACGCCGCCACGGTCTGCGCCAGCGGAAGGCGCACGATCGCGTCGAGTCCGGTCACGCGAGCGCCGTGCCCGCGGTTGACCAGCTCGATGCTGCCGCCGAGCGACTCGACGATCTCGTGGCAGATCACCAGCCCGAGCCCGCCGCTGCCGCGTGTGTGGCCGGCGGCGGCAAACGGTTCGAACAGGTGCTGGCGTTGCTCCTCTCCGATGCCAGGGCCGCTGTCGCTGACCACCAGTGCGGCGGTGCGCGCGTCGCAGGGCATGTGCACGCTCAGGCGACCGCCCGGCGGGCAATGCCGGATCGCGTTGTGCAGCAGGTTGCGCGACAGCTCGCGCAGCGACCATTCGTGCGCGCGCACCGAAGCCTCGCGCAGCTCGAGCTCGAAGTCGAGCCGTGCCTCGGCGATCAGCGGCGACAGGTCGACCGCCACGGCGCGGATCACCGCCGACCACTGCGTGACCGGTGCCTGCCCCTCGACGCGCAACTGCTCGACCTTGGCCAGCGCCAGCATCTGGTTGGCCAGCTCGGTGGCGCCGGCCACCGTGGCGCCGATCTCGGCGAGCGCCTGCTCGGGCGCCACGTCGCCGCGCCGCGCCGACTGCACCTGCGTGGTCAGCACCGCCAGCGGCGTGCGCAGCTGGTGCGAGGCATCGCGCACGAAGCGCTTCTGGTGCGACAGCAGGCGCGAGAGCCGCGCCATCACGCCGTTGGTGGCGTCCAGCACCGGTCGCAGCTCCTGCGGCGCATCGTCCACCGACAGGGGCGTCAGGTCACCCTCACGGCGCGTGCGCAGCTGCGCGCTGATGTCGCGCACCGGCCGCGTGGCGCGCTGCACCACCGCGATCACCACCGCGGCTACTACCCCCAGCAGCAGCGCCTGCCGCCAAAGGGTCTCGATCAGGATGGTGCGTGCCAGCGCCTTGCGCACGTCGAGCGTCTCGGCCACCTGGATCGTCGCCATGCCGCGCGCGTCGATGCCGGCCACCGGCTGCAGCAGCACCGCCATGCGCACCGGCGTGCCGTCGTACTCGTCGTCGTAGAAGCGCACCAGCGCGGCGTAGACGTTGGGCTCGGAGCTGTCGCCGCGCGGCGCCGGCAGGTCGGCGAAGCCCGACACCACCTCGCCGTCAAAGCCGATCACCTTGTAGAAGATGCGGCTGCGGTTGTCGGCCTCGAAGGCCTCGAGCGCCGAATACGCCACCTCGCTGCGCAGGTGCGCGCTGCCGCCTTCTTCGGCGATGTGCAGCAGCTCGCCGATCGACTTGGCCGACGCCAGCAGCGTGCGGTCGTAGGCCGTGTCGGACGCCTGCAGGGCTTGCCGGTACAGGCTCACGGTGTTGAACGACACCAGCGCCGCCACCGGCAGCAGGATGCCCAGCAGCAGACGCGCGCGCAGCGACGGTTGCCGCTTCACGGGTCCGGCCCGGCCTGCACCAGGTAGCCCAGCCCGCGCAGCGTGACCAGCTCGACGCCGGTGCCGGCGAGCTTCTTGCGCAACCGGTAGGCCACGACCTCGATCGCGCTGAGCTGCACGTCGGGCTCGTCGCGGAACACCACCGTGCTCAGGTGCTCCTTGGTGACGGCGTGGCCCGGCTTGGCCAGCAGCGCGCGCAGCATGGCGACCTCGCGCGGCGTGAGGCTCATCGGTCGCTCGCGCCAGTGCACGGCGCCGCTGTCGTCGTCGACGCGCAGGCCATGGAAGTCCGCCGGCGCGTTGGCGGCCGGCGCGCCGGAGCGCCGCGACAGCGCCTTGATGCGCGCCTCGAGCTCGTCGAGGTCGAACGGCTTGGGCAGGTAATCGTCGGCGCCGGTGTTCAGGCCGAGCACGCGGTCGCCCACCGCGCCGCGCGCGGTCAGCACGATCACCGGCGCGTCCAGGCCTTCGGCGCGCGCCTCGCCGAGCACCGCGAGTCCGTCCTTGCCGGGCAGGCTCAGGTCGAGCAGCACCACGTCGGGCGCGCTGGCACGCCAGCGCTCGAGCGCTCGGTTGCCGTCACCGCACACCACGATGCGCATGCCGCGCCGCTCCAGGCTGCGCTGCAGCGACACCTGCATCGCAACGTTGTCTTCGATCAGCAGGACCTTCATGGCGCGCCGCTCGATTATCGGCGTGGCCCGATTCGGTGTTTCCCCTCGTGCCATCGACAGCCGATTGACAGGCGCGCCTTGCACCATGGGCGCACTCGATCTTTCCGGAGGTGCCTCATGGATCGCGCTGCATTCGTCAAGTCGCTCGCCGCCCTCGCCGCGCTCGGTGTGCTGGCGCCGCACGCCCGCGCCGGCGTCAACCTGAAGATGATGGTGCCCGCCAACCCCGGCGGCGGCTGGGACACCACCGGGCGCGCGCTCGGCAAGGCGCTGCAGGAGTCCGGCGAAGCCTCGTCGGTGGTCTACGAGAACAAGGGTGGTGCCGCCGGTGCGCTGGGCCTGGCGCAGTTCGTCAACTCGGCCAAGGGCGATCCCAACGCGATGATGGTGATGGGCGCGGTGATGCTCGGCGGCCTGATCACCGGCAAGCCGCCGGTTTCCCTGAGCCAGGCCACGCCGATCGCGCGGCTGACCAGCGAGTACAACGTCTTCGTCGTGCCGGCCGGCTCGCCGTTGAAGTCGATGAAGGACGTGGTCGATGCGCTGAAGAAAGACCCGGCCAGCGTCAAGTGGGGCGGCGGTTCGCGCGGCTCCACCGAGCACATCGCGGCGGCCATGATCGCGCGCGAGGTCGGTGTCGACGCGGCCAAGATCAACTACGTGGCGTTCCGCGGCGGCGGCGAAGCCACCGCGGCCATTCTGGGCAGCAACGTTAGCGTCGGCGGCAGCGGCTACAGCGAGTTCGCGCAGTACATCGAGGCCGGCAAGATGGTCCCGATCGGCGTCACGTCGCCCACGCGCGTCAAGGGCGTCAACGTGCCGACGCTCAAGGAGCAGGGCATCAACGTCGAGATCGGCAACTGGCGCGGCGTGTACGGCGGGCCCAACATCACGCCGGCGCAGGCCAAGGCGCTGGCCGAGATGGTCGTCAAGGCCACCAAGACCAAGGCCTGGGCCGAGGCCATGGAGAAGAACAACTGGACGCCGGCGCTGCTCACCGGGGCGGAGTTCGCCGACTTCGTCGATCGCGACTTCGCCAGCCTGCGCGCGACGATGGTCAAGGCCGGCATGGTCTGAGGCCTGCCAAGGGCCCTGAAGGTCGCCGCGCGGCGACCTTCAACGCGTGATCAACGCGTGACGATGCCGCTGGCGATCTCGCCCGACGATTGCAGCGGCCCCAGCGGGTTGCGGCGTTCCTCCACATGGTCGATGCGCGCCTCGCCGCTGTGGCTGGCGAACACCACCCTGTCGAGCTTCACGGCCACCAGCGCGGTGAAGCTCCAGCCGGTCACGTGGGTTTGGCGCTTGAAATTGAAGAAGTCCAGCAGGAAGTTGCCGACGCGGCGGGTCTGGCGGCGCCCGAAGTGGAACTCGTAGAGCGAGCACGCGTCGCGCGCCGCGATGCATTCGCGGATGCCAGGATCCAGCGTCTCCAGCGGCACCGACGAATTCGGCGCCAGCCGTGCGATCGAGTCGGGGTAGCCGATGCGCACCACGTTCGGACTCTCGCGCACCCTGAAGCCCAGGGTCTCGAGGTCCTGCAGCGTGGTCTGGTACGGCACCACGCGGTCCAGCGCGTGCTCCGCCTGCTCGAAGCTGTCGAACCCGATGCGCGGATCGTTCGCCGTCTTGGGCAGCATGGCAATGCAGCCGGCGAGCCCGGCTGCGGACAGCGCACACAAGAAGCGGCATGGCAGCGGCATCGATGCTGGGCGGTTGGACGCCCGCGATCCTACCTGCGCCCGGCCCGGCAAGCAGCGTGCCGGATGCAGAATGATCAGTGCGCTCCTCGTACCACCGGAACCTCCTGCGCCGGTGGCGTGTTGCGGCTGCGGCCGCAGCGCACGATGCCGTCGATCATCACCATGCCCACGCCGGGTATGTCGCCGAGCTGCACGCTGTCCAGCAGCGTGCGGCCGGCGCTGTGCTGCGCGCGGTCCATGAACACGAAGTCGGCATCGCGGCCCGGCTCGATCAGTCCGCAGTTGAGTTTGCGCAGTCGCGCGGTGTTGCCGGTGGCAAAGCAGAACACCAGCTCGGCCGGGATCTGCGCCAGGCTCGACAGCAGGGCGATCAGGCGCAGGATGCCGAGCGGCTGCACGCCGGAGCCGGCCGGCCCGTCGGTGCCCAGGATCACGCGGTGCGGGCATTTGAGCTGCAGGGCGGCCTTGGCCGCCGCGATCGCGACGCGCTCGTTGCCGTTGTGCACGATCTCGATCGCCCGCGCACTCTTCTCGCACAGCTCGCACACGTGCGCCTCGGGCAACGAGGTGTGGCCGCCGTTGATGTGGCCGATGACGTCGGCATCGGCCTCGAGCACGACATCCTTGTCGATCAGGCCGGAACCAGGGATGCTCGGGCCGCCGGTGTGGATCGTGCTCTGGATGCCGTGCTTGCGCGCCCAGGCCACCATCTGACGCGCCTCGGCACCGGCCTTGACAGAACCGAGGCCCACCTCGCCGAGCAGCGTGACGCCGGCAGCGGCCAACTCGGCGAAGTCGCTCTCGACCATGCCTTTTTCGATCACCGGCGCGCCGGCCAGCACCTTGACACCGGCGGGCCGGAAGTTGTGAAACGCGCGCTGCGCGGTGATGGCCAGCGCCTTCAGCCCGACGATGTCCTTGGGCCGGCCCGGCAGGTGCACCTCGCCGGCCGAAATCATCGTCGTGACGCCGCCGTTCATCGTGCTGTCGATCCAGTTGAGCTGGCTCTGGCGCGGCGTCCAGTCGCCGAACACCGGATGCACGTGGCTGTCGATCAGGCCGGGCGCGACGCAGGTCTTCTTGCAGTCGATCTCGGTGCGCGGGTTGTCGATGTCGCAATCCTTCTCGCGGCCCACCGCGGTGATGACGCCGTTGTCCACCACGATGGTGTCGGCGTCGAGAATGGGCCGGTCGATGTCGCCCGACAGCATCAAGCCGACGTTGCGGACCACGACCTTGCCCGAATTGCCGGCGGCGGCAACGTCTGCCATGCGGTGCTCCTTGTTTTCAGCGCGCCGCGCTCACCTTGCGCAGCACGGCATCGATCATGAACGCTTCCCAGTGCGCCAGCGCGGCCGGTGTGTCGAGGCTCTCGCCGAGAAACGCCGACAGCGTATAGCGGTTGGACAGGTAGAAGTAGCCCATCGCCGCGATCATCAGGTAGACGTCGCGCGCCGACAGGTCGCTGCGAAACAGCTTCTGCTTGACGCCGGCGGCCAGCACGCGCGCCGTCACGCCGATCACCGGCGAGGACAGCTCGCTCGCGCGCAGGCTCTTGCCGATGTGGCGGCCACGGTGCAGGTTCTCGGTGTTGAGCAGCGTGATGAACTCGGGATTGGCCTGGTAGTAGCCCCAGACGAAACGGATCACGTCGGCCAGCGCCTGCGCCGGCTTGGCCTCGTCGAGCTCGAGCGCGGTCTCGGCGTCGTTGAAGCGCCGGTAGGCCTCCTCGATCACCGCGATGAACAGGCCTTCCTTGCTGCCGAAGTAGTAATAGATCATGCGGTCGTACGAGCGCGCAGCCTTGGAGATCTGCTCCACGCGGCCGCCTTCGTAGCCGTGCTTGGCGAACACCTTGGTGGCCGCGCGCAGGATGCTTTCGCGCGTGGCCTGCGCCGCGAGCTGGCGCACGCCGGGCTGGGGCGCGGCGCGGCCCGCCTGGCGGCGCGCGGCGGTGCGACGCGTCGGGGCGGCCACGGCGCTATTGCTCTGCGAACGCACGCTCCACCACGAACTGGCCGGGCGTCGTGGTGTTGCCCTCATGGAAGCCGCGCGACTCGAGCACGCGCTTCAGGTCGCGCAGCATCGCCGGGCTGCCGCAGATCATCACGCGATCCTCGCCCGGGTCGAGCGGCGGCAGGTCGAGGTCGGCGAACAGCTTGCCCGATTCGATCAGCTCGGTGATGCGGCCCATGTTGCGATAGGGCTCGCGCGTCACCGTGGGGTAGTAACGCAACTGCTGCCGCACCATGTCGCCGAGGAACTCGTGCTGCGGCAGGTGCTCCACCAGCAGGTCATGGTAGGCCAGCTCGTCGACCTCGCGCACGCCGTGCACCAGCACGATCTGCTCAAAGCGCTCGTAGGTGGCCGGGTCGCGCACGATGCTCATGAAGGGCGCCAGGCCGGTGCCGGTTGACATCAGGTACAGACGCCTGCCCGGCAGCAGGTAGTCGATCAGCAGCGTGCCGGTGGGCTTGCGGCCGACCACGACCGGATCGCCCGGGCGCACGTGCTGCAGGCGCGACGTGAGCGGCCCGTTTGGCACCTTGATGCTGAGGAACTCCAGGTGATCCTCGTGGTTGGGGCTGACGATCGAGTAGGCGCGCAGCAGCGGCTTGCCGTCCACCTTGAGGCCGATCATCGTGAAGTGCCCGTTGGAGAAGCGCAGGCCGGCGTCGCGCGTGGTGGTGAAGGTGAACAGGCGGTCGGTCCAGTGATGCACCGAAAGCACGCGTTCCTCGTTGAATGCACTCATCGGGTGAGCCTGGTGCCCGCTCGCGGGGCTGGGGTCAACGCGCGTTGCAGGCGCCGCGCGCATGCGCTAGAGTCGGTCGCCAGTGTAGCAGCGGCTACATGAAAGTTAAGTATCCGCTACATCAAACATGCGATGGCGCAAGGCGTGAATCCGTGAGCGAACGCGAGCACACCAAGACCGACGGCATCGGCGACCCCGCGCCGCTCGGCGCGGGTTCCGCCGTTTTCGCGCCGCTCGGCGCGGGTTCCGCCGACCTCGCGCTGCCGGCCGGTGCCGACCCGTGGCGCTCGCGGCCGCGCAGCGAGCGCATGGCGTCCAACAAGATCGAGTGCAACGCGTGCCCGGTGCTGTGCCAGATCAGCGACGGCAAGGTCGGCGCGTGCGACCGCTACGCCAACTCGGCGGGCGTGCTCGTGCGGGTGGATCCGGTGCTGCTGGTGCGCAAGGCCGTGGCGGTCGGCCAGGGCGTCGAAGACGGCGCGCTGGTGCCGTTTGTCGCCGCGGGCGCGCAGCCGGCGGCCGACCCATCCGAGCCGGTCTTCGTCACCGCGGTCGGCGCATCGACCACGTATCCGGACTACAAGCCCGCGCCGTTCATCGTGGCCACGCAGGCGCAGGGCGTCGACATGGTGACCGTGGTCACCGAGGGCATCTTCAGCTACTGCAGCATGAAGGTGAAGATCGACACCGACCGCTGGCTCGGCCCCGAGCAGGCCAACGTGCGCTGCTCGGGCGAGGTGGTGGGTCACGTCACCACCGCCGAGTACGGCTCGCAGATGCTGTCGCTCGGCGGCGTGCACCACATCACCGGCGGCAGCAAGAAGGAAGGCCGCGTCACCGTCGATATGATGCACGCGCTCGGCAACAAGCAGCCGGTGGAGCTGGCCATCGATGGCGGCAGCGCGGTGCGCGTGCAGGCCGGCCGGCCGCCGGTGGTCGACGGCGTCGAGGAGCGCCGCATGCGCGTGGGCTGCGGCTCGGCCACCATCGGCATCTTCGCGCAGCAGTTCAAGGACGTGGTCGACGAGGTGGTGGTGGTCGACGACCACATCACCGGCGTGCTCACCGAGCACCAGGCCGGCCGCTGCCTCGACATGCGCCCGGCGGGCCTGAAGGTGCGCGGCCGCAAGTCGACGCCGGGGCGTTATTTCCAGGTGGCCAACCCCGGCACCGGCTGGGGCGGCACCGACATCGCCGACCCGATGACCATCGTCGAGAGCTGGGACCGCGATCTCGCATGGCCGGGCTTGCGGCTGCTGATGGTCAGCACCACCGGCGAGCACGCGCAGTACTTCGTGCTCGACGGCCAGCGCGTGCCGCAGCCGATGCCGATGCCGCCCGAGGTGCAGCGCGTGGTGGAGCGCATCGGCGAGAACTGCGAGCCGTCGGTGGCCACCGTGCTGTTCGTCGGCGGCGCCGGCGGCAGCCTGCGTGCCGGCGTCACCGAGAACCCGGTGCAGCTCACGCGCGCGATCAAACGCGCGCTGGTCAACGTCACCTGCGGCGGCGCGCCGGCCTATGTGTGGCCCGGCGGCGGCATCACGGTGATGGTGGACGTGGCGCGCATGCCGGACCACAGCTTCGGCACCGTGCCCACACCGGCCATCGTGGCGCCGATCGAGTTCACGATGCGCCTGTCCGATTACCGCGAGCTGGGCGGCCACATGCGTTTCGTGCGGCCGCTGAGCGAGGTGCTGGCCACCGGCGCCTGGCACCACGACGGCGCGCCGACGGCGCGTCGATTCGTGGCGGCCCTGCCGGACAACCCGTGGCCGATCGGCCACGGCCCGTTGCTGGGATGAGCCTGATGGCCGCACAACGCCAGGCTCTGCCGGATTCGCGTTGGCATTTCATGCACGGGCCGATCGACATCGTGATCGGCGCCGATGGCGAGGCCGATGCCGTGCAGGCGGCGCATGAAGCGGCCTGGCAACGCTTCGAGCCGCTGCTCGACGAGCTCGTCGCTGAACTGCCGTTGCTGCGCCAGCCGATCGTGGCGGAGCGGCCGTGCGCGCTCGCCGACGCCAATCCGTTGCGTGGCGTCGTCGCGCGCCGCATGTGGCAGGCGTGCGCGCCGTTCTCAGGGGACTTCATCACGCCGATGGCGGCGGTGGCGGGTTCGGTGGCGCAGGAGCTGATCGCCTGCTACCGGCGCCCCGGCGTGCGGCGCGCATGGGTCAACAACGGCGGCGACATCGCGCTGCACCTGACGCCGGGTGAGCAGGTGCGCATCGGCCTGTTCGCCGACCTGGCGCGGCTCGACGCCACTCAAGTGCTGCGCGCCGCGCAAGACCGGCTCGCGCTCGACGGCACGCTGGTCGTGCGCGCCGAAGACGGCGTGCGCGGCGTGGCCACCAGCGGATGGCGCGGCCGCAGCTTTTCGCTCGGCATCGCCGACAGCGTGACCGTGCTGGCGCGCGAAGCGGCCGCCGCCGACGCGGCGGCGACGGTGGTGGCCAACGCGGTGAACGTGCACGCATCCGGCATCCGGCGCACGCCGGCCCATGCACTGCGCGACGACACCGACCTTGGCGCGCTTCCCGTCACGGTGGATGTGCCGACGCTGCCGGCCGCCGCGGTGAGCGAAGCGCTCGATCGGGGCCAGGCGTGTGCATTGGCGTTGCAGGCCCGCGGACTGGTGCTCGCCGCGGCGCTGCTGTGCCAGCGCCAGGCCCGTCTCGTGACGGCGCACACTACGGCGCTGGCGCCATCCTTGCTTGAGACCGCATGATGATCGAGATCCGACGCGTGCTCACCCAGGTGGAAGACATCTTCCACGAGTTCGGCCCGCCGCCGCCCCAGCCGCTGCGCCGCGGCGTGGTGGCCGCCGTGCTGCGCAACCCGTTTGCCGGTCGCTATGAGCCCGACATCGTGCCGATGATGGAAGCGCTCAATCCGGTGGGCCTCGAGATGGCGCACAAGCTGCTAGCGGCGATGAACGCGCCGCCCGAGCGCATCCAAGGCTACGGCAAGGGCGCGATCGTCGGCTCGGCCGGCGAGCTCGAGCACGGTGCGTTGTGGCACGTGCCGGGCGGCTATGCGATGCGCGAGCTGCTCGGCTGGAAGGGCGACGCTGCGTCGTACAAGCAGGGCGTGGCCACCGGCCAGAGCGGCAACGCGCTGGCGATCGTGCCGAGCACCAAGAAGGTCGGCCCGCCGGGCGCCGCGCTCGACGTGCCGCTGACGCACATCAACGCCAGCTACGTGCGCAGCCACTTCGATGCGGTGGAGGTGCACGTGCCGGGCGCGCCGCGCGCCGACGAGATCGTGCTGATCCTGACCATGAGCACCGGCGCGCGCATCCATGCGCGCGTCGGCGGTCTGGCCGCATCGGCGATTCAAAAGTGGGACGGCCAACGCTGAAAGACAAAGGACCGACGATGCCCGCACAAATCCGCAAGCTCGTGGTGCAGGTCGACGAGACCCGCATCGAGATGGGACAGACCGTGAACCCGCCGACGCGCCGCGCGCTCGCGATGGCGGTGATTCACAACCCGTGCGCCGGCCGCTACGTGGAGAACCTCGACGAGCTGATCGCCATCGGCGAGGAACTCGGTGGCCTGCTCGGCAGCAAGTGCGTCGAGGCGCTCGGCATCCAGCCGGGCCAGGCGCACAGCTACGGCAAGGCCGCGATCGTCGGCGAAGCCGGCGAGCTGGAGCACGCGGCGGCGATCCTGCACCCCAAGCTCGGCGCGCCGTTGCGCAAGGCGGTTGAAAAAGGTGCCGCGCTGGTGCCGTCGGCCAAGAAGCAGGGCGGCCTGGGCACCGCGGTGGACGTGCCGCTCGGCCACAAGGATGCCGCGTTCGTGCGCAGCCATTTCGATGCCATCGAAGCGCGCGTCAGCGATGCGCCGCGCGCCAACGAGATCGTGGTTGCGGTCGCCGTCACCGCCAGCGGACGCCCGCTGGCGCGCGTGGGCGGCCTGCAGGTGAGCGAGATCCAGGGCCAGGACGGCCTGCGTTGATGTTGTTTTGACCAGGAGGGAACCTTCGATGAAGCGAATCGTCACTGCGGCCCTGCTTGCGTTGTGCGCCACCGGCGCGGCGCTGGCGCAAGGGGTGATCAAGATCGGAGAGGTCAACAGCTACAAGGTGCAGCCCGCCTTCCTCGAGCCGTACAAGAAGGGCATGGAGCTGGCGGTGGAGGAGATCAACGCCGCGGGCGGCGTCAACGGCAAGAAGCTGCAGCTGATCACGCGCGACGACAACGGCTCGCCGGGCGACGCGGTGCGCGCCGCCGAGGAGCTGGTCTCGCGCGAGCAGGTCGACGTGCTGGCCGGCGGCTTCCTGTCCAACATCGGTCTCGCGCTGACCGACTTCGCCAAGCAGCGCAAGTTCTTCTACCTGGCCAGCGAGCCGCTGACCGACAAGATCGTCTGGGGCAACGGCAACAAGTACACCTTCCGCCTGCGCCCGAGCACCTACATGCAAAGCGCGATGCTGGTGCCCGAGGCGGCCAAGCTCAAGAAGAAGCGCTGGGCCGTGGTCTACCCCAACTACGAGTACGGCCAATCGGCGGTGTCCACGTTCAAGGCGCTGCTCAAGGCGGCGCAGCCGGATGTGGAGTTCGTCGCCGAGCAGGCGCCGCCGCTCGGACGGCTCGATCCCGGCTCGGTGGTGCAGGCGCTGGCCGACGCCAAGCCCGATGCGATCTTCAACGTGCTGTTCGGCGCCGACCTCGCCAAGTTCGTGCGCGAGGGTAACACGCGCGGCCTGTTCCAGGGCCGCGAGGTGGTGAGCATGCTGACCGGCGAGCCCGAGTACCTCGACCCGCTGAAGGACGAGACGCCCAACGGCTGGATCGTCACCGGCTATCCGTGGTACGGGGTGCAGACGCCCGAGCACAAGTCGTTCTTCATCGCGTACCACAAGAAGTACAACGACTATCCGCGCCTGGGCTCTGTGGTGGGCTACAGCGCGATCTACTCGCTGGCCGCCGGCATCAAGAAGGCGAAGTCCACCGAGACCGAGAAGCTGGTCGCTGCGTTCCGCGGCCTCGAGCTGATGACGCCGTTCGGCAAGACGGTGTTCCGTCCGCAGGACCACCAGTCGACGATGGGCGCCTACGTCGGCAAGACCAAGAACGAGGGCGGCAAGGGCACGATGGTGGACTACGTGTACCTCGACGGCGCCAAGTTCCAGCCCAGCGATGCGGAGGTGAAGAAGCTGCGTCCCGCCGATTGATCTTGCAGACGGCACACCGGCGCCCGTGACCTTCTCGGCGTTCCTCGTTCAGCTGCTCAACGGGTTGGCCGGCGCGTCGTCGCTGTTCCTGGTGGCGGCCGGGCTGTCGCTGATCTTCGGCGTCACGCGCATCGTCAACTTCGCGCACGGCTCGTTCTACATGCTCGGCGTGTACCTCGCGGTCGCGCTCACGGGCAAGCTGGGTGCCGGCATCGGCTTCTGGCCGTCGGTGCTGCTGGCGGCGCTGGCGGTGGGCCTGATCGGCGCCGTGGTCGAGGTGCTGCTGCTGCGCCGCATCTACCGCGCGCCGGAGCTGTTCCAGCTGCTGGCCACGTTTGCGCTGGTGCTGGTGATCAAGGACGCCGCGCTGTGGCTGTGGGGCGCCGAAGACCTGCTCGGCCCGCGCGCGCCCGGCCTGGCGGGCTCCATCGAGATCCTCGGCCGGCGCTTTCCCACCTACGACCTGCTGCTGATCGCGATCGGCCCCGCGGTGCTGGGGCTGCTCACGCTGCTGCTCACGCGCACACGCTGGGGCACGCTGGTGCGCGCGGCCACGCAAGACCGCGAGATGGTGGGCGCGCTGGGCGTCAACCAGGCCGTGCTGTTCACCAGCGTGTTCGCGCTCGGTGCGCTGCTGGCGGGCCTCGGCGGCGCGCTGCAGGTGCCGCGCGAGCCGGCGTCGCTTCACCTCGATCTGTTGACCATCGGCGATGCGTTCGTCGTGGTGGTGGTCGGTGGCATGGGCTCGATCCCCGGCGCCTACGTGGCCGCACTGCTGATCGCCGAGATCAAGGCGCTGTGCATCGGCATCGGGACGGTGCAGATCGGCGGCATTGATTTCAGCTTTTCCAAGCTGACGCTGGTGGTCGAGTTCCTGGTGATGGCGGTGGTGTTGGTGGTGCGGCCATGGGGCTTGATGGGCCGGCCGCAAGGCGTGAGCCGCAACGCCGGTGCGGCCGAGGCGCCGCTGCGTCCGGCCGATCAGCGCCTGAAGGTTGCGGGTCTGGTGCTGCTGATCGTGCTGCTGGCGCTGCCCTGGTGGGGCGCCAACATGCCGTACGCCACGGTGCTGGCGATCGATCTGCTGACCGCGGCGTTGTTCGCCGCCAGCCTGCACTTCATCATGGGGCCGGCGGGCATGCACTCGTTCGGCCACGCGGCCTACTTCGGCCTCGGTGCCTACGGGGCGGCGTTGCTGATGCTGCGCCTGCAGCTGCCGATGGAGCTCGCGCTCGTCGTGGCGCCGCTGGTGGCGGCCCTGGGCGCGCTGGTGGTCGGCTGGTTCAGCGTGCGCCTGACCGGCGTCTACCTCGCGATGCTGACGCTGGCGTTCGCGCAGATCGTCTGGTCGGTCACGTTCCAGTGGGACGACTTCACCGGCGGCAGCAACGGCCTGACCGGCGTGTGGCCGGCCGCGTGGCTGGGCGACAAGAGTGCCTACTACCTGCTGGTGTTGATCACGGTGGCGTTGGCGGGATGGGCGCTGCGGCGCATCGTGTTCTCGCCGTTCGGCTATGCGATGCGCGCTGGGCGCGATTCACCGCTGCGCTCCGATGCGATCGGCATCGACGTGAAGCGCGTGCAATGGGTGGCGTTCGTCATCGCGGCGCTGTTCGCGGGACTGGCAGGAGCGCTCTATGCCTTCAGCAAGGGCAGCATCTCGCCCGACAGCATGCACGTGGGGAAGTCGGTCGATGGGCTGGTGATGGTGTTGCTGGGTGGGGTGCAGACCTTGGCCGGGCCTTGGGTGGGCGCTGTCACTTTCACTTGGCTGCAGGATTCGATTGCGCGCAATACCGAGTATTGGCGGGCTTTGTTGGGCGGCGTGATCTTGCTGTTGGTGTTGGCGTTTCCGATGGGGCTGGCGGGGTGGGTGCGGTTGCGGTACGAGCGATGGGTGATTCGATGACACTGCGTGCGACAACGGCGCGGCGCGGCGGGCGGTACCCGGGGTGGGCTCCTACTGTCGCGGTCGGCGCTGCGCGCCGACTGCGCTGCGGTGCTCGCATCACAAGGGCGGCTGCGATGCCGCTCGCAGCGGCCCTGAACGGGCCACTGCTTCATGGCTTCTCGCCGGTCCGGCCCTGGCGGGCCGGACTCCCCCTTGTGCTGCTGCGCTCCTCGCCGCGCCACAAGTCGCCCACCCCGGATACCGCCCACCGCGCAGCAACGCTCTTGGTCCTCCTCGATGAAAACCACGGTGGTGCTGGCAAAGCCGTGGTCGGGTGTGCGCCGGCAGCGACATCTGCGGCGCCGAGGACCGCAGAGCGCATGGCCGCGCGCGCGCAGCGCGCGCTTCCACATCTGACTCGCGTCGACTGTTCGAGCATAGCGAACGAAGTGAGCGGCGCGAGTTTCGACGCGGGCCATGCGATCGAGGACCGGAGGGGAGTCGGCCGCAGGCCGACCGCTGCAGCCGAGCGCTGGCGCACACCCGGCCGCGGCTTTGCCTCGCTCGGTCTTCGAACACAAAGAGCATGAGCCTGCTCAAGGTCACGCACCTCACCAAGTCCTTCGGCGGCAACCGCGCCGTCGACGACGTCTCGTTCGAGCTCGCCGCCGGCGAGCTGCTCGCGATGATCGGTCCCAACGGCGCCGGCAAGTCGACCACCTTCAACATGGTCAACGGCCAGCTCGCGCCCGATGGCGGCGCGATCACGTTGAACGGCACCGAGCTGGTTGGCAAGCGTCCGCGCGAGGTGTGGAAGCTCGGTGTCGGGCGCACCTTCCAGATTGCCGAGACCTTCGCGTCGCTGACGGTGGCCGAGAACGTGCAGATGGCCTTGTTGTCGCACGATGCCAAGGTGTTCTCGTTCTGGCGCAAGGCCGCCGCGCACAAGCGCGACGAGGCGATGGCGCTGCTCGAGCAGGTGGGCATGGCGGCTCAGGCCGAGCGGCCGTGCAGCGTGCTGGCCTACGGCGACGTCAAGCGCGTGGAACTGGCGATCGCGCTGGCCAATGCGCCCAAGCTGCTGCTGATGGACGAGCCCACCGCCGGCATGGCGCCCAAGGAGCGCAACGACCTGATGGCGCTCACGCGCCAGCTGGTGCAGCAGCGCGGGCTTGCGGTGCTGTTCACCGAGCACAGCATGGACGTGGTGTTCGCCTACGCCGACCGCATTTTGGTACTGGCGCGCGGCAAGCTCATTGCACAAGGCGAGCCGGCACAGATCCGCGAGGACGCCAAGGTGCAGGAGGTGTACTTCGGCAGCGGCAAGACCTTCGAGAAGAAGTCGGCGGTCACGGCATGAATACCGGCAACGCCGACGTGCTGCTGCAGGCCCGCGGCATCGCCGCGTGGTACGGCGCGGCGCAGATCCTGTTCGACATCGGGCTCGACGTGAAACGCGGCGAGGTGGTGGCGCTGATGGGGCGCAACGGTGCGGGCAAGAGCACCACGTTGAAGGCGCTGATGGGCATCATCCCGCAGCGCGCCGGCCATGTGGAGTTCATGGGCCACGACATCGCGCGCGAAGCGCCGTATCAGATCGCCCGTCGCGGCCTGGGCTACGTGCCGGAGGACCGGCGCATCTTCAGCGACCTCACGGTGATGGAGAACCTCGAGGTCGCGCGCCAGAGCGCGCGCAACTGGGCCGACGGCAGCGCGGCGCCGAGCTGGACGCCCGAGCGGCTGTTCAAGCTGTTTCCCAACCTGGGCGAGATGCCGCAGCGCCCGGGCGGGCGCATGAGCGGCGGCGAGCAGCAGATGCTGACCGTGGCGCGCACGCTGATGGGCAACCCGCTGCTGCTGCTGCTCGACGAGCCGAGCGAAGGCGTGGCGCCGGTGATCGTCGAGCAGATGGCGCAGATGATCCTGGAGCTCAAGGGCCACGGCGTCAGCATCTTGCTGTCGGAGCAGAACATGCACTTCGCCGAGCTGGTGTCCGACCGCGCCTACGTGCTCGAGAAAGGGCAGATCCGCTACCAGGCCACGATGGCCGAGCTTGCCGCCAACGACGAGGTGCGGCGGGCTTATCTTTCGATGTGACCTCGTCCGAACCGCCATGCCTCGAGGAGGGCTCATGAACAGACAAGCCATGACCATGGACCGCCGCTTCTTCGTCGGCGGACTCTCGGCCGCCGCGCTGCTGGCGGCGCTGCCGGCGCGCGCCGCCAAGGTCAAGCCCGGCGCCGATGCCGCGCTGATCGTGGTGGACGTGCAGAACTGCTTCGTCACCGGCGGCACCTTGCCGGTGAAGGGCGGCGAGGAGGTGGTGCCGGTGATCAACAGAATAGCCGGCGGCTTCAGGAACATCGTCGTCACGCAGGACTGGCACACGCCGGGCCACGCGTCGTTTGCCAGCAGCCACTCGGGCAAGAAGCCGTTCGAGACCACCAAGCTGGCCTACGGCATGCAGGTGCTGTGGCCCGACCACTGCGTGCAGGGCAGCGACGACGCGGCGCTGCACAAAGACTTGAAGCTGCCGACCGCGCAGCTGGTGATCCGCAAGGGCTACAACAAGGGCGTGGACAGCTACTCGGCCTTCATGGAGGCCGATGGCAAGACGGTCACGGGTCTGGCGGGCTACCTGAAGGCGCGCGGCATCAAGACCGTGTTTGTCACCGGGCTGGCCACCGACTTCTGCGTCAGCTGGACGGCGCAGGATGCGCGCAAGGCCGGCTTCAACGTCTACGTGATCGAAGACGCCACGCGTGCGATCGACTTGAACGGCTCGCTCGCCGCGGCCTGGAAGGCGATGACGGCCAAGGGCGTCAAGCGCATCCAGTCGGGCGACATCGAGGTGGCTTGAAGTTGTCCACCCCGTTGACGCTCAAGGTCAACGGCCGCTCGCACGAGCTGGCTGCCGAGCCGCACGTGCCGCTGCTGCAGGTGCTGCGCAACGACCTGCAGCTCAACGGCCCCAAGTTCGGCTGCGGCCTCGGCGAATGCGGCGCCTGCACCGTGCTGCTCGACGGTGTGGCGGCGCGCGCATGCTGCACGCCGGTGGCCGGCGTCGGCGCACGCGAGGTCACCACGCTCGAGGGCCTGGCCGTCGACGGCGCGCTGCACGCGGTGCAGCAGGCCTTCATCGACACGCAGGCCGCGCAGTGCGGTTATTGCCTCAACGGCATGGTGATGGGCACCGTGGCGCTGCTGCGGCGCATCGCGCAGCCCACCGAGGGCCAGGCGCGCGCCGCGCTGTCGCACAACCTGTGCCGCTGCGGTACCCACCTGGAAATCCTGGCGGCGGTGCAGCGCGCGGCCCAGCTGCTCAAGTGATGGCGCGCGCCGCTGGGCCCGTGGACGTGCAGCGGCCGCGGGCTGCTGCGTGGCACACGCGGCGCGAGTTCCGCGCGGCTGATGGCGTGCTGCTGGTGCTGCGCGATCCGCCGCCGCCCGTGGCGCCGGCGCCCGGCCAGCCGCCCACCGTGCCGGCCAATCCGGCCGAAGGCCCCGAGGTGCTGCTGGCGTTCGCCGACGACGGCCACGCAGTGGCGCTCGGCGGACACGTCGACCTCGGCACCGGGATCCAGACCGCGTATGCGCAGCTGGTGGCCGACGAGCTCGACCTGCCGCTCGATCGCGTCAGCGTGATCCTCGGCGACACGGCGCGCGCGCCGAACCAGGGCCCGACGATCGCCAGCACGTCGATCCAGATCCACGCGCTGCCGTTGCGCCAGGCAGCGGCGCAGGCACGCGCATGGCTGCGCGAGGCCGCATCGCAGCAGCTCGGCGTGGCGGCCGACGCGCTGCGCCTGGAGGGCGGCGACGCCTGCGCGCCCGATGGGCGGCGCGTCGCGCTGGGCCAGCTGGTGGCCGGCCGGCACGTCGAGCTGATGCTCGATGCCGGCACGGCACTCAAGACGCCGAGCGAGTACCGCATCATCGGCACGTCGGCCCCCCGCAAGGACATCCCGGCCAAGGTCGCGGGCGACGCGGTCTACGTGCACGACGTGCGCGTGCCCGGCATGCAACACGGACGCGTGGTGCGGCCGCCGTATGCCGGCATCGACGCCGGCGACTTCGTCGGCCGCACCTTGCTGGCGGTGGACGAAGCGTCGATCGCGCACATCGCCGGCGTGCGCCAGGTGGTGGTGATCGGCGACTTCGTCGGCATCGTCGCCGAGCGCGAAGACCAGGCCGAGGCCGCGATGCACGCATTGCGCGTGTCGTGGAAGCCGTGGCCGGCGCTGCCGCCGCTCGATGACCTGGCGCAGGCGATCCGCGCCAACCCGGCCACGCCGCGCATCGTCGCCAGCCAGGGTGACGTCGACGCCGCGCGTGCGGCGAGCGCGACCGCGCTCGATCGCGAGTACGTCTGGCCGTACCAGATGCACGCGTCGATCGGGCCCTCTTGCGCGGTCGCCGACTGGCGGGGCCATTCGCTCACGGTCTGGGCCGGCACGCAGAATCCGCACGTCCTGCGCGCCGATCTGGCCAAACTCACCGGTCTGTCGGACACGGCGGTCGACGTGGTTCGCCTCGAGGCGAGCGGCTGCTACGGCCGCAACGGCGCCGACGACGTGGCAGCCGACGCCGCGCTGCTGTCGCGCGCGGTGGGCGCGCCGGTGCGCGTGCAGCTCACGCGCGAGCAGGAACACGCGTGGGAGCCCAAGGGCGCGGCGCAGCTGATGCGCGTGCGCGGCGGGCTCGATGCGTCGGGCAACCCCACCGCGTACGACTTCGACACCTCGTACCCGAGCAACGCGGCGCCCACGCTGGCGCTGCTGCTCACGCGCACCATCGAGCCGGTGGCGCGTGCCTTCGAGATGGGCGATCGCACCGCGGTGCCGCCGTATGCGTACGCCAACCAGCGCATCACGGTGAACGACATGGCGCCGCTGCTGCGCGCGTCGTGGCTGCGCGGCGTGTCGGCGCTGCCCAACTCGTTCGCGCATGAGAGCTACATCGACGAGCTGGCGCATGCGGCCGGCGTCGATCCGGTGGAGTACCGGCTGCGCCACCTGAAGGACGATCGTGCCGCCGAGCTGGTGCGCGCGGTGGCTGACAAGGCCGGCTGGCGTGTGCACTCGCAGCCGCAGCAGCAGGGCGCCGATGGCGACTGGCTCAAGGGCCAGGGCTTTGCCTATGCGCGCTACGTGCACAGCAAGTTCCCCGGCTTCGGCGCCGCATGGGCGGCCTGGGTGGCCGACGTCGAGGTGCACCGTGTCACCGGCGACGTGCACGTGCGCCGTGTCGTGGTCGGGCAGGACGCCGGGTTGATGGTCAACCCGGACGGCGTGTTGCACCAGGTGCACGGCAACGTGATCCAGACCACCAGCCGCGCACTGAAGGAGCGGGTCGGCGTCGACCCGCAGACGCGCGCCGTCACGGCGCAGGAGTGGGGCAGCTATCCGATCCTGAGCTTTCGCGACGTGCCGGTGGTCGAGGTGCTGCTGATGCCGCGCCCCGGCGAGCCGCCGCTCGGCGTGGGCGAGTCGTCGTCGGTGCCGGGCACCGCGGCGATCGCCAACGCGATCTTCGATGCCACCGGCGTGCGCTTGCGGCAGCCGCCGTTCACGCCCGAGGTGGTGCGCGCTGCGATCAACCCGCTGCCCGCACCGCCCGCGCCGGCAGCGCCGCCGGCCGATGAAGTGCGCGAGCACGCGCAGGATCCGCAGCGCCGGCGCAAGGGCTTGCTGGCAACCGTGGGCGCGCTCGCCGCGGCCGGCATCGGTCTGCTGGGCGCCGCGCTGGGCTGGCGTCCGGCGATCGCGCCGGTGCAGCTCAGCGCGCCGCAGATCTACAGCGCCGAGCTGGTCGAGCGCGGCCGGCAGCTCGCCGCGCTCGGCAACTGCACGCATTGCCACAGCGCCGACGGCGGCGCGCCGCTGGCCGGTGGACGCGCCGTCGAGACGCCGTTCGGCACCGTGGTGTCGACCAACATCACGCCCGATGCTGCAACCGGCATTGGCCGCTGGAGCTTCAGCGCCTTCCAGCGTGCGATGCGCGAGGGCATCGCGCGCGACGGGCGTCATCTGTACCCGGCCTTTCCATACCCGTCGTTCACGCAGGCGAGCGACGATGACCTGCAAGCGATCTATGCCTGGCTGATGGCGCAGCCGGCCGTCGTTCACGCGCCGCCGCCGGGTGAGCTGCGCTTTCCGTTCAACTGGCGTCCGCTGATGGCGCTGTGGAACGCGCTGCACCTGCAAAGCGGCCCGGTCGCGAACGTCGACGGGCGCAGCGCGCTGTGGAGCCGCGGCGCGTACCTGGTCAACGGCCTCGGCCACTGCGGCGCCTGCCACAGCGCGCGCGATGCGCTGGGCGCCGAGCGCAACCGCAGCGCCTACCTGGGCGGCGCGCTGCAACAAGGCTGGGAGGCGCCGGCTCTCGGCGCCTTGTCGCGCGCACCGGTGCCGTGGACCGAGGCGCAACTGATGCGCTACCTGCAGCGCGGCCACGATGCCTTGCACGGCATGGCCGGCGGCCCGATGGCGCCGGTGGTGCGCGGCCTCGCGCAGTTGCCGAGCGACGATGTGCGCGCGATCGCGCACTACCTGGTGTCGCTGCAACCCGATCGCACCGACGGCAGCGCCGAGACGCTGCTGGCGCGCAGCCGTGCGCAAGCCGCGCTGCTGCGCGGCCCGGCGCAGCGCCTGTTCGAAAGCGCCTGCGGCGCCTGCCACCACGATGGCGACGGCCCCGAGTTGGTCGGCCTGAACCAGCCGCTGGCATTGAACCCCAACCTGCACGGCACGCGGCCCGACAACCTGCTGCGCACCGTGCTCGACGGCATCCAGGATCCGGCGTTCATCCACATCGGCCACATGCCGGCGTTTCGCCACGCGCTGAACGACGCGCAGATCGTCGAGCTGGCCGCATACATGCGGCAGCGCTTCGCGCCGGGCCAGCCGCCGTGGCCCGATCTCGCCGGTGCGGTGGTGCGGGCGCGTGCGCAACCCTGAGCGCGCCGCCGTCCCGGTTGTGGTCTGATACGGGCCCCCGGGACCGGAGACCCCATGCCAGCGCCTTTCAAGCCGGCGATCAGCACGCTGCTCGACACCGACCTGTACAAGTTCACCATGTGGCAGGTGATGCTGCACCACAACCCGGAAGCCACCGGGATGACGCAGTTCATCTGCCGCAACACGCCGCAGTATCCGCTGGCCGATCTGGCCGGTGAGGTGCGCGAGCAGCTCGAGCACCTGTGCAGCCTGCGCTTCACCGAGCACGACATCGGCCTGCTCGGCACGCGGGCCTACATCAAGAAAGACTTCCTCGAGTGGCTCGGCATCTTCCGCTTCCAGATGAAGTTCCTCGACATCACGGTGAACGGCGATGCGCTGAACATCGTCGCGCGCGGGCCGCTGGTGCACATCACCGCGTTCGAGATCTTCGTGCTGTCGATCGTCAACGAGCTGTACTTCCGCCGCCTGACCACGCCGGCGGTGATGGCCGAAGGGCGGCGCCGCCTGGCGGCCAAGATCGAGCACCTGCGCTCGTTCATGGCCGACCCTCAGCACCAGCGGCGCCACCCGTACGAGTTCTTCGACTTCGGCACGCGGCGGCGCTTCTCGCGCGAGTGGCACGACGAGGTGATCGCCACGCTCGCGCGCGAAGTGCCGCAGTGGTTTCGCGGCACCAGCAACGTCGAGCTGGCGTTCAAGCACGGCGTGGCGCCGATCGGCACGATGGCGCACGAGCACATGCAGAAGCACCAGGGCCTGGGCAACGTGCAGCTGCGCCGCTCGGTGCGTGCCGCGCTGGAGGAGTGGGTGCAGGAGTACCGCGGCGACCTCGGCATCGCGCTCACCGACGTGATCACCACAGACGCCTTCCTGCGCGACTTTGACCTGTACTACACCAAGCTGTTTGACGGTGTGCGCCACGACTCGGGCGATCCCGACGCATGGGCGCACAAGGTGCTCGAGCACTACAAGCGGCTGCGCATCGATGCGCGCACCAAGCGGCTGGTGTTCTCCAACGCGCTCACGTTCGACGACTCGTTTCGCCTCTACCTGAACTGGGGCGACGCCGCGCAGCACGGCTCGGGCATCGGCACCTGGCTTTCGAACGACCTCGGACTGACGCCGCTCAACATCGTGATGAAGCTCAAGCAGGTGAACAACCAGCCGGTGGCCAAGATCTCCGACGATCCGAGCAAGGCGCTCGGCGAAGACCCGGTGTTCCTGGCGTACCTGAAGCAGGTGTTCGACGTGACGCCACGCTGAGCGGTGGCGCCGGCTTGCGCGGCCACTCGGCCCGGCCCGTGCACATTGCGCACGTGCGCCGATTGTTCGGGCGCATCGGCAGCGGTTGCTGACCTGGATCAGACCGGCGCGGGCGCAGAAGTGCGTTCATTGCACCCCCACCGCCCATGCCACCGAGGTGCACCGTGTCGAGCCGCCCCAGGAACGTCCAGCAGCTGATCGCCGAGTGGGTCTGCCTGACCCATGCCCGGAACACGCGCGATCACTCGCGCGGTTATGACGCGCGCCACCTGCAGCAGGAGATCGATCGCCAGCGCGTGATCGACGAGGCCAGCGCCGCGGCGGCGCTGGCCAGGCAGTACGTCGCCGGCGATCGCAACGCGCCGCGCGCGGCCTGAAGCAGCGGATTTCTGGATCCGGGCGGCTCAGCCCGGCCGGCCGTCGATTCGCGCGCGCGTGAGCACCGGCCAGTAGCGCACCGCAAAGAGCCCGAATCCAGCCGACCACAGCAGTGCCGAGGCTTGCAGCGCGGCGAAAGAGGCGGCGGGCCACAGCAACGGCACCAGCACGCGTGCCGCGCCGGCCAGCAGCACGAGCACATAACACGCCACGTCGAAGCGGTCGGCGCGCAGCGGCCGCGCCGTGTGGCCGCGCGCGGTGCGCGTCATCATGCCGATGATCATGGCGCCGATCGCGCCCACCGTCAGCGCGTGCGTGGCGGCCGACGCGGCGACGAGCCCGAGCCCGGCCGCGGCGCGCAGACCCAGGTGGATCGGTATCCAGCCGTAGGCGAGGTGCAGCACCCAGACGAGCGGAGCACCGGTGGTACGCCACGGGCGCCACAGCGCCCAGCGCACGGCATGTGCGATGCCTGCGACGGCGGCCAGGGCGACCAACCCGCCGCCGCCGATGCCGGCCACGTCGGCCGCCAGCAGCACGAGCAGCGAGCCCAACGCCGCTTTCTCGAGCGCCGCGTGGCGCACGGCACCGGCACCCGGCACACCGTTGTTGGTGAACATCGGGATCACGCGCCCGCCCATCACGGCCACGATGAACAGCACCACGTCCAGGCCGAGCTGGAGGCCGGCCCACGCCGGTGCCGCCACGACGCCGAGCTGGGCCAGGTGGACAAAGCCGGAAGCCGACGCCAGCAAGACCAGCAGACCGATGAAGAAATAGTTGCGCCGGTTGCGGGCGCGGATGAACGGCCTGGCCAGGCCGAGCGCCGCGGCCAATGGGAAAACGACGTTGGCCGCGGCGGCGAGCCAGCCGTACGGCGTCAGCACCAGCACACGCGCCGCCAGCCACAACAGCAGCAGCGCCGCCAGCGCCGCGCCGGTGGGCGTGGGCTGGTTGGTCCAGTTGCGGCCTGCGGTGAACAGGAAGCCGACGATGATCGCGAGCGCAAAGCCGAACAGCATCTCGTGCGCGTGCCACACCGGCCCCGCGAGATACGCCGTGTCGAGTGTGCCGGTGAGCTGCAGCAGCCACAGCAGGATCGACAACGCGGCGAACGTGCTGCCAGCCAGGTAAAACGGACGAAAGCCCAACTCCCACAGCGCAAAGCGCCGAGGGTGTGCCATGGGCTCTTCAATGGTGTGCAGGGAGTGCATGTCGTTCAGGATGTTTCAGTCGCCAGGCTGCGGCCGAGCCGAGCAGCGTGACCATGAACACGGCGATAGCGACTCCGTGGCCCAGCGCGCCAGCGCTCAGGAACGTGACGTCCAGCGCGCTCGGCACGCGCATCGCCAGCGAGGCGTGCAGCAGCGCCAGCGGCAGATAGAAGTGCAGGCCGAAGTGCACCTTGATGCCGGTCAGCGCGGGCAGGATCACCGGCGCGTGCGCAAAGATCATGCTGAACACGAAGCCCACGCCGAGCGCATGCAGCGCGAGGTCGCGCAGCGGCTGCCCCAAGGCGGTGGCGATCCACGCCGCACCGGCGACGCCGAGCCACGCATAGCCGATCAGCAGCGCCACCGCCATGTAGCGGCTCAAGCCGTGCGAGGCGATGGTGCGGCGCGCGATGTCAAAAGTGGCCAGCCACGCCGCCAACGCGAGCAGCGCGCCGCCGAACACGATCGCGCCGGCGTCGGGCCGCACGGCGAACAGTGCCGAGCCGAGCAGCAGCACCGCGAGCACCACGGCCAGCGCCGCCGTGGCGCCGGCGCGCCGGCGCATCAGCCGCGTCATCTCCAGGCGCTCGCCGGCGATGGTGAGGATCAGGAACGAGAACCACCAGGGCACGGCCGCCGCGCCGCGCACGGCACCGCCGAGCGCGAACAACAGCGCCCCCACCAGCCATGCCGCCGCGCCGGCCAGCAGCACCCCCATGTGCGGCTGCCGCTGCCGCAGCCACATCGACGCATTGACCATCACGAACGCGAGCGCGGCGAACACCGACGACCACGCGGCCAGCGACAGTGCGCCGTTCAGCGCGGCCCATCCGGCCAGCGCGGAGGCGATCGGGCTGGCCCATGCAGCGCGTGCCTTTGCCGCCACGGCGCGCTCGATGCCGATCACGGTGCCGAGGAAGCCGCACATCATCAGGAACGCGTGCGCCAGCACCGCATGGCCGGGCCATGCGCTCGAGGCCGACAGCGGCACCGGCACACCAGCGCGCAACAGGCCGCCGACCAAGCCGCTGACCAGCAGCAGCGCCACGGCGAGCATGACGACCGCGCGCAAGCCGAGCTTCAACAGGCGTGGCGGCGAACCGGACGTGTGCATCGCCAACCCCTACCAGCCCATGAACGCCTTGCCCGCCGGACTCATGCGCTCGGCGCTCCATGCGGGCTCCCAGACCAGCTCGACGGCGATCGTGAGCCCATCCGGGACCACGCGGTGCAACTCGGCCTCGACGTCCTGCACGATCATCTCGGTGACCGGGCAGGCCACGGACGTCATCGTCAGCACCACGTGCACCTTGCCGTCGGCCACCGTGACGCCGTAGACCAGGCCGACGTCGACAATGGACAGCGCGAGCTCGGGATCGACCACGGCATGCAGCGCACGCTCGATCGGCTGCTGCAGGGCTGATGGGCCGCTGTAGGGGAAAGGCGGCGCTGCGGGTGAGTCGGGTATCTCGTGCATGTCAGCTCCCCATTGCCCTGCGCGCGTCGTGCAACGCATGAAACGTGACCGGTACCGAGCGAGCAAAGCCGCGGCCGGGTATGCGCCGGCGCTCGGCTGCGGCGGTCGGCCTGCGGCCGACGTCCACGGCCCGGCCTGCATGCCGGGCCGGCTCGCCAGGCGAGCAAGAGTCCGCAGGGACTCTTGCTCGTCCGGGCTCGCCCCTGCGGTCCTCGATCGCATGGCCCGCGTCGAAACTCGCTTCACTCACTGCGTTCGTTGCGCTCGAACAATCGACGCGAGTCAGAAGTTGAAGCGCGCGCTGCGCGCGCGTGGCCATGCGCTCTGCGCTCCTCAGCGCCGCAGATGTCGCTGCCGGCGCACACCCGACCACGGCTTTGCCGATGCACCGAGGTGTTTCACGGAGCACACCACGAGCGGTGCTGCGCGGTGGGCGGTACCCGGGGTGGGCGACTTGTGGGGCGGCGAGGAGCGGAACGCAGAGAGGGGAAGTCCGGACCCGCAGGGGCCGGACCGGCGAGAAGCCATGAGGCAGTGGCCCGTTCAGGGCCGCTGCGAGCGGCATCGCAGCCGCCCTCTCGGAGTGAGCACCGCAGCGAAGTCGGCCTGCAAGGCCGACCGACCCAGTAGGAGCCCGCCCCGGGTACCGCCCACCGCGCCGCGCAACGGGCGCGAATGACGGTTCGAGTATCTCAACCTTCATCTCAAGCCGCCCGGATCATCAACACCTTGGCCAGCGTCTGGCGGTTGCGCGCGATGTCGGCCAGCGTGTACTGGTCGAGCACGCCGTAGAAGGCCTTCACCGCATCGGCCAGCACGTGCTTGAGCCGGCACGCCGCGGTGATGGCACAGGCGCCGCCTTCGGGCAGGAAACACTCCGCCGGCAGCGCCGCTCCTTCGGTCTCGCGCACGACGTGTCCGACGTTGATGGCCTCGGGCGGCAGCGCCAGTTGCATGCCGCCGCCCTTGCCGCGCACCGTCTCGATCCATCCCTGCCGGCCGAGAAAGTGCACCACCTTGACGAGATGGTTCTCCGAGATGTCGAACGCCGTCGCGATCTGCGCGATGGTGGCGCGCCGCGCAGGGTCGGCCGCCAGGTACATCAGCACGCGCAGGCTGTAGTCGGTGAACGCGGTCAGCTTCATGGGGCTCAGTCTGCTGCGCCCGCAGGTGCCGCACCGATGGGGACCGGCGCCTGCCGGGCCGGCCGCAACAGCTGCCACGCGTAGAGGGCGAGCAGCGCACTGCCGGCTGCGAACACGATGTCGCCCGGCACGCGCAGCCACACCAGCGTCTCCATCACGGTGGAGTGGATGATCTCCGGCGAGCGCGCGTACCACAGGCCCTGCGTGATGCTGGCCCAGGCCTGGTAGATGCCGGCCGGCAGCAGCGACATGAACACCATCATCGCCAGGCCGATGTTGAGGCTCCAGAACGCCGGCTTGAGGAACCGGTCGGCATGCAGGTGGCGCGCATAGAGGCCGCGCAGGCAGAACAGCATCAGGCCGATGCCGAGCATGCCGTACACGCCGAACAGCGCGGCATGGCCGTGCGCCGCCGTCATGTTCAGGCCCTGCACGTAGTACAGCGCCGCCGGCGGGTTGATCGCGAAGCCGAGCAGGCCCGCGCCCACGGTGTTCCAGAAGCCGACGGCCACGAACGACAGGATCACCCACTTGTAGGCCGATAGCCACTGCACGTTCCGCGCCTTGCGCCAGGTCTGCAGCGCCTCCAGGCCGATCAGCGTCAGCGGCACGACCTCGAGCGCAGAGAACACCGCGCCGACGGCGATCACCGAGGTGGGCGTGCCCGTCCAGTACAGGTGGTGCAGCGTGCCCAGGATGCCGCCGAACAGGAACACGATGGTCTCGGCCACGATCGCGCGGTTGGCGCTGGCGGCGCGCACCAGGCCCAGGTTGGTGAAGATGAGGGCGACCACGGCGGTGGCAAACACCTCGAAGAAGCCTTCGACCCACAGGTGCACCAGCCACCAGCGCCAGTACTCCACCATCGCGTAGTGCGTGTGCTGGCCCCAGGTGAGCGAGGTGGCGTAGAAGCCGCCGATGCAGGTGGCCGACAGGAACACCATCGCGATCAGTCCGCGCGTCTCCGACGGCCTCTTCAGCGCCGGCCACAACGCGCGGCCGAGCAGGAACACCCAGAACAGCAGGCCCACGAACAGCAGCAGCTGCCACACGCGGCCCATGCTGGTGAACTCCAGCCCCTGGTTGCCGAGCCAGAAGCTGAAGTCCACGCCGCGGTGCTGCAGCGTGCCGAGCCAGCCGGTGACGGTGGAGCCGAGCACGACCACGAGCAGCGCGTAGAACAGCGCGTCGACGCCGAGCTTCTGGTGCTTGGGTTCGCGGCCGCTCAGCAGCGGCGCGACATACAGGCCCGTGGCCAGCCACGCGGTGGCGATCCAGAATATGCCGATCTGCGTGTGCACCGTGCGGCTCACCACATACGGCAGCACCTGTGCCAGCGGAATGCCGAAGAACGACTGGCCCTCCACCGCGTAGTGCGCGGTGATGATGCCCATCGCGATCTGCAGCAGCATCAGGCCGATTACGACGAAGAAGTACTTGCGCGTGGCCTTCATCGACGGCGTGGCCTTCGCGCCCAGCAGCGGATCGGTCTTGGGGACCTGCGCCGGCTCTTCGTCGCTGCCGCGGCCGTGCAGCCACAACATCGCGGCGATGCCGGCCAGCAGCAGGATGATGCTGACCATCGACCACATCGCGGCCGAGGTCGTCATCGTGTTGCCCACCAGCGGCTCGTGCGGCCAGTTGCTGGTGTAGGACAGGTTGGCTTCACCCGGCCGGTCGGTGGCCGCCGCCCACGCGGTCCAGAAGAAGAACGCCGTCAGCGCCTGGCGGTCGGCCTTCTCGGGCAGCGCGCCTTCGGTCATTGCGTACTGCTCGCGCAGACCGGCCAGCGACGGCTCGGTGCCGAACAGGCCTTCGTAGTGGCGCGCCACTTCGCGGATCGCTTGCGCGCGCCCGGCCGACACCTGCACGGTCTGGTCGATCTCGTCGTAGGTGTTGCGGCGCATCTCTTCGCGCACGCGGGCATTGGCGGCGGCCTGGTCGGCGGCGCCCATCGCCGGCGTGGACCGGCTTTGCTCGGCGGTACGCAGCCGCTGCAACGCAGTGGCCTCGCGGTGCAGCCAGTCGGCCGACCAGTCCGGCGCCACGTAACTGCCGTGGCCCCACACCGTGCCGAGTTGTTGCCCGCCGGCCGACATCCAGGCCTGCTGGCCGCGTTGAATCTGCTCGCCGGTGAACAGCACATCGCCGTCGGCGCTGACCACCGCCTTCGGAATCGGCGGAGCGGCAAGGTAGATCTGCCAGCCGAGGTAACCGAGCGCGCCGAACGACAGCACGCAGATGAGGCCGAGCCAGCGCCACAGCCTTTGGGTGGACTTCATGGATTGCTCCTGTTTGTATTCATGGGTTGTGGGCTGGCGCTGCCGCCACCGCACACGCCGCAGCACTCGCCGGCGCTGTAGATGCGGCTCAGCTTGCGCACGTTGACGGACCACGCGGCCGGTCCGCGCTGCAGGTACAGCCACGAGAAATCGCCGGGCGCGAGCGCCTGCAACGAGCCGTAGAGATCGGTGGGGTCCCGCCCATCAACGATCTCCATCGTGTCGCCGACGTCGAGCCGGCGGTAGGCCGCCAGCGCGGTGCTGCGGCGCATGTCGGGGTCGACGCCGCGGACGTCGACCCGCGACAGGCCTGTGAGCGGTGCGGGGATGTTCATGGTTGCCAGCTCTCTCGAGTGCCGGCAGTTTAGGTGTATTCGTAATGCACCTTTAACCGTGACATCGCCACGGCTTGATCAACCTCAAGGCAACGCCGGTCCGCGCGCCGGCACCGAGGATCAATCCACGTCGAAGCCGGCGCGGTGCTCCGGCACGTGCGTTTCCCAGCCGAGCTGGTCGCGGATGCGCAGCCGCAGCGCATCGGCGGCCTGCGGCTCGCCGTGCACCACATACGTCATCTTCGGTGGTGCTCGAAGGCCGCCCAGCCAGCGCAGGATGCCGTCGCTGTCGGCGTGCGCCGACAACCCCTCGATCTGGCTCACCTCGGCCTTGATCGCCACGTACTCGCCGTGGATCTTCACGTCATGCGCGCCCGCCACCATGTGCGCGCCGCGCGTGCCGGCGACCTGGAAGCCCGGGAACACGATGTGGTGGCGCGGGTTCGGCGCCATCGCCTTCAGGTAGTGCAGCACGCGCCCGCCGGTGGCCATTCCGCTGGCGGCGATCACCACCTTGGGCCAGCGGCTGTGCGTGAGGCGCATCGACTGCTGCGCGTTCTCCACCACCGTGACGCCGTCGGTGAGCGACTCGGCCTCGCCCGGCTTGATGCGCAGCAGCTTGCGGTGCCGCAGGTACAGCTCGGTCGCGGCGCGCGCCATCGGGCTGTCGAGCACGATCGGCAGGTCTTCGGGGATCGCACCCGCGCTGCGCAGGCGCTGCAGCACCAGCAGCAGCGCTTGCGCGCGGCCCACCGCGAACGACGGCAACAGCACGCTGCCGCCGCGGTGCACCGTGTGGCGGATGATCGCGCCGAGCCGCTCGGCGACGTCCTCGTGCGGGTGCAGGCGGTCGCCGTAGGTCGATTCGATCAGCAGCACGTCGGCTTGCGCGATGCGTTTGGGCGCCGGCATCAGCAGATCGTCGTCGCGCCCGAGGTCGCCAGAGAACACCAGCGTGCGGCCGTCGCCTTGCAGCGTGACGGCGCTGGCTCCGAGCAGGTGGCCCACCGGCGTGAGGTCGATCTTCACGCGGCCCACCTGCGCACGCTTGCCCGCGGGCACCGTGACGAAACGCGCCATCGTGCGGCGCGCCTGTGCAGTGTCGTACAGCGGGCGCGCCGGATGGTGGCGCGACCAGCCGCCGCGGTTGGCGCGGCGCGCGTCTTCTTCCTGCAGGTGCGCGCTGTCGAGCAGCAACACCTCGGCCAGATCGCGCGTCGCAGGCGACGCATAGATCGGTCCGCGAAATCCCTGGTTCACCAGCACCGGCAGCCAGCCCGAGTGGTCAAGGTGCGCATGGCTCAGCACCACGGCATCGATGTCGGACGGCGGCATCGACAACGGCGCCCAGTTGCGCTCGCGCAGCGTCTTGAAGCCCTGGAACAGGCCGCAGTCCAGCAGCACCTGCACGCCTTCGGCCTCGACAAGATGCTTCGATCCGGTCACGGTGTCGGCGGCGCCGAGAAAGGTGATCTTCATGGGTGGTGTGCGGTGCTCCCGGTGGGCCTGCAGCGTAGGCATGCGCTGCAACCGCACGCCGGCGCGACGGTAACACTGCGTCAATCGTGGGTGACGGCTGCGTAACGCCGGCGCCGGCGCGCGGGCAATTGACGAGTCGCAAGCGGGATCGATGCGGCGCCGTTAGGCTTCCTGTTCGGCGTGCCTTGCCGCGGTTGGGGGGCGCACGCCCGATGCACCATGACCATCCGCCATCTCGATCGCCTGCTCACGCCCCAGTCGGTGGCCGTCATCGGTGCGTCGGCGCGTGCGGGCAGCGTGGGTGCCACCGTGTGGCGCAACCTGCGCGCCGGCTCGTTCGGCGGCGCGGTTCACGCGGTCAATCTCAAACAGCCGCTGCTCGACGGACAGCGGGCGGTGGCGCGCGTGAGCGACCTGCCCGGGCCGCCGGACCTGGCCGTGGTGTGCACGCCGCCCGACACGGTGCCCGGCCTGATCGGCGAACTCGGCGCGTTCGGCACGCGCGCGGTGGTGGTGCTGTCGGCCGGCTTGAGCGCGGCGCAGAAGCAGGCCTGCCTCGATGCCGCGCGCCCGCACGTGCTGCGCCTGCTGGGCCCCAACTGCCTCGGCCTGATGACGCCGCGCCTCGGGCTCAACGCGAGCTTCTCGCACGCGGCGGCGCTGCCGGGCGAGCTGGCCTTCGTGTCGCAATCGGGCGCGCTGGTCACCGCGATGATCGATTGGGCCAACGCGCGCGGCATCGGCTTCTCGCAGATCGTGTCGCTCGGCGAGCGCGTCGACGTCGACTTCGGCGACCTGCTCGATCACCTGGCGAGCGATCCGTCCACACGCGCGATCCTGCTGTACATCGAATCGATAGAAGCCCCGAAGAAGTTCATGTCGGCAGCGCGCGCCGCGGCGCGCAACAAGCCGGTGATCGTGGTCAAGGCCGGCCGCTCCGAGGACGGGCGGCGCGCGGTGGCGTCGCACACCGGGGCGCTGGCCGGCGCCGATGTGGTGTTCGACGCCGCGATCCGCCGCGCCGGCATGTTGCGTGTGGATACGCTCGACGAGCTGTTCATCGCCGCACAGACGCTGGCGCGCTTTCGCGCCAACGACAGCAACGAGCTGACCGTGATGACCAACGGCGGCGGCGGTGGCGTGCTGGCCGCCGATGCGGCGGCGCGCCTGGGCGTCAGGCTGCACCAGCCCGACGATGCGCTGCTGCAGCGGCTCGATGCGGTGCTGCCGGCCAACTGGTCGCGCGGCAACCCGGTGGACCTGATCGGCGACGCTCCAGTCGAGCGCTACCTGGCCACGCTGCAGGCGCTGCTCGACGATCGGCGCACCGGCGCGGTGTTGTTCATGCATGCGCCGACTGCCATCGTGCCCAGTGCCGAGATCGCGCGCGCCTGTGCGCCGCTGGCCGCCGGTGCGCGCGATCGTGTGCTGAGCTGCTGGCTCGGCGACGCGGCGGTGGCGCAGGCGCGCAGCGTGTTCGCTCAGGCCGACGTCGCCGACTACGCCACGCCCGAGGAGGCGGTGCGCGCGTTTGCGCTGCTGCGCACCTATCGGGACAACCAACGCCAGCTGATGGAAGCACCCGCGGTGCAGGCGCCGGGGCCGCAGCCCGATGCCGTCGGCGCACGCGCGCTGCTCGACGCGGCGCTGGCGCAGGGTCGGCAGTGGCTCGATGCCACCGAGGTGAACGCGCTGCTGCGTGCGTACCACATCCCGACGGTGGCCATGCGCACGGCACCGCCCGACGCCGAGGCGGCGGTGGCCGCGGCGCGCGCCATCGGCTACCCGGTGGCGCTGAAGCTGATGTCGCCCGACATCACGCACAAGACCGAAGTCGGCGGCGTGCGGCTGCAGCTGCGCGGCGACGCCGACGTGGCGAGCGCGGCGCGCGAGATGCTGGCCCGCGTGGCCGCCGAGCGACCGCAGGCACGCGTCGATGGCTTGCTCGTGCAGCAGATGGTCGAGCGCCCGCAGGCCGAGGAGCTGATCGTCGGCAGCAGCATCGATGCGGTGTTCGGTCCGGTGGTGCTGTTCGGGCACGGCGGCATCGCGGTCGAGGTGCTGGGCGACCGCGCCGTCGGCCTGCCGCCGTTGAACCGCGTGCTGGCGCGCGAGCTGATCGCCCGCACCAGCGTGGCCAGGCTGCTGGCCGGCTTTCGCAACCGGCCGCCGGCGCGCATCGATGCGGTGATCGACGTGCTGGTGGCGGTGTCGTGTCTGCTGGCCGACCTGCCGCAGATCGCCGAGCTCGACATCAACCCGCTGCTGGCCGACGCCCAGGGCGTGGTGGCACTCGATGCGCGCGTGCGCGTGTCGCCGCAGCGCGCCGGCGGCGCCGCGCACTTTGCGATCCGGCCGTATCCGCAGGAGCTGGTCGAGGCGGTGTCGTGGCACGGCGAGACGCTGACCTTGCGTCCGATCCGTCCCGAGGATGAAGGGCAGCACCTGCGCTTCATCGAGCAGCTCAGCCCGGAAGACATTCGTATGCGCGTGTTTGCGCCGCGCCGCGAGCTGCCGCGCAGCGAGCTCGCACGTCTGACGCAGATCGACTACGCGCGCGAGATGGCGTTTCTCGCCGAGCGGTCCGGCCCCGATGGCCAGCCCGAGACGATCGGTACCGTGCGTGCCGTGTCGGATCCCGACGGCATCGAAGCCGAGTTCGCGATCGTGGTGCGCTCCGACCTCAAGGGCCGCGGGCTCGGTCGCCTGCTGCTCGACAAGCTCGAGCGTTATGCGCGCGCACAGGGACTGCAGCGCATCACCGGTGTCGTGTTGCGCGAGAACGAGGCGATGCTCGGCCTGGCACAGCACGTGGGCTTCGTGATCGACGGCAGCAAGGCGCGTGAGCCCGGCGTGGTGCCGCTGGTGCGCGAGCTGCAGCCGGCCTAGGGCCGCGATGGACGGCAGCGGGGCGCCGCCGGTCGTGCTCGACGCGCGCGGCCTGTCCAAGACCTATGGCGACGGTCCCGCCGCGGTGCATGCGCTGCGCGGCGTCGACCTGCAGGTGCGGCGTGGCGAGTTCATCGTGCTGCTCGGCCCTTCGGGCAGCGGCAAGTCGACACTGCTCAACATCCTGGGTGGCCTCGACGTCGCCACCGGCGGCACGCTGCAGTTTGGCGGCCTGACGCTGAGTGCGGCCGGCGACGATACGCTCACCCAGTACCGGCGCCGCCACGTCGGCTTCGTGTTCCAGTTCTACAACCTGATTCCGAGCCTCACGGTGCGCGAGAACGTCGCGCTGGTGACCGACATCGTGGCCAACCCGATGCCGGTGGACGAGGCCATTCGGCTGGTCGGGCTGATGCCGCGAGCCGATCACTTTCCGGCGCAGCTCTCGGGCGGCGAGCAGCAGCGCGTGGCGATCGCGCGCGCCATCGTCAAGCGGCCCGATCTGCTGCTGTGCGACGAGCCCACCGGCGCGCTCGACTACCAGACCGGCAAGCTGGTGCTCGAGGTGATCGAGCGCATCAACCGCGACATCGGCACCACGGTGGTGGTGATCACACACAACGCCGCCATCGCAGCGATGGCCGACCGCGTGGTGCACTTCGGCGACGGCCGCATCCAGCGCATCGACCACAACGCGCACAAGATGGCGCCGGCCGAGCTGTCGTGGTGAACGCCATGACGGCCGACGTGCCTTGCGCCGACTGAACGATGCGCGCGCTCGACCGCAAGCTGCTGCGCGACCTGGCCCGCATGTGGAGCCAGGCGCTGACGATCGCGCTGGTGGTCGCCAGCGGCGTCGGCGGCTTCATCGCCACGCTGTCGGCGGTGGATTCGCTGGCCGCCGCACGCGACCGCTTCTATGCCGACGGCCGCTTCGCGCAGGTGTTTGCCGCCGTCAAGCGCGCGCCGAACGCGTTGCAGGAACGCCTGCTCGGCCTGCCCGGCGTGGCCGACTTGCAGGGCAGCGTGGAGCGCCTGGTGCGCGTCGACATCGAGGGCCTCGACGATCCGATCCTCGGGCAGTTGATCGGCGTGGATCGGCGCGTGCCGCGCCGGCTCAACCAGCTGGTGGTGGCCAGCGGCCGCGCGCTGGATGCCGACGCGCGCCACGGCGACGGCGCGATCGAGGCGCTGGTGTCGCAAGGCTTTGCGCAGGCGCACGGCCTGAAGCCGGGCGCGCGCCTGAGCGCGCTGGTCAACGGCAAGCGGCGCGCGCTGCTGGTGGTGGGCACGGCGCTGTCGCCGGAGTACGTGTTCGCCGGGCTGTGGGGCATGCCCGACCTGCGCGGCTTCGGCGTGTTCTGGGTCGACCACGACACGCTGGCGGCGGCCTACGACATGCAAGGCGCCTTCGACCACGTGTCGGTACGGCTCGCGGCCGGTGCGTCGGAGCGCGCGGTGATCGAGCGCCTGCAGTCGGTGCTGGCGCGCTACGGCGGTCGCGACGTGCACGGCCGCGACGAGCAGGCCTCGCACGCGATGCTCGACAACGAGATCAAGGAGCAGCGCGTGCTCGGCACCGTGCTGCCGGCCATCTTCCTCGCGGTGGCGGCGTTCCTGCTCAACGTGGTGGTGTCGCGGCTGGTGGCCACGCAGCGCGAGCAGATCGCCACGCTGAAGGCGGTGGGTTATCCCAACCGCACGATCGCGGCGCACTACCTGAAGCTGGTGCTGGTGATCCTGGCCTGCGGCTTGGGCCTCGGCGTGGCCGCAGGCGCCTGGCTGGGCAGCCTGCTGACCGACCTGTACACCGAGTTCTTCCGCTTCCCGCGCTTCGAGCACCGGGTGCCGTTGAGCCTGGTGGTGATCGCCGGCGGCATCGCGCTGGCCACCGCGGTGCTCGGCACGCTCAACGCCATCGCGGCCACGGTGCGCCTGGCGCCCGCCGAGGCGATGCGGCCGCCGGCACCGGAGCGCTACCGCCGCACGGTGATGGAGCGGCTCGGCATCCAGGCGATGACGCCGGCGCTGCGCATGATCGTGAGAAATCTCGAGCGCAAGCCGTTGCGTTCGTCGCTGGCGATCGTCGGCGTGGCCGCCGCGGTGGCGATCGTCGTGGTCGGCAACTTCGTGCGCGACGCGATCGACGTGATCGTCGACGTGCAGTTCCGGCAGGTGCTGCGCGGCGATGTCACGCTGTGGACGGTGGAGGCGGTCGAGGACCACGCCGGGCGCGAGCTGGTGCGCCTGCCGGGTGCAGTGGCGGTCGAGTCGGTGCGTTTCGTGCCGGTCACGTTCAGCCGCGGGCACCGCAGCGAGCGCACCATCTTGCGCGGCTACCACGGCCGCGCGCAGCTCTATCGCGTGATCGACGGCGCACAGCGCGAGCTGCTGCTCGAAGGCCGCGGCCTGGTGATCAACGAACGGCTGGCCGAGAAACTCGACGCGCGCGTGGGCGAACGCGTGCGCATGCACGTGATCGAAGGCCGCGGCCAGACGCTGGAGCTGCCGGTGGGGCAGATCGTGCCCGAGATGATGGGGCTCAACGCCTACATCGACCGGCGCGAGCTGAACCGGCTGCTCGGCGATGGCGATCTGTCCACCGGCTTCGTCGTTTCCACGCTGCGCGGTCAGGAGGCGCGGCTGCTCGATGCCAGCAAAGGCCTGCCGCTGGTGGCCGGCGCGTGGAGCAAGGCCACGATGCTGCGCAACATGGAGGACGTGAGCGCGCGCAACGTGCGCATCATGGGTGCGATCCTCACGGCGTTTGCCACCGTGATCGCGGTCGGCGTGGTCTACAACAACGCGCGCATCGCGCTGGCCGAACGCGCCTGGGAGCTGGCCAGCCTGCGCGTGCTCGGCCTCACGCGCGGCGAGGTGTCGGCGCTGCTGCTCGGCGAGCTGGCCATCACCATCGCGATCGCGCTGCCGCTGGGCATGCTGCTCGGCCTGGGCCTGACGCACCTGGTGGTCGAGCTGTTGAAGTCCGACCAGTTCCACTTTCCGGTGGCGATCAGCGCCAGCACCTACGCATGGGCGGCGCTCAGCGTGACGCTGGCCGGCCTGGGCAGCGCACTGGTCGTGCGACGGCGCATCGATCGGCTGGACATGGTCTCGGCTTTGAAGGCAAGGGATTGAGGTGTTGAGATGAGAATCTGGCAGTCATGCGAGCGCTTGGCGCGGCGCGGCGGGCGGTACCCGGGGTGGGCTCCTACTGGGTCGGTCGGCCCTGCGGGCCGACTGCGCTGCGGTGCTCGCTCCGAGAGGGCGGCTGCGATGCCGCTCGCAGCGGCCCTGAACGGGCCACTGCCTCATGGCTTCTCGCCGGTCCGGACCCTGCGGGCCCGGACTTCCCCTCTCTGCGTTCCGCTCTTGGCTCCGGCTCACATGCGCTTCGCGCATATGACCCTACGCCGCAACTTCGTTGTCGCCGCCCCACAAGTCGCCCACCCCGGATACCGCCCACCGCGCAGAGACGCTCGTGGTGTGCGTCGTGAAGCACCTCGGTGCGTCGGCACACCCGGCCGCTGCTTTGCGCGCTCACACTCGACCGCGTTTCGCGCGTGGCAGGACGCCCAAAGCGCAACAGGAAACTGACATGCAAATCCGACGCAGCTGGATCATCGCCGCCGTGGCAACCGCCGCTGCCGTGGCCGGGCTGGTGTGGGCCTTCGCGCCGCGCGCAATACCCATCGAAACCGCACGCGCCACACAAGGGCACTTCGAGACCGCGATCGAGGAGGAGGGCAAGACCCGTGTGCGTGATCGTTACGTGGTGGCCGCGCCGCTGGCCGGCGTGCTGGCGCGCGTGGCGCTGCGTGAAGGTGATGCGGTGAGTGCGGGCCAGGTGGTGGCCACGCTGCAGCCGGTGCTGCCGCCGCTGTACGACGAGCGCACGCTGCGCGAGCTGCGCGCGCGTCTGGCCACCGCCCAGGCCGAAGCAGACCGCGCGCAGGCGCAGGTGGCCAGCGCCGAGGTCGCGCTGGCGCGCGCCGGCAACGATCTGCAGCGCAGCGACGCCTTGGCGCGCGACGGCTTCGTGTCGGCGCACAAGCTCGATGCCGACCGGCTCGCCGAGCAGGCGGCCCGCAAGGATCTCGGCACCGCACTGGAGGGCCGTCGCGTCGCACAGCACGCGGTGGAGCAGGCGCGCGCGGCGTTGTCGGTCGTGCAGCGCGGCGGCAGCGCCGACGTGTTCGCGTTGCGCTCGCCGGTGTCCGGGCGCGTGATGCGCGTGGCGCAGACCAGCGAGACGCCGCTGGCGGCCGGCACGCCGCTGCTCGAGATCGGCGACACGCGCCAGCTGGAGGTCGTGGCCGAGCTGCTCACCACCGAGGCGCTGCAGGCCGTGCCGGGCAGCGCGGTGGTGATCGAGCGCTGGGGCGGCGCGTTGCCCCTGACCGGCCGCGTGCGCGCGGTGGAGCCGGCCGCGTTCACCAAGGTGTCGGCGCTCGGCGTCGAGGAGCAGCGCGTCAAGGTGCTGATCGATCTGACGAGCCCGCCCGAACACTGGCAGGCGCTGGGCGATGCCTACCGCGTGACGGTGCGCATCGTCACGCGCTCGGTGGACCAGGCGCTGACGGTGCCCACCAGCGCCGTGTTCCCGCTGCCTGGCGACGCCATGGCCAACGGCGCCGAGGGGGCGAGCGGCGTGTTCGTCGTGCGCGACGGCCGGGCGCGGCTGCGCGAGGTCGACGTGGTGGCACGCAACAGCCAGGACGCGTGGCTGCGCCGCGGCCTGCAGCCGGGCGACCCGGTGATCGTGTATCCATCTGCCGAGGTGCGCGACGGCGTGCGGGTGGCGCCGCGCGCCCCCTGATGCCGGCCGGTTGACAATAGTCAAGCGGTGGCCGCCCGAGGCGCGACACCATCACAGCCACCAACCAACGAGGTCGACGATGAAGATTCTGCTGCCGGTCGATGGAAGCGACTACACCAAGCGCATGCTCGCTTTCGTGGCGGCGCACGACGAGCTGTTCGGCGCCGGCAACGAGTTCACGGTGTTCACCGTCGTGCCGTCGATCCCCGCGCACGCGAGCCGGTTTCTCCAGCAGTCGGTGCTGGACGCCTACTACAGCGAACAGGCCGAGGCCGTGCTGGGGCCGGTGCGCAAATTCGCCGAGCAGCACGGCTGGAACGTCAAGATGCTGCACGTGCACGGGCCGGCGGCCGAGTCGATCGCCGCGTACGCCAACGAATCGCGCCCCAACCTGATCGTGATGGGTTCGCACGGCCACTCGGCGCTCGGCAGCATGGTGCTGGGCTCGGTGGCCAGCGGCGTGCTGGCGCGCTGCAAGACGCCGGTCCTGCTGGTGCGCTGAGTGTTGCGGGTGCGCCGGATGGCGGCGCGTCTCGTCAGTGCATGACGGCCAGGTAACGAAACTGGCCGTCGCGCAGGATCAGCAGCGCCACCGGGCGACCGGCGCGCGCAGCGGTCTCGATCGCCGCGTCGAACTCGGCCAGCGTCCTCACCGGCTGTGCGCCCACCGCAAGCACGGTGTCGTAGGGCAACACGCCGCTGCGCGCCGCGGCCGCGCGCGCACGCACGACCGCCAAGCCGCCGTCCACGCCCAACGCGCGGCGGCGCGGCTCGCTGAGCTCCGACAGCCGCAGGCCGAGACGCGGCGCAGCGTGTTCGCTCGCCGGTGCCCGCACCGGCAGATCGGCGCGCGCCTCGCGCACCGACACCACCACGCGCAGCGGCGCGCCGGCGCGCCACACGTTGAGGTTCAGGCGCGTGCCGGCGCGCGCGGCCGCCACCTCCTGCTGCAAGGTCTCGAAAGGCATGTCGCTGCGCTCGTCGATGCCCAGCACGATGTCGCCGCTGCGCAGCCCGGCACGCGCTGCGGCCGAGCGCGCTTGCACGCGCGTGACCAGCGCGCCGCCGGCGCGCGGCAGGCCGAAGGACAGCGCCAGTTCCTGCGACAGCTCCTGGATCAGGGCGCCCAGCTCGCCGCGCCGCACGCGGCCCGCGCTGCGCAGCTCGTGGGCGACGTTGATCGCGATGTCGATCGGCACGGCGAGGCTGATCCCCATGAAGCCGCCGTTGAGCGAATAGATCATCGTGTTGACACCGATCACCTCGCCGTGCTGGTTGAACAGCGGGCCGCCGGAGCTGCCGGGATTCAGCGCCACGTCGGTCTGGATCAGCGCGACGCCGGGGCTGTTGGCCAGCACGCGGTGCGGTGAACTGACCACGCCGGCGGTCACTGTGCCTTCCAGTCCGAGCGGCGAGCCGACCGCGAACACCCACTCGCCGGCGCTGAGCGCCGCGCTGCGACCGATGCGCGCCATTGGCAGGCCTGTGGCGTCGATCTTGAGCAGCGCGATGTCGCTGCGCTTGTCGAGGCCGAGCACGCGGGCGTTGAAGCGACGGCCGTCGCGCAGGCGCACCACGGCCAGCGGCGTGTCCGCGACCACATGCGCGTTGGTGATGACGTGGCCGTCGCTGGCGATGATGAAACCCGAGGCCAGCCCCCCGGCGGACACGCGGTGCGAGCGATCGGCCTCCGCGCCGCGGCGCAGCAGCTCCTGTGCGCTGAAGCCGAGCGAATCGAGCTCTTCGTCGGTCAGCGCGTCGAGCCCCTGCGTCGGCACGCTGATGCTGACCACGATGTCGAACTGGCGCGCCGCCTGGGCGGCGAAGTCGGGCGCCGGCGCCGGCGCTTCGGTGGTGCCCGCATGCAGCGGTGTCACCGCCAGGGCGAGCAGGCAGCTCAACTGAACCAGCCAAGTGATCGTGGTGTTCATGGCATCGGCGTCGGCCTCGACGCGGAGTCACAAGCTACCAGTCCCACCGGCGCGGCATTTGATGTTTCGCAAGCCGATGCCGGCCCGCGCGGCCCACGATGCACCGCCACGCATTCATCGAAACAACCGAACCATGGAAATCAAGACCCAGACCCACCTCGCCAAGCTGCGCGACCTGCTCAACTACCGGCTGGCCGAACTGCGCGCCGACCTGCATGCCGCGGACCTCGCTGCCAGCGAGGCCTCCGCTGGCGCGCCCGGCTTCGAAGAGGTGCGCGACACCAAGGATGCCGCCGCGCAGGTGTCGGATCTCGAGGTCGCGCAGGCGCAGCGGCAGCGCGATGCCGACGAGCTGGCACAGGTCGAACAGGCGTTGCATCGGCTTGACGCCGGTCGCTACGGCGATTGCGTGTCGTGCGGCGAGGCGATTCCGCTGGCGCGCCTGTGGGCCCAGCCGGCGGCGACGCGCTGCGCGCGCTGCCAGGCCGAGTCCGAGAAGGCGCCGCGCGCGGCCTGACGCGCCGCGTTGGCGACCCGACTGACGCCGCGACTGCGCATGGATCCGATCATCCACACGCTCGACGCCTACGCGCCGCGGGAGATCCCGGCGCGCGTCAAGGACTTCTGCCTGGTCAAGGCCAGGCTGCCGCTGCTGTCGCTGGCCATGCTCGGCATGCTGGCCGGTGCCTTCATCGGCCTGGGCGCGATGATGTTCACGCTGGTGTCCAGCGACGCCTCGCTCGGCTTCGCGGCGCAGCGGCTGCTCGGCGGCCTGGCGTTTTCGCTCGGCCTGGTGCTGGTCACCGTGGCCGGGGCGGAGCTGTTCACCGGCAACAACCTGCTGGCCATGGGCTGGGCCGACGGCTGCGTCGGCACGCGCCAGGTGCTGCGCAACTGGACCGTGGTATGCGCCACCAACTTCATCGGCGCGGTCGCGCTGGCGCTGCTGGTATGGCTGTCGGGTATGGCGCAGATGAACGGCGGCGCGGTGGGCGAGACGGCGGTGCGCATCGCGGTGGCCAAGGCCAATCTCGGACCGCTGGAGGCGTTCGTGCGCGGCCTGCTGTGCAACGTGCTGGTCTGCATGGCGGCCTGGATGGCGCTGGCCGGGCGCAGCGTGACCGACAAGGCGGTGGCCATCGTTTTCCCGATCACCGCGTTCGTGGCCGCCGGCTTCGAGCATTCGATCGCCAACATGTACCTGATGCCGCTGGCGATGCTGCTGGGCGCGCCGATCGGCCCGCTCGACATGCTGCTCAACCTGGTGCCCGTGATCGCCGGCAACCTGATCGGTGGCAGCGTGCTGGTCGCGCTCGTGTACCACGTGATCTACCTGCGGCCCGGCCAGGGCCAGCCGTCGCCGCAGCCCAACGACAGCGCGGCGCAGCGCGCCCGGCCCGCCGACACACCGCACACGATGGCGCCGCGGTGATCCGATGAAGCTGCTGGTTCCGGTCGACGATTCCGAGGTGTCGCTGCATGCCATCGACTGGGTGGCGGCGCTGCAGCGAGAGAGCGTTCCAATCCAGGTGCAACTGCTGAACGTGCGCTCGCCCGCCGAGTACTACGGCGCCGTCTCCGCGCTCGACCATGCCGCGGTGGAGCGCGCGCTGCTCGAGGCGCAGCAGCAGGTCCTGGCGCGGGCGCTGCACCACGCCACTCGCGCGGGGCTGCAGCACGTGGCCGTGCACACGGCCCAGGGCTTGCCGCCCGAGGCGATCGTGCAAGCCGCGCGGGCGCACGGCGTGGATCAGATCGTGATGTCCACGCACGGGCGCGGCTCGCTCGGCGCGTTGTTCCTCGGCTCGGTGGCGCAGCGGGTGACGCATCTCGCCCCGATGCCGGTGACATTGGTCAAGTAGTTCCCTGGGCCCGTGGTGCCGATCGGGCCGCGGCTTTGCGCATCGCGCACGATGGGCCTAAAGTGCATCGATGGTCACAGGAGAAGTCACCATGCCCAGTTCTGCCGGCGCTCAGCAGGTGAGCGCCTCGACGCTGTATCCCTCGGCCTGGTCGCCGCCGGCCTTCGATATCGCACGCCTCACCGCCTCGCAGGCCGAATGGACCTCGCAGCAGTGGTCGTTCGCGGCGCAAGCCGGTTCCGGACTGTTGTCGGCGCTGTTCGATGCCCAGGCCGCGGCCTGGCGCAGCACCGAGGCGCTCATGCGTGCGGGCTTGCAGCCCTGGGTGGCGGCCGATCCGGGCCCGCTGGCGGTCGAGTCGACGCTGGAGACACCCGATGACCTGTCGCCGCCGGCCTTGTTCCAGCGCACCGCCACCGCGTGGCTGATCCTCGGCAAGGCGTGCATGAACGCGCTCGAGCACGATCTGCAGGAGGCGGAGCCCATACCCACGGCCGCCCCGCGTCGGCGGCGCGCCGCGCGCGCCAACGGCTAGGGCCCTACTGCAGTCCGCAGACGATCGCGGCCTGCAGCGTGCACTGGCGGTTGACGGCCAGCCTGCCGTTGATCTCGGCCTGCTGCAGCGCCGTCGCGCGCGGTTGCGTCAGCCGGTTGGCCGAGGAGGTCAAGCCGGTGTCCAGGATGAAGTCCGGCTCTGCGCTGTCGGGCTGCGCGGCGTCATCGGGACCGGGCTGCACGCCATCGCGCAGGAGCACTTGCATGCCGGCCAGGCGCGCCATCGCCACCGCCGGGTGCACCGCCTGCGAAAGGCCGTGCGCGGTCACGTCCAGGCGTGACAGGTGCAGCGGCTTGTCCATCGCCTCGCGCATGGTCAGAAACTCTCCCAGCAGCGCCATCGGGTGGTCGGACTTGCCCAGCCCGTTGAACACCGGCACGCCGCTGTGCGTCTCGATCTGTTCGATGATCTCGGCCGGCAGGTCGCAGCAGTCGATGGCGTCGTACAGCCTGCCCAGCAGGCGCGCCGCCTCGGGGATGCGATCGCCGGCACGCGCGCGCCATTCGTCGGCGTTGAGCAGCGACGCGGTGCCGCCGAGCTCGGTCACCGCGCGCTCAAAGGCCGGCGCGACGCCGCTGCCGCCGCTGCACAGCAGCGCCACATGGCGCCCGCGCAGCGGGGCCCAGCCGTCGGCGCGCTGCCCGGCCCCGGCCCGCTTGAGCATCGCCGCCGTGTTCAGCAGCAGCTGCAGGTCGTACGCGGTCAGGCGCTCGGGCGACCAAAGGTGGCGATGAGGCACGGTGGACGGGTTCATGGCGTGGGGTGGCGCAAGATTAGGGGCCGCGCCGCGGCTTCCCTTGATGGACATCAACCGCCAGCCCTCTGTGCCGTGCTGATACCGACGGTTCACCGAGCGTTACCGAACGACATACGCCATTGGCACGGCGTTGATCGGGGCCTCCTACGCTGCACGGCATCGAATCCCCATCCCCAGCCAAGGACCGCCATGTCAGCCACCGCCGAGCGCAACCAACCGACCGACGCCGCACGCCAGATCAGCGACACGTTGCAGCTGCTGCAGCAGCACGTGCCGATGCAGCGGCGCATCGTGCACGCCGGCGACCGCCTGTTCCAGGCCGGCGACCGCTTCACCACGCTGCACGTGCTGAACTCGGGCTTCTTCAAGATCGTCAACGGCTCCAACGACGGCCGCGAGCAGGTGGTGGGCCTGAACTTCAAGGGCGACTGGCTCGGCTTCGACGGCATCGCGCTCGGCCGCCACGGCTGCGACGCGGTGGCGATCGACACCGGCGAGATCTGGTCGTTCCGCTACGACGATCTGCTGGCCGCCTGCTCGCGCGAGCCCCGGCTGATGGCGCTGTTCCATGCGGCGATGAGCCGCGAGATCGGCCGCGACCGCGATTCGATGCTCGCGCTGGCCACCTTGCCCGCCGATGCCCGCGTGGCCGACTTCCTGCGCTACTGGGCCCACACGCTGGCCGAACGCGGCCTGCGTAACGACTGCATCACGCTGCGCCTGACGCGCGCCGAGATCGGCAACTACCTCGGCATGACGCTGGAGTCGGTGAGCCGCGCGCTGTCGCGCCTGGCGCGGGCCAGCGTGATCCGCTTTCCCGAGAAGGGCCGGCGCGACATCCAGATCCCCGAGGTGGGCGCGTTGCACGCGTTCATCGAGCGCTGCACGGCCACGGCGGCGGTGGTTCACTGATCCAGACCGATTGACTCCTCGGGCCGCGGCGACGCGGCCCGCTTTCTTTTTAGGGCGTGCAGCAGCGTGCCCGTTGCTCCAGCGCGTGACAGTGTTCCAGGTCAGCGCTGGGCCGCGGCGCGCAGAGGGCCGCCGCCTTGGGGTTGGGCCTTAGCTTCGGAGCGTCGTGGGTTCATCCGGGCGATTGGCACGGGCTTTGCGGTTGGCTTCGCCGCAACCGCCCCGTGTCCCATCCATCGCAGGAGATCCCGATGCTCTACGCCGCTCCCGGCACCCCCGGTGCCAAGGTCCAGTTCAAGCCGGTCTACGACAACTTCATCAACGGCAGGTTCGTGCCGGCGCTGAAGGGCCAGACCTTTGACGTGGTCTCGCCGATAAACGGCAAGATCTTCACCAAGGCGGCGCGCTCGTCCGCCGAGGACATCGAGGCCGCGCTCGACGCCGCGCACGCCGCCAAGGCCAAGTGGGGCGCCACGTCGCCGGCCGAGCGCGCCAACGTGCTGCTGAAGATCGCCGACCGCATCGAGCAGAACCTCGAACTGCTGGCGTACGCCGAAACGGTGGACAACGGCAAGCCGATGCGCGAGACGCTCAATGCCGACATCCCGCTCGCCGTCGACCACTTCCGCTATTTCGCCGGCTGCCTGCGCGCGCAGGAAGGTGCGCTGTCGGAGATCGACGAGAACACCATCGCCTACCACTTCCACGAGCCGCTCGGCGTGGTCGGCCAGATCATTCCGTGGAACTTCCCGATCCTGATGGCGGCGTGGAAGCTGGCGCCGGCGCTCGGCGCCGGCAACTGCGTGGTGCTCAAGCCGGCGGAGTCGACGCCGGTCAGCATCATGGTGCTGACCGAGCTGATCGCTGACCTGCTGCCGCCCGGCGTGCTCAACGTCGTCAACGGCTTCGGCCGCGAGGCGGGCAACGCGCTGGCCAACAGCAAGCGCATCGCCAAGATCGCCTTCACCGGCTCCACCGCCACCGGCCGCGTGATCGCGCAGGCCGCCGCGGCCAACCTGATCCCGTCGACGCTCGAGCTCGGCGGCAAGAGCCCCAACGTCTTCTTCGAGGACATCGCCGCGGCCGACGACGATCTGTTCGACAAGGCGATCGAAGGGCTGGTGTTGTTCGCGTTCAACCAGGGCGAGGTGTGCACCTGCCCGAGCCGCGCGCTGATCCAGGAGTCGATCTACGACCGGTTCATGGAGCGCGCGCTCAAGCGTGTGAAGGCCATCAAGCAGGGCAACCCGCTCGACACCGACACGATGATGGGCGCGCAGGCCTCGCAGCTGCAGATGGACAAGATCATGACGTACCTCGACCTCGGCAAGCAGGAGGGCGCGGTGTGCCTGACCGGCGGCGCTCGCGCGCAGCTCGGCGGCGAACTGGCCGGCGGCTACTACATCGAGCCGACGCTGTTCAAGGGCAACAACAACATGCGCATCTTCCGCGAGGAGATCTTCGGCCCGGTGCTTGGCGTGACCACTTTCAAGACCGAGGCCGAGGCGCTGGCCATCGCCAACGACACGCCCTATGGCCTGGGCGCCGGCGTGTGGACACGCGACGGCAGCCGCGCCTACCGCATGGGCCGCGCGATCCAGGCCGGCCGCGTGTGGACCAACTGCTACCACGCCTATCCGGCGCACGCCACCTTCGGCGGCTACAAGGAATCGGGCATCGGGCGCGAGACGCACAAGATGATGCTCGACCACTACCAGCAGACCAAGAACCTGCTGGTCAGCTATTCGCCGAAGCCGCTCGGCTTCTTCTGAGCACGTTCGTCATGACCGCGGGGAGGGCGCCCGGCCCTCCCGTGCTCCACCGTTTTCTCGAGGAGACACCATGCAAGTCAAGTTGCTGACCGTCCTGATCGGCGCCGCGTTCGCTTCGGCCGCGCACGCCGTCGTCACCGACGCCATGATCCAGAGCGAGGCCACCGCCAAGGGCGAGGTGCTCACCTGGGGCATCAACACACAAGGCCAGCGCTACTCGCCGCTGAAGCAGGTGAACACCGCCACCGTCGGCAAGCTGGTGCCGGCGTGGGCGTTCTCGTTCGGCGGCGAGAAGCAGCGCGGCCAGGAGTCGCAGCCGCTGATCCACGACGGCCGCATGTTCGTCACCGCGTCGTACTCGCGGCTGTTCGCGCTCGACGCCGCCACCGGCCGCAAGCTGTGGAAGTACGAGCACCGCCTGCCCGAGGGCATCATGCCGTGCTGCGACGTGGTCAACCGCGGCGCCGCGCTGTACGACAACCTGGTGATCTTCGCCACGCTCGATGCGCAGCTGGTCGCGCTCGACCAGAAGACCGGCGACCTGGTGTGGAAGGAGAAGATCGACGACTACGCGGCCGGCTACTCAGCCACCGCGGCGCCGATCGTCGCCAACGGCCTGGTGCTCACCGGCGTGTCGGGCGGCGAGTTCGGCGTGGTGGGCCGGGTGGAGGCGCGCAACGCGAAGACCGGCCACCTCGTCTGGACGCGCCCCACGGTCGAAGGCCACATGGGTTACGCCTACGACGCCGACGGCAACCGCAAGGACAACGGCGTCTCCGGCACGCCCAACAAGAGCTGGCCTGGCGACCTGTGGAAGACCGGCGGCGCGGCCACCTGGCTCGGCGGCACCTACGACCCGAAGACGGGCCTGGCGTACTTCGGCACCGGCAACCCGGCGCCGTGGAACAGCCACCTGCGCAAGGGCGACAACCTGTTCTCGTGCTCCACGGTGGCGATCGACGTCAAGACCGGCCAGATCAAGTGGCACTACCAGAACACGCCCAACGACGGTTGGGACTTCGACGGCGTCAACGAATTCGTCACCTTCGAGATGGACGGCCGGCGCGTCGGCGGCAAGGCCGATCGCAACGGCTTCTTCTACGTCAACGATGCGGTCACCGGTCAGCTGCTCAACGCGTTCCCGTTCGTCAGGAAGGTGACGTGGGCCAGCAGCATCGACCTGAAGACCGGCAAGCCCAACTTCGTGGCCGAGAACCGCCCGGGCGATCCCACCGGGGCGGGCGACGGCAAGAAGGGCAGCACCATCTTCGCGGCGCCGAGCTTCCTCGGCGGCAAGAACCAGATGCCGATGGCCTACAGCCCGGACACCAGGCTGTTCTACGTGCCGGCCAACGAATGGGGCATGGACATCTGGAACGAGCCGGTGACCTACAAGAAGGGCGCGGCCTACCTCGGCGCGGGCTTCACGATCAAGCCCACCAATGACGACCACATCGGCGCACTGCGGGCGGTGGATCCGAAGAGCGGCAAGATCGTCTGGGAGGTGAAGAACAACGCGCCGCTGTGGGGCGGTGTGTTGACCACGGGCGGCAACCTGGTGTTCTGGGGCACGCCCGAAGGTCACCTGAAGGCGGCCGATGCCAAGACCGGCAAGGTGCTGTGGCAGTTCCAGACCGGCTCCGGCGTGGTCGCGCCGCCCGTCACCTGGTTGCACGGCGGCGAGCAGTACGTGAGCGTGGTGTCGGGCTGGGGCGGTGCGGTGCCGCTGTGGGGCGGCGAGGTGGCCAAGAAGGTCAACTTCCTCGAGCAGGGCGGCATGGTGTGGGTGTTCAAGCTGCCCAAGGCGATATCCAGCGCCAAGGGCTCCGGCGCGAAAGTGGCGCAGGCGAACTGAAGCGTGCCGGTTCGAGAGCGCGCGGCTGAAGGCCGCGCGCTTTCATTGTCTGGCTAGAGGCGCAGCCCCGGCGTGGCCAACCAGTGGCCGCGCTTGTCGAACCAGAGCACGTCCACACCCCACCGGCGCGCGAGCGCCGGGATGCGCCGCGGGCCGGCGACGAACATCACCTTGGTCAGCGCATCGGCCAGTGCGCCGCTCGGCGCCGCCACGGTCACCAACGTGAGTTCGGGCGGTGAATAGCCGGTGCGCGGATCCACGATGTGGTGATGGCGCCGGTCGGCGCTGAAGCTCGTCTCGTTGTCGGCCGACGTGGCCACGCAGCGGCCGTCGGTGACCAGGTGCGCGAGCAGCGCGGCCTCGGTGCGCGGATCGGCGATGCCGAGGGTCCACGGTTGCTGCTGCGGGTTGTGCCCGAGCGCGGTGAACTCGCCGGCGTCGATCAGTGCGTGGCCGATGCCGTGCCGCGCCAGCGCAGCGCGCACGGCGTCGGCCGCATACCCCTGCGCGATACCGTTGAGCGTCACCGCCATGCCGGGGCGTTGCAGGCGCAACTCGTGCGGCGCCACGTGCAGCGAGCGCCAGTCGACGAGCGTGCGTGCCGCGGACACCTCGGATGCGTCCGGCAGGCGATGCTCGCGCCGTGCCGCGTCGAAGGCCTGCCACAGCGGCTGCACGGTCACGTCGAATGCGCCGCCGCTGGCGCGCGACACGTGCTGCGCGAGCCGCAGCACGTGCAGCAGCTCGGCCGGCGGCGCGCGCAGCACACGATCGCGATTCAGCCGCGACAGCGCACTCGCCGGATCGAACAGGCTCATCTGCGCCTCGATCCGGCGCAGCAGCACCACCGCTGTGTCGAGCGCGCGCTCGAGCACCGCCTCATCGTGGTGTGCCGCCTGCAGCGACAGCGTGGTGCCGAAGCCGAGCAGCGTGCGTCGTTGCCAGCGCAGCGCCGGCTGGCCTGCGCGCGCCCCGCACGCGGCCAGCGCACCCAGACCGAGCGCGGCACGAAGGAAGCGCTGCCGCTTCATTCCACCAGTCCCGGGCTGCGCAGCGCGGCCGGCAGTGGCCGGATCGTGATCACGCGGTCGCGCCGCCGCGCGATCAGCGGCGCGCAGCGGCGCTCGCTGGCATGGATCGCCACGCATTCCAGGCACTGGAAACACTCATCGTAGACGATGCGTCCGTCGCCGCGGATCGCCTGGTACTCGCAGGCGTGGCGGCAGGTCTGGCACGGCGTGCCGCATTCAGCTCGGCGCGGAATCCACGACCACAGGCGCACGCGACCGAGCAGCGCCAGCCCGGCGCCGAGCGGACATAGATAACGGCAGAAGCCCTTGTAGAGAAAGGCGGCGGCGAGCAGCAGCGCGCCGGCCCACAACACATGCGGCCAGGCGCGCACGAAGCCGAGCGTGATCGCGGTCTTGAACGGCTCGATCTCCACCGCGTGGTCGCTCCAGCCCGGCGCCGCCAGCGCCACCGCGAGCAAGCCGGCGAGCACCGCGTACTTGATCGCCTTCAGCCGCGTGTCGACGCGGCTGTGCACTTGAAAGCGGCGCCAGCCCACGGCGCGCGCCAGCCGGTGCACCAGCTCCTGCAGCGCACCGAACGGGCACAACCAGCCGCAGAACGTGGCGCGCCCCCACACCAGCAACGTGACGGCGACAAAGCCCCACAGCAGCACGGTGGGCGGGTCGTAGAGAAGGAACTCGAGCGGGCGCGCGTCGCGCAGTGCCTGCACGAGCGCGGTAAGGTTGATCATCGACAGCTGCGCCTGCGCGAACCAGCCGACGAACGCCAGCGTGAAGAGTTGAAAGCCGAGGCGAAAGCGCGCCAGCCGTATCGCATCGGCCAGCAGCCACGCCGGCCGTGCCAGCAGCCAGGCGAGCAGCGCGAGCGCCGCCACCAGCACGGCCAACTCCCATGCGCGCGCACGCCACACGCCGTGCCAGGCCGCCTCCGCCGCAGCCGGCTCGATCCACCGCTCGCGTGGCAGCCGATCGTGCAGCACGAACTCGCGGCTCACGCGCTCGGGGAACACGATGCCCTTCTCGCGCGTGACGCGCAGCGTGACCTCCAGCGGTTGCGACAGGTCGAGCCCGGCCGGGCCGATAACGCGAAACACCTTGGCGTCGGCGCGCTGCAGCGCGGGCGGCAGTTTCAGCGCGGCGTCGAGATCGAGGTCGCGCAGCTCGATGGGCAATGCGCCCTGGCGCAAGTGCAGGCGCTCGGGCACCGCGCCGCGCACGAAGTCATCGCCGACGAAGCTGTAGCGGCCGCTGGCGATCACCAGCAATGCGTGATCGCCGTCGTCGATGCGCCCGAGCAGGCGCTGCCAGCCGGCCTCGTCGAGCAGGTTGCGGCCCACAGCGGGCACGTTGAGGTGGGCGACGATCAGCTCGGCAAAGGTGTCGTCGTGCGCCGCGTGGTGCAGCACGATCTCGACGCCGCTGCCGGCGAACGCGCGCTCCGCCGCGCCGCGCGTGATGCGCAGCCGCTGCACCAGGCCGGCGGCTTCGAGCGCATGCCAATCCATCGGCTCGAAGCCGCCGCGCCGCACGCGCGGCAGCCGCGCGGGGTCGCGCCCACCCGCATAGCCGAGGCGGGCGCGTGCCACCTGCAAGGCCGCCGCGAGCAGGCTCTGGTTGACGATGCGCACCGACGCGGTGGCTTTGGCCACGCCGTCGATGACGGCGTCGGCGCCGCGCTCGGCGCGGTGGCCGGCGGATCCGATCCGGATGTTCTGCTGCAGCGACAGACCCTTGTACTGCTCGACAAAGCGCAGCAGCGGGGCCTCGCCCAGCCCGTCGACGAACACCGGCTCGTGCTGCGACAGCACGTGAACGTCGAGGAAGACGCCCTTGGCGTCGAGCGCCACCAGAAGGTTGGGCGGCGTGCCCGAGAAGCCGGGGATCGGCGCCAGGTCGATCGACTCGAACAGGTAGCCCACCAGCGCCGTGGCGGTCCCGTCCTGCTTGAACACCGGCCACACCGGAAGCTGCGCATCCTTCTCGCCGACGATCAGCGGCGACGGGTAACGTTGTTGCAGCGCCTGCCGGGTCAGCACGCCGCCATGGGCGGCGCCGGCCAGGCCGAGTGCCGCCGCCAGGATCAGCAGCGCGCGGCGGATCGACATCGGCCGCGCCTATTGCAGCCAGCCGCGTTGCCGCGCCTGGACCAGGAAGTTGCACACGTCGTTGCGCAACGCGTCGCAGGCGAAGGCCACTTCGAGCTCGGCCACGATCTCGTCGATCGAGCGGCGGCCGTCGCAGCGCCGCAGGATCTCGGCCGCCGGTGCGTTGAGCTGGACCGTGCCCTGCGGCGACAGCAGCAGCCAGCGGTCGTGCGCCGGCTCGAACTGCAAGCGCAACATCGTGGCCACGGCCGGACGCGTGGGCACGGGGGTCTTCGGCTTGTCCTCCATGCCCCGTGCGACGTGCAAGTCGCATGCCGCCGCTCTTGCGCCATGTGCGCGGTGGCTGGTGCTCCAACGCGCAACAGTCGCGCCGCGCCGCCGTGCCGCGCTGGCGCAGGGTTTACTCCGAGGCCTGCGGGTTCAGGCCGGGGCGGACGTCTTGCCCCAGCGCAGCTTGCGGTAGATGGTGTTGCGGCTGATGCCCAGCCGCCTGGAAGCGACCGAGATGTTGCCGTTGGCCTCGGCCAGCGCGCGCCGGATCATTTCGATCTCGGCCTCGCCGAGCGTGCAGGTGGCGGCGGCCTGCGGCGCGCATACGCCGGCGTCGTCCGGCTCCGCGACCGCGGCCGGCGCGCGCTCGGCACCTGCGAACGCGTCTGCCGCCGCACGGGCGGGGGCTTCGTTGCACGGCGCAGCCGCACGCGGCGCGGGGGCGCGGCGCGCGTCTTCGAGAAAATCGTCGGACAGGTGCTGCTCGGTGATCTGGGCATCGCCGGCGGCCATCACGGCCGCCGTGCGCAGCACGTTGGCGAGCTGGCGGATGTTGCCCGGCCAGTGATAGCGGTTGAACAGCGCCATCACCGAAGGGCTGATCTGCGGCGCGACCTGCGGGTTGCCCTGCGGCGTGCCGTGCGCGCACTGCGCCAGCAGGATGCGCTGCGCCACCACCGCCAGATCGCTGCGGTCGCGCAGCGCCGGCAGGCGCACCACCAGGCCGTTCAAGCGGTAGTACAGGTCTTCGCGGAAGGTCCCCGCCTCGATCATGTCGCGCAGGTTGCGGTGCGTGGCGCCGATCACCGCGATGTCCACCGGGATCGACTTCTGGCTGCCCAGCGGCGTGACGCAGCGCTCTTGCAGCACGCGCAGCAGCCGCGCCTGCAGCGCATGCGGCATGTCGCCGATCTCGTCGAGGAACAGCGTGCCGCCGTTGGCCTGCACGATGCGGCCGCACGCGCCCTTGCGGCGCGCGCCCGTGAAGGCGCCGTCTTCGTAGCCGAACAGCTCGGCCTCGATCAGCGACTCCGGGATCGATGCGCAATTCACCGCCACAAAGGGCTGCTTGGCGCGGTTGGAGTCCTGGTGCACGGCGCGCGCCAGCAGCTCCTTGCCGGTGCCGGTCTCGCCGAGGATCAGCAGCGGGATGTCGCGATCGAGCACGCGCTGCACCTTGTGCACCATTGCTTCGATCTGCCGGTCGCCGGTCTTCAGGTAGTGCAGTCCCGACAGGCGGCCCGAGGCCTCGTGGTTCGCCGCGGCGCCGCTGGTTGCTGCATGGGCGGCATCGGTGGACACGCCCGGCGTCTGCACGGTCTCGGCAGCGGCCGGCGCCACGGCGGGGCCGAAGCCCGCAAACGCCGGCGGCGGCGCCTGCAGGCGCGCGCTCACATGGAACTGCCGGCCGTCCGCCAGCCGCAGCGGCATGGGCAGGGCCAGCGGGGCGCGGAAATGGTCGAACACCGCCGACACCGTGGTGCCCAGCAGGCTGGTCACGCTCTGCATGCGCAACGCGGCGCAGCTCATGCCGAGCTGGTCGAGCGCGCTGCGGTTGGCGCCCAGGATCCGGCCGTCGGGCCCGACCACGAGGATGCCCTCGAGCAGCGTGCCGATGAACTCGGCGCGGCTGTGAAAGTGCAGGCGCAGCCGGCCGGCACAGTCGTCGGACAGCCAGTGGTTCTCGATCATGCGCGCCGACATGCGCACCAGCCCCATCGTGTGCTGGTGGTACGAGCGCTGGTCGCCGCTGACATCGAGCACGCCCAGCATGTTGCCGCGCGGGTCGAAGATCGGCGCGGCCGAGCAGGTGAGAAAGCTGTTGGCGTGCATGAAGTGCTCGGCGGCATGGACCAGCGTGGGCGACTCCTCGAACAGCGCGGTGCCGATGGCGTTGGTGCCCTTGGACTGCTCGGCCCAGTTGACGCCGGGCGACAGCGCCACCTTGTTGGCGCGCTGCAGGAACTCGTCGTCGCCCACCGAGTGCAGGATCGTGCCTTGCGCGTCGGTCAGCACGATCATGCTTTCGGTGTCGACGATCTGCTCGAACAGCATCTCCATCACCGGCGCTGCATGCGTGAACAGCCGCTGGTTGCGCTCGCGCGCCACGGCCAGGTCGCTGCGCATCAAGGGCTCGTAGTCGGGCCGGCCCACACGCGTCACGCCGAGCGCGGCGCAGCGCAGGTGCGACTGCTGGATCAGGTCGGCGCGGCCCGGGTGGTGCGGCAACGACAGGCCCGAGGGCGTGGTCCAGGTCCTGGCGTGCGCCAGGGCGCGCTGCGGGGTGGGCATCGTGGTGTCTCCTATGACCTGCCGCAGCAGGCTGTCTCCATCGTTGTCCCGGCCATGCCGTGTCCTGCGATGACACGCACAGGCCATGCCTGCGCCGTCCTGGCACAACGGACCCGGGATTCTGCGTACCGGTGGCCGCTGCGCGTCGGCGCAGCGTGCCGGCCGATCGCTGCGTTGGCTTGACTTATCGCAAGCGAGCGCGCGATCGGCCCCGTTGATCTGCTCCATCCCCCCGGCCCGGCGCGTGGCATGGGGTTTGCAGTTGCAGCCCGCATCGTCCACATCACCTTGACGGAGACCTGACACATGAAGCGCGCCGCCCCCATCTTGCCCACCCCACCCGCGCTGCCCCGGCCGCGCGCCCGCAGCGCACGTGGCGTCGCCGCCGTGCTCGGCCTGGCCGTCAGCGCCGTGGTGTGGGCGCATGGCGACGTGACGCCGCAAGCGGTGGACACCTCCGGGCTGCCGAGCCTGGGCAAGGAGCGGCGCGCCGAGAACCCATACCGCGGCAACGGCGCGGCGATCAAGGTGGGCACCTCGGCCTACAACCAGAACTGCGCGCGCTGCCACGGGCTGGAGGCGATCTCCGGCGGCATCGCGCCCGATCTGCGCAAGCTCGACAACGACTGCTCGAGCCTGAAGGACAGCAAGCGCAAGTCGGCCTGCGTGAAGGAGATCGACGAGTACTACTACACCACGGTGCGCGCCGGCCGCACGCGCAACGGCGCGGTCTACATGCCGCCGTTCGAGGGCGTGATGAACCAGGAGGCGATCTGGGCCATCAAGTCGTACCTCGAGACGCGGCGCGAGAAGCCGCTGTAGGACCCGGCCATGAACGCCCATGCTGCCTTGGACCGCAGGCGCTGCCTGCACTGGATGGCCGCCGGCGCGGCCGCGCTGTGCGGCGCGCCGACGGTCTCGGCGGCCACGCCGCTGCAGCGCGTGCGCGAACGCGGCGCGCTGACGGTGGGCCTGTACCACGACATGCCGCCGTTCCATGCCGCCGGGGAGGGCGTGGACGTCGAGCTGGCACGCGCCTTGGCCGATGCGCTCGGCGTGCGGCTCGCGCCGCTGCCGTTCCATGCCGACGACAACATGAACGACGACCTGCGCAACATGGTGTGGCGCGGGCACTACCTGGGCTACGGACCGGCCGACGTGCTGCTGCACGTGCCGGTGGACCGGCCGCTGATGGAGCACAACCCGCGCGTGCGCATCTTCGCGCCGTACTACCGCGAGCGCGTGATGATCGCGCGCCGCCTCGAGCGCCTGCCGCGGCTCGATGTGCTGTCGCAGCTCGGCGCGCTGCCGGTGGCGGTGTCGGGCAAGTCGCTCGCCGGCTGGCTGATGCTCGGCGCCGACGGCGGTGCGTACCGGCCCCAGCTCGACACGCAGCACAAGCATGGCGCGCAGGCGGCACAGGCGCTGGCACGTGGCGACGCAGCGGCCGCCGTGGGCCTGGCCTCGGAGCTGGAGTCGGTGCTCCGCGGCGATGCGCGCTTCGCGATCACGCCGCTGCCCGTGCCGCGTGCGCCGCGCGACGGCTGGGCCGTGGGCATGGCGGTGAAGAACGACGCCACCGAGCTGGCCGACGCGCTGGCCGCCGCGGTGAACGCACTGTCCGCCGGCGGCCGCCTGCAACAGATCTTCGAGCGCGCCAACGTGAGCTGGCAGCGCGTTTGACACCCGATCCACAACCCTGAGAGCACGATGAACAAGAACCTCGCGATCGCACTGTTCGCTGCGGCGCATGCGCTGGTCGCTGGCGCCGCCGAAGACCCGATGCTGAAGCTGGCCAGCACCAGCGGCTGCCTGACCTGCCACCACCTCGAGCGCGGCGCCAAAGGGCCCGACGGGCTGGCCCCGGTGGGCCCGGCGTGGCGCGACGTGGCCGTCAAGTACGCGCGCGACAAGGAGGCCGCGACGAAGCTGACCCACACCGTGATGACCGGCTCCAACCCCTATGCCAGCCACTGGAAGGGCAAGGTCAGCGGCCTGGCGATGCCGCCCAACGAGGTGGCGATCAACGAAGCCGATGCGCGCAAGCTGGTGAACTGGATCCTCGCCCTCGAGCGCAAGTAGCGGTGGCCGGCGCCCCGCCGCGCGCCGCTTGACGTGGCGCAAGGCCCGCGCACGCCGAGGGCCCAACACTGTCTGCTCCAAGAAAACTTCGATTGGGCAGATGGCAATGAGCAAGCCCCGACCCGAGATCCCCGGCACCGTGATCTTCGACGGCGCGCAGGCCATGAAAGGCTACGCGCTGAACAAGATGTGCTACTCGTTCAACGAGGCGGCCAATCGCCAGGCCTTCGTGGCCGACGAGGATGCCTACTGCGCGCGCTACGGCCTCAACGCGCAGCAGCGCGAGGCGATCCGCAGCCGCAACGTGCTGCAGCTGATCGCCGCCGGCGGCAATGCCTACTACCTGGCCAAGTTCGCCGGCATCTTCGGTCTCGACATGCAGGACATCGGCGCGCAGCAGACCGGGATGAGCAAGGACGAGTTCAAGGCCAAGCTGCAGGCCGCCAACGCGCAGTGCTGAACGCGGCGCTCCACGCACACTGAGCCAAGGAGATCTTCATGGCCCGCATCGTCGGCGGCATCACCACTTCGCACGTGCCCGCGATCGGCGGGGCCATCGCCAAGCGGCGCCAGGACGAGCCGTACTGGAAGCCGTTCTTCGACGGCTTCGTGCCGGTGCGAAAGTGGCTGTCGGAAGTGAAGCCCGACGTGGCGGTGGTGTTCTACAACGACCACGGCCTGAACTTCTTCCTCGACAAGATGCCCACGTTTGCGGTCGGGGCCGCGCCCGAGTACCGCAACGCCGACGAAGGCTGGGGCATTCCCACGCTCGCGCCGCTGACCGGCCACCCGGAGCTGTCGTGGCACGTGATCGAATCGCTGGTCGACGACGAGTTCGACCCGGTCACTTGCCAGGAGATGCTGATCGACCACGCGGTGAGCCTGCCGATGGCGCTGCTGTGGCCCGACCAGCCTTGCCCGCTGCGCGTGATCCCGGTGTGCATCAACACCGTGCAGGCGCCGCTGCCGTCGGCCAAGCGCTGCTGGAAACTCGGCCAGGCGGTGGCGCGCGCGGTGCAATCGTGGCCGGGCGACGAAAAGGTGCTGATGATCGGCACCGGCGGGTTGTCGCACCAGCTCGACGGCGAACGCGCCGGCTTCATCAACAAGCCGTTCGATCTCGAGTTCATGCGCAGTCTGATCGGCAACCCGACCTGGGCCACGCAGTTCAGCACGCACCAGATCGTGGAGAAGGCCGGCACGCAGGGCGTCGAGCTGTTGATGTGGCTGGCCACGCGCGCCGCGCTGCCGGGCGCCGTGACGCAGCTGCACACCAACTACCACATCCCGATCTCCAACACGGCAAGCGGCTTGATGCTGATGGAAGCGGCGGCCTGAGCCGCTAGCACGGAGCCGGCACGGCCGGCGCATCGCCGCCGAGCAGCCGGACCATCAGCTCGCGCACGCTGCGGATCTGACCGCCAAACGGCAGCGCGCCGCGGCCGGTGAAGAACAAGCCGCGCCTGACGTCGCCGTGCAGCGCGGCGGCGAGTTGCTGGTCGATGCAGAACTGGCCCCATCCGATCTTGCCGTCGCGCAGGCCGCACTGGGCCAGGCAGTCGAACACCTTGGTGCAGCGTTTCTTGGCGTGCGCCACCGCCTGCAGCCGTGCCTGCACCTTGAGATAGGCCTGCAGCCACGGCGTGTTCACGGCTCGCGCGGGCAGCCCGGCGACGCTGACGAACTCGATCTTGTCGTCCTCGCTCGCCTGCGCGAGCACGTGCTTGAACTGCGGATGCGCGTCGCATTCGCTGGTCACCGCGAACGGCGTGCCGAGTTGCACCGCCGATGCGCCCAGCGACACCACGCGACGGATGTCGTGCAGCGAGCGGATGCCGCCGGCGGCGATGACCGGCGTGTCGCGTTCGATGCCGGCCGCGCGCAGCACCTGCACCGTCTCCGGAACGACGCGCTCGAACTCGAACCGCGGGTCGTCGAGGTCCTCGACCTTGGCTGCGCCGAGGTGCCCGCCGGCCAGGCGCGGGTGCTCCAGCACGATGGCATCGGGCATGCGCCGCTTGCGCTCCCACTTGCGCAACAAGAGCTGCACGCCGCGCGCGTCGGACAGGATCGGAATCAGCGCGGTCCGGGGATGCTCGCAGGCGAGGTCCGGCAGGTCGAGCGGCAGGCCGGCGCCGACCACGATGGCATCGAGCCCCGCCTCGAGCGAACGCCTGACGTAGGACACGTATTCGCTGACCGCGCGCATCACGTTCATCGCGATCAGGCCATGGCCGCCGGCCAGCGTGCGCGCCAGGCGCGCCTCGCGGTCGAGCGCTTCCAGGTTGGCCCGATCGATGGCAGCCTTGGCCTCGGGGCCGACGCCGAGGCCTTTGGTGGTTTCCATCAGATCGGGATGGTGGCGGCGCAGGTCCACCGAGCTGATCGTGCCGATGCCGCCCAGCGAGGCCACCGTGCCGGCGAGCCGGTGCGCGGACACGCCGATGCCCATGCCGCCCTGCACGATCGGCAGCACGCTGCGGCCGGCGACGCGCAGCGGCGCCAACCCGCAGGCGGCCAGCAGGCGCTGCATGTCCGGGGGAATCAAGGGCAATGGCTCCAAGGGTGCCGAAGCCTAGGCGCCTTCCGGGCCGCGGCGCTTGACATTGCGCAAGGCAGGCCGGCGCGCCGCCGCGCCGATTCAACCCGCCAGGGCCTTGGCTTCGCGCAGCAACCCTTCGCACAGCCGCGCGGCTGCGGCTTGCCCGCCCGCGACGATCTCGCGCTCGAGCTGCCTCGACAGCTCGCCGAGACGATCGAACCCGAAGGATCCGGCCGTGCCCTTGAGCACATGGGCCTGCGCGCGCAGCTCGCCCCAGTCGGCCCTGGCGAGCGCGTCGCTCATGGCGGCCATCCGCTGCGGCAGGCGCGCACGGAAGTCCGCGCCCAGCGCCTCCATCTCGCGCCCGAACGCGGTGTCGGCGGCCTGCAGCCGGCCCGGGTCCGATGCCAGTTGCGCCGCAATCACATCGTAGAAGCGCTCGCGATCCACCGGCTTGGCCAGCACGTCGTTGCAGCCGATCTCGCGATAGCGCAGCATGTCGGACTTCATCACGTTGGCCGTCAGCGCGACGATGGGGCCCGCATAGCCTGCGCTGCGCAGCAGCCGCGTGGCGGCCATGCCGTCGAGCACCGGCATCTGGATGTCCATCAGCACCAGATCGAAGTCGCGCGCCAGCGCGCTCTCGACCGCGTCGCGCCCGTTGTCCACCACGGTCACCGCCAGCCCGGCCTGCTTGAGGTAGGCGCTGAGCAGGCGCTGGTTGTCGATGCCGTCTTCGGCCAGCAGCAGTTCGCCGCAGAGCTGCGGCACCAGGAACGCGCTGGGGGCGAAGTCGGCGCGCTCCTGGACCTCCAGATCGCCTTGCTGGGTGAGCATCGCGCCGGCTGCGCTTGCCGGATCGAGCGGCAGCTGCAGCTCGAAGCGGCTGCCCGCCTCCGGCGCGCTGTCGACCGTGATGGTGGCACCCAGCGCATGCGCCAGCTGGCGCGACAGGTACAGACCGAGCCCGCTGCCGCCGAAGCGCCGCGTGGTCGACACGTCGGCCTGCACGAACGGCTGGAACAGCCTGGCCAGCTGCTGCGGCGTCATGCCGATCCCGGTGTCGCTCACCGTGAAGACGAGCTGCGGCGGCTCGGCGACGTGGCGCACCTCCAGCGTGACGCTGCCGCGCCGGGTGAACTTGATCGCATTGCTGCACAGGTTGAGCAGGATCTGCTTCAGGCGCACCGGGTCGCCGACTAAGCGTGCCGGCAGCGGCAGCCGCGGCAGCACCGCGAACTGCAGCTGCTTGTCGCGCGCACGCCCGGCCACCAGCGCGTGGATGTCGCGCAGCAGCACGGGCAGCGCGACATCGATGCGCTCGACTTCCATCTGCCCGGTTTCGATCTTCGACAAGTCCAGGATGTTGTTGATCAGCTCGAGCAGATGGTGTCCGTTGCGGATGATGCTGAACAGCGCGGCGGCCTTCTCGTCGTCGGCCAGCTGGGGGCTCTGCAGCAGATCGGCGAAGCCGATGATCGACGTGAGCGGCGTGCGGATCTCGTGGCTCATGTTGGCCACGAACGCGCTCTTCGCGCTGCTGGCGGCCACCGCCTCGTCGCGCGCGCGTGCCAGCTCTTCGGCGCTGCGCTGGATCAGCTTCTCGCGCCGCACGTGTTCGGTGACGTCGGTGCTGAAGACGAGCAGGCTGCCGTCGCCGAGCCGCTGTTCGACGATACGGCGCCAGCGATCGCCCGGCAGCTCGCGCAGCAGCGCGCCGCGCGGCTGGGCATGCTCGCGCTGCCGCTGCGCGATCCACTCGTCCTCGCGGCCGACCGCCTGCGGCACCAGACCGCGCGCCACGGTCGCGCGCAGGAGGTCTTCGAAGCGCAGCCCCGGCGCCAGCAAATCGCCCAATGCGCCGTACATCTCGCGGCAGTGGCGGTTGAACAGGACCACGCGGTCCTCGGCGTCGTACAGCGCAATGTCGGCGTCGATCGCATCCAGCGTCAGGCGGTGCAGCCGCTCCGAACGTTCGAGCCGCTCCTTCTGCGCAGACAGCTCGCGCGTGAGCCGGCGCGCGGTCAGCCCGATGCGCATCGGGATCACCACCAGCGCCGTCAGGCAACCGGCCAGTGCGATCAGGCTGGCGGCGGGCGGCCAGCTCGCGGCGTCGAGCATCCGCTTCACCCGGCCGGCACCAGGCCCCTGTTGCCCACCGACTGCGCGAACTTCCTCAGCATCTCGGCGATGCGGCGGCTGCTGAACGGCTTGACGACGAAGCCGGCCACGCCCAGCGCCACCGCCTCCTGCACCTTCTCCAGCGAGCCATGCGCGGAAACCATCACGACGAACGCTTGCGGCTCGGCGCTGCGGATCTCCTTGAGCACGGTCAAACCGTCCGCTCCGGGCATGTCGATGTCGAGAAAGGTCACCTGCGGCAGCCTGGCGCGGTACTCGCGCAGCGCCTCCGGTCCGTTGCGCGCTTCGTACACCTGCGCGTCCACCGATTGGCGCAGCATGCGCACCAGGATCTCGCGGATGGCCGGCGTGTCATCGGCGATCAGGATGCGCAGGGGTTTGTCGGCCGCTCGCGCGGCGGCGGTGCCACCGGATGCGGCGGCGGGTGCGGGGTGGTCGCTCATGACGCGCTCGACGATGAAGCTTGGATATCGGCCCGGCCCGAAATCACTTGAGCCGGCGGCCGACGCCGGCCGCAACGCTGTGCAGTTAGGCCGCCCAAGGCCGCCAACGGCCCGGCGCCGGTCAGCGCGCTCCCGGCACCGCCAGAGCGCGCGCCAGCGCCGCAGCAAGCTCATTGCGTGTGCAGGGCTTGCGCAACAGCTCCCACGGCAGCGGCTGGTCGGCATCGGCCTCGAGCAGCTCGGGAGCAAAGCCCGACATCAACAGCACGGCCAGGTCGGGGTCGCGCTGCTGCGCCAGGCGCGCCAGCTCGGTGCCGCGCATGCCGGGGCCGAGCGCGATGTCGCTCAGCAGCAGGTCGATGTCGCCGTCGCTGTCGAGCCAGGCCAGCGCCTGTTCGCCATCGGTGGCGCTGGTGAACTTGATGCCGAGCGTGGTGAGGAAGTTGCCGATCACCTTGCGCACCTCGGGCTCGTCTTCCACCAACAGAAGTTTCAAGTGGCGCGGCAGCACGGTGCCGCCGGCCGTGTCGGCCGCTGCGGCAGCGGCCTCGGCCTCGCGCCAGCGCGGCAGGTGCAGCGTCACCGTGGTGCCGCGCCCCGGCGCGCTGTCGAGGTCGATCGTGCCTTTCGATTGTTTGACGAAGCCGTAGACGGTGCTCAGGCCCAGGCCGGTGCCGCGCCCCTTGGCCTTGGTGGTGAAGAACGGCTCGAACGCGCGCTCGAGCACCTCTTCGGACATGCCGCTGCCGGTGTCGCCGACGGCCAGCGCCACCGCGCCATCGGCGGAGCTGCGTGCGCTGAACGACAGCGTGCCGCCCTCGGCCATCGCGTCGCGCGCATTGATCGCGATGTTGAGCAGCGCCGACTCGAGCTGCGACGGATCGGCCAGCACCGGCGGGCACTCGGCCTGCACGTCGACACGGATGCGCACGCGCTGGTCGAGCGTGCGCCTGAGCATGTCGGCCAGCGAGTGCAGCATCGCGCCCACGTCGACCCGGGCCGGCTGCAGCACCTGGCGGCGCGAGAACGCGAGCAGCTTGCCGGTCAGCTCGCCGGCGCGCTTGGCGGCGCGCGTGGCCGAGATGACCAGGTCGTCGGCCGTGCTGCCCTGCACCTCGGGCTGCTCGTGCAGCACCTCCAGGTTGCCCTGGATGATGGTCAAGAGGTTGTTGAAGTCGTGCGCGATGCCGCCGGTGAGCTGCCCCACGCTCTCGAGCCGCTGCGAATGCGCCAGCGCCTCCTCGGTCTCGGCGCGCTGCAGGCTGCTGGACAGCAGGTTGCACAGCGATTGCAGGAAGTGGAGCTCGTCGTCGCTGCTGGCTTGCGCACGGCGCGCGTGCACCGCCAGCAGGCCGATGGCCCGCCCGCGGTCCAGCAGCGGCACGACGATGCTGCTGACCACGCCGTGCTCGCGGTAGCTGTCGGGCATGACAAAGCGCGTCTCGCGCGCCCAGTCTTCCACCACCGTGGGCCGCTCGTGTGCCAGCGCGAAACCATGCACGCTGTCGCGGCGGTTGGGCAGCGGCCCCGCGTCGATGCCCTCGGACCCGGCGCGCCCCACCACGCGCAGCTCGAGCCCGCTGGGCTCCAGGAGCAGCAGCACCGCGCTGTCGGCGTCGAGCGTGCGCACCGCGGCGGCCGGCACCTCGCGCAGCAGCGGCTGCGGGTCGCGCGCATCGACCGCCAGGCGCCCGATGTCGGCCACACACTCGCTGTAGCGCGCGCGCTGCAACGCCTGCTTGACCCGCGGATAGGTGCCGATGCCGCGGATCGCGGCGACCACCAGCGGCGGCTGCGAGTTCGGCAGCGGGCTGAGCGCGATCTCGACCATCACCTCGCTGCCGTCGCGGCGCCGTGCCACGAGATCCATCTGCGTGCCCATCGGCCGCGCGCGCGGGTTGGTGGCGTAGTCGGCCCGGTATTGCGCATGGCGCGCACGCACCGCATCGGGCACCAGCGCATCGACCGACAGGCTGCCGAGTTCTTCGGCGCTGTACCCCAACAACAACGAGGCCGTCGGGTTGGCCAGCAGGATGCGGCCGCGCGAATCGACCAGCAGCAGCGCATCCGGGTAGGCCGCGAACAGCGAGCGATAGATCGAGTCGACGTCGAGCCCGGTCAGCATGTCGCTAAGCCGTCGTGACGGTGGGCACGAACAGGTAGCCGGCACCGCGCACCGACTTGATGATCTGCGGGTTCTCCGGGTCGGTTTCGATCTTGCGGCGCAGGCGTCCCACCTGCACGTCGATCGTGCGGTCGAACGGGCCCGACTCGCGTCCGCGTGTCGACTCCAGCAGGAAGTCGCGCGACAGCACGCGGCCCGGATGCCTGGCGAAGGTGTTGAGCAGGTCGAACTCGCCGGTGGTCAGCGCCACTTCGCGCTGCTGCGGGTTGAACAGCGTGCGGGCCGAGACGTCGAGCGCCCAGCCGGCGAAACGCAGCATCGCCCGCCCGGCCGGTGCCGCGTCGGCGGCTGCCGGGGGTGCCGCCAGGGCGGCCCCGGGCTCCAGCCGCCGCTGCAGCGCCTTGATGCGGGCCAGCAGCTCGCGCAGATCGAACGGCTTGGTCACATAGTCATCGGCGCCGACCTCGAGGCCGACGATCCGGTCGACCGGGTCGCTGCGGCCGGTGACGATCACCAGCCCGCAGCGGTGGTGCTCGCGCAGCTTGCGCGCAATGGCCAGACCGTCTTCATCACCGAGACCGAGATCGAGCAGCACCAGCAGCGGCGGATCCGCCGCCATCAGCTCGAACAGCGCGGCACTGTCGTGCAGCTGGCTGACGCGGTAGCCGTGGCCCCTGAAATAGTTTGCAACGAGCTGGGTGATCTCGACTTCGTCGTCGACCACGGCCAGGTGAACGGTGCTCATGGGCCCTAAGTTTGCCACCGCCGCAGCCGGCGCAGCCGCAGGCCCCCGCAGCTGCGAAAATGGCCGTCCTCCAGAAGGCGGGCGCGCGTAGCTTTGGGTGGCCCGCGGATTGCTACGCCCCTGGTGTGAAGTCGCCTGAGCCCACGTTTGTCGCCAGGTGATGCGCTGAACACTTGGGGGCGGCATGCGCAAGCTTGGAGCGATTCTCGGGTTATGGGTCGCGATGTCGCCGGCGTGCGCCGACGACATCGTCAGTGTGCTGGAGCGATCGCAGCGGCTGCGCCTGGAGCAGCGGGTGGCCGCTCCCGACAGCGAGCGCAGCCGGCGTGTGCGCGTTACCTTCGATCGCCTGATGACGCGCTCGCGCCTCTCGCCGCACGCCGTGGAGTTGCGCGTGATGCAAGGTGGTGTCCAGGCCGAGGCGATGCTGGGCCGGCTGCTGGTGGTGGGCGACGCCGTGGGCGATCTGCCCGAAGGCGAGCGCCTGGTGCTGCTGGCGCACGAGTTGAGCCATCTCTCGCTCGAGCATTGGCAGGCGCTGTGTGCCGTTTACCGCAAGCACGTCCCCGGCGATGTGCGGCCCGACACCACCGACCCCGTGGCCGGCGCACTGAGCCACGACGCGAACGCGCTGTCGCATCGGCACGAATACGAGGCCGATGCCCACGGCTTTGCGCTCGCGCGCCCGCTGGGTGCCACGCTCGACGATGCGCTGTCGCTGCTGATGCGCCAGCCGATGCTGGGCGACAGCCCCACGCATCCGGCCACGCGCCGCCGCATCGCGCAGTTCCGCATGTTGCAGGCACGCGCCGAGGCCATCGAGGCCCAAGGCGGTGCGTTGCGCACGGGTGGGGTGAACGTGGCGCCGCCGCGCTGAGGCGAGAACCTCAGCCGGTTGCGCGCGCGTGGCCTCGGGCGCCTGCGGTCGACCGCCGGTGCCCGCAAAATGCTTGGCCGGGTCGATGCCGACATGGAGAATGGCCCAGCAGCGTCGTTGCCTCCCATTGCACATGGCCACAACCATCCGCACCTGGTTGGAAGGACTGGGTCTGGTCCAGTACGCGGACGCCTTCGAGGCCAACGACATCGCGGTCGACCTGCTGCCGCAGATCAGCGACCAGATCCTCAAGGACATCGGCGTGGCCAGCGCCGGTCATCGGCTGCGCATGCTCGCCGCGGTGCCACGGCTCGCGGCCCCGAAAGACACGCCGCCTGGCGCGACGGATGAGCCCGAGCCGCAGCGATCCGACGGCGAGCGGCGGCAGGCCACCGTGCTGATCGCCGACATCGCCGGCTACACGACCCTCTGTGGTCGACTGGACCCCGAGCAGGTGCAGGCGCTGCTGGCTCGGTTCTATGAAGTGACCGACGGCATCGTGGCCCGCTACGGGGGTCATGTGATCGATCACGCGGGCGACGGCACCCTGGCCGCCTTTGGGGCGCCGGTGGCCCACGACAACGACGCCGAGCGCACGGTCCGCGCAGCGCTCGACATGCAGGCGCAGGTGGCCACCATCACCGATCCGGCGGGACAGGCCCTGGCCCTGCACACGGGCATCGCCAGCGGCGAGGTCGTTGCCGCAACCATCACCACCGGCGCCAAGCCCAAGTACGCGGTCACCGGGGAGGCGGTGAACCTGGCGGCCCGGCTGTGCGCCATTGCAGGCGCTGGACAGACGCTCATTGCAGAGGGCACGTGGCACCACGTGTCGCGCAAGGTCGATGCGCAACCGCTCGGAGAGGTATCGGTGAAGGGCGTGGCTCGGCCGGTTTCACATTGGAGCGTGCGAGGCCTGCGGCCGGCAGGGGCCGAGCGGCGCCCCTTCTTCGGCCGGCAGACCGAGCTGCGGCAGCTGGTGGGTGTGCTGGAAGCGGCCGAGTCAGGGCGCGGATTGGCATTGTGCGTGCGCGGCGAAGCAGGCATCGGCAAGTCGCGCTTGATCGAAGAGCTGCGGGAGCACGCGCACGCCCGTGGATTCGCGTGCCACACCGGGCTCGTGCTCGACTTCGGCGTCGGCAAGGGGCAGGGTGCGCTGGCGGCCATCGTCAAGGACGTCCTCGAGGTGGCCGCGCAGACCGACGAGGTCACCTTGCGCGCTGCGGTGCAGCGCGCGGTGTCGTCGGGCCTGGTCACCGTCGATCAGGAAGTGCTGATCAACGACCTGCTCGAGCTGACGCAGTCCACCGAGCAACGCGCGGCGTTCGATGCCATGGACAGCATGACCCGCACACAGCGTCTGGGCGAGGCGTTTGCCGGCATCCTGCAGCGCGGCGCGCTGCAGCGCCCGCGCCTGGTGATTGCGGAAGACCTTCATTGGGGATCGCAGGATCTGCTGCGCCACCTCGCCGAGCTGGCCCGCGTCGCCGGCGAGTCGCGCATCGTGCTTGCGATGACTTCGCGCTTCGAGGGCTACCCGCTCGACAAGTCCTGGCGCGCCGCGGCGCGCGGCAGCTCGCTGATGACGGTGGATCTCGGACCGATGCGCCCGGATGAGTGCCGGCTGATGGCCGCCGGCGTGCTGCAAACCTCTGACCATCTGATCGCCGAGTGCATCGAGCGTGCCGACGGCAACCCGCTGTTTCTGGAGCAACTGCTGCGCAACGCCGCCGAGAGCCAGGCATCGAGCCTTCCGGGGAGCATCCAGAGCCTGGTGCTCGCGCGCATGGACCGGCTGCATCAACGCGACAAGAACGCCCTGCAGGTTGCCGCCGTTCTTGGCAAGCGCTTCGACAAAAGCGCCTTGCAGGCCCTGCTGGGAGACCAGGCCTATGCGTGTGATGCCCTGATCGAGACCGACCTGGTGCGTCCGGAGGGACACGAGTACGTCTTTGCGCACGCCCTCATCCAGGAGGGCGTCTATTCGTCATTGCTGCATGCCAGAAAGCGCGAGCTGCACCGGCGCGCGGCCGAGAGGTTCGGCAGCCAGGAGCCGATCCTGCGGGCCGAGCACCTGGATCGCGCGGCCGATCCGGCGGCTGCAGCGGCTTACCTGGCGGCCGCGGGTGACCAGCTGGCGCGCTTCCGGCACGAATCCGCGCTGCGCCTGGCCGACCGCGGGCTCGAGATCGAGCCCGATGGCGGCGATGTGCGGTGCGCGCTGCTGCTGTTGCGCGGTGACGTGTTGCGCGAGACGGGGAGGTCGGGCGACTCGCTGGCCGCGTTTCAGTCGGCGCTCCAGTCGGCCCGGGACGATGGCGTGCGCGGCCAGGCGTTGATGGGCATCGCTGCGGCGTTTCGCGTCACCAGCGACATCCCGGCCGCCATGGCCGCGCTCGACCAGGCGCAGTCCATCGCCGACCGGCAAGGTGTCTCGGAAACGCTTTCGCGCATCCACCATGTGCGAGGCAATCTGCTGTTTGCGGCGGGAGACAGCGCGGGCTGCGAGCGCGAGCACGCGGCGGCGCTGCACCATGCGCAGCAGGCCGGCAACGCCGAGTGCGAAGCCCAGGCCTTGAGCGGCTTGGGCGACGCCCAGTACCTGCAGGCCCGGATGCTGAGCGCGCTGGAGTGCTTCAGCCGCTGCGTGGCGCTGTGCGAGCGCGCGGGCCTGATGAAGGTCCAGATTCCCAACCGATGCATGGTGGGGCATTGCCTCTACTACGCCAATCGGATGGACGAGTCGACCGCCACGATTGGCCTGGCGCTGGAGGATGCGCGCCGAATCGGCCAGGCCCAGACCGAGATCTTTGCGTTGGAGTCATTGGGGCTGCTGCTCGCGTGGACGGGCGAATACGGGCCCGCCGAACAGGCGTTGGCCAGCGGTATCCCGTTGGCGAGGGCCGCGGGAGCACGGCGATACCTCGCAGCGATGCTGTGTGCCCTTGCCGAAGTGCGCCTGGCCCAGAAGGCAGGCGATGAGGCGCGCGGGCTGCTGGAGGAGGCCATCGCGCTCTCGCAGCAGTCGGGCATGGCGTTCGTCGGTGCATTGGCCTTCTCGCTGGTGGCCCGCGCCCAGCCCGACCGCGAGCAGGCCATGCGTGCACTCGAGCAAGGAGAGGCCGTGCTGCGCCAGCGCGCCGTGTCGCACAGCGAGCTGCACTTCTACCGCCATGCCATCGATGTCAGCCTGCACTGGCAGGATTGGAGCCAAGCCGCCCGCTACGCGGCGATGCTCGAACGCTGCGTGCAGGCCGAACCACTACCGTGGGCCACCTTGCTGATCGACCGCGCACATGCCTTGATCGCAGCGGGTTCCGGCGCGAACGGCGAAGCGTTGCGCAACCGGCTGCAAGGCATCCGTGAGGAGATCGCGCGTGTCGGGTTCCGGTCAGCGCTTGTGGCTGTGGAGTCGGCGCTCGGACGAGTGAAGGCTTGAGAGGGCGGCTGGCGGCCACGAGCGGTCATCCGCCGCTTGTGCCCAGAACAGTCGTTGGACCCCAAGCTTTGCCACGAGGCGCAGCCGCATCCCTCGCCCATTCAGCTCCATCAGGGCCAAGGTCCAATGCCTACGCCTGCCGTCAGGCCAAGCTGCCGAGACATCCAGTAGGCGGGCTCTAACTCATCAACGTAGAAGACACATGGTCAATGGCTGAAAGCGTCGGCCTCAAACCTAGGGCTGCGGCTTCGGCGCGGGCGCGCCAAACGGCTGCACCAGCGTGTTGTGGAAAGCGGCCACGCGCCACTCGCCGCCTTCCTTGACGAACACCCGGAGGCTCAGTTCCTGGTGCGGCGGCGGCCGTCCGCCGTCGGGCGCGATCAGTCCGCTCAGCTCGTTGGTCACGTGCGCCAGCGCCACGTCCGGCCGCAAGAAGCGCACCGACACGTTGAGGGTGCGGTGCGTGGCCTCGCGGGCGCGAGTGGTGAAGATCGACGCCAGGCCCTTCTCGAATTCGGTGGTGCCGCGAAAGCGCTCGCCGCGCACGGTGATCAGATCGGCATCGGGCGTGTACATGCGCGTCGAGGCGCGTGCATCGTGCTTGTTGAAGCCCTCGGTCATCTCGACGATGACGTTGCGGATGGCCTGCTCGTCCTCCGGCGTGCCGTGCGCCAAGCACGGCGTGGCCCAGGGCAGCGTCGCGGCGAGCAGGGCTGCGGCAATCGGCGCGGTGCGGTGCATGCGGCGTCTCCTTGGACGTGGATGCGATGTTCACAATCTACGGAAAGCAACGGCCCAGTGGAACGCGGCACCGGTTCAGCAACGAACGCGCGAGCGTTCAATACTGAATCGTGAAGGTGGCTGCGCGCGCTTTGTGCACGTGGTCCAATCATGCCGGCCGCAGGATGCGGTGGACAACTTAGGCGCGCATGCACCCAGGGTCAATCCACAGGCATGGAAGGTCGCACGTCGACCGCCGTCGCGTGCTGGCCGCGATCGGCGCCGCGCCAATCGCGGCCCGCGCGCAAGGCCCGGCGCGGGTCTATCGCGTCGGTCTGGTCTCGATCGCGGGTGCGGAGGCGACCTGGCAGCCGCTGATCGACGGACTGCGCGCCATGGGCTACAGCGAGGGGCGCAACCTGCAACTGCATCCAACCTTCGCACAGGGCAACGCCGAGCGCATCGGCTCAATGGTCGAGCAGCTGGTGCGCGACGGCGTCGACGTGATCGTCACCTCTGGCAATCGCGAAACGCGCGCCGCCGCCGCGGCCACGTCGACGATTCCGGTGGTGATGCTGTTCGTCCCCGATCCGGTGTCACAAGGATTCGCCAGAAGCCTCGGACAGCCGGGCGGCAACGTGACGGGGTTGACCAACATGGTGCCGGGGCTGAGCCAGAAGTACGTCGAACTGATGCGCGAATTGCTGCCCGATGCACAGCAGCTCGGGGTGCTGGCCAGCCCGTCGAATCCGGTCGCCGAGCACCGGGCGGAGCTCGACATGGCCGCGCAACGCGCGCGGCTCGCATTGCGCTATCTGCCCGTGGCCTCGCAGGGCGACATCGAACCCACGCTGGCGCGTGCCCGGCGTGCCGGCGTGCAGGGTTTGATCGTCACGCAGGATCCACTGACCTTCCTGCACCGGCGCACGCTGGTGCAGGCGGCCGAGGCGCACCGGCTGCCCGCCATCTACTGGGCACGCGAGTACGTCGATGCAGGGGGATTCATGACCTACAGTGCGCGCATCGCCGACTTGGTGCGGCGCGGCGCCGTGTTCGTCGACAAGCTGCTGCGCGGCGCACGCGCTGCTGAGCTTCCGATCGAGCAGCCCACGACGTTCGAGTTGGTGGTCAACCTGAAGGCTGCGCAGTTGATCGGTGCCGCGGTGCCGCCGTCGTTCCTGCTGCGCGCCGATGAAGTGCTGCGCTGAGCCCGGCCGCACCGCAAGGGTCGGAGTCCAACTGGTTGCCGACGGGCGGCAAGCGGGCCGCTGCCGGCGTTCCGGTTCTACGGGCCCGAAGAGCCGCTATACGACCGATCGACGCGTCGAGTGATACCGAGCCGGTGCGATCAGCCTTAAGGGCGTCGCCCAAAGCCGCCACTGAATCTCGCCGGCGCTGGTCGTGAACTTAACCAGCGGCCATTCATAGTTGACCGGCGGCCACTTAAGGGGGCACCAAGGCGGGTGAAGTCCCATTCGGTCGCGGGGCCAAGTTCGACGTGGGCGTGTTCCAGGAGACCGCAAAGGCTTCCGGTAGAACACCTAGAAGATCAGGTGACACCAATGGTCATACTGTGCCTTCCCCGAAGGCTTGGGTCGTGACGTGATGGACGTCCTGAGTTCGAGATGAACCGGCGCGAGTACCTGTGCGGGCTCACTGTCGGAATGGTGAGCGCGCCGTTTGCCGCGCAGGCGCAGCAGGCGGCGATGCCCGTGATCGGGGTACTGCATGGCGTGTCTGCGAAGCGCTGGACCGACCGCATGGTCGGGTTTCACCGAGGCCTGGCCGAGGCTGGCGTCGCCGAAGGCCGCAACGTCAGCATCGAATACCGGTGGGCGGAAGACCATTTCGACCGATTGCCTGCAATGGCCGCCGACCTCGTGAGCCGTAGAGTGAGGGTCATCAGTACCGGTGCGCCCGACGTCGCTATCCGGAGCGCAATGGGGGCAACGAACACCATCCCGATCGTGTTCATGACGGCCTCCGATCCAGTGCGCGCCGGGTTCGTGTCAAACCTCGGCTGTCCTGAAGGGAACGTCACGGGTGTGACCCTGATTGCCGCCGAGCTCTCCGCCAAGCGGATGGAACTACTGCATGAGATCGCTCCTACCGCTACCCGGGTTGCGCTCCTGGTGAATCCCAACAATCCGGGCCTGATGCAAGACAACATTCAACAGCTCTCGGCCGCGTTGCATAGCCTCGGTTTGGAGATGTTGGTCGTCAAGGCCGGAAGCGAAAGCGGGATCGAAAACGCTTTTGCAACTGCCGTGCAGCAGCGCGCCCAAGCCATGCACATCGGCGCTGACGCATATCTGAGTTCCCGCAGTCCGCAAATTTCATCCTTGGCTCTTCGCCATGGCCTGCCCACATCGTCGGAATCTCGGGAGGGTGTCGCGGCTGGATTGTTGATGAGCTACGGTCAGAGTCACTCGGAGGTCTTTCGCCAGCTCGGCCTGTATGTGGGCCGCATCGTCAATGGTGCAAAGCCGGCTGAGCTGCCGGTCTTGCAGCCCACCAAGCTTGAGCTGGTGATCAACCTGAAGATTTCCAGGGCCCTCGGGTTGCCGCTCCCGCGACCGTTGCTCCTCCGGGCCGATGAGATCATCGAGTAGGTCTTGGCTGATCTAGAGTTCGCGCACTTAGCATGATCTCGGCACGGCTCGCTGCACACGGAGACGGCCATGAGCGGATACTTGGATCACGGCGAGTGGCGTGACGGCTGGTACGACACCCGCGGCACCCAGGGCGAGTTCGTGCGGACGAGCTCGGCCTTCCGCCACTGGATCACCGCAGACGCGTCGAGCCTATTTCAGCCGGAGGCCGGCCGCTACCACCTCTATGTGTCGCGTGCGTGCCCGTGGGCGCACCGCACGCTGATCGCGCGCACGCTGAAGGGCCTGGACGAAGCGATCTCCGTCTCGGTGGTGGAGCCCGTCATGACCAAGGGTTGGTGCTTCAGCGAAGCCTTGCCCGATCACCTGCATGGTTTCCGGTATCTCTACGAGATCTACTGCGCCGCCGAGCCGGATTACACCGGGCGCGTGCTGGTGCCGGTGCTGTGGGACAAGCGCATGCGCACGATCGTCAGCAACGAGTCGAGCGAGATCATCCGCATGTTCAACAGCGCCTTCGCCGGCCTGGCCAAGGACGATGTGGATCTGTATCCCGCGCCGCTGCGAGAAGAGATCGACCGCGTCAACGCATTCGTCTACGACAACATCAACAACGGCGTCTATCGGTGCGGCTTCGCCACGTCACAGGCGGCTTACGAGCGCGCGTTCGAGCGGCTGTTCTCGGCGCTGGACTGGGTGGAGGGCGAGTTGGGCAAGCGGCCGTACCTGGTGGGCGAGCAACCCACCGAGGCGGACTGGCGGCTCTTCACCACGCTCGCGCGCTTCGACGCCGTGTACGTGGGCCACTTCAAGTGCAACCGCAATCGCCTGGAGGACTACCCGAACATCTCCCGCTACCTGCGCAGCCTGTCCCTGGTGCCGGGGATCGCCGCCACGGTGGACATCGATCACATCAAGCGGCACTACTACATGAGCCACCCGCACATCAACCCGACGCGCATCGTCCCGGTCGGCCCCCGGCTGAAGTTCTTGCACTCCAGTGAATGAGGCATGCGTTGGGTCACGGCGCGGCAGCGTCAGACGTGGATGGCATCGCGCGTGTTCACTCCACCACGCCCGCCAGCGTCGCCTTCACGTCCACGATCGGTGTGCCATCGAACGCCTCGAGGTCGCGCACCTCGAAGCGCAAGGGGCTTGCGATGGAGACCACCGTGACACGGTGGACGCCGATCGGATTGGGCCGGTCATGCGATCGCGTGCTGAAGACGCCGCGCAACGGCATCGTCTTGTCGTCTCGCGGATGAACCTTCAGCACGCCTCGATCGGCGCGATCAAGCCACGTGAGCAGGAGCAACCTGTCACCGACCCGGATATCGGCCAGCCCAGCCTGCACGGATTGTTCGAACACGAGCACAGCGGGCGGTGCACCTTCCTCACCCTGCTTGGGTGCGCCTTCGCGGTTGCGCAGCGGCGACTCCACGCATCCGATGGGCCTGACGGAAAAATCCATGGCGACCTCGTCTTTCGTCGGTCTGTATTCAGGTACTTACACTCCGCTTCCATGCACACACTGCGATATGACGCGGGTGCCGGCGCGTACGACCGTCTCACGGGCCGCTGGTCGAGGATGTATGTCGATCATGTGCTCGATGCGGCGGGCGTGCGCTCGGGCAATCAGGTGCTCGACGTGGCCACCGGCACCGGCGATGCCGCGATCGCGGCGGCGGATCGCGTGGGTTCGGCCGGGCGGGTGGTGGCGGTGGACATCTCGGCGCCGATGTTGCGCGAGGCCGAGGCCAAGGCCGGCATGCGTGCCATCGAGTTTGCCGTGGCCGATGCGCAGCGGCTGCCGTACGCCGACGGCAGCTTCGATGCGATCGTGTGCCTCTTCGGTGTCATGTTCGTGCCAGACAAGATCGCGATGCTGGCAGGTTTTCGCCGTGCGTTGCGTCCGGGCGGCCGCGTGGTGGCCACGAGTTGGGCCACGCCCACGCAGGCGCCGTTTGCAGGCCTGGTGGCCGAGGCGCTCGCCGAGCAGTTGCCCGAGGATCGCGCGGACCTGCTGCGCCCGTTTTCGCTCGCCGACCCCGATGCCAACGCGGCGTTGTACCGGGCCGCAGGATTCGTCGACGTCAACGTGTCGCTGCAGACAAGACACTCGCCGTTCACCTCGTTCGACCGTGACTTCTGGGAGCCGATCGAAGCCGGCGGTGGACGGCTCGGGCAGGCGTACCTTGGCCTGCCGCAGATCACACGGCAAGCCGTGCGCGAGCGCGTGCTGGGCCAGTTGCCGGTGCGGTCGGTGTCGGAGCCGTTCCAACTGCAGCACAGCGCATGGGTCGCTGTCGCCACCGCGCGGTAAGCCACTCGGGCTCCCACCACGCCCCGGTGATCCCATGAACGCCATGACCGCGATCACGACCGGGCGCGTGCTGCTGTGTGCAGTAGCCCGCCTGAACGCGGCAGCGGCCGATCCTGCTGGTGGACTGCGCCGTCATCGCCCGCGAGCAGCTTGACTTGAGCCGCATGGATGCGGTGATCGATGCGTGCCGCAAGCGCGCTCGGCCGATTGTCATGACCACCCTCGCGATGGGCGCTGGGATGCTGCCGATCGCGCTGGGCTGGGGCAGCGAACTTGGGACGCCAGAGTGAGTTCAATCTCGGCGACAACATAGCGGACATACCGGTAGTCGCGGATGAACTGGATCCGACCGTCGTCCCACTCGAGCCACATCATGTACGCCGGTTTGGTATCCGCACGGTTCTCGAAGACCGCGACCACCTCCTGATCATCCAGCCACGCCGGAGCCAGCCAGACCTCAGGGTACTGCGCGTACAGGGTGAAGAACATGCCGACTTCCGTGCGGCCCACCCGCAGCGAGTGCGTGGACTGGCTGAGCTTGACGTCGTCGGCCAGCAGCGACCGCAAGGCGTCCCAGTCCCGCTGATTGAACAGCGTGACATAGCGCGAAACGGCTGCCGACGGCGGCCGCACTTCAGCGCGCCGACCATCCTGTGCATTGAGTTCGCGCAGCCGAGCGCGCCCGCGTGCCAGATGAGCCTTCACGGCATCGACCGACAGGCCCAGCAGCGAGGCGATCTCGCTCAGCGGTTCGTCGAGCACGTCCTTCAGGACGACAACACTGCGCTGCGCGACGGAGAGCTCGACAAAGCGCGAGATCGCCGTCTTGACGGCTTCGTGACGCATCAGCGTCTCCAACGGGTCGGGATTGCCTGTGTCGGCAACCTCCGGGGCGGCGTCCAACGGTTCCGAACTCCGTACGGATCGCCCGCGCAAGACGTCGAGGGCGCGGTTGTGGGCCACCCTGAACAGCCAGGGTCTGAGCGGCGGCAGCTCGTCCAGATCCTGCAAGGCCACCAGCGCACGCAGCAGCGTGTCCTGCACGATGTCCTCACCGTCGATGACGGATCCCATCAGCCGGGCGCAGTAGCGATGCAGCTCCGGACGCACCTCGGCCGCCAGAGCCACCAGCCGGGCCTGGCGGTCGTGGCTCGAGTGGGATGCCCCTGCTTTCAAGCTGTCGACTCTTCCAGAATGGTGATGCCCGTGTCGCCCTTGAGCCCGAAAGCCAGGCCCGATGCATATTGCGCATCGTTCAGCACGGACACCACCTTCTCGCCGAAATCCCTCGGCGGCATCTCGGCGCCGAATCGGGCCAGGAACTGTTCCTTGTGGATGCCCAGGGCGTGTGCATAGGCGATGGCGCCTGCGTCGCCCACACCGGTGCCACCCACCATCTGCTGTGGAACGATCACCTGGAAACGGATGCCGAGGTCCGCTTGCTCCGACACGCCGTTGGCGTACTTGGCCATGATCCACAGCATGCGCTTGGCGCCAGCATAACCACCCGAGAGCGGCGACCCGTTCAGCGCAGCGCCGCTGGAGCCCACCAATACCCGGCTCCCGCGCTTGAGCGGCAGCCTGAGTGCAGCCTGCAGCCAATGGAACCCGGCCCTGACATCGGTGTCCCAGGTGGCGGCGAAGTCATCCCAGGTCAACTTGTCCAATCGCCCCATCGGCGGCTTGGCGCCGGCGTTGAGCACCAGAAGGTCCGGATGCGTCTCGGATAGAACCCGATGGGCCGCTGCAGCGTCCGTCACGTCGGCGGAGATGGTGGCGACCTTCAATTGATCCCGCACCGACGCGAGCGAGTCCGCGTTGCGCGCGACCACGGTCACCTTGGCTCCGTGCGACACAAGGGCCTCGACGAGACCCAGGCCGAGCCCCCGGCTTCCCCCGGTGACGACCACTTTCATGCTCTTGAGATCCATCGGACGGCTCCACGGTTGATGTACCGCCAAGACGATCCAGGTTCGCAAAAGGAGTCGGTCAAGGTGCTGTGTGCATCGACATTCTTGATTCGGGTCGAGGCCTCGCATCGTGTTCGGTGATGAAGCCAAACGACGCGGCCACCGACGGCGCGACCCGGCCGATGCGGTGTCCCACACAGGGCCAACCGCATTGCCGCAAAGCTCTGCGACGGTTGAGGCCCGGTTCATACGCGCAAGGATCTCTGACGGATCGTTGAACGTCCGTCCAGCGACGGCAGCCGGCCAGAAGCGGTCGATCAAGAAAGTTGCCTCAAAGCTGCCATCGCTGTCACACGCGAGCGTTCATTGCTCGTTGATGACCCACAGTGCGAGCGCGCATTGCCCGTGGGTTTGGGCCGTCCCTCGCCTAGCGGCACGCTGTGCGGTAGTTCGAACCTTCGCGCGCCGAGCGGCACGACACCGCATCGGCAAGCTTGTGCGACAAACAGACTTGCGCGGTGGACTTCAGAAACGGCGCGAAATCGATCCTGCCCGGGCAGGGATGTCCGACGTGGTCAGGTGTCGCTGTTGGCGGCGATCGAGGATGACGGGCCGGGCATCGATGCGCTGTCGCGTGAACGTGCTCGAGCGCCGTGTTCGCCGGGACGCCGTGCCTGGGAGCGGGCTCAGTCTTGCGATCATGCATGACTGGCGGCGCTGTAAGAGGGCTCGCTCACGCGGGAGTCTTCGGCACTGGCCGGTTTGCGCGCCCCGCTGGTCTTGCCGCGCCGCGGCGGCGGCTGAGGGCCGCGCCGCCGCGCCTGCACCGGCGTTCTCGATGGTGGGGTTGGGTACCGAGTCCCGCCGTCAGGACTTGGGCTGCGTCACGGCGACCAGGCCGAGGCCCTCGCCGCGACTGTAGTAGTACTCACCTTGCGGGCTGATCACGACAGCGCGGCACGCCGCGGGATCCGAGAAGTAGCGCCAGCCGTGGCCAGGCTCGCCGGCACCGGCGCCGGTGGGAACGGCCTGCATACCATGGTCGAACCAGCTGCCACGGCGCGCACGCGTGGGGTGTTCGCGGTCGCGGCGGTGATCGCGACTGTCGTACCGGTCTGCACGCGTGTCGCTGATGCGGAAGTCTGATGCATGCATGCTCCTCTGGGCCTGCGGCGCTGCGCCATCGGCCGCACGGGATCCCCGGCCGTCGGCCAAGGACGAGGTGCTGGCAGCGGTCGCCAGCACAGCGATCGATGCGACGAGAAGGATCGAGTTCATGATGGTGTCCTCTGCATGCAGCTCCAGTCGACATTGACTGTGCGTGCAGTCTGGGCGCGCCGCAATGTATGGACGCTGAAGGGCGTGTTCATCTGCCGTTCATCCGGTGCGTGTGTGCCGGCCCTGGTTCACCAGATCAACAGAACGACGGTCGCGCCCCGGTGCTTGAGATCCAACGCCGCGCCATGCCGCTGCAGGAGCTGCGCGAGTTGCACGGCGGGCGCTGCGAAGTCCTGGTCCGTCATCGCGAGCGTGGCGATGCCGGCCGGATGACTCAATCGTTCAAGGGTGGCCATGCCGAGCCAAAGCGGCGCCGCTGAACCCTTGGCCGGCTCAACCCGGTACGGCGTAGCCCAAAGGCGGATCACCAGACGACGCTGCCGGTCCAGTTCCCTTTGCAGGCTCAGCGCAGGCGGGTCACCATATTGAAGCTTCGGCAGCACGGGAAGTTCGCCGATCCGGGTGGACGGCATCAGCCACAACAGGGTGGACCTCGACCACCAGGCCGGCGGCCTGCGCCATCCGGTGGCCTGGAGCACCCGTTCGATCTCATCGGCCGTGCCGGCCCATTGCACCGACAGCGGCTCTTCGACCTCGCCGCTCACGTCCATTCGGTGGCTGGACAGCTCCTGCCACCCATCGGTCCTCCATTCGGCCGGCAGCACCCGGGTGGCGGCCTGGTTGGGCGCATAGCGGGCCACATCCACCGCGTGCTGCGTCGCAATGACCCCGGTGCCCGCCAGCGCCATCGCGCCCAGAGCGGCGAGCGACATGGCCCGGGCCGGCAACCGCTCGTCACGCACATGCTGGGTGTAGGCGCTGCTGAGCAGCGCGACCCAGGCCGTCCCGAGACCCAGGCCGGCCAGCGCGTCCGAGAGCCAGCTTGCGCCGAGGTACAGGCGCGAGCACGTGATGAGCACGATCAGCAGCACCGCAGCCAAGGCGAGAACCACCTTGACCCTGGGCGCCTTGCCGTGCGACAGCAGCACCGCCAGGAACCCGTACAACACGATGCTGGTCGCGACGTGTCCGCTCGGAAACGAGAACTGCTCCGTGCCGCTGTACATGGCGATCGGCCGGGCTCGCTCCAGCGTCGCCTTCAGGGTCCAGACGAGCGCCTGCGCAAAGCCCACGGCCGCCAGCCAGTAGCCCAGCGTCCGCCAGTACCGCTTCAATGCGAGCAACACCGACACCGCGGCGATGACCGCGATCACCACCGGCGCGCTGCCGAGTTCGGTGGCGATGATCATCGCCCGATCGGTCCAGGCAGTACGCAGCGCTTGCAGCGTGTTGAACACGACCTGGTCGAAGTGCACCAGCGGGTCGTTCGACACCACGTCTTCGAGGACGCCCAGGAACAACCAGGCCCCGCCCAGCATCAGCGCGGCCGCGACAAGCAGCCCGAAGGACTCCGGCCTTGTGGGATCGAGCAGCGACAGGATGACGCGCGAACGCGTGCCGGTTCGCGCGCGCGCCCACGCGACCATGTGATCGCGCTGGCGCACGAGAACCGGCAGCGCAATCTGCTGCGCCAGGCGCAGCAGCGCCGCGCACAGCCAGACGACGGCCACCGCACCTGCCAGCAGAACGAGCAGGCGCGAGCTCATCGCGCCCGCCAACTGCAGCGACGCGCCGAACAGCGCGCCGGGAAGCAGGTGGGTTGCAGCCCAGGCGAGGGCCGAGAGCAGATTCATCCACGTGAATCGCGGCACCGTCATGTCCGACATGCCCGCGATCATGGGCACCACGGCGCGCAACGGCCCCACCAGTCGGCCCAGGATCATGCTCTTGCCGCCGTTGCGCGCAAAGTACGCCTGCCCTCGATCCAGCAGCTCGGGGTACTTTCTGAGTGGCCACCGGGTGCGAAGCTGCTCGTGATACCGACGGCCGAGCCAGAAGTTGAATCCGTCGCCCAGCGCGGCGCCACTCAGGGCCGCCAGCGCGCCCCACCAAGCATCGAGGACCTGCAGGCCGATCAGCACGCCGCCGCCAAACACCACCAGGCTGCCCGGGACGAACATGCCGATCACGGCTAACGACTCGAGCAACGCCGCGGCGAACACCGCGCCCAGTGCGAGCACGGGATGCGGCGAGAGGGCGTCGATCAGAGCCTGCACGGGCGAGTCCGGACCGGCGAGCACAAGCTGTGCGCTCCACCGCCCGCGCTCGGTGCGGTCGCCTGGGCGCTGCGACGGCGCGTTGAATTGCAGGTCATGGTGTGTGCGTGCGCATGCACGGCGAACGGCAAGAGCAAGCCGCTACGCATCGCCGAACGAGCCCGTACCGCTCGCACGAAACCGATCGCCATCCCGCGAGACGATGAGCGCATCGAGCCCGAGCCGCTGCGCGAGTTCACGCCCCGCGCCTTCTCCGAGCACCATCAGCGCCGTCGCATAGGCATCCGCATCCATGCAGCAGGGGGCGACGACGGTCACGGATGCCGGCGCGCCGCGCAGCGCAGCGCCGCAGCGAGGATCCATGGTGTGCGAGATGCGATGGCCGTCCAACTCGATCCAGTGGCGGTAGTCGCCCGAGGTCGCCACGGCGGCGTCGCCCAGCTCGACCACGCCCATCGCCGCTCGGCGAGCGTCCTCGGGCGACTCCAGCGCGATGGACCAGGAGGAGCCGTCGGGCTTGGCCCCGCGTGCGCGCATCTCGCCGTCGATGCCAACGAGCCAGGACCCGATGCCGTTCGCGTCCAGGACCCGCCCGATTTCGTCGACGCCGAACCCCTTGGCAATGCCGCACAAGTCGAGCGCAACGGCGTCGTGCTTGCGCGCCCGGCATCCAGGCACGTCGAGCTCGAGTAGTGCCTCTATAGGTGGGCGGGCGCGCGTCCGCGCAGCCACACCCTTCAACTCCCGCGAGCCGGACGGCCCGAAGCCCCATGCATCGACGAGATCGCCCACGCCGATGTTGAAGGCATTGCCGGTCTCGCGTCCGATCGCGACGGCGCGCGCCAGCACGGTCGTCAGCTTTGCGGGGATTGGGATCCAGACATCCAGAGCCGCTCGATTGAGGCGCGACAGGTCGGAATGCACCTTCCAGTTGGACATCTGGTTGTCGACGGCAGTGACCGCGGCCGCGAGCGCGTTGACGATCGCTTGCACGTCAGCCTGCGCCGGCACAGAGAACCGCGCCGTGTAGCGGGTCCCCATGGTCTCGCCGCTCGTGCGGCAATCCTTCAGACCGAGGTCGGGCAACCACTTAATAGACGTCTTCGACATAGCGTCCCGCCGTGCGCAACCGTGCGACCGTGAGGCCGGAGCCCGCGAGGATGCGCTCCCATGCGTCCGCCACGCCCTCGGCCATCTTGCGGCCTCCGCACACCAGAATCTGCGCACCCTGTGCGACCAGCTCGCGCAACCGCGCCGCGTCGACGAGCAGCCGATCCTGGACGTAGGCCTTGTTGGTCGAGCGCGAGAAGGCGGTGGTCAGTGAGCGCAGGCGCCGATCGCCGACGAGACCCTGTAGTTCCTTCTGGTACAGGAATCCGTCGTCGGCGTTGCGCGCACCGAAATACAGATGCATGGGCCGCTGCGGCGGGTTGTGGCGAATGAATCCGATCAGCGGTCCGATGCCGGTGCCCGCTCCCACCAGGATCACCGGTGCCGCGCCCGGGGCCGGACGGAAGCTCTCGTGCGGCCGCACGAAGGCCTCGATGCTCGCACCCGGCTGCAGAGCCGTGAGGTAGCGCGAGCAGATGCCGTTGGGATGGCGTCGCACGCAGATCTCGACCACGCCGTCGGAGGCTGCGCTGGCCAGCGAGTAGTAGCGAGGGGCGCCACCGCCCGGGGGCACGACGCCGAGCAGGTCACCGGTCTCGAAAGCCGGCAGCGCCTTGTTGCGCCGCAAGCGCGACTTCTTTGCAGGCGCCGCGGGCGCGAAGCGAAGGACGGCAGTCAGCGTCTGCGCATCGGTACCGTAGTCGGTGCGCGAGAGGAGCGTCAGCGTCGTCGTGCGCGGAAGCACCGGCGCGTAGCGGATGTCGAGCGCCACTCCGAGCGTCTCGCCGAGCCACTCGCACCATTGGAGGAACTCGGGTTCGGATTGCCGGTCCACCTCGCCCGGTTGGCGCAATGCCACCATGCCTTTGGCGCTCATCGCCTCGTGCACCGCGTGTGCGTAGCCGCAGAAGCGCGGGAACTGCCGGTCGCCGAAGCCCAGCACACTGAACGGCGTGCCGGCCGGGATCGGCGCGCGCGCCAGCCGGTCCAGAAAGAGGCGCGCGCTCTCGGGTGACTCGCCGTCGCCATGCGTTGCAGTCAACACCAGCAGGCGCCGCCCACCGCGATAGCGGGCCGCAACGTCGTTCATCGGTGCCGTGTGCACGCGCAAGCCGGCGCGCGTCAGCGCGTCGTGCAGCGCCACGGCGAAGCCCCAGGTTGCATTGCCTTCGCTGCCCACCAGCAGCACGGTGTCGGCGTCCTGCGCCGAAGCATTGCCACGCAAACGCGGTAGCGCCTGGCGCCGGCGCCACCACAACAACGTGCCGGTGACACCGAGCAGCGGCACCGTCAGCGATGCCGCGCCCAACACCAGTCCCAGCCACCACAGCCCGTCGCCGGTGTGCAACAGGCGCACGGTGGCCTGCAGCGTTTGCCAGCCGTCGAGTGCGCTGTAGGAAAGCCAGTGGCCCGTGGCCGGATCGATCGCGCCGGTGCCGTCTGCGGTTTCCAGCTCGATCACGTCGGTGGGGTCCCCCCGCGTGGCCAGCTTCAGCTGGCGCAGCCGGGAGGCGCTGACGGCCTGCAGCGCCGGCATGCTGGCGAGCGGGATCGTGGCGGTGGAACTCGGCCGTGCATCGAGGAAGGGATCCGCACTGCCGCCTTCGGGAATCAGGCCGAATGTGGCCAGCGACATCAGCACACCGGTGATTGCGGACAGCGCCAGCGCGACAAAGACCACGCGCGCGGTCTCGTTGTGCAGGCGCTGCAGCGCGTTGCCGCGCACGGGGCCGAACAGCTGCTTCCATCCCCCCATGCGGCGGGCGAGCAACAGCACGCCGACGATCACGATGAACAGCATGCAGGCCGCGGCCACGCCGACCGCCACACGCCCTGCGTCGTCGAGCATCAGCTTGCGATGCAGGTTCTTAACCCAGCGCTGGACCGCCGATGACCGGTACGCGGCCATAGCGGTGCCGGTGGCCGGGTCGATGATGGAAGCCCTCTGATCCTGGCCCACCATGTGATAGGCGACGATCGCGCCCGAGGGCTGGCGCACCAGCGTCTCGACGCCCGGCACACGCGCGCTCACACGGCCGGCGAGTGTCGCCACGTCGACCATGCCGGCGTCCCTCGACTGCGCCGCCTCCAGGGCGGGGAACACAGACAGCACCGAGCCCGTCACCGCGACCAGCGCCAGCAGCAGCGCGGCGATCAGTCCGGGAATCGAATGAAGCGTGCGAAGCATCGTCCTTGTCGTGTCATCACAGCGTGTAGCGGAAGGACTTGACGTATCCGCGACCGGGCGTGGGCTTGCCGGCGCCTCCCACGGTGAGCGGTACCACCACGTCCGAGGGGTTCTCCTTCATCTTCTCCACGGCGGTGTCGATGTGGATCTCATAGCCGGCGTCCAGCAGCGCATCGGCCACTTCGACCGTGACGCGCAAGGCCTTGCCAGCCCCCACGCTCGCGCCGCTGATGCCGTCCACCTTGGCCTTGCCCCCGGTCACTCGGTACCAGTCGCTCAAGTGGCGCCAGTACTTGGCCTTGGGTGCTGCGAGCCAGAGCGTGCTCTGATAGCGACCCGTTCGGTCGGTGAGGTAGATGGCGAGATAGGCACCGTCGCCGCCGTAGTTGTTGAGTTCCGCCTCGAGCGCGACCGGGCGTGCCGACGCGACCGATGGGACCGCGAGCGCGCCCGCGACTGCGGCGAGGGGCCATGCATGTTTCATTCGAGTACTCCTGATGTCGGTGTTAGGGATAGACCCTGGAGGGCTGCGTTCAGCCGCGTCGAGACCTGCTGCCAGCTTCACGAGCCTGTTGCCGGCCCGCTGGCTGGTGATTTGGGAGAGACCGGAGCGCCTTTGCCCTCGCGTTCGCGTTCGCGTTGGCGGCCGCCTTGCTCGCGCTTCATCTCGACGACCTGCAGCGTGGCCGGGTCCAGCTTGGCCTTGATGCGGCGACCCTCGGCATCGCGGCCCTTGATTTCGTAGCAGCCGTCGTCGATCTTCAGTCTTTCCACCTGCCAGCCGTTGCGTTGCGCGAGCGCGTGCACCGCGCTGCGCGGTTGCCACGAATCGGCAGGGGCATCGCAGTCGTCGGCTGCCAGTACCGACTGCCCGACGAGGACGAGCATCGCGAAAGCGAGAGTTGGGGTCAGGGGTGGATGACGCATGGAGCGCGACCTTTGTTCTCAGTCAATGCGGAGGATGCGTTCGGAAGGTCCAGAAGGTCTTGCGGGATCGCAAATGGACCGGCGTTGCCTCAGGCATGCAGATCGCCGCGGCAACCGTGGTGGCCAGGATGGTCGTTGTGAACGAGCGGGACTCCAATCCAGGGCTCCGGGCCAGTGACGGAGCGCAGTGTGCGAAGCGGTGCTTGAACGCCGTCTGAAGCTCGCGTTCATCCGGCGTTCAGATTCGGCCCGCGAGAATCGGCGCGTGAACACCTTCCGCACCTCGACCCTGTCGTTGCTTACCGCCGTGCTGGCGCTGCTGCTGACCAGCCCGCGAGCGCTTGCAGACAACGACCAGGACAGAGCGCGCGCGGCCGTTCAGGCCGGAAAGGTTCTGCCGCTGAAGACCATTCTGGAGCGACTGGAGCGCGATCATCCGGGCCGACTGCTCGAAGTGGAGCTCGAGGAGGACGACGGACGCTGGCTCTACGAGATCAAGCTGATCGAGCCAGGCGGTCGGTTGGTCAAGCTCAAACTCGACGCCGCCAGCGGCGACGTCGTGCGGCGCATTGAGCGTTCGCAAAGGCCGAGCGATCGACGCTGATAGGCTCGACGCTCGTGCGACTTCTTCTGGTTGAAGACGACTCGACCCTGCGTGCGCAGCTTCGCGCTGGCCTGCAAGAGGCCGGCTATGTGGTCGACGAAGCCGACAATGGCCGCGATGCGCACTTCCAGGGTGACACCGAGGCCTACGACGCGGTCGTTCTCGACCTGGGCTTGCCGCTGCTCGACGGTCTCTCCGTGCTCAAGCGTTGGCGCGACGAGGGCCGCACCATGCCGGTCCTGATCCTGACGGCGCGCGACAACTGGAACGAAAAGGTGGCCGGGATCGACGCCGGCGCCGACGACTACCTGACCAAGCCCTTCCACACGGAAGAATTGCTCGCCCGTGTGCGCGGCTTGATCCGCCGCGCGGCCGGTCAGGCGGCGCCGGTCCTTCGATGCGGAGAACTCGCCCTGGACACGCGCAGCGGCCGCGTCACGTTGGCCGGCCAGGCGTTGACCCTCACCAGCCACGAGTTCAAGGTGCTCGACTACCTGATGCATCGACCGGGTGCGGTGGTCTCGCGCACGGAACTGATCGAGCACATCTACGCCCAAGACTTCGATCGCGACTCCAACACGATCGAGGTCTTCGTGGGGCGCCTGCGCAAGAAGCTGCCACCGGGACTGATCGAGACCGTTCGCGGCCAGGGCTACCGCCTGGCGGTGGCGTGAGGCCGCGGTTCGGCTCGCTGCGCCTGCGGCTGCTGGGCGCCACGCTGGCGACGCTCGTCCTGGCGCTTGCCGGAGGGCATTGGTGGCTCACGGGCCTGTTTCGCGACCATGTGCTGCGGCAGTTCGACATCACCTTGTCGCAGCAGCTTGACCAGCTCGCGGCGCGTCTGGAGTTCGATGACCAGGGCCGTCCCGTCATCGGTCCGCGAGGCATGAGCGATCCACGCTGGGAGAAGCCGTACTCCGGCCTCTACTGGCAGGTCGAGGGACTCGTTGGCGATCCGGGCCGTCGCCACAGCGTCTTGCGCTCGCGCTCGCTGTGGGATGCCGAACTGCGTCTGCCCGACGATGCCCTGGCCGATGGCGCGGTGCACCGGCATGACATCGTCGGACCCCGGGGCGAGCGGCTTCGCGTCGTGGAGCGCTCGCTGCAGACACCCGCGCCAGCGGAGTCCCGATGGCGCCTGATCGTGGCGGGTGACATGCTCGATGCGGCTGCGGCCATCGATCGCTTCACTGGCGTGCTGGCGGCGTCGCTCGTCGGTCTCGGCGTGCTGCTGGCGCTTGCCGCGCTGGCCCAGGTCGCCGTGGGGCTGGCACCGCTCAAGGCCATGCAGCAGGGGCTGCAACGCGTACGGGAAGGTCGGGAGCAGCGCCTGGGGGGTCGGTTCCCGGCCGAGGTGCAGCCCCTCATCGACGAGTTCAACGGCGTGCTTGATCGAAACGCGGAGGTCGTGGCGCGCGCCCGGGCCCACGCGGGCAATCTCGCGCATGCCTTGAAGACGCCGCTGGCCATACTCGGTCAGGCGGCACGCAAGGCCGGACCGTCCGAGTTCTCGGCGCTCGTGAACGAGCAGGTCCAGGTCGCAGAACGCCACATGCAGTGGCATCTCGCGCGTGCACGCGCGGCGGCCGCGCAGCGCATGCCAGGGCAGCGAACCTTGCTCGAACCCGTCCTGCGCAGTCTGCTGCGGACCATGGACCGGCTGCACGCCGACCGGCATCTGGACATGGGGGCCGACGACGTGTCGGCCGATCTCGCGTTTGCCGGCGAGGAACAGGATCTGCAGGAGATGGTCGGCAACCTGCTCGACAACGCCTGTCGCAGCGCGCGAAGCGCCGTCGTTGTCCGGGCGTCACGGGAAGGATCGTGGCTGCGCATCACCGTGGACGACGACGGATCCGGCATTGCACCCGAGCAGCGCGCCGAGGTACTGCAACGCGGCGTTCGATTGGACGAGGCCCGCACCGGCAGTGGGCTCGGTCTTGCCATCGTGGTCGATCTGGCCCGCTTGTATGGCGGCGATCTCACGCTGGACAGTGCCGACGCAGGCGGCCTCAGCGCACGGCTGTTGCTGCCCGCTGCGGGCTGAGCGCGCGAGCGAGGCGCAGTCCGACGCACGTAACTCGACGCGATGCCGGATCCGATGGATGGAGCCGCATTGATGTCATCCATGACTCGAGAGGACAGGCTGATGGAGTACACGAACTTGTTGGACGACCCTGAGGAGCCTGAGTACAGCCCGACCGAGCGGGCCGCCGCCGCATCACGCAGCACCTGGGTCAGCGTCGCCGTCAACCTGTTGTTGACCTCGACGCAGATCGTTGCCGGCGTCCTCACCAGGTCGCAAGGCCTGATCGCCGATGGCATCCATTCACTCTCCGACCTCGTGGCCGACTTTGTGGTGCTGCTGGCCAACCACCAAAGCCGCAAGGACGCCGATGCCGATCATCCCTATGGCCATCACCGATTCGAGACGGCAGCCTCGCTGGTGCTGGGCGCGCTGCTGCTGGCCGTCGGGCTCGGCATGCTCTGGTCGGCGTTCCTCAAGCTGGAGCAACCGGACGCCGTGCAGAAGGTCCACGTCGCCGCACTGTGGGTCGCGGGCGGTGCCCTCGTCGCGAAGGAACTGCTGTTTCGCTACATGCTGACGGTGGCTAAGCGCGTCAAGTCGAGCATGCTCGTCGCCAACGCCTGGCATGCACGCTCCGACGCAGCATCCTCGCTCGTGGTCGGCGTGGGCATCGTGGGCAACCTCGCCGGCTATCCGATCCTGGACCCGATCGCCGCGGCCATCGTCGGCTTCATGGTCGCCAAGATGGGCTGGGAGTTCGGCTGGGACGCGCTGCACGATCTGATGGATCGCGCGATCGACGACGAGGAGATCGCCGCCATTCGCAAGACCCTGGAAGAGACCTCCGGCGTACAAGGCGTGCACGACATCCGCACCCGCAAGATGGGCGACATGATCGTGGTCGACGCGCACATCGAAGTCGATGCCTCGCTCAGCGTGGAAGCGGGGCACGACATCGCCGTGCAGGCGCGAAGCCGTGTGATGCAGCGGCACCGCGTGCTCAACCTGATGACGCACGTCGACCCCTGGCGACGCCCCGACCTGGATCACGCCGCCGTGGCCACGACGCAGGCTTGAGAGCCCCCGGTGGACACGAGCCACGCGTGCGGACCGATCATGGGCCCAGGCTCAGGTCATGTGCTGCGGCGGCATCTGCACCGAGGCGGCCTCGCCGGGATGGCGGTTCAGGGTCAGCGGCAGCGACACGAAGGCGGTGAAGACGACGGGGATCAACACGAGCAAGACGGTCCCGACGAAGCGGGCAAGGAATCGGTGCAGTTCGACGTGCATGTGGGGCTCCGGTGGGTTGCTCGATGCGTGGAGTATTCGGCGACGCACATGAACGCGGTCTGAACGAGGCGAGGCGCTGCTCGGGCCGTTGATGGTGGTCAAGGGGGACGCCATGCCCGATGCACAGAATCAGGTCGTGCTCGGAGTCTCCCCCTGTTCGGTTCATACGCCCCAATGACCGCGCCCCAGTTGCTCGCCTGGATCTCGGCAGCGCTGTTGCTGCAACTGGCTGCCGGCATCGCCTGGACGCTCTGGCGTCGAGCGGCGACGCCCGCAGTTGCGGAACCAGCGGCGGCGCCGCTCGCGAAGCGAGACGCGGGCTGGAACGGATGGCGCGAGTTCCGCGTCGTCCGGCGCGAATACGAGGATCCGGCGCAGACGCAGTGCTCGTTCTACCTGCAGCCGGTCGACGCGCAGTCGTTGCCGCCGTTCAAGCCCGGTCAGTTCTTGACGTTCTCGCTGGACGTCATGGCCCAAGGGAACGACGCGGCTGCGAGTACCCGCCCGATCACGCGCTGCTACTCGCTGTCGGATCGTCCCGACCCGGCGCACTACCGGGTGACGATCAAGCGCGTGCCGCCACCGGTGGACCACCCCGAGTTCGACCCCGGGCTGTCGTCCAACCACTTCCACGACCATGTGCAGGTCGGCAGCGTGTTGCGGGTGAAGGCACCTTCCGGGCACTTCTACATCGATCCGGATCCCGGTGTGCCGGCCGTGCTGATCGGGGGCGGCATCGGCGTGACGCCCATGATGAGCATGCTTCGCTGGTGCCTGGCCCGGCAGCCGCAGCGCACGCTGCACTTCTACTACGGGCTGCGCAACAGCCGCGAGCATGCGTTCAAGGCGCAGCTCGAGGAACTGGCGACGGCCCATCCGTCGTTGCGGCTGAACGTGGTCTACAGCCGCCCCGAGACGACGGATGAAGCGGGCCGCGACTACCAGCACCACGGACACGTGGCCGTAGAACTGCTGCGCCGAACGCTGCCCCATGGCCGGCACCAGTTCTACGTCTGCGGACCGCCGGCCATGATGCAGACGCTCGTTCCCGCGCTGGCCGAATGGGGCGTGCCCGTCGCCGACCTTCACTACGAGGCGTTTGGTCCGGCGTCGGTCAAGCTCCCGGGCGCCGCACCAGCCGAAGCCGCCACGAAAGTCGACGTGCAGTTCCGGCGCTCCGGCCGAACACTGCAGTGGGACGGGAGCGATGGGTCGCTGCTCGACTTCGCCGAGCGTCATGGCATCGCCGTCGAATCCGGTTGCCACTCCGGCGGGTGCGGCAGTTGCGAGACCCGCCTGCTCGAAGGCTCGGTGCGCTACGAACACGCACCGGACCACGATGTCGCCGCCGGGCACTGCCTGCTCTGTGTCGGACAGCCCGCCACCGCCTTGGTGCTGGAGGCCTGATGCCATTGAAGGCCCGGCTCTTGCGGCGCGAGGTGCTGCCTTTCGTGGCGAGCTTTGCGCTGCTGGCCGTCGTCGCCTTGGCGCTCGACGGTGTGCTGCACCTGCTGAACCTGCTGTGGATCGGCCGCTGGCTCGGCATTCCGGGCACCCTGCTCATCATCGGCTCCACCGCCTATTCGCTGCGCAAGCGCAAGCTCATCCGAAGCGGCCACCCGGCCCAGTTGCTGCGCTGGCATGAATTGCTCGCCTGGCTGGGCTCGCTGCTGGTGCTGGTGCATGCCGGCGTGCACTTCAATGCCATCCTCGGTTGGCTCGCGGTGTGGGCGATGCTGATCAACGTCGGCAGCGGCCTGACCGGCAAGTTCCTGCTCGACCGCTCCCGCCGGCGCCTGGAGGAAGCCCGGCAACACATGCGTGCGCGCGGCCTGCCTGAGGCCGAACTCGAGGAACAGCTCTACTGGGACAGCCTGACCTTCGACGCCGTCAAGCAATGGCGTGTGGTGCACTTCCCGATCACGCTGGCGTTTGCCGTGCTGGCCACGGCACACATCGTGGCCATCTTCCTGTTCTGGGGCTGGAGGTGAAGAAGCGCCCCGTCCTGTGGATCGTCGTCACGCTCAACCTGGTGGTGCTGGTCGCGCTCGCCTTCGTCTATCCGCACCTGATGGTGAGCCCGGGTCCGCTGGTGAAGGGCCACGAGACGCTGGCCACCGATTGTTTCGCATGCCATTCGGCCTTGCGGGGTGCCTCGACACGGCGCTGCACCGAATGCCATGCCGTGGCCGATGTCGGCCTGAAGACGACCAAGGGGGTGCCGATCCCGACGCGCACCGTCAAGGTCTCGTTCCACCAGGAGCTGGTCGAGCAGGACTGCATGGCCTGCCACAGCGACCATCAGGGCCCGAAGGCCACCAAGCGCAGCCGCAAGCCGTTCTCGCACGCACTGCTGAAGGTTGCGGTGAAGGACCAGTGTTCGTCATGCCATGCCGTGCCGAAGGACACCGTGCACCGCGACATCAAGTTGGAGTGCAGCCAATGCCACGGCGACAAGGCGTGGAAGCCGGCGCACTTCGACCACAAGCTGCTGGCGCCGGTCGTGCTCGACCGTTGCGAGAGCTGCCACAACGCGCCGAACGACCGCATGCACCGTCAGACCCAGGGTGGCTGCAAGTCGTGCCACAAGACCGATGCCTGGAAGCCCGCGACCTTCGACCACGACAAGTACTTCGTGCTCGACCGCGACCACCAGGCCCCGTGCGAGACTTGCCACAAGAACAACGACTACAGCCGCTATACGTGCTATGGATGCCACGAGCACTCGGAAGCGAAGGTGCGCGCTGAACACCTCGAGGAGGGCATCCGCGACTTCGCGAACTGCGTCGAGTGCCACCGCGATCCGCGTGCGGAGCCGCAGAAGGGCGGAGGACGGGAGCACGGAGGACGGGAGCACGAAGGACGAGAGCGCGGCAGACGCGAGCGAGATTGACCCCGCGACGCCCGTCCTCGCGCAAGCCCTGACCCGTTGGAGACACAAGACGTGAAGATCCTGATCGCTGCCGACGGCAGCGCCTACACCAAGCGCATGCTGGCCTTCATCGCGGCCCATGATGAGTGGCTCGGGCCTCGGCACAGCTACACGGTGCTCCATTGCGTGCCAGCGTTTCCGCATCGCGCGGCGGCTTTCGTGGACAAGTCGCAGGTGCAGTCGTTCTACCGGGACGATGCCGAGACCGTGTTCAGGCCGATACGCGTCTTCTTCAAGCGTCAACGCATGGCCGCAACATTCATCCACCGCATCGGGCCCGCAGGGTCGACCATCGCCAAGCTTGCCGAGCAGCAGCGGTTCGACTTGATCATCCTGGGCTCCCACGGCCACGGCGCTGTCGCCGGAGTGGTGATGGGTTCAGTGGCCACGAAAGTGGTCTCGCTGTGCGACACACCGGTGCTGTTGGTTCGGTGACGGCTTCGGACGCCGCCGGCGCACACTGAGTACGTACCAGCCGTGGTGCACAGCCCAGCCCGCGACGATGTCGTGACAGGGCACACCGCGGTCGTGCGCGGGAGCCCAGCGCCATGAGTCGGCGCAACGTGCCGCTCGAGCGGCTGGCCACGTTGCAGCCAGGCGCCCAGGGGCTGAGCACTGCCCAGGTCGAGACCCAGCGCACCTACGGTTTCAACGACATCGTGGCGCCGGCCGCCAGCGGCTGGCTCGTCGTCGCACGCGACACGGCGCGCGACCCGATGCTGTGGTTCCTGGTGCTGACGGCGGGCCTGTTCGGGCTGCTGGGACAGGTTGCCGAGTCGCTCACGCTGCTGGTGGCCATGGTGCCGCTGCTGGGCATGGATGCCTACCTGCATCGACGAACGTCCGCGTCCTCCGCCGGACTGGCGAGCCGGCTGGCCAGTTCGGCGCGGGTGCTGCGTGATGGGCAGTGGCGGGACATCCCGTCGAGGGAGCTGGTGACTGGCGACATGGTCGAGGTGACGCCGGGCGAGTACTTCCCCGCCGACGGACTGCTGGTGTCCGGCACCGGCCTTCAGGTCGACGAATCGACCTTGACCGGCGAGTCCTTGCCGGTGGCCAAGCGCGCCCTCGAGTCTTCGGCGGCGCTGCCAGCCAGCGCCTCCGAGGAGTTCTGGGGCACCGCGGGCACACGCCTGCTGACGGGTACGGCCCAACTGCGCATCTTGTTCATCGGCGGCGAGACGCGCTATGGCGAGATCGTCCGTTCCGCCACCGAAGGCAACCACGCCGCGACTCCGCTGCAGAAGGCCATCGGCGAACTCGTGGCCGTGCTGCTTGGCGTGGCCATCATGGTGTGCATCGTGCTCGCCGCGGTCAGGCTGTGGCAAGGCCACGGCTGGATCGACGCGCTGCTCAGTGCGGTGACGCTGGCCGTGGCCGCACTGCCCGAGGAGTATCCCGTCGTCTACACATTCTTTCTCGGCGTCGGAGTTTTCCGGCTGGCGCGCAAGAAGGCGCTCGTACGACGGGCGGTGGCGGTGGAGAACATCGGTCGCGTCAGCTGCATCGTGTCCGACAAGACCGGAACGATCACCGCGGGCTCGCTAGCGCTGGCGCATCGGACGCCGGCCGCTGGATTAAACGAGGACTCGGTGTTGCAGGTCGCCGCATTGGCCGCGAGGCCCGATAGCGGCGATCCGCTCGACCAGGCCTTGCACGGCGCGGCAGGACCGCTGCCGCACGCGACGAGGCTGGCCGACTTCCCGTTCACCGAAGGTCGGCGCCGCGAGACGGTGGTCTGGCGTTGGGCCGACGGGAAGGCGAGAGCCTTCACCAAAGGTGCCCCGGAGACCGTGCTGGCCACGTCTGAATTGTCCGAACTCGAACGAGCCGGCTGGCTGGCGCGGGTGGAGGAGTACGCACGATCCGGACACAAGGTCATCGGCTGCGCCCGGCGCGACATGCCCGCAGATGCACCCGCCGACCGCGAACCCGGAGGCGGGTTCGAATTCGCGGGCCTGCTGGTGTTCGAGGATCCGGTTCGCGACGGCGTGCGCGAAGCCGTCGACGACTGCACGGCCGCCGGCATGCGCGTCATCATGGTCACGGGCGACCACCCGGCCACGGCGGTGGCCATCGCGCGCGAGATCGGGCTCGGCGGAGCACAGCCCCGGGTCATCGTCCTGGCGCCCGAGGACGATGCGGCGGCCGCGCTCCGCGCCCATGGTGACGTGCACGTGGTGGCGCGCGCCACACCGCCGCAGAAGCTGGCGCTGGTGCAGGCGCTGCAATCCGAGGGAGAACTGGTCGCCGTCACGGGCGACGGCGTCAACGACGTCCCGGCGCTTCGCCTGGCCGACATCGGCGTGGCCATGGGCGAGCGCGGCACGCGCAGCGCCCGCGAGGTTGCACCGGTGGTGCTGCTCGACGACAACTTCAGGACTATCGTCGATGCGGTGGCCGAAGGCCGCCAGCTCTTCCAGAACCTGCGGCTCGCGTTTGCGTACCTGCTGCTCGTGCATCTGCCGCTCGTGATCGGTGCCGCCGTGATCCCGCTGATGGGCCTGCCTCTGTTGTTCCTGCCGATTCACATCGTGTGGCTGGAACTCGTCATCCACCCGACGGCAATGCTGGCGTTCCAGGATCTTCCGTTGGCAGGACCGCTCGCGCCGGTACGGCGCCATCGACGCGCACGGTTCTTTTCGCCTGGCGCCTGGGTGGCGATCGTCGTGGTCGGCGGGCTCGTGAGCGTGGCCGTGGTCTGGAGCTACCTTCACGCACTCGGCGCCGACCGAAACGTCGAGCATGCGCGCGCGATGGCCCTGACCGTTCTACTGGTGTCCAGCGCCGGAATCACGGCCGGGCTGACGAAGCTGCGCCAGGCCGCTGCGCGCTGGCTCGTCGTCGGGACGCTCGCATCGCTCGGCGTGCTCGTCCAGGTCCCCGGGATCAGCGGATTCTTGAATCTGCGGCCGCTGCACGGCACCGACGGTGCTCTGATGCTTGTGGTTTTCGCCGTGGTTGCGGCGATCTCCTCAGGGCTCGCCTCACGGTTGAGGCTGCGCCTAGACTGACACAACCTCGGTTGAGCCCGCGGCCGTCGCGCGTCAACTTGCCAGTTGCGCGGTTGAGCGAGTTGGTTCGTTGGTTCTTCAGTGCTCGGTGTCTGCTGCTTGATCGATCGAAGGACTGCTCCGGGTCGTCAGTGGTCCTCCGGACGCAGCCCACGGCCGATAGACCGCCCGCGCGTCACTCCGTGCACGGCTCGGCGTCCACGCGGCCCCAGTGGGTCGTGTCGACCTCGCTGAACGCGGCGGCGTCGGTGGTGGTGTCGAGGAACGGTCCGGTGCCGCTGTGCGATGAGCGTGATGCGGGCACGAAGCCGCCGGCCTTCACGTCGAACACGTGCACCTCGCCGTCTTCGATCACGTAGTGCCAGCCGTGCAGCGTGAGCTCGCCCCGCTCGACGCGCGAGCGCACCATCGGGTATTCCATCAGGCGCTCCAGCTGCAGCACCACGGCGCGCTGCTCGGTGCGGCGCAAGGCCTCGGGCGTGGGCTGCACCGGCAGCGCGGCGTCACGCGCCAGGTCGAGCCAGACGCGCAGGTTCTTCGCCTCCGACGGCACGTCTTCATACAGCGCCTTCATCGCGCCGCAGTGGCTGTGGCCGCACACCACGATGCGGCGCACCTTGAGGTTCAGCACGGCGAACTCGATGGCCGCTGCGGTGCCGTGGTGCCCTCCATCCAGCGTGCCGCAGCAAGGCGGCACCAGCGCGCCCACGTTGCGCACCATGAACAGCTCGCCCGGGCCGGCGCCGGTCAGCAGATACGGCACCAGGCGCGAGTCGGAGCAGCCGATGAACAGCGTGGTCGGGTGCTGGCCGTCGTCGACCAGCTCGCGAAACTGCGCCTCGTAGCGGGGAAACGCGTGGTCGTGAAAGCGGCGCAGCCGTTGCAGCAGTTCGTCGGGCATCGGCGTTGCGCCTGTTGCGGCCTCACTGCACCAGCGGCGTGCCGGACGCATCGAGCGGCACGCCTTCGATGTCGGCGGCACCGGCGAGCACCTGCAGGTACTGGCGCAGCGCGTGGATCCAGGTCTGCTGACGCAGCGTCTGCGCCACCGCGGCGCGCACCTCGTTGAACTCGGGTGCCGCGCCGGCGTCGCGCGCACGCACCTCCACCACGTGCAGGCCGAAGCGGCTGTGCACCAGGCGCGGCAGCACGCCGATGGTGTCGCCGCCGAACACGTCGCGCGCGAACTCGGGCGCGCAATCGTCGCGGCCGATCCAGCCGAGGTCACCGCCCTGAGCGCCGCTGGGGCAGTTGGACCATTGACGCGCCGCCTCGGCGAACGCTTCGCTGTCGGGTTCTGCGCAGCGCAGCTCCAGCAGCAGCGCCTCGGCGCGCGGGCGCAAGGCCTGCACGTCCACGCCCGGCGTCACCGCAAACAGCACGTGCCGCACGTGCAGCCGCTCGCCGCGGCCGTACCGCGCCGGGTTGGCCTCGAAGTGCCGGCGGCACGCTTCTTCGGAGGGCTCGGGCACGGTCAACTCGCGATCGAGCAGTTGTTCGATCGCATCGCCGGTGGAATCCGCCTGGATGCCGGCGGCCGCCGCGGCCTGGCGCAGCAACTCGCCACAGGCGCGCTGGCGCAGCGCGGTGTCGTCCAGGATTTCGCCGCCGTCGTGCAGCGGCACGCCGTTGACGCGCGCGACTTCGAGCATGGTCGTGTCCATCGTGCGCTCCTCAGGCATCGGCGCGGCGCGCCGCGATGGGGTGGGCCAGCGGCTCCGGCTGCGGCCGGGTCGGCAACGCCGCGCTGGCGGCTGCTGCCACGCCGCGCTTCGGCTGCAGGTGCCCGGCCGGCAGGTTGAGCCTGCGGCTGCGCACCACCTGGTACGGCCGCCACGCATAGGCCAGCGTCGCAAAGCCGCTCCACACGTGCACCAGGCGCGTGAACGGGAACACCAGGAAGATCGTCATGCCGAGGAACATGTGGGCCTTGAAGACCCAGCTCGCGTCGGCCAGCAGCTCGACGCCGCCGGCTCGGAACGTGACGACGCGCTGCGCCCACTCGGCCAGCTTCATCATCATCGCGCCGTCGAGATGCTGGGCCGACAGCGGGATCGTCGCCAGCCCGAGCGCGAACTGCAGCCACAGCAGCACCAGCAGCGCGATGTCGCTGGCTTTCGACGTGGCGCGGATGCGCGCATCGGCCAGGCGCCGGTGCAGCAGCAGCGTCAGGCCGATGAAGCCGAGCAGGCCGAACAGGCCGCCCGACACCATCGCCACGAGCTGCTTGTCGCCGGCGCTGATGAAAGGCTCGTAGACCATGTGCGGCGTCAGCATGCCGAAGCCGTGGCCGAAGAACAGGAACAGGATGCCCACATGGAACAAGTTGCTGCCCCAGCGCAGGCTGCCGGTGCGCAGCAGCTGCGACGAGTCGCTCTTCCAGGTGTACTGGTCGCGGTCAAAGCGGATCCAGCTGCCGACGAGGAACACCGTCAGGCAGATGTAGGGGTAGTAGCCGAACAGCAGCGTGTCGATCCACGGCGATGTCGTGTTCATGCCTGCACTCCTTGCGAGGCTTGCGGTGCGGGGCGCTTTGTGACGGATGTGCGAACGATCTGGATCGGCTGCGGCGTTCCCGGCTTGGACTGGCCGTTGGTGCTGCAGCCGCCGAAGGCGGGCGGCTCGGCCCAGGCCTCGTCGAGCGCGGGCTCCTCGGCCACGGGCACCGCCTGGACGCGCTCGCCGGCGAGCTCGAGCACCGCAGCGATCACCGAGGCGTAAGGGCTCTCGCGCTTGAGCAGCGCGCTGAAGATCGCGTTCAGGATGTGCGCCGTCTCGCCGAGGAACTCGCGCGCCGTGCGCACCGGCTGCATCGACGCGAACTCCAGCACCGCCGGCAGGTAGTCAGGCAGCTCGCCGGGCTCCAGCTGCAGTCCGGCGCGCTCGTAGGTCTGCTGCAGGTCGGCCAGCGCCGGGCCGCGCTCGCGCGAGTCGCCGTGCACGTGCTCGAACAGGTGCAGCGAGGTGGCGCGGCCGCGGTCAAAGGTGTCAACGTAGCGCGCTTCGGCTTCGTACGGGTCGGCCGCGGCGAGCTGGCGCGCGAACGCGATCAGCTCGGCCACGCGCTCGCCGCGCAGCGCCCGCTCGCGGCGCAAGGCCGTGAGCAGCTCGGGCAAGGCATCGCGCAACTCCGGCGCCGGATAAGACAGCAGGCGCGCCAGGACGCGCAAGGTGATGTGGGTGGTGGGTTTCATGCTCGGTTGCTCACACCGTGGCCTTGATCGGGATCGTGCGGCGCTTCTTGCCGCCGAAGATCGATGTCTCGCTCGCGCCGTCGGAGCAGCCGTTGCCGAACGAGAAGCCGCATCCGCCGCGCAGGTCGAAGGCGTTCTCGGCGTACTCGCGGTGCGTGGTGGGGATGACGAAGCGGTCTTCGTAGTTGGCGATCGCCATCACCTGGTACATCGCTTCCACCTCGGCGGCCGTGAGGCCCACCTGCTTCAGCACCTCGGGCTTCTCCACGCGATCGACGTGCTTGCCGCGCTGGTAGGCGCGCATCGCCAGCATGCGTTCGAGCGCGCGCTCCACCGGGGCGGTGTCGCCGGCGGTCAGCAGGTTGGCGAGGTACTGCACCGGGATGCGCAGCTGCTTGACATCAGGGATCTCGCCGTTGGCGCCGATGTGACCGGCGTTGGCGGCGGCGGTGATCGGCGACAGCGGCGGCACGTACCAGACCATCGGCAGCGTGCGGTACTCGGGGTGCAGCGGCAGCGCTACCTTCCACTCCATCGCCATCTTCCACACCGGGCTTGCCTTGGCGGCGGTCAGCCACGCCTCGGGGATGCCGTCGGCGCGCGCCTGTTCGATCACCTGCGGATCGTTCGGGTCGAGGAAGATCTCGCACTGCGCCTCGTAGAGGTCACGGTCGCGCGGCGTGGTGGCGGCCTCGGCGATCCGGTCGGCGTCGTACAGCATCACGCCCAGGTAGCGGATGCGGCCCACGCAGGTCTCGGAGCACACCGTGGGCTGCCCGGCCTCTATGCGCGGGTAGCAGAAGATGCACTTCTCGGCCTTGCCGGTTTGCCAGTTGTAGTAGATCTTCTTGTACGGGCAGCCCGATACGCACATGCGCCATCCGCGGCACTTGTCCTGGTCGATCAGCACGATGCCGTCTTCTTCGCGCTTGTAGATCGAGCCCGAGGGGCACGACGCCACGCACGCCGGGTTGAGGCAGTGCTCGCACAGGCGCGGTAGGTACATCATGAAGGTGTTCTCGAACTGGCCGTAGATGTCCTTCTGCACGGCCTCGAAGTTCTGGTCCTTGGAGCGCTTGCTGAACTCGCCGCCGAGGATCTCCTCCCAGTTCGGGCCCCACTCGATCTTCTCCATGCGCTGGCCGGTGATCAGGCTGCGCGGGCGCGCGGTGGGCGCGGCCTTGCTCTCCGGCGCCGACTGCAGGTGGTCGTAGTCGAAGGTGAAGGGCTCGTAGTAGTCGTCGATCTGCGGCAGGTTCGGGTTGGCAAAGATGCGCATCAGCAGCTTCCACTTGCCGCCCTGGCGCGGCTCGATGGAGCCATCAGGGTTGCGGATCCAGCCGCCTTGCCACTTGTCCTGGTTCTCCCAGTCCTTCGGGTAGCCGATGCCGGGTTTGGTCTCGACGTTGTTGAACCAGGCGTACTCCATGCCCGGACGGTTGGTCCAGACGTTCTTGCAGGTCACCGAGCAGGTGTGGCAGCCGATGCACTTGTCGAGGTTGAGCACCATGCCGATCTGGGCGCGGACTTTCATGTCTGTTCTCCCGCGACAGCTTGTTCGCCATCGAGCCAGTCGATCTTTCTCATCTTTCGCACCACCACGAACTCGTCGCGGTTGGTGCCGATGGTTCCGTAGTAGTTGAAGCCGTAGCTGAGCTGCGCGTAGCCGCCGATCATGTGCGTGGGCTTGGTGACGATGCGCGTCACCGAGTTGTGGATGCCGCCGCGCTGGCCGGTGATCTCGGAGCCCGGCGTGTTGATGATCTTTTCCTGCGCGTGGTACATCAGCGTCATGCCCGGGTTGACGCGCTGGCTCACTACCGCGCGCGCCGCGATGGCGCCGTTGGCGTTGTAGAGCTCGATCCAGTCGTTGTCCTCGATGCCGGCCGCGCGCGCATCGTCCTCGCTCAGCCACACCACCGGTCCGCCGCGATTGAGCGTCAGCATCATCAGGTTGTCGGAGTAGGTGCTGTGGATGCCCCACTTCTGGTGCGGCGTGATGAAGTTGAGCACCACCTCCTTGTGGCCGTTGGGCTTGATGCCTTGGGTGCCGCCCACGGCCTTCAGGTCTACCGGCGGCCGATAGCTCGTGAACTCCTCGCCGAAGGCGCGCATCCACGGATGGTCCTGGTAGAACTGCTGGCGCCCGGTGAGGGTGCGCCAGGGAATCAGCTCGTGCACGTTGGTGTAGCCGGCGTTGTACGAGACCTTCTCGCTCTCCAGCCCGCTCCAGGTGGGCGAGCTGATGATCTTGCGCGGCTGCGCCTGCACGTCGCGGAAGCGGATCTTCTCGTCCTCGCGGTGCAGCGCCAGGTGCGCGTGCTCGCGGCCGGTGAACTTGGACAGCGCCTCCCACGCCTTGACCGCGACGTGGCCGTTGGTCTCGGGTGCCAGCATCAGGATCACCTCGGTGGCGTCGATGTCGGTCTCGATCTTGGCCAGGCCCTTGGTCGGCCCTTCGGTGTGCACCTTGCCATTGAGCTCGGCGAGCTGGCGCACCTCTTCGGCGGTGTTCCACGCGATGCCTTTGCCGCCGTTGCCCACCTTCTCCATCAACGGGCCGAGCGACGTGAAGCGTGCGTAGGTGGCGGGATAGTCGCGCTCGGCCACGGTGATCTGCGGCGCGGTCTTGCCCGGGATCAGGTCGACCTCGCCGCGCTTCCAGTCGAGCACGTCGATCGGCTGGGCCAGCTCGCCCGGCGTGTCGTGCATCAGCGGCGTCAGCACCACCTCTTTCTCGACGCCGAGGTGGCCGGGGCACAGCTCGGAGAAGGTCTTGGCGAAGCCCTTGTAGATCTCCCAGTCGCTCTTGGCCTGCCACGCCGGGTCGACCGCGGTCGACAGTGGGTGGATGAACGGGTGCATGTCGCTGGTGTTGAGGTCGTTCTTCTCGTACCAGGTGGCGGTGGGCAGCACGATGTCCGAATACAGGCACGTCGTGCTCATACGGAAGTCGAGCGTGACGATCAGGTCAAGCTTGCCTTGCGGTGCCTCGTCGTGCCAGCGCACTTCCTGCGGTTTCGCGTCGTCGGGGCCCAGATCCTTGCCTTGCACGCCGTGGCTGGTGCCCAGCAGGTGCTTCAGGAAATACTCGTGGCCCTTGCCCGACGAGCCGAGGATGTTGGAGCGCCACACGAACATGTTGCGCGGCCAGTTGTCGGGATGGTCGGGGTCTTCGCAGCTCAGCTGCAGCGAGCCGTCCGTGAGGCCCTTGACCACGTGCGCCTTCACGTCACCCGCCGCGGCGCCCTCGCGCGCCACCTGCAGCGGGTTGGTCTTGAGCTGAGGCGCCGACGGCAGCCAGCCCATGCGCTCGGCGCGCACGTTGTAGTCGATCAGGCTGCCGCTGAACTCGCTCTTGTCGGCCAGCGGCGACAGGATCTCGGACACGCCGAGCTTCTCGTAGCGCCACTGGTCGGTGTGCGCGTAGAAGAAGCTGGTGCTGTTCTGCTGGCGCGGCGGGCGCGACCAGTCGAGCGCGAACGCCAGCGCGGTCCATCCGGTCTGCGGGCGCAGCTTCTCCTGCCCCACGTAGTGCGCCCAGCCGCCGCCGCTTTGCCCGACGCAGCCGCACAGCATCAGCATGTTGATGATGCCGCGGTAGTTCATGTCGCAGTGGTACCAGTGGTTCATCGCCGCGCCGATGATCACCATCGACTTGCCGTGCGTCTTGTCGGCGTTGTCGGCAAACTGGCGCGCCACGGTGATGACCTGCGCGCGCGGCACGCCGGTGATCTTTTCCTGCCATGCGGGCGTGTAGGGCGCGTCGTCGTCGTAGCTCTTGGCGCCGTCACCGTGGCCGCGCTCGATGCCGTAGTGCGCGGCCATCAGGTCGAACACGGTGGCCACCAGCGTCTCGCGCTCGGCACCGGCCTTGCCGAGGCGGATGCGCCGCACCGGCACTTTGCGCACGAGCACGTCGCCGCCTTGCTGGTTGGCGTTGAAGTGCGGTGTGTCGATGCCGGCGAAGTAGGGGAACGCCACGTCTTCCACTTGGTGCGGATCGGTTCCTTCGGTGACCGACAGGCACAGCTTCACGTCCTCGCCGTGGCGCGCTTCCTTGTTCTCCAGGTTCCACTTGCCGGCGTCGGCGCGGCCGTCGGCGCCCCAACGGAAGCCGATCGAGCCGTTGGGCATCACGACGCGGCCGTTGGAGTCGAACGCGAGCGTCTTCCAGTCAGGGTTGTTGTCCTGGCCGAGCTTGCCGTTGAAGTCGCTGGCGCGCAGGTAGCGCTGGCTGGCCAATACCTTGCGGCCATCGGGCAGCGTCCGAGGCTCCAACGTCACCAGCATCGGCAGGTCGGTGTAGCGGCGCGCGTAGTCGTCGAAGTACGCCGAGCGCTTCTGAAAGTAGAACTCCTTCAGGATCACGTGGCCCATCGCCATCGCGAGTGCCGCGTCGGTGCCTTGCTTGGGGTGCATCCACAGGTCGGCGAGCTTGCTGACCTCGGCGTAGTCGGGCGTGACCGCCACCGTCTTGGCGCCCTTGTAGCGCACCTCGGTGAAGAAGTGCGCGTCGGGCGTGCGCGTCTGGGGCACGTTGGAGCCCCAGGCAATGATGAAGGTGGAGTTGTACCAATCGGCCGATTCCGGCACGTCGGTCTGCTCGCCCCAGGTCATCGGGCTCGACGGCGGCAGGTCGCAGTACCAGTCGTAGAAGCTCATCGACACGCCGCCGATCAGCGACAGGTAACGCGAGCCGGCCGCGTAGCTCACCATCGACATCGCCGGGATCGGCGAGAAGCCGATGATGCGATCCGGGCCGTGGCGCTTGATCGTGTGGATGTTGGCCGACGCGATGATCTGGTTGACCTCGTCCCAGCTCGAGCGCACAAAGCCGCCCAGGCCGCGCTGGCGCGTCCATTCCTCCCGCGCGCCGCTCTCGACGATCGCGGCCCACGCATCGACCGGGCTCTTGGCCACCGCCAGTGCGGCGCGCCAGGCCTTGAGCAGGCGCGCGCGCACCAGCGGGTACTTGACCCGGTTGGCGCTGTACAGGTACCAGGAGTACGACGCGCCGCGGGCGCAGCCGCGCGGCTCGTGGTTGGGCAGGTCGGGGCGCGTGCGCGGGTAATCGGTCTGCTGGGTCTCCCAGGTGACGATGCCGCCCTTGACGTAGATCTTCCACGAGCACGAGCCGGTGCAGTTGGTGCCGTGCGTGCTGCGCACGATCTTGTCGTGCTGCCAGCGGGCGCGGTAGGCGTCTTCCCAGGTGCGGTCTTCGCCGGTGGTGACGCCGTGGCCGTCGGCGAAGTTCACGCGCGGTTGCGAGAAGTGCGTCAGGCGGTCGAGAAAGTGGCTCATTCAGGTCTCCAGATTCGTGCAGTGTCCGAGCCGGGCATCAATGGAATGCGAGGTTTGCGCGACGCTCGGTAACGCCGGGTCAACGGATCGTGTGCGGTGCGTAACACCCCAAGCGGCCGCCGCGGAGCCGGCTTTGCCGGGCCGCTGGCGGCGCCCCCTTGAGGGGGAGGCGCCGAAGGCGCTTCGGGGGTGGGACATCAGCACGGCGCGGGCGCGTTCTTGCGGCTGTAGAACCACCACGTGATCGCGATGCAGGTGACGTAGAAGACGATGAAGCAGTACAGCGCGGCTTCCGGTCCGCCTGTCATCGAGATCGACGTGCCGTAGCTCTTGGGGATGAAGAAGCCGCCGTAGGCGCCGATCGCCGAGCTGAAGCCGAGCACGGCCGCCGCTTCCTTGTTGGCATCCTTGACCGCTTGCTCCTGAGCGGCAGGGCCCTGGCCCTGCGCGGCGCGTTGCCGCTCGTTGAGGAAGATCACCGGGATCATGCGGAAGGTCGAGCCGTTGCCGATGCCCGAGGTGGCGAACAGCACCAGGAAGGAGATGAGAAAGCCGGTGAAGTGGCCGCCCTGGCCGTTGCTCGGCAGGAACTGCAGCACCGCCACCACGCCGAGTGCCATCGCGATGAAGTTCCAGAACGTCACGCGCGCGCCGCCCACCTTGTCGGACAGCCAGCCGCCGATAGGGCGGATCAGCGCGCCCACCAACGGCCCGAGCCACGCGTACTGCAGCGCGTTAACGCCGGGAAACTGGCTCTTGATGAGCAGCGGAAAGCCGGCCGAGTAGCCGATGAAGCTGCCGAACGTGCCGAGGTAGAGCCAGCACATCCACCAGTTGTGCGCGCGCTTGAAAATCACCGCCTGGTCGGCAAACGACGCCTTGGCGTCGGCCAGGTCGTTCATGCCGAACCATGCCAGCAACGTCGACACGACGATGAACGGCACCCAGACGAAGCCGGCGTTCTGCAGCCACATCTGCGTCTGCGCGCCGGCCTTGGTGACGCTTTGCGGGTCGCCGCCCAGCGTGCCGAACACGCCGGCGGTGATGACCAGCGGCACCACCAATTGCACGATGGAAACACCGAGGTTGCCGAGGCCGGCGTTCAAGCCCAGCGCCATGCCCTTCTGTGCCTTGGGGAAGAAGAAGCTGATGTTGGCCATGCTGGAGGCGAAGTTGCCGCCGCCGAAACCGCACAGCAGCGCCAGCAGAACCATCACCTCGTACGGCGTGGCCGGGTTCTGCACCGCATAGCCGATGCCCACCGCTGGCAGAAGCAGCGACGCGGTGGAGATCGCGGTCCAGCGCCGCCCGCCGAAGATCGGCACCGCGAACGAATAAAAGATGCGCAGCGTGGCACCGCACAGCGCGGGCAGCGCGGCGAGCCAGAACAGCTGGTTGGTGGAGAACTTGAAGCCGACGTTGGGCAGGTTCACCACCACCACGGACCACACCATCCACACCGCGAACGCGAGCGTCAGCGCGGGAATCGAGATCCACAGGTTGCGTTGCGCGACCGATTGACCGCTGGTGCGCCAGAAGGACGCGTCCTCCGGGGCCCAGTGCGAAATGACGTGTGCGGAAGCCATGACGAGGTCTCCTTGGGTGTTTCAGGTGGTTGTTCGGGTCAGGCCGGGACGGGCTGTCCGGCATGCGGACCCATGACCGGCGTGCGGCGCACCTCGGTGAAGTACATCCAGATCAGCGACACCCACACCACGCCATACATCAACATGAAGGCGGAGGAGCGGATGCCCGTGATGTCCATCAGCGCGCCGAACATGATCGGCAGCACGAAGCCGCCCAGGCCGCCGGCGAGGCCGACGATGCCGCTGATGGCGCCGATGTTCTTGGGATAGTCGTCGCTGATGTACTTGAAGACGCTGGCCTTGCCGAACGCCCAGGCGACGCCGAGGATGGCCATCAGCCCGGTGAACGCGTAGACGTTCAGGCCGATGTGGAAGCTGCGCACGCCGTTGACGGTCTGGATCGAGAAATCGGTCTGCGGGTACGACAGCAGAAACAGGCAGATCCAGCTCACCCACATCACCCACCAGGTGACGCTGTGCGCGCCGTACTTGTCGGACAGCCAGCCGCCGATCGCACGCAGCACGCCGCCGGGCAACGAGAAGCAGGCCGCCAGCAGCGCGGCCACGCGGATGTCGAGCCCGTACTCGCCGACGTAGTACTGCACCATCCACAGGCTCAGCGCCACGTAGCCACCGAACACGATGCTGTAGTACTGGCAGTACTTGAGCACCTTCGGGTCCTTCAGCGCCTTCATCTGGTCCGCAAACGTGACATGGCTCGGCACCAGGTGCGTCGGGTCGCTGTGGCTGAACATCCAGAACAGCAGCACCGTGCCCAGCATCACCGCGGCATAGACCTGCGGCACCATCGTCCAGCCGAAGGCCACCACCAGCGCGGGTGCGACGAACTTGTTGACCGCGGCGCCGGAGTTGCCCGCGCCGTACACGCCCATCGCGAAGCCTTGCCGGTTCTTGGGAAACCAGCGTGCGACGTACGGCGTGCCCACCGAGAACGAGCCGCCCGCCAGGCCGACGAACAGGCCGATCACCAGGAAGTGCCAGTATTCGGTGGCGTAGGCCATCAGCCAGATCGCCGGCACCGTGAGCGCCATCAGAATCGTCATCACGATGCGGCCGCCGTAGCGGTCGGTCCAGATGCCGAGCGGCACGCGGATCAGCGAGCCGGTGAGCACCGGCGTGGCGGTGAGCAGCCCGAACTCGGTGGCGTTCAGGTTGAGCGCCTTCTTGATCGGGATGCCGATCACGCCGAACATCATCCAGACCATGAAGCACACCGTGAAGGCCAGGGTGCTGACGATCAGCACCGACAGCGCCTGGCGGCTGCGCGATGGGGCGCCCGCGCCGGGCAGCGCGCCTGGTTTGTCGATGGCGATGGCCATGTTCACTCCTCTTCGTGTTGACGCCACTGTCGGTCCGATGCATCGCGCCGAACATCCTTCGGCGGTGCATCCGCGCGATGTCTGAAGGACGAGGGGCACGCTCGGGTGCATCGTCCAAAAGGAGTAGCGAGCATCCGCAGGTTGCGGAAACCGCTGATCAATCGCCGATGTCGGCGTGTATCGCTGTGTGAACGCCCGGTGTCACCGACGCAACGGTGTCACCGACGCAACGATGTCACACCAGGCCGCGCTCGCTGGCGTACACGGCGGCCTGCACGCGCGAGCTCAGGTCGAGCTTGCGCAGGATGTGCTGCACGTGGATCTTCACCGTGGTCTCGGCGATGTTCAGCGTGCGCGCGATCTCCTTGTTGCTGGCGCCGCGTGCGATGCAGCGCAGCGTGTCGCGCTCGCGCGGCGACAGCGTGAGGATCGCGTCAGACGGCGCGGCCGCTGCCGCGCCGTTGGCGTTGCGCAGCGCCGTCACCAGCTTGCCGGTGAGCTCGGGGCTCACCACCGACTCGCCGCGTGCGCAGCGCGTGATGGCCTCCACCAGCGCGTCGCCTTCGATGGTCTTGAGCACGTAGCCCTGCGCGCCGTTCTTCAGCGCCGCGGCGAGATCGGCCTCGTCTTCGCTGACAGTGAGCATCAGCACGCGCGCCGCGGGCGCGGCATCACGCAGCCCGGGCAATGCATCGACGCCGCGCACGCCGGGCAGGTGGTTGTCGAGCAGGATCACGTCGGGCCGCAGCTCGGCGGCGCGGCGCTGCGCCTCGCCGGCGTCGGCGGCTTCGCCCACGATGGCGACGCTGTCGTGCTGCGAGAGCAACGCGATCAGGCCGCGCCGGAACAGCGTGTGGTCGTCGACCACGAGCAGGCGGATCGGCGTCATGGTGTGGCCTCCGCGGCCATGGCCAGCGGCACTTCGATCGAGACGCACGTGCCGGCGCCGGGGTGCGACTGCACCGACACCTGTGCGCCGATGCGCTGGGCGCGCTCGCGCATGATGCGCAGCCCCACGTGGCTGTCGCCGGCGCTCTCGTTGCTGTCGAAGCCGCAGCCGTCGTCGGTGACCTCAAAGCGCCAGGGCGGCCCTGGCTGCACGCGCACGTGGGCGGTGGTGGCCCTGGCGTGCTTGCGCACGTTGGACAGGGCCTCCTGCACCATGTGCAGCACCTGCACCTGCACGTCGTTGGGCAGCGGCACGCCGTGGCCGTCGATCGCCAGCGCGGTGGTGACGCCGGATTGCTGCTCGAACTTCTGCAGCGTGGCGCGCAGCGCGGCTTCGATGTCCTGCGCGTCGGTGCGCGTGCGGAAGTGCAGCAGCAGCTCGCGCACGTCGGAGTAGCTCTCGCGCACGCCGGTGTCGATCTCGGCCAGCGTGCGGCCGGCGGCCTCGTTGTCGCCGCGGCGCAGCGCGCCGCGCAGCAGCTCGACCTGGATCTTCAGGAACGCCAGCGATTGCGCGATCGAGTCGTGCAGCTCCTGCGCCAGCAGCGTGCGCTCGCCGGCGACCGCCGCCTCGCGCTCCGCTGCCCCGGCGCGCAGGCTCTCGATGCCGCCGGCGAGGTGGCTGGCCAGCGCCTCCATCAACGTGCGGTCTTCGTCGTCGAGGGTGTGCTCCCCGCGGTACAGCAGGTCGATCTCGCCGAGCACGCGTTGATGCAGCCGCACCGGCACGGTGAGCAGCGTCTGGAAGCCGGCACGCGCGCAATGGCCCAGACCGGCATCGGCCGGTCGAATCGCGATGACGCGCGTACCGGGTTGCGACGCGCTCTGTCCGCAGTGGCAGTTGGCACTTGGAAGGCAATGCTCGTCGCTGGCCATCGCCGGCGGCAGCCCTTCCTGCGCCAGCATCAGGTAGTGGCGGTTGCCCTCATCGGTCCAGCGCACGGTGGCGGCGTCGGCGCGCGCGATGCGCCGGATCTTTGACGCGAAGCCGCGTGCCAGTTCGTCCAGCGTCTCGGCGCGCGCGACGAATGCGCTGACCTCGTACAGCGCGGCCAAGCGCTGCTGCTTGACCTGCAGCCGCGCGGTCTTCTCGCGCACCTTGGCCTCCAGGCCATCGTACAGCGACTGCAGGTGCGCGGCCATCGTGTTGAAGCCTTCGGCCAGCTCGGCGAACTCGTTGGACGAGGGCACCTGCACGCGGGCGGTAAAGTCGCCGCTGCGGACCGCGCCGAGGCCCTGGCCCAGCCGGCGTAGCGGCTCCAGCACCATCAGGTGCATCGCGTAGAACAGCAGGAACGCGCTGACGATCGCCAGTGCGACCATCGTCAGCAGGAAGCTGCGCAACACCGCGGTCCAGTGCGATAAACGGTGTTCAATCAGCAGCACCAGGTGGTTCACGCGATCCACCATCTCGTCGACCCGCTGCGTGGCCACGGGAGCGCCGCCGGTCCAGTCGGTGCGCAGCGCGAGCCATAACGCGCGCACCGCCGCAAACTCGGCGTTCGAGGCATCGTCCCAGGGCACGAACAGGGGCCGCGACGGATCGCCGACGGCCAGCAGATTGAGCGTGTCGTCCAGCGCCTGCGTCTGCGCCGGCATCGTGCCGGCGCGCTGACCGTCGGCCGCGCTCAAGGCCAGGCGGTAGCTCATCATGCGCAGGCGTCCGGCCTCGTTGACGGCCGCCGCGCCGCCTTCGAGCTGCCAGGTGATCCACAGCGTGAGCGCGATCGAGCCGAGGGCGAGCACCAGAAAGCCGATGCCGATGGCAACGACCCGGAACGCCAGTGCCTTGCGTCGCCGCGCGACGCCGGTCATGCAGCCCCCTGAGGCGCTGCGCGCCTTCCCCCCGAGGGGGACGAGCGGCTTCGGAGCGGCCGTGCGCCGCTCATGTCGGTGACGGCTCGCCGAGCCCGTATGGCGCGGGCGTGCTGTTGACGATGCTGCGGAACAGCTCCACGTACGGCGCCTCCGGTCCGGGCGTGACCAGCGGATCGCGGTGTGCGCCGAATGCGCGCTCGAGCATCATCCAGTCGGGCTCGCCGAAATGCGCCTCGGCCAGCGGCAGGACCTCCTGCTCCTCGATGCGCATGTGCTCGAGGTAGAACGCCACGTAGGTGTCGAGCGTGGTTTCAAACGCCTCGCGGCGCGGCTCGCCGAGAAACTCCCAGGCGAGCAGCTTGTGCTCCAGCTCGCGGATGCGCGTGCCGCCGCTCTTGTGCTCGGCATCGAGCCGTGCCAGCACGGCAGCGGCGCCCGGCGCGCACTCGCGCAGGCGCGGGAACAGCATGGTCGATTCCTTCACGTGGTGAAGGCGCTCGGGGAACTCGTCGACATAAAACAGCATCGCGCGCAGCACGCGGAACTCAGGCGTGCGATTGCGTCGCCGCGCATCGCGCACCAGCAGCGTCATCGAACGCAGCACGGCAGCGAGCGCAGCATGTTCGTCGTGGATGATCCGCAACGCGTTAGGCATGTTCATCGGCAGTCTCCTGATATCGACTCTAGGCATGGGCGAGGCGCCGAACCTTGATGTTGCGCAAACGCCGTCGAGCCGGCTGGATTGACGAATCGCAAGGCCCGCGCGGGGGTCGCCGAGCAGACTGCCGCGGTGAATCCGAACGAATCGATGCTGGTCGTCGACGGCATGTACTGCGCAGCCTGTGCGCCGACCATCGAGGCGGCGCTGCGCGGTGTGCCGGGCGTGATCGAGGCTGAGGTCAACGGCGCCACGCATCGTGCACGCGTGCGCTGGGCACAAGGCCTCACGCCCGCGGCCGGCCCGAGCCACGGCGCAGGCCCTGCCATGCCGAACATCGGCGAGCTGGTGCACGCGATCCAGGCGCTGGGCTACCGCGCGCGGCCGGCGCGCGCCGAAGGTGCGCGCGCCGAGCGGCGCACCGAACAGCGGCGCGCGTTGTGGCGGCTGTTCGTGGCCGGCTTCTGCATGATGCAGGTGATGATGTACGCCACGCCGGCGTATGTCGCCGAGCCCGGCGAGATCACGCCCGATCTCGAGGCGCTGCTGCGCTGGGCCAGCTGGCTGCTGACGATTCCCGTGGTGCTGTTCTGCGCGCGCCCGTGGTTCGCCGGCGCGTGGCGCGACCTGCGCGCGCGGCGCATCGGCATGGACGTGCCGGTGGCGCTCGGCATCGCGGTGACTTTTGTCGCCAGCTCCGGCGCCACGGCCGCACCCGGCGGCGTGTTCGGCCACGACGTGTATTTCGACTCGTTGACGATGTTCGTCTTCTTCCTGCTCGGCGGCCGCTGGCTCGAGCTGCGCGCGCGCTCGGCCACCCTGGGCGCGCTCGACGCCCTGACGCAGCGCACGGCCGATGCGGCGCAACGGCTGCGTGAAGACGGCGCGCTGGAGTCCGTGGCCGTTGAGGACCTGCGTGCGGGCGACCGCGTGCGCGTGCGCCCCGGGCAGGCGTTCCCGGCCGATGGCCGGCTCGAGCCGGGCCACACGACCCAGGTGGATGAAGCGCTGCTCACCGGCGAGTCGCTTCCGCTTTCGCGCGCCGGCGGCGATGCGGTGCTGGCCGGCAGCGTGAACCTCGCGTCGCCGGTGCTGGCGCGCGTCGAGCGCGTCGGCGACGGCACGCGTTATGCGCAGATCGTCGCGCTGATCGAACGCGCGACGTTCGAGCGCCCGGCGCTGGCCCGTGCGGCCGATCGTGTGGCGCAGCCGTTTCTGTGGGCGGTGCTGCTGCTGGCCGCTGCTGCGGCGGCCGTGTGGTCGCTGATCGATCCGTCGCGCAGCGTGTGGGTGGCGGTGTCGGTGCTGATCGTCACCTGTCCGTGCGCATTGTCGTTGGCCACGCCGTCGGCGCTGCTGGCTGCCACCGGCGCGCTGGCGCGGCGCGGCGTGCTGGTGCAGCGCCTCGCGGCGCTGGAGAACCTGGCGCAGGCCGACGTGTTCGCTTTCGACAAGACCGGCACGCTGACCGAAGGCCACCTGGCGCTGCGCGATGTGCGCTGGTTGGACACGCGCGGCGAACGTGCCGGACGCGCCGAGGCCGCCGCGCTGGCCGGTGCGTCGCTGCATCCGGCCGCGCGCGCGCTCGCGGCGGCGTGGCCCGGCGTGCAGCCGGCCACGCTGCAGCACATCGTCGAACACGCGGGCCGGGGCATGGAAGGCGTGGATGCGCAGGGCCGCCGCTGGCGCCTGGGCGCGGCCGCGTTCGCGGGCGCGCCAGCTCCGACGGGCACGCAGCCGGCACACACCACGAGTTGGCTGTCCTGCGACGGCACGGTGGTGGCCTGTTTCGCCTTCGATGAAGCCGTGCGCGCCGACGCGCGCCCGGCGATCGCCGCGCTGCATGACGACGGCGCGCGCACGCTGCTGCTTTCGGGCGACCGCAGCGATGCGGCGCAGCGCATCGGCCGGGAACTGGCGCTCGGGGCGGTCCACGCCAGCGCATCGCCCGAAGACAAGCTCGCGCGCGTGGCGATGCTGCAGGCGCAGGGCCACCGCGTGGCGATGGTGGGCGACGGCATCAACGACGCGCCGGTGCTGGCACGCGCCGACGTGTCGGTGGCCATGGGGCAGGGCACCGCGCTGGCGCGCGCGCACGCCGATCTGACGCTGCTGTCGGGACGCCTGGGTGACTTGATCGCGGCACGCGCGCTGGCACGCCGCATGGTCCGCGTGGTGCGACAGAACCTCGCGTGGGCCGCGCTCTACAACGCCGCCTGCGTGCCGCTCGCGCTCGCCGGCTGGCTGCCGCCGTGGGCCGCGGGTCTGGGCATGGCGGCCAGCTCGCTGCTGGTGGTGCTCAACGCGCAGCGCCTGCGGCGCGGATGACAACGGAGGGAGAAACGATGGACATCCTGTTCCTGCTGATACCGATGTCCGTGGTGCTTGCGCTGCTGGTGATCGCGGTGTTCGCCTGGGCGCTCAACGGCGGCCAGTTCGACGACATCGAGTTCGAAGGCCGGCGCATCCTGACTGATGCAGATCAAAAGGCAGCCACCGCGCTTGATGTGCATCAGGTCCGCGGCGCAACGTCCCTCGAACAATAACCCTTACGACAGCACGAGTACATCTGATGAGCACAACCTCCCTCGCACCTCCCGCCTACGACGACCGCGCCGTACGCCTGTTCACCGTGATGGCCGTTGTCTGGGGCATCGTCGGCATGGCGGTCGGCTTGCTGATTGCCGCCCAGCTCGCCTGGCCGCAGCTCAACTTCGGCATCCCGTGGCTCAGCTACGGCCGACTGCGCCCGCTGCACACCAACGCGGTGATCTTCGCCTTCGGCGGCTCGGCGCTGTTCGCCACCAGTTACTACGCGGTGCAGCGCACCTGCCAGGTGAAGCTGTTCCTGCCCAAGCTGGCGCTGTTCACGTTCTGGGGTTGGATGGCTGTGATCGTGGCGGCCGCCGTCTCGCTGCCGCTGGGCTACACGCAGGGCAAGGAGTACGCCGAGCTCGAGTGGCCGATTGACCTGCTGATCGCGGTGGTGTGGGTGAGCTACGCGATCGTGTTCTTCGGCACCATCGGCATCCGCAAGGTGCGCCACATCTACGTGGCCAACTGGTTCTTCGGCGCCTTCATCCTCACGGTGGCGCTGCTGCACATCGTCAACAGCGCGGCCATCCCCGCCGGCTGGATGAAGAGCTACTCGGCCTATGCCGGCGTGCAGGACGCGATGGTGCAGTGGTGGTACGGCCACAACGCGGTGGGCTTCTTCCTGACCGCGGGCTTCCTCGGGATGATGTACTACTTCATTCCCAAGCAGGCCGAGCGCCCGGTGTACAGCTACCGGCTGTCGATCGTGCACTTCTGGGCCCTGATCTTCACCTACATGTGGGCGGGCCCGCACCACCTGCACTACACCGCGCTGCCCGACTGGGCGCAGTCGATCGGCATGTTGTTCTCGCTGATCCTGCTGGCGCCGAGCTGGGGCGGCATGATCAACGGCATCATGACCTTGAGCGGCGCGTGGCACAAGCTGCGCGACGACCCGATCCTCAAGTTCCTGATCGTCTCGCTGTCGTTCTACGGCATGTCGACCTTCGAGGGTCCGATGATGTCGATCAAGACGGTCAACGCGCTGTCGCACTACACCGACTGGACCGTCGGCCACGTGCACTCGGGCGCCTTGGGCTGGGTCGGCCTGGTGTCGATGGGCTGCCTGTACTTCCTGATCCCGCGCATGTTCGGCCGCAAGCAGATGCACAGCGTGCCGGCGATCAACCTGCACTTCTGGATCTCCACCATCGGAATCGTGCTGTACATCGCCGCGATGTGGATCGCCGGCGTGATGCAGGGCCTGATGTGGCGCACGATCAACGAAGACGGCACGCTGGCCTACAGCTTCGTCGAGAGCGTGAAGGCGACCTATCCGTTCTACGTGATCCGCTTCATGGGTGGCGCGCTGTACCTGGCCGGCATGTTCGTGATGGCGTGGAACACGTGGATGACCGCCACCGCCGGCCGGCGCGAACCGGCGCCGCCGCTGGTCGCCACCGCCACCGCGTGAACTGAACTCTTCGAGGAAACCCATGGCTGCCCACAACAAGATCGATACGCTGTCGCACGAGCGCATCGAGACCAGCAACACCCTGATGATCGTGCTCATCGTGCTCGTCGTCGCGATCGGCGGTCTGGTGGAGATCGTGCCGCTGTTCTTCCAGCGCTCTACCACCGAGGCGGCGCCGGGGCTCAAGCCCTACACCGCGCTGCAGCTCGCCGGGCGCGACGTGTACCTGCGCGAGGGTTGCTACAACTGCCACTCGCAGATGATCCGGCCGTTCCGCGCCGAGACGCTGCGCTACGGCCCGTACTCGCAGGCCGGCGAGTTCGTCTACGACCATCCGTTCCAGTGGGGCAGCAAGCGCACCGGCCCCGATCTGCACCGGGTGGGCGGCCGCTACAGCGACGAATGGCACCGCGTGCACCTGATCAACCCGCGCGACGTGGTGCCCGAGTCGAACATGCCGGCCTACCCCTGGCTGGAGAAGAACAAGGTCGACGGCAGCGTGATGAGCGCGCACATGAAGGCGCTGCGCACGGTGGGCGTGCCCTACGCCGACAGCGACCTCGCCGGCGCCGCCGAGGCGGTGAAGGACAAGACCGAACTCGAAGCGTTGATCGCCTACCTGCAGGTGCTCGGCACCGCTGTCAAGTGAGACCGACATGAACCTCGACGTGAACGACCTGCGCATCACGGCCACCGTGTTGTCGCTGTTGATCTTCCTGGGTATCTGCGTCTGGGCCATGGCGCGCCGCAACCGCGCGCGCTTTGACGAAGCTGCACAGCTCCCGCTGCATGAAGAAAGAACCCCGACATGAGCGACTTCTTCCATTCCGGCTGGTCGATCTACGTGGCCGTTGCCACGCTGGTCGGCATCATCGCGTGCCTGCTGCTGTTGATCGTGGCCGCGCGCCGCAAGGTCATGGCCACCGACAACACCACCGGGCACGTGTGGGACGAGGACCTGCGCGAGCTGAACAATCCGCTGCCGCGCTGGTGGATGGGCCTGTTCGTGATCACCATCGTGTTCTCGCTGGTCTACCTGGCGTTCTACCCGGGCCTCGGCAGCTATGCCGGCAAGCTCGGCTGGTCGCAACGCCAGGCCTATGACGCGGAGGTGCAGCGCCTGCAGCAGCAGGTGGCGCCGCTGTATGCGCGCTTCGCCGCGATGAACGCGTCGCAACTGGCCACCGACGCCCAGGCCATGCGCGTGGGCGAGCGCCTGTTCATCAACAATTGCTCGCAATGCCACGGCTCCGATGCGCGCGGCAGCAAGGGCTTCCCCGACCTCAGCGATGCCGACTGGCTGTATGGCGGCTCGCACGACAAGATCGTGGAGAGCATCACCCAGGGCCGGCGCGGCGTGATGCCGCCGATGGCGGCGGCGGTGGGCAGCGCCGACGACGTGCGCAACGTCGCGCAGTATGTGTTGAGCCTGTCGGGCAGCCCGCACAACGCGTTCGCCGCGCAGGCGGGCAAGGCCAAGTTCGCCGCGTGTGCGGCCTGCCACGGTGCCGACGGCAAGGGCACGCAGGCACTCGGTGCGCCCAACCTCACCGACAAGGTGTGGCTGCACGGCTGGGGCGAGCAGGCGGTGATCGACGCGATCCAGCGCGGCAAGGACAACCAGATGCCGGCGCATGCCGACAAGCTGTCGGCCGAGCAGATCCGCGTGCTGGCCGCCTACGTGTGGAGCCTGTCGCAGTCGACCCTCACCGCCGGCAAGGCGCAGTGAAACGCACGGAAGCAACCAGGCCGTGAGTTCCACCGGCAAGAGCGCCGTCATTCCGATCGAGCCGGTGCCCGCGGCCACGGTTGAGCCTCAACTCGTCTCGCTGTACGAGAAGTCCGCCAAGATCTATCCGCGTGCCGTCAGCGGGGCGTTCGCACGCTGGCGCTGGGCGCTGGTGTGGCTGACGCAGCTGGTGTTCTACGGCGCGCCGTGGCTGGAGTGGAACGCGCGCCAGGCGGTGCTGTTCGACCTGGGCAGCCGCCGCTTCTACATCTTTGGCCTGGTGCTGTACCCGCAGGACTTCATCTACCTGACGGCGCTGCTGGTGCTGTCGGCGCTGGGGCTGTTCCTGTTCACCGCGGTCGCGGGGCGCCTGTGGTGCGGCTATGCATGCCCGCAGACGGTCTACACCGAGATGTTCCTGTGGGTGGAGCGGCGCATCGAGGGCGACCGCATCGCGCGCATGCGGCTCGATGGCGCGCCGTGGGGTTTCGACAAGCTCTGGCGCAAGACGGCCAAACACGGCGTCTGGGGCGCGATCGGCCTGTGGACCGGCATCACGTTCGTCGGCTACTTCACGCCGATCCGCCAGCTGGTGCCGGCGTTCGCGTCGTTCGGGCTCGGGCCGTGGGAGACGTTCTGGGTGCTGTTCTACGGCTTCGCCACCTACGGCAACGCCGGCTTCATGCGTGAGCAGGTGTGCAAGTACATGTGCCCCTATGCGCGCTTCCAGAGCGCGATGTTCGACCGCGACACGCTGATCATCGGCTACGACGCGCAGCGCGGCGAGCCGCGCGGCTCGCGCTCGCGCAAGGTCGATCCGCGCGCGGCGGGCCTGGGCGACTGCATCGACTGCACGCTGTGCGTGCAGGTGTGTCCCACCGGCATCGATATCCGCGACGGTCTGCAGTACGAGTGCATCGGCTGCGCCGCCTGCATCGACGTGTGCGACGGTGTGATGGACAAGGTGGGTTATCCGCGCGGCCTGATCCGCTACAGCACCGAGAACGGCATCGAGCGCGGCCTGAGCCGGCGCGCGATGTGGGGTCGCGTGCTGCGTCCGCGCGTGCTGGTTTACGGCGCGGTGCTGGCCGCGGTGGCCGGCGCGTTCGTCTTCAGCCTGTGGTTGCGCGAGCCGTTCAAGGTGGACGTGGTGCGTGACCGCGGCAGCCTGGCGCGCATCGTGGGCGAGGGCCAGGTCGAGAACGTCTATCGGCTGCAGATCATGAACGCCACCGAGCGCACGCAGCGTTATGCAATCGCGGTGGAGGGCCTGCCCGGCATCGCGGTGGTGGCCAGCGAGCCGGCCGATGTCGGCCCGGCGCAGGCGCGCTGGGTGCCGGTGCGCGTGCAGCTGCCGCACGAAGCCGCCGCGCAGCTGGCCGGCAAGTCGAGCACCATCCGCTTCCGCATCGAGCGGCTCGCCGATCCCGAGCATCCGGCGCGCACGGTGCTCGAGAAGTCCACGTTCATCGTGCCGCGTTGACGAAGGAGACGACCATGCCTCATGCACAGAAAAGCAGCCGCTGGTGGCGCGAGCCGATCATGTGGCTGGTGCTCGGTGGTCCGGCCGCCGTGGTGGTGGCCGGCATCGCCACCGCCGCGATCGCGCTGCACGGCGCCGATCCGGTGATCAAGGCCGATGCCAGCAAGCCGCCGGCGGTGCAGGCGCGCAACCACGCGGCAACACCACAGGCCAAACAATGAAGCAGCGCCTGATGTGGATCGCCTGGCCGGCGTTCCTCGTCGCCGGCGTGATCGAGATGCTGGTGTTCGCCTTCGTCGACCCGCAGCAGTTGCACGGGCTGAATGGCGAACCGCTCGAGTGGTCGCGCTCGGCGGTGTACACGCTGGCGTTCTTCGGCTTCTGGTGCGCCACGATGGCCTCAAGTGCACTGACCACGCTGCTCGCGCGCTCGCCGTTCGAGGTCAACCGCTGTCCGCTGCCGATTGACGGGCGGCCGGCCGGATGCCCCAAGCCCGGCGTGGGCGGCAAGGCAGCCTGCTGAAGACGGCCAGCGCCGGCCTGCGGCCGATCCGGCCAATCCGGACCGTCCTCGCTATCGTTCAGCGGCGAAACCGGCCAGTGCGCGCAGCGCCTTCTCGTCGACGATCTGCACGCGCCGGTGCTGCACCTCGAGCAGGCCGAGCTGCTGCAGGTGTGTCATCGACCGGCTCACCGTCTCGAGCTTGAGGCCGAGGTAGCTGCCGATCTCGGCGCGCGACATGCGCAGCACCATCGCCTTGCACGACTGGCGCCGTGCACGCAGGTGCGTGCACAGGTCGCACAGGAAAGCCGCCACGCGCTGGTGCGACTGCAGCGCGCCGAGCCACACGATCAGCCCGCGCTGGCGCACGATCTCGCGGCTCAGCATCCGGTGCAGCGTGCGCTGCAGCCACTGCCACTTGCGTGATGCGCGTTCCAGCGTGTCGAAGCGCAGCATGCAGACTTGCGAATCCTCCAGCGCCACGGCACTGCAGCGCTGCTGTCCGGTGCTGATCGCATCGAGCCCGAGCAGCGCACCGGCCATGGGAAAGCCGGTGACACGCTCACGGCCTTCATAGGGCACGCTGGTCTTGAACGACCCGCTGCGCACCGCCACCAGCGACGTGAACGCATCGCCGGCGCGAAAGACGCTGTCGCCGCGACGGATGTCCCGGCGTTGTTCCACCAACGCATCGAAGCGCTCCAGCTCGGCGGGCGACAGACCCGAAGGCAGGCAGGTCTCGCGTTGCAGGCAGGTGGAGCACAAGGCCTTGGTTGCAGCCATGGCGGCATTGTGCGAATACGGGCGCGGCCAAGCTTGCGTTTTATCAAGCGGGAGGTCGCGGCGCGCCGGCACAGTGCGAGTCATGACACCCCCACGCTCATCTCATTTGTTACCCCCCGAGGAGGCTCCAGAGTCCTTCGGGCGGCCGGGCGCGCTCTGATGAACCCGACCGCCATGATCCTGCCGGCCGCCACCGTGGCCCGCTTTGACGTGGGGGGGCCGCGCTACACGTCCTACCCCACGGCCGACCGCTTCACGCCGGCATTTGACGCCCAAGCCTACCGCGCCGCGCTCGAGCAACGCGCGGCCGCGCCGGCGCACCGGCCGCTTGGCCTGTACGTGCACCTGCCGTTCTGCGCCTCGGTGTGCTACTACTGCGCATGCAACAAGGTCGTCACGCGCGACCGCTCGCGCGCCGACGAGTACCTCGACGTGCTGCTGGCCGAGATCGAGCTGCACGCAGGTGCGCTCGGCACGGGCGCCACGGTGTCCCAGCTGCACTTCGGCGGCGGCACGCCCACCTTCTTCGACGACGCCCAGCTGGCGCGCCTGATGGACGCGCTGCAGCGCGCGTTCACGCTGGCTCCGGGAGCCGAGCGTGCGATCGAGATCGATCCGCGCACCGTCGACGCCCGGCGGCTGGCGCATCTGGCGTCGCTCGGCTTCGACCGGCTGAGCTTCGGCGTGCAGGACTTCGATCCGATGGTTCAGCAGGCGGTGCACCGTGTGCAGCCGTTCGAACAGGTGCGCGCGCTGATGCTCGACGCGCGTCGCATCGGCTTTGACTCGATCAACGTCGATCTGATCTATGGCTTGCCGAAGCAAACGCCGCAGTCGGTGGCGCGCACGCTGGCGCAGGTGGTCGAGCTGGAGCCTGACCGCATCGCGCTGTATGCCTATGCCCATCTGCCCGAGCGCTTCAAGCCGCAGCGCCGCATCGCGGCCGAGGATCTGCCGCCCCCGGCGGACCGGTTGCAGATGCTGGACGCCGCGATCAAGAGCTTTCTCGATGCCGGCTACGAGTACATCGGCATGGACCACTTCGCGCGCCGCGACGACACGCTGGCCGTGGCGCGCCGGCAAGGCCGCCTGCATCGCAACTTCCAGGGCTACAGCACACAACCCGACGGCGACCTGATCGGCCTCGGGGTGTCGGCGATCGGCCAGATCGGTCCGACCTACGCGCAGAACGCCAAGACGCTGCCGGCCTACTACGACGCGGTGCGCAGCGGCCGCTTTGCCACCGAACGCGGCTACACGCTCAACGCCGACGATCTGCTGCGCCGCGCCGTGATCCTGTCGATCATGTGCCAGGGCCAGCTGCGCCATGCCGAGATCGCCGCGTCGCACGGCGTCGACAGCCGCAGGTACTTCGCTGCCGAGCTGCAACGCCTGCAGGGCCTGGCCGATGAAGGGCTGGTGGTGCTGGATGACGAAGGCCTGCGCGTCACGCCGGCGGGCCGCTTCGTGCTGCGGGCGATTGCCATGGTGTTCGATGCCCACCTGCGCGCACCGGACCGCGCGCGCTTCTCGCGCATCGTCTGATGAGTTCCACCAGCCTGCTGGCCGCGGCCGCGCTCGCCGGCCTTGCCGGCAGTCCGCATTGCCTCGCGATGTGCGGCGCGGCTTGCGCCGGTGTCGGTGGACAGAAATCGCGGCGCGCGTTCGCGTTCCAGGCCGGCCGGCTCACCGGCTATGCCGCGCTCGGCGCACTGGCGGCCGCGTCGGCCGGCGCGCTGCAATGGGCGGCCGCGCATGCGGTGCTGCTCAAGCCGCTGTGGGGCATGTTCCATGTGGCCGTGATCGCGCTGGGCGCCAGCCTGCTGTGGCTCGGCGCACAGCCGGCCTGGGTCGAACGTGGCGCACAGCAGGTGTGGCGCAGCCTGCGCATGCGCACGCTGTCGCTCGACACCGCACGCTGGCCGTTTGCGGCCGGTGTCTTGTGGGCGTTGCTGCCGTGCGGCCTGCTGTACGCCGCGTTGATGCTGGCTGCGCTGGCCGATTCGGCCGTCGGCGGTGCGGCGGTGATGGCCGTGTTTGCATTGGCCTCGGGGGCCGTGCTGCAAGTCGGCGCGATCCTGGGGCAGCGCCTCGGCACGCGCTCGGGCGCCTGGGGCGTGCGCTTGGCCGGGGCGGGCTTGATCGCGGCGTCGGCCTTTGCGCTGCTGCACGGTCTGTGGCCCGCGTTCGCCGCATGGTGCCAGTGATTCACCGGCGCTGAGCGCCCACCGCAGGCACTCGGCTCGCGCAGGAGTTGCGCACGCGCGCCGCCGAGCCGAAAGACATCGGACGCGATGCGGGCACTCGGGCCTTCGCGCGGTGCCGCGACGGGCTCCCGTGGAAGAATCGGGCCCCCGATGCGATGGAGCGCACCATGAACGAGCCGGGCCATGAACCCGCGGCGTCCACGCGCCAGGAAGAGCTGCGCAGCACGCTGTTCCTCGCGGTGGTGATGGCCCCGGTGCTTGCGGTGATCGTGGTCGCCGGCTACGGCTTCCTGGTGTGGATGTTCCAGCTCGTGGCTGGACCGCCGGCGTACTGAAGGGATGCCGGCCGAGCTGCACATCGCGAGCCTGGTGGTGCACGTGCTGCCGCGGCGCGTGCCGGCGCTGGCCGCCTGGATCGGGCAGCTGCCCGGCGCGCGCGTGCATGCCCACAACGCGCTCGGCAAGCTGGTGGTCACGCTCGAGGCCGGTCACGAGCGCGGTCTGCTCGACGTGCTCGGCCGCATCCAGCGCGCTGCCGGCGTGCTGTCGGCGACGCTGGTCTACCAATGCGTCGACTCGCTCGATGCGATGAACGAGGAGCTTTCGCCATGAACACGCGTGCAGTGCGCAGCGCAGCCAATAGCCCATGACCGCGCGGCGCGAGTTCATCCGGCAATCGGCCGCGGCGGCGGCCGGCGCGGTGGCAGGCATTCCGATCGCGGCGGTCGCGCAAGACGAGTTGCCGCCGCCGCACACCGACGGCCTCAAATGGTCCAAGGCGCCATGCCGCTTCTGCGGCACCGGCTGCGGCGTGATGGTGGGCGTGAAGGACAACCGCGTGGTCGCCACCATCGGCGATCCTCAGGCCGAGGTCAATCGCGGACTCAACTGCGTGAAGGGCTACTTCCTGCCCAAGATCATGTATGGGCACGACCGCCTCACACAGCCGCTGCTGCGCATGAAGGACGGGCGCTACGCCAAGGACGGCGAGTTCCAGCCGGTCAGCTGGAACCAGGCGTTCGACGTGATGGCCGAGCAGTGGAAGCGCGTGCTGAAGACCGGCGGGCCGACGGCGGTGGGCATGTTCGGCTCCGGTCAGTGGACCGTGTGGGAGGGGTACGCCGCGCTCAAGCTGATGAAGGGAGGCTTTCGCAGCAACAACATCGACCCCAACGCGCGCCACTGCATGGCCAGCGCCGCCGTCGGCTTCATGCGCAGCTTTGGCGCCGACGAGCCGATGGGCTGCTACGACGACATCGAAGCGGCCGACACCTTCGTGCTGTGGGGCTCCAACATGGCCGAGATGCACCCGGTGCTGTGGACGCGCGTGACCGACCGCCGGCTGAGCGGCAGGAACGTCAAGGTTGCGGTGCTGTCGACGTTCGAGCACCGCAGCTACGAGCTGGCCGACATCGAGCTGACGTTCGCGCCGCAGAGCGATCTGGCGATCCTCAACTTCATCGCTCACCACATCATCTCCACCGGGCGCGTGAACCGGGCTTTTGTCGACAAGCACGTCAATTTCAAGCTCGGCAATGCCGACATCGGCTACGGGTTGCGGCCCGAACATCCGCTGCAGAAGGCGGCGAAGAACGCCGGCGATGCCGGCGGCGCCAAGCCGATGTCCTTTGACGAGTTCGCGCGCTTCGTCGCAGCCTACGACCTGGAGTCCACCGCCCAGTTGAGCGGCGTGCCGAAGAACCGCCTGCTCGCGCTGGCCGAGTTGTATGCCGACCCCGGCGTCAAGGTGATGTCGTTCTGGACCATGGGGTTCAACCAGCACACGCGCGGCGTCTGGTGCAACAACATGGTCTACAACATCCATCTGCTGACCGGCAAGATCTCCACGCCGGGCAACAGCCCGTTTTCGCTGACCGGCCAGCCGTCGGCCTGCGGCACGGCGCGCGAGGTGGGCACGTTCGCGCACCGGCTGCCGGCCGACATGGTCGTCACCAACCCGAAGCACCGCGCGCACACCGAGGAGATCTGGCAGCTGCCGGAGGGCACGATCCCCGGCACGCCGGGCTACCACGCGGTGCTGCAGAACCGCATGCTGAAGGACGGCAAGCTCAATGCGTACTGGGTGATGGTCAACAACAACATGCAGGCGGCCGCCAACCTTTCTCAAGAGGGTTGGCCGGGCTACCGCAATCCGGCCAATTTCGTCGTCGTCTCCGACGTCTACCCGACGGTGACCGCGCTGGCGGCCGATCTGATCCTGCCGGCGACGATGTGGGTCGAGAAGGAGGGCGCCTATGGCAACGCGGAGCGCCGCACACACTTCTGGCATCAGCTGGTCGGCGCGCCGGGCGACGCGCGCTCCGACCTGTGGCAGCTGATGGAGTTTTCCAAGCGCTTCACGGTCGACGAGGTGTGGCCCGAGGAGCAGCTGGCCAAGAAGCCGGTGCTGCGCGGCAAGACGCTTTACGAGGTGCTGTTCCGCAACGGACAGGTCGATCGCTACCCACTGTCGGAGATCGAGGCCGGCTACGACAACGCCGAGTCCAAGGCGTTCGGCTACTACGTGCAGAAGGGCCTGTTCGAGGAGTACGCGCGGTTCGGCCGCGGCCACGGTCACGACCTGGCGCCGTTCGACACCTACCACCGCGTGCGCGGCCTGCGCTGGCCGGTGGTCAACGGCAAGGAGACGTTGTGGCGCTATCGCGAGGGCGCCGACCCGTACGTGAAGGCCGGCGCCGGTTTCCAGTTCTACGGCCATGCCGACGGCAAGGCGGTGGTGTTTGCGCTGCCGTACGAGCCACCGCCCGAGGCGCCCGACAAGGACTATCCGTACTGGCTCGCGACCGGCCGCGTGCTCGAGCACTGGCACTCGGGCTCGATGACGCGGCGCGTGCCGGAGCTGCACCGCGCGGTGCCCAACGCGCTGTGCTACATGCATCCCGACGACGCCAAGGCGCTCGGAGTGCGCCGCGGCAGCGAGGTGGAGGTGGCGTCGCGGCGCGGCAGCATGCGCACGCGCGTGGAGACACGCGGTCGCAACAAGCCGCCGCGCGGGCTGGTGTTCGTGCCCTGGTTCGATGCCAGCCAGCTGATCAACAAGGTCACGCTCGATGCCACCGACCCGATCTCGTTCCAGACAGACTTCAAGAAGTGCGCAGTCCGGATCACGAAGGTGTGAGGCGATGAGCGCGCACACTCGCTGCGTCGTTGGCGCATGCGCCGCGGCGGCGCTGGCCGCGGGCGCGTTACTGGCCGCGGGCGGCGCCTTCGGTGCAGGACCGGGCCAGCAGCCGGCTTTGGTCGATGCCGCTCGCGGCGCGGTGCCGGTGCCGGACATCACGCGGCCGCCGCGCCTGGGCAACCCGGTCAATGACGACCGCCGCCAGCCGCGCGGGTGGGAGCGCCAGCCGCCGATCATCCCGCACCGCATCGACGGCTACCAGGTCGACAAGAACTTCAACAAGTGCCTCGACTGCCATGCGCGCGCGCGAACCGAGTTCAGCCAGGCGGTGCCGGTCAGCGAAACGCACTACATCGACCGCAGCGGCAAGCGGCTCGAGCAGATCTCCACGCGGCGCTATTTCTGCAACCAGTGCCACGTGGCGCAGGACGCGGTGGCACCGTTGGTCGACAACACGTTCCGCGGCCTCGGCACCCTATCGGCGCCGACCGGCCACTCCACGCCCAAGCCCTGAACGGATCCCGGTAATGCTCGCTTTGTTCAGACGCTACTGGCAGGTGATCCGCCAGCCCAGCAGGCACTTCAGCCTCGGCGCGCTGGTGATCGTGGGCTTCGTCGGCGGTGTGCTGTTCTGGGGCGGCTTCAATACCGCGATGGAGTTCACCAACACCGAGGCGTTCTGCACCGGCTGCCATGAGATGCGCGACAACGTGTTCGCCGAGCTGAAGAGCACGATCCACTACACCAACCGCTCCGGCGTGCGCGCCAAGTGTTCCGACTGCCACGTGCCGCACGACTGGACCGACAAGATGGCGCGCAAGATGCAGGCCTCGAAGGAGGTGTGGGGGAAGATCTTCCGCACCATTGACACGCCGGAGAAGTTCCGTGTCAAGCGGCTCGAGCTGGCGCAGCACGAGTGGGCGCGCCTCAAGGCCAACGACTCGCTGGAGTGCCGCAACTGCCACGACTACGACTACATGGACTTCACGCGCCAGAGCGTGCGTGCGCAGAACATGCACTCGACCTACCTGGCCCGGCGCGAGAAGACCTGTATCGATTGCCACAAGGGCATCGCGCATCGGCTGCCGCTGATCCCCCCCGGTGATGCACCCACCGACACGCCCGGCCAGGTGGTGCCCAAGCCCGAGCAGCAGGCCGGCCACACGTCCCAGACGCGATGACCTAAGGGGTGCGTTCGCTCTCGATCCGGATGCGCCGCGCGAAGGCCCACACCGCCAGCACCAGCAGCGTCAGCAAGGCCAGTGCTCCGGCGAAGCGCGCATGGCCTGAGGTGGTGCCTGCCGGCGACCACAGCCCGGCCAGGTACGACAGGCCCACCACCGCCACGCCGAGGGCGTTTCCGGTGCTCTGCATCGTCGACAGGATGCCGGCGGCCACGCCGGCGTGTTGCGGCGGCGTGCGCGACAGCGCCAGCGACACCAGCGGCGCCATGATCAGCCCGATGCCGGCGCCTTCGATCAGCAACGCGGGCAACATCGCGCCGATGCCGAGACCCTTGACGGCCACCGCGACCTGCAGGATATGGCCCAGCATCAGCAGCAGCGCACCGAGCTCCACCAATGGCCGGTTGAGCCTGCGTGCAATCGCGCCGCCGCCCATCGATGCCGCGAAGAACGCCGCTCCGAGCACAGCGAACACCAAGCCCGACTGAAGGGCCGAGGCGCCCAGCGTGGCCTGCAGGTGCAGGCCCAGCACGAAGTAGAACGATGCGATGCCGGCGTAGAACACCAGCACGGTGCCGATGCCGAGCTGGAACAGCCGCACCGACACCAGCTCGCGCGGGATCATCACCGCCAGTCCGTGGTTGCTGCGGCGCCGTTGGCTTGCCGCGAAGACGAGCAAACACACGACCGCGGCCAGCAGCAGGCCGATGTTCCAGGCCGCCGGCAGCGCCTCGCGCCCGTAGGTGAGCGGCACGATCAGGCAGGTGAGCGACGCGGCCATCAGCAGCATGCCCGCCACGTCGACGCGGCGCGCGCTCGCGGCGGCCGGGTCGCGATCGAGCAGGTGTGCGCCGAGCACGATGGCGGTCAACGCGATCGGCGCGTTGATGAAGAAGCAGCTGCGCCAGCCGGTGCCTCCGAGGTTCAGCTCGATGAGTGCGCCCCCGAGCAGCTGCCCCATGACGCCGGCCACGCCCATCGTCATCGCATAGGCGGCGAACGCACGCGCGCGTTTGGCGCCGGGGAAGTTCAGTCCCAGCAGTGCCAGCACCTGCGGGTGCAGCAGCGCACCGGCTGCCCCTTGCGCGAAACGCATCAGCACGAGCATCAGCCCCGACGTGCTCAAGCCGCACGCCACTGACGTGACGCCGAACAGGGCCATCCCGGCCAGGAACATCTGGCGCCGCCCGAACAGATCGCCCAGCTTGCCGCCGGCGATCAGCCCGGCCGCATTGGCGATGGCGTAACCGGCCACGATGAGCTGCATCTGGCCCGGCGTGGCCGCGATGTCGTGCGCGATCGACGGCAGCGCGACGATCACGATGAAGAAGTCGAGCACGACCATGAAGGCACCGGCCAGGATCACGAGCAGGCGCGCGCCGTCGCGGCGTGTCAGGCCGGAGGCCGCAGCGGCCGGCGTTAGGTCGGCCGCGCCGCCCACGGCGCCCGCTCCCAATGTGTTTGTCGTTTGGCTCACCGGCACCCCGAGGGACGCGGCATTGTGGCCGGTCCCGCGGGGGCGCGGGAGACTTCAGGCGTTGATCTGGCGCAAGCAAGCCCGGCGGCGGGTCGTCACTCGCGGATCGAGTGGACGCCGGGTCTTACACGGTGTACCAGCGCATCGGCTCGCTGTTGGGATGGCGCTCGCGCGCGAACGAGACGAAGTTGTCAAACGGCATCGGCCGGCCGAATGCATAACCCTGCACCATGTCGCAGCGGATGCGCTTGAGGATCTCCATGTCGCCCTGCGCTTCCACACCTTCGGCAATCACGCTCAGCGACAGCGAATGAGCCAGCCGCACCAGGCTCTTGACGATCTTGTGGCTGGTATCGCTCGACGAGATGTCCTTGACGAACGAGCGGTCCACCTTGAGCGTGTGCACCGGAAAACGCGCCAGGTAAGCAAACGACGAATAGCCGGTGCCGAAATCGTCGATGCTCAGGCGCACGCCCATGCGGTGCAGCTCGGACAGCACCTTGGTGCTGGTGTCCACGTCCTGCATCAGGGCGCCCTCCGGGATTTCGATCTCCAACAGGTTGGGGGGAATGTTGGCCGCACGCAACGCCTCGCGCACGCGGTCAACCAAGCAGGCATCCCCTAGGGATTGCACTGAGAGGTTGATGCTAATTGGCACCTGGATGCCCATGGCGTACAGCGTGCTGACGTGATGCAGCGCCTGCTTGAGCACCAGTTGGTCGATGGTGCCCATCAGGCCGGCCTCATCGGCCAGCGGCAGAAACTCCGCCGGTGACACCAGGCCGCGTTTGGGGTGGGCCCAGCGGATCAGCGCCTCGGCTCCGACCAGCGTGCCTTCGGCCAGCGAACCCTTGGGCTGCAGCATCAGCATCAGCTGCTGCTGCTCGATGGCGGCGCGCAACTCGGCCTCCAACTCGGTGCGCAGCTGCGACGAGCGCTCCAGGCCCGGCTCGTACGACACCAGGCCGCCGCGCTGTGTCTTCTTGGCGTGGCGCAATGCGAGGGCGGCGCGCTTGAGCAACTGCTCGGGGTCGCGGCACTCGATGTCGCGCACCACGCAGCCGGCGCTGGCCCCGAGCACGAAGCGGTGGCCGTGCAGAATCAGCGGCTGCTTGGCGATGTCGATCAGCGCCTGGGCGCGTTCGTGCAGACCCTCAGCCCCCTGCTTCTGCAGCACGCAGAACTCGTCGCCGTTGAGCCGGTACAGCTGCTCGCCCGGGACGGTGCCGGTCTGCAGCCGCGAAGCCACCTCGAGCAGCGCCATGTCGCCGCCGGCGTAGCCCAGGGCGTCGTTGATGCTGCGGAAACGATCGAGCCCGATCACCAGCAGCGAGAAGGCATGGTTCTGCTCGCACAGGCTCTCCAGGTCGTTGACCAGCCCGAGCTTGTTCGGGATGCCGGTCAGCGGGTCCTTCACCACCTGCTGCGCAAGCTGGTACTGGCGCACCACGCTTTCGGAGGCGTCGTTGGCCAGCAGCAACATGCCGTCGTTCACCGGGAATACCCGAGCCATCAGCCAGCGGTCGAGCACCGTGGAGTAGCCGATCTTCGCCGTGGGCTTGCGTTCGCGGCGGCAACGCTCGATGACCTCGTAAAAAATCGAGCGCTTGAAGTTGGGGAAGTATTCGAAAGGCGTCTTGCCGATCACCTCGCTGCGGCTCAACCCGAGGTTGGACAGGTAGATCGAGTTGCAGTAACGCACCGTCCAGTCGTCGTCGACGTAGACGATGGCTTCGCCCGCCTGCCTCAATAAGTGATCGAGGTCAAGCCCCTCGAGGGGGCCAAACAACGACTCGATGTCCTCGCGGCGCATTTCGGTTGCACTCCCGGAAGAAACGCTCTGCTATCTTTTAGGTAGAGGTCGGGGTCACAAGAAGACGTTGGGGCAGCACTGCCATGAGTTTTGACTTCATCGAGCTGAGCGAAGCGCTCGAATGCAGCTTCACCAGCCGTGTGGCACTGCGGCCAGTCGCACTGAGCGACGCCTGGCCTCTCTTTGCTGCAACACGGAATCCGGCGTTCAACAGGCACCTCAGCTGGGCCCAGCCTGAGAACGAGGAGTTGGTATTGAAGCGTGTCCGATTGATCATGGATGCATCGAGAAGGGGCCGACTAACCGCCTTATCGGCCGTACGGCGCAGCACTGGAGAGTTCATCGCACTGTTTCGCTTCATCCCGCATGCCACGCTGAACGACACGGTGGAGATGGGCGTCTGGATGCATGACAAGTTTTGGCATGGCCGATATGGCCTTGAGTTGGGGCAACTGTGCGTGTCGGGGGCGTTTTCGTTGTCCAACGTGAGCCGGTTGCTGGGCGCCTCGACGCTCGACAATCGTGGATCCTTCCACTTGATGAAAGCGGTAGGCATGACCGAAGGTGGATTGGTCGAACGCGACTTCGAGATCGGCCGGCTGACACTGCGCGAGTTCACCATTACTCGCGCCGAGTGGGCGGCGCGCCACGCCACCGCCTTCTCGGTGTTCGACGACGGGCGTGTGAGCCAACACCTGCCGCCATCGCGCGCTACCGTGCCTTTGGAGGTGCCGGTAGTGGCTATGGAGCTGAGTGCCGGGGCGCCGGTAACGGTGACGGATGAGTTGCAGCACGCTTGAGCCGTAAGGTCTTGTTGCCGTCGAGTTTGCATGCCCGGATCACGGGCGCCCCCGAAGGGGTCGTGACATTCGTCCGCTGCAATTGAAACCGGCCTGCCGAGCGCGCAATACGTCCGCTTTGACGGGCTGCGGGGTCGCGCGAACCCGCCGGTTCGCGGGGCGCGGGATCAATTTCCACCTCGGTTGACCTGGGTCAACGAGCGTGCATTTCGCACGCCGCTGACGTCTGGCGGCAACGCGTCGGCGCGGTTGCGGCCTGGTTCTGACGTCGCACGGCCGCGCGTCTCGTCGGACGCCGCGCGGGCGATTTCATCTACATTGCAGCCGTTGGGACTGGGCGAGCCTTCATGACGAGAGGCGGTTCGGGAGTCGATGCGCGCTTCGCCGCGCTGAGCGATCCGGTGCGCACGCTGGCCGAGCGCGGCATCGTGCGCGGCTACCGCAAGGGCACGGTGCTGATCGAGGAGGGCGACCGCGGCGACACGCTGTACATCGTGCTGTCGGGCCGCGTGCGCGTGTACTCCAGCAACGAGGCCGGCCGCGAGGTCAGCTACGGCACCTATGGCGCCGGCGAGTACATCGGCGAGATGAGCCTCGACGGCGGCACGCGTTCAGCCAGCGTGATCACGCTCGAAGCCACCACCTGTTCGGTGGTGACGCGCGCCACGCTGGAGGCCTACATCGCCGAGCGGCCGGCGTTCGCCTTCGAGTTGATGGCCAAGCTGATCCGGCGCGTGCGCGCCGCCACCCTCAGCACCAAGCAGCTCGCGCTCAACGACGTGTACGGCCGCCTCAAGGCGTTGCTGGAGTCGCATGCCGACGCCGACGCGCCGCTGCCGCGCACGCTGCACGAGCGCCTCACGCACCAGGACATGTCGAGCCGCATCGGTTGTTCGCGCGAGATGGTGAGCCGGTTGATGAAGGACCTGCAGCGCGGCGCCTACATCGACCACGACGGGGGCGTGATCCGGCTGTTGCGGCCGCTGCCGCCGCGTTGGTAGTCACGGCAGCAGAAGCAGCAGGCCGAGCGCCATCAACGCGATGGTGCCGGCCGCGCTCAGCACCACCGTGAGCAGTGGCCCGATCGGCCCGTGCGCGCGCCGCAGGTTCAATGGGGTGTCTGCCGCAGCACGCTGACGATGGGCGGCAGCATCGACACGGTGCGCACCAGCGCGCCGATCGAGGGCACGCTGGTCTTCGAGCGGATGCTGCCCACGTGCGTGCGCACCGTCGACAGCGCCACGTTGTGCGTGCGTGCGATCTCGGCCGGCCGCGCGCCGCGGCACAGGCTCTTGAGCACCAGGGTTTCCACCGGCGTCAGCTTGTGCGAGCGCGCGAACGCCTCGACCGACAGGTCCTGGCACACCTGCGGCTTGCCGAGCAGCACCAACGCCCACTGCGGCGCTGCGCCGCCGGGAGCCAGCGGTACCAGCGACAGGCTGATGCGCCGTGCCGGCAGGCCGAGGGTGATCAGCTTGCGGTGGGCGCGCTGGAACACGTCGGACAGCGCGTCGCGCAACAGCACCGCATCGTGCGCGTGTTGCGCCTGCAGCCGCGCCTGCAGCAGTTGCAGCGGGTGCTCGGCATCGAGTTCGCTGCGCGCCGCATGGTTGGCATGCACGACGCGCTGGCTGCGGTCGAGCAACAGCAGACCGTAGTCGATCTCGTCCAGCGTCGCGGCCAGCAGGCCGAGCAGGCCGGATTCGTCCGTGCGGCTCGGCGCCTCGACGGGACGTGCGGGCACCTCGGGGACAACAGCCTTCATCAACATGGTCACCTCGAACGGTCGCGTGTGTGCGCCACAGCCCTCCCGCAGCGCGCGCCGCCACGGTAGACCCGCGGGATCCATCGAAGTGGTGAGGAAATGGGGGCTGGATTTGTGCGGTATTCACCTTTTGTCTTGCGGCCGGTGGCGCGGTGGAGTCACCGGCCCGCTCATCGCCACAGCGGCCGCAGGCACCACACGCCGATGACCGGCCCCACGGCCAGCCACGGCAGCACCAGCTGCAGCGGCCACAGGCCGGCCAGGTGCACGAACAGCACGATGGTGGCGGTGGAGATCGCGAAGCCGATGCTGTTCACCAGCGTGAGCACGCTGCCCACCAGCGCACGCGGTGCATTGGTGGCAGTGAGCGCGCTGAACTGCGGCGAGTCGCCCGACACCGTGAGGCCCCACAGCAGAAGCCACACGGCCCATGGCAGCAGCGCTGCGTCGAGCATCCACGGTGCCACCAGTGCGCAGGCTCCGCTGCACGCCAGCTGCAGTGCCGCGACGCGCGCACCGCCGAAGCGCCGCGCCCACACGCCGCCACCCACGCAGCCGACCGTGCCGGCGGCAATCGCCGCGAAAGCCCACCACGATGCGCCGGCAGGGTCGGCGATGCGCTGTCCGATGATCGCCGGCAGCAGCACGATCAGCGCGTACAGCTCGCCCATGTGGCCAAAGTAGCCGAGCACCGACGCGCGCAGCCGGCGGTCGTGCCAGATGACGGCCAGCGCGCCGGGACTCCAGGTGGTGTGCGCCGTGCGCGGCGCGAGGTGCGGGCCGTCAGGCACGGCCAGCGCCATCAGCACGCCGCCGGACGCGGCGATGGCGCCGACCGAGGCCATCACCGCCTGCCAGGGCCAGTGGGCACCGAGCGCGCGCAGGCCGTAGGGCAGTGCGGTGCCGAGCACGAGCGCACCCACCAGCACGCCGAGCGCCCAGCCCAGACCTTGTGCATACCAGCCGGCCGCGATCTTCATGCCGACCGGATAGATGCCCGCGAGGCAAATGCCGGTGGCGAAGCGCAGCACCAGCAGCACCGACAGCTGAGGCGGCAGCCACGCAGTCGCTGCGGCGAGCGCCGCACCGAGCAGAGAACAGGCCAGAAAGACCTGTCGCGGCGAGAAGCGATCGGCCACCGCAAGCAGCGCGAACGCCAGCGTGCCCACGATGAAGCCCAGCTGCACCGCCGCGGTCAGCCAGCCCACCGCATCGGGCGGCAACGCGGCATCGCGCTGCAGATCGGGCATCACCGCGTTGATCGCGAACCACAGCGACGTGGCGGCCAGCTGCGACAACGCGATCGCCGGCAGGATGTGGCGCGGCGGCGTCATGAAACGTCGTGGGCGGCAGCCGCTGAGGCAGGCCGGGACCCACCGCGCCGGGCATCTCGCCGGCGCCGCGTGGCCATGCCACCCGCCGAGACCGCGCGGGCTGCACGCCGGTGCCGACTCACGTGGAGCTCAGGCCTTGCCCTCGCGGAGGGCCGACGCCTTGGCACGCAAGCGGCGCATGCCGCCGAGCCAACGACCGACATCGGCCGCCTTGCGCTGCATGTAGTCATGCACCTCCGGATGCGGCAGCACGAGGAAGCGCTCCTCGCGCATGGCCGCGATCACGTCATCGGCCACCTGCTCGGCGCTCACCGAGCCTTCGAGCAGAAAGCTCTTGCGGCCGCCTTCGGGGCCCATCAGCATCGGCGTGCGCACGCCCTGTGGGCACAGGCAGCTCACGCGGATGCCGCGATCGCCGTATTGGATGCTCAGCCATTCGGCGAACGACACCGCCGCGTGTTTGGTCACCGCATAGAGCGCCGATTCCGGGTGCGACAGCAACCCGGCCGCCGATGCGGTCTGCAGCAGATAGCCCTCGCCGCGCTCCAGCATCTGCGGCAGCACGGCGCGAGCGCCGTACACGTGCGCCATCAGGTTCACCTCCCAGCTGCGCTGCCAGTCGGCGTTGGGCGCATCGACACCGCCACCGAGCGCGATGCCGGCGTTGGAGCACAACACGTCGACGCGGCCGAAGTGCCGCGTGGCCTCTTCGATCAGGGCTCCGACGTCGGCCTCGTTCGATACGTCGATGCGCAGCGCCAGGCCCTGGACCTCGTGTGCCAGCGCCTGTGCGGCCTCGAAGTTCAGATCAGCCACCACGAGGCCTGCAGCGCCCGCGCGCGCAAAGCGGCGCACCAGCGCCGCACCGATGCCCGATGCGCCGCCGGTGACGACGATGACCTTGCCGTTCATCTCCATGGAGACCGCCTTTGCTCAAGTCTGTGATTGTTGCGCCAGCGCCCAGGCCTGCTCGGCCAGGGGTCGCGCGCGGCGTCCGGCCTGCAGCGCCTGCGCGTTGGAGGCATTGCCCTGCAGCGCCCGCTTCATGATGCCCTGCAGGATGCCGACCAGCCGGAACATGTTGAACACCATGTAGTAGTTCCAGTGCGCGTCGCTCACCGGTTGCGTGTGGCCGGTGGCCTCCAGGTAACTCGCGAGGTATTCGCGCTCGCTCGGGATGCCGAGCGCCGCCAGGTCCACGCCGGCCAGGCCGCGCGAGCCCTCGGCGGCGGGCATGCGCCAGGTCATGCAGTGGTACGCAAAGTCCACCAGCGGATGGCCCAGCGTGGACAGCTCCCAATCGAGCACCGCGACGATGCGCGGCTCGGTGGGGTGAAAGATCACGTTGTCGAAGCGGTAGTCGCCGTGCACGATGGCGGTTTCGTCGCCGGGCGGGATGCGCGCGGGCAGCCAGTCGATCAGGCGGTCCACCGCCTCGATGGTCTCGGTCTCGGCGGCTTTGTACTGCTGCGTCCAGCGCGCCACCTGCCGTGCGATGTAGTTGCCGGGCCGGCCGTAATCCGCCAGCCCCACCGCGGCCGGATCCACCTTGTGCAACGCCGCGATCACGCGCCCCAGCTCGGCGTAGTGCGCGCGCCGCTGCTCGGGCGTGAGATCGGGCAGACGCGGATCCCACAGCACGCGGCCGTCGACACAGTCCATCACATAGAACGCGGTGCCGATCACCGACGGGTCCTCGCACAGCAGGTGCGTGCGCGGCACCGGGACGTCGGTGCCGGCGAGCGCGCTGATGACACGGAACTCGCGGTCGACCGCGTGGGCCGACGGCAGCAGCTGGCCCGGCGGCTTGCGGCGCAGCACGTAGCATCGGCCGCTCGCCGTGGTCAGCTTGAAGGTTGGGTTGGACTGACCGCCCTTGAACTGCTCGACCTTGAGGCCGTCGCCGAAGCCGTCGATGCGATCGCGCAGGTGGCTCGCCAGTGCCGCTTCGTCAAATGCGTGTTGCGGCGCGACCGGCCGCGTGCCGATGAACTGCTCGTAACTTCCCATGGCGACGCACGATGGCAGGCTTTTGCCGACAGGAACAGCGCATTTGCCCCACCCGGCGAGGTCGATGCCGCCGCACCGGGCCCGGCCATGGGGCCGATGCCCAGGCCCGGTGGCGTGTCCGCGGCGGTGGCCCGTGGTGCAGGCTCAAGCGCTCGCCAGCAGGGCCTGCAGTTGCATCAACAAGGGCACCTGGCCGGCGTTGATCTTCTGCGCCGCCTGGTCGATGCCGAACCACTCGATGCGATCCACCTCGGGATAGCGCCGCACGACGCCCTTGGCGTCGACGACCTCGAAGGTGTTGGAGCGAAAGCTCGAGAGATTCCAGTCGGCCTGTGTCGCCCATGCGTCGATCACCTTGCCGCTCTTGAGCCGCACCGGCTGCAGCGTGATGAACGGGCCCGGCAGCCGGTGGCCGGTCTCTTCCTCGAACTCGCGCACGGCGGCTTCGAGCGGCGGCTCCGGCGGCAGGTACTCGCCCTTGGCGATCGACCACGCTCCAAGGTCCTTGCGCGCCCAGAACGGGCCACCGGGGTGAACCAGCAGCACCTGCCAGTCGCCGCCATGGCGTCGATACGGCAGGAGGCCTGCGCTGCGCTTGCTCATCGGTTGCGACGTCGCCAGCCGCGGATTCTGCCTGGCTCTTTCAGGCCGTCGCCATACCCACCGCCTGGCTCTCGAGCATGTGCGCAAACAGCGGTTGCCGCCCGGCCAGCTCGGCGGCCGTTCCGCTGTCGACCACACGGCCGCCCACCAGCAGCACCACGCGGTCAAAGTGCCTGAGCAGGCTCATGCGGTGCACGCTGGCCACGATGCAGGCGCCGGCAAAATGCGCGCACAGCCGCTGCACCACGAACGATTCGGTCATCGGGTCGAGTGCGCTGGTCGGTTCGTCGAGCAGCAGCAGCGACCTGTCGCGAGCCATCAGCACGCCGCGCGCCAGGCACAGACGCTGGCGCTGCCCGCCCGACAGGTTGGAGCCGGCTTCGCTGATCGGGGTGTCCAGGCCTTCCGGCAATGTGACCAGCACCTCGTCGAACGCGCTGACGCCGATCGCGCGCTCGAGCGCGCCGGCTTCGGGTGTGGCGTCGAACACGATGTTCTCGCGCACCGTGGCTTCGAAGACCTCGGGCTCCTGGGGGATCAGCGTGGCGATCGCGCCGAGGTGGCGCAAACCCGGCTGGTGCACGCCGTCGACGGCGACGTGCGCGGCACGCGGCTCGTACAGGCCCGCCAGCACACGCATCAGCGTGCTCTTGCCCGCGCCGCTGGGCCCGACGATCGCAATGCGCTCGCCGCGCCGGAGCCGCAGCGACACGTCGTGCAGCCGCCCGCGCGAGCTGTCGCGCTCGGCGGTTGATGCCGCCTCCTCGAGATGCGCCGGCGCGTGGTTCAGGCCGTGGATGTCCAATGTCTGCCACATGTCGCTGATCCGGCCTGTTGCGGCGGGCCGCTGCGGCGCCAGCCAGATCGGCTGCGCGCTCGCGTAGTCGGTGCGGTTGCGCGCCAAGCCCTGCAGGTTGCCAGCCATCGAGCCGATCACGCCGGCGGCCTGCTGCGCGTACTGATACACCATGAACAACGTGCCGAGCATCACCGTGCCGTGCGTGCTGCCGCTGTGCCACACATAGCTCGCGACCAGTCCCCAGGTGAGGCAGACGCCGAGCAGGTCGACCGCGCACCACTTCACCTCGTTGAGCACGATCATGCGCTTGAGCGGCTCAAACACCGCGTCGAGCCGGCGCGCCAGCAGGCGCTGCGTCGACGGTTGCAGCCGCAACGACGTCACGGTGCCGATGTGGCCCAGCACGTCGAGCAGCCCGGCGGCGTAGCGGCGCTCGGCCTGGTTCTCGCGCGCCGACAGCTTCATCATCGACACGTCGCAGCGCACGATGACGCCGATCACCATCAGGTAGCCGGCGCCAGCCACCATCGACAGCCACGGGGCCAGCAGCCACAGCGCCAGCAGCGGGCCGAGGAAGTTGACGGCGCTTTGCAGGTAGATGAACTGGCTCTGCGCGAAGTTCTGCAGCGCATGCGTGCTCTGCGACACGCGCTGCTGCAGCTCGCCCGAGTGGTGGCGTTCATGCCACTGCAGCGGCGCCTCGGCCAGCCGCGCGTGCAGCGCCTGCGCGAGCTGCTGACGCACGCGCACGCCGACGTGGCGCTCCAGCACGCGGCCGGGCCCGTGCAAGGTCCAGGTGCAAAGCGAGATCAGCACGATGGCTCCGACCCACAAACCAGCCTGCGACAGCGCGGCGGCGCCGCCTTGCTGCAGCGTGTCGATGGCACGCGCCGCGGCCCACGGTGCCATCAGCTTGACGAGCTGCGAGGCGATCAGCAGTGCCGCCGCGCCGAGCAGGCGCGCCCGTGCGCCGCCGGCATGGCGCCACAGGCTGGCGTAGAGCTGGGGGATGGAAGCGGGGGCGGAGAGCGAACTCGAAGACTGCACGAGCGGCGACTGCAACAGAAGGAACGACGCGGGCGATGGCCGATCTCGATCGTGCCTGCCGCCTGGCGGTTCAACGCGCGGCAGGTCCATCCGAATGCATCGTTCTGCCGGCCGGCGTGCGTTGCGTCACGGCGTTCAACGGCAGGCCTGCAACACGGCGACACACGGCTCCTGCAGCACGGCATTCACCGCGATCCCGCCGTCGGCACCGAGCTCGCGGTCGGTCAGCAGGTGGTGCCAGCGGCGTGGCGCGTCGGCCGGCAAGAGCACTCGCGTGCCCGCCCAGCAGCTGCCATCGTTGAGCGCATCGATCGCCCCTTGGCAGGCTTGCCAGACGAGGCGCGGCACGATCGTCAGGCAGGCATCGTCGGCATGGCGGCGCAGAAAGGCCACGATGTGCGTCGCGCGCGGCCCCTGCACCGCGAGCGGCAGGTAGTCGCCGTCGCGCAGCAGCGCGGCCATCGTGCGGCGCCAGCGCAGCAGCCGTGCCGTGACGAACAACTTGTGCAGGCCGCCGGCCAGCGGCTGCGACGCCAGCGCGGTCGCATCGAGCGCGTCGGCCTGCTCGAGCCGCGCGGCCAATCGATCCCAGTCGACCGGCCGCCGGTTGTCGGGGTCGACCAGGGCGTGTTGCCAATCCTCCTGGCCCTGATAGAGATCGGGAACGCCCGGAGACGTGAGCTTCAGTGCGACCAGCGCGAGGCTGTTGACGCAGCCGAACGGCGCCAGCCGCTCGACGAAGCCGCGCAGGTCGGTCAGCAGGGGATTGGGCTCCAACCGGGCCAGCAGCACCTCCACCGCCCGCTGCAGGCCTTGTTCGTACACCGTGTCGGCATCGAGCCAGCTGCTGTGCTGCTTGGCCTCGCGCACCGCTTTCAGCATGTAGGCGACCACACGCTCGCGCAGCGTGTCGAACCCGGCTGCATCGCCGTCCGCACCGGCGGGCCAGATGCCCACCAGCGTCTGGAACAGCAGCATCTCGTCGTTGCGTTCCGGCGTCGGATCGACGCTGGCGATGCGCCATTGTGTACACGCCAGTTCGTGCCAGTGGCGCAGCGCGTCACCCCAGGCCGCAGGCATCTCGGAGAGCACCGCCAGCCGGGCCCGCACATCCTCCGAGCGCTTGCTGTCGTGGGTGGAGCTGCTTAGCATGGTGTGCGGTGTGCGTTGCAGGCGCACACGATTGGCGGCATGGAACTCGTCGGCGTCGTGGCCGAAGCGACGCGGCTCCCCGCCGACGTCGTTGAGCGCCACCAGCCGGTGATAGCGGTAGAAGGCGGTGTCCTCCATCGCCTTGGCCATCACCGGCGCGGTGAACTGCTGCAAGCGCCGCACAAAGCGCAGCTGGCAGGCGCGCCGCGCCGCGCCTTCCAGCGGTTCGAGCAGCAGGCCGCGGATGAAGTCGACGAGCACCTGCTGCGAAGGGCGGCAGCCGCTGCGCGCGGCGGCGGCGCAGCGCTCGATGCGTGCCCGGTCGGCCGGCGTCACGCCGCGCTCGGTGACGTACGTGCGGTAGACGTCGAGCGCCGCGGTGAACTCGACGATCGCCGCCCGCAGCGCGGGCCGCGTGAAGTCACGGCTGTGCCGGTGGCCGAGTGCAAGGTCGTGCGCGAGTTCGGTCAGCAGCCGCAGGTCGGCCGCCAGCGGAATCGCCATGATGGTCCGCTTGGCGGCGTCGAGCTCGGCGCCGTAGTCGATCGCGCGTCCGACGAAGCCGGCGTACAGCGCATCGAACTCGGCCTCGTGGCTGCCGTCGACGAACAGCCCGATGGCCTGGTTGGCGAAACGATAGCCGGTGTCGCCGTGCACGGCCCAGTGCTCGGGCCAGGGTTCTTCGTCGCCGAGGATCTTCTCCGCCACGATCCAGACGGCCCGGTTCGCGTCGCCGCGCGCCTGCGCCACGCGCTGCTGCAGCCGCTGAAAGTAGGCCTGCGGATCGGCCATGCCGTCCGGGTGGTCGATGCGCAGCGCCTGCACGCGGCCGTCGGCCGCCCAGTCGAGGATGCGGCGGTGCACCGCCTCGAACACCTCGGGCTGCTCGATGCGCAGCCCGGCGAGCGCATCGACATCGAAGAAGCGCCGGTAGTTGAGCTCGTCGCCCGCGGCGCGCCAGTGCGCGAGGCGATAGGCCTGGCGTTGCAGCAGGGCATCGAGCCGGTCCCAGCTGGCGGGCTCGTCGGAGCGCCCGCGCAAGGCTTCGGCGCAACCATCGAGCCAGCGCGCCGCCCAGCCGCCGCGGGCGTGAAGCTCGCCCAGCGCGGCGGCAAACGCGACCACCTCGCGCTGCCGCGTGGCGCGCTGCACAGCATCGGCGGTGTCGCGGGCCGGCAGCGCGGCGCAGCCTTGGGCGATCGATGCCACACGCGCGCGATCGGCCTCGGTGGCGTCGTCGGGCAGCGGCACGGCGTTCAGCAGCGCGGCATGGTCGGCCATGTCGATCGGGAAGACGTGCTCGAAATAGCGCAACACCATCGCGCCGCGCGCCGCATCGAAGGCCGGAACGATCTCGCCGGCTTCCAGCGCATGGCCGTACGGCTGTCCGAGCACGGGCAGCAGCACCTTGCCGCGCAGCTCGTGCTGCGGCGGTGTCCACTCGATGTCGAAGAAAGCGGCGTGCTCGGCGGCCGGGCCGTTGGCCAGCACGTCGAGCCACCACTCGTTGTTGGCGGCGAGAACCGCCAGATGGTTGGGGACGATGTCCAGCAACAGGCCGATGCCGGCGGCGCGCAGCGCGCCGCTCAGTTCGGCGAAGGCGTCGTCGTCGCCCAGTTCCGGATTGAGCCGCCCGGGATCGACGCCGTCGTAACCATGCAGGCTGCCGCGCCGTGCCGCCAGCACCGGCGACGCGTAGAGATGGCTGATGCCGAGCCGGTGCAGGTGCCCGATGCGCCGCTGCGCCGCCCGCAGGTCGAAGCCGGCGTGCAGCTGCAGTCGGTACGTTGCGCGCGGGATGTCGGCGCTGGCTGGCGGCGGCTGCAGCTCGTCGCTCATCGGCCGTCGCTCCAGTGCCAGCGGCCCGACCAGGGCGCCAGCGTGGCGCCGTGCGCGACGCCTTCCGCGTGCACGCACTCGCCGGGCAGCGCGTCGGCGGCCACGGCGTCGGGCCCGAGGTTGACCTGCACGGCCCAGACACCGGGCCGTGCCCCGCCGAAACGCCAGCGCAGCTGCAGCAGCGGTCCGTGCACCACGGCGTCGTGGCCGTCGCCGAGCAGGTCGGGCAGGCGAGGCCGCAGGTGCGACGCCCGCCGCGCGAGCAGCGTGCGGTAGCGCGCGCGCCACGCGTCAACGTCGGGCCCGGGCCGCAGGCGGCACCGTTCGACGGTCTCGGCGCTGCACGGATCGGGCAGCCGTCCCGCGCGGGCCGCCTCGGCATAACGCGGAAAGTGAGCGAACTCGTCGACGCGGCCGCGGCGCACGGCGTCGCGCAGCTCGCCGTCCCAGTCGGCGAAATACAGGAAGGGCACCGTGGCGCCGTCCTCCTCGCCCATGAACAGCATCGGCGGTGATGGCGCCAGCAGCACGATCGCCGCCGCCAGCTGCAGCGCCGCGGGCGCGGCCAGCGTCGTCAAACGCTCGCCGAAGGCGCGGTTGCCGATCTGATCGTGGTTTTGCAGGAAGTTGACCGTGGCCGACAGCGGTGCACGTCCCTGCGCCGGGCGCCGCGGCGGCGCGCCGGGAACGTTGTGCGGCCCACCCTCGCGCGCGAAGCCGCGCGTCAGGCTCTGCGCCAACTGCTCGATCGGCTGGTCGAACTCGGCGTAGTAGCCGTCGCGCTCGCCGGTCAACAGCACGTGCAGCGCATGGTGCACGTCGCCGTTCCACTGGCCGTCGAAGCGACCGGGAGTGCCCGGTGCGCCCAGCCGACTGCGGTCGTTGCTGTCGTTCTCCAGCACGAGGTGGACGTGCCGCCCGGCGCAGCCGGCGCGCACGTGCTGCGAGATCTGCTCGACGATGTCGGGGCGGCGATCGTCGCGAATCGCGTGCACGGCGTCGAAGCGCAGGCCGTCGAGGTGGTATTCGTTCAGCCAGTACAGCGCATGCTGCAGGTAAAAGTCGCGCACGCTGCCGTCGCTGAAGTCGATCGCTGCGCCCCAGGCGGTGCGATGCCGCTCGGTGAAGAAGCCCGGTGCATACGCGTGCAGGTAGTTGCCGTCCGGCCCGAAGTGGTTGTCGACCACGTCGAGCAGCACCATCAGGCCGAGGCCGTGCGCCGCGTCGATGAAGCGCTTGAATGCCGCGGGCTCGCCGTAGCCGTGGTACGGCGCGAACGGCAGCACGCCGTCGTAGCCCCAGCCGAAGCGCCCCGGCCAGTCGGCCACCGGCATCACCTGCAGCGCGGTGATGCCGAGCTCGCGCAGCGCGGGCAGCCGCAGGCGCGCCGCATCCCAGGTGCCGGCCTCGGTGAAGCAGCCGATGTGCAGTTCATAGAGCACCACCTCGTGCCACGGACGGCCGTGCCAGGCCGCGTCACCCCACTCGAACGCACTCGGGTCGATCAGCACCGAATCGCCATGCGGTCCATCGGGATTCCAGCGCGAGGCCGGATCGGGCACGTCGAGCCGATCGTCGATGCGCCAGCGGTAGCGTTGACCGGCGCGCGCGCCGGCGATGCGGACGTCCCACCAGCCCTCGTCGCGGCGCTGCGCCGCCAGCAGCTGGCCGTCGAGACTGAGCTCGACGCGCGCGGCGGCCGGCGCCCACAGCCTGAAGTCGGCGGCGTCGCCGTGCAGCATGGCGCCCCAGCGCATGGTGTGGCGGCGCTTCACGTGGCGTTGTCCACCGGATGCGTCAGCAGAACGATCGAACGCCCGCTGATCATCGTGCGCGCCTGCAAGGGCACCTCGTGCGCAGGAAAGCCGTTGAACGTGCAGGTGTCGATGCGCGGCGCCCACGCGCCGTCCGGCAGCGTGAAATCGACGGGTTCGTCGCCGCCGTTGACGATCAGCAGCACGTGGTCGCCGATCAGCGGCGTTTCGGCATCGTCGTCGGGCTCGGGATTGGCGCGGCCGTCGAGCAGCACGCCGACGCAGGCCGTCTCGTGCCAGCGCTCGCCGTCGACTTCGCTGCCGTCGGGATGCCGCCACACGATGTCGCGCACGCCGTCGGGGCCGGGTCCGTTGAACCAGCTCGCGCGGCGCAGCGCCGGCAGCGTGCGCCGCAACGCCGCGAGCCGCTCGACGAACCCGAGCAGGCGCTCGCGCGCCGGCGTCATCGACCAGTCGAGCCACGCGATTTCGTTGTCCTGGCAGTAGCCGTTGTTGTTGCCGCGCTGCGTGCGGCCGATCTCGTCGCCGCCCAGCAGCAGCGGCGTGCCCTGCGAGCAGAACAGCGTGGCCAGCAGGTTGCGCTTCAGGCGTTCGCGCTGGGCGTTGACCAGCTCGTCGGCCGTCTCGCCCTCGAACCCGCAATTCCACCCGCGGTTGTGGTTCTCGCCGTCGCGGTTGTCCTCGCCGTTGGCTTCGTTGTGCTTGAGGTTGTAGGAGACCAGGTCGTGCAGCGTGAAGCCGTCGTGCACGGTCACGATGTTGACGCTGTCGGTCGGTGCGCGCCCCGAGCTCTGGAACAAGCTCGCCGAGCCGGCCAGCCGTTCCACCAGGTGCGCCAGCGGCGTCTCGCGCTGGCACCAGAAGCCGCGCACCGTGTCGCGGTACACGCCGTTCCACTCGGCCCATCCTTGCGGAAAGCCGCCGACCCGATAGCCGTCGGGCCCGAGGTCCCACGGCTCGGCGATCAGCTTGCAGTCGAACAGCGCCGGCTCCTGCGCGATCGCGCCGAAGAAGCCGCTGTGGGCGTTGAAGGCCTCCGGTCCGCGGCCGAGCGTCACCGCGAGGTCGAACCGAAAGCCGTCCACGTGCATCTCGCTGGCCCAGTAGCGCAGGCTGTCCATGATGAGCCTCAGTGCCGTCGGGCTGGTGGTGTCGAGCGAATTGCCGGTGCCCGTGTAATCGACGGTGTAGCGCGGATCGTGCGGGCTCAGGCGGTAGTACGCGCTGTGTTCGATGCCTTTGCAGCTCAGCGTTGCACCCAGGTGGTTGCCTTCGCATGTGTGGTTGTAGACCACGTCGAGGATCACCTCGATGCCGGCTTCATGCAGCGCCTTGACCATCTGCTTGAACTCGCGCACCGCGGCACCCGGCGAGCCGTCGCTCGCATAACGCGGCTCGGGCGCGAGAAAGCCGAGCGTGTTGTAGCCCCAGTAGTTGCGAAGCCCGAGATCGTGCAGGCGATGGTCGTCGACGAAGGCATGCACCGGCAGCAGCTCGACGGCGGTGACGCCCAGGCGCCGCAGGTGCGTGATCGCCGGCGGCGAGGCTAGCCCCAGGTAGGTGCCGCGCAGTGCTTCGGGCACCGCGGGGTGTCGCATCGTGAACCCCTTGACGTGGACCTCGTAGAACACCGTCGTGTGCCAGGGCGTGCGCGGCGCGGCGCTGTCGCCCCAGTCGAACGCATCGTCGATCACCACGCCCTTGGGCATCGCGGCGGCGTTGTCTTGCAGGCTGCACGAAGGTCCTCGGCCTCCTCGCCGAGCACGTAGCCGTACAGCGGCGGGCCCCAGCGCGGCGCGCCGTGGATCGCGCGGGCGTACGGATCGAGCAGCAGCTTGTGCGGATTGCAGCGCAGGCCGGCACCGGGATCGTACGGGCCGTGCACGCGATAGCCGTACAAGGTGCCCGGACCGATGTCGGGGACGTAGCCGTACCACACACGGTGGCGGTGGCGTGCCAGCGGCAGGCGGCGCTCGTTGCCGCCATCGGCATCGAACAGGCACAGCGTCACCTGCTCGGCCGCACCGGCATGCAGCGCAAAATTGACGCCGCCGCCGTCCCAGGTGGCGCCGAGCGGGTAGGGTCGACCGAGGCGGACGCGAGGCTTGGTCATCAAACCACCAGCGGACCGCGCGCCACCTCGCGAGTGGCCCGTGCAGGGTGCCACCCCGGCGGCACGGCCATGACGACGGGGTGCGCGGGGCGGGTGATGGGCATGGCGGGCATCTCGTGAGACCGCTGCTCGGACGGCCGAGCGCCGCGTCTTGCGTCCGAGCGCCCGAGCAATCGGCGTTCCCACAAACCCGGAGAGGATAGCGCTCCGGTGCGTCTATCGCACGCGCGGGCTCAGGCGCGATAGCGCTCGCGCAGCTCGCGCTTGAGCACCTTGCCGATCGCGCTGCGCGGCAGCTCGTCGACCCATCTCAGATCCGCCAGTCTCTGCGTCTTGCCGACACGCTCGTTGAGCCAGCCTCTGATCGCATCGGCCGTGTCGCGGCTGCCGTCGCGGCGCACGACAAACGCCACCGGCGTCTCGCCCCATGACTCGCTCGGCACGCCGACCACCGCCACGTCCGCCACCGCCGGGTGCCGCCGCAGCTCGGCCTCGAGGTCGCTCGGGTAGATGTTGAAGCCGCCGGAGATGATCATGTCCTTGCGGCGGTCCATCAGGATCAGGAAGCCGTCTTCGTCGAAGCGGCCGACGTCGCCGGTGCGGATGTAGCGCCGGCCCGCCGCGTCGAACCACTCGGCCTCGCGCGACTTGGCGGGCTGGTTGTGATAACCGAGCATCATGCTCGACGAGCGGCCCACCACTTCGCCCACCGCATCGGGGCCCTTGGGGAGTTCGCGGCCTTGTTCGTCGATCAGCCGGAGGTCGTGGCCTTCGGCGGGTTGGCCCACGGTGTGCAGCTTGGTCGGATGCAGGTGGCAATACAGGATGGTGCTGCCGCCGCCTTCGGTCATGCCGTAGTACTCGGTGAGCCCGCCCGGCCAGCGGCGCAGCACCTCGGCCTTGAGCTCGGCGCGAAACGGCGCACTGGTGCAGGCCTTGAACCTGAAGCTCGACAGGTCGTGCTGGTCGAAGCCGGGCCATGCCATCAGCCGCTGGTACTGCACCGGCACCAGCATCGTGTGCGTGGCGCGGTGTGTTTGTGCCAGCTCGAGGTAACGCGCGCAGTCGAACTTCGGAAGCAGTACCACCGCACCGCCGCGCGCCAGCGTGGGGATCACCACCACCAGCGTGGTGTTGGAGTACAGCGGTGTGGCGATCAGCGTGACGGTGTCGGGCCCGTAGCCGCCCGCCTCGGCACGGCGCACCTGGCCCCAGCGCATCGAGTGCGGCTGCACGATGCCCTTGGGCGTGCCGGTGGTGCCCGACGAATAGATGATGTTGAACGGCCATGCCGGGTCGATGGCCACCGGCGTCGGGCGCGTGCCCGGCGGCTCCAGCCATGACGACAGCGCGCGGTCGCCCGCGCTGTCGTCGAGCCGGATGCGCAACGCGCGCTCGCCGCTCACCTCGGCCGGCACGGCCTGCGCGTTGACGGCATCCAGGAACAGATGACGCGCTCCGGCGTCGGCCGTCATGCCGGCAACCTGCGCCGGCGTGCTGCTCGGCGCCAGCGGCGCCACCGCGACGCCGGCGCGCAACGCGCCCATGAACAGCACGAGGTAGGCGTTGCTCGCATGGGCGCAGATCGCGATCGCGTCGGGCGGCGCGAGCCCGTCGCGCTGCAGCGTGGCGGCCACGCGGTCCATCGCGGCGTCGAGCGCGGCATAACTGAGCCGCTCATCGCCGCAGACCAGTGCGGTCGCGTCGGGTCGCACCCGCGCGTGCGCGGCGATCAAGTCGGGCAGGGTCTCGAAATCCGGCAGCGGCTCGGCCGCGGCGACGACGATGGGCTCGGACGCAGTCATGCGCGCAGCATAGCCGCGCGCCACGGGGAGCCGCTCGCCTTGTGTCGTTTTGGAGTTGGCGGTATGTTCCCGGCGCCTGTCATGGGCCGCCAGAATGGAAAGGAGACCACGTGAGCGTCGATGCGCCGGCCCCTGATCTCGCGCTCGAGGCGTTTCGCCGCGACACACGCGCCTGGCTCGAGGACAACTGCCCGCCCGAGATGCGCCAGCCGGTCACGAGCGAGGCCGACATCTGCTGGGGCGGCAAGCGCTTCAAGTTCCAGAGCGAGGCCCAGAAGCTGTGGATGCAGCGCATGGCCGAGCGCGGCTGGACGGTGCCGCAGTGGCCGCGCGAGTACGGTGGCGGCAGCCTGACGCATGCGCAGGCCGCGGTGCTGCGCGAGGAGATGGCGGCGCTCAAGTGCCGCGTGCCGCTGCAGAGCTTTGGCATCTGGATGCTCGGCCCCGCACTGCTGCAGTACGGCAGCGAGGAACAGAAGCGCCATTACCTGCGCCAGATCGCGCGCGGCGAGATCCGCTGGTGCCAGGGCTACTCGGAGCCCAACGCCGGCTCCGACCTCGCGTCGCTGGCCACGCGCGCCGAGGTGCACGACGACCACTTCGTCGTCACCGGACACAAGATCTGGACCTCGTACGCCGACGAGGCCGACTGGATCTTCTGCCTGGTGCGCACCGACACGGCCAAGAAGCACACCGGCATCAGCTTCCTGCTGATCGACATGACCTCGCCCGGCGTCAGCACCAAGCCCATCATGCTGATCTCGGGCAAGTCGCCGTTCTGCGAGACCTTCTTCGACAACGTGAAGGTGCCGCGCGCCAACCTGGTGGGCGAGTTGAACGCCGGCTGGACCATCGCCAAGTACCTGCTGACGCACGAGCGCGACATGATCAGCGCGATCGGCGAGCGTGCGGCGCCGCGCCCGGTGGGCCGCTACGCGGCCGAGCGCCTGGGTCGTGACGACAACGGGCGCCTGAACGACCCGATGCTGCGCGCCGACATCGCGCGTTTCGAGGTCGACGAGGCGGCGTTTCGCGCCTGGCTCAAGATGGCCGGCGAGCAGGCGCGCGCGAAAGAGGCGCACCCCGCGCTGTCGTCGGCGCTCAAGTACTACGGCGCCGAGCTCAACAAGCGACGCTGGGAGCTGATGATGGCCGTCGGCGGCGCCGACACGCTGGAGTGGGAAGGCGAGCGCTCGTTGCACGGCACGGCGGCGCGCACCTGGCTGCGCAGCAAGGCCAACTCGATCGAGGGCGGCACGAGCGAGGTGCAACTCAACGTCGTGTGCAAGCGCATCCTCGGCTTGCCGGGAGCTTGAGATGAGCTGGATCCTCGACGAACAACGGCGCATGTTGCGCGACAGCGCGCAGGACTTTATGGCCGAACGTGCGCCGGTGTGGCAGCTGCGCGCGCTGCGCGACCGGCGCGATGCGCAAGGGCACGATGCGGCGCTGTGGCGCGCCTTTGGCGATCAGGGCTACAGCGCGACGCTGGTGCCCGAGGCGCACGGCGGCCTCGGTCTCGGCGTGTGCGAGGCCGGGTTGATTGCCGAGCAGGTCGGCCACACGCTGGCGGCCTCGCCGTACCTGTCCACCGCGGTGCTGGCGGCGTGGCTGCTGAACACGGCCGGCTCCGAGGCGCAGCAAAAGCAATGGCTGCCGCGCATCGCGGCGGCGCAGGCGATCGTCACGCTGGCGGTCGACGAACAACCGCGCCACAAGCCACAGGCGCTGGCTGCCCGCGCGGCACGCGACGGCGGAGGCTGGCGCCTCGATGGCGACAAGCTGCTGGTGATCGACGGCCACGTGGCCGACGCGTGGATCGTTGCCGCGCGCGCCGACGCCGGCACCGTGCTGCTGCTGGTGCCGCGCGACACGGCGGGCGTGGCGATCGAGCGCACGCTGATGGTCGATGCGCACAACGCGGCGCGTCTGCGCTTCGATGGCACCCGCGTGGGCGCCGACGCGCAGATTGGCTCCATCGAGCACGGCGCCGCGCTGCTCGACGGTGTGCTCGACGTCGGCCGCGCGGTGATTGCCTCCGAGCTGCTCGGCCTGGCCGACGAGGTCTTCGAACGAACCGTCGAGTACCTGAAGCAACGCAGGCAGTTCGACCGCGCGATCGGCGAGTTCCAGGCGCTGCAGCACCGTGCCGCGGAGCTGTTCTGTGATCTGGAGCTCACGCGTGCGATCGTGCGCCAGGCGCAGAAGGCGCTGGACGTTGCGTCGGCCGACGCGCCGCTGCGCGTGGCGCAGGCCAAGGCGCGCGCCTGCCTCACCGCCAACCGCGCGGTGCAGGAGGGTGTGCAGATGCACGGCGGCATCGGCATGACCGACGAGTTGGAGATCGGCATGTTCATGAAGCGCGCGCGCGTGCTGCAGGAGCTGTTCGGCGACGCGGCGTTCCACGCCGACCGCGCGGCGCTGCTGTCGGGCTACTGAAGCCGGCGACGCTGCGACTTCATGGCGGCCCGCGGCCGGGATGGCCGCGGGCTGCTGTGCCAACGCGACACGCTCGAGATCAAACGCGCCGGTTGCTCGCGGCGAACCAGTCGTCGTCCTTGACGTCGCGCTCCCAGTCGCTGATCTGGCTGTCGGCGACGTCGCGCGCGAGCCCGTAGCGTTCCTGGATCTTGCCGGAGAGCTGATCGCGCTTGCCTGCGATGACATCGAGGTCGTCATCGGTCAGCTTGCCCCATTGCTCCTTGAGCCGGCCCTTCACGAGCTTCCAGTTACCTTCAACACGGTCCCAGTTCATGTGTGCTCCTTTGGTGAACGGGTGGATCGGCAGCGCACAACGATCGAAGCGCGCAGCGATGACACACAGTACGGGCGACCGATCGTGCGGGCGATCGGACGGCTTCTGCACGCGCTGTCGTCCAGCGCTCTTGGTGCTGTAGGACGTCGCTGAGCGGATGAGCGGACTCGAGTCTTGCCCGTGGCCCGAAGGGCGCGGGCTCAGGTGACGCTGGTCTCCAACCGGGCCTCGCGATTCACGTGCGACATGAAGAACCGCAGCACTTCCCGCGAGGCGTCGGGGCCATTCGGCTCGGCGAAGGATCCCGCGTTGCTGCCGCCGAACCAGCCGTGCCCACCGCCTTGCACGACCCACTGCTCCACGACCGGCAACCCATCGGGATCCAGGTACGCAATGCGCGTGCAGAGTCGACCGTTGGTCACGCGCGGCTCCACGCGGCGGGTCAGCGGCCCGCGTTCGGAAGCCAGCTTTGCAGCCGCCTTCTGAACGATCGCATCGCCGTTGCTGGGTACCACCGTGGCATCGGCCGTGCCGTGCAACACGATGGTCGGAACCGCACGCGATGACTCAGGCGTCCGCCGCGCTCGCGGCTGCAGGGGCGATGCGGCCGGCTGCGCGCCGTGCATGGCGGCAAACGCCGACGCCACGTCGTGCGCGGCCCCGTGCGGCAAGCCGGAGTGCGCTGCCACGGCCGCGAACAGGTCGGGGTGGGTGGCACCGAGGATCACGGCCATCGCGGCGCCGGCCGAGAGGCCGGCCACGAAGACGCTGCGCTCGTCGACGCGGTAGGCTCTGCCGATCTCGCGCACGATGCCGGCGATGATGGACGGCTCGGCGCCGGCGCGGTCTTGGTGTTGCGGCTCGAACCAGTTCCAGCAGTTTGAGCCGTTCGCTCGCCGGGTCTGCTCGGGGTAGGCCACGAGGAAGCCCTGCTCGGCGGCCACTTGATTCATGCGCGTGCCCAGGGCGAAATCGTCGGGATCCTGCTTGCAGCCGTGCAGCATCACCACCAACGGCAGCGGCGCGCTGCCATCGTACGTAGCCGGAACATAGAGCTTGTAGGCGCGGCGGCCGAGCGGGTGCGAGTGCTCGAAGCGCAGGAACTGTCCGCTTGACACCGACGGCGGGTTGACCTCGACGGGCTCGTCGTCGGTCGTGGCATCCACCACCTGCGCTTGCACGTCGATCACGTCGGCGTCGCCGGCGTTGGCGCTGGCGTCGGCGCTTGCGTTTCTGGAATGCTGGGCGATGTGCGCCGCTTCGAGTGCCTTGCGGATGGTGTCGACCACGGCGTTGCCGGCGCCCGTGCGGGTGTCGATGCCCGCCGCCGTCAGCGCCTGGTCAATCGAGTTCGTGAGGTTGTGGAGGGACATCGATACTCCTTTGTTGCATCGCAGCATACAGAGGTTCGATGTCCTCGCTCACAGCGCGGCCAGCCCGGGTCACCGGTCCGCTTCCTGCGCCATCAAGACTCCAGCTTGAGAGACTGGCGCTTCACCACGTCGCGGTACAAGGCCAGCTCTTCCTTCATTTGTTGCGCGAACTGCGCCGGCGCGTTGCCGATCACGAGGCTGCCGGTGTCTTCGATGCGCTTTCTCACGTCGGCACTGGCCAGCGCGGCTTTGGCGCCACGGTGAATCCGGTCCACGACGAGCGGCGGCGTGCCCTTGGGCGCCAGCAGGCCGTAGAAGGCCATGCGGTTGACGGGTTCGAGCTTCAACTCCTTGAACGTGGGGACCTCCGCCAGTACGGGCACGCGCTGCGGCGCGGCCACCGCGAGCGCGCGCAGGCGCCCTGACTTGATGAAGGGCAGCGCCGAGGGCAGGTTGTCGAAGATGATCGGCACCTGGCCGGCCACTGTGTCGTTGAGCGCTGGGCCTGCGCCTCGGTAGGGCACGTGGACGATGAACAGCCCCGTCAGGCTCTTGAGCAGTTCGGTCTGCAGGTGGCCGATGCCGCCGGTGCCTGAACTCGCGTAGCTGAACTTGCCCGGATTCGCCCGCGTCAGCGTGACCAGTTCTTCGAACTTTCGAGCCGGAAACGAGGGATGCACGGCCAGCACGTTCGGCGTGGCCGCCAGGTTGGTGATCGGCACAAAGTCGACGCTGGGGTCGTAGGGAATCTTCGGGTTGATGGCCGGGTTCGCCGCGGTGGTCGAGACCGTGGCCACACTCAAGGTGTAGCCGTCGGAAGGAGCGCGAACCACTTCCATCGCGCCGACGATGCCGCCGCCGCCCGCCTTGTTGTCGACGATGACCTGCTGGCCCATGTCGGCGGACATCAACGGCGCAACGATGCGCGCGATGATGTCGGTGGTGCCGCCCGGCGCAAAGGGCACCACCAGCCGGATCGGCTTGGACGGAAAGCTTGGATCCGCGCGAACCGGCCAGCCCACCGTGGCCAACGAGAGACCCAACACGGTGGAACGGCGCTGCGCGCTGAACTTGTTTGATGGCGTCACGTGGTTTCCTTCTGAGTGATTCCCGCCACCAGCGGCGGGCCGTGCCTAGATCGCACGAGCCGTGCCAGTCCGCTCGATGCGCGCGAGCCGCGCCGCGGACCCCATACTCTGCGAGCAAACCCTGATCCAACAGGCGTCGAAGCGCCTGTTCGGCCCGGTGAACCCTTGCGTGGCGTCGGCGTTCGCCGGCCCGCGCGTTCCGCGTTCCCAGAACCGCTCGCCATTCGATTCGACTCTTCCGGAATCGACCGGCGCGGCACGCACACGGTCTACAGTCGTCGGCGAGGAGACTTGCCGTGAGCAGCAGCAACAGGGTCGCTCGTGGGCTCGAGCGTCTGGGCCATCCGTCCTTCGGGGTGCGGCAGTGGCTCCTGTGGCTTGTGCTGTCGGTGTTACTGGCGGCCTGGGTCTACGGCCAGGTGCGCGGCTGGCAATCGGCCAAGGAGATCGCCGCCGGGTCGGGGCGACTGGAAGTGCTGGCGGCCGCGCTGCACACCGAGCTGTCGCGCCACGAGGCGCTCCCGGGCGTGCTGGGCATGGACCCGCGCCTGGCCGCAGCCCTCACGCAAGCCGGCGTGGCGCAACACCTGGAGCGGGCCAACCAGTACCTGCGCCACGTGCAGGCGCAGTCGGGGGCCGAAGCGGTCTACCTGATCGACCGCACGGGCCTGACGATCGCCTCCAGCAACGCCGGTGACCCGGATTCTTTCGTCGGGGAGAACTACGCGTTCCGACCCTACGTGATCGATGCGCTGAAGACGGGATTCGGCCGCTTCTATGCCATCGGCGCGACGACAAGCAGGCCGGGTTATTTTCTGGCCTCAGCGGTGCGCCAGGATGGCGCCGTGCTGGGCGTGGTGGCGGTCAAGGTCGCGCTCACGGCATTCGAGGCATCTCTGGCCGCGGGCCCTTGGCCCACGCTGGTGCTGGAGGACAACGGCGTCGTGATCCTGTCGTCGGACCGGGCGCTTCGCTACCGCAGCCTCACACCGCTGAGTGACGAACAACGGGCGGCGATCAAGAACACCCGACAGTTCGACGGCGAGGGTCTGCAGCCGCTGCTGGCCGGCACTGCGGCGCCGCTGCAGGTTGCCGCGCAGGAGCGCGAGATCGAGCGTCTGATCGGCGCAGACCACGAGCTGGTCTCCAGGAACATCGCCGACAAAGGCTGGCGTGTCGTCGCTTTCGTGAACACGCCGACGGCACAAACGTTTGCGGCCGTCTCGGCGGCCTTCGTGCTGTCCGTCGGCATGGGCTGCGCGCTGCTGCTGCATGCGGTGGCGCTGCGCCGCGCGCGCCAGCACGATCTGCGCGAACGCGAGCACGAGATCCGCCGGCGCATCGAGGACGGAACCCGCCAGCTGCGCGAGCAGATCGAGGAGCAGGCGCGCAACGCGGTCATGTTGCGTCGGACCACCGACTCCGCGGTGCAGGCCGGCAAGCTCGCGGTGCTGGGACAGATGGCGGCGGCCATCTCGCATGAGTTGAACCAGCCGCTGACCGCGATGCATAACTTCGCCGAGACCGCCCTGGTGTTCCTCGGGTCCGGCCAGGACGCGGCAGCGGCGGGCAATCTTCGCCGTATCGTCAGCCTGTGCGACCGCATGGGCCAGATCGTTGGCCACCTGCGGTCGTACGCGCGCAAGCAACCCGGTCCGCCATCGGCCGTGGACGTGCGCAGCACGATCGATGCGGCGCTGCAGCTGCTGCGCGCCGCCCAGAACCGTGCCGTGCCCATCAGCGTCAGCGTCGAGCCGCCGCAGCTGATGGTGGTGGCGCGGCCGGTGCGGCTGGAGCAGGTGCTGCTGAATCTGCTGCGCAACGCGCTCGATGCGCAGCCCACCCAGCCTGCCGGCGCAGCGCCTGTGGTATCGGCCCGAGGCGTTGGCGACAAAGTGGTGATCGAAGTGCGCGACCATGGGCCCGGGCTCAGCGACGAGGCGATGGCGCACCTGTTCGAGCCCTTCTTTACCACCAAGCCCTCGGGCGAAGGGCTGGGCCTCGGGCTGGCAGTGTCCAAGATGATCGTGCGCGAGCTGGGCGGCGAGCTCAGTGCGCACAAGGGCGAGGAGCGCGGTGCGGTCTTTCGCGTCGAGCTTCAGCGCGCCGGCGCCGGCCGGGCGCGCAGCGGCGTCCCCGAGACGGCCGAGGCCCAACGATGAGCGCCGTGCGGTCGCTCGGCATGCGCTCGTTGCCCCGCAGCGGGCCGGTGCCAAGCGTCAAGGGGACGGGATGAGCGTCGACGTATTCCTCGTCGAGGACGACGAGGCTGTCCGCGACAGCCTTAAGCAAGGCCTGGAGGTGGCAGGCTGGACGGTGCGAGCCTTCCAGGGCATGGACGAGGTGCTGCAGGCATTGAAGCGCGCGGAGGAACCGTTGGTCGTGGTGTCCGACGTGCGCCTGGTCCAGGGCGACGGCCTGCAGCTTCAGCGCGCGGTGCGTGCCCACGACGCGGCGATACCGGTCGTGCTGATCACCGGGCACGGCGACATCGGCATGGCGGTGCAGGCGATGCGCGACGGCGCGCACGACTTCCTGGAGAAACCCTTCTCCGCGACCAAGTTGGCGACCACCGTGCGGCGGGCCGTCGATCAGCGCAAGCTGATGCTCGAGAACCTCGCGCTGCGCCGGCAGATCGACCAGGGCCACCAGTGGGGTCTGGTGGGTCACTCCGCCGCCATGGGCGAGCTGCGACGTCTGGTGTCGGAGTTGGGACAGTCGAGGGTCGACGTGCTGCTTCTGGGCGAGACCGGGACCGGCAAGGAGGTGGTCGCACGCGCCATACACACCGCCTCAGGATCGAAGGATCCGTTCGTGGCGATCAACTGCGGTGCGCTGCCCGAGAGCATCTTCGAAAGCGAGATGTTCGGGCACGAGAGCGGTGCCTTCACCGGCGCCGCGCGGCGCCGCATCGGCAAGATCGAACACGCCCGCAACGGCACGGTGTTCCTCGACGAGATCGAGTCAACGCCGCCGTCGCTGCAGGCCAAGCTGCTTCGCACCCTGCAGGAGCGCAGCATCGAACGCCTGGGCAGCAACGAGCCGATCGGCGTCGGCTGCCGCTTCATCGCGGCAACCAAGGTCGATCTGCACGAGGCCGCGCGCCGCGGCGCCTTCAGGGAGGACCTCTACTTCCGGCTCGAGGTGGTCACGTTGCGGCTGCCGCCGCTGCGCAGCCGCGCCGACGACATCCCGCTGCTGTTCAGCCACTTCGTCGCGCAGGCCGCGCAGCGTCACGGGGTCGAGCCGCCCGCATGGACGCAGGCGGACATGGTGCAGTGGCAGCAGCGCGCCTGGCCCGGCAACGTGAGGGAACTGAGGAACCTGGCCGAGCGCTGGTGCCTCGGGTTGGAGCGATTGCCGGCGGCAGCCCGGCCGTCTCACGCGAGCCTGAACGACCGGCTCGCGCAGATCGAAAGGACCCTGATCGAAAGCGCGCTGCGCGACCACGATGGCAACGTGCTGGCGGCCGCCGAGCACCTGGGCATCCCGCGCAAGACGCTGTACGACAAGATGTACCGGCACGGCATCGACAGCATCGCGTTCCGGAAATCCGCAAAGGACGTCGACCCGAAAGGGTCGGCTTCATCCGACCGACCCGTTGCCGGTTGAGTGCATCAACGTTTCGCGTCCAGGTACTGCTCCAGCTCGAACTTCGCGATCTGGTTGCGGTGCACCTCGTCGGGCCCGTCGGCAAAGCGGATCGTGCGCGCACCGGCGTACATGTGGGCCAGCGGCGTGTCGTCGCTGACGCCGGCACCGCCGTGCACCTGCATCGCCCAGTCGATCACCTGGCACGCCATGTTGGGCGCGGCCACCTTGATCATCGCGATCTCGCGCTTGGCCTGCTTGTTGCCGACCTTGTCCATGCGGTCGGCGGCGTTGAGCACGAGGAAACGCGCCTGGTCGATCAGGATGCGCGCGTTGGCGATGCGCTCGCGCGTGACGCCCTGGTCGGACAGCGCTCTGCCGAACGGCTTGCGCGCCAGCGCGCGGCGGCACATCAGCTCGAGCGCGCGCTCGGCCATGCCGATCAGCCGCATGCAATGGTGGATGCGCCCGGGCCCGAGCCGGCCCTGCGCGATCTCGAAGCCGCGGCCCTCGCCGAGCAGCAGGTTGCTCGCCGGCACGCGCACATCGGTGAACGTGACCTCGGCATGGCCGTGCGGCGCATGGTCGTAGCCGAACACGCTCAGCGCGCGCTCCACCTTGACGCCCGGCGTGTTCTTGGGCACCAGGATCATCGACTGCTGCCGGTACGTCGCCGCCTCCGGATCGGTCTTGCCCATCAGGATCAGGATCTCGCAGCGCGGATCGGGCGCGCCCGAGGTCCACCACTTGCGGCCGTTGATCACGTAGTGATCGCCGTCGCGCCGGATGCTGCACTCGATCTGTGTGGCGTCCGACGAGGCCACCGCGGGCTCCGTCATCGCGAACGCGGAGCGGATCTTGCCGTCGAGCAGCGGCTTCAACCAGCGCGCCTTCTGCTCCTCGGTGCCGTAGCGCTCCAGCACCTCCATGTTGCCGGTGTCAGGTGCCGAGCAGTTCATCGCCTCGGCGGTAAGCGGCCAGCGGCCCATGATCTCGCACAGCGGCGCGTACTCGAGGTTGCTCAAGCCGAAGCCGACCTTGGAGTCGGGCAGGAACATGTTCCACAGCCCGGCGGCCTTGGCCTTCTCCTTCAAGGTTTCCATGGTCTGCGTCGGCTGCCACGGATTGCCGGCGGCGCGCAGCGCGTCCATCTCCTTCTTGAACGCGTCTTCGGCTTCGATCACGTTGTCGCGCACGAAGCCCATCACGCGCGATTGCAGTTCCACCACCTTGGGTGAGTGCGAGAAGTCCATGCGGCCTCCGGTCGGTTGCTCGTCGATATGCAAGCCATGCTAGGGCGCGCGCGCAGCCCCAACAATCACATCGGCGACAGTGACGCGCTCGGCGACAATCGTTCGGCCATGAACGGTGAGCTGAAGCTGCGCGTCGGTCGCGCCATCACGCCCGAACAGTTCGAGCTGCTGTCCGACGAGCAGCTCGTGCGGCTGCTGCCGCGCAGCGTGCGCGAGTTCTTCCCCGGCAAGGACTTCTGCGCCGACGGCACGTTCTACCTGCACGACGGCACCGTGTGGAGCTTCTACAAGGCGGGCTTTCTCGACGAGTGAGGCGCGGCCGCTCACCGCAGCCGCGCTGCAGCTGCCGCCTCATTCGGCCGCGAAGCGGGTGATGCTGCTGCGGTGGAGCACCAGCAGCTCGCCCTTGCGCGTCACGATCATGCCGGTGGGCTGTTCCGGCACGCTGCCGAACGAATAGACGGCGTTGCCGTTGTTCACGTCGACGAAGGCGACGAAGCCCGCGATGAAGTCGGTGAAGAAGTAGCCGCCGCGCCAAGGCGCCGGGAAGGGGCCTTGCTCGGGATAGAAGCCGCCTCCGATGATGCACGCGCCCACGATGAAGCCGCCGGGTCCGTCGCCCGCGGTGAGCGGGGCGCTTCGATCGTGCGGATAGACGACGATCGGTGCCGTGACGCCGCTGTTGGTGGTGGGCCCTTCGGTCGCCGGCCATCCGTAGTTGGCGCCGCGCGCGCCGAGGTTGATCTCCTCCCAGTCGCCTTGCCCCACATCGTTGATGTGGATGCGGCCGGTGCCCGGCTGCACGGCAAAGGTGAACGGGTTGCGCAGGCCATGCGCCCATGCCGCGCACGCCAGGTTGCCCTGCGTGTTGCAGTACGGGTTGTCGTCGGGGATGCTGCCGTCGTCGTTGAAGCGCAGCAGCTTGCCGAACGGTGAGCTCGGATCCTGCGCGGTCGCTCCCCTCTGGTTGTCGCCCACCGCCACGTAGAGCTTGCCATCGGCGCCAAAGTGCATCGCGCCCCCGTTGTGGATGCCCGAGGTCAGCGTCGGCAGGTCGGCCAGCACCGTTTCGTTGGCGGCGGTGTTGCCGCTGACGGTGAACCGGCTGATGCGGTTGTGCGCGCCGCCTTGCGGCGTGGTGTAGTAGATGTAGATGTAGCCGTTGCTGTCGAACTGCGGGTGCACCGCCACGCCGAGCACGCCGCGCTCGTTGGTGTAGTCGGCCACGACCCTCAGCAGCGGTGCCGTGACCAGCGTGCCGTCGGGCAACACGACGCGGACCGCGCCTTCCTGCTCGGCAATGAACAATCGGCCGTCGGGCGCCTCGGCGATCGCCGAGGCCGATCGGATGCCGCGCAGCCAGCTGGGCGTGCGCGTGATGCCGGCGGGCGCTTCGCGCGTGCCGGCAAAACGCACGAGCAGGCTGCTCCACTCCGATTGATTGCCCGCGCTGTCGCGCGCGCGCACGCGCAGCACATGCTGGCCGGCGGCATGCAGGCTGGTGTCGACACTCGCGACGTAGGGCGCCGAACTGTCGGTGACCAGCGGCACGCCGTCGATCTGGAACTCCACCTGCTGCACGCCGACGTTGTCGGTGGCATCGGCACGAAGCGCGACCACGCCCGTCAGCCCATCGGCGAATGGCGCCGGCTCGACGATGGACACCGTTGGCGGTTGTGTGTCGGATGTCGAGACGTTGATGGTCACGCTGACCGGCGCGCTGGTCGTGATGGCGCCGCGATCATCGGTGGCCCGTGCGGTCAAGCGGTACACGCCCGTGGTCGCAGGCGTCCAACGCACCGAATACGGCGCCGTGGTATCGGGCGCGCCCACGGCCGTGGCGCCGTCGAAGAACTGCACGCTCGCCACCGTGCCGTCGCTGTCGCTCGCGGTGGCCGACAGCGTGATCGGCGTCCCTGGGTTTCCGGTGCTGTTGTTCGCAGGCGCCGTGATGGCGACGGCCGGCGGCGCATTGACGGCCTCTCCGGCGTCGATGAACACGGCGGTGAAGGTGGTGGCCGTGGCAGGCGTCGCGATGGTGTGCAAACCCGCACCGCCGTGGCTCCAGTTGCTGAACCGGTACCGGCGGCCGTTGAACACCTGGTCGGCCGCGCCGATGTCGCGCTCGATGCCCACCACGCCGGTCACCGTGTGCGGCGCGGCGACCGGCTGGCCGTCGAGGGTCAGCTCCAGGCCGCTGGGCTGCGACGCAAGCGTGAACGGCGCCTTTCGAGGCTGGATGTCGCGGCTGACCTCCGTGCTGACGCCGGCACTGTCGGTGGCGCGCAGATGGACGCGGATCCACACGTTGTCCGAGGTCTCGCCGCGCGTCAGCACGTTCACGCGTCCGCCGGCGCCGGCGGTGGGCAGGACCAACGGGTGCGTGTGTGTGTCGTGATGGAAATCCACCCACCAGCTCATGCGGGCGGGCGGCAGCGGGCCGTCCTGCGGGTCCGATGCGCGCAGTTCCACCACCAAGGTGTCGCCGGCCTGATAGGTGACCCCGTCGGCGGGTGACACGATCACCGCCTCGGGTGGTGCGTTGGCAGAGTCGCCGCCACCGCAAGAAACCAGGCCGAGCACAGACAGCCCGGCCCAAGCGGCACGGCCCAACGGCGATCGGAGTTGCATGAGCCCGCCCGCTGCGCTGCGCGCGGCCCACGATGGCGTGCTGCGCACAGCGGCCATGATGTCAACCAGCAGACCCGCACCGCTCATTTTGTGGTGTGGTCTGCGCATGTGCACACCACGCTCGCCCTTGGCAAAAATCAAGCCTGGGCGGCCGACCCATTTGCCTTGAAGCGGGCGCGCGGGCGCTTCTGGCATCCGCGTTGGGCGCGGCTGAAGCCGCCGGTCGCGCAGCCGGGCGTCGGGTGCATCCGGGTTTTGTTGGATGATGTTTGCGATGCTGCCCACCCAAGTCCCGCGCATCGAACGCGTCGAAGCGGGCGACGCTCCCGAATTGCTGCCGGCGCTGACCGAGATCCTGCTCGACTGCGTGGCCGGCGGCGCTTCGGTCAGCTTCATGGCGCCGTTGGGGCACGACAAGGCCGAGCGCTTCTGGCGCGGCGTGCTGGCGTCGGCGGCCGATGGCGAGCGCATCGTGCTCGTTGGCCGGGACGCGGGCGGCCTCATCGCAGGCACCGTGCAGGTGATCCTCGCGCAGCCCGAGAACCAGCCGCACCGTGGTGACGTGGCCAAGATGCTGGTGCACCGGCGTGCGCGCCGCCAGGGCCTGGGCGAGGCGCTGATGCGCGCCGCCGAACAGCAGGCGCTGCAGGCGGGCAAGACCTTGCTCGTGCTCGACACCGCATCCGACGCCGCCGAGCGGCTGTACACACGCGCCGGCTGGGTCGAGTGCGGCCGCATCCCCGGCTATGCTCTGCTGCCCGGCGGCGAACCCTGCGCCACCACCTACTTCTACAAACAACTCACCGGATGGACCTGATCACCGCGCCGCTGTTCGGCCTGTTCCTGCTCGCCGCGCTCGCCCTCGCCATCACGCCGGGCCCCGGCATCGCCTACGTGCTGGCGCGCACCGTGAGCGGCGGCCGCGCCGACGGGCTGGCATCCACCGCCGGCACTGCGCTCGGTGGCCTGGTGCATGTGGCCGCCGCCGCGGCAGGGTTGTCGGCGCTGCTGATGCAATCGGCCGGCGCGTTCACCGTCGTGCGCTACGTCGGCGCCGTCTATCTGGTGTACCTCGGCATGCGCACGCTGCTCGCGCGTCCCGCGGCACCTGCCGCAGCGCCGCTGCGCCCGCGTGGTACCTGGCGCGCGTTCGGCGAAGGCGTGGTGGTCGAGGCCTTGAACGTGAAGACGGCGATCTTCTTTCTCGCCTTCCTGCCGCAGTTCATCGACCCGGCGCTGCCGCCGGTGCAGCAGTTCATCCTGCTTGGCGCGATCTGCGTCGCGTTCAACACCGCGGCCGACGTGGCGGTGGTGCTCGGCGCATCGGTCGCGCTGGCGCGCTGGCACGCCGGTGCCCGACTGCGCGCGTGGCTGCAGCGCGTGTCGGGCGCCACGATGGTGGCGCTCGGCGTCGGCATGGCGCTGCTGCGGCACGAACGCTGAGCCCATGAACGCCCGCTCCGCCAAGGCCTGCATCGTCGGCGCGTTCGAGCATCCGACGCGCAAGGCACCCGACAAGACCGTGGCGCAGCTGCATGCCGAGTGCGCGGCCGGCGCGTTGCGCGACGCCGGCTTGGAGCCGGGCGACATCGACGGCTACTTCTGCTCGGGCGACGCGCCCGGCATGGGGCCCACGTCGATCATCGACTTCATGAACCTGCGCGTGCGCCACACCGAAAGCACCGACCTCGGCGGCACGTCGTACATCTCGGCGGTGGCGCATGCGCGCGATGCCATCGCGGCCGGCCGTTGCAGCGTGGCGCTGATCACGCTGGCCGGGCGGCCCCGCAGCGAAGGCTCCAGCGGCACCGTGCCGCGCACGCGTGCCGGCACGCCCGAGGCGCCTTGGGAGGCGCCGTACGGCCTGACCACCGTCAATGGCTACGGCATGGTCGCGATGCGCCACATGCACGAGTTCGGCACCACGAGCGAGCAGCTAGCGTGGATCAAGGTGGCGGCGTCGCACCATGCGCAGCACAACCCGCACGCGATGCTGCGCGAGGTGGTCACCGTGCGCGACGTGCTCGATTCGCCCGTCATCTCCGACCCGCTGCACCGGCTCGACTGCTGCGTGGTCAGCGACGGCGGCGGTGCATTGATCGTGGCGCGCCCCGAGATCGCACGCGGCCTGAAGCGGCCCGTGGTCAAGGTGATCGGCAGCGGCGAGACGGTGCGCGGCCAGCGCGCCGGTGATGTGGATCTCACCACCACCGGTGCGGCGGTGTCGGGCGCGGCAGCGTTCGCCGAGGCCGGCGTGAAGCCGGCCGACATCCAGTACGCCAGCATCTACGACAGCTTCACGATCACCGTGCTGCTGCAGCTTGAGGACCTGGGTTTCTGCAAGAAGGGCGAGGGCGGCCGCTTCGTCGCCGACGGCAACCTGATCTCCGGTGTCGGCAAGCTGCCGTTCAACACCGACGGCGGCGGGCTGTGCAACAACCACCCGGCCAACCGCGGAGGCATCACCAAGGTGATCGAGGCGGTGCGCCAGCTGCGCGGCGAGGCGCATCCGGCGGTGCAGGTGAAGAATTGCGCCCTCGCGCTCGCACAAGGCACCGGCGGCAACCTGGGCAGCCGGCACGCCAGCTCCACGCTGATCCTGGAGCGCGGGTGAGACCCCGATGAGCAAGACGCACACGCTGCCCTCGCCCGGCATCGGCCCCGACAACGAGGCGTTCGTGGCCGCCGCGAAAGAAGGCCGCTTCGTGCTGCGCTGGTGCAACGACTGTGGCAAGACCCACTGGTACCCGCGTGCGGTGTGTCCGCACTGCATGAGCGCCCACACGCAATGGAAGCCGGCCAGCGGCCGCGGCACGGTCTACTCGTACTCCACGATGCAGCGCACCGACCCGCCGTACACGCTGGCCTACGTCACGCTGGCCGAGGGGCCGACGATGCTGACCAACCTGGTGGGCCAAGGGCCGTGGCGCATCGGCATGCCGGTGCAGGTGCGGTTCATCGCCAGCGACGACGGCACGCCGGTGCCGGTGTTCGCACCCGCTTAGGGGTCCGTTGACACACGGACCCCAAGCACCGGCCACCGACAGGGTCGGCGCGTCCGCGGCATGATCGCGCGCATGAGCACCCTTCGATCGTTGTTGGTCGCCGCCTGCATGCTGCAGGCCGTTCCGTCGTTTGCCGCCGATGCGATCAAGGTGGTCACCGTCGCGCAGGGCCTGGTCAATCCCTGGTCGCTCGCCTTCCTGCCCGACGGCCGCTTGCTCGTCACCGAGAAGCCCGGCCGCATCCGCATCGTCGAGAAGGATGGCAAGCTCGGGGCGCCGCTGGCCGGCTTGCCTGCCATATCGGTCGGTGGACAGTGCGGGCTGCACGACGTGGTGCTCGATCCCCGGTTCGCCGACAACAACACCATCTACTTCAGCTTTGCCGAGCCGGCCGGCACCGGCGAGAGCGGCAACAGCACAGCGGTGGCGCGCGCCCGCTTGAGCGACGGCGGATTGACCGACGTGCGCACCATCTTCCGCCAGCGCCCCAAATATTCGAGCAGCGCGCACTGCGGCGGCCGCCTGGTGTTCGCGCGCGACGGCAAGCTGTTTCTCACGCTGGGCGACCGCTTTGCACGCAAGGACGACGCGCAGACGCTCGACAACCACCACGGCAAGATCGTGCGCATCGAGCCCGACGGGCAGGTGCCCAAGGACAACCCGTTCGTCGGCCGCGCCGGCGCGCTGCCCGAGACCTGGAGCCTGGGCCACCGCAACGTGCAGGGTGCGGCGCTGCATCCTGCCACCGGCGAGCTGTGGACGCACGAGCACGGACCGCAAGGCGGCGATGAGGTCAACGTGGCCGAGGCCGGCAAGAACTACGGTTGGCCGCTGCTCACCTACGGACGCAATTACGGCATCGGCACGCGCATCGGCGAGGAGGGCCCCAAGCCCGGCTACGAGCAGCCGCTGAAAGTCTGGGTGCCGTCGATCGCGCCGAGCGGCATGGCGTTTCTCACCAGCGACCGTTATCCCGGCTGGAAGGGCAGCCTGTTCGTCGGCGCGCTGCGTGCGCAGATGCTGGCGCGCCTCACGCTCGACGGGCGCAAGGTCACCGGCGAGGAGCGTCTGCTGGCCGACCTGAACGAGCGCATCCGCGACGTGCGCCAGGGGCCCGACGGCTGGCTCTACCTGGTCACCGACAGCGGCAACGGCCGCATCCTGCGCCTGGAGCGCTGAGCTGCGGCGCTATCCGAGGCGGGCACGCCTTGTGCCGATGACGCCATGCCGTTCGGCGGAGGTGTCTCATGGCCCGCGTCCCATCCCTGCTGCAAGCATCGCAGCGCGCCGCCGAGTCGCCCACCGACACCGAGCTCGCCGCGCGCGTCGCCACCGGCGACAGCGCGGCGTTCACCACGATCATGCAGCGCCACAACCGCCTGTTGTTCCGCACCGCGCGCAGCATCCTGAGGAGCGATGCCGAGGCCGAAGACGCGCTGCAGGATGCTTACCTGCGTGCCTGGCGCGCAATCGACGGCTTTCGCAGCGAGGCCAAGCTGTCGACCTGGCTGGCGCGCATCGTGATCAACGAGTCGCTGGCGCGGCTGCGCAGCGGCCGGCGCGCGTGCCTGGAGGCGCTTGACGCGGCCGACGCCGCGGCGCAGCTGCCGCAGGACGACGATGCCGACCGGCAACCCGAGGGCATGGCCATGCGCGCCGAGGCACGCCGCCTGCTGGAGGCGTCGATCGATCGCTTGCCCGAAGGCTTTCGCAGCGTGTTCATCCTGCGCGCCGTCGAGGAGATGAGCGTGGAAGACGTGGCCGCCGTGCTCGATCTGCCCGCCGTCACGGTGCGCACGCGGCTGTTCCGCGCGCGCCTGATGCTGCGCCACCATCTGTCGCGCGACATGAATCCCGCGCTCGGCGATGCGTTTTCGTTCGCCGGCGAGCGTTGTCATCGCATGGTGCAGCGCGTGCTGGGCGCCACCGGCCGCCCGGGCGGCGAGGTGCCGGCCGCGGCCGAGGCGTTCAGCGCGTGACCGTCGGGCCGGGACCGCTTCTTGCCGTCCTACAGGCTCGTCCGTCGCAGGCCGATCGTCGAGAGGTCTGACGGCGTTGATAGTCAATACACGGTCCGGGCACCTGGCCCGACCGACTGTTCTCTACCAAGGAGTTATTGAATGGCGAAATCCTCAACCATCACCAGTGACGTGATCTCCTCCGAGAAGGTCGAAGGCACAACGGTCTACAACACGGCCGGCGAGAAGCTCGGCTCGGTGGACGATCTGATGATCGACAAGGTGTCGGGCCAGATCCGCTACGCGGTGCTGGAGTTCGGCGGTTTTCTCGGCATGGGCACCGACCGGTATCCGCTGCCGTGGAACATGCTGAAGTACGACACCGCCAAGGAAGGCTACGTCGTCCCGCTCGACAAGGACAAGCTCGAAAAGGCGCCCAAGTACGCCGAGACCGAGGTGCCCGAATACACCACGGACTACGGCAAGCGTGTCTACAACTACTACGGCGCCGACTGGTAAGTCCCTGCCGGCGGAGGTCTGACAGCTCCGCTGACAGCGGCACCGGCCCCCTCGGGGGCCGGTTCTTCATTTTGTGGTCACGCCGCCTTGGCCGGAACGGCCAGCGCCACCAGCAGGCCGCACGCGGCCAGCGCCCACACGATCAACGCGCCGGACGGCAGATCGAACCAGGCCGACAGCGCCAGCCCGAGAGCGAACCCCGCCGCACCGATCGCATAGGCCCACGCCATGCGGCGTGTGCCGCGCAGCACGCGCGTGGCCAGCGCCGGTACGATCAGCGCCGAGAACACCAAGTACACGCCCACCAGCTGCACCGATGCCGTCACCGCGATGGCAAACACGCCATAGAAGCCGAAGCGCCCAAACCGTTGCAGCATGCCGGCGCGCAGCGCCAGCAGCACCGGTGCCGTGACGGCGGCCAGCAACAGCACCTGCGTGCCGTTGACCCACAGGATCTGCCCGACCAGCAGCTCCTTCAGGTGCTCGCCGCCGTGCGGGTTGTGCGCCAGCAGCAGGATGCCGGCGCAGGCGGCCAGCACGAACAGCACGCCGATCAGCGCCTCCTGCTGCTGCGCCACGCGCCGCTCGGTCCAGGTGAGCAGCGCGGCGCCGGCCAGCGCCGCGCTCACCGCCGCGGCCTGCATCACCAGGCCCTGGGCGCCGAAGCCGAGCGCGTCGGCCGCGATCACGCCCAGGCCCGCGATCTGCGCCACCGCCAGGTCGATGAACACGATGCCGCGGTCGAGCACCTGCATGCCCAGCGGCACGTGCGTGGCCAGCACCAGCAGGCCGGCGACGAACGGCAGGCCGAGGATTCCGAGGTCGAGCGTCAGGTTCACTTGGCGCTGCTGTTGGCCGCGAGCAGCCGCTCCAGCGTGTCGTCGAACAGGCCGAACAGGTCCTTGGCACGTTCGCTGCCGCCCACGGTGAACGGCAGCTTCACCGCCGGCACGCCGGCGTTGCGCTGCAGCCAGTCGGACGGCCGCGCATCCTGATAGGCGGCGTACAGCACCATGCGCGCCGGCCGCGCCTTCAGCGACGCGAGCACGCTCTGCAGGTGCGCCACCGACGGCTCCACGCCCGGCTTGGGCTCGAGCACCGCCACCTCCACCATGCCGAGCCAGTCGTACAGGTAGCCAAACGCCTTGTGCTGCGACGCCACCGCCACGCCTTTGAGCGGCGCGGCCTGTGTGCTCCAGCGCGCCAACGCTTGCTGCCAGCGTTGCTGAAAGTCCTGCAGCCGCGTGCGGTAGGCCGCCGCGTTGGCGGCATCGATCTGCTGCAGGCGCGCGCCGAGCGCAGCCGCCACCCGAGCGATGTTGCGCGGGTCGGTCTGGATGTGCGGGTTGCCGGCGGCGTGCACGTCGCCCTGCGAGCGGTCGAGCTGCGCCGGCACCTCGATCCGCGGCACTGCGTCGGCGGCCATGAAATGCGCCGGCTGGCCGGCCTGCACCTTGGCGTTGCCCGACTGCTGCAGCAGCACCGGCAGCCAGCCCACCTCGAGCTCGGCGCCGGTGCACACCAGCAGATCGGCGTTGCGCGCCCGTGCGATCAGGCTGGGACGGGCCTGGATCTGGTGCGGGTCCTGCAGCGCCGTGGTGGCCACCGACACCTCGACCAGCGGCCCGCCCAGCTCCTGCACCAGCGCGCCCCATTCGGGCTCGCAGGCCAGCACGCGTAGCGCGGCGTGCGCCGGCGCGGCCATGCACAACGTGGTTGCGAACAGAGAAACAGCGAACATCCTGAGCGTGGTCATGAGAGTCCTTCTTCGCATGCCTTCAAGCGGCCGCCGCGGATCCGGCTCCGCCGGTCCGCTGGCGGCGCCCCCTTGAGGGGGAAGCGGCCGCCAGGCCGCTTCGCGGGTGGTCAATATCCATGTGCGCCGTGTGCGCCCAGGCTCATCTGGTACTGCAGCATCAGCTGGTTGTCGCTGACGCCCAAACGCGCCTTGTCGCGTGCGAACTGCAGCCGCACGCGCGAGAACTCGCTGGAGTTGTAGTCGACCATCAGCGAGTGTTTGCGCGGCTTGTAGCCATCGACGCCGAGCAGTCCCGCACCGGCGCTGTAGTCCGGCGTGCCGGCGTCGAGCTGCTCGGTGCGCACGCCCACGCGCCAGCGCGGCATGAACTGGTACACCGCCTGCACGTAGGCGCCGTTCTGCGCCAGGCGCAGGCTGCCGTCGAGGTTGGCGCCCGACGGGTCATGGTTCAGCGTGCCGCTGCGCACGCTGCGCAGCCACTCGGCCTGCAGCTTGAAATTGGTGCGCGTCGGGTTGCCGTCGGGCGCCCACTTCCACACCGCGTCGAGCATGGTGACGCGCGTGCGGCCGTTGAACACGCTGTCGATGCCGGCATCGGCGGCATCGAGGCCGAGCAGGCTCTGCTCGCGCGCCTTGGCATCGATGTACGACACACCGGCGCGCCAGCTGTGGCTCACGCCGACATCGCCGCCGGCGTGCAGCGCGATCGACGTGCGCCCCACGCCGTTGCGCGACGTGTCGCTGCCGGGAAAGCCGCTGCCGCGGCCGACCTCGGCGCTCAGCTCGATCAGCGTGTCGGTGGGTGCGAGCCAGGTGAGCTGCACGCCGTCGTCGCCGAGTTGGCGGCCGAAGAACGCCTGGTAGGCCAGCGGCGCGTCGACGAAATCCCACACGTGGGCGTGCTGCGGATTGAGGTAGCCCACGTTGGAGAAGAAGCGGCCGGCCTTGAGCGTGAGGCCGCGGCCGAGCGCGGTGGTTTGCACGAAGGCTTCTTCGAGCTCGACCTCGTTCTCCGGCGTCACCGCGATCGTGGCCGCGCCGCGCCACCACGGGTCGATGTGGGCGGAGAAGCCGAGCTCGGTCTCGGCCAGGCTCAGGCCGCGTGTGCCGGGGCCGATCTCGGCGTCGTCGCCGCGCGCGAAGCCGGCGATGCGGTAGTCCTCGGGATCGCGCGACGTGCGCGTGTACAAGCCCGACAGGATCAGCGACAGCGCCGGGTTGAAGGTGTTGGCGTTGGCCGTGGCCGCGCGCGTTGGCGGCGCGGGTCCGGCGGCCGGCGGCGTGCCCGTGGCCGCCGGCGCGGGGGCCTGTGCGGCCGGGGCTGGCGCCGCAGCGGCACCGCGCTCGGCGGCCTGCAGGCGCGCTTCGAGCGCCTGCAGCCGCGCTTCATAGGCGGCGCGCAGCGCCTGGATTTCGGCGCGCAGCGCCGCAAGGTCGTCGGCCGCGCGCGCTGGCGCGGAAGAGAGTGCAAACGCGAGCATCAAGCCCGCGGGAAACAGATGGCGCATCGCCATGCTCCTCGGCATTCAACGTGGGTGGGTTGCACGGCCGCCGTGGGCCACGGCGGCGTGCAGCGCAACGGTCAGTGCGAAGAAGCGGGCGGAGCGCGGCTGCGGTAGGCGAGCGCCGGCGCGCCCGCAGCTTGAACGAGGCGCGCGCCCTTGGGGGCGGCGTGCGCCGTCTGCGGCGGCGTGAACGCCGGCGTTGTCGGGGGCAGGGCCCCGGCGCCGACCGGCGCCGACAGCAGGCACTGTGCGCAGGTGGTGTCGAGCGCGTTGGGCGCGGCATCACGCTCGTGCGCCGGTGCGCCGTGGTGCGCGACCGCGTGGCGGGCCGCGGCGCCCTGCGCCAGCGGCAGCACCAGCGCAAGCAGCAACGCCCAGGCCCAGCGCGGGCCCGAAGCAGATGGGATGCGCAACCACCCACGCAGCGGCATGGCGCGCATGATAAGTGCTTCGCGCCTTCACATCGCCGCGCGATGAGCCTGCGCCGCAGCGGCCTGAAGCTGTTGTGGCTCCGGCCGGCGCTTCGCGCCTTCACATCGCTGCGCGATGAGCCTGCGCCGCAGCGGCCTGAAGCTGTTGTGGCTCCGGCCGGCGCTTCGCGCCTTCACATCGCTGCGCGATATGACCCTGCGCCGCAGCGGCCTGATGGCCGTTGCGTGTGCTCAGTCCTTGTTTGCCACGATCAGCAGCGACGGCATCTCGAACGCCACGCGGCCGTCGGCCTGCACCCAGGGCGCCAGCACGCGGCGCGCCTCGTGTAGCAGGCGCGCGAACTGTGCGGCGTCGAGCAGCCCGCCGAGCGTCCAGATGCAGGCGCGCTCGGCCGATACCAGCGCGTCGATCGATGCAAAGCGCACGGCGGCCGAACGCGACAGCACCTGCGCGTGCGGGAGCTCGGCCTGCTGCGCGAGGCGGGACAGCAGCGCCGCGTCGCCGATCGCGAATGGCGCCCGAAACGCGTCGGCCACGCGCGCGCCGAACAGCTCGTGCAGCAGCGCCGCGAGCGCGCCGTAACCGGGCGAGCGCTCGACCGCGTCGCACACCGCCACCACGAGCCGGCCGCCGGGCTTGAGCACGCGCGCCATCTCGCGCAGCGCGGCGACCCGGTCGTCGAAGAACATCAGGCCGAACTGGCTCACCACCGCATCGACGCTCGCGTCGGGCAGCGGCAAGGCCTCGGCACGGCCCTCGAGCCACTCGATCGACGGGTCCAGGCGGCGCGCCACGCCGAGCATCTGCGGATTGGCATCGAGCCCGATCACGTGGCCCGCGCGGTCGACGCACGCGGCCACGGTGCGCGTGAGCGCGCCGGTGCCGCAGGCCACGTCGAGGACGCGCTGCCCGGCGCGGATCTGCGCGGCATCGGCCACCACCGTGCTGAACGGGCGAAACAGCGCCGGCACGAACTCGACTTCATACACCTCGGCCGGGGGCCGATCGGCTTGTGCAGTGGAGAGGGCCATCGTCGGTCTCCTGTGGCGGTTGGCCGTACGATGCGCCCGTGGGATCCGGCACGCCATGACCGCGCAACCGAATCGATTGCTCCAGCGTCCGGACCTGGCGCCCGACGTGCGCGATGCGCTCGATGCGCTGGAGCCCGCGCTGCCGGCGAGCGACGTGTTGTCCGACGTGCTGCGCACCGTGCGCCTGGCCGGCTCGATGCTGTTCCTGGTGGACGCCACCGAGCCGTGGCGCTCGCACGCGCCTGACACGCGCGCCTTCGCGCCGCACGTGATGCCGCGGGCGCAGCACCTGGTCTCGTACCACATCGTCGTGCAGGGGCAGTGCTGGGCCGGCTTGAGCGGCGAGCCGCTGCAGCCGCTGGCCGAAGGCGACGGGCTGGTCGTGCCGCACGGCGACGCCTACGTGCTGGCCTCCCATCCGGACGCGCCGCCGAGCTACGGCGACGACGACGCGGTGGCGTTCTTTCGCGGCATGGCGGCCGGCGAGCTGCCGTCGGTGGTGAGCGAGGGCGGCGGCGGTGCCGCACGCACGTCGTTCATCTGCGGCTTTCTCGGCTGCGATGCGCGGCCGTTCAACCCGATCCTGTGGGCGCTGCCGCGCGCCATCCACCTGCGCCGCGTGACGCAGCCCGGCGACCGCTTGTCGCACCTGCTGGCATACGCGGTGGCCGAGCTGCGCGGGCGCAGCCCCGGCAGCCGCGACGTGCTGCTGCGGCTGAGCGAGCTGATGTTCGTGGAGGTGGTGCGGCGCCAACTGGCCGCGGCCGGCGCCCCGTCGGCGCCGGGCCGCCCCAAGCCGACGGATCCCCCTTGGGGGGACGCGAGCGCAGCGAGCAAGAGGGCAAGCGAAGCCACCGGCTGGCTCGCGGCGCTGCGCGACCCGCTGATCTCGCGCGTGCTGGCGCGGCTGCATGCCCAACCCGACCACGCGTGGACACTGCAATCGTTGAGCGATGGCACCGGCGCGTCGCGCAGCAAGCTGGCCGAGCGTTTTGCGCAGCTCGTCGGTCAGCCGCCGATGCACTACCTGGCGGGCTGGCGCATGCAGCTGGCCACCCGGTTGCTCGCCGAGCACAGCATGAAGGTGCGCGCGATCGCCGACTCGGTGGGTTATGCATCCGAAGCGGCGTTCAGCCGCGCGTTCAAGAAACACACCGGCATGTCGCCGCAGGCGTGGCGGCAGCGCTGAACGGCATGGCCGACAGCCACCCGCCGTTGGACCCCGCCGTGCTGCCGCCGGGCGTGCGCAGCCGCTTCGTCGACAACGGCAACGGCCTGTGCATGCACCTGCTCGAGGCCGGCCATGAACCCGCCGGCCGAGCGTGCGTGTTGCTGCTGCACGGCTTTCCGGAGCTGGCGTACAGCTGGCGCGGCGTGATGCCGGCGCTGGCCGCGGCCGGCTACCACGTGGTCGCGCCCGATCAGCGCGGTTATGGTCGCACCACCGGCGGCGATGCGAACTACGACGGCGACTGGCGCGCCTGCCGCTTCCTGAACCTGGTGCAAGACGCGGTCGGCCTGCTCCGTGCGTTGGGCGTGCCGCGCGTGCGCGCGGTGGTGGGGCACGATTTCGGCTCGCCGGTGTCGGCTTGGTGCGCGCTGACGCGGCCGGAGATCTTTGGTTCGGTGGTGCTGATGAGCGCGCCGTTCGCCGGATTGCCCGGGCTCGGGCCGGCGTCCGCGCAGGCCTTTGACGTGCACGCCGCGCTCGCCGCGCTGCCGCGCCCGCGCAAGCACTACCAGCGCTACTACACCACGCGCGAGGCCAACGACGACATGTGGCGTTGCGCGCAGGGCGTGCACGACTTCCTGCGCGCCTACTACCACCACAAGAGCGCCGACTGGGCGCACAACAAGCCGTTTCGCCTGGCCGCGTGGAGCGCCGAGGAGCTGGCGCGCCTGCCCACCTACTACGTGATGGACCTGCACGAGACGATGGCGCAGACCGTGGCGCACGAGATGCCGAGCGCCGAAGCCATTGCCGCATGCCGCTGGCTGCCGGAGCACGAGCTGCGCGTGTACAGCGCCGAGTACGAGCGCACCGGCTTCCAGGGCGGCCTGCAGTGGTACCGCTGCGCGGCCGATGCCGCGTGCGGCGCCGAGCTGCAGCCCCACGGCGGCCGCACGATCGACGTGCCGTCGATGTTCATCGCCGGCCGCTGCGACTGGGGTGTCCACCAGAATCCCGGCGCGTTCGATGCGATGCGCACGCGGGCGTGCACCAACCTGCGTGCCGTGCACCTGCTCGACGGCGCCGGGCACTGGGTGCAGCAGGAACAACCCGCGGCCGTGAGCCGCTTGCTGCTGGAGTTCATGTCATGACCAACGCAGGCCGATCGGACAACGTGGTGCTGATCTCCGGCGCCGCCTCGGGCATCGGCGCGGCCACCGCGCGCCGCTTTCTCAAGCAAGGCTGGCGCGTGGCGATCAACCACCTGGACGCCGCGCAGAAGGAGGCGGCCGAGCAGATCGTCGTGCAGGTCAACGTGCCGCGCACGGCGAGCTTCACCGTGGAGGGCGACGTGACACGCGATGCCGACTGCGTGCGCATGGTGGAGCGCACGGTGGAGAAGTTCGGCCGGCTCGACGCGCTGGTAAATGCCGCCGGCATCAGCAAGATGGTGGCGCATGCCGACCTGCACGGCGTGTCGGCCGAGGACTTCCAGCGCATCTACGCCGTCAACACGATCGGCACGTTCCAGATGATGCGCGCCGCGGCGCCGCACCTGAAGGCCGGCGGCAAAGGCTCGATCGTCAACATCTCGTCGCGCGCCGCGCTGATGGGCAGCGGCTCGTCGATCCCCTATGCGGCGTCGAAGGCCGCGGTCAATGCATTGACGATGGCGCTGGCGCGCGTGCTGGCGCCCGAGGTGCGCGTCAACGCGGTGTGCCCGGCGCTGGTGGAGCAGGGCTTCGTCGAGCGGTTGGCGCCGGACTCGTTTGCCAAGCGGCGCGCGCACCAGATCGACGTTTCGCCGCTGCACCGCATCGGCCACCCCGACGAAGTGGCTGACGCGATCTGGTGGCTCACCACCGGCGCGTCGATGATGACCGGCGCGATCATCGAGCTGGATTTCGGGATGCACTTGAACGCCGTCTGATCCGGCGAGGGCGGGCCGAGCGTGCCGGACGGCAGCGTGTGACGCAAGAAGACTGCTGGCGCTGGCTGACAGTCCTGCCTGACAGAGGACGAGCTTGACGATCGGTTGCAGTCAGAGAACGCGACGATCTGGATCGAGCTTGTTCAATGTCGAGAGGCTCGCCGAGCGGCAGTCGCTCCATCAGAGCGCAGCCTCGCTCACGAGTTTCGTCGTCAGGTAGCCCTCGATCCCCTCGCTGCCGCCCTCGGAGCCGTATCCGCTGTTCTTCACACCGCCGAACGGCGTCTCGGCCGCTGCGATATTGCAGCCGTTGAGCCCCAACAGGCCGACCTCGAGCCCGTCGGTCATCTGTTGCAGCGTGCGTGTTGAGCGCGAGAACACGTACGCCGCCAGTCCATACGGCAGTGCATTGGCCTTGGCGAGCACCTCGTCGACCGTGCGGAAAGACTGCATCGCGGCCACCGCGCCGAAGGGCTCCTCGCGCATGATGCGGGATGGTCCTTTCTACACTGGAGCTGGCTCAGAGAGATTTGGCTCAAACTTCAGTCGTCACAACACGGTCTTCTCAAGGGTCATGGCTGCCGAAGCATTTGAGTAGTCGTTCTGGTTTCATCTCGGCCTTGGAGCATTCGTACTGCTTCTTGTGGGCGTATCAGATTTGACAGGTAGCTTAGAAGTGCCTAACCCTTCGTTGCAACGCGGGCTTCGCCCGCCTCCGCAGGCGGGTGAACTCAAACGTCAGGCGGCACCACCGAAGAACCAGTTCTTCTTTGAGAGGAGGCTTCGCGATGAAGCACGCGGTCATTGGAGTGATTCAGGTCAAGCCAGGAACTCGACCAGAGGTTCTTAGCGCGGTCCTCGCCCACCGAGAACGGTCGCTGCGCGACGAACCAGGCACTTTGCAGTTCGAGGTGCTTGTGCCAAACGACGAGCCCGACAAGATCTTGTTGTTCGAGCTCTACTCCGACACAGCGGCGTTTGAGGCGCATTTCTTCCACGGAGCGAGCACCGCGCAAGCCAAGAAGGAGGCTGGCCATCTGATGGTCTCGCTGACCGGCACCCACTGCAAACTCGGCATCGAGGTCTCTGAAAGTGCCGCCTAACCCTTCGTTGCGCCCGAAGTGCTACAGCGGGTCCCTTTCATTCGTTAGGCCCAGACGGCGATGATGCACGAGCTGATCACTGCAGAAGTCGACGGGAGTCCACTCGTCTATCGACAGGCCGGGCATGGTGAGGCTCTGGTACTTCTTCATGGATTCCTCTGTGATTCGCGGTGTTGGGAACACCAACTGGTAGGGCTTTCCGATCGGTTCCGGGTCGTCGCCTGGGACGCGCCAGGCGCGGGGTTGTCCGCCGACCCACCGGAGCCCTTCACGACCGCGGACTATGCCCACTGCCTCGCAGCTTTCCTTAGCGCCGTAGGCGTTGAGCGGCCGCACATCTTGGGCCTGTCGTGGGGAGGAATCCTCGCTCAAGAGTTCTATCGGCTGTATCCCGACCGCCCTCGTTCCCTCATTCTCGCGGACACCTATGCGGGCTGGAGAGGCTCGCTGCCTGAGGAGGTTTGGACGGAACGACTCGCGAGCTGCCTGGCGGACGCAGCCGGACCGCGGGACGCCGTTTGTGCCAAGTTCGTGCCCGGTGTCTTCACCGCGGCTGCCCCGGACGCGCTGCGCGCCCGGTTCTCGGCCATAGTCTCCGAGTTCCACCCGGTTGGCTTCCGTCTGATGTCTTTGTCATCCGCGGAAATGGACACCCGGAAACTGCTCTCGCGTATTGCTGTTCCCACATTGGTGCTTTGGGGCGACGACGATCGTCGCAGCCCGCTGAATGTCGCCAAACAATTCGCCGCCGCCATACCGAACGCCGAGCTCGCCATCATTCCGAATGCCGGTCACCTTAGCAACATGGAGCAGCCAGAAGTCTTCAATGCGCACGTTCGTCGCTTCTGCATGTCTGCCTAACCCTTCGTTGCAACCGACCCGCTACCGCGGCCTGCGCCCGCCTCCGCAGGCGGGTGAACTCCAACGTTAGGCGCAATGGTCGGCCTGACCCATCGTTGCACCCCGAAGCAACAGCAGGCTTCGCCCGCTTCCGCACTCGGGTGAACTCAGATGTTGGGCGCCGCCGGCCACAGTTGCCCGCCGATGACCACGCCGACGATGAACACACCATGCAAACCCGCGGGCACATGCGTCCATCGTCACCTCCTTCGGCGACCGCGGCGCTGGTACGCCGCCCCGGAACGGCGCGATGCGCAGCGAGTCCGCCAATGGGGTGGGGCGGCCGAAGGTCTTTGAGCCAACAGGCACAATCGCCGCCTCCCCATCCACCGATCGGCCACGGCACCATGTTGAAGTTCTACTACTCGCTCGCCCCCAACCCGATGAAGGTCGCGTTGTTCCTCGAGGAGGTCGGCCTGCCGTATGAACCGATTCCGGTGGACACGCGCAAGGGCGAGCAGCATGCCAGCGCGTTCACCGCGCTGAACCCGAACGCCAAGGTGCCGGTGATCGTCGACGACGGGACCACCGTGTTCGACAGCAACGCAATCCTGCTGTACCTCGCCGAGAAGACGGGTCAGTTCCTGCCTGCGGCACAAGACCGCGGGCCGGCGTTGTCGTGGCTGATGTTCGTGGCGTCGGGCGTCGGGCCGTTCAGTGGCCAGAGCGTGCACTTCAAGCACTACGCGCCGGAACCCGTGCCCTACGCCATCAACCGCTACGACTTCGAGGCCTGGCGCCATTGGAAGATCCTCAACGCCCACCTGGCAGACCGGCCCTGGATGATCAGCGAGCGCTACACCTTGCTCGACATGGCGGTGTGGGGCTGGGCGCGCGCGCTGCCGTTCGCGCTGGGTGGCGTCGAGGCCTGGGCGCAACTGCCGCACGTGAAGCGCCTGTTCGATGCCGTGAACGAACGGCCGGCCGCGCAACGCGCCGCGGCGATCAAGGACCGGTACGCCTTCAAGACCGAGATGGATGACGAGGCGCGGCGCGCGATGTTTCCGCAGAACGAGCGCCTCAAGGCCTGAGCGCGGCGGCACCGTTGGTGGCGCCGCGCCCGCGCCCCGCCATCAACGCGCCGCCACCAGCCTCAACCGCGTGATCTCGCTCGGCGCCCCAAAGCGCACCGGCGGCCCCCAGTAGCCGGTGCCGCGGCTCACGTAGACCCACAGCTGTTGCAGCCGGTGCAGCCCGGCGGTGTAGGGCTGCTGCAGCGGCACGAACAGGTTCCATGGCCAGTACTGCCCGCCGTGCGTGTGGCCCGACAGCTGCACGTCAAAGCCGGCCTGCGCGGCCGCCGCGGCGCTGCGCGGCTGGTGCGCCAGCAGCACGCGCAGCGCCACGTCGGCCGGCGCGCCGTGCAGCGCACGCTGCGGGTCGCTGCGATGGCGCGGGTTGAAGTGGTGGGCGCTGGTGTCGGCCACGCCGGCCAGCACCAGGCTCGCATCGCCGTGGCGCAACACCACGTGCTCGTTCATCAGCACCTGCACGCCGAGGCGCTGCAGCTCGGCCACCCACTCGTCCGCGCCGCTGTAGTACTCGTGGTTGCCGGTGACAAAGAACGTGCCGTGGCGCGAGCGCAGCTGCTGCAGCGGCGCCACGTCGGGCGCCAGGTCCTGCACGCGGCCGTCGACCAGGTCACCGGTCACGGCCACCGCATCGGCGTTCAAGCCGTTGACCGCATCGACGATCGCCTGCAGGTACGGGCGCTTGATCGTCGGGCCCACGTGGATGTCGGTGATCTGCGCGATCGTGAAGCCATGCAGCGAGGCGGGCAGGCCCTGCACCGGCAGTTCGACCTCGCGCACGCGCGCCGTGCGCCGCGCGTTGAAGATGCCGATCGCCATGAACAGCGCGGCGATCGGCGGCACCGCGAGCGCGGACCATGCGCGCAGGTCGGCCACGCCGAACGGCCACGCCAGCAGCAGTACCACGTCGCGCAGCAGCGTCAGCACCAGCAGCGTGGAGAACGCGCCTAGCGCCAGCATGCCGGCCCAGCTGTAGCGATCGGCCGCGGCCCTGTCGCGCGAGCGACGGCCGAAGAACGCCAGCGGGATCAGAATCGCCGAAGCCAGGAGCAGCGCGGCAAACGCCCAGGGCGCCGCCGCGCCCGGCAGCTCGGGTGCGATGCGCCAGCCCACGTAGAGGTGCAGCAGCGCCGACAGCCACAGGGCGAACATGGCGCCGCAGATGATGCCGCAGCGGCGGCCTTCAAGCGCCGCTCGTCGGCGAGCGGCGTTTTACCAATACCCTTGCGCGCAGGTAAACAGATCGGTTTACTTCCGCGTCGGCATCGGCTAGCGTGCACGGCCCATCACCGAAGAACGCCCTGGAGACCTCGTGTCGAGCCGCTATGAAAGCCTGAAGCCTGCGATGCCGATCCTGATCGGCGCGTCGGTGATGCTCACCTTCGCGATGGGGCTGCGCCAGAGCCTGGGCATCTTCATGCCCGAGCTGACCAAAGGCATCGGCATCTCGGTGTCGGACTTCACGTTGGCCATCGCGCTGCAGAACCTGATCTGGGGCGTGCTGCAGCCGGTGGCCGGGGCTCTGTCGGTGCGCTGGGGCCTGCGGCCGCTGATGGTGGGTGGCTCGTTGTTGTACCTGCTGGGCATGCTGATGCTGGCCGGCGCCACGGGCACCACCGGCGTGGTGATCGGCGCCGGCCTGTTCATCGGCGCGTCGATGGCCTGCACCGGCCCGGCGCTGGCGTCGGCGGCGGTGTCGCGCCCGGTCAGCGTGGCGATGCGCAGCGCGGTGCTCGGTGCGGTGTCGGCCGCCGGCTCGCTGGGCGCGATGCTGTCGGCGCCGATCGGCCAGGCGCTGAACCAGGCCTACGGCTGGCGCGTCGGCGTGATCGGCTTTGCCGTGCTCGCGCTGGTGATGCTGCCGGCCGCCTGGGTGGCCGGGCGCGTCGACCGTGTGCCGCTGCCGCCGCAGGGCACGATGGACAGCAGCGCCGGTGCCGCGCTCGGCAGCGCGATCAAGCACGTGCCGTTCATCGTGCTGACGCTGGCGTTCTTCGTCTGCGGCATGCAGCTGATCTTTCTGACCACGCACCTGCCGTCGTACCTGCAGATCTGCGGCATGGACCCGATGCTGAGCGCGCAGGCGCTCGGCGTGATCGGCGGCTTCAACGTGCTGGGCAGCCTGTTCTTCGGCTGGGCCGGCGGGCGCTGGAACAAGCTGGTGCTGCTGGGCGGCATCTATGTCGCGCGATCGGCGGTGCTGCTGTGGTACTTCGCCACCCCGCCCACGCCCGCGGGCACGCTGGCTTTTGCCGCGGTCATGGGCTTCCTGTGGCTCGGCGTGGGCCCGCTCGTGACCGGCTGGATCATCGACGTGTTCGGCCTGCGCTGGCAGGCCATGCTCGGCGGCGTGGCGTTCGTGAGCCACCAGGTCGGCAGCTTCGTCGGCGCCTATGGCGGCGGCTTGTTGTACGACCTGCTCGGCTCCTACAACACCGCGGTGCAGGTGGGCGTGGCCACCGGGCTGGCGGCCGGCATCGTGCAGATCGGCTTTGCGCTGCACCGCTCGAGCCGGGTGCAGCTCGTGCCGTCATGAACGCCCTCGTGACCGAAGCGCCCGGCATGCGCGACCGCATCCTCGATGCGGCGGAGCGGATGTTCTACGCGCACGGCATCCAGAGCATCGGCATCGATGCGGTCGTGCTCGAGGCGGGCATCAGCAAACGCACGCTGTACAAACACTTCGGTTCGCGCGAGCAGCTGGTGGCGGCCTATCTGCAGCGGCGCGGCGCGCGCCAGCTCGAGGCACCCAAGCCGGGCGAGGAGCTCAACGAGATCCTCGGCGTGTTCAGGCGCTTTGAGCGCTGGTTTGCCAGCGACGATTTCCGCGGCTGTCCGTTCTCCAATGCGATCGCCGAGCTGGGCGGTGATGCGCAGCACCCGGCGCTGGCGGTGGCGCGCGACATCAAGCAGCGCAACACCGCGTGGTTCGAGCAACGCCTGCGCGCGCTCGGCGCGGCGCAACCGGCGGCGCTCGCCACGCAGCTGTCGATCCTGGTCGAAGGCGCGGTCGCCTTGGCCGTGCAGCGCAAGGCCGACGGCAGCGCGCCGCAAGTGGCGCGCGCGGCCGGCGCGGCGGCGCGAGCGCTGCTCGTGCACGCCGGCGTGACCGTAGGCGACAGCTGATCCCACACAAGGCCGCTGGCACGGCCATTGCACTCCTACGCGCCGGAGCAGCGCTGGTGCGTGCAGGTGCACGTGAGTGGTGCACTGCGCCCTACGAGGAGGAACTGAATTGATGCACGCACGCCGATCGATCGCGATCGCGCTGGTCGCCGCCGCGGCCGCCCTGGCGCCGCTGGGCGCCGCCGCGCAGACCGCGCTGGAAACGATCAACGCGAAGAAGCTGATCACGATCGCGATTCCCACCGACTTTCCGCCGTACGGATTTGTCGGCACCGATCTGAAGCCGCAGGGCCTGGACATCGACATGGCCAACCTGATCGCCGCCAAGCTGGGCGTGAAGATCGAGCTGGTCCCGGTGACCAGCGCCAACCGCATTCCCTATCTGCAGACCAAGAAGGCCGACCTCGTGATCTCCACGCTCGGCAAGAACCCCGAGCGCGAGAAGGTGATCGACTTCAGCGCCGGCTATTCGCCGTTCTATCAAGCGGTGTTCGCGGCCAAGAGCCTGAGCGTGAAGGGCGCCGCCGATCTCGCCGGCAAGTCGGTCGGCGTGACGCGCGGCGCCATCGAGGACATGGAGCTCACCAAGATCGCGCCGCCGAGCGCCGACGTGAAGCGCTTCGAGGACAACAACGCCACCGTGTCGGCGTTCGTCTCGGGCCAGGTGCAGGTGATCGCCACCGGCGCCTCAGTGGCCGGCAACATGATGGCGCGCAACCCCAACCTGAACACCGAGTACAAGTTCGTGCTCAAGGACTCGCCCAACTTCATCGGCGTGGCCAAGGGCGAGGACGCGCTGAAGGCCAAGGTCAACGAGATCATCGCCGCCGCCAAGGCCTCGGGCGAGCTCGACAAGATGGCGCTCAAGTGGCTCGGCCGTCCGGCCGGCGATCTGCCTGACTGAAAGCCTCGCTGACGATCCCTTGATGCGCAGCGCCCGATGACGCTCGACTTCGCCGCGGTGTGGGTCGAGTGGCCGATGCTGCTGCGCGGTGTGGCGATGACGGTGTGGCTCACCGTGCTCGCCGCCGTGCTCGGCGGGCTGCTCGGCGTGGCGTGCGGCTGGGCGCGCGCGTGGGGACCGAAGCCGCTGGGCTATGCGGTGGCCTGCTACGTGGAGTTGATCCGCAACACGCCGTTCATCGTGCAGCTGTTCTTCGTGTTCTTCGGGCTGCCCAGCCTGGGGCTCAAGCTGTCGCCCGAGGTGGCGTCGGTGATCGCGATGGTGCTCAACCTCGGCGCCTACGCGGCCGAGATCGCACGCGCCGGCATCGAGGCCACGCCGCGCGGCCAGCTCGAGGCGGCGCGCAGCCTGGCGCTCAACGAGTGGCAGGTGATCACGCGCGTGGTGCTGCCGCCGGCGCTGGCGCGCGTGTGGCCGGCGATGGTGAGCCAGATCATCATCGTGATGCTCGGCTCGGCGGTGTGCGGACAGATCGCCACGCAGGAGCTGAGTTACTACGCCAACCTAATCCAGAGCCGCAACTTCCGCGCCTTCGAGGCCTACATCATCGCGACGCTGCTGTACCTCGGGCTCGCGTTCGCGTTGCGGCAGGCGCTGTACTGGGCCGGGCCGCGTTATCTGTTCGGCCGCGTGGGCGCACGCCGCTAGCCATGGTCGAGTTCACCCTCTGGGACATCACGCGCAACCTGCTGCTGGCGGCGCGCTGGACCGTGGTGCTGTCGCTGATCGCGTTCATCGGCGGCGGCCTGGTCGGGCTCGCGCTGCTGGTGGCACGGCTATCGCGCGTGCGCGGCCTGCCCGAGGCAGTGGCGGCGTACGTGCAGTTGTTCCAGGGCACGCCGCTGCTGATGCAGCTGTTTCTCGCGTACTTTGGTCTGGCGCTGTTCGGCTTCAACGTCTCGCCGTGGTGGGCCGCCGGCCTGGCGCTCACGCTGTACACCAGCGCCTACCTCACCGAGATCTGGCGCGGCTGCGTCGACGCGATCCCACGCGGGCAATGGGAGGCGGCCGAGAGCCTGGCGCTCAGCTTTGGCGAGACGCTGCGCCACGTGGTGGGCCCGCAGGCGCTGCGCATCGCGTTGCCGCCGACGGTGGGTTTTCTGGTGCAGGTGATCAAGGGCACGGCGCTGGCGTCGGTGATCGGCTTCATCGAGCTGACCAAGGCCGGCACGATGATCACCAACGCAACGTTCCGGCCGTTCACCGTGTACGCCTGCGTCGCGCTGATGTACTTCATGCTGTGCTGGCCGGTGTCGGCCACGGCACGCCAACTCGAACGGAGCATGCGCCGTGGACACTCGCACTGAACCGATCGTCGCAATCAGCGCGCTGAAGAAGCGCTTCGGGACCAACGAGGTGCTCAAAGGCGTCGACCTGCACGTGCAGCGCGGCGAGGTGGTGGTGATCATCGGCAAGAGCGGCTCGGGCAAGAGCACGCTGCTGCGCTGCGTCAACGGGCTCGAGGTGTTCCAGGAGGGCTCGCTCAGCGTCGACGGCCAGCCGCTGAAGCACGGCAATCCGCCGGCCATGCGCGCGCTGCGCCAGCACGTGGGCATGATCTTCCAGAGCTTCAACCTGTTCCCGCACCTGAGCGTGGGGCGCAACGTGATGCTCGCGCCCACGCTGGTCAAGCGCACCGACCGCGCGGCCGCTGAAGGCGAGGCGCGCAAGCTGCTGCAGCGCGTGGGGCTGGCCGAGAAGTTCGACGCCTGGCCCGATCAACTCTCCGGCGGCCAGCAGCAGCGCGTGGCGATTGCCCGTGCGCTGGCGATGGCGCCGAGCGTTCTGCTGTGCGACGAGATCACCTCCGCGCTCGATCCCGAGCTGGTGGGCGAGGTGCTCAAGGTGGTGGAGTCGCTGGCCGAGGACGGCATGACGCTGATGATGGTGACGCACGAGATGAACTTTGCGCGCAAGGTGAGCGACCGCGTGGTGTTCATGCACGCCGGGCGCATCCACGAGATGGGGCCGCCGGAGCAGATCTTCAGCGCACCGCAGACGCCGGAGCTGCAGCAGTTTCTCGCCGCGTTGCACTGAGCCGCCGCACCTCGGGCGCGCTGGCAGGCAGCGCATAAGATCGCCTCCCATGCGACCCAAACTGATTCCCGCGCTGATCCTCATCATCCTGGGGATCGGCTTCCTGCTGTCGAACCTTGGCCTGATGCCGCGCCTGGGACCGATCTTTGCGCAGTGGTGGCCGGTGATCCTCATCGTGGTGGGCGTCGCGATGCTGCTGCGGCGCTAGCCATGATGGAAGGCTCTTGCGTTTGCGGCGCCGTGACGTGGCGCTTTGAAGGCACGCCCGAAGGCGCCACCGCCTGCAACTGCACCGCGTGCCGGCGCTACGGCACGCTGTGGGCTTACGACTTCGAAGGCGAGGGCATCCACGTGTCAGGTCCCACCACGGCCTACGTGCGCGGCGACTCGCTGGGCTTTCACTTCTGCCCCACCTGCGGTTGCATGGCCTACTGGCGCGGCTTGAAGACCAACGCCGAGGGCAAGCGCCGCATCGCGGTGAACCTGCGCCTCGCAGATCCCAAAGTTGTGGCCGATGTGCCGATCGACCACTTTGACGGTTTCGAGACCTGGGAAGACCTGCCGCGCGACGGTCGCTGCGTGCGCGACTACTGGTTCTGAGCGGGCCGCAGTGCAGCGCCCGCTGTAGGCGCGCGCTGCGGTGCGGCGCCGATCGCGAGCCTGCCCGTGACGCGCGGGCCGAGAAAGCGCCGGCCCGCCCACAGCCGCACGACCAGCGCCGAGCACATCCAGGCCACCAGGATGCCGGTGCGCACCCACGGCTCCTTCAACGTCGGGAACACGCTGCCGCCGGCCAGGATGGAGAACGACGCGTGCGTCGCGGCGAAGTTGATGCCCATGCCAGTGAGGTGTTCGGCCAGCCACCAGCGCGGGCTGTCGTTGCGCTTGAGCAGCCGCCAAGCCATCGCCGCGGCGATGCTTAGGCCGAGCACCGCGAAGGCTGCCACCATCGCGCTGCGTGCCGGGCTGGGCATGCGCGGCGCGAGCGACAGCACGAACAGGCCGTAGGCGAGCAGCGCGCCGAACAACAGCTTGTACGGCCAGCCCAGGTAGCGACGGATGTCGTCCTTGAACGCCACCGAGCTCCACGCGATCCACACCGAGACCACCGAGATCAGGCTGACGTAGACGTTGAACATCGCGCGGCGCGGGTCGCCGTCGAGCACCATGCCGGCGGTCATCACCAGCGTGACGGCCAGCAAGGCCGCCATCGCCAGCGCGTATGCGCGGCCGGCGCGCCGGTGCACCGTGCTGCCTTTGGCCGCCAGCGCGGCGGTCCAGAACGAGCCCAGCACGACGGTGCCGATGAGGATGTGCGCGTCGAGCGCGAGCTGAAAGACGGACATGATTCGCTCCTTCTTTACATGTGTCAATTGACACGTGTAAAGTAGCGCATAACTTGACGCGTGTAAAGTGCCTGCATGAGTACCGTGCGTCGACGCCAAGCCCCGCAGTCCCGGGCGGCTGCCGAACCCCGCATCGCCGCGGCGCTGCCCGACGCGCCGCAGGGCACGCGCGAGCGCATCCTGCAGGCCGCGTTGGCGCTGATCCGGCAGCGCGGCAACGCCAACTTCTCGCTGGTGGAGCTGGCGGCCGAGACCGGCCTGTCGCGCCAGACGCTGTACCTGCTGTTCGGCACGCGAGCGGGGCTGCTGATGGCGCTGGTGGACGACATCGATGCCCGCTCCAGCGGCCCGGCGCAATTGGCCGCGTTGCGCCAGCAGGGCGAGCGCGACTTCGAGCCCTACGTGCGCGCCTGGCTCGAGTACCTGCCGGTGGTGCTGCCGGTGGCGCGTGCGCTCTCGGCGGCGGCCGCCTCCGGCGACGCGGACGCGCGCGCCGCCTGGGAGAGCCGGCTCGCCAAGCTGCGCCACGGCTTCACGCAGATGGCGCGCGGGCTGCAGGCCGACGGACGGTTGCGCGCCGGCTGGACGGTGGCGCAGGCCGCGGAGTGGATCCTGGCACTGACGCACATCGACCTGTGGCAGCACCTGGTGGTGGAGGCGGGCTGGAAGCCGGCCGATCACGTGGAGCGCATCGTCGACACGCTGCGCAAGACGCTGGTCAAGGGTTGATGCCGCCCGCGGCCTCGCACGCCCGGCGCAAAGACGGATACTGCGCGCCATGAGCCCATCGACACACCATGCCGCCGACTACCGCAGCCCCACCGTGCGCCAGTTGCGCGCCGATCTCGCGCTCGCGTTGCGCGCCGCCGCGCACCACGGCCTGGGCGAGGGCATCTGCAACCACTTCAGCGTGGAGCTGCCCGACGGCTCGGGGCGCTTTCTGCTGAATCCACGGGGCTTCCTGTGGAGCGAGGTGCAGGCCGACGACATCGTGCTGGTCGACCAGCACGGCACACGGCTGGCCGGCAAGCACGAGATCGAGCCGACCGCGATGTTCATCCACGCGGCGGTGCACCGCATTGCCGGCAAGGCCTGCGTGCTGCACACCCACATGCCGTTTGCCACCGCGCTGACGCTCACCGAAGACCGCGGCCTCGACACCACGCTGTCGCAGAACGCGATGCGCTTTCACGGCCGCGTGGCGATCGACCCGCTGTACAACGGCGTGGCGCTCGACGTGAGCGAGGGCGAGCGCATCGCCCGCGCGATGAACGGCGCCGACATCGCCTTTCTCGGCAATCACGGCGTGGTGGTGTGCGGCGAGCGCATGGACTACGCCTACGACGACCTGTACTACCTGGAGCGCGCCTGCATGCACCAGGTGCTGGCGCAGCAGACCGGCCGGCCGTTGCAGCCGGTGCCGGCCGAGATGGCCGCGCGCGTGGCCGCGCAGTGCTGCGGCGAACGGCTGCAGTCGGAGCTGTTTTTCGAGGCGCTGCGCCGCACGCTGTAGCCGCATGGCGCTGACGATGCGCCCGCTCACGCCGGAGCGGTTTGGCGATCTCGAAGCCATCTTCGAAGCGAAGGGCTGCTCGGTGGCGCGCGGCTGCTGGTGCATGTACTACCGCGTGAGCGGCAAGGGCGATCTCACGCGACCCGGCGTGGATCAGCGCAGCGGCGCCAAGAAAGCTGCGCTCAAGAAGCTCGCCGCCAACGATCCGCCGCCCGGGCTGATCGGTTACCGCGGCCAGATACCGGTGGGCTGGATCTCGCTGGGCCCGCGCGAGGATTACGCCAAGCTCGCCAAATCCCCGGTGATGAAGCCGGTGGACGAGCAGCCGGTGTGGTCGATCGTCTGCTTCGTCGTGCCATCGGAGTTCCGCAAGCAAGGCGTCGCGCGCGAGCTGCTGGCGGGTGCGGTGCGCTACGCGAAGAAGCGCGGCGTCAAGCTGCTCGAGGCCTACCCGGTGGACCAGAGCGAGCCCTCGGCCGCCGACGCCTCGTGGTTCGGCTCCAAGCGTTTGTTCGACGAGGCCGGCTTCAGCGAGGTGGCGCGGCGCCGGCCCGATCGGCCGGTGGTGCGCCTGCACGTGGCCAAGCGCTAGCCAAGCGCTAGCCGGTCGGCATGCGCTCGAAGGCCTGCAACGCCGGATCGATGGTGTCCCACGCCAGCCCGCGCACGCGGTAGGTGAGCGCCTGCGGCGCGAAGCGGCCCGGCTCGTCGAGGCTGGCCGCGGCCACCGCGATCAGGTCGGGCGCTGCGACGAAGCGCAGGTAGACCGGCGTTCCGCAGACCGGGCAGAAGGCGTGGACCTTCACGTTGCCGTTGTCGGCCGCCACCTCCCAGTGCGAGGCTTCACCGCTGATCGCCATCTCGGCGCTCGCCGGAAAAGTGAGCCAGGATCCGTGCCCGGTGCCGCTGCGGCGCTGGCAATCGCGGCACTGGCAGTGGTTCTGGTACACGGGCGCGTGCCGCGTGCTGTAGCGGATCGCGCCGCAGGCGCAGCCGCCGGTGTAGGGCTGGGTCATCAACGGCTCCCGCTCGAGGCGGCCTTGGGCTTGGCGAACACGTCGATGCCCTCGCCGGTTTCCAGCAGCGACTTCAGGCTCGACAGGACGATCGGCCAGCCTTGCTGAATGCCCTTGGCCATGCCGCTGCCGGCTTCGAGCTCGTCGTGTGTGACGGTGAGCCGCACCATCTCTTCGTACGGCGCGATGTCGAAGGTCACGCGGCTGTAGGCGGCCGGATCGGCGGCCTGCGAGGCGTTGGCCCAGGTGATCACCAGGCGTGTGGGCGGCGCGGTCTCGACCACCTTGCCGACCAGCTCGACCGTGCGCTGCTCGTTGGCGCGCACGTGCTGCCAGCCGGAGCCGGGCTTCCAGTCGGAGACGTTCTCGTGGCCCCAGTAGCGGCGCGCGATCTCGGGGCGGGTGATGGCCTCGAACACTTTCTCCGGTGTGGAGCGGATGTAGGTCACGTAGACGAAGCTCGTCTTTTCTTTCATGTCACTTTCCTTCCAGTTCCTTCTTCAGGTCGTGCAGCAGGCTGAGCCGCTGACGTTCGAACTTGCGCACCCAGCGCTCGTAGACCTCGTGCAGCGGCACCGGGTTGATGAAGTGCAGCTTCTCGCGGCCGCGCCACACGGTGCTGACCAGTTGGGCGGCCTCCAGGATCCCGATGTGCTGCGTGGCCGATTGCCGCGCCATGTCGAGGTGCTCGCAGAGCTGGCCCAGCGTCTGCCCGTTGCGCTCGACCAGCAGGTCGAGCAGCTTTCGGCGTGTGGGATCGGCCAGCGCCTTGAAAACCTTGTCAGCGTCCATCCGTGCTGTGCGTGCGTGAGCCCATGATATGCAGGCAAATACCTGCATGTCAAGCGACGCCGCATGGACTCCGCAGCGGGCGCATCTGAATCGAGGTGATGGACCTAGTCGGCCCGCGCCATCTGCCGCAGCAGCGCCTCGCTGGAGACATCGGCCGGGTAGAACAGCTCGATGCACAGCTCTTCGAGCGTCACGTCGAGCGGCGAGCCGAAGAACGTGCGCGTGGTGAACAGCGACAGGCGCCCGACACCCGGCAGCTCGCAGATGAACGGCACCAGCAGCCGTGGCACGGGCTCCCACGATGCATCGCGCCGCTCGCGCATCGCGCGCACGTTGGGGTAGCCGTTCACCTCCTGTTCCAGCGCCACCAGGTCGGGATCGGCGGTCTTGCTCGCCTCGCGCTGTAGCACGTCGATCAAGTGGCCACCCCAGTCGTCGAAGTTGACGGTGACCCTGGCAAAACCCTCGGGATGCAGGCCGGCGCGGATCACGTTGAGCGGCGGTCCCTGCAGCGATGGCGGCAGCAGCGCGGTGAGTCCCTGCGCGGCGCGGTTGGCGAGCAGGACGTTCCACTGCCGGTCGAGCACCACGCCGGGGTAGGGGTCGTGCGCGGTGATCAGGCGCTCGAGCGCGCCGCGCACCTGCTCCATGGCCTGCGCGTCGAGCTTGCGCTCGGCATAACGCGGCGCATAACCGGCCGCCAGCAGCAAGCGGTTGCGTTCGCGCAAGGGTACCTCCAGCCGCGTGGCCAACGACGTGAGCAGCTCGGGGCTGGGCCGCGAGCGCCCGGTCTCGACAAAGCTCAGGTGGCGCGGTGACACGCCGACATCGAGCGCGAGATCGAGCTGCGACAGGCGGCGGCGCGAGCGCCATTGTTTGAGCAGCGCGCCGATCGACTCGGGCTGCGGCGTGGCGGTGCGATTGGGCAGCGATACGGTCATCGCCGGAGTGTTCATCATCTGGCCGAGTCTCCACCGAGTGGGGTGTCGATCCAGCGCGGCAGCAGCAGCGCCACCGCGGCGGCCAGCGCGGCCAGCAGCACGTGGCTCAGAGCCGCCGCTTGCGCGCTGGCGCTTGGCGCGAGCGCGAAGTACACCGTGCCGAGGACCGCCACACCGAGCGCATTGCCGAGCCACTGCACCGTGACCACCACGCCGCCGGCCAGCCCCGCGCGCGCCAGCGGCAGCGTGCCGACCGCACGCGCCACCAATGGGCTCATCAGCATGCCGAACGCCGCGCCGCAAAGGAGCAGGGTGGGCAGCAGCGCCCACAGCGACGCGCCGGCATGCAGCTGCCACGCGATGCCGAGTTGACCGAGCGCGAGCGCCACCGCGCCGACCACGAGCAGCCGGTCGCCCCAGCGCGTGTACCACGCGCGGCCGCCGAACGTGGTGGCGATGAAGCCCACCGACATCGCGGTGTAGACCGCGGCCGCGGCGATCGGCCGCAGCTCATAGATGCTGCGCAACCACAGCGACACGATCAGGATGCACGACGCGTTGCTGCAATAGAACACCAGCACCGTGATCAGCGCGTGCACGAACGGCCGCTGCATCAATGCCGGGTCGACCAGCGCGGGGCCGTGATGCCAGGCCAAGCTGCGCTGCCGGTCCCAGAACACCACCAGACCGAGCGCCGCCATCACCGGCAGCACCAGCAGCCAGGAGGGCCAGCCGAGGCGCTGTCCTTCGATCAGCGGCGCCACCAGCGCCATCGTGCTGAGCATCAGCAGCAGCACGCTGGTGCCATCGAGCGCCGCGCCGCGGCCGCCCGGCGCGCGCCACGGCTGCACGCGCAGCGCCGCCGCGCCGGCCAGCAGCACCTGCGGCGCGAACACCGCGCGCCAGCCGACCCCCATGGGATTGGCCTCAACCAGCGCCGCACCGAGCAGCGGCCCGAGCGCGGCGCCAAAGCCAAGCGCCGCGCCGTAGGCCACGAACGCACGTTGGCGCTGCGCCGCATCGGGCACGCGGCCGGCAATGGCCAGCACCTGCGGCGTGAGCAACGCCGCGGCCACACCCTGCACGGCACGCGCGCCGATCAGCCACGCGAGCCCGGGCGCTGCGGCGGCCGCGAGGCTGGCCAGCGCGAACAGCGCCAGCCCGAGTCCGAACATGCGCTCCACACCGTGGCGCTCGCCGAGCCGTGATCCCGCGATCAGGCCCGCGCCGTACAGCAGCCCGAAGGCCGCCACCACCCACTGCAGCTGCGCCGCATCGGCCGCCAGCGCGTCGCGCAGCGTGGGCACCGTGACGTTGATGGCGAAGAAGTCGAACGTGACGATGAAGGTGCCGAGCATGACCCAGGGGATGGGCAGGGCGGCGGCGGTGCGCGCGGGCAAGGGCGCGGTGGTGGACGGGTGCATGCGGGCATTCTGACGGGCTGCGGTGCACGGAGGCGATTACCTGCAGGGTCATGAAAGGAGCGCGAAGGCGCACCCAGCCCGCCGAGTCGCCCGGTGGCGCGTGGCCACAGCCGGACCGCGCGGCGGGCCCGCGCTGGCCCGCCGATCGCCGCATTGACGGCACAACTCAGGCCGTCGATAGTGCCGACCGAAACCATGTGTCGGCCTCTCCACCTGTGCCGGACGGCGGCGGTCGTCGCAGCCTTCGTCGGCACGTCCGCGCACGCAGACGAAGCGGCTCGCCCGCAGGTTGCGGTGGGGGACAGCTGGCACTTCGTCGTCTACTACACGGTGCCGTCGACCACACCCAATCGCACCTGGACCGTCACCTCCATCGGTCCCGACAAGATCCTGGGCACCGAGAACGGCGAGCCGTTGACGCTGACGCGCGATCTGAACGTGGCGGACTCCCCGCGCCAGAGCGAGTCGAATCCGCGACAGCTCAGCTTTCCGCTCCGAGTGGGCAAGCGCTGGCAGTACCACAGCGAGTGGTTGTTCAAGCCCAAGTCGTCGCGCGGGACCATTGCCATGAGCGTGGTCGTGGTCGGCCATGAAACCGTCGAGGTCCCGGCCGGCCGGTTCGACGCATTCCGCCTGCAAGCGACGGGAGAACTCGGCGGCGCTTCACCGAGCAACACCTTCTATGCCGGGCAGACGACCACGACCTACTGGTACGCGCCGGCAGCAAAGGCCGTGGTCAAGTCGGTGCACCACAATCCATACCAGGGCACGACGACGGTCGAGCTGGTCCGTTTCCAGTTGCGGCCATGACACGCCTGGAGCCTTGCCCGCGCTGCCACGAGCCGCTCGATCCGCGGCTGCACGTCATCGCATCAGAAGAGACGTTCTTGCCTGGGTCTGGGTGCAGCCGTCGCAAGCTGCTGAGCGCGTCCGCGGCAGCATTCGGTGCGGTGGTGATGACGGATCACGCGCCTGCTGCCCCACCCAGGCACCCCGATCGTGCCTGGTACCGTGAGGCCGAGCGCATGCGGAAGCTGGCCGAGTCCTGGGGCGATCAGAGCTACGGAGCCGTGGTCGTCGCCGAGGGCAAGGTCCTGGGGTATGGACCGAGCCGCGTCGTCAAGGACAACGATCCGAATGCGCACGCCGAACGCGTGGCCATCCGCGAGGCTCAACGGGCCCAGTCCGGCAGCAGGCTCACCGCCGCGGTGTTGTACTCCACGTCACGTCCATGCCCGGCTTGCGAGCAGGCCGCCGCCGGCGCCGGCATCCTTCGCATGTACTTCGGTGAGGCCTTGCACGACGCCGGCGTTCCCAGCGTGCGCTGATTTCCGGCGGCGACGGGCGTTGAAACAACCGTGAGGAGGGAACACCATGAATCCGCTGTTGAGCGTTGTCGTCCAGATGGCCATCGTCACCTGGCTCACGCTGCTCGCCGCCAGCCTCGTGCGCGTCAAGGGCTGGACACTCGCGGGCACGTTGCTGGCATTCGGGAACCGGGATGACCTTCCGCAGCCGTCCCCGCTGGCGGGCCGGGCGGAACGAACCGCTCGCAACACGCTCGAGAACTTCGTTCTCTTTGCGGCGATCGCGCTGGTGGCGCAGGCAGCCGCAACACCATCACCGCGTGTCCTCCTGGGCGCTCAGGTGTTCTTCTGGTCCCGCATCGCGTACATCCCCGTCTACTATGCAGGCATCAGGTACCTGCGCACCGCGGTGTGGGCTGCAAGCATCGTGGGGCTTGGCATGATGGTTTCCGCGCTGGTGTAGCAACGGTGTGGCGCTTCTATCGCACCATCACACGCGACGATGGGTGAGGCGGCGCGGGCACTGGCATACAGTGAGCACATGGAGGCCGCGCCGTTCGGCCTTCAGTATCTGCCCGCCGAGCACCACCCCGATCCCAGGGGCCGCATGACGCCATGGAGCCTTGCCCACACTGCCACCAGAGCCTCGATCCGCAGTTGCACATCGTGCGTGCATCGCTGCTGGAGCTGCCCAACGCCTTGTTGACGTGGGAGCGGCCGAGCACGCGGCGCGCGCGCAAGTTCACGGTGCGCTGCCCGCACTGCGCCAACACCTATGTCAGCCACACGCTGCGCCGGTTCGGCTTCGTCACCCTGGGCAACTACGTCTATGTGGTCGGCTTGGTTTGTCTCGCGGCGGTTGTCATCGTGTGGCTGCTGGCACCCCCACGCAGCTGACGCCGGGCCGCTTCGATGAACCAGGCCCAACCGTTCGTGCGCGAGTCCGGCAGCGGGCCGGCGGTGGTGTGCATCCATGCCAATGCCGGCACGTCGGGCCAGTGGCGCGCGTTGATGGATCTGCTGGCGCCCACGCACCGCGTGCTGGCGCCCGATTGTTATGGGTCCGGGCGCAGCGCCGATTGGCCGTCCGACCGCGTGATCTCGCTGATGGACGAGGTGGCTTTTCTCGCGCCGGTGTTCGAGCGCGCCGGTGATTCGTTCAGCCTGGTGGGGCACTCGTATGGCGCGGCGGTGGCGCTGATGGCCGCGCTCACGCACCGGGACCGTGTGCGCTCGATCGCGCTCTACGAGCCCACGCTGTTCGCCCTGATCGAGGCCGACTCCGCATCGCCCAACGAAGCCGATGGCATCCGCCATGCGGTGGCCGACGCCGGTGCCGCGCTCGACCGCGGCGAGGTCGAGTCCGCGGCCGAGCGCTTCATCGACTACTGGATGGGTGCCGGCGCCTGGCGCGCCACGCCGCCGGAGCGCAAGCCGGCCATCGCCGCATCGGTGAAGAACATCCGGCGCTGGGCGCACGCGCTGTTCACCGAGCCGACACCGCTCGCCGGGTTCGCGGCGCTGCAGATGCCGGTGCTGATCATGACCGGCGGCGCGTCCACCGCGGCGGCGCACGGTGTGTCGCGCCGGCTGCTCTCCGTGCTGCCTGCGGCCACACACCACGCATTCGCAGATCTGGGGCATATGGGGCCGGTGACCCATCCGGAGCCGGTGAACGCGATGCTGGCCCGCTTTCTCGGTGATGGCGCCCGCGCATGAGCTTGCGGACCGACGCTCCCGTCCATCTGCGGCTCATGACCGTGCAGGACCTGCCGATGCTGCACCGCTGGTTGAACGAGCCGCACATCGTCAGGTGGTGGGGCGGCGAGCACCCGACGCTGGAACAGGTCAGGAGCCAGTACCTGTCGCGCGTGATGGCCATGCAGCGCGTCACGCCCTACATCGGCATGCTCGGCGACGCGCCGTTTGCCTACGCGCAGTCGTACGTGGCCATGGGCGCCGGCGACGGTTGGTGGGAGGACGAGACCGATCCCGGCGTGCGGGGCATCGACCAGTCGATCGGCCACCCCGAGCTGCTCGGCATCGGCCTCGGCACAAGGCTCGTGCGCGCGCTGGTGGAGCTGCTGTTCAGCGACGCGTCGGTCACCAGGATCCAGACCGATCCGGCGCCGGACAACCAGCGGGCCATCCGCTGCTACGAGAAGGCGGGCTTCCGCAGGGTCAGGACCATCGCCACGCCGGACGGTCCGGCGCTGTACATGGTTCAATCAAGGCCCTAGATTCCCAAGGGCACGCATGCCGGTCCCGTCGGAGCTGCAAGCGTTCTGGTGTGCCGCACAAGCGGCCAATCCGGCCATCGATGCGGCGCGCTTCTACGAGGCCTTTGCGTTCGGCGACAGCGAGCGCATGGCCGACGAGCTGGCCCAGCTGGTGCTCGCCGGCACCAAGCGGGCCACCGCCAGCCTGGCGTGGACCTACGAGGTCGAGCACAAGCCGCGACCGCAAGCGGGTGACCTGAGCATCGTCACCCTCGCTTCGGGCAGGCCGGTGTGCATCATCGAAACCACGGCGGTCGACGTGGTGCCGTTCGACGAGGTGACCGAAGACTTCGCGGCCACCGAGGGCGAGGACGATGGCACGCTCGCCAGCTGGCGGCGCGGCCATGCGGCATTCTTCGCGCGCGATTGCGCGCGCATCGGGCGCGAACCGCATCCGCGCATGGAGGTGCTGTGCGAGCGCTTCCGCGTGGTCTATCAACCCGACGGCGCGGGTGTCCATGACCCTGGGCGAGGTCCGGCTTGAACCGAGCCGACGTTGCGCACCCGCTGATCGTGATCACCGGCGGCTCCGGCAGCGGCAAGTCCACGCTCGCGCGCACGCTGCAGGCGCGCTGGCTGCCCGCGCAGTGGCTGCATTTTTCGCCCGACACCGTCCTGCATTGCCTGCCGCAGGCGGTGGTTGACGGCGCCAATCTGCGCAACGACTGGTCGGCGATCGACCGGCCATTGCTCCGGCGCAGCACCCATGCCTGCCTGCGTGCGCTGCTGGAGGCGGGCCATCCGGTGCTCTTTGACTGCGTCATCATGACCGAGCGCGCGGCGCAGGAGCTGGTGGCGGGCCTGCATCCGCACGTGCCGTACCTGGTGCGCCTGGTGTGCTCGTGGCAGGAGCTGCAGCGGCGCACGCTGGCACGCGGCGATCGCACGCTGCAGGAAGTCGAGCACGGATTCAACAGCGCCGCAGCCCAGCACCTGCGGGTCGATTGCGAGCTCGACACCACCGACCGGAGTCCGGGTGAGATCGTCGACGCGCTGATCGCCGCGCTCGCACGGCAGCACCAGCCGTCCGCATGGGCCGACAACCGGGCGCGCTACGCGGCGGCACCTTGACGCGCGATGCCGTGCGCCCCTGCGAGCTGCCGGCCGAGGCCTTGTTGCAGCGCTACCGTGCAGCGGGCGCGTACGCCGATTGCTATTGCGTGGACGTGCCGCATGCGGTGTCGCACGCCGACTACGTGCAGGCGTTCTACACCACCGCGGTGTTCAAGCTCGAGCGCCTGATCCTGCGCGGCTTCGCCGCGCGGCCGTCGACCGATGCGCAGGCGCGGTCGCTTGCGCGCGGCGAGACCGATGCGTTTGCGGCCTGGTCGGTCGAGGGCCGCGCCCTGGACCAGTTGCTGCTGTGCGACTTCATGCGGCGCACGCGCTCCTGGCTGATGGTGGCGCCGCTGCCCGCTGGCACGCGGCTGTACTTCGGCTCCGCCGTGGTGCCGCTGCGCGATCGGCGCAGCGGCGCGCCGCGCCTGGGCTTCGGGTTCACCGCGCTGCTGGGTTTTCACCGCGTGTATTCGCGCGTGCTGCTGGCGGCGGCGCGCGCGCGGCTGCCGTTGCCGGCGGTCAAATCGAATGTGTGAGTTTTCAACGCCCGCGCCGCCGGCGCGTGGCCGTGCGCGGCGCGTCTCCTCTAGACTGCGCCGCATGGACCGCGATCGCTTCGACGAGAAAGACAGCGACTTCGTGCGCTCGCTCAGGCAGGTGCAGAGCACCTTCGCCGTGATGCGCCTCGAGCTGGCCGAGTTCGCCGAGGCGGTGGCCCAGGCGCGCGGCCAGTCGCTGGTGCCGGTCGAGGTGAGCCGCATCGCCGCCAGCATCATCGCCCACGCGCAGCGCCGCTAGGGCCTGCGCGGCGCCGCCGCGCGGCGGCCGGGCGATACTCGCCGCCGTGACGTCGAACGCCTCCGCCCTCCAGACCTTCATGGCGCAAGCGGTGGCGCGCAGCAGCGACGGCACTTCAGTCATGACATGCCGGCGTAGCGTGCGCGGTCTGGCGATGGCGCTGGCGCTGGCGTGCGGCGCAGCGGGCGCGACGGCGCCCGCCACGCTGGTGGCCGATCTCGAACGGCGCCTGGCGCGCAGCCACGTCGATGCGGTGAACGCACACCTGATGGCGCACTGGTCGAGCGCGATGCTGCCGCTGCACCGCCAAACCGCGGCCTGTCAGCGAGCGGCGGTGAGCCTCACTGTGCGCCTGAGCCGCGGCAGCCACGCGCGCGCCGCCGGCGCGCACGGCGACGCCTTGCGGGCAGCTGCGGGCCGCTGCGCCGGCTACGTGCTGGCGCTGCTGGCGCCGGCCGAGGTGCCGCGGCTGTGCACGTCGGCGTCGAGCTGGGGCCCGGCCACCGCCGCGCGCGAGCTGCGCCGGCGCATCGCCGACATCGATGCCGATGCGCCGTTGCGTGCCAGTCCGCGCGGCCAGGCGTGCCGCGCGGCCTACCATCACGAGCTGCACAACACCCGTGTCGTGGTCAGGCGCGCCGCTGCGCCGGCCCGGGCCGCCAGTTCGTGATGGACCCGGGCGCGCAGGCTCCGCCGGCGGCCGAACCCTTGCCGCAACCCCGCGTGGGCGTGGGCGTGTTCGTGCTGCGCGAGGGCTTGGTGCTGCTCGGTCTGCGCCGCGGCTCGCACGGCGCGGGCACCTGGGCTCTGCCCGGCGGTCATCTGGAATTCGGCGAGACGGTGGAGCGTTGCGCGCTGCGCGAGATCCACGAAGAGACCGGCCTGGTCATCGACGTCGTGGCCCGCGGCCCGTACACCAACGACGTGTTCCGGGCCGCCGGCAAACACTACGTGACGGTGTTCGTGCTGGCCCGCGCGCCGCACGGCGAGCCCGCGCTGCGCGAGCCGGCCAAGTGTGCCGAGTGGCGCTGGTGCCGCTGGAGCGAGCTGCCCATGCCGCTGTTCCCGCCGTTGGCCGCGTTGCATGCCAGCGGATACGTGCCGCGTCTGCCCGGGCCACGGCTCGGCCTGGTGTCGCTGGTGGTGCGCGACCATGACGAGGCACTCGCGTTCTATGTCGGGACGCTTGGCTTCACGCTGGTCGAAGACACCTTCATCGCGCAGCAGAACAAGCGCTGGGTCGTGGTGGCGCCGCCGGGGCCGGGAAGCTGCCGCGTGTTGCTGGCGCGAGCGGCCGACGACGAACAACGCTCGCGCGTCGGCAACCAGACCGGCGGCCGCGTGGCGCTGTTCTTGTACACCGACGACTTTGCGCGCGACCATGCGGCCTACCGTGCCAAGGGTGTCGAGTTCGTGCGCGAGCCCAGGCGCGAGCCTTATGGCACGGTGGCGGTGTTTCGCGACCTGTACGGCAACCTGTGGGACCTGCTGCAACCCAATGAGATCTGAGCGCGACAGCGTCGGGGCTGGCGAGCCGACGCAGGTTCGCCGGGCCTCGTTCGACGCGCTGGTGCGCGACGCGCGCCGATGCGTGCGCTGCGCGCCGGTGCTGCCGCTGGGGCCGAGACCGGTGTTTCAACTGCACGCTGCCGCGCGGCTGCTGATCGCCGCGCAGGCGCCGAGCCGCACGGTGCACGAGACCGGTGTTGCGTTCAACGATGCCAGCGGCGAACGGCTGCGCGCCTGGCTCGGGCTGACGCGCGACGTGTTCTACGACGCCCGGCGCGTCGCGATCCTGCCGATGGGCTTGTGCTTTCCCGGTGGCGGCGCATCGGGCGACCTGCCGCCGCGTCCGGAGTGTGCGCCGGTCTGGCGCGCGCCGCTGCTGGCGCACCTGAGACACGTGCGGCTCACGCTGGCGATCGGTCGCCATGCGGTGCGCTATCACCTGCCGCAGGCGCGTGGCGCGTTGGCCGACACGGTGCGCGCCTGGCGCGCGCACGCCGACTGCATGGCGCTGCCCCACCCGAGCCCACGCAACAACGGCTGGCTCGCGCTCAACCCGTGGTTCGAGCGCGAGCTGCTGCCGCTGGTGCGCGAGCGCGTGGCGCAGGCCCTGGACCGGCCTTGACCGGGCTGCCCCCGAGCGGCAGCATGCCGACCGATGGAACTGCACACGTGGCTCATCTATTCGCTGGCGGCGATCGGCCTGTCGCTGTCGCCCGGCCCCAACGGCCTGCTCGCGCTGACGCACGGCGCGTTGCACGGTGGGCGCCGGGCGCTGTACACCATCTTCGGCGGTGCGCTCGGGTTCGTGGTGGTGATCGCGCTGTCGATGTTCGGCATCGGCGCGTTGCTGCAGACCTCGCTCGGGTGGCTCGCCGTGCTCAAGTGGGTCGGCGGCGCGTACCTCGTGTGGCTCGGCATCCAGGTGTGGCGCGCGCCGCCGGTGGGTTTGGAGCTCGATGGCGCCGCGGCGCCGCGCGCCGGCTGGTCGCTGTTTCGACAAGGTGCGCTGTCGGCGCTGACCAACCCCAAGGGCATCCTGTTCTTCGCCGCCTTCCTGCCGCAGTTCATCGATCCGGCGCGCAGCCTGTGGGTGCAGTTCGTGATCATGGCCGGCACGTTCGCGCTGATCGAGATCGTGACCGAGGTGCTGATTGCCACCATGGCGCAGCGCCTGAGCCCCTGGCTCAAGCGCGCGGGCCGGCGCTTCAACCAGGCATGCGGCGGCGTTTTCGTCGCCATCGGTGCCGCGCTGCCGTTGCGCGCCTGACCCCCTAGCTTGCCCTGCGCGCGGCAGCGCGTCAGTCACCCGGTGTATGGTTGCGCCTTGCGCCGGTGCGGCCCCGCGTCATCGGCGAAAAGGGCTCGCTCTCCCATGCTGCGCATCCGCGAAGTCGACCATCTCGTATTGCGTGTGACCGACCTGGACGCGATGCTGCGTTTCTATTGCCAGGCGCTGGGTTGCACGGTGGAGCGCCGGCAGGATGCGCTCGGCCTGGTGCAGTTGCGCGCCGGCCGCTCCATGCTGGATCTGGTGCCGGTGCACGGCAAGCTGGGCCGCCTGGGCGGCGCGGCGCCCGGTCGCGAAGGACGCAACATGGACCACTTTTGTCTGCGCGTCGATCCGTTCGATGCGCCCGCCATCCGCGCGCACCTGCTGGCCCACGGCGCCGAGCCGGGGCCGGTGGAGCAGCGCTACGGCGCCGAGGGCGAAGGCCCGTCGATCTACGTGGCCGACCCGGAGGGCAACGTGGTCGAGCTCAAGGGTGCGCCGGGAACATGACTTGCCTCGCTCGTTGTTCCCGCAGTCTCGCGTTGCGGTGCCGTGGCACGGCGCCAAGCAATCCCTTCATCTGAACACCCCCAAGGAGTCTGTTATGAAGCGCCTGTCGCTGTTGTGCGGCCTTGTTCTGGCGAGTGCCGGTGCCGCCGCCGCGGAAGCCACCGTCAACGTCTCATCGCTCGACGCGCAAGGCGCCATGACGCCGATCGGCAGCGTGCGCCTGGTGGAGACGCGCTTCGGCCTGGCCCTGTATCCCAACCTGCGCGGTCTGCAGCCCGGGTTGCACGGCTTTCATGTACACGAGAACCCGTCGTGCGCGGCGAGCGAGGCCGACGGCAAGAAGGTACCCGGCGGCGGCGCGGGCGGCCACTACGATCCCGAAGGCACCAAGAAGCACGGCGAGCCGTGGGGCACCGGCCATCTGGGCGACTTGCCGCCGCTTTACGTGATGGCCGACGGCACGGCCACCACCCCGGTGCTGGCGCCGCGCCTGAAGCTGTCGGACGTGCGCAACCGTTCGCTGATGGTGCACGCCGGCGGTGACAACCACGCCGACCACCCGGCGCCGCTCGGCGGCGGCGGAGCGCGCGTGGCGTGCGGGGTGATCGGCGCGTGAACGCGGTGCGTGCACGGCGCGCGTGGCTTGCGCTGCTGCTCTTCATCAGCTTGTGCATGCCGGCGCGCGCCGGCGTTGAAGAAGAACTGCGTGCCATCGAGGACCAGCGCCGCGAGGCGATTCGCACCAAGGACTTTGCGCGCCTGTCGCAGATCTACGCGCCGTCGTTTCGCGCGGTGGCCGGCAACGGGCAGGTGATCGATCGCGAGCAGCTGTTTCGGATGTTCGCGGGCACCGATGCGTCGCTGACGTTCAAGACCGACGAGGTGCAGGTGGTGCAGCAAGGCGACGCCGCCGTGTTCATCGGGCGGCTGCTGGCGCACACCGGCGACGGCAAGCTGGCGTTTGCGTCGCGCTTCTCGCACGTGTTCGTACGCCAGGGCGGGCAGTGGGTGTGCATCGCGGGACAATCGACGCCGGTGCTCGCCGTGCGCACCGGCTGAAAGCGAGCAAGCCATGAAGCCGGGTCTGACCGCGGGCATGACGCACCGCTTCACCTACCGCGTGCCGTCCAACAAGACGGTGCGCCACATCTACACCGAGGCCGAGGAGTTCCAGCAGTTCCCCGAGGTGCTGGCCACTGGATTCTTCGTCGCCCTGCTCGAGTGGACCTGCACGCAGGCGCTGGCGCCGTACCTCGAGCCCGGCGAGGGCAGCCTGGGCGTGCAGGTGGACATCAGCCACAGCGCGGCCACGCCGCCGGGCCTTGACGTCACCGTCACGGCCACGCTGGCCGGGGTGGAGGGCAAGCGGGTCACATGGGATGTGGTGGCGCACGACGGCATCGATGAGATCGGCCGCGGCCGCCACGTGCGCGCGGTGATCGACCGCGCGCGCTTCGATCGCCGGATGGCCGACAAGATCGCCAGGGCCGCGCTGCCGCGCAGCTGACGCGCCAGCTGCGCGGCGGCAAGGCCGTGACAGCCACGCGGCCACTGCGGTTCTGCCAACATCGCGGCCACTGCGAAATTCAGGAGCCCGATATGGTCATCGTGTTGGGCAGCGTCACGCTGCAGGCCGGACGGCTCGACGAGGCGCTGGCGCTCAGCCAGGAGCACGTGGAGCGTTCGCGCGCCGAGGCCGGCTGCCTGGCGCATGCGGTGCACCAGGACACCGAGGATGCGCACCGCCTGGTGTTCGTGGAGCGCTGGAGCGATCGGGCGGCGCTGGAGGTGCACTTCAAGGTGCCGGCGTCACGCGAGTTCGTCAACGCGCTGACCACGCTGTCGAGTGCGCCGCCCGCCATGGCGCTGTACGAGGCCGTGGAGATGACGCTGTAACGCCGGTGCGTGTCAGAACTTGGTGTAGCCGCCGTCGATCACGAACTGCTCGCCGGTCGTGTAGCTCGACGCGTCGCTCGCCAGGTAGACCGCGATGCCGCCGAAGTCGTCGATCGTGCCCCAACGGCGCGCGGGAATGCGCGGCATCACGGCCTGCGCGAACTTCTCGTTGGCCACCGCGTTCTCGGTCATCTCGGTGACGATCCAGCCCGGCAGGATCGAGTTCACGCGAATCTTGTGGCGCGCCAGCTCGACCGCGAGCGCGCGCACGTACGACGTGACCGCGCCCTTGCTGGCGCCGTAGTGGCTGTTGCGTGCCGCCCCTTCGATCGCCGCGGTGCTCGCGGTGGCCACCAGCGATCCGCCCGCGCCGCGCTGCACCATGTGGCGCGCCGCGGCGCGAAACGTGAGGAACACGCCTTCCACGTTGACGCGCTGCACGCGGCGGAACTCCTCCAGGCTCATCTCGAGCAGCGGGGTGCCTTTGCTGCTGACGCCGGCGTTGGCGAAACACACGTCCACGCGACCGCCCAGCGCGGCCACCGACGCCGCGAAGGCCGCCTCGACCTGCGCCTCGTCGCTCACGTCGCAGACGAATGCGTGCACGCGCGACGCATCGCCGATCTCGCGCGCCAGCGTGTCGCGCGCCGCTTCGGTCTTGGCGGCGCGCGAGCCCCAGATGGCCACGCGCGCACCGGCGGCCAGCAGCGCGCGCGCCATGCCCAGGCCGATGCCGCCGTTGCCACCGGTGATCACCGCGCCGCGGCCCTGCAAGTCGAAAGGGTTGTTCATCGCAAGCACCCTCATCAATCCTGGTAGTCCACCGGGTCGCGGTACGCGGGCTCTTCGCGCATGGCCCAGTACGCGTCGTGCAGCCGCGCGGTGATCGGCCCGGGGAACTGCCGGACCGGTTGACCGTCGATCTTGGCGATCGGCAGGACGCCGCCGCCGGTGGAGGTGAGGAACACTTCGTCGGCGCTGCGCACGTCGGCCGCCGGCACCGGCGCGATGCGCAGCAGGATGCCCAGCCGCTGGCACAGCTCGATCGCGGTGCGCCGCGAGACGCCCTCGAGCACGCCACGGTCGGCGGTGTGCACCACGCCGCCGCGCACCACGAACACGTTGAAGCCGGGCCCTTCGGTGACATGGCCGTGCGCGTCGACCACGCAGCTGGTGTCGTGGCCGCGCTCGTAGGCGTCGAACATCGATTGCACCAGGTCGATCCAGTGGTAGTTCTTGACGCGCGGGTCGACCGATTCCGGGCCGATGCGCTGCCGCTCGCTGATGAACAGGTCGATGCCGGAGAGCTGCTTGTCGCGAGGCGCGATCCACACATAAGGGAGCGCGTAGGCGTAGAAGCGGTTCTGTGCCAACCGCGGGTCGCGCGCGCCGCGCGGCGGCACGCCACGCGTGCACACCATGGCGACGTAGGCTTCCTTCAGGCCGCCCGCACGCACGCAGCCGTGCAGGATGAGGCGCAGCTCGTCGCGCGTGTACGGGATCTGCAGGCGCAGCGACTGCAGGCTGGCGAAGAAGCGCTCCATGTGCGCGTCGAGCCGGAAGAACGCGCCGTTCCAGACGCTCGCCACGTCATAGGTGGCGTCCGAGCGCGTGAAACCCCAGTCGAACAGCGAGATCTTGGCTTCCGACAGCGGCGCGTACGCGCCGTCGATGAAGACACAGCCGCCGTCGAACTGGGCGACGGCGGGTTGGGGTGGAATCGGCATGTCGAACGCTCCGGCTGCAGCGGCACTGTAGCCGCTGCGGGGCCGATCAGAGCGTTGCCAGGGCCTGGCGTCGCGCGACCTCGGGCGCGCGCAGCGGCGACGCCTGCTCGATCAGCACCGAGTCGCCGAACTCGTGCGTCAGATAGCCGTGCTGCTGCAGTGCGCGGTCGGCACGCGCCAGCACCGTCGAGGCGGCGAATGCGCGCAGCAACTCGTGGTGGCTCGAGCCGGGTTCGTGCGCGCCGCTGACGATGGCATTGACCACGCGCAGCCGCGTGGCCGGACCGATGCGCTGGTTTGCCACACCGTGGCCGGCACGCAGCACGCCGGAGCGTGCGGCATGTTCGAGCGCGCGGGTGACGGTGGTGCCGATCGCGATCACGCGGCCGCCGCTGCGCCGGGCGCGTTCGATCGCCGCCACCGTCGGGCGCGGCACGTGATACGGCTCGTCGAACGGCAGTCGCGCGTCGAGCGCGGCATCGCCGGTCGACGACAGGCCGGCAGCGTGCGTCAGCGCTGCAAAGCCGATGCCGCGCGCGCGCAAGGCATGCAGCAGCGCCCAATCGATCACGAAGCCGGCCGACGGCGGCTCGAAGGCCACCGGCGGCGCGGCGATCGGTGTCCACACGTCCCACAGCGCGAGCGGCTGCGGCACGTGCGCATACTGGATCGGCTTGCCGTGGCGTGCGATGCCGGCCCAGATGGCTTCCGCCGCGCCGTCGAAGCGCAGCTCGATGAGCCGCGGATGGCCGAGGGTGCGCATCACCCGGGCCGACAGCGGGCCGAGTTGCAGCGCGTCGCCGGCACGCAGCGGCGGCGGGGCCGCGCGATCCTCCGTGCGCGTGCGGTGATCGCCCGCGCCAAATACGACGGCACTGAACGCGCGCACGTCATCCATGCGCAGCGTGCGCCGGCCGGCGAGCCGCACTTCGATCGGCGCACCGCTCGGGCGGTGCGCACCGCCCAGACTGGCCGGCAGCGTGGCCGCGTCGTTGGCCACCACGAGATCGCCCGGGTGCAGCAGATCGGGCAGGCGTGCACGCTCGCCGTGCTCGATGCGGCCATCGGCGCGCACCCGCAGCAGCTTGGCCTGCGGCGCGCGCTGCACCGCCACCGTTGCGGCACGCAACACGCTGGCGTTCACGCCACCTCCGCGGTTTGCAGCGCCGAGGCCGCGAGCCGCTCGAGGATCTCGCGCGCCGCGTCGTCGGGCCGCCTCAGCGTGGCGGGGTCGGCGTCGGGCACCGCGAGCGCGTGCAGCGGCGTGTCCATGTCGCCGGGGTCGAGCGCGATCACGCGCACGCCGTGCTCGCGCAGCTCTTCGTCCCAGATGCGGCTCAGGTGCAGCAGCGCCGCCTTGCAGGCGCCGTAGGCGCCCCAGCCCGGATACGGCGTGACCGCCGCGTCGCTGACGATGTTGATCACGCGCGCCGCGCGTCCCTCGCGCGCCGCGGCGCCGAGCGCACCGAGCACCGCCTTGGTCAGGCGAAACGGCCCGACCAGATTGGTGGCCAGCGCGGTCTCGAGGTCTTCGCAGTCGGTGTCGGCCAGCAGGCGCAGCGGCACCGGCCCGAGCGACGACGCGTTGTTGATCAGCACGTCGAGCCCACCAAGGGCGGTGTGGATCTGCAGCGCGATGCGGTGCGTGTCCTCCTTGCGGGACACGTCGCCGACGATGCCGTGCGTGCCGGGCAGCGCGGCCGCGGTGCGCGTCACGCGCGCAGCGTCGCGCGCGACGAAGGCCACGTGCGCGCCGCGCGCATGGAGGGTGCGCACCAGCGCCAGCCCCAGCCCCGACGTGCCGCCGGTCACGGCGACGCGCAGGCCATGCAGTGGATCCTGTGCCATCAATGCCTCTGTCGATTTCAACGATGAGGCTCACGATAGGCGCGCATGGCGCGTGGCGCGAGCGCGCTGTCCAACGCATTGGCGCTTGCTCACTGCAGTGGACAACCGAAGGTTGCGGCGCAGGCTCACATCGCGCAGCGATGTGAAGGCGCGAAGCGCCGGCCGCAGCCACAATCCCGCCATGCCGACACGCACGTTCAACGATCGCGCAGCCGTTCACCTGGCGCGCAACCTGGCCAATCTGCGCCATGCGCGCGCGCTGACGCAAGACGCGCTGGCTCGGTTGGCGGCGGTACCGCGCTCGACCATCGCCAACCTTGAGTCGGGCACCGGCAATCCCTCGCTCACCGTGCTGGTCAAGGTGGCCCACGCGCTCGGCGTGCCGATTGACGAGCTGCTTGCCATGCCACGCGGCCAGGTGCGGCACTGGCCCGCGGCCGAAGTGGCCACGCGCGGCAAGGGCCGCGGCGTGCGCATCCGCGTGCTGGTGCCCGAGCCGATGCCCGACGGCATGATCGAAGTGATGGACTTCGAGCCCGGTGCGGTGATGGGCGGCACGCCGCACCTGCCGGGCACGCGCGAGTACTTCACCTGCCTGTCTGGCCGGGTCAACCTCACGGTGGCGGGCGACCGCCACGCGTTGAATGAAGGCGACGTGCTGGCGTTTCCCGGCAATCAGCCGCACTCGTACGCGAACGCCGACGCGATGACGCCGGCGCGCGGCGTGTCGGTGGTGGTGCTGGCCAAGGCCAGCGGCCGCTGACCCATCACGGCCGCACGCTCGGCGCGGGCGTCTGCCCCCGAGAAGCGCCGCCGGCTTGGGAGCGGCCCGGCGCCGGCGGGCTACCCGACGGTCAGACCGGCGGCTTCGACGCCGGCCGCGCAGACCAACTCGTCTTCATCGCCGGTGCCGCCGCTCGCGCCGACGGCTCCGAGCAGCGTGCCGTCGGCATCCTTGACCAGCACCGCGCCGGTCTGCGGAATGAACCTGCCCTGTGCCGTGGCGGCGATCGCGTTGAAGAACGCCGGCAGGTCCTTGGCGCGTTGCGTCAGCACGCGCGAGGCCACACCCATGCCGACGGCGGCAAACGCCTTGCCGGCGGCGATATCGATGCGCAGCATGCTGGCGCCGTCCTGGCGTTGCGCCGACTTGATATGGCCGGAGTCGTCGACCACCACCACCGCCATCGGTTTGAAGCCGGACTCGGCGCAACGCGCCAATGCGGTTTCGATGATGCGGTTGGCTTGTTGGAGGGTCAGGGGCATGGTGGGCCTCGCTTGCGGTGATGCACGCCATCGTAGCCGCTGCGTCGGCTTGGGTCAGCGCCGCGCTTCACCAGCTCGCTGCGAACGAGTGGCGGTCGAAGCGCGGGTCGCGCGTGACGGCACCGAGGTCGACAAACTCGAAGTCGCTCATGCGCAGGCTCTGGATCTGCGAGATCGTGCTGCCGCTCCACTGCGCGCTCGGATCGCCTTGCACGTAAAGATCGCTGCCGATGTCGGCCACGTAGAGCCCGTGGCGCTGCATTGCGGTGGCGATGGTCCTGGCCTGCGTCGACCAATGGGCCGGGATCACGAAGCCCGCTTTCAGGCGCAACAACGAACCGAAAGGGATGCTGCCGCTGCTGTTGCCCGCGCGGTGCCGCGCCGGCCACACGTGGCTGTTGGCCAGCACCGCGTCGCGGAAGGTGACGCGCAGCGCGTGCGGGATCTCGCCGGCCGACGCTTCGCTGGCGCGCGCGAGCAGCGGCGCGATCGGCAGGCCGGCGGCATCGCCCGAGGTCCAGTCGTCGGGACGCATCGCGTTGCTGTGCAGATCCCACGCGGCGGTGGAGTACGCGCTCCATTGGCCGGCCGTGTTCTTGTAGGTGAAGTAGCTTTCCCACAAGCGGCACGCGCCTTGCTCGACGATCAGTGCGTGGCGGTCGCCGCACGCGGCCGGGTCGTTGCAGCTGCCGCCTTCGAGCTGCACCACCGCGTCGCGCGGGATCGGGAAACGCAGCGACGCCGCCGGCCGCGACTGGCAGTTGCGCACCAGCTCGTGGCCGCCGCTGCCGTCGGCGACCGCGCAGTCGCTCTCGTCGGGCGCGCCGTCGGCGGTGAAGCTCAGGCTCGGCCAATCGGTTTGTGGGTCGCTGGCCGACAGCAGGTTGAGCGGAATGCCGTAGTAGTCGTTGGCCGCAGGGTTCGCGTTCGTGCCCCAGTCGGCATGCAGCGCGCGCGTGCTGCCGATGGCGGCGATCCAGGAGCCGCTGCTGCCGTGCACAGGAAAGCGCGTGGTGTCGTCGATGCGTGTGTTGAAGATCGCGGTGGCGGGGAACGACGGACAGCTGCCGAGCATCGCGGCGCCCGCCGGGGCCGGTGACGGTGCAGGCGGAATTGGCGGAGACGGAGGCGGTGGTGGCGGAGGTGGTGAGGGCGAAGGTGGCGCACCCGGCGTCGGTGCGGGCGTGGGTGTGGGCGCGGCACCGCCGCCCGGTGGATCCTCGCTGCCGGAATCCCCGCCGCACGATGCGAGCGCGGCGGCCGCCAACATCAAGGCGGCCAGTCGGATGGGGCGGGTGAACGCGCAACGCATGCCGGCCCACGATGCCGCCGGCACGCGCGACATGCCGAATCAGGTTGTGTCAGACGGTTGCAGGTACCGCTCGGCCAGGGTGCGCAGCGCGGCCGGGCTCAGTCGCAGCCGTTGCGTGAGGTAACGGTCAAGGCCGCCGTGATCGGCGTCGACGATGCGCAACGCGGCGTCGAGAAAACCTTGCTGCACGCGCCACAGCACCGCGCGCGCCTCCAGCGGCGTGGCGCTCTGCATGCCGGCCGGGTCGCGCACGAGCTCGTTGGTGAGCAGGTAGTCGGCCCGCACCACGTCGCGCGGGACGCCGAGCGCCAGCAGCACGAGCGCCGCGGCGATGCCGGTGCGGTCCTTGCCGGCGGTGCAATGGAACACCGATGGCGCATCGGACTCGATCAGGTGCTCGAACAGCTCGGCAAAGCGATCGGCGCGGTCGTTCACCAGCCCCCGGTACAACTCGGTCATCAGCTCGGTGACCACCGGTGCGGTGAGCGGCGTGCCGCTGGCCGCGATGTCGTGCATGCGCTGCACCACCGTCGGCTCGATCGCGAGCGAGTGCTGTGTCGCGCCGGGCAGCTCGTACGGCGCCGCGGCGCGCTCGTCGATGCCTCGAAGATCGAACGTGCGCGTGATCCGCAGCGGCTGCAGGCGCGCACGGTCATCCGCCGTCAGGTCGGCGAGATGGTCGGAGCGGAACAGCAGGCGCCAGCGCAGCGGGCGGCCGCCATGGCCGATGTAGCCGCCGAGGTCGCGGAAGTTCGGCGCGCCTTGCAGGCGCCAGACGCGGTCGGGGTGGCGAGGCATGGCGCGATTGTCGCCTGCGCGCAGGTCACCTGAACGTCGCGAGCATGCGCTCCAGCGCCATCGTGAACGGGGACTCCATCAGCGGCAATGTCAGCAGCATGCCGATCAAGCCCACTGCCAGCGTGATCGGGAAGCCCACCGCGAACACGTTGATCTGCGGCGCCACGCGCGAGATCACGCCGAGCACGATGTTGACGAACAGCAGCATGCCCACCAACGGAAGCGCGATCCACAGCCCGAGGTGGAACACCTCGGCGCCCCACACCTGCGGCTGCAGCGTGCGCGCCCAGCCCAGCACATCGGTGCCGACCGGAAAGGCATGAAAGCTCTGCACCAGTGCGGCGATCACCGCCAGGTGGCCGTTGGTGACGATGAACAGCAGCGCCACCATCGAGCCGAACAGCCGCCCGGCCGCGTTGGTCTGCGACGCCGTGGCGGGGTCGAAGAAGCTCGCGAAGTTCAAACCCATCTGCAAGCCGATGACCTCACCGGCCATCTCCACCGCGGCGAACACGATGCGCACCGCAAATCCCAGCGCCACGCCGATCAGCACCTGCTGCGCAGCCATCAGCAGCGCCACCGGCGAATCGAGCGGCACGTTGGGCATGGCCGGCAGCGTGGCCTGAGCCGCCACGGTGATGAAGAACGCCAGCGCGATGCGCACGCGCACCGGCACGATGCGCTGGCCCAGCACCGGCAGCGACGTGAACAACGCCAGCGCGCGCAGGAAAGGCCACAGCAGCGGCGTGATCCACGCCAGCAGCTCGGCTTCGGTGAAGGTGAGCACGATACCCTGGTGTTAGCGAGGCCGAGTCGGCGCCGGGCCGCTCCCAAGCCGACTCAGCCCCCTCGGGGCCGAGCCCGGACAGGAACAGTCCAGTGGACTGGTCCCGCCTGGCGAGGGGTTGGCCGCTTGCGGCCAACGCGCCCTGCAAGGGCAGTGAACGCAGTGAGCGTGGGGGCCCACAGTCACCCCACCGCGCCGGGGATGCTCTGCAATGTGCGCTGGATGTACTCGACCAGCGTGTTCAGCATCCACGGGCCGGCAACCGCCAGGACGACCACCGCCGCGATCACCTTGGGCACGAACGACAGCGTGGCCTCGTTGATCTGCGTGGCCGCCTGCAGCACGCTGACCACCAGGCCGACCACCAGCACGGTGATCAGCAGCGGCGCGGCCACCATCAGCATCAGCATCAGTCCTTGCTGGCCGAGGGTGAAGACTTGTTGTGCGTCCATGTCAAGAAGCGATTCGACGATTGAGTGAGGCAAAGCCGCGGCCGGGTATGCGCCGGCGCTCGGCTGCGGCAGCCGCTCGCTGCGCGAGCAGTGCCCTGCGCGAAGACGGTGTCCCGCGCCTCATGCCGTCAAGTGGCGAACGACGCCGCCAGCGAACCCAACAGCAGGTTCCAGCCGTCGGCCAGCACGAACAGCATCAGCTTGAACGGCAGCGCCACCAGCACCGGGCTCAGCATCATCATGCCCAGGCTCATCAGCACGCTGGCGACGATCATGTCGATCACCAGGAACGGGATGAAGATCAGAAAGCCGATCTGGAACGCGCTCTTGAGTTCGCTGGTGACGAAGGCGGGCACCAGCACCTTGAACGGCACGTTCTCGCTCTTCACGTCGGCAGGCAGCTTGGCGAGCTTGGCGAACAGCTGCACGTCGGACTGGCGCGTCTGCTTGAGCATGAACTCGCGCAGCGGCACCTCGCCGCGCGTGAGGGCCTCGCTGAACGAGATCTTGTTGGCCTGCAGCGGCTCATAGGCCTGCGTGTAGACGCGGTCGATCGTCGGGCCCATCACGAACAGCGTGAGGAACAGGCTCAGGCCGATGATCACCTGGTTGGGCGGCGCGGCCTGCGTGCCGAGCGCCTGGCGCAGCAGCGACAGCACGATCACGATGCGCGTGAAGCCGGTCATCAGCAGCAGCACCGCCGGCAGGAAGCTGAGCGCGGTGAACGCCAGCAACGTCTGGATCGGCACCGAGTAGGTCGTGCCGCCGGCACCCTGGCCGATCAGCAGCGGCAGGTTCGACGGGTTGCTGTTCTGAGCAAAAGCTTCGCCGCCGACGGCCGATAACACCGACAAGGCAAGGGCTGGCCCCAGGCGGCTTGCGCCGCGCCAGAACAATGGCCGACGGTCAGCGCGCATCGGCGCTCCCGTTCTTGGCTGCGCCTGGCAAGTGCCTGGCCAGCAGCTGCGCAAACGGCGGCAGCGGCACGGCCTGAGGTTCAATCGCCTGCGGCGGCATCGTGTGCAGCGTGGTGATGCCGGCCGGCGTCACGCCGAGCACGAGCCACTTCCTGTCGTCTCCGCTGCCGACTTCCACGGTGAGCAGGCGCTGATTGGTCGAGATCGGCAGCATGGCCACGGTGCGCATCACGCCGTGTGCCGCACCGCCGCCGATCGGCGTGCGTTTGAGCAGCCACAGCGCAACCGGGATCAGCGCGACGATGGCGGCGAAGCCGAGCAGCGAGCCGAGCGCGGAACCCATGTCACGCCTTGCTCAAGCGCCGCATGCGTTCGCTGGGCGTCACGATGTCGGTGAGGCGGATGCCGAAGCGGTCGTTGACCACCACCACCTCGCCCTGGGCGATCAGGTAGCCGTTGACCAGCACGTCCATCGGCTCGCCGGCCAGCGTCTCGAGCTCCACCACCGAACCCTGCGCGAGCTGCAGGATGTGCTTGATCGGGATCTTGGTACGACCCAACTCCACGGTGAGCTGCACCGGGATGTCGAGGATCATGTTGATGTCGTTGCCGGCCGCCGCGGTGGTGCCGCCGCCGGCACCGAAGCTGGCGAAAGGCACCGGCGACTCGCTGGCGGCGAGCGCGCCGCCGCCATCGCTTGCCTTGGCCTCGGCCATCGCCGCGGCCCATTCGTCGGCCATCTTGTCCTGGCCGTCTGCGCCGGCCGGCGCGACGTTGTCAGCTGACATTGCTTTCTCCCAACCAGCCCCGCTGTGGGTTGGTCAACAGTCGATCGATCTTGATGGCGTAGCGGCCGCTGGAGGTGCCGTAGTGGCAGTCGAACACCGGCACGCCGTCGACCTTGGCCTGGATGATCGGCTCGATGTCGAGCTCGACGAAGTCGCCCGCCTTGAGCGCAAGCAGCTGCTCGACGGTGGCATCTGCCTTGGCCAGCTCGGCCACCAGCGCCACCTCGGCCGATTGGATCTCGGTTTTCAGCAGGTTGATCCAGCGGCGGTCCGGCTCGCTGGCATCGCCCTGCACGGTGGAGTACAGCACGTCGCGGATCGGCTCCAGCGTGGAGTAGGGGATGCACAGGTGCATCGTGCCGCTGGCGTCGCCGAACTCGAAGGTGAACGAGCTCGACACCACGATCTCGCTCGGCGTGGCGATGTTGGCGAACTGCGGCTGCATCTCCGAGCGCTGGTGTTCCAGCTCGAGCGGGTAGATGCCGTACCAGGCTTTCTTGTATTCGGCGCAGATGCATTCCAGCATGCGCTGGATCACGCGCTGCTCGGTCGGCGAGAACTCGCGCCCTTCGATGCGGGTGTGGAACTTGCCGACGCCGCCGAACATTGCATCGATCACGGCGAACACGAAGCCCGGCTCCAGCACGATCAGGCCCGAGCCGCGCAGCGGCCGCACCGACATGATGTTGAAGTTGGTCGGCACCACGATCTCGCGCAGGAACGCCGAGTACTTGTGCATCTTCACGCCGCCGATCGACACCTCGGGGCTCTTGCGGATCAGGTTGAACAGGCCGATGCGCGCGTTGCGCGCGAAGCGCTCGTTGACGATTTCCATCGTCGGCATGCGGCCGCGCACGATGCGCTCCTGGCTCGCCAGGTTGTAGTTGCGCACGCCGTCGGTCGGCTCCTCGGGCGTTTCGGGCTTCTGGCTCTCGCCGGTGATGCCCTCGAGCAGCGCGTCGACTTCGTCTTGCGACAGGATCTGCTGGTTCATACAGATCGTGCCTTGCGCCGAGCCGCCTCAAGGAAGGCAAGCCCCTCGGGGGACAGTGAACGCAAGTGAGCGTGGGGGCGCATGTTCTACTGGATGATGAACGACGAGAAGTGCACCGCGCGCACCACCGCTTCGTCGTCGGGCTCGTGTTCGGCCTCGTCAAACGGCTTCATCGCGGCGCGGCGGATCTCGCGCGCCAGCGCCAGCTTGCCCGAGCGCTCCTGCAGTTCGGACGCCTTCTTGTGCGCCAGCAGCATCAGGATGTCGTTGCGCACCGCGGGCATGTAGGCCTTGAGCGTGTCGCTGGTCTTTGCGTCGGCCACTTCCAGCGTGATGCCCACTTGGGCGTAGCGCTCCGCCTCGCGGTCGGCCAGGTTCACGGTGAACATCTCCAGCGGGAGGAACACCGGCGCCTGCTTCTTGTCATCCCTCTTGCGCTTGTGCTCCTGGACCTCTTCCTGTGCATCGGAGTCGGCCTCTGCGAACTCGGCGTCTTCGGCCGCCTGGGCGTTCTTCTTCATCATCCACCAGGCCGCACCGCCACCGCCGGCGAGCAACAGCACCAGCGCGGCGGCTGTGATGATCAGAAGCAGCTTCTTCTTGCCCTTGCCTGCAGGCGGGGCGTCTTCGGGCGGGGCTTCGGCAGGAACGGCGGTGGTGGCCATAAGGTCTTGTTGGGATCACGCGGCCAAAGCGGGCCGCACGTCACTCCAAACGCGATCTCGACAGGTCGATTATTCGAAGCATGGCGGCCCGGGGGCGGCCGGAATAAGCGGCGTTTTTGGGCCAGCTTTGCCGTTCAGCGTCCGTCTCAGGCATAAACATCGACCAGCGAGCGCGCCCAGCGGCGCGGCGTGGCGGCCGTGACTTCGGTGCTGTCGCTGCCCTCGACCGCCGTCGTGCCGCGCGAGCCGCGGCCTTCGGGCGCGCGCTCGCGGCCGGAATCGTTGGCGCCCTGGCCCGAGCGGCCGAACACGCCGCCGCCGGCCAGCGTGAAGCCCGATTCGCGCAGCGCGGCGGCCAGCGCCGGCAAAGACTGTTCGATCGACTCGCGCGTGGCCGCCACGGCGGCGGTGAAGTCGATGTGCGCGGCCTGACCCTCCAGTGCAATCTGCACCGTCACCGGACCCAGCTCTGCGGGATGCAACTGCAGCCGTGCTTCCTGCACGCCTTCTTTCACCCACAGCGCCACCTGCGCACCGAGTGCGGGCCCGAAGCGGGCATCGTCGGGGGCGTGGCGCAGCGCGGCTTCCAACGGGGCCTCGGTGCGTGGGGTCAGCGGCAGGTGCAGCTCGCGCGCCAACGCGGCGCCGTGTGCGGCCGCCGGCGTCGTCTCGAGCGGTGTGCGGTCGAACAGCGGTGCGCCCGCCCCGCGGCCACCGGCCGATTGACGCAGCGCAAGCTCGAACGCGCCGTCCTTGCCGCCGCCGGCGGCCGTAGGATCGGCGGTCGGCACGCGGCGTTCCATCGTGCCGTCGACCGGCGCGGCCGCAGCGTCGGCCCGCACCGGCAGGCGCATGTCGCGTGCGCTGGTGCGCGGCGGCACACGCGCGCCGAGATCCGGCACGTCGACGGCTGTGGCCTGCGACGGAAGCTGCATCGCATGGCTTTGCTGCCGCTCGCCCACCGGCGCCGGAAGGGGTGGCGCCGGGTCGGTGGTCGGTGGCGCGGCATCGCTGGAAAGTGCCTTCGGCGCTGACGCCACCGAAGCTTCATCGGTGTCCGCGGCCGTTGCTTCGGCAGGCGCTTGAAGTTCGAGCCGGTCCATCAGGTCCGCCACTTCGACGTCCTGGGGCTCGGCATCGCGCGCGGCGCGGCGCACGTCGTGCGGCTTGTGCTCGTGTGCGGGGCGTGCCGCACTCGGGCGCGAGCGGGGCTCGGCGCGTGCATCCTTGGCCGGCGGCACGTTCGGCGCATCGGTGCCGGGGTCGGCTGCGTCGCTGCCCTGGGCCTGCTGCAGCAGTTGCGCAAACTCGGCGCGTTCACCGGCGTCGCCGGACGGGCCGGTTGAGCCGGGCGCCGCGCTCGGCACGTCGGGCAGCGGGCTGCCCGGGATGTTCAGGGTCTGCAACATGGCGTTCTCCTGTCGGGACTCAAAGTCGCGATTCGCCGTGATCGTGTGCTGCGGCCATGCGGCGTGCATGCGCACGCTGCGCGGTCTCGTCGGTGCGTGCCTGCTCGCGGCGTGCGAGCTGGTGTTGCTGCTGCTGCTGGCGGCGCTCGATCAGCTTTTCCATCGATGCGACGCGACGCTCGTTGTGTTGCAGCACGCTGCGCGCCTGATCGACGCGCATGCGCGCCTGCGCCACCGTGTTGCGCTGCTGCGTGATCGCCTGGTCCAGGCGCTGAATGAAGCCCTGGTAACACTGCATCAGCGTGACGCTGCCCGGCTCGCGAAAACGCGCACTCCAACGTTCAACGTACTCGCTGCGGTAGGTGTCCAGCGCCTGCGCCTGCGCATCGGCCTGGCCGGCGGCGCCTTCGGAACGGCTCAACGCCTGAAGGGCCTCGTCGCGCGAGCGGCGCTCGTGTTCGAGCAGCTGGAGCAGAGCGTGCAGGGTGGGCATCTGGGTCAGCCGTTGATCAGCGTGCGCAGGTCGAGCCAGCTCTCGTCGAGAGTGGCGCGTTCGTGCATGTCCTGCTGCAGCAGCGCGGCCAGCGGCAGGTGCAGCCGCACCGCGGCGTCGAGCTCGGCATCGCGCCCTTCGGCATAGGCGCCGAGCTGGATCAGGTCGCGCGCCTTGTTGTACTTGGCCAGCAGCTGGCGCGCGCGGCGCGCGGCGTCGATCTGCTCGCGCGGTGCCACCGAGGTCATCACGCGCGAGATCGAGCGCTCGATGTCGATCGCCGGGTAGTGGCCGGCCTCGGCCAGCTCGCGCGACAGCACGATGTGGCCATCGAGGATGCCGCGTGCGGCGTCGGCGATCGGGTCTTGCGGGTCGTCGCCTTCGCTCAGCACAGTGTAGAACGCGGTGATCGAACCGGCGCCGTGTTGCCCGTTGCCGCTGCGCTCCACCAGCTGCGGCAGCTTGGCGAAGCAGCTCGGCGGATATCCTTTGGTGGCCGGCGGCTCGCCGATCGCCAGCGCGATCTCGCGCTGCGCCATCGCATAGCGCGTGAGGCTGTCCATCAAGAGCAGCACGTGCTGCCCCTGGTCGCGAAAGTGCTCGGCGATCGCGGTGGCGTATGTGGCAGCCTGCATGCGCACCAGCGGCGGCGCATCGGCCGGCGCGGCCACCACCACCGAACGCTCCAGGCCCTCGCGCTCGAGGATGTCCTCGACGAACTCCTTCACTTCGCGGCCGCGCTCGCCGACCAGTGCGACGACGATCACGTCGGCCGCGGTGTAGCGCGCCATCATGCCCATCAGCACGCTCTTGCCGACGCCGGTGCCGGCGAACAGGCCCACGCGCTGGCCGCGGCCGATGGTGACCAACGAATTGATCGCCCGCACGCCGGTGTCCAGCGGCACGCGGATCGGCTCACGGTCCATCGCATTGATGGGGCGGCGCATCATCGGCTGCGCACGTGCTCGCTGCAGCGGCCCCATGCGGTCCATCGGCTCGCCGTGCGCGTCGACCACGCGGCCGAGCAGCCCCGGGCCCATCGGCAGGTGCAGGCCGCGGTCCTCGCTGCGACGCCACAGCGGGTTGTCGCGGCCGAGCTGCGGCGCGGTCTGCGGCGCCGGACGCGGCACGACGCGCGCGCCGCTGGACAGGCCGTGCACGTCGCCGGTGGGCATCAGGTAGGCACGGTCGCCGTGGAATCCGACCACCTCGGCGGTCACCGGCGCGCCGCTCGACGCGTTGACCTCGCACACCGAGCCCACCGGCGCACGCACGCCGGCCGCCTCGAGCACGAGGCCGGTCACGCGCACCAGCATGCCTTCGCTGACCAGCGACTGCGGCACGGCCGCGTGCGCCTCGAGGTCGACGAGGTATCGGCGCCAGCGCTCGGCGCGTTGTGTGGCGGGCATCGTCATGAGTCGCCCTCGGGAGCATCCATCCCGTTGCCGTCGCCCCACGGCATCTCGACGCCGACGGTGGCGCTGGCGCGTGCCCAGCGCGCGCCGATGCGCGCGTCGATCGTGCCCACGTCGGACAGCACGCGGCAACCGCCGCGTTCGATGGCGGCGTCGCTGACCAGGCGCGCGCCGCGCGCGGCGATCGCCTCGGCTGCACCGGCTTCCACCAGGGCATGGTCTTGCGGATTCACCTGCACGACGATGTGGCGCGCGCTCATCAGCACCGCCTCCACCGCTTCGTGCGCCACGCGCGCGATGCGCCCGGGGTGCGCGTTCAGCTCGTCGCGCACCACCTGCTGCGCGATCGATGCGGCCACGCGGGTCAGAGTGCGCGCCATGTCGAACTCCAGCCCATCGAGTTGCTCGTCGAACTGTTGCAGCAGCGCGCCGAACTGCGCGGCGTTCTGCTGCAGCACGCTGCGCTTGAAGTTCTCCAGCGCGGCCAGGCCGTCGCGGTAGCCTTCCTGGTAGCCGGCCTGGTGGGCCGTGTGCAGCAGCGCCTGCTGCTCCGGCGCCTCGGCCACGGCGGCTTCGGCGGCGCTGCCGAACGCGCCCGGCTTCCAGCTCGCGAAACCCTGCAGCTCCTCGCGCGGGATGAAACGGTGGTGCAGCGACGGATTGCCGCCGCCCTTGGGCTTAGACGAACTCATCGGCGCCGCCGCTTGCCATCACGATCTGGCCCTCGTCGACCAGACGGCGCACGGTCTTGAGCAGTTCCTTCTGTTCGGACTCGACCTCCGACAGGCGCACCGGGCCGCGCGACTCCAGGTCTTCCTTCAGCGTCTCGGCGGCGCGTGTGGACATGTTCTTGAAGATGCGCTCGCGCAGCTCGGGCGAGCCACCCTTGAGCGCGATCACCAGCGACTCGGACTGGATCTCCTTGAGCAGCGCCTGGATGCCCTTGTCGTCGAGCTTGATCAGGTCGTCGAAGGTGAACATGTTGTCCATGATCCGCTGCGCCAGGTCGTTGTCGGCTTCGCGGATGTAGTCGAGCACCGAGGTCTCCACGGCGCTGCCCAGCAGGTTGATGATCTCGGCCGCGGTCTTGGCACCGCCGAGCGAGGCCTTGCGCAGCTTGTCGCCGCCGGCCAGCACCTTGCTCATCACCTCGTTGAGGTCCTTCAGCGCCACCGGCTGGATGCCGTCGAGCGTGGCGATGCGCACCATCACCTCGTTGCGCTGGCGCTCGCCGAAGGCCTTGATCACCGCCGACGCCTGCTCGTAGTCCAGGTGCACCAGGATCGCGGCCACGATCTGCGGATGCTCGTTGCGCATCAGCTCGGCCACCGCGCTGGCGTCCATCCACTTGAGGCTCTCCAGCCCGGACACGTCGCTGCCCTGCATGATGCGATCGATCAGCAGGTTGGCCTTGTCGTCGCCGAGCGCCTTGCGCAACACGCTCTTGACGTACTCATCGGTGTCGGCCACCAGCATGTGCTGATCGGAGGCCTTGGTGGTGAACTCGGTCATCACCTCGTCGAGCCGATCGCGCGGGATGGCCTTCATCTTGGCAATGGTCTCGCCCAGGCGCTGCACCTCCTTGGGCGCCAGATGCTTGAACACCTCGGCCGCCTGCTCCTCGCCGAGCGACATCAGCAGGATGGCGGCGTTCTCGATGCGTCTTTCATCCATGACGTGATCCGATAGCAGGAGCGCGGCATGCCGGAGCGCATGCCCAAGCGGACGCCGCGGATCCGGCTCTGCCGGGCCGCTGGCGCCGCCCCCTTGAGGGGGGTGAGCTCGACGACGAACAGTCCGGGGGACTGTTCGTCGCTGCGAACGCCGCTAGGCCGCTACGGGGGTGGTTCATGCTTCCCTGCTGACCCAGTCGCGCACGATGTGCGCCACCGCGGCCGGGTTCTGCCGGGCCAGCGCACGCGCATCGGCCAGGTGTTTCTCCGACTGCGGCGAGGCCAGCGCCAGCGTCGCGCTCGGCTCCGGCGGCGCCAGCGGGTCGGCCACCACGGCGTCGAGCTGGCGACCCACCGGCGTGGCGGTGGCGGCCTTCAGGGCCGGCTTGATCAGGCCCGAGAACACGAGCAGCGCGACGATCGCCAGCGCGGTCGGCACGGCGGCGGCGCGCACCAGGTCGAGCAGCCAGGGCTGCTGCCACATCGGCGTGGCCTCGACCAAGGGCCGAGTCTCGGTGCGGAACGGTGCATTGATCAGCTTGAGCGAGTCACCGCGTTCCTTGCTGAAACCGATGGCCTCCTGCACCAGCGCGGTCAGCTTCTCGACCTCGTCGTTGGTCAGCGGCGTGCTGGTGGTCTTGCCCTTGGCATCGGTGACGACGCGGTGGTTCACCACCACGGCGGCATTCAGGCGCTTGATGTTGCCGGTGGCGTTGCGCGTCACGCGCACGGTCTTGTCGACCTCGTAGTTCACCACGTTGTCGCGCCGCAAGGGGCCGCCCACCGCGGCGGCCGAGACGGCCGGCGCGGACGCGCCGCCGATCTGCGCGGTGGCGGGTACCGGCGGCTGGTTGCTCAGCGCTCCGGGTACGCCCGAGGGCGTGCTGCTCGCGCCGTTGTTCGACTCCGACATCTGCTGGCTGCGCACGGCGGCCGGCGCGCCGCCCTGGTTGGGCTTGAACAGCTCGTCGGTCGCTTCGCTCTGTGCGAAGTCGATCTCGGCCGTGACCGTGGCACGCACGTTGTCGCGTCCGACGATCGGCTCGATGATGCCGACCACGCGCTTGATGTAGCTTTGTTCCACCTGCTGCACGTACTGCAGCTGGTGGGCATCGAGGCCGGCGCTCGGGCCGTCGGCGGCGCTGCCCGACAACAAGGTGCCGCTCGAATCGAGCACGCTCACCGACTTGGGGCTCAGTTCGGGCACCGAGGCGGACACCAGGTGGACGATGCCGGCGATCTGTGCGCGCTCGAGCGTGCGGCCCGGATGCAGTTGCACCAGCACCGAGGCGCTGGGCTTCTGTTGTTCGCGGAAGAAGCCGTTCTGTTGCGGCAGCGCCAGGTGCACGCGCGCGCTCTGCACCGCGGCCAGCGCGCTGATCGAGCGCACCAGCTCGCCCTCGAGGGCGCGCTGCCAGGTCATGCGCTCCTGGAACTGCGTCTGGCCGAAGCGCGCGTTGTCGAGCAGCTCGAAGCCGGCGGTGGAGCCCTTGGGCAGGCCGATCTGCGCCAGCTTCAGGCGCGCGTCGTGCACCTTGTCGGCGGGAACCAGGATGGCGTTGCCCCCGTCGGCGTGTTTGTACGGCACGTTCATCTGCGACAGCTGCGCCAGGATCGCGCCACCGTCCTTGTCGGTCAGGTTGGCGTACAGCACGCGGTAGTCGCCGCTCCTGCTCCACAGGGCCAGCGCGGCGACCACCGCGGCGATCGCGGCCACGCCCAGGGTCAACATCACCATCGCCTTGACCGGCACCGCGGTCAGGCGTGCCATGAATCCGTCGGCTCCCGGACCGGCTCGCATGGCGCCGGTGGCAGCAGTGGTGGTCAGCGCGTTGTCCATTTGTGTGCTGTAGCTTGAGGCTGCGGGAGGGTGATGCGCACGACACGGTGCAACACCCGAAACAGCGGGATGAAGTGGATTGTTCGTTCCGCCGCTGTCCGTGTATGGGGTGAACAGCCGCGAATTCGCGCTTCAGTTCGCCCCATCGCGGCCGATGGTCCGCGCCTACAGTGCAGTTGTCACGCTGGCGCGGTTACACGCCGGAGGCTTGCATGAGACTAGAGCTCAAACCGTTCGATTTCGCACAAGCGGTGGCGCGCGCGGGCCTCAAGCCCGACGGCACGCCGCTGGTGAGGCCACCGGCGGCCGACACGACACCGGGTGTCAGCTTTCAGAGCGCGATGAGCAAGGCGCTCGGTGCGGTGAGCCAGCAGCAGCGCACCGCGGAGGTGTTGCAGCGCGAGTTGCAGCTGGACAACCCGTCGGTGAGCCTGGAGCAGACGATGGTGGCGATGCAGAAGGCACAGATCGGGTTCCAGGGCGTGCTCGCCGTGCGCAACCGACTGGTTTCCGCCTACAGCGAGATCATGAACATGCAAGTCTGACGGGCGATGCGGAATTGCTGGCGCAATTCCGCATCGAGTCTGATCGGTGTGACAAAGCCCGGCGAAGCAGGGCTTTGTCACATGAGGGACCCGGCTGCGTGTTACTTCGCCGGGTCCGACAAGCGGGCGACTCAGTCGCCGCTCACCGATCACTCTCAGCGGAGATTGCGCAGCAATTCTTCGCCGCTCAGATACAGCGCGGATAGTCGAGCGAGCGGCCTTCCGGCGCGCAGATGCTGGCGCGGCCAAGCGGCGTCACATTCACACGCAGCGCTCCGCCGTTGGCAGAGACGAACTCCGCTGCAAAACCCGCGGAGGCGAGCGTGTTGCGGCCATCGAAGCTCGTGCTGACGCCGCGGATCATCCTGATGCCGGGATAGTCGGCACCATGCACCACGTGAAGCGTGCTGCCGCTCGGGGGATTGGTGCAGTCCACACCGGCGACCGGGCCAACCGCCCAGCACCACGTGGCACCCGGTGCTACCGTCACGTGCACGGTGCCCGCGCCGGCACGCACGCTCTCGAGCCGCGCGTTGCCGAGGCCCAGCGCCAGATCCTCGGCGGCGGTGCGCAGCCGCGCACGCGCCATGGCGTCGCCGAACGAGGGCAGGGCGATGCTCATCAGCGCAACAAGAATCGCCAGAGTGATCACGCATTCGATCAGCGTGATGCCGCGCGCACGGCGCGCCGCAACGGCCGACATTGCCATCTCAGGGGTTCCAGCAACGAGCCGATGGCTCGTAGGCGACGGCACCGTTGGTCACGCGCAGCGTGAGCTGCGAGCAGCCGGGGTCCTTGGCCTGGTCACGATCGGGCAGTGCCATGGCGCGCGCTTCGAAGCTGTGCGGCGCTTCGCTGAACATCGTGATGCGGTACATGCCGCGCTCGCTGACGCCCATGCCGGCGCCGCCGAGCTGCTCGAGCCGCAGCGCGAAGCTGCCGTGGCGGACGAGGTGCTGGGCCTGCGCCTGCTGCACGCGCTGCAGCGCGCTCACCGCATCGTTGCGCTGCGTGCGCTCGAGATGATTCTGGTAGGAGGGCAGCGCCAGTGCCATCGTCACGCTGCCCATCAGGCAGGCCACGCAGATGTCGATCAGTGTCGATCCACGTTGTTTTGCTGGCCGATTCATCGCTGCACGCCGTCGGTCAATCCAATGAAAGAAGCCGCCTGCGCTTCTGTGTCTGGTCAATGTAGCGTTGCAGCGCGCGCTGGGCCGGTGGCTGCACGTGCATGAATTCACAGCCCAGTCTCGAGGCGCGTGACGGGTTCTGGATCGCCGTGACATGGTGCAACTGCAGGTCGGCGTCGAAGCGCGTGTCGGCATCGAGCTCGATGCGCACGTTACGAATCTCGAGGCCGGCGGCCAGCGGCGGCACATCGCCTGGCAACAACAACGCGCAGCCGCCGATCGACACGTCGAGCACGCGCAGTCCCAGTTGCATGTCAGGCAGCGACGGATGGCGCAGTAGCGCCGTGGGAGTGCCGCGACCAAGCGTGCGCACGCGAAACGAGCTGCGCCTCTGAAAGCGGTACATCTCGCGCGGCAGCCTGCATTGAAGCGCGCATGACGTGGCGCTGCGCACCAGCACCAGCTGATCGGCGTCGAACTGCAGCTTCACGGCGTCGAGATAGGCCACGCAGGTTGCCTCTTCATACTCCAGCAGTGCCTGCAGCTGCGGGCTGTCGGCGTCGGCGCTGAAGTTGATGCGCGACTGCGCGCTGTCGATGGTCCAGATCACCGTGGTGAGGTTGGTGCCGTGCGGCCCGCTCAGGTGCACCGGCGTGGCGTCGGTGACGAGCTGCTTGAGCAGGGCCACGATCTCGCGCTGCGACTGGATGCGGAACTCGGCGTACGGGTCGATGCCGCCGATGGCGTCGAGCACCGCGGGCTGGGTAAACAACGAGGACATCGCTTCAGCCCGGCTCAGTGCAGCGTGCGCCCCTTGCCGGCGAGCACCAGGTCGATCTGGTCGAGCCATGGCTCGGCGAGGTGGCGGATCTCGGCGTCGCGCAGCAGGATGCGCTGCATGATGCGAGTGCGTGCCTGTGCATCGGCGGGCTGCAGGGTCTCGCCGCGCGCCGCCTGCTTGAGTTGGCTGATCAAGAGGCCGCAGGCGCCTTCCAGGCGCACCACAAGGTCCCAATCGCCCGCTTTGGCGGCGCTCAGCATGTCGGCGCTGGCGCGCTCGATCGCTTCGTAGTAGCTCAGCAGCGGGGAGTTCATCGTGCGGCCCCTCAATGGCTTCTTGTGGCTTGTGGTGTTCAGTGCGCCGGGCGATCGGCCGAGACCTGCGGGCCGATTGCGCGCCAGGCGTCGTGCAGCGGTTGAACCAGCGCGATGCACTCGGCCACCGCGGCGTCGTCGCGGTTCAGGTTGGCGTGCGTCAAGCGCAGCGTCACGTAGCGGTAGAGCTCATGCAGGTCATGCGCCAGCTGTCCGCCGGCGGTCAGGTTCAATCCTGCGCGCAAACCCTCCTCGACGATCCGCACGGCACGGCCGATGGCACGGCCTTTTTCCTGCACGTCGCCGCTGGCGATGGCGCCGCGCGCACGCGTGCAGCTGGCCAGGAACTCCTCGAACAGCATCTCCACCAGGCGGTGCGGGTTGGCCGAGTTGACCCCGGTGTCAACCTTGACCGCCTGGTACAGGCCGGCGATGGAGCGCATGTCGGGGCGTTGTTGAGCGAACATCACAATCCCTTTCAAGGATCGGTGCGGTTGCTCTTGTTATCGGCCGGGCGCGGCGGCGACTTGAGTGTGCTTGCACGACTGTGAGTGGACACAGCCGGCGAAGAGGGGCCGTTATTTGACGCTGCTGGCCGCGAGAATCGCCATCTGCTGCGTGACGTAGTTGGACAGGCTCTGCAGCTGGCCCATCTGCGCGTCGAGCGAGGTGTATTGTTTGCGCAGGCGTGCCTCGGCCAGCGCCACTCGCACCTCCAGCTCGGCCTGGCGCTTCTCGTTGCGGCTGATGCGCTCGCGCAGCCCTTCACTGCGGCTGGCGATCGAGCCGTCGACGCCAATGGCCGCATCGGCCTGCTGGCGAAAGAGCGTGGCAAAGCCGTTGTTGGCGGGAACCACCGTGTCGCTGCTGGAGAACAGCTTCTTCAGCTCGCCGAGATTGGCCAGGCCGTTGTCGAGCTTGGCGTTGTCCAGCGTGATCGAGCCGTCCTGCTTGACATCGAAGCCGATGTCGGCCAGGCGGGTGAACATCGTCGAGGCGCTGCTGTTGCCGCGCAACGTGGCGCGCAGCGCCGCCCGCAGGCTCACCGCCGCACTGTCGCCTTGCAGCGTGCCGGCGGTCTTGCTGGCGGCGTCGTACTTGGTCTGCGCTGCCAGCTCCTTGTTGAGGTCGTTGTAGGCGGTGACGAAGGCCTCGATCTTCTTCTTGATCGCATCTTTGTCGGGCGCGGTGGTCACTTCGATTGCCGACGCGGTTTGTTGCTTCAGCGTCAGCGTCATGCCGTCGACGATGTTCGACAGCGTGTTGCTGGTCGAGCTGACCGGCACACCGTTGATCAGCGCCGACGCGTTGGCGGCGGCCAGCGCCTTGGCCATCGTGAGCACGCCCACCGACGGGTCGTAAGCCAGCGCCGACAAGCCGCTCGTATCGACGTTGTTGCCGTCGGTGTCGGTCACGGTGAGCTTGAAGCCATTGACCGCGCCGGTGGCGGTGGAACGGAACACCAGCCGCGCACCCGAAGCGTCGGTGAGCACGGTTGCGGTGATGCCCGCGTTGGCGGCGTTGACCATGTCGCGCACCTCGGCCAGCGACTTGGCGGGCGGGCCGACCGTGATGTCGATCGCCGCGCTGTCGGGCTTGGCCGTGAAGGTGGTGTTGTCCTGTGACCACGTGCCGAGTTCGATGCGGATCGTGCCTTCGCCGACCAGGTCGGTGGCGGCGGTGTAGGTCTTGGACGTGTTCGACTGCGCCTTCGCCAGGCTCAGCACCTGCACGCTGTAGCTGCCGGGCAGGTTGTTGGCGTCGGTCGTCACCGCCACGGCATCCGTGTCGCTCGACGTGCCGGCGGTCTGGTTCCAGGTGCTGGCACTCGTGAGGGCGGACGCGGCATCGCGCAGCGCCGACAGGTTGGACTGCAACTTGCCAAACGCCGACAGCTTGGTCTGCAGCGACGTGGCTTGCGATTGGAGCTGGACGATCGGCTGGCGCTCGATCGCGACCAGCTGGGTCACGATGCTGTTGACGTCCAAACCGCTGCCGACGCCTGGCGATGAAATCGTAGCCATGGCTTTGCCCTCTTTCGCCTTCGACGTATCGGCCGGCGTTCAGCCGAACTTGAGTGAAATAGGTCACGCCCCGACGGTCAATGCGTCGGGGCGTTCCATTCGTTAGCGGTGTTTGCCTAGCTGCGCAGCAGCGTCAGCACCTGGCTCGGCAGCTGGTTGGCCTGCGCCACCATCGCCGTGCCGGCCTGTTGCAGGATTTGCGCGCGCGCCAGTGCGGCGGTCTCGGCGGCGAAGTCGGCGTCCATGATGCGGCCGCGCGCGGCGCTCTGGTTCTCGCCGGTGATCTGCAGGTTGGTGATGGCGAACTGAAAGCGACTCATCGCGGCACCGTAGGTGGCGCGGTTGGTCGAGATCGAGTCGAGCGCCACGTCGATCGCGGCCAGCGCGGTCGACGCGTTGGCGGCGGTGGTGATGTCGCCACCCACCGTGGTCACGGTGGCGGTGGTGACGGTCAGCGTGTCGCCGTTGTTGGGGCCGATCTGGAACGTCTTGCTGCCCGCACCGGCGCCGACGATGGCGGTGCCGTTGAACTTGGTCTGTGATGCGATGCGCGCCACTTCGGCCGAAAGCTGTTGGTACTCGGTGTCGAGGTTGGCACGGTCACCGGTTCCGTTGGAGCCGTTCTGGGCCTGGATCGCCAGCTCGCGCATACGCTGGAACACGTCGGTCATCGTGGCCAGCGCGCCTTCAGCGGTCTGGGCCAGCGAGATGCCGTCATTGGCGTTGCGGATCGCGACGTTGATGCCGCGGATCTGCGCGTTCATGCGGTCGGCGATGGCCAGGCCGGCTGCGTCGTCCTTGGACGAGTTGACGCGCAGGCCCGAGGACAGGCGCTGCAGCGACACGGCCAGCGACTCCTTGGACATCGACAGGTTGCGCTGGGCGTTCAGCGACGAGACATTGGTGTTGATGGTCTGAGACATGCGCACTCCTTCGAGTTGTGAGCCGGCGACCGCGGCCGCATGGCCCGTCGTCGCGTCCCGGGCTGATGGGCAGCCCGCATGCAACAGTTTTCGGCAGCTTGACGGGCAGGCATCGAGCGATGTGCAGGACGAAAGCCGGCCAGTTCGGTTCCGAAAAGAAAAAACGCCACCGCGAGGGTGGCGTTCAAGAAAGTGCCGCCCCGAAGGGCGGCGCACAAGGAGACGGGTCCGCGCAGCGGACCGTCTTTCTTGTTGTTATCTCAGCAGCGCGAGCACCTGGCTCGGCAGCTGGTTGGCTTGCGCCACCATCGCCGCACCGGCTTGCTGCAGGATCTGGGCACGCGACAGGCTGGCCGTCTCCGAGGCGAAGTCGGCGTCCATGATGCGGCCGCGGGCAGCGCTCTGGTTCTCGCCCGTGATCTGCAGGTTGCCGATCGCGAAGCTGAAGCGGCTCATCGCGGCGCCGTAGGTGGCGCGGCTGGTCGTGATGGTGTCCATCGCCGTGTCGAGAGCGCCGACAGCCGTCGAGGCGTTGGCGGCGGTCGTCAGGTCGCCGGCCACCGTGGTCACCGTCGATGTGGTGACGGTCAGCGTGTCGCCGTTGTTGGGACCGATCTGGAAGCTCTGCGCACCCGCGCCGGCGCCGACGATGGCAGTGCCGTTGAACTTGGTCTGCGAGGCGATGCGCGTGACTTCGGCCGACAGCTGCTGGTATTCCGTGTTCAGGTTGGCGCGGTCGCTGGTGCCATTGGAACCGTTCTGCGCCTGGATCGCCAGCTCGCGCATGCGCTGGAACACGTCGGAGATGGTGGCCAGCGCGCCTTCAGCGGTCTGCGCCAGCGAGATGCCATCGTTGGCGTTGCGGATCGCGACGTTGATGCCGCGGATCTGTGCGTTCATGCGGTCGGCGATGGCCAGGCCGGCGGCGTCGTCCTTGGACGAGTTGACGCGCAGGCCCGACGACAGGCGCTGCAGCGATACCGACAGCGACTCTTTGGACATCGACAGGTTGCGCTGTGCGTTCAACGACTGCACGTTGGTGTTGATGGTCATTGACATGACAGGACTCCTTTTAGGTTGAAACGAATCCGGCTCTTTCAGCCGCCGGGTTTGCCCGACGCCGGAGTCGCCGTGGGCCTCTTGCAGCCCGTCAGTCCCTCCAACCGGACCACGTCCCCCTTGCGGGAGCCGTTGCATGCCTTATCGGAGGTGACCAAACCGAACTTGAGGGGCTTCCCGGTTCTGTTTCGGCGATCGGAGCGTGAACGAATGCGCTTGGTGCGAACAACAGGGCCACGAATGCGGCGCTTTTCGCTTTTTCCGCCGGCATCGATTCCGGCTCACCATCAACAGATGCTTGGTCTTTCGCTGGTGATGGTCGCGCGCAACGAGGCGCGCTGCATTGAACGCTGCCTGACGAGCGTGCGGGCGCACGTCGACGCGATGCTCGTGCTCGACACCGGGTCGATCGACGGCACGCCCGAGATGGCGCGGCGCCATGGCGCGCGCGTGGAGCACTTCGCTTGGTGCAACGACTTTGCGGCGGCGCGCAATGCCGCTCTGGCCCACGCCGACGCCGACTGGTCGCTGGTGCTCGATGCCGACGAGTGGCTCGTCGATGGCGCAAGCGCGTTGCAGATGCTGCGCACGCAAGAGCCGTCTTATATAGGTGTGCTGCGCGTCGACAACCTGTACGGGCCCGACGCCGAGCACGCGTCGCGCTCGGCGAGCTGGCTGTCGCGGGTGTTGCCGCGCGGCGCACGCTACGAAGGCCGCATCCACGAACAGCCGTCTGCGCGCTGGCCGCGCCGTCGCCTGGCCGCCGTGGTGCTGCACGATGGCTACATGGACGCCGCGATTCGCGACAAGCAGGGCCGCAACGAGGCCTTGCTTCACCTGGCCTTGCGCGAGCGGCCCGACGATGCCTACCTTCACTATCAGCTCGGCAAGGACCTGGAGCTGCGCCGGCGTTTCGGCGAGGCGTGGCCGCACTACCAGCGCGCGCTCGCCGGCGCGGCGTGCAGCGATCCGTGGCGTCACGACCTTGTGTTGCGCAGCCTGTTCACGTTGAAGAAGCTGAGCCGGCACGGCGAGGCCGTGGCGCTGGCGGAGGCCGAGATGCCTGCCTTCGGCGACTCCCCCGACTATTGTTTTGCGCTCGGCGACCTGCTGCTCGATTGGGCGGCGCACGATCCGTCGCGCGCTGCCGGGTTGGTGCCGTTGATCGAGTCGGCGTGGCAACGCGCCGTCGCGATCGGCGAGCGGCCGGAGCTGCCCGACAGCGTGCACGGGCGCGGCAGCTTCCTGGCCGCGCACAACCTTGCCGTGCTGTACGACGGCTTGCGCCAGCCCGAACGGGCGCACCACTGGCGCGAGCGCGAACAGACGATGCGCGCTGCCGCGATCTTGTGCGCGCCCGGAAGTGCACCGCAAGCGCGGCTCAGTTCCGGCGCTTGACGCGCGGACGGCGTCGTTACGCTGTGCGGGGAAGTCCTCCGCCATGTCGACGCTCGTCCTGCCCGAACCCACGATCGCCCGCGGTGCACAGGCGCGCCGCGCGCACCAGCACTTTCTGGCCGGCCGTGCTCACGCGGCGCGCGAGCAGTGGCCGCACGCGGCCAGGGCGTTTGCACAGGCCGCCGACCTGTCGCGCGATGCGGCCTACGCGCTGACCGCCGCGCATGCATCGATCAAGGCCGGCCAGGCCGACCTGGCGCTGCCGCGCCTGCGCGCGCTGCGCCGTGTGCATCCGGAGCTGACGCTGGCTTACACGCTGGAGTCGCATGCCTGGCTCGACATCGGCCGCGCCGACGAAGCGGCCAGCGTGCTGGAAACCTTGCCGGCGACAGCGCCACGCGACCATATCTACCAGGTGTCGCTCGCGGTGGCGCTGCAGCGGCTGAATCGGCACGAGCCCGCGGTGCAGGCCTTCCTGGCGGCGCTGGCTCTGAAGATCGACGACGCGCTGTCGCACTTTCGCATGGGCATGTCGTTCAAGGAGCTGGGCCTCAAGGCCGAGGCCGCCGAATGCGTGCGCACCGCGCTGGCCCTGGGGCTTGGCACGAGCGAGCTGTCGGCGCGGGCGCTGCTGGTGTTCCTCGAGCGCGAGGCCTGCCGCTGGGACGAGGCCGATCGCGAGCTGGCGGTGTTGCGCGCCGCCGTGCAGGCCGCACCGTGCGACGCCGCGGTGGAAACCGGCGCCTTCGTGCATGCGGTGCTGGTCGACGACGCTGTCGAGCAGCGCAAGGTGGCGTCGCTGTACGCGCACCACCTACAGGCGCGCGCGGTGCCGCTGCCGCGCCGCCCGGCGCGTGCGCACGACGGCAGGCTGCGCATCGGGTACCTCTCGGCCGACTTTCATCAGCACGCCACCAGCCAGCTCGCGGTGCAGATGTTCGAGGCGCACGATCGCCAGCGCTTCGAGGTGACGCTGTTTTCTGCCGGCCCGGACGACGGCACGTCGCTGCGCCGCCGCATGCAGGCAGCCACCGAGCACTTCGTCAACCTGCACGGGCAGGGCACGGCGCAGATGGCGGCCGAGATCCGCGCGCGCCGGATCGACATCCTGGTCGACGTGAAGGGTGCCACCTACGGCAGCGTGATGGCCGTGATGGCGCACCGGCCGGCGCCGTTACAGGTGAACTGGCTCGGTTTCCCGGGCACCAGCGGTGCGCCCTACATCGACTATCTGATCGGCGATCCGGTGGTGACGCCGCTGGAGCATGCGGCGCACTTCAGCGAGTGCATCGCGCAGATGCCGCTGTGCTACCAGCCCAACGACAGCCGGCGTGTGCTGCCGCAAGCCGCAACGCGTGCCGACTGCGGCCTGCCCGAGGGCGCGCTGGTGTTGTGCGGCTTTCACCAGTCGTACAAGATCTCGCGCGAGGTGTTCGCGGCCTGGTGCCGCTTGCTGCATGCGCTGCCGCACGCGGTGCTGTGGTTGCTGCGCTGGAATGCCAACGTGCAGGAGGCCCTCACCGCGGCCGCCGTCGCGCACGGCGTCGATCCGTCGCGCCTGGTGTTCGCGCCGCTGCTGCCGGCCGACCAACACCTGTCACGCCTGAGCGCGGCCGATATGTTTCTCGACGCCTGGCCGTGCAACGCGCACACCACCGCCAGCGAGGCGCTGTGGGCCGGCGTGCCGCCGGTCACCGTGGTGGGCGAGACCTTTGCGCAGCGCGTGGCGGCGAGCCTGCTGCGGGCGAGCGGGCTGGACCAGCTGGCCTGTGCCGACGTGGCGCGGTACGAGCACGCCGTGCGGCAACTGGCGGCGGATCCGGTGCTGCGTGACCAACTGCGCAACCGGCTCATCGCGCAGCGATCGCACGCATTGTTCGACGGCGTGCGCTTTGCGCGCGACATCGAGGCGCTGTTCCAGCGCATGTGGGAGCGCGCCGTCGCCGGCCTGCCGCCCGCACACCTGCCGGCGCATTGAACCCGCCGATCTGGCGTGCCATCACCCTGCATCTCGGCGCGTTGAGCCGAAGGCCGCGCGCCTACCCTTGCTCGTGCAGGCGGCGCCCACGCCGGGCGCTGCGCACGTCGCAACACGAACGGCCAGACCTCCCATGCTTCCTCCAATCCATCTGTGCATCGTGCAGCCGCTCGGCTACGTGCACTCGTTGGGCCTGCTCGACCCGGCACGCTACTTCCGCTACCAGTTCCGCCGTTTCGGTGCCAGGGTGACGATGGCCAAGAACCGGCTGCGCCATGACGCGGTGAACTTCGTGTTCGGCGCGCACCTCGGTTTCGAGACCGGTCTGCGCGAGCGGCATGCGTGCGTGTTCGTCAACCTCGAGCAGCTCGGCGACGGCGGCGCCCGCGTATCACAGGACTACCTGGACCTGCTGCGCACGTCGGCGGTGGCCGACTACGACGCCGACAACGTGCCGGCCTACGCGCACGATCTCGATGCCGTGCCGGTGGCGCCGATGGGTTATGCGCCGTACCTGGCAACGACCGACGCGCTGCCGTTGGTGCAACGGCCGATCGACCTGCTGTTCTTCGGCAGCCTCAACGAGAGGCGCCGCGTTCTGATCGGGCGCATCGAGGCGCAAGGCGTGCAGGTGTCGATGTTCGACTCACCGCTGTACGGCGAGGAGCGCGACCATTTCATCGGCCAGGCCAAAGCGGTGCTGAACATGCACTTCTACGATTCGAGCCGCTTCGAGCAGGTGCGCGTGGCGCACTGCCTGTCGCTCGGCACGCCGGTGATCTCGGAGCGCGGCGCGGCCAGCCGGCCGCAGGCCGCGTTCGAGGACAGTGTGTGGTGGCTGCAGCGGGCCGATGCGATCGAAAGTTTCTTTCGCGACGAGTTCAAGAGCGACGCATGGGTGCAGCAGGCGCAGCGCTCGATCGAGCGCTTTCGCAACGCCGACCCGGTGGAGGCCTATGGTGACCTGCTGGCCTTTGCCGCCGGCTTCGGCCGCGCCCACCATGAGCGCCGGCCGACGGCGCCGTGGCGGCCCACGCGCATCCACATCGGCTCGGGCAAGGACTACAAGCCCGGCTGGCTCAACGTCGACGTGCTGCCACGCGCCGAGCCCGACCTGGTGCTCGACCTGGCGCAGCCGCAGACCTGGCCGCTGCTGGCCGACACCCCGATCGCCGGCGCGGTGGAGTTGCACGAAGGCCAGGCCGACGTGATCGTTGCCAACAACGTGCTCGAACACGTGGGCGACCTGCCGCGCCTGATGACCCATGCGCTGCAACTGCTGCGCGAGGGCGGCAAGGTGGTCGTCGAGGTGCCATACGAGCACGCGCCCACCGCGTGGCAGGACCCGACGCACGTGCGCGCGATGAACGAGAACTCGTGGATCTACTACTGCGACTGGTTCTGGTACCTCGGCTGGTTCGAGCACCGCTTCCAGGTCGAACAATCGTGTTATCTCGACCTCGAGCTGCGCCCTGCGCCGCGTGAGCGGGCCGCGTTCATGAAGGTGACCTTGGTGAAGGTGGCCACCACGCCGCGCGAGCGCATGACGGCGCGCACGATGAGTGCCGGCATCCAGGTGCCGGACGACACCGTCGATTCGGCATGGCTGTACAAGGCGCGGCCTGCCGTCGCGCCGTCCGTGGTGGCCGACGCGGCCTGAGGGGCAACGATGTCCGTGGCGTCTCGCTTCGACAACCTCGACTACGACGCCTTTCGCGCGCTGGCCGGCGATCCTTCGTTGAGCCGCCACGAGAAAGTGGGTTTCCCGGACAGCTACCGCCAGGGCAAGGAAGAAGCGATCTTCCGCGATGTGCTGGCCAAGGTCGGCGCCCTGCAACGGCATGGTGCGCGCGTGATCGAGATCGGCCCCGGCTGCAGCCAGCTGCCGGTGATGCTGGCCGGCCGCTGCGCCGAGCGCGGCAGCCAGCTGATCTGGGTTGACAGCGCCGAGATGCTCGCGCTGCTGCCCGATGCGCCGCAGGTGCGCAAGGTGCCGGGGCGCTTTCCGCAGGCGCTGCAGCCGCAGATGCACGAGCTGGCCGGCACGCTCGATGCGATCGTCGCCTACAGCGTCGTGCAGTACGTGTTCGCCGAGGGTAACGTGTTCCAGTTCCTCGACACCTGCCTGGGGCTGCTTGCACACGGCGGCGAGCTGTTGATCGGCGACGTGCCGAATCAGACCATGCGCAAGCGCTTCTTCGCCAGCCCGGTGGGCGTGGCCACGCACCAGCGCTACACCGGCCGCGACGAGCCGCCCGAGGTGCAGTTCAACCGCCTCGAGCCCGGCCAGATGGACGATGGCGTCGTGCTCGCGTTGCTGGCGCGTGCGCGCGCACAGGGCTTTCATGCGTGGGTGCTGCCGCAGGCGACCGACCTGCCAATGGCCAACCGGCGCGAGGACATCCTGATCCGCCGGCCTTGAGGAACGATCCATGGCGAAAGCACGCAAGCTCGTGATCGGCGGCGCTTCGGCATTTGCCGAGATCGCGCGCGAATACTTCGATGCCGACTCCGACTATCAAGTGGTCGGCTTCACGGTCGAGCAGGCGCATCTGCAACAGAGCGTTCTGCATGGCCTGCCGGTGGTCCCGTTCGAAGCGCTCGAGCAGCACTTTGCGCCGGCCGACCATGCGTTCCATGCCGCGGTCACCTACACGCAGCTCAACCGCCTGCGCGCACGCCTGGCGGCATCCGCCAAGGCGCGCGGCTACGCGCTGGCCTCGTACGTCAGCTCGCGGGCGTTCGTCTGGCGCAACGTGCAGTTCGGCGAACACTGCTTCGTCTTCGAGGACAACACCGTGCAGCCGTTCGTGCGCATCGGCGACAACGTGGTGCTGTGGAGCGGCAACCACATCGGCCACCATTCGGTGATCGAGGACCATTGTTTCGTGTCGTCGCACGTGGTGGTGTCGGGTTTCTGCCGCGTCGGACGCGCGAGCTTTCTCGGCGTCAACGCCACGCTGGCCAACAACGTGACGCTGGGCAAGGACAACTGGGTCGGCCCCAACACGGTGCTGATGAAGGACACCGCCGACGGCGCGCTGTTCAGGTCCGAGCAGTCCGAGCCGGCGCGCGTCAGCGCCCCACGCTTCTTTCGGGTGGCGGCGTGACGTGGACCAAACGCGGCCTGGTGTGGGGACCCGACGGGTCGCTCGAATGGGCTCGCACGCATGCCACTTGTCCCACGCCGCTGGAGCGCCGCGACGGCAGCCTGCGGCTGTACCTGCAGTGCCGCGACGGCCAAAACGTGGGCCGCATCGGCTGGGTCGATGTCGACCCGGTGGAGCCGACGCGTGTGCTGCGCACGGCGCACGCACCGGTGCTCGACGTTGGTGCCCCCGGGTGTTTCGACGACAACGGCGTCTTCCCGACCTCGGTGGTGCGGCTCGACGATGGCCGCCTGTACCTGTACTACGTGGGCTTCGAGCTGTGCCACCAGGTGCGCTACCGCCTGCTCACCGGGCTCGCGGTCAGCGACGACGATGGCGAGACCTTCCACCGCCTGCGCAGCACGCCGATCCTCGAGCGCTCGTCGGCCGAACTGCACATCCGCGGCGGTGCTTTCGTGCGGCGCGAAGACGGTCGTTTTCGCATGTGGTACGTGGCCGGCAGCCGGTGGGAATCCATCGAGGGCAAGCCGATGCCGGTGTACGACCTGCGCCACCTCGAGTCGCAAGACGGTGTTCAGTGGGCGCCTGAAGGGCGCGTGGTGATGCCGATCGATGCCACGCGCGAGCACGGCTTCGGTCGGCCCTACGTCACCCGCGACCCGCAGGGCTACCGCCTGCACTACTCGATCCGGCGCCTCCAGCCGGCGCGCTACCGCATGGGTTTCGCGCGCTCCGACGATGGACTCGCCTGGTGCCGCGAGGACGAGCGCCTCGGTCTCGACGTCAGTCCTGGTCAGTGGGATGGTGACAGCATCTGCTATGGCGCCGAGCTGCGGAGCGGCGCGCGCACGTTCCTGTTCTACAACGGCGACGACTTCGGAGCGCGCGGCTTTGGCGTCGCTGAGTTGAACGCGCCATGACGCGCGTGCGCTCCTACGGTGCGGCGGACGCCGAACGCTGGGACTCGCTGTGCGAGCGCGCCCACGGCGCCACGTTTCTGCACACGCGCCGCTTTCTGTCGTACCACGACGATCGGTTTGTCGACCGCTCGCTGGTGTTCGAGGACGACGGCGGACAATGGCGCGGCGTGATGCCGGTGGCGCAGGACCGTGACGACCCGGCGCATTGGATCTCGCATCCCGGCATCACCTACGGCGGCGTGCTGCACGACGGCGCGCTGCGCGGCGCCGCCATGCTGCAGGCGCTGCAATCGGCCTGTGCGTGGGCACGCGAGCACGGTGCCCGGCGCCTAGGATTCAAGGTGGTGCCCCACATCTACCACCGCGCACCGGCGCAGGACGACTTGTATGCGCTGTTCCGCCTGGGGGCGCAGCGTGTGCGCTGCGACCTCGCGAGCTGCATCGATCTGTCCGAACGCCTGGCGGTCAGCGAGCGCCGCCGGCGCGGATTGAAGAAGGCGCAGCGTGCAGGCCTCGAGCTGCTTGCCGGCTGCGAGCATCTTGCTTCGCTGTGGCCGGTGCTGGAGCAGAACCTCGAGCAGGCGCACGGCCGCCGGCCGGTGCACCGACTCGAAGAGATGCAGAAGCTGGCCGAGCGCTTTGTCCACCCGATCCAGTGCCGCGTGGCACTGCATGAAAAACGGGTGGTCGCCGGCCTTGTTCTGTTCGTGACGCCGCGCGTGACGCACGGACAATACATCGCATCGAGTGAGGAAGGCCAGGCTCTCGGCGCCCTGGACCTGCTGTTCCACCACGCGATCGCCGAGGCACAAGCCATGCAGCAACGCTTCTTCAGTTTCGGCATCAGCACCGAAGACGGCGGTCTCGTGCTCAACGAGGGGTTGCACGAGTTCAAGAGCGGGTTCGGCGCCGGCGCGGTGGTGCACGAGTGCTACGAGGTGATGCTGTGAACGGCGCACGGCCGTTCCGAAGGCGTTTGCTCCCCGGGAGCCATGAAGGGGCTCGTCCCGAGCCTCGGGGGACGGCGCGTAGCGCCAAGGAGGCCAGATGAACGCCCGGGTGCCGGCGCAGGCACTGGCTGCCGCGGCCATGAACGCGCCGTCGATCGACCGCTGCCGCATGCTCGACCTTCCGAAGATCCACGACCCACGCGGCAACCTCACGTTCATCGAGAGCGACCGCCACGTGCCGTTTGCGATCCAGCGCGTGTACTACCTGTACGACGTGCCGGGTGGCTCCGACCGCGGCGGTCACGCGCACAAGTCGCTGCACCAGTTCATCATCGCGATGTCGGGCAGCTTCGACGTGGTGCTCGACGACGGCAAGGACAAGCGCCGCGTGCACCTGAGCCGCTCGTACAACGGCCTGTACCTGTGCCCGATGATCTGGCGCGAGCTCGACAACTTCTCGTCCGGGTCCGTCTGCATGGTGTTGGCCTCGGCGCCGTTCGACGAAAGCGACTACATCCGCGACTACGCGCAGTTCATGCGCGCGCGCTGGTGTCCATGATTCCGTTTCTCGACCTGCAACGCATCAACGCCGGCTTCGAACCGGCGCTGAAGCAGGCGGTGGGCCGCGTGCTGGCATCGGGACGCTATGTGTTGGGCCCCGAGGTCGAGGCCTTCGAATCCGAGTTTGCCGCCTATTGCGGCGCGCGGCATTGCATCGGCGTGGCCAACGGCCTGGATGCGCTGCACCTGATCCTGCGCGCATTCGACGTCGGCGCCGGCGACGAGGTGATCGTGCCATCGCATACCTTCATCGCCACCTGGCTGGCGGTGAGCCAGACCGGCGCGACGCCGGTGCCGGTGGAGCCCGGTGCCGACGGCTTCCTGATCGACCCGGCTCGTGTCGAAGCCGCCATCACGCCGCGCACGCGCGCGCTGATCGCCGTGCACCTGTACGGACACTGTGCCGACATGCAGCCGCTGCGGCAGATCGCGCAGCGCCACCACCTGCGGCTGATCGAGGATGCGGCGCAGGCGCATGGCGCGCGCGACCTGGGCCGCCGCGCCGGCAGCCTGGGCGACGCCGCTGCGTTCAGCTTCTACCCTGGCAAGAATCTGGGGGCGCTCGGCGACGGCGGCGCGATCACCTGCGACGACGAGGCGCTGGCGCGTCAGTTGCGCCGACTGCGCAACTACGGCTCGCTTGAGAAGTACCGCCATGACATCGCAGGCGTCAACTCGCGCCTCGACGAGATGCAGGCCGCGGTGCTGCGCGTCAAGCTGGAGCGGCTCGACGCCGACAACGCACACCGGCGTGTGCTGGCAGCGGTCTATACCGACGCGCTGCGCGGTTCGTCGCTGGCACCGTGGCCGGTGCGCGCGCACAGCGAACCCGTGTGGCATCTGATGACGGTGCAGCACGACGCGCGCGCGACGCTGATCGCCGCACTCGCCGCCAAGGGCATCGAATGCGGCGTGCACTATCCGCTGGCCTGCCACCGGCAAGGCGCCTACGCGGCGCGGCGCTGGCCGGCATTGCCACGTGCAGAGCAGTTGGCTGCGCGCGTGCTGAGCCTGCCGATCGGCCCGCACCTGAGCGCGGACGACGCGCGCACCGTTGCACGCTGCGCGTTGCACGCCAGCGAAGCCGTCGCCGCGTAGGCCAGGGTGGCGTCAGGCCGCCACGGGTTCCGGCTGCAGTTGGCTGGCGGAGTCGGTGTCGGTCTGCAGCAGGCGCTGCCAGTAGCCGCCGAACGCGGCACGCAGTGCGTCCGGCTGCTGGGCGTGCGCCTGTACCAAGGCGAAGAACTCGGCAAGAGCGGGGTCGCCGGCATAACGCTGGATGCAGTGGTTCACGGTGATGGCCAGTGCCGACATCAGCTGCGGATCGTCGATGCGGCCGATGTCGTGCGCGCCCAAGGCCAAAGCCACCCACGCGAGGTATCCGCACTTCAGCCCATGCGACTGCGACTTGGCGGTGTTTTGCTGCGGATGGCTGCGAAAGCCGCTCAGGTGGTCGCGCAGGAACGCGATCGGCGCTTGCTGCGAGACGTCGAGCAGCACGCCGATGTCGGCCAGCCCGTAGTACGACAGGCCGCCGATCCTGGCGTCGAGCAGACGCTGCACGGCCGCCTGCGACAGCACGCAGTTGCTGAACTCGCCGAGCCAGTTCTGGCATTGCGGGATGGTGGTGGCGAACATCGCGTCGGCTTCAATCGCCAGCACGCGGTGCGGCTGCTGCTCCACCACCGCGGGCAGCGGCAGTGCGGCGACCGGGCGGCCATCGGGACCGGTGAGCCAGCGTTGGCTCACCGAAGCACCCAGGGCCATGCTGCCGTGTGCCATCGCGTGCATCCGGTAGAAGTCCGGGTAGATCACGTCGTCGTCCATGTGCAGATGGACCAGCGGCGTCTGCGTGCCGCAGTGGAGCAACAGGTGACGGATGTTCTGGAACGCGCCGCGGCGCGGACCCTGCACCACGGTGAGGTCGAGTCGCTCGATCAGCGCGTCGAAGGCCCCGCGGCGGATCTGCTCGGTGATGAAGGCACCCGGGCTGTCGTCGGACAGCACGACGCGAAAGTCGGTCCGGCTCTGCGTGCGCAGGCCGAGAAACAGGTCAGCGAGGTGCTCGCTCTTGTAGGCCGGGATCAGCGTGGTCAGCAAGGTCATCGCGGGGTCCTCATGCGGCCGTCCGAGCCCGGCCGTCGATCACGCCGCACAGCGTGTGGATCGGCCCGAAGCCAGGATACTTGGCCGCCAACATGCCGGCCGATGCGTGGAACGCGGCGGGCAGCGTGTGGTCGGTGTGAGAGTTGTGGAACAGCGGCAGCCGCACGATGCGAGGGAAGAACCGGTGCGCGCAGATCGCCTGCAGGCACAGGTCGGTGGCCCACAGGTGCCAGCCGAGTGCCGGGTCGATGGACAGCAGCGACTCGCGCGGCAGCACCAGCGCCAGCTCGTCGATCGACACCGCCGCATCGTTCGCGGGGTTGTCAAAGCGGCTGCTGCGGTCGATCACGAAGCCGGCATGCTCGTAGCCGTGTGTCGCTGCGTTGACGCCGATGCCGGCAAAGCCGATCAGCGTGCGCGGCCGCTGCTCCGGCGCGACCGCATCCAGCAGCGCCGCGAGCCGGGTGCCGAACGACGGCGCGAAGTAGACGTCCTGGTGGCACAGCAGCACCCAGTCCTCGTGCGCGTGCTCCAGCGCTCGGGCCAGCGCATCGGCGGCGCTGGCGGCGCGGCGCACCGAGATCACCCGCGCGGCCACTTCCTTCAGGCCCGGTGAACACTCCACGTTGACGCGCAGCTGCGCGTCGCGCGTGGTCGGCACCACAACGGCAAAGTTGGCGGCGCGGCGCTCCTCGGGTGCCGGCTCGAACGGCGCGGCCAGCGACGGCGCCGCATCAAACGGCGCCGAGGCGTGCACGATCGCACGCTGCATGTGCCAGTGCCTTTGGGCGGTCGCGGCAGGCACACCGATGGCCGCGGCCAGCGCGAGCGCACTTTGCGCGATCGTGTCGCTGCGCGGTTCGTCCCAGCAGGCGTCGGCCAGGGTCGGCATCCAGCCGGCATCCATCAACAGTTTGGTCGCCGAGGCGAGACTGCGGTGGCGCAACGGTGTGCCGGCCAGCGGTCCCGCGTCATCGTCGGTCAGATCGGCCTCGACGAAGCGCTGCAGCATCTCGAGCGACGTGGCGATGGTCAGATCGAGCGCCAACACGCTGTTCACATGCGCACGTGCGCGCAGCATCCGCAGCACCGCGGCGGGCTCATCGAACGGATCGATGCCTTGTTCGAGCACGATCAGGTCGAAGGTGCCGCCGATGCTCTGCAGGGCATCGATCCCGTCGAACGGGTGCCACTCGCTGGACGGGTTGGCGCCGAGGTAGGCGTCGCGCAGCACCACGTCGCCTGAATCCCATGCCAGCACGCGCGGTACCGGCGGCAGGCTTCTGCGTAATGTGTCACGCGCCGCGGCACCGAGCCGTCGGTTGCGGTGGTGCGGCATCGATGCGCCGCCGCCGATCAGGACGAGCGCGGGCGGCTGCGCCGCTGCGATGTTCGAAGGGAGGCCCATGGCGCGATGATCGAGGTGCGCGAGCCCGTTCGATCCATCGAGCAGCGGCACGCTCACGGCCCAGTTTCGTCACGCATGCCGCGTGCAGACCTCACGCCGGCCTGTCAGCGCGCTTCCGACACCGGCCTTGGAAGATCCGGGACTGAAGATCGCGAATCGCACCGATGTTCTGCGGATCGATCGATCTCTACAGTCTCACCCATCGAAAGAGGCCCGAGGGCCAGGAGCCAACCGCAATGACCGCCGACCAAGTGCTTGCCGAGATTCGCGAAGCGAACCTGTCTTACCTGATGCTGGCGCAGACGCTGATCCGCAGCGACCGCGAACAGGCGCTGTTCCGCCTGGGGCTGGGCGAGGACAACGCGGCGCTGATCGACGCACTGACGCCGGCGCAGATGATGAAGATCGCCTCCAGCAACACGCTGTTGTGCCGCATGCGCTGCGACGACGAGTTGGTGTGGTCGCTGCTCACCAACCACGGCAAGCCGGCCGCCAACGACGGTGTGTCGCGCCTGCATGCATCGATCCTGATGGCTGGTCGCCATCAGGAAGCCGCATAAGAAGAGATCCGCTGCCGGAGCACACGCCATGCGAGTCAAGAGCATCCTGACCGAAGCCAAGCAGATCGAACGTGCGGTGGAGTTGATCCGCCTCGGCGCTCGACTGCAGGTGCTGGAAAGCGAAACCGATCTGAGCTACGAGCGCCTGCTGCGCCTGTACAAGGAGGTCGCAGGCAAGAGCCCCAGCAAGGGTCAGCTGCCGTTTTCCACCGACTGGTTCATGACCTGGCAGCCCAACATCCACGCCAGCCTGTTCCTCAACATCCACGAGTACCTCAACAAGGCAGCCGAGATCGACGAGATCGACACCGTGATCAAGGCCTACAAGCTCTACCTGGAACAGATCACCGCACAGTCGCTGGAGCCCCAGCTGTCGGTCACGCGCGCCTGGCGGCTGGTGAAGTTCGTGGACAACGGCATGCTCACGATGACGCCATGCTCCAAGTGCGGCGGCCACTTTGTCACCCATCCGCACGAGATCGCGCGCCACTATGTGTGCGGCATGTGCAATCCGCCAGCGCGCGCCGGCAAGGGCCGCCAGGTGGGCTCGCTGCGCGCATCGGCCGGCATCCATTGATCGCACCGCAACCGTTATCCTGCCATCGGCTCGGGTCCACCGAAGGCAGTCTTCCGAGGACCTGCGTTTGGTTGTTTGTCTCCTCCTAGTGGCACGCAGTTCTTGTGCCTTTTGCGGCGCGTCGCTCTGCAGCACGCGCCGTGTTTCTTTGTGGCTCCGGCCGGCGTTTGCGCAAAACGGGCTTCGTGGCAACGGCCTGGCGGCCGTTGTACGCATGTGGTGCGCGGTCGCGGTCAAGCTGGGCACCCGGCGGCCGATATGCCGGACGGCACCCGTTGCGGCTTGAGCCGAGTTGTCCCGTGAACCTGATCGCCTTCTCCAAACAGTACTTGCGCCTCGATGAGGCGCTGCCGTTCGGGGTGCGCGATCGCACCGGCCGGCTGCTGCTGGCCGCCGGCCAGCGCATCGACAACGCCAGGCGCTTGGCCGAGCTGCGCGACCTGGAGCTCTACACCGACGAGGAGGAGTCCAGCGATTGGCGGCGCCGTCTGGCCTTGACGGTCGATACGATGGTGCGGCAAAACGCCACGCTGAAAGCCATTGCCGAGGCGCGCCCCCCGGGCGACGAGGCGCGCGACGGCGCGGCCGCCGAAGCATCGATCACCGAGCAATGGACACAGTTGGCGCACGCGCTCGACGCCGCGTTGCGCGAGCCTGATGCCGGCGGCGCCTGGGTCGCGCGCGTGCGCCTGGTGCAAGAGCGCGCACGCGCGCTGGCGCAGCGCCGCCTCGATGGGTCGCTGTACCACCTGATCTACACCGCCGGCCACTCGACCGCCAGCTACAGCAGCCACCACGCCTTGTTGTGCATGCTCATGGCCGGCGAGTGCGCGCGCACCGCGGACTGGAGCGCGCTGGAGGTCCAGAGCCTGGAACGTGCCGCGTTGACGATGAACGTGGCGATGAAACGCCTGCAGGACGAGCTGGCCGCACGCGACCTGGCGATGACGCCGGACCTGCGCGAGCAGATCCGCCGGCATCCCGAGGCCGGCGCCAGCATGTTGCACGCAGCCGGAGTCGACGATGGGCTGTGGCTCGATGCGGTGCGCCTGCACCACGATGACCGCGCCAAGGCCACGGCCTTCGAAGCGCTGACACCGGTCGAGCGGCTGGCGCGGCTGCTCCGGCGCGTGGACATCTTCACGGCCAAGATGAGCTGCCGCGCCACGCGCACGCCGATGTCGCCGGTGCAGGCGGCGCGCGAGGCCTGCCTGGGCGTCAACGGCCAGCCCGACGAGATCGGCGCCGTGCTGCTGAAGGCGGTGGGGCTGTACCCGCCGGGCAGCTTCGTTGAGCTGGTGAGCGGCGAGCGCGGCATCGTGATCGCACGCGGTCGGCGCGCCAACCTGCCGATCGTCGCCGTGCTGGTCGGAACCAGCGGCACGCCGCTGGGCGAGCCGGCGCTGCGCGACACGGTGGAAAAGCGCCACGCGGTGAAGGCCGCGGTGGCGAGCCAGGCGGTGCGCGTGATCCCGCCGCACGACAAGTTGCTGGCGTTGCGTTGACCGATGTCACGCGCCGCCCGCGTGCAACCGATCGTGTCCGCGGCGGTGTAACGCGCTCAAGGCGATGCACGCAGGGCCGATAAGTCAACAGGCGGCGCTGTAGTCCGAAGCACGCGCGTGTCAGGAACGCACACATGAGACCCCCTCGCTCACTTTCTTGGCTGCGGTCGGCGCTTTGCGCCTTCACATCGCTGCGCGATGTGAGCCTACGCCGCAACCTTCGGTTGTCGCTGCCCCTCAAGGGGCAACGTCATCGCCTGCGGGCGGCCGGGCGGCGCTGACCATGTTCGTCGTCATCGGCTGGATCGTCGCGCTGGGTTGTGTGTTCGGGGTGTTCATCGCCCACGGCGGCAACATCAGCGTCGTGCTCAAGGCCTTGCCGTTCGAGATGCTGACCATCATGGGCGCGGCGATCGGGGCGTTCATCGCCAACAACCAGATGAAGGTGCTCAAGGCCTCGGCCGCGGGCCTGGCGAGCTGCTTCAAGGGCAGCAAGTACACGAAGGCGCGCTACATGGAGCTGATGGCGCTGCTGTACGACATCCTGCAGAAGGCCCGCAAGGAGGGCCTGATGTCGATCGAGAAGGACGTCGAGGATCCGCACAACTCGCCGCTGTTCCAGAAGTACCCGACGGTGGGCAGCGACCACCACGTGACCGAGTTCATCACCGACTACCTGCGCATGATGGTGTCGGGCAACCTCAACGCGCACGAGATCGAATCGCTGATGGACAGCGAGATCGAAACCCACCACCACGAGGCGCATGCGCCGGTGGGGGCGCTGCAGCGCCTGGCCGGCGGCCTGCCGGCCTTCGGCATCGTGGCCGCGGTGCTCGGCGTGGTGAACACCATGGGTTCGGTGGGGCAGCCGCCGGCGGTGCTGGGCGCCATGATCGGCTCGGCGCTGGTCGGCACCTTTCTCGGCATCCTGCTCTCCTACGGCATCTTCGAGCCGCTGGCCGGGCTGCTGGAGCAGAAGGTCGACGAGAGCGGCAAGGAGCTGCAATGCATCAAGACCACGCTGCTGGCCTCGATGCAGGGTTATGCGCCGCAGGTGGCGATCGAGTTTGGGCGCAAGGTGCTGTATTCGACCGAGCGGCCGAGCTTTGCCGAGTTGGAAGGGCACGTGAAGGGGAAGAAGGCCTGACGGCCTTCTTCCCCTGCGGGATGAACGTGGGCACCCCCTGCCCCCCGCCGAGCGGGGGTTCCAGCTAGAAAGACGAAGGAATACCAATGGCCGGCGACTCGAAGAAGCTGCAGCCGATCATCGTCAAGAAGATCAAGAAGGGCGGCCACGGGCATCATGGCGGCGCCTGGAAGATCGCCTATGCCGACTTCGTGACGGCGATGATGGCGTTCTTCCTGTTGATGTGGCTGCTCGGTTCGACCACCGAGGGCGACAAGAAGGGCATTGCGGACTATTTTCAATCGCCGCTCAAGGTGGCCATGTTCGGCGGCTCCGGCGCCGGCGATGCATCACACGTGCTCAAGGGCGGCGGCACCGATCTCACGCGCACCACCGGCCAGGTCAAGAACGGCGAGGTCGAGTCCGATCGCAAGACGATCAACCTGAAGGCGCTCAAGGACGAACAGATCCGCGCCGAGATCGCGCGGCTGAAGTCGCTGCAGGAGAAGATCGACGGCGAGCTGCTCAACAACCCGGGCTTGGGCGCGTTCCGCTCGCAGATCATGCTGGAGCTCACGCGCGACGGGCTGCGCATCCAGATCGTCGACGCGCACAACCGGCCGATGTTTGCCAGCGGCTCGTCGGTGGTGCAGCCGTACATGCAGGAGCTTCTGCGCACCATCGGCGGCGTGTTGGCCGAGGTGCCGAACCGCCTCACGCTCGAGGGCCACACCGATGCCACGCCGTTCTCCGGCGGCGAGCGCGGCTACAGCAACTGGGAGCTGTCGGCCGATCGCGCCAACGCGTCGCGCCGCGAGCTGCTGGCCGGCGGCCTGCCCGAGGACCGCGTGCTGCGCGTGCAGGGGCTGGCATCGAGCCAGCTGATGGTGCGTGACAGACCCGACGATCCGATCAACCGCCGCATCAGCCTGGTGGTGATGACGCGCGAGGCCGAGGATGCGATCTTCCGGCCGCAGTTGGCACCGCAGGCCGGGCAGGAGCCGTCGATCAAGCCCGAGCGGCCGACGCTGGTCTCAAGTCAACCGGTGTTGGGCCGATAGACAAGTTGCAACAGCGCCGGCGAATCCGGGCGCCCTGAAGGACCGTTCCATGAGCAACCAAGCCGACCTCAAGTTCCTGATCGTCGACGACTTCTCGACGATGCGCCGCATCGTGCGCGGCCTGCTCAAGGAGATGGGCTGCAACAACGCCGAGGAGGCCGAGGACGGCGCCGTGGCGCTGGCCGCGCTGAAGGCGCAGAAGTTCGACTTTGTGGTGTGCGACATCAACATGCCCAACATGAACGGCTTCGACTTTCTCAAGGCCGTGCGCGCCGACGAGGCGCTCAAGCACATCCCGGTGCTGATGGTCACGGCCGAGGCGCGCAAGGAGGACATCGTGCTGGCCGCGCAGACCGGCGCCTCGGGCTACATCGTCAAGCCGTTCACGAAGGCGACCCTGGAAGAAAAGGTTCAGAAGATCATCCAGAAAATCGCGGCATGAACATGGGCCCCCACGCTCGCACACGGCACTCGCTGCCCCCCGAGGGGGCTGAGCCCGCTTGGGGCGGCCCGGCGCGGTCTCGCATCGACGACATCGAAACGCTGGTCGCGCAAGCGCCGGTGACGGCGTCACCCGAGGTGTTCCAGCAGCTCGGCGCGATCACGCGCATGCTGCACGACACGCTGCAGCAGCTCGGCGTGATGCCCAAGCTGCAGGTCGCCGCCGAGGGGCTGCCCGACGCGCGCAGCCGGCTCAACTACATCGCCAACAAGACCGCGCAGGCGGCCGAGAAGGTGCTTGATTCGGTCGACCATGCCAAATCCGAACACCAGCGGATCGCCGCCGAGACGCGCCGCCTGGCCGCCTCGCTGACGGCCGACCCGGTACGTGCCGTGGCCTCCGGTGCGGTGATGAACTTCGTCGGCGACGTCGAGGCGCGCACCAAGCGCATCGACCAGCACCTCACCGACATCATGCTGGCGCAGGACTTTCACGACCTCACCGGCCAGGTGGTGGCCAAGGTCGTCACGCTGGCCACCGATCTTGAAGACAGCCTGCTCAAGTTGTTGATGCAGGTGGTACCGCCCGAGCAGCGTGCAAAAGTGGACACGTCGGCCCTGCAAGGCCCGGTGGTCGACGCCAAGGGCCGGGCCGACGTGGTGTCCAACCAGGGCGAGGTCGACGACCTGCTCGCGAGTCTGGGTTTCTGACCGGCGCTCGGCTGTAAAAAGGGCCGGCGGAAGGCCGGCTTTTCGGGCTTAAGAACTCTGCGCCGTCGGCACGATGGCGGAATCGATTCGTCGTTCCGCCGGGATGAAACCGCCCCCACGCTCACTTTGTTCGCTGCCCCCCGAGGGGTCGCGTCAGTGCCTTCGGGCGGCCGGGCGGCACTGACATATGGCCGACCTGCAAGACAAGAACTTACCGGCGTCACACCGGCGCATCGCCAAGGCGCGCGAAGACGGCCAGGTGGCGCGTTCGCGCGACCTGGCGCATCTGCTGCCACTGGCGGCGGGCGTGGGCCTGATGGTGGCGCTGGCGCCGTGGGCGATGCACGGTGCCCATCAGCTGCTCGGCGAGGCCTTGAGCTTCGATGCCGCGGCCGTGCGCTCGCCCGACGCGATGCTGCAGGCGCTGGCGCCGCAGGTCCGGCGGCTGTTGATCGTGGTGGTGCCGATGGGCGCGCTGATGGTCGCGTTGGCCATTGCTGCCGCGGTGGCCGCGGGCGGCTGGAACTGGAGCTTCAAGCCGCTGCAGCCGTCGTTGGGCAAGCTCAATCCGTTGTCGGGATTGGGGCGCATGTTCTCCAAGCAGCATCTCCTCGACACGCTGAAGGCGTCGCTGCTGTCGATCGTGCTGGGTGTGATCGGCGCGTTGTTCCTGAGCCATTCGATGGCGCGCTTCCACGACGCGCTGGCGCTGCCGTTGCCGCGGGCGTTGTCGCACACCGCGCAGGCGGTGGTGGCCGGCGTGCTGCTGCTGCTGTTGGCGCTGGGTGTGTTCGCCGCCGTGGACGTGCCGCTGCAGCGCCACCTGTGGCTCAAGCGGCTGATGATGAGCCGCCAGGAGGCCAAGCAGGAGATGAAGGAGCTCGAGGGCAACCTCGAGGTCAAGGCCAAGGTCAAGGCGCGCATGCGCGAGATGGCCAAGCGTCGCATGCTGGCCAACGTGCCGAGGGCCGACCTGGTGGTGATGAATCCCACGCACTACGCGGTGGCACTCAAGTACGACGACGCCACCATGGCCGCGCCGCGCGTGATCGCCAAGGGCGCCGACCTGCTGGCGATGCGCATCCGCGATCTGGCTCGCGACGCCAAGGTGCCGGTGTTGCGCGCACCGCCGCTGGCGCGGGCGCTCTACGCCCACTGCGAGATCGATCGCGAGGTGCCGGCGGCGCTCTTTGCCGCGGTGGCCCAGGTGCTGGCCTACGTCTACCAGTTGCGCGCGGCGCTCTCCGGCAAGGCGCCGATGCCGCAGGCGGTGCCCGAGCCGGCGATCCCACCGGGATTCGATCCGCACGAGAAGCCCGCTGAGTCGGAGGCCTCCGCATGAACGGGCTGCTCAAGCAATGGTTCGGCGCCCGTGCCGACACCGTCAAGGGCATCATTGCACCGCTGTTCATCGTGCTGGTGCTGGCGATGATGGTGCTGCCGCTGCCGCCGCTGATGCTCGACGTGCTGTTCACGTTCAACATCGCGATCGCGCTCACGGTGATGATGGTGGCCGCGCGCATGGTGCGGCCGCTGGACTTCGCCGCGTTCCCGTCGGTGCTGCTGATCACCACGCTGCTGCGCCTGTCGCTCAACGTGGCCTCCACGCGCGTGGTGCTGATGGAAGGCCACACCGGCGCCGGTGCGGCCGGCCAGGTGATCGAGTCGTTCGGCCACTTCCTGATCGGCGGCAACTTCGCCGTCGGCCTGATCGTGTTCGCGATCCTGGTGGTGATCAACTTCATCGTCGTCACCAAGGGCGCCGAGCGCATCGCCGAGGTGGGCGCGCGTTTCACGCTCGACGCGATGCCCGGCAAGCAGATGGCGATCGACGCCGACCTCAACGCCGGCCTGATCGACGAGACCGAGGCCAAGCGCCGCCGCGCCGAGGTGGGCGAGGAAGCCGAGTTCTTCGGCTCGATGGACGGCGCGTCCAAGTTCGTGCGCGGCGACGCGGTGGCCGGCATCCTGATCCTGATCATCAACATCGTCGGCGGCTTCATCATCGGCGTGGCGCAGCACGGCCTCTCCGCCGGCCAGGCCGCCGAGAGCTACGTCCTGCTGGCGGTGGGCGATGCGCTGGTGGCGCAGATCCCGGCGCTGCTGATCTCGGTGGCCGCGGCGATGGTGGTGTCGCGCGTTGGCAAGCAGCACGACATCGGAACGCAGATCGGCACGCAGGTGTTCGGCTCGCCGCGTTCGCTCGGCGTGGCCGGTGCGATCGTCGGCACGCTCGGCCTGGTGCCCGGCATGCCGAACGGCGTGTTCATCGTGATCGCGTCGGCGCTCGGCTGGCTCGCCTGGTGGCTGCATCAGCGCGAGAAGGTGCGTGCCGCGCAGGCCAAGGCGGCGCCGGCGCCGATCGCCGCGCCCAACGGCGAAGCGAGCTGGGACGATCTGCAGCCGGTCGACACGCTCGGCCTGGAGGTGGGTTACCGGCTGATCGCGCTGGTGGACAAGGAGCGCCAGGGCGACCTGCTGGCGCGCATCAAGGGCGTGCGCAAGAAGTTCGCGCAGGACGTGGGCTTCCTGCCGCCGCCGGTGCATATCCGCGACAACCTCGAGCTCAAGCCGAGCATGTACCGCATCACGCTGCGTGGCGCGGTGGTCGGCGAAGCCGAGGCCTTTCCCGGCATGTGGCTGGCCATCAACCCGGGCGGCGCGACGCTGCAGCTGCCGGGCACACGCGTCACCGACCCGGCGTTTGGACTGCCCGCGGTGTGGATCGAGGAGCGCCAGCGCGAGCAAGCCCAAATGGCGGGCTTTACGGTGGTTGATTGCGCCACCGTCGTGGCGACCCACCTTTCACACTTGATGCAAGTGCATGCGGGCCGTCTGCTCGGCCGCGTCGAAACCCAATCGCTCGTCGAACACGTGACCAAGCTCGCGCCCAAGCTCATCGAAGACGTGGTGCCCAAGATGGTGGGCATCGCCACCGTGCAGAAGGTGCTGCAGCTGCTGTTGGAGGAGGGCGTGCACATCCGCGACATGCGCTCGATCACCGAGTGCCTGGCCGAGCATGCCGCGACGGTGACCGATCCCGGCGAGCTGGCGCGCCGTATCCGTGTGCACCTCGCGCCGGCGATCGTGCACCAGATCTACGGCCCGGTGCGCGAGCTCGAAGTGATTGCGCTGGAGCCCGACCTCGAACGGCTGGTGACGCAGGCGCTGACCTCGCCGCACGGTGTGGCGCTGGATCCCGGCGTGGCCGAGACGCTGTCGCGCGAGGCCGCCAACAGCGCCAAGTACCAGGAAGACATGGGCCATCCGGCGTGCCTGCTGGTGCCCGACCCGATCCGTGCCGCGATGGCGCGCCTGCTCAAGCGCTCGGCGCCGCGCATGCGCGTGCTGAGCCACAGCGAGATCCCTGAAACCCACTCCATCCGCATCGGTGCGGTCATCGGAGGAACAGCATGAACGTCAAACGCTTTATCGCTCGCAGTTCCCGCGAGGCCTTGAACCAGGTGCGCATGGCCTTCGGGGCCGATGCCGTCGTGCTGTCCAACAAGCCGTGCGACGCCGGGGTGGAGGTGCTGGCGATGGCCCCCGAGGGTATCGCGCAGATCGAGCAGGCCGCCGAAACAGCGCCGCGCCAGGTCGCGCCCGCGCCGGCCGCCGCCACCGCAGCACCGAGCAAGCAATCCACTGCCGCCGCGCAAGCGCCGGTCGAGCAGGATGTGCAGCGCCTTGCGATGAGCACGCTGTCGTTCCAGGACTACGTGCGCGAACGCCTGCTGCGCCGCCGCCGCGCGGCGATGCAGCCCGAGGCACCCGAGACCGTGATGCCGACGTTCGAAGAGCGCGCACCGGTCGCTGCGGCGCTGCAAACGCCGACGCCGGTCACGCCGCAGCCGATGCCGCAGCCCGTGCAAGCGATCGCCGCCGCCCCGGCGATGCCGATCGCCGTGCCCGCTGCGCGCGAGCCGCTGCGCCTGCCTGAGGCGGTCCCGTCGCTCGCCGACCCCACCGCTGCGCAGCGCGAACAGGCCGCGGTGATGAACGAACTGCGCTCGATGAAGGGCCTGATCGAGGACCGCTTCAGCGCGCTCGCGTTCATGGAACAACTGCATCGCAACCCGCGGCAGTCCAGCCTGAGCCAGCGCCTGCTGGAGTCGGGCTTCTCGCCGGCGCTGGTGCGCAAGCTGGTCGAGCACCTGCCGGCCGACGCCACCGACGAGATCGCCTGGGCGCAAGGCGTGCTGTCGCGCAACCTGCAAAGCGACGAGGCCTCGCTGCCGATCGAGGATCTGGGCGGCGTCTACGCGCTGATCGGTGCCACCGGCGTTGGCAAGACCACCAGCACCGCGAAGATCGCCGCGTCGTTCGCGGCACGCCACGGCGTGGCGAACCTCGGCCTGATCACGCTCGATGCCTATCGCATGGCGGCGCACGAACAGCTGCGCGCCTACGGCCGCATCCTCGGCGTGCCGGTGCACACGGCGCACGACCGCGCATCGCTCGACGATCTGCTGGAGCTGCTGGCCGGCAAGAAGCTGGTGCTGATCGACACCGCCGGCATGGCGCAGCGCGACCAGCGCACGCGCGAGCTGCTCGACATGCTGGCGCACCGCGCGATCCAGCGCCTGCTGGTGGTCAACGCCGCGTCGCAGGGCGAGACCATCGAAGACGTGATGCAGGCCTACGGGGCCGCAGGCTGCCGCGGTGCCGTGCTGTCCAAGATCGACGAGGCGGTGAAGATCGCACCCGCGCTCGATGCGCTGATCCGCCACAAGCTGCGCGTGGTCGGCGTGGCCAACGGCCAGCGCGTGCCCGAAGACTGGCACCGCCTGTCGTCGCAGGCACTGGTGCAGCGCGCGCTGCGTCCGGTGTCGAGCCCGGCCTGGCGTGTCGAGCCGGCCGAAGTCAACCTGCTGTTCGCCGCCGCGCAGCGCAGCGCGATGCCGGCCGCGGCCTGGCGTTGAGAGGTACGTCGATGAGCCCCGCGTTTGGCACTTCCTCCCACGCTGACCAGGCCGCCGGCCTGCGCCGCATGTTCGGCGCGTCGCGCAAGCAATTCATCGCACTGGCGCACAACGACCAGGTCGAGCAGAGCGCGCTGGTGATCGACCGCCTGTGCGGTGCAGCGGCCGCCCTCGGCCTGCACACGCTGGTGGTTGACGCCGCCGACAACGCGCCCGCGCCGCACGAGATGGCGCTGATCGACCTGCCGTCGTGCATCGAGGCGCTGTCCGACGACGTGTCGTACGTGGCTGCGCGCGGCCTGCCGATCCGCCATGTCGATTCCCAAGGGCGTTGCGGCGGATTCCTCGATGCGCTGCAGGCCGCGGCGCCGCAGGCCGATCTGGTGCTGGTGCACGCCGGCACGGTGGACCTGACGCGGCTGTTCTCGCACCAGCGGCTGCGTCCGCTTCTGGTGGGCGCCGACACGCCGCGCGCGATGACCGAGGCCTACGCCACGCTCAAGCGGCTGGCACAACGCCCCGGCTGGCTGGCGCACGACCTGTTGATCGTGGCCGACCCGCACGGGCCGCGCACGGCGCGGCTGGGCGAGAGCCTGGCCGAATGCGCCGAGCGCTTTCTCGGTGCGGCGATCCACGATTGTGTGGTGATCGATCCGCGCACCGAGCCGCAGGCCGCCGATGCGCGCCTGGTGCACCTGCTGCGCGCGCAGATGGCGCAAGACCTGCTGCACGACAGCGCGTTGACGCCGCTGGCGCAACCCGCGCCGGCGGTGCACTGACCGAATCTGTTGTTGAAACGAAGACTCGCGGAGAGCCTTTTCATGTACACCGCCAAGGGCCAGCTATCGGACTCCAACGTCCTGCTCAAGCAGTACAGCCCGCTGGTGCGCCGCCTCGCGCACCAGATGATCGCCAAGCTGCCGGCCAACGTCGAACTCGACGACCTGATCCAGGTCGGCATGATCGGCCTCAACGATGCGCTGTCGCGCTTCGACGCGGCGCAGGGCGTGCAGTTCGAGACCTTCGCCACCCAGCGCATCCGAGGCGCGATGCTCGACGAGCTGCGCGGTGGCGACTGGATGAGCCGCGGCGATCGGCGCCACCAGCGCGCGATCGAATCGGCGGTGCACAAGCTGGAGCAGAAACTGCAGCGCGCGCCCAACGAAAGCGAGATCGCCGACGAGATGGGCATGATGCTGGCCGACTACCAGGAGCTGCTCGGCAAGGTCCGCGGCACGCAGCTGTTCTACCTGGAGGACTTGTCGGGGGAGGACGGCGACGACTTCCTCGACCGCCACGTCGCCGACGAGGGCGCCAATCCGCTCGACATGCTGCAGGACCTGCGCATGCGCGAGGCGCTGGTCGACGCGATCGGCAAGCTGCCCGAGCGCGAGCAGCACGTGATGAGCATGTACTACGAGCACGACATGAACCTCAAGGAGATCGCGGCCGTGCTCGGCGTCACCGAGAGCCGCATCTGCCAGCTGCACAGCCAGTCGATCGCGCGCCTGCGCAGCAAGCTGCGCCAGTGGTGACGAGACGAGCACGAAGCAACAACCCACTTTTTGCGAGCAATGCCATGTTTGCTCTATTTCGCAAGACCCAGGATCCCGAACCGCAGAGCGTCAGCCATGCGCAGCCGGCCGACGGCCCCGATGCGCGCGCGCTGATCAACGGCATCAACCGCGAGGCCTCGACGCTCGGGCGCGACGCCGCCGAAGTGCGTGGAGCGATCGACGACACCATCAAGGCCGCCGGCGCGCAGGCGCAGCAGGTGCAGGCGCTGGCGCGCCAGCTCGGCGAGATCACCCAGGGCCAGCACGCCATCGTGGAGGAGACGGGCGCCGGCGCACAAGCGGTGGAACGGGCGCGCGAGGCCATCCACACCGTGGGTGGCGAGGTGTCGGGCATCGTCTCCACGCTGCGCGACGTGTCGCAGGCGGCCGGGCAGATCACCAAGATCGCGCTGCAGACGCGGCTGGTGGCGTTCAACGCGTCGGTCGAGGCCAAACGGGCCGGCGAGGCCGGGCGCGGCTTCAGCGTGGTGGCCGACGCGGTACGCGAACTGGCGCAGAAGGTCGACGAGTCGTCACGCAACATCATGGAAACCGTGGGCCAGCTCGACTCCCGAATCGAGGCGTTGGCGCGCGAGATCCAGCGCCGCGACGACGGCCAGGGCCAGGGCGCCGTGCACCAGGCGCTCGACGAACTCGTGCAGGGTGTCGAGCGCATCAACGCCGCTGCCGCCAAGAGCCAGGAGATGTGCGGCGGCCTCGATCGGCGCATGGGCGAGATCGAGCGCGAGATGCTCGGCACCAACACCACGCTGTCGTCGGCGATGCAGCGCACGGAAGCGTTCCTGCGCGTGTCCGAGCGCATGATCGAGGTGACGGCCGCATGCGGCATCGAGACCGCCGACTCCAGGTTCATCAGCGCGGCGCAGGACGCGGCCGGTCGTATCGCGGCGTTGCTGTCGCAGGCCGTGCAACAGGGCCAGGCGACGCTGGACGAGCTGTTCGACGAGCAGTACGTGCCGATCGCGGGCACCGACCCGCAGCAGCACATCACGCGCTTCGCCAAGCTGGCCGACCGCCTGTTTCCCGCGGTGCAGGAGCAGATGCTCGGCTTCGACCCGCAGATCGTGTTCTGCATCGCGAGCGACCGCAACGGCTACATCGCCTGCCACAACCAGAAGTACAACCACCCTCAGCGCTCGGGCGACGTGGTGTGGAACACCGCCAACTGCCGCAACCGTCGCATCTTCAACGACCGCACGGGCCTGGCCTCGGCGCGCAACACCAAGCCGTTCCTGCTGCAGACCTACCGGCGCGACATGGGCGGCGGCCAGTTCGTCCTTCTCAAGGAAGCGGCCGCACCGATCTCGGTAAACGGCCGGCACTGGGGCGGACTGCGCCTCGCCTACCGGTTCTAGGCGCCGAAAGAATCGCTGCGCGATCGTTCGGCGCTCAAGCGGCGATCTCGCGCGACGGTGCAACCGTCGAATCGAGCGGCTGCGGCTGCGACACGTCGGGCAGCGTACCGGCGATCGTGCTGTTGGCCGCCTCGCGCGAGCCCAGGCTGAACTCGAAGCAAGCGCCCTGGCCCAGGTCGCCGATGGCGCGAATGGCGCCGCCGTGGCGCTGCACGATGCGCTGCACGATGGTCAAACCGATGCCGGTGCCCTGGAACTCGTGATCATCGTGCAGCCGGTGAAATGGCTGGAACAGGCGCGATGCGCGCGCGGCATCAAAGCCGGCCCCGTTGTCGCGCACCTGGAACACGAGCTGGCCGTTGGGCCCGAGCACGCTGCACAGCGCCACCACCGCGTCGGGCGTGCGGCGGGTGAACTTGGCGGCGTTGCCCAGCAGATTGGCCAGCACGATGCGCATCTGGCTTTCGCTGGCCCAGGCGGTGAGGCCCGGTTCGATCTGCCAGCGCACCGGTGCCACGCGCTCCACCGGGGGCAGCGTGTTGATCACTTCTTCGGCCAGCCGGCTCAGGTCGACCGGCGCGCGTTCGATCGCCTCGCTGGAGCTGCGTGCCAGCGCCAGCAGCGCCTCAAGCGTGGTGAGCATCTCCTGCGTGGCGCGCACCTGCAGGTCGAGCAGCTCGTTGACCTCGGACCCGCCGTGTTCGGCCAGGCGCCGGCGCAGCAGTTCAGCCAGCCCCTGCACATGGCCGATGGGCGTGCGCAGCTCGTGCGCCAGGTGGCGCGCAAAGGCCTCGAGATCCCGATTGGCAAACTCGAGCTCGCGCGTGCGCGCGGCCACCGCCGATTGCAGCTGGCGGTTGTGCTGCACCAGCATCTGCTCGGCCTTCTTGCGCAGCGTGATGTCGCGGCCGACCCCGTGGTAGCCGAGGAAGCGGCCGTTCTCGTCGAAGCGGGGTGCGCCGCTGACCGACACCCACAGCGCGGTGCCGTCGTTGCGCACGATCTGGAACTCCAGCGCATGGAACGGCCGGCCGGCATCCATGTCGGCACGGTGCGCGCGCCACTGCGCCTCGGTGAGCGCCTGCGGGTACAGCTCCCAGCGCGTGCGGCCCTCGGCCACCTCGGCCAACTGGCCGAGCCGGCGGCGCTGCTCTTCGTTGGGCTGCATGAAGCGGTGCTCGGCATCGGTGATCCAGTACCAGTCGGCCGACAGCCCGGCCAGCACCGCGTAGCGCTGCTCGCTCGCCTGCAGGCGGCGGAACGACTCCTTGTGCACCGTGATGTCATGCCCCACGCCTTCGTAGCCGGAGAAGCGGCCGTCGCGGTGGTAACGCGGCCGCCCGCTGAGCGACATCCAGCCGCGTGCGCGCCCGCCCAGGCCATCGACCTCGAACTCGAGCTCGCGAAAGCTCTCTTGCCGATCGAGCATCTGATTGAACGCGGCCCAGCCGCCGATCGGCGGGTGTACGAAGCCCAGCTCGTCGTGTCGGCGCCCGAGCACATCGCCCAGCGCACGATCGGCCGGCTTAACCATCGGTGCCTCGGCCGACAGCGACGACAGGCGATGGCGCTCGTCGGACTCCCAGTACCACTCCTGCGACAGCTCCACGCGCGCCTGCCAGCGGCGCTCCTGCTCGCCCATCACGCCTTCGACCTGATTGGCCAGGTCGCCGAAGGCCGAAGGCTCGGCCGGCGGCGTTTCTCGCATGCGTTCCACCGCCTGTCGCCACGCTCCGCGCTGCAACTCGCGCGCGGTGCGGCGCAACGTGTCGGCCGCCAGCTTGCGCGCGCGGCGTTGCACCAGCACCAGCGAGATCAGCGCGCCGAATGCGAGGGCGGAGGGGAACAGCACGATGAACAGCTGCGTGCGCGCGCGTTCATCGAGGCCCGGGCCGGCGAGCAGCGGAACCACCGCGGCCAGCGCCACCGCCACCGCCACGCCGCACAGCACGCCGAGAGCCCAGCTCATCTGCTTCAGGCGTGCCGAGGTGGAGGTGCGCGCCGCATCGGCCGGCGAGGTGTGCGGCCACGGCATGGTTTCGGCGGTGGATGGCGTGGGCCGCGACGAGCGCGACGGACGCGTGGACGGTCGACTGGGTCTGCTTTCTGAGGCCACCAGGTGTCCTGACTCCAATGCCGGTTGCTGCAAGCAGCGCGGTCGCTCCCCTTCGACCGCTTGAAAGCGATTGTCACACGATTGCATGCGTTCATCGCAGGCCGATGCAACGCGTGGCGGCCACGCGACTCAGGGAGCGGGTCTTCACGCATCCACCGTTGCGCGCAGGCGCACACGGCACAGATACAGCCGTCGCGGCTCAGGCCTTCAGTGCGCCTGCGTTGGCGCGACGCGGCGTGTGCGTGCCGTCGGCGCCGTACACCGCAACGGCCGATGTCGGGATCAGCACGTCGATCGCGCGGTCGAGCGCGGCGGTGGCACGCGCCAGCGCATCGCGTTGCGCCGCCACCTGGGCACCGGCCAGCGCGAGGCGGCGGCGCAGGTCCAGCGGCGTGGCGCCGTGGCGTGCGGCGTGACGAAAGCGCTCGAGCGCCTGCGACAGCGCACGCTGCAGCGCTGCGGCATGCAGCTCGATGCAGCGCATGTCGCGTGCGCCGAGCGCGGCCTGCAGATCATCCAGGTGCTGTTCCACGCGCTGCAGCACGGCTTCGAGTTCGTTGTCGGAAACGACTGCGCCCGCGTGCGTCGCGGGCGTCAGTTGCACGGCCGGCTGGCCCATCGGATGCGCCGCGCCGTTCAGTTGGAGCCGCGCTGCAGCAGCTCGCGCGCGTTGTGAATCAGCTTGTCGGCGATCGCATCGGCGTCGATGCGGAAGCTGCCGTCGCGGATCGCCCGGCTCAGGCGCTCGACCTTCTGCGCATCGAACGCACCGTCGGACCCGACGCTGGCCAGCACGCCGGCCGCGGCCGACAGCTCGACCTTGGCGCTGGGCTCCGGCGATGCCGCCTGCGCGCCGCTGGCCGGGGCCTTGCGGTCGGTGGCGGGCGTTGCCAGGTTGGCTTTGTTCTCGAGCGGACCGATCTTCATCTTGGACTCCACGCGGTGAGCATCCGCACCGCTGTGATGAGTTGGGTATCGGACGGTTGGCGGCGGACTTTAGCCATCTCGATGCCTTTGCGGCGGGCCCCCTGCGAATTCGGGGGTTCGCGTTCGTTTGTAACGATCATGGGTGCACCCCTGGCGCTTCGCGCCTCCCCGCCTAGCGGGGGCTGAGCCCCTTCGGGCGGCCGTGCGGGGCTCACAGCGCCACCTCCACCTGCCGGTTGGCCGTGGCGCGGCCGACCACGACACGGCCACCTTCGGTGCGCACCTTGACCGGCTGGCCTTCGATGCCGGGGCTCAGCGCCAGACCATCGGAGCTGATCGCAAACCCCGGCCCGGCGCCGACGATGCGCACCGTGTCGCCGGCGGCAAACCACTGGCGCGCTTTCAGATCGCCTTGGCGCAGCACGTGGCCTGGCATGAGCGCACGTGCCAGGGGCCGGCCGAGCGCGGCCTGCGCCTGCAGGATGGGTGGGCTCCGCTCGGCGGCGATGTCGACCTCGTCGAGGTGCAGATGTTCTGCCTTGACGATCGTGCCGAATGCGAGCGGCTGGTTCACCGTCCAGGCTTGTGCGAACACTTTGACCGTCACCGGCAGAAAGACGCTCCAGCGCGCGCCCTCGACGCAGCGCAGGCCGACCTGCGCGCGGCCCCACAAGCGCGCGCCGGCGGGCAGATACGGCGTGATGCGCGTGCAGGGCGCAAGCTTCAGCCGCGGGTCGATCGATCCCACGTCGACTTCGACCCGCGTGCCCTCTGGCATGCCGGCGGTGGATTGTTGCGCCAGCTGCCGGATCTGCGCCTGCCAGGCCTCGACGCTCTTCGGTTGAGCGGCCGCCGCGCCGGCCGCACCCAGCAGCGCCAGAAGCGCCGCGCGCCTCAGCGAGACACGCAGGTGCGGCAGCGATCGAACTGACTTGTTCACGGGCTGCATGGTCGGTGCCCAGGGGTGCTCGCGGTGCTCCGATATGGCCCGCCAAAGCGGCTCTTATCGCGCTTAGGTCGCGACGCCGGCTGCCCACAATGGTCCCACGCTGCCCTCGTCCGGCGTGCGATCCGTCACGGTTCGCAGGCTGGGGTCAGCGGCGATGAAAGGATCCACGCCATGCGGCTGACCGACGCGCTCGACTTCCAGACCCAGGCCCTGGTGCTGCGCGCCGAGCGCCAGCGCCTGATTGCCAGCAACATCGCCAACGCCGACACGCCCGGCTACGTGGCGCGGGACATGGATTTCGCGCGCGCGCTGCGCGAGGCCACCGGCCAGGCGGCGGCGGTGGCGCCCACCGCCACGAAAGCAGGCCACCTGCAGTTGGCCGGCGGTGCACGCGCCGAGCCCAACCTGCTGTACACGCGCCCGGCGCAGAACAACCTCGACGGCAACAGCGTCGACATGGACCGCGAGCGCGCGGCGTTCGCCGACAACACGGTGAAGTACGAGGCCACGCTGCGTTTCATCAACGGCAGCATGCGCACGATGCTCGACGCGATGAAGTCGCACCACCAGGCATGAGGCCCCGGCGTTCACCTCGTTCGCTGCTCCGCGAGGGGGCCCGGCCGGCCCGGCGCGGCCCGGCCCCGGCTGAAGGCGCAGCAAACCAACACGGAGGCACACGATGAGCCTGTTCCAGATCTTCAACGTCGCCGGCAGTGCCACCAGCGCGCAGACGCAGCGGCTGAACACGGTGGCCTCCAACCTGGCCAACGCCGACACGGTGGCCGGCCCCGACGGCCAGAGCTACAAGGCGCGCCAGGTGGTGTTCCAGACCCAGCTGATGGGCGAGGTGGGCGCCGCGGGCGTGCGCGTGAGCACGATCGCCGAGGACAACACGCCCGGCCGCCGCGTGCACGACCCCAAGCACCCGAGCGCCGACGAGCAGGGCTACGTGACCTACAGCAACGTCAATCCGGTGGAGGAGATGGTCAACATGATCTCGGCCTCGCGCTCGTACCAGAACAACGTGGAAGTGATGAACACGGCCAAGAACCTGCTGCTGAAGACGCTGCAGCTGGGTCAGTGATCACCGGCTGAATCCGCATGGCCACCCACCCCATCTCATCGAACAGCGGCGCGGCCAGCACGGCGGGCGTCAGCAATGCGAGCGCCAATGCCAGCAGCGAGGACCGTTTCCTCAAGCTGCTGGTGGCCCAACTGAAGAACCAGGATCCGCTCAACCCGATGGACAACGCGCAGGTCACGAGCCAGATGGCGCAGATCCAGACCGTGAGCGGCATCGAGAAACTCAATTCGACCGTGCTCGGGCTCAACACCCAGTTCGCACAGCTGCAGACCCTGGGTGGCGCGGCGCTGGTCGGCCGCAACGTGTTGATCGAGGGCAACCGCATGGCGGCCATCGACGGCGCGGGCCATGGCGGCTTCGAGCTGGCCTCGCAGGCCGACCGCGTCACGCTCGAGGTGCTCGACGGCGCCGGCCGGGTGATCGACTCCGTGAACCTGGGTGCGCACGCCAGCGGCCGTCACAGCTTCGACTGGACCCCGCCGGCTGGCGTCGACGCGAGCCACGCCGCCAAGTTCCGCATCAGCGCCACACTCGGCGCCAACGCAGTGGCACACACCACCTACACGCAGGATCGAGTGGACGCCGTGAGCGCCGGCGTCGACGGCCTGGTGCTCGAGCTGACGCACGCCGGCCCGGTGGGCTACGACAAAGTCAAAGTCTTCGATTGAAGGAGAACCCATGAGCTTCCAACAAGGTCTGTCCGGCCTGAATGCCACCGCCAAGAGCCTCGAGGTGATCGGCAACAACATCGCCAATGCGGCGACGCCGGGCGCCAAGGCCGCGCGTGCCGAGTTCTCCGACGTCTATGCCGCCGCGCTCAACGGCGCCGGCGCCAATCCGATCGGCATCGGCGTCAACCTGGCGGCGGTGTCGCAGCAGTTCACGCAGGGCAATATCCTGACCACCGAGAACCCGATGGACCTGGCCATCAACGGCAACGGGTTCTTCCAGGTGACCGATGGCAGCAACCCGGTGACCTACACGCGCAACGGCCAGTTCAAGATCGACCGCGACGGCTACATCATCAACAACCAGCTGCAGCGGCTGCTCGGCTACCCGGCCGACGGCACCGGCGCGATCCAGCCGGGTGCGGCGCGCGCCCTGCAGCTGCCCACCTCGGGCATCAACCCGCAGGTGACGACCGGCATCGACATGGAGTTCAACCTCGATTCGCGCGCCGGCACCACCGCGCCGACGTCGGGTCCGCAGATCGACTTCACCGATCCGAGCACCTACAACAACGCGACGTCGCTGAACGTGTACGACCAGCGCGGGCAGGACGTGGCACTGACGTTCTACTTCCAGAAGTCGGCCACCGACACCTGGAACGTGTTCGTCACCGCCAACGGCACCACGGTGGGCGGCACGACCGCCGCGCCGACACCGATCACGACGATGACCTTCCCGGCCAGCGGCGCAGCGCCCACCGCGCCGGCCGCGCCGATCGCGCTGAACGTGCCGGCTTCCACCAATGCAGCGGGTGCCGCGACGCTGCCCATCCCCGGCATCCAGCTCGACCTGACCAGCGCGACGCAGTTCGGCACCGGTTTCGGCGTGACCGACATGTCGCAGGATGGCTTCGCACCGGGCCAGCTCAACAGCATCGCGATCGAAAGCAACGGCATCGTGATGGCGCGTTACTCCAACGGCCAGAGCCGCCCGGCCGGCCAGATCGAGATCGCGAGCTTCCGCAACCCGCAGGGCCTGCAGCCGCTGGGCGGCAATGCCTGGTCGCGCTCGTTCACGTCGGGAGACCCGGTGCTCGGCACGCCCGGCACCGGCAACTTCGGCGTGCTGCAGTCCGGCGCGCTGGAAGAGAGCAACGTCGACCTGACCGGCGAGCTGGTCAACATGATCACCGCGCAGCGCATCTACCAGGCCAACGCGCAGACCATCAAGACCATCGACCAGACGATGCAGACCTTGGTGAACATGCGCTGATCGAGCGCTCGAGACTTGCACTGATCGGGGGTGGCGATGGACCGCATGATCTACCTGTCGATGACGGGCGCCAAGGCGACCATGCAGCGCCAGGAGGTGCTGGCCAACAACCTGGCCAACGTCTCCACGCCGGGCTTTCGCGCCGAACTCACCGCGTTTCGCGCGGTGCCGGTGCTTGGGCAAGGTGCATCGACACGCGTCTACGCGCTGGAGTCGACGCCGGGCTACAACGCCGAGCCGGGCGCGGTGCACGCGACGGGCCGCAACCTCGACATCGCGATGAAGGGCAATGCCTGGCTCGCGGTGCAGGGGCTCGACGGCACCGAGGCCTACACGCGCGGCGGGGCGCTCGACCTCAACAACGAGGGCCTGTTGGTCACCAAGACCGGCCTCACCGTGCTGGGCGACGGGGGTCCGATCACGATTCCGGCCAATGCCCAGGTGCAGATCGCGCCCGATGGCACGGTGAGCGCGGCCGTCGGCAACGCCAGGCCGCAGACGGTGGGCAAGCTGAAGCTGGTGACGCCCGAGACGCCGCTGCAACGCGGCGAAGACGGCCTGTTCCGCGCGGTAGAAGGCGACCTGAGCGCCGACCCCAATGCGCGCGTGCAGGACAGCGCGCTCGAAGGCAGCAACGTCAGTCCGGTGGAGACGATGATTGCGATGATCGCCGCCGCCCGACAGTTCGAGCAGCAGATGAAGATGGTGCACAGCGCGCAGGAGAAGGAGCAGGCTGCGACCAAGTTGCTCAGCAGCTGATCGCGCTGACGCTCGCCACAAGAAGCGCTGCCCCGGCAGCGCTTTTCGCTTGATCCCGCCGCTCAAGCCCGACGGATCATGGCTCCAAACTTCCGTGGAGATCATGATGCCCGCACGCTCACTGCGTTCGCTGCCCTCCGAGGGGGCGCGCAGCCTCCTCGAGGCGGCTCGTCGGAGGCTGCCATGATGCGTTCGCTCTGGATCAGCAAGACCGGGATGGAGGCGCAGCAGACGCAGCTCGACACCATCGCGCACAACCTCGCCAACGTGGGCACCAACGGCTTCAAGCGCGGCCATGCAGTGTTCGAGGACCTGATCTACCAGAACCTGCGCCAGGCCGGCGCCAACAGCTCGGAGCAGACGCAGTTGCCCACCGGCTTGCAGGTGGGCTTGGGCGTGCGGCCGGTGTCGCTGTCGCGCAACTTCACGCAGGGCAACCTGCAGCAGACCGGCAACACGCTCGACCTCGCGGTCAAGGGCAGCGGCTTCTTCCAGATCCAGATGCCCGACGGCTCCGTGGCCTACACCCGCGACGGCGCGTTCCAGGTGGATGCGCAGGGCCAGCTCGTCACCAACAACGGCTTCGTCGTGCAGCCCGGCATCACCATCCCGGCCAACGCGCAGAGCGTGACGATCGCCGCCGACGGGACCGTCGGCGCGTTGTTGCCGGGCCAATCGGCGCCCACGTCGGTGGGCCAGCTGCAGCTGGCGTCGTTTGCCAACCCCGCGGGCCTCGAGCCGCGCGGGCAGAACCTGTTCACGGAGACCGCCGCCTCCGGCACGCCCAACGCCGCCGCACCCGGCAGCAACGGGCTCGGCACGCTGGCGCAGGGTTATGTCGAGACCAGCAACGTCAACGTGGTCGAGGAACTGGTGGCGATGATCCAGACGCAGCGCGCCTACGAGATCAACTCCAAGGCGATCCAGACCTCGGATCAGATGCTGCAGCGGCTCGGGAACCTGTGATGAGAGCCTTCATGCCCATCGCGGTGCTGCTGGCACTGGCCGGCTGTGCCAGCGAGATCCAGCGTGTGCCCAAGGTCGACGTGGTCGACGCCACGCACGCCGAGCCGGCGGCGGTGATGGCGCCGGTGCGCAACAACGGCGCCATCTTTCAGGCCGACCGCTATCGGCCGCTGTTCGAGGATCACCGCGCGCGCCTGGTGGGCGACACCCTCACGGTGACGATCACCGAGAAGGTGAGCGCGACGCAGAAGTCGACCAGCACGGTGGACAAGGCCGGCACGGTGGAGGCCGGCATCACCGCACTGCCGCTGGTCAACCCCAACTCGTTCGGCCGTGCCAGTGCCGCCGCCAACAGCAGCAACACCTTCACCGGCAAGGGCACGACCGAGAACAGCAACGACTTCTCCGGCACGATCACCGCCACCGTGGTGCGCGTGCTCGCCAACGGCCACCTGATCATCGCCGGCGAAAAGCAGATCGGCGTCAATGCCAACGTCGACGTGCTGCGCTTCTCGGGCCAGGTCGATCCGCGCGCGATCGCTCCGGGCAACACGGTGCCGAGCACCGCGATCGCCAACGTGCGCATCGAGCAGCGCGGCCGCGGCCAGCAGGCCGAGGCGCAGTCGATGGGCTGGCTCGCGCGCTTCTTCCTCAGCCTGTGGCCGGTGTGAGCCTGCGATGAGCACCACGCAATACGACATGTTGTACGAGCGGCCGCAGGCGCAGCCGAGCGAGCGCGCCGTGCACCGCCTGGTATGGCTGGTCGTCGCGCTCGCCGGTTTGTTGTTGTGCTGGCCTTCGCACGCGGCGCGCATCAAGGAAGTGGCCAGCGTGCAGGGCGTACGCCCCAACCAGCTCACCGGCTATGGCCTGGTGGTCGGCTTGGACGGCACCGGCGATCAGAGCACGCAGGCGCCGTTCACGGCGCAAAGCATCATCGCGATGCTGCAGCAGATGGGCGTGAGCCTGCCCAGCGGCACGCAGATGCAGCTGCGCAACGTGGCCGCGGTGATGGTCACCGCCGAGTTGCCGCCGTTCGCGCAGCCCGGCCAGCGCATCGACGTGGGCGTGTCGTCGGTGGCCAACGCCAAGAGCCTGCGCGGCGGCACGCTGATCGCCACGCCGTTGAAGGGCGCCGACGGCCAGATCTACGCACTGGCGCAAGGCAGCCTGGTCGTCGGCGGCGCCGGTGCAGCGGCCGGCGGCTCCAAGGTGCAGATCAACCACCTCTCGGCCGGGCGCGTGCCGCAAGGCGCAACGGTCGAGCGCAGCGTGCCCACGCCGCTGCAGCAAGGCGACTGGCTGCAGCTCGACCTGAACGCAGCCGACTTCAACACCGCGCGCGAGGTGGCGCGCGCCATCAATGCGGCCAAGGGCGGTGGCACCGCGCAGGCGCTGGACGCGCGGGTGGTGCGCGTGCGCATGCCGATGGAGCCCGACGAGCGCGTCGCCTTCCTGGCCGACATCGAGAACCTCGCGCTCACGCTGGCCAAGCCGGCCGCCAAGATCGTGCTCAACGCGCGCACCGGTTCGGTGGTGATGAACGAAGCGGTGACGATCGGTGCCTGCGCGGTCGCGCATGGCTCGCTGTCGGTCACGATCACCTCCACGCCGCTGGTGAGCCAGCCCAACTCGTTCAACAACAGTGGGCAGACCGTTGTGGCCGAGAAAGCCGACATCACGATCGCGCAGCAGGGCGGCACGCTGATGCAGATGAACGCCGGCGCGCAGCTGAGCGACGTGGTCAAGGCGCTGAACGCGCTCGGTGCCACGCCGCAGGACCTGCTCGCCATCCTGCAGGCCATGAAGAGCGCCGGTGCGCTCAATGCCGAGATCGAGGTGATCTGATGGTTTCACCCGTAGGCCTCGCCGGCGACGCGCGCAGCCTGCAGGCATTGCGCCATGAGGCGGCGCGCGACCCGAAGGTCGCGGCCAAGGAAGCCGCCAAGCAGTTCGAGGCGCTGTTCATGCAGGAGCTGATGAAGAGCATGCGCGCGGCGCAAGTGGGCAGCGGATTGTTCGACAACGACGCCAGCCGCATGGGCACCGAGATGCTCGACGCGCAGATGGCCACGTCGTTCGCCGGCCGCCCGGGGGGCCTGTCCGAGATGATCGCCCGGCAGCTCGAGCGGCAGATGGGGCTGAACCCGGGGCCGATCCCGAAGCTCGACACACAAGCGCTGGTGCTGCAAACGCCAGAGCAGGCGGCGCGCGCGGCGCGTGCGCCACGCATCCCCGAGAAGACGGCCGCGGCGTTCGTGCAACAGCACGAGCAGGCAGCCGCCGCGGCCGAGCGCGCGAGCGGCATCCCGGCGTCGTTCATGCTGGCGCAGGCCGGCCACGAATCGGGATGGGGCCGCCACGAGATCAAGCGTGCCGACGGCACGCCGGCGCACAACCTGTTCGGCATCAAGGCAGGTGCCAACTGGAAGGGCCCGGTGGCCGAGGTGACCACCACCGAATACGTCAACGGCGAACCCAGGCGCATGGTGCAGCGCTTTCGTGCCTATGCGAGCCACGCCGAGTCGTTTGCCGACTATGCGGCTCTGATGAAGACCCAGCCCCGCTACCAAGCCGTGGTGGCGGCCGGCAACGATCCGCGCGCTTTCGCGCAAGGGCTGCAGCGTGCAGGTTATGCCACCGACCCACGCTACGCCGACAAGCTGAGCGGCGCCATTGCCACCACGCAGCGCCTGCGCGGCGTGACCTGAAGAGAAAGGACCGGCCATGAGCGCCTCGGGGCTGATGTCGATCGGCGTTCGCGCGATGAACGCCAACTACCTGGGCTTGCAGACCAGTGGTCACAACATCGCCAACGCCGGCGTCGAGGGCTACACGCGCCAGCAGGTGGAGCTGCAGACCGCACTCGGCCAGTTCACCGGTGCCGGCTTCTTCGGCAAGGGCGTCGACGTGAAGACCGTCGCGCGCGTGTATGACCAGTTCCTGACGCGCGAGGCAATGACTTCGCGCGCGCAGTCGTCGTTCGACACTGCGCGGCTCGACCGCTTGCAGCAGCTCGAGTCGTTGTTCGCCGGCGGCGACGACGGCATCGGCCAGTCGGCCGGCGCGTTGCTCAACGCGATGGTCGATCTGGCCAGCCACCCGCAGGATCTGGCGTCGCGCAATGTCGTGCTCGGTCGCGCCGGCGAGCTTGCCACGCGCTTTTCCAGCGCGGCGGCGCAGCTCGACGACATTCAGTCCGGCGTGACGCAGGAGCTGGGCGCACTGGTGACGCAGGCCAACGAGATCACGCGCCAGATCGCCAGCGTGAACGAGCGCATCGCGGTGGCGCAGGGCAGCAAGCACACGCCCAACGATCTGCTCGATCTGCGCGACCGTCTGTTGTCGGACCTGTCGTCGCTCATCCAGATCACCACGGTCGCGGCCGACGACGGCTCGGTGACCGTGTTCGCCGGCGGCGGCCAGCGGCTGGTGCTGGGCAGCCAGGCATCGCCGCTGCAGGTGGCGCCCGATCCGAACGACGCCTCGCGTGCCGCGCTCGGCATCGTCGGGGGCGGTACGGTGCGGCCGCTGTCGGCCGCGCTGGTCGGCGCCGGATCGATCGGCGGCCTGCTGCGTTTTCAGGACGAAGATCTGGTGCGCGCACGCACGATGCTCGGCCAGCTCGCCGCCGCGATCGCCGGCAGCCTCAACAACCAGCAGGCGCTCGGACTCGACCTCGGCGTGCCGCCGGGCGCGGGCGCGCCGCTGTTTTCGATCGGTGCGCCACAGGCGCTGCCGGCTGCGAGCAACGCCCGCACCGGTACCGGGGCGTTCGTCTCGACGGTCACGCTGACCACGGTCGATGCGTCGCAGCTGCTTGCCAGCGAGTACGACCTGGTGAACGACGGAGCGGCCTGGCAGCTGACGCGCCGGCTCGACGGGTTCACGCAGACCGTGGTCGATGACCAGGTGGTCGACGGCTTTCGCATCGACCTCGGAACGCCGCCGCCGGCGGCGACCGACCGCTTCCTGCTGCAGCCGGTGACGCGCGCGGCCGGCTCGATGGCGCGTGTGCTCGCCGACCCGCGCGGCATCGCCGCAGCCTCGCCGGTCACCGCCGGCGTGGGCGGCAGCAACACCGGCAGTGCCACGGTCGCCCGCTTGAACGTCGTGAGCACGAGCATCGACCCGACGCAGAGCGCGACCATCACGTTCACGTCGGGCACCGGGGCCTACAACTGGGAGCTGCGCGATGGCACGACCAATGCGCTGCTCAGCAGCGGCACGGGCACCTGGAGCGCCGGACAGCCGATCGCGCTCAACGGATTCGAACTCAGCCTGGCCGGCGTGCCGGCCTCGGGCGACGTGTTCACCGTGGCGCAGACCGCGTTCCCGGCATCCAACAACGGCAACGCGCTCGCGCTGGCCAACCTGCGTGACGCGATGCTGGTGGGCCGAGTCGGCAATGGCGCGGGCGGCTTGACCGGTGGCATGAACGTCACCGATGCATGGGCCGCGGCCATGGCCGACATCGGCGTGCGCGCACAAGGCGCGATGACGGCATCGTCGATCTCCACGCAGGTGGCCGATGCCGCGAAACAGGCCTGGTCGGAACGCTCGGGCGTGAACCTCGATGAAGAGGCCGCCAAGCTGATGTTCTACCAGCAGGGCTACCAGGCTGCAGCCAAGATCCTGCAGGTGGCGCAGACCTTGTTTGACTCCCTGCTCGACGTCACGAACTGACTCGAACCGAAATTGAGGCCTCGATGACCCGCATCTCCACCGCCAGCCTGTTCGAGACCGGCGTGCACACGCTGCAGGAACGCCAAAGCGAACTCAACAAGGCGCAACAGCAACTCACCAGCGGCAAGCGCATCCACAGGCTGTCGGACGATCCTTCGGACGCGGCGCGCGCCGAGCGCGCGCGTGCCGCCGAGGCGCGCGCCGTGGCCGACCAGCGCGCCATCGATGCCAGCCGCGCCGCGCTCTCGCAAGTGGAGGGTGCGTACGGCGACGCCACCGAGCTGCTGCAGCAGGCGCGCGAGCTGATCGTGGCGGCCGGCAACACCAGTTATGGCCCGAATGAGCGGCGCGCGATCGCCCAGCAGTTGAACGGCATCCGCGCGCAACTGCTGCAGGTGGTCAACCGCGGCGACGGCGCCGGCGGCCATCTGTTGGGTGGGCAGGGCGCAGGCGGCCCGCCGTTCGTCGATGCACCGGGCGGTGTGACCTATGTCGCGGCACCGGGCAGCGCGCAGACGGCGTCGAGCGAGTCCTTGCCGCTGACGGCCGACGGCGGCGCCGCCTACCTGGCCGCGCGCAGCGGCAACGGCGTGTTCGAAACCGGTGCCGCCACGTCCACCGGCACGGCGTGGATTGACGCCGGCCGCGTCACCGATCCGAGCCAGCTCACCGGGCTGCCGTACAGCGTGCAGTTCACCGTGGCGGGCTCGACCACCACCTACTCGGTGCTGCGCAACGGCGCGGCCACAGCGCTCACCAACGTCCCGTACGTCGCAGGCCAGGCGATCCAGATCGACGGCATGGCCTTCACCGTGAACGGCGCACCGGCGAATGGGGACAACTTCACGGTGGTGCCGTCGAGCGCCGACCTGTCGGTCTTCGACACGCTCGATGCAGTTGCGGCCGTGCTGAACAACGCGACGGCGAACGTGGGCCAGATCAATCAAGCCGTTGCCAACGGTTTGCGTGACATTGACGCAGGGGCCGCGCAACTCGACAGCGCACGTGCCGAGGCTGGCGCGTGGTTGCAGCGGCTCGACAACGTGGAAACGCGCGTCGGCGGTCAGAAGCTGCTGGCTCAGGAAGAGCGATCGAATGCCGAAGACCTGGACATGGTGCACGCCATTTCAGACTTCCAACTGAAACAAACGGGCTACGATGCCGCGCTAAGGGCTTATTCGCAGATGCAGCGCCTGTCGTTGTTCAACTACCTCGGCTGATTCACAACAGACGCGCATGAACGACCACCCTGTATTCGGCCAAGTCGTCCTTGGCTATTCACCGATGGTGGATCGCCATCGCGCCATCACGGCCTCCCGGCTCACGGTGTTCCCGAGCCGACCCGATATCACGCCCAACGCGGCCGACTTGTTGGCCGCAGTGGCCGAAGTGTGGCCTGCCGACGGCGGCCGCGTATCGCTCAACGTGGCGAGCGAAACCGCGCTGCATGAGCTGGTGCAGTTCCAGCCGGCGCCCAACGTGATGGTGGAGATCCCGGCGTTCATGGCCTGCGATGCCGGCAACAGCGCCGCTCTGCAGGCCATGCATGCTGCGGGAAGCACGCTGCTGATCAAGGGCCGGCCGCTGTCGCCGCTGCCGCGCGAGGTGCTGCCGTGCTTCGCGTATTCGATCATCGACCTTGCCGACGAGCGTCGCGACGGCACGCCGCCGCCGGGCAGCGCGCAGCGCACGATCCCGCACATCCAGTCGGGCGTGCGTACGCTGGCCGACCTGGAGCTGTCGTTCCAGCGCGGCGCGCTCGCCGTGCTCGGCTGGCCGATCGACGATGTGGTGGCCAACAACGGCAAGAGCGGTTCGCGCCCCGAGCTGCAGTTCATCGTCGAGCTGATCAATCGGGTCGACCGCGAGGAGCCGGCCGACCGGCTCGAGCAGGTGTTGAAGACCGACCCGACGCTGGCCTTCCGGCTGATGCGCTACATCAACTCCCCGGCATTCGGCCTGAGCGTGGAGATCAGCTCGTTCCGCCACGCGATCATGGTGCTGGGCTACAACCGTCTCAAGCGCTGGCTCGCGCTGCTGCTGGCCTCGGCCAGCAAGGATCCCAACGTCAAGCCGGTGATGTACGCGGCGGTGCGCCGCGGCCTGCTGATGGAAGAGCTCGGCCGCGCGACGGCCGATGCCGACCAGCGCGGCGAGATGTTCATCTGCGGCGTGTTCTCGCTGCTCGATCGACTGATGGGCCAGCCGATGGCCGATCTCATGCGCTCGATTCCGGTGCCCGATGCGGTGCGTGCGGCGCTGGTCGACGCAAGCGGCCCTTATCACAGCCAGCTCGAACTGGTGCGCGCGGTGGAGGCCGAATCGGTGTTCGACATCCGCGCCGCTGCCGAAGCCACGATGCTCGGACTGCCGGAGGTCAACCGCGCCGTGCTGCGCGCATTGGCTGGAGCCAAGCAGCTCGATTGAGCGGCAGCATTTGATCCATATCAAACGAGAGCATCGCGCCATGACCTTGAGCGCCAACGGCCAGCTGAGCGACCCCCACACCATGCTCGATGCCGCGGCGCTGGCGCGGCTTTCCGAGCTCGATCCCACGGGCGACGGCACGCTGGTGCAGCGCGTGCTGGCCACCTACGCCACCTCGCTGGAGCGTTCGCGCAGCGAGCTGTCGCGGGCGCGCCAGCCGATGCAGCCGGAGGTGTTGCGCCACCTGGCGCACACGCTGAAGTCATCGTCCGCCAGCGTGGGCGCACTGGCGCTGTCGGCGCTGTGCGCGCAGGTGGAACACCGCGTGCGGGTGCTCAACGAACGAAGGGCCGCTCCCGAGTTCGTTGAACCCCCGCGGGGGGCCGGCCGGGCTCTGACCGGCCCCGGGGCCGCAGACGACCCGGGCGACATCGATTCGCTGCTCGACGCGATGCTGGCTGAAATGCGGCGTGTTTCGGACGCCGTGCAGGCTATGCTCCAAGTCTGAGCGTCCCCCCGGCTGTCCGCCTGCACCGACGGCGAGCCTCGCGAACATGCTGTCCATCGAATCCGGCGCCCACGATCCTCTTCACCGGCCCAAGCTGCTGCTGGTGGACGACGACGAAGTGAGCCTGATGCTCATCGCCGCGGCGCTGCGCGACCGCGGCTTCGACGTGACCGAGGCCTGCAGCGGCGACCGTGCGCTGCAACTGCTGAGCGAACGCTCGCCCGATGCGGTGGTGCTCGACGCGATGATGCCGGGCCGCGACGGCTTCGAGGTCTGCCGCATGCTGCGCGCCACGCCGGGCCATGAGCACCTGCCGGTGCTGATGCTGACCGGGCTCGACGACAACGCGTCGATCACGCGCGCGTTCGAAGCCGGTGCCACCGACTTCTTCGTCAAATCGCACCAGTGGAGCCTGCTGGCTGGGCGCCTGCACTACCTGCTGCGCGCGTCGCAGACGCGCCAGGAGCTCGAGCGCAGCAAGGCCAAGCTGGCGCGCGCACAGGATCTGGCGCGCATGGGCAGCTTCGACTGGAGAAGGGGGCACGATGACGTGACGGGCACCTTCATGCTGTCGCCCGAGGGACTGCGCGTGTTCGGCATGCCGCCGCACGGCGTGCTGTCGATGCGCCAGTTGCTGCGCATGGTGCCCGAGGCGGAGCGGCAAGGACTGGCGCGCATCCTGCGCGACGTGCTGCGCACGAGTTCGGTGCTGGCCACCGACGTGCCGGTGACGGTGGTCGATGGCCGTCAGCGCATCGTGCACGTGGAGGCCGAGCCCGAGTTCGACGAAACCGGGCACTGCTTCGGCTACACCGGCATCGTGCAGGACGTGACCGACCGGCGCGCCGCCGAGGACCGCATCCGCCATCTGGCCAACTTCGACGCCCTGTCGGGCCTGCCGAACCGGCGCCAGCTGATGTGGCGTGCCGAACGCGCGCTCGAGGCCGCACGACGCAGCGGCCACCAGGTGGCGCTGCTGATGATCGACATCGACCGCTTCAAGGTCATCAACGACACGCTGGGCCACGCCGCCGGAGATGATCTGCTGGTGGAGGTGGCGCGCCGCCTGCGCGCCTGCGTGCGCCACTCCGACCAGGTGATGGAGGGCACGCTGGAGTCGCAGGGCTCGCGTTCCCACCGCTCGCTCGAAGCGGTGGGCCGGCTCGGCGGCGACGAGTTCGTCGCGCTGCTGCCCGAGGTGAGCAGCGAGGCCGATGCCGAGCGCGTGGCGCAGCGCATGCTCGATGCCACGCGCGAACCCATCTTCGTCGGCGGCCAGGAGTGTTTCGTCACCGCCAGCGTCGGCATCGCGATGTTCCCGCGCGACGGCGCCAGCGTGGCCGACCTGATGCGCAACTCCGACGTCGCGATGTACTCGGTCAAGTCCGCCGGCCGCAATGCGCAGGCGCTGTACACGCCGCACCTGTCCGGGCGTGGGCGAGAGAAGCTGGAGCTGGAGAGCGCGCTGCACAAGGCGATCGAGCGCGACGAGCTGGTGCTGCACTACCAGCCCAAGATCGACGTGCGCGCGGCGCGCATGGTGGGCGTGGAGGCGCTGATGCGCTGGAACCGCAACGGCACGCTCGTGCCGCCGGGCGACTTCATTCCGCTGGCCGAAGAAACCGGCCTCATCGTGCCGCTGTCTGAGTGGGCCGTGCGCGAGGCGGCACGCCAGGCCAAGGCCTGGCAGGTCAGCTTCGGTTTTGCCGATTCGGTGGCGGTCAACCTGCCCAACCGATTGTTCGAGCGGTCGGACCTGGTCGAGCACATCCACCAGGCGGTGTCGACGTACGGCGTCCCGCACCGCGCGATCCAGCTCGAGATCACCGAGACCGGCCTGATGCGCGACCTGCAGAACGTGATCCCGTCGCTGCATCGCCTGAACGAGATCGGCGTCGAGATCTCGATCGACGACTTCGGCACCGGCTACTCGTCGCTGGCCTACCTGACGACGCTGCCGATCTCCGAAGTGAAGATCGACCGCGGCTTCGTGCGCGACCTCGGCATCACGCCGCAAAGCTCGGCGGTCGTCACCGCCATCATCGCGCTGGCACGTTCGCTCGGTCTGCGCGTGGTGGCCGAAGGCGTGGAGAACCTGCGCCAGATGGAGGTGCTGCACCGCCTCGGCTGCGGCGTGATGCAGGGTTATCTGTTCAGCCGGCCGATCCCGCCTGATGATTTGGAGGCGTGGCTGAGGAACACCATCCTGCCGCGGCGCGCCCCGTGGATCGGCCAGGCGGGCGCGCTCGAAGCCGCTGAGGCCGCCCGCGCGCAGACGCTCGGCGGCTGAGATGAGCACCGGCATCACCCCGGCGCAGATCGCCAAGGCCGCGTTGCGCCGGCTGGCGATGCAGCAGCTCGAGCCGACGCCGGAGCACTTTGCCAAGGCGTATGCGCAGGAGGCCGGGAGCGGCCTGACGCCAGCGCGCGAGACGGCGCCGCCATCGGAGTCGGGCCGCGCCTGGGCCGCGTTGATCGAGCGCCTGTCCAAGGGGCTGGAGCGCGGCGGCAAACACTGGACCGGCGCGCGCAAAAAGCAGAGCCTGCAGCGTGTGCTCGACGGCAGCCGCGCCGATGCCGGCAAGCTGCAGCAGCGTCTCGGCCAGTTGATGGCCGCCTGGGACGACGACAGCGCGGCCAACGAAGTGGAGCCCAGCGGCCTCGCGCCGCTTGATGAGGCAGCCGAAGTCGCTGCCGCAGCGTCGGCCCCGGCGATCACGCCGATTTCTTTGGAGACCGCGCCGCAGGCTCCGGCTGCATGGGAGCCGTTGCTGCACGAGCTGGGCAGCACGCTGCACGTGGCGCTGCCGCCCGACCGCTCGGGTGCCACCGCGCTGGCCGATGCGCTGTGGGCAGCGGCTGGACGACTGGCGCGCGAGGGTGCGCATGCCGAGGTGGTGGCCGAGGTGGAGCGCCTGTGCGAACGGGCGCGCGCCCACCTGTCGCACCGCCATCAGTTGCTCGACGAGCTGACGCTGCTGTGCCGCTCGCTGACCGAGGGTCTGGGGGAGCTGGCCGAAGACCAGAGTTGGGCTCGCGGCCAATGCGATGCACTGCGCGAACGGTTGGGTGAGGGCCTGAGCGTGCGTGGTATCCATGCGGCCGCCGAGATGCTGGCCGCCACGCGCGCCAAGCAGCACGAGCTGCGCGCCGACCGCGAGGCGGCCCGCAACGCGCTCAAGGCGATGATCCAACGCATGCTGGCCGAGATCGGCGAGCTCGGCCAGCACACCGGGCGCTTCACCGACAACGTGCAGCGCTACGCGCACACGATCGAACAGGCCGACTCGCTGCAGAGCCTGGCCGGCGTGGTGCAGGAGATGGTGGCCGAGACGCGTGCGGTGCACACGGTGGTCGATGGCGCGCGCGAGCGGCTGAGCGAGGAGCATGCACGCGCCAGCGAACTGGAGCGACGCGTGCTCGAGCTCGAAAGCGAGCTGCGCCGCCTGTCCGACGAGGTGTCGACCGACGCGCTGACGCAGGTGGCCAACCGGCGCGGTCTGCTGCAGGCCTTCGAAGCCGAACGCTCGCGCTCGCAGCGCGAGGGCAGCGCCCTGGCGGTGGGCCTGATCGACATCGACAACTTCAAGAAGCTCAACGATTCGCTCGGTCACGCCGCCGGCGACGAGGCGCTGAAAGCCCTGGCTGTGCGCACCAAGCAGAGCTTGCGTCCGATCGACCACGTGGCGCGCTTCGGCGGCGAGGAGTTCGTCGTGCTGCTGCCCGGCGCGGGCGTCGAGGAAGGCCAGCAGCTGCTCACGCGTCTGCAGCGCCAGCTGACCGCCAGCCTGTTCATGCACGATGGGCGCGAAGTGTTCGTCACCTTCTCGGCGGGTGTCACCGCGTTTCGCGACGGCGAGGCGCTCGACACGGCGCTCGAACGAGCCGACCGCGCGCTGTACGAGGCCAAGCGCAGCGGCAAGAACCGCACCTGCGTTTCTTGAGCACCCCCGAAGCGTTTTAGCGGGCCGCCTCCCGCCTCCGCGGTGGCATAGTCGCGCACCCAGCGACCATCCACCGCCCACGCCCATGCGACTGCCCAACCTGCTCGCCACTCCGCGCGGCCGCCTGGCGGCGTTCTTCTTTCTCTACATCACCGAAGGCATCCCGCTGGGCTTTGCCGCCACCGCAGTGGCCACGCAGCTGCGCCGGCAGGACGTGGGGCCGGCCGAGATCGGCGCTTTCGTCGGCTCGTTCTATCTGCCGTGGGCCTTCAAGTGGGCCTTCGGTCCCTTCATCGACGTGTTCGCCTCCGATCGATTGGGGCGGCGGCGCGGCTGGATCATCGTCACGCAGGTGCTGATGGCGCTCACGCTGATGTCCACTGTGCTGCTGAAGCTGCCCGAGCAGCTGGTGCTGTTCACGATCATCCTGCTGGTGCACAACACGTTCGGCGCGATGCAGGACGTGGCGATCGACGCGCTGGCGGTGAACTCGCTGGCCGAGCACGAACGCGGTCTGGCCAACGGGCTGATGTTCGCCGGCGCGGCGATCGGGCAGGCGATCGGTGGCGCCGGCGTGCTGTTCCTCGCCAGCTACACCGGATTTCAGCCGACGTTTTTCTTCGTCGCCGGCTGCATTCTCGCGGTGACCCTGTTCGTCGCGTTGCCGATGCGCGAGGTGCCCGGCGCGATGCGTGTCATCGCGCAGGGCGTGTCGCGCTGGGCCCATGCGGCGGGCCAGATGCGTGCCTTCGCGGTGGAGTCGTTCCGTTCGTTCCTCGGCACGCGCGGCGCCTACCTGGCCCTGGCGTTCGCGCTGTTGCCGTCGGGCGCAATGTGCCTCGGGCTGGCGCTGCAATCGAACCTTGCCGTCGAGCTGGGCCTGAACGACAACCAGGTCGCGGCGCTGAACCTGTGGTCCGGCATCATCCAGGCCGGATTCATGGTGGTGGGTGGCTTCCTGTCCGACCGCTGGGGCCGGCGCCGCATGCTGGCGCTGTACATCGTGCTGATGAGCGTGCCGGTGCTGTACCTGATGTCGGTGCTGCAGCAGCACGGCTGGGTGATGCCGCAAAGCGCGGCCAATCGCTCGGTGGCGCCTGCCGTGCTGGTGACCGCGCTGTGGGTGGCGACGCTCACCTACGGCGTGGCACTCGGCCTGATGTATGGCACGCGTTCGGCGATCTTCATGGACGTGACCAACCCGGCGGTCGCAGCCACGCAGTTCACCGCCTACATGGCGCTGCTGAACCTGAACATCGCCTACTCGGCGACCTGGCAGGGTATTGCGATCGAGGCGATCGGTTATCCGAACACGATGCTGATTGATGCCATCTTTGGCCTGGCGTGCCTGCTGCTGCTGCCGTGGATCCGGGCCGTGCGCGGCAACCTGCCCGACGGCGGCGCGCCGCTGCGCGCGCGCATCAGCGCGGTGATCCTCGGCGCGGCCTGCATGATGTGGGTGCCGTACCGCCTGGGAGCGGGTGTGCTCGGTGCGGCGGCACCGATCTTCGAAACCGCTTTCACCGTGGTGTTCGTCGCATCGGCGCTGTTCCTGCTCGCCGGGGCCGCCGTTCTGAAGCGCGCATCGCCAGCTCTGCTGCGTGCCGGTGCCTGGATGGCGCTGCTGCTGATGTTGATGTATGCGCGGCGCTGGAGCGGCCAGCTGGCGGCACCATGGGCCGAGTGGGCCGGCTACCTGATCCTGGTGGTGCCCGTGGTGGCCGGCGTGCTGTTGCTCGCGCTGGCGGCCCAGGCCTGGCGCGAGTTGGCGGGGGCGGCAGCGCCGGCAGGTGTCGGTGCCGTGCCTCAGACCAGCGCTTCGATCAGATAGGGACCCTGGCTGGCGAAACCGCGCTCGGTCTCGCGGATGAACGCCTCGGGCGTCTGCACGCTGGCGCCTGGCATGCCGTGGCCTCTGGCGATGGCGACCCAGTCGAGCGCGGGCGCGTCGAGCGTCAGCATGCGCGTCGCCTTGGGGCCGCTAACGGCGTGAACCCCCTGGCTCGCTGCTGCGTGCGCGTCCCCCCGAGGGGAATCGGCCGCTTCGGGCGGCCGGGCGCGGCCGGCGCCCACGCTCTTCAGCTCGCCTTGCAGGATGCGGTAGGCACGGTTCGCGAACACAACCACCACCACCGGCAGCGACTCGCGCGCGATGCTCCACAGGGCTTGCAAGGTGTACATCGCGCTGCCGTCGCCTTCCAGCGCCAGCACCGGCCGACCCGGCGCGCCAATGGCCGCACCGAGCGCGGCCGGCAATCCGAAGCCGATCGCGCCGCCCATCACCGTCAGCCAATCGTGCGGCGCGGCAGCGGCGAAACGGTTGCCGAACGCGCGGCCCGATGTGACGGCCTCGTCGACCACGATCGTCTGCTCCGGCAGCAGTGCAACCAGCGCGTGGCCGATCAGATCGGCATCGAGCGTAGAAGCGCGGCGCAACGCATCGAGGTCGACCGCTGTCGGCGTATCGGGCGGCACGGCGCGGGCACCGAGTTCGTCGCACAGCGCCTGCAGCGCGGCGGGCACGTCGTCGCGTGCGTCGCACAAGGTCTGCAGCGCGCAGCCGGCCGCCTTGAGCTGGCTCGGTTTACCCGGATAGGCAAAGAAGCCGATAGGTTCGGTGGCGCCGGCCATCACGAGACAATCGGCACCCTTGAGCTTGTCGAGTGCGGCGTCGGTTGCATACGGGAGACGCTCCAGGCGCGTGCGACCGCGGCCGCCTGCCGTGCGCGGGCTGTAAAACTCCGCCATGACTCGACAGCCGGTCTTACGCGCGATCGCCGCGGCGAGCGGCGCGCCGCGTTCGCCGACGCCGGCGGCGCCCACCAGCAGCAGCGCACGTTCTCCGAGCCGGGCGAGGGTCCGCGCGCACGCGCGCACCGCCTCGTCATCAGCAGGCTTCAGCGGTACCCGATCGGGGACGCGCGCGATGGCACCGCCAGGACCCCATGCGGTGTCAGCCGGCAGCGCGAGCGTCGCGATGCGGCCGAGCGCGCCGTCGCGCGTGGCGGCGATGGCCTGTGCGCCGGCAGCCGCCACGTCGAGCGAACGTTTGCAGGTGTACACCCAATGCGATACCGGCCTGGCGATGCCTTCGAGGTCGCTCTTGAGCGGTGACTCGAAACGCACGTGGTCCGTGGCGTGATCGCCGACGATGTTGACGATGCCCGAGCAGGCCTTCTTTGCGTTGTGCAGGTTGGCCAGGCCGTTGCCCAGGCCGGGCCCCAGGTGCAGCAGCGTGGCCGCCGGCTGACCCGTCATGCGGTAGTAGCCGTCGGCGGCCCCGGTCACCACGCCTTCGAACAGGCCGAGCACGCAGCGCGGCCCGTCGATGCGGTCGAGCGCCGCCACGAAGTGCATTTCGGACGTGCCGGGGTTGGCGAAGCACACGTCGACGCCGTTGGCGGCCAGCGTGGCCACAAGGGATTCGGCACCGTTCATCGCGTTCCTTTTCGGAAGGAGCGACGATGCTATCTCCACCAAGCGAACGCCGCGGATCTGGCCCTGCCAGTCCGCTGGCGTTCCACCCCTTGAGGAGAAAGTGGCCGCTAGGCCAGTGCGGGGGTGGTCACATTCTTCGCCGTGTCGACGTATTCCTCGATCTGGTCGAAGTTCATGTAGCGGTACACCGTCGTCGCGTCCTTGTTGATCACGCCCATGTCGGCGTGGTACTCGGCCACCGTCGGCAGGCGGCCGAGCTTCGATGCGATAGCGGCCAACTCGGCCGAGGCGAGGTACACGTTGGTGTTCTTGCCCAGGCGGTTGGGGAAATTGCGCGTGCTGGTGGAGACCACGGTCGCGCCTTCGCGCACCTGCGCCTGGTTGCCCATGCACAGGCTGCAGCCCGGCATCTCGGTGCGCGCGCCAGCGGCGCCGAACACGCCGTAGTGGCCTTCCTTGGTCAGCTCGGCCTGGTCCATCTTGGTGGGCGGCGCGACCCACAGCTTGACCGGGATGTCACGCCTGCCTTCGAGCAGCTTGCTGGCGGCGCGAAAGTGGCCAATGTTGGTCATGCACGAGCCGATGAATGCCTCGTCGATCTTGGCGCCCGCCACCTCGCTGAGCAGCTTGGCGTCGTCGGGATCGTTGGGGCAGCACAGCACCGGCTCTTTCAGCTGATCGAGGTCGATCTCGATCACCGCGGCGTACTCGGCATCCCGGTCGGCCTCGAGGAGCTGCGGCTTGGCGAGCCACGCTTCCACTGCCTGGATGCGCCGTTGCAGCGTGCGCGCGTCCTGGTAGCCCTGCGCGATCATGTTCTTCATCAGCACCACGTTGCTGGTGAGGTACTCGACGATCGGCGCCTGGTTGAGCTTGACGGTGCAGCCGGCGGCCGAGCGCTCGGCACTGGCGTCGCTCAACTCGAAGGCCTGCTCCACCTTGAGGTCGGGCAGCCCCTCGATCTCCAGGATGCGACCGGAGAAGACGTTCTTCTTGCCTTGCTTGGCCACCGTGAGCAGGCCCTGCCGGATCGCAAAGTAGGGAATCGCGTGCACCAGGTCGCGCAGCGTGATGCCGGGTTGCATCCTGCCCTTGAAGCGCACCAGCACGCTCTCGGGCATGTCGAGCGGCATCACGCCGGTGGCGGCGGCGAACGCCACCAGACCCGAGCCGGCCGGGAAACTGATACCGATCGGAAAGCGCGTGTGCGAGTCGCCGCCGGTGCCGCAGGTGTCGGGCAGCAGCAGGCGGTTGAGCCAGGAATGGATCACGCCGTCGCCCACGCGCAGCGACACGCCGCCGCGGTTGCTCATGAACGCCGGCAACTCGCGGTGCGTCTTGATGTCCACCGGCTTCGGGTACGGCGCGGTATGGCAGAAGCTCTGCATCACCAGGTCGGCGCTGAAGCCCAGGCAGGCGAGGTCTTTCAGCTCGTCGCGTGTCATCGGGCCGGTGGTGTCCTGCGAACCGACGGTGGTCATCTTCGGTTCGCAGTAGGTGCCGGGTCGCACGCCCTGGCCTTCGGGGAGGCCGCAGGCGCGTCCCACCATCTTTTGAGCCAGCGTGAAGCCCTTGCCGCTGTCCTGGGGCACCTGCGGCAGGCGAAACACCGTGGACGCCTTCAGTCCCAGGTGTTCGCGCGCCTTGGCAGTGAGCGAACGGCCGATGATCAGGTTGATGCGGCCGCCGGCGCGCACCTCGTCGAGCAGAACATCACTCTTGAGCTGGAAGGTGGCGACGGTGGCGCCGTTCTTGACGATCTTGCCGTCATAGGGCAGCACGTCGGCCACGTCGCCCATCTCGAGCTGCGACACGTCCACCTCGATCGGCAGGGCGCCGGAGTCTTCCTGCGTGTTGAAGAAGATCGGCGCGATCTTGCCGCCGAGCGTGATGCCGCCGAAACGCTTGTTGGGCACGAACGGGATGTCTTGTCCGGTGGCCCAGATCACGCTGTTGGTCGCGCTTTTGCGCGATGAACCGGTGCCCACCACATCGCCGACATAGGCCACGGTGTGGCCTTTCTTCTTCAGGTCCTCGATGAACTGGATCGGACCGCGTTTGCCGTCCTCCTCGGGCCTGAACGCGGCGCCTGCGCGCGTGTTCTTCAGCATCGCGAGGTAGTGCATCGGGATGTCGGGCCGGCTCCACGCGTCGGGCGCGGGCGACAGGTCGTCGGTGTTGGTTTCGCCGGGCACCTTGAACACGGTGACGGTGATCTTCATCGGCACCTCCGGACGCGACGTGAACCACTCGGCATCGGCCCAGCTCTGGATCACCTGCTGCGCGAACCCGTTGCCGGCCTTGGCCTTGATCGCCACGTCGTGGAAATAGTCGAACATCAACAACGTTGCCTTCAGCGCCTGGGCGGCGGCAGGGGCGACGCTGGCATCGTCGAGCAGGTCGATCAGCGGCTTGACGTTGTAGCCCCCGACCATCGTGCCGAGCAACTCGGTGGCACGCGTCCGGGAGATCAGCGGCACCTGGATGTCGCCATGTGCCACGGCGGCCAGGAACGAGGCCTTTACCTTGGCCGCGTCGTCCACGCCGGGAGGCACGCGCTGCACCAGCAGATCCAGCAGATAAGCCTCTTCGCCGGGCGGCGGGCTCTTGATCAGCTCTATCAACTCGGCGGTCTGCCTGGCATCGAGCGGCAGCGGCGGAATGCCGAGCGCGGCGCGTTCGGCAGCGTGTTGGCGGTAGGCGGTGAGCATCGGGCGGTTCTCCGGGACAAAGCGTTCGGGTCGTTGCTCGGCATTCTAAGTCTTATATAAGACTTGAACAGCTTTTCGGCCGCGACGGGGCGTTGCACCTGTCATGCAGGTCACGGGTCCGGCGTTGAAAACGAGAAAGCCCGCCGTTGGGGCGGGCTGTCGGGCTGGGGTTCGTTCGCGGCGCTTCGACGCGCGCGAATGACGCGCGGCCTCAGGTGTTGTCACGCATCCATTTGGCGGCCCATTCGTCAGAGCGGCGCTGTTCGCGCGCACCGGTGGTCATGGTCCAGACGAGGGCGCCGGTGGCGAAGCCGAGCGGCACGATGGCAAGAAAGACGTTGATCATGTTCCTGTGCAGGGAGGGTTGAAAAAAGGGCGCATCGATGAATGCTGCGGTGCAGCATAACAGATCCCAAAGGCCGATGCGGGGGTGCGACCCGATCCGGGCGCAACCGCCAGTGGGGTATTGGAGGCGCGCCGCCGTGACTCAGGCGGCGACAGCTTCGAGCAAGGTGTTTTCCGACGTGAGTTCGCCCGCTGCGGACCGTGCGCGCGATGCGCCGAGCGGCTTGCCCTCGTCGACCGCGGCATCCCAGGCGACCCACTCGGTGCTTTGCATGCGCCCCGGCCGGTCGGCCGAATGACGCTGGCGCGTCAAAGTCTTGAGGGCAGGGGATTGCTCGCACAGGGCGAGAACGGCGCTCGGATCGACCAGCGAAGCGAAGAAGTTGGAGGAAGCGGACACGGCAGTGGAGGCAGGTGCGGACGAAAAGCGCGCACTCTACGGTCCCATCGGTCCGCCGCCGTGTATAGCCGACTCTAGCGTCGGGAATTGAGCGCGACTTATGTCGCGGCTTGGCCTCGATCGGCATGCATCGGCCCCATCGCTGTTGCGGCGCGGGCCTGCGACGCGCAACCGGCGTGAAGGCACGAAGCGCCGGGTGAGGCCCAAAAATGCAACAGCCCCGCTGCGGCGGGGCTGTTGCATTGCTGGGATCGCGGGATCAGGTGCGCTGGCTCGGATGCACGCAGTTGTCGACCATGCGCTGGCCGATCTTGCTGTTCATCAACATCGACTTGTTGGCGATCTGCAGCCACATCATCCCGGCCTTCTTGTCCTCCAGACGCACAGCGCCGGTGGTGGTGGCCTCGGGCGCCATCAGGTACGACTTGCCCTTGTGTTCGACGTTGAACCAGCCCTTTTGGTTGGGGATGGCGGCGACGTTGACCGACTGGTCGAACTCGCAGCGCGATTGGCCGGTGAGCACGCGGTCAGCTGTGCTGAGTTGCTCGGCCGACAACGCCGCGTACTGTTGTTTTGTCGCTGGCTTGGCAGCCGGCTTGTGCTTCTCGGCGGCCATCGCGCCAATCGACAGCGCGGTGGCAATGGCAACGAGGGTCAGGCGCTTCATTCGTATCTCTCCTTGGGGAAGCGGGGTGCAAAGCATTCTTTACAGAGCGCTTCGCCCAAGGCGTTGCCAATTGATTCGGTGCGCGATTTCGCCCGTGTCACTCTTCACGGAAGTGCACGTGGTGACACACCTGGCCAGGCGCGTCACAAACGCCGCTCTGAGCGCACGCCGTGCGCTCCACAGGGCATCAAGGCTTGCGTTCGGCGGCGCCTTCGACGGCCCTCACCGCGGCCCGTTGCTCGGGGTGCAGGCAGTTGTCGGCCAGGCGCTGGCCGATCTTGCTGTTCATCAGCATCGACTTCGAGGGAATCTGCAGCCACACGATGCCGGCCTTCTTGTCCTCCAGCCGCAACGCGCCGCTCGTGGTCTCTTCAGGGACCACGGTGTAGGACGCCTTCTTGTAGGTCAGCTTGAAGTGCCCCGGCTTGCCATCGATGCGCACGAGGTTCACCACCTGATCGAACTCGCAGGCCGCGTCCCCGGTGTGCACACGGTCGGCGATCTCCAACTGGGCTTCGCTGACGCGCTGAACGGTTTCTTCGGCCAGCGCACGGCCCTTGGCCTTGTCGGCGCGCTGCTGCGCCGCCGATGGTTTGGCGGGCTTGCTGCCTTTGGCCTTTTCGTCGGCGGCAGGGAGCGGCGTGGCCCAGGCCAACAAGGCGATCGCGGCGACGCCGCGCATGATGCTGGTTTGCATGCGCTTTCCCTCGGGTTCTGTTCATGCCGCTTCGATGCCGAACCAGGCCTGTTCAGCCTCGGCCGGCAGCGGCTGCCCGGTGCGGCGCGCGCGCTCGATCACCTGCCAGTAATAGCGGTAGCTCGCGCGGTCGTGCAGCAGCTCGCGGTGGCGGATCGGTGCCCACTGCGCGGCGATGCCGGCGTTGATGATCTCGATCGCCTCGTCGAGTTCGGCCACCGTGGGCGCAAACGTCTCGACGATCGGCTGCACCTGCGACGGGTGGATGCTCCACATGCGCGTGAAGCCGAACTCGTGCGCCGCCCGTGCGGCGGCGGTCTGGATCGCCTTTGCGTGCTTGAACTCGGTCACCACGCTGTGCGAGGGCACCTTGGCAGCGGCATGGCACGCGGCGCTGATCTCGAGCTTGGCGCGACGGATCAGCGGATGCTCGAACTGACCTTGCGCGCTCATTGCCGTGGCCGGCACAGCGCCCTGGTGCGCCGAAACGAAATCCATCAACCCGAACGACAGCGATTGCACGCGCGGCAACGCGGCGATCGCGAACACATCGCGCAGCGCGCCATGGGTCTCGATCAGAAAGTGCACGGCGGGCCCCTGCGCCTGCCGGTGGCGCTTGGCCGCCGCGTCGATGGCGCTGATGGCCCGTTTGGCATCCGCCAGATCGCGCGGCTTGGGCACCATCAGGTACGGCAACCTCTTGCCGGCGCGCGACACCAGCACCTCGACGTCGTCGGCGAACTTGGGGTGATCGATCGGATGCACGCGCGCGCCGACGCGCCCGAAGCGGTTTTCGCTCGACAGCAGCAGGTCGGTGGCCATGCGCACGTGCTGCTGCTCGGCGCCCACGGGCGCACCGTCTTCGCAGTCGAAGGTGATGTCGAACACCGGGCCCAACTCGGCCTGCAACTGCAGGCTCTTGACCATGCGCTCCTCGACGCCGCAATAGTGGTCGCACACCGGGATCTGCGGCGCGAGTTCGCCGTCGGCGAACAACACGTCGCGTGGGTGCGCAGCGCCGTTGCTCATCGCCACGTTCGGGTCACAGCAGGTGCTTGACGCCTTCCTGCTCCTCCTGCAGCTCCTTCAGCGTGAGGTTGATGCGCTCCTGGCTGAAGGCATCGATCGCGAGGCCTTCGATGATCTTGTATTCGCCACCCGCGCAGGTGACCGGGAAGCCAAACATCACGTCCTTGGGGATCCCGTATTCACCGCCGGACGGCACGCCCATCGTCACCCACTTGCCGTGGGTGCCGAGCGCCCAATCGCGCATGTGGTCGATGGCGGCGTTGGCGGCCGAGGCCGCCGACGACAGGCCGCGCGCCTCGATGACCGCCGCGCCGCGCTTGCCGACGGTGGGCAGGAAGACGTCCTTGTTCCAGGCCTGGTCGTTGATCAGGTCCTTCACCGACTGGCCGTCGATGGTGGCGAATCGGTAGTCGGCGTACATCGTGGGCGAGTGGTTGCCCCACACGCACAGCTTCTCGATCGAGGCCACCGGCTTGCCGGTCTTGGCGGCGATCTGCGAGGCCGCGCGGTTGTGATCCAGGCGCAGCATCGCGGTGAAGTGCTTCGCCGGCAGGCCAGGAGCCGATTTCATCGCGATGTAGGCGTTGGTGTTGGCCGGATTACCCACCACCAACACGCGGACGTTGCGGCTGGCCGCCTTGTCGAGCGCCTTGCCCTGATTGGTGAAGATCTGCGCGTTGGCCGCCAGCAGGTCCTTGCGCTCCATGCCGGGCCCGCGCGGGCGTGCACCGACGAGCAGCGCATAGTCGGTGTCCTTGAAGGCGGTGTTCGGATCGCCGTGTGCTTCCATCCCGGCCAGCAGCGGGAAAGCACAGTCCTCCAGTTCCATCATCACGCCCTTGAGCGCCTTCTGCGCCTTCTCGTCCGGAATCTCCAGCAGTTGCAGGATCACCGGCTGGTCCTTGCCGAGCATCTCGCCGGCGGCGATGCGGAACAACAACGCATAACCGATCTGGCCGGCAGCGCCGGTGACGGCCACGCGAACGGGCTTCTTGCTCATGGGCAACTCCAGGAAAGAGGGATTCGGGTGTGTGGTGCGCTGTCGAATGGAATCGACGCGTCGGGCACGAAGTGTAGGTCAGGCCGCTCGAAGCCTGTGCTGCAATGGAGGCATGAAACAACCGCCGACGCGCAAAGGCCGGATGGCCGGCCCAAGCGCCTCCAGCGAAGCGTTCAGCCCCTTGTACCGCCAGATCAAGGTGCTGATCACGCAGGACATGCAATCCGGCGTGTGGAAGCCCGGAGAGGTGATCCCGAGCGAGTTCGAGCTGGCCGAGCGCTTCAAGGTGAGCCAGGGCACGGTGCGCAAGGCGATCGACGAACTCGCGGCCGAGAACCTGGTGGTGCGGCGTCAGGGCAAGGGCACGTTTGTCGCGACGCACACCGAGCAGACCACGCGCTACCGGTTCCTGCGCCTGGCTGCCGACGACGGCAGTGGCCGAGGCCTGGAGCGGCGCCTGCTGGAGTGCAGGCGCATGCGTGCCAGCGTGGATGTGGCGCACGCGCTGGAGCTCAAGGGCGGCGATCCGGTGGTGTTCGTGCGCCGCCTGCTGCTCGACTTGCAGCAGCCGGTCGTGCTCGACGAGATCTGGCTGCCCGGGCGGCTGTTCAAGGATCTGAGCGCGCAGCGGCTGGCCGAGTACAAGGGACCGATGTATGCGTTGTTCGAGGCTGCGTTCGGAGTGCAGATGCTGCGCGCCGAAGAAAAGATCCGTGCGGTCGCCGCCACCCCCACGGCTGCCGAGTGGCTGGCGGTGGCGCCAGGTGCCCCGCTGCTCAGCGTCGAGCGCCGCTCGCTCACCTATGGCGAGCGCCCCGTGGAGCTGCGGCGGGGCCTCTACCGCACGGACGCGCACCACTATCGCAACGAACTGAATTGAGGCGGAACGTGCGCAGCTGTCACGATCGCAGACGCCGGCGCGACGGGCAGGTGCCGCCGTTGAAATAAAATCGCCGCCTGACAGCAACCCCTTGCTCGCTGCGCTCGCGTCTCCCAGAGGGGAGCCAGTCGGCTTGGGGCGGCCCGGCGCCGACTCGAGCCGCAAGCACACACAAGCGATGGCAGAAAACACCAAACCACGCCCCGGCGAGAACATGCGGCTTGTCGAGGCGTTGCAGTACAAGCTGCCGCCGGCCGGATGGGTGTCGATCCTGCACCGCGTCAGCGGCGGCCTGATGTTCGTGCTGCTGCCCCTGATCGTCTGGCTGCTCGACGTCAGCCTCGGCAGCGAGATCTCCTACGAGCGTTTCAGCAACGCCTTTGTCGCCGGCATCGGCTTCGTTCCGGCGTTCTTGCTGAAGCTGGTCGTGCTGGCACTGATCTGGGCTTACTTGCACCACTTCATCGCCGGCATCCGTCACCTGTGGATGGATGCCACCCACAGCGTCAGCAAGCAGCAGGGCCGCATCTCGGCGATCGTCACGCTGGCATCCAGCGGCGTGCTCACGGTGCTGCTGGGCGCCAAGCTGTTCGGCTTGTATTGATAACTTCCACCGCCATGGCTCAAAACTTCGGATCCAAGCGCCTGGTGGTCGGCGCGCACTACGGCCTGCGCGACTGGCTGAGCCAGCGCATCACCGCGGCGGTGATGGCGATCTACACGCTGCTGCTGGTGGCGCAACTGCTGTTCGGCCCCAAGCTGGGATACGAGCGTTGGTCGGCGATCTTCTCGCAGCAGTGGATGCGCTTTGCCACCTTCGTGGTGATCGTGTCGCTGGCGGTGCACGCCTGGGTGGGCATGCGCGACATCTGGATGGACTACATCAAGCCGGTGTGGCTGCGCCTTGCGCTGCAGGTGGCCACCATCGTCTGGCTGGTGGGCTGCACCGGCTGGGCGGTGCAGGTGCTGTGGAGGCTCTGACGGCTTATGACTTCTCTTCCCAGACGCAAGTTCGATGTCGTCATCGTCGGTGCCGGCGGCTCTGGCATGCGCGCATCGCTGCAACTGGCGCGCGCCGGCTTGAACGTTGCCGTGTTGTCCAAGGTGTTTCCGACGCGCTCGCACACCGTGGCGGCGCAAGGCGGCATCGGTGCCAGCCTCGGCAACATGAGCGAAGACAACTGGCACTACCACTTCTACGACACCGTCAAGGGCAGCGACTGGCTCGGCGACCAGGATGCCATCGAGTTCATGTGCCGCGAGGCTTCTAAGGTGGTGTACGAGCTCGAGCACTTCGGCATGCCGTTCGATCGCAACGCCGACGGCACGATCTACCAGCGCCCGTTCGGCGGCCACACCGCCAATTACGGCGAGAAGCCGGTGCAACGTGCCTGCGCCGCGGCCGATCGCACCGGCCACGCGATGTTGCACACTCTGTACCAGCAGAACGTGAAGGCGCGCACGCAGTTCTTCGTCGAGTGGATGGCGCTCGATCTGATCCGCGATGCAGAAGGCGACGTGCTGGGCGTGACGGCGCTCGAGATGGAGACGGGCGACGTCTACATCCTCGAAGGCAAGTGCACGCTGCTCGCCACCGGCGGGGCGGGCCGCATCTTCGCGGCCAGCACCAACGCGTTCATCAACACCGGCGACGGCCTGGGCATGGCGGCGCGTGCCGGCCTGCCGCTGGAGGACATGGAGTTCTGGCAGTTCCATCCCACCGGCGTGGCCGGTGCCGGCGTGCTGCTCACCGAGGGCTGCCGAGGCGAGGGCGCCATCCTGCGCAACGTCGACGGCGAACGCTTCATGGAGCGCTACGCGCCGACGCTGAAAGACCTGGCGCCGCGCGACTTCGTGTCGCGCTGCATGGACCAGGAGATCAAGGAAGGGCGCGGCTGCGGTCCCAACAAGGACTACATCCATCTCGACATGACGCACATCGGCGTCAAAGACATCCTGAAGCGCCTGCCGTCGGTGTACGAGATCGGCCACAACTTCGCCAACGTCGACATCACGAAGGAGCCGATTCCCGTGGTGCCGACCATCCACTACCAGATGGGCGGCATTCCCACCAACATCCACGGGCAGGTGGTGGCCCCCAAGGGCGGCAGCCCGAACAGCATCGTCAACGGTTTGTACGCGGTGGGCGAGTGCGCCTGCGTGAGCGTGCACGGCGCCAATCGCCTCGGCACCAACTCGCTGCTCGATCTGCTGGTGTTCGGGCGCGCTGCCGGCAACCACATCGTTGAATCGCTCTCCATGTCGCCCAAGGCGCACAAGGATCTGCCCGCCGATGCGGCCGATCGGCCGCTTGAGCGCCTGGCGCGCCTCGATGGCGCCACCGACGGCGAATACGCGCAGGACGTGGCCAACGACATCCGCTCCACGATGCAGGCGCATGCCAGCGTGTTTCGCACGCAGGCGCTGCTCGACGAAGGCGTCAGCAAGATGGTGGAACTGCGCCGGCGCTGCGAGGCGATCGGCCTCAAGGACAAGAGCAAGGTGTTCAACACTGCGCGGGTCGAGGCGCTCGAGGTCGAGAACCTGATCGAGTGTGCGCAGGCCACCATCGTGTCGGCGGCCGCACGCAAGGAGTGCCGCGGCGCGCACACCGTCAAGGACTACGAGCGCCCGGCCGACGACCCGCAGCACCCGCTGGGCCGCAACGATGCGCAGTGGATGAAGCACAGCCTCTGGTACAGCAAGGGCAGCCGGCTCGACTACAAACCGGTACAGCTCAAACCCCTGAGCGTGGATTCGATCCCGCCCAAGGTCAGGACGTTCTAGATGACAGCCGCGACCACCGAAGCCACTGCCGCACCCGCGGCTTCCGACAGCACCTATCTCAACTCGCGCTTCGAACGGGTGGCCAACGTCAAGCGCCGCACGTTCCAGATCTACCGCTACGACCCCGACCGCGACGAGCGGCCGCGCATGCAGACGATCGAGCTCGATCTCGACGGTTCCGAGCGCATGCTGCTCGACGCGCTGGTCAAGCTGAAGTCCGTCGATCCCACGTTGAGCTTCCGGCGCTCCTGCCGCGAAGGCGTGTGCGGGTCCGATGCGATGAACATCAACGGCAAGAACGCGCTGGCCTGCCTCACCAACCTGCGTCGCCTGCAGGACCCGATCGTGCTCAAGCCGCTGCCGGGTCTGCCGGTGGTGCGCGATCTGATCGTCGACATGACGCTGTTCTTCAAGCAGTACCACTCGATCAAGCCGTATCTGGTGAACGACGAAGTGCCGCCCGAGAAGGAGCGCCTGCAGTCGCCCGAGCAGCGCGAGGAACTGAACGGCTTGTACGAGTGCATCCTGTGCGCGAGCTGTTCCACCAGTTGCCCGAGCTTCTGGTGGAACCCCGACAAGTTCGTCGGACCCGCCGGACTGCTGCAGGCCTACCGCTTCATTGCCGACAGCCGCGACCAGGCCACCGGCGAGCGGCTCGACAATCTGGAGGATCCGTACCGGCTGTTCCGCTGCCACAGCATCATGAATTGCGTCGACGTCTGTCCCAAGGGGCTCAACCCCACGGCCGCGATCGGCAAGATCAAGGAACTGATGGTGCGCCGCGCGGTATGACGATCGAGCCTCTTGTCGAGCCCGTCGCGCTCAACCGGCTGCGCTGGCGCTGCCGCCGCGGCCTGCTGGAGAACGACCTGCTGATCGAGCGCTACTTCGACAGGCACGGCGCTTGCATCACGCTGCGCCAGGCCGACGGCCTGCAAGCGCTGATGGAACTACCCGACAACGACCTGCTCGATCTGCTGCTGGCGCGCAGCGAGCTCTCCGGAGAGCTCGACCGCCCGGCCGTGCGCGAGGTGTTGGCGCAGTTGCGCCCGCCGATGCCGAGAACGCCCGCTTAAGAGTACGCACACGCCACAAGGAAACGCCATGATGACCCCGTCGAACGTCAAAGCCACCCTGTCGTTCTCGGACGGCAGCCCTGCGATGGAGCTGCCGCTGTACAAGGGCTCGATCGGACCGGATGTGATCGACATCCGCAAGCTCTACGCGCAAACGGGCAAGTTCACCTACGACCCGGGCTTCCTGTCCACCGCGTCGTGCAACTCCACGATCACCTACATCGACGGCGATAAGGGCGAGTTGCTGTACCGCGGCTACCCGATCGAGCAGCTCGCCGTGCATTGCGACTTTCTCGACACCTGCTACCTGCTTCTCTACGGCGACCTGCCGAATGCGCAGCAGCAGAAGGAGTTCCACAAGCTCGTGACCAACCACACCATGGTCAACGAGCAGATGCAGTTCTTCCTGCGCGGCTTCAGGCGTGATGCGCACCCGATGGCGGTGATGACCGGCCTGGTGGGCGCACTGTCGGCCTTCTATCACGACAGCACGGACATCAACAACCCGACGCACCGCGAGATCGCCGCGATCCGCCTGATCGCCAAGATGCCCACGCTGGTGGCCATGGCCTACAAGTATGGCGTGGGGCAGCCCTACATGTACCCGCAGAACAACCTGTCGTACTCGGCGAACTTCATGCGCATGATGTTCGCGACGCCGTGCGAGCCGTACGAGCCCAACGACGTGCTGGTGCGCGCCATCGATCGCATCTTCATCCTGCATGCCGACCACGAGCAGAACGCCTCCACCTCCACCGTTCGCCTGTGCGGGTCCTCGGGCACCAACCCGTTCGCGGCCATCGCCGCCGGCGTGGCCTGTCTGTGGGGGCCGGCGCATGGTGGCGCCAACGAAGCCGCGCTCAACATGCTGGAAGACATCCAGCGCGCCGGCGGCGTGGAGAAGATCGGCGAGTTCATCCGCCAGGTGAAGGACAAGAACTCCAACGTCAAGCTGATGGGCTTCGGCCACCGCGTCTACAAGAACTACGATCCGCGCGCCAAGCTGATGCGCGAGACCTGCCATGAGGTGCTGACCGCGCTCGGCCTGGGCAACGACCCGCTCTTCAAGCTGGCGATGGCACTGGAGAAGATTGCCCTCGAAGACGAGTACTTCGTCGCGCGCAAGCTGTACCCGAACGTCGACTTCTATTCCGGCATCGTGCAGCGCGCGATCGGCATTCCGGTGAGCCTGTTCACCGCCATCTTCGCGCTGGCTCGTACGGTGGGGTGGATCGCCCAGCTCAACGAGATGATCGGCGATCCCGAATACAAGATCGGCCGGCCGCGCCAGCTCTATGCCGGCGCGCCGCGCCGCGACGTGCAGCCGATCGCGCAGCGCGCCTGAGTCGCGCGCAAACCCAGCTCGGGCCGGCCGCGCCCGCGAAGCGGCCGATGCCTGCAGCGCGCCCGGGCGCGCACGCCAGATCGCGGCCGCCGTGGCCCGAATGTGGCCAGATGTTGCGCCTCCTCGGTGCGATTCCCCGGCGCGTAACTTTTCCGCTACGCAAACGACTCAGTTGTGGACGCAGGGGCGTTCCCTCTGCGGCCGGCCTGCTGTGGCGGCTATTCTGCTCAACGGCCGACGAATCCTTTCGAGCCCGCGTGCGTATACAACGATCGTGTCCGCCTCGATGCCCCTGAAACGCCGTCAACTGTTGGGCCTGCTGGCGCTCGGGGCAGCGCCGGTGCGGGCCCAGGCCTTCGACCACGGCTACACAGCCTGGGATGCGCTGCTGAAGAAGCACGTGCGCTGGCTGCCGGACCAGAAACAAAGCCGCGTGGCCTATGCCGCGATGGCGGCTGACCGGGCGGCGCTGAAGGCGGTTCTGGCCGACCTGTCCGGCGTGAGCGCGGCGGCATTCGGCTCGTTCACTCGGCCGCAGCAGATGGCGTTCCTGATCAACGCCTACAACGCATTCACGATCGAGCTGATCCTGACTGCGTACCCCAAGCTCAAGTCGATCAAGGATCTCGGCTCGTTCGTCACCTCGCCGTGGAAGAAGCCGTTCTTCACGCTGCTCGGCGAGACGCGGCACCTGGACTGGATCGAGCACGAGCAGCTGCGGCCCAAGTACAACGAGCCGCGTGTGCACACAGCCATCGTTTGCGCCAGCATCGGCTGCCCGGCACTGCGGCCGGAAGCCTTCACGCCCGACAAGCTCGAGGCGCAGCTCGAAGATGGCATGCGCCGATTTCTCGGCGACGCCACGCGCAACCGCGCCGGCGTCGGCAAGCTCGAGGTCAGTTCGATCTTCAAGTGGTTCCGCGAAGACTTCGAGAAAGGCCATCAGGGCTTCCAGCGCGTGGAGGACGTGTTTGCCCGCTACGCGCCGCTGCTGAGCAGCGATCCCGCGGCGCAGGAGCAGCTCACGGCGCGCCAGCTCAAGCCCGAATTCCTCGACTACGACTGGTCGCTCAACGACGCCGGACGTTGAGCAGCTCACGCACGGACACCGCATCGTGACCCATCGCGCCCGCACGCTGATCCTGTTTGGTTACGACTGGGATGCCAGCGCCTTCGCGCGTCTGAAGCACCACGGGGCCACCGATCACGCCGGCTTCGATCTGTTCAGCTTTCCCAGCTGCCTGCGACTGGCCAGCTTCGACCTGCGACGTTTCGTCGACGACCTCGCTTTGCGCGCGCGGCGCCGCGGCTGGACGGCTGTGGTGTCGCACCATGAGCAGTTCGGCGCGCTCGGCGCGGCGCTGCTGGCCGAGCGCATGGGGTGGCCCGGCACGCCGGTGGCCGCGGTACTGGCGTGTCAGCACAAGGTCTACGCACGGCAGGTGCTGCAACGCGTGGCGCCCGAGGCCAACATCCAGTTCGTCCGGCTCGATGCGCGTTATGGCGACCCGATCCCCGCCGGCTTGCAGTACCCGACGTTCGCCAAGCCGGTGAAAGCCGCGTTCTCGGTGCTGGCGCGCCGCGTCGCCAATCATGCGCAGCTCACGGCGCTGACGCGCTTCGGCCCGCTCGAACAGTGGATCATCCACCGCCTGGTCGAGCCGTTCGACGCGATTGCACGCGCGCGGCTGGGTGACGTGCCAAGCGCACATGGCATGCTGCTGGAGGAACCGGTCGACGCTCCGCAATACAACCTCGACGGCTACGTGCACGAGGGTCGGGTGCATGCGATCGGTGTGTGCGATGCGGTGATGTACCCGGGCACCGGCGCGTTCCAGCGTTTCGAGCGTCCAAGCCGGTTGCACGAGCGTGTGCAACAGCGGGCGCTCGAGGTGGCCACACGCTTCCTGAACGCCGTGGGCTTCAGCCACGGCTTCTTCAACATGGAGTTCTTCTTCGACGCTGCCTCCGACGCGCTGAAGGTGATCGAGTTCAACCCGCGATTGGCGTCACAGCTGGCCGACTTGTATCGCCGCGTCGACGGCATCGATGCACACGCCGGGTCGCTGGCGCTGGCGCGCGGCGAGGATCCGCGCGACGCGATGCACTGCCGTCCGAGCGCCGGCGCGGCGGCGAGCTTCGTGTTTCGCAGCTTCGACCAGCACACCGTACCCGGCGCGCCCACGCACGGCCGGCTGCGCAAGTTCTTCGAGCGCTTCCCGGATGCCTGGTTGCAGGCCATGCCTAAGCAGGGGAGCGGCCTGGCGCGCGACTTCAAATGGCTCGGCAGCCACCGCTATGGCGTGATGCACCTGGGCGGTGACGACGCCTTCGATCTGCACGACCGCTATCGCCGCGCGTGTTCCATGCTCGGCTGGCCGGTGGCCGAGTCGCGCGATGCCCACGTGCTCCCGTCCACGGTGCCGGTGGCGGGCCGCATGCCCAACATCGAGGGCGTACCCGGCTGAGCGCGTCGGCGCCGCGCGCCGACAATCGAGCCATGCACCGTCGCTGCGCCATCATCGCCTCGGCCGCGCTGGCCGGCTGCTCGTTCGCGCCCGATGTCGACCATGACGGCGCCGATGCGCCGCGCGCCCTGCCGCTGCCGCGCGCGCCGCGGATCGCCTGGGTGCTCAGCTCCGGCGGGCCGCGCGGCTTCGTGCACGTGGGCGTGCTCAAGGCGCTCGACGAGTTGAACCTCAAGCCCGACCTGATCGTGGGTGCCTCGGTCGGTGCGCTGGTGGGGTGCCTGCGCGCCTCCGGCGTTCCAGGCCCCGATATCGAAGCGCTGGCGCTGGAACTGCAGCCCACCAGCATGGCCCGGCTGGCGATCTGGTCCGACCAGCGCTTCAGCGGCGCACCGGTGGCCGAGTTGGTGCACCGGTACGCGCGCCAACGTCTGCTCGAGGACATGCCGGTGCCGATGGCCTGCGTGGCCACACGGCGCAGCGACGGCGCCGTGGTGGCGTTTACCGCCGGCGATGCCGGTGTCGCGGTGCAGGCCTCATCGGCGATCGAAGGTCAGTTCACGCCGGTGCGCATCCGTGGCGAGCCGCATGTCGATGCGGATTGGTTTGCGCCGCTGCCGGTGCGGCTGGCACGATCACTCGGCGCGCGCCGCGTGCTGGCGGTGGACGCGTCGGTGCACCTCGACCGTGCGCCGCCGGGCGCCGAGCGCTACCGCGATGGCGACCTGCGCAAGCGCGCGCTGGTGCAGCCCGATGCGCAGCAGGCCGACCTGTTGCTGCATCCCGATTTCGGCTATTGGGTCAGCTTCTCGCGCGACTTTCGCGAGCGCGCGATCGGCGCCGGTTACCGTGCAACGATGGATCAGGCCGCGCGCCTGCTCAAACTGCACACGGCCACGGCGCCGGCGGCGTGATCATCGTGCCGGCACGTCCTGCGGCGCGCCGGGCATCACCGGCAGCGTCTTGGCGGCCAGCTTGGCTTCCCACTCCTCCTGCAAAGCCTTGTCAGTCTTGTAGTGCGGCACGCGGAAGATGAGGCGCCGGTAGCGCGTGAGCAGCGCGTTGGATCCGGCGACCTCCTCGTTCCACAACTGGTGCGCGAGCCGCAGGTTGCGTTCGGTGTCCATCTCGAAGTGGTCGCGCGAAGACCGGCCGCCGAACACATAGAGCTTGCCGCGGTAGATGCGCCAGGTGTCGGGACCGCCACCGGCGCCCCAAGGCACGGCGTAGTTGATGCCGTTGGCGCAGAAGCCGCCGAACTGTGGCATGTATTTCTCCGGGTTCTTCTGGAACTCCTCCTTGTGCGCCTCGCTCGCAAAACGATAGGTCACGCCCAGGTGATCGACCTTGATGTTGGGGTCGCCCTTGACGGCGGCGTTCTGCGTGAAATAGGCGACTGCGTCGTAGCCCAACAGCATCAGCATGGCGTCAGCGCCGTCGCTGATGGTGCGAAACGGCCCGTTGTTCGGCGACGAATAGGTCTGTGCCTGCGCCCACGCGGCGCTCAACAGCAAGGTGGTCGCGCACAACGCGCGCAGCAGCAGGACTCGCATCGACAGCCTCCAGGAATGCACGGAGCCTCGATCATTCCACGTCCCGGGCCAGGCGCACACCGGTGAACTGCCAGCGCGCGTCGCTGGGAAAGAAGTTGCGATAGCTGGCCCGCACGTGTGCACGCGGCGTGGCACACGAGCCGCCGCGCAGCACGTACTGGTTGACCATGAACTTGCCGTTGTATTCGCCCACCTCTCCGTCCCAGGCCTTGAAGCCAGGGTAGGGCGCGTAGCTGCTCGAGGTCCACTCCCAGACATCTCCGGCCATCTGAGCCAGTGTGTTGCCACTCGAACGCGCCACCGGCATCGGATGCAGCGCCTGCGATTCGATGAAGTTGCCGCCGGCCCATGCGGCGGCCGGCAGGGCGTTTGCGGCATGCTCCCATTCGGCCTCAGTGGGCAGACGGGCGCCGCGCCACGCCTCGCGTTGCGCGCCGGCCCAGCGCGCGAACGCATCGGCCTCGAAGTAGCTCACGTGCGTGATCGGCGTGTGGGGATCGATCGGCACCAAGCCGTGCAGCGTGAAGCTGAGCCATTGACCCTGATCTTCGCGTTGCCAGTACAGCGGTGCCCGTGCGCCTTGGCTGCGCACCCACTCCCAGCCGGCGGAGAGCCACCAGCGCGGATCGTTGTAGCCGCCATCGGCGATGAACTCGGCCCATTCGCCGTGCGTGACCAGGCGATTGCCGAGCGCATGCGGCCTCAGATGCACGGCATGACGGGGGCTCTCGTTGTCGAACGCGAAGCCGCTGCCGTCGTGACCGATCTCGACCAGACCGCAATCCTGCTCGAGCCACGCCATCGGCAAGGGCGCCACTGTCGCCAGCGGCCACGACGCGCGATACACCGGCGCCAGCGGGTTGCACGAAAGCACGTGCTTGATGTCGGTGAGCAGCAGTTCCTGATGCTGCTGCTCGTGCTGCAAGCCCAGCTCGACCAGCGCATCAACCGCCGGATCGTGCGTGCGCGCCAACAGCGCCGCCATGCGCTGGTCAACGTGCGCGCGATAGGCCTTGACCTCGGCCAGGCTCGGGCGCGACACCAGCCCGCGTTGCGGTCGCGGATGCTGCTGGCCCACCTGGTTGTAGTAGCTGTTGAACAGCACGCGATAGTGCGGATGAAACGGCTTGAAGCCGCGCTCGTGGCGCTCGAGGATGAAGGTCTCGAAGAACCACGTCACGTGCGCCAGGTGCCATTTGGTCGGGCTGACGTCGGGTATCGACTGCACCTGCGCGTCGGCCTCGGACAACGGCGCGGCGAGCTCGAGCGATTGCGCGCGGACCTGCGCGTAGCGCTGCGCCAGCGCGCTCGGTTCGATCTGAGGTCGGGGCAGTGGATTCATGCTTCGTCCTTCAGCGGTTAGGCCTCGCCCGGCCGCCCGAAGAGGCCTGCTCCCCCTCGGGGGGACGCGAGCGGAGCGAGCAAGGGGTCATGTCAGTGGCTGCGCTTGACGCCACTGGCGATGTAGCCCATCCCGAACTGGGTCGTCCAGCGCTGGAACGAATCGCAATACGCTTCGATCCGGTCCCACGGATGCCACAGATCGCCGGGCTTGGCGTTGTAGGGTCGGTTCTTCAGCCAGGTGTAGATGTTCAGGGGCCCGGTCCACCAGGGAAAGTACTTGATGCCGGCTATGGCAATGCGCGCGCCCGGCTTCACCTGTCGCATCAGGTTGGACAACGCGGCTGGAGAACGCAGGATGTCGTGCGTGTAGTTGAAGAGCACCGCATCGGCGGCCTCCGGCAACTGCACGCCTTCGGCCGACGCGCACACATGCCACACGTTGCGCCACCCTTCGCGATCGACGCGCGCCGCGGCCAGCGCGAACATTTCGGGGCTCTGCTCGAAGGCGAGCACGCGGCCCGTCTCGCCCACGCCTTCGCGCAGCAACGGGTAGCTCAGACCGGTGCCGGCGCCCACATCGAGCACCACCTGGCCCGGCCGCAGTTGCAGCAGCGCGACGGTGCGCTGGCGCAGCGGCATCGTGTATTGGGCCGACTCATCGTAGCCGGCCGCCTTGCGCTTGTAGCGCTGGATCGACAGCTCGTTGGGCGTCACGGCGTCCCCGATGTCGGCAAAAGATTCAAACCGCGCTGCGCGAGGCGGTGTGCAAGCCGATCACGCCGATCACGATCAGGCCGGCCGACACCATTTTCAGCGCGGTGGCCGGCTCCTTGAAATAGAGATAGCCGATGGCCGCGGTGAGCACCGTGCCGACGCCCGACCACACCGCGTAGACCACACTCAACCCCAGGGTACGCGTCACGAGCGTGTTGAGCGCGAAGGAGATCGCGTAAAAGACAAAGATGAGAACCGATGGTGTGAAGCGGGTGAAGCTCTCGCTCAGGCGCATGCAGGTGGTGCCGGCCACCTCGAACACGATGGCCAGGCTCAGCACGGCCCAGGCCTGGTTCACTGTCAGGGTCTGCATCGTCGACGACCGGGCGGGACGGCTGCCGTTTCATTTGTTTGCACGGGGTGCGCATCCACCCGGCCACCGCGGGCCGTACCAAGGGCAGTCGCGCGGCGCCCATTAAACCTTACCTATGGATTTCCCGCGCAAGGATCCGGCCGCTCGATCGACATACTGAATGCTCGATCGACATACTGAATCATGGCGACACCCCGATTCATTCAGCTGCACCGCGAAGACAGCGCGGCGCTGCGTCGCGAGCTGATCTCGGGACTGCTGGCAGCACCGGCCACGGTGTCGCCCAAGTTCCTGTACGACGCGCTCGGCTCGCGGCTGTTCGACGCCATCACCGAGTTGCCCGAGTACTACCCCACGCGCACCGAGCGTGGGATCCTCGACGTGCATGCCGCGGCGATGGCACGGCAGATCGGGCCGGGCCGCACGCTGATCGACCTGGGTGCCGGCAGCGGCGAAAAGGCTGCCCGGTTGTTCGACGTGATGCGGCCGGTGCGTTACGTGGCGGTGGATATCTCCGTCGAATACCTGCGCCAGGCGCTGGACAGCCTGCAGCGCCAGCACCCGCGGATCGAGATGGTGGGCGTCGGCGCCGACTTCTCGTCCTCGCTCGAGCTGCCGCCGGAGGCCGGTGGTGGCGAGCGGCTGCTCTTCTACCCCGGCTCGAGCATCGGCAACTTCACGCCGGAGCAGGCGCTGCGCTTCCTGCGCCAGGCGCGCAGCGTGGGCGGCCCCGGCGGCGCGCTGCTGATCGGGGTTGACCTGGTCAAGGCCAAGTCCGTGCTCGAACTCGCCTACGACGACCCGCTGCAGGTGACCGCGGCGTTCAACCTCAACCTGCTGCGACGGCTCGACGCGCTGCTGGGCTGCGATGCGCGCATCGAAGACTTTGCGCACGTGGCGCTCTTCAACGAAGCCGAAAGCCGCATCGAGATGCACCTGCAGGCGCGCCGCGCGCTGACGCTGCGCTGGCCGGGCGGCGAGCGTCGCTTGGCCGAAGGCGAACGCATCCACACCGAAAACTCCTACAAGTACACCGTCGAGGGCTTCGACCGTCTGCTGCGCCAGGCCGGGTACGCGCGCACGGCGTGCTGGACCGACGAGCGCCGCTGGTTCGCAGTGTTCCTGGCGTCCTGAGCCTTTCCGGCGCGCTGACGCGTGGGTGTCAGGGGCGCGCAGGCCGCGCGGCTATGCTGCGGTCGATGCGCAGCGCGCAAGGAGATTCGCCATGGAGATCACAACGCTGTTGACCTCGCAGCGCGATCCGGCCGAAGGCCGGCTGCAGGCGGCACCCGCACCCGCGCTGCAGCCCGGGTCGGTGCGGCTGGCGGTGCGGCGGGTGTCGATCACGACCAACAACGTGACCTACGCGCTGTTCGGCGAGCGCATGAGCTACTGGCAGTTCTTTCCCAGCGGACAAGAAGGCTGGGGCGTGGTGCCGGTGTGGGGCTTTGCCGACGTGGTGGAGAGCACGCTGCCCGAGGTGGCGGTCGGGACCCGCTACTACGGCTATTGGCCGCTGGCCGACGCGGTGGACCTGCAGCCAACCAAGGTCTCGGCCGGCGGCTTCACCGACGGCGCGGCGCATCGGGCGCCACTGCCGTCGACCTACAACCGCTACAGCGCGGCGCCGTCGAACCAACCCGCCGACACCGAAGGGGCGCTGGCGATCATGCGTCCGCTGTTCGGCACCGCATTCCTGCTCACCGAATTCCTGCAGGACAACGATTGGTTCGGCGCGCGCCAACTGGTGCTGTCGAGTGCCTCGAGCAAGACGGCGTATGCGACCGCTTGGTGTGTGCGCGAACTGTTGGGAGGCGGACAAGGGCCGGCCGTGCGCACGATTGGCCTGACTTCGCGCGCCAACGCCGACTTCGTGCGCCGGCTCGGCCTCTACGACAGCGTGCTGGGCTACGACGAGATCGCGCGGATCGACCACGCGCTGCCCACCGTGTTCTGCGACTTCTCCGGCAGTGCCGAACAGCGCGAGCAACTGCACCGCCACCTGGGCGATGCGCTGCGCCACAGCGCGGTGATCGGCGCCACGCAGTTCAGCACCGGGGCGCGCGACGCGCCGCTGCCGGGTGCCAAGCCCACGTTCTTCTTCGCGCCCGACCGGCGCCGCAAGCGGCTGGAGGATTGGGGTCCGGCGCTGCTGCTGCAGCGTGTGGAAGACAGCCAGAGCCGCTTCCTGCAGCAGGTGTTGTCAGGACCCGCGCCGGCGCTGCGCATCGTCACGCACAAGGGCCTGGCCGCCGCTCGCGACGTGATGGCGGAGCTGGCGCGCGGACGCATCGATCCTGCCGTGGGGCACGTGATCGACCTGTCTTGAGCTGGGGGAGCCGCGCCGCCCAGGCCCTCGCAGAGCTCGGGCCGTTCGCGAGGCGTGCGGGTCTGCGCAGGCCGACCCGCACGCCCACGCTCACCCACCCGCGGCTTCGAGCCCGTTGTCGAAGTGGGTGCGCATCAGGCGCGTGGCCTTGGCCGCGTCACGCGCGGCGAGCGCGCGCATGATCGCGCGGTGCTCGTCCAGCGACTCCGCCAATCGTCCCTGCTTGAACAGCGAATGGTGGCGGTTGAGCTTCATCACCTTGCGCAGGTCAGCCACGATCTGCGTGCGCCAGCGGTTGCCTGCCACCGCCAGCAACCGCATGTGAAAGGCCTCGTTGGTAGCAAAGAACGCGTCGCGCTGGCGCACCTGCTTTTCCAGCCGATCGTGCAGCGTCTGCAACGACGCGATCTCGGCGTCGCTGGCGTGGGCGGCCACCTCACCGGCCGCGTCGCTCTCCAGCAGCGCCAGCAGGCGATACACCTGCGACACGTCGTCGCGCGACATCTCGGTCACATACGCGCCGCGGCGCACCTTCATCGTGACCAGGCCTTCGACGGCCAGCACCTTCAACGCCTCGCGCAGCGGCGTGCGGCTGATGCCCCACTCGGCGGCGAGCTTCAGCTCGTCGATCCAGGCGCCGGGCTCCAGCTCGCGCGCGAAGATCTTCTCGCGCAAGCGGTCGGCCACCTCCTGATACAGCGCGCGCGGCGACAGCAGGGCTTGGTCAGAATTCATAATTATGGATAATGGCGCGCATGATAGGCCGCCACCCGCGCATTTGGCAAGGCGCTCGGCGCAAGATCCCTGCGGTGGCAAGCGCCCGGCGATGATGGGCGCCTCGAGGAGTTGAATGCATGTCTCAGTCCAGCGAGTTCCGCGCGGCCACGCTGCAGCAGTGGCGTGAAGCGGCGGCCAAGGCGGCGCCGGGCGGTCGCCTGGAGGGGCTGAACTGGGTCACGCCCGAAGGCATCACCGTCAAGCCGCTGTACACCGCGGCCGACGTGGCGCAGCTGCCGCACACCGACACGCTGCCGGGGTTCGAGCCGTTCGTGCGCGGCCCGCAGCCCACGATGTACGCCGTGCGGCCGTGGACGATCCGGCAGTACGCGGGCTTTTCCACCGCCGAGGAGAGCAACGCGTTCTACCGCCAGGCCCTGGCCGGCGGCGGGCAGGGCGTCAGCGTCGCGTTCGACCTCGCGACGCATCGTGGCTACGACTCCGACCACCCGCGCGTGACCGGCGACGTGGGCAAGGCCGGTGTGGCGATCGACTCGGTGGAGGACATGAAGATCCTGTTCGACGGCATCCCGCTGGACAAGGTCAGCGTGTCGATGACGATGAACGGCGCCGTGCTGCCGGTGCTGGCCGGATACGTGGTCGCGGCCGAAGAGCAAGGGGTGAAGCAGGAGCAGCTGAGCGGGACCATCCAGAACGACATCCTCAAGGAGTTCATGGTCCGCAACACCTACATCTATCCGCCCGAGCCGAGCATGCGCATCGTGGCCGACATCATCGAGTACACGGCGCGCCGGATGCCGAAGTTCAACTCGATCTCGATCTCGGGCTATCACATGCAGGAAGCAGGCGCCAACCAGGCGCTGGAGCTGGCTTTCACGCTGGCCGACGGCATGGAGTACGTGAAGGCGGCGGTGGCGCGCGGGCTCGACGTCGACGAGTTCGCCGGGCGGCTGAGCTTCTTCTGGGCCATCGGGATGAACTTCTATCTCGAGATCGCCAAGATGCGGGCGGCGCGCCTGTTGTGGTGCCGCATCATGAAGGGCTTCGGTGCCAAGAACCCCAAGAGCCTGATGCTGCGCACGCACTGCCAGACCTCGGGCTGGAGCCTGACCGAGCAGGATCCGTACAACAACGTGGTGCGCACCACCGTCGAGGCGATGGCCGCGGTGTTCGGCGGCACGCAGAGCCTGCACACCAACAGCTTCGACGAGGCCATCGCGCTGCCGAGCGAGTTCTCGTCGCGCATCGCGCGCAACACGCAGGTCATCCTGCAGGAAGAGACGCACATCACGCAGGTGGTCGATCCGTGGGCCGGCTCTTACATGATGGAAACGCTCACCCAGCAGATGGCCGACAAGGCGTGGGCGATCATTGAAGAGGTGCAAGCGCAGGGTGGCATGACCAAGGCAGTGGGCTCCGGCTGGGCCAAGCTCAAGATCGAGGCCAGCGCGGCGGAGAAGCAGGCGCGCATCGATGCCGGACGCGACGTGATCGTCGGCGTGAACAAGTTCAAGCTCGACGGCCACGATGCGATCGATATCCTCGAGGTCGACAACCACAAGGTGCGCGAGCAGCAGATCGGCCGCCTGAAGCGGATTCGCGCCAGGCGGGACGCCGTGAGAGTCAAGGAGGCGCTCGGGGCGCTGACCGAATGCGCACGCTCCGGCCAGGGCAATCTGCTCGAGTTGAGCATCGACGCGATCCGCGCGCGTGCCACGGTGGGCGAGGTGAGCGACGCGCTGGAGCAGGTCTTCGGGCGCCACCGCGCCGATATTCAGAAGGTGACCGGCGTGTATGCAAAAGCCTATGACTCCGCCGAAGGGTGGGAGCAGCTCAAGGGCGAGATCGCGGCCTTCGCGCGCGAGCAGGGTCGTCGCCCGCGCGTATTGATCGCCAAGCTGGGGCAGGACGGCCACGATCGCGGCTCCAAGGTCGTGGCCACTGCGTTCGCCGACCTTGGCTACGACGTGGACATCGGCCCGCTGTTCCAGACCCCCGAGGAGTGCGCGCGGCAGGCGATCGAGAACGACGTGCATGCGGTGGGTGTGAGCACGCTCGCGGCCGGCCACAAGACGCTGGTGCCGGCCATCATCCAGGAGCTGAAGAAGCAGGGCGCCGACGACATCATCGTGTTCGTCGGTGGCGTGATCCCGCAGCAGGACTACGACTTCCTCCATGCGGCCGGCGTCAAGGGCATCTACGGCCCCGGCACGCCGATTCCGGTGAGCGCGAAAGACGTGCTCGAGCAGATCCGCGCGTCGCTGACGAAATAGCGCCAGGCTTCGCGCGCCATGCTCAGCCCGGAGGACCAGGCCCTGCTTGACGGCGTGCTGCATCGGCGCGGCGAGCCGCAGCGGCGGGCGATCGCCAAGACGATCACGCTGCTCGAGAGCACGCGCGCGGACCATCGTGCGCGGGCCGAGGAACTGCTCAACGCCTTGCTGCCGGCCAGCGGCAAGTCGCTGCGTCTGGGCATCTCCGGTGTTCCGGGCGTCGGGAAAAGCACGTTCATTGAAACGCTGGGGCTGCATCTGCTTCGCAACGGGCACCGCGTGGCGGTGTTGGCGGTGGACCCGTCGTCGAGCGTGTCGGGCGGCTCGATCCTTGGCGACAAGACGCGCATGGAGCGCCTGTCGGTCGAGCCCAATGCGTTCATCCGGCCCAGCCCGACCGGCGGCACGCTGGGCGGCGTGACCGCACACACGCGCGAGGCCATGCTGGTGCTCGAGGCGGCGGGCCATGACGTGGTCATCGTCGAGACCGTCGGCGTCGGCCAGAGCGAGACCGCGGTGGCTGGCATGACCGATTGTTTCGCGCTGCTGCAGTTGCCCAACGCTGGCGACGATCTGCAGGCGATCAAGCGCGGCGTGATGGAGCTGGCCGATCTGGTAGCGATCAACAAGGCCGACCTCGACGATGCCGCCGCCACACGCGCGCAGGCGCAGATCCTGTCGTCGCTGCGTTTGATGCAGCAGCGCGGCGTGCCGGGCGAGCGGCAGGCGCTGCACTGGGTGCCGCGTGTGTTGAAGCTCAGCGCCGTGAGCGGTGCCGGCGTGGCGGAGTTCTGGCAGGCGGTGCACGAGTTTCGGGTGCTGCACGAAACCAGTGGGCGCCTCGCGGCCCGGCGCCGTGAACAGGACGAGGCCTGGATGTGGGAGCGCATCGAGGCGCTGCTGCACGAGCGCTTCCGCGGCCATCCGCAGGTGGCGGCGGCGCTGCCCGCGCTCACGGCCGACGTGCGCGCCGGCCGCGTGGCGGCTTCGGCGGCCGCGCGCCGCTTGATCGATTTGACGAACTGACGAGGCTTTCGAGGAGACCCGCGCATGCATGACATCATCGAACAGCTCGAGAAGAAGCGCGGCGGCGCGCGTCTCGGCGGTGGGAAGAGGCGCATCGACGCGCAGCATGCCAAGGGCAAGCTCACTGCGCGCGAGCGGCTCGATCTGCTGCTTGACGAAGGCACGTTCGAAGAATGGGACATGTTCGTCGAGCACCGCTGCGCCGACTTCGGCATGGCCGAGCAGAAGGTCCCGGGTGACGGCGTGGTCACCGGCTACGGCATGATCAACGGCCGCTTGGTGTTCGTGTTCAGCCAGGACTTCACCGTGTTCGGCGGCGCGCTGTCCGAAGCGCATGCGGAGAAGATCTGCAAGGTGATGGACCAGGCGATGAAGGTGGGCGCGCCGGTCATCGGCCTCAACGATTCCGGCGGCGCGCGCATCCAGGAGGGCGTGGCCTCGCTCGGCGGCTACGCCGAGGTGTTCCAGCGCAACGTCATGGCCTCGGGCGTGATCCCGCAGATCAGCCTGATCATGGGGCCTTGCGCCGGCGGGGCGGTGTACTCCCCGGCGATGACCGACTTCATCTTCATGGTGCGCGACAGCTCGTACATGTTCGTGACCGGCCCCGAGGTGGTGAAGACGGTGACGCACGAAGAGGTCACCGCCGAGCAGCTCGGCGGCGCGGGCACCCACACCACACAAAGCGGCGTGGCCGATCTGGCATTCGCCAACGACGTCGAGGCGCTGCTGATGCTGAGGCGCTTCTTCAACTACCTGCCGCTGAACAACCGCGACGGTCCGCCGCTGCGGCCCAGCGGTGACGTGCCGGACCGCGAAGACCTGTCGCTCGACACACTGGTGCCCGACAGCCCCAACAAGGCCTACGACATGAAGGAGCTGATCCTCAAGGTGGTGGACGACGGCGACTTCTTCGAGCTTCAGGCGGACTATGCGAAGAACATCGTCGTCGGCTTCGGCCGCATGGCGGGGTACAGCGTGGGCATCGTCGCCAACAACCCGCAGGTGCTCGCCGGTTGCCTCGACATCAAGAGCAGCATCAAGGCGGCGCGCTTCGTGCGCTTCTGCGACGCCTTCAGCATCCCGGTGATCACCTTCGTCGACGTGCCGGGCTTCATGCCGGGGACCAGCCAGGAGTACGGCGGCATCATCAAGCATGGCGCGAAGCTGCTCTATGCCTATGCCGAGTGCACGGTGCCCAAGGTCACCGTGATCACGCGCAAGGCCTACGGCGGTGCCTACGACGTGATGAGCTCCAAGCACCTGCGCGGCGACGTGAACTTCGCCTGGCCCAATGCGGAGATTGCCGTGATGGGCGCCAAGGGCGCGGTGGAGATCATCTTCCGCGAAGACAAGGGCGATCCGGCCAAGCTGGCGGCGCGCGAAGCCGAATACAAGGCGCGCTTCGCCAACCCGTTCGTCGCCGGCGCGCGCGGCTATATCGACGACGTGATCCAGCCGCACGAGACGCGGCGCCGCATCTGCCGCTCATTGGCGATGCTCAAGGACAAGAAGCTGCAGAACCCGTGGCGCAAGCACGGCAACATTCCGCTGTGAGTGCGCGCATGTTCACCAAGATCCTCATTGCCAACCGCGGGGAGATCGCCTGCCGCGTCATCAAGACCGCCAAGAAGATGGGCATCGCCACCGTGGCGGTGTACTCCGAGGCCGATCGCGACGCCATGCAGGTGGAAATGGCCGACGAGGCGGTGCCGATCGGCCCGGCGCCGTCGCGCGAGAGCTACCTCGTGGCCGACAAGATCATCGACGCCGCGAAGAAGACCGGGGCGCAGGCGATCCATCCGGGCTACGGCTTCCTCAGCGAGAACGAAGACTTCGCGCGCCGGGTGGAGGCGGAAGGCCTGGTGTTCATCGGCCCGAAGCACCACTCGATCGCCGCCATGGGCGACAAGATCGCGTCGAAGAAGCTGGCCGGGGAGGCTTCGGTCAACACCATTCCCGGCTACAACGACGTGATCGAATCGCCCGAGCAGGCGGTGAGGATCGCGCGCGAGATCGGCTATCCGGTGATGATCAAGGCCAGTGCTGGCGGCGGCGGCAAGGGCTTGCGCGTGGCATACGGCGACAAGGAAGCCTCTGATGGCTTCAGCTCGTGCCGCAACGAGGCCAAGGCCGCCTTCGGCGACGACCGCGTGTTCATCGAGAAGTTCGTCGAGAGCCCGCGGCACATCGAGATCCAGGTGCTGGGCGATGCGCACGGCAACGTGATCTACCTCAACGAGCGCGAGTGCTCGATCCAGCGCCGCCACCAGAAGGTGATCGAGGAGGCGCCTTCGCCGTTCATTAGCGAGGCCACGCGCAAGGCGATGGGCGAGCAGGCGGTGGCGCTCGCCAAGGCGGTGAACTACCAGAGCGCGGGCACGGTGGAGTTCGTGGTCGGCAAGGACCAGAGCTTCTACTTCCTCGAGATGAACACGCGGCTGCAGGTCGAGCACCCGGTCACCGAGTGCATCACCGGGCTCGACCTCGTGGAGTTGATGATCCGCGTGGCGGCCGGTGAAAAGCTGCCCTTGAAGCAGGCCGACGTGCAACGCAACGGCTGGGCCATCGAGTGCCGCATCAACGCGGAGGACCCGCAGCGCGGTTTCCTGCCGTCCACCGGCCGGCTTTCGCGCTACCTGCCGCCCCCGACGCCCCAGGGCGGCGGCATCCGCGTGGACACGGGCGTCTATGAAGGCGGCGAGATCCCGATCTACTACGACTCGATGATCGCCAAGCTGATCGTGCACGGCAACGATCGCGCGCAGGCGATTCGCCTGATGCGCGAGGCGCTCAACGGCTTCGTGATCCGCGGCATCTCGAGCAACATCGGTTTCCAGTCAGCGCTGCTGGGGCACCCCAAGTTCGTGGCCGGCGACTTCAACACCGGCTTCATCGCCGAGCACTTCAGCCAGGGCTTTCGCATGGCCGACGTGCCGCACGACGACCCGTTGTTCCTGGTGGCGATGGCAGCGTTCGTGCGGCGCAAGGCGCGCGAGCGCTCGGCCGGCATCAGCGGCCAGCTGGCCGGCCACGGCGTGAAGAACCTGCCCAACCTGGTGGTCGTGGTGCTCAAGCCCGACGGGCGGCACGAGCACCACGCGGCGCGCATCGAGGGTTTCGACGCGGCGGCGACCAAAGCCGACGTCGTCATCGGCGAGCGGCGCTTCGCCATCCAGAGCCCGACACAACTCGGCGAGGTGCTTGTCACCGGCATCTGCAACGGCAAATCCTTCACCGCGCAGATCGAACGCGGCAGTGCCAAGCATCCGCTGGGCATTCGAGTCACGCACAATGGCCTGCAGATCGAGGCGCTGGTGCTGCTTCCGCGCGCGGCCGAGCTGTTGAAGTTGATGCCGCACAAGGCGCCGCCTGATCTGAGCAAGTTCCTGCTGTCGCCGATGCCGGGGCTGCTGGTCGACGTGGTGGTGCAGCCCGGTCAGAAGGTGATGGCCGGCGAAAAGCTCGCGGTGATCGAGGCGATGAAGATGGAGAACATCCTGGTCGCCACGCAGGATGGCGAGGTGCGCGAGGTGCTGGCTCGGCGCGGCGAGAGCCTGACCGTCGACCAGCCGATCCTGGCGTTTGCCTGAAGGAGCGCCGCGATGGACAAGCCGTTTCGCATCCTCGGGCTGCAGCAGATCGCCATCGGTGGGCCTGACAAACAGCGCCTGCGGACGCTGTGGGTCGACATGCTGGGTCTCTCGATCAAGGGCCATTTCGTCAGCGAACGCGAGAACGTGGACGAAGACATCTGTGCCATCGGCGATGGCGTGCACGAGGTCGAGATCGATCTGATGCAGCCGCTCGATCCCGACAAGAAGCCGGCCGTGCATCAAACGCCGCTCAACCACATCGGGCTGTGGGTCGATGACCTGCACAAAGCGGTCGAGTGGATGGCGGCGCACGGCGTGCGTTTTGCGCCCGGCGGCATCCGCAAGGGTGCGGCCGGCCACGACATCTGCTTCATGCATCCCAAGGGCAACGAGCAGTTCCCGATCGGAGGCGAGGGGGTGTTGATCGAACTGGTGCAGGCGCCGCCCGACGTCGTTGCAGCACTGAGTCGCAACCACATGTAGCGAGCGGGGCTTTCGCGCACGCTGTTTGCCGGCGACGCCGGTCGCCCTCCGGGGGCTGCGCCTCACCCGCTCGACCATGCCCTTCGTCGCATTCAACCGCATCGCGCGCGCGGCCGCCGCGCCTGCATCGTTGCTCATGTTCCTGCCGCCGGCGCTCGCCGAGTTGGCGCCGCCTCCCAAGGATGGGCTGTGGCGCGGCATCGCCGGTGCCGCGCTGTCGGCCACATCGGGCAACACCAGGACGTCCTCGGTCGTGCTCAGCACCGACGCGGTGCGCGCCACCGGGCATGACAAGATGGCGCTCGGTGCGGTGGTGAACCATGCCCGTGGCAGGGACGAGGACGGCGAGCGCGTCACAACGGCCGACAAGGCGAGCGGCTTCGGCCAATACGACCGCGATTTCGCGCCGCGTTGGTTCGGCTTTGGCCGTCTCGCGTACGACCGCGATGCGCTGATCGACCTGTCCTCGCGCCACACGGCCACCATCGGCGTGGGCCATCGGCTGGTCGACAACGACATCAACACGTTCACGCTGTCGGGTGGCGCCGGTTACCTGGTCGAGCGCTACAACACGCCGCAGACCATCGCCGACGAAACCGACACGCGCTTCGGCCGGCCGACCGCGTTCCTCGCCGAGGAGTCGGCGCACAAGCTGAGCGCCACCACGTCGCTGAAGCAGCGCCTGGAAGCTGCATCGGCATTGGACGGCAGCGGCAGCGTGCTGTGGAAGTTCAACGCCAACCTCGACGTGGCCATCAACAAGTCGCTCAGCCTGGCGGTCGGCGTGATCGACACCTACAACACCGAGCCGCCTCAGGGCGCCGCCAAGAACGACCTCAGTGTCTTCACCGGCATCAACTTCAGATTCGGCGCGGCGCCGCCCTGAGGGTTTGGACGCATCGAGCCTTCGCCATCGGCGAAGGCTCGGTTCACAATTGCCGGACCGACACTGAACGCGACGCGGCGATGATGGGAGTCCGCGCGCGCCGGACGCGATGCGCTTCGACCTCGTCACGCTGAATCTCGTGCTCGCCATTGCCGACACTCGCAGCATCACACGCGGCGCCGCGCGCGAGAACCTCGCGCTCGCCGCCGCCAGCAAGCGCCTGTCCGATCTGGAGTCGCGCCTCGGGGTCAGCCTGTTTCAGCGGCGCGCGCGCGGTGTCGAGCCCACCGAAGCGGGGCGCGCGCTGTTGCGCCACATCCGCACGCTACACGCCTCGTTGCACGCGCTGGAGAGCGAAGTGGCGGAGTTCTCGCGCGGCATCAAAGGTCACCTGCGCGTGGCGGCCAATGCCAGCGCGATCGCCGAGCATCTGCCGGCCGATCTGGCGCGCTTTGCCAAGGCCAACCCCGGCATTCGCATCAGCCTGGAGGAGATGACCAGCGTCGACGTGCAGAGTGCTGTGGTCGATGGCCGCGCCGATGCGGGCGTCTTTGTCGCGCCGGCACGCGAATCCGCCCTGGACTGCCGGCCTTACCGCGACGGCACGCTGGCGATCCTGGTGCCGCGAGGCCATGCTCTGGCGCGGCGCAGCGGCCACCGCTTCGACGTACTGCTCGATCACGACATCGTCGGGCTGCATGCCGGCGCCGCGGCGCAGGAGCAGATGCGCGAACGCGCCCAGGCGCTCGGCCGCACGCTGGATGCCCGCATGCAGGTGCACGGCTTCGATGCCATCGCGCAACTGGTGGAGGCCGGCCTTGGCGTCGCGGTGCTGCCGGCCGCCGTGGCGCAGCGCTTTGCCAAGGTGTTTCGCGTGCAGCCGCTGAAGCTCAACGAAGACTGGGCGCAGCGGCATTACCTGCTGGCTGCGCGCCGCCAGGACGTGCTGCCGCCGACGCTGCAGCGCTTCATCGAAGCCCTGGCGCGCAAGCCCGCCTGATCCGGTTCACACTTGCCATTGGCGCACACCACCCACGACCATGACCGCCCGCACGCTGTACGACAAGCTCTGGGACGACCACGTCGTCCACACCGAGGAGGACGGCACCGCCATCCTCTACATCGACCGCCATCTGGTGCACGAGGTCACCAGCCCGCAGGCCTACGAGGGTCTGCGCCTGGCCGGCCGCAAGGTATGGCGCACCAGTTCGGTGGTGGCCACGGCCGACCACAACACGCCCACCACCGGCTGGGAGCGCGGCTATGACGGCATCGTCGATCCCACCAGCAAGCTGCAGATCGTGACGCTCGATGCCAACATCAAAGCCAACGGGGCGGCGGCGTACTTTCCGTTCCTCGACAAGCGGCAGGGCATCGTGCATGTGATCGGGCCGGAGAACGGCGCCACGCTGCCCGGCATGACGGTGGTGTGCGGCGACTCGCACACCAGCACGCACGGCGCGTTCGGCGCGCTGGCCTTCGGCATCGGCACCAGCGAGGTCGAGCACGTGCTGGCCACGCAGACCCTGCTGGCCAAGAAGATGAAGAACCTGCTGATCAAGGTCGACGGTGTGCTGCCCAAGGGCTGCAGCGCCAAGGACATCGTGCTGGCGATCATCGGCCGCATCGGCACTGCCGGCGGCACCGGCTGCACGATCGAGTTCGGCGGATCGGCGATCCGCGCGCTGTCGATGGAAGGCCGCATGACGGTGTGCAACATGGCCATCGAGGCGGGTGCGCGCGCGGGCCTGGTGGCCGTTGACGAGGCCACCATCGGGTACGTGAAGGGCCGTCCGTTCGCGCCGCGGGGCGTTGAGTGGGATCAGGCGGTGACCCACTGGCGCACGCTGCAATCCGACCCGGGCGCCAGGTTCGACAAGGTGGTCGAACTCGACGCGGCGCAGATTCGTCCGCAAGTCACCTGGGGCACGTCGCCCGAGATGGTGCTGTCGATCGAGGATCGTGTGCCCGACCCTGACCGGGAGAAAGACGCCACGCGGCGCGATGCCATCGAACGCGCTCTGGTCTATATGGGCCTCACACCGAACAAGCCGCTGGCCGACATCGGCATCGACAAGGTGTTCATCGGCTCGTGCACCAACAGCCGCATCGAAGACCTGCGCGAGGCCGCCGCGATCGTGCGCCGCATCGGTCAGCGCGTGGCGCCCAGCGTGAAGCTCGCGATGGTCGTGCCGGGCTCGGGCCTGGTGAAGGCGCAGGCCGAGAAGGAAGGCCTGCACGAGATCTTCAAGGCCGCCGGTTTCGAGTGGCGCGAGCCCGGCTGCTCGATGTGCCTGGCGATGAACGCCGATCGCCTCGAGCCCGGCGAGCGTTGTGCCTCCACCAGCAACCGCAACTTCGAGGGGCGCCAGGGTGCCGGCGGCCGCACGCATCTGGTGAGCCCGGCGATGGCGGCAGCCGCGGCACTGAACGGGCACTTCGTCGACGTGCGCCGTTTCGCCTGAATGCAGGGAGTCGTCCACATGCAAGCCTTCACCGTGCACAAGGGCCTGGTCGCGCCAATGGACCGTGCCAACGTCGACACCGACGCCATCATCCCGAAGCAGTTCCTCAAGTCGATCGCGCGTTCGGGCTTTGGGCCGAACTTGTTCGACGCCTGGCGCTACCTCGACCCCGGCGAGCCGGGGCATGATCCCGCATCGCGCAAGCCCAACCCCGATTTCGTGCTGAACCAGCCGCGCTACCAGGGCGCGTCGATCCTGCTGGCGCGAGAGAACTTCGGCTGCGGCTCGAGCCGCGAGCATGCGCCATGGGCGCTGGAGCAATACGGCTTTCGCGCGTTGATCGCGCCGAGTTATGCCGACATCTTCTTCAACAACTGCTTCAAGAACGGGCTGTTGCCGATTCAGCTGCCGGCCGACCAGGTGGCGCGGCTGTTCGACGAGGTGGCCGGCTTCGTCGGCTACCAGCTCACGATCGACCTGCCGCGCCAGGTCATCGTGAAGCCAGACGGCAGCGAGATCGCGTTCGACGTGCAGCCGTTTCGCAAGTACTGCCTCGTCAACGGCTTCGACGACATCGGGCTCACGCTGCGCCACGCCGACAAGATCCGTGCGTTCGAGGCCGAACGCCTGGCGCGCCAGCCCTGGCTCGCCAATCGTCCCACTTGAAAGCCATATCCCCCATGAAGATCGCAGTGTTGCCGGGTGACGGCATCGGCCAAGAGATCGTCGCGCAGGCGGTGCGTGTGTTGCGCGCGCTGGAGCTCAAGGTGGAGCTCGAAGAGGCGCTCGTCGGCGGCGCGGCCTACGAGGCGCATGGCCATCCGCTGCCCGAATCGACGCTCGAGCTCGCCAAGGCGGCAGACGCGGTTCTTTTCGGGGCCGTGGGCGACTGGAAGTACGACAAGCTCGAGCGATCGCTCAGGCCCGAGCAGGCGATTCTCGGGTTGCGCAAGCACCTGGGGCTGTTCGCCAACTTTCGCCCGGCCATCTGCTACGAGCAGCTCACGCACGCTTCGAGCCTGAAGCCCGAGCTGGTCTCGGGGCTCGACATCCTCATCATCCGCGAGCTTACCGGCGACATCTACTTCGGCCAGCCGCGCGGCCGCCGCAAGGCGCCCGACGGCACGTTCGCCGGTGCCGACGAGGCGTTCGACACCATGCGCTACACCCGCCCGGAGATCGAGCGCATCGCCCGGGTGGCTTTTGAAGCCGCCCGCAAGCGCCGCGGCAGGTTGACCAGCGTCGACAAGGCCAACGTGCTGGAGACCTTCCAGTTCTGGAAGGACGTGGTCACCGAGGTGCACAAGGACTACCCCGACGTCGCGCTCGACCACATGTACGTCGACAACGCGGCAATGCAGCTGGTGCGCGCGCCCAGGAGCTTTGACGTGATCGTCACCGGCAACATGTTCGGTGACATCCTGTCCGACGAAGCGGCCATGCTGACCGGCTCGATCGGCATGCTGCCGTCGGCATCGCTTGACTCAAGCCAAAAAGGTCTCTACGAGCCGAGCCACGGCAGCGCGCCGGACATTGCTGGAAAGAATCTGGCCAATCCTCTGGCTACAATCTTGTCCATGGCCATGATGCTGCGCTTCACGTTGAACCAGCCCGAGTCGGCAGACCGGGTGGAAGCAGCGGTGCGCCACGTGCTGCAGCAGGGTCTGCGCACGGCCGACATCTGGTCCGAAGGCACGACAAAGGTGGGCACGCGCGAAATGGGCGACGCCGTCGTCGCGGCCATCACCAAAACCATCACCAAGAAGAGCTAGCAGCTCCCGGTTCGTCTCGCCCGCTATTCCTGCAACCGGCGAACGAGCCGGGTGGCAAGGATTCAACGCAACGAAAGGGCGACTGAAATGGCACTGGTAGGAATCGTCGGTTGGCGCGGCATGGTCGGCTCCGTGCTGATGGAGCGCATGCAGGCGGAGAACGACTTTGCGTTGTTCGAGCCGTTGTTCTTCTCCACCAGCAATGCCGGCGGCGCCGCGCCGGCGCAGGCCAAGAACGAAAAGAAGCTGGTCGACGCGCAAGACCTGAAGGCGCTCGCGCGCTGCGACATCGTCGTCACCGCCCAAGGCGGCGACTACACCAACGAGGTGTTCCCCAAGCTGCGCGCGGCCGGATGGAAGGGCCACTGGATCGACGCCGCGTCGGCGCTGCGCATGAAGGACGACGCGGTCATCATCCTCGACCCGGTCAACATGCCGGTGATCAAGAACGCTCTCGCCAGCGGGAACAAGAACTGGATCGGCGGCAATTGCACGGTGAGCTGCATGCTGATGGGCGTGGGCGCGCTGTTCAAGGCCGGGCTGGTCGAGTGGATGAGCACGATGACGTACCAGGCCGCTTCGGGTGGCGGCGCGCAGCACATGCGCGAGATGCTGGTGCAGTACGGCGCGCTCAACGCCGAGGTGAGGTCGCTGCTCGACAACCCGGCCAGCGCGATCCTCGAGATCGATCGCAAGGTGCTGGCGCGTCAGCAGGCGATGACCGGCGCTGAGGTCGAGCACGTCGGCGTGCCGCTCGGTGGCTCCCTCGTGCCGTGGATCGACAAGGACATGGGCAATGGCCAGAGCCGCGAAGAGTGGAAGGGCATGGCCGAGACCAACAAGATCCTCGGCCGCGGTCCCGGCTTCGACACGGCAGCCGTGCCGGTCGACGGCGTGTGCGTGCGCGTCGGTTCGATGCGCTGCCACAGCCAGGCGTTGCACTTCAAGCTCACGCGCGACGTGCCGGTGGCCGACATCGAGGCGATGATCGCGGCCGACAACCCCTGGGCCAAGGTCGTGCCCAACGAGCGCGAGGCGACGCTGCGTCAACTCACGCCCGTGGCGGTGACCGGCACCATGGACATACCGGTTGGACGCATCCGCAAGCTCGCCATGGGGCCGCAGCACCTCGCGGCGTTCACCATTGGTGATCAGTTGCTCTGGGGCGCAGCGGAGCCGCTTCGTAGAATGCTCAGGCTGCTGCTGGAGGCATGACGTTCGGATGAGGCATCGTACGCAACGTTGTCCGACGGCAACAAACGGCGACAGGAGGCCGAGCGCGGGAGATTTGACACAAACGTCAGCTTTTGCATGAGCTTGTCAGCCTATATGCTTGATGTTATTGTGGTTTCGACGAGTTACCCGCGACCGAGGTGAAACGCTCGAGCTGCACCACCTGTGAATGTCGGCGCGCTTGCAGTTTGCGCGCCGGTTGCACTTGGGAGACGCCTTGAAAAACCGCACTGGACATGCCGGACGTGTCGCGCTGAACACCGTCGCGCTGGCCGCGATGCTCGCTGCCTCGGGCAGCGCCTGGGCCCTGGGCCTCGGCCGCCTCAACGTTCAATCCGCCCTTGGCGAAGCGCTGCGCGCCGAGATCGACATCACCAGCCTCAGTTCCGAAGAAGACTCGTCCTTGCGCGTGCGCATTGCGCCGCCGGAGTCGTACCGCGCCTCGGGCGTCGACTACAACTCTGTTCTGCAGTCGACCACCGTCACGTTGGCGCGCCGCCCCGATGGTCGGCCGTACTTGCGCGTGACCAGCGATCGTGCGGTGCAGGAACCCTTCGTCGACGTGATCCTCGAGCTGACGTGGTCGTCCGGCCGCTTGGTGCGCGAATACACGTTGCTGCTCGATCCGCCGCAGTCGCGCGTCGCGCCGCCGGTGATGGCACAGGCGCCGGCGGCACCGCAGATTTCGGCCGCTCCGCAGCCGATCGCGCCGGCGCCGAGCCAGAGCGCAGTGGTCACGCCGCCGCCGGTTGCGCCGCAGGCCGCGGCGCCCACGCCACGTGCCACGCCGGCTCCCCGCGCCACCACGGCGCAGCGCGCGTCGCCCGCGGCGCCGGCCGGTGCGCCCAGCGCAGAGGGTGAGTACAAGGTCAAGGAAGGCGACACGCTGTACCGCATCGCCAAGAACAACCAGCGCGCCAACGTGTCGCTCGACCAGATGCTGGTGGCGCTGTTTCGCAACAACCCCAGCGCGTTCATCGGCGAGAACATGAACCGGCTCAAGGCCGGTGCGGTGTTGAGCGTGCCGTCGTCGGAGCAGGCGGGTCAGGCCACCACCGCCGAGGCGCGCGAAGTGATCCGGGCGCAGAGCGCCGACTTCGGCAAGTACCGTCAGACCCTGGCCGGCAACGTGCCGACCACGCCGGCCGGCGAGAGGTCGCGACAAGCGGCCGGCAAGGTGCAGGCCGCGATCGACGATCGCAAGCAAGCCGCCGCAGCCACCCCCGACAAGCTCACGCTGTCGCAAGGCGCCGTCAAACCGGGCACAGCCAGCACCGAAGCCAAGGTCTCGAAAGAAGCCGAGAAGAAGGACGCGGCCACACGAGTGGCCGAGTTGGCCAAGAACATCGAAGACCTGAAGAAGGTCCAGCAAGGCGCACCCGGCGCGACGGCACCGGCTCAGCCGGCGGCGCAGGCCGCTCCTGGGGCGCCGCCGGCCCCCGCGCCTGAAGCGAAGGCCCCGACCCCCGCGCCAGCGACGCCCGCAGCACCCCCACCGGCACCAGCGGTTGTCGCGCAAGCCCCGACCGAGCCGCCGAAGAGCGAGCCCGTGACACCGGCCGTGCCGATTACGCCGCCGGCGGCGAGCGCACCGGCGCCGGCACCGGCTCAGGCGGCGACACCACAGGCGGCGCCGAAGCCCCCTGCGCCCCCCGTTGAAGAACCCAGCATGCTGGCGGCGCTGACCGAACACCCGATGGCGGTGCCCGGGGGCATCGGTTTGGCGGTGCTCTTGGCCGGCTTGGCGCTGTACCGCCTGCGCGGCCGGTTCCGCAAGGACAACGGGGAGACGTCGTTCCTCGAGAGCCGCCTGCAGCCCGACTCGTTCTTCGGCGCCAGCGGCGGCCAGCGGGTCGACACGCGCGATGCGACGGGCGTGTCGTCGTCGATGAGCTACTCGTTGAGCCAACTCGACGCGATCGGAGACGTTGACCCGGTGGCCGAAGCGGACGTTTACCTGGCCTACGGCCGCGACCTGCAGGCCGAAGAGATCTTGAAGGAGGCGATGCGCGGCAACCCCGATCGCCTGGCCATCCGCACCAAGCTGCTGGAGGTGTACGCCAAGCGTCGCGACACCAAGGGCTTCGAGATGCTGGCGACGCAGCTGTATGCGCTCACCAAAGGCGAAGGCGACGACTGGGCCAAGGCGCAGGAGCTCGGCCGACAGATCGACCCGGAGAACCCGCTGTACAAGCCGGGCGGACAACCGGTGGCGGCGGTCACCGGCGACGGTGGCCGCATCATCGAGCCGTTGGGCGCCAGCACGATGCCGCAATCGATCATGCCGCACACGTCGGGATTCCCGACGTCGACGATCGACAGCATTTCGGGCCACACCGACAGCCGACCCGCGCCGGACCTCGACCTCGACCTTGATATCGGCACGATGCCGCCGCCCAGCGCACCGCAGCGGCGCGAGGCCCAGCCGAGCCAGGCGCCGGTCGTCGATCTGGAATCGATCTCGCTGGACCTGAACCCGAGCGCTGCGATGCCGCTGACCTCCGGCGCGCAAGCCGCGTCGAGCGCCAAGCCCACGCTCGACTTCGGCGACTTCACGCTGCCGGCGCAGCCCTCTGCGCATGGATCGTTTGACGACAACGACCCGCTGGCGCGCAAACTCGAGCTGGCCGAGGAGTTCCGCCAGATCGGTGACATGGAAGGGGCGCGCGACCTGCTCGAAGAGGTTGTCGCCAAGGCCGGCGGGGCCTTGAAGACCAAGGCCCAGAGCATGCTCGACAGCTTGGCATGAGACCACGCCCGTCAAAGCGGCCCGGCAGCCGCCTCTCCCTCTAGGGCGCGACACCGGCGGACCGGCGGCGCCGGATCCGCGGTGTCCACTTGGAAATGCACGCCGCGACCGGCGTTCGCTGGGCACTGGGCGTCAGCTACCGAGGCAGCGCGTACAACGGTTGGCAAAGCCAGCCTGATGGCCACACGGTGCAAGACCATCTCGAACGCGCACTGTCGACGTTTGCCGATACGCGTGTGAGCACGGTCTGTGCCGGCCGCACCGACGCGGGCGTGCATGCGCTGAACCAGGTGGTGCACTTCGACGCGCCGGTGCGGCGCGACGCGTTCTCGTGGGTGCGCGGCACCAATCGTTACCTGCCGGACGACATCGCAGTGCAGTGGAGCGCGCCGGTCCCAGCCGATTTTCATGCGCGCTTTGCGGCACGCGGCCGGCGTTATCGTTATGTGCTGTTGCGTTCGCCGGTGCGGCCGTCGCTGGAGGCCGGCCTGGTCGGATGGGTGTTCGACGACCTGGAAATCGAACCGATGCGCGCTGCGGCACAGCATCTGGTCGGCGAGCACGACTTCAGCTCGTTTCGCTCCAGCGAGTGTCAGGCCAAGTCGCCGGTGAAGACGCTGCGCTCGATCACGATCGAACGACGCGGCGCGTACTGGCATTTCCAGTTCGACGCCAATGCGTTCCTGCATCACATGGTGCGCAACATCATGGGTTGCCTGCTCGCGGTGGGCAGTGGTCGGCGGACGCCCGACTGGCTTCTCGACGTGCTGGCGGCGCGACATCGTGACGCCGCCGCGCCGACGTTTGCGGCCGCAGGGCTGTACTTCGCCGGCCCGTACTACGATGCCACCCTGCAGTTGCCCGACCGGGTGCCGGTGAGCGACTGGTTGCCCTGACGAGAACCCCTTTGCAGCAACGCACCCGCATCAAGATTTGCGGCCTGTCGCAGGAGGCCGATGTGGCGGCCGCCGTCGAGGCCGGTGCCGATGCCGTGGGCTTCGTGATGTACGGCAAGAGCGCGCGCCACGTCAGCGCGGCGCGTGCCGGTGAGCTGGCGCGAGCGCTGCCTCCTTTCGTGACGCCGGTGTGCCTGTTCGTCAACGCCAGGCCCGACGACATCGGCCGCGCTCTCGACCATGTGCCGCGCGCCGTGCTGCAGTTCCATGGCGACGAGACGCCGGCGCAGTGCGAGGCGGCGCGGCGCACATACATCCGGGCGGCGCGCGTGGCCGAGGGCTTTGCGCTGTTAGACTTCGCGCACGCTTTCGCCAGTGCGTCGGCGCTGCTGCTGGACGCCGATGTCCAGGGTTATGGCGGCGGCGGAAAGGTCTTTGATTGGTCACTCATTCCACCAAACGTGCCCCTTCCGGTCGTTTTGTCTGGTGGGTTGAATCCTGCAAACGTGATCGATGGGGTGATGCGCGTCCGGCCCTGGGCCGTTGACGTGAGCTCCGGCGTGGAGGCAAGCAAGGGCGTCAAGGACGCTGCGCTGATCCGCCGGTTCTGCGAAGCGGTGCGCGAAGCCGATGCGCGCATCGACGACGCCATCCACTAGAAAGGAATGTCGGCCCCCACGCTTGGCGCCTCGCGCCGGCGCTGCCCCCGCGGGGGCACAGTCCGGCTTGGGGCGGCCCGGCGCCGGCCTGATCCATCATGAAGCACTACCAACAGCCCGACGCGAGCGGGCATTTCGGGCCTTACGGCGGCCGTTTCGTCGCCGAGACCCTGGTCCATGCGCTCGACGAACTGCGCGCCGCCTACGAGCACTATCGCAACGATGATGCGTTCATGGCCGAGTTCCGCAACGAGCTCGAGCACTTCGTCGGGCGTCCGAGCCCGATCTACCATGCGGCGCGCCTGAGCCGCGAGATCGGCGGCGCGCAGATCCACTTGAAGCGCGAGGACTTGAACCACACCGGCGCGCACAAGGTGAACAACACCGTCGGCCAGGCGCTGCTGGCCAAGCGCATGGGCAAGCCGCGCGTGATCGCCGAGACCGGCGCCGGCCAGCACGGCGTGGCCACTGCCACCGTGTGCGCACGCTACGGCATGGAATGCGTGGTCTACATGGGCAGCGAAGACGTCAAGCGCCAGTCGCCCAACGTCTACCGCATGCATCTGCTGGGGGCCAAGGTCGTGCCGGTGGACAGCGGCTCCAGGACGCTGAAGGATGCGCTCAACGAAGCGCTGCGCGACTGGGTCACGCACGTCGACAACACCTTCTACATCATCGGCACCGTCGCCGGGCCGCACCCATACCCGATGCTGGTGCGCGACTTTCAGCGTGTGATCGGCGATGAATGCGTCGTGCAGATGCAAAGACAGATCGGCCGCCAGCCCGACGCGGCGATCGCCTGCGTCGGCGGCGGCAGCAACGCGATGGGCTTGTTCTATCCGTACATCGAGCACGAGCGCGTGCGCTTGATCGGGGTGGAGGCTGCGGGACAGGGTCTGGCCAGCGGCAAGCACGCCGCCAGCCTGTCGGCCGGCTCACCCGGCGTGCTGCACGGCAACCGCACCTACCTGCTGCAGGATGACAACGGGCAGATCCTGGAAACCCACTCGATCTCCGCCGGGCTCGACTACCCGGGCGTTGGCCCCGAGCATGCCTACCTCAAGGACATCGGTCGCGCCGAGTACGTCGGCATCACCGACGACGAGGCGCTGGCCGCGTTCCACAAGCTGTGCCGCACCGAAGGCATCATCCCCGCCCTTGAATCGAGCCATGCGGTGGCCTACGCGATGAAGCTCGCAGCCACCATGAAGCCCGATCAGCACCTGCTGGTCAACCTGTCGGGCCGAGGCGACAAGGACATCGGCACGGTGGCCGACCTCTCGGGAGCCGACTTCTACTGCCGGCCGTCGTGCCGCGGACAGTCGGTGAAAGGAGGGGCGAGATGAGCCGCATTGCCGAGACGCTGCAACGCCTGCAGCGCGCGGGACGCAAGGCGTTGATCCCGTACGTGACCGTCGGCGATCCGTACGCCGATGCCACCGCCGACATCGTGCAGGGGTTGATCGACGGCGGCGCCGACATCATCGAACTGGGCGTGCCGTTCTCCGATCCGATGGCCGACGGCCCGGTGATCCAGAAATCCTCCGAGCGCGCGCTCGCCCGCGGCATCGGACTTCCCCAGGTACTCGACGCGGTGCGTGCCATCCGACGGGCAAACCCGCAGACGCCGCTGGTGCTGATGGGCTACGCCAACCCGATCGAGCGCTTCGACCAGCGCCATGGCGACGGCGCGTTCGTGCAGGCCGCGGCGCAAGCCGGCGTCGACGGCCTGCTGGTGGTGGACTACCCGCCGGAGGAATGCGAGGCATTCGCCGCCTCGTTGAGGCAGGCGGGCCTCGACCTCATCTTTCTGCTCGCGCCGACATCGACCGATGCGCGCATCGAGCAGGTGGCGCGTATCGCCAGCGGCTTCGTGTACTACGTCTCCCTCCGGGGTGTCACCGGCGCCGGCCATCTCGACGTGTCGTCGGTGGCGCAGGCGATGCCGCGCATCCGGGCGCACGTGACGCTGCCCGTCGGCGTGGGTTTCGGCATACGGGATGCCGCCAGCGCTCGCGCCGTGGCCCAAGTTGCCGATGCCGTGGTGATCGGCGCGCGCCTGGTGCAGATTCTGGAGGCCGAACCGCGCGAGAATGTCGCGCTGGCCGGCCGGCGCTTCATGGCCGAGATCCGGACCGCGCTCGATACTTCCGTCGAAGGGACGCACGCATGAGCTGGCTCGAGAAACTGCTCCCACCTAGGATCCAGCAAACCGACCCTGCCGAGCGGCGCTCGGTGCCGGAAGGCCTGTGGATCAAGTGCCCGGCATGCGAGACCGTGCTCTACAAGACCGACCTCGAGGGCAACCTCAATGTCTGCCCGAAGTGCGGGCACCACCACCGTATTGGGGCCCGGCCGCGGCTGGATGGTTTTCTGGATCCCGAAGGTCGCTTTGAGATCGGCCAGGAGGTCGTGCCGGTCGACCCGCTGAAGTTCAAGGACAGCAAGAAGAAGTACCCCGAGAGCCTGAAGGGTGCGCTTGAGGCCACCGGAGAGACCGACGCGCTGGTGGTGATGGGAGGCGCCGTGATGAGCGTGCCCATCGTGGCGGCGTGCTTCGAGTTCGACTTCATGGGCGGCTCGATGGGCAGCGTGGTTGGCGAGCGTTTCGTGCGCGGCGTGGAGACCGCCGTCGAGCAGAAGATGCCGTTCGTCTGCTTCACCGCGTCGGGTGGCGCGCGCATGCAGGAAGGCTTGTTGAGCCTGATGCAGATGGCCAAGACCAACGCGGCGCTGACGCGCCTCTCGAAGGCGAGGCTGCCGTACATCAGCGTACTGACCGATCCCACGATGGGCGGCGTGTCGGCGAGCTTTGCCTTCATGGGCGACGTGGTGCTGGCCGAGCCCAAGGCGCTGATCGGCTTTGCCGGTCCGCGCGTGATCGAGAACACGGTGCGCGAGAAGCTGCCCGAGGGCTTTCAGCGTGCCGAGTTCCTGCTCGGCAAGGGCGCGCTCGACATGATCGTCGATCGCCGTCAGCTGCGGCCGGCGGTGGCCAAGCTTGCTGCGATGCTGCTGAAGCAGAGCGCCGACGCCATCGCATGATTGTCGGCGCCTACGCTTGTCGCTTCGCGCCTTCGCTGCTCTTGCAGGGCGCGTTGGCCGCAAGCGGCCAACCCCTCGCCAGGCATGAACAGTCCACCGGACTGTTCATGTCCGGGCTCGGCCCCAAGGGGGCGCAGTCCAGCTTGGGGTGGCTCGGCGCTGGAGGGGTCTAGCCAGGCGCCGGCGGGCTGCACGCATGACACCGCCGCGCACCCTTGATGACTGGCTCGCGCACTGCGAGCGGCTCAATCCGAAGAGCATGGAGTTCACGCGCGAGCGCGTGGAGTTCACGCTCGAGCGCGCCCGCACCGTGCGCGACCGATTGAACCTGCGCTTTCACTGCCCGGTGATCAGCGTGGCCGGCACCAACGGCAAAGGCTCGACCTGCGCGATGATCGAGTCGATCGCGCGCCATGCCGGCTATCGCACGGCGCTGCACATCAAGCCGCATCTGGTGCACTTTGAAGAACGCTGCCTGATCGACGGCGTGCCGGTCGAGCCGGCCACCCTGCTGCCGCATTTCGAGGCCGTGGAGGCGGCGCGCGGCGACATCGCGCTGACCTACTTCGAGTTCACGCTGCTGGTGATCCTGCGCGCGTTCATCGAGGCGCGGCCCGACGTCGTGATCCTCGAAGTGGGACTTGGCGGCCGGCTCGATGCGGTCAACGCGATCGATGCAGATTGTGCGGTGTTGACCAACATCGCCCTCGATCACACGGAGTACCTCGGCCCCGACCGCGAATCGATCGGGCGCGAGAAAGCCGGCATCTTCCGTGCGGCCAGGCCGGCCATCATCGGCGACCCCGAACCGCCCGACAGTGTGATCGAACATGCAAGAGCGATCGGCGCCGATCTCTGGCAGCACGGCCGCGACTTTCGCCTGAAGGGCGACCGGCAGCAGTGGTCGTGGAGCGGGCGCAAGCGTCGCTACAGCGGACTGGCGCATCCGGCGCTGCGCGGTGCGAATCAACTGCTCAATGCGGCCACCGCCCTGGCCGCGCTGGAGTCGCTGCACGAGCGCTTGCCGATACCCGCGCAAGCGGTGCGCAGCGGGCTTGCGCTGGTCTCCCTGCCGGGGCGCTTCCAGATCGTGCCGGGGCAACCGGCGCTTGTCCTCGACGTGGCACACAACCCGCAAGCCGCTGGGGCACTGGCCGCAGGACTGGACCAGATGGGTTTCTATCCGCGCACGCTTGCCGTGTTCGGCGTGATGGCCGACAAAGACATCGAGCACGTGGTGGCGCCTCTGCGGCCGCTGGTGGATGCATGGTTCGTCACCGATCTGCCGATCGCGCGCGCGGCCAAGGCCGAAGCGCTGGCACGCATCCTGGTGGCACCACCCCACACAAGCACGCCGGTGAGTACGCATGCGACACCGAGCGATGCCTTGCGCGCCGCGCTGGCCGACGCAACCCCCGCTGATAGAATCCTCGTGTTCGGCTCGTTCTCCACAGTGGGTGGTGTGCTGAAAGATGGTTTGCCGCGAACAGCGGCACCCCACTCGCGTTGAACGCCTCCAACGGGCCGCGCGGCGCTGCTGAGATGACAGCGTTCGCAGGCACACGCTCAGCAGCGCATGGGTCTGTTCTCGTTCCTGCAAGGATCATCGGCGTCAGACAGTGAACGCACCGGCGCGGGTGACCCGGTGCAGGCGGCGCGCTCGCGTGCGCGCCGTCGGCTGATCGGCGCCGCCGTGCTGCTCGGCGTCGGCGTGATCGGCTTTCCGTTGTTGTTCGAGACCCAGCCGCGGCCGATCCCGGTGGATATTCCGATCGAGATCCCGCGCAAGGAAGGCGCACCCACGTTGCCGTTGCCGCCGCCGCGCGTCGCCTCGGCCGCGCCTGCGGTGGTGGGCCGGGTCAGCAGCGGTGTCACGACTACGGAGCCGACGGCCGCGGCACCGGCCAGTGCACCTGCGGTCGCGGCCGCACGCAGCGAAGCGGCACCGCCACGCAGCGAGCCGACGGCTCGCAACGATGCCGGCACCGCAGCCCCGGCGGCGGCGACCAAGGCCGCACCGTCAAAGACCGAAGGCACCAAGCCCGAGGCCGCCAAGGTCGACCCGCGCGCCGACGACGGCGCGCGTGCGCGTGCGTTGCTCGAAGGGCAGGGCGGTGCCCACAACAAGACGGCGACCGTTGCAGCGGCCGAGCCCGACAAGCCCGATGCGGGTACGGGCCGTTTCGTCGTGCAGGTGGGTGCCTACGGTGCTGCCTCGTCGGCGCGCGACATGCGGCAGCGCGTCGACAAGCTTGGTCTGAAAAGCTACACGCAGACCGCCGAAGTCGACGGCAACAAGCGCATCCGCGTGCGCGTGGGACCGTTCAATTCGCGCGAGGACGCCGAAAAAGCGGCGGGCACTCTCAAGGCTGCAGGCCTGCCTGCGGCGATCCTGACGCTGTGACCGGGATGGACACGATCGGGTGGGTCGATTGGGTGTTGTTGGCGGTGCTGCTCGCGTCTGTGGTCGTCGGGCTGGTACGCGGCCTGGTGTTCGAGGTGTTGTCGCTGCTCGGCTGGGTGGCGGCCTACGTAGCGGCCCAGATGTTCAGCGGCGCGCTCGCACCGCACCTGCCTGTCGGTGCGCCCGGCTCGGCGTTGAATCACGGTGCGTCGTTCGCCGTGACCTTCGTGGCAGCGCTGGTCGTGTGGATGTTGCTGGCACGTCTGGTGCGCCTGATCGTGCATGCCACGCCGTTGACGCTGATCGATCGAACGCTGGGCGGAGTGTTCGGCCTGGTGCGCGCACTGGTGCTGCTGCTTGCGGTGGCCACCGTGGTGTCGTTCACGCCGGCGGTGCGCGCCTCGTCGTGGCAGGCATCGCACGGGGCGGCCTGGCTGGGTGTTCTGCTGTCGGGATTGAAACCCGTGTTGCCGCCGGCGGTCGCGCGGCATCTGCAGGCCTGATAACGCCGACAATGGCACCTCGAGGTTCTTGATCCATGTGCGGCATCGTCGGCGTCATTGCCCAGGCTCCCGTCAACCAGCTGATCTACGACGCGCTGCTGCTGTTGCAGCACCGCGGCCAGGACGCGGCCGGCATCGTCACGATGCAGGGCACGCAGTGTTTCATGCACAAGGCGCGCGGCATGGTGCGCGACGTGTTCCGCACGCGCAACATGCGCGCATTGCCGGGCGACGTGGGGCTGGGCCAGGTGCGTTATCCGACCGCGGGCAACGCCTACAGCGAAGAGGAAGCCCAGCCGTTCTACGTCAACGCGCCGTACGGCATCGTGCTGGTGCACAACGGCAATCTCACCAATGCCGCCGCGCTGAAGCAGGAGCTGTTCGACGTCGACCGCCGCCACATCAACACGGGCAGCGACACCGAGGTGCTCATCAACGTGCTGGCGCACGAGATCGAGCGTGCCGGCCGCGACCGGCCGCTGTCGCCCGACGTGATCTTCGCCGCGGTGTCCGCGGTGCATCGACGCGTGCGCGGCTCGTATGCGGTGATCGCGCTGATCGCGGGCCACGGGTTGCTGGCGTTTCGCGACCCGTACGGCATCCGGCCGCTGGTGTTCGGCCGCTCGTCGGCCGATGCGGGAGGTGAGCTGATGGTGGCCAGCGAGACCGTCGCTCTCGAAGGCACGGGCCACCGCGCCGAGCGCGACGTGGCTCCGGGGGAGGCGATCTTCATCGATCTGCAGGGCCGCGTGCACGCACGCCAATGCGCCGAAGCTCCCAGCCTGAACCCGTGCATGTTCGAGTATGTGTACCTCGCGCGGCCCGACTCGGTGATCGACGGCGTGTCGGTCTACCAGGCGCGGCTCAATCTCGGCGAGACGCTGGCGCAGCGCGTGATCTCCACGATGCCGCCCTCAGAGATCGACGTCGTGATCCCCATTCCGGAGTCTAGCCGCCCGTCGGCGATGCAGCTGGCGCAGAAGATCGGCAAGCCGTATCGCGAGGGCTTCGTGAAGAACCGCTACGTCGGTCGCACCTTCATCATGCCGGGGCAGGCGGTGCGCAAGCGCTCGGTGCGGCAGAAGCTCAACGCGATGCCGCAGGAGTTCAAGGGCCGCAACGTGCTACTGGTCGACGATTCGATCGTGCGCGGCACCACCAGCAAGGAGATCGTTCAGATGGCGCGCGAAGCCGGAGCCCGCAAGGTCTACATGGCGTCGGCCGCGCCGCCCGTGCGCTATCCCAACGTCTACGGCATCGACATGCCGACCAAGGAAGAGTTGATCGCGCATGGCCGCAGCATCGAGGAGATCCGCCACTTCATTGGCGCCGATGCGCTGATCTACCAGGACGTGGATGCGATGAAGCGCGTCGTCAAGGCGCTCAATCCCAGGCTCGACGGCTTCGAGGCTTCGTGCTTCGATGGCGTGTACATCACCGGTGACGTGTCGGCGGCCAGTGCAGCACCGCGTGCTGCGGCGCGCGACGACGAAGACGATGCACAGCGTTCGCGCCTGGCGCTGCACAGCGCGGCCGAACGCTCCTGAGGCGCCCCTTGAGCGAGAACGACAAGAGGATTCCGCGCACGCAGCTGCCGGGCGATGCCCGGCTCGACACGCTGGCCGTGCGCGAGGGTCTTCCGCCCAGCCAGTGGGGCGAGAACTCCGAGGCGTTGTTCGTCAGCAGCAGTTTCGTCCACCCCGATGCGGCCACCGCGGCGGCGCGTTTCGCCAACGAGGAAGAAGCCTTCGTCTACAGCCGCTTCAGCAACCCCACCGTCACGATGATGGAGCGCCGCCTGGCGGCGCTGGAAGGCAGCGAGGCCTGCATCGGCACCGCCAGCGGAATGGGTGCCATCACCCTGCTGGCGTTGAGCCTGCTGCAGGCCGGCGACCACGTGATCTGCTCGCAGAGCGTGTTCGGCTCGACGATCAAGCTGCTCGGCGGCGAGTTCAGCAAGTTCGGCGTCGAAACCAGCTTCGTGTCGCAGACCGACGTCGCGCAGTGGCGCGAGGCGGTGAGGCCCAACACCAAGCTGCTGTTCGCAGAGTCGCCGACCAATCCGTTGACCGAGGTGTGCGACATCGCCGCGCTGGCGAGGATCGCGCACAACGCCGGCGCGCTGCTGGTGGTGGACAACTGCTTCTGCTCGCCGGCGTTGCAGCGGCCGATCCATCTCGGCGCCGACATCGTGATGCACTCGGGCACCAAGTACCTTGACGGCCAAGGCCGGGTGATCGCCGGCGCGCTGTGCTGCAGCCAGAAGCTGGTCGACGAGAAGTTCATGCCGATGATGCGCAGCGCCGGCATCACGCTGTCGCCCTTCAATGCGTGGGTCGTGCTCAAAGGCATGGAGACACTTTCGATCCGCATGCGCGAGCAGAGCGCGCGCGCTCTCGAGCTGGCGCGCTGGCTCGAGCAGCACCGCGCCGTCGAACGCGTGTACCACCCCGGCTTGCCGTCGCACCCTCAGCACGAGCTGGCGATGCGCCAGCAAGACGGTGTGGGTGGACCGGTGGCGTCGTTCATCGTCAAGGGAGCCGACGCCGACCGCGCACGCGCAAACGCGTTTGCGGTGATCGATGGGACGCGCATCTGCTCGATCACCGCCAACCTCGGCGACACCAAGACCACCGTGACGCACCCGTCGAGCACCACGCACGGTCGGCTCACCGAGGCGCAGCGCCAGGCCGCCGGCATCACACAGGGCATGATCCGCATCGCCGTAGGCCTGGAAGACCTCGAGGACCTGAAGGTCGACCTGGCGCGCGGGCTCGACGCGATCCGATGACGGCACGCGCGCGCAAGGCCGCCTCAAGCGCGCGGCGCTCCCTGGGGCGGACGGCGCGCAGCGCCAAGAGTGACACATGACTTTGGTACGCACGCGCATCGCGCCGTCGCCCACCGGCTTCCTGCATCTGGGCACCGCGCGCACCGCGCTGTACTCGTGGGCTTATGCGCGCCACCATGGCGGGCAGTTCGTGCTGCGCATCGAAGACACCGACGTGGCGCGCTCGACGCAGGAGTCGGTCGACCAGATCCTCGACGCCATGCACTGGCTGGGCCTGGACTACGACGAAGGCCCGGTGCACCAGATGCAGCGCCTGGCGCGCTACCAGGAGGTGGCCGAGTCGATGATCGCCGCAGGCACGGCGTATCGCTGCTACTGCACGCCCGAGGAACTCGACGCGATGCGCGAGACGCAGCGTGCGCGCGGCGAGAAGACCCACTATGACCGCCGCTGGCGTCCGGAGCCGGGCAAGACGCTGCCGCCGGTGCCGGCCGGCGTGAAGCCCGTGGTGCGCTTCTGCAACCCCAAGTCGGGCAGCGTGTCGTGGAACGACCTGGTCAAGGGCCCGATCCGCATCAGCAACGAAGAGATCGACGACCTGATCATCGTGCGCAACGATGGCGTGCCGACGTACAACTTTGCCGTCGTGGTCGACGACTGGGACATGCGCATCACGCACGTGTTTCGCGGCGACGAGCACATCAACAACACGCCCTGGCAGATCAACATCTTCCACGCGCTGAATGCGCCGCTGCCGCTGTTCGGCCACTGTCCGATCATCCTCGGCGAAGACGGGCTCAAGCTGTCCAAGCGCCGCGGCGCGGTGAGCGTGATGGCCTACGAAGAGGCCGGCTATCTGCCCGAGGCGATGCTCAACTACCTCGCGCGCCTGGGCTGGAGCCACGGTGACCACGAGCTGTTCACGCGCGAGCAGATGGTGCAGTGGTTCGACGGCAGCCACATGGCCAAGAGCCCTGCGCAGTGGGATCCGGCCAAGCTCGCGTGGGTCAACGCGCACCACATCAAGCTGGCCGACGACGCGCGGCTGGCGCGCCTGGTGGCGCGTCACCTGGCCGCGCTCGGCATCGGAGCCGATGCCGCCGATGCGCGCCTCGCACAGCGTTGCGCGCTGTTCAAGGATCGGTGCGCCACGCTGGTTGAACTGGCGCGCTGGCTGGCGATGTTCGACGCGCCGGCGCCGCCGAGCCCGCAAGACCGCGCGGCCCACCTCACCGACGCCGCGCGGCCCGGCCTGCGGTCGCTGTGCGAGCGATTGCGCGTGGCGCCGTGGGAGCCAGCCGGGATCACGCAGGCGCTCAAGGACACGCTGGCCGAGCACAAGCTCAAGATGCCCCAACTCGCCATCCCTGTGCGGGTGGCGGTGTGCGGCCGGGTGCAGACGCCGGCCATCGATGCGGTTCTGGCGCTGTTCGATCGGGAGACCGTGCTCCACCGCCTCGCCGAAGCGGTGAATTGAGCCGCTATAATTCGCGGCTCGCTCGAGGTGCGTTGCCGTGCCGGGTGGTTCCGAGTCGGGGGTATAGCTCAGCTGGGAGAGCGCTTGCATGGCATGCAAGAGGTCAGCGGTTCGATCCCGCTTACCTCCACCAATCACGGCACGCATCGAGAGAGATCGAAAGAAGAGTTCTTGACCCCTTCGTCTAGAGGCCTAGGACACGACCCTTTCACGGTTGTAACAGGGGTTCGAATCCCCTAGGGGTCGCCATCTTGCACATAGGTCGTTGACCCTCCGGAAGGAGACAACGCTTGTGTCGGATGGCTCAACGCCCGGCGCCACAGGCCGTGTGGCAAGTCTGCCGGGCGGTGCGACAACAGCACAGCGGACGGCGCCGAAAGGCGCCGTCCGTCTTTGGGGTCGCGAATCAGACCTCACACAGGCCGGCCGGTACGCAAACGCGGAAACGTCACCGCACACGGCGAGCCGGCCGCACCGACGCGCCCATCGTTCAAGCATCGACGTGCGAGCCGGGTCTCTCGTGGCTCGCTGCTGCACGATGCCTGGGTGGAGGTGGGATCGCGGCGGCAATCACGCCGACAAGCGTCGAAGCCTTGTCGACAAGGACACGCAGCGCCTCTGCGGCGTCGGGACCATCCGCGGCTGCTGCGACCTTGAGCGTCATCACGTGTTGCGCCGCATAGGCGTAGTCAGCACGCGCCACGTCGATTCCGCGAGCCGCGTAGAGGCCCAGGATGCGACACAGCAAGCCCGTGTCGCGTTCGGTCAAGTAGACCTGTTCAAGGGTCGAGTGAAGCGGGGGAGGTTCCTGAGAGTTCATCGTTTCGATCCTGTTGGCCGGGAGCACCAAGCCACGAAAAAACGTGGTGGTGACCATGGACGCGTGGGATCGAGCAACGAGAGAGCACGCAAGAACGCTCGCAGCATCGACCCGGCTGACCGGGCCGACGCGTGCGTGCCCGGTCAGCGGGGAATTCGAATCTTCTTCAGCACCGGAGACATGCTCATGAATGTGAGTCTAGCGGTTGTAGTTGATCCCGCGGCCTCGCATGAACACCGGCCATAGACGCTGGTGTCGGCGGCGATCGCGTTCACACCGTCGTAGCGATGATCATCGTCGTCGATGCGGACCCAGGTGGCGCCCGTGTCGGCCGAACGACTTGGTACGACATCGCGTCGCTCACGGCTCCGCCGCGCGCGCGTTGAGATGGCTCAAACTGATACGTGGTCCCGCGGCCCGCCCGGGTTGGGGTTCAAGAACCGTCGCGCGCAACGCTCAGGCTCGTGCGCAAACGGTCCAGCAGATGAACGAGTTGCGTGGTCTCGCGCTCGCCGAGGCTGGCCAGCGCGGCCTCTGCCATGGCGCGCCGCCGCTCCGCCATCGCGGCCTGGTGACGTTGCGCCGTGGCACTGAGCGTGTAGCGCGTGACGCGCCGATCGCCAGGGTCGGTTGCGGCGTGCAGCCAGCCGGCGTCGCGCAGACCCTGCACGAGGCGCGCCACCTGGGCCTTGTCGCGGCCCGCGTGCTGCACCAGGTCGCTCTGAGAGGCACCCGGGTGGCGGGCATAGAAGCCCAGCACCCGGCTTTCCAACGGGGACAGCGGGCTGCCCGCAGCGCGCAGCCTCTCCAGCTCGTTCGCACGCAGCAGGTGCACCAGCTCATGCAGCGATTCGAGCAACCGCTCGGCGATGGTTGTCCCGGGTTGGTTGACATTATCAACTATCCTCGGCATGATGGTTGACATTATCTACTTTAAGGCATCCCGGTGACACTCCTCTCGAGCCCGTCGATCCGGCGCGTGCAGCGCGTCCGCCACGACCTGCGGATCCGCCGGCTCGCCGTTTCGCGCGTGCAGCGCATCAGCCCCGGCTTCGCCGCCGTCTGCTTTGCCGGCGCCGAGCTGGCGGACTTCACGTCGCTCTCGTTTGACGATCACGTGAAGCTGATGCTGCCCAGCGCCGCGGGCGAGCCGCTGCGCCGAGACTTCACGCCACGCCGTTTCGACGCGGCGCGCCAAGAACTGACGGTCGAGTTCGCGCTGCACGGACACGGAGCGGCCGGCGCCTGGGCGACCGACGCCGCGCCGGGGCAGTCGGTCACCATCGGCGGCCCGCGCGGCTCGATGGTGATTGCCGCCGACCACGAGTGGCACCTGCTCGCCGGTGATGCCAGCGCCTTGCCGGCGATCCACCGTCGGCTGGAAGAGCTGGGGTCCGGGCAACGAGCGCTGGTGCTGGTCGAACTCGCCGATCCGGCCGACGAGCGCCGCTTCGACACCGCGGCGCAGCTGGAGCTGCAGTGGGTGCGCAATGCGCAGCAGTGGCTCGCCGCGCTGCGCGAGCTGGAGTTGCCGCGCACCGAGGGCTTCGTGTGGTGCGCCGGCGAAGCGCGCACGATGGCCACCGCGCGCGCTCTGCTGCGTTCGCACCACGGCCACCCGCCGGAGGCGATGCGGGTCTCGGCCTACTGGAAGTCCGGCGCACCGGCTTTCCACGAGGTGCTGTCGGAGCCCGCGCAGCAGCCTTGAAGCGGCAGTGTCAGTGTTCCATCGCGCGGCGCACCAGGCCCTCGACCGTGCCGTCGTGGCGAAAGCCCAGTGCCTCTGCCTTCGGTGTGCGCAGCGGCGGTTGCGACGCGAACAGGCGTTGCACCGCGTCCTGCGGCTCATGGCGCACCAGCCGATGATGCGCCTGCGGGCAGGTGCGCACCAGCGCGTCGACCACCGATTGCAGCGTCAGATGCAGCGCCGGCATCTGCACCACGCGCGTGGCGTCGAGCCGGCTCGTGTCGAGCGTGGCGGCGTGCAGCAGGTTGTCGACGCAGGCGCCCACCGAGATCCACCACGCGGTGCCGTGCGCGGAGACCGGCAGCACGATCGGCTCGCCGGCCGCAAGCTTCCAGAACAGCTGGCTCATGAAGGCCGACACCAGACCCGCGCCGTCCCCCGGCCGCGCCACCACACCGGGCAGGCGCAGCGAGCAGGCATCCGCCGAGCCGCGGCGTGCCGCATCGGCGATCAGCACTTCGGCGGCGAGCTTGTGCGCGCCGTAGCTCATGGCTGGGCGCGGCGGCGTCTGTTCGGTCACCACCGCCGGCCACGGATGGCCGTAGACCGCGACCGTGCTCGAGAACACCAGGCGCGGCCGCGTGCCCTGTTCGCGCAGCAGCGTCAGCAGGTGCGCGGTGGCATCGAGGTTGACGCGCCGACCGAGGTCGGGCGCCTGCTCGGCCGCGCCGCCGGGCACGCTGGCGAGGTGGAACACCGCGTCCACCGGCTCGGCGAGCGCGCGCTCCAGCACGCCGGCCTCGGCTATCGAACCGCTCAGGCATCGCAGCCGCGCATCGTCGGGCACGCCCTGCAGCGACAGATCCACTGCCACGATGCGTTCGACACGGCGCCCGGCCAGCCCCTGCGCGAGCAGGCGCTGCACCAGCACGCGGCCGATGAAGCCGCCAGCGCCGGTGACGAGTACGCGCATCACGTCGCCGCGGCGCGCACCACGCGCTGGTGGATCACGCCGAACGGCCCGTCGCGCGCGTCGTCGAAGCGCGTCTGCATCTGCACACGGTCGCCGAATGCCATGTACGGCGTACGCGCCGCGCCCTCGTCGAGCATCTCGATGGCGCGCCGCTCGGCGATGCACGACGAACCGACCTCGCGATAGTTCGGATTGGACACTGTGCCCGAGCCGATGACCGTGCCGGCCACCAGCTCGCGGCTGTAGGCCGCGTGCGCCACCAGCTGATCGAAGCCGAAGGCCATCGGCCCGCCGTGCGCGGCACCGAAGCGCTTGCCGTTCCAGTCCACCTCCAGCCGCATCTGCACGCGCGCGTCGCGCCACGCCGCGCCGAGCTCGTCGGGCGTGACGGCGATCGGCGCCATGCTGCTCGCCGGCTTGGCGTGGATCCAGCCGAAACCGGTCTTCATCTCGATCGGCGCGATGCGGCGCAGCGACCAGTCGTTGATCAGCACCACCAGCCGGATGTGGTCAAGCGCCTGCTCGCGCGAGGCGCCCATCGGCACGCGGTCGGTGATGACGCCGAACTCGCCTTCGAAGTCGATGCCGTCGTCGGCCGACGGCAGCGGCACGTCGGCACGCGGCGCGATGAAACGGTCGGACAGACCCTGGTACATCAGCGGCCGCGTGGGGTCGGCGTGCGCGTCGTGCTTGAACACGGTGGCCATCAGCTCGCCGTGCGAGGCATAGGCCGAGCCGTCGAGCCACTGCCACGCGCGAGGCAGTGGCGCCAGCGCGTGCGCTGCATCGAACGGTTGGGCATCGGCCGCGCCGCCTGCATCGAGCGTCTGCTGCAGCCGGCGCAGCAGCGGCTCGACCTTGGTCCAGCGCTCGAGCGCGGCCTGCAGCGTGGGGGCGGCTTGCGCGCCGGCGGTCAGGCAACGCGTGCCGTCGGCCGATACGAGCACGAGGCGGCCATCGGGGCTGCCGTCCGGGAGGGATGCGAATCTCATGGTGTCTCTCGTCGTGTCAGGTTCGGCGCGCCAGTGCCGTGGCGATGGCCGGCTCGTAGCAGCCATCGACCAGCACGAACAGCATGCGACACGGCCGGCCCGAGCGGTTGGCCCAGGCATGGTTGGTGCCGCGCTGGATCACCACGCTGCCCGGCTTGAGCAGCACCTCGGAGTCGTCGAGCACCAAGGTCATCTCGCCTTCGATGACGATGCCGTAGTCCACCGACTCGGTACGGTGCATCAATGGGTGCGGCGAGTGCGCCCGCACGGTCGAGGCCTTTTCGTCGCCGATCTGCGCAAACGCCTGCTTCATGCGGCCGGCGCCGTGCGCGAGGAACTCCGGCGTGTCCGGCGGGATGTCGACGAAGCGCATGCGCGTGCCGTGCTTCGGCGGCGGCAGCATCAGCGGCCCGGTGGTGGGATCGGCGCCGTTGTCCACCGGCGCGGGTGCGCCTTGCGTGCTCCACACCTCGTGGAACACGGTGCCGGGAATGGCGGCGATCTCCACGACCGTCGGCAGCGGACCATCGCTCGCGACGATGGCCTTGCCGTCGGCGTCGTGGCCGGTGACGACGCGATGGATAGTCGGGAAGCTCATATTTCGTTCACTGCCTTCTCAGTCCTCGAAGATCGCCACCGCGCGCGTCCAGCCGGCGGAGGCGCCGCGGATCTTGTGCGGGAAGCAGCTGATCGTGAAACCGTGCGGCGGCAGCGCCTCGAGGTTGTGCAGCTTCTCGAGGTGGCAGTAGCCGATGTCGCGTCCGGCCTTGTGGCCCTCCCAGATCAGCGACTTGTTGCCCGTCTCGGCCACCTTCTTCGCGGTGTAGGAAAACGGCGCGTCCCAGCTCCAGGCGTCGGTGCCGGTCAGGCGCACGCCACGCTCGAGCAGGTGCATCGTGGCCTCGTAGCCCATGCCGCAACCGGCGCTCACGTAGTCGTTGTGTCCGTATCGCGAGCCGGCGCGCGTGTTGACGACCACGATGTCCAGCGGCTCGAGCACATGGCCGATGCGCTTCAGCTCCGCCTCGACATCCGCCGCCGTGGCCACGTAGCCGTCGGGGAAGTGCCGAAAGTCCAGCTTCACGCCGGGCTGGAAGCACCATTCGAGCGGCACCTCGTCGATCGTGATCGATCGGCGCGCGCCGCCGATCGCGGCGTCCTGCGTCGAATGGAAGTGCCACGGCGCATCGAGGTGCGTGCCGTTGTGCGTGGTCAGCGTCACCCACTCGGCGGCCGCGGCCTCGCCGTCGGGATAGTCCTCCGGCTTCGTGCCGGGCAGCATGGCCATGAACTCCGGCAGCGTGTCGGCGTGCTTCTGGTAGGTGATCCTCGGCGCCAGCGGCGGCGGGTCTGACAGCACGTCGTTCTCGAGGTAGATCGAGAGGTCGACGAAGCGGCGGCGCGGTCTCGTGGGTTTCACTGGACTACCCTCCGCGCTACGCGCTTCGGGGCTATGAGCCCTGGGAGCGGCCCGGCGGCTCATTGGGCATCCTCCCCGGTATTGACACCGCGAAGGAGAGCAGCCGATGGTGTGACCGACTTCCGTGCCCTCGCGGTGACTGCCTTGCGCGGCTGCCTCTTGAAGGCCCGCATGAGACCCGCGGCGCCGTGGGGTGCCGGAAGGCCACAACGGGCCACTGGATGTAGCGCCACGCCTTGGAAGCTGGAGCGCCGATCAATGAGCTCCCCGTCGCGCCTTCCGACACGGGCAGTCATAGCGCAACTGCTAGGAGTCTGTCTATGAGTGCTGATGTTTCCGTCGGCCTGGACTGGGCCACAACCACGCACGCGGTGTGCATCATCGACGCCACCGGGCACGTGCTCGAGCGCTTCAGCGTCGCTCACGATCGCGACGGCCTGGCCGAGCTGCTGCGCCGGCTGGCGCGCTTTGGCCCGCGCGTGCGCATCGCCATCGAGCGCCCCTCGGGCCTCATCGTCGATGCCTTGGTCGAAGCCGGGCACCAGGTCTTCCCGATACATCCCAACGCCGTGGCAGCCAGCCGGCCGCGCTATCGCAGCCACGGCGCCAAGAGCGATGCCAGCGATGCGTACCTGCTGGCCGATTTGCTGCGCACCGACGGCCATCGCTGGGCGCCGCTGTCGCCGCAATCGGACTCCATCCGCGCCTTGCGCGCGCTGGTGCGTGCGCGCGATGAACTGGTGGCCACCCGCATCGCGTTGGCCAACCAGTTGCGCGCCACGCTGGAGGCCTTCTGGCCCGGCGCTGCGCGCATCTTCGCCGCCGTGGACTCGCCTATCGGGTTGGCGTTCCTGCGCCGCTATCCAGCGCCGGCCATGGCAGCTCGCTTGGGCCAAGTGCAACTCGGGCGCTTCTTGCGCGCCCAGCACTACAGCGGTCATCGCAGCCCTGCGCAACTGCTGGCACGCCTGCGCGCCGCAGCGCCTGGACACACCGGCGCGCTGACCACAGCGGCCATGGGCGATGTCGTGCTGGCCCTGGTGAGCGTGCTCAAGCCCTTGGTCGAGCAACTGGCCTCGCTCACCCGACGCATCGAGCACTTCGTGCACTCGCTGCCCGACGGTCTGATCTTCATGTCCTTCCCGCGTGCAGGGCGCGTGTGTGCCGCTCAGATCCTTGCCGAGATCGGCGACGTGCGCGAGCGCTACCCCAGCGATGATCGCCTCGCCGCCGAGGCCGGTGTCGTGCCGCTGACCTATGAGTCGGGCAAGCGCCGCTGCGTGGGCTTCCGCTGGGCGTGCAATCACCGCTTGCGCCGCGCCATCACCACCTTGGCCGACAACTCCCGTCATGCCAATCTGTGGGCACGCAACATCTACACCGCCGCTCGTCATCGCGGTTGCGACCATCCACACGCCATCCGCATCCTCGCGCGCGCCTGGTTGCGCGTCATCTGGCGCGCCTGGGTCGATCGCAAACCCTACGACCCCCAGCTCCACCTCGGCGCCCTCAAGGCTTCGGAGCACGGAGGTTGACACTGGATGTCTCATGCCAGCGCCTCGCGCGGTGCCGCGGCCGGTTGCACCGGCAGGCGCAGGAAACAGATGACCGAGACGGCGGCGATGACCGCCGCGGCCAGCGCCAGGCTGCCGTAGCCGTAGGCCTTGACCAGCGTGCCGCCGAGGATCGGCCCGATCGCCGAGCCGGTCATGATCATCGCCGGCGTCGCCGCAAGCGCACGGCCGCTCGGCTCGAGCCGGGCCAGCAGGCCGAACGCGAAGGTGTGCGTGAAGATGATCACCGCGGCGAACACCGAGGCCGCCGCCGCATAGGGCGCAAACGCGGCCGACAGCATGATCACTGCCACCAGCAGCGCCTGCAGCACGGGCCCGGCCAGCAACACGCTGCGAGCCTGCAGACGCCGCTGCAGCAGCGCGGCGAGCGGGGCCGGGAACAGGTTGACGATCGACAGCGCCACCAGCACCGCGCCGACCGCGGCCACCTCGAAGCCGCGCGCATGGGCCACGCGCTCGAGGAACGCGAAGGTCATGGCCTGCACCAGCCCCATGCAGCCGATGCCGACGATGCCGAACCACACCGCGGACGACAGCGGCGCGGGCCGCGCGGCCGGCGCTGCGGGCGCGGCCGCTTGCGCGGCCGCGTCGACCTGCGGAAAGGCGAGCAGCGCGACCACCCCCGCAACCGCCATCACCACGGCAAAGACCTGGAAGATCACCGTGCCGCCAAGCGAGGCCAGCAGCGCCGGCACCGTGGCGAAGAAGCCGATCGCAAAGACGCCGAGCGCGGTGCCGACGATCGCGAACAGCCGGTGCGGATTGATCGAGCGCGCGATCGTGCCGTGCGTGACGCTCAGGGCCGAGCCCGCGGCCAGGCCAGCCACCGCATGCAGCACCGCCATGGCGGCGAAGTCCGCGCGCTGCGTCGCGGCGAGAAAGGCCAGCGCCGCGATGCCGAATCCGGCCACCGCGACGCCACGGCGTGGTAGCCGGCCGAAGCGCGGCGCAAGCGCGCTGCTGGCCAGCACCGCGCCGATCAGGAACAGCGTGGCGAGCCCGCCGGCCCGCTGCGGGTCGAAGCGGTAGTGACCCATCAGCGTGCCCACCCACACGGGCAGGGCCACGAGGTCCACCATGCCGGCGCAGTGTGCCACCATCAGCGCTGCACGGCCGCGATGGGAATCGGTTGTGGTCATGCGGGTCTCCCGCGGTTCAGATCGGCTGCGCCAGCGCCATCAACGAGTCGCGCATGATCTGCGCGTGCTCGTCCTTGCTTCCGCCTTCCATCTCGATCTCACCGAGGCGGAACGAGTTCTCGACCACCATGCGACAGCGTTCCCAACGCCGATCCTGAAACGCCTGCAGCGCGGCAGGCACCGCCGCGGCGCGCGACAGCTCCTCGGCCAGCACGATTGCGTCCTCGATGCCGATGCACGCGCCGCTGGCCAGGTGCGGCGTCGTTGCATGCACCGTGTCGCCGATCAGCACCACGCGACCCTTGAACCAGGGCCGCGGCATCAGCAGGCCCTCGAGTGGCCGGAACACGATCTGCGCCTGGTCGTCGATCTGATCGCGGATGCGCTGCAGCAGCGGTGCCGGAAACTCGGCCAGCAGCGCGCGCAGCAGCCGCGCGAAGTCGCTCGGGTCGACGCGCTCGTTGGCGGGGCGGTGTTCGGTGAGGAACAGGTACATGTGCTCCTTGGACACCGGGTTGACGCCGGGCTTCACGCGGCCCATCCACATCGTTGCCGTCGTCACCTCGGGCGGCCGCGGCAGCACCGCGCGCCACACCGCCTGGCCGCTGTAGCGCGGCTTGGGCGCGCCCGGGAACAGCGCCTCGCGCGTCTTCGAGTGCAGGCCGTCGGCGCCGACCACGAGGTCGTAGCGCTGTCGCCGGCCGTCGGTGAACGTGACGTCCACGCCGTCGGCGTTCTGCTCCAGCGACGTGAACGTGCAGCCGAGCATCACGTTCGTGCCGCTGGCGCGCGTGGCGTCGGCCAGGATGCGCGCCAGCACCGGCCGCATGATGCCGCCGCTGCCCGGCACGTCGGGCCCGGCGATGCGCGGGGTCGGCACCTCGCCCAACGGCGCGCCGTGCGGCGCGCAGATCTTCACCCCATCCGATGCGGCGCCCTCGCGCAGGAAGGCTTCCAGGATGCCGAGCTGGCGGAACGCGCGCAGCGTGGCGCCGCCCAGGCTGATGCCGGCGCCGTAGTTGCGCCAGCCGGCATCGATCTCGGCCAGGTCGACATCGGCACCGAGCTTGCGCAGCTCGATCGCGGCCGACATGCCGGAAAAGCCGCCGCCGATGATCAGGATGCGTCGGGCTGCGAGTGTCATGGCAGCCTCCGACGAGCCGCCTCTAGGAGGCTGGGCCCCCTCGGGGGGCAGCGAACGCAGTGAGCGTGGGGGTTCATGGTGTCTCCTCTAATATCGTGTTAGTGACGTGCACCGTGCCGTCGTCGTGCACGGTCAGCGGCACCGACGTCAGCGCCTGGCCCAGGCACGGCCCCAGGGTGCAGCGGCCGGTCTGGATCTCGAACTGCGCGCCGTGCGCGGCGCAGACGATGCGGTCGCGCGCGGCATTGAGGTAGGCGTGCTTGCGCCAGGCCATCGGGGCGCCGTGGTGCGGGCAGACGTTGAGCCAGCCGTGCAGCGCTTGCCCCTGCCGCACGACGAAGAACGCGTCGCGGCCGCTACCGCGCGGGTCGAAGCCGCGCGAGTCGCCGTCGGGCAGGTCGTCGAGGTGGCACAGGTGCATGGTGGGCTCGGGCATCAGGGCTTCGCGTCGCCCGGCGGCCCCGAGGGCGCCCACTTCTCACGGTACTGGAACAGGAAGGCCTGCGAGGCATCGGCGTTCAACGCGGTCTCGCGCGCGGTCCAGCTGTCGTCGTGCAGATCCATGTCGGCGTCGTACTCGACATGACAGCCCAGCGGCGAGTTGAAGTACCAGAACCAGTTGCTGCCGTAGAGGTGGCGCCCCGGGCCCCAGAAGCTCTGGTAGCCCTTGTCGACGAAGCGCGTGCCGGCCAGCACCACCTCGGTGGGCCCGCCCATGTGGAAGGTGAAGTGCTCGCAGCCCTTCATGAACGGCGGCGTCTGGATCATGAACAGCGTGTGGTGATCCAGCGTGCCGGCCGGACGCAGGAACGGGCCCACGTCGGTGAAGCGGTCGGTGCACACGAAGCCGAGCCGCTTGTAGAACGCCTCGGCCTTGGCGGCGTCGGGCACGAAGTAGACGACGTGCGACAGCGAGCGCGGCAGCGCCGGCATGTCCGGCGTCACGCCGATCGCGTTGGGCCCGCGCTGCGGCGCTGCGCCCGGCGCGTTGACGGCTTCCGCGGCCAGTGCGAGCGGGCGGCGCACGGTCACCTGGAAGGCGAGCGCGAAGCCCATGTCGTCCTGCGCACAGAGCACGCCGTCGCGTCGCGTGACCTCGCGGTCGCGCCGCAGCTCGGCCTCGATCGCATCGAGCGTCTTGCTGTCGGCCACGCCGTAGACCGTCTCGCGCAGCATGCTCGCGGTGCCCAGGCCGGGCGGCAGCGATGCATCGTCTTTGGCACGGATCACGACGGCGGTGCCATCGAGCGCCTCGAAGCGGCCGTGGCCTGCATCGGTCAGGCCGTAGTCGATCAGGTACTGGCGGCACGCCGCGACGTCGTCGACGCCGAAGACCAGCGCGTCCGGTCCGATGATGTTCATCAGCAGGTTCTCCTTGAATGGGTTCAGGCCGCCGTGCGAGCGCCGAGGGTCTCGGCCACCCAGTCGGCGATGTAGTGGCCGGCGTTGATGCTGTTGTCGAAGCTGGCGTGCTGCACGCCGCCGCCGCGCTCTGTGAAGATCTTCAACTCGCGCTTCGGGCTGTTGACGAGCTGCTCGTAGGTGCGGTGCGCCCACTTCAGCGGGATCTGCGAGTCCTTCTCGCCGTGCGTCACCAGGAACGGCACGCGGATCTTCTCCACCACGCCGTCCAGGTGCACGTGCTCGGCGATCTTCATGAACTCGTCGATGTCCTTCGCGCCCCAGACCCAGCAGACGTGCGCCCAGTAGTGCGGCACCGGGAAGTTGCCTTCCTTCTCGAGGCGACGCTTCTGCACGTCGCGCCAGTCGTGGTTGGCACCCCAGGCCACGCCGCAGGCGAAGCGCGGCTCCATCGCCACGGCGCGCGGGCAGTAGTAGCCGCCGAGCGAAACACCCTCGCAGCCGATGCGCTTCGGATCGACAACGTCGCGTGTCTCGAGCCAGTCGACCACGCGGCTGGCCCAGTGCTCGGCGTCGTAGCGCGCGGTCAAGCCGTGCAGCCGCAGTGCCTCGCCGGTGCCGGGCTGGTCGACGATCAGCGACGAGACGCCGCGCTGCGCCAGCCATGCGGGCAGGCCGACCAGGTACTTCATCTCCTTGGTCGAATCGAGGCCGTTGAGCTGCACGAGGATCGGCGCGCGTTGCCCCGGTCGCAGCCCGTCGGCCGGGCGGTACAGCGCGGCGAGTTGTTTGCCCTCGTACGGAATCTCGACGCGCCGCACCGGGTCACCGAGCAGCCGCAGACCTTTCTGGAACAGCGCGAGCTCGCGCTGGTAGATCGCCATCCGGCCGGCCAAGCCATGCGCCTGCAGCCGCTCGGCGGTGGTCAGGTAGGCCGACGCACGGCGGTACTTCTCGCCCGCCGAGAGCAGGCGGCCGCGCGCCTCGTCCTCGGCCGCCAGCTCGCACAGCGTGTCGGCCATCGTGACCCAGGTCTCGCGGAAAGCCTGGGTGCCGGCGGCGTCGGGCGCCTTGGCGGCCTCCTGCAGCGGCGCGCACATCATCTCGATCTCGCCGATGCGCGCGCCCATCTCGATGGCCAGGTTCACCGAGAGGTTCCAGACGTAGTTGGTGGGAAAGTACTTGAACATCGTGTGCTTCTTTCGCGTTCAGTGGGCCGAGATCGGCAGCGTCTCCATCTGCGTCTCCGCGTCCTTCAGGTAGTTGTTGACCAGCATCGCTTCGAGGAACCGGGTGTGGTCGAACACCAGGTCGCGCAGCACCGACAGCGGCCACGGCGTGCGGTGGAACAGAGTGCCGAGATGACGCGCCATCCTGGCGTTCTTGTTGGTGTAGGCGACGCGCCGGCGGTCGTACAACGCCAGCCCTCGGGCCAGCGCGTCGCGCTGCGCAAGGTCCGCGCCTTCGAGGCACTTGGCCAGCCACCAGCCGTCCTCGATCGCCATGCCCATGCCGTAGGCCGCGTAGGGCGACACCGGGTGCACGGCGTCGCCGACGAAGGACACGCGGCCCTTGGACCAGCTGGCAAGCGCCGGCCGGTTGTAGACCTCCCAGCGGAAGCAGTTGCGCTCGAAATCCGTCGTCGCGGCGAGCCGGGGCAGTGGGTCGGCCCAGTCGCGCACGTGGTTCGTCAGGTGCGAGCGCACGTCGCCTTCGAACGTCTGCCCTTCGTTCCAGGGCTCGACCAGCCACCACTCCACGGCGGGCCGGCCTTCGTGCAGGATCGGGAAGAAGCTCGCCTGCACGCTGCGCGAGTGCGAGATCCAGCCCACGCCGGGCGGCAAGCCGTCGCAGTGGCACCACGCGAGCCAGACCTGGATGCCGCAGTGGAACAGGCCCAGGTCGCCGAAGGTCTGCTGCGCCACCGCGGAGCGGATGCCGTCGGCGCCGATCAGCAGGTCGGCCTCCCACGAGCTGCCGTCGTCGAAGTGCGCGGTGATCGAATCCGCGGCCTCGACGTAGCGCGTGAAGCGCTTGTTGGCGTGCAGCAGCTCCGGCGGCGTCACCGCAAGCAAACGTTCGATCGCCGCCGAGCGCAGCATGCCGTAGTGCCAGCCAGGGATGCCGGCGCGCGCCTCGGCACGCGGGTTGAACGGCAGCCGCGCGCGCAGCCGGCCGCGGTGGTTGCGGAACTCGGTGACGCCGTAGGCGCCGAGGTGGCTGATGTCGACGCCCATGTCGCGCATCACCGACAGCACCGGCAATGACAACAGCACCGCGCCGCCGAGCGGCTTGACGGCGTCCTGCCGCTCGAACAGTCGCACCTCGTGGCCCGCGCGGTAGAAAGCCAGCGCGGCGCTCAGGCCGCCGGGGCCGGCACCGATCACGGCCACGCGCCGGCGCGGCGCTGGGGCGAATGAGGGTGTCGTGCTCATCGCTTCATGCCGCGGTGGCGGCTGTTTGCGCAGTGGCTTGCGCCGCGATCAACGCATCGAGCTTGCGGCGCGCGCGCACGGCGCCGGCGTCGCTGGGCAGCAGCACCGGCTTGAGCGACCAGAACTCGGCCGCGCCGATGCGCCGCTGCTGCGCCTCGAGCATCGGCTTGTCCTGCTGCGTGAACGCGAACTCGATGACCGGCTTGATGGCCGCGTTGGCGTGTGGGTCGATCGCGAAGTTGCGCGTGCTCCAGTACCAGTAGTGCGTGCGGCCGGCGGTCTCGGGTGTCGCCAAGTGCAGGTTGGCGGTGTCCACGCCGCGCTCGCGCGGCTCGCCCTGCAGCGTGGCGCCCACGCGCAGCAGCATCGCGCACGGCGCCGTCCACGTCACCTCGGTCCATTGATCGGTGGGGCGGCCGTGTTCGCGCAGGTGATCGTCGAACGCGGCCGGCGCGCAGTCGCCGCTGGAGCGCCAGGTGATGCGCACGCTGCGCTCGCCAAGGTCCTCCACCTGCGCCTTGGCGCGCGTGATCGCGCCGCTGCCGAGCGACCCGGCGTGCAGGAAGTCGGCATGCGTCAGGTCCATGATGTTGTCGGCCAGCAGGCGGTAGTCGCACGCCGTCGGCAGGTGGCCGCGGATGGTGGCGTCGGCCGGCGCACGCGTCACGGTGGAGAAATCAGGGATCAGTGATTCATCGGCAGCGGCCGCATCGCCGGCCCACAGCCACAGCAGGCCGTCGCGCTCGGCCACGGCCCACGGCTTCACCGTCGCCGCCTTGGGGATCACGCCCGCACCATGCGGGTTGTGCACACAGGCGCCCGTGCCGTCGAAGCGCAGGCCGTGGTATGGGCACTGCACCGCGGCGCCGCCGTCGCACAACGTGCCGGCCGACAGCGGCGCGAAGCGGTGCGGGCAGCGGTCGTGCAAGGCGCACACGCTGCCATCGGGCCGGCGGAAGAAGACCAGCGGCTCGTCGAGCAACGTGCGGGCGAGCAATTGGCCCGCAGCCAACTCGTCGGCGAATCCAGCCACGTACCACGCACGGCGAAGGTAGGTCATGGCACGGAGCTCCGAAGTCCTTGCCCGCGGCTGCTGCACAGCGGCAGCGGACGTGCACCCAAGGCCTTGGCCTTCAGGTCGGGTGTGGCCGTTCGAGGTGCGAGGAGGAAGTGCGCCAGCGCCGGCAGCAGCACCAGCGCACCGAGCATGTTCCACAGGAACATGAACGCCAGCAGCAAGCCCATGTCGGCCTGGAACTTGATCGGGCTGGCCACCCAGGTGATCACGCCGATGGCCAGCGTGACGCCGGTCAGCAGCACCACCTTGCCGGTGAACAGCAGCGCGCGGTAGTAGCTCTCCGACAGGCTCTTGCCCTGGCGCAGATTGGCCAGCGTGACGCTGAGGATGTAGAGCGCATAGTCCACGCCGATGCCGACGCCGAGCGCGATCACCGGCAGCGTGGCCACTTTCACGCCCATGCTCAAGCTCACCATCAGCGCCTCGGCCAGCACCGAGGTCAACATCAGCGGCAGCACCGCAACCACCACCGCGCGCCACGAGCGGAAGGTGATGAAGGCGAGCAGCATCACGGCCGCGTAGACCAGCAGCAGCATCGTGCGCCACGCCTCCTTCACCACGATGTTGGTCGCCGCCTCGATGCCGGCCGAGCCGGCGGCGAGCAGGAACTTCACGTCGGCGCTGTCGTTGGCCGCCGCGAATGCCTGCACGTGCTCGACCACGCGCGTCAGCGTCTCGGCCTTGTGGTCGCGCAGAAAGACGTACAGCGTCAGCAGCGAGCAGGCGTCGTTGTACAGGCCGCGCGGCGCGCCGGCCGTCACGGTGTTGAGCATGTCCTGGTTGGGCAGGAACTCGTACCACTTGGGGTTGCCTTCGTTCAGCCCGGCGAGCACGCGCCGGTTCAGCAGCGCGAGCGAGTTCGTGCTCTCCACGCCGTCGAGCTGGCGCAGCTGCCACTCGAGCGCGTCGATCTTGTTCAGCGTGTCGTACAACGAGCAGCGGCCGTCGGGTGTCTTCACCATCACGGCCAGCACGTCGCTCGACGCACCGTAGGCGGCGTTGACGAACGCGACGTCGCGGTTGTAGCGGCTGTCAGCGCGCAGCTCGGGCGCGCCGGGATCGAGGTCGCCGATCTTCAACTGCTGGCTGACCGCGAAGCCGAGCGCCGCGAGCGACGCGCCGACGGCGATCGCCAGCGCCGCGTGCCGGCGCTGCGTGTAGCGGTCCAGAAAGGCCCACAGCGGATGTTTGCCCGCGCCGGCCGCATCGGCCGCCTCGGCGCGCAGGCTGCGCTGCGCCGCCTGCGCGCTGACGCCGGTGTAGCTCAGCAGGATCGGCAGCAGGATCAGGTTGGTGAAGATCAGCACCGCGACGCCGAGCGACGCCGCGATCGCGAGCTCGCGGATGACGGGGATGTCGATCACCAGCAGCACCGCAAAGCCCACCGCATCGGCCAGCAGCGCGGTGAGGCCGGCGAGGAACAGGCGGCGGAACGTGAAGCGCGCGGCCACGAGCTTGGGCAGCCCGCGGCCCACGTCCTGCATGATGCCGTTCATCTTCTGCGCGCCGTGGCTCATGCCGATGGCGAAGACGAGGAAGGGCACGAGGATCGAGTACGGATCGAGCGCGTAGCCCAGCGTGGGCAGCAGCCCGAGCTGCCACACCACGGCCACCAGCGAGGCCGTGACCACCAGCGCGGTCGAGCGCACGCAGCGCGTGTACCAGAACACCATCGCCGCGGCGATCAGCACCGCCAGCGCGAAGAAGCCGAGCACCGCGCGCACGCCATCAATCAGGTCGCCGACGATCTTGGCAAAGCCGGTGATGTGGATGCGCACGCCCTTGGACTCGTACTTCTCGCGCAGCGCCTCCAGCCGCGCGGCGAAGGTTGCATAGTCGAGCGGTCGGCCTTCGGCATCCCGGGCCAGCAGCGGCACGTAGATCACGCTCGACTTGGCGTCGAGCGCGACGAGCTGCCCCACCTCGCCGGAACGCGCGATGTTGGCGGCCAGCTGCTGCAGGCTGCGCGCCGAGCCGTCGTAGCCGTCGGGGATCACCGGTCCGCCCTCGAGGCCCTCCTCGGTGACGCCGACCCAGCGCGTGGTCGGCGTCCACAACGACTTCATCTGGTTGCGCGCCACACCGGGCACCAGGAAGACCTCGTCGCTGAGCTGGCGCAGCGTGTCGAGGTAGCGCGCGTCGTAGAGCGTGCCGGCCGGGTTCTCCACCGCGATGCGCACCGCGTTGCCCAGACCGGTCAGATCGGCCTGGTGCGCCAGGAAGTTGCGGATGAACGGATGGTGGGTCGGGATCGTCTTCTCGAAGCTGGCGTTGAGCTGCAGCCGCGTCGCCTGCCAGCCGAGCACCGCGGTGACCAGTGCGCAAAGCAGCAGCACCCATCCGCGGTGATTGAACAGCGCACGCTCGATCAGCGAGCCGGAGCGCGCATCGAAACCCGACGCGGCGTCGGTGCGTGCGGCAGGAACGGCGGGGGCGATCACTTCGCGGGCTCCGGTTCGGTGTCCACCGACAGCACGCCTTGCACGCTGAGCGCGAGCAGCGGCGCGCCGCTGCGCGGCAGCAGGCCGGTCAGTGGCGGCAGCGGCGCGCGGTGCAGCGGCACGAGCCGGTCGCCGCGCAGCGCCATCACGTAGCCGGCCTGGTTGGTGGCCAGCAGCGCGCCGTCTTCGCCGATGGCGGTGGCGGTGATCGACACCGGCATCGGCGCCGCGACCGCAGACCAGCTGGCGCCGCCGTCGCGCGAGCGCCAGACGTTGCCGCGCAAGCCGGCGAGCACGATGTCGTTCGCGCCCAGCAGCTCGGCGCTGAAGAAGCTGCCCTTGTACGGCGTCTCGATGCGGCCGAAGCTCCGGCCGCCGTCGTTCGACAGCAGCACCAGCCCCTGCTCGCCGGCGACGAGCAGCGTGTCGGCGTGGCGCCGCAGCGCGTACAGGTGCAGGCCCTTCGGGTTGTCCAGCCGCGGCATCCACGAGACCCAGCGTTCGCCGCCGTCCTCGGTGGCGAGCGCGAAGCCGTAGGCACCGACGACGACATAACGCTTGGCGTCGAGCACCAGCACGTCGAGCAGCGGCTTGTCGGCGCCGTCGGCCACCAGGCGCTCGGCGTCCTTCAGTGCGCGCGTGTCGCCGCTGGCGCGCGCCGCCTCGAGCGCGAGCTGCGCGATGCGCTGGCCATCGAGCTTGCGCGTCCAGCTGCGACCGCCGTCGCCGCTGACGAGCACCGTGCCGGCGTGGCCGACCGCGACGCCGTGCTCGGCATCGGCAAATCGCACCGCGGTGAGCGTCACGCTGACCGGCGCAGGCGCCTGCGTCCATCGTTTGCCGCCGTCGTCGGACAGCGCCACCAGGCCGCGCTCGCCGACGGCGACGATGCGCGCTCCGGCCTGCGCCGCGCCGATCAGCACGGCGCGCTCGACCTGCCGCACCGGAAGCGTTGATGCTGCGCGGCATCGCCGGCAGGAACGGCACCGCCGGCGTCGCCGGCGGGGGCGGCGCCGCGGGCGTGCAGCGCCGCGCCGGCGAGCAGCGCGCTCAGCAGCAGCGTGCCCGCGCGGCGCGAAAGGACATGCCGGCAACCCATGGGCAACACGTCAGCGACGGTTCAATGGCCTTCAGCGCACGCCTTCGCCGGCCATCGCGTCCGGCGTGAACACGCTTTCAGGGAAGCGCGGCTTGATCGCGTACTGCGAGGCCTTGGCGTTGTAGAGGTTGCCGATGAACGCCTGGCCCGACACCAGGTCGTTGAAGCCGAACGATCCGATCGGGTTGCCCGGCAGGTCCGGCGCGACGAAGGTCTGCGCCCACAGCGTCTTCCACAACTGGCCGTTGGCGTCCCAGCGATCGCCGAGCACGCAGATCCAGGTGTCCTCGTCGCAGTAGTAGCGGCTCTTGGGCGCCTGGTGGCGCTGCCCTTGGCGCAGCGTGGCCTCCACCACCCACACGCGGTGCAGCTCCCAGCGCATGTGCTCGGGGTTGAAGTGGTTCTTCGTGATGACGTCGGCGTCGCTCTTGGGCTGCAGGAACCGGTTCGCGTTGTACGGAATGAACATCTCCTGCTTGCCGATCAACTTCCAGTCGAAACGGTTGAGCCGTCCCGTCCAGACCTCGATCTCGTCGAAGCTCATCACGCCGGCGGCCGCCGGCGTGGGCGTGTCGCAGCATGGGTTGGGCAGCTTGCGCACGCGCCGCTGGCCGGTGAGGTACACCCAGCCCTGGCTCTTGCTGCCATCGAGGTTCTCGCGCCCGACGATCGCCTCGCCGGCGCGGATCGGCGGCCCGGCATTGATCAGCCGAATCAGCCAGAAGTCATTGCTCTTGGCGAAGGTCTCGACGCTACCGTCCTGAAAGTAGTACGGCATCTGCTGGTCGGCGCGGCCGTCGGTGGTGAGCACGGCCTTGCCGTCGGCGGTGAGCTGGTACTGGTTGATGTTGAATTCCCATGACGTCCCGCGCCAGCGCAGCAGGTGGTTCCACATCACCTCGGCGCCGGTCTTGGCAATGGGGAACGGGATGCCGCCATAGGCTCCCTCGACCACGTCGCCGTTGAGCCTGGCGCGCGTCGCGTTCTTGAACGTGTTGTCGTAGACCCATTGCGGCGCGGCCGCGGTGCGGTGGGTCTTGTAGACATCGATGCGGTAGCTGTCGGGGTACTTCTTCAGCATCGCCTTCTGCCCATCGCTCAACTTGGCGGCGTACTGCTCGACGTTCTTCGCGTTGATCGAGTACAGCGGCTTCTCGTCCTTGAACGGATCGCCGCGCCGGCCGCCGGGCTTGTCGCCGGCGATCGGCGTGATGTGACCTCCGCTCCACGCGGGGATCGTGCCGTCGTTGTTGCCGGCCTTCTCGGCGCCGAACGGCGTCAGGTCGGACTTGAGCTTGGCGGCTTCGTCGGCGGACACGGCCGCGACGGCCGGCCCGAAGGCCAGCGCGATGCACGCGGCCAAAGTGATGCGGGTGAGCGTCATCGGAGACCTCCTGTGATCAGAACGTGCGGCGCAGCGACAGCGCCAGGTGGTTGCGGTCGGCCAGCGGATTGCCTTCACCGAACACTGGTGTTCCGCCGGTGAGGATGGGCGAGAAGTCGACGAACGGAACCGCCTTGCCGATGTAGTGCGTGTAGGTCAGCGCGAACTGCCACACGCCGAGGTAGTTGCCCTCGAGGCCGACGTTGGCGCTGCCGGTCTTGGCGGCACCCCAGCCGGCGCCGGTGACAGAGGAGTTGCCGTCCAGCACGTAGCGCAAGCCCAGCGGCACGCTCAGGTCCAGCCCGGGCAGCGCCTGCCGGTAGCTCGGCGTGAAGATCAGCTGCAGCGCCGTGGCATCGCGCGTGGCCGCCTTGTCGAGCTCGTTGTTGGGATCGTTCTTCGACAGCACGCGGTTCCACGCGATCTCCGCCAGGAGCACGGACTCGCGCGCGATGAAGCTCGGCCCGAAGGTGGCCAGCGTCGACAGGTTGATGTGCGCGGTGCGCCCGAGCGCCGGCTGCGGCTGCGGCGCGCCGAAGCCGCCGGGGAAGAGCATGTTGGTGCTGCGCAGCGGCATGTCGTCGCGCACCGACGCTTCTGCGGCGACGTTGAAGTCGCCGAACGAGTGCGAGGCGCTGACGCCGAAGGTCTTGACGTCCTCGGGGAACTTGTAGAACCACGTGCCCGGCAACGTGCCGAACGGGCTCGGCGGGGCGGCAGGGTTGAGGTTGCCGTAGAGCTGGCCCGACTTGTCGTGGAAGCGCGCGTAGTACACGCCCAGGTCGGTCTCGCCGAGGCGCCACTTGAGCTGCAGGCCGAACTGGCCGCTGTCCTTGGGCTCCTGGTCGCCGCCCGGCGTCAGCACGTAGTTGCCGGCGATCGGCGCCGGTGGCGGGATGCTGACGAACTCCGGCTGCTGCGAGCCCCACGGGATGTTGGCGGTGGAGAAGTAGCTGCCCGATGGCGGCAGGCGGTCGGACTCCCAGCGGAACTGCACGTAGCCGCCCACCGAGACGGCCGGCGTCACCTGCAACTGCGCCGACAGTTGCGGCACCGGGCGGATGATCTCCTTGAACTGCGCGTTGGGCGATGCCAGCAGCTTGTCGATGTCGACCGGGCCCTGTGCGCGCGCGATGCCGTTGTCGCCGAAGAACAGGCTCTCGCCGTACTGCAGCGCGTGGCGGCCGGCGCGCGTGGTCAGCTTCATGCCGTTGCCGAAACGCCAGCCGCCGAACACGAAGGCGTCGAGCACCTCGGCCTTCTCGCCGGCGATCTTCTTGGTGCGCTCGGGGAACTCGTCGAACGGCGTCTGGCCGATCGTCGGGTCGTTGTCGGCCTTGGTCTTGCGGTGCAGCTTGTCGTCGTACCAGGCGGCGCCGCTCACGCGCAGGCCGAAGTCGCGGCGCCACACCGCGTCGAACTCCGACAGCAGGTCGGCGCGCGCCGACACCACGCCCTTCTTCTGGAAGTTCTGGTCGCCGGCGTTGAAGTTGAGCGCCTGCGGGAACGAGAAGGTCGCCGGCGCCGGCGGCGGCGCACCGGTGGGCACCTGGCGGAACGAGTCCTTCAGCTTCGGATCCGCGGCCTCGGTGCGGTACTTGGTGCTCAGGCGCACGCTGTTGTCCCAGCGCACCGACCAGTCGGGATTGCCGGTGTCGATCTCGAACGCCTGGGCCGCTCCGGCCAGCAGCGCCGCGGCGGCGGCGATGGCCGTCAGCGGCGGCAGCATGTTTCTTCGCATCGGTCTTCTCCTCGTTGTGTCTTCGAATGGATGGAACTCAGGCCGGCTGCGCGACCGTGCGCATCAGGCGCTGCATCAGCAGGCTCAGGTCGGCTCCACCGTCGGGCTGCAGGTCCCAGCGGGCGGCGGTGGTGGTGATCTCGTGCACCTGGCGCACGCGTGCGCTGCGACGGCGCTCGAAGGCGTGGAACAACTCGTCGCGATCGCTGGTGGTGCCGAGCAGATCGGCGAGCACGCGCGCATCCTCGACCGCCTGCGCAGCGGCCTGTCCGAAGTGCGGCGGCAGCGTATGCGCACAGTCGCCCACCGCCAGCACAGGGCCGCGATGCCAGGGGCCATCGAGCACGCCGGACAACACCGGCCGCGATGCGACCGGCGCGTCATCGGCGATGCGCGCGGCCAGCTCGCGCAGCGGCGGCGCAAACGACTGCAGTGCGCTGCGCATCTGCGCCGCCGGCGTTGCGGCATCGGCCTGCGGCACCGGCGCGCTGACGGCGATGCCGGCCATGTCGTGCTGCACAGGCAGCACCATCGCGCGACGGCCGGGGCCTCCCATCGCGATCAGCGGCCGGTCCAACCCCGGCGGGCGTTTGGCCAGCGTGTAGCGCCAGATCTGGCCGAGCGGTTGCGCCGGTGGATCGTTCGGGAACAGCGCGATGCGCAGCTCACTGCCGGCGCCGGTGGCCAGCAGCACCAGATCGGCCTCGTGGCATGCGCCATCGGCCAGCCGCACGCGGGCATGGCCCGCGTGTTGCTCGATCGCCTGCACACGCGCGCCGCGATGCAGCGCAGCGCCGTGGTTGCGCGCGGCGCTTTCGAGCAGCGCGTGCAGGTCGCCATGCTGGATGCCGATGGCGGCCGGCCAGCGCGGCCCTGCAAGGCGCTCGGTCGGCAGCTCGAACAGGTGCCGGCCCTGACGGTCGAGCACGTCGATGCCGTGGTACGCGAAGCCGGCGCGCACGCAGTCGTCGGCGACGCCCAAGTGCGCCAGATCGCGCAGCATGCCGGGCACCACATCGATCGAGGCCGGCAGCGCGCGCGCCGCCGGCGCCTCGTCGAGCAGTTGCACGCGCAGGCCCCGGCTGGCTGCCGCCAGCACGCAGGCGAGGCCCGCGATGCCGGCACCGACCACGCACGCGCGCAGCAGGTGCTGCGTCATCGCAGCGCCTTTCGCCAAAGTGCAGGCGCGAGTTCGCCCCCCGCATGGCCGCCAGCCATTCGTTGTCTCCGTTGTGGTCGTTTGACTGCCCCCAGGGCCGGGCTGCGCCCGGCCCGCCCCCCGCGGGGGTCAAGGCCGCTTGGGGCGGCCCGGCACGTCCTTGGGGATCGGGTTGACGAGAGATTACGGAGGCTGAGGCGCCGCGCAAAATGGTTTGTGTCCATGCGACGCATCGACGCGGCGAATACTTTTCGGGTTAACCCTCTGCTACGTGCGTTTCAACAAGCTCGACCTCAACCTGCTCGTCGCCCTCGATGCGCTGCTCACCGAGCGCAGCATCACGCGCGCCGCGGAGCGGCTGCACCTGTCGCAGTCGGCGATGAGCAACTCGCTCGGCCGGTTGCGCGATTACTTCGAGGACGAGCTGCTGGTGCAGGTGGGCCGGCAGATGGAGCCGACGCCGCGCGCGGCGGTGTTGCGCGAGGCGGTGCGCGACGTGCTGATGCGCATCGAGACCTCGGTGGCGGCGCAGCCCGAGTTTGATGCCACCGCATCGGATCGCGAGTTCCGGCTGTTCATCTCTGACTATTCGATGGCCGTTCTGATGCCGCACGCGCTGGAGCTGGCCGCCCGGCAGCGCAGCACGGTGCGCTTCAACCTGCTGCCGCAGGTTTCGCACCCGGCGCGCGGCCTCGAACGCGGCGAGGCCGACCTGCTGATCATTCCGAAGGCCTACACCTCGCCCGATCACCCGGCGGAGATCGTGTTCGAAGACGGCTTCGTCTGCGTCGTGTGGGAGGGCAGCAGCCACGCGCGCGAGCCGATGACCTTCGAGCGTTATGCCGGCGCCGGCCACGCGGTGATGGTGCCGGTGAACACATCGCAACCGGCTTTCGAGAGCTGGTTCGTACAGCGCTACGGCATGTCGCGGCACATCGAGTTGACAACCTACAGTTTCGCGGCGCTGCCGCTGCTGGTGGTGGGCACCGAACTGGTCGCCACCGTGCATGCGAGGCTCGCGCGGCGCCTCGCGGCGGCGCTGCCTGTCAAGCTGCTGCCGATGCCGCTGCCGATGCCTCCCTTCGAGCAGGCACTGCAATGGCACAAGTACCGCTCGCTCGATCCCGGGCTGCTGTGGCTGCGCGGCCTGTTGCAGCAAGCCGCGCAGGCCATGCCGGTCGAGGCGGCAGCGGCGTAGTGCGCCGGGGCCGCCGGGCCGCTGCCGCTCAAGCGGCCATTGCCATGTGGGCCTGCGGCACCGGCGTGCGCACGAGGTGCTCGAACGCGCTCAGCGCCGCCTTGGCGCCTTCTCCTGCGGCCACGACGATCTGCTTGTACGGCACTGTCGTGGCGTCGCCGGCGGCAAACACGCCCGCGACGCGGGTCTGGCACTTCTCGTCGACAGGCACCTCACCGAAGCGATTGAGCTCGACCGTGCCCTTCAGGAAATCGGTGTTGGGCACCAGGCCGATCTGAACGAACACGCCCTCGAGGTCGAGCTGCTGCTCGCCGCCGGCCACGCGGTCGACGTAGCGCAGCCCGCGCACCCGGTTGCCGTCACCGGTGATCTCCGTGGTCTGGGCACCGAGGCGCACGCTGACGTTGGGCAAGCTGTGCAGCTTGTCGACCAAGACGGCGTCGGCCTTCAACCGGGTGTCGTACTCCAGCAGCGTCACGTGGGCCACGACGCCCGCCAGATCGATGGCGGCTTCCACACCGGAGTTGCCGCCTCCTATGACCGCCACGCGCTTGCCCTTGAAGAGCGGACCGTCGCAGTGCGGGCAATACGCCACGCCCTTGTTCCGGTACTCATGCTCGCCCGGCACGTTGACGTTGCGCCAACGCGCTCCGGTGGCCAGCACCACTGCACGGGCCTTGAGCACGCCGCCGCTTTCGGTGTGCACTTCGGCAAGGCCGCCGGGCTCGGTCGCCGGGTCCAGCCTGGCCACGCGCTGCAAGGTCATGACCTCCACGCCGTACTGCCGCACATGGCTTTCCAGGTCGAGGGCGAACTTGGGCCCCTGGGTCTCGAGCACGGAGATGTAGTTCTCGATGCTCAAGGTGTCGTTGGTCTGGCCCCCCAGCCGCTCGGCCACGAGCCCGGTGCGGATGCCCTTGCGAGCGGCATACACCGCCGCGGCACAGCCGGCCGGACCGCCGCCCACCACCAGCACGTCGAACGGCGCCTCGGCGTTGAGCTTGGCGGCGCCGCGCTGCGCGCTTTTGACGTCGAGCTTGGCCAGAATTTCGGCGACGCTCATCCGACCCGATGCGAACGGCTCGCCATTGAGAAAGAGCGCGGGTACGGCCATCACATCGCGCCGCTGCGCTTCGTCCTGGAACAGCGCACCGTCGATGCTGGTGCTGCGCACGTTCGGGTTGAGCGCGGCAATCATGTTGAGCGCCTGCACCACGTCCGGACAGTTGTGGCACGACAGGGACATGAAGACCTCGAAGTGCAGGTCGCCTTCGAGCGCGCGGATCTGTTCGATCGTCTCGGCGCCCACTTTGGGCGGATGACCGCCGACGTGCAGCAGCGCCAGCACGAGCGACGTGAACTCGTGGCCCATCGGCAGCCCGGCAAATCGCACCCGAGGCGCTTGTCCCGCGGCCGCGATGCCGAACGACGGCTTGAGCGCCTGCGTGGTGTCTTCGCGCACGCTCACCCGGTCCGAGCACGACACGATGTCGCTCATGAGGGCGCGCATCTCCTGGCCTGCGGGGCTGTCGTCATAGCTGGCCACCAGCTCGATCGGGCGTTGCAGCCGTTGCAGGTAGCCGGTCAACTGGGCTTTGATGTCGTCGCTGAGCATGGTCGAACTCGTTCTGGGCGTGTAGGGATCGGGTCCCGCGGGCACGGCAGCGCATGACCGCCGGCCCGCGAGTAGCTCTCGAGAGCGCCTGTCGGTGGCGGGTCAGATCTTGCCCACCAGCTCCAGCGAGGGCGCGATGGTCTTGTTGCCCTCCTGCCACTTGGCCGGGCAGACCTGGCCCGGGTTCTTGGCCACGTACTGCGCCGCCTTGAGCTTGCGCAGCGTTTCCTTCACATCGCGCGCGATGGCGTTGTCATGCACCTCGGCTGTCTTGATGAAACCCTCGGGGTTGATGATGAAGGTGCCGCGCAGCGCCAAGCCTTCGGCGTCGATGTGCATGCCGAACGCTCGCGTCAGCGCGTGCGTGGGGTCGCCCACGAGCGGAAACTTGGCCTTGCCCACGGCCGGGCTGGTCTCGTGCCACACCTTGTGCGCAAAGTGCGTGTCGGTGGTGATGACATAAACCTCGGCGCCGGCTTTCTTGAACTCGGCGTGGTTCTCGGCGGCGTCTTCGACTTCTGTCGGGCAGTTGAAGGTGAACGCGGCGGGCATGAAGATGAAGACGGACCACTTGCCCTTCAGCGTGTCCTCGGTGACCTCGATGAACTTGCCGTTGTGAAAAGCCTGGGCTTTGAAGGGCTGGACTTGCGTGTTGATGACAGACATGGGAAGAACTCTCCGTGGGTGGGGAACGTTGCGAATCGCTCGGATCGCGTGGCATAGAGTTTAACTACTGAGTGTCAGTTACGGATATTGGAAAGCTATATCGCTCCGATTGAAAGCGCGCCGGCGTGGCGCGGCGCGTTGCGCGCGCCGCGAAGAGGGCCGTGTCGAGTCAGGCGCGTGGCGCCGCATCGCCCGCCTGCAACCTCAAGCAAGGCGTGGACGGTCGATGCGCCTCAGCGCGATCCGCCGCCTTTGCGAGGTCGCTTGCCGGGGTTCTTGCGATGGGTGTGGGGGCCGCGCACGCCATGCGCTCTTGGGCGCTTGCGTGCAGGTTGTGTTGCCGGACCTTTCGGCTGCGCTGCGGGGGTCTGTGAGCTGTCCATGATCCAGTGCGGCAAGCCACGTACCTCCGCCTGGGGTTCGGCGCCGCGATCGCCGTGGAACCTGACTCGGACCGTCGGGTCCCTTCGAAATGAGCAGCACCGATCCCGCCCGATCCGCGCCTGAAGAGCCGCTGCAGAGGCTTTCCACCTGCCATGCCGGGATTCAGCATGGGTGCGCAATGCTGCTCGGTCTCGTCGAGCACCTGGCCCGCCGTGGATCGGACCGCGAGGCGCGTGCGGAGGCGGCCGAGCTGATCCTTTACTTCGACGCCGCGCCACGCCAGCACCACGCCGACGAGGAGGTCGATCTCTTTCCGGCGCTGATCGAGTCGATGGCCGGGTCCGATGCGGTGTGTTTGCGCGAGCTGATCGAGCACCTGACGGCGGAGCACCGCGAACTCGATGCACGCTGGCGGCGTGTGCGGGCGGCGCTTCAGCGCATCGTCGAGGGCGAGCGCGTGTCCATCGAGCCGGGCGAGGTCGAGGCCTTGGCCGGCCTGCATCAGCGGCACATCGAGCGCGAGGAACGTGAGCTGCTGCCGATGGCCGCTCGCCTGCTGGGCGACGACGACCTGGAGCGGCTCGGCCGCGCAATGCGTGAGCGGCGCGGCATCGCGAACGCTTGACCGCAGCGAAGCCGCTTCCACCGCTCGCCGGCATCAACCGTCGCGTGCCCAGCCTTCAGGCACGGCGTTGTGAACGGCGCGAACGGCCTCGATCGATTCAGGCCAACCCGAGCAGCCGCTTGGCGTTTTCCTTCAGGATCAGCGGCTTCACCTTGTCCTTGAAGCCGGCTTCCTCAAAGTCGGCCATCCAGCGCTCGGGCGTGATCAGCGGGAAGTCGCTGCCGAACAGGATGCGGTCCTTCAGCAGCGTATTGGCGTACTGCACGAGCTGCGGCGGAAAATACTTGGGGCTCCAGCCCGACAGGTCGATCCACACGTTGGGCTTGTGCAGCGCGAGGCTCAGCGCCTCGTCCTGCCACGGCCAGCTCGGGTGAGCGACGATGATCTGCATGTCGGGAAAGGCCATCGCCACGTCCTCCAGCAGCATCGGGTTGGAGTTCTGCAGCCGCAGGCCGCCGCCGCAGCGCATGCCCGAGCCGATGCCCGAGTGGCCGCTGTGGAACACCGCGGGCAGCTTGTGCTCCGCGATCACTTCATAGATCGGCCAGGCCGTGCGATCGGCCGGCAGGAAGCCCTGCACCGTGGGGTGAAACTTGAACCCCTTGACGCCGTGCTCCTCGATCAGCTTGCGTGCCTCGCGCGCGCCCATCTTGCCCTTGTGCGGATCGATCGAGCCGAACGCGATCATGATGTCGCTGTTCTTCTGCGCCGCCTCGGCAATCTCTTCGTTCGGGATGCGGCGCCGGCCGAGCTGAGACTCGGAGTCGACGGTGAACATCACGAAGCCGATCTTCTTCTCGCGGTAGTACGCCACCGTCTCGTCGATCGTCGGGCGCCGGCTCGAGCCGAAGTACTTGTCGGCCGCACGGTCGTACTCCTCGCCGTAGTTGTCGAACGGGTTCCAACACGACACCTCGGCATGCGTGTGGGTGTCGATGGCGATCAGCGACGTGGTGTCCATGCTGTGCCCTTTTTAGTTCACATGAATAAGTATATAGATGCCGGCAGATCGAGCGCCGGATCCGTGCTTCCGCAGTCATTCCGGTAAACCGGATCCGGGTTTTTCCTGATCATTAAGTTAACATCATGAACTATCTTAAGCGTCGTCACAAGGTCCGCTGCCATGCCGCTGTCGTTCACGTCCGCCTCCGGAATCCTGGCCCAGTTCGATCTGCTGGCGGTGTCGCACGCCGACGCGGTGACCCACGTGCGGTTGAACCGGCCCGCCAAGCGCAACGCATTAAGCGACACGCTGATTCAGCAACTGCACAGCTGTTTCGTCAACCTGCCCAAGGCCACGCGCGCGGTCGTGATGAGCGGCGAGGGCGATCACTTCTGCGCCGGGCTCGACCTGTCGGAGCTGGTGGATCGCGATGCCGCCGCCGGCGTGCTGCACTCGCGCATGTGGCACGCAGCGTTCGAACAGCTGCAGTTCGGCGGCGTGCCGGTCGTGGCGGCGCTGCACGGCGCGGTGGTGGGCGGCGGACTCGAGCTCGCGTCGTCGTGCCACGTGCGCGTGGCCGATGAAACCGCGTACTACGGCCTGCCCGAAGGCCAGCGCGGCATCTTCCTTGGCGGCGGCGGCTCGGTGCGCATCACGCGGCTGATGGGCGTGGCGCGCGTCACCGACCTGATGATGACCGGCCGCGTGTACGACGCGCAGGAAGGCCTGCACGCCGGGCTGTCGCAGTACGTGGTGCCTGCCGGTGAGGCGCTGGCCAAGGCCATCGAGCTGGCCGAGCGCATCGCCGGCAACGCGCCGATGTCGAACTACGCGGTGATGCACGGGTTGCCGCGCATCGCTGACCAGTCCATGGGCGAGGGCCTGTTCACCGAGTCGCTGATGGCGGCGGTGGCCGAGAGCACGCCCGAGGCCAAGGATCGGCTGCGCGCGTTCCTGGACAAGCGCGCCGGCAAGGTGGTCAAGAAGTGATCGCCGCACGGCCGCCCGAAGGCGATCAGCCCCCCGCGGGGGGAGCAGCCGCAGGCTGCAGGGGGCAGACACGGTCGATCGCCGCACGGCCGCCCGAAGGCGATCAGCCCCCCGCGGGGGGAGCAGCCGCAGGCTGCAGGGGGCGCACATGACCGTGCGAGCGGCGGTGCGTCACGCGTCGGTCGGCGGCTGTCTGGAGGCCTCGATCGAGACACGCGCCGACGGCGCGACGGTGCTTCGTTCCACCGAGCCGCTCGGACCGTACCCGCCGCGCCTGACCGACCATCTCGAGCGTTGGGCACGCGAAGTGCCCGACCGTACGTTCGTCGCGCGCCGCGAGGCCGGCGGCGCGTGGCAGCGCATCACCTATGCGCAGATGCTCGAGCGGGCAATGGCCGTCGGCCAAGTGCTGCTCGATCGCGGCCTGTCGGTCGAACGGCCGCTGGCGATCCTGTCGGAGAACAGCCTCGAGCACCTGACGCTGGCCATGGGCGCCCTGTGGGCCGGCGTGCCGTACGTGCCGGTGTCGCCGGCGTACTCGCTGGTGTCGAAGGATCACGCCAAGCTGAAGCACATCCTGGGCACGGTGACACCCGGTTTGGTGTTCGCCAGCGATGCGAGCTACGCCAAGGCGATCGAAGCCGCCGTGCCGGCCGATACGCCCGTGGTGCTCACGCGCGGCGAGTTGCCGGAGCGCCGCGTGTCCACGTTTGCCAGCCTGCTCGAAGCCAAGCCGGGTGCCGCGCTGCACGCCGCGCACGCCGCGGTGGGCGCCGACACGATCGCCAAGTTCCTGTTCACCTCGGGCTCCACCAAGGAGCCCAAGGGCGTGATCAACACGCACCGCATGTGGTGCGCCAACCAGCAGATGCTGCGCCAGTGCATGCGCTTTCTCGCCGAGGAGCCGCCGGTGCTGGTGGACTGGCTGCCGTGGAACCACACCTTCGGCGGCAACCACAACGTGGGCATCACGCTGGCCAATGGCGGCACGCTGTACATCGACGACGGCAAGCCCACGCCGGGCGGCATTGCCGAGACGCTGCGCAACCTGCGCGAGATCTCGCCCACCGTGTATTTCAACGTGCCCAAGGGTTTCGAGGAGATCGCGCGCGCGATGGACACCGATGAGCAGCTGCGGCGCAGGCTGTTCGCGCGCTGCAGGGCGTTCATGTTCGCCGGCGCCGGCCTGAGCCAGGCGGTGTGGGAGCAACTCGACGCGCACGGCGTGGCCACCATCGGCGAGCGGCTGCGCATCATCACCGGCCTCGGCATGACCGAGACTGCCCCGTCGTGCACGTTCGCCGTCGGCCCCGACACGAGCTCGGGCCACATCGGCCTGCCGGTGCCGGGCGTCGAGGTGAAGCTGGTGCCCGAAGGCGACAAGACCGAGATCCGCTTCCGCGGCCCCAACGTGATGCCGGGCTACTGGCGCGCGCCGCAGCAGACGCGCGAGGCGTTCGACGAAGAGGGCTTCTACCGCACCGGCGACGCGGTGTGCTGGGTCGACCCCAAGGACCCGCAGCGCGGCTTGCTGTTCGACGGCCGCACGGCCGAGGACTTCAAGCTCTCCACCGGCACCTTCGTCAGCGTGGGGCCGCTGCGCGCGCGCATCATCGAGGCGGGCGATCCGTGCGTGCAGGACGCCGTGATCACCGGCATCAATCGCGACAGCATCGGGGCGCTGGTGTTTCCGCGCCTGGACGCCTGCCGCCGCCTGGCCGGCTGTGCCGACAGCGTGCCGGCACCGCAGGTGCTGCACCACCCGAGCGTGCGCGCGTTTTTCCAGGACATGCTCGACCGGCTGGCCGCGCAGAGCACCGGCAGCGCGAGCCGGCTCGAGCGCATCCACGTGCTGGCCGAGCCGCCGTCGATCGACCACGGCGAGCTGACCGACAAGAACTCGATCAACCAGCGCGCCGTGCTGAAGCACCGGGCCTCGCTGGTGGACGCGCTGTACGAGGGAGGCAGCGCCGATCCGTTCGTGATCGAGGCGAGGGCACGCAAGTGACTGCCTGCACGCTGATCTCGTTGGGTTGCCCACCGAGGGGGACGTCAGCGCCTTCAGGCGGCCGGGTGGCGCTGATGACAGCCCCACGCTCACTTCGTTCGCTGCCCCCCGAGGGGGTGCGTCAGCGCCTTCGGGCGGCCGCGCGGCGCTGACATGAGCAAGGTCCACGTGCATCGCGTGCAGGTGCAGTTCGGCGACTGCGATCCGGCCGGCATCGTGTTCTTTCCCAACTTCTCGCGCTGGATGGACGAGTCGTCGCTGGCGTTCTTCATGAGTTGCGGCGTGCCGCCGTGGCGCGAGCTGGCCAAGACGCGCGGCATCGTCGGCACACCGCTGCTGGAGATCCACACGCGGTTCCTCAAGGCGGCCACTTACGGCGAAACGATCGAAGTGCACACCAGCGTGGAGGAGTGGGCGGTGAAGGTGTTCCGCCACCGCCATGTCATCAAGCGGGGCAACGACCTGTTGTGCGAGGGCACCGAGGTGCGCACGTTCGTGATCCGCGATCCCGAGAACCCCGAGCGCATCCGCTCGATCCCGATCCCCGAGGACATCAAGGCCCTCTGCATCTAGGGTCCGCGAGGCCCCTCCAAGCGACCACCAGGAGACCGCAACAATGACATTCGTCCGCAAACTGCTCGCCGCGGCCATCGCGCTCGGTGCATCCGCATCCGCGCTGGCCGACATCACCGTCGGCATCAGCCTGCCGCTGACCGGGCCGGCCAACGGCCTCGGCATTCCGATGCAGAACTACATCAAGCTGTGGCCCGACAGCGTGGCCGGCGAGAAGCTGAAGGTGATCCTGCTCGACGACGCCAGCGACCCCACGCGCGCGGTGCAGAACGCACGCAAGTTCGTCACCGAGGACAAGGTCGACATCGTGATGGGCTCGTCGGTCACCGTGAACGCGGTGGCGATGTCGGAGACGGTGGCCGAGTCCAAGACCGTGCAGCTGATGTTCTCGCCGGCGGTGCTGCAGGCCGGCAAGGACACCTGGGCGTTCCGCCTGCCGCAGGGCAACGCGGTGATGGCGCACGCGGTGATCGAGCACATGAAGAAGCAGGGCATCAAGACGGTCGGCTTCCTCGGCTACACCGATGCGTACGGCGAGACCTGGCTCAACGATTTTCGCGCCGAGACGGCCAAGCTCAACGGCCCGCAGATCACCGCGGTGGAGCGCTTCGCGCGGCCCGACACGTCGGTGACCGGCCAGGCGCTGAAACTGGTGTCGGCCAACCCCGATGCGATCCTGATCGTCGCCTCGGGCTCCGGCGCCGCGATGCCGCACAAGGGCGTGGTCGAGCGCGGCTACAAGGGCAAGATCTACCAGACCCACGCCGCTGCCACGCGCGACCTGATGCGCATCGGCGGCAAGGACGTCGAAGGCGGCTTCGTCGTCAGCGGCCCGGCGCTGGTGCCCGAGCAGTTGAGCGACAACCATCCCTCCAAGAAAGTGGCGCAGGACTTCGTCAACAAGTACGAGAAAGCCTACGGCCCGGGCTCGCGCAACCAGTTTGCCGGCCACGCCTACGACGCGATCGTCGTGCTCGAGAAGACGGTGCCAGTGGCCAAGGCCAAGGCCAAGCCCGGCACGCCGGAGTTCCGCGCCGCGCTGCGTGATGCCATCGAAGGCATGGGCCGCACGGTGCTGGCGCATGGCGTGCTCACCTACAGCAAGGACAACCACTGGGGCTTCACCGTCGAGACGCCGGTGATGCTCAAGGTGGTCAACGGCGACTGGAAGATCGAGCAGTAAGGGCCGGACAGCCGGCTGGCCGCGCGTCGCCTTGGCGCGCGGCGCAGGCTTGTGGCCGCACGCAACGCAACACCGACGTGGACTTCACCATTGCCAGCATCCTGACGCTCGACGGCGTCAGCAACGGCGCGATCTACGCGCTGTTGGCGCTCGCCACCGTGCTGCTGTTCGCGGTGACGCGTGTCATCTTCATCCCGCAAGGCGAGTTCGTGGCCTTCGGCGCGCTCACCTTCGCGATGCTGCAGCAGGGCAACCCGGTCGGCTCGATGTGGCAGCGTTATGGCGACTTGCCGGGCACCCTGTGGCTGCTGCTGGTGGCAGCGCTGGTGGCCGCCGCGATCGACGCCACGCGCGCGCTGCGCCACGGCCAGCCGCGTCGCGCGCTGCGTGAGGCCGCCGCCACGCTGGCGTTGCCGTTGCTGCTGGTGGTCTTGTGCCTGCTGGCCAGCCCACGCAGCTGGCCGATGGCGGCGCAGGTGGCGCTCACGCTGGGCATCGTCACGCCGCTCGGTCCGCTGGTGTACCGGCTGGCCTACGAGCGGCTGGCCGATGCGTCGGTGCTGGTGCTGCTGATCGTCTCGGTCGGCGTGCACTTCGCGCTCACCGGGCTGGGCCTGCTGTTCTTCGGCGCCGAGGGCTTTCGCAACCCGTCGTTCTGGGATGCGCGCTTCTCGATCGGGCCGCTCACGCTGAGCGGGCAGACGGTGATCATCTTCGGCACATCGATCGCGCTGATCGTGCTGCTGTGGCTGTTCTTCGAGCGCACGCTGCGCGGCAAGGCGCTGCGTGCCACCGCGGTCAACCGCACCGGGGCGCGCCTGATGGGCATCAGCGCGTCGAGCGCCGGGCGGCTGTCGTTCGCCATGGCGGCCTTCATGGGCGCGTTGTGCGGGCTCCTGATCGGACCGTCGACCACGGTGTTCTACGACTCGGGCTTCCTGATCGGCCTGAAGGGCTTCGTCGCCGCGGTGTTCGCCGGCCTGGCGAGTTATCCGCTGGCGGCGGCCGGGGCCATCGGCGTCGGCGTGGTGGAAGCGTTCGGCTCGTTCTGGGCCAGCGCGTTCAAGGAAGTGATCGTGTTCACCACGATCCTGCCGATCCTGTTGTGGCGCTCGCTACGCGACCCGCACCATGACGAGTGAGCAAGACGACCGCCACACAGCCGCTCCGAAGGCGGACGCTCCCACGCGGGCGAGCGCAGCGAGCAAGGGGGCAAGGTGACCATGACGTCGCCGCGCACGCTCGTGTTCGCCGCCGTCGCGGTGCTGCTGCTGGCACTGCCGCTGTTGCCGGTGCCGGAGTTCTGGATCACGCAGCTCAACCTGATCGGCCTGTATGCCATCGTCGCGCTTGGCCTGGTGCTGCTCACCGGGGTCGGCGGGCTCACCTCGTTCGGACAGGCGGCATTCGTCGGTGTCGGCGCCTACAGCACCGCAGTGCTCGCCACCAAGCTCGCGCTGTCGCCCTGGCTCGGGCTGCTGGTGGGCGTGGTGCTCACGGTGGCGATCGCGCTCGTACTGGCTGCGATCACGCTGCGCATGTCGGGGCACTACCTGCCGCTGGCCACCATCGCGTGGGGCCTGTCGCTCAGCTACACCATGGCCAACGTCGAGGGCCTGGGCCGCTACGACGGGCTGCTGGGCATCCCCTCGCTCGAGGTGTTCGGCATCAGCCTGCACGAGGGGCGCAAGGTGTACGTGCTGATCTGGCTGGTGGCGCTGCTGGCGGCACTGGCCACGCTGCGCCTGCTCGACTCGCGCCCCGGGCGCGCGATCCGAGCGCTCAAGGGCGGCGCCGCGATGGCCGAGGCGATGGGCATCTCGACCTACCGCTACAAGGTGGTGATCTTCGTCTACGCGGCGGTGCTGGCCGCGATTTCGGGCTGGCTGTTCGCGCACTACCAGCGCACGGTCAATCCGACGCCGTTCGGCCTGAACCGCGGCATTGAGTACCTCTTCATGGCAGTGCTCGGCGGCGTCGGCCAGGTGTGGGGCGCATTCGTCGGCGCTGGCGCGGTCAAGCTGATCGAGGACCAGCTGCAGGTGTGGCTGCCCGCGCTCACCGGAACGCAGGGCAACTATGAAGTGATCGTGTTCGGCGTTTTGATCGTGCTGGTGCTGAAGTACGCACCCGACGGCCTGTGGCCGGCGATCAATCGCCTGGTCGAGCGCTGGCTGCCGCCGCCGCGGCGCAGGAAGGACTGGGCCGATGCGCCGCGCCTGGCCGAGCGCGCGCGTCCGCACGCCGGCGAGGTGCTGCTGAAGGTGCAGGCGTTGCGCAAGGAGTTCGGCGGACTGGTGGCTGTCAACGACGTGAGCTTCGAGCTGCGCGCCGGCGAGATCATGGGACTGATCGGGCCCAACGGCGCCGGCAAGTCGACCACCTTCAACTTGCTGACCGGCGCGTTGCCGCTCACGAGCGGCAGCGCCGAGTTCGCCGGCCACACCATCGGCGGATTGCCGGCGCGGGAGATCGCCCGGCTCGGCGTGTCGCGCACGTTCCAGCACGTGAAGCTGTTGCCGGAGATGACGGTGCTGGAGAACGTCGCGCTCGGCGCCTATCAGCGCGGCGCAAGCGGCGTGCTGCGCGCAATGCTGCGGCTCGACCGCGAGGAGGAGCGAAGCTTCTTTGCCGAGGCCGAGCGCCAGCTGGTGCGCATCGGCATGGGTGCGCAGCTGCACGAGCTGGCCGGCAACCTGCCGCTCGGACCGCAGCGCCTGATGGAGATCGCGCGCGCGTTGTGCACCGACCCGGTGTTGTTGCTGCTCGACGAGCCGGCCGCAGGCCTGCGCCACCAGGAGAAGCAGGCGCTGGCCGCCGTGCTGCGCCAGCTCAAGGCCGAGGGCATCACCATTCTGCTCGTCGAGCACGACATGGATTTCGTGATGGGCCTGACCGATCGCATCGTGGTGATGGAGTTCGGCACCAAGCTGATCGAAGGCACGCCCGCCGAGGTGCAAGCCAGCCCCGCGGTGCGGGCGGCATACCTCGGCACGGAGCATTGACGACCGATGAACGCCGCCGACATCCTGCTCGACGTCAGCGACCTGCATGCCGGCTACGGCAAGGCCGAGGTGCTGTCGGGTTTGGCGCTGCGCGTGACGCGCGGCAGCGTGGTCAGCGTGATCGGACCCAACGGCGCCGGCAAGTCCACGCTGCTCAATTCGCTGATGGGTCTGTTGCAGGCGCGCGGCCACATCGTGTTCGATGGCGTCTCGCTGGCCGACGTGCCGCTCGAGGAGCGTGTGATGCGCGGCATGGCGCTGGTGCCCGAGAAGCGCGAGCTGTTCGGCTCGATGCCGGTGGAAGACAACCTCGTGCTCGGCGGCTATCGCCAGATGCGCCGCGGCGTGGCGCAGTGGCGCAGCGCCATCGATCGGGTGTATGCGCTGTTTCCGCGGTTGAAGGAGCGGCGCCTGCAGCTGGCGGGCACCTTGTCGGGCGGCGAGCGCCAGATGCTCGCGGTGGGCCGCGCGCTGATGGCTGATCCGCAGCTGCTGATGCTCGACGAGCCGAGCCTCGGGCTCGCACCGCTGGTGGTGCGCGAGGTGTTTCGCACCATCGCGCAGTTGCGCGAGAGCGGCGTGTCGATCCTGCTGATCGAGCAGAACGCGCGCGCCGCGCTCGAGGTGTCGGACCACGGCTACGTGCTCGAGACCGGCTCGATCGCGCTGCAGGGCGAGGCCGCCACGCTCGCGCGCGACTCGCGCGTGATCGACACCTACCTGGGGGCGCGCAAGTCATGAGCGGCGAGGGCGGCCCGTCGCCGGCGGCAGAAGGCGTGCTCGCCGCCGACAGCGCGCTCGACCTCGGCACGCTGCGCGACGTGCTGGGTTTCCATGTCACGCTGGCCAACATCACCACCGTGGGCCTGTTCGAGCGCCATGTGGGGCAGCCGTTCGCGCTGCGCAAGGCCGAGTACTCGCTGCTGATGCTGCTGCTGGCCAACGGCAGCACGCCGGCCAAGCGCCTGGCGCGCACGCTGCGGCTGTCGGCGCCGGCGTTCACCATGCTGATCGACCGCATGCAGGACAAGCAGTGGCTGCGGCGCGAACGCAACCCGGCCGACCGGCGCTCGCAGCTCATCGTGCTCAGCGCCGACGGGCAAGCGTTGGCGCGGCGCGCGCAGGCGGCATCCAAGACGATGGAAGCGAGCCTGCAACGGCGCCTGAGCCGCGCCGAGCGCGCCATGCTGATCGAGCTGCTGGCCAAGCTGTCGGGCCATCGCGACGACGAGTCCGACGACGCCACCCCGAGCTGACGCGCGAAGCGCTCTGTTATACTGCCGCGCTTTCGGTCGAGCGCAGCGGAGTGGTAGTTCAGTCGGTTAGAATACCGGCCTGTCACGCCGGGGGTCGCGGGTTCGAGTCCCGTCCACTCCGCCAGGATTCATCGATCACCAGCCGCCGCCGGGTGGCTGTCAGCGACGCAAGCAGCCACCTTCAAGGTGGCTGTTTTCATTGCAGCGTCGGGTGCCCGAACAGCACCGGCGCGCCCGTCACCGTGCTGATCTGGCCTGCCAGCTGCGCGGCTTGATCGCGGGCGGGGCACGAGCCCACCTTGACCGAACCGGTGCCGGCGAGTTGCAGCGTGATCCACCACGCCACCGCACCGGCGCCGGAGGGCTCGTCGAACACACGGATGTGGCGGATTGTGCCGAACGGCGCCACCACCTTGCCCTGCTGGGTGATCGTGCGCGACAGCCGATCGAACGCCGTCAGCATTCGGCCGTGCCGCAGCGTCAACGTGGTGGGCGACTCGGCCTGCACGACCAGGGCCTCGTCGGAGCGGCGTGTGAACCAGCGCGAGACCAGCGTGCGAACGTCCATGGCGGTGGGTGAAAGGTGACGGTGGAACCAGGGTGGGAGTGTCGCCCAACGCAAGCAAGGAGTGCACCGAGCAAGTCTCGCAGCCCTCTGCTTGGGTGGATGTCGCCGAGTGTCTGCGGCCCCCGCTTATCCACATGGGGGGCGTCACGTCAACTCACTGTTATTGCTGCAATTGTTGCGCTTGCCGGACCGTCGCGGCGGACGGCGGCAGGTATTCGACGGCGCCGGCGGCGCCCACGATCCGTGGAGATCGGCAAAACCTGCCAGGGCTTCAGGCCGGCGTCTGGGATCGATCCACAAAGATGTCCACAGGCCGCCCGCGCCGTCACGCCGGCCCCGTGTAGAGCCGCTCGACCGCCTCGCGCACGGCTCGGCGCGACGCCTGCGCGTCGGCCGGATCGTCTTCGATGCGGCGCACCTGCGCCGCCAACTCGGGATCTTTGATGGCGCGCTCGATCCACGCCGAGTAGTCGTGTCGGCGCAGGTGGTGCAGCCACGTGTCGTCGTCGACGCCGTCGCCGATCTGCAGAAACACCAACAGGTTCTGCGCGCGCAGCTTGAGCTTGCCCTCGGGCCCGATGAAGTGGAACGAGCGATCGTTCGGCAGCTCGCCTTCGACGTACTTGCGGTGGTGGCGCCGCTGCTGCGAGCGGCTCGGCTGCAGCTGCAGCCGGTGCAGCGCCGGTCCGGCCGCCGCCAGCCACACCAGCGCTTGACCGGGCTGCAGGGCGGCAGTCTCGGGCGCCGGTTGCCCGGGCAGCGTCAGGCGGCGCCCGGTGGCGGCCGCGAACGCCTGCACCGAACGCTCGGCTTCGCCGCCAACGACGATCAAGCCATTGATCCGCTGCAGCAGCGCAGGCGCCAGGACCTCAGGGTGCACGGTGACGAAGATCACCCGGTCCAGGCGCGCGCCGAGCTCGCAGATTGCCGGCGGCAGCTCGCGGCCCAGCATGTGATGCGCCTCGTCGACCACCAGCACGTGCGGCTGGCCGGTGCGCAGCCGGCGCTGCTCGATCAACGGCACCATCGCGGCGAAGAAGCGCGGCCTTTCCTCCAGCGGCAAGCCGAGCAGGTTGAACACGATGTTGCTGCCGGTGGCCAGCGCCTGCGTCACCTCGTCGAGCGACAGCGGGTTCTTCTGCGTGCCCACCACCACCGCGTGGGGCGCATCGAGATAGTCGCCCTCGGGGTCGATCACGCAGAACGAATACTCCTTGTCGGCCAACTGCTCCAGCACCGCCTTGGCGGCCGTCGATTTGCCGCTGCCGGAGCGGCCGGTCACCAGCAGCGACGCATGCAGCGGGTTGACACGCAGCGGCGCATCGTCGCTGACGTGGCCCAGCACGATCTCGTGGCGCGCGGACAGGCGCGCACGGCCCGCCAGATCGTCGGCCAGCAGCTCGTCGATCAGCTCGCGCACGCCGGCATCGCGGCGGCCCTGCGTGACGATGTCGGCAGCCTCCTTGAGCGCCGGCAACGCATTGGCCACCGCCACGGCCACCTGGCAGCGCGCCAGCAGGGCGTGGTCGTTCTCGGCGTCGCCCACGCCGATCGCGTTGTGGCGCGACAGCTCGAGCGACTTCAACGCGGCATCGAGCCCGCTGGCCTTGTTGACGCCCGACGGCAGCACCATCACCGCGCCCTTGTTGAACACCACGCTCAGCTCGAGCCCCAGTTCGCGCAGCGCCTCCAGCACCGTGGTGTCGTGCGGCTCCCACGTGGCGACGATGGCACGCCCGACCGACAGCGGCTCCACATGGCGCCGTCGCAGCTCGTGCACGAGAGCCTGCGACGGTGCATCGCACAACAAGGTCTCCTCCGACGTGGCCGGCGTGAACAGCAGCGCGCCGTTTTCCGCCACCACGCGGTCGAACACATCCAGGCGCGCGAAGACGCGCCGCAGATCGTCGAGCTCGCGCCCGGTCACCAGCAGCAGGCGGCGGCCGCTGGCGGCCACGCGCTCGAGCGCGCCCACCATCGCGTCGGAAACAACGCCGTCGTGCGCGATCGTGCCGTCGAAATCGCAGCACAGCGCGAGGTAGCGGTGCAGGGCGGTCTTGTGGTTCTTGTGTTCAGGCGGCATGGTAGGTCTCGCGCCCGCGTGCCGATGGTTGCCGCGGCGCGGGTTCGTTGCCGCCGAGCGAACGCATCGAGCCGAAGGTCTTGGCGTACACCCAGGTGAACTCGGCGCCGAGCAGGAAAATCTGCGCCGAGTAGTACACCCACAGGAACACCACGGCGATCGATCCCGCGGCGCCGAAGCCCGACGCGATGCCGGTCTTGCCAATGTACAGGCCGATCAGGAACTTGCCGACGCTGAACAGCACCGCGGTGGCCACCGCGCCCATCCACACGTCGTGCCAGCGCACCTTCACGCGCGGCATTAGCTTGTAGATGAGCGCGAACACCGCGGTGGTCATGAACAGGCCCACCAGCTGGTTCACCGCTTGCAGCAACAACTCCCATTCGCCGAACACGCCGCCCCACCACTTGCCGAGCGCGGCGATCGCCGCGCTGAGCACGAGCGAGACCATCAGCAGGAACGCGATGCCGAGGATCATGCCGAACGACAGCAGGCGCGCGCGCAGCAGGCCCCACAAGCCGCTGGTGCCCTCGCGCGCCGGCGCGCGCCAGATGCGATCGAGGTCATCCTGCAGTTCGCCGAACACCGTGGTGGCGCCGATCAGCAGTGTGACCACGCCCACCACCGTGCCGAGCACCCCGCGCTCGGGCTCGCGCAGGCTGTTGAGCATCTGTTCGATGGCCCGTGCCGACTCGGTGCCCACCAGCCCGGCGATCTGCTCGAACACCTCGCCGCGCGCCGCCTCCTCGCCGAACACCAGGCCGGTCACCGACACCACGATCAGCAGCATGGGTGCGAGCGAGAACACTGTGTAGTACGACAGCGCGGCGCCCATGCTCGGGGCATAGTCGCGCACCCAGGCGCCGGCCGCGGCTTTCACGAGGCCCCACCACTCGGCGATGGAATGCAGGCGCATGGTATGCGGCATCAGCAAGCACCGTTCCCCATCGCGGGCACAGCGGTTGCCGCCTTTCCCGACACAGCCCTCAGCTTGCCGTGACCACCGTCCCCGACCCGCCCCGTGACCCCGGGCGCCCGCCTGCGCCGGCACCGTCGCCGCCGGGCCAGTGGCCGGAAGACCCGCGCAGCGAAGAACCGGAGTTCGTCGACGAACCCGATCTGCCGGCCGGCGAGCCGAGCGGCCAGCCGACGCGCACGCCAAGCCTTCCTTGCACAAAGGAGCGCACGCCATGACCGACAAACGCACGATCCAGCAGGCCGATGCAGGCAACATGCGAAAGGACCCGGACGACTGGGTGAGCGGCGACGAGCCCATGACCGGCGCCCAGAAGGCGTACCTCAAGACCTTGTGCGAACAGAGCCGTCAGCCGTTCGACGACACGCTGACCAAGGCGCAAGCCTCCAAGCGCATCGATGAGCTGCACCGGATGACGCGGCGCGACCAGGCGCCGGTCGTGGGGCGCGACGTTGCGGCCAACGGCGGCCCGCGCGCTTAGGGTCGCACCATTCGGTCGGTGCCCGATCGCCACAGCGCAGGCCGCCACGCGCGGCGCGCGCGGGCCGCCATGACCGCCTTCACTCCTTGAACCAGGCCAGCTGGGTGGTGCTGGCCAGCAGGCGGCCGTGCTTCGACCAGATCTGAGCCGTCTGGTCTCCAAAGTTGCGCCCGAAGGCCTGCGCATCGGCCACGCCGAGCACCGGCTCGTCGCCCTGCGCGGCAATCTCCTCGGCCGAGGCGTGGAAGTGCACCGTCATCGTCACGGTGCCTGCCGGCACCAGCGTGCCCCGCACCTGGAACACGCGCACGAAGAACACGTCGCACAGCGCCGCCAGCGACAGATGGTCGAGCGGCCGTCGCGGGTGGTCGGCCACCCACAACAGCGAATGCGCGGGCTGCGGCGCGGCGAACGGTTGCGCCTGCAGTTGCATCGCACCGCGCACGAAACGGAACTCGTAGCGCTGCAGCCATGGGAGGCGAGTGCCGGTGTCCATCGGCGGCAGCGCGTCGGGCGGCGGCGCATCAGGCATCTTCGCCGGCTGGTGGGCCCAGGTCTCGCGCCGCCACGCGCAGACTAGGCTTGCGGTCGCGGCGATGGTGCCGCCTTGCGTCAGCTCCATCGACACGTGGCGCACCGACTTGCCGCTGCGCACCTCGCGCACTTCGATCTGGAACTCGCCCGCGACGAGCGCCGCGCAGTAGTTGACCGTGAGCGCAACCGGCTCGACGCCGCCGGGCTGCTCGAGCATGGCGGCCTTCAGCAGCACGGCGGCGGTGGTGCCGCCGAACGGTCCAGCCATGTTCCAGTAGGCGGCGGGCGCTTGTCCGTTGTAGCGGCCCTGGCCGGCCGATACGAGTGCGCAGGCGATGTCGAAGGGATGATCCATGGCGGCGGATTGTTGCAGCGGCCGTCGGCCGCCACCGCTACGTCCGAGGTCAGATGCCGTGTCGCGCTCGTGGTCTCGACCGGTGTTTCGTCGTCGAGCCCCGGCCAAACGGCCCGACGGCCGTTTTGGCAGAATCCGTCGCATGAGTCCGCGCCCAGACTCGCTTCGTTCGCCACCCCCGGCTCCGAAGGAGCCCCTTCGTGGTTGCTGGGCACAGCGGCGGCTTCGGGTGACATGACGACCGAAGCCGTGACCCTGCGCCTGGCCGATGCGGCCGATGCGGAGACGATCGCGCAGATGTCGCGCGACCTGATCGAGTCGGGGCTGGGTTGGCGCTATCGCGCCGACCGCGTGCGCCGTCTGATCGGCCGGCGCGACACCCTGGCGCTGGTGGCCTGTGGCCGCAGCGGCACCGTGGGATTCGGCGTGATGCAGTTTGACGACGAACATGCGCACCTCACGCTGCTGGCGGTGCGGCCGTCGCACCAGCGCCAGGGCGTGGCGCGCCAGATCATGCAGTGGCTCCTGGAGTCGGCCCGTGTCGCCGGCATGGTGTCGGTGCACCTCGAACTGCGCGCCACCAACCGGCCGGCGCTGCATTTCTATCGCACGCTCGGCTTCGCGCAGACGTTGGTGCTGGCCGGCTACTACGAGCAGCGCGAGGCGGCGATCCGCATGATGGTTCTGCTGCGCGCGCCCGATGCGCAGCCGCCCGGCGACGACTGGCTGCAACGTGCCAGAAGAAGATGATTCGAACCGGGCGGCGCGTTGCGCCGCCTGCTGTCCCCTTGCGCTCAACCAGCCATCCAGTCGCGCAACTCGTCGGCGTGTTCCTCCTCGACGGCGAGGATCTGCTCCAGCAGACGACGCGTGGTCGGATCCTTGTCGCCGATCAGCGCCACCATCTGCCGATAGGCCTCGATGGCCACGCGCTCGGCGATCAGGTTGGTGCGGATCATGTCGTTCAGGTCTTGCGACTCGTCGTAGTCCGAGTGGCTGCGTTTCTGCAGCGTGGCGGGCTGGAAGTCGGGTTCGCCGCCGAGCTGCACGATCCGCTCGGCAATCTGGTCCGCGTGCGCCAGTTCCTCGTTGGCGTGCACCAGAAACTCCTCGGCGATCTTCGGCGAGTCGCGCCCGTGCGCGGTGAAGTGGTGGCGGCGGTAGCGCAGCACGCAGGTCAGTTCAGTGGCCAGCGCGTCGTTGAGCAGCCGCACGATGTCGTCGCGCCACGGGCCGTATGCGGGCGTGACGACGCCCTCGTCGCTGTGGCTCTTGGCGGCTTCAAGCGCTTGCGGGTCGAGTTGCAGGCGCTGCTCCGCGGGCTTGGCATCGGCTGGCATCGGGAATCCTCGCTGTGGTCGGCAATTGGGTAACGAGCAGCGTGTGCCCCATGTGCCGCGTGCACGATCGGTCGCCGGCGCGTCGGGCTGTCAGACGAGGCCGACGCGGCGCAGCTGCAGGGCGCGTCCGACAGCCGATTTCCGATCGGCTGACAGGCGCCGCCCGGGCCGGCACGCTAACCTGACGCTTCGCCAGTCATGCAACGGAGGTTTGCCGATGAACTCGAGAAACAACCTTGTGGCCGCGCTCGCAACGTGCGCGGCGCTCGCGTGCGTCGCGGTCCGGGCCCAGGAGTCCGAGATGGCCGTGCCGCCGGCGCCGCAGAACTACGGCGGCATCCAGGTGATCAACGGCGGGGTCGATCTCGACCAGGCCGATGCGATCAAGCGCATCCAGTCGCGTTATCCGTTGCGCGTGGAGATCAGCGGCCGCGGCGGCAACTACTACGTGGCAGATCGGCTCAGGTTGATCCAGCGCGGTGAGGTGTTGGCCGAGATCCCGGACGCCGGCCCCTGGCTGCTGCTGGATGTGCCGCCGGGTCGCTACACGCTGGCGGGCGACTTCGGCGGCACCGAGGTGCGACGCGACGTGATGGTGTCGACCGAGGGCGTGAAGGTGCCGATGGTCGTGCCTTCGAGCGTCGACTGACGTTTCAGGCCCGCACCACACGCGCGTCGCCGTCCGCATAGAGCGCCGTCACGTCGGCGGCGCGCCGCTCGAGAACCCGGCGCTGGTTGAGATAGCCCTTGTCGGTGATCTCGCCGGCGTCGGCGTTGGGCGGTTCGGCCAGCAGCATTGCCCGCGTCGGTACCTGCGAAGAGCCGCCCCCGCCGGCGCGCATGGCGGCCAGGCCTTCGCGCAGCACGGCCGTCTTCTGCTCGGCCGACATCCCTGCCGCCTGCGGCGACGGGAAGACCAGCAGGCCGATTTCCTCGCGATCGTGGCCGGCCACCACCACGTCGGCCGCCAGCGGGCTGAAAGCGCTGATCGCACGCAGGCGCAACGTGCCCACCGACACCCAGGTGCCGCTGCCGAGCTTGAAGTCCTCGGCCACGCGGCCATCGAAGGCCACGCCGAGCTCGGGGCGCGCGGCATCGACCAGACGGCCGGCGTCGCCGATCAGGTAGAAGCCTTCGTCGTCGAAGGCCTTGGCCGTCAGCTCAGGAGCGTTGCGGTAGCCCGGGAACACGTTGGGCCCTTTCACTCGCATCTCGAGCTTGCCGCCGTTGGGCACGAACTTCAGTTCCACGCCGGGCAGCGGGGCGCCGATACAGCCGGCGCGTTGAATGTGCCAGTGCACGCTGGTGTTGGCCGGCGCCGTCTCGGTGGCGCCCCACGACGAGGTGAACCACAGCGGGCGTTCGCGCACGCGGCGCGCCACGGCCTCGAGGCGCTCCCACGAGCTCTGCGGCAGCGCCGCGCCGGCGTAGAACACGCCTTCGAGCCGCTCGAAGAAGTCGCGCGCGAAGCCTTCGTCGTTCTCCAGGAACGGCAGCAGCATGTCGAAGCCGCGCGGCACGTTGAAATAGAAGTTGGGTTTCACGTCGCGCAGGTTGCGCACCGTCTTGTCGATCAGCCCCGGCGCGGGCCGGCCCTCGTCGATGGCCAGGCTGCCGCCGTGCGCCAGCACCATGTTGAAGTTGTGGTTCGCGCCGAAGGTGTGGCTCCACGGCAGCCAGTCGAGCAGGTGCAGCGGATGGTGTTCAAGAAACGGCCACACCTGCTTCATCTGTTGCTGGTTGGCGGTGAGCATGCGGTGCGTGTTGATGGCCACTTTCGGCGTGCCGGTGGAGCCGCTGGTGAGCAGCAGCTTGGCCGTGTCGTCGGGGCGGATCGCCTCGAACGCGCGCTGCACCGCGGACGTCTCTCGCACATCGAGCAGTTGCTCGAAGCGCAGCGCGCCTTCGAACTGCCCCGCATGGTCGCTGAACACCACCGGCGTTTGCCCGCCCCAGGCCCGGATGGCCGCGCCGTACACACCCGGCTCGGCGGCGTAGACCAGCGCCGGATCGAGCGTTTCGAGGATGCCGCGGATCTTGCCGGTGTCTTTGGTCAGGCGGCAGTAGGCGCTCGACACCGTGCACAGCGGCCGGCCGATGTGCTGGCAGGCGAGCGCGAGCAGCGCGTGGTCGACCGAGTTGTCCGACAGCACGACCACGGGCTTGCCCGCCGGCAGCTGCATGTCGAGCAGCGCCTGGCCGATGCGGCCCGCCTGCTCGCGCACCTGCGCGTAGCTCAAGCGGCGCCAACCGCCGGCGGCGTCGCGCTCGGCCAAGAACGGTGCGGCGGGCGTCCTGGCGGCCCATTGCTCGAGCCACTCACCGACGCAGCGCGCATGCGAGCGCAGCGGCTCGGGATGCCTGAGCACGAAGCTGCCGTCGCTGCGCGCGACGCGTTGCGTCAGTGCGGGGGCCAGGGCGGAAGGATCGCCAAACAGCGCGATGGTCATCGGAGTCTCCAACAAGTGCGTCTAAACGCCGAGGTAGCGGCCGAGCTCGGGGCTGTCGCGCAATGCCGCGGCATCGCCCTGGATCACGATCTGGCCTTTCTGCAGCACTACCAGCGAGTCGGCATGCGTGGCCACCTTGCGGTAGTCGCGGTCGACGATCAAGGTGGCGATGCCGGCCTCGCGGATGCGCGCGATCACGCGCCAGATCTCGGCCACGATCAGCGGCGCCAGCCCTTCGGTGGCCTCGTCGAGGATCACCACGTCGGGGTGCGTCATCAGCACACGGCCGATCGACAACATCTGCTGCTCGCCGCCGGACAACTGGCCGCCCAGATGATGCAGGCGTTCGGCCAGGCGCGGAAAGGTCTGCAGCACGCGCTCGAGCGTCCAGTCGCTGCGGCCGTCGCGGCCGGGGCGCGCCGCCATCACGAGGTTCTCGCGCACGCTCAGGTTGGGGAACACGCCGCGGCCCTCGGGTACATAGCCGATGCCGGCGCGCGCCACCTCGTGGGGCCGCGCGTGAGAGAGATCCCGGCCGCCGATCGCGATGCGGCCCGAGCGACGCGCCACATGGCCGAGCAGCGTGCGGATCAGCGTGGTCTTGCCCATGCCGTTGCGCCCGAGCAGGCCCACGGTCTGGCCGCGCGCCACGCGCAGGCCCACGCCGTGCAGCACGTGGCTCGACTCGTACCAGGCGTGCAGGTCCTGCGCGTCGATCAGCAGCTCGGCACTCACGTTTCTTCGACCCCGAGGTAGGCCGCCTGCACGTCCGGGTTGGCGCGCACCGCCTGCGGCGTTCCGCTGGCCAGCACCGCGCCGTTGACCATCACGGTGATCACGTCGGCCACCCGGAACACCGCGTCCATGTCGTGCTCGACCAGCGCGATCGCGTGGCCGGCCTTCAGCTCGCCGAGCAGCGCCAGCATGCGCTCGGTTTCCTCGGCGCCCATGCCGGCGAGCGGCTCGTCGAGCAGCAGCACCTCGGGCGCGGTGGCCAGGCACATGGCGATCTCGAGCTGGCGCCGCTGGCCGTGCGACAACGCGGCCGCAGGGCGATCGAGCACATCGGCGAGGCCGGCGCGTGACGCCGCATCGCGCGCCGCGGGCACGGCCACCGCGCACGTGCCGGCGCTCGACCAGATCGCCCACGGCTGCTGATGGTGCGCCTGTGCGGCGAGGCGGCAGTTCTCCAGCACGGTGAAATGTGGGAACACCGTGGTGCGCTGGTAGCTCCGGCCAACGCCGGCGCGTGCGCGCCTGGGCTGAGGCCAGCGCGTGATGTCCTGGCCGCGCAACTCCACCGTGCCGCCGGTGGCGGGCAATTCGCCCGACAACACGTTGATCAGCGTGGACTTGCCGGCGCCGTTGGTGCCGATCACCGCGTGCACCTGGCCGAGCTGGAGATCGATCGACACACGATCTACCGCCACCAGGCCGCCGAAACGGCGCGTGACCTCGCGCGCGCGCAGCACGGTGGAACTCACTGATGCACCCTTGGCACTTCGCGCCTTTCCCTCCGAGAGGGAATGAGCCCCTTCGGGCGGCCGGGCGGGGCTCATTGGGCATCCTCCGCGCTGCGCGCTCCGGCATTCGCCTTGGGAGCGGCCCGGCGACTCATGTCGCTTCCACCGGTTGGGCCGGCCGCCGCCGCGCCTTCAGCCGATCGGCGATGCCGATCAGGCCGCGCGGCAGCAGCGCGACGCACGCGATGATCGTCAGCCCCATGCCGAGCAGCCAGTGCTTGGCGAACGCGCCGAAGATCGCCTCCGACTTGAACAGCTCCTGCAGCAGCGCGTACGCGAAGGCGCCGATCACCGCGCCGCGCAGGTGTCCCAGGCCACCGAGGATGATCATGATCAGCACCGCGCCCGACAGGTGCCAGCTCAGCAGCTCGGGGTTGACGAAGCCGTCCTTGACCGCGAACAGGAATCCGGCGAGGCCGGCGATCGCGCCCGAGAGCGCGAACGCGGCGAGCTTGTATGGGTAGGTGGAGAAGCCGGCGGCACGCATGCGCACCTCGTTGGCCTTGATGCCGGCCAGCGCGCGGCCGAAGCGCGAGCGCAGCAGCAGTGCGAGGAAGGTGAACACCGCCACCAGGCTCGCCAGCACGAAGTAGTACATCACCAGCGGCTGGTCGAGATCGATCAGCGTGGCGCCGCCGAGCGCGAGCACCGGCTTCACGTACAGGTAGATGCCGTCGGTGCCGCCGCCGAGCGGCGTGTCGTGGATGACGTAGTAGGCCATCTGCGCGAACGCCAGCGTCACCATGATGAAGTAGACGCCCTGGGTGCGCAGCGACAGCGCGCCCATGAAGAGCGCATACGCCCCGGCGATTGCCACCGATGCCGGCAGCAGCCACAGCAGCGACGCTGCGTCGGCCTGCGGCGACAGCATCACCGCGACATAGCCGGCCAGCCCGAAAAACGCCGCCTGGCCGAAGCACACCAGTCCGGTGGTGCCCACCAGCAGCTCGAGGCTGAGCGCCAGGATGGCGTAGATCATCGTCTTGGCGACGAAGTCGACGCCGAAGCTGCCGGTGGCGAGCGGCCACAAGGCGAGCGCGACGACACCGATCGCGACGGAAGCGAGGCGCCCGTTCATCGTCATCCCGCCTTGAACAGACCGCTGGGCTTCCACAGCAGGATGAGCGCCATCAGCACGTAGACCAGCACGCCGGCGGCGTGCGGGAAGATCACCTTGCCGAAGGTGTCGACGAAGCCGATCAGGAGTGCGGCCAGCAGCGCGCCGCGGATCGAGCCGATGCCGCCGATCACGACGACGACGAAGCAGATGATCAGCACCTGGTTGCCCATGCCGGGATACACGCTCGACACCGGAGCCGCCACCATGCCGGCGAACACCGCCACTGCGACGCCGGCGGCGAACACCACGCGATACAGGAAGTGGATGTCGATGCCGAGCGACTGCACCATCTCGCGGTTGGTGGCGCCGGCACGGATCGTCATGCCCAGGCGCGTGCGCGTCAGCACGAACCACATGCCGGCCGCCAGCAGCAGGCACACGCCGGAGATGAAGAGGCGATACACCGGATAGGTCATCAGGTCGCCCAGCGGCAGCGAGCCGCTCAACCACGGCGGCGGTGCCACGCCGTGCACGTCGTCGCCCACCAGGATGCTGCGCAACTCCTCGAACACCAGGATCAGGCCGTAGGTCATCAACACCTGCTGCAGGTGCTCGCGCTCGTAGAGGAAACTGAAAAACGCCCACTCCAGCACGTAGCCCAACAGCACCGCCAGCACCAAGCCGACCAACAGCGTGGTGAAGAAGCCGCCACCCACCGTGGTGCCGACGATCGGCGCCAGCGCATAAGCCATGTAGGCGCCGATCATGTAGAAGCTGCCGTGCGCCAGGTTGATGACGCCCATGATCCCGAAGATCAGCGTCAGTCCCGAGGCGACCAGGAACAACAACAGCCCGTATTGCAGGCTGTTGAGGCCCTGGACGAGAAAGGTCTCGAGCGTCACTGCGCCAACTCTGAAAGTCTTCGTCCCTCGGGACAGGCCGCGAAGCGGCCAGGGGAGAGGCCGTGAGGGCCGGGCGCTGCGCGTACGGGTTGCCCGGACGCGCAGCGAGCCCCCTCGGGGGGCGGCCGCCAGGCGGCCGGGGGCGACCCACTCACATTCTGCAACCGCGGCCCGGATCGGCCAGCGACTTGCTCGCCACGCCGATCACCTTGTTCTCCTTGCCCGACACCTGGCGCAGGTACATGTCCTGCACCGGGTTGTGCGACTTGGAGATCGTGAACGGGCCGCGCGGGCTGTCGATCTTGGCCTTCTCCAGCGCGGCGGCGAACTCTTTCTTCTTGCTCACGTCGCCTTTCACCGCAGCCAGGCCGATGCCGAGCATCTGCGCCGCGTCGTAGCCCTGCACGGCATAGACGTCGGGCTGCAGCTTGTAGGTCTTGGCATAGGCGAGGCGGAACGCGTTGTCGCGCGGCGTGCCGAGGGCATCGCCGTAGTGCAGCGCAGTGAGCAGGCCGTCGGCGTCGGCGCCCTGGGCCTCGAGCGTGCCGTCGGTGAGGAAGCCGGTGCCGTACAGCGGGATGTTCTTCTTCAAGCCGGCGGCCGCGTAGTCCTTGACGAACTTCACCGCCCCGCCGCCGGCGAAGAAGGCAAACACCGCGTCGGGCTTGGTGGCCGCGATGTCGGTCAGCAGCGCCTGGAACTCGACGTTGGGAAACGGCAGGTTGAGCTCTTTGACCACCTGGCCGCCGGACTTCTCGAACGCCTCCTTGAAGCCGGCCACCATCTCGTCGCCGGCGGCGTATTTCCAGGTGATGGTCGCCACCTTCTTGTGGCCGCGCTTGGCCACCGCCTCGCCGGTGGCATAACCGGGCTGCCAGTTGGTGAACGAGCTGCGGAAGATGTTGGGCGCGCACATCGGCCCGGTGACGGCGCCGGCGCCGGCATTGGGCACGATCAGCAAGGTGCCGCTGTCCTTGGCGGCGCGCGCCATCGCCATGGCCACGCCGGAGTGCACGGTGCCGACGATCACGTCGACGTTGTCGCGTTTGATCAGCTTGTTCACGTTGTCGGTGGCCTTGGCCGGATCGGACTCGTCGTCGACCTTGACGAACTCGATCTCACGCCCGCCGAGCTTGCCACCTTGCTCGTCGAGGTGGAGGCGAAAGCCGTTTTCGATCGCCACGCCGAGCGCGGCGAAGGTGCCGGTGTAGGGCAGCATCAGGCCGACCTTGAGCTTTGTTGATTGGGCGGTGGCACTGGCGCTGATCAGCGCCGCGGTCGCGCCGGCCATCAGCGCAGCCCAGCGCAGGGGTTTGTTGCGTGTCATCGTGGTGTCTCCTGTGGTGGGGCCTTCAGGCCGTGGGTTGGTGTTGTGGTTGCCCGGCGCTCGCGTGAACGGCGAGGAAGCGCGCCACCTCGTCGATCACGCGCGCGGGCTGGTCACGGTGCGGCGAGTGGCCGCACCGGGGGATCTCGACCAGCCGCGTCTGCGGCAGCCGGCGTGCGATGGCGTGGATCTGGTCGAGCGTGCCGTATTCGTCATCGATGCCCTGCATGGCAAGCAGCGGGCAGGTGATGCCTTCGATCTCCCTTTCGATGTTCCAGCGCATGAACGGCCCGTGTAGCCAGATGTCGTTCCAGCCTCGGAACGCCGAATCGACGTCGGCGTGATGGCGCGCCAGGCGGCCGCGCAGATTGGTGAACTCGAAGTCGAGCAGCGATTGTTCGATCGCGTGCAAGGCCTTGGGCTCAACATAGAGGTGTGGCGCCATGACCACCAAGCCCGATACCTGTTTCGGATAGCGCGCCGCATGCAGCAGCGCAATGGAACCGCCGTCGCTGTGCCCGAGCAGCCACAGCGGGCGGCGCGTGCCATCGAGGTGCAGCGCCGCCAGCAGCGCCGGCAGCACCTCGTGCGCCTGGCGGTGCATGAAGTCGACGTCCCAGCGCTCGTCGGGATGGCGCGGCGTCGAGCGGCCGTAGCCCGGGCGCGAGTACACCAGGCCGTGCACGCCGGCGGCGTCGCACAGCGCAGCGGGGAAGTCGCGCCACATCGCCAGCGAGCCCAGCCCTTCGTGCAGGAACACCAGCAGCGGCGCGTCGGGGCGCGCATGCGCCGGCAGCACACGCTGCAGTTCGATGCGCACGGGGCGGCCGCGCCATCGGAGCTCGACGAATTCGACCGGTTGCTGCATCGCGTTCAATGCGAGGCGGCCGCTTCGCGCTCGCGCAGCCGAAAGCGCTGGATCTTGCCGGTGGCGGTCTTCGGCAACTCGGCCAGGAACTCGATCTGGCGCGGGTACTTGTGCGGCGCGAGTTTATTCTTGACGAAGGTCTTCAGCTCGTCTTCGAGCGCGGCGCCGGCGTCGTGGCCCGGCTTGAGCACCACGAAGGCCTTGGCCCGGGTCAGCCCCTCGGCGTTGGCGATGCCGATCACCGCCGCCTCCAGCACCGCCGGGTGCTGCGCCAGCGTGGCCTCCACCTCGAACGGTGACACGTACTGGCCGCTCACCTTGAGCATGTCGTCGCTGCGCCCGGCATAGGTGTACGTGCCGTCGGCGTTGCGCACGTACTTGTCGCCGCTCTTGGTCCACGCACCCTGGAACGTGGCGTTCGACTTCTCGCGGTTGGCCCAGTACATCAGCGCCGCGCTCGGGCCGCTGATGTAGAGGTCGCCGACCTCGCCGTCGGCCACCGGCCGGCCGTCGTCGCCGCGCAGCTCGATGGTGTAGCCGGGCACCGGCCTTCCGGTGCTGCCGTAGTGCACGTCGCCGGGGCGGTTGGACAAGAAGATGTGCAGCATCTCGGTCGAGCCGATGCCATCGATCACCTCGCAGCCGAAATGTGCCTGGAAGCGTTGGCCGAGTTCGCTCGGCAGCGCCTCGCCGGCCGATGAGCACAGGCGCAGCGCCACGTCGCTGCGCCGGGGCAACGCAGGCGAGGCCAACATGCCGGCATAGCCGGTGGGCGCGCCGAAGAAGACCGTGGGCTTGACGCCGAGTGCGCCGGTCCAGCGCTTGAACACCGCATCGGGCGTCGGACGCTCGGCCATCAGCAACACCGAGGCGCCGGCCCACAGCGGAAAGGTCAGCGCGTTGCCGAGCCCGTAGGCGAAGAACAGCTTGGCGGCCGAGAAGCAGACGTCGGTCTCGTTCAGGCCGAGCACGTCCTGACCGTACAGCTCGGCGGTCCAGTACAGGTTGGCGTGGGTGTGCACCGTGCCCTTGGGCCGCCCGGTGGAGCCCGACGAATACAACCAGAACGCCGGCTCGTCCGCGGCCGTGTTGGCGGGTGCCGCCATCGGATCCACCGCTGCGAGGCGCAGCGCCAGATCGGCCTGGCCGTCGGCGAGCGCCGCGCCGGGGTGCGACACCCACACCTCGCGCACCTCGTGGTTGGCGCCGGCCAGGGCGGTTTGCAGCGCCGGCAGCAGCGCGCCGGAGGTCAGCACCAGCTGCGCGCGGCTGTGCGCCAGCATGTAGGCCATGTCGTCCGGCGTCAACAGCGTGTTGATCGCCACCGGCACCACGCCGGCGTACAGGCAGCCGAGAAAACTCACCGGCCAGTGGTTGTTGTCATGCATCACGAGCAGCACGCGTTCGTCGCGATGCACGCCGGCGGCGCGCAGCGCGGCGGCCATGCAGCGCGCTTGGCGCGCCAGATCGCCGTATGTGAGCGAACCGCGGTCGTCGATGTAGGCCACCTTGGCGGCATGCGCCGCATGGCGCTGGAACAGCGCGGCAGCGAAGTTGAACTCGGCGGGTGGTGCGGTGGCAGCGGGCATCACGGGACTCCTCGACAGCAAGAACGGCACTCTCCGCCTGTGGCGCCGGAGCACGCTCCATGCGGGAAGCGCCTTGCGGTACAGCACACGATGCATTATTGTGCGTGCGCTGCGACGATAGTTTTGTCGCCGCGGCCTGTCAAGCACTATATTGCATGAGCCGATCCACAGCCGCACGATCGCCCCGGCCGTCGAAGCCGCAGGTTGCCACTGGACGCAAGGCAAAGAAATCGGTCCGGACCCGGGCTGCCGCCGCGGACAAACCCGCACCCAAGCCCAATGGCCACGACCCGCTGCTGGCGGCGCTCGGCGAACGCGTGCGCGGCCTGCGCGCACGGCGCGGGCTCACGCGCAAGGCGGTGGCGCAGGCCGCCGGGGTGTCGGAGCGCCACCTCGCCAACCTGGAGTACGGCATCGGCAACGCCTCGTTCCTGATCCTGCAGCAGGTGGCGCAGGCGCTGCAGTGCCCGCTGGCCGAGCTGGTGGGCGACGTCACCACGTCGTCGCCCGAGTGGCTGCTGATCCGCGAGCTGCTGGAGATACGCAACGAGTCCGAGCTGCGGCGTGCGCGCATTGCGCTCGGCGAGTTGTTCGGTACCAAGGGCGATGCGCGCGCGCGCAGCCGGCGCATTGCGTTGATCGGTCTGCGCGGCGCCGGCAAGTCCACGCTCGGCCAGATGCTGGCCGACGACCTGGAGTTCCCGTTCGTCGAGCTGTCGCGCGAGATCGAGAAATTCGCCGGCTGCACGATCCGCGAGATCCACGACCTGTATGGCACCAATGCGTACCGTCGCTACGAACGGCGCGCGCTGGAGGAGGCGATCCAGATCTATCCCGAGGCGGTGATCGCCACGCCGGGCGGCATCGTGTCCGATGCGGCCACCTTCAACGAGCTGCTGGCGCACTGCACCACGGTGTGGCTGAAGGCCAACCCGGAAGACCACATGCAGCGCGTGGCTGCACAGGGCGACATGCGGCCCATGGCGGCGAGCGCCGAGGCAATGGACGATCTGAAGCGCATCCTTGCCGGCCGGTTGCCGTTCTATGCCAAGGCCGACCTCAGCTTCGACACCAGCGGCCAGCCGCTCGAGCGCGCGTTCCAGGGTCTGTGCGCGCAGGTGCGCAGCGCCATCGGCCTCGCGCGCTGATCGGCTACCAGCGGCGGCATTGCCGCGCCGCATGACCCGGCGCACAGTAGGTGGCTTGACAGGTCCGTTGATATGCACTATCGTGCATCAATCGCGGACGATCCCGCGCACCTGAGGCACTATAGTGCATAAACCGCAGGAGACCGCATGAGCACCGCGCCCCTCGTCGACTACCGCACCGACCCCTCGCTGTACCGCCACTGGAAGCTGAGCTTCGACGGGCCGGTCGCCACGCTGGCCATGGACGTGTCGGAAGACGCGGGCCTGAGGCCGGGCTACAAGCTGAAGCTCAACAGCTACGACCTCGGAGTCGACATCGAGCTGCACGACGCGCTGCAGCGCATCCGCTTCGAGCACCCCGAGGTGCGCTCGGTGATCGTCACGAGCCTGAAGGACCGCGTGTTCTGCTCCGGCGCCAACATCTTCATGCTCGGGCTGTCGAGCCATGCGTGGAAGGTGAACTTCTGCAAGTTCACCAACGAGACGCGCAACGGCATCGAAGACAGCTCCGAGCACTCGGGCCTGAAGTTCGTCGCCGCGCTCAACGGCTCGTGCGCCGGCGGCGGCTACGAGCTGGCTCTGGCCTGCGACGACATCGTGCTGATCGACGACCGCTCGTCGTCGGTGTCGCTGCCCGAAGTGCCGCTGCTCGGGGTGCTGCCGGGCACCGGCGGCCTGACGCGCGTGACCGACAAGCGGCACGTGCGCCACGATCTGGCGGACATCTTCTGCACCACCACCGAAGGCGTGCGCGGCCAGCGCGCGCTGCAGTGGCGGCTGGTTGACGCGGTGGTCAAGCCGGCGCAGTTCGGCGCCGCGGTGCAGGAGCGCGCCCGCAAGCTCGCCGACGGCAGCGACCGTCCGGCCGACGCCAGGGGCGTGGCGCTGCCGCGCATCGAGCGCACCATCGCCGGCGACGCGGTGACCTACGAGCACGTGCAGGTCCAGATCGACCGTGCACGCCGCACCGCCACCCTAACGGTGAAGGCGCCCGGCGCCACACCAGCAGCCACCGACATCGCCGGCATCGAATCCGCCGGCGCGGCCTGGTGGCCGCTGGCGATGGCGCGCCAGCTCGACGATGCGATCCTGCACCTGCGCACCAACGAACTCGACATCGGGCTGTGGCTGCTCAAGACCACAGGCGATGCCGCGCCGGTGCTGGCGCTCGACCAGGCGCTGGCGCGGCACGCGAAGCACTGGTTTGTGCGCGAGACGCAGGGCCTGCTGCGCCGCACGCTGGCGCGGCTCGACGTATCGGCACGCACGCTGTTTGCGCTGATCGAGCCGGGCTCGTGCTTCGCCGGCACGCTGGCCGAGCTGGCGTTCGCCGCCGACCGCGCCTACATGCTGGCACTGCCCGACGACGAAGCGCGGGCGCCCAAGCTGACGCTGTCGGACCAGAACTTCGGCGCCTATCCCATGGCCAACGGGCAGGCGCGCCTGGTGCGCCGCTTCTACGGCGAGGCCGAGCCGCTGCGTGCGGCCAAGGAGACGATCGGGCGCGCGCTCGACGCCGATGCCGCGCTCGCGCTCGGGCTGGTGACCTCGGTGCCCGACGACATCGACTGGCCCGACGAGACCCGCATCGCGATCGAGGAGCGTGTGGCGATGTCGCCCGACGCGCTGACCGGCCTGGAGGCAAACCTGCGTTTCGGTGGACACGAGAACATGGCCAGCCGCATCTTCGGCCGCTTGACCGCCTGGCAGAACTGGATCTTCATCCGTCCCAACGCGGTCGGCGAGAAAGGCGCGCTCAAGGTCTACGGCAAGGGCGAGAAAGCGCAGTTCGACTGGAACCGCGTGTGAGCGCCGCATCCGCCTGCTGCGCGGCCACAGCACGCGCCGGCGATGCTCGCCGTACGCCAGTACGGCTGCGCTTCTCGGCGCACGCTGAGGCCGCTCGCGACGGCGGCTGCCGCACTCACTGCATCAACTGAACACTCCATGGAGAGGCCTTCATGTCCACCATCAACTACAGCGAGAAGATCCCGAACAACGTCAACCTGAGCGAGGACCGCACGCTGCAGCGCGCGCTCGAGCAGTGGCAGCCCAACTATCTGCAGTGGTGGGCCGACGTCGGACCCGACGGCTCGCAGAACTTCGACGTCTACCTGCGCACCGCCGTGAGCGTCGACCCGCAAGGCTGGGCCCAGTTCGGCTACGTGAAGATGCCCGAGTACCGCTGGGGCATCTTCCTGAACCCGGCCGAGAAGGACCGCAAGATCCACTTCGGCGACCACCTCGGCGAGCCCGCGTGGCAGGACGTGCCCGGCGAGCACCGTGCCAACCTGCGCCGCATCATCGTCACCCAGGGCGACACCGAGCCCGCCAGCGTCGAGCAGCAGCGCCACCTCGGTCTCACCTGTCCGAGCCAGTACGACCTGCGCAACCTTTTCCAGGTGAACGTCGAAGAAGGCCGCCACCTGTGGGCCATGGTCTACCTGCTGCACAAGCACTTCGGCCGCGACGGTCGCGAGGAGGCCGAGGCGCTGCTCGCGCGCCGCTCGGGCGACCAGGACAACCCGCGCATCCTCGGCGCCTTCAACGAGAAGACGCCCGACTGGCTGAGCTTCTTCATGTTCACCTACTTCACCGACCGCGACGGCAAGTTCCAGCTGTGCGCGCTGGCCGAGAGCAGCTTCGATCCGCTGGCGCGCACCACCAAGTTCATGCTGACCGAGGAGGCGCACCACATGTTCGTGGGCGAGAGCGGCGTCTCGCGCGTGATCCAGCGCACCTGCCAGGTGATGAACGAGCTGAAGACCGACGATCCGGCCAAGCTGCGCGCGGCCGGCGTGATCGACCTGCCGACCATCCAGCGTTATCTGAACTTCCACTTCTCGGTGACGATCGACCTGTTCGGCGCCGACCAGTCGAGCAACGCCGCCATCTTCTACAGCTCGGGCCTGAAAGGCCGCTTCGAGGAGGGCAAGCGCAGCGACGACCACGTGCTCAAGGGCCAGACGTACAAGGTGCTCGACGTCGACAACGGCAAGCTGTTCGAGAAGGACGTGCCGATGCTCAATGCGCTCAACGAGGTGCTGCGCGACGACTACATCAAGGACTCGATCGGCGGCGTCGAGCGCTGGAACAAGGTGATCGAGAAGGCCGGCATCCCGTTCCGGCTCAAGACGCCGCACAAGGCGTTCCATCGCCAGATCGGCACGCTGTCGGGCGTCAAGGTGTCGCCTGAGGGCCGCGTGGTGAGCGACCACGAGTGGAACGCCAACGTCGAGCACTGGCTGCCCAGCGACGAGGACCGCGCCTTCGTCGCCAGCCTGATGGGCCGCGTGGCCGAGCCCGGCAAGTTCGCCAACTGGATCGCGCCGCCGGTGATGGGCATCAACCGGCAACCGATCGACTTCGAATACGTGCGCTTCGGCTGAAGCGCAGGCCAAGAGGCATGATGCAGCCTGGGATTCGCTGAGATGGACATGGCCGTAGCCGACGACGTGCTGAACCAGCACGTGATCGACCCCGAGATCTGCATCCGCTGCAACACCTGCGAGGCCACCTGCCCGGTGGGCGCGGTCACGCACGACGCGCGCAACTACGTGGTCGACCCGGCCAAGTGCAACCACTGCATGGATTGCATCCCGCCGTGCCCCACCGGCTCGATCGACAACTGGCGCCGCGTGCTGAAGGTGCGGGCGTACACCGTCGAGGAGCAGCTGAGCTGGGATGTGCTGCCGGCCGAGGTGCCGCTGGAACAGCAGCGCGGCGAGGGCGGCGTCGACGTGGCCGTGCAACCGGCGCCGGCCGCGCCGCCGGCCGTGCAGCCCGAGCCGGGCGAGAGTGTGTTCAGCAGCGCGGCGTTCAACGCCACGCTGCCGCCGTGGTCGGCCGCGCATGCCTACGCCAACCTCTACGGGCCGAAGAACCCGACCACCGCCACCGTGGTGGGCAACTTCCGCGTCACCGAGGTCGGCAAGGAGTACGACACCCACCATATCGTGCTCGACTTCGGCGCGATGCCGTTCCCGGTGCTCGAAGGACAGAGCATCGGCATCGTGCCGCCGGGCACCGACGCCCAGGGCCGCGCGCACCACGCGCGCCAGTATTCGATCGCCAGCCCTCGCAACGGCGAGCGCCCCGGCTACAACAACCTCTCGCTCACCGTGAAGCGTGTGCTCGAGGACCACCAGGGTCGTCCGGTGCGCGGCGTGGCGAGCAACTACCTGTGCGACCTGAAGATCGGCGACACGGTGCAGGTGATCGGCCCGTTCGGCACCAGCTTCCTGATGCCGAACCATCCGCGCTCCAACATCGTGATGATCTGCACCGGCACCGGCTCGGCGCCGATGCGCGCCATGACCGAATGGCGGCGCCGCCTGCGCGCCTCGGGCAAGTTCGAGGGTGGCAAGCTGATGCTGTTCTTCGGCGCGCGCACCAAGGAGGAGCTGCCGTACTTCGGCCCGCTGCAGAGCCTGCCCAAGGACTTCATCGACATCCACCTGGCGTTCTCGCGCACCGCCGGCGCGCCCAAGACCTATGTGCAGGACCTGATGCGCCAGCGTGCGGCCGACCTCGGCGCGTTGCTGAGGGACACCAACACCTGCATCTACGTGTGCGGCCTGAAGGCGATGGAAGACGGCGTGTTGCTGGCGCTGCGCGACGTGGCGCAGCAAGCCGGCCTGTCGTGGGACACGCTGGGTGCCGCGCTCAAGCGCGAAGGCCGCCTGCACCTCGAGACCTACTGACGCAAGCCCGCGTCACGTCCGGCGCGCTATCCTGCGTCGGACATGGCAAATCCCTCAGTGCGCAGCGCACGGCGCAGCGGCAACGCGCTGCCCGACGGCGCTCGGTTGGGGGAGTTCGAGCTGCGCAGCGTGATCGGCGAAGGCGGCTTCGGCATCGTCTACCTCGCCTGGGACCATCTGCTGCACCGGCAGGTGGCGATCAAGGAGTACATGCCGTCAACGCTGGCGACGCGTTCGCGAACCACCGCCGACGTCACGCCGCACTCCGACAAGGTGGCCGAGACCTTCCAGCTCGGCCTGCGCAGCTTCATCAACGAGGCGCAGCTGCTGGCGAGCTTCGATCATCCGTCGCTGCTCAAGGTGTACCGCTTCTGGGAGGCCAACGGCACGGCGTACATGGTGATGCCGTACTACCAGGGCACGACGCTCAAGCGTGCGCTGATGGCGCTGAACGCGCCGCCCGAAGAGGGCTGGCTGCTGACGCAGCTGGGCCACCTGCTCGATGCGCTGGAGGTGATGCACGAGGCGCACTGCTACCACCGCGACATCGCGCCGGACAACATCCTGCTGCTCGACGAAGGGCACCCGTTGCTGCTGGATTTCGGCGCCGCGCGGCGCGTGATCGGCGACGCGACGCAGGCGCTGACCGCGTTCCTGAAGCCCGGTTATGCGCCGGTGGAGCAGTACGCCGAGATGCCGTCGATGAAGCAGGGCGCCTGGACCGATCTGTACGCGCTGGGCTCGGTGGTGCACTACGCGGTGATGGGCCACACGCCGCCGGAGTCGGTGGCGCGCCTGGTCACCGACACCATGGTGCCGGTGCAGCAAGCCGCCGCCGGCCGCTACAGCGCGCGTTTCTTGCGCGCCATCGATCATGCGCTCGGCGTGCGCCCGCAGGACCGGCCGCAAAGCGTGGCCGAGCTGCGCGCCGAGCTGGGCCTGCAGCAGCGCGTGCCGCGCCTGCGCAAGCCGGGCGACATCCCCACCGCGCCGCAGCCGTTGGACTCGCGCCCGGCGGCGTTCGACGACGACGCCACGCGGCCGCCCGAGGCGCCCACGGTCGTGCCGCTGCAGGCCACGCCGCGCGCGATGCCGCCGACGTCGGCGCGCGCGCCGTGTCGCAGCGCCGCCTGTGGGTCGGCGCCGCGTTGTTGGCGACGGCGGCGATCGGCATCGGGGGTGGTGGGCCCTGCGGCCGGCGGCGCTCCCCGGTCGCAGCGCCGCCGGCACCCGCTGCACCGGACACGGCCGCGACGGCCGCGGGCGACGGCGCGGCAGCGGGCCGGTCCGAAGGCCCGGCCACCGAGCCGTCGAAGCCGCCACCCGGGCAGATCGACGCCACCGAGGCCGTGGCGCCGCCGCCACTGAGCACCGCCGATGAGCCGCCGCAGACCGCGGCTGAACCGCCCCCAAGAACCGCGGCTGAATCGACCCCAAAGGCCGAGGCTGAATCGCCGCCGGCGCCGCGCAGCGAGGCGGCCAAGCCGCCACGGCCAACCGCCCCTAAATTGAACTCGCAAAACCCACGCTGCACGGAGATCATTGCGCGTGTGTCGCTCGGCGAGCCGCTGAGCGCTGCAGAGCGCGCCATCTTGCAGGGGGAGTGCCGATGAACGCTTCGTGGACACGCGCAGCCGTGCAATGGGCCGCCACCGGCGCCGTGCTCGTGATGCTGGGCGGCGCCGGCTGCCAGAGCACCGGGCCCACCGTCATCAGCAACGAGCTGCCGTTCGACGAGGCGGTCTCCGCCGCCACCGACGGTCTGGTGGCGCAGACGCAGAAGCTGCCGGCCTTCCTGGCCAAGGTCGAGGCCAAGGTCGGGGCCACCGTGGCGCGTCGTGCGGTGGTGGTCGATCCGATGCTCGACGCCGCGTCCGGCCAACAAACGCAGGTGACGCGCCAGCTCGAGCAGCGCGTGACCGATCGGCTGCGCAACCAGCACCAGCAGTTCGAGGTGCTGGCGTTCCAGGGGCCCAACCTCGCGCGCACCCAATACCTGCTCACCGGCACGTTGGTGCGGCAGCCCGGTGCCGGTGCCAAGCGACCGTTCATGATCAACCTGGCGCTGGTCGAGATGGCATCGCGCAACGTGCTGGCTCAGGCCAGTGCGCTGGCGCGCGATGACGGGCTGGACACCACGCCGACCGCGTACTACCAGGACAGCCCGATCCTGGTGAAGGATCAGGTGATCGACGGCTACATCCGCACCGCGCAGACCGCCCCTGGCCAGCCGGCCAACGCGTACTACCTCGAGCGCGTGGCCGCTGCCGCGTTGATCAACGACGCCACCAATGCCTACAACGCAAGCCAGTACAACGATGCGCTCGGCCTGTACCGTCAGGCCGTCGCCACGCCGGCCGGCGAACAGCTGCGCGCGTTGAACGGCGTCTACCTGTCGAGCTGGCGCCTCGGTCGCATCGCCGAGGCCGAGGAGGCTTTCGGACGCGTGGTGGCGTTCGGCCTGGCCAATCGCAACCTCGGTGTGAAGTTCCTCTTCAACCCCGGCAGCACCGAGTTCTGGTCCGACCCCAAGGTCAACGGGCCGTATGCGCTGTGGCTGCGCCAGATCGCGCGCCAGGCCGGCGCCGCCAAGGTGTGCATGAACGTGGTGGGCCACACCAGCCGCACCGGCTCCGAGCAGACCAACGATCGGCTGTCGCAGGCGCGCGCCACGGTGATCAAACAGAAGCTCGACGCCGAGGTGAGCGACCTGGCCACGCGCACGCGCGCCAGCGGCGTGGGCTGGCGCGAGAACATCATCGGCACCGGCAGCGACGACGTGAGCGACGCGCTCGATCGCCGCGTCGAATTCAAGATCACCAACTGCACTTAGAGATTCGCGCGCCGAGTTTCTTCAGTGCAGTTTCACGCGCGGCTCCGTGCGGCTCGTGAGCACTCGCGACGCGGTACCGAGCGTGGTGCGCCACCAGCCGTGCACCGCCAGCTCGTGCAGCTTGTACAGCGACAGGTACATCAGGCGCGCGAACAAGCCTTCGACCCACAGGTTGCCGCCGACCAGCGCACCCATCAGGTTGCCGACCGTCGTGTGCTGGCCGAGCGACACCAGCGAGCCGAAGTCGCGGTACTGCCAGGGCTTCAGGGGCAGGCCGCGCAGGTGGCGCGGCAGTTGCTTGGCCAGGTGCGAGGCCTGCTGGTGGGCCGCCTGCGCACGCGGCGGCACCGTGCCCTGGCGCCCCAGCCACGGCGCCGCGGCGCAGTCGCCGATGGCGAACACGCGGTCATCGCGCGTGGTCTGCAGCGTCGGCCGCACGACGAGCTGGTTGAGCTTGTTGGTCTCCAGCCCGGCGAGCTCGTGCATCCACTGCGGGGCCTTCACGCCGGCGGCCCAGACCACGAGCTGGGCCGAGACGAAACTGCCGTCGGCCAGCTCGACGCCGTCGGCGCGCACCGCGCTGACCTTGGCATTGCAGCGCAGCTGGATGCCCAGTCCCTTGAGCAGGTCGGCCGCGGCTTCGGCGATGCGCTCGGGCAGGCCGGCGAGGATGCGCGGCCCGGCCTCCAGCAGGTGGATCTGGAAGTCGCGCTCCGGATCGATCCGGTCGAGTCCGTAGGTCACCAGCAGGCGCAGCGCCTTGCGCAGCTCGGCCGCCAGCTCCACTCCGGTGGCGCCGGCCCCGACGATCGCCACCGCCACCTGGTGCGGGCCTTGCTGCGTGGCTTGCACATGCGCGCGCATGCAGGCATTGACCATGCGCTCGTGGAAGCGATCCGCTTCCTCCGGCGTTTCCAGCGCGATCGCGTGCTCGTGCACACCCGGTGTGCCAAAGTCGTTGGTGTGGCTGCCGGTGGCGATCACCAGCGTGTCGTAGCCGCGCACGTACGGTGGCGTGATGGGCTTGCCTTCGTCGTCGAGTGCCGGCGCCACGTGCACCTCGCGCCGTTGGCGATCCAGCGCCACCATGCTGCCCAGCCGGTAGCGGAAGTGATGCCAGTGCGATTGCGCCAGATAGTCGATCGCATGCGTGTGCAGGTCGATGCTGCCGGCCGCGATCTCGTGCAGGTGCGGCTTCCAGAAATGCGTGCGCGCCTTCTCGATCAGCGTGATGTGCGCGCGGCCGCGCTTGCCCAGCATGCGCCCCAGGCGCGTCACGAGCTCGAGCCCGCCCGCACCGCCGCCGACGACGACGATGCGATGAGGCCCCCGATGCTCGTTGTTGTTTTCGGTCAAACCGAGAGTCAGGTCACGCGTCCAAACCACCACAGGCTCAGGCCTGCGGCGCACACCGCCAGCAACGCGCCGAGCGCGGCGAACAGCGCGGTGATCTCGGTCTCGCGCTTTTCCACCACCAGCTTGCTCGACAGGCTCTGGTAGACCTTCTTCAGGTCCTCGGCGGTGCCGGCGAAGAAGTATTCGCCGCGCGTCAGCAGCGACACCTGCTTCAGCGTCTCTTCGTCGAGGCGCACGCGCATGCTCCAGCCTTCAAAGCCGATGATCTCGCCTTCCTTCGTGCCCATGCCCACGGTGTAGATGCGCACGCCGCGGTCGGCCGCGAGCTTGGCCATCTCGAGCGTGTCGGGGCCGGTGGTGCGCTGGCCGTCGGTGAGCAGGATGATCGCGGCCGAGTTGTACGAGCCCGGTTCCACCGGCTTGAATTCGGGCTTGTCCTGCTTCTTGTCGCCGAAGCCCGGCGGCATCGGCCGGGCGCCGGTGATCTGCGACAGATCGAAGCCGCCGTCGGGAAACAGCGTGGCCAGCGACAGCACGATGCCCGAGCCGATTGCGGTGGCGCGCTGCAGCTGAAAGCGATCGATCGCGGCGATGACGTCCTCGCGGCTCAGCGTGGGCGCCTGCACCACCGCCGCGGTGCCGGCGAACGACACCACGCCGACGCGCACCGAGTGCGGCAGCTCGTTGACGAAGCCCTTGGCCGCCTCCTGCGAGGCGACCAGCCGGCTCGGCTTGATGTCGGTGGCACGCATGCTGCCCGACACGTCCATCGCCAGGATGATGGTCTCCTGCGCCGACGGCAAACGGATCACTGCAAGCGGGCGCGACACCGCGAACAGCAGCGTGCCGAGCGCCAGCCACAGCAGCAGCGGCGGCACGTGTCGGCGCCATCCAGGGCCCTTGCCGAGCGCCTGCTTGACCAGCGCGACGCTCGCGAAGCGCACGGTGTTCTTCTTGCGCCGGTGCAGCAGCCACAGGTACATCATCACCAGCAGCGGCATCGCCGCGGCCAGCACCCAGAGGGCTTCAGGCCACAGAAACTTCATGGTGCGGTTCCATTGCAGGGGCGGCGGCACCGCGCAAGTGCGCCGGCATGTGTGCGCCGCTGCGCTGCCGTGCGCGTTGGCGGCGCAACGCGACGAAACGCAGCAGCGATTCGAGCAGATCGTCGTTGGTGGCGAGCTCCAGGGTGTCGACCTGCGCCTTGGCCAGGGCGGCTCGCAGCGCCGCCTCGTGCTGATCGGCCAAGGCCGCAAAGCGCTGGCGGAACGACGGATCGTTGGTGTCGACGAACAGCTGCTCGCCGCTCTCGGCATCTTCGATCGTGACCAGGCCCACGTTGGGCAGCTTCATTTCCAGCGGGTCGTACAGCCGCACGGCCAGCACCTCGTGCCGGCGCGACAGGCGGCCGAGCGCGTCTTCCCAGCCCGGCGCGCTGATGAAGTCGGACACCACGAAGATCATCGAGCGGCGTCGAATCAGCGTGTCGGCCGAGCGCAGCAGGTCGGCCAGCACGGTCTGCTGCGCCGGTGGCGCGCCGCGACGTCTGCGTCGCTGGGGCTTTGGCGGCGCGGGCCGGTTGCGCATGCGCTGGATCAGCTCGAGCACATGGTTGCGGCCCGCGCGTGCCGGCAGCATGCCGTCGACCTGGTGGCTGTACAGCAGCGCACCCACCCGGTTGCCGTGGCGCGTGAGCAGGCGCGCCAGCACGGTGACGAAGCTCTCCGACACCGACAGCTTGGTGCGATCGTCGGAGCCGAAGTCGATCGAGCCCGAGAGATCGAGCAGGAACCAGGCGCTCAGCTCACGATCTTCGGTGAACTGGCGCACGTGCGGCTCGTCGAGCCGGGCCGTGACGTTCCAATCGATGTGACGCACGTCGTCGCCGTGCTGGTAGGCGCGCAGGTCGGCCAGGTCGAGCCCGGCGCCGCGCCACAGCGTGCGGTAGTCGCCTTGCAGCAACCCGTCGAGGCGGCGGATGACCGTCCACTCCAACTGACGCAGCAACTGGTCAGGTGTGGCGGTCGAGACGGCCTCGGGCATCGCTGTCTTGCTGTGTGGATCAGGCCTGCCTGACGGGCTCGGGGTGCTGCAGCGGCTTGTCAGGCACCGGGACCCTGGCCATCACGCGGGTCACGATGTCATCGGCGCTCAGGCCTTCGGCCAGCGCCTCGTACGACAGCACCAGCCGGTGGCGCAGCGTGTCCACCGCCAGATCGGTCAGGTCTTCGGGCAGCACGTAGTTGCGACCGCGCAGGAAAGCCAGTGCGCGGGCGCCTTCAACCATGGAGATGCTGGCGCGCGGGCTGCCGCCGTAGGTGAGGTACTTCGAGAGTTCCGCCAGCCCCGCGCGATCGGGACGCCGGGTTGCGCCGACCACCTTGACGGCGTACTGGATCAGGCTCGGGTCGACGTAGACCTTGCGGCACTCCTGCTGCAGCTCGGCCAGCTGGCCGGTGGATGCCACGGCCGACACCATGGACGGCACGCCGATCACGCGCTCGACGATCACGAACTCCTCGTCGTCGCTCGGATAGTCGACCAGCACTTTCATCATGAAACGATCGACCTGCGCTTCGGGCAGTGCATACGTGCCTTCGGTCTCGATCGGGTTCTGCGTGGCCATCACGACGAACGGCGACGGCACCTTGTGCGTGTCGCCGGCGATCGTCACCTGGCGCTCCTGCATGACCTCGAGCAGCGCGCTCTGCACCTTGGCCGGCGCGCGGTTGATCTCGTCGGCCAGCAGCAGGTTGGCGAACACCGGCCCGAGCGAAGTGCTGAAGTCGCCCGTCTTCTGGTTGTAGATGCGCGTGCCCACCAGGTCGGCGGGCACCAGATCGGGCGTGAACTGGATGCGCCGGAACGAGCCGCGGATGGCGGCAGCCAGCGTCTTGACCGTGAGCGTCTTGGCCAGCCCCGGCACGCCCTCGACCAGCAGATGGCCCTGCGCCAGCAGCGCGACCATCACGCGCTCGAGGAAACGGTCTTGCCCGACGACGACGCGCTTGACCTCATAGAGGATGCGCTCCATCAGCGTGGCGGGTTCGGCGTTCGAGTTCGGTGTCATCGGTGGCGGTTGTTGAATTGACTGAAGTGAATGGAGCGGCGGCGACTAGAACGGCGGCAGGCCGGCTGCGGCGGCCGCGTTCTCGATCGGCACAGCAAATCCGATGCCGATGAAGGTGCGCGCTTCGGTGGGGTTCATGATCGCGGTGACGATACCCACCACATGGCCGTCCGTCGTGACCAGCGGGCCGCCCGAGTTGCCCGGGTTGGCGGCGGCGTCGAACTGGATCAGGTTGGTGAGAATGCGCTTACCCTCGGGGGAGCGGAACTCGCGCTTGAGCCCCGACACCACGCCTTGCGACACCGACGGCCCGATGCCGAACGGATGGCCGACCGCAATGACCTCGTCACCGGGACGCAGGCCGCCGGTGGAGCGCATCGTGGCGGCTTCCAGTTCATCGGGACGCGATGCCGCCTGCAGCACCGCGAGGTCGTTTTCCGGCTGCACGTTGATCAGCGACGCTTCCGACTCCATGCCGTTGGCGTAGGTGATCTTGATGCGCGAGGCCCCGTGCACCACGTGCAGGTTGGTCAGGATGATGCCCTTGTCGACGATCACCACGCCCGAGCCGACGCTCTTGTGCTGCTCGCCTTCCTTCGGGTCGGGGCGGCCGGGCGGCTGCTCGCCGACCACGCGCACCACCGAGCCGATCACCGCCTCGTAGGCGTTGGCCGCGGCCGACTGCAGCGGCTCCTTGGCGATCGACTCGCGCATCGCATGGTCGATCTGCTCGAAGGTGGGAATCTGGCGCTCGCGCAAGGTCCACGCCGGCCAGCCGGCGACCACGGCCAGCAGCACCGCCAGCGCAGCCCAGGCCCAGCGTTCGTTGCGTTTGATCGCGGCACCGCTGCGCCGGCCGGTGCGCGCCCACCAGCCGGGCGGATCGGCGCTGTCGTCGGGTTCTTCGTTCGGGGCTTCGCCCGCAAGCTCGCGGCCGGCAGCGGCACGCGTGCGATCGGGCGTTCGGCTGTACAAGGGCACGCGCTTCATCGTCACCGGCTCGTCAGACAACCCCGACATGGGATTGCGAGCCGCCAAGGTACCACGATGGCGGCGCGAGTGCACCGGCCAGTTAAGGTTATGCCCGCCGTCTCGATGGATGATTGATGTGGCACAGCGGAAATCGGCGACCATGCCCTGGATCGACACCCATTGCCACCTCGACGCGGCCGAGTTCGATGCCGACCGCGTCGCCGTGTGGCAGCGCGCGCGCACGGCCGGCGTGGCGATGGCGGTGATCCCGGCAGTCGCGGCGTCGGATTTCGACGCCGTGCGGTCGCTGGCCCATGAACTGGGCCTGGCCTACGCGCTCGGCATCCACCCGCTGTGCGTCGATCGGGCAGAACCGGTGCACCTGGAGCAGTTGCAGGATGCGCTGCGGCGCCACGCAGCCGATCCGCGCCTGGTGGCGGTGGGCGAAATCGGGCTCGATTGGTTCGTCCCCGGGCTCGACCGCGCGCGCCAGCAGCATTTTTACCTGGCGCAACTGAAGCTGGCGCGCGCCGCCGGCCTGCCGGTGATCCTGCATGTGCGCCGCTCGGCCGACGGGTTGCTGGCCGGGCTGCGGCGCATCGACGTGGCCGGTGGCATCGCGCATGCCTTCAACGGCAGCGCCGAACAGGCGCAAACGTGCGTCGCGATGGGCCTGCGGCTGGGTTTCGGCGGCGCGATGACGTTCGACCGCGCTCTGCAGATCCGGCGGTTGGCCACAGCCTTGCCCGAGCACGCGCCGGTGCTGGAGACCGACTCGCCCGACATCCCGCCGCAATGGCTGTACCGCACCGCGTCGCAGCGCGCGCAGGGCGAGCGAGCGCAGCGCAACGAGCCCGGCGAGCTGCCGCGCATCGCCGCCACGCTGGCCCGGTTGCGCGGCTGGTCGCTCGACGAGACGGCGACAATCACCGGCGCGAACGCAGGCGCGGCGTTGCCGCGCCTGGCGGCGCTGATGGAGGATCAATGAGTCCGCGGCGTCGCCCGACGCGCCTGCAAGGCCTGGCCCCGGTCGCGGCGCCGCACACCCGCGTGCTGGTGCTCGGCAGCTTTCCGAGCGAGGCCTCGCTGGCCGCGGGCCAGTACTACGCGCACCCGCGCAACCAGTTCTGGATCATTCTGTCCCGGTTGTGGCGCACCGACCTGTGCGCCATGCCGTACGCCCGGCGGCTCGAAGAGGTGCGCGGTCGCGGCCTCGGCATCTGGGACGTGTATGCCAGCTGCCAGCGCGAAGGCAGCCTCGACAGCGCGATTCGTTCGGCGCAGCCCAATGATCTCGCCGGCCTCGTGCGACGCCTGCCGGAGCTGCGCGCGATCGCGCACAACGGCGGGGAGTCGGCGCGCACGATGACGCTCACGCGCGCGCTGGTGCCCGAGGTCGTGCGGCTGCCGTCGACCAGCCCGGCCAACGCCAGCTGGTCGCTGCAGCGCAAGCTCGACGCATGGGGAGCGCTGTTCGCGGCGCACGGGTTGTGCGGATGAGGTCGTTGCCCGAGGCCACGATCTCCGAGCAGGACGGCGTGCGCTACCTGCACCTCGACACGCCGTGGGTGCAGGGCGCGATGCTGCTGAAGCAGCCGCGCACGCTGGTGCTCGAATACGTGCAGCGCATGATGGCGTGGATGTTGTGGCGCGCGCCCGAAGGGCTGGCGCAGGGCCGCGCGGTGCAACTCGGCCTCGGCGCCGCAGCGATCACGCGCTTCACGCGCCAGGTGCTGCGCATGCCGACCACGGCCGTCGAGCTCAACCCGGCGGTGATCGCCGCCTGCCGGCGCTGGTTCCGGTTGCCCGACGACGATGCGCTGCTCAGCGTGCGCCAGGCCGATGCGGCGACCTGGCTGCGCAGCGACGAGGCGCCGCGCGGCGAGGTGAGCGTGTTGTGTGTCGATCTGTACGATCATGAAGCCGCCGCCCCGGTGCTCGACGATGAAGCCTTCTATGCCGACTGCCGTGCGTTACTGGCCGAGGGCGGCCTGATGACGGTCAACCTGTTCGGGCGGCGTGCCAGCTTCGGCCGTTCGATGGCGCGCATCGCGGCCGCCTTCGGCCCGCAGCATCTGTGGCACCTGTTGCCAACCCGGGAAGGCAACACGATTGCGGTAGCAACACACACGGTGCCTGCGCCGGATCGTGGCACCTTGCTGGCGCGGGCGGATAACATCGAGTCCCGCTACGGATTGCCGGCGCGCAAATGGTTGCGGCTGGTCCGACCATGGCAACCGCAAGCCCCGCCCGATCGCTGAACCCGACTGCCCGCCCGCGCAGCGCCGCGCGGGCCGTGCCGGAGCGCGGCAAGCTCGAGTGGCGCACCCTGCTGGCCTGGCTGCGCGAAGACGGCCTGATCGGACACGACGATGCGGAAGGCGTGGTCAAGCGCTTTGGCGGCGCCGACTCGAGCCAGCATCCGCTGGTGCGCTTGGGGCACGCGGGCCTCAAGCGCCACGGCACGCAGACCCCGCTCGACACCGAGGCGCTGACGATGTGGCTGGCGCAGCGCTTCAGCCTGCCGTATCTGCGCATCGATCCGCTCAAGGTTGATGTCGGCCGCGTCGCCGACGTGATGAGCGTGCACTACGCCGAGGTGCGGCGCGTGCTGCCGGTGACGGTGGGCGCGCACGAGGTGGCCATCGCCACCGCCGAGCCGTTCGACAACGCCTGGGTGCCCGAGATCGAGGCGCACACGCGCAAGAGCGTCAAGCTGGTGGTGTCCAACCCGCAGGACATTGCGCGCTACACCACCGAGTTCTTCTCGCTCGCCAAGAGCGTGCGCGCGGCTCAGAAGACCGGCGAACAATCGGCGGCCGCCAACTTCGAGCAGCTGGTGGAGCTGGGCCGGACCAACAAGCAGCTCGACGCCAACGACGCCGGCGTGGTGCAGGTGGTGGATTGGCTGTGGCAATACGCGTTCGATCAGCGCGCCAGCGACATCCACCTCGAGCCGCGGCGCGACATGGGCGCGATCCGCTTTCGCATCGACGGCGTGCTGCACACGGTGTACCAGGTGCCGATGACGGTGATGAGCGCGATGACGGCGCGCATCAAGCTGCTCGGTCGCATGGACGTGATCGAGAAGCGGCGTCCGCTCGATGGGCGCATCAAGACCAAGCGGCCCGACGGCGTGGAGGGCGCCGGGCAGGAGGTGGAGATGCGCCTGGCCACCATACCGACCGCGTTCGGCGAGAAGATGGTGATGCGAATCTTCGATCCCGACACCGCGGTCAAGAGCGTGGAAGGGCTCGGGTTCTCGGCGCACGACGGCGAGCGCTGGCAGCAGCTGATCTCGCGGGCGCACGGCATCATCCTCGTCACCGGACCCACCGGCAGCGGCAAGACCACCACGCTGTACTCCACGCTGAAGAAGCTCGCCACCGACGAGGTCAACGTCTGCACGATCGAAGACCCGATCGAGATGATCGAGCCGGCGTTCAACCAGACGCAGGTGCACGGCGCCATCGACATGGGCTTCGCCGAAGGCGTGCGCGCGCTGATGCGGCAGGACCCCGACATCATCATGATCGGCGAGATCCGCGACCTCGCGACCGCCGAGATGGCGATCCAGGCTGCGCTCACCGGTCACCTGGTGTTCAGCACCTTGCACACCAACGATGCGGCGTCGGCCATCACGCGGCTGGCCGATCTCGGTGTGCCGCCTTATCTGATCAGCGCCACCGTGATCGGCGTGCTGGCGCAGCGCCTCGCGCGCACGCTGTGCCCGGCCTGCAAGAAGCCCGACGACGACACCTCGCGCGACATGCTGGCCGAGATCGCCAAGCCGTGGCGCTTGACCGGTGGCGTGCGCATGTACAAGCCGGTGGGCTGCCTCGAATGCCGGCACACCGGCTACCGCGGCCGCGTGGGCTTGTATGAACTGATGCAGCTCACGCCGCAGGCGCACGAGCACATTCATCCGCACTACGACATCCCGGCGCTGCGCCATCAGGCGCTGAAGGACGGCATGCGACCGTTGCGCCTGGCCGGCACGATGAAGATCGCCGAAGGCGTGACCACCATCGAAGAAGTGCTGCGCTCGACGCCGGCCTGGTCCGAAAAGTAGCGGCGCCACGCGCACGGTCGCACCAGCGGTGTGCCTGTGCGCGCTTTGCACTTACGTGGAAACCCACAATGGGGCCATCTGGTGCCGCCGCCTAGAATCGCCGCCCAAAGGGCCGCGGCCCACGAGGAGACCTCCACGTGAAGATCAAGAGCCAGAAGGACTTCTGGTCTGGGTTGATGTTCGTCGTCGTGGGCCTTGGATTCGCCTGGGGTGCCACGTACTACAGCTTTGGCACGTCGGCGCGTCCCGGACCGGGTTATTTTCCGCTCGGGCTCGGGCTGATCCTCTCGGCCCTCGGTGCACTCACGCTGTTCGAAGCGCTGACCATCGAAACCGATGACGGCGAGCCGATCGGTGCGTTCGCATGGAAGCCGCTGATCACCATCCTCGTCTCGGTGCTGTTGTTCGGCTTCCTGCTGCCGCGACTGGGCATGGCGCTGACGATTCCGGTCCTGGTGATCATCTCGAGCCTGGCGGGCGACGAGTTCCACTGGCGCGACGCCATCATCAACAGCATCGTGCTCGCGATCGGGTCCTGGCTGATCTTCATCCTCGGGCTGAAGCTGGTGATTCCGGTGTGGCCCACCTTCCTGCCGTTTGCCAGATAAGGGGCTCGCATGGATCTGTTCCAGAACCTCGGCATCGGCTTCCAGACCGCGCTGTCGCTGCAGAACCTGCTGTACGCCTTCATGGGTGCGGTGCTCGGCACGTTGATCGGCGTGCTGCCGGGCCTCGGGCCCGTGGCCACCATCGCGATGCTGCTGCCCAGCATCTACGCGCTCGACCCGACCCCGGCGCTGATCATGCTGGCCGGCATCTACTACGGCTCGCAGTACGGCGGCTCCACCACCGCAATCCTGATCAATGTGCCGGGCGAGTCGGCGTCGGTGGTGACCGCGATCGACGGCTATCAGATGGCGCGCCAGGGGCGCGCCGGTGCAGCGCTCGCCGCCGCGGGCCTCGGCTCGTTCTTTGCCGGCTCGGTGGCCACGCTGGTGGTGGCCGCGTTCGCGCCGCCCCTGACCGAGCTCGCATTCAAGTTCGGTCCCGCCGAGTATTTCGCGCTGATGGTGCTGGGCCTGATCGGCGCCGTGGTGCTGGCCTCGGGCTCGCTGATCAAGGCCATCGCAATGATCATCCTCGGGCTGTTGATGGGGCAGATCAACACCGACGTGATCTCCGGCGTGCCGCGCTACAGCTTCGACATCCCGGAACTGACCGACGGCATCGGCTTCGTCGCCATCGCGATGGGCGTGTTCGGCTTCGGCGAGATCATCGCCAACCTCGGCCGGCCGGCCGAACACCGAGAGGTGTTCACCAAGGACGTGAAGGGCTTGTGGCCCACCAAGGATGACTTCAAGGCCGCATGGCCGTCGGTGCTGCGCGGCACGGCGCTCGGCTCGATCCTCGGCGTGCTGCCCGGCGGGGGTGCATTGCTGTCGAGCTTCGCCACCTACACGATGGAAAAGAAGATCGCGGGCCCGACCGGCCGCTTCGGCAAGGGCGACATCCGTGGCGTGGCGGGGCCGGAGAGCGCCAACAACGCCGGCGCGCAGGCTTCATTCATCCCGATGCTCACGCTCGGCATTCCGCCCAACCCGGTGATGGCGCTGATGGTCGGTGCGATGACGATCAAGGGCATCCAGCCGGGGCCTCAGGTGATGACCAGCAACCCGTCGCTGTTCTGGGGCCTGATCGCCAGCATGTGGATCGGCAACCTGATGCTGATCATCCTCAACCTGCCGCTGATCGGCATGTGGATCAAGCTGCTGACCGTGCCCTATCGGTTTCTCTTTCCGGCCATCCTGACGTTCTGCTGCATCGGCCTGTACACGATCAACAACACGAACTTCGACGTCTACATGGCCGTCATCTTCGGCCTGATCGGCTACCTGTTCTACAAGCTCGGCTGCGAGCCGGCACCGCTGCTGCTGGGCTTCATTCTCGGGCCGATGATGGAGGAGAACCTGCGACGAGCGTTGCTGCTCAGTCGGGGTGACTGGTCCACCTTCCTCACGCGGCCGCTGTCGGCCGGCCTGCTGATCGCCTCGGCGCTGATGATCGTGATCGTCGCGCTGCCGTCGATCAAGGCGAAACGGCAGGAGGCGTTCCAGGGAGACTGAGCAGGCACGCTCGAGCACTCGAAGCCCCGGCCCGCCGGGGCTTTTGCATGGGCGGCACTATGCTTGCGGTCTCCAACGCATGAGCGCCTCCCCCGAGAACCCTGCCGGCAGTGCCCTGGAGCCGCTGCGTAACCCGGTGTTTCGCATGTTGTGGCTGGCCTGGCTGGCCGCCAACATCTCGCTGTGGATGCACGACGTGGCGGCCGCGTGGCTGATGACCACGCTGACGCAGGATCCGGCGTTGGTGGCGCTGGTGGCCACCGCAGGCACGCTGCCGATGTTCCTGCTCGGGCTGCCGAGCGGCGCGCTGGCCGACATCGTCGACCGGCGGCGCTACTTCGCCGGCACGCAGCTGTGGGCCGCGCTGATCGCCACGCTGCTGGTGGTGTTGTCGATCGCTGATCGGTTGTCGGCCAACACGCTGTTGCTGCTCACGTTCCTCAACGGCATCACGATGGCGATGCGCTGGCCGGTGTTCGCCGCGATCGTGCCGAGCGTCGTGTCGCGCGCTCAGTTGTCGAGCGCGCTGGCGCTCAACGGCGCGGCGATGAACGTGCCGCGCATCATCGGGCCGGCCATCGCCGGCGCGCTGCTGGCCAGCGCCGGCAGCGCGCTGGTGTTCGGCCTCAACGCGGTGATCTCGGTGCTTTCGTTCGTGATGATCCTGCGCTGGAAGAGCGCGCGCAAGGAGAGCGCGCTGCCGGGCGAGCGTTTCATCGGCGCGATGCGCGTGGGGCTGCAGTATCTGCGTCAGGCGCCACGCTTGCAGGTGGCGATGCTGCGCATCGCGCTGTTCATGCTGCAGGTGTCGGGCCTGATGTCGTTGCTGCCGCTGCTGGCGAAGGAGCTGCCCGGCGGCGGCGCCGGCACGTTCAGCGCGATGCTTGCCGCCACCGGCGTCGGGGCGGTCGGCATGGTGGTGTTCATGGGCCGCCTGCGCGAGAACCTCGGGCGCGACCGCATGGTGCTGGCGGGCACGCTGCTGCACGCGGCGTCGGCCACCGGCGCCGGACTCGCGCCCCATCTGTGGCTGGCGTTGCCGTGTCTGGTGTTCGCTGGTGCGTCGGTCATCATCACGGCCAACACCATCACCGTGTCGGCGCAGCTCACGTTGCCCGACTGGGTGCGCGCGCGCGGCATGGCGGTCTACCAGATGGCGTTGATGGGCGGCGTTGCCGGCGGCGCGGCGCTTTGGGGCCATGTGGCCGCCATCATCGACGTGCGGCCCGCCGTGCTGGCCTCTGCCGCGTTCGGCGTGATCGCGCTGCTGGTGACCCTTCGCCTGTCGATCGACAAGGTCAACCCCGATGACCAGCGGCCCGCGCCGGTGGCGCCGCCACCGGAGCCCGCGATCGCGATCGATGCCGACGATGGTCCGGTGATGGTCACGGTGGAATACCAGATCGATCCGGCGCGTGCCGCCGAGTTTGCCGAGGTGATGCAGCTCACGCGCCGCGCGCGCTTGCGCCAGGGCGCGCTGTCGTGGGGCTTGTTCCGCGATGCGATGGTGCCGGGGCGCTACGTCGAGTACTTCGTCGACGAGTCGTGGGTCGAGCATCAGCGCCGGCTCGAGCGCTTCACCGCCGGCGACGCCGGGCTGCGCGAGCTTCGGCTGTCGTTCCACGTGGGCCAGCAGCCGCCGGTGGTGCGTCGTTTGGTCGGCGAAACGATGCTCGGATAACGTCTCGCCGCGCGAGCGACTAGCATTGGCGGATTCCAATGTCCTCCAGTGCCGGAGCCCGAATGAGCTTGCCGTTCGATTTCAAGAGCCACTATGCCACGCCGCGCCGCCCGGTGTTTGCCCGCAACATCGTGTCGACCTCGCATCCGCTCGGCGCACAGGCGGGATTGCGCATGCTGGCCAACGGCGGCAACGCGGTCGACGCGGCGATCGCCGCCGCCGCGGTGATGACGATGGTGGAGCCGTGCAGCAACGGCCTGGGCTCCGATGCGTTCTGCATCTTGTGGGACGGTCGGCAACTGCACGGCCTCAACGCCTCGGGGCCCGCGCCGGCGGCGTGGACACCGCAGTACTTCCGCGACAAGCTCGGTGCGGGTGCGGCCACGCCGCCGGCGCGCGGCTGGGATTCGGTGACCGTGCCGGGCGCCGTGGCCTCGTGGGTGGCATTGAGCGAGAAGTTCGGCAAGCTGCCGTTCGCCGACCTGCTGGCACCGGCCATCGACATCGCCGAACGCGGCTATGCGGTGCCCTTGATCGTGCAGCTCAAGTGGAAGCTCGCGCATGCGGTGAAGGAGCTGGTGTCGCAGCCGGGCTTTGCCGAGGTGTTCCTCCCCAAGGGCCGCATCCCGGAGGTCGGCGAGCTGATGCGCATGCCGGGCGCGGCGAAGGCCTTGCGCCTGATCGCCGATACAAAAGGTGGCGCGTTCTACGGTGGCGAGATCGCGCAGGCGATCGAGCGCCATGCCAGGTCGCACGGCGGCGCGATGCGCGCAACGGATCTCGCGGCCTACAAGCCCGAATGGGTGGAACCGATCGGCATCGACTACCACGGCTACCGGCTGCACGAGATCCCGCCCAATGGCCAGGGCATCGCGGCGCTGATGGCGCTGGGCATCCTCGAACACTTCAACATCGGCCAGATCGAGGTCGACAGTGTCGCCTCGCAGCACTTGCAGATCGAGGCGATGAAGCTCGCGTTCGCCGACGCGTACCGTTATGTGTCGGAGCCGTCGTCGATGACGGTGACGCCGGCGCAGATGCTCGATCGCGACTACCTCAAGCAGCGCGCGAAGCTGATCGACCCCAAGCGCGCGCAGCGTTTCAGCGCCGGCACGCCACCCAAGGGCGGCACCATCTACCTCACCGCGGCCGACGAGCGCGGCATGATGGTGAGCTTCATCCAGAGCAACTACATGGGCTTCGGCTCCGGCGTGGTGGTGCCCGAGTTCGGCATCAGCCTGCAGAACCGCGGCCACGGCTTTTCGCTCGACGCGCAAAGCCCCAACGTGGTGGCGCCGGGCAAGCGGCCCTTCCACACCATCATCCCCGCGTTCCTCACCAAGGACGGCCAGGCACAGATGAGCTTTGGTGTGATGGGCGGCAACATGCAGCCACAAGGCCACTTGCAGACGCTGGTGCGCATGCTCGATCACAAGCAGGATCCGCAGGCGGCGTGCGACGCACCGCGCTGGCGCTTCGACTCGGGCATGAGCGTCGAGGTGGAGCCGGAGATGAAGCGCGAGACCGTGGCGGGGCTGATCGCGCTCGGCCACCAGATCGAGCCGCGTTTCGACAGCTACATGGATCTCGGCGCGGGGCAGTTCATTTGGCGTTTGGGTGATCCGGGTAGTGAAGGGTACGTCGCGGCGAGTGATTCGCGGCGCGACGGGTTGGCGGCTGGGTTCTGAGGTGCCGTCGATAGCCGCCACCCAGCGGGACCCGATGGCGGTATCCCGTCCGAGCGCGGCGCGGCGCGGCGGGCGGTACCCGGGGCGGGCTCCTACTGGGTCGGTCGGCCCTGCGGGCCGACTGCGCTGCGGTGCTCCCATCACAAGGGCGGCTGCGATGCCACTCGCAAGCGGCGCTGAACGCGCCGCTGCTTCATGGCTTCTCGCCGGTCCGGCCCCTTCGGGTCCGGACTCCCCCTTGTGCTGGTCCGCTCCTCGCCGCCCCGCAAGTCGCCCACCCCGGATACCGCCCACCGCGCAGAGACGCTCGTGGTGCTCCTCGTGAAATACCTCGGTGGTGCGGCAAAGCTGGTCGGGTGTGCGCCGGCAGCGACATCTGCGGCGCCGAGGACCGCAGAGCGCATGGCCGGGCGCGCGCAGCGCGCGCTTCAACTTCTGACTCGCCGAGACTGTTTGACCGGAGCGAACGCAGTGAGCGCAGGGAGTTTCTCGGCGGGCCATGCGACCGAGGACCGCAGGGAACCCCTCGCGCAGCGAGGGGCTGCCGCAGCCGAGCGCCGGCGCACACCCGGCCGCGGCTTTGCCCTGCTCGGTCTCGGCACGGGACTGACATGCTCGACGTACTGATCGTCGGCGCCGGCTTCGGCGGCCTCTACGCCTTGCACAAGCTGCGCAGCATCGGACTCAAGGTGCAAGCGGTGGACGCCGCCCCGAGCGTCGGCGGCACCTGGTACGCCAACCGCTACCCCGGCGCGCGCGTCGACATCCAGAGCCTCGAGTACTCGTATTCGTTTGACGAAGGTCTGCAGCAGGAATGGAGCTGGAGCGAGCGCTACGCCGCGCAGCCCGAGTTGCTGCGCTACGCCAACCACGTGGCGGATCGTTTTGACCTGCGCCGCGACATCGAGCTGAACACGCGCGTCGAGGCGGCGCACTTCGACGAGAGCTCCGGCCAGTGGTTGGTGCGCAGCACCGATGGCCGTCAATGGCGCACGCGCTTCGTCGTGATGGCCAACGGGCCGCTGTCGGCGCCCAACACGCCGGCCTTCGAAGGCTTGGCGGACTTTGAAGGCCGCGTGTTGCACTCGGCTGCCTGGCCGCACGAGCCGGTGGATTTCACCGGTCTCGACGTGGCCGTGATCGGCACCGGCTCGTCGGCCGTCCAGATCATCCCGATCGTCGCCGAGCAGGCGCGTTCGCTCACCGTGTTCCAGCGCACGCCGGCCTATGCGGTACCGGCCCACAACGGACCGCTCGATCGCGACTGGGAGCGTCGCATCAAGGCCGACTACGCTGGCTTTCGCGCACGTAACCGCCAGATGCGATCGGGCTTCGGCAGCGAGCTGCAGCCGCATCCGTTGCCGGCGCTGCAGGTGAGCGATGCCGAGCGCGACGCGGTGTTCGAGCAGCGCTGGCAGGCGGGCGGCTTTGCGCTGCTGGGTGCATTCACCGATCTGTTCACCGACTTGCGCGCCAACGAGCATGCCTGCGAGTTCGTGCGCCGCAAGATCCGCAGTATCGTGCGGAATCCCGCCGTCGCGGCGCGCCTGTGCCCCACGCACCCGATCGGCTGCAAGCGGCTGTGCGTCGACACCGGCTACTACGCCACCTACAACCGCGACAAAGTGACACTGGTCGACGTGAGCCAGGCGCCCATCGAGCGCATCACGCCGCACGGCCTGCTCACCGGCGGGCGTGAGTACAAGGCCGATCTGCTGGTGTTGGCCACCGGCTTCGATGCCTTCACCGGGCCGATGCAGCGCATCGACGTGCGCGGCCGCGGCGCGCTGAGCCTGCGCGACAAGTGGCGCGGCGGGCCGCTGAACTACCTCGGCCTCACGGTGGCCGGATTCCCCAACCTGTTCAACCTCGTCGGTGCGGGCAGCACGTCGGCCTTCACCAGCGTGATCACGGCGATCGAGCACCATGTCGACTGGATCGCCGATTGCCTGCAGTGGCTCGATGCCCACGGCCACGAGACCATCGAGGCCAGCGAACCCGCCGAGGCGCAATGGGTGTCGCTGATGAACGCGATCGCGCAACAGACCATCTTTCTCGGCTGCAACTCCTGGTACCTGGGCGCCAACATCCCCGGCAAGCCGCGCATGTTCATGCCGATGGCCGGTGGCTTTCCGATGTATGCCGAGCGCTGCGCGGCGGTGGCGCGCGATGGGTATGCCGGGTTCGTGATGCACTGACGCTCGCGCGGCCTTGTCCGCGCGAAGGCGATGCTTCAGGTGTTGCCCTTATCATCGTCCGCACCTCCCACCACCGCGCCCTGCGTCTCAATGAGATTGCGTTCATCGGCTGTTGTCGTTGTGATCGCGCTTGCGGGCTGTGGCGCGAAAGAGGGCGCCCCGGCCGCAGGCGGTGCGCCGCGGATGCCGCCCCCGCAGGTCGGCGTGGTCACGATGCAGCCGCGCACGCTGGCCTTGCGCACCGAGCTGCCCGGTCGCGTGGAGGCGCTGCGCGTCGCGCAGGTGCGCGCACGCGTCAACGGCGTGGTGCTCAAGCGCCTGTTCACCGAAGGCAGCGACGTCAAGGCCGGCCAGCCGCTGTTCCAGATCGACCCCGCGCCGTACCAGGCCGCGCTCGACGCGGCGCAGGCCACGCTGGCCAAGGCGCAGGCCAATCGTGCCATGGCCACCGAGCTGGCCACGCGCTACAAGCCGCTGGCCGAGGCCAAGGCGATCAGCGCGCAGGAATACATCAATGCAGAAAGTGCCCGCCGACAGGCCGAGGCCGACGTGGCGGCCGGCGAGGCCGCGGTGAAGACGGCCAGGCTCAACCTGGCGTACGCGCGCGTGACCGCACCGATTGGCGGGCGCATCGGGCGCGCCGCGGTCACCGAAGGTGCGCTGGTCAGCGCCGCCGAGGGCACGCTGCTGGCAACGATCCAGCAGGTGGGCACGGTGTACGTCAACTTCACGCAGCCCAACACCGAGGTACTGCGCCTGCGCCGTGCTCTGGCCGACAAGCGGTTACGCCAGGTGGGCAACGGCGCCGCCGAGGTGCGCGTCGTGCTCGACGACGGCAGCGAGATGTCACGGCCCGGCAAGCTGTTGTTCACCGATCTGTCGGTCGATCCCACATCGGGCCAGGTGACGCTGCGCGCCGAGGTGCCCAACCCCGATGGCCTGCTGCTGCCCGGCCAGTACGTGCGCGTGCGCCTGGCGCAGGCCGAGCTGCCGCAGGCCCTGACGGTGCCGCAGCAGGCGGTCACGCGCGGCAACCAGGGCGATACGGTGTTGGTGGTCGGGCCCGACAACAAGCCGCAGCCGCGCACCATCAGGCTCGGCGCTGCGCAGGGCAACGACTGGATCGTGCTGGAAGGCCTCGCGGCCGGCGAGCGCGTGATCGTCGAGGGCTTCCAGAAGATGATGGTGCCCGGCGCGCCGGTCAACCCGGTGCCGTGGACGCCGCGTGCCGCGTCGGGCGTGAACGGCGCTGCATCGGGCGCGGCGCCGGCAGCGGCTGCGAGCAGCGGCCACAAGTCCTAGGCTCGCGCATGGCGCGCTTCTTCATCGACCGTCCGATCTTCGCGTGGGTGATCGCGTTGTTCCTGCTGGTGGCCGGAGGCGTGTCGATCAAGCTGCTGCCGATCGCGCAGTACCCGACGGTGGCGCCGCCGTCGATCAACGTCAGCGCGTTCTATCCCGGCGCGTCGGCGCAGACGCTCGAGGAGAGCGTGCTCAGCGTGATCGAGCAGGAGATGAACGGCTCGCCGGGGCTGATCTACATGGAGTCGGTGGCGCAGGCCAACGGCTCGGGCTCGATCACGCTCACCTTCGAGACCGGCACCGACCCGGCGCTGGCGCAGGTCGACGTGCAGAACCGGCTGAGCCGCGCGGCGCCGCGGCTGCCGGCGGCCGTCACGCAGCAGGGAGTGCGCGTCGACAAGGCGCGCGGCAACTTCCTGCTGTTCATCATCCTGTCGACCACCGACGGCTCCTATGACCCGGTGGCGCTCGGCGACTATGCGGCGCGCAACGTGGTGCCCGAGATCCAGCGCATCGCCGGCGTCGGCCAGGCGCAGCTGTTCGGCACCGAGCGCGCGATGCGCATCTGGATCGACCCGGCCAAGCTGGTGGGCTTCGGCCTCGGGGTCAGCGAGGTCAATGCGGCGATCCGCGCGCAGAACGCGCAGGTGTCCTCCGGCACGATGGGCGACCTGCCGATCGTGCAGGGCCAGCAGATCAGCGCCACCGTGGTCGTGAACGGCCAGCTCGACGACGCGGCGCAGTTCGGCAACATCGTGCTGCGTGCCAACACCGACGGCTCCACCGTGCGCCTGCGCGACGTGGCGCGCATCGAGCTGGGCGGCCAGAGCTACGCCACCTCGGCGCGCCTGAACGGCAATCCGTCCACCGGCATCGGCGTGCAGCTCGCGCCCACCGGCAATGCGCTGGCCACGGCCGATGCGATCCATGCGCGCATGGGCGAGCTCGCCAAGTACTTTCCCCAGGGGATGAAGTACGAGATCCCGTACGACAGCTCGCGTTTCATCCGCATCTCGATCGGTACCGTGGTCGAGACGCTGCTGGAGGCGATGGCGCTGGTGTTCCTGGTGATGTTCATCTTCCTGCAGAGCTTTCGCTACACGCTGGTGCCCGCCATCGTGGTGCCGGTGGCGCTGATGGGCGCGTTCACGCTGATGTTCGCGCTCGGCTTCACGATCAACGTGCTGACCATGTTCGCGATGGTGCTGGCGGTGGGCATCCTGGTCGACGACGCCATCGTGGTGATCGAGAACGTCGAGCGCATCATGAGCGAGGAGGGCCTGCCGCCGCGCGAGGCCACGCGCAAGGCGATGGGCCAGATCACCGCGGCCATCGTCGGCATCACCGTGACGCTGGCGGCGGTGTTCGTGCCGATGGCGTTCTTCCCCGGCTCGGTGGGCAACATCTACCGCCAGTTCTCGCTGGTGATGGTGAGCTCGATGCTGTTCTCGGCGTTCCTCGCGCTGTCGCTCACGCCGGCGCTGTGCGCCACGCTGCTCAAGCCGGTGCCGGCCGGTCACCACCTGGAAAAGCGCGGCCCGTTCGGCTGGTTCAACCGCGGCTTCAAGAAGACCACCCACCGCTACGAGAGCGGCGTGGCCTGGATCCTGAAGCGCGTGGGCCGTACGATGGTGGTGTTCGTGCTGCTGGTGGCGCTGGTGGCGTGGATGTTCATGCGCCTGCCGGCGTCGTTCCTGCCCAACGAGGACCAGGGCTACCTGATCGTCAACGTGCAGCTGCCGCCGGGCGCCACGCAGGGCCGCACGCTGGCGGTGATGCAGCAAGTGGAAGGCTTCATGCTCAAGCAACCCGAGGTGCAGAGCATGGTCGCGGTGATGGGCTTCAGCTTCTCGGGCCAGGGCCAGAACGCCGGCTTGGCGTTCGTGCCGCTGAAGGACTGGAGCGAGCGCAAGGGCCCGGAGCACTCGTCGCAGGGCCTGGCAGGCCGCGCATTCGGTGCGCTGATGGGCGTGCGCGATGCCTTCATCTTCGCGCTCGCGCCGCCGTCGATCCCCGAGCTCGGCACCGCCACCGGCTTCAACTTCCGCCTGCAGGACCGCGGTGGCAACGGCCACGATGCGCTGCTGGCGGCGCGCAACCAGCTGCTTGGCATGGCCAGCCAGAGCAAGGTCATCACCGGCGTGCGGCCCGATGGCCTGGAAGACGCGCCGCAACTGCAGCTGGAGATCGATCGCGATCGCGCGGCCGCGCTCGGCGTGTCGTTCGACGCGGTGAACGCCGCGCTGTCCACCGCGCTCGGCTCGGCCTACGTCAACGACTTTCCCAACCGCGGACGCCTGCAGCGCGTGGTCGTGCAGGCCGACGCGCCGGCGCGCATGCAGCCTGGCGACCTGCTGCGCATCAACGTGATGAACGCGCAAGGCAAGCTGGTGCCGATGTCGGCCTTCGCCACCACGCGCTGGGTGGTGGGCCCGATGCAGACCGTGCGCTACAACGGCTACCCGGCGATGCGCATCGCGGGCGATGCCGCGCCGGGCCGCAGCACCGGCGAGGCAATGGCCGAGATGGAGCGCCTGGCCGCGCAGCTGCCGCCGGGCTTCGCCTTCGAGTGGACCGGCCTGTCGCGCGAAGAGAAGCTCGCCGGCGCGCAGACCACGGCGCTGATCGTGTTCTCGCTGCTGGCGGTGTTCCTGGCGCTGGCAGCGCTGTACGAAAGCTGGTCGATCCCGGTGGCGGTGCTGCTGGTGGTGCCGCTCGGCGTGTTGGGCGCGCTGCTCGGCGTGACGCTGCGCGGCATGCCGAACGACGTGTTCTTCAAGGTCGGCCTGATCGCGGTGATCGGCCTGTCGGCCAAGAACGCGATCCTGATCATCGAGTTCGCGAAAGACCTGCACGCGCAGGGCAAGGGTCTGATCGAGGCCACGCTCGAGGCCTGCCACCTGCGCTTCCGCCCGATCCTGATGACGTCGATCGCCTTCATCTTCGGCGTGATGCCGCTGGTGCTCGCCTCGAGCGCCAGCGCCAACAGCCAGCGTGCCATCGGCACCGGCGTGATGGCCGGCATGATCAGCGCCACCGTGCTGGCGATCTTCTTCGTGCCGGCCTTCTTCGTCTTCATCCGCCGCATCTTCAAAGGCAGCGAACGCCAGCGCAAGATCTACGCGCACGAGCTCGGCGGCGCGGCACCGGCCTCCAACGTGTCGGACAAGGAGTGAGATGATGCGCCGGCTCGTTTCGCTCGCGGCATTGGGCTTGGGCGCCTGCACATCTTTGGCGCCCCAGTACGAACGGCCGCCGCTGCCGGTGTCGGAGCGTTTCCCGCGCGCCGAGAACGCCGATGCCAACGCACCTTCGGTGTCCGACCTGCAATGGCGCGACGTGTTCGTCGATGTGCGCCAGCGCCGACTGATCGAGCTGGCGTTGCAGAACAACCGCGACCTGCGCGTGGCGGCGTTCAACGTCGAACAGGCGCAGGCCCGCGCGCAGATCCAGCGCGCGAGTCTGCTGCCCACGGTCGGCGCCGGCATCAGCGCGTCGCGCCAACCCCTGCCGGGCGGCGCGACGCAGGAGGTTTACAGCGCCGGCTTGCTGATGACGAGCTACGAGATCGACTTCTTCGGCCGCCTGCGCAACCTGAGCGACGCCGCGCAGAGCCAGGTGGTGGCGGCCGAACAAGGCCGGCGCACCGCGCAGATGAGTCTGGTGGCGGCCGTGGCGGCAAGCCACCTGGCGCTGCTGGCCGACGAGGAGCTGCTCAGGCTGACCCAGCAGACGCTCGACACGCGCATCGAGTCGATGCGCCTGATCAAGCTGCGTTACGACAACGGCACCGCATCGGAGCTGGACTACCAGCTCGCACAATCGGTGGTGGCCAACGCGCGGGCCACGCTGCTGCAGTTGCAGCGCCAGCGCGAGCTCGACTTCAATGCGCTGGTGCTGCTCGTCGGTGCGCCGCTGCCTGCCGATCTGCCCGCGGGGGCCGACACGCTGGCATCGATGACGCCGTTTCCCGCGATGCCGGTGGGTCTGAGCGCCGACGTGCTGCAGCGCCGGCCCGACATCGCAGCGGCCGAGGCGCAGCTGATCGCCGCCAACTTCAACATCGGCGCCGCGCGCGCGGCGTTCTTTCCCAGCGTGACGCTGACCGCCAGCGCCGGCTCGGTGAGCGGCGAGTTGAACGGCCTGTTCAAAAGCGGCACCTGGGGCTGGGGCGCGGCACCGCAGCTGCTGCAGATCCTGTTCGACTCGGGGCGCAACGCCGCCAATGCGCGCCTGGCCGAGGCCACGCGCGACGCTGCGGTCGCGATGTACGACCGGGCGATCCAGAGTGCTTTCCGCGAAGTGGCCGATGCGCTGGCCGGGCGCGACACGCTCGGCGGGCAGACGCGCGCGCTGCAGGAGCAGACGGCGGCCGAGGCCGCGCGGTTGCGCGTGGCCGATCTGCGCTATCGCAACGGCGTGGCTTCGAGCCTCGATCTGCTCGATGCGCAGCGCTCATTGTTCGCGGTGCAGCAGCAGGCCGTGCTGGCGCAACTGGCACAGGCGCAGAACCAGGTGCTGCTGTACAAAGCCCTGGGCGGCGGCTGGACCGACACCACCACCACATCATCAGCGAGGTGACACGATGGATCTGGGCATCAAGGGCAAATGGGCGCTGGTGTGCGCCGCCAGCAAGGGGCTCGGCAAGGGCTGCGCGACCGCGCTTGCGCGCGAAGGCGTCAACGTGGTGATCACCGCGCGCGGCGCCGAGACACTCGAGGCCACCGCAGCCGAGCTGCGCCGGCTGCCTGGTGCGGGGCAGGTGATCGCGGTGGCCGGCGACATCGCCACGCCGGAGAACCGCAAGGCCGCGCTCGCCGCGTGCCCGCAGGTGGACATCCTGGTCAACAACGCCGGCGGCCCGCCGCCGGGCGACTTCCGCGACTGGAGCCGCGACGAGTGGATCCAGGCCATCGACACCAACATGTTGACGCCGATCGAGCTGATCAAGGCGACCGTCGATGCGATGTGCGAACGTGGCTTCGGCCGCATCGTCAACATCACCTCGAGTTCGGTGAAGGCGCCGATCGACGTGCTCGGCTTGAGCAACGGCGCACGCAGCGGACTCACCGGCTTCGTGGCCGGGCTGGCGCGGCAATCGCGCCTGGCCTCGCGCAACGTCACGATCAACAATCTGCTGCCCGGCATCTTCGACACCGATCGTGTCACCGCCACGCTCAAGGGCCAGGCCGCAAAGACCGGCAAGACGATCGAGGAGCTGAAAGAGGCGCGCAAGGCCACCGTGCCGGCGCGGCGCTACGGCACACCCGAGGAGTTCGGCCAGGTCTGCGCGTTCCTGTGCAGCGCGCAGGCGGCCTACCTCACCGGGCAGAACATCCTGCTCGATGGCGGCGCGTACCCCGGCACGTATTGAGCGTCCCCGGGGACGGGCCGAAGCCCGGCCCGCCCCCGCGGGGGTCAAGGAGCTCGGAAGCGGCCCGTCGTTCCTGGAAAGGCCAGGATCCGCGGATACCGTTCACTGCGGCGGCGCGCGACGCAGCGGCTCTCCTTGCGCCAGAGCGGTGAGGCGGGCGACGAACTGCGGTATGTCGATCGGCTTGGTCCAGTAGTCGTCGAAGCCGGCCGCCAGCGCGCGTGCCATCTCGTTGCGACTGTTGTCGGCCGACAGCACGACGCACAGCGTCGAGGCAGGCGCGTCGACGTGGCGGATGCGCTCGAGCACCTGGTAACCGTCGAGGTCGGGGAGCTGCATGTCGATCAGCACCAGATCGGGATGCACACGCATGACAGCGTCGATGCCCGAGCGTCCGTCGATGGCGGTGTGCAGCGCGATGTCGCCGCGGTTGGCCAGCAGCGTTTGCACGAGCAGCAGGTTCAGCGAGTTGTCTTCGATGTACAGCACCGTCAACGGCTTGCCGGGCGTCGCCAGCGCCGGCGACGATGCCGGCGCCTCGATCCGCGGGGCCGGTCTTGAGCAGGGGTCGAGCTGCTCGAGGTGCTGAAGCAGCCCGCTGCCTGCCACGTGCGCTTGCGCAAGCCACTGTTTCACCTGCGCAGGCACGTCGGGCGAATCGGCCGCGAGCTTGGCAAAGCCGAGCACCGAGTTCAACGACGTGCGCAACTGCCACCCCAGCCGCGCCATCACCTGCTCGCGCGCACGCGCGTCGGCCAGCGCAACAACGTTCTGGTGATGGCGCTGATCGGCCTGGCGCCGCTCGGTCACGTCCCAGCACACGCCGTAGACGCGGTCGTCCTGTCCAGGCGGCCCGGGCAGCACGCGGGCGCGCAGCGCGATCCAGTGCTCGCTGCCGTCGTTCCACAACACACGCATCTCGTGCTGCAGCGCGTCTCGCCGCTCGGCGTGCTCGCGGATCAAACGCTTGAGCTCCAGGCGCGTGCAGGCCGGCCGCAGGCATGCCCACAACTCGCGCAGCGGGCGCTGGCTGCCGGCCTCGAAGCCGAGCAGCTCGACCATGCGATCGCTCCAATACAACGGCACCGCGTCGATGCTGCATTCCCAGACCCCGAGCTGTGCGGCATCGGCGGCGAAACGCGCGCGCTGCTGTTCGGTGCGCAACAGTGCGCCGGCCGCGATCTTGTCGGTGACGTCGGACACCATCGCGATCCAGCGGGTGGGGTCGTGGCGTGTCTCGGGCTGCAGTGCGATCTCGATCCAGCGCGCAAAGCCGTCGGCGCGAAGAATGCGACACCGACCCTGGAACGGCGCGGGCGCTTCGCCGCTGCGCAGCCATTGCGCCAGCGGCTTGCGATCGAGGTCGACCACGAAGCGCTGCACCCAGGCCGACCAGTTGGGCGTGGGCTCCTGCGGGTCGCACCCATGCAGCTTGTACAGCATGGTGTCCCACTCGCCTTCGCCGGTGGCCGGATCGAGATACCAGAAACCCACACCCGACGCGGTGGCCGCCAGCTCGGCGCGCCGTGCCCAGGTCTGGGCCTGTTCGTTCACGCGCACCAGGGCGCCGATGTCCATCGACACCCCAACCAGTTCCATCGGCTGGCCGCGTGCGTCGCGGCGTGCGACGCGCCGCGTCAGCAGCGTGCGATAACTCTGCCCGTCGTCGCCCTTGACGCGCACCACCGCGTCAACCGCCTCCTTGCTCTGCAGCGCGCGCGTGTTGGCCTCGCGAACGCCGGCCTGGTCGTCGGGATGGTGCTGCGCCATCATCCACTCGTGGTCGAGCTCGGCTGGCGGCGGCGGCGTGTGCATGCGCTGGTGGAACACGGCATCGCCGACGATGCGGCCGGTCACCAGGCTCTGCCGCCACACGGCGACGCCGGCCAGCTCCAGCGCCTCGAGCGCGTCGGCGGCCACCTTGCGTTGCGCGAGGTAGCGCTCGATCGTTTCGGTGTCGTCGATGATCACGCCGGCCAGGTCGGTGGGCTGGCCGTTGTCGTCCTGCGTGACGTTCACCATCATGTGCAAGTGACGCACGTCGCCATTGGGCATGCGCAGCCTGAACGGCTCGTCGGCGTAACCCGCCGAGCGTGCCTGCGCGTGCAGCAGCGCGACCACGCGCTGCTGATCGTGCGGATGGACGCGGTCGATCATCTCGCGCAGCGTCGGACGCGGTCCGTTGGCGGGGAAGCCCCACAACCGGTACGCGCTGGCATCCCATTGGCCACCATCTGCGCCGTGCACGCCGACGATCATGCCGACGCGGCCGGAGTGGCGCAGGATGTCGAGCCGGTCGAGCTTCTGCTCGGCCGTGGGCACGAAAGTGCCCTGCGGCAGGCACCAGGCCAGCCAGCCGTCGTCCCATGGCACGGCATGCCAGTGCAGATCGCCGTGGCGGCCCGGGGTGCTGCCGAAGGCGCCATCGGCGTGCTTCTCGTCGAGCTGCCCCACATCGGTGGCGAGCTGGTCGAGCTCGGTGTCATCGATGTCGCGCTCGCGCGCCCAGAGCAGCGCCGCTTCGTTGGCCTGCCAGCCGATGCGGCGGTCGGGCTCGCGTCGCACCATCAGCACAGGAGCGTGAGAGTGCTTCCAGGAGAAGTCTTGCGTCATTGGCCTGTTCCCTTGAACGTCATCGGGTGCCCGGCGTTCCGCAACAGCCGTTGCGCAACGCTGTTACATCTTGATCGCCGAGGTCACCGGTTCGAAAGGGGACCGCCGAATGAAACCGCGGCAGCATGTGAAGGATTCACGCTTCGCGCCGGCCCGCGCCGTGGCCGCTCGCTTGTCGAGTTTGGGTGCGCGCCGCCGACGCTGCCGAGCCGCGGGCGCTTCGCGTTGTGTCAGCCGCCGAACCGGACCTCGGCCGCCGGCACCGGCGTCACGCGGGGACCAAAGCTTTCAAGCCGAGCCAGCGTGGTCGTGTGGTGCGCCGAGATCTGCGCCGCCGTCAGCACGCCGTTGTCGATGGTGGAGTGCGCATCGGACACCAGCGTCACCGGATAACCCAGCGCCAGTGCGCGCCGCACGGTGGAGTCGACGCAGTACTCGCTCTGCAGCCCGCACACGACGAGCCCCTCGATGCCGCGCGCTTGCAGCAGCGCCTGCAGCTCGGTGTGGTGGAAAGCGTCGCAGGCGGTCTTGCGCAGGCGCAGGTCGTCCGGCTGCACCGACAGGCGCCGATCGAGCTGCCAGCCGTCGCTGCCGTGGCGCAGCGGACCGTCGTCTTCGTGCTGGATCATGAACACCGGCGCGCCGACCGCGCGCGCCCGCGCCGCGACGCCGTTGATGCGCTGGATGACTCGATCGATGTCGTATGCAGCCTCGTCGCCGTTGCACAGCTGGTGTTGCACGTCGATCACGAGCAGGGCGGTGGTGGTCATGTCAGTTCCTCGAGGCCACGAACGAGACGAAGCTTTGGCTCCGCAGCATCATGGGGGCGCCGCGGCACCGCATTGCCAGCACTGCGTGAACGGCCCTTCGATCAGCTCGCCGCACTGGCTGCACAGCCAGCGCCGGAACGGCGGGTGGCGCAGCTGATCGAGCAGCGTGCGTGCGGCCTCGAGCTGCTCGTCGTCGGCGATCCACACTTCGGGCAGCGCCTGGTCGGGCGGGATCTCGCCGGCGATGCCGCTTGCATAGGCGCGCTGCACGCTGGCGTCGAAGCCGGCCTGGCACAGCATGTCGGTCCACAGCGTGGCCAGCGCGAGGTTGGGTGCTTGGGTCAGGCGCTTCATCGCGGCAGCGTGGCGCGCGCGGCGTCGGCTCGCGCAGCCGCCGGGCGCCATGCCGAGCACAGGATGCCGGCCACGATCAAGGCGAATGCGGCCAGGTGATACGGCTCGGGCCACAGGCCGAGCGTGGCGCCGGAGATCAGCGCGGTGAACAGCGGCGTGAGGTTGGAGAACAGTGCCGCCATGGCCGGGCCGGCGCGCGCCACGCCCAGGCCCCAGGCCCAATAGGCGACCAGCGACGGGCCCACAGCGATGTACAGCAACGCCAGCGCCAGCGGCAGGCCCCAGCGCACGGCATGGTCGTCGCCCAGCACCAACGCCTCGCCGCCCGCCGCGGCTCCTGCCCACGCGAGGCCGAACACCACCTGCACCAGCAGAAACTGCGACCAGTCCCACGCCGGCCGGGCCTCGCCGCGCATCGACTGCGGCGGCCGCGCGAGCATCCAGCTGTACAGCGCCCAGCAGGCGATGGCCACCAGCAACAGCAGATCGCCGGGCACGAACTGCACCTGCCCCAGCGCCAGCGGACGACCCCGCGTCAACACGACCACCACGCCGGCCAGCGACAACGCGGCGGCCAGCAGGTCGCGCGGGCCGGGGCGCATGCGGTAGAACAGCGCGCCCACCAGCATCATCCACAGCGGCGAGCTGGCGGCGATCAAGGTCACGTTGAGCGGCGTGGACGTGCGCAGCGCCATGTACTGCATCGCGTTGTACATGCCGACGCCCAGCAGGCCGAGCACTGCCAGATGCGGCCAGCGCTGCGCGATCTCCGCGCGCCGCTGTGCCGTGGCGAACGCATGCCAGCCGAGCGGCAGCAACAGCAACAGCGCACCGCTCCAGCGCATGAAGTTCAGCAGCAGCGGCGGCGAGTGGCTGGCCATCACGCGGCCGATCACCGCGTTGCCGGCCCACATCAACGGTGGCAGGGTCAGCAGCAGGGCCAGGCGGGCGTTCAGATGCATGGACGCATCATGCCTGCGCGCGAAGCCCGGGCGCCAACAGGGCCGGACGCGCTTGGCGTACGCTTGCGAACCCAGCACCCCCACACACAACGAGGAGACGCGCATGGCCAAGGCGATCCAGATCCAGAAGACCGGCGGCCCCGAGGAGTTGAAGCTCGTCGACCTGCCGGTCGGCGAGCCCGGCCCGGGCGAGGTGCGCATCCGCCACCACGCCTGCGGTCTGAACTTCATCGACGTGTACCAGCGCACCGGCCTGTATCCGTTTCCGATGCCGCTGGTGCTCGGCAACGAGGGCGCGGGCGTGATCGAGGCGGTGGGCCCGGGCGTCACGCACGTGAAGGTGGGCGATCGCGCCGCTTATGGCACCGGCGGCCCGGGCGCGTACAGCGAGCAGCGCGTGATGAAGGCCATGGGCGTGTGCAAGCTGCCCGATGCAATCGCCTTCGACACCGCGGCGGCGATGATGCTCAAGGGCATGACGGTGCAGTATCTGCTCAAGCGCACCCTGCCGCAGGGCGGCCTGCAGGCCGGTGATTTCGTTCTCTGGCACGCCGCCGCGGGCGGCGTGGGCTTGATCGCGTGCCAATGGGCCAAGGCGCTCGGCTACCAGCTGATCGGCACCGCGGGCAGCGACGAGAAATGCCGGCTCGCTCAGGAGCACGGCGCGGCCCACGTCATCAACTACAAGACCGAGAACTTCGTCGAACGGGTGAAGGCGATCACCGGCGGCAAGGGCGTCAAGGTGGTGTACGACTCGGTCGGCAAGGACACCTTCGAGGGCTCGCTCGATTGCCTGCGTCCGCTCGGGCTGCTGGCGAGCTTCGGCAACTCCTCCGGGCCGGTGGCGCCGTTTGCGCCCGGGATCCTGGGCCCCAAGGGTTCGTTGTACGTCACGCGCTGCACGCTGTTCACGCACGCGGCCACCCGAGAAGGCACGCAAGCCATGGCCGACGACCTGTTTTCGGTGGTGTCCAGCGGCGCCGTGAAGATCCGCATCGCCCAGCGTTATCCGCTGGCCGACGCGGCGCAGGCGCAACGCGATCTCGAGGCGCGCAAGACCACCGGCTCGACGGTGCTGATCCCCTGAGCGGGCTGGCGATGCGACGCGGCACGATCCGGCGCAGCGCCTGCGGTGCGCTGCTGGCGCTCGCGTCGCTGTTCGGCGCCGGCCTGGCGACAGCCCAGACGCCGTCGCCGCACGCCATCGACATTCCCCCGTGGTTCCTCGACAGCTTCCTCGACATCAAGGACGAAGCCGCCAGCGTCGCCAAGGACGGCAAACGCCTGCTGCTGTACTTCGGCCAGGACGGCTGCCCGTACTGCCGCGAGCTGATGCAGACCAGCTTCACGCAGAAAGCCATCGTCGACAAGACGCGCCGGCACTTCGAGGCGGTGGCGCTCAACATCTTCGGCGACCGCGAAGTCACCTGGATCGACGGCCAGCGTTTCACTGAGAAGGCCTTCGCGCGCCACCTCAAGGTGCAGTTCACGCCGACGCTGCTGTTCCTCGATGAGCAGGGCCGGGTGACGACGCGGCTGAACGGCTATTGGCCGCCGCATCGTTTGTCGGCCGCGCTCGATTACGTGATCGCGCGACAGCACGACCAGCTGCCGCTGGCCGAGCACCTGGCTCGGCACGCTCCTGAGGCGGCGCGCGCACAGCTCAACGAGCAGCCATGGCTGATGCGCGCGCCGTTCGACCTGCGTCGCAAGCCGCGCGGAAAGCCGCTGGCGGTGCTGTTCGAGACGCGCCACTGCCAGGCCTGCGACGAGATGCACGGCGAAGGTTTCCAGCGCGCCGAGGTGCGCACGCAGCTTGCGCGCTTCGACATTGCGCGCTTCGCGCTCGACGATCGCACCGAGGTGACGCGACCCGACGGCAGCCGCAGCAGCGCCAGCGCGTGGGCCCGCGAGTTGCGCATCGCCTACACACCGACGGTGGTTTTCTTCGACGCCGGCAACCACGAGGTGTTTCGTTTCGAGGGCTACGTGCGGCCGTTTCACTTGGCGAGCGCGTTCGAATACGTGGCCCAGGGCGCGTACCGCACGCAGCCGGAATTTCAGCGTTTCTTGCAGCACAAGGCCGACCAGGCGCGCGCCAGCGGCAAGCCCGTCGACCTCTGGCGCTGAGCACAGCGTGCGCGGAACTCCGGCGCCCGCACGCGGTCATCTGGCGTTTGACCCGACGAACGCTGATGGAGGCACGACATGGACATCAAACTGCATCTGCTCGAATCGTTCGAGGCGCGCGGCTCCGACGGGCGCACCTACAAGGTGATGGGCTACGAGCGGCTGGCCCGCGATGAAGCGTTGCCGCAGACGGTGGAGCACTGGGAGCCCACCGGCACGAGCGAATACCGTCTCGCCGACGGTTCCTTCATCGACACGCAGAGCGACGGCACGATGCGCATTCACCACAACGGCGTGACGCTGCAGCGCGCCTGAGGCGCCGCGGCCGCCCGAGCGGCCTCATCGTGTCAACCGTCGGCGCCGCCAGCGACGATGGCCTTGAGCTGCGCGCGCAGCGCGCGCCGGCCGGGGCCATCGGCGGCGCGATAGGCCGCCAGCGCCAGCTCGGTGAAGGCGCGCTCGGCCGGCGTGGGCCCCTCGCCATCGCGCGCCTCGTCGAGCCAGCCCTTGGGCCTGCCGCAATGGCGCTCGATCTGGCGCGCCAGCTTGTCGCCGATCGGGCGCGAGGACTTGATCTGGCTCCACATGCTGGGAGAAATCTCGAGCGCTGCCGCGAACGCCTGCTCCAGCCCCTTGGGCGGTGCGCCGGCGGCAAGCGCCCGTTCGGCATGGGCCTGGAACAGCGCGAGCGCATTGGTGCGGCGGCGGCGGGCGAGAGAGTCGTCCATGGGGCGCAGTCGTTGCAGCGCGACAGCGCTGCGTTCAGTTGCAGCTGAAATCGTGCTAGGGGGTTGACGCTTGCAGTAAAGGCACTTTACATTGCCAGCCACTGTCACCACTCGAGATTTGCGCTCCATTCCCATCCAATTCGCGAGGCCCACACACATGAACCGCAACCCCATCGCCATCACCACACGCAGCCAGCTCGGCGCGTGGACGTGCGTGCGCGCGGTGTTTGCGCACATGTCGCGTGACGCCAAGCTGAACTTCGGTGGTGCCAGCCCTCATCCGGGCCACGGAGGTGTGCCGTCTTAGGACGCAACACCGCCCACTCTGTATCCACAGGGGCCCGGATTCCGAAAGGATCCGGGCCTTCTTGTTTTTGCTCTTTGGTTTGTCGTTCCTTGTCGCTTGTCGTTTTGGTTCCGGCCGGCGCTGCCGCGCCTTCACTTCGCGTGCGCGAAGTGGCGTTGCCGAAACGGCCAGGTGACCGTTTTCACTTCGGGTGTGTCCCTGCACACCGGCACCGCCCTTCACGGGTGCATGCGGTCCGGGATGTGCGCGGTCCGGCGTCAGCTGAAGCCCTTGGGCCCCGTGCAGCGAGGCACCCCGTTCGACGGGACGCTCGCGCAGCGGATGCAGCCGAAGTGGAAATGTTGCGAGGGCTTTATCGCACGGAGCCCTCCAGCGTGGCATCGCCGGGTTCGGCGTCGCTTGTTCAACGACCGTGCAGACAACTTTGATTGGAGAACGATCATGGAACGCGTCAAACAAGTTGCCGGCCTGTCGTGGGTGGGCGCCGTCGTTGCCGTCGTGGCCGCCATGCTCGCGAGCGCGGCGTCTTTCGGCTTCGTCGTCGCCATCTACGCGGCATCGTCCGGTGAACTGCAGGTGGCCTTGGCCAAGGTGCGCGGTGCTCCGGCGAGCGCTCCGGCCGTGGTGGCTGCACCGCGCAAGCCCAAGTCGGGGTAGTCGCCCCGCTGTTCTTTGTGTTCAAGCCTCGCGGCCTGCAAGCCGCGAGGCCTTCGCCAGCCGCTCGCGCAGGCGCTCGCTCGGCGCGGGCTCACTGTCGCAGCGCCTTCGTTATCATCGGCCGCGCCATTGATGGGAAAAGCAGGGAGGGCCGATGGACCCGTTGTCGAAGCTCAGCCAGCTGAGCACGTCACACGGCGAATTGCGCAGCGGCAAAGGCATGGTGTCCGGCGTGATCGCGCTGATCCTTGCCGTGCTGTGTTTTCTCGGCGTGCTGGTGTTCCACTTCCCTGAGTATTTGTCGACGCCGCAGTTGCGCAAGCAGTACAGCGTTGAGCTCATGCGCCAGTTGCTGTATTGGTCGATGGTGCTCGCCGGCGGGTTGTCGCTGTACAACGTGGTGCGCGGACGCGCACGCTGGCTCGCGCTGTGGTCGTTCGTGCTGATCGCCGCCGCGGCGCTGCTTGGCGGGCACAAGGTGCCGGTGAATGACTTTCCGGACGATACGCCGTACATCGGACTCGACTGGTTCGTGCTCGACCTGCTCGGCTCGTCGCTGATCTTCATCTTCATCGAGAAGCTGTTCGCGTTGCGCAAGGATCAGCCGGTGTTCCGGCCCGAGTGGCAGACCGACCTGCACCACTTCATCGTCAACCACATGGTGGTGGGCTTCATCCTGCTGGCCACCAACCTGCTGGTGCACAAGTTGTTCGGCTGGGCGGCGCACGACGGTATCCGCGGCTGGGTGGCGAACCTCAACTTCTTCGTCGCGCTGTTCGGGATCGTGCTGGTGGCCGATCTGGTGCAGTACTGGACGCACCGCGCCTACCACGAGGTGCCGCTGCTGTGGCGGCTGCACGCGGTGCACCACAGCGTCAAGAGCATGGACTGGCTGGCCGGCTCGCGCCAGCACATCCTCGAGCTGCTGATCACGCGCACCCTGGTGCTGGCGCCGATCTACGTGCTCGGCTTCTCCAAGGAAGTGATCGACGCCTACATCGTGATCGTCGGCTTCCAGGCGGTGTTCAACCATGCCAACGTTAGCGTGCGCCTGGGCCCTTTGCGCTACGTCATCGTGACGCCCAACTTCCACCACTGGCATCACTCGCAGGACCGGGAGGCGCTCGACCGCAACTACGCCGCGCACTTCGCGTTCCTCGACCACCTGTTCGGCACGGCGGTCAAGGCCGATCGCGCATGGCCCGAGCGCTACGGCGTGCTCGGCGATTACGTGCCCAACGGATTTCTCAAGCAGCTGGCATTTCCGTTCACCTGGAAGGGCTGACCGCCGGCGCCTCGCGGCGCCGGCGATGCCGGCACGGGCTCAACTGCTGCTGCCGGCCTTGGGGTCCATCGCTTTCATGCCTTCCAGGATCTGCTCGTGCGTGAGGTCGCGCGTGTGCGTGGCCACCGACCACTTGTGGCCGAACGGGTCTTCGAGCTGGCCGTAGCGGTCGCCCCAGAAGGCGTCGTCGACCGGCATGGTGACCTTGGCGCCGGCCTTCACGGCCTGAGCGACGGTAGCGTCAACGTCTTCGACGTACAAGTGGATCGTGACCGGCGAGCCCTTCAGCGACTTGGGGCCGACAGCGCCCCACTGCGGCATCTCGTCGACCAGCATCAGCGCCGAGTCGCCGATGCGCACCATTGCGTGCATGATCGTGCCGTCGGGGCCGGGCATGCGGCCTTCCTCGCGGGCGTTGAAGGCCTTCTTGTAGAACTCGATCGCCTCGGCGGCGCCGGCACACACGATGTGCGGCGTCAGCGAATGCATGCCTTCGGGAATGGGTTTCACGCGGTTTTGAGCCATGGCAGCTTCCTTTTCAGGGGTGGACGGGTCGGGGCAGCGGGCAATTCGCTCGCCTCCCTCCCATGACGAATGGGCCGGCCGGGTTTCGACAGCGGGCTCTCGTTTCTTTTCGGGCACTTCAGCCGGCCAGCACCTCGCGCACCCGCTGCGTGGTCGCGCGGCCGACGCTCCCGGCAAGGGCCACCGAGGCTCCCGGCTGTTGCATGCGCTCGAAGGCCTCACGCACCTGTGCGCCGCCGACCGCCTGCACCTGGGCCACGCGCTCGGCGGCGGTGCGCACGCGGCCGAGCGCGAACAGGTCGAGCGCGGCATCCTCGGTGCGTTGCGACAGCCGCTCGTCATGGCGCATGAGCCGCACCAGCATCTGGTTGCGCGCCCGCTCGAGGTCGACCGGGTCGATGCGCTCGGCTTGGCGTCGCAGCAGCTGCACCGTCTCACGCAACACGGTGCTCAGGTGCTTGGGTGCGAACGACGCCTCGATCGCCAGCTGGCCGCCGAACTCGAAGCGGTCGGCGTTGCAGGCGGCGTGATACACCAGACCGCGTTTCTCACGCAGCTCGAGCAACAGAGGTGAGCTCATGCCGTCGCCGAGCACCGCCGCCGCCAGATCACCGGCGGCATCTTCGGCGCCGCGCGCGGCCAGCGGATAACCCAGCACCAGGTGGGTCTGGCGCCCGACGTCCATGCGCTTGACGCGGATGCCGCTGGCATAACCGGCCGGTGGCAGCGCCTGTGGCGCGCCGCGCGGCATGTCGCCGAACGCCGCCACCGCGGACTGCACGACGGCGTCGACATCGATCGCCCCGGCGGCGGCCACCACGACGTTGCTGCCGGTGTAGTGCTGCTGCACGTGCTCCACCAGCTGCTCGCGCGTGCAGCGTTCGATCACGCGGCGCTGGCCGATCACCGGCTGGGCCGCCGGATGCACGCCCCAACAAGCCTGGTCGAACTGCTGGTAGGCCATGGCCATGGGGTCGTCCTCGACCTCGGCCACCTCCTGCAGGAGCACCTCGCGCTCGCGCGCCAGCTCGTCGTCGGGAAAGGTGGCATGGCGCACGATGTCGCCCAGCATCGTGACGAACTGCGGCGCGTGCACGCCCAGGCCGCGCATGTGGTAGGCAGTGTGGTCTTTGTCGGTGTGCGCATTGACCTCGGCGCCGAGCCGTTCGGCATCGAGGTTCACGCGGTGCGCGTCGCGCTCGCGCGTGCCCTTGAAAGCCATGTGCTCCAGCACGTGGCCGATGCCGTTGAGCGCCCGGCTCTCGTGCGCGCTGCCCACGCGCACGAACACGCTGACAGACGCCGTGCGCAGGTGCGGCATCGGCAGCGCGACGACGCGCACGCCGTTGGGCAGGGTCTCGATCAGCGGCGGGGGCAGGGCGTGCGGTTGCATGCGGGCGCGCATCGTGCGATGCCCGCGAGTATCAACCGGGCGGCGCCGGCGGGGGCAGGCGCCGCGTGTGACCCTGGCGCCGCGTCAGCGCTTGGACATCTCGCGCTGGGCGCCCAGGCCGGCCGAGGCCAGCATCACCGACAGCAGATGGGTGCGCGTGTCGCCGCGCGCGTTCTGCACCGCATTCGTGGCCAGTTGAACGGCGGCGCATTCGTTCATCGAGCCTGATGCGATCGGCATGCTGTTGGGCACGCTCGCGAGTGCCGCGGCCACCTGCGCGCTGCTGGCCATCGGGCGCAGAGGCTCGCGCTGGATGCCGGCACGCAGCGCCAGGCGGAAGCCGTCGAAGAACTCGTTCAGCTCGGCCGGCTGCATGCGGCGTACCAGCGCGCTCATCGAGCTGCCGCGCGCGCCGGAGCCGCCGCGCGTCTCGGCCACGTAGCTCGCACACTCGGTGGCGTCGAGCCGGCCCAGCGCCGTGCCCACCGGACGCAGCATCTTCCAGGCGGCGTCGTCGTTGGCGCGCGCGAAACCCTCCATCATCACGCTGCCAAAGCGCTTGGCGAAGCCCGCGCGGTCCTGCGAGATCTGCTCGATCATCCAGTCCAGCACGACGGGGTCGCGATAGACGTTGCCGATGCTTTCCTTGGCGGCAGCGAACATCGGTTCGCCGCGGCGCATGCCGGAGAAACTCTCGTACAGCTCGTCGCGCTGCGTCATCGCGATCACGTAGCCGCGCAGCGTCTCGCGCTGCCGCGTGTTGGCATCGGCCGCGGTTGCGGCGGTCGGCGCCTGTTGTGTCGGCGCGGAGCCGCAAGCACCGAGCAGCAGCGCCATCAGCAGCGTACTGGCCAGGCCGGCCCGACGGATGGGATTCGTTGTCATCTTCGGTTCCTCCACGCCACGTTTGAGTTGCCGGGAATTGTCCAGGCTGCCCTTGCGTTGGGAACTGTCGTGACACCGGCGCCGCCGATTCCGTCACGCGCTGAAACGTCAAAGCGTCACGCCACGGTGCCATGTGCGACTTCGACGAGATGCACAGGCCGCCGTCTTCGTTCTTTGCGCTCGCGTCGCCCGGGCGCCCGGTACGACGCGGGTACCATGCAACGGACGTACACCCGGGAGACATGTTCGTGGAGATCTCGAAGTTGCATCCTTTTGCATTCGGCCGCCTCGCCGTGCTCATGTCGTGGCTGCTCGCCGCCGCGGGCGTGTCGGCGCAGCAGCCGGCCGCGCCGTCCCGGCCGGCCGCATCGGCGCCTGCTGCGGCACCCCGCGCCGCCACTACCACCGGGACAGCACCGCGGGCCGCCGCGCGCACGGCGACCGCGCCGTGGCCGACCAAGCCGGTGAAGATCCTGGTCGGCTTTCCCGGCGGCTCGACCCCCGACGTGGCGGCGCGCATCCTGGCCGAGGGCCTGGTGCAGAGCCTGAAGCAGCCGGTGGTGGTGGAGAACCGCCCGGGCGCCTCGGGCAACATTGCTGCCGACTTGGTGGCCAAGGCCACCGACGATCACACCTTCGGCCTGGTGATCAACGGCAACCTGTCCTCGGCCAAGCTGTTGAATCCCAAGCTGCCGTTCGATCCGGCCAAGGACTTCTCCATGTTGTCGCTGGTGGCCGGTGCGCCGCTGGTGCTGGTGACGCAGCCCGACAAGCCGTCGGGCGACCAGTTCTTTCTGGCTGCGCGCAATGCCGGGGACAAGTGGAACTACGGCTCGGTGGGCATCGGTTCGATCGGCCACCTGGGCATGGAGTTGCTCAAGAGCCGCGCCGGCAACATCGGTGCCACACATGTGCCGTACCAGGGCAACCCGCAGGTGATCACCGCGCTGTTGCAGAACGACGTGCAAATGGCGCTCATCCCGCCGGGTCTGGCGCTGCCGCAGGTGCGCGCCGGCAAGCTCAAGGCGGTGGGCCTGACCACCAGCCGCAGCACGCTGGCGCCGGACGTCGCGCCGCTCACCGATGCCGGCGTGCGCGGCTTCGACATGGACGTGTTCGTCGCGCTGGTGGGGCCGGCCGGGCTGCCGGCACACGTGCAGGCGCGCATGGCCGAAGAGACCTCGGCCGTGGCGCGTTCGCCCGAGATGCGTCCGCGTTTCTTCAACGCCGGCTGGTCGCCAGTGGGTGGCTCCCCCGAGGCGCTGCGCCTGCGCGTGCGCAACGAGACCAACCTGCTGGGCGGCATCATCATGATCCGCGGCATCAAGGTGGAGTGAGGGGTCGGTGCGTGTTCGTTGACGAGCCCGCGCGCCGCACGCCGGTCGCCGGCGAGTTTGACGTCGTGGTGGCCGGTGGCGGCCCGGCCGGCTTGGCGGCCGCGGTGAGCGCGGCGCGCCATGGCGCGCGCACGTTGCTGATCGAGCGCTACGGTTTCCTCGGCGGCATGGGCACGGCCGGCGGCGTGACCAACTTCGCCGGGCTGTACGGCAGGCGCCACGGCGAGACCGTGCAGTTGGTGCATGGCGTGGTCGACGAACTGCTCGAGCGCATCGAGCGCCTCGGCGGATTGAACGCACCGCAAGACGGGCTGCAGGGGCGCATCCGCGTGCGCTCGTATGACATCCCGGCCTACAAGTGCGCGGCCGACCAATGGATCGCCGCCAGCGGTGCGCAGCTGTTGTTCCATGCCAGCGTGGTCGGCGTGCATCGGGAGGGCGAGCGCATCGACGCCGTGCTCATCGAGACCAAGTCCGGCCGCGGCGCCATCCGCGCGCACTGGTTCATCGATGCCACCGGCGATGCCGACGTGGCCCACCATGCCGGCGTGCCGTACGAGCTGGGCGACGGTCATGGCGATGCGCTGTATCCGTCCACCATGTTCCGCGTCGGCGGCGTCGACAGCGAGCGCGCGCTGGCCGCGATCGGCAGCTTCGGCGCGATCGATGCGTTGATGCGCGACGCTGCCGACCGCTACCGGTTCCCGCGCCAAGGTGCGATCGTGCGGCCGCAGCGCAACCGCAGCGAATGGCGCGTCAACGTCACGCAGGTGGCCAACGCGCAGGGGCGCGCGGTCGACGCCACCGACGCGCGGCAGTTGAGCGCCGGCGAGATCGAGGGCCGGCGGCAGGTGATCGAGTACCTGCGTTTCCTGCGCGCGGAAGTGCCGGGTTTCGAACGCGCCGAGTTGATCGACATCGGCACGCAACTCGGCGTGCGCGAGACGCGTCGCGTGCAGGGCGCTTACCGGCTGCGCGGCGACGACGTGCTGCACGGCGCGCGCTTTCCCGACTCCATCGGCTTGAACGCATGGCCGATCGAGCGCCATGCATCGGGGCGCGTCGAATGGGCCTTTCCGCTCGATGCGGACAACAGCTTCAATCAATTGCCGTGGCGCATGCTGCTGCCGTTGAATGCGAACAACCTGCTGGTTGCCGGACGATGCGCGTCTATGGAGCACGAGGGCCAGTCGGCCGCGCGTGCCAGCGGCGCGTGTTTCGTGATGGGCCAGGCCGCGGGGACTGCAGCGGCGCTGATGCTGAGGCAGGGCCTGACCCCGCATGACGTGGCGTCGCCGCTGCAGCGTGTTCTGCGCGGCGACGGCGCCGAGCTCGGCACCGGGCCGGATTGAAGGGTCGAGCGCGATTGCAGACGGGTCCCCCAGTCACGCACTTGCGCCGGTCGGCTTCGTCGCGACGGATGCCGTCGTTTTACCGGCCAGGGCTCAGCTCAGCGCGCGCAGGGCCAGACCGATCAGCGCAGGAAGCGCCTGCACGTAAAGAATCTTGCGGCTCGCGGTGACGGCGCCATAGACGCCGGCGATCAGCACGCACAGCAGAAAAAAGACCTGGATGTGCGTGCCGGCCGCGCCGAGGCTCAGGCCCCACAGCAGTCCTGCCGCGAGGAAACCATTGTACAGGCCCTGGTTGGCCGCCAGCACCTTCGACGAAGCCGCCGTCTCGGCGCTATGGCCGAAGGCGCGCAGGCCCGCGGGCTTGTCCCACAGGAACATCTCGAGCACCAGGAAGTACAGGTGCAACAACGCGACGATCGCGATCACGACGTTGGCTGCCATCGACATGGCGAATCCCTCCAGGTGCAGGCGGCGCGCCGGGCGCCATCTCAGCGCTTGGCGGCGCCGGGGTTCTTGTGCAGCTCGCGCTGCAGCGCCTGGCACTGCAGCTCCAGGCGGTCTGTCACGTCGCTCGCGGCCATGCTTCTGGCCAGCTTCTGCGACGCACGCCGGCGTTCGCTCTTGTACAGCGCGCTCCGCCGCGATTCGGCGAGCGTGGCCCGCAGCGAGTCGTCGAGCTTGAGGCGGTACAGGTTGGCATACACCTGGTCCCCCTGACCGCGCATCTCCGCGTGCCTCTTTTCGCACTGCGCATAACCGGCGTCGAACTGCGCGAGCGACTTCGAACGCGGTGCCGCCGCCCACGCGGCGTGGCACGCCATCGCAGCGCACACGCCGAGCCACAGATGTGCTGCCCTCATGCAGATTCCTCCCAGCGGCGCATTGTGATTCACGCCGTCAGAACGGCATCTCGAAACGTTGCCCGCGCACGCGCAGCACCGCGGAGCGGGGCCGGATCTGCTCGATCTGCAGTTCGTCGCTCAGCGCATCGCCTTCGCGCATCACCTGGCCGTTGAGGATCACCATGCGCTGCGCCGGCGTGTCGGAATACACCGAACCGCCGAATGCCAGCTGCGGCACGCTGCGCCGCAAGTCGTCGGGCAATTCGGCCAGTGTGCGCAGTCGCTCGGGCGGCGCCGGCGCAGGTGCCCGCGGTGCTGCAGGGGCGGGCGCG
>JAHCKM010000002.1 GCA_026125795.1 Burkholderiaceae bacterium
GGGGGGGGCTGCTGGCGCGTTTGGCCCAAACCCCGCGCCCCTTGGGCTGAAATGGGGCACCCCCTGCCCCCGCCGGGCGGGGGTTCTGGCATGAATGACGCCCGGGCCGCGTTGCGGCCCTCTGGAAGAGCGCGATGAGCGGTGGCGGGCCCGTAGCCCCGGTGATCCGCATCGAGCATGTGACGCGCACGTTGCCGGGCGAGGTGCCGGTGACGCTGGTGGAAGATGCCAGCCTCGAGATCCGGCGCGGCGAGTTCGTGTGCATCATGGGGCCGTCGGGCTCGGGCAAGTCGTCGCTGCTGTACCTGCTCGGCCTGCTCGACAAGCCCACACGCGGACGCATCTGGATCGACGGCGAGGACACCAGCGACTTCGACGACGACCGGCTCACCGACCTGCGCCTGGCCAAGCTCGGCTACGTGTTCCAGTTCCACTTCCTGCTCGCGGAGTTCAGCGCGCTCGACAACGTGGCGCTGCCGATGCGCAAGCTCGGCCGCGTCACCGACGACGCTGCGCGCGAGCGCGCGCTGCAACTGCTGGATCAACTGGGCCTGCAAGGGCAGCACCACAAGCGGCCGAGCCAGCTCTCCGGCGGCCAGCGCCAGCGCGTGGCGATCGCACGCGCGCTGGCCAACGACCCGCTGGTGATCCTGGCCGACGAGCCCACCGGCAACCTCGACTCGGCCTCGAGCGCCAACGTGCGCGACATCCTGCGCGGGCTGACGCACGAACTCAACAAGACGGTGGTGGCGGTCACGCACGACAGCCACTTCGCCGCGGTGGCCGACCGGCGCATCGGCATCGTCGACGGCCGCATCGACATGGCGTGGCGGCCGGCGGCGTAGCGCCGAGGGATTGCTGGCGCGATGCTTCTGCGCTAACGCACCGGCGCTGCGCCGGGGCCCGGCTCGGGCCCGCCGAGCGCCACCACCGTGTCGCGGATCAGGTGGCCCGAGATCGAAAAGCGCGGCGGGATCTTGGGCAATGCGTCCAGCGGGTACCACTGCGCGTCTTCGATCTCAGCGTCCTGCTTGACGATGTCACCGTCGGTCCAGCGTGCCGTGTAGGCGATCATCAGGCTGTGCGGAAACGGCCAGCTCTGGCTGCCGTAGTAGCGCAGGTCGGTGACGCGCACGCCCACCTCCTCGGCCACCTCGCGGTGGATGCACTGCTCGATCGACTCGCCAGGCTCGACGAAACCGGCCAGTGCGCTGTACACGCCGGGCACGTAGTGCGGCGAGCGCGCCAGCAAGACTTCGTATCCGTGTGCCCCCACACTCACTGCGTTCGCTGCCCCCCGAGGGGGCTGGGCCGGCTTGGGGCGGCCCGGCGCCGGCCCTCGCCACACCAGCACCATCATCGCCGGGCTCAACCGCGGATACGCCGTATGGCCGCACGCCGGGCACTTGCGCGATCGCTCATTGGCCTGCAGCTCGGTCGGCGTGCCGCACACGCCGCAGAAGCGGTGCGCACGATCCCACTCCAGAATCTGCGCGGCGCGGCCGGCCACGCCCATCAGCGACTCGCTCATCTGCATCATCGCTGCACGCAGCGGCGTGCGCTTGAAGCCCGGCGGCAGCTCCTTCAGCGTGAAGGCCCAGCAGTCCACGCCGTCGAGCCGGCCGATGTAGTGGCGCACCGGATCGTGCGGCTGGAACCGCGACCACGGCTGTGGGACCAGGCCGGCGCCCTCGGCCCGCTCGACCAGCAGCAACTGGCCTTCGACGAAGGCGAAACACCACGCCTCGGGCGTGGTGTCGGCAAGCGGCGCAACCGCGGGCGTGAACGGCATCGCGCCATTGTGCCGCCGCGCCCGCGCGGGCAGCGGTGCGGCGGGAGCCGGCGTGCGTCAGGCTTTTTTTCCCGGCATCACTCCGGCTGGATGCCGGCCTTCTTGATCACGCGGCCCCACTTGCTCGTCTCGTCGAGCTGGAACTTCGCGAGCTGCTCGGGCGTGGTGGGGAAAGGCTCGCCGCCGCTGGTGTCGAAGAACGCCTTGATCTGCGGCGTCTTGAGCGCAACGGCCAGCAGCTCATTCAGGCGCTGCACCACCGGTTGCGGCGTTTGGGCCGGCACGTAGGCGGCGAACCAGTAACCCATGTCGTAGCCCTTGACACCGGCCTCGTCGATGGTCGGCACGTCGGGCAGCATCGGCAGGCGCTTGGATGTCGACACGCCGAGCGCGCGCAGCTTGCCGGCCTTGATTTGCGGCACGCCGGTGGAGGTGTCGGTGATCATCATCGCGATCTGGCCGCCCAGCAGGTCGGTGATCGCCAGCGGGTTGCTCTTGTACGGCACGTGCAGCAGCTCCACGCCGCCCATCTGCTGGAACAGCTCGCCGGCCACGCGGCTGCTCGAGCTGCCGCTGCCGAACGAGACCTTGCCCGGGTTCTTCTTGGCGAACGCCAGCAGGTCGGCCACGCTCTTGTGCGGCGAATCGGCCGCCACCACCAGCACCTGCCCGCCCTTGCCGAGACCGCTGACCGGCGCGAAATCCTTCACCGGGTCGTACGGCAGCTTCTTGTACAGGTGCTCGTTGGCGGCCTGCGTGGTGTTGGTGGTGATCAGCACGGTGTGGCCGTCGGGCGCGGCACGCGCCGCCGCCTGCGCGGCCAGCATGCCGCTGGCGCCGGCCTTGTTCTCCACCACCACCGCCGCTTGGGTCTGCTCGGTGATCGATTGGCCGAGCGCGCGCGCCAGCTGGTCGGTGGCGCTGCCGGCGGCAAACGGCACGATGAAGGTCAGCGGCTTGGCCGGATACGGCTGGGCCGATGCGGCGGGTCCGAGCGCGAGCGCAGCGGCGCACAGCAGCATGCGACGGGCGAGAGAGGTCATCGGTGGTCTCCTTGGTTTGTCGAAAGTGGCGTGTCCGGTCCGCGCAGCAGCGGCAGCAGGGCAGCCGGCACCCGAAGCGGCAGCTCGAGCAACAGGAACGACAGCGACTTGCCGTGGCTGTCGAGGTTGAGCGCATCGTTGACGCCGCCGTCGAGCACGTCGTCGAGCACAAAGTTCATCGCGTGCAGCTTCGGCAGCAGGTGGCGCTGCACGCGCGTGGGGCGGCGATGCGCAAAGGCCTGCGCCACCGCGGCCTCGGTGACCTGCTCCACCAGCAGCGGGTACAGCTCGGGCGCCCAGGCGATCACGCTGATGTTGGCGCGGTTGCCCTTGTCGCCGGTGCGGCCGTGCGCTGCGCGCCACAGCGGCACCGTGATCGTGGTGGATGCCGGGGCAGCCATCAATCGAGCATCTCGAAGGAGCCGTGCACCTGCTCGCGCGGCAGCAGGCACGACAGCGTGCCGAGCGTGGTTCTCAGCGCCGTGCGCACGCCGCCGCCGCCGGCCGGCCCGCAGCAGTACAGCGCGGTGACTTCGCGCACCAATTGCTCGGCGCCGGCACGCTCGGCGTGGCGCAGCGCCACGCGCAAACGCACGTCGCCCGCGGCGCGCGCTTCGGCAGCGGCGAGCCAGCGGCCGTCGTCGTCGCCAAACACGCTGGCCACGCCGATCAGGTCGGCGCGCAGCGCGCCCACGCCACGCAGGCGCTCGCGCAGCACGTCGGCCGCCAGGCGCGCGCGCGCATCGGCACGCGCGCCGGCATACGAGATCTCGCCCTCCGCGAGCCAGCCGCTCTCGAAGCAGACGTTGACCTTCAGCGTGCCGGTGCGCGCGTGGCCGCGCACACCGCTCAGGCGCACGCGGTCGGGGCCCACCTCGTCGACGCGCGCCGCGCCGATGTCGGCCACCACGTCGGGCGTGAGGTAGGCCGCCGGGTCGTGCACCTCGTACAGCAGCTGTTCCTTCACCGTGTGCGCGTTCACGCAGCCGCCGCTGCCGGCGGGCTTGGTGATCGTGCAGTCGCCTTGTTCGTCGATCTCGGCGATCGGATAGCCCAGTTGAGCGAGGTGAGGCACGTCCTTCAGCCCGGGATCGGCGTAATAGCCGCCCGTGACCTGCGCGCCGCACTCGAGCAGGTGGCCGGCCATCGTGGCGCGGCCGAGGCGATCCCAATCGTCGGCGGCCCAGCCGAAGTGGGCGAGCGCCGGTCCCACGGCCAGCGATGGGTCGGCGATGCGGCCACCGACCACGATGTCGGCGCCGGCCCGCAGCGCCGCGGCGATCGGCTCGGCGCCGAGGTAGGCGTTGGCGCTGACGATGGGCCGCTCGTCGAGCGCGCTGCCCAGCGCAGCGCGCAGCGCGGCGCGGTGGCCGGGACCCGAGACATCGTCGCCCGCGATCACCGCGATGCGCGGCGCGCGCAGCCCCTGCTCGGCGGCCAGCGCGCGGATGCGCAGGCCTGCGCCGCGCGGATTGGCGGCGCCGAAGTTGCTGACGATCGGGATGTCGTGGCGCAGGCAGTGCGCCAGCACCGGCTGCAGCATCGCGTCGAGCAGCGGCTCGTAGCCGGACGACGGATCCTGGCGCCGCGCCAGGTGCGCCAGCGCCAGCGTGCGCTCGGCCAGCGTCTCGAAGACCAGCACCGCGGGGCCGCCGGCATCGATCAGCGCCTGCACCACCGGCGCAGCCGCGTCGGTGCGATCCCCGGAGAAACCCGCAGCACAACCGATGCGCAGCACGGATGCGGATGACGACGCCATGGCGCGGCAATGTAGGCAGCGCCGTCGCATCTGTGAAATCGAAAGATGCGATACATTGATCCGCGATGCAGATCAATCTCGGGCTGCGCGAGCTGCATGCGTTTCTGGTGCTGGCCGAGCAGCGTAGCTTCACGCGTGCGGCGGCGCTGTGCCACCTGTCGCAGCCGGCGTTCTCGGCGCTGGTGCGTGCGCTGGAGCACACCGTGGGCGCGCGGCTGTTCGACCGCACCACGCGCAGCGTGGAGCTCACTGCCGAGGGCCGCGTGCTGCTGGAGCCGGCGCGCCGGCTGCTGCGCGACGCCGACGCGATGCTGGCCGACGTGCGCGACCACGCGGCGCGGCGCCGCGGCCGCGTGGCGATTGCGCTGCTGCCGTCGCTGGCCGCCGGCTGGCTGCCACCGCTGCTGGCGCGCTTTCACCGGGCCCATCCGGGCATCGAGATCGACGTGGCCGACGTGCTCTCCGATGCCTGCATCGAGCGCGTGCGCTCGGGCAGTGCAGACTTCGCGCTCGCCTCCACGCGCACCGCCACACCCGAGCTGCACACCGAGGAGTTCTGCTGCGACGGTTTCCATGTGGTGTGCCCGCGCCACCATCTGCTGGCCGCGCGACGCACCCGCATCGAGCTGAAGGACCTGGCGCCGTACCCGATCGTGCATCTGGCGCGCTCGAGCAGCGTGCGGCAGTACGTGGAGGCGGCGCTGTATCCGATGCAGCTGCACACCATGATGGAGCTCGAGCAGCTCAGCACCGTGGCGGGCATGGTGCGCGCCGGGCTCGGCATCACGATCGTGCCGTCGCTGACGCTGTTTCACTTTGCCGACGCCGCGCTGGCGACGCGGCCGCTGCACACGCCGGCGCTCGTGCGGCATGTCTACATGGTGCGGCGCGCCGACCGGCCGCTGTCGAGCGCGGCGTCGGGGCTGCATGAGATGCTGATGGCATCGCGGCCGCGCGCGGTGCAACGGCGCGCGTCATAGCAGTGTGAACAGGACCTGGCTCGTCGTTGTTCAGCGCATGACCGAAAAGCGGTGCACCGTGGTCGATCGGTAGACCTCACCCGGCCGCAGCACGGTGCTCGGGAAGTGCGGCTGGTTCGGCGCGTCGGGGTGGTGCTGGGTCTCGAGGCACACGCCGTCGCCCTGCCGGTAGCACTGGCCGCCCGATCCGACCAGCGTGCCGTCGAGGTGGTTGCCGCTGTAGAACTGGATCGCCGGCTCGGTGGTCAGGATCTCCATCACGCGCCCGCTGCGGGCATCCTCCAGGCGCGCCGCCGGCACCGGACGGCCGCCGATCGACCCCTGCGCCAGCACCCAGTTGTGGTCGTAGCCCCGCCCGAGCAGCAGCTGCGGGTGGGCTTCGCGGATGCGCTCGCCGATCACGCGTGCACTGCGAAAGTCGAACGGCGTGCCGTGCACCGGCATCAGCTCGCCGCTCGGGATGGCGCCCGGTCCGATCGGCGTGAACTGCTCGGCGAACAGCGTCAGGCGGTGATCCAGTGCAGTCCCTGCGCCGGCCAGGTTGAAGTACGAGTGGCTCGTGAGGTTGACCACGGTCGCCCGGTCGGTGACGGCGGTGTAGTGGATGCGCAGCTCCTGCTCGGGCGTGACCGTGTAGACCACGCGCACCTCGAGCCTGCCTGGAAAGCCCTCCTCGCCATCGGCACTGACGCGCTCGAGCGCCACCGCGTCGCTGCCCAGCGGCGTGGCGTTCCAGACACGCTTGTCGAAGCCGAGCCGGCCGCCGTGCAGCGTGTTGCGCCCCTCGTTCGCATTCAGCACGTGAGTCTTGCCATCGAGCGTGAAGCGCGCGTTGGCGATCCGGTTGGCGTAGCGGCCGGCGATCGCGCCGAAGTACGGGCTGCGCTCCACGTAGTCGGCGAGATGGTCGAAGCCGAGCACGACATTGCCCGGCCGGCCCTCACGGTCGGGTACCACGATCGACGCGATGATGCCGCCATAGGTGAGGACTCGCACCTCCATGCCTGCGCCGTTGGCCAGGGTGCACTGCTCGACGAGCGTGCCGTCCAACAGGCGACCGAACGGTTGCAGGCGCATGGCGACGACATGGTCGCATGAAACCGCGCGGCCACGGACCGACAATGCGCCCATGCCGCGATACGTTGCCTTGCTGCGCGGGGTGAGCCCGATGAACGCGCGGATGCCGGAGCTCAAGCGCTGCTTCGAAGGCGCCGGGTTCACCCGCGTGAAAACCGTGCTGGCCAGCGGCAACGTGGTGTTCGATGCGCGCCAGGCCGCAGAGGCCACGCTGCAGCGGCGTGCCGAGGCGGCGATGCAGGCCGGGCTCGAACGCGGTTTCCTGACCATCGTGCGTTCGGTGGACTTCCTGCAAGACCTGCTCGCCGAAGACCCGTACCAGCGCTTCGGCGTGCCGGCGCAGGCCAAGCGCGTGGTCACCTTCCTGCGCACCACACCGGCCACCAGGCTCGCGCTGCCGATCGAGCGCGACGGCGCGCGCATCCTGGCGATGACCGAGCGCGAGGTGTTCACCGCCTACCTGCCGAGCGACAAGGGGCCGGTGTTCATGTCGCTGATCGAAAAGGCCTTCGGCACCGACATCACCACGCGCACGTGGGACACCGTGCGCAAGTGCGCTGCCGCCTGAGTTGACCGCGGCGTCGGCGCGGTCGTGGCAGGCGTTCCTACAATGCCCCGAGCCAAGGAGCACCTTCGTGATCGTCGAACGCATCTGGACCGGCAACGCTTTGCGCAACTACAACTACCTGATCGCCTGCCCCGACACCGGCGAGGCGCTGGCGATCGACCCGCTGGACCACGGCAAGTGCCTGGCGGCGGCCAGGAAGAACGGCTGGCGCATCACGCAGATCCTCAACACGCACGAGCACCACGACCACATCGGCGGCAACGCGGCGGTGGTGCAGGCCACCGGCGCCAAGGTGATCGCGCACCACAAGGCGGGCGGCAAGATCCCCGGCGTGGATCGCGGCGTGAAGGCGGGCGACGTCATCAAGGTCGGCAAGCGCGTCGAGCTGGAGTGTCTCGACACGCCGGGCCACACCTTCTGCCACATCTGCCTGCGCTCGCACACCGACCAGCCTGCGCTGTTCTCCGGCGACACGCTGTTCAACGCCGGCGCGGGCAACTGCCACAATGGCGGCGACCCCGGCGCGATGTACGAGACGTTTGCGCAGCAACTGGAGTCGCTGCCCGACGACACGCTGCTGTACCCGGGCCACGACTACATCGAGAACAACCTCAAGTTCACGTTGTCGCGCGAGCCGGACAACGAGGCCGCGAAGGCGCTGCTGCCCAAGGTGACAGGGCACGACCCGCAGGCGTCGATCGTCACGACGCTGAAGGAAGAGAAGACCTTCAACACCTTCTTCCGGCTGACGAACCCGGGCGTGATCGCCAAGCTGCGCGAGGCGTTTCCCGATCTGCCCGAGCAGCCCGACCGCCGCACGGTGTTCCTGAAGTTGCGCGAGCTGCGCAACAAGTGGTGAACGTGACGCGTGCTGCGGGTGGCTCCGGCCGGTGCTTCGCGCCTTGACTTCGCCGGCGCGAAGTCAGCCTCGCCGCAGCGGCCTTGCGGCCGCTGTGGCTCCGGCCGGTGCTTCGCACCTTAACTTCGCTGGCGCGAAGTTAGCCTCACCGCAGCGGCTTGGCGGCCGCTGTGGCTCCGGCCGGTGCTTCGCACCTTAACTTCGCTGGCGCGAAGTTAGCCTCACCGCAGCGGCTTGGCGGCCGCTGTCAGCGCGCCACGCGATCGAGCAGCGCCATCAGCTGGGCCCGCTCGGTGGCCGAGAGCGCCGACGCGAGCCGCGCCTCGTAGGCCGCCAGCTTGGTGCGCAGCACCTCCAGCTTGGCGCGGCCGGTGGCGGTGAGCGCCAGGCTGTAGCGGCGCCGGTCGTGGGCCACGTCGAGCCGGCACACCAGGCCGGCATCCTCCAGCGCATCCACCAGCTTGAGCACGCTCGGGCCGGCGACGTTGAGCTGCTTGGCCAGCACCGCCTGGTTGATGTCGGGCTGGCCGGCGATGATCGACAGCGCGGTCAGGCGCGCCGGCGAGAGGTCCATCGCGCCGAGCATCTCGAAGAACAGGTCATAGGCGCGCACTTGTGCGCGGCGCAGCGCGTAGCCCAGCGAGTCGCTCTGGAAGTCAAAGCGCTGCAGCGGGTCCTCGCCGAGCGGGGTGCTGCTGCGGCGCTTGCGCGCGGCCACGGGTGTCTTGCGTGTCGCCATCGGGGCGCGATTATCGCGGTGCCGTGTGCAGATCGAAGCGCGCCTCGCGCCGGCGGATGAGCCAGCGGCCGTCGGGCTGCAGGCACAGCTGGTCGACGAACTCACCGACGATCTGCGGCCCCTGCGCCGCCCGGCCCAACGCGCCGGCCACCTGGTCGGTGCAGCTGCTCCACAGCAGCACGCGGCTGACCGCATGCGCCTCGCGTGCACCCTGCGGCGCGACGATGGTGCCCATGACCAGGTGCCGCGTGATGCGCTGCGGCGCTCGGGCGCGATAGGCCGCCAGGATCGCCGCACGCCCGTGAATCGGCTCGGCGCCGGGACGCACGAGCTGCGCATCGTCGGTGAAAAGCGCGGCGAAGGCGTCGTGGTCGTTTTCGTCGACGCAGCGCGCGCTGCGCGCCACGGTGTCGCGGCAGGCGGCGTCGATGAGCCAGCGCTCGATCGGGGCGTGATCGGCCGTCGGCCACAGCAGCCAATCGAGCAACGCGGCGCTCACCGCCTGCGGCTGCTCGAGCGGGCTCATGTGCCCGCAATCGTCCACCAGCACCAGGCGCGCGCCGGGAATGCGCCGCGCCATCTCCTGGTGGCGCGCCGGCGGGCTCCACGCATCCTGCCTGCCGCACAGCACCAGGGTCGGGCAGCCGATCCGCGGCAGCAGCGCCTCGGCGTCGGGTCGATCGAGCAACGCGCGGATCTGGCTGGCGTAGTGCTCGAGCGGCTGCCGCTCGAGCATCGCCAGCACGGTCTCGTGCACCGGGCCGCCGAGGCAGCGCGGATGCAGCATGGCCGGCGCCCAGCGCTCGCCCATGGCACGCATGCCCTGTGTGCGCGCGAGCGCTACCAGGGTCTGGCGCTGCTGCGCTTCGGCCGCGCCGGCCGCTCCGGCGGCACGCGGCTGCCAGCCGGTGTCGAGCAACGCCAGCCGCTGCACACGCTCGGGCGCGCGCCGCATCACCTCCAGCGCCACGCGGCCGCCCATCGAATGCCCGGCGAGGGCAAAGCGCTCGGCCGGCGCTTGCGCGAGCAGCTGTTCGGCCATCGCGCCGATGCTGTCAGCGCGGTCGAAGCGGGGCAGCCACGGCGCGGCGAGCGGCGCCAGGACCTGCACCTGCGCCTGCCACAGGGCGGCGTCGCACAACAGGCCCGGCACCAGCACCAGCGTGCCGCGCGGCGCGGGTTTCATCGGCCGGCGGACTCGGCGGCGCGCTGCCGTGCATGCAGCACGCGGGCATCGCGGGGTTCGGTGTACAACGCCTCCACCCGCTCTGCACGAGCCTTCAGCACGGCGCGCTGATTCAGCGATCCTTTGTCGGTGACCTCGCCCTGTGCAGCTGACGGCGGCTCGCGCATCAGCAGCGCGCGCGTCACGCGCTTGGAGCTGCCGGTGCCGGTGGCGGCGAGGTCGTCGAGCCAGCGCTGCGCCCAGGCGACCACGCCGGGATCGTCGGCCAGATCCGGCAGCGCGGCACCCGCACGGGCGAGCTGCACCGCCGCCGGCGCGAGGAACACCAGCAGACCGAGGCTGTCGCGCCCGTCGCCGGTGACGACCACGTCGTGCACATAGGGCAGCGCATGGGCCATCGCGCGGGCGCGCACCGCGGCCACGTTGACCCAGGTGCCGCTGATCAGCTTGAAGTCCTCGGCGATGCGGCCGTCGAAGCGCAGGCCGCGTTGCGGGTCGGCCGGGTCGATGAACGCGGCGGCGTCGCCGCTGCGAAAGTAGCCTTCATCGTCGAACGCGCTCGCATGCAGCTCGGGCTGGCGCCAGTAGCCCGGCGTGATGCTCGGGCCGCGGTAGCGCACCTCGAGCTTGTCGTCCATCGGCGCGAGCTTGAGCTCCAGCCCCGGCGCCGGCAGCCCGATCACGCCGGCGCGCCAGCCGGGCCGGTGGTGGGAGAGGGCGAACGGCGCGCTCTCGGTCATGCCCAGGCCCATCGTCATCGGCAGGCGGCAGCCGATGGTCTGCAGCGCCAGGCGATCGACCAACTCGATCACCGATTGCGGCATCGCCGCGCCGGCGGCAAAGATCAACTGCAGCCGCGCGAACACGCGCTCGCGCAGCAGCGCGTCGTGTTGCATGCGCTGCGCCAGCACCTCCAGGCCCTTGGGCACGGTGTAGATCGCGGTCGGCGAGATCTCGCGCAGGTTGAGCACGGTCTCGGCGATGCCGTCTTCGGTGGGCCGGCCCTCGTCGATATACAAGGTGCCGCCGTTGCGCAGCACGAGGCCGAAGTTGGAGTTGCCGCCCGCGGTGTGGTGCCACGGCAGCCAGTCCACCAGCACCGGCGGCTCGTGCGCCAGGAACGGATAACACTGCACGTACATCTGCTGGTTTGCGCACAACATGCGGTGCGTGTTGATCACCGCTTTCGGCGCCTGCGTGGAGCCCGACGTGAACAGGAACTTGGCGATCGTGTCGCCGTTGACCCGCGCGTGCGCGGCATCCACGGCGGCGCCGGCGGGCGTGGCCTGCAGCTCGGCAAAACGCATGCACGTGCGGCCGCGCAGTTTGCCGCGTGTGTGCAGCAGCGGCACGCCGGGCGGCACGGCCTGTTCAATCGCGGCGCCGAAGCGCTCGGCATCGGCGGCGAACACCAGGCCGGGCGTGAGCCGCTGAACCGCCTGCTTCACGCGCGTGGCTTCGCGATCGAGCAACGAATACGACGGCGAGATCGGCGCCACCGCGATGCCGACGTGCAGCGCGGCCAGTGTCAGCAGCGCGTGCTCGAGGTCGTTGCCCGACAGCAGCACCAGCGGCCGTTCGGCCGACAGCCCGAGGTCGAGGAGCACCTGCGCCAGGCAACGCACGCGCTGCAGCGTGTCGGCATACGTCAGGCAGGACCACGGCCGAGGCGTGCCGGGCGGGCCGGGCGCGCGCTGCGCGAGAAAGCTCTGCTGCGGCCGCTCGGCCGCCCAGCGCAGCAGGTGCTCGGTGAAGCGGGCGGGGTAAGGCGCCAGCGACTCGCGCGCGCGCAGGTGCGCGCTGCCGTCGGCGCGCGTCTGGATGTCGGCGGCGTAGGGGCCGAAGGCCACCGGCCGGTACGGCGCGTGGTCCGACTCGCTCATCGTGCGCTGGCTCAGAGCGGCGCCACCTTGGCCGCGCGCTTGGCGAGGAACGCCTGCACGCGCTCCTTGGCCGCCGGCTCCGATTGCGTGATGGCGGCGATCAGCGACTCGGTCATGAGCCCGTGGCTCATCGGCTGCTCGGCGATCAGCGGCAGCGTGTGCAGGATGGCGAAGTTGGACATCTCGGCGTTGCCGGCCACGCGCGCGGCGAGCTCCAGCGCCTTGGTCATGCCGGCGCCGGCCGGCACCGTGTGGTGCGCGAGGCCGATGCGCAGCGCATCGTCGGCGTTGTAGACGCGACCGGTGAGCATCATCTCGGTGACGCGCGAGACGCCGATCAGCTTGGTCACGCGCACCGAGCCGCTGCCGCCCAGGAAGATGCCGCGCTGGCCCTCGGGCAGGCCGAAGTACGCGCTGTCCTCGGCCACGCGCACGTGCGCGCAGGCCGCCAGCTCGAGGCCGCCACCCACCACCGCGCCGTGCAGCAGCGCGATCACCGGCACGCGGCCGAACTGCATGCGGTCGAACACCTGGTACCAGGCGCGCGAGTGGTGCACGCCCTGCGCCGCCGTCATCTCCGGGATCTCGCTCAAGTCGAGCCCGGCGCTGAAGTGTTCGCCGCGCGCGGCCAGCACGATCACCTTCACCGCGGGCGACAGCCGGCCCAGGCAGCGGTCGAGCGCCTGCACCATCGCCAGGCTGATGGCGTTGCGCTTGTCGGGCCGGTTGAGTTCGAGGATGGCGACGGAGCCTTGCTCGCGCAGCAGCACCAGCGGGACGGAGGAGGATGATGAGGACATGGACGGATCGAGGCAGCAGCAATGTTCTAATCGTTAGTGTATCTAATGATTTGTCGGCCGTGCCGATCCGTCGATCGGTGAAAACGCGGCCGCGCCGGCGCGACGCTCACGCTTCGGACGCGGCCATGCGCTCCAGCCGGTAGGCGAGCTGCGCACGGGTGAGCCCCAGCCGCCGCGCCGCCGCCGACAGGTTGCCGGCGCTGGCCTGCACCGCCTCGCGCAGCAGCCGGGCCTCCAGCGTCGGCAGCGGCAGCTCGTCGCTGCCAAGCGCCTGCTGCAGGTGCTGCAGCAGGTTGGGCACGCGCGCCGCGTCGTCGCGCGGCGCGGCCAGCTCGCCGTCCGCGCCGATCGCCAGCAGCGCCTGCTGCGACAGCTGCTCGCCCTTGAACATGTGGTGCACGTCGATCGGCGCGCCGTCGGCCACGCTGATCACGCCGCGCTCCACCAGGTTGAGCAGCTCGCGGATGTTGCCCGGCCAGCCGTAGTGCAGCAGCGCGCGCACCGCGCGCGGCGTGAAGCCGCTCACCGGCCTGCCGTGGTGCGCCGACTCGCGGCGCAGGAAGTGGTTCATCAGCAGCGGGATGTCGTCGCGCCGCTCGCGCAGCGGCGGCAGGTGGATCGGAAACACGTTGAGGCGGTAGAACAGGTCCTCGCGGAAGCGCCCGGCGCGCACCTCGGCCTGCAGATCGAGGTTGGTGGCCGCGACCACGCGCACGTTCACCTGCAGCACGCGCGTGCCGCCCACGCGCTCGATCTCGCCCTCCTGCAGCGCGCGCAGCAGCTTGGCCTGCGCCACCGCGCTCAGCGTGCCGATCTCGTCGAGGAACAGCGTGCCGCCGTCGGCGCGCTCGAAGCGCCCGGGCCGCGACGTGCTGGCGCCGGTGAACGCGCCGCGCTCCACGCCGAACAGCTCGGACTCGATCAGCGTGTCGGGGATCGCCGCGCAGTTCACCGCCACGAACGGCGCATCAGCGCGGGCGCTGATGCGATGCAACCGGCGCGCGAACGCCTCCTTGCCGACGCCCGATTCGCCGGTGAACAGCACCGTCGCCTGGCTGCGCGCCACGCGCTCGAGCTGGTGGCACGCCGAGTTGAAGGCCGACGACGCGCCGACGATGTCGTGCCGGTCTTCCGAGCCTGGCGCAGCGGCGGGGGATGCCACGCTCGCCGGCGCGGGCGCCGCGGCAGCCGCTGCGGCCGCGGCCGCGGGCGGCGCAGCCAGGCTGCCGAAGTCCTTGGCCTGCAGGTAGCGCATGTCCTCGCTGACGTCGCCCCAGGCCGCGGCATGGCGCCCGACCACGCGGCACACGCTGGCGCCCATCGAGCGGCACTCGACCTCGCGAAAGATCACCAGCTGCCCGAACAGGCTGGTGACGTAGCCGCAGGCGTAGCCGATCTGCGACCAGCACGCCGGTTCGGTGCCGATGCCGTAGGCGGCGATGTGCTCGTCGTCCTCGCTCGAATGCTCCCACAGGAACTCGCCTTCGTAGGTGCCGCGGTCGATGTCGAAGTCGAACGACAGCGGCGTCACCTTGACCACGCCTTCCAGCGCGTGCAGCCGCGTGCCGGCCATGAACACCGCCGCGGCGTCGCCTTCGGGCCAGCGCTCGCGCACCAGCTGCGCGTCGCGCGCGCCGCTCACGTAGCCGGCGCGCGTGAGCAGGCCGCGCGCACGCTCCAGACCGAGCGTGTCGATCAGTTCGCGCCGCAAGTGGCCCATCGCCGAGCCGTGGATCAGCAGCATGCGCTGGTCGTTGAGCCAGATGCGGCCGTCGCCCGGCGAGAAGAACAGCGACTCGGTGAGGTCGGTGAGCGTGGGCGGCAGGCCCTTGCTCGGATCGAAGCTCGTGCTGTCGCCGCGGCGCAGCACCTGGCCGCCGTCGCGCGCGATCTGTGCCAGGGAGATGCGGGGCTGTTTGGCCATGAATTGATGAATTGATGAAACGACCGGCCGCCAGTGTGCCGTTTGCTTCATCAATTGCGCAAGGCGCGGGCGTCGATCTGCGGTGGTGCGGGCCGCCGTGAGGAACCCAGGGTAACTCCCGAGTCGGCGCCGCTTCTCCCTCGGTGGGCCGCGGGCCGCACGTGGGTTGGTGCGCGCGCGACTCGCGCAGACAGCCGGCGCTGGCACGCCGGCTGCGATGTACCAGCCGCCGGCGGCCTCGGTGTTTCCACCGATCCATTCTCGATGGCGCTCCGGCATGGATAGCTGATAAATTAATTCGCCAAGCTAACGATCATCCTGGCAATGGAACGAGGAGCATCATGAGTTCGACCCCGACCTTCCTGTCCCCGGCGCTTTGGCGCGAGAGCGTCTACAGCGGCGGCTGGCGCACGGCCGGCGCCGCGGCCGACATCGTCGAGCCGGCCACCGGACAGGTGCTGGCGCGTGCCGGCGTGGCGCTGCCGCCCGACGTGGCCAGCGCCGCGGCGGCCGGGGCCGCTGCGCAGGGCGCGTGGGCGGCCTCCGCACCGCGCGAGCGCGCCGCGGTGTTCCTCAAGGCGGCCGCGCTGCTGCAGCAGCACTCCGACGAGCTGGCGCTGTGGATCACGCGCGAGACCGGCGCCATCCTGCCCAAAGGCCAGCACGAGGTGCGCGAGGCGATCACCTTCTGCCACGTGGCCGCCGCCATGCCGATGCAGCCGCAGGGCCAGGTGCTGCCCAGCGTGCCCGGGCGCTTGAGCCTCGCGCGGCGCGTGCCGCACGGCGTGGTGGGCGTGATCTCGCCGTTCAACTTTCCGCTCATCCTCACGCTGCGCGTCGTGGCGCCGGCGCTCGCGGCGGGCAACGCGGTGATCGTCAAGCCCGACGCGCGCACGCCGGTCAGCGGCGGCTACCTGATCGCACGGATCTTCGAGGAAGCCGGCCTGCCCAAGGACGTGCTGCACGTGCTGCCGGGCGGCGCCGACGTCGGCGAGGCGCTGGTGGCCGAGCCGCGCGTCGCGATGATCTCGTTCACCGGCTCGGCCGCGGCGGGCCGGCGCGTCGGCGAGCTGGCGGCGCGGCACCTGAAGAAGGCCTCGCTCGAACTGGGCGGCATCAACTCGCTGCTGATTCTCGACGACGCCGATCTCGACCTCGCCGCCGCCAACGTGGCCTGGGGCGCGTGGCTGCACCAGGGCCAGATCTGCATGGCGAGCAACCGCGTGATCGTGCACGAGTCGATCGCCGGCGCGCTCACCGAAAGGCTGGTGGCCAAGGCGACGCACCTGCCGGTGGGCGACGGCGCCAGCGGCCAGGTGGCGCTCGGCCCGCTGATCGATGCCAAACAGCGCGATCGCGTGCACGCGGTGGTGCAAGACGCGGTGAAGACCGGCGCCAGGCTGCTCGCCGGCGGCACCCACGACGGCCTGTTCTACAAGCCGACCGTGCTCGCCGACGTGAAGCCCGGCATGCGCTGCGTCGACGAGGAGGTGTTCGGCCCGGTGGTCAACCTGATGACCTTCGCCACCGACGACGAGGCCGTGGCGCTGGCCAACGCGCATGCCGGTGGACTCGCCGCCGCGGTGATCTCGCGCTCGGTGGGTCGTGCGATGGGCATCGCGCAGCGCCTGCGCGCCGGCATGGTCCACGTGAACGACCAGACGGTGAACGACGACGCCACCAATCCGTTCGGCGGCCCGGGCGTGGCCGGCAACGGCAACGTGCACGGCGGCCCGGCCGACTGGGAGGCGTTCACCACCTGGCAATGGCTCACGGTGAAGGACGCGCCGCCGCCGTACCCGTTCTGAGCCTTCTTGGCGGCCCGGCCTCCCAGCCGCGCCGCAGCGGCTCGAAGCGGCCAACCGGCTGTCTCGAGGCACGCACACGAATACAACGAGAGGAGAACACGTGTTCCGAACCAAACACCTCGTGGCGGCGCTCGTCGTCGCCACGGCCGCCGGCGGCGCGTTCGCCGATATCACGATCGGCGTCAACCTGTCGCTGACGGGGCCGCTGTCATCGCTCGGCCTGCCGCAGAAGGCGTCGCTCGCGCTGTGGCCCGAGCGCATCGCCGGCGAGAAGGTCCACCTGGTGGTGCTGGACGATGCGTCCGACCCCGGTGCCGCCACGCACAACGCGCGCCGCTTTGTCAGCGAGCGCAAGGCCGACGTGCTGCTCGGCCCATCCGGCGTGCCGCAGGGCATTGCGGTGGCCCAGGTGGCCACCGAATCGCAGACGGTGCAACTCGCGTTCGCGCCGATGCCGTTGCCCGCCGGTGCGCAGAGCTGGACGTTCTCGCTGGCGCAGCCGGTGTCGCTGATGTCCGACGCGGTGGCGCGCCGCATGGTGGCTGACAAGGTGCGCACGGTCGGATTCCTCGGCTGGAACGAGGGCTACGGCGAGATGTGGCTCAAGGCCTTCGGCGCGTCGGCCAAGGCCGCCGGCCTGCAGATCGTGGCCACCGAACGCTTCGCGCCGATCGACACCGCGATCACCGCGCAGGCGCTGAAGGTGGTGGCCGCCAAGCCCGATGCGGTGCTGATCGTCGGCGCGGGGTCGGCGGCCGCGATGCCGCAGATCAACCTGCTCGAGCGCGGCTGGAAGGGCCCGATCTACCAGACGCACGGCGCGGCGTCGCCTGACCTGGTGCGCGTGGGCGGCAAGCACATGAACGGCACGCTGCTGCCCGCCGGGCCGATGCTGGTGGCCGAGCAGTTGCCGCGCGACAGCGCGGTCAAGCCGGTGGCCCAGGCTTATGTCGACGCGTTCGAGAAGGCGCATGGCGAGCGCTCGCGCACGCAGTTCGGCGCGCATGCGTGGGACGCGCTGGTGCTGCTGCAGCGCGCGGTGCCGGCGGCGCTGAAGAAGGCCAAGCCGGGCTCGCCGGAGTTCCGGCGCGCGCTGCGCGACGCGCTGGAGAGCGAGCGCGAGATCGCGCTCGCCCACGGCGTCGTGAACTACACGCTCGACGACCACAACGGCTTCGACCAGCGCGGCGTGGTGATGCTGCGCATCGCCGACGGCCGTTTCCAGCTGCTTCCCTGACCCTTCTTTGTTGGGAGTGAATCCAATGAGTCTCCAAGGCAAGACCATCGTCGTCACCGGCGCCTGCTCGGGCATTGGCGCCGAGACAGCGCGCCTGATGCGCCTGCAGGGCGCGCGCGTGATCGGCGTGGACCGCAACGACCCGATGCTGACGCTCGACGGCTTCGTGAAGGTCGATCTGTCGGAGCAGGCGGCGATCGACGATGCGGTCCGGCAGCTGCCCGAGCGCATCGACGCACTGGCCAACGTGGCCGGCGTGCCGGGCACGGCGCCGGCCGACGCGGTGGCGCGCGTCAACTACCTGGGCTTGCGCCACCTCACCGAGAAGCTGGTGCCGCGCATGAGCGCCGGCGCCAGCGTGGTCAACGTGTCGTCGATCCTCGGCTACTTCTATCGCGACCGGCTCGACCTGCACAAGGCGCTCGCCGAAACACCGGGCTTCGAGGCGGGGCTCGCCTGGCTGGCACGCCACCCGGTGCCGCAAGCCACGTGCTACGAGTACTTCAAGGAGGCGCTGATCGTCTGGAGCACGCAGCGCGCGTTCCCGCTCTTCCAGAAGCACGGCGTGCGCATGAACTGCGTGGCGCCGGGCCCGGTGTTCACGCCGATCCTCGGCGAGTTCGTCAAGCAGCTCGGCGAGGCGCGCGTGCAGGCCGACGCGTCGCGCATGTTGCGGCCCGGTTTCGCCGACGAGATGGCGCCGGTGATCGCGTGGCTGTGCAGCGACGACGCGCGCTGGATCGTCGGCGCCAACGTGCCGGTGGATGGAGGGTTCGCCGCCACGTATCTCTGAAGCGCCTTTCCAAGACACGAACAGACAACGAGACGAGGAGACAACAACATGCGACTGCATCCCCTGGCGCTGGCGGCCGCGGCCGTGCTTGCGCTGCCGGCGCAGGCGTTCGAGATCGAGACGCCCAATCCGGACCTCAAGATCCGGCTCGACCTCACGCCCAAGGTCAGCTTCGGCTACCGGACCAAGAACCCGTCGGCCGAGCTGACGCGCGTCGACGTGGCGGTGGACCCCGGCGTCGTCAACGAGGACGACGGCGACAACAACTTCAAGAAAGGCCTGATCTCCAAGCGCTTCGATCTGCTGGCCGAGCTCGACGTCAGCGCCGTCAACTGGGGCGGCCGCTTGAGCGGCACCGGCTGGTACGACGCGGCCTACACCGGCCGCAGCGACTACACCGGCACGCCGCTGTTCGCAGGGGGCGCACCGCTCGGGCCGGTGATCAGCACGTCGAACAACGACATCGGCCAGGCGCCCGACGAGTTCCTGCCCGCCACGCGCCGGCAGCACGGCCGCGGCGGCGAGCTGCTCGATGCCTTCGTCTTCGCCAAGGGCGACGTCGGCTCGATGAAAGGCACGCTGCGCGTCGGCAAGCACACGCTGCAGTGGGGCGAGAGCCTGTTCTTCGGCCAGAACGGCATCGCCAACGCGCAGGGGCCGGTGGACATCGCCCGCATCCTGTCGGTGCCGGGCTGGCAGTTCAAGGAGGTGCTGCTGCCGGTGGAGCAGCTGTCGGGCACGCTGCGCGTGGCCGAGGGCGTGCAGCTGGGCGCCTACTACCAGGTCAAGTGGAGGAAAAGCAAGATCCCCGGCGTCGGCAGCTACTTCTCGAACCAGGACTACGTGGGCGGCGGCCGCGTCAACTTCGGCCCGGTGGTGGGCGACGTGCCGGTGCGCACCGACCGCGACAACGAGCCGCCCGATTCCGGCCAGGGCGGCCTGCAGCTGCGCTGGAGCCCACCGGGCGGCGCGTTCGAGTTCGGCTTCTACGCCGCGCAGTACCACGACAAGACGCCGAGCGCGCTGGTGTTCGACTTCGTCAACGGCGACGTTCACGTCGCCTATGCCAAGAACATCCGCACCTACGGCGCCAGCGTCACGTCGTCGATCGGCCAGCTCAACTGGGCGCTCGAGGCCTCGGTGCGGCAGAACACGCCGCTCAACAGCGACCCCGCGGTGCTGGGCCCGAGCGGCGTGCTGGCCTGCGACAACGGCACCGGCAACCCGTGCTACGCGCTCGGCGACACGGGGCACCTGCAGGCCTCGGGCATCTACGTGCTGCAGCCGTCGGCGCTGTGGGGCGGCGGCGCGGTGCTGGCCGAGGTGGCCTACAACCGGCGGCTCAAGATCAAGAAGGATCTCTTCGCGCTGCCCAACGGAGCAAGCGCCGGTTTCGGTGGACTAGATCCCAACACCACCAAAGGCGCGTGGGCGCTGCGCGTGTTGTTCCAGCCGGCGTACTTCCAGGTGGCGCCGGGGCTCGACCTCGAGGTGCCGATCGCGGTGGGCTACAACTTTGGCGGCCGCTCGTCGGCGATCGGCAACTTTGCCGGCGGGGTGTCCGACGGCGGTGACTGGAGCGTCGGCCTGAAGGGCAAGTACCAGAACGCCTGGAATTTCTCGCTCACCTACACCGACTACTTCGGCAAGGCCAAGACCTTCACCGAGACGCTGGTGCCGGGCCAGGCCTCGCCGCGCCAGCTCAGCTTTGGCCAGACGCTGCGCGACCGTGCGTACGTGGCCTTCAGTGCCTCGCGCACGTTCTGACGCCAACAAGAGGGGACACCATGAAGCGCACCTTGCTCGCGGCCGCCTGCGCCACGCTGCTCACCACGACGCTGCCGGCTGCCGCCGGCGTCTCGGCCGAGGAGGCCGCCAAGCTCAAGACCACGCTGACGCCGTTGGGCGCCGAACGCGCCGGCAACAAGGACGGGACGATTCCCGCCTGGGACGGCGGCCTCACCAAACCCGCCGCCGGCTACAAGAACGGCGACCCGCGGCCCGATCCGTTCCCGAACGACAAGCCGATCGTGACGATCGACGCCAAGAACATGGACGCGCACGCCGCCAAGCTGTCCGACGGCGTGAAGGCGTTGATGAAGAAGCACGCGGGCTTCCGCATCGAGGTCTACCCGACGCGCCGCAGCGCGGCGGCGCCGCAGTACGTGTACGACAACACGTTCAAGAATGCCACGCAGGCCAAGATGGTCGACAACGGGCAGGGCATCGAAGGCGCGTTCGGCGGCATCCCGTTTCCGATTCCGAAGGACGCCTACGAGATCATCCTGAACCATCGCCTGGCGTGGTGGGGCGTGAACCTGCAGACGCCGCTGCGCGTGTGGGTGATGACGGCCGACGGCAAGCGCAGCATGGCCTCCGGCGGCGTGCAGACGTTCCGCCGCGTGTACTACGACCCGAGAGTCACGCCCGACAAGTTTGACGGCTACTACATGCTCGGCAAGTTCGCCGCCACCGAGCCGGGCTCCAAGGCCGGCGAGGCCATCCTCGCGCACGACGGCCTCAACGCCTCCAGCCCGCGCGGGTTGTGGCAGTACCTGGTGGGCCAGCGCCGCGTGCGCAAGGCGCCGTCGGTGGGCTACGACACGCCCGATGCGGTCACCAGCGGGATCGGCTTGTTCGACGAGGCGTTCAACCTGTTCGGCCCGATCGACAAGCACGAGCTCAAGCTCATCGGCAAGAAGGAGCTCTACATCCCCTACAACAACAACCGCGCTGCGCTGGCCAAGGTCAACGATCTGATCACGCCCAACACGCTCAACCCGGCGCTGGTGCGCTGGGAGCTGCACCGCGTGTGGGAGATCGAGGCCACGCTCGCGGCCGGCAAGCGCCACGTGGCGGCCAAGCGCAGGTACTACGTGGACGAGGACACGTGGCAGATCATCCTGTTCGACGGCTGGGACGCCAAGGGCGAGCTGTGGCGCACCAACTTCACGCTCACGCTGACCGCGCCCGACGTGCCGGCGGTGTTCGGCAACGTGATGTGGGGCGGCTACGACATGAACACCGGCGCCTACTACCTGAATCTCGCATTCAATGAACTGCCGGTGCAGATGAAGGTGCTGCCCAAGCTGGAGCGCAGCTTCTTCAGCCCTGAAGAGCTGGCCAACGAGAGCACGCGCTGATGCGACGGGGTGCGTCGGGGGGAGCGGCACGGCGCGCGGTTGGCGCGCTGCTGCCGGTGCTGCGCGCGGCTGTCGCGGTCATTGCCGCGGCAGCCGCAGCCGCGGCATTGGCGGCGGCGACCCTGACGGCAGCGCGGGCCGCAGAGGCCCCTCCACCCTTGCGAGAGCCGGCGGTGATCAGCGCCAAGGCGCCGCGCGCCGCCACGCTGGCGGTGGCGCGCGCCGGCGCGCGGCTGGTGGCCGCCGGTGAGCGCGGCACCGTGCTCTTGTCCGACGACCACGGCGCGAGTTGGCGCCAGGCGGCGGTGCCGGTGCGCGTGACGCTGACGGCGTTGCGCTTCGTCGATGCGCAGCGCGGCTGGGCCGCCGGCCACCAGGGCGTGATCCTGCACACGCGCGACGGCGGCCAGAGCTGGACGCTGCAGCTCGACGGCGTGCGCGCCGCCGCGCTGGTGCTGGCCGCCGCTAAGGATGCCGATGAGAGCACGCAGCGCGCCGCGCAGCGTCTGGTCGACGAAGGCCCCGACAAGCCGTTCTTCGACATCCACTTCGCCGACGCGTTGCGCGGCTTCGCGGTGGGCGCCTACAACCTCGCGTTTGCCACCGAAGACGGCGGCGCGAGCTGGCGGCCGATCGGCGCCCGGCTGCCCAATGGGCAGGCGCGCCACCTATACGCGGTGCATGCCGACGGCGCGTTGGTGGTGATCGCCGGCGAGCAGGGCTTGCTGCTGAAGTCCACCGACGGCGGCGCCAGCTTCACTGCGCTGCCGTCGCCGTACAAGGGCAGCTTCTTCGGGCTGCTGGTCGCGCGCTCGGGCACGCTGATCGCCTTCGGCCTGCGCGGCCATGTGTTCCGCTCGGCCGACGGCGGGCGGCGTTGGGACGCGGTGAACGCCGGCACGCCGGTGACGATCACCGCCGGCACCGAGCTGCCCGACGGCACGCTGGCGCTGACCAACCAGATCGGCGAGGTCCTCACGAGCCGCGACGACGGTCGCAGCTTCGCGCGCGCCGGCAGCGCCGGCCAGCCGCTGCCGGCCGCCGGGCTGGCCGCTACCGCCGACGGCCGCTGGGTGCTCGCCACGCTGCGCGGCACGCACCGCGTGGCGGCCGCGCATTGAACGCACGAAACAGCGAGGCCTCGTGAACCGCGATTTATCGCTCGATGCGCAGCCTGTGGTGGCACGGCTGCAGGACTTCGACACGGCATCCGGGTCGGCAGCCGAGCGTGCGCTGTTCAACCACCGGCCGTGGGTGCTGGCGCTGTGCCTGCTGCTGACGCTGCTGCTGGGCTGGCAGGCCACGCGGCTCCAGCTCAACGCGAGCTTCGACAAGACGCTGCCGGTCGCGCACCCGTACATCGTCAACTACCTCGCCAACAAGTCCAACCTCGCCGGCGGCGGCAACGCGCTGCGCATCGCGCTGCGCGCGCTGCCCGCGGCGGGTAAGCCGGCCACCATCTTCGACGCCGAGTACCTCGACACGCTGCGCCGCCTCAACGACGAGGTGTTCCTGCTGCCGGGCGTCGACCGGCCGTTCATGAAGTCGCTGTGGACCTCGAACACGCGCTGGATCGCGGTGACGGAGGAGGGCCTCGACGGCGACACCGTGATGAACGACCGCTACGACGGCTCGAGCGCCGCTCTGGCCGAGGTGCGCGCCAACGTCGAGCGCTCGGGCGAGATCGGGCAACTGGTGGCGGCCAACTTTCAATCGAGCATCGTCTACGTGCCGCTGCTCGACAAGGACCCGCGCAGCGGCCAGGCGCTGGACTACGGTGAACTGTCGCGCCAGATCGAGGCGCTGCGCGACAAGTACCAAAGCGAACGCATCGCGATCCACATCACCGGCTTCGCCAAAGTGGCCGGCGATCTGATCGATGGTCTGCGCCAGATGCTGGTCTTCTTCGCCATCGCGCTGGTGATCTGCGCCGGCGTGTTGTACGGGTACACGCGCTGCGTGCGCAGCACGGTGCTGGTGGTGACGTGCTCGCTGGTGGCGGTGGTGTGGCAGTTCGGGCTGCTTGCGCTCACCGGTTACTCGCTCGATCCGTATTCGGTGCTGGTGCCGTTCCTGGTGTTCGCCATCGGCATGAGCCACGGCGCGCAGAAGATGAACGGCATCATGCAGGACATCGGCCGCGGCACGCACCGCGTGGTGGCCGCGCGCTACACCTTCCGCCGGCTGATCGTGGCCGGTCTGACGGCACTGCTGTGCGATGCGGTGGGCTTCGCGGTGCTGACGATCATCCGCATCCCGGCGATCCAGGACCTGGCGCTGATCGCCAGCGTCGGCGTGGCGGTGCTGATCTTCACCAACCTCGTGCTGCTGCCGATCCTGCTGTCTTACGTGGGCGTCAGTGCACAGGCGGCGCAGCGCAGTCTGCGCGCCGAAGCCGCCGATGTGCGCGGTGGTGCGCAGCATGGCTTGTGGCACCGGCTCGAGCGCTTCACGCAGCGCGGCCCGGCGCTGGCCGCCATCGCAGCGGGCGTGGCGCTCGGCGCCATCGGCTATGCGGCCAGCCTGAAGTTGCAGATCGGCGACCTCGACCCCGGCGCGCCCGAGCTGCGCGCCGACTCGCGCTACAACCGCGACAATGCCTTCATCGCGCGCGAGTACGCCGCCAGCACCGACATCTTCACGGTGATGGTGTCCACGCCCGAGGACCAGTGCACACGCTACCGCACGCTCGAGAAGGTCGAGCGCCTGGCCTGGCGTCTGGAGCAATTGCCAGGTGTGGAAGCCACCCACTCTATGGCCGCGCTGTCGAAGCTGGCGATGGTCGGCTACAACGAAGGCCAGCTCAAGTGGTACGACCTGCTGCCCAACGACAGCGCGCTCGGCGGCGTGCAGGCGCGCGCGCCGCGCGAGCTGTTCAACCAGGGCTGCTCGTTCCTGTCGCTGTACGTGTACCTGAAGGATCACCGGGCCGCGACGCTGGAGCGCGTGGTGCAGGAAGCCGAGGCCTTCATCGCAACGCAGAACGACCCGGAGGTTCGCTTCATGCTCGCCGCCGGCAGCGCCGGCATCGACGCGGCCACCAACATCGTGGTGCAGCGCGCGATGCGCGAGATGCTGCTGTGGGTCTATGGCGCGGTGCTGATCCTGTGCTGGATCACGTTCCGCTCGTGGCGTGCGGTGCTGGCCGCGGTGCTGCCGCTCGCGCTCACCTCGGTACTGTGCGAGGCGCTGATGGTGGCCCTGGGCATGGGCGTCAAGGTGGCCACGCTGCCGGTGATCGCGCTCGGCGTGGGCATCGGCGTGGATTACGCGCTGTACGTGCTGAGCGTGATGCTGGCGCGGCTGCGCGCCGGCGATGCGCTGGGCGCCGCCTACCGCCACGCGCTGCGTTTCACCGGCCGCGTGGTAATGCTCACCGGCATCACGCTCGCGCTGGCGGTGGCTACCTGGGCGTTCTCGCCCATCAAGTTCCAGGCCGACATGGGCGTGCTGCTGGCGTTCATGTTCGTGTTCAACATGCTGGGCGCGCTGGTGCTGCTGCCTGCGCTCGCGCACTTCCTGCTGCGCCCGGCGCGGCGTGCCGATGCGGCCCAGCCGATGCCAGCTGCCGTCTGACCAAGGAAGAACCACCGTGCTCGATCAACAACTCGAAGCGATGCTGCAACAAGCCCAGGCCGCCGGAATGCCCGACCTGTGCGAGCTGCCGCCGCAGCCCTGCCGCGACCTGTACCGCCAGATCTGCGCCGCCGCGGACGTACCGCCGGCCGACGTGGGCGTGCGCGACATCCTCGCCGCCGAATGCGGCGTGCCGCTGCGCGTGTACACGCCGCGCAGCGCCGGGCCGCACGCGCTGGTCACCTACTACCACGGCGGCGGCTATGTGCTGGGCGACATCGCGGCCTACGACAACGTGTGCCGGCGCCTGTGTGCCGACAGCGGCGCGATGGTGGTCTCGGTGGAGTACCGGCTTGCGCCCGAGCATCCGTGGCCGGCCGCTTTCGACGATGCGTGGGCCGCGCTGCAGTGGGTGGCCGCGAACGCGCAACGCCTCGAAGCCGATGCGGCCAGGCTGGCCGTGGCCGGCGACAGCGCCGGTGCGATCCTCGCCACCGCGGTGGCGCGCCGCGCGCGCGACGAAGGCGGCGCCAAGGTCACGTTCCAGGCACTGGTCTATCCGCCGGCCGCTGGCGGCGGTGACGGTGACTTCCCGTCGCGCCAGCACCATGCCGCCGGGCCGACGCTGACGCTGCGCACGATCGAGTACTTCCACCGCCACGTGTTCGGTGCCGGCGGGCGCGCACCCGACGCGTATGCGGCGCCGCTGCGCGCAACCGACCTCGCCGGCTTGCCGCCCACGCTGCTGCAGGTGGCCGGCTTCGACCCGCTGCGCGACGAGGCGCTGGCCTACGGCGCCGCGCTGCGCCGTGCCGGCAACGCGGTGACGGTGGTCGAGTACCACGGCCTCGCGCACGGCTACATCAGCATGGGCGCGCTCGGCGCGGCGCGACTGGCGCAGCGGCAGTTGGCCGACGCGCTGCGCGCGGCGCTGCGCATCGCGGACTGAAACAGCCACGCGGGTGCCGCACGACCCGCGCGGCCGATGGGGGCGACGATGCATGCGGTGCATTGCCACGATCTGAACGCCTGGAACCGTGCTGCGCGCCGCACCTTCGGCGACATCGCGGTGGAGGCGCATGGCGCGCACTTCGTGGCCTCGATGACGGCGCGCGACTGGACCGGCGTGCGCCTGATCGAGGTCGACTCGCCGGCCGCATGCGTGAGCGGCGCGCGCCATGGCGGCCGTGAAGGCTGGTACCTGCTGTGCAATCGCGACGGCGGCTGCCGCGTCACGCAGGGGGGCCTGCATGCCGATCTCGACGCCGGGGAGTGCAGCCTGCTGCGCGCCGACGCGCCGTGGCAGATTCAGTTCGATCAGCGCAATCGCATGCGCGTGGCGGTGTTGGGCCTTGCACAAATGCCGAATGCACTCGCACTGCGCTGCGCGGCGCGCCACACGCGCAAGGAATCGGCGTTGCTCGCGGGCCTGATCGAGCGCAGCTTGCGCGCAGAGGCGCAGGCGGCTGCGCGACTCGATGCGCACGCGCTGCAGCGCGCATTGCTCGACCTGATGCTGCTGGCGCAGCCGTTGCCCGCGGCGCCCGGCAGTGCCGTGCCCGCATCGGGCCGCGCGTCGCCGTGGTGGCCACGCATCGATGGCATCGTGCAGCGCGACCTCGACGATCCGCAGCTCGACGCGCACGCGATCGCGCGCGAACTGCGCCTGAGCACGCGCCAGGTGCAGGCGGTGGCGGCGCAGCGCGGCACCACCGTGTCCGCGCACATCCTCGAGCAGCGCCTGCAACGCGCCGCGCAGCGCTTGAAGCACGAGCCCGATCGCCGTATCGCCGACATCGCGTTTCACACCGGCTTCAACGACCTGTCGCACTTCTGCCGCAGCTTTCAGCGCCGCTTCGGCGTCAGCGCACGGGACTGGCGGCGCGAGCACTGAGCCGGCACTGCGCTGCCGTCCAAGTTCCGCGCTGCAGTCCAAGACTGCGCCGGGCGCGCTGCCTACAGTGGCCGTCCACGAAACCGGGAGACCGCGATGGACCAGCCGCTGCTGCACTCGAGCCCGATCGATCTGTTCGACGATGCCGCGCTCGCCGACCCGTACCCGCTGTACAAGGCGCTGCGCGACATCGCGCCCGCGGTGTGGCTGCGCCAGCACGATGTCTGGTTTCTTGGCCGCCACGACACCGTGCGCGCCGCGCTCGACGATTGGCAAACCTGGAGCTCGGCGCGCGGCATCGGCCTCAATCCGGTGATCAACGAGGCCTGGAAGGATGCGCTCATCAGCGTCGATCCGCCGTTGCACACCGGCATGCGCAAGCTGTTCACCGATCGGCTCGGTCCGCGCCAACTGCAGCCGCTGCAGCAACGCGTCCACGAACGTGCCGATGCACTGGCCGCGCGCATCGTCGAGATGGGAACTTTCGATGCGGTGACCGACGTCGCGCACGACCTGCCGGTGGGCGTGATCATGGACCTCATCGGTTGGCCGCAGGAGGTGCGCGGCAGCCTGCTCGACATGGCCGCGGGCAGCTTCGACGCCTGCGGCCCCGACAACCCGCGCATGCGCGCCGCGCTGCCGCGGCTGCAGGCGATGATGGAACTGGTCGCGCGCACCTACGACGAGAACCTGCTCGAGCCCGGCGGCTTCGGCGCCACGGTGGCCGACGCGGCGCGGCGTGGCGAGATCCCGCGCGACGCCGCGATCGGGCTGCTGGCCGGCTACGTGGTGGCCGCGTTCGACACCACGATCAGCGCGATCTCGCACGGGCTGCTGCTGTTCGCGCAGAACCCGTCGCAATGGCAACGTCTGCGCGCCGAGCCGGCGCTGGTGACCGGCGCGTTCAACGAAACCGTGCGTCTGGAGGCGCCGATCCAGCACTTCACTCGCGTGGCCACGCGCGACGTGCACATGGGCGACGGCGTGGTCGTGCCGGCCGGCGCGCGCGCCATCGTCAGCTACGGCGCGGCCAACCGCGACGAGCGGCACTTTGCCGAGCCCGACGTGTTTCGCATCGACCGGCGCCCGCTGGACCACCTGGGCTTCGGCTTCGGCGTGCACGGCTGCGCCGGACAGCACCTGGCACGGCTCGAAGGGCAGGCGGTGTTTGCGGCGCTGGCGCGGCGCATCGCACGGCTGGAGCTGGACGGCGAACCGCAACGTGCGCTGAACAACGTCAACCGCGGTCACGCGCGCATCCCGATGCGTGCGCTGCCGGCTTGACGCGCGCAGGCTCAGGGTACCGCCGGTCGCCCGGGGCCTTGTGTGCCGTCGGCACGTGCCGACAGGTACGCGTGCAGGTCGATGATGTGCGCCGTGACGCGTGGCTCGCCTTGCCACGCGGGCATGTCCAGCTCGCCCTGGCGGCGCCGCACCACGTCGTCGACGTGGGCCTGGCGGTCGGCGCCTCGCGGGTCGGCGGCTGACGGCACGTCAGGCCAGCGGTAGCGCAGCAGCACCAGGTCGGCGAACTCGCGCGGCCCCAGCGTGCGCACGCGTGCCACGAGGTCGGGCGCACCCGCTTTGCCGGTGGCGCCGGCGCCGTGGCATCGAGCACATCGGTCCTCGAACACGCGCCAACCGAGGTACACGGAACCGGCCGGCCGCGCGCGCGCTTCCAGCTCGCGGGCCGGTTTCAGATTCTCGACGTCGACGCCGCAGCCGGCCAGCGACGCCAAGGCCGCGCATGCGAACGCCCAGGTCTTGAACATGTTCCACCTCAATCTCGGCCGATTGTGACCACGGACGGCGGCGCCGACCTTGCCGAAGATCAGTCCTTCACGTTACGGCATGAATCGGTAGCCGATACCCGCCTCGGTCACCAAGTGCCGGGGCCGCGACGCGTCAACCTCGCCGACGGACCCGTCGGACGAAGGGTTCCATATCAAACCCAGCCGGCCTTGCGGAAGCGCCAGAACAGGAAGCCCGCAGCGGACGTGATGAGGCCCAGCGCCATCGGATAGCCGTAGGTCCACTTCAGCTCGGGCATCGTCTCGAAGTTCATGCCCCAGATGCCGGCCAGCGCGGTCGACACCGCGAAGATCGCGGCATAAGCGGCGAGCCGCTTGGTGGTCTCGGACTCCTCGATCGTCACCATCGACAGGTTGACCTGGATCGCGTCGCCGATCGTGTCGCGCATCGCGTCGATCGAGCCATTGATGCGCACCAGGTGGTCATGCACGTCGCGGAAGTACTCCTGCATGTTCTGGCACACCGACGGCACGCGGCCGCCATAGAGCTTGGTCAGCACCTCGAGCAGCGGCGCCACCGCATGGCGCAGCGCGGTGGCGCGGCGCTTCAGCGCGTACAGCCGCTCGACGTTCGAGCGCGCGGCGCCGCGCTCGAAGATCTGCGCCTCGATGGCCTCGAGGTCGGTTTCGAGCGCGTCGAGCAGCGGAAAGTAGCGGTCGACCACGGCGTCCATGAGCGCGTACAGCACAAACCCCGAGCCACGCGCCAGCAGCTCGGGCTCGCGCTCGCAGCGCTCGCGCACGCCGAGAAAGTGCTGCTTGCTGCGGTTGCGCACCGACAGCACGAAGTTGGGGCCGACGAACACGGCCACCTCGCCGGTCTGCAGCTCGCCTTGCTCGACCTCGAGCAGCTGCATCACGACGAACAGCGTCGATCCGTACTCCTCGACCTTGGGGCGTTGGTGGCCGTGGCGCGCATCCTCCACCGCCAGGTCGTGCAAGTCGAACTCCTGCTGCATGTGCATCAACTCGGCGTCGGTCGCGTCGCGCAACGCGACCCAGACGAAACTATCCGCCTTGGTCAGCCACGTGGCGATGTCATCGACATCGATGTCAGCCAGCTTGCGGCCCTGCTGGTAGACGACACAGTTGACTAGCATGCTCAGTGCCCCTTCAAGGGGCATCTTCTCATGGTGGCGGACTGTTTTTTCCTTCGATCGCCGCGGGCCATCGCGCCGTCCCAGCAGTCACCAGGCCATCACCGGCGGCAGCACAAGGACCGCGAACGCCTTCGGTGCCGTGGCTGACAGCCGGCTCCAGAAGTGCGCGGGGTGGACCTGCGAGCGAACACATGCCGTGTCAGGTCCGCTGCCGCATGCACCTGCCGGCTCTGGCGCGCGCTTGGCCACTGAAGCGCGAGCGCTCAGCGTGTCGTTGCGTGCTCGCCGCGCCACTCGCGGCGGTTGATGGCGTAGCCCTCCACGTCGCCCCGGAACGGCAGCATCAGCATGCCTGGCAGCCGGGCCACCTCCTGCGGATCGCGATGGCTGTGGATGCCGATGGTCATCGCCGCGTGGCCGGCGCGTGGCTGGTCGCGATAGGTGCCGAACAGGCGGTCCCACCACGGCAGATTGAACCCGAAGTTGGAGTTGGTCTCGTCATCCTCCACCGAGTGGTGCACGCGGTGCATCTCCGGCGTCACGACGATCCACCGCAGCACGCGATCGAGCGCTGCGGGCAACCGGATGTTGGCGTGGCTGAACATCGACGTGGCGTTGAGCAGCACCTCGAACACCAGCACCGCCACCACCGGCGGGCCCAGCACCACGATGGCGGCGAACTTGATCAGCATCGACAACGCGATCTCGATCGGATGGAATCGCAGGCCGGTCGTGAGGTCGAAGTCGAGGTCTGCATGGTGCACGCGGTGCAGCCGCCACAGCACCGGCACCGCGTGCACGATCACATGCTGCAGCCAGATCACGAAGTCGAGGGCGATCACGGCGAGCGGCCCGGCCAGCCAGGGCGGAACGTCAAAGTGGTTCAGCATGCCCCAGCCGTTGGCCGCGGCGAACCCGGCCATGCCGACGGCCGCCAGCGGAAAGGCCAGCCGTACCACCACCGAGCTCAAGGCGGCGATGCCCAGGTTGCCGAACCAGCGCAGCGACCTGGCCATGGTCGGCGTGCGGCGTGGCACCAGCACCTCGCAGGCGGCGATCACCGCGAAGCCTGCGGCGAACAGCACGAGCCGGATGAGCGGCTCATGAGCCAGAACAGCGGATGCAGTGTCCATGGTGCGCGGGCGGGCAGCGATTCGGTGAGAATGGGTTCCCGTGATCCCATCATTCCAACGTTCGTTAGAATGTACACCATGGACAACCGCACGCTCAAGGACCTTCTTTACGAACAGGTCGCCCGTGTGGGCAAGGCCCTGGCCAGCCCGAAGCGGCTGGAGATCCTGGAGATGCTGGCGCAGGGCGAGAAGGCGGTCGAATCCGTGGCCTCCGAGGTGGCGATTGACGTCAAGCTCGCCAGCGCGCACCTCAAGGCGCTGCGCGAGGCGCGCCTCGTCGAGAGCCGGCGCGACGGCAAGCGCATCCTGTACCGCTTGGCAGGCGAAGACGTGGCGATGCTGGGCGTGGCGCTGCGCCACGTGGCCGACGAGCACCTGGTGGAGCTGCGCACGGCGCTGCAGCGAATGATGGCCGACCCCGAGCGGTTGGTGCAGGTGACTCGCAAGGAGTTGATGGCGCAGGCCAAGCGCGGCGAGGTGATCGTGCTCGACGTGCGCCCGGCCGACGAGTACGACACCGCGCACCTGCCGCACGCGCGCTCGATGCCGTTGGCCGAGTTGTCGCACCGGCTGGCCGAGTTGCCGCGCAACGCGCAGATCGTCGCCTACTGCCGCGGCCCGTTCTGCCTGATGTCCGACGAGGCGGTCAAGCTATTCGCGAACGCGGCTATCAAGCTCGCAAGAGCTTCGATGGCGTGAGCGAATGGCAGGCCGCCGGCCTGCCGATCGTGCGCGCCTGACCGGCTCGCCACCGGCGGGCACTTGTGCGCGTCGGCCCGGCGCCAGACCTGCGTGCGGCAGACGAACAACACGCAGCCGTCGACCACCAGGCGCGTGGCCGATTGCAGGTGCAGCGAGCCCTTGTAGTCGCGGCCGTCCTCGGGGTTGTACAGGCGTCCGCCGTGCCAGCGGCCCGGCTGGGCCGCCAACATGCGATCGATCACCGTGCGCCCGATCAGCGGCTGCTTGTCGGCGATGTCCTGCGGTGTCTCGTCCCACAGCCAGACGATGCGGCCGCACACCGCGTCGCCGCAACGTTCGATGCGCACGCGGGCGCTGAAGCCGGGCGTCCACCACTCGCCAACGATGTCCGGCTGCGCCCGCGCCGCCGGTGCCAGGACGGCCGCTGCCAGCCAGACGACGATCGCTGTGCGCATCATGTCGCCACCCCATTGCGCGTGACGCCGCCGAAACGTGCATCGCCTTCGCGCAGGTAGTCGCCGTCCTCGGTGCCGCACCAGCGGTCCCACCAGGTGAAGTAAAGCCCAAAGTTGCCGCGGTTGCGCGCATGGTGAAAGTGATGGTGGCTCACCGGCGTGATCCAGCGCAGCCACCCGCGCGGCGTCCAGCGCCACGGCAGGACCTCGTGCGCGCAATGGCCGACGGTGTTGCGCACGATCATGTGTAGCAGGAACACGCCGATCGCCGCATCGTGCATCGGCACGATCAGCAGGAACAGCGGCAGGAACGCGGCCTGGACCAGCGCCTCCACCGGATGAAACGCGTAAGCCGCCCACGGCGTGGGGTGCTGCGACAGATGGTGGGTGCCGTGCACGGCGCGAAACCAGCGCCGCTGGTGCAGCCAGCGGTGGGTCCAATAGAAGTAGGCGTCGTGCGCCACGATGATCAGCACCACGCTGAAGCCCCACCAGGCCCAGCCCCGCGATGCCGCGTCGCGGTAGATCTCGACGGTGCCGTTGGCTGCCAGCAGCCACACCAGCAAGCCGTTGACGGCGAAGATCAGCACGGTCGACAGCGAATAGACGACCTCGCGCCGCACCTGGCCGGGGCGCCTTGTCGCCTGCAGGATGCGCCGGCCGGCGAGCCGGTGGCCGAGCAGCACCTCCACCAGCAGCCACACGGCGCCGGCCACGAGCGCGTAGCGCAGGAAGTCGACCGTCAGGATGGTGAGCGCAAGGGGGATCAGCGCAGGTTCCTGCATGGCGGGCCTTTCGATGGCAGTGAGGGGCCGCCATCGTCGCGAGCCGGCCGCGCAAGGTCTTGCCGATTCGTCGCGAACCCTGGCCGATTCGTCGCTCAAGCTGCGCTGGAAGCCTGCCGGTGCCGTTCCATGCGCGCGGCGGCGCGGTATTCGGTGGGCGTCATCCCAAAGCGCTGCCGAAACGCGCGATTGAACGGCCCGATCGAGCCGTAGCCGCATTCCAGCGCGATGGTGAGGATCGGCAGGTCTTCTCCAGCCAGGCGCGCCGACGCTTCCTGCAGCCGGTAGTGATGCAGGAAGTCGTTGAAGTTGCGGTGACCGAGCCGCTGGTTGATCAGCGCGCGCAGCGCCGCCTCGCCCATGCCGAGCGTCTGCGCCAGGGCGTTCAAGGTCAGGCCTTCTCGTCGGTACAGGTGCTGTTCGGTCATCGCCTGCGTCAGGGCCGCCAGCGCGGGGGACGGTGGCGGCGCCGCGGGCGCGGGCTTGCGCACGTCGGCCGATGGTGCGGCGGCCGGTGCCTCGGCGGCCAAGCCGAGGATCGCGTCGATGGAACGCCGTGCCACCAGCACCGCCAGCGCCAGCGCGATGAGGCCGATGCCGGCCACATGCAAGGCCGGCAGCAACGCGCCGACCGGGCGCTCGCGCAGCGCCAGCTCCACGATCAGCGCCACGCTCGCGTACGCGCCGATGCCCAGTGCGACCCAGCGGCGCACCGCGCGCCGCGGCTCCACCAGATCGTCGCGCCAGCCGCGTGCCACCTCCCACACCGCGGCGGCGGTGAAGGCGAGCATCGCCGCCGCGTGCGCGAGCGACAGCGTGCCCGGTACGGGGACCGGCTGGCCGTCGTAGCGCGCACTCATGCGCGGCAGGTTTGCGGCCAGGCCCAGCGCCACCATGGCGCCGGCGATCGCCAGCAGCGGCAGCGTGAGGCGGAAGCCGTCTTGAAACAAGCCGCGCGCCGCCAGCCACAGCCATGCCGTGGTGCTGGCGCACAACGCCAGCGCCGCCACCGCCAGCGGAAACGGCAGCGCGACCAGCATCTCGGCACGCTGGCAGAACAGGTATGCGATGAGCGCCGCCGTGAACAGCGCCAGTGCCACCCGGGCCGCCGCGCGCGGACCGGGCAGCAACAGGTGGACCACGTGGAACAGCAGCACGCCGCCGACCGCGCCGCGCAGCAGCAGCTCGGCCACCCAGATGCCTGCGATCGGGGTCATCGCGCAGACGGGCTTACCGGACGGTGGGAGCGGACGGCACGGCGCGAATGTACAGCTGCTGCTGCGCGCACCGCCCACGCGTGCGGCAGGCCTGACCCACGAGGCTCGACGCTCGGCCCGCGGGCATAGCGGCTATGCTGCGCGCCGACCCCGCACAGTGCGCGGGGCAGGAGGCAACGGATGCGCCATCGGCCGCGCAGCGCGGCGCTGCGGGCAGCGGGCTGGTTCGCCATTGCAGCCATCGGATGGGGCTGCGGCGCGTGCGTGCACGCGCAAACTGCGCCGAGCGACGCCGAGATCCGCGCCTACGGCCCGTTGCACGCGGCTGCATTGCGCGGCGACCTGCCGACGCTCGCCGCCACGATTGCCGGGCGGGCACCGATCGACGCGCGCGACGGCCATGGTCGCACCGCGTTGCACGTGGCCACGTTTGCGAGCCAGCGCGACGCGATCAAGATGCTGGCGGAGGCCGGCGCCGACCTGAGCGCATTGGAGAACGACCGCTACGACGCGGTGACCATCGCCGCCGTCGCCGACGACGAAGAGACACTGGCGCTGCTGCTCGCGCTCGGCGCCAGCGCCAAGCTGACCACCAGCCGCTATGACGGCACGGCGCTGATCGCGGCCGCGCACCTCGGCCACGACGGCGTGGTGCGCCGGCTGATCGCCGCCGGCGCGCCGCTCGACCATGTGAACAACCTGCACTGGACCGCGGTGATCGAGGCGGTGGTGCTGGGCGACGGCGGCCCGCGCCACCAGGCCTGCCTGCGCGCCTTGGTGGAGGCCGGCGCGGACCTGACGATCACCGATCGCGAGGGACGCACGCCGCTGCAGCTGGCGCGTTCGCGCGGCTTCAAGGAGATGGTGCGCATCCTCGAAGAAGCCAGGCGCTGACGTATCTGCATCGCGCGCGGCCGGCCAGCTCAGCGCAGCGGCGTGCCGCCCGCCTGCCAGTTGGACAGGGTCTTGGAGACCAGGTTGCCGCCGTCGGTCTCCGGCGTCGTCTGCTCACCGTGTCCGGCGCCGAACAGCAGCGCCGCCACATGCGCGTCGACCACCTCGTCGAGGTGCGAGAAGAGGTAGTCGACGCGGTTGTCCTTCCAGTGGTTGACGGTGTTGTTCTGCGCCATGTTGCCGAGCGGGATCTGCCACATCACGGTGGGCCGGTCCACCGTCTCGGCGAGGTCCTTGCTCCACGCCAGGTAGGCGGCTGCGGCCGCGTCGTCCCACCAGCGGTTCTGACCTTGCGCTTCGTACCAGCCGGCGTCGCGGTCCGACGGATCGGTGACGACGAAGTCGCCGCCGTCGGCGCCGAGCGCGCGCATGAAGTTGCCGACGGCGACACCGTCGCCGGCGCTGCGGTAGAGCCACGGCGAGGCATGCAGCCCCACGGTGGCGTTGGGGGCGTAGCCGCGCGCCATCGCGATCATGCAGCGCGCCAAACCGGCAGCGCTGTTGTCCTGCGTTGCGCAGTCGGTCGGATTGGCCTCGCCCACCTTGGCCGGCACGGCATGCGGATCGCCGTTGGTGGATCTCAGAAACCCCCACAGGTCCGGCTCGATGTGCAGCATGGCGCGCTGGTTGCCGATGCGCTGCAGCAGGAAGCGCCAGTCGTCGAGGTAGCGGCCGAGCTTGGCGGCATCGTTCAGCGCGGCGACCTCGTTGCTGCCCTCGCTGCCGCCCGATGCGCCCAGCCACAGGTAGTAGGTGAAGACCGGAATCTGCGGGCGCGCGCCGCCCTGCCAGGTGGCCGCGGCCCCACGCTGCAGGTGCCAGGTGGGGTACTGGCCGGGCGGCTGGTTCTGATCCTGCCAGCAGCCCCACCAGTTGCTGCACGACGAAGCGGCCGTGCAACTGCTCATGCACGCGGCGGGAGACGCCGGCGCACCGGCCAGGTAGAGGTAGCGCGCATCGAACGGCGCAGAGGCTGCGGTCGTGTCGTCCATCTGCGCACCGATCAGCAGCTTGCTGCTGCCCATGAACGGGTTGAAGGCGCTGGTGCTGCCTGCACCGCCCGTGCCACTGGTCCCGCCGGTCCCACCTGTGCCGCCGGTCCCACTTGTGCCGCCGGTCCCACCTGTGCCGCCTGTGCCGCCCGTGCCGGTTACTCCACCGGGTGTGCCCGCGTTGTCGGTGGAAGCTGACTCGTCGGAGCCGCAGCCCGACAGACCGATGCACACCGCCGCGAGAGCGGCGACCCCCCTGATCGAAAACTTGAAGTGTCGTGTCATGAGCACGATGGTACGGACGGCTCAGGCCATCGCGCCGCTGCCGCGCAAGAGACGCGTGACGGTCGTGACAAACCATGCGCGGCACGCGTGCATCCGCCGCTCGCGAATGCACGGGCCCGGTGCGTCGTGTGCACCGACCGGCAGGGTGGGTGGGCTACATCACGCCGTGTGTGGCGCGCAGCACGTCGGGCGCGGCGGCATCGCCGGCCGACTCCAGCACCGTGATGCGCCACAGCGTGCGCGCGTCGTTCGGGTCGGTCAGCGTGGCCGAGTGCAGCAGCGCGGCGTTGTCCCACAGCACGACATCGCCCACGCCGTATTTGAAGCGCAGCTGGTACTTGGGCTGCGTGGCATGTGCGGCCAGCTCGTCGAGCAGGTCGCGCGCCTCGTCGTCGGGCATGCCGACGATGCCGAACGAGCTGCCCGACACCGCATAGAGCGCCTTGCGGCCCGTGACCGGATGCGGGCGCGCGATGCGGTGCGTGATCACCGGCATCCTGGCTTTCTGGTCGGCCGACAGCGGCGACGCCGCGGTGCGGCTCTTTTCGTTCACATCGTTGCGGTTGCCGTAGTGGTGGATCGCGCGCAGCAGCTCGATGCGCTTCTTCATCGCATCGGAGAGGTCGTCGTAGGCCGCGATCTGGTTGGCGAACAGCGTGTCGCCGCCCGTCTTGGGCACCACGCGCGAGTACAGCGTGGTGGCGCGCGCCGGCACCTGCAGGTAGGAGTAGTCGGTGTGGAAGTACGAGCCGGCGTCCTGCAGCCCGGTGGGCTGGCCGTTCACCTTGACGTTGGACAGGATCAGGATGTCCGGCTCGTCGGGGTGGTGGAACTGGTCGATCACGTGCGGCTGCGGGGGCCCGATGCGGCGCGCAAAGGCCACAAACTGCGCCGGCGTCAGCGTCTGCGCGCGCAGCGCAAGCAGCTGGTGCTCGTAGAACGCGCGCTCCAGCGTGCGAAAGCGCGCGTCGTCCAGTGCGCCGATGTCGACGCCTTGCGCTTCGATGCCGAAGCCATCGGACAAACGTGTCCACTTCACCATGGTGTCATGCTCACTCCGCGGTGAAGCCCGAGGCCTTGATCGGCGCCTCCCAGCGCTTGAGGTGGGCCGCCTGCGTGGCGGCGAGCTCGTCGCCGTTGCTGTAGGCGGGCTGAAGGCCGAGGTTGAGGATGCGCTCCGACACGTCGCCCTGGCGCAGCGCGTCGGCCACCGCGCGGCCGATGCGCGCGGTCAGGTCGGCCGGCATGCCGGCCGGACCGTAGACCGCGAAGTACGCGTCCGCCGCCATGTCGATGCCCAGCTCCTTCAGCGTGGGCACCTCGGGCAGCGACTTGTTGCGCGTCTCGCCGGTCACGGCGAGGATGCGCAGCTTGCCGGCGCGGTGGTGCTCGATCACCTCGAGCGGTGTGTCGACCACCAGCGGGATCTGACCGCCGAGCAGGTCGTGCACCGACGGCGCACCACCTTTGTAGGCCACGTGGGTCAAGGTGACGCCGGCCACCTGGCTCAACAGCACGCCGGTGAAGTGCGGCACGGTGCCCGCACCCGGAGTGCCGAAGTTCGCCTTGGCCGGATTGTTCTTCATCCACGCGAGCACGGTTTTCAGGTCGCCGCTCGGCGCGGCCGGCCCGGCGGTGATCGCGAAGTCGAACGTCACCGCGCGCGCCACCGGCGTGAAATCACGCACCGGGTCGAAACCCAGGTTCTTGTACAGCCACGGCGAGACCACGAGCGCGCCGCTCGGCGCGAGGACCAGGGTCTGGCCGTCGGGTGCGGCGCGCTTGACTTCGCCGAGCGCTACGCGGCCGGCGGCGCCGGGTTTGTTGTCGACGATCACGTTCTGCCCGAGCGTGACGCGCATCTTTTCGGCCAGCATGCGCGCCACCGTGTCGGCCGAGCCGCCGGGGGGAAACCCCACGAGCAGGCGGATCGGCGGCTTCTCCTGCGACCATGCCGGCACCGTGGCGAACAACGACGCACAGGCCACAGCGATGGTTCGGCGCTGGATCATGACGGTCTCCTCGTCGTTGCGATCGATTCTAGGAGCAGAGCCGATGAAGCTCATCAGTTGGAACACGCAGTGGTGCTGCGGGCTCGACGGCGTGGCGAGCCCGCAGCGCATCGTCGACACCGTGCGAGCGCTGTGCGACTTCGACGTGTTATGCCTGCAGGAGATCGCGCAGGGTTATGAGCGCCTGCAAGGCGCACCGGCCGACCAGCCGGCACAGCTCGCGTCGCTGCTGCCGGGCTATCGGTGCTTCTTCGGTGCCGCGGTCGACGAGTTCCAGACCGACGGCCGTCGCCAGCGCTTCGGCAACCTGATCGCCACGCGGCTTCCGGTGGTGCGTGTGCAGCACCATGGGCTGCCGTGGCCGGCCGATGGCAGCGTGATGTCGATGCCGCGTATGTGCACGGTGGTGACGCTGATCCCGCCGGCGCTCGGGCCGCTGCGCGTGATGACCACACACCTGGAGTTCTACTCGGCGCCTCAGCGCCTGGCGCAGGCCCGCGCCTTGCGCGCATGGCACGACGAAGCCTGCGCGATGGCCGCGGCGCCGCCGCAGCCCGGCGACGAAGGCTCGCCGTTCCAGAGCAAGGTACACACGCCGCATGCCGTGTTGTGCGGCGACTTCAACGCCGAGCCGCGCGACGCGGCGGTGGCCGCCGTCTGCGCGGGGCAGGGTCCCCACGCCTTCCAGGATGCGTGGACCTTGGCGAACGCCCACGCGCCGCACGCGCCGACGTTCCAGCTGTTCGATCGCACCTACGGGTCCGAGCCGATCGCCTGCGACTTCGTGTTCGTCAGCGGCGGCCTCGCATCGCGCGTGATCCGCGTCGAGGTCGACGGGCAGACGCGCGCGTCGGACCACCAGCCGGTGTGGGTGGAGTTCGGCTAGGGCGGCGCGCCGCACCGTGCTGGACCTGTGGCTCCAGGCCCGCGACCGGATCGATGAAAGGGTGCGATCACGACGCGCCGTCGGGTTGGAACGCAACCGAGCCGATCTCGGCATCGCGCAGCGCCGCACCCTCGGCCTTCAGCTGCGAGAACGTGGCGTCGTCGAGCGATGGCCGCGCGAGCTGCAGCGCCCTCAGCGTGGCCGTGGTCTCGTTTTGCTCGCGCGCTTCGCCGCGCGCGGCGTACAGGGCCTGCGAGTAAGCGGCCAGCTGCGCGGCGGCGCGCGGCCGGCCCTCGAGGGCGGCCAGCAGCGCCAGGTAGGCCGCTGCTGCGTGCTGCAGCTCAAACGCCTCGGCACGCGCCCACGCCTGTTGCGCCACCGGGCGCGCCCGCGCCGCATCGTCCTGGGCCAGCAGTGCGGCGAGCAGGTTGATGCAGGCGAAAGCCAGGCTGTATTCGTGGCGCGTGCCGCGCAACGACTCGACCAGTTCGGTGCCGAGCCTTGCGGCCGACTCGGCGTGGCCGGCCGCGAGCTCGGCATCGATCAGGTTGCCCATGGCGATGGACGCGTGGCTGCCGCGCGCCCGGTCCAGCGCGAGCAGGCGATGCCCGCGGCGCAGCGCCTCGGCGGTGTCGCCGCCCATGCGCGCGACCCACTGCACGGCCTCGGCACCCCACAACAGCCGGTGCGGCGGCCACGCCGGGTCCTCGAGGGGTTGCAGCTCCTGCAGCAGCGCTCGCGCCGTGCCGAGGTCGTCGGCCTGCGCGGCCGCGCTCGCCGCCCGCGCCAGCGCGTGGTAGAGCGCAAACCGGTCCGGCTGCGCCGGGTCGAGCTCGCGCGCCAGCGCCAGCGCGCGCTCCGCAGCGACCCGGCCGCGTGCCTTGCGCGGATCGGCGAGCACGCAGTTCAGCTCGATCCACGCCTTCATCTGCAGCGGCTGCGGCAGGTGTCCATCGATGCATGCTTCAACGGCGTCGGCCAGCGCCACACGCTCGTCGTGCAGCGACGGCGGCAGCGCGCGCAGCATCGTCGTGCCGATGCGCAGTTGGAGCTCGCGGTCGCCCGCTGCGCGCGCCCAGTGCAGCGCCTCGCGTGCGTTGTCGAGGTCGGGGGCGCGCTGCTGCAGCCAGTCGTCGACGCCGATCCGCCCGCTGAAGTACTCGTCGTAGGCGGCGTCGAGCACCGCGGCCACCGCACGCGCGTGGCGGCGCCGCAGCGCCGCGCGCTCGCCGGCGTGATCGAGGCATTGCAGCGCGAACGCGCGCGCCGACTCGAGCAGCCGGTAGCGCGGCTCGATCCGGGCCGTGCCGTCGCCCGGCGCCAGCACCACGACCAGCGAACGGTCGACCAGCGTGTCCAGTGCGTCGAGCACGCTCCAGAGGTCGTCGTCGCGGTCGACCAGCAGCGCCTCGATCAGGTCGAGCGAGGCGCTGCCGGCCAACACGCTCAGGCGTCGGAACACCCGCTGCTCGCGCGCCTCGAGCAGTCCGTGGCTCCACTCGAGCGTGGCCTGCAGCGTGCGCTGGCGTTCGGGCGCCGCGCGGTTGCGTCCATGGGTGAGCAGCGCGAAGCGGTCGCGCATCGAGGCGAGCAGGCGTGACACGCCGAGCAGCGGCGCGCGCGCGGCGGCCAGCTCGATCGCCAGCGGCAGGCCGTCGAGCGCGTGGCACAGCTCGATCACCGCGCCGGCGTTGCCCGCATCGAGCGCGAAGCGCCGGTCGATCGCTTGCACGCGCTCGACGAAGAGCGCCACCGACCCGAATTGCAGGGCCTGCGCGGCCGCAAGCCCACGCTCGGGCAGCGCCAGCGGATCGATCCTCAGCACCTGCTCGGCGCCGACGTGCAGCGGCGCCTGGCTGGTGACGAGCAGGCGCAGGCCCGGCGCGGCGCGATGCAGTGCAAGGCACAGCGTCGCCACGTCGGCGAGCAGGTGCTCGGCGTTATCGAGCGCGAGCAGCATCGTCAGCGGTTTGACCGCCGCCACCAGCGCTTGCGTGGCGTCGCCCGAGCCGCACTCGATGCCCAGCGCGGCAGCCACCGCGCCCGGCAGCGCCGGCGCATCGGCGACGCCGGCCAGCTCGACCCAGCAGACGCCATGCCGGTAGGTGCCTCGGCGCGCCGCCAGCACGTGCTGCGTCAGCAGCGACTTGCCGACGCCGCCAGGGCCCACCACGCTGACGAGCCGATGCCGCTCGACGATCTCGTCGAGTGCGGCGAGCTCGCTTGTGCGGCCGAACAAGACCGGCAGCTCGACCGGCAGATTGGTGCGCAGCGCCGGCACGGCCGGTGCGGTGGGAGGTACAGCCGGCGCGACCGACGCGGGCACCCCGTCGACGGCGGGCGGTGCCTCGAGCTGTGCCACAAAGCGGTAGCCGCGCCCGGGGATGGTGGCGATCACGGCGTCGCCGAGCAGCTTGCGCAGCGCGCTGACCTGTGCCGCCAGGTTGTTCTCCTGCACCACGAGGCCGGGCCAGACCAGCTCCATCAGCGTCGCCTTGTCGACCAGGCGGCCAGGCCGCTCGGCCAGCGCCACCAGCACGTCGAACGCGCGCGCTCCCAGCGGCGCGACGCGGCCATCCAACAGCAGTCGGCGCTCGTGGCGCTGCAGTTCGAAGCTCCCGAAGCGCAGCGGTGCGTCGGTGGCCGGCGGGTCCATGGCGGCGGCCAGCTTAACGCTTTCAGCGTTTTGGAGAACGTTTAACAGCCGCTTGAAGACGCGCCGGGGCACGCCGGCCGACAGTGCTGCCGGCGCGCCGATTCCCCGCTGTGCGTGATCGATCCGAGGAGACCCATCGATGTTGAACGTGAAATCGAGATCCCGCCTGCGGCTGACGGCGATCTTCTTGTCCGGCCTGGCCGTGACCGCCGTGACCCTGGCCGTGCTCGAGCGCGTCACCGAAGCCGGCGCGTCGCCCCGGCCCACGGCCGCGCGCATTGGAGAGGCGCCGCCGCCGCTCACCCCGACGCAGGCCCACGCGCTGTTTCTCGACGGCCGCTATGCCGAGGCCTACGGACGTTACGCCGCCCTGGCCGATGCCGGCGACTCGGTGGCGGCGTCGATGGCGCTGACCCTGGTGGTGCACGGCCCCGCGGTGTTCGGTTCGGACTGGTCGGCCACCAGCGATCAGTGGCAGCGCTGGAGCGCGCTGGCTCAGCAGCTTGCCGGGCAGCGCGTGGCTTCGATCGTTGCGCACGACCGCGCCGAGTGAGTGAAAGGAGATCCCATGAACACACTGACCCGCAAGTCCTTCGGCCTTCTGGCCATGGTTCTCTTGGCTCCGGCAGGGGCCCAATCCATCGAGCGTCGCACGGGCGAGCACCCGGCGATCATCGTGCAACGGCTGCACGCGCAGCAGGGCTACGACTATGCGTCGAAGTTCTATCCGCATCCGGCATGGCTGCACCTGCGGGCCGAAGCACCGCGGCCGATGATGGAGCACCCGGCCGTCGCCGTCTTCAAGCGCCATCAGCGCGAAGCGTCGGCCGCTGCGACGACGTTGCCGGTCGGGCTGACCGCCGCCGCGCGCCACTGAACAGGCCTTAGCGTGGATCGGGCGCGCGACGAAACAGCCCCGGATAGTCGAGCACGATGCCGTCTTCATCCACCGGCAGCTCGACGGTGAAGCCGCTGCCGTCGAGGCTCTCGAACCGATACAGCCGCTCGGCCAGCCGCGTGTAGGCCTGCGCCTGCGGCTGCACGGTGAGCTCGGGCGCACACACCCAGGCCATGCGGAACTCGCGGCGCTCGCCCACGGCCATCGGGCGGCGCCAGAGCGGAAAGCTGTTGGTGAACGGCGTGGGCCAGATGTCGATGTCGATGCACCCGTCGAGCTCGTCGATGGGGCGGCCATCGCCGTCTTGCCAGTGGCCCTGGCCGTCGGCCTGCAACACCAGCGACCGGGTTGCGTCTTGTGTCGCTGCCTCCAGTCGCGCCTCGCGCAAGCGCCAGGCATCGTCCCATGCCAGGCGATAGCGCAGTCGAAACGGACCCTGCGCCTCGTCCAGCGCGAGCACCACGGCGTCGGCACTCTCCGTGTCGAGCAACAGGTGCTCCAGCCCGACCCCGTGGTGGACGGGGTCCCAGGTGGGAATCCAGCAGATGCTGCGTGTGGATCGGTTCGGCATCGGACTTCCTTTCAAGAATGGCATCCGTGAGTCGCTGCACCGCTTCGATGCTTTCTCTTTGTCATGATGCGAGACGATGGACGCCTGGACCCCCATGCTGCTGCTGCAATGGCTGGGCGTGGCCATGGTTGCGTTCATCGCCGCGGTGCTCGGTGCGCTCGCGGGTTATGGCACCGGCTTGATCCTGCCGATCGCGCTGGCGCCGGTGATCGGCGTGGCCAACATCATCCCGGTGATGGCCGTGGCGATGATGATCAACAACGCCAGCCGCGTGGCGGCGTTTCGGCACGACATCCAGTGGCCGCACGTGCGGCGCCTGTTGTGGCTCGGTCTGCCCGCCTGCCTGCTCGGTGCCTGGGGCTACACGAGGCTCGACGCGCGCTGGGTGGCGCTGCTGCTCGGCGTGTTCTTGTTGCTCAGCATTCCGCTGCGGCGCTGGCTCCAGCGCGCACAGATACGATTGAGCGCCGCAGGCGAGGTGGCATCCGGCGGCGCGTTCGGCTTCATCGAAGGCGGCATGACCGGTACCGGCGTGATCCTGATCTCGATGCTGTTGGCCGCCGGCGTGCACGGCCCGGCGCTGATCGCCACCGATGCGGTGGTGTCGACGATCCTGAGCCTGACCAAGGCGCTGCTGTTCGGCGGCACGGCGCGGCTCGATGCGTCGCTGCTGGTCACCGGCGTGCTGGTGGGCTTGTGCACGGCGCCGGGCGCCTTCGTGGCGCGTGCCATCCTGACGCGCCTGCCGCAGCAGCTGCACCTGCGCATCATGGAGACCGTGGTCGTGCTCGGTGGCTTGGGCTTCCTGTGGCGCGCATGGCGCTGAACGGGCAAGATGCGCCGCATGGATCGACGTCTGTTCGCCTTTGCCCCGGCGGCCCTGGCCTGGGGTCGGGCGGCCGCCGCACCCGGCGTCAGCGCCGCCGATGCCAAGGCCGTGCGCGCCGTGATCGAGGCGCAGCTGGCGGCGTTTGCGGACGACGATGCCGAGCGGGCGTTCTCGTATGCGGCGCCCGGCATCCGCGCGATGTTCGTCACCGCCGATCGATTCCTGTCGATGGTGCGCGAGGGTTATCCGGTGGTGTACCGCCCGGCGTCGGTGTCGTTCGTCAGACCGCAGTGGATCGACAGCAAGCTGATCCAGCGCGTGCAGATGACCGATGCCGCCGGCGCGGATTGGATGGTGGTGTACGAGATGGAACGCCAGGCCGACAAGTCCTGGCGCATCGCCGCCTGCGTGGCCGCGCGCGGCGCAGCGCGCACCACCTGAGCTTCAAGCCACGGCGGCGGGCAAGCGCCGCAACCCGCGCACCGGCGAGCCGGTGATCACCAGCGCCTGCACCACGAAACCGAGCGCCGCCAGCGCAATGCACGCAGTTTCGCCCCACCACGCGCCAACCACGCCGCCCAGCGCGGCACCGAGCGGCCGCGCGCCGGCGTTGAGCGTGAGAAAGATCGCCGACACCTGGCCCAGCACCTGCGACGGCACCAGCGTCTGGCGCAACGTGGTCGTGGTCACGGTCCACACCAGCGGACCGGCCCCGAACAGCACGAACGACAGGGCCGCCCAGGCGGCATGCGGCCACCACCCGCTCGCGAGCATCGCGGCCGCGGCCAGCACCGACATCAGCGGACCCAGCATCACCGCGGCCCCGAAGGGCAACGCGCGCGCCACGCGAGCCGCGAGCAGCGCACCGATCAACATGCCCGCGCCATAACAGCTGAGCGTGAGGCCAACGCCGCTCGCGTCCAGGCCGAGGCGGTGCATCGCGTACGGCACGTACGCCGCCTGCAGCACGAACCACGCGACGTTCCACACCACCGCGGTCCACATCACGGCTTTCAGCAGCGGGTGGCGCCACACCAGGCCGGCACCGTGGCGCAGCTCGTCGAGCAGGTGCCGCCGTGCGGCGCGCTGCGGCGGCACGGCCGGAAGGCGCAACAACTGCAGCGCGGCGAACACCGACAGGGCCGTGGCCAACACGAACGCCGTGCCCGCGCCGGTCCATGCCACCAGCGCGCCGGCGAGCGCGGGCCCGGCGGCAAACGCGACGCTGCGTGCCAGCTCGAGCCGGGCGTTGGCGCGTGCGAGATCGTCCTTGGCCACCAGCGTCGGCACCAGCGCGGGCGCGGCCACGCTGAAGCCCACGGTGCCCGCGGCACCGATGAAACCGAGCAGTGCCAGCAGCGGCAACGAGACGGCGGAGCTCAACACGAGCAGGATCAGACCGAGCAGCGCCAGCGCGCGCAGCGCCTCGGCAGCCACCATCAGTCGCGTGCGCGACCAGCGGTCGGCCAGCACGCCGGCCGGGATCGACAGCAGCAGGAACGGCAGCGTCTGGGCGGTGTTGAGCACGCCGATCTCGCCGGGGCCGGCGTGGAGCGCCAGCACCGCGACGATCGGCACCGCGGCCAGGCTGATCTGCTCGGCCGACTGTGCGGCGAGCTGGGTCCACGTGAGCGTGGCCAGTGCGTCGCGCGTCGTCGCGGGTGTCATGGCGTGCTGCTGCATGGGCGGCATCTTCAGGCGCCGCGCCGGAGCCGGCTCGCCGGATTCGGACCCCTGTTTGCGCAACGCTTAGAGTCGCGCGCCATGACCGCCTTGCGCCTCACCGTTCATGACGAGCCCGATGCCGCTGCCGCACGCGTGGTCGACCAGGGCCTCGGCGACTCCAATGCCGCGGCCGCGCCGCTGCACGAGGTGCGACCGCTGGCGTGCTTTGCGCGCGCTGCCGATGGCGCCGTGGTCGGCGGTGCCGTGGGCCGGCGCTGGGGCGCTTGCGCCGAGCTGCAGCAGCTGTGGGTGCATCCCGACCTGCGGCGCCGGGGGCTGGGCGCGCAACTCGTGCGTGCCTTCGAGGCGCACGCGGCGCAGCACCGCTGCACCACCGTGTACCTGGAGACGTTCAGCTTCCAGGCGCCGCGCCTGTACGCGTCACTCGGCTACGAGATGCGCCACACGATCGAAGGCTTCGGCCACGGCATTGCCAAGCACCTGATGGTGCACCGCCTTTAAGGCTTCACCCCGGCTGCGTCGTTGATGCGCTGCACATCGACGCCGAGCTTGCCGGCGGCGTTGAGGATCTCCTGCCAGGTCGTGGCGTCGACCGGCACGCCGCTCTTGATGCGCCTGGCGCGCGACTCGCGCTCGGGCTCGCCCGCGATGCGCACGCGGTCGAAGCCGGCGCGCGGCGGCGACGCGGTGACCCAGTCGACGAAGGTGAGCGCCTCGCGCTCGTAGGCCGCCATGTCGGCGATCTTCGCGGGATCGATCAGCACCGTGAGCATGCCGTTGAGCACGCGCTTCTTGCTGGTGTCGGACGTGTATTGCGCCATGCCGGCGGCCAGCGCGCCGCCGAGCAGCTCGCACAGCACGGCCATGCCGTAGCCCTTGTGCGCGCCAAACGTGAGGATGGCGCCGAACGGCTCGATCACCGAGTAGCGCGGGTCCTGCGTGGGTTTGCCTTCGTGGTCGATCAGGTGGTCGGGCGGGACTTGCTCGCCCTTGTTGTGCGCGACGCGGGTCTTGCCCTGCGCGATCACGCTGGTGGCGAAGTCGAGGATCATCGGCTCGCGCCCGCGCAGAGGTATCGCTGCGGTGAACGGGTTGGTGCCGAAGCGCGCGTCGGAGCCGCCGTAGGGCGCCACGATGCCGCGCGAGATCACGTTGACGAAGTGCAGCGACACCAGGCCCGCGGCCGCGGCCTGCTCGGCCCAGGCGCCGATGCGGCCCAGGTGGTGCGCGTTGCCGAGCGCCATCACGCAGCAGCCGTGCTGGTGCGCGCGTTCGATGCCCATGGCCATCGCTTCGCGGCCCACCACCTGGCCGAAGCCGGCCTGGCCGTCCAGCCGCAGCATTGCGCCGGCGTCGAGCACGCTGCGCACGTGGGTGTTGGGCTTGAGGCCGCCTTCGAGGTAGGCGTCGGTGTAACGCGGCAGCATGCCGATGCCGTGCGAGTCGTGGCCGGTGAGGTTGGCCTCGATCAGGTTGTCGCACACGGCTTGCACTTCGGCCTCTTCGCTGCCGAAGCCGCGCACCAGCAGGTGCATCGCGCGATGCAAGGCGTCGACGTCAATGGTGTGGGTCAGGCTCATGGGTCTCCTGCGGTCGAAAGGTCTTGTGTTGGGTTTTGGCACATCCGGTGTGGCATTCTCGCCGCCTCGGCGAAACGAGCACCGACCGGCGCCCTCGCGCCACCCGATTACGGCTGTACACCATGGCCGGGTGGCGCCCGCGCCCTATTTCACGGTGGCGGCATCGCTTTGATGTTGCAATTCGCAGCTGGGGAGAACCGGTCACTTCATGCCCGTCATCGCCGTCGTCAATCGCAAGGGTGGGTGCGGAAAGAGCACCCTCGCGACGCACTTGGCGGCTTACTTCGCGCACAAGCAGCTGCCCGCGCTGCTTGGCGACGCCGATTTCCAGCAGTCGTCGCACGCCTGGCTGCGCCAGCGCGACAAGCAGCGTTTTGCCCCCACCGCGCCCAAGATCGCCGGCTGGAGCGTCGACCCGCGCAACATCCTGCGCGCGCCGCCCGGCGTGACGCATGTGCTGCTCGACACGCCGGGCGGCCTGAAGGGTTATGACCTGCTGCGCGTGGTGATGCTGGCCGATGCCGTGCTGATGCCGGTGCAGCACTCGTTGTTCGACCGCGAGTCGGCGGCCGACTGTTATGCCGAGCTGCTGGCGCATCCGCGCGTCGCGCGCGGGCGTTGCAAGATCGCCGCGGTGGGCATGCGCGTCGATTCGCGCACCAAGAACGAAGCGTCGCTGCGCCAGTGGGCCGACGGGCTTCAGCTGCCGTTTCTCGGCGCGCTGCGCGAGACGCAGACCTACGTGAAGTGCCTCGAGCACGGCCTCACCATCTTCGACATGCCGTCGGCCAAGGTGGAGGGCGATCTCGCGCAGTGGCAGCCGATCCTGCAATGGCTGGCACCGATGCTCGAGGTGACGCCGGCCAGCATCGAGGCCAAGCCGCCGCGCAAGGCCACGCGTCCGGTGCTGCCGCCGGGCTCATCTCCGTCGGGCCGCCTGAAGCCGGTGGCCCCCACGGCCGAGGCCGAGCTGCTGGCCGCGCGCACCGCGCCCGGTGCGCTCGACGCGCTGCCGCCCGAGCCAGCCACGCCGAGCGCCCCGCCGGCGGTGGCGGCGCCCGAGCGTGAGGCCGTGATGGTGAAGAAGCCCGACGCTGACGCACCGAAGATCCATCGCCTGGTGCCGGTGAGCCCGGAAGAGGATCTCGACAGCCGCTTCGGCGGCTTCACCACGCGCATCGGCCGCTGGTTGGAGTCGATCTCGCTCAAGCGCGCGCGCTGAGATGACTCCTTGAAGAATTTGCAGCGGCCATTCTTCAAGGGCGCTGCGGGAAGAATGCGCGGCAAACGCGCTGCATCTCTGCTCGCTTTCCCTTAACCCGCGACCCCACACTGCCGATCCACACGACGAGCCGCTGGTTGCGGCGTCGTCGCCGCGTGCCGAGAGAAGGGCGCGGAGCTGTGTGGTGAATTGCCGGAGGGAAGCCGTATGTCCTTGATCGAGAAATCGCGTCTCATGGCGCGTGTGCGCGTGGGTGTGCTCACGCTGGCGGCCTGTGCCGCGATGGGCGTGTCGGCCTTCGACGCGGCGCCCAAGGCCACGGCCGACGACAAGCACTGGCTGCTCGGCCCGGTGCCGCAGCCGCAGGACAACGTGAGCACGCCGGAGCGCGTGGAACTCGGCCGCGCGCTGTTCTTCGATCCGCGCCTGTCGGGCAACGGCACCTTGTCGTGCGCCACCTGCCACAACCCGGCGCTGGGCTGGTCCGATGGCCTGAAGACCGGCGTGGGCATCAACGGCACGGTGCTCGGGCGCGCCACGCCCACGGTGGTGAACACCGCCTACAACACGCAGTTCATGTGGGACGGCCGCAAGAAGTCGCTCGAAGACCAGGCGCTCGGCCCGATGAAGACGCCCGAAGAGATGAAGACCGACTTCGGCAACGCGCTGACGATGTTGCAGTCCATCCCCGGCTACCGCGAGAAGTTCGCCCGTGCCTACCCCGGCGAGCCGATCGCCGAAGAGACCGTGGCCAAGGCAATCGCCGCCTTCGAGCGCACCGTGGTGTCCAACGACTCGCGCTTTGACCGCTGGGTGGCCGGCGACGCCGGCGCCATCACGCTGCAGGAGTGGCGCGGCTACCAGGTGTTCAAGGATCCGGCCAAGGGCAACTGCATGGTCTGCCATGCGCCGCCCAACTTCACCGACAACGGCTACCACAACATCGGCATCGCGCATGCCAAGGGCGCCGAGGACCTGGGCCGCTTCAACATCCGCAAGGCCGCGGTGCTCAAGGGCGCGTTCAAGACGCCGACCTTGCGCGACATCGAGCTGACCGGGCCGTACTTCCACAACGGCACCGCGGTGACGCTGATGGACGTGGTGGACCACTACGCGCGCGGCGGCGACGACCGCAGCAACGTGTCCAAGGACGTGCGCACGCTCGAGCTGAACCAGCAGGACAAGCTCGACCTGGTGGCCTTCATGAAGGCGCTCACCGGATCTCAGCGCTCGGCCAGCATCCCCGCGCTGCCGCAGTGAAGGGACCGGACGCGATGAACCGGCACCTTCCCACCCGCGCGGGCCTGTGGTGCGCGGCCACGTTGACCGCCGCGGTGCTGAGCTTCGGTGCCGCTGCTGTATGGGCCGAGCCCGAGAAGGCGCAGGCGCCCAACGCCACCGGCGCGCTGCTGCCGCGCGACAGCCGCGATGCCGCGGTGTTTCGCGGCGGCCTGGTGTACGCCAACTACTGCGTCACTTGCCACGGCATCAACGCCGACGGCAACGGCCGTGCGGCACGCCTGCACAACCCGCGGCCGGCCAACCTGCGCGCCAGCGACAAGAACGACGCCTACATCGGCCTGATCGTGCGCAAGGGCGGCGAAACGCTCGGCCGCTCGCCCGGCATGCCGCCGTGGGGCGAAGAGCTCACCGACGAGCAGATCGGCGACGTGGTCGCCTTCGTGCGTTCGGTCAATGCGCAAAGCCACAGCCGCTGAAGCGCAGCGGCACAGCGACTCCAGGAGCACAGCATGAAGACACTCAACCTCATCGTCGCCGCGGCCGCGCTGGCGTGCGGCGCCGCCATCGCGTCGAACGAACACGTGGTGAGCCAGAAGGACAAGGCTTTCTCCACCAAGAAGCTCGACATCAAGGTGGGCGACAAGGTGGCGTTTCGCAACGACGACGGCTTCTCGCACAACATCTTCAGCCTGACCGACGCGATGCCGTTCGACCTCGGCACGTACGGCAGCGGCCAGATGAAGACCGTGACCTTCGGCAAGCCGGGCAAGTTCGAGATCGAATGCGCGATCCATCCGGACATGCGCATGGTCGTCAACGTCGCGCCCTGATCGACGGCGGTCCGCCCGTCTGGCCTTGTGCGATGCGTGCGCTGATGTCCTCCTGCCGCTGGTTCGTGCGCACGGCGTGCGCGCTCGGGCTGGCCTGGTCGGTGCTGCATGCCGGCGCGCAGGAACTGCAGCACGGCCGCGCACCGCCGGCCGATGTGGGCGGTGAGCTGAACCTGGTCGACCAGCACGGTGCCACCTTCGCGCTGTCGCGGCTGGCCGGCTCACCGGTGTTGCTGTTCTTCGGCTTCACGCATTGCGGCTCGACCTGCCCGATCGCGCTGGCCGAGGCGCGATCGGTGCTGCACACGCTTGGCCCAGAAGCGCCGGCGAAGGTGGTGTTCGTGACGCTCGATCCGCTGAACGACGGACCCGAACAGATGCGCGAGTTCGTGCAGCGCATCGATGCGCGCATCGTCGGCCTCACCGGCAGCCCGCAGCAGATCGAACGCGCGGCAGAGAACTACGGCGTCGGCATGCGCCGGGGGCAGGGCGGCGTCGAGCACAGCTCGATGTGGTACCTGCTCGACGGGCGCGCGCGCGTGCGCCGCGTCTATGCGCACGCCACGCCGGCACAAGAGCTGGTGGCCGACGTGCGGCGTCTGGTTGCGGCGCGAGGCGGGCGATGAAGGCGAGCGCAGTGCACCGCGGCCTGCAGCGCCTGCGCCACCTGGGCATCGGCACGCGGCTCGCGCTCGGTTTCGGCCTGGTGTGTCTGCTGATCGTCGTGATGGCGGTCAATGCCGCCTGGCAGGCGAGCCGGCTGCAGCGCCAGTTCGCGCATGCGCTGAATGACGGCGTGTCGGTGCTCGCGCGCCTGCAGGCGCTGAGCGTCGACGTGAGCGACGTCGGGCTGGCGGCGCGCGACTCGATCCTGGCCACCGACCCGACGGTCGCGCAGGCCGCGCTCGAACGCATCGAGGCCGGCCGCGGCCACATCGGCGAGGCGATCGAGAAGCTCAACAAACAACTCGGCGACGAGCAAAAAGCGCTCGCCGAGGAGCTCGGCAACCACAGCAGCAGCGTGCTGGTGGTGCTGGTGAAACTCAGCCGGCTGCACCGTGCACAGCAGGTCGAGCCGGCCAAGGCGCTGCTGTTCACGCAGCTGCAGCCGAAGATGGATGCGTTCGCCAAGGGCATCGACAAGGCCCAGCTCGTGCAACTGCAGGCGCTGGAGAAGCTGCGCGCGCAATCCAACGACCGCACCGCGGTGTCGATCGGCGCCACTGCGGCGATGGCGCTGGCAGCGCTGCTGATCTCGGGCGTGCTGGCGTTCCTGATCACGCGCAGCATCACGCGGCCGGTCGACGACACCGTACGCGTTGCCGAAGCGATCGCCGCCGGCGACTTGACCGCACATCTCGCGATCCGGCGCGACGACGAACTGGGGCGCCTGCAGCACGCGGTGCTGGCGATGCAGCAGCAGTTGCGCGAGCTGGTCGGCGGCATCGGCGGCCTGGCCGACCAGGTGGCGCTGGCCAGCGGCGAAATCGCCGACGGCAGCCAGGACCTGAGCCGGCGCACCGAAGAAACCGCCGGCTCGCTGCAGCAGACTGCCGGTGCGATCGAACAGCTCGCCAACACCGTGAAGAGCAGCGTGTGTGCGGCGAACACCGCCAACGAGATGGTGAACGCTGCCGCATCGACCGCCGAGCGCGGCGGTCAGGCGATGGCGCAGATCGTCGGCCGCATGGGCGAGATCGCGGCGGCGAGCCACCGCATCGGTGACATCACCGGCGTGATCGACGGCATCGCGTTCCAGACCAACATCCTGGCGCTCAACGCCGCGGTCGAAGCCGCGCGTGCGGGAGCCCATGGCAAGGGCTTCGCGGTGGTGGCCGCCGAGGTGCGCACGCTGGCCCAGCGTGCCGCGCAGGCGGCGCATGAGATCAAGGGCCTGATCCAGACCAGCACCGAGACCGTGCAGTCGGGCGAGAAACTGGTCAAGGACGCCGGCGTGACGATGCGCGACATCGTGGCCGGCGTGGCGCGGGCCACCTCGATGGTGGACGAGATCTGCAAGGTCGCCGGCACGCAAAACACGGGTCTGGGCGAGGTGAACCAGTCGGTGACACGCCTGGACGAGATGACGCAGCAGAACGCCGCGCTCGTCGAGCAGAGCGCCGCATCGGCCGAAGGGCTGCGCGATCAGGCGCGCGAGCTGCAGTCGCTGGTCAAGCGCTTCAAGGTTTGACGCCGCAGCGCGGCAGCCGCGCGGGCTGCCAGGTGGTCGCGCCGGGATCGCTCAACGAACGCAGGAACGCCACCAGATCAGCGCGTTCGCCGTCGCTCAAGCGCAGCGGCTTCAGGATCTGCTCGCCGTCGGCATGCAGCCGCTCCAGGTTCAGCTCCGAGTAGTGCCGCACCACGTCGTCGAGCGTGGCGAGCTGACCATCGTGGGCGTAGGGAGAGGTGAGCGCCACGTTGCGCAGGCTCGGCACCTTGAACTCGCCGAAGTTGCGGTGCTGCGGCGCAAGCTGCTTCAGCTTCATCGTCACCGCGGCGTCGTTGCGCGCATCGCTCCAGCGCGACGACAGGTTGTACTCGCTGAGGTTCAACAGCTCGATGCCGCGCTGCCGGCCGGCATCGACCACGCCCGGTCGCACGAAGAACGGCAGACCGGTGTCGCCGAACTCGCCGTTGCTGAACAGCGGCCCCAGGTGGCACAGGTGGCAGTTGCCGCGGCCGACGAACAGCCGCAGGCCACGCTGCGCCGGCAGCGGGTAGTGCGACGCGGCCTTGGTGTCGCCGTGCGCCAGCGCGTCGCGAAAGGCGTCGAACGGCGTGCGGCCCGACACCAGCGTGCCGACGAAGGCGCCGATCGCCTTGCTCGCATTGACGAGCACCGCTTCGGCGTCGTCCTCGGGTGCGTGACCGAACGTGCGCCGGTAGCGGCACGCCAGCTCGGCGTCGCGCGCGATCGTGTCGCGCACATGCCGCGGCGTGGCGTCCATCTCGTGTGCGTGCAGGATCGGCCGGATCGCCTGCGCCCACAGGCTGTCGGCCGCGCCGTCCCAGCCGTACCAGCGCTCGTGCACCGCGTTCCACAACGACGGTGCGTTGCGATCCAGCGCCTGCCGGCCCTGCGAGCGCTTGCGCGCATCGGCAAACGCCAGCAGCGGCTGGTGGCAGGTGGAGCACGACATCGTGCCGTCGATCGACAGGCGCGCGTCGAAGAACAGCTGCTGGCCCAGCTCGATCGCCGCCGGATGGCCCGCCACCGCGTTGCCCGGGTCGAGCGCCGGTGCGGGCGGCCACGGTCCGTGGCGCACGATGCGCTGCTTTTCATCGGCCGTGAAGTCGAGCAGGCCCCGGCCGGCGGAGGCCGCCAGCGTCGATGCGGCGACGCACAGCGCAGCGCACGCGGCGATCCACGCGTTCATTGCACGTCGATCTCGCGCGTGGCGCGCAGCGTGCGGCCATCGAGCGACACGTCGAAGATCAGGCGCCACGTGCCGGGCATGTGGAACATCAGCCCGTCGGCGCGCTGCACGCCGCGCTCCAGCGGCCAGACCGTGGTGCGGTAGTTCATGCCGTGGCGGTGCGCCGGCATGTCGGCATCCACCTGCACCTTGGCGTCGCTGCGCAGCGCCTCACCGCTGCAGACGACGAACCGGATCTGGAAGTGCCGGCCCACCGGCACCGGCACGGGCTGCGGCACGAACAGCACGCGGGCGCCGTCGCCTTCGGCGACGAGCGGTTGGGCCGCACGCAACGCCAAGGCGCAGTCGTCCGCCGCGTGCGCGGCGGCGCCGCACGTTGCTGCCATCAGCACCAGCACGCCGCGCGTCACGTCTTCTTTTGCCACGCGGCGCGCAGCAACGCCTCGGCGTTGCGGTGCGCGATGTTCTGCGCCAGCGGCGCCGGCAGGTCGGCCAGCCAGCCGCGCGAATAGTCGGCGTGCGGGCCGATGTAGTGCCAGCGCTCCGGCGTGAAGGTGTCGGTGCCGACCATGAAACGATCGGGAAACTCGGTGAACGCGTCGCGCCAGGCGGCATCCACCTTGTTGCCGGACGCTTGATCAGTGCGATAGGCGAGGTCGCACCACAGCTGCTTGTGCTTGCGCAACATGGCACGCACCGCATCGGGCCGGTCGAAGCCCGAGTGCGCCCACAGGATGCGCGCCTGCGGCCAGGCCTTGAACAGCCGCTCGACCGCGTCGGCGTCGCTGTGCGCATGCAGGATCAGATCGCGCTCGCGCGCCAGCACCACCATGCGCTGCGGCACCGGCAGCTCGGCATCGGCGCCGTAGAGATGGAATTCGCCGATGCCGGCGTAGCGGTGCCTTGCAAGGCGCTGCTCGAGGTAGCGCACGATATCGGGCTCGCGCACCCAGCCGCTCACGTCGGCGCGTGTGCGATACGGCCTCAACTCCGGCACGATCAGGTCGGGCGCCTCGGCCAGCAGCTTTTGCGTGCCCTCGTCGTCGGACGACGACACGAACACGCCGCTCAGGCCCGCGTTGCGCAGGATCTGCACCGCCTGCTTCACCGGCACCTGCTCGACCGCATCGTGGCTGTAGTGCACGTGGGCGTCGAAGATCGGCAGGCGCGCCTGCGCGCGCACAGCCGACCCACCGGTCAACGCGGCGACAGCAGCCGCCTGCAGCAAGGAACGACGTCTCATGCGATTCACCTCTCAGGCACAGAAGCGCGCGGGCTCGAGCGCGTGCACCTGCACATTCTGCGCGCGCAGTCCTGCGGGCAGCGGCGCGCCGAGCCACAGCGCCGCCGCCAGCTGCGCGGCGCCGGCCGCGCTCTGGATGCCGTAGCCGCCCTGGGCCGCGAGCCAGAAGAACGCCGGCCGCCGTGCGTCCCAGCCGATCACCAGCTCGCCGTCGCGCGAGAAGCTGCGCAGCCCGGCCCAGGTGCGCGCCGGGCGCCGGATGTTCAGCGACGTGCGCTCTTCGATCGCCGCGATGCCGATGGCGATGTCGAGCTCCTCGGGCATGACGTCGTGCGCCGGCACCGGGTCGGCATTGGCCGGCGAGCCGAGCAACTGGCCGGCATCGGGCTTGAAGTACCAGCTCTCGCCGACGTCGGCCACCGTCGGCCACGGCCGGATGTCGACACCCGGTGGCGCGGCAAAGGTGAACGCGCTGCGCCGCTTGGGCTGGATGCCGAGCGGCTGTGCGCCGCAGCGCTGCGCGACATCGTCGGCCCAGGCGCCGGCGGCGTTGATCAGCGTGCGCGCACCCACGCTGCGGCCGTCGGCCAGCTCGACGGTCCAGGTTCCGTTGGGGTTGTGCGCTCGCGCCAGCTCGGCATCGGTCCACATGGCGGCACCGGCGCGCCGCGCGCTGCGCAGGAAGCCCTGGTGCAACGCGTGCACGTCGATGTCCGTCGCGTCCACCTCGAACACACCGCCGAGCAGGCCTTGTGCGCGCAACACCGGCACGCGGCGCAGGCATTCGTCGGCATCGATGCGCGACACCGCGGTGCCGGTGGCTTCCAGCGTCGCATACAGCTCGTCGAGCATGGCCTCCTGGCCTTGCCATGCCACATACAACGCGCCGCGCGGCTGCAGGATGGGCATGTCGGCAAAGCCGGCGGGCGGCGCCTCGTAGAAACCGCGGCTGGCGCGCGTCAGCGCGCGCACCTGAGGCGGCCCGTAGCTTTCCATGAACATCGCGGCGCTGCGGCCGGTACTGTGCATGCCGGGCTGGGCTTCGCGCTCGAGCAGCAGTACCTTGGCATGCGGGGCCAGCGCGTGCGCGCACGATGCGCCGGCGATGCCGGCGCCGAAGATCACGGCGTCGAACTCGGCCGCTGCCATGTCAATGGCGCCGGGCCGCTCGAACCCGTTGACGCGCCCCCTGGCGGGGCCGCGAGCAAAGCGAACGTGGGGGCGTGTTCACCGCGGACCCTTCCCGGGGTCACGCATCAATGTGCTCTTGCCGAACAGGCTTTCGATCAGATCGACGGCCAGGTCGGCGGTCTTGTTGCGCACGTCGCAGGCCGGATTGAGCTCCATCACGTCGAGCGAGGCGAGCGCACCGGTGTCGGCGATCATCTCCATGCACAGCTGCGCCTCGCGATAGGTGGGGCCGCCGGGCACGGTGGTGTCCACGCCGGGCGCGATCTCGGGGTCGAGAAAATCGACGTCGAAGCTCACGTGCAGGTGCGTGTGGGCATCGATCGTCGCCAGCGCCAGCTCCATCGTGTGGCGCATGCCCATCTCGTCGATGTAGCGCATGTCGAACACCTCGAGCCCGGCCTGGTGGACCAGGCGCTTCTCGCCCGGGTCGACGCTGCGGATGCCGATCTGGCGCAGGCTCTTGGGGTTGATCGCCGGCACCTTGCCGCCGATCTCGATCAGCTCCTGCGGGCCGTTGCCGCACAGGCAGGCCACCGGCATGCCGTGCAGGTTGCCGCTCGGCGTGAGGCGGTCGGTGTTGAAGTCGGCGTGTGCGTCGAGCCACAGGATGCGCAGCTTCTTGCCGGCCTCGCGGCAATGTCGTGCCACCGCGCTGATCGAGCCGATCGCCAGGCTGTGGTCGCCGCCGAGCAGGATCGGCAGGCGGCCGAGCTTCAGCTCCGCATGCACCGCCTCGTGCACGGTGCGGTTCCACTGCACCACCTCGCCCAGGTGGCGGTAGCCGTTGACCGGCGGCAGCCACGGGTTGGCCGGACCGGTGAGGTTGCCGCGGTCGAGCACTTCAAGCCCGTGGCCCTCCAGCGTGGGCTGCAGCAGCGCCACGCGCAACGCCTCGGGACCCATGCTGGCGCCGCGCGCGCCGGCGCCGATGTCGGTGGGTGCACCGATCAGGCTGATGTTCATGCCCGCATTGTGCCGGCGTGCCGTGAAGCTGCGTACAGTGCGCTGCCATGCACACGAGCGAACGTTTCGCCGCCGCGATCGACTTTGCGCTGAGCCACGAGATCGGCTGGCCGCGCGACCCCGCCGCCGATCCGGCGGCCTGGGGCCTGCACCATGCCGACCCGCCGCCGTACAACCGCTTGCGCGGACCGGTGCACGCACGCGGCGGCGTATCGGGCGTGGTACGCCAGCGCGGCCACGTGGTGGCGGCATGGGGCGAGCCCGATCGTGCCGACCTGACGTTCAGCGTGGCGAAGACCTATCTCGCGATGCTGGGCGGCGTGGCGCACGGCCGCGGCCTGCTGCCTGATCCCGACGAGCCGGTGGTCGCGCGGGTGCGCGGCATCGGGTTCGAATCGGCGCACAACCGCGCCGTCACCTGGCGCCACCTGCTGGAGCAGACCAGCGAATGGGAAGGCAGCAACTTCGGCATTCCCGACACGGTGGACCGCTACCGCCACGTCCAGCATGAACCGCGTCCGCCGCAGGGCAGAAAGGGCGATGCGCGAGCGCTGCAGGCGCCGGGCAGCCACTGGGAATACAACGACGTGCGCATCAACCAGCTCTCGCTGGCGCTGCTGCACCTGTTCCAGCAGCCGCTGCCCGAGGTGTTCGACGAGGCGCTGATGCAGCCGCTCGAGTGCAGCGCCGGCTGGCGCTGGCGCGGCTATGACGATGCGTGGGTGAATCTTGGAGGGCGGCGCGTGCAGTCGGTGCCCGGTGGCTCGCACTGGGGCGGCGGCGTGTCGATCTCGGCGCGCGACCAGTCGCGGCTCGGCCAGCTGCTGCTCGACGACGGCCGCCATGCCGGCCGCGAGCTGCTGCCATCGACATGGGTGCGGCGCATGCGCGAGCCGTGCGCGATCGCGCCGTACTACGGCTGGCTGGTCTGGCTCAACGGCGACGGCCGCGTGTTTCCCGGTGCATCGACGCAGGCGTATTGCATGGTCGGCGCCGGCGGGCATCTGGTGTGGGTCGAGCCGGCGCACCATGCGGTGGTGGTGGTGCGCTGGATGGACCCGGCGCACACGCCGGGATTCATGCGGCGCATCAGCGAGGCGCTGGGCAGCAACTAGAGATCTCTTTTCGTGAGCATGGCCTGCACCAGCGGGTGCGAAACCTTCTTTTCCGCGCCGATCGCGAAGAAGCGTTCCTCGATGCCTTCGCACAGGCCGAAGCGGTGCACGCGATAGCGGCTCACCAGGTCGTCGTGCACGCTTTCCGGCGCAGGGAACACACCCATCCCGCTCGAGCCAAAGGTCTTCAGCAGCGCACTGTCCTCGAACTCTCCGACGATGTTGGGCCGCACCGCGTGGCGCTCGAACCACTGATCGAGAGGCGCGCGCAACGCGGAGTGGGCGGTGGGCAGCAGAACGGGTACCTCGGCCAGCGAAGCGGGAAAGCGCCGGGCTGCGCGCTGCTTGAGCGGCGCCGCGGCGTACCACGCGACCGACGAGACACCGAGCGCATGGCTGTACAGCTTCAGATTGGGATTCGCTGACGCGGGACGGTCGGCCAGCACGAGGTCGATGCGGTGCAGCGCAAGCTCGGCCAGAAGACGCTGAAACTCGTCTTCGTGACACAGCAGACGCAGGTGCGGTGAATCGATCACCGGCTGCATCAGCCGCCGGACGATCAGCTTGGGCAGGCTGTCGGCGATGCCGACCACCAGGCGAACCGTCGGTGTGCTGGCGGCGTCGCGCACGACCGTGGGCAACTGCTCGCCCAACTGAAAGATCAGATCGGCCTGACGCATCGTTGCGACACCGGCGTCGGTGAGGGCCACGCCGCGGCCCGCGGGCTTCAACAGCGCATGACCCAGAGCACGCTCGAGTTCGCGCACTTGGGCGCTGATCGTCTGCACGGCCATGTCGAGGCGCTGAGCCGCCCGCACGATGCCGCCCTCCTTGGCGACCACCCAGAAGTAGTAGAGATGCCGATAGCTGAAGGGCAGGCTCACAGTCAGTTTTTCCGGGATCGTGATTTCCGAATTGTCTGCTTTATCGATACCCATTGCTCACCTAGGCTTCGCCCCGTCGCTTCATCACCCACACACCAGGAGGTGCCCTTGCAAGTGCTGTTCGATGCTCGTGATCCGGAAGGCCTGCGACTGCGCGCAACGGCCGTCCAGCGCATCCACCAGGCGACGCGGCGTCTAGGCCGGTTTGCCCCGCGCGTGCGCATCCGGCTCGAGGGCGTGCGCGACGCGCGCCGCGGCCTGGACAAGCGGTGCCGGGTCGAGTTTGCCGGCGACCGCGGCGCGGCCGTTGTCGTCACATCGACGGCGCGCGACTGGCCGGGTGCGCTGGAAGCCGCGATGCGTTGTGTCGTCCGCAAGTTGATGTCGATGGTCGGCCGTGTTCGCCCGGCGAAACCGGCGCGCCCCGTACTGCATGCCTCCGGAGGTTCCCATGCGCAGCTATCCCGTTGACGGCCCTGAAGCCGCCGCCCGCATCGTCGCGATGACGTTAATGGCCGACGGCGGTCCGGGGAAGGCGGAGCTCGATCTGCTCTGCGAGCACGATGCCGCCGGGCAGCTCGGCCTGGCGCCGCAGCGGCTGCACGCCGCGCTGCGCCAGTTCTGCGAAGACCTGCTGGCCGCTTCCGAACACAGCTGGAGCCACGCCTGCCGTCTCGACCCGTCGGCCATGGCATCGATGCTGATGGAGGTTCGCGATCAACGTCTGCGCGAGAAGCTGCTGCAACTCTGTGTCGCGGTCGCCGAAGCCGATGGATGCATCCAGGACGGCGAGGCGTCGGTGCTGGCTGCCGCCGCGCGTCACTGGCGCATCGCTGACTCCAGGGCCGGCGACGGGTCCGGCACAGCCCACCGGCACGAGGCCGCGGCAACGGATTGACCCGTCGACGGCAGTCTCACCGACATCCACGCACCACCGAACGAAGGACCGCTCTTGGACGCACTCATTCCGTTTCTTCAGGCGCCGTTCATGACCCAACCGGCATGGCTGTGGCTGAGCTTCATCGGCGTGGTGATCGTCATGCTCGTGCTCGACCTTGGCGTGCTGCACAAGGAGGATCGGGAGATCGGCATTCGTGAAAGCCTGCTGCTGTCGGCCGGCTACGTCTCGATGGCGCTGCTGTTCGGCGCCTGGGTGTGGTGGCAACTCGGACCCCAGTCGGGGCTCGAGTACTACACCGGCTTCCTGATCGAGAAGTCGCTGTCGATGGACAACGTGTTCGTCATCGCGATGGTGTTCGCGTTCTTCGCGGTGCCGCGCGAGTACCAGCACCGTGTGCTCTTCTGGGGCATTCTGGGCGTGATCGTGTTGCGCGCGATCATGATCGGCGTGGGCGCCGCACTGGTTTCGCAGTTCAGCTGGGTGCTGTACGTGTTCGGCGCGTTCCTCGTGCTCACCGGGATCAAGATGCTGTGGTTCGCGAACCATCAGCCGGATCTGGCGAACAATCCGCTGCTGAAGCTGCTGCGCCGCGCCTTGCGCGTGACGCCCACGCTGCACGGCAACGCGTTCTTCGTACGCCGCCCGCATCCGACAAACGGGCGCGCCGTGTGGTGGGCGACGCCGCTGTTCCTGGCTCTTTGTGTGGTCGAGTTCGCGGACCTGATCTTCGCGGTCGATTCGGTGCCGGCGATCTTCGCCATCACCACGGACCCGTTCATCGTCTACACGAGCAACATCTTCGCGATCCTCGGCCTGCGCGCGCTGTACTTCGCCCTGGCCGCCATGATCCATCGCTTTGCGTATCTCAAGTACGCGCTGGCGCTGGTGCTCGTGTTCATCGGCGCCAAGATCTTCGCGGTCGGCATCGTCGGCAAGATTCCGCCGACCGTGAGCTTGAGCGTGACCGCGGCGCTGATTGCCGGCGGCGTGCTGGTCTCGCTGTGGAAGACGCGCGGTGGCAAGCCCTGGTTGCCGCGGGCGGCGTGAGGGAGGCTGCCCTGTGCCCGGTCGCGCAGGCGATCGCGGCGCTACACGCAGCGCCGGTGCCGCTCGATGCAGGTGTCGAGCACCTCGCCGCCGTCGCGCTGCCACCAGTTGGCGGCCGAGAAGATCTCGACCTCGCTGTAGCCGGCATACCCTTGCGCCTCCACCGACGCGCGCAGCGCCTTCAGATCGATCACGCCGTCGCCCATCATGCCGCGGTCGTTCAGCAGGTCGGTGGTCGGCACCAGCCAGTCGCACACGTGCAGCGCCAGCAGCCGCGCGCGACCGGCGCGCGCGATCTGCTGGTGCAGCTTGGGGTCCCACCACACGTGGTAGGCATCGACCGCGACGCCGAGCGCGCCGGTGTTGTTCGGGTCGAGCGCATCGCACACGTCGAGTGCCTGCTCCAGCGTGTTGATGCAGGCGCGGTCGGCGGCGTACATCGGGTGCAGCGGCTCGATCGCCAGCGGCAAGCCGCGCTCGCGCGCATCGTCGAGCAGCGCCGCGATGCCCTCGGTGACCTGCGCGCGCGCGCCGGCGAGGTCGCGGTGCGCCGGCGAGCCGCTCAACGCGCCGGGCAGCGCGCCGACCACCAGCACCAGGCAGGCGGCATTCAGCGTGCAGGCTTCATCGAGTGCGCGCCGGTTGTCGTCGCGCATCGCTTGTTTCGACGCGGCGTCGGTGTAGGTGAACATGCCGCCGCGGCAGTAGCCCGACAGCTCGAGGCCGAGCGCCTGGACCTGGCGCGCGATCGTGTCGAGCCCGGCGGCAGCGACCTGGTCGCGCCAGGGCGAGATCGCGCGGATGCCGCGCTGCGCACAGGCGTCGAGGATCTGCGGCAGCGGCCAATCCTGGCCGCGCTGCTTGCGCACCGTCGCGGTGTTGATCGACAGCCAGCGGTGGTCGTGCGAGAAGTCGCGCATGCTCCGCGGCGCTCAGGCGTCGACACCGTGCAGCGCCAGCAGCGTCTTCATGCGGCGCACCGCGAGGTCGGGCTGCTCGATCAATCCAGCCGCATCGGCCAGGCGGAACAGCTCGGCCAGGTGCGGCAGCGAACGGGTGCTCTGTTGTCCCCCGACCATGATGAAGTGGTTCTGATGGCCGTTGAGCCAGGCCATGAACACCACGCCCGTTTTGTAATAGCGCGTCGGCGCCTTGAAGATGTGGCGGCTTAAGCCCACCGTGGGCTCGAGGATCTGGTGGAAGCGCACCGCATCGCCCGCGGCCAGCGCGGCGAGCGCGGCGCTCGCGGCTGGCGCGATGGCGTCGAAGATGCCGAGCAGCGCATCGCTTTGCTGCTGGTTCGGTGCCCGGCCGACGCCATCGCCGGCGATCAGCTCGGGGTAGTTGAAGTCGTCGCCGGTGTACATGCGCACGCCCGCAGGCAGGCGCCGGCGCATCGCGATCTCCTTGTCCTTGTCGAGCAGCGAGATCTTGATGCCGTCGACCTTGGCCGCGTGCGCCTCGATGATGCCGAGCGCGGTCGACATCGCGCGATCGATGTCGTGCGAACCCCAGTAGCCTGCCAGCGCCGGATCGAACATGTCACCGAGCCAGTGCAGGATCACCGGCTGCCTCGCCTGCGACAGCACGCGGTCGTAAACGCGCTCGAAGTCGGCGGGGCCCGTCGCCACCCGCGTGAGCGCGCGGCTGGCCATCACGATCAGGCGGCCGCCGAGCTGCTCGATCGCGGACATCTGCTCCTCGTAGGCGCGGATCACGTCGTCGACACCTTTTGCGGCCTCGGGCGCGAGGTGGTCGGTGCCGCAGCCGCTGGCTACCCGTGCGCCGGGCACGTCGCGCGCCGCATCGAGGCAACGCCGGATCAGCTCCAGCGAGGTCGGCCAGTCGAGCCCCATGCCACGCTGCGCGGTGTCCATCGCCTCGGCCACGCCAAGTCCCAGGCCCCACAGGCGCTGGCGGTAGGCGATGGTGGTGTCCCAGTCGATCGCGCAATCGAGCCACGGGTCGCCGGCGGCGCGCGCGTCGGCCACCACGTGGGCCGCCGAGTACGCGATGCGGTTGAACGGCGTGCCGACCTGCGCCGGCCGGAACGCGCCGGGCGCCCGCAGCGTGTAGGGCGCGAGCGTGCCGTCGGCGCGGGGCAGGTTGATCTTCATCGCGAGGGCCCTCTACAACGACAGCGCAGGCACGTCGACCCAGCGCCGCTCTTTCCAGCTCTGAAGCGCGGCCTCGACCAGCTGCACGCCCTTGGCACCTTCGGACAAGGTCCACTGGTACGGCGCATCCTCGGTGACATGTCGAATGAACGCCTCCCACTGGATCTTGAAGCCGTTGTCGTAGGTCTGCGCGTCGGGCACCTCTTGCCACTGGTCGAAGAAGTTCATCGTCTGCTTGACGTCGGGGTTCCACACCGGTCGCGGCGTGGTCACGCGGCTTTGCGCACGGCACTCCTGCAGCCCGGCCACGGCCGAGCCGTGCGTGCCGTCGACGTGGAACGTCACGAGGTCGTCGCGCCTCACGCGCGTGGCCCAGCTCATCGTCAGCTGCGCCACCACCGGCTCGCCGTTGTGGCCCTTGAGCTGTGCGGTGGCGTAGGCGGCGTCGTCGGCGGTGGCCGTGTACGGCTTGCCGGCCTCGTCCCAGCGCCGGTCGATGTGCGTGGCGCCGAGGCAGGTGATCGATTGCACCGCGCCGAACAGGTTGTCGAGCACGTAGCGCCAGTGGCACATCATGTCGAGGATCATGCCGCCGCCGTCTTCCTTGCGGTAGTTCCAGCTCGGGCGCTGGATCGGCTGCAGGTCGCCCTCGAACACCCAGTAGCCGAAGTCGATGCGCACCGCGAGCATGCGGCCGAAGAAGCCGGCGCGGCGCAGCATGTCGAGCTTGCGCAGGCCGGGCAGGAACAGCTTGTCCTGCACCGCGCCGTGCTTCAGCCCGCTCGACTTCGCGAGCTTGCAGATCTCCACCGCCTCGTTCAGGTTGGTGGCGATCGGCTTCTCGCAGTACACGTGCTTGCCGGCACGCAGCGCTGCGGCGAGCAGCGTCGGGCGCATCTGCGTGGTGCCGGAGTCGAAGAACACGCTGTCGCTCTTGCCGGCCAGCGCCGCGTCGAGGTTGGTGCCGAAGCGAGAGATGCCGTGCGCCTTGGCCAGCGCCTCGATCTTCTCGGCGTTGCGGCCGATCAGGATCGGGTCGGGCATCACCCGGTCGCCGTTGGCGAGCGGCACGCCGCCTTGTTCGCGAATCGCACAGATCGAGCGGATCAGATGTTGATTCAGGCCCATGCGGCCGGTGACGCCGTGCATGATGAGGCCGAGGGTCTTGGTTGCCATGGTCGTTGGGCTTCAGGCGGTGGGTCAGGACACGCGCATCTTCAGCGCGTGGTCGTAAGGCAGGGCCGGGTTGGCGAACTCGACGCCGTTGCGCACGAAGTGCAGCGCACAGGCGCGGCGCCAGTTCAGGCTGTGGTTCGGCCCCGACTGGTGGAACGTGTTGCCGTGATGGAACGACACGCCGCCGCGTCTCACCGGCGCCGGCACCATCGGCTGGCGCTCGAGGATGGCGGCCGGCAACTGCAGGTTAAACGGCTCGTGCGGTGGCGCTTCATGCGGATACACCGGCCCGAAGTTGCTGCCTTCGCCGAAGTACAGGCAGCCGTTCTCCAGCGTGGCGTCGTCGAGCGCGACCCATGCGGTGACCACGCCCTCGGGATCGGTGGGGCCGAAGTAGAAGTTGTCCTGGTGCGCCGGCTTCGGGCCGCCGCCCTCGGGCGGCTTGAAGAAGATCTGGCTGAAGTACACCGACACGCCGGGCCCGATCAGCGCCTCCACCAGCGACACCAGCGCCGGCGCAGTGGCCAGGCGCCGCACCGCGGCGCGATGGTGGTGCGGGTTGTCGAGCTTGCGCAGCACGCTGCGCGCCTTGACGCCGCCATCGACGTACCACGCGCGCTGCTCGGGCGGCAGATCGGCCAGGAACTGCTCGCCCCAGGCCTCGATGTCGGCCACCACGGCCGCGGTTTCCTGCGCGCTGAACACGCCCGGCACGGTGAGATGCCCGAGGTGGCGGTACAGCGTCTTGTCTGCTTCGGAGAGCATCGGGTCCTGCGGCGGAGGAGCAAATCTCCAGATGGTGAATTAATGTACGGAGCGGCCGCCGCCACGTCAAGGCGCGGCATCAGGCTTTCCCTCCATCGCCTTGACGCTCTGGGAGGCGGCCGATAGCATGATTCATCACCATACGGTTAATTTTCGGAGATCCAATGCCCAGCATCCAGACCACCGTCGTCGGCTCGTATCCGGTGCCCGACTGGCTGGTAGCCAGCCCCTCCGAGCAGGCCCTGCTCGACGCCACGCGCGTGGTCATTCACACGCAGGAGCAGGCCGGCGTGGACGTGGTGTGCGACGGCGAGCTGTACCGCTTCGACATCAACCATCCAGAGACCAACGGGATGATCGAGTACTTCGTGCGGCCGATGGACGGCATCACGCAGCGCTTCTCGTTCGAAGACCTGATCGCCTATCGCAGCAAGAGCGGCATGAAGTTCCGCACCCGGCCGCCGGGCACGGTGATCGGGCCGATCGGCCACGGCAGCCTCGACCTGCCGCTGGCGTGCAGCCGCGCCAAGGCGCTGGCGACGCGCACCTTCAAGTTCACGCTCACCGGTCCGCACATGCTGGCCAAGACGCTGATCGACAAGCACTACGGCGACACCGCCGCGCTGGCGCATGCGATCGGCGACGCGCTGGCCGAGCAGGTGAAGCACCTCGACGCCGACATCGTGCAGGTCGACGAGGCCAACCTGCCGGGTCACCCGGAGGAGTCCAAATGGGCGGCCTCTGCGATCAACCGCGTGCTCGACGCGGTGCGCGGCACGGCGGCGGTGCACCTGTGCTTCGGCAACTATGGCGGCCAGACGATCCAGAAGGGCACCTGGGACCGGCTGATCGACTACCTCAACGCGCTGCACGCCGACCACGTGATCCTCGAGTGCGCCCACCGCCCCCCCGAGGAACTGCACGCGTTCAAGGACCTCAAGCCCGAGATCGGCTTCGGGCTCGGCGTGGTCGACATCAAGAGCACCGACGTCGAAAGTGCCGATGCGGTAGCGCGCGCGATCGAGCGTGCCGAGAAGACGCTCGGTGCCGGTCGGGTGCGCTACATCCACCCCGACTGCGGCTTCTGGATGCTCAAGCGCTCGATCGCCGACGCCAAGATGCGGGCCCTCGCGCTCGGGCGCGACCGCTTCGAAGGCATTGCTCGGTAGGGCAACATGTCCACGCTGCCGCAACGCTTCGCCGACGTCGAAGCCCTCGAGGCCTTCATGAGCGAGCCCACGCCCGGGCTCGTGGCCGACCTTGCGCGCGTTGACGGCGACATCATCGTGCTCGGCGTCGCGGGCAAGATGGGTCCGACGCTGGCGCGCATGGCCAAGCGCGCAGCCCCCGAGCGCCGTGTCATTGGCGTGGCGCGCTTCAGCGAACCGGGTCTGCGCGAGTCGCTGCAGCGCCACGGCATCGAGTGCATCGCCTGCGACCTGCTCGACCGCGCCGCGTTGCAGCGCCTGCCCAACGTGGCCGACGGCGTGCGCAACTGCGTGTTCATGGCGGGGCACAAGTTCGGCGCCACCGGCAACGCGTCGCTCACCTGGATGATGAACGTCGGCGTGCCGATGATGGTGGCGGACACCTTTCGCGAGATGCGCATCGTGGCCTTTTCAACCGCCTGCGTGTACCCGTTCGTGCCGGTCACGGGCCCGGGCGCCAGCGAGTCCACGCCGGCCACGCCGCCGCCCGGCGACTATGCCAACTCGTGCGTCGGCCGCGAGCGCATGTTCGAGTACGGCTCGGCCAAGTACGGCACACCGGGACGGCTGGTGCGGCTGTCGTACGCGATCGACATGCGCTACGGCGTGCTGCACGACGTGGCGCGCAACGTGCTCGAGGGCAAGACGATCGACCTGACGATGGGCCATGCCGATGTGATCTGGCAAGGCGACGCCAACGAGCAGTCGCTGCGGCTGCTGGCGCACTGCACCGCGCCGACCACGCCGATCAACGTCACCGGACCGCAGCACACGAGCATCCGCTGGCTCGCCGGCGAGTTCGGCCAGCGCTTCGGCCGTGCGCCAGTGTTCACCGGCCGGGAGGCCGAAACCGCCTGGCTCGAAGACACGCGCGCCGCGCAAGAGCTGTTCGGCGCGCCGCGCGTGCCGCTGGAGACGATGATCGACTGGGTGGCCGACTGGGTGCAGCGCGGCGGCGCGAGTCTCAACAAGCCCACACACTTCTCCACGCGGGATGGCAAGTACTGAGCCCGATGCTGCGGCGGCAATCGTGCCGCTGCGGCTGCAAGACCTGCCGGGCGCGCTTGCGCTGTCGCTATCGGCGAACTGGAACCAGAACGAGGCCGATTGGCGCTCGATGCTCACGCTCGGACGCGGCTTCGGGATTCACGCGGCGGCCGACGACGGCGTCACGCGACTCGCGGCGTCGGTCGTCGTTCTGCCGTACGGCGACGACTTTGCATGGGTCAGCATGGTGCTCGTGTTGCCAGCGTTCCGGCGCCGCGGCTATGCATCGCTGCTGCTGCGCCACGCGCTGGCCGGGTTGTCTGCCCAGGGCAGGGCGGCGGTCCTCGATGCGACGCCGGCTGGTCACGCGGTGTACGTGCAGGAGGGTTTCATCGACACCTGGGGCTTTGCGCGCTACCGTCGCGAAGCGCGCCCCGATGGCGCCGCAATGAGCGGTGCAACGCGGCCGCTGCGTGACGCCGACTGGCCGGCGATCGAGGCGCTCGACACGCCGGCCTTCGGCGCCAACCGCGGCGCGTTGTTGCGTGCGCTCGCGCAGCGCTTGCCGCTCGCCGCGCGCGTCGCGGAGCAGGGTGGGCGCGTGATCGGCTTCGTGCTCGGGCGCGACGGTCGCGAGGCCACGCAGGTCGGCCCGCTGATCGCCGCCGACGACGCGGTGGCGCACCAGCTCCTGGCCGACACGCTGGTCGCGCTGCCGGGGCCGCTGTATCTCGACCTGCTCGATCGGCGCCGAGCGCTGCTGCTGCCGTGGCTGCAGGCGCAAGGGTTTCAGTTTCAGCGGCCGTTCACGCGCATGGTGCACGGCCGCCGAGATGCGCCGGGCGATGCGGCGACGATCGTGCTGGCAGCAGGCCCCGAACTCGGGTAACCAATCACCGGACAGGGTTCGGCCGACCGGCCGAACCCGCTTCTTCGTCTTATTTGGTCATCTTGATCGACTTGTCGAGAAATTCGTTCGTGTAGACCGTCTTCACGTCGAACGGCTTGTCGATGCCGATGTACTCCTTGACCAGATCGTAGTCGGCACCCATGCGCTTGTCGTCGTGCACGCCGAGCGCGACTTCGCGCGAGAACTTGTCGCTCATCAGTTGTTCGACCAGCTTCCAGTTGTCGAGCTCGTTGTCGAACTTCAGCGCCCCGTTGGCGTCGACCAGCGCCTGCACGCACGGGTTGGGTTCCTTGACGCAGGCGGCGAACGCACGCTGCGTGACCTTGACGAACTTGTCGACCAGCGGCTTGTTGTTCTTCAGGAACTCGGCATTCACGATCACCGAGTTGCCGTACGGGTTCAAGCCCGCGTCGCGCCACGCCAGAAAGCCCATGTCGTCGCCCAGCTCGCGCTGGAAGATGTGGTGGATGTTGAAGAACGAGGTCGTCACGTCGATCGACTTCGCCTTCAGCGCCGCGAGCTTGCCGTTGGCATCGATGTTGACCCAGGTCACCGACTTCGGATCGAGGCCGTTGGCCTTGGCGAGCGCGGGCCACATCACACGCGCGCCATCGGCCGCTGGATTGCCGATCTTCTTGCCGGCAAAGTCCTTCACGCCCTTGATGCCCGAGCTCTTGAGCCAGTACATGCCTTGCGGCGAATTGGCGTAGACGTTGAACACCGCCACGGTGTCGGCACCTTTGCCCTTGGCCACCAGCACGCCGGCCATGTCGGCCAGGCCGATCGGCGTGGCGCCGGCGCCCACGCGCTGCGTGGCCAACGCCGAGCCCTTGCCCGGCTCGAGCTGCAAATCGATGCCTTCCTTGGCATACCAGCCGAGCTTCTTGGCGTAGTAGTAGGGCGCGTGGTCGCCGCCCGGCACCCAGTTGAGAACGAAATCGACCTTCTGCTGCGCTTGCGCCGGCAGCGTGGCGAAGCAGGCCGCGGCGACGGCGACGGCGTGGATCAGCGGCTTCGACATGGGGCTCTCCTGAATTGCCTTGCGACGGGGAACTGGGTTAAATTCACCAGCTAGTGATTTCCTGTCGCCAGTATAGGGCGACGCCTGGTCGATTCACGGCCATCCCGCGCGCTCGAGCCACAGAACTTTCCCTATGCGCCGACACCGCACCGAGTTGCCTGCCGACGTGCAACGCGTGCTGCACGAAGGCACGGTGATCCCCGCGCATCCGCTGGCCCTGACGCGCGAGCGCAAGCTCGATGCGGTGCGCCAGCGCGCGCGGGCGCGCTACTACATCGACGCCGGCGCCGGCGGCCTGGCCGTGGGGGTGCACGCCACGCAGTTCCAGATCCGCGACGTGGGCCTGTACGAGCCCGTGCTCGAGCTCGCGGCGCGCACGGCACGCGAATGGACGAAGCGGCCTCTGGTGATGATCGCCGGCCTGGCGGGCCGCACCGCGCAAGCCTGTCGCGAGGCCGAGATCGCGCTCGAGCACGGCTATCACGCCGGCATGCTGTCGCTCGGCGCCATGAAAGGTGCGTCGGTGGACGAACTGATCGAGCACTGCAGCGCAGTGGCCGCGGTCGTCCCGCTGGTCGGCTTCTACCTGCAGACGGCGGTCGGCGGCATCGCGCTGCCGAACGAGTTCTGGCGGCGCTTCGCCGCCATCGACAACGTGATCGCGATCAAGATCGCGCCGTTCAACCGCTACCGCACGCTCGACGTCGTGCGCGGCGTGGTTGCCGCCGGGGCCGAGGACCGCGTGGCGCTGTACACCGGCAACGACGACCACATCGTGCTCGATCTGCTGCAGCCGTTCGCGGTGCGGCGCGGCGGCACCGAGGTCACGTTGCGCATCCGCGGCGGCCTGCTAGGGCACTGGAGCGTGTGGACGAAGAGCGCGGTCGAACAACTGGCGCGCATCCAGCGCGCGATCGCTGCCGGCGCGGTGGATGCCGAGCTGCTCGCGCTCGACTCGCGCGTCACCGACTGCAACAGCGCCTTCTTCGACGTGGCGCACGACTTCGCCGGCTGCATCCCGGGTTGCCACGAGGTGCTGCGCCGGCAGGGCCTGCTGGCAGGCATCGAGTGCCTCGATCCCAACGAGATCCTGTCGCCGGGTCAGCGCGAGGAGATCGACCGCGTCTGCCGCGAGCACGCCGACCTGTCCGACGACGCCTTCGTCGCCGCCAACCTGTCGCGCTGGCTGGCCTGACGCCGTCGACACCGATGTACCGCGCGCGCCTCGGCCCCTACACCCTCGGCATCGCGGCGCACCTGCTGCTGCTGCTGGCGTGGTACCTGTTCGTGCGCATCGGCGAGGTGCCCAAGTTCGTAATGCCGTCGCCCGGCGACACGCTGCACGCGCTGTTCCAGCCCAACTACGATTGGGGGCGCAACATCGCGGTCACCGGCACCGAGATCTTTGGCGGCTACGCGCTCGCGCTGGTGGTCGGCGTGGCGCTCGCGCTGCTGTTCACCTGGTCCAAGACGCTCGAGGCCCTGATGCTGCCGCTGCTGGTCACGCTGAACATGATCCCCAAGGTCGCGCTCGGGCCGTTGATCATCGTGTGGTTCAAGTACGGTGTGTTCCCCAACTCGCTGATGGCGTTTGCGATCGCGGTGTTTCCGATCCTGCTCACCACCGCGCGCGGCCTGCGCGAGGTGGAGCCCGAGCTGCTCGACCTGGTGCGCTCGCTGCGCGGCTCGCGCTGGCAGCTGTTCGTCAAGATCCAGCTGCCCGGCGCGCTGCCGTACGTGTTTGCCGGCATGAAGGTGGCTGCCATCCTCGCCGTGGCCGGCGCGATCGTCGGCGAGTTCCTCGGCTCCGACAAGGGCCTGGGCTACCTGATGCTGCAGGTGCAGGTCACGCTCGACACGCCGGCGATGTTCATGGCGGTGATCCTGATCACCCTGCTCGGTATGCTGCTGTACGGCCTGGTGCTGCTGTTGGAGCGCTGGCTGGTGGTGAAGGACGCGCGCGTTTCATGAACACTGCCACGACGATCGATCCCTTCATCCACCTGAGCGGCGTCACCAAGACGTACCGCAGCGGGCGCAAGGAGCACCTGGCGATCTCCGACGCGACGTTCGACGTGATGCCGGGCGAGCTGGTGGCCCTGGTCGGCCCGTCGGGCTGCGGCAAGTCCACGCTGCTCAAGGTGCTGGCGGGCCTGCACTCGCACGATGCCGGCGACGTGCGCATCGGTTCGGCCACGCATCCGTTCGATCCCGCGCGCGACATCGGCATGGTGTTCCAGGCCCCGCTGCTGCTGAAATGGCGGCGCATCCTCGACAACGTGCTGCTCCCGGCCGAGCTGCTCGGGCTGCCGATGGCGGCGGCGCGCGAGCGCGGGCGCGAGCTGATGGCGATGGTCGGCCTGGCCGGCTACGAGGACAAGTACCCGTACGAGCTGTCCGGCGGCATGCAGCAGCGTGCCGCCATCGCGCGTGCGCTGGTGCACGATCCCAAGCTGGTTTTGATGGACGAGCCCTTCGGCGCGCTCGACGCGCTGACGCGCGAGAAGATGAACCTGGAGCTGCTGCGCATCTGGAAGGAATCGGGCAAGACGATCGTCTTCGTCACGCACGGCATCTCCGAAGCGGTGTTTCTCGGCACGCGCGTGGTCGTGCTCACCGCAGGTCCGGCACGCATGGCCGACAACTTCGAGATCGAGCTGCCGCGCCCGCGCACGCTCGACATGAAGACGCACGAGGCGTTCGGCGTTTACACGCGGCGCGTGTACAAGCTGCTCGGAATGGAATAGCCATGGCGCGTGCGCACGGCCGCCCGAAGCTGGCGGGTGCCCCCTCGGGGGGCCGGCGCTCAAGCGCCTGGGGGGCACCATGACGGCGCCGCGGTTCGTCGTCGAGGCCATCGACCTGTTCGAGCGCGACGTGGCGCTGCGCATGCCGTTCCGCTTCGGGGTCGTCACGCTGACCGCGGCGCCGCAAGCGTTCGTGCGCGCGCGGGTGCGCCTGGCCGACGGCAGGGCCGCCGAGGGCATGGCAGCCGAGCTGCTGGCGCCGAAGTGGTTCGACAAGAACCCGGCGCTGACCAACGAGGACAACTTCGATCAACTGCGCGCGGCGCTCGGCATCGCGCGCGGGCTGTACCTCGACGGTGCGAGCGACACCGCGTTCGGTCACTTCGCGCGCCACTACGCCGAGCAACTCGAGCGTGGCGCTGGCCGCGGCCTGGTGCCGCTGGTGGCCAACTACGGGCCGGCGCTGATCGATCGCGCGCTGCTCGACGCGTTGTGCCGCGCGCTGCAGCTGCCGTTCCATGAAGTGATCCGTGCCAACGGGGCAGGCATCGCTCCCGGCGAGCTGTGCCCCGATCTGGCCGGCTTCGATTGGCCGGCCTTTCTCGGCACGCTGCGGCCCGCGACCCGCATCGAGGCACGCCATACGGTCGGCCTGGTCGATCCGATCACCCGCACCGACCAGACCGAGCGTGTCGGCGACGGGCTGCCCGAGACGCTGGAAGAGGTGGTCGCGACCTACGGCCACCGCTGGTTCAAGCTCAAGGTGGCGGGCGACGTGGACGCCGACCTGCAGCGCCTGGCGCGCATCGCGGCGGTGCTCGACCGCATCGGCGGCGGGTATCGCGCGTCGCTCGACGGCAACGAGCAGTACGACGATGTCGACGGCATTGCCGAGCTGTGGCGGCGCATGAACGCCGAGCCGGCGCTCGCGCGCCTGTGCGCCAGCGTAGTGTTCATCGAGCAGCCGATCAAACGGCAGGCGGCGCTGGCGCGCAACGTGCGCGCGCTGTCGTCGCTCAAGGCCGTGATCATCGACGAGTCCGACGACAGCCTTCACGCGTTCGTGCGCGCGCGCGAACTCGGTTACCAGGGCGTATCGTCGAAGACCTGCAAGGGACTGTACAAGTCGCTGATCAACAACGCGCGCTGCGCGCAGTGGAACGCCGCCGCGGGCGAGCCAAGGTGGTTCATGAGCGCCGAAGACCTCACGATCCAGGCCGGCCTTGCGCTGCAGCAGGATCTGGCGCTGGTGTCGCTGATGGGCATCGAGCATGTCGAGCGCAACGGCCACCACTACGTCAACGGCATGGCGGCATTGGGTGCCGGCGAGCAGCAGGCCTTTCTCGAGGCCCACCCCGACCTGTACGAGCGTAGCCACGGCGCGGTGCGGGTGCGCATCCGTGACGGTGCGCTTTCGATCGGCTCGCTCGGTTGCACCGGTTTTGCCAGTGGCGCGGCGCCCGACTGGAGCTCGATGCGCCCGATGGCCACCGGGCGCACGCCATGAACCCGCACGCCGCATCGCCCGAAGGCGCCGACCCGGGGCCGATGCGCCGGTTGGCGGCCGGTGTCGCGTACTACCTGCCGAGCCTGCTGGTCATGCTGGCGCTGCTGCTGCTGTGGCAGTTCGGCGTGACCTGGCTCGGCGTCAAGGAATACATCATGCCGACGCTGTCGGCGGCGCTGAAGACGCTCGCCGACCCGAACTACCGTTGGCTCGAGAACCTGCTGGCGACGCTGTACTCGGTGCTCGGTGCGTTCGCGCTGTCGGCCGTGCTCGGCGTGGCGCTGGCGGTGGTGATCGTGTGGAACGATCTGCTGCTGCGCACGGTGATGCCAGTGCTGATCTTCTTCAACACGCTGCCCAAGATCGCGCTCGCGCCGCTGTTCGTGATCTGGCTCGGCTACGGCATCTGGCCCAACATCGTGATCGGCACGACGATCGCATTCTTTCCGATGGTGGTAAACACCGCCGTGGGCCTGTCCAGCGCGGAACCCGAGATGCTCGATCTGGTGCGCACGCTCAAGGCGACGCGTTGGCAGGTGCTGAGCAAGATCCGCTTCCCGAACGCGGTGCCGTACATCTTCGTCGGGCTCAAGCTGGCCGCCACGATGAGCGTGACCGGTGCGCTGGTGGGCGAGTTCGTCGCGTCGGAACGCGGCCTGGGGTCGCTCATCATCACCGGAGGCGTCACGATGCAGACGCCGTCGATCTTCGCTTCGCTGATCCTGATCTCCGCATTGGGGCTCGTGCTCTACGGCCTCGTCGTCGCCGCGGAGCGCATCGTTGCGCCTTGGGCGCAGCGGGATGAGACGACCGGATGATGACTACAGAAGGAGATGGCATGACTCGACTGCAAATGAACGCGCGCCGCCGCTGCATCGCCGCGCTCGCCGCCGGCACCGTGGCGCTGGTCACGCTGCCGGCCGCGGCGCAGGACAAGATGCAGCTGCAGCTCAACTGGTTCCACCTGGCCGACCACTCGCCGATCTACCTGGCGATGAAGAAGGGCTACTACAAGCAGGAGAACATCGACCTCACGGTGCTGCGCGGCAGCGGGTCGGCCGACAGCGCCAAGAAGATCGACCTCGGCCAGGCCGACGTCGGCATCTCCGACGCGCCCACCGTGCTCACCGCGATCAGCAAGGGTGCCAACCTCAAGATGGTGGCGGTGGTGTACGACAAGGCCGGCAACAACGTGTTCTTCCGCAAGAGCGCGAACATCAAGTCGCCCAAGGACCTGGTGGGCAAGAAGATCGCGGTGCCGCCGGCCGACTCACACCGCGTGCTGTGGCCGGCGTTCGCCGCGCTGCACGGCATCGACCCGGGCGCCGTCACGCTGGTCAACGTGAAGCCCGAGGGCAAGCAGGCGATCGTGGCCGGCAACGAAGTCGACGCCTCGTTCGATCTCTACACCAGCTATGCCATCTGGGAGAAGGTGCTCGGCAAGGGTGACGTGGGCCATCTGCTGTGGGCCGATTTCGGGCTGCCGATCTACGGCCACACCTACTTCGTCAACAACGAGACGATCAAGAAGAACCCGAAACTGATCGAGCGCTTCCTGCGCGCCACGCACAAAGGCTGGCGCGACGCCAAGGCCGATCCGAAGGCGTCGATCGACGCGATGGTCGAGCAGGTGCCCGGACTTGACGGCCCGACGCTGCTGGCCACGATGCCGCAGATCCTCGACCTGTGCGTGACCGAACGCTCGGCCAAGCACGGGTTGGGATGGATCGAGCCCGAGCTGATGCAGAAGACGATCGACATCACGTTCGCCAACGCCAAGCCGGAAAAGCCGGTGGCGGTGAACGACGTGTTCACCAATCAGTTCAGCAGCAAGATCAAGCCCTGAGCGGCGTTGAGCGGGTCAGGTGACGGCGTCGCCTGACTTGCGTTGCGCACGCTGGTGGCGTCTGATCAGCGCGTGCGGCGCGGTTCGCTGCTGCCTCGCAGGTGGGCGCCCGCGCTCGCGCGGCCGCGTGTGGCAGGCCTGTCGGCCGCGCGTTTTGCGGGCTTGACCAGGCCGCTCGACGCCGCGACGACGACTGTTTCGTACTCGGCGCCGTAGTGCCTGCGCATGCGCACGATCTCTTGCGTGTACTTGCGGGCAAGCTGCTTCTTCTTCGTCTTCGACAGCAGGCGCCCGGCGACCTGGAAGAACTTCGACTCCTCCTCCTTCAGGTGGTGACGCACCTTGAAGCTCAGCTTCTTCGCGGTTGCGATCCAGCCGGCCTGCTTCTTGTTGCGCACGGACAAGTCGTCCAGCAACTCGTCAATCTCGTGGTGCTCGTGCAGCGCATGGCGCGACGCGTCGAGGCCGCCGTTCTCCATCAGCAGCGGGACGTACAGGTAGCGTTCCTCGGCCGCCGCATGCGCCATCAGTTCGACCTTCAACTGCAGGAAGAGCACTTGACGCGCAGCCCTGTCGCCGCGCGATGCCGTGAGCTTGCGGCACAGGTCACGTTGCAGATCGTGGCTCTCACGGATGGCATCGAAGATCATGTGGCAGCTCCCGCATGGCCTGGCTCGGACGCGGAATACATTCGTTAGCCAGCGAGCGAAGATTGATGACGCCGGATCCCTCGGACACTGCGTCGCACCATCATCTCCGTGATCTTGCCGATGGCCGGTGCCCGGTTCAACCCGGAAAGCATGCTCCACGGCCAGATCCATCTGCAGCCGCCTCCAGCAGCGCGCGCACATACCCGATCGAGTGTGCCGCGCACGACGGGCCGTCCGGGACGTACTCGAACGGCTCCATCGCCAGCCAGCCCGCGTAGTGGTTGCGCGCGAGGGCGGCAAGGATGGGCGCGAACCGATCGTCTCCTTGCCCGGGCCCGCGCCGGTTGCGGTCGTTGAGTTGCACGTGCGCCAGGTTGGCGCTGGGCCACCAGCGGTCGATCAGTGCAGGCAGCGGCTCGACCTCGGTGGCGCCGGCCGACGACGTGTCGAGCATGGTCTTCAAGCGCGGCAGACCGGCCGCGCGCACGATCGCCAGCGCCTGCTCGATCGTGTTGACCACGGTGGTCTGGTCGCGCGCCAGGGGCTCGATGCAATAGGTGACGTCGAACCGTGCGGCACGTTCCCCGGCCGCGACCCAGGCCTCGGTCGCGAGCGCCAGCGCATCGTTCACGCTCTGCCCCGGCTGCGGATTGCGCTGGGCCGGCGAGCCGTGCACCAGATAAGCGCCGCCGAGCCACGCGCACAGCTCGATCAGCCGTTCGATCGCCTGCAGCGTGCGCGCGCGCACCGCAGCATCCGGATGGCTGATCGACAGACCCTGCGGCGCCACCAGCAGCCAGTGCAAGCCGCTGATCTGCAAGCCATGATCGGAGGCCATGGCCGCCCATTGATGTGCCTGCGCCTCGGTGATCTGCAGCGGGTCGGCCGCGAGCGTGTAGGGTGCCACCTCCAGGCCGTGGTAGCCGAGCGCGGTGGCGTACTCGCACTGGCGCTGCCACGGCCACGGGGCCAGCACTTCGTTGCACAACGCGAGCCGGGGCGTCATGGCAGCATCTTGGCACCGAACCGGCGCCGCACCAGCGCGAACTGCCAGGCCAGCATCGCCAGAACCAGCAGCGCCAGCAGCGCGCTGATCGGGCGCGTGAAGAACGGCGCCAGGCTGCCGTCGGAAAGCACCAGGCCGCGGCGCAGCGACTTGTCGACGATGTCGCCCAGCACCAGGCCCAGCACGAACGGCGCCACCGGAAAGCCGCGCTTGCGCAACAGGTAGCAGACGATGCCGGTCGCGAACATGACCCAGACGTCGAACAGCCGCTGCGTGATCGAGTACGACCCCAGCACGCACAGCACGAACACGATCGGCATGATGATCTCGCGAGGCACGCGCAGCACCCACAGGATCGGCCGCACCAGGATCAGCCCGAAGACCAGGATTGCCAGCGTCGCCACGAGCGTGATGCCGACCACGTCGTAGACGAACTGCGGCTGGTTCACCATCAGCATCGGGCCGGGCTGCGCGCCGTGGATGATCATCGCCGCCATCAGCACCGCGGCCGGCGCCGAGCCCGGGATCGCGAGGGCCAGCGCGGGGATCAGCGCGCCGGGGATCGCCGCGTTGTCGCCGGTCTCGGCGGCGATCAGGCCGTCGACCGAGCCCTTGCCGAACTGCTCGCGCTCCTTGCTGGCGCGCTTGGCGGCCGCGTACGACGACCACGCCGCCATGTCCTCGCCCACCCCGGGCAGGATGCCGACGAACACGCCGATCAGCCCCGAGCGGATGATGGTGCGCCAGTAGCGCAGCAGGTCGACGAGCCTGGGCAGCACTGAGTCGCTCGAGCCGGGCAGAACCTTCAGCCTGGGCTGGCTCATCACGGTGAGGATCTCGGCGAAGCCGAACGCGCCGACCAGCGCCGGGATCAGCCCGATGCCGCCGGTCATCGCGTTGTGGCCGAACGTGAAGCGCTCGAAGGCGTGGATCGGATCGAGCCCGATCGTCGCAACGAACAGGCCGAGCAGTCCCATCAGCCAGCCCTTGATCGGCTGCTCGCCGGTCAACGTGCCCGACATCATCACGCCGACCATGCCGAGCCAGAAGAACTCGAACGCACCGAACTTCAGCGCCGTCTCGGCCAGCAGCGGCGTGAACATCGCCAGGCAGAGCACGCCGAACAGCGAGCCGGCCACCGAGCCGGTGGTGGCGATGCCCATCGCCCGCCCGGCGCGGCCCTGCCGCGCCAGCATGTTGCCGTCGAGGCACGCGGCGGCGTTGGCGGCGGTGCCCGGGATGTTGAGCAGAATCGCGGTGCGGCTGCCGCCGTAGATGGCACCGACGTAGACGCACACCAGCACCAGGATCGCGTCGGTCGGCGCCATCTTCACGGTGAGCGTGGTGAACAGGGCGACGCCGAGCGTGGCCGACAGCCCTGGCAGCAGGCCGATCATGATGCCGATCAGCGTGGCGCCGAGCGCGTACGCGATCTGCCATGGGCCGGCCAGCGTGGCAAGCGCGGTGCCGAGATGGCTCAGGCCGTCCATGGGGTCGTCATCAAGGCAGGCGCACGAGGAACACCGACTCGAACAACCACGAGATCGCCAGCGCCGCGGCCACCGCGATCGCCAGCGCCTGCGCCAGGCCGCGCGCGACGCGTCGCTCGGCGCGCCACGTCGGCCAGCTGAACACGCTGGTGAACAGGAACACGAACACCGCCGCTTCGGCGGCGAACGGCGCGCCGCGGCCGAGCGACAGCGCGAACAGCAGGCACAGGCCGCCGGCGAGCAGCGTGCGGCTGGTGGCGTGTGGCAGTGGGTCCGCGTCGCCCGCGGCGGGGGCCGCCGCATCGCTGCGACGCATCGCGCGCCACGCCAGCGATGCCGCCAACAGCAGCATCAACGCGCCGATGACACCCGGCGTCAGCCCGGGCGCCGACAGCGCACTGATGCCGCGGTCGGCGAGGCGGTCCATGCGCCACGACGCGACCAGCACCGCGCCGCCGAGCAGCGCCCAGAAGGCGGCGCTCAGCAGCTCGCCACGGCGCGACATCGTGCGCAGGTCAGCGCTTGATGCCCAACGACTCCGGCGCGACCTTGGCCAGCCCGGCGTCCTGCAGCAGGTAGGCGTCGTTCACCACCGTGGGCCACACCGCGTCGTAGGCCTTCTGGCCAGACAGCGGCGTGAACAGCGCGCCTTTGTCGGCGGCGTACTTCTTGATCTTGTCCGACGTCGCCACGCGCTCGGCCCACAGCTTCTCGACTGTGGCCGCCACCTCGGGCGGCGCACCCTTCGGGATGAAGATGCCGAAGCCGGTGGTGACCTCGGGGAAGTTCTTGATGAACTGCGTGATCGGCGGGATGGTGAGGCCGTCGATCGTCAGCGGCTGGTCGGCCACCACCGCGAGCGGGCGCAGCCGCTTGCCCTTGATCATCTCGGCCTGCTCGGGCGCGAGCTGAGTCGTGACCTCGGTTTCGCCGGACACGGTGGACACCACCGCCGGGTTGCCGCCGTCGTAGGTGACGTGGCGGTACTTGACACCCGTGGCCTTGACGATCGCCTCCATCGCGAAGTGGCCCGACGAGCTGTTGCCCGCGGTGGCCACCGGGATCTGCTTGGCCTTCATCGCATCGAGCAGCTGCGGCAGCGTCTGGTACGGCGTGTTCGGGTTGACGCTGACGATCGACACATTGGTCACCGCCAGGAAGAGATGGAAGTCGTCGACCTTGCTCTGGATCATGCCGAGCACCGGGTAGGTGCCGAGCTGCTTGGCGGCGCCGGCGGTCCAGGTGTAGCCGTCGCGGGGCGCGTCCATCGCCGCCTTGGTGCCGATCGAGCCGGCCCCGCCCGGCTGGTTGACGACCACGATCTTCTGGCCGAGGCCGGCCTCGAGCTCCGCGGCCGCGAGGCGCGTCACCTGATCGGTGGCACCACCGGCCGCCCAAGGCACGATGATGGTCACCGGCTTGGTCGGCTTCCACTGCGCCTGTGCCGCGGCGGGCAGCAGCGCGGCGCCGGCGAGCAGCGCGGCGGACAGGAAGCGGGCGGTTCGTGGGGTCCAGGTCTGCATGCGGGTCTCCTTGCGAGGCGCCATCGCTGATGACCTCGGCGCCGTGTTAACCGGTCGGTGAACTGTAGCCTGCGGCACACGGGCGCGTCACCCCGATTACCCGCATGACGCGCCGACAGCGTGCTACTCGCGCACCAGGTAGCCCAGCACCAGATCGGTCATGTGCGACAGCCGCTCCAGCCGCGGCTTCGGTCCCAGCAGCTCGCGCCCGAAGATGGTGGACAGCGTGTGCACGTTGCTCAGGTAGAAGTAGGCCAGCCCGGCGATCGAGATGTACAGCTGCACCGGATCGACTCCGGCACGGAACACGCTGGAGCGCACCCCGCGGTCCAGCACGCCGGCCAGCGACTCGATCAACGGGGAGTTGAGCGACTGCGCCTTCGACGACTGCTTCAGGTGGCGCGCGCGGTGCAGATTCTCGCTGTTGAGCAGCGTGAGGAACTCGGGGTGCGCGATGTAGTAGTCCCAGGTGAACGCGATCAGCCGGCGGATCGCCTCGATCGGCTCCACCTGCGACAGGTTGAGCTGGCGCTCCTCGCCGCGGATGTTCTCGTACGCGTGTTCGAGCACCGCTGTGAAGAGGCTGTCCTTGTGCTCGAAGTAGTAGTAGATCAGGCGCTTGTTGACGCCTGCGCGTTCGGCGATGCGATCCATGCGTGCGCCGCCCAGGCCGAACTCCGCGAACTCCTGCAGCGCGGCACTCAGGATGTCGCGCTGCGAACGATCGGCGTTGCGCGGGCGTGTTTCGGCCGGGGTGCGGGACGTTTTCTTGGGCATGCGGCCAGTTAACCGTTTGGCGAAGTATGGCCGCCATCGAGGGCGCCACGCAAGGCACGCGCGTCCACTTGAAGGCGTGCACAGGTCCGCAAGGCAGCCAGCAGCGCATGCGGGCTGGACCCGGCCTCCGCCAGGAGCCGGCCTCATGCGTCGTCGCTCAGCTCCCCGGCCTGCGTGCCCGACTGATCGAACCCGTAATGCTCGGCCAGCCGCGCCCACGCCTCCTCGGCGGTCTCCACGTAGTGGAACAGCGCCAGGTCGCCCGGGCTGATCATTCCGGACTCCACGAGGTGCTCGAAGTCGATCAGCTTGTCCCAGAACGCGCGGCCGAACAGCAGGATCGGGCGCGGCCGGCTCTTGCCGGTCTGCACCAGCGTCATCGTCTCGAACAGCTCGTCGAGCGTGCCGAATCCGCCGGGGAAGCACACCAGCGCGATCGAGCGCATCACGAAGTGCATCTTGCGCAGCGCGAAGTAGTGGAACTGGAAACACAGCTCCGGCGTGATGTACGGGTTGGGCGCCTGCTCGTGCGGCAGCACGATGTTCAGCCCGATGCTGCGCCCGCCCACGTCGTGCGCGCCGCGGTTGCCGGCCTCCATGATGCCGGGGCCGCCACCGGTCACCACGTAGATCGGCGTGTCGAGGTTGCGCGAGCGCTGCGTCACGATCTGCGAGAAGCGGCGCGCCTCGTCGTAGAAGCGGCTCATCTCGAACGCTCGCTGCGCACGCCGCGCCGCCTCCACGTCACCGGCACGATCGGCCACCTCGAGCTGCACCTGCGCCACCTCCGGCGGCACGATGCGCGCGCTGCCGAAGATGACGATGGTCGACTCGATGCGCTGCTCCTGCTGGATCATCTCGGCCTTCAGCAGCTCGAGTTGCATGCGCACCGGCCGCAGCTCCTCGCGCAGCAGGAAGCGCTCGTCGGTAAAGGCCAGACGGTAGCTGCTCTCGGGCCCGCCGTAGCGCGACACCGGCTTGGCGGCCAGCGCGTCTTCTTCGGCGGTGGGGAAGTTGCGTTCGTGAAGCCTGGGGTGCTGGGTCATGGCCTTGGCCTGCGAAGGGCGAGGGGAGGCGAGCTTACCCTTTGGCCCTTAGCCCCTTGTGGCGGCGCGTCGCGTTGCGCGCGGGCAGCGTGAAGGCGTTGGCGCCGCGCGCTGCATGGGCGCGGGAGATGCCAGCGCGTGCCGGCTCAGCGAGGGATCTCGGTGCGCCGCGGCGGATCGGCGCCGCGGCGCGAGCAGGTGATGGCGGCGGCATGCGCGGCGAAGTCGAGCAGCGCCTGCGCGCCGCGCGCGTCGAGCGCGTGCAGTGCGGCGGCGTCGAGCAGTTCGAGCTCCGCCAAGCGCGCCAGCAGCGCGGCCTGGAAGCTGTCGCCCGCGCCCACGGTGTCGACCAGCTCCACTCTCGGCGGCGCGGTCTGCACACGCACGCTTCGCGTCCACGCGCACGCGCCGCCGGCGCCGCGCGTCAACACCACCAGCGCCACGCCGCGTGCGATCCAGCGCGCGGCCATCGCATCGGCATCGGCGCCCGGGAACAGCGCATCGAAATCGTCCTGGCTCAGCTTGAGCACATCGGTGCGCGGTAGCATCCAGTCGAGGGCGTCGAGCCAGCGCGCCGGCACGTGCTGCACGCCGAGCCGCACGTTGGGGTCGTAGGCGATCAGCGCGCGCGAGTGCTCGAGCTGCACCAGCGCGCGCAGCGTTTCGGATGCCGGCGGTTCCACCATCGTGTAGGAGCCGAAGTGCAGTGCCCGGGCCCGCGGAAGCTGGGCCAGTGCGGCAGGGTCGAGCTGTCGGTCGGCTGCGCCCTCGCCGTAGAACGCGTAGTCGGCCGCGCCGTTCGTGTCGAGCCCCACCACGCCCAGCGTGGTCGGCGCGCGCACGCGCTGCACGCAGGAGGTGTCCACGCCCTCGTCGCGCAGCGCGTGCAGCAGCCGCTCGCCGAGGAAGCCGTTGCCCAGCGCGCCGAAGAAGGCCACCGGCTGGCCGAGCCGTGCCAAGCCGACGGCCACGTTGAACGGCGAACCGCCCACGCGCGCGTCGAGCCGTGTGCCGGTGGTGGTGGCGCCGGCATCGAAAACATCCATCAAGGCTTCGCCGCAGACGAGGAACATGGGCTCGGGAGAAAAGGGTGTGGAAGGCGTGCGCCGTCGATTGGACCGCGCGCGCGGCGCCTCCGCGCTGCGGGTTTTCCATTAATCAATCCACTTGAGTTATTAATAGACCAGACCCAGAATGCAGCCATCCGCCACCGAGCGCCGCGAGCCGTGGCGCGCCCGAAACCGAAGGAGACACCCCATGTTCAAACCATCCGCACTCGCATCGGCATGCACGCTCGGTGCCGCGCTCGCGCTGGCCGCCGGCAGCGCTGCGGCGCAAGGGCAGCCGGTGATCGGCCTGATCACCAAGACCGAGACCAATCCGTTCTTCGTGAAGATGAAGGAGGGCGCGGCCGAGGCCGCCAAGGCCAAGGGCGCCAAGCTGCTCAGCGGTGCCGGCAAGGCCGACGGCGACAACGCCGGACAGGTGACCGCGATGGAGAACATGATCGCCGCCGGCGCCAAGACGATCCTGATCACGCCGAGCGACAGCAAGGCCATCATCCCAAGCATCAAGAAGGCGCGCGACAAGGGCGTGCTGGTGATCGCGCTAGACAGCCCCACCGACCCGGTCGATGGCACCGATGCGCTGTTCGCCACCGACAACTACAAGGCCGGCGTGCTGATCGGCCAGTACGCGAAGGCGGCGCTCGCCGGCAAGCCGGCCAAGATCGTGACGCTCGATCTGTTCCCCGGCCATCCGGTGGGTGCGCAGCGGCACAATGGCTTCCTCAAGGGCTTTGGCCTGCCGGCGCCCGATGCCAAGAGCAACGATCTCGGCAAGGACGCCGCGGTGGTTTGCATGGCCGACAGCTACGGCGACCAGGCCAAGGGCCAGACCGCGATGGAGAACTGCCTGCAGAAGGTGCCCGACGTGAACCTGGTCTACACGATCAACGAGCCCGCCGCGGCCGGCGCGTACAACGCGCTGAAGAAGGCCGGCAAGGAGAAGAACGTGGTCATCGTCAGCGTCGACGGCGGCTGCGAGGGCGTGAAGAACGTCGGCGCCGGCGTGATCGCGGCCACGAGCCAGCAATACCCGCTGAAGATGGCGGCGATGGGCGTGGAGGCCGGCGTGGAGTACGCCAAGACCGGCAAGAAGCCCAGTGGGTACACCGACACCGGCGTCACGCTGATCGCCGCCAAGCCGTTGCCCGGCGTCGACAGCAAGGACGTGAAGACGGGCACCGAGCTGTGCTGGGGCAAGAAGTAGCCGCCGCAGGCCGGGCGGCGCAAAGCAGGATGCTGAAAGACCGCTTGCCGCCGCTCGGCACGCTGGGCCCGTTCCTGGCGCTGCTGGCGGCGTGCGCGTTCTTCGCGTCGCAGAGCGATCGTTTCCTCACCGGCGGCAACCTGTCGCTGGTGCTGCAGCAGGTGATGGTGGTGGGCGTGATCGCGATCGGCCAGACGCTGATCATCCTCACCGCCGGCATCGACCTGAGCTGCGGCATGGTGATGGCGCTGGGCGGCATCGTGATGACCAAGTTGGCCACCGAGTTGGGCCTGCCGCCGGCGCTGGCCGTGCTGTGCGGCATCGGCGTCACCACGCTGTTCGGCCTGCTCAACGGGCTATTGGTCACGCGCATCAAGCTGCCGCCGTTCATCGTGACGCTGGGCACGCTCAACATCGCGTTCGCGATCACCCAGCTCTATTCGAACTCGCAGACGGTGACCGACCTGCCGCCGCTGATGACCGCGCTGGGCAACACGTTCGCCATCGGCGAGACCGAGGTGGCGTACGGCACGGTGCTGATGCTGGCGCTGTACGCGCTGGCGTTCTTCGTGCTGCGCGAAACGGCCGCCGGCCGCCACGTCTACGCGGTGGGCAACAACGCCGAGGCGACCCGGCTGGTGGGCATCCCCACGCAGCGCGTGCTGCTGATGGTCTACGTGGCCGCCGGCGTGTTCTACGGCATCGCGTCGCTGCTGTCGGTGGCGCGCACCGGTGTGGGCGACCCCAACGCCGGCCAGACCGAGAACCTCGATGCGATCACCGCCGTGGTGCTGGGCGGCACCAGCCTGTTCGGCGGGCGCGGCATCGTGCTCGGCTCGCTGGTCGGCGCGCTGATCGTCGGCGTGTTCAGGAACGGCCTCACGCTGATGGGCGTGTCGTCGATCTATCAGGTGCTGGTGACGGGTGTGCTGGTGATTCTTGCGGTGGCCACGGATCAGCTCTCGCGGCGAGGGACACGATGAGCGCCGTGTTGAAGGTCGTCGAGCAGCCGGCGCAATCGCCGGTGATCGTGATGCAGGCCAAGGGCCTGGTGAAGCGCTACGGCCACGTCACCGCGCTCGACGGTGCCGATTTCGAGCTGCGCGCCGGCGAGATCCTGGCGGTGATCGGCGACAACGGCGCGGGCAAGTCGTCGCTCATCAAGTGCCTGTCCGGCGCCACCGTGCCCGATGCCGGCGAGATCCTGCTCGACGGCACACCGGTGCATTTCAAGAGCCCGATCGATGCGCGCCGCGCGGGCATCGAGACCGTGTACCAGGATCTCGCAGTGGCGCCGGCGATGACCATCGCCGAGAACCTGTTCCTCGGCCGCGAGATCCGTCGTGCGGGCGTGCTCGGCTCGCTGCTGCGCATGCTCGACAAGCGCCAGATGCTCGCGCAGAGCACCGCGCGCATGCAGGACCTGAAGGTCGGCATCCGTTCGATGACGCAGGCGGTGGAGACGCTCTCCGGCGGACAGCGCCAGTGCGTGGCGGTGGCGCGCGCGGCGGCGTTCGCACAGCACGTGGTGATCATGGACGAGCCCACCGCGGCGCTCGGCGTCAAGGAGGGCAACATGGTGCTCGAGCTGATCCGCCGCGTGCGCGACAAGGGCCTGCCGGTGGTGCTGATCAGCCACAACATGCCGCACGTGTTCGAGGTGGCCGATCGCATCCACGTGGCGCGCCTGGGCAAGCGCGCCGCGGTATTGAACCCGAAGAAGATCCACATGAGCGACGCGGTCGCGGTGATGACGGGCGCGCGCGCGCCGGAATCGCTTCCCGCCGAGTGCCTGGCATGAAGTGTTCGCTGAGCACATGAACGCGCGCGACGACACCGCGCAGCCGCACCTGCCCACGCGCGGCTCGAGCCAGGGTGGGCTGCGCCAGTACAACGAGCGCGTGGTGCTGCAGGCGGTGCGCATGCACGGCGCGCTGCCGGCGGCCGACATCGCACGGCTCACGCACCTCACCGCGCAGACCGTGTCGCTGATCACCAAGCGGCTGCTCGACGACGGCCTGCTGCTCAAGGGCGAGCCGCAGCGCGGCAGGGTGGGGCAGCCGTCGGTCCCGCTGCGCCTGGACCCCGACGGCGCGCTGGCCATCGGCATCAAGGTGGGCCGGCGCAGCCTCGACGTGCTGCTGGTCGATTTCACCGGCGCGGTGCGCGGCCGCTGGACGCTGCAGTACCGCTATGCCGACCCCACCGCGGTGCTGGGCGAGATCGCGCTGCGACTCAAGGACATCCGGCGCAAGCTGCCGCCGGTGCAGCGCGAGCGCGTGCAGGGCATCGGCATCGCGGCGCCGCTGTCGCTCGGCGGCTGGCAGCAACTGCTCGGTTTTCCCGCGCGCGTGGCCGAGCAGTGGAACCGCATCGACCTGCGTGCCGAGGTGGCGCGCCTCACCGAGCTGCCGGTGGAGCTGATCAAGGACACCGCCGCGGCCTGCGTGGCCGAGCTGGTGGCCGGGCGCGGGCGCAGCGTGAAGAGCTTTCTCTATGTGTTCGTCGACACCTTCATCGGCGGCGGCCTGGTGCTCGACAGCCACCTGCGCGCCGGTGCCACCGGCAACGCCGGCGCGGTGGGCTCGTTGCCGCTCGGCCTGCCGCGCGCGCGCGGCGATGCGCCGCCACAGCTGCTGAGCGTGGCATCGCTGCTGAACCTCGAGCAGCTCTATGCGCAGGCGGGGCTCGACACTGCCGCCACCACCGACGCGCGCGCATTGCAGGCGCCGTGGCGCACGCACACCGAGCGTTGGCTCGCGCGCGCGGGCGCGGCGATCGCGCAGGCGGTGCACAGCGCGGCCTGCCTGCTCGACCTGGACAGCGTGATCCTCGATGGCTCGTTCAGCCGCGAGCTGCTGGCCGAGCTGCTGGCGCACAGCACGCGCGCGATGGCGCTGTACAGCTGGGAGGGCGTGAGGCAGCCCACGCTGCTGGCCGGCACCATCGGTTCCGACGCGCGCGCGCTCGGTGGCGCGCTGCTGCCGCTGTACGCCAACTTCGCCCCGGACCGCGATCTGTTCCTGAAGCTCGAGGCCTGAAGGCCGCGGTCATTCCGGCCCGCCGAGCGGTCGCGCGAGCATCGGCGCGACACGCAAGCACATGTCCACTTGAAACGGGGCGACACAACTGCGGGGTGCTGCAACACCCCCGGAACGCGGGAACGAGCGCCTTCGCGCCGTTGCCGCTGTGGCACGCTCCGGCGCGACTGCTCGGTCCGTGAACGAATCACTGTCTCAACCAACGGATCGAGGTATTGCTTCACAACCTGATGGGCTCGATGCGCATGCAACTCTCTCCACTTCTCCGTCCGAGTGACGACCGATTCACACGCCCATCGGTGCGCTGGCTGGCCACGGCCGTGGCCACGGCGGCGCTCGCGGCCTGCGGCGGCGGCGGTGGCGACGATTCAAGCAACAACCAGCCCGGGCCGGTCAACCAGGCGCCTTCGGCAACGCTCGATGCGCCCGCGGCCAATGCCACGTTTGCCAACGGCGAGACGATCCGCATCACCGCGACCGCCGCCGACAGCGACGGCAGCGTGAGCAAGGTCGAGTTCTTTGCCGACGGCGTGAAGATCGGCGAGGACACCAGCGCGCCCTTCGAGTTCGACTGGGTCAATCCGCCCACCGGCACCCACATGATCACCGTGCGCGCCACCGACAACGCCGGTGCGGTCACACTGTCGGCCGAGCGCCAGGTGACCACGCTGGCGGCCAACCAGATGCCCACGGTGTCGGTCAGCGCCCCGACCAACAACTTCAAGGCCAACGAGGACACCACGGTGCTGCTCTCGGCCAACGCGGACGACGCCGACGGCAGCGTCGCCAAGGTGGAGTTCTTCAACATCGACCCGGCCGCGCCGGTGTACGACAGCACCACGCTGGTCGGTGAAGCCACCGCGGTGGGCACGCCGCCGGCATACCAGCTGACGACGGTCCCGCTCGCTCCGGGCGTCTACAACTTCGCCGCCCGCGCCACCGACAACCAGGGCGGCACCGCCACCTCGGGCTCGGTGCAGGTGATGATCAACGCGCTGCCGGTCATCACGCTCACGTCGCCGACAGCCGGCGCCAACGTGATCCCGGGCACCAACCTGACGCTGCGCGCCACCGCCACCGATGCCGACAGCGGCATCGCCAAGGTGGAGTTCTTCCTCGACGGCAGCACCACGCCGCTCGGCGTGGGTACCAAGAACGGCGACGAGTACACGCTGACCTGGACCACCACGCTGCAGGGCGCCTACGCGTTCACCGCGCGCGCCACCGACAACGACGGTGCCACGCAGACCACCGGATCGGTGGCGGTTAACGTGCCGGCCAACGTGCTGCCCACGGTGACGCTCGACAACCCGGCGGCCGGCACCAACGTGCCGACCACGCTGAACCTGTCGGCATCGGCCGCCGATGGCGACGGCAGCGTCACCGGCGTCGAGTTCGCCTACACCATCGGCGGTGTCACCACCAAGGGCAACGGCACGCTCGCGGCCGGCAAGTGGACGCTGGCCGTGCCGATCGGCGCGGCGCAGTTCGGCACCTACGCGGTCACCGCAACGGTGACCGACAACCTCGGCGGCACGACCACGTCGCCGTCGAAGAACATCACCATCGCGGCCAACGTGCCGCCGGTGGTGAACGTCACGTCGTCGGCGGCGGTGACGCTGGACGTGGGCAACGCGGCGAAGTCCTTCACGCTGGCCGCCAGCGCTTCCGACAGCGACGGCGTCGCGAAGGTCGAGTTCTTCAGCGACGGCGTGAAGATCGGCGAGGACACGACAGCGCCGTATCAGCTGAGCCACAGCTTCGCTTCCGGCACCTATGCCATCACCGCCAAGGCCACCGACACGGTGGGCAGCGTCACGACCTCGGCGGAGCAGTCGCTGGTGGTGACGCCGAACCTCGAGGGCAACTGGGCCACGCTGAACACCGCCCAGAAGGCGGGCCTGGCCAGCCTGACGCCGGATCGTCCGATTCCGACCGACGGCGCCACGGTGGCCGGCGCGGTGATGACCGCGATCGGCGTCAACACGGTGCAGCCGAAGTTCGTCGTCGCGATGGCGCAGGGCCTGCGCAGGCTGGCCGACCTTCCGGTCGCGAGCGGAAACACCGTTTCGCTTCCAACCACGGCCGGCTATGTGGCATGCCCGGGTGGCAGCGGTACGGTGAAGGTCGAGTCCACGGGCACGGCGAACGAGAACTTCGTCAACCTCAACAACTGCAAGATCGGCGACTTCACCTTCTACGGCGGTGCGGACCTGCCCAACTTCATCCAGACCTTCGATCCTCTGGGCCCGGAGACCTGCCCCGTCGGAAACCAGGTGCCGGGGCAACCGACCCAGTGCTCCTGGCCGTCGGTCGCCACCTACCACCAGCTCTCGGCCAACAGCTTCCGCATCGTCGTGAGCAGCGTGATGGTGAGCGGCTACGGCAGTCCCGAGGTGTCCACCGGGCCCTACCCGCACAACGCCTACGGCTACGGCGTGGTCGAGTGCACGGTGACCAACGGCGTCAAGAGCTGCCTGACCAACCACGAGAACTCGTTCCTGTGGGGCAGCGATCTGGCGTGGACCGACTGGGCCGACAACGGCACCACGGCGATCACCACACCTTGGAACTACTACTCCAACGATGACCCCTACAAGGTGAACGGGGTGGTACGCCCGTGCCAGGCAGATCCGGTACCGCCGTTCGACCCCGACTACTGCAAGGGGCAGGAGCCGGCCGGGACCGCGTACACGTCACACAACCGCGTCAACTTCCACATCAAGTTCGACAGCATGACCAACGTCGCCGGCCGCGCGATTGTCTACGGCAGCAACGGCTGGTCGGTGGTAACGCGGCTGGCGCCGATCCCGGGCAATCCCACTGCCACGCCGACACCCACGTTGCCGATCGAACGTGTGACGGTGCAAAGCACTGCGACCGGCGTGAGCCCCACGACAAAGACGTACAACTGCCCGGTCGACAGCAACGGCTTCTTCGTCTGCGTGGAAGCACCCTGAGATGATGCCCGCTCCTGAGAGGAGCGGACCCTGACCCTTCACGCCGCGGCGCCTTGGTGCCGCGGCGTGATTCTTTTGAGCGAGGGCTTGCCCGCTGGCGTTGCGCGCCGGTTGCGGCGAACATCGGCAGCCCAGGCGCCGACAGGAGCGTTCATGCACATCGAACCCGGGGTGCTCGCCGCCGGCAAGATCGCAGCCGCCAATGCGGTCGCATTCGCCGTGGTGGCCAGTGCGGCGTGGCTCGCCGTGCGGCAGCCTGCGCTGCTGCTGCGCACGCTGCTCGCCGCCGTGTTCTTCACGCTGTGCATGCAGTCGTTCTTCGTCAAGGTGGGCCCGTCGGAGCTGCACTTCGTCGGCGCGATGCCGATGTACCTCGCGCTCGGGCCGGTGCCCACGTTGCTCGGCTTTGCGCTCGGGCTCGTGCTGCAGGGCCTGCTGTTCGAGCCAGCCGATCTGCCGCACCTGGCGGTCAACACGCTGTCGCTGGCGCTGCCGTTGCTGGCCGTGCACGCCGCCTTCGGCCGGCGGCTGGCGCGCGTGAACCTGGGCGCGGTGCTCAGGCTCGACGCTGCCTACTACGCCGGCGTGACCGTGATGGTGGGCTTCTGGCTGTCGATCGGCGAGGTGGCCACGCCGTGGGGCGAGTGGGCGCGCTTTGCGGCGTCGTATCTCGCGGTGGTGGCGCTCGAGCCGCTGATCACCGTGGGCGTGCTGCTCGGCGTGGCCCGGCTGCGCCGGCAGCGCTGGGCCGCGCTTTGCTTCGACACGCAGCATGCCGATCGCTTGGCGCTGGGCATCCGATGAGCGCGCATTCGCACGATCACCCCCACGACCACAGCGAGCTCTCGCCGATGGAGCTGCGCGTGCGCGCGCTCGAGACCGTGCTGGGTGAAAAAGGCTACATCGATCCGGCCGCGCTCGACGTGCTGATCGACACCTACCAGACCCAGGTCGGCCCGCGCAACGGCGCGCGTGTGGTGGCGCGCGCCTGGACCGACGCAGCGTTCAAGCAGTGGCTGCTGCGCGACGCCACCGCGGCGATCGCATCGCTCGGCTACCAAGGCCGACAGGGCGAGCACATGGTGGTGCTGGAGAACACGACGGCGCAGCACCACATGGTGGTGTGCACCTTGTGCAGCTGTTATCCGTGGCCGGTGCTCGGGCTGCCGCCCACCTGGTACAAGAGTGCGCCGTACCGCTCGCGCGTGGTGCGCGACCCGCGCGGCGTGCTGGCCGAGTTTGGCGTTACGCTGCCCGAGGGTACGGCGATCCGCGTGTGGGATTCCACCGCCGAGGTGCGCTACCTCGTGCTGCCGATGCGCCCGGAAGGCACCGAGGGCCTGAGCGAAGACGAGCTCGCCGCGCTGGTGACGCGCGATTCGATGATCGGCACCGGGCTGCCGCGCGCACCAGGGCAGTCGCGATGAGCCACGTCACGCACGCCGACCTCGGCGGCCAGACCGGCTTCGGCCCGATCGTCAACGAGCCCGAGGACGAGCGTTTCCATGCCCCCTGGGAGCCGCGCGTGCTGGCGATGACGCTGGCGATGGGCGCCACCGGCCTGTGGAACATCGACATGAGCCGCGCGGCGCGCGAATCGCTGCCGGCGTATGCCCGCCTCACGTACTACGAGATCTGGTTCGAGGCGCTGCTCAAACTGCTGGCCGCGCATGCGCTGGTGGCGCGCGACGAGCTGCGCGCCGGCCGGTCGTTGCACGCGGCGCGGGAGTTGCCGCGCACGCTGAAGGCCGCCGACGTGCCCGCGGTGCTGGCCAAGGGAGCGAGCACCGAACGCGCCGCCACCACGAAGGCACGCTTCAAAGTCGGCGACGCGGTGCGCATGTTCGCCGGCGAGGTGCCGCACCACACGCGGCTGCCGCGTTACGCGCGCGGCCGGCGCGGCATGATTGAGCGCGTGCACGGTGTGCACGTGTTCGCCGACGCGCATGCCACTGGCCGCGGCGAGATGCCGCACTGGCTGTATACGGTGAGCTTCGACGCGCGCGACCTGTGGCCCGATGCGCAGCCCGGCGTGCGCGTGTCGGTGGACGCCTGGGAGCCGTACATGGAGAAGGCGTGACCGCCGCAAATGGGGAAGGCGTGACCGCCGCAAATGGGGAAGGCGTGGCCGCCCAGGGGCTTCTGCGCGACGACACCCCGGCGTTCCGCGAGCCGTGGGAGGCGCATGCGTTCGCGCTCGCCGTCAAGCTGCACGAACGCGGCCTGTTCACCTGGCGCGAATGGGCCGATGCATTGGCCGAGCAGATCGCCGCCGCCAAGGCCCGCGGCGAGGCCGACCGGGGCGACACCTACTACCACCACTGGCTCGCCGCACTCGAAGCCTTGGTGGCGAAAAAGGGCGCTGCGTCGCTTGCCGAGCTGCAGCGCACCGCGTTGGCCTGGGACCATGCGGCCGACCGCACGCCGCACGGCCAGCCGATCGAGCTGAAGCCGGAGGACTTTCCGTCTTGAGCGTCGACCGGGCGGCGAGCGCTGCCGCGACGCTCGCCGACGAGCCGCGCTACGGCTGGGTGGTGGTGTGGGCCACGTTCGTCGCGCTCGGCGTGATCTTCGGTGTGGCGTATTCGTTTGCCGCGTTCTTCGAGCCGTTCGCACGCGAGTTCAGCGCGCAGCGCGCCGACGTGTCGCTGGTGTTCGGGCTGTGCGGGCTGATCTACTTTGCGCTCGGCGCCTTCGGCGGCATGTTGTCCGACCGGCTCGGGCCGCGCCTGGTCACCGGCGCCGGCATGTTGTGCATCGCGCTCGGCCTGGTCGGTGCCAGCCTGGCGCGCTCGATGTGGGAGGTGACGCTCGCCTACGGCGTCGGCGTCGGCCTGGGCATCGCGCTGGTCTACACACCGGCCATCGGCACGGTGCAGCCCTGGTTCACGCGGCGGCGCGGCCTGGCCGCCGGCATCGCCAGCGCCGGCATCGGCGCGGGCACGCTGGTGGTGCCGCTGCTCGCGGCGGCGGCGATCGCGCTCTGGCAATGGCGCGGCGCGCTGATGGCGATCGCGCTCGGCACGGTGCTGGTCGGCTTCACGGCCGCGCTGATGCTCCGGCGCGCGCCGGCGGCGGCCAAGCGCGCCGACGGCACGGTGCCGGGCACGCCGCTGAAAGAGGCGCTGACCAGCCGCGCGTTCATCTGGATGTACGTGATGTGCGGCTTCGGCGCGTTCAGCATGTTCATCCCGTTCGCGCACCTGTCGGCCGCGGCGCGCGACCTCGGCGTGCCCGATGCGCGTGCGGTCGGCCTGGTGGGCCTGATCGGCATCGGCAGCCTGACCGGGCGTTTTGCGATCGGTGCGCTGGCCGATCGGGTTGGGCGTCCGGTCACGCTGGTGCTCGCGCAGGCCTCGCTCGGTGCATCGTTCATCCTGTGGGCGCTGGCCGATGGCTACCTCGCGCTCGCGCTGTTCGCGCTGTGGATGGGCACCAGCTACGGCGGCATCGTGTCGCTGATGCCGGCGCTGTGCATGGACCTGTTCGGTGCGCGCGCGGTGTCGTCGATCATCGGCACGCTGTACAGCGGCGCCGCGATCGGCAACCTGGCGGGGCCATGGCTTGCCGGGCGCATCTTCGACGCCTCGGGCAGCTACGAGCTCGTGGTGTGGGGCTGCATGGTGTGCTCGGCGCTGGCCACCATCGCCACCTGGCTGGCAGTGAAGCGCTGATCGGGCAAACCTTCGATCGGTCCGGCGTCACCGCCGCCGCGGCACCAGCCTAGCGCAGCGCGCATCGCTTCGGGGCGCCGCATCGCTTGCCGGTGCCGCTTGCTGGTGCCGAAAGCAGGCCGCCGCGCCCTTCCGAGCTGGTCTGTGGCTTGCTTGTATACCAGTTCGTACATCAGTTCGCGGCCGCCCGAGCGGCCGCGCTTGCGCCACCCGTTGCCGCCCGCTTCATCGCCTCGAGGAGAACCCCGCATGACATCGCATCTGCACAACCGCCGCCAACTGATCCAACTTCTCGGTGCCGGCGCCGCCGGCGCATTCGGCTTGAGCGCATACGCGCAGAAGCCGATCACCGTGGGCTTCATCTACGTCGGCCCGCGCGACGACTACGGCTACAACCAGGCGCAGGCCGAGGCGGCGGCGCAGATCAAGAAGCTCAGCGGCGTCAAGGTGGTCGAAGAAGAGAACGTGCCCGAGACCGCCGCGGTGCAGAAGACGATGCAGGGCATGATCGCGCAGGACGGCGCGGCGCTGCTGTTTCCCACCTCGTTCGGCTATTTCGATCCGCACATCCTCGCCGTGGCACCTAAGAACCCGGCGGTGCGCTTTGCGCATTGCGGCGGCCTGTGGAACGAAGCCAAGCACCCAAAAAGCGTGGGCAGCTACTTCGGCTACATCGACGAGGCCCAGTACTTGAACGGCGTGGTCGCCGGCCACATGACCAAGAGCAAGAAGCTCGGTTTCGTGGCCGCCAAGCCGATCCCGCAGGTGCTGCGCAACATCAACGCCTTCACGCTCGGTGCCAAGTCGGTCAAGCCCGACATCACGACCACGGTGATCTTCACCGGCGACTGGAGCATGCCGGTGAAGGAAGCCGAGGCCACCAACAGCCTGGCCGACCAGGGCGTCGACGTGTTCACGATGCACGTGGACGGGCCCAAGGTCGTGGTGGAGACCGCGGCCAAGCGCGGCAAGATGGTGTGCGGCTACCACGCCAGCCAGGCCAAGCTGGCGCCCAACGCCTACCTCACCGGAGCGGAGTGGAACTGGGTCACCGCGTACAAGACCATCATCGAGGCGGCGCAGAGCGGCAAGCCGCATCCCAACTTCGTGCGCGGCGGCCTGAAAGACGGCTTCGTCAAGAGCTCGCCCTACGGCTCGATGGTGACCGACGCCGCCAAGAAGAACGCCGAGGACGTGCGCGCCGCCATGGTCAAGGGCGCGTTTGACATCTTCAAGGGCCCGCTGAAGGACAACACCGGCAAGGAAGTGATCGCCGCCGGCAAGGTCTTCAAGCAGACCGACATCGAGCTGGAGTCGATGAACTACCTGGTCGAAGGCGTCGTCGGCAAGGTCTGAGTCGAGAGCGGCACCGGCGCCCATGCGCTCCGCGATCGAAGCCGTCGTGCTGCCGCTGCTGGCGCTGGCCGGCGCGCTGCTGCTGTTCGGCGTGTGGGTCGCGGTGGGCGGCGCCAGTCCGCTGGAGGCGTGGGCGCTGCTGTTCAAGGGCGCGTTCGGCGACACTTTCTCGTGGCAGAACACGCTGCAGCGCGCCGCGCCGCTGATGCTCACCGCGCTGGCGGTGGCGCTGCCGGCGCGTGCCGGGCTGGTGGTGATCGGCGGCGAGGGCGCGCTGGTGCTCGGTGCGCTCGGCTGCGCGGCGCTGCCGTATGCGCTGCCGGCGCTCGGCGGTGCAGAGGGCAGCGCGCTCGTGCTGCTGGCCGGCGCACTCTTCGGTTCGCTGTGGCTCGCGCTGGCCGGTGTGCTGCGCCAATGGCGTGGCGTCAACGAGACCATCTCCAGTCTGCTGCTCGGCTACATCGCGATCGCGCTGTTCAAGCACTTCGTCGAAGGGCCGCTGCGCGACCCGGCGAGCCTGAACAAGCCGTCGACGCACGCGCTGGCTGACAGCCTGCGCATCGGCGCCATCACGACCGACGGCTTGTTGGCCGAGGTGCATTGGGGCCTGGTGTTCGGCCTCGTCGCCTGCATCGCCGCCGGCGTTTGGCTGAGCTTCACCGCGCCGGGCTTCGCGCTGCGCGTGGTGGGCGGCAATGCGCGCACCGCGCGGCTGGTGGGCCTGCCGACCGATCGGCTGATCGTGCTGGCCTGTGCGCTCGGCGGCGCCTGCGCGGGCCTGGCCGGAGCGATCGAGGTGGCCGCGGTGCACACATCCGCCAATGCATCCGTGATCGCGGGCCTGGGCTACACCGGGATCCTGGTTTCGTTCGTCGCGCGCCACAACCCATGGGCGATTCCGCCGGTGGCGCTGTTGTTCGGCGGCTTTGCGGCCGCGGGCAGCTTGCTGCAGCGGCGCCTCGGCCTGCCCGATGCATCGGTGCTGGTGCTGCAGGGCTTCGCGTTCGTGCTGATCCTCGCCGCCGAGGCGCTGCGCGGGCGGCTGTTCGAGCTGTTGTGGCCGCGAGTGCCGCTCGTGTTGCGCCCGGTGACGGCCGGAAATCCATCGTGAGCGGGGGTGCCTGGTTCGACGTGATGCTGGCCATCGTGGGCGGCGCGGTGCGCGTGGGCACGCCGTTCCTGTTCGTGAGCCTGGGCGAGTGCCTCACCGAGAAGTCCGGTCGCATCAACCTCGGGCTCGAAGGCGTGCTGGTGTTCTCGGCGATGTGCGGCTTTGGCGCGTCTTACCTCTCCGGCTCGCCGTGGATTGGCGTGATGGCCGCCGGCGCCAGCGGTGCGTTGCTCGCGTTGTTGCACGGCCTGTTGTGCTCGCTGCCGCGCGTCAGCGACATCGCCACCGGCATCGCGTTGATGCTGCTCGGCTCGGGCCTCGCGTTCTATCTTGGCAAGCCGCTGATCCAACCGCAGGCGGCGCAGATCCCGTCGATTCCGCTCGGCGGCTGGAGCGACTCGTCGCAAGTGCAGGCGGCGTTGGCGATCAACGCGCTGTTTCCGATCGGCGTGCTGCTGGCGGTGCTGATCGCGTGGGGGCTGAAGAACACGCGTTGGGGATTGGTGGTGCGCATGGCCGGAGATTCCAGCGATGCGGCCAAGGCGCTCGGTTATTCGGCCAACGGCGTGCGCGTCGCGGCGACGACAGCTGGCGGCTTCATCGCTGGATTGGGCGGGGCGTCGTTGTCGCTGTACTACCCCGGTAGCTGGAACGAAGGTCTCAGCTCGGGCCAAGGATTGATTGCGGTGGCGCTGGTGATCTTTGCGCGCTGGAGCCCGGTGCGGTGCTTGTGGGCTGCTTTGTTGTTTGGCGGCGCGGGTGCGATCGGTCCTGCGTTGCAGTCGGTGGGCGTGAGCGGTGGCTACTACCTGTTCAATGCGATGCCTTACGTGTTGACGCTGGCGATTCTCGTGATCACCTGTTCGCCGCGGCGTGCGCTGAAGGGTGCGCCTCTTGAGTTGGGTGTGTCGCGATGAGTCTTCTATGCGATGGGTTGGCGCGGCGCGGCGGGCGGTACCCGGGGCGGGCTCCTGCTGGGTCGGTCGGCCCTGCGGGCCGACTGCGCTGCGGTGCTCGCATCACGAGGGCGGCTGCGATGCCGCTCGCAAGCGGCCCTGGACGGGCCGCTGCTTCATGGCTTCTCGCCGGTCCGGCGCTCAAAGCGCGCCGGACTTCCCCTCGCGCTGCTGCGCTCCTCGCCGCCCCACAAGTCGCCCACCCCGGGTACCGCCCACCGCGCAGCACCGCTCGTGGTGTTCCTCGAAGAATACCCCGGTGGTGCGGCAAAGCCGTGGTCGGGTGTGCGCCGGCAGCGACATCTGCGGCGCCGAGGACCGCAGAGCGCATGGCCGCGCGCGCGCAGCGCGCGCTTCAACATCTGACTCGCGTCGATTGTTCGAGCGCAACGAACGAAGTGAGTGAAGCGAGTTTCGACGCGGGCCATGCGATCGAGGACCGGAGGGGAGCCGGCCGCAGGCCGGCCGCCGCAGCCGAGCGCCGGCGCATACCCGGCCGCGGCTTTGCTCGCTCAACCCTCAGCACGAAGGAGCAAAGCACATGAGCGGACTCGGTGGCCTCAACAAGTCAGCGAACGGCGTCGTCGTCGGACTCGTTCAGCTTCAACTGCCCGTCGTTGAAACACCCGCTCAGCTCCAAGCACAAACCAAACGCATATGCGACCTCGTCGGCAAGGCCAGGCGCAATCTGAACACGATGGATCTCGTCGTGTTCCCCGAGTACGCGCTGCACGGCCTGTCGATGAGCACGGCGCCGGAGCTGATGGTGTCGCTCGACGGCCCCGAGGTCGCGGCGTTCAAGGCGGCCTGCGTCGAGCACGGGATCTGGGGTTGCTTCTCGATCATGGAGAAGAACCCGTCGGGCAATCCGTACAACAGCGGGCTGATCATCGACCACCGCGGGCAGATCCAGCTGTACTACCGCAAGCTGCATCCATGGGTGCCGGTGGAGCCGTGGGAGCCGGGCAACCTCGGCATACCGGTGTGCGACGGCCCCAAGGGCGTGAAGCTCGGGCTGATCATCTGCCACGACGGCATGTTTCCCGAGGTGGCGCGCGAGGCTGCGTACAAGGGCGCCGAGCTGATCGTGCGCACCGCTGGCTACACCGCGCCGATCCGCCACGCGTGGCAGATCACCAACCAGTCCAACGCGTTCCAGAACCTGGCCTACACCGCCAGCGTGTGCCTGTGCGGATCGGACGGCACGTTCGACTCGATGGGCGAGGGCATGGTGTGCTCGTTCGACGGCACCGTGATGGTCGCGGGTGGCGGGCGTCCCGACGAGATCATCACGGCCGAGATCCGCCCCGATCTCGTGCGCGAGGCGCGCGCCGGCTGGGGGGTGGAAAACAACATCTACCAGCTCTACCACCGCGGCTATGTGGCGGTGAAGGGCGGCGCGATGGACTGCCCCTACACGTTCATGCACGACATGGTCAACGGGCGCTACCGGCTGCCGTGGGAGGCGAGCGTGCAGGTGACCGATGGCACGTCGTGCGGCTTCACGGCACCGACGCGGCCGTATGCGGGGCCCGAACAACCGATCAAGAAGGTGGCTTGAATGGCGACCATTGCTTCCACGCCTTATGCATGGCCGTACGACGGCGACTTCACGCCGAAGAACAGCGCGCTCGTCATCATTGACATGCAGACCGACTTCTGCGGCGTCGGCGGCTACGTCGACAAGATGGGCTACGACCTGTCGATGACGCGTGCGCCGATCGAGCCGATCAAGGCCTTGCTCGCTGAAGCGCGGCGCGTCGGCATGCACGTGATCCACACGCGCGAGGGGCATCGGCCCGATCTGTCGGACCTGCCGGCCAACAAGCGCTGGCGCTCGCGGCAGATCGGCGCCGGCATCGGCGACCCCGGGCCGTGCGGCCGCATCCTGGTGCGCGGCGAGCCCGGGTGGGACATCATCCCCGATCTGTATCCGGTCGCCGGCGAGCCGATCATCGACAAGCCCGGCAAGGGCTCGTTCTGTGCCACCGATCTGGAGCTGATCCTGCACACGCGCGGGATCCGCAACCTGATCCTCACCGGCATCACCACCGACGTGTGCGTGCACACCACGATGCGCGAGGCCAACGACCGCGGCTTCGAATGCGTGATGCTGACCGACTGCACCGGCGCCACCGATGCCGGCAACCACGCGGCGGCGTTCAAGATGATCCAGATGCAGGGCGGCGTGTTCGGTGCCGTCTCCGAGTCCAAGCAAGTGATCGAGGCCTTGAAGGCCTTCGCAACCGCAGGAGGGGCGGCAGCATGACCATCGTTCATCACAAGAAGCACCCGCTGGTGCAACAGCGCCGCCGTCTGCTGCGCGCTGGCCTTGCGAGCGCCGCGCTGCTCGGCCTGTCGCGCAAGTCGCTGGCGGCCGACGACAAGATCCTGATCGGCTTCTGGCCGATCGCATCGGGCCTGCCGCTGTATGCCGGGCTCGAGCGCGGCATCTTCAAGGAAGCGGGGCTGCAGGTCGAAGGCGCCAAGTTCGCCAGCGCGCAGCAGGTGGCCGAAGCGATGATTTCCGGCCGCATCCACGGCTCGGCCAACGGCACCGCGTCGGCCGCGCTGGCGCTGGCCGAGATCACCAGCCCCAACCTGTTCAAGATCATCTGCAGCAACCCGAGCAACCGCAAGCTGGTGCTCGACGAGTTCGTGGTGCCGAAGGACTCCAAGGTCTCGAGCATCGCCGAGCTGGCGGGCAAGAAGGTCTGCTCGGGTCCCGGCATCCAGAACGTCACCTTGGCAAAGGTCATCCTCGAGAAGAACGGCATTGCGAATCCACAGGTGACCGAGCTGCCGATCGGCCAGCACGTGCCGGCGCTCGCCGCGGGGCAGGTCGATGCCGCTTATACGCTCGAGCCCACCGGCACCGCAGGCCGATTGAAGGGCCTCACGCGCGTGCTCGAGCCGGGCGTGATCGCCAAGTACGTGCTCGGCGATCCCGATGCGCCGTGGTTCGGCGGCTCGGCCAGCGTGACCACGGCGTTCATCAAGGACAAGCCCGAGCTGGCCAAGAGGTACATCGCTGCGTATGCCAAGGCGGTGGACTGGGTGCGCAAGAACCCTGATGAGGCGCGCAACCACATGGACGGCTTCACCGCGATCGAACCGGCGTTGGTCAAGGAGGTGCCGCTGTCGGGCTTCACGCTCTACAACGAGTTCAGCGCCAGCGACGTGGGCTACTTCCAGAAGTTCTTCGACGTGTTCACCGAACGCAAGATCTTCACCAAGAAGCTCGACGTGAAGTCGCTGCTCTACACGGGCTGACGCCATGCAGGCCGCGATGAGCCAGGTGTGGAATCGGCGTTGGCTGCCGCTGATCGGGCCGCTGCTGCTGTTTGCGCTGTGGCAGCTGCTGATCAGTGCCCAGTTCGTCAAGCCGGTGCTGCTGCCGCCGCCGAGCGACACGCTGGCGCACATGGCCGGCGTGTTCGCCAGCGGGCACATCTTTCCCGACCTGTGGGCCACGATCTTCCGCACGCTGTGCTCGTTCGGCATCGCGGTGGTGATCGGCGTGCCGCTGGGCGTGATGCTGGGCAGCTCGGAGGCGGCCTACCGCAGCGTGGAGTTCCTGATCGACTTCTTCCGCTCCACGCCGAGCTCTGCGCTGATCCCGCTGTTCCTGCTGATCTTCGGCATCACCGACATCAACAAGATCGCGATTGCCAGCTTCGGCGCGATGCTGATCGTGCTGTTCAACAGTGCCTACGGCGTGATGCACGCCAAGAAGACGCGCGTGATGGCGGCCCAGATCATGGGCGTGTCCAAGTGGCACGTGTTCAAGGACGTGATGCTGATGGAGAGCCTGGCACAGACCTTTGTCGGCCTGCGCAGCGCGGTGTCGATGGCACTGGTGATCGTGATCGTGGCCGAGATGTTCATCGGCTCCGAGAGCGGCCTGGGCCACCGCATCATCGACGCGCAGCAGGTGTTCAACGTGAAGGAGATGTACTGCTCGATCCTGGTGACCGGGGCGTTGGGTTATCTGTTGAACCTGCTGTTCCTGCTCGGCGAGAAGAAGCTGATTCATTGGAGTGGGAAGGCATGAACGCTTGCGAGGGTGCAGCGCGGCGCGGCGGGCGGTACCCGGGGTGGGCTCCTACTGTCGCGGTCGGCGCTGCGCGCCGACTTCGCTGCGGTGCTCGCGGCACAAGGGCGGCTGCGATGCCGCTCGCAAGCGGCGCTGAACGCGCCGCTGCATCATGGCTTCTCGCCGGTCCGGCGCCTGGCGGCGCCGGACTTCCCCTTGCGCCGCTGCGCTCCTCGCCGCGCCACAAGTCGCCCACCCCGGATACCGCCCACCGCGCAGCACCGCTCGTGGTGTGCATCGTGGAATACCTCAGTGGTGCTGGCAAAGCCGGGGCCGGGTGTGCGTCGGCAGCGACATCTGCGGCGCCGAGGACCGCAGAGCGCATGGCCGCGCGCGCGCAGCGCGCGCTTCCACTTCTGACTCGCGTCGACTGTTTGACCGGAACGACCGAAGGGAGTGAAGGGAGTTTCGACGCGGGCCATGCGATCGAGGACCGCAGGGGAGTCGGCCGCAGGCCGACCGCTGCAGCCGAGCGCCGGCGCATACCCGACCGCGGCTTTGCTCGCTCAATCGCGGCACGAACCAGGGAACAACATCCATGAGCGGCGCACTTCCCATCACCGCAGTTCCTCCTCAGGCAGTCCCCGGTGAACCGGACACCGTGCTCACGCTGCGCGCCGCACCCAAGACCCACGTCACCGTGCGCGGGCTCAGCAAGAGCTTTGCCGGCACGCCGCTGTACACCAACTTCAACCTCGATCTGCCGCGCGGCAAGATCGTGTCGATCTTCGGCCCCAACGGCTGCGGCAAGTCCACGCTGATGAACATGATCGCGGGGCTGGTGCCGCTCGATGCCGGCGAGATCCTGTTCGACGGCAAGTCGCTGAAGGACACCAAGATCGGCTACGTGTTCCAGAACTACCGCGACGCGCTGTTCCCGTGGATCACGGCGTGGGACAACATCGCCTATCCGCTGCGTCGCGGCGGCATGAAAGAGGCCGAGGTCAAAGCCAAGGTCGAGGCGTTGGTCAAGCTGTTCGAGATCCGCTTCGATCTCGCGCGCTACCCGTACGAGCTTTCGGGCGGACAGATGCAGACGGTGTGCATCATGCGTTCGTTGGCCACCGAGCCCGAGGTGCTGTTCCTCGACGAGCCGTTCTCGGCGCTCGACTTCGAGATGACCCTGTTCATCCGCGCCAAGCTGCAGGAGGCGCACATGGCCACCGGCACGACCATGGTGATCGTCTCGCACGACCTCGAGGATGCCGTGTTCCTGGCCGACCGCATCCTGCTGCTCACACGGCGGCCCACGCGCATCGCCGAGCTGGTGAGCTTCGAGATGCCGCGTCCGCGCCCGCCCGAGGCCGTGGCCGAGCCGGAGTTCGTGCGCGTCAAGGCACACGCGCTGGAGGTGTTCCGGCGCGAGGTGAATGCCTGAGATGAAGAAGCCCCCACGCTCACTTCGTTCGCTGCCCCCCGAGGGGGCGCGTCAGCGCCTTCGGGCGGCCGGGCGGCGCTGACATGACCGCACTCGCACTCGACACCTTCAACCTGACCAAACGCTTCGGCGCGTTCACCGCGCTCGACGGCGTGTCGCTTGCGGTGCGGCCGGGCACGGTGCATGCGCTGCTGGGCGAGAACGGCGCGGGCAAGAGCACCCTGGTCAAGTGCGTGGTCGGCTACCACCGGCCCGACGGCGGCTCGGTGCTGCTCGACGGTCGCGAGCACGACATCGCGTCGCCCACCGTCGCACGATCGCTGGGAATCGGCATGGTGTACCAGCACTTCACCGTGGTGCCCGGGCTCACGGTGGCCGAGAACCTGCTGCTGGCGCGTGGCCAGGTGCCGCTGGTGGTCGATTGGCGCGCGGCGCGCAGCGAGCTCGAGGCGTTCCTGCGCACCACGCCGTTCAGGCTGCCGCTCGACGCCACGCCGCTCGACCTGTCGGCCGGCGAGAAGCAGAAGCTCGAGATCCTGAAGCAGCTGTTCCTCAAGCCGCGCCTGCTGATCCTCGACGAGCCCACCTCGGTGCTCACGCCGCAAGAGGCCGACGAAGTGCTGGGCGCGTTGCGCGAGCGTGCACACGGCGGCGCCACCAGCATCGTGCTCATCACGCACAAGTTTCGCGAGGTCACCGCGTACGCCGACGACGTGAGCGTGCTGCGACGGGGCAAGCTGGTGGCCAGCACGCGCGTGGCCGACACCACGGCCGAGAAGCTGGCCGAGGCCATGGTGGGCGAGCGCGGCACGGCGCGCGACCCGGTGGCCTGGCAGCGCCTGCCCAATGCGCAGGGCGCACCGGTGCTGCAGATCCGCGACCTCACCGTTCTCGGCGACCGCGGCGAACAGGCGGTGCGTGCCTTGCGCCTCGACGTGCGGGCCGGTGAGATCGTCGGCGTGGCCGGCGTGTCGGGCAACGGCCAGCGTGAGTTGATGCAGGCGCTCACCGGGCAGCGCGCGCCCGAGAGCGGCAACGTGCAGGTCGACGGCCAACCCTATGCCGCCACACGGGCGCAGAACCACCGGCACGCGGTGCGCAGCCTGCCGGAGGAGCCGCTGGCCAACGCCTGCGTCGGCGAGCTCAGCGTGGCGCGCAACATGGCGCTGCGCGGTTTCGACCGCGCGCCGCTGTCGCAATCGGGCTGGATGCGCTGGGGCCGCGTGGCGCAGCGCGCACGCGAGCTGATCCAGGAGTACGGCGTCAAGACGCAAGGTGAGGGCGCGGCGATCCGCACGCTCTCGGGCGGCAACGTGCAACGCGCGGTGCTGGCGCGCGAGTTGTCGGGCCAGGCGCGGCTGCTGCTGGTGGCCAACCCGGTGTTCGGGCTGGACTTCGCCGCGGTGGCCGAGATCCATGCGCGGCTGATGGCGGCGCGCAACGCCGGCGCGGCGGTGCTGTTGATCAGCGAGGATCTCGACGAGCTGCTCGAGCTGTCGGACCGCATCGTCGTGATCAGCGAAGGGCGCATCGTGCACGAGACGCCAGCGCCTCAGGCCGACCGCCGCACGCTCGGCGCGCACATGGGCGGCAAGGCGCACGGCGCACGCGATGCGATGCCGACGGCGCCCGGCGTGATGGAGATGGCGGCGTGATCGAACTGAGCGCGCGACCGTTCGCATTCCGTTTCGATCCGGCGCATACCGCGCTGGTCATCATCGACATGCAGCGCGACTTCGTCGAGCCCGGCGGCTTCGGCGAGACGCTGGGCAACGACGTGACGCGCCTGCAGGCGATCGTGCCGGCCATCCAGCGCGTGCTGGCGGCGTGGCGTGCCGCCAAGGGGCTGGTTGTGCACACGCGCGAATCGCACGAGCCGGATCTGGCGGACTGCCCGCGCGCCAAGCGCGAGCGCGGGTCGCCCAGGCTGCGCATCGGCGACGTCGGGCCGATGGGACGCATCCTGATCCGGGGCGAACCGGGCAACCAGATCATCCCCGAGCTGGCGCCGCAGCCCGGCGAGCTGGTGATCGACAAGCCGGGCAAGGGCGCGTTCTACTCGACCTCGTTGCACCACGAGCTGCTGCGCCGCGGCATCACGCACCTGCTGCTGGCCGGCGTGACCACCGAGGTGTGCGTTCAGACCTCGATGCGCGAGGCGAATGACCGCGGTTATGACGCACTGCTGCTCGAGGACTGCACCGAGAGCTATTTCCCCGGGTTCAAGCAAGCAACGATCGAGATGATCGTCGCGCAGGGCGGCATCGTCGGCTGGGCCGCGCCGAGCGCACACCTGCTGCGCGTTTTGCCATGAACGGCGTGTACACGATCGCCGGCCTGCTGGCCGAATACACACAGGGGCTGCGCCCGCGCGACGTGGTTGCGCGGCTGCGTGCCGCGTTGCGCGCCGACGATCCGGCGTGGATCCTGCGTTGCGACGATGCCTTCGTCGACGCGCAGCTGGCGCGCCTGGAGCGCCACGCGCCGGCCGAGCTGCCACTCTACGGCGTGCCGTTTGCGGTAAAGGACAACATCGACGTCCAGGGCTTGCCCACCACCGCCGCCTGCCCGGCCTATGCGTACACCGCGGGTGTCAACGCCAGCTGCGTGCAGCGCCTGCTCGATGCCGGCGCCGTGCTGCTCGGCAAGACCAACCTCGACCAGTTCGCCACCGGACTGGTCGGCACGCGCTCGCCCTACGGCGCGGTGCCCAACAGCTTCGATCCGCGCTACGTCAGCGGCGGCTCCAGCTCGGGCTCGGCATCGGTGGTGGCGCGCGGACTGGTCGCGTTTGCGCTCGGCACCGACACCGCCGGGTCGGGGCGCGTGCCGGCGGGCTTCAACAACATCGTGGGCTGCAAGCCGACGCCGGGGCTGGTCGGCGCGCGCGGCGTGGTGCCGGCGTGTGCCACGCTCGACACGGTGTCGGTGTTCGCGCTCACGGCGGCCGATGCCGCGCGTGTGCTCGCGCTGATCGAAGGCGGCGACGAGGCCAACGTGGTCGCGCCCGCGCCACCGGGACCGGCGGCGTTTCCACCGGCCCTGCGCGTCGGCGTGCCGCAGTCACCGGATCTCGACGGCAGCCTGGGCTACGTGGCGGCTTTCGCGCAGCAGCTCGAGCGCATCACCCAGCTTGGTGCCGCCATCGTGCCGTTGGACACCGCGGTGCTGCACGACATCGCTGCGCTGCTGTACGACGGCCCGTGGGTGGCCGAGCGCTACGTGGTGGTACGAGACCTGCTCGAGCGTCAACCCGATGCGCTCGACCCGATCGTGCGGCGCGTGATCGCGCACGCGCGCGGGATCGATGCGGCCAAGGCCTTCGAAGGGCGCTACCGGCTCGGTGCTTTGGCGCGCCAGGCCAATGCATTGTGGGAACGCGTCGACGTGCTGATGCTGCCGACCGCACCCACGCTGCCCACGCTCGCCGCGGTCGCCGAAGAGCCGCTGCTGCGCAACAGCGAACTCGGGCGCTTCACCAACTTCGTCAACCTGCTCGGCTGGAGCGCGCTCGCGCTGCCGGCCGCCATCACGCCGCGCGGTCAGCCGTTTGGCGTGACCTTCGTGGCGCCGGGCGGCCACGATGCGGCGCTGCTGCGCCTGGGCGCTCAGTGGCAGGCGCTGCTTGACCTGCCGCTCGGCGCACACCTTGCACCGGCGCTGCCGCACGAGTTGCAGCCGGCCGCCATGCCGCGCTGCGAGCCGACCGTGCCTATCGCGGTGGTCGGTGCGCACCTGGAGGGCCAGCCCTTGCACGGCCAGTTGGTGGAGCGGCGCGCGCGCTGCGTGGCCCGCACGCGCACCGCGCCGAGCTATCGCCTGCATGCGCTGCCCGACACCACGCCGCCCAAGCCCGGCCTGGCGCGCGTGGCCGACCGCGAAGGCCACGCGATCGAGGTCGAGGTCTACGAGATGCCGGCGCAGCACGTGGGCTCGTTCCTGGCGCTGATCCCGCCGCCGCTCGGCCTCGGCTCGATCGAGCTGGAAGACGGCCGCTGGGTCAAGGGCTTCATCTGCGAGCCCCACGCGCTGCGCGGCGCGCGCGACATCAGCGCCTTCGGCGGCTGGCGCGGCTACCTGCGGTCGATCGCATGAGTCCTCAAGACATCGACCACCCCGATGTTCGGCGCGAGATCGAGGCGCTGTTTCAGGACTACGAGCGCGCGCTGATGAACAACAACGTGGCCGCTTTGAACGGCTACTTCTGGCGCGACGACCGGCTCACACGCTACGGCATCGGCGACCTGCAGCTCGGCTACGACGCGCTGGCGGCGTTTCGCGCCGCCACGCCGGCGCCCGACTTCACGCGCGACATCCGCCGCTTGCGCATCACCGCCTTCGGCCCCGACATGGCGGTGGCGATGTGCGAGTTCCAGCGCAGCGACACGCGCAAGCTCGGCCTGCAGACCCAGACCTGGATTCGATTCATGGATGGCTGGAAGATCGTGTCGGCGCATGTCAGCATGATCGATCCGCCACAATCGCTCGGAGCATGAAGACCGACAACACCGTCCGCAAGAGCGATCGTGTGGTCGCGTTGCCGTCGGCCACGCTGGCCGAACAGGCCTACGCGCTGGTGAAGCAGGCGATCTTCGATTTCGAGCTGATGCCGGGCGATCGATTCTCCGAGGCCGAGCTGTCGCAGGCCACCGGCGTCAGCCGCACGCCGCTGCGCCAGGCGCTGCAGCAGCTGCAGCGCGAGGGCTTTGTGCAGGTGTTTCCCAAGTCGGGCTGGCAGGTGGCGCCGCTCGACTTTGACGTGTTCGACCAGCTCTACGACCTGCGCGTGCTGCTCGAGTGCCACGCCGCGCAGCGGCTGTGCCAGATCGAGGAACGCCCGCAGCTGCGCGCGCTCGCCGACGTGTGGCTGGTGCCGCCCGCCGAACGCAACATGGATCCCGACGACGTCCGGCGGCTCGACGAGTCGTTCCACAACGAGTTGGTGCGCGCCAGCGGCAACGCCGAGATGGCGCGCGTGCATCAGGAGATCACCGAACGCATCCGCATCGTGCGAAGGCTCGACTTCACCAAGCGCCCGCGCATCGCGCTCACCTACGAGGAGCACGCGCGCATCCTGCGTGCGCTGACGCGGCGCCGCGCCGAGGAGGCCACGCGGCTGCTGGCCGCGCACATCGAGCAGAGCAAGCTCGAGGTCAGGCACATCACGCTCGACATGATGTACCGGGCGCGCCAGCGCTGAAGGATCGCCGGGGCGCGGCGGACGCCCTCGGCGGATCCCCGATACTCCGGGGATGCCCACCATCCGCATCGCCTGCGTCGGCCATGCCGTGCTCGACCATGTGTTCGAGGTCGATGCCTTTCCGCTGCGCCCCACCAAGACGCCGGCGCTGACCTACCGCCCCGGCACCGGCGGCATGGCGTTCAACGCCGCCATCGCCGCGGCGCGGCTGGGCGCCGCGGTGCGCATGATCGGCCGCGTGGGCAGCGAGCCCGGCGTGCAGATGCTGCGCGATCGGCTGCGTGCCGAGGGCATTGAAGATCGCGGGCTCGAGGTGGTGCCCGGTGCAGTGACCTCGGTGTCGGCCATCGTGGTCGATGCGCGTGGCGAGCGGCAGATCTTCAACCACCGCGGCGACGCGATCGTGCGTGCCCACGCACTCGACCCGCTGGTGCTCGAAGGCGCCGACGTCGTGCTCACCGATCCGCGCTGGGCCGCCGGCGCCGAGGCCGCGCTGCGCTGGGCGCGGGCGCGGCGCGTGATCGCGATGCTCGATGTCGACGTGGCGCCGGTGGCGGATCTGCGGCGCCTGGTGCCGCTGGCGCAATGGGCGGTGTTCTCCGAGCCGGGCCTCGCCGCCTATGCGCCGGGGGTGTCGGTGCAGGCGGCGTTGGAGCACGCGCTCGACAGCGGCTGCGAGGTGGCGATGGTCACGCGCGGCGAACAGCCGGTGTGGTGGCGCCGCCGCGGCGGCACGCTGCAACGTCTGCCGGTGCCGCGCGTGAGGGCGGTCGACACCACCGGCGCCGGCGACGTGTTCCATGCCGCGCTCGCGCTCGCACTCGGCGAAGGCCGCGACGAGCGCAACGCGGTGGCTTTTGCGGCTACGGCAGCCGCGCTCAAGTGCCTGGGCGGGCCCGGCGTGCTCGGCGCGCCGCAACGCGGCGACGTCGAGCGGGCCTTGCCGCGCCACGCGGCACGCAGTGCGGACGCCGCCGGCGCCACAATGCCCGCATGAAGATCGTGATCCTCGGCGCCGGCCGGGTCGGCCAGAGCGTGGCCGAAAGCCTGGTGCTCGAGCGCAACGACATCACCGTGATCGACACCGACCCGGCGCGTCTGCGCGAGTTGCAGGAGCGGTTCGACCTGCGCACCCTGGTGGGCAACGGCATCCAGCCGTCGGTGCTGCGCGATGCCGGCGTCGACGACGCCGACATGCTGATCGCCTGCGCCGCGCAGGACGAGACCAACCTGGTGGTGTGCAAGGTGGCGCACGATGTGTTCAACGTGCCGACCACGGTGGCGCGCATCCGCTCGCCGGAGTTCGAGGAGGGCACGGCGCTGCTCGACAAGAGCGGCTTCGCGGTCGACCAGGTGATCTGCCCCGAGCAGTCGGTGACCGCTTACGTGCGCAAGCTGGTCGAGTACCCCGAGGCGCTGCAGGTGATGCAGTTCGCCAAGGGCCTGGTCAGCATGGTGGTGGTGCGCGCGGCGGCCGGCGGCCCGCTGGTCCTGCACAGCCTGGCGGAGATACCGCGGCTGATCCCCGATGTGGAGATGCGCATCGTCGCCATCTACCGCGGCGACACGTCGCTGCCCCGGCTCGATGGCCACACGCGCATCGAGCCCGGCGACGAGGTGTTCCTGCTTGCCGCCACCACGCAGATCCGCCGCGCGCTGGTCTCGCTGGGCAAGATGGACCGGCCGGTCAAGCGCGTGATGATCGCCGGCGGCGGCCGCGTGGGCCTGCGCCTGGCGCGCGAGATCTCCGACCTGTACCAGGTGAAGATCATCGAGGCCAACGCGCAGCGCTGCGAGTACCTGGCGACACAGCTGCCGGCCAACGTGCTGGTGCTCAAGGGCGACAGCACCGACGAGGATCTGCTGGGCGACGAGAACGTCGGCGAGATGGACCTGTTTCTCGCACTGACCAGCGACGATGAAGACAACATCATGGCCTGCCTGCTGGCCAAGCGGCTCGGCGCGCGGCGCGTGTTCGCGCTGATCAACCGCAAGGCCTATGCCGATCTGGTGCAGGGCACGCAGATCGACATCGCGATCTCGCCGGCGCATGCGGTGATCGGCGAGCTGCTCACCAACGTGCGCCGCGGCGACATCGAGGCGGTGCACAGCCTGCGCCACGGAGCCGCCGAGGCGCTGGAGGCGGTGGTGCGCGGCGACCGCAAGACCTGCAAGGTGGCGGGCCGCCGCATCGAGGAGATCAATCTGCCGGAAGGCGCGCAGATCGGCGCCATCGTGCGCCAGCACGACGACGGCGCCGGCGGCGAGGTGATCTTCCCGCACCACGACACGATGATCCAGACCGGCGACCACGTGGTCGTGTTCGTGCCGCGCAAGCGCATGGTGCGTGACATCGAGAAGTTGTTCCAGGTCAGCGCGGTGTTCGGCTTCTAGGCACGAATGGGCGCTCTCGCCGTCGTCGCGCTGGTCGGCCGCCTGATCGCGTTGTTCGCCTTGCTGATGCTGGTGCCGTTGGGCTTCGCCGTGGCGGGCGGCGATGCGGCGCAGCGAGCGTTTGCCGTCGCCACGCCGGTCACGGCCGCCATCGGCCTGGCGCTGAGCCTGTCGGTGCGGCGTTTTCGGCGCGAGCTGCAACCGCGCGACGGCTTCCTGCTCGTGGCGTTCACCTGGGTGCTGCTACCGGCCTTCGGTGCCGTTCCGATGCTGCTGGCGGTGCCGGGACTGAGCGTGACCGATGCCTACTTCGAAGCGATGTCGGGCTTCACCGCCACCGGCGCCACGGCGCTCACCGGACTCGATGCGCTGCCGCTGTCGATCAACGTGTGGCGCTGCCTGCTGCAGCTGATGGGCGGCCTGGGCATCATCGTGCTGGCGGTGGCGATCCTGCCGATGCTGGGCGTCGGCGGCAGCCAGCTCTTTCACACCGAGGTCACCGGTCCGTTGAAGGACCAGAAGCTCACGCCGCGCATCGCCGAGACCGCGCGCGGGTTGTGGACGGTGTACTTCGTGTTCGCCGTCGCCTGTTTCTTCGCCTACCGGTGGGCCGGCATGAGCTGGAGCGATGCCTTCATGCACATGTGCACCACCGTCAGCCTGGGCGGCTTCTCGTCGCACGACCTCAGCTTCGGCTACTGGAACTCGCCGCGCGTCGAAGCGGTGGCGGTGGCGTTCATGCTGCTGGCCGGCGTGAACTTCGCGCTGTACTTCGTGGCGTGGCGGCGGCGTTCGCTGTGGATCCTGTGGCGCGACATCGAGTGGCGCGCTTTCGCCATCGTGCTGGCCGGCTCGGCGGCGCTGATCGTCCTGGTGCTGATGACCAGCGATCCGCTGGCCGATTTCTCGCAGACCGTTCGCCGCACGGTGTTTCACGTGGTCTCCGTGGCCACGACGACCGGCTATGCGTCGTACGACTACGCTCAATGGCCGGTGTTCGCGCCGCTGCTGATGATCCTGTTGGGCTGCTTCGCCACCAGCGCCGGCTCCACCGGCGGCGGCATCAAGATGATCCGCATGCTGCTGCTGCTCAAGCAGGCGCGCCGCGAGCTGGTGCGCATCGTGCACCCCAACGTGGTCAACCCGGTGGTGCTGGGCGGCGGCACCGTGAGCGTACGCGTGATGCAGAGCGTGATCGCCTACATGATGCTGTACGGCGCCACGCTGGTCGGCCTGACGATGTTGATGCTTTTCAGCGGGCTCGACGTGCTGAGCGCGTTCACCGCGGTGGTGGCCTGCGTCAACAACATCGGCCCCGGCCTCGGCGAGGTGGGTCCGGCGGTGAACTACGGCAGCCTGAGCGACTTCCAGACCTGGATCTGCACGCTGGCGATGATGCTCGGGCGCCTCGAGCTGCTGGCGCTGTTCGTGCTGCTGACACCGGAGTTCTGGCGACGCTGACGGGTGCGGGGCCGGCGTTCGGCGTGGCGCGAGCCACGCCTTCTGCCGCCCAGGCTCGCAGCCCCCTAGCCCAGCCTGAGCGTGACCGTCTCGCTGCGCGCCGATCCCGCCTTGTTGCTCACGATCACGTAGTACGAGCCGGATTGGCCGGTGGTGAAGCTGCTGCCGGTCTGGCCGGGTATGGCGCGCGATTCTTCGCCCACCGCCTGGTACCACTGGTATTGCAGGTTCAAGCCCGTGGCCTCCACGCTGAAGGTGCCGCTGCCGCTGTTGATGAGCAGCGACTGGGGTTGCTTCGTGATCACGGGCGCCCGGGTCTCGGTGACCGTGAGCGTGGCGGCTTCGCTGGTGACCGAGCCGGCGCTGTTGCGCACGACGACGCGGTAGCTGCCCGCGACGCCGGTGCTGTGGGTGGGCCCGGTCGCCTTGTCGATCACGCTCCAGGCTTGGCCGGCGAAGACCTCCCACTGGTAGCTCAGCCCGGAGCCGCTGGCCTTGACGGAGAACACGTGGGTGTCGCCCTCCTTGATGCTCGCTGACTGCGGCTGGCTGTCGATCACCGGCCTGCTCTCGAACGACAGCGTGGCGTTGTTGCTGCGCGCCTCGCCGGCGCGGTTGCTGACGATCACGTAATAGGTGCCGGCCGTGGTGGTGCTGTAGCTCGCCGACGTCGCACCCGAGATCGGCTGGTCCGCCGCGCCTGGTGTCGTGGCGTACCACTGGTAGGCCAGGCCGCCGCCGGTCGCCTCAACGCTGAAGGTTCCGGTGCCGCCCTGCGGCACCGTCACCGACGCCGGCTGGCGCGTGATCGCCGGCTTCGACAGCACCGTGACGGTGGCCACCTCGCTGCTCACCGAGCCGCCGCTGTTGCGCACTTCGACCCGGTAGCTGCCGGCCGTGCCGGTCGCGTAGCTCGAGCCGGTCGCGCCCTGGATCGCCGCGTTGCCGGAGAACCACTGGTAGGCCAGCGCCGTGCCGCTCGCCTGCACGGATAGCGTGGCCGTCTCGCCGGAGGCGATGGTCACCGATTGCGGCTGCTGGGTGATCACCGGCGCATTCAGGGTCACGGTCAACGTGGCGTTGTTGCTGCGCACCGATCCCGCGGAGTTGCTGACCTCCACGTGGTAGGTCCCTGCCGTTCCGGTGCTGAAGCTCGCAGCCGTGGCGGTGGCAATGGCTTCGCCCGCGCGGAACCACTGGTAAGCGAGATCGGTGCCCGCGGCTTCGACGCGGAAGGTGGCACTGCCGCCTTCATTCACCGTGGCCGACGCGGGCTGGCGCGTGATGCTCGGCGCTTCCACGTTTGGCGACACGGTCACCGTGGCTTCGGCGCTCGTCACCGAGCCCGAGGGATTGCTCACCACGGCGTGGTACGTGCCGGCGGTGCCCGTGGTGTGGCTCGACGACGTTGCGCCTTCGATCGCCGCGCCGTCGCGGAACCACTGGTAGGCCAGAGCACTGCCGCCGGCGCGCACGACAAGCGTCACGGTGCCGCCCTCGGTGATCGTCGCTGACAGCGGCTGCTCGGTGATCGTCGGTGCGGAGACCACGCTGTCGTCGCCGTACTGCTCGAACTGCGCGTCCGCGGCCGCGGTCAGGTCCGCAGCGAAGGTGGAGGGGTCGTACGCAGCGCCGCCGCCCTCGAATGCGGATCCCTGATCGAGCCGCCTGCCGTCGATGACGCCGTCGGTCAGGTCGTCGGCGAGCTGCGCGGCCATCGTCAGCGCGGGCCGATCCAGCGCGCCGTTGAAACGCCCGGCCGCCAAGGCGAGGCCGCCCGTGACCGCCTGCATGATGCCGTAGCGGTTGTTCGTGATCGTGCCGCGGCCGGAGTTCTGGTCCACCGGCGTGGGCAGCGTGGCCACCGACACGAGCTGGTAGCGCGCGGGCAGCTGGCGATTGATCTCGGCCAGGATCGCCTGATGCGCCTGCTCGATCTGCTCCGGCGTGAGGCGCGTCAGCTCCTCAGCGGTTGCTCGGCGCTTCAGTGGCGTTGCGCCACCGCGGACCTGGTTCGGATCGACGAGGAAGTGGTTCAGCGCGTAGCGGTATGCGGCCTCGCTGATCGTGGTGATGCCCAGGTGCTGGTCGAACGCGAGCACCAGCGAGTGCAGCTGCTGTTCCGGGCCTATCGGCAGCAAGCTGCCTTTGCCCTCGTCGAAATAGGTCGAGCTGTCGGTGCCGTTGAGCGTGAGCAACGCCGGCGCCGTCCCCGGGCCGGCTTTGATGCGCACCAGGCCCGAGGTGGCGCCGGTGAGGGCGCTGCCCAGCTCGGTGGCGTCGAGCGTGCGCGCCAGGGCGATGCGCACCTGTAGCGTCTTGCCCAGACCGCCGCCGGCGCCCACGCCGGCGCCGTCGCCGCCCGCGGCTGAGCCGCCGTCGTCGCCGCCGCCGAAACCGCCGTCGTTGAGGAATGAGAACTCCGTGTTCGGCTCCAGCGTCTCGACCACGCCCCAGACCACGTTCAGCCGCGCTTCGTCGCTCGTCACCTGTCCGACGCTGTTCTGGATGCGCACGCGGTAGTAGGTTTCGTTCTGTTCGAACGAGACAGAGGGCACGGACAGCTCGCTGCCGAAGGCGTCGATGACCATGGTGCCGTTGGCGGGCTCCCACGCACCCGAGCCGTGCCGTTGTTGCCACTCGAAACTCAGCCCGTCGCCCACGGCTTCGACGCGCAACACCGCGCTCTGGCCGACCACGCGTGTGGCCGACTGCGGCGGCGTGAGCACGACCGGCGGACCGTCATAGCCGCTGCCGCCGCCCCCGCCGCCGCAGGCGGCGAGCGCGAGTGCGACCAGAACGAGCGCGGCGCATGCGAGCAGGGCGCGTGAAAGAGCGGAACGCCTGCGCGCGGCGATGCGAGCGCCGGCTGGCGCGCTGCGTCGCGCGGATGGCGATACAGGGATTGAAGCGGGGGCCGTCGGGTGGGGGCTCAGGAGCGTCATGGCGTGGTTTCCCGCTGAGGCGATGGGTCAGAGGTGGTGGAAGTCGTCACCTTGGCGATGGGGTAGTCGCTGATGCCAACGGGTGCGGCTGTCATCGGCGTCTGGCGTCCAGCCGTCAAATCGCGAACCGCCTGTGTGACGTAGCCGTCGAGGCCAACGTGGGTGACGAAGCCCAGCCGCTTGGCATCGGCCAGCCCCTTCAACCCGTCGAGAAGCGCCTTGGTGAAGGCGCCATTGCCCCAGGCGGTGGATTCGAGCGACTCCTGCCGCGCGGCGCTTCCGGAGAAGACGATCACGCCCAGCTCCGACTGCGACAGGCCGTTGACCAGACGCGTGGTCTCGCGTGCCTCGAGCCGGCCGATGGCGCGGCTGGCGTAGCAGGTGTCGACGAAGAACAGCGTGCGGCCGCGCACCGCGGACAACACCTCGCGCAGCTGCGACTCCGACACCGCGGTGCGCTTGAGGTTGGACTCGCGCATGTCGTGCGGCAGGAAGTAGTAGGTGTCGTTGGCATCGACCACGCCATGGCCGGCGAAGAACAGCACCGCGACGTCGTTCGGGCCGGGCGCACGGCGCAGCCACGCCAGTGCCTCGAGCACGGCCGCACGCGTGGCCGCGCCATCGGTGAGCACGCGCGAATGCACCGCCTCGTAGAAAGCGCCTTCCTGGACGGTGAGCGAGCGCGTGAAGTCGCGCGCGTCCTTCGCTGCCTGCAGCAGGTCGATCGCTGGGTTCGCATAGCGTGACACGCCCACGGCGACGACGTAAAGCGATGGCCGCGGCCGCTCGCTCAGCGCGGGCGCGCTGCTGCGCACGTCGAACTCGACCGGCATCGAGACGCCGTTCGGCCCCTTCGCGGCGATCTGCAGCCGCCCAGCGGCGCGGACGAGCTGGATCGACAGCCGCGCCAGCGTTTCGCCGTTGGGCAGCGCCTGCGTGCGCTCGAGCACCACCTGCACGGGCCGGCCGTCCAGGCGCGCAGTGAGGATCTGCTCGACGGCCGGCCCTCCTGAGTAGACCTTGACTTCGACCTCGACCGTCGTCGACGCCACCTGCGTGGGAGGCGCCTGCGCCAGCGTGAGCGCCGCCGGCACCGCCTGCTCGACGACCACCGGCTGCTGCGATGCGCGCACCTCGCCGACCAGGTCATCCTCCCGTGCCTGCGCCTGCGCGAGCCCGATGCGCGCCTCGTCGGCGACGGCGATCGCGCGCGGCACGTCCAGTTGGGTGAGTACCTGATCGATCACGTCCGGACGCAGAAAGCGCTGTCGCAGGCGCGACGCGCCGTGGTAGTCGGCGCGCTCGCCGCCCGGGCGCGTCACGAGCCAGCCCACCAGGTCCTCCGCGCCCGGACCGGCGTCGAAGTGCCCGCTGTCGGTCCACAGCACCCAGCGGCCGTCGCGCAGCACGAGCAGCGACAGCAGCGGCATGCCGTCGGCGGCGCGCGTCCAGCGGATCGTGCCGTCGGACAGGGCCGACACGACCAGCCGGCCATCGGCCGAGACGTGCACCGCGCGCGTCTCCGTCTGCTGCTCGCGGGTCCACTGCGTGCGGCCATCGGCACCCACGCGGCGCAGCGCGCGGCTGGCGCCCAGCATCACCGCCGAGCGGTCGGGTAGCACGGCCGCCGCGCGCGCCGTTTCGTTGGGCAGCAGCGGCACCGGGCGGCCGTTCACCGCCGGCGCGGCGCCGTTTGCCGTAGGCGCGGCGCGGTTGCTCACGTCGGTGACGATGAAGCCGGGTCGCACGAGCGGCGTGGCCGCGGTCACGTCCGGCACCTCGCCGGCGAGCCGGCGACGGTCGAGCGCGAACGATCGCGGGCTCGTTTCGCCGGCGCTCAGCCATTGGACGACGCGCGCATCGGCGCTGATGCGCAGGTCGGCGGCATCGATCACGCGCTGCGTACGGCCGTCGCTGCGCGCGACGACGCGATCGCCCTGGACGATGCCCAGCGTGCCGTCGAAGCTGGCGAACGCCATGCGGCCGTCCGGCAGCGCGGCCAGATCCTGGATCGAGTCGGTGGCGGCGACGAAGCTGCTCACCTCGCCCGCGGGCCAGGTGATGCGCTTGATCGGGAACTCGCCAAGGCGCGCGTAGCCGGTGCCGCCGGCATAGAGCGCGCTGCCGTCGGACTGCCAGCCGACGGTCATCAGATTGCCCTGCTCGACATCGCGGAATTCGAAGATCCGCTCGACCCGGCGCGAGGCCGCATCGACGACGTCGACGATGACGCGCTTGCGCAGCATGCCCTGGACGCCGCGCTCGTCCCCGCGCGAGAAGTAGCCCACCGCGAGCCAGCGCGCGTCGGGCGAGAACTGGACCGACACCGGGTCGTTGAGCGTGGTCGCGACTTCGCCGTCGGGCTCGACGCGGCGTTCGGCACCGACGCGGTAGAAGCGGATGCGCCGGTCGAACGCCGCCACCGCGATGCGCCCTTCGGCCGTGAGCGCGAGCCCGTAGCTGTCGGCCGGCAGGCGCTGCTCGAACCACAGCGCGCCGTCACGGCCAAACACACGCAGGGCCGGCTCGCGCGCATAGACGGCGGCGATGAAGCGGCCGTCGGCTGACCAGGCCAGGCGCTTGACGTCGCCCCCGTGCGCATCGAAGGCGCGCTCGAAGCCGCCGCTGGCGCTGTCAAAGATGTGGATCAAGTGCCGCCCGCCCGGGTTTGCCGAGGTGCCGGCAATGGCGACGCGATCGCTGAGCGGATCGCGCGCGGCGCCATACAGGCGACCGATCTCGCCGCCTTGCACCGGCACGCGCAGCACGTGGCGTGCGCGCATGCCGTCGAGCTGCCAGACGATTGCAGTCTTGTCGTCGGAGGCGGTGATTGCGGTGCGGCCGGAGGGATCGAGGGCGACGCGTCGCAGCGGCCCGACGTGGCTGCCGGTGTTCAGCACCAGCGACGCCTGGGACGGGGTCGCGGACCCGCCGGTCGTCGGCTGCGCGATCGCGGGCAGTCCGGCCACGGCGGCGCAGCCCAGCGCGAGAGCGAGGATCCGGCGCGCTGCGGTCCAGCGGCGTGATGGCATCAGAGCTTTCCTCGAGTCGAAGACGACGAAGCGGCCCGGCCCGCAGGCAGGACGTGCATCACGACCTGGGTTGCAAAGAGGGGCCGCAGAGGTTCAACGATTTCGTCAGTGCACAGGGTCGGCGTGTCGCAGGAGACATGGAATCCCTACCTCGACGCGAAAGGGCGTCGGCGTTCACCACAAAGGGTGTTGAATCCCTAGCTTGAAGGACGCGCCGGCGCGTAGTCACGACACTCGCCGCACAAAGCGTGACTGCACGCGTGGCTCGCGCCGCTGCTCGACGCGCTCGAGCGGCATCCACGCGAGTCGCTACGTCCACCGCGATATGCGCGCGGCTGCGCATCGACGGGGCCGCGCGGCTGGGGCATGCTTGCGGATTGCTGCCTGGAGGCCCGCCGGACCCATGCCGAAGGATTCGCGTTACACCGACGAGGAGCGGACGATCGTCGACCTGAAGGTCGGCGCAGCACTGCCGTCGGGCTATCGGCTGCAGGAGTTCGTGATCGAAGGCGTGCTGGGGCTCGGTGGCTTCGGCATCGTCTATCGGGCGCGCGACACGCGGTTGCAGCGCAACGTGGCGCTGAAAGAGTACATGCCGTCCTCGCTGGCCGCGCGCTCGGCCGACTACAGCGTGACGGCGCTGTCGGACTGGCAGCGCGAGACCTTTGCCACCGGGTTGCGCAGCTTCGTCAACGAGGCGCAGCTGCTGGCGTCGTTCGACCATCCGTCGCTGGTGAAGGTGCATCGCTTCTGGGAAGAGAACGGTACCGCCTACATGGTGATGCCGTTGTACAAGGGCGTCACGCTGAAGCGCTGGTTGCGCGAGAACGGCCCGTTGCCCGACCAGGCGTGGCTGCTGGCGCTGGTGATGCCGTTGATCGACGCGCTGGAGCAGCTGCACAACGCCGATCCGTGCTGCCTGCATCGCGATGTGGCGCCAGACAACGTGCTGCTGCTCGAGTCGTCTCGTGGCGATGCATCGTCGCCGCAGGCGCTGCGGCCGCTGCTGCTCGACTTTGGGGCCGCGCGCCGCGTGATCGGCGACATGACCCACACGTTGACGGTGTTCCTGAAACCCGGCTATGCGCCGATCGAGCAGTACGGCGATTCGATCACGTCGCGGCAAGGCCCATGGACCGACGTGTATGCCCTGAGCGCGGTGCTGTATGCCTGCATCACCGGCCACGCGCCGGTGGCCTCGGTGGATCGCGTGCTCCACGACGATTTGACGTCGGCGGCCGTTGCCGGCGCCGGCCGGTATACACCGGGATTTCTCGCGGCGATCGACGCCGGCCTGAGTGTGCGGCCCGAGGGGCGCCCGGCTTCGATGGCGGAGTTCCGGCGCTGCTTCGTGGCCGATGTGCCGGTGCTCAGTCCGCTCGCCGACGGGATCGGCCTCGGGTCGACGCCATCGGAGGCTGCGAGCAAGTCGACTCAGGTGCGTCTGAAGGCCCCCAGGGCCGGACCGCGGCCCGGCCCGCCCCCCGTGGGGGTCAAGGAACTCGGGAGCGGCCCTTCGTTCCTTGAGGGCGAGCCGGCAGCCGCTGCTGCCTACCATGCAACCCGCGTCGTGCCGCCGCCGCGCATCACGCACCGGGGCCGCTGGGCCGTGGCGGCCGTATCGCTCGCGGTGATCGCGGCTGTGGGCTGGTGGGTACAGCGGCCGGCTGCGACGGTGCCGCCGCCGCTCGCGGGCGGCACGAGCGGCACGCAAACATCGGGTGGCCAGACGACGACGCTTCCGACCGAGACCGCGGCAGCAACACAAATGCCATCCGGCGGCGCCGCAGCGCCCTCCGCGCCGCCGTTCGGTGTGCTCGCAGCGCTGCAGGACATCGTCGAGCGCGCGGACGCGAGCATCCGCGTGGGCGCGAGCGTCGACAAGCTCACGCTGGTGATCGGCAAGGACTCGATGCGCTTTCGAGTCAAGTCCAGCGAGCCGGGCTACGTGTACGTGTTCACTGGCGGCACCGACAAGCGGCACTTCAATCTCTTGTTTCCGAACCGGCTCGACAAGGCTCACCGCATCGAGGCCAACATCGAGTTGGCGCTGCCGCGCCCAAGCTGGGAGATCGTTGCCAGCGGACCGCCCGGCACCAATCACCTGGTGGTGCTGGTGTCGCGCCACGAACGCAACCTGAGCCAGGCGGGCCTGCGGCAGACCGACGAGCCGATTCCGGAATTCGATCTGGTGCAGGCCGAGCAACTGTGGAAAGCCAAGGCTGACGGCCCCAACCCGTTCGTCGGTGAACCGGTCTGTGAGCCGACGGTTGCCTGTTCAGCCGCCTACGGGGCGACGATGCTGGTCGTCGACGAAACCGCGGCATCCGCGCGCAAGTGAACGTGGCCGGCCGAAAGGCCGGCTTGCATCAGTGCACGTTCGTGATGAGCGTGACGCGCCGGTTTTCCGGCGCGGCCGGCACCGCGCGGTTCAGCACCTCGCGATCGCCCTTGCCTTCCGGGATCAACCGCATCGGGTCGATGCCGTGCTCGCTGACGAGGTATGAGCGCACGCTGCCGGCCCGTTGCTGCGACAACACCAGGTTCGCGGCCGCGTCGCCGCGCGGATCCGCGTGCCCTTCGACGATGAATCTGTACGAGGCCAGGCGTGCGTTCTTCAGCGCGGCGCCGACCACGTCGAGCTGTTGTTTGGCGTCGTCGGTCAGCTCCGACGAACTGGTGCGAAACGTGATCAGCAGCGACGCGCTCGGCCGCGTCGCGTCCAGCGCTGCCGGGATGGTGGCCGCCGCAGCCTGGACGCGCAAGTTGCGCTTGCGCACGCCATCGAGGTCCGGTGTCAGCGCTTGGAGCAGGCGCTCCTCGTTGACCTGCGTGCCGGTCAGCACCTCGGTGGCGGCCTGGGCGTTCGCCATCGGCCCGTGCGTGCCGGCCACCCAGGCGACCGCCAGCAGCAGGCCGTAGGCGGTCGCGCGCCCGATGGGCCGACGTCGCTCGATGTCGCTGAAACGGGATGCGTCCATCACAGGCTCCTTCGTGATCCCGATGAGTGATCGATGCTACTGCGCAGGTTCAAAACGAATCGATCCCACACACTGCGATCGCGGGTTCGATTCTTGGGGGGTTGCCGGCCGTCAGCCGACGGCCGCCCGATTCACGCCGGTGGCACGAGCCCGGGCTGAGTGGACCCGGGGCCTCAGTCGGCTCGGGAGCGGCCCAGCGCCGACTGAGGCAAGGCCTGGCTGCGCAACGCAGCGCAGACGCTGCATCCCGGCTGCCTCGCCAGCCGCATCTCGCTCCACTGCATGTTGCGCGCGTCGAGCATCTGCAGACGGCCGGCCAGCGATTCACCGACCCCGGCGAGCAGCTTCAGCGCCTCGGCGGCCTGCACGGTGCCGATGATGCCGACCAGCGGCGCGAACACGCCCATCGTCGAGCACTGCACCTCCTCGAACGCCGCCTCCGGCGGGAACACGCAGGCGTAGCAGGGGCAGGCCGGGTCGCGCGAGTCGTACACCGAGATCTGGCCGTCGAAGCGGATCGCCGCGCCGGCCACCAGCGGCACGCGGTGGCGAACGCACGCGGCGTTCACCGCATGGCGCGTGGCGAAGTTGTCGCTGCAATCGAGCACCACGTCGGCCTCGGCCACCCACTGCGCGAGCGTGTCGGGTTCGCCACGCTGCACGCGCGTGTGCACCTGCACGTCGGGGTTGATCGCGGCGATCGCGTCGCGGGCCGACTCGGCCTTGGGTGCGCCGACGCGGGCGAGGTTGTGCGCAATCTGGCGCTGCAGGTTGGTCAGATCAACGCGATCGTGGTCAACCAGCGTGATGCGGCCGACGCCGGCGCTGCCGAGGTACAGCGCCGCCGGCGATCCGAGCCCGCCGGCGCCCACGATCAATGCCCGCGAGCGCAGCAGCCGCTGCTGGCCCTCGATGCCGATCTCGTCGAGCAGGATGTGGCGCGAGTAACGCAGCAGCTGTGCGTCGTCCATGCGCTCGAGCATAACGTGACGTGCGATGCCTATCATTGGCACCTCGCGATGACTGCATCCGGCCCTCTGTTCGAACGCTGGCGCGACCTCGTGCTCGCCAGCGTGCCGGTGCTCGTGTCGGAGTCGGTGCAGCATGCGCTTGAGAAGCTGCAAGGATCTTCAATGACCAACGCGGTGGCGGGGGATCGCCAACAGACGGCATTGCTGCTGCCGGCGCTGCGACCCGGCCCGCACGGTCTCGTGGTGGCGCTGTCGGTTGCGTTGCGACAGCAGCTGCGCGATGAGTTCGCGCGCGACCAAACAATGGAGCCGGCAGCCGGCGACGCGGCGCTGCCATCGGTGCCGATCGATCAGCTGACGCTGGTGGACGACCAGCAGATCGAGGAGGACATCGAGGTCGCGCGCGTCATCCAGCTCGTCGACACCGCGGCCGAGGCCGACTTGCGCGAACTTCGAGCGTTGTGCGCCACCGCGGTGGGCGCCAAGTCGGTGCAGCCTGAGGTCGTGCCGCTGCGCCCCGAAGTCGTGGCGCGCGCGTTGAGCCGCAGCTTGCAGGCGATCGGCGCCGCGCGGCCGACGCGGCTGCTCGCGTTGCGCGTGGTCGGCCAGGCGCTGGCCGATCGTATGGTGGCGTTGACGCGTGAGCATGCGCGACAGCTGCGGCGTTGGGGCGTCGAACCGCTGCCCTACCAACTGCGCATCGCGCCCGGGTTGGAGCGCAGCGCCCCCGACGAAGCGGCGCTACGCCGCCTGATCGGCAAGCTCGCGAGCTCCGGCACTCCGGCGGATCGGTGGCTGCCGCGCTTGCTGGCGCAGGTGGCCGACCAATCGGCGCTCGATGCGAGCATGCGCCTGGTGCTGCAGCGCCTGGCCGCGCCGGCGTTGCGTGCGGCCAAGGCCAACGCAGCCGCACTGACATCGTTCGATCACCCGTTGTGGCGCCTGGTCGACCGCCTCGCCGCCGTGGGCTCATCGCACACCGGCAGCGCCGCGGCCCGTCTGGCGGCGCACCTGGAACCAGCGCTGGTCCGGCTCGAGCACGGCACCGATGTGTCGGCCGCGGCCTTCGAAGGCGCGTTGGCCGACGTCGATGCGCTCGTCACCGGACTGGCCGACTCGCAGCTGGCCAGCGCCGGGATCGAGATCACACGGCCGGCCCCGGCCGAGCCGGGCTCGCTGCCGACCGATTGGGGCGGCGAGGGCAGCCTGCCCACCGTGCCGATGGAGCTGCCGGGGCAGCGCGGCGCCGAGGATCCGCACAAGGCCTGGGTTGAAGCGATGCGCGAGGGTGATCGGGTGCGCATCTTCCTGCACGCACGCTGGCTCACGGCGCTGGTCTCGGGGCGCAGCAGCGGCCATGTGCTCCTGGCCACACGCGACGGCCAGCCGCTGCAGACGATCGGCCGAGCCGCGCTGTACCGGCTGCACGAGTCCGGGCTCGCCACCACGATCCAGTCCTCGGCGCCGGTGCGCGACGCCGTGCAGACGCTGACGCTGTCGCTGGAGTGAAAAAGGATCCGTGAAAAGGGGAAGAAAAAGGGTCCGCGTTGCGGACCCTTTCAGCTTCTACGCCCTTCGGGCGCCTGCTCAGTTCGCTTTGGCTTCCGCCTTGCGCTCGACCATGCTCTTGCTCACGGCAACCGGCTTGCCCTTGAGCTGGTTCAGCGCCTGGATCAGCTGGAAATCTTCCGGCGATCCGAACTCCGGCAGCGGCTTGATCGGCTCGCGCGACTTGGCCTGCTGCTCCTCGAGACGCTTGCGCGCTTCCTCGCGCGCCTTCTCGCGTGCCTCGTCTTTCTTCTCGTCGGGGCTGCCGAGGTGCTTCTCGAGGTCAGCTTCGCGCAGGCGCAGCGCGGCGAACACGTTGCCGTCGGCGGTTTCGTCGAGCCACACGTCGGGCACGATGCCCTTGGCCTGGATCGAGCGGCCGCTGGGCGTGTAGTAGCGCGCGGTGGTGATCTTGAGCGCCGTTTCGCCGGCCAGCGGGCGCACGGTCTGCACCGAGCCCTTGCCGAAGGTCTGCGCGCCCATCACGATGGCGCGCTTGTGGTCCTGCAGCGCGCCGGCCACGATCTCGCTCGCCGAGGCCGAGCCTTCGTTGACCAGCACCACCAGCGGCACCGATTTCACGGCGGCCGGCAGGCGCTTCAGCGGGTCGGCCCCGCCGCGGCGGATGTAGTACTCCGGCGCGGCCTTGAAGCTGGCCTTGGATTCGGCGATCTGGCCGTTGGTCGACACCACCGTCACGTCCGCCGGCAAGAACGCGGCCGACAGCGCCACCGCGCCCTCGAGCAGTCCGCCCGGATCGTTACGCAGGTCCAGCACCAGGCCCTTGAGGTTGGCATCCTGCTTGTACAGATCGTCGAGCTTCTTCACGAAGTCGTCGACCGTGCGGTCCTGGAACTGGCTCACGCGGACCCAGGCGTAACCGGGCTCGACGACCTTGGCGCGCACGCTCACCACGCGGATCTCCTCGCGCGTGATGGTCACCGGGAAGCTGCGGTTCTCGGCCTTGCGGAACACGGTGAGCACGACCTTGGTCTGCGGCTCGCCGCGCATGCGCTTGACGGCCTGGTCCATCGACAGGCCCTTGACCGCGGTGTCGTCGATGCGCGTGATCAGGTCGCCGGCCTTGATGCCGGCGCGGAAGGCGGGCGAGCCCTCGATCGGCGAAACCACCTTCACCAGGCCGTCTTCCATGCCGATCTCGATGCCCACGCCGACAAAACGGCCGGTCGTGCCTTCGCGAAATTCCTTGAAGCTCTTCTTGTCGAAGTACTGCGAGTGCGGGTCGAGGCCGGCCACCATGCCCGAGATGGCGTCGGTGATCAGCTTCTTCTCGTCGACCGCCTCGACATAGTCGCTCTTGACCATGCCGAACACGGCGGCCAGTTGCTGAAGCTCATCGAGCGGCAGCGGAGCGAGCGTGTTGCGCGCAAATGCCGTCAGTTGCATCGTGGTGAGCGCACCTGCAACCGCGCCCAGCGCGATGAACCCAGCGACTTTCAGTTTGCCACCCATCGTCGTCCTGCCTGGCCTCGAGGGGCCTGATGTGATGTGGAGTCCGGCCCAGTATAGGGCCAGGGTCGAATTTTGAGGGCCGGCCGGGGCGGAAGTTGCACCCCGGGGTCGCGGGCCGAGACTTCCCCAACGCACATGGCGTTACGGGGCCGCCCTTTCGAAGGTCACTACGTGATCCAGTGCCGGTCGGATGCCGATCCATTCGCCCACCTGGTGGTCGTGGTGCGACGGCACGTGCGAGCGCACCTGCTCGCCGGTGGCCAGGCGCAGCGTGTAAAGAAACTCCGAGCCGCGGAACGACTTGTGTTCGATGCGCGCCTTCACCGGCGACGCGTCGTCGTGCACGATGTCGTCGGCGCGCAGCAGCAGGTCACACTCGCCCCCGGGGTAGGCGTCGGGCAGCGGGCATTCGGCCATGTCGCTCATGCGTCCGAACGGGGTCGTGACCACCGGACCCGACGGTGACGGCTCGATGCGCGCCGGCGTGAACACTCCGTGGCCGATGAAGCCGGCGACGAACCGGGTCGCCGGCCGGTGGTACAGGGTGTAGGCGTCGTCCCATTGCTCCAGGCGGCCGGCATGCATCACGCCGATGCGGTCGCCGAGGGCAAACGCCTCCTGCTGGTCGTGCGTGACGAACAGCGCGGTGATTCCGGTGGTCTTGAGGATCGCGCGCACGTCCTGCGCCAGCCGCTCGCGCAGGTCGACGTCGAGGCTGGAAAACGGCTCGTCGAGCAGCAGCAACTGCGGCCGCGGCGCCAGCGCGCGCGCCAGCGCGATGCGCTGCTGCTGGCCGCCCGAGAGCTGGTGCGGCAGCCGCTGCGCGGTGTGCGCCAGCCCCACCAGGTCGAGCAGCTCGTGCACACGCGACTCGGCCTCGCTGCGGTTGATCTGGCGCAAGCCGAACGCCACATTGGCGGCGACAGTCAGGTGCGGAAAGAGTGCGTAGTCCTGGAACACCATGCCGACACGCCGTGTCTCGGGGGGCAGATGCGCGCCGCTGGCGGCGTCCGACATCACCTGTCCGCCGAGCACGATGCGGCCACCGGCCAGGTGCTCCAGCCCCGCGACGGCTCGCAGCACGGTGGTCTTGCCACAGCCCGACGGGCCGATCAGCACGCCGACCTGCCCGCGCGCCAGCGTCATGGACAGGGCCTGGACGGCGGCGCGGGCGCCGGCGGCACCCGGGTAGCACACCCCCACCTGGTCGAGCTGCAACCCGGTCTGCCCACTCATGGACGCATGATACTGTGTGACTAAATGATGCTCGTTCGCATTCCCGTGACTCCCCGCGGCATTGGGTCATGCGGTTCACCCTGACCGCGCTGGGCCTGCTGCTCGCACTGCCGGTGCTCGGTGTGCTGGCAGCCTGGGTGCGGTTCGATGCGGCGGCGCTGGCGACGCTGACGCACCTGTGGCACACCGTGCTGCCCGATCAGGCGCTGCAGTCGTTCCTGCTCGCCGTCGGCGTGGGCATCGGCGTGGCACTGCTCGGTGGCGCCACCGCCACCGCGGTGAGCCTGTTTCAGTTTCCCGGCCGCCGCGTGTTCGAGTGGGCGCTGCTGCTGCCCTTGGCGATGCCGGCCTATGTGCTGGCCTATGCCACCACCGACGCGCTGCAGCCGAGCGGTCCGGTGCAGGCCGGCCTGCGCGCCGCCTTCGGTTGGCAAGGTGCGCTGTGGCCCGATGTGCGCAGCCTGCCGTTTGCCATCGTGCTGTTCGTGCTGGCGCTGTACCCCTATGTCTACGTGCTGGCGCGCGCCAGCCTGGCCGAGCGTGCGGCGCCGCTGATGGAGGCGGCGCGGCTGCTGGGCGCCGGGCTGCGGCGCCGGCTGTTCGAGGTGGCGCTGCCGCTGGCGCGGCCGGCGCTGGCCGCCGGCGTGCTGCTGGCGCTGATGGAGACCCTGGCCGACTTCGGCGTCGGTGCGTACTTCGGGCTCACCACCTTCACCACCGGGATCTACAAGGCCTGGCTGGTGATGAACGACGGCATCGCGGCGGCCCAGCTGGCCTCGTCGTTGCTGGCCGTGGTGGCGTGCCTGTTGTGGCTCGAGCGGCGCGCTCAAGCGCGCCTGCGCTTTGCCACGTCGCGCAGCGGCAGCACGCACGGCGGCGATGCCCGCCTGCTGCAACCCGGCCCGCGCGGCGCGGCCGCGCTGGTGGTGTTGTGTGCGCTGCCGATCGTGCTCGGCTTCGTGCTGCCGTGCGCGTGGCTGGCCTGGCGCGTGTGGCAGGAGTCGCAGCAGGCCGAGTTCGGGCTGCCGCTGCAGCGCTTCGTGTTCTGGGCCGGGCACAGCTTTGCGCTTGCCGCCGCGGCGGCGCTGGTGGCGGCGGTGATTGCACTGGCGTTCGGCGCGGTGCTGCGCGCCGAGCGCGGCGCCACGCTGTCACCGCTGCGCCTGGCCGCGCGCACGGTGTCGCTCGGTTATGCGTTGCCCGGTGCGGTGATCGCGGTGGGCATGCTCGCGCCGCTGGGCGCGCTGCAGGCGCGCTGGCCCGACAGCGGCGCCGGCATCTGGCTCACCGCCACGGTGCTCGGCTTGTTGTACGCGTACGTAGTGCGCTTCAGCGCGGTGGCGATGCAGTCGGTCGAGGCGGGCTACGCGCGCATCCCGGCGGCGATTGACGACAGCGCGCGCCTGCTGGGCGCCGGGCTGTGGCGCACCTGGTTCGAGGTGCACCGTCCGCTGCTGCGCCGGGCCGCAGGGGCGGCCATGCTGCTGGTGTTCGTGGACGTGATGAAGGAGCTGCCCGCCACGCTGTTGCTGCGCCCGTTCGGCGTCGACACGCTGGCCACGGTGGCCTACAACTTTGCGCGCGACGAGCGGCTGGCCGAAGCGGCGCTGCCGTCGCTGGCCATCGTCGCCGTCGGTTTGATCCCGGTGGCGCTGCTGTCGCGCACCATGCGCATCAAGACCGCTTGAACGCGAACAGGTTCGACGGCTTGGACTCGGTCGAATGCGGCGGCGACCAGGATTCGATCAGCTGGCGCAACTGAGCCGGATCGGCCGGCTTCAACAGGTGGTGGTCAAAACCGGCTTCGCGACCGCGCTCGCGATCCGCCGGCATGCCGTAGCCGGTGAGGCCGATGATCAGCGCCTGCCGGGTCTGCGGCAGCTGGCGCAGTCGTCGCGCCACCTGGTAGCCGTCAAGCTCCGGCAGGCCCACGTCGAGCAGCACCACCTCGGGAGCAAAGCCCGGCGCTTCGGCGATCGCCTGTGCGCCGTCGCGCGCGCAGCGCACCGTGTGGCCGGCGATGGCCAGCATCGTCGCCGTGGTGTCCGCGATGTCCGGGTTGTCTTCCACGATCAGCAGCCGGCGGCACACTGCGCTGGCGGCCTGTGGTTCGGGGGCGTGGCTGCTGTCTCGCTGGCCGGGCGCCTGCAGGCACGGCAGGTAGACGCGAAACTCCGCGCCCTGGCCGGCGCCGGCGCTGTGCGCCTCGACACGGCCGTCGTGCAGCCTGACCAGTCGCTGCACCAGCGTGAGACCGACGCCGAGGCCGCCCTGGTTGCGATCGAGCGCGCGCTTGCCCTGCTCGAACAGGTCGAACACGCGCGGCAGCAGCTCGGGCTCGATGCCCATGCCGTCGTCGCGCACCGTCAGCACGCAGAAGTGCTGCTCGAGCGTGATCGCCACGTGCACGCTGCCGCCTTCGGGGGTGTATTTGTTGGCGTTGGCGAGCAGGTTGTTGATCACCTGCTGCAGGCGCGCCGCGTCGCCATGGATCCACACCGGCGTGCCGGGCATCGCCTGCGTCAGGGTCTGGCGCCGCGCGGCCAGCGCCGAGCGCTGCATGTCGAGGCACTGCGCAACCAGCGCCGTCAGCTCCAGCGCCGCGCTCTGCAGCACGATCTTGCCCTGGCCGATGCGGGCCACGTCGAGCAGCTCGTCGACCAGGCGCGTGAGCTGGCGCAGCTGGCGATCGGTGATGTCCGTGGCCCACATCAGCTTGGCGTCGTGCCCGCCGAGGCGGCGGATGATCTCCACCGCATTGCCGATCGGCGCCAGCGGGTTGCGCAACTCGTGCGACAACATCGCGAGGAACTCGTCCTTGCGCTTGTTGGCTTCCTCCAGACGCGCCTCCGCGTGGCGGCGTTCGTGGATCTCGTCCTGCAGGCTCTGGTACAGCCGCGCGGCGGCGAATGCGATCGCGGCGCGCACCGCGACTTCATCGAGCACGGCCAGCCCGAGCGCCGTGGGCTCGCCGTGCAGCAACAGCACGCCGAGCGCGCGCTCGCCGTCGCGCAGTGCATAGGCCTGCTGCATGGCCGCGCGGTCGGCCGGAGCCGGCTCGAGGGCTTGGCGGATGCGCGCCAGATCGGCAGGCGGCAAGGCGTCGCCGGTCTGGTGGGTGGCCGCGGAGTCGCCCGCGCGCCAGCTGGCCGCTCGCTCGACCTGCGCGCCGTCGTCGAGCAGTGCCACGGTCGCGTCCTGCGCCAGACGCGGCACCACCATGGCCAGCAGCCGCTGCATGCCGGTGCGCACGTCGAGCAGTCCGCTCAGCTCGTGGCTCAGCTCCGACAGGAACGTGGAGCGTCGTGTCGACTCCTCGGCCACCGACAGCGCCGCCTCGGCCGCCGCATGCGCCACGCGCGCATCGGCCTGGCGTGCGATGCGCCGCTGCAGCACCTGCAGCTCGACGAACACGCGCACCTTGGAGCGCAGCACCTCGGGCACCACCGGCGACAGGATGTAGTCGACCGCACCCAGCGAGTAGCCGCGTGCGGTCTGCATCTCGTCGGCATAAGCGGTGATGAAGATGATCGGCGTGTGCGCGCTGCGCTTGTAGCGGCGGATCAGCGTGGCGGTCTCGAAGCCGTCGATGTCGGGCATGTTCACGTCGAGCAGGATCACCGCGAACTCGCGCGTCAGCACCTCGCGCAGCGCCTCGGTGCCCGAGCGCACGAACACCAGGTTCTGGTTCAGCTCCTCGAGCACCGTCTTGAAGACCAGCAGCTTCTCCTGCAGGTCGTCGACGATCAGGATGTCGACCTTCTCGGCCGGCTCCGCCGGGATCGCCTTGGTCGGCGTGATCATGCGGCCCCCTTCGGCCATCGGAACGGCCGTACCGCGCTCATGTGGCCCCCTTCGGCCTGCGGCCGTTCCCCCCGAGGGGGAGCGGCCCGCCGCGGGACGCGACGGGCGTTCGTGCCGTCCATGCCCGCGCAGGCGGGCATGGAGCCGCGGCACTCACCCTTCGGAGCGGCCGGGCGGCGTTCAGTGGCACAGCCAACCCCGCAGCACGCTCAGCAGATGCATCGGATCGACTGGCTTCGAGAGATAGTCCCAGGCGCCGGCCTCGATGCACTTCTGGCGGTCGCCCTTCATCGCCTTGGCCGTCACCGCCACCAGCGGCAGCTCGCGCCCGCGCGGCAGGCTGCGGATCATGCGCATCGTCGTCAGGCCGTCCATCTCCGGCATCATGATGTCCATCAGCACGATGTCGATCGCCGGATCGGTCTCCACCAGCCGGATCGCGTCGCGGCCGTTGTCGGCCGAGACGATCTCCATGCCGACCTCGTCGAGCACGGTGGCCAGCGCGAAGATGTTGCGCATGTCGTCGTCGACGATGAGCGCCTTCTTGCCGCGCAGATCGAGCGTGCTGTCGAGCGCCGCCTCGATCTCGTTGCGGTCGGGGTCGGACATCACGCCCGGACTGCGGTGCAGCCAGAACGCCAGGTGTGCGCGCAGGCCGGACAGCGTCTCGGCCTCGCGCTGGCCGAACACGCCGTGCTTGCGGCTCCACGGCTGAGCGTTGCCGCGGCCGGCGCGATGCACCACCACCGGCAGCTGCAGCACACCGCCGCGCTGCGCGATCGCATCGAGCAGGTCTTCGGGCCCGAAGCCGCTGATCGTGTCGTCGACCAGCACACAATCGGCATCGGCCAGCGTCGCGGGCGCCTCGGCTGCGCTGCCCGCGACCACCGGCACCACGTCGCTGTCGAGGCTCTGGATCAGCTGCGTGCGCAGCGGTGACGGCGGCATCACCACGGCCAGCCGCTTGACCGGCCGCTCCACGTAAGCGGCGAGCTGCGCCAGCGCCGCCTGCGCCACGTCGGCCGACTGCAGCGGCTTGGCCACGAAGCCGATGGCCCCGGACTGCAGCGCGCGATCGCGCGCATCGTCGGTGGACACCACGCAGATCGCGATGTGGCGCGTGACCAGATCGCTCTTCAGCCGATCGAGGATGCGCCAGCCTTCCATGTCGGGCAGGTGGATGTCGAGCGTGATCGCGCTCGGCAGGAACTCGCGCGTCATCGTCAGCGCGCTGGCGCCGGTGCCGGTGACCAGGCCCTTGAAGCCGCAGGCGCGCGCCGCTTCGAGCATCACCTTGGCGAATCCGATCTCGTTCTCCACGATCAGCATCACCCGGTCGCCGGTGGCGATGTCGGCGCGGTCGTCCGAGGCGGTGTTGGCAAACACCACCGGCGGCTCCGGCACCGCACTGTCGGGCTCGGCATAGGGCGTCAGCACCGGCTTGGTTGCGGGCAGCGCGGGTTGCGGCTGCACCGGCTCGCTGCGTGCGGCAGGCGGCTCGGCCGGCGCTGAGCGTCCGTGGCGCGCCACGCGAAGCGGGTTGTAGTTCTGCGGCAGGTACAGCGTGAACACGCTGCCTTCGCCCGGCGCGCTCACCAGCTTGATCTCGCCGCCGAGCAGGCGCGACAGCTCGCGGCTGATCGCCAGGCCGAGGCCGGTGCCGCCGTACTTGCGCGAGGTCGATCCGTCGGCCTGCTGGAACGCCTCGAAGATGATCTGCTGCTTCTCCGGCGAGATGCCGATGCCGGTGTCTGCCACCGAAAAGGCGATCACCTGGGTGGCGCGTTTCAGCTCGTCGTTGTCGGCCGACCAGCCGCTGGTGGCCTGGGTGATCGTGAACGTGACCTGGCCCACGTGCGTGAACTTGAAGGCGTTGGACAGCAAGTTCTTGATGATCTGCTGCAGCCGCTTCACGTCGGTGACCATCACGCGCGGCAGCGGCTGCTCCAGCTGCACCACGAAGCCGACGTGCTTGGATTCGGCAAAGTGGCGGAAGCCGCGTTCGATCGAGCGGTGCAGGTCGTCCAGGCGCAGCTCGCTGACATCGACCGCCACGGTGCCCGACTCGATCTTCGACAGGTCGAGGATGTCGTTGATCAGCATCAGCAGGTCGTTGCCCGAGCTGTGGATCGTCTTGGCGAACTCGACCTGCTTGCCCGACAGGTTGCCCTCGGGGTTCTTGCACAGCTGGTCCGACAGGATCAGCAGCGAGTTCAGCGGCGTGCGCAGCTCGTGGCTCATGTTGGCCAGGAACTCGCTCTTGTACTTGGACGTCAGCGCCAGCTGCTCGGCCTTTTCCTCCAGCGCCTGGCGTGCCTGCTCGACCTCGGCGTTCTTGCGCTCGACCTCCTGGTTCTGGTGCGCCAGCAGGCGCGCCTTGTTCTGCAGCTCGAGGTTGGTGGTCTGCAGCTCCTCCTGCCGGCTGCCCAGCTCCTCGGCCAGCGACTGCGACTGTTTGAGCAGGTCTTCGGTGCGGGTGTTGGCCTCGATGGTGTTGATCACGATGCCGATCGATTCGGTCAACTGGTCGAGAAAGGCCTCGTGCACCGGGTTGAAATGCTCGAGCGACGCCAGCTCGAGCACGCCGCGCATGTGGCCTTCGAACACCACCGGCAGCACCAGCACGTCGAGCGCCGCGTGCTCGCTCAGGCCCGACGCGATGCGAAACGCCTGCGACGGCGTGTTCGACAGCAGGATCTTGCGCTTATCGAGCGCGCACTGGCCGACCAGCCCTTGGCCGAGGTCGATCGCCTTGCCGTGCGCGCTCTGGCCGCCCGAGGCGTAGCTGGCCAGCAGCTTCAGGCGCGGCGCTTCGCCGGCGCTGCTCATCACGTAGAACTCGGCCTGCTGCGCGCCGACCACCGGGGCCAGCTCCGACAGGATCAGCTGGCCCACCGCCTCCAGGTCGCGCTGTCCCTGCAGCATGCGGCTGAACTTGGCCAGATTGGTCTTGAGCCAGTCCTGCTCGGTGTTCTTCTGCGTGGTGTCCTTCAGGTTGCGGATCATCTCGTTGATGGTGTCCTTCAGGGCCGCCACTTCGCCCTGCGTCTCCACCGTGATCGAGCGCGTGAGGTCGCCCTGCGTCACCGCGGTGGCCACCTCGGCGATCGCGCGCACCTGCGTCGTCAGGTTGGCCGCCAGCTCGTTGACGTTCTCGGTCAGGCCCTTCCAGGTGCCGGCCGCGCCCGGCACCTTGGCCTGGCCGCCGAGCTTGCCTTCCACGCCGACCTCGCGCGCCACCGTGGTCACCTGGTCGGCGAACGTGGCCAGCGTGTCGGTCATGCTGTTGATGGTCTCGGCCAGCGCCGCGATCTCGCCCTTGGCCTCCACGGTGAGCTTCTGCTTCAGGTCGCCGTTGGCCACGGCGGTCACCACCTTGGCGATGCCGCGCACCTGGCTGGTCAGGTTGCCGGCCATGAAGTTCACGTTGTCGGTGAGGTCCTTCCAGGTGCCCGACACGCCGCGCACCTGCGCCTGGCCGCCCAGACGGCCTTCGGTGCCGACCTCGCGCGCCACGCGCGTGACTTCAGCGGCGAACGACGACAGCTGGTCGACCATCGTGTTGATGGTGGCCTTGAGCTCGAGGATCTCGCCCTTGACGTCGACGGTGATCTTCTTGGAGAGGTCGCCCGCCTGCACCGCCTTGGTCACGTCGGCGATGTTGCGCACCTGGCTGGTCAGGTTGCTGGCCATCAGGTTGACGCTGTCGGTCAGGTCCTTCCAGGTGCCGGCCACGCCCTGCACGTCGGCCTGGCCGCCGAGCTTGCCCTCGGTGCCCACCTCGCGCGCCACGCGCGTGACCTCGGCGGCGAACGAACGCAGCTGGTCGACCATCGTGTTGATGGTGTTCTTCAGCTCCAGGATCTCGCCCTTGACGTCGACGGTGATCTTCTTGGAGAGGTCGCCGGCGGCCACCGCGGTGGTCACCTCGGCGATGTTGCGCACCTGCGCGGTCAGGTTGCCGGCCATGAAGTTCACGCTCTCGGTGAGGTCCTTCCAGGTGCCGGCCACGCCCTGCACATCGGCCTGGCCGCCGAGCTTGCCGTCAGTGCCCACCTCGCGCGCCACGCGCGTGACCTCGGCGGCGAACGAGCGCAGCTGGTCGACCATCGTGTTGACGATGTTCTTCAGCTCCAGGATCTCGCCCTTGACGTCGACGGTGATCTTCTTGGAGAGGTCGCCGTTGGCCACCGCCTTGGTCACGTCGGCGATGTTGCGCACCTGGCTGGTCAGGTTGCCGGCCATCGAGTTGACCGAGTCGGTGAGGTCCTTCCAGGTGCCCGACACACCTTCCACGCGCGCCTGCCCGCCGAGTGCGCCTTCGGTGCCCACCTCGCGTGCCACGCGCGTGACCTCGGCGGCGAACGAGCGCAGCTGGTCCACCATCGTGTTGATGGTGTTCTTCAGCGTCAGGAACTCGCCCTTGACGTCGACGTCGATCTTCTTGCTGAGGTCGCCCTTGGCCACCGCGGTGGTCACGTCGGCGATGTTGCGCACCTGCGCGGTCAGGTTGCCGGCCATCGAGTTGACCGAGTCGGTGAGGTCCTTCCAGGTGCCGGCCACGCCCTTGACGGTGGCCTGGCCACCGAGCTTGCCCTCGGTGCCCACCTCGCGCGCCACGCGCGTGACCTCGGCCGAGAAATTGCTGAGCTGGTTGACCATCTTGTTGATGGTCTCGGCGGTGCGCAGGAACTCGCCCTCCAGCGGCCGGCCCTCGACCTCGAGCGCCATGCTCTTGCTCAAGTCGCCCTGGGCCACCGCGCCGATCACGCGCGCCACCTCGCTGGTGGGGTGCACCAGGTCGTCGATCAGCGAATTGATCGACTCCACGGAGTCGCCCCAGAAGCCGCGCGCCTCGCGCAGCGAAGCACGCTGCTTGATCTTGCCCTGCCGACCCACCACCTCGCGCAGCCGGCGCAGCTCGCTGGCCATGGCGGCGTTTTGTTCCACCACGTCGTTGAAGGCATCGGCCACGCGCCCTGCGGTGCCGGGCCAGTGCAACGGCAGCCGCACCGCGGCATCGCCCTTGCGCAGCGCCACCAGCGCCGTCAGAAGCGTGTGCAACTCGTCCGCTTCGAGCGAAGCGGGTCTTTCCATGACCGTCATGACCGATCCTTTCCGAGGCGCCGCGCTGCGCACCGGGCGCAGGGGCGAGATGTGCACCTTCCGTGCCCAAGGCGCGGCACGGCGATTGCCGTTTTTCGGCGGCCCATTTCACGCGCCACCGCTCTTCGCCCGGTAGGACTTGCAGCGGCGGGTAATCCTTGCCGCAAGTTTTCGCCGCGCGCGCTGCGACGCCAGCGCGACTAGACCGGTTGCACGAGGGCCAGGATGTTCCCTTCGCTGTCCTTGAACCACACGGCCTTGGCGCCGCCGGCGGTGATGGCGCCGCTCGGACTGCGCGTGCCCTCCAACGGATAGGGCTCGAACACCACGCCGCGCGCCTTGAGTTCGGCGATCTCGCGATCGACGTCGGTCACGCGCCAGAAAGCCTGGCTCGCCCGCGACGTGCCGGCATTCGGCGTGGGGTACAGAAAGCATGCGGTCTGGCCGGCAAACTGATACGTCACGCCCTGGGGTCCCGGATCTATGGGGCGCCAGCCGAGCTGCTCCTCATAGAAGCGCCGTGCACGCGCCAGGTCCGTGGCCGGCAGGTAGGCGTACATCGGAGCGTGCTGAAGCATGGCGTCTGTCCTCCGTGAAGAGACCACCGCTTGCAAGGCGCGGGCCCGACGTCTGGGCGCGGCAGGTCGCGCAGTGGGCGCCGCTAACATCGGCCGGTGACGCCGAGACCGAAGAAGACGTCGTACCACCATGGCAACCTGCGCGAGGAGCTCGTCGCCGAGGGCATCGCCATCCTGGAGACGCAAGGCGCGCAGGCGTTGACGATGCGCGAGGTGGCGCGCCGTCTGGGCGTCACGCAGACCGCGCCGCTGCACCACTTCGAGAGCAAGAGCGCGCTGCTGGCCGCGATCGCGGCACAGGGCTTTCGGCAGCTGTTCGACCACCGCATGGCGGCTTTGAAGGGCAAGCGCGACCCCGACGAGCGCTTGATGGCGGTGCTGATGGCCTACGTCGAGTTCGCGCTCGCGCATCCGGCGCTGTATCACCTGATGCACGGCCCCGAGATCCCCGACAAGACGCTGCACCCCGAACTCAACGACGCCGCCACGCGCTCCTACAGCCTTCTGGAGGCCGCGGTGGGCGACTACCTCATCGCGCACGAAGGCTCGATGGCGCGCAGCCGCGAGGCGACACTCGGCATCTGGACCGTCTGCCAGGGTGTGGCCACCGTGCTCACCAATCCGCAGAACACGCCGCGCTACGTGCTGCGCAAGGATCCGATGGGCTTCTCGCGCCGCACCTTCGAGACCTTCATCCGCGGCGTCAGCGGGCGGTGAGGGTCGGGTCGCGCGCGGGCCCCGCGACGATGCCGGCATCGTGCAGCCGGCCCACTTCGCCGGCGGCCAGGCCGAGCACGTCGTGCAGCACCTCGTCGGTGTCGGCGCCCAGCAGCGGGGCCGGGCGCACGGGAGTGCGCGGCTCGCCGCACAGCCGCAACGCGGCGCCGGCCGCCAGGTGCTCACCGACGCCGGGCGTGGCGATGCGCTCGAAAATCGGGTTGGACAATCCGAGCCTCGGGTCTTGGGCCAGCGCCTCGGGCGGCGTGCGGTAGGTGCCCCAGCAGACGCGGTGCGCGTCGAGCGCGCGTGCCACCTCGGCGTGCGGTCGCGCCGCGAACCAGGGCTCGAGCAGCGCCGCGATCGCGTCGCGCGCCTCGAAACGCTGTGCCTCGTCGGACAGGTCCAGCCCGGTGCTCGCCTCGAGCGCGGCCACCGCCTGGGCTGCATCGCAGGCGTCGACCAGCGCGCGCCATTGCCCGCTGGAGATGCCCACCACCATCACGCGCCGGCCGTCGGCGGTGGCGAAGTCGCGCCCGAACGCGCCGTACACGTGGTTGCCGATCGACGGCCGCTGCTGCTGCAGCAGCTCGGCCTCGGCCAGCACGCCCAGGTGCGACAGCATCGCGTACGCCAGGTCCGACAGCGCGAGCTTCAGTTCAGCGCCGGTGCCGCAGCGACGCCGCTGTTCGACCGCGGCGGACACCGCGAAGGCCGCGTGGAAGGCGCAGGCGATGTCCCATGCCGGCAGCACCTGGTTGACCGGCCGCTGCGCGGTGCCGCCGCCGGTCACCGCCGGATAGCCGGTCGCGCACTGCACCGTGTAGTCCACTGCGGTGCCGCCGTCGCCATGGCCCTGGATCGTGCAGGTGACCACGTCGGGCCGGCGGGCCGCGAGCACGCGATGCGCCAGCCAGGGCGTGCCGATGTTCGTCAGCAGCACGCCGCCTTCTTGGCCGTGGCTGTCCGGCGCGCAGATCAGCGCCTGCACCAGCTCGCGTCCCTCCGGGCGCTTCAGATCGATGGCGATCGAGCGCTTGTCCTTGTTGAGCCCGGTCCAGTAGAGGCTGCGGCCGCCGGGCATGCGCGGCAGGCGGCCGTGGTCGATGCCGCCGCCGATCATGTCCACGCGGATCACGTCGGCACCGTGCTGCGCCAGCGTCAGTCCGGCCAGCGGCGCGGCGACGAAGGCCGAGCTCTCGACGACACGCAGACCCTGCAGCAGGCTGTAGGTCACAGGTGCACCCGTCGGCCTGCAGCCGGCAGCGGCGTCTCGGGCCGCAGGCCCTCGTCGCGCGCGACAACGCTCATATCGTTCCGATGATCTGATCAACGATCAGATATTGGATCCGCGTGCGACAAGGGCGCCGTAGGTGTTCTCATGAAGTTTGGCAGGTCTACGATGCAAACTGATCATCGTAAAGATGAAGCAGGAGACGCGCCATGGTCCATCGGCTGATGACAGGTGTCCTTGCGGCGGCCTTGGCGCTCGGCACCGCATGGCCCCTCGCCGCGGCGGCCTATCCGGAGCGGCCGCTGAAGCTCGTGGTCCCGTATCCGCCGGGCGGCAGCACCGACATGCTGGGCCGCGCGCTGGCCGAGCATCTGCGCAAGGAGTTGGGGCAGCCCGTGGTGGTGGAGAACAAGCCCGGGGCCAACAGCGGAATCGGCGCGCAGGCGGTGGCGTCAGCGCCGGCCGATGGTCATACCTTGCTGCTTGCCACCGCCGCGACGATGGTGCTGAACCCGCTGCTGCACAACAAGCTGGGCTACGACGCGACGCAGCTGCAGCCCGTGGCGCGCGTGGCGGTCACGCCGCTCGTGCTGGTGGCGCGCCCCGATGGCGAGCTGCGCACGCTGGCCGACGTGATGGCCAGGGCCAAGGCGCAACCCGGTCGCGTGACCTTCGCCTCCACCGGTGTCGGCAGCACCCTGCACCTGGCCGGCGAGCTGCTGCAGTTGGAGACCGGCACGCAGATGATGCATGTGCCCTACAAGGGCAGCGCACCCGCGCTCACCGGGCTGATGGGTGGCGAGACCCAGTTCTTCATCGACTCCATCGCCACCTCGAGCCCGCTGGTCAAGGGCGGCAAGCTGGTGGCGCTGGCGGTGACCAGTCGCGAGCGGCTGGCACTGCTGCCCGACGTGCCCACGGTGGCCGAGTCGGGCGTGCCGCGCTTCGAGGCCAGCACCTGGTTCGGCATCGTCGTGCCCAAGGGCACGCCCGACGCTGCGGTGACCCGCCTCAACGCCGCGATCGCGTCGGCGATGCGCGACAAGGGATTTCGCGACAGCTTCGAGGCGGTGGGCCTGATCATCCCGGAGCCGATGAGCGTGGCGGACTTTCGCGCCCTCATCACCGACGACAGTGCCAAGTGGGCCCAGATCATCAAGGCGAAGAAGATCTCGCTCGACTGAAACGACACCAGGCGCATCTTGTTTCAGCCGGCACTCCTGCAAGGCAAGCGCATCCTCGTCACCGGCGGTGGCTCGGGGCTGGGCTTGGAGATCGCATCGAGATACGCCGAGCTTGGCGCCGAGCTGGTGCTGTGCGGCCGGCGCAAGCCGGTGCTCGACGAGGCCGCCGCTGCGTTGCACGCGCGGCACGGCGCGCGGGTTGCCACGCATGCGCTCGACATCCGCGACGCCGCTGCCGTCGACGCGATGGTGCAGCGCATCTGGGACGAGGGCGGTCCACTCGACGGCCTGGTCAACAACGCGGCCGGCAACTTCGTCAGCCGCACGCAAGACGTGTCGCCGCGCGGCTTCGACGCCGTGGCCGGTATCGTGCTGCACGGCACTTACTACGTGACGCACCACGTGGGCCGGCGCTGGATCGCCGATGGACACAAGGGCTCGGTGATCTCGATCGTCGTGACCTGGGTGCGCACCGGCGCACCGTTCGTCGTGCCCTCGGCGATGAGCAAGGCCGGCGTCGACGTGATGACCAGGTCGCTGGCCATCGAGTGGGGGCGCTACGGCATCCGGCTGAACGCGATCGCGCCCGGCATCTTTCCCACCGAAGGCGCCAACGCGCGGCTGAGCCCCAAGGCGGCGTGGACCGACTCGAGCGTGAAGAACCCGATGAACCGCGTGGGCCGCATGAGCGAGCTGCAGAACCTGGCGGTGTTCCTGATGGCCGACGGCGTCGAGTGGCTGACCGGCGAGACCATCGCCATCGACGGCGCGGGCCACCGCCAGAATGGAGCCTCGTTCACCGAGCTGGCCGATCTCGACGACGCCGCCTGGCGCGAGATGCGCGAGGCGATCCGCCACCGCGACGAATCCGACAAGGCGCAAGGCGCGAGCGAGTGAGCGCCGATCGGGCCGAGCACGGCGAGGGCATCGCGCACATCGTTGAAGAAGCGGCGCACCGGCCGGGCGTGGCCGGAAAGCCGGCGCTGGTGCTCGACAGCACCCGCCTGTCATACGGCGATCTGGCGCGGCGCGTCGATGGCGCGGCGTTGGCGCTGCGCGCGGCGGGTGTGACCCCCGGCGCGCGCGTGGTGCTCGTGGGCGAGAACACCGCCGAGGTGGTCGTGCTGCTGCTCGCGGCGATGCGCGCCGGCGCCTGGGCGGTGCCGCTGAATGCGCGCATGTCGGCCGGCGAGATCGACGCGATCCTGGCTCACGCGCAGCCCCGGATGGTCTGTTATGCGAGCGATTCCTCTCCCGAGGCCCAAGCGCACGCACGGCGTGCCGGCGCGCGCCCGGCGCCGCCGTTGGCCGGGCTGCAGGGCCTGTGCGGCGTTCACCTCGCCGCGTTCGACGGCGCGGGCACCGAGGCCGAGCCGGTGGACGACGTCGCGCTGATGCTCTACACCAGCGGCAGCACCGGCACGCCCAAGGGCGTGATGCTGACGCACGCCAACCTCGGTTTCGTCACTGCGGCCTCGCTGCGGCAGCAGGTGCTGCGCGAGGACGACTTCATCTTCCACGCGCTGCCGCTGTCGCATTCGTTCGGCCTGGTCTCGGCGCTGCTGTGCGGCCTGCGCGCCGGCGCCACGCTGCAGCTGGTCACGCGCTTCAGTGCCGAGCGGCTGGCACGCGCCATCGTCGACGACGGCATCACGGTGTTCCAGGGCGTGCCGGCCATGTACGCGCGATTGCAGGAGTGGGCGCTGCAGGGCCGGCGCAGCCTGCAGCCGAACCGGCTGCGCCTGGCCTACATCGGCGGGTCGCAGGTGGATGCCGGGCGCAAGGCGCAGGCCGAGGCGCTGCTCGGGCTGCCGCTGCACCAGGGCTACGGCCTGACCGAAGCGGCGCCCGCGGCCACGCGCACCGTCGGCCATGCGCCGCCGGCCGGTGTGTCGGCCGGCTGGCCGATCCCCGGCATCGAGGTCGAGCTGCGCGATGCGCACGGCGGCAAGGCACCGCCCGGCACGCGCGGCGAGGTCTGGGTGCGCGGCCCGAACGTGATGAAGGGCTACTTTCGCGACGCTGCGACGACGCGCGCCGCGGTGGATGCCCAAGGCTGGTTGCACACCGGCGATGTCGGCGAGTTCGGCCCGGCAGGCGACCTTGCGATCGTCGGCCGCATCAAGGAGATGATCATCCGCGGCGGCTTCAATGTGTATCCGGCGGAGATCGAGCGCGCCATCGCCGCCTATCCCGGCGTCGCGCAGTGTGCCGTGGTCGGCCGCGCAGTGCCGGGCGACGAAGAGGTGGTGGCCTTCGTCGAGCCGCTCGCGGGCCAGCGGGTCGACGGCGAGGCGCTGCGGCGCTTTCTGCGCGATCGGCTGGCGCCGTACAAGATCCCGGCCGAGGTGGTGTGCATGACCGCGCTGCCGGCCACCGGCACCGGCAAGCTCGCCAAGGCGCGGATCAAAGCGATGGCCGCGGAGCGCACACGATGACGGCACTCGACACGTTGTTGGCACCGGCGTCGGTGGCCGTGGTGGGCGCGTCGGACAACCCGCACAAGGTGGGCGGGCGACCGCTGCGCTATCTGCTTGACCAAGGAAATGCCGGCCGCGTCTATGCGGTGAACCCGCGCCAGAGCGCCGTGCAAGGCCTCAAGGCCCATGCTTCGCTGGAGGCGTTGCCCGAAGTGCCCGACGTCGCCGTGTTGTGCGTGGCCGCCGAGCAGGCCGAAGAGCAGCTCGCGCTCGCCGCCCGGCTGGGCGTGCACCACGCGTTGCTGTTCGCCTCCGGTTATGCCGAGATCGGTGCCGAAGGGCTGGCGCGCCAGCAGCGGCTGCGGGCCGTGGCGCGCGACGGCGGCGTGCGGCTGCTGGGCCCCAACACCATCGGCATCGCCAGCTTCGACAGCGGCGCCGTGCTGTCGTTCGCGTCAATCTACGCCGATCACGCGCCGGCCGACGGTGCGGTGGCCATCGTGTCGCAGAGTGGCGCGTTCGGCGTCTCGGCGTACGCGCTGCTGCGCGAGCGCGGCCTTGGCGTGCGCTGCGTCGCCGCCACCGGCAACGAGGCCGACCTGAGCTGCGCCGACTTCGTCGACGCGCTGGCGCGCCGGCCGGGTGTGCGGCTCTTGTTGCTGTACCTGGAAGGGGTGCCGGACGGCGCGCGTTTGCAGCGCGCGCTGCACGCGGCGCGCGCGCACGGTGTCGTGGTGGTGGCGGTGCGGGCCGCGCATTCGGCCGCAGGCCGACGCTCGGCGCATTGGCACACCGGCTCCGGCGGCGCGGCCGACGCGCGGCTCGATGCGATGTTTGCCGCCGCCGGCTGCCGCACCGTGTCCCATCTCGACGAGCTGGTGGCCAGCGTGCCGCTGTACCTGGACCCCGCCGCGCGCGCCCAGGCCATGCCGCCGCGCGTGGCCATCGTCAGCAACTCGGGCGCCTCTTGCGTGCTGGCGGCAGACGCGGCCGAGCGCCTGCGCCTGCCGCTGGCCGAACTCGATGCCGACACGCGAGGCATGCTCGATGCGCTGTTGCCTGCGTTCTCGCTCAACCGCAACCCGATCGACCTCACCGCGATGCTGCTTGCCGACCCTGCGCTGCTCGGCCGCGTAATGGCCGCCGTGCTGGCCGACCCGGGTGTCGATGCCGCGGTGCTCGGACTGCTGGCCATCGGCGGCCCGAGCTACGACGTGCCGCGTTTTGCGCGCGAGGCGCGCGCCGCCGCGCTGGCCCACGGCCGGCCGCTCGCGGTGCACAGCCCGCATGCCCAGGTGCGCGCCGCGTTCGCGCGCGAAGGCTGCGCCGTCTACGGCCACGAGGTCGAGGCGTTGCAGGCGCTGGCCGGTCACGCCGCGCACCGGCAGGTGTTGTTGCCCACTGCGGCATGGAACGAGGACCTGCAGGATGCCTGACGTGGCCGACCCATCCGGCGCGCGACGATGAGCCCCACCCGGACATCCGCGACGCGGGGCGTGCGCCGTGCCACGGTTGCCCGGCGAGGACCAGCGCGGTGCTTCCGCGGTCAGCTCCATCGTCGTGTCTGTCAGCGACGCTAGACGAGCAGTTTGCGGGCGTTGATCGCCCCTAACCGGTGCGCGCGGCGGTGAGAGGCACCGTGATCAGGCGCGGCACCACCCGTGCAGCTGACCGCGCTCGCCGGCCAGAGCGCCGTGCAATCACCTATGACAAGGAGCGCCGGGCCGCGTGCCGCGGCGTCGCGTGGCACACAACCTGCTAGTCATGACCTGACATAACAGGTTGCCATCGATGAACGCGATTTCAAAACTCTCGCCGGCCGCCGATGCCAAGGTGGTGGCGATGTCGTCGGTGCCGATGCACGCGCAGATCCGCGAGATCATCCGCCGGCGCGTGCTCGACGGCACCTATGCGCCGCACTCGCAGATGCCGTCGGAGAGCCAGATGATGGAGGCGTTCGCGGTCAGCCGCATCACCGTGCGGCAGGCGCTGGGCGACCTGCAGAAGGAAGGTCTCATCTTCAAGGTGGCGGGCAAGGGCAGCTTCGTCGCCAAGCCCAAGGCGTTCCAGAACCTGTCGCGGCTGCAAGGCTTCGGCGAAGCGATGGCGCCGGCCGGCTATGAGACCTTTTCGCAGGTGCTGAGCATGCGCCGCGTGCCCGCCACCGAGGTGGTGGCGCAGCGGCTGCAGCTCAAGCCGCGCGCCAAGGTGTTCGAGATCCAGCGACTGCGCTACCTGAACCGCGAGCCGATCTCGGTCGACCACAGCTACTTCCCGCTCGAGATCGGCGAGCGGCTGCGCCGCGCCGATCTGCCCAGGCGCGACATCTTCGTGATCCTCGAAAACGACTACGGCCTGCCGCTGACGCATGCCGACGTGCAGATCGAAGCCATCTCGGCCGACGAAGACCTGGCGCGCCACCTGCGCATCGACGAAGCCTCGCCGCTGCTGCGCATCGAGCGGCTCACGTTTGCCGGCGAGCGCCCGGTCGACTTCGAGTACCTGTACTACCGCGGCGACGCCTTCCAGTACCGCCTGCGCATCGAACGCACCGAGGAGCGCCGCGCATGAAGACGATCGAGATGGAGTTCGACCTCGTCGTCATCGGCGGCGGCACCGGCGGCCCGATGGCCGCGGTGAAGGCCAAGGAGCGGAACCCGAAGCTGCGTGTGCTGCTGATCGACAAGGCCAACGTCAAGCGCAGCGGCGCGATCTCGATGGGCATGGACGGGCTGAACAACGCCGTCATCCCCGGCCACGCCACGCCCGAGCAGTACGTGAAGGAGATCACCGTCGCCAATGACGGCATCGTCGACCAGCAAGCGGTGATGGCCTACGCGTCACGCAGCTTCGAGATGATCCAGGAGCTCGATCGCTGGGGCGTCAAGTTCGAGAAGGACGAGACCGGCGACTACTCGGTGCGCAAGGTGCATCACCTCGGCGCCTATGTGCTGCCGATGCCCGAAGGGCACCACATGAAGCGCATCCTCTACCGCCAGCTCAAGCGCGCGCGGGTGGAGATCACCAACCGCGTCGTCGTCACGCGCGTGCTCACCGGCGCCGACGGCGCGGTGGCCGCGGTGATGGGCTTCGACTGCCGCAGCGCCGAGCTGTACCTGATCCGCACGAAGGCGGCGGTGATCAGCACGGGCGCGGCCGGGCGCCTGGGGCTGCCGGCGTCGGGCTACCTGATGGGCACCTACGAGAACCCGACCAACTGCGGCGACGGCCATGCGATGGCCTATCACGCCGGTGCCGACCTGGCCAACCTCGAGTGTTTCCAGATCAACCCGCTGATCAAGGACTACAACGGCCCGGCCTGCGCCTACGTGACCGGGCCGCTGGGCGGCTACACCGCCAATGCGCGTGGCGAGCGCTTCATCGAGTGCGACTACTGGAGCGGTCAGATGATGCAGGAGTTCCACAAGGAACTCGTGAGCGGCAACGGCCCGGTGTTTCTCAAGCTCGATCACCTGGCCGAGGAGACGATCCAGGAGATCGAGACCATCCTGCACAGCAACGAGCGGCCGAGCCGCGGCCGCTTCCACGACAAGCGCGGCACCGACTACCGCCAGCAGATGGTCGAGATGCATATCTCGGAGATCGGCTTCTGCAGCGGCCACAGCGCGTCGGGCATCCACATCAACGCGCGCGGCGAGACCTCGGTGAAGGGCCTGTACGCCGCCGGCGACTGCGCCAGCGTGCCGCACAACTACATGCTCGGGGCCTTCGTCTACGGCAAGCTGTGCGGCGAGAACGCCGCCGACCACTGCAGCGGCGTTACCCACGGGGCTGCCGACGGCGATGCCATCGCGGCCGAGGCCGCGCGCATCCAGGCGCCGCTGCAGCGCAGCGGCGGGCTGACGCCGTTTCAGATCGAATACAAGACGCGCCGCCTGGTCAACGACTACCTGCAGCCGCCCAAGGTCACCAGCAAGTTCCTGATCGCGCTGCGCCGCTTCGGCGAGATCCGCGAGGACCTCGGCGCGATGTCGGCGGGCAACCCGCACGAGCTGATGCGGGCGATGGAAACGCACTCCATCCTCGACTGCGCCGAGATGGCCGCGCACGCGTCGCTGTTCCGCACCGAGAGCCGCTGGGGGCTGTACCACCATTACGTCGACCACCCCGAGCGCGACGACACGAACTGGTTCTGCCACTCGCTGCTCAGCCGCGATGCCAACGGGCGCGTGGCGCTGCGCAAGAAGCCGGTCGAGCCGTACATCGTGCCGATCGACGACCAGGAGCGCACCGCCTACCAGCGGCTGCGCGTGGCCACCGGCGCACGCGCAGCCTGAAGCGCGGCGCGCCCGCATCCCATCCCGATCCCGGAGCTCCGCATGACCCTTGCCGCCACCCTCACCCAAGTGCCGGTCCGCGTCGACGAATCCAAGTGCATCGCCGAGAAGGGCTGCACCGTCTGCGTCGACGTGTGTCCGCTCGACGTGCTCGCGATCGACCTGGTGAGCAAGAAGGCGCACATGAAGTTCGACGAGTGCTGGTACTGCCTGCCGTGCGAGCAGGACTGCCCCACCGGCGCGATCACCGTCGACATTCCCTATCTGCTGCGCTGAGTCGAGGGCTGCGATGCAAACCGATGCCCCCATGCTGCCGCGCCGCCTCGTCGATCCCGACGCCGCCGTGCGGCGGCTCGCGGTGATGGAGCTGCCGTACAGCGATGTCGACGACATCGTCGAGTTGCTGCTGCCGCGCCTGGCCGATGACGATGCGCTGGTGCGTGCCGAGGCCGTGCGCGCGCTCGAGGGGCTCGAGGAGCCGCGTGTGGTGCAGGCGCTCGCGCCGATGTTGCTCGATGCCGATACGGCAGTGCGCGAGGCCGCCGCCGGCGTGCTGGCCGAGCTGAAGGAGACGGCATCCGCGGGCCCGCTGCTGCCGCTGTTGGCGCAAGGCCCCGCCGAGGTGCGCGCGCACGCCTTCCGTGCCGTGCGCGCACTGCGTTGCACGCAGGCGTTCGAGCCGGCGCTGCGCTCGCTGCGCGATCCCGATGCGGCCGTGCGCCGCGAGGCGGTGGGCGTGCTCGGCTACCTGAAGGACGCGGCGGCGATCGGCGAGCTGGCCGAGGTCGCGGCCAACGATCCCGACACCGAGGTGCGCCGCATCGCGGTGGGCGCACTCGGTTATGCCAGCAGCGTCAGCGTGCTGCCGGCGCTCACGCGGGCGCTCGACGACAGCGGCTGGATGGTGCGCGAGGAGGCTGCGCAGACCATCGGCAAGCTGCGGCTCGCGCGCGCGATTCCCGATCTGGTGAAGGCGATGCACGACGAGTACTGGCAGGTGCGCGTCAAGGCGGCGCGCAGCCTCGGACTGCTGAAGGCAGAGGCCGGGCTGCCGTCCCTGGTGGAGTCGCTCGCACACGGCATCAGCAACCTGCGCAAGGAAGCCGCGATCGCGCTCGGCGAGATCGGCGACACCCGCGCGATAGCGCCGCTGGAGCAGGCGCTGGCCGATCCGGACCCCGACGTGCGCAAGCTCGCCCGGCTGGCGCTCACGGCCATCGGCCAGGCGCAGCGGGCGCGCGCGCAAGGAGACCCGGCATGACCTTCGTCGTGACGGAAGCCTGCATCCGCTGCAAGTACACCGATTGTGTGTCGGTGTGCCCGGTCGACTGTTTCCACGAGGGGCCGAACTTCCTGGTGATCGATCCCCAGGCATGCATCGACTGTGCGGTGTGCGTGCCGGAGTGCCCGGTGGGCGCGATCGTGGCCGACACCGATCTGCCGTCGCAGCACAGCGAGTTCCTCGAGATCAACGCCCGTCTGGCCACGCAGTGGCCGGTGATCAACCAGGCACGCGAGCCGCTGCCCGACGCCGAGCTGTGGGCCGGTGCCAGCGGCAAGCGCGCCGAACTGCTCGAGAGCGCCTGAGGCGGCCTCGCGCACCAACTGGGAACCTGCATGTCCGACAAGGCGACCGCGCACGCCACGCGCCGGCAGACCACGACAGTGGCACTCGTCTTGCGTCAGGAGGAGACGAAGCCCACCGCCACCGTTTTTCACCTCCGAGGGGGAACCTGTTCATGATGCATCTCGTCTCGCGGGCGGCCATCGCGCTGTCCCTGGCGTGCGCGGCCGCCTTCGCCGCGCAAGCACGCGAAGAGCTGGTGATCGGCATCGGCACGCAAAACACCACGACCAACACCGTGACCGGCGGCGTGGTGGTCAAGGAGCTGAAGCTGCTGGAGAAGCACCTGCCCAAGACCGGCAAGTACAAGGACATCCAGTTCAAGCTCGACTGGCAGAACTTCACCTCCGGCCCGCCGATCACCAACGGCATGATGGCCAAGAAGCTGCACATCGGCATGATGGGTGACTACCCATTGCTGGTGGCCGGCGCCACCGGCCAGTCGCAGCCGGGCAACGAGACGCAGCTCGTGGCGATCATTGCCTACAACGCGTTCGGCTCCGGCAACGGCGTGGTGGTGCACAAGGACTCGCCGTACTACGAGTTCTCGGATCTCAAGGGCAAGCTGGTGTCGGTGCCGTTCGGCTCGGCCGCGCACGGCATGGTGCTGCAGGCGCTGCAGTCGCGCGGGCTGCCGCCGGACTTCTTCAACCTGGTGAGCCAGAGCCCCGAGGTCGGGACCACCAACCTGCAGGAAAAGAAGATCGACGCCCACGCCGACTTCGTACCGTTTGCCGACCTTCTGCCGTACCGCGGCTTCGCGCGCAAGATCTTCGACGGCGTGCAGACCGGCGTGCCCACCTTTCACGGCGTGGTGGTGCGTAAGGACTTCGCGAGCCAGTATCCAGAAGTGGTGGTGGCCTACATCACTGCGCTGATGGAGGCCAACGCCTGGCTGAAGGCCGATCCGGTGCGCGCCGCCACCAAGATCGAGGAGTGGACCAAGATCGAGAAGGAGGTGGCCTACCTCTATCTCGGCCCCGGCGGCATCCACACGCTCGACCCCACGATCAAGCCACGCTGGCTCGACACCATCAAGACCGGCCACGGCGTGCTGACCAGCCTGAACCGTGTCAAGCCGCTGGACATCAACGCCTGGGTCAACGAGACCTACGTGCGCGAGGCGTTCAAGCTGGCCAAGCTCGACTACGACGCGCAGAAGCAGACCCTGGGCGGCTTCGACATCGGCGGCCAGGACAAGCTGTGCAAGGTGCCGGTGGGCCGTCCCAAGGAGGCGGGCGAGGTGTGGGTCGATGGCGCCGGCGTCGAGCCGTACGCCTCGCCGCTGTGCACGCTCGGTGCCATCGCTAAGGCAGAGGCATCGGGCAAGAAGGTGCGCGTGGCCTACCTGATCGACAAGTCGCTGGGCATCAAGATGTTTGCCGACAAGGCGTTCTACGCCGTGCACACCGCCGATGCGAAGAAGCCGGTGATCGTGCCGTTCCTGCTGAAGAAGGATGCGCAGGACCATGCCGCGCGCATCGGCGGCCGGCTCGCCACCTACAGCGAGGCCCTGGCGGCCGCCGCCGTGCCGTTCTGAACGCCGGCCAACCGGAGCTGACGAATGTCGATCGCCCCGCTGCGCCGCGTCGAGGACGCGGACCTGCCCGACACGCAAGCGCTTGCCGCGGCCGTGCCCGCGGCGCGGCACCGGCTGGCCGAGGTGGTGGAAGTGCCGCGCGAGCCGCACGCGGCTCGTGCCGCGGCGCCTGCGCCGGAGGACCCGAGCGACCTGCGTTCAAGGTTCGCGAGCGCGGTGACCGGCTGGTTAGAGCGTTATGGCATCGCGGCCGCGCTGGCCGTCTGCTCGCTCGGCGGCCTGGTGCTGTTCTGGTACCTCGCTACGCGCTGGCGCGTCGACCTGTACGTGCGCTTCACCAACATCCCCACGCCGGCCGAGGTGTGGCAGTCGGTGCTGCAGGCCGGCAGCAACGGCAAGTTCCTCACCAACATCGGCTTCAGCCTGCGCCGCATCGTGCTCGGCTTCGCGTTGGCCACGCTGCTCGGCGTGTCGATCGGCCTGCTGATCGGACGCTACCGGCGGCTGCGCGAGCTGCTGTTTCCGGCCGCGGAGGCGCTGCGCCCGATCCCGGCGATCGCGTGGGTGCCGATCTCGGTCATGCTGTGGCCCGACAACGAGGTGAGCATCGTCTTCATCACCTTCGTCGGCGCGTTCTTCCCGATCCTGCTCAACACCATCAGCGGCGTGCAGGCGGTCGACGCGGTGCTGCTGCGCGCCGGCCAGTGCCTCGGCGCCGACGAGCGGCGGCTGATGTGGCACGTGGTGCTGCCCGGCGCGGCGCCGCAGATCTTCACCGGCCTGGCGGTGGGCATGGGGGTCGCGTGGGTGTCGCTGATCGCTGCCGAGATGATCTCGGGACAGTTCGGCATCGGCTACTTCACCTGGGAAGCCTACTCGCTGATCGCCTATGCCGACATCGTGCTCGGGATGATCACGATCGGCGTGCTCGGCCTGCTGTGCAGCTGGCTGATCCGCCTGGCCGGCCAGATGCTGATGCCGTGGCTGGAGTTTTCAAAGCAGGGGGTGCGGACGTGAGCGACAAACATGACGGCGGTCGCATCGAGGTGCGCGGGCTCAGCATGGTGTTCGGCAGCCCGCGCCAGCGCGTGCAGGCGGTGAATGACGTCTCGCTGCAGGTGGAGCCCGGCGAGTTCGTCACCATCGTCGGGCCGTCGGGTTGCGGCAAGTCGACGCTGCTCAACGTGGTGGCCGGCTTCCTGCGCGCCACACAAGGCGAGGCGCTGATCGACGGCCGACCGATCGAGGGCCCCGGCGCCGATCGCGGCGTGGTGTTCCAGCAGTACTCGCTGTTCCCGTGGATGTCGGTGCGCCGCAACGTGGAGTTCGGGCTGCGCATGCAGGGCATGGCCGCGACGCAGCGCGAGACCACCGCGCGCACCTTGCTCGGGCTGGCCGGCCTGCTGGCGTTCGAGAACCACTACCCCGACCAGCTCTCCGGCGGCATGAAGCAGCGCGTGGGCATCGTGCGCGCCCTGGCCACCAGCCCGCAGGTGATGCTGATGGACGAGCCGTTCGGCGCGCTCGATTCGCAGACGCGCGTCGTGATGCAGCAGATCCTCACCAACATGTGGCAGCGGCTGCGCCTGTCGGTGTTGTTCATCACGCACGACATCGAGGAGGCGATCTTCCTCAGCGACCGCGTCTACGTGATGACGGCGCGTCCGGGGCGCATCAAGGCCGAGATCCAGATTCCGCTGCCGCGACCGCGCACCGCCGAGATGACGTCGTCCGTGGTGTTTGCGCAGATCCTGCACAAGCTGCGCAACCTGATCCGCGAGGAGAGCCTTGTGGCGATGGGCAGCGAGCTGGGCAGCGGCGGGCTCGAAGGCTTTGCGGTCGACGTGGGCGAGCAGCGCGTCGGCGACCTCATCTGAGCAAGCCGCCGGCCGCCATGAATTCACCCACACCGGTCGACATCGTCGACCACCAAGGCAGCGGCGTGCTCGAGATCGGCTGGGCCGACGGCGCGACGAGCCGCCTGCCGCATCGGCTGCTGCGCATGCACTGCCGTTGCGCGGCCTGCGAACAGCAGCGGCGCCGCGGCGCCGGCCCGCGCGACGCCGGCGCGGGGCTGCGCCTGGTGCGCATCGACCCCGTCGGCGGACATGCACTGAACCTGGCCTTCAGCGACGGCCATGACCGCGGCATCTATCCGTGGGCGCTGCTGCGCCAGCTCGGCGCCTCTTCACCCACCCAACAACCCGATTCCCCATGTCCAACACCGGCATCGAGCGCGTGCTGAGCGTGCACCACTGGAACGACAGCCTCTTCACGTTCCGCACCACGCGCGATCCGGCGCTGCGCTTCCGCAACGGCCACTTCCTGATGCTGGGGCTGCCGGTCGACGGCAAGCCGCTGCTGCGCGCCTACAGCGTGGCTAGCGCCAACCACGACGAGCACCTGGAGTTCTTCAGCATCAAGGTGCCCCACGGGCCGCTCACATCGCGGCTGCAGCACCTGAAACCAGGCGACGAGTTGATCGTCGGGCGCAAGCCGGTCGGCAGCCTGGTGCTCGACGACCTGCGCCCCGGCCAGCACCTGTACCTGCTTTCCACCGGCACCGGGCTGGCGCCGTTCATGAGCATCATCCAGGATCCCGAGACCTACGAGCGCTTTGAGAAGGTGGTGCTGGTGCACGGCGTGCGCCAGGTGAGCGAGCTGGCCTATGCCGACTTCATCGGGCAGCGGCTGCCGCAACACGAGTTCCTCGGCGAGCTGCTGCGCGACAAGCTCGTCTACTACCCCACCGTCACGCGCGAGCCGTTCCGCAACCGCGGCCGGCTGACCGACGTCATCGAGTCGGGCCGGCTCTTCAGCGACATCGGGTTGCCGCCGCTCGACCCGGGCGTGGACCGCGCGATGATCTGCGGCAGCGCCGCGATGCTCGCCGACTGCTGCCGTCTCCTGGATGCGCGCGGCTTTCGCATCAGCCCGCGCCAGGGCGAGCTGGGCGACTACGTGATCGAGCGCGCGTTCGTCGAGAAGTAGGCGGAACCGGCATGTCGGTCGATCGGCCGGCTGCCGAGCCGGCGCCGCGGCCCCTGGTGCACGCCGGCTCGCACCGCCGACGCCTGGCCGGCGCGTTGCACGCCCATTGGCCCGGCCTGCTGCTGTGCGCCGTGATCGCGTTGGCGGCCAGCTTCATCGCGCGTGTGCATGGCGGGCCGCAACTGCTGTACGCGTTGCTGTTCGGTGTGGCGTTTCACTTCCTGCATGCCGACGGCCGCATCCGGCCGGGCATCGAGCTGTGCACCGGCATCGTCCTGCGGATGGGCGTGGCACTGCTCGGTGCGCGCATCACGCTGGAACAGATCGCGTCGCTCGGTTGGGCCGCGGCGCTGACCGTGGTGGCCTGCGTGGTCAGCACGGTCGTCGTGGGCATCGGGCTCGCGCGCCGTCTCGGGTTGAACACGGCGCAAGGCGTGCTATCCGGCGGCGCCACCGCGATCTGCGGCGCGTCGGCGGCGCTGGCCATCGCGGCGGTGCTGCCGCGCACCCGCGAGCAGGAGCGCTTCACGCTGCTGGTGGTGGTCACGGTGACCGCGTTGTCGACGATCGCGATGCTGCTGTACCCGCTGCTCGCGCATGCGCTGCAGCTGTCGCCGGCCCAGGCCGGCCTGTTCCTGGGCGGGTCGATCCACGACGTGGCGCAGGTGGTGGGATCGGGCTATCTGATGGGCCCGGCCACCGGCGACAACGCCACGGTGGTGAAGCTGTTTCGCGTGTCGATGCTGGCACTGGTCGTGCTCGCCGCGGCCGCCGGGTTCCGCGGCGCGGGCATGGCCCCCGGCGGCGCGATGGCGCGTCCGCTCGCGCTGGTGCCGTGGTTCCTGTGGGTCTTCATGGCTCTGGTGTTGCTGCAAGCGCTGCGCCTCATGCCGTCCGTTGCACCCCTTTGGGCGAGCGAGCTGTCGCGCGGCTGCCTGGTGCTGGCGATCGCCGGGCTCGGGGTCAAGACCTCGTTCCAAGCGTTGTTCCAGACGGGCTGGCGGCCGTTCGTGCTGCTGCTGGCCGAGACCGTCTGGCTTGCTGCCGCGCTGCTGATCGCCGTCTTGCTGACACGTTGAAGGCCGGGTAGAGCCGTTTGCGCCGACGGGAACGGCCTTTGCCGCGCGAACACATCGCCCCGGAGAAGTCGCATGAGCACGATCCAGATCGCCGTCATCGTCGGCAGCCTGCGTAAGGACTCGTTCAACCGCCGGCTGGCCGCAGCGCTGGCGCATCTGGCGCCCGCCGACGTGACGCTGAAGACACTGCCGATCGATGACCTGCCGCCGTACAACCAGGACGACGACGCCCGCCAGGCCGAACCGGTCAAGCGATTGAAGGCCGACATCGTCGCCAGCCAGGGTCTGTTGTTCGTGACGCCGGAGTACAACCGATCGATCCCCGGCGTGCTGAAGAACGCCATCGACCATGCGTCGCGGCCGTACGGCAAGAACGCGTTCGCCGGCAAGCCGGCCGGAGTCATCGGCGTATCGGTCGGTGCGGTCGGCACGGCGGTGGCGCAGCAGCACCTGCGCACGGTGCTGGCCTACCTGGACGTTCCCACACTTGGCCAGCCCGAGGTGTTCCTGCAGGCCAAGGAAGGCCTGTTCACCGCCGACGGACGCATCGGACCGGACAGCCAGTCGTTCCTGCAGGGGTGGATGGATCGCTTCATCCAGTGGGTGAAGCAGCACGCGGGTTGAGTTCGCGCGTCAATCGCCGTCGTCGCCCTCATCGTCGCGGTCGTCATCGTCATCGTTCGCGAACTCGATCTCGCGCGCCTCCAGCAGCGTGCCGTCGGCCGACAGCGTGCCCTTGACTTTGACGCGGCGGCCCACCACCAGCATGTCGAGCGTGCCGTCCTTGATCTCGAGGTCACCGCGGGCAAAGCTCACGCGCCCACGGTTGCCTTGAAGATCGAAGAAACGCGCCACCGGATCGATCGCCACGATGCGGCCGCTGGTCTCGTAGTCGTCATCACCGTCCGGTGCGACCACTTCCACCTTGTCGGCGATCACCACGCTGCCGCGCAATCGGCCTTGGAGCTTGACCCGCTGTCCCAATGAAAGCGTGCCGCCTTCGACCTCGGCGGTCGACGCGTCCACGGTCCAGCGACCGACCCGGAAGCTGGCTGCCGACTCAAAGTGCGTGATCAGCCCTTCGGTCTTCACGTCCTGGCCGTCGACGAGCTGTGGCGCGGTGCCGTTGATCGACAGCACGATCCAGCGCTGCATCGCGTCGCGCTCCTGCTGGACCGCGATGCGCACGAGCGCCCCGTCAGACAACTGATCGCGCCCGGGCGTTTGTGCCGAATACACCATGACCTGGGAGCCGATGCGGAACGTGCGCGCCTGCGTGTCCAGCGCCGACACGGTGCCGCGGAACTTGAACGCGCTGGCACCCGGTCTGGGCTCCACGCGGGTGGCCACCACGTGGCCTGTGGCACCGTCGGTCAGCCCATACACCTCGACCACCATGCCCACGGCGACGCCCGACAGGCCACCGACCAAGGTGCCATCGAAGACGGTGCCCGCGTTGGTGCGTACCGTCAGGCCGTTCACCACCAGCGAGTCAGGACCCACGGCGTCGACGCGGCCGATCAGCTCGCTGACGATGAGCACGCGTTGCGCCGTGGCCGTCTGCCCGCGCACGGCATCGCTGTCGATCTCCACGACCATGCCCAGCCGGAGGTCGGAGCGGCTGCGTCCGCCGCCATCGTCGCTCTCGATGCGTGCCGACGAGTCGTCGTAGCGCACGTTGTTGACGATGATCGAGCCGAAGCCGCTGATCGGGCCCGATGCGAACGCGCCGGTGCCGCCGGTGCCCACGCCGCCGCCGCAGGCCGCGAGCAAGCCGATGCACATGGTCAAGGTGATCCACAGGCGGCGCATCCAGCTGGCGCGAGCGGCTTCGTGGCGCTTCACCGTCGTCTCCCGGTCCGGGCCGGCGCCGGGGCCGGCGCCGCGGCGGCCTCATCGGCATCGAACGTGTACAGGCCCACGCGCAGGCGCCTCGTGGCGCCGTCGGCCAGGCTGTCCGCGTGCACCTTCTGCTCGAGCAGCGGCACCAGCGTGGCCAGCAGCGTCTTCCACAGCGGACCGATCTGCGCCCACACTTCCTGCACGGACGCCTCGGTGAGCCCGTCGGCAAACACCGCCTGCTCGTAGTGGCGGCTGCCGTCGGTGAGCACGTTGGTCACCGCGCCGGCCAGGTGATCGCCGACGTTGTCGCCCAGGAACTGCAGCATGCGCACGCGGTCCTCGCTGGGCACGAACGCATCGCGCACCAGCTCCACGGTGTCGCTGTCGACGTGGTGCACCGCCAGCTTCAGGCGCAACAGCTCGTCGAGCAGGCTGCGCGGGTGCACGTCGCGCGTGATCGCCTGGGCCAGCGATTCGAAGCTCGGCGCGCGGCCTTGCCGGCGCAGCACGCGCGGCCCGCCGTGGCGGTCGCGGTAGCGCCCGTCGGTCACCCAGTGCGCGAACAACTCGCTGGTCACGGAGCGCCGGGGCAACTGTTGTGCCGCTTGCGCATCGCGGATCACCGCCAACAGGCGCGACACCTCGCGCCGGTTGATGCCGGTGCTGGTGCTGATGCGGCTGACCTTGCGGTGCGGCAGCAGATCGGGGTGAGCCGCGTCGGCGGCGCCGACGAAGGCACGGCGCACCAGCTCTTCGACCGGCGCGTACGGCAGTCCGCGCTGCACCGCCAGCTCCGCCAGCGGCTCGAGCACCTGCCGCAGCGCCGCCAGCAAGGCTTCCTGCTCATCCAAACGATCCGACGTGTCGCGATCCGCCACGGCCTGAGCTCCGTTCAACTGGCCTTCACTGCCTGGGCTCGATGCTGCAACTGCACCGTGAGGTGAAGAGCTCAGGCCGGACGCCCCCGATGGCAGGCGAAATGCCCAGCGCGGGTGTCACCAGGCCGGCGCCCTTGCGCAGCGCCGATCGACGCGAACACATCCTGCGGATCCATGGCAACAAGCCGATCAAACGGTTCGGGAATAGTACTTGCCAATGTGCTGTCAACCCATTTGAGATCACCATGACCTGGACCGAGCTTCTTCAATTGGCCGGCGGCGAACGAGAGCTGCGTGTGCTCGACCTGTGCGTGTGCGCCTTGAGCGACAGTGGAGACGAGAGGCTGCACGCGGAGGTGGCGGCCGCTGTGCCGACCCTCGCCGAGCTCTGCGCGCTCCTCGATCAGCACGGCGTGCCGGTGCCGCGCGGCGCCGAGCCGGAGATCGTCATCCAACCCCAGTTTGTGCATGCATAGCGGGCTTGCCAAACAAAAGGTGCTGCGGCGTGCGGCAAGCCTTGCCGTCAGGTGAATCGTGTCGGGGCTGTGCGGGCACGCGGTGGCTTTCCAGCCGGCTGCATTTGAGTTCTCCTTTTCCGGATGTAGCCGGCCGGCCCGGTGGCGCGACGCGTCGGCCGCCGGGCCGCTTTGCCTGACCGCGTGAGCGGAGCAAGAGCCCAGCCGCAGGCCGGCAAACAAGGGGCCGGGCCGTGTGGCAGGCGCGCGTGCTGGTCGGCCTAAGCCGGCCTTAATGTGCGGACCAGACCATGGCGACTCCAAAAGGAGTTGCCATGACTAGCACCCTTGGTCGTGCGCTGCGGCGCATCGCCGTGCTCACCTTTCCCGCCCACGTGGGCCTCGCGGTCGGCGCTGCGACTTCGCCCGCGCAGTGGCTTGCCGATCAGCAGCGGATCGCCGCCGCCCAGCCCGATGCCGCGCGCGGACAGAAGTTTTTCACGTCGAAGCATGGCCGCGACTGGAGCTGTTCCAGCTGCCACGGCGACGCTCCGACCGCCCCGGGGAGGCACGCATCCACCGGCAAGACCATCGCGCCGTTGGCGCCGGGGTTCAACGCCGAGCGCTTCAGCGACACGGCCAAGATCGAAAAGTGGTTTCGCCGCAACTGCAACGACGTGCTCGGCCGCGAGTGCAGCGCCGGGGAGAAGGCCGATGTCGTCGCGTACTTGATGGCGCTCAAGCCCTGAGGAGCCCGGAGATGAAACAACACCTCCATGCGCTGGTCGCGATGGCATTGGCGGCAGGGTCCGGGTGGGCCCAGGCCGATGAGCGGGGCCACCTGCGCACGCCCATGAGCCCCGACTACTCGAACGAATGCGCGTCTTGCCACGTGGCCTATGCCCCGGGCCTGTTGCCGGCGCCATCGTGGCAGCGGCTGATGGATTCGCTGTCGAACCACTTTGGCACCGATGCGTCGCTCGAGCCGGCGACGCAGGCGTCGCTGACCGCCTGGCTGACGGCAAACGCCGGCAGCGGGCGCCGCACCGGCGCGGCTCCGCCGCAAGACCGCATCACCCGCAGCGCGTGGTTCGAGCGCGAGCACCGCCGCATCGCGGCTTCGGTGTGGCAGCGCCCGTCGATCAAGGGTGCGTCGAACTGCAGCGCCTGCCACCGCGACGCGGCGGCCGGCGACTTCGAGGACGACAGGGTCGTCATTCCACGCTGAGAAGGCAGGCACACACGATGAACGAGGCATACACGATGCGGACAACGAACGACCGTGGCGTGCTGGTGTGGGATGCGCCGGTGCGCGTGTTCCACTGGCTGCTGGTGGCGAGCTTTGCCGGTGCATGGCTGACCGCCGAGAGCGAACGCTGGCGTCTGGTGCACGTGACGCTCGGCTATACGATGGCGGCGCTGGTGGTGTTTCGCGTCGTCTGGGGTTTCGTCGGCACCCGCCACGCGCGCTTTGCCGACTTTGTGCGCGGTCCGGTCCGCGCCTGGCAGTACGTGCGCGCGCTGGTCCAGGGCCGGCCGCAGCACCACGCGGGCCACAACCCCGCCGGCGCACTCGCAATCGTGGCCCTGCTCGGGCTGATCGCGGTGACCGCGCTCTCGGGGTTCGCCACCTACAACGAGCTCGGCGGCGAATGGCTCGAGGAGCTGCACGAGGCCAGCGCCAACACGCTGCTGGCCGTGGCGGGCGTGCACGTGATCGGCGTGCTGGTGGGCAGCTTCGCGCACCGCGAGAACCTTGTGCGCGCGATGGTCACCGGACGCAAACACGTGCCGCCGTCCGAGGGCATCCGCCGCGCCTGGCGCAGCGTGGCCGCTCTGATGCTCGTGGCCACGGTGGGTTTCTGGACCTGGCAATGGCGCAGCGCGCCGGCGGACGTCGACGCCCAGAGCGCTGCTGCGGCCTCCCGTGCCCATCGCGGCGAGCACCACGATCGCGATTGACATGCGGATCCTGGTGGCCGAGGACGACCCGCTGCTCGGCGACGCGCTGCGCGCCGGGCTGCGCCAGCGCGGGTTCCAGGTGGACTGGGTGCGCGACGGCCACGCCGCCGAGCGTGAGCTGCGCAGCGACGTGCATGCCGCCGCGGTGCTCGACCTCGGCCTGCCGCGCATCGACGGGCTCGACGTGCTGCATGCGGTGCGCGCCGCGGGTGTGCGCCTGCCGGTGCTGGTGTTGACCGCGCGCGATGCGGTGCCCGAGCGCGTGCGCGGGCTCGACCTCGGCGCCGACGACTACGTGGTCAAGCCGATCGACCTCGACGAGCTGGCCGCGCGCCTGCGCGCGCTGGTGCGGCGCGCGAACGGCCAGCCGCAGCAGCGGCTCGAGGTGCAGGGCGTGGTGCTGGAACCGGCATCGCGTCGCGTCACGATGAGCGGACGCGAGGTGGCGCTGTCGACGCGCGAGTTCGATCTGCTGCAGGCGCTGATGCTGGCAGAGGGGCGGGTGCTGTCGCGCGAGCAACTCGAGCAGCAGCTCTATGGCTGGGGCCAGGAGGTGGACAGCAACACGATCGAGGTGCACGTGCACCACCTGCGCCGCAAGCTGGGTGCCGGAGTGGTCGTCACCGTGCGCGGCATCGGCTATGCGGTGGCGCGCGCCGGCCCATGAAGCCGGTCTCGTTGCAGGGCCGGCTGCTCGTGCTCGCCCTCGCGGTGACGGCCGCGGTCTGGACGCTGGCGGCGCTGTGGATCTGGCGCGACGCGAGTCATGAGCTCGACGAACTGCTCGACGGACACCTCGCACAAGCGGCGGCGTTGCTCGTCGCGCAGCAGGCGGGCGAGATCGAACACGGTGACCACGATGAGCGCGACGACATGCCGATCGACGCGCCGATGCTGCACCGCTATGCACCGCGTGTCGCGTTCCAGGTCTGGCACGAGGGGCAGCTGGTGCTGCGCTCGACGCGGGTGTCGTCGCAGCCGCTGGCCGAACACGCGGCCGGCTTCGCCACCCGCACGGTCGACGGCATCGAATGGCGCGTGTTCGCCGCGCGCGGTGCCGAACACGACATTCAGGTGTACGTCGGCGAACAGATGCGCTCGCGAGCCAGCATCCTGCGCTCGGTGCTGCGCGGCAGCCTGGGGCCGCTGCTGCTGGCGCTGCCGCTGCTCGGCGCCGTGTTGTGGGCAGCCGTCCGCTGGGGATTGGAGCCGCTGCGCCGTCTGGGGCAGGCCGTGGCCCAGCGCGATCCGCAGGCGCTTCAACCGATCGAGCTGGCACCGGCCGGGGCCGAGCTGCCCGCGGAGGTGGCTCCGCTGGTGGCGGCGTTGAACACGCTGTTCGAGCGCATCGCCGGGCTGATCGAGTCGGAGCGCCGGTTCACCGCCGACGCCGCGCACGAACTGCGCACGCCGATCGCGGCGATCCGCGCGCAGGCCCAGGTGGCGCTGGGCGCCGGCGGCGACGCCGCGACACAGAACGCGGCGCTGCAGAACACGCTGACCGGATGCGACCGCGCCGCTCGCCTGGTCGACCAATTGCTGACGCTCGCGCGGCTGGAGACGAATGGGGCTCCCGCGCCGGAGCCGGTGGACCTCGTGCGGGTCGTCCGCGAGGTGCTCGCCGAGCTGGCGCCGCAGGCGCTCGCGCGGGGACAGGAGATTTCCTTCGACGGCGTCGCACAGGCCACCATGCACGGCACGCCGCCGCTGCTTGCGGTGCTGGTGCGCAACCTGGTGGACAACGCGTTGCGCTACAGCCCGGAGGGTGCGCGGGTGCTGGTCGAAGTCCACAGCAGCGGGCGCGCGGCGACCTTGCGGGTGCAGGACAGCGGCCCTGGACTGGACGAGGCCCAGCTCGCACGCCTGGGCGAGCGCTTCTTCCGCGTGCTGGGCACCAACGAGTCGGGCAGCGGGCTCGGCTGGTCGATCGTGCGCCGCATCGCGCAAGCGCAGGGCGCGCAGATCATCGTCCGGCGATCGGAAGTTCTCGCCGGCCTGGATGTCGTCGTGACGTGGCCGGCCGGGCTTGCGCGACCCCCGGCACGGTGAAGCCCAGCTTCACCGTGCGCAGCTCGTCGCGATGCAGGCGGCCGAGGCGCTCCAGGCACTTCAGACCGCTGGCCGTCAGGGTCACCTCGACGCGACGCTGATCACTACGGCTCGCGCTGCGCCGCACCAGCCCCGCTGCCTCGCACCTGGAGATCAATGCCACCACGCCGTGGTGCTTGGCCTGCAGGCGCTCTGCAAGCTCGGCGACACCCGCCCACTCCCGCCCGGGAAACCCTCTGATCTGCAGCATCAACTGGTACTGCAGCGGCGTGATGCCGCTGCGGCGCGTCAGCTCCTCGCTGAAGCGGAGGAACCGGCGCAGCTGGTAGCGGAAGTTCGCCAGCGCCTCGAAATCGGTCTTCGACATCTTGCGGGCGGGCATGGTCATTCAACCCTGGACGGCCTGCTTATATCACGTCGTGATATGTTTTGGCGCAGCGCCGGCGCTCTGCGCGTGGTCATTCGCAGTCGGGGAATGCGACGCCGGCACGGCGCATCCAACGGCGCATGGGACACCGGAGATGCGCACCATGACTCGCCACGAAACCCGCCTGCAGCGGCGCGAAGAAGTCGCGACCGGCACGATGGCGTTTCACTTCGAGAAGCCGGCCGGTTTCGACTTCAAGCCCGGCCAGGCCATCGATGTATTGCTGCCTTCGCCGATCGGCACCGACCCCCACGGCTTGCGCCACACCTTCTCGATCGTCAGCGCACCCTACGAGGGCGAGCTGGTCGTCGCGACCCGCCTGCGCGACACGGCCTTCAAGCGTTCCCTCAAAGCGTTGCCGCTCGGGTCTCGTGTCGAGATCGAAGGTCCCTTCGGCTCGTTCACGCTGCACAACGCCCGCGTGCGGCCGGCCGTCTTCATCGCCGGCGGTATCGGCATCACGCCGTTCATCAGCATGCTGCGGCAAGCGACACGCGATCGGTCGCCGCAGCAACGGCTGCTGCTCTACACCAACCGTCGGCCGGACGACGCTGCGTACATCGACGAACTGAAGGTACTCGAGCGCCGGAGCGAGACCTTTCGGCTCGTCGCCACGACGACGGAGCCCGTTGACCGGGGCGGTTCCGGCGGTCTGCAGCCGCGACGGATCGATGGGCCGTTCATCCAGCGCGCGGTCGCGCACCTGGCGGAGCCCGTCTATTACGTGGCCGGCCCCCCGGGGCTGGTCGAAGGGATGCGGCGGACCCTGAACGATGCGGGAGTCGATGACGACGACATCCGCAGCGAGGACTTTCACGGCTATTGACCCACGGGAACGCGGCTCGGCGCCGCTCCATCCGATGAGCAGGAGTGCACCATGCAAGCAGAAGCAGCAACGTCCACCCGCCTTCGCGGGCGCCCCCTGGTTTCGAGCGCCGCGAGCGACGATGAACTGGCCCGGCGCGCTTCGGCGGGCGACGAAGCGGCCTTCGAGGTCATCATGCGCCGTCACAACCGGCTGCTGTTCCGCACGGCCCGCAGCATCCTGAAGATCGACGCCGAAGCGGAAGACGCTCTGCAGGAGGCGTACCTGCGCGCCTGGCGCGCGCTCTCGACGTTTCGCGCCGAATCCAAGCTCTCGACCTGGCTGGTGCGCATCGTCAGCAACGAGGCGCTCGGACGGCTGCGGCAACGCGGCGCGAGCGTGATCCCATTCGATTCCACGATGGACACGACCGGCTCTGAAGCGGAGCAATCGATGGACGACGACCCTGACCAACGTCCCGAGTGCATCGCGATGCGTGCGGACGTACGCCGCCTGGTGGAGGCGCGGATCGACGCGCTGCCGCAAGGGTTCCGCACCGTCTTCGTGCTGCGCGCGGTCGAGGAGTGGAGCGTCGAGGAGATCGCCCAGGCGCTGCAGCTGCCCGAGGCGACGGTCCGAACCCGCTACTTTCGCGCCCGCGGTCTGTTGCGCGAGGGCTTGTCGCGCGACATCGATCTCGCGTTGGGCGACGCGTTCTCGTTCGCCGGTGCGCGCTGCGATCGGATCGTGGCAGGTGTGCTGGCCGAACTGGCCAAGGACCGGTGCCGCCACCGGTCGTGAATCAACCCCTCACAGGAGAAATGCCATGTCGTTCCTGCAGATGCCCGGTTCGCTCGCCGCCCGCCGCTTCTTCATCGGTCAGTCGAGCTTGATCCTCTCCGGCGCCGCGGTTGCCCTGCTTGCCGGCAAACCCGCACTGGCCGCCCGAGCCGGTGCGGCCACCGAGGGCGATGCCCGCATCCTCAACACCGCACTGGCCGCCGAACTTGAGGCGATCGCGGCGTACCAACTCGGTGCCGAAAGCCGGCTGCTGGACAAACCCGCGCTCGATCTGGCCGTGGCGTTCCAGGGCCATCACAAGGCGCATGCCGAGCTGCTGGCCACGACGGTGGAAAGGCTCGGCGGCAAGCCGGTGGTCGCCAAGCCGGAATACAACTTTCCGGTCGATCGGCTGAAGTCGCAGGCCGACGTGCTCGGCTTCGCGGCCAAGCTGGAGCAGGGTGCCGTCAGCGCCTATCTGGGTGCCGTGCCGCTGTTCGGCCATCGCGACCTGGCCAAGGCGGCCGCCAGCATCCTCGGTGACGAAGCGATGCACTGGGCCATCCTGCGCCAGGCGCTGGGCCAGGTGCCGGTGCCTTCGGCTTTCGTGTCGTGACCCTGCCATGGATGGCCGTGGCCGGTGCGCTGTGCATCGGCGCGGCCGCGCCGGCAGCCGCTGCTGCCGACGCGTCGCGCGGCGAGCAGATCTACAACCGCTGTCTCGCCTGCCATGCCCTTGCGGGCGACCGCGTGGGCCCGCGCCACTGCGGCTTGTTTGGTCGTCGCGCCGGCAGCGTGCCGGGGTTCGACTATTCGCCCGCGTTGAAGAACTCGGGAATCGTCTGGAATGACGAGACGCTCGAGCGCTTTCTGGCCAAGCCGCTGGCCGTCGTACCGGGTACCACGATGACCTACGACGGCGTGGCCGATGCAAGGGATCGCCGCGATCTCATCGCCTACCTGAAGATGGCCGGCGCATCTGCACCCTGTGCGAAGTGACTGCCATGAACGCGGTCTGCGGCGCACACGTGATGCCAGGGCCGCGTCAAGCCCGACCGTGCTTGGTCTCGAACAAGATGCCGATCTTCTGCAGCAGGGGCGTGGGCAGCAGCCCGCCCGCGCAGACGACGACGGCGTGGTTGCGCAAACGGGTCACTCCGGCGGCCGTCTTCAGTTGCACGCTGTCCGGCTCGATGGCCTCGACGGTGGATTCGAGCTCGACCCGCAGGCGCTTGCCTCGCTGAGCCTGCTCCAGCGCCTCGCGGTTCTTCTGCTTGACACGCGCGAACGCGGCGCTGCGGTACGAGAGCGTCACGGTCGTGCCGGGCCGCTCGGCCAGCGCCAGAGCGGCCTCGAGCGCGCTGTCGCCGCCGCCCACGACCAGCACGGCCTGTCCGTCGTACTGCGCCGGGTCGATCAGGCGGTACACGACCTTGGGCGACTCTTCGCCCGGCACCTCCAGCTTGCGCGGCGTGCCGCGGCGGCCCATGGCTAGCAGCACACTGCGCGTGCGATGGCGGCCCTGGTTGGTGCGCACGATGAAGCCGTCGCCATCGCGCTCGACCGCTTCCATGCATTCGCGAAACTGGATTGCGAGGCCGGTCTTGCGGACCACGCCGTTCCAGAAGTCGAGCAGCTTCTCCTTCTGCACCTCGCCGAATCGCACCTTGCCGACCAGCGCCAGCTTGACCGGCGCGGTCATCGCGATCTTGTTGCGCGGGTAGTGGAACACCGCGCCGCCGAGCGACGACTCCTGCTCGATCAGCCGGTAGCGCAACCGGTGTTGCAGCGCGGCCAGGCCCGCCGAAAGGCCGGCAGGACCGCAGCCGACGATGACCACGTCATGCTCGAAGTCGCCGCGCTTGCGCGCACGCAGGTGCTCGATTGCCTGCCGACCCTGCTCGGCGGCCTTGCGGATCAAGCCCATGCCGCCGAGCTCGCCTGCAATGAAGATGCCGGGCACGTTGCTCTCGAACGTGGGGCTCACCTGCGGGATGTCGATGCCGCGCTTGGCGGTGCCGAACACCAGCGTGATGCCATCCACCGGGCAGGCCGCCTTGCAGGCACCGTGTCCGATGCATGCGGCCCCGTTGACCAGCACCGCCTTGCCGTCGACGATGCCCAACGCCTGCTCGGGGCAGGCCTTGACGCACGACGCGGATCCAAGGCAGCGCTGCGGGTCGACCACCGGGTGCAGCGACGCCGGTTCGGCCAGGCCGGCCGCCACCGTCTGCTGCAACTGCTGCGCATGAGCGCGCTGCATGCGACGCTGGCGGCTGACGTAGAGCCACCAAACCGCGACCAGCAGCCCGAGATAGAGCCCGATGTATTGCATGCGCGCGTTGCGTTCGACCGATCCGGTCAGCTTGCCAATCCCATCTGGACGGCGGTGTGCAAAGGTAGCCGCGCGCACGATCGGCGGAGGCGGGCGGCTGCCGCAGCGCAATGGCGACGCCGCGCCGCGCCGCACAGGTCGGTCGGGCTGTGCGTGCCAGGTTGTCGAGTCGCGGGCCGGGCACTCGAGGGAGCACTTGGTTTCGAACCTGAAGCGCGCCTCAAGCGGGTTCTGCGCAAAACGCCACGACCGTCGGTGCAGTGATTGCAGGATGTGAAGTCATGCCCGCGGGCGCTACGTGCTTGCGCCGGATCCTGGCCCGTGACTATCTGTCGCCGCGCACCTTGGCCAGCAGCGCACGCGCTTCGTCGCGTCGCCCTGAGTCGGCCAATGAGCGGCCGACCCGCGGCGGCGCCTGCATGGCGCGTTCGAGATAGGTCGCCGCCTCGGCGGGACGGCGCGTCTCGATCAGGTACTCGCCGTAGAAGAAATTGGCGTCGATGCCCTGCGGATTGATCGCGAGCGCCTTTTGCAGCAGCTCCTGCGCCTTGGCCTTGTCGCCGAAGGCGAGCGGCCAGCCCGGCACCTTGTAGTAGAGGACCCCGAGGCTGCTGTACGCGGAGCCGTCGAGCACGTTGCCGTCGAGCTGGATCGCCGCCTCGTACAGCGCCTTGGCCTGCTTGACGAGGCCCAGCGCCCCGAGCCCGCCTTTTTCGCCGGCCCAGCTGCTGACGATGATGCCTTCCCAGACCAGCGGTTCGCTGCGATCGGCAAACGAGGTGCTGACCGTGTGTGCCTTCGCGGCGAGCGCCTCGAAGCGCTTCTCGCGCTCGGCGGCGGGCGCCTGATAGCGGATCAGCTCCCAGTCGCGTTGCAGCTCGGCGACGGCGCTTTCGACGGTGTTGGCGCTCGCGGGCAGCCAGGTGGCGAGAACGCAGGCCGTGGTCAGGGTCAGCAGGGTGCGGCGCGTCGAGCGCTGCGAGTCGATGCGTGGGGTGGTCTTCATGGTGTGGTGCGAAGCGGTGGTGGTGATGCAGCGCCGGCCTGCGGCGGCAGGCTGCGACGATGGCGCTTGAACGCCGCATCGAGCCAGGATGGCACGAGGGCATTCAGGCGCACGGCAAATTTCTCGGGCCAACCGATGAAACGCTCGGCGCAATGGTCGTCACGCAGCAGGCGCACCAATGTGTCGGCCACGGTCTGCGGGTGGTCCATGGCGGTGCCGGTGGATCGGTTGTAGGCCGCGACGGCGGCATCATTGAACCCGGTGTGCGTGCTGCGCGGCCCGAGGTATTGCACCCGCACCGAGCTGTCGCCCAGCTCGCGCCGCAGCGCCTCGGCGAAGCCGCGCAATCCGAACTTGCTGGCGCTGTAGGCGCTGAAGCCCGGCAGTCCGAGCCGGCCGAGCGCGGATCCGATGAACAGCACCTGCGCGTCGGGCAGGCCGCGCAGATGAGGCAACAGCGCCTGGGTCAGCCGCATCGGCGCCAGCAGGTTGGTGTGCACGACACGATGCAGATCGGCCGCCGCCAGCGACTCCAGGCGCCCGAAAGAGGGCACGCCGGCGCCATGCACCACCACGTTGGCACCGAACGACCCTGCGGCCGACACCAAAGGGGCGAGCGCAGCCTCGCTCGCCAGATCGGCGGCGTGCCACGCGACGCGGGCTGCGCCGTGTGCACGCGCTAGTTCCCGTGCCTGCGATTGCAGGCGTGCCTCCGAGCGGCCCACCAGCATCACGGCGGCGCCGGCGTGCAACAGCGCCGGCACGGCGCAGCGCCCGATGCCGCCGCCGGCACCGGTGTACAGCACGCGGGCTCGCTCGAGCCTCATGCCGCGACCCTGGCAGCTTGAGCCGGCGCCGCCGCCAGCGGCATCGGGAGGCTGCGAAACACGTCGCCGTACAGGCGGTAGAACACGCGCGCGGCGTGCACGATGGCGCCCTGGTCCTGCGCGTCGTCGATGCGCTCCATCAGCCGTGCGAAGTCGGCGGTGTGCTTCTGGTCCAGCGTGCCGTGCGAGCGCAGGTAGCTGAAAGCCGTGTCGGGCAAACGCAGCGGCCGCTGGATGGCATCGGCGGCGAGCAGCGCGATCGAGACGCTGGTGCCCTCGAGCACGTGCACCATGCCGAAGAAGCCGAGCGGATTGCCGCGCGCGATGGTGTCGTACGCATAGGCCACCATCACCTCGGTGGCGATGGCCGGCCGGGCGTGGCGAACGCCTTGCGCATCACCGCCGCACGCCCGCACGTCGTCAAGGATCCACTCGTCGTGCCCGCGCTCCTCGTCGATGTACTCGTCCAGCGGCGCGCGCAGCCAGGCGTGGCGCGCCGGCAGTGCGGCCTTGCATGCGGCCAGCAACGGCACCGTGTGCCGCACGTGGTGATAGGCCTCGCGCAGGAAGGCCAGGTAGCTCGGTAGCGACACCTCGCCGCGCAGGCAGGATTCGATGATCGGTGTGCGCAGCAGCTCGCTGCGCGAGTCGGATGTCTGCTCGACCAGTCGGTTATGGAAGTTCATGCGATCAGGCTCGCGACAGTTGAGGGAAGGCTTCGTCGGACAGGGCCAGCGCGTCGGCGTGACGCCGCCGGATGGCCGCGCGCTGCGGCCGTCCGTTGGGCGTGGCCAGTCCGGACTGGGGGCTGAAATCGGCGCGTGCACGCACCCAGCGCTGCACGCGCGCGTAATCGGGCAGCGTTGCGTTGGCCGATTGCACCGCGGCCTGCAGCGCCGCATCGGGCAGCGCCGCATGTTGCGGCCACAGCACCGCGCTCAGCGCGGGCTCGCCGTCGCCGAACACCACGGCCTGCGCCACGGCGGGTTCGCTGCGCAGCGCCGTCTCGACCCACTCGGGGCTGATGTTGCGGCCGTATGCGGTGATGAGCACGTGCTTCTTGCGGCCGAGCACGTGCACGAATCCGTTGTCGTCGATGCGCCCGAGGTCGCCGGTGGGCCACCAGGGCGGCGGCGCATCGTGTTCGCCCAGATAACCGGCGAACAACGCGCCGGCGACCAGCAGCTCGCCATCGTCGGCCACGCGCAGCTGCGCATGCGGCAGCGCGCGGCCGACGCTGCCCGGCCGGTCGGCGCCCGGCAAGTTCAAGGTCTGCACCGACGCACCTTCCGAGAGTCCGTAACCTTCGTACGCGGGCAGGCCGACGGCGCGCGCTGCGGCGATGACGCGCGCGCCGACCGCGGCGCCGCCCACGGCTACCAACTTGAGGCTGCCGGGTGCGCGCAGGCCTTGCTGCTGCAGCCAGGCGGACCAGCCGCGCAGCATCTGCGGCAGCACGATCACGCTGTGCGGCTGCTCGCCGCGCACCGCCGCGTCGAAGCGCGCCATGTCCAGTTGAGACGAGCCGGACCAGCCCAGCCGGTGCAGCGGCCAGACGGTGCAGCATGCGCCGTGCGCCAACGCGGATGCGAGCCCGGCCACGTTCTCGAGCAGCACCGCCAGCGGCAGCGCACACAGGTGGCTGCGCAGCTGCAGCGGTGCGAGTGCCTCGAGCAAGCCTTGCGTCACCGCATGGAGCGCGTCGGCGCGCAGGCAGACCCCCTTGGGCGTGCCGGTGGTGCCCGACGTGAAGGTCACCTTGGCCGTGCCTGCCGGCATCGTCACCGGTGCGGCACGCAGGCGCAGCATCACGAGCGACGCGCCGGCCAGCGGCAGCGGTGTGGCCGTTGCATCGGGCCATGGGTTCGCCAGCATCTGCGGCGCCAGCAGCATGTCGACGCCGGCCGCCCGCAACGCGTGCATGACCTGCGCCGGCGTGAAGAACAGCGGCAGCGGCACGTGCACCACGCCGGCCTCGGCGGCGGCGGCGTCGGCGATGACCCATGCCGGTCCGTTGTCCAGCCATGTGGCGAGCACGCGCACGCCGTCGGCCACCAGGCCACGGGCCAGCGCGTGCACCGCGTCCTGCAAGCGAGCGCGCGACCAGGTTTCCTCCACGCCGCGCAAGGCGATCGCGTTCGGCATGCTCATGGCGCCTCCGAGCGCGCGGTGCGTGCAGCCAGTTGCTGCAGGGCGTTCGGCAGATGACCGGCGAGCACCATGGGACGGTGTTCGTAGTACCGTCCCCAGCGCTGCGCGTGATCACCCAATGCGGCCGGATCGGCCCGACCGAGCACGATCGGCGCCACGCCGAGTCGCTTGAACAAGTGCCGCAACTCCTCGGTCAGCGTGCACACCACCCAATGAAAGCCCTGTGCCGCAAGGTGCGGTCCGAGCAGCCGCACCAGGCGCAGGCCCTCGCCGGCGCGTGCGCCCGCAAGGTGGCCCACTTCAACGACACGCGCGCGCGATGGCGCCGTGCCCTGGTGCGCCGCCAGCACCTGCTCGATCGGCGCGTCCAGGTACGTTTCCAGAAACAGGCGGCCCGTGTCGGCGCTGCGATAGCCGGCCGCGGCGATCACGCCTTGCCGGTCGCGCAGGCTGACCAGGGTGGGCGCAAAGTGAAGCAGGTCGGCGCCGAAGTGCCTGGCATACACGCCACGGATGAAGGCCTCGACCGCCGGTCGCATGCGATCGCCGAGGGTATGCATCGACAGACCGGTTTGCTCCCGATCGACGACGCTGCGTGAGACCTGCAACAACAACATCCGCGACTCCGAACTTCCGACCCGTGCGTCGGATCGTGAGCCGCATGATCGCCAGTGAACCTAAAGCTGGACTGAAGGCCACCGGCTGAGCCGACACCAACATGTATCGGGCTGCACCATTCGAAACCGATGCGCATGTCGTGCGCATTCGGTCACTGCGCCAAACGTCAATGTCGGGGTGCCAGCGACAGCTCGACGGCGAAGCCGCGGCCGCTCCTGGGCTCCACCAACTTCAGGCGCCCGCCGTGCGCGCGCGCCACCAGGTCGGCCAGCGTGAGGCCGAGGCCCGGGGCTGCGTCGTAGGCCTGCTCGTCGAGGGCCGTCGTCAGCGCCTGTCGGCGCTCGGCAGGGATGCCGGGACCGTCGTCGTCGAGTCGCAGCGTGTGGGGCGCGGGCGTCGAGACATCGATGCGGCTTGCGCCGTGGCGCTGTGCGTTGTCCAGCAGGTTCGCCAGTGCGGCGGCCAGCAGGTCGGCGTCGGCGCGCAGCGGCAACCCGGCGTTCACGGCGACCTGCACGCGCTCGAGCGGGAACTGACGCAACAACCGATCCAGATCGACGGTTTCGTATTCGAGCTCGCCGTCGCTGCGAAACAGCGTCAGCAGCGCCGCCACGACGCGTTGCAGCCGGCCCGCCGCCTCGCGTGCACGCTGCAGCCGCGGCCGCAGCGCTTCGGGGCACTCGCGCAAGCTCACCGCCAGCTGCGCGTCGATGCCCGCCAGCGGCGTGCGCAGCGCATGGGCGGCATGCGCGGTGAAGGCGCGTTCCTGCGCGAGCCGTTTCGACAGGCGCTGACCGAGCTGGTCGATCGCCAGGTGCACCGGCTGCAGCTCGGAGCGCTCCGCGGGCCCGAGCGACGCATCGGGTGCCAGCGGCTCGTGCTCGAGCAGGCGCTGCGACAGGCGCTGCAGCGGCGCGAGCTCGTGGCGCAGCCGTGCGCGCAGCCAGAAGTAGCCGAGCAGGCTCACCGCCAGCGCCGCCAGCACCGAATTGGTCGCCACTTCGGTCTGCGCCTCGGCGCGCTCGGCACGCGTTTGTGCCACGTACAGCGTGCGGCCGTCTGCGCCGAGCGCGCTGCCGAACACGCGCCAGCCGGCCGCGTCGAAGAAGCCGGCAACGGGTGTGGGCGACAGCGGCGCCTCGGGTGCGCGGCTCGAACGGGCCACGACGTGCTGCGACGCATCGACCACCTGCCACGCGAATCGGCTGCTCGTCTGGGTCTGGCCGCTGCCAGGCGTCGTCTGGGCGTGATGGTCGCGCAGCAGACCACCCAACACCTCGGCCGAGGTCTGCAGCGTGTCGTCGAGCAGTTCGTCGACCTCTTCCTCGATGGCGAGCCACACGCCGACCGACACGGCGAGGGCGCAGGCCAGCGAGCCGATCCAGACCGCCCGCGCCAGGCGGCGGCGCATCGACGGCGGGGCAGGCAGGTTCAGATGCGGCGGGGCGAGATTCATGTCGGTTCGAAGCGATACCCCAGACCCCGCACCGTCTCGATCAGGTCGCGCCCGAGCTTGCGGCGCAGGCTCGAGATGTGAACCTCGAGCGCGTTGCTGCTGATCTCGCTGTCGAAGCCGTGCACCAGGCGTTCCAGATCGCCCTTGGGCACGATGCGGCCGGCGCGCAGCGTGAGCGCCTCCAGCACCGTCCATTCGCGCGCCGTGAGGTCCACGCGCTGCTCGTCGCGGTAGGCGGCGCGTGCGTGCAGATCGATCGTCACGGCACCGGCCGTCACGCGTGCCGCCGGCGCGCCGGCCCCACGCCGGCAGATCGCACGCAGCCGCGCCGCCAGCTCCTCGGGCGCGAACGGCTTGACCAGGTAGTCATCGGCCCCGCTGTCGAGCCCTTGCACGCGGTCGACCAGCCGATCGCGCGCCGTCAGCATCAGCGCCGGTGTGGAGTCGCCGTGCGCGCGTCGCGCGCGCAGCCAGTCGAGGCCCGAGCCGTCGGGCAACTGCCAGTCGACGAGCAAGGCATCGAACGGCTCGTTGCGTGCCGCGTCCGCGGCCTTCAGGCAACGAAACCAATCGACGCCATGTCCTTCGGCCCGCAGGTAGTCGCGCAGGCCTTCGCCGAGGATGTCGTCGTCTTCGATCAGCAGCAATCGCATGGGCAGGCCCGGGTGGCGCCGCGACGTTACCACCGCGCGCTGCGCCGTTGGGCCGGGCTTCAGTCCTGCTTCAGCCAACCACGCTGCAATACGGTCATGCGGCTGAGCACGATCCACCCTGGGCCCGTCTCCACCAACGGGCCGTTGACGATCACCACCACGGTGGAGCCGGTGTTGCTCGTGTCGAGCGCGTTCTTCGCGCTGGCGGCCAACCGGCCGTTCTTCGCGGCGGCGCTGCGCGGGCACGAGGCCGGCAGCCCGGCCACCTGGGGCTTTCTGCTCGGCGTCTCGGTGCTGCTGGTGGCGCTGCACTTCGTGCTGCTGGCGCTGGTGTGCAACCGCTGGACATTGAAGCCGGTGCTGGCGATGCTGATCGTGATCAGCGCGCTGGCCAGCTATTTCACGGCGCGCTACAGCGTGTACTTCGATGCGACCATGGTGCGCAACGTGCTGCACACGCATCCGGCCGAAGCGCGCGAGCTGCTGTCACCGGCGCTGTTGCCGCACCTGGCGCTGTATGCCGCTGCGCCGCTCGTGCTGTTGTGGCGCGTGCGCATCGAGCGCACAGCGCCGCTGCGCGCCGGCCTGATCCGCGCGGCCTGGCTGCTGGCCGCGCTGGCGGTGGGCGTGGCGGCGTTGCTGGCCGTGTTCCAGCCGTTCGCGTCGCTGATGCGCAACCATCGCGAGGTGCGCTATCTGATCACCCCGGGCAACGTGGTGGCCTCGCTGGTCAGGGTGCTCGGGCGCGAGACCCGCGCCGCGGCGGCGCCGCGCCAGCCGATCGGCCTCGACGCCAAGCCCGGCACGGCCCTTCGACGCAAGCCGCTGGTCGTTGTGCTGGTGGTCGGCGAGACCGCGCGGGCGGCCAGCTGGGGTCTCAACGGCTATGCGCGGCAGACCACGCCGCAATTGACGGCCTTGCCGGTGATCAACTTCCCGCAGGTCACCAGCTGCGGCACCAACACCGAGGTTTCGTTGCCGTGCATGTTCGCGCCCGTCGGACGGCGCGACTACGACGAGGCGCGCATTCGCGGCAGCGAGAGCCTGCTGCACGTGCTGGCGCGCGCCGGCGTGGCGGTGCACTGGCGCGACAACCAGTCGGGCTGCAAGGGCGTCTGTGACGGCCTGCCCCACGACAACGTGCAGGCGCTCAACGCCACCGGCCTGTGCAGCGCGGGCCAGTGCCTGGACGAAGGATTGCTGCATGGGCTGGAGCGCCGCCTGGCCGCCGCTGAGGGCGCCCAGCTGCTGGTGCTGCACCAGCTGGGCAACCACGGGCCTGCGTATTTCAGGCGCTACCCGCCGCCGTTTGCGCGCTTCATGCCGGCGTGCAACAACGACGACCTGTCGTTGTGCACGCGGCAGGAGATCGTCAACGCGTACGACAACGCGCTGCTCTACACCGATCACGTGCTGGCGCAATTGATCACGCAGCTGGCTGCGCACGCCGAGCACGTGGACTCGGCGCTGATCTACGTGTCCGACCACGGCGAGTCGCTGGGCGAGGGCGGTCTGTTCCTGCACGGCATGCCGTACGCGATTGCGCCCGATGTGCAGACACACGTGCCGATGATGATGTGGCTGTCCGCCGGCGCGCCGAGCAGCCTGGGCCTGGACACGGCCTGTCTGCGCCGGCAGGCCCGCACGGCGCTCACCCACGACAACCTGTTCCACACCCTGCTCGGCGTGTTCGACGTGCGCACGCGGCTGTATGAGGCCGGGCTCGACTTCGGCGCCAGATGTCGTGGCGTCGACGCCGCGCTGTCGTGAACCGGGTGCTGCGCTGGGAGGCCGCGGCCGCGGTCGCCGGCCTGTTCGCGCTGTTGTTGTGGGAATGGTCCGGCTTGGACATGGCGCTGACGCGCGCCTACGGATCGCCGGGCGGTTTCGCCTGGCGCGACGCATGGCTCACGCGCACGCTGCTGCACGATGGTGGCCGGGCGCTGGCCTGGGCCGTGATGGCGCTGTGGCTCCTCTCCTCGTCGATCGATCGAAGCGCCGAACGCGCGCGCCGGCTGCGCTGGATCGGCGTGTCGCTGTTGTGCCTTCTGCTGGTGCCGACGTTGAAGCAGTTCGCCGCCAGCAGCTGCCCCTGGGAGTTGCGCGAGTTCGGCGGCCGCGTGGCGGCCTACGTGCCGCACTGGATGCTCGGCGTGTACGACGGCGGACCGGGCCGCTGCTTTCCTTCAGGCCATGCGGTGGCGGCGTTCGCCTTCTTCGCGCTTTACTTCGACCGGCGCGAGAGCCGCCCGCGTGCCGCGCGCTGGTGGCTTGCCGGCGTGTGCGCGGCCGGGGCGCTGTTCGGCTGGGCCCAGTTGGCGCGCGGCGCGCACTTTCTCAGCCACACGCTGTGGTCGGCGTGGCTGTGCTGGGTGGTTTGTGTGCTCGCACAAACCCGGCTGCGCTGGCGCCCGGCGTCGCCGGTCACCGGGTGACCTCGCACTGGCCCCCCCGGCAGGAATCGAACCTGCATCTAGCGCTTAGGAGGCGCTCGTTCTATCCATTGAACTACGGCGGGTGCTCGGATTCTCTCACCAGCGCCACGACCAGATCAGGTCGAGCGCGTTCTCCTCGCCGGACTGCGCGCGCACGGTGAACCGCTGCGCGATGCGGTACACCAGCTGCCAGCTGCCGGCGGTGGCGTTGACGCTGCGCTCGTAGCCCACGTACCAGCGCTGCGACAGCTGTTTGCCGAGCGAGACGATGGTCTCGCGCACCTGTCCCTCGCTCTCCTGTCGCACCGAGAAGTCGGTCAGGCCCAGCCGGCTCAGCAGCTGATCGGTGGGCCCCTGGTCGTCGCCGGCCAGCAGCGCCAGCGCCGCGCGCTGCAGCAGCGCGGTGTCATCGCGCCCCAGGCCCTCGCTGGCACGCCCGAGCATCAGCCACGACAGCTTGTCCATCTCGCTCATCACGGGTTCGCTGAACAGCTGCACGCGCGGATTGGCCAGCGGTCCCGTCACCGCGACACCGACGCGCACGTCGAGGTTGGGCCGGATCGCCAGGATGTCGAGTCGCGGGTTCTCGGCGTTGCCGGTGAACACCAGCTCGCCACGCTCGATCACCAGCTTCTGCGCATAGGCGACATAGGTGCCCTTGTCGGTGCGCACGGTGCCGTTGACGGCCATCCGTCCTGCCGGCGACGTGATGCGCAGATCGCCGCGCAACGACGCATCGAGGCCGCGCCCGCGCACCTGCAGTTTTTCACCCAGGCCGAGCACGAGGTCCACTTGCGCATTGCGCAGCGGCGCGGGCAGCGGCGGGTCCTTGCGCGGGTCGCGCACGGTGGTGACGGAGTAGATCGGTGCCGAGGCGCCTTGCGGCGCCGACGCGGCGCGCACGACCACCACGTCGTCGTCGAGGCCGCCGACGCCGCGATTGCTCACGTCGATCAGGCCTTCGTCGACCACGAACCGGCCGTCGAGCTTGAGCGCGTTGCGGGTGAGCTGCAGGTCGGCGCCGCCGCTGGCGACGAGCCGCCGGTCGATGCGCGCCAGCAGGCGGAACTGCTCGGCGGCCACGCGCAGGCGCGCGCTCGGCGATGCGCCGAGCGAGGCTTCGCCGCTCACCCGCAAGTGGCCATCGCCGCCTTTGAAGTCCATGCGCTGCACGCGGGCCACCGCGCCATCGAGCGACGCCGCCAGTTCGCCCTCTGTGACGTTGACGCCGAGCAGCACGTTGCGCACCGACAGGTCGTCGCCGCGCATCTGGCCGCGCAGCTCGGGCGCGCCGAAGCGTCCGCCCATCTCGGCCGTCACCTGCAGACTGCCGCCGAGGCGCCAGCCCGGCGGCACCCACACGCCCCACGCGGCGAGATTGGCCACGCGCATCTGCAGCACGCCCTCGAGCGGCGCATCGGCCGCGGGCCAGCGCGCCTGCGCGTTCGTGCGCACGGTCTGCGCGCCGCCCATCTCGCCGAAACGGCTCCCCGCCACGCCTTGCGCGAAGCGCCACACGCCGTTGTGCGCCTGGAACGCGAGCTGCAGCTCGCCGATGTCCAGCGACTGCGGACGGCCGCTTTCGTCGGCCACGCGCAGGTCGCCGCCGGAACGCGCCAGCAGGATGTCGGCATCGAAGCGTTCGGCCGCATGGACCTCGATGCGGCCGGCGAGCCGCAGGTCTCCGCCCCAGCCCAGCTCCGGTTGCAGCCGCGCCAGCACCGGCGCCACCGCAAACGGCTCGAGCTCGCTGCTCAGATCGAAGCGCCGGCCTTCGGCGCGCCAAGCCGCCTGCGTCCAGCGCAGCGCAGCGCCACCGGGGAGCGTGACGCGGCCGGGCGCGAGCTCGGCGCGTGTCACGTCGCGCGCCGCGTTCAGCTGCACGCTCAGGTCCAGCTCCGATGCCGCGACCCACGCGTCGTTGGCGCCGTTGCGGTTGCGCGCGCCGATGCGCAGCGTGGTGCCCTCGGCCCGCCAGGTGCCGCCGCCATCACCGGCGGCGCGCCAGGCGGCGCGGCCGTCGAGCGAGAGCCGCGTGCCGCCGGCCGTGGAGCCGAGCAGGTTCTCGGTCCATGCCGGCGGACGCACCGGGCTGGTGGCCGAGAGGCTCAGCTGGTGGGCGCGCAGGCTGCCCGACACGCGCGCCTGCAGCTCGTCGAGGCGCTGCTCGCCCTGGCTCAACGACTGGAGCGCCGCGGTCAGCTCGATCGACGGGTCAGCGCCGGGCGTGAAGCGCGCTTCGGCCTGGCCGTCCTGCAACACGGCTTCAGCGATCTGCAGACCCTGGGTGCGCAGCATCGCGCGGCCGCCGAGCGCCGGCCAGCGGCCCTCGATCACTCCCTGCAGCTGCGCGGCACCGGCAACCGGCCAGACGGCCGGCGGCAGCGCCGGCGACAACAGGGCGATCGGCTTCAGCGCCGCCAGCGCCGGCCACGCGGCATCCACCTTCCAGCGGTCGGCGGCCGGCTCGGCAGCCAAGGCGCCGTCGATCGCCAGCTGGTTGTCGGCCGCGCCGAAACGGCCGTTGAGCGCCAGCGCCCGGCCGTCTCCGCGTGCGGCGACACTGGCCGCGATCGGCACGCCGGCCAGCTGGCTGTCGGCGATGTCGAGCTGCGCCTGGCCGCGCATCGACGCGAGCGCCGAGCCCACGTCCTGGCGCAGTTGATCGGCGAGCGTCTCGGGCAGTTGCGCATCGAGCTGCCACCGACCGCTGAACCGGTGCGGGCCGCGACTCCAGGCGGATTCGGGCGTACCCGGCCACCACACCAGCGGATCGAAGCGCGCCAGCTCTCCCTGGCTCTGGAGTTGCCACGCGCGGGCGCGACCTTGGTTGGAGCGCACCGCTTTCAGCGTGGCCTGTGCGCTGGCGTCGGCCGACGTGGCCCGCAGCCGCGTCAGCTCCACGGTGTCGGCCGACAGCGCGAGCTGCAGCTCGGCGCGCACCGGCTTGCCGGCACCGCTGAGCAACGTGCCCTCCAGCGCGCCGTCGATGCGCGCCGACCACGGCGGCGCCGTGCCCACTGGCGGCGCAGGGGCGGCTGCCGTGGGCAACGGCACGCCGCGGAGCTGAAGGGCCAGCTTGCCGTGGGTACGCATCGGCGCGGCCGCGCGGTGCAGGCGTGCAGGCTCCACGTTGCTCAGCTGCAGGTCGAGCCGCAGGTCGGATCCGCTCCATTGGCCGCTGCCCTGCAAGCGACCGGCCGCGGCCTTGTCGTCGGCCAGCAGCGCCTGCCATTGGGTGATGTCGATGCGATCGAGCTGTGCCGGCGTGCCGGCGAGCTGTAGCCGCAACTCGCGCACCGGCAAGCGGTTGGCATCGAGGCGCCCGGGCAGCTGGTTGTGCACGGTGATCGAGGCCTGCGCCGGGCGGTCGAGCCCGGAGGTCTGCACCTGCGCCTGTGCATCGAGCCGCGTCTGCGGCGCGGCGCTGCTGAAGGCGGCGAGGTCGATGGCACGCGTCGACAGCTGCAGCTCGGCGAGCGGCCATGCGGCGAACGTCTGGATGCGCGCCTGCGCGTCGAGCGACGGCGCGGCGGCATCGCGCACATCGCTGCGCAGCGTGGCGCGCGCATTGAAGTTGGCCAGCGGCCCGTCGGCCTGCACCTGGGCCTGCCATGGCGTGCCGCCAAGCAACGATGGGCCGCTCCCGAGTTCCTTGACCCCCTCGGGGGGCGGGCCGGGCACTTGCCCGGACCTGGGGGCACGTACCGGCTCGGCGCGCAGCTGCAGCGCCAGCGGCAGCGGGGCCGCGCTGCCCAGTCGCGCGTCGGCGCCGATCCGGAGCCTGTCGTTGCGCATCGACAGCGCGCTGATGCGGTGCTCGGTGCCGTCGGCGCCACCGATGTGCAGGCCGGCGCGCAGGTCGAGCCAGGGCGCTTGCGCGTCGAGCTGCAGCTGCGCCACCTGCAACGCATCGATCTGCAGCGCGAACGGCAGGCGCAGCTGCGTCGGCGGCGCGCCGGCGGGGCCGCTTTCGCGCGGCGACTGCCAGGCCACGCGCTCGGCCGTGAGCGAGGGCGCGGTCAGCATCAGCCATGCCCCCGCATGCGGCAGCCAGCGCCAGCGCGGCTGCGCAAGCTCGATGCGATGCACTTCGATCGTCGGCTGTTGCGCGCCGCCTTGCCACAACAGGCGTTCGATCGAGAGCCCGTCGCTCCACAACGCGCCGCGCACGCCTTGCACTTGCAGTCCGGGGACTCGCGCCAACAACCACCGCGTGCCGGCTTCGCTGCGCAGCACCTGCGTGATGCCCAGGCCCGTTGTCAGCAGCAGCGCAAGCAGTGCCAGCAGCAGCGCGAAACCGATCCACGGACGGCGACGGGGCGCCGGGTTGGCGGGAGAGGGTGCTTGTGCAGCGCTCACGACTAGAACGCGATGCCCACCGACAGATGCAGGCGCCACTTGCGCAGCTGCTCGCCGTACGCCATGTCGACGCGCAGCGGCCCCACCGGGCTGCGCCAGCGCAGACCCACGCCGTAGCCGCGCGCGGCCCTGAACTCGGTCCAGTTCTCGGCGGCGTTGCCGGCATCGATGAACACCGCGCCCCACAGGGCTGGATATCGCGGGATCGGGCGCGCGATCTCGAAGCTGACGGTGCCGAGCACGTTGCCGCCGATGATGGTGCCGGTGGCCGGATCGATCGGTGCCAGCGTGCGGTATTCATAACCGCGCACCGATTCGTCGCCGCCGGCGCGAAACGTCAGCGCATCGGGGATCACCACCGAGTCGCGCTTGAAGATCTGGCCCACCTCGAGGCGGCCGGTGGTGTACCACGATTGGCCGAGCGGCAGATAACCGGTGAAGCGTGCGTACGCCAGCGTGAACGCGCCGGCGTCGCCGACGTTGCTGAACGCCCAGCCGACGCCGCCCTGGCCCGAGATGGAGACGCCGCGCGTGGGCAGCAGGATGCTGTCGAGCTCGCGCCAGACGCCGTGGTACTGCAGGCTCCAGGCGCGTGCGTCGCGCCGGTTCACCGCGGTGGTCTGCACCGACCGGTCGAAGCCGATGAAATAGAGCCGGTCGATGCGCGTGCCGTCCTGCGTGCGGCCGGTGCGCAGGCGCTGCGACACCACCTCGTCGAGGTCGGTGCGCAGCCGCTCGAGCTGCAGACCGATCATCTTGCGATAGAAACTCTCGCGCGGGTGCGAGCTCAGCTCGCCCTCGTAGGCCTCGCGCAGGCGGCCGAGCTCGATCTTGTTGTGCAGCGTGGCGCGGTAGCCAAAGATGCGCCGGTGCGTGTGTTCGGCGGTGACGCGCTCGCCGGTCTTGGCGCTCACGCCCAGCCCGAGCGTGAGCGACTGCAGCGGCACCTCGTGCACCTGCACCGTGACCGGCGCGGCGCCGGCGTGTGCCGGATCGCTGTCGAAGCTGACCGTGGCGGCGTCGAACAGGCCGCTCTTGCGCAGCCGGTCCTGGTAGTCGAGCAGCGTGGCTTCGGTCAGCGGCGCACCGGGGCCGAAGCCGGCGAGGTTGCGCACCACGACTTCGTCGTGCTTGTCGAGTCCTTCGATGCGCATGGGTCCGGCCACGAACAACGGCCCGCTGTCGAGCGCGAGCGTGAGCTTGGCCTCCTGCGTGTCGGCATCGATTTCGGCGCCGCTGTCGGCCACGGTGGCGCTGGCGTAGCCGGCGGCGCGCAGCCGTGCCGCGGCTCCGGTCTTGGCCGCGCTCCACTCGCCGTTGCGAAAGGGTCCCCCGGGCGGCACGGGCCACCACGCGTGCAGCTCGCGGATCGCCTGCAGCGCCTGCTGGTCACCGGCGTCGGCGCGTTCGCGCAACGCGCCGCGCACCACGAGCGTCACCTCCATCACGCGCACACGCGGCCCCGGACGCACGCTCATGTGCACGGTGGGCGGGGGCCCCGGATCGCGTCGCACATCGACCTCGGCATTGAAGTAACCCTCGGTCTGCAGCAACTGGCGCGCCTGCGCCGGCGCCGCGCCGACCAGCCGCAGCCATTCGACCTCGTCGAGTTCTTCCTGGGCGCTCAGCGTGGCCAGGCGTGCGAGGTCAAGATTGCGTTGCAGCAGCTCGCGCAACGGCCCCGGCGCATCGATGACCAGCGTGGTGGCGTCGGCGCGCGGTGCCGACGCGGCGGCTGCCGGTGTGGCCGGGTCCGTGCTTTTGTTGTTGCTGCCGAACAGGCCGGCACAGCCGGCGAGCATCCACAACGGGACCAGCAGCGCGAAAACGCGGGAAACCGGCAGCGCGCGAGCGCGCTGCGGGCCAACGCTCACTTGCTGAGCAGGCGCATCGCCGATTCGAGCCCGAGCAGCGTGAGCGGGAACATGCGCTGGTGCATCAGCTGCTGGATGATCGCGATGCTCTGGCGGTATTGCCATACGCCTTGCGGTTCCGGGTTGATCCAGGCGTACTTGGGAAAGGCGTGGGTCAGGCGCTGCAGCCATTCGGCGCCGGGCTCTTCGTTGTTGTATTCGACGCTGCCGCCCGGCTGCAGGATCTCATAGGGGCTCATCGTCGCATCGCCGACGAAGATCAGCTTGTAATCCTTGTTGTACTTGTGGATCAGGTCCCACGTGGACGTCTTCTCGGAGAAGCGACGCCGGTTGTTCTTCCACACAAAGTCGTACAGGCAGTTGTGGAAGTAGAAGAACTCCAGGTGCTTGAACTCGGTCTTGGCGGCCGAGAACAGCTCCTCCACGCGATGGATGTGCTCGTCCATCGTGCCGCCCACGTCCATCAGCAGCAGCACCTTCACCTTGTTGTGCCGCTCGGGGATCATCTTGATGTCGAGCAGGCCGGCGTTGGCCGCGGTGCAATGGATCGTGTCGTCGAGGTCGAGCTCGAGATCCGAGCCTTCGCGCGCAAAGCGACGCAACCGGCGCAGCGCGACCTTGATGTTGCGCGTGCCCAGCTCGAGCGTGTCGTCGTAGTCCTTGTAGGCGCGCTGGTCCCACACCTTCACCGCCGAGCGGTTGCGGCCCTTGTCCTGTCCGATGCGGATTCCCTGCGGGTTGTAGCCATAGGCGCCGAACGGGCTGGTGCCGCCGGTGCCGATCATCTTGTTGCCGCCCTCGTGGCGCTCCTTCTGCTCCTCGAAGCGCTCCTTGAGCTTGTTCATCAGCTCGTCCCAGCCCATCTTCTCGATCGCCGCTTTCTCCTCGGGCGAGAGCTCGAGCTCCAGGGTCTTGCGCAGCCACTCGAGCGGAATGTCCTGGCTGAAGTCGGTGAGCAGCTCCACGCCTTTGAAGTAGGCCGAGAAGGCACGGTCGAACTTGTCGAACTGCGACTCGTCCTTGACCAGCGACGCGCGTGCGAGGTAGTAGAACTCGTCGACCGATGGCCCGATCACGTCGGCCTTGATCGCCTCGAGCAGCGTCAGGTACTCCTTGACCGAGACCTTCAGCTTGGCCGCGCGCAGCGTGTAGAAGAAGTTGATCAGCATCGCGGCCCCAAGCATAGCCGGGCTTGGGGCGGCGTGCCGGGGCCGCGGGCGAAGGCCCGCCCGTGTCAGCGCAGCGGCTTGCGGGCGTTGCGGTTGGTCAGCGGGGCCGGCTTGATCACGGCCGCCGGCACTTCGGAGCCGTGCACCGACAGCGGCGACGCACGGCTGCTGCCGAGCGCCACCGCCATGCAGTTGCCGCTGGCGCGGTGGAACAGGGCCTGTGCCAGCTGGCCCTCGGCCGGGTCGCCGAGCGCATGGTCGAGGTCGTCGTTGGCCGTGCAGCCGGGCACGCCGGCCGCGCCGCTGCCCGCCGGGACAAAGCCGTCGGCATAGGCGCCGAAGTTCTTGGCGTTGATGCCCTGGAACTCGATCGGGAAATAGGTGACGCCGCAGTTGTCCTGGCCGAAGAAGCCGTACGGCTTGCCGCAGGTGGTGCGGCCGATCAGGCGCACCTCGACGTCGACGCCGCGCAGCCCGTTGACGATGGCCTCGCTGGCCGAGCAGGTGCTGCCGCTGGTCAGCACGAACACGCGCGGAAGGTCCAGCGTGGGCAGCGGCGTGTTGGTGGTGCAGGTGAAGTTGTTGTTCGGGTCGGGCAGGCAGGCGATGTCGAGGAACCCGGTGTCGGCGTTCTCGCTGGAGCGCTTGCTGTTGAAGACCGTGCGTTCGAACACCCGGTTGTTGATGCGCGTGGGCCCGGCGATCATGTACGCCACCTGGCTCGCGATGTAGAGGTAGCCGCCGCCGTTGTAGCGCAGGTCGAGCACCAGGTCGGTGACGCCGGCGCTCTGGAAAGCGGTAAAGGCGTCGACCAGCGGCTGCTCGGCGGTGAGCACATGGTCGTTGAACAGCAGGTAGCCCACGTTCTGACCGCCGACGTTGAGCACCTGGTGTTGAGTCGGCGTCAGTGTCACGGCGCCGGCGGCCAGGTTGATGTCGGGGCGTGTCATACCGGCGCGCGAGAAGCGGAACGTGTGGCTGCCGGCCACGCCGGGGAACAGCGCGTTGTTCAACGTGGTCACGCCGGGGTTGTTGGGCTCGTCGGCCGACACGCCGTCGGCCAGCACCAGCGTGTCGCCGCGCAGCACGCCGGCGCTTGCGGCCGGCGAACCGGGGTGCACGTAGGCCACGCGGATGCCGCGCGGCGGCGTCGACGACGCGATGTGCCACTCGATGCCGTAGCCCACCGAGGAGCCGCTGTTGATCAGCGCATCCCACGCCGCGGTGGGATAGGTGAAGCTGAACCGGTCCTGCGGCAGCGCGGTCAAGGCGTTGAAGTAGTTGTCGAGCGACGTGTACACGTCGCTCTCGTTGCTGTAGTTGAGGATCGACGGATTGACGTTGGGAACCTGCGAGAACCACAGGTACTGGCTGTCGACGTAGCCGCGCACCCAGTTCTTCTCGATCGTCAGGCTGCCCACCGTCGTGGCGCCGGTGGCGTCGTTGCGAAACGGATTGTTGGGCGAGCACGCCTGCGCGTTGGCGAAAATCGGGCTGTCGGGGCCGTTGGCATTGCTCGCCCCGCCGCACGAGGTCAGCACGGTGGCCGCAAGCGCAGCCGCCCCAACCAGCGCACCGCGCAATCCCCCTCCCAGACCAACGATCTTCCGCATGCAGGCCTCGTCTATTTTTGGACCGGCGGATTCTAGGGCGCGATCAACGGCCAGTTAACCGCTCGCTCGCGTGGACGCCCTGCGCTTGCCCGGGGTGGTGTCCTTTGTGCGACCTTTTGCCGCGGGCGCGTCGTGCCGCTGCAACCACGCCAGGAACTCGCCGTACCACTGCTTGCTGTTGCGCGGCTTCAAGACCCAGTGGTTCTCGTCGGCAAACCACAGCAGCCGCGCGTCGACACCGCGTGCCTTCAGGGTGTTGTAGTAAGCCAGGCCCTGGGCATCGGGTACGCGATAGTCGAGCGCGCCGTGCACCACCAGCGTGGGCGTTTGCATGGCGCCGGCAAAGGCGTGCGGGCTCTGCGCATGCACCTTGGCCATGTCGTCCCAATAGGCCGCACCCAGTTCCTTGGGGAACCAGGTGTAGGCGTCCTCGGCGAACATGCCCACCCAGTCAAAGCAGCCGGCATGGCACACATAGGCGGCGTAACGGCCCGGCTTCACGTGGCCGTTCATCCACGCCACCATGAACCCGCCGTAGCTGCCGCCGGCGGCGTAGACCCGGCGCGCATCGACCCACGGCTTCTTGAGCAGCCAGTCGGTCGCGGCCTCGACATCCTGCAACTCCAGCTCGCCCCAGCGGTGCGTGATGGAGTCGGCAAACGCATAGCCGAAGCTCGACGAGCCGTGGTAGTTGACGGCGGCCACGACATAGCCCTGTGCCGCGAACACCTTGTGGTTCCAGCGGTAGTGCCAGCTGTCGCCGAACGCGGTGTGCGGGCCGCCGTGGATCGTGTGCAGCACCGGATGGCGCTTCCTGGCATCGAACCCCGGCGGGTAGCTGAGCCACATCTGCACGCGGTCGCCCAGCGCGCCGGTGACCCACACCTCTTCGTGCCGGCCGAGGTCGATGCCGGCCAGCAGCTTGTCGTTGAAGCGTTCGATGCGCCGCGGCTCGCTGCCCGGCACGCACGCGGTGGCGCGCGCCGGGTGGTCGATCGCGTCGGCCAGCGTGACCAGCGTGCCGGCGCACTTGTCGAACGCGTGCACCGTGCCGCCCTGCACGATCACCTCGGCGCGCCGATCGGGCCGGTCAAAGCGCCACAGGTGCGAGCGGCCCTTCTGCTCGGCGGCGAACAGCAGCGCCTGGCCGTCGTCCTCCCACAGCAGCGGCGCCTGCACCTCGTGGTCCCACTCGGCGCTTTCCACCTCCCATCGGCGCGTGGCGCGCTGCCACACCGCGAGCTGGTACGGCATCGTGTGCTTCAGTCCGTCGTGCTTGGCGCGAAAGGCGATCTCCGAGCCGTCGGGGCTGTAGCGCGGCGCGTGGCAGGTCCAGTTGGCGTCGCGCACGATGACGTCGAAGCGGCCGCTCTTCAGATCGAGCTCGGCCAGCGCGTAGCGGTTGTCGAGCCGCTTCTCGTCGAACGGATCGAATGCGAACACGATGCGCCGGCCATCGGGCGAGATGTCGAAGGTGTGGGTGTCGGGTTCGGCGCGCTCGAGCTCGTAGCCGCTGCCTTCGAACAGATTGCGCACGCGCCCGGAACTGACGTCCATCAGGTGCAGCTGCGGCACGCGCCCCGCGGGCAGCGAATGGTCCCAGTAGCGGTACAGCGCCTCGCTGGTGGCCAAGCCGGTCTCTTTTCGTTGCTGCCACGCCTTCAGGCGCTTGGCCTGCGCGGACTCGCCCTTCGCATCGGGCCACACCCACGACACGAACGCGATGCGCTGGCCGTCGGGAAACCAACGGAACGCGTCGATGCCGGTGGCCACTTGCCCCACGCGCCGGGCCTCGCCGCCATCGGGCGCGATCACGTAGAACTGCGGCTCTTCGTCCTTGTGGCCCTGCTGCTCGCGCTTGGCGAGGAAGCCCACCAGATCACCGCGTGGACTGAACGCGGGCTGGCCGTCCTTGTCGCCGCACTGCGTCAGCGCGCGCGGCTCGCCGCCGAGCGTGGACAACAGCCAGATCGATGCATGGCTCTTGTTGTCCTGCATTGAGTAGCGCGTGACGGCCGCCGCGGCCTGCGCGCCGTCGGGTGAGAGCGACACGCTGCCCAGCCGCTCGATTTTCCACAAGGTGTCGACGTCGATCTTCTTCTTCGCCATGGCAACGGCTCAGCCTCGACAAGGTGGTCTGCACAAACGTCGCAAGAGTCAGCGCGGTTTCTCGAGCTGCCAGTTCAAATGCGAGCGCACGGTGGGCCACTCGGCCGCGACGATGCTGTACACGGCGGTATCGCGCAACGTACCGTCGGGGCTCACCTGGTGCGAACGCAGGATGCCGTCGAGCTGCGCGCCCAGCCGCTCGATGGCACGCCGGCTCTGGGTGTTGAAGCGATGCGTGCGGAACTCCACCGCGATGCAATTGAGCGTGTCGAACGCATGCGCCAGCAGCAGTTTCTTGCACTCGGTGTTCAGCGGCGAGCGCTGCACGCGCCGCGCATACCAGGTGGAGCCGATCTCCACGCGCTTGTTCACCGCATCGACGTTCATGTAGGTGGTCATGCCGGCGATGTGGCCCTCGGCGTCGAACACGGTGAAGGGGCACATCGAGCCCTTGGCCTGCAGATCGAGCCGGCGCGCGATCTCGGCGGCCATCTTCTCCGGCTTGGGAACGGCCGTGTACCAGAGGCGCCAGAGCTCACCGTCTTTCACGGCTTCGATCAGGCCGGGCTCGTGTTGGGGCGAGAGCGGCTCGACGCGGACGTGTTCGCCGCCCAGCGTAACGGGATCGGGCCAGGTCATGTCGATGCTTCGGTCAGCGGTTTGATGTGCATGCCTGCAGCGAGCGAGCAAAGCCGCAGCCGAGCGCCGGCGCACACCCGGCCACGGCTTTGCCGCACCACCGTGGCATGCGTCGTCCAACCCCACGAGCGGTGCTGCGCTGTGGGCGGTACCCGGGGTGGGCGACTTGTGGGGCGGCGAGGAGCGCAGTGGCACAAGGGGAAGTCCGGCGCCGCAGGCGACGGACCGGCGAGAAGCCATGAGGCAGTGGCCCGTTCAGGGCCGCTGCGAGCGGCATCGCAGCCGCCCTCGTGACGGGAGCACCGCAGCGCAGTCGACGCGCAGCGCCGACCGACCCAGTAGGAGCCCGCCCCGGGTACCGCCCGCCGCGCCACGCTAAGCCACGCATAAGCTCACCGTGTCAGCGGTTGTGCCTCTGCATGAACACCAGCTTCTCGAACAGCGTCACGTCCTGCTCGTTCTTCAGCAGCGCGCCCACCAGCGGCGGCACCGAGACCTTTTCGTCCTTGCTGTGCAGCGCCTCGAGCGGGATGTCTTCGGCCACCAGCAGCTTGAGCCAATCGAGCAGCTCGGAAGTCGAGGGCTTCTTCTTCAGACCGGGCAGGTTGCGCACGTCGTAGAACGTCTTCAGCGCCGCGCCGAGCAGCTCCTTCTTCAGCGAAGGGAAGTGCACGTCGACGATGCGCTTCATCGTATCGGCGTCGGGGAACTTGATGTAGTGGAAGAAACAGCGGCGCAAGAACGCGTCGGGCAGTTCCTTCTCGTTGTTGGACGTGATGAACACCACCGGCCGGTGCCTGGCCTTGATCAGCTCGCGCGTCTCGTAGACGTAGAACTCCATGCGGTCGAGCTCGCGCAGGAGGTCGTTGGGGAATTCGATGTCGGCCTTGTCGATCTCGTCGATCAGCAGCGCGACCGGCTGCTCGGCGGTGAAGGCCTGCCACAGCGTGCCGCGCACGATGTAGTTTCGGATGTCCTTGACCTTCTCAGAACCTGACACGTCAGCGAGCTGGCTGTCGCGCAGCCGGCTCACCGCGTCGTACTCGTACAGGCCTTGCTGCGCCTTGGTGGTGCTCTTGATGTGCCATTGCAGCAGCGGCATGCCAATGGCGCGCGCCACTTCTTCGGCCAACATCGTCTTGCCGGTGCCCGGCTCACCCTTGACCAGCAGTGGACGCTTCAGCGTGATGGCCGCGTTGACCGCCAGCATCAGGTCTTGTGTGGCGACGTAGCTGTCGGAACCGTTGAATTTCATGGGACGCGGGCGGGAGGTGTTCGGGGCAGTATAAGGGCGCCCCTATAATCGCCCGCCGTGCGCGCCGGCACTGCACGCCTCTCGATCTCGCAGCGCGCAGCGCCCAACCGTCCCACTCTCCAAGCCTGTCGTTCGCCCATGAAAAATTCGCTGTTGCTGTGCATGGCCTTGATCGCTGCGCCGCTGACGTCGATGGCCCAGGAGGTCAAGGGCGATGCGGGCGCCGGCGCCAAGAAGGTGGCCATGTGCATCGGCTGCCACGGCCTGCCGGGCTACCAGTCGAGTTTTCCCACGGTGTACAAGGTGCCCAAGATCGCCGGGCAGAACGCCAAGTACATCGTCGCGGCGCTCAACGGCTACAAGAGCGGCGACCGCAAGCATCCGTCGATGCGCGGCGTCGCCGGTTCGATGTCCGACCAGGACATGGCCGATGTCGCGGCCTACTATGAAAACCTCGGCAAGGAGGCCGGCGCCGCTGCCGTGCCCGAGACGCCCGCGGCCGCGCCGGCTGCGCTGAAGGACAAGGTGGCCGTTTGTGTGGCCTGCCATGGCAAGAACTTCAACAACACCGCCGATCCGGCCAATCCGCGGCTGGCCGGCCAATACGCCGACTATCTGCTGGTCTCGCTCAAGGCCTATATGACCGACAACAACCCCCGTGTCGGGCGCACCAACGCCACGATGCGCGGCATGCTGATCCAGGAGGCCGAGGGCAAGAAGAAGCCGGTCTTCACCAATGCCGAGCTGAAGCTCCTGTCCGAGTACCTCGCCGAACTGCCCGGTGAGCTGAAGACGGTGCCGCAGTCGCGCTTCCACAACTCGCACTGAGGCGCATCGGTTCGAGACAAAGGCCGCTTTCAGCGGCCTTTTGTTTTTGACCCGGGCGGTCCTGCGGTCGCGTCCTCCCGCGCCAGATCGTCGAGGATCGGACACTCGGGGCGCTCGTTGCCCTGGCAGCAGTGCGCCAGATGCCCCAGCGCGCGCTGCATCGCCTGCATCTCGTCGATGCGGCGCTGCAGGTCAGCCACATGCGCCAGCGCGATGCGCTTGACATCGGCGCTGGCACGCCGGCGGTTGCGCCACAGGCCGAGCAGCGCCTCGATCTCCTTGATCGAGAAGCCGAGATCGCGCGCACGGCGGATGAAGCGCAGCGTGTGCACCGTGGCGTCGTCGTACTGTCGATAGCCCGCCTGGGTGCGCGGCACTTTGGGCAGCAGGCCCAGCGCCTCGTAGTGCCGGATCATCTTGGCCGACACCGCGGACGCGGCGGCGGCTTGGCCGATGTTCATGTCGCTCCCTCATCGCGCCGGGGCCGCAAGTTCTGGCTTGGCTTCCAGCGCTTGAGCAGCAGCGCATTGCTCACCACGCTGACGCTCGAGGCCGCCATCGCCGCGCCCGCCAGCACCGGGCTCAGGAAACCGAACGCGGCCAGCGGAATGCCGACCACGTTGTAGACGAAGGCCCAGAACAGGTTCTGCCGGATCTTGGCCGTGGTGCGTCGCGACAGGTCGATGGTGTGCGCCACCAGCATCGGATCGCCGCGCAGCAAGGTCACGCCGGCCGCGTGCATCGCGGCATCGGTGCCCAGCGTACGGCCGGCTGCGTCGATGCCGCCCATCGCGATGCCGACATCGGCGGCGGCGAGCGCCGGTGCGTCGTTGATGCCGTCGCCGACCATCGCGACGGTGCCGGCATGCGCTGCAGCGCCCGAGCGCAGCGCGGCTACCACCTGCGCCTTGTCGCCGGGCAGCACCTCGGCGCGCACGTCGTCGATGCCGAGTGCGCGTGCAGCCGCCAGCGCCGCGCCGCGGTTGTCGCCGCTGATCAGCAGCGTCTTCACGCCCATGTGCCGCAACTGCGCGATCGCCGCAGCGGCACCGGCCTTCAGCACATCGCCGAACGCGAGCAGCGCCCACGGACGGGCGCCGCCGTCCGCGCCGATCTCGGCCAGCCACGACACCGTGCGCCCTTGCTGCTGCAGCGCTTGCGACTGCGACTGCCACGGCGCCGTGTCGGCCCCGATCTCGTTCATCAGCCGCGTGCTGCCCAGGCGCAGCGTGCGGCCGTTCACCACGCCGCCGATGCCGCGCCCGGCGATCGCCTGCACGCCCTGGGCGTGCGGCAGCGCGGCGCCGGCGGGCAAGGCCTGCGCCAGCGCGCGCGCCAACGGATGCTCGCTGCCGGCCTGCAGCGCGGCGGCGTGCGCCAGCACCTGCTCGCGCGTGAAGCCGTCGGCCGGCACCACATCGGTCAGCGTGGGCCGGCCTTCGGTCAGCGTGCCGGTCTTGTCGAACGCCACCGTGCGCAACGCATGCGCGAGTTCGAGTGCTTGCGCATCCTTGATCAGGATGCCGTGGCGCGCGGCGGTGCCGGTGCCCACCATGATCGCCGCCGGCGTGGCCAGCCCCAGCGCACACGGACAGGCAATCACGAGCACCGACACCGCATGGATCAACGCTTGCGACCACCCGCCGCCGGCCAGGCCCCAGCCGAGCCCGGTGGCGAGCGCGACCCCCAGCACCACCGGCACGAAGACCGCGCTCACGCGGTCCACCAGGCGCTGGATCGGCGCCTTGTGCGCCTGCGCCGATTCCACCAGCCGCACGATGCGCGCCAGCGTCGATTCGGCGCCGAGCGCGCGCGCGCGCACCTGCAGCAGGCCTTCGGCGTTGACGGCGCCGCCTGTTACCCGATCGCCCGGCTGCTTGGCCACCGGCAGGCTCTCGCCGCTGATCAGCGATTCGTCGACATGGCTCGAGCCCTCGACGATGTCGCCGTCGGCCGGCACGCGCTCGCCGGGACGCACGACCACGATGTCGCCGACACGCAGTTGCGCAGTGGGGATTTCGGACTCCACGCCTTCGCGCAGCACGCGCGCGGTGTCCGGGCGCAAGGCCTGCAGCGCGCGGATCGCCTCGGTGGTCTGGCGCTTGGCGCGCGCCTCGAGCCATTTGCCGAACAGCACCAGCGTGATCACGACCGCGGCCGATTCAAAGTACAGCGGCAGCATCGCCGCATCGGGCGCGGCGAGCAGCTGGGCGACGCTCAGACCGTAGGCGGCACTGGTGCCGATGGCGACCAACAGGTCCATGTTGCCGGTGCGCGCGCGCAAGGCCTTGTAGCCTGCCGCGTAGAAGCGCGCGCCGAGCACAAACTGCACCGGCGTGGCCAGCGCGAGCTGCCACCAGCCGTTGAGCATCCAGTGACGGCCGAACAGGTCGCCCAGCATCGGCAGCACCAGCGGCAACGACAGCGCCGCGGCGAGCACCACGCGCATGCCGTCGCTCAGCGTCCGCGATGCCGCGCGTGGCGCGTGCCCGGAGTCGAGGTCGCGCCCGCTGTAGCCGGCGCGCTGCAGCGCCGCCAGCAGCTCGGCCGTCGCCGCCTGGCCGCGCCAACGCACGACCTCGGCCCGCTCGGTGGCCAGGTTGACGCTGACCGATGCCACGCCGGGCACGCGCGCCAGCGCCTTCTCGACGCGCTGCACGCACGACGCGCACGTCATGCCCTCCACCGCCAGCGCGACGGACTCCTGCGGCACCGCGTAGCCCGCGTTGCGCACGGCATCGGCCAGAACGCCGGCGCCCACCGGCGACGCCATCTCGACCGCGGCCGACTCGGTGGCCAGGTTGACGCTGGCCGAGCGCACGCCCGGCACGCGTTGCAGCGCTTTCTCGACGCGCTGCACGCATGAGGCGCAGGTCATGCCTTCGATCGGCAGCGACAGTGGCGTGAGTGCAGAGGCAGAAGCAGAAGCGGGCATGGCAAATCACTGTAGACCTTGCCATGATGGCAAGGTCAAGCACGATCGGTGCTTGACCTTCCCACGGGGGCAAGGTCTACAGTGGCTGCATCATCCCAGCCACGACCGGGCGCTCCCATGATCGAACTCAAGCTTCCCACCATGACCTGCGGCCACTGCGTGCGCACCGTGACGCGGACCGTTGAAGCCGTCGATGCGGCGGCCAAGGTCGAGATCGACCTGGCCGAGCAGCGCGTGCGCATCGAGTCGCAGCAGCCGAAAGAGGCGTTTGCAAGCGCGCTGGCGGAGGAGGGCTACGTCCCTGCGGCCTGAGGTCTTCACTGCCAGCGGCGCGGCTCGATGTGCACGCTGCCGCGCGCGCTGCTGAGCGTGAGCGCGCCGTCTTGCACCGTGGCTTGCAGCTGCATGGTGCGCTCGGCCATTTCGGCCAGCGCCCGGGTCGACTCCGACGGCAGCTGCCACACCTGCAGCCGCTGCAGGCGCGCCACCTTGGACTGGATGCCGCGCCACCAGACCTCGGCCGCCGCGCTGAACGCATAAACCACCACCGCATCGGCGCGGCTGCACGCGCGCACGAGCGGCTTGTCGTCGGGTTGGCCCACCTCGACCCACAGCCGCTTGCGGCCGGTGAAATCGGTCAGCGAGACGTCGGGGTCGTCGGGGTCGGACAGCCCCGCGCCGAAGGCCAGCGTGCCGTCGCCGCGGCACAGGTCCACCAACTGATGGGCCTGCAGCGCCAGGGCCACGATGCGCACCATGAGCCGCTCGTCGGTCTCGCTCGGGTGGCGCGCCAGCGTCAGCGTTTGCTCGGCGTAGTGGCCGTGATCGATGTCGGCCACTTGCAGCGTGGCCTTGAAGACGGTGGATTTGAGCGCCACGACAAGCGCCGCCCGGTTGATGAAGAAGGGCGCGACTATAGGCCAGCGCGGTGACCGACGCTGCGCCAGCCTCAGGCGCTGGCGCGGCGCCGCACGCACTCCAGATAGGCCTCGCCGTCCGGCGGCTGGCCGCTGCGCTGCGAGGCCCAGATCATCTCGCCGAGGCACTCCATCGCTTGGTGGTGCGCCTCGTGCAGCGAATCGAGCCGGGCGGCGAGCGCCTCCACTGCGGCGCGAATGCCGCGCGGCTGGTCAATGGAACATTGCTCGCTGATCGACAGGTGCATCGACAGGTGTAGGAACGGGTTGGCGCGACCGCCTTCGACGCTGTAGTCGGCGGCCAGCGCGACGTGTTCGTCACTCAACTCGGCGTCGTACTCCGGATGCTCGGCGATCCACAACGATGCCAGCGTCTCGATCGGCGACATCTGCGCGCCGTCGCGTTGTTTGCGCCAGGCATCGCAGAGGAAGCGGCGCACGTCGTGCTGGGAGGGCTGGAACACCGGACAATTGTCGCCCTTCGTCTGGGCTCATGCCTTGCCGCTGATCACCGACCCCACGTTCTACGCGCTTGCGATCCCCGCGGCCGTGCTGGTGGGCATCGGCAAGAGCGGCGTGGCCGGCGGGTTTGGCATCCTGGCGGTGCCGCTGCTCGCCCTGGTGATGCCGGTGCCGCAGGCTGCGGCCATCGTGCTGCCGTTGCTGACGGTGGGCGATTTCTTCGGGCTCGCGGCATTGATCCGCGAGCGCGACCGCGCGCTGCTGTGGATCCTGCTGCCGGCGGGGCTGGCCGGCACCGTGCTGGGTTACCTGCTGTTCGACGTGCTGTCGCCCAAGACCGTGTCGGCCGTGCTCGGCCTGATGACCTTGTTGTTCCTGGCGCAGCGTGCCTGGTCGCGCGCCGGAACCGAGGCGCGCCCGGTCCCCAAGGCCTTCACCGCGCTGGCCGGCGTGGTGTCGGGCGTCACCAGCTTCGTCGCGCATGCGGGCGGGCCGCCGATCTCGATCGCGCTGCTGCCGATGCGCCTGGCGCCGGCGGTGTTCGCAGCCACCACCACGGTGTTCTTCACCGTGCTCAATGCAAGCAAGTGGCTGCCGTATGCCTGGCTCGGGCTGATCGATGCCACCAACATGCTGAGCGCGCTGGCGCTGGCGCCGTTTGCGGTGCTGGGTGTGTGGGCCGGCGTGAAGCTGCTGCGCCGCTTGCCGGCAGTGTGGTTCTACCGGCTGGTGTCGGCGGGCTTGCTGGTCACCGGCGTCAAGCTCACCTGGGACGGCCTGAGCTGAGCGCTCAGGGCCTGTTGTCCTGCGCCGCGTCGTCGACTTGGCCGCGCGTGCGCTGCGCCAGCTCACGCTCCTGCGCCAGCAGTTGTTCGAGCTGTTGTCGCCCCGCCTTGCTGATCGAGATCAGGCGCGCCTGGTCCCCCAGGTGCGGCGCCATTGCCTCGAGCTGTTCGATGCTGTGGCGCCGGAAGCGTTGCGCCAGCATGCGCGCACGGTGCGGCTCGGCGCCGAGCCGCTCGAGCACGCTGCGCCCGCTCATCAGCGCGGCGTCGAGCGTTTCGCGTTCGATCAGGCGCACGCCGCGCCGGTACAGCTGCGTCCAGTGGCGCGCGTCGCGCGCACGCGCCACGATCTGCAACTGCGGAAAGTGCTCGCGCGCCAGGTCGACCAGCGCCAGGTTCTGCTCCATGTCGTCGATCGCCACCACCAGCACCCGGGCGGTGGCGGCGCCGGCGGTGCGCAGCAGGTCGAGCCGCGTGGCGTCGCCGTAGTACACGCGCCAGCCGAAGCGGCGTGCGGTCTCCACCTGCTCGGCGTCGTGGTCGAGCACCGTCACCCGCACGCCCACCGAAAACAGCAGCCGCGCCAGGATCTGCCCGTAGCGGCCGAAGCCGGCCAGGATCACCGGCGCGTCCTGCGGCGCATCGAGCCGGTGCTCGGCAGGCTCGACGCGGTGCGCCCGCAGGTGCGCCGCCCACCAGCGGTCGACGGCCAGCAGCAGCAGCGGCGTCAGCAGCATCGACACGGTGACCACCGCCACCAGCAGCGACGCCACGTCGGCGCCGATCACGCGGCCCTGGGTCGCGGCCTGGAAGATCACGAAGCCGAATTCACCGCCTTGCGCCAGCAAGATGATGAACTCGGGCCGTTCGGCCAGCGGGATGGGCATCGTGCGCGCCATGGCCCACAACACCATCGCCTTCAGCAGCACGAAGCCGAGCACCAGTGCGACGATCAGCCCCGGGCGCTGCAGCACCACGTTGAAGTCGATGCCCATGCCCACCGCGATGAAGAACAGGCCCAGCAGCAGGCCCTTGAACGGCTCGAGGTCGGTCTCGAGCTCGCGCCGGTATTCGCTCTCGGCCAGCAGCACGCCGGCCAGAAAGGCGCCGAGCGCCATCGACAGGCCCACCGACTGCATCAGCGCCGCGGTGGCCACCACCAGCAGCAGCGCCGCGGCGGTGAAGATCTCCGGCGTTTCGCTGCGTGCGATCCAGCGCAGCGCCGGCCGCAGCAGCAAGCGCCCGCCGAGCACGATGATCACGATGACGCCGAGCGCGCGCAGCGCCTCGATCCAGAACGGCGGCCCGCCGTCGTGGTGCGCGGCGCCGATGGCGAGCAGCGGCACGAGCGCGAGGACGGGAATAGCCGCGATGTCCTGCAGCAACATGACCGACAGCACGCCCTGACCGGCGCTGGTGTTGCCGAGGTTGCGCTCGGCCATCACCGTGAGTCCGATCGCGGTCGACGACATCGCGAGGCCCAGTGCGGCCACCAGCGCCAGCCGCCACGGTGCGCCGGCCAGCACGCCGACGCCGAACATCAGCAGCGTCGAGCCGATCAGCTGCGCGCTGCCCCAGCCGAAGATCGGGCGCCGCATGGCCCACAGGCGGCGCGGCTCGAGCTCCAGGCCGACGAGAAACAGCATCAGCACGACGCCGAACTCGGCGAAGTGCAGCATCGCCTGCGCATCGCTCACCAGCTTCAGACCGAACGGCCCGATCGCAATGCCGGCGCCGAGGTAGCCGATGATCGAGCCGAGCCCGAGAAAACGCGCCAGCGGCACCGCGATCACCGCGGCGGCCAGGTACACCAGGCCGAGCGACAGCCAGTTCGGCATGTGCTCGGTCATCGGGCGGCTTCGGTGGCAGGCTCGTCGATGGGCTCGGCACGCGGCGCTTCGCCGGCATCGGCGACGGGCGGCCGTTCTCCCTCTGGGGCCTCGCCCTGGATGCACGGCATCAGGTCGGCGATCTCGGGCCAGTCGGGCCAGCGCTGCAGGTGGTCCACCAGCGTGTCCACATGCGCGTCGATCTCGGCTTGTGCCAGGTGGTGCGCGCCGTGCAGCACCAGCGGCGGCAGGAAGCGCATGCCGGCCAGTTGTGCGGTCTGCTCGTACGGCGGCCAGAACGCATCGATGAAGAAGCGGTTGTGCCCGTCGGGCCGGTACGACGCTTCGGTGCCGCCGGTGGACACCACCAGCCAGAGGTCCTTGCCGTTGAGCTGCGTGCCGCCCGGGCCATAGGCCCAGCCATAGGCAAACACCTCGTCGAGCCACAGCTTGAGCAGCGGGGGCATGCCGTACCAGTGCAGCGGATGCAGCCACACCACCAGCCGGGCCGCCTGCAACGCCGCCTGCTCGGCCGCGACGTCGATGCAGTAGTCGGGATACAGCGCGTACACGTCACGCAGCTGCCAGCGCGCGCCGGCGCCGGCGTCGCGCGACAACGCCTTGCGCAGCGCGGCGTGCACGCGCGAATGTTCCAGGTCGGGGTGCGCGAGCAGCAGCAGGATGTCTTGCATCGCCCTCAGTTTGCACGATGTGCCGTGGTTTGCCCGGTGCCGACGCTGCAGGTGGTCCCATTACCATTGGGCGTCCCCAGTGCCCCAAGCCGCGGCGAAACGGCCTGATTCGAGGAGGGAGAGACGCATGCCCGTGATCGTCGTGGCCAACCCCAAGGGCGGGGTCGGCAAGAGCACGCTGGCCACCAACATCGCGGGGCTGTTCGCGCGCCAGGGCCATGCCGTGATGCTGGGCGACATCGATCGCCAGCAGTCGTCGCGCCAATGGCTGGCGCTGCGCCCCGAGGCTGCGCCCAAGATCCAGAGCTGGGACCTGGCTGGCGAATCGTCCCTCAAGGTGCCCAAGGGCGTGACGCACGTGGTGCTCGACACGCCGGCTGGGCTGCACGACAAGCTGCTCGATGCGGTGATGCGCCTGGCCGAGCGCGTCGTGATCCCGCTGCAGCCGAGCCTGTTCGACATCCAGGCCACGCACAGCTTCGTCAGCGAGCTGCGCGGGCACAAGCGCGGCGACGCGGTGAAGATCGGCCTGGTGGGCATGCGCGTCAAGGAGCACACCATCTCCAACGACCAGCTGCACCAGTTCCTGCCCAAGCTGAAGGCGCCGGTGCTGGGCTATCTGCGCGACACGCAGAACTACGTGCACATGGCCGCGCGCGGCCTCACGTTATGGGACGTGACCCCGAGCCGCGTCGAGCGCGACCTCGAGCAATGGAAACCTCTGGTGAACTGGCTGCACGCATGATCACGATCGCCATGTTGTCGAGCTTGAAGGAGCGTGTGGGCCAGGAGCTGGCGGTGGGCGATTGGTTGCTGGTGGACCAGCCGATGATCGACAAGTTCGCCGATGCCACCGGGGATCATCAATGGATCCACGTGGACCCAGAGCGCGCCGCCAAAGGGCCGTTCGGCACCACGGTGGCGCACGGCTACCTCACGCTGTCGCTGTTGCCCAAGCTGGCCGAGTCGGCGCTGCAGATCTCCGACGTGCGCATGGGCGTCAACTACGGCCTGAATCGCGTGCGCTTTCCGGCGCCGGTGCCGGCGGGCAGCCGCATCCGCGCGCACCTGAAGCTGCTGGCCTACGAGCCGATCGACGGCGGCGCCCAGCTGGTGATGCAGGTGACGATGGAGCGCGAGGGTGGCGACAAGCCGGTGTGCGTGGCCGAAACCGTGTCGCGCAGGTATCTCTGAAACTGACCTCACAATGCCGGCACGATGAAGGTTCTGCTGGTCGACGACCATCCGCTGATCCTGAGCGCGCTGCAGGCGGTGATCCAGGGCCTGGGCGACGACGTCACCGTGTTCGGCGTGGCCAGCGCCGATGAGGCGCGCACCGCGCTCAAGCGCGATGCCGACTTTGACCTTGCGCTGCTCGACCTCGGCCTCGGCGACGACGACGGCTTCGAGCTGCTGTCCGAACTGCGCACGTTGTACCCCGCGCTGCCCGTGGTGGTGGTATCGGCCACCGAGCGCCAGGTCGACGTGATCCGCGCCATCGACATGGGCGCGATGGGCTTCGTGCCCAAACGCGCGTCCAACCGCGATCTGTTCGAGGCGCTGCGCATGGTGATGTCGGGCGGCGTCTACATCCCGCCGATGATGCTCGGCTTGCCACCGCCGGCGCCGGGCGGCGACACGGTGCCGGCCGTGATGCGCCGCGTGCCCGAGGAGCCGCTGCCCGCGCCGGAGCCGGCGCAGAAGATGCGCAGTTTCGAGTCGCTCGGCCTCACGCCGCGCCAGGCCGAGGTGCTGGCGCTGCTGCTCAAGGGCATGCCCAACAAGCTGATCGCGCGCGAGCTGTCGCTGTCGGTCGAGACCGTGAAGGACCACGTGGCCGCGGTGCTGCGCGCACTCGGCGTCAGCTCGCGCACGCAGGCCGTGCTGGCAGTGAGCCAGATGTCGCGCACCCAACCGGGCCTGGCGGCGTGGCGCAGCACGTCGCAACGCTGAAAGCCGGCCGCGCGGCGCGCGGCCACCATCGATGAACCACACCGCCACCACCGCCGCCGCGCCGGCTGCGCCGACCGACAGCGCGTCGGGCCCCGGCGTCGCCGCGGCCCTCACCGCGCCCGGCGCGCTGGCCGATCGCGTGCACGCGCTGTTCTCCTATGCAGCCACCACCAACCTGAGCTATGTGCTGGCCGCGGCCACCTTCATCGCGCTGTTCCACGACGCCGTGTCGCCGTGGATCCTCGGCGGCTGGGCGTTCGTCTTCGCCATCGTGATGTGCGCGCGCGGCTGGACCGTGTGGTCGTACCGCCGCGCGCAGCCGGCCGACGACACCGCCAGCGTGACCTGGCTGCGTGCGTGGAACCTCGGCACGTTGTCGTCGGGCGCGTTGTGGGGCGCCGCGGGCTGGCTGTTCTACGGCCAGGGCGAGACGCTGCACCAGTTGGCGATGGTGCTGGTGATCTATGCCTTCTGTGTCGGCTCGACTCCGCTGTTGGGCTGGCAGCGCTCGATCTTCTTTGCCTACATCGGCCTGAGCCTGGTGCCGACGATCCTGCGCGTCGTCCTGGTCGGGGGGCCCGGCATGGTGGGGCTGGCTGCGGTGGCCGTCCTGATCCTGGCGATGACCGTGCGCCTGGGCCGCAACTACCGCGACAGCTTCGGCGAGCTGGTGGAGCTGAAGGCGCGCGCGCAGCGCCTGGCCGAACAGTTGCGCGCCGAAACCGCGCTGGCCGAGGCGGCGCGCCACGAGGCCGAGCTGGCCAACCGCGCCAAGACCCAGTTCTTCGCCGCCGCCAGCCACGACCTGCGGCAGCCGCTGCATGCGCTGGGCCTGTTTGCCGAAGCGTTGCGGCAAAAGACGACGGCCCCCTGGCCGCCTGACACGGCGGCCACCCCCCAAGGGGGGCCGCCGATCTTGGAGCGGTCCGGCGATCGGCGCAGGGATGACGAAACGATGCAGCTGATCAACAGCATCAACAGCTCGGTCGACGCGCTCGACGGCCTGTTCTCCGAGCTGCTGGACATCACCAAGATCGACACCGGTGGCGTCGAGCCGCGGCCCACCGACTTTCAGCTCGACGAGGTGTTTCGCAAGATCCGGCTGCACTTCGAGCCGATCGCGTTCGAGAAAGGCCTGCTGCTGCACGTGCGCGGCGGCCATCGGCATGCCTATGCCGACCCGATGCTGGTGGAGCGCATCGTGCGCAACCTGGTGTCCAACGCGATCCGCTACACCGCCGACGGCGGTGTGCTGGTGTGCGCGCGCACGCGGGGCCCCCGGCTGCTGCTGCAGGTGTGGGACACCGGCGTCGGCATCAAGGAGGCCGACCGCGAGCGTGTGTTCGACGAGTTCGTGCAGGTGCATGACGCCGCCACCGCGCCGGATGCGCACCAGCGCAAGGGCCTGGGCCTCGGCCTGGCGATCGTGCGGCGGCTGTCGGCGCTGATGAACGCGCCGCTGACCCTGCGCTCGATCGCCGGCAAAGGCAGCGTGTTCACGCTCGAAGTGCCGATCGGCCGCGCGCGGCCGGCGGCGGCTCTACCCACCCGATCGAGTGCACCGCTCGGGCTCTCGCTCGATCGCCGGCTGGTGGTGATGATCGAGGACGATCCGGCGGTGCAAAGCGGCCTGGAGGTGCTGCTCAAGAGCTGGGGCGCCAGCGTGATCTCGTTCGACAGCCTGCAGGCCTGCCAGCAATGGGTGCAGGCCGCCGAGCCGTCGATGCTGCAGCCCGACCTGATCATCGCCGACTACCGGCTCGAGTCGGGTAGCACCGGCGTGGAGGCGATCCGCGCGCTGCGCGGCATGCTCGACAGGCCGATTCCCGCCATCGTGGTCACCGGCAGCGTGCTGTCCAACCACGAGCGCGAGGCGGCCGAGCACGACTTTCATCTGCTGCTCAAGCCGGTCGTGCCCGGCAAGCTCCGGGCGATGATCGCGTTCAAGCTGGGGTTGCGATAGGCGGCGCGGCCGTTTGCGCGGGCCGCTCCAACGTGCAGGCCGGCCTCAAGCCGGCAGCGTGAAACTGAACGTGGCACCCACGCCCGGTTCACCGGTGGCCGACACCCGTCCGCCGTGGCGCTCAACGATGCGGCGCACGATCGTCAGCCCGATTCCGGCACCTTCGTACTTGGCACCATGCAAGCGTGCGAACGGCTCGAAGAGGGCCGCCGCAGCGCCTGGCTCAAATCCGACACCGTTGTCCGCGACCATGACCGTGACCATTCCGTGCTCGACCTGCGCCCTGATGCGCACCTGCGCGTCGTTGCGATCGGCCGTGAACTTCAGCGCATTGCCGATCAGGTTGGTCATCACCGCGCGCAACAGCGTCTCGTCGGCCTGGACCGTGGGCAACGGGTCGATCTGAACTTTGCGCGCCTGGACCGACATCGTGGCGTCGACCTGCAGCGAGCTGGCCACATCCTGCGTGAGGCGCGTCAAGTCCACCGCCACCTTGTCCAATGTCGCCTCTCCGCTTCGCGCCAACAGCAACAGCGAATCCACCAGCCTGCTGCAAGCGCGGACCTGCGTGCCGATCGGTGTGAGCATGCGTCGTGCTCCGGCCCTGTCGCCGCGCTCCAGCGCGTCGCTTGCCAACTGCACCAGTCCACCGATGCCTCCCAAAGGGCCACGAAGGTCATGCGACACCTGTCGACTGAAGCTTTCGAGGCCGGCCACCATTTCGCGCAGTTCGCGTGTTCTTGCCTGCACCTTGGCCTCCAGCGAGGCGTTGGCCTCGGCCAGCAGACGTTCAGCCGCTGCGCGCCGCGCCACCTCGTCGAGCAGGAGGCGACGCCGGCGCATCAGCGACACGGTGAGCAGCACCAGGCCGACCGCGAGGATCGGAATGGCGGCCCAGTAGCGCAGATGAGCATCGGGTGTCTGCTGGATCGCCCCGACGGTGATCAGAGCCGGCACGGTCAGCAAACTGGCTGCGACGTAGCCGTAGCCGGCGCCCGGATCGCGCCGCCAGGCCCACAGCGCGACGCCGGTCAGGACGGCGAAGCTGACACCGGCCAGCAGATTCAGGGTGTGACCGGAGATCTGCCACTGCAGCAGACTGACCCCTGCATCGAGCAACGCCACGGCCACGAGCGGGACGACCACGCCCGCGATGGTCAAGAGGCGCGCTCGGCCCCGCAGCCCGACATAGTCGACCAAGCCGATGCCCAGGCAGACGATCCCCAGCCGGAGCACGGTGAACCAGCCATACGCCCCATCGGCCACGGCCCAGGTGGGCGCCGTGGGCAGGTGACGTTCGTTGTTGCCGATGAAGAGCGCAAACAAAACCATGGCGGCCGCGAACCAGCCGGCGCCGGGCTCGCGATCGCGCAGGTGAAGCGAGGCGTACAGGGCGGCGAGGATCCACAGCAGCGCCGCGATCAGGTCGGTCACCGAGTACGGAGGCTGGATCCAGTCAGGCTGCACGTGCGCTCGCCGCGGCAACGCGCACGCAAGCACAAGCGCTGCGAACGCGACACCGCCAAGCGACACCGTTTGTAGGCCCGGGGCAGACGCAGGGGGCACCGCAGTTTCCCCAGGTGGGAAGCCAGGCACGGACCCCTCCGCTGACGACAACCGGGATGCCGCGCAGAGCCTCGCGGCGCTGCTGCGCGCCCTTGGCAACGAGACGTGAAGGTGCCCTACGACGGCATCGAGGTGGTCGAGGCCGCGCGGGCGTTCCGGCCGAACGTGGTCCTGCTCGACATCGGGATGCCGCTGCTCGATGGCTACGGCGCCGCGCGCGAGACCCGGCGGCACCAGTGCTCGACGGCGTTGAATCTCACGGCCGTTGCAGCCGCCGGGCTCGCGGCCCGGTCCCGAGGCGGGATTAGACTGCCGCCAGGCGGCATCTGGGGGAAGTGGCATGGTCCTGGACGACGAGCTCGGTGCCCGATCGGACAAGAGGACTGCGCCGGCCCTGGCCGCTGCGCTGCTGTCGATCTGCACGCCGTCGCTCGGCGCGGACGACGTGGCCGACATGGACATCACCGAGCTGGTCACGGTGCGCATCTCGCCGTTCGACGTGGCCCGGCACCTCGACCGCGGCTACCGCGCCTCCAATTCGGTGTCGGGCTCGCGCTTCGACACGCCGATCCGCGAGCTGCCGTTCGCGATCCAGGCCTTCACCGACAGCTTCATCAGTGACGTCAAGCCGGTCACTCTGCACGACGTGGCGCGCTACTCGCCCGGCGTCACCTACCGCAGCAACGACTTCAACGAGGGCCACGCCAACCTCGCGATCCGCGGCTTCGCGGTCAGCTCGGTGGCCGGCGGCGTGCAGATGCTGCGCGACGGCACGCCGGGGCCGTCGGTGCACGACTTCACCAACATCTCGCGCGTCGAGATCGTCAAGGGCCCGTCGTCGTTCCTGTATGGACAGGTGGCGCCCGGCGGCATCGTCAACGTCATCACCAAGAGTCCGCAGTCGCGCTTTGCCGCCACGGCCGAAGTCGGCGCCGGCTCGTACGGTCAGTACCGCGCCGGGGCCGACCTCACCGGGCCGCTCGCGCCCGGCCTGTTCTACCGCGTGGCCGCGTCATACGACCAGGACATCGGCTACTGGCAGCCTTACGACGCTCACTGGACCACCGTGGCGCCGTCGCTGCTGTGGCAGCCCGATCGCCGCGTCAGCGTGACGCTCAAGGCCGAGAGCCACCGCAAGCGCGAAGCGCCGCAGGTGATGCAGAAGCCCGGTTATGCGCGCCAGGCCGGCGTGGTGCCGACGCCGCAGGACCCCAACCTGTCGGGCGTCGACGTGCCCGGCCTGCCCGACGACTGGAACAGCATGTCCGACGTCGACTTTCGCAACAGCGATGCCGATGCGCTGAGTGCCTGGGTCGATCTGCAGGCCAGCGAGCGCTGGAACCTGAGGGCTGCCTGGGCGCGCGTGGACTACAGCGTCGATGCGCTGTTCTCGGGCAACTTCGGCATGTCCAACAACAGCACCTTCCTGCAGGGTCGGCGGCTGCGCCGGCAGACCTACATCAACGAAGGCGACACGCTGTCTCTCGACGCGGTCGGCCGCTACCGCTTCGAGGCGGCCAGCCTGCGCCTGCTGCTGGGCGCGCAGTACGCGCGCCGCCGCTTCGACAACCGTGCCGGCCAGGCGCCCAACGACCCTGCGCTCGGCAGCGATCCGATCGCCTCGCCGTTGCCGCTGTGGGACCTGCGCAATCCAGCCACCTGGAACCGCGCGGTCGACATCCCGTACTCGGCGCTGACCGAGGCGCCCGCCGACCGCACGTCGCACTACTGGGACCGTTCGCTGTATGTCGGCAGCACGCTGGGCCTGCTGGACGACCGGCTGCTGCTGCTGGCCGGATGGCGCGTGACCGACACCGACAGCCGGCTCGACGATCACGTCACCGCCGGCAGCCAGCGCATCCAGGCGCGCAAGGGCACGCCGCAGATCGGCGTGCTGTACAAGCTGACGCCGCGCGTCGCGGCGTTTGCTTCGTACGCCGAATCGTTCGTGCCCGGCGCCCAGGTGCTGAACCGCCCCGATGGCACCAGCGTGCCGGCCGCGCCGTCGGAAGGGCGCGGCTGGGATCTCGGCCTCAAGGCCGAGCTGTTCGACGGCCGGCTGTCGGGCACGCTGACGCTGTTCGATCTGCGCAACCGCGGCATCGTCAACGACATCGCGCAGACCAACGCGCTGGGCCAGGTCCAGATCTTCAACCTGCAGAGCGGGCAGCAGCGCTCGCGCGGCGTCGAGCTGGACCTGACGGCCGAGCCGGCCGACCGCTGGCAGCTCTACCTGTCGTACAGCTACATGCACGCGCGCATCGTCGAAGCGACGGGCAACGACGCGGCGTTGCTGGCACAGGATCCTGCCAGTCTCGATGCCGCGGGGCAGCTCAACTACAAGGCCGCCTTTCTGCTGCACGGCGCGCCGCTGCAGATGAGCGCGCCGCACCTGGCCAATCTCTGGGTGCGCCATGACTTCGGCGCTGGCCTGAGCGGGGCCTATGCCGCCGCCGGCCTGAACGCGGTGCGCGATCAGACGCTGCTGCCCGACGGCCCGCCGTCGGCGCGCCAGAGCTACACGTTGATCGGTGCGCTGGCCGGCTGGACCTGGCAGCGTCCGGGCGGGCAGCGCATCAGCCTGGAGATCGCCGGCCGCAACCTCACGGGCGAGCGGTACCGCCCTTCGCAGAGCACACGCGCGCGGCCGCGCGAGTTGTTAGTCACGCTGAAGGCCGGCGTGTGATGCAGGCGCGCAGCGGGCGCTGGGGCCGCGCGCTGTGCACCTGGGTGCTGGCGATCGGCGCGCTGCAACCGGGCGTGCGGGCGGCTGACACCGGCGGCGAGCAGCGCAGCCGCGTCGAGGCCGCTTTTCTGCGCAACTTCGCGCGTTACGTCGGCTGGCCGCCGTCGGCATTTGCCGGTGACCAGGCGCCGTGGTCGGTGTGCATCGTCGGCGAGGACCCGTTCGGCAGCGTGCTGGAACAGACCTTCGAGGGCCGCAAGGAGAAGGGCCGGTCCTTCTCGGTGGTGCGCAAGGTCGCCATCGAGCAGCTGAATGGCTGCCAGATCGTGTACCTGGGCGGTGTCAACGCGGCGCGGCGCCGCGTGATGCTGGAACAGCTGCGGCACCTGCCGGTGCTCACGGTGGGGCACGCGCCGGAGTTCCTGGCCGAGGGCGGCATCATCCGGCTGGCCGCCGGTGAGCGCATCGAAATGAGCATCAACCTCGACCAGGCGCGCGCCGCGTCGTTGACGATACCGACCAAGATGCTCGAGGTGGCGCACGAGGTGGTCGACCAGGGAGTCACGCGGCGATGGCGCTGAAGCCGGCACGCCTTGGCAGCATTCGCGGCCGCCTGGTGCGCACGATGTTCGTCGCCGCGCTGCTGGCCTTCGCCGCCGCGGCCGCGGGGCTGCTGCTGTTCGATCGGCTGACGCTCGAGAACCGCGCGCGCGCCATCGTCGAGCCGTATGCCCAGCTGGTGTCGGTGGGTGCCGAGGCCGCCGTGGTGTTCGGCGACGCGCAGCGCGCGCAGGAGATCCTCGACGGCCTGCGCGCCAGTGCACAGATCCGCACGGCGCAGATCGTGCTCGCCGATGGGCGCGTGCTGGCACGCCACGGCAGCGGCACGCAGGCGCCGCCTGAGCGCGGCGCCGGCCTGGTCATCGCGCCGACCGGCGACGTGGCCGAGTACGTGCAACCGGTGGGCGATGGGGCCTCGCTGCAGATCGTGCTCGACCTGCGGACGCTGAAGCAACAAGGGCGCGGCATGCTGCTGGCCGCCGGCGCCGCGATGTTGGTGCTGCTCGCGGCCGTCACGCTCGGCCTGCTGGCGGCACTGCAGCGCGGCATCGTGCGGCCGATCTCCGCTCTCGCCGCTGCGGTCGACGAGGTGCGTGTGGGCGCCGACTACACGCAGCGGGTGCCCGCCGCAGGCAGCGACGAGCTGGCGCGGCTGGGCGACGGCTTCAACGCGATGATGGCCGCGGTGCAGTCGCGAGACGAAGCCCTGCAGCGGCACAAGGACGAGCTGGAGGCGACGGTGCGCGATCGCACCGCGGAACTCGAGCTGGCACGCAACGCCGCCGAGGCGGCCAGCCGCGCCAAGAGCGCCTTTCTGGCCAACATGAGCCACGAGATCCGCACGCCGATGAACGCCATCCTCGGCATGTCGGAGCTGGCGTTGCGCAGCGGCCTCGCGCGCCAGCAGGAGGACTACGTGCGCAAGGCGCATGACGCCGCCGAATCGCTGCTCGACATCCTCAACGACATCCTCGACTTCTCCAAGATCGAGGCGGGGCGGCTGGACCTCGAGTGCATCCCGTTCGCGCTGTGCGACGTGCTCGACAAGGTCACCACGCTGGTCGGCATGAAGGCCGAGCGCGCCGGCCTGGAGCTGCTGTTCGACGTGCCGCCGCGTCTGCCGGCCCGGGTGCACGGCGACCCTTCGCGGCTCGGCCAGGTGCTGCTCAACCTGGCCGGCAACGCGATCAAGTTCACCCAGCGCGGCGAGGTCGTGATCAGCGTCCAGGTGGTCGAGCGACAGCCGGCGCAGGCGACACTCGCGTTCGCCGTCAGCGACTCGGGCGTCGGCATCACGGCCGAGCAGCAGGCCCGGTTGTTCGAGCCGTTCGCGCAGGGCGACGCGTCGACCAGCCGGCGCTTCGGCGGCACCGGTCTCGGACTGGCGATCAGCAGCCACCTGGTGCGTCTGATGGGCGGCCAGCTGAGCGTGGACAGCACGCCGGGCAAGGGCAGCCGCTTCGGCTTCGTGCTGCGCCTGGGCTGCGACGCCGCCGACGAAGGCGGCGCGTTCGAGGCGGCGCTGCGCGGCAGGCGCGTGCTCGTGGTCGATGACAACGCGCGTGCGCGCGAGCTGCTCGCCGGCATGGCACGCACGCTCGGTCTGGAGCCCGACGTGGCCGACGATGCAGGTGACGCGCTGCGCCGGGTGGCCGGCGCCGATGCCGCCCGACAGCCCTACGCGCTGCTGCTGTTCGATGCAGGCATGCCGGGCGTGGACGGGCCCGCCCTGCTGCGCGAGCTGGCGCGCGCGCCGCTGCAACGCCCGCCCGCGATCGTGCTGACGACGACCACATTGGCGCGCCAGGCGCTGCAGCAGCAGCTCGGCCGTGCGCAGCATGCCGCGGCGATCCTGCTGGACAAGCCGGTGCTGCCGGCGGCGCTGGCGGCCGCGTGCCGCGCGGCATGGGCCGGCGATGCGCCGCCCGCGCCGACGGGCCGCGCCGCGCCCAAGCCGCTGCGCAGCGATCTGGCCGGCATCCGCGTGCTGCTGGTGGAAGACAACGAGATCAACCGCGAGATCGCCATCGCGCTGCTGCAGCAAGCCGGCATGGTGGTGGAAACCGCCGGCGACGGCCGCCAGGCGCTGCAGGCGCTGGAGCGCGCGGATTTTGACGTCGTGCTGATGGATTGCCAGATGCCGGTGATGGACGGCTACGACGCCACACGCGCGCTGCGCAGTCGGCCGCCGTGGCGCGACCTGCCGGTGATTGCGATGACCGCCAACGCGATGGTCGGCGACCGCGACCTCGCGCTGGCCGCCGGCATGAACGACCACATCGCCAAGCCGATCCGCATCGACGAGATGCTCGACACGATGGCACGCTGGGTGCGCCCGGCTGCGCACTGAGCGCCGCGATCGGGTGCACGCGCGGCCGGCGCGCGGCACGCGTTTTCAGTTCGGCTGATACGCCAGCCGCACGTAGATCGGCGCGAACGCCTCGGCCTGCGTCACCTCCAGCAGGCTCTCGCGCGCCAGCTCCAGCAGCGCGATGAAGGTGACCACGATCACCGGCGACGGTGCGTGCAGGTCGAACAGGTCGTGGAACTCGACGAAGCGCCGGCCCTGCAGCCGGCGCAGCACGATGCTCATGTGCTCGCGCACCGACAGCTGCTCGCGCGTGATGTGGTGGTGCGCCTTCAGGTTGGCGCGGCGGCTGATGTCGGCCCAGGCGTCGCGCAGGTCCTGCGGCGTCACCACGGGCAGGCGCGACTCGGGCGCCATCGCCGGCTGCAGCACCTGCACGCGCACGAAGTCGCGGCCGAGCAGCGGCAGCGCATCGAGCTGGGCGGCGGCCAGCTTGATCTGTTCGTACTCGAGCAGCCGGCGCACCAGCTCTGCGCGCGGATCCTCGGCCTCCTTGCCGTCCTCGGTCTTGCGCACCGGCAGCAGCATGCGCGACTTGATCTCGATCAGCATCGCCGCCATCAGCAGGTACTCGGCGGCCAGCTCGAGGTTGCGCGAACGGATCTGGTCGACGTACTCCAGGTACTGCTTGGTCACATCCGCCAGCGGGATGTCGAGGATGTTGAAGTTCTGGCGCCGGATCAGATACAGCAGCAGATCGAGCGGGCCCTCGAACGCCTCGAGGAACACCTCGAGCGCATCGGGCGGGATGTACAGGTCCTGCGGCAGCGCGAACAGCGGCTCGCCGTACAGGCGCGCCACGGCCACGCCGTCAACCGTCAGCGGCACGTCGGTGCCGGCCGCACCCTGCTCTTCCAGTGCGATGGTGTCGTTCACGGCGGGCCGCTACTTGCTCTCGGGTCCGACCTCGGTCTGGTAGACGTAGGCCTTTTGCGGCACCTGGGCCTCACCGTAGTCGGCCTGGGCATCGCGGTCGATCTGGCGGTCCCACAGCAGCGCGCGTCCGGCACGCTGTTCGGCCTCGAGCGTGGGCTTCTTCGCCTTCAGCTCCTCGATGAACTGCGTGATCTCGGACTTGTAAGGTTTCCAGAACAGCGGCATGGCACGCACAGACAGGACAAGAAGGCGAGGGCGGCATTCTAGCGGCGGCCATAGGCTCGCCCGGCTGCCGCGCGGGCATCCCGCGGGGATGCACCTTGTGGCGCCGAGAGGCTCGGCCCGGACTCAGTGACGCCCGCCCATCGGCGTCTGCGCATCGTCGTTGAAGGCGGCCGACACCGTCGGCACGATCTGCTCGGCGCCGAGCACCTGCTCGAAGCCGGAGCGGCGGATCAGCGACAGCGGCTGGTCGTTGACGTTGGCCAGCACCAGCGCGATGCCACGCGCCTGCAGTGCACGGTGCAGTTGCTGCAACGCGTCGAGCCCCGAGGTGTCCATCGAGATCAGGCGGTGCATCTCGAGCACCACCGCGCGCGTGCTGCCTTCGATCTGCCCCGGCAGCGATTCGATCTTGCCCACCGCGCCGAAGAACAACGAGCCGAACAGCTCGAACACCTGCACGCCGGCCGGCAGCGTGCCATCGCTGTCGGTGCGCTGCAGCGTCTGCACGCGAAACAGCGTGCTCATGCGCCAGATGAAGAACACGCAGGCGAGGATCAACCCCACCTGCACGGCCACCGTGAGATCGAACACCACGGTCAGCACGAAGGTGCCGACCAGAATGGTGCGGTACTGCAGGCTGAAGCGCGGAAGGCGCGCGAACTCGTGCCACTCGCCCATGTTCCACGCCACGTACAGCAAGATGCCGGCCAGCGCCGCCAGCGGAACGTGCAGCGCCAGCGGCGCCGCCGCCAGCACCACCAGCAGCAGCGTGATCGCGTGCACGATGCCGGCCACCGGCGACGTGGCGCCGGCGCGCACGTTGGTGACGGTGCGCGCGATGGTGCCGGTGGCCGGGATGCCGCCGAAGAACGGCACCACGAAGTTGGCCACGCCCTGCGCCATCAGCTCCTGGTTGGGGTCGTGCCGCGGTTGTGTGCTCAGGTTGTCGGCCACGCGCGCGCACAGCAGCGACTCGATGGCGCCGAGCAGCGCGATCGTGATGGTGGGGATCAGCAGCTGCTTGGCCGATTCCCAACTGAACGGCGGCAGCGCCAGGTCGGGCAGGCTGCGCGGGATGCCACCGAAGCGCGAGCCGATCGTCTCCACCGGCAGGTGCAGCCACCACACCAGCGTGGTCATCGTGACCAGTGCGACCACCGGGCCCGGCACGCGCGCGAACGTGCGCACCGTGCGGCCCTCGAGCAGCGCGGGCGGCAGCAGCGAGCCGGCGAACAGGCGCGGCCACAGCATCAGGCCGCCGAAGGTCGCCAGGCCGATCGCCAGCGCATGCGGGTTGAGCGTTTGCGCATGCGTCCACAGCGTGCCGAGCAGGCCGAAGAAATCGGCCGGCAGCGCGCCGGGCACCACCAGGCCGAACAGGTCGCGCAGCTGCGACAACGCGATCAGCACCGCGATGCCGTTGGTGAAGCCGATCACCACCGCCACCGGCACATAGCGCACCAGCGCGCCGAGCTTCAAGAGGCCGAGCGCGAACAGCAGCACACCGGCCAGCGCGGTGCTGATCAGCAGGTTGGTCAGCCCGTAGCGCTGCACGATGCCGTAAACGATCACGATGAACGCCCCGGCCGGCCCGCCGATCTGCACGCTCGAGCCGCCGAGCGCGCTGATCAGGAAGCCCGCGACGATCGCGGTGATGATCCCCTGCTCGGGCTTGACGCCGGAGGCGATCGCGAACGCCATCGCCAGCGGCAGCGCCACGATGCCCACCGTGGCGCCGGCGCCGATGTCGTGCCACAGGCGTTGGCGTTCGTAGCCGCGCAGGCTGTCCAGCAGGCGCGGGCGGAAGCGGTGCAGTTCCATCGGGGGCTGGGGAGCGGTGAAGTGGCGTGCTGCGGTTCAGGCGGCGCTGGCGGTGCGCAAGCGGCGCACCGCGACGAGGATGCCGCGCAGGATCTCGATCGGCGGCGGCGGGCAGCCCGCCACCGCCACATCCACCGGGATCACGTTGGCCACGCGCCCGCAGCTGGCATAACCCTCGCCGAAGATGCCGCCCGTGCAGCCGCAGTCGCCCAGCGCCACCACCAGCTTGGGCGCCGGCGTGGCGTCGAAGGTGCGGCGCAGCGCCAGTTCCATGTTGCGGGCCACCGGGCCGGTGACGAGCAGCATGTCGGCATGGCGCGGGCTGGCGACGAACTTGATGCCCAGCCCTTCGACGTTGTAGTAGGGGTTGTTGAGCGCGTGGATCTCCAGCTCGCAGCCGTTGCACGAGCCCGCATCGACTTGCCGGATGGCGAGCGCTCGCCCGAGGATGGCCAGGATCTCGGCGTGGATCTCGGAGGTGGCCGCTTCAAGGGCGCCGGCATCGACGGGCGCGGGCTCGGTTGCGATGCCCACCTGTGCGATCCGGCGCGCCATCTTGAACATCTAGAGATCCTGCCCCGAGTAGCTGAGGTTGAACGATTTGTTGATGAGCGGAAAGTCCGGCACGATGTTGCCGATCACCGCATGCTCCAGCAGCGGCCAGTTCTGCCACGACGGGTCGTGGCAATGGCAGCGTGCGATCGTGCCGCCGCGCAGCTCGAGCGCCACCAGGATCTCGCCGCGCCAGCCCTCCACCCAGCCCGCGCCGTGTGCGGTACCTGCAGGCGGCGCAGGCAGCGCGCTGCGCAGCGTGCCGTCGGGCAGGCCGGTGAGCATTGCGCGGATCAGGCGTAGCGACTCGATGACCTCGTCAAAGCGCACCGTCACGCGCGCCGCCACGTCGCCCTGCGTCGATCCCGCCTTTGCCACGCGCAACGCGCTGTAGGGCACCCACGCATGGTCGCAGCGCAGGTCATGTGCCTGTCCACTCGAGCGCCCGGCCAGGCCCGTGAGGCCGAGGCGGCGCGCCAGCTCGGGCGTGACGCGGCCGGTGCCGACCAGACGGTCCTGCAGGCCGGCGTGTTCGTCGTAGATCGCGCGCAAGCTGCGCAGCTCGGCGTCGACGCGTTCGCACAGCGCGTGCAGGCGCACGATCGCCGCGGCGTCCACGTCGTGCGCCACGCCGCCGGGCACGACGGCGTCCATCATCAGCCGGTGGCCGAAGCTCGCGGCCGACTCGCGCTGCCAGTCTTCGCGCAGCCGCGAGAACTGCGCCAGCCCGAAGGCCAGCGCGGCGTCGTTGCCGAGCGCACCGAGGTCGCCGAGGTGGTTGGCCACGCGCTCGCGCTCCAGCAGCAAGGCGCGCAGCCACACCGCGCGCGGCGGGATCCGGCCGCCGAGCGCCGATTCCAGCGCCATGCTGTAGGCCCACGCATACGCCACCGTGGAGTCGCCCGACACGCGGCCGGCGAGGCGGTGCGCATCAAACGGCGACAGTTCGGTGAAGCGCCGCTCGATGCCCTTGTGCACGTAGCCGAGCCGCTCCTCCAGGCGCAGCACCTTCTCGCCGACGATCGAGAAGCGGAAGTGCCCCGGCTCGATGATGCCGGCATGCACCGGGCCGACCGGGATCTCGTGCACGCCGTCGCCTTCCACCGCCACGAAGTCGTACTCGCCACGCGCGGAACGTGCCCCCAGGGCCGGGCTGGAGCCCGGCCCGCCCCCCGAGGGGGTCAAGGAACTCGGGAGCGGCCCTTCGTTCCTTGAGCGCGCCTCCGTTGCCCGCGCGGCCGATGCGCGGCGCAGCGGCAACGCCTCGGTCCAGGCGCCGTGGTCCAACCAGGCGCGCGCGTCCGCCGCGCCCTCGGCACGCAGGCCCACGAGGTCGGCGGTCGCGCGCTGCAGACGCGCCGCGCCCGGAAAGTGGCGCGCGATGTCGGGGTAGTGCGTCGATGCGCCGAGCACGAGGTCGAGCCACAACAGGCCGTCGGCGAGCGCGTAGGCGGCGCTGATGCGTGCGCCGCCCGATGCGGTGTCATCGTCGCGGCCCCACAGCGAGACCAGGCGTGCACCGGCGGCGGCCAGCTCCGCGGCCAGCGACAACCAGCGCGCGGCGTCGTGAATCTCGGTGTGGTGGATCGGCAGCGGCGCGTCGAGCACCGCCACACCGGCCAGCTTGAGTTCACTCACCTTCATGCTCAGCCGCCGATCATCTGCGCGGCCTGGCGGTACCAGGCGTCGAGGTAGGGCGGCACGTACAGGCCGAGCAACAGACTCAGCGCCAAGTGCACGAACACCGGCACCAGCGCCGGCGGATGCGCCAGGGCTTTCAGCGTGGTGTCGCCGAACACCATCGGCTGCACGCGGCCGAGCACTGAAGCGAACGCCACGCCCAGAGCCAGCAGCAGAAACGGCGTGGCCCACGGCTGCTCGCGCATCGCGGTGGTGATGATCAGGAACTCGCTGGCGAACACGCCGAATGGCGGCATGCCGAGGATGGCGAGCGAGCCGATCATCAGCCCCCAGCCGACCGGCGGGCTCACCTTGACCAGGCCACGGATGTCGTCCATCACCTGCGTGCCGGCCTTCTGCGCCGCGTGGCCCACCGCGAAGAAGATGGCCGACTTGGTGAGCGAGTGCACCGTCATGTGCAGCAGGCCGGCAAAGTTGGCGATGGCCCCGCCCATGCCGAACGCAAACGTCATCAGCCCCATGTGCTCGATCGACGAGTACGCGAACATGCGCTTGATGTCGCGCTGGCGCATCAGGAAGAACGCCGCCGCCACCACCGACACCAGGCCGAAGGCCATCATCATGCGGCCCGCCAGCGGGCTCTGCAGCGCGCCGTCGGTCAGCACCTTGCAGCGCAAGACGGCGTACAGCGCCACGTTGAGCAGCAGCCCGGACAACACCGCCGACACCGGCGTCGGGCCTTCGGCGTGCGCGTCGGGCAGCCAGTTGTGCACCGGCACCAGGCCCACCTTGGTGCCGTAGCCGATGAACAGGAACGCGAACGCCAGCGTGATGATGTTCGGATCGAGGTTAGCCTTCACCGCGTCGAGGTTGGTCCACAGCAGCGCGCCGCCTTCCGAACCCAGCACCTTCTCGGCCGCCATGTAGAGCATCACGGTGCCGAACAGCGCCTGCGCGATGCCCACGCCGCACAGAATGAAGTACTTCCACGCCGCCTCCAGGCTGGCCGCGGTGCGGTACACGCTGACCAGCAGCACGGTGGTCAACGTGGCGGCTTCCATCGCCACCCACAGGATGCCCATGTTGTTGGTGGTCAGCGCCAGCAGCATCGTGAAGGCGAACAGCTGGTACATGCTGTGATACAGGCGCAGCCGCGGCGGCGTCATCTTGCCGTGGTCACGCTCCACGCGCATGTACGGGCGCGAGAACAGCGCCGTGGTCATGCCGACGAACGACGTGAGCGCGACCAGAAACACATTGAGCGGGTCGATGAAGAACTCGCGCTCCCACGCGAACATCGGGCCGTCGGCCACCACCTGCACGGTGAGCACGCAGGCGGCGAGAAACGTGCCGGTGCTGAACGCCACGTTGATCTCCATCGCGCGATCGCGGTGGCCGAACAACGCCAGCGTGATGCCTCCGGTGAGCGGGATCGCGAGGACGAAGAAGAGGGCGTTCATGTGCTTGTGCAACGACCGAGCGAGGCAAAGCCGCGGCCGGGTGTGCGCCGGCGCTCGGCTGCGGCGGCCGGCCTGCGGCCGGCTCCCCTCCGGTCCTCGATCGCATGGCCCGCGTCGAAACTCGCTTCACTCACTTCGTTCGTTGCGCTCGAACAATCGACGCGAGTCAGATGTTGAAGCGCGCGCTGCGCGCGCGCGGCCATGCGCTCTGCGGTCCTCGGCGCCACAGATGTCGCTGCCGGCACACACCCGACCACGGCTTTGCCGCACCACCGAGGTACTCCACGACGAACACCACGAGCGTCTCTGCGCGGTGGGCGGTACCCGGGGTGGGCGACTTGTGGGGCGGCGAGGAGCGGACCAGCACAAGGGGGAGTCCGGCGCGCTTCGAGCGCCGGACCGGCGAGAAGCCATGAAGCAGCGGCGCGTTCAGCGCCGCTTGCGAGCGGCATCGCAGCCGCCCTTGTGATGGGAGCACCGCAGCGCAGTCGGCCTGCAAGGCCGACCGACCCAGCAGGAGCCCGCCCCGGGTACCGCCCACCGCGCCGCGCCATCGCGCCGCAAGTGAGTTGAAGTCGCCGCCGCAGCATGCTCAGTCTTCCTTCAGCCGCTCGAGGTGCCGGATGTCCAGGCTGTCGAACTGCTCGCGGATCTGGAACATGAACACGCCGAGGATCAGCACGCCGATCAGCACGTCGAGCGCGATACCCAGCTCCACCACCATCGGCATGCCGTAGGTGGCCGAGGTGGCGGCGAAGAACAGGCCGTTTTCCATCGACAGGAAGCCCACCACCTGCGGGATCGCCTTGGCGCGCGTGATCATCATCATGAACGACAGCAGCACGCAGGCCAGCGCGATGCCCAGCGTGCCGCGCGCGACGGTCGACGAGAAGCGCGCGATCGGCAGTCCGAGGTTGAACGCGAAAATCACCAGCAGGATGCCGATCAGCATCGTGGTCGGGATGTTGATCAGCGGCTCGGTGTCCCAGCGCACCTCCAGGCGCTGGATCACACGGTGCAGCATGATCGGGATCAGCACCACCTTGAGCACCAGCGTCAACGCGGCCGAGACGAACAGGTGCGGCTGCCCGGTGGCATAACCCACCACCGCGGTGGCCACCACCAGGATTGCGCCTTGCATCGTGAACAGGTGCACCAGCGACAGCACGCGGCGCTGCGACAGCATGGCGAACGCCAGCATCAGCAGCACCGCGCCGAGCAGGTTGATGCCTTGCGACAGCAGCGGGCTCATCGAACGATCTTCCTAGGTGCCCAGCAGGATGTGCACCAGCAGCCCGATCACTGCCAGCAGGAACGCGGTGGCCAGGAACTCCGGCACGCGGAAGATGCGCATCTTGGCGCTCAGCGTCTCCAGCCCCGCCAGGGCGGCACCGCCGATGGCGAGCTTGAGCAGCAGCGTGGGCAGCGCGAGCAGCATCTCCAGCGGCGCATGCGCCTCGGCCACGCCCCACGGAAAGAACAGCGCCAGGCCGGCGCACGAGTAGGCAAACAGCTTCAGGCTCGCCGCCCATTCGATCAGCGCCAGGTGCCGGCCCGAGTATTCGAGGATCAGCGCCTCGTGGATCATCGTCAGCTCCAGGTGCGTGGCCGGGTTGTCCACCGGCACGCGCGCGTTCTCGGCCAGCGAGACGATCGTGAAGGCCACGCCGGCGAACGCCAGGCTCGGGTAGATCGCCAGCTCGCGGTGCGCCAGCGTTTCGACGATGGTGGCCAGCGAGGTCGATTGCGAGATCAGCGACGCACAGAACAGCACCATCAGCAGCGCCGGCTCGGCCAGGAAGCCGATCAGCATCTCGCGCCGCGCGCCCAGCGTGCCGAACGAGGTGCCGATGTCCATCGCCGCCAGCGAGATGAACACGCGCGCCAGCGCGAACAGCCCCACCAGGGCGATCGCGTCGGCCGCCAGCGACAGCGGCAGGTCGGTGGACAGCGTGGGGATGATCGAGCAGGCCAGCGCCATGCAGCCGAACACGATGTACGGCGTGGCGCGGAACAGCGGCGAGGCGTGCTCGGCCACCACCGATTCCTTGTTGAACAGCTTGTGCAGCAGGTGGTACGGCTGCAGCAGCGGCGGCGCCGATTTGTTCTGCAGCCAGGCGCGGCACTGGTTGACCCAGCCGGTGAGCAGCGGTGCCAGCGCGAGCGCGAGCACGATCTCGAGCAGCTGCGACAGCACGCCAGTCCAGGTCATTGCCGCACCACCAGCAGCAACGCGATCAGCGTGACGAAGCTGAACAACAGGTACACCGCGATGCGGCCCTGCTGCAGCAGCCCCACCAGCCGCGCCACGCGGAACACCGCATCGACGATCGGCCAGTACAGCGCGCGCCAGAAGTGGTCTTCGACCGTCACCTTGTAGCGCGGCTGCGTGTCAAACGGCGACGGCAGGTGGCGCTGCATGTGGAAGAACGGCTCGAAGATCTGGCGGATCGGCTGGCCGAAGCCTTCGGCGGTGTCCTGCATGCGCGCGGTCTGCCAGGGGAAGCCGCAGTCCCACGGCGCGGCGCGGCGGATGCGGCCGTGGTAGAGCTTGCGCACCAGCAGAAACGCGAGCCCGAAGCTCGCCGCCACGCCGACCAGGAAGATCACCGGCCCGTAGCTCGCGCGCTCGATCGTGGTGGGCACCAGCAGCCAGCCGTGCTGCGCCACCGTGGCGCCGATGCCGTCGCCCACCAGCGTCTGCGTGACCGGATCGACGAGTTGGATGAACGGCATCGGCAGCAGGCCGAGCAGCACGCTGCAGCCGAGCAGCCAGGCCATGCCGGCGCGCTGCCACGCATTGGCGTCGTGCGCCTGCGCCAGCCGCGGCTCGCGCGGGCGGCCGAGGAAGATGACGCCGAAGAACTTGACCATCGTGTAGCCGGCCAGCGCCGCCACCAGCGCGATCAACGCCGCGGCCACCGGGATCAGCATGTTGAGAAACGAATCGGGCAGGCCCGGCGTGAACAGGAAGCTCTGCAGCAACAGCCACTCGGCGACGAAGCCGCTCGACGGCGGCAGGCCGGCGCTGGACAGCACGCCGGCCAGCGCGGCCCACGCCACCCACGGCATCGCGCGCATCAGGCCGCCGAGCTTGCCGAGGTTGCGCTCGCCGGTGGCGTGCAGGACCGAGCCGGTGCAGAGGAACAGCAGGCTCTTGAAGAGCGCGTGGCTCGCCACGTGCACCAGCGTGGCGGTGAGCGCCAGCGCGGCCAGCGTGCGCATCGAGTAGGCGGCAAACACCACGGTCAAGCCGATGCCGGCCGCGAGCAGGCCGATGTTCTCGATCGACGAGTACGCCAGCAGCCGCTTCATGTCGCTCTGCACGGCGGCGAACACCACGCCGAACAGCGCGGTGGCCAGCCCGATCGCGAGCAGCACCACGCCCCACCACCAGATCGGCGTGTGCAGCAGATCGAGCAGCACGCGCAGCAGGCCGTAGATGGCGGTCTTGAGCATCACCGCGCTCATCAGCGCCGACACCGGCGACGGCGCCGCCGGGTGCGCCTCGGGCAGCCAGATGTGCAGCGGCAGCAGCCCGGCCTTGGCGCCAAAGCCGAAGAGGGCGAGCGCAAACGCCACCGAGGCCCAGAACGGCGACAGCGACTGCGCGCGCATGTTGGCGAAGCTGTAGTCGCCGGTGTTGGCCTGCAGCACGCCAAAGCACATCAGGATGCCGATCGCGCCGACATGCGCCACCAGCAGGTACAGATAGCCGGCGTGCCGGATCTCGGCCACGCGGTGGTTGGAGGTGACGAGGAAGAACGACGACAGCGCCATCGTCTCCCACATCACCATGAAGGCATAGGCATCGTCGGCCAGCACCACGCCGGCCATGCTGGCCAGGAACACGTGGTACTGCAGGCACATCAGGCCCGGCGGCGTGCCCTCGCCGTGGCGAAAGTAGCCGGCCGCGAACGCCGACACGCCGGCCGCGGTGGCGCCGATCACCATGAGGAAGAACGCCGAGAGCGCATCGAGCCGCAGGTGAAACGGCAGCGTCGGCAGGCCGACGGCCAGCACCGCCACCTGCGGCGGCGCGAACAGCGCGGCCGCGGCCACGCCGGCCAGCAGCAACCCCACCACGCCGCCCAGCGGAAACAGCGCGTGCGAAACCAGCTCGAAGCGGCGCAGCGCCCAGATGCCCGCGGCGCCGATCAGCAGCCAGGCGAGCAGCAGCACCAGGGCCCAGTCGAGCAGCAGCCACTGCGTGATGTCAGTCTGGATGCCCATGCGATGGACCGGTGTGCCGCGCGGGCGCCCGCGCGGGTCAGGCCTTGGATCGTCGCGCGGACTTGCCGCCGCTGCGGCCGGGCCGCGCCCCGGCACGCGGCGCCGTCGCCGGCGTGCCGCTGGGCACGTAGCTCACGCCGTGCTGCGCCAGATAGTCGCGGATCAGTTGGCGCACCACCTGCGACGGCGTCAGATCCTGCTGGGCGCACAGGCGCTCGAAGGCGGCCTTCTTGTTGGGATCGACCAGCAGGGTCAGCCTGGCAGTCTTCAGCTCCATGGGCCCTCGGCATGCGAATGAGATGACGATTGGATGCACATCGTACAGCAGCGTCATGCGCCCCGGTCCGGGCCGCGCGCGCTGCTGCGCAATGCACTTTCGATGCGCGCGAACGCCGCCTTCAGCTGCTCGGCGGCCGCCGGTGCCAGCCCGCGCGGGCGCGCCACACCACCCGCCGGCGCCTGCAGCGCACGGCCCTTGCGCGCGAAGACGATGCTGTTCTGCGGCTCGCCGTTGTCCACCACCAGCTGCGCGCCGTCGCAGCTGCGTGCGATGCGCTCGACGTGCACCTCATACAGCGGGTGATCGTGGTGCAGGTTGACCACCAGGATGCCGCCCGGCAGCAGCGCGTCGAAGCAGTCGTGATAGAAGCGCTGCGACGACAGGCGCGCGGGCAGGCCGTCGATGTCAAAGCCGTCGACCAGCAGCACGTCGAAGCGGCTCGGCGGGTAACGCACGAAGTAGGCGCCGTCGGCGTGCACGATGCAAAAGCGTGCGTCGTCCTTCGGCACGTGGAACTCGTGGCGCAGCGCGATCACGTGCGGGTTGATCTCGACGACGCGGATCTCGGCGCGCGGCAGGTGGCGATGGCAGAACTTGGCCAACGACCCGCCGCCCAGCCCGATCATCGCGATGCGCGCCGGCTCGGGCTCGAACAGCAGGAAGCCCATCATCGTGCGCGTGTATTCCAGATCGAGCGCGCAAGGGTCCTGCAATTGCATCCGGCTCTGGATCTCGCCGTACGCGAAGTGCAATGCCTTCGCGCTCAGGGTCTCATGGACGAACGGCTTGGCGAACGCCGTGGATTCGGGGTTGTCTGGCATCACGGGGCGGCCGGGGCCGCGGCTTTGAGACACATGGTGTGACTAGCACATGTTAATGTAATGCGCATGCAAGCCGCGCGTTCGCGGCCCTTCCCGTATGCCGCGCGTGCGCAACTGCCGGCTTGCCGCGCGTGCGCAACCTGCCGGCTTGCCGCGCCTGCAAGCTGAGGCGCGGTTCCTTCAGCGGTGGCGCCGCGCGATGTCGGCGCCGATCATCTCGGCCAGCTCAAGCGACGCCAGTGCATCGGCACCCGACACCGCACACGGCTTGTCGTTGACGATCGCGTCGATGAAGGCCCGGGTCTCGGCGAGCAGGTTGTCGCCCTTGTCGAGCATCCAGGCCTCCTCGCGCAGCGGCGAATTGCCTTCGCGCAGCTCGGCGCGTTTGGTCACGCGCCGCAGCTCGCCGCTGGCGAAGTCGATCGACAGGTACTGGTTCGACTGGAACACGCGAAAGCGCTGCTGCGGCGTGGTCGAGACGCGCGACGCGGTCACGTTGGCGATGGCGCCGTTGCCGAACTCGATGCGCGCGTTGGCGATGTCGACGTCGTCGGTCAGCACCGGGATGCCGACGGCCGAGACACCGACCGGCTTGCTGCCCATCAGCATCAGGATGAGGTCGAGGTCGTGGATCATCACGTCGAGCACCACGTTGACGTCGGCGCCGCGGCCTTTGAACGGCGCCAGGCGGTGGCATTCGATGAAACGCACCGCCGTCATCGTCTCGCGCGCCGCACGCAGCGCGGGGTTGAAGCGCTCCACATGGCCCACCTGCAGCTTCAGGCCGTGCTCGGCGGCGAGCTGCGTCAGCAAGGCCGCCTCGGCGCTGGTGCGCGTGAGCGGCTTCTCCACCAGCACGTGCACGCCATGTTCGAGGAACAGCCGCGCCAGCGCGAAGTGCTCGGCCGTCGTCGCGGCGATCGTCACGGCATCGACCAGCCCGAGCAGCTCGCGCGCGTCCTGGACCGCGTGCGTACCCACCTCGGTGGCCACGCTGCGGCTGCGCTGCAGGTCGCGGTCGCACACGGCGACCAGCTCGATGCCGTCGATCGCCCGGTGTTTCTGCGCGTGAAACCGCCCGACGTATCCGACACCGACGACCGCCGTGCGCAGCTTCTTCACTGGCGTGCGATCCCGCGCTTGGAGTTGCCGATGAACGAGAGCAGGTGATCGATCTGCGCGCTCGGCGCGCAGTCGGCGGCGATGCGCGCCGCGACCTGCTCGATCGACAGCGCCCGGTCCAGCAGGTGGCGCAGTGCGTTGTGGATGTTGCGGCGCTCGGCCGCATCGAAGCCGGCGCGCGTCAGCCCCACGCGGTTGACCGCGCGCGGCGCCGCCCAATGCCCTTGGGCGATCGCGAACGGCACGATGTCCTTGTTGGCGAACGCGCCGGCCACCAGGAACGAATAGGCGCCGAGGCGGACGAACTGCGTCACGCCGGTGAGACCGCTGACGAGCGCATGGTGCTCCACAGTCACGTGGCCGGCGAGCTGCGCGCCGTTGACGATGACCACGTGGTCGGCGATCTCGCAATCGTGGCCGACGTGCGCGTAGGCCATGATGAAGTTGTGATCGCCCACGCGCGTGGTGCCGCCTTTCGAGCTGCCCAGGTTGATGCTGGCGTACTCGCCGATGCGGTTGTGCGAGCCGATCGTGAGCGCGGTGTACGCGCCGCCTTCGTAGCCCAGGTCCTGCGGCGGCCCGCCGAGCACCGCGCCGTGCTGGATGTGGTTGTGCGCGCCGATCCTGACGCGCCCGTAGCGGCTGCCGATGCGGGCGCCCGATTCCACCACGGTGCCGGGGCCGATCTCCACGTCGCCCGCGATCACGCAATACGGGCCGATCTCCGCATCGTCGGAGATCCGTGCGCCGTCGCTCAAGATCACGCTCGGGTGGATGCTCAACGGGCCCCCGCGGTCTTTCGCATTGGACGAAGGCACATTCTAGGGCGCGGGTTCGCGCCCCCGGCGCCCGGGCTACAGCAGCGGGCGCCCCAGCAGCTTTTGCAGCACGGCCACCGGCGCGCTCGCCGGGTTCTTCAGGGCCGACGGCTCCAGGTAGAACGTCTGCTCGATCAGGAACTGGCCACCCATGGCCGCATGCAACACCTGGTCGCTGTACACCACCCAGGTGGTGCCGGGGGCGAGGTCGATCCTGCGTTGCGGCGCGTCGCGCTGGTAGGCCGCGTCGGCCTTGACGCGATCGTGCAGCTGCAGCATGTAGTGGTCGTAGGCGCTGCGCCGGGACTTGGTGACGCGCAAGGCGTGCAGCAGAGCCGGCGATCCGGGCAGCGGCCGGCTTATGGCGGGCAGGTAGCGGGCCGCGAAGGTCTCGAACGGCTCGCCCACGCGCCAGCGCCGCGGCTCGCCGCGCGGATGCAGGTTGTGAAACACGCGCAGCAGGCGCCGCCCATGGATGGGATTGGAGGGGAACGCGTCCACGTGCAAACGGGTGTCGTCCTTGCGCCAGCTCGTCACGCGGCCCTCGATCGGCATCGGCCGGTACGAGGTGTTGCCGCACTGGAGATGGCCCCTGTAGTGCGGGAACAGCCGCTCGACCAGGGCCATGGACTGCGCGCGGTAACGCCGCATCAACGCGCGCGTGGCGTCGATGTGCGCCGGGTTGGCGCCGCGCACGTCGTCGCTGCTGCCGCGCAGGCTCACGTTCTTGGCCTTTCCGTCGGCCACACCCGGGTCGAGCAGCTGGTGTTCGTCCGGGCTCAACTCGAAACGCAATTGGGGCAGGACCAACACGCCGCCGTCTTCGATCACCGACTCGACATCGTGGGTGGGCGCGCCGTCGCCGCTGGCGTCCCAGGCGGTGTCCGGCACCACCTGCACGATGTCGCGCATCAGCGCACCCGCAAGCCCGGCGTGGCGCCCGGCCAGGGCTCGAGCACGTAGAGGCCGGGATGCTGTTTCTCGTCGGCGTGGCTGGCCGCGAGCACCATGCCCTCGGAGACGCCGAACTTCATGTTGCGCGGCGCCAGATTGGCCACCACGACGGTGAACTTGCCGGTGAGTTGCTCCGGCGTGTAGGCGCTCTTGATGCCGGAGAACACCGTGCGATGCCGTCCTTCGCCGACATCGAGCGTCAGCTTGAGCAGCTTGCTACTCCCGGGCACGGCCTCGGCCACCACGATCTGCGCGATGCGCAGGTCGACCTTGGCGAAGTCGTCGATGCCGATCTGCGGCGCGAGCGCCTCGCCGCCGGGAGCCGCTGCCGGCGTGGCCGGGGCCGCGGGCGCCTCGAACAACGCCTCGAGCTTGTCGGGGTCCACGCGCTGCATCAGGTGCTGGTAGGCGCCGATGCGGTGACTGCCGAGCGCACGCTGTGCGTCGGCAAAGTCGAGCGGGCCGACGTTGAGAAACGCCTCGACCCTGGCCGCCAGCGCCGGCAGGATCGGCTTGAGGTAGATCGTCAGCACGCGGAACGCCTCGATGCAGACGGTGCACACGTCGTGCAGCGCATCGCGCCGGTCGTCGCGCTTGGCCAGCTCCCACGGCTTGTGCTGGTCCACGTATTCGTTCACGCGGTCGGCCAGCAGCATGATCTCGCGCACCGCCTTGCCGAACTCGCGCTCGTCGTAGAGCTGCTGCACGGTGGCGCCGTGCGCACGCAGGCCGTCGAGCAGCGCACGGCCCTCGACGCCGACGTCGGCCGCGAGGCGGCCGTCGAAGCGCTTGGTCAGGAAGCCGGCGGCGCGGCTGGCGATGTTGATGTACTTGCCCACCAGGTCGGCGTTGACGCGCGCGACGAAGTCCTCGGGGTTGAAATCGATGTCTTCGACGCGTGCGTTCAGCTTGGCGGCGATGTAGTAGCGCAGCCACTGCGCGTCGAGACCGAGCTCGAGGTAGCGCAGCGGGCTGATCCCGGTGCCGCGGCTCTTGCTCATCTTGTCGCCGCCCACGGTGATGAAGCCGTGCACGTAGACGTTGTCGGGCACCTTGCGGCCCGAGAAGTGCAGCATCGCCGGCCAGAACAGCGTGTGGAAGGTGACGATGTCCTTGCCGATGAAATGCACCTGGCGCAATTGCGGATCGGCCAGGTAGGCCTCAAAGTCCTCGCCGCGCTTGTGAAACAGGTTCTTCAGCGACGCGAGGTAACCCACTGGCGCGTCGAGCCACACGTAGAAGTACTTGCCCGGTGCGTCCGGGATCTCGATGCCGAAGTACGGCGCATCGCGGCTGATGTCCCAGTCGCCGAGGCGGATCACGCCGTGCTCGTCGAGCGCGAACCACTCGCGCACCTTGTTGGCCACCTCGGGCTGCAGCTTGCCGTCCTGCGTCCAGTTCTGCAGGTATTCGACGCAGCGCGGATCCGACAGACGGAAGAAGTAGTGCTCGCTCGTGCGCAGCTCGGGCCTGGCGCCGGACAGCGCCGAGTACGGGTGCTTCAGGTCGGTGGGCAGGTACACGGCGCCGCAGTTCTCGCAGTTGTCGCCGTACTGGTCTTTGGTGCCGCAGTTGGGGCACTCGCCCTTGATGTAGCGGTCGGGCAGGAACATGCCCTTCACCGGATCGAAGAACTGCTCGATCGTGCGCACGTCGATCAGCTCGTTCTTGCGCAACGCCAGGTAGATCTCGCGCGCCAGCTGGTGGTTCTCGGGCGCGTCGGTGCTGTGCCAGTTGTCGAACCCGATGTGAAAGCCGTCGAGGTATTGCTTGCGGCCGGCGGCGATCTCGGCCACGAAGGCCTGCGGCGTCTTGCCGGCGCGCTCGGCCGCGATCATGATCGGCGCGCCGTGCGCATCGTCGGCGCACACGAAGTTCACCTGAGCGCCGCGCATGCGCTGGAAGCGCACCCAGATGTCGGCCTGGATGTATTCCATCATGTGGCCGATGTGGAACCCTGCGTTGGCGTAGGGCAGGGCGGTGGTGACGAACAGCTTCTGGGTCATGGGCTCACCGACGAAGCGCGCATTCTAGGCGGCGGCCTCTCGCGGCACCGGGTGCCGCCTAAAATCACCGCCCCGGTCGCCGCCTCCGGTCCTCCAGGTGGCCATGTCGAGGACAACCATGTTCAAAAACCTCATGCGCCGCGGCGCTGCTGCCCGCGGCATTGCTGGCAGCGCCCGCCAGCCCCGCACAGACCGCCAAGCCGCTGAAAGTCGGCTTCGTCTACGTCAGCCCGGTCGGCGAGGCCGGCTGGACCTACCAGCACGACCTCGGCCGCCGGGCGCTGCAGCGCGCGCTCGGCGCGCAGGTGCAGACCACGGTGGTCGAGGCGGTCGCCGAAGGTGCCGATTCGGAACGCGTGTTGCGCGACCTGGCGCGCCAGGGCCACGGCCTGATCTTCGCCACCAGCTTCGGCTACCTGGAGCCGGCCCTGCGCGTCGCGGCCGAGTTCCCGCAGGTCAAGTTCGAGCACGCCGGCGGCTACAAGAGCGCGCCCAACCTCGCCACGTACAACGCGCGCTTCTACGAGGCGCGCTGGCTGGCCGGCTGGCTGGCCGGACGCACCAGTCGCTCGGGCATCGCCGGCTACGTGGCCGGCTTCCCGGTGCCCGAGGTGGTGCAGGGCATCAACGCCTTCGCGCTCGGCCTGCGCGAGGCCAACCCGAAGGCCGAGTTGCGCGTGCTGTGGCTCAACACCTGGTTCGACCCGGCGCGTGAGCGCGAGGCTGCGCAGGCGCTGATCGACCAGGGCGCCGACGTGCTGACCAACCACACCGCATCGCCCGCGGTGGCGACGGTGGCCGAAGAGAAGAAGGTGCGGCTGATCGCCAACCAGAGCGACATGTCGATGTTTGCGCCCAAGGCACAGCTCGCCGCGGTGGCGCCGCACTGGGGCGGCTACTACACGCAGGTGGCGCGCGACGTGATCGCCGGGCGCTGGAAGGTGGCGCCGGTGTGGGGCGGCCTGCGCTCGGGCATGGTGGGCCTGGCCGCGTTTGACCCCAGGCTGCCGGCGCGCCAGACCAAGATGCTCGAAGCGGCGCGCCGCTCGATCACCGAGGAACGCGGCGCGGTCTTCGCCGCGCCGCTGGTCGACCAGGCCGGTCGCACGCGGCTGGAGCGCGGTGCGCTCGACGACGATGCGATCGCCAGGATGGACTGGCTGGTGCAGGGCGTGATCGGCAATCTGCCGAAGCAATGACCGGTTGACTGCCCGGGTCGCGTGGCACAGTGGCGGCCCGACCCGATGGAGTCCGCACCGTGGCGCTGCAACTCAGACCCAACTGCGAGTACTGCGACACCGACCTGCCGCCGCACGACACGCGCGCGCGCATCTGCACGTTCGAATGCACGTTCTGCGCGTCATGCGTCGAGACGCACCTGCGCAACGTCTGCCCCAACTGCGGCGGCGGCTTTGCGCCGCGGCCGATCCGTCCGCGCAACGAGTGGCGACCGGGCTTGTCGGTGGCCCGGCGGCCGCCGTCGGACAAGCGCGTGCACCTGTCGTACGGCCCGGAGGAGATCCGCGCGTTCAGCGAGCGCATCGCGGCGATTCCGCCCGAGCAGCGCTAGCCCGGGGGTCGATCGCACGCGCCGTCGCACGAGCGCCGCCAAGCGCGCCATTTCTGTGGGCCCGGGTGATCATCGTTCCGGGGCTTGGCGGTGGCTTCGGCAAGACTTGCAGTCGTTTCCGACACCGAACGGACAGTTCGTCATGGCGCGAGACGCGCTGTGGCCGCGCGGCAGGCGACCGGTCGCACAAATCGGCGCCCCGATGCCGTGCATGCTTCTTGCGAGGACACCGGTCTGTTCGGAAGTCGCGGATGGTGTGCCATGGGCGAGATGTGGGGTCGGTGGCTGCGCAAGGGCCTGCACGTGGCACACAACCTGTGGTGGGACCACGACCACGTCTCGCACGAGGTGGTGCAGGGGCGGCACATGAAGGCGGATGCCTACCGCGCCCGCGGTTGCATGCGGCTCGTGCGTGCTGCGCCGCGCGACGCCGAGAACACGTTTGACGACACCACGCCGGCGTGTCGGGAGGTGCCGGTGCGCCGTGGGCTCGCCCCAGCGGGCGCCGTGGTGCGCGGCCACCGGCTGCGCGTCTAACGTGGTGATGGCGCGCGACGCGGCCGGCTTTCGACGGCACGGCGCGAACGACTCCGGGCATGGAGCAACGCGATGTCGATCGAACTCAACCACACCATCGTTCACGCGCGCGACCCCACGCGTCGGCCACGTTCCTCAGCGAGATGCTGGGCCGTCCGGCGCCGGTCCGCTTCGGACCGTTCTGGGACGTGGAGCTCGACAACCAAGTCACGCTGGCCTATCTACAGGCCGACGAGCACCTGACGATCGAGCACTACGCCTTCCTCGTGAGCGAGCTGGAGTTCGACCGAATCTTCGAGCGCATCCAAGCACGGGGGCTGCCTGACTGGGCTGACGCCTCGCATCAGTAACCGGGCCGCATCAACCTCCACGACTGCGGACGGGGCGTCTACTGGAACGACCCGGACGGCCTTTGGACCAAGAGCGGCCAGGGCACGGCCAGAAGCGAACGCTCGGGGCAAGCCGCGTGGAGTCGAGGCCATGGCGTGCAGTCTCAGTCTCAGGCTCAACTGGTAGCCGTTCAATTGTGAACATGAGCCCCCTGGCCCCTCGGGTCGGCAAGTGCTTCAATCCGCCCTGTTGGAGGTGCTACCGATGGCGGGACGCGAGGCGATCCGCAACTCTCAGGTTCCGCGTCACAGGGTAGTCAAACACATGGATATGCCGAGCAGGCGCGATGCGCTTGGATGGGTTGGTGCTCTTGCCCATCCGGCGGTTCTGCTTCTCCTCGCTCCGCTGCCAGTCATCGCGCAGGTGGCCGTGCCGCGCCGCATTGGCTATCTCGCAGCCGGTCCGGCCGGTTCCGGGTTCCAAGATGCGTTTCGCGCAGGCATGCGCGACCTTGGATGGGCAGAAGGGCGAAACATCTCGATCGAGTTTCGCTTTGCCGATACTCACTACGAACGGCTGCCCGAACTCGCAGCTGAACTTGTGCGTCTGAACGTGGAGGTTATCGTCGCGCAGCCAACGGCTGCCGCGTATGCCGCCCGAGGTGCAACCAAGAGCATCCCGATCGTCATGGTCAACGTGGGCGATCCGGTGCGCTTGAAACTCGTCGACACTCTGGGGCGGCCGGGCGGAAACGCCACCGGCACGGCCTTCAGCGTCGGACTCGAAAGCATTGCAAAGTCGCTGCAGCTTTTTAGGGAAACCGTCCCCAACCTGCGCCGCCTGGCCGTCCTGAGCAACCCGGCCAATCCTGCCCAGCCGCTCACCATCAGCGACCTGAGGGCCTCGGCCAAGACGCTGGGCCTCGAACTCCTGTTGCTCGAGGCGCGCCAAGCCGACGAGTTCGACGCCGCTTTCGCTGCAATGACCAAGGAGCGCGTCGAAGGGTTGCTCGTTGTCCCAGAGGCATTCTTCATTCTTCATGGCGCCCGGCTCGCTGAGCTCGCGTCGAAGCACCGCATCCCGACGATGCATGGCGTGCGTCAGAACGTCGATACCGGCGGGCTGATGTCCTACGGTCCTCGATTGACGGACGCTTCCCGTCGCGCTGCCAGCTACGTCGACAGGATCCTGAAAGGGGCCAAGCCCGCAGATCTGCCCATTGAGCAGCCGTCCAAGTTCGACTTGGTGATCAACCTGAAGACAGCGAGAGCGCTCGGCCTCGCGATACCGCAATCTGTACTGCTGAGGGCGGACGAGGTGATCGAGGAGTAGTCAGGTCGTGTGTGCAGGCTCAGATGCCGGGTCGCTCAAGCCAGGCTCTCAATCCTTCGTCGATGGCAGCATCCAGGTGATGCCCAAGCCGCTCGCGCGGTAGACGTCCAGCACGCCGCAAAGCCGATGCGCTGACTCAGAGGATCGCGGTCGATGTCGGTTGTCACCACGGCACCGGCTGTGCCGCTGCGCGATCGGCCGCGGCGGGCAGGGCGAACGTGTGCTGAAACGCCCGCTCGCCCGGTGGCGTGAACTGCACGATGCGCGTGCCCGGGACGCGCCACGCCCAGCCCAGGTCGAACAGCCGCTGCAGCAGCGCCGCGCCCCAGGCGCCGGCCAGGTGGTGGCGGCGTTCGCTCCAGTCGAGGCAGGCCTTGCACATCAAGCGGCGCTGCGACGTGACGGCGTTCGCGTCGACGCCGAAGCGGGTGAACCATGCGATGCCCGCCGGCGTGATGTGCAGTCCGGGGGCGTCGGACTTGAAGCAGCGTTGTGCCATCAAGACTTCGAACGCCTGCACGCCGAGCGCACCGGCCAGATGGTCGTAGCACATGCGTGCATGGCGCAGGGCCGGCTCGCGCGGGCTCGACTTCAGGCGCAGCGCGCCGGTGCGAAACGCCACGCCCATCAGCGACTCCAGCAGCTGCGCCACGTCGCGGTCCGCCAGGCGGAAGTAGCGGTGCCGCCCTTGCGTGTGCACGGCCAGCAGGCGAGCATTCACCAGCTTGGCCAGGTGTGCGCTGGCGGTGGCTTTGCCGATGCCCGCCACAGTGGCCAGCTCGGTGGCGGTGAGCGCGTGGTCGGCCATCAATGCGGTCAACATCTCGGCGCGCGCCGGCTCGCCCACCAATGCGGCAATGCCGGAGACGTGCGGGCCCTCTCTCATGCCTGCATCGTAGCGATCGGCAACGGCCCATGGTTCGACCCTGAGCGAACCATTGGCGCCGTGCACGGCCTAGCATGAAGGCGTCTCAACCGGAGCACCGCATGACGATCACCTGCTTCATCCGCTACCAGATCGACCCCTTCCAGCGCGACGCTTTCAAGCTGTACGCCGAACGCTGGGGCCGCATCATCCCGCGCTGCGGCGGCCACCTGCTCGGCTACTTTCTGCCGCACGAAGGCAGCAACGACGAAGCCTGGGGTCTGATTGGGTTCGATTCGCTGGCGGCCTACGAGGCTTATCGCAAGCGCTTGAAGGCCGATGCCGAAGGGCGCGCGAACTTTCAGTTCGCGCAGGACAAGCGCTTCATCCTGCGCGAGCAACGCACGTTCTGCGAGGGTGTGGAGGGCACGTTGAACCAGGAGGCGCAGCGATGATCGCGGTGATTTTCGAGGTCGTGCCGCGCGACGGCCATGCCGACGCGTACTTCAAGCTCGCCGCCTCCTTGCGCGAAAAGCTCGAGGCGATCGACGGCTTTGTCTCGGTCGAGCGCTTTCAGAGCCTGACGCAGCCGAACAAGATCCTGTCGCTGTCGTTCTGGCGCGACGAAGACGCGGTGCGGCGCTGGCGCGAGCTGGACGCGCACCGGGCCGCGCAACACGCCGGCCGCGGCCAGCACTTTGCCGACTACCGGCTGCGCGTGGCGCAGGTGCTGCGCGACTACGGGTTGAACGAGCGCGAGCAAGCGCCGGCCGACGCGCGCGCGGTGCACGGCTAAGCGGCTTCGCGCCGCGCATCAACCCTGAGCTTGCAGGCGCGGCGCGCCGCTGCCGAACGCGTAGGTGTCCATGCCGAGGCAGCCGGCCTGCACGCTGTCGTGCAGGCGCAGCGTCGGGCCTTCATGGCCGGCGCCGGCGGCCACGTACCACGGCAGCAGGTGCTCGTCGCTGGGGTGCATCAGCGCGGCATGCGGTGCCTGCGCGCGGTAGTCAAACAGCGCCTCGTGATCCTGCGCCGCGCTGCGCTCGGCGAACCAGCTGCGGAACGCCGCGCTCTCGGGCATCTCGGGCTCGCCGTCGGCAGCCGTGCGGTCGTGCGAGCGGCGCGAGAACACCAGCCGCAGGTTGTGCGTGATGCTGCCGCTGCCGAGCACCAGCACGCCCTCGGCGCGCAGCGGCGCCAGCGCGCGGCCGAGCTCGAACAACCGCCGCGGCGACCAGTCGGGCGGGAACGCCAGGGGCAGCACCGGCACGTCGACATCGGGATAGGCGTAACGCAGCGGCACCCAGATGCCGTGGTCGAGCCCGCCGTCTTGCAGCACGTGGATCGGCAATCCGGCGTCGCGCACCAGCTGCGCCACGCGCGGGGCCATCGCGTGGCCCCCCGGCGCGTCGTAGCGCAGCCGGTACAGCGCCTCGGGAAAGCCGCCGAAGTCATGCACCGTCTCGTGGCGCGGTGCGGCCAGCAGCGCCGGCTCGCGCGTCAACGAATGCGCCGAGGCCACTACGATCGTGCGCGGCCGGCCGAAAGCGGCGTCGATCGCCGGCCCGAGCGTGCGCAGGAAGGCCCCGGCCGCGCCCGGCTCCAGCGCCATCATCGGCGAGCCGTGCGAGACGAACAGCGAGGGCAGGGTGGGGGTGTCCATGGCCGCATTACACCAGCCCGGTGCCTCGCCTGCGTTGCAGCGGCCTGCACGCAGGCTTCAAGCCGATTGCAGGTCGCGGGCAAGGTCGGCTGCGCTGGTGTACCGTAGCCCACCATGCCCGAGCCCACCCTGCGCGTTCCAGCCGCCCTCGACATCAACGTGCCCGCCATGGCCTGGCGCCAGCTGCGGCGCGACCTGCGTGCCGGTGAGCTGCGGCTGCTGCTGGTGGCGGTGATGCTGGCGGTGGCCGCGCTCACCGCGGTCGGCTTCTTTGCCGACCGCCTGAACATCGCGTTGGCGCGCGACGCGCGCGCGCTGCTCGGCGGCGATGCGATCGTCGCCACCGACCAGCCGACGCCGGCGGCCTTCCAGGCCCGCGCCGCCGAGCTGAAGCTGCGCAGCGCCACCCACGTCAGCTTTCCCAGCATGGCGCGCGCGCCCGACGAACAAGGCGGCGCCGCGCGGCTGGTGGCGGTGAAAGCGGTGAGCACGGGTTATCCGTTGCGCGGCAAGCTCACGGTGCGCGGCACCGACGGGGTCGAGCAGCAGGTGGCCGCGGCGCCGCCGCCGGGCTCGGCCTGGGTGGACGCGGCGTTGCTCGAGGCGCTGCAGTTGAAACTCGGCGATGCGCTGCTGCTCGGCGATGCGCGCTTGCGCGTGCAGCGCGTGATCGTGCTGGAGCCCGACCGCGGCGCCGGCTTCATCAACTTTGCGCCGCGCGTGATGATCGCGCGGCCGACCTTGAGGCCACCGGCTTGATCCAGCCGGCCAGCCGCGTCACCTATCGCCTGGCGGTGGCGGCCGACGGCGCACGCGGCGATGCGCTGGTGGCGCAGTTCGTCGACTGGGCCGAGGAGCGGCAGAAGGCGGAGAGCCTGCGCGGCATGCGCGTGGAGTCGCTCGCCTCCGGGCGGCCCGAGATGCGCCAGACGCTCGATCGCGCCGAGAAGTTCCTGAACCTGGTGGCGCTGCTGTCGGCGCTGCTCGCGGCGGTGGCGGTGGCGATCGCGGCGCGCGACTTTGCGCAGCGCCGCCTCGACGATTGCGCGGTGCTGCGTGTGCTCGGCGCGCCGCAACGGCGCATCGGCTGGTCGTATGCGCTGGAGTTCTGCGGCGTCGGCTTGGCCGCCAGCGCATTCGGCGTGCTGCTCGGCCTGGCGGTGCATCAGGTGTTCGTCGCCATCCTCGGCAACCTCGTCAATGCCGCGCAGCTACCGCCGCCCGGCGTGATGCCGGCGTTGTTCGGTCTCGGCGTCGGCATGACGCTGCTGGTGTCGTTCGGCCTGCCGCCGGTGCTGCAGCTCGCGCGCGTGCCGCCGCTGCGCGTGATCCGGCGCGACCTCGGCGCGCTGCGCCCGGCATCGCTGCTGGTGCTGGCGGGCGGGGCGGCGGGCTTCATTGCGCTGTTGCTGGCGGCGTCGTCGGACTGGAAGCTCGGCGGCCTCGCGGTCGGCGGTTTTGCCGGCGCGGTGCTGGTGCTGGCCGGGCTGTCGTACGTGGCGGTGCGCCTGCTGCGGCGCCTCGTGCCGGAGTCGCGCGCACCGCGCTGGCTGGTGCTGGCCACGCGCCAGATCGCCGCGCGGCCGGCCTTCGCGGTGCTGCAGGTCTCGGCGCTGTCGGTCGGCCTGCTCGCGCTGGTGCTGCTGGTGCTGCTGCGCACCGACCTGATCGCCAGCTGGCGCGCCGCCACGCCGCCGGACGCGCCGAACCGCTTCGTGATCAACGTGCAGCCCGAGCAGGCCGAGGCCTTCCAGGCCCGCCTGGCCGAGGCCGGCGTGGGACGGCACGACTGGTACCCGATGATCCGCGGCCGCCTGGTGGCGATCAACGGCCGTTCGGTGCGGCCCGAGGACATGGGCGAGGAGCGTGCGCAGCGCCTGGTCGACCGCGAGTTCAACCTGAGCCACGGCGCTCACCTGCCGCCGCACAACGAGCTGGTCGCGGGCCAGTGGCGCAGGACGAACCCGATGCGCTGAGCGTCGAGGAGGGCCTGGCCAAGACGCTCGGCGTGACGCTCGGCGACCGGCTGCGCTTCGACATCGCCGGCACGCTGGTCGAAGGCCGCATCAGCAGCCTGCGCAAGGTGGACTGGACCTCGATGCGGGTCAACTTCTTCGTGATGTTCCCGCTGGCACGGATGGACGACGTGCCGATCAGCTACATCAGCGCGTTCCGCGCGCCGGCGACGCCGGGCTTCGACAATGCGCTCGCGCGCGACTTCCCGAACATCACCAACATCAACGTCTCGGCGTCGATCGCGCAGGTGCAGCAGGTGCTCGACCAGGTTGTGCGCGCGGTCGAGTTCTTGTTCGGCTTCACGCTGGCCGCCGGCCTGGTGGTGCTGTTCGCCGCGGTCACCGCCACGCGCGAGGCGCGCGAACGCGAATACGCGGTGATGCGCGCGCTCGGCGCCGGCGGGCGCCTGCTGGCGCGTGTGCAGCGCGCCGAGTTGCTCGGCGTGGGTGCGCTCGCCGGCCTGCTCGCCGCCGTGGCGGCGGTGGTGGTGGGCGCCTTGTTGGCGCGTTATGTGTTCGAGTTCACCTGGAACGCGTCACCCTGGGTGCCGCTGATCGGCACCATGACCGGCGCGTTGCTCGCACTGGCGGCCGGCTGGATGGGCCTGCGCGGCGTGTTGCGCCGGCCGGTGATCGAGACGCTGCGCCGCGCGCCGGAGTGAGCCGGCGCCGGCTTTCAGGCGGCCGTCGCTGGAAGCGCCGGCCTCAGGCGGCCTGGCGGTGCTCGCGCCGCAACTGCACCGCGTCGATCTCGGCCACCGTCTTGTCGTTGGCGCTCAGCCGGAACAGCCGCATCGAGTTGTTGACCGCGTCCACCTGAGCCTGCAGCGACTGCGCCGATGCAGCGAGCTGCTCGACCATCGCCGCGTTCTGCTGCGTGATCGTGTCCATGTGACTGACGGCTTCGTTGATCTGGCCGATGCCGCTGCGCTGCTCCGCAGCTGCGGTGTGAATCGACTCGAGCGTGGATTGCACGTGGTCGACCGCCTGCATGGCCTCACGCATGCGCTCGCTGGCCTCGCCGCTGCGCGCCGCGCCGTCGGCTACGCGCTGCGAAGACGCCGTGATCAGTGCGCGGATCTCGCGCGTGGCATCGTCCGTGCGCTGCGCCAGGCTGCGCACCTCGCTGGCCACCACCGCAAAGCCTCGCCCCGCCTCGCCGGCACGCGCCGCCTCGACGGCGGCGTTGAGGGCCAGGATGTTGGTCTGGAACGAGACGCCTTCGACCACCGCGATGATGTCCTCGATGCCGCGCGACGACGCCTGGATCTCGCTCATCGTCTGCACCACCGCGCGCACCGCGGCGTCGCTGCGGTGCGCCATCGCCGCCGTGTCCTTGGCCAGCTGCACGCCACGCACGGCCGAGTCGGTGCTTTGCGCGACCGTGGTGTTGATCTGCTCCATCGATGCCGCGGTCTGCTGCAGGCTGCTGGCCTGCGACTCGGTGCGTGACGACAGGTCCTGGTTGCCCGATGCGATCTCGCGCGCCGCGACGTTGGCGCACTCGATGCCGGTGCGCGAGTCTGTGACCACGGTGCGCAGGTTGACCGCCATCTGCATCAGCGCCTTCTGCAGATCGCCCGCGACACCGCTGTGTCCGGTGGACACCGGATGTGCCAGGTCGCCCGAGGCGAGCCGGTTGGCGTCGATCAGCACCGCGCGCATCGGCCCCAGCGTGAGGTGCAGCGCGGCCGCGGTGGCCAGTGCCGCCGCGATCAGCGCAGCACCGGCCGCCCACCACGGGCCGGCCAGCGCTGCCGCGGCCACGGCGCCGGTGGCCAGCGCAAGCGCCGCGAACAGTCGCGCCGTCAGGCCCGGGCGCAGCAGGCGCGCCAGGCGGCCGCTCCAATCCACGCGCACCACGGCGCCGTGCCGCAGTGTGTGCACCATCCGGCCCTGCGCAGCCTCCTCGCGCATGCGGGCGTAAAGCGCTTCGGCCAGCTCGACTTCCGCGCGCTCGGGCCGTGTGCGGACCGACAGAAAACCGACGGTGCGGTCACCGTCCTTCATCGGCGTGGCGTTGGCGCGCACCCAGTAGTGGTCGCCGTTCTTGCGCCGGTTCTTGACCAGACCGGTCCAGGGAAGGCCGGACTGGATCGTCTGCCAGAGGTCGCGGAACGCCTCCTCCGGCATGTCGGGGTGGCGCACCAGGTTGTGCGGCTGGCCGAGCAGCTCTTCTTTCGAATAGCCGCTGACGTCGATGAAGCTGTCGTTGCAGTAGGTGATGCGGCCCTTGACGTCGGTGACCGACACCAGGGGACGGCCCTCCGGCAGGGGATGTTCGCGCTGCGTGATGGGCAGGTTGGTGCGCATGGGGTGAACTCTCCGGGCGGCGTTCAGGCGGCAGCCACGCGGAACACCGCGACGGCACGCACCAGCTGCTCGGCCTGGTTCTTCAGGCTCTCGGCCGCCGCGGCGGATTCTTCAACCAGCGCCGCGTTCTGCTGCGTCATCTGATCGAGCTGCGTCACCGCGGTATTGACCTGGCCGATGCCCGAGGTCTGCTCCTGCGTGGCGGCGCTGATCTCGCTGATCAGGTCGCTGACGCGCCGCACCTGCTCGACGATCTCGCCCATGGTCGTGCCGGCCTCGGCCACCAGCCGCGTGCCGCCACCCACCTTGTCGACGCTGGCGGTGATCAGGGCCTTGATCTCCTTGGCGGCCTCGGCGCTGCGCTGCGCGAGGTTGCGCACCTCGGCGGCCACCACCGCGAAGCCGCGGCCCTGTTCGCCGGCGCGCGCGGCCTCCACCGCGGCGTTGAGCGCCAGGATGTTGGTCTGGAACGCAATGCCATCGATCACGCCGATGATGTCGGCGATGCGCTGGCTGCTGGCGTTGATCTCGTCCATCGTCGAGACCACCTGTGCCACCACCGTGCCGCCGCGCTCGGCGACGGTGCTGGCCGACTTGGCGAGCTGCGAGGCCTGGCGCGCGGTGTCGGAGTTGTTCTTCACCGTCACGTTGAGCTGCTCCATCGACGCCGCGGTCTGCTGCAGGCTCGAGGCCTGCTCCTCGGTGCGCTGCGACAGGTCGGTGTTGCCGCCGGCGATCTGCGACGAGCCGGTGGCGATCGACTCGCTGGCCTGGCGCACGACGCCCACCGTCCGGGCCAGGCTCGATTGCATGCGCGCCATCGCGGCCACGATGCTGTGCTCGGCCCCGGCGGGAACGCTGAGCTCGGTGTCGAGCCGGCCCTCGGCGATGATGCCCACCGCCGCCACCACCTCGGCGGGCTCGCCGCCAAGCTGGCGTGTGATCGAGCGGATGATCATCCAGCTGAACAGCACGGCGAGCAGCGCGCCGCCGGCCAGCGTGGCGATCACGATGGTGCGCACCAGGCCGAAGCTGCGCACCGCGCCTTCGTACTCCGCCTTGGCAACGTCGAGCTGCAACTGCACCAGCTTGTCCAGCGCCTTCTCCACCGCCTCGTACAACGGCGGCGCGGTCTCGCCGGCGATGCGCTGCAGCGCCGCGCGGTCGCCGCTGCGGATCGCCGCCAGCGCGGGGTCGATGGCACCGCCGACGAAACGGCCGCGCACGGTGGCGAAAGCCTCGACCAGCTGCTTCTCCTCGGGCGTCAGGTAGGTCGCCATGTAGGCGTCCCATTGTTTGGTGATGTTCTGCTTGTTCTGCTCGATGCGCGCCGCGCGCTCGCGGGCGCTGTCGGGATCGAGCGCGGCGCTGGCAATCTCGAGCTGGTTGCGCAGCATCATGTTGCGCACCTCACCGATCTGCGCCAGCGGGAGGACACGATCGTCGTACACCGTCTTGAGCGCCGCGTTGGACGACGACTGGCCGTACATGCCGAGCGCGCCGGTGATCAACAGCAACGCAACCAGCACGCCGCCCAGCAGCGCCAGGCGCGATGAAACTTTCCAGTGGTTCATGATCCCCTCCTAACTACCCGTTCGAACATCCGGTCCGATTTCAGAAAGACTCCCAGTCGTCGTCGCCGTTGGCGACCGCACGTTCGGGCTTGCTCGGCGCGGGCGCCGGCAGCCGCGTCACGTTAGTGGCGCGCGCCGGGCTGCGGCGTTCGGCGCCGTCCCAGGGTGCGTCGGCCACGGGCTGTGCCGGAACCGCTTTGGCGGGTGCGGCGACCGCGGGCTGGGCCTGCGCGGTCGGCTTCGGCCGCGCGAGCGGTGCGCTGCGGGGCGCGGGCGCGGCCGGCTTGACGGCCGGTGCGGCGCTGCGGGATTCGGCTTGTGCACCGAGGCGGAACACCGCCACCGCCTGCACCAGCTGCTGCGCCTGCGATTTCAGGCTTTCGGCGGCGGCGGCGGACTCCTCCACCAACGCGGCATTCTGCTGCGTCACCTGGTCCATCTGCACGACCGCATCGCCCACCTGGGAGACGCCGCTGCTCTGTTCGCTGCTGGCCGCACTGATCTCGCCCATGATGTCGGTGACGCGCCGGATGGAATCGACCACCTCGGTCATCGTGGCGCCGGCACGATCGACCAGCGCGCTGCCCTGGTCGACGCTCTCGACGCTGGCGGTGATCAGCGCCTTGATCTCCTTGGCGGCCTCGGCCGAGCGCTGCGCGAGGTTGCGCACCTCGCCGGCCACCACGGCGAAGCCGCGGCCCTGCTCGCCGGCGCGCGCGGCCTCCACCGCGGCGTTGAGCGCCAGGATGTTGGTCTGGAACGCAATGCCGTCGATCACGCCGATGATGTCGGCGATGCGCTTGCTGCTGCTGTTGATCTCGCCCATCGTGGCGACGACCTGCGAGACCACCTCACCGCCCTTGACGGCGATATCGGTGGCGCCGTGCGCCAGCTGATTGGCCTGCTTGGCGTTGTCGGCGTTGAGCTTGACGGTGGAGCCCAACTCCTCCATCGATGCCGCGGTCTGCTCCAGTGTGCTGGCCTGTTCCTCGGTGCGCTGCGACAGGTCGGCGTTGCCCTGGGCGATCTGCGAGCTCGCGGAGGCCACGCTCTCAGCGTTCTGCCGCACGGTGGCCACCACGCGGGTCAACGCCGTCTGCATCTCGTCGAGCGCGCGCAGCAGCGGGCTGATCTCGTCGCGCGCGTCGTCGCGCACCGCCACCGTCAGGTCGCCGTCGCGCACGCGGTCCGCCACGCGGCGCGCCGTTTCCACGCGGCGGCGCAGCGTGCGCGCCACGTACCAGGCCGTGCCGAACAGCGCCACGGCCACGATCAGCGCCAGCACCGCCAGCTCCAGGCGCGTGTCGAACATGGCCTTCTCGACCTCCTGCAGATCCTGGTCGAGCACCGTCAGCTGGCGCTTCTTCTCCGCGCCGAGCGCATCGAGCAGGCGGTTGCGCGCCGGCATCGTCTTGTCCACCAGCATGGCGAAGGCCTCGTCCTTCTTGCCCGCCTGGATCAGCACGACGTTCGCCTCGGCGATCGGCCAGAACTCCTTGGCGTGTGGCGCGATCTTGGCGAAGGCCTCGCGGCCGGCCGCGGTGAACAGCGCCTTCTCGAAGTCGGCCAGCGAAGCCTCGACGCGCTTGCGCTTGTCGGCCAGGTCGTTCAGCGTGGCCGACAGGTCTGATGGCGACTTCACCAGCATCGCGTGCCGCAGCTGCAGCGACATGCGCGTCAGGTTGAGCTCGGCCTCCGAGATGCGTTCCATCTGCGGCACGCGCATCGTTCCCACGCCGTCGACCTGCCGGCCCGCACCGCCGAGGCTGAGCCATGCGACGACGGCCACACCGCTGAGCGCGGCGATCAACAGGGCCGAGAGCAGGTACAGGCGCTGCGCCAGACCCAGGTTCGAGAACAACTTCATCTGTCAGATCCCAGTAGGTAGTCCGGCGAGGCTCGAGGAGGAGGAATCAATGCACGTCGTTCAGCAACCCCATGTCGGGGCTGCTCATCAGCGCCTCGATGTCCATCAGGATCAGCATGCGCTCGCCGACGCTGCCGATGCCGGTGAGATAGGCGTTGTCGGCGCCGTTGGAGGCCATCGGCGGCGCCGGGCGGATCGCCTCGGCCGGCAGCTCCAGCACGTCGGACACCGAGTCGACCACCGCACCGACGACGCGGCCCTTGACGTTGAGCACGATCACCACGGTGAAGTGGTTGTATTCGGCCTGCGTGCAGCCCAGGCGCACGCGCAGGTCGACGATCGGCACGATCACGCCGCGCAGGTTGACCACGCCCTTGAGGTAGTCGGGCGCATTGGCGATGCGCGTGGGCTGTTCGTACGAGCGGATCTCCTGCACGCGCAGGATGTCGATGCCGTACTCCTCGCCGCCGAGGCGGAAAGTGAGGTACTCGCCGGCGCGCGCCGCAAGCGCATCGGCTTCCTGGCGGGCGAGTTGCGTGCCTTCTTTGACCATGTCCATGTCGACTTCCTCTTCAGAAACTTTCCCAGTCGTCGCCGGCAGCCGCCTTGGCGGGCGCCGGTGCGGTGGGTGGGGGGGCTGCACTGCGCGTGCGCGCGTGTTCGATGGCTAGGCGTGCCTGCCCGGCATGCGCGCTCGAGGTCGGCTGTGCCGCGCTCGACAGCACCGGCTGCGGCTCTGCGGACGCCTGCGCGGCGTCGAGCTTGAAGCCGGCGACGGCCGAGGCCAGCTTTTGCGCCTGCTCGCGCAGGCTTTCGGCGGCGGCGGCGCTTTGCTCGACCAGTGCGGCGTTCTGCTGCGTCATCTGCTCCAGCTCGCTGACCGCGCCGTTGACGTTCTCGATGCCGCCGCGCTGCTCGCCGGCCGCGGCGCTGATCTCGCCGATGATGTCGGTGACACGCTGCACGCCGGTGACGATCTCGTCCATCGCGGCGCCGGCATCGCGCACGAGCTTTGCGCCCGATTCCACCTTGTCCACCGAGTCGCCGATCAGCGACTTGATCTCCTTGGCGGCGGAGGCAGAGCGCTGCGCGAGGTTGCGCACCTCGCCGGCCACCACCGCGAAACCACGCCCCTGCTCGCCGGCGCGCGCGGCCTCCACCGCGGCGTTGAGCGCCAGGATGTTGGTCTGGAAGGCAATGCCGTCGATGGTGCCGATGATGTCGGCGATGCGCTTGGAGGAACTGGCGATGTCGTTCATGTTGGACACCACCTGCTGCATCACGGCGCCGCCGCGCTGGGCCGCGCCGGAGGCCGATGCGGCGAGCTGATTGGCCTGGGCGGCGGAGTCGGCGCTCTGGCGCACCGCGCCGGTGAGCTGCTCCATCGAGCTGGCGGTGCGCTGCAGGTTGGCCGCGGCGTGTTCGGTGCGCTGGCTCAGGTCGGCGTTGCCGCCGGCCACCTCGGTGCTCGCGACGCGGATCGAGTCGGAGCTCTCGCTCACCTGGCGCACCATGCCGCGCAGGCGTTCCACCATCGTGGCCTGCGCGCGCAGCACGTCGCCCAGCTCGTCGTTGCGCTGGCCATGCGCCACGCGCTCGAGCACGCCGTCGGCCACGCGCGATGCGGTGTCGACCACCTGCTGCAGATCGCCGACGATGCGGCGCTGCACGCGCCACGCCAGGAAGATCGCGATGGCCGCGGTCGCCAGCGCGAGCGCGCCGAGGGCCAGCGTCATGGTCTGCGCCCTGGCGCGCAGTGCCTGGTCGGCCGCCTGATGGCGCTCGCGCACCGACAGGTAGACGCTCTCGATCGCAGTGGCGAGCTGCTTGTACTCGGCGTCCGCGGTCTGCAGGGCGGCGATGCCGGTGTTGGCGTCGACACTGCCCATGTCGAGCGCCATGTCGGCCGCCTTGATGAACTTGGCGGTGGTCTGCTCGATCGATTGCACCGCCGCGGCCGCTGCCGGGTCGTCGGACGCCGCGGCGATCTGCACCACGCGCTTGATCTGCGCCTGCGTCTGCAGTGCCACCTCGCCGCGCTGCTGCTTGATCTGGGCTTCCTTGACCGAGTCGATGATCGCCATCGTGCGATACAGGCCGGTCAGTTCGGCACCGAGCTGCTCGGAGGCCTGCTGCAGCGTCGATTCGATGGCGCGCGCTTCGTGCTGCTGCGCGTTGCTGGTGCGGCTGTAGTGGCTGAACACCCCGGCACACGCGCCCACCGCGATCAGCAGCATGGCCGCGGTGATCCACGGTCCGAGCATCAGCTTGTTCTTGAGCTTCACGACTGAAAGTCCTTTGAACCGATGCGCCGGGGTGCCGCTCTTCTTACTTGTAGATGCCGCCGCAGACGGCGGTGTCGTCGAGCCGCTCGCAGTACATCTCCTTGGGCTCGATCTTCTTGGTCACAGGGTTGGTGAACTTGTAGTCCTGCCAGAACGTGCCCTTGCTCTGCGACAGCTCGACGCGTTCCTTGACGAAGGGCTTGCCGTCGACGTCTTTCAGGTCGATCAGGTTCTTGCCGATCATCTTTTCGTTGGCGCCGTGCGCGCGCACCACGCCGTCGTGGCCGTACACCACCAGATAGAGGTCGCGGTCGCTGAACTTGCCGCCCTTGGTGCTGATCTCGGCGTAGCCCTTGTCCTTGCCCTGGCTGCGGATGAAGGCGATGCCCTTCTTGACCATCGCCATCGCTTCTTCCTTGGTGGCGTTGTCGCCGGCTTGCGCGGCCAGCGGGGCAGCCAGCGCGGCGGCGAGCACGGCGGCGAGGAAATGTCGTTGCATGTCGGGTACTCCTGGGTTGATGCTGGATCGGTTTCGACAGGTTTCAGCGCGACTTGAGAAGGCTCGTTGGGCATCCTCCGCGCTGCGCGCTCCGGTATTCGCCTTGGGAGCGGCCCGGCGGCTCATGCCGCCAACCGGAATCCCGCCACGGTTTCGGTGAGACGCAACGATTGCTGCTTGAGCGACTCGGCCGCGGCGGCGGCTTGCTCCACCAGCGCGGCGTTCTCCTGCGTCATGCGGTCGAGCTGCGCCACCGCGCTGTTGATCTCGCCGATGCCCTGGTTCTGCTGATCGGCCGCCTGCGTGATGGCACCGATCACCTGCGACACGCGCTGCACGCCGGCCACGATGTCGGTCATCGTGGCGCCGGCATTGCGCACCAGCGCGGCACCGGTGTCCACGCGCTCGACGCTGGCGCTGATCAGCGCCTTGATCTCGCGCGCCGCCTCGGCCGAGCGCTGCGCCAGTGCGCGCACCTCGCCGGCCACCACGGCGAAGCCGCGGCCCTGCTCGCCGGCGCGCGCGGCTTCCACCGCGGCGTTGAGCGCCAGGATGTTGGTCTGGAACGCGATGCCGTCGATCGTGCCGATGATCTCGGCGATGCGCTGGCTGCTGGCGGCGATGTCGTTCATCGTCTGCACCACCTGGGCCACCGCGGCACCGCCGCGCTCGGCCACGGTGGATGCGCTGCTGGCCAGCTGGTTGGCCTGCGCCGCCGACTCGCTGCTCTGGCGCAGCGTGCCGGTGATCTCTTCCATCGAGCTTGCGGTCTGCTGCAGGTTGCTGGCCGCTTGTTCGGTTCGCACGCTCAGATCCTGGTTGCCCGAGGCGACCTCGCTGGAGGCGTTCTGGATCGAGTGGGCGCTTTCGCGCACCTGCGACACGATGCCGCGCAGCGACTGCTGCATGTGCGCCAGCGACTGCAGCAGGCGCGCGCTCTCGTCGCGCCCCTGATCGTCGATCGTCTGCGTCAGGTCGCCGGTGGCGATGCGGTTGGCGAGCGACTGCGCACTCTCGATCGGGCGGCAGATCGACACCATGTTGGCCAGCGTGAGCGGCACCACGAGTGCGATCGACAGCAGCAGGGCGCCGATGAAGAGCCAGCGCGCGGTGGCAGCCGTGGCGGCGCGTGCGGCGTCGCTGGCCATCGCCTGCTCGGCCAGCCGCTGCGTCAGTGCGGCGACCTCGGTCTCGGCGCCGTCGATGGCCTCCTTGGCTGGCCCGAGCAGCTTGTTGGCGACGGTGGCCGAGTCATAGCCGCTGGCTTCGAGCTGGCGCACCACCGGCATGGCCTTCTCGACGTAGGTCTTCATCAGCGTGGCGCATTGCTTGGCATGCTGGGCCACGGCGCTGTCGCTGCCGTCGGCCAGCGTGCGCGCATGCTGTTGCACGGCATCCACGGCCGCCAGCCACTTGGCCTTGTAGGCCGCGATCTGGTCGGCCTTCTCGTAGTTGATGATCAGGTCCTTCTCGTAGCGCCGCACGTTGCCCAGCTCGGTGCGCAGCTCGCCCAGCTGCAGCGCCTCGGCATGCGTGGTGCGCGCGAACTGCTCGCTCAGGCCGGCCATGCGCGACAGGCTCCACAGCCCGGTGCCGCCGAGCAGCGCCAGCAGCCCCATCACCATCGCGATGGCGCCCCACATGCGTGTGCGGATGTCGAAGCGGCGCAACAACGTGTTGAGCATGGACAGGCTCCCGTGGCGCACGCTCAATGGCGCGACAGCCGCACCAGCGCGCCGACGTCGAGGATCAGCGCGACGCGGCCGTCACCCATGATGGTGGCGCCCGACACGTTGGCGACCTTGCGGTAGTTGGACTCGAGGTTCTTCACCACCACCTGCTGCTGGCCCAGCAGCTCGTCCACCAGCACCGCGACGCGGCCGCCTTCGGCCTCGACGATCACCATGATCCCGTTGCCCTCGGCCGCCTTGTCGCGCGGCACGTGGAACACGCCTTCGAGGTCGATCACCGGCATGTACTGCTCGCGCACGCGCACCACGCGGTTGGCGCCGCCCACCGTCTTGATGGTCTCGGGCTCGACCTGGAATGACTCCACCACCGACGACAGCGGCAGGATGTAGCACTCGGCGCCAACGCCGACGCTCATGCCGTCCATGATCGCCAGCGTCAGCGGCAGGCGCACCTTGACGCTCATGCCGTAGCCTTCGGCCGAGTCGATCTCGACGCTGCCGTTGAGCGCCGCGATGTTCTTCTTGACCACGTCCATGCCGACGCCGCGTCCCGACACGTCGGTGACCACGTCGGCGGTGGAGAAGCCGGGCGCGAAGATCAGGTTCCACACCTCGGCATCGCTCATCGAATCGGGCGCATCGAGCCCGCGCTCGCGCGCCTTCTTGAGCAGCTTGTCGCGGTTGAGTCCGCGGCCGTCGTCACGCACCTCGATCAGGATGCTGCCGCCCTGGTGCGACGCGGCCAGCGTGATCGTGCCCTGCGCGGGCTTGCCCTTGGCCACGCGCTCGTCGGGCAACTCGATGCCGTGATCGCACGAGTTGCGCACCAGGTGCGTCAGCGGGTCGGTGATCTTCTCCACCAGGCCCTTGTCGAGCTCGGTGGCCTCGCCCTGCGTCACCAGCTCCACCTTCTTGCCGAGCTTGGCCGTCAGGTCGCGCAGCATGCGCGGGTAGCGGTTGAACACCACCGACATCGGAATCATGCGGATCGACATCACCGCTTCCTGCAGGTCGCGCGTGTTGCGCTGCAGGTCGGCCAACCCGGCGGCGAGCTGCTGGTGTTGGGCCGAGTCGATGCTCTGGCCGGTCTGCGCCAGCATGGCCTGCGTGATGACCAGCTCGCCCACCAGGTTGATCAGCTGGTCGACCTTGTCCACCGACACGCGCAGCGTCGACGCTTCGAGCGTGGTGCCCTTGTCGGCGGCGGCGCGCGCCGGCGCGGCGACGACCCGCGCCACTTCGGGTTTGGCGGCCGGCGCCACTTCGGTCGCGCTGACCGGCGGCAGCGCACCGGGCGCGCCCGGGGCATCGTCGAAGAAGCCGTAGCCGGCGTCGCCCGGCGGCGCCTCGGTCGGCGCACCCGGCGCATTCTTGTGAAAGCCGTAGCCGCGTGTCAGCGGTCCGAGCTTCATCGACTCGCGCGGCACGTGGAAGGTGAACAGGTCCAGCAGGTCGCCGTCGCTGCTCTTGGTGACGATCTTGAAGCGGCGCATGCCGTCGGCGCTATGGCCCGCGTCGAGCGGCTCCATCTGGCCGAGCTCGGCGATCTCCTTGAACAGGTCGAGCAGGTTGTCGGCGATGCCCGGGTCGGCCAGCGGTCCCACGGTCAGCTCGAGCTGGCGTTCGCCGGCCGGCGTGGCGGGAGCGAACGCGGTGGGAGCGGCCGCCGCCGCGGCCGGTGCCGGCGCGGCAGCCGCCTCGGGCGCCGCAGATGCCGGCGCCGCGGCGCTGCCGGAAGCCAGCTGCACGATGCTGGCCAGCAGCTGCGCCGTGTCCACCGGGTCGCCGCCGGCGCCCTGGTGGCGTGCCAGTTGCGCCTTGAGCGCATCGCCGGCCGCGAGCAGCACGTCGACCATGCTCGGATGCGGCTCGAGCTCATGGCGGCGCAGCTTGTCGAGCAGCGTCTCCATCTGGTGCGTCAGTTCGGCCACGTCGGAGAAGCCGAACGTCGCCGCACCGCCCTTGACCGAATGCGCGCAGCGGAAGATCGCGTTGAGTTCCTCGTCGTTGGCGCTGGCCAGGTCGAGGTTGAGCAGCATCTGCTCCATCGTGGCCAGGTTCTCGCCGGCCTCCTCGAAGAAGACCTGGTAGAACTGGCTCAGGTCGATGCCTGCGCCGGAACTTGCTGATTGCGTGTCGGCCATCTCAACGTCTCTTGTTGTCGTGCGCCCGGCGGCGATGTCAGCGAACCACCTTGCCGATCACCTCGATCAGCTTGGTCGGATCGAAGGGCTTCACCAGCCAGCCGGTGGCGCCGGCGGCACGCCCTTTCTGCTTCATCTCGTCGCTCGACTCCGTGGTGAGGATGAGGATCGGCGTGGTCTTGAAGCGCGGGCTCTCGCGCAGCTTCTTGGTCAGCGAGATGCCGTCCATGCGCGGCATGTTCTGGTCGGTGAGCACCAGGTGGAAGTCGCGCGAGTTGGCCTTTTCCCAGGCGTCCTGCCCGTCCACCGCCTCGACCACCGTGAAGCCGGCGTTCTTCAGCGTGAAGCTGACCATCTGGCGCATCGATGCGGAATCGTCGACGGCGAGGATTGAGTGCATGGTGGGCTCCGGGGACAAGGGGGTGTCGTGTGTGATGAGGGTCAGAACAACTCGATCGAACCGGCGTCGACTTCGTCCTGCGTGACCGGGTTGGGGCGCAAGGGCGCGGGCATGGTGATCTGCGCGCCGTCTTCGTCGTCGGCCAGCGCGTCGCGCGCCAGCCGGTCGGCGCAGCTCTTCAGGCGCTTGTCGGTGTGCGCGATCAGCTGCGAAGCCATGTCCTGGAACTGCAGCGCGATCACCGCGCCGCCGAGCGCTGCCAGCGCCTGCTCGATCGCTGCCGCATCCATCGTCGCGGCCTCGTCGAGCTGCGCGCGCAGCCGCTCGATCTGCTCCGACAGGCCGTGAAAATGTCGCAGCAGCGTGGTGGTGGCGTCCGACAGCAGCCGCTGCAGCCGGTCGAGATCGTTCGACGCCGTCATCAGGTGATCCTGAAGATCGGCGGCAAGCAGCGTCGGCACGGTGCCGGGTTCAAGACTCGGCACTTCAGCGGGATCAACCATCGTCACTCCACGGTCGGGGCCCGGGCACCGCATGGAGCGCCCGGCACGACCATTCTTCGGCTGCGCGGGGCTGTTCATTGAGGTGATGACGGCTGGATTCCGGGTGTTTTTTTGTGCCGGATGGGGGCTTTGCCATACTCATGCCCCATGAATCCGGCCCACGACCGCGCCCGAACCACGCACGAGGTGCTGCGCGTGCTGCACCTGGAGGACGCCGAGGTCGATCACCAGATGGCGTGTGCGCATCTGCAACGCGCCGGTTTCGAGCTGCAGGCGTTGCGGGTGGAAACGGAAGAACAATTCCGCAACGCGCTGGCCCACAGCAGCTGGGACGTGGTCTTGTCGGACTTCAACGTGCCCGGTTTCACCGGCGCGCAGGCTCTCGAGGTGCTCAAGCGCGACGGCCCGGTGCTGCCGTTCGTGCTGCTGTCGGGCGAGATCGGCGAGGACACCGCCGTGGCCTCGATGCGCGAAGGCGCATCCGACTATCTATTGAAGAACAACATGGCGCGCCTGGCGCCGGCGATCCGCAACGCGATCCAGGCCAACCGCGATCGTCTGGCCCGCCTGCAGTCCGACAGCGAGCTGGCCGCGTCGCGCCAGCGCATGGCCGAGCTGGCGCAGCACCTGCAAACCAGCATCGAGATGGAGCGCGCAGCGATCGCGCGCGAGATCCACGATGACGTGGGCGGCTCGCTGACCGCGCTGAAGTTCGACCTCGCATGGATCGGGCGCCATGCCAGCGCGCCCGAGGTGCAGGTGCGGGTGGCCAACGCGCTCGAGACGCTCGACCAGGCCATCGGCGCCAGTCAGCGCATCATGCACAACCTGCGTCCGGCCATCCTCGAGCAGGGCCTGGTGCCGGCGCTGCAATGGATGACCAGCCGCTTCGAGCGCCGCAGCAACGCGCCGTGCCAGTTTCGCAGCACGCACGAGTCGATCGCGCTGCCGGTGGGCGTGCCGCTGGTGGCCTACCGGTTCGCGCAAGAGGCGCTCACCAACATCAGCAAGCACGCCGGCGCCACGCGTGTGGTGGTCGATCTCTCGCTCAGCGCCGGCGTCTTGTCGCTCGAAGTCAGCGACAACGGCCGCGGCTTGCGCCCCGACGACCTTACCAAGGCGCGCAGCTTCGGCCTGCGCGGCCTGCACCAGCGCGCCAGCACCGTGGGCGGCTGGGTCGACGTGTCGAGCGGCACCGAAGGCACCACGCTGCTGCTGTCGGTGCCGCTGAAGGAAGCCAAGGCGCACGAGCCGGAGCTGACGCGGCCGGTGGATCGGGAGCACGATCCTTCGGGGTGGGGGGAGTTGTGACTCCCCCCCGATGCGGCCTAGCGGCCGCCTCCCCCCCGGGGGGGCGCCGCCAGCGGCCTGGCGGAGCCAGATCCGCGGCGTCCGCTTGGCGATGCGCCGCTGGAGCGGCGCAGGTTGCTGTGCCGCTTGGGGGCCTACGATGATCCGCGTCATCCTCTGCGACGACCACGCGCTGATCCGGCGCGGCATCCGCGACACGCTGTCGGATGCGCCCGACATCGAGGTGGTGGGCGAGGCCGGCGACTATGGTGAGCTGCGCGCGCTGATGCGCACGCTGGCCAATGGCCGAGACGAGCTGCCGGCCGACGTGCTGCTGCTCGACATCCATCTGCCAGGGCGCAGCGGGCTCGACGTGATGCACACTCTGAAGGAAGAGGGTTCGTCGCTGAAGGTGCTGGTGGTCAGCATGTACCCCGAGGATCAGTATGCGATGCGCGCGCTGCGCGCCGGCGCGTTCGGCTACGTGAACAAGGGCGGCGATCCGCAGACGCTGGTGACCGCGGTGCGCACGGTGGCGCAGGGGCGCAAGTACGTCACGCCCGAGATCGCGCAGATGCTGGTCGAGAGCCTGACGGCGCCGGTCAATGAGAGCCCGCACGAGCGCCTGTCCGACCGCGAGCTGCAGACGCTGACGATGATCGCGTCGGGCAAGCGCCTGTCCGACATCGCCGAGGAGTTGAAGCTGTCGCCGAAGACGGTGTCGGTGTATCGCGCGCGCGTGCTCGAGAAGCTCGGGCTGCACAACAACTCCGAGCTCACCGTGTATGCCATCCGCAACGGCCTGGTCGGGAATTGAGGACGCCTGTCCTGCGCTTTGCGATTGCGCTGCTGCTCGGATGGCTGCTGCCGCTGGCTGCCGGCGCGCAGATCATCGGCCTCACGTTCGACGGCGGGCTCGATCCTGCGCAAGAGCGCCGGGCGGCGGGGTGGAACGCACGCATCCTGCGCGCGCTGGAAAAGCAGCACGTGCATGCGATCGTGTTCCCCTCGCTCCGGCACATCGGCGGCACGGCCGGGCTGCCGCTGGTCGAGCGCTGGTCGGCTGCCGGCCACGGCGTAGGCAACCACACCGCATCGCACTGGAGCCTGGCATCGGCCGACGTGTCGCTGCACGACTTCATTGCCGACGTGCAGCGCGCCGAGGCCGTGCTGGGCGGCTTGCCCACCTGGGTGCCGATGCTGCGCTTTCCGTACCTGAAGGAAGGTGACACCCGCGACAAGCGCGACGGCATGCGCGCCTGGATGAGCCGCAACGGCTATCGCGCGGCGCCGGTGTCGATCGACACCAGCGACGGGTATTACAACCAGCGCTACCTGGCGTTGCAGGCGGCCGGTCGCAGCGAGGCGGTGCGGCGGCTGACGCGCGCCTATGTGCGCCACCTGCTGGACCGCGCCGCTTATTACGACACGCTGGCGCGCGAGGTGCTCGGGCGCAGTCCGGCGCACGTGCTGCGGCTGCACGTCAACGCGATCAACGCGGCGACGCTGCCGGCGGTGATCGAGGCGTTTCGCAACAAGGGCTGGCACTTCGTCGCCGCGCGCAAGGCGTTCGAGGACCCGCTGTACCGGATGCAGCCCGATACGCTGCCGGCCGGCGAGAGCATCGTCTGGGCATTGGCCAGGCAGCGCGGCGTGGAAGAACTGCGTCACCCGCCCGAGGACGCGGGCTACGAGCGGCCGCTGCTGCGGCGCCAGGGCATACCGCCGTGAGCCGCGGCGAGCCACCGGATAATTCACCATGACCTCGCACACGATGGACGCATCCGACCGGGCCGGCCTGCAGATTGCCCCGCAGACGCCGGAAGAGACGGCGCGGCGCCACGCGCCGGATCTGTGATGGTCAAACCCGGAGAAAGGCCTCGCGATGGGTGCTCGTGCTGTGGTCGTTGCGCCGATGTTGGCCGGTCTGCTCGCTGGCTGCAGTTCCACCCCCAAGCCCCCCGACGTGCCCGCGACGCTGATGGCGCCGTCGGGGCAGGTCCCTTTCCTGGAGACCTTGGCCAAGGGGGTGCAGATCTACGAGTGCGTGCCCAAGCGCGGCCAGAGCGGCGTCTACGAATGGGTCTTCCGCGCGCCCGAGGCCACGCTCACCGACTGGAGCGGCCGTGCGCTCGGCAAGCACTACGCCGGCCCGATGTGGGAGGCGGCCGATGGCAGCCGCGTGCTGGGCGAGGTGGCGGCGCGCGATCCGGGCCCCGATCCCAAGGCGATCCCCTGGCTGCTGCTGATCGCCAAGTCCACAGCCGGCGGCGGCCTGTTCACGCCCACCACCAGCATCCAGCGTGTCTCCACCGCGGGCGGCACCACGCCGGTGGAGCCGTGCGATGCATCCAACGCCCACCAGTTCTGGCGCGTGCCGTATACGGCAACCTATTACTTCTACAAGCAGCGCTGAGCCCGGCCTCCGCGCGGAGGCCGCGATGACGGCCCTCGCCAGGCTGTTCGGCCCCTGGGTCCTTGAACTCGACGGCCGCACGCTGCGCGTCGACGCGCTCGCCGGCCTGCTCGGCGCCGTGCTGGTGTTGCCGCAGGCGATCGCGTTCGCCGCGTTGGTCGGGTTGCCGCCGTCGTACGCGCTGGCCACCGCCGTGCTGCCGTGCATCGTGGCGGCGCTGTTCGGCTCGAGCCGGCACGTGATGTCGGGCCCCACCAATGCCAACTCGCTGGCCATCGTGGCGATGCTGGCGCCGCTGGCGGTGGTGGGCAGCCCTGAATACATCCAGCTCGTGCTGGCGGTCACCGTGCTGGTCGGCCTGATGCAGCTGGCCATCGGCGCACTGCGGCTCGGCACGCTGGCGCACTTCATCTCGCCGGCGGCGTTGCGCGGCTTCACCGGCGGCGCGGCGCTGCTGATTGCCGTGCACGCGCTGGACGACCTGCTCGGCATCGATCTGCCGCCCGGCCGCAGCGCGATCGACGTGCTGCTGCTGTTGTTCGAGCGGGCGGCGCAGTTCAATCCGGCGGCGCTGGTCGTGGGTGCCGGCACGATCGCGGCGGCGCTGCTGCTCAAGCGGCTGTGGCCGCGCGGGCCGCACATGCTGGCCGGCGTGATCGCCGGCGCTGTGGTGGCGGCGTTGCTGGCGCGCGCGTCGCTCGGCGGGCAGCCGGTCGAGGTGGTGGGCCACGTGCCCGAGGCCTGGCCGCGCTGGCAGCTACCCGATGTGGACTGGCGCCGCCTGCCCGAGCTGGCCGGCCTGGCGATCGCGCTCACCATCGTGTCGCTCGGCCAATCGTTCTCGATCGCCAAGGTGCTGGCGTCGCGCTCCGGCCAGCATGTCGATGCGAACCGCGAGTTCGTCGGCCAGGGCCTGTCCAACGTGGTGGGTGGCTTCTTCTCGTGTTATCTGTCGTGCGGTTCGTTGAACCGTTCGATCCCCAACCTGGAAGTCGGTGCACGAACGCCGCTGGCGGCGGTGTTCTCGGCGCTGTGGCTGCTGGCGCTGGTGGCCGTGAGCGCCACGCTGCTGGCCGCGATCCCGATGGCTGCGGTGTCGGGCCTGCTGCTGCTGGTGGCCTGGTCGCTGCTCGACCTGCCCGACTGGCGGCGCCTGCTGCGGCTGTCCGGCCTGGAGTTCGGCATCGCGCTGGCCACGCTGGTCGCCACGCTGGCCATCCGGCTGGAGCTGGCCATCCTGTTCGGCACGCTGCTGTCGCTGGCCGCCTACCTGTGGCGCACCGCACGGCCGGCGATGCGCACGATGGGTTTCGACACGCCGGCGTCGCCCGGCCGCTTAGAAGGCGAACACCGCAGCGCACGGGCGCAACGGACGCCCGAGGACGCGGTCCGCCCGTTCGTGATCGTCGACGACAACCCCGACGCGTTGCCCGAATGCCCGCAACTGAAGCTGCTGCGCATGGAGGGATCGGTCTACTTCGGCGCCACGCAGCACGTGAGCGAGCGGCTGCACGCGCTGCGCACACGGCCACAGCCGCTCAAGGAACCAAGGGCCGCTCCCGAGTTCCTTGACCCCCGAGGGGGGCGGGCCGGGCCTCAGCCAGGCCCTGGGGGCGTTCAGAAGCACCTGCTGGTGATGGCCAAGAGCATGAACTTCATCGACCTCGCCGGCGACGACCTGTGGCGCGACGAGCTGCACGCACGCCGCCGCATCGGCGGCGACCTGTACTTTCACCGGCCGCGCCCGCCGGTGACCGAGCTGTGGAACAAGACCGGCTTCCTCGACGAGATGGGCCGCGACCACGTGTTCCCCGACAAGCGCATCGCCATCGCCACCATCGTGCCGCGGCTCGACATGGAGATCTGCGCCCGCTGCACGGTCAAGCTGTTCGACGAGTGTCCGCGCTGACGGCGCCCACAACGCAAGCGATCAGCGCTTCGGCGGCGCGCGACCGGCGGTCCGGCGCGCGGCGGCCGGCGCCGGCTTCACGCGTGTGTCGGCCGGACCGAGCAGGCGTCCGTCGTGCGCGCGCAGCTCGAGCCTGCGCACCGGGCGCCCGGTCTTCAGGTCGACCAGGCGCACGTGCTCTTCGCCGGCGTCGAAAAAATACTCCTCGCCCCACTGGCGCAGCGCCACCAGCAGCGGAAACAGCGCCAGCCCTTTCTTCGTGAGCACGTATTCCTGGTAGGCGCTGCCGTCGGAGGCCGGCGCGGTGTCGAGGATGCCGTGCTCGACGAGGTTGCGCAGGCGAGCGGCCAGGATGTTCTTCGCCAGGCCCAGGCTCTTCTGGAACTCGCCGAAGCGGCGCAGCCCGTCGAACGCGTCGCGCACGATCAGCAGCGACCACCAGTCGCCGATGGCATCAAGCGGGCGTGCCACCGGGCAGCTCGCGTCGCTGTGGCTGGTGCGTTTCACGGTGACCTTGGTGCGGGGAGGGTGGTTGCATCATACAACCACTTCGCGTACAAACTGCATCCGGTTGCTTGATGCAACCAGATCGTCAACACACCCGTCCTGAGGCCATGCCATGACCGAGTACCACACCGTCGACGTCGACGGGCTGAAGATCTTCTACCGCGAAGCCGGCCGGCGCGACCGGCCCACGTTGCTGCTGCTGCACGGCTTTCCGGCGTCGTCGTTCATGTACCGCGATCTGCTGGCACGGCTGGAAGACCGCTTCCACCTCGTGGCGCCCGACTATCCCGGGTTCGGTTACAGCGACGCGCCGTCGCCGGCGGAGTACCCGTACACGTTCGACGCGCTGGCGCGCACGATCGAGCGCTTCAGCGAGCGGCTCGACTTGCAGCGCTACGGCCTGTACATGCAGGACTTCGGCGGCCCGGTGGGATTCCGCCTCGCGAGTGCGCAGCCCGATCGTGTGCGGTTTCTCGTGGTGCAGAACGCCAACGCCTACGACGAAGGCCTGCCCGACAGCTTCTGGGCGCCGCTGCGCGAGCTGTGGCGCGATCCGTCGGCCGCCAACCTCGCGCGCATCCGCGCGGCCGGAATGTCGGACGAGGCGCTGCAGTGGAACTACACGCACGGTGCCCAACATCCGGAACGCGTGAGCCCCGACAGCTGGATGCTGCAACAGGCGCTGCTCGCACGCCCGGGCAACAAGGACACCATGCTCGCGCTGCTGCGCGATTACGGCAGCAACCCGGGGCGCTACGCACAGTGGCAGGCCTACTTCCGCAAGCACCAGCCGCCCACGTTGGTGGTGTGGGGCAAGAACGACGTGATCTTTCCCGAGGCGGGCGCGCATCCGTACCGGCGCGACCTGCCGCGCGCCGAGGTGCACGTGCTCGATGCGGGTCACTTTGCGCTCGAGGACCATGCCGACGTGATCGCCGAGCACATCCGCCGCTTCGTGTCCGCGCTGGGCTGAACCCGATGCCACCCGGCCACGCAACGGATGCGCCGTGGACATCGCCGGCCGACACGACGAGCGCGCCGTTGCCGCGCGCGGTGGTGTGGCTGGCTGCGCTGGCCAGCGGCCTGGCGGTGGCCAGCGTGTACTACGCGCAGCCGCTGCTCGATGCGATCGCGCACGAGTTCGGTTTCGCGCATGCCACCGTCGGCGCGGTGGTCGGGTGGACGCAGATCGGCTACGGCCTCGGGCTGCTGCTGCTGGTGCCGCTGGGTGACGTGCTCGACCGCCGGCGCCTGATCGTCGGCCAGACGGCGTGTTCAGCGCTGGCGCTGTTGGTCGTCGCCGTGGCGCCGGCCGGCTGGGTGTTTCTCGGCGCCGTGGCGCTGCTGGGCGCGCTCGCGGTGGTGACGCAGCTGCACGTGGCGCATGCGTCGTCGTTGGCCGGCCCCACACAGCGCGGACAGGTGGTGGGCATGGTGACCAGCGGCATCATCAGCGGCATCCTGCTGGCGCGCGCGGTGTCCGGCGCACTGGCCGACGTGTGGGGCTGGCGCGCCGTGTACGGTGCCGCCGCGGCCGCCAACCTGGCGATGGTCTGGGCCTTGTATCGGGCCTTGCCGCGGCAACCGCTGCACGCGCGCCGCATGCGCTACCGCGCGCTCGTTGCGTCGGTGCTCACGCTGTGGCGCGAAGAGCGTGTGCTGCGCGAGCGCGGCGCTCTGGCGCTGCTGGTGTTCGCGGCGATGACGGTGCTGTGGACGCCGATGGTGCTGGCGCTGCGCGCGCCGCCGCATGCGCTGACGCACACCGAGGTGGGCCTGTTCGGCCTGGCCGGCGTGTGCGGCGCCCTCGGCGCCACGCGTGCCGGGCGCTGGGCCGATCGTGGCGACGCGCAACGCACCACGGCACTCGCGCTCGCGCTGATGCTGCTGGCGTGGGGCGCGGCGGCACTCCTGCCGCACTCTTTGTGGGGCCTGATCGTCGCGGTGCTGCTGCTCGACCTCGGGCTGCAGGCGGTGCACGTGAGCAACCAGAGCCTGATCTACCGCACACGCCCCGAGGCGCAGAGCCGCAAGACCGCAGCCTACATGGTCTGCTATTCGATCGGGTGTGCGGTCGGCTCGATCGTATCAACGCTGGCCTACGACCGCGCGGGCTGGCCCGGCGTGTGCACGCTGGGCGCGTTCATCAGCGCAGCGGCGCTGGCATGGTGGCGGCTGACGCTGCACGCAGAGCGCGCGTCCGCATGCGAGCGCGTCGGCCGCTGCTGACGCGGCCCCGCAGCCTCGAGTCAGTGCCTACAGTCCGATGCGCTTGGCGCCGCGCCGCATCAGCGCCTCGGCGTCGGGCGAGAAGCGAAACGCCGCGAGGTAGTCGTCTTCGCGGTAGCCCGGCACCTGCAGCCGGATCTGCGCCGCCGTGGCGCGCGCCTGATCGTCGCGCTCGGCCAGGGCCAGGCAGTGCGCGGCGATGCCGAGCACGTGCACGTGCGCGTTGGGGCGCAGCGCCGCCTTGCTGGCCCAGTCGGCCGCTTCGTCATAGCGCCCCAGTCGCACCAGCGCAAGCGCGCGCGTGGCCAGCATCGCGAACAGCAGCGGATCAAACGGGCTCAGGTCGCGCGAATGGTCGGTCTCGCGGATCGCCGCCAGCGGGTCGCCCGACTGCGCGTGGATGAAAGCCAGCGTGTAGTGGCCGAGCGCGAAGTTCGGGCTCAGCTCCACCGAGGTGTCGAGCTCGGTCAGTGACGGGTCCACCTGGCCGCGCAGCCACAACGCGCGTCCCATGGCCCAATGCGCCGCCGGATCCTGCTCGTCGGCCAGCAGCGCATGCGCGGCCGCGCCGTAGGCGCGCTCGACCTCGTGCGTGCGCTCGCCCCAGCCGAGAAAAGCCTTCTGGAAGTGCGTGAACGACAGGCCGGCGTGGGCGCGTGCAAAGGTCGGATCGAGCTGCACCGCCTTCTCGAAGTGTTGGCGCGCGTGTTCGTTGTCCTCGCGGTTGAAGCGGTACATGTGCCACAGGCCGCGGTGGTGCGCCTCCCACGCGTCGAGCGACTCCGGCGCCTTCAGGATCGCGCGGTTGCGTTCGGCCAGCTCGATCTGGTTGGCGATCGACGCGACGATGCGGTCGCCGATCGCCTCCAGCACGCCCAGCGCATCGCCGGCCGGCGCGCTGAACACCTCGGCCCACACGATGCGTGCGCCGCGCGTCTCGCTGAGCTGTACGTTCACGCTGACCGCGCCGCGCTCGCGGCGCAGCGTGCCGCTGGCCACGTAGTCCACGTTGAGCCGGCGGCCGGCGTCCTCGGCGCCGACCTGCGCGGAGTCGAGCGCGAACACCGTGCCCTGAGCGATCACGAACACGCTGCGCAGCTTGGCCAGCCGCGTGATCACGTCGTGGGCCAGGCCGTCGGCCAGGCCCCCGCGCAGCGCACCGTCGCGCGTGACATCGGCAAACGGCATCACCGCGATCGACGCGCGCCGCGCCGCGGCCGCAACCGGTACCTCGGGTGGGTTGGGGTGCGACAGCACCAACGTCTCGGCTCGCGACAGCGGCACCGGCGGGCCGGCGTGGCGCGACTTGGCGGCACGCCAGGCCAGGCCGAGCGGCGCCCAGTCCTGTGCCTCGCCTTCAAAGCGGCGCGCCGTAGCGGCGAGGTGCTCGTCGCCCTCGCGCAGCTGGCCGCGGCGCGCCAGCGCGTCGAGCAGCAACTCGTGCGCGCGCCGGTCAAAGGGGGCCAGCTGCAGCCACTGCTCGAGGCATTGCACCGTTTCATCGTCACCCGGCTCCAGCAGGCGCACGCGCTGCTCGAGCAGCGCCACTTGCGCGGCGCGAAAGCGCCGGCGCTGGCCGACCACCCAGGCGCTGAACGGCGCGCTGCGTCCGATGTCCAGACCCTGCAGAAAGTCGCCGTCGAAGTGCGTCGAGAGCGTGCGCAGCGCCGCCACGTCGAGCGTGGCCAGGCCCGACTGCGTGGCGGCCAGCACCTGCAGCGCATCGACCGACACGCCCGACAGGTCCAGCCGCACGGCGTCGCCGTCGGTGATCACGCGGCTCGGCGCGCCGGCCTGATCGACTTGGCGGCCCGTCCCGGCCGGATCGACTTGGCGGCCCGTCCCAGCCGCGTCAACCACGCCGCGCAGCTTGCTCAGGCACCAGCGCAGCTCGCCGCGCGGGTCATTGGGAAGGTCCCACAGCAGCTCGCACAGGTGGCTGCGCTGCACCGCGCGCGGCGCCAGGCTGAGGTAGGCCAGCAGCGCACGCACCTTGCGCGACGCGGGCAGCGCCACGGGCTCCTGGGCGCGCTGCACGCGCAGCGTGCCTAGCAGGTGCAGCGCCAGGGGCGGCTGCAGCCGGGCGGGCGAGCCCGCAGCGGCTCGGCCTGACCGGGCAACAGACGATTCCACGCGAGATTCCACGACGGCTTCCACGTCGGGTACCACGCAATGCCCGAACAGTGGCGGACAGCGGCGAACGCACTCTTTTCCAACGCAGCCGCCTCAACCACCGCCCGGGCGACCGGGTGTACCGCCTCAACCCGTTTGTCTGGAGCTTGCATGAACACCCTGACTGCCACCCCCGCCGCCACGCAGCCCGATCTCGCCGCCGTCAAGTCGCGCCAGCGCGCCGCCTGGTCCTCGGGCGACTACGCTGTCGTCGGCACCACGCTGCAACTGGTGGGCGAGGCGCTTTGCGAAGCGATGGACCTGCGCTCGACGCAGCGCGTGCTCGACGTGGCCGCCGGCAACGGCAATGTCACGCTGGCCGCGGCACGCCGCTGGTGCGACGTGGTCTCCACCGACTACGTCGGCGCGCTGCTCATGCGCGGCCGCGAACGCGCCGCCGCCGAGCGGCTGGAAGTGGAGTTCCGCGAGGCCGACGTCGAGCAACTGCCGTTTGCCGACGGCAGCTTCGACGCCGTGGTGTCGACCTTTGGCTGCATGTTCGCGCCCAACCCCAAGCAGACCGCCAGCGAGATGCTGCGCGTGTGCAAGAGCGGCGGCAAGGTCGGCATGGCCAACTGGACGCCCGAAGGCTTCATCGGCCAGCTGTTCAAGACCATCGGCAAGCACGTGCCGCCGCCCGCGGGCGTCGAGTCGCCGGCGCTGTGGGGCACGCGCCAGCGCATCCAGGACCTGTTTGGCGCGCAGGCGGCGATGGTGGTGGTGGAGCCGCGCCACTTCGCGTTCCGCTACCGCTCGCCCGCGCACTGGCTCGAGATCTTCAAGAACTACTACGGCCCGGTGCTCAAGGCGTTTGCCGCACTCGACGCCAGCAAGCAGCCGGCGCTGGCCGACGACCTGCTCGCGTTGATCGGCAAGTTCAACCGCGCCAAGGACGGCTCGATGGTCGCCCCGAGCGAATACCTCGAGATCGTGATCACGAAGAAGTGACCGGCATCCCTAGTTCGGCGTGTCCGCGATCCCGCAGCCCTTTCGTGGTTCGGGATCGACGGATCTGCGAACCCACAACAAAGGAAATCCCATGAACTGCAAGACCTTTCGCCTCGTCCTGGCCGCCACCGCGCTGGCTGCTGCCGCGCTGCACGTGCGCGCCGACGTGGTGACCGACTGGAACCAGAAGGCCGGCGAGCTCGTCGGCGAAGCCAAACTCGGCACACCGCCGGCCAACCGCGTGATGGCGATGGTGCAGACCGCGGTGTTCGACGCGGCGCTCGCCGCATCGAAGCGTGTGCCCGGTGCCCTACAGCAAGACGCCGTGGCGGCCGCGGTGGCCGCCGCCAATCGCGTGACCCTGACCAAGCTGATGCCGAGCCAGGAGGCGACGATCCAGGCCGCCTATGGCGCGGCACTGGCCGCGATTGCCGACAGCCCGGCCAAGAGCGCCGGCATCGCGGCCGGCGAAGAAGCCGCGGCCGCGCTGCTGGCGGCGCGCCTCGACGACGGCGCGGCCTCGCCCGAGAAGTACAAGCCGCACACCACCGCCGGCGCCTACGTGCCCACCGCCACGCCGGCCGTGCCCACCTGGCCACAGCGCAGGACCTGGGTGCTCAAGAGTGCGTCGCAGCTGCGGCCTGCGGCGCCGCCGGCGCTCAACAGCGCCACCTGGGCGCGCGACTTCAACGAGGTGAAGGCGCTCGGCGGCAAGACGAGCACGCGCCGCACGCTCGAGCAGATTGAGATCGCGCGCTTCTGGGACTACTCGTTGCCGGCCATCTACCACGGTGTGGTGCGCTCGGTGGCGCTGCAGCCCGGGCGCGACGTGCTGCGCAACGCGCGCCTGTACGCCGCGGTGACACAGGCGATGGACGACGCGATGATCGCGGTGTTCGACGCCAAGTACACCTACAACTTCTGGCGCCCGAGCACCGCGATCCGCAACGCCGAGATCGACGGCAACGAGGCCACCGAGCCCGATGCGACCTGGGCCTCGATGATCGACACGCCGATGCACCCGGAGTATCCGAGCGCGCACAGCATCCTGGCCGGCGCGGTGGGCGCGGTGCTGAAGGCCGAGCTGGCCGGCCAGCCGACACCGGAGCTGAGCACCACCAGCCCCACCGCCAAAGGCGTGACGCGGCGCTGGAACCGCATCGACGACTTTGTGCGCGAGGTGTCGGTCGCGCGCATCTACGAAGGCGTGCACTTCCGCTTCTCGACCGACGTGGGCTCCGCCATGGGCCAGCAGATCGGCGAAGCGACGGCCGCCAAGCACCTGCCACAACCTTGATGCAACCAGCGGGGCGCCCGATGCGGTGCCCCGCGCAACGAAAGACTCCGATGAACCAACTCACTTCCGTGGGCCTTGCGGCCGCAACACTCTTGCTGGCCGCCTGCGCCGGCGTGCCGGCCGCGCTCAAGCCCGAAGGGCAGCACCGCCTGGCCGAGCGCGTGGCCGCGCAGGGCGTGCAGATCTATGAGTGCCGCGCGCTGCCCGACGCCGCCGGGGCGCAATGGGCTTTTGTCGCGCCCGAGGCCGATCTGCTCGATGCACGCGGCGTGGTCACCGGCAAGCACTACGCCGGTCCGCACTGGGAATCGTTGGACGGCAGCAAGATCATCGGCGCCGTGAAAGCGCGTGCCGATGCGCCGCAAGCCGGCGCGATCCCATGGCTGCTGCTGAACGCCAAATCGGTCGGCGGGCCGGGGCGCTTTGCCGGCGTGACCAGCGTGCAGCGCATCCACACCGTGGGCGGCGCGACACCGCGCAAGACCTGCGACGGCACCACGCTGGGCGCGATCGAGCGTGTGCCGTATCGCGCCGACTACGTGTTGTTCTCGTCCTGAGCGCGGGGAGCCCACGATGCCGATCCTGCTGCACGACGGCCTGCGCATCGACTACGCCGACGCCGGCCAGGGCCCGCCGGTGCTGCTGCTGCACAGCTCGGTGAGCGGCAACCGCCAGTGGCGCAAGCTCATCGGGTTGCTGGAGCGACGTTTCCGCGTGATCGCGCCCAACTTGCGCGGTTATGGCGGCACCACGCCGTGGCGCGGCGAGCGCGCGCAGACCATGGCCGATGCCGCACGGGTGGCGCTGGAGCTCGTGGATGCACTCGCGCTCGATGGGCCGCTGCGCATCGTGGGCCACTCGTTCGGCGGCGCGGTGGCGTTGTGGACCGCGCATGTGCTCGGCGCGCGCGTGTCGCATCTGGCGTTGTACGAGCCGATGCTGCCCGGCCTGCTGCCGGCGCACGGGCGATTCACGGCCGCGCGCGAAACGGGCGCGCTGTATGCCGACGTGAAGCACCTCGGCGCCGCCGGCGACTGGATGGCACTGGGCCGGCGCTTCACCGATTACTTCAACGGTGACGGTGCCTGGGACGCCAGCCCGCCCGAGCGGCGGCAGTTGATCGCCGATCTGCTGCCGCCCAACCCGCACGAGTGGGACGCGTGCATCGCGCCGCTGCGCGCCGATGCGCTGCACGGCATCCGCGCGCGCGGCCTGCTGATGCGCGGCGGCGCGACGCGGCCGGCGCTCACCGAGATGGCGGCCCTGCTGCACGAACGCTTTGCGCACTGGCAACTCGCGGATCTGCCGGGCTGCGGCCACATGGCGCCGCTGACGCACGCCGACGCCGTGAACCGCCTTGTTCACGAGTTTCTCGGCGCCGATGAACGCGCGGATCCCACGCGCAAGACCGAGACGGCAGCGGCTTGGGCGTAGCGCGCCGCCGGTGCCCCGTGACCCCGGACGTTCGACCCACGCGGTTCTGAACGTTCGTCGGGCCGGACCGCGGCTGGCCCCGACGGCGTGGGGCCTTTCTGGCCGAGAGGACAATGTTCAGCATGGTGTCCACGGTGCGACCCGCCTGGCGCGCGACGATCGCGATCGTCCACAGTGCGCTGAAGCCCAGGCTCACGCAGCCGCGTGTGGCTGATGCGCGCGATGTTGCGCTGAACGCGCGGGTCGGCGCAGACGCCCACTGGCGCGCACTCGTCGCCTGCGTCAGCAACGCCTATCGCGCGGCCGACGGCCACGCGGCCCGATTTGCCGCCAGCAAGCTCAAGCGCGATCCGGTGTTCCGGCATGTGTTCGAGCACGGGCTGATCCCACCGGGGGCCACGGTGCTCGACCTCGGCTGCGGCCAGGGTCTGCTGGCTGGCTGTGCAGCGGTGGCAGCCGAGGCGCAGCGGCGCGGCGACTGGCCGGCCGCCTGGGGACCGGCACCGACGGACATCCGCATGATCGGGCTGGAGCTGAACCCGCTGCAGTTGCAGCGGGCCGCCGCGGGCGGCCTCGCCGCGGCGCGTTTTGTGCTGGCGGACATGCGCCGCGCCGACTTTCCGCGGTGCGACGTGATGACCTGCATCGACACGCTGCACTACATGCCGCTGTCCGAGCAGGACGACGTGCTGCTGCGCGCGCGCAACGCATTGCGTGCCGGCGGCGTGCTGCTGCTGCGCGTGCACGACGACTCGGCGCCGCTGCGCTGGCGCCTGGGGCTGTGGATTGACCGCATCACGCGCGCGGTGCAAGGCGGCGGCTTCGAGCCCGTGCACGGCCGCACGCTCGAATCGTGGTGCACCGTGCTGACCCAGCTGGGCTTCGAGGTGGAGTGCCGTCCGATGAACGGGCGCCTGCCGTTCGCGAATCTGCTGCTGGTGGCGCGACAGCGCGCTTCTCGCGCATGCACGATTGATTGCGTCGATGTGCGATCCGCAGGTGGCAGCGCGTCGCAGGCGGCTCCGGGTCGTTGAGGTATTAAGGTTCCGTCGACCGAGGGTGCGCTGCGAAAGGCTGTGCCCGACCCAAAGCGGACAGACTCGGCTTCGCAAAGCGGTCGACCAGAGTTTCGAGTCGACACGACGCCGTGGCAGGCGGCCGCAGCCAGAAGTTCCAGACGCGCTGGGTGGCCGCTCGCCTCTTATGACAAAACGGCGCCCCTGATGGCAAAACCATCAAAGGCGCCGCATCAATCTGCGCTACGTCTTCAGTTGCTCTCGCACGGGCAGTTGCCGGATCCGTTTGCCGGTTGCCGCGAAGATCGCGTTGCAGATCGCCGGCGCGATCGGCGGCAGCGCCGGTTCGCCGACCCCACCGAGCGGTCGAGAGTAGTCGCCCGGCATGATGTGCACACGGATGTCGACCGGCGACGTGCTGATGCGCGACAGCTCGAACTCGTTCAGGTTGCTCTGCTGGACGCGACCGTTCTTGAACGAGATTTCGTTGTGCAGCGCGATGCCCATGCCCATCACGGCCGCACCCTCGACCTGCGACTCGATGCGTTCGGGATTGATGACCCCGCCGCAGTCGACTGCCACGTCGATGCGCGGCACCTTGACGTTGCCGGCGGCATCGACCTCCACGTGCGCGACCGCGGCCACGTAGGTGACGAACGTGTAGCTGGCGGCCAACCCCAGTCCGCTGCCCTTGGGCATCGGCTGGCCCCAGCCGCCCAGGCGCGTCGCCACCTCGATCACCCGGCGCAAGCGGCCGGTGTCCATCGGATAGCGCTCCGGATCCTCGCCGTGGTTCCAGTCGTCGCCGTGCGTGCGCGTGTCGATCAAACGCGGCGGCCCGATCAGGTCGAGCAGGAAGTCGCGATGGTCCTTGCCTGCGGCAGAGGCCATCTCGGCGATGAACGACTGGGTCGCGAACGCATGCGGCACGTTCGACACCGAGCGGAACCAGCCGATCCGCGTGTGTGCGGCGGCTTCCGGGTTCTCGATGCGCACGTTCGGGACCAGCGACGCCGCCTGCAGCAGCGTCATGCCCAGTTCGATGTTGAACTGGTTCTTCGCGCCGTCGACGAAGGTCGAGAGGATCGTCGGCGCCACCGAGCGGTGCAGCCATGCGACGCACCTGCCGCTCTCGTCCAGTCCGCCTTCGAGATGCTCCGACGACACCGTGTGCAGGTAGTCGTTGCGCAGGTCGTCCTCGCGCGTCCAGATGACCTTGACGGGCTGGCCGTCCATGGCCTTGGAGACCACCGCGGCCTCGACGCAGAAGTCGGGCTTCGACTTGCGCCCGAAGCCGCCGCCGAGCAGCGTCACGTTCACCTTGACGTTGGACGGGTCGATGCCGAGGCGCTTGGCGACCAGGTCGCGCGCCGCCTGGGGCGACTGCACCGACGACCACACCTCGCACTTGCCGCCGACGATGCGCGCCGCGGCGGCCGGCGGCTCCATCGTGGCGTGCGCCAGGTGCGGCAGGTAGTACTCGGCCTGCACCTTCTTGACCGCCTTGGCATACGCGGCATCGAAATCGCCTTCCTTGCGCACCACCTTGCCGGGGCTGCGTGCGGCCGCTTCCATCGTCGTGCGATAGGCCGCCGAGTCGTACGAGGCGTTGGGGCCATCGTCCCAGACGATCTTCAGCGCCTCGCGCCCCTTGAGTGCGGCCCAGGTGTTCTTGGCCACCACCGCCACGCCGCCGAGCGGATTGAAGTTGGCCGGCGGCGCGCTCGGCTCGATCTGCACCACCTTCACGACACCGGGCACCTTCATCGTCGCCGACGAATCGACGCTGACCACCTTGCCGAGGTACACGGCGGGGCGTGCGACCACCGCATACAGCATGCCGGGCAGCCGCACGTCCTGGCCGTAGACGGCCTTGCCGGTCACGATGTCGCGGCCGTCGACCAGCTTGATGTTGCCCTTGCCGATGTAGCGGAACTGCGAGGGATCCTTCCGCTTGACCTGGGCGCGCGACGGCACGGGCTGCTTCGCCGCGGCCGCGGTGAGCTTGCCGTAGCCGATCCTGCGGCCGGTCTTGGCATGCACGACCTCGTGGTTCTTGGCCTGGACTTCACCGACCGGGACCTTCCATTGCTCGGCGGCAGCGCTCTCGAGCATCATGCGCGCCGCCGCGCCGCAGGTGCGCATCGGCGTGAAGAAGTGGCGCGTGCTGCGCGAACCGTCGGTGTCCTGGTTGCCGTAGCGCTTCTCGTCGCCGGGCGCCTGGACCACCTTGACGCGCTTCCAGTCGGCCTCGAGTTCGTCGGCAACGATCATCGGCATGCTGGTGCGCACGCCCTGGCCCATCTCGGAACGGTGGCACACGATGCTCACCGTGCCGTCCGGCGCAAGCGACACGAACACCAGTGCATCGTCGACCCAGCCGTTGGGCATGCCGTCGGCACCGTACTTCTTCGGTTCGGCAGCCTGACCGCCGGCATAGCCAGTGACCAGGACGAGTCCACCTGCCGCAGACGCCTGCTGCAGGAAACGACGCCGACCCGCGCTGTCGAGCGCTTCGGGCTTGAAGAGATCGGTACGGGCGTTCATGCTGCACCTCTCTTGGTTGCGACCTCCTTGATGGAGGCACGGATTCGCGTGTAACACCCGCAGCGGCAGATGTTGCCGCTCATCGCTTGATCGATGTCCTTGTCGCTCGGGTTCTTCATCGACTTCAGCAGCACGGCCGCCGACATGCATTGACCCGCCTGGCAGTAGCCGCACTGCGGGACGTTGTTGTCGACCCACGCGTCCTGCACCATGCGGCCGATCTTGTCGGCCGCGAGTCCTTCGATGGTGACGACCTTCTTGCCGGCAACCGCGGAGACCGGCGTCGTGCACGACCGCACCGCCTGGCCACCGACGTCCACGGTGCAAGCACCGCAGATGGCCATGCCGCAACCGTACTTGGTTCCGGTCAGTCCGAACTCATCACGCACCACCCACATCAACGGGGTGTCCGGATCCGATTGAGCTGTGACGGCCTTGCCGTTGAGCAGAAATTTCGTAGCCACCTAGACCTCCTGTTTGCTTGCAGTGAAGCGCCTGGGCGCTTCAGCTCTACTGTCACTTGCCGTCACCGGCTTTGCCCTTCGCATCTCGAGCAAGCTGATAGTTGGCTACGTAGGCCCAAATCGCTTCGAGATCGCTGCCCTTGATCACGGTACCCCATGCGGGCATGGCCCGCTTGCCATTGACAACAGCACTAATAAATCGTGGCTTGTCGTTGAGGGGAAAGGTCCGCAGATCGAAGAAGCCACCTCCGGGCGTCACCATTTGCAGACCATGGCACTTCATGCAGTACGCCTTGTACAAGCCCTCGCCCGGCTCGACGAGTTTCAGGTCGACGTCGGCGCCGGTCGCTGTCTGGCTGGGGGCCGGCGCAGGAACTGCATTGGGATCGAGAGGGTTGTCGGACTGCTTCGGCGCGTCTTGTGTTTTTACGGGTGCAGCCAACGTGTGTTGCACAGGCACTCCAAAGGCGCAAACCAACAGAGTCGACAGTGCCGCTCTTTGGAGCACACCGCTAGTCACTACCGCGCTCCTTTGTCACCTGTGAAGTGCGAAGGTCCAGACCGAACCACCCGCCGGCACTGAGGGCAACGCCGGATCACCGGCAGCGCCGGCATAGATGGACGCGGCGCCGCTGGTGACCGTCACGTACTGCTTCCCGTCCTTCTGCCAGGTGATAGGAAGGCCGGTGATTCCTGAACCGGTTTGAAATTTCCAGACCTGCTTGCCTGTGTCTGAGTCGTAGGCCAGGAACTCGCCCGTCAGGCTTCCCGTGAAGAGAAGTCCACCACCCGTGGCGAGAATGCCCGTCCACTGTGGAATCTTCAATGGCACGTCCCACACACGCTTGCCGGTCATTGGGTCGATCGCCGACATGAAGCCGCGATTTCCATCCTCTGGTTCGGCATAGCCAGCGATGTCAACGGCCAAGAAGATCGCCGGCAGCTTGGGCTCGTCGCGAATGTTCTTGATCTTCATACCGAAATTGATGCCATTGACGTACGCCAGCTTTCGGGTCGGGTCGAACGCGATTGGCATCCAGTTCTTCACGCCCGCCCACGAGGGGAACACCACTTCGTGCTCGGCCATGACTGCCTGTGCCTTGAAGCGTCGCGTGATGTCCGAGTCGATCGGGCGACCGGTTGTCATGTCGATGCCGTTGGCCCAGTTGACCTTCTTCCCGTAGAGATTTGCCGCCAGAAGTTTGCCGTTGGTGCGATCGAGGACGTAGAAGAAGCCATTGCGGTTGGCGTTCATTAGTACCTTCGTCGGCCTGCCACCAACGTCTATGTCCGCTAGAACCATTTCAGCAACCGCGTCGTAGTCAAAAGCATCGCCTGGCGAGAACTGGTAGTGCCAAACGATCTCACCGGTCTTCGGCCGGATGGCCAGAACGGAGCAGATGTACAGCGAGTCGCCACCGTTGGCTCTCTGTGCCGGGTTGAAGGGAGACCCGTTGCCTGTGCCCCAGTAGACCAGGTCGAGTTCGGCGTCATAGCTGCCCGTGATCCAAGTGCTCGCGCCGCCTGTCTTCCACTTATCGCTACCGTTCCAAGTCTCGGATCCCTTCTCACCAGGTGCCGGGGTGGTGAAGCGCGTCCAGAGCACCTTGCCGGTCTTTGGGTCGTAGCCTCGAATAAAGCCCCGGGTGTTGAACTCAGCACCCGACATGCCGGTGATGAGCACGTCACCCACCAGCAGCGGCGCGCTCGTGATCGAGAAGCCCTCCTTGTACTCCGCAACCTTTGTGCGCCATAGCACCTTGCCGTCCTGCGCGCTCATGGCGATTAGGTGGGCGTCGAGCGAAGGCCGATACAAGACGCCATCGCGATAGGCCATGCCGCGAGCGTGCGAACCGCAACACACCATGGCGCTCACATCGGCCGGAAGGTCGAGCGTGGTCTTCCACTTCTGCCGGCCAGTAACTGCGTCGATCGCGACCGTGGCGTTGTAGGTTGCCACATACATCGTGCCGCCGATCACAAGAGGCTCCGTCGATGTGTTCGCCGAGGTGTCGAGGCTCAGCGACCAGACCGGTACCAGGTTCGAAACATTGCCTCGATTGATCTTGGCCAACTCAGAGTAGCGCCGCTGCCCTTTGTCGATCCCATAGGTGGTGACATCAACGTCTCCCGCAGAGACACCTGACGTTCCGGACTGAGCTCCCGCGCAACCTGCAAGGATCGCGGTGGCCGCCATCAGCGAAGCCGTCACAGCGCGGAGAATCGATATGTGCATGAGGCTGTCTCCTTTAATCACTCTTGATCGCTCGCGCCGTTGCGCGAGTCCCTCTTTGGTACGGTTTCGCGCGGCAAGCACGACATCCGCCCGGCTGAGGTCGCGTTGTCGTGACGTGCACCCTCTGACCGGCGTCAGCGACTTTAGAAATCAAAATCGGCCTTGACGCGTCTCGCCCGGTCAGAACACTCGTCTAAAACGGTCAATCGGTTGGCTGGAAGGCGAAGCGCCGGTGAAGGCGCAGCGCCGCATCGTCAAGGATGCGGTTTGGACGTCCTGGCCGTCGCTCTCGAGTCAGTCTGGAGCGGCGTTGCCGCGCAGCAGGGTGTGAGGCAGAACACCGTAGGTGTCCTTGAACATCCTGCTGAAGTGCGATGCGCTGACGAAACCGCATCCAAGTGCGATGTCCACCACTCGACTGACGCGACCTTCTTGCAGCGCCATGTGCCCCGCGTCCAGGCGAAGCTTCCAGAGGTACCGCATGACAGTGTTGCCCTCTGAGGCAAACGCCCGGCTCAGCGTACTTTGGGAGACATGCAGAGAGTTTGCGATGGACTCAACCTCAAGATCGGGATCATCAAGGCGGGTCTGCATGAACTCCTTGGCACGATGAAGAAGAGCGGCCTGCCGATCGCGAAGGTCGCGCCGGTCGGCAACATCTACCTCAAACGCGGCCGAGATGAGCTCCAGCATTGACGTTCCCACCTTGGCCGCCGGACCGGTTTCCTCGTGATTCGGCATTGTGCTTGCCGATCTCATGAGTCGAGCGGCCATCGATCCGATATACGAGTCCGACCCCAGCGCCACGGCAGTCATCCGCTCGGCATCGGGCAGACGACTCAGCAGCGTTCGACGCGGGATGCGAACCAACAGAATGCGATATGGCTTGATGAAGTTGTAGTCGAACCGGTGCGCCGCGCTGTAGAGCACCATGTCGCCGGGGTTCTGCATCGCAAGTCGACCATCCTGTTCCAGACATGCCTGGCCATCCAGCATCAGCGTCAACAGGAAGTCTTCGTTCGGGTCGAGTCGAAGGTCCGTGCTACGGCGATCGTAGCGCAGCGCGGCACACCGAATGTCGCTGATGGTGAGGGTACCCAGCACGCGTCGCTCAAAGTCAGCGAAGAACGGCTGGTCGCGGTCGTTGCGATGAGCTTCTGCACGCGCGTAGAAGCGACAGATGACCTCGTGCCAGTACGCGTAGCGATCGCGCTCCCGTGCGTCGGAGCCACCGCTGGATGTTGCAACTTTCGTAGCCATGACCACCTCGTCGACCAAGAATTCGCGGATCGGAAATCAGTGCGCGTCAGGGACCACCAGCCGCGCTCCGGTTGCATCGAGCACCTGCTGGACCGAGACGCCGGGTGACGTCTCTAACAGCACCAGGCCATCTGCCGTAGGCTCGATCACAGCGAGCTCGGTCACGATAAGGTCTACCCGCCGCACTGAGGTGATCGGCAGACTGCAACGTCGGACGATCTTGGGCCCTGTCGGAGCGCGGTGCGTCATGGCAACGATGACCCTTCGCGCACCGGTGACCAGATCCATCGCGCCACCCATGCCAGGAACCATCTTCCCCGGCACCATCCAGTTGGCAAGTTGTCCTCGTTCGTCCACTTCGAGGCCGCCGAGCACCGTGACATCCAGATGGCCACCACGGATGATTCCAAAGGAGAAGGCCGAGTCGAAAGCACATGCGCCGGGTAGCGCACCCACAGGCCTTCCACCCGCGTCTGTGAGATTGAGGTCCTCGTAGCCTTCACCGGGCAGCGGACTCATGCCCATGATCCCGTTCTCTGAATGAAAGATGACATGGATTGACGGTGGCACATGGGCCGCTACGAGCGTGGGTAGTCCGATACCGAGATTCACGCAGTCACCGTCCTGCAGCTCCTGCGCCACGCGGCGCGCGATGACGTCCTTCGCATCCAAGCTCATGCCGCACCCCTCTTTACCAAGTGCTGCACCAGCACACCTGGCGTGCCGACCACGTCCGGCGGAATCACACCGACCGCGACGATGTCTTCTGCTTCGGCGATCGTGGTGGTCGACGCCATCGCCATCAGCGGATTGAAGTTCCGCGCTGTCAGCGCGTACTCGAGGTTGCCGTAGTAGTCGGCGCGCTGAGCGCGAATCAGAGAGAAGTCACCCTTCAGCGACGTCTCGAGCAGATACTGCCGGCCTTCGAGCTCGATTGTCTGCTTGCCCTCCTGGACACTCGTGCCGACACCTGTCGGCGTCAGCACGCCGCCGAGGCCCACACCCCCGGCGCGGATTCGCTCGGCCAGGGTTCCCTGCGGCACAAGGGTCACGTTGAGTCGACCCGCAAGCATCAACTGCTGCGTCTCGGGGTTCGTGCCGATGTGGCTGGTGATGAGTGTGCTGACGAGGCCCGCCGAGATCAGTTTGCCGACCCCGACTCCTGGCCGTGCCGTGTCGTTTGAGATGACGGTAAGGCCGCGCCGACCTTGTCGTACGAGTTCGTCGAGTAGTCGACGCGGTGAGCCGACTCCCATGAAGCCACCGATCATCAGGCGTGCCCCATCGGGAATGAGCGCCACCGCATCAGCGACAGCAATCGCTTTACGTTTCATCGCTTAGCTCCGAGAAACGATCCGGTCAGCACCGCGGCCAGTCCCAGCAGGTGCCAAGCAGTCAGGGGCTCGCCAAGCGTCACGACCGCAAACGCAACGCCGAAGATCGGCACCCAGTAGAGTGCGATCGTCGTTCGAGCGGCACCGATTGAGGCGATCGCGCGATTCCAGATCACGGCGCAGAGCGCCGTGGCCACGATCCCCGAGAAAAGTACAAGCGCCCAGGTTCGCCAACTCGAAGTGATCAGCTGCTGCGCGGCGGACTCGGCGGACCAAGCCGTGTGAAACAAGAGCAAGGCTGTCCCGGCGACGTGAACTGCCCAACTGATGGCAAGGGGGTCGATGCGGTCCGCAAGGCGTTGCACCGCAACGCCACCCGCTGCGAAGGAGGCGACGCTGCACAACAGCAGCAGGTCACCCAGGCCGCCGGACACCAAGGTCGCACTTGGGCGGTGCAGTACAACCGCTGCCACGCCAGCAAATCCCAATACGATGCCGGCGGTCCGCGTTGGCGACAGTCGCTCACCAAAGACGAGCGCCGTCAGCAACGACGAGATCATCGGACTGAGCGCCATGATGAGTGCCGCATGTGTCGCGGTAGATCGCTCGAGACCCGCAGCAAAGAGAATCTGATTGCCGTAAACCATCAGGACCGCGCATCCAGCAACGCCGACGAGCTGTCGTCGGCTAAGTCTGGGCAGGTGGCCACAGCGCCAGCCGATCAGCACGGTCAGTGCCGCCACTGCGACGACCATGCGGACGCTCGCAAGTGTCATCACGTCAAAGTTTTCGGTCAGGGCCTTCACGGCCGACAGATTCAGCCCCCAGACGGCCATGGCGGCAAGCAGCAGCCACTGAATCGGCAGCATTGTTGGACGCACCTGCGAACTCATGCGGCCACCTGACGCATCGAGAGATGACCGCGCAACTGCAGAGCAAAGTAAGCACCGAGCGCCAACAGAAGCGGAGCTGCCAGGACGAACCAAAACGCGGTTGATAGCCGGCCGACGATGATCGACGCAGCAGCAATGCCGCTCGACTGGCCCAGGAACAGCGCGCAAGCAAACATCGACACCCCAGTACCACGTGCACTCGTCGACAGTTGGGTGGCGCAGGTCTGCAATGTGTTGTGCAGCATGTAGAAGCCCAGACCTGCGAGCAGACATGCCGGCAGCGCGAAGGCCGCGTTGGGCATCACTGCCAGAGTCCCGATGGCAAGCGCAAGAGCGGTCGCGCCAGCGCCAGCCAACAGAGGCATACCCAACGCTCGAACCAAGGTCCCGGCAATGCGGCTGTACAAGAGACCGCCAAAGCCGAACAAGGTCGTCACGGCACCGGCCTCAAGTAGAGAAAGTTGGAACCTATCGTGCAACGCGGTCGGAACGAACGCGAGCACGCCAAAGACAAGGGCACCTTCGATGCAGACGACGGTGAACACCACGCGGGCCCACGGCGTCGCCAATAGCTCTTTGACTTGGGTCAGGTAACGACCCGTGGCGCCTGCGGCAGTTGCTGGAGGTGCTTCGCGAGCCGCACGCGCAACACCGCCAGCCGACAGAAGAAAGAGCAGTCCAACAGCAACAAACGCGGTTCGCCAGCTCACGACCTGCGCGATAGCGCCACCCGCCCAAGACCCCAGCATCATGCCGAGCACCGTATAGGTGAGCAGCCGAGCCAGCACTTCTTGACGCTGTTCGTGTGGCACACGGTCGCCTATCCAGGCCATCGTCAGCGGGATGACGCCCGCAGCGAACGCGCCCATCAAAGCCCGACCGACGCTCAGCAACACGAGCGACGGCGCGAGTGCGGCAACGAGCGAGGTGACGGCACATCCACATGCCGCCAACATGATCACCCGCGGTTTGCCGAAACGGTCACCCAAGGGTCCGTACACGAGCTGCATCAACCCGTAGGCAAGCGCGAATGCGGACACCGTTTGCGCAGCATCAGCCGGTTGTCTTCCGAACGCTTGCCCGAGTGCCGGGAGCATGGCATCGCACATGCGCATCGACGTCATGCTCGCAAAACCCGCGCAAGCCAGCGAGGGCAACGCGCGAAGATCGTTCATCGCGCCCTACGCAGGCAGCATGGTGCCTCGGACCTCCCCGAAGCCGATGCGGACTGCACCTTGGCGCTCACACCAGCCACGGAAGATGACTGCATCACCGTCCTCGAGGAAAATACGCGTTTCGCCATCGCCGAGATCGACTCGCTCCTTGCCACCCTTGGTGAGTTCTAGGAGCGATCCCGCCTCGTCAGCCGCGGGGCCCGACAACGTGCCGCTGCCGAAGAGGTCGCCAGGGCGCAGGCTGCAACCGTTGACCGTGTGGTGTGTCACCAGCTGAGCGAAGGTCCAGTAGGCGTGCCGGTAGCTGGTACTCGACATCCGCGCCGGGGGCGCCTTGCGTTCACGCATCTGCTGCGTCTCGATCAACACCTCGAGATTCACATCGAGTGCGCCGCGCTCGCTGTTGGCTTGTGAGTCGAGATATGGCAGAGGCTTGGGGTCGTCCCCTGTGCGCTTCCACGCCGTGCGATACGGCGCGAGAGCCTCTGACGTGACGATCCACGGTGACAGCGTCGTCGCAAAGTTCTTCGACAGGAACGGACCCAGCGGCTGGTACTCCCAGGACTGGATATCCCGGGAAGACCAGTCATTCAGCAGACACAGACCGAAGACATGCTCCTCGGCGGCATCGATGCTGATCGGTTCACCGATCTCGTTGCCACCTCCGATAAAGATGCCGAGCTCCAGCTCGTAGTCCATGCGTCTGCTGGGGGACAGCTCCGGCATCTGCGCGCCAGGTGCCGACAGCTGCCCCCGCGGCCGCTTGAACGACTGACCGGAGACTCCTAGCGTCGACGAGCGGCCGTGATACCCGATCGGCACCCACTTGTAGTTGGGTAGCAAGGGATTGTCCGGTCGGAACAGACGTCCAACGCTCGTGGCGTGGTGGATCGAGGTGTAGAAGTCGGTGTAGTCACCGACCTCTGCTGGGACTCGGTAGTCGGCCTCCGCCTGCGGCACCAGAAACGAGCGCCATGAGGTCGCTTGGGGCGCACCCTCGCGAAGCGCACGCGAGAGTGCGCGTCTCAGCTCGGACCACGCTGCCGGACCCATGCTCATGAAACCATTGAGGCGTGGCAGCGCCGCGGCGTCCACGGCTTCCTTGGCCACGCCCGACAGTTGCCCGTTCGCTGACACCTGAGCGAGATCGACGATCTGGTCACCGATGGCAACCCCACCGCGCCAAAACTCATCGCTACCCCGTCGGCGGAAGACCGCGAACGGCAGGTTCTGGATCGGAAAGTCGCTGTGACCGTTCGCAGAGCCGACCCAACTCTGCAGCTTCGGGTCGTGCGTTTCGTTTAATGAAGTCATTGCGGCACCCGCGCGTTCAGTGGGCGCTGCCGTCGTGCATCCACGCCGCGTGCTTGGGCGCACGCTTCGTCTTCGACCACTCGTCGAGCATGTCCCATTTCACGTCGTCGAGCTTCGAAAGCATCTCGGGCGACGCGGTGTTGGCGGCCAGCTCCAAACGGTGTCCGTTCGGGTCGAAGAAGTAGATCGACTTGAAGATCGTGTGGTTGGTCGGGCCGACTACTTCGATCCCGGCCGCCTCCAGCTTTGCCTTCGTCGCCAGCAGCGTCTCGACTGAATCGACCTCCAATGCGAGGTGTTGCACCCACACCGGCGTATTGCCGTCGCGACCCATCGGGGCGCGAGTGGGCAGCTCGAAGAAGGCCAGGACGTTACCTTGACCTGCGTCGAGGAACACATGCATGTACGGGTCCGGCTCTTTGGTCGAGGGCACCTCGTCCTCGGCGATCGCGAGAACGAACTTCATGCCCAGGTGCTTCTGATACCACTCGACCGTTTGCTTTGCGTCGATGCAGCGATAGGCGACGTGGTGCACTTTTTGGATCAACATGGCTTACTCCTTGTCATCGTTCACTTGACAACATGGGTCTCGACCAGGAAGGTCGTGATCTCGCCGATGAACTCGCGCGCATGCGTCATCAAGGTCACGCCTTGCGGCGTGGCAAATGCGGCATCGAGCGACGCCGCATCGTCGAACCACAGCTCGACGATGCCGTCAATCGGCAGCCCTTCGTAGCCGACCACAGTGCCCTTCGGCGCCTCGCGGTGAACGATCAGGTTCTGCCGGTAGCCCTTGACACCGGACACCCGCTTAACCAGGCGCGCGTGCTCCTCGCGCCACTCGTGCTTGAAGCGCTCAGGCGAGACATCGGGCAGCCGCCTCAGCAGCGACATGCGCTTCAGGAGCGGTCGGTCGGTGGCGGGCGGGATCACCTCCAACTGGTCGATCGCGACGATGCGCAGGTCGCCAATGAAATGATTCTCGTCGGCAACCAGCGCACGGCCGGCTTCAGTGGCGATAGCCGCCTTCATTGCGTCCTCGCTGTCGAACCACAGCATTGAAAAACCGTCGAGTTGCTCGGCTCCACGCTTGTACGTGATCCCGCGTTGGACGCTGTCAACCACGTGGTTCTGCTGGTAGCGCCTAAGTCCGGGCAGCTTGGAGGCGAGCGCACCGTGGTTCTCGCGCCAGTAGCGACGGAACTCGGCGGTGCTCCAGTCGGGCTTCTTTTGGATCAATCCACTTCGAACAATCATGACTTCATCCTTCCAGTGACTGCCACATCTGTTGATCGCGCTCGGCGGTCCAGATGCGTGGATGTGGGAACCGCGTCGCCTCGTCGTATGCTCGCGTCACATCAAAAGGCATGCAGTGGTCAAAGATGACCCACTTGCCATACTTGGGCCTGAGCTTGTCGAAGGTCTCGCGGTAGACCGTCCGCAAGTCCTTGCCGCCCGCGGCGCCAGCCTTAACGCTCGCGAAGAGCTCGGAAACAAACCCCTTCGTCCCGGCGAGCCCGGCGGCTACGTTGGCCTCACCAACCAAAGCCGGGCCGCGTCCCGGTACCAGCGCCAGAGGATTGAGCGCGGCGATGTTGTCCAGGGTTTGCGGCCAGTCTTGAAAGTAAGCGTCGCCGGCATATGGCGTGGCATCGAACTCGACCAGGTCGCCGCTCAGAAGGACGCGGTCCTGTGGCAGCCAGACGACGATGTCACCCTTCGTGTGGCCACGGCCGAGTTGCAGGATCTGCACTTCCAGCTTGCCGAGCCAAAGCGTCATCCTTCCGGTGAACGTGATCGTTGGCCATGTGACTCCGGCGGGCACGGTCTCGACGTTCTGGAACAGCCGGGGGAAGCGCCCGATTTCGCTGGCCTTGTCTGCCTCACCGCGTTCAACGATGAGGTCGTAGGTGTCTTGGCTGGCGATGATCTGTTGCGGCTTGTACGCCGACGCGCCAAGCACACGCACCGCGTGGTAGTGCGTCAGGACGACGTACTTGATCGGCTTGTCGGTGACCTCGCGAATGCGGCGGATGACGTCGGCCGCCATCGCCGGCGTCGCCTGGGTATCTGCCACGAGCACGGCGTCGTCGCCAACGATGATGCCGGTGTTCGGATCGCCTTCAGCGGTGTACGCGTAGGCGTGGTCCGAGAGTTTCGTGAAGGTGACCTGCTTCTCTTCGAGGTCGGCGTGCGAAGCGAATTTCTTCGTCGTCATGTGGATTCTCCGTGTTGATCAGTGGCTTGCTGGGCGCTGTGCGCTCAGAAGCGGGTTGCCTGTCAATCCAGGCGGACGTTGTTGGCCTTCAGTTTGGTCATCGGCAAATATCCTTCGGTGGTTGGTTCACGCTTGGCTGCCCTCGCGCGCAGCCTGCAGTGCCTCTCGCAGCACTTCTTGTGAGCCAATGTGATTGGCCAGCAGAAGAACGAGCCGCGCATTGAGTGAATGGCTGTCGTTGCTCGACAAGTCACGATGGGCATGGATCAACGCCTCGTAGAAGTCGTCGGGCGAGGTGAGGTTGGGCGCAGTGACCAGATGCATGGCGGGTTCCTTCACTTCAGAGCGAGCGCCTGACGGATCGCCGCGGCGACGGCTTCCGTCTTGAGAGTTCGCCAGCGCGCGCAGACATGCTGGTCCGGACGGAGCAGCACCGCAGTGCCAGCTCGCAGGTCGTAGCGCTGGGCGACCAGGCCTTCGACATCAAACAGCGTCTCGGTGGCGGGGACGGCGCCATTGGAGCCGGGCGGCGCGATCAGCAACGTCTTGATCGACAGCGGGAAAGACCGCGCAGCCAAGGTATCGGTCAAACGCGCAGTGTTCTCGTCCGCCACAAGCAGGAGGGTGAAGCCATCTCCACATTGGCGCAGCAGCCAAGTGTCAGTGCCGTCGGCCATCCGGACCGGGGCATCGACTGCCGGCGCGCCCGGGCGCAAGCGGCCCGTGAAGCTGTCGCTGTCGTCGGTGTTGAGGCTGGACGCGTGCAGCGTAGCCGGGACCGACAGCCGTCCGCTGTTGACAATCGTCCGCGCGAAGGAGTGGCGCTTCGAAAGCGTCAGCACGGCATCGCGGAACAAGCGGCTGATTTCGCTCTTGGGCGTGATGAAGTCCGTGGCACGCGTCGAGTTCAGAATGTTTTCGTCGGCTGCGAACTCGCGCTCCTCGGCATAGGTATCGAGCAGCGCATCCGTCGCAGCACCGCGCAGCACGGCGTCGAGCTTCCACGCCAGGTTCTCAGCGTCCTGGACACCCGAATTGGCGCCGCGCGCTCCGAACGGCGAAACGCCGTGGGCGGAGTCGCCGGCGAACAGCACCCGCCCATGGCGGAACCGATCCATGCGCAGGCAGGCGAACGTGTAGACGCTTGCCCATTCCAACTCGTAGGGTACGTCGCGGCCAATCGCGGCGCGCATCATCGCGTCCACCCGAGGCTTGATGTTCTCGGGCTTCTTCTCCTCATCGGGGTTGGCGTCCCAGCCGAGTTGGAAGTCAATACGCCATACGCCGTCGGGCTGGCGATGCAGCAAGACGCTTTGGTTGCGATGGAAGGGAGGGTCGAACCAGAACCAGCGCTCGGCGGGAAAGTCGGCCTGCATGCGCACGTCGGCGATCAGGAAGCGATCGCGGAACACGCGCCCCTTGCTCTCCTGTCCGAGCAGGGCTCGCAATGTCGAGCGCGATCCATCGCAGGCGGCGACATAGTCGGCGCGCATGTTGTAGCGACCGTCTGGCGTCTCGATTTCCAGGTGGACGCCCTCGCCGTCCTGCTGCAGCCCGACGACGTTGTTCTTCCAGCGGATCTCGATGTTCGGCAGCTCAGCGGCGCGAACGGCCAGGAAGGCCTCGGCGTAGTACTGCTGAAGGTTGATGAAGGCTGGTCGTTCGTGACCGGGCTCGGGCAGCAGATCGAAGCGGTACAGCTGCTCGCTGCCGAAGAAGACCTTGCCGACACTCCAGCCGACGCCCTTGGCACACATCGCGTCGCCTACCCCCAGGCGGTCCCAGATCTCGAGCGTGCGCTTGGCGAAGCAGATTGCACGCGAGCCTGTGGAGAGCTTGCTGTCGTTGTCGAGCAGCAGCACACGTCGCCCGCGCTGCGCCAGATCGATGGCAAGGCTCAATCCCACAGGTCCAGCACCCACAACGACGATGGCGTGATGTGCCTTCGCCTGCACATCTTGGTCCGCTGAGCGGCGGTAGACGAATTCGTGCGACTGGATTGCGCTACCGTCACTCTCGTAGCCGAGCGGCGGGTTGGTGCGCGTCGCCGTTTGCGCGGTCATGGGCCGTCTCTCAGAGGATCAGTGCGCGCCCAGGTACGCAGCGCGCACCTTCGGGTCGTTGAGCAGTTCCCGTCCCGAGCCCTGTGCAGTGATGCGACCGGTCTCTAGCACGTAGGCGCGGTCCGCGACCGCCAGTGCCTGCTTGGCCATCTGCTCGACAAGAAGGATCGTCAGCCCGGACTCGCGCAGGCTGCGGATCGCGCGAAAGATGTCAGCGATGATCAAGGGGGCAAGGCCAAGCGACGGCTCGTCCAGCAACAGCAAACGCGGCTTGCTCATCAGCGCGCGCGCCATCGCGAGCATCTGCTGCTCGCCACCCGATAGCGTTCCGGCGTACTGGTGCTCACGTTCCTTCAGGCGAGGAAAGCGCTTGAACTCGCCATGAAGCGACTCTTCGACTCCCGCATCCCGCGCGCCGCGCGTATAGGCGCCGAGCAAAAGGTTGTCGCGAACGGTTTGGTCAGGAAAGACACCACGTCCTTCAGGCGACAGTGCGACCCCGACGCTCACACGCTTGTGCGCTGGCACGTCGGTGCAGTCCTTGCCGTCAATGACCACGCGACCGCTGGCGACCTTTTCGAGGCCGGCAATGCCCTTGAGCAAGGTGCTCTTGCCAGCGCCGTTCGCGCCGATGATCGTCACCACCTCGCCGGAGCGGACCTCAAGGTCCACTCCCTTGACCGCCTCGATCGCACCGTAGGAAATGTGCGTCGATTCAAGTTTCAGCATGGCGCAGCTCCTCTTACGCAGCCTGCGGCAGGTCGGCGTCTTCGCCGGTGCCCAGGTAGGCCTCGATGACGCGCGGATTGGCCTGCACTTCGGCGGGCTTGCCCTCGGCGATCTTGATGCCGTAGTCGAGAACGATGACGTGATCGGAGATCGACATCACCAGGTCCATGTGGTGCTCGACCATCAGGATGGTCACGCCGCGCTTGCCGATCTTCATCAGCAGTTCGCCAAGCTCGGCCGTTTCCTGAGGGTTCAGGCCAGCCGCGGGTTCGTCGAGCAGAAGCAGCTGGGGCTGTGTCGCCAGCGCACGAGCCAGTTCGACGCGTCGCTGCAAGCCGTAGGGCAGGCTGCCAGCCGGTGTGTCGACGTGGCGGCCGAGGCCCACCAAGTCGAGCAGGGAGAGCGCGTGCTCGCGGGCGTCCAACTCACTGCGCCGTGCCCAGGGCGTACCGCCAAGTGAAGACCAGAAGCCGTTGCGCATGCGGGTGTGCCGGCCGAGCATCACGTTGTCCAGAACCGAGAGGTCACCGAACAGACGGAGGTTTTGGAACGTGCGTCCCATGCCCAGCGTGCAGATCGCGTGAGCCTGCGCGCCGGAGATCTCCTGACCGACGAAGCGGATCGAGCCGGCGCTCGGTTCAACCACACCCGTCAGCATGTTGATCATCGTCGTCTTGCCGGCGCCGTTCGGACCGATCAGGGCGTGGATGTGGCCGCGCTGCAGTCGGAAGGAGACGTTCTGCGCCGGCTTGACGCCCCCATAGTTCTTGCTGACGTCTTTGACCTCGAGCAGGTCACCGCCACCGCCCTCGCACAACTTCACGCTGGCACCACCGGTGACGGCGTCGCCGCCTTGCGGCACCTTGCCGCGGCGCCACAACTTGTTGAACAGTCCGACCACGCCGCCGGGCATCACATAGAGCGCGAACAGCAGGATCGCGCCGTATGCGAAGTGCTGAACCGCTGGCCAGCGGGCAAGCAGCGCATCCAGCAACGTCAGCAGGACTGCGCCTACCACCGGGCCCATCAGCGTGCCGGAGCCGCCGAACAGGACCATCAGGAGAATGAAAATCGACAGGTGGAAGGTGATGAAGTCCGAGTTGATGTACTGATTCTGTTGCGCGACGAGGGCGCCCGCGATGCCGCAGGTCACCGCGGCGACCACGAATGCCATCACCTTGGCGCGATACACACGAACGCCCACCGACGAAGCCGCGATCTCGTCTGCCTGCAGCGACAACAGCGCGCGCCCGAAGCGACCCTTCAGCAGATTGCGCAACAGGAGGTGCGTGCCGACCGCGAGCGCGAGTCCGAACCAGACCCACTGCTGACTGGTGAACGGCTTGCCATCCCACGTCAGCGGCTTGATGCCGTACAGGCCCTGCGCACCGCCAAACACCTCGGTCCATTCCGCAACCAGCCGCTCGACGACGACCCCGAAGGCCAACGTCACCATGGCCAGGTACGGTCCCTTCACGCGCAGCGATGGCAGGGCGATCAGCACCCCACACACCGCAGCGATCACGGCGGCGAGCGGCAGCGCCAGCCAAGGCGACAGATCAGCGCGCGAGGTGAGCAGCGCGACGCCATACGCGCCAGCGGCGAACAGCCCCGCCTGGCCGAGCGACTTCTGTCCTGCATAGCCGACCAGGACGTTCATCCCAGCAGCACACAGGTAGTAGATGCACATCGTGAATGCGATGCGCAGGTAGTAGTCATTGCCGAGCTGGCCGACGACAGCGGCGACCACCGCTGCGACGAGCAACACCCCGAGCACGTGCTGGAAGCGCCCCAGCGTAGCGTTCTTGCCGGAGCTCATACCTTCTCCACCAACTTGCCGCCGAACAGCCCGGTCGGGCGGAAGGCGAGGACCAGGATGACGAGAGCGAAGATGGCGACATCGCGCCACTGCGCCTGCCACAGGTTGACCATCGACTCCAGCACGCCGAGTGCGAAGCCACCGATGACGCAACCGCGCGGGTTGTTGAGCCCGCCGATCATGGCGCCCGAGAAGCCCTTGAGGCCCACGGCCAAGCCCATGAACAAGGAGGCCTGCGCGATCGGCGCAAGCAGGAAGCCCGACAACCCGGCCAGCGCGGAACTGAAAACGAATGCCCCGATCATCAGCGCGTTGACGTTGATGCCCATGAGGCTGGCATTGGCGGGGTTGTGCGCCACCGCCCGCATGGCCTTGCCGAGCATCGTGCTGCGCATCACGCGGTCGAACACGACCATGATGACCACCGCCACGCCCAGCATGAGGATCTCCTGCGGACGCATGCCGATGCCAGCCAGGCGGATCACCTCGTCACCCGCCGGGCCCGGCACGACGACCGGCTTGGGGCCCCAGATGGCCAGGCCGAGGCTTTGCAGGATCACGCCGAAGCCGAGTGTGCTCATGACCCAGGCCATGCCGGGACGACCGGCGAACGGCCGCACGCCGAGCGTGTAGAGCAGCCAGCCGAGCAGACCCATCACGCCCAGGGCGCCGACCAATGCCAGCAGCTGTCCGGTACCTCCAGGAATGTCAGAGCCGAACGAGGTGGACGTGAGGGGCTTGCCGAGCACGAGGAACAACACGCTCATGCCAATGAAGGCACCCGCGGACACGAACTCACCGTGCGAGAAGTTCAGCGTCTTGGTCGTCGTAAACGTGATGCTGAAGCCGAGGGCGACGAGCGCGTAGGCTCCGCCCACTGCCAGGCCGCTTACCAGCGCCTGCAGGAGTGCCTGTGACATGGTTTCCTCCGGTGACGGCGCCCCGCGCGCCCCTTGCAAAGGTGGCCGTGTGCCGCGTCGGTGATTTACTGCTTGAAGTCGGTGGCGGTGAGGCCCTTGATGACGGCGTCGCTGTAGGGTGCGAGCTTGCCGTCCTTCCACTTGATCCAGACGAAGTCCTTCGCCGTCAGCGCTTCACGCTGGTTCTTCGAGAATGGCTTCTCGTAGGTCTTCAGCAAGCCATTGACTGGTGCCTTGAGATCCTCGAGCGCGGCGCGGACTGCAGCGCCATCGGTCGAGCCCGCCTGCTTGATTGCGGCCGCGACGATTTGCACTGAGTCGTAGCCGTGCAGCGCAAACGAGAACGAGCTGGGTGCCTTGAGCTGGCTGCCCACGCGATCAAACAGCTTCTGCTGGGCGGGAGTCTTGCTTTCGCTGACCGTGCGCATGAACAAAGGCTTCTCGGCCAGAGTCTTGCCCGCAGCGTCGTAGAAGGTCACGTTGTCCGCGGCCCAGGAGCTGAGAGTGGCCGGGAAATAGTTGATCTTCTCCATGCTGCGCATCAGTTGCGCGATTGGCGTGCCCTGGGCCCAGACAACGATGGTGTCGACATTCGCCGCCTTCATCTTGTTCAGTTGGGAGGTCATGTCCGTGTCGCCCACTGCGAATCGCTCAACGGCGACCGGCTTGATGCCCTGCAATTCGGCGATCTCCTGCATGTCCTTCAGGCCACCGGAGCCATAGCCGGTGGTTTCAGCCATCAGGCCGACAACCTTGCTCGACGTGTTCTTCTTGACATAGGCCATGAGCGCGCCGACCTGGTCGCGGTCGACCATCGACACGCGGAACATGTAGTTGTCGACGCCAGGGCTCAGCGGCTTGGTGATGTCGGTGCCGGAGCCGACGTTGCCGATCACCGGAATCTTCTTCTGGTTCGGGATGTGCTTCCAGGCCATCGCGTTGCCGGAGTTCGTCGGGCCGAACACCGCGACAACCTTCTCGTTGTCGATCAGGTCACTCATGTTTTGGATCGACTTCGGAGGCGCCGACGTGTCGTCGCGGACGACCAGCGCAAGCTTCTTGCCGTTGATGCCGCCTGTGGCGTTGATGTCGTCAATCGCGGCTTGCATGCCCAGCACGGCGGCCTGGCCGCTCTGTGCCGACGGTGAAGCAGACAGGTCGCCGTTGTAGCCCAGCTTGATGTCTTGCGCCTGCACAGCAGCGGCGAGCGCAAAGCCAGCCAGCGCTGCAGCGACGGCGTGGATCTTGGGGAAGGTCATGGATGCTCTCCTTGGAAAATGCTGCCGCTTGGCGTCGGTCTCATCGACGCCGTCACGGGGGTGAAACTTCAGATTGCGAGAAAGCCGCCGTCGACGGCCAGGGTGATGCCGGTGACGTACTCAGACATCGCCGACGAAAGAAAAACGACTGGACCGATCAGCTCGTTCGGTTGTCCGACGCGACCCATCGGGATGCGCGACATGAACTTTTCGAGCCGTTCGGGGTTCTCGCGCGTGGCTGCGGTCATCGGCGTTTCGATGACACCGGGAGCCAGCGCATTGACGCGCACGCCGTCCTTCGCGAGTTCGGCGGCAAGCGATTGCGTGTACAGGCGGATCGCGCCCTTCGACGGCGAGTAACCGAGGCTTCCGCCTTGGCCCGCGTAGGCGGCGATAGACGCCACGTTGACGATGGTCCCGCGCTTCGCGCGCACCGCGGGCAGGAAAGCCATCGTGACGTTGAACGTGCCATTCACGTTCACGTCCATGGTGCGTTGGAAGTTTCGTGAGGCGTTCGGACTGTCGCTGCCCTCGCGGATGATGATGCCGGCGTTGTTCACCAGCAAGTCGACTTGACCGATCTCGCTGCCGACGCGCTCGGCCAGCGACTGACACGCTTCGGACTGCGTGACATCGAGCTTGAACGCCCATGCCTTGCCGCCGTCCTTGTTGATGGTGTTGGCGGTCTCGTTGACGGCCGCGTCGTTGACATCGGTGACGATGACTCGTGCGCCTGACTTGTGCAGTCCGATCGCGATCTCGCGACCGTTGCCTTGGCCTGCTCCAGTAATGAACGCCAGTCGGTTCTCGAGCAGACGGGGAATCGAAGTGGTGTTTGCCATGGTGATCACGCCGCGTGCGGGAGTTCAGTAAAGACCGGAGGGGCTACTTTTGCTTCGGCGGCCGCCTGTGCCAGTGCAATGCCAGCGACGTAGCCGAACGTCAGCGCTGGGCCCAGCGTGATGCCGGCACCCGGGTAGTTGCCACCCATGACGCTGGCCGCGTCGTTGCCGACGGCGTGGAGACCCTTGATGGGTTGCTTGCGAGCGTCGAGCACGCGAGTTTGTGCATCCACCGCGAGACCCGCGAAAGTGCCGATGTCGCCGATCACGAGCTTGATGGCGTAGAAGGGGCCGGTCTCAATCGGTCGAACGCACGGGTTCGGCGTGTTCAGCGCATCGCCCTGATAGCGGTTGTAGGCCTTGCTGCCGCGCGCGAATGCCGCGTCATCGCCCTTGCGAGCGTCCTTGTTGAAGATGTCGACGGTCGACTTGAGCGCCGCGGGATCAACACCGATCTGCCGGGCGAGGTCCTCGAGGGTCTTGCCTCGCTGGAGGTAACCCGTGCGCAAGTGACGTCCGATGGGCAGCGGGAACGGCGCAACGCACCCCATGCCGTACTCCCGCAACGTCTTGTGGTCGCAGATCTCCCATGCGAAGACTTCCTTGTCTCCCTTGGTGACCTTGACCAGGTCCTGCACGAAGTCGTGGTACGAGTTCGCTTCGTTGGTGAAGCGCTTGCCGTGGCGGGTCACCACGATCACGCCGGGCTTGGCACGATCGATGAAGTGCGGCATCACACCGTGTGAGCCGTCCGGACGGGTCGTCACCGACGTCGGGACCCATGCCGCTGCGTTCGGAATCGTCGGATCGACCGTGGCGCCGACCGCTTCGGCCATGCGCAGGCCGTCGCCGGTGTTCGCGGCAGGCGACGGCGTGTAGTGCTCCTTGCCGGTCGGCGCGTGCGGAAACAGCGCCTTGCGGCGTTCGACGTCGTGCGGAAAGCCGCCGCAGGCCAGCACCACCCCGACGCGCGCCGTGACCTGCGTGCGCTTGCCTTCGCGTTCCACCCATGCGCCTGCGATCCGGTCGCCTTCGACGAGAAGCTTGCGCACCGGTGAGTTGAGCCACACCGGAATGCCGAGGTCCATGCCGGCCTTGGCCAGGCGGCCAGCCAATGCGTTGCCGTTGGTCAGCGTCATGCCGCGGCCGTGGCGCAGCACGTCGAGCATGTGCCGGCTCAGGCGCTTGGTGACATAGATGAAGGAGGTCAGCGAGCGGAACGCCCGCATGAAGTGCCAGATCTCCTTGCCAGAGCCCAGCATCATCCCGAACACAGTCAGCTCAGGCAGCGGCGGCGCGAGCTGCTTGATACGGGGTCCGAGTTCGCGGCCATCGAAAGGCCGGGCAACCATTGAGCGACCGCCCTGCGCACCGCCAGGTGCTTCGGCGTGGTAGTCCGGGAAGACCGCCGGCATGTCGAACTGCACCGGTGTCTTGCGGGTGAAGAACTCGATTGCCTTCGGCCCGTTCTCGATGAAAGCGTCGACCCGGGCGGCGTCGAAGTGAGTGGTGGTCTCGTGCTGCAGGTAGATGCGCGCGGCGCCCGGCTTCTCGTGAATCCCCTGCTCGGTCGCGAGCCGGGTTCCCGGGATCCACAGCCAGCCGCCCGAGCGGGCGGTGGTGCCGCCGTAGCGCGGCTCCTTTTCGACCACGAGCACCTTCAGTCCTTGGGAAGCAGCGGTCACTGCCGCCGCCATCCCCGATGCACCGGTTCCGACCACCAGCACATCGCACTCGACATCACGCTCATTCATGGGTCCAGCTCCGTCTCAAAGTGGTGCGGACTGTATGCCCCTTTGCATGCATAGTCAAATGCGTTTGATATCCTCTATCCATTCGAGGTTATCTAACGCATCTGCCTATGTCAGTAGAAACCCTGATAGCTATACTTCCGGCACCCTCCACGCCGATCCCGGTTCCTCAAATGGAAGAGAAGTCCCGCCGCGGCATTCAGTCGTTCGAAGTCGGGACCCAGCTACTGGTGGAGTTGGCGCGCCACGTCAAGCCGATGGCGCTGAAGGATCTGGCCAAGGTGACTGGCATGTCGACGGGCAAGGCTCACCCCTACCTGGTGAGCTTCCTGAAGGTCGGCTTCGTCACCCAGGACGCATCGGGAAGCTATGAACTGGGACCGTTGGCGCTTCAGTTGGGCTTGGCGCGTCTGCAGCGTCTCGATGCGGTCAAGGAAGCGACGCCGCTGATCGAGGAGCTGGCCGCTCGAACTGAACAGAGCGTCGCGGTTGCGGTGTGGGGCAACCTGGGCCCTACGATCGTGCGACTAGAGGAGCCGATTCAGGCTCTGCACGTGAACCTGCGTACAGGCACGGTCATGTCGTTGGCGTACACAGCGACCGGCCGACTGTTTGCTGCCTACATGCCACCGAAGGTCGTCGAAAAGCTGATTCGCGAGGACGTTGCTCGCCAGGGTGGGCGATCGGACGGAACGGTGCTGATCACTCGAGCGCAGGTTGATGACGCGATAGCAGAAACACGTCGCCACGGCATTTCGCGCACCATCGGGCAGCCAATCCCGGGCATCAACGCGTTCTGTGCACCGGTTTTCGATGCAGCTGGGCATCTGGTGCTCGGCATCACCGCAATGGGACCGGATGCGACGTTCGATAACGAGTGGAACGGCAAGGTCGCGAAGCCATTGCGCGAGTGCGCGCTAGAGGTGTCGCGCCGCTTGGGTTACCTCGAGGCGGCGTAGCGTCCGCTTCTGGCCGGCAGCGGCAGTGACCGCTTCTGGCCGTGAGCGGACTGACGAGTCCAGCGTCGCAATCCGGCCGTTGGGACTGGACCGGCGAACTGAAGGTGGCGTCGTAGCCCTTGAGTTCACCGATGCGGACCTGTCGTTCGGCTCGAGCAGCAGTTCGAGGTTTGGATGCGAGCGCGCCGCTTCCGCAACGAACGCACCGTCGTTGTGGCGCACCGATCCGAGGCGGTCATCGTCGCTTCCTCACTCCAGCGGCTGACTCGGCTGCAGCACCTGCAGTACGACGCGGCCCTGGACCTCGCGACGGCGCAGAAGGTCCAGCGCGACGGCGAAGTGCTCCCAGGACATCGTGCATCCGACGTGCGGGCGCAACTCTCCGGTCCCCACCAGGCGCATCAGTGCTTCGTCGGCCGCGGCACTCTCGCGCGGATGGCGCTCGGCCCATGCGCCCCAGTAGGCGCCGACGACCGAGTAGTTCTTCAGCAATGGCAGGTTGGCCGCGACGCTCGGGATATGCCCGCAGGCGAAGCCCAAGGGCACCAGGCGGCCGCCCCAGGTCATCGAGCGTGCCATGGCGGCGAACACGTCGCCGCCGACGTGATCGAGGCACACATCCACACCGCGGTCGCCGGTCAGCGACCGGATGCGCTCGCGCAGGTCTTCCTCGGTGTAGACGATCACGTGCTCGGCGCCGCGGTCGCGCACGACAGCAGCCTTGTCACGCGAACCCACGCCAGCAATCACCCGTGCGCCGAGATGGCGGCCCAGGTCGACAGCAGCCAGCCCAACGCCGCCGGCCGCTCCTGTCACGAACAGCGTTTCGCCGGCCTGCAGACGGGCCTGCGTGACGAGCGCATAACGCGCCGTCCCGTAGGCGTAGCGAACGGCAGCGGCCGTTTGGAAGTCGACGCCCGCCGGCAGCGGCACCGTGCTGCTTTCCGGGGCCACCATCCTCTCGGCCCATGCGCCGTGCCAGTTGCCGCAGGCGACGCGATCGCCGACGTGAAAGCGCGTGACCTCGGCACCTACCGACACGACCACGCCGGCCGCATCGGTGCCGGGCACGTAGGGAAGTTCCGGCCGCATCTGGTAACGCCCCTGGGCCATCAGCAAGTCCATGAAGCTGACCGCGGCGGCATGCACCGTGACCTCGACGTCATGCCGCCCGGGCGTGGGGGCTGTCGTCTCGCCAAGCTGCAGTTGCGGTTCGGCGGCGAAGCTGGCGCAAAGGATCGCCTTCATCGGGTCACCCCATGGCGGCGACGCGCACCGTCACCACCTCGGCCGTTGCGCATTCGCTGCCCCGCTGCAGCACGCGGCACGCGACGGTGGCCCGACGCGGCCCCGCGTCGACCACCTTCGCCCGCAGCTCCAGCGGCTGGTCGATGACGGCCGGCGTGAGAAAGCTCACGCTGAGGCGGCCGGTCACCACCGCAAAGGGCGGGGCACCATGCGCCAGGTCGATGCCTTCATCGCGACAACGGGTTGCCAAGGCGGTCCAGACCGCGTGGCAATCGACCACCGACGCGATCGTTCCTCCGTAGACGATGCCCGGATGGCCGATGTGATACGGCTGCGGCTGCCAGATGCACACCAGTTCGTCGCCGCCGTCCCAGCGGCTCTTGATCTGCATGCCGTGCGCATTCAGGGCACCGCATCCGTAGCACTGGACCTTCAGAACATCCTGCAGCGGGCGTCCGTCCATGTTAGTTCTCCGCAGTCTCCGTGCCGCGAGTCTGCGACGGGTCGCCGCGCGAGCGACAGTCGGCCGACTACGGTAGCCGGTCTGGTGGATACCGGGGCATCCCGGTAGGGCGGTGGAGCGTCAGGCCACGAACATGCGGCGCTCGGACGCACGTCCCACCGCCTCGGCGCGGGTTCGGCAGCCGAGCGCCTGCAGGGCTCGCGCCGCGTGCATCTCCACGGTGCGCGGGCTCAGGCCCAGCGCCGCAGCGATCTGCTTGTCGGACTGGCCGAACGAGATCCGGCGCAGCACCTCCAGCTGGCGTTCGGTCAAGCGGATCTCAGCGCGCCCGGCCGGCTCGTCGTTCGTGCCGAGAAAGCGCCGGGTCTCCCGCACAAAGCCTTCCCAGGCCGGCTCGTCGGGGAACGGGATGTGGTTGCGACCCTCCAGGGGCACGAAGCGCGCGCCGGGAATGAGCGATGCAAGACGTCGTCCCTGCTCGAACCTGACCATCTCGTCGTCCTTCGGATGCAGCACCAGCGTCGGGCAGCGCACCCGCGCGGCCGCCTCCTTGACGTTCATGCCGTACATCGCCCGCAGGTAGCGCACCGCCACGTCGGGCGTCGCGGTCGTGCGCTGCTTCTCATCGAAGGCCATCCACTGCGCCTGCGTGGCAGCGGGCAGAAAACGCGAGACGAAGACCTGCCGGAACGCGGGCGAGCTGTTGCCCCAGCCCAGCTCGGCCAGCTCGATCATCAGGTCGCCTTCGCGGCGAATTGCCGGATCGGGATGGCTGGTACTGTGATACGAGGTCGCGAACCCGCCGAACAAGATCAGCCGGCTCACGCGCTCGGGATGCCTGGCCGCGTATTCGACCGCGACGCCGGCCGCACAGGTGAATCCCAGCAGCGTGAACGGCTCGCGGCCGTGTGCGTCCGCCACGGCTTCCAGGTCGTGCACCCAGGCCTCGAAGGACAGTTCGTCCACCCGGCGCTGCGACAGGCCGCAGCCGCGCGTGTCGTATTCGACGTAACTGAATCGAGGAGCGAACTCGTCGATCAACGCCTGCTGGATCGTTCCGGGCGCGGCACGTTCGATGTGCGTAAGCCACGTTGCCGCCTTGATCAACGTCGGGCCTGCGCCGTAGCGCGCGGTGGCGAGCTGGACCCCGTCCCGAGACGAGACGAACTCGATGTCGCGCGCATGCCCCATAGAGTTCCTTCCTGGCCCACCACTCGTCAGCCGGGCCGACTCATCGCCGCAGTGCTTCTGCGCCCAGTCTCCCGCTCGACTCTACTGCCAAAGCCGCCTGAGGCAAGAGCGCCAGATTCGGGACCGGTGTCGGCACGTTGGCCAAAACGCACGTCGGCCAACGACCGGTCCTGACCTGGTCCACCAGCAGCAATGGGTCGACTACGCGCGTTGACGAACGGCTGCTTCCGGAAGACTCAACTTCAAGGGCCGCTTTTCGGCAGTGAACTCGAGAAGGGGTCGGTCAGATCCCGACCCGGACCGGCCGGTCGGTCTTCAGCGACAGCGGTCAGTCGCTGCTCGATAGGTCTGCCACCGCAAGACACTCGGCCCTGCCAGCAGCGGCGACCGTTGATCCGCCGTGGTCGCGAGCGCCCGCACCTTCCCGCCTTTGACTTGAGCGCTGCCGGGCGCGATCGTCACGAACGCGCCCTGCAGGTCGCCGGCGAAAATCGCCATAACTGCATCGCCGGTCGAGCGGTAGTGGATCGACTCGATCTTTGAAGCCACCCGCCTCCGCGAACAACAGCCGTTTGTGAACAGCAGGCCCCGGCGCGGCCATGTGGTCGAGGTGCGGTGACACCGAGCGATCCTCACCGGATCCGCATAGCTGAGGTCGTCGGCCAAAATGAGGACGAAGTTCGGGCGCTTCAAGAGGTCAGTCCTCGGCCTTGTACCCCGTTTCCTTCACAACCTTGCCCCAGCGCTCGTAGTCAGCCTTTAGGCGCGCGCTGACTTCGGCCGGCGGCAGCGTGAGCTGTTCGAACCCCGCCTTCTCCAGCGCATCTTTCACCGTAGGCGTGGCGCTTGCGGCAGCAAGAGCCGCGGCCAGCTCCTTCTGCAGTGGCTCCGGCGTCTTCGAATTGACGACGATCACGAACATCTCCCCCATCGTCAGCCCAGGGTAACCGGCTTCCTTGAAGGTCTGCACCTCCGGGATGGCCTTCGAGCGCACTTCGCCAGAGTGTCCCAGGATGCGTAGCTTGCCGGCCTTATGGGGCTGGATCAGCAGGGGCAGTGTGGTGAAGATGGATGGCACCTGCCCACCCATGAGGTCCGACATCGCGGGTGCTCCGCCGCGATAGGGGACATGCTGAAACTCGAACTTGCCCGCTCGGCCCAGTTCGATGCCGATGAAGTGCATTGCGGTGCCGCCGCCTGGCGAGCCGAACTGCGCCTGCTTGGGATTGGCCTTGGCCCATGCGACAAAGTCAGGAACCGACTTCACGCTCGCCGGTACCGCAGGACCGACGGCCACGCCGAACTTGAACTCTCCGGCGGCGGCCAGCGGCGCGAAGTCGCTTTGCGGATCGTACCGGAGCTGCTTGTAGATGTGCGGGTAGATGGTCAGAACCCCGGCCGGCACGATCATGATGGTGCTGCCGTCGGCCGGCGCTGCCTTCAACGCGTCGGCCGCCAGACGACCGCCGGCTCCACCCTTGTTTTCCACGATGGCGGTGTAGTTGCCGGCCCGCAGGCCTTCAACCAAGGCACGGGCGACTGTGTCCGGAGCACCTCCTGGAGGGAAGCCGACAATGATCGTGAGCTTCTTTGCCTGAGCTTGAGCGGCCAGTGGCAGGCAGGCGGCCATTGCGGCGACCCCAGCGACCTTGACGATCTGTCTCCTGTTGAACTTCATCTCTTGCCTTTCGGTTTCGGTTTGCTGTGAGTCAATTCTTGAAGGTCTGCCGCGGGTGGTCAGTCACCCGGGGTACAGAGCAGAAGTTTTTGCCGGGGCAAAACTCAGTCGATCACCCGGCCCGGATTGAGCGTCTGGCGAGGGTCCAGCACATCCTTCAAGCGCTTCAGCAGCGCAACCTCCGATGGGCTGCGTGTGTGGTGCAGGTACGGCTTCTTGATGAAGCCGATCCCGTGCTCGGCGCTCACGGTTCCGTGCCGGCCCGCGAGCTCGGCATAAACGATGTTTTCGACCGCGTTGTGTTCCTGCGGCGCGTGCGGACCGGTCATCAGGTGGATGTTGTTGTCACCGAGGTGGCCGAAGAAGAGGTGTTGGGCTTGCGGATATCGTGCCTCCAGCGACGCTCCGACGCGCTCGATGAAACCGGTCGTCTGCGACCACGGCAGCCCGACGTCGAAGTTGATGGTCGGTTTCAGATGCGTGAGCAGCTCTGGGATGCTTTGACGAATGCGCCAGAAGTCCTCACCATCGGCCAGGCTTGCCGCGACCGCGCAGTCGTTGATGAGCCCCGCCTCCAGCGCCTGCTCGAGCGCTCCTTGCACGGCGTCTTCCACTTGTTGCCCGGCAGCGCCGCGGGCCTCCATCAGCACGAACCAAGGCGCGGAGGCGTCCACGGGACAGCGCAGCCCGCAGAGCGTGACGGCCTGATCGATGAACTGCTTCGACATGAATTCGTAGGCGCTGAGCAGCGCCCCCATCGTCCGCTTGAGCTCGCGCAGCAGCTTGGCGACCGAGGGAAGGTCAGGCAACGCCACAAGCGAAGTCACCGCAGGGCCAGGCATGGGCTGCAGCTTCAGGACCAACCGAGTGATCACACCCAATGTCCCTTCCGAGCCGATGAACAGGAAGCGCAGATCGAGACCCGAGCTGTTCTTCACCAGGCGGGTGGTCGAGTCCAGCACACTGCCATCGGGCAGCACCGCCTCAAGGCCCAGCACGGAGTCGCGCATCGTGCCGTAGCGCAACACCCGGTCGCCGCCAGCGTTCGTCGCCGCATTGCCGCCGACCTGGCAAGTTCCGCGCGCGCCAAGGTCGACCGGGAAATACCAGCCAACCCGATCCGCCTGCGCCTGCACCTGCTCCAGCGTGGCCCCGGCCTGCACGATCATGATGCCCTCGAGCTCGTCGATGAGCTCGATCGCGTTCATGCGCTCGAGGTTGAGCACCACGTCGCCGTCGGCCGGAACGGCCCCGCCGGCCAGACCCGTGAGGCCGCCCTGCACAGTGATCTTTCGCCGTTCGTCGTTGCAGCGGCGTACCAGTTCAGCCACCTCTGCGGTGTCGCGCGGCCGGTGCAGCTCTGCGGGCGTGCCCCGGACCAGTCCGCTCCAATCGCTGAGGTACTTCGGGTCGATCGGGGAGTTCATGTCGGCTCCCCAGGCTTGCCGACTTTCGGCGCCGGTGTCGCCCCCTTGGAGCCCATCTTTGACGCCTTCTCGACGCCGCCGTAGCGCTCGATCATGGCGCGCTGGTCCTTCTTGGCCATCGCGTCGATCGCTTCGGGGTCGCATATCCGGCGCAGTTCCGCCACCATCGCGCGCAGCACGTCGGCATACGCCGGGTCTTGAGCCAGGTCTTTCAGCTCCTCCGGGTCAGTCTGCAGATCGAACAGTTCTGGGCGAAAGCGGACGTAGTGGTGGTACTTCCAACGTCCCTTGCGCAGCATGAAGGCGGCGGTGTTGCTGCCCGCGGCGTGGTACTCGCTGAAGATCGGGCGTTCCAGATCATCCGCGGCAGCGGCCACTTCGAACAGGGAGCGGCCGGGGCGTCCGTCCATCTCGGGCGCCGGGTCGATGCCGGCTCCTGCCAGGATGGTCGGGAACAGGTCCAGCAGGTCGACCGGCGTCTCGCACACGCTGCCGGATGCGAGACCAGGGCCTGCCGCGATCATCGGCACCGCCACGGACTCCTGGTAGAGGGTGGACTTGCCCCAGACCCCGCGGGCGCCCAGGTTGTCGCCGTGGTCGGACGTATAGATCACCAGCGTGTCCTCCACCAGGCCGTTGGACTCGAGCGCTTGCACCAGCCGCCCGACGTTGTGGTCCTGGAAGCTGCACAGGCCGTAGTACGCGGTGAAGGCCGCGCGGCGTTCTTCCGGGCTCTCGAAATTCTCTTCGTTGAGCTCGAATTCGGCATACGCCTGCACCCACGGATGCCGGACGTAGCCCGTACTCGGATGCAGCTTTGGCTCTGGAATCTCCTTGTCGGCGTAGAGATCGTAGAACTGCGGGGGTGCGATCAAAGGGAAGTGCGGCGCGACCAGGCCGACGTAGAGGACGAAGGGTTCGTCCCGGCGCTCGGCCGCATCTTGCAGCCACTGCACGGCTCGGTCCGTCACCGCGGTGTCGTACTGGGTGTAGGGCGACTCGCCGCGACCGACGCGTTCGCCGAGCATTCGCGTGACGCCCTCGCGCTTCAGGTACGGGTCGCGGATCGACGCCCAGACCATGCCGTAGCCGCCCACCACGTGCATCGGCAGGTGCTCCACGTCGAAGCCCGCAGGGTCTTCCTCGGCTCGGTAATGCAGCTTGCCGATGCTCTCCACCCGGATGCCGCGCCGCTGTAGAGCGTGGCCCCAGCCCTTGGGCGTCCCCGTGTACGGGCTCGCGTTGTCCCAGTGGCGTGTCTCGAAGACGCGTTGCCCCGTGGCGAAGGCCGCCCGCGCGGGAACGCAGATCGGGCTCGGCGTGTAGGCGTTTGGGAAGCGCACGCCCCGGGCGGCTAGCCGGTCCAGGTTGGGCGTCTGTACGATCCAGTTGCCCGAGCACCCCATGTAGCGAGGGTCGTGCTCGTCCGACATGATGATCAGTACGTTGCGTGCGCTCATGTTGCTTGCTCCAAAGCAGGTGCCACCAACGAATGATCGGCACGACAACGCGCCAAGTCAGTCTCTTCGGTCACAGAGAGGACACCATGAGCTCCGCGCCCCGCCACCATGACCGAAGGGAGAGCCGCGAAATCAGCAGGGAGCTGGCGCGGCGGCTCTCCGAGCGGCTGGGAGTCTCCGCGCGGCCGGTCCAGCAGGCGGTGGCCGGCGCGACCCTGCTGAGGGCGGGGGACCTGGTCACTCGATTGCCGTTCGTCGTGCAGGGTCGCGTCGACAGCGTGCTGCACATGCATGGCGGCGACGGCGGGCGCATCATCCCGGTGTCCTGGGGCGATGGCGAGATCGTTCTCCTCTCGCATCTCTTCATCAACCGCCCTAGCTTCGTCGACCTGGTTGCCGGTGCGAGCTTGTCGTTGCGCTGGGCTTCGGTGGCCGAGATCGAGCAATCGCTGCTCGACGACAACGAGCTGCTCGTGCTGCTGGTGAGGTTCCTGGCGCAGAGGCTGCGCGAAGTGCAGACGCGCGAGCGAGGATGGGTGGAGCGCGGCGTGCACGAGCGTGTGTGCGCCACACTGGCCCGGCTGGCCCAGCAGTCCATACGGGACGCGGCAGGCCATGCGCTGATCGTCGCCACCCATGAAGAACTTGCCGAGCGCAGCGGGGTCAGCCGACCCAAGCTGTCGAAGGAGCTGAAGCGCCTGGAAACCGAAGGTCGTTTGAAACTCGAGCGCAAGGCCATCCGGATCGTCGATCTGAAGGACCTGTTCGACCCGGCCGGTTGAGGAGCCCTGTCACCGCAGGAACTGACGGCGGCCCGCCAGGGGCCGAAACTCTGGCCACGCAATCGCTTCGTGCATTCACGGTGGAGAACAGTCGTGGCAGACCTCTTTGACAACCCCATGGGCCTGATGGGATTCGAGTTCGTCGAGTTCGCGTCGCCCACGCCGAACATCCTCGAGCCCTGGCTGGAAATGCTGGGCTTCACGCTCGTGGCGAAGCACCGCTCGAAGGACGTTGTCCTGTACCGCCAGGGGGCGATCAATTTCATCGTCAACCGCGAACCGAAGAGTGCGGCTTCGTACTTTGCCGCCGAGCACGGGGCGTCCGCCTGCGGGCTGGCGTTTCGAGTCAAGGACGCGCACAAGGCCTATGCACGTGCGCTTGAACTCGGCGCCCAACCGCTCGAAATGCCAACAGGCCCGATGGAACTGCGGCTGCCAGCCATCAAAGGCATCGGCGGCGCGCCGCTGTATCTGATCGATCGCTTCGAGGAAGGCAGGTCCATCTACGACATCGACTTCGAGTGGCTGCCGGGCGTCGACCGTCACCCAAGAGGCCATGGCTTCAAGGTCGTCGATCACATGACGCACAACGTCTATCGTGGCCGCATGGCCTATTGGGCCGGCTTTTACGAGAAGCTCTTCAACTTCCGCGAGATCCGCTACTTCGACATCCAAGGTGAATACACCGGCCTGACTTCGAAGGCGATGACCGCCCCGGACGGCCTGATCCGCATTCCGCTCAATGAGGAAGCGAAACAGGGTGGCGGTCAGATCGAGGAGTTCCTGATGCAGTTCAACGGCGAGGGCATCCAGCACATCGCCCTGCTCACCGACGACATCCTTGCCAGCGTGGACTGCCTTCAGATGGCCGGCGTGCCGGTGATGACCGCGCCAAACGACATCTACTACGACATGCTGGCGGAGCGCCTGCCAGGGCACGGCGAGAAAGTGGCCGAACTGCAAAGCCGAGGCATCCTGCTCGACGGGTCCACGCGAGACGGCCGGAAGCGGCTGCTGCTGCAAATCTTCTCTCAGCCGCTGTTCGGCCCTGTGTTCTTCGAGTTCATCCAGCGCAAGGGCGACGACGGCTTCGGCGAGGGCAACTTCAAGGCGCTTTTCCAGTCGATCGAGCGCGACCAGGTGCGGCGCGGTGTGCTGCAAACCGACAAGGCGTAACGACCATGAAGATCGACCGCATTCACCACGTCGCGTACCGGTGCAAGGACGCCAAGGAAACCGTGCTCTGGTACCAGCGGATGCTGAAGATGGACTTCGTGCTCGCGATCGCCGAGGACTTCGTGCCGTCGACGAAGGCGCCGGACCCCTACATGCACGTGTTCCTCGACGCCGGCAGCGGCAACGTGCTCGCGTTTTTCGAGCTGCCGACGCAGCCGCCGATGGGCCGCGATCCGAACACGCCGGCCTGGGTGCAGCACATCGCGTTCCGCGTGAAGGACCGCGAGACGCTGCTCCAGTTCAAGGACCACCTGATCGCCCAGGGCGTGGACGTGCTCGGCATCACCGACCACGGCGCGTTCCACTCGATCTACTTCTTTGACCCGAACGGGCACCGCGTCGAACTGGCGTGTCCCGATCCCGCCGAGGAGGAGATGATCCGCCGCCTCGACGCCGTTAAGTGGGACATGCTCGACGACTGGACGAAGACCAAGCGCGCGCCCAGGCATGCGGCCTTCCTGCACGCAAACGAACTGGGAGGACAGGCGTGACGACGACGCGGGAGGTCCAAGCGACGAACGACCCGTCGCTGCAGAGCTGGTTGGACTCGGCCAACGATCCGACCACTGACTTTCCGATCCAGAACCTGCCGTATGGCGCGTTCCGCCGCAGCGGCAGCGGCGAGCCGCTGCGCATCGGCATCGCGATCGGCGACCAGGTGCTCGACCTGCGGCTCGCCGTGCAGCGTACCGACTGGCCAGCGGACGTCGCGGCGGCGCTCGTGCCGCTCGCGGCAGGCGACCTGAACGCCTTCATGGCGCTCGGTCTCCCAGCCCGCCACGCGGTGCGCATTGCGTTGTCGGCAGCGCTAACCGCGGGCAGCCGGCAGCGCGAGGCGCTGGCCGGCTGCCTCGTGCCGCAGACGCAGGCGGAAATGGCGCTGCCTTGCCGCATCGGCGACTACACCGACTTCTACATCAGCGTTCACCACGCCACGACGATCGGCAAGCAGTTTCGCCCGGACAACCCGCTGCTGCCGAACTACAAGTGGGTGCCGATCGGCTACCACGGCCGCGCCTCGTCGATCCAGGTCAGCGGGCACGCGTTCCACCGCCCCGTCGGCCAAACCCGCGCGCCTGATGCCGCGGTGCCGGCCGTCGGTCCCAGCGGGCGCCTGGACTACGAGCTTGAGATGGGCATCGTGATCGGGCAGGCCAATGAGCAGGGCCATTCGGTACCTATCGAACGCGCCGAGGACCACGTCTTCGGCCTCACGCTCTTCAACGACTGGAGTTCACGCGACATCCAGGGCTGGGAGTACCAGCCGCTGGGCCCGTTCTTGTCGAAGAACTTCGCGTCGACGCTGTCGCCATGGGTCGTGACACTCGAGGCGCTCGCACCGTTCCGCCGCCCGTTCGTCCGCCCCGAGGGCGACCCGCAGCCGCTGCCTTACCTCGATTCAGCGCGCAACCGCGAGGTTGGGGCGCTCGACATCGAACTCGAGGTGTGGATCCAAACCGAGGCGATGCAGCGCGCAGGCCATGCGGGCGACCTGCTATCGACGTCGAACCTGGCCGAGGCTTACTGGAGCATCGCGCAACTTGTCGCTCACCACACGATCAACGGCTGCAACCTCAATCCAGGGGATCTGCTCGGCACGGGCACCCTTTCTGGACCAAAGCCGCAGCAGGCCGCGTCGCTAATGGAGCTGACCTCGAACGGCAAGCAGCCGGTGACGCTGTCGAGCGGCGAGGGGCGCGCGTTCCTCGAGGACGGCGACACGATCACCCTGAAGGGTTACTGCCAGCGGCCGGGCCAGCGACGGATCGGCTTCGGCGAGTGCCGTGGAATGGTGATCCCGGCGCGCACGACGCAACGCGCCTGACGACAGCGAGGCCGGCGCCTGATCGACGGACTCGTGCGGCGGTGGGCTTACCGTCCTCGCGAACGACACGGCGCGGCCGGGAGTGGGCATCGGCAAGCTGATCGCAGCGCGCTCGGTGCGGCGGCAAATCGGCCAGCGCGTCCGTCCAAAGTTTCGCTCGCCGAACGGCCGAATGACCGGATTCGGTGCCGTCGTGACGGGCAGCTCATGGCCGAGTCGAGCCAAGCAGAGTCGAACTCGGTCGCCAGAAACCTGACGTTCGCCGCTGATCCGTGACTCGATTTCTGAGCGCGTCGGGAAGGACGGCTTGTGGCCGTCACTGAGGTCCCGAGCTTCGCTGACAGCTGATCTCGATCGGCAAGGGCGCGCTTCGTGGATCAGCTTCCTAGCCAGCCCGCGTACTCACGTGCCCGGCCGGGAACGACCGTGGCGACAGGCAGCTTGCAGCGATCTCCGCCGCTGACCTCTAATCAGAGGCAACCGCGAGGTGATCACCACAAGCGGGCCCGCAGGGTGGGCTCGCACATTGGTAGGTGGCTGTAGTGGTCGATTGAGCCGAGACGCGCAGATTGAGACCGTCCGAGGGTACCTCGGCAGTCTCGCGCGCCATTCGCCAGGAGCTATAGCGGAGTTCGGATGGCGCCTTGCGCAGTGACCTGTTCGCTGGGGTATGTCGCCAATGTGTTGCACGCGGCTACCGGTGTCGGTGAGGCAAGTGCTTCTTGATGAATGGTTCCTGTGCAACCCCAGTCGAGTAGACGTACTGGTCCGCTGTCTGGCAGATGTGCAGGTTCAGTTCCTTGACGATGGCTCTGTCGGTCAGCCCCGCGATGTTGTTCCACGTCTCGCGCGGCTTGACCGCGAAGAACGCCATCTGCGGGGCAATGGGCAACGCGACGATGAACCCTTTATCCAATGTGCCGACGTAGATCAACGGCCTATCGGACATGAGCAGATCGTGGGGTGCGGTCGACAGGCGCCGGGTGGCCCAAGTGCAGCCGTTGAGGAGCGGCAGGTTCAGCTTCTGCGAGAACACTAACTCCGGCAATGCCAGCACGGCCAAGTCGTCCAACTGGTCAGGGTGGTGCTTCTCGATCCAGGCGCGCAGCGTCGGAGCAGCATCGTCGCCACGCACCGCCTGGTACTCGTCTGGGGCCTCGTCGAGGCCGGCACCAAGAATCGCCCGGCCGCGTGCGCGCATGTGGAGCATCATCGAATGGCCGCGCAGCATCAACGAAACGAGGAATGCTGACCAAGTCTGCTTGCCTTCGTCGGTGAGCGATCGCACGCCGCTCCGTAGGATCTCCTTGTGCACGAGCGCGGCGGGGTCGTCTACCAGCGGACCCAGGAAGTCGCGCTCGGCGCGCACGTCGGGTGTCACCCTCGACCGCTGCATCGAATAGATGTGCCTGGCCTTAGCAACGCTTTTCGCCTTGAAGCGCGAACTTCGAAGCTTGCCGTTGGCCCAGCGAAATGCGCTCAGCTTCTCGTCGGCGCCGCGATGCCAATGCTTGAGCAGAAATTGAGGGACGATGTGTTGGTCAGCATGCCCGGACATGCTTTGATGGTAGTCATCCGCATGCTCTGTGACCGCTCTGAGACGGTCAACTTGACGTGGCGAACAGCGGGAGTGGGTCGTGACGGGGAAGTTCGTGTTGGGGGGAAGCGGCCGCCGGCGCCGCGCGAACGGCCTCGTCGAGGTCCTATGGCTGCAGTACCTTGAAGAGCTGTCGTTCGGGACCGCGCTTGTGGCGGTACTCAACGACTGCTTTGTAGCGGTCAGCGTGAGTACGACTGCCGGGGCCCACCGACAGCAACCGCTGCTGAGCAGCCTGTCCCATCTGCTGGATCGTTAGATCGTTCGGCTCAAGGCGTCGGTACGAGCAGACTGATCGCTGCCCGCGGCGCTGCGCAGCCGTCATGACCCGGCAGATCGCGACTCGATTCCACTGTTTTGGGCGCTGACCACGCGCAGCAGCTTGACCAGCCTGCCCTGGACCTGCTGGCGCCTGTCCGCTGCGGTCTTGGAACAGGGCATGGCCCCGGCCGGGGTCAGCGCAACCGCGTGTGGTACCAGGCCGCGGCTTGGCTGCGCGACGCGAGGTCGAGTTTGTCGAGCACGTGCGCCACGTGGCGCTTGACGGTGTGCGGGCTCAGTTTGAGCTCGCGCGCGATCAGCTTGTTGCTCATGCCGCGCGCCATCAGTGCGACGACCTCGGTTTCGCGCGCGCTGAGCGTGTCGTCGAGCCGCTGGGAACCGCGCGCGGGCGGCTCGCCACCTGTGCCCTCCGACGGCGCTGGGCCGGCGGCCCAGGCACGCAGCGTGGCCTGCGCCGCGTCATCGAGTCGGCCGCCCCAGGCCGCGTCTGCCAGCTCGCGCAGCGCGGGGAGCGCGAACAGCGCGCCACGCGGTCCGTCGGCCGCCTGCTCGAGCATCGGCCGCAGCCAGGCCGCGGCGTCGGCTGGCGCGCGCTCGCGCAGCCGCTGCAGCGCCAAACGCGTGCGCAGCTCGTGCGCCAGGCCGTACAGGTCGCACGCCTCCTCGTGCTGCAGCGCCTGTTGCCACAGCGCAGCCGCCTCGGAGGCGCGGCCCTCTAGCAAGGCCAGGTGTCCGCGCAGCCCCAGCACTGGCTGCAGACGCAGCGGCGTCGCCTCGGGGATGAGCGCCTCGGCCTGGTCGAGCCGAGCGAGCGCGTCGCGCAGCAGCGCCACGTCGCCGCAAGCCATCGCCACGCGGCCCATCAGGTTTAGTGAGTAAGAGGGCCCACGCCCGCCGTAGCTGGCCGGGAACTCGTAGCCATGCGCGCGGGCCGCCTCCAAAGCGGGCGCGTGCCGGCCGAGGGCCATGTGCACGACCGCGGTGAAGGCGAGCCGGTGGCTGTGCACGATCGGCGGGTGGCCGACCCAGCGTTCATCGGTTTCGCTGCGCCGCAGGCCCTGCTCGGCTTCGTCGAGGCGGCCCGCCCAGAGCGCGCGCCAGCCCCGGGTCATCGGGGCCAATGCACTCAGCAGCAGCGGGCTCTCGGCCTCGGCCAGGCTCGCCGCGTCGGCCCATCGCAGCAGCATGGGACCCACGCCCGGGCAGGCGGTGAGGCGGGGCGAGGGGACCATGACCGCCCAGTGCTCGGGCTGCTGCGCCTGCTCGATCTCGCCCAGCAGCGCGTCCAGGCAGGGCGCCACGCGACGGAAAGCGCCTTCCTCGAGCGCGATCCAGAGGTGGCACAGCCGGACGTTGATCCGAGCCTCGACCTCGTCGGGTCCGGGCTCGCCGATCTGCTGCAGCGTTTCGCGCGCGGCGGCGGGGCGGCCGATGCCGGCGAGCATCGCCGCGCGGCGCAGCGCCGCAAGCCGTGCCGACCGCTCGTCGCCACGCTCGCGGTGCAGCCGCTCGGCAGTTTCCAGGTGTCGAGCCGCCTCGGCATTGCGCCACAAGCGCCACTTGGCATAGCCGGCCACGTCCTGCAGATCGGCGTTGCCGCGCGCGAAATCGGGGGGAAACTGCTCGACCAGGCGCACCACCGTGCGCACGCCCCCCTCGAACAGCAGCCGCAGGCTGCGTTCGCGCAGCCGTGCAGCGGCCTCCTCCGGGCAACCGGCGGCCAGCAGCAGCGACTGGCTGCGCACGAGGTCGGTCTCGATGTCGGCCGCCCGCGCCAGCAGCGCGATGAACTCGCGGTGGCGCTCGACCTTCATCCGGTGCTGCAGCGCGTCGCGGAACAGGTCGTGCAGCTTCAGCGTGCGCGGGTGCTCATCGACGACCGTGACAAACAGGTCGAGGCGCTCGAGCACATCCAGCCGAGCCCAGGCGCGCGCGTCACCGGTGAGCGCCTCGCAGCGCGCCGCGTCGAGCTCGTGCAGCACGCTGGTCTGCAGCAGGAATTCGCGCAGCCCGGGTTCGAGATGCTCCAGCACCTCGGAGGTGAGGAAGTCGAAGGCCTGACGGTCGATCGCGCCGCCGGGCCGCGCGCCGCCGGCGCCGCCGAGCGCAAGGCGCAGGCCGGCCGGCCAGCCTTGCGTGCGCCGGTGCAGCGCCTCGGCCGTTGCCGCATCCAGCCCGGCCGGAACCAACATCGCCAGTGCCTCATCGCGCGAGAACTGCAGATCCGCCGTTCGCAGTTCGGTCAGCAGCCCGGCCGCACGCAGGCGCGCCAGGCGCAGCGCCGGCTCGTGTCGCGTGGCGATGGCCAGTGTCCAGCGCTTGCCCAAACGCGACAGCAGCCGGTCGAGGAAGGCCAGCGACTCCGGATCGTCCACATGGTGCAGGTCGTCGAGCGCGATCACGCCGTGTTCGAACTCGCAGGCCTCGAGCGTGTTCACCAGGGCGTCGGTGGCTTCGCGCTGCTGCTGCGGCTCGCGGCTCGCGGCCATGGCCGACAGACCCTCGGGCGAGATGCGCCAGGGCAGATCGAAGGGCTCGAGCGCGTGCCACAGGCACTGCAGCAGGCGGTCCAGGTCGTCGCCGTCGTCCAGCGTCACCCAGGCCACGCCGTGGCCGGCGGGCAGTTGATCGAGCGCACGCACCAGCAGCGCCGTCTTGCCGCAACCACCCGGTGCGCACAGCAGCACCAGACGCTGATCGGCGAGCGCGCGCACCAGGCGTTGCTCGAGGGCCGGGCGCGACATCGTCAGGCCGGTGCGCGGTCGTGGTCGCTGGACCTTGGTGCTGGCAACGTTCACTCGTCAGATCATAGGCGGCGTCCTTTGCCGTTGCCGGGTGAGAGACGATCCGGACTGCGCGGTCGCGCGCTCAGCCCGCCGCCTCGGCCAGCGTCGTGGCAAGCAGCGTGTCGAGCAGCTCCTGGCCCGGCGTCGGGATGATCGGCGAGCCGGCCAGTCCGCGCAGCCGGTCGAAGGCGTCGTCGAGCGCGCCGCCGCGCAGCACCGGGCCGTGTGCCGAGGCCACAGTCGTCGCACCCAGTGCTTCGACGGCGTCGACATGGCGGCCGTAGCTCACGCGGTCGAGCCAGGCGTGCCACGGCGAGACGGCACTGTTCATCGCCGACATCGACGCGAGCGCCTCGGCCGACAAGGCGTCGGCGTCGAGCGGGCCGGGCGTCAGGCAGGCGAAGCTGTCGACGATCCACATCGCGCCGCTCTTCGAATCGAACAGGCCGCGCGTCGTCGGCCCGTCGAAGATCGGCGGGCGAAACAGCTTCAGCACGCGGTCGCCGATGTCGAGGCGGTCGCCGGGCTCGAGCCAGCGCATGCGTTGCAGCGGCAGCGCCGGCTTTTCGAGGGCGAGCCGCTCGACGGCGAAGAAGTTGGTCACGAGCGTGGCTTGCGGGCAGCGCTCGAGCACGTCGAGCAGGGCGCCGGTGTGGTCGCCGTCGTCGTGCGACAGGAAGATCCAGCGCACGTCCTCGGGCTCGACCACAGAGAACGCCTTCTCGATCCACAGCGCGCGGTGCAGCGGCGCTCCGGTGTCGACGATCACCGGCTCGCGGCCGCGGATGACCATCGAGTTGACGGGCAGGAACATTCCGTCGCCGGCCGAGGCCAGATTCGGGATCAGCCACGTGTCGGGCGCGATCCGTTCGGGGTGGGTGGCGGGGATGTCGGGGAGCAAGGTGGGCTTCATGGCGACACTCGTTGGGTTGCGGTGACGGCCATCGTGTCGCGTCGCATCGGCGGTGGCATCGACCAAGAAGAGCCACGGTGCCGGTGGCGACGGGCCATGGCATGGCCCGGCCCGGGTGCTCGACGACCTCGTGAGTGTCAGCAGCACCTCACCGGTCAATTGCGTGGCACCTCGGCGTAGCGCCTCAGCCCACTACGCCTCCGCGCGCACACGTCGCCGACGTTGATCGCAGCGAGGACGCGATGCTCCCGGTAGACGCAGCGCCCTCGACGTCGAGGTTCCCCGGCGCCGTGGATGACCAGTACGACTTGTCGAGACGGTCGAAAGCTACACAGGTTGATCTGCGCAGAGCAAGACGACCGAGCGCTAACCAGGCGCCTTCTCGCCCGTCGCCTGCAGGAACAGCGCGCAAGAGTCGAGCTTGCCGAGCTGGGCACGTCGCGCGGCATGGAACTGGCTGCGCACGAGCGCGGCCAGCGGCACTGCGCGGTCGACCTCCTGGGCGAGCGCGACAAAGTAGCGCAGGTCCTTCTCCATCAGCTCGAGCTGGAACTGCGGCGTGAAGTCGCGCTGAAAGATCTTGGGCAACTTGGTCTTCACCAGGCGCGAACCCGCTGCCCCCTCGCCGAGGATCTCCGAGACGGCGGCGCGATCGAGCCCGGCGGCCTCGGCGACCTGTGCGGCTTCGACGAGCGCCGCCGTGACACTGCCGGTCAGCATGTTGTTGACGAGCTTGAGCGTCGCCCCCGCCCCCGAGGGCCCCACGCGCCGTGTCAGGCGCCCCATGGCGGCAAGGACGGGCTGCGCCTGGTCGAAAGCCGCTTGCTCGCCGCCGACGACGAAGACCAGCTCGCGGTTCTGCGCCTGTGCGATCGAGCCGAGGACCGGAGCGTCGAGGTACGCAACGCCACGCCGGGCCGCGGCCGCGGCGATCTCGCGCGCGAGCGCCGGCGAATTCGTGCTCGAGTCGATGACGATCGCGCCGGGCGCGGCCGCACCCACAACACCCAATGCGCCGAGCATCACCTCGCGGCTCGCGATGTCGTCCGCGACCATCGATACCACGAGTTCCGCGTCGCGCGCCACCGCGGCTGGCGAATCGGCGGGCGCGATGCCTTTATCCAGCAATGGAGTCAGCTTCGTGCGATCGCGGTTCCAAACGCACAGCTTGTGACCGGCCTGATGCAGGTTCAGTGCCATGCGCGATCCCATCGCGCCCAATCCCACAAAACCAATCGTGCTCATGGCCGCCCCTTGTCCGCTCGTGCACCGCCGATCCTAGCGCCGCCGCCGGCGTCGAGCTCCGATGCCGGCGGGCACGAGGTCTGGCATCGGCTACAAGCAGGCGGCGACGGGCGACTGCTGCACGGCACCTCTGTAGACATTTCACGGCAACGACGTTGACGCGCGTCAAGATCGAGCCGCGGGGCAAAACTACACTGCCGTCGCCTCGCAGTGCTTCCCGCGCAATGCACACGCACACCCGCGCATCATCACCGGCCACTCCGTCGTCGCCGGCGGACGCCGAGGCCATCCTGGCCTGGGCACGTGAGCTGGCGCTTGCGACGGAGGCTGGGCCATTGCCTCCCTTTCTGCGTGGCATGAACCTCGGTCTCCTTGGCGATGCCGAGGCCAGCGAAGGATCACGGCTTTTTGAGCGTGCGGCAACGGCGCTCGGCGCCAGAGTCACCGCCATCGTTGCCAATATTGCCGAGCTCGGTGCGGCAGGCCACGATAGCCTGATGAAAACCGCTCACATCCTCGGCCGTCTGTACGACGGCCTCGAGTGCCAGGGCTTGGAACCCGCTCTGGTCGAGCGGCTTCGACGCACTGCGGGTGTTCCCGTGTTCAACGGCCTGGCCTTGCCGGGCCATGCCACGGCCGCACTGGCCGACAAGCTCACTGGGTCCGCATCGACCGACGTCAAACGGCTCTTGATCCTGCAGGGATCTCTCCTTTTCGCGCTGCTGAATCATGCCCCCGCGAGCGGCAGCGTGCCGCCGGAACAAGCGCCGTGAAGGTGCGGCGACCCTGTCGAGTGCGAGGCGCCTACGCGCCGAGTTCAAGTGCTAGGATCGATGCGCGTCAACGGGAATATGTCTGCCAAGGACGTGGCTTGTTGACATTCATGAGAGGCAGGCCGCGCAGGTTTCGATGGAGACATCTCCTAACGTGACTAAGGGCGAGCAGGCCTTTGCCACCGACGCCGCTCGGGCGTTGGAAACGGTCGTCGCAGATCTGAATAGCGCCGTCGAGCGGTTGCGCCGAGCACGGCCTGCAGGCAACGACGAGTTTGTCGAACAGCAAATGACGTCAGTGGTCGACCGCGCCGCCCGCTTGGCGACCTTGCTCGAGTGCGGCCAGCAGTCGCTCCGGCCCGATGTAGCGGGCAAGCAGGATTTCGCGGCCGACGCTGCCCGGGCATTGGAGACAGTTGTCGCGGACATGCGTAGCGCAGCCGAGCGCGTGCGCCAAGCACGACCGGCAGAAAACGACGATTTCGTCGAAGTCCAACTGAGGGCGATAGTCGCTGGTGCGGGCCAACTTGCGACCCAGTTGCTCGCGTACGCCGGCAAGCAGTCGCTCCAGCCCAAGCGACTGGCACTGCTTCCGTTTTTGCGCGAGTTTGCGTTTCGGTTGCGTCAGGCCCTGGATCCGCGAATCGTTGTGTCGGTCGACCTCGCGCACGACTGCCCGGCCTGCAAGCCCCGAGCACGACCGATCTGACCTAGCGAGGAGCGGGCCCACGCGGGCGAGCCGGCGTGAGAGTGTCGCCGGCGCGCGGCCCGCCCAAACCCCGGCCCGGCATCGATTGCGCCGCGTCGGCGCCTGCCGCACCATGGCGCCGGCGTTCGCCCGCCTCACCCAACTCCCATGCGCATCCTGCTCGCCGAAGACGAACGAGAACTTGCGAACTGGCTGGTTCGCGCGCTGCAGCAGAGCGGCTTCCAGGTCGACTGGGTCGACGACGGCCGCATGGTGCGGCGCTGCCTGAAGGCCACGCGCTACGACGCGCTGGTGCTCGACCTCGGCTTGCCGGGTGTCGGCGGCCACGACGTGCTGTCGGAGCTGCGCGAGGCCGACCAGCGCCTTCCGGTGCTGATCCTGACCGCGCGCGACTCGCTCATCGAGCGGGTCAGCACGCTCAACGAAGGGGCCGACGACTTTCTCGCCAAGCCCTTCGAGCTGGCCGAGCTGGAGGCGCGGCTGACGGCGCTGATCCGGCGTGCGCGCGGCAGCGAGCACCCGCGGCTGGCCTGCGGGCCGCTGGTCTACGACCCGTCGAGCAAGCAGTTCACCCTCGGGCATGAGGCGCTGGTGCTGACGCCGCGCGAGCATGCGGTGCTGCGCGTGCTGGTCCAGCACAGCGGCGAGCCCTTGTCGAAGCAGGAGATCATCGAGCGCGTGTTCTCCGACGAGCGCGACGTGAACCCCGAGGCGGTCGAGGTGCTGGTGCACCGCCTGCGCAAGCGCCTGGGCCGCAGCGCGGTCCAGATCACGACGCTGCGCGGCCTGGGCTACGTGCTCGAAAGCGGGCCCGAAGGCAGCCCTTGAAGCTCGAGAGCTGGCATGCGCTGAGCCTGCGCCGCACACTGCTGCTGGTGCTGTTTCCGGGGCTGCTGGTGGTGGTCGCCGCCGAGCTCTGGCTGACCTGGCGCACCGCCGTCGACGCCGCCAACGCGGCCTACGACCGCTCGCTGCTGGGGGCGATCAAGTCGATGGATGCCAACGTCTCCACCGCGAGCGGCGGTCTCGGCGTCGAGCTGCCCTACCGCATGCTCGAGTTCTTCGAGCTCACCGCCAGCGGCAGCGTCTACTACCGTGTCGCCACCGAGGACGGCCTGGTCGAGATCGGCAATGCTGACCTGCCGCCGCCGCCGCGGCCGCTGGTGACCGGGCAGCCGCAGTTCAGCGACGCGACCTACTTCGACGAGCCCGTGCGCGTCGGCTCCTACGCACGCACGCTCGAGCGGCCGCTGGGCGGCAATCCGGTGCCGCAGCGCCTCGTGATCCAGGTGGCCGAGACCCTGCAGTCGCGCCAGGCGTTCACGCAGGCGCTGGTCTGGCAGGCGATCGCGCGCGATCTGGTGCTGGTGGTTGCGGCCACCGGCCTGCTGGTCCTTGCCGTGGCTTGGGCGCTGCGACCGCTGGCGCGCCTGCGCAGCGAGGTGCTGGCCCGGCGCCCGCAAGACCAAGGCCCGATCTCGCCGCAGGGCATTCCGGCCGACGTGCGGCCGCTGGTCGAGGCAATCAACCACCATGTCGAACGCAACCGCCTGCAGACCGAGGCGCGCCGGCGCTTCATCGACGACGCCTCGCATCAGCTGCGCACGCCGCTCACGACGCTGGCGACCCAGGTCGGCTTCGCGTTGCGCGAGACCGATGCGCGTGAGCAGCACCGGGCCCTGGTGGCGATCCAGTCGCAGCTCGACGAGGCGGTGCGCCAGGCGAACCAGATGCTGGCGCTGGCGCGCACCGAAACGGCCGAACTCGCTCCGGAACCGGTCGACCTCGACGCGCTCGCGCAGGCGGTGACGCGCCAGTGGTGGCCCGAGGCGCGCAGCGCCGGCGTCGACCTCGGGCTGGAGTCGGCCGCCGGCGGTGCCTGGGTGCTGGCGCAGCCCGCGCTGCTGAAGGAGGCGCTGTCGAACCTGCTGCACAACGCCATCCGATATGCGGCGCGCGGCGGGCATGTGACGGTCAAGGTGGAAGCGGGCGAAACACGCGCCCGCATCGAAGTGGTCGACGACGGTCCGGGCATCCCGCCGGACGAACTGGCGCGCGCCGGCGAGCGCTTCTTCCGCGGCAGCAATGTGCAGCAGAGCGGCACGGGGCTGGGGCTGGCGATCGTCAAGTCGATCGCCGAGCGCCTGGACGGCGAACTGCAGCTGGCTGCGGGTCCCGGTGGGCGCGGGCTGAGTGCGGCGATCGACCTGCCCGCATTGCGCACGAACACGCCCTAGGGTTACCCCTTACCTTCCGCCGATTTTTCTGAAAGCGGCCCGAAAGCACCCGTTCCATAGAGTGCCTCCATCCCTGCCGTAGCACGCCGCGGGGGCCGATCCTCAAACGATGGAGACACACTGATGAAGCTCATTTCCCCCCTGCTGTCGCTCGCCCTGGCCTGCGCGGCCGCCACCGCATCGGCCGCCGGCCCGCTCGAGAAGAGCGAGTGCATCGCGCCGGCCAAGCCGGGAGGCGGTTTCGACCTGACCTGCAAGCTCGCGCAATCGGCGCTGATGGACGGCAAGTTCATCGCCGACCCGATGCGCGTGACCTACATGCCCGGCGGCATCGGCGCGGTGGCCTACAACGCCGTCGTCGCGCAGCGGCCGGCCGAGAACAACACCATCGTGGCCTTCTCGGGCGGTTCGCTGCTGAACCTCGCCCAGGGCAAGTTCGGCCGCTACAACGAGGCCGACGTGCGCTGGCTGGCCGCGATCGGTGCCGACTTCGGCGCCATCATCGTCAGCGACAGCTCGCCCTTCAAGTCGCTCAAGGACGTGCTCGCCGCCGTGAAGGCCGATCCGACCAAGGTCGTGTTCGGCGCCGGTGGCACGGTGGGAAGCCAGGACTGGATGAAGGCGGCGCTGACCGCCAAGGCCGCCGGCCTGGACCCGAAGGCGATGCGCTTCGTCGCATTCGAGGGCGGCGGCGAGGCGATCACCGCGCTGCAGGGCGGCCATGTGCATGTTTACTCCGGCGACGCGTCGGAGGCCGTGCAGCAGCAGAAGGCCGGCTCGAAGATCCGCGTGCTCGCCGTGATGGCCGACAAGCGCCTGCCCGGCGACCTGTCGAGCATCCCCACCGCCAAGGAGCAGGGTGTGGACATCGAGTGGCCGATCATCCGCGGCTTCTACATGGGCCCGAAGGTCAGCGACGCCGACTTCAAGGTCTGGAGCGACACCTTCAAGAAGATGATGGGCACGCCGGCCTACGACAAGCTGCGTGCCGAGCGCGGCCTGTTCCCGTTCGACCTGGTCGGCGCCGAAGCCGATGCCTACATGAAGAAGCGCGTCGGCGAATACCGCAAGCTGGTGCAGGACTTCGGCCTGCCGGTCGCCAAGTAACGCGAGCTGCGTGACCCGCCGTGCCCGGCTGGCACGGCCGGGTGCCCCTTGCCGCGCGGGACGCGGCGCCAAGCGACGGAGACTCCCATGAGTGATCGCATCCTCGGTGCGGTGTGCGTGGTCGCGGCCGCGGGCATGGCCTGGGCGGCGCAGAGCTACGCCCCGGCCATCTCGTACGAACCAGTGGGTCCGCGTGCCTTTCCGCGCCTGCTGGCCGGGCTGATGGCCATCGGCGGTGCCTGGCTGGTGATCCGGCCGAGGCTGGCCGGCCATGCCTTCCAGGCCGGCGCGCTCAAGCTGATCGGGCTGAGCGCGCTCACCGTCTTCGTCTACGCCTTGCTGTTCCAGCTGCTCGGCTTCACGCTGGCCACCGCCTTGATGGCGGTGCCGGTGGGCATGGCCTTTGGCGGTACCTGGAAGCAGTCGCTGCTCGGTGGCGCGGGCCTGGGCCTGGGCCTGTTCCTGCTGTTCGACAAGGCGCTCGACGTGGTGCTGCCTACCGGGCTGTTGAGCTTCATCCTCGGAGGCCGCTAGATGAAACGCGCACGCTCTCTTCGTTCGCTGCCTCCCAAGGGGGCGTTCAGTACCTTCGGAACGGCCGGGCGGTACTGAGATGGAGACCCTCGAACACCTGGTCAGCGGCTTCGGGGTCGCACTGGCGCCGATGAACCTGCTGGTGGCCGCCTTGGGCGCATTTCTCGGCACCGTGGTCGGCATGCTGCCGGGCCTCGGGCCGATCAACGGCGTTGCGATCCTGATGCCGCTCGCCTTCGCGCTCAAGCTGCCGCCCGAGACGGCGCTGATCCTGCTCGCCGCGGTCTACGTCGGCTGCGAGTACGGCGGCCGCATCTCGTCGATCCTGCTCAACGTGCCGGGCGACGCCGGCGCGATCATGACCACGCTCGACGGTTATCCGATGGCACGCAAGGGCCTGGGCGGCGTGGCGCTGTCGATCTCGGCCTGGAGCTCGTTCATCGGCTCGATGGTCGCGACGGTCGGCATCGTGATGTTCGCGCCGCTGCTGGCGCGCTGGGCGCTCGCCTTCGGGCCGGCCGAGTACTTCGCGCTGATGTGCTTCGCCTTCGCCTGCATCGCCGGGCTGATGGGCGATGCGCCGATGAAAGCGGGTCTGGCGGCGGTGATCGGGCTGTCGCTGTCGACGGTGGGGCTGGACTCCAACTCGGGTGTCTACCGCTTCACCGGCGGCGACGTGCACCTGTCCGACGGCATCCAGTTCATCGTCGTCGTGATCGGCGTGTTCTCGATCAGCGAGATCCTGCTGATGCTCGAGCACCAGCACAGCAGCGCCGGGATGATCAAGGAGACCGGCCGCAAGCTGTTCAGCTGGGCCGAGCAGAAGCTCAGCTGGTGGCCGTCGCTGCGCTCGAGCGTGGTCGGCTTCGTGGTCGGCGTGCTGCCGGGTGCCGGCGCCACGATCGCCAGCGCGATGACCTACTCGATGGAAAAGCGCCTGGCCGGTGCCGGCGGCACATTCGGCGCAGGCGACATCCGCGGCGTGGCCGCACCCGAGGCGGCAAACAACGCGTCGGCGGCCGGCTCCTTCGTGCCGATGCTCACGCTCGGCGTGCCGGGTTCGGGCACCACCGCGGTGATGGTGGGCGCGCTGGCGCTCTACAACATCACGCCGGGGCCGGCGTTGTTCACGCAGCAGCCGGTGCTGGTGTGGGGCCTGATCGCCTCGCTGTTCGTCGCCAACGTGATCCTGCTGGCGATCAACATCCCGCTGGTGGGCGCCTTCATCAAGGTGCTGAGCGTGCCGAACTGGCTGCTGGTGCCCGGCATCCTGGCGGTCAGCACCGTCGGTGTGTATGCGGTGCATGCGACCACCTTCGACCTGATGCTGATGGCCGGCTTCGGCTTTGCCGGCTATCTGCTGCGCAAGCAGGGCGTGCCGATGGCGCCGCTGATCCTAGGCTTCGTGCTCGGCGACCTGATGGAGCAGAACCTGCGCCGCGCGCTGTCGATCACGAACGGCGAAATCGGCATCCTGTTCGAAAGCCCGATCTCGATCGGCCTGTGGATCGGCGCCGCGGCGATGGTGATCGTGCCGCCGCTGATGCGGGCGCTCGTGCGCCACAAACCGGCGGTCGCGCCCGCCTGAACCTGGAGAGACGCGATGCAACTCACCGGACTGCTGCATGGCGCGCCGCTGCTGCGGCATGTCGACTTCCCGACCGCCGAGGTGCTGGGCCCCGATGCCTCCGAAGACCAGATCGCCGAGCTGATCAAGCGCCACGGCCAGGTCTTCGTCAAGCCGCTGTTCAAGGGCGGCGTCGGCAAGAAGGGCAAGTCGGGCCTGATCGGCCGCGCCACCGACCTGCGCGGCGCGCTGGCCGAGAAGGAGCGGCTCTACTTCGCCGAGCATCGCCACGGCAACGTGCGCGCCAAGGCCAACGGCGTCACCTTCGAGGGCGGCGTGCCGGCCGAGCACGAGGTCTACTTCTCGATCACCGACGACACGCGCTTTCGGGCGCCGACGATCACGATCACGCACCGCGGCGGCGTGGACATCGAGGAGCTCGACAAGTCCGAGATCGTCACCGTGCCCTTCGATGCGCTGACCGGGCTGAAGGCCTTCGTCGTCGCCAACGCACTCGGCGACATCGGCGCGCCGCGCGAGATCGTCTCGCCGCTGGTGCAGCACCTGCCCAGGCTGTGGGAGCTGCTGCACCACTACGGCATGACGACGCTCGAGCTGAACCCGATCCGCATGCGCCCGGACGGCAAGGGCCGGCTGACGCCGGTGGCCTGCGACTTCAAGTGCGGCTTCGACCGCGACGACCCGCGCGTCGCGCGGCTCGGCCTGCCGGCGCACCTGTTCGCGGCCGACGTCGGCGCCTTCGAGCAGGAGGTCAACGAGCTGCGCACGCACCAGGGCCAGTCGGACGTGTTCGTCATCAACGAGCGCGGTACCATCCTCGCGCCGACCTTCGGCGGCGGCGCGAACAGCCTGGTCACCGAGGTGCTCGGCGAAGCGGCCAGCATCAGCTCCGACTTCGGCGGCAACCCGCCCTACGAAAAGATGAAGGAGGTGGCGCGCATCTGCTACCGCCACTTCCTGAAGCAGTCGAACGTGCTGTTCATCATCGGCGGCAAGTCGAACAACACCGACATCCACGAAACCCTGCGCGCGATGGGCGACGCGCTGCGCGAGCATTTCTCCACCCAGGGTGCGACGCCGCTGTACGTGGTGGTCGGCCGCGGCGGGCCCAACCTGATCCGCGGTTTCGGCGCGCTCGCCGACACCTGCGATGCGCTCGGGCTGCCCTATCGCTTCTTCGGCTTCGACAGCGCGATCTCCGAGGTCGTCAACTACGCCAAGAGGATCGACGACTGGATGAGGGCCGGTGGCCGCGAGGCCGTCGCACGCCGGCTCGGCCTGCAGGCCGGCGCCTGAGGAGGACCCACGATGAATGCACAAGGCCTGCCCGGCTTCCCCTACTACCTCGGCGTCGACTCGCTGACCGAGCTGGCCAGCCGCGGCGACCGCGTCTGCGTGCTCAACATCCTGGGCGGCGAGTCGCGCCAGGTCACGCCGACCAGCCACGCCTTCTCGGGCGGCAACGTCGTCTTCGGCACCTCGCCGGGCCGCGGCGGCCAGAAGCTCAAGACCAGCGTCGGCGACATCCCGGTGTTCAACAACGTGCGCGAAGGGCTGAACGCCGGCCATGCCTTCAACACCGGTGTGGTCTACCTGCCACCCTCCGGCGTGCGCGACGGCGTGGCCGAGCTCATCCGCGTCAACCCGGCTCTGAAGAAGATCGTCATCGTGACCGAGAAGATCGCGGTGCACGACGCACGCGAGATCCGCGCGATGGCGCAGGGCGCCGGCGTCGACATCATCGGAGGCAACTGCCTCGGCGTGGCGGATTCGTGGAGCCGGGTGCGCATCGGCGGTGCGCTCGGCGGCGACCATCCGGAGGAGACCCTGATCCAGGGCACGGTGGCGATCTTCTCCAACTCGGGCGGCTTCACGACGACGATCGCGCAGTATCTGGCCACCGAGGGCTGGGGCACGACGACCCTGGTCTCGTCGGGCAAGGACGTGTACATCCACTACGCCGCACGCGACTTCGCGCATGCACTGCGCAACGACGGCCGCTCGCGCGCCGCGGTGCTGTACTGCGAGCCCGGCGGCTACTACGAGCGCGATGTCGACTGGGCCAAGCCGGTGGTGGCCTGCGTCGTCGGCCGCTGGAAGAGCAAGCTCACCCGCGCCGTCGGCCACGCCGGCGCGATGGCCGGCAGCGGCGACAGCGCGCAGGACAAGGAGCGCTGGTTCATGCAGGCCTTCGGCGTGGACGCGATCTACACGCCCGAGAACCCGGTGGTCTCGAAGAAGGGCGCGGTGGTCACCAACATCGCGCACATTCCGGCCGCGCTGACGGCGGTGCTGGCCGCCGGCGGCGCGAAGCCCGACTTCGCACCGCGCGGCAGCCTGACGCTCAAGCCGTGGATGGCCAACGACCAGGGCATCGAGCTGCCGGCCCAACTGGCGCGCAAGCCGGTGGCCGCGCCCGAGCCCTATGCCGCACAGCTGGCCGCGCTCGCGTCGCAGGTCGGCGCGGTGATCGCACGCCAGAACATGAAGGACCGCTCGGGCGCGTCGCAGATGGACCCGACGACGCAGGTCACCTCGGTGCACGGGCATTCGGTGCTCGAACTCGCGCTGCAGCCGCTGCAGGCCAACTTCGCCTTGCCGCTGGTGCACGAAGGCGCCGGCCCGAACGACCGCGCGATGCTCGACATCGCGGTGGCCGCCGAGGTCAACCTGGTCGGCGATCCGGTCCTGGTGGCGGTGGATGCCGCGCGCCAGGCCGGCAACTCGCCGAACACGGTGATGGCTGCGGCCGCCGCGATCGTCGGGCCGAAGCGTGTGGAGCGGGCCCTGGCGTGCACGCGTGCGCTGATCGACCTGTTCGCCGGCTCGGGGCTGCGCGAAGGGCATCACGTCGAGTTCGACCATTCGGGCATCCGCGCCGATGCGGCCACGCGCGCGCTGTTCATGGCGCGCGACGACGAGTCGGGCGACACCCACCCCGAGGCGATGCTCGAGGCGGTGAAGGCGCGCGGTGCGAAGTCGGTGTTCCTCGACTTCTTGCTGCGGCTCGACGGCCGGCTCTCGCGCGACGCGATCCTGGCGGCGATCGCGACGACGATCGCCTGGGGCCCCTTGATGCGCAAGCGCATCAGCCGGCTCACCGCCGAAACCCTGCCCTGGTATCTGCGCCTGTACGGCGTGATGGTCGGCGCGACGATTCCCGCCGAGCGCCACCAGTGGGGCATGCTCGCCGGCATCCCCCAGGCCGAACGCTACGGCGCGTGGACCATGGCCGACCTGTGCTACCTGGCGATGACGGGCAAGAAGCCGAATGCCGAGCAGGCCCTGCCGCTGCAGATCCTGATCGGCCTGCTGATCTCCAACGGGCCCGGCTCGATCTCGGCGCAGGGCGCCAAGGGCGCGGTTTCGGCCGACGGCCCGCAGACGCCGCAGCGGGTGCAGATCAACAAGGCGATGGTCGGCTTTCTCACCCACACCGGCTACAGCCACGGCGGCAACGGCTTCGAGGGCATGGCCTTCCTGCTGCAGCAGTTCAAGGGCACGGGGCTGAAGGACCCGACCGACCCGAAACACGGCCTGGACCTGAAGGCGATGGCCACCGCGTTCGCCAAGACCTACAAGGCGGACAAGCGTGCGGCCAAGGAAGCCGGGCAGGAACTGCGCGCGCTGCCGGGCGTGCATCACCCGGTGTTCAAGGGCAAGCCGGTCAATCACGACCCGCGCGAGCGCTTCATCGCCGAGTTCATGGCCGAGCGCGACCAGTACAACGTCTTCCACGCGTTCTACCGCGAGCTCGCGCAGGCGCTGTACGAGGTCGGCGCCACGCCCTATGTGTTCTGCGTCAACATCGACGCGGTGATCGCGGCGCTGCTGCTGGCGCTGCTGTGGGCGGACTATTCGTCCGGCGCGCTGACCGAGCGCGACCTGGAGACGGCCGCCTTCACCGTGTTCCTCTACGGGCGCATGATCGGCGCTGCCGCGGAGATCGACGACCACCTGAACCGCGGACGCAACATGGACACCCGCACCCCGGAGTCGCAGGTCGCCTTCGTCGCCTGAACGGACGCAGACCGCGACGGCTTTCTGCGCAGCGCTCCGCGCTGGCTCGCGGCGGTGGCCTTCGGTGCCTGTGCGCTGATCGCTGCGTCGGACCTCCGTCTAGGGCCGCGAAGCTCCAAGATCACTCTCAGACAGATTCACCGAGCCGCCTTCAGTGGCAAGCGCAAGGACCTCATCGACCATTGATCGTCGACGTGCACGCCGTAGTGGCAGGCCCGCACACGGCCATCGGCATCGATCAGGAGATCGGCCGGCAGCCCGAGGCGCGTGCTGCGAGTCTCGATCGGCGCGTACGACGACGGCTGGCGGATCAGCTCGGCGACCGTGTGGCCGACCGCGCGCAGGATCGGCCCCCAGGCGCGCGGGTCGAGCAGCGCACGGGCGCCGGCCTCGACGCCGAACTCGGCGTACAGGCGCCGCTCGGGGTCCCCGATGACGGAAAAGGGCAGTGCCGCGGCATGCGGTAGCAGCCACGCGGCTGGCGAGTGGAACACGACAACTTCGCGCACCAGCGCCGCTTCCAGCTCGGTGATGCGCCGACGAAACGACTGCAGGTGCAGGTTGCACACCGGGCAGCCGGCGAAGCGACGGAACTGCAGGTGCGTGAGCCAACCCGGCTCGGGCAGCGCCACCGGTCGATCGTGGATGTCGCGCAGCAGGCGCGGCGTGATGCGCGCATCGGGTGCGAGCTGATTGGCGTACGTCATACGCCTAAAGGTAAAGCGTATGGTGTACGCTGTCAAGCCATGCCCCGACCGAAGTCGCTGACCGAAGCCGACCTCGCCGCCGCCGCGCTGGCAGTGATCGACCGCGACGGCCTGGAAGCGCTGTCGATGCGCACGCTCGCCGACGAGCTGGGCTTCGGCGTGATGTCGCTGTACCGCTATGTCAGCGACCGCCGGCAGGTCGAGCGCATGGTCGTCGATCGCGTGCTCGCGAAGATTGATTTCACGCCACCGCCGCGCACGTCATGGACGAAGCGCATCATGCTGTTTGCCGACCGGATGCGAGCGGCGGTCGGTGCGCACCCGGCGGTGGTGCCGCTGCTGATGAGGCACCGCAACGACTGCGCCGGCGTGGCGCGCTGCATCGAGGCGTTGCTGGCCGCACTGGCGGACGGCGGTGTCAATGGGCGGCAGCGTGTGGTGGCGGTGCGCGCGCTAGCGGCCTACATCAATGGTGCGTTGATCGCTCAGGCCGAGGGGCCTCTGCAGGGCGCGGGCACACAAGCATTGGCTGCCTTGGATGCAGCGCAGTTCCCTCTGCTGGTCGAGGCGGCACGCAGCGCGTCGCGGGTTGCGCCGGAGGACGAGTTTCACGAAGGGCTGGCCTTGCTGCTGCGCGGCTTGGCGGCGTGAACCTGGGCACCGGGCCCACGATCGCGATCGCCTTCGCCGTTTCGCGCGCCTCGCGCCTGCGGACCCAGGTGCGTGAGGATCGCTCGATCACTTCCCCATGCAGGATGGTAAGGACCGCTTCTGGCCGGGTCCCACACTCGACCGAGCGAGCTGGCCCAACGACCGCATTGCGGCACAGACCGTGAATCCAAGTGCGGTCGTGCCTCCGCCTCGCTGAAGAGCGGCGTGCCGCAATCAGGGCAGGACCGGCGATGCATTCGATCTCCGCTGTCTGCCACGCTCGAGTAATCGCTCGTCCGTCCACTGATCTTGAACGTCGTGGTGCGAAAGCAGACCCCCACCGTTGCACTGCCGGCGCCCAGGTATCGGCAATCGCGGCACCAGCACACCCGCGTGGTGATGGGCGGTTCAGCGCTCTCCCAGCGAACCGCACCGCAAAGACACCGACCAGACACTGTCATTGCGCTCTCCAACCTGAGGGCATGCGTGGTCGCCTGGAGCTTCGCTGGCCGTGAGTGAAGGGCGCTGTGTCAGCGAAAGTCAGCGTGGCGAGCGATGCGGCGACCCGTCGGGAGACCATCGCCGCATCGTGTCGGCGCGCTACTTCGGTACGCGGTTGCAGTCGGTGGAGTTGATGTTGGTGCTCCAGCCGGCAAGCAGGCTGGTGTTGGGCACGTACGAGGCACCCATGTTGATCACGTTGTTGCGCACCGTGACGCCGACGAAGGTGCCCGAGTAGTTGTAGGCCTGGATGCCCGCAGTCAGGCAGTTCTTCTCCAGCACCGTGTTGCCCGACGAGCCGAACACGCCGGCGGGCACGCCGCCGCTCTGCCGCACCACGTTGCCCGCCACGTAGTTGTTCGAGCCCGGGTTGCCGTTGGTCGCGTCGCCCATCGTGAAGGCTGCCGCCGACGGCTCGGCCACGCTGATGTCGATGTCGTTGTTGATCAGCGTGATGTTGGAGCTCTCGAACACGCTCACCGCATCGCTCGCGTAGTTGCTGCCGCGCACGGTGTTGTTCTCGATGCGGCCGCTGCCCATGTAGTCGTACTCGATCGCGGTGCCGTTGAATTTGGGGCCGTAGAACGTGTCGAAGCGGCTGTTGCGCGTGACGGTTCCGCTGGTGCGATGCGCCATCACGCCGCGGTTGCCTTGGTGCACGTACACGTGCTCGACGGTGGCGTTGGCACCCTCGATGAAGATGTTGGCGCTGCCGCCGCAGGGGCCGATGTCGCTGTCGCGGATCACCACCCCGGTCGCGCCGGCCGGCACCGTGATGCACGCGCCGCCCGGGTTCTGGATGCGCACGCCGGAAATCACCTGGCCTGAGCGCGCCGTGATCGGGCCCGAGGACGTGAAGCTGCTGACGCGCGGGCCCACGGTGCCGCCTGACGGTGCCGGTGCCGGTGCCGGTGCAGGTGCCGGAGCAGGTGCCGGAGCAGGTGCCGCGGCCGTGGTGGTGGTCGTGCCCACCCAGCAAGTCTTGAGGATGCCCACGGCCGGGTCGCTGCCGAAGGTCTGGCTGTTGCAGAGCGCGCCGTTGCTGAGCGAGCGCGTCACGTTGTTCTGTTCGGTGCCGTAGCGGACCTGCTTCGTTCCGGAGAACGAGCAGGTCTGGTGCTCGCGCGCGCACTGCTGCCACGACGTGGACGGCGCCGGCGCGGGCGCAGGCGCAGGCGCAGGCGCCGCAGTGGTGGTTTCCACCCAGCAGGTCTTGAGGATGCCCACCGCCGGATCGCTGCCAAAGGTGTGGCTGTTGCACAGCAGGCCGTTCACGCCCGTCTTGGTCACGTTGCTCGACTCGGTGCCGTAGCGCACGCGGCGCGTGCCCTCGAACGAGCACTGCTGGTGCTCGCGGGCACACTGCGCCCAGCTCGTTCCGGTCACGGCCTGGGCCTCGACGCGGCCATCCGCTGCCTCCTGCGAGCTGGCGGCGTCGGCGGCACTGTCGCCGCCTCCGCTACCGCCACAGGCGGCAAGCGCCAGAAGAGTGGCCAAGGAAAGTCCATGGCGCCCCGTGCCGAGGCGACTCAATCGAATCATCTGATACTCCAACGACGCTTGTTGATCGCCCGTTACGGGTCTGGGCGCGATGTTGGTCGAGGAGTGCGCCGGAATTGGCGCTTCAGTCGTTACGAGCGCCCGAGGTTCGTAACCTCACGCGCAAATCCTTGGGCCGAAATGGTACGAAGTGCTTGCAGCGGTCAGCCGTGTTGCCGGATGTCTCCGGCGTGCACCGCGGCTATGCTGCAGCGATGGCCGATGCCGTGATCCTGCAGGTGCGCGTGAAGCCGCGCTCGCGTGTCAGCTCGCTGCAGCGCGGTGACGGCGGCGCGTGGGTCGCGCACGTCAAGGCGCCGCCGGTCGATGGCAAGGCCAACGCCGAGGTGATCGCGCTGGTCGCAAGCCATTTCGGCTGCGCCCGCTCGGCGGTGTCGATCCAGTCGGGTGCGTCGGGTCGCACCAAGCTCGTCCGCGTGCAAGGGCTGCGTCCGGACTAGAACGCCGGCGGCGCGAACGCCGGGTCAGCGCGCCGCGTCGATCCACGCGCGCAGCGCATCCAGCGTGTCGGCCTCGTGCAGCGGCTTGTCGTCGCGGATGCGCAGCATGCGCGGAAAGCGCACCGCGATGCCGCTCTTGTGGCGCTTGCTCGCCTGGATGCCCTCGAAGCCGAGCTCGAACACCAGCGTCGGCTTCACGGTGCGCACGGGGCCAAACTTCTCCAGCGTGGTTGCGCGGATGATGCGGTCGATGCGCCGGAACTCCTCGTCGGTGAGGCCGGAGTACGCTTTGGCGAACGGCACCAGCGCCAGCGCGTGCGCGTCTACCGGTGCCCCATCGCGCCGCTCGATCGCGTCCACCACGGCTCGCGCTTCGGCGGCATCGGCCGGCGTGCGGTTCCACACCGCGAAGGTGTAGTCGGTGTACACGCTGGCGCGCCGGCCGCTGCCGGCCTGCGCGTAGACGAGCACGCCGTCGGCGGTCATCGGGTCGATCTTCCACTTCCACCACAGGCCCTCGGCCTTGGTGCGGCCGCTGCCGTAGCCCGACGCGCGGTGCTTCAGCATGAAGCCCTCCACGCCGCGCTCGCGCGAGCGCTCGCGCAGCCCGGCATAGGCCGGCCAATCGGCCGCATCGACCAGCGGCGACACCATGATCGACGTGCCCTGCAGGCGCGCCTCGAGCCGCGCGCGGCGCTCGAGCTGCGGCACGGCGCGCACGTCGAGCCCGCCGTCTTCGATCAGGTCGTAGGCGACAAAGCGCACCGGCGCCTCGGCGAGCAGCTTGGGGCCCACCGTCTTGCGGTTCAGGCGCTTTTGCAGCACCGCGAACGGCGCCGGCTGCGTGGCGCCGTCGGGCCACACCAGCAGCTCGCCGTCGAGCACGGTCCCGTCGGGCAACGCGTCCAGCGGCGCCACGGCATCGGGGAACGACTCGCTGACCAGCTCCTCGCCGCGCGACCAGAGCCACACGCGGCCGGCGCGCTTGACCGCCTGCGCACGGATGCCGTCGTACTTCCACTCCACCAGCCAGTCGCTGGAGGGCCCCAGCCGGTCCGGTGCCGCGTCGAGCTGATGCGCCAGGAAAAACGGATACGGCTGCCCGCCTTCCACGCTGCGTGCCGCATCGGGCGGCGCCAGCAGCTCGGCATAACGCTCCGGTGTGGGGGCCAAGCGCGCATCGGTGTAGCCCATCATGCGCTGGGCGACCAGCTTGGCGTCGATGCCGGCGGCCTGCGCCAGCGCGCGCTGCACCAGCAGCTTGCTGACGCCCACGCGAAACGCGCCGCCGATCAGCTTGATCAGCAGGAACGCCTCGTGGTCGTCGAGCTGCTGCCACCAGCGCTGCAGCGCCTCGGCCTGCGCCGGCACGCTCTGGCCGCGCAGCGGCATCAGGCGCTGCTCGATCCATTCGGCCAGGCCTACGTCGTCGCGCGGCGTGTCGTCGGTGCGCAGCGGGAGCACGTGCGCGATCGTCTCCGCAAGGTCGCCCACCGCCGCATAACACGCCTCGAACAGCCACGGCTCGATGCCGGCCATGTCGCATGCGGTGCCCACCATCACCGCGGTGGGCACGGTCTGGCGCGGCTTGCCGCCGGCCAGAAAGTACGCCGCCCACGCGGCGTCGGCCGGCGGCGCCGACGCGAAGTAGCGCTGCATCGCATCGACCTTGCGCGCCGTCGACGTGCTGGCGTCGATCTCGGCGAACAGCGCGGCAAAGGCTCTCACGACGGCGCGCCCTCGGTCGTTGCCGCGGCGCCGGCATCGGCCTCGATCGCATCGTCGCCGTACTCGGTGGCGAAGGCTTCGGCCTGCAGGCCTTGCTGCTGGAGCCAGCGCACCATCACCGCCTCGTAGCCGTGCGTGACGATCACGCGCTCGGCGCCGGTGGCGCGGATCGTGCGCTGCAGGCCGGGCCAGTCGGCGTGGTCGCTGAGCACAAAGCCGCGGTCGACGCCGCGGCGCCGGCGCGCGCCGCGCAGCCGCATCCAGCCGCTGGCAAAGGCATCGCTCGCGTCCGGTCCAAGGCGGCGCGCCCACGCGCTGTTCTGCACCGAAGGCGGCGCAAGCACGAGCGCGCGCTGGAGCTCGGCACGCGACAGTTGATCGACGCGTTGCGTCGGCGCCAGCGCGATGCCGGCGGCACGGTACGCGACATTGACGTTCTCCACCGCGCCGTGCGCCGCGATCGGTCCGATCGACGGATCGAGCCCGGCCAGCAGCCGCTGCGACTTGCCGAAGGCGTAGCCCATCAGCAGGCTGGCGCGGCCGGCGTCGGCATTGGCCTGCCACCAGGCGTTGATCTCGCGCTGCACGCTCGCCTGCGCGCGCCAGCGGTAGATCGGCAGGCCGAAGGTCGATTCGGTGATGAAGCAGTGGCAGCGCAGCGGCTCGAACGGCGCGCAGGTGGGGTTGGCATCGCCTTCGACGCCGCTGGCAAAGTAGTCGCCCGAGACCACCCACACGCAGCCGCCGTGTTCCAGGCGCACCTGCGCCGAGCCGAGCACGTGGCCCGCGGGGTGCAGGCTGACGCGCACGCCGTTGAGCGTCACCGCTTCGCCGTAATCCACACCTTGCAGCGTGATGTCGTCGCCCAGGCGCGCGCGCAGCACGCCTTGGCTGATCGCGGTGGCGAGGTACGCCGCATGGCCGAGGCGCGCATGGTCGGCGTGCGCATGCGTCAGCACGGCGCGCGCCACCGGTCGCCACGGGTCGATGTGAAAGTCGCCCGCCGGGCAGTACAGGCCCTCGGGACGCAGCACGATCAGGTCGCCGCGCTCGGTCATCCGGCCGAGTGTGTCGCATGATGGCGGCCTGGACGACGCACAAGGAGAACACCCATGACCGGCATGATCCGCACCGACAGCGGCCTGCAGTACGAAGACACCGTGGTGGGCGGCGGCGACACCGCGCGCGCCGGCCGCGAGGTCACGGTGCACTACACCGGCTGGCTGCACGACCCGGCGGCGCCGAACCAGCGCGGCGCCAAGTTCGATTCCAGCAAGGACCGCAACGAGCCGTTCCGCTTTGATCTCGGCGGGCGCATGGTGATCGCGGGCTGGGACGAGGGCGTGTCGGGCATGCAGGTGGGCGGCACGCGCGTGCTGCTGATCCCGCCGCAGCTCGGCTACGGCGCGCGCGGCGCCGGCGGCGTGATCCCGCCCAACGCGACACTGGTGTTCGAGGTGGAGCTGCTGGCGGCTTGAAGCGCATGCGCCGCACGAGGCGCGCAGCGATCGTGTGTGCGCTGCTGTGCGCGGCCGCAGCCGTGCGCGCGGCCGAGCCGTTCACCAAGCACAACGTGGTGCTGCTGCAATCGAGCGCGGTGCTCGAGGCGCGCGTGGCCAGCATCGATGCGATGGCCGAATACATCCGCGCGGTGGAGGCGGCCGCAAGAGAGGCTGTCATCGCCGCGGGTTCGACGCGGCCGGCGGCCGGCTTCATCGTCGTGGCCGTGCAGCCCGGCGCGCGCTCCAGGGTGTGGCTTGACTTCGACGCCGCGCCGACCTTCGAGACCGGCCGGCAGCTGATGACGCGGATCGGCGCGGTCAGGCCGTTCGAGGCGCGCAACGGCCCGGTGGTGTTTGCGCTCAAGGTCGGGCTGTGGGATGCCTTCGAGTCCAAGCGCGTCGCGCCTTCGCCCGCGGCGTGGAAGGCCGCGATGCACAAGGCCGGCAAGCCGCTCGAGATCGACGAGTTGATGGAGCTCCTGTGGCGTGAGCCCACCGCGGGTCAGCGCTGAGCGGCGCACGGCCGCGTAAGGCCGCGGCGCCTGCGCCGACCCATGCGCATGAAGAAGCTCGTGCTGGTGCTGTCGCACCTGTTCGCTCTTGCGCTCGGGTTCGCGCTCGGCGTGTACCTGCTGCCCATCCTGATCGCGCCGGCGGCGCCGTCGGCCAGCGACGTCGCGGCGCAAGGCGCGGGCGCCACGTACAGCGCCACGTTCCGGCGCGACCTGAAGGACAGCGACGCCTTGCACTGGGGCGAGGGCACCGTCACGATCGGCGCGCGCAGCATCGCGTTCGCCGGCAAGCTCGCTCCCGGCCCCGACTACAAGCTCTATCTGTCGCCGCAGTTCGTGGAAACCGAGGCCGATTTCCAGCGGCTCAAGGCGTCGATGGTGCGCGTGGGCGACGTGAAGACGTTTGACAACTTCATCGTGCCGCTGCCGGGCGGCGTGGACCCGGCGCGCTTCGAGGCGGTGATCGTCTGGTGCGAGACCTTCGGCCAGTTCATCACGGCCGCGAAGTACCGTTGATCAATCAAAGATCTCGCTGAGCCACGACTTGCGGCGCCGATGGCCGTAGCCGTGCGAGCCGTAGTCGGAGTCGACAAACGGGGGCGGCGCCCCGCGCGCCGGCGCGGCGGCCGGCGCCGCCTGGGCCGGCGCATGGCGCGATGACAACTCCACCAGCTTGTCGAGCTCGCCGCGGTCGAGCCAGACGCCGCGGCAGTTCGGGCAGTAGTCGATCTCCACGCCCTGGCGTTCCGACATGGCCAGTGTGGATTCAGGGCAAACGGGGCACTTCAAGCGCACACTCCTGTTGGGTTCCGGGGTGAGAGCGCCGCGTGCTCGCGGAGTTCCGACCCTGGGCAGGAGCACACGATGACGCAATGGCGCAAGAAGACCGCTGACGAGGTCTACGGCGCGGCCGAGATCGAGGCCCGCTTGAAGGAAGAGCTGCCCGCCTGGTACCTGGAAGACGGCTGGATACGCCGCAAGTACAAGACCAGCGGCTGGAAGTCGACGCTGATGGCGGTCAACACCATCGGACACCTCGCCGAGGCGGCCTGGCATCACCCCGACCTGACGGTTTCTTACGCGTTCGTCACCGTCAAGCTGATGAACCATGCCGCCAAGGGCGTGACCGAAAAGGACTTTGCGCTGGCGCGCAAGATCGAAGACGTGCTGATGTGGCAGCCCGCGCGCGAGCCGGGCTCGGTGCTGGAAGGCACGCCCGACGACCCGCGCTTCAAGTACCTCAAGTACGACTGAGGTCGTGATCGCGGCTCGGTTGCGCTGACACAGTGTCCTCAGGCCGGGACAGTCGCAGCGCGGTCAGCGCCGATGGGCGCAGGGGAACGGGCCTTGCTTGCAGCGCCGGCATGCTGCCGAATGCCCGGCCCGTGCCGCCATGTCTGCCGTAGTGCCGCCCGTTGCGCGCGCCGAGGCCAGGGCCGCCGTCGGCGTGTGCGCCGCGGGCCGGCTGCACCTGGGGTTTCTCGATCCATCGGGCACCCTGGGGCGGCGCTTCGGCGGCGTCGGCCTGACGGTGGACGGCTTCCAGACCGAGGTCGTGATCGCCTCGTCGGCGCGCGACGAGTGGCACGCCGACTCGCCCGCCGCGCTGGCGCAGCTCGATCGCGCAGCGGCCCATGTGCAGTGCCTGCGCCAGCGCTGCGGTCGCAGCGCGCCGCTGGCGCTGCGGCTGCGCAGCGTGCTGCCGGCCCATGCCGGGCTGGGCTCCGGCACGCAGCTGGCGCTGGCGGTCGGCCGCGCGTTCGCGCGCTGGCAGGGCCTGGAGATCGGCACGCCCACTTTGGCCGCGTGGCTCGGCCGCGGCCTGCGCTCGGGCATCGGCATCGCCGGCTTCGATCAAGGCGGCCTGCTGGTCGATGGCGGGCCCGGTCCCGACGGCGTGCCGGCCCCGCTGCTGGCGCGCATTCCGGTGCCGTCGGCGTGGCGCATCGTGGTCGTGCTCGACACGCGGCTGCAGGGCCTGTCGGGCGCGCGCGAGGTCAAGGCGATCGCCGCGCTGCCGGCGTTGCGGCTGGCGCAGGCGGCCGAGCTGTGCCACCAAGTGCTGATGCGCGTGTTGCCGGGCGTGGCCGGCGACGAGTTCGCGCCGTTTGCCGCCGGCATCAATCGCATGCAGGAACTGCTCGGTGCGCACTTCGCGCCGGCGCAGGGCGGCGGCGCGTGGACCAGCGCCGGCGTGGGACGCCTGCTGCAGTGGGTGCGCGACCACGCCGATGACTCCGCCGCGGTGGGCCAGAGCTCGTGGGGCCCCACCGGCTTTGCGATCGTGCCGTCGGCCGCGGCCGCGCACCGGCTGCTCGACGCCGCGCGTGCCGCCGGCGTGATCGATCCGGCGCTGCAGCTGCGCACCGTGGCACCGCGCAACCGCGGCGCCACGGTGAACACCGGCGCAGGCTGAGCCGCCGTCACCCACGCCTGACAACACACACGCGATGGAACGCCCCTACATCCTGCACATGTTCACGCCGGGCAAGCAGATGAGCCCGTTCGACATCAACATGGCGGCCGATGCCGGCTACCAGATCATCGTGCCGTACGCCGACGCGGGTCTCGACGCGATCACCGGGCTGACGCAGGACACCATCTTCTCGCGCGGCCCCAAGGGCGTGACACGCACCGGCATCTTCATCGGCGGGCGCGATGCGCTGCTGGCCGCCGACATGCTCGAGCGTGCCCGGTCGGCCATGGTCAAGCCGTTCGTCGTCTCGCTGCTGTGCGACCCGAGCGGTGCCTACACCACCGCGGCCGCCATGGTGGCCTGCGTCGAGGCGGCGCTGCAGCGCACGCACCCGGGCGGCCTGGCCGGCCGGCGCGTGGTGGTGTTCGGCGGCACCGGCCCGGTGGGCCGCATCGCCGCCGTGCTGGCCGCATCGGCCGGTGCGCAGGTGCAGGTCTCGAGCCGCAGCGGCGTTGAGGCGGCACAGCGCGCCGCCGACGAAACCGGGCGACGCTTCGGCGTCACGCTGCAAGGCGCGTCGGGGCGCGACGGCGCGGCGCTGCGCGCATCGCTGGCCGCGGCCGACGTGGCGCTCGGCTGTGCGGCGGCCGGCGTGCAGGTGCTGTCGGCCGATGATCTGGCCGCGGCGCCTCGGTTGCTGGTGGCGGCCGACGTCAACGCCGTGCCGCCCGCTGGTATCGCCGGTGTCGGCGTGATGGACGACGCCAAGCCGATCGCCGGCTTGTCGGCGCTGGGCATCGGCGCGCTCGCAATCGGCAACGTCAAGTACCAGACGCAGCACCGTCTGCTGCAGCAGATGCGCGCGGCCGAGAAGGCCGTCGTGCTCGGCTTCGTCGAGGCGCTGGCCACCGCGCGCGCGGTGGTGGCCGAAGCCACGGCCAAGGGCAACTGACCTCGCGCAACCGATCTCACGCATCGTGCTCGCCGTTGCCGCGCTGTCCGCTCGGGCCCTCGTCGAGAGCGCGGCGCGTGACGGCCTGCGCTGCGTGGCGCTCGACGTGTTTGGCGATGCCGACACGCGCCGCGCCGCGGCCCATTGGCTGCCGATCGGCGAGCCCGCCGCGCTGCGCATCGACGGCGATCGCCTGCTGCGCGCGCTGCGCACGCTGGCGGCCGAGCACGACGTCACCGGCTGGATCGCCGGCAGCGGATTCGAGGCCGAGCCCGAGCTGCTGGAAGCCGGCGGCTCCTGCCTGCCGCTGCTGGGCACGGCGGGCAGCGACGTGCGCCGCGTGCGCGACCCGGTGGCCTTCTTCCACTTTCTGCGCAGCCACGGCATTGCGCACCCGCCGGTGGCTTTCGCGCCGCCGCGCACGCCGGGCCCGTGGCTGCACAAGGACAGCGGTGGATGCGGCGGCTGGCACGTGCGGCGCAGCGCCGACGAGCCGCCGGGCCGCGGCGGCTACTGGCAGATCGAGCGCGCCGGCGCGCCGATGTCGGCGACCTTCGTCGCCAACGGCCACGATGCGGTGGTGCTGGGCTTCAATCGGCAACTGGTGCGAGCCGTCGGCGCGCGGCCGTTCGTGTTTGCCGGCGTCATCGGACCGCTGGCGGTCGACGACGCGCTGCAACGCTCGATCGGCGAGGCGGTGCGCCGGCTGGCGCGCGAGTTCCGCGTGTTCGGCCTGGCCAGCCTCGACTTCGTGCTGCACGGCGACGCGGCCGAGGTGATCGAGCTCAATCCGCGTCCGCCGGCCAGTCTGGCCCTTTACCCCAGAGTCGGTGGACACGGTGCGCTGCACGCGCACCGGCATGCCTGCGCCCGGGGCGTGCTGCCGCCGCCACCGGCCGCGGCACGCGAGGTGCACGGCCTGCAGATCGTGTTTGCGCCGCGTGCGCTGCAACTCGATCCCGCGGGCTCGGCGGCGATCGCGCGCTGGCCGGGTGCGCACGACCTGCCGGCCGCCGGCACCACGTTCATGCCGGGCGATCCGCTCTGCAGCGTGTCGGCCAGCGGCGCCGATGCGGCGCAGGTGCAGGCGGCATTGGCGCAGGCCCACGACGGATTGCTGCGATCGCTGGAGGCCTTGGCATGAGGCCACACCGGGCGGCCCTCGACGGCTGCCGCCTCAGCGTGAACCAGCACGTGGCGCCGTGGGTCGAGCGGCTGTGCGCACACGCCGATGCGTTGCGCGTGCACGTGCAGCGCGACGACAGCGGCGTGCGCGTGGTCGATGCCGGCATCGCCGCGCCGGGTGGCGTGGCCGCGGGCCTGCTGATCGGCGAGATCTGCATGGGCGGCTTCGGCCGCGTGACCCTGCGCAGTGGTGCGAGCGACGGTTGGCCGAGCGGGCTCGGGGTGCACAGCTCGCTGCCGGTGCTGGCCTGCCTGGCCAGCCAGTACGCCGGCTGGAGCCTCGCGGCCAGCAAGGAAGAGACCGGTGGCAAGAAGTTCTTCGCGCTCGGCTCCGGCCCGGTGCGTGCGCTCGCCCTCAAGGAGCCGCTGTTCGCCGAGCTGGGCTATCGCGATCACGCCGCGCAAGGTGTGCTGGTGCTCGAGGTCGACCGCGTGCCGCCGCCGGTGGTGCTGCACAAGGTGCTGCGCGACACCGGCCTGCCGCCCGAGGCACTGACGGTGGTGCTGACGCCGACCACCAGCGCCGCCGGCACCACGCAGGTGGTGGCGCGCGTGCTCGAGGTTGCGTTGCACAAGGCGCACGAGCTCGGCTTTGCCCTGGCCGACATCGTCGACGGTGCCGCCAGCGCGCCGCTGCCGGCGCCAAGCCCCGACGGCGTGCAGGCGATGGGACGCACCAACGACGCGATCCTGTACGGCGGCCGCGTGCACCTGAGCGTGCGCGGCAGCGACGACGCGGCGCAGCAGCTCGCGGCCAAGCTGCCCTCGATGAACTCGCGCGACTTCGGCCGCTCGTTTGCCTACGTCTTCAAGGACGTGGGATACGACTTCTACAAGATCGATCCCGCGCTGTTCGCGCCGGCCGAGGTGTGGGTCAGCAACCTCGACAGCGGCCGCACATGGCACGCCGGCATGGTCAACATGGATCTGCTGCGCGGCCTGTGGTTGGAAGAGGCCTGATGTTGCGCATCGCGATCATGGCCGACGAGACGGGCTGGCACACGCGCCAGCTGCAGGCCGCCCTGCGCGTGCGCGGCACCACGAGCCGTTGCATCGACCTGGCCGATTGCCGCATCGACACCACGGCCGCCAGACACGCGCTGGTGATGCCGGGCTTCGGCCGCGAGCTGCCCGATGCGGTGCTGGTGCGCGGCATCGCCGGCGGCACGTTCGAGCAGGTGACGCGCCGGCTCGGCGTGCTGCATGCGCTGCGCGAGTTCGGCGTGCCGGTGTACAACGATGCGCGCGCCATCGAGCGCAGCGTGGACAAGTCGATGACCAGCCTGCTGCTGCACGCGGCCGCCATCCCCACGCCGCCCACCTGGGCCATCGAGTCGGCGGTGGAGGCGCAACGCACGGTGATGCGCGAAAGCGCGGCCGGCCACGCGCTGGTGCTCAAGCCGTTGTTCGGCTCGCAGGGCAAGGGCTTGCAGCGCGTCGGCTTCGTCGACGGCACGCACCGCCCGTTGCCGCCGCTCGAGGCCGACTACGGCAAGGTGGCGTACCTGCAGCGCTTCGTGCCGCCGGTGACCACACCGGGCTTCGATTGGCGCGTACTGGTGGTGGGCGGCCGCGCGCTCACCGCGATGCGCCGCATCAGCGAGCACTGGGTGCACAACGTGGCGCAAGGCGCGCGCTGCGTGGCGACGCCGCTCGATCCAGCGCTGGCGCGGCTGGCCGAAGACGCCGCGCGGGCGCTCGATCTCGACTACGCCGGCGTCGACATCCTGCCCACGGCCGACGCCGCGCAACCGATGCAGTTGATCGAGGTCAACGGCATCGCCGCCTGGGCCGGCCTGCAGCGCGTGACCGGCTTCAACATCGCGCGTGCGCTGGTGGACGATCTGCTCGACCGCAAGGTGGCCTATGCGCGGGATCGAGCACGTTACGCATAGAGCGGCGCGGCGCGACGGGCGGTACCCGGGGTGGGCTCCTACTGGGTCGGTCGGCGCTGCGCGCCGACTTCGCTGCGGTGCTCGCCCAGCAAGGGCGGCTGCGATGCCGCTCGCAGCGGCCCTGAACGGGCCGCGCCTTGCAGGCCGCGCCGGGCCAACGGGCCCGGCCCCTCGCCAGGCACGAAGAGTCCACTGGACTCTTCGTGTCCGGGCTCGGCTTCATGGCTTCTCGCCGGTCCGTCGCCTGCGGCGCCGGACTTCCCCTTGCTGTTCTGCGCTCCTCGCCGCCCCACAAGTCGCCCACGCCGGATACCGCCCACCGCGCAGAGACGCTCGTTGTCTCTGCCGATGCACACCCGGCCGCGGCTTTGCCTCGCTCCATCGTCGCAAGTCCGATCGACCACGCCAATGAACAGCGCGACCACGCCACGCGACTGTTTCCTGCACGCCTGCGAGCTCGACGTGACGGTGCGCAAGCCGGGCAACGTGAGCGTGGCGTCGCCCGGGCATGGCATGCATGCGCAGCAGTTCATCGCCAGCGCGCAGGCGGCGGCAACGGCGCTGTTCGAGGCCGGCGCGCCGGTGGGCGAGCGCATCGAGCATGCGGTGGCGGCCACGCAGGCGGCCGTGGCGTGCAACACCAACCTGGGCATCGTGTTGCTGATCGCGCCGCTGGCTGCGGCCGCCGAACGGCCCGGTGCGCTGCACGGTGCGACGGCGCTGCGTGAGTCGCTGCAAGCGGTGCTGGACGCGCTCGATGTCGCTGATGCGCGCGCGGCCTACCGCGCCATCGTGCGGGCCAACCCGGGTGGCCTGAGCCACGCCGATCAGGCCGACGTCCGCAGCGAGCCGCGGATCGGTCTGCGCGACGCGATGGCGCTGGCCGCACCGCGCGACCTGATCGCACGCCAGTACACCAATGGATTCGCCGATCTGTTCGATGCGCTGGTTCGCGACCTGCCATCCGGGTTTGTACTGGCGCGGGCGACTGCAGCGCATGTGCAGCGCGTCTACCTCGGCTGGTTGAGCCGGCACCCCGATTCACACATTGTTAGAAAACACGGCGAGGCCGTGGCACACACTGTCATGGCGGCGGCGCAGGGCTGGGCTGCGCATCCGGCACCGGATCGCGCACCGGCTCTTGCCGAATGGGACGACTCCCTGAAGGCCGCCGGGGTCAACCCGGGGACCAGCGCCGATCTGACCGTGGCCACGCTGTGGACCGCCGGCGTGCTGGCCACGTGGCACGGATCGTGATTGCGATCACGGGAGCGCCGGACGCCGGAGCCCGGCGCCTCCACACGGTTCTGCGAGAACACAGCAAGGAGATGACACAGCCATGGCAAAGATCGATCGCATGTTGGTCGGTGAATCGCTGGTCGGTGAAGGCAACGAGGTTGCGCACATCGACCTGATCATCGGCCCGCGCGGGTCACCCGCCGAAACCGCGTTCGCCAACGCGCTCACCAACAACAAGGATGGTTTCACCTCGTTGTTGGCTGTGGTCGCGCCGAACCTGTTGACCAAGCCCGCCACGGTGATGTTCAACAAAGTGACGATCAAGGGTGCGAAGCAGGCCGTGCAGATGTTCGGGCCGGCGCAGCGTGCCGTGGCCATGGCCGTGGCCGACAGCGTCGAAGACGGCACGATCCCTGCCGCCGAGGCCGACAACCTGTTCGTCTGCGTCGGCGTGTTCATCCACTGGGAGGCCGCGGACGACAAGAAGATCCAGGACTACAACTACCGCGCCACGCGTGAATCGATCCAGCGTGCGGTGAAGGGCGTGCCGACGGCCGCCGAGGTGGTGGCCAAGAAGGGCACCGTCACGCACCCGTTCCAGGCAGCAGCGTAGCGGGCCATGTGTGTGAGCGGCGCACACCGCGGTCGGTGTGCGCCGGGTTGGACGGGATGGGCTCCTCGATTTTCCGACCGGTGCGCCGGTCGGATTTCTTGCGTCCGCGCCCCGGCAACGGCTCAGCGCCTGCCCGGCACCATGCCGCTGCCGATCAGGTGCAGCACGGCCGCACCGCGTTGCGCGCCCGCGTCGCGCGCCTGGCGCTCGATCTGCACGCCCACGCTGCGCACATTGTCAAACTTGCAAGGCTTGACCACGCGCACACGCGCCCACGCGGCGCCGAACTCGTCGAGCAGGATGTCGGCGATGGCCTCGGCAAATGCCTCCAGCAGCTGCAGACGGTGCTCGCGCAGCAGCTGCTGAAGCCGCGCGTGTACGTGTGCGTAATCAATGGTGTCGGCGATGCAGTCGGTGTCGCAGGCACGCGCTCGCGGCACGCCGGCCTGCAGGTCGATGACCAGCCGCTGCGGCGCATGCAGTTCGTCGTGGTTGATGCCGATCACGGTCTCGCCAGTGAAGCCCTCGATGAACACCAGGTCCAGCGCGGCGGCCGGCGTGCGATCGTGGGCCGGGTCCGCGTGGGCAAGCGGTTGGGCAGGGTTCAAGGCAGGGCTCCGTTGCGGTTGAGAACCGTCTCAGCCGGTTGCAAATTGCGGACCCAGCGAGTCGGAGTCTCGGCGTTTGACCCCATGTCCTGCCCCGTGACGCGATCCCAAAATCGGCGCACCATCCGCATTTGCTGTTGGAGATTGCGATGAGTCTGTCTGTGCGCGACGCCAACCACCACGTCGATCGCATCCTGGATCTGGTGCGGCGGGGCCTGAGCGAGCACAACAGCAGCGACGTGGTGGCGCAATCGTGGACGCGCTGCCTCAACAAGTACAGCCTGCACCCGGCCGAGGCCTACAGCCCGTCGTTCGTGGCGCGTGTCGAGCTCGAGGAGCGCCGCGAGCGCTTGAACGATGTGATCGCCTGTGCGCGCTACGAGATGGCCACGCTGTATCAGCAGCTCGCCGATACCGAAACCGCGGTCGTGCTCACCGACCCCGACGGCGTGATCGTGCACGTGGTGTCTTCGCCGGAGTTCGCAGCCGAGGTGGGCCCGCTCGGGCTGCGCGTGGGCGGCATGTGGAGCGAGACCGCGGCGGGCACCAACGGCATGGGCACCTGCCTGGCCGCGGGCGGTCCGGTGTCGGTGCGGCGCGAAGACCACTTTTACGCGCTGTTCACGCAGCTCACCTGCTCGGCGGTGCCGGTGTACGACCCGTCGGGCGAGATCACCGCGGTGCTCGATGTCACCAGCCGCTCCAGCCTGATGCAGCAGCACCTGCTGGTGCTGCTGGGCATGACCGCGCGCATGATCGAGAACCGGCTGATCGACATGCGTTATCGCAATGCGCATCCGCTGCACTTTCACAGCCGCCCCGAGTTCGTGTACACGCTGCACGAGGGCAAGCTGGCGGTCGGCGAAGACGGCCGCGTGCTGGCGGCCAATCGCAGCGCGCTGTTCCAGCTCGGCCTGCAATCGGTGGCCGACATCCGCGCGCGGCGCATCGAAGACCTGTTCGAGACCTCGCTTGAAGACATGCTCCAGCGCAGCACGTCGTCATCGTTCCATCCGGTGGTGACGTACCGCGCCAACGCGACACTGCGCTTCTTTGCCGTCGCGCGCCGGCCGGCCGCCAGTGCGGTGGCGACCCCGGTGGCAGCTGTCGCGACGGCGCCGCGCGCAACGCTGCGCCTGGTGTCGTCGCGCGGCAGCAGCGACGATGCGATCTTCAAGGACCCGCGCCTCGCTGCGCGGCTCGAGACCGCGCGCCGCGTGATCGCGCGGCAGACGCCGGTGCTGTTGTGCGGCGAGACCGGATCGGGCAAGGAGGTGTTCGCGCGGGCGGTGCATGAGACGAGTCCGCACGCCAGCGGCGCATTCGTGGCGATCAACTGCGCCAGCCTGCCCGAGACGCTGATCGAGTCGGAGCTGTTCGGTTATCGCGCCGGCGCCTTCACCGGTGCGCAGCGCACCGGCCGGCGCGGCAAGATCCTGCAGGCCGATGGCGGCACGCTGTTTCTCGACGAGATCGCCGACATGCCGCTCGATCTGCAGGCACGCCTGTTGCGCGTGCTCGATGAGCGGCAGGTCACGCCGCTGGGCACCGAAGAGACGCATGCGGTCAACTTCCAGCTGATCAGCGCCAGCCACCAGCACCTGCCGGGGCTGGTGCGCGAGGGCCGCTTCCGCGAGGACCTGTACTACCGCCTCGCGGGCATCGAGCTGCAGATCCCGCCGCTGCGCGAGCGCAGCGATTGCAGCGAGCTGATCGCGAGCGTGCTGGCCGCCGAAGGCGGCCCCAATGCCAAGCTCTCGCCCGAGGCGCAAGCGCTGCTGATGGAGCATCCGTGGCCGGGCAACATCCGGCAGCTGCGCCACGTGCTGCGCACCGCCGCGGCGCTGGCCGACGGCAAGCCGATCACGCGTGAACACCTGCCCACGCTGCAGGCCGTGCTGGCGCCGGTGGCGCAGGCCACGGCAGCCGTGGCCGCCGTGGCGCCGCGCGTGCGGGCCGAGCCCGCGCCCGAGGCCGAGTTGCCGGTCAAGCTCAATCCGATCCAGGCCAACGAGCGGCAGGTGCTGCTGCGCCTGCTCGAACAACACCGCTGGAACGTGAGCAACGTGGCCAAGGCACTCGACGTCAGCCGCAACACGCTGTACCGCAAACTGCACAAGCTCCACATTGAAGTCTCCCACCCCGAGTGAAAGCGCTACCCCCAGGCGGCGGGACCGTCGCCACCCTTGCAGGGCGCGTTGGCCGCAAGCGGCCAACCCCTCGCCAGGTGGGAACAGTCCACCGGACTGTTCCCGTCCGGGCTCCGCCCGAAGGCTGGGTCAACTCGGGAGCGGTCATTCATGACGCAGGAGCGCTCCCGCTTCGCCTGGTGCATCACCGGCTCGGGCCACTATCTTGAGGAAGCGATCGCGCTGGCGGCCCGGCTGCCGGCGCTCGATCTGTTCTTGTCCGATGCGGCCGAAGAAGTGCTGCCGCTGTACAAGCTGCGGCTCGACGAGCTGAAGCCGCGCTTCGGCCCGGGCTTCCGGCTGCTGCGCGACAAGACGGCGAGCGCGGTGCCGGTGGGCATGCTGTACGACGACGTCTACCACACGGTGGTGATCGCTCCGGCCACCAGCAACACGGTTGCCAAATGCGCGTTCGGCATCAGCGACACGCTGCCGACCAACATGTTCGCGCAAGCCGGCAAGCTCGGCATCCCGAGCATCGTCTTTGCATGCGACACCGAGCCGACCGTGGTGACGAAGTCGCCGCACGAATGGGTCACGCTGCGGCCGCGGCGCGTGGAGTTCGAGAACGTGGAGCGGCTGCGTGCGATCGAGTACTGCTCTGTTGTGCGTTCTCCGGAGGAGTTGCAGGCTGCGCTTGACGCGCGAATGGCTGAGCTTTCATTGCGATGAGGCGCTTGCATGCAACTTTTCGGAGCTCTGGGGGGCGCGGCGGGCGGTACCCGGGGTGGGCTCCTACTGTCGCGGTCGGCGCTGCGCGCCGACTTCGCTGGGCCCTGGCGCTTGCAAGCGCCAGGGCGTTCGCCAGGCGCAGAACAGTCCGCAGGGACTGTCCTGCGTCCGGGCTCACTGCTCCCATCACAAGGGCGGCTGCGATGCCGCTCGCAAGCGGCCCTGGACGGGCCGCTGCTTCATGGCTTCTCGCCGGTCCGGCGCTCAAAGCGCGCCGGACTCCCCCTTGTGCTGGTCCGCTCCTCGCCGCCCCACAAGTCGCCCACCCCGGATACCGCCCACCGCGCAGAGATGCTCGTGGTGTGCGTCGTGGAACATCTCGGTTGCGCGGCTTTGCTCGCTCGGTCTGCGCACGGTAACCCAACGATGGAACACATCGTCTTCCTCACGGGACGCCTTGCGCAGCCGCAGCTCGAACGCGTGCTGGCCAACATCCAGCCCGCGCCGTTCACCTGGGAGGTGCGCGAGATCGGCCTGCAAGTGGCGGCACTGATGACAGCCGATCTCATCCGCCGCCGTGTGGAGCCACCGGTGCAGGCGCAGCGCATCATCGTGCCTGGCCGCTGCCGCGGCGACATGGATGCGCTGAGCGCGCACTACGGCATGCCGGTGCAGCGGGGTCCCGAGGAGCTGAAGGATCTGCCGCGCTTCTTCGACCGCGCCGCGCAACCGATCGACCTGAGCGAACGCGAGGTGGCGATCTTTGCCGAGATTGTCGATGCGCCCCAGTTGTCCGTCGAGGCCATCGTCGAGCGTGCGCAGGCATACCAGCGTGACGGCGCCGACGTGATCGACCTCGGCTGCCTGCCCGAGACGCCGTTCCATCATCTCGAAGACAGCGTGCATGCGCTGAAAGCAGCCGGTTTCTCCGTCAGCGTCGACTCGATGGATACGCAGGAGCTGTTGCGCGGCGGCCGGGCCGGTGCCGACTACCTGCTCAGCCTGACGCAGGAAACGCTGTGGATCGCCGACGAGGTGGCAGCCACGCCGGTGCTGGTGCCGCAGCGCGGCGGCGACGAGGCGTCTTTGTTTGCGGCGATCGAAGCGATGTCGGCGCGCGGCCGGGCGTTTCTGGCCGATTCGATCCTTGATCCGATCCCGTTCGGCTTCACCGCGTCGATCGTGCGCTACCAGCGGCTGCGCGGGCGCTTTCCAGAGGCGCCGATCCTGATGGGCGTGGGCAATCTCACCGAGTTGACCGAGGCCGACACCAGCGGCATCAACGCGTTGTTGTTCGGCATCGCCGCCGAGTTGCAGGCGGCCGCCGTGCTGACCACGCAGGTCAGCCCGCATGCGCGGCGCGCGGTGCGCGAGGCCGACTGGGCGCGCCGCATCATGCACGCCGCGGCACGGCAGCGCATGCTGCCCAAGGGCTTGAGCGATGCGCTGCTGACGGTGCATGCCCGGCATCCGTTCCCCGACACGAGCGATGAGATCGCCGCCACGGCGGCGCTGGTGCGCGACCCGAACTTTCGCGTGCAAGTGTCGGCCTCGGGGCTGCACGTGTACAACCGTGACGGCTTGCGGCTGGGGCAGGGGGCGTTCGAGCTGTGGCCGCAACTCGGCCTGGAGGGCGACGCGGCGCATGCGTTCTACATGGGCGTGGAACTTGCAAACGCGGAGATTGCGTGGCGCCTGGGCAAGCGCTATGTGCAGGACCAGCCGCTCGACTGGGGCTGCGCGGTCGAGCGCCCGATCGAAAACCTCAGTGCCTGGTGCGCACCTGGCACGACGATGACGAAACAGCGATGAACGACCCGATCTACGAAACCGTGATCACCACCGTGGCGCCCGAGGGCCGCGTTCACGTGGCGCCGATGGGCGTGCGCTACGTCGGCGAGCAGGTGGTGCTGATGCCGTTCAAGCCCTCGACCACGCTGGCCAACGTGCTGGCCACGCGCCACGCGGTGCTCAACCTCGTGACCGACACGCGCGTGTTCGCCGGCTGCGTCACCGGCCGCCGCAACTGGCCAACGGTGGCGGCCGAATGCATCGTCGGCCAGCGCCTGGTGTGCGCGCTCGGCCACGTCGAGCTCGAGCTGGCCGGGCACGTCGACGACGCGCAGCGGCCGGTGCTGCGCCTGGCGCGCGTGCACGCCGCGACGCATGCGCCGTTCATCGGGCTCAATCGCGCCCAGGCCGCCGTCGTCGAAGGCGCGGTGCTGGTGAGCCGGCTGCACATGCTGCCGATGGACAAGATCGAGTCCGAGATGAAGTACCTGCAGATCGCGATCGACAAGACCGCGGCCGCCCCCGAGCACGAGGCCTGGGCCTGGCTGTGCGAGGCGGTGCAAGCGCACCGCGCCAAGGCGACCACACCATGATCCGCCTGCTGGTCAGCGTGCGCAGCGGCGCCGAGGCGCTGGTCGCGGCGCGCGGCGGCGCCGATTTCATCGATGCCAAGGAGCCGTCGCGCGGCGCGCTCGGTGATCTGCCGCCCGCGACCATTCGCGAGATCGTGGAGCGGCTGCGCGATGCCGGCCTGCAGCAACCGGTGAGCGCCACCATCGGCGACGTGCCGATGCATGCGCGCGCGCAGATCATCGAGCGTGTCGAGGCGCTCGGGCAGTGCGGGGTCGACTATGTCAAGGTCGGCATCATTTCCGACAGCGACGCGCCCGACGTGCTGGACGTGCTGGCGCATTGCGGCACGCCGGTGGTACCGGTGTTCATCGCCGACCGCGGCCTCGACCGCGCGCTGGTGGCGCAGGCGCTGGGCTCGGGCTTTGCCGGCGTGATGGCCGACACGGCCGACAAACGCGCGGGCAGCTTGTTCGAATCCGTGTCGCGCGTGGCACTGGCGCAGTTTGTCGCGCAGGCGCGCGCGGCACGCGTCATGGTCGGCCTGGCCGGCGCGCTGCGCGTCGAGCACGCGTCGGCGCTGGCCGCGCTGGCGCCCGACTTTGCGGGTTTTCGCAGCGCGGTGTGCGCGGGCGATCGCAGCGCGGCGCTCGATGCCGTTCGGCTGCGCGCACTGGCCGGCGCGATGCGCGTGGCTCAGGCCTCGTACGGCCGCCCGAAGAGGCCGGATCCCCCTCGAGGGGACGCCAGCGCAGCGAGCCAGGGGCTTGTTAGCTGACGTTGGCCCGCGTCTGGCCGAGCAGCAACCCGCGCATGCGCGCCAGCTCGGCGCGCTGAATCACGTCGATCGGAAACGCCACGCCTTGCGCCAGGCCGATGAAACGGCGATCGAGGATGCCGGCCTCCACCAGCCCGGGCAGGCCGGCGGTCGGTTCGATCGCGCACGACTTCACCACCACCATGCGCTCGGCGTTGAGCGAGCGCGCCAGATCCAGCGCGATGCTGTCGCCGCTGTTGTCCCAGTTGGCGTCGGGGTCGGCCTGCGTGCGCAGCCAATCATTGGGCAGCCACAGCGCGGTGTGGCCGCCGTGCAGGACCTTGCGGATCTCGGCCTCGCTCGTGGCCAGCTGCAGCTTCGGGTTCAAGCCCCACGCCATGTAGGCCGATTGCGCCATCGCCAGCACGGCCATGTTGTGCGCGGCCAGGTCGTCGAAGCGCCAGCGTGCCTGCGCGCGCCGCACCTCGTCGGCGAACGCGCCGCCGCCGCACACCAGCGTGACGCGTCCGCCGCCCAGCTGCACCAGCAGGTCGAGCCACTCGGGCAGCAGCGGATCGCTGTTGAGACTGCCGCCGATCTTGACGACCCACATCAGCGCCGCCCGGCCGCCCGAAGGCGCTGATGGCCTTGCAGGCCGCGGTGATCCTTGCGGATCACCCGTTCGCCAGGCGCGGACAGTCCAATGGACTGTCCGCGTCCGGGCTCACCCCCCTCGGGGGGCAGCGAACGAAGTGAGCGTGGGGGTCGTTTCATCCTAGCGCTGCTCCCGCTCGAACAAGGAGGCAACGGCCACCGCCGGCGCACCCACGCGGGCCCAGGCCGCCACCGTGGGCGACGCGGCCGCGTCGATCGCGGCGACGTCGCGCCCATAGTCCAACACGCGCCAGCCCGTGGGCACCAGCTCGGGCAGCAGGAAGGCGCCGCAGCCGGCACCGACAGCAATCGACGCCGGCCCCAGCGCGTGCGCCGCAGCCACGCGCGCGAGCTGCGAGCGCAGCTCGTCGATCTGGCGCGCGCGCCAGTCGCGTGCGAAGGCCAGCCACTCGTCGGCGCCGGCGTCGCGCCCGTCGAGGCCGATCAAGCGCGCCAGCCTGGCATGCGTGTGCGCCACGTCCTTGGGCGCGTGGTCGGCGCTCGGGTGCTGGTCGTGCGCCGGGTCGAGCTCGCCGGTCAGGCGGTAAACGTCGGCGGTGGTGGCGAAGAACTCGTTCATCACGTTCGAGTGGACACCGCGCCAGCGTACGCGCTGCGCCAACGCGCACAGCGGAGTGCGCACCACGCCCTGGTAGACCAGCTCGCCGCTTTGCAGGCGCTGCGCGTCGCTGCGGCCGTGCGAGTGCACGCGGCCGTGTCCGAACGCGATCAGATCGGTGGTGGTGCTGCCGATGTCGATCAGCAGGCCGGCGTCGTCGCTGCACACCAGCGCCACGTGGCGCGTGCTGGCCAGCCAGTTGGCCGATGCCACCACGTGCCAATGGCGCGCCGCCTCGGTGGCCGCAAACCACATCAGCTCACCACCGAAGAAGCGCGGCTCGGGAAGCCGCTGCGCGAGCAGGGACGCCAGCCGCGCCACGCCGTCTTCGCGGTGCGCGAACAGATCCACCATCTCGCCGGTCATGGTGACGGCGTGCGTGCAGTGCGGCAGATCGGGCCAGCGCGCGCCCGCACTGTCGAGCACCGCGTCGAGCCGGTCGATGCCCATCCACAGCGGGCAGGGCCACTGCGCGGCGTCGATCACCCGGCCGCGTCGCAGGCGCGCCGCCTTGACGTGTGCGCCGCCGATGTCCCAGCCGACCACCTCGGGCATCATCGGCACATTCCTTTCGAGGCACCGCCCATGCTGCTGATTCCCGTGATCGACCTGATGCAAGGGCAGGTGGTGCGTGCCGTGCGCGGCGATCGCCAGTCGTACCGCCCGATCGTCTCCAGGCTGTGTGCCGGCAGCGATCCGGTCGAGGTGGCGCAGGCCTTGTGCCGCCACAGCGCATCGAACCGCCTGTACGTGGCCGACCTCGATGCGCTCACCGGCGGCGCGGCGCAGGCCGACGCGCTGCGCAGCCTGCTGCAGGCCTTGCCGGGGCTGGAGCTGTGGCTCGACGCCGGGTTTGCCGATGCGGCTGCAGCGGCCGCGCTGCGCGGGCGTTTCGGCGCGGCGGCCCGCCGCGTGGTGCCGGTGTTCGCCAGCGAATCGTTGCGCTCGCTGGGCGCGCTGCAGGAGGCCTTTGCGCCGCCGGCGCGCGGCGTGCTGTCGCTCGATCGCCGCGGCGGGCAGCGGCTCGACGCGGCCGGCTGCTGGGACCATCCGGAACTGTGGCCGGCCCGCGTGATCGTGATGACGCTCGAGCGCGTCGGCGCCGACGCGGGCCCCGACCTCGACACGCTGCGCGCGGTGCGCGCGCGCGCCCCACAGGCCGAGATGGTGGGCGCCGGCGGCATCCGCCACGCCGAGGATCTGCGGCGTGCGCGCGAGGCCGGCGCGTATGCCTGGTTGGTGGCCAGCGCGCTGCACGACGGCAAGCTGCCGCCGGCAGGCGATGCGCGAGCGTGAGCTTTCACGCCCGAGACCGCATCACGTTTCGTGCCATGGCCCCGGCGGGGGCCGGCACGGCCGGTTTTGCGACACAGTGTGGCAATTCTGTCCTGATGACCTGACATTGCGGTTGCGCAGCGCGTGGCACATCGCTTGCGTCCGGCACGCCCATGAACGAGGCATCGCCGTCTATGGCGGGATGGGTCTGTCCTTTCTGCGCGCTGGCCTGCGACCACCTCGCGGTGCGGGTGGGGCAGGGCGACGAGCCGCTGGTGCTGCAAGGTGGCGACTGCACGCGCGCGCGGCGCGGGCTGGAGCGCTTCACTTCGCGCACCGAGCCGCCAGCGCCGACGGTGGATGGCGCCAGCGCCACGCTCGACGAGGCCATCGCCGCGGCCGCGCAGCGGCTGGCGGCGAGCTGCCAGCCGTTGTTTGCCGGGCTGGGCATCGACGTGGCCGGTGCGCGCGCGTTGTATCCGCTGGCCTGCGCCTGCGGTGCCATCTGCGATGCCGCGGGCGGCGACGCGCTGATGCACACGCTGCGGGCGCTGCAGGACCGCGGCCAGTTCACCACCACGCTGTCCGAGGTGCGCACGCGCGCCGACCTGATGGTCTTCATCGGCAGCCTGCCCACCGACGTGGCGCCGCTGCTGGCGCAGCGCTGCGGCATCGGCGAGGCCCAGGTTCCGGCGCGCCACGTCGTCGTTCTGCATCCGCGCGCCGGCGATGCCGGGATGCTGGCCGCATGGGCGGGCCACGGCGTGACGGTGGAGTCGATCGAGCCCGAGGGTGACCTGTTCTCGACACTGGCTGCGCTGCACACCGCGCTGGCGCGGCCGGCCGCCAGCGCCGCGCCGCCGGCGTTGCAGGCGCTGGCCGAACGCCTGCGCCGAGCGCGCTACGCGGTGCTGATCGGCGCGCCGTCGCACCTGCCGGCGCACGGGGCGCTGATCGTCGAGTCGGTGCACCGCCTGATCGGCCGGCTCAACGCCGGCACGCGCGCCGCAGCGCTGTGGCTCGACGGCGGCAACGGTGCGGCCACCGCCAACCAGGTGTTCACCTGGCTGTCGGGCCTGCCGCTGCGTTCGCGCGCCGGCCCGCGCGGGCTGGAGCACGAACCGCTCGTGTTCGGCAGCACGCGGCTGCTCGAGGGCGCGGCCGTCGATCTGCTGCTGTGGGTCTCATCGTTCGATGCATCCGCGGTGCCGCCGCCGGGCACGCTGCCGCTGGTGCTGCTCGGGCACCCGGCCCAAGGCCCGGCGGGCGCGCGCCGCGATGCGGTGTTCATCCCGGTGGCCACGCCCGGCATCGGGGTCGACGGCCATGTGTTCCGCACCGACGGCACGGTGCTGATGCCGCTGGCCGCCGTGCGGCCCGATTCGCTGCCCAACGTGGCCGACGTGGCGCAGCGTTTGTTGCAGGCGCTGCGCGCGCTCGGCACATGAGCAGCCTGTTGCTGCGCGGCGCGCGCATCGTCGATCCGGCGAACCCCGGCACGTCGCTGCGCGAGCTCGCCGTGCGTGACGGTCATGTCGTTGAAGCCGCGCCGGGCGACACGTGGGACGAGGTGGTCGACGCCGAGGGCTGCATCGCGATGGCCGGCGGCATCGATCTGCACACCCACATCGGCGGCGGCAAGGTCAACCTTGCGCGTTTGCTGATGGCCGAGGACCATCGCGACGCAGCCGACCCGTCGCCGCTGCCGATCAACGCGCTGGAACTGCCCTCGTGCGGCCGCTGCACGCCCGGCACGCTGGCCACCGGCTATCGCTACATCGAGATGGGCTACACGGCCGCCTTCGAGCCGGCGATGGTGGCGAGCAACGCGCGCCATGCCCACATGGAGATGGGCGACGTGCCGGTGCTCGACCACGGCGCCTACGTGATGCTGGGCAACGACGAGCTGTTCCTGCAACTGCTGGCCGAAGGCGGCCCCGCAACGCGCAACTTCGAGCAGCTGCGCGACTGCGTGGCGTGGAGCATCCACGCCAGCAAGGCGATGGGCGTGAAGGTGGTCAACCCGGGCGGCATCTCGGCCTTCAAGTTCAACCAGCGCAAGCTCGACGTGGACGAGCCGCACGTGCGCTGGCAGGTCACGCCGCGCCAGGTGGTGCACACGCTGGCGCGCGCGTTGCACGAGCTCGGCGTGCCGCACCCGCTGCACATCCACGGCAGCAACCTCGGCGTGGCCGGCAACATCGAATCCACGCTGCAGACCATCGCCGCGCTCGAGGGGCTGCCGGCACACCTCACGCACGTGCAGTTCCACAGCTACGGCACCGAAGGGCCGAAGAGGTTCTCATCGGCCGCGCTGCAGCTCGCCGAGGCGGTGAACGCCAACCCGCAGATCAGCATCGACGTCGGCCAGATCGTGTTCGGCCAGACCGTCACCGCCTCGGGCGACACGATGCGCCAGCATGCGCAGTCGGGCCTCGGCCACCCGCGCAAATGGGTGGGCGCCGACATCGAGTGCACGGCCGGATGCGGCGTGGTGCCGTTTCGCTACCGCGAGCAGAGCTACGTCAACGCGCTGCAGTGGGCGATCGGGCTGGAGATCTTCCTGCTGGTGAAGAACCCGTGGCAGGTGGTGCTGACCACCGACCACCCCAACGGCGGCCCGTTCACCAGCTACCCGCACCTGATCCGCCTGCTGATGGACCGCTCGTTTCGCGAGGAGCAACTCGCGCGGCTGCATCCTGAGGTGGCGGCCAACAGCGCGCTGCGCTCGATCCCCCGCGAACTCACGCTCGACGAGATCGCCGTCATGACGCGCGCCGCGCCGGCGCGATTGCTCGGCCTGCGCGAGCGCGGGCACCTGGGCGTGGGCGCGGCGGCCGACATCGCGCTGTACCGCGACCAGCCCGATCGCCAGGCGATGTTCGCGACGCCGGTCCACGTGTTCAAGGACGGCACGCGCGTCGCGCGCGACGGCCGCATCACCGCCACGCCGGTGGGCGGCACGCACTTCGTCGAGCCGGGCTATGACCGCGCGATCGAAAAGACGCTGCGCCGCCACTGGAGCGAGCACGGCTCGATCGGCTTCGATCGCGTGGCGATCGGCCGCGACGAGCTGTGCCGGTGCTGCAACGGCGGCCGGCTGCTGCCGGCGGCCTGCTTGGCGGGTGCGTCATGACGCACAACGGCGTGGTCGTCGACGACACCTTCGCCGAAGCCTTCCCGATGAAGGCGACGCGACTGTTGATCACGGCGCACACGCTCCAGTGGGCACGCCACGCGGCGCTGGCCGCCACCGGATTCGCGACCTCGGTGATCGGCTGTGGCTGCGAGGCCGGCATCGAAACCGAGCTGAGTCCCGAGCACACGCCCGATGGCCGGCCCGGCCTCGCGGTGCTGCTGTTCGCGATGTCGGGCAAGGAGCTGGCCAAGCAGATCGAACGGCGCGTCGGGCAGTGTGTGCTGACGTGTCCCACCACGGCGGTCTTTGCAGGTTTGGCCGATGGTGAAGCGGTCGCGCTCGGCAAGAACCTGCGCTTCTTTGGCGACGGCTGGCAGATCTCCAAGGCGATCGGCGGCGTGCGCTACTGGCGCGTGCCGGTGATGGACGGTGAGTTCGTGGCGCAGGAGACCACCGCGGTGGTCAAGGCCGTGGGCGGCGGCAACCTGCTGCTGCTGGCGCGCGACACCGACAGCGCGCTCGCGGCCGCGAGCGCCGCGGTGGCCGAGATGCAGCGCCTGCCCAACGTGATCCTGCCGTTTCCCGGCGGCGTCGTGCGCTCGGGCTCCAAGGTCGGCAGCAAGTACGCGTCGCTCGGCGCGTCGACCAACGACGCGTTCTGCCCCGGCCTGTACGGCCTGGTCGAGAGCCGTCTCACGGCCGAGACCCGATGCGTGCTCGAGATCGTGATCGACGGCTTGACCGAGGCCGATGTCGGTACTGCGATGCGCGCCGGCCTGCGGGCCGGCATCGCGCTCGGCGCGGCCCGCGGCCTGTTGCGCATCTCGGCCGGCAACTACGGCGGCAAGCTCGGGCCGTATCACTTTCACCTGCACCAGCTGCTCGCCGAGGCCACGCCATGACCGGCTGGACCTTGCGGCTGCGGCAGGCGCCGACGCTGCGTGTCGATCTGCGCGGCGTCACGCCGTCGGCGCTCGCGGCGATGCGCACGGCGGCGCTCGAACGCCTGCCGGTCGGTCACGGCAACCGCCTGCTGCCGCTGGCCGAGTTCTTCGGCGTCGCGCCGCGCAACGACGACAGCCTGGTGCTCGAAGGCGATCTCGCGCGCTGCGACCGCATCGGCTGGCAGATGGACGGCGGGCGTCTGATCGTCGACGGTGCGGCCGGCGACTACACCGGCGCGTGCATGACCGGCGGCGAGCTCACGGTGTGGGGCCATGCCGGCGCGCTGGCGGCGTGCGAGATGGCCGGCGGCACGTTGACCATCGAAGGCGATGCCGGCGACTTTGCCGCCGGCACCTTGCCCGGCAGCATGGACGGCATGCGCGGCGGAACCCTGGTGGTGCGCGGCCGCGCCGGCGCCCGGCTGGGCGACCGCATGCGGCGCGGCACCGTGGTGGTGTTCGGCGATGCCGGCGACTTCGCCGCGTCGCGGCTGGTGGCCGGCACGATCGCCATCGGCGGGCGTTGCGGCGCGCACGCGGGATACGCGATGCGTCGCGGCAGCGTGGTGTTCGCCGGCCCGGCGCCCACACCGCCACCGACCTTCGTGCCGGCTTTGGCCGACGCGCCGGTGTTCTGGCAGTTGCTGGCACGCGACCTGGCGCGCCACGGCGGCCCGTTTGGCGGCCTGCCGGCGCGCCGCATCGATCGGCACCTGGGCGACCTGGCGGTCGACGGCAAAGGCGAGTGGGTCCTGGTGCGCTGAGAGCGGCTGCGGCGGCCGCGGCCCCAGCGCGGCTTGACGCCGCGCGCGAGTTTCAGTCGCGGTTGCTCACCGGCTCGGGCGACTCTCCGGCTTCGGCGGCGCGCAGGGAAGCCAGGCGCTTGCGCGTGGCCGGATGCGTGGCGGTGTCTTGCTGCATGCCCTGATGGCGCAGCGCCGCAAACGCCTCGTCGGCCGTGAGGCCCAGCTTGCGCAGGGCGTGCAACGCAAACGCATCGGCTTCGAACTCGTGCCGGTGCGCTTGCTGCGATGCGGCACGGCCCAGCGGCCCGGCCACGCGGTCGGTGGCTTCCTGCACCACCTCACCGGGCACGAATCGTTTGTACAGGTCGCCCACCTGGCGCCAATGGCCTTGCTGCACGTGGCCCAGCTCGTGAGCCAGCACAAACAGCCGCACCCCTTCGGGCGCATCGGCGAGCGACTCGTTGGCGACGATCACCCGTCCATCGAGGGTCTCGGCCACCGGCGCGCCGGTGACGACGCGCAGCTCCACCACGGTGTCGTGGGCCACCATGCCGCGCAGTCGCTCGAAGCTCTCGCGCACCGCCTGGGCCCGCGGCCCGTCGGCCGCCAGCGTCATCGCATCGAGCCGCCGCTGCGCCGACTGGTGCAGCACGTCGATGATGTCGTTGGCCTGGGCCATCGATGCGGCGGCGCACGCTGCAACCATCACTGTCGTTCGTAGCCACCGCATTGCGCACCCCCGCTCGTGAAACCCTGCGACAACGGGAGCCAAGCGCCGACCGCCGTCACTCTACGTCTGCACTATCGGCAAGGCGGTTCAGGCGCGCGCGTGCATAAGCTAGGGATTCATCGTCTAAATCTGGATCAGCCCCCACTGCAGCGCCACCAGCGTGAGTTCCGACTGGTTGCTGGCGCCGAGTTTCTGCTTCACGTGGTACAGGTGGGTGCCCACCGTGCTGGGCGAGAGCTTCAGGTTCTCGGCAATCTGCGCCACGCTCTGACCGCGCGCGAGCTGGATGAAGACCGAGAACTCGCGCTCGCTCAGGCTCTGGGCCGGGCTGGTGTCGCCCTTGACCTGTGCCATGGCCAGGCGCTGGGCGGTCTGGCTGTCGACATAGGCCTGGTGCGCCGCGACCGCGCTCACCGCGGCGATCAGCGCATCGGGCGCGCTGCGCTTGGTGAGGTAGCCCAGCGCGCCGGCGCGCAGCACACGCTGCGGATGCGCGGTGTCTTCGTGCGCCGACAGCGCCAGGATGCGCGCCTTGGGATCCTGCGCCAGCAGCCGGCGCACCGCCTCGAGGCCGCCCATGCCGGGCATCGACAGGTCCATCACCACCACGTCGGGCTTGACGCGCGCGTATTCGGCGCAGGCCTGCTCGCCGTCGTCGAACTCGGCCACCACGTCGACCTGCGCGTCGGCCAGCAGCATGCGAAAGCCCATGCGCACCAGCGCATGGTCGTCGACCAGCATCACGCGAATCACGCGTGTTCCTTCGTCTGGCCGCTCATGCACTCACCGCCGGCGCGGCTGCCAGCGGCACGCTCACGCGCAGGCTCACGCCGCGCGGCGTCGCATTGTGCAGCTGCACGCTGCCGTTCAAGCCTTGCACGCGCTCCTCGAGCCAGCGCAAGCCGTAGTGGCCGCTGCGCGGCGTGCCGTCGGCCGGCAGGCCGCGGCCGTCGTCGCGCAACTCCAGCTCGACGCGGCCCGCCTGTGTGGCCACGCTGAGGGCGAGCCGCTGCGCCTGCCCATGGGCCAGCGCATTGGTGATGCCTTCCTGCGCGGCGCGGTACAGCGCCAGCGCGGTCTCGTTGGGCAGCGCAGCACCGGCCAGATCGATCTTCAGGTCCACCACGACGCCGGAGTGGTTGCGCCGCGTGCGTTCGGCCAGGTCGTCGAGCGCTTCGGCCAGCCCGAAGCTGTCGAGCACCAGCGGTGTCAGGCGCGGGATGATGCCGTGCATTGCGTCGTACAAGCGCGACGATTCCTCGGCGATCAGGCGCGCCGCCTGCGCGTTGTGCGGATCCTTGGACGCGAGCCGCTGGGCGATCGACAGCGCCACGCTGCGCATTGCGATCACCGACTGGCCAAGCTCGTCGTGCAACTCGCGCGCGATCAGGTGCCGCTCCTGCTCCACATGCTGGTCGATCCAGCGCGACAGCTCGCGGCTGTCGGAGAGCTGGGTCTCGGCGCGCACCGCGCGGCGCTCGGTCTCGATGTGGTTCTGCAGCTCGCCCACCATGCGGTTGAACGCCGCGCCGATCGCCGCTGCCTCGCGCCCCGGCAACGCCGGCAGCGCGGTGTCGAAGCGGCCGCCTTGCATGCGGTTGAGCGCGTCGACGATCTGCCCGAACGGCCGCACGGTGCGGCCCACCTGCCAGAACACCAGCGCGCTGACCAGCACCAGCAGCAGCGCCGAGCCCACCACGAGCTGCAGCAGGTTGTCCCAGGCGTCGAGCACCGCGCGCGACGCGTTGGCGCGCACCACCAGCTTGCCATCAGGGAACTCGATCGACTGCACCGAGGCCTGCGGCGAGATCAGCGACTCGAACCACTCGGGCGCGTCGCGGCCCGACTTGTACGGCGAGGGCGGCGAGCGGTACAGCTCCGCGCCGCCGGCATCGAGCAGCGTGATCTCGTTGGAACGCACCCGGCCCACGCCCTGCAGAAAAGCCTGCATCGCCTGCGTGCCCTGCGCCGCATGCAGCCAGGCGGTGCGGTTGAGCAACTGCGCGGCCACGCGGTTGGCAGCCACCGTCTCTTCGGCCACCGAGTCGCGCATGTTGGTCAGCTGCAGCGACACGACGGCGGCCACGAACAGCAGCGTCAACGCGGCGACGATGAGGTTGATCTTGAGTCGCAGGGTCATGTCATTGCTGCATTGCGCCTCGCGTGTTCCGCGTCCCATGAGATGCGGTCGAGACCGAGCGAGCAAAGCCGCGGCCGGGTGTGCGCCGGCGCTCGGCTGCGGCAGCCCCTCGCTGCGCGAGGGGTCCCCTGCGGTACTCAGACTCACGGCCCGCGTCGAAACTCCCTCCGCTCACTTCGTTCGCTATGGTCGAACAGTCGACGCGAGTCAGAAGTTGAAGCGCGCGATGCGCGCGCGCGGCCGCGAGTCTTCCGTTCCTCGGCGCCGCAGATGTCGCTACCGGCGCACACCCGACCCCGGCTTTGCCGGCACATCGGTGGCATGCATCGACAAAGACCGCGAGCGTCTCTGCGCGGTGGGCGGTACCCGGGGTGGGCGACTTGTGGGGCGGCGAGGAGCGGACCAGCACAAGGGGGAGTCCGGCGCGCTTTGAGCGCCGGACCGGCGAGAAGCCATGAAGCAGCGGCGCGTCCAGCGCCGCTGCGAGCGGCATCGCAGCCGCCCTTGTGATGGGAGCACCGCAGCGCAGTCGGCCTGCAAGGCCGACCGACCCAGTAGGAGCCCGCCCCGGGTAGCGCCCGCCGCGCCGCGCAATCGCCTCGAGTGACCCAAACGAGCGTCGGGAGAAACTCATCCGGCGAATGGTATCGATACGAGTCGGCCGCGAAATCATGAAATTCATGAGGCTCGAATCATGTCGCGGGGGCTTTGCGAACGCCGCGCACTGCGCGAATCTGGGGCCGGGAGTCCTGTTTCCCCGCGCCTGCCGTCTGGTGGGTGTGTCACTAAGCCAAGGAGACTGTTCATGGTTTGGCAAACACCAGCCGCGACCGACATCCGCTTCGGTTTCGAGATCACCCTGTACGTCGCAGCGCGCTGATCAAGAGGCCCCCTTGCTCGCTGCGCCCGCTTTCCCCCGAGAGGGAGCAGTCGGCATGGGGCGGCCCGGCACCGACTAACGGTCCGGCGCCGCCGACCGCCGAATGCAGATCACCATCCTCGGTTCCGCGGCCGGTGGCGGCTTTCCGCAGTGGAACTGCAACTGCCGCAACTGCGCTGGCGTGCGCAGCGGCAGCGTGCGGGCCAAGCCGCGCACGCAATCGTCGATCTTTGTGCGCGCTGACGGTCAAGCCGATGGCGTGCTGTTCAATGCCTCGCCCGACATCCTGCAGCAGATCCGCGCGAACCCGTCTCTGCAGCCCGGACGCGCGGTGCGCGACACGGCGATTGCCGGCGTGGTGCTGATCGACGGGCAGGTCGATCATGCCACCGGGCTGTTCATGCTGCGCGAGCGCGGCAGCGCGTTGCCGCTGTGGTGCACCGACGCGGTGGCTGAAGACCTGACGCAAGGCAACCCGGTGCTGCGCGTGCTGCAACACTACTGTGGCGTGGAGCGCCGGCGCATCGAGCCCGACGGCACGCCGTTCGTGATCCCCGGCGTGGCGGGCATCGAGCTGCGCGCGTTCGCGCTGGCCAGCAAGGCGGCGCCGTATTCGCCGCACCGTGATGCGCCGACGCCGGGCGACAACATCGGCGTGTTGATCGCCGACCGCGCGCGCGGTCGCTCGATCTTTTACGCGCCGGGCCTTGGGGAGATGACGCCGGCGCTGTTCGACACGATGTGCGGTGCCGACGCGGTGCTGGTGGACGGCACGTTCTTCACCGACGACGAGATGCCGCGCCTGGGCCTGTCGCGCAAGAGCGCGCGCGACATCGGCCACCTGCCGCAAAGCGGGCACGGCGGGATGATCGAATGGCTCGATCGCCTGCCCGCGCGCACGCGGCGGCTGTTGATCCACGTGAACAACACCAACCCGATCCTCGACGAGGATTCGATCGAACGCGCCACGCTCGCGCGGCACGCGATCGAGGTCTGCGAGGATGGCATGACGATCGAGCTGTGAGCGCGCGCCGGTCCGCATGATGATGACTGCACCCGCCTGGTCGAGAACCGAGTTCGAAGCGCAGCTGCGCGAGCGCGGCAAGTCGTATCACATCCACCATCCGTTCAACCGGATGCTCAACGGCGGCCAGGCCACGCCAGAGCAGATCCGCGGCTGGGTGGCCAATCGCTTCTGCTACCAGATCGCGATTCCGGTGAAGGACGCCGCGGTGCTGTCCAACTGCCCCGATCGCGAGGTGCGCCGCGGCTGGGTGCAGCGCATCCTCGACCACGATGGATTCGAGCTGGGCGGCGTGCGCGACGATGGCGGCATCGAAGCGTGGCTGCGCCTCGCCGTGGCGGTGGGGCTGACGCGCAACGAGGTGCTGGACCAGCGCCACGTGATCCCGGCGCTGCGTTTTGCGGTGGATGCCTATGTCAACTTCGCGCGCCGCGCGCCGTGGCAGGAGGCCGTGTGCTCGTCGCTCACCGAGCTGTTCGCGCCGGAGATCCACAAGCAGCGGCTGGCCAGCTGGCCCGAGCACTACCCGTGGATCGAGCCCGACGGGCTGGCGTACTTCCGCAACCGCGTCAGCCAGGCGCGGCGCGACGTCGAGCAGGGGCTGCAGATCACGCTCGATCACTTCACCACGCGGCCGCAGCAGGAGCGCGCGCTCGAGGTGCTGCAGTTCAAGCTCGACATCCTGTGGGCGATGAACGATGCGATGGCGCTGCGTTACGGGGTGACGGCGTGAGCCCCGCCCGGCCGCCCGAAGGGGCTCAGCCCCCGCTCGGCGGGGAGGCGCGAAGCGCCAGGGGTGCAGATACGAGCGCCGCTCCCAGCCTGGCGAGCCAGCCGCGTGTGGGCAACGGCTTTCGGCTGCAGTGGGAGCCGACGCAGGATTGCCACGTGCTGCTGTATCCCGAAGGCATGGTCAAGCTCAACGGCAGCGCCGGCGAGATCATGAAACGCTGCGACGGCCAGCGCAGCGTGGCGGCGATCGTGGCCGACCTCGAGCAGGCGTTTGCGGCCCAAGGGCTCGAATCCGACGTGCTCGGATTCATCGCGATGGCCGGCGCGCAGCGATGGTTGGTCTGGGAGTGACACGATGACAATCGGTCCGCCGCTGTGGCTGTTGGCCGAGGTCACCTACCGCTGCCCGCTGCACTGCGCGTTCTGCTACAACCCGGTGGACTTTGCGGCGCAGAGCGCCGAGATCGGCACCGACGACTGGCTGCGCGTGCTGCAGCAAGGCCGCGAACTCGGCGCCGTGCAATGCGGCTTCTCCGGCGGCGAGCCGCTTCAGCGCGACGACCTCGAGCTCCTGGTGGCCGAGGCGCGCCGCCTGGGCTACTACACCAACCTGCTGACTTCGGGTGTCGGCCTCACGCCGCAGCGTGCGGCCGCCCTGAAGGCGGCCGGCCTCGACCACGTGCAGCTGTCGTTCCAGGACTCCACGCGCGAGGTCAACGACTTCCTGTCGCACACCAAGACCTTCGAGCTGAAGAATCGCGTCGCGCGCATGATCAAGGATCAGGGCTGGCCGATGGTGATGAACGTGGTCATCCACCGTCTCAACATCGACCACATCGATCAGATCATCGGCATGGCTGTCGAACTGGGCGCCGAGTACATCGAGCTGGCCAACACGCAGTACTACTCGTGGGCCTTCGTCAACCGCGATCACCTGCTGCCCACGCGCGAGCAGCTGCGCCGTGCCGAGGCGGTGACCGACGCCTGGCGCGCCCGGCTCGGCCAGCGCGTGCGCATCTTCTTCGTGGCACCTGACTACCACGAGGGCACGCCCAAGCGCTGCGTCAACGGCTGGGGCAGCATGTTCATCACCGTGACGCCCGACGGCACCGCGCTGCCGTGCCACACGGCCCGCATGTTGCCCGGGCTCGCGTTCCCGAACGTGCGCGAGCACAGCCTGCGCGACATCTGGTTCGACTCCGAAGGGTTCAATCGCTACCGCGGCACCGGCTGGATGAAAGAGCCGTGCGCGAGCTGCGAGCACAAGGAGCGCGACCTCGGCGGCTGCCGCTGCCAGGCCTATCTGATCGCACACGACCCGGCGGCGGCCGATCCGGTGTGCAGCAAGAGCCCGCACCACGCGAGCGTGCTGGAGGCTGTGCAGCGCGCCGAGGCATCGACAGCGCCCCGCATCACCGTACAGCCGTTGGTGTTTCGGGAGCGTGCCGAGTCGTTGCGCCTTGCGGCTCTTGCTTCTGATGTCGGCTGACGCACGCGTGCCGGTGTTGGCGCGGCGCGGCGGGCGGTACCCGGGGCGGGCTCCTACTGGGTCGGTCGGCCTTGCAGGCCGACTGCGCTGCGGTGCTCACTCCGAGAGGGCGGCTGCGATGCCGCTCGCAGCGGCCCTGAACGGGCCACGCCTTGCAGGCCGCGCCGGGCCAGGGGTCCCGGCCCCTCGCCAGGCACGAACAGTCCACTGGACTGTTCGTGTCCGGGCTCGGCCTCATGGCTTCTCGCCGGTCCGGTCCCTGCGGGTCCGGACTTCCCCTCTCTGCGTTCCGCTCCTCGCCGCCCCACAAGTCGCCCACCCCGGATACCGCCCACCGCGCTGAGACGCTCGTGGTGTTCTTCGAGGCATGCCACGGCTTTGCTCGCTTAGCACTGGCCCGCCACATTTACTGCTGCAACCGCAGGATCTCCAACTGCTCGGGCACGGTCTCGAACGTGCCCGTGCCGGCCGGCATCTGCATCAGCGGCTTGGCGTGGCCGTCGAACAGCCACACACTGGGGTACACCAGCAGGCGCTCGCGCTCGTCGCCGATCGAGCGCATGAACTCGACGTAGCGCAGGCTCTTGTCGCCGATGCGGAAGTACAGCTTGTCGGCCGTTACCGACAGGCTGCTGCGCAGGTCGACCACCAAGTAATCCTTCGCAAAGTGCGGCACCAGCTGGTCGGCATGCCGTTGCAGAAAGGCCTCGTAGCGGCGGCAGTAGGGGCAGTCGCTGGCGCCGAGGTAGACGTACAGGCGCTTGCGCTCGTGCTGTGCGCGCTGCAGCGCCGGCGTGAGGTCGAACTCATGGCGCTGCGGCACGCCAGCCGCCTGCACCGGCGTCGGGTGGTAGGCGTCGGGAAACGCGGCGCCCACCGCAACCGGCATGCCGCACAGCCATGCGGCCACCACCAGCGCGCACACGCGGCGCATCGTCAGCCCAACGCCAAGGTACCGACGTACTGGCCGTCCTTCGAGTCGGTCACCTCGGCGCGCAGCTCGCCGCGGCCGTGCGGCACGAAGTGAAAGCGCAGCGTCGGGTTCTCGCTCACCGAGAAGTCCAGCTCCGCATCGAACACCTTGCGCTGCGCATAGCTGACGCGGATCGAGCGCACGAAGTGCGGCGGGATGAACATCACGGTGACCTGGTTCAGCTCGAAGCCGGTGTCGTTGGGATGCACCACGGTCACGTCGGCCGGCATCGGCTGCCCGATGCGCAGCTCGCCGTTCACGCGCAGCACGGTCTTGCCGATCAGGTGCAGCGCGTCGCGGTTCGGTGGCGCCGAGCAGCCGCCGCTGGTCTTGACGTAGCGCGAGTCGGTGTGCAGCTCGCCGTTGGACAACTCGCTCACCACGCGCACGTGGCTGTATTCGTCGACACGCAGCCGGGTCTCGAAATCGGCCTGGCCGACCTCGGTGGTGAGGTCGAGCACCGCGGCCAGCGGCGACGGGTTCTTGTCGACCACCAGGTAGAGCTTGCGCACGTGCAGATCGGGCCGTTGCGGCAGCTTGGAGGTCACCTTCACGGGCACCGAGGCGCCGTAGGCCGCGCGCAGCGGTGCGGCGAGCTGCACCACGGCCTGGCCCTGCCGGAGCGCGCGGCCGGCAAACAGCGCGCGGGTCAATCGCTCCCACTCCGGCGACGACGCATCGTGTTCCGCCGAAGGCAGGCCGCCGGGCGCGGCCCAGGCGGGCACGCCGGCGGTTGCGGCCAGGCCCGCGAGAAATCGGCGTCGATCCGATGCCATCGTCAGTCTGCGCCGAGCCGCCTCGAAAAAAGAAAGTGAGCGCGGGGCTTTCATGTCTCTCCTCCCTTGAAGAGCAGGTCGCGCTCGAAGCGCAAGAACGCGATCGACACGTTGCGGCGGTGGATCGTGTCGTACTGGTCCCAGGTGTCGAATTCCGGCAGCTCCACCGCATCGGCCGCACCGAGCAGCGAGTCGCCGGCCGCCACCATCGCGCGCACACGCACCTCCAGTTGCTCAAGGTAGCGCTCCACGCCGTCGATGAGTTGCGGCGACGCGCTGGCCCCGTGGCCGGGCACCACGGTGCGCGGTCCGAGGTCGCGCAGCGCCTGCAGCGCCCGCTTCCATCCCGGCAGGTCGCTGTCCTGGATGTCGGGGATGCGCCGTGCGTCGAGCAGCCCGCCGGCAAACAGCACGCCGGCGGCCTCGTCGAGCACCGCGATATCGCCCGGACCGCTGGAGTGGCCGAAGTGCAGCACGCGCACCGGCCGGCCGATCGCGTCGAGACCGTGCGTCGCGTCGAACACCTCGTCGGCGTCGTACAACGCGGTGCCGCGCATCGGGCCTTCGCCGACGGTGCGGCGCAGGTCGTCGAGGCAGGTCTTGCAGCGCGAGGCCATCAGGCCGGCGCTGCGGCGGTGCATGCGCACCGGGATGCCGCGCTCGCGGAACGCCGAGCCGCCAAAGAGGAACTCGGGCCGCACGTGACTGACCAGTGCCACGCGCACCGGTAGATCGGTGACGCGCGCGATCGCGGCCAGCAGCGTCTGGCCGTGTGCGTGGGAGGTGCCGGTGTCGATCGCCACCACGCCGCGCGGCCCGACGATGAATCCGGCGTTGCCGATGCGGCCGAGGTTGCCGGTGTCGGCCGCACCCGGGCTGCCGTGCACCGCGTAGACGCCGGGGGCCAGTGCCACAGGCGTGACAGGGTGTGCCGGTTGCGCGGCGGCGCAGCCGCCCAGGACGGCACCCAGCGCGCCCAACACCACCCGGCGCGCGACGGTTTCATCGCGCACGGTCGTTCAGCGTCTGCACCGCGGCGAAACGCCGGTCGTGTGAATCGACCACCGTGGCGCGCAGCTCGCCCGCACCGCGCGGCAAGAAGTAGAAGCGGAAGTTCGGGTTCTCGCTGATCGAAAAATCGACGTCGGCCGCGAACACCGGCTCGCCCCGGTAAGTGACCTCCACCTTGCGCACGTAGTGCGCCGGCGTGAACTGCCGCGTGGCCTGGTCCATCGCCAGACCGGAATGGTTCGGGTGCTTGATCGCCAGCTGCGCCAGCACGGGCAGCGCGCCGTTCAAGTCGCCGTCGACGCGCAAGCTCATCTGTCCGAGCGTGGCTTCGGCGGCGCGCGCGTCGGTGCCGGCGGGCGCCGAGCAGCCGCCCGAGGCTTTGACGAAGCGCACCACGCCGTAGAGCTGGCCGTCGCTGGTTTCGGCGATGGCGCGCACGAACGAGTAGTCGTCCACGCGCACGCGCGTCTCCACCTCGGCGCGGCCGCTGCGCGGCGAGAGCTGGAACACCGCCGAGATCGGCGACGGATTGGCGTCGATCAGCAGGTACAGGCGCGACACGTGATGTGCGCTGCCGGCCGGCAGCCGCGCACGGATCGCCACCGGCACCACGGCGGCATCGGTGGCGCGCGAAGGCACCTCGAGCGTCAGCAGGCCCGCGGGCGCAGCCTGGACCGGGCGGCCCTCGAACAGGCTGGCCTGCACCTTCTGCCACACCGGGCTGGCCTGCGGATCGTCGGTGGGCTGCTGCGGCGCCGCGCCCGCCACCTGTGCGGCCGCAACCGCGGCAGCACCGATGAACGCGCGAACGTGCCAGGCCATGTCATCTCTGCGTGATGAAGCAGCTCTTGTAGGCCTGCGACTGCAGCTCGCGGTAGCGCTTGATCTGCGGCTTGAGCGTCTCGTTGTCGCGCAGGTCGTTGCCGCGTTCGCCGCCGATGCTCATCGCGTTGACGATGGTGCTCATCGTCACGTATTCGTCGTACTTGACTTCGCGCGCCAGCGCATCGAGCGCGCAGGAGCACTTGTTGATCATCTCGTAGTGCGGCCCCGGGTTGTTCTTGACGCAGTCCTGCACGTAGATCACACGCTGGGCGGTGGGAAAGTCGTTGGCCATGGCCGCGGCGGCGGCACTGGCCAGCAACGCGATGGCGGCGGCGGACAAGGTCTTGGTCTTCATTGCAGCGTCATCTCTTCGATCCACAGCGGCGGCGCGCCGCCCTCGGCGTCAACCTGGCTTCTCACGGCGTAGACCCCGCCGGGCACGGCGTCGGACAAGGTGAAGGTGTAGCGCTTGCCGACCAGCTTGGCAAACCGCTCGCGCAGCGGGTCGTCGACATAGGGCGTGATGCTGAACTGCTGCGCGGCCACCGGGCTGCCGCGGTACGGCAGCGTCAGCTCGCGCTTCTCGGCGGACCGGTAGATGGCCATCCGGATGCGCTTGCGAAAGTAGTTCTGCTGCCCCTTGGTGAGGCGGCTCATCTCGCGGATGTCGCGCTCCAGGAAGTACAGCAGCACCGGGTTGCCTTCAGCCGCTTGCACCTCGGGCAGCGCGAGGCGCCGCTCGCCGCTGAGAAACTCGGCACTCGCGTTGCAGCATTTGCGGTCGTCGCGCGCCGTCAGCTTGAGCGTGACGCGGTCCTGGAACCCCGGCTCCATCGAGCCACCCTTGACGTAGCGGTAGTGCAGCGCGGCCGGCGGGCGCACGTTGGCGAGGTGGTTGTCCATGAAGATCGCCTGCTCGGCCGGCGAGTAGTCCTTGGCGGCGCCCAGCGCACAAGGCCACACAAGCGCGCAGGCCAGCGCGGCGCGGCGCAGCCGAACGGGCGGTGCGCCATCAGCGCTGAGACGTTGCGGCCACATTCTCGAGCAGCGGCACGCCGTACTCGCGCAAGATGGCGGTGATCGCAGCCTGCTGCGAATCGATCAACGACTCGACCTGCTGCTTCCACTCGCGTTCGCCGTAGCGCACGCCCATCGCCATCTGGTAGTCGAAGCGCACGCCGGGTTCGGACGGCAACGGCACCACGGTCATGCGGGGCGTCTGCACGCGCTTGGCGAAATAACCGGCGATCGGGCCCCAGACGATGGCCGCGTCGAGCTTGCCGCCCGCGAGGTCCTTCTCGATGATCTCGCCCGGGTACTGGGTGGGATCGGCGTTCATGATCTTGTACGGCACGCCGCTGTCCTCGAGCCCGTGCTTGGAGAGCCACTCCGACGCCGGGCTGCGGTCGTACACGCCGATGCGCAGCTTGGCGAGCTGGCCCCGATCGAGCGCCAGGAAGTCGGCGGCGCTGCGCACCTGATCGAGCCCCTGGCCCTGCGCAAACACCAACGCGTATGTCGATCGGTAGTACGGCTTGGTGACCGAGACCTGGTCAAAACCCACCGGCACGCCCATCACGATGTCGCACGGATAGTCCTGCCCGGGCAGCTTGTAGCGCAGCGTGTTGCGGATGAACGCCAGGCGCTGCGGAAACGAGTAGTACGTGACCGGCAGGCCGAGCGCCTTGCCGAACACCTCGGCGATGCGGTTCTCGATGCCTTCGCCGCGCGTGTTGGAGAACGGCAGGTTGTTCGGATCCTGGCACACGCGCAACGCCTTGCGCGGCGCCGCATCTTGCGCGCCGCCGGCGCCGGCGCCCAGCGCGAGGGCGGCTGCAGCGATGACGTGGACGAGCTTCATGGCATCGGCTGCACCTTGGCACGCGTGATCGCGCCGTCGGAGCGGCCCTTCAGGTACGCGTACAGGTTGTCCATGTTGCTCATCACGATCGGGCTGTTGCCGAAGCTCTGCATGCCCTTGTCGAGCCGGCCGTCGCGCACGGTCTTGACGAACTCTTCCTTGGTCAATGTCTTCATCCGCTCCAGCAGCGACGGGCCGACCAGCCCTTCCTGGTTGGCGCCGTGGCAGCGGTCGCAGGCCGCGGCGCGCCAGGCGCGGAAACCTTCCATCGTCTTGGCGTCGACCTTGTAGCCGTCGACCACCTTGTACAGCGGCGCGTCCGCCGCCGCAGGGCATGCTCCTGCGACCAACAGCGCCAGCAGGGACACCTGTCTCTTCACCATCATCGTTGGGACTTCCTCGTAAGAAAAAGGGGGACGGGGCCCGACGGCACCATCCCCCGTTGCTGCTTTCCGGTTCTTCAGTTGGGCAACGTGAAGACGGTCAGCGAGCCACCGAGTTCGGTGTACTGATTCAGCTCGCGATAGCCGCCCACGGCGCCCAGGCCGTCGGTGTCCTTCTCCAGGCCGGCCGCCATGCCGATGCCGGCCCAGCCGCCGATGCCGGAGAACACGCCGATGTACTGCTTGCCCTTGTGCTCGTACGAGAACACGTTGCCGATGATCCCCGAGGGCGTCTTGAACTTGAACAGTTCCTTGGTGATGTCCTTCTTGTCCACGCACTTCAGGTAACCCTCGAGCGTGCCGTAGCAGCTCAGGCCGCCCGCTGTGTTGAGCGAGCCGCTCCACACCGAGAACTTCTCGGGCTTGCTCTGCACGATCTTGCCGGTGCCGGCGTTCCAGGTGATGAAGTTGCCCATGCCGCCGTGGCTTCCCGGCGCCGGGAACATCGACAGCGTGGCGCCCACGTACGGCTGGCCCGCGGTGTACTCCACCTTGAACGGCTCGTAGTCCATGCAGACGTGGTTGGTCGGCACGTAGAACAGCTTGGTTTCGGGGTCGTACGACGCCGGCTGCTGGTCCTTGGTGCCCAACGCCGCCGGGCAGACGCCCTTGGTGTTGACGTCAGGACCGTTCTTCGCCGTGCTGTACTTGGCCACCACCTGCGGCCGGCCGGTCTTCATGTCGACGTGCGTCGCCCAGTTGACCTTGGGGTCGTACTTCTCGGCCACCAGCAGCGCGCCGGTGACGCGGTCCATTGTGTAGGCGAAGCCGTTGCGGTCAAAGTGCACCAGCGCCTTGGTCGGCTTGCCCTTGACGTCGATGTCGGCCAGGATCATCTCGTTGACGCCGTCGAAGTCCCACTCGTCGAACGGGGTCATCTGGTACACCCACTTGGCCATGCCGGTGTCGACGTCACGCGCGAAGATGGTCATCGACCACTTGTTGTCGCCGGGGCGCTGCGCCGGGTTCCAGGTGCTGGGGTTGCCGGTGCCGTAGTACATCAGGTTCAACGCCTTGTCGTAGCTGTACCAGCCCCAGGTGGTGCCGCCGCCGATCTTCCACTGGTCGCCCTTCCAGGTCTTGAGCGACGAGTCCTTGCCCACCGGCTTCATCGCGCCGTCGGTCCAGGTCATGGTCTTCTGGGGGTCGATCAGCATCTCGTTGTCGGGGCCGACGCTGTAGCCCTTCCAGGCCAGCTTGCCGTCGGACAGGTTGTACGCCGCGATGAAGCCGCGCACGCCCCACTCGCCGCCCGAGATGCCGGTGATCACCTTGTCCTTGAAGATATGCGGCGCATTGGTGTTGACGGCACCCAGCTTGGGATCGCCGTTCTTCACGTCCCAGATCTTCTTGCCGGTCTGCGCGTCGAGCGCCACCAGCATGCTGTCGGCCTGCTGCAGGATCACCTTGCCCTCGGCATAGGCCAGCCCGCGGTTGACGGTGTCGCAGCACATCTGCGGGATCACCGCCGGATCCTGCTTGGGCTCGTACTTCCACTTGATCTTCTGCGTGTCGAGGTCGATCGCAAAGACCTTGTTGGGGAACGGCGAGTGCAGGTACATCGTGCCGTCGATCACCAGCGGCGAACCTTCGTGGCCGCGCAGCACGCCGGTGGAGAAGGTCCACGCCACCTGCATCTTGCCGACGTTGCTCGTGTTGATCTGGTTCAGCTTGCTGTAGCGCTGGTTGTACATGTCGCCAGCCTGCATCGCCCAGTTCTTCTCGTTGGCGACGTTTTTCTCCACGTCGGCGTTGGCCAGCGCCGCACCGGGCGCCACCACGATGGCCAGCCCCAGGCGCAACCACGCGGGGCTTTGGAAGTGCCTTGAAAGTCGCATCGATGTCTCCTTGTTGAATGACCGCAGTCCGATCGCGCGGTGACAACCGCACCAAGTGCCTCGCGACCCGGGGCTCGGTGAGGGCCGAACCGCAAGTTCTGCGCCTGCCGTTGGCGGCATGCCGCGAGCGCCTTCGACGCAAGCTGCGCCGCAGCGACGCGCAGCCCAGTGCGGCGCCGCGTGGCGGCGCTCCGGCTAGGGATCGCACGGATAGGGAAAGTACCGGCCGAAAGCCGCTGAGCGGGCCGCTTCTGCCAGCGGCGGCGGCGCCGCTTTGACAAGGTGCGCCGATTCCGTGTCAATCACTTCGCGACACAGTGTTTCACCGCCTCGCGGCGTGGCGGCACGCGGTGACGCGCCCGAATCGGCTCGGCTCTTGCATGGCGCTGCCGTTGCCGCGAAAGCATAGGAACGTGGATGGATCGAAACGACGCGCTGCTGGCCGACTGGCGGGTGCGCGCGCTGACGCTGGAGGACGAGGTGGGCAAGGCCGTGGTCGGCCTGCGCCGCAGCCTGCGGCTGGTCACCGTGGCGGTCTTCGCGCGCGGCCACGTGCTGCTGCAAGGCGATGTCGGCGTCGGCAAGACCACCTTGCTGCGCGCCTTCGCCCGCGTGCTGGGCGGCGCCTTCGCGCGCATCGAGGGCACGGTCGACCTGATGCCCAACGACTTGATCTACCACACCTACATCAGCGAGGAGGGACGTCCGGCGGTGGAGCCCGGCCCGCTGATCGGCCACGGCGAGGCGCTGGCGATCTTCTTCTTCAACGAGATCAACCGGGCCCGGCCGCAGGTGCACGCCTTGCTGCTGCGCGCCATGGCCGAGCGCTGCGTGTCGGCGTTCAACCGCCAGTTCACCTTTCCGCACCTGCTGGTGTTCGCCGACCGCAACCGCGTCGAGCGCGAAGAGACCTTCGAGATCTCGGCCGCTGCGCGCGACCGCTTCATGCTGGAGATCGCCATCGACGCGCCGGCCGACGATGCGGCGCGCCGCGCGCTGTTGTTCGACCCGCGCTTCCACGACACCGAGCGCTTGCTCGGCGACCTGGCGCCGGGGCTGCTGCCGCACCACGAGCTCAACGGCCTGGCCGAGCGCATCCAGCGCAGCGTGCAGGTGTCGGACACGCTGCAGGCCTACGCGCTGTCGCTGTGGCGTGCCAGCGCGGCACCGCACGAGTTCGGCGTCAAGCTGTCGGATGTCGACACCGCGCAGCTGATGCTGGCCGGGGCCAGCCCGCGCGGCATGAGCCTGCTGCTGCGCGCCGCGCGCACGGCGGCGTGGCTCGAGAACCGGCTCTACGTGACGCCGGAAGACGTGCAGTCGGTGTTCGTCGAAGCGATCGCGCACCGCCTGTGCCTGCAGCCGGTGTACGAGCTGCATCGCGCCGCGCTCGTGCCGCGTCTGATGTCCGGCATCGTGGCCGCGGTGGCGGCGCCTTGAGCGTGTGGCACGCACGATGAAGCCGATCCGCGAGGTGCACTACCGCATCGCCGGCGCGGCTGCCGGCTTGTTCCCCGGCGCGCACCGCAGCCGCAGCGGCGACGGCGGCTTCGAGTTTCGCGGCCACGCCGCGCTGCACGATGCGCCCGACGCGAGGCGCCTCGACCTGCACGCCAGCCTGCGCGACCCGCTGGGCGGATGGATGGTGCGCCTGTCGAGCGAGCGCCGCTCGATCCCGGTGGCGCTGGTGGCCGACCTGTCGGCGTCCATGGGCTTCGAGGGCACGCTGCGCAAGCTCGACGTGCTGGCCGATTTCACCGCGAGCCTGGCCTGGTCGGCGGCGCGCAACGGCGACAGCTTTGGCTTCGTGGGTTGCGACGAGCGCGTGCGCGAGGACCTCCTGCTGCCGCAGACGCGCCGGCGCGGCGCCGGCCTGGCGCTGGCGGCCGCGCTGCGCTCGCTGCGCTTGAGCGGGCGCTCGGCGCGTGGCCTGCACGATGCGCATCGCCACCTGCCGGCGCGGCGCGCGCTGCTGTTCCTGCTGTCGGACTTTCATCTGCCGCTGGCCGAGGTGGCGCGCGTGCTGGCCGGCCTGGCTGCGCACGACGTGGTGCCGGTCGTGTTGTGGCAGCCGGAGGAGTTCGCGTTGAGCGCGCCGCACGCGCTGGCGCAGGTGCAGGAGCCCGAGAGCGGCGAACGCCGCTGGCTGTGGTGGCGCCCGGCGCTGCGCGAGCGCTGGCGCGCGGCCCACGCGGCGCGCCGCGCGGCGCTGCTGCAGCTGTTTCTGGCGCAGCGGCTGGCGCCGCTGTGGATCGAGGGCGCGTTCGATGCCGACGCGGTGACGCGTCACTTCATGAGATGAAGCCCCCACGCTCGCTGGCGGTTGCTGCACTCGGTGCCGTCTTGGCGTTGGCGCACGGCCAGGACGCGCGTACCCCCGGGGTCCGCGTGGAGGCCGGCGAGCCGCGCGCCTTCGGCTACCAGATCGGCGACGCCGTGGAGCGCCACGTCACCGTGCATGCGAGCGCGGGCTGGCAGCTCGACGAGAGCTCGCTGCCGCGGGCCGGCGCACGCGGCGGCGCGCTGGAACTGCGCCGCGTGATCGCGAGCTCGCACGCCGAAGACGACGGGCGGCGCCACGAGCTTCACTTGCGGTACCAGGTGTTCATCTCGCCGACGTCGGTGCGCACCTTCGAGACACCGACGTTTCGCCTGCGCTTCATCGGACCGCAGCGCAGCGAAGAGCTGCGGGTCGAAGGCTGGCCGGTCACCGTGGCGCCGTTGCTGCCGGAAGCGGTGTCGCCGCGCCGCGGTCTCGGCGATCTGCGGCCGGACCGCGCGCCGCCGTTGATCGACGACCGCGCACCGCGACTGCGCCTGCTGGCCTGCGCGGTGGCGGCGCTGGTGTTGTTGGGCGCGTTGGCTCTGGTGCATTTCGGCGCGCCCTGGCGCGCCGCGCGCCACCAGCCCTTTGGGCGCGCATGGCGGCAACTGCGACGCCTGCCGCCGGACGGCAGCGCCGCGCAGTGGCGAGCGGCGTGCAAGACCGTGCACGATGCGCTGAACCGCTGCGCCGGCGAGGTGCTGTTCGAGTCCGGCCTGGATCGCTTCGTGGCTGCGCGTCCGGCCTTTGCGACACTGCGCGAGGACCTCGCGCAGTTTCTGCAGGTCTCGCGCGAGGAGTTCTTTGCCAGGTCTGCACAGGAGGCGCGCAACCTGCCTTGGCTGGTGGCGCTGTGCCGGCGCTGCGCGGATGCCGAGCGCGGCTTTGCGCCGCGCCGCGCCGAGCGCGGCTTTTCCCAGAGCCGCGCCGAGCGCGGCTTTGCCGTGCCGCACGAAAGTCGCCTGCGATGAGCTTCGACGATCCGTGGCTGCTGTGGCTGCTGCCGTTGGCCGCCTTGCCGTTGCTGGGCTCGTCGGGCCCGGCGCTGTCCAACGGCTGGCTGGCCCAGGCGCCGCGCGACACCGCGTCGAGCGCGGTGGGCTGGGTGCTGCGCGTGGCGGCGGCGTTGGCGTTGGCGCTGTTGTTGTGGGCGCTGGCCGGGCCGCACCGGCCCGAGACCACGGTGGAGCGCATCGGGCAGGGCGCCGAGATCGTGCTGGTGCTCGATCGCAGCCGCAGCATGGACCAGAGCTTTGCCGCCAACCGTCCGGCACCGGCGGCCGCGCGCGGCACCGGACCCGAGGCACTGGATTACTACATGACGCAGATCCGGTCGCGCGAGTCCAAGGGGCAGGCGGCGCGCCGCCTGATGGCCGAGTTCACGCGGCAGCGACCCGACGACCGGTTCGCGCTGGTGGTGTTCAGCACGCTGCCGATGCGGGTGCTCGATTTCACGCAGCGGCCCGAGGCGGTGCAGGCGGCCATCGCCGCGGGCAACGTGGGGCGCGGCTTGTCGGAGACCCACATCGGGCGCGCGCTCGATGCCGCGCTCGATCCGTTCGAGGACCGGCCGTACACCGGCTCGCGCATCGTGATGCTGGTGTCCGACGGCGGCGACCGCCTCGACCCCGACACGCGCGAGCGGCTGACGCACCGCCTGCGCAAGCTGCGCGTCAGCGTGTACTGGCTCTACCTGCGCTCGCCCAACGCCGCGGGCCTGACGCCGGCGGCCGCCGACAGCGCCGCGGCCGCCGAATCGGTGCCCGAGATGATGCTGCACCGCTGGTTCCAGGGGCTGCCCACGCCGTACCGCGCCTACGAGGCGGCCGACGTGCAGGCGCTGCAGCACGCCATCGACGACGTGAACCGCCTCGAGAAGCTGCCGATCGCGCACGACGAGCTGATCCCGCGGCGCGAGCTCGCACCATGGGGCCACGGCGCCGCGCTGCTGGCGGTGTTGCTGCTGCTGGCCGCGCGCTGCCTGGAGATCCGGCGGTGGCAGTGAGCCGTATCTCGGCACAACGCTGGACGGCGGCTGCGCTCGTGCTGCTGGCGGCACTGGCGCTGCACGATGCGTGGCGGCTGCGACAGATATCGCGCACCAACGCACTCATCGCCGCCGGCACGCCACCGCCCACAGACGATGCCGGCGCGCCGCGCGAGTTGCGCTTTGCGCAGGCCTACGCACGCGCCGCCAGCGGCGCCGGCGAGGCCGCGCTCAACCGCTACGCGGCGCTGCACGCCGACGATGCGATCGGCCGCGCCGCGCGCTACAACAGCGCCAACCTGCTGCTGCGCCAGGCCATCGGGCTGCGGGCCTCCACCGAGCCCGGGCAGGCGCTGGCGCTGATCGAGCTGGCCAAGGAGAACTACCGCCAGGTCCTGCGCAGCGCTGCCGATGACTGGGACGCGCGCTACAACCTCGAACGCGCGCAACGCCTGGTGCCCGAGCCGGAGCCGTCCGACGAGGAGCCGCCCGACCTGCAGCGCAACGCCGAGCGCGCGGCGACGACGATGCGCGCCTATTCGCCCGGATTGCCCTGATGGATTGGCGCCACCTGCTTTCCGATTGGCGCACCGACCGCCGCCGCGGGGTTTTGCTGCTGGCCGCGCTGGCGCTGGCCGCCACGTTCTTGCAGCCCACGGTGAACCTGCCGCGGCGGCTGTTCGAGCACGTGGTGGTGATCGACGTCACGCAGAGCATGAACGTCACCGATCAGCGCATCGGCGGCGCCGCGGTCTCGCGCCTGGCCGCTGCCAAACACGCGCTTCGAGCGGCACTGGACGAACTGCCCTGCGGATCGAAGCTCGGCTGGGCGGTGTTCACCGAGCACCGCAGCTACCTGTTGCTCACGCCGCTGGAGGTTTGCGCCAACCGCGCCGAGCTGCGCGCCACGCTGGCCCACATCGACGGCCGCATGGCCTGGTCGGGCGGCAGCGAGGTGGCCAAGGCCTTGCACGGCGGCATCGTCATCGCCAAGGAACTCGCCGGTCGGCCGTCGCTGGTGTTCGTGACCGACGGCCACGAGGCGCCGCCGTTGAACGCGCGGCTGCGGCCGTCGTTTGACGACAAGCCGGGCGAGGTGGCGGGCCTGATCGTGGGCGTGGGCGAGCGCAACCCCTCGCCGATCCCCAAGTTCGATCCGAGCGGCCGGCCGCTGGGCTGGTGGTCGGCCGACGAGGTGATGCAGACCGACCTGCACAGCCAGGGGCGCGGCGGCAGCGTGTTGGGCGAGCGCCTGATCGACGACGCGGCGCCCACGGCGATTGCGCCCAACCTGGGTGCCACGCCGGGACGCGAGCACCTGTCGGGGCTGCGCGAGGACTACCTGCGGCTGCTCGCGCAGGAGAACGGCCTGGCGTACCTGCGCCTGCGCGAGCCGCGCGAGCTGGCCGCCGCGTTGCGCGCGCGTGCGCTGGCGCGGCCCGTGGTGGCGCCGGTGGATGGGCGCATTGCGCTGGCGGCCCTCGCGTTGGCGCTGCTGCTCGGGCTGCAGCTGGCGCCGTGGTGGGCGGCGTGGACGCGAGGCCGGCGTTGAAGGGGCGCACCATCTTGCGCGCGCCGCTGCCGGGCGACCGGCGCGAGTTCGTGCGCGCCGCGCTCGACAGCCGCGCGTTGCACGGCCGCTGGGTGCGCGCGCCGGACACGCCGCGCGCGTTCAACGCCTACCTGCGGCGCATGGCTGAACCGGGCAGCCACGCGTTCCTGGTGTGCCGCCGCGACAGCGGCGCGATCGTGGGCGTGGTGAACCTCACCCACATCGTGATGGGGCTGTTTTGCAGCGCCTACCTCGGCTACTACGCGTTCGCCGGCCACGAGCGGCAGGGCCTGATGCGCGAAGGGCTGCAGGCAGTGGTGCGCCACGCGTTCAAGACGCTCAAGCTGCACCGGCTCGAGGCCAACATCCAGCCCGGCAATGCGGCGTCGATCGCGTTGGCGAAGGCCTGCGGCTTCCGCAAGGAAGGGTATTCGCCGCGTTACCTCAAGATCGGCGGGCGCTGGCGCGACCACGAGCGCTGGGCCATCGTGGCCCCGTAGCGGCGGCTGAACCGCGAGCCGCACGAGCGACCGCCGGCATCGCGGGGCCTCGGTAGACTGCGCAGCCATGTTGACGCCCGAACACTTCAACCAGCGCGGCGCGGGCCACCTGCCCGGGTACCTGGGCATCGTGATCACGCACATGGGCGCGCGCGAGGTGCGCTCCGAGCTGGCGGTGCGCAAGGCCTTGATGGCGCCCAACGGCTACCTGCACGCCGGCACCGTGGTGACGCTGGCCGACACCTCGTGCGGCTATGGCTGCGTGGCCCACCTGCCGGCCGGCGCCACCGGCTTCACGACCGTGGAGCTGAAGTCCAACCACCTCGGCACCGCGCTCGACGGCACGATCGAGTGCGTGGCCACGGCGGTGCACCTGGGCAAGACCACGCAGGTGTGGGATGCGCTGGTCAAGCACCGCGAAAGCGGCAAGGCCCTGGCGCTGTTCCGCTGCACGCAGATGGTGTTGTACGCCAAGCCGAACCCCTGATCCCCCACTCATCACGCTCCGCCACGCAATGACCCGAGTTTTGATCGCCGGCTACCAACACGAAACCAACACCTTCGCTCCCAGCCTCGCCGATTGGGCCGCGTTCACCCGCGGCGACTCGTTTCCCGCGTTTGTGCGCGGGCCGGCCATGGTGGACCAGCTGCGCGACGTGAACATCCCGGTGGCCGGCGTGATCGACGCGGCGCGCACGCACGGCTGGCAGCTGGTGCCGAGCTGCTGGGCCGGCGCGATCCCGTCGTCGTACGTGACGCGCGATGCATTCGAGCGCATCGCCGAGGCGGTGCTGCACGACATCCGCGCGGCGCAGGCGAGCAGCGCCGGGCTCGACGCGGTGTACCTCGACCTGCACGGCGCCGCCGTGGCCGAACACGCCGACGACAGCGAGGGCGAGCTGCTGGCGCGCGTGCGCGAGGCGATCGGACCCCAGCTGCCGCTGGTGGCGAGCCTGGACCTGCACGCCAACGTGACGGCGCGCATGCTGCACGAGGCCGATGCGCTGGTGAGCTACCGCACCTACCCGCACGTGGACATGGCCGACACCGGCGTGCTGGCCGCCGAGCTGCTGGCGCGGCGCCTGAAGCTCGGCCACAAGGAGGCGCAGCACGCGCGGCGCTTTCCGTTTCTGATTCCGATCAACGCGCAGAGCACGTGGCAGGAACCGGCCAAGAGCCTGTACGAGGAGCTGGCCGCGCTGGACCGCCAGCACGGCACAGTGAGCAGCTTTTGCATGGGCTTTCCGGCATCGGACTTTGCCGAGTGCGGCCCGGTGATCTGGAGCCACGGCGAACGCGCGGCACGCGTGGCCGATGCGCTGTACGCGCGCGCCAGCGAGCCCACGCAATGGCACGAGGAGCTGCTGGCGCCGCGCGATGCCGCCGCGCAGGCGATAACGCTGGCGCGCAACGCCGACCAGCCGGTGGTGATCGCCGACACGCAGGACAACCCGGGTGCCGGCGGCGACAGCAACACCACCGGCATGCTGCACGCGCTGGTGGCGCAGGGCGCGGGCCGGCACTACCCCGGCCAGGTGGCGCTCGGCATGATGTTCGACCCCGCGGCGGCCAAGGCCGCGCACGAAGCGGGCGAGGGCGCCGAGTTCCGGATCGCGCTCGGCACCTCGGTACCCACCTTTGCCGGCATGAGCGATGCGCCGCTGGCCGGCCGCTACAAGGTGGTCCGCTTGAGCGACGGCGTGTGCACGCTCAAGGGCCCGATGATGACCGGCCTCACCGTGCGCCTGGGCCCGAGCGCGTGCCTGGAGATCGACGGCGTGCGCGTGGCCGTGGTCAGCGGCAAGAAGCAGCTGCTGGATCGCGCGCTGCTGCGCATGGTGGGCATCCACCACGAGCAGATGCGCATCGTGGTGGTGAAGAGCTCCAACCACTTCCGGGCCGACTTCCAGCCGCACGCAAGCCACGTGCTGGTGGCCAAGGCCCCCGGCCCGATGGCCGCCGACCCGGCGGACCTGCCGTGGAGAAAGCTGCCGAGCACGATGCGGCGGCATCCGTGAGGGAAACGCGGTTCGATCAATGGAGCAGCCCACAGTACCATCGAGCGCCGCGGCATGGCTGACGCCGCGGATGCACCGCCCCCGCCGTCACAAAGAAAATAGGCGGCCTATTGCACCGCCGGACGCGGCCTAAAGAACTCGGGAGGTCAGTTGAATCAAGCACTTGCAATCAAAGTTGGGCGATTAGGCGGAACCGAGTCCTGCATCTCTGGCGTCGACCGGATTCGGGCAAATTGACGTTAGGCAGCTCATGAAGATTCCGCCCGTTCCACTCGTGCCCTCACCGGAAACGCCGGAGGCCAAAGCCGCTGTTGGCTTCCAGTGGGCCGGTGAGCCGATCGGTCGCCGTCATCGCATCGGCGGTGATCCAGAGTGGATTCAGTCACCCGAAGTCCCGAGCTGTTCGTGTGGCAAGCACATGTCGTTCTATGCGCAGCTTGATTCGCTTGGCGATGCGCACGTGCTCGGTGATTGCGGAATGATCTATGTGTTTGTCTGCTCGGAGTGCTTGGAGACAAAGAGTGTCCTGCAATCGTATTAGCTGGTCGCAGCCTAACCCTTCGTTGCACCCGACGGCCTACAGCGGGCTTCGCCCGCTTCCGTCCGCGGGTGAACTCAAACGTTAGGCGTCACGTGAACATTCGCGCACTCGCAGCGGCCGATGCCATGCACATAGCGGAGCTCTGGCACGCCGGCGCACTGGAGAGCGCAGCCGCGGACCAAGCCTTCCGTCCTCGTGTCACCTTGGCCGAGTACGGTGCTTCGCTTCAGATCGAGCTCAACACTGGGGCAGTTTTCGGTTGGGGTGCCTTCTCGGCAGAAGGCACGCTGCACGGTTATCTCACGGCGAAGGTTGTGCCGCCGAGTCCGGACTTTGAGCAAGCGGAGTCTCTTTACTTGCTTGATCTCGACGTTCGGCCACACATGCGGCGTCAAGGTATCGCCACAGCGCTGGTCCGCTCCGCCCAGCGCTACGCGCATATGAACGGCATCACGTCACTCGAGGTTGGCTGGCTCGCCACGGATGCGCGGTCTACTGCGTTTTGGCGCAAGCAAGGTTGTGTTCCGTACTTCACGCGTGCTCGCCTCAGCCCTTCCGTCGTACAGTCGGCTGGTGACGCCTAACCCTTCGTTGCACCCGAAGTGCTACAGCGGGCTTCGCCCGCTTGCGCACTCGGGTGAACTCAAACGTTAGGCCTCTGTGGACCATCTTGACCACGCCGAGATCGTCCGCCTCATACGTGAGGCGCGGCAGCGAGACCGCGGCTACGCCAGCTTCTTCGGATGGAGTATCGATCGCGACCTCGAGGAACTGGGGCCTGCGAAGGAGCTTGCGGCAGCCCTCGCCGCGGCCGGTGCACCTGCGCTCAACGACGTTCGCGTTCGCGGGCGCGGGAAAGATCCGCCGGACTTGGAGGCCGTCGATGCGACTGGACGTAGGATCGCCATCGAGGTCACCGAGCTTGTTGATGAGGGCGCAATACGCGCCTACAAGGCAGGGAATCGCTACGTCTTCGCTGAATGGGACAAGAGCAAGTTTCTGGCGAAGCTGCGAGGCCTCATCTCTGCGAAGGCCGCGCGCCACTCCAAGCTGAAGGACGGTCCCTATCCCGGTGGCTATGTCATCCTGGTCTTCTCCGACGAACCAATACTCCAAGCAGATGCTGTGCGCACTTATCTCACTGGCGCAGTCTTTGAGGAGCTTGGGGACGAACACCGTGCGTATCTACTCTTGTCCTACTCACCAGCAATCAAAGGCTACCCGTATTTCGCCCTACACCGAGAGGCCTAACCCTTCGTTGCACCCGACTCGCTACAGCGGGCTTCGCCCGCTTCCGCGAGCGGGTGAACTCAAACGTTAGGCATCACATCACGATGAACGCAGCCCTCGAAGAGCTCCGAAAGCTTCAGTACGCGCGTGGCGAAAAGTCACCGTTCCCGTCGCAACTCGAGTTCCTCAAGTGGGCGGACCAAGTGAAGCCACGCCTCGGCTTCGCGCCGCGCCTGGCAACTGCCTTCCAAAACGCGGTCGCTATGGTTGACTCGCAGCGCGCCCTCAAGCTGCCCATGGATGCAGCGATCAATGAAGCCATTGGGATAGTCAACCAAGCAGTACTAGAGCTTGAACTTAGAGTTGCCGCGGAGCAATCAGCGGCGGCCAGAACCGCCAAGCTCGAAGCCCCTAAGCAACTCACGCTGAAGTGGATCTGGGAGAACGCTCACTGGCAGGTGTACGCAACTGCTGGCGGAGCGCTTGTGGCAGCGTTCACGCTAGGGGCGTGGTTTGTAGAGTTCCGCGGCTCCCTCCAAGCTGCGCAAACCAAAGTACCCGCGTCGTCGCTGGCGCCCACGGCATCCGCAGTAGTCTCAGTGCCTTCAAGTGCAAGGCCACCTGCGTCGGCTGCGTCGAAGTGATGCCTAACCCTTCGCTGCACCCGAAGTGCAACAGCTGGCTTCGCCAGCTGTCGCCCTCGGGTGAGCTCAAACGTTAGGCAGCATGTCCACCCTTTCGCGGTTGCAGTCCTGGTACACACGCCAATGCGATGGCACGTGGGAACACACAGCAGGCGTTGTCATTGAGAGTTGCGACAACCCAGGCTGGTGGGTCAAGATCACACTGCTCGGCACGCCGTTGCAGTCATGCCAGTTCACCGAGCTGGCGGAGGGTGTTGATGAGCAGCGCTTTCCCGTTGGCCCGCGCTGGCTCAGCTGCCGCGTCGAAGGAAGCACATGGCATGGGGCGGGGGATGAAACCCAGCTTGAGCGCATTCTCGAAGTCTTCCTCGCCTGGGCAGAAGCGCATGCTGCCTAACCCTTCGTTGCACCCGAAGTGCTACAGCGGGCTTCGCCCGCTTGCGCACTCGGGTGAACTCAAACGTTAGCCCGCACCGCCGAGTCATGGGGTTCCTCATCGTTTTCGGCTTCGGCATCTTGGCTCAGCTTGCGCTCGTCAGCTTCGCGGCCATCGTCATCTCATCGTTTCGCTGCGCACGCATCCCGCTCTATTGGATCCTTGCGCTGTGCACCGCGTTGACAATGGCGCTGTTTCTCGACAAGCCGCTGAGAGCTTCGGCATCGCCCAACTATTTCTGGCTCGATGCATTGCTTGCCACCGCCATTTCGTGGTGGAGCGTTGCCATCTTTCTCGGTAGTCTTGTCACGCTCGGATTGGCTCTTACCAAGGCTGACTGGCTGCGCTCATTGTCCGGGGCGAGTTGGGGTTTCGGTGTACTGCTGGCTGTCCGTTGCGCCAGGGTTCTTAGTGCGGGCTAACCCTTCGTTGCACCCGAAGTGCTACAGCGGGCTTCGCCCGCCTGCGCACTCGGGTGAACTCAAACGTTAGGCCGATCTCATGCCACGTTCGCTCGAGCGCTTGTTGACGTGGTGTTGCCTGAGCCTCTTGGCAATCGTGGCGCTTGTGGTGTCCGGTACCGTTCTGAGCGCCATCTTTCTTGGCAATCGTGGCGCTTGTGGTGTCCGGTACCGTTCTGAGCGCCATCTTTAGCGGCAGCATTCCGACCTTCGCCAAGTACAGCTCACGTGTCATCTCAATGGCTGCTGATCCTGTCGCTTTCTGGGTTGCTGCTGCTTTACACGTCTTTGTCGCAGTTCTGGCGTGGGCTGCACTGGTGGTTGCTTGGCGGCGCACGTCATCCCAGCGGTGAAAGATCGGCCTAACCCTTCGTTGCACCCGAATCGCTACAGCGGGCTTCGCCCGCTTCCGCGATCGGGTGAACTCAAACGTTAAGCCGAATGGCCCTTCCATTGGCCATCGCTCTGCACGGCCGGGACGCTCGTTGTTCGCGGTTTGCATCGAGCAAGGCCGCCGTCGAGCCTTGCCTGTCCGGCTGTCTCCCGCGGTTTGCACCCGATGGCGCAGCACGGTAGCCTTGCTGGCATGCTTCCATTGCCAATGCGGGCCACTCGGCCTAACGTCGGCCTTGCGGGCCAGGCGTATGTCCTTTCACGAAGGCTTGCCTCGCGGCCGAGTCCTCTGCCTGCGCGGCCCACTCGGCCTAACCCGTCGTTCCAGCCGAATTGCTACAGCGGGCTTCGCCCGCTTCCGCAATCGGCTGAACTCCAACGTTAGGCCGCACAGAATGCCCCGCCGACAACTTGCGTTGCTCGCTGTCCTTGCACTCGGGTTCGCGCTCTTCGTTGCCTTCGCGGCCACCAGCGAGCACTGGTCGCTTGGTGACGTCGTGGGCCTTGCAGCAGTCGGCATCGTCTTCGTCGTGTTCGCCTTCGTGCTCCTGGCAACTCGGGGCCGACAGCCAGTGGATGGTCATCGCGGTATGCCCAGGTGGTATTGGGTTCTGTTTGCATCTTTTGCCGCCGCCTTCGCCTTGTCCATGTTGCTTTCCGTGCTGGCAATGCCGTTTGTCGGGTACCGCGGGTTCGATCTCTTCTTCGGTTCGGAGCGTTGGCTGCTCCTCGTGCTTGCCGCCGCCGTCTATCCGTTCGTACGAAAGCGTCTCCAATGACCGCACCGTTCTTCCCGGTTGCTGTGCGGCCTAACCCTTCGTTGCACCCGAAAGCCTACAGCGGGCTTCGCCCGCTTCCGGCTTCGGGTGAACTCAAACGTTAGGCGTATGTCTCGCCGCCTCGATCCGCCGTGGAGAAAGTGGTTCCTGCTCTATCTGGGCACCGCAGTTCTTGGCTCGTTCGCCGTTCTTGGCAGGCTCCTCCCGGTGCAGTGGCTCGATGGCTGGCTGTGGTGGCAACGCTTACTGCTCGTGCTGCTCGGCAGCCCTGTCGTCATCGCAGCCTATCTGGGCTGCGAGGCCATCGTTGAGGGGTTGCTCCGTGTCGCTGGAAACGCACTCAGGGAGCGGCCGCTTCCTGTAGTCGTCGGGCTACTGGCACTTGCGTCGCTTCTCTATGCATTCGTGCACCTGTTTCCCTTCTGAAGAAGATGCATACGCCTAACCCTTCGTTGCACCCGAATCGCTACAGCGGGCTTCGCCCGCTTTCGCGATCGGGTGAACTCAAACGTTAGGCCCCCGCAAATGCGACCACTTGCCACGGCACTGCTCATCGGCGCGGCGTTGGAGACCGTGTTCGCGAGCATGTTCGCGGCCGCCGACTTCGGCCCTTGCGGCCCGAACAATCCGTTGGGGTTCATCGGCTACCTTACCCATCTGTTCCCTGGAATCGTGGTGCTTGAATCACTTGGTGAGGGTGGTCGCTCGTCCATCGCTGTCGCGGTATCCACAATCGTCACAGCCCAAGTTCTCTTCTGGTCTGTTCTTGCCTATGCTGTCCTCAAGCTGCGCTCGGCCAAGGATTCTGCGGGGGCCTAACCCTTCGTTGCACCCGAAGTGCTACAGCGGGCTTCGCCCGCTTGCGCACTCGGGTGAACTCAAACGTTAGGCGGCTCAATCGTGTTGAGCGCTTCACCTCCGCTACTTCTTCCAGGCTCGCCCGAGCGGAAGCAACAGAGCCGAGATGCACAGAAGGTCCTTCGGCTTTTAGCGCATCGACTGAAGGGCCTTGGGTTCGCGCGGGCGAAGCCTTCGTTCTTCATTCGACCGAGACCATGGGTTGTCGAGTTCGTGCACCTTCACAAGTTCACATACGGCCCTTGCTTCCGCGTGCATCTGGGAATTCGCGTTCGCTGCGATGACTGGTCCGCCCTAGCTCTCAATGGTCCGACGTCCACTCTCAAAGGAAGCGAGGCTGAAGGCTGGTCTCACCGCTTTGAGTTCACTTCAGATCCGGATTCCATGCGAGAGTGTGCCGATCGCCTCGCTGAGTATGTGTCTTCGGAAGGCCTCAGTTGGTTTAGGTCTGTGGAGGACCCACAGTTTCTACTCGCTGACACTCAGTCTCCCTTGCATGCGCAAGAGAAGGGCGTACTGGCCAAGGCACTTCGCGAGCAAGACGAGTGGTGTACCTCGGCAGCCACTCGAAAGGCGCTCAATGTCGCCGCCTAACCCTTCGTTGCACCCGACCTGCTACAGCGGGCTTCGCCCGCTTCCGCAGGCGGGTGAACTCAAACGTTAGCCCGCATGCAAATCCAAGCTGCTACTGCGGAAGACTGTCGTGCCGTCGCTGAAGTGCACGTTGAGTCATGGCAGCATGCCTACCGCGGCATCCTGCCGGAGCAGTACCTTGCTTCGTTGTCGGTGGCCGAGCGTGAGGGCATGTGGCGTCGCATGGTCGAGCGGCAAGGGTCGCATCTGCTGGTGGCTCGCGCTGCTGGCCAGGTTGTCGGGTTCATCGCATTCGGCGCATCGCGCGACGAGGGTGCGCCAAAGGATCGGGCAGAAATCTGGGCCATCTATGTCAAGGCCGAATCTTGGTCCACTGGAGCCGGCCGTCTGTTGTGGCTCGAGGCACTGCGGCGCATCGGGGCCGAGGCGTACAAGTCGGTCAGTCTTTGGGTCATCGCGGGCAACCAGCGCGCGGTACGGTTCTATGAACGTGCAGGCTTTGTTGTCGAGCCGGAGTCGCGCAAGTCCTTTGAGCTTGGTGGCACTACGCTGGAAGAACTACGCTATGTCCGGCACGCGGGCTAACCCTTCGTTGCACCCGAAGTGCTACAGCGGGCTTCGCCCGCTTCCGCCCTCGGGTGAACTCAAACGTTAGCCCGAAGCCGGGAATGCAAGCCAGTGCTCCACCAACACGGCGCGTGAAGCACAGAGCTTCTTGCCAGGTCGAGCACGCGCCTAGCGCATTCGAAGCAACACCGAGCCTTACCACGGTTCCTGCGCTGCGCGACCGTCCGCGCCGTCGGCGGTTGCTCTTGAGCCACCGCGTCTGGCAGAGTCCGCCCATGCTTCGAAGCACCGAGCGGCCCGCCAAAAGTCCTGCCCGGCCTCGGGCTAACCCGTCGTTGCACCCGACGGCCTACGGCTGGCTTCGCCAGCCTCCGTCCGCGGGTGAACTCCAACGTTAGGCGTCACCGAACGAGCAATGAGGAGAGTCACCAATGGCTGGAATGCTGCAGATCATCACGTACCTGCTTGCCTTTTACCTTGTCGTCAAAGGCGTCGAGATTCTCCAAATTGGCCTTGCATCCAATCGGGAGAAGCGCATTGGTGTCATCGTCATTGGTGTAGTCACTTTGCTTCTTTGCATTGGTGCCGCCTTTGTCTTCACCACAATGCAGGATCAGCAAGCCCGTTCAATAAGCTCAAGGTAGCTACGGCCTGTTCTCGGCTCATTCAGCTGACGCCTGTTCAACCTGGACCGTGTACTTGAAAGGCATCCACGCCATGGCAGGCGCGCTGTGACGCCTAACCCTTCGTTGCACCCGAATCGCTACAGCGGGCTTCGCCCGCTTCCGCCCTCGGGTGAACTCAAACGTTAGACCGAATGGCCCTTCCACTGGCCAACGCTCAGCAAGGCCGCACTGCTCGCTGTCGGCGCTTGGCACCGAGCACGTCCACCAACGCGCGGGGCTACATCCCAGGGCGTCTTCTCGGAGCGCTGAAGAGCGCGCTTGCCGCGGGCCTGTCCGGCGGCCTTCTTGGTTTGCCGCGGTCTGCGCAGAGTGGCAGCATCGGCGGCATGCGAGCATCGCCAATGCGGGCCATTCGGCCTAACGTGGGCCTCGGGACCGCAGGCTCAGTTTTGCGTGGCGTTTGGTTTGGGCGGCCGCTGTCGTGGTGTTCGCGGCCCACACGGCCTAACCCGTCGTTGGACCCGAATTGCTACAGCTGGCTTCGCCAGCCTCCGCAATCGGGTCAACTCCAACGTTAGCCGGCGCATCCCGCGATGGAGCTGCTTTTCTACGTTTTCGGGCCCATAGCTGTGCTTGGTGCCATCGCAGTTGCCATGGTCCCGTTCATCGTGGCTGGTGCTGCGCTTGCGACCGGTCGACCCATTGCGGCAGCGCTCGTCACTGCTTCCGCAGCTGGCTTTCTTGCGATCATGGTTCCTGTGGAGGTTGAGCAGTCTGGCAAGAGCGTCTTCTGGCCATGGCCACTCGCGATCGCGGTATTCCTCGGACGCGTCAGCTACTCAAACTGGGCTCAGGTCTATCAGTGGCTGCTCGTTGGCGGAGCCGCCGCTCTGGTTCTCGGCTTCGTAGGAGCGTTCATCGCAACGCGTGTGTTTGGAGTTGGGCGGTCATCGGCCAACAAGTCATCCCTTAGGCAGCGGTAGTGCGCGCGCCGGCTAACCCTTCGTTGCACCCGAAGTGCTACAGCGGGCTTCGCCCGCTTCCGCACTCGGGTGAACTCAAACGTTAGGCCCCACATGAACCGCCGCGTCCTTCTTGCTGTTCTTGCAGCGTCGCTACCTACTGCTAGCATTCCGGCAGCGAGTAGCAGCATGACGCCAGAAGAGTTTGCCTCCATCGGTGCGGGCATATTCGAGTTCCCCATCGCGGGAAGCTTCGTCATCTCCAGCGGTGGAGGCGCCACGATCCTTGAGACCCCCGATGAATCCCGTCGCTACTACGTAGGCGCCTTCAGCAATGTCTCTGCGAGTCGCAGCGCCGAGTCGGGTGCCCAAGTTGCAAAGCTTGAGCAAGTCATAAGGGCATCTTGGGAGAACTTCGCCTCGTCCGAAAGAGGTACGGTCCGCGTTCCATTCAGCCGCGCGAGCGCAGGTGCACTGACCGTGTTCTTCATGGCAACCGAATTCACGCATAGCGGCCAGGTCCAGTACTACGTCCAGTACGCAGTAACCAACGGCCCCAGGTTCAGCACCATCTTTGCCGAGGGCCTTGGCCCAGCGCGGCCGGTGCATGACGAACTGCTTCCGCTCATACTGCGTGTCAAGGTCACAGGTGGGGCCTAACCCTTCGTTGCACCCGACCTGCTACAGCGGGCTTCGCCCGCTTCCGCAGGCGGGTGAACTCAAACGTTAGCCCGCATGGAGGTGCCGCGATGGTCTTCCGTTCGAAAGTCGATGCTTGGCTTGTCCTCGTTCTCGTAGCTGCCGCAGTCGTTGCTTTGGCTGCGGCTGGCGCAGCCTTTCGGCAAACCTCTGGCATGGCACTGCTCGCGCCTGTCGCCGTTGTCGCGATCGGCGCGGCCCTTCCTATCTGGATCCTCGTGTCCACGGCCTATGTGGTCGAGAGCCGCACATTGCACATACGCAGCGGACCGTTCTCCTGGCGAATCCCTGTGTCGTCCATCACGAGCATCAAGCCCAGCCGCTCACCCATTTCAAGTCCTACTCTCTCGCTCAAGCGTCTGCGCGTGGAGTACGGAACGGGCAAGTCCATACTGGTATCGCCCGCTGATCAACAGGCGTTCATGCATGCGATTGAAGGCGCGAAGAATGCGGGCTAACCCTTCGCTGCACCCGAATCGCTACAGCGGGCTTCGCCCGCTTCCGCGATCGGGTGAGCTCAAACGTTAGGCAGCACGGTGAAGATCCGCCGCTACACCAACGACGACTGGGTCCGGATCTGCCAAATCCATGATCTGGCTCGTAGAGATGAACTATTGTCCGCGGGACTCGCGGATGCGTTCTTAACTATGGAGGAGACAGCCGAGAACGAAGGCTTCCACGACTACGATGTTTTGGTCGCAGAGGTGGATGGAGTCGTTCAAGGCTTTGCAGCGTACAGTGATGTTGAGCTTGCCTGGCTATATGTGGATCCGCGCTGTTATCGAATGGGTCTTGGCTTGTCCCTTGTCAAAGCATCGCTTCGTGCAACTGGTGTCCCGCTTTCGGTCGAAGTCCTCGACGGCAATGAAAGGGCACTTGCCTTGTATAAGAAGGCCGGTTTTGGTGTGGTTGGGCAAGCCAACGGGAGAATGCCGGGCAACGAGCGGTTTGCTGTCTCGGTAACAGAGCTGCGGTACAACGGTGCTGCCTAACCCTTCGTTGCACCCGACCTGCTACGGCTGGCTTCGCCAGCCTACGCAGGCGGGTGAACTCAAACGTTAGGCGGTTAACTGTGATTGACGACCCCATCACTTCAGAGACCACAGAAGACCAACTGACGCCTCGCGAGGTGAAAGTCTACGGAGTCATTCACGGCGTAGCGGTAGTGCTTATGGTGTGCGGTTTTCTCTGGTATCTCGTGTTCAACATGGCGCCCGCAGGCCTTCTTCATGCCATCGCCTTCACTGCAATCACGGGAGTCATCATCGTGTTCGGGGTAGCGCTACGCAACAAGGTGCGCGTGATCCACGGTATTCGGTGGTTGCGGGGCCCATGAGGACGTTGCGGCAACCGCCTAACCCGTCGTTGCACCCGACCTGCTACAGGCGGCTTCGCCGCCTTCCGCAGGCGGGTGAACTCCAACGTTAGGCCGCTCGTTGCCGCGAAGTCGCGGGCTGTCCCGAGTTCCCTTTATCATTGCGGCGGGCGATCCGTCCTTGACCAACTTGTCGCGCAAACGGCGGGAGTCAACGGCGGACGCCGCCCCGGTGCGGTGGCAACCACGCCGTAAGGCGGTCAATTTGGGCTTGGCGATCTCGTGTTTGCGCACAAGGCATTCCCCTCGTTCAGAGTAGCCGCCAAAGCACGGCCACCTATTCCTGGCGGTCGCGCAGCGCTGCTGCGACTGCACGTTTCTGGTGTACTCCATGAAAGTGCAAATTGCAGTCCAAGCGGGGCGTTGGTTGAGGTTGTCGATCTCGGTAGCAATACCGGCTTCGTTGGCCTTGGCGCTTGTCCTGGCATTGGTGTAGTTGACGGCGGGCGGTTGCAGAACCGCCCGCCCCAGCTGCAAAGCACCTCACTCCACCAAGCTTGCACGCCGGCTCGTCCGCGGCCTAACCCTTCGTTGCACCCGACGGCCTACAGCGGGCTTCGCCCGCTTCCGTCCGCGGGTGAACTCAAACGTTAGGCGTCACATGTCAGAAACGTGGTACTGCCCATCGTGTCGGCGCCAGTTGCTGGACGGTGCGTCATCCATGGAGTGTCCGAATTGCGGCGCAGACTTCGGTCCTCAAGCAGCTTGGGGGCCAGTGCAGAACGCACTGGGTCAATTCACGCCAAGGCCTCAAGCCGTGGTCGATGAGCCTCCGTCAATTGCCGGCGGCCTTGCGTTGGTCATCGCCAGACTCTTCATCGGCATTCCCATTTGGTTCGTCATTGCCATCCTCACCCTGCTTTCTGCTGTGCCATATGGCGGCGGCAGCCAAGGCATGTTTGCGTTTGCTGGTTTTGCAGCGGTATTCATCGTGCTATGGGCATGCATTCCCGTGCTAGAGGCGCTGCAGTATGTCGTCAAGCAACGTTTGAGCGCGAGATCATCATCGCCGGGTACAAAGAAGCGTGACGCCTAACCCTTCGTTGCACCCGAAGTGCTACAGCGGGCTTCGCCCGCTTGCGCACTCGGGTGAACTCAAACGTTAGACCCCCCATGGACATTCGAGTCCGTCAATGGGAGAAGCTCAAGTACCTCGACAGCGAGAAGATCTTGCGAGGTCTACGGAAGATTCAGGAAGCCAATCCCCTGCACGAGCTTCCATACCATGTCGCATCACTTCGCCGGCGGGATCTGTGGACCTATGCGGAAGGGCGGCAAGCTGCCTTGTTCTGCTACGCACTGTCGAGGTTCGACGGCATTCCCGTTTCCTTTGCGCAGGTTGAAGCCAGTGACTACGACATCATTGCTCGCTATGTGCGAGACGAGGTTGCTCACTACGTCCCGGTCCAGCTGAAAGGAACTCGTGCCCGACCAAGTCAACCCATACGCCGACCTCCAAACTGAGCTGGACAAGATTGCCAAGTACGTGGACTCCCGTGATCTTGCTGTGGCGTTCCATCTGAACACGACACGACGCATCGAGTTCTCTAACCTACGCATGCCTGTGGGCAAGGTCGGCGAGTTGTGGTTCTACGGAGCCACATCCCAAGACCAGCACTGGGTTCTCGTCGGCAACATGCTGTCTACCAAGAGGTATGCACTTGAGTTTAGGCATCCGGGGGTCTAACCCTTCGCTGCACCCGAAGTGCAACAGCCGGCTTCGCCGTCTGTCGCACTCGGGTGAGCTCAAACGTTAGGCCGCACGCAACATCGGGAGCCGCTCAGGTGCCAATGGAGAAATCGGTCGCCGCAGAAAATCCTGACGCCTATGTTGCCTCGCTCAGCAGTTGGCAGAGGCAGTATGTGGAAGCCCTGCGATCAGCTGTTGTCAGCACTGCTTCTCTGCAAGAGGTCGTCAAATGGGGTCACCTGGTCTACTTCTCGAACGGTCCGGTTCTTCTCATCCGGGCTGAGCAACGGCGCGTGCTCTTCGGGTTCTGGCGAGGCAAGAGCCTGCGTAGCATTGAGCCTCGTCTGAAGCCTGGCGGCAAATACGAGATGGCCACACTCGTGCTCCTTGAGCAAACGCCACTGGAACGCTCAACGGTACTTGAGCTGGTCCGTGAGGCGGTAGCGCTCAACGCATCCCGTGGTGACCCCACGAAACTCAATGCTGGGAGCGTCGCCCGTGCGGCCTAACCCTTCGTTGCACCCGAAGTGCTACAGCGGGCTTCGCCCGCTTGCGCACTCGGGTGAACTCAAACGTTAGGTTGCTCGCGCACTCCGATGGTCTAATGGTGGCGGGCAAGGTCCGTTTTGGAGGCGAACCCGTTCCCCGGAGCTAGCGTTTCTCTGTCGAGGGTTTGGACACCATCGCAGGTTCGCTCGCTAGCTCCGGGTAGCCCATAACCTATCTCTTCTCGGTCGCTAGCGAGTCGAGGAATGCCGCAAGCCGTTTCGCTTCGTCCTTCGTGAGGTCGCGCGGCACAACCACTTGCGCTAGAAAGTTCGGTCGGAGTGGGAAGGGAAGGGCAAGGCTGGTGTCAGTCGCGACCACTCGCGCCACACCTGGCATTGCAGTGTGCTCCGCCACTGGAGCCACTTCGCTGGCTGCACTACCGCTGCTCTTTGCCGGGCGCTCAGCGGGTCGCCGAGCACTTCCCTTTGCGGCCTTGCCGTTGCTCGCCTTGGTAGGCGGCTTGTAGCCTGTAGGGTCAGTTAGCGTGCCCACGAACCCCGCAATCGCAGCCTTCACGCGACTCTCATAGACACGGAGCGATTCACCCGCCAAGTCGTTGGGATGCCGGTTGTTGTACCGAACGATCTCCGCGGACACATCCACCTTTCGAACGTCGTCCTCCAACCCCACTTGCTCCAAAATCCGCCGGCACGCAGCCCGCATGCCAGCGCCCGTGTTCTTGTTAACTCGCCCCTTCTCAATCGCCTTGTCCAGGTACTCGAGCAGCGCTTTCTTGGAGAAGTCCATACCATACCCGTCATCACTCAGTTGGTGTGATAATCACACGGACCGGCACGTCTGTCAAGTGCTGTGTAAAAGTAATTGCTAGCCAGATGACCAAGCAACCTAACCCGTCGTTGCACCCGACGTGCTACGGCTGGCTTCGCCAGCCTCCGCCCGCGGGTGAACTCCAACGTTAGGCCGCACAACTCTTGGGTGGTGTCGTGGCGCCGAGATCAAAGTTCCGCATCCTTTTGTTGCTAGTCGTTGTTCTGGGGCTCGTTCTCATCATCGCGATCACGAAGACCCAAAGCGAAGTCCTAGTCTGGGTACTCTTCGGTTGGTTGGTAGTGGGGTCTTACATGCTTCACCGCATACGTTGTCCGCGCTGCGGTACTTCAGTCGGCTATCAAGGCTCGCTAGGTCGCCTGCCAATCTACGCGGGGCTCGCGCGGCGTACCTGCGCAAGCTGCGGTTGTGATCTGACGGTTCCGCATGACCCTGCTGCCTAACCCTTCGCTGCACCCGAAGTGCAACAGCTGGCTTCGCCAGCTGTCGCCCTCGGGTGAGCTCAAACGTTAGGCTGCTAGTCGCCCCATGACGAGCAAGACCGAGTTCAAGCTTGAGGAGGCACGCTTCTTCCTGCGTCACGTGGAGCACCATTGGCGCAATGTGCCGGAGATCGATTTCTATCTCAGTGCATTCATTTCAGCGGCTCGCAGTGTCACCTGGGTAATGGCCGCCGAGTTCGGCACCAAGCCCGGATGGCGCGAGTGGTACGACAAGAAAGCACCAAAGCCAGCCGTACGCGCTTTGCTCCGTGGCATGACGAACCTTCGCAATCGTTCTGTGAAAGCGCATCCGGTTCGCACTCGAACTACGGCAAAGATCATCGTTGCTCCCGAGCATCTCACACCGGAGGTACTGGCCTTCTTAGAAGATGGCGCAAAGGGGCAAGTCAATCTCGAGGCTCTCGATCCATCCAACACCCGCTTCGTGCTCAAGCAGGGCGAGCGTGTTCTCGCCCCTGTCACGCTCGAACACGCCGAGCACCATCTGCCGGAGTTCGCCGGTCGCGACGCGAAGGATGTATGTTCGGAGTACCTTGCCGAACTGGAAGCTTTGGTCAATGAATGCATCGCGAAGTTCGCAGCCTAACCCTTCGTTGCACCCGAATCGCTCCAGCGGGCTTCGCCCGCTTCCGCGATCGGGTGAACTCAAACGTTAGGCCGCGCACATGAGAACGGTGCTTCGCTATGCTCTCGCGCTAGCGCCAGCTCTCGTCACCATCGGTTGGTGGCAGCTGGCGCTCTGGGCATACGGTCACTACAACTGCCAAGGCAACTTGAAGAGTCTGCAGCCGTGCTACATCGGTGCGGTCAACATCCAGCTCTTCCTCGGCATCGGTCTGTTTTGGTGTCAGTTGCTTTCGTGGCTCGCCGTTCCTCTGTCGGCCTGGCTCTGTATTCGCGTCTATGCGCAGCATCATGAGCAGCAAACGTCGGGCGCGGCCTAACCCTTCGTTGCACCCGAAGTGCTACAGCGGGCTTCGCCCGCTTCCGCACTCGGGTGAACTCAAACGTTAGGCATGAGTCATCGCATGGCTCGCATCAACTTCAAAGCGGTCCTGCTCGGCTTCGGTGCGGTCCTGCTACTCGACACTGTCGTCGGCTTGATTCTCTTTGCTGTATTGGGCGTTAACACGACGACAGAGCAGGCAGTGAGCCAGGCCAGTTCTAGCCTCGCATTTCTCTTGTCTAGCGCTGTGCTGGGCTCCCTCACCACGGCTGTCGGAGGCTACCTCGCCGCACGCATCGCGAAGTCGTACCCATACTTCAATGCTCTTGCCCTGGGGCTGGTGGGCGCCGCATTCGGGCTGCTGTTCTGGCCGCAGTACCCTGTGTGGTTCAACATCCTGGGCCTTGTGCTTGTGGTCCCGGCAGCGCTGCTGGGCGCACACCTTCTTGCCATCAGCTCACGCGCTCATGCCTAACCCTTCGCTGCACCCGAAGTGCTACAGCGGGCTTCGCCCGCTTCCGCACTCGGGTGAGCTCAAACGTTAGGCGGCGAGGTCCATGCAAGTCCGTCGTCACGCACTGGTGGCTCTGTCAGCGCTTCCACTCGCTGCGTGCAGTTCCCATCGGTACTACGCCGAGGCCATGCAGTATCACGCGTTGGCTACCACCATCCTTATCCGGCGTGGCATCTGCACTGATCCGCAGGATTGCCAGCGCAAGCAGCTCCTCTTTGCCGAGGGTGGCGAGTTCTCGCTTGGTTTCATGGCTTGGGGTGGCGCGTACATCACTCTCTACCGCACGAACACAGACGCATTGGTCCAAGAGATCGCTGCGGCGTTTCGAGATCTTCACACCAAACTGAAGCGCCCCAAGGTAGTCCTCACTGTGTACAGTTCCGCTCACGGCGAGTCCAAGGTGAAGTTCCGCGAGGTCGAGTTCGCGTGAAGCACTCGAAATCGCCGCCTAACCCTTCGTTGCACCCGAAGCGCTACAGCGGGCTTCGCCCGCTTTCGCACTCGGGTGAACTCAAACGTTAGGCCGCACAGGCGAGTTCAGGCATACGATCGGCGTCCTCGCCATGTCTAGCGCAAACCCATCGCCTGCCGAGATAGTTGCGGCCCTGCAGCGTGGGGGCGTTGTTGAAGCATTGAAGCTCGTGCTTACGGCCAAGGGTGTTGGCTCAAGTCGAGAGAAGAAGAGCATTGCCGCTCAAGTCGGCAGTTCCGCCAAGCCACCTAGTGCCGCGCCTCTCTCGAGCGAAGCAACCGACCTATCGCCAGGTGAAGTCCCGCGGTCAAACAACGACCTCTGGCTCTTGCTGCTCGCCGCAGCAGTGCTATGCATTGCCTACTACTTCTTTGGTTCCTAGCGCGGGTTGCGCACGGCAAGAGGTCAGTGCGGCCTAACCCTTCGTTGCACCCGAAGTGCTACAGCGGGCTTCGCCCGCTTGCGCCCTCGGGTGAACTCAAACGTTAGGCCTCACGTGCCCGAGAAGAGCCCTTGGGGACCGCGGCAGTTGCTCGATGAGCACCCATGGTCGCTCTTCTCAAACATCGAGCTCAAGCGATCGTACGCTCGGGCTGCGCAGGTCGCGTGGTTTGCCGCCTGCTTGTTCACACTGTGGTTGCGTCTACCTGATTTTGTGGCCGTTGTAGTCGCCTGGTTAGTCGGCCTCTTCTCGATCCACTACATCACTTGCCGGCTGCGTGGTGAAGCCGCGGAGTTTCTCTTCTCTAGAGGGCCGGCGGTTGATTCCAGTTCTTCGTTTCAGCATCGTCTAACAGGTGATCTCGTGCACTTGGTGGTGCTGTCTGGAGCGGTCGCTGAGTTACTCTTCGGTCCCAATGCTTTCGCTGCCCTTTTCGCAGAGTGAGGCCTAACCCTTCGTTGCACCCGAATGGCTACAGCGGGCTTCGCCCGCTTTCGCCATCGGGTGAACTCAAACGTTAGCCCGCATTCACCCATGCTCAACGCAATCTCCGAGGAAGCGCTGCGTCAGGTTTCCTACGCGTGCGGCATCCTGTTTTTTCTCATCGGGGGCTACATCTTCCTTACCGGGGGCCTCCAGGGTTCGGCCCTGTTCTTGCCGCTCGGCTTGGCCGCGCTTGGCTGTGTCTTGCTCATCGCAGCTCGCTGGCTGTCCCACGCCCACCTCAAGCTGCTGTACAACGGCCTCCTTCTTGCCGTCGTCGCTCTCGCCATTGCTGGGCAGTTCACTTAGCCGCCTGTTTGCACCATGCGGGCTAACCCTTCGTTGCACCCGACCTGCTACAGCGGGCTTCGCCCGCTTCCGCAGGCGGGTGAACTCAAACGTTAGGCGTCACGAGTCCCGTGCTGCATGACCCATGGCTAGATCGGTGGCTCGCAGTCATTGCGCCGCACGCGCAAGACGCTGCCGTCCTAGAGCTTGGGTGCGGCTCGGGCCACGACACTGCCACGTTGACCGCTGCGGGCTTCACCGTGGTTGCTGTGGAGATTGATCCCGCGTCAGTCAGTCGTGCGCGAAAACGTGCACCCAATGCGCAGGTCGTGTGTCAGGACCTCCTGCACACGCTCCCCAAACCACCGGCTGGCCCATCATTCGGCGCCATCATCGCCAGCCTCTCGCTCCATTACTTCCCGTGGGAAGAAACGGTCCGTCTCGTCGCACGGATGCGCCATGCGCTTCGCCCGCACGGAGTGCTTGTCTGTCGCCTCAACTCCACGGAAGATCGCCACTTCGGAGCGGTAGGTCACCGCGAGCTCGAGCCGAACTACTACATGGTTAATGGGTCGCCGAAGCGCTTCTTTGACGAACCGGCGGTCGATCGCCTGTTCTCGGATGGTTGGCACGTACGCTCGAAGAGTCAGTACATCACTCACAAGTACGTCCTACCAAAATCTCTCTGGGAGGTTGTCCTTGAGCGCGACGCCTAACCCCTCGTTGCACCCGAAGTGCTACAGCGGGCTTCGCCCGCTTGCGCACTCGGGTGAACTCAAACGTTAGGCGCCCCAACTAGGACGGTTTGACCGACAGGAGGCCACTATCCTCTTTGCCATCGCTAGCACGATCTTCTGGTTCTCATATCTCGTCGTCTGCCCCTTGACGACACTTGTGCTCATATGCGTTTCTGCCTTTGCAGCCAAATCACTTCGCTCAGCGCTCGCCCGGAGCTTGCTTGTCTTACCTCTGCTGGTGTTGCTGCTTGGCCCGGTGTGGACGGAACTTGGTCCAATGTCGTGGTGGCTTCCATACACCGATAGTCATTTCGTCTCCAGGACCGGAGCCACGTATTTCGTTTGGCCTTACGCTGCCGCCTGCGCAGCACTGCAAGCCACTCTCCTTGCCACCAGGCTTCTCTTTCACCTACGCCGCGGGGGCGCCTAACCCTTCGTTCCACCCGAAGTGCTACAGCGGGCTTCGCCCGCTTTCGCACTCGGGTGAACTCAAACGTTAGGCCGCTGATTCAACGAAGGTGTCAGTCGTGAAGCTTAAAGCCATCAATGCCTCTTCCGCTCCGCAGCCCGCGGGCGGGTACTCGCAAGCGCTCGAGGTTTTCGGAGCGCAACGTCTCTTGTTTGTCAGCGGCCAGGTGCCGGAAACGGCGGCCGGAGCTGTGCCGCCGGACTTCAAGGCTCAGGCAATCCTCGCGTGGGCGAACGTCCGTGCCCAGGTCGAGGCCGCAGGAATGACAATGGCCAATCTGGTCAAAGTCACAACCTTCCTGTCTTCCCGCGAGTACGCCCTTGCGAACCGCGAAGTGCGGAACGAAGTCCTCGGTTCACATTCGCCTGCTCTCACCGTCATCATCACCGGCATCTTTGATGAAAAGTGGTTGCTTGAAATTGAAGCGGTGGCAGCGGCCTAACCCTTCGTTGCACCCGAGCTGCTACAGCGGGCTTCGCCCGCTTCCACAGGCGGGTGAACTCAAACGTTAGGCCTCATGCGCGTGTCTGCCACTCGGCTTCTTGCCATCGCTCTTGGCAGCACGGTCGCCGCGTACTCGGCGTTCGTTCTTTGGGGGGTAGTGGTGCGAGCTCTCGACACCGGTGAAATCTTGGTTCAGCCCGCTTTGCGCCAAAGACCGCGTCTTCCATCGTCTGCCTATCCATGGCACATGGCCTGGCCCATCATTCTCGGCTGGGTACTCTTTGCGGCATCTGGAGTCGCCTTAGTACTCGCTGCCGTGCGGAGATTCGAACGCGCAGCGCTTCTTGTGCCAGTCCTGCTGCTGTTAGGTTTCATCTGCATCGCGAGTGCCACTGTGATCAGCAGTATTTCCGGCCTGGCTTCGTACGTGGTCGCGGTCGTTGTGGGTATTGCGGCTCTAGCTGGTCTTGCCATTCTTAGTGAGCGAGTTGAGCATTGGAAAGCCAAACGCAGATCAAAGTCGGCAAATGAGGCCTAACCCTTCGTTGCACCCGAAGTGCTACAGCGGGCTTCGCCCGCTTCCGCCCTCGGGTGAGCTCAAACGTTAGGCGGCGGCATGCAGATTGAGCCTGCTACTGCGGAAGACTGCCATGCAGTTGCGCAGGTGCACGTCGAGTCATGGCAGCACGCGTACAAGGCCTTCCTGCCGGCGGACTATCTCGCTTCCCTATCTGTCTCTCAGCGCGCTGCCGGGTGGTGTCGCATGGTTGAGCGCTTCCCAAAGCACCTCTTACTCGCCCGCAGCGCAGGCCAGGTCGTTGGCTTCGTTGCCTTTGGCGCATCACGCGACGAAGGAGCGCCTGCCGGTCGTGCGGAGGTCTTCGCCATCTATGTCAAGCCTGGATCTTGGTCGGCCGGCGTGGGCCAGCAACTGCTGCCCGCAGCACTGCAGCAGCTTCGCGCGGAAGGGTACCAATCAGTGAGTCTATGGGTCATAGCAGGCAATGAGCGCGCCATCAAGTTCTATGAACGCGCAGGTTTCGTCGCGGAGCCACAGTCGCGCAAGCAGTTCGAGCTCGGTGGCACAACGCTGGAAGAGGTCCGCTATGTTCGCGTCACCGCCGCCTAACCCTTCGCTGCACCCGAAGTGCAACAGCTGGCTTCGCCAGCTGTCGCCCTCGGGTGAACTCAAACGTTAGGCGGCACATTCCATCGGAGGTGCTATGGGTCGTTTTGTCATTGCGGCGTTCAAGCCAAAGCCAGGCAAGCAAGAGCAACTGCTGGCGGTCGTAGCAAAGCACTGGAGCGTCCTTAGCGAGCAGGGTCTCGTCACTGGCAGGCCTCGCTATGCAATGCGGTCCGCGGACGGCATGATCCTCGAGGTTTTCGAGTGGCGGTCTGCACAGGCCATCGAGAGCGCCCACAACAATCCAGCCGTCCAAGCCCTATGGGCAGAGTTCGAGGCGGCATGCGAGTACGTGCCGCTCACCGCGGTGGCGGAGTCGCAGCATCTATTCGCTGAGTTCGAGGCACTGCCCCTGTGAGAGCGCACACGGTGCCGCCTAACCCTTCGTTGCACCCGAAGTGCTACAGCGGGCTTCGCCCGCTTGCGCACTCGGGTGAACTCAAACGTTGGGCGTATGCAAGGCCCGGCGTAGAATTGCCCGCACCTACGGAGCACACGCCATGAATCTCACACTTGAGTGCGAGCGCGAAGAGGATGGTCGCTGGCTTGCGGAAGTCGCTGCACTTCCGGGTGTGCTGGCCTATGGCGCGTCGGCCAACGAGGCAATGGCCAAGGCAGAGGTACTTGCACTACGCGTCCTGGCTGAGCGGCTCGAACATGGAGAGAGTGCGCCGCTCGCCATCAACATCACGCTTCCTGCGGCTGCATGAGCCAGTGGCCTTCTGCGAAGGCCAAGCGTGTCTACGCAGCCCTTCTTAAGATCGGCTGGCAACAAAAGCGCCGGACTGGCTCGCACCGTACTCTTTCGCGGGAAGGCTCAACCGATTTCGTCTTCGCCTTTCACGACGGTGAAGAAATCGGTCCTCGCATGCTCGCTCGCATCGCGAAGCACACAGGTCTGCAACCCAAAGACCTCTGAAGTGTCGGCGGGGCATACGCCCAACCCTTCGTTGCACCCGACCTGCTACAGCGGGCTTCGCCCGCTTCCGCAGGCGGGTGAACTCAAACGTTGGGCGTCACGAAGACCGTTCTGCGACAATCGCCGCACTTAGCCAGCGAGGCGCCTCATGGAACTTACCGCTGTCCTTACGCCAGCCGAAGAAGGTGGCTTTGTTGCGCTCAATCCAGAGACCGGTACCACCACGCAGGGCGAGACGGTCGAGGAAGCTGTCGCAAATCTCCGCGAGGCCACGGCGCTGTATTTGTCCGAGTTCCCACTTTCTACAACTGGGCACCCAGTCGTCACGGTCTTCACCATCCCTGAGCCCGCAGGTGCCTAAGCTGCCCCATGTGTCGGGGGCTGACGTTGTGCGGGCCCTCGAGCGCCTTGGCTTCGCCAAGGTTCGCCAGAGCGGTAGCCATGTGATCATGCGGCGCGAGTCAAAGGGTTGCGTTGTTCCAATGCACCGTGAGGTGAAGGTCGGCACCCTTGCAGGCGTTCTGCGGCAAGCAGAGGTATCCGCAGAAGAGTTCGTTGCCGCACTACGCGCGTGACGCCCAACCCTTCGTTGCACCCGAATCGCTACAGCGGGCTTCGCCCGCTTCCGCACTCGGGTGAACTCAAACGTTAGGCCGCAGAAGTAGCATCGCTGCACCATGGCTGAAATCGCGCTGCGCCCGGCACTACCCGCGGACGCTCCTGGCGTAGCAGCGTGCGTTTGCGAGGCCTACGTGCACTACATCGAGCGCATTGGCGTGCAGCCAGGTCCAATGCTTGAGGACTACGCGCGTGTCATTGCCGAAGCGATGGTTCACGTAGCCACGGAGGACGGGCGTGTTGTCGGAGCCATCGTACTGAGCACTACAGACGAAGGCTTCTACATCGGAAATGTCGCGGTTCGTCCTTCGTTGAAGGGTAGGGGTGTTGGCCGTATGCTGCTACAGCTCGCGGAGTCTGAGGCGCGGCAGCACGGGTACTCCTCCATATACCTGGCCACGCACGAGCTGATGGTGGAGAACCGTGCCCTCTACACTCGAATCGGCTATGTCGAATACGACCACCGCGTGGTCAATGGCTACCCGCGAGTCTTCTTTCGGAAGTCGCTGGCGTGAATGTGCGGCCTAACCCTTCGTTGCACCCGAAGTGCTACAGCGAGCTTCGCCCGCTTGCGCACTCGGGTGAACTCAAACGTTAGGCATCACGTTCATCACCAGTCCTTCCAATGCTCGTCGTGAGGTTCCCATGTCTGCGTTCGTCATCTTCGACGTCGATATCCGAGATCCTGAGCGGTACCAAGACTTCATGCGCCAAGTGAAACCCGCGCTTGAGTCCGCGGGTGCCCGCTACCTCGCCAGAGGCGGTCCGCACAAGGTCCACGAAGGTGATTGGTCGCCACGTCGCATCGTCATACTCGAATTCCCGTCCGTTCAAGCGTGGGAGTCGTTCTACAACGGTTCTGTGTACCAAGACCTCAAGGCGGTGCGTGACGAATGCAGTTCTGCCCGCCTCGTATGCGTAGAGGGTTTGGCGCAGTGACGCCTAACCCGTCGTTGCACCCGACTCGCTACAGGCGGCTTCGCCGCCTTCCGCGAGCGGGTGAACTCCAACGTTAGGCCGCCGTGTTGATCAAGTCACCTCGCGTGCGTTCAGAGTATTGGCTTGGCTTGCTGGGCGCTGTGCTTTTCGCATGTGCCATGTACTTCGCGTCCGGGGCAGTGTTGGCGGTCCTTCTGACCCTCAGCGCGGTTAGCTTCATTGCTGGGCGGTGCATTGCGTACATGCGGTCCGGCCGCGACGAATCAGCTAGTCAAAGTCCATCGCATGGCAAGAATGACCATGGGCCGGCCTAACCCTTCGCTGCACCCGAAGTGCGACAGCTGGCTTTGCCAGCTGTCGCCCTCGGGTGAGCTCGAACGTTAGGCATCGCGTGAACCCGCGTACTCCAATCGCTCTGGTGGTGGCGTTCGGTCTTGCTGGTTTCGGTCTGTTTTGGCTTGTCGGTGCTTCATCGAGTTCAGCGCAGGCGGAGTGTGAGCGTCAGTGCTCAGCCGTTGGCAAGCGCGCTGTTGCGGCTCCGGCTGGTACCACGCACAGTCGGTCCATTGACAATAGTGGTTCACGTACCGATCCATCGGACCAATGCACTTGTGTGCCACGGCCGTGATGTACAGCGCAATGTCTAACCCTTCGCTGCACCCGAAGTGCAACAGCTGGCTTCGCCAGCTGCCGCCCTCGGGTGAGCTCATACGTTAGGCGCCCCTCCTTTGGAACGAGTTGGAGCCATCTGAATGCGCAACTTGGTCTTCCCCCGCTGGCTCTGCGTCACCTTGTTTGCGGCACTTGCGAACGCGCACGCCTGCGAAGGAGCTGCGTCAGCACCGCAGGTCAAGTGCACTTGTGCAAAGGTTGAGTACCCACAGCTGGCGCGACGGGCCGAAGCACAGGGCACTACAGGACTGGAGTTCACGCTCGACGCAAATGGCAAAGTCAGTAGTGCAACTGTAGTACGCCGCAGTGGTTGGTTCCGTGAGCATCGTCTACTCGATCAGGTAGCCCTTCAGTGGCTGACCACGTGCACGTTTCAGCCGGCACTGAGCGAGGAGGACCGCGCCAAGAAGCATCACATGGAGTATGTATGGCGCCTGCAGTAAGCACCGAGAGTCCATTGCCCGGGGCGCCTAACCCTTCGTTGCACCCGAAGTGCTACAGCGGGCTTTGCCCGCTTCCGCACTCGGGTGAACTCAAACGTTAGGCTTCACGAGCGCCACATGTCGATCTTCAGCCTTCGTCTACGCGCGCTCGCGGAGTGGCTTGCAGAGGCCAACCACGTTTGGCTTGCGCTCGCTGTCCCTCTGCTTGCGTTGGGGATTTGCCTGCGCCCTGGCATGTCTGAGCCGTTCATTCGTCTTACGGGCTTAGCTCTGCAAATCTTGGGCATTGGTACCGTGGTCTGGGGAATTTTGGCAACTCGCGCCTTTTTCGGTCGCCCGTCTCCCATTGCGCAAGTCCGGGGCTGGTTGAAGCGATGCCCCCTCTTTGGAGGAACGATCTCCGCAAGTGCCGGTACGGCTGTGAGTCGTTCGTTCGCAGGCAGGCTTCATGGCTACAGCAGTGTGCCCATAGATCCCAAGGCACCGGTTGACACGCGTATCGAGGTCGTAGAGCGCAACATTGGCCTGATCCACGAGAGAATCACAGCCACCATTCGCGTTTTCGACAGCGATCTTGGTGAACTTCGCAATCACATTGCAGAGGAAACTAGCAAGCGTGAGAGCACGTCAGATCATCTTCGCGCGCGTATCGAGGAAGCATCTACCGGTGGAATACACATCTCGGCCATTGGCGCAGCGTGGCTCTTTGTCGGAGTAGTCCTGAGCACGAGCGCCCCAGAAATCGCGGTGCTCATCAAGTGAAGCCTAACCCGTCGTTGCACCCGACGTGCTACGGCTGGCTTCGCCAGCCTCCGCCCGCGGGTGAACTCCAACGTTAGGCATCACAGGCTATGGAGTTCGTTAGTTGGCTGGGCGATTGCTATCGTGCCTTCCGGAAGATGGGCGTGGTCGAGTGGGTCCGCGCCGGCTACCGGCTCCGTGATCGTCTGCAATTCCGCTACCGGCTCGTGCTCTACGGTCCTCCAATACTTGGCCTCGCCGCGCTCTTGCCGGTCTTCTGGCTAGTCATGGCGTTCATTGCCAATGCAATTGGGTTAGGCCATGGGCCCGTGCGTGGGCATCCAATGGCGCTTTGGGCGTTCATCTCGCTCGCCGTCGGTGGCTTCCTCACCATCACAATTGGCTGCTTCTTGGGCAGTCTCGCGCTAGCGCTCGTGCTTCGCTACTGGGCCGGTTGGTCTTGGATCGACCTTCGCCGTCTAATGGTTGAGTCGCAAGCCCCAAGCCACTGGCTGCTGTCGGAACGGTGATGCCTAACCCTTCGTTGCACCCGAAGTGCTACAGCGGGCTTCGCCCGCTTCCGCCCTCGGGTAAACTCAAACGTTAGGCCGCACAGCCGAGTTCAGGCATACGATCGACGTCTTCGCCATGTCCAGCGCAAACCCGTCGCCTGCCGAGATAGTTGCCGCCCTACAGCGTGGGGGCATTGTTGAGGCAATAAAGCTCGCGCTTGCGGCCAAGGGTGTTGGCTCGTCGAGAGAACAAGAGCATTGCCGCCCAGGTCGGTCGTTCCTCCAAGCCAATATGGCCTCAGCCTCTATCAAGCAAGGCAACTGACCTATCGCCAGGCGAAGTCCCGCGGTCAAGCGGCGACATCTGGCTCTTGCTGCTCGTCGGTGCAGTGCTATGCATCGCGTACTACCTCTTCGGTTCATAGCGCTGGCTGCGCACGGCAAGAGCTCAGTGAGGCCTAACCCTTCGTTGCACCCGAAGTGCTACAGCGGGCTTCGCCCGCTTTCGCACTCGGGTGAACTCAAACGTTAGGCCGATCTCATGCCACGGTCGCTCGAGCGCTTCTTGACATGGTGTTGCCTGGGCCTCCTGGCAGTCGTAGCGCTGGTGGTGACTGGCGCGGTCTTGGGCTCGATCCTTGGCGGCAGTATCCCTACCTTCGCCAAGTACAGCTCGCGTGTCATTTCAATGGCTGCTGATCCTGTCGCCTTCTGGGCGGCCGCGGCCGTGTACTTCTTTGTCGCAGTTCTGGCGTGGGGCGCACTCGTCGTTGCTTGGCGGCGCACGTCATCCCAGCGATGAAGCATCGGCCTAACCCTTCGTTGCACCCGAAGTGCTACAGCGGGCTTCGCCCGCTTCCGCACTCGGGTGAACTCAAACGTTAGGCAGCACGGTGAAGATCCGCCGCTACACCGACGACGACTGGGTCCGCATCTGCCAAATCCATGATGCGGCTCGCAGAGATGAACTATCGTCCGCGGGACTCGTGGATGCGTTCTTAACTATGGAGGAGACAGCCGAGAACGAAGGTTTCCACGAGTACGAGGTTTTGGTCGCAGAGGTGGATGGAGTCGTTCAAGGCTTCACAGCGTTCAGTGATGTTGAGCTTGCCTGGCTTTATGTGGATCCGCGCTGCTATCGAATGGGTCTTGGCTTGTCCCTTGTCAAAGCAGCGCTTCTTGCCACTGGTGTCGCGCTTTCGGTCGAAGTCCTCGTCGGAAATGAATGGGCACTTGCCTTGTACAAGAAGGCCGGTTTTGGTGTGGTTGGTCACCTCAACGGGAGAATGCCCGGCAACGAGCGGTTTGCTGTCTCGGTAACAGAGCTGCGGTACAACGGTGCTGCCTAACCCTTCGTTGCACCCGACTCGCTACAGCGGGCTTCGCCCGCTTCCGCGAGCGGGTGAACTCAAACGTTAGCCACCTCGGGCATGGAACGCGTTCTCCAGAATCTCCTGGATCCTTCCTGGTGGTTCACCAGCGTAGTGGTGGCACTGGTGGTTTCCGTGGTCGCGATGCCCCTGCACAACTGGCTCGCCAAACGGTGGGTCAGTCGAGTCGCCCGCCGGCAGGTCGTTTCTCTTATCTCTACGGCCACTTTCCGCGCGGAGCTTGAACGCATGAAACAGCATCCCGAGCTCGTTGCTGTGAAGCTTATCGACGATCGCAGCGACCAGGGTCAGTTTGTGCTGCTAGTCTTCGCCGGTGTAGCCATAACGCTGGATACCATCGCGGAGTTTGGCAACGCAAGCGTGGCAGTGAAGGTCGCCCTTGTTCTTGGCCCGCTTGGCGTGCTGCTCCTGCTTCTCAATGTGTACCGCAGAATGTTGCGCCGTAGCCTCCTACTGGCCGCTTACAGAGAACAGGTCTTGCGCTCAGTGGAGCGTGGAGATGGCTAACCCGTCGTTGCACCCGACGTGCTACGGCTGGCTTCGCCAGCCTTCACACGCGGGTGAACTCGAACGTTAGGCGGCCTCGGAGTCAACCCAAGCAGTCGACCGCACTCCAGATGGAGAGACACCATGGAAGCAGCGACGCGGTATGTTCAAGTAAACGATGCGAGGCTCGCCTACCGCGACATGGGAAGTGGGCAACCGATTCTTTTCGTGCACGGGGCGATTTCAGACCACAGGTGTTGGAAACCTCAGTTCGAGGCCTTTGAGTCGAGCCACCGATGCATCGCCCTTGACTTGCGAAACTTCGGAGCGTCGCGCGGCGGCGATCAATCTGCCTTCGCACTCAAGACGCATGCGGACGACGTGTGCGCGTTCATCGAAGCGCTTCAGACCGGCCCCGCACACCTGGTTGGCCACTCCTATGGATCAGTAGTCGCCCTGGCCACCACGGTGGCACGCCCGGACCTGGTGGCCGACTTGTTTCTCAGCGAGCCTACACTGGCCTCGGCAGTTACCGAGGCCGACGACGTCGCTGTTCTCCGCGATGCCCGGGCAGAGCTGGCTCCAGCGATTGCGGCGCTATCAAAGGGTGAATCTACAGCCGCTGTTCAGTTGTTCCTCGATTGGGTTGCCTTTCCAGGTGCGTTGCTTCGCTTCCGACTGAGCTGCGGGACGCGATTGTCGAGAATGCGCGAACTATCGGACCGTTCCTGTCGGCACCACCACCTCGGATCAGCGAGTCTGATCTTGCTGGAATCAAGGTGCCGATATCCTTGATCGTAGGCGAGAGGACCAAACCGTTCATTGCGGTTCAAGTGCGCGCGCTGCACCGCCTGTTGCCACGCTCGAGCGTAACCACGATCTCAGCTGGCTACCACGGATCGATGTTCGTTGATTCGGCAGAATTCAACCGGTTACTAGCCAAGCATCTGAATGAACAACGTGCAGCCGAGGCCTAACCCTTCGCTGCACCCGAAGTGCAACAGCTGGCTTCGCCAGCTGTCGCCCTCGGGTGAGCTCAAACGTTAGGCATCATCACTCGTGATCCAATCGCGCCCTTACCGTTGGCCGTCGCGTGCACGCATTGCCGTCTTCGGTGCTATCGCATGTGGCGCCGCTGCCCTTCTCAGTGCTGTGCGGGTGGAGCGCGCCGAAGGCACTAGCGACATTCACGTTCATATCGACATCGCGCTACTTGAACTCACTCTTCTCGTGGCGGCTGTCGTTCTACTCGTCGCTGCGCTCAGGCTACGTGTCAGCCACACGAGAGGCTAAGCTGTGAAGCCTAACCCTTCGTTGCACCCGAAGTGCTACAGCGGGCTTCGCCCGCTTGCGCACTCGGGTGAGCTCAAACGTTAGGCGGCATGAATCAACGATCCGATCGTTGGCTAGATCCGTTGACCTCCGACTACACGGGCGCTGTGGTTGTCGGCTTCCTGTTTGTCGCACTTCCCATACTTGCGTACACAGAGTACCGAAGCATCTTTGGCGAACTCGCGGAACTCAAGCTCGTCATCTTCTGCGCGCTCGGGATGGCCGTTGCGTTCAGTTTGTTCTTTGGCGCCGGCCGTCGTCTGCTCGCTTTCATTCCCGGGATGGTCACTGGCCTCGTAGCCGGCGCACTGGTTCTCTACGCTTCATCACTACTCGCCGAAGTCTGGAGCACCATGCCCACTCGGTGGGTACTTGCCCTGCTTTTCATCGTCGCGCTCTTCCCGGGATTGCTGCTCTACTGGCTCTTGAGAATGCGCGGCGAATCTGATGCCCTATGAACCTATGAGCTCAATGCCGCCTAACCCTTCGCTGCACCCGAAGTGCAACAGCTGGCTTCGCCATCTGTCGCCCTCGGGTGAGCTCAAACGTTAGGCAGCACATGCTGCACTCGACCTGGCTGCTTGCCGCGCTCTTCGTGCTAAGCGTCCTACCCACGACCGCCTTTGCCTTGGTACTTGCCGTTGCTGGCTCCTTCCTCTGGGTGGCAGGCGTTGCAGACCTTTTCCTGGGCAACGTGCGCTTTCGTGTCGACGAGCTTGGTTTGTACCTTCTCTGGGTCACGGCACCGCTCGGTTTGGTCGGTCTTTGGTGTCTCTGGCGGGTCTTCTGGCTGGTCTTTCGGGCCAAGGCCATACAAACCCCCGGCCGCTTCGCGCTCGGGTTGTTCGCAGGGTTGCTCGCAGGTGTCCACCTGCTTTTCCTCAAGGTTGGCTTGTTGGCCATTGCGCTGCCCGCGGCAATCTTCGCTCTCTTGCATCTGCGCCTCGCTTACCGCCGTCATGCGCTCTCCAGTGCTGCCTAACCCTTCGTTGCACCCGACCTGCTACGGCTGGCTTCGCCAGCCTCCGCAGGCGGGTGAACTCAAACGTTAGCCCGCAGCCGGGAATACAGGCCCAGTCGCATGCAGCAACGGCGCGCGAACCACCGAGCTGCACGCAAGACTGAGCGCGCGCCTTGCCGCGTGAAAGTAGCACCGAGCGGTGCGGCGGCTGTCGTGCTTCGCGATCGTCCGTGCCGTTCGCAATTGCGCTTGAGCCATCGCCTCTGGCAAAGTCCGCGCGTGTCCACATACACCGAGCTCTGCGCAGCAAGTGTTGCCCGGCCGCGGGCTAACCCGTCGTTGCACCCGACCTGCTACAGCGGGCTTCGCCCGCTTCCGCAGGCGGGTGAACTCCAACGTTAGACGCCGCAGCCACCCGTGACCATGTCACCGTTGTCGCCAATACCCGGGCATTCGGCGCTGGTGTCCGACCGCGAGCACCGTAGCGACACCCGCGTCCAGCAGGTAGTGCACCGTGTAGGGAAAGTGGCGCAGGTGATAGTGCCGCACTTCATCTTCGTCAGGCGGCCACATGTCCGCTCGCTCGCCGAGAGCGTCAATTGCGTCGAGCGCTTCAGTGCGGAAGGCATCCGCCGCAATCGGGCTTCGCTCGAAGTACCAAAGGAACGCTTCGCGGATCTCTGCCTCGGCAGGAGGCAGAACCTCGACCACAAAGCGCGTCACAGCGCGCTCAGTCGTGCTCGCGCTTCAGCCCAAGGCACTGCCTTTAGCGTTCCGTCCCGCAGTGCTTGCTTGCGCAGGCGAAGCTCTTGGCGCCAAGCTTCAGAAATTGCGGCGTCCGTGCTTCCTTCGAGGCTATCGAGGAGCGCCACCACAAGGGCAGAGCGCTCATCGGCCGGAAGGTCCAGGGCGTCAGCAAGCAGTTGGTCCACGCGCGCGTTCATGGTGCCCAGTCTACTCTTCGTGGTATTCGCCCGCCAGCGGAAGCCAAAGGCGGCGTCTAACCCTGCCTTGCACCTGACTCGCTACAGCGGGCTTCGCCCGCTTCCGCGAGCAGGTGAAGGCAAACGTTGGGCCTCTTGCGGTTACTGGACAGCTATACGCCTTAGGCGTATAGTGCCGCATGCTCACCGTCGTAGAGACGCTGCTGTTCCAGCGCCAGTGGCCGATGTACTGGACCGAGGAGGAACGCGGAGCCTTTGCGGCGTACATCGCTGAGCATCCCACCGCCGGAGATGTCGTGCCCGAGTCTGGCGGTATTCGCAAGGTGCGCTGGCGGCGTGCAGGTACGGGCAAGTCAGGTGGAGTCGGGGTCATCTACTTCACTCGCACCGCTGAAGGTGAGGTCGTTCTACTAACGCTGTACGCAAAGGCGAAGACCGACAACCTCACCGGTGCAAAGCTCAAGGAGATTCGTCGTGCCCTCGAAGAGTAAGCCTCTGTCAAAGGCCCAGCTGGCGGCCTACGAAGCCAAGCGCGATCTGGCGGCTGAGTTGCTGCAGTCGGTTCGGGAAATGAAGGCCGGCCAAACGCGTGTCGTTTCCTCTCCGGTCATCGAAGCCCGCCAGAAGACGGGGCTTTCCCAGTCGCAGTTCGCGGCGCTTCTCGGCGTGTCGGTACGTACCCTCCAGGGGTGGGAGCAGGGGCGCAAGCAGCCAAGCGGTGCCGCGCGAACGCTCCTGGCCATCGCCAGCATCAATCCAAAGGCGGTACTTGCCGTTGCGTCGAAATAGTGCGTCTTGGCAGGAGAGGCCCAACCCTTCGTTGCACCCGACTCGCTACAGCGGGCTTCGCCCGCTGTAGCGAGCGGGTGAACTCAAACGTTAGACCGCACGCCGTTCCTCCATCGCACGCCAACCGTATGCGCCAGCTACTTCTCTCGTTGCACGTCATCTTCGCCGCGCTGTGGGTCGGGTGCATCCTCACCGAAGCGCTGTTTGAACGAGCGTTGCTTGCACAAGATCGCGCAGCACACCTGGTACTCGCGAACCTGCATGTCAAGGTGGACAATCTCGTTGAAGTACCGGCAATCGTGATCGTCTTACTCACCGGCGCGTTCATGGCACTTCAGGGAGTTCCTCGCTCTCTTTCTTACTACAGCATGCTGTCTGCCGGCGCAGCCGCCGCCGTGCTCAACTTCATCTGTGTGTGGTTGGTCTACAAGCGCAGGTTCGCAGCAGTCTCCGCAAACTGGCAGAGGTTTGCCCAGCTCGATCGACTCCAACACAAAGCAGGCGCTGGTGTGCTTGCTTTGGTGGTGGCCGCATTTGTGGCAGGCCTTTGGGGGAAAAGTGCGGTCTAACCCTTCGTTGCACCCGAATGGCTACAGCGGGCTTCGCCCGCTTCCGCTATCGGGTGAACTCAAACGTTAGGCGTCATGGCCCATCCCGAGAGCGACCCGTTTTGTCATTCAGAAGAAGCTGCACGCAGCCTTCTCTGATGTTCGCCTTGGCTCCGGAATCAGCATTCGCCAATCTGTCGCCATCGACGCCTACGGTGAGGGACACACCGATGAGTCGTTTGCCGCACTTCCGCAGACGGAGGTCACAGATGACTGGAGCTCCATACCTGACAGCGAACTCGAGCAGATCGCGGTCGCTCATCTCGATGCGGAGGGTTTTCGCTACTACATTCCGGCGCTCGCGCTCAGCATCCTGCGGGACTATCAGTCAGTCTCCATGCGTGTCATCGGCACGATCTCTGGTCTCTGCCCTAAGCCGCAGACGTGGTCCTACAGCGTGCAGCAGTACACCGCTCTCACCGAATCGCAGAAGAGCGCGATCGCGTTTTTTCTTGCCAAGCTTCCGTCGGTAGTTGACAGCGAGGATGCCACTTGCGTTGAACGGGCACTTCGCAACTACTGGTCTCACTACGCAAGATGACGCCTAACCCTTCGTTGCACCCGAAGTGCTACAGCGGGCTTCGCCCGCTTTCGCACTCGGGTGAACTCAAACGTTAGGCCGCACGATGACTGCTCTTCAGCAGTTCAACCGCAATGTCGATGCTTCCGACAAGCTGGTTCACATGTATCGGCAGCTGCGCGGCTTCCGGAATCTTGGTGCGCGAGGCCGACTCGACGCACAGAACCAAGATCTTCTGTGGCTACCGCGATCCGCTGTCGTTGCAGCAATCTCTGCGCTCGACACCTACGTCCACAGCGTCGTCAAGGAGCGGCTTCCACGTCAGTTTGGTGCAGGCATAGTCGTGCCAGAGTCGCTTGCTGAGCAGTTGTCCCAGCTCATGCCGGTCAGAAACGCAAATACCTTCCGGCAAGCCGTGCCGCTGCTCCTCGCCAACGACACACTGCCCCAGCTTCTCAAGAAACTGGAAGAAAACTTCCTGCAGTTTCAGTCCTACCAAGCCCCGGAGAAGATCATCGAAGCCTACCGACTCATCGGTATCGAGAATGTCTTCGAACCGGTCTCCGATCTATGGCCAGGCCCAAACACAACAGCCGAGCACTTGAGGCGTCGTCTCGCTGGGTACGTGCAGCGGCGCAACCAGATCGCCCACGAGGGCGACCTTGAGGCCAATGGGCAACAACGTCCTATGCAACCTGAGTACGCAGTCGAGTGCCGCGACTTCGTGGGTTCTCTAGTAACTCGTTTGAACCAGGTCGTGTATGCGGCCTAACCCCTCGCTGCACCCGAAGTGCAACAGCTGGCTTCGCCAGCTGCTGCCCTCGGGTGAGCTCAAACGTTGGGCGTAACGCAAGGCGTGATAGTCGCAGCGAAGTGCGCTCGTCTGCGGCGCCCGCGCGTGGCAGTAGGCTGCTGATATGCTCGCGTCGTGAAAGTTGGAGAAGTTCTCCGCCTGCTCCAGGCCGATGGCTGATATCTTGTAGCCACGCGCGGCAGCCATCGCCAGTTCAAGCATGCAAGTAAACCCGGTCGCGCTACTGTGCCTGGCAAAGCGAGTGATGATCTCGCTCCGGGTACGCTCAATAGCATTCTCAAGCAGTCTGGTCTGAAGTCGTGAGGTCGTATGCGCTATGCCATCGTGATTGAGAAAGCCGAAGGCAACTACTCCGCCTACGTTCCCGATCTACCGGGTTGCGTAGCTACGGGCGCGACAGTTGTAGAGGTAGAGAGCCAGATTCGTGAGGCCATTGCCTTTCATGTCGAGGGTTTGCGCGAAGACGGTGTACCGATCCCAGCTCCGTCGAGCCAGGTTGAGTACATCGACGTTGCCCCTTAGTGGCAACGGTGGGCTTTACGCCCAACCCTTCGGGCTTCGCCCGCTTCCGCGAGCGGGTGAACTCAAACGTTAGGCAGCGCCAACAGCCAGACTGCGCATCGCCAACGATCATGGTCACCGTCCGCCATCGATTCGAGTCGCCCGACACAACGCAAACACTGGCCGAGGCGCTCAGTGAGTACCTTGCTGCCAACCCATTGCTCAAGCGTGAGTCGGACCTGCAATCTCCCGAGGCGCGGCAGTTCTTCCGCTCACACGATGTCGTTCACGTTGTGTACGGCTGCGGCACATCATTGCTTGATGAATCCATCGTCAAGCTTTCCAGCATCTTCGGTACAACGGGAGGCATTCGGGTGCTGCGAGGCTACGCGCCCCACGAGACACTTGATATCTATCGCAAGCTGCCAGTTCTCGGTAGTCTGCACGCATTCCTGGCGGCACCGTACATGATCCTGCGCACCGTGTGGCGGTGCATGGCGCAGTCCAAGCGCTGGCCATGGGATCAGTACGATGCATTCCTCAATGTGCCCCTGCGCGAAGTACGGGCGCAGTTCCGCATCAAGGTTGCACATGAACGCGGCGCTGCCTAACCCTTCGTTGCACCCGAAGTCCTACAGCGGGCTTCGCCCGCTTGCGCACTCGGGTGAACTCAAACGTTAGGCCACGCGAATGCCGCTGGCTGGGGCACGACGCTTGCCGCGTTAATTCATGACTCTTCGGGTGCATATTGCCGTCGCATTGACTCTTGCCGCTTTGGGCCTGGTTCCGGGAGCCGCGCACTTGATGGAACTCCCGGTCAAGTTGACCTATTCGCCCGAGTTGTACGCTGAGGTCACCAGCACGCTTTACGCTTGGTATGGCATTGCGGGCGGAGCCGCTCAAGTCGGTGCGGCGTTCATAGTCGCACTCCTGGCTGCCCGAGTCAGGCACTCGTCATCGGCAGGACTTGCACTCGCAACTGCTGCCACCTTTATCATTTCGCTGGTTCTTTGGGGCGCCGTTGTCAGTCCGGTCAATTCAGCTTGGGCAGAAGTCTCTCGTGCCAATCCGGGCGAACTCGCGTCTGCATATGCGCGTCTGCGCGGCCGGTGGGAGTTCGGCCATCTTGCGGCGTTCATCGCGTGGTTCACCGGCTGGCTTGGCCTTGTGGCATTGGCAACCCGCTGGCCGGTCGTGGACCCAAAGAGCGCGGCCTAACCCTTCGTTGCGCCCGAAGTGCTACAGCGGGCTTCGCCCGCTTCCGCACGCGGGTGAATGCAAACGTTAGACCGCACGCCGCCGATCAGCGCGATGCCGATCCCCGCAAACCTTCAGCGCTTCTGGAACGCGTTTGCTTCTGCGAGCGGTGAGCCGGATGATTCCCGCTTCCTCGAAGCGTTCGCCTTCGGCGACAGCGAGAGTCTTGCCAATGAGCTAGCAGCGTTGGTGCTGCAAGGGGTCAAGCGCGCAACCGCGGGATCTCTCTGGGCCATACAAGCTGAAGGCAAGCAGCTTCAAAAGCCCGGCGACCTCAGCATCGTCACCAATTGGGGTGGCCAGCCGCTGTGCATCATCGAAACGGAGGCCGTTGAGATCGTGCCCTTCCGTGAGGTTACCGCTGAGTTTGCGGCAGCAGAAGGCGAGGGTGACTCGTCGCTATCCTTCTGGCGTGCTGCCCACACCGAGGCCTTCACCCGTGAGTGCAGTCGCATCGGCCGAGCATTCGAGCAGACAATGCCTGTTGTTTGTGAACGCTTCCGAGTCGTGTAGCCAAGTGCGGTCTAACCCTTCGTTGCACCCGAAGTGCTACAGCGGGCTTCGCCCGCTTCCGCAATCGGATGAACTCAAACGTTAGGCATCAGAGAGCCCGACCGCGCGCGCTCCGAAAGCCTTGCACAGTTTGGCGTCTGCGGAAACCAGCTTCACGTCTAGATGCTCGGCCAGCGCCACATACTCGCAGTCGTATGCGGAGCTGCCGCTGTCCTTCGCTAGCCGAAGCACGGCCATGGCAGACACGTCGTACTCATTGCCGGCCAGCAGGCCTTCAGCTCTCCGGTGAATGGTCATTGCATCATCCAGCGAGAGCAGCTTTTGGCGCATGTATGTCGCCAGAATGCTGCGGAACTCGCTGCGCCAGAGTCGAGGTACAGCCCAATCAGGCTCTCGCAATAGCAGGTCTTCTGCCTGCTCGCTGTACTTACCGGGCAAGTACAGGTACGCCACTAGGTTCACGTCGGCTACTATCACGAACGCCCCAAGCGCTTGAATCGGTCTATGTCCTCCGGCTTGAATGCGCCTCGCTTCAGGGAGAGTCTGACCTCTCGCGCCTTGGCCAAGTGCTCCAGCGCCGTGGTCTTCTTTGGCAACAGCACCGTCTCCAAGCAAGCTATCGCTTCGCTGTTCAAGCTGCGTCGGTTCGCCTCTGCCGAAGACCGCAGTTGTTCATACACGTCGTCGGGGATGCCTTTCAAGGTAATCGTCGTGGGCATACGCTGCTCCAGCTGCAATGGAACCATTATGGTTCCGCTAGCTTCCGGCAGTCAAGCTGAGCGTGATGCCTAACCCTTCGTTGCCCCCGAATGTCTACAGCGGGCTTGGCCCGCTTCCGCGATCGGGTGAGCTCAAACGTTAAACGGCAAACCAACCACCGGAGGTTCGCAATGACTGACCACCCGCTTGCAACGTGGCATCGTCTCGTTCGTACTCATGATCCGTCCGGATTAAATGCGTTGCTCGCGGAGGATGCGGTCTTCTATTCCCCAGTGGTTCACACACCGCAACGCGGCAAGAAGCTGGCGTTCTTGTACTTGAGCGCGGCATTCGGAGTGTTCTTCAATCCGACCTTTCGCTACGTCCGAGAGATTGCGGGACCATCGGACGCCATGCTCGAGTTTGAAACCGAGATCGATGGCATCGTTGTCAATGGAGTTGACCTGATCAAGTGGAACGCAGCTGGCCAGATAGTCGAGTTCAAGGTGATGCTCCGGCCGCTCAAGGCAATCAACCTGATCCACCAGCGTATGGCTGCGATGCTTCAGTCCAGTCAATGAGCTCGCCGCCGGCCAGCCCTTCGTTGCACCCGACTCGCTACAGCGGGCTTCGCCCGCCTGCGCGCTCGGGTGAAGTCAAACGTTGGGCCGCACGACATAACATGCGCGCTCTGTGCACCGTCTGCTGCGCCGACATCGCGCGGTCAGCAGCGCGTTCATTGAAGGCGCCCTTCACGGCCTGGCGCGTCTGCTAGAAGGTCAGGGCCGCACGACACCACCATTGGAGGTTTTCCATGCGCATCCAAGCAGTTGTTGCCGCTCTGGCACTCATTGCAGTACCGCATGGCAGTGCACTTGCACAAGATGGTCCGATCCCAGCCAAGGAGATTCAAGACACCTGGGTTGGCAAAGACCTCAGTGGCACAACCACCTCAGGCGCCAAGGCATCTATGCGTCTCGAGCCTGATGGCAAGGCCTCTGTATCCGCGGGCAGTACGAGTGATACGGGAACTTGGCGTTTGTCTGAGAACGGCTACTGCACAACCTGGAAGACCATTCGGTCGGGCCAGGAGCGTTGTTTCACGGTCATCAGGGCAGGGGCATCGTTCAGGGTCATGAATCCGGATGGTTCGTTGAGCGGGCAGTTCAACGCCGTCAAATAGCAGGATGCACCAGCATGTCGGCCGGCTACTCCGGAACGCCACTGCCAAGAAAGCTCGGCATCACCGAGTCCACGCAGGTTGCGCTCATTGGTGCACCGTCGGAGTACGAGGCGCTGCTTGGCCGGCTTCCGGTCGGCGCGAACCTCGGCGCACCTCTGTCGCAGAGAACCGATCTCGTGCACGTGTTCGTCACACAGCGCGAGGAGCTGACGGCTCATCTCGCACGGCTGCGTGAGCGCTGCGTGATGACGCGGTCGTTTGGGTATCGTGGCCAAAGAAGGCATCCAAGGTCGCCACAACCGTCACCGAGGATGTCGTGCGCGAACTGGCATTGCCACTGGGCTTCGTTGACATCAAGGTCTGTGCTGTCAGCGAGGTGTGGTCCGGCCTGAAGCTGGTCGTGCGCAAAGGATTGAGAGGCAAGAGTGCAGGCTAACCCTTCTTTGCAATGGACTGCTGCAGCGGGCTTCGACCGCTTCCGCCCTCGGGCGAACTCAAACGTCAGGCAGCACGAAGCACCCTGTATGCCACTGCTGAATCGAGGCCTAAATGATTGATCACACGGGCGTTGTTGTAAGCGACTTCGGCAAGAGCAAGGCGTTCTACGCAAGCTCGCTTGCGCCGATCGGCTACTCACTCATCATGGAGTTGCCGGCCTCGGTTACCGGTCATACAGATGTAGCGGGCTTCGGTGAACCACCAAAGCCCGACTTCTGGATCAGTCGCGGAAACCCGAACCAGCCACCTGTCCACGTGGCCTTTCGCGTTGCGTCGAGAGCTGCAGTCGATGCTTTCTACGGAGCTGCACTCGCTGCGGGCGGCCGAGACAACGGCCCTCCTGGGTTGCGCCTGCATTACCACCCCAATTACTACGCTGCTTTTGTGCTCGATCCAGATGGTCACAACATTGAAGCCGTCTGCCACACGCCAGAGTGAATGCCGTGCGGCCTTCGCCCGCTTCCGCGAGCGGGTGAACTCAAACGCGTGAGGCAGCGGGGAAGCAGGGCCGCACTTTGTCCAGCGTGAACACCATCAACGTCCGCCAAGCCGTAGCTGCTGACATTGAGGCGCTGGCAGGCCTGTTTGATCAGTACCGCCAGTTCCAAGGCGAAGCAAGCAATATTGCTGCTGCTCGCTCGTTCCTCGCCGAGCGCTTCAACCACGGTGAGTCCGTCGTGTTCATTGCCACGGTAAGGGACGCCGCGGTTGGATTCGCACAGTTGTACCCAAGCTTCTCGTCCGTCGCGCTGGCGCGGGTGTTCGTGCTGAATGACCTCTTCGTTCTGGAAGCAGCGCGCGGCCGCAGAATTGCCTCGGAGCTGCTGTCTGCAGTGGAATCCTACGCGTGGTCGTTCGGCGCGTCTCGCGTCACACTCAACGTCGCGCGCACCAATGTCTCGGCGCAGCAGGTCTACATTGCGCGCGGCTGGAAGCAGGATGACCAGTTCTTCATGTTCCACCGTTTCCCTGCGGACAAGTGAACGGGCCGCTGCCTAAGCCTTCGTCGCAACGCGACCTGCCAGAGCGGGCTTCCGCAGGCGGGTGAACTCAAACGTTAGGCGGCGCGCTTCACAACCCATGCTCCGCGTTGGCATCACCGGCGGTCCAGGTGTCGGCAAGACCACGCTACTTGCTGAGCTCGCGGCAAGGGGCTATGCAACCGTGGCGGAGTCCGCCCGGGCAATCATCTCGGAGCCCTTCGAGCGTACCCATTCCACTCACCCGTGTTCATCCTGCCGCCGTGGTCGGCCATCTACACCACTGATGCCTGAGCGCGACCACTCGTTTCCCTTGGTTGAGCAGGTTCACAGTCAGCTTGTGCAGTGGTACCGTTCGTGCGGCTACGCTGTGTGTGAGGTACCTCGCTTGCCCGTTGCTCAACGCGCCGAGTTCGTCCTTCAAGTGCTCGCACATGGCGCCGCCTAACCCTTCGCCGCACCTGCACTGCAACAGCTGGCTTCGCCAGCTGTCGCCATCGGGTGAACGCTAAGCGTCACGGATCTTGCCATGTTGCCGAACCGTCGTCAGCGCTGGGCCGCATTTGGCGCGATCGTCATCTTGGCCTCACATCCGGCTCGAGCCCAGTGGCCGGCGATTGATGCTCCGAACTTCGTTCCCATCAGTGAGTCTCTCGCCACCTCTGGCCAGCCGTCGGCTGCCACGCTGGCAGGCTTGAAGCGAATCGGCGTGGAGGCCGTCATATCCCTTGGGCCGCGGGCCGGTCCGGATCTCGTGCCGGAGGAACCAGCCCTCGTCCGAGGCCAGGGGATCGAGTTCATCTATTTGCCTTTTCCGCCAGACGGTCCCAGCGAAACCCAGTACCTCGCCGTAGCAGAGGCGCTTCGTCGCGTCCAGGGCCGGCGCACATTGGTGCACTGTCAGGTCAACTGGCAAGCCTCCACCTTCGTCTTCCTCTATCGCGTCATCGTGGGCAAAGAGAGTCCCAGCCTTGCGTACGCACCCGTAGCGAGCGTGTGGTCGCCTCCGGGTCCGTGGAAGGAGCTTCTCATGACACAGCTGCGCAAGCATCAGATCGACTTTGAGCCGTACTGAGAGTGAGACGGTGACGCCCAACCCGAAGTGCTACCGCGGGCTTCGCCCGCTTCCGCAAGCGGGTGAACCCGCGTTCGCCGCATGGCGCCATCCGCCGCATATGAGGTGCTGTCAATGACTCCATCGGTCGTCGTGAGCGCGAGGCGCTCTGCGTTGTTCGTCATCGCCTCGGTCGCGTTGCCCGTACGCGCACAAGCGCCGCATGAGCAGCGATTTCCAGACGTGGTTGCGGTCAAAGTCAAAGCGACGACGCCGGGCGTCTTCGATTTCGACGTCACCGTTTCTTCGCCATATGACACTGCGTCAAGGTACGCAGACGGCTTTCGCGTCTCGACCACAGCAGGCGAGGTGCTTGGCGAACGTCAGCTGCTGCACGACCATCAAACGGAGCAGCCGTTTACCCGGGATCTTTACTCCGTGAGGGTTCCAGAGGGCATCTCAAAGGTCATCGTCCAGGCGCGTGACCAGAAGTACGGGTACGGTGGGAAGGTCGTCGAGGTCGCGCTTCCGGGCAGGTGAGGCAACGTAGGCCGCACCAAAGCACTTCTTTCGAAGGTCGAGGTGAGAAATGTCCGATGGCCGCAGCCGAACCGTATCGAAGCCAACCCATCGCAGTCAGCGCTGGACGTCCTTCGTCGCCTCGAGCAGCCGCGGTCGTGTCTCTCGCGGGCTTGAAGAGGAAGGAAATCCCGCGCACCGCGTTCGGGTGGAGCACAACAAGGACACGCTGCTCGTCCACGTCTCCGATGAAGACGGTCGAAGCTGGACCACCGTTGCGGTGGATCGTGCCACACGAGAATGGGCTGTCGCGCAGCGCAGCCGGCAGCTTGATGCAGCGATCGCAGCGTACGATCAGCTCTATGCCTGATCTCGTACGCAGTGAGGCTGGCACGTGCCGCCCAACCCTTCGTTGCACCCAAAGTGCTACAGCGGGCTTCGCCCGCTTGCGCACTCGGGTGAACTCAAACGTCAGGCGGCAACAAGGGCTCTAGCCACCTTAGCCGTAGCATGCGCGCATGACGCTAGATGAGTTCTTTGGCGATGATCTGGTGGCACGGAGGCTGTTCGACGCTCTGGCCAAAGAAGTCGCTCGCTTCGGAAGTGCAAACATCCGGGTCAGCAAGAGCCAAGTCGCCTTCCGCAGGAAGAAGAACGTGGCGGTTGTTTGGATGCCAGGTTCGTATCTGGAGCGACCAAGCGCACCGCTTGTTCTTACCCTGTCGTTCCCGAAGAGGGACGACTCGCCCAGGTGGAAGGAAGTCACCCAAATTTCTGCGAGTCGATTCACGCACCATCTGGAGTTGCACGAAGTGAAAGACATCAATGCACAGGTCAAGGGATGGCTGCACGCTGCATGGGAAGCAGCCGCCTAACGTCAGGCCCCTGAAGTCCACCATCCCTCCGCAGGTGCAGCATCGCTCGCATGCCAATCGTCACCGTCACCGTGCGCAAGCCAAAGTCGGCCGAGTTCAAGGCCACCGTGCTCTCGGCAGTTCATGAAGCACTCGTTGGCATCGGCGCGAGCCCCAGTGACCGCTTTCACCGTGTGCTCGAGCTCGAGGAGGAGAACTTCCAGTTCGACGCCACGTTCCCTGATGTTCGGACTCGCCGTACCAATGACTTCGTGCTCATTGAGATCCTGCTTGGCGTAGGTCGCAGCGTCAAACTCAAGAGGCAAGTTGTGGCCGGCATCGTCGAGCGCCTCTCGGAGAAGCACTTCGATCCGGAGAACGTCATGGTCGTCTTTCAGGATGTCGCGTGGGAGAACTGGTCTCCTGCGGGTGGTCGCATTCCCCATGCGTAGCCCCGTTCTTCAACGTCATTGCCGGCAGCGGCCCAACCCTTCGCCGCACCCGAAGCGCAACAGCTGGCTTCGCCAGCTTCCCCAATCGGGCCAGTTCCAACGTTAGGCGTCGGCCACCCCGAATGCTCAGTGACTTTTTCTCGAGCTCCTTAGAGGATGCAACCATCGAGGGACGTGTCCGCACTCGCCGGGGGCGCATCATTGCGAGAGTGTTTGTCGGTCTTCTCGGCTTCGCATTGTGCGCAGCGGGAGCGGTTCACTTCCTGCTCAAGTCGGGCCTTACCAGCAATGGCGTCCTGCGAGGCAGCATGGTCGCTATGTTCGTGTTCTTTGGGTGCTTCTGGCTGCTGAACGTCGCGCTCGCTCGCCCGTCGCGCTGGCCACTCAGGCTGTTCGCACTCAGCTTTGTGGCGCTTTTTGCGAGCCGCGTGCTCCTGGGCCCGTAACGACGCTGACCAGCAGCATTCACACAATGCGCATTCCGACGCCTATCCCTTCGCTGCACCCGCAGTGCAACGGCCGGCTTCGCCGGCTGTTGACCTCGGGTGATCTCAACATTGGGCGTCACTTCGGTCATGCGGCAGACTCAACCTGGAGGTTGCATGTTCAAGCGTATCGACCATATTGAGCTGTTGACCGCGGCGCCAGAACGCACGATTGCGTTCTACGTTGACGTGCTGGACTTCCGTGAGCGCGAACGCGCGCGTATTCCCGAGACCCCATTCGGTCCACTTGATCTTGTCTATCTTGAGCTTGGCGGCACCACCGTCGAGGTGATGTGCTATCCCGATGCCAAAGCTATTGCGCCGCGCAGTCCCGAGCAGCGGCTCGGCTGGCAGTGCCTCGCGCTCGAGGTCCAAGACATGGATCGCGCGCTGAACGTGCTGAAGGACAAGGGCGTGGAGGTGGCATGGGGACCGATCAAGCGCCCAACCTATGCCCGTGCCGAGATCCGCGACCCAGACGGCAATCCAATCGAGCTGCGCCAGTGGTTTGGCCGCTAGTGGTCATGCAGCCCAGCCCTTCGCCACACCTGGAGTGCGACAGGTGGCGAAGCCAGCTGCCGCCCTCGGATGAACTCAAATGTGAGGCCGCGAGAAAGAAGATATGGCGTACGACGAACGACTCGCTCAGCGCATCCGTTCCGCGTTGCAGGGCAAGCGGTACATCACCGAAAAGAAGATGTTTGGCGGCATCGCCTTTCTGCGTAAGGGTCTGATGTTTGTCGGCGTCTCTGACGCCGCGCTCATGGCCCGCGTGGGGAAGGAGAAGCACGCGGACTCTCTCGGTCGCAAGCATGTGCGCGAGATGGATTTCACAGGCAAACCCATGCAAGGCTATGTGTTTGTCGATGCGGAGGGCGTGAATACAGAAGCCCAGTTGCGGTTCTGGCTTGATCGTTGCGAGCAGTTCGTGTCCACATTGCCGCCCAAGGCTGCAAAGCCATGAAGAGCATGCAGCGGCCTAACTCTTCTCTGTGTCGGAAGTGCTATTGGTCTCGAGCGTGCTTCTTTCAAGGCGAGTCATGCCGGGCGCGGCCTCGCACCGTGCTTAACCCCTCGATGTACCAGAAGGGCAACAGCTGGCTTTGCCAGCGGTTGCCCTCGGGTGACCTTCAACGATAGGCCTCAGAAGCACATGCACATCGATAGGCTCGATCACCTCGTGATGACTGTCTCCGACATCAGCGTCACCTGTGAGTTCTACTCGCGTGTTCTGGGAATGAGCGTTGTCACCTTCGGAGCCGGAAGGAAAGCGCTCACTTTCGGCATGCAGAAGATCAACCTCCATGAGGTTGGCCGAGAGTTCGAGCCCAAGGCTGCACGGCCGACACCAGGGTCAGCGGATCTCTGCCTCATTGCTGCGGTGCCCATGGCGGAGGTGCTGAGTCATTTGCTCGAGTGCTCGGTGTCAATTCTCGAGGGGCCTGTTGCTCGGACTGGCGCGATTGGTCCGATCATGTCCGTCTATTTCAGGGACCCAGACTTGAATCTCATCGAGGTGTCCACCTATGCGGAGGCTTAACCCTTTGTTGCGTTCCACTCGCTCCAGCGGGCCTCGCCCGCTTGCGCACTCGGGTGATCTCAAACGCTAGACGGCGCAACCCCATGGTGGTTCGGCGAGCGAACAACGACGACACCGCGCCCATCCTGGCACTCGTGGCGCAGTACTGGGATTCTGAAGGCCTCAGTGGGTTTGATCCTGCCACTTTGAGTGCACCGTTGGAACACCTGCTTTCTTCGCCCACCATCGGCGCGGTTTGGGTAGCCACCGACGGGCAACGATTGCTCGGGTATCTGGCACTCGTCTACGTCTTCAGCCTCGAGCACCGTGGCATGACCGCAGAGATCGATGAGTTCTTCGTGGTACCGGATCATCGCGCCCTTGGTGTCGGCTCCCAGTTGTTGCGCCGGGCCGAGGCGGAGTCGGTGGAGCAGGGATGCACGAACATTTCGCTGCAGGTCTCAACGTCCAATCGCCGAGCCAGGCAGTTCTATGCCCGGCACGGCTACTCGCGGAGGTCGCGATTCCATCTGCTGGAGAAAACGCTTGACGCCGTCTGACCCTTCTTGCGCCCCACCTGCTACGGCTGGCTTCGCCGGCCTCCGCAAGCGGGTGAACTCTTGGAGCGTATGACACCAACGCCGGCCCTGTCAGCGTCCAGCCAGGCTATTGGCCTTCTCGTCTGGCTGCTGGTGGTGTTCGCCGGCGCTGCCGTCGGTGCGTTTGCGTCGGCGAGTGCGAGCGAGTTCTACCGTGATCTTGTCCGCCCGTCGTGGGCGCCGCCAGGCTGGTTGTTTGGCCCGGTCTGGACGGTTCTGTACGCACTCATGGGCGTCGCTGCATGGCTGGTTTGGCGAGCGCGCGGGTTCGGTGGTGCTCGAAGGGCTCTGCTCGTCTTCGTCGTCCAGTTGGCTGCCAATGCTCTATGGACCTGGTTGTTCTTTGCGTGGCGCCAAGGTGGCCTGGCCTTTGCAGAGATACTCCTGCTCTTGGCGCTCATCCTCGCAACGATTGTGTTGTTTTGGCGGGTCAGCAGGCTTGCAGCAGTGCTGCTCTTGCCCTATCTCTTGTGGGTGTCGTTCGCGTCAGCGCTCACGCTTTCTGTATGGCGGCTCAACCCAGGTCTGCTGGGCTGAGTTTCCTTTCACGTCACCCGGAGTCTTCATGTCCATTGAGCTTCCAGACCCAGCGCGCAAGACCGCCATCGCCTCCATCGAGCGGTACTTTCGTGAAAACATGGAAGAGAAGATCGGCAATGTCGCAGCCAGCGGCCTTCTTGGTTTCTTTCTGGAGGAAGTGGGCCCGAGCATCTACAACAAGGCCGTAGCCGATGTACAGGAACGCCTGCAGATGCGTATCTCGGAGCTGGACATAGAGATTCATGAGGAAGAGTTTCAGTACTGGCGCAAGTACGAGCGCTCCGCCAAGGGCCGCAAGTGAGTTTGCGGCCCAACCCCATCCTTTGTCCGTCACATGCGAATCGAGATCGACGACCTCACTCGCCCGCAGGTTCACGCTCTGCTGAACGAGCATCTGGCCAACATGTTCGAGCTCTCGCCACCCGACCAGGTGTTCGCGCTCGATCTGACGAAGCTTCGTGCGCCGGACATCACCTTCTGGACGGTCTGGGACGGTGACACGTTGCTCGGTTGCGGTGCGCTCAAGGAACTGTCGCAAACTGAGGGGGAGGTCAAGTCCATGCGCACACCCAAGGCACAACGTCGCAGGGGCGCAGGGCGCGCCGTCTTGGCTCGCATCGTGGATGTTGCTCGACAGCGCGGGTACAAGACGCTCAGCCTCGAAACCGGTTCACACCCCGCGTTCCTGCCGGCGCAGAAGCTGTATCAACAGTTTGGCTTTGCTTACTGCGGGCCGTTCGGCAGCTACCGAGAGAACGCCAACAGTGTGTTCATGTCTCTGAGCCTCGGCGAACAGGTGGCCTACAAACGTTAGGGACCGCACGGCGTGCGCACAGCTGATCTGCCGCCGTCCCCATCAGGTTCGGGAGACGCATACGAGGAGATTCAACACCCTGCGCGTCATGTTCAAGCCGCTCGCCGGTGGCACTCTGGCGCAATACCTCGCGCTGGTGGAGCGGGACCGAATGGAGGGCTAGAGTCGGCGCATACTTGTCGCATGGCCATCGCACACGCAAGACCCGGTGAGGCAATCAATGTCCAGCCTCTGGGTGCGCGCCTGCACAGCGAGAGGACGGTGGCGTTGTTCAAGTCCGAGGATCTTGAACTCATGCGCCTTGTGCTGCCTGCCGGCAAGTCGCTGCCGCCGCACAAGGTGCCTGGCGAGATCACCGTGCAGTGCATCGAGGGAAGAATCGATGTCACGGTCGACGGCAAAAGCCATGTTCTTGGCGCCGGTCAACTTCTCTACTTGGCCGGCGATGTCCTGCACGGTGTCGTGGCACTCGAGGACGCATCAGCACTGGTTACGGTCGCCCTTCGCAGGTAGTGCCAGCCGCCGCCAGATCAGATGCCTCCACCCGAGCGGCCCGCAACGTTGTTCTTCCGTGTGGCATGGGAGATGCTCCAGTTTCATCGAGGTTCGGGCGGCTGAACTCAAGCGTCAGGCGGCACAGCCGTCGTCATCACTCCTCATCGGACACCTGCCATGCAAGCCATCAATCTCGCAGACAAGCTCGCCACCTTCGAAGGCCATTGGCAACCGCGTGTGGTCGGCCAGTTCAATGGTCACGATCTGATGGTCGTCAAGGTCAAGGGCGAGTTCGTCTGGCATACGCACGAGAACACGGATGATTTCTTTCTTGTCCTCAAAGGTCGCATCACCATTCGGATGCGCGAGGGTGACGTTGCCCTCGGCCCCGGTGAGCTGTTTGTCGTTCCCAAGGGAACAGAGCATTGCCCCGTTGCCGAGGAGGAGGCGCACCTCTTGCTCATCGAGCCGGTGGGAACACCCAACACAGGCAATGCAGCCACTGCCGCACCGCGACGCGTGCTTTAGGCAGGAAGCGCGGTGACGCCCAAGCCTTCATTGCTCCCCCACCTGCTGCGGCGGGCTTCGCCCGCTTCCGCACTCGGGTGAGCCCAGACGTTGGACCTCAGACGCACCATGTCAGACCTGAAAGCCATTGCCTACGTCAGCTCGGCGACACAACTGATGACTGTGGCGCAGTTGGAGTCCTTGCTTGTCGAGGCGCGCGACCTGAACCTTGAAAGTGGCGTGACTGGGGTGCTGCTCTACAGTGACGGCAACTTCATGCAGTACTTCGAAGGTTCGGAAGAATCCATGCGCGTGACGTATGAGCGCATACGAGCCAGCCAACGGCACAAAGACATCATGGAGATCCTGAACGAACGGATTGCCCAGCGCAGTTTCCCCGATTGGCAGATGGGGTTTGCACAGGCAACACAGTCCGAGCTGCTGGCGTTGTCAACCGCACGCTGGCAGAGGATGGCAGGCGAAGCGCGTGACTCATCGGCCGTCTCCCCGGGCCTTGCGCTTCTTCAGAACTTCTGGAGGCGTGCCCGCAAGTGAGGTCTAGCCTTTCACTGCAACCGACTCGCCAATCCGGGGTGCGACAGCGGGCTTTGTCCGCTTGCGCCCTCGGGTGAACATCAATCGCGGGCGGCACCAATACAACCACGACCGAGGCTGCGGCCATGTTTGCATCAGCATTGCGTATCGCACTTGGGAAGGCCCAGGGCTGCGCCTCGGCCGCAGCCCTGTCCAGAGCGCTGCTGGCCGCCGAATCACTCGAGACGATTGAGGCGAACTTCGAGTCAAGCATCAACGCGAGCAAGGCCAAACGTGGTGAGAAGCCCACGAGGCTCTCCAAGTCTCGCCGCAGTCAGATTGATCAGTACACAGCCGATGGGGCAGCATTCCAAGCCCAGCAGTTGACTGAGTTTGAGACCGCGTTGAGTGCCAGTCAGATCGTCGCGGCGCTGGCGGCGGGGTTGGCCAGCGATCTGCAGTTTTGGTCCAATGCCGCGAAGTACACCCACCCGGACGACCTGCCGGTTGTCAACGAACTCGTTAGCGCGAAGCGCGAACTTCATGTGGCGCTCAAGGCCTTCCTGGCCTGCACACCGGAGAGTGCTGCCTAACCTGCGTTGCACTTGGGGTGCCACAGCGGGCTTTGCCCGCTTCGGCGGGTGGTGAACTCAGACTTCAGGCGTCACAGGAACACCGCATGATCGAAGCGCAGTGGATGCTCTTTCTTCTGGCCTCGCTGGCTGTGATCGTCACCCCGGGCCAGGACATGATCCTTGTCATGTCCAGGTCGGTGACACACGGTACGCGCGCGGGTCTGGCGACCGCGGCGGGAGTCAGCATCGGTCTGGTCGGCCACACGGTTCTTGCGACGCTTGGACTCGGCGTGCTGCTGCGGACGTCGGAGTGGCTCTTCACGGGCATCAAGCTGTTGGGAGCGGCGTACCTCCTGTATCTCGGTGTGCAGCTGCTTCGCGCGCGCAGTGCCCAACTCGCCGCCGACGCGTCGCCTGCAAGGTCGCATCTTCGCCTGTTCGGCATGGGCGCGGCGTCGAACATCAGCAACCCCAAGATCGCTGTCTTCTACTTTGCCTTCCTGCCGCAGTTCGTCACAGCCGAGGCGCGGCACCCAACGCTCACCATCTTCGTGCTCGGGCTCGCGTTCGCGGCGCTCACGTTTCTCATCAAGGGGCCGGTGGCCGTGTTCGCCGGGCGCCTGTCGTCTTGGTTCCAGTCTCGACCCAGGGTGCTGCTGTGGCTCTACCGGTTCAGCGGTCTCGTGATGGTGGGCTTGGCGGTTCGCTTGGCATTCTCGCGGCGCGGTGATACCTAGCCCTCGCTCGAACGGTCGGCCCAACGCGTGGCACCGTGGGCGGAACGCGCTGTGGCACGTTGTTGAACCGGTAGGCGGCATGTCCCGTAAAGATGTTCGTCTCGCTCGTGACGCTGCGTCCCGTGGTGTGTTTCTCCGGTGACCGCGTGCCGAGCCGTGATGAGCACGCGCAGATGCACCATCGAGCTCACGAGGAGTGCTACATAGCGAACTCCGTGCAGACAGAGGTTCGTTGTGAGCCGCTGCTCGCCAAGTCGCGCAGTGCCGTCTGAGCTTTGGTTGCACACGCCCCAGGACCTCCAGGTGCGGCGGCATCGGGCTCTTGTCCGGGATAATCGTATCCGTGTGGCCGCCTGATCGTAGTAAGGTCAGCGCGTGCGGCTGGCCGAGTTCATCCTGCGTGACATGGAGCCCATTCTGGTCGAGTGGGACGCGTTCGCGGCCACGCTGCTCCCCGGCGCAAGAGGCATGACGCCGCTCGCCCTGCGGGACCACGCACAGCACATCCTGGAGGCCGTGGCCAAGGACCTCGCCACGCCGCAGACCCGTCACGAGCAGACGGAGAAGTCCAAGGGTCGGGGTCCCAGGGTGGCGGGCGCCCCGCAGACAGCGGCCGAGTCGCATGCCGTTCTGCGCGCGCAAAGCGGGTTCGACATCAATCAACTGGTCGCCGAGTACCGCGCGCTGCGGGCGAGCGTGCTGCGGCTGTGGATGGATGACCGCCGCCTTGACCCGTCGGGCATAGAGGACATCGTCCGCTTCAACGAGGCCATCGACCAGGCTGTTGCCGAGTCGGTCAGCCATTTCCATGTCCAGGTGGAGCGGGCTCGCAACCTGTTGCTGGGGATGCTCGGGCACGACATGCGCAGCCCGCTGCAGACCATCCGCTTGACGGCGTCGTACCTCGCTGCCCTCAACGCCGGTGAGCACGTGTCCGTTGCGGCGGCACGCCTCATCCGCAGCGGCTCGGCGATGCAGGCCCTGCTCGATGACCTGGTGGATTTCAATCGAACGAAGCTGGGGTTGGGCATCAACATCGTGCGGTCCCACATGGACCTCGCCGCGCCGGTGGCCGATGAACTGGAGCAGTTGCGCGGCGCCAACCCGCATCGACGGATCGAGCTGACCGTGTCCGGCGACTGTCGTGGCCAATGGGACGGGCGCAGGCTGCAGCAAGCGCTGCGCAACCTCGTCTCCAACGCCATCGCCTACGGGACTCCCGGATCGCTGATCCGGGTGTCGCTGCGCGGCGACGAGGAGGCCCACGTTCACCTGGAAGTGGCCAACAGCGGACAGCCCCTGGATCCGTCGGCGCTCGGCATGATGTTCGATCCGCTCAAGCGAGGCCCGACCGATGCTGAACGGGACGAGCGCAGCCTCGGGCTGGGACTGTTCATCGTGAACGAGATCGCGCGGGCCCATGGGGGTGAGGTGACGGTGCATTCCCACGCCGGCGAGACGACCTTCACCCTGCGCCTGCCGCGCCACGATCCGGCCGCGTCGTGCTGAGCGGAATCGTCACCCGACCCACGGGCGGCGCCTAGCCATGCCTCTGCTCGGTTCGGCAGCCATGTTGTTGTCGTTCGACATCGACGCGGACGTCATGGCCGAACACGACCGCTGGCACACGCACGAGCATCTGCCCGAGCGGCTGTCGATCCCGGGTTTCCTGCGCGGCACGCGCTGGATCGCCACCGAGGGCGGCCCGCGCTACATGGTGATCTACGAAGTGCAGAGCCTGCAGACGCTGTCGTCGCAGCCTTATCTCGCGAGACTGAACAACCCCACGCCCTGGACGGCGCGGATGATGCCGCACTACAGGGGCATGGCGCGCGGTCTGTGCGTCGTGCTCGGCAGCTGGGGCTTCGGCCAAGGCGGTGCAGCGGCGCTCATCCGTTTCACGCCCGAGGAGTCCCGTGCCGAACCGTTGCGTCGTTGGTTGCTCGAGGAGACGCTGCCAGCGGTTCCCCACATGCCGGGCCTCGGCAGCGCCCACCTGCTGCAAGGCGCGCAGGCGGCGGCCATGACCAACGAGCAACGCATCCGCGGTGTCGATCGCGGTGTCGACTGCGCGATCATCCTCACCGGATACGATCGCGACGCCGTGGCTGAATGCGCTGCCAGGCTCAGCGACGATGCCGGCCTGCGCGGCCGGGGTGCACCCGAGCCGGTTGTTGCCCTCTATGGCTGTCACTACGCGCTGGCGAGCGCAGAAGTGAACCAGGCCGCTGCACCGGAGGCCCGATCCCAATGACCCGCACCGCTCCGATCACCGACGCCGACCCCAGCGTGGCCGAGATGGAGACCCGCGTCGCTCGTTTCCGTGACCTGAAGCCAACCGCCGACTACGTGGACTCGGCCATCCCCGGCTGCGAGCGCACGACCCTGCGGGTGCTGGGCCATCCGCCCGGGGCGCCTCTGGCGGCCGAGGGATTCCACATGAACATCGTGCGTTGCGAGCCCGGCAAGTCGGCGCCGCTGCACAACCACCTCACACAGGAGGTCTTCGTCGCGCTCACCGGCCGGTGGGAGATCTTCTGGGGGCCGCAGGGCGAGCGGCACATCGTGCTGGGCCCGTGGGACACGATCAGCATTCCACCCGGCGTCTCGCGCGGCTTCAAGAACGTGAGCGCCGAACCGGCCTACCTGATCGGCATGGCCAGCGGACAGGACCCCGGCATGATCAACTGGCCGTCGCAAGTGCGCGCCGCGGCGTTGGCGGTGGGCGTCACGCTGCCTTGACTCTCGCCCCGGTGGGTGCGGGGCGATCACGCGGGTGAACAGGATGAAGAAGAGCGAAGCGAAAACCACCGCATCGGCCGCAGCGCTGATCGACGCCAGAATCGCCGAGCTGGGCGACTGGCGCGGCGAGATGCTGGCGCGGCTGCGCGCCTTGATCAAGGAGACCGACCCCGGTGTCGTGGAAGAGTGGAAGTGGAGCGTTCCGGTGTGGTCGCACGACGGGATCCTTTGCACCGGCGAGACCTACAAGAACGTGGTGAAGATGACGTTTCCCAAGGGCGCCTCGCTGGCGGATCCGGCGCGCCTGTTCAACTCCAGCCTCGAAGGCAATGTCCGGCGCGCCATCGACTTCCATGAAGGCGACAAGCCGGACGTGAAGGCGCTGAAGGCGCTCATCCGCGCGGCGGTGGCGTTGAACCAGGCCAAGGCGTGAAGACCAGGGCCCGCACCGGCCAGTCGTCCAAGGCTTCGGCGGCCGCCGGCCCGGTGCTGCTCTCAGGCGGCAACCCGCAGATCGCCAAGGGATATGGCGACGCGCCGGTGCAGGCCTATATCGCCGCCATGCCCGGCTGGAAGAGCGATCTCGGCCGCCGGCTCGACGCGCTGATCACGCGCACCGTCCCCGAGGTGCGCAAGGCCGTCAAGTACAACTCGCCGCTGTACGGCGTGGAGGGTGAGGGCCGGGGCTGGTTCCTCGGCATCCATTGCTTCACGCGATACGTCAAGGTCACGTTCTTCCGCGGCGCGTCGCTGCAGCCGCCACCGCCTGGGCCATCGAAGCAAAAGGACGTGCGCCACCTCGACCTGCACGAGAGCGACCCGCTCGACGAAGCGCAGTTCGCGGCCTGGGTCCGGCAAGCCAGCCGGCTGCCGGGCGAGAAGCTCTGAGGCCCCACCGGCGACGCGGGAACCGTTCTTGCCGCCCGCATCCCATGAACCCGCACATCACCCTCGTCACGCTGGCCGTCGACGACCTCGAGCGCGCGGTGGCCCTCTACCGCGACGGACTCGGCCTGCCGACCAACGGCATCGTCGGCGCCGAGATCGAGAACGGGGCCGTCGCGTTCTTCAAGCTCGATTCGGGCCTGAGGCTGGCGCTGTGGCCGCGCAAGAGCCTGGCCGCCGACGCTGGCGTGCCGCTGCAGCCGCGCAGCGCCAGCGAGTTCGCGCTGGCACACAACGTCGGGTCGCAGCGCGAGGTCGATGCCGTGATGCGGGAGGCGGAGCGCGCCGGCGCCCGCATCACCAAGCCTGCGCAACCCACGTCGTATGGCGGCCACGCCGGCTGCTTTCAGGACCCGGACGGGCACCTGTGGGAGGTGGCGTTCAATCCCGGCCTGGCGTCGCTCGGTTGAGCTTGCCCCCGGGCACTGCACAATCGGGCACCTTCATCACGACCACCCCCACCGATGGCTTCCACGCTGCAGACCCTGTTCGGCTACAAGGCCTGGGCCAACGCGGAACTGCTCGCCCAGCTCGCGACGATCGATGCGGCCGTGCATGCCACCGCGCTGCACAGCGCCATCCGCGTGCTCAACCACACCCATGTGGTGGACCGCATCTTCAAGGGCCACCTGCTCGGCGAGCCGCATGGCCAAAGCGCCACCAACACCAAGGAGACGCCCACGCTGCAGGCGCTCGCCGCGGCGATGCGCGAGCTCGACGCCTGGTACGTCTCGTATGTCCAGGGCCTGCCCGCCGCGGCGCTGCACGAGCAGGTGCGCTTCACGTTCACCGACGGCGACAGCGGCCTGATGACGCGCGAGGAGATCCTGCTTCACGTGATCACGCACGGCGGCTACCACCGCGGCCAGGCCGGGCAGGTGATGCGCGGCGCCGGGGCGGCGCCGCCGCGCGACCTGTACACCCGGTTCCTGCACGCCAGCGAGCCCGCGCGCCGCGCGCACTGAGCGGCGTCGCGCCCGGAGCCGACACGATGACCTTGCGCACCCTGCCGATCGACGAGCGCCTGATGCAATACGTGCTCGACCACGGTGCGCGCGAGCATCCGGCGCAGGTGGCGTTGCGCGAAGCCACGCGCAGGCATCCGCACGCCGGCATGCAGATCGGCGCCGACCAGGGCCAGTTGATGGCGATGCTGGTCAAGCTGCTGGGCGCCAAGCGCACGATCGAGGTGGGCGTGTTCACCGGCTACAGCGCGCTCACGGTCGCGCTGGCGCTGCCGCCCGACGGCCGCGTCCTGGCGTGCGACGTGAGCGACGAGTACACGCGCATCGGCAAGCCGTTCTGGCAGCACGCCGGGGTCGACCACAAGATCGATCTGGTGCTCGGGCCGGCACTGGCCACGCTCGATGCGCAGCTGCGCCAGGACGCGGCGGCGAGCTATGACTTCGCCTTCATAGACGCCGACAAGAGCAACTACGACGGCTACTACGAGCGCTGCCTGCAGCTGGTGCGCACCGGCGGGCTGATCGCGTTCGACAACACGCTGTGGAACGGCGCGGTCGCCCGGCCGGCCGCCGACGACGACACGCGCGCGCTGCAGGCGCTCAACGACAAGCTGCAGGCCGACGAGCGCGTCGACGTGGCGCTGCTCACCGTGGGCGACGGGCTCACGCTGGCGCGCAAGCGCTGAAGGCCGGGCTCAACTCGACAGCTCGGGCCGCAGGTACTTGCGCTTGAGCGTGCCGATGCCGGCAAAGCGCGCCGCCGCGAAGGTGGCGGTGAAGCACGACTGGTCTGGCTTGCTCGGGTGCTCGAGCAGCGCGATGAACAGCGCATCGCCGCCGGTCTTCTGCCACAGCACGATCCTGGACACCGGAAAGCCGTGCTGCGCCAGCACCGGGTAGCGCTGCTGCATCTCGGCGTGCACGCGCGCCTGGTCGTCGGCATCGAGCACCACGCGCTGGTCGAGCGCGCCGAACTCAATCGCGCTGGCGCTGACACAGCTCTCGATGCGCGACAGGTCCGTGGCCGACGCCGCCGATGCCAGCACCATCACAGCCGCACCCATCGACGATCGTGCGACTGTGCGGTTCATGCTGCGCTCCTCGCTAGACGATGCGGCTCTTGCCGTGCCCCTGCCAATAGGCGTCGCGCAGCGGCTTCTTGTACAGCTTGCCGGTAGGCAGGCGCGGCAGCGCGTCGGTGAAATCGATCGACTTGGGGCACTTCATGTGCGCCAGGTGGTCGCGGCAGAACGCGATCAGCGAGCGCGCCAGTTCCGCGTCGGCTGCCACACCGGGCATCGGCTGCACCACCGCCTTCACCTCTTCGCCCAGGTCTTCGTTGGGCACACCGAACACCGCGGCATCGAGCACCTGCGGGTGCGTGATCAGCAGGTTCTCGCACTCCTGCGGGTAGATGTTGACGCCGCCCGAGATGATCATGAAGGTGGAGCGGTCGGTGAGGTAGAGGTATCCGTCGTCGTCGAGGTAGCCCACGTCGCCCACGGTGGTCATGGTGCCGTCGGCCGAACGCGACGCCTGCGTGCGCTCGGGGTCGTTGAAGTAGACGAACGGCGTGGCGGTCTTGAACCACAGCTCGCCGGGTTGGCCCTTGGGCGCGGGCTGGCGGTGCTCGTCGAGCACGTGCAGTTCGCCGAGCAGCACCTTGCCCACCGTGCCCTTGTGCGACAGCCATTCGGCGCTGTTGCAGGCGGTGAAGCCCAGGCCCTCGGTGGCGCCGTAGTACTCGTGGATGATCGGGCCCCACCACTCGATCATCTGCTCCTTCACCGGCACCGGGCACGGCGCCGCGGCGTGCACCGCGATCTGCAGCGAGCTCACGTCGTAGCGCCGGCGCACGGCCTCGGGCAGCTTGAGCATGCGGCTGAACATCGTCGGCACGAGCTGGATGTGCGTGATGCGGTGCTGCTCGATCAGCGCAAGGCACGCTTCGGCGTCGAAGTGCTCCATGATCACCACGGTGCCGCCGTTGCGGATGGTGAGCGACACGTTGGCCTGCGGCGCCGAGTGGTACAGCGGCGCGGGGCACAGATAGCGCATGCCGTCCTTGCATTGCCATAACGCGTTCAGAAAGTGAAACAGCGGCAACGGCTGCGACGGCGGGTTTTCCGGCAGCGGCCGCAGGATGCCCTTGGGCCGGCCGGTGGTGCCCGACGAATACAGCATCGGCGTGCCGAGCCACTCGTCGGCAAGCGGCGTTCCGGCATGGCCTGACGTGGCCTCGACGAAGTCGACGCAGCGCGGGTCACGCAGCGCGCGCACCGCGTCGCCGCCGTCGACCACCAGGCAACGCCTGACGCGCGGGCATCGGGCGAGCGCCGCCTGCACGACCGGCAGCTTGGGCGAAGACGTGATCAGCACCTGCGACTCGCTGTTGTCGACGATGTAGGCCAGCTCGTCGGCCGTCAGGTAGGAGTTGATGCAGGTGTAGTACAGCCCCGAGCGTTCGCCCGCCCCGTTGCATTCGAGGTAGCGGCTGTTGTTCTCCATGAAGATCGCAAAGTGGTCGAGCCGCCTCAGCCCCTCGGCACGCAACAGGTGCGCCAGGCGGTTGGTGCGCTGCTCGTGTTCGGCGTAGGTCACCGTCTCGCCGCTGCCGGCCATGATGAAGGCGGCGCGGTCGGGATGCTGGGCGTAGCGGTTGCCGGCGTACATGCATGTCTCCTTGGTCTTGCGGCGGCTAGACGCGCCGGCTGCGTCCGGCCCAGTACGGCTCACGCAGCCTGCGCTTGAAGATCTTGCCGGTGTCCTCGCGCGGCAGCTCGGCGTGGAAGGTGACGACCGCGGGCACCTTGTAGCCGGCCAGACGCTCGCGCACATACGCCTGCACCGCGTCGGCCTGCAGCGCCGTGCCGGCGCGCGGCTGCACCGCGGCGGCCAGCGCCTCGCCGTACTCGTCGTGCGGGATGCCGAACACGGCGCAATCCTGCACCCCGGGCATGTCGATCAGCACTTGTTCGATCTCGGCGGGGTAGATGTTGACGCCGCCCGAGATCACCATGTCGGCCGAGCGGTCGACGATGAACAGATAGCCGTCGCGGTCGAGGTAACCCACGTCGGCCATCGTCAGGAAGCCGTCGCGCTCCATCTCGCGCCGGGCGCCGTCGTTGCCCTGGTAGGTGAAGTCGACAAATCCCGGCTGGCGCACGTAGATCAGGCCGGGCTCGCCGGGCGGCAACTCGCGCCCTTGTTCGTCGAGGATGCGGATCTCGGCGCCGGGGGTCGGGCGGCCGGCGGTTCCGGGCCTGGCATGCGCCTCGGCGCTGGTCACATAGGTCATGTAGCCGAGTTCGCTCGAGCCGTAGGCCTCGGTGAACACCGGTCCCCACCAATCGATCATCGCGCGCTTGACCTCGGGCGGGCAGGCCGATCCGGTGGAGGCCACGTGGCGCATCGAGCTCACGTCGTACTTGCGTTTCACCGCGTCGGGCAGGCGCAGCAGCCGCACGTAGAGCGTGGGCACGAGGTAGGCATGCGTGAGGCGGTGCTGCTCGATCAGCTGCAGCGTGCGCTCGGCGTCGAAGCGCTGCTCCAGCAGCAACGTCGAGTCCTCGACGGTCGACACGCCCACGGCATAGGCATTGGGCGCGCTGTGGTACATCGGCGCGTTGAGCAGGGCGCGCATGCCCGGCTCGATGCCGTAACACAGGCGCGACTTCTCCACCGTGCGCTGCACCTGCTCGGGCGTGGCGGCGTTGCGGCGGATGCCCTTGGGGCGGCCGGTGGTCCCGGAGGTGTAGAGCATCGGACCGCGCGGCGTGCGCTGCGGCTCGGCGCACGGCGGCGCGGCGTCACGCAAGTGTTCCCACCGTGGCCAAGGGCCGCTGTCATCGGCCGTCGGCCCCGGACCGCTGTCGCCGCCCGCCTGGATGGCGGTCATGCCGTCAGGCACCGCGCCGTGCAGCTCCTGCAGCAGTGGCGCGTCGGCGATGAAGAGCCTGGCGCCGCAATCGCCCAGGATGAAGCGCAGCTCGTCGTGCCTGAAGTGCCAGTTGATCGGGCACCAGGTGGCGCCGAGCCAGCGGCAGGCGAGCATCAGCTCGAGCACGGTCGGCGAGTTGCGCATCATCAGAGCCACCGTGTCGGCCGGGGTGACGCCCAGCCGCTGCAGCGCCGTGGCGGCGCGCATCACGCGCTCGAAATACGGCTCGGCTTCGAGCGTCCGGCCCTCGAAAAGGATCGTCGGTTTCATGGTTGGGCTGGCCGCCGGGTGGTCTTTGCCAAGCGTTGTACCCGTTGCCGAGGCCTGCCGCGCACCCCTGGAATACCCTAGGCAGGAGCGACTTTTGCTGCACAACCGGGCAACCGGCGTTTTACCGGCGTCAGGTTCGCGCTACGCTGGCGACTGACTCTTCATGCTCGACTGACAGAACAAGGCGACAACCATGGGGGCCAAGCGGCACACGGCGATCGGGATGGGTTGCTTCTGGATGTGCGCCTTGGCGGTCGCCGGCGATCTCAACCCCGTGGCGCAGAAGGAGATCGCCCAGCTGCTGGAGCGCATCGAGACGTCCAACTGCAGCTTCGGGCGCAACGGCAGCTGGCATCCGCCGGCCGATGCACGCAAGCACCTGCAGATGAAGATCGACTACATGGTCAAGCGCAACATGCTGGGCTCGACCGAGGAGTTCATCAGCAAGGCCGCCACCGCCAGCAGCATGAGCGGCGAGGCCTACCAGATCCGCTGCGGCAACAACGCGCCGATGCCGAGCGCCACCTGGCTGATCGCCGAGCTCAAGCGCATTCGGGGCAGCGGCTACTGAGCGCCCCCAAGGCCAGGCCGATATCCGGCTCGCCGCCGCGGGATCGAGGAACTCGGGAGCGGTCCTTCGTTCCCTGAGAGCCAAAGCGCGACAATCGCGCCGATGGAATCGTCCGCACGCGGGCGCGAGCCCGCGCACGGGATCAACACGCGCCAGCTCGCCTATGCGCTGCTGTTCATCACGCCGGCGCTGTGGAGCGTGAACTACCTGGTGGCGCGCTGGGCGCCGGGCATCATCGCGCCGCACGCGCTGGCGCTCGGGCGCTGGATCGTCGCCGCGCTCGTGCTGGGTGCGTTCTGCGCCGCCGAGCTGCGCGACAAGCGCCATGCGTTGCGCACCGAGTGGAAGCAGCTGCTGGTGCTGGGCGCGCTCGGCATGTGGGTGTGCGGCGCGTTCGTCTACATCGGCGGGCGCTCGACGAGCGCCGTCAACATCGGCCTGCTGTATGCGGCCTCGCCGGTGCTGATCGCTCTGGTGTCGGCGCTGTGGCTGCGCGAGCACCTGGGCGCGCGCCAGGTGCTGGGCGTGGCGCTGGCGCTGGCCGGCGTGCTGCACATCCTGCTGCGCGGCGACTGGCCGGCGCTGCTGCGGCTGCAGATCAACGCCGGCGACGTGTGGGTCGCGGTGGCGGTGGTGTGCTGGACCGTGTACTCGCTACTGCTGCGCGCCTGGCGCTCGGCGTTCGGCCCGCTGGCGCGTCTCACGCTCATCGCGCTGGCCGGTATCGTCGTGCTGGTGCCGTTCGCCGTGGTGGAGGCGATTCTGTGGTGGCCCACCGAGTGGTCGTGGCGCGCGCTGGCGCTGATCGTCGCGGCGGCGCTGCTGCCGGGCGCCGGCGCCTACGGCGCCTATTCGATCATGCAGCGCGAGCTCGGCGCCGCGCGCGTCGGCATGGTGCTGTACCTGGGGCCGCTGTACAGCGCCGTGCTGGCCTGGTTGGTGCTGGGCGAACGGATCGAGGGCTTCCATTGGGTCGGCGGCGCGTTGATCCTGCCGGGCATCTACCTGAGCACGCGGCCATGAGCCCCGCCCGGCCGCCCGAAGGGGCTCATTCCCTCTCGGAGGGACAGGCGCGCAGCGCCAAGGGTGTACCAGTGAGCCCCGCCCGGCCGCCCGAAGGGGCTCATTCCCTCTCGGAGGGACAGGCGCGCAGCGCCAAGGGAGGGACAGGCGCGCAGCGCCAGGGTGCGCCAATGAGGGCCTTTGCGCGCTGCGGATGCGGCCGCCGCAGCGTGGCGTATACATCGCAGCAGCAGGAGTGATGCGATGGTTTGGCGGGTGCTCGGTGTCTCGATGGTCGTGGGTCTGGTGGCGTGTGCGGGTTATGCGCCCGGCCCCAACGTGCGCGCCGGCAGCACCGAAGCCGAGGTGGTGCAGGCGATGGGCCAGCCGACGGGTCGCTACACCATGCCCGCCGGCACGCAGCGCCTGGAGTTCGCGCGCGGGCCCTTCGGCCGCCACACCTGGATGGTCGACCTCGACGCGCAGGGCCGCGTGGCCAACGTCGAGCAGGTGCTCGATGCGCGCCACTTCGCGCGCGTGATGCCGGGCCAGACACGCGACGAGGTGCTGCGCACCATCGGGCGGCCCGGCGAACGCGTGGGCATGTACCGCAACGGCCAGATCTGGTCGTGGCGTTATGCGAACAACGATTGCCTGTGGTGGCAGGCGCAGTTCGACGCACAGGGCGTCGTCACCGCGGCCGGTTATGCCCCGGAGCGCGGCTGCGACGGGCCGAGCGACCGCTCGGCGCGCATGATGCCGCTGCGCTGAGCCGCATCAGGCCGGCTGCAGATCAAAGTCCGCCAGTGCCTCGGGGCGGCCGTTGATCAGGATCTCGATGCGGTGCCGTCCCGGGTAGATGCGCCGTGTCGTGACCTCGCGCAGCGAATGCCGCTTGTTCAGCCGCAGCGTGTCGCCGGCGCCGAGCTCCACGATCCAGCCCTTGAACACCTTGGGGGCCGTGCGGCCGTTGGCCAGCACGCGGTGCAACGCATAGTCGACCAGCAGCGGCTGCTTGCGAGCGGCGCCTGACACCAGCGTCAGCGCCAGCTCGAGCGTGTCGCCAACGCGTGCGCGCCGCGGCGTGAGCTTGAGCACGGCCTTGCCGCGCAGCGGCTGGGCCTGGCCCCAGGCCTTGAGCGCCGGCGCATGGCCCTTCTTGATCAGCGTGCGGCTGGCGTGGCGCAACAGCGCGCGGCGCTCGGCCGACGCGCCGTCCAGGTGTTGCCGCAGCCATGCGACCACCAGTTCGGGATGGTCCTTGGCGATGTCGTTCAGGTGGTTGGCCACGCTGCGCCGCACGTAGTCGCTGGCATCGTCCTGCAGCGCGCGCAGCAGCGGCAGCGACGGCGATGGATCGGCGATCAGGCCCTTGAGCTGCATGCCCCACGGCAGGCGCGGCCGCGTGCCTTCGCTGACCAGGCGGCGCACGTGCACGCTGTCGTCGCGCACCCAGCGCGCCAGCGTGTCAAAGGTGAGCTCGGGGTGGTGCTGGATGAACGGGCGGATCGCCCACTCGGCGGTGAAGCGTTGCGTGAGCGCGTGCAGCGCGGCCAGCGCGCGCTCGGGATGTCGCAGGCCTTGCCGCGCCACGAACTCGCCGGCCGCCCACAGGCTCCAGCCGCGCAGGCCGTCGTCGTGTGCGGTCGGCGTGGAAGGCGCCAGCGGGTCGATGGGCGCGCCGAGCGCGGCTTGCAGGTGGTCGGCCGCGGCGCTGAAGTCGGGCGACAACGTCTCCTGCAGCGCCTCGCACAGCTGCATCGCGCGCGCCTTGAGCTCCAGGGTGTCGAGGGCGTGCAGCGCACGCCGCGCAAAACGTTGCGCCGGAAAGCCGCGGTCCACGCGCTGCAGGTGCGCGGCCATCGAACGCACCGTGCTTTCGTTGATCAGGTTCTTGAACGGCTCGGCCATGGGCGGCGAGCATAGCGCCGGCCGGTTGCCCATAAGATGTGCGCCGCGCGGCGCCTCGGTGCGCGCTGGATTCGAACACGGTGCGCCATGCACCAATGGAGGAGACACCGAATGGAGCAACTCAAGCAGGGCAGCGATGCCCTGTTCATCCTGCTGGGAGCGGTCATGGTGCTGGCGATGCACGCCGGCTTCGCGTTCCTCGAGCTCGGCACCGTGCGCAAGAAGAACCAGGTCAATGCGCTGGTGAAGATCCTGGTCGATTTCTCCGTGTCGACCATCGCGTACTTCTTCGTCGGTTATGCCGTCGCCTACGGTGTCAGCTTCTTCACCGGCGCGGAATCGCTGGCGGCCAAGAACGGCTACGACCTGGTCAAGTTCTTCTTCCTGCTCACCTTTGCCGCCGCGATTCCGGCCATCGTCTCGGGCGGCATCGCCGAGCGCGCGCGCTTCGGCCCGCAGCTGATCGCCACCGCCGCGCTGGTGGCGTTGGTCTATCCGGTGTTCGAAGGCATCACCTGGAACGGCAAGTTCGGCGTGCAGGCGTTGATCAAGGACCTGACCGGTGCCGAGTTCCACGACTTTGCCGGCAGCGTGGTGGTGCACGCGGTGGGCGGCTGGATCGGCTTGGCCGCGGTGCTGCTGCTCGGTGCGCGCGCCAATCGCTACCGCAAGGACGGCGCGATCAGTGCGCACCCGCCGTCGTCGATCCCGTTCCTGGCGCTGGGCGCCTGGGTGCTGTCGGTGGGCTGGTTCGGCTTCAACGTGATGAGCGCGCAGACCATCGACAAGATCTCGGGCCTGGTGGCGGTGAACTCGCTGATGGCGATGGCCGGCGGCACGCTGGTGGCCGCGCTGTTGGGGCGCAACGACCCGGGCTTCGTGCACAACGGGCCGCTCGCCGGGCTGGTGGCGATCTGCGCCGGCTCCGACGTGATGCATCCCGCCGGCGCGCTGGTGGTGGGTGGCGTGGCCGGCGCGATCTTCGTCGTGCTGTTCACGCTGACGCAGAACCGCTGGAAGATCGACGACGTGCTCGGCGTGTGGCCGCTGCACGGCCTGTGCGGCGCCTGGGGCGGCATTGCCTGCGGCATCTTCGGCTCCACCGCGCTCGGCGGCCTGGGCGGCGTGGCGTTCGGTGCGCAGTTGATCGGCACGCTGATCGGCGTGCTGTGGGCGCTGATCGGCGGCGCCGTGGTCTACGGCGTGCTGCGCGCCACGATGGGCCTGCGGCTCACGCCCGAGGAGGAGCACGACGGCGCGGATCTGTCCATCCACAAGATCGGCGCCACGCCGGAACGCGAGGTCAGCTGGTAGGGCGCGCCGCGCCCGTCGTTTCCGCCGCGCGCCGGTCCGCTACCTGCGCGAAGTGCTCGAGCATGCCGTTCCAGCCGTTGGGCGAGCTGAAGGTCTCGTGCATCGCCATCGCATCGGCGCCATAGGCCTCGAGCCCGCGGTGTTCGAGTTCGACGCGGGTGGTGCCCGCATCGACCGCAATGAAGCGCACGTCGACCTCGGTGTGGATCGCGGGATCGAAGCGGAACTGCGCATTCAGCTGCCACAGCAGCACCACGCGGCGCGGCGCCTCCCACACCAGCACCTGGCCCCAGACGCACTCCACGCCGTCGACCCCGCGTTCGTACCAACGGCCACCCGGCCGCGGCTCGATGAGCACCGCCGCGCAGTCGGCCTCGCCGATGTGGTGCGATGCCATCGGCCACCAGGTGTCGATCTGCGCGGTGAACACCTCGAAGGCCACCGCCAGCGGCGCGGCCACGAGAACCGACTTGCGCACCACCGGGCCGGCGGCGGGTGTCTTGGAGGGCATGTTCATTTGGGCTCCCGGATCTTGCGTTGGCCGACGGCACGTTCACGTGCCACCTTTTCGGCCTGCCGCTTGAAGCGCGCCAGGCCCACGTCCCACAGGCTGTCGATGAAGCTGCGCAGGCTCTCGACGCCGTCGGTGTCGGGGCGGTAGAGGTTGCGCGTGCCGACCGACTCGAGTTGCACCAGGCCGGCATCGGCCAGCACCTTGAGGTGCTGCGACACCGCCGGGCGGCTCACCGGCAGCTGCGCCGCCACCTCGGCCACCGACAACGGCGCGCGCGAGATCAGCGCAAACACCTGCAGCCGTGTGGGATCGCCGAGGGCGGCGAAGCGGCGGGCATGGATCGGGGCGAGGGCGGGCTTCATGCGTCAGTTATGGCTTACGGTAAGTATATTCTTACCTATCCGACGCCGTCAACCTACTGTGTCGACCGCGACCACTGCAGCAGGTGATCAAAGTCGCCGTCGAAGCGCTCGGACAACAACCGCTCGTAGATCACCGAGCATTGCGCCGCCTCGCCGAAGCCCAGCGCCCGCGCCATCGCCGCGCGGCTGCAGTCGAGGTAACGCTGCTCGAGCTCGGGCAGCGTCGACGCAGGCGCCGGCACCGCGCCCGCACCCTGTGTGGGGCTGGGATCGGAACGCACGCCGACAGGGCTGCCGACGATCGGGCTCGGCGCCGGCTGCGTTGCGGCCGCGGGTGCTGCGGCGGCCTCGCGGACACGAGCGAGCTTGGCCTCGGGCGTGCTCACCGCCAGCAACGCGAACCACATGAGCGCCATCCAACCCGCAACGGCCGCCGCGAGCGCCGTCAGGAAATGCAGTGGGTTCATCTTCAACTCCCGTGACATCCCGATTCATCCGGGCCAGCGGTCGGGGTGTCGTCGCCGCGGCCCGGTGCGATCGGAACAACCGCACGGGTGGCACTCTCGGCGCGAAGGCGTGCGCGCTCAATTGCACGCCGGGGGTAGTCGACGGCCTAAGCAATGCTGAGGATCTCTAGGCCAAAGGTTTAGGCCGCGGCGCGTTGCCTTGATGCGCCGCGCGGCGGCGTCGCTGCCGACGGCGCGGCTTGGTCTACCAACGCACCGGCAAATGCGTGAAGCCGCGAAAACGCACGCGCCGGTCGCGCTGTGGCGCGCCCGCGAGTTCGAGCCGCGGAAAACGCGCCACCAGCGCGCCGATGGCGATGCGCGCCTCCAGGCGCGCCACGTTCATGCCGGCGCACGCATGCGCGCCGTGGCCGAACGCCACGTGCAGGTTGGGCTTGCGCGCGATGTCGAGCGTGTCGGGGTCCGCAAACTGCGCCGGGTCGCGGTTGGCCGCGCCGATGCCCAACGTGACGAAGTCGCCGGCCGGCAGCTCGCGCGTCGACAGGGCGATCGGTGCGGTGAGCTGGCGGTTGTTCAGCTGCAGCGGACTCTCGAAGCGCAGCAGCTCCTCCACTGCGGTGTGGATCAGCGCGGGCTCACGCTGCAGTCGTTCCAGCTGGCTGCGCTGGGACAACAGGGCATGCAGGCCGTTGCCGATCAGGTTGGTGGTGGTCTCGTGGCCCGCGTTGAGCAGGAAGATGCAGTTGTGCAGCAGCTCGGTCTCCGAGAGCCGCTCGCCACCGTATTCGCCCATCAGGCGCGTCAGCACGTCGACCTCGGGGTCACCCGGGTGCGCGCGCCGCTGTGCCACCAGCGTGCGCAGATAGACGAGAAACTCGCTCACCGCTGCGTGGCCGCGCGCCAGCACGTCGGCACTGGGCACCGGCTCGAGCGCCGACAGGATGGCGAGCGACCAGCCGCGCAGCGGGGAGCGCTCGTGGCGCGGCACGTCGAGCAGGTTGCCGATCACCTCCACCGGGATCTGCGCCGCGAAGTCGTCGATCAGGTCGGCCTGCGCGCGGCCCTCGAGCGCATCGAGCAGGCCGTTCACCAGCGCCACCACGCCGGCTTCCATGCGCGCGATCGCGCGCTGGTTGAGGGCGCCCATCAACAGCCGGCGCACGCGTGTGTGCAGCGGCGGGTCGCTGAACACCAGGCTGGTGGTGTGGTGCTCGTACAGTGGCGTGCCGACGCCGAACTTGGGGCCGAACTCGCGCTGCTTGTCGGAGCTGGCGCCGGCATGGCGATACAGCAGCGACACGTCGTCGTGGCGCGTCAGCAGCCACTGGTACGGTCCGATGGCATGCACCGGGTCGCGCTGGCGCAGCGCGGCGTAGGTGGGGTAGGGGTCTTCGATGAACTCCGGCGGCGCGCCGGCCAGCGTGAAGCCGGCGACCGCGTCGACGTTCATTCAACGGCCCCGTGGCGTCCCGCGCCGGCCGCAAAACGCGCGGCACCGGCCAGGCTCTCGGCCTCGATCACCGGATAGCCGCCGGCGCCTTCGCGTTGCAGCGCCTGCGCCAACGGCAGGTCCCACTGCGCGAACGCGCTGGCGCGGTCGGCGCGCAGGCAAGCCTGCGGGAACGCCGCGATCTGCGCGGCCAGCGCCTGCGCGGCGGCGAGCGCGTGCCCGTCGTCGACCACGCGGTTGGCCAGGCCGATCGCCAGCGCCTCCTCGGCGGCCACCGCGCGGCCGGTGAGAATCAGATCGAGCGCACGGCCCATGCCCACCACGCGCGGCAGCCGCACCGTGCCGCCGTCGATCAGCGGCACGCCCCAGCGGCGGCAGAACACGCCGAAGACGGCCGAGCGCGCCGCGACGCGCAGGTCGCACATCAGCGCGAGCTCGAGCCCGCCGGCCACCGCATGGCCCTCAATCGCGGCGATCACCGGCTTGCTGAACGCCATGCGGGTCGGCCCCATCGGGCCCGGTGCGGTGCCGTGCGGCTCCACTGCGTTGGCGCGCTGCGGATCGCCGAGCGCCTTCAGGTCGGCGCCGGCGCAGAAGGTGCCGTTGGCGCCGTGCAGCACGGCCACCGCCCACTCGGCGTTGCTTTCGAATGCTTCGAAGGCCGCGCGCAGCGCCGCCGCCGTGGGCCCGTCGACCGCGTTGCGGCATTCGGGGCGGTCGAGGGTGATCGTGAGCACCGCACCTTCGGTGCTCAGCGTGACGGGACTCGCGAGCATCGCTGGGCTCTCCATGCACCGGCCGGCTGGCGCTGGCGCGTCTTCGTTGTGCGCGCTGGACTCAGGCGGCGAGCAGTTGGCGCAGGACAAACGGCAGGATGCCGCCGTGCTTGTAGTAGTCCACCTCGATCGGCGTGTCGATGCGCAGCGTCAACGGCACCTCGCTGCGGGTGCCGTCGCTGCGCGTGATCGACAACGTGGCGTCGCTCTGCGGCTTGAGCACCGGGCCGATCTCGATGTCGATCTGCTCGTCGCCGGTCAGCTTGAGCGTCTCCCACGACTGCCCGGCCTTGAACTGCAGCGGCAGCACGCCCATGCCGACCAGGTTGCTGCGGTGGATGCGCTCGAAGCTCTTGGCCACCACCGCCTTGATGCCGAGCAGCTGCGTGCCCTTGGCCGCCCAGTCGCGCGACGAGCCGGTGCCGTACTCCTCGCCGGCAAAGATCACGGTGGGCGTGCCTTGTGCGATGTAGCGCATCGCGGCGTCGTAGATGGGCAGTGGCTCGCCCGCGGCGCCTGCCCCGCCTGCGGATGCCGGCTGCATCAACGTGTAGCCGCCTTCTTCGCGCGAGCCGTCGGGCCGTGGCGGGATCATCAGGTTCTTGATGCGCACGTTGGCGAAGGTGCCGCGCATCATCACCTCGTGATTGCCGCGGCGCGATCCGTAGCTGTTGAAGTCGGCCTTCATCACGCCGTGCTGGATCAGGTACTGGCCGGCGGGCGAGCTCTCCTTGATCGAGCCGGCCGGCGAGATGTGGTCGGTGGTGATCGAGTCACCGAACAGCGCCATGATGCGCGCCCCGCGCACGCCGTAGCCGAAGCTGCCCGGGTCTTCGTTGACTTGCATCGTGAAGCCTTCGAAGAACGGCGGCCTGGCGATGTAGGTGCTGTTCGGCCAGTCGTAGACCTGGCCCGACACACCCTTGATCTCGGTCCACAGCGCACCGGGCTCGCTCTTGACCCGCGCGTAGTTGGCCTGGAACGCCTTGGGGTTCATCGCGTGCTTGAGCAGCGCATAGACCTCGTCGCTGCTCGGCCAGATGTCGCCGAGGTAGACCGGGCGTCCGTTGCTGCCGGTGCCCACCGGCTCGGTCATCAGGTCGCGCATGACGTTGCCGGCGATCGCGTACGCCACCACCAGCGGCGGGCTGGCCAGGAAGTTTGCCTTCAGGTTGGGGTGGATGCGCGCCTCGAAGTTGCGGTTGCCCGACAGCACCGCGGCACACACCAGGTCGTTGTCGGCGATCAGCTTGTTGAACTCCGGCGCCAGGTCGCCGGCGTTGCCGATGCAGGTGGTGCAGCCATAAGCCGCCACCGCGAAGCCGAGCTGCTCCAGGTACGGCAGCAGCCCGGCTTTCGTGAGGTACTCGGTGACGATGCGCGAGCCCGGCGCGAGCGAGGTCTTCACGTGCGGCGGCACCTTCAAGCCGGCCCGCACCGCCTTCTTGGCCAGCAGGCCGGCGGCCAGCAGCACGCCGGGGTTGCTGGTGTTGGTGCAGCTCGTGATCGCGGCGATCAGCACGTCGCCGTTGCGCAGGCTGCGGCCGTTGTCGGCGGTGTAGACGCGGTCGAGCTTGGATGGATCCTGGTTGAAGCCGTTCTCGGCCACCGGCTTGCTGAAGAGCGTCTTGAACTGTCTGGACAGGTGCGTGATCTCGATGCGGTCCTGCGGCCGCTTGGGGCCCGCGAGGCTCGGCGCCACGGTGTTCAGATCGAGCGTGACGACGCTCGAATAGTCGATCTCGCCGGCGCGCGGAATGCCGAACAGTTGCTGCGCCTTGAAGTAGGCCTCGAACGCGGCGATCTCGTCGGCCGTGCGGCCGGTGCCCTTGAAATATTCCACCGTGCGCGCGTCGACCGGGAAGAAGCCCATGGTTGCGCCGTACTCCGGTGCCATGTTGGCGATGGTGGCCCGGTCGGGCACCGAGAGGCTCTCGGTGCCGGGGCCGAAGAACTCGACGAACTTGCCCACCACCTTGTGCTTGCGCAGCAACTCGGTGACGGTGAGCACCAGGTCGGTGGCGGTCACGCCTTCGCGCAGCCGGCCGGTGAACTCGAAGCCCACCACGTCGGGCGTGAGGAAGTACACCGGCTGCCCCAGCATGCCGGCCTCGGCTTCGATGCCGCCCACGCCCCAGCCGACCACCCCGATGCCGTTGATCATCGTGGTGTGGCTGTCGGTGCCCACCAGCGTATCGGGGTAGTACACATTGCCCGCGGTCTTGTGCACGCCGCGCGCCAGGTACTCCAGGTTCACCTGGTGCACGATGCCGAAGCCCGGAGGCACCACGCCGAAGGTGTCGAACGCCTGCATGCCCCACTTCATGAACTCGTAGCGCTCGCGGTTGCGCCGGAACTCGAGCTTCATGTTGAGATCGAGCGCGTCTTTCGTGCCGTAGTGGTCGACCATCACCGAGTGGTCGACCACCAGGTCCACCGGCACCAGCGGCTCGATGGTCTTGGGATCGTGGCCGAGATCGGCCGCCACGTTGCGCATCGCGGCCAGGTCGGCCAGCAGCGGCACGCCGGTGAAGTCCTGCAGCACCACGCGCGCCACGATGAACGGGATCTCGTCCACGCGCTCGGCTTCCGGGCGCCAGTTGGCGAGCTGGCGCACGTGTTCTTCGGTGACCTTCCGGCCGTCGCAGTTGCGCAGCACCGACTCCAGCACGATGCGCAGCGACACCGGCATCCGCTTCACGTTGGGATAGGTCTTGGCCAGCTCGGGCAACGAGAAGAACTGCCCGGTGGCCTGCGCGCCGATGCCAAAGCTGCGTTGCGTGGCGGCGAGGGTGTTGGGGGCGGTCATGGCGACCCTCCGTGGCGTGGCTGTTGTTGAGGCGATTCTGGCAAATTGGCGGGCCCCTGCGAACGCCCGGGGCATCGCTGCCGGTATCTTCAGCCGGCTTTCACCGGCAGGTAACGCACGGCGAGTACCCCATGGATGCCGGCGATGTCCGCGAGCACCGCATCCGCAACGGGGCTGTCCACGTCGACCAGCGTGTACGCCATTTCGCCGCGCGACTTGTTGACCATGTTGTGGATGTTGAGACCGGCCTGCGCCATCGCGGTGGAGATCTGGCCCACCATGTTGGGCACGTTGGCGTTGGCGATCGCCACACGGTAGCCCGATTCACGCGCCATCGTGACCTGGGGGAAGTTCACCGCGTTGACGACGTTGCCGTGCTCGAGGTACTCGCGCAGCTGGTCGACCACCATCACGGCGCAGTTCTCCTCGGCCTCGCGCGTGCTGGCGCCCAGGTGCGGCAGCGCGATCACGCCCGGGTGCCCGAGGATCTCGGCGCTCGGAAAATCGCACACGTAGGCGCCGAGCTTGTGCGCATCGAGCGCGGCGCGCACCGCGGCATCGTCGACCACGCCGTCGCGCGAGAAATTGAGCAGCACCGCGTCGCTGCGCAAGTGGCCGATGTTGGCCTTGCCCAGCAGATGGCGCGTGGCGGCGACCAGCGGCACGTGCAGCGTCACGAAGTGGGCCGACTTCAGCACCTCGTTGACGCTGCCGGCGCGCTTGACCTGCGACGGCAGGCTCCACGCCGCATCCACCGTGATGTCCGGATCGTGCCCGAGCACGTGCATGCCGAGCTTGATTGCCGCATCGGCCACCAGGCAGCCGATCTTGCCCAGGCCGATCACGCCGAGCGTGCGGCCGGCCAGCTCGATGCCGGCATAGTGCTTCTTGCCGTCCTCGACGCGCGCGTCGAGGTCGGGCGTCTTCGGATCGAGCCCGTCGACGAAGCGCAGCGCCGGCGCGATCTGGCGCGCCGCCATCAGCATGCCGGCCAGCACCAGCTCCTTCACCGCGTTGGCATTGGCGCCGGGTGCGTTGAACACCGGCACGCCGCGTGCGTTCATCGCCTCCACCGGGATGTTGTTGGTGCCGGCACCGGCGCGCGCGATCGCGCGCACGCTGGCCGGGATGGCGGTCTTGTGCAGGTCGGCCGAGCGCAGCAGGATCGCCACCGGGTCGGCCACGTCCTTGCCCACGCGGTAGCGGTCCGCGGGCAGGCGCGACAGACCCCGGTCGGAGATCTGGTTGTAGACCTGGATCGGCAGGACCGCAGGGCTACGCATGCTGCGCCTCGAACTCCTTCATGTACACCACCAGCGCGCGCACGCCGTCGATCGGCATCGCGTTGTAGATGCTCGCGCGCATGCCGCCGACCGAACGGTGCCCCTTGAGCTGCACCATGCCGCGCGCCTGCGCGCCCTTGAGGAACGGCTCGTCCAGGCGCTCGTCGGGCAGCCGGAACGGCACGTTCATCAGCGAACGGTCCTCGCGCGCCACCGGGCAGGTGTAGAAACGGGTGCTGTCGAGGTAGTCGTACAGCACGGCGGCCTTCTTGCGGTTGTGCGCCTCCATCGCCGACACGCCGCCTTGCATCTCGATCCACTTGAAGACCAGCCCGGCGATGTAGATCGCGTAGGTGGGCGGCGTGTTGTACATCGAATCGTTGTCGGCCACGATCTTGTAGTCGAACGCGCTCGGGCAGATCGGCAGCGCCTGGCCGATCAGGTCGTCGCGCACGATCACGATCGTCAGGCCGGCGGGGCCGATGTTCTTCTGCGCGCCGCCGTAGATCAGGCCGTACTTCGACACGTCGATCGCGCGCGACAGGATGTTGGATGACATGTCGGACACCAGCGGCACCGCGCCGACGTCGGGCGTCCAGTGGTATTCGACACCGCCGATGGTCTCGTTGCCGGTGATGTGCACGTAGGCGGCATCCGGATCGAGCTTCCAGCTGTCGCGCGGCGGGATGCGCGTGTAGCCGCTGTCCTTGGCCGATGCAGCCACGTTGACGCTGCAGTACTTCTGCGCCTCCTTGATCGACTTCTTGGACCACTCGCCGGTGTCGATGTAGTCGGCCTTGGCTCTTCCGCGCAGCATGTTGAGCGGCACGATCGCGTTCTCGCCGATCGCGCCGCCCTGCATGAACAGCACCTTGTAGTTCGCGGGCACGGCGAGCAGCTTGCGCAGCAGCGCCTCGGCCTCGGCGTGGATGGCGATGAACTCCTTGCCGCGGTGGCTCATCTCCATCACCGACATGCCCGAGCCGTGCCAGTCGAGCATCTCTTCGGCCGCCTGGCGCAGCACCGGCTCGGGCAGCGCGGCGGGGCCGGCGCTGAAGTTGAATACGCGCGTCATCGTGTCACTCCGGCGGCCGGGGCAGGCCGCAGACCAAAAAGGCCAAGAATACCGAACCTTCCCGGCGCGGCGCCGTCGAGCCCTGCGCGCGGCTCAGTCCGGCACGTACATGTAGCCGGCGTTGCGCACGGTGCGGATGCAGCGCGGCTCAGCCGTAGGATCGGGCTCTATCTTGCGGCGCAGCCGGCCGATGCGGATGTCGATCGAGCGGTCGAACGGCTCCCACTCGCGATTGCGCGTGTGCATCAGCAACTGATCGCGCGACAGCACGCGGTTGGGGTTGGCGAGGAACACGCGCAGCAGGTCGAACTCCATCGCGGTCATCGCCACCTCGGCGCCACCGGCCTCGAAGAGCCGCCGCGAGTCGACGTCGAGCTCGCAGCGGCCGAAGCGCGGGCGCGAAGGCGATGCGGCGGCCGCAACCGGCACGTCGGCCGCCGGCTTGGCCTGGATGCGACGCAGCACGCTCTTCAGCCGCGCGAGCAACTCGCGCGGATCGAACGGTTTGGGCAGGTAGTCGTCGGCACCGACCTCGAGGCCGACCACGCGGTCGATCACGTCGCCCGACGCGGTGACCATGATGATGCCCACGTCATAGTGCTCGCGCAGGAACTTGGCCAGCGTGAGGCCGTCCTCGCCCGGCAGCCGGATGTCCAGCAGCACGACGTCGGGCAGCTCGGTCTCGATGCGCTGGCGCATCTGCGCGCCGCCGCCGGCCTCGGCCACCACGTATCCGTGGCCCTGCAGGTACTCGCGCAGCATCGCGCGGATCGAAGGATCGTCGTCGACGATCAACACGCGCGCGGCCGGTTCCATGGCGGGCGATTCTGCCGCGCGCGACACGGGCTGTGTAGGCCGGAATACAAAACAGCTACATGGCGGTGCCGAGACGATGCATCGCCGATACCGGGGACCTCGACAGTTCAGCCCGGTCGCTGTCGGCACGCACTCCTGGTGGTGCCGAGCGGCACGCCGCCGGACCGCCTCCGGCCCGATCGCCATACCCACGCAGAGGAACACCACCATGAGTACCGTCGTCCACACCGACCGCTATGCCCGCGTCATCGACATCTCCAAGCGCGTGCGCTGGGAGATCGAACGCGACGTCATCCGCGGGCGCCGCTTCGACTACACGAAGACCTTCCTGCCTGCGAGCCTGTCGCTCGTCGACGAGCTGACCTTCCTGACACCGGACCAGCAGCGCCGGCTCAGCCAGGTGCAGGGCCGCACGTACGCCTACATCTTCGGCCTGGTCGAGCGTTTCATCGCCGCCAAGGTGAGCGACCTCGGCCGCACGCACGCGTTCGGCGACCAGGTGGCATTCGAGGCGATGGTGCGCATGACCGACGAGGAGCTCAAGCACCAGGAGCTGTTCCGCCGCCTCGAGGCGATGATGGCCGCGACCATGCCGCCGGGCTACCAGATGACGGCCGAGCCCAACGCGGTGGCGCACGCCGTGCTGGGCGCCAGCAACTGGGCGGTGCTGGCGCTGACGCTGGACATCGAGCTGTTCACGCAGGCGCACTACCGCGCCAGCATCGAGCCCGACACCAACCTGTCGGAACTGTGGAAGGACGTGTTCCTGTTCCACTGGAAAGAGGAGTCGCAGCACGCCGTGCTCGACGAGATCGAACTGCAGCGCGAGGACGCCCGGCTCGACAAGGCCGGCCGCGACGCCGCGGTCGGTGACCTGATCCACCTGGTGGGCGCCGTCGACGGCATCCTGCAGGCGCAGGCCAAGGCCGACACCGCCTACTTCGGTCGCATCTGCGGCATGGCAGGCCACGGCGAGCAGATGGCGCAGATCGAGGCCGGCGTGCTCAAGGCCTACCGCTGGCAGTACATCGTGTCGGGTGTGATGGAGCCGCGCTTCCAGAAGGTGCTGTTCGCGCTGCTCGACGACGAGCAGGCCGCGCGCATCCAGCAGGCGCTGGCCCCGCTGACCTACGCGGTGCCGGCACGCCCCGAGATGCCGTTGCCGATGGCGGCCTGAGGCCCGACGCCGACGCACGGGTGGCCGCTGACGCGGCTGCCCGCCGTCGAACCCCGAGACGACACTCGAAGGAGATACCGATGGACAAGGCCCCGACCCATGCCGCGGCGCCGCCGTGGCCGCCGCTGCGACGCTGGCTGGGTGCGCTCGACGCGTTGTGGCAGGACGTGATCGGCTCCTGGCGCTGCGCGATCGCCCAGCGCGCCGATGACCTGGACGATGTCGCGTTGCGCGACCTCGGCCTCAGCCGCTCGGAATTGCGCTCGGTCCATGCCGAGGTGGCCGGTCTCGCCGAGCCGACGCGCCGGCGTGTCGTCGAGCGGCGCAGCCCGCTGCTGTAGCCCCGTTGCCAGGCAGCACTTTCAGCGCGGCGACAGCCAGCGCTGCAGGCACAGCCGCAGCGCCTGCGGCTCCACCGGCTTGCGCAGCAGCGCGCGCACGCCCTGGCGGCGCAGCGCCTCGTTGTCTTCGATCGCCGGATCGCCGCTGTGCAGCAGCACCGGCAGCTCGGGACGCACCGCGCTGACGTGGCGTGCGAGTTCCAGTCCGGTCAGGCGCGGCATGGTGTGGTCGGTGATGAGCAGGTCGAGCGCGTGCGACGGCTCGTCGAGCCATTCCCTGGCTGCCAGCGGGTCGCGCATCAGCACGACCTGCAGGCCCCATCCGTCGAGCATCTCGGTCATCAGCTCGCCCACCGCGGTCTCGTCCTCAACCACCATCACGGCGCCGATCAGGCGCGCGCCGGCCGCGGGTGCCGCGGCCGCCACCATCGCCGCGATGGCGGCGCCCGGCGCGGCCGCCGGCCAAAGCACCCGAAAGCGCGTGCCCTGGCCCGGTCGGGTGTCGACCAGCACGTGGCCACCGTGGTTGTGCACGATGCCGTGCACCATCGCCAGCCCCATGCCCGAGCCCTGACCGACTTCCTTCGTCGAGAAGAAGGGCTCGAAGATGCGTTCCACCACGTCGGGCGCGATACCGGGTCCGGAGTCGGCCACCTCGAGCGTGACCCACGGCCCGGGGCCCGCCGCGGCGCCGCACGAGGTGCAGCGCTGCTTGAGCGCGCCGAGGCTGCGCAGCGCGACGCGGATGGTGCCGCTGCCGTGCATCGCATCGCGCGCGTTGATGCAAAGGTTGAACAGCACCTGCTCGAACTGCACCGCATCGGCCAGCACCGCGGGCGTCGTGTCGTCGATCTCGCCGATGGCCGTCTCCAGCACGACCGACGACGGCAGCGTCGAGCGCAGCAGCTGCAGCGACTGGCGCACCAGCGGCGCCAGCGCCAGCACGCGCCGCTCGCCGGGCTGGCGGCGCGCGAACGTGAGCATCTGCGCAATCAGGTCGCGCGCGCGTTGCGCGGCCAGGTGCGCCGACTCGAGCTGGCGCACCAGCTTGGCGTCGCCGACGGCGGTCGCACGCTCCTGGCCGAGCACGACGTAGCCGATCACCGCGGTCAGGATGTTGTTGAAGTCGTGCGCGATGCCGCCGGTCAGCTGACCGATCGCCTCCATCTTCTGCGCCTGGCGCAGCTGCGCCTCCAGGCGTGCGCGCTCGGCCTCGGCGGCGCGCCGGTCGGTGATGTCGCGCGCCGCATACAGCACGTGAGGCCGGCCGCGGTAGGTGACCGGCACGCCGCGCACCTCGGCGTCGAAGCGGGTGCCGTCCTTGCGCTGCGCCACCACCTCAAAGCGCAGCCACTCGCCGGCCAGTGCGCGGTCGTGCAGCTGGCGGTGTTCGCGCTGCAGTGCCTCGTCGGTCTGCGTCACCACGCGGGCGACGCCCAGCACCTCCTCGCGCGGATAGCCGCACATCGAGCCGTAGGCCGGGTTGACCTCCACGGCGCGATAGTCGGCGTCGCGCAGCACCAGCGCGTCGGCCGACGCGTTGAAGATCGCGCGGTACTGCTCCTCACTGTCCCGCAGCGCCTGCTCGGAGCGCTTGCGCGCCGTGATGTCCCGGCCGATGTACAGCACGTGCGGCTCGCCACGGTGGCGGATCGGCACCCCACGCAGCTCGATCTCGTAGCGCACGCCGTCGCGGCGCAGGAACGGCGCCTCGAGCGCGATCGGCTCGCCGGCCAGCGCGCGCGCGTGCAGGGCCCGGATCGTCACCGCGACATCCGAGGGGTTGGCAATCACGCGGTCGGCGCCCAGCACCTCGTCGCGCCTGTAGCCGCTCATCGCCTCGTAGGTCGCGTTGACGTCGACGATGCGGAAGTCGGCGTCGCGCAGCACCAGCGCATCGGCCGAGGCGTCGAAGATCGCGCGGTACTGCTCCTCGCGCGCCCGCAGCCGCTGCTCGTCCTGTCGGCGCTGCGTGATGTCGCGCGCGATGGCCAGCACATGCGGCTCGCCGCGGTGGCGAAACGGCGTCGCGTGGACCTCGATCTGGATGATCGTGCCGTCCTTGCGGCGCGAGTCGAGCTCGGCGCGGCAGGTCTCGCCGGCCAGCGCGCGCTGCACCAGATCGCGCCGCGGCTCGGCATAGGCCTCGCCGTCGTCGGGGCGGTCCCAGCCGCGGCCGACCACCTCGTCGCGCGTCCAGCCGAAGAGCCGCTCGTAGGCCGGGTTGACGTCGACGCGCCGGTACTGGCTGTCCCACAGGATCAGCGCGTCGGCTGAAGCCGCGAAGATCGCGCGGTATTGCTCCTCGCTGGCGCGCAGCAGCGCGTCGGCTTGCTTGCGTTGCGTGATGTCGCGGGTGAACGCCAGCACGTGCGGCCGGCCGTCGATGCGCGCCACCTTCAGCCGCACCTCGTCCCAGTGCAGGCTGCCGTCCTTGTTGCGGCGGTGCCACTCGAACACCGGCTCCGACCCCTGCTTGGCCTGCTCGATGAAGCGCAGCGCGTACTCGGCGGTGTACGGCGGCACGCCGGAGCTGACGTCGGCCACCGAGACGCGCAGCATCTCGTCGTGGCTGTAGCCGTAGGTTGCGCACGCCTTCGGGTTGACGTCGAGCACCGCACCGGTGTCCCAGTCGTGCACGAAGATGCAGTCTTCCGACGCTTCGAAGATCGCGCGGTAGCTCGCCTCCGAGCGGCGCAGCGCCTCGTGTGCGCGCAGCTGCTCGATCTCGGCGACGATGCGTCCGGCAAAGATCTTCAGCAGCGCCTCTGCAAGCGCGGCGTCGGCGATCGGCTGCCGATCCATCGCCACCAGCAGACCGAGCGGCCGGTCGTGGCTGTCGAACAGCGGGAACGCTGCGTACGAGTCCATGCCCTTGACCGCGAAGAGGGTGTCGGGCCTGAACTGCCGCGACACGCCGTGTGCCACGTGGTGGTAGGCATGGCCGATCACCTGCGCGCACGGCGAGCCCTCGAGTGCGTAGTCAAAGTTGCGCAGCGTGCGGCCGTCGAGCACCGCGGCCAGCGTGCGCAGCTCCTGCCGTGCCGCGTCGGTGTAGACAGCGATGAAGCAGGTGGCGACCTTCAGGATGTCGGCGAGATCGTGCACCAGCTGCACGAAGGCCTCACCACCGCCGCGGCGCGACACCGCCTGGGCGGCACGGAACATCGCCTGCGCCGCGTCGCCCCAGGCCGCGTCCATCTCGTCGTCGCGAGCGTTCATCGGGGGAGTCTAGGCGTTGGGCAGCGGGCATGCGGGTGAATTGCCGCGCCGATACGGCGTCGATACACGCGCGATACACGGGCCGGGCCGCGATACCAGCACGCAACAGACGGGCCGCACAGCGACATCGGCGCGCTACGTCGGGCGCTCATCGTTGCAGTCAACGGCCTCGCCGAGGCCACCTCAGTTGACGGCCTCGCCGAGGCCTGTGCGAAGGAGCACCCATGTCGAATCCCGTCGTCTCGCTGCCCCCGCGTTCCCGTGCCGGCGTCGAACGCCTGCTGTGCCTGCACAGCAGCGCCGGTTCGGGCCGCCAGTGGGAACCGATCGCCCATGCGCTGCGCCAGCGCTTCGAGGTGATGGCGCCCGAGCTGCTGGGCTATGGCGGCAGCGCGCGCTGGAGCGTCGGCGCGCCGGTGTCGCTCGACGCCGAGGCGCAGGCGCTGGCGCCGTTGCTGCAGCGCGGCGGCGCGCATCTGTTTGGCCATTCGTACGGCGGCGCCGTGGCGCTGCAGATGGCGCTGCGCTGGCCCGAGCGCATCCGCAGCCTCACGCTGTACGAGCCGGTGCGCTTCGCGCTGCTGCGGCAGCCGGCGACGCGCGAGGCGGCCGAAGCGATCGTCGGCGTGGGCCGCCGCATCGGCATGGACGTGTTGTCGCTGCGTGCGGCGGCGGCTGCGCAGCGTTTCGTCGACTACTGGTCGGGCGACGGCGCCTGGGCCCGGCTCGACGCCCGGCGCCAGCAGGCGCTGGCTGCGCGCATGCCCAAGGTGCACGCGGAGTTCGAGGCGCTGTTCGCCGACCGCGTGCCGCCGCCGGCCTACGCGGCACTGACGATGCCGGTGCAGCTGTTGGGCGGCAGCCGCTCGCCGCTGCCGGCGCGCCAGACGCTGCAAACGCTGGCGGCACTGCTGCCGCAGGCCAGTTGCACCGTGCTGCAGGGACTCGGCCACATGGCCCCGGTGGACGCGCCGGCATCGGTGCTCGACGCGCTCGAGCACCTCGGCATCGCCCGCTGGCCGCGGGCGGCCTGACGGAGCGGGCGATGGATCCGCGCTGGCAACGCGCCTACTGGCAGGGCACCGCGCTGCTGCTGGCCGCCCACCTCGCCGGCTGGGCGCCCGCGCTGCCGCTGGCGGTGCTGCTCAACGTGCTGCAGATCAACCACCGCGTCGTGTTGCGCCGCCGCCTCGGCGCGTTCGACGTGCAGGTCGGCGTGGCGCATGTCGTGGGGTTGGCGCTCGGCAGCGTCGGACCGCTGTGGCCGCTGCACGTGGTGCAGTTGATCAGCCTCAACGTCCTGCTGGTGACCGACTACTGCCTGCTGGCGCGGCTGCTGGTGCTGTTGCCGGGCAACCGCCCGGCGCCGCTGTCGTGGCAGCTGCTGCGCCGGGCCCTGCTGGGGCCGCCGGTTGCCGGCGTGCCGCCCCACGCGCCGGGCTGAGGCCGGCGCGCATTCAGCCGCTGCGCAGCGAGGCGCCGATGCGCGCCAGCGCGGCCTCGATGTCGGTGCCCAGCGGCACCGCGGCCGCGGCGACCAGCCGGTCGCGCTGGTGCACCGCCACCGGGCCGCCGACGAACACCGGCACCTTCGCCGCGGCGACCAGTTGCGCCAGCGGCGGCCCCGTCACGTCGGGCGCCACGGTGTGCGTGCCCGACAGCACCAGCGCGCGCGCCTGGGTGCGGTGCGCGACGTACGCCAGTTCGGCCAACGGCATGTCCGCGCCCAGCAGCACCACGCGGTAGCCGTGCTCGTGCGCCGCCAGTGCGAACACGAAGGCGCCGACCTCATGGTGTTCGCCGGGCAGGCACGCCACGATCAGCCGGGGACCGTCGGCCGCGCCGCCGCGGTGATGAAAGCGCGCGCCGAGCTTGTTGCGCAGGTAGACCGACAGGAAGTGCTCCTCGGCCACGCCGCCCACACGCGCACGCCAGCGCTGCCCGAGCTCGATCAGCAGCGGCAGCAGCGCGTCGCGCGTGACGCGTTCGATCGGGTGCAGCGCCAGCAACTCGTCGTAGACCTGGTCGAGTGCGAACTCGTCGAAACGCTCAATGGCGGCCAGCATGCGCGCGCGCTGCTGCGCCCACGGCGTGCTGCTGCGTGACGCCGCACGCGCCGGCGCGGCGCCGCCGAGCGCGTCGCGCACCCGGCCGATCGCCACCCCGCGCTGCACCAGCGCAAGCGCGCGCTGCAGCGTGTCGATGTCGGCCTGCGTGTACATGCGGCGGCCCGAGGCCGTGCGCTGCGGCTCGACAAGGCGGTAGCGGCGCTCCCAGGCGCGCAGCGTGACCGGGTTGACGCCGGTCAGCGCGCACACGGTGCGGATCGGAAACACCGCGTCGGCCGGGCTGCGAGAGGAGGTCATGCCGGTTTCGCTACAAAAGTTGTACGAATAATGTACACAATGATGGCATGGATGGACTTCGCGATTGAAATGTCCTGTCAGAGAAGTTGTTCAGACCTTGTACAGGAGATCGCGATGAAACCATGGATTCGATGGCTCGCGGCGCTCGGCGCCGTGACCGTGCTGGCTGCCTGCGGCGGCGGCGACGACGATCCGCCCCCGCCACCGGCCCCGGGCACCTTGGCCCAGGAGGCCTCGGCGCGCGGCTTCACGGCACTGGTGGCCGCGGCCGACAAGGCGGGCCTGGTGGGGGCGCTTTCCAGCGCCTCGTCGAGCCTGACCGTGTTCGCGCCCACCGACGCGGCCTTCGCCACGCTGGCGAGCCGTCTCGGCTTTTCCAGCGCGACCGCGATGGTCAACGCGCTCGACGCGGCCACGCTGTCCAAGATCCTGCAGTACCACGTGCTGCCGACGCGCCAGCAGGCGAGCGATCTGTCCGCCGGCGCGGCGACGCGCGACACGTTGTACGAGTTCGAGGGTGCCGCGGCGACGCTGGCGCTGTCCACCACGGGCGGCGTGCGCATCACCGACGAGGTGCTGAACCAGGCCACGGTGACCGCCGCCGACGTGCCGGCCAGCAACGGCGTGATCCACGTGATCGACCGCGTGCTCGTGCCGCCGGGTGTGCTCAGCGTCGTGCAGATGGCGCAGGCCAACCCGTCGTTCAGCGTGCTGGTGCAGGCCGTGACCACGGCCAACCTGGCCGGCACGCTCGGCGGCGCCGGTCCGTTCACGGTGTTCGCACCGACCGACACGGCCTTCGCGGCGACGCTGAACGAGCTGTCGTTGACGGCGGCGCAACTCTTGGCCAGCCCCGACCTCGCCGCCATCCTCACCTACCACGTGGTGGCCGGCGACCTGCGTGCCGCCGACGTGGCGGCGCTGCCCAAGCCCGCCGCCGTGACCACGGTGCAGGGCGGCACCTTCACCGTCGACGCGGCGCTGGCGATCACCGACGGCCGCAGCCGCACCGCGAACCTCGCGGGGACCGACATCGTTGCGAGCAACGGCGTCATCCACGTGATCGACAACGTGATCCTGCCGGCGCCGTGACCGTTCCCGTTCTCTCACCCACCCTCAACCCAAGGAGTACTTCCATGAAGACCATGATTGCCGGTATTGCACTGTCGTTGGCCGCGTTCGCCGCTCAGGCCAAGGACATCGTCGACACCGCCGTCGATGCGGGCAAGTTCAAGACCCTGGCCAGCGCACTGCAGGCCGCCGGGCTGGTCGATACGCTGAAGGGCGCCGGACCGTTCACCGTGTTCGCGCCCACGGACGAAGCGTTCGCCAAGATCCCGAAGGCGCAGCTCGACGCGCTGCTGGCCGACAAGGCCAAGCTGACCGCGGTGCTCACCTACCACGTGGTGCCGGGCACCGTGCTGTCCAAGGACGTCAAGGCCGGCAAGGTCAAGACCGTGCAGGGCAGCGAGTTGACGGTCACCACCAGCGGTGGCGTGGCAGTCGATGGCGCCAAGGTCAGCGCCGCCGACATCGTGGCCAGCAACGGCGTCATCCACGTGATCGACAGCGTCGTGCTGCCGAAGTGACCCGCGCGTGGCCCGGGGCCTGCACCGGCCCCGGTCAGCGCCCCCAGCGCAGCACCAGCGGATCGAGCCGGCGCGCGGTGCGCATCAGACCTTCGCGCACCGCCGGGTGCATCGGCGGAAACGGATGGCGCGGCGCGTCGCACGCGATCACGCCGCCTTCTTTCATCAACGCCTTGGCCGCCAGCAGACCGCACTGGCGGTTCTCCACGTTGATCAGCGGCAGCCAGCGCTGGTAGTGGTCGAACGCCTCGTCGGCGCGTCCGGCGGCATACGCATCGACGATCCTGCGCATGCCATCGGGATAACCCGCGCCGGTCATCGCGCCGGTGGCGCCGGCCTCGAGATCGGGCAGCAGCGTGATGCCTTCTTCGCCGTCCCACGGGCCTTCGATGGCGTCGCCGCCCAGGCGGATCAGCTCGCGCAGCTTGGCCGCCGCGCCGGCGGTCTCGATCTTGAAGTACGACACCTGCTCGATCTCGCGCGCCATACGCGCCAGCAGGGCCGCACTCAGCACCGTGCCGCTGACCGGTGCGTCCTGGATCATGACGGGAATCGAGATCGCGTCGGACAGGCGCTGGAAGTATTCGACGATGGCGCCTTCGGGCACGCGGATCGTCGCGCCGTGATAGGGCGGCATCACCATCACCATCGCCGCGCCGAGCGCCTGCGCGCGGCGTGAGCGCTCGATGGTGAGCCTGGAGCTGAAGTGCGTGGTGGTCACGATCACCGGCACGCGGCCGGCCACGTGCTCGATGATCGTGCGCGCCAGCAGCTCGCGCTCGTCGTCGGCCAGCACGAACTGCTCGGAGAAGTTGGCCAGGATGCAGATGCCCTGCGAGCCGGCATCGATCATGAAGTCGATGCAGCGCTTCTGGCTCGCCAGGTCGAGCTCGCCGGCGTCGGTGAAGGTGGTGGGGGCGACCGGAAAGACACCGCGGTAGCGGGGATTCGAAGGCATGGCCTGCTCCTGGGGCGCGGTTCGGAAGGTCCTAAAGTATCGCCAAACCCGCCATCGGACCTTTTATGCCTTTGCTTGCCCAATATCCCAGCCTCGCCGACCGCGTCGTGCTGATCACCGGTGGCGCCACCGGCATCGGCGAGACCCTGGTCGAGCAGTTCGTCGCACAGGGCGCGCGCGTCGGCTTCGTGGACATCGACGCGGCCCATGGCGAGGCGCTGGCGCAGCGGCTCGCGCCCGGCGCGAAGACCGTGCCGCTGTTCGTGCACGCCGACCTCACCGACACGCCGGAGCTGCAGCGCGCGATCGAGCGCGTGCGCGCGCAACTGGGGCCCATCGCCGTGCTGCTCAACAACGCGGCCAACGACCAGCGCCACAAGGTCGAGGACACCACGCCGCAGAGCTGGGACGCCGGCATCGCGGTGAACCTGAAGCACCAGTTCTTCGCCGCGCAGGCGGTGTTCACCGACATGAAGGCCGCCGGCGGCGGCTCGATCGTCAACTTTGGCTCGATCAGCTGGAAGCTCAAGCAAGGCGGCATGCCGGTCTACACCACCGCCAAGTCGGCGGTGCAGGGCCTGACGCGCAGCCTGGCGCGCGACTTCGGGCCGTTCAACATCCGCGTCAACACGCTGGTGCCGGGCTGGGTCATGACCGAGAAGCAGAAGCGCCTGTGGTTCGACGCACAGGCCGAGGCCGAGCGCAGCCGCACCCAGTGCATCGACCGCGAGCTGATGCCGATCCACATCGCCAGCATGGCGCTGTTCCTGGCCGCCGACGACAGCGCGATGTGCACCGCGCAGGACTTCATCGTCGATGGAGGGTGGTCGTGACGGCTGCACCGCGTGCGATGCACGCGGTGCGCTGCATCTGGCCGGCCGAAGCGCAGCTCGGCGAGGGCACGCTGTGGTCGGTGCGCGAGCAGGCGCTGTATTGGGTGGACATCCTCGGCAAGCGATTGCACCGCTGCCGCGCCGACGGCAGCGAGCGCGCGAGCTGGTCGTTTGACGAGGAGATCTCGGCGCTGGCCGAACGCGCGAGCGGCCCCGGACTCATCGTCACGCTGCGGCGCGGCTTTGCGCGGTTCGATCCGGCGCGCGGCACGCCGCCCGCGTATCTGCACCAGCCCGCCCAAGAGCCCGGCGCCAACCGCTTCAACGACGGCAAGTGCGACGCGCGCGGCCGCTTCTGGGGCGGCACGATGGATTTCGACTGTGTCGCGCCGACCGGCGCGTTCTACATGTACGAGTCAAGCGACCGCTGCGCGCGCCACGAGCTCGGCTTTGCGGTGACCAACGGGCCGGCCTGGAGCCTCGACGGCCGGACGATGTTCATCAACGACACCGTCAACGGCAGCGTGTTCGCCTGGGACTTCGATGCCGACCGCGGTGCGTTGTCGAACCGGCGCCTGTGGTTGCGCTACTCGCCCGACGACGGCCTGCCCGACGGGATGACACTCGACGCGCAGGGCCGTTTGTGGATCGCGCACTGGGGCGGGCGCTGCGTCACCGCGCACGACGTGTCGGACGCGACGGAACTGCAGCGCGTCGAGCTGCCGGTGAGCCAGGTCACCAACGTGGCTTTCGGTGGGCCCGATCTGCGCACGCTGTTCATCAGCAGCGCGCGCGTGGGCCTCACGCCGGCTCAGCTCGAGGCGGAGCCGCTCGCCGGCGGCTTGTTCGCGCTCGACATGCCGACGCCGGGCTTGCCGGCCGCGCTATTCGGTTGACCGGCGCACTACACCTGCGCCGTCTTCCACTTGCCGCGCGTGAACAGCCACAGCGTGAACAGCCCGACCGACGTCTCCGAGACGAACACGCCCCAGAACACGCCGGTGTGCTGCCAGTCCAGCGACACCGCGAGCCAGTAGCACAGCGGGATCTGGATCAGCCAGAAGAACACCAGGTTGATCCAGGTCGGCGTGGCGGTGTCGCCGGCGCCGTTGAACGCCTGCACCGAGACCATCCACCAGCCGTAGACGAAGTACGAATACGACAGGATGCGCAGCCATTCGCCGCCGATGGCGATCACCTGTGGATCGTCGGTGAAGATGCCGATCAGCGGGTCGTGGAGGAAGAAGAACGCCACCGACACGCCGAGCGTGAACGCCATGTTGTACCAGCCGATGCGCCACACCGCGCTTTCAGCCCGGCCCGGCTCCTTGGCGCCGAGGTTCTGCCCCACCAGCGTGGCCGCGGCATTGGACATGCCCCAGGCCGGCATCAGCGTGAACATCATGATGCGGATCGCGATGGTCGCGGCGGCGACCGCCTCGCTGCCGATCGCCGCCAGGATGCGCATCAGGAAGATCCACGACGTCATCGCCACGATCATCTGGCCGATGCCGCCCAGCGACGTGCGCACGATGTTGAGCAGGATCGTGCCGCGCCAGACCAGTTGCGTGGCGAGCACGCGGATGTGCTTGCCGCCGTGGAACAGGATCCACAGCTGCATCAGCACGCCCGCGCCGCGGCCGATGACCGTGGCGATGGCCGCGCCTTCGATGCCCAGCGCAGGGATCGGTCCGAAGCCGAAGATCAGCATCGGATCCAGCACGATGTTCAGCCCGTTGGCGACCCACAGCACGCGCATTGCGACGGCCGCATCGCCGGCGCCGCGGAAGATCGCGTTGATGACGAACAGCAGCATGATCACGGCGTTGCTGCCGAGCATCCATTGCATGTAGCGGTAGCCGTGCTCCAGGGTCCAGGCATCGGCGCCCATCAGCCGCAGCAGGTCCTGGGCCCAGACGATTCCGGCGATGGCGAACGGCACCGACATCAACAGCGCGACGAAGATCGCCTGCACCGCCGTGACCGCGGCTTCTTCGTGCTTCTGCTCGCCGATGCGTCGCGCGATGATGGCCGTAACCCCCATCGTCAGCCCGATGGCGATCGAGTACAGCAGGAACAGGAAGCTTTCGGTCAATCCAACCGTCGCCACCGCCGACGAGCCGAGCTTGGCGACGAAATACACGTCGACCACCGCAAACGTCGACTCCAGCACCAGTTCCAGCACCATCGGCACCGCGAGCAGGAACACCGCGCGGCGCAGCGGGATCTTGGTGTAGTCGGCGCCGGTGCCGCGGATGGCCTCGCGCAGCTCGGCCCACATGGACGGGGCGGGCGCCGGCGGGTGGGCCACCGCATTGGAAGCATCGGTCTGCATGGGAGGGTCACCTGTTGCGGCCGTGTGGCCGCCCGTTGCATGGACGACGAACCGGGGTCTGCCGATTCGACAGGGCACACGATACGGGCTGCGCCACCGATACTTGTGGCGTGCCCGTCACAACCCCTTGCGCCATGTTCGACCTGCCGCCGCGCCCCGAGTACTTCAGTGCCGATCACGAGGCGTTTCGCGCCGCCGTGCGGCGTTTCGTCGATGCCGAGATCGCGCCGCACGTCCATGCGTGGGACGAGGCCGGCACGTTTCCCCGCGCGTTGTACCGCCGCGCGGCCGAGGTCGGCATCACGGCCATCGGCTACCCCGAGGCGCTCGGCGGCACGCCGGCCGACGTGTTCTTCAGCATCGCGGCGGCCGAGGAGATCGCGCGCGCCGGCTGCGGCGGCGTGCAGGCCAGCCTGGGGTCGCACGGCATCGCGCTGCCGCCGGTGGTCGCGCACGGCAGCACGGCGTTGCAGCAGCGCGTGGTGCCGCCGGTGCTGCGCGGCGAGAAGATCGCGGCGCTTTGCATCACCGAGCCCGGCGGCGGCTCCGACGTGGCGGCGCTCAAGACCACCGCGCGGCGCGACGGCGATCACTACGTAGTCAACGGCGAGAAGACCTTCATCACGTCGGGACTGCGTGCCGACTTTCTCACCGTGGCGGTGCGCACCGATCCGGCCAACGGGGGCCCGGGCGGCCTGCCCAACAAGGGGCCTGCCGGCCTGTCGCTGCTCGTGATCGACGGCGACACGCCGGGCCTGCAGCGCACCGAGCTGAAGAAGATGGGCTGGTGGAGCAGCGACACCGCGCACTTGAGCTTTACCGATTGCCGCGTGCCGGTGGAGAACCGCGTCGGCGCCGAAGGGGACGGCTTCAAGGCCATCATGCACAACTTCAACCACGAGCGACTGATGATGGCGGCGATGGCCTGCAGCTACGGCGAGGCTTGCACGCAAGAGGCGCTCGACTGGGCGCGCCAGCGCAAGACGTTCGGCGCGGCGTTGTCGGAGCGGCAGGTGATCCGGCACAAGCTGGTCGACATGGCGGCGCGGGTGGAGGCGGCGCGCGCCGTGGTGTACGACCTGGCGCATCGGCTCGAGCACGGTCTGGGCGATCGCAACGCACTGGTGGCGCGCACCTGCATGGCCAAGGTGCTGGCCACGCAGGCGATGCAGTTCTGCGCCGACGCCGCGGTGCAGATCCTCGGCGGCATGGGCTACATGCGCGGCACCCGGAGCGAGCGGCTGTATCGCGAGGCCAAGGTCATGATGATCGGCGGCGGCTCCGAGGAGATCATGAAGGACTTGGCGGCGCGCCAGCTGGGCGTGTGAGCGGGCGGCCGGGCATGCCGTTTGCCAGCGCAGCGGCAGGTGTGGTGCCCACCTGGGCGAGGATCGATGGCCAAGACACTTTCCGAACGGTCGTCCACGGGCGTGCCGGGCCTTGACGACGTCCTGAACGCCGGCTACATCCCGGGACGCATCTACCTGGTCGAGGGCAACCCCGGCGCCGGCAAGACCACGATGGCGTTGCAGTACCTGCTGGCCGGCGTGCAGGCCGGGGAACGCTGCCTGTACGTCACGCTGTCGGAGACACGCGAGGAGCTCACCGCGGGCGCCGCCTCGCACGGCTGGTCGCTCGAGGGCATCGAAGTCGCCGAGCTGGTGAGCGACGAGCAGCAACTGGGCCGCGAAGAGCAGATCACGATGTACCACCCGTCGGAGGTCGAGCTGACCGAAACGACGCGCAAGGTGCTCGAGATCGTGCAGCGCTCGCGCCCGCAGCGCATGGTGTTCGATTCGTTGTCCGAGCTGCGGCTGATGGCGCAAAACTCGTTGCGCTACCGGCGCCAGATCCTGGCGCTCAAGCACTTCTTTCTCGGAAGGGGCTGCACGGTCCTGCTGCTCGACGATCGCACTGCCGAAGGTCCGGATCTGCAGCTGCACAGCATCGCGCACGGCGTGCTGTCGCTGGAACATCGCGCGCCGTTGTACGGCCGCGCGTTGCGCACCCTGCGGGTGCTCAAGTTCCGCGGCAGCGACTTCATCAGCGGATGCCACGACCTCGGCATCCGCCGCGGTGGCCTGCAGGTGTTCCCGCGCCTGACGGCGTCCGAGCATGCGGTGGACTTCGAGCCCGGCAAGCTCGCCAGCGGGGTGCCCGGGCTCGACGAGCTGATGGGCGGCGGCATCGACCGCGGCACGGCCACGTTGTTCGTCGGGCCGCCCGGCACCGGCAAGTCGACCATGGCGCTGCAATACGCCGCGGCGGCGACGCTGCGCGGTGAACATGCGGCCGCGTTTGTGTTCGAGGAATCGCGCAACGTCCTGCTGGGGCGCGCCGCCGGCCTGGGCATGCGCATCCGGGAAGGCACCGGGCCCGGGCAGCTGATGGTGCGCCAGATCGATCCGGCCGAAGTGTCGCCGGGTGAATTTGCGCATCTGGTGCGCACGTCGGTGGAGCGTGACGGTGCGCGCGTGGTCGTGATCGACAGCCTGAACGGCTATCTGAACGCGATGCCGGAAGAACGTTATCTGGTGGCGCAGCTGCACGAGCTGCTGGCTTACCTGAACAACCGCGGTGTCGCCAGCTTCCTGGTCACCGCGCAGACCGGCATCATCGGCCAGAGCATGCGCTCGCCCGTGGACGCCAGCTACCTGGCCGACAGCGTGTTGCTGCTGCGCATGTTCGAGCACATGGGCAAGGTCAAGAAGGCGATCTCGGTGCTGAAGAAGCGCAGCGGCGGGCACGAAGAGACGATCCGCCAGGTGTGGTTCGACTCGCGCGGCGTGCACGTGGGCGAGCCGTTGACGCACTTGCGCGGCGTGCTCACCGGCGTGCCGGTGGAGATCGGCGGCGCGGGCGACCGCCCACCCACTCCCGTGGCGCCCATCGGTGATGTCCACTGAGACGGATCGCATCGACGACGGCTGCGTGTTGATCGTCGCGCCGACCCGCCGCGACGGCGAGATCACGCGCGCACTGCTGGCCCAGGCCGGCGTCGATGGCCGAGTGTGCAGCGGTCTGAAGGAACTCGCCGATCGCCTTGACGCCGGCATCGGCACGGTGCTTCTGACCGACCATGCGCTGGTCGACGACGGGTTCAGCGCCTTGCTGGCGGCGCTCGGCCGACAGGCCGAGTGGTCGGACGTGCCGGTGCTGATGCTGACGCAGGACCGCGACCAATCGCCGCCGGCGGCACGTGCGCTCGAAGCGATGACCAACGTGACGCTGCTCGATCGCCCCATCTCGACGCGCGCCATGGTCAGTGCGGTGCAGTCGGCATTGCGGGCGCGGCGCCGCCAGTACCAGATCCGCGACCAGATCGTCGAGCAGATGCGCGCCGAGCAGGCCTTGCGCGACGCCGATCGCCGCAAGGACGAGTTCCTTGCCACGCTGGCGCACGAACTGCGCAACCCGCTGGCGCCGATCCGCACCGGACTGGAAGTGCTCACCCGCGTGCGGCCCGACGAGCCCCAGGCCTCGCGCGTGCTGGCCATGATGCAGCGCCAGCTCGGGCAGCTCATCAAGCTGATCAACGACCTGCTCGACGTCTCGCGCATCGCCACGGGTAAAGTGGCGCTGCTGCGCGAACGTGTCGACCTTCGCAGCGTGGTCGATACGGCACTCGAGGGCACACAACCGTTCGTCGATGCGGCGCAGCTCCAGGTGCACGTGGCGCGCCCGGATCAGCCGGTCTGGGTGGTGGGTGATGCGTCGCGGCTGGCGCAGGTGATCAGCAACCTGGTGCACAACGCCGCGAAGTACACACCCAAGGGCGGCCGCATCCGCATCTCGTCGCAGCGCGAGGGCACCGAGGCGGTCGTGCGGGTGGTCGACAACGGAGCCGGCATCCCGACGGACATGCTCGAGCAGGTGTTCGAGATGTTCACGCAGGTCCGGCGCGAGCGTGAGCGCGCCCCCGAGGGACTGGGCATCGGCTTGTCGCTGGTGCGCCGGCTGGTCGACCTGCACGGTGGCTCGGTGCGCGCGGACAGTGCGGGTCTGGGAGCGGGCAGCACCTTCACCTTGCGCCTGCCGGCCGTCGAGCCGGCTGCCGCCGTGTCGCCGAACGAGAGCACGCGCAACGGCGACGTGCGGGCGCGCCGGCGCATCCGCGTGCTGGTGGTCGACGACAACGTCGACGCCGCCGATGCGTTGGCGATCCATCTTCAGCTGAGCGGCCACGAGACGCGCACCGAATACAGCGGTGCCGTGGCGTTGCGGGTGGCGCGCGAGTTCCAGCCCGAGGTCGTGTTCTGCGACATCGGCATGGCCGGCATGGACGGCCACGAGGTCGCTGCATGCCTGCGCGCCGATCGGCGCTACGCGTCGACGGTGTTGGTGGCACTCACCGGCTGGGGCGGCGAAGACGACCGGCGGCGTACGCGCAGCACCGGTTTCGATTTTCACCTGGTCAAGCCGGTCAGCGCCGAGGCGGTCGACGAGATCCTGGCGCGGCTCTGAGGTGCATCGCCTGGGTTGCCGCGCCGGCCGCGGCCGTTTCAGCTGCGATAGAAGTACGGATTGAGCACGCTCACCGGCGTGATGCGATCCACCGGCAGGTTGTTCTTGCCGGCCACCTCGCGGATCGACTCCGGCGTCGGGCCGTCGTAGATGCAGAAGGTCTTCTTCAGGTCCGGGCTCACGTACGAGTGGACCCAGGTGACGCCGGCGCTGGCATTGTTCTTCACCACGTTGCCGCAGGCTTGTGCGCCTTGCTCGGTCATCGGGATGCGCAGGCCATCGGGAAAGGTGCGTTCGATCAGGTAGCGGGGCATGTGAGACTCCTTGGGGTTGGGCACGGCGAGGGGCCGCCGTGTGCCGCCACGATAGGAGCCGGGTCGCGCGCGTGCGCCGGTGGGTCTGCCCAGATTGCGTGCGCCGATTGCCTATTTTGCGCAGCCGGCGCCCGACACGAGGCCGCTGCCGAGCGCGGCGGCCACCGCCTCGGTGCGCGAGCCGACCGCGAGCTTGCCGAACACTGCCGCCACGTGGTGGTCGACGGTGCGCACCGAGCGACACAGCCGTTCGGCGATCTCGGAGTTCTTCAAGCCCTCGCACAACAGGCGCAGCACCTCGAGCTCGCGCGCGGTGAGCTGGTGCGGGTTGGTCTGCGTGGACGCCCGCGCACCGCGCGGCAGGCCGCGCACGCCGGCCGAGCGGAGGCGTTTGCGCAAGGCCTCGGCAGCGGGCCTGGCGCCGAGCTGCTCGTAACGGCCGAGCGCGTCGAGCTGCGCGGCGGCGTCGCCGTCGGCCAGCGCACGGGCCTGCTCGTACGGGCAACCGATGGCAGCCCAGGCATCGGCGGCCTCGCGCCAGCGGCCTTGCAGTTGCATCGCGTATGGAGGTGCGAGCGCGAATGGGGTCTGCGGCACGGGCGCGCCGGCGCGGTGCAGACACAGCGCCAGCTCGCCGGCCAGCCACGGGTGGCGGCGCGAGACCGCGAGGTCCCAGGCGGCGCGCGCTTCGTCGACACAGGCGCGCAGGTCACCACGCAGATGCGCCGCCTCGGCACGTGCGGCACGGGCCGGCGCCACGCGTTGCAGCGTGCCGCTGGCCAACGCCAGCTCGAGCGCCTCGTCCAGCGGGCCTGCTGGGATGCCTTCGCGCTGCGCGCTCCGGTCATGGCCCTTCGGGCGGCCGGGCGGGCTCATGGCGCCGTCGTCGCCGCGCCGCGCACGCAAGCGTCCGAGTGCCACCAGCGCCATCACGCGCGCGGTGCTGCGCCGCGTGGCCTGTTGCACGGCGTCTTGCGCCAGCTCGATCGCATCGTCCCAGTGTCCGAGGTGCATCTCGACGATCGCCAGCCAGGCCACGCAGTAGTGGCGGTAGAAATCGATCTCGTGCCGGACCGAGAACACGATCGCGCGCTTGAGCTGCGACTGCGCATCGTGCAGCCGGAACAGCTCGCCGGCACCCGATCCGAGGTTGTTGTGGATGTTGGCCGCGATGAAGTGCAGCCCATCGGCCAGCGCGATGTCGAGCGCGCGCTGCACCTGCGCGCAGCCGGCCTCGTAGTCGAGAAACATCGTGGCCGTGCCGCGCGCGCTGATCGCCGCTGCCAGCACGTCGCGCAGACCGAACGCTTCAGCCAGCGCGATCGCCTTGTCGCCCCAGGCGATGGCGGCGTCGTAGTCGCGGTTGAGCATGCGCAGCTGGGCCTCGACGCGGTAGGCGCCGGCCAGCGCCGGCGAAGGCGGCAGCGGCTCGAGCAGGGCGATCGCCCGAGCGCTGGCTGCATCGGCGTCGGCGTTGCGCAGCGCCAGCACGAACACCAGAGCGAGCTGGCTCAGGTTGGCCGCTCGATCGGTCGTGCGGCCGGGGTCCGCGTCCGGCGCGGCCTGGGCCGCGCGGGCATGCAGCGCATCGAGCTCGAGGCGTGCCTCGATCGCCTCGTCGAGCTGGTCGATCGACTGGCACTCGCGCGCGCAGGCGTCGAGCCAGGCCGCGCGCTCGTCGTCGGGCAGTGCGAGCGCGCGCGCATGGTCGAGCGCGGTGCGCCAGTGCGCCGCGGCCTCGCGGTGCGCGCCGCGCGCCTCGGCCTGGCGCGCTGCCTCGGGCGCCGCGCGCAGCACCGCGGCATGGTTGCCGGCGCGCGTGGCATGGTGCACACGGCGCGCCATGGCCACCGCCGGCTCGTGTTCCAGCGCCTGCAGCACGTCGGCATGCAGAGACTGCGCCACCGGCTCCGGCAACGACGATTCAACTGCCACGCGCGCCAGCTCGTGGCGAAAGCCGAGCATGGCCGGGCCGTGCGGCATCAGCAGGCCGGCGTCAAGGCACTGTTCCAGCGCGTCGACGTCCGCGCCGAGCAAGCGCTCGACCAGCCAGCGTTCGATGCGCGCCGGCACCACCGACGCCAGCCGCACGATCGCCTGGGCGCGCGCGCCGAGCCGTGCATAACGCGCGAGCACCAGGTCATGCACGCTGCGCGGCACGGTTTCCATGCCCCCGCGCAGCAGCTCGGTCACGAAGAACGGATTGCCATGCGTCAGCGCATGCAGGCCGGTGGACGCGCGCAGTGCGCGCCGTGCCAGCAGATCCACGGCGCGCGCGCTGAGGCGCGGCACGTCGATGCGCGTGATCAGGCTCGCGGGCAGCTCGCCGAGCAGGCGGCGCAGCGGATGCGATGGCGAGAGCTCGTCGTCACGGTACGAGGCCAGCAGCAGCGCGGGCGCGCGGTCGATGCGCCGGCCGAGAAACTTGATCAGGTCCAGCGTCGCATCGTCGGCCCAGTGCACGTCTTCAAACACCAGTAGCACCGGCTGGCGGCTGCGCTGCAGCTCGGTGAGCACGACATCGAACAGCTCGCTGCGTGCAGCGTCGGCCGCCAGCAGCGCACGAAAGCCGACCTCGGCGGAACGCGCGATGTCGAGCAGCGGCGCCAGAGGCTGCGGCGTCTGCAGCGCGTCGCATGCGCCCCACCACAACGACGCACGGCCGCGGCGCTCGGCCAACGCCTTGAGCAAGCTGGTTTTGCCGATTCCTGCTTCGCCGGCCACGAACACCGTGTGACCGCTGCCGCGCTCCACGGCGCCGAGCAGCGATTGCAGTTGCTGCAGCAGGTTCTCGCGCTCGACCAGTTCCATCTGCGGATGTGCGGGCTGACGGTTCGGATTCAGTGTAGGCGCGCACGCGCTGGGCGATGCATCCCCACAACGCGGATTGAGCGCAGATGCGGACACCGCTTCAATTCCGCGCTCCACACCATGGGCACCCAGGGAGCGTTGGCGTCGCGTGCGCTCAACCCGCGCCTCGATGCGCGTCGCAACGCACATCTGACGCGGCCTTCAGGTTGCCATCATCGAAGTCGGGCGCGAACCGATGGGCTCGGCGGCTGCCGGCGCAGCCTGCGACTGGCGCAGCCATTGCGCCAGCGCGTCGGGCGCCATCGGCCGTGCGAACAGGAACCCCTGCAGCTCGTCGCAGCCCAATGCCAGCAGGCGATCGCGCTGGTCCTCGGTCTCGACGCCTTCGGCGACCACGCGCAGGCCCAGCGCGTGGGCCAGGCGCACCACCGCATCGACGATGGCGCCGGACTCGCCGCCGATGTCCTGCACGAAGCTGCGATCGATCTTCAACTGCGTGGCCGGCAGGCTGCGCAGGTAGGCCAGGCTGGAGTGGCCGGTGCCGAAGTCGTCGATCGACAGCTGCACGCCGCTGTGCACCAGCTTTTCGAACGCGCGCCGTGTGGCTTCGAGATCGTCCATCGCCGCCGATTCGGTGATCTCGCAGGTCAGGCGCGCCGGGCTGATGTCGTTGCGCACCAGCGCGTCGCGGATGCGCTGCACCAGGTCTTCCTGGCGCAGCTGGTGCACCGACAGGTTGACGGCGACGCGCAGGTGCAGGCCGTCGGCCCACCATGCGCGCATCTGACGGCAGGCTTCGTCGATCACCCAGTTGCCGATGCCGCCGATCAGGCCGAAGCGCTCGGCGATCGGAATGAACTCAGCAGGGCTCACCGGCCCGCGCGTCGGGTGGTTCCAGCGCAGCAGGGCCTCGACGCCGCTGACCGCGCCGCGCCGGCCTTCGATCTTGGGTTGGTAGTACAGGTGGAGCTCGCCACGCTCGGCGGCATGGCGCAGGTCGTGCAGCAGCGCCATCTGCGCGTCGGCGCCGGCAGTCATGTGCGATTCGAACAGTGCATGGGTGTTGCCGCCGGCGCGCTTGGCGGCGTACATCGCGGCATCGGCATGGGCCACCAGCTTGGCCGCGTTGCCCTGGTCCGGATAGACCACCGTGCCGATCGAGGCGCTGAGCTCGACTTGCGTGTGCAGCACGTCAAACGGCTGTGCGAGCCGGCGCACCAGTCGATCGGCCAGCGCGAGCGCGGCGTCGGCGCTGGTCAGGTCTTCGACCAGCAGCACGAACTCGTCGCCGCCAATGCGCGCCACCGTGTCGGCCGAGCGCACCTCGTGCAGCAGGCGTGTGGCCACCTGCTTGAGCACGATGTCGCCGGCGGCATGGCCCAGCGAGTCGTTGACCGGCTTGAAACCATCGAGGTCGACGAACAGCACCGCCAGCCGGCTGGCGGCGCGTGCGGCATCGGCGTGGCGCCGATCGGCGCGGCTGCAACGCGCCACCGCGTGCGCCAGTCGATCCTCGAACAGCACGCGGTTCGGCAGGCCGGTGAGGACGTCGATGAACGCGTGCTTCTTCAGCTCTTCGAACGCGCTGCGCAGCTTGGCATTGGCTTCTCTCAACGACTGCGCCAGCCGATTCGCCTTGCCCTGCATGCGCGCATCGAGCACCGAGGTGAACTGCGTCGCCGCCAACAGCAGCACCGAGGCCACGATCACGGTGGCGCCGAGCCGGTCGGCGCTCAGCTGTGTGGCGCTCAGGCACACCGAGCCTTCCGGGAAGCTGACGGCGGCCATGCCGGTGTAGTGCATGCCGCTGATCGCCAGGCCCATCGCCAGCGCGGCCAGTGCCTGCATCCACAGGCCATGGCGCTGGCTCACCGTGCGCAGCCAGAAGAAGATACTCAGCGCCGCCGCCGACGCGGCCAGCGCGATGGCTGCCGATGCGGCCACGATGAGCGGATCCCACACGACGCCGGGTGCCATGTCGAGCGCGGCCATGCCGATGTAGTGCATCGCGCAGATGCCGAGCGCCATCGCGATCGAGCCGGTCGCCAGGCGCCTGAACCCGAGCCGGCCACGGCTGGCCACCGCCAATGCCACGCCGGAGACCGCCACGCCGGCGATCCACGACAGCACCGTTGCCGGCAGCGTGTAGCCGAGTGCCACGCCGGACAGTGAAAACGCGAGCATGCCGGTGAAATGCATGCTCCAGATGCCGGTGCCCATCGCCAGCGAGCCGGCGACCCACCAGATGCGCGCCACCTGCAGATCGGGTCCGCGCACGCGCTTGGCGAGGTCGAGCGCGACATAGGAAGCCAGGCTCGCGATCCACACCGACGTGAGCACGAGCCAGGGGTCGTAGCGAGCGGTCAGGAAATTCATGGGTGGCGGCGCCGGCGCGCAGTTCAACACCGGTATCGGCCGCGCGGGCGTGCATCTGAACGCTCGCGCCGCGCGCTGCGGCGCGCCGTGTGCCGCGCTTGCGAAACCGCAAGCGCGGCATTGACCTGGATCAAGGCCGGCGCGGCGCCGTCACTTGAGCAATCCCTTGAGCCTGTCGCGCAGTTTGTCCTTGGACGACTGCGGCTGCTGCTGTGCCGGCGCCGACGCAGCGCCGCCGGCCGGCGGCAAGCCCAGCTTGGCACCGAGCTTTTCGCTCAACTTGTCCTTGAGCTTGTTCTCGATCGCCGCCGCCGCCACCTGAGACCACTGGATCTTGTAGTCGATGGCCTCGAACGGCCCGCTCAGCTTCACCGGCACGGTCACGCCCTTCAACGCGGCGAGTTCGGCACCTTCTTGCCCCTTGGACGTCTCCACCACGGTGGCGCGCGCGGTGTAGTCCACGCGGCCGCGGCCGACGTCGAACTGGCCGGCGCCGCCGATGCGCAGGAACGGGCTCTTCACTTCGAGATCGTCGCTCTGCGCCACGCCGCCGGCGATGCGCGCGCTGGCGCTCATCTCGGAGAAGTCGGTCTTCTCGGTGGCGCTGGCCGGCGTCGACGTGTCCTGCTTGCCGCCCAGCATCGCCTTGGCCTGGCGGAAGCTGCGCGCCAGGTTCACACCCTTGACCGCGCCGTTGTTCAAACGCAGCGCCGCGGTGCCGGCGAGGTTGCTGCGCATCGCGCCCACCGTGGCGCCATGCGTGTTGACGTCGGCCGCGACGCGGCCCGTGCCTTCGAGCAGGTCTTTGCCGGCCACGTCTTTCAGCAGCGCGTTGACGTTGACGTTGTCGGCGTTGAGCTTGACCGCGACGCGCTGGCCCTTGGCCTCGGCCACGCCGCTCGCATCGATGGCGCCACCCCAGGCACGCCCGGTCAGGCGCGCGACGCGCAGCACGCCAGCGTCGAGCGTGGCGTCGATCTTCACGTCGGTGACCTTGTACTGGCGGAAGGCGAACGACGCGGCGCTGACGTTGAACTTGCCGTCGACCGCATGGAGCCCGTCGAGCGCCACCGGCGTATCGGCGGGTGCCGGGCCGCTGGCGGGAGCGGGTGCGCCACCGGGCTTGTCGGGCGGCAGCACCTTGTTCAGATCGAGGCTGTCGAAGCGCGCCTGCGCCGTGACGTGGGGCACCTTGCGATCGAGCGCGGCCTGCGCCGCGATGTCGAACTTGTTGGTGTTGAGCGCGCCGTCGAGCTTGCACGACGCAGCCTTGGCGTCGGCGCGCGCATTGCCGCGCACCGCCAGCTGCAGCGGCTGCAGGCCGGGATCGGCGAGCGTGGCCTTGAGGTCGAGCGCGTCGATCGCGACCGCGCCCTTGCCGGCATTGACCAGCAGATCGGCCTTCAGCGTGCCATCGACCTTGCGCTGCTGCATCTGGCCTTGCATCGCGAGCTGCACGCCGGGCAGCTTGAGCGCATCGAACTTGCCGCTCGGCGCGCCCGATTGGAACTTGCCGGCCAGCGACGTGGGTCCACTCAGCTTGACGCTGCCCGACAGCGCGCTGCCTTTCAGCGAATTCGCATCGACCGCCAGCTGCGGCCAATCGAGCGCCAGCTCGAACGGCGCATCGGCACCGCGGCGGCCGGCGAGCGCGAGCTTCAGCGCGTCGAGCTCGAGCTTCTGGCTGGCGGTGCTGAACAACAGCTGCTTCACTTCGAGCGACGACGGCGACAGCGTGAGCCCCTCTCTCGCGCCGCGCTCGATCGCGAGCTTGAGCGGGCCGGCGCGCAGCGCGGCGCCGTCCCATCCGGCGGCGCCGCTGGCGTTGAGCGCCAGGTCCTTGAAGCCGGCGCCGTCGAGCAACACGCCGAGTTTCATTGCGCTCAATTGCACCGCGTTCTTGTCGAGGTCGAGCGCCAGCGTGGTGTTGCCGTCGAGCGCCAGCTTGATCGGCTGCGGCTTGGACAGATCGATGGTGGCCTTGAGCGACACCGGTGTTTCGCTGCCGTGTGCGAGCCGGCCCGTCTTCAGCGATTGCACGGCGACGCGGCCCTCGAGCGGCGTCATCGCGTCGCGGATGGTGAGCAGCACGTCGTCGAGCGTGACCGAGCTGATGTCAAAGCGCAGCGCCGGTCCGGCCGACGGTGCGGGCTGCGGGGAGCCGCCCGGTGCGCTCGAGCCGGCAGTCAGGTCGTCGATGTTGCTCTTGCCCTGGGCGTCGCGCGTGTAGAGCGCGCGCACGCCGCGCGCGCTGACACGATCGACCACCAGCTGCTTGCGCAGCAACGGCCAGGTCTGCACCGCGAGCGCGGCCTCGCCGACGGACAGGAATTCGTCGGGCCGCTTGTGCTCCGACAGCTTGACCTTGGACACCTTGACCGCCAGCCGCGGGAACACCGAGAGCTCGATCGGCCCGTCGATCACCAGCGTGCGCTGGCGCTCGTTCTTCATGTAGTCGATTGCCAGGCCCTTGAAGCGGTTGGCATCGAACGTGGCGATCAACACCGCCGCGCCGATGGCGAGCAACAGCATCAGCGTGCCCAAGGCGATCGCGATGCGACGGATCCAGGGTGAACTCATCTTCGGACTTCGAAAGGAAACCACATTCGCACGATTGTCGCGTCGGCGCGGCAGGCCCGTGCAACCGGGCGTTCATGCCCGCTTCGGCGATGACGGTTCACCCTGCAACAGGCGTGCCGGTCTCCACAACCGCAGCGCGGTAGGCGTGCCACGACGCGTGGCCGAGCACCGGTCCCACCAGCAGCAGGCCGGCGAACCAGGGCAGCATCGCGATGACCACACACGCGGCCAGCAATGCGCCCCACAGCAGCATCACGGCCGGCTGGGTGAACACCAGCCGCATGCTGGTGATGCCTGCGGTGATGGCGTCGACCGGCCGATCCAGCAGCATCGGGATCGACACCACGCTGACCGCGAAGATCAGTGCGGCGAACACGCCGCCCACGATCACGTAGACCACGATGAACTGGATGTTGGCCGGGTCCAGCAGCGCGGTGAGCGATCCCTTGAAGTCCGGCATGCCGTCGAAGCTGAGCGCGAACACCACCAGCGATGCGCGGCCCCACAGCATCTCGAGCACCAGCAAAACGAAGCCGAAGATCGCCAGCGTTCCCATCCGATTGCGCCACGCGGTCACCGAGTCGGCCAGCGTGGGCCGCTCGCCGCGCTCGAGCCGGCGGCTGGCCTGGTACAGGCCGAGCGCCAGGAACGGCCCCACCAGCAGGAAGCCGGCCGACAGCGACAGCACGTAGGCCGGCGCGTGCTCGAACACCTTCATCAGCGCCCAGCCCATCGCGGTGAAGCAGCCGCCGTAGAACAGCCCGATCAGCGGACAGCGCGTGAAGTCACGCCAGCCGAGCGCCAGCCAGCGCGGCGGGTCGCGCAGCGTCAGCGCCTTCAGCCGGATGTCGAACAGCGTCGGCTCGGCGGCCGATGGCGGCGCGGCGGATGCGGGATCGTCGGACGGAGCCACGGTCCTCGAAGCTTACGCCCACCGCACGCGGCGCAACTTGTCAACGCGCAGCCCGATGCTTCAGCGCGGCCCGCGGCCCTTGAACAGCAGCCACAGCGCGCCGCACACCGCGCCGACGAAGCCGAGCAACCCGAATGCCGGCAGGCCGAACAACAGCGGGCCGCCGCCGACGGTCATCACGATCGACGAGCCGATGATGAGCGCCGCCACCACCAGGCTCACCGCGATGCGCTGCGCCGCGCGGTCGAGCTGATCGGCCACCGGTCGCAGATCGGTGACGTCGATCTGCACCTGCACACGACCGCGTCGCACCGCGCGCAGGCCTTGTGCGATGTCGCGCGGCAGGTTGCCGAGCAACCCGGCCAGGCGGCGCAGCGAGCCGAAGCCGCGCCGAGCCAGCTCTTTGGGCGCATAACGGTCGCGCAGCGCCTGGCGCAGCAGCGGCTGCGCCTCGGCGGCCATGTGGAACGTCGGGTCGAGGCTGCGGCCCAAACCTTCGAGCGTGATGAACACCTTGATCAGCAGCGCAAGGTCGGCCGGCAACGCGAGCTTGTGGCTGCGCAGGATCGCGGTCACGTCGGCCAGCATGTTGCCGAGGCTCAGCTCGGCCAGCGGCACGCCGTGGTAGGCATCGACAAAGCTCTCGATGTCGGTGCGCAGCGCGTTCTCGTCGTTCGGTGCGTCGTCGCCGGCCCAGTCGACCAGCACTTCGGCCACCGCGGCGGCGTCACGCTGCACCAGCCCGAGCATCAGCGTGAGCAGTTCGTCGCGGCGCTGCGGCGGCACGCGGCCGACCATGCCGAAGTCGATGAACGCGATGCGGTTGCCGGGCAGGAAGAACAGGTTGCCCGGATGCGGGTCGGCATGGAAGAAGCCGTCGCGCACCACCATCTGCAGCACCGCGTTGGCACCGCGCTGTGCGATCAGGCGTCGGTCGAGTCCTGCGGCGTCGATGCCGGCCTGGTCTTCGGCCGGCACGCCGCGGATGCGCTGTTGCACGTTGACGCGCCGGCTGGTGTAGGGCCAGTACACGCGCGGGATCACGATCTCGGGCTGTGACGCAAACGCCGCCGCGATGCGCTCGGCATGTCGGCATTCGCTGGCCAGATCGAGCTCGCGGCGCAGCGATCGCGCCAGCTGACGCGCCAGCTGCACCGGCCGGTACGGCGCCAGTTCGGGCCACTGGCGCTCGGCCTGCGCGGCCAGCCGTTCGAGCAGGCGCAGGTCGGCTTCGATCGTCGCTTCGATGCCGGGCCGGCGCACCTTCACGACGACCTCGGTGCCGTCGCTCAAGGTGGCGGCGTGCACCTGCGCGATCGAGGCGGCCGCGATCGGCGTGTCTTCCCATTGCGCAAACACCTGCTCGGGCGGCGCGCCGAGGTCGTGCGTCAGCTGCTCGCGCAGCGCGTCGATCGGCACCGGCGGCGCGCGGCTGTGCAGCTGCTCGAGCTGCGCGATCCACTCGGGCCCGAGCAGGTCGGCGCGGCCGGCGAGCACCTGGCCCAGCTTGACGAAGGCAGGGCCGAGCTCCTCGAGCGCGCGTCGCAGCTGCTCGGCCGACGACAGGTGCGCGAGTTCGCCGGCCTGCCCGATGTGCAGCACATGGCCCGCCTTGGCCAGCGTATCGGCCCAACCGAGACGGTGCACCATGTCGCCGAGCCCATGGCGCACAAACACCGACGCGATCTGCTGCAGGCGGCCGAAGTCGCCGGTGTGGAGCAGGGTCTGCAGCGCGGTCAAGAGTGGACAGGCCCTAAGCGCGACGAACGCGACGCAGCTCGTCGAGGATCAAACAGGCGGCGCCGACGGTGATCGCGCTGTCGGCGACGTTGAAGCTGGGAAAGTGGCCGCCCGGGAACAGCGGCGACAGGAACTCGAAGTGAAAGTCGAGAAAATCCACCACGTAGCCATGCAACAAGCGATCGATCACATTGCCCAGCGCACCACCGAGAATCATGCTGACCGCAAAGCAGAACAACGTCTGCTCGGGGTGGCGCCGCAGCATCCACACGATGAACACCGACGCCGCGATGCCGAGTCCCACAAAGAACCAGCGCTGCCAGCCCGACGCCCCGGCCAGGAACGAAAACGCAGCGCCGGTGTTGTGCGCCCGCACGATGTTGAAGAACGACGTCACGGGCACGCTCTCGTGCAGGTTGAACTGGCCGATGATCAGCGTCTTGGTGACTTGATCGAGCACGATGACGATCAGGGCGAGGCCGAGCCAGAGCCAGAGGCTGGTGCGGGTGGAGGATGCGAAGGGCATTTGGTCTTGTTGGGTGTCAGGTGAAGTCGCGCGCGAAGACCGAGCGCGCAAAGCCGCGGCCGGGTGTGCGCCGGCGCTCGGCTGCGGCAGCCCCTCGCTGCGCGAGGGGTACCCTGCGGTACTCAGACTCACGGCCCGCGTCGAAACTCCCGCCGCTCACTTCGTTCGCTGTGGTCGAACAGTCGACGCGAGTCAGATGTTGAAGCGCGCGCTGCGCGCGCGCGGCCGTGAGTCTTCCGTTCCTCGGCGCCGCAGATGTCGCTGCCGGCACACACCCGACCACGGCTTTGCCGCACCACCGAGGCTTTTGTCGAGGGACACCACGGGCGGTGCTGCGCGGTGGGCGGTACCCGGGGTGGGCGACTTGTGGGGCGGCGAGAAGCGCAGGAACACGAGGGGAAGTCCGGCGCCGCAGGCGACGGACCGGCGAGAAGCCATGAGGCAGTGGCCCGTTCAGGGCCACTGCGAGCGGCATCGCAGCCGCCCTCGTGGGCCGAGCATCGCAGCGCAGTCGGCGCGAAGCGCCGACCGACCCAGTAGGAGCCCACCCCGGGTACCGCCCGCCGCGCCGCGCCAAAAGCCGCACAGGGACTACGCCACAGTGCGAGGCTCGCCCGCCCCGAACAGGTTGCTGACGCATCGCCCGCAGATCGACGGATGCTTCGGATTCACGCCCACATCCGAACGCCAGTGCCAGCAACGCTCGCATTTGGGCGAGGTGGAAGGCGTCACCGTCACCGAAAGCGCATCACCGGCCACCACACGCGCCTGCGACGTGATCGTGACGAAGCGCAGATCGTCGCCCAGGCTCGACAGCAGCTCGCGATCGACAGCAGCAGCGGCGATCACGATCTCGGCCTGCAATGAGGAGCCCACGCCGCCGGACGCACGCACCACCTCGATCTGCTGGTTCACCACGTCGCGGATCTCGCGGATGCGCTGCCACTTGGCGAGCAGCGCGTCGTCAACCCATGGCTTGGCATCGACGAACGTCTCGCAGAAGATCGATACCGACTTGCCCGGCGCGAGCACCTGCCACGCCTCCTCGGCGGTGAAGCTCAGGAACGGCGCCATCCAGCGCAGCATCGCGTGCGTCACATGCCACAGCGCGGTCTGCGCCGAGCGGCGCGCGGGTGACTTGGGTGCCGTGGTGTAGAGCCGGTCCTTCAGCACGTCGAGCCAGAACGCGCCCAGGTCTTCGGAGCAGAACAGCTGCAGCTTGGTGGCCACCGGCTGGAACTCGTAGGTCTCGTAGTGCGCGGCGATCTCGGCCTGTAGCTGGGCGGCGCGCGCCAGCGCCCAGCGGTCGACCTCGAGCAGCTCAGCGTGCGGCACGGCGTCGCGCGCGGCGTCGAAGTCGGCCACGTTGGCCAGCAGGAAGCGCAGCGTGTTGCGGATGCGGCGGTACGCATCGACCACGCGCGCCAGCACCTGCTTGTCGATCGGCGGGTCGCTCGAGTAGTCGGTGAGCGCCACCCACAGCCGCGTCACTTCCGAGCCCGGATCCTTCGCGGCCTGCCCGATCTCGATGATGTTGCCGAGCGACTTGCTCATCTTGCGGCCCTGGCCGTCGACCGTGAAGCCGTGCGTGAGCAGGCCGCGGTACGGCGCGCGGCCGTAGATGGCGCAGCCCAGCAGCAGCGAGCTGTGGAACCAGCCGCGGTGCTGGTCGTGGCCTTCGAGGTACAGGTCAGCTTCGGGGCCGTCGGTGTGGAAGCCCGGGTCGCCGTCGGGGCCGCGGTGCGAGCCGCGCAGCACGTGGAAAAACGTGGAGCCGGAATCAAACCACACCTCGAGGATGTCGGTGCTCTTGCGATACACCTTGGCGTCCTCGGGTCCGAGGATCTCCTCGGCCGTCACGCGGCTCCAGGCTTCGACGCCACCTTGTTCGACGATCTCGGCTGCGCGGTCGAGGATCGCCATCGTGTGAGGGTGCGGCTCGCCGGTGTCCGCGTGCAGGAAGAACGGCAGCGGCACGCCCCAGCTGCGTTGCCGGCTGATGCACCAGTCGGGCCGGTTGGCGATCATGTCGCGCAGCCGCGCGCGGCCGCTCTCGGGATAGAAGGCGGTGGCGTCGATCGCCTCCAGCGCCATCCGGCGCAGCGTCTTGGGCGCCTTGTCCTTGGTGAACACGCCGTCGCCTTCATCCATGCGGATGAACCACTGCGCCGCGGCGCGGTAGATCACCGGCGTTTTGTGGCGCCAGCAGTGCGGGTAGCTGTGTGTGATGGTGGCGTGCGCAAACAGGCGGCCCGCCTGGTCCAGCGTCTCGATGATCTTGGGCACCGCCTTCCAGATGCTCTGGCCGCCGAAGAGCGGGAAGTCCGCCGCGTAGACGCCGTTGCCCTGCACCGGGTTCAGGATGTCGTCGACCTTCATGCCGTGTGCGACGCACGAGTGGAAGTCGTCGAGACCATACGCGGGTGACGAGTGCACGACGCCGGTGCCGTCTTCCGCGGTGGCGTAGTCGGCCAGGTACACCGGGCTCAGCCGGTCGTAGCCCCTGTCGACGTGCGCGAGCGGGTGACGGAAGTTGATGCCACCCAGCTTCTCGCCTTTCGTGGTCGCGACCACCGAGCCCTGCAGCTTGTAGCGCTGCAGGCACGCATCGACCAGCGATGCGGCCACCAGCAGCAGCCCGCGCGGCGTGTCGACCAGCGCGTAGTCGAGCGCCGGGTTCAGGTTGAGCGCCTGGTTGGCGGGGATGGTCCATGCGGTGGTGGTCCAGACCATCGCGAACGCCTCTTTGGCCAGCGACGGCAGGCCAAATGCAGCGGCGAGCTGGTCGGGTTGGGCGCACAGGAAGCCGACGTCGATCGCCTCGCTCTTCTTGTCGGCGTACTCGATCTCGAATTCGGCCAGCGACGAGCCGCAGTCGAAGCACCAGTACACCGGCTTCAGACCGCGATACACGAAGCCGCGCTCGATCACGCGCTTGAGCGCGCGCAGCTCGCCGGCCTCGTTGGCGCGGTCCATCGTGCGGTAGGGCCGGTCCCACGCGCCGAGCACACCCAGGCGCTGGCGGTCGGCCATTTGCTGCGCGATCTGTTCGTGGGCATAGGCTCGACTCTTGGCCTGCATCTCGTCGCGCGTGAGGTGGCGCCCGAAGGCTTTTTCGATCGCGTTCTCGATCGGCAGGCCGTGGCAATCCCAGCCCGGGATGAAGCGTGCGTCAAAACCGGTGATCTGCCGGCTCTTGACCACCATGTCTTTCAGGATGTTGTTCAGCGCATGGCCGATGTGCAGGATGCCGTTGGCATACGGCGGCCCGTCGTGCAGCACGAACAGCGGCGCGCCTTGGCGCGCGTCGCGCAGCTTCTTGTACAGGCCTTCCTCGTTCCACTGCTTGACCCAGCCCGGCTCGCGCTTGGGCAGGTCGCCGCGCATCGGGAACGGCGTGTCGGGCAGGTTGAGCGTCTTGCGGTAGTCGGTGGTGTCTGCTTGTGTCATGGCTCTTCCGCGCCGTGGCGGCCGCGCGGCGGCGACGATCGATTGATCCAGCGCAGGTCGTGCGCCGGGGTTCAGGTCGGCTTAATGAGAACCGGCGCTAATTCGATCGCGCGTGGTCTGCCGGCGCGTGGCGGCATGCACACGCAGGCAGTCGAGGTGGGCCATGCACGAGAACATTTGGCGGATTCTACCCAGGCCCCTGCAAGCGGTGTGTGCCTGCGCGGGTGTGCTCTATGGCCACGCGGCCTGGGCGCAGGAGCAAGAGCCGGTGCGCGGCGGCGACGTGCCGCGCGTCGAGGTGAGCGTGCCGACGGAGGAGGGCAAGCGCGACTTCGAAGGCGCGATCGGACCGATGCTGATCTACCGTCCGGAGTACCAGGGCGGTGCGCAATCGACATTGGCGGCCACCCCTGGCGTGTTCCTGCGCTGGGGTCGTTTCACGATCACCAATGCCAGCGGCTTCGTCACGCGACGCGATGGCGACGTGATGCGTGGGCTGGCCGCCGACCTGGTGCACAGCGAACGCTGGCGTGCCAACCTCGCGCTGCGCCTGGATCATGGGCGTGCCACCAAGGACAGCTCGGCGCTGAGCGGGCTGGACGATGTGCGTCGCACGGTGCGTGGCCGCCTGCAGCTGAGCCATACGCTGGATGACGGATGGAGCGCATCGGCGGCCGCCAGCGTCGACCTGCTGGGACGCGGCGGGGGTACGGTGGTCGATCTCGGCGTCGGGCGCAGCTTTCCGTTGGCGCCGCGCGCGAGCTGGAACCTGGGCCTCAATGCCAGTGCGGCCGATCGGCGCTACACGCAGTCGTACTTCGGCGTGTCGGCCGCGCAGGCCGCCGACACCGGCTATGCGCCGTACGCCCCCGGCTCAGGCTGGCGCGACCTGTCGGTGTCGCTCGGCGCGCGCAGCGAATTCGGCGAGCGCTGGATCGGCTATGTCGGTGTCAGCCAGGCCTGGCTGATGGGACCGGCACGCCGTTCGCCGCTGAGCCAGCAGCCGTCGAGCTGGGCCGTCACCGGGGGCCTGGCCTGGCGGTTTTGAGCGCTTGATGCGTCGCCAAGCGCGAAGGCGCTTGACTTTGACGTGACGTCAATCCCGACAGTGCGCGCCAGGCCGATCCGGGCCTGCGTTCATTGACCAAGGAGCTCACCATGACCCAAGCGACCAAGCGCCGCTTCTTCCACCTGACCGCCGCGTTGGCCGCCGCGCCGGTGTTGGCGACATCGCTTGCCGCGCGGGCCGCCGGGCCCGCCGCGACGCCGCGCGCGTCCGGCACCATCCGCCTGAAGGACGGCACCGAGTTGTTCATCAAGGACTGGGGCCGCGGCCGGCCGGTGGTACTCACGCACGCGTGGCCGCTGTCGTCGGACTGCTGGGACCAGATCGCGATCGGGCTGGTCGACGCGGGTTACCGTGTGATCGCCTATGACCGCCGCGGTTTCGGTCGTTCGTCGCAACCCGATGGCGGCTACACCTACGACCAGTTCGCCGACGATCTCGCCGAGGTGCTGCAAGCCAGCGGCGCGCGAGACGCCGCGTTGATCGGCTTCTCGATGGGCGGCGGCGAGATCGTGCGCTACATGTCGCGCCACCGCGGCCGACACGTCAAGCAGGTGGGGCTGGTGGCGACCGTGGTGCCGGGGTTGGCCAAGGGGCCGAACAACCCCCATGGCGTGGACCCCGCGTTCTTCGACACCTTGAAGGACGGCCTGCGCAAGGATCGCCTCGGATTCTTCTCGGGCCTGCTGCGCGACGTGTTCTACGACGTGCAGACCAGCGCCAAGAGCACGGTGCCGGTGTCGCAGGCCGTGGTGGACTGGTCGGTGCAGATGGGCATGCAGGCCGGGTTGCGCGCGCTGATCGGCTCGGTCGACGCGTTCGGCAAGGAGGACTTCGTGCCCGACCTCGCCGCGATGAACGTGCCGACGCTGATCCTGCACGGCGATGCCGACAAGCCGACGCCGCTGGAGCTCACCGGGCGCCGTGCCGCCAAGGGCATCCGCCATGCGAAGCTGATTGAGTACGCTGGCACGACGCACGGATTGCTGGTGACCGATCGCGAGCGCGTGACGCGCGACCTGCTGGCCTTTCTGGCGTCGTGAGCGCAGCGACTGCGTCAGCGGGGATGCGCCGCCAACCAGCGGCGCGCCGCTTGCACGTCGGCCGCGATGCCGTCGCGCAGCGCGTCGAGCGACGGGTAGCGCAGCTCGTCGTGCAGCTTGGCCAGCAGGTCCACGCGCACCAGCTTGCCGTAGGCCGCGTCGCCGGCCAGGTGCGCCGGCCAGCGCAGGCAGTGCACCTCGAGCAGCACGCGACCGGCATCGTCCACCGTGGGCCGCGTGCCGAGATTGGCCACGCCTTCGAGCGGCTCGGCGTCGAGCCCGTGCACGCGCACGACGAAGATGCCCATCGCCGCGGGCCGCGGATGGCCGAAGCGCAGGTTCATGGTCGGAAAGCCCAGCTCGCGGCCGAGCTTGAGGCCGTGCTGCACATGGCCGCTGATGCTGTACGGGCGCCCCAGCAGCGCGCCGGCGAGCTCCATGTCGCCGGCGCCGAGCGCCGCGCGCACCGCCGAGCTCGACACGCGCGTGCCGTGCACCTCGTAGCTGAGCATGCGCGCGACGTCGAAGCCCTGCGCGTCGCCGGCGGCGTCGAGCATCGCGTAGTCGCCGGCGCGTTTGGCGCCGAAGCGGAAGTCGTCGCCGACCAGCACATAGCGCGCTCGCACGCCGCGCACCAGCACGTCGTCGATGAAAGCCTGCGGCGACAGGCCGGCCAGTCGCTGGTCGAAGCGCAAGACCACCACCTGGTCGACGCCGCAGCGCTCCAACTCGGAGAGCTTGTCGCGCTGGGTGGCGATGCGCTTCGGAGCGATCACGTGAGCCCCCGGCAGCGGAGTACCGCTGCCGCCCCCCGCGGGGGCAGGCGACTGGCTTCGGAGCGGCCGGGCGCCAGTCGCCTCCGGCTTTCCCGCCAGCGCCGCAAAGTAATCACGCGGATGCGGCTCGAAGGTCATCACGCAACTGGAAAGGCCGCGGTGCCGCGCCTCGTTGGTGAGCAGCGCCAGCATCGCCTGGTGGCCGCGATGCACGCCGTCGAAGTTGCCAATCGTCAGCGCGCAGTGCGGCGCGAGGTCCGGGTGGCGAAAGCCGCGGAATACGCGCATGTCAGCGGCGCCCGGCCGCCCGAAGCCGCTGACCCGTCCCCTCGGGGGGCAGCGAGCGAAGCGGGCGTGGGGGCGAACACATCGGCGCATTATCTGGGCGAAAGCATGCGCTCCAGCGCGGCCTCCAGCTCGCTCACCTCGAATGGCTTGGCGAGGTAATCGTCCATGCCGAACTCGAGGCAGCGTTCGCGGTCGCCGGCCACCGCGTTGGCGGTGAGCGCCATGATCGGCACGTGGCGTCCGTCGCCCGCTTGCTGCTCGATGGCGCGCCAGCGCCGCGTGGCTTCGTAGCCGTCGAGCTGCGGCATCTCGCAGTCCATCAGCACCACGTCGAAGCGCGATTCGGCCAGCCGCGACAGCGCCTCGTGCCCGTCGCCGGCGATCTCCACCTGAAAGCCCAGGTCGCGCATCACGGCGGCGGCGATCTCGGCGTTGACCGCGTTGTCGTCCACCAGCAGCGCGCGGCCCTCGAAACGCCGGCGTCGAGCGCGCGTCTGGGCCTGCGCATCACCAACCGCCAGCGGCGCGGCGGCGGTGAACTCGAACACCGAGCCGCTCGGGCGGCCGGCCTCCCAGGTCACGTCGCCGCCCATCGAGCGCGCGATCTCGCGGGAGATCGACAGGCCGATGCCCAGGCCGCTGCCCTCGCGGCGCCGCCGGCCCTGGTGCTCGAAGGCGCTGAAGATCAACGGTGCCCAGTCGGGCGCGATGCCGGGCCCGCTGTCGCGCACAGTGAAGCGCAGTTCGTTGTCGCGGTGCTGCACCTGCAGCGACACGCGGCCGGATTGACCCCTTGGCTCCGACGGCGTGAACTTGATGGCGTTGCCGATCAGCTTGTGCAGCACCTGCTTGACGCGCGTGGCATCGCCGGCCACCAGCGCCGGCAAGTCGGGCGGCAGCATCAGGCGGAACTGCAGGCCCTTCTCACGCGCGGCCAGTTCGTGCGTCTGCACCACGTCGTGGATCGCGGTGGCCAGGGCATAGGGCTCGTTGCGCACCTTGAGCGCGCCGCTGCCGGCCTGCGACAGGTCGATCAGGCCGTCGATCAGCTCGCGCAGATGGCGTGCCGAGCGCGCCACGGTCTGCAGGCGCGCGTTCGTCGGCTCGTCGCGCGCCTGGCCCAGCAGCACCTGCGTCATGCCCATGATGCCGTTGAGCGGCGTGCGCAGCTCGTGGCTCACCGTGGCGAGGAAACGCGTCTTGGCGGCGAGCGATTGTTCGGCCAGCTCCAGCAGCTCGCGGCTGTCCTGCGCGATGCGCGCGTTCTCGTAGCGCAGGCGCTGCAACTCGTTCCAGCGCTGCGCGGCGCGGTAGCCCTCGGCGAGCAGCACCACCAGCAGCACCGTGGCGCCGGCCGCGCCCACCCAGCCGGCCGGGTTGTTCCACGACACGAACGCCACGATGGCCGGCAGCAGCAAGGCCGCGGTGAAGACCGCCATCCAGCGGAAGATCGCAAACAGCGTCAGCGCGCCGATCGACGGCAGCGCGATCAGCGTGGCCACCACCACCGTCTGCTGCAGCCCGGGTTGGCGCGTGAGAAACAGCGGCGCGATGGCGGCCCACACCGCGGCGTCGAGGCACAGCAGCGCCAGGCCGCGGCGCTTCCAGGGCTCGACCTGCTCAGCGGTCGGGTTGACGCGCCAGAAGTGCAGCACGTCGGTCAGACGCAGCGCGCCGGCGGCCACGCGCGCCGTCGCCCACCACAGCAGCGCGGCGTGCGACACACTGCTCCAGAGCGCGGCGACGAAGATCGGGCAGTACACCAGGCCGGCGATCAAGGGCAGCGGCGCCATGCGGTACTGCGACACGATGCGCTGCCGCGCGATCAGCTGCGCGGTGGTGGGGTGCTCGCGGGCGGGTCGTTGCGGTGACGTGTCCTGGGGATGCATCGGGGCGGGTTGCGGATTCACCGCAGTCGCCATTGTCCGAAGGGCACTGCCGCGAGGCGAGGAACGAATGCTGCCGGGCACACCGGCGCAACGCCCGACAAGTCACGAACTGCCGGCCCCTTGCTCGCTGCGCTCGTTTCGCCCACGTGGAGCAGGCGGCTTGGGGCGGCCCGGCGCCGGCTCAGTGGTGCAGCTCGAGCGTCGTCAGGTGGTTGTCAGCCGCAGGCCAGACGCGACCCACGATTCGCTCGGCGATCGCTCCCGATTGAAACTCGCCCACCACGGGGCGGCTGGTGGCATCGCTCAACACGATGCGGCTCGACGCGACACCGGCCACGCCCTGCGGGATGCCCGGCGCGGGATCCCGTCCATCGAACACGATGCGGTCGCGCGGCAGGCCAAAGTAGCCGCGCGGCCGCACCAGGGTCACCACGGCGGCGGCACCGCGATCGGCTGCCGCGAGCCGTTCGGGCCGCAGGTGCACGGTGGCCGACGAGCGCGGAAACGGCGAGCGGTACACATGGTGGATCGCATAGCCTGGTGCGCTCACCACGAACTCCAGCGGCGTCTGCGAGTCGGTGGTCAACGGCCCCCAGCGGCCATCGGCCAGGATGCTGGTGCGCAGCAGCGCGTCACCGCGCCGCGCACCGGTGCGGGCGTCGACCGCGTACACCTCGACGGTGGCACCGACCAGCGGCAGGTTGGTGGGTCCGGCGGGCCCGGTGGACGTGACCAGGCCGTCGAGGATCACGCGCGGCTCGGGCGTGATCGCGGTCGTGACTGGATCGCGGCCGGTGATGAAGCGGTAGGTGTACTCAAACGCCTCGGGGTGGAACGACACCTCGCGGTGATCGCGTGCCGGCAGCACGACGTTCTTCGCGCCCTTGAGTGCGGGACCGTCGGCGGTGACGTTGGTGGGCGTGCCGCGGGCGCCGATCCACGCGCCGTCGGGCTGCGCGAACTTGTCGTTGTTGTCCGAGCGCAGCGTCATCCACGACACGCCCGGCGTCACCTCGTCGCCGTTGCGTCCCTTGGGTGCGTTGAGCGCCGTGAGGAACGGGCCTGCACCATTGAACTCGCTGCCGGGGCGGAATGTCGGGTTCGACCACACGCCGTGGTTGGGCGTCCCGCCGAGGATGGCGTGCGACACGTAGGACGCGCCGCCGAACTGGATGTAGGCGCGGATCGCGTTGCCGCCGCGCGAGCTGCCCACCAGCACGACCTTGCTCGCGCCGGTGTGCTGACGGATGCGCTCGACGTCGGCGCCCAGTGTGCGCATCTGCTCGTCCGCCGACGAGCGGCCCTCCTGCGCCTTTCCGTCGTCGTCGCGCGCCAGCGGATACGGCATGTTGAGCGCCACCAATCGATCGCGCGGCCAGCCGTTGCTCTCAAAGCGCCACAGCGTGGTGGTCCACAGCGCGGCCGAATCGCCGTTGCCGTGCACAAAGATGATCGGCGGGTGCGAAGGGGGCGGCGGCGTGGCGCACGAGGCCAGCAGGCCGACGAAGGCGAGCGCGAGCAGGGCGCGGCGAAGCAGCGTGCGGGTCAAAGGTCCTCCTCAAGCCCAGCCGAGGTCTCGTGCCGAGGGCAATGGCGGTTCCTGCAGGCCGATGGCGGCACGCACGCCGTTGAGCACCGCGCGTTGGGTCACCTCGGCGGCCAGCGCGCCGAGCACGCCCAGCGGCAGTTGGCGCGCGACGCTGCCGGTGGCCAGCGCGAACATCGTGTCGCCGTCGGTGGGCGTGTGCACCGGGTCGATGCAGCGCGCGAGGCCGTCGTGCGACATCGTGGCCAGGCGCGCGCATTGCGACTTGTCGAGCGCCGCGTCGGTGGCGACGATGCCGATGGTGGTGTTGGCGCCGGCCACCAGCTGCGGCGGCATCAGGCCACGCGCCAGCGCCTGCGTGATGCGCCGCGGCGTGCGGCCATCGAGCTGGCGGCTGCCGGCCACCACACGCGCGGTGCTGGGATCGATCACGTCGCCGGCGGCGTTGACCGCCACGAGCGCGGCGATGCGCACGCCCTCCACCTGAAGGCTGGCGTGGCCGATGCCGCCTTTCATCGCGTGTGCGATGCCGAACATCTTGCCCACTGTGGCTCCGGCACCGGCACCGACGTTGCCCTGCGCCGGCATCTGCGCCGATGCGGCCTCGCAGGCCGCGAAGCCGGCCGCGGCATCGGGCCGCACGCGCGCGTCGCCCAGCCACAGGTCGAACAGCACCGCCGCCGGCACGATCGGCACGCGCGCAGGGCCGACGGCGAAGCCATGGCCGTGTTCATCGAGCCAGCGCATCACGCCGCCGGCCGCATCGAGCCCGAACGCGCTGCCGCCGGCGAGCACCACCGCGTGCACACGTTCGACCAGGTTGCCGGGCGCCAGCAGATCGGTCTCACGCGTGCCGGGCGCGGCGCCGCGCACGTCGACGCCGCACACCGCACCGGCTTCGCACAGCACCACGGTGCAGCCGGTGGGCCTCCGTGTGTCGGTGTGGTGGCCGACCTTCAGGCCGGCGATGTCGGTGAGGGCGCCTGTCAGCACGGGCCCGATTGTGCGGCCAAGCGGTACCCGGCCCGGCGACATCCAAAAAGGCCGAAGGGCGCTCGAACAGGCTGGGAATCGCCAGCCAGTTCCGCCGCTCGGCCACGGCCGGTCGCCGGCACAGTGCTGCGAGGTGCGCTTGCGCGGGTCTCGCTTGGAGGACGGATGTTCGATCTGCTGTGGTGGCCGGCTCGGCTGGCGTTGGGACGGGCGCCCGCGGCATGGCGCCGAGCGGTGCTGGCCGCGCTGCTGGCCGGCTGCATCGTGGCGTGCGCGGTCGCGACCGTGAGCGGCCCGGCGATGGCCTTGGCACTCGCGGTGTTTGCCTATGCCTGGCTGTTTCACACCGTCGAGCAGGCGCGTTCGATCGCCGAGCTCGGCCGTGCAGTCGCGGCGGTGAGCAGCGGTGACCTGTCGCGCCGCATGGAGGTGAACGCCAGCGGCGCCCTCGGCGACATCGCGGCGCAGGTGGAGAGCATGAGCGGCACGCTGTCGCGCATGGTGGCCAACACGCGCAGCGAGGCGCAGCTGGTGGCGATGGCCGGTGAGCGCATGGTGCAGGCGGCGCGCGAGCTGGCCGGCAGCACCGACGAACAGGCGGCCAGCCTGAAGAAAACCTCCAGCGGCGTCTCGGAGCTGGCCGAGAGCGTCAAGCGCAACGCCGCCGACGCCGCCCAGGCCGACGGCCTGGCCGGCGACGTGCGTCGGCATGCCGAGGACGGCATCAGCGCGGTGGGCAAGGCCGTCGAATCGGTGCGCTGCATCGAACAGCGCTCGCAGCGCATGGGCCAGATCATCGCGGTGATCGACGGCATCACGTTCCAGACCAATATCCTCGCGCTCAACGCCGCCGTGGAGGCTGCGCGCGCCGGCGAGAGCGGGCGCGGCTTCGCGGTGGTGGCTCAGGAGGTTCGTGTGCTCGCGCAGCGTACCGCACAAGCTGCCGCCGAGGTGAAGACGCTGATCGAAGGATCGGCGCAGGAAGTGCAGGCCGGGGTGCACGAGATCCGCAACACCGAGCGGCTGCTGCAGGCCATGGTCGACGGCGTGCGCCAGGTGGCCGAGCGCGTGCGCCAGGTGGCATCGACCAACGCGCAGCAGAGCCAATCGCTGGACAGCCTCGCGCAGGCCGTGGTCGGCATCGATCGCCTGACGCAGCGCAATGCCCAGCTCGTCGCCGGCTCGGTGCAGTCGGCCGACGTGCTGCGCGGCCAGGCCGAGGCGTTGAAGGCCGGCGTGGCGCGCATGCGCTTGCGGCAGGGTTGCGCCGACGAGGCGCGCGCGTTGGCGGAGAAAGCGGCGCGCTGCGTGCGAGAGGCCGGCGTGGCGGAGGCGGCGCGGCGTTTCCACGATCGTGCCGGCGGTTTCGTCGACCGCGACCTGTTCGTGATCCTGATGGACCGGCGCGGCCACTTCGTGGCGTTTGGCGCCGACCCCGCCAAGGCGAACAAGCCGGCGGTCGCGGCGCCCGGCGTGGACATCGAAGCGCTGAACCGCAGCGTCTACGCCACCGCCGATGCCGGTGGCGGCTGGGTCGAGTTCCGCTCGCTGCACCCGATCACGCGCGCGCCGGTCGACAAGATGGCGTTCGTCGTGCCGGTCAACCAGCACGTCGTGGTCGTGTCGGTGAACAAGAGCGACGGCGGCGCGGCATCACCCGCAGCGCCGGCACCTGCCCGGGCCGGCAACCTCCTGGCCGCCTGAGCGGCGTGTCAGGCGAACACGCCGGTCACGTCGGTCATGCGCGCCGAGGCTTCGCCCAGGTGGTGCATCGTGTCGCCGAACGCCATCTCCAGCATCGTCAGGCGCTTGAAGTAGTGGCTGCCGATGTACTCGTCGGTCACGCCGATGCCACCGTGCAGTTGGATGCACTGTTGGCCGACGAAGCGCATCGAGTTCCCCAGCTGCACCTTGGCCTGTGACAGTGCGCGGCGCCGCTGCGGCGCCAGTTCGGCCAGCTTCAGGCTCGCAAGGTAGCTCATCGAACGGCCCAGCTCGAGCTGCATCTTCACGTCGGCCATGCGGTGGCGCAGCGCCTGGAAGGTGGCCAGCGTGGTGCTGAACTGTTTGCGCGTGTTCATGTACTCGACGGTCAGCGCCACCAGCTTGTCCATCACGCCCACACCCTCGGCGCAGGCGGCGGCGATGCCGACGTCGACCGCGAGCTCCAGTGTCGCGAAGCCGTCTTGGCTGATCAGTGCGGCCGGTGCGCTGGCGAGCTTGAGTTCTCCGGCGCGTGCGCCGTCCTGCGTGGTGTAGGCCTGGATCGCCACGCCCTGCGCGGCCTTCTCCACCAGGAACAGGCCGATGCCGTGAGCATCGCTCTCGGCCCCTCCGATGCGCGCCGGCACGATGAAGGCATCGGCCTCGTCGGCCGCGGGCACCACACTCTTGTGGCCGCTCAATTGCCATCCGCTGGCGGACTTCACGGCCGTGCTGGCCACTTGATTCAGGCGATAGCGCGCGTGGCGCTCCTGGTGCGCGAGCACTACCAGCGCCGCGCCGCTGGCCATGCGCGGCAGCCAGCGCGCCTGCAGCTCGCCGGGGGCGCCGGCCAGCAGCGTGGGGGCCACCAGCGCGCCGGCCGCGTACGGCGCGTTGACCAGGCCGCGGCCCAGCTCTTCCATCACCACCATGGCCTCGACGGCGCCGAAGCCCATGCCGCCGTGCGCGTCGGGAATCGCCAGCCCGGTGAGGCCGAGCTCGGCGAGCTCGCCGTACACGTTGCGCGTATGGCCGCCTTTCTTGGCGATCGTGTGGCGGCGCTCGAAGGAGAAGCCCTTGTCGACCCAGCGCGCCACCGCGTCGCGCAGCGAGAGTTGGTCGTCGGTGAACTCGAAATCCATGGTGTGTCTCCGCTTCAGCCGAGGACCGTCTGAGCCACGATGTTTCTCTGCACTTCATTGCTCCCGCCGTAGATCGTGGTCTTGCGGAAGTTGAAGTAGTTGCTGGCCAGCGGGGCACAGATGCCGAAGCGCGCAAACCAGTCGCCTTGCCAGCCGGCCTCCATCGCCTCGCGCACGTAGGGCAGCGTGAACGGCCCGGCGGCGAGCATCGTCAGCTCGGTGTAGCGCTGCTGGATCTCGCTGCCCTTGATCTTCAAGAGGCCCGCGATGTCGAGGCTCTGCTTGCCGCTCTTTTCCGCCGACAGCACGCGCAGCACCAGCATCTCGAGCGCGACGATGTCGATCTCGAGCAGCGCGATCTGGTCGCGGAAGCGCGCATCGTCGTAGACGCCCTCGGCCTTGGCGATGCGCTTCAGGCGCTCGATCTCGCGCTTGGCGCGGTTCACGTCGGCGATGTTGGTGCGCTCGTGCGCCAGCAGGTGCTTGGCATAGGTCCAGCCCTTGTTCTCCTCGCCGATCAGGTTCTCGGCGGGCACCTCGACGTTGTCGAAGAACACCTCGTTCACCTCGGGCTCGCCGTCGAGCATGACGATCGGGCGCACGGTGATCCCGGGTGACTTCATGTCGATGAGCAGGAAGCTGATGCCGGTCTGCGGCTTGCCTTCGGTACTGGTGCGCACCAGGCAGAAGATCCACTCGCCGTATTGGCCGAGCGTGGTCCAGGTCTTCTGGCCGTTGACGATGTACTTGTCGCCGCGCCGCTCGGCGCGTGTCTTGAGCGATGCGAGGTCGGAGCCCGCGCCCGGCTCGCTGTAGCCCTGGCTCCACCACACGTCGCCCGACGCGATGCCGGGCAGGAAGCGCTTCTGCTGCTCGAGTGAACCGAAGGTCATGATCACCGGGGCCACCATCACCGGCCCGAACGGCACCACGCGCGGCGCGCCGGCGCGCGCGCATTCTTCTTCGAACAAGTGCTTCTGCACCGCGCTCCAGCCCGGGCCGCCGAACTGCTGCGGCCAGCCCGATGCGAGCCAACCCTTCTTGCCCAGGATCTGGGCCCAGCGTTGCATGTCTTCACGCGACAGGCGCAGCGCGTTGTGCACCTTGTGGCTGATGTCCTCGGGCAGGTTCTGCGCGACCCATTGGCGCACTTCATTGCGAAAGGCTTGTTCCTCGGCCGTGAAGTTCAGATCCATGGCGGTGTTCTCCTGCGTTGGTTGTAGCACGCCGGCGCGTGGCGCGCTGTCGGCGCGGTGACAGCGTGGGGCTGCCTATGATCGCGCGATGCACCGCAACCATGGCCAACCCGGATTCGGCGCCACGGTGGCGGCACTTGCAGCCGGGCAGATCCTGTCCTGGGCGGTGTTGTTCTATGCCTTCACGGCCTTCGTGCTGCCCATGCAGGCCGAGTTCGGCTGGGACAAGCCCACGCTGATGGGAGCCTTCACGCTCGGCCTGGCCGTCAACGGTGCCACCACCTACGCCGTGGGTGCCGCCATCGACCGCGGCCGCGGCCGCATGGTGATGGTCGGCGGTGCACTGCTCGCGGGGCTGGGATGCCTGGCGTGGAGCCGCATCAGCGCACCGTGGATGCTGTATGCGTGCTGGGCCGTGCTGGGCGTGGCGATGTCGGCCACGCTGTACGAGCCCGCGTTCATGCTCGTGACCAAGCGCTATCCGGAGCGCTTTCGCGATGCCATCACGCGACTCACGCTGGTGGGCGGCTTCGCGAGCACGCTGTGTTATCCGGCGGTGGCGTTGCTGATCGGCCAGCTCGGCTGGCGCGGCGCGCTGGTGGCGATGGGTCTCACGCTCGCGCTGGTGGTGGCGCCGCTGCATGCCTGGGCCTTGCGCGGGCCCACGCTGGTGGCGCCGGGCGCCGCCAGCGACGCGCTGGCCGACATCACCCTGAACGAGGCGCTGCGCCACCGCGCGTTCTGGCTGCTGACGCTGACCTTCGCGCTGTACGCCTTCGTCTCGGCCGCGTTCTGGGCCCACGTGATGCCGGCGTTCGCCGCCAAGGGGTTCGGCCCGGCCGAGGCCACCGCGGTTCTGGTGTGGTTCGGCCCGGCGCAGGTGGCCGGGCGCTTCCTGCACGCGCTGGCCGGGCGCGGCGTGCGGCTGCGCGCGCTCGGTGTCACGGTGCTGCTGGCGGTGCCAGGGGCGCTGCTGCTGTTCGCGCTGGGCGGCACGCTGCCGGTGTTGATCGCCTTCGCGCTGTTGTTCGGTGTGGCCAACGGGCTGGTCACGATCGTGCGCGGCGGCCTCGTGCCGGAGTACTTTGGCCGCGCGCATATCGGCCGCATCAGCGGCGCGATGGCGGCGGTGGCGATGGGCACGCGGGCCGTGGCGCCCTGGGGCGCCGCGCTGGCACTGGTGGCGTTGGGTGACTACCGCCTGGTGATGCTGCTGCTGGCGGCGCTCGGCGTGGTGACGGTGGTGTCGTTCTGGCTGGCGCGCAAGCCCGCGCAGGACTGAAAGGCTTGACGTTCGGGCTGCTGCGGATAGATACTGGACGAAAATACAGTATATCCAGCATGGCCACGCCCGTTGTCCACGGCGTGGCGTCCGGGCCTGCGACACCGCAGGTTCTGCCCGCCTACGCCGAGCTGCATTGCCGCAGCAACTTCAGTTTTCTCACCGGCGCTTCGCATCCCGAAGAACTGGTCATGCGCGCGCACGAGTTGGGTTACGCCGCGCTGGCCATCACCGACGAGTGTTCGCTGGCCGGGGTGGTGCGTGCGCACGGCGAGGCCAAGCGGCTCAAGCTGCACCTGATCGTCGGCGCCGAGATGCGCCTGAGCCCCGGCACGGAAGGCGGCGTGCCCGGGCCGCGCCTGGTGCTGCTGGCGCGCACGCGGCGCGGCTACGGCAACCTCGCGCAATGGATCACCGTGGCGCGGCGCCGTGCCGGCAAGGGACGCTACCTCGCGCAGGCCAGCGACATCGAAGGCCGCGTGCCGCATGCGCCGCACCTGGCGGGGTTGCCTGACTGCACGGCGCTGCTGGTGGTGGATGCCGCGCTGCCGTTCGAGACGCAGTTCGCGCACGCGATGTGGCTCAAGACCTGGTTTGGCCTCGAGCGCGGCGCGCTGGCGGTGGAGCTGCTGCACCGGGCGCGCGATGCCGAGCGCGTCGAGATCGCCGAGCGCCTGGCTTCACTGACCGGTCTGAAGCTGGTGGCCGCGGGCGACGTGCTGATGCACGTGCGCGCGCGCAAGCCGCTGCAGGATGCGCTCACCGCCACCCGATTGGGCAAGCCGGTGGCCGAATGCGGCTTCGCGCTCGAGGCCAACGCCGAGGCGCACCTGCGCTCGCGCCAGCGTCTTGCCAGGCTCTACCCGCCCGAATGGCTCGATGAGACGCTGCGCATCGCCGCCGGGTGTGCGTTCTCGCTCGACGAGCTGCGTTATGAATACCCCGAGGAGATCGTGCCCCAAGGCCACACGCCGGCGAGCTGGCTGCGCGCGCTCACTGAAGCGGGCGCTGCTCGGCGCTACCCGCAGGGCGTGCCCGCGAAAGTGCGCAAGGCGATCGAGCACGAGCTCGCCCTGATCGGAAAGCTGAGGTTCGAGGCCTACTTCCTCACCGTGGCCGACATCGTGAAGTGGGCGCGCGAGCAAGGCATTCTTTGTCAGGGCCGCGGCAGCGCGGCCAACTCGTCGGTTTGTTATTGCCTGCACGTGACCGAGGTCGACCCCGAGCGCACCGAGCTCTTGTTCGAGCGCTTTGTCAGCGCCGAGCGCAACGAGCCGCCCGACATCGACGTCGACTTCGAGCACCAGCGGCGCGAGGAGGTGATCCAGTACATCTACGGCAAGTACGGCCGCCACCGCGCCGCGCTGACTGCGGTGGTGATCAGCTACCGCCCGCGCTCGGCGCTGCGCGACATGGGCCGTGCGATGGGCATCGACCTCGACCGCATCGCCGCGGTGGCGCGTGGCCAGCACTGGTTCGACGGCCGGGAGATCCACGATGAACGCCTGCGCGAGAACGGCTTCGATCCCGCGTCGCCCATCAGCAAGCTGTGGGTCGAGCTGACGCAGACGCTGATCGGCTTTCCGCGCCACCTGAGCCAGCACCCGGGCGGCTTCGTGATCGCGCGCGACGACGTGTCGCGCCTGGTGCCGGTGGAAAACGCTGCGATGGACGATCGCACCGTGATCCAGTGGGACAAGGACGACCTCGACACGCTCGGGCTGATCAAGGTCGACGTGCTGGCGCTCGGCATGCTGAGCGCGGTGCGGCACGCCCTGGGCCTCATCGGGCGCAAGCTCGGCGTGGAGCACTTTCACATGCAGAGCGTGCTGCGTCCGGGCGGCGTGATGGCCGAGGACAAGGCGGTGTACCGGATGCTGAGCCGCGGCGACAGCGTGGGCGTGTTCCAGGTGGAGAGCCGCGCGCAGATGAGCATGCTGCCGCGCCTGAAGCCGGAGAATTTCTATGACCTGGTGATCGAGGTGGCGATCGTGCGCCCGGGGCCGATCCAGGGCGGCATGGTGCACCCGTACCTGAAGCGGCGCAGCGGCGAGGAGCCGGTGGACTACCCGAGCGACGAGGTCAAGCGTGCGCTGCACCGCACGCTCGGCGTGCCGATCTTTCAGGAGCAGGTGATGCAGCTCGCGATCCTGGCTGCCGACTTCACGCCCGGCGAGGCCGATGCGCTGCGCCGCGCGATGGCCGCGTGGAAGCGCAAGGGCGGCCTCGGTCCGTTCCATGCGCGGCTGGTCGGCCGCATGGTCGAAAAAGGGTATGCGAGCGACTACGCCGAGCGCATCTTCAAGCAGATCGAGGGCTTCGGCGAGTACGGCTTCCCCGAGAGCCATGCGGCCAGCTTTGCGCTGCTGGTGTACGTGAGCGCGTGGATCAAGTGCCACCATCCCGATGCGTTCCTGGCCGCGCTGCTCAACAGCCAGCCGATGGGCTTTTACGGGCCGGCGCAGCTCGTGCGCGACGCACGCGAACACGGCGTGCAGGTGCTGCCGGTCGACGTGTTCAACAGCCAGTGGGAGAGTGATTTCGAGCCCGGTGAGCGCGGAGCGCTGTGGCCGGTGCGGCTGGGCTTCAACCGGCTGCTCGGCTTTCAAGAGGAGGCGGCCAGGCGGCTGGTGCAGGCACGCGCCGAGAAGCCGTTTGACAGCGTTGAAGACCTGGCGCGCCGCGCTGCGCTCGATGCCCACATGATGCAGTTGCTGTCGCAAGGCGACGCACTGGCGCCACTCACCGGCCACCGCCACCAGGCCGCATGGGCCACGGCCGGCGTCGACACGAGGCCGCCCGCGATGCTCGTGCGCACGCGCACGCACGAGGAGCCGGCCACGCTGCAGTCGCCCAGCGCCGGCGAAGACCTGCTGGCCGACTACCGCAGCAGCGGGCTGTCGCTGAAGAACCATCCGCTGCAGCTGCTGCGCGAGCAGCTGGCGGCGTTTCACGTGCAGCCGGCGCGTGTGCTGCACGGCTACCGTCCCGGCCAGCTCGCGCGCGCCAGCGGGCTGGTCACGCACCGCCAGCGCCCCGAGACCGCCAAGGGCGTGATCTTCGTGACGCTGGAAGACGAGACCGGCGCGGTCAACGTGATCGTGTGGCCGCAGGTGGCGCGCGAGCAGCGCCAGCCGCTGCTGGCCTCGACGCTGCTCACCGTGTACGGCGTGTGGCAGTGCGAGGGCGAGGTGCGGCACTTGATCGCGCGCAAGCTGGTCGATCATTCGCACCTGCTGAAGGGCTTGGTGGCGAAGAGCCGCAACTTTCACTGACGTGGCGCAGCCGTCGATCTCCGGCGAAAGGGCTTCCGTGTACGGCGGGCCTGGGCATGAGCCATGTCGCCGCTAGACGAACGCGCAGTCCGCGTCAACGGGAAAACCATGACCCGTGAAGCGATGGTACGTGCCGATACAATCCGCTCCGCTCGAATAAGAAGCTAGGCGCGCACGGTCACAGGCCGGCGCAGACTCAAACCGGCGGAAGGGGCTGGGCTTGAGAGGGAGCAGCAGGGAGGAACTGCGCCGCTGCATTCCGCAGCCGCAGATCATCTGGGCCTTGGGCTCGGTGTGCGCGCTGCTGCAGCGTCCGTTCGCCGTCGACCTGGTGGCGCGTGAGTTCCCGCCGCCGTGCGACCACGCCACACTGGTGCGCGCCGCCCGCGCGCTGGGCTTGCGAGTCAGGGCAATCCCGCTCGACCCCTGCCGCCTGGCTCGCCAAGTGCTGCCCCTGGTGGTTGCGCTGCAGCCGCGCACCGATCCTGACGAGCAGGGCCCGGCGCTGGGCCTGGTCACCGCTGCCGCCGAAGGCAAGGTGATCCTGTTCGAAGCCGGCAGCAACACGCCGCTGACGCTGACCACCGAGGAGTTCGCCGACCGCGCCGGGCGCGAGGCCTGGCTGATGGCGCCCGAGCGCGAGGCCGCCAACGACCCCGACGCCGCTGCCGGCACCATCCGACGCTTTGGCTTTGGATGGTTCGTGCCCGAGCTGCTCAAGCACCGCCGCGTCTGGCGCGACGTGCTGCTGGCCTCGCTGGCGCTGCAGCTGATCGCGCTGGCCACGCCGCTATTCACTCAGGCCATCATCGACAAGGTGGTGGTGCACCGCACGCAGAGCACGCTGATCGCGATTGCAGTGGCGATGGCGATCTTCATGGTCTTCTCCAGCCTGCTCACCTGGGTGCGCCAGTACCTGGTGATGCACACCGGCAACCGGGTTGACGCCGTGCTCGGCGCGGCCGTGTGGGAACACCTGCTGCGGCTGCCGCCACGGTATTTTCAGCACCGGCCCACCGGCGTGATCGCCGCCCGGCTGCACGGCGTGGAGACCATCCGCGAGTTCGTTTCCGGCGCCGCGGTGAGCCTGGTGCTGGACCTGCCATTCCTGCTGATCTGCCTGGGCGTGATGCTGTGGTACAGCGTGCCGCTGACGGCCATCGCGCTCGGCATCCTGGCCGTGATCGCCATTGCGAGCTTCGTGGTGGCGCCGGTCTTCCAGGCGCGGCTGAACGAGCAGTTTCTGCTCGGCGCGCGCAACCAGGCCTTCGTGACCGAACACATCGCCGGGCTGGAGACGGTGAAGTCACTGCAGATGGAGCCGCAGCTGCGCAAGCGCTACAGCGAGTACCTGGCCACGTTTCTGCAGTCAGGCTTCAAGACCAAGCAGATTGCCAACACCTACAACGTGCTGGCCACCACGCTGGAGCAGGCGATGACGCTGCTGATCCTGATGGTGGGCGCGTACACGGTGATGACCGAGCCCAGCTTCACCATTGGCATGCTGGTGGCGTTTCAGATGTTCGCCGGCAAGCTGAGCCAGCCGGTGCTGCGCATCGTGGGGCTGTGGACGCAGTTCCAGCAGGCCAGCTTGAGCGTGGCACGCCTGGGCGACGTGATGAACGCGCCGGCCGAGCCCTACAGCCTCACGCCGCAGCGCCAGCCCGACGGGCGCGGTCGCATCGAGATCAGCGACCTCGCGTTCCGCTACGGCGATGACCTGCCGCTGCTGTACCAGGACCTCAGCCTCACCATCGAACCCGGCAAAGCGGTGGCGATCATGGGCGCGTCGGGCACCGGCAAAAGCACGCTGGCCAAGCTGCTGCTCGGCTTCTACCAGCCCACCGCCGGGCAGATCCGGATCGATGGCGTGGACATCCGGCACCTCGCCGCCAACGAGCTGCGCAGCACCTTTGGCGTGGTGCCGCAGGAAACCACGCTGTTCTCGGGCACCGTGCTGGCCAACCTCACGGCAGCCAACCCGGGAGCGACCTTCGAGCAGGCGGTGCAGGCCTGCAAGATGGCCGGCATCCACACCACCATCGAGGCGCTGCCCAAGGGATACCAGAGCGAAATCGGCGAGCGCGGCGCTGGGCTCTCGGGCGGGCAGAAGCAGCGGCTGGCGATCGCACGTGCATTGCTCAAGGGCCCACGCGTGCTGATCTTCGACGAGTCCACCTCGGCGCTCGATGCGGAAACGGCTGAGGCGTTCGCCAAGACCATCAACGGGCTGAAGGGCAGGGTGACGCTGCTGTTCATCGCGCACGCGTTGCCGCGTGGCTTGAAGATCGATGCGCTCCTCCAGATCGGGAAAGACGGGGTGCAGCAGTTGCGGGCGGTGGCGCCGGCGGCTCCGGGGCAGGCGATGAACGAGGGCGCGAGCGAGCGATGAAGCTGCTCGTCGTCCACCAGAACTTTCCCGGCCAGTTTGGGCACCTGGTCGAGGTCTGGGCTCGGCGCCCGGGTTGGGAGGTCCGCGCAATGGGCCGCGAGACGGCGCCAGGTCTGCCCGGCTTCGGCGGACTCGTGCGCTACAAGCTCACGCGCCAGGGCCATGCACACCAGCATCCGTACCTGCGGCAGATGGAGGTGGCCGCGCTGCACGGCCAGGCGGCGGCTCGCGCCATGCTCGCGCTGCGACAGCGCAGCTACAAGCCCGACGTGATCGTCGGCCATCCCGGCTGGGGCGAGACGCTCTACGCGAAAGACGTGTTCCCCGACGCGCGGCTCGTGCACCTGTGCGAGTGGTACTACCACGCCGAGGGCGCCGATCTGGGCTTCGACCCCGAGTTCCCGCCCAGCTTCGACGACCGCGCGCGCATCCGAACCTGGAACGCGCTGCATACGCTCAACCTGACGAACTGCGACGCGGCGGTGAGTCCCACGCGCTGGCAGCGGAGCCGGCATCCGGAGATCTTTTATTCCAAGATCGCCGTGCAGCACGAGGGCATCGCCACGCGCACGTTGCGGCCCGACGCCAATGCCACGATCAAGACACCGAGCGGTGCGATGCTGAAGGCGGGCGACCCGGTGATCACGTACGTCGCGCGCAACCTCGAGCCTTATCGAGGATTCCACGTGTTCATGCGGGCGCTCGAGCAGATCCAGCGTGCGCATCCGCGCTGCCATGCGGTGATCGTGGGCGGCGATGGCGTCAGCTACGGCAAGCGTCCCAAGGGCTCGGCCAACTGGCGCGAGCATTTGCTGCGCGAGGTGTCGCTGGACGCGACGCGGACGCACTTCGTGGGAAGGCTCCCGCGAGCGCAGTACCTGCGTGTGCTGCAGGCATCGGCGGCGCACGTGTACCTGACCTATCCGTTCGTGCTGAGCTGGTCACTGCTCGAGGCCATGGCGTGCGGCGCGCCGGTGATCGCCTCCGACACGGCACCGGTCCGCGAAGTCATCCGGGATGGCGACAACGGCAGGCTGGTGGATTTCTTCGATGTTCGGGCACTCGTGACCAGGACGCTCGAAGCGCTGGACGCTTGCGCAACGCCATCGAAACTGAGGACGCAGGCGCTTCGTGATGCGCAGGACTACAGCCACGAGGCGGGCCTGGCAGGCTACGACCGCCTGGTGGCCGGTGCTGTGTCGCCCAGCGTGCAGAGGGAGGCAGCATGAGCGGTCTGCGTGTGCTGCTTGCATGGGAACTCGGCGGCAACCTCGGCCACCTGGCGCGCATGCTGGCTCTCGCGCAGAAGATCGAGGACGCCGGCCACGAGCCCGTGTGGGCTCTGCCGGCGCACGCGATGCAATCGCACTGGCTGCGTGAAGTGACGCACAGGCGTGTGCAGGTGCCCGACCCGGTGGTTGTCTCCGACCGAGTCGACCTGCTCTCGTACGCGAGCATCTTGATCAACGTGGGCTTCGGCAATCCGGCCGGTGTGGCCCAGGCGGTGGTGCGGTGGCGGGCCATGCACGAGCAGGTTCGCCCTGATCGCATAGTGCTCGACACCGCACCGATGGCGCAGCTCGCGGCCTGCCTGTACCGCTGGCCGGCGATCCGCATCAGCAACGGCTTCGACTGCCCGCCTGCAAGCTGCCCGAGTTTTGGTATTGGCATGCGCGGGCCGTACGTCGAGCGGTTGAATGCGGCACATGTGGCGAAGGTCGAGGACGGCCTGGCGCGGACGGCGTCGATGCTGGGGATCCGCAGACCACCGACGCTCGCGCAGTATCTGACGTACCCCCGCCGCTACTTTGACTGTGTGCCGCAGACCGATCCGTATGGCGCACGGGACGATGTCACTTACGTTGGCCCGCTCAACGCATTGCCCGGATGCTTGCCACCCGAATGGCCCGAGGTCGGAGGCGCTGACGGCCCGCGAGTCTTCGCATACCTGCGCGGAGGGCCGCTGGCGGGTGCGCTGTTGAACGCGCTTGGGGACCTCGGCGCGCGGGTGCTTTGTGTATCGAGCGGACATTCACCCGACGTGGCGGTCGCGCATAACGGCCATGTGCGGGTGACGCGTCATCCGGTCGACCTGCAGACCTCTGCGCGTGAATCCGACCTCGTGGTCAGCTACGCACCGCTCGGGCTGCTCACGCAAGCGTGCATTGCGGGTGTGCCACAGCTGCTGGCGCCTACGGATACGGAGAAGATGGTGGCTGCCCAGCGCATCACGACGGCCGGTCGGGGCGTGCAAGTGCGACGGGCGGATCGAGTGTTACAGGCGTTGGCGGCCGTTAGGCACATCGGTATCGCGCCGGTGGCGTGGGTCGGAGCGCCGGAAGGGTGGCTGGAAGAAGCACTGACGTGAAGGCGGGAACGGCGTGCACCGAGAGGCCGTTCGAGCCCAGGCGCGTCCATCTGCCACAGATTCCTCTCACTAGGAAGACCATGCACTCTTGGACCAGATTTCGGAATGTCGGCTTCGCCATGGTTCGCGAAGAACTAACTTCCTTGGTAGACGCATTGACGGCAACAGGCTCGGAGCGAGTGCACGCTAAACAAGGTTTGCCACTAAAGACGGTGCTTGGGCTTTTAGTGACGCTCGCCGTGGCCGGATGTGATCGCGGCGTAACCGACGTATTCGGCGTTGCCGCTTCGAGGCCTCCATGCAAGACGGACGTGGCCGACTGGACAGAGGAAGTCAGGCTGCACGATGGCCAGATGATCACCGTTTGGCGCAAGGCAGTGGCGTGCAGAGGCGGTTTCCCCAATGCAACGCGAGGTCGCGACATCGAGTTCGAGTTTAGGTATCCGCCGATGAAGGTGGAGTGGAAGGGGGCGGTCTCAGAGCACTGGAACCGTGATCCTGTGTCCTTTGACATCATCGACGGCGCGCCCTTCTTGGCCCTCTATGTGAGAGACCGCGAGTACTGCCGCAATCGAGACGAGAACGACTACATCGCGCAGTTCCTCCGCTGGGTCGATGGCCGCTGGGTCGAAGTGCCGCAGGCGCAGTTCCCGGTGGATCGAGCGCTGATGAACCTCTCGGGGAACTACTGGGGCCATACAGCCAAAGATGACTTCAAGGGCCTCATTCGCTGGGACAGCAAACCTCTGCGAGGCGGCGACGTCGACAGGAATCCCGACACTGTCAAATCGTACTTCGAGCGCGGGCAGAGGTTCTGCAGCCGCTTCAACAAGTGAGTTGGACAATTTGGAGGAATTATGGCAACGACACTGGAGTGCGCCCTTCTCGCAGCGAACGTCTATGGAACTTCAATCTTAGTGCGTAGCGAGCAGAACACGCTACCCATCCCAGACGGCTGGACTGCGATCGGTGCCGGTGTCGTGCTGCCTGACGGTTTCATGGCGCGCGCGTATAAGCGAGGGGATGAGATCGTAGTCTCCTACGCCGGTACAACGGACGAGGACATCTTGGACTGGCTGACTGGCAATGTGCCCGCAGCTACGGCCGTGGCGCTGGCTCCACAGGTACTTGATGCGGCCAAGTTCTATCTCGATGTGCTTGCTGCGAATCCCACTGCGGAAATCAGTTTCACCGGGCACTCGCTCGGCGGGGGCCTGGCATCGCTGATGTCCGTCTTCTTCGACAGGCAGGCAACCGTCTTCGACGAAGCGCCGTTTCAGAAGAGCGCCGACTCGTCGACGATCGTCGCGGTACTCAAAGCGGCGATCGGTGCCATGGGCTACGTCTTGCCCACAGCGTTTGACGAGTACGTGGCACTCGACCCAAGTGGTGCCCTGATACCCAGTCCCACCCGGTTGGCGCGTCAAGGCAATGTCGACCAGATCTACGTAAAGGGTGAAGCGCTTTCGCTCGCCAGTACGGCGGTGACCAACTACGTGTCCGCCGTACTAGGTATCGTGGATCCCGCGCTTTGGTTGTTGGGCGTCGGTATAGACAAGGTTAAGGGCAGCGAACGGATGCTCGATCCGAAGTCGCAGACGATGCTGGGTTGGGGGCCTGCCGGCGTCCCGCTCGTTTCAGGAGACCCCGTTGCGCTGCACTCGATATCACTTCTCTCCGGCTTCTTGGGGTCCCCCCAGTTTCTTGCTACCGTCCAAGGGCATCCTGAACTGTTACCCAGGCTGTTCGCGGGGATCTTTCAGAACAACCCGAAGAGCGATCAAGCCAACCTCGTTGACCTGCTGGTGCAGCGCGAGTACCGAGGCGAGGGCAGCCTTGCTGCGTTGTCCACAGACGTGGACAAGATCGATCTGAAGAGCGGGTTGACCAGCATTACTCAACTGCCTGGCGGATCAGGCTCACAAACGGCAATGAACGTGGCGGCCATTCTGGTCGACGCTGTGCTCGCTGGCCTCTACGAACAAGGCAGAGACCGCGCGCCATTGCAGTCCGGCCTGGCGCAATTTCAGACGGTGCTGCGCGGCACTGCGGGCGGCCTCACAGTGGACGCGCTGTCGCTCGGGGCGAAATCCGACGCGGTTGAGCGGGACCTTGGCGCACTGCTCGATGCGTTGCTTGGGGACAGCCTGATTGGTGCAGTTTTCGCAAAACAGGCTCGCTGGACCGTCCAAAACGGAAGTGCGGCGCTGAGGGCTGAGTCGACAGTGGACGGTCGAGCGGACGTGATGCTCGGCTACACCGGCAGCGACTCGATGGACGGTGGCGCGGGGGACGACATCCTGGTGGGCTATGGAGGTAGCGACACCCTCAAAGGCGGCGCAGGCCTCGACTTCCTCTACGGCGGCGATGGAAACGACACGCTCGACGGCGGAGACAACTCCGACTGGCTCACAGGAGGGCAGGGCGACGACACCTACCAGTTCTTCGGCAGCTTCGGCCATGACATCGTCGAAGACAGTGATGGGCAAGGCACGATTGAGGTCGATGGCATACAGTTGACAGGTGGCAAGAAAATCCAGAATGGTGTCTACAAAGACGATGCAACCGGCTGGACATACGCCGTGCTGGGTGGTGATCTGATCGTTCGCAAGGACGGGAGCACGAACCAGATTCAGATCAAGGACTGGACGCCGACCCAGAACCTGGGAATGACATTCGACGACACCGTCGCGGCGCCGGAGACCAGCAACACCTTCAACGGCGACTTCAGGAAGGCGACAGATCCGGAAGGCACGCACTACACCATCAGCGATGGCAACTATGTGAGCGCCGGCGCGCAAGCGGGCGCTCCTGATCTCATCGCCGGCACCGCTGCCGGCGACAGCATCATGGGGCTGGGCGGGGATGACGCGCTCCTTGGCCGTGCGGGCGATGACTATGTCGACGGCGGCAGCGGCAATGATGTGCTGCAAGGCGGCCTGGGCGCCGACACGCTGATTGGCGGCGACGGCGTGGACATCGTCTACGGTTCCAGTACCGGCTCGCTCAACGCTCCCACTGACACGGACTTCACACCGCCTTCACCGACCCTGCCGATCGTCCTTGGTCAGGGCTTCAACTGGGTCTACGAGTCGTCCGGACCTGACGCTGACGGATACCAGCGCGGCATCCTCAGCAACATCGTCACCCGGGACGAGCAGTTCGGCGATGACGGCAACGTGATCGATGCCGGTGCGGGCGACGACGTCGTGTTCGCCGGTACCGGCAACGACTTCGTCAGCGCTGGCGCTGGCGTCGACAACGTCTACGGCATGGGTGGCAGCGATGCCATGTCGGGCGACGAGGGCAACGACCGGATCTACGGCGATGGCCCGAACGATCCCACGCTGGTCGTCTATGCGGCGCCGGCCGACCACGGCGCCGACGTGATCGACGGTGGCGCAGGCAACGACCTGCTCATCGGTCAGGGGCAGGATGATGCGCTCTACGGCAGCAGCGACAGCGATACGCTGTACGGCGACGACCGTGACAACGAAAACACGCCGCCCGATGTGCATGGTGTCGACTATCTCGATGGAGGCGACGGCAACGACAGGCTGATCGGTGGTGGACGTGACGACGATCTCTGGGGTGGCGAGGGCAACGACAGTCTGTGGGGTGATGCGGGTGCGGTCTCGACGACCGCCGCTTCCTACCTGCAGCCTTCGCATCACGGCGATGACTACCTCGATGGCGAAGGCGGCAATGACTATCTGCAAGGAGAGGGCGGCGACGACACCCTCTTCGGCGGCCAGGGCGCCGACACATTGATCGGAGACGATGAAGAGAGCCGGCTGTCGGGCACGCAGCATGGGGCCGACTACCTCGACGGCGAGGAGGGCGACGATGCGCTTACCGGTTACGGCGGCAATGACACGCTTTTCGGTGGCGCCGACAACGACTATCTCGACGGCGACAGTACAGAGGACATCGTCGCTCCCGATGCCCACGGGGCCGACTATCTGGATGGTGAGGCCGGAAACGACACGCTGGTCGGGCGCGGCGGTGACGACGCGCTCTTCGGCGGTGGCGGCGATGACAGGCTCGATGGCGACTCTGCCACCGGTGAGGTGGCCGGCGCGTTCCACGGCGACGACTATCTCGACGGCGAAGACGGTGCCGACACGTTGATCGGCGAGGGCGGTACCGATCAGATGCTCGGCGGTTCGGGCAACGATCAGATGCGTGGCGACGACGACACGCAATATGTGGCCGGCGAGTACCACGGTGGCGACTCGCTCGACGGTGAAAGCGGCGATGACCGCCTGTGGGGCGATGGCGGCGATGACACGTTGATCGGCGGCGTGGGCAATGACTATCTTCACGGCGATGCCGACACCGATGAGCTGGCCGCTGCCTTTCATGGCGATGACCAACTGGCCGGCGGCGAAGGCGCTGACACACTCCTGGGCGGTGGCGGCAACGACACGCTCGACGGGGGCGACGGCGTTGATGTCCTGTTGGGCGGCGACGGCAATGACCGCCTCGTCTCCGACGGCTCCGACTACCTCAATGGCGGTGCCGGCGACGACGTGTACGAAATCACCACGCAGTCAAACGGTACCGTCGCGGTCATCGACGACAGCCAAGGCGTGAACACGGTGTTCGTGAACGGCGCGATCTCGAACACCGCCAGCGTCTTTGTGCAGGGTGGGCAAACATACCTCGATGCCGGTGCGGCCGGTGTCATCGCCCTCGGCCAGACCACGGCCTTGGATGGTCTGGTCGTCGAGTCCGGCTTTGGCGGCCCGGCACTCAGTGCGCAAGCCATCGTCGACGCCACGAGCCTCGGCGGACTGGTGCGCTCAGCCCGCTGGTCCGACACGACCGGCACGGTGTGGACCCGAGACATCGCCACGTCGCAAAACCTGCGCGGCGGCAACCGGGCCGAATGGCTTGAAGGGGGCACGGGCCTCGACGATCTCCATGCCGGTGCCGGCGACGATCGGCTGGATGGTGGCGCCGGTGCCGACAACGTGATGGGCGGCAGCGGCGCCGATACGTTGCGAGGCGGCGCCGGCGACGACGTGCTGGACGCCGGCTCCGACTCTCAGCAAGACGTGTACACCTTCGCCCGCGGCGACGGGACTGATCTGATCCGCTACACCGCCGCGCCCGCCGGGGCGGCCAAGGACATCATTCGCTTCGATGCCGGCATCACGTCGGCCGACGTGTCCGCGTCCATAGTCTTCTCGTCAAACCAGGCCGATGCAGTGCCGATGCTCTCGATCGCGTACGGCGATGGCGATCGGATCGTGCTGCAACCCGGCGCCGAGGGCTCCATCGATCGGCTCGAGTTCGCCGATGGAACCCGCCTGCTGCTCTCGGACCTGCTGGCGCAGCTCTCCGATACAGGGACCCCGACGCAGGCGAACGATCTGCTCGTCGGCACCGATGGCGACGACTGGCTGCGCGGTCTGGGCGGTGACGACACGCTGCAGGGCGGCGCCGGCCACGATCTGCTGGACGGCGGTGCCGGGACCAACACATATCGGTTCAACGCCAACAGCGGCATCGACCTAATCACTCCCACGCCCGGCGAGCAGGCGTTGCTCGTGTTTGATGGCCTGGCAGCGGGTGACGTGGTCGCCCGCATCGAGCAGGGCCGGCTCATTCTGCTCGCGGGCGAATCGACGGTGCAGGTGAACGGCTTCTCCAACCTGGATGGCGCCGCTCAAACCTGGCAGGTGCAGGTCGGCAGCGAGGCGCCGGTGAGCGTCGCTTCGCTGCTGGCGAGCAGCGTGCCGCTGCCTGGCGGCGATGACCATGCCGGACGCCGCGCCCGCTTCCTGGCCGAACAACGGGTCGAGTTGCGCACCTTGCCGCAGCGGCTGCTCAATGGCCAAGCGTCGGTGCCCACGCAGGTCGTGACGACCTCGTACGCGCTCAATGCACCCGGCACGCTTCAGTTTCACGGGCACCTCAATCTCGTCCAGCGTTCAGTGACCGTGGTCCGCCAGGACTACGTGCCGATCCACCAAACGACGTCCGTGCTGCCCGGCAGCAGTGAGGCCGCACAGTGGCTCCCGCTGCAGACGGGGACTCTGCCGCCGGGTGCGATCCCGGTGACCGTACCGCGGACCGATTGGAACGGTGGCGGCACCCCTGACGATACGGTGCTGATCGGCCACTTGGTGCCGGGCAGCAGCGGCGCCGCGACCTTGCAGGACCGGATCGTCGGCTACCAATGGGTCACGCAGTCGAACGTGGTGACCTTGTTCTCGGACACCGCGGTGCAGACCCAGCTCATCGGAACGTCCGGTGCCGACGTGTTCGAGCCAGAACCAGACGACGAAGAAGAAGGAGGCGAGTTCCGCGGCTCGATCGAAGCCGGCGCAGGCAACGACCAGATCATGCTGTCCTCCTACGCCAGCACTGAAGACTGGGGCGTCATGCCGGCCCCGGATGCATACCTGATGCACTACGGCTACTACGAACGCGGCCGTGGCGCCTGGGTCGATGCCGGTGATGGCGACGACACGGTTCTGGGTACCGATGGGGCCGATGTCATCGTCGGCGGCCGTGGCAGCGACTCGCTGAACGGGCAGGCCGGGGCCGACACCTACATCGTGGGCATCGACGCAGGCTCGCTGGACCACATTGGCGATGTCGCGAGGTTCAACGGCGAAGCAGACGGCATCTTTCTCGCCTACGGCGGCAACCTGGCCGACCAGCACCAGGACACTGTCGAATTCGATGCCAGCGTCGACCGCGCGCAGCTCGGTTATCGCTGGAGCGGCAACACGCTGCAGCTCACGAGCGGAGGCGCCCTCTTTCTGGAGATCGACTACGACGACGGGTTGCGCGGGCAGCCCGGCGCGGCGGGCATCGAGCGCTTCGTGTTCGCCGACGGCGTCAGCTTCGGCCTCGACGAACTGCTCGCTCAACTGCCTGAGGTGCCCGAGCTGTCACCCATCGGTACGGACGGCGACGACGTGCTGTCCGGCACGGACGGCGATGACGTGCTCGACGGCAAAGCCGGGAACGACGTGCTCGACGCCGGCGCCGGCAATGACCTGCTCGACGGCGGCAGCGGCGCCGACACGCTGACCGGTGGCGCCGGCGACGATCAGTACCTCGTCGACGATGCTGTCGATCAGGTGCTCGAGGACTTGAACGCCGGCATCGACCGCGTCACCGCATCGATCAACTACGTGCTGCCCGCCAACGTCGAGGCACTCGCCCTCTCAGGCAACGCGCTCGAAGGCACGGGCAATGCGCTGAACAACACGATCGATGGCAACGCGCTGGCCAACATCCTCGATGGTGCCGCGGGCGCTGACACGATGACCGGTGGCGCCGGTGACGACCGCTACCACGTTGACGAGGCAGCCGACGTAGTGAACGAGGTGACCGGCGAAGGCAACGATACCGTCTACAGCACGGTCGCCTACACATTGGCCGTCGAAGTCGAGAACCTCATCCTCGAGGGCAATGCCGCACTGAACGCCACCGGCAACGCCGGCAACAACGTGCTGGTGGGCAACACGGGCGCCAACACGCTCAGCGCCGGCGCCGGCGCCGACGTGCTGTCCGGTGGCCAGGGCAACGACGTTCTCGACGGTGGTGCCGGCGACGACCTGTATCTCTACAACCAGGGCGACGGCCGCGACACGATCACCGACGCCGCGGGCGCCGACATCCTGCGCTTTGGTTCGGGCATCACCATCGACTCGGTGGCCGCCCGCAACGTCGTGGTGGGCGGGCAGAACAGAGTCTTTCTCTCGATCCTCGGCGCGGACGGCACCGAGCAGCAGGATCAGGGGATCGAGCTGGCTACCGGCGGCGGCATCGAGACCTTCCAGTTCGCCAACGGCACCACCGCGACACTGGCCGATCTGATGGTGGTCACGCGCGCGCTCAACGGCTCCAACGCCGCTGAAACGCTCACCGGCGACCGGCGCGACGACACCATCAACGCGGGCGTCGGCGCTGACATCGTGTACGGCCGCACCGGCAACGACAAGCTCTATGGCGGCGTGAGCAACGACAAGCTGTTCGGCGAGGGCGGAAACGACCAGCTCTACGGCGAGACCGAGGCCGACGATCTGTGGGGTGGCGCCGGCAACGACCTGCTTGACGGCGGCAGTGGCAACGATCGGTTGTTCGGCGGCAGCGGCGACGACAACCTCAACGGCCGGGTCGATGCTGACCTGCTCGACGGCGGCGCAGGCCACGACGTGCTGATCGGCGATTCCGGCCAGGACGAGCTGTACGCCGGCGACGGCAACGACAACCTGAGCGGCGGCACCGATGCCGACTTGTTGGCCGCAGGCGCCGGCAACGACACGATCGACGGCGGCTCGGGCACCGCGGTGGTGGTGGCTGGCGCGGGCAACGACCAGATCACGGTCGGCACCAACGCCGACTTCATCGACACCGGCGCGGGAGACGACACCATCGTGGCCGACTTCGGCGCCGACTTCATCGCTGCCGGCCGCGGCAACGACAGCATCAATGCCGGCGGCGATGCCGACGTGGTCGCGTTCAACCGTGGCGACGGCGCCGACACCTACGTCACCAGCAGCTGGCAGAGCGACACGCTGAGCCTGGGCGGCGGCATCCGCTATGCGGACCTCGCGCTGCGCAAGGTGGGCAACGACCTCGTGATCGACATGGGCGCCGGCGACAGCCTCACCTTCAAGGACTGGTACCTCAACAACTCGCGCCGCAATATCGCCCGGCTGCAGATGGTCACCGGCGCCGAGGGCGGCGACTACGACGCCGCATCCGGTGACCGCATGCGCAACAAGAAGGCGGTGAGCTTCAACTTCGATGGACTGGTGGCGCGTTTCGACCAACTGCGCGCGGCCAACCCGTCGATGTCGAGCTGGGCGCCGGCGGCCGAGATGAACACGTACTACCAGAACGGCAGCAACACCCAGGCCATCGGCGGCGACCTCGCGTGGCGCTACGCCACGAGCAACGGCTCCGGCAGCTACGGCGACCTCGGCTGGACCGCGGTGCTGAGCAAGACGGGCTCGATGAGTGCCACCACGTGGCAGACGCTGACGGCGTCAACCGGGGTCGATCCGTGGACCGCGCTGCAGGCCGGCATCAGCCTGGTGCCTGACCAGACCGTGGGTCTGCCGAGCCCGATCATGCCCGCGCAACCCCTGGGGCCAGAGCAGTTGGTCACGCAGGCGTTGAGTGCGGGCCTGCCACCCCGGCCGAGCTGGGTGCAGCCGTAAGAGATCCATGCCCGCACGGAATGCCACCACGTTGAGCGCAGAGGCGCTCGATTTCGCCGCCGATCTGCTGGCCATCCAGGAGCGGCCACCGCAGCGGCTGCCGCGCCTGCTGCTGCTGGTGACGGCCGCGCTGGTGTTGCTGCTCGTGCTGTGGGCCAGCTTCGCGAAGCTTGACATCATCGCCACCGCCGAGGGCCGGCTCGTGCCGCTGAGCTTCACCAAGGTGGTCCAGCCGGCCGATGCCGGCGTGGTCAGCGAGATCCTGGTCAAGGACGGCGATGTGGTGGCCGAGGGCCAGACGCTGCTGCGGCTCGACCCGCGGCTGTCGCGGGCCGACACGCAGGCGTTCGGCACCGAGGTGGCACTGCGCCAGTTGACGCTGCGCCGCATCGACGCCGAGCTGGCGGATCGGGTCTCCGAGCCGCGGCCCACCGACCGCATGGATCTGTATGCGCAGGTCGACGGCCGCTTCAAGGCGCAGCGGCAGGCCTTTCTCGATGCGGTGGCGCAGGAGCAGGAGGCGCAGAACAAGGCGCGCGCGGATCTGGCTGCCGCCCGGCAGGTGCACGAGAAGCTGGCGCGCACGGTGCCGATGTACCAGCAGTCGGCGCAGGCCTACCAGCGGCTGGTGAAGGAGGGCTTCGTGGGCGAGCTGGCCGCGGTGGACAAGTCGCGCGAGGCCTTGGAGAAGGAGAAGGATCTCGATGCGCAAGCCGCCAACGTGACGAGCCTGCAGGCCGCCATCGCGCAGAGCGACAAGCGCATCGCCGCACTGCGCTCGCAATACCGCAGCCAGCTGGCCAACGAGCGCGGCGAGACCGTGGCGCTGCTCAACCGCAGCGACCAGGAGCTGGAGAAGTCCAACGTGAAGGCTGGCATGCTGGAGATCAGGGCCCCCTACGCCGGCGTGGTGAAGGATCTGGCGGTGAAAACCAAAGGTGCCGTGGTGGCCGCGGGCAGCGTGCTGCTGAGCGTGGTGCCGATCAACGAGCCCCTGCAGGCGGAGGTGCTGCTGAAGAACGAAGACGTGGGCTTCGTGGCGCAGGGGCAGCAGGCGCGCATCAAGGTGGCCGCATACCCGTTCCAGAAGTACGGACTGCTCGAGAGCCGCGTCAAGCTGGTGAGCGCCGATTCCGCCGACCCGAAGCAGACGCCGTCCGGCCAGCCGCCGGCGCTCACGTATCGCGCGATGCTCGACTTGTCGAGCCGGCATCTCGTGAGCGCAGGCACAGGCGAGACCTTGGCGCTGACGCCCGGCATGCTGGTGTCGGCGGAGATCCATCAAGGGCGCCGCACGGTGATGGAGTACCTGCTGTCGCCGGTGAGAAAGCTGGCGCAGGAGGCGGCGCGAGAGCGCTGAGCTGCTTTCCGGGCGCCGGAAACATCGGGAAACGGCGCCCCTTCGGCAAGGCCGGCTCGCTTTGCCAAAATGCGGCATGGCCACGCAAGCAATCACCCAGGAGCTGCGCGACTGGATCGTCGCGCAGGCGCGCGCCGGTTGCCGTCCCGAAGACGTGCTGCAGTCGATGCGCAGCAGCGGATGGGACGAAGAGACCGCGCTCGATGCGCTCGAGACCACGCTGGAGCAGTACCTCGCCGCGCATGCCAAGAAAGAGGTACTGCCCGCGCCGGTGCCGGTGCCGGGCCCCGACCTCACCGGCAACCCGAGCAAGGTGCAGGTGCTCGACCGCGAAGTCGAGATCGTGATGACGATGGCGAGCCCGCGGCTCGTGGTGTTTGGCGGCCTGCTGTCCGACGACGAGTGCGAGCAGATGATCGCGCTGTCGGCGCCGAAGCTGGCGCGCTCCGAGACCGTGCACACGCCCACCGGCGGCAGCGAGGTGCACGCCTCGCGCACCAGCGAAGGCATGTTCTTCGAGCGCGGCGAGAACCCGCTGTGCGAACGCATCGAGCAGCGCATCGGCGCGCTGCTCAACTGGCCGGTGCAAAACGGCGAGGGGCTGCAGGTGCTGCGTTACCGGCCCGGTGCGGAGTACAAGGCGCACCACGACTATTTCGATCCGGCGCAGCCCGGCACGCCCACTATCCTGCAGCGCGGCGGCCAGCGGGTGGGCACGCTGATCATGTACCTCAACACGCCGCAGCGCGGCGGCGGCACCGGTTTTCCCGATGTGGGCGTCGAGGTCGGCCCGATGCGCGGCAACGCGGTGTTCTTCAGCTACGACCGCGCGCACGTGGCGACGCGCACGCTGCACGCCGGCCTGCCGGTGCTCGAAGGCGAGAAGTGGGTTGCCACCAAGTGGCTGCGAGAGGGCGAGTTCCGCTAGGCCGCTCGGGGCCGCGCGCTCACAGGGTGCTGCTCGGGCTCGGCGTGATCTGGCGCAACGCACCGAACGGCCGCGCCCGCGCAATGCGCTCGTTCTTGCGCTCGTCCCACAGCTGCGGGCCTTCCAGAGGCCACTGCGCGATCACCGGGCGCAACTCGTCGCGCGGCAGCCGCACGAATGCCGGCTTGCTCAGCCGCAGGATCCACAGTCCGGTGCACAGCTTGCGCGGCAGCGCTGCCTTGGCCAGCGGCGCCCAGTAGACGCAGCGGCGCTCGCCCCAGAACAATTGGCGCTCGAAGTGCACCCGGCCCGCGATGCCGCTCTCGGGCGGAAACAACAGGTCGTGCGTGTGCGTCTGCAGCACCGCATAGGCCAGATCGCCGGGCGTGTCGCCGCGGTCGCGGTAGACGACGATCACACGCTCGATGTCGGTGGCGCTCACACGGTCGATCTCCTGACCGTCGCGCGAGACGATCAACTCCATCGATTGCCAGCGCGTGTGCAGCATCGGCTTCATGGTGCACACGGTAGCGGCGTCCCCGGCCGTTGTCGCGTGTTGGGCCAGCTCGGCTCGCACGATCGGCGCGCCGGCGTGAAAAGCTGCGCGTCGGTTACGACTCGCCGACGGCCGCGCTGATGTATTGGCTGCGGCGAGGCGACCTCGCGGTCGCTTCGGCGGCCTCCGGAGCTTTCGCGCCTTGAGTTCGCTGGCCGGGAGCCCGTCGCCGCAGCGGGCTTGCGGCCGCTTCTCAGCGGCCCAGCACCTGCAGCTCGTGCGACGGCAGCGTGAACACGCCCGGGCGGTCGCACTGTTGCAGCGCGCGCAGCAGCCCCAGCGCCACGGTGCGTGCAGCGATCGGCCGCACGGAATCGGGCAGCAGCCAACCGAGCGCCGCGTTGAGCGCCGACCCCGCGCGTTCGACCGGCCGCGCCGGTTGCCCCAGTGCGGCGCGATCGCCGATCAACAACGATGGCCGCGCGAGCAGCACGCAGTCGTAGCCGAGCGTCTTCACCGCCTGCTCCAGCTCGCCCTTCACGCGGTTGTAGAACACACGCGACGACGCATCGGCGCCGAGCGCGGACACCAGGCCAAGCCGCCTGGCGCCGGCGGCGCGCGCGGCGCGCGCAAAGGCCAGCGCGGCGTCGAAGTCGACCGCGCGAAACGCGGCCTGCGAACCGGCCGCCTTGATGGTGGTGCCGATGCAGCAGAACGCATCGTCGGCCGGCGGCAGGTCGACCAGCGGTTGAGCGTAGTCGACGACGTGCTGCGTCAAGCCGTTGCGCTTGGCCAGCTCGGCGTTGCGCGTGCGCACCAGCACGTGCACCGCGCCCACGGAGCTGTCGGCCAGCAAGGCATCGAGCAACTCGCGTCCCACCAGACCGGTGCCGCCGGCCACCAGGGCGTCCCGGCGTCTTTTGCCGATGGCGAAGCGGGTTGGCGTCATGGGCCGCGATTGTGCGCGCCGCGTGGTCTCAGCACTCCAACGGCCTAGGGGTTTCCCTGCGCGTTTGTCGCGCCTCGGACACGGCCACTAGACTCATTGCATGCAAGCGGCTCAAAACGAACGGATCACGCGCGTCGGCCCCGGTACCGCGTGCGGTGCACTCATGCGGTGCTACTGGCAACCGGTGGCCTTGCTCGACGAGTTCGATCCCGCGCTTGATCCGCGCATGGCGTCGCGCCCGGTCAAACGGGTTCGCATGCTGGGTCAGGACCTTGTTCTGTTTCGCGACGGCACGGGGCGCTACGGCTTGCTCGATCGCGACTGCCCGCACCGGGGCGCCGACCTGGCGTTCGGCCGCCACGAGCCCGAAGGCCTGCGCTGTCCGTTCCACGGCTGGAAGTTTGCGGTCGACGGGCGTTGCCTCGAGACACCGGCTGAAGGCGTGGGCTCGACGCTGTGCGCGCGCGTGCGCCAGCGCAGCTATCCGGTGCGCGAGCAGTCCGGCGTGTTGTTCGCATGGTTCGGGCCCGTTGGCAGCACACCGCCCGAGCTGCCGGCGCTCGACGCATTTCGCGCGCCGCCGTCGCACAGCTTTGCCTTCAAGGGCCTGTGGCACTGCAACTGGCTGCAGGCGTTCGAGGTGGGGATCGATCCGGCGCATCCGTCGTTCCTGCACCGCTACCTGCGCGACGAGCAGGGCGGCGATGCCTACGGCCGGCAGTTTCGTGCCGCCAGCGTGGGCGATGTGAACGGCGAGCGCTGGCCGATGACGCGCGTGATGCGCGAGCGCACGTCGCCGGAGATCCGCCATGAAGAGATCGCACCGGGGCTGACCCGCATCACCGCCTTGCGCATCATCAATGACCACCTGACGCACGTGCGTGTCACGCACGCACTGTTTCCGTACACCTTTGTGATCCCGCTGTCGGAGACCGTCACGATCACGCAGATGCACGTGCCGGTGGACGACACCCACACCTACTGGTACTCGTTCTTCACCAGCTTCGACAAGCCGCTCGACAAGGTCACCATGCGCGCACAGCGCCTGCAGGGCCTGTCGTTGCCCGACTACGTGCCGCTGCACGGCGCGCACGACGATTGGGGCTTCGACCCCGAGGAGCAGCGCACGCGCACCTACCTCGGCATGGGTGAAGAAGACATCAACCGGCACGACCAATGGGCGGTGGAGAGCATGGGCCCGATCCAGGACCGCACGCGCGAGCACCTGGGCACCAGCGACAAGGTGATCATGGCCAACCGCCGCATGCTGCTCAAGGCCATCGAGCAGGTGCAGCAGGGCGGGCGCGCGCCGATGGCGCTCGATGCCGAGCAGGCGGCCGCGCTCACCGGCCCCGACACCATGGATTGCATCGCACCGGCCGATCGCTGGGATGCGTTCTGGCGCGAGGCGGCCGCCGCCAAGCGTGCGCGCGCCGCTTGGCTGAGCGGCAGCGCGTCGGCGCTCGCGTCCAGCGAGGCCCATCGATGACGTTTTTCGCCCAACGCTGCGGCATCCACGACATGCCGCGCGCGTTGGCGTGCGAGCAGGTGCTGCAGCGCATCGCCGACGAGCGCATCCAGCGCGTGCGCGTCGCCTGGTGCGACCTGCACGGCGTGTGGCGCGGCAAGACGCTGATGCCGCACGCGGTGAACGACGCGCTGCTGCAGGGCCTCGGGATGGTCAGCACGGTGATGCTGAAAGAAACCTCCGATCGCACCGCGTACCCGGTGTTCGAGCCCGGACTGGCCGACGAGCTGCCGGGCTTCGGCGCCGCCAACAACCTGCTGCTGTTGCCCGACCCGGGCAGCTTTCGCGTGCTGCCCTGGGCCGAGGGCACCGGCTGGATGCAGGCGCAGCCGTGGTTCGACGATGCCAAACCCGTGGCGCTCGACACGCGCCGCGTGCTGCAGCACGCGCTGGCCGAACTGGCGCGCGAGGGATACGGACTGCGCTGCGGCCTCGAGGTCGAGTTCCACATCTACCGCATCGACGACGGGCGGCTCGATCCGCAGCGCGCCGCCTGGCCCGGCGAGCCGCCCGCGGTGTCGATGATCCATCCGGGCTACAACCTGCTGGCCGAGAACTGGTCCGACCAGGCGGATGACGCCCTGGGCGTGGTGCAGCGCACCGCGCTGGGCCTGGGGCTGCCGCTGCGTTCGCTCGAGATCGAACTCGGCCCGAGCCAGGTCGAGGCGGTGTTCGACGCCACCGATGCGCTGACCGCGGCCGACCACATGGTGCTGTTTCGCAACGGCGTGCGCCAGGCGCTGCGCCGCGCCGGCTACCACGCCAGCTTCATGTGCCTGCCGCCGTTTCCCAACGTGATGGCCAGCGGCTGGCACCTGCATCAATCGCTGGTCGATCTGCGCGACGGCAGCAACGCGATGGTGCGCGACACGCCCGCGCCGGGCACGACGCCGACCGATGCCACGCACACCTTGTCCGACACCGGCGCGTTGCACCTGGCCGGCGTGCTGGCGCATGCCCCAGCGAGCGCGGCGTTGTGCACGCCGACCATCAACGGCTTCGGCCGTTTCCGCCCCAATGCGCTGGCGCCGCAGGCCGTGCTGTGGGGGCGCGACAACCGCGGCGCGATGGTGCGGGTGCTCGGGCGTTGCGGCGACGCGGCCACGCGCATCGAAAACCGCATCGGCGAGCCCAGCGCCAACCCCTACCTGTACATCGCGGCGCAGATCCACTGCGGCCTGGACGGCATGCGCCGCAAGCTGCAGGCCGGTCCGGCCACCGACTCGCCCTACGCAGGCACGGCCACACGGCTGCCCACCACGCTCGGCGACGCGCTCGATGCGCTCGCCGCCGACACGACGCTGGTGCGCGCGTTCGGCGCGCCCTTCATCGAGAGCTTCGTGCGCATCAAACGCGCCGAGCTGTCGCGCTACGCGCAGGCCGGCGACAAGGACGAGTGGCAGCGCCGCGAGTACTTCAGCCGATTCTGAATGAACCGACTCTCACGCTCCACGCACTCGCTGCCCCCGATGGGGCCGCGTCTCCGGCTTCGGGCGGCTGGGCGCCCATGACGAGCATGGCCACCATCACCATCCACCTGATCGCCGCCGACGGCACGCGCCGCACGATCGCCGCACCGACCGGCAAGAGCCTGATGCGCGCCGCCACCGATGCCGGCATCGAAGGCATCGTGGCCGACTGCGGCGGCTGCCTCACCTGCGCCACCTGTCACGTGATCGTTGATCCCGGGTGGGCGGGCAGGCTGCGTCCGCCGGCCGACGAGGAGCTCGAAATGCTCGAGATGACGGCGGCGCCGCGCCAACCGACCAGCCGGCTGAGCTGCCAGATCTCGCTGCACGAGGGTCTGGACGGACTGGTGGTCCAATTGCCGGAAACGCAGTATTGAACGGCGCCACGCTCACTGAACAACGAAGCTTCGGAGGGGAAGCTGTCTTGAAGATCCTGGAGTCTCTGGCCAAGCTGTGCGCCATTGCGGCTGGCGTGCTGCTGACGGTCATCACGCTGATGACCTGCGTCAGCGTGATCGGGCGCAACACCATCGGCAAGACCATCGTCGGCGACTTCGAGCTGACCGGGGCGGCCGCCGGCGCGGCGATCGCGCTGTTCCTGCCGTGGTGCCAGATGCGGCGCGGCAACATCATCGTCGACTTCTTCACCGCGAAGGCGTCCGAGCGCACGAACGCGTGGCTCGACCGCTTCGGTGCGCTGCTGTTCGCAGCGGCGCTCGCGCTGATGGCTTGGCGCACCACGATCGGCGGCATCAACGCCTGGCGCTCGCAATCGGGCACGATGATGATCGGCTTCCCGGAGTGGATCATCTACACGGCGATGGTGCCGCCATTGGTGCTGTGCGTCGCCATCGGCCTGGCGCAGGCGCTGCGTGGCTTTGGCCGGCAGGTGCACGAGTGAGCCTCGGTCTGAGCCCGCTAACGCTGACGATCGGCATCTTCGCCATCATGCTGGTGCTGATGGCGCTGCGCACGCCGATCGCGGTGGCGATGTTCGTCGCCGGCGTGGCTGGCTACGTGGCGCAGGCCGGCTGGCTGCCGCTGGCCAACTTTCTCAACACGCAGGCGTTCGCGCGTTTCGCCAGCTACGACCTGAGCGTGATCCCGCTGTTCATCCTGATGGGCAACTTCGCCACGCAGGGCGGCATCTCGCGTGCGCTGTTTGAGTTTGCCGCCGCGGTGATGGCGCGCTTTCGCGGCGGTCTGGCGATGGCCGGCGTGCTGGCGTGCGCGGCGTTCGGCGCCATCTGCGGCTCGTCGGTGGCCACCGCGGCCACCATCACGCAGGTGGCGCTGCCGGAGATGCGCCGCCACGGCTACTCGGGCCGCCTGGCCACCGGCACGCTGGCCGCCGGCGGCACGCTCGGCATCCTGGTTCCGCCGTCGGTGCCGCTGGTGATCTACGCCATCCTGGCCGAGCAGAACATCGCCAAGATGTTCGCCGCCGCGATGGTGCCCGGCGTGATCGCGATGCTGGGTTACATGGTCGCGATCGCGATCTACGTGCGCGTGGTGCCCGGTCATGCACCCGAGCACGACGACGCACCCCGGCTGAGCGGCGCGCTGCTCTGGGGCGTGGGCCCGATCGCCATCATCTTCCTGCTGGTGTTCGGCGGAATCTACGGCGGCTACTTCACGCCCACCGAAGGCGCGGCGGTCGGCGCGGCGTCCACCTTTATCGCCGCGCTGCTCAAGCGCGAGATCGACTGGCGCAAGTTCAAGCACTGCTTCTACGCCACCGCCGAGTCGTCGGCGATGATCTTCCTGATCTTCCTCGGTGCCGACCTGATGAACGCCGCGCTGGCGCTGACGCAGGTGCCGGCGCAGCTGGCCGGCACGGTGGCCGGCTGGGGACTGTCGCCGGTGATGGTGGTGGCGGCGATCCTGCTGTTCTACGTGGTGCTCGGTGCGGTGATGGACGAGCTGTCGATGATCCTGCTGACCATCCCGATCTTCTTTCCCCTGGTGATGGGGCTGGACTTCGGCATGCCCAAGGAGAGCGTGGCGATCTGGTTCGGCATCATGGTGCTGATGACGGTGGGCTTCGGCTTGCTGGCGCCGCCGGTTGGGCTGAACGTCTACATCGTCAACGGCATGGCGCGCGACGTGCCCATCGGCGAGAGCTACCGCGGCGTGATGCCGTTCCTGATCACCGACACGCTGCGCACCATCGTGCTGCTGCTGTTCCCGGCGATCTCGTTGTGGTTGGTCAAGTTTCTGAAATGACGAGCCGTTTTTGGCAGCGGCCTTAGGGCAAATCGGGTGGGCTCGTCAACGGAATCTGGGTAATTTGCCGGACGAGTACATCGTCGTTCGAACAAGGAGACTCTCGATGAAACGCCGTTCGCTGATCCAGGGCGCCGCCGCCGCGGCTCTTGGCGTGCCGGGACTGTCGGGCCTGGCCCAGCAGTCGGTCACGCTGAAGTTCCACACCTTCATGGCACCGATGAGCAACGTGTGGCTCACGATGCACAAGCCGTGGATGGAAAAGGTGGAGAAGGAGTCCGGCGGCCGCATCAAGTTCGAGGCCTATCCCGCCATGCAGCTCGGCGGCACGCCGGTGCAGCTGTACGACCAGGCGCGTGACGGCGTGGTCGACATCGTGTGGACCTTGCCGGGCAACACCGCCGGCCGCTTTCCGCGCATCGAGGTGTTCGAGTTGCCGTTCGTGATGAACAACGCCGAGGCGACGTCCAAGGCCTACTGGGAATACGTGCAGACGCAAGCTCCCGATGAGTTCAAGGAAACGCAGGTGATCGCGCTGCACGTGCACGGGCCCGGCATGTTCCATTCGGCCAACAAGCAGATCAAGACGCACGCCGATCTCAAGGGCATGAAGGTGCGCGGCCCGACGCGGCAGATCACCAAGCTGCTGGGTTCTGTGGGCGCCACGCCGGTGGGCATGCCGCTGCCGCAGATCCCCGATGCGCTGTCCAAGGGCACGATCGACGCCTGCGTGATCCCGTGGGAGGTGGTGCCGTCGGTCAAGGTGCACGAGCTGACCAAGTTCCACAGCGAGTTCGATTCCAACGGCCCGGCGCTGTACACCACCACTTTCGTGATGGCGATGAACAAGGCCAAGTACGAAGGCCTTGCGCCCGATCTGAAGAAGGTGATCGACGCCAACTCCGGCCTCGCCACATCGGGCTGGCTCGGCAAGGTGCAGCAGGGCAACGACCCGGCGGGCCGCAAGCCGGCGGTGGATCGCGGCAACACGCTGTACACGTTCCCGGCGTCGGAGCGGCAGGAGTTCATCAAGCTGTCGCAAGGCGTCCAGGAGGAATGGGTGGCCGACATGAACAAGCGCAACTTCGACGGCAAGAAGCTGCTGGCTGCGGCGAAGGAGCTGATCGCCAAGCACGGCAAGGCCTGACCGCCAGGGCGACAAACGCAAAGGGCGCCGCGAGGCGCCCTTTGCCATGGCGGTGCCGCAAGGTCAGCGCACGATCAAGCGCGCACCGCCAGCGTGTGCCTGCACGCCGCCAATCTCTGTGGCCTGCGCGAAGCCATGGCGCTGGAACACGTCGAGCACGCCGTTCACCGCTGATGGCTCGCACGACACCAGCAGGCCGCCGCTGGTCTGGGGGTCGGTGAGCAGCGCCTTGTCCTCGGCGGCAAAGTGCGCCGGCAGCTCCACGTCGGTGCCGTAGCCGGCCCAGTTGCGGCCCGACGCGCCGGTGACGAAGCCCTGCGCCGCGAGTGCGCGCACGCCCGAGAGTTGCGGCACGCGGGCCCAATCGATCTGTACCGCGCAGCCGGCGCCACGCGCCAACTCCAGCGCATGGCCGGCCAGGCCGAATCCGGTGACGTCGGTCAGCGCATGCACGCCCGGCAGCGCGGCAAGATCCGGCCCCGGCGTGTTGAGCCGCGTGGTGGTGGCGATCATCTGCGCATAACCATCGGCCCCGAGCTGCTCCTTCTTCAAGGCCGCCGACAGCACGCCCACGCCCAGCGGCTTGCCGAGCACCAGGCGATCGCCCGGCTTGGCATCAGCGTTGCGCTTGACGCGTTTGGGATGCACCAGCCCGAGCGCCACGAGGCCGTAGATCGCCTCCACCGAGTCGATCGTGTGGCCGCCTGCGATCGGAATGCCGGCCGCCTGGCACACCGACTCGCCACCGGCCAGGATGCGCGCGATGGTCTGCGTGGACAGCACATTGATCGGCATGCCCACCAGCGCCAGCGCCAGGATCGGTCGGCCGCCCATCGCGTAGACATCGGAGATCGCGTTGGTGGCGGCGATGCGGCCAAAGTCGAACGGGTCATCGACGATCGGCATGAAGAAGTCGGTGGTCGCGATCAGCGCCTGCTCGTCGTTGAGCTGGTACACCGCTGCATCGTCGGAAGTCTCGATGCCGACCAGCAGCTCCTTGGGCACCGGCATCTTGGCCGAGCCGCGCAGGATCTCCGACAACACGCCGGGCGCGATCTTGCAGCCGCAGCCGCCGCCGTGCGACAGCGATGTCAGCCGCGGTTCTGCAGGGCGTTCGGGGGCATTCATGCGATCGGGCTCCAGCAGATGGTCATGGTCAGGGGCGCGGCAGCAGCGCAGCCAGCAGGCGCAGCAGCGTCTTGCGCTCGCGCCGCGGTTCAAACAGCACCGCGCGCCGGCGGCATTGTCGAGCCAGCGTGCGCAGCATATCGGGTTCGTCGCGGCTGCGCTGCAGCAGGGTCGCCAGGCCCGCGCCATCGTGCCAGCGAAAGTACCCCGCGTAGCCGGCGCCGAGCATCCCCACGTTGCCGTCGATGCGCGATGCGATCACCGGCGTGCCGCTGCGCAGCGCCTCGGCGATCACGTGCGCGCCGCCTTCCATGCGGCTGGCGTGCACCAGCACATGCGCCTGCTGGATGCGGCGCCTCGTGGTGCCATGGTCGAGCGCGCCGAGCCAGCGGTAGTTGGGCTGTTCGCGTGCCAGCGCGCGTGCCTGCTCGCCCAGGGCGGCATCGAGCGGCGCGCCGATGTGGTCGAGCACGATGTCGCCGCGTGCTACCAGTCGCCGCGCCGCTTCGAAATACGTCTCGGGCGACTTCTCGTCGCGCAGGTGGCCGACCATCAGCGCGCGCAGCCGTCGCGTGGTCTTGGCCAGCGGCTGCCGCGCCGCGCACGACTGAAAGCACACCGTGCAGCGTGCACGCAGCGCCGCCGGCAAGCGCCGCGGCCCCAGTTCCTGCAGCACCACCAGATGGTCGGCCAGCGCCAGCGATGCCTGCGCCGACGCATCGGCGTCGAGGTCGCGGTACAGGTCGGTGCCGGTCAGCACCAGCACCAGCGGGCCGCGCTGCGTTTGGTGCCATGCGCGGATCGAGTCGGCCGAGCGGCGCGCATGCAGCGCGATCAGCGCGTCGAACGGCTCGCCCGACCAGCGCTCGAGCACGCTCGAGTGGTAATGTTCGGCCAACAGGCGTGACCAGCGCCACGCGGTTTGCCAGTTGCCGTTGTTCGACGACTTGCGAGCCGGCGTGACGATGCCGAGCGAGGGCTTGCGCACCGGCGCGTTATATCCGATGGAATCGTCGCACTTCACTGCAGCCGAGCGTGCACGCAGCGCACCCGCGCCGGCCCTGGCCGAGGCGCTGCGCGAATCGCGCAGCCGCACGCTGGCCACGTTTGCGCTGTACGAGCAGGCACTGCGCGACACGCAGCTCGGCGTGCCGTACTCGCCGGAGCTCAACCCGCCGCTGTGGGAGCTGGGGCACGTGGGCTGGTTCCAGCAGTGGTGGATCGGGCGCAATCCCGAGCGCGAACGCGGCGTGGCGGCCGATCCCGATGTGGAGCGATTGCCGCCGCCGCGAGCGGGTGCGGACGCATGGTTCGACTCCGGCCGCGTCGCGCACACCACACGCTGGCACCTGCCGCTGCCCGGGGCCGATGCGATCCGCGATGACCTCGCGCGCGGGCTCGAGCAGTCGCTGCAGTTGCTGGGCGCGTCGGGCGACAGCGACGAGGCGCTGTACTTCTTTCGCCTGAGCCTGTTCCACGAAGACATGCACCACGAGGCCGCTGTCTACATGGCACAGCACCTCGGGGTGCCGTTGTCCGGCTGGGCGCCGCGCGCGAGCGCCGGCACGGGTGAAGTCACCATCGGCGAGGGTGTGCACCGTCTGGGCCACGCGTCGCCGGGCTTCGCGTTCGACAACGAGCTGGTGGCACACGACGTCGTCGTGCCGGCGTTTCGCATCGACGCAGCGCCGGTGACCTGGTCGCAGTTCCTGCCGTTCGTCGAAGCCGGCGGCTACCGGCGGCGCGAGCACTGGAGCGACGCGGCGTGGGCCTGGCTGCAGGCCGGGGAGCGCTCGACACCGCGCTATCTGCGTGCGGCCGGCAGCGGCTGGCAACGCCTCACGTTCGGCCGTTGGCTTGACGTGGAGCCCCACCTGCCGGCCGTCAACCTATCGTGGCACGAGGCCGAGGCCTTCTGTGCCTGGGCCGGACGCCGTCTGCCCAGCGAGGCCGAATGGGAGCGCGCCGCGCAGCACGGCGGCATGCACTGGGGCGAGGTGTGGGAGTGGACCGCGACCCCGTTTGAACCCTATGCCGGGTTCGCGGCGCATCCGTACCGCGATTACTCGCAGCCGTGGTTCGGCAGCCGGCGCGTGCTGCGTGGCGGCTCGTTCGCCACCCACGCGCGCATGAAGCACATGCGCTACCGCAATTTCTTCATGCCGGAGCGCAACGACATCTTCGCGGGCTTTCGCACCTGCGCCGCCTGACGCCGGCTCAGCGGCCGCGTCCGCCGCGCGGCGGGCGGGCGCCGACCGAGGCACCGTGCGCGCCGCCGCCCGGGCGTGCACCGGGGCGCGGAGCCTGCGCGGCTTTCTGACCTTTGCGGCGCGCGTGCGTCGCGCGGCGCATGGGTGCCATGCAGCGGTGGGTGTGCGCGCGACGCGTGCCCGGGGTTCGGCGCGCGCCCTTGCGGCGCACGCGCGGGCCGGGCGCCGTTGCCGTTGTGGCCGCCGCGGCGGTTGGCGCCAACGCCGATCGTCATGCGCCCGAGAACGATGGGCTCGGCCTTCTCGTTGGGATCGGGCTCGAAGCCGCGCACCACCTCGCGCGCGATCTCCTTGTGGATCAGGCGCTGGATGTCGCGCAGAAAGATCTCTTCATCCACGCACACCAGGGAGATCGCCTCGCCGCTGGCGCCGGCGCGGCCGGTGCGGCCGATGCGGTGCACGTAGTCTTCCGGCACGTTGGGCAGCTCGAAGTTCACCACGTGCGGCAGCTGGTCGATGTCGATGCCGCGCGCCGCGATGTCGGTGGCCACCAGCACGCGCAGGTCGCCGCTCTTGAAGTCGGCCAGTGCCTTGGTGCGCGCGCTCTGGCTCTTGTTGCCGTGGATCGCCATCGCTGTGATGTCGTTCTTGTTTAGGTACTCGGTCAGCTTGTTGGCGCCGTGTTTGGTGCGCGTGAACACCAGCACCTGGTGCCAGTCGCCCTGCAGGATCAGGTGCGCCAGCAGCTCCTTCTTGCGCTCGCGGCTGACCGGGTGGATGCGCTGCGCCACCGCCTCGGCCGGCGCATTGCGGCGCGCCACCTCGATCAGCGCCGGCTGGTTCAGCAGCCGATCGGCCAGCGCCTTGATCTCGTCGCTGAAGGTGGCCGAGAACAGCAGGCTCTGCTTCTTCTGCGGCAGGATCGCGAGCACTTTCTTGATGTCGTGGATGAAACCCATGTCGAGCATGCGGTCGGCTTCGTCGAGCACGAAGATCTGCACATGGCTCAGGTCGAGCGTGCGCTGGCCGTGGTGGTCGAGCAGGCGGCCCGGCGTGGCCACCAGGATGTCCACACCGCGCTTGAGCTTGTCGATCTGCGGCTGCATGCCGACGCCGCCGAACATCACCATGCTGCGCAGCGCCAGGTGCTTGCCGTAGGTCTGCACACTTTCTTCCACCTGCGCGGCCAGCTCGCGTGTCGGCGTGAGGATCAGCGCGCGAATCATGATGCGGCCGCGCGCGTCACGCGGTGCCGCATGCGACTGCAGCCGCTGCAGCATCGGCAGCACGAATCCGGCGGTCTTGCCGGTGCCGGTCTGCGCGCCGGCCATCAGGTCGCCGCCCTTTAGCACGGCGGGGATCGCCTGCGCCTGGATCGGCGTGGGGATTTCGTAGCCCTGCTCGCGCACGGCACGCTGAATCGGCTCGATCAAGCCGAGATCTGTGAACTTCATTGGATGATGGGGACGCCGCGTTCGGAACGCCGGCGTTTCGGGATCGGCCTGCTGCCGCTCGGAAGAGGGCACCAGTCGGGTAGGCGATCGGGCTTGGGGGTGTCGGAACGACTGCGGCTGCCAGACTGGGAGGGCGGCCAGCGAGCGCGCATTGTACGCGCAAGTCCGGAGAGTCGACCGCGAGCGGTGCGCGGTCACAAACGGACCGCATCCCATGAAGTGCGCCGGTTGTCACGCCTCGCGCGACGCGGCACACTGCACGCCACACAATCGCGGCGTTAGCAGCTGGCGTGCCGTGCGCGCACAAGAGGGTTGTCGAGTCCGATGCAGACATCGATCCAGGCTTTGGTGATCGAGCACTCGCCAGACGCGTTCATCGCCACCGACCCGAACGGCATCGTGCTGTTCTGGAACACGAGCGCGGAACGGATCTTCGGATACCCGGGCGACGAAGCGGTGGGCCGCAACCTCGATGAGCTGATCGCGCCGAATCGCGGCCACCCGCTGGACGAGAACGTGCGCCGCGAGGCCGACGGTGCGGAAGTGGTGCACTACGAGGCGATCCGGCGCCGCAAGGACGGCACGCTGATCTACGTCAACTCCACCACACGGGCGCTGCGCGACAGCGCCGGGCAGGTGACGCACTACTTCAGCAACAAGTCCGACGTCACCGCGCTGCGCGTGCAGCGCGACAGCCGCATGGTGCACGAGCGCTACCAGGGCCTGCTCGAGCTCGTGCCCGACGCCATCGTGATCATCAACGAGACCGGGCATGTCGTGCTGTTCAATGCGCAGGCCGAGGCGATGTTCGGCCACGCCAGCGAGGACATCATCGGCCAGCCGATCGAGAGGCTGCTGCCCGATCGGTTCAGAGGCTCACACATCGAGCACCGCGCCGGCTACCTGCGCTCGCCGCGCATGCGTCCGATGGGTCAGGGGCTCGAGCTGTACGGCCTGCGCAGCGACGGCAGCGAGTTCCCGGTGGAGATCAGCCTGTCCACGCTGGAATTCGACGGCGGCCGCCTGGCGATGAGCGCGATCCGCGACATCAGCGAACGTCGGCAGGCCGAGCAGCGCTTCCGCAGCCTGCTGGAGTCGGCACCCGATGCGATGGTGATCGTGGACCGCGAGGGACGCATCAACATCGTCAACGGTCAGGCCGAACGGCTGTTCGGCTACGCACGCGCCGAGCTGCTCGAGCAGCCGATCGAGATCCTGGTGCCGATGCGCGACCAGGCCGCCCACCCGGAGCACCGCGCGCGCTTCTTTGCCGACCCCAAGGTGCGCCCGATGGGCGCCGGGCTCGCGCTGCAGGCGCGCCGCCGCGACGGCTCGGAGTTCCCGGTGGAGATCAGCCTGAGTCCGCTGCACACCGCCGAGGGCACCCTGGTCAGCGCGTCGATCCGCGACATCACCGAGCGCAGGCGTGTCGAGGCGGCGCTGCAGGAGCAGAACGAGGCGCTCGAGCGCGCCAACCGCGCCAAGGACAGCTTCCTCGCGACCATGAGCCACGAGCTGCGCACGCCGCTCAATGCGATCATCGGCTTCACCGGCTTGCTGCTGATGAAGCTGCACGGCCCGCTGACGGCCGATCAGGAACGCCAGCTCGCGATGGTGCAGTCCAGCGGCAAGCACCTGCTGTCGCTGATCAATGACCTGCTCGACCTCGCGCGCATCGAGTCGGGCAAGGTCGAGTTGCAGCTGGAGCCGGTGGCCTGCCAGCCGGTGCTGCAAGAGGTGGTGTCGTCGCTGCAACCGATGGCCAGCGCCAAGCAGCTGGCGCTGTTGCTGGAGCCCGTCGACGCCGGGCTGCGCGTGCATGCCGATCCGCGCGCGCTGCAGCAGATCGTGCTCAACCTCACCAACAACGCCATCAAGTTCACCACCACGGGCCAGGTGCGCGTGGCTGCGCGACTGGCGCCCGGCGACGCGGCGTGGGTCCACCTTAGCGTGGAGGACACCGGCGCGGGCATCAGCCAGGCCGATCTGGCACGGCTGTTCGAGGCGTTCACCCAAGTCGGCGACAGGGCCCAGCGCAAGAACGAGGGCACGGGCCTGGGACTGCACCTGTCGCGCAAGCTCGCCGATTTGATGGGCGGGCACATCGAGGTGACCAGCACCCTCGGCCGCGGCAGTTGCTTCACGCTGACGCTGCGCCGCGCTTCGTGAGCCGAACTCCGATGGCCGGCACGCGCATCCTGCTGATCGAGGACAACGCCATCAACATGGAGCTGATGCTCTACATGTTGCGCGCCTGGGGGCACGACGTGGCCACCGCCACCGATGCCGAGCAGGGCCTGGCGATGGCGCGCGCCAACCCGCCCCAATTGATCATCAGCGACGTGCAGCTGCCCGGCATGGACGGCTACGAGCTCGCCCGCGTCGCGAAGGCCGATCCGCAGTTGCGCCACATCCCGCTGATGGCGCTGACGGCCTATGCGATGGTCGGCGACCGCGAGCGCGCGCGCGCCGCCGGCTTCGATCGCTACTTTTCCAAGCCGATCGAGCCGGCATCGTTCATGGCCGCGTTGCAGGCCGTGCTGCCTGAGAAAGGCCCGCCGCCGCGGGTGGACCAATCCACGCCTGGGCCGCCGCAAGCGGTGCCGAGCGAGCTGGGCGCCTTGCGGCCGAGTACACGCCTGCTGCTGGTGGACGACGGACATTCCAACCTCGATTTCAAGCGCACCTTGTTCGAGCCGGCCGGCTACTCGGTGGCCACGGCGGGCGACTCGGCCACGGCGCTGGCGATGCTGCGCCAGCAGCCGTTCGATCTGGTGTTGTCCGATGTGGTGATGCGCGGCGGCAGCGGCTTCGATCTGCTGCGCGATGTGCGCGCCGATCCGGCACTGCGCGACACGCCGTTCATCCTGCTCACGTCGTCGTGCACCGACGAGCAGTCGCGCGTGCGCGGCATGGAACTGGGCGCCAACCGCTACCTGGTGCGGCCGATCGAGCCCGAGGTGCTGCTGGTGGCGATCCGCGACTGCCTGAACCCGCGCTGATCGCGGTTCGGTTCAGGCGCGGCGTGCCAGCCGCACCACGGTCACGCCGGCGCGCAGCTGGCGCAGCGACGGCATCACGAGCGTGCAGTCGTCGTAGGGCGTGACAAAGGGTTGGCCTTCGCGCCAGCCGAGCACGGTGCCGGCGCGCGCGATGCATTGCATGTTCCGCCAAGGCTCCGCGAAGCGCGTGTCGAGGCTGCGCGCCGCGATGGCGTGCGTCACTTCGAGCACCCGCTGCGCCGGCGGCGATGGCATCGCCGGCCACGGCAGGTTGGGCGGGTCGACACTGCCGCTGGCACGCAGGAAACGCACGCTGATGTCGCGTGCCACGGCACGGCTTGCCAGCGCGCCATGCCAGCCGCACTCGATCAGCAGCGCGTGCGCGCCCGCGTCGGCAGCGCCGAAGCGGCCGTGGTCGCGCATGCGGCAACCCTCGGCATGGCCGGCGTCGGCCACCACGTGCTCGGGCGCGCCCAACGTGCGCGCCAGCTCGATGTTGCGTGGCAGCACGCCGGTCAGCAGCAGCGGCGGACCCGGATCGTGCATCGAATGCAGGTCGAGCAGCCAGTCGGCACGCTCGACGAAGGGTGCGAGCTGCCGTGCGCGCAGGTGCTCGACGCTCGCGCCGGGACCGTGCAGCGCCTCGCCCCATACGCGGTTGAGGTCGTGCTCGACGCAGCGCGACGCGTCGGGGCGCGCCGCATCGAATGTGTCGAACGCCGCCAGATTGCACAACGCGAGTGTCAGTGCGCCGCGCTGCGGCCGCACGCCGGCGGTCAGCAGGTCGTGCAGTGCCCAGGCGCCGCACAGCTCGTTGCCGTGCACGATCGCGGTGATCAGCACCTCGGGCCCGGCCGCGGCGCTGTCGAAGCGCCACACGCCAGGCACGCCGGTGTTGCCTGCGCGCCAGGCCGTGAGCTCGGGTATCGGCAACTCGAATGCGCGTGCGTTCATTCGGAGATGTTGGCCCACTGCACGATGCGCCGGTACTTGTCGCGTTCGGCGCGCATGAACGCGGCCAGGTCGGTGGCCGGATCGGCCAGTGTCGCACCGCTGTCCTCGAGCTTGCGGCGCACGTCGGGCGATGCCAGCGCGTCGCGCAGCGCCGATTGCAGCGCCTGCGCGATCGGCCCGGGCAGGTTGAGCGGGCCGAACAAGCCGAACCACGACGCGATGTCCAGCCCCTTGAGCTGCGGATGTGCGCCGAGCGGCTTGATGTCCGGCGCCAGTGTGCTCGGCCGCAGTTGTGTGCTGCCCAGCGCCACCACCTTGCCCGAGCGCACGTGCGGCAGGCCGCTGGACATCACGAACACGCCGTATTCGAGCTGGCCGCCGACCAGGTCGTTGGTCAGCGGCGCGACGCCGCGATAGGGGATGTGCACCACGAACAGGCCGGCGCGCTGCTTGATCATCTCGCCGGCCAGGTGCAGCGCGGTGCCGATGCCCGCCGAGCCGTAGCTGAACCTGCCGGGATGGCGCTTCACCTTGTCGAGGAATTCATCGAGCGTCTTCACGCCCGCGGCCGCCGAGGCCACCAGCATCATTGGCTGCGACGCGATCAGGCCGAGCGGCGTGAAGTCGCTGCTGCCGTCGATGCGCGCCGCGCGGTTGATCAGCTTGTGGATCGACATCTCGTTGTTGGTGCCGAGCAGCAGCGTGTGGCCATCGGGCTTGGCGGCCGCCACCTTCTGCGCGCCCAGCGTGCCGCCGGCACCGCCCACGTTGTCGATCACCACCGTCTGGCCGAGCCGCTTGCCGAGCTCGGGCGCGATGATGCGGGCGGTGAGATCGGTGCTGCCGCCCGGCGGATAGCCCACCACCAGCGTGATCGGGCGGCTCGGGAACGCCGGCTGCGCGCCCAGCGGTGCGCACCATCCGGCGGCGAGCGCGGCGAGGGCGCCGCGCCGGTTGACCAACGGAGTCGAAGTCACTGGACGCTCCTGCAGTGCACACCGTGCGATGGCGCCGCAGTCTGCGCGGCGCTGCCGGCATGCCAGGTGCCGATGCGGCACATCGGCGTGCCGGATCGGCACGCGCGCGTCGGCGCGCACCCGTGGCACGCGCGCCGCAGCGCGCACCTCTGACACGCGCGCCTCAGCGCGCACCTCTGACACGCGCGCCTTAGCGCGCGGTGGCCGCCCAGGCCGCCTCCAGCGCCTCGTCCTGCCGGGCTCGCGGGCGGTACAGCCGCACCTCGAACGGAATCTGCTCGGCGCGGCCGCCCAGTGCCACCAACGTGCCGCGCCGGCAGTCGGCCGACACCAGCGACCACGGCAGCCACGCCAGGCCCAGGCCGCGCGCGACGAACTCCTGGATCGCGTCGGCCGAGTCGCAGACGATCGCGGCTTCGCCGTTGCGACCACTGCGCTCGAGGTGATCGCGCGTCAGTTGCCCGAGCGTCAGCGTGGGCGCATAGCCGATCAGTCGGCCGCCGTCGAGGCGGTGCCGCGGTGCGCCGTGCGCGTCGGCCTGCGACACTGGCACCAGCCGGTCCTGCGCCAGCGACAGGTGCCTGAAGCGCTGCGCGCTGAGCCGAATCGACAGCGCCGGATGCTCGTAGCAGCACAGCAGATCGACCTCGCCGCGCTCGAACAGCAGCGCAATGTCGGCCATCGAGCGCGTCACCACCTCGACGCGCACGCCCTTGAGCGGCGCGCGCAGGCGTGCCAGCCAGTCGGCCACCAGCGTGCGCGCCAGCGTGCGCCCGGTGCCCACGCGTAGCCGTGGCACCGCAGCGCCCGCCGTGCCCTGGCCGCGCAAGCGGCTGCGCGTTTGCGCGAGCGCTTGCAGCAGCGGCTCGGCCTGCGCCAGCAACTCGCGCCCGGCCGCGGTGAGCGTCAGCGGCGTGTGGCCGCGCTCGAGCAGCGCCGTGCCGGCCCATGCCTCGAGTTGGCGAATGCGCCGCCCGAAGGCCGGGTGGGTGACGTGCCGCGCGGCCGCCGCGCGCGTGAGGCTGCCGGTTTCGGCCAGCGCGGCAAGGTCTTCCAGCAGGCGGGTGTCCATGGGCGCGGATCATCGCCGCAACGTCGGGCTCCGCCCGGGCATCTCACCGGCAGCCGGTCCCGCTGCACAGGCCGGCGACAATACCGGGTTCGCCGCGCCCCTCCGGCGCCCGCTGTCACCTCATTCATCGCTGCAATCGCAATGGCTCAATACGTCTACACCATGAACCGCGTCGGCAAGATCGTGCCGCCGAAGCGGCAGATCCTGAAGAACATTTCGCTGTCGTTCTTCCCCGGCGCCAAGATCGGCGTGCTGGGCTTGAACGGCGCCGGCAAGAGCACGCTGCTGAAGATCATGGCCGGTCTCGACAAGGACATCGAGGGCGAGGCCGTGCCGATGCCCGGCATCAAGATCGGCTACCTGCCGCAGGAGCCGCAGCTCGAGCCCGACCAGACGGTGCGCCACGCGGTGGAGCAGGGCATCGGCGGCGTGCTCGAGGCCAAGAAGCGGCTCGACGAGGTGTATGCCGCCTACGCCGAGCCCGATGCCGACTTTGACAAGCTCGCGTCCGAGCAGGCCGAGCTCGAGGCGCTGATCAGCGCCGCCGGCAGCGAGAACACCGACGTGCAGCTCGAGATCGCCGCTGACGCGCTGCGCCTGCCGCCGTGGGACGCGACGATCGGCAACCTCTCCGGCGGCGAGAAGCGCCGTGTCGCGTTGTGCCGGCTCTTGCTGTCCAAGCCCGACATGCTGCTGCTCGACGAGCCGACCAACCACCTCGACGCCGAGTCGGTGGAGTGGCTCGAGATCTTTCTGAAGCGCTTTCCGGGCACGGTGGTGGCGATCACGCACGACCGCTACTTCCTCGACAACGCCGCCGAGTGGATTCTCGAACTCGACCGCGGCTCCGGCATCCCGTGGAAGGGCAACTACTCCGACTGGCTCGACCAGAAGGAAAAGCGCCTGGAGCAGGAGCAGAAGACCGAAGACGCGCGCATGAAGGCGATGAAGAAGGAGCTCGAGTGGGTGCGCCAGAACCCCAAGGGGCGCCAGGCCAAGAGCAAGGCGCGCCTGGCGCGCTTCGAGGAGCTGTCGGACTACGACTACCAGAAGCGCAACGAGACCAACGAGATCTTCATCCCGGTGGGCGAGCGCCTGGGCAACGAGGTGATCGAGTTCAAGAACGTCACCAAGGGCTTCGGTGACCGCGTGCTGATCGACGACCTGTCGTTCAAGGTGCCGGCCGGCGCGATCGTCGGCATCATCGGCCCCAACGGCGCCGGCAAGTCGACGCTGTTCCGCATGATCCAGGGCAAGGAAAAGCCCGACTCCGGCGAGATCGTGATCGGCCACACCGCCAAGCTGGCATTCGTGGACCAGAGCCGCGAGTCGCTGGCCAACGACAAGACGGTGTGGGAAGACGTCTCCGGCGGCCTCGACAACATCACGGTCGGCAAGTTCGTGATGCCGAGCCGTGCCTACCTGGGGCGCTTCAACTTCAAGGGCAATGACCAGCAGAAGCAGGTGGGTCAGCTGTCCGGTGGCGAGCGCGGCCGGCTGCACCTGGCCAAGACACTGTCCAAGGGCGGCAACGTGCTGCTGCTCGACGAGCCGAGCAACGACCTCGACGTGGAGACGCTGCGTGCGCTGGAAGACGCGCTGCTGGAGTTCGCCGGCTCGGTAATGGTGATCAGCCACGACCGCTGGTTCCTCGACCGCATCGCCACCCACATCCTGGCCTGCGAGGACGAGGGCAAGTGGGTGTTTTTCGCCGGCAACTTCCACGAGTACGAAGCCGACAAGGTCAAGCGGCTCGGCGAGGAGGGCGCCCGGCCGCACCGGCTGCGCTTCAAGGCGTTGAAATAGACCCACCCCCGATGCGGCCTGGCGGCCGCCTCCCCCTCGAGGGGGCAACACCAGCGGACCGGCTGAGCCGGATCCGCGGTGTTCGCTTGAAAGACGCTCGCGCCTGCGGCGCGACGCTGGCCGCGCGCGTGACACACGGCGCGCGCGCGGGTGGCTTCAATGACTGCGGTCGGACAATCGATGCCGCAAAATGCGTGCCCTGCAGGCCAGAAGCCCGCAGCGGATGTTCCGCCGTCACCCGTCACGGCTCACTGTGGTACCTCGCATGCGCATGACCCTCGTGCAACCCCTTCGTTTCCTGGTTCCGACCGCCTTTGTGCTGATCGCCGCCGGATGCGCCACGACGCCCGTCGGCGGACCCGCCGCCGTGCCGGCGGCGGCCGCCGGAGGCACGCCGCACACGGGCGCGACGGCCGCGCGGCGGCGCCCGGCGCGGCTGCGCCGGGCCGCAGGCGCAGCCCGGGCAGCCGCAGCCGTTTGCCGCCGTCATCAAGGACGCCAAGAAGATCGACGGCGCGCTCACGCTCTGGCAGAAGGAAGACAAGGTCTGGATCGAGCTGATGCCCGAGGACTTCGGCCAGCCGATGCTGTTTGCGCCCAAGATTGCGCGCGGCATCGGCGAGGGCGGGTTGTTCGGCGGCATGATGATCGGCCCGTACGGTCGCTACGGCCGCCAGCAGGTGGTGGAGTTCAAGCGCGTGCACAACCTCGTGCAGCTGCTGGCGCGCAACACCGAGTTCAGCGCGCGCGAGAACACCCCGGAGGCGCGCGCCGTCGAGGCCGGCTTCTCGCCCAGCCTGCTCGGCTCCGCCGCGGTGGTCAGCCAGCCGCATCCGGAGCGCAAGTCGATCCTCATCGAGGCCAACACGCTGTTCATCAGCGACATGCTGGGCCTGGCGATCGGGTTGCAGCGCAACTACCGGCAGGGCTACTCGTTCGATGGCCGCAACTCGGCGATCGTGTCGGTGCGCGGCAAGCCCGATCAGGTGGTGTTCGAGGTCAACGCGCACTACGCCACCGCCAACATCGCGGTGGCGCAGCCCGGCGCGCCCGGCCCGGCGCCGTCGATCCCGCAGTCGGTGCCCGATGCGCGCAGCCTGTTCCTCGGCCTGCACTACGCGCTGGCCAAGCTGCCCGAGCAGCCGATGCAGCCGCGCAAGGCCGATCCGCGCGTGGGCTACTTCGACACCGTGCGCCAGGACTTCAGCGACGACCTCGCGCGCACGCCGCGCGTGCACCAGATCAACCGCTGGCGCCTCGAGAAGAAGGACCCGAGCGCGGCGCTGTCGGAGCCGGTCAAGCCGATCACCTTCTGGATCGACCGCACGATTCCCGTCAAGTACCGCGACGCGATGAGCAGGGGCATCCTGGCCTGGAATGCCGCGTTCGAGCGCATCGGCTTCAAGGATGCCATCGTCGTCAAGGTGCAGCCCGACGATGCCGACTTCGACACGCTCGACGTCGGCGTGGCCTCGGTGCGCTGGATGATCAACGCGCAGGCGCAATTCGGCGCCATCGGCCCGAGCCAGATCGACCCGCGCAGCGGCGAGATCCTTGACGCCGACATCGGATTCGAGAGCCTGAGCTCGCGCGGCGTGCGCGCGCTGCGCACGCAAGTGCTGGCCTCCAGGGTCGCGGTCGACTGGCCGGCGCTGATGCAGTCCAACAGCGAGGAGCGCATCGCGCAGTGGAGCGCGCAGCGTGCGATGGCCGGCGGCCTCGATATCCACGAGTGCCACCACGCCGACATGGCCGCCGAGCAGCTGAGCTACGCGCTCGATGTGCTCGAGGCGCGCGGCGAACTCGATCCGTCGAGCCCCCAGGCGCAGCAATGGGTGCAGGACTACCTCACCGACACCACGATGCACGAGGTGGGTCACACGCTCGGCCTGCGCCACAACTTCCGCAGCTCGCGCGCCTACAGCGAAGCGCAGCTGGCCGACCCCGAGTTCGTGCGCGCCAACGGCCTGGCCGGCTCGGTGATGGAGTATTCGCCGATCAATCTGCCCCGCCCGGGCGAACGCGGCACCACGGCCTGGCAGCTGGCGCTCGGGCCCTATGACTATTGGGCCATCGAGTACGGCTACAAGCCGATCGCGCCGGAGCACGAGAAGGCCGAGTTGCAGCGCATCGCCGCGCGCAGCAACGAGCCGCAGCTCGCCTACGGCACCGATGAAGACAACTACCTCGGGGTCGATCCGGAGTCGCTGCACTTCGATCTCGGCAACGACCCGGTGGCGTTTGCCCGCAAGCGCCTGGAGATCGCGCGCGACCTGATCCAGCGCCAAGAAGCGCGCGAACTCAAGCCCAGCGAGGACTACTCGGTGCTGCGCCGCTCGATCGGCTATGCGCTGCGCGACGCGGCGCGCGCCTCGGGCATCCTGGCACGCCAGATCGGCGGCGTGCGCACGCTGCGCGACTTTCCCGGCAGCGGGCGCGACCCGCTCGTGCCGGTGAGCGCGGCAGCGCAGCGCGAGGCGCTCGATCTGCTGGCCAGCGGCGTGCTCGCCGCCAACAGCTTCGTGCTGTCGCCGACGTTGCAGCGGCGCATGGCGCCGAGCTTCAACGATCGCCGCGACGCGCTGTATGCGGGCCTCGGCCCGGTGGCCACCGACTATTCGCTGGCCTCGCAAGTCATCGACATGCAGCGCGCGTTGCTCGGCGCGCTGATGAACGACACCGTGGCGCAGCGCCTGCTCGACAGCGAGAGCAAGCGCGACGCCAGCGCGCCGCCGTTACGCCTGGCCGAGCTGTACCAGCGCCTGAGCGCCGAGGTGTGGAGCGAGTTGAAGTCGGCCAACGGCGACATCGCCGCGCCGCGGCGCGAGCTGCAGCGCGAGCACCTGAATCGCCTGGCCAACCTGGTGCTGCGGCCGGCCTCGCTGAGCCGGGCCGATGCGCGCTCCCTGGTGCGCGTGCAGGCGCAGGACCTGCTCGCGCGCCTGGAGGCCGCGAAGCAGCGCAACGGCCTCAGCGCGGAGGCTAAAGCGCACCTGCAGGACAGCGCCGAGACGCTGCGCCAGACGTTGTCGGCGCCGCTGCTGCGCCAGGGCACTTGAGCGCGGACCGGTGCGCCGGCCTGCTGCAGGCCGGCGCTCGCACCGCGCGTGCCGCCGTTCGTCGCACGGCGCGCGCGCCCGGGTTGGACGGCGCGCGCGCCGGCGCTATCGTCTGACCCGTGGCCCACACGGCAAAGTCCACCGTCGACACCTCGCTTGCCAGCCGCGTGCTGCGCGAGCTGAACCACGGCAGCGTCGGCTGGGCGATCGGGCTCGCGCTCACCGTGGCGCTGGTGCTCAACCCCTTCTTCGGCGTGCCCTTCGCGGTGCTGCTCGGCCGAACGCTGTTCGTGGCGCTGGTGCTGGTGCTGGTGTTCCATGGCGTGGGTCTGTGGCGTCAGACACTGATGCCGCGCTGGCTGGCGCAGTCGATCGCGGTGGCGCTGGCCGCACCGGTGGCGACCGCGCTGGTGTACCTGGTGGCCACCAGCGGCAACGTGGCGTCGTTCGTCGGCAACCCGTATCGCGTGACCGGCTTCTTGTGGATCGCCGGCTGCGCGCTCGGCATCGGCCTGATCGTGGCCCTGGGGGCGCTGGTGCGCGAGCGCGATGCGCAGGCGCGTTCGCAAGCCCTGCAGTTCGAGATCGAACGCGGGCGCCTCGAACGCCAGGCGCTCGATGCGCGGCTGGCGGTGCTCACGGCACAGATCGAGCCGCACTTCCTGTTCAACACGCTGGCCAACGTGCAGGCGCTGGTCGACAGCGGGTCGCCGCGCGCGGCGCCGGTGCTCAAGAGCCTGATCAACTACCTGCGCGCCGCGATGCCGCGGCTGCAGGAGGGCCAGCCGTCGGCGCTGCACGACGAGCTCGAGCTGGTGCGGGCCTACCTCGATCTGATGCACCTGCGCATGCCCGACCGGCTGGACGTGCGGATCGGTGTCGACCCCGCCTTGCTCGGGCTGCGCTTTCCGCCGATGGCGCTGCTGACGCTGGTGGAAAACGCGGTGCGCCACGGCATCGACCCGAGCGAGCAGGGCGGTCGCATCGAGGTCGGCGGCACGCTCGATGCCGCGACGCGGCGCGCGCGGCTGTGGGTGGCCGACACCGGCGTCGGCCTGCGCAGCGACCCCAGCGCGGGTACCGGCCTGGACAATGCGCGCGAGCGGTTGCGCGGCGTGTTCGGCGCCGATGCCAAGCTCGACCTGCTGCCCAACACGCCACGCGGCGCGCGAGCCGAACTGAGCTTCACCGCGCCCGCGGCATGACCACCACTGCGCTGATCGCCGACGACGAGCCGCTGCTGCGCGAGCACCTGGCGGCTCACCTGGCACGCCAGTGGCCCGAGCTGCAGGTGGTGGCCGAAGCGCGCAACGGCCGCGAGGCGGTGGAGCTGTTCGAGCAGCTGCGCCCCGACGTGGTGTTTCTCGACGTGCACATGCCGGGTTGCAACGGGGTCGACGCGGCGCGAGCGATCGGTCCGCTGGCGCAGATCGTGTTCATCACCGCGTTCGAGCAGTACGCGGTGCAGGCCTTCGAACAAGGCGCGATCGACTACGTGGTCAAGCCTCTCGACGAGGCGCGCCTGGCGGCGACCATCGCACGGCTGAAGGACCGGCTGGCCGATCGCGCCGCACGCCATGGCGACAACGCGCAGCTCGACACCGCGCTCGAGCAGCTGGCGCGCCGCCTGCACCGCCATGCGGCCGCGCTGCCGCGCCTGCAGTGGATCCGCGCGTCGGTGGGCAACAGCGTCAAGCTGATCCCGGTGGAGCAGATCGCCTACCTGCGCTCGGACGAAAAATACACGCTGGTGGTGTGGGACGGCGGGGAGGCGCTGATCCGCAAGCCGATCCGCGAGCTGATCGACGAGCTCGACCCCGATCGGTTCGTGCAGGTTCACCGTTCGGTGATCGTCAACCTGAAGCAGGTGGCCCAGGTGACCCGCGGCAACAACGAGACCGCCGAGGTGCACCTGCGCGGCCGCAGCGAAACGCTGCCGGTCAGCCGCAGCTATCTGCACTTGTTCCGGCAGATGTAGCGCTGGCCCAAAGCGCCGTCAGGTCTTGCGCTTGGCGCCGGTTCCGATCTTGAGCCACGCGAGCAGCCGGTGCGCTTCAGCCGACGTCAGGTCGGCGGTGCCCGCGGGACGATCCACCGGCGGCAACGCATAGAGCTGTCTGGCATGGCGACCGGAGAGCTCCCGCGCGAGCTCCTCGAGCGTGGTCGTGCCCACATGGCCGCGGCCGTTTTGCGTCATCCAGAACCGCGTGGCGTGATCCGGCTTGCGGTACACGATGAAGTGCCGCGGCGCGAGCGTGGTCATGCCATGAGGACAAGGGGGCAGCGGAGCGCTGTCGCTCAAGGCGTCAACCGGCGCTGGACTCGCGCCACAGCCAGGCGGCGCCGCGCACGCCGGAGGAGTCGCCGTGCTGGCTCTGCACGAGCCGCGTGCGCACCGGCTCGTCGCGCACGCCGCCGGCCGACACCCAGTTGGGCAGCAGCCTGGGCACGTTGCGGTAGATGCGCTCGATGCGCGACAGCCCGCCGCCCAGCACGATGACGTGGGGATCGAGCAGGTTGATCACGTGGGCGAGCGCACGCGCCAGGCGCGTCTCCCAGCGCGAGAGCGTGTCATCGCATGCGGCGTCGCCGTGCGCCGCACGCTCGGCGATCTCGCGCGCCTGGAGCTGCACGCCGTGGCGGTCGGCATGGTCGCGCTCCAGCCAAGGCCCGCTCACATGCGTCTCGATGCAGCTGCGCTGGCCGCAAAAACAAAGATGGCGCGGCTCGTCGTCGCGCGCCCAGGGCAAGGGGTTGTGGCCCCACTCGCCGGCCAGCCCGTTCGGGCCGTTGAGCAGATGGCCGCGCACGACGATGCCCGCCCCCACGCCGGTGCCGAGGATGCCGGCAAACACCACCTCGGCGCCGGCGCCGGCGCCGTCGGTGGCCTCGGACAGCGCCAGGCAGTTGGCGTCGTTGGTCACGATCACCGGCTGGCCCAGCAGCGCCTGGAGGTCGCGCGGCAGCGGGCGGTTGTTGAGCTGCGTGGAGTTGCAGTTCTTCATCACGCCGCGCTCGGTCACATTGCCCGGCGCGCCGATGCCGATGGTGCACGGCGCGCCGCCGGCCGCCGCACGCGCACGGTTGACGATGTCGACAATGGCCTGCAGCGACGCGTCGTAGTCGCCGCGCGGCGAGGCCACGCGCTCGCGCCAGAGTTCCCGGCCGTTCGCATCGAGCACGATCGCCTCGATCTTGGTGCCGCCGACATCGACACCGATGGCGCACGTCGCGCCCGCATTCATGGAATCAGCGGCTTGGTGCGCTCGAGCAGCCAGGCGCGCGCCTCGCCGCTGACCAGCGGCGACAGGCGCTCACGCACCATGGCGTGGTACGCGTTGAGCCATTCGCACTCGTCGGCCCGCAGCAACGCAGGCTCGATGCAGCGCGTGTCGATCGGGCACAGCGTCAGCGTCTCGAAGGCCAGCATCTCGCCGAACGTGCCGTGCTCCGGCGTGTCCACCGCCACCGTGAGGCCGAGGTTCTCGATGCGCACGCCCCAAAGGCCGGGCCGGTACACGCCGGGCTCGATCGACGTGATCATGCCGGGCAACATCGCCATCTGCGGCTCGGGCACTGCCTGGCTGATGGTCTGCGGCCCTTCGTGCACGTTGAGGAAGTAGCCCACGCCGTGCCCGGTGCCGTGGCCGTAATCGAGGCCGTGCTCCCACAGCGGTGCACGCGCGATCGCATCGATCATCGGCGACAGGATGCCGCGCGGGAAGCGCGCGCGCGACAGGCTCATCATCGCCTTGAGCACGAGCGTGCAGTCGCGCTTGTGCGCCGCCGTGATGCGCCCGATCGGCCACACGCGCGTGATGTCGGTGGTGCCGCCGAGGTATTGCGCGCCGGAGTCGATCAGCAGCAGGCCGTCGCCCTGGATCATGGCGTGCGACGCCTCGGTGGCGCGGTAGTGCGGCAGCGCGCCGTTGGCATTGAACGCGGCGATGGTCGAGAAGCTCAGGCCGACGAACCCCGGTTGGCGCGCGCGCTCGGCGCTCAGCCGCTCGTCGATCGTCAGCTCGGTGATGCGCTCGCCGGCGGCCAAGGCCTTCTCGAACCACGCATAGAACGCGCACATCGCGGCGCCGTCGCGCTCCATCGCCTCGCGCACGAAGCGCGCCTCGGGCTCGCTCTTGCGGCTCTTGAACAGCGTGCTCGGGTTGATCGCCTCGATGACGCGCACGGCCTCGGGCACGAGCTGGCGAAAGCCCAGCGTGATGCGCCGCGGGTCGATCAGCAGCGTGCTGCCGGCCAGCAGCGCGCGCAGCGCATCCGGTGCGGCGGCATAGTCGGCCAGCGCGATGCCGTCGGCAGCGAGCTGCGATGCCAGCGCGGCATCGACCTTGCCGGCTCCGACGTACAGCGTGGCACGCTGCGCATCCACCAGCAGATGCGCCAGGAACACCGGGTTGTATTCGACGTCGCCGCCGCGCAGGCTGGTGATCCACGCCACGTCGTCGACGGTGGAGACAAAGTGGTGGCTGGCGCCGTGCTTAGCCATCGCTTCGCGCACACGTGCCAGGCGCTCGCTGCGCGGCGCCACCGCCTGCGGCGCCGGGTGCGGATACACCGGGCGCGCCGGCAGCGCCGGGCGCTCGGGCCAGGCCTCGCCCAGCACATCGGCATCGGTGCGCAGCACGATGCCGGCCTTGTCGAGCGTGCTGCGCAACTGCTGCGCGGCGGCCAGCGCGAGCACCTGGCCATCACACATCAGCGTCTGGCCGGCCTGCAGCGTGCGCGCGATCCAGTCGATGTGGTGGAGGGCGGCGCCGGTGGGAATCTTCTCCAGATCGATGCCGCTGCCGGCCAGCTCGGCTTCGGCCTGCACCCAGTAGCGGCTGTCGGCGAACAACGCGGCACGTTCCAGCGTGACCACCAGCGTGCCCATCGAGCCGGTGAAGCCCGAGAGCCACTGGCGGCCCTGCCAGCGCGCGGGCAGGTACTCCGACAGATGCGGATCGGCCGACGGCACGAGCAGCGCGTGGGCGCCGTGTTGCGCGAGCGCGTCGCGCACGCGCTGTATGCGCTCGCGCCGCGCGCTGATGCGAGTGTCCATTCAGCGTCCGTCCGACCGCCCGAAGGGCGCTGAAGCCCCCGCGGGGGGCAGCGAACGCAGTGAGCGTGGGGGCTTCATTCGTCTCCGCTTCGCATGGCGCATGTCGATTCGGGCCATTCTAGGTGCGTGTGCAGCCATGGGCGAGACCCCGGCCGCTACACCCTGCATCACGTCACGGCATGGCGTCGGTTGAAGCGCGGCTGGCGCCACTCGCCTTGTTGCATCACCTGGCGCAGATGTTCGACCGCGTCCCACACGTCGACGAATCGCAGGTACAGCGGCGTGAAGCCGAAACGCAGGATGTCGGGCACGCCGGGTTCGCCGGCGCGAAAGTCGCCGATCACGCCGCGCGCGATCAGGGCCTGCACGATCGCATAGGCGCCCTCGTCGCGGGTGAGGCACACCTGGCTGCCGCGCTGTGCATCGATGCGCGGCGACACCACGGACAGGCCGTGGCCGGCGCAGCGCGCGTCGACCAGATCGGCAAACGCGCGCGTCAACGCGAGCGACTTGTCGCGCAGCGCGCGCATGCCGCCGAGCGGCTCGGCGGCCAGCACGCTGTCGAGCCCGCAATCGAGCGCCGCCATCGACAGCACGGGCGGCGTGCCGCACAACGCACGCGCGATGCCGCTCGCGCCGCGGTATTCGGGATGGAAGTCGAACGGCGATGCGTGGCCCATCCAGCCGGCCAGCGGCTGCTCGAACTGCGCGGCGTGGCGCGCGTGCACCCAGACGAACGCTGGCGCGCCGGGCCCGCCGTTGAAGTACTTGTAGCCGCACCCCACCGCGAAGTCGGCGCCGCAGGCGTTGAGGTCCACCGGCACCGCGCCGGCCGAATGCGCGAGGTCCCAGACGGCAAGCGCGCCGGCGTCGTGCGCGGCGCGTGTCAGCGCGGCCATGTCGTGCATGGCGCCGGTGCGGTAGTTGACGTGGGTCAGCATCAGCACCGCGGTGTGCTCGTCGAGTGCGGCTGCGAGCTCGCGCGCACCCACCAGGCGCAGCTCGCAGCCGCGCGCCGCGGCGAGCGACTGCGCGATGTAGAGGTCGGTCGGGAAGTTGCTGCGTTCGCTCACGATCACGCGGCGCTGCGTTGCTTGTTGCCTTTGCAGTGTCAGCGCGGCCCACAGCACCTTGAACAGATTGACCGACGTGGAGTCGGCCACCACAAGCTCGCCCGGCGCCGCGCCGACCAGCCGCGCGATCTTGTCGCCGAGCCGGCGCGGCAGGTCGATCCAGCCGGCATGGTTCCAGCTCGTGATCAGGCCGCGCCCCCATTCGTCGCGCACGGTGCGCTGCACGCGGTCGGCCGTGGCCTTGGGCAATGGCCCGAGCGAATTGCCGTCGAGATAGATCACCTCGGGCGGGAGCTCGAACAGCTGGCGCAGCGGCGCCAGCCGGTCGGCCGTGTCGAGCGCAACGAACTGGTCGCGTGTCGGTGCCGAGCGTGTGGATCGTGGCGCGTTCATGGGAGCCCCCGGCTTGGCGCGTACGGCGGCCGCGGGCTCGGCCCGCAACGCGCCGCGCAGGACCGCGTCATGCCACCCATGTTCGCAGCACGGCGCGCACCGGCGACGCGTCGGCCTCCACCAGCTTGAGCGGCAGCGCGATCAGCTCGTAATCGCCTTCGGGCACGTCGTCGAGCACCAGGTTCTCCAGCACGCGCAGGCCGAGGCGCCGCACCGCCTGGTGGCTCGGCAGGGCCTTGCTGTTCGCCGGATCGATGCTCGCGGTGTCGATGCCCACCAGCTGGACGCCACGCGCGGCCAGGCGTTCGATCGTGTCGGCGGCGTAAGCGGCCAGCGCGTCGTCGAAACGATCGAGCGGCGCGCGCACGTAGGTGCGCACCAGGACGCGCGGCGGCAGCGCGTGCAGCGCGTGCTCGACATGGCGCCATTCGATCAGCGGGCCGCAGCCGACGGCGTGGATCACGCGGCAGCGGCCGATGTAGGGCTCGAGCTCCAGCGCGCCGATCGGCGCGCCCGCCGGGTCATAGTGCAGCGGTGCGTCGGCGTGCGCGCCGACGTGCGGCGACAGCTCGATCGCGCTGACGTTCACCGGGCATTCGCCGCCGATCGTCGCCGCCCAGCGCTGGCGGTACGGCGTGTCTCCGGGAAACACCGGCGCGCCGGCGTGCACCGGAGGCGAGATGTCCCACAAGGCCCTGCGTTGTTTCACGCAGGGATGATACGGGGCATGCCGGAGGCCGCCCACCGGCCGGCGGCTGTACATTGGCTGCAGCCCTTCACCCATGTCATCGACGCGCCATGGAACGCAGCGGCCTCACCGACACTTTTGCCCGCGACCACTTGCCGCCGCCCGAGCAGTGGCCGGAGCTCCTGTTCGAGCTCCCCGAGCTGCAGTTCGCGCCGCGGCTCAATTGCGCCGCCGAGCTGCTCGATCGTGCCATCGAGCGCGGCTGGGGCGATCGAGCCTGCGTGCTGGGCGATGGTGTGCACTGGAGTTACTCCCAGCTGCTGGCGCAGGCCAACCGCATCGCGCGCGTGCTGGTCGAGGACATGGGGCTCGTCAGCGGCAATCGGGTGCTGCTGCGCGGCGCCAACTCGCCGATGCTGGCGGCGTGCTGGTTCGGCGTCGTCAAGGCCGGTGGCATTGCCGTCGGCACGATGCCGCTGCTGCGCGCCCGCGAGCTGACCACCATCGTGCAGAAGGCGCGGATCAGCCATGCGCTGTGCGATGCGCGGCTGGCGGGCGAACTCGATGCCGCCCGCGCCGATTGCCCGACGCTGACGCAGGTGATGCGGTTCAACGACAGGGCACCCGGTGCGCTGGAGGCGTGCCTGGCCGGCAAGCCGGCGGATTTCGAGGCCGTCGACACGGCGCTGGATGACGTGTGCCTGATCGCGTTCACGTCCGGTACCACCGGCCAGCCCAAGGGCACGATGCATTTCCACCGCGACGTGATGGCGGCCTGCGCGTGCTGGCCGCCGCACGTGTTGCGCGCCACGGCCGACGATCGCTTCATCGGCAGTCCGCCGTTGGCGTTCACCTTCGGACTGGGCGGCCTGCTGCTGTTCCCGCTCTCGATCGGTGCCAGCACCGTGCTGCTGGAGAAAGCCACACCCGACGTGCTGCTGGCGGCCATCGCGCGCTGGCGCGCCAGCGTCTGTTTCACCGCGCCCACCTCGTACCGCGCGATGGCGGCGCAGGTCGGCACGCACGACCTGTCGAGCCTGCGCAAATGCGTGTCGGCGGGGGAGGCCTTGCCGGCCGCGACGCGCACGCTGTGGAAACAAGCCAGCGGCATCGAGATGATCGACGGCATCGGTTCGACCGAGTTGCTGCACATCTTCATCTCGGCCACTGAAGAGCAGGCCCGCGGCGGTGCCACCGGCGTGCCGGTGCCGGGCTATCGAGCGTGCGTGCTCGACGAGCAAGGGCGCGAGGTGCCGCGCGGCGTGGTGGGCCGGCTGGCGGTGAAGGGCCCCACGGGTTGCCGCTACCTGGCCGACGATCGTCAAGGCCATTACGTGCGCGACGGCTGGAACCTCACCGGCGACGCCTACCGCATCGGCGACGACGGCCAGTTCGAGTACCAGGCGCGCACCGACGACATGATCATCAGCGGCGGCTACAACATCGCCGGACCGGAAGTGGAAGCGGCCCTGTTGCTGCATCCGGCGGTGGCCGAGTGCGCGGTGGTCGGCGCCAGCGACGAGCAGCGCGGCATGATCGTGAAGGCCTTCGTCGTGCTGAAGACAGGGCAGCGCGGCGATGACACACTCGTGAAGACGCTGCAGGACTTCGTCAAGCAGACCATCGCGCCGTACAAGTACCCGCGCGCAATCGAGTTCCGCAACGAGCTGCCGCGCACAGAAACCGGCAAGCTGCAGCGGTATCGGCTGCGAGAGCCACGGCATTGATGGCCTGACCGCAGTCTGCCAATTTGGCCGTTGCGCGCAGACCAAGGATTCAAGCGGACACCATGGATCCGGCTCCGCCGGTCCGCTGGTGGCGCCCCCTTGAGGGGGAGGCGGCCGCTAGGCCGCAACGGGGGTGGGGCGTATCAATGGCCGGTCAGCAGCCGCGCGGCCAGCCGCAGCGGCAGACCGGCGGCGCGGATCTTGTCGGCCGCCGCGGTGTGGTCGTACGGCACTCGGTGGTAGGTGATGCTGGCTTCGGCGTCGTCGAACACCGCATATGCGGCCGCCGGATTGCCATCGCGCGGCTGGCCCGCTGAGCCGGGGATCACCAGCCACTGGCGATCCTGGCGCAGCCGGATCGGCGCGCCGGGCTTGGGCATGAACTCGCCGGCGCGACCGGTCCGGCCGGCGTGGAACAGGCGCTGCTCGTGCAGGTGGCCGCAGAACGTGTAGCGGCACTCGGTGGCCAACATGCTGCGCAACGCCAGATTGGCGTTGAGCACGTACTCCCACTGTTCCGGCGCATGCGCGTTGGCGTGCACGAACAGCCGGTCATCCTTCTGCTGCCACATCGGCAACGCGCGCAGGAACTCGAGCTGCGATCCGTCGAGCTGCGCCCGCGTCCAGTCGATCACCGCACGCGCCTCGATGCGCATCATCGGGTTGGCGCCGAGCACGGTGGCGAGGTCGTGGTTGCCTTGCACTGCAACCGCGCCGTGCACGGCATGCTCGCGGACCAGGTCGACCACCCAGGCGGGGTCGGCGCCGTAGCCGACGAAGTCACCGAGAAACGCATAGGCCTGCGCACCCTGCGCCTCGGCATGCGCCATCACCGCCTCGACCGCCTCCCGGTTGGCGTGCAGATCGGTGACGAGCGCGGTCCTCACGCTCGGTGTCCGCGCGCAAGCTGCTGGTGCTGCACGTGTCGCGGCTCGAAGCGCTGCACCAGCGCGTCGACCAGCTGCCGTGCCTTGTCCGAGTTGTTGGAGCCGAAGTTGCAGACGAACACGTCGAGCGTCACGGCGCTCAGCTCGGGCCAGGTGTGCACCGCGAGGTGCGACTCGGCCAGCAGCAGCACGCCGGTGACGCCGGCGGTGCCTTGCGGCGCAAAGGCGTGGAACTGGCGGCCAACCACGGTGAGACCAACTTCGGACGCGAGCCGTTCGCACAGCGCCGCGAGCGCCGCGCCATCGCGCATCAAGCCCGCAGGATCGCGGCAACCGGACAGATCGGCCGTGAGGTGAAGCCCTTGCATGATCGCGACGCGCCGGCTCAGCCGATGCGCCCGAGCAGCAAATACTCCATCAAGGCTTTCTGCACGTGCATTCGATTTTGGTTCCGGCACGCGGCTGACGCCGCTTCACATCGCTGCGCGATGTGAGCCTGCGCCGAAACAGGATGCACGTGGGTCGGTTTCATCCGATTCGTCCGAGCAACAGGTACTCCATCAGAGCCTTCTGCACGTGCATCCTGTTTTCCGCCTCGTCCCAGACGACCGATTGCGGGCCATCGATCACTTCGGCGGCCACTTCTTCGCCGCGGTGCGCCGGCAGGCAGTGCATGAACAAGGCGTCGCGTTGCGCCAGCTGCATCATCTGCGCGTCGACGCACCAGTCGGCAAAGGCTTTCTGACGGGCCTCGTTCTCGGCCTCGTAGCCCATGCTGGTCCAGACGTCGGTGGTCACGAGGTGCGCGCCTTCGCAGGCGGCGAACGGGCTCTTGAAGGTCTTGACGCAGCGCGGATTCCGGATGCCGACGCGCTGCGCATCCACCTCATAGCCGCTGGGCGTGCTCAGGTGCAGCGTGAAGCCCAGGATGTCGGCCGCCTGCAGCCAGGTGTTGGCCATGTTGTTGCCGTCGCCGACCCAGGCCACGACCTTGCCGGCGATGCTGCCGCGCTGCTCGATGTAGGTGAACACGTCAGCCAGCACCTGGCACGGGTGGTGTTCGTTGGTCAGGCCGTTGATCACCGGCACGCGCGAGTGCGCGGCAAACGCCTCGAGCTTGCTCTGCTCGAAGGTGCGGATCATCACGATGTCCACCATGCGGCTGATCACGCGCGCGGCGTCTTCCACCGGCTCGTCGCGGCCGAACTGGCTGTCGGTGGCCGTGAGGTGCACCACCGAGCCGCCCATCTGGTACATGCCGGCCTCGAAGCTCACGCGCGTGCGCGTGCTGGCCTTCTCGAAGATCATCGCCAGCGTGCGATCGACCAGCGGGTTGTACTTCTCGTAGTTCTTGAAGCGCGTCTTGATGATGCGCGCGCGCTCGAACAGGTAGCCGTACTCCTCGGCCCGCAGGTCTTTGAACTGCAGGTAGTGCCTCATCAGGCGATCGCCCGGCTTCATCCCGGTCGGCACAGGGCCGCTCCCAGGCCGACTGACCGCCGCGTGGGGGGCAGCGAGAGAACGCGGGCGTGGGGGCACATCATCTTCCGGCGAGGAAGTCGCGCACCAGCGGCGCCAGGATGCGCACCACCTCGTCGCCCTCGGACGGCGTCATGATCAGCGGCGGCAGCAGGCGGATCACGCTGTCTGCGGTCACGCTGATCAGCAGGCCCACATCGGCGGCGCGCTTCAATAGCTCGCCGCAAGGACGGTCGAGCTCGATGCCGAGCATCAGGCCCTGGCCGCGGATCTCCACCACGCCCTTCACGCCGGACCACTCGCGCAGCAGCGCGCTGCGGATGCGCTCGCCGACCGCGGCAGCGTTGTCGATCAGCCGGTCTTCCGCGACGATGCGCATCGTCTCGACACCGGCGCGCATCGCCAGCGGGTTGCCGCCAAATGTGGTGCCGTGGTTGCCCGGGCCGAGCACGTCCTTGGCGCGCGGGCCGACGACGATCGCGCCCACCGGCACGCCGGAGCCCAGGCCCTTGGCCATCGGCATCACGTCGGGCACGATGCCGGCCCACTGGTGTGCGAACCACTTGCCGGTGCGGCCCATGCCGCATTGCACCTCGTCGAGCATCAGCAGCCAGTTCTTCTCATCGCACAGCTCGCGCAGCTCGCGCAGGTACTCGGCACGCGTCGGGTTGATGCCGCCCTCGCCCTGAATCACCTCGAGGAACACGGCCACCACGTTGGGATTGTGGTGCGCCACCTCGCGCACCGCGCCAATGTCGTTGAGCGGCACGCGCACGAAGCCTTCCACCAGCGGCTCGAAGCCCTTTTGCACCTTGACGTTGCCGGTGGCCGACAGCGTGGCGATCGAGCGGCCATGGAAGGCTTTTTCGTAGACGATGATCTCGGGCCGCGTGATGCCGCGGTCGTGGCCGAATTTGCGCGCGATCTTGATCGCGCCTTCGTTGGCCTCGAGCCCGCTGTTGCAGAAGAACACCGCCGACAGCCCCGACACCTCGCACAGCGCGGTGGCGAGTTGCTCCTGCAGCGGCATCTGGTAGTAGTTGGAGCAGTGGATCAGCTTGGCCACCTGATCCTGCAGGGCCGGCACCAGCTTGGGGTGGCCGTGCCCGAGGGTGTTGACGGCGATGCCGGCGAGCGCGTCGAGGTACTCGCGGCCGTCGGTGTCCCACACGCGGCAGCCCTTGCCGTGCGATAGCGCAAACGGCAGCCGGCCGTAGGTGTTCATCAAGTGCGTGGCGGCGGGCGGCGGCATGACGGCAACACTCCTGCGAAAAAGACAAACGGCCGGCGGAGTGACTGCAGTTGTTCTGCAGTCACGCTGCAGTCACGCGCCGGCCGTGAAAGATTCTAAGCGGCGGTCCTTCAGCCGCCGGGCGCCCTGCCGACATGACACGAGGGCGCGCCAGAGGTCTCGATCATGCATGCTGCAACGCAACACTCCCAGGGCACAATCGCGGCTGCGTCGGAGGCGTCGTCCTGCGAGGTGATCCCGCTGCGTGCCGCTGCGGGCGGCCGGCCGAAATCTCCCCCTGCGACCATGTCAGCGCCACGCCAGTTCAAGATCAAGGGCATCACGCGCGAGGGCAAGGCCTTTCGCCCGAGCGACTGGGCCGAGCGCCTGGCCGGCGCGCTGTCGTCGTTCCGGCCCGGCGGCACGGGCATCAACGCGCACATCGGCTACTCGCCCTATTGCATGCCGCGTGTGGTCGGCGGCGTGAAGTGCGTGATCGTCAGCGAGGCCCTGCGCGGCGTGGAGCCGATGGCGATGGACTTCGTGATGAACTTCGCGCGCGACAACCACCTCGTGGTGAGCGAGATCCAGCCGGACGAAGACCTGTCCTAGACGGCTGCCGCAAACACAAAGTGCCTGCGCATGCAGGCCCTTTTTTCTGTGGAGGCGGCGGCCGCTTCAGGCGGACATCGACTTCAGCTTGGCGGCCAGGCGGCTCTTGTGCCGCGCGGCCTTGTTCTTGTGGAAGATGCCTTTGTCGGCCACCGAGTCGATCACGACCTGGGCGCTCTTGAAGAGTTCGGTCGCCTTGGCCTTGTCGCCACCGGCCACCGCCTTCTGCACGTTCTTGATGACGGTGCGGAAGTGCGAACGCAGCGCGGTGTTGTGCGCGTTGAGCTTGACGTCCTGACGGGCGCGCTTGCGGCCCGAGGCGAGGCGGACGGTCCTTTTCTTGGCTTTGGTGGCGGTGGCCATGGTATTGCGGTGCTGCTGGCTGCAAGCGCTTTTCGCGAAGCCGTGCAGTATAGCACCGCAGCGTGCTGCGTTCCGGGTGGCAGGCGCGTGCTGCCTATAATCGCCGCCGCCCGATGAACCTGCTCAAGGCCGCATCCACCGTCTCGCTGTTGACGCTGGCGTCGCGCATCACCGGGCTGATCCGCGAGGCCTTGATCGCCGGCGCATTCGGCGCCAGCGCGTTGACCGACGCATTCAACGTCGCCTGGCGCATACCCAACCTGCTGCGCCGCCTGTTCGCCGAAGGGGCGTTCTCGCAGGCTTTTGTCCCGATCCTGGCCGGCACGCGCGAGCGCGAGGGCGATGGTGCGACCCACCAGCTCGTCGATGCGGTGGGCACGGTGCTGTTGTGGAGCCTGCTGGCCACGGTGGTGATCGGCGTGGCGGCCGCGCCGGTGGTGGTGTGGGTGGTGGCCTCGGGTTTGCCGCGCTTCGACGATGCGGTGTGGATGACGCGCGTGATGTTCCCGTACATCGGCCTCATCTCGCTGGTGTCGCTCGCCGCCGGCATCCTCAACACCTGGCGGCGCTTTGCGCTGCCGGCGGCCACGCCGGTGCTGCTCAACCTGAGCGTCATCGCGGCCGCGCTTTGGGGAGCACCGCGGTTCGCCGCGCACGGCATCGAGCCGATCTATGCGTTGGCCGCCGGCACCGTGCTCGGCGGTGTGCTCCAGCTGGCGCTGCAGCTGCCGGCGCTGCGCCGCATCGGCTACCTGCCGCGCCTGGGCCTGACGCCGTCGCGCGTGGCCGCCGCCTGGCGCCACGCCGGCGTGCGCCGGGTGCTGGGGCAGATGGCACCGGCCATTCTCGGCGTGTCGGTGGCGCAGATCTCGCTGCTGATCAACACACACATCGCGTCGCGGCTCGCAGTGGGCTCGGTGTCGTGGCTCAACCTGGCCGACCGCCTGATGGAGCTGCCGACCGCCTTGCTGGGCGTGGCGATGGGCGTGGTGTTGCTGCCGCAGCTGTCGGCGGCGCAGGCGCGCGAAGACACGCAGGCCTACAGCGCCATGCTCGACTGGGGCCTGCGGCTGGTGGTGCTGCTGGCGCTGCCTTGCGCCGTGGCGCTGATCGTGTTCGGCCAGCCGATGCTCGCGGTGTTGTTCCACCACGGCCGCTTCAGCGCGCACGACGTGGCGCAAAGCGCCGGCCCGCTGATGGGCTACGGCGCCGGGCTGCTCGGGATCGTGGCGGTCAAGGTGCTCGCGCCCGGCTACTACGCGCGGCAGGACATTCGCACGCCGGTGCGCATTGCCGTGGTGGTGCTGCTGATCACGCAGGCGCTCAATCTCGTGCTCGTGCCGTGGCTGAGGCACTCGGCCTTGGCCCTGACCATCGGGGTGGGGGCGTTGATCAACGCCGGCTGGCTGTTGCGCGGCCTGCTGCGCCTGGGCGTGTACCGGCCGCTGCCGGGCTGGGGTGCGTTCGCCGCGAAGGTGGCGCTGGCGTGCACGGGGCTGGGGGTGGCGCTGGCCTGGGCGGCGCATCGCATCGACTGGATCGGCCTGCAGCAGGTCCCGTGGGCGCGTGCGGGCGTGCTCGCCGCCGTGCTGGCCGGCGTGGCGTTGCTGTACTTCGGCGTGCTGGCGGCCTGCGGCCTGCGATTGCGTGAGTTCATGCGTCGGGCGTGACGGTGGACTGCGCGTGACGCCCGGGCGAACGCCTACACTGGCGCCTCAAGAACGGCCCGTCCGCCAACCCGACATGCCGCCGCCTTCGTTGTTTGACGCACCGACTCCGCTGCAGTACTTCGCCACGCTGGTGGCCGAGGACTCGGGCTTGTCGCTGCTCGAAGCGGCGGTGTCGATCGCGCAGGACGAGTATCCCGACCTCGACGTGCAATCGGTGTTGTCCGAAATCGATGCGCTGGCCGGCAAACTCAAGGCGCGCTTGCCCGCCGATGCGGCGCCGGTGCAGCGGCTGCGCCTGCTGAACCGCTACTTCTACCGCGAGCTGGGCTTCGCCGGCAACGTGAACGACTATTACGACCGGCGCAACAGCTACCTCAACGACGTGCTGCACCAGCGCCGCGGCATCCCGTTGACCCTGGCGCTGCTGTATGTCGAGCTGGCGACACAACTCGGCCTCACCGCGCGCGGCGTGTCGTTTCCCGGGCACTTTCTGATCAAGCTGCGCATGCCGCAGGGCGAGGTGGTGCTCGACCCGTTCAACGGTCGCTCGCTGTCGCGCGAGGATCTCGATGAGCGGCTCGCACCGTACCGCCGGCGCCAGGGCTTGGTGGGCGAGTTCGAGGCGCCGCTCGGGCTGTTCCTGCAGGCGGCGCAGCCGCGCGACGTGCTGGCGCGCATGCTGCGCAACCTCAAGGAGATCCACCGCAGTGGGCGCGATTGGGTGCGCTGGCTCGCGGTGCAGGAGCGGCTGGTGATCCTGCTGCCGCAGAACTGGGACGAACGGCGCGACCGTGCGCTGGCTCTCAGCGAGCTGGGCCGCTTCGATGCGGCCATCGCCGACCTGGAGGCCTACCTCGCCCATCGGCCGGACGCCGAGGACGCGCTGGCGATGTCGGAGCGCCTCGACCAGCTGCGGCGCATGCCGCGGCTGCACTGAGCGGCTCCGACCCGGCTGCATGAATCTCAGCCCGTCGCAACGCCACACACTGGCCTGGATCGGCTTGGCGCTGCTGGCGGCGCTGCTGCTGTGGCTGTTGGCGCCGGTGGTCACGCCGTTCGTCGTCGGCGCGGTGCTCGCTTATGCGCTGCACCCACTGGTCGAGCGCCTGGCGGCGCGGCGCATGCCGCGGCTGCTCGCCGTGGTGCTGGTCGAGGCGGCGGCGCTGCTGCTGGTGTTGGCGCTGCTGCTGCTCATCGTGCCGGTGATCGGCAAGGAGCTGCCGCTGCTCAAGGCGCAGGTGCCGGCGCTGCTCGACAAGCTCGACCGCGGCTTCGCGCCATGGCTGGCGCAGTTCGGCATCCAGATCAACTTTGACGTCGCCAGCCTCAAGGCCTGGGCCACCAAGGTGCTCGATGCCAATCTGGAGGACTGGCTCGGCACCTTGCTCAGTTCGGCGCGCATCGGCGGCAGTGCGGTGCTCTCGCTGCTGGGCAACGCCATCCTGGTGCCGGTGGTGCTGTTCTACCTGCTGGCCGATTGGCCGGGCCTGGTCGAACGCGTGCAATCACTGGTGCCGCCGCGCTTGCGCGTCAGGGCGCTGGCTTTCTTGGCCGAGTGCGACCTGGTGCTTGGGCAGTACATGCGCGGCCAGTTGTTGGTGATGCTGGCGCTGGCGGCGTTCTACTCGATCGCGCTTGCCCTCGCACGCTTCGACCTGGCGCTGCCGCTGGGGGTGTTCACCGGCCTGGCGATCGCGGTGCCGTACGTCGGCTTCGGCATCGGGCTGGTGCTGGCGCTGCTCGCGGGCCTGCTGCAGTTCGGTGCGTTGAAGGGCGTGCTGCTGGTCGCCGCGGTGTACGGTGTGGGCCAACTGCTCGAGAGCTTCGTGCTGACGCCGCGCCTGGTGGGCGAGCGCATCGGCCTCAATCCGCTGGCGGTGATTTTCGCGCTGCTTGCGTTCGGCACCTTGTTCGGCTTTGTCGGCGTGCTGATCGCGCTGCCGGCCAGCGCGGTGGTGCTGGTGGCGCTGCGGCGCGCCAAGACGGCGTACCTGACGAGCCGGCTGTACACCGGATGAAGCAGCTGCCGTTGCCGATCGTGGGACCCGCCACGGCGCGATTCGACACCTTTGTGCCCGGCGCCAACGCGGCGGCGCTGCAGCATCTGCAGCAGATGGGTGCTCTGGCGGCGCCGGCCTACCTGTGGGGACCTTCGGGCAGCGGCAAGACGCACCTGCTGCGCGCCCTGGCACAGGCGCGGCAGGAGCGCGGCGAACGCGTGGGCTGGTTCGATGCGGCGTCGCGCCCGCCGTGGGTGATGGAGCCGGGCTACACGCTGCTGCTGCTCGATGCCTGCGATCGCTACGACGAGGCGCAGCAGTGGAGCGCCTTTGCGCTGCTGCTCGAGGCGCAGTCGCAGGGCGTGCCCTGGGTTGCCGCGGCGCGCGTGCCCCCGGTGGACCTACCGCTGCGCGAAGACCTGCGCACGCGGCTCGGTTGGGGGCCGGTGTTCGCGCTGCACAATCTGCCCGAGGAGCAGGCGCGCGCGGTGCTGCGGCGCGAGTCCGATCGGCGCGGGGTCTTCCTGTCCGACGATGTGATGGACTATCTGTTGACGCGCTTTGCGCGCGACCTGTCGCATCTGATGTCGCTGCTCGACCGCCTCGACGGCTTCGCGCTGTCGGAGCACCGCGGCGTCACGGTGCCGCTGCTGAAGAAGATGCTCGCCGAGCAGGATGCCCATGAAGCTGGCGCTGTTTGATCTCGACGGCACGCTGATCGCAAAGGATTCCGACCACGCCTTCGGCGAGTTCCTGGTCGAGCTCGGCTGGGCCGACGGCGCCGCGTTCAGGCGCGACAACGATCTGTTCTACCAGCAGTACCTGGCCGGCGCGCTCGACATCGACGCCTACGTCGAGTTCGCGACGCGGCCGTGGCGCGACCGCACGCCGGCGGAGCAACGGGACGCGCTGGCGCGTTTCATGCGCGAGCAGATGTTGCCGGCCATCGGCGAGGCCGCGCTTTCGCTCGTGCGCACGCACCTGTCGGCGGGCGACCGCGTGGCGATCGCCACCTCGACCAACGAGTTCATCACGCGCCCGATCGCGGATGCCTTCGGCGTGGCCACGCTGATCGCCACCGAGCTCGAACGCGACGCGTTGGGCCGCTTCACCGGGCGCATCCGCGGCGTGCCGTCGTTGCGTGAAGGCAAGGTGCGCCGCGTCGAGCAGTGGCTGCAGGCCGAGGGCCTGCGCCTGGCCGACTTCGACACCAGCGTGTTCTACAGCGACAGCACCAACGACCTGCCGCTGCTGGAGCGCGTCAGCGAGGCGGTTGCCACCAATCCCAGCCCGGCGCTCGAGGCGATCGCGCACGATCGGGGCTGGCGTATCCTGCGCCTGTTTTAAGTTTCTGATGATCAAACGATTCATCGACAAGCTGTTGGGCAAACCCGCCGCGCGCGTGCCGCTGGGCAAGCGCGTCGATGTGCCGGCCAGCGAACATGGCATTGATCACTCGCTGCTCGACGAGCACGCGGTCAAGGTCGTCAGCACGCTGAAGGCCGCCGGCCACGAGGCCTACATCGTCGGCGGCGCGGTGCGCGACCTGCTGGTGGGCCGCCGGCCCAAGGACTTCGACGTTGCCACCAACGCCACGCCCGAGCAGGTGAAGGCGCTGTTCCGGCGCGCCTTCATCATCGGACGTCGCTTCCGGCTGGTGCACGTGGTGTTCGGCCGCGGCCGCGAACACGAGGTGATCGAGGTGTCGACCTTCCGCGCCTACCGCGACGCCAGCGAGGCCGATCAGGTGGAGGGCAACGAGCGCACGTCGAAAGCCGATCTGGTGGGCAAGACGCACGTCGTCGATGCCAGCGGTCGCGTGTTGCGCGACAACGTCTGGGGCCCGCAGATCGAAGACGCGGCACGGCGCGACTTCACCGTCAACGCGATGTACTACGACCCCGAGACGCGCATCGTGGTCGACTACCACCATGGCTTCGCCGACGCCAAGCGGCGCCTGCTGCGCATGATCGGCGACCCGGCCACGCGCTACCGCGAAGACCCGGTGCGGCTGGTGCGGGTGGTGCGTTTCGCCGCCAAGCTGGGCTTTCAGATCGAGAAGAAGACCGCGGCCGCGATGGCCGAGGCGATCCCGCTGCTGGCCAACGTGCCGCTGTCGCGCCTTTTCGACGAGATGGTCAAGCTCTTGCAGACCGGCCATGCGCTGGCCAGCGTGGAGGCGCTGCGCGCGCACGGGTTGCACCGCGGGGTGTTTCCGGTGCTCGATGCCGTGTTCGACGAGCAGCGCAGCACGCCGCAGCGCAAGCGCTTCATCGAGCTGGCGCTGGCCGATACCGACCGGCGCGTGGCCGAAGGCCGCGCGGTGGCGCCGAGCTTCCTGCTGGCCTGCGTGCTGTGGCACGACGTGCAATCGCGCTGGAATGAACTGCGCAAGCGCGGCGAGCACCCGCTGCCGGCGCTGCAGCAAGCCGTTGACGCGGTGTTCGACGCGCGCATCGGCGACGTGTCGGGCCGCGGCCGGCTGGCGGCCGACATGCGCGAGATCTGGCTGATGCAGCCGCGCTTCGAACGACGCCAGGCGAACTCCGCGCAGTCGCTGATCGCGCAGCCGCGTTTTCGCGCCGGCTACGACTTCCTGCGCCTGCGCGCCGACGCGCAGGAGGTCGATGGCGAGCTGGCCGACTGGTGGGAAGACTTCTCGCTCGGCGACGCCGACGAGCGCGAGGCGCTGCTGCAGCTCGCGCGCGAGGCCGAGCGCACGCGACGCCAAACCGAGCCCGCCGGCGGCGATGCGCCGGCGGCCAAGAAGCGCCGCCGGCGTCGGCGCTCCGGGGCCAGGCGCGACAGCGGCGGCGCCGCACCCGCACCGGCGCCCACGCCATGAGGACGGCGTCCGTGCCCGCGTATGTCGGCGTGGGTGCGAATCTCGATCAACCGCGCGAACGGGTCGAGCAAGGCATCGAGGCCCTGCGCTCTCTGCCGGCCACGCAGCTCGCCGCACGCTCGAGCCTCTACGCCAGTGCGCCGGTGGATGCGCCAGGGCCGGACTATGTGAACGCGGTGGTCGCGCTGCGCACCACGCTGCAGGCTGATGCGCTGCTGCAGGCGCTGCACGGCATCGAGGCGCGGTTCGGCCGCGAGCGAAGCGTACGCAACGCGCCGCGCACGCTCGATCTCGACCTTTTGCTGTATGACGACCTGCGCAGCGACGTGCCGACGTTGCGGTTGCCGCATCCGCGCCTGCACCAGCGGGCGTTCGTGCTGCAGCCGCTGCTGGAGATCGCGCCGCAGCTGGAGGCGCCGGGTCTCGGCCCGTTGGCGGCCTACCTCGAGCGCGTGCAGGATCAACCGATCCGCCGCATCGATCCTGACCAGACCGCCGAATGAGCGCCTATCCCATCAGCACGACCGTCGGTCTGCTCGTCGCATCGAACCTCTTCATGACCTTTGCGTGGTACGGCCACCTGAAGCACCTGAACCACCGGACCTGGTTGATCGCTGCGCTGTTGAGCTGGGGCATCGCGCTGTTCGAATACCTGCTGCAGGTGCCGGCCAACCGCGTCGGCTTTGCCGCCGGCTTGAGCCTGGCGCAGCTCAAGATCACGCAGGAGGTGATCACGCTGGCGGTTTTCGTGCCGTTCGCCGTGCTGTACATGCAGCAGCCGTTGAAGCTCGACTACCTGTGGGCCACACTGTGCCTGGTGGGTGCGGTGTACTTCATCTTCCGCGCCTGAAGGTTCGAGTTGAAGAAGTTCAGGCACATCGCGATCGAAGGTCCGATCGGGGCCGGCAAGAGCACGCTGGCGTCGTTGCTCGCGCCGCCGCTGGGAGCCGAGCTGCTGCTCGACCGGCCGCAGGCCAACCCGTTCCTGAAGGACTTCTACGTCGACGGCCCGCGCTACGCGTTCCAGACCCAGTTGTTCTTCCTCTTCCAGCGCGCCGAGCAGACGCGTGCGCTGAGCGAGCCGGGCATCTTCGCGCCGCTGCTCGTCAGCGATTTCATGATCGAGAAAGACCGGCTGTTCGCGCGCCTGACGTTGTCCGACGAGGAGTACCGCCTGTACTCGATGATCCATGAGCGGGTGGCACCGAACGGGCCTGCGCCCGATCTCGTGATCTGGCTCGACGGTCCGATGGTGGTGCTGCGCGATCGCATCGCGCGTCGCGGCCGACCGATGGAGCGGCGCATCGACCACGACTACCTGCGCGCGGTGGCCGATGCCTACGGCGAATTCTTCGACGCGCGCAGCGACTTGCCGCTGCTGGTGGTGGACATCGACCGCTTCGATCCGCTGCGCAAGCCGTCGGACCTGCAGTATCTGCTGGAGCGCATCGCAGCTTTCCAGGGGCCGCGCGAGTCCCTGCTTTCGCCGCCTACAATCGCCGCCTGACGCGCGCTGGCTGGCGGCGCGGCCGGTGGAGAACCACGCGATGCTGTTCGGCAAGCTGCTGCCGCGCGAAGGCAACTTCTTCGAGATGTTCAACGAGCACGGCACGCTGATCAGCAGCGGCGCACGCTCGTTCATGGAGCTGATCCGCAACTATGCGGACCCGACGTTGCGCGAGAAGTACGCCGCCGAGGTGGATTCCGCCGAGCGCGCCGCCGACAAGATCACCGCCGAGGTGAACCGGGCCCTGCACAAGACCTTCATCACGCCGATCGACCGCGAACAGATCCACGGCCTGATCAATGCGCTTGACGACGTGCTCGACCTGCTGCAGGACAGCGCGGAAACGCTGTCTCTGTACGACGTGCACGACATGAACGATGACGTGATCCGCCTGGGCGACCTGTCGGTCAAGTGCTGCGAGCGCGTGACGCACGCGGTGAGTCTGCTGCCGCGCATCAGCGAGGCGTCGGTGGCCGAGGCAGCGCTGAAGACCTGCGAGGAGATCGATCGGCTGGAGTCCGATGCCGATCGCGTGATGCGCTCGGCGATCTCGCGCCTGTTCCGCGACGAAAAGGTCGACACGCGCGAGCTGATCAAGCTCAAGGCGGTGTACGAGCACCTGGAGTCGATCACCGACCGCTGCGAGGACGTGGCCAATTTGATCGAGGGCGTGGTCCTCGAGAACTCCTGACCCGCCCTCTTGCGGCGGCGTTGAAGAACAACAAGCGATGCAGGCCGTCGAGATCGGGTTCTGGGTGATTGCGCTGCTGGTCGCGCTGGCGCTGGCGTTCGACTTCATGAACGGCTTCCACGACGCGGCCAACTCGATCGCCACCGTGGTGTCCACCGGCGTGCTCAAGCCGCACCAGGCGGTGGCGTTCGCGGCGCTGTTCAACTTCATCGCGATCGCGATCTTCCAGCTCAAGGTGGCTGCCACCGTGGGCAAGGGCATCGTCGAGCCGGGCGTGGTTGATCACTACGTGGTGTTCGGCGCGCTGGTCGGCGCGATCGGATGGAACTTGCTGACGTGGTGGTACGGCATCCCGTCGAGCTCGTCGCATGCATTGATCGGCGGCATCGTCGGCGCCACGATGGCCAAGGCCGGCGCGGGCAACCTGATCGGCGCCGGCGTCTTCAAGACCGTGGCTTTCATCTTCGTGTCGCCGGTGCTGGGCTTCCTGCTGGCCTCACTGATGATGGTGCTGGTGTCCTGGATCGTGCGGCGTTCGTCGCCGATGTACGTGGACAACTGGTTCCGCCGCCTGCAGCTCGTGTCGGCCGGGCTGTACTCGCTCGGGCACGGCGGCAACGACGCACAGAAGACCATCGGCATCATCTGGATGCTGCTGGTCGCCGCGGGCAGCGTGTCGGCCGCCGCCTCGGCGCCACCGGGTTGGGTGATCTGGAGTTGTTACCTGGCGATCGGTCTCGGCACGCTGTTCGGCGGCTGGCGCATCGTCAAGACCATGGGCCAGCGCATCACCAAGCTCAAGCCGGTGGGCGGCTTCTGTGCCGAAACCGGCGGCGCGCTGACGCTCTTCCTCGCCACCGGCCTGGGCATCCCGGTGTCGACCACGCACACGATCACCGGTGCCATCGTCGGCGTGGGCTCGGTGCGCCATCCCTCCGGTGTGCGCTGGGGCGTGGCAGGCAACATCGTGTGGGCCTGGATCTTCACGATTCCGGCGTCGGCCTTCATGTCCGCGGTGGCCTACTGGGCCAGCCTCAGCCTGTTCTGAACGGCTTGGAGGGCGGCACCAGCGCCTGCTGCCATTCGAAGAAGCGCTGGCCGGCGAACGCGATCGTGCCCATCAGCACGATGCCGCCGAGCATCAGCGCGGTGATCACGCCCAGCACCGGGCCCCAACCGGTCGCCCGCGTCGGCAGCGACGGGTTGTAGCGGGCGTCCCAGCGCGCGTCGGGGGTCAGCCCGCTGACGATGGCCTGCAGCATGCCCAGGCTCAGCATCAGGCCGAGGACCGGTAGCAGCACCCAGGCGAGCCGGTCGTCCTGCCCCAGTGTGTGCATGCGCCAGGCACCCCACAGGCCGATGGCCGTGGGCAGCGGATGCAGCCAGCCCAGCAGGTCGCGCGGCCCATGCAGATAGAAGCGCTGTGCGCCGACGGCGCCGGCGAGCACGGCGATCCAGGTGGCCAGGGTCTTGGAGCGGTAGCGCACGGCGGGCCTATAATGCCCGGTTTTCGGCGCCGGCCGGCCCGCCGGTCGTTCGCGCTGACGGCGTCGGGCCCGCGGGCCAGTGTCCGCAGTGGCGCCAGCAACCGATCCTGCAGGAACCAGCAACATGGTCGTCATTCGATTGGCGCGTGGCGGCGCGAACAAGCGCCCCTTCTACAACATCGTCGTGGCCGACTCGCGCCTGCGCCGCGACGGCCGCTTCATCGAACGCCTGGGTTTCTACAACCCGATGGCCGCCGGTGGCGAGCAACCGCTGCGCGTGGCGCTCGACCGCGTGGCGTACTGGTCCGGGGTGGGCGCGCAGGTGTCGCCTACCGTCAAGCGCCTGCTCGGCCTGGCCAAGGAACAGGCCGCTCCCGCGGCGGCCTGAAGATTCCCGCGCGCGGCTGCGCGGTGCCTGCTGGTGCGGCGATGAGTGCCCAATCGCCGACCGACGACGCTGCCGAGTGGCCGGCCGATGCGGTGGAGGTGGCCCGCATCATCGACGCCTGGGGCGTCAAGGGCTGGATCAAGCTGCAGCCTTTTGCCACCGACCCGCAAGCCTTGTTCTCATCGCGCCGCTGGCACCTGTTGCCGCCGGCCCACGCGATCGGCGGCGCCGCCGTGCCGCCGCTGCTGCACGTCACGCAAGCCAAGTCCCACGGCGACTCGGTGGTCGCCGCGGCGCGCGAGCTCGCCGACCGCGACGCCGCGCGCGCACTGCGTGGCGCCCGCGTGTTCGTTGCGCGCAGCAGCTTTCCCACCGCGCAAGACGACGAGTTTTATTGGGTCGACCTGATCGGTGCCGAGGTGGTCAACCGCGAAGGCGCGCTGCTCGGCCGGGTCACGGCGTTGATCGACACCGGTTCGCACAGCGTCCTGTGCGTGCGTCGCACTGACGCCGGCCCCGACGAAAGCGATGCCACCGCCGAGCGGCTGATCCCGTTCGTATCGGCCTATGTCGACCGTGTCGACGTGGCGGCGCGGCGCATCGAGGTCGACTGGGGCCTCGACTATTGAATCGACGATGACCCCCACGCCTGTCGCCGCGCGCCTGCGCCGCCTCCCGAGGGGGTGCGGTCCGGCCTCGGGGGGCGCGGCGCCGGACTGAAGCCATGCGTTTCGACGTCATCACGCTGTTCCCCGAGCTGTTCGAGCCTCACACCCGGAGCGGCGTGACGCGGCGCGCCTATGACAGCGGCGCGATCGAGCTCAGGCTGTGGCAGCTGCGCGACCATGCCGACGACGCATACCGCCGTGTCGACGACCGGCCGTTCGGCGGCGGGCCGGGCATGGTGATGCTGGCGCAGCCGCTGCAGCGCGCGCTGGCCGCGGTGCGTGCGGATCGTGGCGGCGCGGCGCCGTTGGTGCACTTCACACCGACGGGCCGACCGCTGACGCAGGCCATCGTGGAGGAGTTCGCGCGCGGCGACGGCGCCGTGCTGCTGTGCGCGCGCTACGAGGGCGTGGACCAGCGCTTCATCGACGCCGAGGTGGATCTCGAGTTGAGCTTAGGCGACTACGTGGTGTCGGGCGGCGAGCTGCCGGCCCTGGTGTTGCTCGACGCGGTGGCCCGGCTGCAGCCGGGGGTGCTCAGCGAGCCGTCGCACCGGCAGGACAGCTTCTCCGACGGCTTGCTCGAAGGCCCGCAATTCAGCCGACCCGAGGTGCTCGACGGCCCCGGCGGCGTGCGCCCGGTGCCCAAGGTGCTGCTGTCGGGCCACCATGCCGACATCGCGCGCTGGCGCCGCGAGCAGGCGCTGCGCGCCACCGCGCTGCGCCGCCCCGACCTGATCGCCAAGGCGCGCGACCAGGGCCGCCTCGACGCACACGACGAAGCCTTCTTGAAGTCGCTCAAGCTATAATCCGCGGCTTTTCGATCCTCTGCCGCCCTATAAGAGCAACAAGGGGGAAGGCACGATCGCTACGGAGATTCCAGTGGACCTGATCCGCACCCTCGAGCAGGAAGAGATGTCCCGGCTCGGCAAGAAAGTGCCCGCGTTCGCCGCCGGCGATACCGTCATCGTCAACGTCAACGTCGTCGAAGGCAACCGCAAGCGCGTGCAGGCCTACGAAGGCGTGGTGATCGCCAAGCGCAACCGCGGGCTCAACTCCAGCTTCATCGTGCGCAAGATCTCCAGCGGCGAAGGCGTGGAGCGCACGTTCCAGACCTACAGCCCGCTGATCGCGTCGATCGAGGTCAAGCGCCGCGGCGACGTGCGCCGCGCCAAGCTGTACTACCTGCGAGAGCGCTCCGGCAAGTCGGCGCGCATCAAAGAAAAGCTTGCGTGAGCGCAGCTCACCCGGGCGTGCAGCGATCGGCGCGCGCATAGCGCGAGAGCGAGCTTTCGCGCGCAGCGCAAAAGCTGGCCGGCAGTTCACCGCGTATGGGCGTCCGACCGCCTCGCATCCGCGATCCGAAGCAGTTTCCGGTCATCGGCGTCGATGACCATCTGCCGGCTTTGCCGGCCGAGGTGCTGACCGCCGAGGCGCTGCGCCGGCGGTTTGCCGAAAACAGGGCCTGGACACCCGAGTTCCACGGCGATGCCAAGCTGTTCGCGCAATGGCGCGATCCGATGGCCGCCTCGGTGCTGGTGCCGCTGGTCGAGCGCGACGATGGCCTGCACGTGCTGCTGACGCGCCGCACCGACCACCTCACCGATCATGCCGGCCAGGTCAGCTTTCCCGGCGGTCGTGCCGACCCGGGCGACGTCGACATGGTGGACACCGCGTTGCGCGAGGCGCACGAGGAGGTCGGACTGCCGCGCGAGCGCGTGCAGGTGCTCGGACCGCTCAACACGTATTCCACCGTCAGCAGCTACGTCGTCACGCCGATCGTCGGCTTGATCCAGCCGCCGTTTCAGCTCGTGCTGGATGCCTTCGAAGTGGCCGAAGCCTTCGAGGTCCCGCTGCGTTTCCTGATGACGCCTGCGCACCACCAACGCCATGCCATGGACTACGAAGGCGTGAAGCGGCAGTTTTTGTCCATGCCGTGGGTCGGCATCGATGCGCAAGGCCGGCCGCGCGAGTATTTCATCTGGGGTGCCACCGCGGCGATGCTCCGCAACCTGTACCACTTCTTGCGCTGACTGCGACCGTGCGGTCGCCAACGCGGGGCGCCAAGGGGCGCTCGTTATCATTCGGCGAAAGATGAGCTTCTTCGCCGTCCTGTTCGCGCTGATGATCGAGCAGCTGCGCCCGCTGCCGCGCGACAACTGGGTGCACGACGGGCTCATCTCCTGGGTCGGCTGGACCGGGCGGCACTTCGACGCCGGCCGCGAGCGCCATGCCTGGGTGGTGTGGTTCGTGTCGGTGGTCACGCCGGCCGCTGCCGCGGCGCTGGTGCATGTGTGGCTGGCCTGGCACAGCGGTTTGGCCGCATTGGCGTTCGGCGTGCTGGTGCTCTACCTCACGCTCGGTTTTCGCCAGTTCAGCCACTACTTCACCGACATCCGCAAGGCACTCGACGCCGGCGACGAGGACAGTGCGCGGCGCCAGCTGGCGCAGTGGTGCCACCTCGATGCCAGCGAGCTGCCGCGCAGCGAGTTCCTGCGCCACGTCATCGAACACTCGCTGCTGGCCGCGCACCGGCACGTGTTCGGCGTGTTCTTCTGGTTCGTGGTGGTGTCGGCGCTCGGCCTGGGTCCTGCCGGCGCGGTGCTGTACCGCATGGCCGAGTTCGCAAGCCGCTATTGGACCTTCAAGAGCAAGGCGCTAGGCGAACCCGCCAACGACACGCTGATGCGGCTGTCGCAGCGCCTGTTCGCGATCATCGATCACCTGCCGGCGCGCCTGACGGCGTTCGGCTTCGCGGTGGTGGGGAATTTCGAAGAGGCGGTCAATGGCTGGCGCCGCGACGCCGGGCTCTGGCTGCACGCCAACGAGGGCGTGATCCTCGCCGCAGCCGCCGGCGCGGTGGGTGTGCGCCTCGGCGGCGAAGCCGCGCCGGGCGTCACCCCCGACCGCTCCAAGACGTTTGAAAGCGGCGCCGCGCCCGGCGCCGCCAGCGCCGCCGGCTCCACGCCCGGGACCGATCCGCAGACCGGCCACCTCGACAGCGTGGTGGGACTCGTGTGGCGCTCGGTGGTGCTGTGGATGCTGCTGCTGGCGTTGCTGACGCTGGCGAACCTGATCGGGTAGCTACCAGCGCGGCTGCGCCAACTCGTCGTACAGCTCCTGATAGAAGCGCAAGCGCACCGGTGAGACCTCGCCGCGCGCGGTGGCCTCGCGCACCGCACAGTCGGGCTCGTTGCGGTGCGTGCAGTTGACGAAGCGGCACGCCGCGGCATGCGCGGCGATGTCGGGCAGCAGGCCGGCCAGCTTCTCCGGGGACACCTGCATCAGCCCGAACTCCTGGAAGCCCGGTGAGTCGAGCACGGCAGCCTCATGCGCGGGGTCGAGCCAGTACCAAGACGTGGTCGTCGTGGTGTGGCGCCCCGCATTGAGCGCCGCCGAGATCTCGCCCACCTGCGCGGCGGCATCGGGCACCAGCGTGTTGATCAGCGTGCTCTTGCCGACGCCGCTGGCGCCGAGCAGCAGCGTGATGCCGCGCGACAGCAGCGGCTGCAGCAGCGCCCGCGCACCCGCGGGGTCACGCTTCACCGACACCTCGAGCACCGGCACGCCCATGCGCCGGTACGGCTCGAGGCGCTGGCGGGCGGCGGCGGCCTCGGGCAGGTCGCTCTTGTTGAGCAGCACGTGTGCTGCGATGTCGGCATGGGCCGCCGCCACCAGCGCCCGCGCCAACAGCGACTCGGCCATCGGGGGCACCGCGGCCACCAGCACGACCAGGCGATCGATGTTGGCCGCAAAGGACTTGCTGCGCCAGCGGTCCTGGCGCCACAGCAGGCTGCGGCGCGGCAGCACGTCTTCGATCACGCCGCCGTCGCCGGTGGGCATCCATTCGACGCGGTCGCCGACCACGCAGTCGACCTTCTTGCCGCGGCGATGGCACAGGACGCGGCGCCGATCGTCGGTCTCGACGACGAAGTGCCGGCCGTGCGCACCGACCACCAGGCCGTTGTGCAGGGTCACGAGGGGTCAGCGATCACGGGTGCACCCTGGGGCCTTGCGAGAGGGGTGGGCCGCTTCGGGCGGCCGGGCCGGGCTCACGCAGCCTGCGCCCGCAATGCCGCCAGCCGCTCGCTCGCCGGCGGATGCGAGTAATAGAAGCGCACGTACAGCGGGTCCGGGGTCAAGGTCGACGCGTTGTCCTGGTGCAGCTTGATCAGCGCGCTGGCCAGATCGGCGCTGCTGGCCTGCGCGCAGGCGTACGCGTCGGCTTCGAACTCGTGGCGCCGCGACAGCAAGGCAGCCAGCGGTGACACGAAGAAACCGAACACCGGCAGCGCCAGCGCAAACAGCAACAGGGCCAGCGCGTCGTTGGGGGCCGACAGGTTGGGCAACACGCCGAGTCCGCTGTAGAACCAACTGCGCGTGGCCAGCCAGCCGAGCAGCGCGAGGCCGGCCAGGCTCAGCGCGAAGGTCGTCACCATGCGCTTGAGCACGTGGCGGCGCTTGAAGTGGCCGAGCTCGTGCGCCAGCACCGCTTCCACCTCGCCCGGCGACAACGTGGACAGCAGCGTGTCGAAGAACACCACGCGCTTGGACGCCCCCAGGCCGGTGAAGTAGGCGTTGCCATGGGCCGAACGCCGGCTGCCGTCCATCACGAACAAGCCCTTGGCGGCAAACCCGCAGCGCTGCATCAGCGCATGCACACGCGCGGCCAGGGTCTCGTCACGCAACGGCTCGAACTTGTTGAACAGCGGCGCGATCAGCGTGGGATAGATCAGCTGCATCAGCAGAACGAACGCGGTCCACGTACCCCAGGCCCACAACCACCACCAGCCCCCGGTGCGGGACATGATCCACAGCACCAGCGCCGCCAGCGGCAGCCCGAGCACGGCGCTCAGCAGCAGGCCTTTCAACAGGTCGACGGCGAACAGCCGCCCCGAGCTGCGGTTGAAGCCGAAACGCTGCTCGATGCGAAACGTGCTCCACCATTCGAACGGCAGGTCGAGCAGCGCGCCGATCAGCACGAATGTTGCGAGCAGCGTCAGCTGGTAGGCCATGTCGCCCCAGCGCGGCTGCACCGCGTCGCGCACGGCGCCGTTCAGCGCATCGAGGCCACCGAGCAGCGTCCAGCCGAGCAGCACGGCGGCGGCGAACGCCGTGGTCAGCAGGCCGAAGCGCGCCTTGGCGATGGTGTAGTCGGCGGCGCGTTGATGCGCCTGCAGCGGCACGCGCTGCGCAAACGCAGCCGGCACCGCATCGCGGTGCGCGGCCACGTGACGCATCTGCCGTGTCGCCAGCCACAGCTTGGTGGCCAGCGATGCCAGCAAAGCAACGGCGAACAGCCAGGTCAGCGGATGCGGCTCCATCGGTCGAAGTGTAGGGTGACGACGAATACAGAGTCGCGCCGCGGCTTCTTCGGGGAATCCGACACAATGCCGCCATGAATGCCGCTGCACAAGACCCTGGCGCGCTCGCGCCGAGCGACCAGAACCTGGTCTGGATTGACCTCGAGATGACCGGGCTGTCGCCGGAACGCGATCGCATCATCGAAGTCGCGGTGGTGGTCACCGATCCGCAAGTCACGCGCCGCATCGAAGGCCCGGTGTTCGCGGTGCACCAGAGCGACGCCACGCTGGCGGCGATGGACGCGTGGAACCAGAGCACGCATGGCAAGAGCGGGCTGATCGACCGCGTCAAGGCATCGCCGTACGACGAGGCGACGGTCGAGAGCGCCGTGGTCGCATGGCTGCGCCAGTACGTGGCGCCCGGCAAGAGCCCGATGTGCGGCAACACCATCTGCCAGGACCGGCGTTTTCTCGCCAACCACATGCCCAAGCTGGAAGCGTTCTTTCACTACCGCAACCTCGATGTCAGCACCCTCAAGGAGCTGGCGCGGCGCTGGAAGCCGGCGCTGCTCGAAGGCGTGGTGAAGAACCAGGCGCACACGGCGCTGGCCGACGTGCACGAGTCGATCGACGAGCTGCTGCATTACCGCGCCCACTGGTTGACCTAGGCGCCTGTGCGCGCGCGCCACGCCGCCATCAACGCGCGCGCCTCTTCATCCGGCCGCGCCGGCAGCTTACGGTACTGCGAGCCATCGCTCTTGCGTGTCAGCAGGCGATCGTTGATCAGCTCGCGGCGCAAGGTCACGTGGTCGCCCCAGGTGTGCCAGGCCTTGAGCACCGCATTGACCTCGCGCTCGGTGTAGACGCGGCGGCTCTCGAACTGCATCCACAGCACCCACAGGGCCAGTCGCTGCACCGAGTACTTGTGCGGCCATCGGCTCATGCGACCCGACTGGTCGAACGAGCCCAGTGCCTTGGTGGCCGCCGCGCTCAGCGGACTCGCAGCCTTCGATGGCACATGCGGCAACGCAGCGCGCCTGGGCGCCTGCGCCTGCAGTGCCTGCAGGTTGCGCTGGCCGGCGGCGCGTGCGATGTGGTTCAACAGCGCCTGGTGCGTCGGCAGCGCGGCATGCTGAGCCAGGTGTTCGGTCAGAGAGCGGCGCAAGCTGCGCGCAAAACCCGACAGGTCGGGCACGGTCATCGGGATGACGGTTCGTGTCATCGAAGCCTCCAAGCAGCACGCGACGCTGGGCAGACCCCGGCGAGGGGTTGGCGGGGGTTGCCGTCTTGCCGCGACAGGGACGCGTGCGGGTTTCGACTTCGCAAACGAACGGTTCGGGTCGTGTGGCAGGTTCAGCTCATGGCCCATCGGGCCATGCGGCAACGCCTCGGTGGACTGCCGACCGGGCGCGCAGTGTAGCAGTCGGCCCGGCGGCCCTGGATCAGGAGATCCAGCGCGCCCCCCAGGCCCGTGTGGCTGCCGACAGCCACTCCGTGACCGACAGCGCTTCGATGCGCGGCAGCTGCAGCACCGCGGCGGCCTTCTGCAGCGCCGCCACCGGGTCGCTCACGTCGAGCGCGGTGGCACCGTTCTGCTTGGACAGCTTGTTTCCGTCGGCGCCCATCACCAGCGGCGTGTGCAGGTACGCCGGTTCCGGCAGACCCATCAGGCGCTGGAGGTGGATCTGCCGCGGCGTGTTGTCGGCCAGGTCTTCACCGCGCACGACGTGCGTGATGCCCTGGAACGCGTCGTCCACCACCACCGCGAGCTGGTAGGCGAAGATGCCGTCGGCGCGCTTGACGACGAAGTCGCCCACCTCGCGCGCCAGGTTCTGGCGCTGGCGCCCCAGACGCCGGTCGCTCCAGCGGATCGTGATGTCCTCGCTGCCGAGCACGGTGAGCAAGCGCATCGAGCGCGCCGGCTTGCCGCGCAGCCCGGCCCGGCAGGTGCCGGGGTAGACGCGCTCTTCGTCGCGCTCCTGCAGGAAACCGAGCGTGACCAGCACCTGCTCGACCTCGCGCCGGCTGCAACCGCACGGATAGACCTGGCCGGCCTCGGCGAGCCGCACCAGCGCCTCTTCATAGGCCGCGATGCGGGTGGACTGCACCAGCGGCTCTTCGTCACTCACCAGCCCGCAGATGGCAAGCTGGCCGAGGATGATCTGCTCGGCGCCGAGTTCGTTGCGCGGTGTGTCGAGATCCTCGATGCGCACCAGCCACCGGCCGCCGTGTGCGCGTGCGTCGAGCCAGCTCGCCAGCGCAGCCACCAGCGAGCCGTCGTGCAACGGGCCCGACGGCGTGGGGGCGAAGCGGCCCACGTAGGATGCCATCTCAGCGGCTCTCGAGGCGACAAGTCATGTCAATCCACGTCGGCCGGCAGGCCGAGATGGCGTTCCAGCAAGGCACGGCGCGTGGTGGCGCTCTCGAGCTGGTTCAGCCACCACCGCAGCGCCAGGCCGTGCGGCGGTCTGCGTGGCTTGCTCACCGCATCGGCGCGCCATGCATAGCCCATGCGCGGGCGCGGGGACCGGCGTTGCACGCGCTTGGGCACCAGCAGGCCGTTGCGGATGTGCGTGCGCACCAGCGGCTCGGGCAGGAAGCCGCACCCCAGGCAGCGCAACAGCGCCTCCAGCTTGGCCTGCATCGATGCGACGGTGAGCACGTCTTGGCCGCCCAGCAGGTTGTAAGTGGCCGGCGGCAGCCGCTGCGCCGAGTCGGCCACCGCGATGGCGCGATGCCGCTGGATCACCTCGTCCGACAGCGGCTCGTCGAGCGCGGCCAGCGGATGGTGCGGTGCCACGACGAACAAGAACTGGACCTCGCCGAGCGGCCGCATCTCGATGTTCTTGTGCGGCCCGACATCCCCGGTGAGTCCGATCGCCAGGTCGGCCTGGCCGGTCACGAGCGCTTCCCACACGCCCGTGAGCACCTCGGTGCGCAGCCGCAGCTGGGTGCCGGCGCCTTCCTGAGGGCACTGGGAGTAGAAGCTCTCGACCAACTCGAACAGCGTCAGGCGCGACACGATGCCGTCGGCGGCAATCGTCAGGCTGGCTTCCCAGCCGGTGGCGACGCGGCGCACCCGGTTGGCCAGCGTGTCGATCTCGCCCAACACGCGCCGGCCGTGCTCGAGCAGTTCCTCTCCGGCCGCGGTGAGCTGGGCCTGGCGCGAGCTGCGGTCGAACAGCAGCACGTCGAGCGCCTCTTCGAGCTGGCGCACGTTGTAGGTGAGGGCCGACGGGACCTTGCCCAGCTCGCGCGCCGCGGCGGCAAAGCTGCCGGCGCGCGCGATCGTGTCGATCATGCCCAGCGCCTCGGGCGTCAACGCATCACGCCGCGCAAAGCTCATCGATGCACGCTCTAATCCCCTCCAGCCGAGGCCCCAACTTCAGGCTTCATCATATTTGAACGCCGGCTGCGAACGGCATGCAGACTTTCCGTCGGTAACGGCTCCTACAGTCTTGTTCATTCAGATGAAGGGAACTGCTCGATGATCACCTTGCGCAAATCCGCGGACCGTGGCCAGGCCGACCACGGCTGGCTCAAGAGCCAGCACAGCTTCTCGTTCGCCGACTACCACGACCCCGCGCACATGGGCTTCGGCAACCTGCGCGTCATCAACGAGGACCGCATTGCGCCGGGCACCGGCTTCGGCACGCACGGCCACCGCGACATGGAGATCGTGAGCTATGTGCTCGACGGCGCGCTGGCGCACCGCGACAGCATGGGCAACGGCGCCACCATCGTGCCGGGCGACGTGCAGCGCATGAGCGCCGGGCGCGGGGTGATGCACAGCGAGTTCAACGCCGCGCGCGATGCCGCCACGCACTTCCTGCAGATCTGGATCCTGCCGTCGGAGCGCGGCATCGAGCCGGGCTACGAGCAGAAGGCGTTCAGTGCCGCCGACAAGCGCGGCCGCCTGCGCCTGGTGGCTTCGCCCGACGGGCGCGACGGCTCGGTCACCGTGCATGCCGACGCGCGACTGCTCGCCGGCCTGTTCGACGGCGACGAGTCCGCCGAGGTGGCGTTGCAGCCGGGGCGGCTGACCTACGTGCATCTGGCGCGCGGTCAGCTCGACGTGAACGGCCAGCGCTTGAGCGCCGGTGACGCCGCGCTGCTGCGCGACGAGAAGCGGCTCGAGCTGTCCGGCGGCAAGGGCGCCGAGGTGCTGGTGTTCGACCTCGCACCCTGAGCGGCAATGCCAGCCGTCCAACCTCGCCTAAAGTGCGGGGATGGAGGGCTTGATGCGCGTGCTGGCGCTGCTGCCGCTGGTCGACTGGCTGGCGCTGGTGGCATTCTTCGCCGCCTGGATCGGCTACGCGATGTTCGCCAAGCGGCGCGCGGCGGTGCAGCCGTCGGTGCTGGCCAGCACCAACCGCTGGCGCAACCAGTGGATGCTGCAGGCCACGCAGCGCGAGAACCGCATCGTCGACGCCGCGGTGATCCAGACGCTGTCGGTGAGCCCGTCGTTCTTCGCGTCGACCACCATCCTGATCATCGGCGGGCTGCTCGCGGTGCTCGGCACCACCGACAAGGCGAGCGAGCTGGTCAGGGAGATCCCGTTCGCCGCGCGCACGTCGACGCTGATCTTCGATCTGAAGCTGGCGCTGCTGACCGGCGTGTTCGTGTTCGCCTTCTTCCGCTTCACCTGGAGCCTGCGCCAGTACACCTTCGGCGCGATCCTGGTCGGCGCCACGCCGGAGCACAAGGCGCTCGGCGAGGGCCCAGAGCGCACGGTCCACGCCGAGCGCGCCGGTCGCGTGCTGGGGCTGGCGGCCGAGACCTTCAACGACGGGCTGCGCGCCTACTACTTCGCGTTCGCGCTCGTCGCGTGGTTCGTCTCGCCGCTGGCCTTCATGGCAGCCACCGCGCTCGTGGTGTTCGTGCTGTACCGGCGCGAGTTCAAGTCCGAGGTGCTGCGCATCCTGCGGCAGGAGGTCTAGCGCGTTTCGGCCCGTGCGCTCAGGAAGGCCTTGACCGGCGCCACCGACGCCGCCGGGTCTTCCTCCTGCGGCACATGGCCGAGGCCATCGAGCACGATGAGGCGGCTGCCGGCGATGTCGGTCTCGAATCGCTTGCCGAGTGTTGGCGGAATCAGGCGATCGCGCGCGCCCCAGATCAGCAGCGTGGGCACCTTCAGCGCGCGGATGCGCTCCACGTTTGCCGCTACCGATTGCAGATCCGCCGCCTGGGCCTGGAAACGTTGCACCAGCGCACGGCGGTTGCCTTCGCGTAGCGTGATCTCGAAATAGCGGTCGACCAGCGCCGGCGTCACGCGCGATGGATCGCCATACACCTCGCGCACGCTGGCCTCCAACAGGCCGCGCGGCAGCCACCACTCGAAGGCTCGGTTGATGCCCGGCACGTTGGCGATCCGGAAGCCGATCGGCACCGACTCGCTGCGCAGCTCGTAACCCGCCGCATCGACCAGCACCAGCGCGCGCACGCGCTGCGGCGCCAGCGATGCGACGCGCCACGCCACCTCGCCGCCAAGCGAGTTGCCGCCGAGCGCGAAGCCCTGCACCTTCAGCTCGTCGAGCAGCTCGAGCACGAAGCGTGCGAGCTCGTCGCCGCTGTAGTGCCACTGCGCATAGCGGCCGCTGAACGGACCGGTGAGGCCGAATCCGGGCAGGTCGAACGTGATCACGCGGCGCTGTTGGCGCAACGCCGCGCTCCAGCCTTCCCAGGTGTGCAGGCTCGCCGACGTGCCGTGCACCAGCACCAGCGGCATCGCATCGTCGCGCGGGCCCTCGTCGCGCAGGTGCACGAGCTGGCCGTGCAGATCGATGAACTGCGACGGCGGCGGCGCCCAGCGCGCCACCAGCGACTGCACGCTTCGGTCTGGCGCGCGCGACAACGCGAGCGCGAGCGCGCTGGCCATCAACAGCAGGCCCACGAGACGCGGCAGCCAGCGGACCATCGGCGGCATTGTAGGAGCCGTCGCGCGTCATGCCGCGCCGTGCTCCCTACAATCGTGCGCATGTGTTCGCCCCCATGCTCGCTTCGCTCGCTGCCCCCCGAGGGGGTGCGTCAACGGCTTCGGGCGGCCGGGCGCCGCTGACATGGCCTTCGTCCACCTGCGCACGCACACCGAGTATTCGGTGGTCGACGGCACGCTACGCATCGACGACGCGGTGCGCGCGGCGCGCGCCGACCATCAGGTGGCGCTGGCGATCACCGACCTCGGCAACCTCTTTGGTGCCGTGAAGTTCTATCGCGCCTGCCGCGCCGCGGGCGTGAAGCCGCTGATCGGCGTCGATCTGTGGCTCGAGCCCGCCAACCCTGCCGACAAGCAAGCCACGCGCCTGCTGCTGTTGGTGTGCAACCGCACCGGCTACCTCAACCTGTGCCAGTTGTTGTCGCGTGCATGGACCGGCAACGTGCAGCGCGCGCAGGCCTGGGTCAAGTGGCAGTGGCTGGCCGAGTGCCATGAAGGCTTGATCGCGCTCTCGGGCGCCGATGGCGGCGCCGTCGGCGCGGCCCTGCTGGCCGGTGATCGCGAGCGTGCGTCGGCGCAGGCGCAGCGCCTGGCGGCGATCTATCCGGGCCGCTTCTACCTCGAGCTGCAGCGTGCCGGCTTGCCGACCAACGAGGCGCAGGTGCGACTGGCGGTGTCACTGGCCGCCGAGCTCACGCTGCCGGTGGTGGCGACGCACCCGGTGCAGTTCGCCGCCACCGAGGAGTTCGATGCGCACGAGGCGCGTGTATGCATTGCCGAAGGCGAGACGCTGGCCAATCCGCGGCGCGTCAAGCGTTTCACGCGCGAGCAGTATTTCAAGACGCAGGCGCAGATGCAGGCGCTGTTCGCCGACGTGCCGTCGGCGATCGCCAACAGCTTCGCGATCGCGCAGCGCTGCAATCTGCAGCTCACGCTGGGCGTGCCGCAACTGCCCGACTTTCCCACGCCCGACAGCTCGCCGCTCGACGAGTACTTTCACGGGTTGAGTCACCAGGGCCTCGAGCGCCGCCTGCTCACGCTGTATCCGCAACAAGCCGAGCGCGACCGGCAACGTGTGCGCTACGTCGAGCGCCTCGAGTACGAGATCGCCACCATCCGCAAGATGGGCTTCGCCGGCTACTTCCTGATCGTGGCCGACTTCATCAACTGGGCTCTCGATCACGGTTGCCCGGTCGGCCCGGGGCGCGGCTCGGGCGCGGGATCGCTGGTCGCCTATTCGCTCGGCATCACCGGCCTCGATCCGATCCAGTACAACCTGCTGTTCGAGCGATTCCTGAACCCCGAGCGCGTGTCGATGCCTGACTTCGACATCGACTTCTGCCAGGCCAACCGCGATCGCGTGATCGACTATGTGAAGCAGCGCTACGGCCGCGACGCGGTGAGCCAGATCGCCACGTTCGGCACGATGGCAGCCAAGGCCGCGTTGCGCGACGTGGGGCGTGTGCTCGGCATGGGCTATGGCCATGTCGATTCCATCGCCAAGCTGATCCCCGCGCCGCCGGGCAAGACGGTGACGCTGGCCAAGGTGCCGCAGGATCCCGACCCCGGCGTGATCTACGCGCGCAAGGAAGCGCCCGAGATCAACCAGCGCGAGGCCGCCGAGGAAGAGGTGGCCGAGCTGCTCGCCTTGGCCACGCAGGTTGAGGGCCTGGTGCGCAACATCGGCATGCACGCCGGCGGTGTGCTGATCGCGCCGGGCCGCATCACCGACTTCTGTCCGCTGTACCAGCAGCCCGGCAGCGATTCGGCGGTGAGCCAGTACGACAAGGACGACGTCGAGGCGATCGGCCTGGTGAAGTTCGACTTCCTCGGCCTGGCGACGCTGACGATCCTGGAACTGGCCAAGGACTTCATCGTCGCGCGGCATCCGGAGCATGCCGGCTTCAGCTTCGAGCGCGTGCCGTTCGACGACCCGGCCGTGTACCGGCTGTTTTCCAACGGCCAGACCGAAGCCGTGTTCCAGTTCGAATCGCGCGGCATGATCGGCATGCTGCGCGATGCCAAGCCCTCCAAGCTCGAGGATTTGATCGCGCTGAACGCGCTGTACCGGCCCGGGCCGATGGACAGCATCCCGTCATTCTGCGCGCGCAAACACGGCCGCGAGCCGATCACCTACCCGCATCCGCTGCTCGAGGATCTGCTGCGCGACACCTACGGCGTCATCGTGTACCAGGAGCACGTGATGCAGGGCGCGCAGATCCTGGCCGGCTTCTCGCTCGGCGCGGCCGATCTGCTGCGCCGTGCCATGGGCAAGAAAAAGCCGGAAGAGATGGCCAAGCAGCGCGAGCTGTTCCGCGCCGGCGCGGCCCGAAACGGCGTCGATCAGCCCAAGGCCGACGAAGTGTTCGACCTGATGGAGAAGTTTGCCGGCTACGGGTTCAACAAGAGCCACGCCGCCGCTTACGTGGTGCTCGCGTACCAGACGGCTTGGCTCAAGGTGCACTTCCCGGCTGAGTTCTACGCCGCCAACATGAGCGTGGAAATCGACAACACCGACAAGCTCAAGGTGCTGATCGACGACGCCAAGCAGTTCAACGTGGAATTCGAGCCGCCCGACGTCAACCGCGGCACCTACCGCTTCGAGCCGGTCGAGACCAAACGCGTGCGCTACGGGCTCGGCGCCGTCAAGGGCACGGGGCAGGGTGCGATCGAGGCCATCGTCGCGGCCCGTGAGGACGGCGGGGCGTTCCGCAGCCTGTTCGACTTCTGCGCGCGCGTCGATCGCCAGCGCGTCAACAAGCGCGCGGTCGAGGCGCTGGTCAAGGCCGGTGCGTTCGATGCGCTGCATGCGGAGCGTGCGCCGGCCGGCGCCGGGCCGTCCCAAGCGGGCCGAGCCCCCTCGGGGGGCAGCGCCGAAGGCGCGTGGGGGCGGGCATCTCTTCTGGCCAGCATCGGCCTGGCGTTCGAGTGGGCCGACACGCAGGAGGTCAACCAGTCGCAAGGCGGCCTGTTCGACTTTGGCGACTCGCACGCCGCGTCGACCCACGAGCCGGCGCTGGTGGCGGCCGAGCCATTCGGTGTGCGCGAACGGCTGTCGTTCGAGAAGGCGGCGCTCGGCTTCTACTACTCGGGCCATCTCTTCGAGCAGTTCGCGGCCGAGGTGCGCCGCATCGCCAAGCGCGCGATCGCCGATCTGGTCGATTCACGCGAGCCGGTGCTGCTGGCCGGCGTGGTGAGCGACCTGCGGTTGGTCAACAGCCAGCGCGGCCGCGTCGCCATCTTCAAGCTCGACGACATGAGCGAGCGCATCGAGGCGGTGGTGAACGAGGAACTGTTGGACTCCACGCGCGACCTGCTGCGCGAAGACGAGTTGCTCGTCGTGCAGGGCCGTGCGCAGCCCGATCGTTTCTCCGGCGGCTTGCGCTTGAATGTGTCCCAGGTGTGGGATCTGGCCGGGGCGCGCGCGCGCTTCGGCCGTTATCTGGAGGTGAGCGTCAACGGCACCGTACCGCCGCTGCACGAGCTGCTGCGCCAGTGGCCGGTGCGCCGCGTGGCGAGCGAGCAGGGCAGCACGCTGCTCGGCTTGCCGGTGCGCCTGCGCATCGAGCGCACCGACGCAGAGCTGAAGCTCGATCTCGGCGAAGACGGCCGCTTCTGGCCCAGCGACGATGCGCTGCAGCGCTGGAAAGCGGTGGCCCATCGCGGCGAAGCCGCGATCGTGTACGAGTAGGCGGCGAGGACCCGATCGTCTACGTCCAGGCGGCGCCACCGCGATCGCGCACGAGCAGCGAGCGCAGCCCGCCAATGTAATCGACGGTAAGCAACACGGCGGAGCGGTCACCCGCAACGCGACCGCCGGCGTTAGGCTGGAACAATCGCCCATTTCGACGAGGTTCCGCCATGAAGTCCAAGTTGCTCTTGTGCGCAGCGATGCTGGCGCTGTCGGCCGGTGCCACCCATGCCGCGGATGTCGGCGTGTCGGTGGAGGTGAGTCAGCCGGGGGTCTACGGCCGCATCGACATCGGTCGCTTTCCGCAGCCGCAGGTGATCGTGCCGCAGCCGGTGGTGATCGCGCGGCCTGCGGTGGTGGTGGCCCAGCCGCAGCCGGTCTACATGTGGGTGCCGCCCGGTCACCGCAAGCACTGGAGCAAGCACTGCCGTCACTACAACGCCTGCGGCGTGCCGGTGTACTTCGTGCGCCACGATTGGTATGACCATCACGTGCAGCCGCGCGAACAGTGGCGTGGCCGCGGCGACGACGACCGCGGCCGCGGGCGCGGCGACGACGACCGGGGTCGCGGGAAAGGTCATGGCAACGGTCACGGCAAGGGCAAGCGTCACGACTGACCTGCCGATGCGTGGGCCGGCTCGCCGTCGCGGGCGCAGGCTTGGCTACAGTAGCCGGCCATGTATGAGACCCCGCTGGCCGGGCTGATCCTCACCGGTGGCGGCGCTCGCGCCGCCTACCAGGTGGGGGTGCTGCGTGCGTTGGCGCGCATGCGCCGCGAGTGTGGTGCCGACCTCAAGCGCAACCCGTTCGGCGTGATCGCCGGCACCTCGGCCGGCGCAATCAACGCCGCCGCGCTGGCCTGCGGCGCCGACGACTTCGAAGCCTCGGTGGATCGCGTGGCGCAGGTGTGGCGCGACTTCCATGCCGAGCAGGTGTACCGCTCCGATTCGCTCGGCGTGATCCGCAGCGGCGCGCAATGGCTGACGATGCTGTCGATCGGGTGGCTGATCGCGCGCTGGCGCCGCGCGCGCCCGCGCTCGCTGCTCGACAACCAGCCGCTGGCCGAGCTGCTGCAGCGCATGGTGCCGCTGGCGCGGCTGCGCCTGATGCTGCGTGCGCGCCACCTGCATGGCCTGGCGGTGAGCGCGTCGAGCTACAGCTCGGGGCTGCACGTGACGTTCTACGACGCGGTGGTGCCGATCGAGCCGTGGACGCGCTCGCAGCGCATCGCGGTGCAGGGGCGCATCAACCACGCGCACCTGCTCGCGTCGTCGGCGATCCCGTTCGTGTTCCCGGCGGCAGCGATCGAGCTCGACGGCATGAGTGAGTGGTTCGGCGACGGCTCCATGCGGCAGACCGCGCCGATCTCGCCGGCGGTGCACCTGGGCTCGCAGAAGGTGCTGGTGGTCGGCGCCGGACGCATGCACGAGCCGCCGGGGCGGCGCGTGGAGAGCCACGCGGCCTACCCGAGCCTGGCGCAGATCGCCGGCCACGCGCTGTCGAACATCTTCCTCGACGCGCTGGCGGTCGATGTGGAACGCATGCGACGCATCAACAACACGCTGTCGCTGCTGCCCGAAGGCGCGCGTGCCAAGACCGCGCTGCGGCCGATTGACGTGCTGGTGATCGCGCCGAGCCAGCGCCTCGACGACCTGGCCGCCGACCACCAGAACACGCTGCCGGTGCCGGTGCGCGCGATGCTGCGCGGCATGGGCGTGACCGGCAAGGGCCGCGACGCGCGCGGCGCCGCGCTGGCCAGCTACCTGCTGTTCGAGGCGCCGTACACGCGCGCGCTGATGGAGCTCGGCGAGGCCGACGCACTGGCGCGCCGCGACGAGGTGGTGGCGTTCTTCGGCTGGGGCGCGCAGCGTGCCGCCGCGCCGATCGTCGGCGAGGCGAGGGCCGCGCTGCACTGATGCAAGCGCTTCAGCGCGGGGCCGAGGCCGCTGCGGAATCGCGATAGGGTTGGCCATTGACCGTCAAGCCTTCACGCGAGAGCTGCTCCGCCGTCTTGGCTCCAAGTCCGCCAACGCGTCGCTGCAGATCGGCCCAATCGGCAAAAGGCTTGCGTTCGCGCTGAAGCAGCATGCGCTCGACCTTGGACGGGCCGAGCCCGCCGAGTTGCTCGAGTTCGGCGCGCGACGCCGCATTGACCTCGATGGCCGCGCAGAGCGCCGGCGCGAGCGCGATGAAGCAAGCGCACAGCGCGGCTCGCGAGGGCTGGCGCAGGAGGCGTGTCATGTTCGGGAAAGCGTGCCGGATATCATGGCACGTACGGATGGATGCCCGAACCGTGCGCCTCGTGTTCACGACCGGCATTCCGCCGCCGCTGCGCCGCCGGTCGGCAGGCTCGGAAAGGAAACTTGAGTGATACGCATCTTTGTCGGCTTCGATCCGCGCGAGGCAGTCGCCTTCCATACCTTCACCCAGAGCGTGCTCGAAACCGCCAGCGTGCCGGTTGCGTTCACGCCGCTGGTGCTGTCTTCATTGCCGGGGTACACCGAGACCCACAAGGACGGCAGCAACACGTTCATCTACTCGCGTTTCCTCACGCCTTTCCTGTGCGACTTCGAGGGCTGGGCACTGTTCGCCGACGGCGACATGATCTGCCGCACGGACATTGCCAAGCTGTGGGCGATGCGCGACGACAGCAAGGCCGTGATGGTGGTCAAGCATGATTACCAGACCAAGGCCACGACCAAGTACCTGGGCAACAAGAACCAGAACTATCCCCGCAAGAACTGGTCGAGCGTGGTGCTGTGGAACTGTGGCCACGCCAAGCATCGCCAGCTGCAGCCCGACTTCGTGATGAACCAGACCGGTGCCTTTCTGCACCGCTTCAGCTGGCTCGACGACGGCGAGATCGGCAGCTTGCCGCTGGAGTGGAACTGGCTCACCACTGAATACGAGAACAACCCCCGCGCCCACCTGCTGCACTTCACGCTCGGCACGCCTTGCTTCAAGGACTACTGGGATGCCGACATGGCCGATGTCTGGCACGCCGCCCATGAGCGATCGCAGTCCGGCATGCACGTGTGAGCGTGATCGACGCCTTCGTCTGCACGAACCTCGTCAACTACACCATCGCATTGCACGGCGTGAAGCCGGGCGTCGGCCGGCGCGCGCTGTTGCTGTACGAGCCCGGCCGCATGCCGAAGCCCGCGCTGCCGCGTGTGTGGCCGGTGGCGATCGGCATCTGGTCGTTGCGCCTGCTGCGCTGGCTGGCCGCCCTGCGATGCATCCACACCCTGTACATCCCGCACCATCGCTTCAACCGCCGCGTGACGCTGGCCCAACGGCATGCACGACAGGTGGCCTATCTCGATGACGGCCTCGACACGCGCCGGCGAGTGCCACGCAACTTTGACCTGCACGCGCTGAGCCCGCGCTCGCGCTACCACACCTTCGCCGAATACGCGGTGCTGCCCGACTGGCTTGCAGCCTTCGACGTGCGGCGCGACACGCCGCTGCTGCAGCTTGCCGCCGCAGCACGCCTGCAGCTGTTGCCGCTCGACGATGTGGACCACGTGCTGATCGAGTCCCCCGGGTTGCGTACGCAGGAGATCATCACGGGGCTGCGACTCGATCCGCGACGTACCCTGGTCGTGCGCCACCCGGTGGCGGCCAAACGCGGTGCGCTGCCCCAGGGTTGCCGCGTGGCGGAAGGCCATGGGCACAGCCTGGAGGCGTCGATGCTCGCCAGCCGCGACCGCGCGTTCTATTTCGGCGAAACCATGGCCTTGGTGTTCGCCGCCTCGTCCGAAGTGGCGCGCAGCAATCGGGTGTATGCCCAGCTTGACGATGCGCAGCGCGACAACCTCGTGGGTCTGCGCTGGCAGCCGGTGCCGGGCTGCGAGACAGGTGCCGCACGCCTGTACGAGGTCAGCGTGGCCCAGGCACCCAGCCCGTCAGGCGCCGCCGCCGCGTAGGCGCTGCCACTGCAAGTGAAGCCGCAGCCGCCAGGTGCGGCGGTCGCGCATGCCCAGGCGCCGTCGCTTGGCCAGCAGCTCGGCCGCGGCGGCCAGCTCGCCCGCGCGAATCAGGCGGCGGCACAGATCGTGGGCGTCGAGGCTGCGCGCCAGCGCGTCCGGCATGGCATGCAGGAAGCGCATCAGCTCCGTCGGCGGCAGTTCGCGCGGCAGGTTGAACAGGCCATGGAAGCCGAACGTCGGCCCGTCGGGCGCGATCCGCTCGTAGGCAAAGCGCTCGGCAACCTCGGGCGGCGCAATGCGGATGCCGTGCCGCTGCTCGAGCAACAGGCGGTTCTCCGAGCAGATGCAGACGTCCTCCGGGTGGCTGATGCGGATCTGCGGGTCCTGCAGCGCCTGCAACAGGCGCCGGGAGCGCAACGAGAAGCCGCCGTTGCCCACCGATTGATCGCGTGGCCGGTCGTGCCAGCGCGCGCCGATGTAGTCCCACTGCAGGAAGTCGGCTGACCAGCGCTGCGGGTGCGTGACGAACCCGTCCCACTGAATCACCAGCACGTGCGACGTGTGCGTGTGTCCGGCGAGGCCACGCAGCATGAACTGCGAGTACGCCTCGATGGTGTCGACTCGCACGTCGACCACGCGGGCATGCTCCGGCGGTTCGGCCAGCCGCGCCGCTTCGGTGAACAGCACCACGTCGCCGAAGCGGATGCCCGACATCGTCCGGCGCATCGCCCACAGCGCGAACGTCGGCTCGCGTGTGTCCACGCAAACCAGCGTCACGTGGGGCAGGTCGAGCATCACGCGCGCTGATGCATCCGCGTCAAGAGCTGCAGGTACAGCTTGAGATACGACTGCGCACAGCGTGCCCAGCTGAAGCTGCGTGCGCGCTGCACCAGCGCCTCGGCACGGCCTGCGTGCTGATGGTCGGACAGGCCGGCCTCGACCACCGCGCGCATCGCCACCGCATCGAACGAATCGAAGTAGTACGCCACCTCGCCGCCGACCTCGGGCAACGAGGTCAGGCGCGACAGGAACACCGGCTTGCCGAAGTGCATCGCTTCGATCGGCGGCAGGCCGAAACCTTCGGCGATCGACGGGAACACGAAGCCTTGGCAGTGCGCATACAGCCAGGCCTTCTGCCCCTCGTGCAGGTCGAGCCGCACGGTCACGTTGTGCAGCTTGCGCTCGGCCACCATGCGCTGCACCTCGCCGGTGTAGGTGCTGGTCGAGCCGGCCAGCACGATGGGCTTGGCTGGCCAGGCCGCCGCCATCGCGAGGATCGCCTCGATGTTCTTGCTGGGCGCCATGCGGCTGATGTGCAGCAGAAAGGGCTGCTCGCCGACGCCTTCGACCGGGCGCGGCTTGGCCTGCGTCAGGTCGGTGGCGCCGTTGTGGATCACCGTCACCGGCGTGCCCAGGCGCGGCACGTGCGATGCAATGTCGCCGGCCACGTGCTGGGTGATCGCGACGACCGCGTCGCTGCCTCTGAGGCGCCGTGCCAGTCGCTCCAGGTAGCGCTCCCGCTTGGAGCCCGACTTCAGGTGCAGGAAGTTGAGGTCGTGCACCGTCTCCACGCGCACAGCCGTCCCGCTCGGCGGCAGGAGCCGGATGTGCTGGTGCAGCCGATGCCACAGTGCAAAGCGCACCGGGCGCCAATGCCAGAAACGCTGCAGCGTGTGCAGAGACAGGTAGTTCACGTCGCGCCCGAACTGGCCATGCCAGCGCCGCGGCAGGTGGTAGTGCAGATGGATGCCATGGTCACGGCGCAGCGCCTGGGCGCGCAGCGCCAGCTCCGTGCCGAGCTGGCGCGAGAACTCACCGAGCCCGTCGTGCCAGTGTTCCACCCGGCCGAAGCTCAAGCCGATGTGGCGCTCGTTCATGACACCGACCGCTGCGCGTGCGCCTGGGTCATCACTTCCTCGACCGTAGGCCACTCGATGCGCTGCGCAGGCTGCGGTCGCCGCACGATCGTGACGGTGGGTCCCCACGGCGCCCACTGCTCGGGCTTGGTGGGACCGAGCACGCTGATCACGCGCGTGCCCACCGCGGCGGCCAGGTGTCCCGGTCCGGTGTCGTTGGACACGAGCAGCGCGGCGCGCTGCAACAGCGCCCCGTACGCGCCGAGCTTGACGCCCTCGAGCGCGAGCACACCGGGGTAGTGTTCGCGCAGCAGCGCTTCTTCGCCGGGACCGGGGCAGGCGACCACCTGTGTGCCAGCCGCGACGAGCTGGCGCGCAAACGTGGGGAAGTGGGGCCAGGTCTTGTCGAGCTTCTCGAACGTGCCGCCGGCAAACGGACAGATCACGACGAAGCCGGGTTCAATACCGTGCTCGCGCAGTAGCGCATCGGCGCGCTGGGCATCGGCCGGCGCCAGCTTCAGGCCGATGGATGCCGGCGGCGGCCGATCCACGCGCAGCAGGCGGCAGGCGAGCTCCCAGTAGCTCACCAGCGCATGGCCGCCGTAGGTGATGGGCTCGCTGCGCGCGAGCAGGAAGCCGCGCGCCTCCTGCGCATACCCAACCGCTCGCAAGCCCGCAAGCCGCATCTCGAGCGCACCGGAGAACGAGGTGGGCAGCACCAGCGCGTTCTCGCGTGCATCGAAGCGGCTGTCGAGCGCCCGCGCCTGGTGGCGCAGCCGGCGCAATTGCGCCACCCGCTCGCGCCAGGTGGACGCGCGCACATGCACCGGCCAGCCTTCGCCGGCCAGCAATGCGGGCGCCCAACCCTTGCCGATCAGTTGCAGTTGGTATCCATGCGAGGCCAGCAGATGCAGCGCCGGCACACCCAGGATCACGTCGCCGACCCAGTTGCGCAGCCGCACGATCAGGGGTCGCGGCTCCATTCAGGCACGGATAATCGGCATCCGGCCATTCTGCCACCCGACCCCATGCAGACCTCGCTTCCATCCGCTGCCGACGTGACCGCGCTGCACGACCAATTGCTGAGTAGCGCGGGCTGGCCGGCGAGCGAGCCGGCGCCGCGCGACGATGCGCTGTGGTTGTGGATCCAGACCAACCACCGCTTCAACTGCCGCCTGTGGGCCGAAGAAGACCTGGCGCGGCGCACGCAAGTGGGCGATGACCAGATCGCCGCCAACAAGCGCGCCATCGACCGCTACAACCAGGCGCGCAACGACGCCACCGAACGGGTCGACGAGCTCCTGCTGACCGCGCTCGGCCTGGTCGATCCGGCGTCGGCGCGCACCGACGCGCCGGTGTCCACGGTCAAGCCCGGTTCGCGCCTGAACAGCGAGACCGCGGGCAGCATGATCGATCGGCTGTCCATCCTGGCGCTGAAGATCCACGCGATGCACGCGCAGACCGAGCGCACCGACGTCGACGAGGCGCATCGCCTGTCCAGCCGCGGCAAGCTCGAGCGGCTGCAGCAGCAGCGTGCCGATCTCGCCGCCTGCCTCGACACGCTGCTCGCCGACGCGCGGGCCGGCCGCGCGCACTTCAAGGTGTATCGCCAGTTCAAGATGTACAACGACCCGCGCTTCAATCCGGCGCTGGTTTCCGAGCGTCAGCAGCGCCACGGCTGAAGCCATGGTGGCCCCCACGCTCGTCGCTGCGCGCCTTCGCCGCCCCCCGAGGGGGTGCTGTCCGGCTTGGGGCGGCCCAGCGGACTGAGCATTCGCATGCGCGTGCTGATCGTCAAGATGTCGTCGATGGGCGACGTGGTGCATGCGCTGCCCGTGGTGCACGACATGCGTCGTGCGATCCCCAACCTGGAAATCGAGTGGTTGGTCGAGGCGTCGTTCGCCGCGATCCCGCGCATGCACCCGGGCGTTGACCGTGTGCTGCCGCTCAACTTTCGGCGCTGGCGCCGCAAGTTGTGGGACGGCGACACCTGGCGCGCCATGGGCGCGCTGCGTGCGCAGCTGCGAGAGCGCGCCTATGACTGCGTGCTCGATCTGCAGGGGCTGCTCAAGAGCGTGCTGTGGGGGCGCCTGGCCAACGGGCCGTTGATGGGCTACGACAGCGCCAGCGCGCGCGACCCGCTGGCGGCCTGGTTCTATGCACGCAAGGCCCAGGTGCCGCGCCAGTTGCATGCCATCGATCGGTGTCGCCGGCTGGCCGCCGCGCACCTGGGCTACCCGGTGCCCACCGATGCGCCGGTGTTCGGCATCGCACCGGGGCCCGGCGCGTGGAAGTTGCGCAGCCCGAGCGCCGCGCTGATCCCGTGCGCCAGCCGGCCGGAGAAGATCTGGCCCGAAGCGCGCTGGATCGCCGTGGGCAAGCGCATCAAGGCGATGGGCCTGTCGCCGCTGGTGATCTGGGGCACCGAAGAAGAGCAGGTGCGTGCCGAGCGCATCGCCGCCGGCTGCGAGGGCGAGGTGCCGCCGTTCCTCAACGTGCACGACATGGCGTCGTTGCTGGCGGCCACCAAGCGCGTCGTGGGCCTGGACACCGGCTTCTCGCACCTGGCCGCGGCGCTCGGGCGGCCGACGATCGGCATCTACTGCGACCACGAGCCCGGGTTGGCCGGCATCGTCGGCAGCGCGGGCGTGGCCAGCATCGGCGGCAAGGGCCAGGTGCCGTCGCTGCAACAAGTGCTGGCGCTGCTGGAGCAGCAGCGCGCGTTACCTTAGAGCTCTTCGATGCGCTGCGCCGGGAAGGTGTCCCAGCTCAGGCAGCCGGGGCATTGCCAGAAGTGTTGCGGCGCCTCGAAGCCGCAGGCGGCGCAGCGATATCGCTGCAGCGGCCGCGCCGCCAGCGCCACCGCCTCGCGCACGTCGCGCAGCGCCTGTTCGTCGTTGCCGTTCATCGGCGCATCGAGCACCGCCAAAGCGGCCGACAGCGTCGGCTGAACGTGCAGCAGTGACTGCGCACGCTCACCGACGTCAGGCACGGTCGGTTGTGTCGGCAATGCGCCGTCGAGCAGCCGCATCGCGTGCAACAGGTCGACGCTGGGCTGCTCTTTCATGCGCCGCTCGATCGTGGCGCGCGCCGCCTCGACCTGGCCGCTGCCGATGGCCGCGGTCGCGTAGTCGCTCGCCACCAGGGGGAACAGCCCCGGCGCGTGCTGCAGCAGCTCGGTGTAGTGCATAAACGCACCCGCGGCGTCGCCCTTCTGCGTAGCCAGGCGCGCCGCCACGATCAGCGGGCGCGGCGCGTGCGGGGCGGCTTCGCGCGCACGGCGCAGCGCGTCGGCGGCACCGTTGGGGTCGCCGGCATCGCTGGCTTGCAGCGACAGCTCGCACCAGTGGTGCGCGATGCGGCTGGCGTACGAGCCCGTGCCGCTGGCTTCGAGCCGGGCCGCGACCTCGGCCGCGGTGCGCCAATCGCGCGCGCGTTCGGCGAGCGAGAGCCGCGCCAGGCGCGATTCGATGTCGAAGTCGGTGCCCTCGAGCTCGCGGTAGGCCTGTTCAGCGCGATCGAGCAGGCCGGCCTTGACGAAGTCCTGCGCGAGCGCGTGTTGTGCGCGCGCACGGTCGGCGGCGCCCAGGTCGGCGCGTTGCAGCAGATGCTGGTGCACGCGCACCGCGCGCTCGAACTCGCCGCGGCGGCGAAACAGGTTGCCGAGCGCAAAGTGAAGGTCAGCGGTGTCGGGGTCGCGCTGCACCGCCTCGATGAAGGCGTCGATCGCCTTGTCGTGCTGTTCGTTGAGCAGCAGGTTCAAGCCTTGGAAGTAGGCCTTGGGCGCTTCGCGCTGCGCCCGCTTCCATTGGCCGATGTCGATGCGCGAGGCGATCCAGCCGAAGGCAAAGGCGATCGGCAGGCCGATCAGCAGCCATTGCAGATCGAAATCCATGTCTCTGCGCTACAGCCCTTCGCGCGGCGGCTGCGCCAACGCGATCTCGGACGGCGTGGCCGTCGTCAGCTCCGGCACGGCCGGCGTCGGTGCCGGCGGGGTGCGCGACTGCCGTTGGTTCATGCGGTGATGCCGCCACCAGCGCGGCACCATCGCCAGCACGCCGAGCGCGAGTCCGGCGCCGAAGGCCGCCAGCACCACGATCACCAACGGAGCCTGCCACTGCGCACCAAAGAACCAATGCACGATCACCTCGTGCTGGTTGTTGAGCGCGAAGGCAAACAGCGTGAAGAAGATGAAGGCGCGGATCAGCCAGGTGAAGATGCGCATCGCCGCGCATTCTAAGGACCGCCTCGCCGACGAGGCGCGCGCCTCAGTCGTCGCCGGGCTGCGCGGTTGCGGGCAGCTGGCGGTCGACCGACTCGCGCAACGCCTTGCCCGGCTTGAAGTGCGGCACGAGCTTTTCCGGGATCGTCACCTGCTCGCCGCTGCGCGGATTGCGCCCCACGCGGGGAGGGCGCCGGTTGATCGAGAAGCTGCCGAAGCCACGGATCTCGATGCGATGGCCGCGCGCCAGCGCGTCGGTCATCGCATCGAGGATCGTCTTCACCGCGAACTCGGTGTCACGCTGCGTCAGCTGCGCAAAGCGCTCGGCGAGCTTGGCCACCAGATCGGATCGGGTCATCGCGTGTTCCGCGCGCGCGCGTCCGCGGCCGGGCGACGGCGTGTCGTCATCGGCCGCGGGTTCGAGCATCTCAGTAACGCTCAGGGGTTGCCGTCGCGGTTGTCGAGCTTGGCACGCAGCAGCGCGCCGAGGCTGGTGGTGCCGGCCGTCTCGCGCTCGTTGCTCTGCGCAAGGCGCTGCATCGCCTCTTGCTGGTCGACCGCGTCCTTGGCCTTGATCGAGAGCTGGATCGAGCGCGCCTTGCGGTCGACGTTCACGATGATCGCGTTGACCTCGTCGCCTTCCTTCAGCACGTTGCGCGCATCCTCCACGCGATCGCGGCTGATCTCGCTGGCACGCAGGTAGCCGGTGACGTCGGCCGTGAGCTGGATCTCGGCGCCGCGCGGGTCCACCGTCTTGACCTTGCCGCTGACCAGCGCGCCGCGGTCGTTGAGTGTGACGAAGCTGGTGAACGGATCCTGGTCGAGCTGCTTGATGCCCAGGCTGATGCGCTCGCGCTCGATGTCGATGCCCAGCACGATGGCCTCGACCTCCTGGCCCTTCTTGTAGTTGCGCACCGCGGTCTCGCCCGGCTCGTTCCAGCTCAGGTCCGACAGGTGCACCAGGCCATCGATGCCTTGCGCCAGGCCCACGAACACGCCGAAGTCGGTGATCGACTTGATCGGGCCCTTGACCTTGTCGCCGCGCTTGACGTTGCCCGCGAACTCTTCCCACGGGTTGGCCTTGCACTGCTTCATGCCCAGGCTGATGCGGCGCTTGTCCTCGTCGATCTCGAGCACCATCACCTCGACCTCGTCGCCCAGGCTCACGACCTTGCTCGGCGCGACGTTCTTGTTGGTCCAGTCCATCTCCGAGACGTGCACCAGGCCTTCGATGCCGGGCTCGATCTCGACGAAGGCGCCGTAGTCGGCGATGTTGGTCACCTTGCCGAACAGGCGCGTGCCGCTCGGGTAGCGGCGCGACACGCCGTGCCACGGATCGTCGCCGAGTTGCTTCAGGCCAAGCGACACGCGGTTCTTCTCGGCGTCGAACTTCAGCACCTTGGCGGTCAGCTCCTGGCCAACCTGCACCACTTCGCTCGGGTGGCGCACACGGCGCCAGGCCATGTCGGTGATGTGCAGCAGGCCGTCGATGCCGCCGAGATCCACGAATGCACCGTATTCGGTGATGTTCTTCACCACGCCATGCACGATGGCGCCTTCGGTCAGCGTCTCGAGCAGCTTGGCGCGCTCTTCGCCCATGCTGGCCTCGACCACGGCGCGGCGGCTCAGCACCACGTTGTTGCGCTTGCGGTCGAGCTTGATGACCTTGAATTCGAGCGTCTTGCCTTCGTACGGCGTCAGGTCCTTGACCGGCCGGGTGTCGATCAGCGAGCCGGGCAGGAAGGCGCGGATGCCGTTGACCAGCACCGTGAGGCCGCCCTTGACCTTGCCGGACACGGTGCCACTGACGAAGTCGCCCGACTCGAGCGCGGTCTCCAGCGCCAGCCACGAGGCCAGGCGCTTGGCCTTGTCGCGCGACAGGATGGTGTCGCCGTAGCCGTTCTCGATGGCATCGATGGCCACCGAAACGTAGTCGCCGACCTGGACCTCGACTTCGCCCTGGTCGTTCTTGAATTCATCGATCGGAACATAGGCCTCGCTCTTGAGGCCCGCGTTGACCACCACGTAGTTGAAGTCGATGCGCACCACCTCGGCGGTGATGACCTCGCCGGCGCGCATCTCGCTGCGCTTGAGCGATTCTTCAAACAGGGCGGCGAACGATTCGCCGCCCGAAGCGGTGGCGGTTTGGGTTTGTGGCATGAATGCTTTCCTAGCGGCCGGGACGATGGATGCGATGCGGGTCGACCGGCCTTGCAACCGAAGTTGCGGGGTTGAGTTGAACATCCGCTCGGATCGACGCTGCGAGCGCAGCCTGTCGACCTCTGCGGTCCTGGAAGATGCCTCAGACCGAGGTGCCGCGGTGGCGTTTCAGTCGAAGACGTAGCGCTCGTTCCACCACTGCAGCACCCGATCGGCGGACTGTTCGATCGTGAGCGACGAGTTGTCGAGTTGGAGCGCATCCGGCGCGGGCTTGAGAGGCGAGACGGCGCGGTTCACATCGCGTGCGTCGCGCGCCTCGAGCTCGGCGCGAAGGTCGGGCAGTGTAGCGGAAATGCCCTTTGAAATCAATTGCTTAAGCCGCCGCTCGGCGCGCATCGCGGCGCTTGCGGTGAGGAACACCTTGAGCGATGCGTCGGGGAACACCACGGTGCCCATGTCGCGTCCGTCGGCCACCAGGCCGGGCACGCGGCGGAACGACAGCTGCAGCGCATGCAGCGCCTGGCGCACCGCAGGCAGCGCCGAGACGTGCGACGCGAGCTTTCCGACTTCTTCGTGGCGCAGTGCGAGCGTGACGTCGGCGCCGTCAAGCCACACGGTGTCGGCCTCGAAGCGCAGCGCCAGCGACGCCGCCACGCGCCCCAGCGCGTCGGCGTCGTCGGCCGCGACGTCGCGTCGCATCGCGGCCAGCGCGGTGGCGCGGTACAACGCGCCGGAGTCGAGCTGGTGCCAGCCGAGGCGCGCCGCCACGGTGGAGGCCAGCGTGCCCTTGCCCGAGGCGGTGGGGCCGTCGACGGTGATCACCGGAATGTCGGGCGTGTCGGTGGAGGCCACGCCGAACAACGTTTCAAAGTAATCGGGAAAGGTCTTGCCGACACAGCGCGGATCGAGCAGGCGCACCGGCACGTGCCCGCCGGCCAGTGGGTTGAATGCCGCCAGCGACAGGCACATCGCCATGCGGTGGTCGTCGTAGGTGTGCAGCGCGGCGCGCCGCCAGCGATCCGGCGACGCGGGCGGTTCCACTTCGATGAAATCGGCCCCGTCGACCACGGTGGCGCCGAGCTTGCGCAGCTCGGCGGCCATCGCGGCGATGCGGTCGGTCTCCTTCACGCGCCAGCTGCCGATGTGCGTGAGCCGCGTGCGGCCGCTGGCGTACAGCGCCATCGCGGCCAGTGTCATCGCGGCGTCGGGCATGTGGTTGCAGTCGAGCGTCACCGCCTGCAGCGGCCATGCCCCTCGCCGCACTTCGATCCAGCCGGGGCCGCCGGTCACGCGCGCGCCCATCGCCTGCGCCGCATCGATGAAGCGGATGTCGCCCTGGATCGAGTCGAGACCGACGCCTTCGATGCGCAGCGGCGCCTCCACGCCGGCGATCGCGCCGGCGGCGATGAAGTAGGACGCCGACGAGGCATCACCTTCCACATGGATGCGTTGCGGCGCCCGGTAACGGCTGCCGGCCGGGATCGTGAAGCGCTCGAAGCCGTCGCGCTGCACGACGATGCCGAAGCGCTGCAGCAGCGCCAACGTGATCTCGACATAGGGCTTGGAGATCAGCTCGCCATCGACTTCGATGACGATGGGCTGGGCACCGCCGGCCAGCGGCAGCGCCAGCAGCAGCGCCGTGAGGAACTGGCTCGACACGTCGCCGCGCAAGCGGATCGGCGCGCCGGTGTGAACGGCGCCGCCGGCTTGGCCGCGCAGCAGCAGCGGCGGAAAACCATCGTGGCCGAGGTATTCGACCTGTGCGCCGAGCTGGCGCAGCGCGTCGACCAGGTCGCCGATCGGCCGCTCGTGCATGCGCGCCACGCCGCGCAGCTCGATCTCGCCGCCGTCGCGCGTGACCAGCAGCGCCAGCGCCGCCGCCAGCGGTCGCATCGCGGTGCCGGCGTTGCCCAGGTGCAGCACGAGGCGTTGCGCCGCGGTGCGGAGCCGGCCGCCGATGCCGCGCACCTGGGTGACGGCTCCATCGCCGGCCACGCCGCAGCCGATCTGGCGCAGCGCTTCGAGCATGACCTGCGTGTCGTCGGAATCGAGCAGGTCATGGATCTCGGTGATGCCTTCGCTGAGGCCGGCCAGCAGCAGCACGCGGTTGGAGATGCTCTTGGAGCCGGGCAGCCGCACGGTGCCAGCCACACGCCGCAACGGCGGCACATCGAGGTGGGGAATGTCGAACATGGACGCGGGCGCGCTCGAAGCCAGCGCTCAGGCCCCGCACGGCCGCCCGAAGGGGCCTGATTCCCCGCGGGGGGACGCGAGCGCAGCGAGCCAGCGGGCCATTTGAGCTCAGGACTTGTTGCCGCCGCGCGGGCCGCCGAGTTGCCATCCTGCGCGTGCTTCTGCGGCGCTGCGGATCAGGTCTTCCAGCGCATCCGCGTTGCCGCTCTTGATCACGTGCTCCAGCGCATCGAGCGTGTGGCGAAAGCGTGCGGACTGCTTGAGGATCTCTTCGCGGTTGGCCATCAGGATGTCGCGCCAGATCGCCGGGTCGCTGGCCGCGATGCGCGTGAAGTCGCGAAAGCCCGGCCCGGCCAGCGAAAGAAAATCGCGCCCGGCCGGCTGGTTGACCACGGCGCTGAAGTATGCGAACGCCAGTAGGTGCGGCAGGTGGCTCACCGAGGCAAACGCGGCGTCGTGGTTCTCCGGCGTCATGCGCAGCACCTGCGCGCCGATCGCGGCCCACACATCGGTGGCCTTCTGCACCAGTTCAGGCGACGTCTGCGGCAGCGGCGTGAGGATCACCTGTCGGCCGGCATAGAGCGCGGCATCGGCGTTGTGGACGCCGGCCACCTCCTTGCCGGTGATCGGATGCGCGGGCACGAAGGCCGGCACACGATCCTTCAGCACGCGGCGCGCGGCATCGACCACGTCGCGTTTGGTCGAGCCCACATCCATGAACAGCACGTTGGGCTCCACCAAGTGGCGGATGGCCTTGAACGTGACCTCGCTGGCCGACACCGGCACCGCGATCAGCACGATGTCGGAGCCGCTCACCGCGAGCAGCGCCGACTCGGCAGCCACGTCGATCACGCCCATGCGCTTGGCCCGGTCGGTGGTGGAGGGCGACTTGCTGTAGCCGACCACGCGCTTGACCAGCCCGGCGCGCTTGAGCGCCAGCGCAAATGAGCCGCCCATCAGGCCGCAGCCGATGACGCCGAGTTGGGTGAACATCGTTTGGCCGGATGCCATGTCAGTCGGCGCTGGGCCCCTCCCAAGTGCCGGCCGCAGCCAAGAAAGTGAGCTCGGGGGTCAACATCTCAATGGGTGTCGATCGGGTAGGCCCCGAGCACCTTGAAGAACGCGCATGCCTCGCGCAACTCGCGCAGCGCCCCGCCGACCTTGGGATCGTCGGGATGGCCCTCGACGTCGATGTAGAAGTAGTACTCCCACTGGCCCGAGCGGGCCGGACGCGACTCGAAGCGGCTCATCGACACGCCGTGTCGCTTCAGCGGCACCAGCATGTCGTGCACCGCGCCCGGCTTGTTTTCCACCGACACGACGAGGCTGGTGCAGTCATGGCCCGATGGCTTGGGCGCGGGATGGCGATCGGGATGCGTGAGGATCGCAAAGCGCGTGCGGTTGTGCGCCTCGTCCTGGATCGCGGGCGCGAGCACGTGCAGGCCGAACTCGGCCGCCGCGCGCGTGCCGGCGATCGCCACCAGCGCGGCGTCCTGTGCGGCCAGGCGCGCCCCTTCGGCGTTGCTCGCCACGGGACGGCGCTCGGCCTCGGGCAGGTTGAGGCTGAGCCAGCCATGGCACTGCGCCAGCGCCTGCGGGTGCGCCACCACGCCCTGAATGCCCGCCATCGTGTTCGTCCTGCGCAGCAGGTTGTGGCGCACGATCAGGCTGGTCTCACCGATGATGAACAGCGGCATCGTGAGGAACAGGTCGAGCGAGCGCGCGACCACGCCTTCGGTGTTGTTCTCGACCGGCACCACGCCGAAATCGGCCGCACCGGCGCTGGTGGCGCGCACCACCTCGTCGAAGCTGGCGCACGGCACACGAACGATCGACGAGCCGAAGTAGCCCAGTGCTGCTTCTTCGCTGAACGTGCCCGCCGGTCCCAGGTAGGCCACACGCGACGGCGTCTCGAGCGCGCGGCAGGCCGACATGATCTCGCGCCAGATCGGCGCGATGCTGTCGGGCGCCAGCGGCCCCTTGTTCTGCGCCTTCAGCCCATCGATCACCTGCGCCTCGCGCTCGGGGCGAAACACCACCGAACCTTCCTGCTTCTTCAGTTCGCCCACCTGCTGGGCCAGCGCGGCGCGGCGGTTCAACGCGGCCAATACCTCGCGGTCGACCGCATCGATGCGATCGCGCAAAGCCAGCAATTCGGGGTTGGGAGGGGCCTCGGGCATGGAACGACACGAATTCTTGCACGCCGCGTGCCCCGCGCGGCGCCGTCGGTCGCCAAGTCTGCCGCGGCGCTTGAATCAGGCCGACGGTTCGGCGTCGGTCGGGTCGGCCTCCTCGCCCTCGCCGTTGGCGTCGTTCTCGACGATGCGCTGCAACCCGGAGAGCTTGGCGCCGTCGTCCAGCGCGATCAGCGTCACGCCCTGCGTGGCGCGGCCCAGCTCGCGGATCTCAGCCACGCGCGTGCGCACCAGCACGCCGCGATCGGTGATCAGCATGATCTCGTCGTCGGGGCGCACCAGCGTGGCCGCCACCACGCGGCCGTTGCGCTCGCTTTGCTGGATGGCGATCATTCCCTTGGTGCCGCGACCGTGGCGGGTGTACTCGCTGATCGGTGTGCGCTTGCCGAAGCCGTTTTCGGTGGCGGTGAGCACGCTGGTGCGTGCCGATCCGTCGGCCCCACTCAGCGTCTCGTCGCGGTCTGCGACCAGCATCGCGATCACGCGCTGGCCGTCGTCGAGCATCATGCCGCGCACGCCGCGCGCCTGGCGCCCCATCGGCCGCACGTCGTCTTCGTCAAAACGCACCGCCTTGCCGCCGTCGGAGAACAGCATCACGTCGTGCTTGCCGTCGGTGAGCGCGGCGCCGATCAGGTAGTCGCCCGGATCAAGGTCCACCGCGATGATGCCGGCCTTGCGCGGGTTGCTGAACTCGTCGAGCGCGGTCTTCTTCACCGTGCCGAGCGCGGTGGTCATGAACACGTAGTGATCGGCCGGGAAGCTGCGGAACTCGCCGGTCAGCGGCAGCACGACGGTGATCTTCTCGTCGGGCGTGAGCGGGAACATGTTGACGATCGGCTTGCCGCGGCTGGAACGCGAGCCCTGCGGCACCTCCCACACCTTGAGCCAGTACACGCGGCCCCGGTTGCTGAAGCACAGGATCCAGTCGTGCGTGTTGGCGATGAAGAGCTGGTCGATCCAGTCGTCTTCCTTGGTCACCGCGGCCTGCTTGCCACGGCCGCCGCGGCGCTGCGCGCGATAGTCCGACAGCGCCTGGCTCTTCACGTAGCCGGTGTGGCTCAGCGTGACCACCATGTCCTGCGGCGCGATCAGGTCTTCAGTCAGCAGCTCCTGCACGTTGCGCTCGATCACGCTGCGCCGCGCGCCGATCTTGGTCTGGCCGAACTCCTCGCGCAGCGCCGTCAACTCGTCGCCGATGATGCGCACCACGCGTTCGGGCTTGGTCAGGATGTCGAGCAGGTCGGCGATGCGCTCCATCACCTCCTTGTACTCGTTGATGATCTTGTCCTGCTCCAGGCCGGTGAGGCGCTGCAGGCGCATCTGCAGGATCTCGTTGGCCTGCTCGTCCGACAGGCGGTACAGCCCGTCGAACTGCAGGCCGTAGTGCACCGGCAGGCCTTCGGGCCGGAAGGCGTCACGCCCGCCGGGCGCCTGGTCCTGCGCACGCGCCAGCATCTCGCGCACCAGCGAGGAATCCCAGCCCTTGCTCATCAGCGCCGCCTTGGCCACCGGCGGCGTCGGCGAGGTCTTGATGGTCTCGATGAACTCGTCGATGTTGGCCAGCGCGACCGCCAGGCCTTCGAGCACGTGGCCGCGCTCGCGCGCCTTGCGCAACTCGTAGACCGTGCGGCGCGTGACGACCTCGCGCCGGTGGTCGAGGAAGATCTCCACCAGCTGGCGCAGGTTGCAAAGCTTGGGCTGTCCGTCGACCAGCGCCACCATGTTGATGCCGAAGGTGTCCTGCAGCTGCGTCTGCTTGTACAGGTTGTTGAGCACCACCTCGGGCACTTCGCCGCGCTTGAGCTCGATCACCACGCGCATGCCGGACTTGTCGCTCTCGTCCTGGATGTGGCTGATGCCCTCGAGCTTCTTCTCGTTGACGAGCTCGGCGATGCGCTCGAGCAGCGTCTTCTTGTTCACCTGGTACGGGATCTCGTCGACGATGATCGCCTGGCGCTGGCCGCGATCGATGTCTTCGAAATGACACTTGGCGCGCATGATCACCTTGCCGCGCCCGGTGCGATAACCCTCGCGCACGCCGGCCAGCCCGTAGATGATCCCGGCGGTGGGGAAGTCCGGCGCCGGGACGATCTCCATCAGCTCGTCGACGCCGGCCTGCGGGTTCTTCAGCAGGTGCAGGCAGGCATCGACCACCTCGTTGAGGTTGTGCGGCGGCACGTTGGTGGCCATGCCCACCGCGATGCCGGCCGAGCCGTTGACCAGCAAGTTGGGCAGCTTGCTCGGCAGCACCAACGGCTCTTTTTCGGAGCCGTCGTAGTTGGGGCCGAAATCGACCGTCTCCTTGTCGATGTCGGCCAGCATCTCGTGCGCGATCTTGGCCAGCCGGATCTCGGTGTAGCGCATCGCCGCGGCGTTGTCGCCGTCCACCGAGCCGAAGTTGCCCTGGCCGTCGACCAGCATGTGGCGCAACGAAAACGGCTGCGCCATGCGCACGATGGTGTCGTAGATCGCGGTGTCGCCGTGCGGGTGGTACTTGCCCATCACGTCGCCGACGATGCGCGCGCTCTTCTTGAATGGGCGATTCCAGTCGTTGTTCTGCTCGTGCATCGCGAACAGGACGCGGCGGTGCACCGGCTTCAGGCCATCGCGTGCATCGGGCAATGCCCGACCCACGATGACGCTCATCGCGTAGTCGAGGTACGAACGCCGCATCTCCTCTTCGAGGCTGACGGCGACGGTTTCCTTGGCGAATTGGGTCATGCAGCGAGCAGCAGGCAGCCGCTTTTGGGAGAGGCCGAGTGCCCGTTGCAGGCACGGCAGTGGGGTGATTCTAAGGGGCTACCCCGTGTCGCAGCTTCGCAACAAGCACGGTCTATACAGCATCACACCGGGCCAAAATGAAGGCCGTCAGGAGCCCTATGGCACAATCTTCGCGGTCGGTGGTGAGCGCTCGCAGAACTGGGTGTTTGCCCGATTTTCTCGCTTCCGATGCAGACGTTTCGCAGGCAATCTGCGGCAATCCCCTGAGAGGAGAACCATGAAGAAACTCAACAAGGTGGCGATGCTTTTTGCATCGGCCGCTTTGGCTGCGCCGCTGTCGGCCCCTGCGCAGTCCAATTCAGCGGACAACTGGCGCAGCGGCGATGGTGCCCTGGTGTGGAAGAACGGCACGGGTGAGCAGTGCTGGCGTGATGCCAGCTGGACACCGGCCACCGCAAACCCCGCCTGCGACGGCGCGCTGAAGCCGCCGCCCCCGCCACCCCCGCCCGCGCCAGCCCCCGCGCCGGCACCGGCACCGCGTGTGGCGCCGCCGCCTCCTCCGCCGCCGCGTCCGCCGGCGCCGCCGCCTGCCCCGGTGAGCGAGAAGGTGACCTTTGCTGCCGACGCGTTCTTCGACACCGGCAAGTCGGTGCTCAAGCCCGAGGCGCGCGCCAAGCTCGACGATCTCGTGTCCAAGACCAGCGGCGTCAACCTCGAAGTGATCATCGCGGTCGGTCACACCGACTCCGATGGCTCCGACGCCTACAACCAGAAGCTGTCGGTCTCGCGTGCGGAAGCCGTGAAGGCCTATCTGGTGAGCAAGGGCGTCGAACGCAACCGTGTCTACACCGAAGGCAAGGGCGAGAAGCAGCCCGTCGCCGACAACAAGACCCGCGAAGGCAAGGCTAAGAACCGCCGCGTCGAAATCGAAGTGGTGGGTACGCGTACCCGTCGCTGACGCAAGCGGCTCCGAGAGCCTGCTTTCACAAGCCCCGCCTTGGCGGGGCTTTTTGTCTGTGCCCGCCGCGCCGAGCCCCTTTGCCGCTGCGGCCGCCGTGGCCGTGGCTCTTGGTCGCGCGGCGCCGCGCTACGATTGCGCCGCATGAGTGTCAATGCCGATCCGCAGGAACTGGCCAAGTTCAGCGAGCTGGCCCATCGCTGGTGGGATGAACATGGCGAGTTCAGGCCGCTGCACGCGATCAACCCGCTGCGCCTGCAGTGGATCGAGGCCTTGGCGCCGCTGCGTGGCAGCCGTGTGCTCGACGTGGGTTGTGGCGGCGGCATCCTGGCCGAGTCGATGGCGCGACACGGCGCCCAGGTGCTCGGGATCGACCTCGCGGCCAAGCCGCTGAAGGTGGCGCAGCTGCACGCACTGGACAGCGGTGTCGAGGGGCTCGACTACCGCGAGGCCTCGGCAGAGTCGCTTGCGGCGGAGCAGCCGGCTTCGTTCGACACGGTCACCTGCATGGAGATGCTTGAACACGTGCCGGATCCTGCATCGGTGGTGCGCTCCTGCGCAGCCCTTGCCAAGCCCGGCGGGCGGGTGTTCTTCTCCACCATCCACCGCAACGCCAAGGCCTTTGTGTATGCGATCGTCGGTGCCGAGCATGTGCTGAACTTGCTGCCCAAGGGCACGCACGAGTACGCGAAGTTCATCCGGCCGAGCGAGCTCGCGCGCTGGTGCCGCGATGCCGGGCTCGACGTGCTCGAACTCAAGGGCATGCAATACAACCCGATCACCGGGCGTTATTGGCTGTCGGGCGACACCAGCGTGAACTACCTCGTGGCGTGCGCCAAGCCGCAATGAGCGCCGCCAGGCCGCTGCTGCCCTGGTGGACGGCCGTTGGGGCCAAGGGGTTTGCTTGATGCGTGCGCGCCGCGAGGCCGTGCTGTTCGACCTGGATGGCACGTTGATCGACAGCGCGCCGGACCTCGCGGGTGCCGCCAACGATCTGCGCACCGCACACGGACTACCGCCGCTGCCGCTGGCCTCGCTGCGGCCCATGGTGGGCGCCGGCGCACGCGGCATGGTCGGCGTGGCGTTCGGCCGCAAGCCTGGCGATGCCGATTTCGAGGCGCTGCGCGACGCCTTTCTGGCGCGCTATGCGCAGCGCATGCTCGAGCTGACCGCGGTCTTCGAGGACATGCAGCCTGTGCTCCACGCTCTTGAACGAGCCGGCGTGCGCTGGGGTGTGGTCACCAACAAGGCGACCCGATTCACCGAGCCGATCGTCGACGGGCTGGGACTGCGCGCGCGGCTGTCCGCCCTCGTGTGTGGCGACACCACGCCGCACAGCAAGCCGCACCCGGCGCCCCTTCTGGAAGCCGCGCGCCAGCTCGACGTCGCTGCGTCGGCGTGCGTGTATGTGGGCGACGACGCGCGCGACATGGTCGCCGGCCGCGCCGCCGGCATGGCGACCCTGGCCGCGCAGTGGGGATACCTGGGCGAGGGCGCCAGCGTGCACGAGTGGGACGCAGACGCCGTGCTGCGGGAGCCCGCTGAGCTCTTGAACTGGCTCCAACTGGCCTAAACTGGCACCTTGTTCTTTGGGGCCGACCTGGCTTCGACGTGGGTGCGGAGTCGGTTCAGGGCATGCCGAGCGCCAGATCAGCTCGTTAATCCAGCTGGAACAAAGTAACTGCGAACGACGAACGTTTCGCCCTCGCCGCCTAAAAACCGGTGAGCCTCGCAACGGTTGGCCGATGGGCCGGGCTTGAGCCGCAAGGCAAGGGCTGCGAGGTTATTCACATCGGCTGGCGGTGCGCCGGGTCACTCGGCGCATCGCGAGATCCAGTGACTGGCGGATCCGGTAGCGTGCTGCTGCGCGACCGGGGCCGCGAGACTCAAACCAGACAGCTACGCATGTAGAACTGGCCGGTGATGGCTTGCGGACGGGGGTTCGATTCCCCCCGGCTCCACCATTCAGTGATCTCGGGACGTCCAAGGACGTCCCGAGTCGTTTCAGATGGTCATGGATATCAGCTGCTTGCGCAGCTCAGGCTGCCAGCACGACCCACAGACCTGAGCATTCACGTGCCAATGCTGCGCCGAACGGATGTCGTGCAGCAGCCGCACCGGATCGAGCTGCACGAACTGATCCCGCAGGCGCTGCTTGATCGCGTCGTTCACGCTCGCCGAGGCCAGGCGAGGTCGGTGGCGCCACTGGACGAGCGACGGCTCCTGAGACTCTGATAGCGGCCGGTCGTCCAGTGGAGGTCTATTTGGGGCAGGTGGAGGTGGCCTGAGACAGCGTGCCTTGCGCAACGCGCTGCATGATGTCGCGCCCAGCTTCCGCGGGTTGCAGCAGTTGCTGGATGACGGAGGCAAGCCGATCCAGCCGTACCGGCTTGCTCAGGCACATGCTGGCGCCCGCCTGCAGACAGTCCTGAAGGTGCTGTTCCGTGGCGTTGGCAGAGACGGCGATGATGGGCAGGTTGGAGTGGGTCGGATGCGCTCGCAGCATCCTGGTCGCCTGGAGGCCGGACATCCCTGGCATGACGCTGTCCATCACGATGAGGTCAGGCTGGAAACTGCGCACCCTGTCCATGCCCTGTTGCCCGTCTTCCGCGCTTTCGCTTTCAAATCCGGCAGCGTTCAGAAAGTCGACGAGCATGGCCCGGTTGTGGGCCACATCGTCGATCACCAGCACTCGCGCGCGCCGCCCCTCCTGGTGTGCGGGAATGCTCGGAGTCCAGGCCTCGCGTTCGCCCGTGTCGGCGAGCTGCAAGCGCAATCGGAACGAGAACTGCGTGCCGCGCCCCGGCTCGCTGGTCACGTCAATGCTTCCACCCATCGCGCTGACCAAGGCACGTGCCACGGTCAAGCCCAATCCAGTGCCTCCTTCCCGCCGCCTGGCATCCCCAACCTGCTTGAAGGGTTCGAAGATGACGGGAAGGTCCTCCGGCTTGATTCCGACACCCGTGTCGCAAACGTCGATCCGCACCAAGGCATGCCGGCCCTCGCGTCCTTCGTCGATGGCGCACAGGGTCACGGTGCCTTGGTCCGTGAACCTCAGGGCGTTCCCCAGCAGGTTCAGCAGCACCTGGCGCAAGCGCAGTTCATCGGCCAGAACCACGGCTGGAAGCTTCGGGTCCACGTCGAGGGCGATGACCAGGTTCTTCTCGCTGGCCTTCGCGCGCAAGACGTCTGCCGCCGAGCGCAGGAACGCCGCGATTTGCACCGGTGCAAGGACCAGCTCGTGCCGCTGGGCCTCGATCTTCGACAGGTCAAGGATGTCGTTGATCAGCGACAGGAGATGTTCGCCCGTGGCGCGAATCGTCTCGATGCCTCTGCGCTGCCGCTCGGTCAATCCTTCGTCCATGCCAAGCAGCTGGGCGTAGCCGAGTATGGCGTTCAGCGGCGTTCGCAACTCATGGCTCAAGGTGGACTCGCTCCCGGCGAAGTTGGCCAGCTCGGCCACTCGGCGCGCGGCGCGCGGCTCGGACAATTTTCGGCGCTCGGTCATGCTCGTGACATTGGCGGTGCTTGTGGAGGAGCAGCTGGCGTCGGACCGCGGCAGGGTCATCGCAGAAAGGGCCATCGAACGCTCCATGGGACTGCGGGACATGAACAAGCGTAGCCGTCGGCGTGCCGCTCGACCATTGCGCTGAGGTACAACATCCGTGTCCGCAGCGTCGCAAACACTGGCGCCTGGGATGGGCTTCTAAGACCTAGGTATAGGCCCCGGCGCGGGGTTGTCCAGCAGCCCGCCCAAGCAATCGAGCAGTTCGTCAGGCACGAACGGCTTGATGAGGTAGCCGCGGATCCCCGCGGCGCGGACGCGCAACTGCGTCGTCTCCTTGGGATGGGCGGTCATGATGACCGTCGGAATGGCATGGCCGGCAGCGGCCAGCGCTTCGTACAGCTGGAGTCCCGACATGCCCGGCATGCGCATGTCTGCCACCAGGCAATCAACGAGAGCGCGATCTGGCGATCCCAGGAAGCTTTCAGCGTCCTCGAACGCGACGGGGTGGAAGCCCGCCGCCTTCAACAGATCGCTGATCGCATTGCGGATCGACTTGTCGTCGTCCACGATGGCGACGATCGGCCGATCGGCCATTTCGCCTCCTGGGATGAGATTCGAGCCTAACGCGCGAAGTGATTCGAGCCTAACGCGCGAAGTGGCGCCGGCCCATTGCACTCAAGCCTCGAACGTCTATACCTTGGTATGGCCGCGCCCGTTATGGCAGGGGAGGCAAACCCAGACCATCGGCCATGCGTAGCAGCTCTGGAACCGACTTGGCGAGCATCTTGCGCATCACTTGACCACGATGGACCTTGACCGTGACCAGGCTCAGCCCCAGCTCGGCTGCAATCTGCTTGTTGGCCCGTCCGGCGACGACGAGCTTCATGACTTCACGCTCACGCTCCGTGAGCGTACGGTACAGCTGACCCAACTCGGCCACGCGTGTGGAGTCGCGGCGCCTGGTGCGGTCTCGTTCGATGGCTGCGTTGACGGCGTCGAGCAACGCCTGCTCCTCGAACGGCTTGGTGAGAAAGTCGGCCGCACCCGCCTTCATCGCGCGCACCGTCATCGGGACGTCGCCGTGCCCGGTGATGAAGATGACCGGCAAGGCGATGCCGGCCTTGGCCAGTTCCTGTTGGAAGGTGAGTCCACTCATCCCCGGCAGCCGCACGTCGAGCACCAGGCAGCCGGGCACGTCCGCCCGCGTGGCACGCATGAACTCCTGCGCCGACGCGTACAGGTAGACCTCCAGCCCGACCGACCGGAACAGGCTGTCCAACGCGCGCCGCATCGACGCGTCGTCGTCGACGACGAAGACGGCGGCACGCTCGTCCGTCATGGCCGAACCCCTGGGTCATGGCTCGCATCCGCCGTGGCGGCTGGCAGCGTGAGGCTGAAGACAGCCCCATGGGGTTCATTGGCGCCGGCCCACAGCCTTCCACCGTGTGCCTCGACGATGGAGCGGCTGATCGACAAGCCGATGCCGATGCCCTCCTCCTTCGTCGTGTAGAACGACTCGAACACCTGTTCCAGGCGCTGCGGGTCGATCCCGCTGCCGGTGTCGCGCACTTCCAGCCGGATCGCGTCGGGACCGTCGCGCCGCGAGACGAGCGTCAGCATGCGGGGGCGATCCTCCACGGCGCTCATCGCCTCGGCCGCATTCATGACCAGGTTGATGAGCACCTGCTGCACCTGGATCCGGTCGCCCAGCACGCCCGGCAAGGCCGGATCGAGATCGGTCTGCCGCACGATGCGGTGGGTGCGCGACTCGTGCTCGGTCAGCGCAAGCACGTCTTGCACTTCGCGGTTGAGGTCCAGGCGCTGCATGCGGACCATCTGGCGCTTGGTCAGCGCGCGAATGCGCGCCACGACGTCGCGCGCGCGTGCACCGTCGGTCGCGATGTTCGCCAGCGTCGCGCGGGCCTCGGCCAGGTTGGGCGGCTGCGCGGCAAGCCAGCGGGCACATGCGCCGGCGCTGGCGATCATTGCGCCCAGCGGCTGGCTGACCTCATGCGCGATCGACGAGCTCAGTTCGCCGAGCGTGGTCAGCCGCGACACGTGCGCAAGCTCCATGCGCGAGGTCTGCAGCGCATGGTCCTGCAGCCGCAGTTTCTCTTCCGCCAGCTTGCGCTCGGTGATGTCGCGCGCCAGGGCCAGGATGTGCACCCGCCCAGCCTGGACGAAGGTTCCGCTGCGGATTTCGACCGGAAACACGGACCCGTCGCGGCGCCGGTGCCGGGTCTCGAATGTCATCGTCTCGCCGGCGATCGCACGCTCGGCGAGTTCCGCGATCGACTCGGCCTCCAGCCCAACGTCGAAGTCGCGCGGACTCATGCCGATCAGCTCGTCGCGGGTGTAACCCAGGCCTTCGCATGCCTGGCGGTTCACGTCGATCACGTTCAGTTCATGGTCCATGAGGAAGAACGCATCCGTCGCGTGGTCGGCGAAGGTACGGAAGCGCGCCTCGCTGGCCCGCAGGCCTTCTTCGGCCCGCCGCAGGTCGGTGATGTCCTGCATCACACCGAACTGCCGGATCGCCTGGCCGGTCTCGTCCCAGATCACGTCGCCCTGGCTGTGCACCATGCGCTCTTCGCCGTCCGGGCGCACCACGCGGTATTCCACGTCATAGCGCGGTCCACCTTGCAAGGCCGCGTCGCTCGCCGCGGCGGTGCGCAAGCGATCGTCCGGATGGATCAGGCCCAGCCAGCGCCCTTGCCAATGCGGCATGTTGACGGGCTCCACGCCAAAGATGCGGCTGGCCTCGTGCGACAGCACCACGTGCGTTGTGCGGTAGTCACGCTCCCACCATCCGACGTGTGCGATCCGCTGTGCCGCTTCGAGGCGGCGCTCGCTGTCGCGCAGGTTCTCGATCAGCAGCAGGCTGCTCAAGCCATCGGCCAGGCGCCGCCCGACCTCGCAAAAGAGCCGCTGTTCCTCGTCGGTCCAACTGCGCGCGTGGGCACAGCGGTGCAGGCAGAAAAGGCTCGGCTGCGCCTGCGTCGCAGGCAGCGCCATGGCCAGGTGCGCGCGGACGCCATGGCGACTCGCCAGCGATCCGGGCAGCACCTGCACGGGCTGGCCCGAAGTCCGCGAGGCTTCGAAAGCCGCCGACAGCTGCTCGTCGCCCGCCAGGTCGGCACCCCGCGCCAGCACGGGCGCAAGCGGCGGCCGCACGCGTTCACTGGCGACTCGCCACTGCGTTAAGCCGGCATCGCAGGGGTGCAGCAGCCACGCGCGATCGCACGACAGCAGGTCGATCGCCGCGTCCAGCACGTCGCGCAGCAGGCGCTCGACGTCGTGCGTGCCCTGCATGGCCCGGCTGATGCGATCCATGGCCTGCAGAAAGGAGAGGTGGGCGGCGTGCTCCGCCTCGGCGCGCTTGAGCTGCGTGATGTCGCGCGCAACACCACGGTAGCCTGTGAAGCGACCGCCTTCATCGAACACCGGGAAGCCGGACACCGACATGTGGCGGATGCCGCCGGAAGCCGTGGGACGGTCGATCTCGAAGTCGCGGAAGGGCAGCATCGCGGCCAGCGTGGCACGGTGCTTGCGCCAGGCTTCTTCGTCAGGCCCCAGGTACGGCAGCTCCCAGCGTGTCTTGCCGATCTGGGCGCCGGGCGCCGGTGGATCCTGCAGGGTGGATCCGAACTCCTGGCGCGTGAAGCGATGCTGCGTGTCCGTCTCCCAGTAGACGTCGAACGACAGTTGCACCAGGCTTCGAAACCGTTCCTCGCTGTCGCGCAGCGCCCTTTCCAGGCGCATGCGCTCGCCCAGGCTCAGGGCTTCGGGCACCTGCGACACGTGATGGCTTGCCATGGCTGTCCGGCTGCGTCCTCTGAACAAGGGAATCGACGGCCCGGCGCATTTTGGCCGGGTTCCGTCCAACGGCGTGCCGCAAAGATCAATGAAATCCCGCGGCTAATCCCGGCAGAAACCGGCCCCTGGGTAAGTCCGCATGCGGCCTGCACCGCTGGCCGGGTGCCTGCTTGCGGCGCCGGCCGGCAGCAGGTGTAAGCTGGTTTTCCAGTGGGTGCACCCGCCCTGCGAGCCGGCACTCAAGCGATCTCTCCGGACACGTCGATGGCCGCACGCCGAATTCCCCGCGCCGGTCTTACACGCCGCGCAGTCGTGCAGTTGGCTGCCGCCGCCCCGGTGGGCCTGGCCCAGCTGCCGCCCGCCACCGCGCAGCGGGCGCCGGTGCGCGTGGGCTACGCGATTGCGCGCAGCGGCGCGCTGGCCGCCGGCGCTCAGGTGACGCAGGAGCCCAACTACCTGTTGTGGGCCGAGCAGCAGAACGCGGCGGGCGGGCTCAACGTGGCGGGCAGCCGCCGGCCGATCGAGCTGATCGGCTATGACGATCGCACCGACATCGAGACCTGCGTTCGCACCTACGAAAAACTGATGGGCACCGACAAGGTGGACCTCGTGCTGCCGCCGTATGGCAGCAATGCCAATTTCGCGGTGGCGCCGCTGGCCACGCGCTTCGGTTATCCCCTGCTTGCACCCACCGTGCTGAGCCGCCAGCTGATCCAGATGAAGTTGCCGTACTACTTCGCGCTGATCCAGCAGGCCGAGCCGATGATCGGGGCGCTGGTCGCGGTGCTGAAGGCCGCCGACGTGAAGACCGCCACGGTGATCTACATCGACGACCTGTTCGGCCTGGAATGCCATACGGCGCTGCAGACCGCGGCGCGGGACGCCGGTATTGCGATCGTCGAGGAGAAGAGCTATCCGCTCGGCGTGAAGGACCTGTCGCCGGTGCTGCGCGCAATGAAGGACAAGTCACCCGACGCCTTCATCGGCCTCACTTACCCGCCGGACACCATTCTCGCCAGCAAGCAGAGCATGGAGATCGGCTTCAACCCGAAGATCTTCTACGTGGGCGCGGGCACGGCCTTTCCGCTGTACCGCAGCGTGATGGGCGCCGGTGCCGAAGGTGTGATGGGCATGGGCTCGTGGAATCGCAAATCGAGCGCGGGCGCGAAGGCGTATTTCGACGCGCACGTGAAGAAGTTCGGCAAGGAGCCCGACCGCTGGGCCAGCGGCGCGGGCTGGGCGGCCCTGGAGATACTGACGGCCGCCGTGGCCCAGGCCGGGCTGGACCGCAAGGCCATCCGTGATCACGTGGCCAACACCGAACACGACACCATCCTGGGCACGATCAAGTTCAGCGGCAGCGAGAACGTCGGCACCCCGGGAACCGTGAGCCAGTGGCAAAAGGGCGAGTTCGAGGTGGTGTGGCCGCCATCCCATGCAACGGCGGCGCTGCTGGCGACCAAGCCGGCGTGGGCCTGACTTGGCGCAGCGCAGGAGCGACCCGGTGCGAACCACTCCGGCATCCGCTCCACTTGGCAGAGCACGGCCATCATCGCCACACGGCACGGGCCGCAAAGGGGCGCAAGTCGTTGCTCCAATGCGCCATCGCGCGGCGCACTGCGGCGCGCACCACGCGCTGGTGGATCACACCGACGGCCCGTCGCGCCCGTCGTCGAAGCGCGTCTGCATCTGCACACGGTCGCCGAATGCCATGTACGGCGTACGCGCCGCGCCCTCGTCGAGCATCTCGATGGCGCGCCGCTCGGCGATGCACGACGAACCGAGCTCGCGATAGTTCGGATTGGACACTGTGCCCGAGCCGATGACCCTGCCGGCCACCCGCTCGCGGCTGTAGGCCGCGTGCGCCACGAGCTGGTCGAAGCCGAACGCCATCGGTGCGCCGTGCGCGGCACCGAAGCGCTGGCCCTTCCAGTCCACCTCCAGCCGCATCTGCACGCGCGCGTCGCGCCACGCCGTCGGCGAGCTTGTCGAGTTTTGAACACGGTGGCCATCAGCTCGCCGTGCGAGGTGTAGGCCGAGCCGTCGAGCCACTGCCAAGGCGCGCGGTCGACGAAAGTCAGGCAGACGCCAGCCCGGTACCGCTGGACTGCACCGGCGCCGGAACAGGCGTCGATGCCCAGGCGAGCAGCAGCCAGCGACCCTCATCGTGCAGCCACGTGGTGGTGAAGCGGTTATGCAGCGTCTTCTCCTCCCCTTCCAGGCGTACACGCAGGTGGTGGAATCCGCACATCAGGGCCACACCATCGACCGGATGCACGATTTCGTCGTAGCGGTGCACGCCGAGGTATTGAATCCGTCCGGACTCGAGCGCGGCAAGATACGACTCGCGTGTGTCAACGTGACCCGAAGAGTGGCAGTACAGCAGCTGCGGTGCCAGCATGCGTTCCAGCGAAGCGAGGTCACCGGCGATCATGGCTGCATACCGTGCGTCATCGGCCGTGAGCAGCTGCGACTTGACGGGTCGGTTTTCACTCATGCGCACTCCAAACAGAAAAGTGGTCCCTGAGCATTCTGAATGTCGGAGAACCACCTCGGGGCTCTGCAGGATGCCGGCGCCGCCATGGCAGCAGGCGACTTCGAGGTGACCAAGCCGAGCGGCTCGCGCGTCACCCGCGCCAGGGCGTGGCGACGGCCGCGCAGCGTGCGCGCAGCCGCATCGGTCATGGGAAAGCCCTCCCTCGGCCGATGCCAGTCCTGGTACGCTTGGCTGGCAGAAGTGCGATCGCGCAGGGAGCATTGAGGACGGTCGGAGCGGGTCCGCAGGCTCGAGTCCGTCCGCGAGTGCCACACCGGCCACGCTGACGCCGCCTTGGCAACGGTGTTCGACGGCACGGTCTGGTTGCCGAGGTGCTGGGGATGACACCGGGGCAATGGAAGCTGGTCTCCTGGGTCGCGCGAACCCGGGCGTCGCGCATCGGCCATGCGAGCGGCGCGGCCGACGGCTCGATGGCGCTGCTCAAAGTCGCCACCGGCGACGTCACCGACTTTCGTGAGGAGTTCGCGCTGCTGCGCGCGCTCAACGTTCCGGGACTCCTGCGTCCGCTGGACCTCACGACCGAGGGCGCGATGCCGGCGATGGTGCTCGACGATCGCGACGTGGTGTCGCTTTCCGAAGCGATCGATGGTTCTGCGTTCGAGGTGGGCGCTGCGTTGCGCGTGGGCTGTGCACTGGCCCGTACGCTGGCCGGGCTGCATGCGGCAAACGTGTCCCATGGCGACCTGCGTCCCGCCAACATCCTGCTGGAGCGCAGTTCCGCGGTGACATGGGTGGCCGACGTCAGCGCGGCGGTTGAGCGGCGTCGCGCCGCACTGCACAAGCCGCTGGCCGTGGACGACTGGGCCTGGGTGGCACCGGAACAAACCGGGCGCATGAACCGCCCGGTGGACCACCGGGCCGACTTCTACCAGCTGGGGCTGCTGCTGTACCGCCTGCTGGCCGGGCGCCTGCCGTACGACGCCACTGATCCGCTCGAGTGGGCGCACTGCCACACCGCGCGCCTGCCGCCACCGCTGTCGCCGCAGGTGCCGGCGCCGGTGTCGGAGCTGGTGATCAAGCTCCTGGCCAAGACCGCCGAGCAGCGCTACCGCCACGCCGATGGACTGCTGCAGGACCTGCAACGCTGTCTGGCGCAGTGGGAGGGCCGCGGCATGGTCGAGCCCTTCCTGCTCGGCAGGGAAGACCCTCCGGACGAGATCGAAGCGCCGCACCGCCTGCACGGCCGGCAAGCGGAGCTGGCGGCACTACGCCAGGCCTACGAGCGCGTGGTGACCGCGGCACGCCCGCAGCTGGTTCTTGTGTCGGGCCCGCCCGGCATCGGCAAGACCACGCTGGTGCAGTCGTGGCGCGAGACCTGGGCCGCGTCCGGCGGTCGATTCGTCGCCGCCAAGTTCGATTCACAGCGCCGCGACGTTCCATACGCCGCGCTGGCGCAGGCGCTGCAGGAGCTGGTGAAGCAGGTCCTGGCCGAACCTGAAACTCGCATCGCCGCCTGGCGGGCCGCATTGGGCGACGCGCTGGGGACCAGCGGGCAGGTCGTGGCGGACATCGTGCCGTCGCTGGCGCTGGTCATCGGCCCGCAGCCGCCGCTGTCGGAGTTGGCACCGGCGGAGGCGCAGAACCGGCTGCGCTGGATGCTGGCCCGCTTCGTCGGCGTCTTTGCGCGCGCCGAGCACCCGCTGGTGATCTTTCTCGACGACCTGCATTGGGCCGACGTCGCCAGCCTCGGGCTGCTGCGCGATCTGCTGGTCAGCGGCGTTTCCGGCGCGTTGCTCGTCGTTGGCAGCTACCGCGACCAGGCGGTCGGCGGCGCGCATCCGCTGACCGACATGCTGCAGCGCGCGGCAACCGAGAACGTGCCGGTGACGCGCATCTCGCTCGCCGCGCTGGAATCGGAACCCATGGCGGCGCTCGTCGCCGAGATCCTGCACGTCTCGGTCAGCGAGGCCCAGCCGCTGGCCGCGCTGCTGCCGCAACGCGCCCGCGGCAACCCGTTCTTTGTCCTGCAGCTGCTTTCGGCCTTGCGCGCCGAAGGCCTGCTGCACTTCGACGCCCAACGCCAGGCCTGGGGCTGGGACCTCGAGCGCGTGCGTGCGCGCCAACTGTCGGACGATGTGGTCGATCTGGTCGAACGACGCCTGTTGCGCCTGAGCGCCGCGGCGCGCGAGGCGCTGCAGCACGCCGCCTGCCTGGGTGGCAGCGGTTCGATCGAGTTGCTGGCGCTGGCGCTGGGCTGGCCGCCGGCCGATACGCTCGACACGCTTGCCGAGGGAATGCACGCCGGCTTGGTCGTCTGTGCCGGCGGCCGCTATCGATTCACGCACGACCGTGTGCACGAGGCCGCGTTTGTCCTGATCGCGCCGGCCGACCGTGCCGCGTGGCACTTGCGCATCGGCCGGAGGCTGCTCGGCGGACTCGCGCCCGATGGGCTGGGCGAGCACCTGTTCGAGGTCGTCCACCAGATCAATCTCGGCGCCGATCTCATCACCGATGATGACCAGGTGCTGCAGCTCGCGCGCTTGAACGCGCAGGCGGGCCGCAAGGCCAGGGCCAGTCTGGCGTTTGCGTTGGCACGGGAGCACCTGGCACGCGCCGTGGCCGTGTGGCCGGCGGACAGCTGGGAGTCGCGCTACGACGAGACCTTTGCGCTCGAGTTCGACCTCGCCGAGTGCGAGTTCCTGATCGCTCGCTTCCAGGACGCCGACGCGCGGCTCGAGGTGCTGCTGACACGGGCGCGCTCGCGGTCCGAGCGCGCGCGTCTCTACGGCCTGCGCATCCGGCTGCGGCTCGTGCCCGGCCAGTTCGGCGCCGCCGCGACGGCGGCGCTCGAGGCGCTGCACCTGTTCGGCATCACGTTTCCAGACGGCGACACGCAAGCGCTGGTGCAACAGGAGCGCCAGGCGGTCGAACGCGAGCTGGCCGGCCGCGACATCCAGGCGCTGCTCGACGCGCCGGCGCTGCAAGACGCCGAGACGCGCACGGTGCTCGGGCTGATCCTCGACTCGTTCACCGGCATCTACATCGCCCGCCCCGACGTCTTTCCGTTGCTGGTGCTGCACGCCACGCGGCTGGTGCTGCGCCACGGCAACTGCGAGGAGAGCGCGGTCGTCTACACCTACTACGCACGCGTGCTGCTGGCGTTGGGCGAGATCGCCGCTGCGTACGAGTACTCGCGGCTCGCCGTCAAGCTCAACGAGCGGCTCGATGACCGCAAGCGACGCGGCATGCTGCTGTTCTCGCACGCCGGCTTCATTCACTTCTGGCGCCGGCCGTTCGCGAGCGGGCGACCGATCCTGGACCGCGGGTTCGACGCGTGCATGGAGGTGGGCAACTTCGTGCACGCGGCGCTGATCGCCGTCAACACCTGCCTGTACATGGTTGAAGCCGGCGAGCGGCTCGACGAGCTCGCGTCGCAGGTGGAGCGCACGATCGACTTCCTGCTCGCCACGCACAGCGGCGGCACGCTCGAGGTGGTGCAGTGTTTCGGCCAGTTCGTGCGCTGCCTGCAGGGGCGTACGCGCGCGCCAGGTTCGTTCGACGATCAAAGCCACGACCACGCCGCGACGGTCCGGCGCATGGTGGAGCAAAAGAGCCTCGCGGGGCTGGGCATCGTCCACATGCTGGAGCAGATGGCCGCGTTCATCGTCGGCGAGCCGCAGGCGGCGCTGCAGGCCGCAGACCGCACCGAAGGCGTGCTGCGTGCGGTCTTCGCGATGGCGGTGCGGCCGACGTATGCCTTCTACCGCGCGCTCGCGCTGGCCGCGGCCCACGGCGAACTGCCGCCGCCCGAGCAGGCGGCCGCGTTACGCACCCTCGAGCAGATCACCGCCGACCTCGCCGTCTGGTCGGCCCAGTGCCCGGAGAACTATGCCACCCGTCATGCGCTCGTGGCCGCCGAGCTGGCCCGGCTGCAAGGGCACGAGCTGCAGGCCGAGCGGCTCTACGAAGACGCGATCAAGGCCGCGCGTGTCGGTGCGCTGGTGCACCAGGAAGCGCTGGCGTGCGAACGTGCGGCGCTGTTCCACCGCTCGCGCGGCATGGAGCGCATCGCCGACGTCTATCTGGCCGATGCGCACGCCGCCTACGCACGCTGGGGGGCCAGCGCCAAGCTGAGTCAGCTTGAAGCCGCCCATCCGGTGGCGCGCGCCGCCGCGGTGGCCGCCCTGCCGATCGATACGCTGGCGGTGATGAAAGCCGCGCAGGCGGTGTCGAGCCAGATCGACCTCGATGCGCTGCTTCAAACGCTGATGCGCATCGCGCTGGAGCAGGCCGGCGCGCAGGCCGGTCGCCTGTACGTGGTGGCGGCCGGCGAGCGATTCGAGCTGGCCGCCGAGGCCGACGTGCGCGGCGATGCATGGGTGGTGCATGTCCACCGGCCCGGCGCGGCGGTGCAAGACGGCGATGCGCGGCATCCGATCGGCCTGCTGCACTACGTGCGGCGCAGCCGCGAGCCCGTGCTGCTGGCCGACGCGACGCAGCCGCACGCGTTTGCCGGCGATGCCTACCTGCGCCACCACCAGCCTCGTTCGGTGCTGTGCGTGCCGCTGCTCAGGCAGTCGCAGGCAACCGGCGTGTTGTATGTCGAGCATCGGCAAGGCACGCACGCGTTCACCGCGGGGCACGCTTCGGTGCTGGGCATGCTCGCGGCGCAGGCGGCGATCTCGCTCGAGACCGCCGGTCTGTATGCCGCGCTGAAGGAGGAGAACGAGCAGCGCCGGCGTGCCGAGGCGGCGTCGGTGCAGTGGCAGGAGCGCATCACGCGGCTGGTGGACTCCAATCTGATCGCCGTGCGCATCACCGATCTCGAGCGTCGCATCGTGGACGCCAACGATGCCTACCTGCGCATCGTCGGCTACTCGCGCGAGGAGATGACCTCGGGTGCCCTCACCACCGACATGCTGACACCGCCCGAGTACCGCGCCGCCGATGAGCGCGCGCAGCAGGGGCTGCTGCAGCGCGGGCGCTACGAGCCGTACGAGAAGGAGTATCTGCGCAAGGATGGCACGCGCGTGCCGGTGCTGGTGGGGGGCATCCTCATCGAAGGGCCGCCGCAGCTGACGGTGGGCTTCGTGCTCGATCTCAGCGAGCGGCGCCGTGCCGAGGCCGAGCGTCAGGCACGGCTCGAGGCTGAAGCGGCCAACCAGGCCAAGTCGGCCTTCCTGGCCAACATGAGTCACGAGATCCGCACGCCGATGAACGCGATCCTCGGCATGTCGCAGCTGGCCCTGCAGAGCGGGCTGACCGACACGCAGGCGCGCTACGTCCATCACGTGCAGCGCGCCGCCGAGTCGTTGCTGGCGATCCTGAACGACATCCTCGACCTGTCCAAGATCGAGGCCGGCCATCTCGAGATGGAGCGCGTCGCGTTCGACATCGACGAAGTGCTCGAACGGGTGGCCGCCGTCATCGGTCTGAAGGCCGAAGAGAAGGGCGTGGAGCTGGTCTACGCGCTGCCGCCGCGTTTGCCGCGGCGCCTGCTGGGCGATCCGACGCGGCTCGGACAAGTGCTGCTGAACCTGGCCGGCAATGCGGTCAAGTTCACCGAGCGCGGCGAGGTGCTGGTGTCGGTCGCTCTGGCGTCGCGCGAGGACGACGCGGTTTCGCTGGCCTTCGAGGTGCGCGACACCGGCATCGGACTGCGGCCGGACGAGATGGCCCGCCTGTTCCAGCCCTTCACGCAGGCCGACAGCTCCACCACGCGGCGTTTCGGCGGCACGGGCCTGGGCCTGACCATCAGCCGCCGCCTGGTGCAGATGATGGGCGGCGACATCACGGTGACCAGCGAGCCCGGACGCGGCAGCCGGTTCCGCTTCACGGCCCGGTTTGGTCTGCCCGGCGCCGCCGCGGCTCCGCAGCGCCGATCTGAAAAACTGCACGGGCTGCGCGTCCTCGTCGTCGACGACAACGAGTGTGCGCGAGAACAGATGGCCGACATGGCGCGCGCGATGTCGCTCGATGCGCAGACGGCGGCCGATGGCGACGCTGCCCTGGCGGCCATCGCGGCGGCCGACGGCGGCGATCGTGCCTTCGACCTCGTGCTGCTGGACTGGAAGATGCCGGGCATCGACGGCGTGGAGGTCGCGCGTCGCCTGGTCGGGATGGCGCTGCGCCACCCGCCGCCCACGGTGCTGATGGTCACCGCGTTCAGCCGCGACGAGGCACGGCGGCGCGCCACCGAGGCCGCCGCGCCGGTGGCTGCGATGCTGGCCAAGCCCGTCACACCTTCCACGCTGCTCGACGCATGCCTCGATGTGTTGCTGAAGGGCCGACCTCGCTCCGCCATCATCGAAAGCGAGGATGCGATCCTCGCGCGCCAGCGGCAGATCCTGGTCGGCGCGCGCCTGCTGGTCGTCGAGGACAACCCGGTCAATCAGGAGCTGGCGTGCGAACTGCTGCGCCGCTCGGGCATCGAGGCGGTGGTCGCGGACAACGGCGTGCGCGCGCTGCAGATGCTGCAGGAGCAGGCCTTCGACGGCGTTCTGATGGACTGCCAGATGCCCGAGCTCGATGGATACGAGGCCACCCGGCGATTGCGCCGGGACGCACGCTGGGCCCGCTTGCCGGTGATTGCCATGACGGCCGATGCGATGGTGGGTGACCGCGACAAGGCCCTGGCGGCAGGCATGAACGACCATGTGGCCAAGCCGATCAAGGTGGGTGAGCTTTTCGGCACGCTGGCGCGCTGGGTACGTCCCGCCACCGCCGGCCATGCCGCCGGCGCGCTGTTCGACCACGCCGCCTTGCGCGAGGGCGGCATCGAACCCGGTGGCGCGTTGCACGCGCGGCTGCTGGCCATGTTCGCCGACCGCAGCCGTCACTTCGTGGAGCGGTTCCAGGCCACGGCGGGTGATCGGGTCGAGGCCACGCGCCTGGCGCATGACCTCAAGTCCGAGGCCGCGCTCCTGGGCGCACGCGGGCTTAGCCTGGTGGCCGCCGAACTGGAGGCGGCGTGCGCACAAGGCGCGCCCGATCGGGAGATCGAATCGCGACTGGAGCGTGTGCAAGACGCGTTGGCCGCGGTGCTGCAGGCGCTTGACGAGGCACAGGCCGGCGCTTTGACGCCATCCGCATCGGGCCGAAATGCAGCCGGCATCGACGCAGACTGACGCGCCGCACCCGCCGGCATGCTTTGGGCATCGCGATCCAGCGGCGCAGGGTGTCCAATCACCCCATGTCGTCCACCGCTGTCCCCACGCCCATCCCGCCGATGCTGGCCAAGATTGCCGAGGCGCTGCCGGTGGAGCCGGGTTTTCTCTTCGAGCCCAAATGGGACGGCTTCAGGGCCATCGTCTTTCGCACCGGCGAACAGACGCTGCTGCAAAGTCGCGACCTGAAGCCGCTGAATCGCTACTTCCCCGAGCTCGCGCGGGCGTTGCACCAAGCGCTTCCCAAAGGCTGCGTGCTCGACGGCGAGATCGTGGTCGTGTCGCCGCGCGGACTCGACTTCGACGCGCTGCAGCAGCGCATCCACCCGGCGGTGTCGCGCATCGCCAAGCTTGCGCAGGAGACGCCCGCGAGCTTCGTCGCCTTCGACCTGCTCGCCGCGGGTGGGAAGTCGACCATGGAACTGCCGCAGTCCGAGCGGCGCGTGCGTCTGGAGCGGCTGCTGGGCAGCGCCAGGCCGCCGCTGCACCTGACGCCGATCACGCGCGAGCGCGCCGAGGCCGTGCGCTGGCTCGCGCAGTTTGAAGGTGCCGGTCTCGACGGCGTGGTGGCAAAACTCGAGTCGGCGCCGTACCAGCCCGGCAAGCGCGCGATGCTCAAGATCAAACACGTGCGCAGCGCCGACTGCGTGGTCGGCGGCTTTCGCGGGTACAAGGACCGCAGCGACGCCGTGGGCTCGTTGCTGCTCGGTCTCTACGACGATGCGGGCACGCTGCACCACGTGGGCGTGACGTCGTCGTTCACCATGGCGATGCGGCAGCAGCTGCTGCAGGACCTGGCGCCGCTGCGCGATGGCGCGCTCGAGTCGCACCCCTGGCGCGGCGCCGTCGACGGCGCGGTGACAGGCGATGGGCCGCGCATGCCCGGCGCGCAGAGCCGCTGGAGCGGCGGCAAGGACCTGCGTTGGCAACCGCTCAGGCCCGAGCGCGTCTGCGAGGTGAAGTACGACCACCTGCAGGGGCAGCGCTTCCGCCATGCGACCACGTTCGTGCGTTGGCGTACCGACAAGCCGCCGCAGGACTGCCGCTACGACCAGCTCGACGTGACCCCGCCGTACGAACTGACCCGCGTGTTCGGCGCGTGAGCACGGCTATGCCCGCTTGCGTGCCTTGGGCGGTGCGCGCCTGGGCTCCCCCGCCTGCTTGCGGTAGTGCGGCGGCCACGGCGCATCCCCGTGGCCGTCGGCCTCGTGGCGCGCCGACAGCTCGAGCAGCGGCTCGATCGTGTGGGCGTGGGCATCGATCACCGCGTGCGGGTCGCCCACCGTCTGATAACGCCTGGGCACCGTCCACAGCGTGAAGTCGGCCGGGTCGCAATCGTCGAGCTCCGGCCACGTCACCGGCGTGGAGACGCGCGCGTCGGGCCTGGGGCGCACCGAGTAGGCCGATGCGACGGTGCGATCCTTGGCGTTCTGGTTGTAGTCGACGAAGACGCCCTGGCGCTGCTCTTTCCACCAGGCGCTGGTGGCCAGGCCGGGCGCGCGCTGCTCGACGTCGCGCGCCAGCGCGAGTGCGGCGCGCCGCACCTGGTCAAAGCCCCAGCGGCGCTGAATGCGCACCAGCACGTGCAGGCCGCGCGAGCCCGAGGTCTTCGGCCAGCCGGTGATGCCGAACTCGGACAGCGCCTGGTGCACGACGCGCGCGACCTGCCGGATCTGCGGCCATTCAATGCCGGGCACCGGGTCCAGGTCGACGCGAAGCTCGTCGGGGTGATCGAGGTCGTCGGCGCGAACCGGGTGCGGATGCCACTCGAGGCACGCGAGGTTGGCCATCCATGCCAGATCGGCGGCGCGGCGCGGAACGATCTCGTCCGCGCTGCGGCCCGAGGGGAACCGGATCGACGCCACCTCGAGCCATGGCGGCCGCTTGGCCGGCGCGCGCTTCTGGAAGAAGAACTCGCCGTCGATGCCGTCCGGATAACGCACCAGCACGCAAGGGCGACCGCCTGCGCCGCGCAGCGCGCCCGGGGCCACGGCAACGCAGTAGTTCACCAGATCGAGCTTGCGCACGTTGGCGCTCGGGATCAGCAGCTTCGACGGATGCGTGACGACCACCTCGTGGCCATCGAGATGCAGCTTGAGGTCGTGTTCTCTCGCGGATGCCATCGGCAGGGGTCCATTGGGGAGCAGTGTTCGAACTGAGAACATGCGCGTCAAGGATGCGTCGCGCGGCGCGCTCAGGCCGAGTGTCGCCTGCGCGGCTTGACCTCGCCGAACAGGTCGAACAGCTGCTGCGCCGCCGGCGACAGCGAACGACCGCGCCGGCGTATCAGCCCGACCTTGCGCGTGACCACCGGGTCGACCAGCGGCACGCTTACCAGCAGCGGGTGGTCGGGCCCGGGCATGGCCATCGACGGCACCGCGGCCACGCCGAGGCCGGCTTCGACGAGGCCGAGCGTCGTCGTCACGTGCTGCGCCTCGTAGATGGCCTGCGGCCGGCCTGAAACGCCGGCCAAAGCCTGGTCGAGCAGCACACGATTGCCCGACGAGCGGCCGACCGAGATGTAGTCGTGGTCGCTCAACTGTGCCCAGCTCACACGCCGCAGCTTGGCCAGCGGGTGGTCGCGCCGGCAAGCCGCGACGAACCGTTCTTCGACCAGGGGCTTGAACTCCAGGTCGCCTTCCTGAGCCCCGATGAAGTTGAGCCCGAAGTCCGCCTCCCCGCGGGCCACGGCGGCGAGCACGTCGTTGGCGGCGGCGTCCAGCACCTTCACGCGCACCTTGGGGCTGCGCGCGTGATAGCGCCGGATCACCTCCGAGAGGTAGTAGTACACCGTGGACGGCACGCAGGCCACCGTGACCTCACCCATGCGCGTATCCGCCACGCCGCGGATGCCGAGCAGCGTCACGTCCAGCTCGTCGAGCAGCTCGCGCACCTTGCGCTCGAAGTCCCGCCCGACGGCGGTGAGCGTCACGCGCCGTGTCGTGCGCTCCAGCAGCCGCACGCCGAGGGCCTGCTCCAGCTTGTCGATGCGGCGGCTGAACGCCGGCTGCGACAGGTGCACCGCCTCGGCGGCCTTGCGGAAGTTGCTGCGCTCGGCCACGGCGCGAAAGGCCAGCAGGTCGTTGAGGTCGAAGTTGATCGCCACGCGCCCTCCCATTGATGCCAGGAACGGATCAGTTGATCCTAAAGATGCAATTCCCTTTTGCAATAGGGAGGCCGACCATACGTCCATGAACCGCGTTGTCCCCTGCGTCCTGATGCGTGCCGGCACGTCGCGCGGACCGTTCTTCCTGCGCGAGTGGCTCCCCGAGGACGACACGGCCCGCGACGAGGCACTGATCGGCGCCATCGGCGCATCGGACCTGCTGCAGGTGGATGGCCTGGGCGGCGGCAGCACCCTGACCAGCAAGGTCGCCATCGTCTCGAAGTCGTCGCATCCGGGCTGCGACGTGGACTACCTGTTCGCCCAGGTGGGCGTCGGCCAGAAATCGGTCGACACGCGGCCCAACTGCGGGAACATGCTGTCGGGCGTGGCGCCGTTCGCCATCGAGCAGGGGCTGGTCGCCGCGCAGGACGGCGAGACGACGGTGCGCGTGTACAACGTCAACACGCGCTCGCGCATCGACGTGACGGTGCGGACGCCGGGCCGTCGCGTCACCTATGACGGCGATACCGGCATCGACGGCGTCGCCGGCACCGCAGCGCCGATCCGGCTGAACTTCCTCGACGCCTGGGGCTCGGTGACCGGCTCGGTGTTCCCCTCCGGCCAGCGCATCGACGTCATCCACGGACTCGAGGTGACCTGCATCGATGCCGCGATGCCGCTGGTGATCGTGCGTGCCCGCGACCTCGGTCTCACCGGGCGCGAGATGCCGGCCGACATTGATGCCGATCGTGTGCTGATGGAGCGCCTGGAGGCCCTGCGCTGCGCCGCGGGCGAAGCCATGGGTCTCGGTGACGTGTCCAACAGCGTCGTGCCCAAGCCCGTGATCGCCAGCGATGGCGACGATGCCGACAGCATCACGTCGCGCTACTTCACGCCGCGCCGCTGCCATGCCTCGCATGCAGTGACCGGCGCCATCGGCGTCGCCACCGCGTTCGCGCTGCCGGGCACCGTGATCAGCGCCGCATCGGCACGCAGCGGCGTGCGTGGCATCTCGGTGCTGCATCCGCAAGGGCGCATCGACGTCGAGGTGGCGATCGAAGGCACCGGCGCCGATGCGGGCGTCCAGCGCGCCGCCTTGGTGCGCACCGCCCGCAAGATCCTGCAGGGCGAGCTGCACATCCCCGACTACGTGTTTTCCAAACTTCCCGAAGGAGACAAAGAGATGAGAAAGCTGATCGCGCCCGCCGCCGCTGCGGCGCTCGTCGCCGCGGCGCCGGCAGCGCTGGCCCAGGCCGCCTTCCCGACGAAGACGATCACCATCGTCGTGCCTACGGCCGCCGGCGGCGGCAACGACGCGATGGCACGCACCATCGCCCAGAAGCTCGGTCCGTTGCTCGGCCAGACCATCATCATCGACAACCGCGCCGGCGCCAACGGCTCGATCGCGAGCGAGTTCGTCGCGCGCGCCACGCCGGACGGCCACACGCTGATGTTCGGCTACATCGCCACGCACGCGATGAACCCGGCGCTGCAGAAGCTGCGCTACGACCCGGTGGCCGATTTCGAGCCGATCGGCATGGTCGGCACGTCGCCCACGCTGATGGTTGCCACGCCGAGTGCGCCGGTGAAGGACGTGAAGGATCTGGTCGCGCAGCTGAAGGCCAAACCCGACAAGTTCGCCTACGCGTCGGCCGGCAACGGCACCGCGCCGCACTACGCGGCCGAGCTCTTCAAGCTGAGCGCCGGGGTTTCGATGACCGGCATCCCGTACAAGGGCTCGGCACCCGCGGTGACCGACACGATCGGCGGGCAGACGCAGTTCATGTTCCCAAGCCTGTTCACTGCCTTGCCGTATGTGAAGAGCGGCAAACTGCGCGCGCTCGGCGTGGCCGGTCCCAAGCGCAGCGCGCTGCTTCCCGACGTGCCGACGCTCAAGGAAGCCGGCATCGATGGCGTCGACGTCACCCAGTGGTACGGCTTCTTCGCGCCGGCGAAGACACCCCGGCCTGTGATCGAAAAGCTCAACGCGACGATCAACCAGGTGCTGAAGGACAAGGAGACCGAGAAGCGCATCGAGGACCACGGCGCCGACGTGGAAACCAGCACGCCCGAACAACTCGGTGCACTCGTGAAGAGCGAGCTGGCCAAGTGGAAGTCGGTGGTCCAACGGGCCAAGCTCACAGCGGATTGATTCGCCGGCGAAGGAGCAGCAACAACGAGACCGGCCGCCAGTCCACAGGATACGACGCCGGCTTCCGCCATATCCTTCGATCCGACGCATCGGCCAAACGGAACCACCCCCATGAGCGAACTCCAGGACTGGATCGGACGCACCGAGTCGCGCGACGACCTCGTCACCCCCGCACCGGTGCTCGCACTGAACGCCACGCTGGACCGCGAGCCCGTCGAGGCGCCTGCGGGAACCGCGCTGCCGCCGCTGTGGCACTGGCTGTACTTTCTGCCCGTGCACCGGCAAAGCGAGATCGGCGCCGACGGCCATGCCAAGCGCGGCGGCTTCCTGCCGCCGGTGCCGCTGCCGCGCCGCATGTGGGCGGGCAGCCAACTCGAGTTCAAGTCGCCGGTGCGGGTGGGTGACCGGATCACGCGCAGCAGCACGATCACCGACGTGAGCCAGAAGGACGGGCGCAGCGGCACACTGGTGTTCGTCAAGGTGCGCCACGAGCTGCGCTGCAACGGCGGGCCTGAGCCAGCCATCGTGGAGTTCCACGACATCGTCTACCGCGCGGCGAGGCAGCCCGGTGACGTCGAGCCGCCGCCGCAGCGCGCAGAAACCAGCGCGGCCTGGCAGCGCGTGATCGTGCCCGACGACGTGCTGCTGTTTCGCTACTCGGCGCTCACGTTCAACGGCCACCGCATCCACTACGACCGCAAGTACGTGACCGAGGTGGAAGGCTATCCCGGCCTGGTCGTGCACGGCCCGCTGATCGCCACGCTGCTGATGGACCTGTTGCGCCGCCACGCACCCGACGCCGACGTCGCTGCGTTCCGGTTCAAGGCCGTGCGGCCGACATTCGACCTGAACCCGTTTCGCGTGAATGGCCAGATCCAGCCGGACGGCAAGACCGTGAAGCTGTGGGCCCAGGACCACGAAGGCTGGCTCACCATGGACGCCGTGGCGACGCTGCGCTGAAAAGGTGCCTTCGATGCAACCGCTGAAGGGACTCACCGTCGTCACGCTCGAGCATGCGATCGCCGCACCGTTCGCCACGCGCCAGCTCGCCGACCTGGGCGCACGTGTCATCAAGATCGAGCGCCCCGGAACCGGCGACTTCGCGCGCGGCTACGACGCCCGGGTGCGCGGCCTCGCGTCGCACTTTGTCTGGACCAACCGCAGCAAGGAGAGCCTCACGCTCGACGTGAAGCACCCCGAAGCCGCCAGGGTGCTCGAGCGCCTGGTGCTGGAGAAGGCCGATGTCGTGGTGCAGAACCTCGCGCCCGGCGCCGCCGCGCGCCTCGGCCTGGGATACGACGCGCTGTCGGCGAAGAAACCGTCGCTCATCGTCTGCGACATCTCGGGCTACGGCGCCGACGGACCCTACCGCGACAAGAAAGCGTACGACCTGCTGATCCAGAGCGAGGCCGGGTTCGTGTCGGTCACCGGCACGCCCGACGAGCCGTGCAAGGCGGGCCCATCGATCGCCGACATCGCCGCCGGCATGTACGCCTACACCCACATCCTCGCCGCGCTGCTGCAGCGCGCGCAGAGCGGGCGCGGCCAGCACATCGACATCTCGATGCTCGAGTCGCTCGCCGAGTGGACCAGCTATCCGCTGTACTACGCGTTCGACGGCGCGCCGCCGCCGCCGCGCACCGGCGCGGCCCACGCCACCATCTACCCCTACGGCCCGTTTCCCACCGGCGCCGATGGCGGCAGCGTGATGCTCGGCCTGCAGAACGAGCGCGAGTGGGTCAACTTCTGCGAGCGGGTGCTGCTGCGCCCGGAGCTGGCCCGCGACGCGCGTTTTGCGGGCAACGCCCAGCGTGTGGCTGAGCGCACCGCGCTGCGTGAGATCATCGTCGAGGCGTTCGCGCCGTTGACCGCGCCGGAGGTCGTGCAGCGACTGGAGGCGGCACAGATCGCCAATGCGCGCGTCAACACGATGCGCGAGGTGTGGGAACACCCGCAGCTGAAGGCACGCAAGCGCTGGCGCGAGGTCGGCTCGCCTGTTGGGCCGCTGCCGGCGATGCTGCCGCCGGGAACCTGGGACGAGGAACCGCGCATGGACCCGGTGCCTGCGCTCGGCGAACATACCGACGCGATCCTCGAGGAGCTTGGCATCGACGCCGAGGGAGTCCGCGAGCTGCGCGCGGCGGAGGCGATCTGACATGGAATCTCAGCAGTCACTTCGGCGTGGTGCGCGGCGCGGCGGGCGGTACCCGGTAGCGGCTCCTGCTGTCGCGGTCGGCGCTGCGCGCCGACTGCGCTGCGGTGCTCGTGCCACGAGGGCGGCTGCGATGCCGCTCGCAGCGGCCCTGAACGGGCCGCCGCTTCATGGCTTCTCGCCGGTCCGTCGCCTGCGGCGCCGGACTTCCCCTCGTGCCACTGCGCTCCTCGCCGCGCCACAAGTCGCCGCCACCGGGTACCGCCCACCGCGCAGCACCGCTCGTGGTGTTCGTCGAGGAATACCTCGGTGGTGCGGCAAAGCCGGGGTCGGGTGTGCGCCGGCAGCGACATCTGCGGCGCCGAGGACCGCAGAGCGCATGGCCGCGCGCGCGCAGCGCGCGCTTCAACCTCTGACTCGCGTCGACTGTCCGACCACAGCGAACGCAGTGAGCGGCGGGAGTTTCGACGCGGGCCATGCGATCGAGGACCGCAGGGAACCCCTCGCGCAGCGAGGGGCTGCCGCAGCCGAGCGCCGGCGCACACCCGGCCGCGGCTTTGCGCGCTCGATCCCAACCGGAGTTTCGTGCGTCGCGATGAGACACTGACATGGACCCTCGCACCTACCTCTTCGTGCCCGGCAACCGCCCCGAGCGCTTTGCCAAGGCGCTCGCCAGCGGTGCCGATGCGGTCGTGCTCGACCTCGAGGACGCGGTTGCGCCGGAGGCCAAGGGCGCGGCGCGCGACGCCATCGCCCAGTGGTCGCGCGAGGCTGACGATGCAGACCGCGCGCGCATCGTCGTGCGCATCAACGACGCGCATTCCAGCTCTTTCGCCGACGACCTGCGCCTGCTGCGCGATGCGCGCATCGCGGCGGTGATGCTGCCCAAGGCGGAGTCTGCCGCGCAGGTGCAAGCGGTGCGGGCCGCCGCGCCCGCAGCGGGCGTGCTGGCGCTGATCGAGAGCGCACGCGGCATCGTGCAGGCGCACCAGGTGGCTGAAGCCGACGGCGTGGTGCGCCTGGTCTTCGGCACGCTCGACTACGCGCTCGATCTCGACCTCGACATCGTCGACAGCCCCGAGGGCCTGTCGTACGCGGCCGGCGTGCTTGCGGTGGCGTCGCGCGTCGCAGGGCTCGCGGCGCCGGTGGCCGGTGTCACGCCGCAGCTCGACGACGAGCAGCGCCTGCTGGCCGACCTGGCGTGGTCGCGCCGCCACGGCTTTGGCGCCAAGCTTTGCATTCATCCGCGCCAGGTGGCGCCCATCCATGCCGCCTTGGCGCCCAGTGCGCAAGCCATCGAGTGGGCGCGGCGTGTGCTCGCCGCCGAGTCCGCATCACCCGGTGCCGCCCAACTCGACGGCCGAATGATCGACCGCCCCGTGGTGCTGCAGGCGCAGCGCACGCTCCGGCGCGCCGAGCGCTGAACCCACCTCTTTCAGGAAAGAAGCCGCCGTGCCCGCCACCATCATCGACTCCGCCATCTTCCAAGGCATCTTCTCCAGCGACGAGATGCGCCAGGTGTGGTCCGACGAAAACCGCACGCAGAAGTACCTCGACATTGAGGCCGCGCTCGCCAAGGTGCAGGGCCGCCTCAGCGTGATCCCGCAGGAGGCGGCCGACGAGATCGTCAGCCACTGCACGCTCGAGCAGATCGACATGGCCAAGCTGCGCCAGCAGACCGAGCGCATCGGGTATCCGATCCTCGGCGTGGTGTCGCAGCTCAACGCGTTGTGCCGCGACAAGCTCGGCGAGTACTGCCATTGGGGCGCCACGACGCAGGACATCACCGACACCGCCACCGTGCTGCAGATCCGCGAGGCGCTGGCTATCGTCGAACGCGAGCTGGCGGCCATCTCCGCAGCGATGGCACGCCATGCCAAGGCGCACCGCGACACGCCGATGATCGGCCGCAGCAACCTGCAGCAGGCGATTCCGGTGACCTTCGGCTACAAGATGGCCGGCCTGTTGTCGGCGATCGAGCGCCATCGCGAGCGGCTGGCGCAGCTCAAGGAGCGCGTGCTCGTCGGCGAGTTCGCCGGCGCGGCCGGCACGCTGGCCTCGCTGCAGCAAGCCGCAATGGAGACGCAGGCCGGCTTGTGCGCCGAGCTCGGACTGAAGCAACCGCTGATCGCCTGGCACACCATCCGCGACAACATCGCCGAAGTCGGCGCCTTTCTCGGCCTGGTGGGCGGCACGCTCGGCAAGCTGAGCATGGACGTCAAGCTGATGATGCAGACCGAGGTCGGCGAGGTCTACGAGCCGTTCGCGCACGGCCGGGGCTCCTCCAGCACCATGCCGCAGAAGCGCAATCCGATCTCCAGCTGCTACATCCATGCCGCGATCTCGGTCGTGCGCCAACACGCGGCCGCGCTGATGGACGCGATGGTCGCCGACCACGAGCGCTCCACCGGCCCGTGGGAGATCGAATGGATCGTGCTGCCCGAGGCGTTCTGCCTGATGGCCGGCGCGCTGAAACAATCGCGCTTCGTGCTCGAAGGGCTGGAGGTCGACGCGAGGGCGATGCGTCGCAACATCGACCTGACCCACGGCCTGGTGATGAGCGAGGCGGTGATGATGGGCCTGGGCCCGCACATCGGGCGCGAGTACGCGCACGACCTGGTCTACGACATCTGCCGCGCGGCGGTGAAGGAGCAGCGCCCGCTTCTCGACCTGTTGGCCGAGCACCCGGAGATCAAGCGCCACCTCGACCGTGCCGCGCTCGCGAAGCTGTGCGATCCGGCCAACTACCTGGGCCAATCGGGGGTGATGGTCGACCGCGTGCTCGCCACGCTGCACTGAGGCCCACGACTCGCCACGCGCCGGCTGCATCTGGCGCCTGGCGCCCGGCGTTTCGCGGCGCCGCGCTGCAGCCTGTCGCCTGCCTGTGCCGGCATGCCGCGATCGTGACGACACTGCGGCCATCGACCCCCTTCTTGCGGGTCGCGGAGTACGGAATGTCGTCAATCTCGCAGGGCCGCACGCATGTCCAGAGGCTCGCCGCCGCGTGGCTGCTGGCCGCATGCGCCCCCCTCACCGCCAGCGCGCAGGTGGGCATGGCCCGTGCCGAACTGGCCGGCTTGCCGGTGACCCTGATCTACCCCACCGCCGAGTCCGCGACGCGTCTGGTGCAAGGCAGCTTCGAGATCGACGTGGCCGTGGGCGCGGCGCCCGCGCCGGGCCCGCACCGGCTGGTGGTGATGTCGCACGGCACGGGCGGGAGTGCGCTGTCGGACCACACGTTGGCCGCCACGCTGGCGCGCGCCGGCTTCGTCGTGGCGCAGCCGCGGCATGCCGGCGACAACCATGTCGACGCCTCCAAGGCCGGGCCTGCCGCCTGGGCCACGCGGCCGCGCGAGATCAGCGCGGTGATCGATGCGCTGGCCGCCAGCCCCACTTGGCAGCCGCTGCTGCAGCTGGACAAGGTGGGCGTGCACGGCATGTCGGCCGGTGGGGGGACGGCGCTGGTGATGGCCGGTGCGCGCTGGCGCGTGCTGGACCTGGCCCGCCACTGCGCCGCACACGCCGATGAAGACCTCGGCTTCTGCTTCAACGGCACGGCCAGCCCCGCCGCACGCGCCGAGCGCAGGGCCAGCTTTGAACGAGCGCGCGGCGCACCCGAGATCTTCCTGCCCAGCCACGTCACCCAGTGGCATGGTGGACGCGAAGGCGCCGACCCCCGGCCCGACCCCCGTGTGGCCGCGGTCAGCGCGGCCGTGCCGGTGGCGGCGATCTTCACGCCGGAAAGCCTGGCCGCGATCCGCATCCCGGTGGCCATCGTCGGCGCCAGCCGCGACCAGAACCTGCTGCCCGCCTTCCACAGCCAGCGCGTGCTGATGAACTGCGGTGCCTGCGTGGGTCTGGACGAGTTGCGCGGCGCCGGACACTTCGATCTGCTGGCACCGTGGCCGTCGGACGTGGCGCAGCGCGTGGGTGCCGCGCAGGTCCGTGGCGGACTTCCCGAGCCCGACTTCGATCCGAGGCTGCGTCAGGCGGCGTTCGACAAGATCGTTGCCTTCTTCGATCGCATGCTGCGGCCGTAGCCGTGGCAGGCGGTCTCACACAGCGGCATGTGCGGTGGAGCGCTCAGCCCGCAGCCGGTGCGCCCATCGCAACCGCGCCGTGAGCTGGCTCGACTCAGCCGCCACTGCCATAGGGTCGCGTGATGATCTCGAGGTAGTGGCCGTTCGGATCGTTCCAGTAGACGCCGCGTCCGCCGTCGTGGTGGTTGATGCGGCCCGGTTGCTGATGTGCCGGATCGGCCCAGTGCGGCAGCCCACGCGCCTGGATGCGCTCGAAGATCCGGTCGAACTCCGCCTCGCTCACGAGGAAGGCGTAGTGCTCGATCGTCAGGTGCTCGTCGGCCTGGATGTAGGCCAGCGTGACGTGGTTGTCGAGCTCGACGTCCCAGAACGGGCCGAATCGCACCGGCGCCGGGCGGCCCAGCATCTCGCTGAGGAACATGGCCGAGGCGTGGGGGTCGCGGGCGTGAACGATCGTGTGGTTGAGCTCAATCGACATCGTGTGGCTCCACGCCGGGGCGCTCAGCGCATCGGCTGCGTCAGGTAGACGCCTTCGCGCCCGACGATGGGCTGGCGCGTCGGCATGAAGATCGTGCAGTCGTCGATCGGCGCACGGATCTCATCGTCGCCGTCGGTGGCGATCAGCTCGCCCTTGGCGAACGTCTCGAAGCCGATCACCGGCCGTGCGAAGCGGAAGTCCGCCTGCTTGACGACGTGCGTGCGCAGCAGCTCGTAGCGCTGCGGTGCCTGCGCACGCGGCGGCACCTCGCGATCGATGAGCTTGAAGTGGCCAAGAAAGTCGAGCGCGACGTCGATCGCCAGTTGCGCGCTCGAGCGCTTGAAATGCTGGCCGCACTCGACGACCAGGGCGCTGCCCTTGCCGTCTGCGCGGCCGTGCGCGCCGTGCTGAATGAGCGGTGTTCCAGAGCCCAGACCGAGCGGCATCACCAGGTGCACGCCAGGGTGCGGCAGGGCGTTGGCCACCGCGGCGTTGCGCTCGAAAGACGGGTAGACCCAGAACGGCACGACGTCCTGGTTCGTCGAGTGAATATCGAGGATGTGGTCGGCGGCGGCCACCGCCGGCCGCATCGCGCGGGCTCGGCGCAGCTCGACGCTGTCTTCGCCGCCGTCGAGCTGCGCCGCCGACCAGATGCGATTCAGGTTGTGCGTGATCTGCCGGCTGTCGAACGGCCGCTGCGGGTCGAAGCTCTCGTAGGCGGCCACGTTGGCCAGGCTGAGCGTCAGGGTGCCCAGCTTCAGCCGCACGCCGCTATCGAGCAGATGGCAGACAGCGACCATGCCGCAGAACTCGTTGCCGTGCGTGATGCCGTTGATCAGCACATGCGGGCCGGGTTTGCCCGATTCGAAGCGATGCACGTAGTCGATGCCGGTATTGCCGGCGCGGTAGGGCGTGAGGTCGCGCGGCAGGACTTCGAAAGCCGAAAGGTTCATGCCAACGATTGTGCAACGCGCGGATCGACCGCAGCGCAGGTTTGGTCTTTCCTGCAGGAACCGGCGCTTCAGCGGCGCGCCGCCCGGGCGCGGCCGCCGCTTGATCGATCGGTCAATAGTGAACGTCGATATCGCCGCATCCTGACGTTCTGTCCCATTGATCGCGGAGTCAGAGTGATGCCACCCGAGGCCTCGCGGAACCGGTTCTGGTCGACGAGTGCCACGTGTGCGTTGTCTCAGATCAGGAGGAAGACGATGAGCATCAAGGTGGAGACGAGCGACGTTTCCGTTGCGAAGCCGGCGCAGCTGGCGTTGATGAACAGCAGCGGTGCGAACGTCGAGGTGTTCGTGTTCATGGGTTCCGGCTTCAGCAAGCGCCATGCATTCGACTTTGAGCAGAGCCTGGTGACCTTTCCGGTCCCGAGAGCGTTGACCGGACGACAGCGATGCATGGTGGTCGTGCAGGTTTCCAAGAGCCAGCTCAACCGCATGTACTCGGTCGCAGTCAGCATCAACGGCGAGTTCGTTGCGCTTGCCGACGGCAATCTCGATGACGACCTCACCGATGACTCCGGCTCGGGCCTGTTCTTTGTGACGTTCGGAGGTGAGCCATGAACGCGCGCATCGCTACCCCGACCTTCGCCATGGTGTGCGCTGTGTCGGTGTCTGCCCTGGGTCAGGCGGAGCAGCCTGACAAGAACATCAACAACTACCTGGTCGACATCACGGGCGGGGTGGTGTCTGCCGGAGGCATCGTCGGGTTCGATTCGCCGATCACCCCCATCGAGACCTCGAAGGATTTCGTCGTCGCGATCCAGCCGTTGACGTCCGACCACCGCAAGTCGTCTTTCGGCCTGGCCATCACTCCGGCGAAGACAACGCTCTTTCCGATGGCTGGCAACACGTACGTCTCATCACACTACATGCGGCTCCTGGGCAACCTGACGCTCAGTTATGCCCAGAACAAGGCGGAGGCGGCCGGGCAGGAGTTCAAGAGGTGGGCCTACTCGATCGACACCGTCTATTACTTCAAGCTCGCGGATGACCCCGTCTACGCAGGCAGCCTCGCGTTCAAGGCCTGCGCCGACAAGACCGGCCCCGAAACCGAGGCTCGGCTGGCGGAGTTGTTCAAGCAGTTCGACGACGGCAAGATCACTCAAGCCCAGCTGGACGCGGAGCGCCAGAAGCTGCTCGCCGCGCGCGCACCGGGAACCAACGCCTGCATCCAGGAAGCGCTCTCGCGCTTGCCATGGAACAGCGGGCGCATGTCCGTCAGCCATGGCGACGGACGCGTGAGTCCTGTCGGCGGCGGTGGACCGTCGTATTCACTGGGTCAACACTTCAACTTGAACGTCCAGTATCCGGTGCACACCACGGGCCTGGTGCAGGTTTCGTTGCGGCACGCCCGCGACGCATTGACGATCGGCACGCTGGGCGCGGCCGAGCCGGAGTTCAAGGGGTCGAGGCTTGCGGCCTTGCGGTACACCTACGGCGGCCAGGAGGACACCGGGCTTCGGGTCATGGCGGAAGTCAGCAATTCGAAGTCGTCGTCAGCCGGCGCGTTCCGGGATGCCTTCATGTACGCCGTCGGCGTCGACAAGAAGCTGGCAGGCGGCACGTGGCTGGAGTTTCGGCTGGGGCGCAGTCGCGTCAACCTCAACGGTGACGAGCAGACCACCGGCTTGCTCAACCTGAACGTGGCACCGACCTTGTTCATGCTGAAGCGGTAGTGCGGTACCGGCCGCCACGGCCCGCGTGCCCACGCGCAACGGCGATGGCACAGGTGTGGCGGCTGGGCCGGCAGCCAACTGCAGGCCACGGCCTTCGTGCGACTGCCGTGGTCTTTCCCCCCTTGCCGGTCAGCCGCCACGCGGCCATGTTCACTGCAGCGTTGTCCGCAGGTCTACCCAGGTTCGTGGGGACGCCAGCGCATCCGCTGCAGGCGGCGCGACTTTGATCACCGGTGCGAAGACGAAATCGCCCGTCGTCAGCGGGCCACTCAGGGCTCGGTGCTTGCCAACAAGGCTGCGGCACACGCCAGCAGCACCACTTTGAGCACCAGGATCGCGACCGCCGCGAGCTTGGAACGGCGCGACGGAGGAAGTGGCAGCACGCCCATGAAGACCAGCGGGGTCGGCTCCGAAGCGGTCGGGCTGCCCTCGGGGCCCGACGCATGCGCTTGCGCCGCCTCAGGGGACGAGGGGATCGAATCCATCGCATCGGGCCGGCTTTGCCTGGCCGTGAGCTTGGGGCCTGCCATGCCGTGATCTTCGGCCCTGGCGCACGAGGGCGCCAGGGCCACCGGTCGGCGACCGGATCCGCCGGCCAAATGCGGGCGTGAACGATTGCTCGCGCCTCACTGGCCGTGCGCGCGACCGCGGCCGACGTCCGGCGTGATCAACACGTGAACTTTGCTTGACGCGCGCGTGACGCGCGGCCTCCACAGTCCAGCCGCGGGTCAAAAGCCCTGGCGTTCCGCGCTGCGCCATCGCAGGGCGCGGCGTCGTGCAGCGAGAACGACAACGAACCGAGGAGGCAACACCATGTCCACGCCCTACGACGCCGTCGTCATCGGCGGCGGCCAGGCCGGGCCGTCGCTGGCGGTGCGGCTTGCCGGCGCCGGCATGCGGACCGCGCTGGTGGAGAAGAACCAGCTCGGCGGCACCTGCGTCAACGACGGCTGCATGCCCACCAAGACGCTGATCGCCAGTGCGCGCACCGCCCATGTGGCGCGCGGCGCCGCGCGCTACGGCGTGACGATCGGCGGCCCCGTTGCGGTCGACATGGCCGCGGTGAAGGCGCGCAAGGACCGCATCGTCGGTCAGTCGATCGACGGCCTGACGCGCTGGCTGCAGAACACGCCCAACCTCACGCTGCTGTGGGGTCACGCGCGTTTCGTCGGCCCCCATGCGGTGGAGGTCACCGGCGCGTCCGGCAAGCAGGTGCTCGAGGCGCCGAAGATCTTCATCAACGTGGGCGGACGCGCGCTGCTGCCCGACTGGCCCGGCATCGGCGACGTGGAGGTGCTGACCCACACATCGATGATGGAGATCGATCGGCTGCCCGAACACCTGATCGTCATCGGCGGCAGCTACATCGGTCTGGAGTTCGCGCAGATGTACCGCCGCTTCGGTTCACGCGTGACGGTGATCGAGTCGGCCGACCGGTTGATCGCACGCGAGGATCCCGACGTGTCGCACGAGGTGCAGGCCATCCTCGAGCGCGAGGGTGTCGCCTTCCATCTGGGCGTGCATTGCGCCAAGGTGGCATCGGCCAAAGGATGCGGGCGCGTCCGCATCGCGCTGAACGCCGGCGGTGCAGCGCATGAAGTGGAGGGCAGCCACCTGCTCGCCGCGGTGGGCCGCCGGCCCAACACCGACGATCTGGGCCTGCAGCGCGCGGGCATCGCCACGGATGGGCGCGGCTTCATCAAGGTGGACGACCAGCTGCGCACCAACGTCGACGGCATCTGGGCGCTGGGCGATGCCAATGGCCGTGGCGCCTTCACCCACACCGCCTACAACGACCACGAGATCGTGGCGGCCAACCTGCTGGACGGCGACAACCGCCGCGTCAGCCAGCGCATCCCCGCCTACGCGCTGTTCACCGACCCGCCGCTGGGCCGCGTCGGCATCACCGAGACCGAGGCGCGCGCGTCGGGCCGGCGCGTGTTGTCCGGCCTGATGCCGATGAGCCGCGTCGGCCGCGCCAACGAGCGCGGCGAGACGCAGGGCTTCATGAAGGTGGTGGTCGATGCCGACACCGAGCGCATCCTCGGCGCGGCGCTGCTGTGCATCGAGGGCGACGAGATCGTGCACGCGCTGCTCGACGTGATGGCCGCCGGCGCCTCGTACAAGGTGATCCAGCGCGCGATGCACATCCATCCCACCGTCAGCGAGCTGCTGCCCACGCTGCTCGCCAGTCTGCAAGAACAGCGCGCGCACTGACGCGCATCAGGAGCCTGCCATGGACAACGGCCTTGTGCTGAGATCCTTCACCGCGCAGCGCCGCGCCGTGCCCCGGCTCGGCGCGCGCGCGGCGGCCGCAGCGGCCCGCTTGGTGCCGTTTGCGCCGGCGCGCGAACCGTGGCCGCGCAGCGGCGCAGCGTCGTTCGAGAGCGACGTGCTGGCCGGGTTGGCGCAGCCGCAGAAGGCGATCCCGTCGACCTGGCTGTACGACCATCGCGGATCGGAGCTGTTCGAGCAGATCACGCGCGTGCACGAGTACTACCCCACGCGCAACGAGCTGCAGATCCTGCGGTCGTGCGCGCGCGAGATATCCGATGCCGCCGGTCCGCGCGCCGTGGTCATCGAGCTGGGCAGCGGCTCCAGCCGCAAGACGCGCCTGCTGCTCGATGCGCTCGACACGCCGCAGGCCTACCTGCCCATTGACATCTCGGAGCAGTTCCTGCGCGAGTCGGTGGCCGAACTGCCGTCGCTGTATGCAGGCCTGCGGGTGCTGCCGATCGTGGGCGACTTCGCGCGCATCGAGACGCTGCCCGAGCTGGCGGTGCTGCGCGCCGCCGACAGCGATCCCGGCCGGCGCGTGGTGTTCTTTCCCGGTTCGACCATCGGCAACTTCACGCCCGATGCGGCGGTGGCGCTGCTGCGGCGCATCCGCCGCTGGGCCGGGCCCGATGCGCTGCTCATCGTCGGCGCCGACAGCACGCAGGACCCCGCGGCGTTGATCCCGGCCTACGACGACCGCGAAGGTGTCACCGCCGAGTTCAACCTGAACCTGCTCGTACGCATCAACCGCGAGCTGATGGCCGACTTTGACCTCGATGCGTTCCGCCACGAGGCGCGCTTCGATGCGCAGCACCGGCGCGTCGAGATGCACCTGGTGATCAGCCGCGCGCAGCAGGTGAGCATGCTCGGGCGCAGCTTTCACTTTCGTGCCGGCGAATCGATCCACACCGAGAACTCCTACAAATACAGCCTACCGGCGTTCCAGCAGCTGGCGGCGCGCGGCGGCTGGGCGCATGCGCAGCGCTGGATCGACGCGCAGGCGCGTTTTGTCGTGCACGTGCTCGAGCCGATCGCGGGCGCGCGCGCCTGTGCAACCGATGTTCGGTTGATGGCGCGCGATGCGCTGTAAGCAGACGACCGATCGTTCGACCAACACGCTGGAGCACATGATGAATCCGAACAAGCAGATCGTCGTCGTCGGAGGCGGATTCGCCGGTACCACGCTGGTGGGCGAGCTCGAGCGCCGCCTGCCGCCGGGCTACCAGGTGGTGCTGATCAGCGAGGAGAGCTACACCACGTTCAACCCGATGCTGGCCGAGGTGGTGGGTGCGTCGGTGTTCCCGGAGCACGTGGTGGCGCCGATCCGCCAGATGCTGGACGCGTCGCGCGGCACCCAGTTCATCATGGGCCGCGTGGTCGCGGTGGATCGCGAGCGCCGCATCGTGAGCGCCAGCACGCTGGCCGGCCTGCGCGAGATCGCCTACGAGCACCTGGTGTTCGCCTTCGGCACGCGCGCCAACCTCGATCTGGTGCCGGGCCTGGCGCAACACGCTCTGCCGCTGAAGCTGGTGGGCGATGCGATGTTCATCCGCAACCGCGTGCTGCAGCGGGTGGCCAGCATCGAGCTGCAGGCCGATGCGCAGGAGCGTGCGCGGCTGGGCCACTTTGTGGTGATCGGCGGCGGCTTCTCCGGTGTGGAGGTGGCCGGCGAGCTGGAAGACTTTCTGCACGGTGCGTTGCGCTTCTACCCGCGGGTGCAGCGCAGCGAGCTGCGCGTGACGCTGCTGCACGATCAGGACCGGCTGCTGCCCGAGCTGCCCGAGTCGCTCGGCCGTGCGGCCGCGCGCTCGCTGGCGGGTCGTGGCATCGACGTGCGGCTGGGCACACGCGCCAGCGAGGTCACGGCCCAGGGCGTGACGCTGTCCAACGGCGAGGCGCTGGCGGCCGGCACGGTGATCTGCACCATCGGCACGCGCCCCAACCCGTTGGTGGAGCGCCTGGGCGTGGCTCTGCAGCGCGGCCGCATCGAAACCGAGACCGACCTGCGGGTGCGCGGCGCGAGCGACCTGTGGGCCATCGGTGACTGTGCGTTCGTGCGCAACCAGGCGGCCGACGGCGCCGTGGCGCCGCCCACCGCGCAGTTCGCCATCGCCCAGGCGCACCAGCTGGCGCGCAACCTCGTCGACGTGCTGGCCAGCCGGCCCACACGCGCGTTCGGCCACGTGTCGAAAGGCATGATGGCCACCACCGGCCACCTGAAGGGTGTGGCCCAGGCCTACGGCTTGCGCCTGAGCGGCCTGCCGGCGTGGCTGCTGTGGCGCGCCTACTACCTTTCACGCATGCCCACGCTCGGGCGCAAGTTCCGCATCTGGGTCGAGTGGACCTGGGGCATGTTCTTTGCAGCCGACATCACCCACCTGCGCTTCACGCGCACGCAAGACGCCGAGCGCGAAGCCCTCGCGCCTTGAGACCCTTCAACGATTCAACCCCGGAGTCCACACCATGCTCAAACAGAAGTCCGCCATCGTCACCGGATCCACCAGCGGCATCGGCCTCGGCATCGCGCGCGGTCTGGCCGAACAGGGCGCCGACATCCTGCTCAACGGCTTCGGCAACGCCGACGAGATCGAGTTCACGCGCGCCGAGCTGCAGCGCCAGTACGGCGTGAAGGTGCGCTACTCGGGCGCCGACATGAGCCGACCCGATCAGATCCGGGCCATGGCCGAGCTGGCGCGCACCGAGTTCGGCAAGGTGGACATCGTGGTCAACAACGCCGGCATCCAGCACGTGGCGCCGATCGAGGAATTTCCGGAGGAGAAGTGGAACGCCATCATGGCGATCAACCTGTTCGCCGCCTTCCACCTCATCAAGGCCGTGGTGCCGGACATGAAGGCGCGGCGCTTCGGCCGCATCATCAACGTGGCGTCGGCGCACGGCCTGACGGCCTCGCCGTTCAAGGCGGCGTACGTCTCGGCCAAGCACGGGCTGATCGGTCTGTCGAAGACGGTGGCCGTCGAGGTGGCCGAGTTCGGCATCACCTGCAACACCATCTGTCCCGGCTACGTGAAGACGCCGCTGGTGGACAAGCAGATCGCCGACCAGGCCAAGGCGCACAACATCTCGCCGGCCGACGTGGTGCGCGACGTGATGCTGGTGCACCAGGCGCGCAAGGAGTTCGTGAAGGTCGAGGAGCTCGCCGCGCTGGCGGCGTTCCTCGCCTCCGACGCCGCCGCGTCGATGACGGCCAACGCGATTCCGATGGACGGCGGCTGGACGCAGCATTGATTTCACAGGGAGTTGCCGTGACCACCACCCGAACCCACCCGCGTCGCGCCAACCGCCAGCGCACGCGCACGGCGGCCCCGTCGCCCGTGCCCGATCTCGTGATCGGCAAGCCTGCATTGCCCGGCCAGGTCGTGCTGGTGCTGCAAGGCGGCGGCGCGCTCGGCGCCTACCAGGTCGGCGTCTACCAGGCGCTGCACGAGGCGGGCATCGAGCCTGATTGGGTGATCGGCACGTCGATCGGCGCCATCAACGCGGCGCTGATCAGCGGCAACCGGCCCGAGGACCGCCTGGCGCGGCTCAATGAGTTCTGGCATCGCGTGGAGCAGCAATGGCCCGTCACCGGGCTGTTCGACTGGTTCGGCCTGGGCAACTTCCTGCCCAACTTCAACACCGTGGCGCGCGGCATCCCGGCGTTCTTCAAGCCGAACCAGCTCGCCATTGGCGGCGGCAAGGCCGAAGTGGGCGTGGAGTCGGCGTCGTACTACAGCACCGCGCCGCTGCGCGAGACGCTCAACGACCTGGTCGACTTCGACTACCTGTGCCAATGCAAGACCCGGCTCACGGTGGGCGCGGTCAACGCCTGCAGCGGCCACATGCGCTACTTTGACAACCGCCATGAGCCGCTGAATGCCGACCACGTGATGGCCTCGGGCGCGCTGCCGCCGGCCTTTGGCGCCATCCGCATCGATGGCGAGCCGTACTGGGACGGCGGCATCTACTCCAACACGCCGATCGAGGCCGTGCTCGACGACAAGCCGCGCCGCGATTCGCTGATCTTCGCGGTCAACGTCTGGCACCAGACCGGCCCCGAGCCGGCATCGATCTGGCAGGTGATGAGCCGGCAGAAGGACATCCAGTACGCCAGCCGCGCCGACAGCCACATCGCGCGCCAGAAGCAGATCCACCGCCTGCGTCACGTGATCCGCGAGCTGTACCAGCAGGTCCCGCGCAACCGGCAGACCGATGCCAAGGTGAAGGAGCTCGCCTCGTGGGGCTGCGGCACCACCATGCACGTGGCGCACCTGCTGGCCCCGCGCGTGGACGGCGAGGACCACACCAAGGACATTGACTTCACCAGCGCCGGCATCCACGCGCGCCGCAGCGCGGGCTACGCCGACACCATGCGCATGGTGGAGCGCTCGCCGTGGAAGACGGCCACCGTCGACCCGATGGAAGGTGTGATCGAGCACGTGTGAGCCGCCTGGCGGCCGGGAGCCCTGTGATGATCTCGCGCATTGAAGAACTGCTGCGCAACAACCGCGCGTTCGTCGAGCAGCAGCTGCAGCTCGACCCGGGCTACTTCGGCAAGCTGGCCGAAGGCCAGCACCCGGGGTTCCTGTGGGTCGGCTGCTCCGACAGCCGCGTGCCGCCCGATCGCATCACGGGCACCAGCCCGGGCGACATGTTCGTCCACCGCAACATCGCCAACCTGGTGGTGCAGACCGACATGAACTTCCTGTCGGTGCTGCAGTACGCGGTGGAGGTGCTGCAGGTGCAGCACGTGATCGTCTGCGGCCACTACGGCTGCGGCGGCGTGAAGGCGGCGATGGGCCACGAGCACCACGGCCTGATCGACAACTGGCTGCGCACCGTCAAGGATACGCAGCAGTACTTCTGGCACGAGCTGAAAGACCTCGGCGAGGCCGCGCGTTTCGACCGATTGGTGGAGCTCAACGTGATCGAGCAGGTCTACAACCTCGGCAAGACCCACACCATCCAGGCCGCCTGGGCGCGCAACCGGCGGCCCTACATCCACGGCTGGGTGTTCGACCTGCGCAACGGCTACATCCGGCCGCAGACCGGCATGATCAACGACAACGACAAGATCGGCGAGGTCTGCAAGTTCACCAACGGCATCGTCGGCGGCGCGCTGCGCGCCGCGGCGTGAAGAAGGCACAGCAGCCATGCAACCGATGCTGCTCAGCGCAGCCGTGATCGTGTCGGTGCTGTGCGCCGGCTTGATGGGTTATGCGATCCAGCGCGGCGCCACCTGCACCGTGGCGGCGGTGGACGAGCTGCTCACCAAGCGCACCGCCAAGCGCCTGGTCGCGATGCTGGAGGCCTCGCTTTGGGTGGCCGGCGGACTGGCGCTGGCCGCGCTGCTGGGCGTGCTGCCCACGATGCCGGCGGCGTATCCGGTCAGCGCCTGGATCTTCGCGGGCGGCGCGTTGCTCGGATTTGGCGCGTGGCTCAACGGCGCTTGCGTGTTCGGCGCGATCGCGCGCTTTGGCTCTGGCGACGTCAACTACCTCGCCACGCCGCTCGGCTTCTTCCTGGGCTGCCTGACGGTGGGCGTGTTCGGTGCGCCGACCCCGCATCCGCTTGAGACCGCGTCGCCGGTGCTGGACAGCGCCGGCGTGGTCGTTGCGTTGTTTCTCGCCTTTGCGGCGTGGCGCCTCGCGCCGGCGCTGTGGGATGCGCTGCGGGCACCGCGCGAGCACGGTATTGCCCGCGCGCTGGCCGCGCGGGTCTGGGCGCCGCACGCCGCCACCGGTGTCATCGGCGTGACCTTCGTCGTGATCCTGCTGCTGGTCGGCGTTTGGGCCTACACCGACGTGCTGGCGCAGCTAGCGCAAGGCCGATCGACCCGGCTGGCGCTCGGTGTGCTGTGCCTGCTGGCGCTGTACGCCGGCGCCTGGCTCGGCGGCTGGACGGCGGGGCGCCTGAGCGCCGTGCGTCTCACGGCCGCTGCATCGGCCAAGTGCCTGGCGGGCGGCGTGCTGATGGCCTGGGGCTCGCTGCTGATCCCGGGCAGCAACGACGGCCTCATCCTGATCGGCATTCCGTTGCTGCGGCCATACGCCTGGCTCGCCTTCGCGACCATGTGCATCACGGTGGCCGCGGCGCTGTGGCTGCGCCGCGTGTGGATGCGCCTGCCGCAGCGTCACGCGGACGAGCACGTGTCATAGCCGCACATCACGCCAGCGGCTCGACACAGCCGCCGCGCGTCGACTTCAGCGTCAGGTCACTACTGCCACTGCCTTTCGCCGCCGGCACCCTGGCGCCTGCGCCAGTCCAGCGCTGTGGCGCCCGAAGCGCGGCTTTCGCAGCGGGTGCCGTCAATGACCGCCAAGACCGGTGCTCACAGTCTCGGCCCTGTTGCGGTCATCCGTCCGAGATAGGCGCGTCGGCCCGGATGACCGCTATCGAGGTGCGCTGCCACCAGTCGGTGCGCAGGCGATGCCAGAACGCGACGATCGCTAGTCGATTGCTCCACCGTGGCCACCTGATCCACTCGACAAGCCGCTGGCTGCGTTGACGCCGATCAACGCCGCTCGCGGTTGACTGCCTAGCATCGTCGGACGATCAGTTCCGTTCGGGAACTGGCGGTCCCCGTAGCCTGCAAGCGCCTCGATCCAGCGGCGTGACGGTCATGCGCGCAACCCGCAAGCTCCTGCTGCTTCTCGTGTCTTCTTCTCTGCTTGCGGGCTGCACCCTGGTCAAGCTGAAGGAAGAATCGCGGTCTTTCTATTCGTCGACCGTGTTGGTCGGCCGAATCGACGCTCCACCCAATTGGGACGGCGCGATCATCGTGGCCGCGTTCACCCGCACCTTGGGGCGCATCGAGACCGCTCATCAAGCCCTTCTGCACGAGGCCGGCGGGTACGAGCTGATCGTCGAGAAGGGAGAGTACGGGCTGTTTGCCTTTGGCGACCGCAACAACAACCGGATCTACGACCCCGGCGAGCCGGCGGGTGAGTATCCGGGCAGCGGGCCAGTGGTCGCATCCGGCCAAGGCGTCATCGCCGGTCTCGACATCGCGCTGATCGAGAGCCCGCAGCGCAGTCTGTCGCTCGCGCCTGGCACCGCGTTCGACGTGCGGCTCGGTCACAGCACCCAGGCTGGCGCGCTCGCCAATCTGGATGCGCCGGTGTTTTCGGCAGCCAACGGCAACCGCGCGTACTGGGCGCCGATGGAGTTCTTCAAAGAGACGGGCGGGAACATCTACTTCCTCGGGCCCTACGACCCGCAGCGCATTCCGGTCCTGTTCGTGCACGGCGCGGCGGGCTCGCCGCAGGATTGGCGCTACTTCTTCGACCATCTCGATCGCACGCGCTATCAGCCGTGGTTCTTCTTCTACCCGTCGGGCGCATCGCTCGATTCGATGGCCTATCTGCTGTTCTGGAAGCTCTTCAATCTGCAGGCCAGGTATCCCTTCGAGAGGATCCATCTGACCGCACACAGCATGGGCGGACTGGTCGTGCGCACCTTCCTGCTCAACCACGGCTCGCAGTTTCCGCAAGCGAAGCTGTTCGTGACGCTGTCCACCCCGTGGGCCGGCGAACCGTCGGCGGAGATCGGCGTCAAGCACTCGCCGGCCGTGGTGCCGTCGTGGAACGACATGCAGCCCGACGGGCGCTTCATGAAGACGCTGTTCGAGCGCCCGCTGCCATCGGGTATCGATCACTACCTGCTGTTCGGCCACAAGGGCGGCTACAGCATGCTGCGGCCGAACAACGACGGCACGGTCACACTCGCGAGCCAGCTCAGAAGCCCGGCGCAGGCGGAAGCCCGCATGGTCTTCGGCTTCGACGAGGATCACGTCAGCATCCTGTCGTCGGCACAGGTTTTTGCGCACTACCAGACCATCCTGGCCGGCGCCGACAAACGCGACAGCGGCGCACCATCGGGCCGCTTGCGTGTGGACTTCAGGTTCGACGGCAACGACACCGGGCCGAAAGCGCTTCCGCTGCTCGTGCTGGATCCTGTCGGTGGCGCCGCGCAACCCGTGAAGTCACGTCTGACCATCACGCTCAGCCCCGACGGCAACGGGCGCGACATCGGACCGGTTCCGGCAGGGGATTACGAGGCAGCCATGTTCGCCGGCTCGTTCCGCACCGAACCGCGACGCCTGCGCGTGCGGATCGATCCGGGCCGCGTGCCGTCCGCCAGCTTTCGGTTGATCGCGCAGGGCGCGTTGAGCGGCTATGTCGGCGCCGACGTCGCGCCGGCGGACAACCCTGCCGGCAGCTTGCTTCCACCGCACAAGACGATCCGGATCGTTTCGATCACGCTCGCCGGCAGCGCCGGCAAACGCACGCTGACACCGCGCACCGGCGGCGGCGACGACTTGATCGACGCGTATCTCGACGGGCGCGACGATGCCCGCGGCGCGTTCTTCTCCTTCGTGGACCTGGCGCCCGGCAACTACGAACTCACGATCATCGCGGACGGGTATCGGCCCCACCGTTCGAGCCACACGGTGGAGCCGGGCCGGCCCGCGCAACTGAGCCCGATCGCAATGACGCCGCTTTAGTCGAATCATGGCTGCTGATCGCTCCGACCCAATCAACCGGAGGCATCGGTGACCACCTCACATTGGGTCGACGCGGAGCACCGAGACGCGTACTGGCGGGCCTACGATGTTGCGCTGGATCTCTGGCCGATACCGCGCTCGTCCTTGTATGTCGAGACGCCCTACGGCACGACGCATGTCGTCGTGTCAGGTGCCGCGGCCGGCGCCCCTGTCGTGCTGGTCCACGCGGCGTCGCTCTCCGCCACGCAGTGGTATCTACAAGCTGCAGACCTCGGAGCGCGCCACAGGCTCTAGGCCGTGGACATCATGGGCGACATCGGGCGCTCGACGCAAACGAGTCCGATGCACACGCGTGTCGACGCGTCGAACTGGCTGGCCGCCGTGCTGGATGTGCTGGCGCTTTCCAGCGCGCACTTGATCGGCGCATCGTTTGGTGGCTTCCTGTCCGCGAATCTGGCTGTGTTGCAGCCGCATAGGGTTCGCTCGCTCGTCCTGCTTGCGCCGGCAGCGACGCTGCAGCCCTTTTCCTTGATGGCCAAGCTGTTCATCCGGCTGGGTAGCCTGGTTCCGCTTCCGTCCACGGTACGGCCGGGACTCCGAGCGATGATGTGCGGTGGCCTGCCTGACGAGCGGCTGGTACGCCAGATGGAAGTTGGGGTTGCGGGCTTCCGCTACGACCACGACGGCATCTTCCCGAGCGAGATCCCCGACGAGGAACTGCGCACGTTGCGGTGTCCCACGTTGATACTGGTCGGCGATCAGGAGCGCATCTATGCGCCTGAGTCAGCCGTGTCGCGCGCGGCCAAACAGATGCCGCATGCGGTTTGCGAAGTCCTGCACGGTCTCGGGCATCTGCTCGGCATGCAAGACCCTCTTGCAGTCAACTCGAGAATCACCGGGTTCCTCGCGCAGATCGATCCAGTCCTTCGGTATTGATCTGGTCGACAGGACAGCAGCGGTGGCTGACTGTCGATCCCGATCACCGAAGTCACCGTATCGGCCGCATCGCGTTCATTCACGTGCTTGGCAAGGTGCCGTGCGAACGACCGTTCCTGAAGGTGCTGCCGACGGTCACTCGGCAACCCGGCAGCGTGTCGAGTAGTGCATCGATCAAACGACCGCTGCTTCGCGGCGCCTACTCAGCCTCCCGACCCTCGGCTGCCGTTCTCAGTTCTCCGAACCTGCCGGACGCCAAAGCTCGGCTTGACGCGCTTCGCGTCCATGGATGACAGGATTCCGGCGTCGAGTCCAAGGCTCTCTGCGGCTCGACCCGGCCATGGAGGAAAGTTCGACTCTTCTTCCGTAAGCGGGCGCTGCCGGTGACAGAGGCGACATCGCCCAGGTGATCGGCCAACGGCCACTTTCCTGCCACGCACGCGAACGCTTCCGAAGTCTTGCTTGATCGATCCCGGCCGCGTCGGCCCAATGCTTTAGCGGCACGGGAGCTTCGACCCACCCGTGCTTCCTAAGAGAGCACCGATGCCTACCTTGCAGACCGTACGAAGTGGACTCAACTACCTCAAACCCACGCACGAAGTGCCGTGCAGCTATGCCTTCGAGCCGCCGGCGGGAACGCCCTGGGAGAACTGCGAGTACGAGTTGCTGGACGTGGACATCCGCGACGGCCGCCACACCGCAAGCTCCCTCGACCGCGAAGGCTTCGCGCTCCACACAGCCCCCAGCCGCGTGGCCTCCTTCGCCGCCGAGGAGCAGATCCGATCCGTCTACTATGCCGAGTGCGAAGCCCTGGCGCTGCAACTCACCGGCGGTCGCCGCGCTCTCGTGTTCGACCACCTGCTGCGCCGCGCCGACCGCGCGCAGCTGAACTTCGGCCGCCGCCGCAAGGGCGAGCCCGCCGCGGCCAACGGGCGCATCCACAACGACTACACCGAGGCCTCCGGCAAGCGCCGCCTCGCGATGGTGCTCGGCGACCCTGCCGAAGTGGCCACCGTCGGGCGCTACTGCATCCTCAATTTCTGGCGCTCTGTCGCGGGGCCGGTGCGCGACATGCCGCTGGCCGTGTGCGATGCGCGCAGCATCCAGGCCGCTGAGCTGGTGGCCGGCCAGGTGCGCTACCCGCGCCGCACGGGCGAGATCTACTATCTGCTGCACTCGACGCGGCATCGCTGGAGCTACTTCTCCGAGATGCAGCGCGACGAGGTACTGGTTTTCAAGCAGTACGACTCGCAGGTCAGCGGCACCACGCGCTTCACGCCGCACGCCGCCTTCACGCTGCCCGACATTGCGCCCGACACGCCGCCGCGCGAGAGCATCGAGCTGCGCTGCCTGGTGGTGCTCGATTGAGAAGCTTGGCCATGACAACGCCTGTGCCCCCCACCGCCACCGGCAACGCGCCCGAGATCGAGTTCTGGTTCGATTTCGGCAGCAACTACAGCTACCTTTCGGCCATGCGCATCGAAGCCGCCGCGGCCGATGCAGGCTGCCGCGTGCGCTGGCGCCCATTCGTGCTCGGGGCCATCTTCCGCTCCTTCGGCTGGGCCACCTCGCCCTTCGTGCTGCAGGAACGCAAGGGCGCCTACGTCTGGAAGGACATGGAGCGACAGTGCCGCAAGGCCGGCATTGCGTGGGCCCGCCCGAGCGTCTTTCCGCGCAGCGCGATGCTGCCGCACCGGGTGGCGCTGCTGTGTGCCGAAGAACCTTGGATCGGCGCCTTCTGCCGTCACGTGATGCAGATGAACTTCGTCGAGGACCGCGACTTTGATGACGCCGAGGCAGTGATCGAGGCCTTTACTGCCGTCGGCGTCGCCGAGCCGGGCAGCATCATCGAGCGTGCCCTGAGCGACGCCAACAAGTCGCGTCTGCGCGAGCAGACCAACGAGGCGGCGGCGCGCGGCATCTTCGGTGCGCCGACCTTCTTCGTCGGCACAGAGATGTTCTGGGGCAACGACCGGCTGAACGATGCCCTGGCCTGTACACGGGAGGCAAGCCGATGCTGACCTTCGTAAACCCCTCCAAAGAGCAGTTCAAACAGCTCTGCCCGAGGCGCGGCCGATCGTGATGCTCAACCTGATCCGCTTCGTGGAACGGGTCATCGGCGCAGCCGGGGTTGATCCTGCACTGGTCGGCATGCCGGGCCGCGCGGCCTACGAGCGGTACAGCGCCGCTGCGGAAGAACCCTTTCGCGAGGCAGGCGGCCGGCAGCTTCGGATCGGTCGTCCCGTTGCGGGCTTGATCGGTCCGGCAGACGAGTCGTGGGACTTGGCCTTCGCGGCTGCGCGGTGGCGCACCGATGGATCGCCGCGCTCAACCTGCAGCCGCCCGATCCGGCCAAGGCAGTGCGGCAGCTCTCCGGCGGCAACCAGCAGAAGGTGCTGCTCGGCAAGTGGCTGGAGCTGCGGCCGCGCGTGCTGATCCTCGACGAGCCGACGGTCGGCGTCGATGTCGGCGCCAAGGCCGAGATCTACGCCAGCCTGCGCGCCGAGCGCGAAAAGGGCATGGCGATCCTGGTGGTTTCCTCCGACCTGGAGGAGGTGATGGCGATCGCCGATCGCGTCGTCGTCATGGCCGAGGGCCGCATCGTGCGCACCTGCGACGTCCACGAGACCTCGCTGGGCGATCTCGTGCGGTCCTTCAGCGCCGCACCCGCATGATGGCGCAGGCACTCGGCCGCTGGCAGCGCGCGGTGCACCGCAGGCACGGTGCCAATCTCGGCCTGCCGCTGGCGCTGGCTCTGGCGCTTGGCGTGTTTGCATGGGTGCAGCCGGCGTTCCTCAGCGCCGACAACCTGATCGGCATCCTGCGCCAGGTGGCCATCGTGGGCATCATGGCCGCCGCGATGACCTTCGTCATCATGACCGGCGGCATCGATCTGTCGGTCGGCCCCGTGCTCGCGCTGGCGGGACTGGTGGCGGTGCTGTCGCTCGACGCCGGCCTGGGCCTGCCGCTGGCGCTGGGCCTGGCGCTCGGTTGCGGGCTGGCGATCGGGCTGCTCAACGGAGGCCTGATTGCGCTCGGCGGACTGCCGCCGATCATCGTGACGCTGGCGATGCTCAGCATCGTGCGCGGCTCGGCGCTGCTGCTCGGTGGCCCCGACCTGCACGCCGTGCGCACGCAGCCGGCGTTCTCGTTCATCGGCACCGGCACTGTCGCCGGCGTGCCGTTCTCGGTGTGGCTGTTCGCCGCCGTGTCGGCGCTGCTGTGGTTCGTGCAGCGGCGCACGCCGCTCGGCCTGATGGTGGCGGCGGTCGGCGACAACGAACGCGCCGCCTGGCTCAGCGGCCATCGCACGCGGCTCATCACCTGGTCGTTGTACGGGGCGAGCGGCCTGTGCGCGGCGCTGGCCGGCGTGATCCAGGCCTCGCAGGTGCACACCGGCTCGGCCACCTACGGCGAATTCGGCACCGAGCTCGACGTCATCGCGGCCGTGGTGCTCGGCGGCACGCAGCTCAGCGGCGGGCGCGGCTCGGTGCTGCGCACGGTGGTCGGCGTGCTGTTCCTGGGCACGCTGAACAACGCGATGAACATCCTCAACGTGCCGATCGACATCCAGCTCATCGCCAAGGGACTCATCATCGCGCTGGCGTTGGGGCTGGGACAGCGGCGCGCATGAGGCGCACGGCCGCTCCGAAGGCGAATTCCGGAGCGCGGAGCCGCGAAGGAGCCGCCTCAGACCGCCCGATTCAGCAGCCGGTTGTTCATCGAGCGGATCATCGGCCGCACCTGCTCCAGGTAGCGCTGCCACGCGGGGTTCGCCGCCAGGGCGTCACGCCGCCGCCGCCGCTCCTCGAAACTCGGATACTCCCACAGGCTCACGATCGCGTTGAGCTCGCCCACCTCGGTGGTGAAGTAGCCGATCAGACCCCGCAGCGTCTGCCGCTGGATCTCCAGCCCATCGCGGTACAAGACCTCGAGGTAGTCGTTCACCGTGACGGTGGCGTGCAGCACGTAGCAGCGTTCCTCGACGATCATGAGCATGGCCTCGCGACATCACCGATGGAGATGCGTATTATCGGATGGCGTTTGCGAGAAACGCACAGACCGTCTCATATCGAGAGAACTGCATGCAAGCGCCTCACAACCCCCACGCCGCTGCAGCGGCGGACCTGCGCCTCGACGGGCGTGTCGCCGTCGTCACCGGCGCGGCCGGCGGCATCGCGCGCGGCATCGTCGAACGGCTGGCGCTGCTGGGCGCCGATCTGGTCCTGCTCGACATCAACGACGCGGGCCTGGCGGCGCTGCCGCAGTGGCTGGCCGTGCACGGCCGGCGTGTGCTGGCGCTGCATTGCGACGTGTCGGATCCGCACCAGGTCGGCGCCGCCGCCGCGCGCGTGGCGCAGGCGTTCGACGGCTGCGACTTCCTGGTGAACAACGCGGGCGTGCTGCCGGCCGCGAGCTCCATCGAGGACCAAAGCCTGCAGGTCTGGGACGACTCGATGGCCGTCAACGTGCGCGGCGTGTTCCTCTGCACGCAGACCTTTGGCCGCTTCATGCTGCGGCGCCGCAGCGGCAGTATCGTGAACATCGCATCGATCGGCGCGCAGGCGCCCAATGCGTCGCCGCCGTACGCGGCCGCCAAGGCGGCGGTGATCGCGTTCACGCGCCAGACCGCGGTGGAGTGGGGGCCGGAAGGCGTGCGGGCGAATTCGGTCAGCCCGGGCTTCGTGCGTACGCCGCTGTCGGAGCACATGTATGCCACGACCGACATGGCGCAGGTGCGCAGCGCGATGGTGCCGGTGCGGCGTCTCGGCATGCCGATGGACATCGCCGGCGTCGTCGCCTTCCTGCTCAGCGATGCGGCCGCCTATGTGAACGGCCAGGACATGCAGGTCGACGGCGGTTTCATGCAGTCCACGCTGATGCGCGCCCAGCCACCGCGGGGGCAGCACGGCGGCACCGGTCGCGGTCGTTGACCGGCCGCATCACGTCGAAGCGCGGCGGGCTGCCGCACGTCGTGCGGCAGCCGTGTCCGATGCACGGCGCGGGCTGTTTCTTTTGGGCCGTGCCGTGGCCAGGCTCTTGGGCGCGCGCGATGCCACCGCGCGCAGCGGCTTGTGCAGCCGGCTCGTGATCTCCGCCGCCGCACGCTTGGCCATCTCACCCAGCGGCGGCAAGTCGGCCTCGCCAACCTCCTTGCGCAGCTTCACCAGGCACAGGCTCGCCGTGACGTCGCCTGAAGGCAAGAAGATCGGCGCCGAGATGCCGACCAGCGTCTTGTCGATGTCGCTCGCAACCGCGTAGCCGCGTTTGCTCACCACGCGCATGTTCTCGCGGAACTCCAGCCAGTTGTGCCCCAGGCCGGCGCTGGCGATCTCGTGCGGATGGTGCAGGAACAGGCGCTGCAGCTGCTGCATGCGCAGATTGGCCAGGATGATGCGCGACGGCGCGCCAAGAAAGAGCGGAAACGGCCGGCCACGGTCGAAGCTGCTCTTGATGCGCGGATCGGTCTTGTCGACATAGATGCTGAGCACGCGCAGCCCGTAGAACCGGCACAACAACTGGTCACCGTCGAGCGCAGGCCGGATCCTCTCCATCACCTCCGGCGCGACCTGCAGCAGCGGATCCGCCAGCCGGATCTGCCGGTCCATTTCAATGAAGCGCGGCCCCAGCGAGTAGGCCCCTCCGCCGTCGGGGGTGAGGAAGCCGGTCTCCACCAGTGCGCGCAGGTAGCGGTACATCGTGGCCCGGGCGACGCCGAGCCGCTCGATCAGCAGATCGGTGGTCCACAGCGGCTGGTCCTCGGTGAACAGGTCCAGGATGCTCAACACGCGGTCGGTGCTGCTGTCGGCACGCTGACCCGGTCTGGTGGTGACGGTCTTGTTTCCACTGGCCATGACACGCTTTCTCAGGCTCATGGCCCTCAAAAGGCCGACGAGGTCTCGAACTTCGAGACCTCGCATGTTAGCAATGGGCCTCGATAGAGTGGGGATATTCATGAGCTCTTCTCATAAGAAACTCGATTGACAGCGTCTCCATGCGACACTAGATTGCAAGTCGCGCATGGTGAGACTGAGCAACATGGCGGAACCGCATCCCCCGCTGATCGTCGAGCATGACGCCGGGCGCACCCTGGTGTTCGATTCGGCGACGCACGTCGAGGCCTACGTCGCGCGCACGCCGTGCAGCGGCGACGTGATCGTTGCCGCCTCCTATGCCGGGGTTCTGTGTGCCCGCATGGTCATGCTCGCCAGGCCGCGCGCCGCGATCGGGCTCGACTGCGGCATCGGCAAGGATGGCGCCGGAGTTGCCGGCCTCTGGTACTACGAGGCGCTCGACGTGCCTGCCGCCGCCGTCGACTCGGGCACCGCCGAGATGGGCAATGGCCAGGACATGTTCTCCCACGGCGTGCTGAGCCGCGTCAACGAGTGTGCGCAGCGACTGGGCGTGGAGGCCGGACTTCCGGTGCAGCAGGCAGCGGACGCGCTGCTGAGCGGATCGCGCAAGCCGGCACGATTCGATCCCGCTCGACGGCTCGTGGTCCAGGAGGGTCCGCAAGGGCGTTGCATCGTGTGCACCGACTCGATCGCCTTCGCGCTGCCGGAGGACCGCGAGCGCAACGTGCTGTGCACCGCCGGCCATACCGGGCGCAGCGTGGTCGAGTACTTTCGCCGCTTTCGCCCATGGGGCTTCATCTGCTCCGACGGCGGCATCGGCAAGAACCGCAGCGGCATCGCCGCGCTCGAGGTGGTCGACGCCGACGGCATCGCCGGCGCAGCCGTGGATGCGATGACGGCGCGCATGGGCGACGGCCGGAGCACGTATTTCGATGGCGTGATCAGCGCGGTCAATCGCACCGCGCATGCAAAGGGCGTGCGCGTCGGCCAGTCGGCTCGCGAGGCCGCGGCGCTGTTGTTGAACTGAAAAGCGAGGAACACGCATGGCCCGTACCCCCCACCTTCGCGGAGAGGAGACGCTTTCCGAGCTCGCCTCCCGTTATGTTTCCGTCGATCAGCTGCCGTGGAAGCCCACGCCCACACCCGGCATTGACATGAAGATCCTGCTGGAAGACAAGGACAGCGGCTTGCTGACGGCGCTGTTCCGCTGGCAGCCCGGCACCGCGCTCGACCTGCATGAACACGTGGAGATCGAGCAGACCTACGTGCTGGAGGGCAGCATCGTCGACGACGAAGGCGAGGTGACCGCCGGCAACTACGTGTGGCGCCCCAAGGGCAATCAGCACCTGGCGCGCTCGCCGGACGGCGCGCTGGTCATCTCGTTCTTCCTCAAGCCGAACAAGTTCCTCACCGGCAAGGCGGCGGGTCAGGAGCTGCGTTGACAGCCGTGCCCGAGTCTCACGGGATGGCCACGACCGCGTGCGACGTGATCGTGGTCGGCTCGGGCGCCGGCGGTCTGGCCGCGGCGGTCACGGCCGCGAAAGGCGGCCTGAAGGTCATCGTGCTGGAGAAGGAGCCGCTGTACGGCGGCACCACCGCGCGCTCGGGCGGCGTGTTGTGGATCCCGTGCAACCCGAAGTCGCAGGAGCTCGGCATCGACGACAGCGTGGAGCAGGCGCGCCGCTACCTGCGGCACGAAGCCGCGGCGCACTACGACGCCGCGCGCGTCGACGCCTTCCTAGACAACGGTCCGCGCATGGTGCGCTTCTTCGAGAGCGAGACCGCGGTGCGTTTCGTCGCGGTGCCCGAGTTTCCCGACTACCACCCCGACGTTCCCGGCGCCAGGGCCGGCGGGCGCTCGATCGTTGCCGCGCCGTATGACGCGGGCGCGTTGGGCCCGGACGTGAAGCGCCTGCGTCCGCCGCTGCGCGAGATCACGTTCGTCGGGATGATGTTCAACGCCAACCAGGAGATCGCGCACTTCTTCAACGTCACGCGCTCGCTGTCGTCGGCCGCGTACGTCGTGCGCCGGCTGTTGCAGCACGCGCTGGAGATGCTTCGCCACGGGCGCGCGCAGCGTCTGACCAATGGCAACGCGCTGGTCGCACGCCTGGCGCGCAGCGCGCTCGATGCCGGCGTCGAGGTTCGAACTGGAGCGCGCGTCGAGAGGCTGCTGCTGGAAGGCGGCCGCATCCGCGGGGTTGAGTGTGCGGTGGGCGGGCGCTCGGAGTCCGTGCACGCGCGCCACGGCGTCGTGCTGGCAACGGGCGGCTTTCCGCAGGACCCTGAGTTGCGCACGCGCCTGTTTGCGCATGCACCCCATGTCTCGCCGGCGCCACCCGGCAACACAGGCGACGGCTGGCGCCTCGCGCAGCAGGCCGGCGGACAGACCGTGGCTTCGTTGCCGAACAACGCGGCCTGGATCCCGGTGTCGATCGTGCCGCGCCGGCGAGAGCCGCACGGCGTCTTTCCGCATCTGCTCGATCGCTACAAGCCCGGCGTCATCGCGGTGGACCCGAACGGCAGGCGCTTCACCAACGAAGCCAATTCCTACCACGACGTGGGTCAGGCCATGCAGGCGGCGTGCGCGAACCACTCGGAGACGTTTGCCTGGCTGGTGGCGGACCATCGGGCCATCGGCCGCTACGGTCTCGGCCACGTGAAGCCGTTTCCCCTGCCGTTGTGGCCGCATCTGCGTTCGGGCTATTTGAAGCGCGGCCGCACGCCGGCCCAACTCGCCGCGGCGATCGGCGTCGACGCGACGACGTTCACGCAAACGATCCAAGCGTTCAACCGGGCCGCGCAGGACGGACTGGATCCTGCTTTCGGCAAGGGATCGACGGCCTACAACCGCTACCTCGGTGACCAGAACCATCGCCCCAATCCCTGCGTGGCGCCGCTCGATCGAGCGCCGTACTACGCGGTGAAGCTGCTGATGGGTGACCTGGGCACCTTCGCCGGCATCCGCACCGACGACCGCGCTCGTGTGGTCGGTGCGGACGGGGTGCCCGTTGCGGGCCTGTATGCGGTGGGCAACGACGCCCTCAGCGTGATGGGCGGCAGCTACCCCGGTGGCGGCATCACGTTGGGGCCCGCGATGACCTTCGGCTACATCGCCGGGCGCCATCTCGTCGCGCAGGCGCATCTGCCGCAATCGTCCGAGCCACGTCGTCAATACCAGATGGAAGGAGACATCGCATGAGAGCCCATCGTTGGATTCAAGCGGTCACGTTGTTCGCGGCCGCTGCGCTTGCGGCTTTCACCGCCGCAGCCGACTCGTTTCCGAGCAAGCCGATACGTATCCTCGTGGCCTATGCAGCTGGCGGTGCCACCGATAGCCTGGCGCGTCACCTGAGCGTGCCGGCCGGCGAGATGCTCGGCCAGTCGGTGGTGGTGGACAACAAGCCCGGCGGGGCCACGGTGATCGCGGCCCAGGCACTGATCCAGTCGGCGCCCGACGGCTACACGATGGCGTTCTTCGATCCGTCGACGGTGGCGATGAACCAGTACCTGTTCAAGAAGCCGCCGTACGACCCCGCGAAGGCCATCGCGCCGGTGACGATGCTGACCAAGATCCCGTTCGGCATCATGGTGCGCACCGACCACCCGGTGAAGTCGCTCGGCGAATTCGTGGCGCAGGTCAAGGCCAAGACGGCCGTGACCTATGGGCACTCGGGCGCCGGCAACCCGGTGCACTTGGCGATGGAGCGTTTCCTGGCCCAGGCCGGCTTGCAGATGACGCACGTGCCGTACCGCGGCGGCGCGCCGGCGCTGGCCGACCTGATCGGCGGTCAGGTGGGCTATCTGATGATGGACATCCCGAGCGCCATGCCGTTCATCAAGGACGGCAAGGTGCGCGTGCTGGCGGTCACGTCGGCCAAGCGCACCGACATGCTGCCCGACGTGCCGACGATCGCCGAGTTGGGCTACGCCGGCTATGAGGCAAGCAGCTGGTTCGGTGCCTTCGTGCCGGCCGGCACGCCGCCCGACGTGATCGCCAAGCTGAACAAGACCTTGCGCGACGCGGTGGCCAAGCCGGACGTCACGGCCTGGATCAAGGGCCGGACGCTCGAGCCCGCCACATCGACCCCGGGAGAACTGGCGGCGGTGATCAAGAGCGACGAAGTGAAGTACGCTCAAATCATTAAGCAACTTAACTTCTCGCTGGACTGATCCCTGTACGGCGGCCCCAGAATCCATGAAGGACCTTTTCGATCGCTACGACTTCCACGGCCATCGTCTCGCCAACCGAATCGTGATGGCGCCGATGACGCGATCGCGCGCGGCCGACGACGGCACGCCGCGGCCGATGATGGTGGAGTACTACGCGCAGCGTTCGGAAGCGGGGCTGATCGTTTCGGAAGGGACCAACATCTCGGCGCAGGCCCAGGGCTTCTTGTACACGCCAGGCATCTTCACGGAAGCGCACATCGAAGCATGGCGGCGCGTGACGGCCGCGGTGCACGCTCAGGGCAGCACGTTCTTCCTTCAGCTCTGGCACGTTGGCCGCATCGGGCACCCGGACAACATGGAAGCGGGCCTGCACCCGGTGGCGCCGAGCGCACTGGCACATCCGCGCACGATCGTCACGCGCAGCGGCCCGCAGCCCACGGTGGTGCCGCGCGCGATGAACCTCGACGAGGTGAAGCAGGCGATCGCGCAGTACGCCACGGCGGCGCGCAACGCCATCCGGGCCGGTTGCGACGGTGTGGAGATCCACGCCGCCAACGGCTACCTGCCGAGCCAGTTCCTGCACTCGAGCTCCAACCTGCGAGCCGATCGCTACGGCGGCGGCATCGCCGATCGCATCCGTTTCCTGGTGGAGGTGGCCCAGGCCTGTGCCGCCGCGATCGGTGCGCATCGGGTCGGCGTGCGGATCACGCCGTTCAGCGCATTCAATGGAGCGACCAGCCCTGACGACGAAGCCGGCCTGTACGACCAGCTGCTTGCGGCTCTCGAGGACCTCGAACTGGGCTATCTGCATGCGGTCACTGCAGAGGTCTCGGGCAACGTCACCCTCGCCGAGGCCGAGCGCCAGAAGGTCGCCGACGTGCTGGGTTTCGTCCGGCCCCGTTGGCGGCGCACTTTGATCGCCGCGGGCAACTTCGATCTTGAGCGGGCCCGGGCAACCATCCGCGACGGGCGAGCCGACCTCGTCGCGTTCGGTCGCGACTTCATTTCCAACCCCGACCTCGTCATCCGCCTGCGCCACGGTTATCCGCTGGCGCGGCGCGATCCCGCCGAGTGGTATGGCGCCGGCGCCGAAGGCTATACCGACTACCCGCGCTGGGGCGTCACCCCTTCGGCAGGTGCCGCGGCGCAACTCGAGAGCGCGGAGTGAGCGCCTTTGCAGATCGGGTGTTGGCTGGCCGTACGGCCGCCGTCACCGGTGCCGGCGGCGGACTGGGCCGCGCGATCCTCGACCAGTTGGCGGCAATGGGTGCGAACGTGGTCGCGCTCGACCTGCACGAGGTCGCGCTCGATCTGCCGGGCGAGCACCTGTCATTGGCGTGCGACATCACGCTCGACGATGCCGTCGCGCGTGCCGCTCGCGCGGCGGCTGAGCGTTTCGGGCGTTGCGACGTGCTGATCAACAACGCCGCCATCCTGCCCAAGCCGGTGCCGCTGGAGGACACGAGCGAGCAGCTCTGGGCCGAGGTGCTCGATGTCAACCTCAAGGGCGCATTCCTGTGCAGCCGGCACTTCGGCGCCCAGATGCTCGAGGCCGGCCGCGGCAGCATCGTCAACCTCGCGTCGATCGCGGCCAGCGCGCCGAACGCCGTCGGCGTGTACGGTGTCAGCAAGGCGGCCGTGCTGGCGTTGACGCGGCAGATGGCCGTCGAATGGGGACCGCGCGGCCTGCGCGCCAACGCCGTCAGCCCGGGATTGGTCCGCACGCCGATGTCCGAGCCGTTTTATGCCGACCCCGAGAACTGCGCGACACGCATGTCCATGGTCGCGTCGCGCCGCATCGGCGTGCCGGGCGACGTGGCGTCGGTCGTGGCGTTTCTCGCCTGCGACGCGTCGGCCTATGTGAACGGACAGGAGATCGTCGTCGACGGCGGCTTCCTGCACACCAGCCTGATGAGCCTGCAGAACCGGGACAAGGCGTGAACGCAGCGGCTCCTCAACTGCTGCGTCAGCAGATCGCGCTGGTCACCGGCGGCGGCGGTGGCATTGGGACGGCGATCGCGCGTGGCCTGGCGGACCATGGCGCCGCCGTGGTCGTCGTCGGCACCACGCCGAACAAGCTGCAGCACAGCGTCGATGACATCGCGCTGCGCGGCGGGCGCGCGTGGGCCTATACGCTCGACGTGGCCGACGGTGCGGCGTGTCAGACGCTCGCCAGGCAGGTCGGGCGCGACGTCGGGCCGGTGTCGATCCTGGTCAACAACGCAGGCGTCATCCGCTATGCGACGCTGGAAGACCCAGAGGTCGACCCGGCGTGGTCCGAAGTCATCGGGACCAACCTGACCGGGCCGTTCAACATGGTGCGCGCCTTTCTCGAGCCGCTCAAGGCGACCCGCGGCACGGTCATCAACGTGGGTTCGATCGCCGGCTTCATCTACACCAACAACACCGTGGCCTACACCGCATCGAAAGGCGGCCTGCACGCCCTGACAGCGGCGATGGCGCGCGAACTGGGGGTGCACGGCATCCGCGTCAATGCGGTCGCGCCGGGCGCGGTGAACACGTCGATGTCGCCGTCGGCCGGCGATGCGAACCGGCTCGCCAGCCTGCTCAAGCGCGTGCCGCTCGGGCGCATCGGTCAACCCGACGACATCGCCGGACCGGTCGTCTTCCTGGCGTCGGCGATGTCGGCCTATGTCACCGGCGCCACGCTGGTCGTCGACGGCGGCTATCTGACCAACTGAGTTGAAGCGAGACCCGGATGGGAACCCGAGCCAAGGCCTGCATCGTCGGTGCCTTCGAGCACCCGACACGCAAGGCCGAGGACAAGTCGCTCGCGCAGCTGCATGCCGAGGTGGCCAAGGGAGCACTGGACGATGCGGGCCTGTCGAAGCACGACGTCGACGGCTACTTCTGCGACACCGAAGCGCCGGGCCTGGGGCCGCTGTCGATGGTGGACTACCTCGGGCTGAAGGTCCGCCACATGGACAACACCGACACCGGCGGCTCGGCATACCTGCTGCATGTGGCCCACGCGGCGCAGGCGATTTCCGCGGGGAAATGCCGCGTCGCATTGATCACGCTCGCGGGCCGGCCCCGCTCGGCCGGCCAGTCGGCCGAGCCGCGCGTCGACTACAACGTGCCCGACATGCCCTTCGAGATGCCTTATGGACCGACGGTGGTGAACACCTACGGCATGTGCGCGATGCGCCACATGCACGAGTTTGGCACCACGTCCGAACAGCTGGCGTGGATCAAGGTCGCGGCATCGCACCATGCGCAACACAACCCGCATGCGACGCTGCGCAAGCCGGTCACGGTCGACGAAGTGCTGGCCTCGCCGATGATCTCCGATCCGCTGCATCGGCTCGACTGTTGCGTGGTCAGCGACGGCGGTGGCGCGCTGGTGGTTGCCAGCACCGACGTGGCGCGCGAGCTGAAGCGGCCCGCGGTGCGCGTGATCGGCAGCGGCGAGGCTGCCAAGCACCCATCCGGCGGACGCGTCGACCTGAGCTTCTCGGCCGCTGCATGGGCGGGTCGGCAGGCCTTCGATGAAGCCGGCGTGGAGCCGTCGGACATCCAGTACGCGTCGATCTACGACAGCTTCACGATCACGGTGCTGATGCAACTCGAGGACCTGGGCTTCTGCGCCAAGGGGCAGGGCGGTCGTTTCGTCGCCGACGCCAACTTGATCTCGGGCGTGGGCCGGTTGCCGTTCAACACCGACGGCGGTGGCCTGTGCAACAACCATCCGAGCAATCGCGGCGGCATGACCAAGGTGATCGAGGCCGTGCGCCAGCTGCGCGGCGAGGCCCACCCTGCGGTTCAGGTGAAGGGCTGCGCCCTGGCTCTGGCCAGCGGCATGGGCGGCTGGATGGGCAGCCGCCATGGCAGCGGCGTGCTGATCCTCGAGAGGACGCACTGATGGGCACCGAACGTGTCTTCCCGTGCCCGGAGGCCAACGTGGAGAACCGGGCGTACTGGGATGCGGCTGCCGAGGGCCGTTTGCTTTTGAAGCATTGCGCCGCATGCGGCCACAGTCATTTTTATCCTCGTGCAATCTGTCCGCACTGTCTCAGCGATGCCACCGAGTGGCGCGACAGCCCCGGCATGGGGACCATTTATTCGTTCAGCGTGATGCGGCGTGTGGCGCAACCGTATGCCATCGCCTACGTCGCGCTCGACGAGGGCGTGACGATGATGAGCAACATCATCGACTGCGATCTCGACGCACTGGCGATCGGCCAGCGCGTCAAGGTGGCCTTTCGGCCGAGCGACGGCCCGCTCGCGATTCCGGTGTTTGTTCCGGCCTGACTGTCGTGCACGCCGATCACGCCGCGCCACTGCGACGCCGTGAATTGCACTTTGGCAACCGCGTCGTGTGGTGCTTTGGCGACCGCATGCGTTGCGTCTACAGCGCGCTGCGCGGCGCCGTGCAGCAACACGGCGACCGCACGGCACTGGTGTTCGGCGAAGGGTCGTGGACCTACGCGCAGGTGGAGGCTGAGGTGGGGCGCATCGCCGCGGGCTTGCGTTTGCTGGGCATCACGGCCGGTGATCGTATCGCGATGTGGGTGCGAAACCGGCCCGAGTTCGTCTTCATCTTCTTCGCGATCCAGCGGCTGCGCGCCGTTGCGGTGCCGGTGGACGTGCGGCTGCAGGCAGCGGAGGTTTCGCATGTGCTCGCCGACTCGGGTGCTCGTGTGCTCCTCCACGACGAGGAGCTGGCGGGCCGACTGCCGGTTGCGGGCGTGAACGCGCCGCACATGGTGCCGGTCGCGGTGCCGGAGCCGAAGGCGGGCGTGCTGTTCGCGCACGTGTCGGATCACAGCGCCCCGGAGCAGCAAGCGGCCGCGAGCGAGGACGACGTGGCCATCATCCTGTACACCTCCGGCACCACCGGCAAGCCCAAGGGCGCGGCAATCACGCATTTCAACGTTGCGCACTCGGTGCTGCACCATGCCGGCAACCTTGGCCTCACCGCGGACGATCGCTCACTGATCGCGCTGCCATTGAGCCATGTCACGGGGCTGCTGTGCGGCGTGATCGCTCCGTTCAACACGGGCGGCACGTTGATCCTTCTGCCGAACTTCAAGGCGGCGGAGTTCCTGCGCACCGCCGCGGCCGCGCGCATGACCTACACGATCATGGTGCCGGCGATGTACCACCTGTGCCTTCGCGAGGCGGACTTCGGCGCCCTCGATCTCTCGGCCTGGCGTCTCGGCCACTTTGGCGGCGCACCGATGCCGCAGGCCACGATCGACGCGCTCGCGCGCCGCCTGCCCGGTCTGCAACTGGTCAACGGGTACGGCGCAACCGAGCTCTGTTCGCCCGCCACGATGTGGCCCCTTGGTGAACCGCGCGTGCCGCTCGATTCGGTGGGCCGTGTGATGCCGTGCGCCGAGATCGTGGTCGTCGATCCGGAGACCGGCATTGAAGTGCCGAGCCAGCGCGCCGGTGAGTTGTGGATCCGCGGCCCGATGGTCATCAAGGAGTACTGGAACGATCCGGCGGCAACGGCCGCGGGCATTGTCGACGGCTATTGGCGCTCGGGCGACCTCGGCAGCATCGACGCCGATGGCTGGGTCTACGTGCACGACCGGCTCAAGGACCTGATCAACCGCGGCGGATACAAGGTCTACAGCGCCGAGGTCGAGGCCTGCCTGCTGGAGTTTCCGGGCATCGTCGAGGCGGCCGTGGTCGCCAAGCGCGATCCCGTGCTGGGTGAACGGGTGCACGCGTTCGTCAGCGCACCGCAGCCGGTGAGCCCTTGCGAGCTGTCTGCCTTCTGCGCCGAGCGCCTTGCCGACTACAAGGTGCCGGAGGGCTGGACGATCGGATCCGATCCGCTGCCGCGCACGCACACCGGCAAGGTCGACAAGAAGGATCTCAGGCTGCGCGCAGCCGCATGCCGACCCCTCATCGGAGCATCATCATGACGATTCGATTCGACGGCCGCGTAGCCGTGGTGACCGGCGCCGGTGCCGGCCTGGGACGCAGCCACGCGCTGGCGCTGGCCGCGCGCGGTGCAAAGGTGGTGGTCAACGACCCCGCGATGTCACGTCGTCCCGGGGCTGGAAGCCAGCGGGCGGCCGACGACGCGGTGGCGGAGATCCGCGCGGCCGGCGGCGAAGCGATCGCCAACCATGACTCGATCGCCGAGGTGGCGGGCGCGCAGCGCCTGATCGACCAGGCGGTGTCGCAGTACGGCCGCATCGACATCCTGGTCAACAACGCCGGCGTGCTGCGCGACAAGACGCTGGCCAAGATGGACATGGCCGACTGGGACCTCGTGCTCAAGGTGCACCTGTCCGGCACCGCCTACTGCACGCGGGCAGCGTGGCCCGAGATGCAGAAGAACCGGTACGGCCGCATCGTGTTCACCACGTCCAATGCGGGCCTGTACGGCTCATTCGGGCAGGCGAACTATTCGGCGGCGAAGATGGGCATGCTCGGCCTGATGAATACGCTGAAGCAAGAAGGGCTGAAGCACAACATCCTCGTGAACACGGTCGCGCCGGTGGCGGCGACGAACATGACCGAAGGCATCCTGCCGGCGCAGATCGCGCCGCACTTTCGTCCGGAGCATGCGTCCGCGGCGGTCATGGTGATGTGCAGCGAGACCTTCCCGCACAGCGGACAGGTGTGCTCGGCCGCGGCGGGGCACTATGCGCTGGTCTACGTCTCCTGCAGCATCGGCCGGCAGTTCGATCCGTCGTCGATCGTTTCACCCGAGGACCTGTGGGCGGCCTGGGAGGGCGTGGCCAATCGCAATGGCGTGCGCACCTTTCCCTCGGCGGCGTCGGAGACCGAGGCGATCGTGGAGTCCATCGGGCAGCTCCGGCGCGGCGCGGCCGCTCCATAACGCTGTCCGCCGCGCGCCGCCGGCCGCCGGCGCAGGCAGGCGTTGAACACACTTCAGATCGTTGCGCAGCGGGCGTCCTCGCGGGACGGCGTCGCCTTTGCGTCAGCGAGTGAACGTCAGCAGGCGAGCTTGACGTTTCGTAGGGGTATCACCCATGTACAAAGCATCAATGCATCTCGAAACTCAGGACATTCATTGAATCTCGAATTATGAGATTGAATAGGAGAAGCGAATTGAGGCCGAACCGATCCCTTCTCGTTTCCGCGTTGTTCGCCGGTCTGACCAGTGCATCGGCACATGCGTCCACCTATTGCGAGTCGATGGCGGCGGTGAACCTGCCCGACACAACCATCACGCTGGCGCAGCTGATTCCGGCTGGCACGTTCCAGCCACCCACCGGGGCAGCGCAGCAGAACCTGCCGGAGTTCTGTCGCATCGCCGGGCGGATCCAGAACCACCCCACCTCTCGGATCATGTTCGAGGTGTGGTTGCCGACCCAGACCGCCAACCAGCGGCTCGTGCAGGTGGGCAACGGCGGATTCGCCGGCAACATCCAGTACGGCGCGATGGCCACGCGACTGCGCGAGGGCTACGCGACCGCCAGCACCGACGATGGCACGTCCGCGGCGCCCGGCGTACCGGCCAGCGAACGCCTGACCTTCCTGGGTGACTTCGAGCGGCTCTACGACTTCAAGGGCCGTGCGGTCACGCTGACGGCGGTCAACGCGAAGATGCTGTTTCGCACCTTCTACGGCCTCGCACCCGCGTATAGCTACTTCACCGGCTGCTCCAGCGGAGGCCTGGAGGGGCTGGCTGTCGTGCAACGGCTCGGCGAGGCGTTTGACGGTGTGTCCGCCGGCAGCCCGGCCAACAACTCGGCCGGACTGTTCACACAGGCGATCTGGACTTTTCAGCACTACCAGAAGATCTCGACCAAGCTGCAGCTGGTGCACGACGCCGCTGTGGCCGCGTGCGACACGCTGGGCGACAGCGTCAGCGACGGCGTGATCGGCGACCCGCAGCGCTGCAGGTTCGATCCGCGCAAGCTGCTGTGCAAGGCCGCTGAAGGCCCCGAGTGCCTCACGGCCGAGCAGGTCGAGGCCGTGCGCAAGATCTACGAAGGTCCGGTGAATCCGCGCAACGACCGGAAGACGGGCGAACAGTACGCCCCCGGCATGCCGCGCGGCAGCGAGCTGACCTGGGGCGCCTCGCAAGGCCAGGCGCTGGGCGCGTCGCAGCCCTGGTACGGCATGGTGCTGCACAACACGCTGACCTTCGATCTCACGACGTTCAACTTCGACACCGACGTCGACCGCGCGCTGAGACTGACGCTGCCCTATGGCGCGCAGGTCACGAATCCTGACCTCTCCGCCTTCAGGAACCACGGTGCCAAGCTGTTGCTCTGGGCCGGCTGGAACGACCCGCTGTGGTCCCAGCAAAACATCGTCGACTACTACGAGGAAGTCGTGGCCCACAACACCAAGACCCATGGCCATTGGCGCTGGGACGCACGGCCGCCGGCCAGCCCGATCGACCGGACGCGGCGCTTTGCGCGCCTGTTCATGGGTCCCGGGATGGGTCACTGCGGAGGCGGCGACGGACCCAACGTGTTCGACACCTTTGCGCCGCTCGTGCAGTGGGTGGAGGCAGGGACCGCGCCGGATCAGATCATCGCCACGAAGTTCATCAACAACCAGCCGGCTCAGGGGATCGCGCAGACGAGGCCGCTGTGTGCCTATCCCGACGTGGCACGCTGGAACGGTACGGGGGATCCCAACAGCGCGGACAACTTCATCTGCACACGGCATCCGCAACGGGATCACCACCACGATGGCCACGGCCGGCACTGAGGGCAGCATCGCGGCAGGCAGCTTGTTTGCCTGCTCCGGCCGGGCGCTTGTTCGCGCCGCGGCCCGATGTCGTTTTCAACGCTTCTCTACCGCTATTTCTTCTACGACTGGCTGTTCCGCGACGCGAGCCGCGGCACGCTGTGGCAGCGCAGCGCGGCGTGGGGCCACAACCGCGCCCAGGCGCGTTGGCTGCCCACCTACATGCGGCGCTGGCTGGTCTCCGGAGGTCTGCTCTTCGCGGTGGCCTGGTGCATCGAGTCGATGACCGGCTGCACGGTGTTGTCGGCCTTCCTGTACGTGCCGAGCGTGCTGGCGGTGCCTTTTAATGCCGTCACCGCACTGTGTTGGGCCTGTCTGGTGCACAACAGGCCCCTTTGACCCCTCGCGTCAACGCCAGAAATGTGCGATGCTGCGACGCAGCATGAGTGACGATCTGCGCGTCCACCTCGGTCTCGACGACGTGCTCGGCGACCTGCAGCACGCGCGCCGGCGGGGCGATCTTGGCCGGCTCGCGCTGCTCGCGTACTGCGAGGTGCGCCGCTGGGCACGGCAAGCGGGCGAACCCGCACTGGCGGCCCGATCGCTGTCGTTGGTCACCGACAGCCCGCCTCCCAACCGCTTGGAGTTCCTGCATCGAGTCGATGCGCTGATCTCCGAGCTTGAAGCGACGCGCGCGCGCCGCACCGAGCAGGTGCGTCGGCTCGGATAGCCGCTTGGCACGCGCTTTGCGCGGGTGCGGGGCATGTCTGCGTCCCCGCTGCCTGGCTCCGATGCGCACCACCGCCTGCAGTTGCTGCTGGAAAGCACCGGCGAGGGTATCTTCGGCATCGACCTGGCGGGCTGCTGCACCTTTGTCAACCGTGCGGCCGCACTGATGCTGGGCTGGCGCACCGAGGAGGTGCTCGGCCGCAACATGCATGAGCTGATCCACCATGCGCACGCCGACGGCCGGCACTACCCGGAGTCGGAATGCCCGATCTTCAATGCCTTCCGCCGCGGCCTGCCGTGCCGCATTGACGACGAGGTGCTCTGGCGCGCCGACGGCACGGCCTTCGCGGCCGAGTATTCGAGCTACCCGATCATCGAGCACGGCCAGGTGCGCGGCGCGGTGGTGACGTTCGTCGACATCACCGAGCGGCGGCGCGCGCACGAGCTGCTGCGCGAGACCAACGACGAGCTGGAGCGCCGGGTCGGCGAGCGCACGCGCGAGTTGCGAGCGCTGGCCAACCACATGGAAAGCCTGCGCGAGAACGAGCGCAAGCGCATCGCGCGCGAGATCCACGACGAGCTGGGCTCGCTCCTGGTCGCGCTGAAGATGGACACGCACTGGCTCGGCCATCGGCTGGCCGAGCGCCATGAGCTGGCCGCCAAGTGCCAGCGCATGGGGCGGCTGATCGACGCCGCAGTCGACAACGTGGGCCGCATCATCACCGACCTGCGGCCCAGCATCCTCGACCACCAGGGCTTGTGGGCCGCGCTGGAGTGGCAGGCGCAGGAGTTCATCGAGAACAGCGAGGTCGACGTGTCGCTGCAATGCCACGTGGCGGCCGGCGTGGCACCGCCGCAAGGCGGGCAGGCGATCGCGGTATTCCGCATCTTCCAGGAGATGCTGTCCAACGTGGCACGCCATGCGCAGGCGCGTTGCGTGCAGATCCGCATTGCCGTCGACGATCCGCCGCAGCCCACGCTTTACCTCGACGTGCGCGACGACGGCATCGGCGCAACGCCGCGGGCGCTGAACGATCCGCGCAGCTGGGGCGTCATCGGCATGCGCGAACGCGCGGCGCAGTTCGGCGGCCGCATGCAGATCGACGGTGCGTCGGGACAGGGCACGCTGGCGCGGCTGGTCATGCCGCTGGAACAAGCCTCCCAGGCGCCGGAGCCGCCACCCTCCGAGGGAGCCGCAGCCAGTGGCAAGGCCACGTGGACCCCGGAGCCGCTGCAGTGATCCGCGTGCTGGTGTGCGACGACCACCAGATCGTGCGTGAAGGCATCCGTCAGATCCTGGCCGACGCGAGCGATGTTGCGCTGGCCGGTGAGGCGGCCAACGGCGCTGACGCGCTGGCGCGTGCCCGCGCCGGCGGCATCGACGTCGTGCTGCTCGACATTGCGATGCCGCAGCGCGACGGGCTCGACGTGCTGAAGCAGTTGCGCGCCCAGCTGCCCGAATTGCCGGTGCTGGTGCTGTCCACCTACCCCGACCGGCAGTACGCGGTGCGCTGTCTGAAGCTCGGCGCGGCCGGCTATCTGAACAAGAGTGCCGACTCCGAGCAGCTGGTGGAGGCGATCCGGCGTGCCGCGAGCGGGCGTCTATTCATCACGCCGGCTGTGGCCGAGCTGCTGGCCGGCGCGCTCGGTGAGCCGGAGGCGCCCTTGCACGAGCGCCTGTCGCACCGCGAATACCAGGTGTTCCGTCAGCTGGCGGCCGGCCGCAGCGTCGGCGAGATCGCCGAGGCACTGCACATCGCGCCCAACACGGTGAGCACCTACCGCGCACGCATCCTGGACAAGACCGGCGTGCGCAACGACGTGGAGCTGGCGCTGTATGCGGTGCGGCACGACATCGCGGCGATGTAGCCGCGCTTTGTAGGGCTGGCCCTACAGGCGATTCACGGCGGCGTCGATGGTCGGCGTCGCGCCGCTTTCCTAGCATGCGTGTCAGCACCGCCCGGCCGCCCGAAGGTGCTGACGCGCCCCCCCGGGGGGCAGCGAACGCAGTGAGCGCGGGGGCTTCAATTCACAACGGGAGGACTTTCACGATGAGCCGCGCGCCGGACCCCTACGATGCCGATCGCCCGCTGATGCTGCGCTGCGCGTGCGGTGCGCACGGCTCGGCCGCCGAACACGACGCTGCGGTGCAGGCCGACGTGCAGGCTGAATCGGATGCCTTCGTCGAAGCCAGCCTGGTCAAGGCGCTGTTCCCGCACGATGGCCTGCGACGGCGCTTTCTCAAGGCGGTGGGCCGCCGCAGCGCGATGGCGGCGATTGGCAGCGTGCTTCCCATCAGCGCGCTGCAGGCGATGGCGCAGGACAAGGGCGCGCTGGAGAAGAAGGATCTGAAGATCGGCTTCATCCCCATCACCTGCGCCACGCCGCTGATCATGGCGCACCCGCTGGGCTTCTATGCGAAGCAGGGGCTCAGCGTCGAGGTGGTCAAGACCGCGGGCTGGGCGCTGATCCGCGACAAGATGCTCAACAAGGAGTACGACGCCACGCATTTCCTGAGCCCGATGCCGCTCGCGATCTCGCTCGGCCTGGGCTCCACCGCCACGCCGATGCACGTGGCGACGATCCAGAACACCAACGGCCAGGCGATCACACTGGCCATGAAGCACAAGGACAAGCGCGATCCCAAGAACTGGAAGGGCTTCAAGTTCGCGGTGCCCTTCGAGTACTCGATGCACAACTTCCTGCTGCGCTACTACGTGGCGGAGGCGGGGCTCGATCCGGACAAGGACATCCAGATTCGCGTGGTGCCGCCGCCGGAGATGGTGGCCAACCTGCGCGCCGGCAACATCGACGGCTTTCTCGGCCCCGATCCGTTCAATCAACGGGCGGTGTTCGAGGAGGCCGGCTTCATCCACATCCTCACCAAGGATCTGTGGAACGGGCACCCCTGCTGCGCCTTCGGTACCAGCGCCGAGTTCATCCAGAAGCACCCCAACACGTTTGCCGCGCTGTACCGCGCGGTGCTCAACGCCGCGGCGATGGCGCGCGAGGCCAAGAACCGCGAGCTGATCGCCAAGGTGATCGCGCCGCAGCAGTACCTGAACCAGCCGGAGACGGTGATCGCGCAGGTGCTGACCGGCAAGTTCGCCGACGGCTTGGGGCAAGTGAAGAACGTACCGGACCGCGCCGATTTCGACCCGATCCCGTGGCAGAGCATGGCGGTGTGGATGCTCACGCAGATGAAGCGATGGGGCTACCTGAAGGGCGACGTCAACTACAAGCAGGTGGCCGAGAAGGTGTTCCTGCTCACCGACGCCAAGAAGCAGATGAAGGCGCTGGACATGAAGGCGCCCGAGGGGGCGTACCCAAGATTCACCGTGATGGGCAAGGTGTTCGACCCCGAGAAGGCCGATGCGTATGCCGCCAGCTTCGCGATCAAGCGGGTCTGATTTGTCTGCTTCGAGAGAGTGCGGCGTGGGACGGTGCCTCTCTCGGATCCGCCGCTCGAGAGCAGCTGAATGACCGCCTTCGCACGCACCCTGGGCTTTCGCGCCGCGCTGCTGTCGCTGCTGCTGCTCGCAGTCGTGCTGGGCGTGTGGCATCTCGCGACGCTGTCGAGCCCCCCGGTGCAGGCCGCCGCGGCACCAGCACTCACGCCGGAACAGATCGAGTACGCCAAGCTGATGGGCAAGGATCCGACGGCCGGCGCGAATGCAGCGCCAGCCAAATCCGGGTTCCCGACGCTGGCGCAGATGGGTGCCGCGGCCATCAAGCACCTGTCGCAACCGTTCTACGACAACGGGCCCAACGACAAGGGCGTCGGGCTGCAACTCGCCTTTTCGCTCGGCCGGGTGGGCCTGGGCTACGGCCTCGCGGCGCTGATCGCGATCCCGCTCGGCTTCGTGATCGGCATGAGTCCGCTCGTGTACCGTGCGCTCGATCCGTTCATCCAGGTGCTCAAGCCCATCTCGCCGCTCGCCTGGATGCCGCTGGCGCTCTACACGATCAAGGACTCGAACATCTCGGGCGTGTTCGTGATCTTCATCTGCTCGATCTGGCCGATGCTGATCAACACCGCGTTCGGCGTGGCCAGCGTGCGGCGCGAGTGGCTCAACGTGGCTCGCACGCTCGAGGTGCGGCCGCTGCGGCGCGCCTTCGAGGTGGTGCTGCCGGCGGCGGCGCCGACCATCCTGACCGGCATGCGCATCAGCATGGGCATCGCCTGGCTGGTGATCGTGGCCGCCGAGATGCTGGTGGGCGGCACCGGCATCGGCTACTTCGTGTGGAACGAGTGGAACAACCTGTCGCTGCCCAATGTGATCTTCGCGATCCTGGTGATCGGCGTGGTCGGCATGGCGCTCGACTTGCTGTTCGCGCGGCTGCAGAAAGCGGTGACGTATGCAGACTGACGGCGCCGTGGCGTTCCTGCAAGTGGAGGGGCTGGCCAAACGTTTCGCCGGCGCCGCCGAGCCGGTGTTCGACGAGGTCAACTTCTCGATCGCGCAGGGCGAGTTCGTCTGCATCATCGGCCACAGCGGCTGCGGCAAGACCACCATCCTGAACGTGCTGGCCGGGCTCGACAGCGCCAGCGCGGGCCATGTGTTCATGGACCGGCGCGAGGTGGCCGGCCCGAGTCTGGAACGCGGAGTGGTGTTCCAGGGCCACGCGCTGATGCCGTGGCTGAGCGTGCGCAGCAACATCGGGTTCGCGGTGCGCAGCAAGTGGCCCGACTGGAACCGTGCGCAGGTCAACGAGCACGCAGAGCGCTACGTGGCGATGGTGGGCCTGTCGAGCGCCATCGACAAGAAGCCGGCGCAGCTTTCGGGCGGCATGAAGCAGCGCGTGGGCATCGCGCGCGCGTTCGCGATCCAGCCGCGCATGCTGTTGCTCGACGAGCCGTTCGGTGCGCTCGACGCGCTGACGCGCGGCACGATCCAGGACGAGCTGCTGCGCATCTGCGCCGAGACGCACCAGACGGTGTTCATGATCACGCACGACGTCGACGAGGCGATCCTGCTGGCCGACCGCATCCTGTTGATGAGCAACGGCCCGCAGGCGCGCGTCGCCGAGATCGTGCGCAACACGATGCCGCGCGAGCGCCAGCGCGCCACGCTGCACCACGACCCGCAGTACTACCGCATCCGCAACCACCTGGTGGACTTCCTGGTGTCGCGCAGCGCCGGCCTGGCGCACGGGCGCGCGCCGGCGCAGCCGATCGAGGTGAGCCCGGGACTGCAAGACGACCCCACGCCGCCGGCCGACACGAGGCCGCAACCCGCACCGCTGAGGAGAATCGCATGAGCACGAACGGCCGCCCGGAGGGCGAATTCCCCCTTGGGGGGACGGCGCGCAGCGCCAAGGGGGCTCTATGAGCCGTATCGACGTGACCGAGAAGATCGTGGCCACCAAAGTGGCCAAGGGCCTGAAGTGGTCCGACGTCGCCGACAAGGTCGGCCAGAGCAAGGAGTGGGTCACCGCCGCATGCCTCGGCCAGATGACGCTCAGCGCCGAGCAGGCCGGCGTGGTGGCCGAGATCTTCGGCCTCACGGCCGAGGAGAAGAAGTGGCTGATGGTGGTGCCGTACAAGGGCTCGTTGCCGAGCAGCGTGCCCACCGATCCGCTGATCTACCGCTTCTACGAACTCGTCAACGTGTACGGCACCACGTTCAAGGAGCTGATCCACGAGGAGTTCGGCGACGGCATCATGAGTGCGATCGACTTCAAGATGGACCTGCAGCGTGAGCCCGACCCGAAGGGTGACCGCGTCGCGATCACCATGTCGGGCAAGTTCCTGCCCTACAAGACGTACTGAGCAAGCCTCGGCGGGCGTTCGGCGATCAGCCGATAACTCGCCGGAGGCCGGTCAGGTCGCGCTCGAGCATGCGGGGGCGCAGACCATCTCGATGCGGCCCAGGATGCGCTTGGATTTCAGCGCGGAGCTTTGCCGATGCGCGCCGCACAGGAAGCACGAGCGGGTGTGCCCGACGCCGGCAAAGGGCGATCCGGGGGTCTTGTTCGAATAGCGCAGGCCGTCTGCGGAAACACGGGTCGAGGGTTCGGGCTTGTTCATCCCTATATTGTCGCCGGCTTACGTCTTGATACGGGTGCCGGCCGGGGCACGGCCAGACCGCCGGTCACCGCGGCTGCAAGCCCAGGTTGGAGGACTTGTCCGCGTCGGCCGCGCGCGTGGGACTCGGGGCCAGGTAGCCATGGAACTTGGACAGCACGTCCTTCGGCACGTCCACTCGGTATTCATCCAGCAGGGCGCACAACTCGATGGCCGTCGGCAGTTCGGCGGCAATGACCGCATCGAGTGCGCTGTCCTGCGCGGCACTGATGGCCGCTAGCGCCCGATCCAGCAACCACTGAGATCGGGCGGCAGAGTTGCTCGATCGGGCACACAGTTCGGTCCAGTTCATGCGGGTCGGTCTCTGTAAAAAGTGCTGATTGGCCATTTTCAGGGCAAATGGCAATCCGGGTCGGCAGTCCAGGTCTTCGCGCGGCCGCGGCGGGCCGCGCAGGGCGGCGCCGCTTGGCGATCCGCGTCGCGGCGCTGGCTAACATGCGAGCCACCCGCAGGAGCACCGCTTGGAATCGAGCCTCGACCGCTTCAATCTCGCCGGCCGCACGGCCCTCGTCACCGGTTCCAGCGCCGGCATCGGGCTTGCGTTGGCGCGCGGTCTGGCCGGCGCGGGCGCCGGCCTGATCCTGAATGCGCGCAACGACAACAAGCTGCAGCAGGCGGCGCGCGCGCTGCGCGACGGGGGCGCCACGGTGCACGCGCTGGCGTTCGACGTGACCGATGCGTCGGCGGTCAGCGCCGCGATCGACCGCATCGAGCGCGAGATCGGCGCGATCGACATCCTGGTCAACAACGCCGGCCTGCAGCGCCGTGCACCGTTGGAGGAGTTTCCCCATGCGCAATGGCACGAGCTGATGAAGACCAACGTCGACAGCGTGTTCTTTGTCGGCCAGGCCGTGGCGCGCCACATGATCGAGCGCAGGCGCGGCAAGATCATCAACATCTGCTCGGTGCAAAGCGAGCTGGGCCGGCCCCACATCGCGCCCTACACCGCGACCAAAGGCGCGGTGAAGATGCTCACCAAGGGCATGGCGATCGACTGGGGCCCGCACGGCATCCAGGTCAATGGGCTGGGGCCGGGCTACTTCAAGACCGAGCTGACCCAGGCGCTGGTGAACAACCCGGACTTCAGCGCCTGGTTGACGGGGCGCACGCCGTCGCGGCGCTGGGGCGACGTCGACGACCTGGTGGGTGCCGCCGTGTTCCTGGCCAGCGACGCCTCCAACTTCGTCAACGGCCACATCCTCTACGTCGACGGCGGCGTCACCGCCACACTCTGAGAACCACAAGAGTCATCCATGGACGCACTCGTCATCCACGCTCCCAACGACCTGCGCATCGAGCAGGTGCCGACGCCCGAGATGCGGCCGCACCAGCTGCAGGTGCGCGTGCGCTGCGGCGGCATCTGCGGCTCGGACCTGCACTACTACCAGCACGGCGGCTTCGGCACCGTGCGCATCCAGGAGCCGATGGTGCTCGGCCACGAGGTGGCCGGCGTGATCGAGGCGGTGGGTGCCGATGTGCCGGGCTTTCAGCCCGGCGAGCGCGTGGCCATCAGCCCGAGCCGGCCGTGCGGCGTTTGCCGCTATTGCCAGCAAGGCCTGCAGAACCATTGCCTCGACATGCGTTACTACGGCAGCGCCATGCGCACGCCGCACGTGCAGGGCGCATTTCGCCAGCGCATCGTGATCGAGCCGGCGCAGGCGTACCGCCTGGCCGACAACGTCAGCGATGCCGAAGGCGCGATGGCCGAGCCGCTGTCGGTGGCCCTGCACGCGGTGCGGCGCGCCGGGCCGCTGCTCGGCCAGCACGTGCTGGTGACGGGCTGCGGGCCGATCGGCGCGCTGCTGGTGGTGGCGGCGCGCCGCGCCGGCGCGACGCGCATCGTGGCCACCGACGTGAACAACGCACCGCTGCGCAGCGCGGCCAAGGTCGGCGCCGACGAGACGGTCAATGTCGCCGAGAACCCCAAGGCGCTCGAGCGCTTCGCCGCCCACAAGGGCAGCTTCGACGTGCTGTTCGAAGCCAGCGGCAACGAGCTTGCGCTGCGCGGCGCGTTCGATGCGCTGCGCCCGCGCGGCGTGATCGTGCAGGTGGGCCTGGGCGGCGAAATGACGCTGCCGATCAACACCATCGTCGCCAAGGAGTTCGACCTGCGCGGCGCGTTTCGCTTCCACCAGGAGTTCGAGACCGCGGTGGCGTTGCTCAACAGCGGCCTGGTGGATCTGAAGCCGCTGATCTCGGCCACCTTGCCCTACCGCGATGCGGCGCGTGCCTTTGCGCTCGCGGCGGACCGGTCGCAGGCGATGAAGGTGGTGCTGAACTTCGATTGATCGGCGCGCGGCCTACGCGCGCCGCAATCGCTTGCCGGTGCGCACCACCACGAACGACCCATCGGACTGCACGTTGCAGGGGTCGTCGCCGAGGCGGTACTCGCGCAGGCCGACCAGTTCGGCGCCGGGGAAGGACACCGTGCCTTCTTCGAGCACCTCGGTGTATTCGTCGACCACCAGGCGCCGTCCGCCTTCGTCGACCACCTTGACCATCCCGGTGCGTAGAACGTCGTGCCGCATCGCATTCTCCACTTACCCTGGAGCCGGTCGTCAGCGTACGCCGAAAGCGCGCAATGTGCACACCTGGGTCGCAGCCTCGTTGGCTAGAGTGGCCTTCGATGGCTTCGCTGCACTGCGCCCACTGCACCCGCCGGATCTTCCTGCGGCCGCAGCAGTTGCCGCCGCTGTCGGGCCTGTGCGTGCCGTGCGGTCACAAGGCTGCCGAGCGACAGAGTCTCGACAGGGCCTGGCGGCGCTTCCGCGAAGGTCTGCTGCAGCCGGCCCAAGCACCGCTGCGGCCAGCGCCGCTGCTGCCGGCTGCCGACCTGCGGCACCTCTGAGCCGGCCCGCGCAAGGCGCGTGGCCGCTTCGGGCGCATGATCGCGCCCAGGTGAACAAGTGATGCGCCGCCTCCTGCGCTGGATCACGCTCGGCCTGCTGGCGCTGGTGCTCGCGGGCGTCACCTACGTCTGGGTGCAGGCCAATCGCCGCCCGTCGCTCGAAGGGTATGCGCAGGTGCCGCCGGCGCCCGCCGGCGCGGCGATCCGGATCCGATACGCCGGCGTCGCGACGCTGCTGTTCGACGATGGCCAGACCGCCTGGATGACCGATGGCTTCTTCACCCGGCCGTCGCTGGCTCGCACGGCGTTCCTGCAGATCGAGCCCGATCCGGCGGCCATCGAGGCCGGTCTCAGGAGCCTCGGCGTCGACCGGCTGGCGGCGGTCGTTCCGGTGCACTCGCACTACGACCACGCGATGGACGCTCCGCTGGTGGCGATGCAGACCGGCGCGTTGCTGGTGGGCTCGGAGTCCACGCTGAACGTCGGGCGCGGCCTCGGGCTCCCCGACGCACGCATGCGGCGCGTGCAGCCGGGTGAGCAACTGAGGTTCGGGCGCTGGACCCTGACCTTCATCGCCTCCAGCCACGTGCCGCTGCCCTTTGCGCGCGCCGGCGTGGTGGAGACCATCGACGCGCCGCTGGTACCGCCCGCGCACAGCCTGAAGTGGCGCGAGGGCCAGACCTGGGCCATCGTGGTAGAGCATCCGGCGGGCGCACCGATGCTGGTGCTGGGCAGCGCCGGCTTCATCCCCGGCGGCCTGCAGGGCGTGCAAGCCGGCACCGTCTTCCTCGGCGTGGGAGGTGCCGGCAAGCAGCCGCCGGCGTACTTGAGCCAGTGGTGGGACGAGAGCGTCAAGCGCGTCGGTGCGAAGCGCGTGATCCCGATCCATTGGGACGACTTCGGCGAACCGCTGGACAAGCCGCTGCTGGCGTTTCCGTACCTGATCGACGATCTCGGCGTGACGATGAAGCATCTGACCGCGTGGGCGGCGCGCGATCGGGTGGAGCTGAAGATGCCGCTGCTGTTGACGCCGTTCGCGCCCTGATACCGCGTCAATCGGTGGCGGCGATCGGCGTGTTGCGCAGCGGCTGCGAGGGCGGCAGCCCGGTCACTTGGAGGATCTCGTGCTCGTCGAGCGTCTCGCGCGCGAGCAGCGCCTCGACCAGTTGGTCCAGCGCGGCGCGGTGCTGCACCAGGAGCGCCTTGGCCTCGTCATGGCACTGCTGGATGATGCCGTGCACTTCAGCGTCGATTTCGCGCGCGGTCTGGTCGCTGAACGGCTTGCTGCCGGCCCAGGCCCCGGCGGCGCCGAGGTAGGGGTTGTCGCGCGGCGCCAGCTGCACCATGCCGAGCTTGTCGCTCATGCCCCAGCGCGTCACCATGTTGCGCGCCAGTTGGGTCGCCTGCTCGATGTCGCTTTCGGCGCCGGTGGTCTTGGTGCCGTACACCACCTCCTCGGCGGCGCGTCCGCCGAGCATGCCGATGATGCGGGCGCGCAGATAGCCCTCGGGGTAGTTGTAGCGGTCGGTCTGCGGCCGCTGGTAGGTCACGCCGAGCGCCTGGCCGCGCGGCACGATCGTCACGCGGTGCACCGGATCGGCACCCGGCACCAGCAGCGCGAGCACGGCGTGTCCACTCTCGTGGTAGGCGATGCGCTCGCGGTCTTCCGGGCTCAGCAGCAGCGGCCGCTCCGGACCCAGCACGATCTTCTCCAGGGCATCGACGAAGTCCTTGTGGTGCACCTGGTTGCGCTCGCGCCGCGCCGCCAGCAGCGCGGCTTCGTTGACCAGGTTCTTCAAGTCGGCACCCGAGAGACCGGGTGTCGAGAGCGCCAGCGCCGACAGGTCGACATCGGCGGCCAGCGGAACCTTGCGTGTGTGCACGCGCAGGATCGCCTGACGCCCGTTCTTGTCGGGCAGGTTGACCACCACGCGGCGGTCGAAGCGGCCGGGCCGCAGCAGCGCGCGGTCGAGCACGTCGGGCTGGTTGGTGGCGGCCAGCACGATGATGCCTTCACGCCCCGAGAATCCATCCATCTCGGTGAGGATCTGGTTCAGCGTCTGTTCCTGCTCGCCGACGCCGCCGATGGCGGTGGGGCCGCGCGCACGGCCGATCGAATCGATCTCGTCGATGAAGATGATCGCCGGTGCGCTTTCGCGCGCCTGCTTGAACAGGTCGCGCACGCGCGCTGCGCCCACGCCGACGATCATCTCGACGAACTCGGCGGCGCTCAGCGAGAAGAACGGCACGCCGGCTTCGCCCGCCACGGCGCGCGCGAGCAGTGTCTTGCCGGTGCCCGGCGCGCCGATCAGCAGCACGCCCTTGGGCGCGGTGCCGCCCAGGCGGGTGTACTTGCCCGGGTCCTTCAAAAAGTCGACCACCTCGACCAGCTCGTTCTCGGCCTCGTCGATGCCCGCCACCTCGGCAAAGGTGACTCGGTTCTCCACCTCCTGGTCGTAGCGGCGCGCCTTGCTTTTGCCGATGCCCATCATGCCGCCGCCGAGCCCGCCGCCTTGGGTGGCGCGGCGGTACAGCCACACGTAGAACCCGATGATCAGCAGCGCCGGTCCGAAGCCGAGCAGCAGCGTGCCCCAGCCACTGCCGGTGCGGATCGGCACCGCGCTGATCTCGACCTGGTGGTCGATCAGAAAGCGCTCCAGGCCTTCATCCACGAACGCCGGCAGCGTGGTGTTGAAAGTGGCGGCGGGCTGCGACGGCTGCGAGGCCGCCGGTGCGCGCCACAGCGGCGTGTCGTCGCGGGCCGCCTGGCCGTTCGCCGGTGGCCACGGCACCGGCGTGGTGAACTTGCCTTCGATGCTGACGCCCTGGCTGTAGATCGCCTTGACGTTGCCCTTGGCCACCTGCTCCTTGAAGACGGTGTAGGGCACCGTCACCGGTGCATCGGCATCCGGGAACAACGCGCGCATCACGAGATAGTTGGCGATGAGCAGCGCGATGAAAGTCCACCACGTCCTGCGTGGCGGCATCTTGCCGTTGCCAGGCTTGACCCCCTGGCCGGCGCCATCGCGACGCGGCGCATCGAGCGGGGAAGGGTGAGCCGGCTTCAACGTGCTTCGTCGGCCAAATGCCGCGCAGCGACGATCATCGAGTCGAAATCGGCGCGCCCGACGCGATAGCAGCCGCAAGCCGTGCGCTGCGATGCTCGAGCGTGGCCGGCAGGCGGTTCGGACACTTGGTTGGGGCTGACAGTGGGATACGGCATGGCGGTTGCCGCGCAAGAGGCGCCCCCACACGCGGGGACCAGGAGCACATCGAGGTGGCTGACGCCGGACTGGCAAGTGGCATGCCCCCGCTGATTGCGGCGGATGGCCCGGCCGGCGCAGCGGGCGCGGTGCTCTGGCTCGCATCGGGACTGCCGCGCAGCCCCTCGGCTTCGATCGCCGTGTGCCGGGGGATGCCACAGGCACCGGCGCTGGCACTCTGCACGGCGCTGCAGGCTCGCACCGACTGGCGTGTGCGGTGGGCGCAGGACGGTCAGCGCATGATGCGTCGGCCGATCCATGCGGTGGCGCCGGGACGCGTCGCACGCCTCGAGGGCGACGGCAATTTCCGCAGGTTGCCGCAATCCGCTCCGGCGCAGCAGCGCATGGCGCGCCCACTCGGCACCCGGGTACGGCCCGCCTCGCGCAGCACGGCGGCCGCCGCAACGCTGATCCACGCGCCCGACGCGATGGCCCGGTGTCGTGGGCGGCCCGCACCTGGCGACCCGGAGACCCGGTCACAGCGGGCACGCCCATGACACGTTCGAACGCACCGCCGTCCAGCGGGGTCGGCGCGATCCTCGGCCAATCCAACGAATACGCGGTGGTCGCGCTGTCGGCCGATGGGCGCATCACCGGTTGGTACGGGGCGGCCTCGCGCCTGTTCGGCCACCGCGAGGAAGAGATCATCGGCCGGCCCTTCTCGGTGCTGTTCACCGAGGCGGACATCGAGAAGGGCATTCCCGAGGTCGAGTTGGAGCTGGCGCGGCACAACGGCCGATCGGAGGACGATCGCTGGCACGCGCGCAGCGACGGCAGCCGCTTCTGGAGCCACGGCATCGTCAATCGCCACGACGGACCCGGCGCCAAGCTGGTCGGCTTTGTGAAGGTGCTGCGCGACCGCACCGACATCCGCATCCGCGAGGAGGCCCTGCGCAACCGCGCCGAACGGCTGACGCAGCAGCTGAGCGAGCAGCGCAACGCGCTGCGCATGCTGGTGCACGAGCTGCGCAACTCGATGGCGCCGATGGTCAACGCCGCGCACGTGGTGGCCTCGGAGGCGGATGCCGAGCTGAGAGCGCGCATGCACGCCGTGATCGCCCGGCAGATCGAGGTCATGCAGCGCGTGCTGCAGGAGGCCGTCGAGGGTCAGTCTCGGCAAGCCGAGGCCCTGCGCGTGGAGCCGGTGGTGATGCAGGACGCCTTGCGCAGCGTGATCGACGCGCTCGGACCCGATGCGCGCGCCAAGGAACAGTCGTTGGTGCTGGTCTGCCCCGAGGTGCCGCTGACGATCGAGGTGGACCCGCCGCGCCTGCAGCAGATGGTGCTCAACCTGCTGTCCAACGCCATCAAGTACACGCCGCCGCACGGGCACATCGCGGTCAGCGGCGGCATCGAGGGCGACATGGCGGTGATCCGCGTCGAGGACGACGGCAGCGGCATCGCGCACGAGAACCTGGAGCGTGTGTTCGACCTGTTCACGCGCGAGAGCGATCAGGATCTGGTGCCGGGCCTGGGCATCGGCTTGGCGGTGGTCAAGCGCCTGGCATGGCTGCACGGCGGCTTGGTGCAGGCGCGCAGTCCGGGCAAAGGCAAGGGCAGCCAGTTCGCGCTGCAGTTGCCGCTGCAGCAGCTGCCCCATGCCAGAGCCGCGGACGGCGACCAGTGACCTCGTTCAGGGTCGCCCCCTCGTTCGTGCGTGGCCACGGACCGCTCGGCACGCGCCGTCGTGCGTGCGATGGCCATGCTCGGCCGGCAAGCAGCAGCCTGGCGCCACGGCGCTGCGAGCGGGCCTGAACCAGCTGCCGCATGAGGCGCAGGACGTGCAGCAAGCGCCCAGCGCGCAAGTCGGTCGCATCGTGGCGTCTGTGGCCGTGTCGCCCGGCCCGGTATGCGGCTTGCCATACGTCGCCGATGACCGCGTCTCCTTGGCAAGGGGCCGCGTCACACCGAGTACCACATCAGGAGACGATCATGGCAACACGGAACGAAAAGGACGCATGCGACTTGCTCGACGCCGACCACCGCGCGGTCAAGAAGCTGTTCAACCAGTATGAGGAGCTGGCGGGTTCGTCGGCCCAGCGCTCGATGAAGCAGCGCGTGGAGCTGGCGCGCGAGATCTGCACGCAGCTTGCAGTGCACGCGCAGATCGAGGAAGAAATCTTCTACCCGCGTCTGCGCGCGGCATTCAAGAAGACCGACCTGCTGGCAGAAGCCGCGGTCGAGCATGCGAGCGCCAAGGAACTGATCGCGCAGATCGAATCGGGCGACGAGCCCGACGAGGCGTTCGACGCCAAGGTGAAGGTGTTGGGCGAGTACATCGATCACCACGTGAAGGAAGAGCGCAACGAGATCTTTCCCAAGGCACGCTCCACGCGCGGGCTCGATCTGGTGGCCATGCGAGAGGAGCTCGCCGCACGCAAGGAAGAGCTGCTGGCCGAGCACAACCAGCTGGCCGCCTGACGCAAGCGGCACCGCTGGCGCGGCGCAAGCCCAGCGGCCCCGGGCGCCGCGGCCTAAGGCTTGCGCGGCGAACCGGCGAGGGACATGGGCCCCGGTTGCACCACCCAGCGGCCGTCGACCAGCACCTCGTGCGGGTTGAAATGGGCCTTGTAGGCCATCTTCGGGCTCTGGGCGATCCAATAGCCGAGGTACACGTGCGGCAGTTTCAGCAGCTTGGTCTGCTCGATCTGCCACAAGACGCTGTAGGTGCCGTAACTGCTGCTCTGGTCGGGCTCGTAGAAGGTGTACACCGCCGACAGGCCGTCGTTCAGCACGTCGAGGATCGATACCATGCGCAAGGCGCCCGAGCCGTCGCTCGACGGCTCGCGAAACTCCACCAAGCGCGAGTTGACGCGGCTTTGCAGCAGGAACTGCGTGTACTGGTCGACCGAGTCGTGGTCCATGCCGCCGCCGGAGTGCCGGCCCGACTGGTAGCGCAGGTAGAGCTGGTAGTGCTCCGGCAGGAAGCACAGACGCAGCACGCGCGCCTGCAGGTTGCGGTGCGCCTTCCAGGCGCGGCGCTGGCTGCGCGACGCCTTGAAGCGCTGCACCGGCACGCGCAGCGGCACGCAGGCGCGGCAGCTGTCGCAATACGGCCGGTAGGTGAACATGCCGCTGCGCCGGAAGCCGTTGGCCACCAGGCCGGAATACGCATCGGCATGGATCAGGTGGCTCGGCGTGGCCACCTGCGAGCGCGCCAGGCGGTCGGGCAGGTAGCTGCAGGGATAGGGCGCCGTCGCATAGAACTGCAGCGACGACAGCGGGAGCTCTTTCGGGTGCGTCACGGCGTGGTGGTTTCCTCGGGCGCGTGGCGCGGCTGGAGACCGAGCTGCGCCCACATCGCAGGATCATAGGTCCAGCGCCTGGGCGTCGCTTGATCCAGGGCGACGGCAAGGTGTTTTTCGAAAGCGGCGCGCGGCACCTCGCGCGCGCCGAACGATGCCAGGTGGCGCGTGTGCTGCTGGCAGTCGATCAGCTCGATGCCGTGCACCCGGCAAAACGCCACCAGCGCCGCGAGCGCGATCTTGGAGGCGTCGGTGCGCCAGCTGAACATCGATTCGCCGAAGAACATGCGGCCGATGCACACGCCGTACAGGCCACCGACGAGTTCGCCGTCGATCCAGGTCTCGAAGCTGTGCACGCGTCCTTCGTCGTGCCACTCGCTGTAGGCGCGCACCATCGCCGGCACGATCCAGGTGCCGTGCTGGCCCTCGCGCGGCACCTGAGCGCACGCGCCGATCACGCGGTAGGCGTCGTGGTCGATGCGGATCTCGCACCCGGGTGTGGCGATGAACCGGCGCAGCGTCTTGGTCAGCGAGCGCGACAGCCTGAACTCGCGCACCGGCAGCACCATGCGAGGATCGGGCGTCCACCACAGCACGGGCTGGCCGTTGCCGTACCAGGGGAAGACGCCGCGGCGGTAGGCCTCTTCGAGGCGCTGGGTGTTCAGGCGGCCGCCCGCGCACAACAGCCCGGGCGCGTCGCTGCCGGGACCGAGGGCACGGCGCGTCGCAGGCAGCGGCGCCGTGTCGTCGATCCAGGTCAGCTCGTGCATGGTCCCCATGATGCTCAGGCCGGTCGCACCGGCGTGCGGCCGTGCGAACGGGCCCCAGTCCCCCCGGTGTTCCACCAACAGCAGGTTTGACGCCCAGCCGCGATGATGCACTCAGCCGCAGCCCGCAGGGGAGCCCTCATGTGCAGGACCTGGATCATCGCATTGGCGCTGTGCTGGAGCGCTGTTTCAGCGCCCGCGCAGGACTATCCGACGCGCCCGGTGCGCATCATCGTGCCGTTCGCCACCGGCGGCCCGGCCGACGTCTATGCGCGCTACCTCGGGCAGCGCCTGCAGACCGCATTGGGCCAGCCGTTCGTGGTGGACAACAAGCCGGGCGCCGGCGCGCTCACCGGCACGCAGGAGGCGGCGCAGGCCGCGCCCGACGGCTACACGCTGTTGATGATGTCCAACACCCACACCGTCAACGAAACGCTGATCGCGAACCGGCCGTACCAGTTGATGCGCGACTTCGCTCCGGTGGCGCCGGTCAACTACTCCGACCTCGTACTGGTGGTGCACCCGAGCGCGGGGGTCAACAACGTGGTCGAGCTGCTCACGCTCGCGCGCGCCAAGCCGGGCCAGCTCAACTACGCATCGTCGGGTCCTGGCACGCCCTATCACATGGCCGGCGAGCTGTTCAAGTCGATGGCGTCGATCGACGTGCTGCACGTGCCGTACAAGGGCAGCTCGGGTGCACGCACCGACGTGTTGGCCGGCCATGTGCAGATGATGTTCGATGCCGTCACCGCGATGGCGCCGCAGGTCAAGGCCGGCAAGGTGAAGGCGCTGGCCACCAGCGGGCGCACGCGCTCGAGCATCCTGCCCGAGGTGCCGACCGTGGCGGAGTCGGGCGTACCGGGCTACGAGGCGGTGATCTGGCTCGGCCTGATGGCACCGGCCAAGACGCCGCCTGCCGTGCTGCGCAAGCTCAACGCCGAAGTGAGCAGGATCGTGAGCCAGCCCGACGTGCAGAAAGAGTGGGCCGCTCAGGGGGCCACCCCCATGAGCCAGAGCGTCGAGGAGTTCGATCGTTACCTGCGCGGCGACATCGAGAAGTGGGCGCAGATCGTGCGCAAGGCCGGCATCAAGGCCGAGTGATATGAGGCCCCCACGCTCACTGCGTTCGCTGCCCCCCGAGGGGGCCCAGTCGGCTTGGGAGCGGCCCCGCGCCGACTGACCTCGCGGTGACGAACCTGCACGTGTTGAGCGCCGGTGCGGCCAAGGGGCTGGTGCAGGGTGTGCAGTCGGAGTTCGAACGCGACACCGGCCTCACGCTGCAATGCACCTTCGGTGCGGTCGGTGCGATGCTCGAGCGCCTGAACGCCGGCGCGCCGTGCGACGCCATCGTGCTGACGCGCGCCATGCTCGATGCGCTGGCGCGCGAGCAGCGCATCGACGCCTCGAGCATCGCCGACCTCGGCTGGGTGCACACCGGCGTCGCGGGCGCCGGCGCTGCGCAGGCCGGTGCGGTGTCTGACGTGGCGTCGCTGCTGTCGGTGCTGCGGCCCGCCGCATCGATCTTCGTGCCCGACCCGCAGCGCGCCACTGCCGGCATCCACGCGCTGCGCGTGCTCCAGGCGCTGCAGTTGCCTGACATCGAGCCGCGCCTGCGCGCCTTTCCCAACGGGGCCAGCGCGATGGCGGCGCTGGCGCAGCAGGCCGACCCGCATGCGGTGGGCATCACGCAGGTCAGTGAGATTCTCTACACGCCCGGCGTGCGACTGCTCGGCGTGTTGCCGCCGCCGCACGGCCTGGCCACGCTGTACAGCGCCGCGGTCGTGCAGGCGGCGCCGAACGCGCAGGGCGCGATCCAGCTCATCAAGCGGCTTGCGGCGCCGGCGCGCGCGCATTGGCGCCGACAGGCCGGCTTCGAGGCCGCGGCATCATGACGCACGGGCTCGACGACGCCGCGCTGGCCGCGCTGGCTGCCGAGCAGGCGGGTCAGCGCCTGCTCGAGCTGCGCGCGTCGGGCCTGCGCGGCGACGAACTGGGGCGCGCCGGCGACCAGCAGGCCAACGCCATCATCGTCAAGCTGCTGCGCGAGCACCGGCCGGGCGACGCGCTGTTGTCCGAGGAACAGGCCCCCGATGAGACGCGCCTGCAGTGCAGCCGGGTGTGGATCGTCGATCCGCTCGACGGCACGCGCGAATACAGCGAGCCCGGCAACCGCACCGATTGGGCGGTGCACGTGGCGCTGTGCATCGACGGTGCGCCGGCGGCCAGCGCGGTGGCGCTGCCGGCGTTGAAGCAGTTGTGGCGCAGCGACTCCCCCGTGGCCCCGGGCCGGCCTTATGACGGCAAGCCGCGCATCGTGGTCAGCCGCACGCGGCCGCCGGCGCTGGCCGCGGCGCTGGCCCAGCAGCTCGATGGCACGCTGCTGCGCATCGGCTCGGCCGGTGCCAAGGCGATGGCGGTGTTGCGCGGAGACGCCGAGCTTTACGTGCATGCCGGCGGCATGAACGAGTGGGACGCCTGCGCACCGGTCGGCGTGGCGCTGGCGCACGGGCTGCAGGCGTGCCGCTTCGACGGCAGCGCCTGCCGTTTCAACCAGAGCGACCCGAAGACGCCGGACCTGCTGATCGGCCGCGCCCAGTGGGTCGAGCGGGCGCGCGCGTTGCTGCCGTCGCTGTGAGCGCCGCGCTCGAACCATTCGGGTTCAAGAATGTTTGTGATTATTCGCTTCACGGAATATAGTCACGATATTCCGGATCGAAACTGACTTGACTGCAAACACACCGGTGCGCGCCGCGGGCCAGCTCGGCCCGGCGCTCAAGGCGCTGCGCCAGGCCCACGGCTGGTCGCAGACCGAACTCGGGCGGCGCGTCGGCTTGTCACAGGAACGCATCTCGGCGATCGAGCGCCAGCCCGAGCGCATGAACGTCGGGCAGCTGCTGACCGTGCTGATGGCACTCGACGCCCAGTTGAGCGTCGAGCCGCGCGCGCGTGCCCCGCAGCCGGAGCCTTGGTGATGGTCGGGCGCCCGCGGCTGCAGCGTTCGCTCGGCGTGTGGACCAACGGGCACCGGGTGGGGCGCTGGAGCGTCGGCAGCCAGGGCGACCACAGCCTGACCTACGAACGAGACTGGGTCGAGTCGCCACTAGGCCGCCCGCTGTCGCTGTCGTTGCCGTTCACCGTCGCCGGCAAGCCGCACCGCGGTGCGCGTGTGCAGTGGTACTTCGAGCACCTGCTGCCCACCGCACCGGCGGCACGGCAGCGACTGCAGGCGTTGTGCGGCGTGGCGTCTCCGGCCGCGTTCGATCTGCTGGCCGTGCTGGGCCGCGACTGCGCCGGCGCGGTGCAGCTGCTGCCCGACGACGCCGAGCCCGGCGACGCTCAGCGTGTCGCTGGCGAGGCGCTCGACGAGCGCGACCTGCGGCGCCTGTTCGATGCGCTGGCCGCCGAGCCGGGCACGGCAGCCGATGCCGGGGTGCGCGTGCCGCCGGTGGCCCTGGCGGGCGCACGAGCCAAGACGGCGCTGCTTTGGCATCGCGGCCGCTGGTGCATGCCGGAGGGCGCCACGCCCAGCACGCACATCCTAAAGCTGCCGCTGGGCGCCAGGGCGGGCGCCGCACCGGCCTACAACACCTCGCTTGAAAACGAGTGGCTGTGCGTCCGCCTGCTTGCCGAGTTTGGCTTCGAGGTGCCTGTGCTGCGCATCGACACCGTGGGTGACCACAAGCTGCTCGTGATCGAGCGCACCGACCGCCGCTGGGTCGACGAGCGCTGGTGGGCGCGCCTGCCGGGCGAGGACCTGGCGCAGGCCACCGGCACGCCGCCCGACCAGGTGGCCGAGTCGGCGGGCGGTCCGGGCCTGGCGCGCCTGCTCGAGTTGCTGCGCCGCTCGGACGAGGCGGCGCACGATCGCGAGCGCCTGCTCGCCGCCGCCGTGCTGATGTGGATGCTGGCCGTGCCCGATGTCAGCGCCAAGCGCTTTCGGCTGCGGCTTCTGCCGGCCGGGCGCTGCGTGCTCGGTGCATTGACCGGCGTGATGTCGGCGTGGCCGCTGGTGGGGCGGCAGCCGTCGCCGGCCTCGCTGAGGCGCCTGCCGGTGGGCTTGTCGCCCGATGGCCAGGCGATCGGCCACGACGGCGTCACGCTGCAGGCCTGGCAGCGTGCCGCACGACGCCATGCGTTGGGTGCCGGCTTCGACACGGTGCTGAGCGGCCTGGCCGCCTGGGCCGAGCGTGCGGTCGAGCGCGTGAGCGCCGAGCTTCCGGAGCGTTTCCCCACCTCGGTGAGCGGCCCCATCTTCGACGGACTGCGTCGTTGCGCGCGCGTGCTTGCGTCCGGCTGAAGGCGCGCACGGCGGCGTTGCACCTGAAACCGCATCGCGGCGCGATGCAACGGGGCCGAAACCGGTGGCCTTCACGATGCATGCGTGTTCAAGACACGCTTGCCCAGGAGGCCTTCCATGAGCCATGCACTGCCCCAACCTTTGACCGATCTGTCACGCGACGCCACGCTGCGCATTGCCGATGGCCGTCCGCACGTGGTCGACGTGTTCGAAGGCCAGATCTGGCTCACGCAAGACGGCGACGAGCGCGACATCTTCCTCGAGGGCGGCGACAGCTTCAGCGTCAGCGGCGCCGGCCTGACGCTGGTGCAGGCGCTGCGCGATACACGGCTGCTGGTGTCGGAACGGGCGTCGTTCGAGCGCACGTTCGATGCCCAGGCGTTGCACCGCGAGGCGCGCGCGCTGCGCGATGCCGCAGTGGCGGCGCTGATCGTGCGCGCCGTCGGTGCCGTGGAGTCAGTGCTCCTCAGGCTGGCGCGGCGCGCGTTCGTGTTCAGGGGTCCGCGCACGCAGCTGCTGCGCGCGCACTGACTTCAATTGAAACCCAGCCGCCCGGGCCGCGACACGCGGCTGCAAGGTTCCGAGACCAGCATCGACATATCGATCACAAACCAAGAAGGACACACACCATGGCGCCTTCCATCCCGACGCACCGTCCGCTGGTGACCCCCACGCGCGTCTCGGTGTCGATCGCCATCGCGGCCTGCGCGAGCAGTCTGTACCTGGCGTTCGGCTCGGCTTGGGCGGTGACCACCCTTCCCACCGGAGGCAACACCGCGGCGGCGATCTGTCCGGTCGCCAGCCACGAAACGGGCGCCGTCAGCGCCCCGGCGGGTGTTCGCGACGAGCGGGCCTCGCTCCAGTAACCCTCAACCTTGGACCCTTTGATCATGCGCAGCATTCCTTTCCTTCCCGTGCTTGCTCTGCTTGGCGCCGTGGCGCTGAGCGCCCAGGCGCAGACCACCACCGACCCGGCACAACGGCGCGCCCAGGTGCGCGCCGAGGCGGCTGCCGCCGTGGCTGCCGGCCAGACCCCTCGTGGCGAGACGCCGTTCGGCGACGTGCGCGCGCCGGTGTCGACGCGCGCACGCGACGCTGTGCAGCGCGAGACCCGGATCGCCGTGGCCCACGGCGACATCGTGCAGGGCGAGGGCAGCGGCGATCGCAGCCAACCGGCCGTGTCGGTGAAGTCACGCGTCGAAGTGGCCGCCGAGACGCGCGAGGCGATGCGCCTCGGCCTGATCCCGCGCGGCGAACTCTACGTCGTGCCCACCGAGAGGCAGCTCGAGCTGGTGCGCCTGGCCGGAGAACGCGCGGTGGCCCAGAGCGGCGCCGTGGCGTCGCGCTGATCGACCCCGCGGCCGCGGGCCGCGCCGTGTTTCAAACGTAATACGGCGCAGGGCCGCGGAAACCCGACGGTAGCGCGCGGCCGCGATCGTCGATCCGAAAATCTGCTTCTGCTCCAGTTGAGCACCACCCACGCCTGACGGCACTCGATGAACGCCATCCCTGACGACGCCAACCCCTGCGGCGCGGACCAACCCCCCGCCGTCGCAAGGCGTTCGGATCTCAGGGGCCCGTTCCGCGTCTGTGTGATCGACGGCGACGACGCCTGGCGCACGCTGCTGGAGCAATGGCTGCAAGGCCTCGGCTGTGAGGTGGTTCAAGAGCCGAGCGATGCCTCCGCGCAGGCGCCGACGGTGAACCTCGTGATCGTCGACCTGCCGTTCCCGCGCCAGGGCGGCGTAGACTTGGTCAAGCGCATCAGCAGCCGACACCCGGCAACGCCCATCTTGGCCCTGTCATCGAACTTCTTCTCGCGCATCGAGTGCTGCGGCCCGGTGGCGCGCGACCTCGGCGTGGACTGCGTGCTGCCCAAGCCTGCAACGCGCGAGGCGATCGCGGCCGCCGTGCGCCGGGTCTTGCCGGTCTGACGCGCGAGTCCCGGTGCCCCATGACCGGCACGGCTGCCGACGCACCCGCCGCGCAGCGCCCCCACGCATCGTGGCGCGGCATCCCATGGATGGGCGGCCTGTTCATCATCGCCATCGCGGCGCTGGCGGCCTACGACATCTATCGCAACTACCACGCGGCGGCTGCCGAGACCGCGCGTGAGCTCGATACCCAGGCGCGTGTGCTGGCCGAACAGACCGCGCGCTCGGTGCAGGCGATCGACCTGGTGCTGCGCCACGTGGCCGAGCAGCGCCGCACCGGCGCCCTGGCCGGGCAGCAACGGGGCGACCTGCACGCCTACCTGAAGGACCAGGCGGTCGGCCTGGTGCAGTCCGAGGGGCTGATGCTGTTCGATGCCGACGGCAAGCTGGTGGCGAGTTCGGAGACCGCCACGCCGCCGCCCCACGATGCATCGAACGACCCGCTCTATCCGGCGTTGAAGTACGGCGGCTCCGAGTTGGTGGTGGGCGGCCTGCGCCGGGGCATTCTGTACCCCGACAAGTGGGTCATGCCGATCGCGCGCCGGCTGCAGGACCCGAACGGCCAGTTCGCCGGCGCCGTTGTCGCCGGTGGGCGCGTCGAATACTTCGAGAAGTTCTACAGCGACGTCAAGCCCGATGCGGGCAACGCGATCGTGCTGATCCACCGCAACGGGTCGCTGATCGCGCGCCACCCGCCGATGGCCTCGGCGAGGGGGCAGCGCTTCCCGGTGGTCGAGAACCTGCTTGCGCAGCGCCAGGGCAACCCCGAGCCGATGCGCGGCGTGAGTCCGATCGACGGCGTCGACCGCTTCGGCGCGATCGCGCTGGTGCCGATCCACCCGCTGGTCGTGATCGTCACGCGCGACGCCGACGTGGCCATGGCCAGCTGGCGCCAGCAGTCGATCGGCACCATCGCGCGCACGCTGGCGCTCGGCGTGCTTGCTGCGCTGCTGCTGGCGATGCTGCGACGCCAGTTCCTGCGCCTGGACAAGACGCGGGCGTCGCTGGAGCTGTCGCGCGAGCGCTTCGCACTCGCCGCGGCAGGCTCCGACGAGGGGATCTGGGACTGGGACGTGAACAACGACAGCGTCTATGCGTCGGCGCGCGCACGCGAGATCTTCGGTCTGCCGCCGGGGCCGGACACACAATCGCGCGAGCAATGGTTTGCCGAGTTGCGCCTGCACCCCGACGACGTGGCGGTGCGCAACAAGGCGATGCAGGCGCACATGGGCGGCAACACGCCGGTGTATGAAGGCGAGTACCGCGTCTGGTGCCACGGCGACTGGCGCTGGGTGCGCGTGCGAGGCCTTTGCGTGCGCAACGCCGCCGGCGCGCCGCTGCGCATGGCCGGTTCGGTCACCGACATCGATGCGCGCCGCCGCGCCGAGGACGCGCGCCGCCTGTCGGAAGAGCGGTATGCGCTGGCGATGGCCGGCCTTACCGGCGGCCACTGGGTGTGGGAGACCGAGACCGATGCGCTGTTCGTCTCCGACAGCGTGCACCAGCTGTTCGGCCTAGGGCCGGACACGCCGGTGACGACGCGCACCGAGTACTTCCGCAATGTGCGCGTGCACCCCGACGATTGGGCCGGGCTGGCCAAGATCAACGAAGACGTGGTGTCCGGCGCCGCCCCGCGCGTGGACTACGAGTTCCGCATCCTGCTGCCCGGCAGCAACGCGATCCGCTGGGTGTTGACGCGCGCGCATTCGTTCCGCGATGCCGAGGGCCGCACCGTGCGCGTGGCCGGCGTCAGCATCGACATCTCGGAGCGCAAGCGCACCGAGGAGGCGCTGCGCCTGAGCGAAGAGCGCTTCGCGCTCGCGGTGCTCGGGTCGGATGACGGCGTGTGGGACTTCGACTACGTGAACAACCGCGTGTTCGGCTCGCGCCGCGCGCGCGAGATCCTCGGCGTGCCGCTGGAGCCCGAGGTGCAGAGCCTCGACGAATGGTTCGGCAGCCTGCAGCTGCATCCCGACGACGCCAAGCTGCGCGAGAGCGCGATGCAGGCCCATCTGAACGGCCTGACGCCGGCCTACGAAGGCGAGTGGCGGGTCTGGCATCCCAATGGCCACTACCGTTGGGTGCGCGTGCGCGGCATGTGCGTGCGCGACGCCAACGGCAAGCCGCTGCGAATGGCGGGCTCGGTGTCCGACATCGACGCGCGCAAACGCGCCGAGGACTCGTTGCGCCGGTCGGAGGAGCGGTACGCGCTGGCGGTGGCCGGCTCCGACGACGGCGTGTGGGACTGGGATCTCACCACGGGCATGGCGTTCGAATCGGCGCGCGCGCGCGAGCTGCAGGGGCTGGAGCCGGGACCTGAGCTGCAGCGGCTCGACGACCTGCTCAGTTCGCTGCGCGTGCACCCTGAAGACGCGCCACGTCGCGCCGAGGGCATCCGCGCGCACCTGGCCGGCGAGACGCCGGCCTACGAATGCGAGTACCGCGTGCGGCGCGACGACGGCCGCTACCAGTGGATCCGCGTGCGCGCGCTGTGCATCCGCGATGCCAACGGCAAGCCCTACCGCATGGCCGGCTCGGTCAGCGACGTGCACGCGCGCAAGGAGGCCGAGGAGCAGTCACGGCGCTCGCAGGAGCGCTTCGAGCTGGCGGTGGCCGGCTCCAACGACGGCATCATCGACTGGGACATCGTCCACGACCGCGTGTTCGCGTCGCCGCGCGCGCTGCGCATCATCGGCGCGCCGTCGGAGCAGACGTTCTACACGATGGCCGAGTGGCTCAAGCTGCTGCGCACCCATCCGGACGACATGGCACGCCACGCCGCCGAGACGCAGCGTCGCATCGACGGCGACACCACGATGCGCGAGAACGAATACCGCGTGCTGCACCCGAACGGCGAATACCGCTGGGTGCGCGTGCGCGGCAGCGCGGTGGCCGGGGCCGACGGCAAGGCGATCCGCTGGGCCGGCTCGGTGAGCGACATCGACGAACAAAAGCGCACCGAAGAAGCGTTGCGTCGTTCCGAGGAGCGCTACCAGCTTGCGGTGCAGGGTTCCAACGAGGGTCTGTGGGACTGGGACCTGGCGAGCGACAACCTGTTCATGTCGGCACGTGCGCAGGAGCTGATGTGGGCCAGCGCCGGCGAGCCGCTGCGCCCGCGTCGCGAGTGGATCGAGCTGACGCGCTATCACCCCGAAGACCGCGAGATGATGAGGCGCGAGCTGTCGGCGCACCTGCGCGGGCAGACGCGCCACTACAAGGTGGAGTACCGCGTGCTGCACCACAGCGGCCAGTGGCACTGGTACCGCCAGCGCGGCGTGGCGGTGCGCGACGTGCACGGCCGGCCCACGCGGATGGCCGGCTCGATGGAAGACATCACCGATCGCAAGAACGCCGAGGCCGAACGCGAGCGCCTCGAGACGCAGCTGCGGCAGGCACAGAAGCTCGAGGCGATCGGCACGCTGGCCGGTGGCATCGCGCACGACTTCAACAACATCCTGGCGGCCATCCTCGGTTATGGCGAGATGGCTCAGAAGGATGCGCCCGATGGTTCGGCGCAGCGCCGTCACATCGATGCCGCCATCTCGGCCGGCATGCGCGCCAAGTCGCTGGTGGAACGCATCCTCGCGTTCAGCCGCAGCGGCATGGGAGAGCGCGTGCCGGTGCATGTGCAGTCGGTGGTGGTCGAGGCGCTGGAGCAGCTGGCCGCGTCTCTGCCGGGGGGCATCACGCTGGAGCGGCGCCTCGAAGCCGGCGATGCAGCCGTGCTCGGCGATCCGACGCAGGTGCATCAGGTGGTGATGAACCTGTGCGCCAACGCCGTGCAGGCGATGAAGGCACACGGCACGCTGACGGTGATGCTCGACCGCGTCGAGCTGAGCGCGCTGAACGCGCCGCGCTGCGCCACCAGCCTGTTGCCCGACGGCGCCTACGTGCGCCTGTGCGTGCGCGACACCGGCACCGGCATCGCGCCGCAGGTGATCGAGCGCATCTTCGATCCGTTCTTCACCACCAAGGAAGTCGGCGTCGGCACGGGCCTGGGTTTGTCGCTGGTGCACGGCATCGTCACCGACCTTGGCGGCGGCATCGACGTGCAGAGCGCGCCGGGCGAGGGCTCCAGCTTCACGGTGTACCTGCCGTGGAACACCACGATGCAGGCGCCCGAGGCGGTGGAAGAGACGGTGGTCGGCGGTGACGGCGAGACCGTGCTGCTGGTCGATGACGAAGAGGCGCTGGTGCGCCTCGGTGAAGAAATGATCGCCGGCCTGGGCTACGAGCCGGTGGGCTTCACGTCGAGCACCGCGGCACTGGAGGCCTTCCGCGCCGAGCCGGGCCGCTTCGACGCCGTGCTGTCCGACGAGTCGATGCCCGAGATGACGGGCTCCGAGCTGGCCCGGGCCATCCGCGCCATCCGCGATGACATCCCGATCGTGCTGATGAGCGGCTACGTGACGGCCGCACTGGCCCACCGTGCGCGCGACGCCGGTGTGCTCGACGTGTTGGCCAAGCCGCTGGTGGCGCGCGACATCGCACGCAGCCTCGCCGACGCATTGCAGCGCCAGCAGGCCTGACCGGTCGCGCGCCCGGGACGAGCCGCGCGGTGCGCGTTTCATCTGAAACCCGTACCGCGCGTTCGTGCAACGTCACTGCAGTGGCATCAACGTGTACTGCAGCGCGTGCCGGCCGACCTGCTCACCCATCTGCAATCCCGCCGTCGCCGCAAAACGGAAATGGATGCCGGCGTGCACGCGCGAATCGGCGTTTTCGCGCGCGGCTTCGCTGAAGCTCGTGAAGCGCCGCGTCGGGTTGGCCGGCAAGGCGCTGCTCGAGGCGGCCTCGAACGTGATGCGGTCGGCGCCGAAGGCGTGCGCCAGCACGGTTGCCGCAGCGGCGCCGAGCACGCTGTGCGTGGACGGGTAGTCCTGCACCGGCGGGGTCGGCAGCAGCGGCACGAACGCTGCGTCAGGCAGCGTGTGGCGGTTGCCGTCGCTGTCGGCCAGGTGGATCGCGGTGACCGGACGCCAGAAGTTGTAGTGCATCTTCGAATCCCATCCGGCGATGTACGAGTCGGCCATCGCCACGTTGAGCAGCGCGAACGTGCGCGCGCGTTGCCACAGGTCCTGCGCACGGTCGCGTGCCACGGTACGGGCGATGCGGTTCCAGCCGATGTCGGAGAACTCGTACCACCACGCCGCGTAGTGGGTCTGGTCGGGCGTGCGCTTGGCGCTGTTCTTGTTGCCGGTGTCCTTCACTTCGACGAAGTCGCGCGTGTACTCGCTGCTGCCCAGTGCCGGGGGCGGTGCGCTGCGGTACTGGCTCGGCGTGGTCAGCGCAAAGGGCTGCACATGGCGCCAGTGCGGCGCGGCCAGGAAATCGAACCCCGGCGTGTAGCGGTATTCGCCGGGCCGGGTGCCGGGCTGGTAGGGCAGCGTGGCGTTGGCGCCGTCGGCGGCGCGTTTGTGCAGCACGGCCGCGGCGACGCGCTTGCCGAGCGCGCTGCCGCGCGCGACCGAGGTGCCGATGCCGGCATCGAACAAAGTCTGGTCGAGCGCGGCCTTCAGCAACGGGGCGGCCTGCTCATTCGGGTAGAGCGCGGCCAGCACGTCGTGCGCGGCGTTGACGGCGGCCACCGCCGGATCGGCCGCGGCATCGCCCTGCACGGCGCTGTAGGTGGCATAACGCGGCCGCGTGGCGTTGACGGCGTCGTGCATCGCCAGGTGCACCATGGCCAGCGAACGCGAAGCCGCCATCGGATTGACGTAGCCGTCGCTGGCCTTGATCACCTGGTACGCGACCGCGTTCCAGTCGATCACGACCTGATCGCAGCGGTCGGCGCACCAGGGCGCGGCGTCGCGCCGCTCGTGCGCTTGCGCCGCGCCGGCGGCGAGCGCACAGGCGGCGATCGCCACCGCACGCAGTGCGTGGCGCGAGCGCTTTGTGTCCACAGACAAAAGGGTGAGGGAAGACATGCAAGACTCCTTCGATGAGATGAACGGGTTGGGGCACGGCAGTGTCGTCAGCGCCGCGTCGCCGCGGAATGACCGAGACCCCGCCGAACTTGCGCAAGCGTCCGCCGCAACACGCTGGCCGGATGCGCTGTCCGAGGTGTTGCGCCTGGTGCGCCTCACCGGTGCGGTATTCCTGAATGCCGAAATGAAAGCGCCGTGGACGGTGCGCACGCCGTCGGCGCGCCAACTGGCCGCCAAGCTGATGCCGCAGGCCGACTGGCTGGTCGAGTACCATCTGATCCTCGAGGGCCAGTGCTGGGTCCGCGTCGACGGCGACGAGGCGGTGCGCTTGAACGCCGGCGATCTGGTGATGCTGCCGCAGGGAGACCCGCATCGCCTGAGCAGCGAGCCGAACTTCGATGCGCCGGCGAGCGACGGCGCATCGTTCGAAGCACCGCCCTACGGCGAGATCGTGCACTATCGGCAGGGCGGCAGCGGCGCGCCCACGCGCATTGCATGCGGCTACTTTGCGATCGACCGTCGCCTGTGCCGCGGCTTGCTGGCCGCCTTGCCACGCGTCGTGCGCATCGATGCCGCCCAAGGCGACCTGCGCAGCTGGCTCGACACCTACATGCAATTGCGCGATGCGGCGTCGCGCACCGGCTTCCAGCCCGGTGGCGCCTGCGTGCTCTCGAAGCTGTCGGAGCTGATGTTCATCGAGGCGGTGCGCCGCCACGTCGAAGCGATGCCGCCAGGGCAGACCGGCTGGCTCGCTGGGCTGCGTGATCCGCATGTCGGGCTGGCTCTTGGCCTGCTGCACGAGGCGCCCGCGCGTCCGTGGACCGTGCAGAGCCTGGGCCGCGCGGTCGGACTGTCGCGCTCGGCGCTGGCTGAGCGCTTCAGCGAGACGATCGGCCAGCCCCCGATGCAGTACCTGACGCAATGGCGCCTGGCGCTGGCCGCGCACCGTCTGCAGGTGTCGCAGCGGCCGGCCGGATCGGTGGCCGAGGAGGTGGGCTATGACTCCGAAGCCGCCTTCAGCCGTGCGTTCAAGCGTGAGTTCGGCATGCCGCCGGCCGCCTGGCGCCGCCGCACCGACGCCGCGCAAAGCGTCGCCCTGCGTTGAATTTCATTCGCAACGCGCGCCACCGCAGGGCGAAACGGCGCGGCAACACGCGGCGCCTTCAATCGCGGTACCAAGCTGGGAGCGATGCCATGAACACAGCCGCCGCCTTTGCCGATACCGTGCCGGCGCACTGGAACGCCCACGATGATGCGCCGGTTGCCGGTTGGTGGGTCAGCGCGTCGAACGTGCTGGTGCGCTGGCTCGACGCATCGCGCTCGCGCCAAACGCTGCACGAACTCGACGAGCATCTGCTGCGCGACATCGGAATCACGCGCGACCAAGCGCGCCGCGAGGCCAGCAAGTTCTTCTGGCAGATCTAAGGTTTGTTGCGACATGAACTTCATGCAGGCCGATCTGCGGGCGCCCGGCTGGCGGGATAATGGCGCGCTCCGGCCGCTCGCGGCCGGCCATCACCGCGCTGCCACGTCCATGTCCGAGCTGCCGAACCAGATGTCGAATGCCCTTGCCCCGCACGTGCTGGTGCTCGACGACGACCCGTCGGTGCGCCACCTCGTGCGCGACTACCTGATCGAGAACGAGCTGCGCGTCAGCGCGGTGGCCACCGGTGCCGAGTTCACTGCCGTGATGGGCAGCGAGACCATCGACCTGGTCGTGCTCGACCTGCGGCTGCAGGGCGAAGACGGCATGCAGATCGCGCGCCGCCTGCGCGAGACCTCGTCGGTGCCGATCCTGATGCTCACCGGCCGCGTCGACGAGGCCGACCGCGTGATGGGGCTGGAGCTCGGCGCTGACGATTACCTCACCAAGCCGTTCAGCCCGCGCGAGCTGCTGGCACGCATCCGCGCGCTGCTGCGGCGCGCACGCGCCCAGGCCACCGTGGCCGACGCGATCTCGCGCGTACGCGCCTATCGATTCGGCGGTTGGGAGCTCAACATCGGCCTGCGCCGTCTCAAGTCGTCCGAAGGGCGCACCGTCGAGCTGACCAACGGCGAGTTCAGCCTGTTGGCGGCTTTTGTGTCGGCGCCGCAGCGTGTGTTGTCGCGCGACCAGCTACTCGATCTTTCGCGCCTGCACAACGCCGAGGTGTACGACCGCTCGATCGACGTGCAGATCCTGCGTCTGCGTCGCAAGATCGAAGCCGATCCGGCACAACCGCAGTTCATCAAGACCGAACGCGGCGCGGGCTACTTCTTTGACGCCACCGTCGAAGTCGTGAGCTGACGGATCCCCTTGCTCGCTGCGCTCGTGTCCCCCCGAGGGGGATCAGTCGGCTTGGGGCGGCCCGGCGCCAACTGATGGCCCCCTTGCTCGCTGCGCTCGTGTCCCCCCGAGGGGGATCAGTCGGCTTGGGGCGGCCCGGCGCCAACTGATCGGGCCATCCACAAGGCCGCGATAGGCGGCCCACGGCGCGGTGCAGTTTCAGGCGTAATGACACTTCGCGTCGCGGTAACCGCGCCGCAACGGCATGGCGGCGTAATGCCATGCCATGAACCGCACCCCAGCTTCCACGCACCTGCCGCGCTGGCTCGTCAGCGCCGCGGCATGGCTGCTGCTGTGGGTGCTGTCGGCGTGTGCGGCGTTGCCCGAAGGCGTGCAGCGCGAACCCTCACAGGCGCTGACCGACGTCGCGGCCACGCCGCTGGCGCGCGAGGCCACACTGGCCACGCCGGACGACAAGCGCCACCTGTCGGGCCTGCGCCTGCTGCCCAACGGCCCGGAAGCGATGGACACGCGCGTGTCGCTGGCCCGCCGCGCGCACAAGTCGCTCGACGTCCAGTACTACCTCATCGCCGGCGACGACACAGGCCGGCAGTTCCTGCGTGAACTGCGCGACGCGGCGCAGCGCGGCGTGCGCGTGCGGCTGCTGATCGACGACCTGCACGTGTCGGAGCAGGACGAGCGCCTGATGGCGCTGGCCGCGCACGACAACATCGAAGTGCGCTACTTCAATCCGTTGCCGGTGCGCGGCAGCGCGTTCGAGACGCGCCTGCTGCTGTCGCTGCACCAGTTCACGCGCGTGAACCGGCGCATGCACAACAAGATGTTCATCGCCGACAACACCGTCGCGGTAACCGGCGGACGCAACATTGCCAACGAATACTTCATGCGCGCCACGGCTGCCAACTTCATCGACATGGACGTGCTGTCGGTGGGGCCGGTGGTGCGCGGGCTGTCGGAAGTGTTCGACCGCTACTGGAACAGCGAGCTGTCGTATCCGGTACAGACGCTGGTGCGGTCGTCCGCATCGCGTGCCGACGCGCGCGCCTGGTTTGCCGCCTGGGCCGATGGCGCGAAGGTCGCGGAGCCGAGCCCCACGGCCACCGAGCGGCTGTTGACCGAACCGCGTGCGCTGGAGTTCGCCGCGGTGCAGGTGATGGCCGACGACCCGGCCAAGGCCAACGGCGGCGCTGCGCGTCCCGGCGGCACGGCGATGGACGGCACGCTGCTGATGCTGCGCTCGGCGCAGTCCGAGGTGATGGTGGTGTCGCCGTACTTCATCCCGGGTGAGGGCGGCCTCAAGCTGATGCGCAGCGCGGTCGACCGCGGCATCAAGGTGTCGGTGATGACCAACTCGCTGGCTGCCACCGACGAGCCGCTGGCGTACTGGGCCTACGTGCCCTATCGCGACGCGATGCTGAAGATGGGCGTCACGCTGTCGGAGTTGAGCCCGGTGGCCAACCGCAAGTTCGACATGCTGGGCGACTTTCGTTCCTCGTTCGGTGCGCTGCACGCCAAGGTCGCGGTCGCCGACCGGCGCTGGCTGCTGGTGGGCTCCATGAACATGGATGGCCGCTCCACGCACAGCAACACGGAGGTGGGCCTGGTCATCGACAGCGCCGACCTTGCCGAGGAAGCGTTGGCGCTGATGAACGAACACTGGGCCGTGAGCCACTACCGGTTGCGCCTGGCCGAAAGCGATCAGCGTGTCGAATGGCTGGCGCCTGGCGCCGCCATCGGCACGGTGCACCGTGCCGAACCGCACGTGAGCTGGTTCAAGCGCGTGCGCGTGGGGCTGATGTCGATGCTGATCGACGAGGAACTCCTGTAGCGGCTTGGCCGGTAGGAAAAGAACTACAGCACCATCCGTCGTCGTCCGCTGTGTTCTGTCCGTGCTTGTCGAGAGCATGGCGCAAGGCACGGCTGGTAGCCATGCCAAGGCAATACCGCCAAGACAGCATGGAAAGGAATCGACCATGACGACGTTCAAACCGGGCCGCTGGTTGGCCCTGCTGGGTTGCAGCGTGGCTCTGAGCGCCGCTCAAGCGGCCAACATGACCAAGGAAGAGGCCTCGGCCGAGAAGGCGCGCATCGATGCCGAGTACAAGGCCGACCGCAAGGCCTGCGATGCGATGAACGGCAACGCCAAGGACGTGTGCCTCGAGCAGGCCAAGGGCAAGGAGAAGGTCGCTCGCGCCGAGCTCGACTTCAAGCAAGACCCCAGCGAGCGCCATCGCGCCAAGCTCGCCGAGGCCAAGGCGGACGCGCAGTACGCGGTGGCCAAGGAGAAGTGCGATGACCTGACCGGTGAGCAGAAGGACGTTTGCGTCAAGGACGCCAAGGCGGCCAAGTCGCGCGCCGATGCAGACCTGAGGGCGGCGCGCAAGAGCGGCGCGCCCCAGACGAACTGACGCCGACAGCGCGACAGGCGCGACCGCGGATCCCGGGCGGCCGCCGGCGCGCCATGTTTGCGCGAGCCGAGAAAAAAGAAGCCGCCCCGAGAGGGGCGGCGAGGTTCGCGTCGCAGGGAGGGACGCGGCGCGAAGGGGAAACCGGCAGAGGCAGATTCTTCCGAGAACTGCCTCTTCTGACAGTAAAACCTACAGATTCGGCGGGGCGAATCGTTCGCCGTCGTCGATTCCCGGGACACCAAGCAATTGCCGTTCCGCCGGTGATTCGGGGCACATGCGCAGCTCGCGCGAGTCTTCAAGGCAGGTCGCTCCGGGCCACGCAACTGCTTGCCAGCGCGTGAGTTTGAGGCGAGAGGGGGTGGGCTTGCCGCCTTGTTGGTCGCTGGGCAGCAGGTAGGTGAAGAACTCGATCGACCGCATGAAGACCCCGGTACAACTGGTGATGCGGGCCGCCTGGAGGCGGGACAGGAGCGGGCCAGCTGCAATTTGCACGCCAGTGGCGTGACGGCAACGCCGGCGCGCCGCCGACCGGCCGCTGTGGCGTCGCGCGCGCCCGGATCGCCGGCCTTGGCCGTGAACGTTGCCGGCCGAAGCTCCTTGTTGGACTTGCGGGACCGGCCACTGACTTCAACCCACAGATGACCGGCCTCGAGCCAACCGCGTGCACCGCGTATCGCGTTGCCGCGAGCGTCGACGCGTGCACTCGAAAAACGAGTTGGCTACCGAGCGACCAACCGGACGGTCGCGTCGTCAAGCGACCAGGTGTGCATCTCCTCGCACGCCGGGCACTTGAAGCTGAAGTCGTCAGCCGGCTTTGGGCTGGCCTCGATCCGATCCTGCTTCAGCACGTACCCCGTGGGCACCAGTCGCCCGGTCTTCTCGCAGACCACAAAAGCCTCGAACTGGATTCCCATTTGTTTGCTCGCCAGCGCACCGTTTGCGCAACTCTACCCCGCGAGTCCCCATGAGGTGCAAGCGATGCAAGAAGGGCTCGGGACGGATTGAGACGCCTCGCTCCGGAATGACCAAGGGGGGCTCTGGCGACCGGATCACCATCGCAGCGTCTACGCCAATCTGGCGCTGTTCGACACCGACGAGATGATGGCACCAGCAGGCCCAGGTGCTTCAGGAGAGCTTCGACGCGCACTGGGCACCGCCGTTCCGGCCGAAGGACGGCATCGCGGGTGAAGGCGTGTGGGGCCGTGGCGTCGGGATTTCAGGGCAGGGGCGCGTCCTCGTCCAGCGCCCAGATGCGCGCGATGAGCGCACGTGCGACCGGCTCGCCGATCGCCGGCGCGGCGAGTTCGACCAGCTTGTCCTCGAGGTCGGTGTCGCTGAGCGGCAATTGGGGATCGCCCTTGCGGTCGGACTGCAGTCGGACGAAGCGGCGTCCGTCGCACAGGTCCACCTCGACGCGTGCGCCGCGCCGGCCGGGGAAGGCGGCGTCGACCGCCGGGTCGAGCGCCTTGGTGATGCGGCCCATCAGCGCGCGTGTGGCCGCGTCGTTCAGCCGCGCCGGCTCGAAGGCGGCCAGCCGCACGCTGCCGTGCACCAGCGCCGTGGCCACCATGTAGTGCAGGCTGAACTTGGCCTGATCCGCCTCACGCGGCTCGACGTGCGGCGCGATGTCGAGCGTGGGCCGGTAGACGCCCAGGTGCACGCGTTCGATGTCTGCGTGCGTGAAGCCGTGCTCGCGCCGCAGCGCGAGCGCGCCGTCGATCGCGGCAAAAGTGTGGCCGCATCCCACGTGGTTCTTGAAGGTGAGGCGCGTGATGTGGAACTCCCGCCCCAGGGTCGCACCGATGGTCGACCAGTTCGGCCCGTCGCTCATCGCCCGGCCGAGGCCGGCCTCGCCGTCCAGCATGTCCAGCGTGCTGCGCATGCCGCGGGCGGCGAGCTGCGCCGCCAGCACGCCGGCTTCGGCCGCACGGCCGGCGTGCAGCGGCTTGGCCATGCTCTCGTACCGGAAGGCCTGCTGCAGCCCGGCGGTGAAGGTCGCCGCGAGTGCCAGCGCGTGCGCGGTGGCCAGCTCGTCCAACTGCAGCAGGCTCGCGGCGGCCGCGGCCGCGCCGAAGCTGCCCACTGTGCCGGTGTTGTGCCAGTGTCGGTAGTGCGCAGGGCCCATCACGACACCGATGCGGGTCGAGATTTCGTAGCCCAGCACCACCGCGCGCAGGAACGCGGGGCCGCGCGCGTTCGTCGCCTGCGCCACTGCGAGCGCCGCGGCGATGGTCGAAGCGCCGGGGTGAATCATCGCGTCGCGAAAACTGTCGTCGAGCTCCGCCGCATGCGCCGCGGTGCCGTGATACAGCGCTGCGGCGCGGGCCGTGGCGGCGCGGCCTGCACCTTTGCCCACCAGGTGGCACGCGCCACGGTCGAAGTCCTCCGACAGCGTGCGTTCCAGCAGCTGCACGGCCGGCATGTCCAGTCCGGGGTAGAGCGAGGCGTACCAATCGATCACCGCGCGCTGTGCCGCGTGCGCCACCGCCCGCGGCATCGGGGTCGTCGCGAAGCCCGCGGCGAACCGCGCAAGGGTCTCGATGGCGTTGGTGGGCCTCACGGAGCGTCCGCCAGCACGGCGACGCCGTCGGCCGCGCGCACGCCCTGGCCCTGCGGCAGCACGAAGACCGGGTTGATCTCCGCCTCCAGCAGGCGCTCGCCGAGCTGCGCGACCATGTTGGAGAACGCGACGATCGTGTCGACCAGCGCGTCCACATCGGCCTTCGGTCGGCCGCGGAATCCGTCGAGCAGCGGCCAGGTTCTGAGCTCCTGCGCCATGGCCAGCGCCTCGCCACGGGTGAGGCCGCCGTGCGTGGGCAGCAGGCGCATCGTCGTGTCCTTGAACAGCTCGGCCGTCACGCCCCCCATGCCCAGCAACACCGCGGTGCCCAGGGCGTCGCGGTGCATGCCGAGGATCAGCTCGTTGCCTCCGTCCACCATCTCCTGCACGAGGAAGGCGTCGGGCCGCACACCCGACTTGGCTTCGACATCGGCCGCCATCTGCACGAGCCGGTCGGCGATGGTTTGCGGCGTGAGCCCCACGGCCACACCGCCCACGTCGCTCTTGTGGGTGATCTGCGACGACAGGATCTTCAGCACGACCCGCCCGCCGAGTGCCTGCGCCGCGGCCGGGGCCTGGGCCGGCGTGTGCACGATGCGCTCGGCCGCGCACGCGACGCCGAAGCGGCCGAAGAGCTGCTTGGCCTGCGCCTCGTCCAGCGAACCGCGCGGCAGCGCACCGGTGGCGACATCGGCCGCAGGTGCCGCGTCGCCCTGCGCATGGAAGCGCTCGACGCGCAGCATGCCGTCGAGCGCCGCGGTGCAGCTCTCGGCGTCGGCAAAGGCCGGCACGCCACGGCGCGTCAGCAGCGCGCCGATGTCCGGTGCGTGCGGGCTCACGTAGGCGAGCACCGGCTTGTCGGTCTCGGGGAGACAGTCCTGGATCGCTCCGGCCATCAGCTCGGGCTGAGCGAGGCTCGACGAGCCGACGATGATGACCAAAGCGTCGTAGCCGGGGCTTGCGAGCAACGAGCGGATGGCGCCGCGCAGCAGGTCGGGGCGCAGGCCGGCCAGCGTGACATCGATCGGGTTGCGGTTGAGCACCGCTTCGCTGCCGGTCTGCAGCGCGCGCAGCGCATTGGCCGTCGCAGCGTCGGGCGGAGGCGTCTCGAAGCCGGCCACGCCGAGGTCGTCGGAGACCAATGTGCCGGCGCCGCCGGTCGATGTGAGGATCGCCACGCGTCGGCCGCGCAGGCGGCGCCCCGTGGCCAGCGCGGCGGGCACGTCGAGCAGATCCGCGAAGCGCTTTGCGCGGATCGCGCCGACCTGCTTGAACAGCGCGTCGTACATGCGATCGGCACCGGCCATCGCGCCGGTGTGCGAGACCGCCGCTTTCGCGCCGGCTTCCGAGCGGCCGATCTTGAAGGCCACCACGGGCTTGCCGGCGCGCGCGGCCTTCAGGCAGGCGGCCCGGAAGTTCGCGGGGTGACGCACCGTCTCGACGTACAACGCGATCACCTTAGTGGCCGGGTCATCAGCCAGGTGGTCGATGAAGTCGGCCAGCTCCAGGTCGACCTCGTTGCTGGTTGAGATCAGCTTCGACAGCCCGATGCCGCGCGCCGCGGCGCGCGACAGCAGCGAACCGAGGATGCCGCCGCTCTGCGACACGACGCCGATGCTGCCGACCGGAAAGTCGTCCATCTCGAGTGCGCCGGTGGCCGACAGCACGATCGAATCGGTCAGGTTCACCAGGCCGATCGTGTTCGGGCCGAGGATGCGCATCGTGCCGGCAGCCTCGACGAGCTGCTTCTGCCGGCGCGCGCCTTCCTCGCCGGTCTCGGTGTAGCCGCTGGCCAGCACGATCGCGGCAGCGCAGCCCCGTGCAGCGAGGTCACGCACCGCCAGGTGCGCGCGCTCGGCGCCGAGCAGCACGATCGCGACATCGGGCACCTCGGGCATCGAGTGGATGTCGGGGTGGCAGGTCAGGTCGCCGATGCGCTCGACCTTCGGATTGACCGGGTAGATCGCGCCGGCGAAGCCGTGCTTGCGCAGATAGGCCACCGGGCGGCCGGCGGTCTTGTTCGGGTCGGCCGAGGCGCCGATGACGGCGACGCTGCGCGGCGTCAGCAGGCGGGAAATCGCATCCACCGGTATCACTCCCTGGCCGACCTGGCGAGAAATGCTTCGACGGCCGCTCGGTGCTCGCTGCTCGTGTAGCAAATGCCCTGCGCCTGACTGCCCTGGGCGAAGACGTCGTGCGCGCTGAGCTCGAAGCTCTGGTTGAGGATGGCCTTGGTCAGCGCCAGCGCGGTCGACGACGCGCGGCTCAGCTCGACGGCCCAGGCTCGTGCGTCGGCGAGCAGCCGATCCGCACTCGTCGTGCGGTCGACGATGCCGAGCGCAACGGCCTCGTCGACCTTGACTTGGCGGCCGCTGAAGATCAGCTCCTTCGCCTTCGCCAGTCCGACGCGGCGCGGCAGGAAGTACATCCCCCCACCATCGGGCACGATGCCGCGCAGCACGTAGCTCCACGCGAAGCTCGCCCACTCGCTGGCGATGATGAAGTCGCAGGCCAGTGCGGTGTCCGCCCCCAGGCCCGAGGCCGCCCCGTTGACGGCCGCGATGACCGGCTTGGGCAGGGTGTGCAGCATGGCCTGCGTGTGGTGCACGCGCTGCTGCCGGTGCCAGCCGTTGAAAGCGACCTCACCGGCTGGCGCGTTCATGCGGCGTTGCATGCCGCTGATGTCGCCGCCCGCGCAGAAGCCCTTGCCGGCGCCGGTCAGCACCAGGGCCTTGATGGCCTTGTCGGCGGCCACGCGTTCGAGCGCCTCGATGAACTCGCTGCGCATGTCATCGCTCATCACGTTGCGCTTGTCGGGGCGGTTGAACGTGATCGTCGCGATCGACTGGTCGTCGACCGCGAGATCGATCAGCGTGAAGCTCATATCGCGTCTCCGGTGGGTCAGGAAGCGTCAGTCGGCCTTGAGGTTGTTTTCCTTGACGACCTTGCCCCAGCGCGCCTGCTCCCCACGCACGTAGGCGTCCAGCTCAGCGGGCGATCCGGCGCTGATCACGAGGCCCTCATGCTCGACCTTGGTCTTGAACTCGGGCGATTGCGCCGCAGTCCTTGCGGCGGCGTTCAGCTTCGCGACCACGTCGGGCGGCGTGCCGGCCGGGGCGTAGATGCCGTACCAGCTCTCGACCTGGAAGCCCGGGATCGTGTCGGCGATGGCGGGCACGCCCTTCAGTGCCGGCGACGGCTTCGGCGTCGTGACACCCAGTGCCCTGAGCTTGCCGCTGTCGACGAAGGTCGACACGGCGGCCGCAGTCCCGAAGAAGAGGTCCACCTGTCCGCCGAGCAGGTCTGTCATCGCGGGTCCTGCACCACGGTACGGCACGTGCGTGATGTCCACCTTGGCGAAGTTCTTGAACATCTCTCCGGCGAGATGCGCCGAGGTGCCGTTGCCCTGGGAGGCGAAGGTGAGCTTTCCCGGGTTGGCCTTGGCCGCTACGATCACGTCGGCGACGGTCTTGTACGGACTCTCGGGACGCACCACCAGCACGTTCGGACCGCGGCCGACTAGGATCACCGGCGTGAACGCCTTGTTGGTGTCGAAGGGCAGCTTCGGCTGCAGGGTCGGGTTGACCGCGTGCGCGAACGAGGCCATCACGAGCGTATAGCCGTCCGCCGGACTCTTGGCGACCGCATCGGTGCCGATCATGGTGCCGGCACCCGGTTTGTTGTCGACCAGCACCTGCTGGCCGAGCGCCTGCGACATGCCAGCGCCCAGCGTGCGGGCGATCAGATCGGTGCCGCCACCGGGTGCGAACGGGACGACGATTCTGATCGGCCTGTCGGGGTAGGCGGCGACGGCCACGGAGGTGGCCATCGTCAGCGTCGCGAGCAGGACCCGGGCGCGCAGTCGCAGGGGGCGGATCAATCCAAGCATCGGCTGTCTCCTGTATCGACGCGGCAGGTGCCGCGGAGGGTGGGACAACGCATTCGCGCTGCCAAGGTGCTGCAAGCTTAGGAAGCCGCGCCACGGAATACACTGGGCCAATTCCACTGTGTGGAACTGAGTCGAGGGTTTGTCCCATGCCTGATGCTCCGCGAGGCGGCCGCCGACGCAACGGCTCGTCGAAGTCCAATCGATCCCTGGAACGCGGCATCGAGATCCTTCGCGCCTTCCGTCCGGGCTCTGAGGTTCTCGGCAACGGTGAGCTGACCGAACGGACCGGACTTCCGAAAGCCACCGTCAGCCGGCTGACGCAGACCCTCGTCGGCGCCGGTCTGCTGCAGTCCGAATCGGCGTTGCGGGCGTACCGTCTTGCGCCGGCCGTACTGAGCCTCGCGCACGCAATGCGCTCCGGCTCGCGGGTCCTGGCGGTCGCGGCACCGCTGATGCGGCGCGTGGCCGAGCGCGAGCGGCTCAACGTCGGGCTCGCCGCGCCGGATCGGGACGAAATGGTCTACCTGGAGTCGATTCGCTACGCGCGGCGGGTGGCGTTCAGAAGCGTCGTGTCGGGACAGCGCGTGCCAATCGAGCTGACCTCACTGGGGCGGGCCTATCTCGCGCAGTTGAGCGAGCCGCAACTGGCCGCGCTGATGTCGACCTTCCGCCGAAGAAGGTCGGGCCAGTGGAACGCGCTGAAGGCTGACATCGAACGAGCGATCCGGGAGGTGAGGGCGCACGGGTGGTGCACGGCCTCGTGGCAACCCGAAGTGGTCGCAGTCGCCACGCCATTCGAAACGGTGGACGCGGTCTACGTGCTCAACATGAGCCTGTCGACCACCGAGGCCGTCAGCGCGGTCGCGAGGCGGCTCGCGCCGAAGCTTCTCGCCTTGAAGAACGACGTTGCCCTGGCGCTCGACAAGTCGACTTGGCATCTGATGAATTGATCCGCAATCGGCCAACGAAGGAGTCGCCGAGGTCTTTGACCATGGCCGAGCGCCTTTCAGTCACTTCAGGAAGCCGGCGAAAAAATCGGAAAGTTCGTCAAATGCATCCAGCCGCAGGACGTGCGCAACGTACTGGTCTGGGCGCACCACAACCATGCATCCGGCTTCCCGGTCGATGCCGCGCATCTCGAAGATGTCGCCTGCGCCCTTGTGGTCGACGCAGAAGATCTTCTCGTGGTCCTGCAAGCCGAGCTTGCCGGTCTTCGGCTTCAGCAGCGACGGCATCTTCTCGTAGGCCAGCTGGTTGAAGATCTGCTGGAACACCGCGCGAAAGTCGATCACCGCGTCGATGTCCTCGCCTTCGCGGGTGTGCCTGACCACGGGCGACTTTGGGTCGCGTTCCAGCCAGTCGGCCAGCTTGTGAATCGCCGAACCGGCGTTCGAGCTGTCGGCCTTGCCGCCGAACGCGTAGAGGCGCCAGCGCGCGTCGGCCTCGGCGACGTGGCCCAGCTGCATCTGCTTGGCATCCGACAGGCGCACCACCGGCGCCGAGTGGAAGCGGCGGCCGATCTCCAGGCCCCGGGCCAGCGCCTGGTGCCTTGACGCGGCGAAGAGTGCCGATGCGTCGTACTTGACGGCGATGCCGCCCGTGAACGGCAGGTTCGCCTTGAACTGGCGGATGATGCGCGGCTCCTCGGTGCCGTCGCGCTCGGCCTGGGTGGTCGGGGCTGACATGATGCGCGCCCACACGTGATCGGTCTCGACCAGCCGGCGGGCCTCGGTCAGGCGCTCCTTTGAATAGCTGCGTAGCAGGCTCGCGTCAGCCCGCCCCTTCAGCACGTGCACCAGCTTCCAGCCCAGGTTGAACGTGTCCTGCATCGAGACGTTCATGCCCTGGCCTGCCTTGGGAGAGTGCGTGTGGCAGGCGTCACCCGCAGTGAACACACGCGGGTTGCGGTCCGAGCCTTCGGGCACGTCGTCGAACTTGTCGGTGATGCTGTGACCGATGTCGTAGATCGACCACCAGACGATCTCCTTCACGTCGATGGAGTAGGGTCGCAGGATGCGGTTGGCCGCCGCAATCATGTCTTCCTGGGTGAACTTGCGGCTGGCCGCCTTCTCGTCCGGCCGGAGCTTGTCCAGCTCCACATACATGCGGAACACATAGCCGCCTTCGCGCGGCAGGATCAGCACGTTGCCTTCGTTGGCCGACGAGATCAGGCACTTCTGGCGCACGTCTGGGAAGTCGGTGTTGGCGAGGATGTCCATCACGCCCCAGGCCTGGTTTGCGGCGTCGCCGTGCAGCACGCCGCGAATCGCCTTGCGCACCGCGGAGTGCGCACCGTCGCAGCCCACCACGTAGTTCGCACGCACGGTGCGCGTGGCCCACCAGTTCACGCCGCTGGCGTCCTTGAGCGTCACGGTGACCGGGTGATCCTCGGTATTGGGGTCCACGCTCAGGCTCACCACCTCCCAGCTGTAGTCGGGCTCCAGGCGCGACGGAGAGTTCTTCATCACCTCGAGGAAGAGTTCGTGCAGCCGCGCTTGGTTGATCAGGATGTGCGGCATTTCCGAGCTGTCGTCGGCCACGTCCTGCACCCGGCCCACGCGGCGGATGTGATCGGGGTTGGCAGGGTCGGGCATCCAGAAGTTGGTCTGGTTCACCCAGTAGGTCTCGCGCTTGACCTTGTCGGCAAAGCCGAAGGCCTGGAACATCTCCATCGTGCGCGTGTTGATGCCGTCGGCCTTGCCCTTGATGATGTTGGTCGGCATTCGCTCGACGATCATCGTCTCGATCTCGGGGAACTGCGCCAGCTGTGCGGCCAGGCACAGGCCGGCCGGTCCCGTGCCGGAGATCAGCACGTCCACCTTCTCGGGCAGCGGTTCGTTGACGCCGCGGTTGCGCCGGTTGGGCGCGGCCTGCTTGACATCGGGGTTCCCGCCCCTGAAGCCATCCTTGTAGAACTGCATTTCTGTCTCCTGCGGTTGAGCAGCGCCACGGACGGCCTGCCTGCGCACGCGGGCAAATAATATCTATACGTATCGTCTGCGGTCAAGACCGTACGTATACTTATCAAAAACGCGGCCGCAGGTGTTGCACATGCGAACTTCACCCCTCCACCGAGCGCAGTGATGGACTCACTCGATATGGCGGGGCATCTCATTCGCCGCCTGCACCAGCAGTCCACCCAGGTTTTCGTCCAGAGGACGCAAGCTGCCGGGTTCGACCTGACGCCGGTCCAGTTTGCCGCCCTCGATGCCATTCATTCCCACCCCGCCACGGACCAGGCGCGCGTCGCGGAGATGATTGCCTACGACCGCGCCACGATCGGGGGTGTCATTGAGCGACTTGAGCAGAAGGGCTGGATCCGCCGAGTTGTCAGCGAGCGGGACCGAAGGGCACGCGAACTGTCGCTGACCGCCAAGGGGGAGCGCGTCCGTTCGGCTCTGCTACCCATCGTTCGTGACCTGCAGGACGAGATACTCCAATCCCTGAGCAGCGCAGACCGCGCGAGTTTTCTCAAGCTCGTTCGTCGGGCTGTGGGGCAGTAAGGCTCGTTCACCGCGCTGAAGACTGTTCCGTAGCCGCCACTTCCGGCCAGGCGGCCAATGGGGCTTCGCGCGACCGACACTGTCGCGTTTGATCAAGCCCGCACGCACACGCGCCGTGTGCGTGCCTCATCCGGTCGACGTGGCAGCCAGCGGCTTGCAGCCTTGAGCGCTTGCCGGAGCTCGCGCGTTGCATCGACAACACCACAGCAGTGCCTGCGATTTCGGACACGAGTCGGACACGAGTCGGACACGAGCCCAGAAAGACAAAAGGGCCAGCGCGTCCAAAGCACTAACCCTTTGATTTGTCTTGGCTCCCCGACCTGGGCTCGAACCAGGGACCTACGGATTAACAGTCCCTGGGACTGACATGTCCTGAGACTTCGCGGGACAGTTGACCGCCTTCCAAGCCTTTACAGAACAACGGCTTAGGTCCAGAGTCGTCGCGTCACGTCCCGGACCATCACGCGCCAAAGTGGCACCAGAGTGGCACGGGAGAGACCCACGGACTATGAGCGATCAACGCGTTTCGGAAATCGCGGCGGCACTGCAGTCGGTGCAGGGAGACGCCTTCGTCACGCTGCGCACCCGACTCGATCGCGGCGGCTCCCTGCAAGCGCGGCGCTTGGGGAACGGCACCGTGCAGCTGTATTGGCGGTATTCGCACGCCGGGCGCAAGCACCGTGAACCGCTTGGTCCGTACGACGCTTCGGCCCCGCCCAAGAAGCTGGAGCCCACGCCGCGCGGGTACAGCATCGCTGCCGCGTTGGAAAAGTGCAGAGAACTGGCTGTAATCCACAGCGAGCGCGCAGATGCCGGCGGACTTCGTGGGCTGAAGGTCGAACGGCGGCAAATGCGCAAGGTGCAGCAGGAGTTGGCGGCAGAGCTGTCACAGCGCAGCCTGCGAAAGCTGCTCGAGACCTACGTCGATCACTTGAAGGCACAGCATCGACGCAGCCACGTCGACGCGGGCCAGATCTTCAAGCGCCACGTGTTCGAGCCCTGGCCGAAGCTGGCCGACGCTCCAGCTGTGGAGCTGACGGCCGATCAAGTGCTCGACATGCTGCGTCGCCTGATCGAGGTCGGGAAAGGCCGAACGGCCAACAAGCTGCGTTCGTACCTGCGCGCTGCCTTCCAGTGTGCGCTCGACGTGCGGTTCGTCGCCTCCATACCGATGGCCTTCAAGACGTTCAGCGTCACCATGAATCCGGTGGCGCTGACGCGCCGCTCTCCTCAATACGATCGTGCGGACAAGCGGCCTCTAACAAAGTCCGAGCTGTGTACCTACTGGCAACTGCTCACGCAAACGCCCGGAGCGCGCGCGGCTGCGTTGCGTCTGCACCTGTTGACTGGAGGGCAACGCATCGAGCAGTTCGTTCGGCTCCTGAGCGCTGATGCCAGCCAGGACGCTTTGCAGATCTACGACCTCAAGGGACGGCCAGGGCAGGGCGCTCGCCCGCACCGCGTACCGCTGGTACATCTGGCGCGCCACGCCCTGGCGGACATCGGCTCGCAAGGACAGTTCGCAATCTCCACGACGGGAGGCGTCAAGCCCATCAGCGTGCGCACCCTGGCGGGCTGGGCGCACGAGATCGTGGGCGACACGATCGCAGCTTTCACGCTGAAACGCATTCGCTCTGGGGTCGAAACGCTGCTGGCGGCAAGGGGTGTGACGCGCGAAGTCCGGGGACACCTACAATCGCATGGGATGAGCGGCGTGCAGGCGCGCCACTACGACGGCCACGACTACATGGCCGAGAAGCGCAGGGCGCTAGAGATTCTTACGCGTGAGGTGTGCCAGCCGGCCACAGCGCCGCAGAAGAGAACGACGTTCCTGCGCAGTGCACGGTCTCGGTCGGCTTCCAGACGCAGGCCTCTGTCAACCGAGGGCGCGCCATCGGCCGACGTCCGGCTCAACGCTGATCGCTCGCGGTGACGTTCAGGCCGCCAGCCTTACCGAAGGTTCGAACTCGGCCCACTGAGACTGCAGGGCTTGCCACTCGGCATCCACTCTGACGGGTCGCCTCTTTGGCCCGGCAATAGCCGCGAATCTTCTCCGGCAACGCAGCGATCCGAGTGGCCAGTTCGAGCCGATCAATGGTAGTTCGGACAGCAAAGCGTCGACGCCTTGTTCGTAGCGGTCAACCATCCAAGCTTTCTGCCACTACTCCGCTAGCACTACATCACCAACTTTGATCACACCTCCGACGATGACTCGGGCCGTCATGCCACCATGTCCGCGCATTGCGGCATAGCCACCCGGCCCAATGGCCTCTTCCATCCGGGAGCAGGGCTGACACGGGCCTACCACCTCGAGCACTGCTTTGCCAACCTTCAGCTTCGCATTCTTCAGTGCAAGCAGATTGATGCCTGAGACAACCAGGTTTCGGCGCAAGGCGCTTGCGTCCACGCGATCGACACGGGCCAGGTCGGCGATCACTGCGAGGTGCTCGGCCTGGATCAATGTGACCTGACGGGTTGACAGCTCGGACTCACCTCGCTTGCCCAGCCGATCGTCCGCAAGGCCGATACCCGCCAGCGCCACAGTGCTTGAAATCGAACGAGCCGGCTCTCGCGGAGATCCTCTCACGATGATGGATTCGACCCGGCCTTCGACATGGGCGGCTTGTTGAGGTCACGTATGGTCTTCATACAAGAAAGGGCGTGGACGGATCAATTCTGCTTGACCGTTCTAAAGACTTTTACCGCCGCGGCCCACCGCTACCAAGCGGCTTAGCCGCTCGATCTCGCCGGTGGCCATCGAGAGGTCTTAACAGCGTCGCGGCTGAAGACGTTGATGATGCGCGTGCTGCGCTGCTGCTGCGCGCCATCTTGGTCGAGAAAGGTCACCTGAACCCACTCGCGCGTCGTCGCCACTGCCTCGAGCACGTCGTGAAGGTCGCAACTGATCGGAAGGCATTTGTGCATTCATCGCGCCAGCCATGCAACGAGCTCGCACAACAAGAACAACAGGTAGACAACAAGACAGACCGGCAGAATGACGAGGGCCGCGCCCCAGTCTTCAGGTGGCGCCGCGACATGCTTCCAAAGACTCTTCATCTCGTCGCTTCGCCAGTTCGGGAGATGGCTCTGCCGCGGTGGTGGCGCCATAGTCGATGGTGTTGCAAAGTACATCGTATGAACCAAGCCAGCGAAGACTGCTGTCCGGGGTCATCCGATTGAGGAATGAGCAAGTTGCCCAGCGGGGCCGTCAGCGTGAGTCCCCGGGCACTGTTGGCGACAGTTCCATGGTGAGCGCCGTAGTCGTCGCATGACCAGAGACGCGCGTCCGTTTGAACCCCAACCGACCGGCCAACTTGAGCATCGCGTGGTTGTCAGAAAGGGTCGTTCCAACGAGCCGCTCGAGCTCGACTTCTTGTGCGGCGTGGATCAGACACGACAGCAACTCGTGGCCCAGACCTTGTCTCTGCCACTCGTCCGCAATCACAATGGCGAATTCCGCATCTCTGTCCTTAGGCCCGCGCACATAGCGTGCAACACCGATCTGACGCTCGTGGCCGTCGGTAAGCACCGTTGCCACCAGGGCATGCTCACGCGCGGGGTCGATATCGGTCCAGCGGCGCAGCTCCTCCAGCGATGGCCTTCGCAATGACATCAGTCGCTGGTAGCCCGTCGAGGGCGACAGCCCGTTCACAAACTCCTGCGCGAGTGCGAAGTCATCGCTGCAGATGGGACGTATGGTCACTTGCGTTCCGTTCTTGGCCACCCAGGGGTGCGAATCGTGAGTGATCATCGGGCGACTTCGAGAATCTGATCGGCTACTGCCCAGAATCGAGGTGAATCACGTGATCTGAAAGCGAACACTTGGCGGGTGGCGCTCTGATCAAAGTGAAACTCATGCTAGTCGCCGCCCTGCCAGGAGGCCTCTCCATCAAGCGCGGGGTGCACCTAGTTCCATCGACCTAGTCGCGCGTGCTTGTCGCGATCGCTCAAGGCTGCAGAGCATCCACCTGGCCGGAGAACTCAAGCCGAGGAGATCGCGAGCAAGTCCTGTAGCAGCGGGGCGGCAATCCGCCGGGCGTCGGCTCACGGCCACCAGGCATCGCCTCGAGATCGCTTTAGCTCTCTAGAGAGTGCGAACGTCGTGAAGAGGCCGGCTGCATGCCCAGCAAAGGAGTCGACGATACGTTCGTCTCATAGACGCCATGTCGCGCATCTGGTGTCATGCACAACACGACGTCCGCGGACGTATCAGTGCGACTGGCAAGCGCCAGCCTCGAGGCCGGTGTTGCGCAAGCAGCAACCGCATACATCAACCAAACCCGAAGGAGTGGACGCCACCGAGCGAGAGGGAGACAGCGAAGTGATGAAGGCGGCCGACCGCCCGTGGCCGCAGATTCAAAGCTTCAACCATCCACGCTGCACGGGAGGGATCCATGCAAGGTGTCGTGTGAAACGATTCGAACGGCTGATCCGCGCGATCAAGACTGGTGTCATCGCCACGGCCACGGTGACGTCTTTCATGCTTGCATCCACGGCAACCGCTGCCGAGAGCAACGACACTGCGGTCCGGCCGTTTCGGGTGACCATCCCCGAGAAGGAGATCGTCGAGCTTCGCCGCAGGATCTCGACCACGCGCTGGCCCACAAAGGAACTCGTGGGAGATCGCTCGCAGGGCGTGCAGCTCGCGACGCTCAAGGCGCTTGCTCGTTTTTGGACGACCGACTACGACTGGCGCAAGGCGGAAGCGAGGCTGAACACCCTCCCGCAGTTCGTGACCAAGATCGACGGCACGGACATTCACTTCATCCACGTCAAATCGCCCCATGAGGGCGCGTTGCCGCTGATCATGACGCACGGTTGGCCCGGTTCGGTCATCGAGCTCCTCGAGACGATCGGACCGTTGACGGACCCGACCAAGTACGGTGGTACCCCGGCCGATGCATTCCACGTGGTGCTTCCATCCTTGCCTGGCTACGGCTTTTCGGGCCAACCAACGGACCTCGGTTGGGACTCCGGCCGCATCGCGAGAGCTTGGGCCGTGCTGATGGAGCGTCTCGGCTACACCCGCTACGTCGCCCAAGGGGGCGACGTCGGTGCCGACGTCACGGATGCAATGGCTCGCCAGGCGCCCAAGGGATTGATCGGCGTCCATCTCAACTTGCTCACCGGAGCCCTGGGCATCGTCGACAAGCTGCCGAAGAAGTCGGAACAGGAACGCGCGGCGGCCAACGCTGTCGCGACCTTCAAGGCAAGCGGATTCGGCTACTTCTTGGAGCAGTCGACCCGCCCACAGACCATCGGCTACTCCCTGCTGGATTCACCCATAGGCCTCGCGGCCTGGATGCTCGACCATGACACGGACAGCTACTACAAGATCTCCCGCGCGTTTGTCGAGGGGAGGACCGTGGGCCGGCTTACCCGAGAGAGCATCGTCGACAACATCACGCTGTACTGGCTGACGGGCACCGGCGCGTCGGCGGCCCGCTGGTATTGGGAGTTCGGCCAGTTTCTGGCAAAGGTTGGCGATCAGGTGCCGCTGCCAGTCAGAGTTCCTGTTGGGTTCACCACCTTCCCTGGCGAGCTCTGGGCCGCCCCGCGCAGTTGGGTAGAGGCGGTCTATCCAGGCCTGGCCTACTTCAACCAGGTCGATCGCGGTGGACACTTCGCGGCATGGGAAGAGCCAACGCTCTTCGCTTCGGAGTTGCGCGCGGCCTTCAGACCGCTGCGCTAGCTCTGGAAGCCGAGTCGTGTGCAACGAGACTTCTGCGGCGACTTTTTCCCCGGGCCTTGTTCGGCAGCAAGCTCGCGGATAGGGCCGAGCAACCCGCTGATCGCGCGCCGACCACCGGGGCCCCGGAGGATCGCTAGGCCTCTTCCTTCAGTGCGCGCGCAGTTGGCAACGCAGATGATCGACAGGAGGAGCTTCTCCTGCGAAGATCTCTACGCTGGAACGCATAGCAACTGGAGCCACCTGGAGGGCTGAGGATGCGACGTCGCCGGTTCAGTACGCTAGTGGGCGTTCTTGCCGCAGCAAGTCTCGCTACGCAGGCAGTTGCGCAGGCATACCCGTCGCGCAGCATCACTTGGGTGGTCCCTTACACGCCGGGCGGCTCGACAGACACCGTTGCGCGAGCGTTGGCGAGAAGGATGGGCGAAGTCCTGGGCCAGCAGGTTGTGATTGACAACCGACCCGGAGCAAGTGGGTCACTCGGGACGGAGCAAGTGGCGCGCGCGACACCGGATGGCTACACGCTGCTCTACATCACGATTGGAACGATGGCGACCAACCTGTTCTTCTACAAGGACTTGAAGTACGACCCCTTGAGAGATTTCATTCCCGTGCACGGCATGTTTCGATCGCCGCTGCTCCTTGTAGTGGGCCAGGAGTCGCCGTTCACAAGCGTGGCTGACCTGGTAGAAGCTGCGAGGACTCAACCAGGCAAGCTGAATCTTGGCACGGCGGGTGCCGGCACGGGCGGTCATCTCGCAGGCTTGTTGCTCCAGGATGCCGCGGCAGTCAAGCTGCAAAACATCCCATACAAAGGAACTGCCCCGGCACTGCAGGATTTGTTCGGTGAAAGGGTGCACTTGATGTTCGACTATACGACTGTGATGCTGCCGCACATCAAGGCGAAAAGGATGCGAGCCTTGGCAGTGATGTCTGACAAGCGTCTCGAAGCGCTGCCGGATGTGCCGACCATTGTCGAGGCAGGCTATCCCGGGGCGCAGATCAGTGGCTGGTCCGGCATCGGCGTGCCGGCGGGCACGCCGCCCGACGTTGTCAGCAAATTGGCCGGCGCTATCCGCGCCGCGCTTCAGCACGAAGAAACGGTGTCCTACTTCGTGGGCGTTGGTGATCAACCGCAGTTGGACCTAAACGAGTCGGCGTTTCACAAGCTCATAGTCGATGAGCAGAAGAAGTGGGGCGATGTGCTTCGAAAACCGGGCATCATCCCAGAGTAAGCAGTACGACGATCGGGTTGAGCACAACGGCAATGGAACTCGTTGTTCCGCAGTGCCCTGGCCCCGACCCGCAGGATCATCGCTTGAACCCTTCGCGAATCTCAACCAGGTGAGATGGTGCGATCTAGACGCGGGATGGAGAAAGTGAAGGTTGCCCCGGGCATGCCGCTGTTGTGCTCCGCCCAGATGCGACCTCGATGTCGCTCAATGATGGAGCGACTGACGAACAACCCAATCCCCATGCCACCGGTCTTCGTGGTATGGAATGCGTCAAACACTGATCCAACGTCTTCGCGAGGCAAGCCGACTCCGCTATCGCAGACCGAGAGGCAGACCTGACCCATGTCGTCGCAACGGGTGCTAAGAACCATTTGGCGCTGTCGATCGTAGACCTCTGCCATCGCGTCAGCGGCATTGCGGACAAGATTCAATATGACCTGTTGGAGCTGAACACGATCACCGCTAACCATCGGCAAGTCTTCGGCCAATTGCGTCTCAACCGTAGTTTGATTGCGCTGCAGCTCTGCGAGCAGCAGAGCAATCACCTCTCTCGCCACCTCATTCAGCTCCAGAGGCTCAAGGGTGAGGCTTCGCTTGCTGAACATCTCTCGTAGACGCGCAATGACATCGGCCGCCCGTGCACCATCCCGAATCGTGCGGCGCACCGTTTCGCGCGCACCATCAATGTTCGGCGGCCAAGAGTCCAACATCCGAAGACAAGTGTTGGCGTTGGTGAGGATGCCAGAAAGTGGCTGATTGACCTCGTGTGCGATTGACGCAGTGAGCGCTGTGAGCGCGCTGACTCTCGAAACATGAGCCAGCTCAAGAGCGGCGCGATCAAGGGCCTCCTGGGCCTGCTTGCGTTCCGTCAAGTCAACCACGTATGCCACCCCTTGGCTCGAGTTCTCACTAAAGCTCGCCACACCAACCAGGACTGGTACACGGCTGCCATCCTTGCGAAGGTATTCCTTCTCAAATGGCTGCAAGGTTCCGCTGATCTTGAGATGAGGAATCATCTCCTCATCTCGCTCAAGCCACTCGGGAGGCGTCAGCTCGGTCCAGCGCAGTCCTTGTTCGACATACTCCTCACGGGCGTAGCCAACCATCTGAAGGAACGCGTCATTCGTCTCAACGATGCGACCATCGAGCTCCCAAATGAAGACCCCGATGATGTTGGCATCGACAAGGCGGCGAATCCGCGCCTCCCGCTCCGCGACGTCGCGATACAGGCGGCTGTTCTCCAACGAAATCGCTGCCTGAGACGCAATGAACTTCAGAAGCGCCGTGCGCGTGGGTGCAAAAACATGGGAGGCAAGGTTGTTCTCGAAGTACAAGAGCCCCAGTTTCCGACCTTGATTGGAAAGCGGCAGGCAGAGCGCAGAGCGCACCCTGTGCTGTTGAACGTACGGATCGAGCGAGAACAAGGAGTCTTTGAGTGCGTCGCCGACCACTACGGCATCTTGAGTGTGCAATGCGAAGCGCAGAATCGTCTCCGGAAGCACCGATGCGTTGACGGCCTCGTCACACGACCGAACGAGAACGTCTGCGGCGACACAGCTGGCTTCTGCCGATACCCACTGGTGATCCCCGCGCACAAGCAGCAACAGTGCCCTCTGTGCACCCGCATGCTCCATTGCTGTTCGCATGATCGTATCGACCAGTGTGTCTAACACCATCTCCCGTGAGACGGCCTGCGATACCTTGATTACCGTGGCGAGATCGAGCTGATCTATGGGTGCGCTAATAGTGGCTGCCCGAACGGCGTCAGAAGTGTCCGCGAACAGCTGCGGGTGGAGAGCGTCCAGCTGACGGACCTTGCCGTCTGCGCCCCAGCGGAGGTACGCAAACCGCGCACTGTTGAGATGCGCGCGCGCGTTCGTCTCGTTGCCCCGCATTGCATAGAACCGGGCTGCCGTTTCGCAAGCGATCGCTTCGTTGTGGACGAGCTTGGAAGTCCTTGCTAGCTGGATCGCCTGTTCATACAGGTCCATTGCGTCCAGGGGACGACCTTCGACGCGAGCGATCTCGGCACCGACCAATGCCGCACGATCACTGAAGTTCTCGGGACACGTCTCTGCCCACGTATGCAGAGCCACGTGATGCTGATGAATGGCATCTCGATGCTTGGAGTACGGATCCGGTCCCAGAGGAAGACAGCACGCGGCCCGAGCCAATGCGGCGAAGAAACAGAAATCTGCCATCTCCACAAGGAACAGACGCAACACCGCCGATGTCGCGTACCACGTCTCGGCTTTGCTCGCCGCCTCAGCTGCAGCCACGTAGTCGTTCGCGAGGAAGCGGGCCTGAAGCTTGCGGATCCAGTAGTAGCACTCCAGAAGGGCAAGTCTTGGGTCACCGGTGAGGCGCTGCTCGAACGCCGACTCCGCGAACGAGCCATCGTCGAGAGACCCAAACCTGCTGGTCTTCCCGCGCAGTGAGCGAATGAGAGCCAGAGGGGCTGATACTCTTTCGAGGAAAGATCCGAACGGTGAAGTTGACTCCAACGCCTTCTCGGCTTCGAGCTCTACTTGATCGAGCGGATGACCCAAGGCAAGGAGAAAGAAGATCAGAATGCGACTGGTGTGCGCTGCGGACGCGGGATTGCCTTGCTCCTTCGACAACTGAAAGGCGCGGTGGACCGGATCAATGGCGAACTCCAGCGGCCTCGTCCATGGCACCAAGACCGCGAAGTTCCAATACACCTTCCCGCCGAAGTGATTCAGACCGCGGTCCTCCACCAACTGACAAGCCGCCTTAGCCAACCGATACGCTACCGCATGCTGGCCAAAGCGTGCGCCAGAAATCAGTGCCATCGCCGCGTACGCATGCGGAGCGGCGTGGCTGTTTCCGCGCTGTAGGCTCAGACTAACAGCCGTGCTGACATTGAGCGCGTGCAAGTTCTCGTTGTTCAACATCGCCGGAAGCGTCAGCACGGCGAGCACATCAAGTACTGCAAGGGACTCTTGATCCTCCATCAGAGGGAGATCGACCAGATCCTCAATTGCGCTGCCTCCGAGCGCCGACCAGATCCGGTCATACTCGGCTCGCACCACCTCACTGGTCGGATTGAGCGGCCAATCAATACCAACGTGCCGTAGACAATCAAGGCCTATGTCTATCGCTCTGTCACTTGCACCCAGCATGGCGTGCAGCTCAACTCGACGCCGTGCGACGGCGCAACGTTGGGCGACTCCCTCGACTCGATTAGCAAGAGCTGTCAAGCGATTGCCAGCTTGATCTAGCGCGCCCAGGCAGACCTCACAGTCCGCCGAGTGAAGCTCGAATTCAAACTTCAACTCCGCGACCTCGGCATCCGATCCTTCTGGCAGAAGGCTCGAGCCCGTTCTGAGGTAGGCCAGGGCGGCTGAGTACGCGGAGGATTCCTTTGCGTGCTTTCCGGCGGCGAGATCAATCCGCGCAACTTGCAGGCGATCCTTCCGGCCGGTGATGAGAGCCACGCCCAGATTGAGCTGATTTGCGACTTCAAAGAGCGCGTTGCTCTGCTTGTCAAATCCAGTTTGTCCGGCGAGGATCTTCCCGATGCGAAGATGCGCCGCCGCGCGACGTCCAGCTGGGACGAGGGAGTACGTGGCCTCTCGAACACGGTCATGGACAAACCGGTATCGTCCGTCCGAGTACTGAATCAGGTCTGCGTGAAGTGCCTGTGCCAATTCATCGTAAAGCTGCTCTTGCGGAACCTCACAGCACATGGCCAGGAATTCCTCGGCTGCGCTGCTTCCCAGACAGGCGAGTTGCTGCATGTGCGCCTTTGTGCGCTTCGCCAGCCGAGCCAGCTTTTCGACCATCAGTTCGATGACATTGTCGGCAAAGTCTTTTGCATGAATGCAAGACAGGTCCCACCTCCACTCCGACACACTTGGATCAAACCTGAGCAGATCCTCTTCGACCAATTCCGTCAGGAACTGAATCGCGAAGAAAGGGTTGCCTTCAGTCTTTTGATGAATGAGCGCAGCCAGCAGAGAGGTTCGCGCGCGGTCGCTCCGCAGAGCATCGGCGATCAATTGCGCCATGTGGTCTTGAGAAAGCGGCGCAAGGCGGATGGACCTGACGATGCCGCCTGCGTTTCGAACACTGTCGAGCGTTCGCGCCAGGGCATCGGTGGCTGTGACCTCGTTATCGCGATACGCGCCAATCACCAGGATGTGCCGTACATCCGGATCCCTGAGCAAGTCTTCGAGGAGCGCAAGGGAGGCGATGTCCAGCCACTGCAGGTCATCGAGAAACAACACGAGCGGGCGGCCTGGCCGTGTGAAGACACCCAGGAAGCGCTTGAATACATTAGAGAACCGCCGTTGCGCGTCTAGCGGAGGAAGCTCGGGCACTGCCTGTGATTCCCCAATGATTAGCTTGAGCTCGGGGACCAGGCTCACGATGAGCTGTGCATTGGGACCTAGAGCACTGCGGATTACCTCATGCCATTGGGTTAGTTCTCGGTCGCTGCTCGCGAGGAGAGCCCGGACAAGACCGCGAAGGACTTGTGCCCATGTGGCATACGGGATGTCGCGCTTGTACTGATCAAACTTGCCGGCGAACACCATTCCGCTTGGTGGTGCAAGCACCTTGTTCAACTCGCCAACCAGCGACGATTTGCCAATGCCGGCGTAGCCTGAGAGCAAGATCAACTCCGGGGTACCCTCTTTGGCTATCCTTTCAGAAGCATCAAGTAGAGCCTCGACATCTCGATCGCGCCCATACAACCTTTCAGGAATCAACAGTCGATCCGGGACATCGCCATCGCCCAGCGGAAACTCGTCCACGAACCCTTTGCCCTCGAATTGCGAGAGGCACCTCCGTAGATCGCGCTCCAGACCGGCTGCCGTCTGGTAGCGATCCTCGGCGGTCTTGGCGAGCAGCTTCATGACGATGGCTGACACCGTTGCAGGGACGCTCGGTATCCGCTCACGGGGAGAGATCGGCTGCCGGGCGATGTGGCAGTGCACCCATTCCATGGGATCAGATGCGGCGAATGGCAACGAGCCTATGAGCATCTCGTAGAGAGTCACTCCGACCGCATAGAGGTCACTACGGGCATCGACAGAACGGTTCATCCGCCCGGTCTGTTCGGGCGCGATGTAGGCGAGCGTGCCGGCGATCATCTCGGGCGGGCCTGGCGACTGTCGTTCACGCTGCAGGCGCGACGCGATACCGAAGCCGGTCAGCCAGACGTGGTGCGTCGTGGCGTTGACGAATATGTTCAACGGCTTGACGTTCTTGTGAATGATGCCGCGCCGGTGCACCTCGCCGAGAGCGGCTGCCAGGCTCACAGCGAATCCTAGAAACGTGCCGAGCTCCATGGCCGGTTCGGCGGGCGGCTGGTCCGTCAAAGCACGACGGAGCGGCTGCCTTTCGAGATGTCTGCTCAGGGGTTCGCCGAGCGGGTCCTCCAGGATCAGGGTGGTACGGCCTTGCAGTTGTCCGAGAGCCAGGGGACGGATAGCCCACGTGGGCTCGAGGTCCGAGCGGAAGCCAAACTCATGCTCAAGCAGCCGGATGCGATCGGGCGCAGGGCGATCCGAGGCCGGCATCAGCACGAGGACCGACGGCGGATGAGGTGTACGGCCAGCGGCCGCCTGCCCTCGGCACAACACGAAACCGTCGTCTTGATGGACTGTCGAGAGTGCGTAATCTGACAGAACCATCCAAGATCCTCCGACAATGGCGATCACGGGGTCTGAACGCGCCGCGAGGAGTGCGGGCCCTTGGGCATTTGCGCTCCAGGACCCTGAATCCAAGAGTGCCGGGGTGCCACGAGGCTCACATGATCATAGCCAAATGGGCAAGCGCAGCTGACGAGCCTCGCGGATAGGCAGCTGGTGACTCAGCGTCGAGTCGCATCGGTCATGACCTCCAGGTCGAAGAAGCATGACGTGGCATCGCCACTGCGGCCTGGCAACGAAGGGCGCGGTCCTCGCAAGGGGTGCCAAACCCACACGCCGGGCGTGATCCCCTTGAGCTGCTGTCTCCGCTGGATACACTTGACGCGTTCACCGCCACCACAACGGAGGATCCACTCGTGAAGATCGCCGTCATCGGTGCCTCGGGCAGCGTAGGTTCCCGGATCGTGAGCGAAGCGCTCGGGCGTGGGCATGAGGTCACGGGCATTGCTCGCCGCGCGGACAGGATCGCTATCCGTCACAACCTTCGTGTCGCTGCATGCGACATCGCGCAGCCGCATGTGCTGGCCGAGGTCCTCGCCGGCCAAGAAGTCACTGTGAGCGCGGTTCGCTTCCTGAACTTTGACATCGCAGACCTCTTGAGGGCACTCAGCTTGGCGCGGGTTCCTAGATTGGTTATGGTCGGTGGCGCAGGTTCGTTGAAAACCGCATCGGGTGTCCGCTTCGTGGACACGCCGGCCTTCCCCGCGGTGGTGAAGGGCGAGTCGCTGGCGGGTGCAGAGAAGCTGAACGCGCTGCGTGCGCAGCGCGACATCGACTGGACCTTTCTCTCGCCATCGGCGTTCTTCGAGCCGGGAGAACGGACCGGACACTACCGGGTCGGCAGCGAGGAACTCCTGACGGACTCGGCCGGCAACAGCCGCATCTCGCAGGAAGACTACGCAATCGCGTTGCTCGACGAGATTGAGTCGCCGCGTCACCGCCGCGAGCGGTTCACGGTCGGCTACTGATCCTGGCGGCATCCCGCTTTGCGTGATCGCCTTGCTGGCGGGGATCAACTCGCCTTGTCGCTGGGTTCCTGCGGGGCGCAAGGAATGGAGAACGCAAACGTAGTACCCGGCCCCGCGTTCGGCTCTGCCCAAAGTCGCCCGTGATGCCTTTCGACGATCGAGCGACTGATCGACAATCCGATGCCCATGCCGCCGCTCTTGGTCGAGTAGAAGGGCTCGAAGAGTTTGTCTATGTGGTTGGGGTCAACGCCGACTCCGCTGTCACGCACCATCACGCGCACCCGGTCGCGGCCGTCGCGCTGGGTTCTGAGCAGCAGCATCCTCGGGCGATCGTCGACGCCGATCATCGCGTCGGAAGCGTTTCGCAGCAGGTTGAGAACGACCTGCTGGAGTTGCACGCGGTCGCCGATAACCGTTGGAAGGTCTTCGGCCAGCTCAGACTGCAGGACCACCCGATCCCCCTGCAGATCGCTCAAGATCAAAGCGATCACCTCGCGAGTCGCGTCGTTCAGGTCGAGAGCTTCCGCTGTGAACGCCTTCTTGCTGAACAGCGCACGCAGCCGCGTGACCACGTCCGCGGCACGGTTGCCGTCGCGGATGATCCGTCGCGCGGCCTCGCGCGCAGTCTCGACGTTCGAGGGATCGGCATCGAGGATCCGCAGGCAGGTGCTAGCGTTGGTGATGATTCCAGACAGGGGCTGGTTGACCTCATGGGCGATCGAGGCGGTCAGCGTGCTCAGGGTCGTGACACGGGCCACGTGCGCGAGATCGGAGCGAGCTCGGTTCAGCGCATCTTCGGCCAGCTTGCGCTCGGTTACGTCCTGAATAGCGCCGATGAACAAAGGGCGATCGGAGACCATCTCAGTCAGATGGCCGACCGAGTGGACATGCTTCACACCTCCTCCTGAGGTGACGATCCGGAAAGCGAGATCGAAGTCCGCCCCGCCGAGTGACTTCTCCAAGGCCACGTCGAACGCAGGCAGGTCGTCGGGGTGAATGAAGCGACGAACCGTCTGCATCCCGATCGTGGTCGCGGGATCGATCTCGAAGATGCGATAGAGCTCGGCAGACCAGGTGTGCTGGTCGGCCGCGATGTCCGCGGTGAAGTTGCCCGTCCGGCTCAGCCGCTGGGCGTCGGCAAAGCTGTCGTACGCCCGTCGGAGCCCCTCCTCGGCCTGCTCGCGGGCGCGGAACAAGCGCGCATTCTCGATGGCTGTCGCAGCCTGGCAGGCAATGAGCTTCAGCACGGTGGCGCGGGCAGGCACGAAGACGCGAGGCGCTAGCGTGTTCTCGAGATAGAGCGCACCAATGATCTGGGTCTGGTGCGCGAGCGGCAGGCAGAGCACCGAGCGAATGCGTTGCTTCTCGAAGTACGGATCCGTAGAGAACGGACTCTGGATGGCCGGATCGTCGAGGATCAGGGCATCGCGGCTGCGCAGGACGTAGTGGAGGACCGTCAGGGGCAGCACGGTCTCGGTGACCGGCTCGTCGCGCAGGTGCACGACGACTGTGTTGTCACCGGTTGCGGCCTCTGCAGCAATCCGCTTTTCGGCCCCTCGCGCAAGCATCAACACCGCACTTCGGCACCCGCATGCTCGATTGCACTGCGCATCAGCGAATCGAGCAGCTTCTCGAGGACCATCTCGCCCGACAATGCTTGGGACAGTGCGATGACCGTCGCCAAGTCGAGGTGCTCCGCCGACGTGGTGATCGTGCTCGTGGGAGTCGATGCTGCTTCAGGCCTCAGGTGGGGAAAGCGCCGGTCGAGATCCCTGACCTTGCCCTCCGCACCCCAGCGGAAGTAGGCATAGCGGGCACTTCGCAGATACGCATCCGCGATCGTCGTGAAGCCACGTGCAGCGTAGAAGCGAGACGCCAACTCATTGGCAACTGCTTCGTTGTTGACAAAACCGTTCTCCCTTGCAGAGCTGATCGCCTCCTCGTAGAGGCGCTCGGCATCGAGCTCCCGGCCCTCCAGGCGTGCGATCTCTGCGCCGATCAACAGCCTGCGGTTCTCGAAGTTCTCTGGGCAATGCTGCGCCCATGTTTCGTGCTGCTCCTGGTGAGCAGCCAGCGCTTGGAAATGCAGCCGCCGGGAGTCGCGGGTCGCAGACCCAATTGCCGCAGCTCGCGCTAGGGCGCTGTAGAAACCATGTTCTGCCACTTCGAAGAAGCCGGGTGATGTCCAAAGCAGGCGTTGGGCGTTCTGCGATGACTCTATCGCCGCGGGATAGTCCCCGGCAAGAAAGCGCGCCTGTAGCTTTCGGATCCAGTACCAGCACTCCGGCAGCGCCAACGCCGGCTCGCTGGCCAGGTGATGCTCGAACCGCTGCTCGTCGAACGACTCGTCGTCGAAGGTGCCGAATCTTTCCGTCAGTCCACGAAGTGTCCGTACGAGCCTGAGCTGAGCAGTGATCTTGTCAATGACAAGACCGAAGTGAATGTGAGTTGCGAACCCGAGACCGGCTTCGGCTTCACGCTGCACCTCTGCCAGAGGATCTCCCGCGGCGAGAAGATTGGTGTACAGGGTGTTGCAGGAGTAGGCGGCGTAGGTGAGGTCTCCGGCCCTGTTCGCGTCATCGAAGGAGCGACGCAGGAGATCTTGCGCTGACTTGATGTGGTTCGTCCAGCAGACGACGAGCGAGCCATAGGACATCTGCGTGCGGGCTTGATAGCGACGCAATCCGCGTCGTTCCACAAGGTCGTTTGCAAGACTGCCGAAGCGGAATCCAGCCTGGTAGTCGCCGAAGTGATGCCCGGCGAGCACGCCAAAGTACAAGTACGCGGAGCAGGATCCATCGCTGTTGCCGTGCTCGAGGCTTAGAGCGACCATTCGGCACATCACGAGAGCAAACAAACCAATGTCGGTGAACGCCGCGGGATCCACGACGGCAGTGAGCACATCCAGCACATCGAGCGCATCCCGATCCGTCATCAGGGGCAGGTCGACGAGTTCCTCGATCTGTCGTTCTCCTAGCAGGGACCAGATCTGTCGGTACTCCCGCAAGACGTCCGCTTGGGCAGGGTGAATGGACCAGTCCGTCCCGCAGCCGCGCCAATACTCGAGGAACACTTCCACGGCGCGGTCACTGCGGTCCAACACGGTGTAGAGCGTCAACCGCAGGCACGTGACCAGGGCGATCTCATGACCGCCCGTGGCCCGTGCTGCCAACCGCGACAGCCGGGTCTCCGCCGCAGCTGTATCCGCTGCAAGCATCTCGCACTCGGCGAGAAGGCACTCGAGCGAGAACACGAGATCGCGCTTGCGCTGCCAGGTCTCTTCGGTCAGCAATCCGCGCCCAGCATGAAGGTACTTGAGCGCCGACGCGTACGCCGTTGAAGTCTTTGCACGCCTGCCGGCGATCAGATTCAGTTCGGCGACGCGTTCACGCTCAGCGGCCGACGTGAGCAGGTGCAGGCCGCCATTGAGGTGGCTGGCGATTTCGAAGATGACTTCCTCGAGCTTCTCCGGAGGTGTGCATGCCGCTATTGACCTGCCGATCTTCAGGTGAGCCTCCGCGCGCCGATTGTCCGGCGTCAGGGAGTAAGCCGCCTCCTGAACGCGGTCGTGCAGGAATGAGTACGAATCCTCCCCGGCAAAGACAAGGCCCGCCTTCAGCGCTTCATTCAGGTGGCGATGCAGTTCCTGTACCGAATCGCCGTGGACCATCTCGAGGAGGGTGAAGTCCGCCCGATTGCCCAGGTGCGCGAGCTGCTGCAACGCCTGTTGAGCTTCAGTCGACAGCCGGCCCAGCTTGCCCAGCATGAGATCGGCCACGTTGTCCGTGTACCTCTTGGCTTGTATGCGTGCGAGGTCCCACGCCCAGCGCGCCGCGGTGTGATCGAAGGTGAGCATGTCTTCCTCGACCAGCGCTGTCAGGAACTGGATGACGAAGAAGGGGTTGCCGGCCGTCCGCTCGTGTACAAGCACAGCAAGCGGCGCGGCGCTCTCGGGGTCGCAGCAAAGGGAGTCCGCTACAAGCTGGCTCACGTGTTCTCGCGCCAGCGGCCCAAGAGCGATGCTGCTCACCAGCGCGCCCGAACGTCGGGTTCGATCGAGGGTCCGCATGAGCGGATGGTCGGAGTCGACCTCGTTGTTCCGATAAGCACCGACCAACAACAGATTCCGCACCTCGGTCTGGGTCAGCAGGTCCTCGAGCAGATCGAGGGTGGCTGCATCGAGCCACTGCAGGTCATCGAGGAAGACGACCAGCGGATGCTCTGGCCGCGCGAACACGCCGATCAAGCGCCGGAAGGTCATCTGAAAACGCCGTTGTGCGTCCTGGGACGGCAGCTCCGGAACGGGCGGCTGGTCGCCGATGATGAGCTTCAGTTCGGGCACGAGATCGACCATGAGCTGCCCGTTCGGCCCCAGAGCCGTGCGAAGCGCGTCTCTCCAGAGCGCGAGCTCCAGATCGTTCTTGGTCAACAGCGCACGGACCAGGCTCTGGAGGGTCTGCGCCAAAGTGGAGTAGGGGATGTCGCGCTTGTACTGGTCGAACTTGCCGGTAGAGAACAGCCCGCGCGGCGGCACCAAGACCTTGTGCAGCTCGTTCACGAAGGTGGACTTGCCGATCCCCGAGTAGCCGGAGACCAGCACCAGTTCCGGCCTTCCATCTCGGATGATGCGATCGAACGCGGCGAGCAGCGTCTGGAATTCGTCAGTGCGTCCATACAACTGCTCCGGGATCAGCAGCCGATCGGCCGTGTCGTGCTCGCCAAGCGGAAAGTCGTCGGTGCTTCCTCGTTCCTCCCAGTGCGCCAGGCAGCGCCGCAGGTCACGCTCCAGGCCGGCTGCCGTCTGATACCGCTCCTCGGCTGTTTTTGCGAGCAGCTTCATGACGATCGCGGACACAGGTGCCGGGACGTTTCGCATCCGCTCAAGCGGTGGGATCGCCTGCCGGGCGATGTGACAGTGCACCCACTCCATCGGCTCAGCTGCAGCGAATGGCAGCGAGCCCGTAAGCATCTCGTACAGAGTCACGCCGAGCGCATAGAGGTCGCAGCGGGCGTCGATGGAGCGATTCATCCGCCCGGTCTGTTCGGGCGCGATGTAGGCGAGGGTGCCGGCGATCATTTCCGGGGGGCCCGGTGCGAGCCGTTCGCGCTGCAAACGTGAGGCGATCCCGAAACCCGTGAGCCAGACCCGGTGCGTCTCGGCTTGGACGAAGATGTTCGCCGGCTTGACGTTCTTGTGGATGATGCCACGCCGGTGCACCTCCCGGAGTGCGGCCGCCAGGCCCACGGCGAATCTCAGGAACGTCCCGAGCTCCATGGCCGGTTCGTCGGTTAGCTTGTCCCGCGGCCCGCTTGCGAGGTGTCTGACCAAGGGTTCGCCGAGCGGGTCCTCCAGGATCAGCGTGGTGCGGCCTTGATGCTTTTTGAGAGCCAGCGGACGGATGGCCCACGTCGATTCGAGATCGGATCGGAAAGCAAACTCATGCTCGAGCATTCGAATGCGATCGGGTGGGGGATGCTCCGAAACCGGCATCAGAGCAAGGACCGATGGAGGAACCGGCGTCCGACCAGCCACCGCTTGTCCTCGGCACAACACGAACCCGCCGTCTTGATGGATTGTCGAGAGTGCGTAGTCTGACAAGTCCATCCCAGAACCTCCGGCATTGAGGATCACGGAGTCTGAACACGCGAAGGAATACTGCGCGCCTGTTTCAGGCGTCGCCCACTGGACATCGTTTCAGTCCAGCCCCCGCGCGAGCGTTGGCGCAATGATAGCCAACAGGACCGCAAACGTCCTTGTTCTTGGTCGAGCAGGGCGCGGCGCGTCCACGATGCTGCTCCTCTTGAGCAGCAGGCCCTTGCGCTCGAGGTGCTTGTTGACCGACTTGAGGATGTCCTAGGCCAGGTCGTTGGCTTCGAGCAGATGACGGCGGTCCGTCGAGCAGGCTGGTGTCGGCTCGAGAGATGGGTTAGGCGTCATCAAGCCGCTCGGAATGCCTGATGCTCGTACGTTGTGATCTCGTACGGATTGCCGTCCGGATCAGAGAAGTAGATGGAAAGAGCAACCTCATGGTCCTCGAAGTTCACCTTGAGGTCCGGGAATCCGGCGAGATGTGCCTGCCACGCGCGAAGGCCCTCCGCTGTTGTGCGCAGCGCTACTGTGGCCCTGTTGGCTTGCCTCGGCCGCTCGAACAAGGCGATGTGCACCGTGTTGGCCGAGTCTTGAAGCGTCAGGGGGCCACCGTCACTTGCCCAGAACTCCAGGCCTGGGTTGCGCGAGAGCCCCATGACCTTGGCGTACCACCCTTCTGCGGCGGCGCGGTCCTGTACGAAGACGTGGATGTGATCGATGCCTTGAAGAGATGTGGTCATGGAAACCTCACGAATCGCAGAGTGGTGCTTGTGACGCCTAGCGTTCGAGCTCAGCTGCCTGCGGAAGCTGGCGAAGCCAGCCGTAGCAGGTAGGCTGCAGCGAAGGGCTAGGCGTCACGTTTACTGCCAAAGTCTTCGCGTGTTCGTGGCGCTTCAGACGCTTGCACGTCGAGCGACTGCCGGTACTTGATGCAGCCACGCATGAACTGCGGGCATTCCGGAACAGCTATGGCCGGGCTCACCTTCTCTGGCAACAACTCCCATAGATCTGGATGGTGCCAGCACAGCTCATGGCCACTAGAGTCGCGATGCCTCCGGATCGCGTTCCGAAGCCGCACTGTTTCCGCGATCAGTTGCTCACGAGAGAGATTGTTGAGATCTTCGTCCACGATCAAGCCGCCTCACCAATGACTTCAACCGAACGATGGTAGGAAGCTGCGGTAACTGCAATGGCGGAGGGGCGATGCCCACAACAAACTGAACCTCTGACCGCCGCCATTGGTGTCGTGGCTGACGAGGCGTTGGTCGTGCCGGTCGTGAGCTGGGCCGCGCCAATACCATTGGTCAATTGATTCAAGCGCCGCGCCCTGGTCCCATAGCGCTCCCGAACACAGGAGCGAATCATGAACACGACCGTGCTGCAGAGCGAAGCCGCGACTGGAGGGCCGAAAGGACGGACGATCGACATGAAGCTCGAGGTCACCGTCATTCCGGTATCCGACGTCGAGCGTGCAAAGCGCTTTTACGGCAGTCTGGGCTGGAGGCTTGACGCTGACTTCGACAAGGGCGAGTCCTTCCGTGGGGTGCAGATGACGCCGCCGGGGTCGTCTTGCTCGATCCACTTCGGACGAGGCATCACGTCGGCCGCTCCTGGCTCGGCACACGGGTTGTTTCTCGCCGTGTCCGACATCGAGGCTGCGCGCGCCCACTTGATGGCGTGTGATGTGGCAGTGAGCGAGATCTTCCACCGGGCCCCTGGCGAGCCTCCGAAGGACGGCTTGGACCCGGAGCGGCACAGCTACGCGTCGTTCGCGACGTTCAAGGACCCGGACGGCAACACCTGGCTGCTGCAGGAGGTCACGGCACGAGCGCCGGGGCGTGTGGATGCAATCCATGCGACCTTCACCGGCGTCAGCGAACTGGCACTTGCACTACGGCGTGCAGCGAGCGCGCACCACGTGCACGAGCTGCGGATCCAGAAACGCGACACGGCAGGATGGCCGGAGTGGTACGCGGAGTACATGGTCGCCGAACAGACCGGAAAGCCGCTACCGACATGAATCGTACAGCCACACTCGCCGCCACGCGCCACGCTTGCCACTGGATCGACGGGCAGTGGCGCGACTCTGCCGATCGTCGCCACAGCTTCAATCCGGCCACCGGTGAGACGATCGGCTCGTATGCGGTCGGCAAGGAGGAAGACGCAGCAGCCGCAGTGGCAGCTGCTGTGCGTGCCTTCCGCGACACCAACTGGCGGATCAGCCGTGATCTGAGAACCCGTGTGCTTCACGAGATGGCGCAACGATTCGAGGCGCGCGCATCGGAGCTTGCCGAAGCGCTTGCTGCCGAGAACGGCAAGCTTCTCTCGGAGGCCGCCTTTGAGGTTGCACTGGCGGCTCCTGGGCTGCGCTACGCTGCGTCGCTCGTCAACACCGACTACGGCCGCGCTGCAGAGTGGGAACCGGGGCGCATGTCAGTCCTGCTGCGCGAGGCCGTGGGGGTCGCAGGGATCAGCGTGCCGTGGAATGCCCCGGTCGCATTGCTCACGCGCTCGCTGGCGCCAGCCCTGGCCGCCGGTTGCACCGCCGTTGTCAAGATGCCAGGCCTGACCGCGCAATTGAATGCACTCGTCAGCGAGGTCATCAGCGAAGTGCCAGGCCTTCCAAGAGGCGTGGTCAACATGGTCACCGGCGAGCGGGAGGTCCTGGGCTTTCTGGTGGAGTCTCCCGATGTCCCGACGATCAGCTTCACGGGCAGCACGCGGGTTGCCCGGGAGATCAGCAAGGCCGGCGCCTCGCGGCTGAAGCGGTTGGGACTTGAGCTTGGCGGCAAGACGCCGCTGATTGTCTTCGACGATGCGGATCTCGACGCGGCCTTGCCCAAGATCGTGAAGGCCTTGACGGTCTTTGCCGGACAGTTCTGCATGACCGGAAGCCGGTTGCTCGTGCAACGTGGCATCGCGGACGAGGTGCGCCGGCGTCTGGCCGATCAGCTGACAAAGGTCAGGGTCGGTCCTGCTTTCGATCCCGAGAGCCAGATGGGACCGCTGATCAACAAGGCCAATGTCGATCGCGTGAACAACGTGGTGGAAGCTGCCATTGCCGCGGGTGCAAAGGTCGTCGTGCGAGGCGGTCCTGTCCGCAGCGGGCCGCTCGCGCAGGGTTCGTTCTACGAGCCGACGCTTCTCGAGGTGGCGGACTCCAGGTTGCCCATCGTGCAAGAAGAGGTGTTCGGTCCAGTGATGACCATGCAGCTCTTTGGCAGCGAGGCCGACGCGATCTCGTTGGCGAACGACAGCGAGTACGGCTTGGCAGCCAGCGTCTGGTCGCGCGACGTCGACCGTCCGTTGCGCATTGCGCGCGAGCTCCAGGCGGGCACGGTCTGGATCAACGACTGGGTCGTCATGCGCGACGAGTTCGAGGAAGGTGGCTACAAGCAGAGCGGGCGCGGGCGCCTGAGGGGCCTGGCGTCGCTCGAGGATTTCATCGAGTACAAGCACCTCGTCCTGCAGCCCGGCGTCGCTGAGCGCTGATGCGCCTTGACATTGATTGACCGCACGCTGATCCAACCGCTAGGGGATCTGGCAAGCGCGAGCGTCGGATCCGGCCCGGCGGCATCGAGCCAGCAGCCGTCAGCACTGCGTCCGAACGCGCGTGCGCCCGCGTTCGGTCGGTTCTGCGATGGTCATCCTCGCTCGTTGGTCACACGCGAAGTGCAAGGCTTCTTGCAGGCTCATCGCTGACCCTTGCGCCCATGCGGCCTCGAACTCATCGTCGCCCAGCGCGGTCCGCGCTGGACGCATCTGGTCCGCTTCAACCCCTGGAGCCGCGTACGGTGAGTGCACGCCGCGCAGCTGTCGTGACTGCATCACGGCGCCGCGATGCCATCGGCATAGTTTGGCTGCGTCAGCGCACCCTGCCATCGCAGCGCGATGCCCATTGGCCGCGATCGAATCCTTCGGAGTCGGCGGACCCGCGCCGACCTCGCGGCCGCGTAGCAATCACTTCAAGACCTTGAGGTACCTGACGATCTCGGACCGCTGCAAGGGGTCCGCGATGCCCGCGAACGGCATCACATTCCCGGGGATCGATCGTTGCGGATCAGCAATGAACGCGTCCAGTGTCTCTTCATCCCACACCACGTTGATCCTTTTCATTGCGACGCTGAAGTTGAATCCCTTCACGCTGCCGGCCTTTCTACCATAGACACCGTTGATACTCGGGCCCAGGCCGTGCGCACCGTCCGACGCATGGCAGGCCGCACACACGGCGAACGCGGCAGGGGGCTCCGCGGAAGCGAGCCGGGTGCAAGCCAGTGCAAGGATCGAGCAGACCAGAACGCTTGGACTCATCGAAGAATCTCCTGGGTGTTGCTACAGCTGTCTCGGACGCTCGAGGTAGCGCTTCAAGTCGTCGCCAAGTCGCAGCGCGAGTGCAGCGAGAGGTCCGGTCGGGTTGTATCCAGCGTTGTGCGGATAGACGGACGCGCCAACGACGAACAGGTTCTGCGCGTCCCAGTGCTGCAGATGTGGGGACAGCACGCTCGTCTTCGGGTCTGTGCCCATGATCGTGCCTCCGGTGGTGTGCGTGGTCTGATAGATGCGTGCGTCAAAGTCACCGCGGCGGGGATTGGGCTGTGCCACGATCGTGGCACCGGACGCGCGTGCGAGCTCATGGGCCTTGTTCGTCACGTAATCACTCATGCGGTAGTCGTTGTCCTTGAAGTTGTAGGTCATCCGCAGCAGCGGCTGGCCATAGGCATCGCGGTAGTCCGGATCGAGATCAAGATAGTTGTCGCGGTGCGGGTAGTTGCTGCCGTGCACGCTGTACTGGAATGCGTGCGCGTACCAGTCGGCGTTCGCCTGCTTCCACTTCGTGCCCCAGCGCGGCGTGCCGGCGGGGACCAGACGCGAGCCGATCGGGCGGCCGTTGGTCACATTGGCGTAGATGTAGCCACCACCCAAGAAGCCGAGGCCCGTGTGATCGAAGTTGTCTCCATTGAACTCGTCGATCACCGTCTGCGAGGCGCCAGAGGCCATGAATGGGTTGATCCACGCGTCCTTGTAGAACGCGGGCGTGTGCGACATGACCTGGTAGCAGAAGTTCTTGCCCACTACGCCTTTGCCGGTGGCGGGGTCGTACGGTTTTCCGATTCGGTCCTGTAGCAGGAGCCGGGTGCTTGTCATCGAGTACGCGGCGATCACCACGACATCGGCCGGTTGCTCGTACTCGCGCCCAGTCTGCAGATCCAGGTAACGGACACCGGTGACGCGTCTCGCGTGACGGTCAAAGCCGACGTTGAGCACGTGTGCGCGCAGTCTCAGCTCGAACCCCTTGCGATTGAGCAGCGGCGGATAGAGCAGCAGCTGGGGGCTCGCCTTCGCGTTCGCTTCGCAGATGAATCGTTCGCAATGACCGCAGTATTGACATGGGGCGAGACGCTGACCGTCTGGATTCGTGTACGAGTCCGGTGAATTGCCCGCGGGCATCGGGAACGGCTTGTAGCCGAGGCTTTCGGCCGCTGCCTTGAAGATCCGGCCGGCTTCAGTGATCTCGAGCGGGCGTTGCGGGTACTCGCGACTGCGCGGCCCTTCGAAAGGGTTGCCTCCGGGCTGGATCACGCCGTTGATGTTGCCCGCCTTGCCGGCGATACCAAAGAGCCGCTCGAAGAGGTCGTGATACGGCTCCATCTCGGCCCACGTCAGGCCCCAGTCCTGGATCGTCATCTCGGCCGGGATCGACGTTTTGCCGTAGCGCCTTTCGAGGTGCGTACGCAATACCGGGTCGTACTCTGCCCAACGCCACGTCTGGCCGTTCCAGTGATTGGCCGCACCGCCCATGCCCTCGCCAGGAAGGAACGCTTCCATACGGCGCACCGGCAGAGACGCTTCGGCGCGCGAGTGGCGTAGCGCATAGGTTTCTATCGCCCAGTCCTGCGCCAACGCATTGTGAATGGCCCAGCGCAGTTCGTCGCGCTGTGCTGGCAGGCGTTGTGGAGCGGTACCACGATGATCGATGCCTCGCTCGAGCACCAGAATGTCGGTACCTTCCGATAACTGACGCGAGACGAGTGCAGCGGTCAGTCCGCCGCCGACGATGACGACGCTTCGTTTTGGCAGTCTGGTGGCCATCAGCTGAAGTCCTGAATCGATTTGGGAGCGGCAGCGCCGGGGAACGGCCTGCCTCGGTACGTCACCATGTCTTGTGTGTGGAACGCGGGCAGACCCGGATAGCCGATCAGCTTCCAGAACACCTTGCCGCGGTTGCCACCGTAAAGCGGATCCGCGAAGCACGCCTGCGCGAACAACGGGTAGACGAGCTCGTTGAACCATTGCTCCAGCGGCACGCGACCGCCGTCTATCTTTCCGGCGGTAATCTCCTGCAGGAACGCGTCGGCGCTCGCGGCGTCGAGTTCTTCGAACTTCACGGCGAAACGGCTTACGCACGCGGTCTGCGCGGCCGCAACACCAGCCTTGTAGAACTGTTCCGGCGTCAGCGGCAACTGAAAGCCGGCCTGAGGCTTGCCGCTCCGCACAGGCGGCTGGCGGTAGAGGCGATCGCCGCGGCCGAAGCCGCCCGCGAGCTGGCGGTCAAAGAATGTTGCGAGGCCGCAGTCGACCCCGTTAGGTGTCATGCCATCGGCGGGACACATCACTTTTAGAAGCGCTTCGGTGAACGCGCCTTCGTCCGGACTCAGCGACTGGTATCCGGTCAAAGGCACAGCGATTGGCGCTACCGCCTGCGCTGCGCTCGCATCGGTGGCCACTCCGATAGTGAGCGCGCCCGAGGCCGTGGTCACTTGCTTCAGGAACATCCGGCGTGGCACTTCGCTACTCATGGCGGTTCACTCCTTTCAGCGAAAAGTGTCGGTGAGTGGTCAGCAGTTGGCCTTTTGAACGATGGTCGTGGAGCTGCGCATGTGGGACTGCACCTCATCAGGTCCCGGCCAGACCCCAGTCGCGCCCTTACTCCAGGAATCGGCGTACGTCCAACGCCGCCATGCAACCGGTACCCGCGCTCGTAACCGCCTGGCGGTACACGTGGTCCTGCACATCTCCGGCGGCAAACACGCCAGGGATGCTGGTCATGGTGGCGAAGCCTTCCAACCCGGCTCTTGTGATGATGTAGCCGTTCGCCATCTCCAACTGACCCTGAAAGATCTCGGTGTTCGGTTGGTGGCCAATGGCAATGAAGCAGCCTTGCAGCGCGATTTCCTCGGTGTGTCCGTTGCGACTGTCCTTCAGTCGTACACCCGTTACTCCGGTTGCGTCGCCCAGAACCTCTTCCAGTGTCCTGAACAGCCTCAGTTCGATCTTTCCTTCGGCCACTTTTTGCATCATCTTGTCGACCAGGATCGGCTCGGCGCGAAACTTGTCGCGACGATGCACGAGGTAGACCTTCGTCGCGATGCTCGACAGGAAGAGTGCTTCCTCCATCGCAGTGCTTCCCCCACCAACCACGCAAGTCGACTGGTCGCGATAGAAGAATCCGTCGCAGGTTGCGCACCCGCTCACGCCCTTGCCGAGAAATGCTTGCTCGGAGGGGATGCCCAAGTACTTGGCGAATGCACCCGTGGCGATGATCAGAGCATCACAGGTGTAGGTGGCGCTATCGCCGTGGAGCAGGAACGGCCGCTGGCGGAGATCGACCTTGTTGATGTGGTCAAAGACGACCTCCGTGTTGAAGCGCTTTGCGTGCTCCAGAAACCGCTGCATCAGGGCGGGCCCCTGCACGCCATGCACATCCGCAGGCCAGTTGTCCACGTCGGTGGTGGTCATCAACTGTCCTCCCTGAGCGATGCCGGTTACCAGTACCGGGTTCAGGTTGGACCGCGCCGCATAGACCGCAGCCGTATAGCCTGCCGCTCCGGAGCCGAGGATCAACAGTCTCGAGTGCCTAACCATGCTCAGTGCAGCTCTTGCTCAGTTGAATGATTCCTCGGCCCAGCGCACTGGTCCCCGTCGGGCGCGGTCGATGCGATGCGCGCGAAGTTGGGGTGAACGTCTTCACTTCGGCCCTCTTGATCTGACAGATCGACAGGCTAATGAACGCGAGGAAAGTCGGATCCTCATCAGGTCGTAGCGGCACGTACTGCTTTTGGCATCGCATCGAGCCACCGAGTCGGCGGACTCGGCGTCGCTAGGAGTACCGAGGCGCTGCGTTTCGGCTTCAATACCTTCGGTCAATTGATCCGAAGTCTGCGGAGCGATCTGATGTCGAGATCACGCAGGAGAGTCACGACATGCGAATTGCGATCGTCACTGAGGTCATCTCGTGGGCGCACGCCCTCCGAACGTTGCGGTCGGCCCCCGCGAAGCAAGCCGCTTGAGGACACATCATGACCACCATCACGGCGGCCGTCGCCCGCAAACACAAGACTCCGCTCTTGATCGAGACCCTGTACCTCGACGACATTCGACCCAACGAGGCGCGAGTGCGCTTGATCTCCAGCGGCGTCTGCCATACGGATGCCATCGTGCGTGACGGCATCTACCCCACGCCGCTGCCCGCCGTGCTGGGCCATGAGGGTGCTGGTATTGTCGAGAAGGTCGGAGAGGCGGTCCGGACGGTCAAACCCGGCGACCACGTCGTACTCTCGGCCGCCTACTGCAGCTACTGCACCCAGTGCCGCTCCGGAAATGTCGCCTACTGCGAGAACCTCTTCGCGCAGGACTTCGGTGGCCGGCGAACGAGCGACGGGACGACCTCACTCGCGACGGCCAACGGCGAGGTCGTGTCCTCGCACTTCTTCGGTCAATCCTCCTTTGCCACGCACGCGAACGTCGTCGACAGCACGCTGGTTCTCGTTCCGAAGGACGTGCCACTCGAGTCCGTGGGTTTCCTTGGCTGTGGCATGCAGACTGGAGCAGGTTCGATCTTGAACGAGCTGCGTCCACCCGCCGGATCCTCTGTTGCCATATCCGGCGCTGGTGCTGTCGGTCTTGCAGCCGTCATGGCCGCGCGCATCGCGGGCGCTACGACCGTGGTCGCCGTCGATATCCACGATTCGAGGCTGGACCTGGCCAAGGAGCTCGGAGCGACCCACGTCATCAACGCCCGATCATCGGATGTCGTCGCGGAGCTGAAGCGGGCGACGCTCGACCGGGGCGTGAACTACATCCTGGACACGACCGCGGTGCCACAGGTCCTGGCCGATCTTTCCCGGGCGCTCAGCATCAGGGGCACGTTGGCACTCGTCGGCGCCGGACGTCCCGGCACGCAAGCGGCGTTTGAGGTCGGTGCGTCGCTCACGCGTGGCTGGACGTTCAAGACCATCGTCCAGGGCAGCTCCGTCCCGCAGCAGTTCATCCCTCGTCTTCTCAGCCTGTGGCAGCAGGGGCGCTTCCCGATCGAGAAGCTGGTCAAGCCCTATCGTTTTCAGGACATCAACCAGGCGTTCGAGGACTCAGCCTCTGGGGCGGTCGTGAAGCCGGTGATTGTCTTCTAGCGGAAGCAGCACCGATCAGATCGTTGAATGAGCCCGACACGGAAGAGCAAGCGAAAACGTGGCTCCCGGGCCGTCGTTGAGCGCCGCCCATAGGCGTCCCTGGTGCTTCTCGATGATGGAGCGGCTGACTGCCAGTCCGACGCCCATCCCGTCCTTCTTGGTACTGTAGAACGCTTCAAATAGTCTGTCCACGGTGTGAGGGTCAAAACCGACCCCCGAGTCTTTCACGCTCAACCGCACCCAATCGCTTCCGTCCCGTTCGGTTCGAATCAGCAACTCTCTTGGGCGATCGTCGACTGCGTCCATCGCGTCCAATGCGTTCTGGAGAAGGTTCAACACGACCTGCTGCAGTTGAACCCGATCTGACGTGACACATGCAAGATCGTCGGCGAGTTCCATTCGCACGATCGCCCGCCTGTTCTGGATTTCTGCACGCGAAAGCGCGATCACCTCTCGTGTTGCCTCATTGAGGTCAACTGGCTCCGATGCGGGTTGGTTTCTGCTAAACAGCGCGCGCAGCCGCGCAATGACTTTCGAGGCGCGCTGAGCATCCCGTGTGGTGCGCCGAACGGTTTCTCGCGCGCCGTCGAGGTTTGGGGTATCGCTTGTCAGCATTCGCAAGCAGGTCTCGCAGTTGGCCGTGATGCCTGTCAGCGGCTGGTTCAGCTCGTGCGCAATCGACGCGGACAGCTGCCCCAGCGTCGCAATACGGTTCGCGTGGGCGAGTTCCAGCTGGATCTCGTGGTATCGCCGCTGCTGGTCCTCGAGCCGCTTCGTTTCCGTGATGTCGCGATAGATCACGTAGCCAGTGTTCTCACGGCCACTGAACGATACGGGCACGCCAATCAGCGAGACCGGAACACGCGTGCCATTCTTGTGGCGCCGCACGGTCTCGACGGAGATGATCTCTTCCGTCTCGACTATCCGGTACATGAAGCTTTCGACCTCCTCTTGAAGATCGTCTGGCGCAATCAGGTCTTTGACTCGTTGACCGATCGCTTCTTCTGCGGTGTACCCGAAGATCCTTGTGAATGCCGGATTCACGCGCGTGATCCTGGAGTGGCCATCGACCATCACGACAGCCTCCGGAACCCGCGCGAACAGTTCGCTTAGATGTGCCCTTTGCTCCTCGAGCTCGTTACCCAGGCGGAACAGGGTTTGCAGGTCCCCTTGAAGGACATCGCGGCATTGCAGCAGCAGTTCCTGGTAGGCGTCGCTGTAACGGTTGGCCTTGTCATCGAGAACGCAGATGGTCCCGAATACCTTGCCGTCGGGCCAGAGCACGGGGAATCCCAGGTACGAGACCACCCCTGCCCGGATCTCGGGCGCGGACAGCCACCGATCGCCTTCCAGGGCATTGGCGACCAGCATGGGTTCTCGGTTCTTGATCACGGTCTCGCAGAACGCGCCGATATCCATGGCGAACATGGCATCGACGGGAAAAGGGTTGCCCTTCGAATTGCTGGACGTGATGATCTTGCGATGGGTGTAGCGCGGTGGCTCCAGTTTGGTCACCACCGCCGAACGGACGCTCATGATCTTCGCCATGAGGTCAACGACTCGCTGCCACTTCCGAAGCACATCGGACGGAATGGCGATCTCCGGAGTACCTGAGCTTGCGGCGCGGTCTGTGTGCGTCCCGTCGGTTCGTGACCCCTCGAGCGAAACACCACTTGCTTGAGCCGATTCAGTCACTTTGACCACCTCCTGCTGGCCCAACGACGGGCCAGAGTCGGAGCACTCACACCGGCAATCAACCCATGCCCGACGCCGGGAGCGTGCAACGCGACTGGCTAGTATGTCGGCACCGCTCCCATCGAGTCCATGGGACTTAGGTATCGGTTCCCTTGCGTGGTCCCGTCACCGTGGCTGGTGCGATGACCCCTTTTGGGCTGGCCGGCGATGGGATTCGAACCCATGACCTCGCCCTCGATGACGTGCTCTATCCACTTTAGCTACGCCGGCCAATGGTCCGAGATGCCTTGACGAGCGGTCCTCACGCTCCGTGGCTTCAATGGGCGGCAGGTTGCCCGTTTTCCCGGGCAGGTGCTTCGCCGGCAATCGGGGCGTTGCGCTGCAAGGCCGGCACATCAAAGGTGGTGAGGTGCTCGCCGACGAACCAGCTCTGCAACTCGTAGGTGCGCACCAACGAGCCGATGATCAAGTCGGCTGTTCCGTCGTCACCGGCTTCGTCAGCCCTTCGTGCAAGCGCGCGCGCCTCCCGAAGCACCAACGCGTGGCAGCCGACGAGCCGCTGGAGCTGTTGCTCGGGCGCTTCGCGCCCGCGCGGCGCGTGCGCGATACGGGACTCATCGACGACGTCCTGCGCCAGTGCAAGCGCGACACCACCCAGAGTCTGCACTCGTTCGGCCAGTTGGTCGATCAAGGCGAGCTGCTCCTGGTAGTGCTTGTCGAACAGGAGATGCAGCGCATAGAAGGACGGCCCGGAAATCTGCCAGTGCGCCTTCTTGTACAGGTCGCGCATGGCCATCGCGTGCGCCAGCAGGCGATTCAGCGCCGTCACGCTGCGCTGTCGCACGTCGGTCGACAGATCGAGGAACACGGGCTTGACGGTGCCGAACTCTTGTGTGAGCGGCGCGTCATAAATGGCATCGAGGGTCATGGTTGGTTCCGGCGTGGTGGTTCAACTAGGCGAAGCGGAAGTCGCTCAGATCGATCGAAACAAGCAGCACGTCCCGCACCGGTTGTCCGTCCGGGCCGCGCAGGTAGGCGCGACGTCGGGTCGGGTACTTGATTCCATCCACGTCGATCGTGTCGTGGACGTACTGTGTCGCACCGAACGCACCGGAGACATCGACCAGGTAGTCGTGTCTGCGCAGCAGGAAGTCGGGACCGAAGTAGAAGTCCTGCTCCGTACTGTGAGTCGCGACGTCCTCCGGAAAGCGCACCCTCAGGCCGTGCCAGGTTTCGCTGCCTTCCTTCCAAGGTTCGATCTCCCTGACCTGGAATCCAGGCATCAGCATGAAGAAGGGTGTTGTCAGATAGGTCCACATCGCATAGCCGTTGAAGTAGGCGCGGTGCAGCGGATCCCATGGCGTGTTCATGGTGTGGCCGCTGAACGAGTCCCTGGGTGTCAGACGCTCCTGAACCAGGGCGCCTTCGCAAGTCACGATGGCAACCCGATGGGGAGTGAACTCCGTGCGCAGGTCGGGTCCCCCGAAGGGCCCGACGGAAGCCCGTTGCTCGTGCAACGATATGCGCATCGTTCGAGGGTTCGGTTCCTGCACAAGCCCCTTCATCGCCCAGAGGCCGCCGCCGGTTACGATGGTCGCCGTGAGCGTGCTGTGTCGCATCCAGTGATCCATTCCGCCGTGCGCCTCGATGACGCGAGCAAGCAGAGCATTCATGGCATGACCCATGCCACGATTGCCCACACCAACCACACCATCGCGACCAAAAGCAGGGGTGGGAGGACGAAGAGAGCGACACCCCACTCCTCGCGGTGCGCTTCGATGTATCGCCATAGGGCTTTCACTTCTATCCTCTCTCCATCAACGACAGACGGAAGGACACGTGCCTACTGGCTGAGTACGAGCAGCGGACGACCCTTTTCGACGATGTACGTCGCCAGCTCTGCTGCGTTGGTCGTGCCCACGTTGCGCGCCGCGTGAACAGCGCCGGGCGGTATGAACAGTGCCTCTCCGGCCTTGAGCACCACTGGTGGCCGGCCCTCGAGCCGATACTCGAGCGTTCCCTCAAGGACATAGGCGACCTCGGCTCCCGGATGCGTGTGATTGCCGAACGAGGCACCCGGGGCGAAGTCCACGCGCACCTGAATGACCTCGCGCTCGGCGACTCCAAGATCGTGCCGCAGCGCATCGGTGCGCTTGATTCCCGATGGTTGCTGCGCCTGGCTGAGATGCACGGCGAAGCCGACTCCGGCGATCAGCACCGCCGCCGCAACCAACTTGACTGCTTTCATACGAGAGTCCTTTCGTCCGATCAGGCGTTGCGACCGGCAACGCGGGACCCGATGACAACAGGTCGAGCGTGCTTGGGCTATTGGCCAATGGTGTTGCCGATACCTTCGTATGGATCAGAAATCCTCTGCCGGAACGAAGGCCTGACCCCACAACGCGACAGTCAGCGTGAGCACCTTGAACCATGCGTGGTACATCTTGTCGACGACTTCCGCGCCGTGCCCTTTCCGCGCGAGAAACGGCCGAATCGTGACCGTGAGAGGAACGATGAACGCCACCAAGTAGCGAAAGTGGATCACGTCGGATGCGGAACGGACACCGTCTGTCTTGTTCTTCTTCAGGCGTGTGTGGCGCAGGCCAAGCTCATGCTGGTAGTCCAACCACACCCGGTCGTACCTGGCCGCGCAGAGGTCGCGTATCCATTGTCCGAAACGCTTGCGCACAGCGCCGAGATAGGCCACGTTGGGCTGACCGTCACCGCCACTGAAGTACTTCAGCAGGTGCGGATGACTACCGACAAAGCCGTACCACACGTCGAGCACGGCCTCGACTTGGTCATCGAGCACTTCGCCGGCAAGGCGCAGGTGATCGATGTCGTCCTGGCTCAGGAGGATGGTCTTCTTGAGCAACTCGAAGTCGGCGTCGCTCAGGGGTGACGCTTCAACTTCAGCGGTGCCTTTGGTGTAGCCGGGTATGGAAGAGGTGTCCATGTGGTTCCTCCGTTGTGGTCATCGATCAGAGCCGATCGACATCCAGGATTGCTTGAGCGAAGGCTCGAGGTGCCTCTTGAGGCACGTTGTGTCCGATGTCTCGCAATACCCGATGCTGATGCTTCCCGGTGAACTTCGCCGCGTATGCGGCGCCATCGGCCGCCGCGCCATCGAAGTCACTGGCGATCGTGATGGTCGGGACGCCGATCACCGGCGCCGCACTGAGCCGCCGTTCGAACGACTCATACTGATCCTCGCCTCTCGCCAGCCCCAAGCGCCATCGATAGTTGTGAATGACGATGCTGACGTGATCTGGGTTGTCGAAGGACTGCGCCGTCCGATTGAAGGTGGCTTCATCGAAGCGCCACTTTGGAGAAGTGGTCCTCCAGATCAGTTCGGCGAGCGCCCGGCGGTGTTTCTGATAACCCAGCACGCCGCGTTCGGTCGCAAAGTAGTACTGGTACCACCAGGCCAGCTCAGTCTGCGGAGGGAGCGGTCGCGTGTTGGCCTCGAGGTTGTTGATCAGGTAGCCGCTCACGGCGACCAAGGACTTGCAGCGCTCAGGCCACAGCGCTGCGACGATGTCCGCTGTGCGGGTACCCCAATCGAACCCGGCAAGAACGGCGCGCTCGATCTTGAGCGCATCCATCAGCGCGACGACGTCCAGGGCAACGGCTGCTTGCTGAGCGTTTCGGAAGGTGTCGTTCGAGAGAAAGCGCGTGGTACCGAACCCCCTGAGGTAGGGAACGATCACTCGATAGTTCGCCGAGGCGAGCAAGGGCGCGACGTCTTCGAAGCTGTGAACGTCGTACGGCCATCCGTGCAAGAGAATGACCGCTTGTCCGTCGCGCGGGCCGACCTCGACATAGCCGACATTCAGGACACCTGCCGCGGCGTGCTTCAAGGGCCCGAACGACGACTGTATCCCGAGCCGCCCAGGCGGTGCAGTCGAGGCGCTCCCGTTGCCCTGCGCAGATGCTGCTCCGATCCCGCCAAGCTGCGTGACTGCCAACGCCGTGGCGGCGGTACCCAGGAAGCGTCGGCGCTCGGATGTCGGATCCATGGTGGCTTTCCTGGTGCGCGACGCCTCTAACGGACAAACAGGGCCCGAACTTCTTCGATGGTTTGCTTCGGTACCTGCAGATGCGGGTAGTGACCCACGCCAGGAAGAACGAGCAGGTCCGAGCGCGTCCTGCTGGCGAGCTCAATGCCCATGTCGGGCTTGATGTAGATGTCGCGTTCACCCCAGATGACCTTGACCGGGGTCTTCAGGCGGCTCAGGTTTGCTTCGAAGTAGTTCTGATCACGCGTGAAGTGCGAGTAGTAGTGGTAGAAGGCATCGGCTGAGGTCATGGTTGCCTGGCTCCATCCCCGGGACAGGTCTTCCCTGAGTGCCCGCGGGAGGTCGAACTGCGAATGCCTGGGCAGGCCGCGTCGAAACGCGTTATCCAGGATCTCGTCCATTGTTCTGTTCATATAGACACGTGTTGCCTCGGCAGCTGGCATGGACTTGAGGCTTTGCAGGCCGGGGTACATGTACTCGGGCCTGTTGAAAGGTGCGAAGTCACCGACAACGATCGTCCTGGCAATGTCGGGTTGATCCAAGGCCAGAAGGAGAGCCGGCAGCGCACCTATGTCCGTTGAATAGATGACGAGCTTTGAAGTGTCGATGTCCGACTTGTCGATGTACGCCTTGAGCACACGCGCATAGTCCCTGGGCGAGTACGAGAAGCGATCGACGGGAGGCCTCGATGACAGGCCATAGCCCGGCCAGTCAAAGGCGTGCACCTCGAACTCGTCGCCGAGCGTCGTGGCGATGTCCTTCCAGATCCACAACGTTTCTGGGAACCCGTGCAGGAACAGCACGACGCCTTTGGCGTTCGGGTTGCGAACCAGCATGCGCCGCAGCTTGATGTCGTTGCCGATGTCGAGAGCGCCGATGTCCACCTTGGCAGCGTGAGTCTGAGTACACGCTGCGAGCAGAACAAGGCACAGCAAGAGGGCCGTCACGCAGAGCTCTTTGGTCGCGATCTGCAAGCGAGAGCGAGTACGGACGGTACCGGCATGGATGTGTGGGCTCATTGGGTACTCGGTTGGCGCTCTTGTGTTTGGACCCGACGATTTGAACGGCTCGTGGTCGACCAAGACCACTAGACGCTGGTATCGGTCAATACCTTCGTATGGATTGGCGCCCTGCTCGCCGCTCTTCCTACCCTGGAAGGATGAGGCGCGACTAACGCCTCAGGGCGTGGGGCTGCGATACGCCGGCTTCTAGATTTCCGCAGTCATCACTCGCGGAGATCGCTCCATGTCTGTGTACCAGCGTTCGTTGGCAGCGCGCTTCGCCGCTTGGCTTGGCGCACTCCTCGGCATGGCCGTCCTTGCCGCATGCGGCCGGAACCAGGCCGCTTCGGAGCCGGCTGGCGCGGCGGAGGTCATGGTTGCCGTTGCGGTGGAGCGAGAGGTGCAGGACATCGAGGAGGTGACGGCACGATTGGAAGCACCGGACACGGTCGAGTTGCGTGCACGAGTTGCCGGAGTCGTAGAAAAGGTGCATTTCACCGAGGGGCGCCAGGTACGGCAAGGCAACCTGCTGATGACGATCGATCCACGGCCGTTCATGGCTGAGGTTGCGCAACGCGAGGCGCAACTGGCTTCGAGCCGCACCCAGGCGGAGCTCGCCGCGAGCGAACTCGCGCGCGCCGAGCGTCTGCTTCCGATCGATGGTGTGAGCCGGCAGGAGGTCGACCAGTTGCGTGCCGGTCTGGCCAACTCGCGTTCCGCGGTTCGGGCAGCGGAAGCCGCGCTGACACAGGCGAGGCTGAACCTGGAGTTCACGAGCATCCGTGCACCCATCTCCGGGCGCATCTCGCGCGCGCACGTGACCGCAGGCAATCTGGTTGGTGTCGGGAATCCGGTGCTGACGACGATCGTGTCGAGCGATCGTGTCTACGCGTACTTCGACGTCAGAGAGGCGGTCTTTCTACGCCACGTGCAGGAGGTTCGGGCAAGCCGGATGCCGGTGCGGATGGGGCTGGCCCACGAGGCCGGCTTTCCGCACGAAGGTCGGCTCGACTTCGTCGACAACCAGTTGAATCCGGTCACGGCCACGATCCGCGGTCGCGCGCTTTTCGACAACTCGCACGGGCACTTCACCCCGGGCCTCTTCGCGCGTGTGCGCCTGGCCGGAAGTGCACGCTACCCGGCGACACTGGTTCCAGAGCGCGCAGTTACGACCGACCAGACGCGCAAGGTCGTCCTGGCCGTCGGCGATGACAACGTCGTGCGACCGCGCGAGGTGAGGCCGGGCGCCCTGATCGAAGGCATGCGGGTCGTGCAAGGCCTTCAAGCCGGCGAGCGTGTTGTCGTCGAAGGCCTGCATCGGGCTTTGCCGGGCTCGAAGGTGACCCCTCGAATGCTTCAGATGGATGTCACCGGCCTTCCGGTAAAGGCGCCCGCGCCCGGCGCCGCAACGCTGGGCAGCTAGGCGTATCGCATGGATATCTCTCGCTTCTTCATCGCACGTCCGCGCATGGCGTCGGTGCTCGCGATGTTCGTGTCCCTCGTCGGGACGTTGGCGATCTTCCGGCTGCCGGTCTCCGAGTACCCGGATGTCGTGCCGCCGCAGATCGTCGTGAGGGCGCAGTTTCCGGGCGCGAACCCGCGTGTGATCTCCGAAGCTGTGGCCACGCCACTGGAGGAACAGATCAACGGCCTGGACGGAATGCTCTACTTCGAGAGTCAGGCCACCGCCGACGGCACGATGACATTGACCGTGACGTTTCGGATCGGCACGTCACCTGAGCAGGCCGAGACAGCAGTCCAGAACCGTGTCAACCGCGCATTGCCGCGTTTGCCGGAGATCGTGCGCCAGATCGGCGTGACGACCGAGAAGCAGTCGCCCAACTTGACGATGGTCGTCCACATGATCAGCGTCGACGACAGCCGTGACTCGCTCTACCTGCGCAACTATGCGCACCAGCAGGTGCGCGACGAGCTGCTCCGCATTCCGGGCATGGGGTCGGTGCAGTTGTTCGGAAGCGGTGACTACGCCATGCGTTTGTGGCTGGATCCTCAACGGCTGGCCGGCCAGGGCATGACGGCGACCGACGTCGTGGGTGCCGTGCGCGAGCAGAACGCTCCAGTGGCGGCGGGGGTGGTGGGCGCATCGCCCAGCGTCGAGGGGACCGACTTCCAGCTGCCGATCAACACCCAGGGCCGCCTGGTCACCGAGCGGGAGTTCGAGGAAATCATCGTGCGCACCGATCCGAACACCGGCGCCGTGGTGCGCCTGCGCGACGTCGGGCGGGCCGAGATGAGCTCCAACAGTTACGCGGCGCGCAGCCTGCTGAACAACCAGGTGTCCGCCGCGATCGGCATCTTTCAGGCTCCCGGATCGAACGCGCTGGCGATTTCCGACGCCGTGCGCTCGACCATGGAGCGGCTCAAGCCGATGTTCCCGGCGGGCGTCGACTACCGGATCATGTACGACCCGACGCGCTTTGTGCGGACGTCGATCTCCAAGGTCGTGCAGACACTGGCCGAAGCCGTCTTGCTGGTCGTGCTCGTCGTGATCCTGTTCCTGCAGACCTGGAGAGCATCGATCATTCCGTTCCTGGCCGTGCCGGTGTCCGTCGTCGGTACGTTTGGCGTGCTGTTGGCGCTGGGCTTCTCGATCAACACGCTGACGCTGTTCGGGTTGGTGCTGGCGATCGGCATCGTGGTCGACGACACGATCGTCGTGGTGGAGAACGTCGAGCGCAGCCTGGAAGACGGGATGACACCCCTTGAGGCCACCTTGAAGGCCATGCGCGAGGTGAGCGGTGCGATCGTCGCGATTGCGCTCGTGTTGTGCGCTGTATTCGTGCCGCTGACGCTGGTGCCCGGCTTGTCGGGCCAGTTCTACAAGCAGTTCGCGGCCACGATCGCCATCTCGACGGTGATCTCGGCGATCACGTCGCTGACGCTGTCGCCAGCGCTGGCGGCGCTGCTGCTGCGGCCGCACGATGCTCCGAAGGACGCCTTGTCGCGCGGCATCGATCGATTATTTGGCCGGTTCTTCAGGCGATTCAACGCCTTCTTCCACCGGGGCAGCACGGCTTACGGGCGTGGCGTCACGGGCTTGCTTCGACGCAAATCATTGGCGATCGCGGCCTACGGCGTGCTGCTGATCACGACGGCGCTGCTTTTCGTGCGCGTGCCGACGGGCTTCGTGCCTGCACCGGACAAGCAGTACCTGATCGGCATCGTCCAACTGCCGGCTGGCTCGACGCTGGATCGAACCGAGCAGGTGATCCGGCGGATGACCGAGATCGCGTTGGCAGTGCCGGGCATCATCGAGGCGAGCGCGTATCCCGGGCTGTCGATCGCCGGCTTCTCCGCAGCGACGAACGAGGGAATCATCTTCTTTGGGTTGTCGCCCTTCGAGGAACGACGCTCGCCGAGCCTGTCCAAGGACGCGATCCTCGCGAAGGTCAACGGCGCGATTCAGCAGATCGGCGAGGCGCGTCTGTTCGTTGTGCCGCCGCCTGCAGTCGACGGGCTGGGCAATGTCGGCGGCTTCAAGCTCCAGCTGCAGGATCGCACCGGGCAGGGCGAGCAGGCTCTGTTCGGTGCCGTGCTCGAGGTGCTGGCGCAGGTACAGACCAAACCGGAATCCAAGGTCGGCACACCGTATTCGACCTATGACATCAATGTCCCCCAACTCTACGCCGACGTCGATCGCGTCAAGGCCAAGCAGATGGGCGTGGCGTTGCGCGACGTCTACGACACGCTGCAGATCAATCTCGGCTCGCTGTATGTGAACGATTTCAACCGGTTCGGTCGCACCTATCAAGTGATCGTTCAAGCCGATGCGGCGCACCGCGCCAGCGCAGACAACATACCGGAGTTGAAGACGCGCAACGCCACCGGCGAGATGGTGCCGTTGGGTGCCCTGCTGAAGGTGGATCCGACGTTCGGCCCCACGCGCGTCACGCGTTTCAACGGCTTTCCATCGGCCGATTTCAACGGCGCGCCGAAGGCCGGCTACTCCAGCGGAGCGGCCGAGGCCGAGATGGAGCGCCTGCTGCGCTCACTGCCTCGCGGCATGACGTACGAATGGACCGAGCTCTCCTACCAGGACCGGCTCACCCGCGATGTCGCCGTGCCTGGCACCGATTTGCGCGTTCCCACGCTGGTGGCCGTGCTGACGCTCTCTGTTGTGCTGGTCATCCTGGTGCTGGCCGCGCTGTACGAGAGCTGGAGCCTGCCGCTGGCCATCATCCTGATCGTGCCGATGTGCATCCTGTCGGCGCTGGCGGGGCTCGCGCTGTCGAGGCAGGGGCTGTTCGGCCAACCGGGTGACCTGAACCTGTTCACGCAGGTTGCGCTGGTGGTGTTGGTGGGACTGGCCTGCAAGAACGCCATCCTGATCGTCGAGTTCGCAAAGGAGCTGGAAGAGCGCGGCAAGTCGACCATCGACGCGGTGGTGGAGGCCTGCGCTCTTCGCTTGCGGCCGATCTTGATGACGTCGTTTGCGTTCTGTGCTGGGGCGCTGCCGCTCATTCTTGGCAGTGGCGCTGGCAGCGAGATGCGCCGGGCCATGGGCGTCGCCGTGTTCTCGGGCATGGTGGGGGTGACTCTGTTCGGCATCTTCTTCACGCCGGTGTTCTATGTCCTGCTGCGCAAGAGCACGGAGAGCAAACGCGCCCATGCGCAGGAGCTGCGGCGCGAGATCGACGCGTCCGCACACCCGTTCCACCCGGGCGTCGACGATGCGCCTCCGACACGAGAGGCCACCCGGTGAAGCTCCTGACGACGGGATTGCTGGCCGCTGCACTGGCCGGGTGCTCAACGCCGCAGTTGCCTTCGCGCCGAGACCTGGCGCTCGACGCGAAATTCGCCAACCAGCCCGTCGACGCCGAGCAGGGCGAACCGGCGGGGCGCTTCTGGGAGCGGTTCGGCGACCCGCAGCTCAATGCGCTCGTTGCGCGCGCATCCGAGGTCAACCACGACCTCCGCATCGCGACCGCAAACCTACAGGAAGCCAGGGCGCTGGCGCGCGACGCCGACGCCCAGCGCTGGCCGCAGGTCAACGCGGTGGCCGCCGCTGGCCGGTTGCGCGACCGCATGGCCCCCGGTCGCAGCCTTTACGTGGTGGGTTTTGACGCGGCGTGGGAGGCCGATCTGTTCGGACGTTTGTCTGGCGCGCAGGATGCCGCCCGTGCCACGGTGCGCGCCACAGAGGCCGATCTTCAAGCGGTACGGCTGAGCCTGACTGCGGAAGTGGCACGCACGTACTTCGATTTGCGTGGACTGCAGGAGCGGCTTCGTGTGTCGCAGGCGGCGCTGAAGACCCAGGAGACGGTGCTCCGGTTGGTGCAAGCACGGTACGAGTCGGGCCGTGGCGTCGCGCTCGATGCCGAGCGTGCACGTGCACTGGCGGAAACCACGGCAGCCAGCATCCCAGTGCTCGAAACGGCCCTTATGCGCGCGCGTTACCGCCTGGCGGTTCTGTGCGGTCAAGCGCCGACGGCACTGGATACCGAACTCATGGATGCGCGACCGCTTCCTGGCTTGCGCAGCGTGCCGCTGGGCAGCGTCGGATCGCCGGAGAGTCTGCTGATGCGCCGGCCCGAAGTGCGAGCTGCTCTGCATGCGGCAGCGGCCGCTGCCGCACAAGCAGGGGTGGCCCGCAGCGCGCTCCTTCCGCGCATCACGCTCGGCGGCACCATCGGTCAAAACGCCTCGCAGCCGGGCAACTTGCTCGATGGCAGTGCATACGTCTACAACCTGGGCGCGCAGCTCGTGTGGAACATGCTCGACTTCGGCCGCGTCCGTGCGCAGATCGCGGCAGCCGATGCGCGCGTCGAAGCCGTGCTTGCGGCGTGGGAGCGCACGGTGCTGACGGCGCTTGAGGAAACCGAAGCTGCGCTTGCAACCTATACGCGCACACAACAGCAAGCCGAACGTCTGTTCGAGGCGGCTCGATCGGCCGAGGCCGCAGCCCGCATCGCGCGAGCGCGCTTCGATGCCGGTGTGATCGACTTCCTGGTCGTGCTCGATGCCGAGCGCGAGTTACTGGCTGCGCGCGATCGACTGGCGCTGTCGCAATCGAATGCCGCAACCTCGCTGGTTGGCGTGTACAAGGCGCTGGCGGGAGACCTGAGCTCGTAGCAAGAGGGACATGCAGCTTCAGCGGCCCGGGCCGCGCTGCGTACGGCTTGAGCCGGACGACCTGCCCTCCGGCCGCTGCTTGATGCCCAGTTGTGCGGCCATGGTCACGAGCTCAGGCAGGGACCGTGCTTCCATCTTGCGCATCAGGCTGCCGCGGTGTGCCTTGACGGTGATCTCGCTGATGCCCAGTTCGCCTCCGACCTGCTTGTTCAGCAAGCCGGCCACGACCAGCTCCATGACCTCGCGTTCGCGTCGGCTCAGCGACGCGTAGCGATCACGCAGCGCGTTGACTTGGAGTTGGTGGTCCAGCGCGGTCCGGCTGCGTTGGAGCGCCCCCGAGATCGCAGCGATGAGCACGTCGTCGTTCAGCGGCTTGGTGAGAAACTCCACGGCACCCGCCTTCATCGCCTGCACCGTCAACGGCACGTCGCCGTAGCCGGTGATGAAGATGATCGGCATGTCGGGGCGCTCGACCGCCACCTGCTTCTGCAGCTCCAGGCCATTCAAGCCCGGCATGGAGAAATCGAGGATCAGGCAGCACGGCACGAGGCGACGCGGACTGGCAAGGAACTCCTGCGCCGACTCGAACGTCTGCGGTTGCCAGCCGGCCGAGAGCACGAGAAGCTCCAACGACTCGCGCACCGAGACGTCATCGTCGACGACGAACACCACCGCGGCCATGTCCGCGGCCTGGCCCGGCTTCGATCCCGAGGTCTCTCGCGATGGCATGGTCGACCGAGGGTTGTCGTGCGCAACCTCGCGCAGGTGGAAAGTATAGGAGTCAGTGCCGATACTGGCGGTGTGGACGGCTTTCATGCTTGGACCTCGCTCGAAGGGCAAACGTGATCTGCGCTGGTTGACGTGCCGGGTTGCGGAGCGCGGGGAATGGAGATACAGAAGGTCGCACCGGGTCCGTCGTTGGCCTCTGCCCAGATGCGTCCATGGTGTCTCTCGACGATCGACCGCCCGACGGACAGGCCGATGCCCAGGCCGTCGCTCTTGGTCGTGAAGAACGGATCGAACACCTTGTCCACGCTGTGAGGATCGAGGCCGATGCCCACGTCCCGCACGGCCACCCGCACCCGCTCGGCGTCTTCGCGTTCGGTTCTGATCACCAACAGCCTTGGTCGATCGCTAATGTCGTTCAACGCGTCCGAGGCGTTGCGCAGCAGCGTCAGCAGAACCTGCTGGAGGTGGATGCGGTCTCCGGTGACGGGCGGCAGGTCGGCCGCGAGTTCCAACTGGACCACCACGCGGTTTCGCTGGAGCTCGTTCAACGACAGTGAAACGACCTCTTTCGTTGCCTCGTTCAGGTCCATTGGCTCGAGCGACATCTCTCTCCTGCTGAACAGGGCGCGCAGGTGTGTGATCACCTCGGCAGCGCGGTTGCCGTCGCGGATGGTCCGCCTGGCCGTCTCGCATGCGCCGGTGATGTTCGGCGGATCGGCAGCCAGCATGCGAAGGCACGCGCTGGCGTTGGCAATGATGCCGGCCAGCGGCTGGCTCACCTGGTGAGCGACGGAAGCGGTCAGCGTGCTCAGGGTGACGACTCGTGCCACATAGGCGAGATCCGCGCGAGCCCGGCTCAGCGCCTCCTCGGCAGCCTTGCTCGCCGTCACGTCATGGATCGCGCCGACGATCACCGGCCTGGTGTCCTGTCCGACGCGGTGCGCCGCGCCGATCAGATGCTTGACGGTGCCTTGTGAAGTGACGATGCGGAAGTCGAAGCGGGAGTCCGCGCCCGCCCGGGCACGCTGGATTGCGTTCTGCAACGTGGCCATGTCCTCAGGATGGACGATCTCCTGCAGCCGTTGCATCCCGGCCTGCGACCCGACCGTGAGCTCGCAGATGCGATAGAACTCGTCCGACCAGGTTTGCTCCTGCGTCAGCAGATCCACAGTGAAGCTGCCGGTCCGGCTCAGACGCTGGGCCTCGGTCATGTGCTCGTTGGCGCGTTGGACCTTCGCCTCGGCACTCTTGCGATCCTCGACGTCGGTGTTCACGCCGTACCACTGCGTGATTTGGCCGTTGTCGTCGCGCAGCGGGCTCGCTCGCATCAGGAACCAGCGGTAGACGCCGTCGTGGCGTCGCAGGCGCGCTTCGGCTTCGCCCGGCAGACCGGAGGCCATGATGCGCTGCCAGGCTGCAACCAGATCACTCAGATCATCCGGATGGACGGCAACCGCCCAGCCCCAGTCCCTCACCCGTGCCAGCGGCAGACCCACAAAGTCGAGGTAGTGCTGGTTGAAGAACTCGGCACCTCCATCCGGTCGAGCGGACCAGGCCAGCGCGGGAATCGTGTCGATGATCAGCTTGAGCCTTTGCTCGCTGGCCCTCACGGCGTTCTCGATCAGGCGTGACTCCGCCTCGCTCGTTCCACCCGCCGGCTCCGTTCGAGAAGGTCTGATGACCTCGATTCCTCGCCGATCGGTGACGGCCGCAAGCTTGCCGGTGCGCATGGGAGGGCCTCCATGTGTGTCGGGCGCGGGAGCCGGGCGCAGCCCGCGCTGGGGAGGCAGGAGGATGCGCGCGCGCGCGCGCACGGTCGATAAGACCTTGGTATCGATCTCGTCGCGGGCGCCGATAGCGCGCGGCACCCGGGCCGCTTCAGAGCGGCTTGGCCTGCTGTAGCAGCGTGGGAATCAACTCGGACACCGTGGGATGGATCGGGACGGATTGCGCGAGCGCCGTGTAGGGAAGGCTGGCCGACATCGCCCACAACAAACCATGAATGGCCTCGTCTCCGTTCAGCCCGAAGATCGCCGCGCCGAGGATGCGTTGAGTCTGCACGTCGATCAGTGCCTTCATCATGCCTCGCGTTTCACCGGCCTCCCTGGCCCGGCCCACGCGTCGCATGGGCATGGTCGCGACCAGCGCAGGTCGGCCGGTCGCCCGCACCTCGCGCTCCGTCATACCCACACGCCCCAGCGGCGGGTCGATGAACATGCCGTAGCATGGGATGCGCTGGCCGATGCCGAGCGAGCGCTTGCCAAACAGGCGATCGACGACGATCTCGTGATCGTTCCACGCCGTGTGCGTGAAGGCACCCCGTCCATTGCAGTCGCCCATCGCCCACACGCCTTCCGCGCTGGTGCGGCACTGGTCATCCACTTCGACATGCCCGAACGCGTTGGCCCGGATGCCCGCGGCTTCCAAGCCGAGATCGTCGGTGTTGGGCGTGCGCCCCACGGCCAGCAGCACATGGCTGCCTTCGACGAAGGGTTGATCATCCACACAGTCCACGCGCATCCGCACGCTTCCATGCGGGCCTCTCTCGAGTGCCATGCATTCCGCACCGAGGCGGAAACGGATGCCTTCGTCCTCCAGGACGGAGCGCACTTCGGTGGCGATGTCGTCGTCCTCGCGAGGCAGAAGACGATTGGAACGCTCCACCACCGTCACGTCCGAGCCGAACCGGCGCATCACCTGCGCGAACTCCAAGCCGATGTAGCCGGCACCCACGATGACCAGGTGCGAGGGCACCTCTTCGAGATCGAGCACGGAGACGTTGTCGAGCGTCGGGACTGAGTCGATCCCGTCCAGTGCCGGACGTGTCGCCCGCGCGCCGACATTGAGAAAGACATGCTCGGCCGTCAGGGTGCGCTCGCCAACCCGCACGGTGCGCGGCGCCACGAAGCGGGCATGACCGCGGATCCACTCGACGCCCTTCATCCCGCTCACCCAGGCTTCGACGTTGGCGCGCGTCGCACTGACGATCTCGTCCTTTCTTTGCTTGACGCGGCGCATGTCGACCCGCACGCCGGCGGCCTCGAAGCCGAACTCCGCACCACGACGCGCCAAGTGCAGCGCGCGGGCGCTCGCCACGAGCGTCTTGGTCGGGTAGCAGCCCGTGTTGACGCAGGTGCCACCGAGGTGCTGGCGTTCCACGAGCGCGACGCGCATGCCCGCCTCGCCACAGCGGGCAGCCACTGAGGGACCGGCCTGACCGGCGCCGATCACCAGCGCATCGAAACGCTCAACTGCCATCTTCGCTCCTCGTTCGTTGGGTCACAAGCCTGCTGCCGGTAGTGGCAGGTGTCCGTGACTCTCCGGGACATCGATCGACCCCGCTTCGACCGATCGGTCGAACGTCGCCTACCTCGAACGAAGGCCGACGCGGCTGGTCATCTCAGGTGCCTATGCCCACGCCCATGGCGGCATGCGCTCCATCGGCAACGACGCCACCCTGCACGCGTGCTGCGGGCGCGCCGCTCGCGGTGCGTGCATCTCGACATCAGGAGAAAGAATGCTCAAGTTCAGCAAAGACGCGGAGGTCATCCGCAAGCTCTCGCGGGAGCAGTACCGGGTCACCCAGCAGAACGGGACTGAGATCGCGGGAACCGGTGAGTACCTGGACAACAAGGAGCCCGGCATCTACGTGGACGTGGTGTCGGGCGAACCGCTGTTTGCCTCGTCTGCCAAGTACGACTCCGGTTCCGGTTGGCCCAGCTTCACCAAACCGATCGATCCGGCCCACATCAACGAACGACGCGACACGGCCCATGGGCTGATCCGGACCGAGGTCCGGTCGGTGCACGGCGACAGCCATCTCGGGCACGTGTTTCCGGACGGCCCGACGGACCGCGGGGGGCTGCGCTACTGCATCAACTCGGCCGCGCTGCGATTCGTCCATCGCGACGACATGCAGGCCGAAGGCTATGGGGCTTACCTGGACCAAGTGGAGGATTCCAATGGCTGAAGAACGCGCTGTACTCGCTGGAGGTTGCTTCTGGGGCATGCAGGATCTCTTCCGGCGCCAAGACGGTGTCTTGTCGACGCGGGTCGGCTACACCGGAGGCACCACGCGCAACGCGACCTACCGCAACCATGGCGGACACGCCGAAGCGATCGAGATCGTCTTCGACCCGTCACGCATCGGCTACCGGAAGCTTCTCGAGTTCTTCTTCCAGATCCACGATCCGACCACGCGCGACAGGCAGGGCAACGACGTCGGATCGAGCTACCGCTCGGCCATCTTCTACACCTCCGACGTGCAGAAGCAGATCGCGGAAGACACCATCGCCGATGTCGACGCTTCGGGCCTCTGGCCTGGCAAGGTCGTGACGCAGGTGGCGCCGGCGAGCGAGTTCTGGGAGGCCGAACCGGAACACCAGGACTACCTGCTGAAGAACGTCGGCGGCTACACCTGCCACTACGTCCGTCTCGAGTGGAAGCTGCCGAGACGGAACTCCGTCGCTCTGGGCTGACGAAGGCCGAAGGCATGAGCGCAGGCCTGGACCTTTCGCGGTTCCAGGCCTCCGGCATGCAGACATGCTTTCATGGCCGCCACATCACCCCGCAGATCCTCGCAGGCCTGGACGGCATGAACTGGCGCCTGTCCGACTACGAGGCACGAGACGGCTACCAGGCGCTGCGCAAGATCCTCGCCGAGGGCATGACGCCGGACCAGGTGATCGCCACCGTCAAGGACAGCGCGCTGCGCGGGCGTGGTGGGGCAGGATTTCCCACCGGCCTCAAGTGGAGCTTCGTGCCGAGTCAACTGCCGACGCAGAAGTACTTGGTGTGCAACTCCGACGAGGGCGAACCGGGCACCTTCAAGGACCGGGACATCCTGCTCTACAACCCGCACATCGTGATCGAGGGGATGCTCATCGCGGCCTACGCGATGGGCATCACGGTGGGCTACAACTACATCCACGGCGAGATCTTCGGCGCCTACGAGCGCTTCGAGCAGGCCTTGGAGGAAGCGCGAGCCGCGGGTTATCTGGGCCACGGCATCCTGGGGTCGGACTTCAGCTTCCAGTTGCACGCGCACCATGGCTTCGGTGCCTACATCTGCGGGGAGGAGACCGCGCTGATCGAGTCGCTGGAAGGCAAGAAGGGACATCCGCGATTCAAGCCGCCGTTTCCGGCCCGCTTCGGGCTCTATGGCAAGCCAACCATCGTCAACAACACCGAGACCTTTGCGGCGGTGCCCTGGATCATCCGCCACGGCGCCCAGGCCTACTTGCAGTGCGGCAAGCCGAACAACGGCGGCACCAAGATCTTCTCGGTCTGCGGTGACGTCGAATGGCCTGGCAACTACGAGATGCCGCTTGGCACGCCCTTCACCAAGCTGCTGGAACTCGCCGGTGGCGTGCGGGGCGGCCGCAAGCTCAAGGCCGTGATTCCCGGCGGCGCGTCAGCGCCCGTGCTGCCCGCCAGCGTGATCGCGGATTGCACGATGGACTACGACGCCGTCGCCAAGGCCGGCTCGATGTTGGGGCCGGCCGCGGTCATCGTGATGGACGAGACACGCGACATGGTCGAAAGCCTCCTGCGCCTGTCGTCCTTCTACATGCACGAGTCCTGTGGCCAATGCACACCGTGCCGCGAAGGCACGGGCTGGCTCTGGCGCGTGGTGGATCGCATCCACAGGGGACACGGCCGACCCGCTGACCTGGAACTGCTCAACTCCGTGGCGCAGAACATCCAGGGCCACACCATCTGCGCGCTGGGCGACTCGGCGGCAACTCCGGTGCGCACCATGCTCAGGCACTTTCGGCAGGAGTTCGTGGCGAAGGTCGTGCCTGCTGGTGATGCTCAAACCCGGTAACGCGCTGCCGCGGTGGATCGCGACAGTTCGGGGGCCATCGCCCTGCGAGCGGCGTCGAAGGCCTCCCACTGGGCGGAGTCCGGCAACGATGGAATGGTGACGAGCTCCTTGCGGTCGAAACCCACCAGGGCTGCGTCGACCATCTCCTGCGCACTCATCACGATCGACTGCGGCAGCTCGGCCAACGGCGTGCCGGCGACCGTCCAGAAGTCGGTGCTCGTGGCGCCGGGCAACACCACCTGGATCTGAATGCCCTTGGCGCTCAGCTCGTGGTCGAGCGACTGCGACAGCGCGAGCACGAACGCCTTCGTGCCTGCATAGGTGCCGTTCAGCACTTCGGGCGCCAGTGCCACCACGGAGCCGATGTTGACGATGGCGCCGCTGCCGCGCGCCACGAAAGCCGCAGCCGCGGCGTGCGCGAGGCGGGTCAGCGCGGTGACGTTGAGCTGGATCATGTGCTCCAGCGACTCGATATCCGAGTCGACCAGTGATCGGGTCGCCCCCACGCCGGCGTTGTTCACCAGCAGCTTGATGCGGCTGTCGGTTTGCAGGATGCGTTCGACACGCTGCTGGTCCGCGGCGATCGTGAGATCGGCGCGCACCGCTTCGACGGCACGCCCGGTGGCTGCGGCGACGCGTTCGGCCACGAGCTGCAGCCGCTGTTCATCGCGTGCGACCAGGATCAGATCGTGTCCGCGCCGTGCCAGCCGGTCGGCGTAGACAGCGCCGATGCCGCCGGAGGCACCGGTGATCAGCGCGGTTCCAATGGTGTGAGCGGGCGTCATGTTGGGCTCCTGCGAGATGGATGGCCGAAGGCCCTGTCGACCAGGCGCTGCACAGGCGGCGCGAGGGCAAGAATCATCGGGACGACCACCCCGTAGCCGAGCGCCCAGGCCCGCAGCCAGAGCCGGACAAAGTCTTCCCTGAGCCCCAGGTTTCTGAACAGGACAGCAAACGAAATGACGCCCGTCGTGATCACGCCCATGAGGAGAGCAAACACGAGCCGTTGCCGCATCGCTCCCATGACGATCGATCCGGTGTCGTGGTCCGGTTTGGGTATGAACAGCGTGGCAGTCAGGCGCTGAATCTTCGGGGCGATCAGCAACATGATCGGGATGACGATGAGATACGCCAGCCCCCAAGAAGTCAGCCAGGCGGCCAACAGCTGCCCGCCCGATCCCACGTGCAAGTAGACGAGCGCGAACGAGATCGCGCCGGTGGTGATGGCGCCCATCAGGAGCGCGAACGCGATCCGGTTCTTCATCGGCGTACCGATTCAGCGGGCAGTCGCGAGCCGTGACGCCAGAGTGGCGACGTGACGGCCTTGGAAGCGTGCCATCGCGCGCTCCTGCTCGCTGGGCTTGCGTTCGCCGTCACTGCCGGCGATGGTCGACGCGCCGTACGGGCTGCCGCCCTTGATTTCGTCGGTGCCCGTCTGCCGCTGCTCGCTGTACGGCAGACCGACCAGCACCATGCCGTGGTGCAGCAGCGTGATGTGAAAGCTGAGGATGGTGCTCTCCTGGCCGCCGTGCTGCGTTCCGGTCGATGTGAAGACGCTGCCCAGCTTGCCGATCAGGGCGCCTTTCGCCCACAGACCGCCGGTCTGGTCGAGAAAGGTCCGCATTTGCCCGCACATGTTTCCAAAGCGGGTCGGCGTGCCGAACACGATGGCGTCGTGGCTCGCAAGATCGTCGGGCGTCGCGACGGCCGTGTTGTTGTCCACCTTGGCGCCCATCTGCCGCAGCGCCTCCGGCGACATCGTCTCGGGCACGCGCTTCACCGTCACCACCGCGCCGGGCACCTCACGGGCTCCTTCGGCGACGGCCTGCGCCATGACTTCGATGTGTCCGTAGGCGCTGTAGTAGAGAACCAGGATCTTCGACATGGGTTACCTCGAGGCAGAGGGATTGAAGGGGTTGGTCCGCCTGTTCCGCGAACCACGTCAACGTGCTCGGACGAGCGGCTTGTTCACGTGTGAACGAAGGCTAGTGGCCGACCCCGGGGGCTGCCACATGCTTTGGAACAGGTTGGCGCTACCGCTTTCGAGCGAGCCGTCGCGTCCGGTCCGTCACCGCGCCTGCCGTTGCGCAGCTGCGCCGACATCCTCGCGACCGGCGCTTGACTGGCGTCAAGGCCGGCGCAACGCAATCAGACCAAGGTATTGTTTACGGCCGCGCCGGCATGGTGCAAGCTTGCCCAAGCGGCTGCAACAGGGTCCACGATGAACGCGATCGGCAGGCGCGCACTCGTTACGGTGATCGACGATGACGAGTCCGTGCGGGAGGCGCTGCCCGACCTGCTGGGCGAGTTCGGGTTTTCCGCAAGCGCCTACGCGTCAGCCGAAGCCTTCTTGGCCTCCGGCCGGGTTGGGCAAGCGGACTGTCTCGTGGTCGACGTCGCAATGCCGGGCATGACTGGCCCCGAACTGCAACAGGAGCTCAAACGCCGCGGGGTTGAGACGCCCATCGTGTTCATCACTGCATACTCGGATGATGATCTGCAGCGTCGCCTCATTCAGCAAGGCGCGGCAACGTGCCTTTTGAAGCCCTTCAGTGCCGAGGCGCTCTTCGAGGCGGTGACAGCAGCCCTGTCGTCGGGGTAGAGCCGGCATGACAGCGACTTCCCACGAGAAGCGCAACTGTCTTGGCAATGGCGCGGCTGAACAATTGCACTTTGGTATCGCAAGCTGCGTCGAGCCTTCAGCAAGGTACAGATGCGTTGCATCGGTGTACAGAGATGTTTTCGGGATAGTGGATGTCTGCTGTCAGTCCGTCTGTGCCGTCGCATAAGACAAAACGGCCGCGCATGTGCACAGCCAACTCCGGCAGGGGTTCAATGTCGAGGAGGTCGGCCCAGTCCCCAGCGCGCACCGCCTCCAGCGCAACGCTCGACACCCAGACTGTGAGAGGGCTGCCGTTGCGCGCAGTCTCGCGCATCGTCAACATGCGATGCCTGCCGAGCCGTGTCACGGACGCGATGCGGCCCCGGTACCATCGATGACGGCCGAGATCAGCGTAGGTCAGGCCGCCCAGCGCGAGAGCGTGTTCCATTACCCGACCGCAATGAACCGATCCGCGCGCGCCGCCTGAAGCGCCGCATCGGCTTGCGTCCATACGCAGGCGATCGGCGGCTGATCGCCGAGCCATGTGTTGGGCGTCAGGAACCAAAGCGCGACTTCCCAATCGGCCATGACCGACGTCAACTCCCGTGCCACCCGGGCAACCTCGGGACGTACCGCCATGTCGGCATCGAACTGGAACAGCGGCCACCACTGGACGCCCCGCAGACTGAAGTTCACGGAGGCTCTTGCGTCGGGCAGGTCGCTGCCGCGCTCCGGTGAATGGCGGCGCGCCGTTGCGATCCGGCGCAGCAGTCCTTCACCGTCTGCAATGCCGTCGGCAAGGCGATAGGCATCGAACAGCTGCACCAGGCTGCCATCGCTGGCTTGTCGCGCACTCGGCGGCAACGGCGTCGCCGGGCCGGAAGCATTCCCGCTTTGTCGCGTCTTGGTCCCGGGCGGTGTGCTCATGGGTTGCCGACGGTTGCCTGTCAACAAGGAGTCTCGCCAGGGATCGGTTCGTTCACGTCTGCCGCTTGGTGAGGGCGTGCCTACCTCTGTTGGCGTACATCCGGATTCGCAGACTGGGTGGTCAAACGATCGAGCGTTGCCGTCAAGAATGTCGGCACCGTCAACCGGCCGTCAACGTCCACACGATGAAGCAGCGACTCGACTTCTACAAGGCCTCTCCAGACGCGCTCAAACCGGTGATCGCACTGGAGGCGGCCGTCTCCAAGCTTGGTATCGACCCTGTTCTGCTCGATCTACTCAAATTGCGCGCCTCTCAGATCAACGAGTGTGCCTACTGCGTGGACCTGCATGCGACCGACCTGCGCAAGAAGGGCGAGAGCGAGCGTCGCGTGTTCGGCGCGTCCGTCTGGCGCGAGACCCCCTTTTTCACCGAGCGCGAGCGCGCAGCACTGGCATGGACAGAGGCTTTGACGCTACTGCCCGAGACCCATGCACCGGACGCCGACTATGAAGTGCTGAGTCAGCACTTCAACGAGCAGGAGAGGGTCGACCTGACGGTGGCCGTCGGGCTCATCAACGTCTGGAACCGCTTGGCGGTGGCGTTCCGCAAGTCGCCGAGCGTCTGAGAACCACACCGTCGTCACCCCAAAAGGATCATCATGAATCGCCTGAACCACCTCGCATCCAGCCTGTTGCTCATGTTCGCCACCTTGGGTGCGCAACTCGCCAGCGCTGCGCCAGGGCCAGCCCTGACACAGCTTCTCTCCAAGGAGATGGCCGACATCCCCGGGAAGGAGTTGTTGGCAATCACGGTCGAGTACCCGCCCGGTGGCGCTGACCCCATCCACCGACACGATGCGCATGTGTTCGTCTATGTCCTGGAGGGGTCCGTCGTGATGGGCCTGCGCGGTGGAAAGGAAGTGACCCTTTCGAAGGGACAGACCTACTACGAAGGCCCTCTCGACGTTCACACGGTGTCGCGCAACGCGAGCAGCACCAAACCCGCAAGGTTTCTTGTCGTCTTTGTCAAGAACAAGGGCCTGGACGCAGTGCTACCGGCGCGCTGAACGGAGACCGATCTCCTCAGGCTCGGGCGCGCAACCGCTCGGTGATCAGGACCGTAGGTTGCGGAACGCCGCAACCGTGAGAACACGCGGGCTTCGCCAGGTCCGCGCGCGTCGGTCGAGCCTCATCAAGTCCGGGAATAGCCGACCGAGGTGTCAATCAGCGCTAGGCGATCGCTCAATCGGCAAACCGGCGGCCACCCACGCTTCGATTCCACCGACGAGTGGACGCACGGTGACGAAGCCTGCGCGCCGAAGGCGACGGGCCACCTGGGCCGCCGATACCTCGTTCGGACACGCGCAATAGACGACTACCTCTGCATCGCGCGGGAGATCCTTGGTCTGCTCAGCGGCATTTTCCAGCGAGAGGCGCAGTGCACCGGGGATCGTGCCCTCTAGCGTGCGGGGATCGACCGGACGCACGTCAAGAAGCGTTGGTTGTTCCCCAGCCTCGATCAACTGGTGCAGCTCCGGCACGGTGATGCTGACGCCACGTATCTCGCGCAGCAGGCGATCGCGTTGCCACCACTTGACGATCAACCAGAGCGCCAGCGCTCCGAAGACGACCACGAGTCCCGAGCGCCCAAGGCGCTCAAGGACGGCCACCACGTCCTGCACCGCCGCATGGAAGTAAACACCGAGCCATAGCCAGGTTCCGACGTATAGCGCCGCGCCAACGGTATCGAACGCAATGAACAGTGAGAGCCGATGTCGAACGTCTCCTGATAGTGCGGTGGCGAGGGTTGCCAGGCCCGGCACAAACTTCGCCACCAACAACGACCAAATGCCCCACCGCGCAAAGAGCGATTGGGTCTCACGCACGCAGCTGTCCGGGTTGAGCGAGACGCGACAGATTGTGCGAAGTACCTTGTCACCATGGAGGCGCCCGGCTGCATACCAGCCGAGGTCCGCGATCAGACACGCGGCTATCGCGACCGCATGCAAAGCGAGCGCGGAGTGATGACGACCAACGCTCAATGCGCCGGCCAGCAAGAGCAAAGGGGGCGCCGGCAATGGCAAGCCCACCTGCTCGATGAGGACGGCAAGGAACACGATCGCCAAGCCGTGCTCGGTCAGCAGACCCAATATGCCGTCCAGGGCTAGGTTCATCCGGACATTCCCAAGGGGCGAGGTTCACAACTCGTGCAGCTCAGCGGGATTGGCGCCCGCTGATGCGGGCATCGGAAATCAAAAGTGGAACGTGAAGCGAGTTGGCTCTTGAAAAGCACGCATTGTTTCGTCAGCCGTCAGTCCAGCCGATCGCACCTTCAGCCACATAGCGCCGGAAATCACCGTACGGCATGGCCGCCTGGCCGCGGTAGTTGCCATCGGTCCAGCTCAGCGTGACATCGGAACGCGTGATCGCGATCTCGATCGGGCCCTTGCGGATCCCAAGCATGATGCCTTCGCCTTCGCGAAATTCGACCCTGCCGATGATCATGCCGGCACGCCGCAGTGAAGGCGTGGCAGTCGCCGCATGGGCCATCTGAACCACGGTGTTGGTTGAGTTCAGGCGATCGACCGATCGATTGCGACGGGGTCGCTCGCCGGAAACGTCATGGCCAAGGCCTCGTCCAGCTCGGTATCGCGCTGCGTGGAGGTTTGAGCGTTGCCGCTTTTGATTGCGCGCTCGGCGGCCAGACTGGACGCGTCGCGACCAATGGTCGCCAGCGCCAGCCTTTGGCCGGCCAGCAGGTACGTCACCCCGCAATCCCTGGCCGCGACGGATCCTTCTATCACCATCGCGTCCCAGCGTTCGGCGTGTCCGATGTACTGGATCGCCACGTCGTAGTGCTGGCTCCAGAAGAACGGCACGGCGTCGAAGCGCTGGCGCATGCCCAGCATGTTGAGGGCGGCAACCTGACCCTGCCGTTGGGCCAGTGCCCAGTGTTCCACCCGGATGCGCTGTCCGGTGTACGGATCCGGATAGCGCGCGATGTCACCGGCGGCATAGATGCCGGGCGCACTCGTTTGCAGGTACTCGTCGACCACGACGCCGCGGTCGATCGCCAGGCCCGCTTTTTCAGCCAGCCCAAGACGCGGGCGCACGCCCACGCCGGCAATGATCAGGTCGGCGCGCAGCCGCGTGCCATCCGCGAGCGTGACGAGGGTTCCGTTCACCTCGCGCACCATCGTGCCCAGGTGAAAGGTCACGCCTTGCGACTCGTGAAACCGCTGCAAGAACTGCCCGATCTCCGAACCGAACGTGCGCAGCATCGGCACGGTGTCGGTCGACACCACGTGCACCTTGAGCCCGCGCCCTACCAGGGAGGCCGCCACCTCGAGGCCGACGAAGCTCGAGCCGATCACCACTGCGCTGTGCGAGCGCGCGGCTTGCGCGATGATCCGTCGGCAATCCGCGAAGCTGCGCAGCGTGAACACTTGGTCGAGCGTGGCCCCGGGGATCACCAGTTCTACCGGCTTGGCGCCGGTGGCGAGGAGCAGCCTGTCGAAGGGCAGGTCGGTACCTCTGGAGACCCGTAGTCGCTTCGCTGCGGTATCGACCGCAAGCGCGGAGGTGTTCAACAACAGTTCGACCTGCTGTTCCTTGTACCAGGCCGGTGATCTTAGTGGCATCCACTCGTCCGGTACGCCACCGGCGAGATAGTCCTTGGACAGGTTTGGGCGATCGATCGGTGGATCCGCATCGGCGCTGACCATCGTCAACGCGCCGTTGTAGCCCTTGCGGCGCAACATCTCCGCTGCGGCGAGACCGGCGGCACCGCCGCCCACGATGACGATGCTGTTGGGCGATCCGCAGACGGGCCCCCCGATGGGCGCTTCGATCCGTTTGCGAACGAGCGCTTTACCATCGACCACCTCGACGTGCCAGCAGGGCAGTGCGTCCAGCGCGGGCGCGCCGACCGCCTCGCCGGTGCTGATGTCGAACCTGGAGTGGTGCAGCGGACAGCGCAGAACATGGTCTGCGAGCAGTCCGTCGCACAGGTTTGCCTGGTAGTGCGTGCAACGCGCACCGAGCGCGAACACGCCCTCGTCCGAGCGGACCAGCATGGCCGGCACACCGTCGACTTGGCCCGGAACCATCACACCCGGTCGCAGATCCCGCAGCGGGACACCATGGCGCAGGTCACGCGTGTCGCTTGTGTTCATGAGCTTTCCTTAACACGACGATTGGTCACCCTTTCGGCCCATCTCGGTGCTCTGCTGTTCATGGCGACTCATTCCTTCAGAACGGCAGTTTCAGCTGGCGTTCGGAGTCCGTCCATTGAACGAAGGTGTTGCCGAGTCTGGGCACTCACACGGACTCACGTGGCTTCATGAAGCAGAGTCGGCGCAGGCCATCCACTCAGAAACGGCACCGGTACGGAAGGAATAGGGCGCACGTGCGAGCGGCGTCGAAAAAGTCGCATAACCGCCTACGCCGAAGGCGGGATGGCACGTGGCCACGCGCAGCCCACAGTGGAGCGGGGTATGCAGCCCTGTGCCCCGCCCCAATCACCCCCACATCGCCGGACCCATCCATGAGCAAGATCGACAAAGTCATCTTTGGCGGCAAGACACACACCACCGCCCGTGGCGGCGAGCGCGTTGACATCGCGCTGTCGTCGCCCAATGAGGGCAGTACTTCGTACACGTACCTCGAAGTCGATTCGCATCCGCTGGCCGAGCAGCTGTTCGCCGGTGCATGGTCGGCTTGCTTCATGTCCGCCCTCAAGCACGTTGCGAAGGAGAAGCAAGTGCAACTGCCGGCTGGCGTGTCCCTCGATCTGGAAGTGGATGTGGGTCTGGCCGGCGACGGCTTCCTGCTCCAGGCCCGGCTGGACGTGAGCTTGCCCGGCATGCCTCGCGAGGTTGCCGAGTCGCTTGCGCACACCGCCGATCAGGTGTGCCCCTATTCGAAGGCCACGCGAGGCAACATCGGCGTGACCATGAGGGTGTTCACTTCCTGACGGCGGCCAAGCCGGCCGTGGCGGCGCTTCTGCCCGCCGCGGCGTGATCCTGCACGACATCACCGACGCAAGTGCAGGCGAGCCCGGTGTCGCGCACGAAGCCGCGCGCACGTGTCTCGGTTGCGGTGCGTGAGAGAACTGCCATGACCACTCCAGAGCCGACATACGTTCCCATCAGCTGCAGCTTCCACGACGTGCTGGAGGCGGTGGCCACCACGCGCAAGCCGGTGCGCATCGACTTCGTGGATGGCGACGGGCAACCCCAGCACCGCAGCGCCGTCATCGTCGACGTCTTCAGCAAAGACGGTGCGGAGTACGTCGCGATCGGAACGGGCGAGACGCTGCGGCTGGACCGGCTTGTCGAGGTGGACGGCCGCAAGCTCGCCGACCACTGAGACAGTGGCATCGATGAACGCAAAGAACGGTGTGATCCAGGTTCTCCTGGACGATGACGACGCAGATCCGCAGGAGACGACCGAGTGGCTGGAAGCGATCGATGGCGTCATCGCCAACGTCGGGCCGAGACGCGCTCACTATCTGATCGAGCGGCAGATCGCCTGGTCGCGCCTGCGTGGACAGTCGCAGCCGCACGCCGCTGGCACGCCCTACGTCAACACCATCGCCGTCGAACACCAACCCCGCGTGCCGGGAGACCCCGTCATCGAGCACCGCATCCGCGCCTACACACGCTGGAACGCGATGGCGATGGTGGTGCGCGCTGCCAAGACAACGAACGTCGGCGGCCACATCGCATCGTTCGGATCCGCCGCGACGCTGTACGACGTGGGATTCAATCACTTCTGGCGCGCCGCGACCGCCCGGCATGGCGGCGATCTGGTCTTCGTGCAGGGCCATGCAGCCCCGGGCATCTATGCCCGGGCTTTCCTGACAGGCCGGTTGACCGCCCGGCAGCTCGACAACTACCGCCGGGAAGTGAGCGGCGAGGGCCTCTCGTCTTACCCGCATCCCTGGCTGATGCGCGACTTCTGGCAGTTCCCGACCGTGTCGATGGGCCTCGGGCCGCTGATGGCTGTCTACCAGGCCCGCTTCATGAAGTACCTGCAGGCGCGCGGCATCGCGAAAACCGACGATCGCAAGGTTTGGGTGTTCCTCGGTGACGGCGAGATGGATCAGCCGGAGTCCTTGGCGGGGCTGGGCATGGCGGCGCGCGAGCGCCTGGGAAACCTCGTCTTCGTGGTCAATGCAAACCTGCAGCGGCTGGATGGCCCGGTGCGAGGCAACGGCAAGATCGTGCAGGAGCTCGAATCGATCTTCCTCGGGGCCGGCTGGCGCGTGATCAAGGTGCTATGGGGCAGCCGCTGGGACGTGCTCTTCGCCCGCGACAAGACCGGCGCGCTCGCGCGGCGCATGTCGGAAGTGGTCGACGGCGACTACCAGACTTACCGCGCGAAGTCCGGTGCGTATCTGCGCGAACACTTCTTCAACACCCCCGAACTGAAGGCGCTTGTGGCCGACTACAGCGACGAGGACCTCTGGCGACTGGACCGCGGCGGCCACGATCCGCAGAAGGTGTACGCTGCGTTCGCCGAAGCGGCGCGAGGTGGCGACCTGCCCACGGTGATTCTCGCCAAGACCATCAAGGGCTACGGAATGGGCGAGCCGAGCCAAGCCTCCAACACCAACCACCAGCAGAAGACCCTGTCGCCGCAGGCGCTGCGGGGCCTGCGCGACAAGTACGCGCTGCCCATCGCGGACGACCGGATCGACGACGTTCCCTACATCGCCTTTGCCGAGGGGTCGCGGGAGCTGGCCTACATGCACGCCCGCCGCGAGGCGCTCGGCGGGCAACTGCCGACACGGCGCAGGAGCGCCGAGCCGCTCGCCGTGCCGCCGCTGGCGACGTTCGACACGCTTCTGAAAGGCACACCCGAAGGCCGAGGCATCTCCACGACGATGGCCTTCGTGCGCATTCTAGGGATGCTTCTGCGAGATGAGTCCCTCGGGCCTCGCGTCGTGCCGATCGTCCCGGACGAGTCGCGCACGTTCGGCATGGAGGGATTGTTCCGGCAGATCGGCATCTGGAACCAGGATGGGCAGCGCTATGTGCCGCAGGACGCCGAAACCTTGTCGTTCTACAAGGAGTCCCCCACCGGCCAGTTCCTGCAGGAAGGCATCACTGAAGCTGGTGCCATGGCGGACTGGATCGCTGCCGCGACTTCGTACTCGACACACGGGCAGGTCATGGTGCCCTTCTACATCTTCTACTCGATGTTCGGCTTTCAGAGGATCGGCGACCTGGCCTGGGCCGCCGCAGACATGTGTGCTCGAGGCTTCCTGCTGGGTGGCCTTGCCGGGCGAACGACGATCAATGGAGAAGGCTTGCAACACGAAGACGGCCACTCGTTGCTGTGGGCGTCGGCGGTGCCCAACTGCATCAGCTACGACCCCACCTTCGCCTACGAGTTGGCCGTCATCGTGCAGGACGGCCTGCGCCGCATGGTGGCCGACCAGGAAGACGTCTTCTTCTACCTGACCGTGATGAACGAGGCCTATGCCCAGCCCTCGCTCCCCGAGGGCCCCGCGGTCTCGGCGGACATCCTGAGGGGCATGTACGCGTTCCGGCGCGCCGCCCCCGACGCAGGAGTGCTCCGCGTGCAGCTGCTGGGCGCCGGCACGATCTTCAATGAGGTCATCGCGGCTGCCGACCTGTTGCGCGACCACTGGCAGGTGGCGGCCGACCTTTGGGGCGTGCCGGGCCTGACCCAACTCGCGCGCGATGGCCAGGCGGCCGAGCGGGAGCACCTCCTGCATCCGGAGTCCCCACGTCGCATTCCCCACGTGACCCGCCTGCTGCAGGGCACGACCGGTCCCGTGATCGTCGCCACCGACTACGTGCGGGCTCTCGCCGAGCAGATTCGCGCCTATGTGCCCCGTCGCTACGTCGTGCTTGGCACCGACGGCTTCGGCCGTTCCGACACTCGCCAGGCATTGCGCCATTTCTTCGAGGTGGATCGCCACTGGGTGGCCATTGCAGCGCTCAAGGCGCTGGCCGATGATGGGTCGATCCCCGCTTCACGCGTGACCGAGGCGATTCGCAAGTACGGCATCGACCCGGACAAGCCCAACCCGCTACATGCCTGAGTAGGTGTCCGGCGGAGGCAAGTTCACCGACGCCTTGGGTTGATCCCAGTCACGATGCACCCGTCGGCATCGACAACCAGAACGTCGTGCCGGGGCCGTTGTTGGGGCTCGCCCACAAACGACCGCCATGGCGTTCGGCAATCGACCGGCTGAGGTACAGGCCCACGCCCGTGCCGTCAGCCTTGGTGGTATGGAAAGGCTTGAAGAGCTCGGCGACATCGTCGGCCGCGATCCCCGTACCCACATCGCACACGCTGATCGTGGCTTGCTGCGATTGCGACTCCCAGCGCGTGACGATCGCGAGCTGTCGTGGTCGGTCATGAACAGTCCGCATCGCTTCGATCGCATTGCGTACGAGGTTGTGGATGACCTGCCGTAGCTGCGTGCGATCGCCTTGCAGCGGCGGCACGTCGTCGGCCAGGTCACACTCGACGACCACATGGGCTCGCCTCAGCTCGCAACCAAGGGCACCAATCACGTCCTGGACCGAGTCGTTCAGGTCGACCTGTGCCAGGGCGGCCTTCTGGTTCGCAAAGTGCGATCGCAGACTCTCGATGAGTTCAGCGCAACGTTGCGCGTCCCGCAGGATCAAGTTGGCCGTGCGGCGCGCTTGCTCCACTCCGGGCGCTTCCCCATCCAACGCGCGGAGGCACGTGCTGGCGTTGGTCATGATGCCGGACAGTGGCTGGCTCAGCTCGTGCGCCAGGGATGCCATGAACATCTGCGCATCACTGATTCCCTCGGCCTGCACCGGCTGCCCAGAGAGCCGGGGTGCAGGGGGAAGCGCCACGGCCCGGAAGTGTTCGACCATGGGCAGAACGCGTTCGGTCCAGTTCTGCATCGGGATTCCCGGCTAGAGCATCGGCAAGGAGTCGGCGTCACTCCACTGTGCAGCAGCGGCCTCACTGAAACCTGAAGATTTCCTGATGTTTGCTCCGCCGGGACCCTCGCCGGCTGTGGAAGCCCGATACGTTTGTCCAATGGAGGGGCGCAGATCGACCTGCTTCAATCGTTGCGGCGAGCGCGGTGGGCCGGTGGGGCACTCCCGAGCCGCGCGACCAACGGCCGGAGCCCACGAGTGATCGACAAGAGAGCGTTCCTGATGACTTTGTTTGCGGGCCATGGGTGGGCCGCTTCACCCACTGCGCACCCGACCACCGGACTGCGATCGCTTGGGGATGACCCCGACATGCTGCAAGGTGCGACTGCGTGGCTCAACTCGCCGCCGCTGACCCGCAAGGACTTGCGAGGGAAAGTCGTCCTGGTCGACTTCTGGACCTATTCGTGCATCAACTGGAGGCGCGAGTATCCGTTCGTTCGCGCCTGGGCGGCCAAGTATCGAGACCTGGGGCTGGTCGTCATCGGTGTCCACACGCCCGAGTTCTCGTTCGAAAAGGACATTGCCAATGTCAAGCGGGCCGTGCAGGAGATCGGTGTGTCTTACCCGGTGGCCGTCGATTCGGAGCGCAGGATCTGGCGCGCCTTCCGCAACGCCTACTGGCCCGCGCTCTACTTCATCGACGCGAGAGGCATGCTGAGGCACCACCAATTCGGCGAGGGGGCCTACGACACCTCCGAGCGCGTGATCCAGCAGTTGCTGAAGGAAACCGGCTTGACGGGCATTCCTTCGGACCTGGTCGCTCCGGTAGCGACCGGTGCGGAGGCACAACCCGACTGGGAGAACCTGCAGTCACCCGAGACGTACCTCGGGTTCGGGCGCTCGCACGGCCTGGTGTCGGCTGGCGCGACGCCGAACAAGCGACGTGCCTACGAGGCTCCTCCAAACATCCTGCTGAACCAATGGGCTCTTGCCGGGGACTGGACCTTGCATGACGAGGCGGCGCTTCTGGACAAGGCCAATGGCCGCATCGTGTTCTCCTTTCATGCGCGCGATCTGCATCTGGTGATGGGTCCGGCGACAGGGCGCGGCAGCATCGGCTTTAAGGTCACCATCGATGGCAAGCGACCCGGCCCGGCGCGGGGTGTCGACGTGGACGCCTTGGGGCTGGGCGTGATCACACAGCATCGGATGTACCAGCTGATCCGCCAGCCAATGCCGATTGCGCCGCGTCGGTTCGAGATCCAGTTCCTCGACCCGCAGGCCGAGGTGTACGCCTTTACCTTCGGTTGATCCGTCCGCCTCGCGCAGTCAGCTCTGTCGGCACCCGACCGACACCAAGGTGTTGACAACACCTTGGTTCAATGGCGATTGACGGACACCGGTGGTCTTATCTCTTCGTTGCCTGGAGCGAAGCGATGATCACACTCAATGTCAATGGAGTCGTCCGCGCCGTCGATGTGCCACCAGAGATGCCGTTGCTGTGGACGCTGCGCGATGTCCTACACCTCACCGGGACGAAGTTCGGCTGCGGCGCCGGTCTTTGCGGTGCCTGCACGATCCAGATCGATGGCCAACCGACACGGTCTTGCATCACGCCGGTTTCCGCGGCGGTCGACAAGCGGATCACCACCATCGAGGCGATCGGCGAGACGCCCGCGGGCCGACGAATTCAAGCAGCCTGGATGGCCTTGGACGTGCCGCAATGCGGGTACTGCCAGTCCGGCCAGATCGTGTCCGCAAGCAGCCTGCTCGCGGCCAACAGGGAGCCCAGCGATGCCGACATTGATGCCGCGATGGCGGGCAACATCTGCCGTTGCGGCACCTATGTGCGCATCCGGGCTGCCATCAAGAAGGCCGCAAGCATGTCGACGGCGGCGCCGCTGACCCCGCAGAACAGCATTCGGGGGTCTTGAAATGCCGGCCGATCTGACGACTCAGGGTGACATCGTGCAATCGCGTCGCGGGTTTCTGCAGGCGAGTGCCGGCCTCGCGGGTGGCGCCCTGATGCTCGGCTTCGGGATCTCGGCGTGCAGCGAGGTGCGCGATGCCCTGGTCGAGGACGCGCTGTTCGCACCCAACGCGTTTCTTCGCATCGAGAGTAGCGGCAAGGTCACCTTGGTCATGCCGATGATCGAGATGGGCCAAGGAACTTACACCTCGATTGCGATGCTGATCGCCGAGGAGCTCGAGGTCGATATCGACGAAGTCGCCATCGAGCATGCACCGCCCGATGACGTGGCCTACGTCAACCCGCTCATCGGCATCCAGGTCACCGGTGGATCCACCACCGTTCGCGCGATGTTCGACCCGCTTCGCCGTGCGGGTGCGACCGCGCGCGTCATGCTGGTCACCGCTGCAGCGAATGGGTGGGGCGTCGACTATTCCACCTGTCATGCGGTCGACGGCATGGTGGTGCACGAACCGACCGGCCGGCGCATGCGCTACGGCAAGCTCGTGCAGGCCGCTTCTTTGCTCCCAGTGCCGCGGAACGTAGAGCTCAAGGAACCGCGCGAGTTTCGGTTGATCGGCACGGCACACCGGCGGCTGGACGTCAGTGCCAAGGTCGATGGCAGCGCGACTTTCGGCATCGACGCTCGGGTCGAAGGCATGCAGTTCGCTGCGGTCGCTATCTCGCCGACGTTCGGTGGCAGGCTGGTCTCGCTGGACGATGGCAAGGCGAGGGCGGTCCCCGGCGTGAGCCAGGTTGTCCAGCTGGACGATGCGGTTGCCGTGGTGGCGCGCCACACCTGGGCCGCCAAGCAAGGGCTTCTGGCGGCCGACCCGCGGTGGGATGCAGGGCCCAACCGGCGGCTTTCGACGGGTGACGTCGTTGCCCAACTCGTCAGGGCCACGTCGGTGCCCGGGGCCACCGCGCGCCGCGATGGCAATCCCGAAGCAGTCCTTGGACACGCGGCCCAGCACGTCGGTGCCTTGTACGAACAACCGTTCCTGGCGCACGCGGCCATGGAGCCGATGAACTGCACGGTGAAGTTGACCCCCCAGCGCTGCGAGGTCTGGGTCGGTACCCAGGTGCCGGGGCGCACGCAGAAGGCCGTGATGCGGTTGACGGGCCTCGAACAAGCGCAGGTGCACATCCACAACCACTACCTGGGTGGCGGATTCGGCAGGCGGCTCGAGGTCGATGGCACGCTGCTGGCAGTGCGCATCGCCCAGCATGTCCCGACCGCGGTGCAGGTGATCTGGTCGCGCGAGGAGGATGTGCAGCATGACATGTATCGGCCCTACTACGTCGATCGACTGAGCGCCGCCATGGACGGCCACGGCCGCACGACCGCCTGGTCACACCGCATCGCCGGATCGTCGATCATGGCTCGCGTGTACCCGGAGTGGATCAAGAATGGCGTAGACCCCGACGCAGTGGAAGGATCGGCCAACATGCCGTACGGCATCGACCACGTCCGCGTGGACTGGATGGCGCAGGAACCGCCGGGGATTCCAACTGCGTTCTGGCGCGGCGTCGGTGTGACCCGTGGCACGTTTGCTGTCGAGAGCTTCATCGACGAGTTGGCCCGCGGCGCGAAGCAGGACCCTTTGGACTACCGGGTCGCACTGCTACAGGCTCAGCCGCGTGCTGCTGCGGTGCTGAAAGCGGTGGCTGAGCGTGCGAACTGGGGCAAGCCGCTGTCGCACGGGCACGGCCTCGGCATCGCCCTGTGCACGGGATTCGGAAGCTATATCGCGCAGGTCGTTGAAGTTGCCGTCGACAACGACGGCAACGTCCGCCCGACGCGGGCCTGGTGCGTGGTGGATTGCGGCATCGTGGTGAACCCGGACACCGTCCGCGCCCAGATGGAGGGCGGCATCGTGTTCGGATTGTCGGCGGCGCTGTACGGCGAGATCACGATCAAGAACGGACGCGTCGAGCAGTCGAACTTCGGGGACTACCGCGTCCTGCGCATTCACGAGGTGCCGACGATCGATGTGCACATCGTCGAGAGCAGGGAGGCTCCGGGTGGCATCGGAGAACCCGGCACGTCGTGCGTGATGCCGGCGCTGACCAATGCGATCTTCGCGGCAACCGGCAGACGCATCCGCAAGCTGCCCGTGGCGGCACAGTTGCAAAGCCCGTCGATGCGACGGACCTAGCGCTGCGGCCGGTGGGGTCGCTTTCGCGCCGTGTCGTGCGTCGCAGCTGGTCGGCGCTCACCGGCAGCACGTTCAACGCCCTCCGAAGCGCGAGCCAGCGAAGCACGCAGCGCGCGAAGGGCAGCGCGAAGCAATGCCAGAAATCGTGGGGGTCTCGGTCCAGGAAGGTGGGGATCGTCTCGGGCACCTCGTTGCGCAGCACGGCCCAGCCGTACAGCGCGACCCACAGCGTCGTCGCGGTCAGCGCGAGCGGCGTGATCGCGGCGCTGAGCGTGGTGACGACTCCCAGCACGTAAGTGCTGAGGATCGTGTTGAACTGGGTGCCCACCCAGGTGAACATGAGCCTCGTCCTCTATTGCACGACTGGCGACGGCAGGCTGCGGATCCCGACGCAGCCCTTGCCGAGGTCGGGGTATGAGCAGTGCTTCCACTCGGATCCGGTCTTCACGACCCAGACGCGTGCGCGCTTCTCGGCGCCGTAGGTGGAGGTTCTGCAGGTGGTGGGTCGCGCATAGATCTCGGTGCACTCCATCAGGCCCTGCGGGGTCTCGACCATCTTCCAGCCGCCGCCGGAGCAGCCGGCATCAGCAGCCGGGCACGGCTTGGCCAGCAGGGCACCCGCAGCGGGCGGAACCTCGACCTTGCGCGAGCCATCGGGCAACACCTTCACGGCGTCGTTGCCCTTGACGAACTGCGCCGCGGCTCCCGTCGCGCCCAGCGCCAACGCAATGCCTATCGGGATCAACGGTGTGACGTTCATGCTGCACTCCGTGCGTTGCTGACCTTGCGATGCTGAACCTCGCGCAGCAGGACAGGAAGCCACTGAAACGGATCGTCACCGTGGCGTGCACGCACCGAGTCAAGCAATGCCACGTTGTCGGTGGTCGCGGAGAGCACGGCCATGTGCTCCTCCAGTCCGGTCAGGTCCAGCTCGCAGATCGCGCTCGTGTGTCCCTGTTTGACGAGAAAGCGGTGCCCGCCATGCGCGCCGAGGCTGCGCACGATCTCGAACTCGGCCTCGCCGAGACCGAAGCCGTCCACGTACTCCTCTCGCACCGCCTGCGGGTTGGCGAGAAAGATCTGGGTCACGCTTTGCTCGACCATCGTGCGGCCGATGGGGTGGCGCAGCACGTCAGACGGGCTCTGCGTGTCGAAGATGCCCAGGCCGTTCTGCTTGCGGATGGTTTTCTGCTTCTGCTTGGCGAACTCGCTGAAGATCGGGTGGTCCAGCGCCTTCCAGAACTCCGAGATCACGTAGATCAGCCGCTGGCCATCGACCAGCTCCTCCATCAGCTGCAGCAGGTACAGCATGACCGGGGTGCGAACCTCCGGCAGATCGAGGAACTCGGTGGTGTCGAACCCGATGACTGCCGACTGCGCGAGGTCACCGAGCCGGTCGTCGGCCTCGTCGAACACCCAGCCCAGCGCACCGCCCTGGCACCAGCGCCCGAGGCGTTCGTACAGGCTGTTCTCGCCGGCCTTTGGCAGGTTCTGCCGCACGGTGGAGAAGCGCCGCAGCGCGAGCGGCATCATGGCCATGGCCCTCACCGCTTCGGCGACGGCCCGTTCGTCGGCCGGCAGCAGCGGCAGTGCCGGCGTGGCCAGGCAGGTGCGAATCAGCTGCTCCCAGAACTGGACGCGAGCCGGTGTCGGGTCGCGCTGCAGCGGGTTCAGTCCGGTGGGGCGGCCGGCTTCGAGCGTGAGGTAGCGTCCGCCCAGCGCGCGCAGGGCGATTTCGCAACCGCGGTCGAGATCGAACAGCACGATCCGCGGGGCAGGGTCCCACTTGCGGGTCAGCGCCAGCAAGAACATCTCCAGCGTGGTCTTGCCGACACCGGTGGAGCCAATGATCAAGGTGTTGCCCGGCAGCTTCTGGTCGGACGAGTCTTCGCCGTCAGGGCTCGCGTGCAGGTTGAGGTAAAGGGGCTGACCCGACGGCGTGCGCAGCAGCGCCAACGCCTCGCCCCAGGGATTGCCGTCGCGCTTGCCGCGCGCGAAGTTGTGAGCGCAGGCCAGTGCGGCAAACGCCCGCGACGACAACTTGGCCTCGCGCGGCCGCCACTGCCAGTTGCCTGGCATCTGAGCGAACCACGCGGCGTCGGCCACCAGGTCGACCGGGGCCATCTGGATGCTCGACGCCTCGCCCACCGCGCCGATCGCCTGCGCGGCACGGCGGCCCGCCTCGGCCACGTCGTCGCCGAACACCACCAGGCTGTAGTGGTACTCGCCCATGCAGAACTGGCCATCGCCCAGTTCGTTGAGCGCGACGTCCATCTCGTCGATCTGGCTGGCCACCACGTCGTCGCTGGCGATCAACTGGTCTCGCTGCAGCTCCAGGGCTTGCATGGCGTCGCGCCGGGTCAGGATCGAGAAGCTCTGCGTCTCGATGAACTCGCTGCCTTCGTACAGCAGCGCATTTAGCACCCCGGGCTCGACGGCATCGGCGTACTCCTTGATGTCGACCAGTGCCGCGTAGCGGCAGTGATCGCCCCGCCGCAGCTCGAGCTTGTCGCCTCCGAACGAGAGGCGCGTGGTCGGCAGCGTGCGGTAGAGCGCACCGCGCGTCGCGGGGATGGGCCGCCATGCGCCGTTGACCAAGTAGCCGAGGAACTCCGCCACCTCGGAGTAGCTGCGTCCATTCGCCTGCCGGAGCCCGAGCAGCTCGGGGCCGAACCCGCGCAGCATGCGATCGACGAGCGCGCCTCGCTCCTCCATTGCGCGCAGCGCCTCGGCATGTGCCTGTGCGATTGCTTCTCGCGAGCGCGCGGTCGATTGCAGCGCACGGCTCATGCGCGATGACTGTGGCCGGTGCACGAGCGTCAGGTACAGCTCATTGCTCATCATCGCCCGCTCGGCCAACCTGGCGTGGTAGGCGCGCGAGAGGTCGCGTGCGAAGCCGGGCGCGTCCGGGTCTCGAAGCGCGTCGACCACGTGGCGGTGCAGCCGGTGCATCCATACCGCCCACTGGCCGCCTGCCAGGTTGCGCAGCAGACTGCACAACGCGTCGTGGCGCTCGGCGATGCGAGGCTCGTCGGCGCACTCGAACGGTACGCCTTTGAGCCGCCACACCCGCAAGAAGTCGCCGCCGCGCGTGATGACGTCGTGCGGCCCGACCAGCGACGAGAACGGGACGAAACGCTCCAGCAAGTTCTCGGTACAGGCTCGCCCCCAATAGCGCGGACGGTAGCGCGGCGTGCGCCCGGCCCGGCGGACGCGGCAGGTGTCAGGCATGCGAGGCATCGCGCGCTCCACGGTACGTGTTGGGGGCATAGCTCCGCGCATGCCAGATCGCGCGGTTGCGGTCAGGAAGGCGCAGCTTCAATGCGATGAACATCTGCCGAAAACGCTGGTCGTCGCGCGCGGTGACCCAGCGCATCCAGGCCAGCAACGGCCCGATGGCAACGATGACGGCCAGAGCCAGCCACCAGCTGACCAGCGTGCCGCCCCATAGAACCAGCAGCATGCCGGCGCCGAACAACACCACCAGAGGCACCAGCGGGATGCCCAGTTTCATGGCGGGGCGTGTCGCGCCCTTGTAGATGGCTTCGGCGTGCATGGTCGCCTCAGGTCACGCAACGATGTAGCTGGCGAAAGCAGCGGCGCCACCGATCAGCGTGCCGCCGATCAGCACGTTGGCGACGTCGGCAAGCCTGGCTCCTTGAAACACCATCTTGAAGCCCGCCCAGATGATCGCGATGGTCACGATGGCGATCGAGATCGTGACCAGGATCGTCTGGACGTTGGTGACCGTGGTGTTGATCTTGTCGAAGCCCTGCGCCATGGCCAGCTGCGGCAATGCCGCAAACAGCGCGGCGGGGAGCGCACGGGCGCAGGTGGGCCGAATGCTTGTCATGCGGATCTCCTTGGCGGGATCGTTGTCATCGGATGCGCAGCGCGGCGAACTCGACCCGACGCACGTACCCGTGGCGGAAGCCGGTGACGAAGTTGCCGCTGTAGTAGCAGGACAGGGCGCGCCTCAACGTCTGCTGCTCGCCTGACGCCGGAACAGCGGCGTGGCGGGCCCCGTCGAAGCACTCGCTCAGCACTTTCTCCATCGCCGAGAGGTTGCGGCAGGGATCGAACGCGCTCTCGATCGACAGGCTCAGTCGCGCGAAGTTGCGAGCGTTGATCTGCGCCAGGCCCACGCTGAAGTCCCATCCCTGGGCTTGGAGCGATCGAGCGGTGGCCAGGGCCTCGGTGCGGCTCACGGGTTGGCGCTCGAGTGCACTGCCCACCACGCCGATGGCAAACGGGTTCACCGCGCTCTCCACCTGCACGATGGCTCGCGCAGTGGACGGATGCACTTGCGGCGCGCATGCCGCGAGCAAAGCGGCGAGAAGGGCGGCATCCATGGCGCCTACGGGACCTGCGGTGTCTCGGACACCACTGGCTGTTGGCTGAGCCAGCGCGCGTAGTCGTCGTCGAATCGTGTGTCCCAGCTGCGAAGCTGGGCCTTCGCGGCGCTGCTGAACTCGGTAACGGCGTCGCCACCCATGTTCCACCACGTGCGGCTGAAGAGCTCGCCGTTGATCGAGACCGAGACGGCGCCGGCATAGTCGCAGGTGTGGAACGTGGTGCTCTCGGTCTCGACGGCTCGCGTGTACTGGGGCGGGCAGAAGGTGGGTGCCGCGGCCCAATCAAGCTGGGCCGAGTTGCCCGCGCCCGCCATGTCGCAGCGCGGGAACGGCCGGCCGCGTGCCAGGTCTCTGAGCACCTGAACGACCGGCGGTACGCACTGCTGGATGCCGCGCCAGTTCGGCGCAGCGAAGCACAAGAGCGCGAGGCAGCCATCGACGGCCCAGGACCTCGGGCTCACCACGGCTGCGGCGACGAATGCGAGACCAATGGCCAGCCTCTGCAGGGCGCGTGGTGAGCGCTTGGCGATCGTTGCGGGGGCGACTAGAGTCGGGATGTCGCGCACGATGTACTCCGATCCGGCGGCCTGCAACCGCCTTTGAAGGTTGGCGCTGCGATTGGCGCCGTGACAGTCAATCTAGGGGCGCGGAGGTTGCTCTGGCGCGACCGATTTCGACGAAATTCCGGCAGCGACCACCAGTACATGTCCAGCTCGGTTGAAACCGTCGGCGCACTCGTGCACCCGCACCAGCTCGAGGTGCAGGAGTGGTCGTCATACGCGTTGGTGATCGACGCGCGCTCGCCACGCGAGTACGAAGACGATCACGTGCCCGGCGCGGTGAACCTGCCGGTGGTCGACAACGACGAGTACGCAGAGGTCGGCACGACCCATCGCACCGACCAGCACGCGGCGTACTTGATCGGCGTCGAGTACTCGCTGCGCAACATCGCTGCACAGATCAAGCCGCTGATCTCAAGGTACACGCCAAAGGACCGGTTTCTGGTCTATTGCTTCCGCGGTGGCAAACGGAGCAGGCTGTGGGCCGACAACCTCCGCACGATTGGCTTCGAGGTCGATGTGTTGCCCGGCGGTTGGAAGAACTACCGCCGCTGGGTGCGAGCAGGCCTCGAGCGGCTGCCCAGAGCGTTCTCTTTCCGCGTGCTGTGCGGCCCGACCGGCTGCGGCAAGACGCGTGTGCTGCAGGAACTGAGCAGGCAAGGGCACCAGGTACTCGATCTCGAGGCACTGGCCTGCCATCGAGGCTCGCTGCTCGGCGACTTGCCTGGCCGACCGCAGCCGACACAGAAGCTCTTCGACTCCGTGCTGCTCGACGCGCTGCGGCACTTCGACACCGAACGGCCGATATGGGTCGAGGCGGAAAGCAAGAAGATCGGCGAGATCCAGTTGCCGGAGGCGCTGTACGACGCGATGCACGGTGCTCCGGTGGTCAGCATCTCGACGCCGATGGCCGAAAGGGTGAGGCTGTGGCGCGAGGACTATCCCCACTTTGCGGCGGATCCCATCGCGATGGTGGGCAAGCTGGAGCCGCTCAAGCCGCTGGTTGGGGCAGAGACACTCACCCGGTGGCGCAGCCTGGCCGCGGCGGCGCGGGTCGACGAGCTGTTCGAGGACGTGATGACGCGGCACTACGACCCTTGCTACGCAAGATCGACGCGGCGCAACTACGGGGCGAGCGCGCAGGAGCGGTCGGTTGAGGTGGTGTCGTTGGCGGGTGAGGGCTTCGCGGTCGCCGTTCAGAGCATCGCCCGATCTTGATTGACAACGCAATCCGCCTAACGCGATAGTTGAGCAACTGTGCAAACATACAGCGATCAGCTAGGATGGCTGCGTGGAGTTCGTTGGGTGGAAGGGCCGGCACGAAGGGAGGCTGCTGCCGCGGCACGTCATGTGGGCAGGACGCGCGCAAGGGGAGCTATATGTTCGGGAAAGGTACAACACCGAGCTGTCGCTGCATGTGCGCGTGGCAACTCTCGAGGTTATGACCGGCCGCCAATTGGTACTAGGCCCGCTCCTCGATGTGGTGCTTGTCTCGTGTAAGCCAGATTGGTGGACGCTGACCGGCTGGGAGCGCGTTGATGCCACTGTGGTCGCTCCAGGACGAGCGTTCCAGCAGAGTTGGATCCTTGTGCCCGTCGATCGCGAGCGCGACTAGGCCTAGCGGGGAGCTGCAATCCCGTCGCGCGACTGCAAGGCCATCGTTCGTCGTCAGCGCAATGACAGGGAGGCAGCGGTTGATGTCACTGCCCGTCGCACGGCGAACTCACAGTCTGTGGCGCATTGCTGCCACTGGAGCTGGTTTGGTCGACCGGTCAATTACGGCATCGAAGGTGCCGCTGACGTACCGGGCGTCTGACCGAGGAAGAGCGAGCGGCCGCTTGTCGACGGCTCGAACTGGCACTCTCGGACCCGTAGCGGTCACCCGGACCCGCAGCACCGATGACCGCTGTACAGCGATGTTGCCCTTTTGCCTGCCGGTCGGCGTACTCACACTGACTGGCACTGAGCAGTCATTGGGATCGTCGCGAAGCATTGACCGAACGGCAACTGGCCGAGGCAGTGCGGTCTCAAGACGGTCAAGCCGCGACGCGACCAGCGGTCGCACGAACTGGCCTGATGCTTAGTTCGCGATCATACGAGCGCCGGAGCCGTTTCACTCACGCTGCTCGAATCCTGGTCAGGATTGCGCGAGAGGTCACAGTGTCACGTCTGATCCGGATAACACCCACACCCGTCTTCACCATCTGCGCAGTGGTGTTTGCCTCCTGGGCAATCGCCACCCATCTCGCAGCCGGCGTCGAAGCAGTCCGCTGCCAAAGCGGGCCCCGGGAACGGATCCGGTATCGGCTCCGGCTGCTTGTCAGTGCAACCGTTGCCCCATCCGTCGTCTCCGCCGACTTGGAGGGCGGCTATACGCGGTGACCAGAATACATCGAGCTTCGCACCGAATGAGGTGTCGTAGACGACCCGACGAGTGATCGTGTCCCCCACGGCGAGATCGCCGAAGCGAAAACCAGGGACGGGACCGACGATGTTTACCCGCGAGGTGAACCGTGCCCGGCCGTGCGCATTGGCAAACGCACCTGCCGGTGAACCAGCGAAGTAGGCTTCAAGTCCCTTGATAGGAGTTTTTTTGGCGTTAACCACTGAAAGGTCAAACTCCGCGCGATGCCGGTCCGGCTGGTACGTCACCATGCGGGCGCTCACAAAGCCATCCTCCGGGAGGATGCTCATCTTCTCGCCGACAGTCAGCGAATGCTGAACGTATGACGATGGCACAAACGGGAAGAAGTGCGACATCGAATTCGTCAGCCGAAAGAGATAGTAGAACTGGCTCTTGCCGCGGCTCTCGAGCGCTCGGTCAGATGTTGCAGCCAACACAAGCTTGTCCGCCGCGGAGGAATCGAGGAAGTCAAGCCATTCCGGCAGCTCGAAAACATCTGAGCTATCCCGGTCCAGGCCGCCATCAAGCAGCATCCCCGCGTCCTGCAAGGGACCGATGGCCACCGACGGGCCCTGAAAACCGCTAGGGCCAGTTCCGCCACAGCCGGCAAGGAAACGAATGTACGGGGTCAGCGGCCGGAGTTTCTTAGCGGTGTCGCCGTCGCTACGAAGAACTCGTTCAGACACAACAATGAAGTCCGCACTGCCAAGGTCCCTAATATCGGGAAGGGCGCGGAGACGTTCGCCGGTAAGCAGGTAGAACCGATCGGCGACAGGGCCCTTGATGAACTGTAGGGCCCGCTTATCGCAGGCAACTGTAATCATGGGCAAGCTCGGTCAGGGTGGGACATTAGACACCTCGCACGCTGCCTGTCAACACTCATCCCTAAGACAGCCGTTGAGCAACGGCCTCGCCTCACTCAGCACAGCACGCCACAGTAGCGGTGGCATGGATCCGCAGTGGCGGCACCAGCGCCACCATTGGAGTTCGCTCAGCGGCTGCTCATGGTGGAACCAGTCGTTTCGACGGACCAGCTTCGAACGATCGCAAGCTGTGAAGCGGTCGTTCGGCTGGTCGCAAGCGAGTACAGCTTCTGGCCGGAAACGTGTGTCCGCCCATGCGCCCGGAAGCTGACGCTCGTGGCGAACTGATCGCGGCATCGGCTGGTTGAGCGCCGTTGACTGAGGACCTTGTTGGCAGGCGCATCCTGCGTAGCCCTCAACTCGATGGGAGACCATCATGGGAACCGCAGGCAACGCTACTCATCGCGAGCCGTGGAACAAGGGCAAGATCGTCGGGCAGAAGGCGCCCTTCAAGCCCAAGGACATCTGGGCGCTTCGCGTCCGTCTTCAGATGGAAAACCGGGTGCGCGAACTCGCGCTGTTCAACCTGGGGATCGACAGCAAGCTGCGCGGCTGCGACCTGGTCGCCCTAAGGGTGCGCGACGTGTGCCATGGCGACCAGATGGCGACGCGCGCCATCGTCATGCAGCACAAGACCCAGCGCCCGGTGCAGTTCGAGATCACGCCAGCCACCCGGGATGCCTTGCAGGCGTGGATCAAGCAGGCCGGGCTGAAACTGGAGGACTTTCTGTTCCCCAGCAGGCTCCGCGACTCACCCCACCTCGGAACCCGACAGTACGCCCGGATTCTTGGGCACTGGGTCGACGACCTGGGACTGGACCGCGCCGACTATGGGACGCACTCGATGCGAAGGACCAAGGCAACGCTGATCTATCGACGCACCAAGAACCTGCGCGCCGTGCAGTTGCTGCTTGGCCATTCCAAGCTGGAGTCAACGGTGAGGTATCTCGGCATCGAGGTCGACGACGCCCTCGAGATCTCTGAGCAGACGGAGATCTGAGGCCGTCGGTGGCGGCCGCGCCCGCCATCGGGTCGGGTCGGCCGCCTCAACGGCGGCTATATGGTGCTTGCCCCGAACTGGAGGACCCGGCCAGCAGGGGACATTGACACATCTGCTGCAGAGCAGTCACTCCGCCACATTCGCCGGTGAGGTCGCAACCGACAAGTGGGGCGTTTGACGTCCTCCCCCCGGCATAGTGAGTGCGGCCGCTTGAAACGAGCAGGAGACCAGACGTGACAACTATCAAGAGACCCAAGCGAGACGCTGCGTACCCTCGCTTTCATTGAAGGGAGTGATGCCATGCGTACCTTGCTCTATCGCGTGTCCTTGATCGTGGTCGCCGCATTTGTCTCGTCGGCGATGGCCGCCGACAAAGCGCCCGCTGCTGCGCCTGCACAAGGCGATTCCAGATCGGTGCAGTGCGGCAATTCCAAACGTCACCAGCATGGCGCCACGGAGAAAGGCGCTCCTGCTCTGCCCGATTGCGCTGCTGCGCCAGCCTCGGGTGTCAAGCGCGGGCACGATCACCAGAAGGTTCACAAGCAAGGCTAGTTGCCCGCTGGGACCCATCGGGCACCGGTGGGCCCTGGCTGCAGTCGGGGCGGATTGCCGGCGCGTCGGCCGTGTTTGACGTTCCCGCCTAGTCAGTGCATCGTGATGCCTCGGCTTCGGGGCACAGATGCTAATGACCGCTGCGGTGCGCAAGGTCGCTTTGACGGCGCACGTGAGTTTCTCGTTGAGCTGGATGGGGGCCGTGGCGTGCTTCCTGGCGCTCGCCATCATTGGGTTCACGAGCCGGCAGCCCGCGGAGTTGCAGGCAGCCTACATCGGCATGGAGCTGATCTGCTGGACGGTCATCGTCCCGCTGAGCCTTTTGTCGCCCGCCACGGGCATCGCCCAGTCGCTGTGGACCCCGTGGGGACTGCTCAAGCACTACTGGGTTCTGGTGAAGTTGCTGGTGACACTGCCCAGCACCGCTGTGCTGCTGCTCCACATGCTGCCGACCACACGGCTCGCTTCGGCTGCCGCCCAGGGGCAGCTGGCCGGTGACGCGCTGCACGACCTGCGCGTCCAGCTCATCGCCGACGCGGCCATTGCCAACGTCGTCTTGTTGTTCGCCACCGTGCTGGCCATCTACAAGCCACCCGGCAAGACAACCGACGCGGGACCAAAGCCAAGCTGGGTGCGCTGGCTGCGCGGACTGGCGCTCACAGCGGCCGTCGCGTTTGTCACCGCCCATCTGCTCGGTGGCGGGATGGGCGGGCACGGCCTCACTCGATGAAGTCCTTGGCGTTCAGGCGCTGCCGCAGCCATCCAAAGAACGTCCCGGCGAGGAACGCCCAGACCGACATGACCAGCAGCGCCCAGACGAAGCCGCTGAGCGAGAACGACGACGCCTTCAACTTCAACAATGGCGCGAAGGTCAATCCGTGGAACAGGCTGTCCATGAAAGCCATGAACGGCCCGGGTGCGACCAGCCACGCCAATGTGCACAACGAATAGAACAGCGCGACGGTGACCGCCAACGCGATTCCGGTGCGCAAAGGCTGCGATGCGGGGGCCTCGCGTTGCAAGGCGAGCGGCAGGGTGCTCATCGTCAACTCCTTTCGCTGCGGGAAGGCGCAATCACTTTTGAGCACGCGATGCGAGCTCCCTTGATGGACATCAATGCCCGTCGCCCAGGACGCTGCGACGCTGGCGGGACGAAGGAGCCCCGCATGCGCCCGCCTCTCGACGATCAACAAGCACTACCGTCCTTCTGGCGCTCGGCGGCCGGCATTGCACTGCTGGTCGTTCTGGTGGTCGGGGGTTTCTATCTCGTCACCGAGTACACAGCTCACGTCTTCGGCGCACTGCCGTACGTGCTGGTGCTCGCATGCCCATTGATGCACTTGTTCATGCACCGCGGACATGGGCACGGCGGGCACTCGCGCAACCCACCGAGCAACGATGATGAACAGCACCGGCACTGACTACGGCCTGTGGGGACTCGCCGTCCTCAACTCCGTGATCTTCATCGGCTTCGCCTACAGCTTTTTCAAGCCGCTCAACATGCACGACTGGCGCAGCTTCGGCGCCTACAGCGCGTTCATCGTGGCTCTGTTCGCCGAGATGTATGGCTTTCCTTTGACCATCTATCTGATGTCCGGCTGGCTCTCCACCAAGTTTCCCGGCGTGAATCTCTTCGGCCACGACGCCGGCCACCTCTGGTGGGTGTTCACCGGCCAGCAAGGTAATCCGCACTTCGGGGTGCTTCATCTGCTGAGCTTCGCCTCCATCTTCGCCGGCTTCACCCTGCTGTCGAAGGCTTGGCACGTGCTTTACCACGCGCAGCGCCTGCGTCAGCTTGCCGTGACGGGCCCCTACCGGTATGTGCGGCATCCGCAGTACATCGGGTTCGTGGCCATCATGTTCGGCTTCCTGCTGCAGTGGCCGACGCTCTTGACGCTGGTAATGTTTCCGGTGCTGGTCGCGATGTACGTCCGCTTGGCCATCTCCGAGGAGCGTGACTCCGTGCGTGCGTTTGGCCAAGCCTGGAGCGACTATGCCGCCGTGACTCCGAGGTTCATTCCCGAGATGGGGAGAGGTGACCGTGCGGGGCCGGTCGGCAGCCGCTAAGGGGGCTTGGCGGACCGGGCATCTGGATCGCCGTGGCCGCAATCCCATGAGTGGCTTACTTCAGTCCCATGAGGTTGGAATGGCCGTGGAACGTGCATCACGGCGGCGCCTCGGCGACTGGCTGATGGTGGCTTGTGGTGTCTGGCTAGTAGGGCTCGGCTGCTACTTCATCTTCATTCGTCCTGCGCTGTTACCGGAGGATGTGCGCTTCATCGGGTCCAACGTGCCGGTGCTGCAGGCGGCTGCTCCACGAATCGCGGAATGGCTGAGCCTCGTCTTTGCAGTGATGGGCGGCTTCATGGCTGGAGCCGGCATCCTGGTCAGCTACCTGGCTTTCGAGGTGCTTCCCCAGCGGACCCGTGGCGCCACCTGGATCCTGGTGATCGTTGGCGCGCTGACCGTGGGCCTCATGAGCGCGGTCAACTTTGCGCTGCGTTCCGACTTCCGATGGTTGCTGTTGTGCCCCGCGTTGCTGTGGGTCGGTGCGATTGCGCTGTCTTTGCGTCGCTCGCAGCGACAGCGATGGACGGTTCGATCGAATCGAGATTGCGGCAAGGAGGTCACGATGAGTTTTCCGCTGCACACGGAGACGACGGCCTACGTGAGCGCCGATCCGGCGACCTTGTTCGACCATCTCGATGATCCGCGCAGACTGGGCGGCCACATGGAAAAGCCTTCGTGGCGCGCGCTCGGCAGCGCCATGAAGTATTCCTTCGACCCGCATGAGGGTCGCACCGTTGGATCTGTGATCACACTGACCGGAAACATTGTCGGCGCGCCGCTGCACCTGGAGGAGGTGGTGAGCGAGCGAAATCCTCCTCGGCGAAAAGCTTGGCAGACAACGGGTCACCCCCGACTGATCGTCATCGGCGGCTATCGCATGGGCTACGACATCGTTCCCAGTGAAGCGGGCTCGAAACTGACGATCTTCATCGACTACGAGCTCGGGGGCCTCAGACCGCGCCGGCTGGCCCAGTGGCTTGGCCGCTGGTATGCGCGGTGGTGCGTCAACCAGATGGCGGCGGATGCGCAGGCGCGGTTCTCGTTGCCAAGTCAGTGACTGTCGCGGCAGGAGCTCCGAGAGGTCAGTCCACGAGGGCTGCTGGCGTCTGTGTGCCGAGCCGACGTCGACTCGATCGCGCGCGCTGTCTGAAGGCCGTCGTGCCGGTGCTCGCGTTCGCCATCCTGAGCGGCTGCGTCAGTTTGCCGAAGGGCATGCCAAAGCCGGAAACCCACGCCATCGACGATGGCCACCGAACGGTGCTTGGTCGCGCGTTCGCCGAAGCGGCCGCAGCGCATCCCGGCATGTCGGGCTTTGCGCTCATCACGGGGGGCCGCGAGGCGTTGCAGGTCCGCGCGGCACTGGCAGACGGCGCCGAGCGGACGCTCGACCTGCAGTACTTCAGCGCCGGCGACGACGCAGCCAGCGATGTGCTGCTCGGCCGGGTGGTCGCGGCCGCCGAGCGGGGCGTGCGCGTGCGCATCTTGCTCGACGACATGCAGACCTCCACGCGCGCCTTCGCGCGGCGTGCTCAGGCCGCCCACGCCGGTATCCAGGTCCGGTTGTTCAATCCGTTTCGCGTATCGGGGACGGGCAGCGTGCCGCGGCTCGCGGAATTCCTGATCGCCAACGACCGCCTGAACCGCCGCATGCACAACAAGCTCTGGGTCAGCGACAACGCAGTCGCCGTCACCGGCAGCCGCAACCTGGGCGACGAATACTTCGATGCCAACAACTCGTTCAACTTTCTGGATGTCGACATGATGGCCGTGGGGCCGGTGGTTCCCGAGTTGTCGAGGAGCTTCGACGCCTACTGGAACAGTGTCAAGGCAGTGCCGCTCGAGGCGATCGCACCACCGGTCGATGACGGCGACCGACTGTTGGCACGCGAGCAGCTAGCCGCGCGCCTGGCACGCTGCGCTGCGGCGGCACCGTGCCAATGGCTTGCCAACGATGCTGCGCGGCTCGAACTGCGGGCGGCGGCCAGCCGATTGTCTTGGTCCTCCTATCGGCTGATCGTCGACCCGCCGACGGACGACAAGGTGCCTGAAGGCGCAGGAATCGGACATGGATCGATCGTCGGACATCCCGGCGGCGATGGGACGCGCACGGAACTGCTCGTCGTCTCGCCTTACTTCATACCTGGCTCCGATCTGCGGCATCACTTGCGCGGCTTGCGCGAGCACGGCGTGCGCGTGGCCGTGCTGACGAACTCGCTGGCCTCCACCGACATGACTGCGGCACACGGGGGCTACGCGCGCCATCGACCCGAGCTGCTGCGCGATGGAGTCGAGCTGTACGAGGTGCGGCCAAAGCACGAAGCGCCTGTGCGGCATCGCGTCCTTCGCCAGGCGATCCGCCGCGCGTCGCCGGTCGGCCTGCATGCCAAGGTCATGGTGCAGGACCGCAATCGTGCGAGTGTCGGCTCGTTGAACCAGGATCCGCGGTCACGCTCCACCAACACCGAGATATGCGTCGTCCTGGACAGTCCAGCGCTGGTTGCCGAACTGGCCGAGCTGTTCGACGCAGCGACCGACCCCCAAGAAGCTTTCAGGGTCGAGTGGGTCGACGGTGCAGCAGGGGGCGCGCTTCGCTGGAGCGCGCAGAACGGCGACGAGGACGTGAGCTTTGATGTCGAGCCGATGTCGAGTGCCTGGCTCGTGTGGTGGCGCAGTGTGCTGGGAGCGTTGATCCCGGAGCGGCATCTATGACGCTTGCTCGTCGCTCGCCAGCAGCTGCGCAATCTCCTCGGGCATGGCCCGAGGAGCAAGCGCACTGACATCTGCCGTTCCCGGGTTGCCGTGCGGCAGCCGGCCGGTGAAGTGTCCGATCGGCACCAAAAGCAGCCTGAGCGCCTGGCCGGCCACCTCTCGGCGATCGCGCAGCCTCCAGCCGGCACGCAGCATCAGCCAGTGCACCTGGAGGTGCCTGCCCATATCACGTTGACCCAGTATGTGCGCGCGCTGGAGTTGCCGAAGCGCTGCCCGGGCGTCGTCCCCGCGCAACCAGCGCCGTGCCTCCGAAATGGCGATCCGGAACGCCTCAACGCGTGGCGACGGCTTGATCGTGCTCATCGATCGACTCCAGGTGAGAACGTCAGTGATGCGCGTGGTGCGCATGGACGGCGGTATGGCCCTTCCCGCGGGCGATCAGCCAGCGGTTGAGCGGAAAGGCGGCGATCGCGGCCACGAGCAGTGCAAAGGCCAACGCGGCCCAGAAGAGCAGCGACGACACCGGCGCGTCCATGGCACCGGGGACGGCCAACATCACCGCGTTGTCGACGATCTCCATCACCGCGATCGAGGCGGAGTCGGCCAGCAGGGCCAGGCGCGCCGCCTCGCGCACCGTCATGCCGGCGCGAAGCAGCGGGACCATCGTGAACGCATAGCCGAACGCGAACGCGAGCAACACCGCCAGGCCGATGGTGGCGCCGTTAGAGAAGCCCAGCGCGGTGCCGATGAACATGCCCAGCACCTCGCCCACCGCACACCCGGACAGGCAGTGCAGGGTCGCGAGGAACGCGGTGCGGTTCAGGCTCGAGGCCTGCGACTTCGCGTGAGAGCGTTCGTGGTGCGGGTGGTGCATCGCATGGCGGGCGGCGTGATTCATAGCGAGAACTCCTGTCGGTTGCGGGCACGACCGCCCGGGTGAACGCAATGTCGACCTTCCCATCATGGGAATGTCAAGGATGCGGCTGAACCGCGGGCGCCATTGACCTTCCCACAACGGGAAAGCCAACGCTTCGGCCCCGTCGCGACGTCGAACCGACGAGATCGCGACACCGACACAACCATCGAAGGCCGAGCCGCCATGCTGTCCCAACACATCATCGATGCCACCGGACTCCTCGCGCTGTCCCTGAACGTCAGCGCGCTGGTCCGGCCGAGCGACCGCACGTTGCTGAAGACCTCCGGGTGGGCATCGGCGCTGTGGGCGCTGAACAACCTCCTGATGGGGGCGTTGAGCGCCGCCGCGTTGAGCGCTCTGAGCGTGGGGCGCCAGATCGGCGCCGCGGCCCTGCACGACCGGCCCGGACGATGGAAGGTGGCTGCGTTCGCCACCGTCGTCACGGCCACGCTGCTCATTGCGGGGCTCACGTGGAACGGGCTCGACACGCTGTTCCCGGCGATCGGCTCACTGGTCGGCACGTACGCGATGTTCTACATGCGCGGTGCCGCAATGCGCATGGCAATGGTGCTCGTCAATGCCCTGTGGATGGTCAACGCGGTGGCCTATGACTCCTGGTGGCAGATCGCGGCCAACACCATCTCCGGCACGGCCGCAGCCATCGGCGCCTGGCGCACCCGTGCCGCGTGACCCGTCACGCGCCACGTTGACCTTCCCACAACGGCAATGTCGAGCATCGCAACCACTTTCAACGAGGAGTCCCCAATGACTGCCATGCGTTCCCCACGTGAAGCGACCTTGCCGGCTGCGGCCCGGATCGCCTCTGTTGCCGCCGTCTCGTTGCTCGCTGCAGCGGTGCTGGTGGCCTGCGAGCCGGCCGTCGCGCCGGCGTCCGCCGCCACGTCGTCTGCGGCGCCGCCCGCGCCCACGGTCGTCGTCGCGCCCGTCCTGCAACGCGCCGTCGAGCAAGCCTCCACGCATGTGGGAAGGATCGAATCGTCGCAGCGTGTGGAGCTGCGGCCGCGGGTGGCAGGTCACATCGACGCCGTCCTGTTCAAGGAAGGCGACATCGTGCGGGCGGGTCAGCCGCTGTTCCGCATCGACACGCGACCCTTCGACACCGCGCTGGAGCGCGCCCGTGCAGAACTGCGGCTGGCCGATGCCCGCGTGGCGCTGACCCGGGGCGAGGCCGAGCGCGCGCGGCAACTGGCTGCCGAGCAGGCCATCGCCGCCGAAGAGCTGGAGCGGCGCGCCGCCGCGTATGCCGAGTCGCAAGCGCGCAGCGCTGCCGCGCAAGCCGCGGTGCAGGCCGCGATGCTCGACCGCGAGTTCGCGCTGGTGCGAGCGCCGATTAGCGGCCGCATCGGGCGCGCGCTCGTGACGACGGGCAACTACGTCAGCGCCGGAGCGTCGCAGGCGCCACTCGCGACGCTGGTTTCGGTTTCGCCTCTGCACCTGCACTTCGACGTCGCCGAGCCGGCTCTGCTGGAGCGACTCGGCACCGCACGCGACACCTCGAAGTGGCGTGCCAGGGTGCTCGACGCACGCAGCGGCCGCGAGCTCGGCATCGCGCCGATCGACTTCGCCGACAACGAGGTCGCGGGTGGCGCCGGCACGCTTCGCCTGCGTGCGCGCCTCGACGGCGCCAACGTGCAGTTGATGCCGGGTCAGTTCGTGCGCGCCCAGCTGGTGACCGGCGATGCGTCACCCGCGCTCTTCGTGCAGGACAAGGCGATCGGCACCGACCAAGGGCGCCGCTACGTGCTCGTCGTCAACGAGAAGGACGCGGTCGAGTACCGGCCGGTGACCGTCGGCGCGCTGCACGACGGCCTGCGAGTCATCACCTCCGGCCTGAGGGCGGGAGAGCGTGTCGTCGTCTCCGGGCTGATGCGGGCCCGACCAGGCGTCACCGTCCAGCCGCAGGCGACCGCGATGGACGCGCCACCCGCGGCGCAAGCCGCTGCGTCCAAGCCGGCTCAATCCTGAAAGGTCTGCCATGAAACTCGCACGCTTGTTCATCGACCGGCCGATCGTCGCGATCGTGCTGTCACTGACGACGGTGCTCGCCGGGCTGGCGAGCATCGGCCGGCTGCCGCTGACCGAGTACCCCGACGTGATGCCGCCCACGGTGAGCGTGCGCGCAGCGTACCCCGGTGCCAACCCCGACGTGATCGCCGAGACGGTGGCCACGCCGCTGGAAACCGAGCTCACCGGGCTCGGCGGCCTGCAGTACATGAGCTCGCAGTCGACCGGCGACGGCCGCTACAACCTGCGACTGACCTTTGCCCAAGGCATCGACGCGGCGCGTGCCGAGACCGAGGTGCAGAACCGCGTCGCGCGCGCACTGCCGCGGCTGCCGGCCGAAGTGCAGCGCCTGGGCATCGTCAGCGAGAAGGTCGCGCCCGACATGCTGATGGTGGTGCACCTGGTGTCGCCGGGCGAGCGCTACGACCTGCTGCACCTGTCGAACTTCGCCCAGCTCGGCGTGCGCGACACGCTGTTGCGAGTCCCCGGCGTGCAGAGCGTGACCGTGTGGGGCGCCGGCGAGTACAGCCTGCGCGTTTGGCTCGATCCGGATCGCATGCGGGCGCACGAGCTCACGGCCGGCGACGTGGTGTCGGCGATCCGCGAACAGAACATGCAGGTCGCCGCCGGTTCGGTGGGCCAGCCGCCCGACGTGCGGGCCGCGCAGCAGCTGCCGTTGTCGGTGACCGGCCGCCTCACGTCGGTCGATGCCTTCGGCGACATCGTCTTGCGCACCGGCGCCCACGGCGAGCAGCTCAAACTCAAGAGCGTGGCGCGCATCGAACTCGGCGCCAGCCAGTACGCGCTGCGCAGCCTGCTCGACAACCAGCCCGCGGTCGCGCTGCAGATCGTGCAGGACCCGGCTGCCAGCGCGATCGAGGTGGCGGCGAACGTGCGCGCGGCGATGGCGGCGCTGCAGAGGGAGTTCCCGCACGGCATCGAGCACCGCGTGGCCTACGACCCGACGATCTTCGTCAAGGCGTCGATCGGCAACGTGCTGCGCACGCTCGGCGAAGCGGCGCTGCTAGTCGTGCTGGTGGTGCTGTTGTTCCTGCAGAGCTGGCGCGCGGCATTGATTCCCATCGTCGCCGTGCCCGTGTCGCTTGTCGGCACGCTGGCGGTCATGCAGCTGGCGGGCTTCTCGCTCAACACGCTGTCGCTGTTCGGACTAGTGCTGTCGATCGGCATCGTGGTCGACGACGCCATCGTGGTGGTCGAGAACGTCGAGCGGCACCTGCGCAACGGCCGCTCGCCACGCGACGCCGCGCTGGCCGCGATGCGCGAGGTCACCGGCCCGATCGTCGCGATCACCGCGGTGCTGGCCGCGATCTTCATCCCGACCGCCTTCATGGGCGGCCTGTCGGGCCAGTTCTACCAGCAGTTCGCCCTGACGATCGCGATCTCCACCGTGCTGTCCGCGGTCAACTCGCTGACCCTGAGCCCGGCGTTGGCCGCGCTGCTGTTGAAGCCGCACCCCGCCGACGATGCGCCGCGCGGGCTGGCCCGCTGGCTCGGCGGCTTCAATCGCGCGTTCGATGCCGCGGCGGCGCGCTACGGCGTGCTCACGCGCATCGGTATCCGTCGCACGGGGCGGCTGCTCGTGCTCTACGCCGCGCTGGCCGCGGCCACCGTGTGGGGCTTCAAGGTGGTGCCGGGCGGCTTCGTGCCGTCGCAGGACAAGTACTTCCTGGTCGGCATCGTTCAGCTACCCCCCGGCGCGTCGCTCGACCGCACCGAGGTCGTGACGCGCGAGATGACCCGCATCGCCTTGGAACAGCCCGGTGTCGAGAGCGTGGTCGCGTTTCCGGGACTGTCGATCAACGGCTTCGTCAACAGCCCGAGCGCGGCCGTGGTGTTCGCGATGCTCGACCCGTTCGAGCAGCGCAAGGACAAGGCACTTTCCGCCGGCGCGATCGCCGGTGCGCTGAACGGCCGCTTCGGCGGCATCGACGAAGCCTTCACCGCGATCTTTCCGCCGCCGCCGGTGCCCGGGCTCGGCGTGACCGGTGGCTTCAAGCTGCAGATCCAGGATCGCGCGCAACGCGGCCCCGAAGCGCTGAACGAGGCGCTGGGCAGGGTGATGGCCGCTGCGGCCAAGGACCAGCGCGTCGCCGCCCTGTTCTCGGGCTACCAGGCCCACGTGCCGCGGCTCGCGCTCGACGTCGACCGCGAGAAGGCGAAGGCGCTCGGCGTGCCGTTGTCGGCCGTCGCCGAGGCGCTGCAGGTCTACCTCGGCTCGCTGTACGTCAACGACTTCAACCACCTGGGCCGCGCCTGGCAGGTGAACGTGCAGGCCGATGCGGCCTTCCGCATCGACGCCGATGCGGTGTCGCGCCTGTGGACGCGCAACACGCAAGGGGTGATGGTGCCGCTGTCGGCCCTGGTGAGCGTGCGGCCCGCGGTCGGGCCCGATCCGGTGAGCCGCTACAACGCCTATCCGTCGGCCGATCTGTCCGGCGCACCGGGAGCCGGGTTCAGCTCGGGCGACGCGATCGCCGCGATGGGCGAGATCCTGGCGCGCGAGCTGCCCGCCGGCTTCGGCTACGAGTGGACCGACCTCACGCACCAGCAGCAGCGCGAGGGCTCGAGCGGCCTGCTCGTCTTTCCGCTCGCGGTGGCGCTGGCCTTCCTGATCCTGGCCGCGATGTACGGCAGCTGGAGCCTGCCGCTCGCGGTGCTGGCGAGCGTGCCGACCGTGCTGCTCGGTGCGCTCGCCGGGGTGTGGCTCACCGATGGCGACAACAACCTGTTCACGCAGATCGCGTTCGTCGTGCTGGTCGGTCTGGCGACGAAGAACGCGATCCTGATCGTCGAGTTCGCGCGCCGGCTGCAGCAGCAGGGCGGCTCGGCGATCGACGCCGTGGTGCAAGCCGCCAGGCTGCGGCTGCGGCCGATCCTGATGACCTCGCTGGCGTTCGTGATGGGCGTGCTGCCGCTGGTGTTCGCCAGCGGAGCGGGCGCCGAGATGCGCCAGGCCGTGGGGATCGCCGTTTTCGCCGGCATGCTGGCCGTCACGCTGGCCGGCGTCGTCTTCACCCCGATGTTCTACGTCCTGCTGCAGCGCCGGAGCACGACCGTCCCGGTCGGCGCCGCTGCGCAGGTGCAATGAGGAGCGCACCATGCGTACTTTGAGAAACACCCTGTTGGCATCGGTCGCTGCGTTGGTGGCCGCCTGCTCGTCGCTGCCGGAGGTGCAGGTCCCCGCGCCGGCGCTGCCGCACGGCTTCAGCCAGGCGCACGGTCTGCCGCAGCAGGCGGCCAACCAGCAGTCTTGGTGGCTGGCACTCGATGACCCGGTGCTGTCGCAACTGATCGAACGCGGTCTGCAGTCCAACCTCGATCTCGTGCAGGCCGGCGAGCGCGTGCAGCGCTCACGCGCGCTGGCGGCCGGCAGCCGCGCCGCGCTCGGACCGTCGGGCAGCGTGCGGGCACAGGCGTCGAAGGCGCAGGCCAGCGCGCACGAGGCGCCGGGCCTGTCGAGCGCGCAACGCCGCGTCGAGACCGCCAGCGTCGGTCTCGATCTGCAATGGGAAGCCGATCTGTTCGGCCGGTTGCGCACGCAGTCCGCCGCCGCGGGCGCGCGGGTGCAGGTGTCCGAAGCGCAGGCGGCTGCGCTGCGCCTGGCGGTGAGCGCGGAGATCGCGCAGGCGTACTTCGCGTGGATCGGCGAGCGCGAACAGCTCCAGGTGACGCAATCGCTGATCGAAAACCGCCGCGCCACCGTCGACCTGGTGCAGCGCCGCGCGCGCGGCGGGATGGTGGCGCCAATCGACGACGCCCGTGCGCGCGCCGACCTGGCGGCGACCGAGGCCGACGTGCCGCTGCACGAGGCGGCCGCCGCGGTGGCGACGCATCGCCTGGCGGTGCTGCTCGGCACGTCGCCGTCGGAGTTCCAGCTGCCGCCGCAACGCGGTGTGGACCCGGCGCGCGTGCCGGTCGCGGTGCCCGAGCCGTCGCAGTGGCTGGCGCAGCGGCCCGACATCGCGGAGGCCGAGGCGGCGCTGCGCGCCCACGCGCTCGACGTGGCGGCGATCCGCGCAGAGTTCATGCCACGCGTTTCGGTGACGGGCCTGCTCGCCTTCGTCGCCGGCTCGGCCACCGGCCTCGGCAGCGCGGCCAGCGCCTCGTGGTTCGTCGCACCGGCGGTGTCGCTGCCTGTGTTCGACTACGGGCGCATCGACGCCCGGCTGGTCGAAGCCAAGGCGCAGCAGCGCGAGGCGCTCGCTGCCTACAGCCAACGCATCCTGCTGGCACTCGAAGAGGTGGAGAGCTCGCTGGCCCGCTACCGGCAGGCGCAACTGCAGCTCGGCACGCTGCACCAGCGCTCGATCCACTCGACCACCGCCGAGCGGCTCGCCCGCGTGCGCTACGAGGCGGGCGCCGGCGACCTGCTCGAGCTGCTCGACGCGCAGCGCAGCGCCCGGCAGGCCCAGGCGGCGTTGGCGCAAGGTCTGGCTCTGCAGCGCCAGCATCTGGTGGCGGTGCTGCGGGCGCTCGGGACTGCGGCCTGAGCCCGGTGGGTGCCGCCGAATACCGCGGCAATCGACCGGCTCGGCCCTTTCGCGAGAAAGGGGTTGACCTTGCCATCATGGCAAGGTTGACAGTGCGCCCATCCGCTCCCAGGAGACGACGATGGGCTACCCGATGAACATCGGCCAGGCCGCTCAGGCCGCCGGCTTGACCGCCAAAATGATCCGCCACTACGAGGGTTTCGGGCTGATCCCGGAGGCCAGCCGCAGCGACTCCGGCTACCGTCAGTACAGCGCGCGCGACGTGGCGATGCTGCGCTTCATCCGCCAGGCGCGATCGATCGGCTTCTCGATCAAGCAGATCGAGAACCTGCTCGGCCTGTGGGCCGACACGGCTCGGCACAGCCGCGCCGTGAAGGCGGTGGCCACCGGGCACATTGCCGAGCTGGACCGCAAGATGGCCGAGATGGCGCAGATGAAGGCAGCCCTGCAGGAGATCGCGGATGGCTGTGAAGGTGACGATCGGGCCGACTGCCCGATCCTGAGCAAGTTGTCGGGTGGCGCTGCAGGTCAGGGATCGGGCGCGGGACTCGAAAGGACGACTGGGAAGCGCGGTGCAAGGCCCGTTCGCGCGGCGCACCCAGCAAAGCCTCAAGGCTTCGAGCACGGCGGCCTTGTTGCTTGGATGCGGAGCGTGCACCGCGCTGAAGGTGCGATGCGAGAGTAGTCAGAGCCGATTGTTTGTTTGGTGTGCTGGCGATTGTTTGTTTTGAGCCGCAGAACAACAATGGGCGAGGCCCGGCGGAAAAAGCGAGCACAGAGACTCGTGGCGCCACGATGGCGCCACGAGATCTTGGGTGACGACCGCCTGTGAATCTCAGGCGCCGCCCATGCGTCGGCACTCGTCGGCGCATGTCATGCATGCCTTGGCGCACGCTTGACAGTGGTCCATCGGGTGTTTGGCGCATTCCTCGCCACAAGCCCGGCAGACCTGGGCACACAGCTGGCACAGCTGCTTCGCAACTCGCTGCCGCGGGCCATGTACCCTGCAGCGAGACGGCAGATGGCCGGGCAGTCCATGTCCAGCGAGATGCAGCGGACCATCGCTTGGACGTCGCGCTCCTGCAGGCAAGCAGCTGCGCAATGGTCACAGGCATCGGCGCACGCATTGCAGGCGTCGATGCACGATCGGTTCACTTGGTGAGCCATCGAAATTCTCCTTCGTTCAAGTGCGGTTCAATCCATTCGCGTTGGCTCACCGCCATGCGGGCCGCTGCGAAGGTGGCTGTCTCGGTGAGAGTGAGGCTCAGGCTCGTGGCTTCTGCTTGGGCGGCGGCCAAATGCACGATGAGTGCAGTGTGGGGACCGCAGTGGGCCACGTGAAGGCGCGCTCGAACCGAGGCTCGACGCATGTGGAATTGGCAACCGAGGGAACCGCTGCCAGATGGCAGGCACCGGGGTGCTGCAGGTGATTGGCCGGATGCTTCAATTCATCCGAGCCTGCATGGGCCCTCTGCGTGCATGTCTGGACGATCTCGCTGCATCTGCGGCCGTTGCTCCAATGCGCAGGCACCCTGGCATGCGGCGGTCGCGCAACCCACCGGGATGAACGTTGCAAGGACGACCGCCAACACCCATCGTTGCAGCCAATGTCGACGCCAGCCTTGCAACATCGAAGCCCGGCATCCCGAAGGAACTGAAAAACAAGCCGATCCCGTCTACGCGTGGGTGCAGGTCTTTCTCACTGCGTCGGCGGTACAAATTGAACCTAGCACTGGTTGATGGCCAATCTTGCAGGCTCTCCGACAGCAATCCGCGTTCCACTAGGAGCCAGGTGCGGGATGCGGGCTATCGGCCAGAAGCGGTCAGCCTTCGACGACCGATGTCCGGCTGACGCAATTTCCTTCTCGGCGACATGCAATCTAGACCGATACCCCGCCATTAGTTTCATTTACCGACAGCCTGGTCGATGTCCGGCTTCATATCCGGCGTCAGCTCGGCAGTCCTTGACGGCAGGGTCACCGACCCGCGCGCACCGTTCTTCTCGATGTCGCCCACGAGCAGCTTCATTTCGGCAATTTCCTTGACCTGCCCGCGGATGATCTCGTCGGCCAGCTTGCGCACTCGTGGGTCGCGAATATCGGCCTTGCGTGCGTTGTTGATGGCGATCGAGTGGTGCGGAATCATCGACTTCATAAAGTCGATATCGCCGATCAGCGTTTGCTGGCGGTTGAGCGCGAGGATGACGACGCCGAGCACGATGGAACCGACCAGAATCGCCAGCTTCGTCGCTGGCCCGGCATACATCTTCCACATGAAGGCCAGCATGATGACTGCCATCACGCAGCCCATCACGACCGACGACACCAGTCGCGTCAGGCTGAACGTGGCGTGATCCGTGCTGTAGACCAGTTGGTACATCAGCGGATACATCACGATTGTCGACGTGGCGATCATCGCGAAGAAGCGGCTCCAGCCCATCTTCATCATCGAGTGGGCGCTTTGGCTATTGGGATGAGTCGCAGACATGGCCCTAACTTTCCTCGTGTGCGATGGCGTTGGCCCCGCCTTCCGATTCGGGCAAATGGCGCTCCCTGCAAAAAAGCGTGACGGTGAGACCTCGACCTTTGGTGTCGGCTTTCGCCTGTGCACAACAGCCGTGAGTGGCCGCAAAGGGTCCGGTGGCGCGCGCTCAAGGACGATGACAGCAGCCGTTGGGCGGGTTCGCCTCTGCGCTCGCGATCCCTGTACAGCTGAATGTCCGCTCACGAGTGTGAATCGGACATGGGCGTGGCAAGGCTATGAACGACTGGTCTGGGCATCAGCGGTCGTTCAGCTAAGTGACCTCGAGCGTCCGAGATCAGTCTTCTCTTGACGCTCGAGTACCGATCGGCGGCAAGTACTAGGCCGCGGTCGTTCGCCCCCTGTAGAGCGAAAAGCAGGTCAACCGTCGGCCGGGCGAAAGCACTTGACGGGGGTGACGCTTCCACTCGTCGAGCACGGGTCGCATCAGTCTGCGCCAAAGGCCCGGGAACAAGCACAGCAACATCAGCAAGACATAGCCGGCGGGCTGGCGGGGTGAGTCGGGTTCGAGCACAACGCGGTAGTACGGCACGCGCGAGGCCGAGTGGTGCGCCTGGTGGAAGCTGATGTGCAGCGTGATCCACGCCTGGAACCGGCAGTCGTCCTCCCATGCCAGTTGCTTCTGGGCGCTTCCGTCGACGCTGTCATCGCCAAGGCCCCAGTGCTGCAGGTAGGTGATGACCTGGAATCCGAAGTGGACACCCAACACGGCACCGGCATACGCGAACAGTCCGGTCGGCCCTGCGGCGACCGTGAACGCTGTTGCCATGAGCACGGTCACGACCATGGCTGCTATCAGTTGGCGTCGCGCCAGAGTGGAGCGCCTGTCGCCCTGCAAGAGAAGCGTCCACGCCTCGAAGTTGACTCTTCGCATGCGCCGCGCTGCGAAGTGCCACACCGACTCGGTGACTCTCGGCCACTCGGCGTTCTGCGTGTCGCCGTAGCGGCCATGGTGAGTCAGGTGTTCGAGGCCCAGGGCAGGGTATCCCGCGAGCCCGGCAATCAGCCAGCCTGTGCTGGCTTCAACCCGATTGCGACGATGAACCAGCTCGTGTGCTGGACAGGTGGCAAAGAGCAACGTCATCCAAAGGCTCAGCCCAAGACCGACCGCCGAGGCAGCCGTGTCGACCCAGCCAAGGCTCAGCAGCACAACCACGACGAGCATCGCAGCGAGTAGTGCGCCGCCATACGCGACGGGCAACCGATGGAGCACGGTCGCAATGCGCTCGTCCCACAGGACGGGTTCGGTTCGATCGAACCCGCCGAACACGGCACGTGCCAACGGAAACATGAGCAACGCGGTGCCGAAGGCCAGATACGGGCGATGCGCCCATACCCCCAGCGCGAGAAGCGCAGGCATCAGAAAGACTGCGAGGTATCCCGCGGCGAAGGTGATCTGACTTTGCATCTCTGGCTCCCGATCAGTTGGATCTCAGATGAGGCCGTACTCCGCGGCCAGGTTCGCGGCGGCCTTGCGATTGGGCACACCGAGCTTCTGATTGATGCGTTTGAATCGCGAGTCGATGGCACTCGCCGACGTTGCGAGCTCCAACGCGATCGCCTTGGTGGAATGGCCGAGGCGTTCGTGCCGCAGGAGAGCGAGGTCGTCTTCGGTGATGCCGGCGTTTGCGATCAGCTCGCGCTTGATGCGGCCGATCCACCACTCGTGAAGTTCCATCGCCAGGCTGCGCGAGGCAATCTTCACCGCCATGAAGCCGTCGGATTCAAAGTAGCCTGGCATGGGCGAACCCAGGCAAAGCACGCCCACACGGCTGAGCCCGCCGCTCGATGGAGCCGGGACGACCACCGCCGAGGTGAAGCCGAACCGCGATGCAAGGTCGGCCACAGCCCGCTGGCTCTTGTTGCCGAGCGGGATTTCGCTGGCCAAGATGGGCTCCGAATGGCCGAGGCAATAGGCAAGCCAAGGGTCGTTGGCATACCAGGCATGCCGTTCATACTCGTGGCACCACACGGGGTCGCACGCCAGGAGAAACCGATACGACTCGTGCGACCCGTCGTCGCGGACGAAGCTGACAAACGCGGCCACCTCGGCGCCAAGGCGTTTCGCGCCTTCGGATAGCAGCTCGAGCGCTGCGGCCTCGCCAAGGGCTTGCGGGATGCGGCTCACGACTTCGCTTACCCGCGCGAAGTACCCCTTCTCTGAGGTGATCTTGAGCAGCGGCGATGGCTCAACCGATGCTGCGTCCGAACAGGGCTCCACCGTCCCGTTTGAGGTTGACATAGAGCATGGGGTGTTCGAAGCGCGTGACGTCGGTATCGCACCAGCGCTCGAAGCTGTCGCCATCGGTGAACAAGACAGTCTGGACGACCCGCGCCGCTTCACCGCGCATCGAGATTCGCTCCACGACCACGCCGTTCGGCGTCCGGCCCAGCGTGAACTCGATCGCGCCGTCTTCGCTGCGCAGCGTCGCGCAGCCTGGCTTATGCGGAGTGGGCTGCCGCAGCGGGGAGCGTCTCATGGTCGTGATACGGGCGGCCACAGACCGGGCAGCGAAGGCCGGCCAGGCGATCGTTTCCCGGCCTCTCACGCCAACTGAACAGGCACTCGTCACCGCAGGCGGTGCACGCCATCACTGCCAAGGCGAATGCACTCCGGCATTCGACGCAGCGCAGTTCAACGACACGGTCGCTGTCTAGAACGTCATAGTCATCGCTCTCGACGTGGCCGCAGTGCGGGCACGCGACCTGGAGAGTTGATGACTGGACAGGGCGGGCGATGTCCATTGCGGCATCCGATCTCCACGACACCGCCGGATGCGGTGCCGACTACCCCCGTCCGATCCACAGGATATGCACTCGCCTGTGGACAGTCGCATTGATAGTCGCCGCGATCGATGATGTCAAGCGCTGCACGACATCATGGTTATGTGCCACGCCACGTCGACTGTTCTTGTTACCGTGCCGAATGAAGCCAGGCTTGCCAAGCGCGACGTGCAGTGGACAATGACACGCATACGCCGGCAGAAGATCCGATGGTGTTTGTGCTGTTTCGCAGTGCACGGCCCAGCGCGCCGCAATGGCTCGGGCGCAGGTGGCTTGCAGCACTTGACGCTGTTCTCTGGCCCGCGATTTGGATTGCGCTCGTCGCGAGTCTGCCTGTGGACGGCGGTGTCGTCGGTGCGGTGGTGATCGGCGTCGCCGCGCTGTTCGCGTGCGAGCGCCTGGTTCGCGCGGTGCTCAACAACGAGCGCTACTGGTTCACGACCTGGCGTTGGGGTCGGTGGGTAGTGATCGCGTTGGCCAGCGGTCTTCTCATCAAATCGCTGCTGAATTGATGCAGTTCCGCGTCGCTCAGTGCGACGCGGTCGGCCGCGTTTCACCCCAGCGGTCGAGATCGCTCTTGCGCCATCCCACCGCGCGGGCCGCGAGGCGCACCGGCGTCGGAAACTTGCGCTCCGCCATCAAGCGGTAGATCGTTGAGCGGCCCAGACCCGTGCGAGCCACAACGGCAGTGATCCGCAAGAACTCGACGCCCCGTGAGTCAGAGATTGCGTCGTGCTCGTCGAACGCAGTGCCGTGCACCGAAAGGCCTCGCATGTGGAACGTGGTGGTTCAAGCGTATCCGGGGCAGCGGTTCGTCGAACCGACCAAATACAGGCCGAATCCGTCATGCAGGTCGATGACCGCTGGGGCCAGGGCGACTTTGCAATGGCTACGCTGCAGCGTTGATACAACGCTGCCATTGACGCGCGAAAGTGGCACCAGAGTGGCACCAAAGACAAAGCCGGCACGGTGGCCGGCTTGCTCGAGTCGTCTAAGCTGTTCTTCTACTTTGTGTTTTTGGCTCCCCGACCTGGGCTCGAACCAGGGACCTACGGATTAACAGTCCGGCGCTCTACCGACTGAGCTATCGGGGAAGGGAAAGCGCGCGATTATAACGAGCGCGGCTTCGGCTCCCTTCGTTGCCACGCGGCGGCTCCCGGTTCAAAACGCCGCCTGCACCGATGCCCGCCAGGTGCGCGGTGCCAGCGGGTACAGGTAGGCGTGGCTGAACTGGTAGGGCGACTCGCGCCAGGCGCGCTTGTCGGTGGCGTTCTCCACACCCAGCCGCCAGGTGAGGGTGGTGCCGGCCTTGCGCTGCACCAGGCGGGCGCCGAGGTCGAGCGTGGTCCACGACGGAATGCCGGCCGAGTTGTCGGGCAGCACGATGCGCGAGCCCTCGTGCTTGACCCCGGCCGTCAGGGTCAGCTCGGGCAACGCGAGGAGTTGGTAGCTCGCCTGCGCGCTCAGGCTGCGTTCCGGCACGTTGGTGGGCTTGCGGCCGTCGTCGGCCGGGTCTTGCGAACGTTCGCGCCGGGCTTTCAGGGCAGTCGCGCTGCCCTCTACGGTCCAGGCGCCCTGGCGCCAGGTGGCGTCGAACTCGACGCCTCGATGCCGCTGCCGGCCGTCGAGCACGCGCGTGCACAGCGCCGGGCACAGGTCGCTGAAGAGCGGTTTGCGGATGTCGAACGCGATGGCGCTCAGCGCCACCGGGCCCGCGTCGTGTTTGATGCCCGCTTCGAGCTGCCGGCTCTTCAAGGCAGGCAGCGGCTGGTTGGGGTTCTCGTACGTGGGCAGGTTGGGCGTGACCGTGGTCTCGATGCCTTGGCCGGCGCTGGCGTACACCAGGGTGCGCGGGTCGAGCTGCAGCGACGCGGCGACCCATGGCGTGGTGAAGGTCTGCGACACGCCTTCGATCGCGGCGCTGCCGCTGTCGGTGCTCTCGATGCGCGTGTGGCGCAACCCCAGCCACAGGTTGACCGTGGGCGTCAGGACCCATTGGTCGCGCAGGTACCACTCGGTGTGGCGCTGGTCGCGCGCGCTGCCGCCTGAGAGCGTGGGGTCTGACGGCAGCACGGTGCTGCCGTCGATCGTGCCGACGCCGACGAAATTGAACGCCTGCGGCGGCAGGTCGGCCTGCTGGCGCCACCACAGCACGCCGGCGCGCCAGCGGTGCTCCCGCGTCCACAGCATCGAGCGGCCGCCGAGGCTCAGGTCGACCGCCTCGTTGCGACGGCGCTCACCCTCGCTGCGAAAGTCGTAGAGGTCGAAGCTGCCGTCGCTGCAGTAACGATCGAAGTTGTTCTCGGCCGAGCAGCCGAACGGAAACGCGATGCGATCGTCGGTGCGCAGGCGCTGCGTCATCGCATGCGCCACGAAGTTGAGGTCGCGTGCCAGCCGCTGCGTCCAGCGCAGCGACGCGGTGCGGCCGCTGAAAACCACCGGCAGCGACCACGGCTGGTTGTTGAGGTTGAGGCGCGGGTCGATCGTGTCTGCATCGGGCACGGTGTTGCCCAGCAGGCTGAAGCCGGCTTGGCTGGGTTGCGATTGGCGGTTGAGCTCCACTTCGGCCTCGAGGCGCGCGTCGGCTCCAAGGCGCCATTCGAGCGCCGCGGCAAGACCCTGGCGCTTGCCGCGTGAGGAGCGCAACAGCGGATCGAGCCGTTCGTGCTCGGCGTTGATGCGCCAGCCGATCGCACCATCGGGTCCTGCCCGGTCGCCGAGGTCGAGTGCAAGTTGGTGGGTGCCGCTCTCCTCGAATCCGAGTGTCGCCACGCGGCGCGTTCCGTTGGGCCGCTTCACCAGCAGGTTGATCAGGCCACCCGGTGCGCTCACGCCGGCCTGGATGCCGCTGGTGCCGCGCAGCACCTCGAGCGCGGACTTGTTTCCGAGCCAAAGCGCCGTCTCGGCGTTGATCGGCAGTCCGTCGCGACGGTAATTGGTGCGCTCGTCGAGCCGGTAGCCGCGCACGCTGAAGCTGCTCCAGTAGCCGACCGCGTTGTACGCATCATTGACGCCGGCGCTGATGCGCGTGACGTCGGCCAGGCTGGTGATGCCGGCATCGGTCAACGCCGTGGGTGAGAAGACGGTCGCGCCGAACGGCGCGCGCGACAGCGGCACGTCGTCAAAGCCGCCGATGGCGGCGCTCGGCGGCGCGCGGCCGGTCACGGTCACGGTTTGCGGCGTGTCCTGCGCCAGAGTGGGCCACGCGGCTGCGGCGGCCATGGCGAGGACGAGAGAACGTGTTGCCATCGTCGAACTCCGGTTCGATGTGGCAGGTCGGCAAACTGAGAGAGCGGGCGTGAGCGCCGCATCTGGAGCATGCTTCCCTGCGCGAGGATTACCTCATTCAGGTTCAAAGGGACTGTCTCAGCCGGGCTCGTGAAGAGCCCAGCACCCCTAGCGAAGAGCCGCGCGCAAACTACGCGCAGCGCGGCGGATTATGCAAGACAAGAAACAAGGCCCGCACGGCGGGCCTTGAAAACAGTGTTGCGTGCGTTGTGATCAATCGAACACCGGGGTCTCCACGCCGAGTACCTTGTGCAGCTTGGGGCTGGTGGTGGTGTACTGCAGCGCGATGCGCTTGTCGGGGAACACGTAGCTCGCGGCGCCGAACGCGGCCAGCGCGCATTCATGGAAGCCCGACAGGATCAGCTTCTTCTTGCCGGGATAGGTGTTGACGTCGCCGACGGCGAAGATGCCTTTCACGTTGGTCTCGAAGCGCTCGGTGTCCACCAGGATCTGCTTGCGCTCGATGTTGAGACCCCAGTTGGCGATCGGGCCCAGGCGCGGGCTCAGGCCGAAGAACGCCAGCACCGCATCACACGGCAGCGTGGCCACCGGCTGGCCGGCATGGCTCACCGTCACCGCGGACAGCAGGCCGTTGTTCTCTTCGAACGCCGTGACCTCGCCGATCTGGAACTTCATCTGGCCGGCCGCCGCGAACTCATGCATGCGCGCCACGCTCGCCGGCGCGGCGCGAAACCCGTCGCGCCGGTGCACCAGCGTGACGCTGCCGGCCTGGTTTGGCCCCGGGGCGGCGAAGTTCAGCGCCCAGTCGAGTGCGGAGTCGCCGCCACCGCAGATGACGATACGCTTACCGGCAAACAACGCCGGATCGCGCACGCGGTAGAACAGCTGCTTGTCGCGGTGTTTGTCGAGCCCTTCGACCTTCAAGGTGCGCGGCTGGAATGAGCCCACGCCGCCGGCGATGAAGATGGTCTTGGCGATCAGGCGCGTGTCGCGGCTGGTCTGCACGTCGAAGCGTCCGTCGTCGCGCTTGTGCACGACGCTCACTTCTTCGCCGAGGTGGAACGTGGCCTTGAACGGCTCGATCTGCTTGAGCAGGCTCTCGGTCAGCTCGCGGCCGGTGCACACCGGCACGGCGGGGATGTCGTAGATCGGCTTGTCGGGGTACAGCTCGATGCACTGGCCGCCAGCGTGCGCCAGCGAGTCGATGATGTGCGCCTTGATCTCGAGCAGCCCCAGCTCGAACACCTGGAACAGGCCCACCGGACCCGCGCCGATGATGACGGCATCGGTTTCGATCGGCGTGACGGCGGTGTTCATCGGCTCAGGCCTTGCCCGGCCGCCCGAAGAGGCCTGATCCCCCACGGGGGGACGCGAGCATCGCGAGCAAGGGGGTCATGTCAGCGGATCAGCTCGGACAGCTTGTCGTTGCGATCCTTCCATTCATCGGCGTCAGGCAGCGCGGCCTTGCGTTTGGTGATGCTCGGCCACTTCTTCGCCAGCTCGGCGTTGAGCTGGATGAAGTGCTGCTGGTGCGCTGGCACGTCTTCCTCCGGCATGATGGCGTTGACCGGGCACTCGGGGATGCACACCGCGCAGTCGATGCATTCGTCCGGGTCGATGGTGAGGAAGTTCGGGCCTTCGCGAAAACAGTCGACCGGACAGACGTCCACACAGTCGGTGTATTTGCAGCGGATGCACGATTCGACGACGACGTGGGTCATGGTGTGTGAAAGCTCAATGGGGAAGGGCTCGCGTCGCACCGGGCGGCCCGCAACGGGTCAGCGCAGCCGCCGGGCGCTGCGCATCCGTGTCGATTTTAAGGCTCGTGGGAGGGCACCGGACTCGAAGCCTGCTCGGACCTTGAGGGAACGCAGGCCGGGGTGGCGCCCACACCGACCGTGACGACCGCGGGCCGGGCGCTGTGCAGCACGCCGGCCGCGGCCAGTGTGGCGACGGTATGGTCGCTGGCGATCTGGTCGGGCCACAGCGCGCGCGACACCACCAGCACCGGTGTGTCGCCGCTCCAGCCTGCGGCGAGCAGGCGGCGCGACAGCTCCGCCAGGCGCTGCCCGGCCATGTAGTACACCTCGGTGTCGGCGTGCCGTCCGGCCTGCAAGGTGCCGGATTGGGTGACGGCCGTCGTCAGGCTCACGCTGCGGCCAGCGCCGCGCCGCGTGAGCGGGCGTTGCGTGGCCGCTGCAGAAGCCAGCGCCGCGGTGACGCCGGGCACCACCTCGGAGTCGATGCCGGCCTCCTGCAAGGCCTGCAGCTCTTCCTCGAGGCGGCCGAACACGCTGGGATCGCCTCCCTTCAGGCGCACCACACGCGCGCCACGCAAGGCGTGCTTGATCATCAACGCGTTGATCTCCAACTGCACGGTGGAATCGCGGTAGCCGCGCTTGCCCACGTGGATCCACTGCGCTTGCGGTCCCAACTCGCGCAGGGCGGGATCGGTGAGCGCGTCGTGCAGCACCACGTCGGCCTGCTTGAGGTGGTGTGCCCCGCGCAGGGTGATCAGGTCGCCGGCGCCAGGGCCGGCGCCCACGAACACCACCGTGCCGGGTTGCTTGCGGTTCATGGCGCCATTGTGCGGGCAACCGCGGCGCTTCAGCGCACCAGCAGGGCCCCGCTGGTGCGGTGGCTCGCCGGGTCGACCACGATCAGCGCGCCGCCGACGCGGTTCTCCGCGTACGGTTGCAGCGGCAGCGGTTGTTGCAGCTCGACCGTGACCTCGCCGATGTCGTTCACCGCCAGCTCGTGCGCATCGGTGGGCGTGAGCGTGTGGATGTCCAGGCGGTGCCGGATGGCGCTGATGCGCGCCTGCACCCAGCGGTTGCCGTGGCGCACCAGATAGCGTCGACCAAGCTGCGCGGCCTCGGTGTCGAGCCAGGCCAGCGTGGCTTCGAAGCGCTGGGCCTCGCGCAACGCACCCGGTGCGGCGATCCAATCACCACGCGACACGTCGAGTTGGCGGTCGAGCACGATGCCGGCCGATTCACCCGCCGAAACCGCATCCACCAGCGAGCCGGCGCGACGCAGCTCCTGCACGCGCGCGGTCTGGCCGCCGGGCAGCAGTTGCACCGTGTCGCCCGCATGCACGTTGCCGCGCGCGATGCGGCCCCACAGCGTGCGCGCCTGGTGGCCGGCGCCGTCGCCGCTGTCGCGCGCGACGTATTGCACCGGCATCGCCAGCGGGCCGTCAGTGCGCTCCTGCGCGGTGGGGAGGTCTTCGAGCAGTTCGAGCAAGCTGGGGCCGTCGAACCACGAAGCGCCAAGAGCTTTGGTGACGTTGTCGCCGCGCAGCGCCGAGACCGGCACGATGCCGGCCAGCGCATCGAGCCTTGCCTCGCGCGCAAAGCGCTGTAAGGCGCCGCGCACGGCACGGAACGCGGCAGCCGGGTCGTCGACGGCATCGATCTTGTTGATCGCGAACACGATGCTCGGAACCCGCAGCAGCTGCGCCAACAGCGCATGGCGCCGTGTCTGCGGCAACAGCTCCACGACCGGCGCGCACCAATCGATCTTGGTGACATCCACCAGGACCACCGCCGCATCGCTGCCGGCGGCGGCGGTGACCATGTTGCGCGTGTACTGCTCGTGGCCCGGCGCGTCGGCGATGATGAACTTGCGCTTGCGCGTGGCGAAGTAGCGGAACGCCACGTCGATCGTGATGCCTTGTTCGCGCTCGGCTTCCAGGCCGTCGGTGAGCAGCGACAGGTCCACGGCACCGCCGGCGGCCTTGGCGTGCAGCACGTCGAGCTGGTCGGCCAGGATCGCGCGGCTGTCGTACAGCAGGCGGCCGATCAGCGTGCTCTTGCCATCGTCGACGCTGCCGGCGGTGAGGAAACGCAGCGCGCGGTGATCGGTGCTCGACGCTCGCGAGACGACGTTGGGGGTTTCGAGAACGGCGGCCATCAGAAATACCCTTCCTTCTTGCGCCGCTCCATCGAGGCATCCGACGTGCGATCGTCCATGCGTGTCGCGCCGCGCTCGCTGACCGTGACGGTCAGGGTTTCGGCCACCACCTCGGCAGCCGACGATGCGGCACTCTCGACCGGGCAGGTGCAGGTCATGTCCCCGACGGTGCGAAAACGCACCAGCGCACGTTCGCTGCGTTCGCCCTGCTGCAGCGGCGTGACCGGCGTCACCGGCACCAGCAGCCCGCGCCGGCGCACCACCTCACGCTCGTGCGTGAAGTACATCGGCGGCAGCGGGATGTTCTCCCGCGCGATGTACAGCCACACGTCGAGCTCGGTCCAATTGCTGATCGGGAACGCGCGAAAGTGTTCGCCCGGGCGGATGCGCGTGTTGAACAACGTCCACAGCTCGGGGCGCTGCTCCTTGGGCTGCCATTGGCCAAAGCTGTCGCGGTGGCTGAAGATGCGCTCCTTGGCGCGCGCCTTTTCCTCGTCGCGCCGCGCGCCGCCGATCAGGCAGTCGAAGCGGTGCTCGTCGATCGTCTCCAGCAGCGTCACGCTCTGGTGGCCGTTGCGCGACTCCAGAGGATCGGCCAGGCGCACCGTGCCGCGCCGGATGGAGTCCTCCAGGTGGCCGACGACGAGGCGCTCGCCCATCTCGGCCACGCGCTGGTCACGGAACTGGATCACCTCCGGGAAGTTGTGGCCGGTGTCCACGTGCAGCAGCGGGAACGGCAGCCGGCCGGCGAAGCGGCCGTCGGCCGCGACGCGCTTGAACGCCTTCTCGGCGAGGTGGAGCACCACACACGAGTCCTTGCCGCCAGAGAACAACAGCGCGGGCCGCTCGAACGTGGCGGCCACTTCGCGCAGGATGAAGATCGCCTCTTCTTCCAGCCAGTCAAGGTGGCTGTGGTCGATTTGCGGCAACAGGCGGTCGAGATCGACGCGGGCGTTCATGCGGAAGCTCCCTGAGCAGTCTTGTTGTGGGCGCGCAGCGGCATCGCCGACACCGCGCCGTCAGGCTTGACGTGGAGGCCGCACTCTTTGGCGCTTTGATCCTCCCACCACCATCTCCCCGAGCGGAAATCCTCGCCGACGGCGATGGCGCGCGTGCAAGGCTCGCAGCCGATGCTCGGCATGAACTCGTCGTGCAGCGGGTTGTACGGTACGTCATTGGCGGCGATGTAGTGCCACACGTCGTGCCACGTCCAATCGGCCAGCGGGTTGAGCTTGTTGCGGCCGTGTTCGTCGACTTCGGAGAACGGGACCGTGCCGCGGGCATCGGACTGCTCGCGCCGCAACCCGGTGACCCAGGCCGTGCGGCCGGCCAGCATGCGCTGCAACGGCTCGAGCTTGCGCAGCGCGCAGCAGGCCTTGCGCAACTCGACCGAGCGGTACATCGCATCGTCGCCGTTCGTGCGCACGAAATGCACCACCGATTCCTGGCGCGGCCGGTGGCGCTCGATCGACAGGCCGTAGTGCTGCTCCACACGTTGCGCGAGGGCCAGCGTCTGCGGGTGCAGCTTGCCGGTCTCGAGCGTGCCGATCGCAATCGGCAGTTGATGCCGCGCGATCAGATCGGTGAGCACCATATCCTCGGCGCCCAGGCTCGAGGCCAGCACGATGCGTCCGGCGTGTTCGGTGGCCGCCGACTGCAGCGTCGCCACCGCATGCGCCACACGCTCGGCATGGCCGGGCGTCTGGCGTGCGTAGAGTTGGATCGCGTTCATGGCGCTCACCGCGCCGGGCGGCCGAACGCAGGGCGCGCTTCGTGCACGTCGCCCTGGTAGTGGCCGGCGAAGAAGCGCAGCGCACGCTGCGCGGCGGCGACGCTCTGGTCGGCGCGCATCTGCACGGCGTCGAAGCCGCTGCGCTGCAGCAGCGGCAGCATGTCGACCAGCACCTCGCCGGTGGCGCGCACCTCGCCGCCGAAGCGCAGGCGCGCGCGCAGCAGACGCGCTTGGCTGTAGGCGCGGCCGTCGGTCCACTTGGGGAACTGCAGCGCGATCAGCGACCAGCGCGGCAGGTCGTCGTGCAGCAGCTCCACGTCGACGGTGTTCGGCACCAGCACGCCGAGCGGCCGCGTGCGCTCGAAATCGGCGCGTCGGGTGGTCCACTGTTCGTACGTGAGCAGCAAGGAGGTCGCGGCACGCGCGCCGTCGTCGGACAGCGCTTGCCACGGGTCTTGCGCGGGATCGATGAATCGCATGTCTGGACTCGCTGGATCAGGCCGTGGCTTCGGCTTGCGCCGTGGTGCGGCGCACAGCATCGGCCGCGGCCCGGAACGCCGGCACGCCGATGCGGCGCGCGGTGTCGATGAAACGCTCGGCAGGCGCGCGCTGCGCGCGATAGGTGTCGATCAGCGCCTCGATCACGTCGGGCACTTCATCGGCCGCGAACGACGGGCCGATCACCTTGCCCGGCACCGCTGCGCCCGACAGCGTGGAGCCGTCGGAGCCGCCCACCGTCACTTGGTACCACTCGGAGCCGTCCTTGTCGACGCCGAGGATGCCGATGTGGCCGCTGTGATGGTGGCCGCACGAGTTGATGCAGCCGCTGATGTGCAGGTCGATGTCGCCGATGTCGTACAGCGTGTCGAGGTCGTCGAAGCGCTCGTTGATCGCGGCGGCGATCGGGATCGAGCGGGCATTGGCCAGCCCGCAGAAGTCGCCGCCGGGGCAGGCGATCATGTCGGTGAGCAAGCCGATGTTCGGCGTGGCGAAGCTGGTCTTGCGCGCTGCCTCCCACAGCTGGCGCAGGTCGCTGGTGCGCACCCATGGCAGAAGCAGGTTCTGGTCGTGCGTGACGCGCAGCTCGCTGTGGCTGAAGCGATCGGCCAGGTCGGCCGCGGCATCCATCTGCGCGTCGGTGGTGTCGCCGGGTGCCTGGCCCGCGCGTTTCAGCGACAGCGTGACGGCGCGGTAGCCCTCGAGGCGGTGGCCGTGCACGTTGCGCTCGAGCCAGCGCTGGTACGCCAGCGGCACGTCGCCCGCGAGCGTGATGTCGTCATCGCCGGGCCGGGCCTGCACGCCGTCCGGCAGCATGAAGTGCCTGGCCACACGATCGAACTCGGCCTGCGGAATCAGGTGCTCGGTGCCACCGGCGTCGCGCTCGAGGATGCTGGCGAACTCGCGCCGCACCGACTGCACGAAGCGCTCGCCTTCGGCCTTGACGAGGATCTTGATGCGCGCCTTGTACAGGTTGTCGCGGCGGCCGTAGCGGTTGTACACGCGCAGGATCGCCTCGATGAACACCAGGATCTGCTGCCACGGCACGAAGTCGGCTACCACCGTGCCGATCACCGGCGTGCGGCCCATGCCGCCGCCCACCAGCACCTTGAAGCCCACCTCGCCGGCATCGCTTTTCAGCAGCTGCAAGCCGATGTCGTGCCAGCCGATCGCGGCACGGTCTTCGCGCGCGCCGGTGACGGCGATCTTGAACTTGCGCGGCAGGAACGCGAACTCCGGGTGCAGCGTGCTCCACTGGCGCAGGATCTCGCAGTACGGCCGCGGGTCCACCACCTCGTCGGGCGCGATGCCGGCGAGCGCGTCGCTGGTGATGTTGCGCACGCAGTTGCCGCTGGTCTGGATGCCGTGCATGTCGACATCGGCCAGCAGGTCCATCACGTCGGCCGCCTGCGACAGCGGGATCCAGTTGAACTGCAGGTTCTGCCGCGTGGTGAAGTGGCCGTAGCCGCGGTCGTGCGTGCGAGCGATGCGCGCGAGCTGGCGCAGTTGCCGGCTCGACAGCTCGCCATACGGCACCGCGATCCGCAGCATCGGCGCATGGCGTTGCACGTACCAGCCGTTTTGCAGCCGCAGCGGGCGGAACTCCTCCTCGCCGAGCTGGCCGGCGAGGTGGCGCCGCAGCTGGTCGCGAAACTGCGCCGCGCGTGCGTGCACGAACTGGCGGTCGAAGTCGGTGTATGCGTACATAGAGGAATCAGCCCATCACCTTGATGCCGGCCGTCACGAGCGACACGCACAGCAGCGTGCGCACCAGGCGTTCGGGCATGGCTTTGGTCAGTTGCGCGCCGAGCCAGATGCCGGGCAGCGAGCCGATCAGCAGCGCGAGCAGCAGCTGCCAATCGACGTGTCCGAGGCTGGCGTGGCCGATGCCGGCCACCAGCGTGAGCGGCACGGCGTGCGCGATGTCGGTGCCCACCAGGCGCTGGGCCTGCAGGCGCGGATACAGCAACAGGATCAGCGTGGCGCCGATGGCACCCGCGCCAACCGAGCTGAGGGAGACCAGCACACCGAGCGTGACGCCGCTCAGCACGGTGGCCACGCGGCGCCGGCGATCGGGCAGCCAGGATTCGAGCTTGAGACCGATCGCATGCCACGCCCTGCGGTAAGCCACCGTGATGGCCGTCAGCAGCAGCGCAATGCCGAGCGACCAGGTCAGGGTCGACATGCCGCTCTTGGACATTCCGACCCAGTGCATCCAGGCGATCGTGGCGATCGATGCGGGAACCGAGCCGGCAAGCAGCAACCCGGTGATCCGGTAGTCGACGTGGCCGTGCCGGTGGTGCGCCAGGGCGCCACCCGACTTGGTGATGGCGGCAAACCACAGGTCGGTGCCGATCGCCACCGCAGGATTCAGCTTGAAGGCACCGATCAGCAGCGGCGTCATCAACGAGCCCCCGCCGACTCCGGTGAGTCCGACGATGGCTCCGACCCCAAACCCGCTGGCGATGGCAAGCCAATCCACGTTTGCTCCCTGATTTCTCGGCCGCCGCACCTCCACTCTGTGCGCGCAATGTGCCGGACTCTAGGGACGCAGCTTATTCAGCGGAAGAACTTTGTTTTCTTATCGATATGCTTGTCTGATCTGAAGCTCAGCGGCTGACAACAAAAAAGCCCGGTGGCGAACCACCGGGCCGAAGGTACCTTTGGAGGGGTACCGAGGAGACAACCTGTCAGCGAGACAGCACCTGCGGTCGCTGTCGACCATCAGATGCTGCCAGCTGGCACGGGTTCAACCGGCCAGCCTTTCAAATGAAATCAGGTCAGCCGCGCTTGGTCTTGGTGGCGGTCTGACTGGCCTTCACGGCTGTGTTGGTCACGGCTTGAAAGTTCGCGTCGGCGATGTCGGCGGCCTGCTTGGCAGCCTTCTGCACGCTCTCATAGGCATTGTTGGCTGCGGCGATGGCCGACTTGACCAGCGACACGGCGCTTTCGGTGCCGGCCGGAGCATTCTTGATCGCGGTGTCGACACCGGCCAGGAACTTCTTCTGGAACTCGGCCATCTGCGACTCGGCAACCTTGCCCACTTCGGCGTTGGTCGTGGCGGCGATGTCATACACATGGCGGCCGTAGGCGACGGCCTTTTCGGCGCTCGGTTGCAGCAGACCGGCCTGCAGGGCCAGCAGTTCTTGCGCGTCCTTGACAGACAGAGCAGCCTTGGCGCCCTCGGCGGCCTCGTTCATCGCGGCCTTGGCCACTTGCAGGTTCAGCTCAACCAGGCGCTCCACGCCTTCGAAAGCCTTGTTGGTCAGGCCGAACAGCGTCTCGACGTTGGTCTTGTTGGCAGCAACCACTTGTTCAACGGTCATCATGTGCATCTCCAGGAGGTGGGGGTTTCGGGCTTGTTGAGCGCTTGCTGCACTGCAACATGAACCGAAGTATAGGTGCCGAGCCCGTGAATGCAAGCGCGCTTTGCTGCATTGCAACAATCTAGAGAGGGTTTTCTACCGGTCGGGACGGTACCCCCTTCGGGCCGTCACCGGCCCTGGGCCAACCGACAATGCGCCCGCCATGCGGGCCTTTTGCTCGGAGCGCTTCACGCTGCCTTTGCCGCCGGGGCACCGCTTCCCGGTGTCGAAGTACGCACTGTTGCGCGACGCCGTGGCCACAACCTGCCCCGACGTCGAGCTGAGCGAGGCGCCTGCTGCGACCGATGGCGAACTCGCCTTGGCGCACGATCCGGCCTACGTGCACGATGCGACCCAAGGTCTGCTGCCGGTGCCGATGCAACGCGCGATCGGCCTGCCGTGGTCGCCGGCCCTGATCGAGCGGGCGCGCCGCTCGGTTGGTGCCACGGTGTGCGCCGCCCGCGCTGCGCTGATCGACGGCGTGGCCGCGCAACTGGCCGGCGGTACCCACCATGCGCACGCCGATCGCGGCGCCGGATTCTGCGTGTTCAACGACACGGCGGTCGCAGCGCGCTTGATGCAGGCCGAGGTGCACCGCCATCAGCGGCGATCGTTTCGCGTGCTGGTGATCGATCTCGACGTGCACCAGGGCGACGGCACGGCGTCGATCTTTGCCGAGGATCCCACCGTCTTCACGTTGTCGCTCCACGGCGCCCGCAACTTTCCGGTGCGCAAGGCGCACAGCGACCTCGATGTCGAGTTGAACGACGGCTGCATCGACGTCGACTATCTTGCTGCGCTGGATCGAGCGCTCGACACGGCGTGGCGACGCCTGGCGGGCGGTGTGCCTGTCGGCTTGGCGTTCTACCTGGCCGGAGCCGATCCGCACGAGGGTGATCGGCTCGGGCGTTTGAAGCTCACCGACGATGGGCTGGCCGAGCGCGACCGCCGCGTGCTCTCGGCCTTGCGTGAACGTGGAATACCGGTGGCGATCACGATGGCCGGCGGCTACGGCCACGACATTCGCACCACGGTGGCGGTACACCTTCGCACGCTGCGCGCAGCGGCGGCGAGCTTCGAGGCGTGGCAGCGCAGGCAAGCGGACGCGTTCGGATCGATGAAAGAATCCGCCGCATGAGCCCTCACCAGCCTCGCTCCGAAGGGGCTCGCACCGCAGTGCGAAGCACGAAGGTTTCCCGATGACCGAACGCCCGACCGTAGAGCCCCGCCATGCCTATCCGTTCTTCACGCGAATCACGACGCGCTGGATGGACAACGACGTCTACGGCCACATCAACAACGTCGTCTACTACAGCTTCTTCGACACCGCAGTCAACAGTTATCTGATCGAGCGCGGCGCGCTCGACATCCACGCCGGCGCCGTGATCGGACTGGTGGTGGAGACGCACTGCAACTTCTTCGCCCCGCTGCAGTTCCCGCAGTTCGTCGAGGCCGGCGTGCGCGTCGCGCGTGTCGGTACCTCGAGCGTGCGCTACGAGATCGGACTGTTCGCCGACGACGTGCCGAGCTGTGCCGCGTCGGGCCACTTCGTGCACGTGTACGTCGATCGCCAGACGCGCCGGCCCGCGACGCTGCCGAGTGCTCTGTTGCAAGCGCTGGCACCGTTGCGCGTGGACGTCGCGTGAGCGCGCGGCGACCGAGCCGGCGGGAATGGCGGCGTGTGCACGCCTGAGACAATCGCGCCATGCCCGATTGGACCGTCGCAGCGCTGCTGGCCCTGAACCTGGCGTTGCTGTTCTGGCTCGCGCTGCGCCGTCCCGCCGATCCAAGCCTTCCGATCGAACGCCTCGAGCGCGAGCTGCGTGACGAGATCGGCCGTCAGGCACAGGCTTCGCGGGTCGACCTGGGCTCGTTGCAGCAGGTGCTGCTCACGCACAGCGGTGACCTCGCACGCACGCAGAATGAGCAGATCGACTCCTTCCGCAGCCAGCTCGCGGTAACGCAGCAGAACACCGACGCGGCGCTGCGCCGCCTGAGCGATGTGCTGGCAGAGCAGTTGCGCCTGCTGTCCGAGACCAACGAGCGCCGCCAGGCCGAGATGCGCCAATCGGTCGAGACGCGCCTGCAGTCGCTGCAAGAGGGCAACGAGAAGAAGCTCGAGCAGATGCGCGCCACCGTCGACGAGAAGCTGCAGAGCACGCTCGAACAGCGCCTGGGCCAGAGCTTCAAGCTGGTGGCCGAGCGGCTCGAGCAGGTGCACAAGGGTCTGGGCGAGATGCAGGGCCTGGCGCGCGACGTGGGTTCTCTGAACCGCGTGCTGATCAACGTGAAGACGCGCGGCATGTTCGGCGAAGTGCAGCTCGCGGCGCTGCTGGAGCAGGTGTTCACGCCCGAACAGTTCGCGCGCCATGTGGAAACCGTGCCGGGCAGCGGCGAGCGGGTGGACTTTGCGATCCGTCTTCCGGGCCGGCGCGAAGATGGCGCCCCGCTGTGGCTGCCGGTCGATGCCAAGTTTCCGCGCGACGACTACGAACGTTTGCTCGACGCGCAGGAGCGCGCCGACCCGGCGGCTGTGGAATCGGCCGCCAACGCGATCGAGGCTCGCTTGCGCACCGAGGCCAAGAGCATTCGCAGCAAGTACGTGGCCGCACCCCACACCACCGACTTTGCGATCCTGTTCGTGCCGACCGAAGGGCTGTATGCGGAGGCGCTGCGCCGACCCGGGTTGGTGCAGCGGCTGCAGGACGAGCATCGCATCATGCTGGCCGGGCCCACCACGCTGCTGGCGACGCTCAACAGCCTGCAGATGGGCTTTCGCACGCTGGCGCTCGAGCGACGCAGCGCCGAGGTGTGGCAGGTGCTGGGCGCGGTGAAGACGGAGTTCCAGAAGTTCGGCGAGATGCTGGCCAAGACCAAGAAGAAGCTGCAGGAAGCGCAGAACACGATCGGCCAGACCGAGCAGCGCACGCGCGTGATGGCGAACCGGCTCGAGCGTGTCGAGGCGCTGCCCGACCCGCGTGTGCGCGACCTGTTCAACCCCGACGAGATCGAACAAGGAGACGCCCCGGGTGTCTGAGCCCGCGCAGGTCGGCGGCGTGCCCGGGCGCGTGCTGTTCGCGCTGATCATCGGCCAGCTCGGCCTGCACGCCGCCATGGCCGGCCTGCGCATGTCGTCGCCGCTGATGGCGCTGCAGGACGGCCGCAGCGCCTGGACCGTGGGCGTGCTGATGGCGTTGTTTGCGGTGGCACCGGTGCTGCTGGCGATGCATGCCGGCCGCATGGCCGACAGGCACGGCTACCACCGGCCGGTGCGCGCCGCGGTCGGCGTCACGCTGATCGGCGTCTGCGTCGCGATCTTTTCCACCTGGGCCGCGGGCTGGCTGCAGTTCACGCTGCTGTGCGCGGCGGCCACCTTGACCGGTGCCGGCACCAACCTCGGCCTGATCGCGGTGCAGCGCACTGCGGGTCACTGGGCCACGGACAGCGTGCAGCGCATGCGCATCTTCAGCTGGCTCGGGCTGGCACCATCGCTGTCCAATGTGGTCGGTCCCGTCCTCGCGGGGTTCGTCATCGATGCCGCCGGATTTCGCGCAGCGTTCGCGGTGATGCTGTGCCTGCCTCTGTTGTCGTGGTTCTATGCGCGACGCGTGCCGCGGTCGACGCCTTCGTCCCACGCGGCGGCGCGCGAAGGCACGGCCTGGGATCTGCTCGCCCTCCCGGGGTTGAAACGTCTGATGCTGGTCAACCTCTTGTTGTCGGCTTGCTGGGACGTGCACACGTTCGCGGTTCCGGTGCTCGGCCACGACCGCGGCTTCAGCGCGTCGACGATCGGGCTTGTGCTGGGCAGCTTCACGCTCGCGGTGACATTGGTGCGGCTTGCCATTCCGGCGCTCGCGCACCGCATGCATGAGGTCACCGTGCTTCGCGCAGCCATGCTGGCCACGGGAGTGGTGTTCGCGGCCTATCCGTTTGCCGCCAGCCCGTGGGTCATGGCGCTGCTCGCGATGCTGCTGGGGGTGGCGCTCGGCAGCGTGCAACCGATGATCATGTCGGGATTGCACCACCTAACGCCGCCGCCGCGCCACGGCGAGGCGATCGCGCTGCGTTCGATCGTGATCAACCTGTCCAGCAGCGTGCTGCCGCTGGTATTCGGTGTTGCCGGCGCAGCCGTCGGCGTGGCGTCGCTGTTCTGGAGCGTGGGTGCGGCGACGGCCGCTGGCAGCTGGCCCGCGCGCCGGCTCAGAATCTGATGCCCGTGGGCGAGGGCGGCGGTGGCGGCGGCGCCGTCGGCTCGGGTGCCGGCGCCGGCGCCGGACGTCGCGGCGGCGTTGCCGCCTCGGCCTGGCGCTCGACCAGCGGCGTGGCGGCTGGCTGCTGGTAGGTGCGTGGCAGGCGCGATTCGCGCGGATAGCCCGCGGCGTCGAGGTATGAGTTCCAATCCGTGTCGGCGAAACCGCGCAGCGCTTGTGTGCCGATGGTCAACGTAGGCACCGAACGTCCACCGGTCAGGCGGTTGAGGGCTTCGGCGTCGTCTTCGTTGACGACGCGCCGCTCTACATACGGGATGCCGCGTGACGCCAGCAGGCGGCGCGCGGTATCGCACGGCGCGCAGTCGTTGCTGCTGTACAGCGTGACCGGGTAACGTGCGGTTACTTGCCGAAGCTCGAGCGGCAGGCTGGCCAGCGCGGCGGCCGCGTCGCTCGCGGCGCTGTCCTGCCGTCCGCCCAGTGCCGCCGGGCGGCCGGCTGCGGCAGGCGGCGGCCGGTCGGTGTAGGTGACCGTGCCGTCGGGTCCCACCACCTTGTATAGCGCATGGCCCGGCAACGCGAAGCACGCCAGCACGATCGCCGGCATCAGGCGGAAGAACGGTTTCATGCGCGGCAATCTAGCCCAGCCGGGCTGGCGCCTCAAGCGATTCCTTGGTGCCGAAGCAACGCAGCGATACTTGGTTCACGCCCGCGGAAGGCCTTGAAGCTGTCGAGCGCATCGCGGCTGCCTCCCACCTCGAGGATTTCGCGCCGGTAGCGCCGGCCGGTGTCACGATCGAACAACCCCGATTCCTCGAACGCGCTGTACGCGTCGGCCGACAGAAGCTCGGCCCACTTGTAGCTGTAGTACCCGGCGCTGTATCCACCGGCAAAGATGTGCGAGAAGCTGTGCGGCAGCCTGTCGTGTTGCCCTCGGTCGATCACCGCCACCTCGGCGCGCACGGCCTCGAGTACCTGCGGGATCGACGTGTCCGCAGCAGCTTCGTGATGGATGCGCATGTCGAACAGCGCGTACTCCACCTGGCGCAGCATCTCCAGCGCGCTGTGGAAGTGGCGCGCGGCGATCATCTTGTCGAACAGCGCGCGCGGCAGCGCAGATCCGTCGTCGACGTGTGCGCTCAGGCGCGACAGCACGTCCCACTCCCAGCAGAAGTTTTCCATGAACTGGCTCGGCAGTTCCACGGCATCCCATTCGACGCCGGCGATGCCCGAGACGGCCAGTTCTTCGACACGCGTCAGCATGTGGTGCAGGCCATGGCCGAACTCGTGGAACAGCGTGATCAGATCCTCGTGCGTCAGCAGCGTGTCGCGCCCAGGCGGCGGTGGCGCAAAGTTGCATACCAGGTAGGCCACCGGCGTTTGCACGTTGTGCGCGCCGTCGGGGCGGCGCCAGCGCCCGCGCGCATCGTCCATCCATGCGCCGGGCCGCTTGCCGATGCGCGCGAACGCGTCGAGGTAGAACTGCGCCAGCAGCGCGCCGTCGCGTTCGATGCGGTACACACGCACGTCGTCGTGCCACACCGGTGCCGAGTCGGCAAGGATTCGCACTTCGAACAAGCTCTCGACGATGCGGAACAGGCCGTCGAGCACGCGCTCGAATGTGAAGTAGCGCTTGACTTCCTGTTCGCTGAAGGCAAAACGCCGCTCGCGCAGCTGCTCGGCCACGAAGCGGTGATCCCACGGCTGCAGATCGCCGATGCCCAGGTGTTCGCGCGCGAAGCTGTGCAGTTCGTCCAGCTCGTGCTCGGCTTGTTGGCGTGCGCGCCGCGCCAGGTCATGCAGGAAGTGCATCACCTGCTCGGGTGTGCGGGCCATCTTGGTGGCGAGCGACAGCTTCGCGTAGTCGGCGAATCCCAGCAGCCGGGCCTGTTCCGCGCGCAGCTGCCGCAACTCCGACATCAGCGTGCTGTTGTCAAACTGCGGCGGGCCGAGGTCGCTGGCGACGGTGTAGAAGGCGCGGTGCAGCTGCTCGCGCAGCGCGCGGTCGGACGCGTATTGCATCACCGGCAGCCAGCGCGGCGTCTGCAGGCTCAGCTTGTACCCTTCGCGTCCGTCGCTTTCCGCATCGGCGCGCAGTGCCGCGCACACGTCGTCGGGCACCCCCGACAAGCGCGACGCGTCGACGAACAGCGCATAGGCATCGATTGCGTCCTGCACGTGTTCCTCGAAACGCTGCGACAACTCGGCCAGGCGGTCCTGGATCTGCAGGTAACGCGCTCGCTGTGCACCATCGAGCTCGGCGCCGGCCAGCACCAGGTTGCGCAGCGTGTTGGCCAGCGCCCGGCGCCGCGGCGCGTCGAGCGACTCGGCCTCGGCATTGACCGCACGGTACTTGGCAAGCAATCGCGGATCGGAGCCGAGGCGCGCGTAGAACGCGGTGACGCGCGGCAGGTTCTCATTCACCACCGCGCGCAGTTCCGGCGTGTCGCACACCTGGTTCAGGTGGCTCACCGTGCCCCATGCACGCGACAAGCGCTCCACCGCCGTGGTGAGCACCATCGACAGCGAGTCGTAGCGCGCAGGCAGGTCGGCACTGCAAGCATGCTCGAGTGCGTGTTCGGCATCGAGCAGCAGCGCGTCGAGCGCGGGAGACACGTGAGCCGGCGTGATGCGGTGGAATGCCGGCAAATCGTCGGCGGCCAGCAGCGGATTCGCTTGCACCGCGGACGTGTGGCGTTCAGTCTGTCCGTCGTTCGGCCGCTTCAAGGGTGTTCACCAACAGCATCGCGCGCGTCATCGGGCCGACGCCGCCGGGCACCGGCGTGATCCAGCCGGCCACTTCACGCACGCCGGCAAAGTCGACATCACCGCACAGTTTGCCGGCGTCGTTGCGGTTCATGCCCACGTCGACCACGATGGCGCCGGGCTTCACCATGTCGGCGCGCACGGTATCGCGGCGCCCGACCGCAGCCACCACGATGTCGGCGCTGCGCGTGTGCACAGCCAGGTCGGGGGTGCCGCTGTGGCAGATGGTGACCGTGGCGTTGGACTGCAGCAGCATCAACGCCATCGGTTTACCCACTGTGTTGGATCGGCCGATCACCACCGCATGTTTGCCGCGCAACGGTACGCCAGTGGTTTCGATCAGCTTCATGCAGCCGTACGGCGTGCAGGCCTTGAAACCCGGGCGGCCGACGAGCAGGGCTCCGGCGTTGGCGACATGGAAGCCATCGACATCCTTGGCCGGGGAGATCGTCGTGATGACCTGCTGTGGATCGATATGCCGGGGCAGCGGCATCTGCACAAGGATGCCGTGCACGGCGTCGTCGGCATTGAGCGCACGCACGCGTGCCAACAGGTCCGCTTCGGTCATCGTCGCCGGATACCGCTCGAGCACCGAGCGCATGCCGACGCTTTCGCAGTCGGCCACCTTGTGCCGTACGTACACCGCCGACGCCGGGTCGTCGCCGACCAGGATCACGGCCAGGCCGGGTAGAACGCCGCGGCTGCGCAGCACTTGCACTCGCTCGGCCACCTGCGCGCGCGTGCGCGTTGCCAAAGCGTTGCCGTCGATCAGTTGTGCCGTCATCGGTGATCAGGTCGCGCCCCGTGTGGCGCGGCGGCACGTGGGCATCAGCCCTTGGCCGGTGCGGTCGACGCGCCGAGCGCGATCTTCAGAAGATCGGCGACCGTGTTGGCGTTGAGCTTTTCCATGATGTTGGCGCGGTGCGCCTCCACCGTCTTGATGCTGATGCCGAGGTCGTCGGCGATCTGCTTGTTGAGCCGGCCGGCGACGATGCGCTCCAGCACCTGCGCCTCGCGTGTGGTCAGGCGCGACAACAAGGCATCGCGGCTGGCCTGCTCCTGGTGCTGGCTGAACGAGGCGCGCGCCTGCTCCAGCATGCGCTCCACCAGCGGCAGCAGTTCGTCTTCCTTGAAGGGCTTCTCGATGAAATCCATCGCGCCCTTCTTCATCGTGTTGACCGCCATCGGCACGTCGCCGTGGCCGGTGATGAACACCACCGGCAGCGGGCTCTTGCGCTCGATCAGGCGATCCTGCAGTTCCAGACCGCTCATGCCTTCCATGCGGATGTCGGCGATCAGGCAGGCCACTTCGCGCGGATCAAAGCGCGACAGGAACGACTCGGCCGAGTCGAAGCACTTGACGCGGTAGTCCTTACCTTCGAGCAGCCACTGCAACGAGTCGCGCACGGCCTCGTCGTCATCGACCACGTAGACCGTACCTTTCTTCGGGATCAGGCTCATGAGGAGGTGATGGCGGCTGAGTTGTCGGTCGCGCCGGTGGCCGCGGTGCCGGAGGTGCCGGCGGCGTCGGGCTGCGGGATTTCAACGGGCAGTGAGAAGGCGAATCGACACCCTGACACCGCTGCGCCATTGTAGAGGTTCTGGGCTCGTATCCGGCCGCGGTGCGACTCCACGATCGAGCGGCACAACGACAGGCCGATGCCCAGGCCCTCCGCCTTGGTGGAGAAGAACGCTTCGTACAACCGGCCGATCACTTCGTCGGGCAAACCCGGGCCGGTGTCGGTCACGCTGAACTCGACGATGCCGCCTTCATCAGGCGTGTGGCGGGGCACCACCCGCAGCTCGATGAAGCGGCGCGACGGCGGCATCTGCGCGTTGTCGATCGCTTCGGCGGCGTTGCGCACGAGGTTGAGCAGCACTTGTTCGATCAGGATCGGATCGACTTCCAGGTTGGGCAGGCGCTGCGCCACATAGCTGTGGATCGTCACGTTGCGCCGGCGCAGCTCGATGCTGGCCAGATCGAGCGCGTCTTCGACGATCTGACGGGCCTGCGCCGACTGGCGCTGAGGCACACTCTTGCGCACGAAGGCCCGGATGCGCTGGATGATCTGACCGGCGCGCTCGGCCTGGCGCGAGGTTTTTTCGAGCGCCGACACGAGGTCGTCGCGGCCGATCGACTCGCCGCGCACGCGCGAGATCATCCCGTTGCAGTAGTTGGTGATCGCGGTCAGCGGCTGGTTCAGTTCGTGCGCGACCGACGAGGCCATCTCGCCCATCGTGATCAGGCGGCTCGACACCTGCGCCTTTTCTGCCTGCTGCGCGGCCTGCTCTTCGACGCGCCGCCGCGCCGTGACGTCGGTGGCGATCAACATCTGCGCCAGGCGACCGTCGGTCCACTGCAGATAGCGCGATCGCACGTCGAACCACTTGTTGAGCGACTCGATGTACACCTCGCGCGGGTCGGCGCCGGTCTTGGTCAGTTCCTGCGCCGGCAGGCCCGACAGGCCATCGACCGCATCGTCGCCGTCGTGCTGGTAGGCCGGCTGCGGCAGGCTGCCGCTGGCCAGCTGCGAATGTCCGCGCGCATCGGCGCCGAACCACAGGCGGTAGGAGCGGTTGGCGAACAGGAGTTCGCCTTGTTGCACCGAAAGCACCGACACCGCGGCGTCGAGCCCTTCGAGCACGGTGGTGAAGCGCTCGTGCGAGGCCGAAAGCTGATCGCGGATGCGCTTGGCCTCGGTGATGTTGGTCATCGAGGTCATCCACCCGGTCTGTTTGCCGCGCGCGTCGATCAACGGCGACACGTACATGCGCGCGTCGAACAGCACGCCGTCCTTGCGCATCACGCGCACCTCGATGCCGCCGGCGGGGCTGCGGCCCTGCAACTCCTGCTGCAGCAGCCGTGAGTTCTCCTCCACGCGATCGGGCGGCCAGTGCGGGTAGGGCGGCAGGCGGCCGATCAGCTCGGGCTCCGAAAATCCGGTCATCGCGCAGAACGCGGGGTTCACGTAGGTGATGCGGCCCTCGAGGTCCATCGCGCGCATGCCGGTGAGCATCGAGTTTTCCATCGCGCGCCGAAAGTTGGTCTCCTGCACCAGCGCACTCTGGATCTGCGCGCGCCGGCGCATGTGCCGCCAGGTGCCGAGCAGCATCCACAGGGTCAGGCCCGACAGCGCCAGCACCATCCAGAACAGCGTGTTGCCGATCAGCAGCGCCGACGTGCGATAGCCCGCGCCGCGCAGGACCACGCCGTTGGCCGACGGCGTGAACGGCACGTCGTGCACGATTGGCGCCTGCGAGCTGACACGGCCGGGCAACGCGATCACCGTGCTGGCGAGCACATGACCGCCTTCGTCGAGCACAGACATCGCGCGTCGCCGCTGGACTTCCGGCGGCACGAAGTGACGCAACAGGCCCTCGATCGAGTACTCGACGATCAACGCGCCGGCGAACACGCCGCCGTTGAGCAGCGGCACATGAGTCTGGAACACCGCCGTGCCGAATGCATCCTTGAACGGTCGCGAATACACGGGCTGGCGCGTATCGCGCGATGCGATGAACGCCCACTCGGCCTCGCGGCTGCGCAGCTGCGGATTGAGCGCGCGTTCGTCGTTGCTGCCCAGTGGGTGCGTGTCGGCATCGGCCAGCGGGGACGCATAGGTGGCGCGTTTGCGGCGCAGCGCATCGAGCCACGTGATCTGCATCATTTCCGGCCGCGCTGCGCCGAAGCTGCGCGCCAACCGCTGCGCCTCCTCGGCGTCGATCTCGCGCGTCACGATCTGGCGCGCCAGTTGCACCAGTTGCTCCTGGTTTTCGATCAGGCGCAAGCGGATCTGCTGCTGCGCGATCTCGGCGTCGCGCTTCACCGACTCGGCTTCACGCTCGAATTCCTCGTTGCGCAAGGTCCAGAAGGCAGACACGATCGCCGCCAGGAACAACAGGACCGACACCAGGGGTGCGAGCGTGGCGAACCGATCCTGGCGTGCCGGCGTCTGGCGCCGCCACCAGCGCCCGATCAGCCGCTGGCTCCACGGCACGCTGGGTGCCGCGGTCTGCACGGGTACCGCGCGCGGGGTCATCGCGTGATTATCCCGGGCCGCTCCATCTTCGCTGCCCATCGCTTCCGATGTCATTCCGCATTACAGAACGTAGTCGCACTATTTGGAATCAGCTTCCTTTTATGCGACACTCGCCCGCGTCCTGACACACAACCTCGGAGACCTCCATGTCCGCGTTGCCCGACTCGTTCCTCGGACCCGCCGCCAACGACACCGACGCTCAGGAAACCCGCGAATGGCTTGACGCGCTGCAGGCGGTGATCGCGGCCGAAGGACCGGACCGCGCGCACTACCTGCTCGAGCGCCTGATCGACGAAGCGCGGCAAGCCGGCATCGATCATCCGTTTTCAGCCAACACGGCCTACGTCAACACGATCCCCGCCGACCAGGAAGAGCGCTCTCCGGGCAACATCGAGATCGAGGAACGGTTACGCACCTACATGCGCTGGAACGCGATGGCGATGGTCGTCAAGGCCAATCGCCTGCATCCGGCCGATGGCGGCGACCTTGGCGGTCACATCTCCAGCTTTGCGTCGCTGGCCACCATGTTTGGTACCGGCTTCAACCACTTCTGGCATGCCGAGACCAAGGACCACGGTGGCGACCTGCTGTACATCCAGGGCCACAGCTCGCCGGGCATCTATGCCCGCGCCTTCATGGAAGGCCGTATCACCGAGGAGCAGTTGCTGCACTTCCGTCAGGAGGTGGACGGCAAGGGCATTTCGAGCTACCCGCATCCCAAGCTGATGCCGGAGTTCTGGCAGTTCCCCACCGTGTCGATGGGCCTCGGGCCGTTGATGGCGATCTACCAGGCGCGCTTCCTGAAGTACCTGCACGCCCGTGGCATCGCCAACACGGAGAACCGCAAAGTGTGGGTGTTCTGTGGTGACGGCGAGATGGACGAGCCCGAAAGCCTCGGAGCGATCGGTCTGGCCGCGCGCGAGCGGCTCGACAACCTGATCTTCGTCATCAACTGCAACCTGCAGCGGCTCGACGGCCCGGTGCGCGGCAACGGCAAGATCATCCAGGAGCTCGAAAGCGAGTTCCGCGGCGCCGGCTGGAACGTGCTCAAGCTGCTGTGGGGCAGCTACTGGGATCCGCTGCTGGCGCGCGACAAGGAGGGCATCCTGCGCAAGGTGATGATGGAGGTCGTTGACGGCGACTACCAGGCGATGAAGGCCAACGACGGCGCGTTCGTGCGCAAGAACTTCTTTGGCCGCCACCCCAAGCTGCTCGAGATGGTGGCCAAGATGAGTGACGAGGACATCTGGCGCCTGCAGCGCGGCGGCCACGACCCGCAGAAGGTGTACGCCGCCTTCCACCGAGCCAACAACCACAAAGGTCAGCCGACCGTGCTGCTGATCAAGACGGTCAAGGGCTTCGGCATGGGCAAGAGCGGCGAGGGCAAGAACACGGCGCACCAGACCAAGAAGCTGATCGACGAGGACGTGCGCGCGTTCCGCGACCGCTTCAACATGCCGATCCCCGATGACCAGTTGCACGACATTCCGTTTTACAAGCCGGCCGATGACACACCCGAGATGCGCTACCTGCACGAGCGGCGCAAAGCGCTCGGCGGCTACTTGCCGCGCCGCCGCACCAAGGCCGACGAGCAGCTCAAGGTGCCGGACCTCGACACCTTCAAGGTCGTGCTCGAGCCCACCGCCGAGGGTCGCGAAATCTCGACCACGCAGGCCTACGTGCGCTTCCTGACGCAACTGCTGCGCGACAAGGAGATCGGTCCGCGCGCGGTGCCCATCCTGGTCGACGAGGCGCGCACCTTCGGCATGGAAGGATTGTTCCGCCAGATCGGCATCTACAACCCCGAGGGCCAGAAGTACACGCCGGTAGACAAGGACCAGGTGATGTACTACCGCGAGGACAAGGCCGGCCAGATCCTGCAGGAGGGCATCAACGAGGCAGGCGGCATGAGCTCGTGGATCGCCGCGGCGACGTCGTACTCGACGAACAACCGCATCATGATCCCGTTCTACGTCTACTACTCGATGTTCGGCTTCCAGCGCATCGGCGATCTGGCGTGGGCGGCGGGCGACATGCAGGCGCGCGGCTTCCTGCTCGGCGGCACGTCCGGGCGCACCACGCTCAACGGCGAGGGTCTGCAGCACGAGGACGGCCACAGCCACATCCTGGCCGGCACGATCCCCAACTGCATCAGCTACGACCCGACGTTTGCGCACGAGGTCGGGGTGATCCTGCACCACGGCATCAAGCGCATGGTGGAAAGGCAGGACAACGTCTTCTACTACCTGACGCTGCTCAACGAGAACTATCCGATGCCCGGCCTCAAGCCCGGCACCGAGGAGCAGATCATCAAGGGCATGTACCTCCTGCTCGAAGGCGCCAAGAAGACGCCGCGCGTCAACCTGCTCGGCTCGGGCACGATCCTGCGCGAATCGATGGCCGCCAAGGAACTGCTCGAGAACGACTGGGGCGTGGCCGCCAACGTGTGGAGCTGCCCGAGCTTCAACGAGCTGGCGCGAGACGGCCAGGACTGCGAGCGCTGGAGCCTGCTGCATCCCAACGAGGCGCCGCGCGTGCCGTTTGTCACCGCGCAGTTGAGCCCGCATGCCGGCCCGGTGATCGCATCGACCGACTACATGAAGAGCTACGCGGACCAGATCCGTGCCTTCATCCCGAAGGGCCGCACGTACAAGGTGCTGGGCACCGATGGCTTCGGCCGCAGCGATTTCCGCAGCAAGCTGCGCGAGCATTTCGAAGTCAACCGCCACTACATCGTCGTAGCGGCGCTGAAGGCGCTGGCCGAGGACGGCGCCGTGCCGACCTCCAGTGTGGGCGAAGCGATCGCCAAGTACCAGATCAAGGCCGACAAGATCAACCCGCTGTACGCCTAAGAAGAACGACAGGAGACGACTCAATGGCACTGGTGGAAGTGCGAGTCCCCGACATCGGGGACTTCAAAGACGTGGCCGTCATCGAGCTGCTGGTCAAGCCCGGCGATTCGGTCAAGGCCGAACAAAGCCTCATCACGGTCGAAAGCGACAAGGCGTCGATGGAGATACCCTCCAGCGCCGCCGGCGTGGTCAAGGAGCTGAGGGTCGCGCTCGGCGACAAGGTGAGCGAAGGTTCGCCGTTGCTGGTGCTCGAGGCGGCCAACGGCGCCGCGGCACCGCCTGCGCCGGCCCCGAAGCAGGAAAAGATCCCGCAAGTCGAAGCCGGCCACGCGCCCGCGCCGCAGGGCGCGCCGCCCGGTGGCGTGGCCGAGCTGCGCGTGCCCGACATCGGCGACTTCAAGGACGTGGCGGTGATCGAGCTCTTCATCAAGCCGGGCGACACGGTCAAGCCCGAGCAGAGCCTGATCACGGTGGAGAGCGACAAGGCGTCGATGGAGATCCCGGCGTCGCAAGGCGGCGTGATCAAGGAAGTCAAGGTCAAGCTCGGCGACAAGGTGTCGCAGGGGTCGGTGGTTGCGCTGGTTGAATCGACCACCGCGGCGCCCACGCCAACGCCGGCGGCGGCAGCCGCCGCTGCGAGTGCCCATCCGGCGGCGGCAGCTGCGGCTGCGAGCGCCTCTCCGGCGGCGCCGTCGCAGCCTGCCACGCCGCGCACGTCGCCCACCGCCGCGCTGCCGCCCCACGAGCCTTCCGCGCCGCCGACCAACCTGCCGCATGCCTCGCCATCGGTGCGCCGCTTCGCACGCGAGCTCGGCGTGCCGCTGGCCGAAGTGAAAGGCAGTGGCCCGAACGGCCGCATCACGCACGAAGACGTGCAGGGCTTCGTCAAGGGCGTGATGGCGGGCACCGCGCACACCGGCGCGCAGGCCAAGGCGGCGCCTGCGGCCGCGAGCGGCGGCGGCATCCCGGGTCTGCTGCCGTGGCCGCAAGTCGATTTCGCCAAGTTCGGCGAGATCGAGCGCAAGGACCTGTCTCGCATCAAGAAGCTCTCCGGCGCGAACCTGCACCGCAACTGGGTGATGATTCCGCACGTCACCAACAACGACGAGGCCGACATCACCGAGCTGGAAGCCTTGCGCGTGCAGCTCAACAAGGAGAACGAGAAATCGGGCATCAAGGTGACGATGCTCGGCTTTGTCATAAAGGCGGTGGTCGCGGCGCTGAAGAAGTTCCCGGAGTTCAACGCCAGCCTCGACGGCGACCAACTCGTCTACAAGAAGTACTTCCACATCGGCTTCGCGGCCGACACGCCCAATGGTCTGGTCGTCCCGGTGCTGAAAGATGCCGACAAGAAAGGCGTGCTGCAGGTCGCGCAGGAGATGGCCGAGCTGTCGAAGAAAGCGCGCGACGGCAAGCTCGGCCCGGCCGACATGACCGGCGGCTGCTTTTCGATCAGCTCGCTCGGCGGCATCGGCGGCACCACGTTCACGCCGATCATCAACGCGCCGGAAGTCGCGATCCTGGGACTGTCCAAGGGCTTCATGAAACCGGTGTGGGACGGCAAGGCGTTCGTGCCTCGGTTGATGCTGCCGCTGTCGCTGTCGTACGACCATCGGGTGATCGACGGTGCCGCCGCGGCGCGCTTCAACGCCTACCTGGCGGGGCTGCTGGCCGACTTCCGTCGGGTCCTGTTGTGAGCGGCGCTGCCATCGCCGCATCGCACAGGGGCCGCGTGCGATGACGACGATCTGCGTCGCCCGCAAGGCCGGGCAAGTGGCGATCGCGGCCGATGCATTGGTGACCTTCGGCGACACGCGCCTCGCGCACGGCTACGAGGCCAACGACAAGGTGTTTCGCATCGGTGACTCGTGGGTCGGCATGGCCGGTACCACGGCGCACTTTCCGGTGCTGCGCCGTGCGCTCGGCGCGCTGCCCAGGCAGGAACTGCGCCTGGGCTCGCGCGACGAAGTCTTCGAGACCTTCCTCAAGCTGCACCCCAAGCTGAAGGAGCAGTTCTTCCTCAACACCAAAGAAGAGGACTCCGACCCGTACGAGAGCAGCCAGTTCACCGTGCTGATCGCCAATGCCAGCGGCGCGTACGGCGTCTACTCGTACCGCGAGGTGTTCGAGTTCGACCGCTTCTGGGCCATCGGCTCGGGCCGCAGCTTCGCGCTTGGCGCGATGTACGCGATGTTCGACCGAGCCCGCAGCGCGCGCGAACTGGCCGAGCTCGGCGTGCGTGCCGGCTGCGAGTTCGACAAGAACTCGGCTTCGCCGGTGCGCGCCCACACCATCAAGCTGAAAGACGACTGACATGGCGACGATCGAAGTCAAGGTTCCCGACATCGGCGACTTCAAGGACGTGGCGGTGATCGAGCTGCTGGTCAAACCCGGCGATCGAGTGGCCGTGGAGCAGAGCCTGGTCACGGTGGAGAGCGACAAGGCGTCGATGGAGATACCATCCAGCGCCGCCGGCGTCGTGAAGGAGCTGCGCGTCAAGCTCGGCGACAAGGTGAGCGAAGGCTCGCCGCTTGTCGTGCTCGAGGGCGAGGGCGCCGCGGTACCGTCGCCGACGCCTGCAGCGGCCGCGCCGGCGCAATCCACTGCAGCCACGCCACCTCCCGCGGCGGCGGCCGCGCCGGTGGCCGCGCGTCACAGCGGTGGTGTCGACCTCGAGTGCGATCTGCTGGTGCTCGGCGGCGGGCCGGGCGGGTATTCGGCTGCATTCCGCGCGGCCGACCTCGGCATGCAAGTGGTGCTGGTCGAGCGCTACGCCGCGCTCGGCGGCGTGTGCCTGAACGTGGGCTGCATCCCGTCGAAAGCGCTGCTGCACGTGGCCGCGGTGATGGACGAGGCAGCTCACTTCGCCGACCTGGGTGTGGCCTATGCAAAGCCCAGCGTCGATGCGCACAAGCTGCTGGCGCACAAGAACAAGGTGGTCGCCAAGCTCACCGGCGGCCTCGCCACGATGGCGCGCATGCGCAAGGTCACGGTCGTGCGCGGCTACGGCGCGTTCGCCGATCCGCACCACGTGATCGTGGAGGAGACCACGGGTGGCGGGCAGGACAAGACCGGCAAGTCCCAGACCATCCGCTTCAAGCAATGCATCGTCGCCGCCGGCTCGCAGGCGATGCATCTGCCGTTCCTGCCCGACGATCCGCGCATCGTCGACTCCACCGGTGCGCTGGAGCTGCGCCAGTTGCCGAACAAGATGCTGATCGTCGGCGGTGGGATCATCGGCCTGGAGATGGGCACCGTGTACTCCACGCTCGGCGCGCGTCTCGACGTGGTGGAAATGCTCGACGGCCTGATGCTCGGCGCCGATCGCGATCTGGTGCGCGTGTGGCAGAAGATCAACGCGCCGCGCTTCGACAACATCATGCTGAAGACCAAGACGGTCGGCGCTGAGGCGAAGCCCGATGGCATCCACGTGCGCTTCGAGGGCGAAGGCGCCCCCAAGGAACCGCAGCGCTATGACCTCGTGCTGCAGGCCGTGGGCCGCAGCCCCAACGGCAGGAAGATCGGTGCCGACAAGGCCGGCATCGCGGTCAACGAGCGCGGCTTCATCCAGGTGGACGTGCAGATGCGCACCAACGTGCCGCACATTTTCGCGGTGGGCGACATCGTCGGCAACCCGATGCTCGAGCACAAAGCCGTGCACGAGGCGCACGTGGCGGCCGAGGTCGCCTCCGGCGACGATAAGGCGCGCTTTGACGCGCGCGTGATCCCCAACGTGGCCTACACCGACCCCGAGGTCGCCTGGGTCGGCTTGAGCGAAGACGAAGCCAAGGCCAAGGGAATCGCGATCAGCAAAGGTCTGTTCCCGTGGACCGCATCGGGCCGTGCGATCGCCAACGGCCGTGACGAGGGTTTCACCAAGCTGCTGTTCGATGAGAAGACGCATCGCATCGTCGGGGGCGGCATTGTCGGCACGCATGCCGGCGACATGATCGGCGAGATCGCGTTGGCCATCGAGATGGGCGCCGATGCAGTGGACATCGGCAAGACGATTCACCCGCACCCGACGTTGGGAGAGTCGATCGGCCTGGCAGCCGAGGCCGCACACGGCAGCTGCACCGATCTGCCGCCGCAAAAGAAGCGCTAGAGATGCCGGAAGCGATCAGCGCGGCGCGCTGTTGAGCAGCCTCTGCGCGCGCTCGTCGAGCTCGCTCTTCGGCGTGGTGAGCACCTCGGCTACCACGGCGGGGCAGCGCTGCGGCAGGTCGGTGCCGGCCTCCCAGTTGCCTTCGGCGCCGGCGTCGGCTGCGTTGACCGGCGCGCGCAGGCCGAGGCGTTGCGTCAGCTGCTGCACCGCGGCCAGCACGCGCGCTTGCGCGAGCAGGCGATCGTAGTCGGCGTTGGCATAGGCCCGCCTGGCTGTGTAGAGCTCGTTTTCCGAGTTCAGCAGATCGAGCAGGCTGCGCTGGCCGATGTCGAACTGCTGGCGGTAGGCATCACGCGCCTTTTCGATCGCCAGCACGTTGCGGTCGAGCGCGCGCAGCATTTCGTCGAGCTTGCCGACGTCGTTGTAGGCGATGGCCGCCGTCTGGCGTGCATCGCGGCAGGCCTTGTCGCGCAAGTCGGCGGCCTGGTTCATCAAGTTGGTCTGCTGGCGCACGCGGGCCTGGTCTGAACCGCCGGAATACAGGTTCCACGTCAGCAGCAGCCCGGCGCTGGTGTCGCGCTTTTGATCCGGTACGCCGTCGAAGTTGCGGCCGCCGCCGGCGCGCACGCGCGCTTCCACCTTGGGCATGAAGGCGCTCTCGCGCTCGCGCACCGCAGCTCGCGCGGCGCGCAGGTTCTCGATCGCGGCGTTGATGGCCCAGCTGTTGCGCAGTGCGAGGTTCATCGCCTCCGTGGCGGTTGCCGGCTGGCCGGCGCTCAGCATGCCCGGGCGCGGCGGCTTCTGCAGCGGTGCCTCGCCGACCACTCGCAGGTAGCGCGACGTCACGTCGTGCAGGTTGGCGGTTTCGGTCGCGAGGTTCGACTCGGCCAGCGCGACGCGGGCGCTGGCTTGTTCCAGGTCGACGCCGCGGCCCACGCCGGCGCGAAAGCGCGACTGGATCTGCTGCTGGTAGTAGCGGTGCTGCACGTAGCTGTCTTCAGCGAGCTCCACCAGTCGACGCATGCGCGCCACGTCAAGGTAGGCGCGCGCCGCTTCGAGCGCTGTCTGTTCGGTGGTGTCGAGCAGCTCGAACCAGCGCGTCTGGCGGTCATGGTCAAGGCGGCGCATCGCCTGCGTCAGGGCCTGGCCGTCCCACAGCAGTTGCGTCACGCTCAGCGCCACGCCGTTGTGGTCGAGCGTGCCGCTGGACGGATTGCGCGTGGTGATGCGGTCTTCGGTGCGACCGACGGCGGCCTCGGCGTCGACGCGAGGCAGCCAGCCGCCGCGCGCCACGCCGATCGCGTCGATCGACGCGCGCAGCGCGTTGGCGCGCGCCGTCACGTCAGGGTTGGAATCGATCGCCTTGCGCGCCGCGTGGGCCAGCGGGTCATCGGCTTGCGCCGCACCGATCGATGGCAGCAAGGCACAAACAGCGGCCAAGGCGATCGAGCGAACGGACGGCGTCATGTGTGCAGGTTTCGTGCTCGCGGCACACGCCGCGACGCATTCGTGTTGGAACAACCCGCGAAGTGTAGGGGTCGGTGCGCCGCTCCCCCGCTGCGCGCCGCGGGCACGTTGCACGGATGCCGCCGCATTCGTAGCTACTTGTTTCACGCTTTGGTTGACTTCATGGGTCTGCATCTCGCTCGGCCTCAAGCCTCGCGCGCGCGAGGACGAAAACCAAGCAGATGGCGGCGCCGCTGGCTGCCCCCGATGCCCATGCGATCCGACCTGCCCCACGGCCTGGCCCTCTGGCGGCCGCTGTTGCTGGCCGGTGCGCTCGTGCTCGCGACGTTGTCGCCGCGCGCCTGGGATGTGGAGCGGATGGCGCAGGCGGCGCAACGCCTCGGGCCGCAGGCCGTGCAGGGCGTGCAGGCGCTGCACCCGGTGCTCACGAGCCTGGCCGAGGCCGACGACACGGCGCGCCTCGACGGGGTGAACCGCTTCTTCAACCGCCGCATCGCGTTCGCGGAGGACACGCAGGTGTGGCGCGTCGACGACCACTGGGCGAGCCCACTCGAGACCCTGCAGAAGGGCGCCGGTGATTGCGAGGACTATGCGATTGCCAAGTACTTCAGCCTGCTCGCGCTGGGCATGCCGGCCTCCCAGCTGCGCCTGGTGTATGTGCGACTGCAGTTGGGTGGACCGGGTGGCGCGTCTCAGCCGCACATGGTGCTGGCGTACTACGCCCATGCATCGGCCGAGCCGCTGATCCTCGACAACCTGGTGGGCGAGATGCGGCCGGCATCGCGCCGGCCCGATCTGACGCCGGTGTTCAGTTTCAACAGCGAGGGCTTGTGGCAGGGCAACGGCTCGCAGCGCATGGGTGACCCGGTGGCGCGGCTGTCGCGTTGGCGCGAGGTGCTGCTCAAGGCACGGGCGGAGGGATTCCTGTGAGTTATGGTCCAAGCGGCGCCGGGCCGCTCCCAAGCCGCATGGGCGCCCCCTCGGGGGGCAGCGCACGCAAGTGCGCATGGGGGTCAACGTTGACGAACTGGAGGCGGCCATGTCGCTGATCCGACGAGTGAGTCTGCTGATGCTGCTGGTGGTGGTGCTGGCGCTGATCGGCGGCGTGGTCACCACGCTGATCGCTGCACGCGACACGCTGCAGGCCCAGCTCAGCGTGAAGAACCGCGACAACGTGCAGTCGCTGGCGTTGGCGCTGTCGCAGCAGAAGGGCGATGCCGCGCTGATGGAGCTGGTGCTGGCCGCACAGTTCGACACCGGCCACTACCGGCGCGTCGAATGGATCGGCAGCGACGGCCGCACGGTGTTCCGGCGCGAGGCGCAGGCCGCCGCGACGCAGGCGCCCGCCTGGTTCGTGCGCTGGCTGCCGGTCAACGCCGAGCCGGGGGTGGCGCAGGTGTCGGACGGCTGGCGCGCGATCGGCCAACTGCAGCTCGTGAGCCAATCGGCCTATGCGCTCGATGCGTTGTGGCGTGCCGGGATGCGCGCGGCCGGCATGCTCGCGCTGGTGGGCGTGTTCGGCGGTGTGCTCGCGGCTTGGGGCCTGCGCGCCATCCGCCGTCCGCTTGATGCCGCGGTGGAGCAGGCCGATGCGCTGCAGAAGGGCCGGTTCGTCACCGTTGCGGAGCCCGACGTGGCCGAGCTCAAGCCGCTGGCGCGCAGCATGAACACGATGGTGGGGCGCCTGAGCATGATGTTCGATGCGCAGGCAAGGCAGGTCGAGGCGCTGCGCCAGCAGGCCCAGACCGATGCGTTGACCGGTTTGTTCAACCGGCGCCAGTTCATGCTCGAGGCGCAGCAGCGTTTCGAGGCGTCGTCGGGCGACGTGCAGGCCGTGCTGCTGTGGCGCGTGCAGGATCTCGATGGGCTGAACCGCCGCATCGGCCATGCGGCGGTCGACCAGATGCTGCTCACGCTGGCGCAAACGCTCGGCAGCGGCGATGAGGACGACCAGCCGCTGCTCGGCCGCCTCAACGGCTCCGACTTCGTGCTCGTGGTGTCGCGCCTCGAAGCAGAGACACTCGCGCGCGCGCTGATGGCGCGCGTGCGCGGCGCGCTCGCGGGCCATGGCGCGCCCCCAGTGATGGCCGGCGTGGCGGAAGCGGCGCAGAGCGTGGGGCTGCCGGCGGCGATGGCGGCGGCCGACCGCGCGCTGGCGCAGGCCGAGGCCGAGGGGCCGTATGTCGTGGTGGCTCGCACCTGTGCCGGCAGCGTGCCGAGCCCGGGCGAGGGCGACTGGCAACGCCAGTTGCTGCAGGCGCTCGACGAGCAGCGTTCCAGTCTGGCCGAATACCCTGTGCGCGATGCAAGCGGCGCGCTGATGCACCTGGACTGCCCGTTGCGCGTGCAGCTGCGGCGCGACGGCGCGTTCGAGTCGGCCGCGAGCTGGCTCGCGCTGGCCACACGCAGCCGTCTGACCACCGCGCTCGATCAGCGCGCGGTGTCCCTGGCGCTGCAGCAGATCGCGCGCGATGGCGTGGCGCGCTGCGTGAACCTCGCTGCCGCATCGCTGCTGGCCACCGAGTTCGTGGCCGCGGTGTCGGCGCAGTTGCAGTCCGCGCCGCAGGACGCGGCCAGGCTGTGGGTCGACATCCCCGAGTCGCTGGCCGTGTCGCACCCCGGCGTGGTCCAGGAGGTCACGCGGCGCTGGCGGCCGCTCGGCGTGCGCGTGGGGCTGGAGCATGCCGGCGCGGCACTCTCGGCCATGACCCGCTTGTACGAACTGGGCCTCGACTACGTGCGCATCGACGCGCGTTACCTGGGCGGCATCGGCCGCGATGCTGCGGTGCGCCGCCATGCCGAGGGGCTGATGGCCCTGCTGCGCGGCATCGGCCTGGGCGTGTATGCCGAGGGCGTGTCGGTGCCCGACGATCTACGCGTGGTGTGGAGCCTGGGCTTCGATGGCGCCACGGGGCCCGCGGTGACGCAGCCGTGAGGCAGGCGCAGCGCCGGCCGCAATGGCCGCGCGCAGCCCGCCTTGCGCATCGGGTGGACCGGGCCGCGGGCGAACGCGTCGGCGGCCGGATCAGCCGCCCGTGTCGACCAGCAGCTTGCCGCGGTTGATCAACTCCTGAATGATCTGCGCGTCGCTGGCGCCGCTGGCCAGGCCGAGCCCGTTGGGCAGGTCCACGCCCTGCAGCACGATCGACTGGTCTTCAGCGCCCGCGCTGTAGTTGCCGTTGGCGAACTGGCCGGTGGTGCTGATGCGGATCGTGGTCGTCGCCGTGGGCCCGCTGCCGCTCACCGAGAAGTCGAGGTAGTTGGCGAGGTTGCCCACGGTGTTGCCGGCACCGAGGGCTTCGTTGGAGAGCAGGTCGCGCAGGTCGAGCACGTCGCCGCCGGCGGAGGCCGAGGCGACGTTGAAGTCGGTGATCGTGTCGACCGCCGGCGCGCCAGCGCTGCCGCGGTCGGTGAGGGTCCAGGCGAACACGTCGGTCGTCGGGTCGGTGCCGGCGGCGCCGGTGCCGCCGGTCAGCGTGTCGTTCCCGGCGCCGCCGCGGATCAGGTCGGACCCGGTGCCGCCGACGATGATGTCGCTGCCGGCGTCGCCGTTGAGCGCGTCGTTGCCCGCGCCACCGTTGATGTTGTCGTTGCCGGTGCCGCCGAAGACGAGGTCGTCGCCGTTACCAGGGTTGATCGTGTCGTTGCCGCCTGCGCCGTTGTAGTAGTTGTTGGCATCCGTGCCCGTGTACGAGTTGTTGTTGTTATTGCCAGTGTTCGACGTGGTCGTGTATTCCGCCAGCAGCGTCACCGTGCTCGACACCGAGTCCGACGACCCCGTGGCCGTCTCGGTCGAGACCGCAGTCACCGTGAGGACGGCCCCATTCGTCGAGTATCCCGCCGGCAGCGTGAGCGTCAGGCCGTTGATCTGCGCGGCGGTGAAGCTCCACACGCCGTTGCCGGTGTCGATCCCGGCGCTGAAGGCGGCTCCGGTCGGCACGCCCGAGACGTAGTAGGCGATCGTCTCCGAGCCATCGGCATCCACCAGCGTCGCCATGATCGGGAAGTTGACCGTGGCCTGGCCGGAGGCGCCCTGCGCCATCGCGACGATCGTGGTGGCGCCGGAGATCGCCGGTGCGTCGACGGTCGGCGTCACCACCACCGGCAGCGTCGCCGAGGTCGACGCGCTGGGGCCGGTGGCCTCGATGGCGGTGGCCGTGACGTTGAGCGAGATCGTGCCCGAGTAGTGAGCCGGCGGCGTGAGCGTGAGGTTCGAGAGCAGCCAGCCGGTGACGACGACGCTCGTCGACCCCGCGGTCGCGGTGAAGCTGTTCGTGCCGTCGCTCAGCACCGCGCCGACCGGGATGTTGGCGATCGAAACCGACAGCGTCTCCGAGCCGTCGGCGTCCACCAGCGAGGCGCTGATGCTGCCGAGGCGGATCGCGGTGTCCTCGTTGCCGACCTGGTACACGCTCGGGTAGTGGCCGCCGTCGCCGTTGGGCACCAGCGGGCCGGCCACCGTGCTGCCGGCGAAACCGGCGGCGTTGGCGTAGAGGTTGAAGTTGGTGGTGTTGAGGTCGAGCGCAGGGCCGCCGTTGACCGACAGGTTGATGTCCAGGTTGCCGATGCCGTCGCCGTTGTAGGCGGTGACCTCGATCGAGTAGTAGCCGGAGGTCGTTGGCGTGTAGGCGGTGGCGCTGAACGAACCCCAGTTGTTGTAGCCCACGCCGTAGACCTGGGTGCCGCCGATCTTGACCATCAGCGTGTCGTCGCGGCTGCCGTTCACGGTGTAGGTCTGCCCGGCCTGGAGGAAGATGAAGCCGGTGTAGCGGTAGGCGTCGTCGACGCCGACGTTGGCGATCATCACGTCGGTGACGATCGAGGTCGAGGTCGGTGTCGAGGTCTCGACGGCGGTCTCCACGGCTCCGATGGTGCCGGCGTTGGCCGTGCTGACCGATGCGATGTTGTCGTAGAACGCGCGCGTCAAGCCGGTGCTCGGCGGCAGCGCCGGCGTGGTGACGCTGCCGCTGTCGGAGCCGGTGGTGTCGATCACCAGCGTCGGCGCATCGGCGACCGCCGCCACGTTGACCGCCACCGTCGCGGTTGAGCTGCCGCCCTGGCCATCGGACACCGTGTAGGTGAACGAGGCCGGGCCGCTGTAGTGCGCCGCCGGCGTGAACACGACGTTGCTGCCCACCAGCGCCACGGTTCCGTTCACCGGGCTCTGCACGCTCGTGATCGTCAGCGTGCTTCCGGGATCCGGATCGCTGTCGTTCGCGAGCAGCGTCGCCACCGGGATCGACAGCGGTGTGTCCTCGGTCGCGGCCACCGTGTCGGCCGCTGCCACCGGCGCATCGTTGACCGGGTTCACCGTGATGCTCACGGTGTCCACGTCGGTCAGCGTGCCCCCGCTGCCGGTGTTGCCGCCGTCGCTGGTGGTCATCGTCAAGGTGGCGCTGCCGGCGAAGTTGGCCGTCGGCACGTAGGTGACGTTGGCGGCCAGCGTCGCGTTGATCTGCGCCACGGTGCCGGTGAGCGTCACGGTGTTGGAGCCCGAGCCCACGATCACCGCCGAGCCGCCGGATACGGTCAGCGTGCCGTTGGTGACAGCGAGCGTGGTGGTCATCGTGCCTGCGCCGGCATCGACGTCGCTGATCGACAAGCCGCTGATGGTCCTGCTCGTGTCCTCGTTGGTGTTTTGCGCACCCGGCACGGTGTTGATGGGTGCGTCATTGACGGCGCCGACGCTGATCGTCGTCGTCGCCACGTTGCTTGACGAGGTGCCGTCGGTCACGCTCACCGTCACGGTGCGCGCGGTGGTCACCGGCGCGTCGCCGCCGCCGGCGGCGAACGTGATGCCGTTGATCACGCTCTGGTAGACGGCCGGCGTGGCGCTGCCGGCGAGCGTGATCGTGATCTGCGTGGCGGTGGTGTTGACGCTGGCCGTGATGCCCGGCGGCAGACTCGGCAGGTTGAGCACGTCGCCGCTGGAACGGTTGGTCAGCGTGATCGTCGCGCCGGCGATTGTGCTGCTGTCGACGTCGGTGATGCTGATGTCGCCGTCGGCGATTGCCACCGCCGCGCCCTGCTCGGTGTAGGTGGTGGTGTAGTTGGCACCCGCGGCGCCGCTGGAGTTGTTGGCATCGAGGTCGAGCTGGGGCGGCGCGTCGTTGTCGACGATCGTGCCCACGCCGGTGGCGTCGGCGATCGTGGCGTTCACCGCGCCCGACAGCGTGACGTTGAACGTCTCCGTGCTCTCGGTGGCCGTGTCGTTGATGATCGGCACCGTGAGGGTCCGCGTGACCACGCCCGGCGTGAAGGTCAGCGTGCCCGAGGTCGCGGTGTAGTCGCTGCCGGCGCTGGCGCTGCCGTTGCTGGTGGCGTAGTTGACGCTGACCGTCTGGCCCGACGCGGCCGACAGCGTGACCGTGAAGGTCATCGTGCCGGCGGCCTCGTTGACGCTGACGTCGTTGATCACGAGCGACGGCGTCGGGTCGTTGTCGGTGATCGTCGTCGTCACCGTGTTGTTGGTGGCGTGCGCCGCGATCGCTTCGAAGCCGCCGCCGCTGACGCTGCCCAGCGAGACCACGATCGTCTCGTTGGCCTCGTCGAGCGCATCGTCGGTGGTCGGCAGCGCGAACGTCACGCTGGTGGCGCCGGCCGGGATCGTCACGCTGACCACGCCCGTGTAGTCGGTGCCGCCGCCGGTGGCGGTGCCGCCGTAGTTGAGGTTCACCGTCACCGGCGTGGCTGCTGCCTGGCCGAGGCTCACGGTGTAGTTGGCGGTGGCCGCGCCTTCGGCCACGCTGGCCGGGCCGCTCAGGCTGACCAGCACCGTGTCCGGCACGGCCTCGTCGCTGATCGTCGTGGTGACCGAGTTGTTGGTCGGGTGCGCGGCAATGGCCTCGAAGCCGCCGCCGCTGATGCTGCCCAGGCCGACCACGATGGTCTCGCCGGAATCGGCCAGCGCGTCGTCGAGCGTCGCGAGGCTGAAGGTGGCGCTGGTGGCGCCGGCGGGGATCGTGACGCTGACCACGCCGGTGTAGTCGCTACCGTTGCTTGCGGTGCCGGCGTAGGTGAGGTTGACGGTGACCGCAGTGACACCGGCCTGGCCGAGCGTGACCGTGAAGTTGCCGGTGGCCGCGCTTTCGGTCACCGCAGCCGGGCCGGTGAGGCTGATCAGCACGGTGTCGGACGTGGCCTCGTCGTTGATCGTCGTGGTGACGCTCGAGGCACCGCCGCTGACCACCAGGTTCTCGAAGTTGCCGCCGGTGGCCGATGCGACGCTGACGGTGAAGGTCTCGCCGGAGTCGGCGAGGGCGTCGTCGAGCGTGGCGATGCTGAACGTGGCGCTCGATGCGCCGGCCGGGATCGTGACCGACGCGATGCCGGTGTAATCGGCGCCGTTGGCCGCCGTGCCGCTGTAGGCCAGATTGACCGTGACCGCGGTCTGCGCCGGGCTGGTGAGCGACACGGTGTAGCTGCCGCTCATGCCTTCGGTGACGGTGGCGGCGCCGGTGAGGCTCAGCGTCGTCGTGTTCACCGTGTCGGTTACCGTCGTCGTCGCCGCGGCCGGGTTGATCGCCAGGTTCTCGAAGTTGCCGCCCGAGGCGGTCGAGATCGTGGCCGAGACGCTGCCGGCGTCGACGTATACGTCGTCGCTCGGCGCGGCCACGCTGACCGTGCCGGAGCTCGCGCCGGCGGCGATGTTGATCGTGGCGCCGTTGCTCAGCGTGACCGTCACCGCGGTCTGCGCCGGGTTGGTCAGCGACGCGGTGTAGACGATGGAGCCGCCTTCGGCCACGCTCGCGCTGGCGGTCAGGCTGACCGTCGTGATCGCGATGGTGTCGGTGACCGCCGTGGTGGCCGCCGCCGGGTTGATCGTCAGCGCCTCGAAGTTGCCGCCGGTGGCCGACACGATGCTGCGCGACACGCTGCCGGCGTCGATGTAGACGTCGTCGCTCGGCGCCGCGACCGTCGCCGTGCCTGTGGTGGCGCCGGCGGCGATCGTGATCGTCGTGCCGCCGGTGATCGTCACGGTCACCGGGGTCTGTGCCGCGTTGCTCAGCGTCGCGGTGTAGACGATGTTGCCGCCTTCGGCCACGCTCGGCGTGGCGCTCAGGCTGACGGTGGTGCTGTTCACCGTGTCGGTGATCGCTGTCGTCGCGGCCGACGGATCGATCGCCAGCACCTCGAAGTTGCCGCCCGAGGCATTGCTGATCGTGGCCGACACGCTGCCGGCATCGACGTAAACGTCGTCGCCGGGCGCGGCCACGTTGACGCTGCCGGAGCTCGCACCGGCCGCGATGGTGATCGTGGCGCCGTTGCTCAGGTTGACAGTCACCGCGGTCTGCGCCGGGTTGGTCAAGGTGGCGGTGTAGGTGATGGTGCCGCCTTCGGCCACGCTGGCGTTCGCCGACAGGCTGACCGTGGTGGTGTTCGCGGTGTCGGTGATCGTCGTCGCCGCGGCGGCCGGGTTGATCGCCAGCGCTTCGAAGTTGCCGCCCGACGCGTTGCTGATGGTGGCCGACACCGTACCGTTGTCGACGTAGACGTCGTCGCCGGGCGCGGCGACGTTGACGCTGCCCGAGCTGGCGCCGGCGGGGATGGTGATCGTCGCGCCATTGCTCAGCGTGACGGTGACTGCGGTCTGCGCCGGGTTGGTCAGCGAGGCGGTGTAGGTGATGTTGCCGCCCTCGGCCACGCTGGCCGTCGCGCCGAGGCTGACGGTGGTGGTGGCGATCGTGTCGGTGATCGCGGTGGTGGCTGCGGCCGCGTTGATCGCCAGGTCCTCGAAGTTGCCGCCGGTGGCGCTGGAGATGGTGGCCGACACACTGCCGGCATCGACGTACACATCGTCGCCGGGCGCGGGCACGCTCACCTGGCCGGAGCTCGCGCCTGCCGCGATGTTGATCGTGGCGCCGTTGCTCAGCGTCACGGTGACCGGGGTCTGTGCCGGTTGGGTCAGCGAGGCGGTGTAGGTGATGCTGCCGCCTTCGGCGACGCTGGCACTGGCCGTGAGGCTGACGGTCGTGGTGTCGACGGTGTCGGTGATCGCGGTGGTGGCCGCGGCCGGGTTGATCGCCAGGTTCTCGAAGTTGCCGCCGGTCGCATTGGAGATCGTCGCCGACACGCCGCCAGCGTCGACGTACACGTCGTCGCTCGGTGCGGCCACGCTCACGCTGCCGCTGCCGGCACCGGCGGCGATGTTGATCGTGGCGCCGTTGCTCAACGTGACGGTGACCGCGGTCTGCGCCGGGTTCGTCAGCGACGCCGTGTAGACGATGCTGCCGCCTTCGGCCACGCTGGCGCTGGCCGTCAGGCTCACCGTCGTGGTGGCGATCGTGTCGGTGACGGCCGTGGTGGCGGCCGTCGGGTCGATCGCCAGCGCTTCGAAGTTGCCGCCGGTGGCGGCCGTGATGCTGCGCGACACGCTGCCGGCGTCGATGTACACGTCGTCGCTCGGCGCGGCCACGCTCAGCGTGCCGGTGGTGGCGCCGGCGGCGATCGCGATCGTCAGGCCGCCGGTGATGGTGACCGTCACGGCGCTCTGCGCGGGGTTGCTCAGCGTGGCGGTGTAGACGATCGAGCCGCCTTCGGCCACGCTCGGCGTGGCCGACAGGCTCACCGTGGTGCTGTCGGCGGTGTCGGTGATCGCGGTGATCGCGGGGGTGGCATCCACCGCCAGGTTCTCGAAGTTGCCGCCGCTCGCCGCCGAGATCGTGGCCGACACGCTGCCGGCGTCGACATACACGTCGTCGGCCGGCGCTGCCACGTCCACGCTGCCGCTGCTCGCGCCGGCGGCGATGCTGATCGTCGCGCCGTTGCTCAGCGTGACGGTCACCGCGCTTTGCGCCGGGCTGGTCAGCGACGCGGTGTAGACGATCGTGCCGCCTTCGGCCACGCTGCCGCTGGCCGTGAGGCTCACCGCGGTCGTGTTGACCGTGTCGGTGATCGCCGTCGTTGCCGCCGCCGGGTTGATGGCCAGCGCTTCGAAGTTGCCGCCGCTGGCGGCGGTGATGGTGGCCGACACGCTGCCGGCGTCGACGTACACGTCATCGCTCGGCGCAGCCACGCTGACGGTACCGCTGCTGGCACCGGCGGCGATCGTGATCGTGGCGCCGTTGCTCAGCGTGACGGTGACCGCGCTTTGCGCGGCGCTGGTCAGCGACGCGGTGTAGACGATGCTGCCGCCTTCGGCCACGCTGCCGGTGGCGGTGAGGCTCACGGTCGTTGTGTTGATCGTGTCGGTGATCGCCGTCAGCGCGGCCGCCGGGTTGACCACCAGGCTCTCGAAGTTGCCGCCGGTGGCGCTGGCGATCGTCGCCGACACGTTGCCGGCATCGACGTAGACGTCGTCGCTCGGCGCCGCCACGCTGACGGTGCCGCTGCTCGTACCCGCCGCGATGGTGATCGTCGCGCCGTTGCTCAGCGTGACACTCACCGCAGACTGTGCGGGGTTGGTCAGCGACGCTGTGTAGACGATGCTGCCGCCTTCGGCAACGCTCGGCGTGGCCGTGAGGCTGACGGTCGTGCTGTTCACCGTGTCGGTGATGCTGGTAGTCGCTGCGGTCGGGTCGACCACCAGGCTTTCGAAGTTACCACCGCTGGCGCTGGCGATCGTCGCCGACACGCTGCCGGCATCGACATAGACGTCGTCGCCCGGCGCGGCCACGCTCACGGTGCCGCTGCTGGCGCCGGACGCGATGGTGATCGTGGCGCCGTTGCTCAGCGTGACGGTCACCGCGCTCTGCGCCGCGCTGGTCAGCGACGCGGTGTAGACGATGCTGCCGCCTTCGGCCACGCTCGGCGTGGCCGTGAGGCTCACTGTCGTCGCGCTCACGGTGTCGGTGATCGAGGTGGTGGCCGCGGCCGGGTCGACCAGCAGGCTCTCGAAGCCGCCGCCGGTGGCGCTGGCAATGGTGGCCGACACGCTGCCGGCGTCGATGTACACGTCGTCGCCCGGCGCGGGCACGCTCACCGTGCCGCTGCTGGCGCCGGCGGCGATGCTGATCGTCGCACTGTTGCTTAGCGTGACCGTCACCGCGCTTTGCGCCGGGCTGGTCAGCGACGCGGTGTAGACGATGTTGCCGCCCTCGGCGACCGAGGCGCTGGCGCTCAACGACACGGTGGTCGTGTTGAGGGTATCGGTGATCGACGTGATGGCCGCGGTCGGGTCGAGCACCAGATTCTCGAAGCCGCCGCCGGTGGCACTGGAGATCGTGGCCGACACGCTGCCGGCGTCGACATAGACGTCGTCGCTCGGGGCTGCCGTGCTCACCGTGCCGCTGCTGGCGCCGGCCGCGATGCCGATCGTGGCGCCGTTGCTCAGCGTCACGGTGACCGGCGTGGCCGCGGCGCTGGTGAGCGATGCGGTATAGGTGATCGAGCCGCCTTCGGCCACACTCGGCGTGGCACTGAGGCTCACCGTCGTGTCGTCGATGGTGTCGGAGATCGACGTGGTGGCCGGCGTGCCGCCGATCACCAGGTTCTCGAAGCCACCGCCGGTGGCCGATACGATGCTGCGCGTGATCGAGCCGGCATCGAGCAGCACATCGTCGCTCGGCGCGGCCACGTTGGCCGTGCCGCTGGTGGCGCCGGCTGCAATGGTGATCGTCGCGCCGCTGGTGATGGTCACCGTCACCGCGCTCTGTGCCGCGCTGCTCAGCGTGGCGGTGTAGACGATGGTGCCGCCTTCGGCCACGCTCGGCGTGGCGCTCAGGCTGACCGTGGTGTCGTCGATGGTGTCGCCGATCGTCGTCACCGCCGGGGTGGCGTCGACCACCAGGCCGATGCCACCACCGCTGGTGCCGCTGATGCTGGCGCTGACGGACGTGGGGTCGGCGTACACGTCGTCGCTGGCCGCCAGCGGCACGTTCACCGTGCCCGACGTGGCGCCGGCGGCGATGGTGATCGTCGCGCCGTTGCTCAGGCTGACCAGCAGCGCGCTCACCGGCGGCTGCGTGATCGTGGCCGTGTAGACGATGGTGCCGCCGGCCTCGGTGAGGCTCGGCGTGGCTGCGAGGCTTAGCGTGGCGGTGTCGTCGTCGACGATGGCGCTGGTCACCGACGAGGCGCCGCCGGCCAGCACCAGGCTCTCGAAGTTGCCGCCGCTGGCCGAGACGATGCCCACCGTGAAGCTCTCGGCGCCCTCGGCCAGCGCGTCGTTCAGCGTGGCGATGTCGAAGCTCGCGCTCGATGCGCCGCCGGGGATCGTGACCGTGGCCACGCCGACGAAGTCGGCGCCGTCGGCCGCGCTGCCGCTGTAGCCCAGCGTCACCGTGACGTCGGTAAGGGCCGGGCTGGTGAGGCTCAGCGTGTACGGCGCGGTCGCACCTTCGCCGACCGAGGCGCTGCCGGTCAGGCTGAGCGTCGTCGCGTTCAGCGTGTCGGTGACGGCCGTGGTGGCGGCCGCCGGGTTGACCTGCAGCGACTCGAAGTTGCCGCCGGTGGCGCTCATGATCGTCGCCGACACGCTGCCGGCGTCGACGTAGACGTCGTCGCCCGGCGCCGGCACGCTGACCGTGCCCGAGCTCGCGTTGGCGACGATGGTGATGGTCGCTCCGTTGGAGAGCGTGACCGTCACGTCCGATTGCGCCGGGCTGCCGAGCGACGCGGTGTAGACGATCTGGCCGCCCTCGGCCACGCTCGCGCTGGCGCTCAGACTCACGGTGGTGGCGTCCACCGTGTCGCTGATCGCCGTCAGCGCCGGCGTGGCGTCGACCGCGAGACTCTCGAAGTTGCCGCCCGACGCATTGCTGATCGTCGCCGACACGTTGCCGGCATCGACGTAGACATCGTCGCTCGGTGCCGCCACGTCGACCGTGCCGCTGCTCGTGCCGGCCGCGATGCTGATCGTCGCGCCGTTGGAGAGCGTGACCGTCACCGTCGACTGCGCCGGGCTGGTCAGCGACGCGGTGTAGGTGATGGTGCCGCCTTCGGCGACGCTCGGGCTCGCGGTGAGCGACACGGTGGACGTGTCGACGGTGTCGGTGATCGCCGTGACCGCCGATGCGCCGTTGACCACGAGGTTCTCGAAGCCGCCGCCGGTGGCGCCGCTGATCGTGGCCGACACGCTGCCGGCGTCGACATACACGTCGTCGCTCGGCGCCGGCACGCTCACCGTGCCGCTGCTCGCGCCGGCCGCGATGCTGATCGTCGCGCCGTTGGACAGCGTCACCGTCACCGCCGACGCCGCGGCGCTGGTCAGCGACGCGGTGTAGGTGATGGTGCCGCCTTCGGCCACGCTGGGGCTCGCGCTCAGGCTGACGGTGGTGGCATCGATCGTGTCGGTGATCGCGGTGGTGGCCGCGGCCGGGTTGACGATCAACGCCTCGAAGTTGCCGCCCGACGCGCTGCTGATCGTGGCCGACACGCTGCCAGCGTCGACGATCACGTCGTCGCTCGGTGCCGGCACGTTGACCGTGCCGCTGCTCGCGCCGGCGGCGATCGTGATGGTGGCGCCGTTGGACAGCGCGACCGTCACGGCCGATTGCGCCACGCTGGTCAGCGACGCGGTGTAGGTGATCGTGCCGCCTTCGGCGACGCTGGGCGTTGCGCTGAGCGACACCGTGGTGCTGTCGAGCGTATCGGTGATCGCCGTGGTTGCGGGCGCGTCGTTGATGGCCAGGTTCTCGAAGCCGCCGCCGGTCGCGCTGCTGATCGTGGCCGACACGCTGCCGGCGTCGACATAGACGTCGTCGCTCGGCGCTGGCACGCTGACTTGCCCCGAGCTCGTGCCCGCGGCGATGGTGATCGTCGCCCCATTGCTCAGCGTCACCGTGACCGCGCTCTGCGCGGCGCTGGTTAGCGACGCGGTGTAAGTGATCGAGCCGCCTTCGGCGACCGACGGTGTGGCGGTTAGCGAGACCGTGGTCGTGTCGATCGTGTCGGTGATCGCCGTGGTGGCTGCCGTGGTGTCGATGTCGAGGTCTTCGAACCCGCCGCCGGTGGCGCTGGCGAGGGTGGCCGACACGCTGCCGACGTCGAGGTAGACGTCGTCGCTCGGCGCCGGCACGCTCACCGTGCCGCTGCTGGCACCGGTGGCGATGGTAATGGTGGCGCCGTTGCTCAAGGTCACCGTCACCGGCGACGCGGCGGCGCTGGTCAGCGACGCGGTGTAGGTGATCGACCCGCCTTCGGCCACGCTCGGGCTCGCGCTCAGGCTCACCGTGGTGGTGTCGATGGTGTCGGTGATCGCGGTCGTGGCGGCCGCGGGGTTGACCGCCAGCGCCTCGAAGTTGCCGCCCGACGCGGTGCTGATCGTGGCCGACACGCTGCCGGCATCGACGATCGCGTCGTCGGCCGGCGCGGCCACGTTGACGCTGCCGCTGCTGGCACCGGTGGCGATGCTGATCGTGGCGCCGTTGCTCAAGCTCACCGTCACCGCCGATTGCGCGACGCTGGTCAGCGATGCGGTGTAGGTGATGGTGCCGCCTTCGGCGACGCTCGGCGTTGCCGTGAGGCTGACCGAGGTGGTCTGGATCGTGTCGCTGACGGCGGTGACCGCCGGCGCGTTGTCCACGACGAGGTTCTCGAATCCGCCGCCGCTCGCGCCGCTGATCGCGGCCTGCACGCTGCTGGCGTCAACGTACACGTCGTCGCCCGGCGCGGCCACCGTCACGCTGCCGCTGCTCGAGCCTGCGGCGATCGTGATGGTGGCGCCGTTGTCGAGCGTCACCGTCACGGCGCTGGCCGCGACGCTGGTCAGCGACGCGGTGTAGACGATGTTGCCGCCCTCGGCCACCGCCGCGGTGGCGCTGAGCGACAGCGTGGTGGTGTCGATCGTGTCGGTGATCGCGGTGGTCGCCGGCGCGGGGTTGACCGCGAGGTTCTCGAAGCCACCGCCGGTCGCGCTGGCGATGGTGGCCGAGACGCTGCCGGCGTCGACGATGGCGTCTTCGCCCGGCGCGGGCACGCTGACGCTGTTGCTGCTCGAGCCGGCGGCGATGACGATCGTCGCGCCGTTGCTCAGCGTGACCGTCACCGCCGACTGCGCGGCGCTGGTCAGCGACGCGGTGTAGGTGATGGCGCCGCCTTCGGCCACGCTCGGCGTTGCGGTGAGCGACACCGTGGTGGTGTCGATCGTGTCGGTGATGGTCGTCGTCGCGGCCGCCAGGTTGACCGCCAGCGCCTCGAATCCGCCGCCGCTGGTGCCGCTGATGGTGGCCGACACGCTGCCGGCGTCGACGTAGACGTCGTCGCTCGGCGCGGCCACGCTCACGCTGCCGCTGGTGGCGCCGGCTGTGATGCCGATCGTCGAGCCGTTGCTCAGCGTGACCGACACCGCAGTCACTGCCGGATGGGTCAGCGTCGCCGTGTAGACGATCGTGCCGCCTTCGGCGACCGACGCGCTCGCGCTCAGGCTGACCGTTGCGGTGTCGGGCACCGCCTCGTCGCTGATCGTCGTCGTGACGGCATTGTTCGTTGGGTGCGCGGCGATCGCCTCGAAGCCGCCGCCGCTGATCGCGCCGAGCGACACCACAATGGTCTCGCCACTGTCGGCGATCACGTCGTCGAGCGTCGCGAGGTCGAAGGTCGCACTGCTCGCGCCAGCCGGGATCACGACCGACACCACCCCGGTGTAGTCGGTGCCGTTGGTCGCGGTGCCGGCGTAGTTGAGATTGACCGTGACCGCGCTGACGGCGGGCTGGCCGAGCGTGACGGTGTAGCTGCCGGTGTTGCTACCTTCCACCACGCTCGCGGGTCCCGCCAGGCTCACCAGCACGGTGTCGGGCGCGGCTTCATCGCTCAGCGTGGCCACGCCGGTGGCCGCTGTGTTGGCGGTGGTGCCGCCGGTCACGGTGGCGGTCAGCGTGAACGTCTCGCCGGAGTCGGCGAGCGCGTCGTCGGTGGTGGCCATGCGCACCTGCACCGACAAGCTGCCGGCGGGAATCGTGACACCGGCACCCGTCACCGGCTGCCAGGCGCTGCCGTCGAACCACTCGAGCGTGCTGGCGGTGTCCACGCCGACGGTGGCACTGCCGCTGGCGAGCGTGGGTGCAAATGTCGTCGCGCTGGCGCTCGCATTGGACAGCGCCACGGTGAAAACCGCGAAGTCGCCTTCGACGACCGCGCTGTCCGACACCGTGATCGACGGCGTGCCGTCGTTGTCGAGCAGCGTGGTGGTCACGCTGTTCGCGCCGCCGCTGATCAGCAGGTTCTCGAAGTTGCCGCCGGTGGCCGAGACCAGGCTCACGCTGAACGACTCGGCGCCTTCGGCCAGCGCGTCATCGAGCGTGGCGATGCTGAAGTTACTGCTCGAACTGCCCGCGGGGATGGTGACCGTGGCCAGGCCCGTGAAGTCGCTGCCGTCGGCCGCGCCGCCGGCATAGGCGAGTGTGATCGTCACCGCGCTCTGCGCGGCGCTGGTCAGCGAGACGGTGTAGCTGGCGCTCGCGCCTTCCACCACGCTGGCCGAGCCGGTGATCGACAGCGTCGTGGTGTCGACGGTGTCGGTGATGCTGGTGCCCGCCGGTGCGGCGCTGACCTGCAGGTTCTCGAAGTTGCCGCCGGTGGCCGATGCGATGGTGCGGCTCACCGAGCCAGCATCGAGGTAGACGTCGTCGCTCGGCGCCGCCACGCTGACGCTGCCGCTGCTGGCGCCCGCCGCGATCGCGATGACGGTGCCGTCGTCGAGCGTCACCGTCACCGCCGTCTGCGCGGCGCTGGTCAGCGACGCGGTGTAGACGATGGTACCGCCTTCGGCCACGCTGGGGCTGGCGCTCAGGCTGACCGTGGTGGTGTCGATCGTGTCGGTGATCGCCGTCGTCGCGGCGGCCGGGTTCACCGTGAGGCTTTCGAAGTTGCCACCCGAGGCCGACGCGATCGTGCGCGACACGCTGCCGGCATCGACGAGCACGTCGTCGGCGGGCGCGGGCACGTTGGCCTGGCCGGTGCTGGCGCCGGCTGCGATGGTGATCACCGTGCCGTCGTCGAGCGTCACCGTCACCGGCGACTGCGCCGCGCTGGTCAGCGACGCGGTGTAGGTGATGGTGCCGCCTTCGGCCACGCTGGCCGACGCGCTGAGCGACACCGTGGTGCTGTCGAGCGTGTCGGTGATGCTGGTGACGGCGGGCCTGGCGTCGACCGCGAGGCTCTCGAAGTTGCCGCCGGTGGCCGACGCGATGCTGCGGCTCACCGAGCCGGCGTCGACGTGGACGTCGTCGCTCGGCGCGGCCAGGCTCACGCTGCCGGAGCTGGTGCCGGCGGCGATCGTGATGACCGTTCCGTCGTCGAGCGTGACGGTCACCGCGGTCTGCGCGGGGCTCGTCAGCGACGCGGTGTAGGTGATGGCGCCGCCTTCGGCCACACTCGGGCTCGCGCTGAGCGACACGGTGGTGGTGTCGATCGTGTCGGCGATCGTGGTGGTGGCCGCCGCCGGGTTGACCGCAAGGCTCTCGAAGTTGCCGCCCGATGCGGAGGCGATCGTGCGCGACACGCTGCCGGCGTCGACGTGCACGTCGTCGCTCGGCGCGGCCACGCTCGCGCTGCCGCTGCTGGCGCCGGCGCCGATCGTGATGACCGTGCCGTCGTCGAGCGTCACCGTCACCGCCGTCTGCGCGGGGCTGGTCAACGATGCGGTGTAGGTGATGCTGCCGCCTTCGGCCACCGCGGGCGTGGCGCTCAGCGACACCGTGGTGGTGTCGATCGTGTCGGTGATGCTGGTGGAGGCGGGCGTGGCGTCGACGGCCAGGTTCTCGAAGTTGCCGCCGGTGGCCGATGCGATGCTGCGGCTGACCGAGCCGGCATCGACGAACACGTCGTCGCTCGGTGCGGGCAGGCTCACGTTGCCGGCGCTCGCGCCGGCCGCGATCGTGATGACCGCGCCGTTGTCGAGCGTGACGGTCACTGCGGTCTGCGCGGCGCTGGTCAGTGATGCGGTGTAGGTGATCGATCCGCCTTCGGCGACGATCGGCGTGGCCGTCAGGCTCACGGTGGTGGTGTCGATCGTGTCGCTGATGCTGGTGGTGGCGGCCGCGCTGCTCACCACCAGGCTTTCGAAGTTGCCGCCGCTGGCCGATGCGATCGTGGCCGATACGCTGCCGGCATCGACGACCACGTCGTCGCTCGGTGCACCGACGCTCACGCTGCCGCTGCTGGCGCCGGCGGCGATGGTGATCGTGGCGCCATTGCTCAACACCACCGTTACCGGGGTCTGTGCGGCGCTGGTCAGCGATGCGGTGTAGACGATAGTGCCGCCCTCGGCCACGCTCGGCGTGGCGGCGAGCGACACGGTGGTCGCATCGACGGTGTCGCTGATGGTGGTGGTGGCCGCGGCGCCGTTGACCACAAGGTTCTCGAAGTTGCCGCCGCTGGCGCTCGAGATCGTCGCCGACACGCTGCCGGCATCGACGAACACGTCGTCGGCCGGCGCCGCCACGTTGACGCTGCCGCTGTTGGCGCCGGCCGCGATGACGATCGTCGCGCCGTTGCTGAGGGTGACCGTCACCGCGCTTTGCGCCGCGCTGGTCAGCGACGCGGTGTAGGTGATCGTGCCGCCTTCACCCACGCTCGGCGTGGCACTGAGGCTGACCGTGGTGTTGTGCAGCGTGTCGGTGATCATCGTCACCGCCGGTGCGCTGCTCACCGCGAGGTTCTCGAAGCCGCCACCGCTGGTGGAGGCGATCGTCGCCGACACCGTGCCGGCATCGAGGTAGACGTCGTCGCTCGGCGCGCCCACCGCCACCGAGCCGCTGGTGGCACCGGTGCCGATGGCGATCACCGCGCCGTTGCTCAAGCTCACGGTCAGCGGCGCGTTGGCTGGGCCGCTCAACGTGGCGGTGTAGAGGATGGCGCCGCCTTCGGCCACGCTGGCCGACGCGCTCAGCGCCAGGCTGGTCGTGTCCTCGGGACCGGCCACCGCTTCATCGGTGATCGTCGCGGTGCCGAAGGCCGATGCGTTGGCCGTCGCGCCCGCCGTCACGGTGGCGATCAGCGTGAAGGTCTCGCCCGAGTCGGCTGCGGCATCGTCGGTGGTGGCCACGCGCAGCTGCACCGAGGTGCTGCCGGCCGGAATCGTCACGCCGGCCGGCGGCACCGTCACCCAGGCGCTGCCGTTGAAGAACTCGATCGTGGTCGCCGTGTCGATGCCGACCGTGGCCGAGCCGCTCGCCAGGCTCGGCGTGAACGTGGTGGCCGTTGCGCTCGCGCCCGACAGGCTGACGGTGAAGACCGCGTGACCGCCTTCGACCACGCTGGAGTCCGACACGCTGAGCGCCGGTGTGGCATCGTCGTCGAGCAGCGTGGTGCCGACGCTCGAATCGCTGCCGCTGATCACCAGGTTCTCGAACGTGCCGCCGCTGGCCGACACGATCGACACCGTGAAGCCTTCGGTGCCCTCGAACAGCGCGTCGTCGAGCGTCTCGATGTCGAAATCGGCGCTCGATGCGCCGGCCGGGATCGTGACCGTCGCCACACCGCTGAAGTCGCTGCCGTCGGCAGCCGTGCCGCTGTAGGCGAGGTTGACCGTGACGGCGCTCAGCGCCGGTGCCGTCAACGACAGCGTGTAGGTCGCGGTGCCGCCTTCGGTGACCGACGCGGCACCGGCGATCGACAGCGTCGTCGTGTCGATCGTGTCGGTGATCGCGGTGCTCGCTGCGGCCGGGTTGACCTGCAGCGACTCGAAGCCGCCGCCGGTGGCGCTGGAGATCGTGGCCGACACGCTGCCGGCATCGACGTGCACGTCGTCGCCGGGCGCCGCAACGCTGACGGTGCCCGAGCTCGCGCCCGCGGCGATCGTGATGGTGGCGCCGTTGCTCAGCGTGACGCTGACCGGCGACTGCGCGGCGCTGGTCAGCGATGCGGTGTAGACGATGGATCCGCCTTCGGCCACGCTCGGCGTGGCGGTCAGCGTGACGGTGGTGGAGTCGATCGTGTCGCTCACCGTCGTCGTCGCTGCGGCCGGGCTGATCGCCAGGGCTTCGAAGTTGCCGCCGACCGCGGACGAGATCGTGGCCGACACGCTGCCCGAGTCGGCATACACGTCGTCGCCAGGCGCGCCGACGCTGGTGCTGCCGCTGCTGGCGCCGGCGTTGATCGTGATGGTGGCGCCGTTGCTCAGCGTGACCGTCACCGCGGTCTGCGCGGGGCTGGTCAGCGACGCGGTGTAGACAATGGTGCCGCCTTCGGCCACGGCCGGCGTGGCGCTCAGCGACACCGTGGTGGTCTGCAGCGTGTCGCTCACCGCGGTGGTGGCCGCGGCCGGGTTGACCACCAGGTTCTCGAAGTTGCCGCCCGAGGCGGCGCTGATCGTGGCCGACACCGTGCCGGCGTCGACGTACACGTCGTCGCCCGGCGCGGCAACGTTGACCGAGCCGGTGCTCGCACCCGTGGCGATCACGATCGTGGCGCCGTTGCTCAGGCCCACCGTCACAGGCGACAGCGCGACGCTGGTCAGCGACGCGGTGTAGGTGATGGCGCCGCCTTCGGCCACCGCCGGGCTCGCGGTGAGCGAGACGGTGGTGGTGTCGATGGTGTCGTTGATCGCGGTGCTGGCCGCGCCCGGATTCACCACGAGCTGCTCGAAGTTGCCGCCCGAGGCGCTGGAGATCGTGGCCGACACGCTGCCGGCGTCGACGTGCACGTCGTCGCCCGGCGCGGCCACGCTGACGCTGCCGCTGTTCGCCCCGGCCGCGATGGTGATCGCCGCGCCGTTGCTGAGCGTCACGTTGACCGCCGTCTGTGCCGGCGCCGTGAGCGCAGCCGTGTAGACGATGCTGCCGCCTTCGGCCACGCTCGGCGTGGCGCTCAGGCTGATCGTGGTGGCGTCGACCGTGTCGCTCACCGCCGTGGTCGCCGCGGCCGGACTGACCACGAGGTTCTCGAAATCGCCGCCGCTGGCCGATGTGATCGTGGCCGACACGCTGCCGGCGTCCACGTGGGGGTCGTCGACCGGCGCGGCCACGTTGACGCTGCCGCTGCTGGCGCCGGCGGCGATCGTGATGCTCGCGCCGTTGCTCAGGTTGACGGTCACGGCGCTTTGCGCCGGCGCCGTCAGCGACGCGGTGTAGGTGATCAGTCCGCCCTCGGCGACCGATGCGGATGCGGTCAGCGACAGCGTCGTGCTGTCGAGCGTGTCCGTGATGCTCGTTGCGGCCGGCGTCGCGTCGACGTTCAGCACGTCGAAGCCGCCGCCACTGGCGCTGCCGATGCTGGCCGACACGGTGCCGGCGTCGACGTACACGTCGTCGGCCGGCGCTGCGACGGCCACCGTGCCGCTGGTCGCACCGGCGGCGATGCCGATGGTCGCGCCGTTGGAGAGCTGCACCGACACCGGCGTCAGCGCCGGCGTGTCGAGCGTGGCGGTGTAGACGATCGCGCCGCCTTCGGCGACGCTCGCGCTGGCGCTCAACGCGACGGTGGCCACGTCGGCCACAGGCGTCACGTTGACCGACACGCTGGCGGTTTCGCTGACGCCGCCGGAGCTCACGGTGTAGCTGAAGCCGGCCGGCCCGTTGTAGTTGGCCGCCGGCGTGAACACCAGCTGGCCGCCGGCGTTCAACGCCACGCTGCCGTTGGCCACCGCGATCGCGGCTCCGCCCACGGCGATGGACTGGCCGTTCACGGCCACGACGATGGGCGTGCCTTCGAAGCTGTCGTTGGCCAGGACATCGATCGCGATGGCCGTGTCTTCGGCGGTGGTGACCGCGTCGGCGGAGACATCCACGACCGGCAGCACGCCGATCGCCACGCTGTTGGCCGCCGCCGTCGTGCCGTCGTTGACCGACAGCGTCAGCGAGGCGCTGCCGTTGTAGTCGGCGCGCGGCGTGAAGGTCGAGCCGGTCAGCGCCGCATTGATCGCCGCGGCGCTGCCGCTGAAGATCACGCTGCCGGTGCCGCTGCCGCTCAGCGTCAGGAGGCCCGCGGTGCCGCCGAGCGCAAACGTGCCTTGCGTGACGTTCACGGTCACGGTCAGCGAGCCGCCGTCGGCATCACTCACTGCGAGCGGATTGCCGTTGGCCGTGGAGAAGACCAGCGCCGTGTCCTCGCCGGTCGATTGCGCCGCCGGCAGTTGAACCTGCGGCGCGTCGGCCACTGGCGTCACCGTACCGGTGACCGTGGCGGGCAACGACGTCGTGCCATCGGATACGGTGTAGTCGAACGACGCCGGGCCGTTGTAGTCGGGCGCCGGCGCGAACACGAGCTGGCCGTTCACCAGCCGAACGCTGCCCACCGAGACCGCGACCGCGGGCCCGCCCTCGACGATCGGCGCGCCGTTGACGTGGGTGATTGTCAGCGTGTCGCCGTCGATGTCGATGTCGTTGCCGGCCACGTTGATCGTGACCGAGCCGTCTTCGGCGACCACGAAGGTGTCGGGGTTGGCCATCGGCACGTCGTCGACCGCCGTGACGCTGCCGCTCACCATCGCATCGGCGGTGTGCGCGCCGTCGGTGATGGTGTAGTTGAAATGGGCCGGGCCGTTGTAGTGGGGCGCCGGCGTGAACACCAGCTGCCCGCCTTGCAACTGCACCGTGCCGTTGGGCACCGCCACCGCCGGGCCGCCGTCGGTCACCGCATTGCCGTTGACGTGCGTGATCGTCAGCACCGGCGTCTCGACGTCGCCGTCATTGAAGCGCACGTTGATGGCCACCGAGCCGTCTTCGGCCACCGTGAAGGTGTCGGGTTGGGCCTGCGGCAGGTCGTCCACCGCGCTTATGCGCACGGCCCACGTGCCCGGCGTCGACGTGGCTCCGGCGTTGTCGACCACCGTGAAGCCGATCGAGTCGTCGCCGAACTGGTCGGGCAGCGGGCGCAACAGCAGGGTGCCGGCCTGTGCCGCACTCAGCGTCTGGCCGAGCAAGACTGGCGTCACGCCGTCGGCGAGCAACAGCGTGCCGATGCTGGGCAGGCGGTCGATCACCACCTGCGTGACCGCGCCGTCGACGTCGCTGCCCGTGAGCGCAACCGGCACCACGGTGTCTTCAAGTCCGCTGGCCGAGCCGGCAGTCGGCACCGGCGCGTCGTTGACCGGCGTGACGTTGAAGCCGACCGCCCCGACGGCGCTCGAGCCGCCGATCGACGCGGTGAAGCGCAGCGTGCCGGTCGGTGTGCCGGGCAAGTAGTCGGACGGCGGCACGTAGACCAAACCGCCCAGTTGTGCCGGCGTCAGCACGCTGCCGGCCTGCACGGGCGTGCCGTCGGCCTGCAGCACCTGGCCGACGCTCGGCACGCTGTCGATGCGCACCTGCGTCACGCCTTCGGGCGCTTGCACGCCGATGCCGACGTTGGGGCCTTCCTCGAGTGCATTGACCACCAGCGACGGCAGCGCGGTGGCCCCGGTCGTCAGTTCAGGCGCCGTGGACGTGGGGCGTTGCAGCTCGGTGACGTCGGCATCGAGGCCACTGCTGCGCAGTTGGCCGCCGGGCGTCACGCGTTCGACGATGCGCTCGACACGAAAGCCCGGTTGCAGGTCGCCGCCTTCGCCACCGACCAGGCCGGCGGCAGGGGCGGTGCGGGCGTCGCCCTGGTTCAACGATTCGATGACCTGGTCGGCTTCGCTCGGCGTTTCCTTCTTCGCGACGAGGATGTCGTTCTCGAGCGGCGCGTCGGCCTGCGTCAATTGCACGATCGAATCCTGACCGGTGAGCACGACGGCGCCCTTGTGCACCACCTCGCCCAGCTTCAGCGCACGGAAGTGGCCGTCGGCACCACGGATCCAGGCCTGACCCCAGATTGCCACCACCATTCCGATTTCGGTCTTGTGAATCATCGGCATGCAAGTCCCTTTGCGCGCGCGCGCAAATGTCGGATGGAGTATCGACGTGGAAGGCGCGCCGCTGGAGAGAGCGCCAACACGGTGCCGTGATGCCTGTCACCAAATGTGTCGCGGTTGCACCGTGGTACAGGAAACCGCGCGTCGCTGCATCGGTTGCGCGACGCAGGTTGCTGCTTTTGAAGCGTGCGAACTTACCGCTCGCTCAGCGCGCGCGACTGCACCTTCAACACCGGTTTGAGCATGTAGCTCAGCACCGACTTGCGGCCGGTGAGCACGTCCACTTCGGCCGTCATGCCGGGGATGATCGGCATCTTCTCGCCGAAGCCGGCCTTGGCGGTGCGCACGCGCACGAGGTAGTAGGCGTTGCCGCGTTCGTCGATCACGCTGTCGGGCGAGATGTTCTCCACCTTGGCGTCGAGCCCGCCGTAGATCGAGAAGTCGTAGGCCGTGAACTTCACGTTGGCTGATTGCCCCGGATGGATGAACGCGATGTCCTTCGGCGCGATGCGGGCCTCGAGCACCAGCGTGTCGTCGAGCGGCACGATCTCGACGATGTCCTTGCCCGGCTGCACGACGCCGCCCACGGTGTTGGCCAGCAGCCGCTGCACGCGGCCGCGCACTGGCGACTTGACCTGCGCCTTGTCCACCTTGTCGGCCAGCGCCACGGCGCCCTCGTTGAGCGCGTTGAGCTTGGCCATCGTCTCGCCGAGCTCCTTGCGCGCCTCGTTGCGGAACATGAACTCGGTCTCCTGCGCCTTGCGCTGCACCTCGCCGATGCCGGCCTGCACGCGCGCGATCTGCGCGGTGGAGCCTTCCACCTCGCCGCGGAAGCGCACCACCTCGCGCTCCAGCCGCAACACATCCACCTGCGAGACCGCGCCGGTGGCCAGCAGCGGGCGCGTTTGCGCCAGCTCCTGCTGCGTCAGTTCCAGGCCGCGCAGCGCGGTGGCGCGTTTGACCTGCACCTCGCTCAGCTCCTGCTGCTTCTGCGCCAACTGCTGCCGGTTGACCGACATGGTCGCGGCCAACTCGCTGACGCGCGATTCGAACAGGCGCTGCTCGTCAAGCGCCACGCGCTTCTCGTCGTCGTCACGGCCCACCGGCGCGACGAACTTGATGCCTTCAGCCAGGGCACGCAGCCGCGCCGCACGTGCCCGCAGCGAAAAGCCTTGTGCCGCGCTCTCGCGCACGCCGGCGCCGGCGCGTGTCTCGTCCACACGCAGCAGCAGCTGGCCGGCCTCCACCAGCTGGCCCTCGCGCACCAGGATCTCGGCCACCACGCCGCCGTCGAGCGACTGCACCACCTGCAGCTGGCGCGACGGGATCACGCGCGCGTCGCCGCGCGTCACCTCGTCCACCGGCGCCAGCGCGGCCCACACCAGCAGCGCGGCCACACACACCGCCGCGGCGCGCACGATCTTCTGCGCGCCGCGCGTGCGCTGGCGCGAGATCAGCGCATCGGCCTCGCGCTCGAAGCTCTTGACGCCGGCCTCGGCGGCGTCGGCGTCGCTGACCGTGGGCCCGAGCAGCTTGTCGGTCACCGGCTCCAGGCCGACGCGCACACGCTCGAGCGCGCCCATCGTCTTGTCGCCGACGAAGGGCCGCGGCTTGGCGATGAGGTCGTCGCGGGCGTTCATGCGGTCGGTCGGCGCCGGGCCGCTCCCAAGCCGACCGAGCCCCCTCGGGGGGCAGCGAACGAAGTGAGCGTGGGGGCCAACACGTTCATGCGGCCTTCGCGATGCGGCCGGTCTGCAGCGCTTCCATGATGCGCTCGCGCGGGCCGTCGGCCACGACACGGCCGCCGTCGATCACGATCACGCGCGACACCAGCGACAGCAGCGACGTGCGGTGCGTCACCAGCACCACTGTCTTGTGCTGCGCCCAGGCAGCGATGCGCTGCGTGATCTGCGCTTCTGTGGAGAAGTCCATCGCCGACGTGGGCTCGTCGAGCAGCAGCACCGGCGCGTTGTGCAGCAGCGCACGCGCCAGGCCCACGCACTGGCGCTGCCCACCCGACAGCGAATCGCCGCGTTCGCCCACCGGCATGTCGAAGCCGCGCGGATGGCGGTTGACGAAGTCGGTCAGGCCGGCGGTGTCGGCCGCGGCGACGATGGCCGAATCGTCGGCATAGGGCAGGCCGAGGGTGATGTTCTCGCGCAGCGAGCCGTAGAACAGCAGCACGTCCTGCGAGACGCAGCCCACGCCGCGCCGCACGTCGGCCGGGTCGAGTTGGCGCAGGTCGATGCCGTCGAGCAGCACCGCGCCTTCGGTGGGTCGGTAGAGTCCCATGATCAGGCGCTGGATCGTCGACTTGCCCGAGCCCACGCGGCCGATCAGCGCCACGCGCTCGCCCGGCGCGATGCGAAAGCTCACGCCGTCGAGCGCCGAATCGTCGCGCTGCGGGTACTTGAAGCGCACGTTGCGGAACTCGATCTCGCCCTTGAAGTCGCGCCGCTGCACGAACGGCTGGCCGCCTTCGTCGGGGGTGGGCCGCTCCACCGGATTGGCCATCAGGCGGTCCAGGTTCTCCAGCGCCGTGCGCGCCCCCTGGTACTGCATCAGCAGGCCGACGATCTGCCCGGCCGGGGCCAGCGCCCGGCCCGCCAGCATGCTGCAGGCGATCAGGCCGCCCATCGTCAGCTGGCGCTCGTTGATCAGGTACACGCCGATCAGGATCACCGCCACGCTGGCGAGCTGCGTCAGCGTGCCGGCGGTGTACATCGCTCCGGCCGAAAGGCCGCGCATCTTCACGTTGACGCGCGCCAGGAACGTGTTCACGCGCTCCCAGCGCGCCTGGATCACGCCCTCGGCGCCCTGGGTCTTGATGGTCTCGATGCCGGCCAGGCTCTCCACCAGCGTGGCGTTGCGCTGCGCGCTCGCCCGATAGGTGGTTTCGGACAGTTCGTGCAGCCGGTGCTGCGCGATCGTGCCGGTGATCACGATGATGCCGAACACCACCACCGGCGGAATCGCCAGCCACGGAGAGATCCACAGCATCACGCCGACGAACAGCAGCGCAAACGGCAGGTCGATCAGCGTGGTCACGGTGCTCGCCGCGATGAAGTCGCGCACCTGCTCGAAGCCGCGCAGGTTGGAGGCGAACGAGCCCACCGACTCGGGCCGGTTCTCCAGCCGCATGCCGAGCACGCGTTCCATCAGCCGCGCCGACAGCTCCACGTCGATGCGCGCGCTGGCCTCGTCGACGAAGCGGCTGCGCAGCTTGCGCATCCCCAGGTCGGCCAGCAGCACCAGCGTGACGCCGATGGCCAGCGCCCACAGCGTCTCGACAGCGTTGTTGGGCACCACGCGGTCGTACACGTTCATCGAGAACAGCGGGAACGCCAGCGCGAACAGGTTCACGAGCAGCGCCGCCAGCATCACGTCGCGGTAGACGAAGCGCTGCGCCAGCACGGCGCTCCAGAACCAGTGGCCGCGCCGCGTGGCGCGCTGCACCGGCGCCCGGTTGTCGAAGCGGAAGTGCGGCCGCACGAACAGCACCACGCCGCTGAAGCGCGCGGCCAGTTCGTCGCGCGGCAGCGTGATCGCGCCCTGCGCGGTCTCCGGCAGCAGCACCCGGGCGCTGCCGTCGCCGTTGAAGCCCTGAAGCACGCAGGCCTTGTTGTCGGCCAGGATCAGGATCGCCGGCAGCGCCGCAAGGTCCACGTCGGCCAGCGGCACGCGCTGCAGCCGCGCCGACATGCCCACCCGCGCCGCGGCGCGCTCGGCCAGCTCGAGCGTCAGCCGGCCCGCCACCAGCGGCAGCCCGGCCGACAGCGACGCGCGCGACGCGCCCACGCCGTGCAGGCGACACACCTCAACCAGGCAGTCGAGCAGCGGGTCGGGGTGGATCAGGTCTTCGCGCAGCCGTGCCGAGGCCGGCGGTGGCGCCACGGGAGGCGCGGCGGACGCAGGCAGGGCCTTGGGCAGCGTGACACTCATGAGGCGTCACACGATATCGGCGAAATGGACCTCGAAACGACCGCGCCTTCGATCCTCGAAGTATCGGTGCAGAGTTTCACGAACCGTGCGGAAGGCCAGTTGCTCCCATGGCACCTCCTCCTCGAGGAAGAGGCGCGCCTCGCTGGTCTCGGGGCCCGGGTTGAACTGCGTGTCGAGCAGCCGCGCGCGATAGAAAAAATGCACCTGGCTGATCTGCGCCACGTTGAGCAGCGTGAACAGGCCCAGCAGCTCCACGCGCGCGCCGGCTTCCTCGTCGGTTTCGCGCAGCGCACCGGCCTCGGTGGTCTCGCCCACTTCCATGAAGCCGGCCGGCAAGGTCCACAGACCGTGGCGCGGCTCGATGTTGCGCTTGCACAGCAGCACGCGGTCGCCCCACACCGGCAGCGTCCCCACGACGTTGAGCGGGTTTTCGTAGTGCACCGTGCCGCAGTCACCGCAGACCGCGCGCTCCCGGTTGTCGTCGCTCGGGATGCGGTACTGCACCGGCGTGCCGCAGGCGCGGCAGTGCTTGATGCGGCGAGACTGCATGTCAGCGGCGCCCGGCCGCCCGAAACCGCTGACGTGTCCCCTCGGGGGGCAGCGAACGACGTGAGCGTGGGAGCGCGTGCATCGCGGTCGAGTTTAGCGCCGGGTGTGCGTGGCATCATTCCGGCACCCACGCCCCAGGAAGAGACGTTCACCATGGCCCTTGTCATCCCTGCCGCTCCAATGACTGTCGTGCCCGTCAAGGGCGGCGGCGAATTCCCGGTGCACCGGATCTACTGCGTCGGCCGCAACTACGTCGAGCACGCCCAGGAGATGGGCCACACCGGCCGCGAGCCGCCGTTTTTCTTCACCAAGCCGGCCGACACCATCGTCTACGTGCCCGAAGGCGAGACCGGCCGCGTCGACTACCCGAGCCTGACCAAGAACTTCCACCATGAGATCGAGCTCGTGGTGGCCATCGGCAAGGGCGGCCGCGACATCAAGGCCAGCGACGCCAAGGCCTGCATCTGGGGTTATGCCGTTGGCCTCGACATGACGCGGCGCGACCTGCAGAACGACGCCAAGAAGCAGGGCCGCCCGTGGTGCATCGGCAAGGCGTTCGACCAGGCCTCGCCGATCGGGCCTTTGCGCTCCATCAAGGACACCGGTGAGCTCACCTCGGGAGCGATCACGCTCAAGGTGAACGGCCAGCTCAAGCAGAAGGGCGACCTGTCGCAGCTGATCTGGAACGTGGGCGAGATCATCGAGCACCTGTCGGCCGGCTGGGCGCTGCAGCCCGGTGACCTCATCTACACCGGCACGCCGGCCGGCGTGAACGCGGTGGTCAAGGGCGACGTGATGGAAGGCGAGATCGCCGGGCTCGGCACGCTGAAGGTCGCAGTGGGTTGAAGGCACGCAGCGATGGAGCTCTACAACTACTTCCGCTCTTCCGCGTCGTACCGCGTGCGCATCGCGCTCGCGCTGAAGGGGCTCGAGTACGGCTACAAGCCGGTGCACCTGGCGAAGAACGAGCAGTTCAACGAGTCGTATGCCGCGGTGTCGGCGGCGCGCCTGGTGCCGCTGCTGCGCGACGGCGACCACCTGCTGACGCAATCGCTGGCCATCATCGAGTACCTGGAAGAGACGCACCCCGAGCCGCCGCTGCTGCCCAAGGCCCCGGCCGAGCGCGCACGGGTGCGCGCGCTGGCGCTCGACGTGGCGTGCGAGATCCATCCGCTGAACAATCTGCGCGTGCTGCGCTACCTGGTGCGCGACCTGAAGGTCAGCGAGGAGGACAAGGACCGCTGGTACCGCCACTGGGTCGAGACCGGCCTCGAGGTGGTCGAGCGCCAGCTGGCGGCCCAGCCGAGCACCTACTGCCACGGCAACAGCCCGACCCTCGCCGACTGCTGCCTGGTGCCGCAGATCTTCAACGCCCAGCGCTTCAAATGCCGCACAGACCATGTCCCGCAGGCGATGCGGGTGTTCGAGGCGTGCATGAAGCTGCCCGCGTTCAGCAAGACGCAGCCGAGCGAATGCCCGGATGCCGAATGATTGGCTGATCCCTGACTGGGCACTCGATGCGCGCGTCGGTGCCTTGATGACCACGCGCGCGGGCGGCATCAGCGTCGCGCCGTGGGACAGCCTGAACCTCGGCCGCAGCAGCGGCGACGATCCGGCTGCAGTGGCCGCCAACCGCGCGCGCCTGGCGCTGGCCAGCGGTGCGACGCACACCTACTTGAGCCAGGTGCACGGCGACCGCGTGATCCGGCTCGATGCCGAGTCCGCGCAGGGCTCGCACACCGCCGACGCCGCCTGGACCGACCGGCCCGGCTTGGCCTGCACGGTGATGGTGGCCGATTGCCTGCCCGTGCTGCTGGCCGCGCCCGGAGCGCGCGCGGTCGGCGCGGCCCACGCCGGCTGGCGCGGCCTGGCCGGCGGCGTGGTCGAGCGCACGGTCCAGGCGGTCTGCGAGGGCGCGTCGTGCGAGCCTGGCGAACTCGCCGCGTGGCTCGGACCCTGCATCGGACCCGAGGCGTTCGAGGTCGGCGCCGACGTGCTGCAGGCGTTCGGCGTGCCGCCTGCGCCGCACTCCAGCGAACGCTTCCGCTACCAGGTGCGCGCCGACGGCCAGCCGCGCTGGCGCGCCGATCTTGCAGGTCTGGCGCGCGACCGCCTGAGGACCCTCGGCATCTCGCGTGTCAGCGGTGGCACGTGGTGCACGGTCACCGACCCTTCACGCTTCTTCTCGTTTCGGCGCGATGGCGTCACCGGCCGCATGGCCGCTTGCGTCTGGATCCGCCCGTAGCTTGATGTCGCGGGGGTGTCGCCGCCGGCGCCGCGCTGGAGCGCCCATCACGTACAGCACCACCGCCAGCGGCAACATGCCGGCCCCGAACACCAGCAACAGCGCCACCAGCAGTGAGCCTTGCGGCGACACGGCCTGCACCAGCGCGAACAGGCCGACGACGAACATCCACGCAATGGCCACCATCAGCATTTCGCTATGCAGTACGTAAGATCGCTTAACGGAAAACAAGCCAACATACGCTACCGTATGGGCCGGACAAACCCACGGCATCGTAGACAGGGTCTTCCGGCCGGGGGTATCACTGAACCTTCGCGACACAGCGACGACCGAGCGCGAGCAGGAGACAAACAGCGATGAAGAACAAGCCGGCCGCGCGCGGGCGGCCCGAGCAGGTGGCCCAGAGCGCACAGGCCCTCGGCCAAGCCTGGGGCGACATGTGGAAATCGGTCGCTGGCCTGAGCTTGCCGGCCGAGACGATGAGCGAGCTCCAGGCCAACTATCTGAAGCAGGCCAGCGACTTGTGGAACCAGACGCTGTCGCGACTGCATCCCGATGCGGCCAAGGAAACCACGCCCGCCGCCCCCATCACCGACAAGCGCTTTTCGGCGCCCGAGTGGAATGCCAACCCGACGTCGGCCTATACCGCGCAGATGTACCTGCTCAATGCGCGCACCCTGATGCAGCTGGCCGAGGCGATGCAGGGCGACGGCAAGACCAAGGCGCGCGTGCGATTCGCCGTGCAGCAGTGGGTCGACGCGATGAGCCCGTCGAACTTCATGGCGCTGAACCCCGAGGCGCAGAAGAAGGCGCTCGAGACGCAGGGCGCGAGCGTCGCGCAGGGCATGCAGCAGCTGTTCAACGACCTGAAGAAGGGCTCGGTGTCTCAGACCGACGAGACCGTGTTCGAGGTCGGCCGCAACGTGGCCACCAGCGAGGGCGCGGTGGTGTTCGAGAACGAGCTGTTCCAGCTCATCGAATACAAGCCGCTGACGCCCAAGATTTACACCCGGCCGATGCTGTTCGTGCCGCCTTGCATCAACAAGTACTACATCCTCGACCTGCAGCCCGAGAACTCGCTGATCCGCTACACCGTGGAGCAGGGCCATCGCGTGTTCGTGATCAGCTGGCGCAACCCCGATGAGTCGCTGGCCCACCTCACATGGGACGACTACATCGAAAAAGGCGCGATCCAGGCCATCGAGGTGGTGCAGCGCATCGGCGGCCAGGAGCAGTTCAACATGCTCGGCTTCTGCGTCGGCGGCACCATCATCGCCACCGCGCTCGCGGTGCTGGCGGCGCGCGGCCTGCAGCCGGCGCATTCGCTCACGCTGCTGACCACGCTGCTCGATTTCAAGCACACCGGCGTGCTCGACGTGTTCGTCGACGAGCCCACGGTGCAGATGCGCGAGGTGACCATCGGCGAGCAGGCACCCAACGGCCCCGGGCTGCTCAAGGGCAAGGAGCTGGCCACCACGTTCAGCTACCTGCGGCCGAACGATCTGGTGTGGAACTACGTGGTCGGCAACTACCTCAAGGGCGAAGCGCCGCCGCCGTTCGACCTGCTGTACTGGAACGGCGACTCCACCAACCTGCCGGGCCCCATGTACTGCTGGTACCTGCGCCACACCTACCTGCAAAACGAGCTGCGCCAGCCCGGCAAGCTCACTGTGTGCGGCGAGAAGATCGACCTGGCCGCCATCGACGCGCCGGTCTACATCTACGGCTCGCGCGAGGACCACATCGTGCCGTGGCACGCGGCCTACGAGTCCACCGGCATCCTCAACAGCAAGCGCCGCTTCGTGCTCGGCGCTTCGGGCCACATCGCCGGCGTGATCAACCCGGCCTCCAAGAACAAGCGCAGCCACTGGATCAACGAGCAGCTACCAGCCGACGCCGATGAGTGGCTCGCCGGCGCCACCGAAAGACCCGGCAGCTGGTGGCCCGATTGGGCGGCCTGGCTGAAGGCGCGAGGTGGCCCGATGATTGCTGCTCCCAAGAGCTACGGCAACAAGACCTTCAAGGTCATCGAACCGGCCCCCGGCCGCTACGTCAAAGCGAAGGCCTGAGCTGTCGCAAGGCCTTGTCATCACAAACGACTGATACTGACCCATTCGATCGAAGGACATCACCATGGCAACCGACATCGTCATCGTCTCCGCCGCCCGCACCGCCGTCGGCAAGTTCGGCGGCACGCTCGCCAAGACCCCGGCACCGGAACTCGGCGCCACGGTGATCAAGGCCCTGCTCGAGCGCTCCGGCGTGGCGGCCGATCAGGTGGGCGAGGTGATCCTCGGCCAGGTGCTGCAGGCCGGCGCCGGCCAGAATCCGGCGCGCCAGTCGGTCATCAAGAGCGGGCTGCCGCAGGCCGTGCCGGCCATGACCATCAACGCGGTGTGCGGCTCGGGCCTCAAGGCGGTGATGCTGGCCGCGCAAGCGATTCGCGACGGCGATAGCGAGATCGTGATCGCCGGCGGCCAGGAGAACATGAGCCTGGCGCCGCACGTGTTGCACGGCTCGCGCGACGGCCAGCGCATGGGCGACTGGAAGCTCACCGACACGATGATCACCGACGGCCTGTGGGACGTGTACAACCAGTACCACATGGGCATCACGGCCGAGAACGTGGCCAAGAAGTACGGCATCACGCGTGAGCAGCAGGATGCGCTCGCGCTGGCTAGCCAGCAGAAGGCCGCCGCCGCGCAGGAAGCCGGCCGCTTCAAGGACGAGATCGTGCCGGTCACGATTCCGCAGAAGAAGGGCGACCCCACCGTCTTTGCGGCCGACGAGTTCATCAACCGCAAAACCAACGCCGAAGCGCTGGCCGGCCTGCGCCCGGCGTTCGACAAGGCCGGCGGCGTCACCGCCGGCAACGCATCGGGCATCAACGACGGCGCCGCCGCGGTGCTGGTGATGACTGCGAAGAAGGCCGATCAGCTCGGCCTGCAGCCGCTGGCGCGCATCGCCAGCTACGCCACCGTGGCGCTCGACCCGGCCTACATGGGCATGGGCCCGGTGCCGGCATCCACTCGGGCGCTGCAGCGCGCCGGCTGGAAGCCCGCCGACCTCGACCTGCTCGAGATCAACGAGGCGTTCGCGGCGCAAGCCTGCGCGGTGCACAAGGAGATGGGCTGGGACACCAACAAGGTCAACGTCAACGGCGGCGCCATCGCGATCGGCCACCCGATCGGTGCATCGGGCTGCCGCATCCTGGTGACGCTGCTGCACGAGATGCAGCGTCGCGGTGCGAAGAAGGGCATCGCGTCGCTGTGCATCGGCGGTGGCATGGGTGTTGCACTGACCGTCGAACGCTAAGAGCCAACGTAGGGAGCGTGCGGGCGAACCCGCTTGACCGCACGGGCGGCCCGCATCACCCTGAACCACCCAACAGAGAGATCAAGGAGATCAGCCATGGCACAGAAAGTGGCCTACGTCACCGGCGGAATGGGCGGAATCGGCACCGCCATCTGCCAGCGCCTGCACAAAGACGGCTTCAAGGTGATCGCCGGCTGCGGCCCCACACGCGACTTCACCAAGTGGATCGACGAGCAGAAGGCGCAGGGCTACACGTTCTATACGTCGGTGGGCAACGTGGCCGACTGGGACAGCACGGTGCAGGCCTTCACCAAGGCCATTGCCGAGCACGGCACGATCGACGTGCTGGTCAACAACGCCGGCATCACGCGCGACCGCATGTTCGTCAAGATGTCGCGCGAAGACTGGGACGCGGTGATCAACACCAACCTCACCAGCATGTTCAATGTCACCAAGCAGGTGGTGCCGGGCATGATCGAAAAAGGCTGGGGCCGCATCATCCAGATCAGCTCGGTCAACGGCGAAAAGGGCCAGGCCGGTCAGACCAACTACTCGGCCGCCAAGGCCGGCATGCACGGCTTCACGATGGCGCTGGCGCAAGAGGTCGCGAGCAAGGGCGTCACCGTCAACACGGTGAGCCCGGGCTACATCGGCACCGAGATGGTCCGCGCGATCAAGCCCGAGATCCTGGAGAAGATCGTTGCCACCATTCCGGTCAAGCGCCTGGGCACGCCCGACGAGATCGGCTCGGTCGTCGCGTGGCTGGCGGGCGAAGACTCGGGGTTCACGACCGGTGCCGACTTCTCCTGCAACGGCGGCTTGCATATGGGCTGAGGCCCATATGCAGCCGCCTGCGGCGCGGACTCACCGCTCCCCCAGCCCCCTCCGAGAGGGGGCTCTGGTCAGAAACTGAAGAAAGAGGCCGGCATTGCCGGCCTCTTTCTCTTTCAGAGTGCTACGTACCGTCCCGGGCGGTGGTTCACCGCCAGCGCCACGTTCATTGCTGCCGCGGCCAGGACCGAGAGCGCGAGGTGCCAGGCGTCGACCCATGGCGTGGCGGCCAGCAGGATGCACACGTCGAAGCCGAGCTGCAGGTAGCCGGCGCGCCAGCCGGTGCGCTGCGACAGCCATAGCACCAGCACGTTGAGTCCGCCCAGGCTCGAGCCGTGCCGAAACAGGATCAGGAAGCCCGCGCCGGCGAGCAGGCCGCCGGCCAGCGCGGCGAACACCGGCTGCACGTGCTGGATCGCGAGCAGCGCGGGCAGCTGCTCCGACAGCAGCGACAGCAGCGCCACCGCGGCAAAGGTCTTGAGCGTGAAGCGCGCGCCCATGCGGCGCCACGCCAGCCAGTAGAACGGCAGGTTCACCACGAAGAACACCACGCCGAAGCGCCAGCCGAGCGCGTAGTGAAGCACCAGCGCGATGCCCGCCGTGCCGCCGGTCAGCAGCCCGGCCTGCCGGAACAGCATCAGCCCCAGCGTGACGAACAGCGTGCCGGTGGCGATGGCCTGCGCGTCGTCGAACAGGCTGTGCCGCGGTGCGGCCGATGGGGCGAGGGCGTCGGTCAGCATCGCCGCCAAGCATCGGCGCTCGCGCCGCGCCGACGCTTGACGCGCGTCAAGCCGCGCCGGCCTGCGGGGTCAACGCGCGCGGCCTCCACTGCAGCCCCACATCGAGCCCGCGGCCGTTCGGTGCGTTGATCGACTCGCGCCACAACATGCGCTTGCCACTGACCGGCACGACCGCCTCGCCCTCGAAGCCGAGGTGCGGGTGGTGCAGGGCGCCGGCCACTGGCTGCACGCCGACCGCCCTGAAGTCCTGCTCGCCGAGCTGCGGCGCGCCCTGGGTATTCGCTCGCGCCAACCGGTGACGCGCGCGGCATGATCACCCCGATTGGACAGAGAGGAAAGAGCATGAGCGACGACACGCTGAAACAGGCCGCGCTCGAGTACCACCGCCACCCGCGCCCCGGCAAGATCTCGGTGCAGCCCACCAAGGCCATGGCCACGCAGCGCGACCTGTCGCTGGCGTATTCGCCCGGCGTGGCCGATGCCTGCATGGAGATCGCGCGCGATCCCGCGCAGGCGCGCGAGCTCACCAGCCGCGGCAACCTGGTGGCCGTGGTCACCAACGGCACCGCGGTGCTCGGCCTCGGCAACATCGGGCCGCTGGCGGCCAAGCCGGTGATGGAAGGCAAGGGCTGCCTGTTCAAGAAGTTCGCCGGCATCGACGTGTTCGACATCGAGCTGGCCGAGACCGACCCCGATGCGCTGGTGGACACCATCGCGCGGCTGGAGCCCACGTTCGGCGGCATCAACCTCGAAGACATCAAGTCGCCCGAGTGCTTCTACATCGAGAAGCAGCTGCGTCAGCGCATGAAGATCCCGGTGTTCCACGACGACCAGCACGGCACCGCCATCGTCGCCGGCGCGGCCATCCTCAACGGGCTCAGGCTGGTGAACAAGCCGATCAGCGAAGTCAAGCTGGTGTGCTCTGGCGCCGGTGCCGCGGCGCTCGCCTGCCTCGATCTGATGGTGCGCCTCGGCCTGCCGCGCGCAAACATCTGGGTCACCGACATCGTGGGCGTGGTGTACGCCGGCCGCACGGAGCTGATGGATGAGCACAAGGCGCGCTACGCGCAGCCCACGCAAGCGCGCACTCTGGCCGATCTGATGCCGGGCGCCGACGTGTTCCTCGGCCTCTCGGCCGGCGGCGCGCTGAAGCCCGAGTGGGTGCAGAAGATGGCGCGCGATCCGCTGATCTTTGCCATGGCCAACCCGGTGCCCGAGATCATGCCGGAGCAGGCGCTCGCGGTGCGGCCCGACGCGGTGATCGGCACCGGCCGCTCCGACTATCCCAACCAGATCAACAACGTGCTGTGCTTTCCGTTCATCTTCCGTGGCGCGCTCGACGTCGGCGCCACCGTGGTGAGCGAGGAGATGAAGGTGGCCGCGGTGCAGGCGCTGGCCAGCCTGGCGCATGCCGAGATCCCGGAGTCGGTGGCGCTGGCCTACGGCGCGCGCGGGCTGCGCTTCGGGCGCGAGTACCTGATCCCCAAGCCGTTCGATCCGCGGCTCATCGTGGCGGTGGCGCCGGCCGTGGCGCGTGCCGCGATGGACGGCGGTGTGGCCACGCGCCCGATCACCGACTTTGCCGCCTATCGCGCGCAGCTGAACCAGTTCGTCTACTACACCGGCTCGGTGATGCAGCCGGTGTTCAGCGCGGCGCAGCGCGCGCCCAAGCGCGTGGTGTACGCCGAGGGCGAAGACGAGCGCGTGCTGCGCGCGGTGCAGGTGGTGGTCGACGAGGGCCTGGCGCAGCCGCTGCTGCTGGGGCGCGTGGAGACCATCGCCGAGCGCGTGCGCGAATACGGGCTGCGCATCGAGCCCGGCCGCGACTTCACGGTGATCGATGGGCAGACCGACGCGCGCGTGCCCGATCTGGCCGCCGGCTACCACGAACGCCTGCGGCGCAAGGGTGTCACGCCGCAGATCGCCGAGCAGGCGATGCGACACAGCCCCACCGCGCTGGCCGCGATGCTGCTGCAACGCGGCGAGGCCGACGCGCTGATCTGCGGCGTCAACGGCGGCTTTCGCTCGCACCTGTCGGTGCTGTGCGATGTGATCGGCCGCCGCGAGGGCGTGGAGACTGTGGCGGCGATGAACATGCTGATGCTGCCCGAGCGCACGCTGTTCGTCTGCGACACCTACGTCAACAACGATCCGAGCCCGGCGCAGCTGGCCGAGATCACCGTGCTGGCGGCCGACGAGGTGCGCCGCTTCGGCATCACGCCGCACGTGGCGCTGATCTCGCACTCCAACTTCGGCAGCGACGACACGCCCGGCGCGCGCAAGATGCGCCACGCGCTTGAGCTGATCCGATCGCTGCAGCCGTCGTTCGAGGTGGAAGGCGAGATGCACGGCGACGCCGCGCTCAGCCGCGCCACGCTCGAGCGCGTGAAGCCCGGTGCCGCGCTCAGCCGCGAGGCCAACCTGCTGATCATGCCGTCGCTCGACGCCGCGCACATCACCTTCAACGTGCTCAAGGCGGCGGCCGGCAACGGCATCACCGTGGGACCGATCCTGCTCGGCCTGGCCGCGCCGGCGCACCTGCTCAACGCCAATGCCAGCGTGCGGCGCATCGTCAACATGACGGCGCTGGCGTCGGTGGACGTGGCGTCGTCGTCGATCAGCCGCAGCGCCACCTCGATGCTGGCGCGCATCCACGCCGCCTGAAGTTCTTGCGGGTGCGGCCGCGCCGTCAATCGCCGAGGCCGCCCATGAAGAGCTTGATCACGCCCTTGATCGCGAAGCCGAGCAGGCCGAAGCCCAGCGCGAGGAACAGCACAAAGGTGCCGAAGCGCCCGGCCTTGGATTCGCGGGCGAGCTGCCAGATGATGAACACCATGTACAGCATGAACGCGCCCACGCCGAACGTGAGGCCGAACCAGGCGATCTGCTCTTCGGTGTAGCCGAACATCGCGCGTTCAAGCCGGTGGTGCGTCCGCGATGAGCTCGCGGTAGGCGTGCCAGCTCGCGTGCGCCAGCCATGGCACCGCAACCACCAGGCCGATCAGCAGCGTGGCCATCCCGAGCGCGGTGATCGCGATGATCAGCGCGGCCCAGAACGCCATCGTCGCCGGATTGGCCAGCACCACGCGCCAGCTCGTCAGCACGGCCGCGAGCACCGAATCGTCGCGGTCGAGCAGCAGCGGCAGCGCCACCACGCTGGAGGCGAACAGCGGCGCGGCCAGCACCGCGCCCAGCACGAGCCAGGCCTCGAACAGCAGCGTGGGCCCGAGCACCACGTGGCGCACGAAATCGAGCGGGCTGCGCACCGCCGGTTCGGCGTGCGCGGTGATCAGCGCGGCCGAGGTGAGCACCCAGCCGGTGCCGGCCAGCGACAGCAGCACGCCGAACGCCACCAGCCGGTGGTCGCGAGGCAGCCAGGCTTTCAGCGCCGTGCCCAGGCTCGCCGGCTCGCCGCGCTCGAGCGCGCGGCTCACCGCATACAAGCCGGTGGCCAGCACCGGCGCCACCAGCAGAAAGCCGCTGAACGCGCCGGCGAGAAACCAGAAGCGGTCGTGCGCCAGCGCGAGCAGCACGGCGCCGAACAGCGCCAGCGCCGCGCCGTGCGCCAGCCCGGGCAGCGGCCGCCGCATCAGGTCGCGCCAGCCGAGCGCGAGCCAGTGCAGCGGCTGCGTCCACTCCACGTCGCGCACCGCGTGGCGGCGCGATTGCAGCAGGGCGGCACCGTCGGTCATCGACACCGCATCAGGAGCCGTGCGCGATCAGCGCGCGGGCCGCGGCGCTGAGCGCCGCCGTGCCGCCATCGGCCAGCTCGACGGCGCGCGCGTCGTCCAGCCCGCTGAAATTGCGCTTCATCGAGCGCTCGTACAGCGGGTCGTAGTGCTCACGCATCAGTTCGTCGAACACCGCGGGCCACTGGCCGGCGCGTGCCATCGACTGCCAGCGCCTGACGCGTTCCTTGCCCTGCAGCTCCACCAGCGCATCCAGCAGCTCGCAGAAGCGCTCGGCCTGGTTGGCGAAGAAGCCGTACTCTTCCAGCAGCAGCTGCACGCGCGCGGCATCGTTCATCTCCACGCGCAGGCACTGGCCGGTTTCGCGCATGCGCGCCACCAGCGCATCGGGCAGCTGCAGCGCGCCGACCTTCTTGCTCTCGCTTTCGACGAACACCGGCCGGCCCGGATCGAGCGCGTGCAGGGCGTGCCACAACTGGGTGTCGAACGCCTTCTGCGACGGCTGCGGCCTGTCGGGCAGCCCACCCAGCACCGAGCCGCGGTGGCAGGCGATGGCCTCGAGATCGAGCACCTGCGCGCCTTGCGCGCGCAGCGCGTGCAGCAGCCGCGTCTTGCCGCTGCCGGTGCGTCCGGCGAGCACGGTGAACGTGAAGCGTGCGGGCAGCTCGGCGAGCTCGCTGCGCACCAGCGCGCGAAACGCCTTGTAGCCGCCTTGCAGCTTGGCGGTGCGAAACCCGATCTGGTCCAGGAACCACGCCAGCGATCCGGAGCGCTGGCCACCGCGCCAGCAGTACACCAGCGGCTGCCACTCGCGCGGCTTGTCCTGCACCCAGCGCTCCACGTGCGCGGCGATGTTGCGCGCCACCATGGCCGCACCCACCTTGCGCGCGGCGAGCGGCGAATCCTGCACGTAGAGCGTGCCCACGATACGCCGCTGCACGTCGTCGAGCACCGGCCAGTTGAGCGCACCGGGCAGGTGATCCTCGGCAAACTCCGCCGGCGAGCGCACGTCGATCAGTGCATCGAAGCGGCCGGCGGCCGCCTCAGCGGCGCTTGCGGTGCGCAGCGTCACCGCAACGACACCGCCGGCGTCGCCGGTGCGGCCACCGCCTGCGGCGCGATCGCATCGAGCAGCTCGCTCTCGATCTCCAGCTGCTCGCGGTTGTGCTGCAACGCGGCGCCGTCGACCAGGAACGTGTCCTCCACGCGCTCGCCGAGCGTCGAGATCTTGGCCAGCTGCAGGTTCACGTGGTGCCTGGCCAGCACGCGCGCAATGCCGTACAGCAGCCCCGAGCGGTCGCTGGTGCTCACCGAGAGGATCCAGTGCTGCATGCGCTCGTCGGGCCGCAGGCTCACGCGCGGCGTGATCGGGAACGAGCGCACGCGCCGCGACACGCGGCCGCGGCTCGGCTCGGGCAGCGGCCCTTCGGCCTGCAGCGCCTTGACCATGCCGGTTTCGATCAGCGAGATCAGGTCGCGATAACCCGCCGCGTCGTCGGCGTCGTATGCCGGGTGCAGCACCTGGAAGGTGTCGAGCGCGTAGCCGGCGCGGCTGGTGTGGATCTTGGCGTCCTGGATCGACAACCCCGCGCCGTCAAAGTAGCCGCAGATGCGCGCAAACAGATCGGCGCGGTCGGGTGAATACACCAGCACCTGCAGCCCTTCGCCCACCGGCGAAGGCCGTGCGCTCACCACCGGCACGGTGGTCTTCACGTGGCGCCACAGGCTGCGCGCATGCCACGCGATCTCGGTGGCGTCGTGGCGCGCGAAGTAGCTCACCTCCAGCGTGTCCCACAGCGGCTTCTCGGTGCCGGGCAGCGCCGAGCGCAGCGCGAGCAGGTTGCGCGCCTCGAGCTTGCGCGCCTCGATCTCGGCGTCCATGTTGGGCGACGCGCCGCCCAGCACGCGCAGCGTGAGGCGGTACAGGTCTTCCAGCAGCTTGCCCTTCCACGCGTTCCACACCTTGGGGCTGGTGCCGCGGATGTCGGCCACCGTCAGCAGGTACAGCGCGGCCAGGCGGCGCGGGTTCTCAACCTGCTTGGCAAAACGCAGGATCACGTCGGGGTCGGACAGGTCTTCCTTCTGTGCGATGTGGCTCATCGTCAGGTGGTGCCGCACCAGAAACTCAATCAGCGCGGCGTCGTCGCGCTCGATCCGGTGGTCGCGGCAGAAGCGGCGCACCTCTGAGGCGCCGAGCGTGGAGTGGTCGCCGCCGCGGCCCTTGGCCACGTCGTGGAACAGCGCGGCCACGTACAGGATGTACGGCTCGTCCCATTGCGACGCCAGCTGCGAGCAGAACGGGTACTCGTGCGCATGCTCCGGGATGAAGAAGCGCCGCACGTTGCGCAGCACCATCAGGATGTGCTGGTCCACCGTGTACACGTGGAACAGGTCGTGCTGCATGCGCCCGACGATGCGCCGGAACACCCACAGCGTGCGCCCGAGCACCGAGGTCTCGTTCATCAGCCGGAAGGCGTGCGTCTGGCCCGCGGGCTCCTTGAGGATCTGCATGAACTGCGCGCGCACGCGGGGATCGCGCCGGAACTCGCCGTCCATGGTGTCGCGCGCCACATACAGCGCGCGCAGCGTGCGTGCGCTCAGCGCCTTGATGCCGGGCGTCTGCTGGTAGATCAGAAAGGTCTCGAGGATCGCGCTGCGGTCGGTGAGGTACAGGTCGTCGCGCGCCACCTCCAGCAGTCCGCCGCGGTCGAAGAAGCGCTCGTTGATCGGCCGCATCGGCTGGTTTTCCGAGCCGGTGACCCGCTCCTCGATGTTGAGCATCAGGATCTTGTTGAGCTGCTGCACCGCCTTGGCCGCCCAGTAGTAGCGATGCATCAGCGCCTCGGACACGCGCTGGCCCTTGGCCGGCTTCAAGCCGAAGCTCTCGGCCACCGCGGTCTGCAGGTCGAACACCAGGCGGTCCTCGCGCCGGTCTGCAATGGCGTGCAGCCGCGCGCGGATCAGCTTGATCGTGCCCTCATGACGCAGCAGGCGGCGCAGCTCGTACGGCGTGAGCAGCCCCTTGGCCTGCAGCTCGGCCCAGTTGCGCCCCAGGCCCGCCGCGCGCGCCACCCAGATCACCACCTGCAGGTCGCGCAGGCCGCCGGGGCTCTCCTTGCAGTTGGGCTCCAGCGCATACGGCGTGTCCTCGTACTTCACGTGGCGCTGGCGCATTTCCAGCGTCTTGGCGCGCAGGAAGTGCAGCGGATCCACCACCGCCTCGGTGGCCTGCCTGAAGTTGCGGTACAGCCGCCTGGAGCCGCCCAGAAAACGCGCCTCGATCATCGCGGTCTGCACCGTCACGTCGGCCTTGGCCTCGTTGACGCACTCGTCCACCGTGCGCACCGACGAGCCGATCTCCAGGCCCACGTCCCAGCACGCGGTGATGAAGCCGCCCACCGCGGCGCGCAGCGCATCGTTGGCGTGATCGACCTCGCCACCGCCGGGCAGCAGCACCAGCACGTCAATGTCGGAATGGGGAAACAGCTCGCCGCGCCCGTAGCCGCCCACCGCGACCAGCGCGGCGCCCGGCGGCATGCCGCTGCGTTGCCACAGCTCCAGCAGCGCCTTGTCGGCATGGCGCGCCAGCGCGCGCGTGAGGCGCGCCGCCTCCGGCGCCGACGCGCGCGCCTGAAGAAAGCGCTGCACCAGCGCGGCCTTGCCGTCGCGGAACAACGTGCGCAGCGAGGCGACGCCCGCGGCGGGACTTTCCTGGACTACGGCTGACATGGCGGTCGACGCGCGAGCGACGACAAACGAAGGAGACGGTTCAACCGGCCAGCGTGGCCGGTGCGGGGGTTTGCGCCGCGGGCGCACCCACGAACGCCGGCACGGCCGGGCTGCCGGCCGACAAGGTGAGCACCTCATAGCCGGTTTCGGTCACCGCGACCGTGTGCTCCCATTGCGCCGAGAGCGAACGATCGCGCGTGACGATGGTCCAGCCATCGCCCAGCTCGCGGATCTCGCGGCGGCCGGCGTTGATCATCGGCTCGATGGTGAACACCATGCCGGGCACCAGCTCCTCCAGCGTGCCCGGGCGGCCGTAGTGCAGCACCTGCGGCTCCTCATGAAACTTCTGCCCGATGCCGTGGCCGCAGAACTCGCGCACGATCGAGAAGCCCTGGCCCTCGGCAAATCTCTGAATCGCGTGGCCGATGTCGCCCAGCCGTGCGCCGGGCCTGACCATCACGATGCCTTTCCACATGGCCTCATAAGTCAGCGCGCACAGGCGCTTGGCGGCGATGGAGCCCTCGCCCACGATGAACATGCGGCTGGTGTCGCCGTGCCAGCCGTCCTTGATGACGGTGACGTCGATGTTCACGATGTCGCCGTTCTTGAGCGCGCGCTCGTTCGGGATGCCGTGGCACACCTGATGGTTCACCGACGTGCAGATGCTCTTGGGGTAGGGCGTGTAGCCCGGCGGCGCGTAGTTCAGCGGAGCCGGCACCGCGCCTTGCACCTGCGTGATGTGCTGGTGCGCGATGGCGTCGAGCTGATCGGTGGTGATGCCCGGCTTCACATGCTCGGCCAGCAGGTCCAGCACCTCGGAAGCGAGCCGCCCCGCGATGCGCATGCCTTGCAGCTCCTCGGCCGTCTTGAGCGTGATTGCCATGCGGCCGATTATCCCACCGGGCCGCAGGGCCCCGCGGCGCACTTCCACACGCGCCGCGGGGTTGGCCATGGCCGGTGTCAGCCCAGCGTCACCGGCACGAAGATGCGGTCACCGTCGCGCATCACCAGCAGCGCCACGCTCTTGGGCTTGTTCTCGAGCGTGGACTGCACCTGCTCGATGCTTTCCACCGGCTTGCCATTGATGGCCAGCAGCACGTCGCCTGGCCGCACGCCGGCCTCGGCCGCCGCGCCGCGCACGCCTTGCACCAGCAGGCCGCGCTCCACGCCGGCCATGCGGCGCTCGTCGCCGGACAGCGGGCGCACCGACAGGCCGAGGCGGCCGCCCGCAGCCTGCTCGTCGCCGGCCGCTGCCACCTGCTCGGTTTCCATGGCGCCGAGCGTGGCCTCGATGTCGTGCGACTTCTTGTCGCGCCACACCTTGAGCTTGACGCGGTCGCCCGGCGACGACATGCCGATCACCGCGGAGAGCTCGCCCGAGCGGTCCACCGCCTTGCCGTTGACCTCGGTGATCACGTCTCCTGACTTCAGGCCGGCGCGTTGTGCCGCGCTGTCGGGCGCCACCTGCGCCACCAGCGCGCCACCCGGGCGCTTGAGCCCGAACGACTCGGCCAGCGTCTGGTTCAGCTCCTGCACCGTCACGCCCAGGCGCGCATGCGTCGCCTTGCCGGTGGCGACGATCTGGTCCTTCACCTTCATCGCCACGTCGATCGGGATCGCGAACGCCAGGCCCTGGTAGCCGCCGGTGCGCGAGTAGATCTGCGCGTTGATGCCCACCACGTTGCCGGCCGCATCGAACAGCGGGCCGCCGGAGTTGCCGGGGTTCACCGCCGCATCGGTCTGGATGAACGGCACCACCGCGTCGCCCGGCAGCGAGCGGCCCTTGGCGCTCACGATGCCCTGCGTGGCGGTCTGCTCAAAGCCGAACGGCGCGCCGATGGCCAGCACCGGGTCGCCCACCTCGAGCCGCTTGGGGTCGCCCAGCTGCACGGTGGGCAGGTCCTTCGCTTCGATGCGCAGCACCGCCACGTCGGTGACCGGGTCGGTGCCCAGCACCTTGGCGGTGTACTCGCGCCGATCGTCCAGCCGCACCGTCACGTCGCGCGCCTCGCGCACCACGTGTGCATTGGTGAGGATCAGGCCGTCGCTGGAGACGATGAAGCCCGAGCCCTGGCCGCGGAACGGCTGCGGTCCCTGCGGACCGTTGGGGAAGCCCGGCAGGCCGCGGAAGAACTGGAAGAACGGGTCGCGCTCCATGCCCGGCGGCATGCCGCGTTCTTCGGCATTGGCCACGTGCCGGCCCGACGTGGTGACGCCCACCACCGCGGGACCGAACTTCTTGACGATGGCCCGGTAGTCGGGCACCTGTCCGCTCGGCGCCACCGGCGGCGTGGCCGCGGGCGGCGTGGTGGCGGCGGCCACCTGCTGGGTGTTGTTCTTCTCGTCGCTCGACTTGAACCAGTCGAGCGGGTTCAAGCCGAACGCGTTGGCGCTCGCGCCGCCGAACAGGCCGGCGGCCACCAGCGCAGAGATCAATGGGGTGTGGCGCTTCATCGTGCAGCTCCTGAAGAGGGTTCTTGCGATGCGTGCCACCTTAGGCGCCGCCGATGAGGGCAGCGTGAGCCCAACGTGAGGCCAACGTTAAGGCGATGGCTGGCGCGCAAAGCGCACCACCACGCGCAAGCCGCCGAGCGGCGAATCGGCCAGCTCCACCGTGGCACCGTGGCGCTGCGCCACGCTGCGCACGATGGCCAGCCCCAGGCCGCTGCCGCCTTCGTCGTGCGCGCTGCGGCGCACGAAACGGTCGAACACCTTGCCGCGGTCGGCGGGTGCGATGCCCGGCCCCGCGTCGTCCACCCACAGGCACGGCGCACCGTCGTCGAGCCCCACGCGCAGTTCCACGCGCGCGCTCGGCGGTGAGTAGCGCAGCGCGTTGTCGGCCAGGTTGCGCACCAGCGTGCCCAGCGCCGCGCGCTCGCCGTGCAGCGGCACCGGCGCATCGGCCTGCAGCGAGAGATCGCTGCCGCGTGCGCTGGCCAGCGGCAGCAGATCGGCCAGCGCTTCGCGCGCCACGGCAGCCAGATCGAGCGGCTCGGTGGCCAGCGGCGCGCCGGGCTCGGTGCGCGCCAGCGCGAGCAGCTGCTCCACCAGCCGGGTGGCGCGCTCCACGCCCTGCGCCAACTGCTCCGATGCCATGCGACGCGACGTTTCGTCAGCGGCTTCGCGCAGCAGCTTCAACTGCAGCTTGAGCGCGGTGAGCGGCGAGCGCAGCTCGTGCGCCGCATCGGCAACGAAGGCACGCTGCGTGTCGAGCGCGCTGCCCAGCCGCAACAGCAGGCCGTTGAGCGCGCTCACCAGCGGCGCCACCTCGTCGGGCAGGCCGGTGTCGCGCAGCGGCGCCAGCGACTGCTCATCGCGCGCACGCACGTCGGCCGCCAGGCGGCGCAACGGCCGCAGCGCGCGCGCTACGATGAAGCCGCCCAGCAGAGCCAGCATCGGCCCCACCACCAGCAGCGGCGCCACGCTGCGCAGCGCGGCGTTGGCCGCCAGCCGCTGGCGCACCGGCACCGGTTGCGCCACCTGGATCACGCGTGCGCGCGTGGCCACGCTGAACGTGCGCCACAGCTGGCCGCCGGCGCGCACGTCGGCAAAGCCCAGCAGCGCACGCGCCGGCAGCTCGGTGTGCGGGCGCGACGCATAGATGCTGCGGCCGTCCTCGCTCCAGATCTGCACCACGAAGTCGAGCTGCTCGTCGGCAAAAGCACCCACCTGGCCGGGCGCGATCTCGCCCTGGTCGCGCAGCGACAGCGCCATCTGGCGCAGCTGGTAATCGAACAGCGTCTCGGTCTCGGCGAGCACGCTGCGGTAGGTGGCCCAGCCGAACACCAGCGCCGCCAGCAGCAGCAGCGCCAGCAGCGCCGTGAGCAGCCGCGTGTGCAGCGATTTCATTCGGCATCCTCCGCGCTGCGCGCTCCGGAATTCGCCTTCGGAGCGGCCGGGCGGCTCATGTGGCGCCGCCGCCCGGCCGGCCCACGTAGTAGCCCACGCCGCGCATCGTGCCGATGAAGTCGGCGCCGAGCTTGCGCCGCAGCTGGTGCACGTAGACCGACACCGCGTTGCTCTCCACCGCGTCGCCCCAGCCGTAGAGCTTGTCCTCGAGCTGCGCGCGCGACAGCAGCGCGCCGGGGCGCTGCATCAGCGCCTCGAGCACCGCGAACTCGCGCGCCGACAGCAGCACCGGCGCGCCGTCGCGCGTGACCTGCCGCGTGGCCGGATCGAGCGTGACCGTGCCCACCTGCAGCACCGGCGCCGCATGCCCGCCGCGCCGGCGCAGCACCGCGCGCATGCGTGCGGTGAGCTCCTCGTACTCGAACGGCTTCACCAGGTAGTCATCGGCGCCGGCGTCGAGCCCGGCCACGCGGTCGCCGGTGCCGTCGCGCGCGGTGAGCACGATCACTGGCGTGTCGTCGCGTCGCGCGCGCAGCGTGCGCAGCACCTGCAGGCCGTCGCCGCCGGGCAGGCCCAGGTCGAGCAGCACCAGATCGAACTGCTCGCTCGCCAGCGTGCCCTGCGCGGCGGCCACATCGCGCACCCAGTCGACCGCATGCCCCTCCGCGCGCAGCGCCGTGCGCAGGCTCTCGGCGATCATGCGATCGTCTTCGACCAGCAGGACACGCATGGCCGCAAGGATAGCGGCCAGGCGCGTTCCTCGACTCAGGCGTGGGCGGCGGCGTGCGCGAAGATCTGTGCCGTGTGGCTCTCCGAGAAGAACTCGGCCGGCGACATCACGCCCGCGTTGACGCGCGCGAACGCGTCGATCGCCGGCTGGTTGCCGCGCATCGCCAGCAGCAGCTGCTGCAGCTCGGGCGGCGGCGGCTCGAGCTTGGCGAACTCGCAGGTGAACTCGTACATCGGCAGGGCGTTGTCACGCGTGCGCTGGTAGCGCGCCATCGCGTCGTCGTACGTGGCGCGTTCCGACAGCGTCTCGTCGAGCGCGGTGGCGCACAGCTCGGCGTCGCGAAACGCGTCCTGGATGCCTTGCGCGGTGATGAAGTCCTTGTTGTAGCCGGCGTCGCCCACCAGCGCCCATCCGGGGCCCCAGGGCTTGCGAAAGTAGTTGGGCACCGCCGCGCCGAAGAATCGGCTCTCACGCCGCGCGCCGCGGATGCGCTCGGCGAACGACGGCGCCAGCTCGAACGCCTTCATCAGCTCGCCTTCGATATCGGACTTGTGGTCCGCCAGCTGCGCGAACGGCCACCCGCCGATCACCAGCGTGAGATCGTCCTGCGTCGGCCACACGGCAAACCCGCGCACGGGGCGCACGTAGGCTTCAAAGCGGCCGTGCATCGGCAGGCCGCTCCAGTAGCTGTAGTAGGCGCAGCACAACGGCGGCCGCTTGTGGTACTCATCCGGGATCACGGTGCGCGCCACGATCGACTGCCGCCCGTCGGCGCCGACCACGAAGCGCGCATGCTCGGTGGCGGGCGCACCGCCCTTGCCGCTGCCAACCACGCCGGTGACGCGGCCGTTGTCGACGACCAGGCGCTCCACCGTGTAGCCCTCGCGCACTTCCGCGCCGGCCTCGACCGCCGCATCCACGAGCAGTTTGTCGAGCACCGTGCGGCGCGGCGCATACGCCACCGGAGACTCCGGCGTGCCGGGCCGCCCGGCGAGTGCGAACGGACCGAAGTCGAACGCATACGTGTCGATCGGCGGACACGGCGTGGCCAGCAGGCGCTCGAGCAGGCCCCAGCGGGCGAGCGCTGCCACGCCGGGTGGATGGATCAGGTGCGTCGACAGCGTGTCGCTCGGAAAGGTCGCGGAGTCGACACACAGCACCTTGTGCCCCGCGCGCGCGAGCAGCATGGCGGTGGGAGAGCCCGCGCAGCGGGCGCCGATCACGATGACGTCGTGGCTCACTGGTGCTCCCTTGGCGCTTCGCGCCTGTCCCTCCGAGAGGGAATGAGCCCCTTCGGGCGGCCGGGCGGGGCTCATGGCTGCACCTCCAACAGCACGCGCAGCAATGCCTGCGGTTGCTCCACGTGTACATCGACGCTGCAGTCGTCGATCACGTGCAGGGGCCAGCCGAAGCGCTTGCTCGCGGCCGTGGCTGCCGCGAGCGGCGTGGCGCGGTCGTGGCGTCCCCAGACCAGGGTGACCGGCGTGGTGATGCGTTGGAGTTCGTCCGGCGCGATCGCCGGCAACGCAAAGCACTGCATCAACGAATGAAGAGCCGCCTCTGCGCGCGGCGAGCGCGAGCGCTCGAGGTTGGATGCCACGAACGGCTCCCAGTGGGGGCCCATGCGCTGTCGGATCGTGTCGAGGTCGAACGCGCACTGGCGCCACAGGTGCTCGTGCGTGTCTGGCGTCGGCTGCGCCAGAAACGCGTTCACGGCGAGCGCAAAGTCCGGCGGCGGTGCGAACGGCGTTAAGCCGAAGGTGTCGACCAGCACCAGGTGCTTCACGCGCTCGGGATGCCGGCTGGCGAAGCGTGCGGCGATCGCACCGCCGAGCGTCTGCCCCACCACGGTCGGCGGCGAAGCGCAGGTGTGGTCGATCAGCTCGCCCAGCCACGCCAACATGCGGTCGGTGTCCAGCGGCTGCTCACCAGCCTCGGATGCACCATGACCCGGGAGATCGGGCGCGATCACGCGTCGCGATGCAACGAGCTCGGGAATCACGCGCATCCAGTGCGCAGCATGCGCGGCCGGACCGTGCAGCAGGATCATGGGCGGACCTTCGCCGCCCTCCAACACGGCCGTGGGGATGCCGGCGAGGCGCAGATGCCGCTCGGCGACCGGCAGCGTGGCGATCAACTGCGCGCGTGCCGCTTGATGGGCCCACTGGCGCGCTGGTGTCGATGAAGCGTGTGCGGTCTGCATGGCTGCTCCTGAGAGGTGGGAAGCGATGCAGCCACGCTACCGGCGCGCGCACGCCGGCGCGTCGAAGGAAGCACCCAATCTGCGTGCCGGCGCGCGTGGGTACTTCTACCCAATCAGGTGCGGCGGATCAGATCGGCCTCGTAGGCGAACGCGGTGGCCGCGGCGCGCGACGGCACGTCGAGCTTGGCGAGGATGTTGCTCACGTGCCGGTCGATCGTGCGCTCGCTCAGAAAGAGTGCGGTCGCGATCGCCTTGTTGGACTTGCCGGCGGCCACCAGGCGCAGCACCTGCAGCTCGCGTGCCGTCAGGCCATGCGGCCGGCCGGGGCCGGCGCCGGCGAGCACCGAGGCATCGGCCTGCGCGAGATCGGGCGCCGCACCCAGGCGCGCGAACAATGCGCGCGCGGCGTCGAAATCGAGCCGCGCGCCGTCCGCATCGCCCAGCGCATGGCGCGCGTGGGCCGACTGCATGCGCGCGCGGGCCAGGCCGTACGGCGCCTCGTGCTGCCACACCTGCGCCGCGCGCTGCAGGCACGGCAAGGCGTCGTGCGCGTGGCCGGCGGCCAGTGCAAGCGAGCCGCGAGCGTAGGCGGCCAGCGCCCCGAACTCCTCGCTGCAGAAGCCCGTGGCGATGGCCTCGAGCTCGTCGCAGGCTCGGGCCGCGGCATCGCGCTCGCCGGCCTGCAGCAGGACCTGTACCGCCGCGGGCAGAAGGCGCGCGCGCTGGCAGCGCTGCGTGGCCGTGCGCAACGCCACGTCGATCGCGCGTGCCGCCTCGTGCACGCGCCGCTGCGCCGCGCGCAGCAAGGCGAGCCCGGGCTGCGGATCCCAGCCGTGGCGGCTGGCCTGGCCATAGGCATCTTCCGCGTCATCGAACTCGCCGCGCAGGCGCAGCACCTCGGCCTGCTGATACAGCGCCGCGCCGGCGGCATGCCGGTTGCCCGCGGCCTCGCAGCGTGCCTGCGCGCGCCGCGCCTCGGCGAGCGCATCGTCCCAGGCGCCGTGCGTCTGCAGGATCTCCGCACGATGCACCAGGCAGATGCCGCTGAAGGCCACCATCTCGGGCTGCGCGTCGCACCACTGCGTGAGCGCCGCGGTCCACTCGTGCGCGCGGCGCATCGCGTGCGCCTGCTGGCAGCCGTCGATCACGCTGCAATAGGTGAGCCCGGTCACCATCGGCGACAGCGTGCCGGTGGCCACCGCCAGCATCGCCTCGTCGAGCAGCGCCAGGCCTTCGGTGACGCGGCCTTGTTCAATGCGCGCGCGGCCCTGCAGATGGCGTGCCGACGCGGTCAACTCGGCGTCGGCAAAACGATCGCCGATCGCGCCCGCGCGCTCGGCCGCCGAATAGGCGGCATCGAACTCGCCGGCATCGAGGTGCTGATTGACCAGCGGCAGCAGCAGGTAACCCTGCTCCACGCAATCGTGCGGTGCCTGGTCCAGCAGCCGCTGCGCGCGGCCGAGCCAGCCGGTGGCGTGCCCGGTCTCGCCGCGAAACATCAGGCGCAGGCCGAGCCAGAACGCGCAGCGCACGGCACGCGCGCGATCGCCGGCCGCCAGGTGCGCCGCGTGCGCACGCTCCAGCGCGAGCAGGTAGTCGCCATCGCGCCCCAGCAGGTAGGCGGCCATCGCCAGGCGCTCGAGATCGTCGCCTTGCAGCGGCGCGGCTTGGTCGGCCTGCGAAAGCGATTGCCAGGCGTCGCTCCACGCGCGCCGTTGGTAGTGCGCGCGGCCCAGTTGCAGCGGGTCGTCGGTCACAGCCCGGCATTCGAGCGCCAAACGGATCCCATCAAGGGCGCCGGGGCATTGGCAGGCATGGCGGTTGCCGCGCAAGCCGTCCCGGATCGAGCCGCGCAAATGCGATGGAACCCTTTGCGTGCGCGGCGCACGAACGCGATTCGCAACCCCCAAAGGAGTAGCCATGTTGCAAGTGACCCCAGCCGCGAGCGAGTACCTGAACACCATGCTCGATCGCGTGAAGGCGCCCTCGGAAGCGGCGGTGCGGATCGTGGCCAAGCCCGACGGTGGCGGACTCACGACCACCATCGACGAGGAACGCGACGGCGACCAGCACTTTGACTGCAAGGGCCGAACAGTGCTGCTGCTCGACTCGCAGGTGGCCACTGCGTTGTCCGAGCAGACCCTCGACATTGAACAGGAAAGCCAGCGTCTCGTGCTGGCCTGAGTCCTTCGCCACCGGATCGCGGCCGCTGCAGCCCAGCGGCCGCGACCGCGTGTGACGGATCAAATCACCCGCCACCAGGGCGCAGCCAGCACATCGGGGGTCAGCCACTCGAGCGTGCCGCCGGTGTGCAGCAGCAGCCCGGCGCGGGCCTTCTTGCCGTACTGGGCGCGGAAGCTGCGCAGATGGGCGGCATCTCCAAGGCGGGGACGCGCCGCTGCCTTGACCTCAACCGGCAGCAGGCGATCGTCGGACTCGATCACGAAGTCCACCTCCTCGCCGCTGGCCGTGCGCCAGTAGCCGATCTCGGCGCGTGCAAGCCGCGCATCGCGCCACGCGAGCAGGTCGTGCAGCACCAGGTTCTCGAGATGCGCCCCTTCAGGCTGCGCGATGCCGGCCAGGTGCAAGGCCACGCCGAGATCGCCCCAGTAGAGCTTGGGCGTCTTGATCAGCCGCTTGGTGCGGTTCACCGCATAGGCGGGCAGGCGCACCAACAAGTACGAGGTCTCCAGCAGGTTGAGCCAGCGGTGCACCGTGGCCTGCGGCAGCGCCACATCGCGGCCCAGCTCGGCGTGGTTGGTCAACTGTCCGATGCGCAGGCATGCCGCGCGCATCAGGCGCCGAAAGTCGGGCAGCGAGCCGATCGTGGACAAGTCTTGCAGGTCGCGTTCGAGATACGTGCGCACGTATCCGTCGAACCAGATTGCGCGATCGGCGCTGCGCGTCAACTCCAGCGCCGGTGTGGGAAAACCGCCGCGCAGCGCCAGCGCGCGCCAGTCTTCCGCCGTGTCGGGTTGCGATGCCAGCAGATCGAGCCATTTGGCCTCGGGCGTACCGAGCAGTTCTTCCCACAGGCCGGCGCGGCCCTCACCCCGCTGCTCGCGCCGCGTCATCGGCCACAGCGTGAGGTAGCTCGCGCGTCCGGCCAGCGACTCCGACACCTTGCGCATCATCAGCAGGTTGGCCGAGCCGGTGAGCAGGTAGCGGCCAGCCACGCGCCGCTGATCGATGGCTCGCTTCACGGCGTGCAGCAGATCGGGCGCGCGCTGCACCTCGTCGAGCGTGAGCGGCTCGCTGCCGCCAAGCAGCGCCTCGGGATCACGGTGCGCGGCATCGAGCACATCCAGGTCATCCAGCGTGCGGTAGCGGCGCTTGCCCGGCGCGAGTTGCTGCACCAGCGTGCTCTTGCCGGCCTGCCGCGGGCCGGTGACCACCAGCGCCGGCATCGCGCGCAAGCGCTCGCCGAGCACGGAAGCCACGAGACGGGGCAGTGTCTTATGATCCGCCATGCCATGGATGATAATCACTCACGGCGTGGATGATCAAGCAAGGGCCCAACGGTGTGGCGCCTAGAATCCCGGACATCGCTGTCGCGCGCTCTTCAGCAGCGCACACGCCAACCAGCGTCCACGCCATGTCGATTGCCCTTCATCTGTTGCACTTGGAGGGCGGCCCCGCGCTCTCGGCCTTTCGCTCCACAAGCCTGCTGACCCGACTGCGCGAACGCGTGTCGCGGGTGAGCGCGATCCACGCCCGCCACGGCTACTGGGCCGCGAGCGATGCGCCGCTGCCGCCCGCGCAGCACGACAAGCTCAAGGCGCTGCTCGACAACGGCGAGAAGTACACCGGCCCCACCGACGGCGCGCTGATTGTCGTGATGCCGCGGCTGGGCACCGTGAGCCCGTGGGCCAGCAAGGCGACCGACATCGCGCACAACTGTGCGCTCACCGTGCGGCGCATCGAGCGCGTCACCGAATACCGGCTGCAGCTCGAAGGCGGCTTTCTGCGCGGTGCCAAGCCGCTGAACGACGTGGAGCTGCAAGCATGCGCCGCGCTGCTGCACGACCGCATGACCGAGAGCGTGGCGTTCAACATCGAGGCTGCGGCGCATCTGTTCGACCACCAGCCCACGCAGCCGATGGCGCACGTGGACGTGCTGGGCCAGGGCAAGGCCGCGCTGGTGAAGGCGAACACCGAGTTCGGCCTCGCACTCAGCGATGACGAGATCGATTACCTCGCCGACGCATTCGGCCAGAAACTGAAGCGCAACCCATCGGACGTGGAGCTGATGATGTTCGCGCAGGCCAACAGCGAGCACTGCCGGCACAAGATCTTCAACGCACGCTTCACGATCGACGGCCAGGCGCAGGAACACTCGATGTTCCAGATGATCCGCAACACCGAGAAAGTGAGCCCGCAGGGCACGATCTCGGCCTACAGCGACAACGCCGCGGTGATGCGCGGCGGCGACATTCAGCGGTGGGCGCCGCGCGGCTTCACCAACGCGCCGGTGTACGAGGCGCGCGCCGAGACCTCGCACGTGCTGATGAAGGTGGAGACGCACAACCACCCCACCGCGATCTCGCCGTTCCCGGGTGCTAGCACTGGCGCCGGCGGCGAGATCCGCGACGAAGGCGCGGTGGGCCGCGGTGCGCGCCCGAAAGCCGGCCTCACCGGATTCAGCGTGAGCAACCTCAAACTCCCCGGGACAAGCGAGCCCTGGGAGAAGCACAGCACCAGTAAGCCCGAGCACATCGCCAGCGCGCTGCAGATCATGACCGAGGGCCCGCTCGGCGGCGCGGCGTTCAACAACGAGTTCGGCCGGCCCAATCTGGGCGGCTACTTTCGCGTCTACGAGCAGCAGGTGGCCGGCGTGCAGCGCGGCTACCACAAGCCGATCATGATCGCCGGCGGTCTCGGCGCCGTGAGCGACAGCCAGACGCACAAGAAAGAATTCGCCGCCGGCACGTTGCTGATCCAGCTCGGCGGCCCGGGCATGCGCATCGGCATGGGCGGCGGCGCGGCGAGCAGCATGGCCGCGGGCAGCAACACCGCCGCGCTCGACTTTGACTCGGTGCAGCGCGGCAACCCCGAGATCCAGCGCCGCGCCCAGGAGGTCATCAACCACTGCTGGCTGCTGGGCCACAACAACCCGATCCTCGCGATCCACGACGTGGGCGCCGGCGGCTTGAGCAACGCGTTCCCCGAGCTGGCCGATGGGTCCGCGCGCGGCGCCACCTTTGACCTGCGCAAGGTGCCACTCGAAGAGACCGGCCTCGCACCCAAGGAAGTCTGGTGCAACGAGAGCCAGGAGCGCTACGTGATCGCGCTCGATCCCAACGGCCTGCCGCTGTTCGACGCGATGGCCGTGCGCGAGCGCTGCCCGTACGCGATCGTGGGCATCGCGAGCGACGAGCGCACGCTGGTGCTCGAAGACGGCCCGCAAGGTGAGCGCGCGATCGACATGCCGATGGAAGTCTTGCTCGGCAAGCCGCCCAAGATGCACCGCGACGTGCAGCGCATCGTGCGCAAAGAACAGAAGCTCGACCTCGCCGACGTCAAGCTCGCAGACGCGTGCTTCGCCGTGCTGCGCCACCCCACGGTGGCGAGCAAGCGGTTTCTCATCACGATCGGCGACCGCACGGTCGGCGGTCTGAGCCACCGCGACCCGATGGTGGGCCCGTGGCAGGTGCCGGTGGCCGACTGCGCGGTCACGCTCGCCGACTACGCGGGCTTCAGAGGCGAGGCGATGTGCATGGGCGAGCGCACGCCGCTGGCCGCGCTGAACGCGCCGGCCTCGGGCCGCATGGCGGTGGGCGAGGCCATCACCAATCTGCTGGCCGCACCCATCGAGCTGCCGCGCGTGAAGCTCAGCGCCAACTGGATGGCCGCGTGCGGCGAGCCCGGCGAAGACGCCGCGCTGTACGACACCGTGCGCGCCGTGGGGTTGGAGCTGTGCCCGGCGCTGAACGTGGGCATCCCGGTGGGCAAAGACAGCCTCTCGATGCGCACCCGCTGGACCGATGCCAAAAGCGGCGCCGCGTTGCAGGTGACCGCGCCGGTGAGCCTGATCGTCACCGCGTTCGCCGCGCTGCCCGACGTGCGCGGCACGCTGACGCCGCAGCTGCAAAGCACAGGCGAAGACACCACGCTGATCCTGATCGACCTGGGCCGTGGCCAGCGCCGCATGGGCGGATCGATCCTGGCGCAGACCGTCAACCAGTTCGGCGACACCGTGCCCGACCTCGACGACCCCGCGCTGCTCAAGAGCCTGGTCGCCGCCATCAACGAGCTGCGGGCGCAGCACAAGCTGCTCGCCTACCACGACCGCAGCGATGGCGGCCTGTGGGCCGCGGTGTGCGAGATGGCGTTCGCCGGCCACACGGGCGTGAGCCTCAACGTGGACCTGCTGGTCACCGAAGGCGACGGCATCAGCGACAGCCGTGCCGAGTACGGCGACTCCAAGAACTGGGCCGCGCAGATCAGCACGCGCCGCGAGCAGCTGACGCTCGAAGCGCTGTTCAACGAAGAGCTCGGCGCGGTGATCCAGGTGAAGACCGCGGAGCGCGACGCCGTGATGGCCACGCTGCGCGCGCACGGCCTGAGCCGCTGGAGCCACACCATCGGCAAGCCCAACGACCGCGGCGTGATGGAGATCTGGCGCGATGCCAAGGCGCAATGGAGCGCGCCGCTGCAGGCGCTGCACCAGGCGTGGGACGAGGTGAGCTGGCGCATCGCGCGCGAGCGCGACAACCCCGCGGGCGCCGACGCCGAGCACGCCGCGGCCGGAGACCCTGCCGACCCCGGCCTGCACGTGCACGTGACCTTCGATACCGCCACCGACGTGGCGGCGCCGTACATCAACACCGCGAAGCCGAAGATCGCGATCCTGCGCGAGCAGGGCGTGAACTCGCACATCGAGATGAGCTACGCGATGGCGCAGTCGGGCTTCGACACCTATGACGTGCACATGAGCGACCTGCAGGCGGGCAGGGCGCGGCTCGATCAGTTCACCGGCTTCGTGGCCTGCGGCGGCTTCAGCTACGGCGACACGCTGGGCGCCGGCGAGGGCTGGGCGCGCAGCATCCTCTTCAATCCTGCGCTGACCGAGCAGTTCGCGGCGTTCTTTCAGCGCAAGGACACGTTCGCGCTCGGCGTGTGCAACGGCTGCCAGATGATGGCCGCGCTGAGCCCCATCATCCCCGGCGCGCAGGCGTGGCCCAAGTTCACGCGCAACAAGAGCGAGCAGTTCGAGGCGCGGCTGTCACTGGTGGAAGTGCTCGACAGCCCGAGCCTGTTCTTCAAGGGCATGGCCGGCAGCCGCATCCCCATCGCGGTGGCGCACGGCGAAGGCTTTGCCGACTTCTCGCAACGCGGTGACCCAAAAGCCGTGCACCGCGCGATGCGCTTCGTGGACCACAGCGGCAAGCCCACCGAGACCTACCCGCACAACCCCAACGGCAGCCCCGACGGCCTCACCGCCGTGACCACCGCCGACGGCCGCTTCACCGTGCTGATGCCGCACCCCGAGCGCGTGTTCCGCAACGTGCTGATGAGCTGGACGAGCGGCGAGCGATCGGCGAGGAGTCCGTGGATGCGAATGTTTGGGAATGCGAGGGGGTGGGTGGGGTAGGGCTGTACGGTGATGACTCGCGCGTCTCTTGGTGCGACGGTCCAGAGCGCGGAATACGGATCATGCAAAGGACGCTCTAGTGCGCATTGAGATCTGCGGTGGCATCGCCTCCGGGAAGACCACCCTGGCCAACCTCCTGCAGCCGATGCCCGTGCGTGAGCACTTTAAGGACAACCCGTTCTGGCACGCGTTTTATGCAGATCCGGCGAGCTGGTTTGAGGAAAAGAACATCTCCTTCCTCATCCAGCATACGGCTGCGATCAAAGGTGCGGCGCACCAACCTTTGGTTGTGTGCGACTTCGCCGTGGTCCAAGATCTTGCTTACGCAGCGTTGTCTGGGGATTCGCAGCATCTCCAGGTTATGCGCGTTCTGTTCGACCATATGTACAGAAAGCTCCGACCACCGGAACTCATAGTCCACCTTCGCTGTTCTGCGCACGTGCAGCGCGAACGAATTGCGATACGTGCGCGCAAGGAGGAGTCGGGCATTACGCTCGCCTACCTGTCTCGCCTGAACGAAGCCATCGAGGCCGTCCTGCGCGATGCAGCCGAATGCACAGACGTACTAGAAATATCGAGCGACAGGGTCGACTTCGCCTCTGACCGGGCAGTCGCTGTGGCGACTGCGCAGCAGATTCTGGCGCGCGTCAAAGCCTCACTGCCGTGATTCCCCACAGCAAGGACGCTCTGGGTGCTACCGCAACAGACAGCTTGGGTGATAGGACTTCACCTTCAAGCTTGCTTGCGCCAAGCGATTCAAATCGTGAGACGAGCAGTGAAGCTTGCTTCATCATCGCAATCTGCTCGGAGAGCTCTGGCACATAGGAAGGCAACCGAGCCACCGAGCCATCGCGAAGAACAAACGTCGCAGTATCCGGATCATCCCCAGCGGTGAGGCGATAGCGCGCAGCCCAATCATGTGATGGCATGGTCGCGATGACACGGCCTGAAGGTGCAAGCACCTTTGCGATACTCTTCCAAGCCGCCGGCTGGTTGTATGGATCCGCTAAGCTGGCTATTGCCAAATCGAAGCTCTCGTCGTCGAACGGGAGAGCGGTTGCGTCCGCTTGCTGTAGGGTCGCACCCCAAAGTTCCCAGATCTTCGAATGCGCAAGCATCGATGGCTCAGCGTCTGTAATCAACAGACGATTTAAGGGTAACCCGTACGCGTGAAGTACGGCCGCGGCGACCGAGCTTCCTGCCCCTAGTTCCAGAATGCGCTCATGGCCTGTACACAGTCGAAGTTGTTCGGCGATGTACATGCGACTAAGGCGCGAGAAGTTGTGGCAAGTAGGATGCGCTACGTCGTCGTAGTACTCCGCGGCTACTGCTCCGTAGTCGTTCGTTTGATCAAAACGCAAGGTACGTTCCCTTTCCCCGCAGCTGACTCAGGGCCTTGTCAACGGATTCCGCTAGATGTGAGACTGCGGGCAACTTCTCAAGAGCCACCTTCGCTTCCCCCTCTGGCGCGTTGGGTACGCTAGAGGCATCCTTGAACACGTTGCTGTCTGCTGCATCGAAGTAGAGAAGCCCTACAGGCTTCTGCTGCATACGAAGAATCACGCACAAGAACGATTGGCGAGATCCTTTCGCACCTTCCTCAGCCTCGGCGCGGCTCATCCCCCAAAGGCGCAGCAACTCGTGAATCCGATCCTCCCTGTTCGTCGCGCCTGCGCCGAGCGCATTGTTGGCAAAGATGCTTTTGTTCAAGCGCCATGAGCGACCAATGATTCCGTAGCGTTCAGACCACCGACGCCCGCGTCCGCTACTGCCCGGCTGGTAGTCAAGCAGCTGATACAAGAAGCCAGCAAACACAACATCTGGTACGTGCGTCGTCACGCGGAAATCTTTGTCCTGCATCGAAGGAACACTCGAGCTGACCTCCGCAACGGCGACACGCATTAGCGCGTCGAGATCGTGCGCGCGAGCCTGACGGTCATACTCACTCACGGCCGCAAGCGTGTAGTCCTTCAGGTCTTCACTTATCGATGCCTTCACATCCTGCGCAGCTTCCGCGCTGAACTCCAGCTCCAGAGGGCCACCTTTCACCTTGCTCACTCGTCGCAATAGCCGTGATAAGCCGCGCCGCAGTCGGCGATCAAACAGGATGCCGGCAAGTATCACGAGCGACGTTACAGGCCAGGCAAGCGCACTAACCATCGCGTTCCAGTCGGCTGGCTTAGCAGAATCGATTGCGGAGGAGGCTGACGATGTGGGAGCGGCTGCAGTACCTGTGCTCGCTGGCGGCGGCGCGCTTGCCACGGGTGGCGGCAATGGGCTGGTGGCCCCTGACCGAGGGACACCGCTAGAGGGCGCCGAAGTCGGTTGAGTTTGCGCAAGTGTCGCTGTGGCCAGGAACAGCATCAAGCTAGCGATGGGCAGGTTCGATCTCATCAAACTCCTCCATTCAGACATCCGCACACCAACTGAACTTAGCCTTGGTAGGTCTGTTCCCTCAGACGAATCTTTCTCGCCATGCTCTCAACCGCCATCATTAGTGAGATCGAAAGGGCAGAGTCCTTCCGAAAATCAGCTGGAACGAGGTTGGACACACGACCGTCTTCGATGAAGCCCCATGCCTTGCCCCACTTATCTTTGGCATGCTGGTCAAAGACGCCAATCGCTATACCACCGTTCTTTCTGACCAGAGAGAAGCATGGGACATCAGTCAGACCGTCTCCGACAAACACCATCTGATCTAGAGGAACATGCAACTTTGGAGCGTCGACCTTCTTGTTCACATCAAAGGGTTTGCCACGAACACCGGGACCAACAACGCCCTTTGAGATCTGGAACAGGTAGCGCGTCTTGTCAGTGAAACTGACTACATTCTTCGGAAACGCAATGACCTCGTTCTCGTCGTAGTGGAAGTCGCAGGTCCAAATGTCGTCGAAATGCACGGCGATCCTCGTGTTCCGAACGATGTCGCCAATACCGCTGCTCACAAGATAGAACTCAACACGGACGTTTTCATGAATTGATTTGGCATGCCTGCGCACGCGGTCGAAAACGCGGGTTGCGCCCGAGAACGGCTTGAGCTTTCGCGCCCAGGTAACTAGCGCGGCCTTCGTGATCGGTCGCCCCTTCTTTGCGAGTTCGATCATGCGATACAGATAGGCCGGGATCGGGTCCCATCCGTTGGCAACCAGGGGCTGCACCTCATCTCGCCAGAACGCTGGAACGTCGATGCCAGCGCTCTCAAGGAATGACGAAGTACTGTCCGGTGCGAGCGTGTCGTCAAAATCAAACACCACCGCGATGGTTTGCGACATGGATGTAGCCGTTGTTGGAAAGGCGATGAGCTTCCCGCTGCGTGATTGTCGCTCTTCGCGCGTTGCAGGGTACCTAGAGCAGAAGAAGGTGGGCTCAGAGCTGGTCTCCATGTAGCAACGCGACCGACTTCACGGTCTGCTGACCCCGATTGCGCGAGAGACACTACGTCAAGAATGTGCGGGTGCTAGATTCCGGCCGACCAATGTGCTAGGTAGGACCTGCGCCCATGCAGAGCTCTCGATTCCAACCAACGCGCCCTGGCCAGTCGCGCACTGCGCCACGGCCACATCCTAGACGGCGTGTATAGGACGTATGTTCATTCAAGCGGACACGTTGGACGACCTGCTCGCGAAAGCATTCAGCCGACTGCTCGCGAGTAGGAACGCGATCTCGCCAACCAAAGGTCCGGCTCATGAGATCGCGGGTGTCCTCTTGAGCCTAAATGGTCCACGATTTCGATTGAGCCGGACGGATAACAGAGGCATTCTATTTAGCTGCTTGGGCGAATGGCTTTGGTATCTGAGCGGCCACAATCGCCTTGACTTCATCAAGTACTACTTGCCTCACTACAAGGATCTGACGGACGACGGCACCACCATCCATGGAGGGTACGGACCACGACTGTTTGGGCCCCGTCAAGCGGGACAAATCAAGCGAGTCATCAGTCTCTTGAAGAAGAAGCCAGACTCAAGGCAGGCAGTAGTTCAGATCTTTCGCGGCGACGATCTGATAGGCAACCACAAGGACGTCCCATGCACGTGCACTCTGCAGTTCATGATCCGGAGCAAGCGCCTGCACTTGTTGACCACGATGCGGTCGAATGACGCTTATATCGGGCTACCGCATGACGTCTTCGCGTTCACGATGCTTCAAGAGCTCGTTGCGAGGTCGGTGGACGTGGAGCTCGGTCTGTACAAGCACTTTGTGGGCAGCTTTCATCTCTACGACAAGAATCGAGATAAAGCAGCTCAGTATTTAGAAGAAGGCTATCAGGCTCGAATTCCGATGCCGCCAATGCCGGAAGGCGATCCGTGGTTGCAGATTGAGAAAGTTCTTCAGTTCGAGGCGCACATACGAAATGGCAGAGCTGCTGGCATCAAGTTAGAGGGCTTGCCTGACTACTGGGCGGATTTAGTCAGAATCCTGCAGATCTTCCGACTGACCAAGCAGCAGGCCATCGCAAAGGATGTGCGGGCGCTTGCGGCACGTATGTCTACGAACACATTTGCGCCTTACATCCGGAAGCGGATCGAGAAACGACGGACCTCGAAGCGGCAGCTCGAGATCTTTGACAGCCTACGGGCATAGATTGGGGCGCAGGTGGAACTAGAAGCAGGAGGTCAACCCAGTGAGAGAGCGAGACGTGCCATTTGTTGAGGGCCTGGAGGAGACGCTGCTTGGTCTGCACAAATCTGACCTTCCAATGCCGGGTATCGCACCATTCGAGAACCGAGCCGCGTTTGTCATGCAGGTCCTCGACGGCGTACGTCGTGTCGAATACGTGAAGAGGATTCGATCTAGGACTCACAGCGGATTGAGAGCAGATCCAGCAAGTCCAATTTTCGATCCACTGCGGGCCGCGCTTCTCCATTTCCAAAGCGGTGAAGTTGATGAGGCCTGGTGGCTAGTATTTCTAGCGACTCACTCCGGAAAGCACCTGCACAAGGGTTGGCGGCTGTCGGCAGAGCTGTACGGCGCGCTTGGTAGCAAACAGCGATGGGATTGGCACGCAGTCAGCAAAACCCCCACGAAGTTTGAGGCTTGGCTTGCCGAGAATGAGGGCCAGTTCATTGGAAAGTTCGGCAATCATCGAAAGTACGAATCACTCAAGCCCACCGACAGTGGAACGGGTGCCGTCGTGCGCAGCTATGTTGATTGGGTCCGAAAGGCAGGCTCACACGAAGATCTGGTGAAATCGGCCATTAAGAAGGTTGGACCCGATCCGAGGGCGCTGTTCGCTCACCTGTATGACGAAATGCGGAACGTCAAGCGTTTCGGCCGTACTGCACGCTTCGACTTTCTGACAATGATCGCCAAGGTGGGGTTGGCCTCAATCGAGGCGGACAAAGCGTACCTTGAGGGCGCGACCGGGCCATTGCGTGGGGCACGCTTGCTATTCGACGGAGCAATTGGGTCCGGATCTACGGCCATCAACTTGGAGGCGCGAGTTGCGAAGCTGAACACAAAGGTTCCTCTTGGAATGCAAGTCTGGGAGGATTCAATGTGCAATTGGCAGAAGAGTCCTAGCCAGTACATTGCATTCCGGGGCTAGTCACTGCCAAACGTAGCGCCTCTTTAACCAGTTCAGGCGAGCGGGGGCCAGCCGACCATGGTGCTGGAGCTGCCCCACCACGATCCCGGGCGCAATCCCGATCTTTCGTGCAAATCGGACAATGTCTCGTGCCCGACTTCGCACGCTCTCGAATTCGTGGCGGCATTCAGGTGGAAGCAACAGCTGCTCTGCGAATAGGTCGGCCTCACGCTCTTCCGGACTAGCAACATCCTTCATTTCAAGGAAGAGACGTTTCCCATGCAGAAGCAGGTGAGCTGCTTCATGAAAGAACGAGAACCAGAAGTGATCGTCTGATAGGTGACGAGCGCTTAGTTGAAGTATCGCTTGGGAGTCGGAGGTGAATCGCGTTGCACCACTCGCGTGACAGCCTCTTGGTGTCCGTACAACTACGACGGCGACACCGCACGCCGCACACAAGTCTTTCAGCCGCGGGAGAAACCTTTCCGGTTCCTTGACGCGAGTAAGCGATCGAATCTCAGAAAGGGTCGCGCGAAACTTCGCTTGAGACCAACTCGCCAAAGCGGCATTGGCACATTCAATTTCTCCTCGTCTGAGCCACGCCGCCACTGCAGCGGCATTGTTTGCAAACGACGGAGATGTGCGGTAAGCGGTCAAGCCAACCCGATCGTCCAACCAAGTTGACTCCCACTCGTCAAGGTCCGCGGCGTTGAAGTACGCCAAGCAAGCACGTAGTCGTTCAGAGTGTGCGTCCGCACGATCAATCCACCCCAAGCGAATCATGTCGTCCATTGGGAGTGAACGCACCCAGTTCACCTCCTCGTGGTGAATGCGCTTGAGGTCGCTGACGAACTGCTGGTCCCGCGTTAGCCAGAACGCTCTTGAGGTACCGATGAGATCGCCCAAGCGTGTTGCCAGCGCTTCACTTATTCGTGCGTTTCCTGATAGAAGCGCAGAGACAGTGTTGGGTGCACAGCCAAGCTTTTCGGAGACTTGTTCAATCGAGAGCTGGCGTTGCGACATCAACTCGCTGAGGGTCTCACCTGGTGGCGATGCCCATCGCGGAAGAAAGTCAGGTCCTTCAGACATTGGTTCTCTCGATACGCAGCAGTTTGAGCCGATATACCCGTGACCAGTCCACATAGCCCTTGGACACTGGGGAATCGCGCTGATTTGCGAGGGCAACGAGCGCTTGGCCCGGAGTGAGCACGATCTTGAGCTCGTCGCTCCAAGCGATTGGAAGAGTCAGAAAACCGAGATTGGCGAGCTCTGCGACGCTACTGGCGGCACGAATATCCGCGAGTCTTCGAATCAGTGCGTTGGCGAGGTGCTGGCCCAGCGAGCGCCGCGCCGAGGCGGGGCTCTCGCACACTTTGCGCAGCTGTTCTGTGGCGAAGGCCAGCTCAACAGTCAATTCGGTCTTAGGCACTTCGGCCGGTGCGAGCACAGCAGAGCCGGCCTGCCTACTGCGCTTAGGCGGTTGCCGAGTCGAACGCGTTCTTGGGCGCCCCGTATGTGCCATTGCCCCAATTGTCCACCGTAGCCGTGGAGACGACCGATCTGCTCGCCGGCTACTCTTCCAAGCGACTTGAGCTATCCCGACCTCGCGCCTAGCGCCTCTTCAACGTCAACGCCGGCAACCATCCCTCGTGACAGACGGTCGTGGTTCGGCCCATGCTGCGTCTCCTGAACTGCCGGGTGCCGCTCGACACAGGAGGACCCACTTGGTGTCACGCGATACTCCTACGTAGCGCCCAACCTCCACGTCTGCAGCTCTACACCATGCTCCATCTTGTGGTGGCGCCCCGCCCAGTGCCCGTGGCATTGATGCGGATGCCGTGAGCCCCAGCCACCCAACCGCCGCCGCACTCCTCGCTGCGACGGTCGTCAATCTGCCGTTCGGCACACTCTACGCCTTCAGCGTCTTCCTCAAGCCGATGGAGGCGCTGCTCGGTGCCACGCGCGCGGATGGGCTTCGTGTTCGGCCTGGCCACCGTCACGCTCACGGTGGGCATGAACTTCGCGCCGCAGCTCTACCGGCGGCTCTCGCCGGTGACGCTGGCGCTCGCGTGCGGCCTCACCAGCGGGTTGGGGCTGGTGCTCGCCGCGTCGGCGTCGGGCTTCACGCCCTTCGCGCTCGGCTACGGGGTGCTGTTCGGCCCGGGCGCGGGCGTGCTGTTCATCATCGCGCAGCAGGCGGTGAACCAAGCGGTGACTCAACGACGCGGCCTCGCCAACGGCTATGTGGTGAGCCTGTATCCACTGGGCGCGATGCTCGGCGCGCCGGTGCTCGGCTGGTCGATCGCGGTCTTCGGGGTGCGGCCCACGCTCGCGGGCCTCGGCGCGGTGGTGGGGGTGGCGTGCGCGATCGCGGCGGCCCTGCTGCGGGCCGCGCGCATCAGCATGCACGATCCGTCCGCGCCGCAGGCCGCCGATGGTGACCGTGATGGCGGCCGGCTCGGGCGCACGTTCGTCCTGCTGGCGGCGGTGTTCTTTCTGGCCGCGTCGGCCGGCCTCACGGTGCTGAGCCAGGCCGCCGCGATCGTGCAGGCCTACGGCGGCGCCGCGGCGTTCGCGGTGGGCGCCACCACCTTCGTCACCGGGGCCGTCGGCGCCGCCCGCATCGGCGGCGGCTGGCTGGTGGATCACTTCGCGGCCGCGCGCGTGGGCGTGGGCGCGCACGCGTGCTCGCTCGCGGGTGCCTTGCTGCTGATGCTGAACCCCACGCCGTTGAGCGCCGCCTTGGCGCTGGGCCTCATCGGCATCGGCTACGGCATCGTCTCGGGCCTCGCCGCCGGCGCCATCGCACAGTACTGGCACAAGAACCAGTTCGGCCACGTGGCAGGGCGGCTCTACATCGCGTGGTGCGCGGCGGCGGTCGGGCTGCCGGTGTTGGCGGGGGCGCTGTTCGATCGCTCCGGCAGTTATGCCTCCACGGTGTGGGTGGCGGCGGGGATCAATGTGCTGGGGATGGTGGTGGCGGGGCGGTTGCCGGCGCGGTGAGGCCAGGATCGGATTCAAGAGGGGCGCCGGAACAACATGTGGTGACAAAAGGCACACATCCGGCTACGATGCCGCGGTGAAGCCGTTCCGGTGGAGCCCCGAGAAGAATCAAGAGTTGGCCGTTGACCGGGGCGTGTCGTTCGAGGTCATCGTGGTTGCGATCGAATCCGGTGGGTTGCTCGACATCCTGGCGCATCCGAATCGGGCCCAGTACCCGCGTCAGCGCATCCTGGTTGTCTCGGTCGACGGCTACGTGTACCTGGTTCCCTTCGTCGAGGAAGAGGACTACTTCTTCCTCAAAACCATCATCCCGAGCCGCAAGGCGACCCGTCAGTACTCGAGTCGAGGTGAATCCAATGCCGAAGATTGATCGCTACGAGCGCGAGGTCATTGCCGCTTTCGACAAGGGCAAGCTGATGTCGGTGGCCACCAAGGCCGAGCTGGCCATGTTCAAGGCAGCGGCGCGCGCCACGGCGCTAAAGGATCGGCGCGTGAACATTCGGCTATCTTCTGGTGATCTGAGCGACATCCAGGCCAAAGCCCTCGAAGAGGGTGTGCCATACCAGACCCTCATCGCGAGTGTTCTTCACAAGTACGTGACAGGGCGCCTTGCCGAGCCCGAGGTGAAGCCAGAGGGCGATGCGTCGGCGCGCGGGCGCAAACGGCGTTGACATCGGTACCGCAGCACACCGCCACGGATGCGGATGAAGCGCATCAACCCCGCCGCTCGGTGGCGGCGTTGTCCTTGAGCCGCTGCATCACCGCGCCGGCACCCTCGACCACACGCGCGATGAGCATCTCGCCGTGCGCGGCGGATGCCCCGCGCGGGTCCCCCATGACGCCCGACGCGGACAGCCGCGGATCGTCGCTGCTCCAGGGGTAGCTCACCGCCGGGTCGAGTACCAGCGCTTGCGTCGTGTCGCCACCGGGCGCCGGGTTCAAAGCGGCCAGTGCATCACGGCGCACCAACTCCGGCGCCAGCGCCAGCATGACGGAGGTCTCGTCCTTGCCGGCGTGGATCTCCGGCACGTGCGCCGCCGTATCGGGGCTCATCATCGCGCCCAGATGAAGCGTCGCGATGTGGAGGCCGCAGTCGCCCATCTCTCGCGTCACCGCTTCCAGGATGCCGCGGTTCCCGCCGTGCCCGTTGACGATCAGGAGGTTGCGAGCCGGCAATGCGCGCACGAGTTCGAGTGCGAGGTCGCGCAGGTAGGCGGCCATGCCCGTCACCGTGAGCGACAACGTGCCCGGCGCCCAGGCGTGCTCACGCGAGAGCCCGATCGGCACCGCTGGCAATTGCCACAGATCGTGCTCGTCGCCCCAGCGCGCAACGATGCGCCGGGTGAGCGCTTCCGCGATGACGCTGTCGGTGTCAAGCGGCAGGTGCGGTCCGTGTTGCTCGATCGAACCCATGGGCAGGCAGAGCACCGAGCCGGCCGCGACCGCATCGTTCACCTCGCTGAAGACGAGGTGGCCGATCATGCGGCTTGCAGGGCCCCGCATCGGCTCTCAACCCGGGCGCGGCGCCGCACTCTTGAGCGCTGCCGGCGCCTCGGACAACGCCGCCAACACATGCCCAAGATGATGGCCGGCGCGCGCCGCTTTCGCCATGAGATAGCGGCGATTGTCGGCATTCACCGGCGTCTCGAGCGGCATGCGGCCGCACAGCTCGATGCCGGCCTTGCTGAGACTCTCGAGCTTGTCCGGGTTGTTGGTCAGCAGCATGACGCGCGTGGCGCCGAGCATCTGCAGCATCCGCACGGCCACGCCGTAGTCGCGCTCGTCGTCGTCGAAGCCGAGCGTGTTGTTGGCATCGACCGTGTCGAGTCCGGCATCCTGGAGCTTGTAGGCGCGCATCTTGTTGGCCAGGCCCACGCCGCGGCCCTCCTGCGCGAGGTACAGGATGATCCCTCCGCCGGCTTCGTGCAGGCGTGCCAGCGCCAGCCGCAGCTGATCGCCGCAATCGCAACGCCGCGAACCGAACACGTCACCGGTCAGGCATGCGGATTGGATGCGCACCGGCACGGGCATCGACAGATCGGGCGCGCCGACGATCACCGCCACCGGATCGTCGCCGAACGAGTCGCGAAACACCACGAAGCGGGCCCTGACGCGCGAGGCCAGCGGAACATGCGCTTCAGCGGCGATCGCAAGCGACTGCATCCCCTGCTCGCGGAAGCGCGCCACCGCCTTGGCATCCACCGTGAGGATGGGCGGATCGAACGCTCGCGAGATCGCGGCATCGGTATCGGCGACCAGCACGGCGGGCAACACCTGCGCAAGCTTGACGAGATCGATCGCCGCCGCCGCTGCCGCGCCCGCCGGCTCCGTAAGGAACTCGAAGCGGGGCTTGTTCTCGGCCACCAGCGCCAGAACGGTCTGGGCATCCGCGTCGTCCGAGAGCGCGATCGCCACGGGTCCAATCGCTTCGACGCCGAGCGAACGCGCCCGTCTGCTGGTCAGCACGAGACGCGGCGCCGTCGGCGCGGCCAGCGCGCGAAACGCAGCCAATCTGTCCTTGTCGAGCCCTTCGACAGGAAGGCCGAGCAGCGTCACATTGCCGCCCGTGATGATCAACGGCCTTCCGGAACGGAACTCGGCGAGCGCCCGGCTGACACCGACTTGCTCGCGTGTTCCGCATAGGATGGAACCTGGTCCTCCATCACCATTGCGCATCGATCGTGATTCGCTACCAAACACGCCCAAGGGTGAACTCCGGATCCGCGCGCGGTGCGGATCATTATGGCCACATTGGTCCACAGGGCACGAGGCATGGATTCCTGGACCTCCGTTCCTGAATCGTTTCGCTCCGGAGCGGGTCCGCTGCCGGCCCCGTGGGAAGCCGTCTTCGGGCCGCTGCGCGTGGCAAAAGCCGACCGCATGATGGTCGTCGGCCAGCTCGGCCAGTCGCTCGACGGCCGCGTCGCCGCCCCGACCGGGCATTCGCACTACATCAACGGACCGGCCGGGCTGGCGCATTTGCACCGGCTGCGCGCCTTGGTCGATGCCGTGGTCATCGGGATCGGGACGGCACTTGCCGACGATCCGCAGCTGACCGCACGGCGCGTCTCGGGCCCGCAGCCTGTGCGCGTGGTGATCGACCCCTCCGGGCGCCTGCCTGGGAGCGCCCGGCTCCTCGCCGACGACGGTGTGCGCCGGATCGTGCTGTGCGCGAGCGAGGTGCGGCCTTCGCTGCCTCAGGGCATCGAAATCGTGGGCTTGCCGAAATCCGATGGCCAGATCGCTCCGTCGACCATTCTTGCGGCCCTGGCCGAGCGCGGCCTGCGCCGCATCCTCATCGAAGGCGGCGCCGACACCGTTTCGCGGTTCCTGGCCGCCGGCTGCCTCGACAGGCTGCACCTGATCGTGGCCCCGATCGTGCTCGGCTCCGGGCGCGTCGGTCTCGCGCTGCCGCCGATTCAACGTGCCGATCAGGCGCTGCGTGCGCCGATGCACGTGCACAGACTCGACGATGAGGTGCTGTTCGACTGCGATCTGTCGGCTCGGCGCGTCGCCTTGGCGCAGGCTTAAGCCATGCGGCCGAGGCACGAGGAGATCGAAGCGCTCACGCGCGTGTGCGTCGACGATCTCCTGTCCGGCTTCGGCCTGGGAGGGCTCAAACGCGGCCGGCGTCTCCTGGAGTGGATCTCCCGGATTCCGGCGCAGCGCGTGGCGGGTCAGATCGCGCACTACGACCAGATCGTCGGCGAGTCGGGGCTCAGGGAGGGGGGCACCTGGGCGCTGCAACGGATGGCGCGGCGTGTGGAGATCGAGGGCCGAGAGCGCGTGCCAAGCGAGGGTCCGTTGCTGCTGTGCTCCAACCACCCGGGGCTGTCTGACGCCGTCGCGCTGTTCAGCTCGATCCCGAGGGTGGACCTGCGCATCGTCGCAGCCCAGTGGGCCTTGCTGGACGCGCTGCCGAACACCTCGCGCCACCTGATCACGTTGGCCAAGGCTTCCTCGAACCGGGTCACGGTGCTGAAGTCTGCGGCCCGACATCTGCAGCGCGGTGGTGCGCTTCTGAACTTTCCCGCTGGACGCATGGAGCCCGACCCGGCCGTGCTGCCGGGCGCGGTGAAAGCGCTCGCGCGCTGGTCAACGAGCGTGGATCTGTTCGCGCGGCTGGCCCCAGACCTCACCATCGTTCCCGTCGCGGTCAGCGGCGTGTTCTCGCCGATCGCGCTGCGCAACCCGCTCACCCGTCTGCGTCGTCGAGAAGAGGACCGCTGGTGGCTCGCCTCCAACCTTCAGATGCTCGTGCCAGCGCTGCGCAACGTCACCGTGAGAGTCACCTTCGGCGTCCCGGTCCGCACGGCGGATGCCGGCGATGCCGTCAGCGCGCGGGTGTTGGCTCAGATGCGGCGGCTGCTCGAACGCCACGAGGTTGATCACATGCCGCTGGGGCGCGCCAGCAGATCGACGTGACCGACTCGCAGCGTCGAACGTCCCGCGGCGATCAGACCGCGCCGTCGCTCGAGCCAGTGGGCGATCTCACGCGGCGTCGGATCGCCGATCTCGCGCGCGGCATCAGCCCATCCTGATAGGACCTCGGTCTGTATCTCGCGATCGGTCGGCGCGAATTCCCAATCGGCCAAGCCGTGCGAGACCGTGTAGCCGACACGCTCGAAGGCTTCGATCGCTGTCTGCGCGGCCGATGGCCCCAGCGCGGGACCGAATCCCTTGTCGGTGCGCTGATGGCGGTTCACCGCGCTGATGATGCGCCGATCGGTCGGGTCTGCAGGCGCCAGCTCTGCGCGGCCGTCATAGGTGAGCGCTGCATAGACAGGCCAGCGGCGCGCGGCCGCTGCGATCGCGAGCCGGTTCAACCAGTCGCGTGAAACCAGATCGAGCAGCGCTGAGGTGGTGATCAGGTCGGCCGCGGTATCGAAGGCCGCTTCGAGGTCGCGATGGAGATCGACCTGCACCGCGGTCACGTGGATGCCGGGCCCGGACGAAGGCGACACGCGGGCCAGCAGAGTGGGATCGTTGTCGACGAGCCGCCAGGTCTGGCGCGCGCCGATGCGCGGGCTCAGCGCGCGCAATGTGGAGCCCGTTCCGCAGGCCAGGTCGACGAGCGCGACCGACGGCTGCCCCGCGAGTCGATCGAGCACCGCATCCAACACCGCCGCATTGCGGGCGCGCAGATCGTAAGGCTCACGCAGCTCGAGCCATTGCGCGCTGAAGCCGCTCATGACAGCCGCTCGAGTGCGCTCGCGACGATCCGCGCCGTCGTCTCCCAGCTCGGTAAGTCGGCTGCCGCGGCCCGTGCACCGCGCGCAAGCCGCCGCCGCTCTCCCTCGTTTTCGATCACCATCCGCAGCGCGCGGCTCAGCGCGTTCACGTTTCCGGGCTCGACCAGCACGCCTGCCGTCGGGGGCACCGTGTCGACGGTCGCGCCGCCCGTCGTGCCGATGATCGGCAGACCGTGCGCCATGGCCTCGGCGTAGGCCATGCCATAGCCCTCGAAGTGCGATGCCAGCACGAAGAGATCGGCCGACTGATACAGCGCGCCCAGCCGCTGCGGGGAGACGGCACCGAGCAGATTCACACGGCCGGCGAGGCCGTGCCTTGCGATATCCGCTTGCAGCTGTGACACCGTGGCCGGGGCGCGTGCGAGGTCGCCCGCGACCGTCAGGCGCCACGGCAGCTCGGCAATCGACGCGAGCGCAGCGATCAACACATCGAAGCCCTTGCGCGGCACCACCGCCCCAACCGACAACAGCCGCAACGTACCGTCTGCGCTGCCCTCGGCGGGCGCTGCGCGGTCGGTGCCCGGCGCAGCGACGGTGATGCGCTGCGGCTCAACGTCGTAGTCGTCGCTCAGCCGCTTCGCGGTGGCCCGACTGGTGACGATGACCGAGCGCGCAGCGGCCAGCGCCTTGCACTCGCTGTCGAACAACTTGCGCGCATCGGCAGGCGACAGCCCGGTTTCGAGCGCGAGCGGATGGTGGACCAACGCGACCAGCGGTGCGCGCCGGGCGATTTTCTGCGCTGCTTCCGGCAGCGCGCCGAGCGCCAACCCGTCGACCACGACCGGGATTCCATCGCGCAAGGACTCGAGCCGCGCCAACGCCGCTGCGCGCTGCTCGGCGCTGGGCTGCGGAAATCCATCGCCCAGCGAGACGACGTCGATCTGCCAGCGGGACTGCAGTTCCGCGATGAGGCGCCGGTCGTAAGCGTAGCCGCCGCTCGGAGTCGCAAGATCGCCCGGCACCACGAACGTGATTCGATTCACCACAGAGGCGCCTCGTAAGAGGCGCTCGCCACGTGCGACTCGGCGATCTTCACGCGGATGGCGCCGAGCTCACGGCCATCGCGGCCCAGCTCGCCCGCGCGCGCCGCGGCAGCGATCTTGTCGGCCAGGTACTTGGCCAGGAACTCCGTGGTGGTGTTCTGGTCCTTGAACTCCGGCAGCTCGTCGAGATTGCGGTAGTTCAGCGGCTGCAGCACCGCCTTGAGCACCTCGTGCGCCCGACCGATGTCGACCACGATGCCGTTGCAGTCGAGTGTTTGCGCGATGAACGCCACGTCGATGACGAAGGTCGCCCCATGCAGCGCCTGCGCCGGCCCGAACACGGCGCCGCGGAATGAATGGGCGATCATCACGTGGTCGCGGACTTCGACGGTGAACACGAGGGGGACCTCCGTCTCAGGGTCTCAGGGATAGGCAATGAGCTGGCAGAGCATGCCGCGCTTCGGGCTCAGGATGTCGGGGAGCCGCTCGGGGAGTTCGGCGAACGGTACTGCGGGCATCAGCAAGGCGTCGAGCCGCGCGTCGGCCAGAAGCTCGATCGCCTGTTGCAGGCGTTGCCGATGAGACGTGGTGGCGCGGCGCGAGGGCGCCACCTGGCCCACCTGGCTCGACACGATCTTGAGGCGGCGGCTGTGGAAGGCGCCGCCGAGCGGCACCGGCACGCTGCCCGCGCCGTACCAGCTCAGTTCCAGAACAGTCGATTCGTCGCCCGCGACGTCGAGCGCAGTGGCAAGCCCCTGCGGATCGGCGCTGGCGTGCACGACGAGTTCGCAGTCGACCGGCGCATCGTCCGGTGTCGCGAAATTCAAGCCGAGCGTGCGCGCGAGCTCGGCGCGCGCCGGGTTGATGTCGATCAGCGTCACCTGCGCGCCCCGCTCCCGCGCGCACAGGAATCCGACCAGGGCACCGACCACACCGGCGCCGACCACCGCGATCCGCCCGGACGGGAGCGGCTCGGCATCCCAGGTTGCGTTCAGCGCAGTCTCCATGTTGGCGGCCAACACCGCGCGCGAAAGCGGAACGTCGCCTGGCACCGGCAGCGCGGCGTCGACCGGCACATCGAACACGGTCTGGTGGGGGTGGAGGACGAACACATCGCGTCCGACCAGGCGATCGGGCCCGGCCTCCACGCGACCGACCGCAGAGTAGCCATACTTCACCGGGAACGGGAAGCTTCCGCCCATGTGGGGGCCACGCATCCGCTGATGTTCGCTGGATGGCACCTTTCCCGCCGCAATCAACGCCTCCGTGCCGCGGCTGATGGCGCCACAACGGGAGCGCACCCGGACCGCGCCTTCGGCGAGCGGTCCCAACCATTCCTGCCGGATCTCGGCCCGGCCGGGGCTGACGTACCACAGCGCATCTGCCGAGAGCTCACCGCGCGGCACGCGTCCTCCCCGGAGTCCCGTTCAGGAAATGTTAAGCGATGGAAGATGTGGTGCTGGTGCGGCAACAGCTCGATGTTGGGCGTGGCCTCGATGCGGTCGATCAGGTAGCGCGACATCGTGGCGGCCAACCCGGGCCCGCGCACCAGCACCGACACGCGCGACGCGTGCCCCGACAGAAACACGGCAGCCTGTCCGGCGGAGTTGCCGCCGCCCACCAGCGCCACGTCGCTGCGCGCGCACAGCGATGTCGGGTGCATGCGGTTGTCCGATCAGCACCGGGCCGCTGTGTTCGCTCTCGATCAGCGCCACATGACCCAGGCCGTCGCGTTGGCTGATCGACACCGTGCCGCTCAGCACCACGAACATGCCGGGGCTTGGCTGCCCGGCTGCGAACAAGGTCTCGCCCGCCCGATAGGCCCGCAGGGTGCCGAAGCGGCGAATGCGCGCGACGTCCGTCTCCGACAAGACCGGGAACATCTGATGGCGTCGGCTCAGCAGCTCGCGGGGGCTTCGTTGGCCATGGGGACCTCGCGGCACGCGATGGCCGGTATTCTGCGCAGGGAGTGCACCTGACGCATGGCCCTTCGGGGCGATGGGTCAGCGGGATCAATGGGGTGGGCTGGTGGTGGGGGAGGTTGCCGGTGAGGTGAGACGAACCGCCACCGAAGGGTCCGGCGGGACACAAGGCGCGAAGGCGCGCTCAAAACGCCGCAAGGAACTCACGCAGCACCGCGTTGAAGGCCTGTGGCTGCTGCCGCGGGGCATCGTGCCGCGCGCCTGCGATGTCGACCAGCCGCGAGCGCGGCATGCAGCGGCTCGTGGCATCGGCCACCAGGCGCAATGACTGGCGGCTCAGTGCTCCTTTGGTGACCACCGACGGCATCGTCAGCTGCGCCAGTTGTTCGCAGCCGATCGGGATGTTGCGCGCCGCGGTGGCCAGCTGCAGCGGCACCGTGCGCGCGTTGTCCAGGTGCATGCGTTGCGTGGCGGCGGGCAGGGCGTCGAAGCCGCCGGGCTCGGCGTTGACCCAGTCGGCAAACTGCCGCGTGGCTTCATCGATGCGCCCGCTTTGTGCGGCGGCGCGCACCGGGGCCATGCCCTTCAAGTCGTCGGCCAGCGTCGCGCGCTCGGATGGCGTGGTGAGCAACGACCAGATCGGCGGCTCGTTGAGCACCAGCCCGCGCACCAGCTCGGGATGCCGAATCGCGGTCACCAGTGCGGTGTACGCACCATACGAGCGGCCCACCAGCACGACCGGTCCGCTTTGCAGCTGGCGGATGAACGCCACCAGATCCTGCACATGGGTTTCCTGCGAGAACTGCTCGCCCTGGTCCGGCCACGGTGCGGTGCCAAAGTACCTCAGCGTGAGCGCGACGTAGCGGTGTTTCGGGGCGACCGCCGCGCGCTGCGCCTCCCAGATGCGGTGATCGGCGAAGCCGCCGTGCACCAACACCACTGTGGGCTGGGCGCCACCGAGGCTTTCGTAGACCAGCGTCGTTCTGTTCACCGCCATCGATTCGATGGTTGGGTCTCCGGCTGGTGCCAGCCTCGACGCGCCGCATCCGCAGAGCAGCGCCGCACAAACGATCCATGCCACTGTTCGCAGATTCACGCTGGGCTCCGTCGTGTCGATGCTTTGCAACGTAGCCCCGGCGCGCAGGCGGTGGTGCGAAATCAGACGAAACGCAGGCGAAATCGCGCGAAGCCGCGGCCCGGATGCCGCGCTTGTTCCGCGCAGGGCCGCGCGCTACGCTGCACGGCACCCGCAGCCCAATGACAGCGCAAGTCCTCCTCAACGGTTTCACGCTCGACATCGAGCGCGCCGAGTTGCGTGCCCCCGATGGCAAGCCGGTGGCGATGCGCGCCCAGTCGATGGCTGTGTTGTTGGAGCTTGCCAAGCGGCACGGCGAGCTGGTGACCAAGCAGGACCTCTTCGCTCGCGTGTGGCCAGGTGTCTCGGTGACCGACGACTCGCTGGTGCAGTGCGTGGTCGAGATCCGGCGCGCGCTGGGCGACAGCGGCCAGCAAGTGGTGCGCACCTTGCCTCGGCGCGGCTACACGCTGACGCGCAGTGACGAGCAGACCTCGGGACCCTCGGCGTCTGCCGAGGGCGCGTCGTCCGCGGTGCCGGCTGGCCGCTTCGGCGGATCCCGGTGGATACCAGTTGCTGTTGCCGCTGTGGTGCTCGCCGTGGGCGGATGGTGGTGGTCCACCCACAACGGCACGGCGCTGCGCACACCCACGGCGTCAGCGTCACTTGGAGCCAACCTCGCCATCCTGCCCCTGCGCGCCATGCCGTGGCAGGCAGCTGCCGACGGGCCCAGCGCCGGGGCGGCACCCGATGGCGACGGGCTGGCATGGCTGATCGCCGGCGAGCTCGCGAGCAACCCCGAGATGCGCGTGACCTCGCCGATTGCCAGCGCCGCGCTGGCCCGCGAAGGGCTCAGCGCCGGTGCGATCGGCCGGCGCCTGGGGGTGAACTACGTGGTCGACGGCAGCGTGGCGCGGCGTGCCGACCGCCTGAGACTGGCGATGCAACTGGTCGATGCCCGCGACGACGCGATCGCCTGGACCTGGCAGTTCGAAGCCACCGCACAGCAGCTCCCGCAGGCCGCCGATGAGCTCGTGGTGCGCGTGGGCCGCTCGCTCGGCGCATCGGTGCGCGAGCTGCGCAAGGCCGAAGCGCTGCGTCGGGCACCGGCGACGCTGGATGTCGTGGACCGCGTGGCGCGCGGCATCGCGCTCAAGCACCGGTTGACGCCCGCCTCGCTGCAGCAGGCGAGGCAGGAATTCGAGGAGGCGATCCGCCAGGACCCGCAACACGCTCCTGCGTGGCTCTACCTCGGCTGGGTCAAGTCGATCGCCATCACCAACCGCGCCGATCCGCAGCTCGGCCCGGCCGATCTGCCAAGCGCACTGAACGACGTGCGCCATGCGATCGAACTCGATCCCACGGTGCCGGCGGCATGGCAGGGGCTGGCCGTGGCCCTCGTGCACTCGGGGCGTTATGCCGAGGCGGTGGTCGCGGCTGAGCGTTCGGTTGCCGTGGGGCCCGGCGATCCCGACAACTGGCTCTTCTTGGGCTGGGCGCTGCAACACGCCGGCCGGGCGGCCGAGGGACTGCTGCAGGTGGAGAAGGCGCTGGCGTGGAACCCGATCCGACCCGCGTACTACCCTGCGATCCACGCCCGCGTGGCCTATGCGGCAGGGCGCTATGAAGACGCTTTGAAAAGCGCGCACGAGTGCATCGACCGCACGCCGGCCATCATCGGGTGCAAGGCCTTGTGGTTGTCTGCGTCGATGCGGCTCGGTCGGGCAGCGGCGGCGCAGTCGCAATGGCCTGGCATGCTCGCCGCGGCGCCGGCATTGCGCGATCTTCGCCAGGGCCTCGAAGGTGTCGATCGAGACCTCGACACGTTGCGCGCGTCCGCTGACGCAGCCCGGTAGGCTGATCGAACCTGTCCTCGGCGCGGGGCGCGTTCGCGAGCGCTCCGTGCCTCGCTGCGTTCAATTCGCGGGGCAAGGCGGCGGTGTGAGGAACGCCAGTGCCGGGTTGTTCCACTGACGCGGCGAGGCCTTGTCTGTGAACGTGCAACCGAAGGTGGGGCTCGCCACGGCCGCCGGATCCAGCACGTCGTCGCCCTCCGGCTTGATGCCATTTTCCACCCACTTCGCGAGGTCGGTGAAGGTCTGCACCATTTCGTTCGCAGTGAAAGCGCAATGTCCGTAGTCGCGCGTGGCGCGCTGCACGAGGTTGTGTGCGTTGCCCTTGGCGGCCACGCGGCGCGCGTAGACCTGCTCCATGTGGAAGGGCACGAACAGATCACCCAGTGTGTGCACCGAGAGCATCGGGATGCGCAGGTCGCCGGTGGTGGGCGGCACGTTGGCCATGCCGTTGTTGCGCCGCGCCTGCGGGTCGGCGGTCACGCGCTGCACCATGCCGTTGAACATCGTCTCTGCTCCCGACTGCGCCGGGTCGGTGTCAAACTGGTACACGACGTCGGAGTTCTCCAGCACAAAGCCCGGTGCGCGCGGCAGCGTGCCGTCGCCCACGCCAAGGCCGAACAGGAAGTCAACGGCCACCGCGTTCCAGAACAGCCAGCCTTGCTCGAAGAGAGGTCGCACGCCGCCGGAGCGCAGCTGCACGAGAGATTTGAAGTTCTGGCCGTTGGCATTGAGGAAGAAGGGATAGACCGGACCGAGGGCGGCCTTGGTGGCCGGCACGGTGGCGGTCAGGTAGTCGGCGTCGTACGGGAACGTCTTGTTTACGCCCGACAACGTCTGGGCCGCGACGTTGAAATCGAGGAAGAAGTCGAACAACTCGTAGTCGGCCATGACGCCGCACATGGGCATGGCGCCGTCGTACGACTGTGGCCACTGCTCGGCAACGATGCCCGTGACATGTCCGCCCATCGAATTGCCGGTGATGTAGGTGCGCCCCGGCTTGCCGACGAGTCCATTGAACAGCTTGGTCAGCGCGTGTGTGTCCTTGGCGCCCTGGGCCGGGTCATAGTCGTTCTTGCTGTAGCTCGACGCGGCCCAGGCGTAGCCGTTGGCGAGCAGGAAGGCGCGCAGCGGATGGTTGTCCACCGTCAGCTCCAGCCCTGTGCCGCGGAAGCCGTGGGCCCACATCACGAGCTTGCCGTTCCAGTTGGATGGCACCTCGGCGCGGTAGCCGGCACCGTTGTGCACGCCCCAGAGTTGCTGCGCTGGCAACCCAGGCAGCGCAGCGAAAGGCAGCTTCGCTTCGTCCACGAAGTAAGCGGGCGGTCGTTCTGCCACGGCTTGGAAAACCGCAAGCAGAAGAGCAGCAAAAACGGAGAAGAGTCTTCTCATGGCCCCTCCATCGACTCTTTGCCGCGATCCTGGATTCCATTGAGTCGCGGCGTCCACCCACAGTAGGCGTGCAACGCAGCGTCAATAAAGCGGGTAAACCCGCCTGCGAAGGCGAGCACCGGGGGTGGTTGTGTTTTGGTGGCTGAGTGGTCGAAACGCAGCGGCCCCGGCTCACTGCCGTGACGGCGCGATGCCGTAGCGCGCGCGGTACGCGCGCCGAAAGTGCGAGGGATCGCGAAAGCCGGCCTCGAACGCGATCTGCTCGACGCTGGCGCCCGTCGATCCACGCGCCAGCAGCCGCTCCTGGCAACGTGCGAGTCGGGCATTCAGCACCGTTTGCATCACCGACACGCCGTGTTCGCGGAACAACTGGTGCAGTGCGCGCAATGAGAGGCCGTTGCAGCGGGCGATCTTGTCGGGGCAGAGGTCCGACGACTCGAGGTTCGCCTCGATCCAGCGGGTCACGCGCCAAAGCGTGGCCGCGCGTGGCGCCGGTGGTCGTTTGCCGAACCCGGCGGCGCCGTCGCAGGCGAGCTTCAGCAACTCGCCGAGATGACGCAGAAAGTCCTCGGCGAGGGGCTCGGGGATCTCGCCGAGCCGCTGCGCCAGGCTCGTCGCGTAAGAGCGCAGCACGCCCACCGCCGCGTCGTGCCCCGGCAGCCGTGCGCCGAGGTGGCCCTCCAAGCGCTCGCCGTTCTGCGGCAGCAGATCCCGCGGCAGCTGAAAGCACAGCAGGTCATAGTCGCAGCGGAGGTCGAACACGTAGTCACGCGCGTTGTCGAACGTGAGCAGGTCGCCGGGTTGCAGGCATGCATGGCGCGCGTGGTGGTCAACGCCCATCAAGCCGCCGATGATCACCAGCAACCCCAGTTCGTCTGCCTCGTGAGAGCGAATCTGTGCGCGCGTGCGCGAGACGCGGTTGGGCGACGACGCGATGCGAGAACAGCGGATACCGCCGTGCAGTTGCGAGTCGAGGCGGCCGCGAAACGCCTGCCCCGGCGCGTCGCTCTTGCAGTCGAGCCGGTAGTAGGTGTCGTACAGCGTGTCGCGCCAGGAGTCGAAACGCCGCGGCGGCGGTTCGTTGTCGGTACGGAAATGAAGGTCCATGCTGCACGCTCCCGGCAAGTTCCTGCTCCGCTCGAAGCCTGCGCTGTCAGCCCGCTGCGCTGCACTGTGCGCACTGTGCGCCCGTGGTGGCCGCGCCTACGATCGGCGCGCTCATCGCCACGAGGAGGCACCATGCTGCAGACGCGACTCACCCAACGCTACGGCGTCGAGGCTCCCATTGTGCAGGCGGGCATGGCCTTTGTCGCCGGCCCGCGGCTCGCCATCGCGGTGTGTCGCGCCGGCGCGATCGGCTCGCTCGGTGTCGGCCTGATGCCGCCGCCCGCCTTCGTTCCGGCGATCGCGTCGATCCGCGCGGCGGTCGGCAGTAGTGCATTCAACGCCAATCTGCTGACGCCGTTCGTCAATGACGAGATCGTCGGCGCGGTCTGCGACGCCGCGCCGCCGATCGTGTCGTTCCATTGGGGCCATCCGCAGCGCCGCTGGATCGATCGGCTGGCGGCGGCCGGCTGCAGCGTGTGGGAGCAGGTCGGCAGCGTCGACGCGGCCAGGCGGGCGGTGGGCGACGGCGTCGAGCTCGTCATCGCCCAAGGCTCGGAGGCCGGCGGACACAACTACGGCAGCCTGCCGACCTTCGTGCTGGTGCCCGAGGTGGTCGACGCCGCGGGTGGCGCCCTCGTGCTCGCAGCCGGTGGGGTCAGCGACGGGCGTGGCCTGGCGGCGGCACTGGCGCTCGGTGCCGACGGCGTGTCGGTTGGCACGCGGATGGTCGCGACGGCCGAAGCCGACGCGATGAGCCAGTACAAGGACGCGCTGGTCGGCGCCGCCGGCACCGACACCGTGCGCACGAGCGTGTTCGGCCCGCAGTGGCCCGACTTCAATCCGATGCGCGTGCTGCGCACGCCGCTGGTCGACGAGTACCACGATCGCGTCGCGGAGGTTCCCAAAGACACGGGCGGTCTGCCGGTGGTCGCCCGGCTGCCGTTCTGCGGCCAGACGCTCGAGATGCATCGATTCGACGCTTTTGTTCCCGCCGAGGGCACGACAGGCAACCCGCAGGACATGCCGCTGCTGGCCGGCGAGGGCGTCGGGCTCGTCCGTTCGATCGAACCGGCCGCCGATGTCGTGCAGGCCATGGTGCGCACGGCCGAGCAGGTGCTCGGCCGGCTGCGTGCGACGTAAAGATTGCGAACCTGGACGACGCGCCTGCGTGCGCAGCACAATGCCAGTCGGACGCCGTAAGCGGCCACGGATCGGGCGCAGCAGGGACCTTGTTCCAATCGACCGCCGAGTGATCGGTCGCGCCGCGCGTCGGTCGCACCAGTCCGCGACGGGGGCGGTAGCGTTCGGCCGATCCCTAGCGCGCCACGAACTGGCGCCGCTGCTCGTCCCAGGCGAAAGAAGGCCTGATCGTTTCGAAGGCCGCCATGATCGCCGCCTGCCGGCTGTCGTCGGAGTAGTCGACGCCGGAGGTCACCCGGGAGTTGATGTCGCCGGCTGCCGTGTACGCCGCGTTGCTGACGACGCGCCCGGCGGCACCACCCAACAGGCTGGTCACGAAGCGGGCGGCGCCGTAGACAACCTCCGACGCGATGCTGCGCTTGACGCTCGCCAGCACCTTGCCTGCAACCGAGGGGTCGGCCGCCATCGTGGCGGTCGACGATCCGACAACGTGCCCGGTCACGGGACATCTCCACGTGACTTCAACCTGAGCTCCGTTCACGTCGACCTTGGAGATGTTCGCCAGGATCGTGTCGTACCCGACTGGGTTCATGTGGCCCTCCGTCTGGTGTGTCGGGCGGGTGTAGCACAACCGTGCTGTTGCGCAACGGAGGAATCCGCCGTGTCCACCACGACCATCCGCGTCGAAGACGAGCTCAAGGCCCGGGCCGCCGCGGCGCCGAGCGCCAGGAGGCTGCGTGCGCGGTGACTCAGCTGCCATCCGATTGTTCGACGCAGAACGCATGGATCGGCTCGACCCGTCCGCGCATCGCCAGCGCGCCAAGGTCGCGGGTACGGATCTCGGGCGGCGCACCCAGGGGGGCGAGCGCTTGCGCCGATGCGATGAAGAGGCATCCGAATTCGCGGGTCGCCTGCTCGAGTCGCCCGGTCGTGTTCATCACGTCGCCATGAAAGACGATCGCACGGCGCACCTGGCCCACCTCGCCGGTGATGACCTCACCCAGATGCAGGGCCGCACGCAGCTCGGGTTGCACACCAAAGCGTTGGACGAAGCGGTCCGCGTCGGCGGCGAGCGCCGCGCGCATCGCGAAGAAGCAGCGCAACGCCCGCGCATCGGCAACGCCGTCGGCCTCGACCCAGGTGACGACGATCTCGTCACCGACGTACTGGTGGATCTCGCCGCGGCACAGCTCGATCGGTTCGGCCACTGCCGAGAACACCGCGGCGAGGAAGCGATGGGCCTCCAGCGCCCCGAGCCGCTCGGCGATCGCGGTGGAGCCCACCACGTCGACAAAGAGGAAGAAGCGTCGCTCCGCGTACGGCCGGCGGTACTTGCCGAGCAGAAGCGCCATGAACGTGCGGTAACCGACGAGGCCCGCGGCCTGAAACATCATCACCAGCACGGCAACGGCCACGAGCGTGAGGCAAACCGCGATCAGCGCGGTGCGCGGGCTGTAGACGGTGACGACGCCCAGCAAGCGCTGCCCCGGCTGACCGACGAAGACCACCCCTGCGATCGCGCCGTAGACGAGCGTCTTCAGGATGAACACCGCGGCGAACGGCAGCGCGTCGAGCCATCGCATCGACGCGCGAGGCAGCAGGAAGATCTCGATGCCTGCGATGCATGAAGCCGTGACCAGGGCGGCGATGACACCGATCGGTATGGAGATCAGCAGGGAGACGAGCAGCGCGCGAACGCCCGGTGCGGCAATCGCGCCGCCGTAGACTGCACCGACGCCGGCACCGATGACCGCGGCCATGCGCACGATGCGCATGAAGCGCCGCAGTCGTTCGCGCGTGACGGCGGAAAGTGTGGTGTTCATCTGCCCAGGACTGTAAGGGCACCACCGCGCACGCCTGCATGGAGCCGCGCAGGCTCGATCGTCTCGGGGCTCGCCGCCGGCGCGATCGCGCAGCAGCGCCACAAGAACCCGTTCGGCCACGTGGCAGGCCGGTACGCGCAGTGAGTGGAGCCGCCGCTATCGGATCGCAGCCGCCAGCTCGCGCGTCAGGTCGGCGGCCGGGATCTCTCTGCAACCGCTGGCGTTCTGGCCACACCACAGCGCAGAGAACTCATGCGAACCCTGGCCCTCGGCCTTCGCGCGCAGCGCCAGGATCGGCCCGAGCGCCAGCGGAAACGCCGGCGCAATGGCGCTGATGGGGCCGAGCTCGCGCACGATGCGGTTGGAGATCGCGCGTGCGAGCCGTCCGGAGAGCACGTTGGTCAGCGCGGTGTGGCGAGCGGCATCGCCTTTCAGGGCAGCACGATAGATCGCGTTCGGCGTGGCCTCGGGGCAGAGCAGGTACGCCGTGCCCACCTGGACGCCCGCAGCACCCAAGGCCATCGCGGCAGCCACGCCGCGTGCATCGGCGATGCCACCGGCGGCCACCACGGGGATCCGCACCGCGCGCACGATTTGCGGCAGCAGGGCCAACGTTCCGATCTGCGTCGTCGGGTCGTCGGACAGGAACATCCCGCGATGCCCGCCGGCCTCCAGGCCTTGCGCCACGATCGCATCGACGCCGTGCGCTTCCAGCCAGCGCGCCTCGTCCACCGTGGTGGCCGTCGACGTGATCCTGGCACCGAGCGCGCGCACGCGTGCGAGCAGATCATCGCTGGGCAAGCCAAAGTGGAAGCTCACGACGGCGGGGCGGAACTCCGCCAGCACGTCGATGGCGTCCACGCCCACCGGTGCAATGAGTGGCCCTGTCGGCACGCCGGCAGCGTCAGCACCGAGTTCTTGGAAGTACGGCGACAGCGCCGTGCGCCACGCGGCCTCTCGCGCGGCGTTCGATGCAGGCGGCTGGTGGCAGAAGAAGTTCGCGTTGTAGGGCCGGCTCGTTAGCCCCGTGATCGCTTGAAGTTCTTGGCGCAGCGTCTTTGGATCGAGCAGCGCACACGGCAACGAGCCGAGCCCACCGGCGTTCGACACCGCGGCGGCGAGCGCATGGCCTTGCACACCCGCCATCGGCGCCTGGATGATCGGCAGCTCGATGCCCAGCAGCTGCTGCAGCGTCACGTCACGTCGCCCACGGCTGCAAGACCAGGCTACCTTGCGCCTGGTTGTTGGCAATGCGCTCGTGAGCTCGCGCGGCCTCGGCCAGCGGCAGCACGCTGTCGATCACCGGCTTGATCTTGCCGGCACGGATCGCGTCAAACTGCGCCGCAAAGTCCTCGATGTCGGCGATCAACGTGCCGCGCAGCTGCTTCTGCCCGAAGAAGAAGTTGCGCACGTCAAAGCTCACGTTCACGCCGGCCATGAATCCCATCGCCACCACGATGCCCATCGGCCTCACGGCATCAAGAGTGCGGGCGAGGGTGTCGCCACCGAGGTTGTCGATCGCCACGTCGACGCCGCGGCCGTCGGTCCATTGGGCGAGGGCCGCGTTGACATCGTCCTTGCTCGCGTCGATCACCAGCTCAGCTCCCAAGCTGCGCGCAATGCGTGCCGACGATTCTCGTCGCACGGTGGTGGCCACGCGCGCCCCGAGGGCTTGCGCGATCTGGATGCTCATGATGCCGGTGCTCGAAGCGCCCGCGTGCACCAGCACCCGGTCGCCGGCCTTGACCTCGCCCACGATCTGCACCGCGCGCACCGCGATCAGCAACGGCACCGGCAGCGCAGCGGCGTGCTCCACCGGCAGCCCCGTGGTATCGCGCAGCAGCCACGCCTCGGGCACCACCGCGTACTGCGCATACACACCCTGCACGTGCGCGCCGGGAATCGCATAGCTCGGAGCGGCGGTGGCCGGGCGGATCGACGCATGCTCGGGATTCAGCGGGTAGGCCGGCATCGCGATCACCCGCTCGCCCACCTTGAAGCGCGTGACGCCCGCGCCCAGTGCCGCCACCTCGCCGGCCGCGTCGGACCCGAGCACGTGAGGGAACTGCAGGTTCGGATTGATCTGCCCGAGCCGCACGTAGTGATCGAGCCGGTTCACGCCGGCGGCCAGCACCTTCACGAGCACCTGGCCCGGGCCGGGTGTGGGCGTGGCGATCTCTTCAACGCGGATCACATCGGGCGCGCCAAAGGCACGGATCACGGCAGCTTTCATGGTGGCTCCGCAGGTGGACAGGGTGCGGCCAGTCTGGGCGGGCGCGACACCGTGCGCCATCGCGAATGTTCGCGATGGCGCGCTGTCTGCGGTGTGCCGAGGATGCGTGAGGCCTACGATCCGCCGGCTGGCTGCGGCGCGGCGGCCAGCTGATCGGCCAGCATGCGCACCAGCCGGTTGTTGGACCGGGCGCCGAGCTTGCGGCGCACGCTGCGCAGCTGGTGATCGATCGTCGACACGGAGCGATCCAGCCGGCGCGCGATTTCCTTGTAGCTCAGGCCGGCCGCGACGAGCTCTGCGACGCGGCGCTCGGCGGGTGTGAGCCGCGCCAGCAGCGACGGCTCCATGCCCAGGCGACGTGACGTGGCGAGGATGGGGCTCAGCACGACACGCGCCACCTCGTGAAAGTGCTCGCAGCGGCCGTCGCTGTCGTCGACGCGGCGCTCCATCCAGTCGGCACACACCAGCCCGAGCGGCGTGCCTTGATGCACCAGCGCCGCCGCGATCGTGTTGCGCATGCCGCTGGCGAGCAGGCTCTGGCGCAGGCCGGCGCCCAGTCGCGGATCCTGCTCAACGTCGCCAAAGACCACCGCCGTGTCCGCGGACCACACATAGCGCACGCCGCGGTCGAAGGCATCGATCGATGCCCCCAGCATCGACGGAACCTCGCGGGTGACGCGCCGCGCCTCGGCGTGAGGCCGGTACACGGGAAGCGTGGGCGCACCGGAGCCGGCATCGACGCGGTCGGCATCCAGCGTGTCGCGCAACCACTCGGTGGCGAACTGCCAGCAGAACTGCGTGTCGTCCAGATGGAGCAGCAGGCGCGCCGCCAGCTCGCGCGCGGGGTGCCAGGCCACGTGCCCGCGGTCGAGCAGACGCACGCGCAGTTCGCGCTGTGCCTCGACCAGGTGCTCGGCATTCATCGGCGGGCTTTCAGCGACGAGGGTGTAGAGCTTTGCGGGAAATTATGCGCCTGGACCTCATGGCGCGCGTCATCGCGAGCTCACGGCGCGTGGGCAGTGTCTTCATGGGGCGCATGCGGTTCTCGGGCGGGCCATCGTGACACCTCTACAGTGGTGCGCGGAGAACGCCTACTCCTTGATCAGCGTGACCGGCGCGATGCCGAACATGCGCCGGCACGTGCGGCTCAGATGCGCGGAGTCCGCAAAGCCCGCCTCCTGGGCCGCGGCGGTCCACGACTGCCCGCCCATCGCGGCGCCCACGGCCGTGGCCACGCGCGCCCACAACAGATAAGCCCGAAACGAGACGCCGGTCTGGGCCACGAACAGGTGCCTGAACCGGCTGGGCGACAGGTGGGCCACACGGGCCGCGTCGGTCAGCGTCACCGGTGCATCGAGCCGTTCTCTCACCCAGGCGATCACGCGGGTGATGCGCGGATCCACGGCGCTCAACGGCGGCAGCGGCCCGGCCAGTGCCCCGATGGCACCCTGTGCCAACGCAACCAGCGTGGCGTCGTTCGCCCGGGCGCGGTACGCCGCGCGCAACGGGCTCACCAGCGCTTGAGCCACGTCGCGCGGCAGGTCGGCGATGGCCTCGGTTGTATGGCGCTGCACGAGGGCCCGGCCCAGCGCGGTCTCGGGCTCGACAAAGATCTGCGCCACCGCGCCGCCGCAGCCGTCAAACTGATGCGGGCGATGCGGCATCACGATGGCTCCGGCGTGCTCTCGCCAGCCCGCGTGGTCTTCGCGCATCCGGAACGCCGAGTCCATTGCCAGCGCCACCTGCACCGCATGGTGCGCATGGCGCTCCACCAGGCCGGCGTCACGGCCGATCCACAGGCTGCCGCCGTTCCACAGCATCACCCTGCCCACGCCGGCCACCGCACGCCGTGAGGGGCGTGGCGCCGTGTGAATCTGCGTGCTCCCAGCCAAGGTGATCCGCCTTCGTGGTGCGGGCCTGCCCGCGCGCCGCAGTCTATGAGATCAGCCGTTTCGTTCAAGTTCGCTGCGGCGCGCTTGACCAGAATGCACAGCACGGAATCCGCTTCGGTCCGCACGTGAAACCACCTCAAAGGAGAGCCTCATGAACACCCCCTCGACCCCTTCGTGCCAATGCACCAACTGCCCGGGCGCCAGCTGCCGCTGCGGCTGCCAAGGCGATGTCACGCCGCCGGTGGCGGCCGCTGCGCGCCCCGCATGCAACTGCGGCCCGCGTTGCGGTTGTGATGCCGCGGAACAAGGCTGCCTGTGCGGCGCTCGCGCGTCCTGACCGGCTGCGCCATGGTGGGTGCTGCGCCTCAAGGCGACCCGCACCCTCCCGATCCCGAGCGTATCGCCCGTCGTATCGCCTGTCGCACGTCGGACGGCGTGGCGCCAAAGCGGCGGCGGAACTCGCGGTTGAAGGTGGAGAGGTCGTTGAAGCCGTTGTCGTAGGCGATCGTGCCGATGCGCAGCGCGGCGTGGCGCGGGTCGGAGAGCATGCGGTGCACCGCCGCCAGCCGCAGGCCGAGCACGTAGCGCGACAGCGTGGTGCCTTCGCGCTCGAACAGCTTGTGCAGGTAGCGCGGCGTGATGCCCTGGCGCTGCGCGAGCGGCACTGGCCCCAGAGCGGCGTCGCTCAGATGCTGCGCGATGTCGGCCTTGACGGCCCGCAGCCGGGCTGCCTGCAGGCCGCGGCCCGCGGCGATCTCGGCCGCGTCGCGGGTGGCGCCCACGGCCAGCGCGCAGAGGTCGTCAATGTGGGCGGCCACAGCGTGGCGCAACTCGGCGGACGCCAGCGCGGCCTCGTCGTCGAGTACGCCCACATAGGCTGCCAGCAGCCGCAGCACGCCGGTGTCGGGGGAAAGCGGACGCATGAACGTGTCTTCCAGCGCCGGCGCGTGTGTCAACAGCAGCGCGCGCGGCACGCCGATGCTGATGAAGCGCGCGGATTCCTGCATCGAGATCAAGCTCACGTCGGCGTTTGAAGACAGCAGAGCAGAGCCAGGTCCGAGCACCACCTGCCGACCGCGCTGCTGCACGAGCCGGTTGCCTGCGCATTGGATGTGCAGCACCACGTCGTCGTTGCCGTCCGACAGGTACTCGCGGCCGCGCGTGGCGGCGCCGCCGTGCGTGGCCGCCATGCGCAGCACGCAGGCACCCGGGCCGGACGGCGGGCCGTCGCTCGCTGCGCACCCCAGCCAGTGCATGGTCATCTGCACCGCGAACGCCTTGGCGCTCGCGGGCGACAGGTCGCGCCGCGCCACGCGGTTCACCACCTCGCACCAGGCGGGCAAACGCTCGTGCGCTTGGAGTTCACCGCTCGCGAAGCGAAATGCGCGCAAGCCGTGGTCCGCACTGACCCCATCGACGTCAGGGATAGATCGCTGCATCGGCAAGAACTTTTTGGGCTGATCGCGATGGAGCCGGTGGCACGGCGGAAGTTCACTGAGGGCCCAGTTGCGGTTCCTTCCTGCCCAAGCGCATCGCAGAGCCGGTTCGTATCGTGGATGCACGCAGATACCACGCATGCAGGAGATCCACATGACGAAACTCGTTTCAACGCTCGCGATGCTGGCGGCGTGCAGCGCCGCTGGCGCGGCCGGCGGGCGCGGCGCAGCACCCGATGCAAGGAGCATCGAGCGCGGCCGCTACATCCTGAAGATCACCGGCTGCAACGACTGCCACACGCCGCATTACGCGGCACGCGCCGGCGACGTGCCGGAAAGCCAGTGGTTGACGGGCGACCGGCTGGGCTATCGCGGCCCCTGGGGCACGACCTATGCGCCGAACCTGCGCCTGGTCCTCACACAACTGAGCGAGGACCAATGGGTGCAGAAGGCGCGCACGCTGCAGACGCGTCCGCCGATGCCGTGGTTCGCTCTGCGCCAGATGAACGAGAACGACCTGCGCGCGATGCACCGGTTTGCCGTGCACCTCGGGCCCGCGGGCACGCCGGCGCCGCCCTACGTACCGCCGGGGCGTGACGTCAAGCCGCCCTACATCCAGTGGCCGATGGCCGCAACCGCCGCGCCGAAGTGACGCGCATTGACGAGAAAGGAGTTCCATGACCTTCGCCATGCACACCGATCATTGCGCAGGCGCAGCCAGGCCCGACGGCGCGCGCATCGCGTCATCCGCGCGCGAGATGCTCGATCGCGAGCGTTGGCCGCGCAAGCGGCTGCTGGAGCACCAGCGCAATCGCCTGCGCGAGCTGCTGCGGCACGCGGCCGCGCACTCGCCGCACTACCGCCACCTGCTGGGCGCATCGCACGACGGCGATGTCAGCCTGCAAGAGCTGCCGGTGCTGACCAAGGCGACGCTGATGGCGCAGTTCGAGCTCATCGTCACCGACCCGCGGTTGCGCCTGGCCGAGCTCGAGCGGCATCTGACCGGCCATCGGGCCGCCGAGCCGTTCGGCGGCGCGTTCCGCGTCGTGGGCAGCGGCGGCACGAGCGGGCAGCGCAGCGTTGCCGTGTACGACGTTGCGGCGTGGGAGACCGCGGTCGCCGGCGTGCTGAGGGCGATGGAGATCGCCGACATCGCCGCGCCGACGCGGCTGATCGGCATCGGCGCGCCGACCCCGCTGCACCTGTCGAACCGTTTGTTGGCCGAGCTGCGTGCCGGCCGCAGCGACATGCCAGTGCTTTCGGTGACGACGCCGATCGACGAGATCGTCCGCACGCTCAATGCCTGGCGGCCTGAAGCCGTGGTCACCTACCCATCGCTGATCCGCCGCCTGGCCGAGGAGCAGCGCGAGGACCGCCTGCGCATCGCGCCGCGCACCTTCTGCTCGGTGGCCGAGACGATGACGCCGGACCTGCGCAGCCTGGCGCACGACACCTGGGGTGCGCTGGTGCTGAACGGCTACGCGTCCACCGAAACCGGCGTGATGGCACAGGAGTGCCCATGCGGCGGCGGCCTGCACGTGTTCGAAGACTTGCTCATCGTCGAAGTGGTCGATGCGCAGAATCGACCGGTCGCACCGGGCGTGGTGGGGCACAAGGTGCTGGTGACCAACCTGTTCAACCAGGCACTGCCGCTCATCCGCTACGAGTTGCCCGACCTCGCCGCGCTGGCGCAGGTGCCATGCGCGTGCGGGCGGTCGCTCTGGCAGCTGGCGTCAATCGAGGGCCGACGCGAGGAGGTGCTGCGCCTGCCCGCGCGCAGCGGCGGCTCGATCGACGTGCATGCCTTTCTGTTGGGCGAGACGCTGCTGCACCTGCCCGCGGTCCATCAGTACCAGCTCGCGCCGCGGCCTCACGGCCTGCTGGCGCGCGTGGTGCTGCGCGACGCGTCGGTGGCGGCACAGACGCTGTCGGCGGCACGGCAGGCGATCGCCGCAGAGCTCGAACGCCTGGGTGCGTGCGTTGCCACGGTGGAGGTGGAGGCGGTGGACCACATCGCGCGCACGGGTAGCGGTGCCAAGCAAAGGCTTGTCGGCGCGCAATGACTCGCGCCGCTTCAACTCATCCGCCGGAGAGCCGCCCAAACGGCGTTTACGATCCGCCCCAACGGGCTCGACAAGACAGAGATGCAATGTCCGATGGCACGCCGTGGGTCTTGAGTCAGGTGCAGGTGGTTGCCGAGGCGGTGGGCACCGTGGCCTTTGCGCTGTCCGGCGTCATCGAGGCTGCGCGCAAGCGGCTCGACGCGGTGGGCATCTGCGTGGTCGGCGGCCTGGCCGCATTCGGCGGCGGCACAGTGCGCGACGTGTTGCTCGATCGTCGCCCGTTGTTCTGGGTGGAGCATGCGGGCTGGCTGTGGACACTGCTGGGGCTGTGCATCGCGGCGATGTTGTTCATGCGCGCGCGGCACCTCGAGCCCACCGAGCGGGCGATGCAATGGCCCGATGCCATCGGCCTCGGCTTGTTCTCGGCCAGCGGCACGCAGATCGCGCTCGACGGCGGCATGCCGGCCATCGTGGCCGTGCTGCTCGGCATGATGACCGCCGTGTTCGGCGGGGTCCTGCGTGACGTGGTCTGCAACGAGATCCCACGCGCCTTCAACGACCACCGGCCCTACGCGATCTGTTCGTTCGTCGGCGGCTGGGTGCTGGTGGCGGTGCAGGCCTACGCGCTGCCCGCAGGGGTGGCGCTGCTCGTGGCGGCCCTGGTCGCAGCCGGCCTGCGCGTGGCGGCGCTCGCCTGGGACTGGCGCCTGCCGGCTTGGCGGGCGACACGCTGACATCAGTCGAGGAGCATGGCGTCGAGAGCCACCTCCACGTTGAGCAGGCGTGACACGAGGCAGCTCGCCTTGGCCGATTGGGCATGCTGCGCGAACTCGGCCGCGGAGATGCCGGGCACGCGGGCCCGCACCTTGAGTCGCACGCCGGTCACGCTCGGGCCTTGTGGGCTCAACTGCAGCGACAACGATGCGGTGGCCTCGATCTGCTCCGGTGGCCGGTCTGCCTGCCCCAGCGCGTAGGCCAGCGCCATGCAATAGCAGCCGGCGTGCGCCGCGGCGATCAGCTCTTCGGGATTGGTCCCTCGCTCTTGCGCGAAGCGCGTGGCGAATGCGTAGCGCTGGTCCTGCAGCGCGCCGCTGGCGGTGCTCAGGTGGCCTTGGCCCTTGGCAAGGGTCCCGGTCCATTGCGCGCTGCCAATGCGCACCAGGTGATTGCGGTCTTCTGGGTTCATGTGATTTCCTCGATCTCAATGGCGCCGCAACTCCGCGGCGTAGAGCGCGCGCTCTTCGGACATCGCCGTTGCGGTGGCGCGCCGGGCGCACATGCGCTCGAAATAGGCCTTCACCGCCGGCCAGCGCGCGAGGTCGACGTCGGCCGTCACGTGCCAGTTGAGCACCGTGGTCAGGTAGGCGTCGGCCACGCTCCACGCGTCGAGCAGAAACTCGCGCCGCTCCAGGTGCGCCTGCAGCACGGCCAAGCGCTTGGCGCCCGCTTGCATGATCTTGTCGCGCGAGGCCGGAGGCTGCGCCTTGTCGAACAGTGGAATGAAGAGCGCCTTGTGCAGTTCGGTGCCGATGAACGACAGCCATTGCTGCAGCACCGAGCGCGCAAAGCCCGAGGGCGGCGCCAGCTTGGCCTGCGGGTGCAGGTCGGCCAGGGCCTGCAGGATCGCCGCGTTCTCGAACAGCATCTCGCCGCACGGATGGCGCAGCGCCGGCACCAGCCCGAGCGGGTTGATCGCGTAGTAGTCCAGTCCCGACAGGGTGCGCTTGGTCTTGGCGTCCACCTCGGTGAAGGTGGCGGTGGCGCCCGCTTCGTACAGCGTGATGCGCGAGGCCATCGAGCAGGCCAACGGCGAGAAGAAGAGTTCCATTTGCGTGCTTCCGTGTCAATCTGGCGCTCAGTATGGTGAGCCGCAAGCGTCAGCGGAAGACACGCATTGGAGATGCGCTGTAAAGTTGAACTTATCAATTCGACGAGTCACTTGTTCATCGACCCATGGCACGCATTGACATCTTCTCGGGCTTGACCGAGTTCATGGCCGTGGCCGACCAGGGCAGCTTTCGCTCTGCGGCCGCGCAGTTGCGCGTGTCGGCCGCGGCCGTGAGCCAGGCCATCAAGGCGCTGGAGGCGCGGGTAGGCATGCCGCTGTTTCTGCGCACCACGCGCAGCGTGGCGCTCACCGAGGTCGGTACGCAGCTGCATCGGCGCCTGCGCTCGGCCACCGGCGAGATCGCCGAGGCGCTGGGCGAGATCGATGCGCTGCGCCAGCGGCCCAGCGGCGTGTTGCGCCTGTCGGTGCCGCGCATCGCGCTCGATCTGGTGGTGCTGCCCGTGTTGCCGGGATTTCGCGCGGCTTACCCCGAGATCAAGGTGGAGGTCGACGTCAACGAGGCATCGGTCGACATCGCCAACGAGGGCTTCGACGCCGGCGTGCGCATCGGCGACTTCGTGCAGCGCGACATGGTGGCCGTGCGCCTCACGCCGGGCTTTCGCTGGCGCGTGCTCGGCACGCCGGCTTACCTGGCGCGACACGGCGTGCCCAGGAGACCCGAAGATCTGCTGCAGCACCAATGCATCGGCTATCGGTTCCCGACTGCCAAGACGGTCTACCGCTGGCAGTTCCAGCACAAGGGGCGGCCCCTCTCGGTCGACGTGGCGGGCGGCATCATCGTCAACGACCACCTGACGATGATTGCCCTGGCCCGGGCCGGCACCGGGTTGGTCTACACGGCCGACCTGGTGGCGGCACCCGACATCGAGGCCAAGCGTCTGCGCGCCGTGTTGTCGGCTTACTGCATCAACGGGCCGGGCCTGCACCTGTACTTTCCCAGGCGCAGCCAGCAGCAGCCGAAGCTTCGCGCCTTCATTGACTTCGCGAAGCGGGCGCTGCGAGCGCGCGACGCGTGAGCGCCTGGCCGATCGAGACCCCGGCAGGAGACGGCACCTTCAACGGCCGAGACGGCGCCGCGTAGCACAATCGTGCTACATTGCCAGCCCGGAGAGCGGGGCGCCATGTCCACCACCACCATCCGCATCGAAGACGAGCTCAAGGCCCGGGTCGCCGCCGCTGCCGAGCGCGAGGGCAAGACGCCGCACGCGTTCATCGTGGAGGCGATCGCGCGGCAGGTGGAACAGGCCGAGCTGGACGATGCCTTCCATCGTGTGGCCGACGCGCGCTGGGCCAAGGTGCTGGCCTCGGGCAAGACGGTGCCGTGGGACAAGGCGCGTGCCTACCTCGAGGCGCGCGCTCGCGGCGTCAAGGCGCGCCGCCCGTCGGCGCGCAAGCTCGATCGCTGAAGCACCGCGCGCGTGGCCCGCATCGAGCTCGCCCCCGAGGTGCTCGACGACTTCGATCGCTTCCTGGATCACCTGGCAAAGTCTGAGGTGGCCGATGCCGCCGAGCGCGTGGCCGCCATCGTGCGCGGGCTCGACGTTCTGGCGCACAGCCCCGAGATCGGACGCCCGGTGCGCGACGGCAAGCGCGAGCTGGTGATCGGAAAGGGCACGCGCGGCTACGTGGCGCTTTACCGGTACGTGGCCGGCGCGGACGTTGTCTTCGTGCTGGCCGTGCGTGCGCAGCGCGAGGGGGCCTTTCAGAGACGTTGACGCATGACGATGCCGCGCTACGTGCGCGAGCCGCGGTGCCGCTCGGCCCGCCAGGCGGCCACGATGGCCGCGGCCGAGATCTCGATGTCGCGCGCCGTCGTCGCGCCCGAGCTGACCGACAGGCGCATCACCCAGTCGTCGCGCCACAACGCGCCGGCGGCGAAGCAGACGCCGTCTTTCTGCACGCGCGCGATCACGGCCTCGGTGGCCGCGCGGCGGGCGGCGGCATCGCCGTCGCCAAAGCTCACGATCAGCTGGTTCAGGCACACGGTGTTCAGCACGCGCACTCCCGGCTCGGCGCCCAGCAATTCTGCGAACTGCCGAGCCAGCGCGCAATGGCGCTCCACCAGCTCGGCCACGCCATGGCGTCCCAGCGTCTTGAGCAGCGCATACACCGGCACGCCGCGCGCGCGGCGCGACAGCTCGGGCACGAATGCCGACGGCACGCGGTCGCCCGCGCCGATGGCGGGCAGGTAACTCGACCACTGCGTCATCGCGCGTTCATGGATGGTGCGGTCCCTGACGATCGCGAAGCCGCAGTCGTAGGGCACCTGCAGCCACTTGTGCCCGTCGGTCACCCACGAATCGGCGCCTTCGATGCCCGCGGTGAGGTGGCGCAGCCCGGGCGCCGCACGCGCCCAGAGCCCGAAGGCGCCGTCCACGTGCACCCAGGCGCCGGCGGCCTTGGCGAGCGCCACGATTTCGGTGAAAGGATCGAAGGCACCGGTATTGATCTGCCCCGCTTGCGCGATGACGATCTTCGGCCCCGGCTTGTCGCCCAGCGCGCGCGCCAGCGCCTGCGGCCGCATGCGTCCTTGATCGTCGGTGTCCACCATCGTCACCCGCCGATGGCCAAAGCCGATCAGTTGCAGCGAAGAGAACACCGACGAGTGCGCGTCGGCGCCGATCAGCACCTGCACCGGCGGCGCGCCGAACAGGCCGTCGGCGTCGGGGTCCCAGCCGGCCTGGAGCAGCACGCCCGTGCGCGCCGCGGCCAGCCCGATGGCGTTGGCCACCGTGGCGCCGGTGGCAAAGCCGATCGAGCTGCCCGCGGGCAGGTCGAGCACCTCCAGCAGCCAGCGCTCGGCCACGGCCTCGATCGCGGCGGTGGCCGGGGTGGGCGAGTGGTAGCCGGTGTTCTGGCCCCACGCCGAGACCAGCCAGTCGGCGGCCACGCCGGCGAGGTGTGAAGCGCCGATCACCCAGCCGAAGAAGCGCGGCCCGGCCATTGGCATAAGCCCGGGCAGGGCCTGCGTGGCGAGCGCGTCGATCACCGCGCCGGCGTCGGTGCCTTCATCGGGCATGGCCTCGGTGAAGCGCTCCAGCATCGCGTGGTAGTCCGCCGACGGCGACCGTTGATCCTGGGCCAGCGCGCGGCGGTACGCCAGCGCATGCGACATCGCCTGGGACATCAGCGCGTCAGGGTCGGTGGCCATGGAGTCCTCCTCGTGCGTCGCGCGCGCATCTGCAGGCCGCGCGCGCGGCGCGAGAGTACATCGGTTGACAACGACCGGCCGCTCGGTACGCTGCACGGTCCATTTCAACCGCAACACCGCAGGAGCCCCCGACATGACCTTGCAATCCTCACGCACCTCCGACGGTCGCGGGCGCCTCTACGACAGCGTGGTCGACACCATCGGCGACACCCCGTGCATCCGCCTCAACCGCGTGGCACCGAAGCATGTGCGCATGTACGTGAAGGCCGAGTTCTTCAACCCCGCCGCGTCGGTGAAGGACCGCCTCGCCATCAGCATCATCGAGGAGGCCGAGCGCAGCGGGGCTCTCAAGCCGGGACAGACGGTGGTGGAGGCGACCAGCGGCAACACCGGCATCGGGCTGGCGATGGTGTGTGCCGCCAAGGGCTATCCGCTGGTGGTGACGATGGCCGATTCGTTCTCGATCGAGCGCCGCCGCATGATGCGCTTTCTGGGCGCCAAGGTGGTCCTGACGCCACGCGCGGCCAAGGGCATGGGCATGTACCGCAAGGCGCAGGAGCTCGCCGAGGCCAACGGGTGGTTCTATGCGCGCCAGTTCGAGACGCCCGCCAACGCCACGATCCACGAGAACACCACGGCGCGCGAGCTGCTCGCCGACTTCAAGGGCCAGAAGCTCGACTACTGGGTCACCGGCTACGGCACCGGTGGCACGGTCACCGGCGTGGGGCGCGTGCTGCGCAAGGAGCGGCCGAACACCAAGATCATCCTGAGCGAGCCCTCGATCGCCCAGCTGCTCGGCAGCGGCGTCGCGCAGGAGCGCGGCCCCGACCACTCGCCCGCCGTCAGCCACTCGGCCTTCACGCCGCATCCGATCCAGGGCTGGACACCGGACTTCATTCCCTACGTGCTGCAGGAGGCGGTGGACAAGCACTACTACGACGAGCTGATCCCGATCGCCGGCCCCGATGCCATCGCGTGGTCGCGGCGGCTCGCTGCCGAGGAGGGCATCTTCACCGGCATCTCCGGCGGGGCATCGCTCGCGGCCGCCGTTCAGGTGGCCGGGCGCGCGCCCGAAGGCTCGGTCATCTGCTGCATGCTGCCCGACACCGGCGAGCGCTACCTGTCGACGCCGCTGTTCGAGGGCGTCGCCACCGACATGACGCCCGAGGAAGAGGCGCTGTCGCGCTCCACGCCGGGGTATCAGATGCCCGCTGCCTGAGTGCGATCACCGCGGCACGTCACGATCTCGGGCGAGCTCGCCGGCAGACTGGATCGCGAGAAGCCGCCCTCAGCGCCGTGGCGTCCGCAGCATCGGAACGATCGGCGGTGACGTTCCGACCTGAATCGTGCCGAGCACCTTGAACCCCTGCCGTTGATAGAGCGGGATGTTCCTCGGGTTGGACGATTCGAGATAGGCCAGCGCCTGGTCGCGGTCGCACGAGGCCAGGGCGTGCTGCATCAACGCTGCGCCGTACCCTTTGCCCTGGTGAAACGGGTCGACGCCGATGATCGGCAGATACCAATGCGGCTCGCGCGGGTGGTGGCGCCCCATCTGGTCGAACACCGCAGCGCCGTCCTTTCGAAACGCCGCGGACCCGGTGCGCTGCAGCAGCGTGCTCAACGCATCTTCGTCGGGGCTGACACCGGGCGGCAGCCACAGCGCCGCACCGGCAAAGCAGTCCACGCAATGGGCGCTCTGGTGGGCAAACGCCTTGCCCCCAAAGGCCCTGGCGACGCTGGGGAAGTGATCCAGGAACTGTTGGGGATCGGGCCATGTCCAGCGCGCCGCAGGGTCCGTGCTGAACGCCAGTGTCACGACCGCAACGGCGCGCGCTTCATCGGATGCCGTGGCGGTCTTGATGATCGGGGTTGTCATGAGAAGCCCTCTGCAACGCTTCCGTGCGGGCAATCGGCGTGCGCGGTTCGGGGCCTTCGATCACCCTTGCCCCGGCATCCGGCGCTTGCTCGCGGATGGCATCCGGGCTACAAGTGGCGGCATGCACCTGCGTCAACGGCCCTCGGGGCCGCTGCAAGCCTATGTGGAGACTCTGTGGTACGGCGAGCGCGGCGCGTTGCCACACGCGCGCGAGCGTTGCCTGCCCACCGGCTGCGCCGACATCGTGGTGCCGCTGCTGCAGGACCACCTGATCCGCTACGACCACGAGCATGGCTCCCATGCACGCCGGCTGCGCGGCGCCATCGTGCAAGGCCCGTTTGACCGCTTTGGCGTGCGCGGCACCGAAGGCCCGTCGGCGGTGGTCGGCGTGCACTTCACGCCGGTGGGGGCGGCCGCTTTCTTTGGCGGCGCGCTGCCCGCACTGCGCAACCACACGGAGCTGCTTGAAGACCTCTGGGGGTCGTCGGCGCGCTCGCTGCGCGAGCGCTTGCAGGCCGCTCCATCGCCGCAGCGCACGCTGCAACTCCTGCACGAGCATCTGCTGCAGAGGCTTCGTGATGCGGAGCCGCCGGATTCGCTGGCCGTCCTCGCGGTCGCGGCGTTCCGGCGCGACCCGGCCCGCGCGCGCGTGGAGCCGGTGCAGCGCCAAAGCGGCTGCACGCCGGCACAGTTCATCCGCCGCTTCGAGCGGGCGGTGGGCCTGACACCCAAGCGCTTTGCGCGTGTGCTGCGCTTTGGCGTGCTGTTGCCGCAGCTCGTGCGCTGCGGTCCGCGCGACTGGGCGCAGATCGCCGCAGGCGCCGGCTATTTCGATCAATCGCATCTGATTCGCGAGTTCCGGCAACTGGCGGGCATGGCGCCGGGTGCCTACGCGCCGGTGCAGGCCGACCAGCCCACGCACGTGGCGCTGGCGACCTGAAAAATCTCCAATACGCCGTTGCCGCGCTTGCCTACGCTGCGGTCCACGCGGCGCGCTGCCGCATGAAGGAGATGTCGATGAGCAAGATCCACGAAGTGTTTCCCTACCTGATGGTGCGCGATGCCAAGGCCGCGATCGCCTTCTATCAGCAGGCATTCGGCGCGACGGAGCTGTTCCGCCTGGTCGAGCCGTCGGGTCGCATCGGACACGCCGAGCTGCAGCTCGGCCCCGCGGTACTGATGGTGTGCGACGAGTTCCCTGAGTACGGCATGGTGGCGCCGCAAGGTGACCGATTCACCGGCTGCACGATCCACCTGCATGTGGACGACGCCGACGCGATGGCCGAGCGTGCCGCCGCGGCCGGGGCCACCGTGCTGATGCCGCCCACCGACCAGTTCTACGGCGAACGTTCGTGCCGGCTGCGCGACCCCTTCGGCCACGCCTGGCTGCTGGGCCACTCGATCGAGAAGGTGGAGCCCGAGGAGATGCAGCGCCGCTACACCGCGATGATGGCCGGGTAAGGCTCACGCACGACCCGAGCGCGGCCGGATGTTCTGGTTGTGGTGGAAGACGTTGCCGGGGTCGTACCGGGTCTTCACGTCCACCAGGCGCTCGTAGACGCCGGCACCGTACGCCTCGCGGACCCGGCCGGGGTCTTCGTCGCCGCCGAGAAAGTTGACGTACACGCCCTGACGGAACCGGCCGAGGGCGGCGAAGAACGCGCGTGCCCACGCGGTGTCGCGAGCGCCAAAGTCCTCGCCGGGCCGCCACACCGCGTCGAGCGTGATCGCATGCGATGCCTGCCGGTTGCCGAACGCCGTCGCGCCGTCGGCCACCCGGCCCACTGCGCCTTGCAGATGGAACAGCGCCACGTACGACCGCGGCGATGCGCAGCCGAACGCGTGCCCGGCGAGCACATCGATGAGCTCGTCGCCGAGTTCCGGCAAGTGGGTCGATTTCCAGTAGTAGTTCCAGCCGTGCAGGACGGTGGAGTCGATCGCACTCTGGAACCCCACGTATGGCGCGGGGCCCACCCCGTCGAGCAGCGGAGGCACGCACGCGCGCAGCGGACCGAGGGCGCGCTCACCGTCGTCGATCGGCCCGGCGTAGCAGGTGCCGATCATCACTACCGGGCGCCAGTGCAGCTCGGCGGGAATGCCCGCCAGCGGTGGCGCGGTGCCGAACCGCACGACGGTGCCGAGCTCGTCGGGAGCGTCGCGCACGAAGTCGCGGTAGGAGCGCAGCACCTGCTTCGCGTCGCGCGCGTCCCAGAGGACGGGCCCGGCCAGCACGGTGGGGCCGCCGCGATGGAGGCCGAACTCGAATGCGGTGACCACGCCAAAGTTGCCGCCACCGCCGCGCAGCGCCCAGAACAGGTCGGGGTGCTCATCGGCGGACGCACGCCGCAGCGCGCCATCAGCCGTCACGACATCGGCGGCGAGCAGGTTGTCCACTGTCAGTCCATGCTTGCGCATCAGCCATCCGACGCCGCCGCCGAGCGTGAGCCCGGCCACGCCGGTGTGGCTGACGATGCCGCCCGTGGTGACAAGGCCGTGCAGCTGCGTCTCGTGGTCGACGTCACCCCACAGCGCACCGCCCTGCACCCAGGCCCTGCGGCCCGCGGGGTCGACCCGCACGGCGCGCATCGCCGAGAGATCGATGACGATCCCGTCGTCGCAAACGGCGGTGCCGGCCACGTTGTGGCCGCCACCCCGTACGGCGATCTCCAGATCGTGCTCGCGCGCGAAGCGCACGGCGGCGATCACGTCGGCGCTGCCGCAGCAGCGGGCGATCAGGCGCGGGCGCCGGTCGATGGCGCCGTTCCACAGCGCACGCGCGCTGTCGTAGTCGGCGTGGTCCGCGCCGATCAGGCGGCCGCGGAAGCCGTCGATCGCGCCGAGGGTGGGCGGATGGGTCCTGATGCTGGTTTGCTCGATGGTGGTTGTCGCCATGGGGTCCTCCGGTTTCGGCGAATCCATCGGAGCACTTCGGATCCCGGCCGTGAAGTCAAGAATCTGGACTTCACAGCCGCCGGTGGGCGCGCCACACTGGCCTCATGAGGACGTATGGCCAATACTGTCCCATTGCCCGTGGCGCGGAGATCTTTGCCGAGCGCTGGACGCCGCTGATCGTGCGCAACCTGCACCTCGGGTGCGAGAGCTTCAGCGAGATCCTGGAGGGCGCGCCCGGCCTGTCGCGCACACTGCTCACCGAGCGGCTCGAGCGGCTCGAACGATGCAGCATCGTCGAGTCGGCCCCCAAGCCCGACGGGCGCGGGCACCACTACAGGCTCACGTCGGCGGGCCACGAGCTGTTCGCGGTGTGCCAGTCGCTCGGCGAGTGGGGTGCACGCTGGCTCGAGATCGCCCCCGAGAACCTCGACCCCTTCGTGGCCCTGTGGTCGATGTGCCACGCGTTGCGCCGCGAGCGGCTGCCGGATCGGCGCGTCGTCATCCGCTTCGACTTCACCGGGCGGCCGCACCCCGAGCGCTACTGGCTGCTGATCGAGCTCGGCGACACCGAGATCTGCAAGAAGTGCCCCGGCCGCGACGAGGACCTGTTCATCACCGCGGAAGCCGAGGCCTTCGTCAAGTGGCATGCCGGCCACCTCAGCTGGGCCCAGGCCACCCGAGAGGGCCGTATCCGACTGCACGGCCCCACGTCGCTGGTGAGAGCGTTCCCGACCTGGAACGCGCGCAGCATGTTCGCGCACATCACGCCGGTGGCGCGTGTCGACGCGAGCCCCGCCGGCTGACCGTTTGGGAGATCAGACATCCGGGATGGAGGGATCGACCATGATGCAGACGAGGGTGGCGATCATTGGCGCAGGGCCTTCGGGGCTCCTGTTGTCGGAGATCCTCGCGCAGCAAGGCATCGAGAGCATCGTGCTCGAGCGCGAGACGCGCCAGCACGTGCTGGCGCGCATCCGCGCGGGTGTGCTCGAACAGACCACCGTCGACGTGCTGCGCCGCTGGGGCCTCGCGCGGCGCCTGGACGAGCAGGGCCACGTGCACGACGGCATGAAGATCGTGTGGGCCGGCCGCAATTCGTTCTTCATCGACGTGCATCGCCATTGCGGCAAGCGCTTCACGGCCTACGGTCAGTCCAGGATCCAGGAAGACCTTTATGCCGCGGCCGATGCGCGCGGCGCCGCGATCCTGCACGGGGTGCGCAACGTTCGTTTCGGCAGTCTGCAGGGGACACCCGCGCGCGTCGCGTTCGAGCACGAAGGCCAGGCACGGGAGATCGAGTGCGACTTCATCGCCGGCTGCGACGGCTTCCACGGTGTGTCGCGGCCGTCGATCCCGGCCGGCAACGTTCATGTGTTCGACAAGACCTATCCGTTCGGATGGCTCGGCGTGCTCAGCGAAACGCCGCCGCTGCACGAGATCATCTATGCCAACCATCCGCGCGGCTTCGCGCTGGCATCACAGCGCAGCCCCAGCCTGAGCCGCTACTACATCCAGGTGCCGATGGGCACCGACATCGCCGAGTGGCCCGACGAGCGGTTCTGGGCGGAGCTGAAGGCCCGCTTCCCGCAGGAGCTCGCCGAGCGGATCGTGGCCGGGCCTTCGATCGAGAAATCGATCGCCCCGTTGCGCAGCTTTGTCGCGGAGCCCATGCGGCACGGGCGCCTGTTTCTCGCCGGCGACGCGGCGCACATCGTGCCGCCCACCGGCGCCAAGGGCCTCAACCTGGCGGTGTCCGACATCTACTACCTGAGCCGCGCGCTGGCCGCGTTCTATCGTGACGACGACGACACCTTGCTGGAGCACTACAGCGACACGGCGCTGCGCCGCGTGTGGCACTCCGAGCGCACGTCGTGGTACCTCACGCGCCTGCTGCACCGGTTTCCGGACACGAGCGACTTCGACCAGCGCATGAAAGAGTACGAGCTCGAGTACCTGCTGTCGTCCCCGCACGCGCAGGCCGCGCTCGCGGAACAGTACGCGGGGCTGCCGTTGGAAGGGTGGCAGTAGCCACTGCCGATCACACCCGCGGCAATGCCGCGCACCAGCTCTCGATCGCGTTGCGCACCTCGTTGGGCCGCTCGGTCAGCGGCCAGTGTTGGCAGTCGATCGGCTCCACCGTGACCTTGGGGCCGGCGAGGGCGGCGCGCATCGCGGCGGCGTCGGCAAACGTGGCGCCGGTCGACAGCAGCGCCAGCACCGGCACGCCGAGCGTGCGCGGCAGCGGCGCCGGGGCGAACATCTCGGCCATGTCCTGCAGGTAGACCGCCAGCGGCACGTGCTTGAGGTCGGCGCGCATCGAGCTGTATTGCGCGATGAAGGCGCGCTCGGCCTCGGGCGAGCCGAGTGCGCGGCGCGCGGCGGCGTCGAGCGCACGCAGGTCCAGCGGTGGCAGCGCGCCGCGGTGCAACCCGATCGCGTTGAGCGCGCGCACCCCGCGCGCCGCCAACTGCAGCAGCGGCGCCGCCTGCGCCAGCCACAGCCGGCGCCCGTGCAGTGCGCTGCGGAACACCGGGTCGATCAGCACCAGGGCTGCGCAGCGCCGCGGATGCCGCTGCGCGAAGTGCAGCGCCACCTGCGCACCGAGGCTGTGGCCCACGACGATCGCGGCGGCTGTACGTTCGGCATCGAGCACGGCGGCGAGGTCGTCGCACCAGAGATCGATGCCGATGCGCCGGCGCGTCATCGCGTTGCCGTGGCCGCGCAGGTCGACACGAATCAACGCGTGATGCGCCGCGAGCGCGGTGTGGTCGACGAACTCGGCAAAGCGGCTGCCGTTGCTGGCCAGGCCGTGGATCAGCAACAGCGGTGCACCGTTTGGCGAACCGGCGGCGCGCACGCGGTACGCGGCGCTCGCGCCGCCGGGCCGCGCCAGCCGGATGGACTTGTCGCTCACCGGGCCAGTATCGCCGGGGCGCCTGGCGTTATCGTTGCGCCATTGCAAGCTAACCCAGGAGCACACGATGGGCTGGTTCTCTCGAAGCGACAGCGGTTTCTTCCTCGCCACCGTTTTCCCGGACCACGACGCGGCACGCGTCGCGCAGTACCTGGGCATCGTGCACGGCGAGGCGATCATCGGCGCCAACATCTTCCGCGACCTGTTCTCGTCGGTGCGCGACGTCGTCGGCGGCCGCGCCGGCGGCTACGAGCGTGCGCTGTCGGGCGCCCGCGACGCCGCGGTGGAAGACATGATCGCCGCCGCGCGCGAGCTCGGCGCCGACGGCGTGGTGGGCGTGGACTTCGACTATGAAGTGCTGGGCGAGAAGAACGGCATGATGATGGTGGCCGTCAGCGGCACGGCGGTGAAGATGGCTTGACCGGCCGCGATCCGCGCGGGAGGAGACGACACGATGAAGACCAAGAGCAGGGCCGTGCCCACGGGTCAGGAATTCGACCGCGAGTTTCGCGCCCAGGTGGCGCAGATGACCGCAGGCCTCGCGCCCACGGCCTTCACCACCGCGTGGGGCGATTGGGCGATGCACCTGACGCTGTCGCCGGCCAAGCGGCTGGCGCTGCGTCAGCAGGTGGCCGAGCGCGCCGGCGACACATGGCGCTTTGCGCTGCGCGCGCTCAGCGGCGCGCCGGTGTCGCCCGACGACGGCTTCAACGGCACGCCCGACCGGCGCTTTGCCACCGAGGCGTGGTCGAAGTGGCCGTTCAACGTCTACGCCCGCGCCTACCAGAACAGCGCCGCGCTGATGACCGAGGCGGTGCGCGGCGTGGCCGGCGTCACCGACTACCACACCCAGTTGCTGGAGTTCGCGGTGCGCATGGTGCTGGACGCCAGCACGCCGTCCAACTACCTGGGCTCCAACCCCGAGCTGCTCACGCTCACGCAGCAAGAGGTCGGCCAGAACCTCCTGCGGGGCATGCAGCACTGGCTGGAGGATCTGCGGCGCACGGTGGAAGGTGCCGCCCCCGTGGGGACCGACGCGTTCGAAGTCGGCAAGAGCGTGGCGGTGACGCCGGGCAAGGTGGTCTTGCGCGACGAGCTGATCGAGCTGATCCAGTACACGCCCACCACCAAGACCACGCACGCCGAGCCGCTGCTCATCGTGCCGGCGTGGATCATGAAGTACTACATCCTCGACCTGAGCCCGCGCAACTCGCTGGTGAAGTACCTGGTCGACCAGGGCCACACCGTGTTCATGATCTCGTGGAAGAACCCCGACGAGAGCGATCGCGAAGTGGGCATGGACGACTACGTCGCCCAGGGCTTGCGCGCCGCGCTCGATGCCGTGACGGCGATCGTGCCCCGGCGCAAGGTGCATGCGGTGGGCTACTGCATCGGCGGCACGCTGCTGGCCATCGGCGCCGCCGCGCTGGCACGCGACAAGGACGATCGCCTCGCGTCGATCTCGATGTTCGCGGCGCAGACCGACTTCTCCGAGCCGGGCGAGCTCGCCTTCTTCATCAACCCGAGCCAGCTGGCGCTGCTGGAGTCCACCATGCAGAAGAAGGGCGTGCTCGAGAGCCGGCAGATGGGCGGCGCCTTCGCGCTGCTGCGCTCGCAGGACCTCGTGTGGCAGCCCATCATCAACAACTACATCAAGGGCCGGCGCGATCCGATGATCGACCTGATGGCGTGGAACGCCGACGGCACGCGCATGCCCTGGCGCATGCACACCGAGTACCTGTACCGCCTGTACCTGGACAACGAGCTCGCCACCAACCGCTTTCCGGTGGACGGCAAGCTGGTGCGGCTGTCGGACATCACCGTGCCGATGTTCGTCGTGGGCACCGAGACCGATCACGTGGCGCCGTGGACATCGGTCTACAAGATCGACAACCTGGTGCGTTCCGACGATTTCACCTTCCTGCTGACCTCCGGCGGCCACAACGCAGGCATCGTCAGCGGGCCCGTGCACCCCAAGCGTCACCACCGCATCAAGACGCGGCGCCTGAGAGATCCGCACCTGGCGCCGGAGGACTGGATGGCGGCCGCCACGCACCACGAGGGCTCCTGGTGGCCGGCGTGGCAGCGCTGGCTGGCGGAGCACTCGAGCGCGAAGGTCAAGCCACCGGCCATGGGCGCCGCACGCAAGGGCTACCGCGTGATCGAAGACGCGCCGGGGCGCTACGTCCGGAAGCGGTGATGCCGCGCGGGCGTTCGTGCCAGCAGCCGGGTCGAGGTCACGCTGTGCGACGCGGCCGGCGCCGCTTCGGTTGACGCACCGCAGCTGCGCCGCAGGCACCGCCTGATGCGCCGCGGTCTGCGCGATCGCACGATGGATGCGAGAGAAAGGAGCAAACGGCTCGCCGCTCTACGCGGGCGCGAGCAACGTGAACTGGCTGCGAGTGAGCAACTTCCTGAAATCCCGATCGAAGCCGACAAGGTGTTCGCCCAGGTGGGCCACAGCAGCCGCCAACCAGGCGTCGGGCAGATGCATGACATGTGCGGCGGGCCCAAGGCCTGATGGCCGCCAGGCCTCACGCCAGATCGCGCCGCACCTCTGCCGCGGCATTGTGGCCGGGCGCCCCGGTGACGCCGCCCCCAGGGTGCGCGCCCGATCCGCAGTGGTACAGCCCGCGCAACGGTCCGCGGTAGCGCGCGTAGCCGAGCAGGGGCCGCAGCGAGAACAGCTGGTCGAGCGACAGCTGCCCGTGGAAGATGTCGCCGCCCACCAGGCCGAACTCGCGCTCCAGGTCCAGCGGCGTGAGCGCGCGGTAGCCCAGCAGCGACGCGCGAAAGTTGGGGCAGTGGGCCTGCACCACGTCGAACACGGCCTGCACGGCGGGCTCTTTCAAGCGATCCCAATCCGCCTCGGGCTTGAACTGCTGGCAGAACAGGCTGGCCACGTGCGCGCCCTTGGGCGCGAGGGAATCATCCACCACGCTGGGGATCATCATCTCCACGATCGGCCGGGCTGAGAAGCCCTGCGTCTGCGCATCGAGCCACGCGCGATCCATATAGGCGAGCGACGGCGCGAAGACGATGCCGCTGGCGTGGTGCGGCATCGGCGCGGTGCCCGGCGCGCACGCAAAGTCGGGCAGGGCCGACAGCGCCACGTTGATGCGCAGCGAGCCCGAGCCGCTGCGATAGCGGCCGATCGCCGCGCGGAAATCTTCCGGCAGCGCGCCCGCGTCGATCAGTCGACGGTACAGCAGCTGCGGGTGCACGTTGGACACCACGGCGCGCGCGCGGATTTCCTGGCCGCGATCGGTGAGCACACCCACCGCCGCACCGCGCTCCACCAGCACGCGCTCGACGCCGTGGCCCAGATCGATCTGCACGCCGCGCGCACGCGCTTCATCGGCCATCAGCTCGGTGATGCGCCCCATGCCGCCGAGCGCATGGCCCCAGCGCCCCGCCTTGCCGTTGACCTCGCCGAAGCAGTGGTGCAGCAGCACATAGGCCGAGCCGGCCGCATACGGGCTGGCGTAGTTGCCCACCACCGAGTCCCAGCCGAGCACCGCCTTCAGCGGGTCTGATTCGAACGTGGCGTCGAGCCAGTGGCCGGCGCTCTTGGTGAACACGTCCATCAGGTCGCGCTTGCCGGCGGAGGGCAGCGCGCCAAAGTCGAGCAGCAGGCGCGCCGCGGCCGCGGCATCGCGCAGGCCTTGTACCACCAGCGGCCCGCCGAGGTTCGGCGGCGCCCGCAGCACCCACTTCTTCAGTTGATCGGCCAGCCGGTCGAGGCGGGCGTAGTACGCGTCGAGCCCTTCGGCATCGTGCGCCGAGAACTTGGCCACTTCGCGCTTCGTGGCGTCGGCGTCACCGCCGAACTGCAGGAAACGGCCATCGGCCAGCGGCACGAAGTTCGAGAACGGCCGCTCCACGATGACCAGCCCACGTTCGGCGAGGCGCAGGTCGCGGATCACTTTCGGGTTTAGCAGGCTGACCGTGTAGCTGGCGGTCGAATTGCGAAAGCCGGGGAAGAATTCTTCGGTGACCGCGGCGCCGCCGACCACGGCGCGCTTCTCCAGCATGCGCACGCGCAAGCCCGCGGCCGCCAGGTAGCAGGCGCACACCAGGCCGTTGTGGCCGGCGCCGACGATCAACGCGTCGACGGAGGCAGGATCGGCGGTGGCCATGGCGTCGCGATGGTAGCTTGGGCACTGTGGTGGACCATGATCGCTTTGATGGTGATGCCGTTGCCGTGCTCCTCATATCGGATGGCCGCGGCTGCCTGCCAAAAAACCTTGCAGCTGCGAACAGCCGCAGAACTCTGGCCAGCACACTGACCGCCGCCGTCGTCGGCTGCAGGTACCCGAAGACCCGCCCCCTCAAGGCAAGTCGGCTGCACGCTGCAATGCTTGCAGCAGCGCTGAAGTGAGGCGCATCTTGGGGTTCCCGGCCCGTTGAGCCAAACCGATCGCCCGCGATACGGGCGGGCGGCCGAGCGGCACGGCGCGCAGCTTGTGGAAGCGAAGGAAGCTTTCGTGGCTGACGGGGATGATTGACACGCCGAGACCGTGTCGCACCATCAAGGCGATGGCCTCCAGAGAATCCAGTTCCATCGACTCGCGCAGCACGATGCGGCGCGCCGTGAGCGCCTCTTCAATTTGCCGACTGACCCAGAAGTGCCGGTTGAAGCGGATGTAGGGGTACTCGCGCAAAAGCCGCTCGTCGTTCTTGTTCTTGGCCGAGGCCGGAGCGATCACCATCACGGGTTCCTTGGCGAACGCTTCCCACACCAGCCCCGCCGGGAGGTCGCGCGGTTCACTGATGATGGCGGCGTCGATCTCGCCCTGGCACAGCTGCGCCACGAAAGAAGGCGACTGGCCGTGATGAATCCGCACCTGCAGGTGCGGATGCGCCTGGCGCAACGCGAGCAATGCGCGCGGAATCACGCTGGTCAGTGCAGTCGGAATGGAGCCCAGGACGAAGTTGCCGACGAGTTCCGTGCGCTCCGCGATCGCATCGCCGATGCGTTCGTAAAGGTTCAGCACCTCGCGTGCCCGCGTCAACACGGCCTGACCCGCGCCGGTCAGTCGAGCGGGCTTCCTGGTCCTGTCCAGGAGAACTGCGCCGAGTTCCTGCTCGAGTTTGGCCAACTGCGCGCTGATCGCCGGTGTGCTGAGGAACAGGGATTCGGCCGCCACGGCCAGGTTGCCGCGCTCGGCCACGGCGACGAATGCCTTCAGCTCCCGAATGCCCATATGGCCCGACACCCCCGCAACTTCAGGTTTCCTGAACTCGTTGTTCCATAAAAGCATTATCTGAAGAATTCTGCAACCCTACAGTGAACGGCGCAGTCATGGACCCTCGCCCCAGCATCAGCGTCACTCACTCAGGCCGTGGCATCGGCGCCGACGTGTCGGGCGTGAACCTCGCCCAGCCGCTGAGCGCAGACCAGGTGCGGGTCATCAAGCAGGCCTGGTACGCGCACTACGTGCTCCGCTTCCGCCGACAACGGCTTACCGATGCACAACTGGTGGCGTTCACGCGCAACCTGGGCGTTCTGGACGTGGCGCCGAAGCGCTCGGCCACAGCGACGTTCGACACGCCGGAAAGCGACTACGTCCTGACGATCTCAAACGTGGTGCTCGACGGCAAGCCCATCGGCGAGCTGGGCGATTCAGAGGCCTTTTGGCACCAGGACATGACCTACCACACGCACCCGCCCGTGGGCGCAGCACTCTATGCCCTGGAGCTTCCGCCATCCGGCGGTAACACGCAGTTCTGCGACCTCTACCGCGCCTATGAAACGCTTCCGCCGGAGCTGTGTGAACGCATCGAGACATTGGGCTGCGTGCATGACATCACGCTCGACAGCTCAGGTCGTCTGCGCAAGGGTCATGTTCCCACGACCGATCCGCGCAATGCCCAGGGCCCTGTGCATCCGCTCGTCATGGTTCATCCTCACACGGGTCGGCGGCACCTGTACCTCGGACGGCGTCCCTTCGCCTACATCCCCGGCCTCAGTCTGGATGACAGCGAAGACCTGCTGAATCAGCTTTGGCGGCATTGCGCCGACCCGGAGCTCCACTGGACCCAGGTGTGGGAGCTCGGTGACCTTGTGCTCTGGGACAACCGCTGCACGATGCATCGTCGTGATGCCTTCGATTCGGCAACGCGGCGGGTGCTGCACCGCACGCAGCTGACCTCGGACTGAGTCCAGGCATGGCTCCGACCAACGCCGTACTGGCCGACGACGTTGTGCGCCCCACGCAAGTCTCGTTGTTGGATCCGATCCGGCTCGGCCCCTACACGCTGCCAAACCGCGTGGTGATGGCGCCGATGACACGAAATCGTGCTCCCGGCGAGACACCCACAGAACTCAGCGCCTTGTACTACGCTCAGCGCGCCGGCGCGGGGCTGATCATCACGGAGTCGACGGCAATCTCGCCTCGTGGCCTCGGTTGGCCTGAGGCGCCCGGCGTCTACGAAGATCAGCATGTCAAGGGTTGGCGCCTGGTCACAGAAGCCGTCCACCGGTCGGGCGGGCGCATTTACCTGCAGCTTTGGCACTGCGGCCGAAGCTCCCACACGTTGACGCAACCGAATGGTGCCTTGCCGATCGGCCCATCGGCTCTTCAATCTGCAGGCTCCGTGAGAACGCGTGAAGGGCGGCTTCCACTGCCGGTACCCCGAGCGGCAACGGCGGCCGACATCGCAGCCGTTATCGAGGAGTATCGGATGGCTGCGCGCCGAACGATGGAAGCCGGATTCGATGGCGTGGAAGTCCATGCCGCCAACGGTTTCCTGCTCGACCAGTTCATGAAGGACTCGGCCAACGTTCGCACCGACGCGTATGGCGGCTCGCCGGCCAACCGCTGCCGCCTGCTGTTCGAAGTGGTCATGGCTGTCGCCGACGTCTGGGGCGCGTCGCGGGTCGGCGTCCGCCTATCCCCGACGAATCCATCGAACTTCGTACTCTCGGACCGCGATCCGGGAGCATTGTTCGCAGCGGCCCTCGAGGGATTGACCCGGCTGCGCGTGTCGTTCGTCGACGTGGTGGAAGGGTCCTCCAATGCGCTGCCGGCGCTCGCGGATCTTGATTGGGCGCGATATCGCGCATGCTTTGGCGGCGTCTACATCGCCAACAACGGCTACACCAAGGCCAGTGGGCAGCAGGCGCTGCGCGCCGGCCGCGCGGACATGGTGGCGTTTGGCCGGCCGTACATCGCCAACCCGGACCTGGTGCGGCGCTTCGAATTGGATGCCCCCCTCAATGCAGTTGTTCAGGAGACCCTGTACGCCAAGGGAGCGCTCGGCTACACGGACTATGCCTGCATCGAAGGGCCTCGCTGAGTGGCAAGAGTGCGCTACAGCGCGACGACCGGGAGACACCACATGCTCAAAGTGATCCTCAGCGGCGCGGCCGGATTGTTGTGCGCGCTTTCCCTCCAGGCCGAAACGGCCACCGAGGCCAGCTACCCGACACGCCCGATGACGATGATCATTCCGTATGCCGTCGGAGGCGGCGCGGATCTGATCGCCCGGGCGGTTGGCAATTCGATATCGCGCACGCTCATGCAGCCGGTCACGTACGACAACAAGACCGGTGCCTCCGGCATGATCGCCGCAGCAGCCGTTGCCAAGAGCCAAGCTGATGGCTACACGATGCTGCTCATGACGGACAACATGTACACGACGAACCCTCGCTTCTTTGGCAAGCCCGCCGAAGATGGGTTGGCCGGGCTCGAGCCGGTGTCAAACCTTGTGGGGGCACCCGTCGTCATCGCCGTCGGCGGCTCCTCGTCTCTGCAGAACCTGGAGCAGCTGGTGGCTTATGCCAAGTCCAAAGATCGGCCCTTGACCTATGCGACGCCTGGCGTCGGGACGCCCCACCAGTTGGCCGCCGAGTTGCTGGCGCGCGCAGCGGGCGTGCAGTTCACCCATGTCCCTTACAAGGGGACCGCTGGCGCGATGACGGATCTCAGTAGCGGCAGGTTGGATCTGCTGTTTGGCATGCAGGCGACGATACAGCCCATGACCGACGCGGGAAAAGCGCGCATCATCGCCGTGACACCCAACGAGCGCTTTCCGCTGCTGCCGTCGGTGCCATCTGTAAGCGAAGTCTTTCCCGGCGTCGCCGTGTCGATGATCGACATCGGTCTGGTCGTGCCACGTGGGACACCGCCAGGCATCGTCCGCAAGCTCAACGGCGCTGTACAAACGGCGCTGTCCGATCCCGATATCGTCGCTCTGATGCGCGCCAACGGCATGGTCCCTGCGGGGGGCAGTGCGTCGGAATACGGCGCGCGCATGAGGGATTCGCGGCGAGAGCGGGAGATGGCCATCGAGGCAACCGGTATCAAGATGGGTCAATAGTCCCGCCGCCTCCAAAATGCTGGCGCTCAAAGATCGTCGAGCGCCGGGGGCTCGAACCAGTTGGTCAGCGACAGACCGCCGTCGACCACGATCGACGCGCCGGTCACGTAGGCCGACAGGCGGTTCGACAGCACGGCCAGCGCCAGCGGCACCAGGTCCTCGCTGCGCCCGAGGCGCCCGAGCGGTACGTGCCGCGCGAGCGACGGATCGGCGACGAAGCCGCCGGCGGCGATCGCGCCCGGCACCAGCGCATTGACACGGATGTTGAAGCGGCCCAGCGTCCTGGCCAGTTCCTTGACCACCATGGCCAACGCCGCCTTCGAGCTGCTGTAGTGCGGCAGGTTGCGCGGCGTGCCCGCGTGCAGCGACGTCAACATCAGGAACGATCCCGGCGCGGGCGCCGCGATGAGCGTGCGCGCCAGTTCGCGCGCGAGATGAAAGCCGGCGTCGACGTTGACGGCGCGCATCGCCTCCCAGGTCTCGTCGGTCACGGCCATTGCATGGTCCTTCTCGTGCCGCTGCGGCGACGCGCTGTGCACGAAGTGCGTCACGCGGCCCACCGCGGCAGACGCGGCAGCCAGCAGGCGATCGCACTCGTCGCGGCGCACGAGATCGCCGACCCACTTCACGGCCAGATCGGGGCGGGCCGACGACGCCACGGCGGCAGCGGCCGTGTCTTCGCGCACGTCGGCGAAGACGGTGCGAACGCCCTCGGCGACCAGGGCCTGGGCGATGGCGCGGCCGATGCCGTTACCGGCGCCGGTGACGAGTGCGGCGTCGTGCTCGGGGTCGAATGGGTGATTCAGCAGGCTCATGGTGGATGCAGCGCGACGACGTTGTCGAAAGCCGATTGCACGCCAAGGTGGTGCGAACGTCCAGCGCGCGATCTTGCGCTCGACGCCGGCCATCACGTCGTTCGATGGAAGTCAACGTTCCTTGTTTGCCGCGATCACGCCGTCGACATAGCGCCACGTGCCGTCTTCGAGCACGAAGCGACTCACCTCGTGCAGTTTCTCGGCCCGCCCGTTGACCTTGTAGTGCGCCACGAACTCCACCACCCCGGCGTCGCCTCGCGTCTCTTGGTGCACGATCTCGAGACCGGTCCACTTCAGCGGACTCAGCTCCAGGTCACCCGGCGCGGTGGACGGATGCCAGGTCTGCATCAGGTACTCGAGCGCCGCCGGCGAGGCTGGCCCACGTCCCTGCGCCAGTGCATAGGCGCTGTAGCGCGACCGCATCAAGGTTTCAGGTGTCGGGGCGTGCTCGCCGACGGCAAGTCCGCCGTGCCAGCGCCCGCAGCATTCGGCATATGTCGCGTCTGTGGCCTCCAGCGCACGGCAGGGGCATGGGATGTCGCGTGGGCGTGCCATGCGCAGATTGTGGATCACCACCGCGCGATCGAGCCGCTCGTACGATGCGCCGGTGCCCATCGTGGAGCACGCTCGGCGTTGACGCGCCGCTAGAGTGCGGGCGCCAGACCATTGCCCTTCACCATGAAGATCACCCATCCAGCACTCGGCGCGATCGGCAACACATTGGTGGTGCAGTTGCAGCGCATCGCGTCCCGACCGGGTCTGCCCGCGTGCTGGTCAAGCTCCAATCCGCCAACCCCACCAGCAGCATGAAAGATCGGGTCGCTGCGCGACAACTGGGCGCCGCTCGTCGGCCTGGTGGTCGTGGCCGTGGTGGCGCACGCGCTGGGGCCCGGCCTGCCGTCGGCCCTGCGCGGCCGCGGCGACGACGCGTTCCATTGCGGCTCGATGGCTCACGCCAAGCGGGGCATTCACCCTCAACTCAATTGCCAGGAGCGCTTCATGACGACAAGAGAGCGGCACACGGGCCGGTTGATCGACCACGTCGGGATGGTCGTTCGCGATTTCGCTGCCAGCAAGGCCTTCTACACCGCCGTCTTCAACGCCCTCGAGATCCCGGTCGGCGGCTCCGACGAGCACAACCTCTGGGCCGACGAGCTGTACATCGGGTCGACCGAGAGCGCCGACGTGCAGGGCCAGCTGACCGGGCGCCATCACATCGCGTTCCAGGCGCAAGACCGGGCGATGGTGGATGCCTTCTACCGGGCGGCCATGGCGCATGGCGGCCGGGACAACGGCCCGCCGGGCGAGCGCGGCTACCACCGCGGCTACTACGCGGCGTTCGTGCTGGATCCGGATGGCAACAACATCGAAGCCGTGTTCCACGGCGAGGCCGATCGCAGTGCGGCCTCGGTGCACATCAGGTATCGATGACTGCCGCGAGCCCTCAGCCGGCTGCCGGCGGCGCCACCCCGAGCTGGGCCCACATCGTGTGGATGTCGCCGATACCGCGGTGCTCCACGATGCGTCCGTCGCGCACGCGGTCCACGTGCATCACCACGAAGTCCACCTCCTTGCCGGTGGCGGCCACGCCCATCAGGTTGCCTTCGTGGCGGCCCTGGTAGCGGCCGATGGTGGACACGGTGTCGCCTTCGGTGACCACGTGGTCGAACACGTGGCGCCCGTGGGGAAACGCATCCACGAAGGCTTGGCCGAACTGCACGAAGCCCGGCCAGTCGAGCACGGTGGCGCCGAAGACCCTGGCCTCGAAGTCGCTGCCCACGGCGCCAAAGTTGCGCAGGGCGCCGCGGTCGAACGCCTCGTAGAGCGACAGCACGGTGGCTTTTGCGCCGGGCTCGGGCGGCACGACGCCACCCGGCGCCGATGAGGCGGCGTCCGGTGCGGGCGCGTCGTCGCGCAGCTGGGCGGCGATGGCGGCCGTGTCCATCCACACGTTTTCGCGGCGGATCGCGCCGTGGCCGTCGAACTCGAAGATGTGGAGGATGCGAAACGCCAGCGGCCGGTTGCGGCCGGCGAACCCGAGCGGGTTGCCCACGGCCGTGCCGCGCCACAGGCTCTCGTCGACGACAAAGTCCTCGCCGTAGTAGCGCCGCTGCGAGACCACGCTCTGCTGTGCCAGATCGGCAAAGATCTTCTCGTAGAAGCTGCGCGCCTGCGCCTTGCCGCGCAGCGGGCCGGTGGGCGAGCCCACCACGTCGTGGTGCACGTCGTGAGCCAGGGTGTCGAGCACGCCCTGCACGTCATCGCGGCCCTCGAACCGGAAGTGTTCGTCGACCACCCGGTCCATGCGCGACCGCGCGAAGTTCACCGTTGCACGCTGGGCGGCTTGTTGCAGCATCATGGCCTCCGACCATTCGTCTCGAAATGAGACATAGTTTATATTATGAGAACATAGTCTCATAAATCCGTCAAGCGATGGCACACCACGGGCATGCGCCACGAGGAGCGATATGGCTGAACGCAGAGCTTTGAAGCCGCCCCTGCCTGGAGGGCGCGCGGCCGTCATGGACACCGGCCGGGTGAACCAGAAGCAGCGTACGCGGCAGGCCCTGTTCGATGCGGCGGGCCAGCTGCTCGCGGCCGGCGCCAGACCCACTCTGGCCGACGTGGCCGAACACGCCCTGGTCTCCAAGGCCACGGCCTATCGCTACTTCGCCTCGGCCGACGCCCTGATCGCCGAGGTGATGTTCGATCGCGACTTCCCCAGCGTCGAGCAGGTGCTCGGACCCATCGGCAACGAACCCACCACGCGCGTGCTCGCCGTGGAGGCGGCGGTCAACGACGCGTTGCTCTCGCATGAGCAGGCCATGCGCATGATCGTGCGCAACGCCATCGACATGACGCTGGCCGAAACCGATGGCACGGCACACCGGACCGGACGGCGCCAGGCGCTCATTGCCGCGGCCGTGGAGCCGTTGGCGAAGGCGCTCAAGCCCGCGGCCATCAAGCGGCTGCGCCACGCGCTGGCTCTCGTGATCGGACCCGAGGCGATCCTCGCCGCCCGGGACGTCTGCGGCCTCAGCCCGCAGGAAACGCGCAAGGTGACGCGGTGGGCTGCGGAAGCGATCGTCGCCCACGCGATGACCGATGGCGCTCGCGCGGGCGGTCGGTAGCGGCCCGTTGGAGAAGCTGCATGGATGCTGGAGCCTTCGCCGGCGAGACCTCCGGAGGCCTGACCCGCCGAGGCGATCGGCACGCCGATCTCCGCGCTGAACCTAGAATCCGCCCGCTCGCCGGATCGGAGATTGCATGAAGTTGAAGATGGCGCAGAACTCGCTGTTCGCGATCCTGCTGCGCTCGCCGTGGTGGATCAGCGTCGCGATCGCCGTGGTGATGGGTTTGATGGGCGCGGCGCTGCTGCCCGAGCGTTTTCGCATGGTGGGTGCGCTGTCGGGCCTGCCGTTCTTCGTGATCGGCGCCATCGCGGCGCGCCGCCAATGGCACCTGCCGAGCGCCGCGCGCGTGGCGCAGACGCAGCAGGCGCTGGCCACGATGCCATGGCCGGCCTTTGCCGCGCTGCTGGAGCAGGCGTTCCGGCGCGACGGCTACACCGTGCAGCGCAGCCAGGCCGCCTCCGTTGACTTCGAGCTCGAGCGCCAGGGCCGGCGCATGCTGGTCAGTGCGCGGCGCTGGAAGTCGGCGCGCACCGGCCAGGAGGTGCTGCGCGCGCTGCAGGCCGCGCGCGATGCGGCCGACGACGCGCCCGACGCGCTGTACATCGGCCTGGGCGAACTCAGCGACACGGCGCGCCCCTTTGCCGCCCAGCACCGCATCGCGATCTGGCAGGCCGCCGAGCTGGCCCAGGCGCTGCGCGGCTTGCCGTTCAACGACACGCCGTCGCGCTGAGCGGCACCCGCGGTCGCCGGAAGGAGCCTGGCTCAGGCTGGGCAAGCGGGGAACTGCCGCCTCTGCGTGCCGGTCGATGGGTCGGCCAATTGCATCTGTAGCCGTCATGCCCGCGAGGTGAAACCAACGCGGAACCGCGCCTGAACACACTGGCCACCCATGAGGCGCCTCACGGCTTGGTTGTGCTTGTGCATCGCAGTGATCGTGACTGCGTGCGGCAGCGTCGGCCTGGGCGTCCCTTATGGAGGGCGCAGCGAGGCGGAGTTGATCGTCGCGAAGGGCCCACCAACCGGCCGCTACACCCTGCCCGACGGGCAGCAGCGGCTCGAGTTCGCGCGTGGCCCGCACGGTCGCCAGACCTTCATGGCCGATGTGGATTCGCGTGGTCGCGTCATCGAGTTCGAGCAGGTGCTGGACGTGCGACGGTTTGCCCTGGTAACACCCGGCGCCACGCGGGATGGCGTCCTGCGCACGATCGGACAGCCGTCGGACCGCGCACCCTTGCGCGACGGCGAGTTGTGGGCGTGGCGTTATGCGAACAGACATTGCGTCTGGTACCAGATCGAGCTCGACCCCAATGGGGTGGTCAGGGCCGCGGGCTACCAGCCGGAGCCCGGATGCAACGAGATGGCCGGTGCTCCAGCGCGGCGCGCAGGGGCTGGTTGACGCACTTGCATCTCATCCGATCCCGGAGTGCAATGGCGCTTCTCCCCGTCCACAACAACGCACCCAGGAGACAAACCCATGGCCAAGAAGCCCACCGATACCGGCGTCTATCGCGTCACCGAGATCATCGGGACCAGCAAAACCTCTTGGGAGGATGCAACCAAGAACGCGGTGGAAACAGCCGCCAAGTCGCTGCGCGACCTGCGCATCGCGGAGGTCACCAAGCTGGATGTCAAAGTCGAGGGCGGCAAGGTGATCGCGTACCGCGCGCGCGTCTCGTTGTCCTTCAAGTACGACGGCTGACACGGTCGCGTTCGTGGCTGCGATCACCGGCCGCTGCCTCTGCGGGGCCGTGACCATCACGGTGGCAGGCCCGCACGATCCGCGTGTCGGCGCCTGCCACTGCCGCATGTGCCAGCGCTGGTCAGGGGGGCTGTTCCTGTGCTTCGACGCCGACGTGTCTGCCGTCACCGTCACCGGCGAGGTCAGGCGCTACCGCTCCTCCTCCTTTGCCGAGCGCGCCTTCTGCCCGCGCTGCGGCTCGCACCTGTGGTTCAACGATGTCGATGCGGCCGGCAAGCCCCGGAGCTATGAGCTGATGCCCGGCCTCTTCGACGCAGCCCGCGGTTGGCCGCTTCGATCCGAGGTCTATGCCGACCGGGCCATGGCTTCGGTCCATCTCGCCGGCGACCACCGCCGCAAGAGCCGGGCCGAGTACGAGGCCGGCAATCCGTTCGTCCCAGGCGACACGGAATGACGCCCACTCGGGCGTGGGGCCGCTAAAGCACGGTCAGTGGTGCGGGTGGCTCGAGCGACCCGCTTGATGCCTCCATATGGCATTCCTGCAATGCATGCGACGTGCGCAAAACGATCGTTTGCGGCGAAACCGATCCCGCTGGACGATAGCGCCGTTCATGCCACGGGTTTCGACGTTGGTTCTGCGTCCTGTGGCATGCCATCCACGCATGGGAACGACCTTCATGAACGCCATCGACCACGACCCCGGCCGCGCCGCACGGATGCCGCTGCCCGAGCCGCTCTCGCATCGCTGCGCCGGCCGCAGCGGCTACCCGAGCCACCTGGTCCACGCGATGACGTTGCGCGACGCAACGTCGCTGACGATCCGCCCGATCTGCAGCGACGACTACGCGCTCGAGGCCGACTTCATTCAAAGACTGTCCGCTCGATCCGGCTACCAGCGCCTGCTGTCGCCGCGCAAGCTCACCTGCCGCGAGATCCAGCGATTTGTGGACATCGACTACTCGCGCGAGCTTGCATTGATTGCACTGGCCGTGGTCGACAACCAGGTGAGGCAGGTGGGCGTCGCACGCTACGCGCCCGAACCTGACGGCCTCAGCCACGACTTTGGCATCGTGGTGGCCGACGAGTGGCAGGGGCGTGGCCTCGGCGCGGCCTTGTTGAGCGCGCTAGTGAGCGCAGCGGCCCAGGCCGGCGTGCAGGAACTGACCGGTCTGACGCTGGCCGAGAACCACGCGATGCGCCAGCTTGCCCTGCGGTTGGGTTTTGACATCGAACGCGAATCCGGCGACGCCACCGTGGTGCGTCTGCGCCTGGCCTTGCGCGGCGAACCAGCCCGTCGACGTCGCTCGGCCCCATCGGCGCCGATCGTGCAGCCGCCTGCGCCACCGGTGGCGGCCCCAGCGCTGCCGTTCGCCTTTAGCGAAGACGACTTTCGGATTGGCCAGTGGGACGGCGCAGAGCGCCGGCGGTCTTGAAACCGAGCGGCCCGGCGTGCTCGACCCCTGCACGGCGCCGGCCGATCACTCAGCGCAGCGACTTCACGAAGCGGTCGCGCGCCGGATGGTCGACGTCGCCATGCCAGCTGACGAACACCTTGGACTCGAGCTGGACGCCGGCCAGCGGCCGGAACACCGCGCCGCGGATGCCTGAGCGGGCCAGCGGTGCCGGCACCACCGAGACGCCCATGCCCTGCGCCACCACCGCCACCACCGAGAGCCAATGGCGCACCTCGTGGCGCACACGGGGGTAAAAGCCGGCTTCGTGGCACATGTCGATGATGCGCGCGTAGTAGTCGGGTGAGCTGCTGCGCGAGAACAGCACGAACGCATCGTCGGCCAGCGCGTCGAGCCGCACCGTGCGCCGGCGCGCCGCCGGATGCTGCTCGGGCAGGCAGGCCACGAAACGCTCCACGTCGATCTGCGCGCAGGTGAGCGGCGCGGGCACGCGGTCGGTGTGGATGAACGCCAGGTCGAGATCCTCGCGGATCAGCGCATCGATCTGCTCCTGCGAGTTCAGCTCGTGCAGCACCAGCTCGAGCCGCTCGTGGCTGGCCTGAAACCGCTGCAGCATCGTGGGCAGGCCGCGGAACAGCATCGAGCCGACGAAGCCGATGCGCAGATGGCCGGCGGCGCCGGCGCCCACCTCCTTGGCGAGCGCCTTGGCTTCCTCGGCCTTCGACAGCAGCGCCTGCGCCTGCGGCCGGAACGCCAGCCCCGCCGCGGTGAGGCTCACGCCCTTGCTGTTGCGCTCGAGCAGGCGCGCGCCCACCGCGTCTTCGAGCTGCCGGATGTTGACCGACAGCGGCGGCTGCGACATGGCCAGCCGATTGGCCGCGCGCCCGAAGTGCAGCTCCTCGGCCAGCACGACGAAGCAGCGCAGGTGCCTGAATTCCATGCCCATCGCGGCCTCCGTGACGATACGCGGCTTGTATCGATCATGCCGAAGATCGAATTGGACACGAATGGTGGCGGTTCCGATACTGGCCTCACACGCTGCCCGAGGAGACCCGCATGCCAGCCACCCAGGAACACCCGGTGCCCGACCGCCACGGCAGCAGCCTGTTCGAGGCCGACCCCGAGCTGGCGGCGGTCGCGTCGCTGTACCTGCCGGCCGATCTGCACCGCCACCTGCTGTCGCACCTGCAGTCGCTGGGCGCGCTGGCCGGCGGCACGCTCGACGAGCTGGCGCTGACCGCCGACCGTAACCCGCCCACGCTCGAGCACCGCAACCGCGCCGGCGTCGATGCGCAGCGCATCGTCAAGCACCCGGCCTACGTGGAACTCGAGCGCGTGGCGTTCGAGCGCTACGGGCTGGCCGCGATGTCGCACCGTGCCGGCGTGCTCGGCTGGCCCGCGCCGATGCCGCCGGCCGCCAAGTACGCGTTGTCGTACCTGCTGGTGCAAGCCGAGTTCGGCCTGTGCTGTCCGCTGTCGATGACCGACTCGCTGGCGCGCACGTTGCGCAAGTACGGTGCGCCCGCACTGGTGGACCGGCACCTGCCCGGGCTGGTGACGCAGGACTTCGACGCGCTCACGCAAGGCTCGATGTTCATGACCGAGCAGGGCGCCGGTTCCGACATCGCAGCCACCACGGTGCGTGCGGTGCCCGATGGCGACGCTTTCAGGCTGTACGGCGACAAGTGGTTCTGCTCCAACCCCGACGCCGGGCTGGCGATGGTGCTGGCGCGCATCGATGGCGCACCGCAGGGCATGGCCGGCGTCTCGCTGTTCCTGCTGCCGCGCCGGCTCGACGGCGGCCAGGCCAACGCCTATCGCATCATCCGCCTGAAGGACAAGCTCGGCACGCGTTCGATGGCCAGCGGCGAGATCCGCTTGGAAGGCGCGCGCGCCTGGCTGGTGGGCGAGGCCGGCCGCGGCTTCCAGCAGATGGCCGACATGGTCAACAACTCGCGGCTCTCCAACGGCATGCGCGCCGCCGGGCTGATGCGGCGCGCCTGCACCGAGGCGTTTCACGTCGCGCGCAACCGCCGCGCGTTCGGCCGCCGCCTGATCGAGTTGCCGCTGATGCGCCGCCAGCTGCTGAAGATCCTGCTGGCCACCGAGCAGGCGCGCACGATGATGTTCCAGGCCGCCGATGCGATCCGGCGCGCCGACGCCGGCGAGCAGGGCGCCTATGCACTCACCCGCATCCTGACGCCGCTGATCAAGTTTCGCGCCTGCCGCGACGCGCGGCGCGTCACCGGCGACGCCATGGAGGTGCGCGGCGGCTGCGGCTACATCGAGGAGTGGAGCGATCCGCGCCTGGTGCGCGATGCGCACCTCGGCTCGATCTGGGAAGGCACCAGCAACATCGTGGCGCTCGACGTGATCCGCGCGATCCGGCGCGAGCGCTCGTTGCCGGCGCTGCGCGCACACCTCGCGGCGCTGCTCGATGCCACGCCGCTGCAGGCGCCGGTGCGCGCGCGCATCGACGCGGCGATCGAGCGCGCCGCGGCGTTTGCCACCTGGGTCACCGAGGCCAAGGCGTCAGGCGAGCACGAGGCGCGCCGCGCCGCGTCGGCGCTGTACCACGTGACCACTGCGGTGGCGATGGCGTGGGAGGCCGCGCGCCTCGATGCGCCGCGCCGCATGCAACTGGCGCAACTCGTGCTCAAGCACCGGCTGCTGCCGCAAGACCCGCTCGAGCCCGCCGACGAGCCGCCGTGGTTGCCCGCGCTGCTCGAGCCCGAGCGCACCGACGCACCGCGCATCGGTGTGGCCGACGTCGCGCTGATCTGACCCGCACACCGGGCGGCCGTCCCGCGCCGCCCTGACCCCACCAGGAGACATCCATGACCCTTTCACGTCGCCATTTCCTGCAAGGCAGCGCCCTTGTTGCCGCGCTGCCGTCCATGCACGCCGCGCGTGCGGCGGAGTTCCTGTCGCAGCCGGTCAGCTTCGTCGTGCCGTTTGCGCCCGGCGGTCCCACCGACGCGATGGCGCGGATGCTTGCGGCCGAACTGAAGTCGGTGCTCGGCCAGACGGTGCTGGTGGAGAACAAGGCCGGCGCCGGCGGCAACATCGGTGCCGAGGCGGTGTCGCGCGCCACGCCCGACGGCAACACGATCCTGTTCGGCACCTCCGGCCCGCTGGCGATCAACCAGTACCTGTACGCCAAGACCGGCTACGACCCGATCGCCAGCTTCACGCCGGTGATCCAGGTGGGCTACTTGCCCAACGTGCTGACCGTCAACGCCGCGCAGCCGATCCACAACGCCAAGGAGCTGATCGCCAAGGCGAAGGCCGGCCCGATGACGTTCGCGTCGTCCGGCAACGGTGCCTCGTCGCACCTGGCGGGCGTGATGTTCAATCGCGCGGCCGGCACCGACATCACGCACGTGCCGTACAAGGGCACCGGCCCCGCGCTGGTCGACCTGCTGGCGGGCCAGGTCGACATGACCTTCACCGACGTGCTGACGGCGCTGCCGCACATCAAGAGCGGCAAGCTGCGCGCGCTCGGCGTGACCACGCTCAAGCGCTCGGGCGCGCTGCCGACCGTGCCGACGTTGGCCGAGCAAGGACTGCCGGGCTTCGATGTCAGCGTGTTCTTCGGCGTGGTCGCGCCCGCGGGCACGCCGGCGCCGGTGGTGGGGCGGCTCAACGGCGCCTTTGCCGAGGTGCTGCGCCGGCCCAAGGTGCGGGAAAGCCTGGCCGCGCAAGGCCTGGAACCCCCGCCCGACACCAGTGCCACCCAGCTCGCCGGCTACATGCGCAGCGAGTCGGAGCGCTGGAAGGACGTGGTGCGCGCCTCGGGCGCACGCGCCGACTGAGGAAAGGCTCGAACACCATGTCCACTCAAAGCCAGCCTGGCACCGGCGCCCTCAGCGGCGTCCGCGTGGTCGACGCGTCGCGCATCCTGGGCGGGCCGCTGTGCGGCCAGATCCTCGGCGATCACGGCGCCGACGTGCTCAAGGTCGAACCGCCGCAAGGCGACGACACGCGGCAATGGGGGCCGCCGTTCACCGACCGCGGCGTGGCGTCGTACTACCTCGGGCTCAACCGCAACAAGCGGCTGCTGTCGCTCGACCTCGCGGTGCCCGCCGGTCGCGACGCGCTGCTCGCGCTGCTGGCCGACGCCGACGTGCTGATCGAGAACTTCAAGACCGGCACGCTGGAGAAGTGGGGCATCGGCCACGAGACATTGGCCGAGCGCTTTCCGCGCCTGATCCATTGCCGCGTGAGCGGCTTCGGCGCCGACGGTCCGCTCGGCGGCCTGGCCGGCTACGACGCTGCGGTGCAGGCGCTGACCGGGCTGATGAGCGTGAACGGCGAGGCCGGCGGCGACGCGCTACGTGTCGGCCTGCCGGTGGTCGACATGGTGACCGGTATGAACGCCGCGATGGGCGTGATGCTGGCGCTGCTCGAGCGCGCACGCAGCGGCCGCGGCCAGTTCGTGGAGGCGGCGCTGTACGACTCGGGGCTGTCGCTGCTGCATCCGCATGCCGCCAACTGGTTCGTCGACGGCAAGTCGCCGCGCCGCACCGGCAATGCGCACCCGAACATCTATCCGTACGACAACCTGCGCACCGGCACCGAGCCGGTGTTCTTCGCGGTCGGCAACGATCGCCAGTTCCAGATCCTGTGCCGCCACATCGGCGTGCCTTGGCTGGCGGAGGACCCGCGCTACGCCACCGCCGGGGCGCGCTCGTCGAACCGCGAGGCGCTGAAGGAGGCGCTCGAGCGCCAGCTGGCGCGCTTTGATGGCCACCAGCTTGCTGGCGAGCTCGTCAACGCCGGTGTGCCGGCCGCCGTGGTGATGAGTGTGCCGCAGGCGCTGCAGCACGCGCACACGCAGCATCGCGGCATGGTGGTCGAGCTGCCGGGCGGCTACCGCGGCGTGGGCGCGCCGGTGAAGCTGTCGCGCACGCCTGCCACTTATCGCTTCGCGCCGCTCACCGAAGGCGCCGAGTTTCTGCCGCGCGACGCCGAACCCGATGGAGACCGGACCCGATGAGCACGAAGCAAACGTTTCACTGGGAAGACCCGCTGCTGCTCGACGAGCAGTTGAGCGACGACGAACGCCAGGTGCGCGATGCCGCGCGCGAGTATTGCCAGGGCCGGTTGGCGCCGCGCGTGCTCGAGGCGTTTCGCCACGAGAAGACCGATGTCGAGATCTTCCGCGAGATGGGTTCGCTCGGCTTGCTCGGGCCGACCATCCCCGAGACCTACGGCGGCGCGGGCCTGAACTACGTCTGCTACGGCCTGGTGGCGCGCGAGGTCGAGCGTGTCGACTCCGGCTACCGCTCGATGATGAGCGTGCAGAGCTCGCTGGTCATGGTGCCGATCCACGAGTTCGGCACCGAGGCGCAGAAGCGCAAATACCTGCCCAAGCTCGCCACCGGCCAATGGGTCGGCTGTTTCGGACTGACCGAGCCGAACCACGGCTCCGACCCGGGCAGCATGGTCACGCGGGCCCGCAAGGTGCCCGGCGGCTATGCCTTGAGCGGCGCCAAGATGTGGATCACCAACTCGCCGATCGCCGACGTGTTCCTGGTCTGGGCCAAGGACGATGGCGGCCAGATCCGCGGCTTCATCCTCGACAAGGGTGCCAAGGGCCTGAGCGCGCCGGCGATCCACAGCAAGGTCGGCCTGCGCGCCAGCATCACCGGCGAGATCGTGATGGACGACGTGTTTTGCCCCGAGGAGAACGCGTTTCCCGAGGTGCGCGGCCTGAAGGGTCCGTTCACCTGCCTGAACAGCGCGCGCTACGGCATCGCCTGGGGCGCGCTCGGCGCGGCCGAGGATTGTTTCCACCGCGCGCGCCAGTACGTGCTCGACCGCAAGCAGTTCGGCCGCCCGCTGGCCGCCAACCAGCTGGTGCAGAAGAAGCTGGCCGACATGCTGAGCGAGATCGCGCTCGGACTGCAGGGCTGCCTGCGCCTGGGGCGGCTGAAGGACGAAGGCAAGGCCGCGGTGGAGACCACCAGCATCCTGAAGCGCAATTCCTGCGGCAAGGCGCTCGACATCGCCCGCACGGCGCGCGACATGATGGGCGGCAACGGCATCAGCGACGAGTTCGGCGTGGCGCGCCACCTGGTGAACCTGGAGGTGGTCAACACCTACGAGGGCACGCACGACATCCATGCGCTGATCCTCGGGCGCGCGGTCACCGGTATCCCGGCATTCTGAGCTCGAGGGTGGTGCCTCTCGCCGTCGCGGGACGTCACGCCGCGCGCGATGCCGTCGGCTGGCGGGCGCTGCCACGCTTCGCGCGCGGCGCTCTCGCCGGAGGCGACGCAGCAAGGTCCCACGGGTCGCGCGTGCCGTCGCCATACGTGGTGCGCAGAGCTTCGATGCACGCCTTGACCTTGGCGGCGAGAAAACGCCGATGCGGGTAGATGGCGTACACATGGAGCGCCGGCAGCACGGTCCAATCGGGAAGCAGGCGCTGCAGTCGGCCGGCGGCGACGTCGGTGCGCGTGACGAAACTCGGGGCGATGACCACGCCGGCACCCGCGGCACCTGCCGCAGACAGCGCCGCACCGAAATTGCTGGTCATGAATCCATCGAGCTTCACGCGCACCGACCGGGCGTCGCGCTCGAACATCCACTCGTCGCGCAGGCGGGGCTCCAGGAACACCAATGCGCGGTGCCGTGCCAGCTCCTCCGGCTTGCGAGGGCACCCGTACTGGCGCAAGTAGGCCGGCGCGGCAAAGACGCCGGCGCGCGCCAAGGCCACCGGCCGCGCCACGTAGCGCCCGTCGAGCGACGCGGCCACGCGCAGCGCCAGGTCGATGCCTTCCTCGACGAGATCGACGGGCCGGTTGGACAACTGCAGTTCGATGCGCAGCTGCGGATGCGCGTTCATCAGGCGCGCGATGATCGGCGCCAGGTCGTTGCCGAGATCGACCGGCGCGGCAATGCGCAGCAGGCCCTTGGGCTCGTGGGATAGTGCGCTGATCGACGCATCGGCGTCGTCGAACGCCTGCAGGCATTCGAGGCACCGGTCGAGATAGACGCGCCCCGCTTCGGTGAGGCCGACGCGCCGCGTGGTGCGATCGAGCAGGCGCGCGCCGACGCGCGCTTCCAACGCCGCAACCTGCTTGGTCACCGAGGCCGGTGACAGGCTCAGATCGCGCCCGGCCGCGGCAAAGCTGGCGCGCTGCGCCACCCGCACGAAGACCTTCATGGTTTGCAGCGTGTCCATGTTGGCTTTCTAGCATTTCCGTGCGGGAAAGAATCCATTTCCCGGCTCGTGCATTTACATCGCCGCGCGGCTCGATAACCTCCGAGGCCATCGATGACGACGCCCCGGAGACCAACGATGAACCTTCCCAGCTATGCCATGGACCAGGCGAGCTTTCCGCAGATGTACGAACGCTGGCTCGTCGTCCCGCTGTTCCGGCCATGGGCCGAGACGACCGTGGAGGAGCTGGGCCTGTCCGCCGGCGATCGTGTGCTCGACATCGCGTGCGGCACCGGCATCGTGGCGCGCGTGGCGCAGCAGCGGGTCGGCGCGGGCGCCCGCATCGTCGGCATCGACATCAGCCCGGGAATGCTGGAGGTCGCGCGCGCCGCGGCGCCGGGCATCGACTGGCGCGAGGGCAATGCCACGGCGCTGCCGCTGCGTGACGCCGAGCAGTTCGACGCCGTGATCTGCCAGCAAGGCCTGCAGTTCTTTGCCGACAAGCCGGCCGCGGCGGCCCAGATGCGGCGCGCGCTGGCGCCCGGCGGCAAGCTGGCTGTATCGACGTGGCGCTCGGACGACGAGATCCCGTTCTTTCGCGAGCTGCGCCTGGTAGCGCAGCGCCACCTGGGTCCGATCGACGATCAGCGCTACGGCTACGGCGACGCGGGCCCGCTGGAGGTGCTGTTGCGCGACGCCGGATTCCGCGACGTGCGGTCAAGCAGGCAGACGCGCACCATGCGCTTCGAAGACGGCGAGTCGTTCGTGCGCATGAACTCGATGGCGTTGGTGGGCATGAGCGCCGCCGGCAAGACGATGGACAGCGCTGAACGCCAACGCATCCTGCAGGCCATCGTGAGCGACAGCGCGCCGGTGCTGCGGGCGTACACCGACGCGTCTCTCGTGTTCGAGCTCAGCACCAATCTGGCCATGGCCGGAGGGTAAGGCCGTTCATCCACGGCTCACGCCGCGAGCAAGAGCCGACAGCTGCTCCAGCGAGATGCGACGCACCAGTGCGTCGGCGTGCCGGTGCACCAGCTCCCAGTCGGACCCTGCCTTGCGATAGACCTCCGTGACGCGCAGCGACCAGTCCTGCTCGGGCAGTCCACCCACCTCGCCGGTCTGCCGTTCGATCATCACCAGCACGGTGAGATCGTTGGAGGCGTACGTCTTTGCCACCTCCAGCTCGGTCTTGCCGTTGCGAAAGTAGCGGCTCATCTCGGCCAGCCGCTCGGGGCTGCTGTCGAAGCCGTGGCTGGCCGGTCCGCCAAACGGTTGCATCAGCGTGAAGTCGGGCGCAATGCGCACCAGCTGCGCCCAACGCTGCATGTCGCCGCGCATGAAGGCGGCGTTCTTTGCGGCGGCGCGCGTGATGAGTTCTGCGGTGGCATCGTTGCCGCCAGCCGGCTTGGCGGCCAACGGCATGGCCAGCGCCGCGGCCAGCGCTGCGCGTCGGGTGGTGGACGATGCCGGGGCTTCGTGGCCCTCGGCTTCCTGGCGTGCTGACACTTGCATCTCTCCTGTTCGCAGTGGCGATGGGCGAGATCGTCCGTGCTCCGGCCCGCTGAATCCAGTGGTATGTTTTCAGCGACATGCTGAACGTTCTTCAACTGGCACGGGTCGACATCAACCTGCTCGTGCTCTTTCACGTGGTGCTCGAAGAGGGCCACGTCGGGCGTGCCGCAGAACGATTGCGCCTCACGTCGTCGGCGGTCAGCCATGGCCTCGCGCGGCTGCGCCGCCTGCTCGACGATCCGTTGTTCCTGAGGACGCCCAAGGGCATCGTGCCCACGGCGCGCGCGCTGGCCCTGCGCGCGCCCGTGGGCGAGATCCTGTCTCTGGTGCTGGGGGTGCTGCACACCGCGGCGCCGTTCGATCCGGCCACCAGCAGCCGCCGTTTCGTCATCGGCGCGCCCGACGCCGTGCTGGCCTCCGCCGCATCGACGCTGCTGGAGCACATCGGCGCCGCGGCGCCTCGGGTCGACCTGGGGTTGGTGCATCTGATGCCGCAGCAGCACGAGCGCACGAAGGGCAAGCCCTGGGCAGCGTGCTTCGACCAGATCGAGCAGCGCGAGATCGACGTCGCGCTGCTGCCGGTGCGTGAGGTGCCGCCGCGCTTCGAGGCACATTGGCTGTACGACGAGGACTTCGTGGTGGCGATGAAAAAGGGCCACGCGTTCGCGCGCTCGCCCACCGAGATCAGCTTTTGCGCCGCCAAGCATCTGCTGGTGGCCTCCGGCGGCGACCCGCACGGCTTCGTCGACGAGGTGCTCGGCAAACGCGGCCGCACCCGCCGCGTGGCGTTGACAGTGCCGTCGTTCGCGATGGCGCTGGAATACGTGGCGCACAGCGATCTGCTTGCGGCACTGCCGCGCCGGTTCGCGCGCCGGCATGCCGCCCGCTTTGGCCTGGCCCTCGCCGAGCTGCCGTTCAAGCGCAAGGCCGACTCGATCCAGGTGGTGACGACCCGGGCGGCGATGCTCGATGCCGGCGTGGCCTGGCTGGTGGGGACGCTGGTGCGTCTCTTCGCGGCCAGAAACGGGTGACACAGTCGCCGCGGCTTCTCGCGAGCGATGGCGCTCAGCCCTCGCGGCGCAGGGTCAAGCTCTCGTGGGACGCTGGCGCGTGCAGGGGCCGTTCCGGCTTGCGACTGCGCGGTTGGCTCTTTTCATCGGCGCGCTGGCGGATCGCGCCGTTGAGCTCGGCGCCGAGGATCAGCGTGGCCGCGCTGATATAGAGAAAGACCATCGTTGCCACGCTCCCGGCGAGCCCGCCGTAGATCAGCACCAGCTTGCCCAGGCTGCGAAAGCTCGCCGACAGCAGCAGCGCCGCGCCGATCCACAGCAGCGCGCCGACCACGGCGCCCGGCACGATCGAGCGCCCGCGCAGCGCGCGGTCGGGCAGCCAGGCGTACAGCACGGCATACAGCAGCGTGAGCACGATGAACGCCGCAGCGTGGCGCACGCCGGCGCGCATCCACATCAGCGTCTCGCCGTCTGGCGCACTGCGGTTCAGCAGCTGCAGCAGGTGGGGCATCACCACCACGGAGCTGAACGTGACCAGCATGCCCACGCCGACCAGCACGGTGAGCAGCGTGACCTTGATGCGCGCCTTCCAGAACGGCAGGCCGTGCTCGATGCCGTAGGCGCGGTTCAGCGCGGTGCGCACGGCCTGCATGCCCGACGAAGCCGTCCACACGGTAGCAAACGCGCCCAGTGCCAGCAGCGCCTGGCTGCGGTGCCCCAGCACCCGCGTCACGGCCGACTCGAGCACATCGCGCACCACCGGCGGGGCATAGCTCAGCACGCGCATCACCAACTCGGCGGCGTCGCCCGGCCGCCCGACGAAGCCGGCCGCCGCGGACAGCAGCAGCACCAGCGGAAACATCGAAAGCAGCCAGGAGAACGCCACGCTGCCGGCCTGATTGGCGCTCTGGTGCGCGATGTAGTTGCGCATCGCGAGCACGGCCACCGGCACGCCGGGGATCGCCCGCACGGCAGCCCATACCTGCTTCAATCGGTCGCGCAACGGCACCGGCTCGTCCCTCCTGAGGATTGGCGGCACGGGGAAGTCGCCGCCGCGCCTGGCCAACCTGCGCCAGGGCAACCGGTGTTCCACCGCAAGGCTCAGGCGTTATGCCGCCTCACGCCTCAGCTCGGCCTTGTGCCGATACATCGCCACGTCGCCGCGATGCAGCAAGGTTTCCAGCGTGTCGCCCGGCTGCGACTGCACCACCCCCAGGCTGACGGTGACGCTGAGCCCCGCGGAGAGATCGGACCACCTGTGGTCGGCCACCGCGCGGCGCACGCGCTCGCAGATCTCACCGGCCGTCGTCGGGTCGGTCTGCTGCAGCAGCAGCACGAACTCGTCGCCCGCGAGCCGCGCCGCCAGGTCGTTTGCACGGATGTGCTCGGTGAGCAGCGCAGCGATGACCTGGAGCACCTTGTCTCCCACCAGGTGACCGTGCCCGTCGTTGACCTGCTTGAAGCGGTCGACGTCGATCAGCGCCAGGCACAGCCTGCGCCCGCCGAGGTCCTGGTCGGTGCGCAGGCTTTGTGCGGCCACCTGCTCGAAACAGCGGCGGTTGGCGATGCCGGTCATCGGATCCTCGAGCGCCAGCCGCTCCAGCTGCTGCGCCGACACCTGCAGCGCGCGGCGCGATTCTTCACTGCGGCGCATCTCGAGCTGCCACGACACCACGGTGCTCCGGCTGGCCAATGACTCCGATCGGATGCGGCGCTCCTTGGCGGCCAGATGCTTGAGTTGGGCCAGCGCCAGGTGAGCCTTGCCCTGCATCTCGTACACGCGGCTCAGCATCAGGTGTCCCACCAGGGCGGTCTGCTCGCGCCCGGTTCGTTCGGCCAGCTCGATCATGCGAGCAGCGGCCCGTTGCGCGCCAGACCAGTCGCCCTGGGCCTGCGCGACTTCGCATACCACCAGCGCCTCCAGGCTCCTCGTCGAGGGCGCCAGCTCGTGCCCGTCAAGCCAGCGGCGCACCGCCTCCAGCTCGCTGCAGGCTTCTTCCACGCCGCCCATCCAGCAGTGGGCGGCACTGGACACCAGCCGCCACGTGGCCTGCAACGGCTGCTCGCGGGGGTGGGTGCGGGCGATGTCATGGCGCCGCTCGAAGTCGGCATGCAGCTCCAGCAGCACCAGCAGGTTGTGCAGCGAGGGGATGCGGCCGGTCTCATGCCGCTCGGTGATGTAGCGCATGACTTCGCAGACACCCTCGACCACGATGCTGGTGAACACCTCGAGCACCGACGAGCCCACTTGCGCCTGGCTGCGGGCTTCGCGCAGATGCTGCCGGGCGGCATCAAAGCAGCCGGCGTGGAACAGCGCCTTGCCCAACTGGCTCTGGGCATCGGTGCGCTCGGCCGCATCGCCGCTGCGCCGGGCCAGCTCCAGGCCCAGCAAGGCGGCCTCGATGGCCTGCTCGTTGCGGCCTAGCGCGCTCGACGCCCGGCACAAGACCGCCAGGGCCTTGCTTTCCTCACGGAAGTCCCCCACCGATTGCAGCAACGGCAGCGCCCGCAGGCTCAGCTCGTACGAATGCACGCTGTTGTCCAGCAGGCTCTCGCACTGCGACAGCAAGGTCAGCACCCGACCTTCGAGATGACGGTCAGCCCTGGCGGCGGCCGACTGCAAGACGGGCAGCGCCATCTTCTTGGCCGCCCTCGGGTCCTGCTGACGCATCGCCAGCGCCAGTCGTTCTTCGTCGCTGCCCAACTGCCACGCTCCGGTTGCCTGCATTGCGCGTGGCATTGTCCCGAGGCGACCGGGTGGTCCAGGCCGGGCGTGGCGGCCCGGTACACGAGACCGAGGCAAATTGCATGCTTTGCCGCGCTTCGTGCATGGGGTTCGCACTGCATCGGCAAGCCCGGGCCGCCCAGGGCTCAGGCCGGTGCGGCCACCACCTGCCGCCGCGGCAGCCGCGTGAAGGCCAGCGCCGACAGGAAGGCGCCGATGCCCAGCGCGAACGCGCCGATGAACAGCCACGCATAGCTGGAGAACGTGTCGTAGATCAGGCCGCCCACCACCGGCCCCAGCGCCATGCCGAGGCTGCTGGCCATCGTGGTGCTGCCGATCACCGTGCCCATCATGCGCAGCGGAAAGTTCTCGCGCGCGATCACGGCAAACAGTGGCATCACGCCGGCGTAGGTGAAGCCGAACAGCGCCGCCACGGCGTAGAAGCTGCCGAGCTCGCGCGCGCCGACGTACCCCAGCGCCACGATCGCCTGTGCGAGCAGCGCCAGCACCAGCACGCGCGCGGCGCCGAAACGATCGCCCAGCAGCCCGAACACGAGGCGGCCGCCCATTCCCGCGAGCCCTTCGAGGCTGTAGATCGACACCGCGGCCATCAGCGGGATGCCGCAGGTGACGGCGTAGCTCACGGTGTGAAAGATCGGCCCGGAGTGCGTGGCGCAACTCAGGAAGCTGGTCAGCACCAGGATCGCGAACGGTGCCGAGCGCAGCGCCTGGCCGAGCGACAGGGCCGGCTCGTGCGCCGCGCCCGGCGCCGCGGCGGCGGCCGCTTGCGCCAACGCGGGCGGCCGCCGCACCAGCAGCGCCGCCGGCACCATGATGGCCGCCACCAGCGCCGCGACGATCTGCAGCGAGGTGCGCCAGTCGTTGCCTTGCACCAGCCACGCGGCCAGCGGCGACATCGTCATCGGCGCCATGCCCATGCCGGCCGACACCAGCGACACCGCCAGGCTGCGCCGCGTGTCGAACCATCCGGTGACGCACGCCATCATCGGCGCAAAGATCGCCGCGGCGCTGACGCCCACGACCACGCCGAACCACAGCTGGAAGGCCGCGAGCGATGTGGCCAGGCTGGCCAGCGCGAGGCCGACGGTCAGCAGCACCGAGCCCGCCAGCACCACGATGCGCGGACCGAACCGGTCGGACAGGTGACCCCAGACGATGCTGCCGAGCGCGAGCGCGATGAACGCGAACGTCATCGCGCTGGAGATCCCCGTGGTGGACCACCCCGTGTCCTGCGCGATCGGCCGCAGGAACACCGGCAGCGAGAACAGCCCGCCGATCGCCACGCAGCCGAGCAAGCCGCCGGCGGCCACGATGATCCAACGGTAGTGCGCCTGCAGCGCGTTCGTCCAGGAAGTCATGGCCGGTCCTTTCATCGTCCGTGCTTGTCTGCCGTCAGGCTAAGTGCGGCCGCGCGACGGCGTGAGTAACAACAGTGGCGGGATTCGTGGGTCGTTCGTATCCATGACGAACGACGAGCGGCCGGATCGACAAACCGCGCTCGCCAGGCCGTTGGGTGTGACCGCACGGCACCGATGCATCGTTGAAGCGCCGCGGCGGATGCAATTGCGCCGCGCCCTGGCGCGCGGGCCGCGCTGGTCAAGGCGGCCGGAAAGCGTGTACGCTACAGGCTCCGATCAACTACGAAAGGAGGTGATATGTCTAAGACGTCTAGGTTTGGGGCGGAGCCCTACCTCTTGTAGTTGGTTCTGTAGCCAGACCCGCGGGCGCTCCACACTTCGGTGGGAGCGCCCGCGTCATTTCCGGGCACGCGCGTGTTGCGTGTCTTGCGCGTGCGGCGCTCGCGCCGTCGGCTGGGCGAAACGATAGATGCTCTGGTTGAGGTGGCGCGTGACCTCGGCGATGTCGTCTTCGGTCCACGACAGATGGGCTCGGCCCTGCCACAGCCGCACCTGCTCCCTGAGGCTGTTCAAGTCGGTGGCGCGGCGTTGGTCGCGCCAATGCACCTGCTTGTCGTGACAGGCGATGCAATGGGTGGTGTAGAGCAGTTCGCCGCGCGATTGCGCCGATGCGGCTCCCGCCACGACCAACAGCCCGGCGAGCACGCTGCAGGGTCTCACGGCGTGCCGGCCGCCGGCCCGCACGATGGTGGCGATCGGGGCTGCCATCATGGCTTTGCTCTGGAGGTGAAGTGGCCCATGGTCTTTCCGGTCTTTTCGTCGACGTACTTCCAGTCGGCGACCTGCGAACGGCCGAACCTGACGATCTCGCCGGCCTTCACGCTGCGCACCAGGCGAGGTTCGTCCTGGATCCTCCCCGTGAACGAGCCATCGGACCAGGTGAATTCGTTGACCCAGAAGTACTCGGTGCCGTGGCCGTCCTGGATCTTCACCTTCAGTGCGTAGCCGCTGGTGCCGGCGGGCTGCTGCTTGGCCTTGGTGAGAAAGTCGTCCAGCGTGGCCTGCGCCAGCTCGCTGTACGGGCTTGTCGCGCCGTCGTTGCGGGCGCGCTCGGTGAGGGGCTGGCTGCAGGCCAGAACCGAAAGCAGAACCAGCGCGGCGGCGATGCGGTGGTGTTGCATGTCAGATATGGCGCTGCATGTCGGACAACCGGATCACCGAGTGGACGCCCTGTTCAGGCCTGCGACCGGCCACCCACCGGCGGACGGTTCTTTCGATAGGAGTTCTTGAGCGCGATCTTGCCGTCTCGAAACGTGAACACATCACAGCCGTGCACTTCCACGCGGGCACCGTCCACGCGCGTTCCGGTGAAGGTCCACTCCGACACGCCGCGATCGCCGACGACGAAGTGGCGCGCATCGCCCCAATGGGCATCGGGAAAGGTGGCAAAGACCTCCGCGAATCCGGCGCGGACCGCCTCGCGGCCCTGGTAGCGCGTGCCGCAGACGTCGGGGCCCGCGGACGCTTCGAAGACGCAGCGGTCGTTCATGAACGACATGAGGGCATCGACATCGTGGCGGTTCCACGCATCGGCGAAGGCTTGCAGCATCTCGATGCTCGCTGCGGCAATGGCGTTGGACATCCGAGGTCTCCTTTTCGGCGCGCCCGGCCGTGATCATGCCCGGTTGGAAAGCCCTGCGTGATCAGCGCGGCCACTGCGCGGTTCCCACTCACGCCGGAGCAGCCCGTACACCCAGGTATCCGACACGTCGCCCTCCACGATGCAGTCTTCGCGCAGCATGCCTTCGCGCGCGAACCCAAGCTTTTCCAGCACGCGGCTCGAAGCCGTGTTGCGTGTGTCGGTCTGGGCGTGGACCCGGTTCAGGTCGAGCGCGTGGAATGCCCATTGCAGCAAGGCGGCAGCGGCCTCGGTGGCAAACCCGTGGCCCCATGCCGCCTCGTCGAGGCAGTAGCCCAGCGTGGCGCTGCGATAGTCGGGATTCACCTGGACCAGGCAGCACCAGCCGATGAACACGCGGTCGGCGGCGCGATCGACGGCCAGCCGGACGCCGGCGCCTTCTTGCTCCATTTGCCTGCAGACCGCGATGAAACGATCGGCCCGCGCGCGCTCCTTCCACGGCGGTGAATCCCAGTAGCGCAACACACGCGGGTTGCTCTGCAACGCGTAGATCGCGTCGGTGTCGGCTGGCGTGAACGGGCGCAACAGCAGGCGGCTGGTGTGCAGCGTCGGGGCGTGCAAAGGCATCCGCGCAGTGTGCATCAGGGATCAGCCTGCCTCGCGCGCCAGCCTGGCGCGCCGCTCGAGTTCCTTGGCGCTCGGCTCGGCGTGCGCGAACGATCCGGCCGGAATGTCCCCGGCCGGCACATAGGTGCTCATGACGACACCGGTGCTCGAGGCTCGTGTTGACGCGAGGCGCAGCATGCCGGCCCTGGCGCCGGCCTCGAACAGCCGCTTGCCGCGCCCGATCACCACCGGAAAGGTCCACACGTTGTATTCGTCGATCAGCGTGGAGGCCTGCAGCGTCTGGATCAGTCTGCCGCTGCCGATGATCTGCAGGTCAAGTCCGGACTCCTGCTTCAGCGCCGCCATGGCTGCGACCACGTCGCCGCGCAGCAGCGTGGAGTTGTTCCATTGCAGCGGCGCTTTCAGCGTGCGCGAGGCCACGTGCTTGCGTGCCGCGTTGAGCGTGCGCGCGATCGGGCTGTCGGTCGGCTGGTACGGCCAATACGCCTCGAAGATTTCGTAGGTCAGGCGGCCCAGCACGATCTCGCGGTCCTTGCCGTCGAGGCCGCGCATGTCGCGACTGGAATCGTCGTCCCAGAAGGGGAACGACCAGCCGCCGAACGCGAAGCCGCCGGTGCGATCTTCTTCGGGGCCGCTGGGCGCCTGCATGACGCCATCGAGCGAGACCATGGTGGTTGCGATCAGTTTTCTCATGGGTGCGACTTCGTGGGTGGATGGGTGTCATCTCGACGACGAGCGAGGCCTGCGGGTTTCGACGCCCGAGCGTCGGACAGTTCCGACACGACGTAAAGCGATGCAGATCCCAGGCACGCACCGTGCCGCTCACGGCATGACAGCAACTCCGAAAGAGGTGATCAGATGATGTCGAAAACCCCGTTCATCCTGGGCGCGACTCCCGTCGCACTGTTGGTTCTGGCCGGATGCTCCCATACGACCAAGGAGGTCGTCACCCCGGTGCCGGTCACCACGGCGGCGCAGCCTTCGGTGGTGGTGACCCACGCGCCGCCTCCGGCACCGCCGGTTGAAGCGCGACCGCCCGCACCGGGCGCAGGCTATGTGTGGCAGGACGGTTATTGGACCTCGAGGAACGGCCAGTACGAATGGGTGCCGGGCCATTGGGAAGCCACGCGCAGCGGCACCACACGGATGCCGCGGCACTGGGGCCCCGATGGCGCGCCAACGATGACGCCCCCCGGCGGTCCGAACTGACAGCCGCTTCTTCTGACCGAATCGGCTCAGCCCGCTTCTGCGGCATCCTCTCCGATCACCAATCGCGTCGCACTGGCGTAGCGGTGAGGCGGAATCTCCAGGTTGCTGGGGGCGGGCTTGTTCTTGAAGGCGCGACCGGCGCCGTCAAATGTGGAGCCGTGGCACGGGCAGTAGAAGCCGCCCGGCCAATCGGGCGGCACCCCGGCGTGGCTCGCACCCTTGGGCACCGCGGTGGGCGAGCATCCCAGGTGGGTGCAGATGCCCACCGCCACGAACACGTCGTCACGCAGTGAACGTGCCGTGTTGGCGGCATAGGGCGGTTGTTGCTCGCGGCGCGACCGCGGATCGACCAGGTCGGCCTCGTGTCCCGCCAGTGCGGCAATCATTTGGGGCGTGCGACGCACGATCCACACCGGCTTGCCGCGCCACTCCACGGTTTTGCTGCTGCCCGGCGCGATGTCGCCGATCTCCACCTCCACCGCTCCACCGGAGGCCTTGGCGCGCTCGCTGGGCGCGAGGCTGCTGACCAACGGCACCGCGGTGCCGACGGCTGCCACGCTGCCGGCCGCGCCGGTCAGCAGCAACCAACGCCTGCGTTCGTCATCGGGGTCGTCGCCGGCAGCGCAGCCAGGATTCAGTGCATGTTCCATGGCGGCTCACCTGCGCGGAGCCGCCTGGGCCTGTCGCTGCGACTCCTCCCGTATGTGTCGCAAGAAGAAGCGCACGAAGTACACCGCCATTCCCACCATGAAGGCGATCGCGGCGACGCTCAAGAGTCCCACGTCGGTACTGAACAACTCCTTCCATGCATGCATTGCGACTCCCTTCTACTTTGTGACCCCGCAGGTATTGATGCCCAACACGGTGTAGAGCGGACACCAGCCGAGCGCAGAGGTCAGCAGCGGAACGACACCGATCCATCCCCACGGGCCGATGGCGCCCGCCAGCGTGGCGCCGATCAACACCAAACCCACGATGCCGCGCACCGCGCGATCCAGGCTTCCTTCGTTGCGAGTCATGGGACCTCCTGTCCTGACAGAGAAAAAACTTGAACTGGGACAAGCATGCCCCTGGGCCGCGCCGCGGGCATGATGCAGATCAAGCCGTTTTGCGCTCGCATCGGTTCAATCGAAGGCCCTTTGGCTACATGAACCCCAACCGCATCACCGTTGTGGGGGCCGGCTTTGCCGGCCTCACCGCGATCCGCCGGCTGCGCGAGTCGGACGCGCAGGCCGAGCTCACGCTGGTCGCGCCGCTGCCCGAGCTGCACTATCTGCCGGGGATCATCTGGATCCCGAGCGGGCTGCGCACGCGCCAAGACCTGATCGTGCCGCTGCACAATTTCCTGGAGCGCCAGCGCGTGCGTTTTGTCGCCGCCGAGGCCACCGGCGTGGGCGAGAACGGCCGCGTGCTGCACACCACCGAAGGCGACATTGCCAACGACGGCCTGGTCATCGCCACCGGAGGTCGTTTCCTGAAGAAGCTGCCGGGCATCCTGCACAGCATCACGCCGTGTGAAGGCATCGCCGCCGCCGAGCGCATCCGCGATCGGCTGCGCGCGCTGCAGGGCGGCGTCATTGCCGTCGGATTCGCCGGCAACCCGCAGGAGCCGAGCTCGATGCGCGGCGGGCCGATGTTCGAGTTCCTCTTCGGCATCGATCGGCAACTGCGCCGCGAGGGGCGGCGCGATCGGTTCAAGCTGGTGTTCTTCAGCCCCGCCGCAGAACCGGGCAACCGGCTCGGCCAGGCGGCCGTGCAGCGCCTGCTGCGCGAGATGCAGCGCCGCGGCGTGGAAACGCACCTGGGCCACAAGCTCGTGCGCTTCGAGGCCGACAAGGTGGTCACCGAGGGCGGCGAGATCACGGCCGACATGATCCTGTTCATGCCGGGGCTCACCGGCGCTGCCTGGCTCGATGGCACCAGCCTGCCGCGCTCGCCCGGCGGCCTGCTGCAAGGCGATGCGCAGTGCCGGGTGCCGGGCTGGCGCCACGTCTACGTGGCCGGTGACGGCGGCAGCTTTCCAGGCCCCGATTGGATGCCCAAGCAGGCCCACATGGCCGACCTGCAGGCCGCCGCAGCGGCCGAGAACCTGCTGGCCGAGTTGCGCGGCCAGAGCGCCACGGCCACCTTCAAGGTGGAGCTCGCCTGCATCGTCGATGCGCTGGACCGCGGCATGCTGGTGGTGCGCACGCCCACGCGCAATCTCGTGCTGCCGGCGATGCGGCCGTTGCATTGGGCCAAGCGCGGCTTCGAAAAGCTGTACCTGCGCCAATACCGCTGAGGCCCACGGTCCCGAACCGAGGCCCGCGCTGGCCGGGCATTCGCATTGCCCGTCATGGGCGTTGCCGGAGACGAACATGCATGAGCAGACTGATCGGGTGAGGCGCCACAGCGCGGCGCAGGTGCTGCGCCGCATCGATGACACCACCGTCGCGAGCCTCACGCGCTGCGCCGCGTCGCCCGCAGCGACCGAACGGCGGCTCGCCGAACTTGACCGCGAGTGGGACACCGATCGCGCGGTCGAAGCCGAAGCGGCGCTGACGGGCCTGATCGGACTGGGACTGGGAGCGTTCGTGCGAGCGCAGTTTCTGGTCGTGCCCGCCGTGGTGGCCGGCGCCGTGCTGTTGCATGCGACGACCGGGCGCTACCCGCTGATGCCGCTGTTCCGGAGGCTCGGGTTGCGCAGTGCCAGGGAGATCGCACGCGAGCGCTACGCCTTGAAGGCGCTGCGCGGCGACTTCGACGACAACGGGAGCCCGTCATGACTGTTGCCGACCGCTTGCCCCCCACCGCCCATCGGGTCGAGCTGCACACCGCGCCCCGGATCAACCATGAGATCCGGCAGCGCACGCAAGCGGAGGTCAGTCGGCTCGAGGAGGCACCGGCCGCCGAGCTGGACCAGGGCCTGCGCGCCCTGGCGCGCGAATGGGACGTCGAGCGGGTGCTTCAGACCAATGCCTCGATCATCGTGTTGGTGGGCTTGGCGCTGGCGACTCTCGTCAATCGGAAATTTATTCTGCTTCCTGCCGGCGTGTTCGGCTTCTTCGCCCAGCATGCGTTGCAGGGCTGGTGTCCTCCGATCCCGGTGTTCCGTCGCCTGGGCGTGCGCACGCGGCGCGAGATCGAGCGAGAGCGCCATGCCCTCAAGGTGTTGAGGGGTGACTTTCACAGCGTTGCGACGGCATCCGACGCGGGCATCAACGAGCGCGTGCGCGCCGCGTTGGACGCGGTCGACAAATAGCCCAGGAGATTGGGATGCGAACCAAAGTTGTTGCTGCGCGCTCCGTGTTGGCCGCGCTGCTGCCCCTGGCGGCGATAGGCTCGGCGGCGCTGGCGCAGACCCAGCAGCCCCCCGGCGACGACAAGACCGCCAAGACCCGGGCGCTGGAGCTCGGCGCCAAGGCGCTGCAAGGCAACTCGCCGCTGGGTCCGATGGACGTCTACCTGGTCGGCTTCCATCCGACGAAGGACGACCCCATGCATCAGATGGAAGCGCACCACTACTGCCACCAGGTCAACCAGGACTTCGCGCAATGCACGCTGTTTGACGGCAACGGCAGCAAAGCCAACCTGACCGGCATCGAGTACATCATCTCCGACAAGCTGTTCGAAACGCTGCCGCAGGAAGAGCGCAAGTTCTGGCACCCGCACAACGCAGAGATCCTGAGCGGTCAACTGGTGGCGCCGGGCATTCCGGCGCCGGCCGAGAAGGCGCTGATGAAAGACAAGATGAACAGCTACGGCAAGACCTGGCACGTCTGGAACACCGGCGCCATGGGCCATGCCGGCGACAAGCTGCCAATGGGTCCGCCGATGCTCGCGTGGTCCTTCAACCGGGACGGTGAAGCCCGGCCGGGCCTCGTCGAACGGCGCGACGAGAAGATGGACATTCGCACCGCGGACAAACGCCGCGAGCGCGAAGACCTGCGGTCGCTGGCCAAACCGCAGTCGGGCGTGGATGACCTGAAGTCGGCTTTCCCGCAGTCCAAGCCGATCCCTGGAGTGGTCGACAAGAAGTCCAGCAGCGGCCATGCGGCTGCGCCGCGCTGACGACGACTGGGCATCGGCGCACGCGCCTCCGTGCGTGCGTCGCAAGGGAACGCGGCTTGCCGCGCTGGGTCGTGGACGTTGCACCTGTCGATCTGGTGATCGCGGCCGCGGCCCTCGCGGCGGCCATCGTGCGTCGGCCCTGGCGGGCGCTGCATCGGGCCGGCCCGCCGTGGTCTTGGGTGCTGGCGTGGGCCTTGCTGCCGCTGCTTTGGAGCATCGATCGCCAACTCGGCGTCGCGGCGCTGCCGGCGCTGTCGGGCGCCGCGTTGCTGGTGTTGATGACGGGTTGGCCGTTGGCCGTGCTGGCGTGTGTGCCGATGGGCGTGATCGCGGTGCTCGGCGGGCCGCTCGATGCGCACGACGCGCTGCACCGCGCTGTGTGGCTCGGCATCGTGCCGGCCACGCTGGCCTGTGCCATCGGCGGCGCGGTGCGCCGCTGGCTGCCGTTGCACGTGGGCGTCTACGTCTTCGCCGGTGGGTTCATTGGCTCCGGTGTTGCGGTGTGGCTCGCCGGCACGCTCGGCGCCGCGCTGGCTGCGGCACCGGCTACCGCGGATGCGAACGTGGCACGCGTGATGATGTCGCTGGGCGAGGCCGCCGTCACGGGTGCGGTGGTCACGCTGCTGGTGGCCCACCGGCCGGAGGCGTTGGCCAGCTACTCGGACCGGGTGTACCTGGCTCGGTGACGCGCATCCAAAAGCGCCGCAGGCGTGGCCGTTCAGGTGTCCTGCTAGGGTCACTCCCACCCTCACACGAGGGATCGATCCGTGGTGCCTGCCGGCAACAGACCCGCAGACGAGGGGTGGCCTCCAGGCGCATGCAGCGCGCAAATGGCGCTCCCGCCGGTATGAGGGGTCACCATGTCGCAGGCTGCTTCGATGCCTTTCAAGCCCGAGTTCGAGGTGCACTTCCGCTCGCTGCTGCGGCGTGGTTTCGAGCTGATCTTTCCGTGCGACCGCGATGGCCGCGTGAACCTCGACGAACTGAGCGAGCGCGCGAAGGCCGACTATCTGTTCGCCCGCGCCATGGTCGGTCGCGAATACGCCGGCCCGGCCGTCTGCCCGAGTGCGACGTGCCGCAACGCAGGGCGCTGACATGTGGACGCGCCGAACCGAGCAGGTTCCGGTCACCACATGCTGGCGGGCCGACGAGATCGTGGTCACGCAGGGCGCGGCGCGGATCGATCATCTGCGTGCCGGCGACATCGAGCGTGTGACGCTGATTCACGCCGGCGCGGGTGAATCGCCCGGCGAGGTGCGCGCCGCGCTGTTCGAGTTGACCGAGCGCGCCGTGTGGCTCGGAGCCACCTCGGGCATAACCGGCAGCGTGTTGTTCGAGCGCCAGGCCTACTGGTCGCACCGCGACTGCATCTATTGGGTCAGAGAAGGGTCCGTCGCGTGGCCGTCGGCGGTGGGTGCCACGCGCTGGCCGTTCGGCCGCGCCGCGGTCGCGCAGCACCAGACGCTGTCGCGCGCGGACGCCGCGCTGCTGTTCGATCGCGCCGCGGTGACCGGGCCGCACACCTGGGACCAGCGCAAGCAGTACCGCATCGAGCGCCGCCGCCCGTTCCCCGGCTTCATGTCGCACCACGGGCGCGCGGTGGATGCACGCCCCACCGCAGCGGTCTGAGCGCGATCAACGGCGGCGTCACGTTGCCGCTGTGTCGTTCTTCCTGGCGCCGCGGATGTTGATCGCGGCCAACGCGAACTGCAGGACCACCAGCGCGTACGCATGGGCGCTCCAGCCCCAGGCGATCCACAGGACGTTGCTCGACAGGAAACACCAGAAGCCCAGCTTGCGGCGGCGGGCCGAGCGCGCTCCCACCAGCCACGCGGCCAGCACGGTGACGGCCATCGCAGGCCACTGAAGCAGGTCGATCACGCGTCCTGTGGGCAATGGGCATGCCACAAGAGGGCGCCGGCGGGACGTCATGTCTGGCGTGCGCCCGTGCATCGACCGCCGGCTCGACATCGCCGCTAGCGGCTGGCCAACAGCTCCCAGCGCTCCAGCGCTTGCAGCAGTTCGGCCTCGATCGACTCGTGACGCGCATGCAACGCGGGCACGAGCTGCGGCTCCTTGACGTAGAGATCGCTGCTGGCCAGGCGCTCGGCGATGGCTTTCTGCTCGGCTTCGAGCGCATCGATGCGCGCAGGCAGTGCGTCGAGCTCGCGCTGCTCCTTGTAGCTGAGCTTGGTGCGCGCAGGGGTCGCCTGTGCGGCCGCGGCCGCCGCAGGAGGGCGGCTCGCAGCCGCAGGAGCCGGTGCGGCCGCTTGAGCGAGCGCCAGCGCGCGCGAGCGCTGCAGCTTCCAGTCCTCGTAGCCGCCTTCGTACTCGCGCCACAGCCCGGGCCGGCCGCCGAAGGCGGGGTCGCCTTCCCAGGCAATGGTGCTGGTGACCACGTTGTCGACAAAGCGCCGGTCGTGGCTCACCAGGAACACCGTGCCGGCATAGGACTGCAGCAGGTCTTCCAGCAGATCGAGCGTGTCGATGTCGAGGTCGTTGGTCGGCTCGTCGAGCACCAGCACGTTGGCCGGCAGTGCGAACAGCCGCGCCAGCAGCAGACGGTTGCGCTCGCCGCCCGACAGGCTGCGCACCGGCGAATGGGCACGCTCGGGCGAGAACAAGAAGTCGCCGAGGTAGCTCATCACATGCTTGCGGCTCGCGCCGATCTCGATCCACTCGCTGCCCGGGCTGATGGTGTCGGCCAGCGTGGCGTCGAGGTTGAGCACCGCGCGCATCTGGTCGAAGTAGGCCACCTGCAGGTTGCTGCCGCGGCGCACGCTGCCCGAGGTGGGCTGCAGCTCGCCGAGGATGAGTTTGAGCAGCGTGGTCTTGCCGCAGCCGTTGGGGCCGATCACGCCCACCTTGTCGCCGCGCAGCAGCGTGGCCGAGAAGCGGTCGATCAGCAGCCGGTCGCCGAAGCGCATCGACACGTCTTTGAGTTCCGCCACGATCTTGCCCGACGGCACGCCGGCATCGAGCTCGAGCCGCACCCGGCCAAGCGCGTCGCGCCGCTGCGCGCGCTGCTCGCGCAGCCTGATCAGCCGCGCCACGCGGCCCACGCTGCGCGTGCGCCGCGCCTCCACGCCCTTGCGCACCCACACTTCCTCCTGCGCGAGCAGCTTGTCGGCGCGCGCGGCGGCCTGCGCTTCGCTTTCGAGCTCGGATTCCTTGGCGGCGCTGAAAGCTGCAAAGTCGCCCGGGTAGCTGCGCAGCCGACCGCGGTCGAGCTCGACGATGCGCGTGGCCACCGCATCGATGAACGCGCGGTCGTGCGACACCAGCACCAGCGCGCCGCGCCAGCCGTTGAGCAGGTCCTGCAGCCACTCGATGGCGTCGATGTCCAGGTGGTTGGTCGGCTCGTCGAGCAGCAGCACATCGGGTGCGGCCACCAGCGCCTGCGCCAGCGCCACGCGCTTCTTGGTGCCGCCGGAGAGGTCGTCGATGCGCGCCTCGGCCTCCAGGCGCAGCCGCTGCAGCGCCTCGGACACGCGCTGCTCCCAGGTCCAGCCGTTCAGTGCCTCGATCCGCGTCTGCAGCGCATCCAGGTCGTCGCCCGGCGCATGTGCCTCGTAGCGCTCGCGCAGCGCGCGCGCGTCGGCCACGCCCTGGGCCGCCGCGTCGAAAACCGATGAGCCGGACAGGAACGTGGGCTCCTGCGCCACGTAGATGCGGCGCACGCCGCTTTGCACCTGCAGCAGGCCATCTTCGGGTTTCTCGAGGCCGGCCAGGATCTTCAGCAGCGACGACTTGCCGCTGCCGTTGCGGCCGATCAGCGCCACGCGCTCGCCGGCTTCGAGCGCCAGGTCGGTGCCGTCCAGCAGCGGCACGTGGCCGTAGGCGAGGTGGGCGTTGGTGAGGGTGATCAGGGCCATGGGCCGGATTGTCCTTGCCATCTTGCGCGCTGCGAACCCAGGTGTCGCGCTACGGGCCGGCGGTGCGGGATCCGACCGGGGCTGAAATTTCATTTCAGTGCAGCACCACGGATTGCGGGTTCACCCGGGTCGCGTGGTCCGGGCGACGTGTCTTACCCTTGCGCCGATCTGAAATCCGCTTTCACGTGGGAGGGCAGACATGTCAATCGTTGTCCATCGTCGCCGCGTCACAGCCTTGGCCGCACTGGCGGCGGCCATCGCGCTCGCCGTGCCCGTGCCGGGCCGTGCGCAGAACAAGTCGGCCCTCAATCTGGCCATGGTCGCCGAACCGCCCACGCTCGACGTGCAGTCCACGCCGGCCGACCTGGTGTGCATCATCATGCAGCACGTCTACGAGACGCTCTACACGTTCGATGCCAACGCCAACCTGGTGCCGATGCTCGCCGACGGCATGCCCAAGGTCTCGGCCGACGGCAAGCTCTACGGCATCACGTTGCGCAAGGGCGTCAAGCTGCACAGCGGGCGCGACCTCGACGCCGAAGACGTGGTGGGCAGCCTGAAGCGCTGGATGGAGGTGTCGCCGCGCGGCAAGTCGGTCAGCGCGCAGGTGCAGAGCCTGACGGCCAAGGGGCCGCTCGCTGTCGAGATCGCGCTGAAGAGCGCCTACGCGCCGCTGCTGGCGCAACTCGCGATGCCGTCGGGCATGGCGGCCATCATGGCCAAGGAAACGCTCGCGCAGCCGCTCAAGGAGTACGTCGGTACGGGGCCGTACCAGTTCAAGGAGCGCAGGCCCGATCAATACGTGTTGCTCGCCCGCTTCAACGACTACTCGGCGCGCCAGGAGCCGGCCAGCGGCTACGGCGGCAAGCGCGTGGCGTCGGTGGACGAGCTGCGCTTCGTGCCCGTGCCCAACGCCAACACGCGGGTCGAGGGTGCACTGGCGGGCCAGTTCCACTACGCCGATCTGCTGCCCATCGAGGCGCTGGGCCGGCTGGAGAAAGCGCAGGGCAAGGTGGTGCCGCTGCTCACGCCGTCGTTCGGCTTCCCGTACCTGGTGTTCAACACCAAGGAGGGCTCGATGTCGCAGCAGGGCGTGCGCCAGGCGGCACAGATGGCCCTGGGCCCCGGCGAGATGCTGGCCGGCGGCTTCGGCGATACGCGCTTCTTCATCGTCGAGGGCAACCACTTTCCCAAGGGCACGCCGTTCTATTCGGACGCCGGCACCGCGAGCTACAACGAGCGCGACGCCAAGAAGGCCAAGGCCGCCGCGGACAAGGCCGGCTACAAGGGCGAGCCGGTGCGCATCCTGACCAGCCGGCAGTACGACTTTCACTACAACATGGCGCTGATCATGGCCGAGCAGTTGAAGCGCGCCGGCTTCAAGGCCGAGCTCAACGTGGTGGAGTGGGCCACGCTGCTGCAGCGCCGTGCCGACCCGAAGCTGTGGGACATCTACATCACCCACTCCGGGCTGTTCCCCGAGCCGATGCTCTCGCCGCCGCAGCTCGGCGACGGCGCGCCGGGCTGGTGGAGCTCGACGGCCAAGGCACAGGCCCTGGCTGCGCTGAACCAGGAACCCAATCCCGCCAAGCGCGGCCCGCTGTGGGCCAAGGTGCAGCAAGTGGTCTACGACGAGGTGCCCTACGTTCACGTCGGCAAGTTCGCCAGCCTCTCGGCGCGCTCGCCGTCGCTGCAGGGCTACACCCCGTACACCTACCCGTTCTTCTGGAACACCACGCTCAAGAACTAAGGGCCGCATCGACACCGTTTCGAGTCGTCGACCATCGAGGCGCCTGCAGTGATGTGGCGTTTCCTGCTCAAGCGCGTGGGCGGCATGCTGGTGGTGCTGTCGCTGGTGGCGGTGCTGGTGTTCACGCTCACGCGCGTGGCGCCCGGAGACCCGGTGGCCGTGCTGCTCGGCGACCAGGCCACGGCCGACGACATCGCGCGCGTGCAGCGCGTGTACGGGCTGGACCGCTCGCTGCCGGAGCAGTTCGGCTTGTGGCTGGAGCAACTCGCGCACGGCAATCTGGGCGACTCGATCTTCCTGCAGCGGCCCGTCACGCAGGCGCTGTGGGAGCGCGCCGAGCCCACCGCGCTGCTGGCGCTGATGGCGGTGGCGATCGCCACGCTGATCGGCGTGCCCTGCGGCGTGGTGTCCGCCGTGTTCCGCGGCGGCGCTTCGGACCAGCTGCTCACCGGGTTCGCGATGCTGGGCGCGAGCGTGCCGAGCTTCTGGTTCGGCCTGGTGCTGATGCAGATCTTCGCGGTGTCGCTCGGCTGGTTTCCGGTGTCGGGCTATGGCGAGCCCGGGGCATCGCTGGCGCAGCGGCTGCACGCGCTGGTGTTGCCCGCCACCGTGCTGGGCGTGCTGAACTCGGCATTGATCATCCGCTTCACGCGCGCTTCGATGCTCGACGTGCTGGGCGAGGACTATGTGCGCACCGCGCGCGCCAAGGGCCTGCCGGAGCGGCGCGTGATCTTCAAGCACGCGCTGCGCAACGCGCTGGTGCCGATCGTCACGGTGATCGGCCTGACGGTGGCGCTGATGATCGGCGGTGCGGTGGTCACCGAGACGGTGTTCGGCCTGCCGGGCGTGGGCAACCTCGTGGTCACCGCGGTCACGCGGCGCGACTATCCGGTGATCCAGGGCGCGCTGCTCGTCGTGGCAGGGATCTACGTGGTGATCAATTTTCTGGTCGACCTGCTGTACACGGTGGTCGACCCACGGGTGCGGACGTGACGGCCGGCGTGCCCCGTTTGCCGCTGGCGGTGCGCAAGCTGTTTCGCCGCCGCATCGTGCTGATGGCCGCGGTGCTGCTGGTCGGCGTGGTTGCAGCCGCACTGCTCGCCGGACCGTTGAGCGGGCTCGATCCCAATGAAACGGCGGTGTCGCAGCGGCTGCGCTGGCCGTCGGTGGCGCATTGGCTCGGCACCGACGAACTGGGGCGCGACCTGTTCGCGCGCATTGCCTTCGGCGGGCGCTACTCGCTGGCCATCGCGGGGCTGACCGCGCTCGGCGCCGTCGCCGCGGGCACCGTGCTCGGCCTCGCGGCGGGGTACTTCCAGCGCCTCGATGCGATGCTGATGCGCCTGGTCGACGCGATGATGTCGTTTCCCGACATCCTGCTCGCGGTGGCGCTGGTGGGCATCCTCGGCGCATCGATGCTCAACGTGGTGCTGGCGCTGGTGCTGGTGTACACGCCGCGCGTGGCGCGCGTGGTGCGCGCCTCCACGCTGGTGGTGCGCGAGTTGTTGTTCGTGGAGGCCGCGCGTGCGCTCGGCGCGCCCACGGTGCGCATCCTGTGGCGCCACGTGCTGCCGAACCTGGTGTCGCCGATCACCGTGCAGGGCACCTTCATCTTCGCGTACGCGGTGCTGGCCGAGGCGGCGCTGTCGTTCCTCGGTGTCGGCGTGCCGCCCGAGATCCCCACCTGGGGCACGATGGTCGCGGGCAGCCAGGCCTATGCACACCAGGCGCTGTGGATCGTGCTGTTCCCCGGCCTGGCGATCATCGTCACCGCGCTGTCGCTGCAGGTGCTGGGCGACGGCATCCGCGACCTGCTCGATCCGCGGCTGCGCCGGTCGGCGTAAGGCGAGGGCGATTCGAATGGACCGCACACGCGCCGCCGAACACCACGCGCCCACCGCCGGCCCGATGATGAGCCCGCGCGTGCGCGACCAGGTAGCCGCCATCATCGAGCGTGCCACCGCGTCGCGACGCAAGGTGCTCGAGCTGATCCTGGAGGATCCGCAGCGCGTGCTCGACGAGACGTTCGAGCACCTTGCGCAGCGCGCCGGCAGCTCGGTGCCCACCGTGATGCGCACCTGCCGCGACCTCGGGTACGCCGGACTGCGCGAGTTCAAGCTCGCGCTCGCGCAGGACCTCGCGGTGCGCGGCTCGCCGCTGAACCGCCGCGTGCGCATCACCGACGACGTGCGGCAGGTGATCGACAAGATCTCGCGCGGCGCCGCCGCGGTGGTGCACGGCGTGCAGGCGCAACTGTCGCCCGAGGCGGTGCAGGCTGCCGCCGACGCGCTGGTGAAGGCGGGACGGGTCGACTGCTACGGCGTGGGCATCACGTCGAACTTCATGGCGATGGATCTGCACGCACGGCTGTTCCGCCTCGGCGTGCTGTCCAACACCTATCTCGATCCGCACGTTCAGCTGATCTCGGCGTCCACCATCGACCGCCGCGGCGTGGTGATGGCGATCACCCATGTCGGCGGCATGCCGTCGCTGCTCGAGGCGGTGGACGTCGCGCGCTCGCGCGGCGCGACGGTCATCGCGCTCACGCAGGGCGGTTCGCCGCTGGCGCGCATGGCCGACATCCTGCTCGCGATCGAGGTGGCGCCCGACCCGGTGATGCCGGTCGGGCCGGAGGCCTATCTCGCGCACCTGACGGTGCTCGAGATCCTCACCGTGCTGGTGGCGCAGCGCCTCGGCGACAAAGCCGCGCGGCGCCTGGCGCACATCCAGCACATGCTGGCCACCCGCGGCGTGGACATGCACCCGCACCACGTGCTGCGCGAGGCGCACGCCGACGCCCGCAAGAGCCGCCGCCGATGACGACAGCCACGCTGCTGGAGCATGGCCGCGTCGTCGACGGCAGCGGCGAGCCGGCACGTGCCGACGACGTGCTGCTGCAGGGCGAGCGCATCATCGCCGTGGCGCCGAACCTGCGCACGCAGCTGCCCGCGGGCCTGTCGATGAGCGACGTGGAGGCGGTGGACTGCCGCGGCCTGGTGGTGGCGCCGGGCTTCATCGATGCGCACACGCACGACGATGCGATCGTGCTCGACGCGCCGGAGATGACGCCCAAACTGACGCAGGGCATCACCACCGTCGTCACCGGCAACTGCGGCCTGTCGCTGGCGCCGTACGTGGTGGACGAGCCGCAGGGCGCGCTGACGCTGCTCGGCCGGTCGTTCCGCTTTGCATCGATGGCCGCGTACGTGCAGGCCGTGGCGCAGGCGCAGCCTGCGCTCAACGTGGCGCCGCTGGTGGGCCACACCACGTTGCGCCACGCGTGCATGGGCGATCTGTCGCTACCGGCGAGCGAGGCGCAGCTGCAGGCCATGTGTGCGCTGCTCGAGCGCTGCCTGACCGAAGGCGCGATCGGCTTGTCGTCGGGGCTGTTCTATGCCGAGGCGATGCCCGCGCCGGCCAGCGAGGTGACGGCGCTGGCGCGCGTGGTGGCGCGCCACCGCGGCGTGTACGCCACGCACCTGCGCACCGAGATGGCCGACATCCTCGATGCGATGCACGAGGCGAGCGACACCGCGTTCGCCGCCGGCGTGCCGCTGATCCTCTCGCACCACAAGTGCGCCGGCCCGGCCAACTGGGGCCGCACGCGGCAGACGCTGCCGCTGATCGACCGCCTGGCCGAGCGCCAGGAGATCGCGATGGACGTCTACCCCTACGTGGCCGGGTCCACCGTGCTGCGCGAGGATCTGGTCGACGGCGTGATCGACGTGCTGATCAGTTGGTCGGCGCCCCATCCGGAAGCAACGGGCCGGCTGCTGTCGGCGATCGCCGGCGAGTGGGGCGTCACGCAGCGCGAGGCCTGCCTGCGGCTGAAGCCCGGCGGCGCGTGCTACTTCCAGATGCACGAAGACGACGTGCGGCGCGTGCTGTCGCACGCGCGCAGCATGGTCGGCTCCGACGGACTGCCGCACGACCGGCACCCGCACCCGCGCCTGTGGGGCACGTTTCCGCGCGTGCTGGGGCGCTACTGGCGCGAGCAGCGGCTGTTCACGCTCGAGCAGGCGGTGCACAAGATGACCGGGCTGACGGCGCGCCACTTCCGCTTGGACCAACGCGGCGAGGTGTGTGCCGGATGGTTTGCCGATCTGGCGGTGTTCGACCCCGCGCGCGTGCACGACCTCGCCACCTATGAGCAGCCGCTGCAGCGCAGCGTCGGCATCGAGCAGGTCTACGTCAACGGGCAACTCGCCCTGACCGCAAGCGATGCGTCGTGCCGGCAGCGCGCGGGTCGGGTGCTCGGGCGCACCAACGGGTAAAGCCGACGACGCCACCGTCGGCCGACGGCCCGTGGCCGTTGGCGGGACGGCGGTCCACCACGTCCGGAATCCAACCGCGCTTGCGTGGTGCGAGCCGAGGCGGATGACTCTTCAAGCCACCGACATGGCGAACATCGACTGGAATGCATTCACCCCGGCCAGCGCGTTGGCCGGAGGCGTGCTCATCGGAGCCGCTGCGGCCGCGTTCTTGCTGCTCAACGGGCGCACCGCCGGCGTCAGCGGCGTGATCGGCGGCCTGTTGCGGCCATCGCGCGGCGACGTGATCTGGCGCGTCGCCTTCCTGGCCGGACTCGTCGCCGCACCGCAGGCCTACGCGTGGTTCTCCGTTGCGCCGCGGTTGAGCATCGCCGCGGATTGGGACGCATTGATCTCAGCCGGCCTGCTGGTGGGCATCGGGACCCGATTCGCGTCCGGCTGCACCAGTGGCCATGGGGTCTGTGGCGTCGCGCGACTGTCGCGGCGCTCGTGGGTGGCAACGTTGATCTTCACCGCCGCCGCCTTCGTGACGACGTTCTTCATGCGGCACGTGCAGGGAGCGTGAACGATGGCAACGGTCACGGCGTTGTTGTCCGGCCTGGTGTTCGGCATCGGCCTGCTGTGGTCGGGCCTGGCCAATCCGGCCAAGGTTCTTGGCTTTCTCGACATCGCGGGTCGATGGGATCCTTCCTTGGTGCTGGTCATGACGGCGGCCGTCTCAACCGCGATGCTGGGTTTCGCCGCCGCGCGACGGCGCGTCACGTCCTACCTCGGCGTCACGCTGGACCTGCCTGCATCGAGCGCCATCGACGGCCGATTGGTGGGTGGCAGCGCCGTGTTCGGCATGGGCTGGGGGATCACCGGCTTCTGTCCCGGTCCAGCCGTGGTGGGGACCGGCGCCGGCGAGCTCAAGGCCGTCGTGTTCGTGGCGGCCATGGTGCTCGGCATGGCATTGTTCGAGCTGATCGAGCGCTTGAAGGCAAGCCCGGGCAGCGGCGACCCATGTCCCTAGCCTGTCGTCTTGCGGGCCGGACGGTCCGGTGGCACGCTGCGGCGGCGCGCGCATGTTGCGGCCGCGCGGACCCATCGGAGGAACCCATGAAGCGGATGCTCTCGGCGTTGCCGGTTGTTGCGTCTCTTGCGTTGCCCACCGGCGCGCTCGCCAACGACGACCACCGCGACGACGTGCGCTCGGTGCGCGCGATCGCCCGCATCCAGGCCTGCGATGCCGCCGCCACCGGGCCGATCAGCGGCGTGGCGCGCCTGATCGAGCGGCCGTCGAGCGAAGGGGTCAAGGTGGTCGACGTCGCGATGCGCGTGCGCGGCCTGTCCGACGGCAAGCACGCGGTGCACATCCACGCGGTGGGTCTGTGTTCGCCGTGCAGCATGGCCGGCGGGCATTTCGATCCCGGCCCGAGCGGCAACCCGTCGCCCGATGGCAACCACCCCTTCCACTCGGGCGACCTGATCAACATCGACGTCAAGCGGGGCTTCGGCACGATGCGCACCACCACCAGCCGCGTCACGCTGTCGCCGGGGCCGCTGAGCGTGTTTGACGCCGATGGCAGCGCGTTCATCATCCACGTGCTGCCCGACACCTACTGCCCGGGCGGTGAAGTGGCCGGCTGCGCTGGCGGCGCACGCGCCGCCTGCGGCAGGATCGAGCTGGTGAGCGACGAGTCGGATTCCTGGTTCGACTGAAGGCCGATCGCGATGGGCACGCTTCGGGCGCGCCCATCGCAGGGCATCAGCGTTCGCATAGCTCCTTGAGCTTGTCGAGCGCCGCGGGCCAGCCGTCGTTGAACATCGACTCCCACTGCGGGGACGTCACGATGTCGACGCTGAGCCGCGTCTTGCCGTCTTGCTCGGTGAACGTATAGCCCTCGGTGGTACCGATCCAGCCTCTGGCCATCTCGCTGTCGCGATCTTCACTGCCGTCGCCGTTGAGGACCGCGACATGCCGCGCCAGCACGTGTTCGTGGGGCCTGAGGTCGTCGATGGTGGCCAAGGTGCCGCCTTGCCCGTCGCTGCCGAGGAAGCGGATCGACGCATCCCGCTTCCATTCGCCGACATAACGCGATCCGGGCCAGGAGACACCGACCCACTCCTTGTACGACGCCGGCTCGAGCATCGTGGTCCACACCTTGTGGCGCGGCGCGCCGATGGTGACGCTGTACTGCAGGGCTTTCGTCGTGGGCATGGTCGTGCTCCTTGCGGTGAGGTTGAACAGAGCAGGGCTCTGAAACCACGACGAGCGCGGCGGCGCGCTTTCGACATCGCGCCGCGCCGCGATCAGCGGGCGTTGCGCGCGCTCGCGGGCTTGCGCGGCGCGCCGCGCAACGGCGCACGTTCACCGCTGCCACCGAAAGGCTTGTTCTTGCCGAAAGCCTTCTTGCCGAAGCCCGGCTTGCCGAACGACTTCTGACCCAAGGGCTTGGTCTGTGACTGCGGCTCGGACCGCTTGGGCTCCAGGCCCGCCACCACCGCGGCCGGGATGCGCTGCGTCGTGAAGCGCTGGATGTGGTGGATCATGGCGGCGTCGCGGCGCTCGGCCAGCGTGACCGCCAGGCCCGCGCGGCCCGCGCGGCCGGTGCGGCCGATGCGGTGCACGTAGTCCTCGGCCTTCATCGGAAGGCCGTAGTTGATGACGTGGCTGATGCTCGGCACGTCGATGCCGCGCGCGGCCACGTCGGTGGCCACCAGCACGCGCAGGTCGCGCGTGCGCAGGCCGTGCAGCACGCGGTTGCGCCGGCGCTGCGGCATGCCGCCGTGCAGCGACGCCACGCGGTGGCCCATCTCGTACAGGCGATCGGCCAGGCGGTCGGCGTCGCGTTGTGTGCTGGTGAAGACCAGCGCCTGGTCGACGTTGCGGTCGGTCAGCAGATGGTCGAGCAGCGCGTTCTTGTGCTGCAGGTCGTCGGCCCAGTGCAGGCGCTGCTCGATGTCGGCGTGCGTGTCGGTGTGCGAGTCCACCGCCAGGCGCTGCGGCTCGCGCAGCAGCGACTGCGCCAGTCGCCCCACGGGGCCGCCGAAGGTGGCACTGGTCATCAGGGTCTGGCGCGTGGGCGGCAGCGCCTGGCCGATGAACTGGATGTCGTCGATGAAGCCCATGTCGAGCATGCGATCAGCCTCGTCGAGCACCAGCAGCTCCACGTTGGCCAGGACCGCCTTGCCCGATTGCATGTGGTCCATCAGGCGGCCCGGTGTGGCGATCAGCAGGTCGAGCGGGCCGCTCAGCTGGCGCAGCTGCAGGCCATAAGGCACCCCGCCCACCACGGTGGCCACGCGCAGGCCACGCACGTGGCGGCCATAGCCCATGGCGGCTTTCGACACCTGGATCGCGAGTTCACGCGTCGGCACCAGCACCAGCACGCGTGGGCCGCGCGCCGGTGCGCGCGCCGGCCGCCCGGCCGGCGCCTCGTCGTGAGGCGGCCGTTGTGCGGCATCGTTGCGTGCCGCCAGCACGCGCATCAGCGCCGGCAGCACGAAGCTGGCCGTCTTGCCGCTGCCGGTGCTCGACGACACCATCAGGTCGCGCCCCTGCAGTGCCAGCGGGATCGCACGCTGCTGGACCGCGGTGGCCTCGGTGTAGCCGGCGTCGCGCACGGCGGCGAGCAGGCTCGGGTGCAGGTTCAGGGATTCGAAGTTCATCATCGGACTCTCTTGCTGGTCAGGCGCGCAACGGCACGCCGAGCGGCCCATGCGGGACGCTTGGGGACAGGTCACCGGGAGATCGGCTCGGGTCGAGCGCCGGCTCTCAGCCGGCGCGGCGCCACGGAACAGTCAAAGGCGACGGCATCGCCGCCGACCGCACCGCGTGCGGGGCCAGCGCCAATAAGAGCGCGTGGCTACAGGTCAGAGGGGATGAACGAAACGGCCGGACGCAGCGTCCGGCCGAGGCAGCGAGTATACCGTTGGTTCAACCGAGCCAGCGCCGCAGCAGGTCGTGCACCTCGGCGCTCGACAGCAGATCGAGGTGTCCGGTGTCGTGCACCACCGCCTGGCGGCTGGCGATGAAGTCCAGGCGGCGATCGGGCTCGCGGTGCTGCCCGAGCGCGCTGGCCACCGGCACCAGGCCGTCGCCCAGCAGCTTGCCTTTCAGGTTGCCGGCGGCGCCCAGGCTGCCGGCGATGGCATGACACCGCGTCTTTTCCGGCAAGCCCACCTGCGGGCATTGGTGCGTGCCGTCGGCGCTGGCCGGGCCGCTCAGGATGTTGCCCATGCGCAGGTCGTTGATGCCCGCGCTGCGCATCTTGCCCAGGCGCGCCAACGGCGCCGCATACGGCGCTGCGCTAAGCAGCAGGTCGACGCCATGCCCTGCGCGCTCCAGCGGTGCGCCCTGGTGCGGCGTGCCGAGGCACACCAGATCGTCCACGCGCCCCGGCCAGCGCAGGGCGCCGCGCTGGATCAGCGCCCCGTGCTGGATGGCGCTGCGCGCCACCAGGCCACCCATGCTGTGGCCGAGCATCACCAGCCGCTCGATCGCCACCGGCCAGGCGTCGTACAGGCGCTCCATCTGCTGCGCCAGGATGCGGCCGTTGGTGGAGACGCTCAGGCCGCTGTTGTAGTGCAGATAGACCGGCGTGTAGCCCAGCTCGCGCGCCAGCGCCTCGCCGTGGTCGTGGCCCTTGCGCTGCCATTGCAGGTCGTTCATGCACAGGCCGTGCAGCAGCACCAGCAGCTTCGGCGTCGCGCCCGGCAGGCGCGAACGCAGCGCAAACCGCTCCAGCGACAACGGCCGGCCGGCCTGGCGAAACGCCATCGTGATGGCCAGCGGGTTGTCGCTGACCGCCAGGTGGTCGCCCAGCACACCGTTGAGCGCGGCCACCACCGCCTCGCGCTCTGCATGCGGCGGCTGCAGCGGGTCCGACACGATCAATGCGGGCGCCAGCCAGGCCAGCAGGGCCTCGGCGCTGCCGCCCACCACGTGCGTGACACCCCGCACCGTCTCGTACACCAGGCCGGTGAGGCCGCGCGTGCGCTCATCGTCCGGTGCCTCCGCCCCGGCGCCCGGCCGGCGCGGCAGCCTGGCGATGCGCGCGTGCATCGCCTCCACCAGGCTGGTGAGGCCGGCCACCGCATCGGTGGTCAGACGGGCGGCGCCGCGCAGGTCGGCGGCTTGCAGGAGCGGCTGGGTCACAGGCGAGTGTGGCACATCGCGCGCCGGCTCTCGGCCGACGTGCTGCCGCGGGTGCGCCGTGGTGCTGTCGACCCAGGTGCACTGAAGCACCGGCTAGGCCTCAAAGATAGGTCCACAACATCTTGGTCGCCAGCACGTAGAGCAGGGCGGCGAAGATGCGGCGCAGCGTGGCCACCGGCAGCCGGTGTGCGGCGCGCGCGCCCATCGGCGCGGTGAGCACGCTGCCCGCCACGATGCCCAGCAGCGCCGGCAGGTATACGAAACCCAGCGACAGCGGCGGCAGTTCCGGCACGCCCCGACCGCTGAACATGAAGCCGATCGTGCCCACGATGGCCACCGGCACGCCCAGCGCGGCGCCCGTGCCGATGGCGGTGGTCATCGTGAGGCCGCAATACAGCATGAACGGCACCGTGATGAACGCGCCGCCGGCCGACACGAGGCCGCAGACCACGCCGATCAGCAGCCCGACGACCAGCAGCGCGGGCATGTCGGGCAGCGCGCGCCCGGCGCGCGGCTTGCGGCCGAGCACGATCTGGGTGGCGCCCGCATACACGATCACCGCAAAAGCCAACGCGAGCGCGCGTTGCGGCACCCATCCCGACAGCGCCGTGGCGAGCAAGGTGCCCGCGACCATGCCGGGCCCCATGCGACGCACCAGCGTCCAGTCGACGCCGCCGAGCCGGTGGTGTGCGCGGACGCTGGCCGAGGACGTGAACACGATCGACGCCATGCCGGTGCCGAGCGCGAGGTGCACGGTGTGTTCGGGCGCGAACTGCTGCGCGGCGTACATGGCCGCCAGCACGGGCACCAGGGTCATGCCGCCACCGATGCCCAGCAGGCCGGCGAGAAAACCGACGAAAGCGCCGGTGGCAAAGTAGGCGATCAGCCAGGTGACGAGCATCGGGCGCGAGTATCACCGCGCGCTGGCGCGTCCGCGCCGGCATGCCAGCTGTGCAGCGGCGCCGTGCCTCGATGAGCGCCTCGGCCATCGTCACATCGCAGTGGCCTTCCATCAGGCTTGCCGCGGCATGTGGCTTGCCCCCGATGCGTGCCGGCAACGTGCCGGCGTTCTTGCCGTTGGAGAACCTCATGCAGATGAATCAAGTGCAGGACAGCCTGAAGCGCATCGAACAATGCGCCGACCAAGCCACCTCCGCCATGCAAAACGCATCGAGCCAGCCTCCCGAGGCGCTGCGCCGCTGCATCGACGACATGCACGCGCAGGCGCGCGAGGTGCGCGACATGGCGCAGCAATCAGCGGATCAGGGCCAACTGACCAGCCGCATCGACCGGCTGGAGCAGACGGGTGACCAGGCCAAGCGGGCGTGCCAGCAGGCGGGCTCGTCGGTGGACCCGCAGTTGCAGCAGGCGGTGATGAAGGCACACGACGAGATCGCCAGCCTGAAGAAACAATTGCACTGATGCCCTCGCGTGGGACCGGGGCGCTCGGCGCCCCGCCTCACGTCAGGCCTGCAAACGGCGCCGGCGGCGCGCGCTCACACCGGCTTGAAGTCGAACTTCTGGCCTCTCACTGCGGCCTCGTACATCAGTCCGCCCTTGACGATGGTGAAGATCGCCATACCGTCGCGGTAGCCGCCCGCCAACTCGGCGGTGCCGGGCCCGACGCTCTTGCTGGCGGTGGTGCCGGCGGTCCCGGCCTCCGCAGTCGCGCCGGCGGTGATCGCCACCGCGCTCGCCTCGGCACCGAGCTCGAAGCCGCCGCGCGTGAATTCGTCGAGCGCGCGCGCGTCCTTGAAGAAGATGATCTCGCTGAATGCCTGACCACCGAGCTGTGCGCCCACCGACAGCTGGGTCAGCGTGGCCTCGCCGATCAGGCGGCCCTGTTCGTACACCCGGCCCTTGCCGTATGCGCCTCCCACCACGATGCCGCCCTTGCCAACGGTGGGAAAGACGGCATAAGCGTGGCTGCGCGAGAAGTACGACTTGCTCTGGCTGGCGTTCTTGAAGAGCGCGATGGCGTCGTCGTACTCGTCGGCGTGCGCAGGCGCCGGTGCGGCGGCCAGCAGCAGCGGTGCCGCCAGCAGCAGGAACAGCCGTTTCACGGTCGACATGGTCGATCCCCTTTCCGGCACCGTCCAGGCTGACGCGGCGGTGCATGCCTGGCATGCGGCAAGCAACGTGCCGCGGCAGCCCGCGGCAAGCAAGGTGCCGCCCTGGCAGATCGCAGCAATTTGCCGCAAGCGACGTGCCGCGGCGGCGGCGTGCGTTCTTGTGCCGTCAGCGCCGCGGCGCGGGCAGCGCGAGCTGCCGCGACACCTCGATGCACTGCTTGATGTGCTGCTCGCAGACGTACTTGAGCGCCGAGAACGTCAGTGCGGCCGACACCGCCTGGCCGGCGATCGGCACCACCTTGGCCGCCTGCTTGGTGGTCAAGCGGACGCCCACGGTCTTGAGCACCACCAGCAGCAGGTCGCGCGTGACCAGCCGGCCGATCAGCAGGCTGCCGCCGGCCGAGATCGCCTTGAACACGGCCACGCGCCGATCCGGCGCGAGCCGTTCGATCTGCTCGGGCGTGAGGCCGAACTTGTCGTTGATCTCGGGGATCACCTTCAGCAGCACGCCCACGTCGGTGAGCCAGTCGATGCCCGGCACCGGCACCGCGGCCACGCCGGCGGCCAGCAGCGCCCGCTGCGTGACGAGCTTGCGGCACTGCCGCGCCACGGCGGCAATGTCTTCCGGCGTGTCGGGCACGACGGTCCAGCGGGCGGGCTCGGACATGGTGCTGGCCACTGTAGCGCCTGGCGGCCGCAACGCTTCACTTTCTGGACTAGGCCGTGCGCGCGGCCGCCTGCAGCATGCGGCCGTCCAACATCACCGGAGAAAGCCATGGCCCTGCGATTCAAGCAGCTCGACGGCGCGCCGATCGAGGTTTCCGATGCCGCGCTGCAGGCGTTCAAGGCGTCGTTCCGCGGCGCGCTGCTGACGCCGGAGGATCCGGCCTACGAAGAGACGCGCCAGGTGTGGAACGCGATGATCGATCGCCGGCCCGCACTGGTGGCACGCTGCAGCGGCAGCGCCGACGTGGTGCGCGCGGTGCAGTTCGCGCGCGAACATCGCATCGTCAACTCCGTGCGCGGCGGCGGCCACAACATCGCCGGGCTCGCCGTGTGCGATGGCGGCTTGATGATCGACCTGTCGCCGATGCGCGGCGTCTGGGTCGATGCCGCCGGCCGCACCTGCCGCGCGCAGGCCGGCTGCACGCTCGGCGACGTCGACCGCGAGACCCAGCTGCACGGTCTGGCGGCAGTGATGGGTTTCGTGTCCGCCACCGGCGTGGCGGGCCTGACCGTCGGCGGCGGCTTCGGCTACCTCACGCGCCGCCACGGCTGGACCTGCGACACGGTGCTGTCGATGGACGTGGTCACCGCCGAGGGCCGCGTCGTGCGCGCATCGGCCGATGACAACGCCGATCTGTTCTGGGCGCTGCGCGGTGGCGGCGGCAACTTCGGCATCGTCACGTCGTTCGAGTACCGCCTGTTTCCCGTCGGGCCCGAGATCCTGGGCGGTGCCATCGCCTGGCGCGCCGAAGACAGCCGCAGCGTGTTGCACGCGTTCCAGGAGTTCAGCGCCAACGCGCCGCGCGAGCTGACCAGCGTGGCGGTGTTGCGCATCGCGCCGCCCGCTCCATGGCTGCCGAAGGAGGTGCACGGCAAGCCGATCGTGGCGCTCTTCATTTGCTACACCGGTGCGCCGGAGCGCGGCGAGGCTTTGCTCGCGCCGCTGCGCGCGCTCGGCCAGCCGGCGGCCGACATCGTGACGCGGCGGCCTTACACGCAGATGCAGAGCCTGCTCGACGCCACGCAGCCCAAGGGTCGGCGCTACTACTGGAAATCGCATTACCTGCCGCGCATCGACGCGCGGCTGATCGACACCGCCATCACGCACGCGGCTCGCATCCGGTCGCCGCACTCGGCGATCCTGATGTTCCACATCGGCGGCGCGCTGGGCGAACTGCCGGCCGATCATTCGCCGGCGGGCAACCGAGACGCCGCCTACGTGCTCAACATCACCGGGTCGTGGGAGCGGCCCGACGACGACGAGGCCAACAAGCGCTGGGCGCGCGAGTGCTTCGAGGAGACACGCCCTTGCTCCACCGGAGGGACATACGTCAACTTCCTCACCGAGGAGGAGGGACGCGATCGCATCGAGGCCGCCTATGGCAGCGCCAATTTGCGCCGGCTGGCCGAGCTGAAGCGGCGCCTCGACCCCGACACGCTGTTCCGGCACACCAAGGGCGTGCTCGCATGAGGTCGCTGCGGCGCGTGCGCGCACAATCCCAGGCAGTGAGTCGGACGTGGGGTCGTCGCGATGGAAGTCGGCTACGGGCAGTTCTGCACGGTGGCACGCGGTGCTGAGGTGCTGTGCGAGCGCTGGACGCCGCTGGTGGTGCGCGAGCTGCTGTGCGGCAGCCGGCGTTTCAACGATCTGCATCGCGGTGTGCCGCGCATGTCCACCAGCCTGCTGGCGCGCCGGCTGCAGACGCTGGAATCAGCCGGTGTCGTGAAACGCACCGCGGTCGGCAAGGTGTGGGAGTACAGCCTCACCGAGGCCGGCGAAGAGCTGCGGCCCATCGTGATGGCGCTCGGCCACTGGGGCGCCCGCTGGATCGGCAGCCGCTTGCGCGAGGACGAGCTCGATGCCGGCCTGCTGATGTGGGACATCCGCCGTTTCGTGCGCCTCGAGGAGTTCCCGCCGCGCCCGGTGGTCATCCACTTCCAGTTGCCCGACGCGCGCGAAGGCGAGCGCTCGTGGTGGCTGGTGGTGGAGGACGGTGTGGCCGACTTGTGCCGTGACGACCCGGGCCGCGACGTCACGCTGTGCGTGGTGGCGTCGGTGCGTGCCCTCACCGAGATCTGGAGCGGCGATCTCACGCCGGCTCAGGCGCTGGCGTCGCGCGCCGTGCAGGTTGAAGGCGATCGGGCCGACGCGCAGCAGCTGTGGCGCATGCTGGGCACCAGCGCGTTCGCGCCCACGCGGCAGCAGGTCATGCGCAGCGCTGCGGGCGGCGCAGCCGCGCAGCCGCGCGCCGCGGGCCGACGGTGAAGGTCACGCATCAATGCACGCTGGGCGCCGCGCTACTCAGCAGCTCCTGCAGCCGGTGGATGTCGGCCGGCTTGACCAGGTGATGGTCGATGCCCGAGGCCGCAGCCTCGCGACGGTCGGTCTCCTGTCCCCATCCGGTCACCGCGATGATGAGCGGCCGGCGCTCCGGATGGCGTGATCGCATCGCGCGCGCCACCTCGTAGCCGTTCATGCCGGGCAGGCCGATGTCCAGCAGGACGACCGATGCCGCGCTGGCGCTGAACGCGTCGATGGCAGACGGGCCGTCGTAGGCCACCGTCACGGTGGCACCCAGCAGCTGCAGCAGCTGGCCCAGGCTTTCGGCGGCGTCGCGGTTGTCGTCGACGATCAGCACATGTTGCGGCATGCGCAGATCGGTGGGCTGGCGCCGCGCCTGCGGCGGCACGCGCGACGCTGCCATTGGCAAACGCACGATGAACTCCGATCCGAGGCCTTCGCCCGCGCTGTGTGCGTCGATCGTGCCGCCGTGCATCTCGGCGAGGCGGCGCGACAAGGTCAGCCCGATGCCCAGGCCGCCCTCGGCGGGCCCTCTGCCGCGGCGCTCGCGGCTGAACATGTCGAAGATGCGGCGCAGGGCGTCGGGCGCGATGCCGATCCCGTTGTCGCGCACCTTCAGCACCACCTGGTTGCGCTCGCGCTGCGCCGTGAGTGACACCAGGCCGCCCTCGGGCGTGTACTTGGCGGCGTTGTTCAGCAGGTTGGACACGATCTGCGCGAGCCGAACCGGATCGCCCTCGATCCACAGGGGCTCGTCGGGCAGCGCGACCTCGAGCCGATGGCGCCCGGCGCGGATGACCGGCTCGCTGGTCTCGGCGGCGTTGCGCACCACCGACGACAGCTCAACCGGCTCGCGCTTGAGCTCGAGCGATCCGCTGGTGATGCGCGACATCTCCAGCAGGTCGTCGACCAGACGCACCAGGCTGTTGAGCTGGCGTTCCATCAGGTCGCGCGCGGAGGCCAGCGCGGGCGGGTTGTCGGCATGCAGCCGGATCAGGTGCAGCGCATTGCGCAGCGGCGCCAGCGGGTTGCGCAGCTCGTGCGACAACGTGGCCAGGAACTCGTTCTTGCGCTGGTCGGCGGCGCGCAGCGCCTGGTGGCTCTGCTCGATCTCCTTGCGCGCCTGCACCTGCGCCGAGATGTCGCGGAAGTAGCACACCACGCCGTTGCGGCCGTCGGCCTGCGGAATGCGATCGACCCGCCATTCGTAGTACTCGACCACGCCACGATCGAGCCGCCGCTCGGCCTGCTCGGCGGTGACATGGGACTGCCCGGTGTCCATGGTGCGGCGAAAGATCGTCACCAGCTCGTCGGCATACGCCTTGGGCCACAGGATGCGGATCACCTCTTCGAAGTCGCGCCCGACGACGCCGCCCGCGATGTCGCCGAACACCGGCAGCGCCACCGGGTTCATCTCGCGGATGCGGAAGTCGGCATCGACCAGGTACACGCCCAGCGGCGCGTGATCGAGCAACGCCTGCACCTGCGCGCGGCTCTGGCGCAGCGCATCGAGGGCGCGCCGCCGGATGTCGTCGGCGCCGCGCAGTGCCGCCACGCGCCCCTGCAGCTCGCGCGCGCTGAACGGCTTGACCAGGTAATCGTCGGCGCCGCGGCCCAGGCCTTCGAGACGCGACTCCTCGCCGGCGCGCGCCGACAGCAGCAGGACCGGAACGTCGCTCAGCGCCGGGTCCCGGCGCAGTTCGGGGATCAGCCCGAAGCCGTCGAGCCTGGGCATCATCACGTCCGACACGATCACATCGGGCCGGCGCGCACGCGCCGCCTGCAGCGCCGCCAGCCCGTCGGCCACCACCTGCACCTCGTAGTGCTCGGCCAGCAGGCGCCGCACGTAGTGGCGCAGGTCGGCGTTGTCGTCGGCCACCAGCACGCGGCCGCCGGGCGGCGCGCCGGCGGTGGGCTGCGGTTCGATGGCCGGCGCATCCGCCAGCCAGCCCATCGCCTCGGCCACATAGGCGTCGGCGCGGCCGCTGGCGGGCGACTCGGCGTGTTGTCGCAGGTGCTCGCGCGGCAGGTGCGCGTGTCCGGTCGGGAGCTCGACGGTGAACGTCGTGCCGCGCGCCAGTTGGCTGGCCACCGAGATCGTGCCGCCGTGCAGCTTGACCAGCTCGTGCACCAGCGCCAGCCCGATGCCGCTGCCTTCGTGGCTGCGGCCCGCGGCGCCTTCGATGCGCCGAAAGCGCTCGAACATGCGTGGCAGTGCGTCCTGCGCGATGCCGACGCCGGTGTCGGCCACCGTCAGGCAGACCTTGTGCGCGTCGCCTTGCACGCGCACGGTGATGCCGCCTTGCAGGGTGAACTTGAAGGCGTTGGACAGCAGGTTGAGCACCACCTTTTCCCACATGTCGCGGTCTACCCAGGCGTGCGCCGGGCCCGTGCATGACACGTCGAGGCGCAGGCCGGCGCGATCGCAAGCGGCGCGGAAGTTGCTCGCCAGATCGGCGGTCAGTGCCGCGAGATCGATCTGCTGGTAGCTGGCCTGCGCGCGGCCGGCCTCGATGCGCGCGAAGTCGAGCAGCACGTTCACCAGCTTGAGCAGCCGCTGTCCGTTGCGCTGCACCGCCAGCAGCTGATCGCGCTGCGCCGCGTCGTCGCGCGCCAGCATTTCCTCCAGCAGGCCGAGGATCAGCGTCAGCGGCGTGCGGAACTCGTGGCTGACGTTGCTGAAGAACGCCGTCTTGGCCCGGTCCAGCTCGGCCAGTGCCTCGGCGCGCTTGCGTTCCTCCTCGTAGGCGCGCGCGTTGGCGATCGCGGTGGAGACCTGGCCCGCCACCAGCGCGAGGAACGCTTCGTACTGCGCGTCGCGCGGCCGCCGGGGGTTGAGGCCGAGCACCAACCGGCCGGCGGGGGCACCGCCGGCTCCGAGCAGCGGCAGTTCGGTCACGCGCGCCGGCTCGGCCTGCTGGTGCGCGCTGTGCGCGTCGGGTGTGCCGCACACCGGCGCCCCGTCGAGGTGGGCCAATGCGAACGGCACCTCGTCCGGGTTGCGTGCCAGCACCTCCATGGCTTGCACACAGGCGTCGTGCGCCGTGCGCGCCGTGCTCTGGCCCGCCAGGTCCTTGAGCAGCGCGAGGCGGCGTTCGCCGACCACGCGCCCCGTGGTCTCGGCGACGATGCAGAAGACACCGCCGACCCGTCCGCTTTCGTCGCGCACCGGGTCGTAGGAGACATCGAAGTAAGTTTCCTCCGGGTAGCCGTGGCGTTCCAGCGAGAACCGCAGATCGGTGGCCCAGAACGCCTCGCCGGTTTCCACCACGCCGCGCAGCAGCGGATGCAGCTGGCCGTCCCAGATCTCGCTCCAGGCGTCGCGTCCGGCCATTCCCAGCGCGTGCGGATGCTTGGCGCCGAACACGGGCCGGTAGGCGTCGTTGTAGAAGACGACGAACTCGGGACCCCAGAACAGCACGATCTGCGCCTTCGACGGCAGCAGCATGCTCAGCGCGCTGAGCAGGCTTTGCGGCCAGGTGTGGATCGGCCCCAGCGGGCTGGCCGCCCAGTCGTGCGCCCGCGTGCGCGCCGCCATCTCGCCGTTGCCGGCCAGGTAACCCAGCGCCCGTGCTTCCTCTCCCGGCCCGGCACGGGGCGTCGTACGGCAGCCCGGGCCGGCGCCCGGAAGACCTGACGCGTCGGCGCTCAACTTGCGACGAACGGGTCAAACAAGGGATGGCGGCGCGGCGGATCTGCGCCGACGCGGGCGCGTAGCGAGGTAACGCTCATACGTCAGCCCTCTCACTGGAGAGCCGCTGCGGTGCAAGAAGCGTGCACGGGGTCGTGGGGTGAAGGACGGCCGCGATCCGAGGCGCATCGCACGCGCCGACGCTGCTGCGCGGCGGGACGTGGCGTGATTGACGGCAAAAAACACTTTCAGGACGCCGACCCGGGAGGATCGGCCGGCACCACCACCGCACGACCGGCTCGATGTAAGGTCGTCCGCCCGTCCGATGGAGGGAGCCCATGGAGATCACGCATCCGGCGCTCGGCGCGATCGGCAACACGCCGGTGGTGCAGTTGCAGCGCGTCGTCGCGGAGGGATCGGGCCGGGTGCTGATCAAGCTCGAATCGGCCAACCCCACCGGCAGCATGAAGGACCGCGTGGCCCAGGCGATGGTGCAAGCCGCGCTGCGAGACCGCCGCTTGTTGCCCGGCGGCACGGTGGTCGAGTACACCGGCGGCACCACCGGCGTGTCGCTGGCCTATGTCTGCGCGGCGCTCGGCTTGCGCTCGCACTTTGTCAGCTCGGACGCCTTCAGCGAAGAAAAGCTGCGCACGATTCGCGCGCTGGGCGGGGAGCTCACGCTGGTCCCGAGCGAAGGCCGCCGCATCACCCGCGGGTTGATCGAATCGATGATGGCGCGGGCGCAGGAGCTGGGCCGGCAACCGGGCCACTGGCTGTGCGACCAGCTCGGCAACCGCGACGGCGAGGCCGGCTACCACGCGCTCGGCGACGAGCTCTGGCGGCAGGCCGGCGGGCGCATCGATGCATTCGGCGCATTCGCTGCAGGGCACCGCCGCCGCACTGCGCCGCCACAACCCGGACGTGCGCATCGTGGCCGCCGAACCGGCGGAAAGCCCGGTGTTGTCCGGCGGTGCGCCCGGCGCCCATCGCATCGAAGGCATCGGCATCGGATTCGTTCCGCCGCTGTGGCGCCGCGACGAGATCAGCGAAGTGCAAAGCGCCAGCACCGAAGAATCGAACCGTATGGCGCGCAGGCTGGCGCGAGAGGAGGCCGTCTTCACCGGCACGTCGTCGGGCCTGAACGTGATCGTTGCGCTGCGCGTCGCGGCGCGGCTGGGCCCGGATGCCACGGTCGCGACGCTGGCCATCGACTCCGGTCTGCGTTACCTCAGCACCGACGTGTTCGCGCCTTGAGCACGTGCCGGCTCGCGCTGCACGGGCGCCGCTGCGTCGACACCGGCCGGGCGGTCAACCGCGCCGCGCCTTCTCGATCGTCGCGATGTCGATCTTGCCCATGTCCATCATCGCGTGGAAGGCGCGCTTGGCGGCCGCGCGGTCGGGGTCGGTGTAGGCCTCGGTGAGGGCGCGCGGCGTGATCTGCCACGACACGCCCCACCTGTCCTTGCACCAGCCGCACGCGCTTTCCTGCCCGCCATTGCCGACGATGGCGTTCCACAGGCGGTCGGTTTCGGCCTGGTCGTCGGTGGCCACCTGGAACGAGAACGCCTCGGTCTGCTTGAATGCGGGCCCGCCGTTCAGGCCGAGGCACGGGATGCCCATCACGGTGAACTGCACCGTCAGCACGTCGCCTTCCTTGCCGGAGGGGTAGTCGGCGGGTGCGTGGTGCACGGCATCGACCGAGCTGTCGGGAAACGTCTTGGCATAGAACCGCGCGGCATCGAGCGCCGTGCCGTCGTACCACAGGCAGATGGTGTTCTTCGCGATCGTGTTCTTTGCGGTCACTTTGCATTCTCCAGGGGTGAAGGCCACGCGGGGCGCGGCAACGGACGTTCCCCGCATTGCGCGTTGAGGAAGTGGGCTCTCATTCCCACGACGATCGGCGATGCGGCCGATCGACAGCGGCGCAACAAAACGCGGGTAGCCGCGTTACAGCAGCTCGGCCACGGCCGCCGGGTCGACCGGCTTGGTCATGTGCAGGTCAAAGCCGGCGGCAAAGGCGCGCTGCTTGTCGTCGTACTGCCCCCATCCGGTGATGGCGACGATGCGCACCGGGTGCCCGTGCAGCCGCTTGCGGATCTCCGCCACCGCCTCGTAGCCGTTCATGCGCGGCATGCCGATGTCGAGCAGCACCAGATCGGGCCTGAACTCGGCGGCCACGTGCGCGCCCTCGACGCCGTCGTGGGCTTCGCGCACATCATGGCCGTGCATCTCGAGGTATTGCCGCAACGTGGTGACGACGTCGGCGTTGTCGTCCACCACCAATATCCTCCTGGGCCGCCGTGGTTCGCCGGGGCTTGCGCTTGCCGGGCGTTGTTCGGCCGCGGGGGCACCCGCGGGATCGAGCGGCAGGCGCACGACGAATTCGCTGCCCTTGTCGAGGCCCGCGCTCAGCGCCCGCACGGTGCCGCCGTGCAGCTCCACCAGCCCGCGCACGATGGCCAGGCCGATGCCCAGGCCGCCTTCCGTGCGGTACAGCACCGGTGCCGGTTGCGAGAACATCTCGAACACCGTCTCCAGGTGCTCCGGCGCGATGCCGGCGCCGGTGTCGCGCACGGTGATGACCGCGGTATCGTCCTCGCGCACCGCAGTGAGCGAGATCATGCCGCCCGGTGGCGTGAACTTGGCGGCGTTGTTCAGCAGGTTGACCAGCACCTGCACGATGCGCGTGGCGTCGACGTCGGCCTCCAGCGGATCGTCGTCGGGCACCACGGTGTGCAGCTGGTGGCGCCCGCCTTGCACCAGGGTGCTGGCGGATTCCACGGCCTCATGGATCAACGCGCGCAGCGACGTGCGCTCCTTGTGCAGCTGCACCTTTCTCAACGTGATGCGCGAGGCGTCGAGCAGATCGTCCACCAGCCGCACCAGGTGGCGCACCTGCCGCGACATGACGTCGCGCACCTTCTCGAGCCGCTCGGGCAGCGGCTTGACGGCGCCCATGATCGCCAGCGAGTTGCGGATCGGCGCCAGCGGGTTGCGCAGCTCGTGCGCGAGCGTGGCCAGGAACTCGTCCTTGCGGCGGTCGGCGGCCTTGAGGGCCTGCTCCGCGCGCATGCGCTCGATCAGGTCCACTGCGTGGCGCGCGTACAGGTCGAGCAGCTTCGCCTCGCGCGTCGACACCGCATGCGGCGAGCGGTGATGGGTGGACAGCACGCCCAACACCTGGCCGTGGTGCGAGCGCAGCGGCGTGACCTGCAGCGCGCGGTAGCCGGCCTGCTGTGCGAGCCCGACGTGCACGGCATGCTCGGCATCGCGCGTCACGTCTTCGATCACCACGCGCTGTTGTGTGCGCAGCGCGCGTGCGCTGGCCGCGGCTCGGTCATCCTCGCGCACCAGCCTGAAGTGCTCGAGAAACGGCTCGCCGAAGCCGCGCTGCACGGCCACCTGCAGCCCGCCCGCGCTGCGGCTGTAGAGCTGGATGGCGCCGAAGTCGGCCTCGCACGACGCCATCGCGTTGTCCAGGATGTCGCGCAGTCCCGACTCCAGATCGCGCGTGGTCAGCAGCCGGCTGCTCAGCCCGTGCAGTCGCTCCATGGACGAGAGTTCTGCGGCGAGGCGGCGTTCGCTGTCGCGCAGCCTCGATTCCGAGCCGCGGTAGCGCGCGCTGGCGCGGCGCATCCCCTGGCCGAGGCCGATGATGAAGGCGCACGACAGTGCGTACAGCGCGATCTGCAGCATCGCGCCGACGTCGCGCGGGACCAGGCTGCCGACCGGTTCGACCAGCAGCACGGCCACGAAGGCAAAGCCCGTGACGGCGCACAACGTGCCCGGCAGCCAGCCGCCCAGCCACACCGAGAGCGCCACGGCGCCGTACAGCGTGATGTAGGTGGCGCTCTGCCCCAGCCAAGGGTGCATCGCCCAGCGCAGGAACACGGCCGCAAACGCCGCGGCGAGCGCGCCGGCGTAGGCCGCCACGCGCGGCAGCAGCGCCTGCGGCATCTGCTCGGCCGACTCCTTGGTCAGATAGACCAGCAGCAGGAACGCCGAGACGACGAAGCTGCCGCGCGCCGCATGCCAGCCGAGCGTGTAGCGCGAACCACCGAGGTTGCTCAGCACCAGGTCGGTGATGGCCGCCGCCAGCACCAGCGAGAGCCACAGGTACAGCGTGTCGTTGAAGAAGCGCTTCAGCAGCACGAGGCCGAGCGCGGCAAAGTGCAGCAGTGCCGCGAGCCACGCCAACGTGTGGTTGACCGTGCTGAACCGTTCGCCTGCCAGCGCGATCGTCGCGAACCCGCTGGCCCAGACGGCTGCCAGCGCGCACGACGCCAGCGCCAGAGCGTGCGCCGCCGCGGCGTGGCCGACCCGCCGTGCAGGCGATCGGGCCGTGACGCCGGCCGCTTCCACCAGCGTGGCGGCGAGGTAGGTGATCGCCAGGCCGATGCGCCAGGCCAGGTAGAGCCAGGCCACGGTCTGTTCGCTGCCGAACAGCGGCCGCTCCAGGAGCGCGCCCGGATAGGTGGCGGCATGCGCCAGCGCCATGACGGCGCCGAAGGTGCTGCCCGCGGCCAGGATCAACAACGCCGGGCGGCCGGTGCGGCAGTACCAGTCGGTGAGCAGCAGCGCGCAGGCCAGGTTGACCAGCACGATGGCGCTGGCCACCATCACCACCACGCCCGGCTGCGTCGTGCCGGGCGAGCCGGCCCAAGGCGCGATGCTGACGAAGGCGACGAAGTAACCCGCGGCCAGCAGTGCGAACACCCGCCCGGCGAGGGCGGTGGGCGGGCGCAGGGCCATGGGTGCGGATGTGGCGCCGGGGTCCATCTCGATGCGGGACCTTTGGATGCCGGGGGCCTCTTATACGCCATGCGCTCTGCGGGGATGGTGCCGGGCTCTTGTCCTACATCGGTTGCGACGCCCGGCCGACAACAGGTCGGGCTCGTTTCCGTCCAGGCGTACGACGCCAGCCCCTTACCGTCACGCCATCGCGGCGCGCCGCGCAGCGATGCGAAGACCATTCACAGAGGAGCGTCACGATGCTGTACTACGCCGTTGTCTTTTTGATCATCGCGCTGATCGCAGGCGTGCTGGGCTTCGGCGGCATTGCCGCCGGCGCGGCGGGCATCGCCAAGATCCTGTTCGTCGTGTTCCTGGTGATGGCGTTGATCGGATTCATCGCCGGTCTTCTCAGGCGGTCGTAGCGGGCCCCCCATGGACCTGCTGATCGACCTGCTGGTGCTGCTGTCGCCGGCGGTCATCGGTATCCTGTGCATCGCGGCCGCGTCGCTGGCCCCGATGTTCAGGAACCGGCGCTGACGCGCACGCGGCGCCCGCCTCGCGGCTCAGGCCTGCTCGGGGCAGCCGTGGATGCTGACGGCCTGTCCGGTCAGACGGCGCGCCGCGGGCGAGCACAGGAAGAGCGCGAGCGCGGCCGCGTCGTCCACCGCACCGGGCAGGATCGCGTTCACACGAATCCCGTGCGGGCCCAGCTCCCTCGCCAGCGACTTGATCAAGCCGACCACGGCGGCGTTGCTGGACGCGAACAGCGTGCGGTAAGCGGCGTCCGGGCGCCAGGCCATCGAACCGGTGGCGATTAGGCAGGGGCCGGCGAGCGACTGCTTGAGCAGCGGCACGGCACGTCGCGCGAAATAGAACTGGCTGTGCACGTTGACCGCGATCGTGCGTTCCCAGAAGCCGCCGTCGATGGCTTCGATGGGACCGATCGGTCCCGCGACGCCCGCGTTGCTGACCAGCACATCGAGGCCGCCGAGGGCGCCACGCACGTCGTCGAACACGCCGTCCACGTCGGCCGGAAACGAAGCGTCGGCCATGCTGCCCGTGATGCCCGGCGCAGCGGATGTCAGCCGATCGAGCGCGCTGCGGTCCACGTCGCACACGTGCACGCGCGCACCGGCTTCGTGGAACGCGCGCGCGATCGCGGCGCCGACGCCGCCGGCGCCGGCGGTGACCAGCACGCGCAGGTTGGGCGGCGGGCGAAGGGTATCGAGGATCGACATGAGGGCCGTCCTGCGGTGGTTCCGGTGGACACTGGCTGACCCGACCGCAAGCGCCAGCGCGCGAGTCTCGCCGTTGTGCGCCCGGATCCCTATGTGATCGGCGCACACCGGCGGCTGGGCTTCGATGTCACCGGCTGCCTGGCGGCGCGCCGATACGATCGCATCCAACCGCACCGCCACGCCGATGAACCATTCGCCGCAGCCCCATCCTTACGAGCAGATCACGCGCGATCTCGTCGAGCTGCTGCACCAGGGCGCGTCGGCCGACGAGTTCGCGCGCCGGCTGGCGCTGCTGGACGCGCTGCCGCCCGACGATCCCGCCAAGCCGGCGCTGGTGGAGACGGTGCGCATGGCGATGGCGGTGCGCAACCGGCTCGAGCTGCACCAGGAGCGCGAGCGCGGCCTGCTGGCGGTGATCGAGTCGGCGCAGGACCTGTCGAGCCGGCTCGACCTGCAGGGCCTGCTGGCGGCGATCGTCTCGCGTGCGCGCCAGCTGCTGGGCTCCGACGTCGCGTGGTTGACGATCTACGACGCCCAAGCGGAAACGTTCCGCGTCCTGGTCGCCGACGGCGCGCTGTCGCAGAAGACCTCGGCGATGGTGGCACGGCGCGATCGCGGCGTGGTCAGCATCGTGATGTCGACGCGCCTGCCGTTCACCACGCCCGACTACCTGCACGACCGCCGCATCGCGCACGACCCCAAGCTCGACGACACGTTTCGCGAGGAGGGCATCGCCGCGCTGGTGGGGGTGCCGCTGATGACCGGCGGCGAGGTGGTCGGCCTGTTGTTCGTCGCCGATCGCTACCACCGCACGCACACCGCGCAGAGCACGTCGATCCTGTCGACGCTCGCGACCCATGCCGCGGTGGCGCTGAAGAACGCGCAGGACTTCGAGCGCGCCAACGCCGCGCTCGCGCGCGCCGACCACGCGCGCGACGAGCTCGAGCGCCACCTGCGCAACGTGCAGGCCGCGATCGATGCGCACGAGCAGATCACGTCGCTGCTGGCGCACGGCGCATCGCTGGCGACGCTGTGCCAGTCGGTGGCGCAGCAGCTCGGCGGCAGCATCCTGGTGCTCGACGAGGCGGGCCTGGTGCTGAGCCGTGGTGCCGCGCCCGCGTACGACGGTGCGCTGGCGCAAGACCATGCGCCGCACGGCGAGCACGCCACCGAGCTCGGCCGTGCGCTGCGCAACGCGCGCGCCACCGGACGCTCCGACGTGGCCTACCGTGTCGGCGACGAAACGTGCCGCCTGCTGCCGGTGATCGGCGGCGACGGCATCCTCGGCTCGGTGCTGTTGTTCCACCGCGGCGAGCTGCAGGAGATCGCGGTGCGCACCTTCGAGCGCAGCTCCAGCGTGATCGGCATCGTGCTGCTGTCGCAGCAGCGTCTGGAGGCGTCGCGCAACCGCAGCGCGGCCGCGCTGCTGCGCTCGCTGGTGTCGCCGCGCCAGGACGATCCGGCCGTGCTCGCCAACCGCGCCGAGCAGCACGGCGTCGACCTCACGCGTCCGCTCGCGCTGATGCTGGTGCAACCCGAAGGTCCCGGCGCAGACTATGCGGCGCGGCACTTCGCCAACCTGAAGTCGCTGACCCCGGCGCTGGTCGACGACATCGACGGCGTTCTCGTCGTGCTGTGCAGCGCCACCGCGGCCGGCGAGGTGCGCCAGACGATTCAGCAGTGGATGCGCCACGACGTGCACGCCGTGTACCGCGGCGCGCTGTCGCGTCCGGTGGCGCGCGCGGCCGACATCCCGGCGCTGTATGCCACTTTGAAACGTGCGCTCGCGGTGCTCGGCCGCATCGGCGTGCAGGGGCAGATCGTCGGCCAGGACGAACTGGCCATCTACGCCACGCTGTTCGAGACGCACGATCGGGCGAGCCTCGCGGCGTTCCTGCAGACGACGATCGGGCCGCTGATCGCGCACGACGACCAGCGTGGATCGGACCTCGCCGCCACGCTGCTGGCCTACTTCGACTGCAACCAGAACGCCAAGTCCACCGCGCAGCGCCTGGGCATCCACGTGAACACCGTGCGGCAGCGGCTGGCCACGATCGAGGACCTGCTTGGCCACTGGGGACAGGCGTCGCGCGCACTCGAGATCCACATCGCGGTGCGCCTGTGGAACCTGAGCGCGCCGCGCGCCTGACGCGCACCGGGCCCCCAAGGGTTTTCGCGGTGGCCGCCGAACACATCGGCCACCCGGCGTGAGTGTGCGGTCTCCACATTGAAGCGCGCGATGGCGCTGCCGAGACTTGCTTCGCTCTCAAGAACGCACAGGAGACAGCCATGGGCATGTCGAACGCCGCGCTGCGCGCAGGCTTCGCCGTTTTGGTCACGCTGGGGTTGGGCGCTTGTGGTGGAGGCGGCGATGACGAGGAGTCGACAGCGCTCGCCGAAGACGAGAACGATCGCGAGCTCGCCTTGCACCATGCCGGGCCGAAGACCTGCGCACAAATGGTCGGCTTGACCGTGCCCGCGGCGCGCATCGGCTTGCCGACGCGCGGCGCAACGGTCACCTCTGCGGCGCCGGTGGCAGCCTCGGGCAGCGGCGCGAGCGCGCTGCCCGAGTACTGCCTCGTGAACGGCAGGATCGCGCCGATCGACACCACGGCACCCGACATCCTGTTCCGCGTCGCGCTGCCGACCGTCTGGAACGCCAAGGTCGTGATGTTCGGCGGCGGCGGCTTCGACGGCAGCATCCCGAACGTCGCCGGCAACGTGCCGATGGGCCCCACCGACCAAACGCTGCCGCTCGGCCGCGGCTATGCCACCTTCGCCAGCGACTCCGGCCACCAGGCCGGCGCACTGGGCTCGCAGGACGGCACGTTCATGATGAACGACGAAGCGCTGCGCAACTGGGGCGGCGAGGCGCTGAAGAAGACGCGCGACGCGTCGGTCTACATCGTCAAGTCACGTTATGCGCGCTCGATCCGCAAGGCGTATTTCGCCGGCGGCTCCACCGGCGGACGCGAGGCGATCCAGTCGATCACGCGCTGGCCGAAGGACTGGGACGGCGCGATCGTCGCCTATCCGGCGTGGAACCAGGCCTCCGCGATGCTCGGCGGGCACCGCGTCAACCGCGCGCTGGCGCGCGCCGGCGCCTATCCGAGCGTGCCCAAGCGCGCGCTGCTGCTGAAGGCGTCGCTGCAGGCCTGCGACCACCTCGACGGCGTGGCCGACGGGCTGATCAGCGACCAGAACCGCTGCAACGCGGTGTTCGATCCCGCCACCGCGATGGTCGACGGCGCGCCGCTGCGCTGCCCCGGAGGCGAGGACACCGGCGACGGCTGCGTGTCCGACCTGCAGATCGACACCTTCAAGGTCGTCAATACCGACGCGCACTTCAACTTCAAGCTCGCCAGCGGCGAGGATCACTACCCGGGCTACAACATCTGGGGCGCCGACCTCGGCATCGCGACGAACCCGTCACCGCTGCAGCCGATCGTCACCTTCCTCGCGTTCGGCACGTCGCAGCCGACGATCCCGATGCCGCGCACCGCGCCGTACATCAGCGTGCAGGTCGATCAGGGCGTCCAGTACGGCATCACGCGCACGCCGGGCTACGACTCGCTGTCCATCGATCCGGAGAACCCGGGGCAATGGGGCCCGCGCTTCAGCGAGCTGAGCGCGATGATCGACCAGCCGGTGAACCTGGACACCTTCGCGGCCCGTGGCGGCAAGCTGCTGCTGGTGCATGGCCTGACCGACATCCTGGTGAGCAGCCGCGCCACCGCGGAGTACTACGAGCGCCTGCAGCGCCGCATGGGCCGCCATGCGGTGGACCGCTTCGTGCGCTATTACGAGGTGCCGGGCTTCGGCCATGCGCTGAGCACGATCTTCAACGCGTCGTGGGATTCGCTCACCACGCTGGAGAAATGGGTCGAGCACGGCCGCGCACCGGGCCGGCAGACCGTGGCCGACACGGTCGGCGTGCCGGGCCGCACGCGGCCGCTGTGCGAATACCCCGAGTGGCCGCGCTACAAGGGCCACGGCGACGTCAACGCGGCCTCGTCGTTCGTCTGCACCTCGCATTCGCCGAAGGCGCCGACGCAGCGCGAGACCGATCTTGGCACGGTGATCGGCACCGATCTGAGTGCGACGAGCGGCACCTACGCGTGGAAGGGCGTGCCCTACGCCAGGCCGCCGGTCGGCGAGCTGCGCTGGAAGCCGCCGGTCGAACCCAGGCCGTGGCTGTCGCCGAAGTACACGCAGCAGTTCGGCAACGCGTGCGTGCAGAACGGCCGTCTCTACGGCCCCGGCCTCAACAACCGCTACGACGCCACGATCGGCGCCACGCTGGGGCAGCCGGTGGGCTCCGAGAACTGCCTGTACCTCAACGTCTGGCGGCCGGCCCACCCGGCAGGGCACCTTCCGGTGATCGTGTGGGTGCACGGCGGCAGCAACATCACCGGCTACACCGCCGACCCGGTGTACGACGGCGCCAACCTCGCGCGCACCGCCAACGCGGTGGTGGTGTCGGTGAACTACCGGCTCGGCATGTTCGGCTTCATGAACGCCAGCGTGCTGAAGAACGGCGATCCGGTCAACGACTCGGGCGACTTCGCGATCCTCGACATCATCGAGGCGCTGAAGTTCGTCAAGGGCAACATCGCGAGCTTCGGCGGCAACCCGAACAACGTGACGTTGATGGGCGAATCGGCCGGCGCGGTCAACGTGTACGCGGTGATGACCTCGCCGCTGGTGGTGAACGCCAAGCGGCCGCTGATCCATCGCGCGATCCCGATCAGCGGCGGCATCTCGCTGGCCAGTGAGCTGCCGGCCGGCAGCATCGCGGCGCTGGCGCCGGCCTCGGCTTTCGCCGGGCAGTGGGGACTGCTGATCGTCTACATGGTGATCGACGACGGGCTGGCGATTGACATCCCGTCGGCCCAGACCTATCTGGCGACACAGACGCCGGAGCAGATCGCCGCCTACATGCGCGGCAAGAGCGCCGAGTTCATCCTCAAGACGATCATCACGCGCCTGGCGCCGCTCGGTGCGTCAGGGTCCGGGCCGATCCCTGACGGCCACGTGGTGCCGGTGAGCCCGATCAACGCGATCAAGGCCGGCCAGTACACCAAGGTGCCGGTGCTGATCGGAAACACGCGCGACGAAGGCAAGCTGTTCCCGACGCTGTTCCCGTTCGCCGGCGGCGTCGGCAGCGGCCGCCTGCTCAACGACGCGCAGGTGTTCTCGATCGCGTTCAACTACGACCCCGACGCGCCGCCGCAGACGACGCTGGAGCAGTGGATTCCGTCGAACTACCTGCCGGTGACGACGCCGACCACCGGCTTCAACGCGGTGGCCGACAAGCTGAACCAGATCTTCTTCGGCATCGGGCGCGAGCAGGTGGCGGCGGCGCTGACTTCGCAGCAGCGCGACGTCTGGGCCTACCGCTTCGACTGGGACGAGCTGCCGGCACCGTTCGACGACATCTACGGCGCGGCACACAGCTTTGACCTGGCGTTTGCGTTCGGCAATTTCGGCCCGGCGCTGTACTCGAACATCTCCTACACCACGGCCAACCGGCCGGGGCGGCTCGCCCTGTCGGACGCGATGATGCGCAGCATCGGGGCCTTCGCCCGCACCGGCGACCCCAACCACGCCGCGCTCGGCGTCCACTGGCCGACGTGGCCCTCGGTGTTGCGCTTCGACGCGACGCCGGCGGCCAAGGCGATTTCGGTGCAGTAGCGGCGCTGATGAGGCGGGGCGCACCATCGAGAGAGCGCGCGGCGACGCTGCAGGTGCTCGTGCAGCTGCGCGTGGCCGCCGGCTTCAACCAGACCGCGCTCGCGGCCCGCCTCGGCATCACGCAAAGCGAGGTCAGCAAGTTTGAGCGCGGGGAGCGCTCGCTCGACGAGCGGCGCCTGCGCGCGTGGCTGGCCGCATTGAACGTCGATGGGACGTCGTTCGTGCGGGAGCTCGATCGCGTTGTGGGTCGGGCCGAGGCTTGTATGGATTGACGCCCTATTCGCCTTCGATCGGCACCTGACGACGCTTGTCGTCATCGGGCTGCTGCGGCGGCTGCTTTGAAGTTCCGCCGCGGCGCTCGGGTTGGCGCGGATGCGGCTGGTCCTTCGGGTCGCGTGGCTGGGTGATGCCCGGCTTCTGAGGGTTGAGCTTTTCCTGTTGCATCGCGGTCTTTCGGTTTCGTCGGCGTGTACCGACGAAAGGCACACGGCAAACCGCATGCCGTGGCGTGCGACGCCGACTGCGGCCTGCGACACGACCGATGTCGCGCCTTCTCGCGGCGCGGCATGCGGGTTTCACTCGTGCCGCGGGCGGGAACCTCGCGCGGCAGCGCGTGTCACAGCGGCGTCGTCCGGGCGCGCGCGCCGCGGCGTCGAACGAGGTCCGTCCGTTCAGATGGAGGCGCAAGATGACACCAGACACGTCCCCTTGCCGGCTGTGCCAGGGCCGCATGACCTTGAGAGACGTCGATCGCATCGAGGGCGAGGAGCACGGCGTGCACCTGTGCATCCAGGGCATGCCCTCGATGGCCTGCGCGCAGGGGCATCGGCGCCTCGTGGCCCCGACGTTTGCCAGCGAGATGCTCGACACGCTGCTGGCCGACCCGCTGCTCGTGCCGCTGGAGCCGGCTGGACGCCGGGGTCTGCTGCGCAAGCGCTTCGCCTGCCCCGGGTGCGGCGCCGCGCTCGATGGCGGCGCGAGCGGCCGCGTGGAGTCGCATCGCACGATCGCAGTTGGCGGTGAGCACGCGTTCGACGTGCAGCTGGAGATGCCCACCTTCCGCTGCGCCGCGTGCCAGCGCGAGTGTGTGGAGCCCGTCGATGCCGTGGCCGCCGACCTGATGAAAGCGTCGGCGCGCGCCTTCCGCACGGCGCAGCTGGCGGTGGCCTGAGCCCGGAGGCTGTGGATGGGCCGTGCCCGTGCAGGGCAGGGCAGGGCGGTCAAAGGCTGTGCCGGCTCGTGCCCAACCGGCGATGCGCGATGATGGGCGCCATGTTCCATCCTTGGCAGAGGTCGCAAGCCATGATTCGTCGTCTGGCCGTTTCCCTTGCTGCGCTGTTCGCTAGCGCCGCTCAGGCGCAGCAGTGGGTGCAGCTGTCCGATCAGCTCGCATTCGACAAGATTCCGCCCATCTGGTGCAACGCCGCGCGCTCTGCATGCATCATCAGCCGGCAGCCGTATGGCGCCAGCGGCGCCCTGCGTGTCGCGCTCACCGTCAACGGCACGCCCGACTGCAAGCAGCGGCGTCCGCGCTACGTGTACGTTCGCAACAGCGGCGAGCGCGACGGTGACCTGAGCCGGGTGCAGGAGGTGATGGGCAGCACCTGCCTGCTCGACATCCCGATGACCCAGATCGACGGCACGCGGCTCCTGCGCTTCTCGGTGCCGATGCTGACGCAGGATTCGGTGGTGATGGAGCTGTCGCTCGAAGGACTCGACATCAACCGGCTGGCGGCCAACCGCTCCTGAGCCGGCACCGTCGCGCTTGTCGCCCGCGCGTGCGGCACGCGCGGCGCCGTGCCCCGATCAATAGAGCCGCACGGCGTCCTGGAAGTACCACGTGCGCCGGATCTCGATCACGTCGTAGTCGCGCGCCAGCGCCGGCGGAAACGCCGGGTAGTTGGCATGGCTGTGCACGATGCGCCGGACCTCCTCGTCGATCTCCGCCACGCCGCTGGACAGATGGAAGGTCACCGACTCTATCGAGCCGTCGCTGCGCACCGCCACCGTCACCATGGGCGTGGTGTGGGGTCGCGTCGCGATCTGGCGCACCAGGTCGATCGGCGTGTTGAAGTGGATCTTGCGGGCCCACGCCTCGGCGTACTGGATCAGCTCGGCGTTCGGATCGGTGCGGCCCCACAGGCGGACCCGGCGCGCGGTGCTCAGCGACAGCGGCAGCGTCGAGGTCGCGCGCGCGGCGGCCTCGCGCCGCGCGGCCTCTTCATCGAGCTGGCGTCCGTAGGCGCGTCGCGCCGCTTCGCGCCGCTCTTCTTCCGCCTGCTTCTCCGCCGCAAGGCGCGCGGCCTCCTGCCGCGCCGCGGCCAGCCGCTCCGCTTCCTGGCGCTGCGCCTCCAGCCGCGCGGCTTCTAGCCGAGCGGCTTCGAGTCGGGCGGCTTCGAGTCGCGCCGCTTCGAGTCGCGCCGCTTCGAGTCGCGCCGCTTCAAGTCGCGCCGCTTCAAGTCGCGCCGCTTCAAGTCGCGCCGCTTCAAGTCGCGCAGCTTCCTGTCGATCGGCCTCCAGTCGTGCAGCTTCCTGTCGAGCAGCCTCCAGTCGAGCAGCTTCGAGTCGCGCAGCTTCCTGTCGAGCAGCCTCCAGTCGAGCAGCTTCGAGTCGCGCTGCTTCCTGTCGAGCGGCCTCCAGTCGAGCAGCTTCGAGTCGCGCTGCTTCCTGTCGAGCGGCCTCCAGTCGAGCAGCCTCCAGACGCGCGGATTCGGCGCGCTCCGCTTCGCGGCGCTCGAGCTCGAGGCGCTGCGCTTGAAGTTGCGCCGCTGCGGCGCGCCCCGCGGCTTCCTGGCGCTCGGCGTCCAGCCGCGCCGCCTCGGCACGCGCAGCTTCCTCGCGCGCAGCCTCTCGTTGCTCGGCTTCGAGCTGTGCTGCCGCAGCCTGTCGCGCGGCCTCCTGGCGCTCCGCCTCCAGGCGCGCGGCTGCCTGCCGTTCAGCCTCGAGACGCTCGGCTTCGAGCCTTGCCGCTCGAGCACGATCGGCTTGCGCGCGAGCGGCCTCCACTCGAGCCGCCTCCTGTCGAGCGATCTCGAGCCGCTGCGCTTCCAACCGCTCGGCCTCCAGCCGCTGTGCCTCCAACCGCTCGGCCTCCAGTCGCTGTGCCTCCAGCCGTTGCGCCTCCAGTCGCTGCGCCTCCAGCCGCTGCGCCTCCAGTCGCTGCGCCTCCAGTCGCTGCGCCTCCAGTCGCTCGGCCTCCAGTCGCTCGGCCTCCAGTCGCTCGGCCTCCAGTCGCGCGATCTCGGCGCGCGCCGCCTGCTCGCGTTCGGCTTCGATGCGTGCGGCCTCGACCCGGGCGGCCTCCAAGCGGTCGGCTTGCCGTTGCGCCTCGAGCCCGGCATCTGCAAGAGCCGGTGTCGCGCGCTCGGGAACCGACGCGCTCGGCGCGATCGCAATGACCGCTGCCGGTGCGGGGGGCACGGCCGGCGCCTGCGCCGGGGGCTCGGCCGGCGCCACGTCGACCACGGCGGGCTTCGGCTCGGTCGCGGGCGCCGGCGGCGTGGGCGCCGTGGCGGTCGGCCCGCGGGCAACCGGCGGCGGCTCGACCGGTGGTGGCGGCGTCTCGACCGGTGGCACCGGCCGCTGCTCGACCTGTGGCACCGGCCGCGGCTCAACCGGTGGCACCGGCGGCGGCTTGACCGATCGCAGCGGCGGCGGCTCGGTCGCCGGCGGGGTGACCGCGGGCGCCGGTGGGACCCGAGCGGGAACGATCACGACACGCAGGTCGGGCACTTGGATGCGCCGCTCTTCCCAGGGGAAAGCAAAGCCCGGCAACCCGGGGCCGTGACCGCCGATGGCCAGGCTCAACAACAACGCGTGGATCAGGCACGAGACGAGCAGCGCAATGGCGAGCGGCTTGCGCTCGCGCGGGTTCAGCGCTGGAAGTTCCTCCGGCCAGGGTTCCCGCGGCTCTGGCAGGTCCGCAGGACCCAGCTCGACCGCTTTGGAGACGCTGGCAATCCGCATGCGGGCCATTGCGTCGATTCTCGACGCTCGCGGCAACCGCTCGCGGCCGGAACCGCCCCAAACCCCCGGAATGGGGCGCGCGCGTGCATCGCGCGCTACGCCATGCGCACCAGCAGCGCAGCGCCGGTGTCGCCCGCCGCACAACCGGTGAACAGGCCGATGCCGCCGCCGCGCGCTCGCAGCGCCTGCACCAGCTCGGCGATGGCGCGCAGGCCGGTGGGTCCTTGCGGGTGGCCGTAGACCAGGCTGCAGCCGTACGGGTTCATGCGTTCGAGCGCAAAACCGGTCTGCTGCGCAAACCACAGGTCGTTGACGGCGAACGGGTTGTGCGTCGTCACGACATGCACGTCGGCGATGCCGACGCCGGCGGCATCGAGCGCGCGTTGGGCCGCGGTGGTGGCGGCCTTGGGCATGCGCGCCTTCTCGGCTCGCGCAAAACCGGCCGACAACAGCCGAACGACGCCATCGGCGCCGGCCTCGGTGCGCGCGGCGTCGTGGTCGAGCACCAGCGCGCCGGCGGCGCCATCGGCCGGATGCGTCTGGCTGCCGGACGTGACGACACCGCCTTCGTGCGCCGGCTTCAGCGCGCGCAGGCCGTCGGCGCTGGTCTCGTGCACGCCTTCGTCGCGATCGATCTCGAGCCGCGAGCGTTTCTGCTCGATCAGAACCGGCTGCAGGTAGGCGCGTTGCACGCGCCGCTCGTCGGCCAGCGCGCTGCGGTACTGCTGGTGCCGCAGCAGCGTGAGCTCGTCGAGCGCCTGCCGCGACATGTCGCCCTCGCGCGCCACCGCCTCCGCGGTGTGCACCATCGAGTGGTCGGTGCCCGGGTCCGACGCGAAGTTGTCGAGCACCCAGTTCTCGGTGAGCGCGCTGCCGCCCATCGCGCGCGAGCGCGGGTAGACCAGCAGCGGGCCGTTGCTGGTGCGATCGGCAGTGACGACGAGCGCGCACGACGACGCCGCGGCCTCCACCTGCGCGGCCGCCGCGACGATGCAGGCCACCGACGTGGCACAGGCCTGCGCCACGTGCGGCCCGGTGACGCCCGGCATGTCGAGCCGCGCCGCGATCCACGGCACCGCGTAGAAGCTGCGCGGCTGCGGGATCGTGGTGCCCAGCACCAGCTGATCGATGCGCGCCGGATCGATGCGGCGCGCGGCGAGTGCGTCGCGCGTCACCGCCACCGCGACATCGAGGCTCGACACGTCGGCCAGGCGGCCCTGCCAGCGCACGAAAGGCGATGACCACAGGTGGTGCGCGCTGAGCGCAGCGCGTTGGAACTTCATGGCTGTCCTTTCGCAACGTCGTCGCGCACGGCGACGAGCGCATTCTTGTACGTGCCGCGCGGCAGCGTGCGCGGCGGCAGCACGGTGACCGCCACGCGCACCTGCAGCTGGCTGCGCACCTCGGCCTCGATCTGGCGTGCCAGCGCTTCGGCTTGCGGCGGCTCCAGCGCCTGCGCGGCTTCGACCTCGAGCGGGATCGCGTCGTCGAAGCGCACCTGATCGTGGCGCTGCTTGACGATGCGCAGCACCGGCTCGATGCGGGCGGCGAAGCGCCCGACCACCAGGTCGCGGATCGCGCTCGGGAACACGTTCATGCCCTTGAAGATCAGCATGTCGTCGGTGCGGCCGATGCAGCGGATGCGCGGGCTGGTGCGGCCGCAGGCGCAGCGCGTGCCCACCACCCGCGCATGGTCGCGCGAGCGGTAGCGCACCACCGGCGTGGCATCGCGCACGATGGCCGTGTACACCAGCTCGCCGGTGGCGCCGTCGGTCCACGGCAGCCGCTGGCCGCTGGCCGGATCGATCAGCTCCACCGCGACATAACGCTGGGCGTTGAAGTGCATGCCGTCCTGCATCTCGCACTCGCCCCACATCGACGGCAGCACGTCGCCCAGGCCCATGGTCTCGCGCAGGTGCGTCAGCGCGAGGCCGCGCTGGATGCGCGCGCGGATGTCGGGCTGCCCGAGACCGGGCTCGCCGCCGCCCAGCACTTTCTGCAGCGACGACTGGATGCCGGTCTCGCGGCCCACGTCGTCCCAGCGCTCGGCGAGGTGTTGCGCGAACGACGTGGTGGCCAGCAGCGCCGTCACGCGCAAGCGGCGCATGTCGCGCACGATGCGTTCGGTGGGAAAGCCGCCCAGCCAGCACAGCGTGGCGCCCAGACGCCGGAAGCCGTCGGCGTAGGGCAGGCCGCCGGCCACCATCGGCAGGCCCACCAGATGCGCCACCACGTCGTCGCGCCGGATGCCGGCGGTGAACCACACGTTAGCGATGGCGTCGGCAAACACGTCGACATCGCGCGCGGTCAGCGCGTAGTACAGCGGCGGCCCGGTGGTGCCCGACGAAGCGATGGCCTGCACGATGTCGGCCAGCGGCACCGCCTGGTTGTCGCCGAACGGCGTGTCGGTGCCGGCGGCTTGCTGCGCGGCGCGCAGATCGTCCTTGAGCGTGAACGGCAGCGCGTCGAGATCGGCCAAGCCGCGCATCGCGAAGCGGCTGCGCGCATCGGCGTGCAAACGCGCATACAGGCGCGAGCGCTGCCACAGCGCGGGCAGCGCCTCGGCGAGCTGGCTGGCCTGCCAGCGCTCGACGCCGGACCACGCCAGGGTCTCGAGCTCGGCGCTCCAGTACGCGCTCAAGGTGCCGGTCCCAGGAACTTGAGGCCGAGGATGCCGAGCACGATCAGGGCGATGCAGCCGATGCGCGCCACCGACAGCGACTCGCCGAACAGCACGATGCCCAGCAGCGCCGCGCCGACCGCGCCGATGCCGGTCCACACGGCGTAGGCCGTGCCGACCGGCAACTGCCGCAGCGCCAGGCCGAGCAGCCAGAAGCTCAGCGCGGCCGCCACCAGCGTGGTCGCGGTGAAGTGGTGGCGGGTGAAGCCATGCGACGCTTTCATGCTCACCGACCAGATGATCTCCAGCAGGCCGGCCAGCACGAGGAGAAGCCAGGCCAGGTTCGGTGTGATCGTTGCAGCGGTCATGGCATCTCCGGTTCGGTCAGGCGGGCGTCGCCGTCAGCAGCGGATGCGGGCGCGTCGCGCCGCTGCCGAGGCGCAGCTTTGCACGAGCGGGGAGCCAGGGGTGCCTTTGCGGGTTTCTCAAGCCCCGCAGCGCCTCAACCGTTGCGAAAGACGAAGCTGTAGGCGCTCAGTGCCGGGGCGCCGCCCAGGTGCGCGTAGAGGACGCGCGAGCCCGCGGGAAACTCGCCGTTGCGCACCTTGTCGATCATGCCGTGCATCGACTTGCCCTCGTAGACCGGATCGGTGAGCATGCCTTCCTGGCGCGCGCACAGGCGGATCGCCTCCAGCGTGCCCGGGTTCGGCAGCCCGTACTCCGGCCCGCCGTAACGCTCGTCGAGCACCACGTCATCGGCTTCGATGCGGCGGCCGAGCTCCACCAGCTCGGCGGTGTGGCGCGCGATGCGCAGGATTTGCGCACGCGTCTTCTCCGGCTTGGCCGATGCGTCGATGCCGATCACACGATCGGCGCGTCCGTCGGCCGCAAAGCCCACCACCATGCCGGCCTGCGTGCTGCCCGTGACCGAACACACCACGATGTAGTCGAACTTGAATCCGAGTTGCTCTTCCTGCTGGCGCACCTCCTCGGCGAAGCCCACGTAGCCGAGCCCGCCCAGCGGATGCTCGGAGCAGCCGGCCGGAATCGGAAACGGCTTGCCGCCGGCGCGCCGCACGTCCTGCAGCGCCTGCTCCCAGCTCGGGCGGATGCCGATGTCGAAGCCGGCCGCGTCGAGCCGCACGTCGGCACCCAGGATGCGCGACAGCTCGATGTTGCCCACGCGGTCGTAGACCGCGTCGGCGTAGTTGACCCAGTTCTCCTGCACCAGCACGCACTTCATGCCCAGGTGTGCCGCGACCGCAGCCACCTGGCGCGTCTGGTTGGACTGGATGCCGCCGATCGACACCAGCGTGTCGTAGCCGCCAGCGATCGCTTCGGGCACCAGGTACTCGAGCTTGCGCGTCTTGTTGCCGCCGAACGCGAGCCCGCTGTTGCAGTCGTCGCGCTTGGCGTACAGCTGCACCTTGCCGCCGAGGTGTTCGGACAGGCGCTTGAGCGGCTGGATCGGCGTGGGACCAAAGCTCAACGGATGGCGTGGGAACTTCGACAGGTTCATGGGTCGCTCCTGGGGTGACGCCGCCATGATAGGAACGATGCGGGTTCATGTTCTTGCAAACTGTTGGGCCTGACCGCTAGCATCGGTACGCCTTTCCATTGATCCATCGATGTTTGTTGTCCCCGATTGGCCATGTGTGCAACAAAATTGCTCCCGCAGAGGCAACGACGCTCCGCCTCGATGGTCGATGCACTGGATCGCACCGACCGCGCCATCCTCAGGGCGCTGCAGCGCGACGCGTCGATTTCGAACGTGGCCCTGGCCGGCAAGGTGAACCTGAGTCCGCCCGCCTGCCTGCGTCGCGTCGATCGCCTCAAGCAGTTGGGGCTGATCCGGCAGATCGTCGCGCTGCTCGATCCGGGCGCGCTCGACGCCGGCACCCTGGTGCTGATCGGCGTGGTGCTCGATCGCTCGACGCCGGAATCGTTCGCGGCCTTCGAGAAGGCGGTGCAGAAGGTGCCGAACTGCATGGAGTGCCACGTGGTGACCGGCGAGTTCGACTACTTCATGCTGGTGCGCACCAAGGACAACGAGAGCTACAACCGGCTGCACGCCGAGCACCTGCTCTACCTGCCGGGCGTGCGGCAGGTGAGGACGTTCATGGTGCTCAAGGAAGTGCTCTCGACCACTGCGCTGCCGATCGCCTGACGCCGGCGCGGAGCGCGGGATGTGTGGGATGATCGAACGCGACCGTGAGCGCGCCTGTTTCCCTTCGGCTTGCCAGCCCGTCCGGTTTGGCGGTGCACCTGAACGCCAACGGCAGCGTGCGCCGCATCGACTGCGGCGACGTGACCGTGAACGCCTTTCTCGGCAACGAGCTGGAAGGCGGTCCGGCCAATCTCTATCTGCGCCGGCATGGCGCGCAGGTCGAGTGGACAGCGCTGCTCGGACCGCGCAGCCCGGGTGCGGCGAGCCTCGACGAACAGTCGCTCCAGGTGGCGGGCGACTGGGCCGGCATCCGATTTCGCCTGCGGCTGGTGCTGGCGCGCTCGGCGCCGGCGTGGTTCTGGCATGTCGCGCTCGAGAACGCCACGCCACGGGCGCAGACCGTGGACCTGGTCTGCGCGCAGGACATCGCGCTGGCCCACTACGGCACCGTGCGGCTCAACGAGTACTACCTGAGCCAGTACGTCGATCACACGCCGCTGCAGCACGCGGCACGTGGCGTCGTGCTGGCGGTGCGGCAAAACCTCGCGGTCGGTGGCCGCCACCCGTGGCTCGTCACCGGGTCGCTGCGCCGCGCCGACAGCTTTTGCACCGATGCGCTGCAACTGCATGGCCTCGCCACGCGCTCGGGCGGGCCGCCGGCCGCGCTGGGGTCGGTGCGCCTGCCCGGCGTGCGCCGGCAGCATGAACATTCGATGGCGGTGCTGCAGGATGCGCCGCTCACGCTTGCAGCAGGCGCGCGCGCCACGCTCGGCTTCTTCGCCTGGTTCGAGGGCGACCACCGCGGCGCCAGTGGCGATGGCGACCTGGGTTTCGTCGAGCGCGCGCTGAGCCTGCCCGAGGCCGCCGCGCCGCCGGGTGCGCACGGCGCGCCCGCGGCGCGCGCGGCCACGCTGTTCAGCGATGCGCCGCTGCTGCCGGCGCTCGATCTTGCAGCCGCCGAGCTGGCCGCGCACTTCGGCCATGACCGTCATGCGGTGGAGGAGGCCGGCGGCCGGCTGCTGTCGTTCTTCGGCCCCGACAGCGCGCACGTGGTGCTGCCGGCCAAGGAGCGCGCCAGCCTGCGGCCGCACGGGCAGATCCTGCGCACGGGCGACCGCCTGGTGCCCGACGAGGCTTCGCTGACGAGCACCGTCTGGATGGGCGGCGTGTTCCATTCGATGGTGACGCAGGGCCACGTCAGCATCAACCGTTTCCTGTCCACCACCCATTCGTACCTCGGACTGTTCCGTTCGCACGGCCTGCGGCTGTTCGTCGAGCGATCGCCGCACGGCCGCTCCGAAGGCGATCAATCCCCCTCGGGGGGACGGGTGCGCAGCACCCAAGGGGGCCAACTTGACGGCAGCTGGTTTCTGCTGGGCGAGCCGTCGGCGTTCGAGATGACGCCCAGCGGCGCGCGCTGGCTCTACCGCCACGAAGACGGCTTGCTAGAAGTGCGCAGTGCGGCCGCGGTCGATCGGCACGAGCTGTGGCTCACGGCGCGCGTGCTGCAGGGCGCTCCGTGCCGCTTTCTGGTGTCGAACCATGTGGCACTCGACGGCGACGACGGCTCGATCGACCGGCCCGCCACATGGCGGCGCGACGGGCCCGGCGTGGTGGTCGCGTGCCGCCCCGACAGCGAGCTGGGGCGGCGCTTCCCGCAGGGCACGTTTCGCATCGACGCCACCCCTGACACGACGATCGAGCAGATCGGAGGCGACGAGCTGCTGTTCACCGACGGCCGTTCGCGGCGGCAGCCGTTTGTGGTGCTGGTGACGGCACCGGGTCCGTCGATGGGGCTGCGCATCACCGGGCAGCTCGTGGCCGCGGCGCCGCTGCAGATAGCAGCCGTGCCCCCGGCGGATGCCGCCGTGGCGGCGCGCTTCTGGCGCGACATGACGGCGCTGAGCCTGGAGGCGCCGGCGGCGCCGGACGCGGCGCGCGTGGTGGCGATCCTGCCGTGGTTCGCGCACGACGCGCTGATCCACTACCTTGCGCCGCGGGGCCTGGAGCAGTACTCGGGCGGCGGCTGGGGCACGCGCGACGTCTGCCAGGGGCCGGTGGAGCTGCTGCTCTCGCTCGGGCACACGCAGCCGGTGCGTGCGCTGCTGCGGCAGGTGTGGTGCAACCAGAATCCCGACGGCGACTGGCCGCAGTGGTTTCAGTTCTTCGAGCGCGAACGCGCCATCCGCGCCGCGGATTCGCACGGCGACATCGTGTTCTGGCCGCTGCTCGCGCTGGCGCAATACCTGCTCGCCTCCGGCGACGGCGCGTTGCTCGACGAGACGCTGCCGTTCTTCCATCCCGACGGCGACGGTGCGGCCGAGCGCGGCAGGGTGCTGGCGCATGTGGAACGCGCAACCGTTCTGGCGCACGTCGAGCGCGCGCTGGCGCTGATCGACCGGCGTGTGATCCCCGGCACCCGCCTGGCGGCCTACGGCCACGGGGACTGGAACGATTCGCTGCAGCCGGCCGACCCGGCGCTGGCCGGGCAGCTGTGCAGCGCATGGACCGTCACGCTGCACGTGCAGATGCTCGACACGCTGGCGCAGGCCTTGCGTCACGTGGGGCGCGCGCCGCTCGCGGCCCGGCTGGAGGCTGCGCGCAACGCCATTCGCGACGACTTCCAACGCCTGCTGCTCCACGACGGCGTGGTCGCGGGTTATGCGCACTTCCGCGCGCCGGGCGACGTGGCGCTGTGGCTGCACCCGAGCGACCGTGCCACCGGGCTGCGCTACAGCCTGCTGCCGATGGTGCACGGCATCCTGTCCAACCTGTTCACGCGCGAGCAGGCGCTGCGCCACGTGGAGCTCATCGGCCGGCACCTGCTGGGCAGCGACGGCGCGCGCCTGTTCGACCGTCCGCTGCCGTACCACGGCGGCCTGCAGCGGCACTTTCAGCGCGCCGAGACCAGCACCTTCTTTGGCCGCGAGATCGGCTTGATGTACATGCACGCCCACCTGCGCTGGGCCGAGGCGCTGGCGCACCTGGGCGACGCCGAGGGTGCGTGGCACGCGCTGCGCCTGTGCAACCCGATCTGCTTGCGCGAGGCGGTGCCCAACGCGCGCCTGCGCCAGGCCAACTGCTACACGTCGAGCTCCGATGCGGCGTTCAGCGATCGCCTCGATGCGCAGCAGCGCTACGACGCCGTGCGCAGCGGCGCGGTCGAGGTCGAAGGCGGCTGGCGCGTCTATTCCAGCGGCGCCGGCATCGCGGTGCGCCTGGTGCGCGAGCGCCTGCTGGGGCTGCGCCTGCGCCATGACACGCTCGGCATCGATCCGGTGTTGCCGCGTTCGCTCGACGGGCTGCAGGCGCGCGTGGCTCTGCCGGGTCGCGCCCTGACGCTGCACTACCGCGTCGGCCCGCATGGGCATGGACCGATCGCGGTGCACTGCAACGGCCGCACAGCGGCGTTCGAGCGCGAAGACAACCCGTACCGCAGCGGCGGTGTCGTGCTGCCGCTGCAGGACCTGCGCGAAGGCGACAATCACATCGAGATCGAGCTGGGCTGACCAAGGCCGGCTCACCACAACCAGCGAAGAAGCCAATGAGCCATCGCATCGTCTTTCTCGACCGCGCCACCATCGCGCCGCAAATCCGCCTGCGCCCGCCGTCGTTCGCGCACGAGTGGATCGAGCACGCCGAGACGCGCGCCGATCAGGTGCTGGAGCGCCTGGCCGGCGCGTCGATCGCCGTCACGAACAAGGTGCCGATCCGCGGCGCCGTGCTTGAGCGCCTGCCGGCGCTCAAGCTGATCGCGGTGGCGGCCACCGGCACCGACTGCGTCGACAAGGCGGCCTGCGCCGCGCGCGGCGTGCTGGTGAGCAACATCCGCGGCTATGCGGTCAACACCGTGCCCGAGCACACCTTTGCGCTGATCCTGGCGCTGCGGCGCAACGTGGTGGCCTACCGCGAGTCGGTGCTGGCGGGGCGCTGGCAGCAGGCCGGCCAGTTCTGCTTCTTCGACCATCCGATCCGCGACCTGCGCGGCGCGCGGCTCGGCATCATCGGCGAAGGCGTGCTCGGCCAGCGCGTGGCCGAGATCGCGCGCGCCTTCGGCATGCTGCCGATGTTTGCGGCGCACAAGGGCAAGAGCGGGCTCGGGCCGCTGTACACGCCGTGGCAGGAGGTACTCGAGACGAGCGACGTGATCACGCTGCACTCGCCGCTGACGCCGGAGACGCGCGGCATGATCGGCACGCCGGAGTTCGAGGCGATGGGGCGCCGCCCGTTGCTGGTGAACACCGCGCGCGGCGGCCTGGTCGACGAGGCCGCGCTGGTGCGCGCGCTCGACGCCGGGCTGATCAGTGGCGCCGGCTTCGACGTGGTCGACGGCGAGCCGCCCCGGCCCGACAACCCGCTGATGCGCGCTGCCGCGCGCCCCAACGTGATCCTCACGCCGCACGTGGCATGGGCCTCCGACGAGGCACAGCAAACGCTGGCCGATCAGTTGATCGACAACATCGAGAACTTCGTCGCTGGCCGGCCGAGCAACCGCGTCGAAGGCGCATTCTGAAGCCGCAGACCGCTCGAGCCCACCTCGGGCCGCGTGCTGATCGACGGCGTGGAGGCCGCTGCGCCGGCCCTGTTGCCGTTGCGCCGGCGGTACCCGGGGCGGCGTGCACAATGCGCCCCATCCCGAGCCGGCGCCTGCAACCATGGACCTGAAGCTGCCCATATCGATCGTCGACGAACTCAGCGAAGACGAGGTGCGCGCCGAAGGCGAGCTCGATCTCGCCAGCGGCGAGATCCGCAACGTGCGCTACCAGGCCTACGACAGCACCGCCGATGGTTTTCCGGCGGCGCGCGAGGACTATGAGTTCACCGTCGGCATCCTGCACAGCGGCGGACGCGAGGTGGAGTTCCGCATCGAGGCCGACGCGCTGCGCGGCCGCTACTCGGTGACGCCGAGCGAGCTGCTGGAGCTCAAGGGCCGGGCCGCCAAGCTGTTCAGCCAGCGTCCGCCCAAGCTGCACTGAAGCGCCGGCAGCCGCCCGGGCTCACGCGTCGAGCGTGAAGCCCGCCTTGATGGTGACCTGCCAGTGGGCCACCTTGCCGTCCACCACGTGGCCGCGCGTTTCTTCCACCTTGAACCACTGGATGTGGCGCACCGTCTGATGGGCCTTGCTCAGCGCCACCTGAACGGCGTCTTCGATGCCGACGGTGGAGGACCCGACGAGTTCCAGCATCTTGTACACGTGGTTGGTCACGATGGCGCTCCTTCAGGTTGCCGCCGGTGGCGAATTCGGTGCGGACGGCTGCTCAGATGGTCTGTGTCGGCTTGGACGACTGCATCTGCGTGCCGAGCAGCGCTTCGATCTTCAGCTTGAGATGGCGCACCTTCTCGTCGTTGGGGAAACTCACCGCCACGCCCTGCGTGCGGCCGCCGGCGGCATTGGCCGGCGTGATCCACGCCACCTTGCCGGCCACCGGGTAGCGCTGCGGATCGTCCGGCAGCGTCAGCAGCAGGTAGACGTCGTCGCCGATCTTGTAGTTGCGGATGCTGGGCACGAAGATGCCGCCGTTGGCGAGGATCGGCACGTAGGCCGCGTACAGCGCACCCTTCTCGCGGAACACGAGCTGGATCACGCTGGGCCGCAGAGCGGCGTTGCGAATGGCGTCGTTCATGCGCCCACTGTCGCCATCTGAAGAGCCGAAGTCGGTTCAATATTGAACGCGCTGGCATTCAGTGCTGGCGGGAGGGTCAAGCGCGGTCTGCGACACGGCGCCAGGGCGCAGCAGCGCCATGATGAGCGCGCGCACCGTGGCCTGCTCGGGCTCGAAGTAGTGCGTGTGCGCGTCGGGCCCGATGCACACGTCGCGCCGGTCGTCTGCGTGCACGATGGGTTGGTCGAAGGCGCTCGACGCTGCGTCCAGCGGCAGCGCGCCGCCGCTGCTCCACAGCCAGCGCCCCACGTAGTCGGCCGCGCCCCAGGCGTTGAACCAGCGGCGCACACCGAGCTGCGCCGGCTCGGGGTCGCACGCCCAGCCGTACGCGGCCGGAAAACGCTGCGCATAAAGCTGTCGCAGCGGGCAGCCGACGGTCAGCAGATCGATCTGCACCGTCTCCAGCGCCGCACCGAGCGCGTCCAGCGGGCCCGCGCCCTTGCCGTCGGTGCGCTCGCCGCGGCCCTCGCGCAGGCGATCGGCATCCTCGCGCAGCGCCCCGCGATGCTGCAGGTAGCACAACAGGTCGGCGGTGATCACCGTGCCCTGGCTGTGGGCGACGATCACCACGCGCCGGAAGCCCTGTGCGATCACGTGCCGCAACAGCGCGACATACCGCTCGACGATGCGCACGCGCGGGATCGCCTCGCGTGGAAACTCGCGGAAGTGCACGTCGACGTCGAGTGCCGCGTCGAGCGGCACGCGCACCGCGCGCAGCCGCTTGGCGGTGACGCGCCCCAGGGCCAGCAGGCCGGTGGTGGTGCCCGCCACCGCGATCACCAGCGCCTGCAGCACGTCGGCCGACCAGCCGCGCAGCACGTTGGCCATCCACGACAACGAGCTCCACGGCGGGCTCCAGACCAAGCGCAGCAGCGAGTCAAGCAGCAGCGTGGCCCCGATCACCATGCCGGCCAGCGCGATCCAGCTGCCCCAGCCGAGCAGCCGGTCCATCGCGCGGTAGCCGCGCGCCAGCCAGTGGCCGATCGAGCTCGCCCGTCGATAGCGCCACAGCTTCAGCTCCGCGGCCAGGCAGGGCGCGAGCACGACGACGACGAAGCCGATCACCATCGACAACATCAATGCCACCAGCGCAAAGGTTTCGGTGCTGCCGGCCAGGCGTTCGCTGAACCAGCTGCAACCGTCGCCGCCGGCGTCCTGCGTGCCGAAGAAGAAGGGCGGATACGCCACCGGCTTCAAACGGGTGCACAACGGCCCGCTGACCAGGGCCCACGCCGCCGTCGAGAAGACGACGAACGCGCCGAGCGATGCGAACAGGCCGAGCCTGCCGGTGCGGATCACGTGCCGAACGGCGTCGGCATCGGGGCGCTGCCGGGCGGCGACGCCGGCGCGCCAGCCGAGGCCCACCACCGCCGCGCAGGCGATGGCCAGCATCACCCACAGCATCATCTGCGCGAGCAGCACCAGCTCGGCCGTGCGCATCGCACCCACCAGCCAGCCCGTGGCGCCATGCAGGCCGTCGTGCGTGATCGCGCCCCACCCGATGCAGGCCGCGGTGACCATGCCGAACGCGAGGCCGAAGCCGAGCACCGCACGAAAGCGCTTCTCCCAATAACGCAGCGCCCACACATAACCCACGGCCAGCGGCAGCAGCACCGCGCCGATCATCAGGCCCACGGGCGGGCCGGCACCGGTGGGCGGCAGCGCTTGCGCCAGCGGCCGCACGACGCCCACCACCATCACGCCGAGCACCACGATGCCGACGAGGCAGCCGTAGACCCACGGCCGCGACTTGGCCACGCGAGCGGTCCAGGCCGCCGCCCCGACGGCCACGAGCAGGCTCACCGCATACGCCACGCCGCGTGCGTGCGCGGCCACCGTCGAGGCCAGCACCACCACGAGCGCGCACATCACAAGCTGCAGCATCAGCGTGGCGAGCGCGCGCGTGTAGATCTGGTCGGCCACCCGGTGCCAGCGCGCGAGGCGGGCCAGCGACGCCGGTGCGCCCGGTTCGGCGGCAAACATGCCCACGGCCTGGCCGCCGATGCGCACCAGGTTGAACAGCAGCGTGAACAGCTCGGCCACGATCTGCGGCACGAAGCCCGGAAGGCGCGACAGATCGGCCCAGTACATCTCGAACACCGTGCACGGCAGCCCGGGTGCCGCCCGGCCCTCGGGCACGACGGTGAAGCGTGCCGCGGTGTGCACCGCTCGATCGGTGGCGCCGGCATCGATGCGCGCCTGGTCGGTCTTGGCGATCAGGAAATCGGTGAAGCGCGCTCCGAGCGGCACGCGGTTGTCGGCCGCGGCGCTGCTGGGCAGCGGCTGGGGCCGTTGCGGCCGGCGGCCGGTGGCCATCTCGGAGTCGGCGCCGCCGAGACGCGGATCGAGGAAGTCGCTGCGCAGCGCGTGAAAGAACGACTTGCGCATCGCCTGCCACATGCTGTCGGCCGACCAGCGCTGGTAGCCGACTGCCGGCTCGCACGGCTCGACCTGCAGCGTCACGTCGTGCCGCGCCACCGAGCCGTGCATCTCGAGCGCAAGCTGAGTGGCCACCGCCTCCGCCGTCTCGCCACGCGGCTGGTCGGCCACGCCATGCACCACGATGACGGCCACCGGCGCGTCGCCGGCGCTCGGGGCGGCCTCGGAACTTGCCGTGGTGCGACTCATCCGAACCAGTATCGTCCGGCCTTGGCGCGCGCAGCCACCCCTAGGAGTGCCGCGGCCATCCCACGCAGGCGGTTGATGCGAACAAACTACATCGAACACGAGGTCCCCGGAGGCGTGCCCATCAAGATGTGGACGCGTGGCGTGCCGGTGGAAGACGAAGCCAGCCGCCAGCTCGCCAACGCGGCGCGCCTGCCGGTTGTCTACCGGCACGTGGCCGCGATGCCCGACGTGCACTACGGCATCGGAGCCACGGTGGGCTCGGTGATCCCGACCCTGAAGGCCATCATTCCGGCCGCGGTCGGCGTCGACATCGGCTGCGGCATGATGGCCGCCAAGACCACGCTGCGCGCCGAGGACCTGCCGGACAACCTGGCTCCGCTGCGTGGCGCGATCGAGCGCGCGGTGCCGCACGGTCGGGCACCGGGATCACGCGACCCCGGCGCCTGGAGCAAGGTGCCCAACGCGGTGGACTCGGCCTGGGCGCGGCTCGAGCCGGGGTTCAGCGCGCTGACGCGCGCCCACCCCAAGCTGGAAAAGACCAACAACCGCAACCACCTGGGCACGCTCGGCAGCGGCAACCACTTCATCGAGGTGTGCCTCGACGAAGAAGGCGCGGTCTGGTTCATGCTGCACTCGGGATCGCGCGGCGTCGGCAATGCGATCGGCACGATGTTCATCGAGCTGGCCAAGCAGGACGCGCTGCGCCACAACGCCAACCTGCCCGACCTCGACCTGGCGTACTTCGAGGAAGGCTCGCGCCACTTCGGCGACTACGTGCGCGCGGTGGGCTGGGCGCAGTCGTTCGCGGCGCTGAACCGCGAGGTGATGATGCGCCGCGTGATCCAGGCCGCCGAGTCGGTGCTGCGCAAGAGCTTCCAGACGCACGTGGAGGCGGTGAACTGCCACCACAACTACGTGCAGAAGGAAACCCACTTCGGGCACGACGTCTACGTCACGCGCAAGGGCGCGGTCAGCGCCAAGGCTGGGCAGCTCGGCATCATCCCGGGCAGCATGGGCGCGCGCAGCTACATCGTGCGCGGCCTGGGGAACCCCGAGTCGTTCGAGTCGTGCTCGCACGGCGCCGGCCGCGTGATGAGCCGCGGCGAGGCCAGGCGCCGCTTCACGCTCGCCGACCACCGCGCCGCCACCGAAGGCGTGGAGTGCCGCAAGGACAAGGACGTGATCGACGAGACGCCGGCGGCCTACAAGAACATCGACGCCGTGATGGAAGCGCAGCGCGATCTGGTGGAGGTGGTGCACACGCTGAAGCAGGTGGTGTGCGTCAAGGGGTGAGGCCGGACGAGGAACAGTCCCTGCGGACTGTTCCTCGCCTGCCGAACCGCCCGAGCTCTGCGAGGGCGTGGGGCAAGGCCGGACGAGGAACAGCCGCGCGCCTGCAGGCGCGCGGCCCTTCGCCAGGCACGCGACAGCACGCAGGTGCTGTCGCGTGTCCGGGCTCAGTCCCTGCGGACTGTTCCTCGCCTGCCGAACCGCCCGAGCTCTGCGAGGGCGTGGGGCAAGGCCGGACGAGGAACAGCCGCGCGCCTGCATGCGCGCGGCCCTTCGCCAGGCACGCGACAGCACGCAGGTGCTGTCGCGTGTCCGGGCTCAGTCCCTGCGGACTGTTCCTCGCCTGCCGAACCGCCCGAGCTCTGCAAAGGCGTGGGGGACGCCGCACCGCTCAAGTGGCCCGAGGGCGCGGGCAAGGTCCGACCCGCGCCATGCACAATTCAGCACCTCGCCACCGCGCCACGCCCCATCGCCATGCAGATCCCCACCCTCGAACAAGACGCCACGTCGGTCATCCACCTCATCGGCGGGGAAAAAGGCGGAGTCGGCAAGTCGATGATGGCGCGCGTGCTGGCGCAGTACTTCATCGACCGCGAGTGGCCCTTCGTCGGTTTCGACACCGACCGCTCGCACGGGTCGCTGCGGCGCTTCTACTCCGACTACGCATCGGAGGCGCTGGTCGACCAGTACGAGGCGCTCGACCGCATCGTCGAGGCGGCGCTGGCGCGCGCCGGCGTGCGCGTGCTGGTCGACCTGGCCGCGCAGACGCACGATCCCCTGGTCAAGTGGATGGATGAGTCCGGCGTGCTCGACATGGGCAACATCTCGGGCTTCACGCTCAAGTACTGGCACGTGATGGACAGCGGCCGCGACTCGATCGATCTGCTGGCCAAGCTGCTCGATCGGTTTGGCCACCGCGTGCACTACGTGGTGGTGCGCAACCAGCTGCGCGGCAGCGATTTCACGATGCTGGAGAAGTCGGGTCAGCTCGAGCGTGCCTCCACGCTTGGCGCCAAGGTGATCGACCTCAAGCAGCTGCACACCCCGCTGGTGCAGAAGATCGACGCGCGCAACAGCAGCTTCTGGGCCGCGAAGAACACCACGTCGGCCACCACCGGCCCGGTGCTGGGCATCATGGAACGCCAGCGCCTGAAGCTGTGGCTTAACCACGCCTACGGCGAGGTGGACAAGGCCGGCCCCTGAGGCGCGGTCACTGCCGCGCACGGCCCAGCGGCCGCGCGCGGCGCGAGGCTCAGCCCGCGGCGGACATCGACGACGCCTGCGCCGCCGGCGACGCCTCGATCCGACGGCCTTCGATGAATTGCTTCATGCGCTCCAGGTCGTCCTCGAACTCCTGCTTCGGGTTGGCGCCCAGCAGGGACGACACCGCCTGGCCCATCGCGCCCACCGGGGGCCGGTAAGCCAGCCGCACCGCCACGCGGGTGCCGCTGCCTTCGGGCACCAGCGTCACGCGGCCGCTGTTGTGCACCGTACTGCCGGGTTCGCTTTCCCAGGCCAGCTCGCTCGGGCGTTGCATGTGCGCCACCGACTGGAACTGCACACCGATGCCCGCCGGCCCGCGCACCGTCCACTGCGAACGATCGCCGCCGAGCGGCTTCACGCTCTTCACGTTGGACATGAAGCGCGGGAAGTTCTCGTGGTCGGCCCAGCAGTCGAACACCTGCTCGATCGGGGCGTTGATGTACAGCGTGCGTTCCAGGCTGATGGTGCCGCTTTCGTCGGCACCGATCTTGTGCCGCAGGCGCTCGCTGCCGCCGTAACGCTGCAGCGCATACATGCCGGCGCCGACCGCGGCTGCGGCAAGAATCACCCCGCGTGCCGTCGGCGCGCCGGCGCCGTCGGCGTGTGCGGTGTCGTGCAGATCGTTCCATTGCTCGTGCGCCTCGCGGCGCGCCTGGCCCGGCAGCCGGCGCGCGCGCGTCACCGCCTGGTGCATCAGGTCGCTGGCGCGATCCACCGCGGCATGCAGCTTGCCGGCGGCGCTGCTCATGGCGCCATCGGCAGCCTGTTCGGCGCTCATTGACAGGCGGCCGATCGACTCCTGCGTCGGCTCCGGCAGCATGTCGCGCAGCCGCGTGGCCGAGGTGCTGACCAACCGCGAGCCGGCGTCGAGCGCCGACTGGCCGGCGGCCACCAGCGCCGTGCGGCGCCGCGGCGAAGACAGCGCGTAGGCCAACAAGGCACCCACGCCGATCGCCACGATCAGCAGCGGCGTGTTGATGGATCTGTGGGTCGGATACTGTTGCATCGCGCGACTCCTCGATGGATGAGGCTGCTTGCGGGCAACCGGCATTCCCACGCCCGGCCGACCGCGCGGGGCAATGGCCCGGCATCGCGCTTGCCGCTGCGGCAGGCGTGCCCCTCGTCAAGCAACCCCTCGTGCTGCCATCGGGCGGCAGCGCATTCGACTGCAGCTCGGAGCGCGGACGTTTCCTGATCGGCATCGGCGAGGGCAAGGTGGTGGCCCGAGGCACCGACGTCGGGCTCAGCGACGCCGCGCGCGATCTGCTCGACGCCCTGGCGCGGCGCTCGGTCGACCTCGGCTTCAAGGGCGCGCTGCGCTTCATCCACGTGGCCGATGCCGGATCGGCCGACGACAGCGCCGAGCAGGCGCTGCAGCTGACGGCACCGGGCGACTTGTTGTTCTTTCTGGTGCCCGACCGCGCCGCCGCCGCCGCGCTGAAGCGTGCGCTGGATGTGTTGTCGCGCCGTTGAAGCGCCCGGCGGGCGCCGCTGACACAACGAAGGCTGCGGCGCAGGCTCATATCGCGCAGCGATGTGAAGGCGCGAAGCGCCGGCCGGAGCCACAATCGGCGCCATGAAAAACCGCTTCGCCTGGCCGCTCGTCGCGCTGGCCACAGCCATGACCGTCTCCGCATCCGCCCAGACCCCCGCCACGGCGCCGCGCAACCGGGCCGATATCCCGGCCGAGTTCCGTTGGGACTTCAGCGCCATCTATCCCAACTGGGACGCGTGGGAGGCCGGCATGCGCGAGATGCAGGCCAAGATCGACGCCTTCGCCGCGCTCAAGGGCACCTTGAACAGCGGACCCGATGCGGTGCTCAAGGCCTACCGCGCCTTCGACGAGATCGGCAAGCTGCAATACCGTCTGTACCGCTATCCGCAATTGCAGCGCGACGTGGATACACGCGACCAGGCGGTGGCGGGGCGCTTTCAGCGCGTGGGTGCGCTGTTTGCAAAGTTCGACGTCGCCACCGCGTGGTTCACGCCCGAGCTGCTGACCGTGCCGCAGGCCACGATGCAGCGTTGGCTCGAGCAGACTGAGGCGCTGGGGCCGTATCGCTTTCCGATCCTGGAGGTGTACCGCCGCGCGGCGCACACGCTCGACGAGAAGGGCGAGCGGCTGCTGTCGCTGGCCGGCCGCTTCGCCGACACACCGCGCGAGGCCTATGCCGAACTGAGCACCTCGGACATCAAGTTCCCGAGCGTCACGCTGTCCGACGGGCGCAGCGTCACGCTGTCGCCGGCCAACTACTTTGCGCTGCTGGAGAACAACCGCAACCAGGCCGATCGGGCCAAGGCCGCCGCCGCGCACGTGGGGGCCTACGCGGCGACGGCCCACACCTACGCCGCGCTGTACAACAGCGTGCTGCAGCGCGACTGGTTCATCGCGCAGGCGCGCAACTTTCCCACCACGCTGGACGCCGCGCTGCACGCCAACGCGGTGCCGCGCGAGGTGGTGGAGACGCTGATCGAAGCCACGCGCGCCGGCACCGCGCCGCTGCAGCGCTACCTGCGGCTGCGCAAGAAGCTGCTCGGCCTGGACACCTACCACCCCTACGACGGATCGCTGCCGCTGTACAGGAGCGACCAGAGCTATCCGTACGAGACCGCGCGCAACCTGGCGCTGGCCTCGGTGGCACCGCTCGGCGAGGAGTACGGATCGCGCTACCGGCGTTTTGTCGGCGGCGGGCGCATCGACGTCTACGAGACGCCGGGCAAGCGCAGCGGCGCGTACAGCGCCGGCGTGTACGGCGTGGGTCCGTACCTGCTGCTCAACTACAACGACACGCTCGATTCGGTGTTCACCTTTGCGCACGAGGCCGGCCACGCGATGCACACCGTGCTGTCGTCGGAGAACCAGCCGTTCGTGACCTCCGACTACACGATCTTCGTCGCCGAGGTGGCCTCCACCACCAACGAGCGCTTCCTGCTCGAGGAGATGCTGCGTCGCACGTCGGACCCGAAGGAGCGTTTCCTGCTGCTGCAGCATGCGGCCGATTCGATCGTCAACACCTACTACACGCAGGTGATGTTCGCCGACTTCGAACTGCAGGTGCACAAGCTGGTGGAGCGCGACCAGCCGGTGACCACCGACGTGCTGCGCAAGGTCTACGCCGACACCGCGCGCTCGTACTACGGCGATGCAGTGGTGTTCGACGACTTCTATGCAAACACCTGGGCGCGCATCTCGCACTTCTACAACGCGCCGTACTACGTATACCAGTACGCCACCTGCTTCGCGTCGTCGGCGCAGCTGTTCCGCGCCATGACAAGCGGCACGCCGCAGGCGCGCAAGGCGGCCACCGAGCGTTACCTCACGCTCCTCAAGAGCGGCGGCAACGACCATCCGATGGCGCAGCTGAAGAAGGCCGGCGTCGACCTGACGCAGCGTGCGACCATCCAGTCGGTGATCGACCAGCTCGACGCGCTGGTCACGCAGATGGAGGCGGAGTCGGCCAAGATCCGCTGAAGGTGCCCGGCTGAAAACCACCACGTTCAGGAGACTCGCGATGAGAATGCGCAGCTACCAGGTTTGCGAGTGCGGCGCGCCGCTCAAGCTGGCCGACAGCGATGTGCCGGTGCCGCAGGGCACGCAGGTGCTGCTGAAGGTGCTGGCGGCCGGCGTGTGCCACTCCGACCTGCACATCTGGGACGGCTACTACGAGATCGGCGGCGGCAAGCGGCTCAACCTGATGCAGCGCGGCATCACGCTGCCGCTGACGATGGGTCATGAGAACGTCGGCGAGGTGATCGCGCTCGGGCCCGAGGCCAGTGGCGTGAAAGTGGGCGACGTGCGCCTCGTCAACCCGTGGATCGGGTGCGGGCAGTGCAAGGTCTGCAAGCGCGGCGATGAAAACCTGTGCGTCAAGCCGCAGTCGATCGGCGTCTACACGCAAGGCGGTTATGCCACTCACCTGCTGGTGCCGCATGCTCGGCATCTTTTCGAGATCGGCACGCTGAGCCCGCGCGACGCGGCGCCGCTGGCCTGCTCGGGCGTCACCGCCTACTCGGCGCTGAAGAAAGTGGCCGACACGCTGCGGCAGGAGCCGTTGGTCATCATCGGCGCCGGCGGCGTCGGCCTGATGGGCGTGGCGCTGGCACGCAAGATGGGCGCGCGCGAGGTCATCGCGGTCGACATCGATGCCGCCAAGCGCGACGCTGCGCTCGCGGCCGGCGCCACGCTCGCGATCGACGGTGCCGCGCCCGATGCGGTCAAGCAGATCCAGGCGGCCACCGGCGGCGGCGCTTGGGCCGTGATCGATTTCGTCGGCGCGAGCCAGACCGTGAACCTCGCCACCGCGTGCATCACCAAGGGCGGCACGGTTGTCGTGGTGGGGCTGTTCGGCGGCGACTACACCGTGCCCACGCCGTTCCTGCCGCTGCGCGCGATGACGCTGCGCGGCTCCTACGTGGGCAGCCACGGCGACCTTGCCGAGCTGCTCGAGCTGGTCAACCGCACCGGCATGCCGCCGGTGCCGATCCGCGCGCGCCCGCTCGACGAGGTGAGCGACGCGCTCGGCGACCTGCGCGCCGGCAAGGTGGTGGGGCGGGTGGTGCTGACGCCTTAGGCTCGGTTCACACCCCGGAGCGGCGCGGCCACAGGCCGAGCGACAGCGCGGTGCCCAGCAGCACCACCGCTGCGCCGGCCAGCGTCTGCCAGGTGACGCTTTCGCCCAGGTACAGCGCGCCGGCGATCAGCGCCACCACCGGATTCAGAAAGGTCACCGACATCGCCCGCACGGGGCCGATGCGCCGCAGCAGTCGGTAGTACAGCAGGAAGCCCAGGCCGGAACTGGCCACGCCGAGAAACACCACCTCGATCCAGGCGCGCAGCGGCGGCTGCTGCGCCGGCCACGTGAGCGCCGCCAGCGGAGCCACCGCCATGCTGGCGACGGCAAGGCTGCCCACGGTGAGTGCCAGGCTGTCCATGCCGCCGAGCCGGCGGCGCGTGAAATTGGCGCCCACCGACCACAGCGCCGATGTCACCAGCACGGCAACCACGGCGAGCAGTCCGTCGGCGGAGCGCAACGACCCGCTGCCCGCGGTGAGCAGTGCCACGCCGGCAAAGCCGATCACCAGCCCCGCGCTGCGCCAACGGCCCAGGCGCTCGTGGAACATGAAGTGCGCCAGCAGCGCGGCGAACAGCGGCGCGGTCGCGTTGAGCACCGACAACAGGCCTGCCGTCAGGTGTTGCGCCGAGAAGCCGAGCAGCAGAAACGGCAGCGCCGTGAACGGCAGCGCCAGCACCAGCAGCGCCACCGGATGCGCCGCCAGCTGCGTGACACCACCGCGCCACACCAGCAGCGGCAACAGCACCGCCGCGGCGATGGCCATGCGCAGCGCGATCAGCGGCCCCGGGCCGAACGCGGGCACGGCCGCGCGCATGAAGAGGTAGGCCGCCCCCCACAACACGCTGAGCAGGAGCAGTTCGACGACGTCGCGGGTGCGCACGCGGCGCAGCTTAAACGCCGCGATCGCGGGTGGCCGGACGGCGGGACAAAGCGCGTGGAACCGGCATCGAGCCCGTGCGACCGCGCACGCCGCCTCGCCACGACCTCAAGGAGCCCCGCGATGACCGAGCCGCAGCGCCCGCCCGAGCACGCACAGCGCGCGGCCTGGCCCATGGTGGGCGCCTGCACGGTGATGGTGATGATGGGCTTCGGCGCGATCAACAACATCGCGGTGTTCCTGCTGCCGCTGGGCATGGAGTTCCACTGGCCGCGCGCCGACCTGTCGCTGGCCTACGCGATCGCCACGCTTGGCACCGGCATCGGCGGGGTCGTCATGGGCCACTTTGCCGACCGCATGCCGATCCGCCGCGTGGTGCTGTGCGGCGCGCTCGCGCCCGGCATCGCGTTCCTGCTGCTGTCGACGCTGCACAGCACGGCCGAGCTGTACCTGTACCACGCGCTGCTCGGCCTGCTCGGACTCGGCGCCATCATGGCGCCGCTCAACAGCGTGGCCGCGCTGTGGATGCCGCGCCGGCCGGGGCTGGCGATCGGCATCGTGTCGGCCGGCGGCGCGTTCGGCCAGGGTGTGATGCCGTTCCTGGCGCGGCACCTGGTGATGGCGCTCGACTGGCGCCAGGCCTACATGGCGCTCGGCGTGCTGTCGCTGGCGATCATGATTCCGATGGCGCTGCGGATCCGCAACCCGCCGCCGTCGCCGGCCGGCAGCGCGCCCGCGGTGGCACCGGCGGCGCAGCGCTTCGGTGCGAAGCCCTCGTGGCTGCTCGCGTGGCTGTGCGTGGCCGTGCTGTTCTGCTGCGTCTGCATGGCCACGCCGATCGTGCACGTGGCTGCCTTGGGGTCTGACCTGGGGCTCGGCGGACGCGAGTCGGCCGGGCTGCTGGCCACGATGATGGTGTGCGGCATGGCGGGACGCCTGGCGTTCGGACGGCTCGCCGACCGCGTGGGCAACCTGCAGAGCTACATCGTCGCGTCGGGCGGGCAGACCGCGCTGGCGGTGCTGTTCCCGTTGATGCAGACGCGCGCCGAGCTGTATCTGCTGTCGGCCGCGTTCGGGCTGGTGTTCAGCGGCGCGATGACGGCGTTCATCCTGTGTGCGCGCGAGTATTCGCCGCCGCAGCGCACCGGCCTGTCGATCGGCGTCGTGATGTTCTTTGCCTGGTTCGGCATGGCGCTGGGCGGTTGGCAGGGTGGCCTGTTCTTTGACCTGTGCGGCAGCTATGGGCCGTCGTTCGCCAACGCATCGGCGGGCGGCGTGGCCAACCTGCTGGTGCTGGGGCTGTTGTACCTGGTGACGGTGCACCGGCCGCGGCGGGCGGCGCATGCGGTTGCATGAGGGCGATGGCACCACCGACGAGTCGGCGGGCCTGCGATGGCAAGATGGCCTTATGGCACAGGTCTTCGGCAATGAAGTGCCGCGCCGGCACACCGACACGCCCACCCGCAAGGCCGCGCGCTATCTCGTCGTGATCGAGTCCGGCGGCAGCGTCGCGGCCCGGCTCTTTGTGGAGACGCGCGAGCAGGTGGGCGAGTTCGACGCCAGCACCGAGGAGGTCACCGTGATGACACAGGGCCTGGTGCCGGTGATCGGCGCCGAAGGTCCGGAGTGGGATCACGCGCTGGCCGGGCACAGTGCCGCCGAACGCAAGGCGGCACGGGTCTACACGCTTGACGTGTAGTCCGTCGCGACTCACACAACCTGGTTTCTCAACACCGTCTCGCCCCTCCACAGCCGCGCCAGGTTCTCGAGCAGGATGTCGATCACCGCGTCCTCGTAGCGCTGCGTCTCGCCGGCGCTGTGCGGCGTGATCAGCACCTGTGGCATCGTCCACAGCGGTGACGTGGCCGGCAGCGGCTCCTCGTGGGTCACGTCGAGTCCGGCGCCCGCGATGCGCCGCTGCTGCAGCGCCTCGATCAGTGCCGGCTCATGCACCACGCGGCCGCGCGCCACGTTGACGAGATACGCGCTCGGCTTCATCGCGGCCAGCGCGGCGGCGTCGATCAGCTGCTCGGTCTCGGGCGTGAGCGGACAGGTCAGGGCCACCACATCGGCCTGGCCCAACAGCTCCTGCAAGCGGTCGTTGCCGTGCACGGCGTCGGCGCCGTCCGCGCCGGTGGAAGGGTCGCGTTTGGTGGCGATCACGCGCATCTCGAAAGCCCTGGCCAGGCGCGCCAGCCGACCGCCGATGCGCCCCATGCCGACGATCAGCAGCGTCTTGCCGGTGAGCTGGTCCTCGCGTGTTGCGATGTCGCCAATCATCGGGCGCCAACGCCTGGCATGCTGGTTGTCGCGTGCCTCGGGCAGTCGCCTGAACAGCGCCAGCATCAGCGCCATCGCGTGCTGGGCCACCGCCTCGGCGTTGACGCCCGCGGCACTGGCCAGTCGGATGCCGCGCTCACGCAGCAGCGCCTTGTCGTACTGGTCAGTGCCCGCGCTGATCGACTGGATGAACCGCAGCTTGGGTGCGTTGGCGACGAGGTTGTTGTTCCACAGCCCGGAGACCACCAGCACGTCGGCCTCGGGCAGGTACCGCGCCAGCTCCTCGGGTGTGCGCACCTCGATGTGCGCGATGCCGGTGTCGCGCAGCGCAAAACGCTGCGCCATGCGGTAGGCGCCGTGGGCGAAGCACATCGTGACGCGGTCCCTGGCGGCGAGCATGCCCAGGCTTATACCGCGGCAGCGTGCAGTAACCTGCGCGCATGGATTCATTGATCGCCGCCGCCGCGCGCGCGCTCGGCACCGGCGACGCGATCGGTGCGCTCAAGCGCGTGAGCCTGCGCGAAGACCCACCGGCGCTGGCGCTGCGCGGCATCGCCATGGCGCAGCTCGGCGACCACCCGCGTGCGCGCGAGCTGCTGCGGCGCGCGGCGCGCGGGTTCGGTGCGCATGAAGCGCTGTTGCGTGCGCGCTGCGTGGTCGCCGAGGCCGAGGTGGCGCTGGCGATGCGCGATCTGGGCGGCTCGCCGCGTGCCTTGCTCAATGCGGCGGCTGCGCTCGACGAGCGCGCCGATCATGCCAACGCATCGCATGCCCGATTGATCGCGGTCCGCCGCCTGCTGCTGCTGGGCCGGCTCGACGAGGCCGCATCGTCGGTGCAACGGATCGATCTGCGCGGCTTGCCGCAATCGATGATCGCGGTGGCCGAGATGGCCGCGGCCGAGGTGGCACTGCGCACGCTGCGCACCGCCGCCGCCGGTGCGGCACTGGCACGCGCGCAGGCGGCCGCCCATCGCTCCGGCGTGGCGGCGCTGATCAACGAGGTGGCCGAAGCGCGCGCCACGCTCGAACGTCCTGCAGCGCGGCGCTTCGGCCACGACCTGCCGCTGCGGCTGGATGCGGTCGAGGCCTTGCTGCGCGATCGGCACGTGCTGGTGCTCGACGCGCTGCGCCACGGCCTGCGAGCCGCCGACACCTGGGTGCCGCTGGCGCGGCGGCCCATCCTGTTCACGCTGGCACGCACGCTCGCCGAGGCCTGGCCGGCCGATGTGAATCGCAACCTGCTGATCGAACGTGCGTTCCGCACGCGCCGGCCCGACGAGACGCATCGCGCCCGCCTGCGCGTGGAGATCGGCCGCCTGCGTGCGCTTGCCAAGCCGCTGGCGCGCATCGAGGCCACGGAACGCGGCTTCGCACTCGTGCCGCAGCGCGAGCGCCAGGTGGCCGTGCTGATGCCGCCGATCGACGGCGACCAGGCCTCGCTGCTCGCGCTTCTGGCCGACGGCGCGGCCTGGAGCACCTCGGCGCTGGCGCTGGCGCTGGATGCGAGCCAGCGCAGCGTGCAACGCGCGCTGGTGGAACTGCAGGCGGCACAGCGCGTGCGCTCGATCGGGCGCGGCCGCTCGCAGCGCTGGCTCAGCGCACCGCTGTCAGGATTCACGACGATCTTGTTACTCCCCGCTGCGCTGCCGCTCACGTAGATTGCCTTTGAGGGCGCCGACGCTTTCAAGGCGCCACAAAGGAGCAAGACCATGAGCACGACACAAAACCACCCATCGCCTGCGCGGTCCGCCGAGATCGTTCGCGAATACGGACCGTTCGACGGCGCGAAGAACATCCACGGCGTCACGCACGACGGCGAGCACGTGTGGGCCGCCACCGACGGCAGGCTGATGGCGATCGACCCCGCGAGCGGGCGCACCGTGCGTGCGCTGGAGCGTGCGTGCGACGCGGGCACCGCGTTCGACGGCAAGCACCTCTACCAGATTGCCGAGGCGCGCATCGACAAGATCGACCCGGCCAGCGGCGACGTCGTCGCCACGATCCCGGCGCCCGGCAATGGCAACGACTCGGGCCTGGCCTGGGCCGAAGGCAGCCTGTGGGTCGGGCAATACCGCAGCCGCCAGATCCATCAGATCGATCCCAACACCGGCGCCATCCTGCGCACGATCGAGTGCAACCGCTTCGTCACCGGCGTCACCTGGGTCGACGGCGAGCTGTGGCACGGCACCTGGGAAGGCGACGAGAGCGACATCCGCCGCATCGACCCGCACAACGGCGCCGTGCTGGAGCGCCTGCAGATGCCGGCGGGCACCGGCGTGAGCGGCCTGGAGTCCGACGGCGCCGAGTTGTTCTACTGCGGCGGCGGCGAGAGCGGCAAGGTGCGCGCCGTGCGGCGGCCGCGCAAGCCTGCAAGACGCTGACCGCGGGATGGTTCAGCGCTCGCGCAGGATCTGGCGCGCGCAATCGATGAACGCGCCACGGAACGCGCCATGGCCGAGGAGGCCGCGCTCCATGCCGAGGAGCTGCGTCGGCTGCGCGCGGCCTGATCGCGCGCTCCGCGCCGCAGCGGCCGCGAGGCCGCTGCGGCGAGTCCAACTTCGCGTCAGCGAAGTGAAGGTGCGCAGCACCGGCCGGAGCCAATTCACGACGATCTTGTTACTCCCAGGTTCGCGGCCGTTCACCTAGATTGGACTCGACGGCGCATGGTCCTCACGCGCCGCGAAACCAGGAGCAGACCATGAACACCCCGACCGCCCATCCGAACACTGCAAACCATGCCGTGGTCCCGCGCGAGCGCTGGCTCGCCGAGCGCAAGACGCTGCTCGCGCACGAACGCGAGCTGACCCACCTGCGCGACCAGATCGCCCGCGAGCGCCGTGCGCTGCCGTGGGTGCGCGTCGACAAGGACTACGTGTTTCACACCGCCAAGGGCCCGCGCACGTTGTCGGACCTGTTCGCCGGCCGACGCCAGCTGCTGGTGCAGCATTTCATGCTGGGCCCGGGCTGGGAGCAGGGCTGCCCGAGCTGCTCCTACATGGCCGACCACGCCGATGGCATGACGATCCACCTGGCGCACCGCGACACCACGTTCGTCGCGATCTCGCGCGCACCGCTGGCCGAGATCCTGCGCTTCCAGCAGCGCATGGGCTGGCGCTTCGAGTGGGTGTCGTCGAACGGCAACGAGTTCAACTTCGACTACGGCGTCAGCTTCACGCCCGCGGAGCAGGCGGCCAACCGGGTCACCTACAACTACGGCCCGCAGGCGTTCGAGTCGGAGGAGCTGCCCGGCATCAGCGTGTTCTACAAGGATGACGCGGGCCAGGTCTTCCACACCTACTCCACCTACCGGCGCGGCGTCGAAGTGATGATGGGCACCTACCACCTGCTCGATCTCACGCCGCTGGGCCGCAACGAGCGCGACGTGCCGTACAAGATGGAGTGGGTGCGCCACCACGACCGCTACGAGCCGCAGCCGGCCCCGGGTTGCCCGGCCTGCACGTCGCACGGCTGATCGAGCGGCTGCGATGGCAAGCCTCTGGCCGTGGTTGGCCGTTGCCGGGCTCGGCGCGCTGCACGGGTTGAGCCCGGCCAACGGCTGGATGTTTGCCGCTGCCAGCGGCGTGCGTGCGGGCGATGCGGCGCAGGCGCGCCGCGCGTTGCTGCCGATCGCGGTCGGGCACGCGGCCTCGGTGGCGGTGGTGGCCTGCGTGGTGGCGCAGGGGATGGCATTCGACCGCGCGCTGTTCCAGAGCCTGGCCGGTGCGCTGCTCGTGGGCGCCGCGTCGTACCGGTTGGTGCACGGCGTGGATCGCTGGGTGCCGATGCGCGCGCAGGCCGGCCGTGCCGGCCTGGTGCTGTGGTCGTTCCTGATGGCCACCGCGCACGGCGCCGGCTTGATGCTGGTGCCGGCGCTGGTGCCGCTGTGTGCGTCGCAAGGTCCGGCGCGCGAGATCACGGCGTCGGGGTCGTTGCTGCTGGCCCTGGGTGCCGTGGTCGTGCACAGCGCGGCGATGCTGCTGACCACGGGGCTCGTCGCCGGCGGCGTGTGCCGCGGCGCCGCGGCCCATCCGCGCCTGTTGAGCGGCGCGGCGGCGCGCCAGGTGTGGACGGCGGCGCTGGCGGGCACCGGTGTCGTGTTGATGGCGCTGTGACACGCATGCGGCATCGTCCTACAGACATCGAGTTCGCCGCGCGCGAGGCTGGTGCGAACACCACCCAACAGGAGTCCCGCATGGCCACCAGCAGCATCCAGGGCGGCGAGCGGGTGCCGACGCTCCCGAGCGGCACCGACGTCGATGCGCTCGGACCGAGCGACAGCACCGACAGCGGCAGCGACGTGCAGCACCAGCGCCGCATGTCCACCGGCCCCGACAACCCCGCTGAGCTCGGCTCGTTGCCGGCACACCGTCGCAGCACCAGCGACGCACAAGGCACCGGCGAGCGTGCGTCGGCGATCGGCGACGTGGAGGACACCGAAGGGCCCGACATCGTGCCGGACCACGTCGACGAGCTCGCAGACGATGGCGGCGAGGCGGGCGAGGGCGATCGTGCCGGCCACACGCGCGGCGGGTGAAGCGGCGGCACGCTGGTGATCGGCGCACCCAACGAGGCCATGCCTCGGCAGGCTCGGCGGATCGCCCAAGCGCTGCGGGGCCATGCGCGTGAGCGGTCCGGATTTCCCGCGCCGCCAGCGGCTCAGCCGCAGATCGATTCGCACAGCGCCAGCGCCTGGCGCGCATAGCCGCCGCCGAACAGCCGCGTGTGGTTGAGCAGATGCACGAGCTGGTACACCGACCGGCGCCGCGCATAACCCTCGGCCAGCGACGCGCGCTCGCAATACGCCGGCCAGAAGCCGGCCGGCGGCGCGCCGAACAGCTCCATCATCGCCAGCTCCGCCTCGGCATCGCTCACCGAAACGGCAGGGTCGAAGATCACCGGCTCGCCGCTGCGCAGGCAGGCCCAGTTGCCGCTCCACAGGTCGCCGTGGATCAGCGCCGGTCGCGGCACGTGGCCGTCGTCGAACAGGCTCGGCAACGCGGAGACCACCTGCTGCACCGCGTGCGGCAGCGGCGCGGCCAGGCACTGGGCCAGCGGCAGCAGGCGCTGCTGCCCCACGAAGGCGATCCAGCCGTCGCGCCCGCCTTGCGCGCTCCAGCGGTTGCGCTGCGGTGTGCCGCCGAGCCAGTTGTCGCGCGACCAGCCAAAGCGGCCGTCGCCCGGCGCCGGCGCATGGTGCAGCGCCGCCAGCGCGTGGCCGAGGCGGGCACCGAAGCCGCGTGATTCCTGCGGCGCGAAGTCGAGCCATTCGAGCGCGAGCAGCGCGCTGTCGGCATCGTTCCAGCAAGCGGCGACGGCCGGCACACGGATGCGGCGTGTGGCCGCCAGTGCGGCGAGGCCATCGGCTTCGGCCTGCAGCACGTCGGCGCGCGTCTGCGATGTGCTCTTGACGAACAGCGCCTCGGCCGCACCCTCGGCGCGCCAGGTGTCGCAGAAGCTGCTGGCGCCCAGCGCGCGAACCTTCCATGCGCCACCGAGACGGGCGCTGAGCCGGTTGGCCACCATGCGGCAAGCCTAGCGCAGCACGCCGATCGATCCTGCCATCGTGTCGATGGGGCCGATACCGGCGCTATTCTTCGTCGACTGACACGCCGCCGATGATGCAGACCGATACAGCACCGCTGCCGCAAACTGACTCAACGCCGCTGCCGCAGCGTGAGTTCACCAGCCGCTCGGGCCGGCGCCTGACGTTCACAGCGCTGGGCTTCGGCACCGCGCCGCTGGGCAACCTGTACCGAGCGATCGACAACGCGCAGGCGCTGCAGACGCTGCAGGCCGCCTGGGCCAGCGGCGTGCGCTACTTCGACACCGCGCCGTTGTACGGCCTGGGCGTGGCCGAGACGCGCCTGGGCGCCTACCTGCGCGAGCGTCCCCGCGAGCAGTACCTGCTGTCCACCAAGATCGGCCGCCTGCTGCAGCGTTGCGCGCCCGGCGAGCGCGAGGGCATCGGCAAGTTCTTCGAGGTGCCGTCACGCCGCGTGGTGTACGACTACTCGTACGACGGCGTGATGCGCTCGCTGGACGCCTCGTTCGAGCGCCTGGGCCTGGACCGCGTGGACATCGTGCTGTGCCACGACATCGACCGCTTCACGCACGGCAGCGCCGAGGCCAGCGCGCAGCGCACGCGCGAGTTCCTCGACGGCGGCGTGCGCGCGCTGACCGGCCTGCGCAGCCAGGGCGTGGTGGCGGCGATCGGCATCGGCGTCAACGAGTGGCAGGTGTCGGAGACGGTGGCGCGCCACAGCGACGTGGACCTGTTCCTGCTCGCCGGGCGCTACACGCTGCTGGAGCAGGAGTCGCTGGATTCGTTCATGCCGCTCGTGCAGCGCCAGGGCATGGGCGTGATCGTCGGCGGGCCGTTCAACTCCGGCATCCTCGCCACCGGCGCGCGGCCCGGTGCGTTCTACAACTACGATCCGGCGCCGCCAGCGATCCTGCAGCGCGTGGCAGCGATCGAACGCGTGTGCGCCGCGCACGGCGTGGCGCTGCGCGACGCGGCGCTGCAGTTTCCGCTGCGGCACCCGGCGATGGTGTGCGTGCTGCCCGGCGGCATCTCGCCCGACGAGGTGCGCGGCAACGCGGCGAGCCTGTCGCACCCCATCCCGCCGGCGCTGTGGCAGCAACTCGTGCACGAGGGTCTGCTGCGCGCGGACGCACCGCTGCTGCGCTGAAGAATTGCGCCCGCAGTTCTTCTGCGCAGCTACCCGGGGTACCAGATCTTGCGCGGATCGTCGGCAGCGCGCTGGTAGCTCCACGCCGACTCGACCAACCGCTCCATGTCATAACGCGGCCGCCAGCCGAGCAGGAACTTGGCCTTGCTGTTGTCGAGCCAGGTGGAGTGGTAGCGCTCGCGCACCGGCACCAGCGGCAGCCCGCGCGTGCGCTGCAGGTGCTGGCCCACGCGCAGGTAGTCCAGCGGCTCGTCCATGCACACGTTCATCAGCTGCCGGCGCGCCCGCGGGTGATCGAGCGCGGCCAGGATCGCGTCGACCAGATCGTCCACGTGCACAAAGTTGCGCAACACACCAGCGCCCGATGCGTCGAGCAACACCGGCACGGCACCGGCGGCGACGTGCCCGGCGGCCGCCTCGGCGCCGACCAGGTCGCACCAGCGCGGCGCGCCGAACACGTCGGTACCGAAGCTCAGGTGACAGCGCAGGTCGTCCTTCTCCATGATCCACGGCGCGCGCAGGCAGCAGCCGTTGAAGTCGTACTGGATCTGGTACTGCTGCAGCATCACCTCTTCGAGCACTTTTGAAAGCGCATAACAGCCCGGATAGGCACTCGGCGGCTGGGTCTCCACCACCGGCACCGGGTGCGGGTAGTGAAAGTGCCCGACCGCGGCATCGCCGCCGATCAGGATGAACTGGCGGAAGCTGGCGCTCTCGCGGCAGCCCTCGAGCAGCCAGAACAAGCCCTTGACCGCGACGTCCATCGCATCGTCGGGCGTCTCCTTGCAGGTGGCCAGGTGCAGCACGTGCGTCACGCCGTCGAGCGCGCGCTGCACCGCGCTGCGATCCTGCATCGCGCCGCGCACCGGCTCCATGCGCTCGCGCGGCGGCAGCAGACGCGAGTGGCACAACGCCCGCACATGCCAGTGCGCGAAGGCGCGGTCGGCGAGCAAACGGTCGATGAAGGTGCGGCCGACCTTGCCGGTGGCACCGGTCACCAGGATCAAGGGGTCTGGCTTCATCGTCATGCCGTCTCGCGCGCCTGTTTCGACACCTCGGGCGCGCGCGCCGCGTGCGCCACCGTGCGCTGCCGGTAGCGCGACAGCTGCCGGTCGGCCAGCACGCCGAGCAGGATCACCGAGCCCATCACCGCAAAGTTCAGCGAGCTCGGGATGCCGAGCAGATTGACCAGGTTCTGCAGGATCTGCAGCAGGATCGTGCCGAGCACCACGCCGAGGATCGAGCCTTCGCCGCCGCGCAGCGAGAAGCCGCCCAGCACCGCCGCGGCAATGGCGTACAGCTCGTAGAAGTTGCCGTGCACGGCCGGCGAGATCGAGCGCGTGTACATCGCGAACAGGATCGCGCTCACCGCGGTGAGCGCGCAGCAGATGACGTAGGCCGCGATCGTGATGCGCCCGGTGGCGATGCCCGAGTAGCGCGCTGCCTCCTCGTTCTTGCCGATCGCGAACAGGTAGCGACCGAGCACCGAACGGTGCAGCACCACGCCGGCGATCACGGTGACGATGGCCAGCACGATCAGCGAGTGCGGCACCGCGAGGGTAGGCCCGTCGTGGCCGAACAGGCGCGCCAGCGGCGCAAAGATCTCGGAGCGGCCGGCCGTGAGCCACTCCAGCATCGGAAAGCTGGCGCCGAAGCCGAAGCCGACGGTGGCGTCCTCGGTGTAGTAGCGCGCGGTGCCGCGGTAGATCAGCAGCGCGCACAGCGTGACGATGAACGGCTGCAGCCCGAGCTTGGCCACCAGCACGCCGTGCACCAAACCCATCAGCACGCCGGCGCCGATGACGATCAGCGTCGCGAGCGCCCAGTGCACCTCGAGGTTGACGATCAGGTCGATGAACAGCACGCCGAGCAGCGCCACGATCGCACCCACCGACAGCTCGATGCCGCCGGTGAGGATGACGAACGCCTGCGCGATCGCGATGATGCCGAACAGCCCCACCTGGTTCGCGGTGTTCGAGATGTTGGCCGGCAGCAGGAAACGCGGGTTGATCACCGCGACGATCGTTCCCACCACCAGGATCAGGACCAGGAGGCCGATGTCCTTCTTGAAGATCACGTCAACGATCCTCCAACCGCAAGCCGCAGCACATTCTGCTCGCTGAACTGCGCACGTTCGAGCAGCCCGCTGATGTGTCCCTCGTGCATCACCGCGATGCGGTCGCACACGCCGATCACTTCTTCCATGTCCGACGAGATCATCAGGATCGCCACGCCCGCGTCGGCCAGCGTGCGCAACAGCGCATAGGTGTCGTTCTTGCTGCCCACGTCGATGCCGCGCGTGGGCTCGTCGAGCACCATCACGCGGGGCTTCATCGAGAGCCATTTGGCGAGCACCACCTTCTGCTGGTTGCCGCCCGAGAGCTGGCCGGCCGCGCTGGCCACGCCGGGTGCACGTATGTTCAGCTCGCGCTTCTGGCGTAACGCGTTGCGCCGCTCTTCATCGGTGTCCACGATTCCGCGGCGCGCGAACGCGCGCAAATTGGGCAGCGAGATGTTCTCGGCGATCGACACGTCGAGCAGCAGCCCCGAGCGCTTGCGGTCTTCCGGCACGAAGTACAGGCCGCGCTCGATCGCCGCACGCGGCGTATGCGCGCGCACGGGCGCGCCGTCGATGCGCACGCTGCCCGCCAGCAACCGGTCGATGCCGAACAGCGCGCGTGCCAGCTCGGTGCGGCCGGCGCCCACCAGGCCGGCCAGGCCCAGGATCTCGCCTTGCCGGACGCTCAGCTCGATCGTGCGCTCGGGGTACAGCGCGGTGCGCGCGCCGCTCACGCCGAGCGCCTCGCCGCCCGGGGCGCGCCCCGGCGGAATGTAGATGCCCTTGAGCTCGCGGCCGATCATCAGCCGGATCATCGCGGCGTGATCGATCTCGTGGCGCTGCAGCTCGCCGGCGACGCGGCCGTCGCGCAGCACGACCACGCGGTCGGCGCAGCGCTCCACCTCGTGCAGCCGGTGCGAGATGAAGATCACGCTCACGCCGTCGGCCTTGAGGCCGGCGATCACGCGCAGCAGGCGCTCGGTCTCGGTGATGGTCAGGCTCGAGGTCGGCTCGTCCATGATCACCAGGCGCGCTTCGAGCGACAGCGCCTTGACGATCTCCACCAGCTGGCGCTGCGCGAGCGACAGGTCCTCGACCAGCGCATCGGCGCGAAAGTCGCAGCCCAGCCGGTCGAGCAGCGGCCGCACGCGCGCGTGCATCGCCTGCGTGTCCACCAGCTTCATCCAGCCGCCGCGCAGCATCTCGCGGCCGATGAAGACGTTGGCGGCGACATCGAGGTTCTCGAACAGGTTGAGCTCCTGGTGGACGAACGCGATGCCGGCCGCGAGCGACTCCTTCACGGTGAAGGCAGGCCGCTCGATGCCGTCCGTGCGCAGCGTGCCGGCGTCGGGAGCGACCACGCCGCCCAGCACCTTCATCAGGGTGGACTTGCCGGCGCCGTTCTCGCCGACCAGGCCGATCACCTCGCCGCGGCGCACGGCGAGGCTCACGGCATCGAGCGCCACCACACCCGGATAGGTCTTCCGGATGTCGATCAGCTCGAGGAACGGCTGCGACGAGTCGGGCGCTGCCGAGTTCATTGTGCCCCCTTGCTCGCTGCGCTCGCTTCCCTTGCAGGGCGCGTCGGCCGCAAGCGGCCAACCCCTCGCCAGGCGGGAACAGTCCACTGGACTGTTCCCGTCCGGGCTCGGCCCCGAGGGGGAGCGAGCCGCCTTGGGGCGGCCCGGCGGCGGCTCACTTGCCCATCATCTTCTTCAGATCGGCGGTGAAGGCATCGACGTTGCCCTTCTCGATCACCTTGCCCGGCACGATGATGATGCCGTCCTTCGGCACGCCGGCCTTCTTGCCCTCGAGGTAGCCGGCCATCAGCTTCATGCCTTTGTAGCCCCACTCGAACGGCTGCTGCACCACGGTGCCGACGATGCTGCCTTCCTTCACGCCGCCCAGCGTGATCGGGTCTTCGTCGAAGCCGATGACCTTGATCTTGCCAAGCTTGCCGGTCTCCTTGAGCACCTCGTAGATGCGCGGCGTGTTGTACGAATAGAAGCCCACCAGGCACGCCACGTCGGGGTTGGCGGCCAGCGCATCTTCCACGTTGCGCTTGGCGCGACCCTGGTCGATCTCGTCGCCGCGCACGTCGGTGAGCTGCACCTTGGAGCCCTTGATCACTTCGCGCACGCCCTCGATGCGCTCGCGTGCGTTGTCGGCGCCCGGCAGCCCGACGAAGCCGATGCACTTGCCGCCTTGCGGCAGCGCCTTGAGCATCAGCTTGCCGGCATCCTTGCCGAGCTCGACATTCGACGAGCCGATGTAGGCCACGCGCTTGGACTTGGGCGCGTCGGAGTCGGTGGTGAACAGCAGCGTCTGGCCGGCCACCTTGTTCAGCCCGTCGGTCTGGTTCTTGGGATCGACCGACGACACCATGATGCCGGCCACGCCGGCGGCCACCAGGTCTTCCATCACACGCTGCTGCACGGCGGCGGCGGCCTGCTCGGGGTACTTGAACTGCAGGTTGTAGTTCGGCAGCTCGCCTTGAGCCTTCTTGACTCCGGCCTCGGCGATCTTCCAGAAGTCCGATGCGCCGTTGACCACGAAGGCCAGCGTCTTCTTCTGCGCGAAGGCGGCGGAAGAACAGCCCAGCGTCGTCACCAGCGCTGCGATCATCGTCCTGCGCATCAGCCGCGCGTTGCGAACGGTCTTCATCTGTTGCTCTCCTCGTTGGGATTCGCAGGCGACCCGCCTGCAGGGGACTCAGAAATAGCTGGCCACCAGATGCTCCAGGCGCTCCTGCCGCGCCGAGCGCGGCTGCGGCTCGTGGCCCTTGCCGGTGACCTCTTCGGCCAGCGTCTCCAGCGACAGCCGGCCGTCGAGCATGGCGCGGCCGCGTTCGGTCTCCCAGCCGGCATAGCGGTTGTCCACGTGGCGCTGCAGCGAGCCGTCGACGACCATCTTCTCGGCCACCAGCAGGGCACGCGCGCACAGGTCCATGGCCGCGGCATGCGCCCACACCAGGTCATCGGGGTCGATCGACTGGCGGCGCAGCTTGGCGTCGAAGTTGAGGCCACCCATGCCGATGCCGCCGGCACGCAACACGTGGTACAGCGCCAGCGCCACCTGCGGCAGGTTGTGCGGGAACTGATCCGTGTCCCAGCCCAGCAGCTCGTCACCGCGGTTCATGTCGAGTGAGCCGAACACGCCGAGCGCGCAGGCCAGCGCGATCTCGTGCTCGAAGGTATGGCCGGCCAGCAGGGCATGGTTCTGCTCGATGTTGAGCTTGACCTCGCGCTCCAGGCCGTAGGTGCGCAGAAAGCCGTGCACGCTGGCGACGTCAAAGTCGTACTGGTGCTTGGTGGGCTCGGCCGGTTTCGGCTCGACCAGGATCTGCCCCTTGAAGCCGATCTTGTGCTTGTGCTCCACCACCATCGACAGGAAGCGCCCCATCTGTGTCAGCTCGCGCTTGAGATCCGTGTTGAGCAGCGTCTCGTAGCCCTCGCGGCCGCCCCACAGCACGTAGTTGGCGCCGCCCAACTGGTGAGTGACCTCGAGCGCGTTGCACACCTGAGCGGCGGCGTAGGCGAACACCTCGGGGTCGGGGTTGGTGGCGGCGCCGGCCATGTATCGGGGGTGCGAGAACAGATTGGCCGTGCCCCACAGCAGCCGGATGCCCGAGTCGGCCATCTGGCGCTGAAACAGATCGGCGATGCGGCGCACGTTGCCGTTGGACTCGGCCAGCGTGCGGCCCTCGGGCGCGATGTCGCGGTCGTGAAAGGTGAAGAAGGGCACGTCGAGCACGCGGAACAGCTCGAACGCCACCTCGGCCTTGTGGCGCGCCTGCTGCATCGGCTCGCCGCCCGCATGCCACGGGCGCCCGAATGTCGGGTCGCCGAACGGATCGGTGCCGTTGCCGACGAAGCTGTGCCAGTAGCACACCGCGAAGCGCAGCTGCTCCTCCATGCGTTTGCCCAGCACGACGCGGTCCTTGTCGTACCAGCGGTAGGCGAACGGCTCGTCGTCGCTGGCGACGAAGCCTTCGCCGCCGAAGCGCAGCGGCTGCTTGAAAGAGAAGTAAGGGGTGCGCGCCGTGGCGGTTGCGGTGTTCATGGTGTGGAGTCCTCTGGGGGTCATTCGGAGCGAGCCGCGGGCACCTGTTGCGCCAGCCGATACAGGCTGGCCCACCGGGCGTGCGCTTCGTCGTAGCGCCGCGCCACGGCGCCACGCGGCTCGAACACGCGGCCGGCGGCCGGCCGCGGGAAATGGGGCTCGCCGGTGAGCGCCGCCTGCGCCAGCCGTGCTGCACCCAGCGCCGGGCCATGCGTCGCGCCGTCCACGCGGCGCAGCGCCATGCCCAGCATGTTGGCCAGCAGGTCGCACCACAGGTCGGAGCGTGTGCCGCCGCCGATCAGGTCGGCCGCGGCCACGCGCGTGCCGGCCGCGGCCAGCGCATCGCGCGCGTCGCGAAACGCATGGGCCACGCCTTGCAGCACCGCCAGCGTCATGTCGGCGCGCGCGGTGGCGGCGCTGGCGTGCAGGAAGCCGCCGCGCACGCGCGCGTCGTTGTGCGGCGTGCGCTCGCCGCTCAGATACGGCAGGAACCAGCACGGCGCGGCGTCTTGCGCCTGCGGCGGCAGCTCGGCCAGCAACGCGCCCTCGTCGGTGCGTGCCACGGACGACCACCAGGCCAGCGACGCCGCCGCGCTCAGCAGCACGCCCATCTGGTGCCAGGTGTCCGGCACCGCGTGGCAGAACGCATGCACGCCGCGCTCGGGCGCGGCCGCATGGTGCGCGGTGGTGACCCACAACACGCCCGACGTGCCGAGCGACAGGAACGCATCGCCCGGCCGCACCGCGCCCAGCGCCACCGCGCCCGCGGCGTTGTCGCCCGCGCCGCCGGCGATCACCGGTGTGTGCTCGAAACCCCAGCGCTTGACCCATTCGGCGCGCAGTTCGCCGGCGCGCGACGTGCCCTCGACCAGGCGCGGCATCTGCGCCTCGCTGAGCCCGCAGGCGGCGAGCAAGGGCTTGGACCAGCGGCGCTGCGCCACGTCGAGCCACAGCGTGCCCGAGGCATCGGACATTTCCTCGATCGCCTCGCCGCTCAGACGCCAGCGCAGCCAGGCCTTGGGCAGCAGCACGCGCTGCAGCCGCGCGAAAAGCGCCGGCTCGTGCTCGCGCACCCACAACACCTTGGGCGCGGTGAAGCCCGGCATCGCGGGATTGCCGGCGATCCGGCGCAGATCAGGCACCGTGGCTTCGAGCTGGGTGCACTGCGCCGCGCTGCGGCCGTCGTCCCACAACAAACACGGACGCAACGCACGGCCGTTCGCATCGAGCAGCGTGGCACCGTGCATCTGGCCGTCGAGACCGATGGCGCGCACGGCGCGCAGCTCCTTCGGGTGTTGGGCGGCGAGGGCGTCGAGGCAGGCGCAGGTGGCGGTCCACCACTGCTCGGGGTCTTGCTCCGACCATCCGGGCTGCGGCCGGCTCACCGTGAGTGGCGCTTGCGCGGTGCCGACCACGCGATCGCCATCCAGCAGCAGCGCCTTGACGGCGGACGTGCCGAGGTCGATGCCGAGCGTTGGGGCGGCGGTCATGTGTCAGTTGCCACGCTGCACTTGCTGACTTCGGGCGGTGGAGCGAGCAAAGCCGCGGCCGGGTGTGCGGCGGCGCTCGGCTGCGGCAGCCCCTCGCTGCGCGAGGGGTGCCCTGCGCTGCTCGATCGCATGGCCCGCGTCGAAACTCGCGCCGCTCACTGCGTTCGCTATGCTCGAACAGTCGACGCGAGTCAGAGGTTGAAGCGCGCGCTGCGCGCGCGCGGCCATGCGCTCTGCGCTGCTCGGCGCCGCAGATGTCGCTGCCGGCGCACACCCGCCCACGGCCTTGCCGATGCACCGAGGTATTTGTCGAGGAACACCACGAGCGTCTCTGCGCGGTGGGCGGTACCCGGGTTGGGCGACTTGTGGGGCGGCGAGGAGCGGACCAGCACAAGGGGAAGTCCGGCGCGCTTTGAGCGCCGGACCGGCGAGAAGCCATGAAGCAGCGGCGCGTTCAGCGCCGCTTGCGAGCGGCATCGCAGCCGCCCTTGTGATGGGAGCACCGCAGCGCAGTCGGCGCGCAGCGCCGACCGACCCAGTAGGAGCCCATCCCGGGTGCCGCCCGCCGCGCCGCGCTGCTGCCCGCGCCTTCAAACCACCGCCTCCCACCGCTCGCTTGATTCCGACCGGAACAGCGCATCGATCACCCGCATCTGCACGATCGCGTCGTCGACGCCAAAGCTCGGCGCGGCTTCTCCGCGCACGAGGCGAGAGAACGCTTCGGCCTGCAGCCTGTACTGGTCGGCCTCAGGCAACGTTTCCATCGTGATGCCGCTGCCATCCACCGCGCCTGTCGAGTCGACCGATATGCGCATTGCACCGCCGCGCGGCGCGTTGAACGGGATCTCGATCTCGATGCGGCCCTCGGTGCCGACCACGTTGACGCGCTGGTAGCGGCAGCTCTGCGTCGAGACGGTGAAGCTCACTTGCCGTCCGGAGCCGAAGTCGAGCAGGGCGCTCGTCGTGCGGTCGGTGCCGAGCGAGGGGTCGCGGTCGATCAGGGCCATCGCGCGGCGCGGCTCGGCGTCGAACAGGTAGCGTCCGCTCAGGATTGCGTAGCAGCCGATGTCGTACAGGGCACCACCGCCGATCGCCGCCTGGTTGCGGATGTTGCCGGGGTCGTCGTTGAAGTACGAGAAGAACACCTGCACCGCGCGCGGCGTGCCGATGCGGCCCGAGCGGACGAGCTCGCGCACGCGCTGCCACTGCGGGTGGTGGCGCACCATGAAGGCTTCTTCGATGCGCACGTGGCGCGCGGCGGCGCGCAGCGGCTCGGCTTCGGCGGCGGTGAGCGCGATCGGCTTCTCGCACAGCACGTGCTTGCCCGCTGCGGCAGCCTGCAGCGTGAGCGGCACGTGCAGGTGGTTGGGCAGCGGGTTGTAGATCGCCTCGATCTCGGGATCCTGGATCAGCTCCTCGTAGGAGCCGTAGGCGCGTGGGATGCCATGCGCTTGCGCGGCGCCCTGCGCCGCCGAGATCGAGCGCGACGCGATGGCGCGCAGGTCAACCAGCGGGCTGCCCCGCATTGCCGGCAGCACGAGGTTCAGCCCGATCCTGGCCGTGCTCAGCACACCCCACACCACCGGTCTCATGTCGCCTCCGCGTCGAGGCGCGTATGCCTCAGGCCACATTCTGAGGTGCGCACCTCATTTGGCACAGTATGATATTCCCCATGCCCGACGGAACGCGTGTCCAGCTCACCGACGTGGCGCAAGCCGCCGGCGTCAGCCTGGCCACTGTCGACCGCGTTCTGCACGGCCGCGGCGGCGTGCGCGCGCGCACCGTGGCGCATGTGCAGGCGGTGGTCGAGCGGCTCGGCTACCGGCCCGACCCCGCCGCGGCACGGCTCGCGCGCAAGCGCCACACACGGGTGGTGTTCGTGCTGCCGTCGGGCACCAACACCTTCGTCGACATGCTGGAGCGGCAGGTGCGGTCGGTGGGGGCCTGGCTCGGCGAGCAACGCGCCACCGCGCTGGTGCAGCGCGCTGACGTGTTTTCGCCGGCGGCGCTGGCCCGCCAGCTCGGCGCGCTGCACGGACGCTGCGATGCAGCGGTGGTGATGGGCGCCGACCATCCGCTGGTGCGCGCCGCGATCGACGATCTGGTCGACAGCGGCATCGTCGTCGTCACGCTGGTTTCCGACGTGCCGGCGTCCAAGCGCAGCCGCTTCGTGGGCATCGACAACGTCGCGGCGGGGCGCACCGCCGCCTCGTTGCTGGGCCGCTTCGTCGGCGCGCGCGCCGGACGTGTGGGCGTGGTGATGGGCAGCCGCGGCCTGCGCGACCATGCCGAGCGGCTGTTCGGCTTTGAGCAGGTGATCACCGGCGAGTACCCGCAGCTGCAGCTGTTGCCGCCGCTGGAGGGCCACGACCTGTCCAAGCGCACCGAACCGCTGGTGAGCAAGCTGCTGCAGGCCGAGCCGGAGCTGGTGGGGCTGTACAGCATCGGTGCCGGCAACCGTGGCATCCAGGCGGCGCTCGAGCGCAGCGGCCGCGCCGGCGACATCGTGTGGGTGTGCCATGAGCTCACACCGCATGCGCGCCAGGCCCTGGTCAACGGCGTGGCCGCCGCGGTGATCAACCAGGACGCCGGCCATGAGGTGCGATCGGCCTGCCGCCTGGCGCTGGCGGCGCGCTCGGGCGAGCGCGTGCTGCCGGAGCAGGAGCGCATCCGCATCGACATCTTTCTGCGCGACAACCTGCCGTGACAGACGGTGGAGCGGCGCCCCGAGGGAAAGCCCCAGGGTGCTTCTGAGGGGCGTACCTCACAATGAGCCCTCGGTGCATGAGGCACACCCGAGGAGACACTGATGAGCAAGATGCTGACGATGGCCGGCGCCGCGGTGATGGCGCTGGCGCTTGCCGGCCCGGCTATGGCGCAGAAGAAGACGCTCGCCGTGGTCGTGAAGGGTCTGGACAATCCGTTCTTCACCGTGCTGGGCGATGGCTGCGCCAAGTGGAACAAGGAGAACCCCAAGTCCGAGTACACCTGCCTGTACACCGGCCCGGCGTCCAGCGCCGACGAGGCCGGCGAGGTGCAGATCGTCGAAGACCTGATCAACAAGGGCGCCGCGGCGATCGCGATCTCGCCGTCCAACGCGCCGGCGATGGCCAACATGCTGAAGGCCAAGAACCCCAAGATGCCGATCATGACGATCGACGCCGACCTCACGGCGGCCGATCGTGCGCTGCGCAAGACCTACCTCGGCACCAACAACTACGACATGGGCGTGCTGATGGCCAAGCACCTGAAGCAGCACAAGCCCAAGGGCGGCACGGTGTGCCTGCAGCTGGGCAACGTGGCGGCCGACAACATCAACGCGCGCGCCGCGGGCTTTCGCGACACCATCGCCGGCAAGAAGGGCGTGAGCAAGCTCAACGGCGACGGCGGCTGGACCGAGGTCGCCGGTTGCCCGCTGTTCACCAACGACCAGATCGACCTCGCCAACCAGCAGATGGCCGACGTGTTCACCAAGAACCCCAAGCTCGACGCGTTCATTCTGGTGGGCGGCTGGGCGCAGTTCGGTCCGCAGGCCTATGCGCAGGTGACCGATCAGGTGATGCCCAAGCTCAAGAGCAAGGAGCTGATCGTCATAGCCGGCGACACGCTGCCGCCGCAGCTGGCGGCGCTAAAGGCTGGGCGCAGCCATGCGCAGATCGGCCAGCGGCCCTTCGAGATGGGCTATCGGGCGCCCACCGTGATGATCGACCTGATCAACGGCAAGAAGGTCGCCGATCCGCTGTACACCGGCCTGGACGAGTGTGTCCCGACCAATCTCGACAAGTGTCCGGCGAAGTAAGCTTGCTCGGGGAGTCGCGACACAGGACGCCCGAGGGCGTCCTTCTGAGCGCCAGGGCGCCCAACCGGCGCCCTTTTTGCGTGTAGGCCATGGCAGTACTCGAGCTCAACGGCGTGTCCAAGCACTTTGGCGCCATCCAGGCGCTGACCGACGTGTCGCTCACGTTGCACGCCGGCGAGGTGGTGGGACTGATGGGCGACAACGGCGCCGGCAAGTCGACATTGGTCAAGATCATCGCCGGCAACTTTCCGCCCAGCGGCGGCACGATGAAGATCGGCGGGCGCGAGGTCGCGTTCCGCAAGCCGGCCGACGCGCGCACCGAGGGCATCGAGATCGTCTACCAGGACCTCGCGTTGTGCGACAACCTGACCGCGGCCGAGAACGTCTACCTCGGGCGCGAGCTGATGCGCCGCATCGGCCCGATCCGCGTGCTGGACTACCGCACCATGTTCCGGCGCGCCGGTGAGCTGTTTGCCGAGCTCAAGTCCGAGACGCGCCCGCGCGATCTGGTGCGCCGCATGTCCGGCGGCCAGCGCCAGGCGGTGGCGATCGCGCGCACCCGGCTGTCCGACCCCAAGATCGTGCTGATGGACGAGCCCACCGCGGCCATCAGCGTGCGCCAGGTGGCCGAGGTGCTGAGCCTGATCCGGCGCCTGCGCGAGCACCAGATCGCCGTGGTGCTCATCAGCCACCGCATGCCCGACGTGTTCTCGGTGGCCGATCGTGTGGTCGTGATGCGCCGCGGCGAGAAGGTGGCCGACAAGCCGATTGCGCACACCTCTCCCGAGGAAGTGACCGGGCTGATCACCGGTGCGATCGCCGTCGCCTGATTCGCGCCAACGATGAAAGCGGCACCCATGGACACGATGCTCGAACAATCGATCGCTCGGCAGGCGCATCGCAACTGGCTGGCCTGGCTGGTCAGCCAGCAGACGTTCTGGGTCTCGATGGCGGCGGTGGTGGCGTTCGTCGTGCTCACGCTGTCGAGCGACGTGTTCGCCACGCAGCAAAACCTGTTCAACGTGGCGCGCAACTTTGCCTTCGTGGCGATCATCGCGATCGGCATGACGGCGGTCATCATCACCGGCGGCATCGATCTTTCGGTGGGTGCGGTGCTGGTGCTGTCGGGCATGGTGATCGGCATGACGATGCATGCCGGCATGTCCATCTGGCTCGCGGTGCCGCTGGCACTCGGCGTGTCGCTGCTGGTGGGCGCGATCAACGGCGTGCTGATCGCCTATGTGGGCGTGCCGCCGTTCGTGGTGACGTTGGGCATGCTGTCGATCGCGCGCAGCATCGCGATGGTGCTGTCGGACAATCGCATGGTGTACGAGTTCGGGCCCGACCAGCCGGCGCTGCTGGCGCTGGGCGGCGGCTTCATCGAGCTGAGCCTGCCGTTCATGGACACCATCCGGCTGCCCAACCCGCTGATCTTCCTGCTCGTGATCCTCGTGATCACCAGCCTGGTGTTCCGCTGGACGCGCTGGGGGCGCTACCTGTTCGCCATCGGCGGCAACGAGCGTGCCGCGCTGCTGACCGGCGTGCCGGTGAAGCTGATGAAGGTCAGCGTCTACATGTTCTGCGCGCTGTGCGCCGGCATCACCGGCGTGCTCGAGGTCGGCTGGCTCGGCACCATCACCACCGGCCTGGGGCAGGGCATGGAGCTCACCGTGATCGCCGCTGCGGTGATCGGCGGAGCCAACCTCTCGGGCGGCATCGGCACCGCGTTCGGCGCCATGGTGGGCGCCGCGCTGATCGAGGTGATCCGCAACAGCCTCACGCTGCTGGGCATCAGCACGTTCTGGCAGGGCACCTTCGTGGGCAGCTTCATCATCGTGGCGGTGCTGTTCGACCGCCTGCGCACGCGCGGGGCCAATGATTGAGCGCGGAAGAATCGCTGCGCGATTCTTCCGCGAGTCTGATCAGTGCGAGAAGGCCCGGCAAAGCCGGGCCTTCTCGCATGAGCGGCCCCGCTGCGTGTTACTCCACGGGGCCGGACGAGGGCGGCACTGCCGCCCGTTTTGGCGACTGCGCTACACGAACAACGTGGCCGGGCTCTCGAGATAGCCGCGCACGCTCTGGATGAAGCGCGCGGCGTCGATGCCGTCGACCACGCGGTGGTCGAACGATGACGACAGGTTCATCAGCTGCCGCGCCACCACCAGGCCGCCGCGCAGCACCGGCCGTTCGACGATGCGGTTGACGCCGACGATCGCGACCTCGGGGTGGTTGATCACCGGCGTGGTCGCGATGCCGCCGAGCGCGCCGAGGCTGGTGATGGTGATCGTCGAGCCGCTCAGCTCGGCGCGCGTGGCGCGGCCGGCGCGTGCCACCTCGGCCAGGCGCGCCACCTCGGCGGCGGTGGACCACAGGTCGTGCGCCTCGGCATGCATCAGCACCGGCACCAGCAGGCCGCTCGGTGTCTGCGTGGCCACGCCGAGGTGCACCGCGCCAAAGCGGGTGACGACGCCGGCCTCGTCATCGAAGCGTGCGTTGACCACCGGGTGCTCGCGCACCGCCAGCACGATGGCGCGCACCAGGAACGGCAGCAGCGTGAGGCGCGGCCGCTGCTCGCCCCACTTGGCGTTGAACTGCGCGCGCAGCGCCTCGACCTCGGTGACGTCGACCTCCTCGACGTACGAGTAGTGCGGAATGCGGCGCTTGGACTCCTGCATCTTGATCGCGATGCGGCGGCGCAGTCCGATGACGGGAATCGCTTCTTCGTCGTGGCGCTCGGCGCCGCTGTTTGGTGGGGCCGCTGCGATCGGCGCGGGCGAGGGCGGGGCCGCGAGGGTCTTGGCTTCGCTGCGTGGTGCAGTCGCTGTCGGCGCTGTCGGAGTTGTAGTCACTGTCGGCGCTACCGGCGTGACCGGCGCTGCCGCTGCGGTGGGCGCAGGATGGGCCGCGGCGTGCGCCTCGATGTCGGCATGGGTCACGCGGCCTGCCAGGCCGGTGGGCGTCACCCGATTCAGATCGACCCCCAGCTCCCATGCGTGCCGCCTCACCGACGGTGATGCGATGGCGCGGTCGGTGCTGTGCGTCCTGGGCGGCGGTGCGTCCGGCGGCGCGGCCCTTGGCGGCGCGGGCAACGGCGGCGCGGGCAACGGCGGCGCGGGCAACGGCGGTGCGGGCACCGGCGGTGCGGGCACCGGCGCTGCCGTGGGCGCTGCCGAGGGCGCGGCGGAAACCGTCTCTGCGGCGGCCGCGGCGCGCGATTCGGGCACCCAGGCCACCTCCACCGGCGCCGGCATCGGCCGAGCTTCGGCCGCGCCGGCCATCTCGATGCGGATCAGCTCGCTGCCCACAGCGAGCATCTGCCCCACCTCGCCGCCCAGCGAGATCACGCTGCCGGCCAGCGGCGACGGGATCTCCACCGCCGCCTTGTCGGTCATCACCTCCGCGATCACCTGGTCCTCGGCCACTCGATCGCCGGGTTTGACGTGCCAGGCCACGAGTTCCACCTCGGCGATGCCTTCGCCGATATCGGGCACCTTGATCGTGCGCGTGGTCATGTGGCCCCCTTGGCGCTGCGCGCCGTCCCCCCGAGGGGGAGCGAGCGCCTCCGGAGCGGCCGAGCGGCGCTCATCACGCCTCCGTGACGCGCTGCAACGCCGCGCCGACGCGATCGGGCCCGGGAAAGTAGGCCCACTCGAGCGCATGCGGATACGGCGTGTCCCAGCCGGTGACGCGTTCGATCGGCGCCTCGAGGTGGTAGAAGCAATGCTCCTGCACCAGCGCGGCGAGCTCGGCGCCGAAGCCGCTGGTGCGCGTGGCCTCGTGAACGACCACGCAGCGTCCGGTCTTCTTGACCGACTCGACGATGGTGGGCAGGTCCAGCGGCCACAGGCTGCGCAGGTCGATGATCTCGGCATCGATGCCGGTCTCGTTGGCGGCGGCCTCGCACACGAACACCATCGTGCCGTAGGTCAGCACGGTGGCCGCGCTGCCGGTGCGGAACACCGAGGCCGACTCCAGCGGCACGCGGTAGTGGCCCTCGGGCACCTCACCGAGCGGATGCTTCGACCACGGCACCATCGGCCGATCATGGTGGCCATCGAATGGTCCGTTGTACAGGCGCTTGGGCTCCAGAAAGATCACCGGATCGTCGCTTTCGATCGACGCGATCAGCAGTCCCTTGGCATCGTACGGGTTGCTCGGCAGCACGGTGCGGATGCCGCACACGTGCGTGAACAGCGCTTCCGGGCTCTGGCTGTGCGTCTGCCCGCCGTAGATGCCGCCGCCGCACGGCATGCGCAGCGTCAGCGGGGCGCTGAAGTCGTTGACCGAGCGGTAGCGCAGCCGCGCCGCTTCCGACACGATCTGGTCCGACGCCGGATAGAAGTAGTCGGCGAACTGGATCTCGGCCACCGGTCGCAGCCCATACGCCGCCATGCCGACGGCGATGCCGACGATGCCACCTTCGGAGATCGGCGTGTCGAACACGCGCGACGTGCCGTGCTTGGCCTGCAGCCCCTCGGTGCAGCGGAACACGCCGCCGAAGTAGCCCACGTCCTCGCCGAACACCACCACATCGGGATCGCGCTCGAGCATCACGTCCATCGCGGAGCGCAGCGCTTGGATCATGGTCATTTGCGGCATGGTCAGCGATCCCTTGTGCATGGACCGAGCGAGGCAAAGCCGCGGCCGGGTGTGCGCCGGCGCTCGGCTGCGGCGGCCCCTCGCTGCGCGAGGGGTACCCTGTGCTGCTCGATCGCATGGCCCGCGTCGAAACTCCCGCCGCTCACTTCGTTCGCTGTGGTCGAACAGTCGACGCGAGTCAGAAGTTGAAGCGCGCGCTGCGCGCGCGCGGCCATGCGCTCTGGCCTTGCAGGCCGCGCCAGTCCTTGCGGACTGGCCGCTCGCCAGGCACGAACAGTCCACTGGACTGTTCGTGTCCAGGCTCGCCTGCTCGGCGCCGCAGATGTCGCTGCCGGCGCACACCCGACCACGGCCTTGCCGCACCTCCGAGGTATTGGTCGAGGAACACCACGAGCGTCTCTGCGCGGTGGGCGGTATCCGGGGTGGGCGACTTGTGGGGCGGCGAGGAGCGGAGTGCCACAAGGGGGAGTCCGGCGCCGCAGGCGACGGACCGGCGAGAAGCCATGAAGCAGTGGCCCGTTCAGGGCCGCTGCGAGCGGCATCGCAGCCGCCCTTGTGGCGCGAGCACCGCAGCGAAGTCGGCGCGCAGCGCCGACCGACCCAGTAGGAGCCCGCCCCGGATACCGCCCGCCGCGCCGCGCCAGAGCCCCAGGCGAATGGCTGATTTCTAGCCGAGTCTTCATGCTGCCGCAGCCTGCCTAAGCTGATCATGCAGATGCGGCGGCATCGTCTTGTAGACGTCTTCGAACATCGATTCCAGCGGCGGGATGTGGCCGTCGAGCAGCGTGCCGTAGCGCTCGGCCTCCTTCTGCGCGGCCAGGACCTCGGATTCGATCTCCCGTGTGGCGGCTTCGTGATCGCTCTCGGACCATGCGCCGATGGCCATCAGGTGCCGCTTCAGGCGCTCGATCGGATCGCCGAGCGGAAAGTGCTGCCAATCGTCGGCGGGGCGGTAGCGCGAGGGGTCGTCCGACGTCGAATGCGCGCCGGCGCGGTAGGTGATCCATTCGATCATCGTCGGGCCGAGGTTGGAGCGGGCGCGCTCGGCAGCCCAGCGTGATGCGGCGAGCACGGCGAGAAAATCGTTGCCGTCCACGCGCAGGCTGGCGATGCCGCAGCCGATGCCGCGCGCGGCAAAGGTGGTCGCCTCGCCGCCGGCGATGGCCTGGAACATCGAGATCGCCCACTGGTTGTTCACCACGTTGAGAATCACCGGCGCGCGGTACACGTGGGCGAATGTCAGTGCGGTGTGGAAGTCGGCCTCGGCCGTGGCGCCGTCGCCGATCCAGGCCGATGCGATCTTGGTGTCGCCCTTGATGGCCGACGCCATGCCCCAGCCCACCGCCTGGATGAACTGCGTGGCGAGGTTGCCTGAGATGCTGAAGAAGCCGTAGCGCTTGTACGAGTACATCACCGGCAGCTGGCGGCCGCGCACCGGGTCGCGCTGGTTCGACATCAGCTGGCACATCATGTCGACCATCGACACGTCGTCGCGCGCCAGCAGCAGCCCCTGCTGGCGGTAGGTGGGAAAGCACATGTCGCCCGGATCGAGCGCGAACGCATGCGCGGTGGCGATCGCTTCCTCGCCGAGGCATTGCATGTAGAACGAGATCTTCTTCTGGCGCTGCGCCATCAGCATGCGCGCGTCGAAGGTGCGCGTCCTGATCATGGCGCGCAGGCCGCGGCGCAGCACCTCGGCATCGACCTGCGGCGCCCATTCGCCGAGCGCGCGGCCGTCATCGTCGAGCACGCGCACCAGCGCATAGGCGAGGTCGGCCGTGTCGTTGGGCGTCACATCCACCGGCGGCCGGCGCACGGCGCCGGCCGGCGACAGGCGCAAATAGGAGAAGTCGGTTTCGCGCCCGGGCCGCCCGGTGGGCTCCGGCACGTAGAGTCGCAGAGGTGCGCGTTTGTTCATGCGTCGAGTCCTCGGGCGCTTCGCCGCGGACCATCTTATGCGCCGGCGTCGGCACAAGCGATACGGGGTATACCGCTGGCGGACGGCGTGGTCATGTCACACCGCGCCGGGCTGCCTCGTCTTGGGTGTGGGACCATCACCCAGACCGCTGCCATGACCGAACCTCGCCCTTGCGACCCCGCACTCACCGCACGCGCATTGCGCTACGACCGCGACCATGCCCGCGGCCTGCGCGCGCTGGCGTACCGCATGCTCGGCTCGCGCGCCGAGGCCGAGGACATCGTGCAGGAAGGCTGGCTGCGTTGGGCCGAGGTCGACGAGAGCACGGTGCAGCATGCCGGCGCCTACCTTTCGCGCCTGGTCACGCACCTGTGCCTCGACAAGCTGGACTCGGCCGCCGCGCGCCGCGAGCACTACGTGGGCGTGTGGCTGCCCGAGCCGCTGCTCGATGACGAGGCGGTGAACGACTGGTCGCCCGGTCCCGAGGCGCAGGCCGAGTTTGCGCAGGACGTGTCGGTGGCCTTCATGCTGGCGCTCGAGCGCCTGTCGCCGCTGGAACGCGCAGCCTTTCTGCTGCACGAGGTGTTCGACCTCGACTTCGACGAGGTCGGCCGGCGCCTGGAGCGCAGCGCGGCAGCGTGCCGCCAGCTCGCGAGCCGCGCGCGGCAGCACGTGAAGGCCGACTATGCGCGCCGCGAGGTCGCGCAGGAGGAGCGCCAGCGCCTGTTCGATGCGTTCAGCCACGCCGTGCGCAGCCACGACGTGACCGCGTTGGCGCACGTGCTCGCCGACGACGCGGTGATGCTGTCCGACGGCGGCGGCAAGGCCAGCGCGGTGCCGCGCCCGCTGCATGGCGGCGCACTGATCGCCAGGACCTTCATCGGCTTCGCGAGCTTGCCCACAAGCCGCGGCTGGCGTTTGCAGCCTGCGATGGTCAACGGACTGCCGGGCTGCGTGGTGTTCGACGAGCACGACGGTGGCCGCCTGCTGCAGACGATGGCGCTGGCGCCCTCGGCCTCCGAGCCGGGCCGCATCGGCGCGATCTACATCCAGCGCAATCCCGATAAGTTGCAGGGCTTGATGGCGGCGCCGCGGCGGCGCTCGCCGCCGTAGACGTCACACGGTGGACGGCTGCGTCGTCTTGAGGGTGTGCGAGACGAAAGCACACACCCTCAACCGACACAAGGAAACGAACCATGAGCACCCACACCGAGCGGCAACCGCGCATCGACTTCATGCAGCGCTCGCCGCAGTTGTTCAAGAAGTTTCTCGACTTCGGCCTGGCCACCACGCGCGACGGCGATCTCGACGCCACGTTGGCCCACCTGGTCGACATCCGTGCGTCGCAGCTCAACGGCTGCGCGTTCTGCCTCGACATGCACGTGAAGGAGGCCAAGTTGCACGGCGAGCGCGAGCTGCGTCTGCACCACGTGGCGATCTGGCGCGAGTCGGCGCTCTTCAGCGCGCGCGAGCGCGCCGCGCTGGCGTGGACCGAGACGCTGACGCGGTTGGCGCCCACCGGCGTGTCGGACGAGGCCTATGCCGAGGCGCGCGAGCAGTTCAGCGAGAAGGAGTTGTGCGACCTCACGTTCCGCGTGATGGCGATCAACGGCTGGAACCGCATCAACGTGGCCTTCCGTTCGGTGCCGGGTGCACACGACCGCGCGTTCGGGCTCGACAAGGCGGCGCTCGCCTGAGGCTCAACCCTGCACATGGACCCACAGGCCCACGGTGCCGAAGCCGCTGCGCGGATCGAACCCGGGTCCGTAGTGCTCGATCAGGTCCACCGGTCCGGTGGCGCGCAGGCCCGCCGCCTGCAGGCCCTGCTCGAACGCGGCATTGCAGGTGGCGTTGACGGTCGAGATGTGGCCCTTGTGGGTGAACTTGGCCACGCGCATCGCCGGCAGGCTGAGCTCGACCAGGCCGTCGCCCGGCAACAGCCCCGCGCCGGCGGGCACGGCGCAGACGTATTCCACGTCTTCGCCGTCGTGGGCGTCTTGCACGATGCCGTAGGTGCCGGGCACGCGGGACGGATCGAGCCGCGACAGGTGCTGCTGCGCGAAGGTCTCCCACTGTTGCGGGATGCCTCCCAGCTGGTTCACCTTGTAGCGGCGCGGCAGACCGACGTAGCGGGCGGCAGGCAGCAGTTCCACGACCGGCGGGTGCAGTGCAATCGGTTCAGCGGCATTCATGCGCAGGGGCTCCTTCAGTTTCAAGGGGGTTTGCAGACCACGCGCGCGAACCTCGTCCGGCGTGCAGCCGAACTCGGCGCGGAACGCGCGCGTGAACGCCTCGTGCGAGCCGTAGCCGGCGCCCAGCGCCACATCCAGGATGTTGGGCGCACCGGCCAGCAGCGCCTTGGCCGCCTCGGCCAAGCGCCGGCTGCGCACGTAGGCGGCCAGCGTGTTGCCGGTCGCCTCGCCGAACACGCGGCACAGGTAGTAGCGCGACAGGCCGGTCTCGCGCGCGATGTCGTCGAGAGTCGGGTTCTCGCTCAGGCGGCTCTCGATGAGCCAGATGGCATGTTCGACGGGGCGCATCGGCATCGGCGTTGACGATGCGTGCAGGTTGCCATGGGTCGCGCCCTGGCGCTTGATCGTTCTTGCGGTCTTGCGGCGCGCTACACCGGCGTTCCGCGAACGTGCCCGATTCGGAAATCGTTGCGTCCGCTGCGGTCCACGCCCTTGAGCAGCCACAGCGGCCGCTGCGCGAAGTTGACCGCCACACCCGATTGCCCGTCGGCGGGGCGCAGCGTGCGATCGAACACCGACGTCGCCGGCATGTAGCGCAACGCCACGCCGGTGCGGCGCTGAGCCGACGTGTTGCGCCGCGCGCCGTGGATCATGTACACGTCGTGCAGCGACATCTGGCCGGGCTGCAGCTCGATGTCGCGCGCGTCGGCTTCGTCGAACGTGCCGTCGGCCATTCGCTGGTTGAGGGTGAGATCGCTGCGGTCCTCGTGCAGGTGCTCGTGCAGCATGCGAACGCGGTGCGAGCGCGGGATCACGCGCAAGCAGCCGTTGTCAGCGGTGGACGGCTCGAGCGCGACCCAGGCGGTGCAGGTGGCCAGCGGCCGGATCGGCCAGTAGTGCCCGTCTTGGTGCCACGGCGTTTCGTACCCCTCGTGCGCCGGCTTGCAGAACACGTGACAGCCCCACAGGATCACGTCGTCACCGATCACGCCGGACACCAGGTCAACGATCTCGCGGTCCTGCGCCAGCTCGAGAAAACGTGCACTGCCGCGCACGCCTTCGCCGTTGTCGCCCTCGATGTGCGCCGACACCAGCTTCTCGGGGCGCACGCCGGGGTTGTCGCGCAGCAGCTGCTCGAGCGCGTCGCGCAGCTGCGCCACGCGTGCCGGCGCCAGCGCGAACTGCGGTACCACCCAGCCTTCTGACTGGTAGTGAGCGATCTCCGGTGCCGTCAGATGCGCCATGCGCGCGATTATCGCTACGGCGCCTGCAGCCGCAGCAGCAGTTCCAGTGTCGGGTAGCCGTCGGCCGGCACGCCGATGCTGCGCTGAAAGCGCCGCAACGCGTCGCGCGTGGCGGGGCCGGCCGCGCCGTCGGCGATGCCGCTGTCGAAGCCGCGCGCGTTGAGCGCGGTCTGCAGCTCGCGGATCTGCGAGCGCGACAGCGCCGGGAGCTCGCGCGGCCAGGCGGCCAGCACCGGCGGGCCGCCGGCGATGCGTTGCGACAGCAGGCTCACCGCGAGCGCGTAGTTGACGCTGTTGTTGTAGCGCAGCAGGGTGCGGAAGTTGTGCCCCACCAGAAACGCCGGGCCGCGGGCGCCGGCCGGCAACAGGATCGCGGCCTCGGCGATCTCGGGCAGCGCGGCGCCGTCGATCGCGTGCACGCCCTCGGCGGCCCACTGTGCACTGGTTTGACGGGTTTGGGGGTCGGCGCGGGCGACGTCGAAGTCGGGCGGCAACACCACCTCCAGCCCCCACGGCTCACCGGCGCGCCAGCCCGCATGCGACAGGAAGTTGGCGGTCGAGGACATGACGTCGGCCATGCTGCCCCAGAGGTCGCGCCGGCCGTCGCCGTCGCCATCGACCGCATGCGCCAGAAACGCCGACGGCAGGAACTGCGTCTGGCCCATCGCGCCTGCCCAGGAGCCGATCATCTGCGCGCGGGCGATGTCGCCGCTTTGCAGGATCTTGAGCGCGTCGTGCAGCTGGCCGCGCGCCCAGCCTTCGCGGCGGCCGTCGAAAGCGAGTGTCGCCAACGCGTCGATGGTCGGCGTGCTGCCGTAGTTGCCGCCGAAGTTGCTCTCGATGCCCCAGATCGCCACCAGCACGCCCGGCGTCACGCCGTAGCGCGCGGCGGCATCGACGATCGGCGTGCGCAGCTCCGCGAGCTTCTGCTGCCCGAGCGCCACGCGCTGCGGCGACACGGTGGCGTCGAGGTAGTCCCAGACCGGGCGCGTGAACTCCGGCTGCGCTCGATCGAGGTCGACCACGCGCGGCAGGTACTGAACGCCGTCGAACGCCGCTTGCAGCGTGGCCTCGTCGATGCCGTTGCTTCGCATGGCGGCGCGAAAGCTCGCGATCCATTCGGCGAAGCGCTGCTCGAGCGCAACGGCATCGGCCGGCGCCGGTGCGGCGGCCGCCGGTTCAGCGGGCGCCGTGGCGGCCGGCGCGGTGTCGGCGGACGCCTGCGGCGGCGGCGTTTGCTGCGGCAGCGCTGCCGGCGGCGCGGGCCCGGTGGCCTGCGGTGCGGGCTCGGTTGCCTGCGGCGCTTGCTCGGTGGCCTGCTGCGCTGGAGGCGGCGCCGTGGCACAGCCGCACAAGACGACCAGCGCCGCCGCGCACGACCAGGTCGCAGGGCGCAGCGACGGGGAAGGGCACCACTGCATCGCGCCGATTCTCGCGCCGGCGCGCCGACCCTGTCGTCACCAAGCGCTACGGCGAAACCCGCTCGGCATTGGACCGTGCTTACGCGGATGCACGATGGCGCCGAACCCCATACGCTCGTGGCCATGACGCAGCTCTCGCCCACCCCGTTTTATGCGACTCGCGACGAGCGCGTCGCGCTCGCGCGCCGGCGCTACTTTGAAGAAGGCCTGCCCCCGTCGGGTGTGGTCAGCGACGCGGTGTTCCAGTCGTGGGCGCGTTGCCAGCGCCTGCGCCAGGAGCCGGGACAGCGCGTGGCGTTCCAGCCCGTCACGGCCAGCCGCGTGCACCAGGCGCTGCGCAAGAACCGCCTGCTGCACGAGGCCTGGCAAGCCGAGCTGCCGCAGATCCAGGCGGCGCTCGGCACCACCACGTCGGCCGCGATGTTGACCGACTCCACCGGCGTGCTGATCGGCAGCGCCTGCATCGGCCGCGCGCACGAGCGCCTGCTGGTGGTGGGCGGGCGCATCGGCGTGGACCTCTCGGAGGAGGCGGTGGGCACCACCGCGCCCGGTGTGGTGGTGCGCACGCGCCAGCCGGTCACCGTGCAGGGCGGAGAGCATTTCTTCGACGAGGTGGGCGTCATGCACTGCGCCGCGGCGCCGATCCGCGATGCCGAGGGCAACCTGGCCGGCGTGCTCGATGTCTCGAGCGAGTCGATCCCGTTCAACTTTGACGCCGCCTCGGTGGTCGGGCTGTTCGCCGGTGCGATCGAGAACCGCTTGCTGGTCGCGCACTCGCGCGAACACCTGGTGATCCGCATGCAGGTGCTGGCGTCGCTGCTGGATTCGCCGGTGGTCGGCGTGGTCGGCATCGACGGCGAGGGCCGCGTCGCCTGGAGCAACGGCGTGGCGTCGCGCCTGCTCGGACTGCCGTCGGCTGAAACGCGCTCGACGCCGTGGCTGGCCGAGCAGCTGTTGGGCGCCGGCATCGCGCGCCTGGCGTCGTTGCCGCGCAGCGGTGCCGCGGCGCTGACGCTGCCCAACGGCCTGAAGGTGTGGGCGCGTTCCGAGATGCGCGCGCCCGATGGGCATCGCAACCTGGTGCAGGCGGCGCGCGCCGAGCAGCCCGCGGTGACACTGGCCCACGGCAGCATGCCGGCGACGCTGCGCGAGTCGAACCGCGACCTGATCGAGCGCACGCTGCACGAATGCGACGGCAACGTGTCGGAAGCGGCGCGCAAGCTCGGCGTGTCGCGCGGCGTGATCTACCGCCGGCGGCGCAGCGGCCCACAGCAGGCAGCTGAATAGGCCCTACAGCAGCGTGGCCAGCATGGCGCGCATGCGGCGCCAGTGGCTGCCCTCCCAGAAGATGCGCCCGCAGCCGTCGCAGGCGACAAAGCGGTCTTGATGCGCGCGCACCCGCGGCGGCACGAGCGGCGCCGCCTGTGCCGCGCTGATCGCGCGCAGCGGCGCGTTGCAGCTCAGGCAGCGCGTGAACGGCCGCGCCGAACGCGCCAGGTCGAGCCGGTCAAACACCTCGCGCAGCTGCAGCTCGCTGCGCAGCGCGTGCACGTAGCAGCCGTGCGTGATGTCGCGCCGCTTCAGCAGCTCGCGGTCGCGCGTCAGCACGACGCGGCCTTGCGTGAAGGCGATGCACTCGATCTCGTCGTCCTGGTAGTGGTTGTCGTACAGCGTGTCGAATCCGGTCATGCGCAGCAGGTGCGCCAGTCCGCCCAGGTGCGCATCGGCCACGAAGCGGGTGTCGCGCAGCGGCTGCTGGCGCACGCGCAGCAGCGGCGTGACGTCGAACGTCTCGAACTTGGGGTACACCGCGACACGGTCGCCGTCGGCCAACAACTGGTGAAAGCCGACCGACTCGCCGTTGACGAGCACCAGCTCCACCTCGGTGTGCGGCACGCCGAGCGCCTCGATCATGTGCTTGGTGGTGGCCGCACGCGCGCAGCGGCAGGCAAACTCGTGCCCGCGCCGCTCGGGGGCGAGAAAGTCGTTCAGCTCCTCGTAGAAACGAAACGTCGCGGTCGTCATCGGCTTGCATCGTAAGCGCGACAATCGAAGCCGTGACCGCATCGCATGCCGCCGGCCCGCCGCCCGCCGTTCGCCGCATCGCCGATCTGCCCGGTCCGCGGGGCTGGCCGCTGGTGGGCAGCCTGTTCCAGCTGCGCCGCGACGTGATCCACCAGGACATCGAGCGCTGGTGCGGCCGCTACGGCCCACTGTTCCGGCTGCGCATCGGCCGGCGCGAGCTGGTGGTGCTGTCGGACCATGCGCTGATCGCCGACGTGCTGCGCGACCGGCCCGACGGCTGGCGCCGCACCCAGACGCTGCAGCAGGTGTCGCGCGAGATGGGGCTCAAGCCCGGGCTGTTCGGCGCCGAGGGCGACAGCTGGCGCGCGCAGCGGCGCATGGTGATGGGCGGGCTCGATCCGTCGCGCGTGCGCGCGTATTTCCCGCAACTGCAGCGCGTGACCGATCGGTTGCAGCGGCGCTGGGAACGGGCCGCCGACGAGGGGCGCGCACTCGACCTGCAGGCCGAGCTGATGCGCTACACGGTCGACACCGTGGCCGGCCTGGCGTTCGGGCGCGACATCAACACGCTCGAATCCGACGGCGACGTGATCCAGCAGCACCTGGACCGCCTCTTTCCCGCGCTGTTCCGGCGCGTGATGTCGCCGCTGCCGTACTGGCGCTGGATCCAGCTGCCGGCCGATCGTGCGCTCGATCGCAGCGTGGCCGAGATCCAGCGCGCGATCGCCGGGTTCATCGCCGAGGCGCGCCAGCGCCTGCACGCCGAGCCTGCGCGCCGCGAGCATCCTCCCAACCTGCTGGAGGCGATGATCGTCGCGGCCGAGGAGGGCCGCAGCGGCATCGGCGACGACCAGGTGTCGGCCAACGTGCTGACGATGTTGCTGGCCGGCGAGGACACCACCGCCAACACGCTGGCCTGGCTGCTGCACCTGCTGCACCGCCGGCCCGAAGCCATGGCGCGCGCCCGCGACGAGGCCCGCCGTGTGGCCGCAGGCGCCGATCCTCTGACACCGGAGGACCTGTCGCGTCTGGAGTACATCGATGCCTGCCTGAGCGAAACCATGCGCCTGAAGCCGGTGGCACCGTTCATGGTGCTGGAGGCCCTGCGCGACACGCAGATCGCCGACGTGCAGGTGCCGGCCGGCACGATGTTGTGGTGCGCGATGCGCCACGACGCGCTGCAGGCGCAGCACTTTGCCGACCCGCTGGCGTTCAAGCCCGAGCGCTGGCTCGGCGAGGCGGCGGGCAGCAGCAAGCGCGTGGCCACGCCGTTCGGCGCCGGGCCGCGCATGTGCCCGGGCCGCTACCTCGCGCTGGTGGAGATGAAGATGCTGTTGGTGATGGTGCTGTCGCGCTTTGACATTCAGTCGGTCAGCGCGCCGCGCGGGGCCGAGGCGCGAGAGCGCATGTCGTTCACGATGGTGCCGGTGGGGCTGCAGATGCGGCTGCGCAGGAGCGAGCACGCGGCCTGAGCGCAGGCCCGGCCCCATGGAGCTTTGAAGCGATGAGCCTGACGGATGCCTTCGGCAACCGCATCACCTGCGACAGCGCGCCGGCCGTCGCTGCGCTGGACCGTGCGGTGGACGCGCACCTGCATGCCTGGCCCGGTGCGTTCGAGGCGCTGGACGACGCGCTGGCGCTCGCGCCGGGTTTCGCGCTGGCGCACGCCGCACGCGCACTGCTGCTGGCCACCTGGGGCCGACGTGCCGCGGCGCACGACGCGCTCGCCCGGGCCCGCGCGTCGGTGGGGTCGCTGCTGCCGCGCGAACAATCGTGCGTCGCGCTGATCGAGCTGCTGATCGGTGGGCAGGTGCCGGCCGCGCAGCAACATGTGGTGGACCATGCGCGGCAGTGGCCCACCGACGCATTGGCGTGCTCCACCGCGATGGGCGCCTACGGATCGTTTGCGTTCAGCGGCTGCTTCGATCACGACGATGCCAGGCTGGCGTTCATCGAATCGCTGCTGCCGCACTACCCGCGCGACTGGCCGTGGCTGCTGGCCAACCGCGGCTGGGCGCACATCGAGTGCGGCCATGTCGCCGAGGGGCTGGCGATGGCGCAGCAGGCGCTGGCCGTGCGCCCGAACAACGCGCACAACGCACACATCGTGCTGCACGGCTGGTTCGAACGCGGCCGGCCCGATGACGGACTGGCGTTCCTCGACACGTGGCTGCCGGGTTATCCGCAGCAGGGTCTGCTGTGGGGCCATCTGCAGTGGCACGGTGCGATGGCCGAGCTGCAGCAGGAGCGTGACGCCGCTGCCACCGCGCGCCTGCTCGGGCCGATCCTCGAATACCTGCCACACGGCACGCCCTTCATGATGCTGGCCGACCTGGCATCGCTGCTGTGGCGGCTTGGGCTGCGTGGGCAGCGCGGCTTGCCCTGGACCGCCGCGCACGATCTCGCGCGCGAGCACTTCGGCCACGGCAGCAACGTGTTCGGTGAACTGCACCTGGCCATGCTCGCAGCCGCGGCGCGCGACGACGCGGGCCTCGCGGCGATCGCGCAACGCGTGCAGGCGATCGCCGAGCGCGGGCATGCGGCCGCGCCGACGGCGCTGTCGTGGGTGAACGCGTTGCGCGCACTGCTGCGCGAAGACAGCGACGCCGCGCAGGAGGCACTGGCGCGCTGCTGCGCGGAGCTGCCGCGGGTCGGCGGCAGTCATGCGCAGCGCACGGTTATCGAAGCCACCATGGCAACGCGCCGCTTGCCTTCCGTGGCTTGAACGCGCGCCGCGCGGCGCTTGGCTCAGCGGGCGGTTCGGACACGTGCCGACGCGTGCGCGGCCCAAACGAGCAGTGCGCCGGCGACCACAGCGAGCAGACGGTGCGTGGTCAGGTCACCGGTGCGGGGTTGAACAGAACCAGCGAGTTGTGCAGCCGGTGCTGCTCGGCCCAGGTGCGCCGGCCGCTGGCCACGTCGAGCAGCAGGTGGAACAGCTCCCAGCCCAGTTCCTCGATGCTCTTCGCGCCGTCGGCCACCTGGCCGGCGTTCAGGTCCATCAGGTCGTGCCAGCGGCGTGCCAGGTCGCTGCGCGTCGCCACCTTGACCACCGGGCAGGCGGCCAGGCCGTAGGGCGTGCCGCGGCCGGTGGTGAAGACGTGCAGGTTCATGCCGGCGGCCAGCTGCAGCGTGCCGCAGATGAAGTCCGAGGCCGGCGTGGCGGCGAACACCAGGCCGCGCTGGTCGCGCCGCAGCTTCTCGCCGGGCGCGAGCACGTGGGCGATCGGCATGCGGCCGCTCTTGACGATCGAGCCCATCGCCTTCTCGACGATGTTGGACAAGCCGCCGGCCTTGTTGCCCGGCGTGGTGTTGGCGCTGCGGTCGACCCGTCCGCGCTCCAGGTAGCGGTCGTACCAGCCGAGCTCGCGCACGATGGCCTCGGCGACCTCGGGCGTCGCGGCGCGGCTGGTGAGCTGCTCGACCGCGTCGCGCACCTCGGTGTTCTCGCTGAACATGATGGTCGCGCCGGCGCGCACCAGCAGGTCGGCCGCGAAGCCGACCGCCGGGTTGGCGGTGACGCCGGAGAACGCGTCGCTGCCGCCGCACTGCACGCCGACCACCAGCTCGCTGGCCGGCACCGTCTCGCGCCGGCGGCGGTTCAGCCGCTCGAGGTGTTGCTCGGCGGCCTCGAGAATCGAGCTGATCATCGACTGGAAACCGACATGCTTGTCGTCCTGCAGCCGAACCAGGTCAGGCGTCTGTGGGGCACCGGGCATCAGCGTGATCGTGCCCGGCGGCAGCATGCGCTCGGGCTGCAGCTTCTCGCAGCCCAGGCTGACGACCATCACCTCGCCGCCGAAGTTCGGGTTCAGGCTGATGTGGCGCAGCGTGCGGATCGGGATCACCGCGTCGGGTGCGTCGATCGCCACGCCGCAGCCGTAGCTGTGCTCGAGCGCGACCACGCCGTCCACGTTCGGGTACTGCGGCAGCAGTTCGTCGCGGATGCGCTGCAGCGCATGGGCCACCACGCCGGCCACGCACTGCACGGTGGTGGTGATGGCCAGCAGGTTGCGCGTGCCCACCGAGCCGTCCGGGTTGCGGTAGCCCTCGAAGGTGTAGCCCTCCAGCGGCGGCTGCGGCGCCGGCGTCACGGTGGCCATCGGCAGGGCCTCGAGCGTGCGCGCGGCCGGCATCTCGAGCAGCTTCTCGTGCACCCACGAGCCGGCGCGGATCGCCTGGCTGGCGCGGCCGATCGTCACGTCGTAGCGCCGCACCGCGCGCCCTCGGCCAGGTCGACCAGCGCGACCTTGTGGCCCTGCGGCACTTTCTCGACCAGCGTCGGACCGCCGGGCAGCACGGTGCCCGCGGGCAGCCCGCCGTCGTTGGCCACGATCGCGACGTTGTCGCGCTCGTGCATCCGGATGACGATCGGCGTCATGCCGATCAGGCGAGCGTGTAGGCGGTCTTGACCGTGGTGTAGAACTCGGCGGCGTAGCGGCCCTGTTCGCGCGGGCCGTAGCTGCTGCCCTTGCGGCCGCCGAAGGGCACGTGGTAGTCGACCCCCGCGGTGGGCAGGTTGACCATCACCATGCCGGCCTGCGCATGGCGCTTGAAGTGGGTGGCGTGTTTCAGCGAGGTGGTCGCGATGCCGCTCGAGAGCCCGAACGGCGTGTCGTTGGCCAGCGCCAGCGCCTCGTCGTAGTCCTTCGCCCGAATCACGCTGATCACCGGGCCGAAGATCTCCTCGCGGTTGATGCGCATGCCGGGCGTGGTCTCGGTGAACAGCGCCGGGCGCAGGTAGAAGCCGGGTGCGCCGTCGGCATTGCGCTCGATCGCCTCGCCGCCGGCGGCGAGCGTCGCGCCTTCCTTGCGACCGATCTCGATGTAGTCGAGGTCCTGCGCCAGCTGCGCGGAATCGACCACCGGGCCGATGTCGGTGCCGGCCTTGCGCGCGTCGTCGACCTTCAGCGCCTTCATCTTCTCGGCCACCGCGGCGACGAAGCGGTCGTGGATGCCCTCGGTGACGATCACGCGCGAGCTCGCGGTGCAGCGCTGGCCGGTCGAGAAGAAGCCGCTCTGCACGGCGCAGTTGACGGCGACGGCGAGGTCCGCGTCGTCGAGCACGACGAACGGGTTCTTGCCGCCCATCTCGAGCTGGAACTTCGCCATGCGCGCGGCGCAGGCCGCGGCCACGCGCTGGCCGGTGGCCACCGAGCCGGTGAAGCTGATGGCGTCGACGCCCTTGTCTTCCAGCAGCACCGCGCCGACTTCCGAGCCGCGCCCCATCACGAGGTTGAACACGCCCTTGGGCAGGCCGGCGCGGTGCAGGATGTCGGCCAGCGCCCAGGCCGAGCCGGGCACGAGATCGGCTGGCTTCATCACCACGCAGTTGCCGAAGGCGAGCGCGGGGGCGAGCTTCCAGGCGGGGATCGCGATGGGGAAGTTCCACGGCGTGATCAGGCCCACCACGCCGAGCGGCTCGCGCGTGACCTCCACGCCCACACCCGGCCGCACCGAGCCGATCACCTCGCCGCCCACGCGCAGCGCCTCGCCGGCGAAGAACTTGAAGATGTTGCCGGCGCGCGCGACCTCGCCGATCGCTTCCGGCAAGGTCTTGCCCTCCTCGCGCGCGAGCAGGTCGCCGAGCTCGGCCTTGCGGGCGAGGATCTCGCTGCCCGCCGCATCGAGCAGGTCGAAGCGTTGCTGCGGCGTGGTGACGCTCCAGCCGGCGAAGGCCGCACGCGCCGCGGCGATGGCCTGCCTGGCCTGGGCGGCATCGGCCTGCGCGTACTCGCCGACCAGGTCGCGCGTGTCCGACGGGTTGATGTTGCGGCTGACGCGGGCCCCCTCGACCCACTCGCCGTTGATCAGGTTCCTGTGCATCGCATCTCCTTCGAAGTCAGCGGACCATGCAGGGGCGCTTGGGGTCGAACGTCCAGTTCGGGATCAGGTACTGCATCGCGACGGCGTCGTCGCGTGCCCCGAGCCCATGCTGCTTGTACAGCAGGTGGGCCTTCTCGACCTCGGCCATGTCGAGCTCGACGCCCAGGCCCGGCTTCTTCGGCACGGCGACGTGGCCGTCGACGATCTGCAGCGGCTCCCTGGTCAGGCGCTGGCCGTCCTGCCAGATCCAGTGCGTGTCGATGGCCGTCACCTTGCCCGGCGCGGCGGCGCCGACATGCGTGAACATCGCGAGCGAGACGTCGAAGTGGTTGTTCGAGTGCGAGCCCCAGGTCAGGCCCCAGTCGCGGCAGGTCTGGGCCACGCGCACCGAGCCGGCCATGGTCCAGAAATGCGGGTCGGCGAGCGGGATGTCGACGCTCTGCAGCGCGAGCGCGTGGCTCATCTGGCGCCAGTCGGTGGCGATCATGTTGGTGGCGGTCGGCAGGCCGGTGGCGCGGCGGAACTCGGCCATCACCTCGCGGCCGCTGAATCCGCCCTCGGCCCCGCAGGGGTCTTCGGCGTAGGCCACCACGCCGCGCATGCGCTGGCCGAGGCGGATCGCCTCCTTCAGCAGCCAGCCGCCGTTCGGGTCGAGCGTCACGCGCGCGTCCGGGAAACGCTCGTGCAGTGCCGTCACCGCATCGACCTCGGCGTCGCCAGCCAGCACGCCGCCCTTGAGCTTGAAGTCGTTGAAGCCGTAACGCTCGCGCGCCGCCTCGGCCAGGCGCAGCACGGCCTCGGGCGTCATCGCGGTCTCGTGGCGGACGCGGAACCAGGCGTTGTCGGCCTCGGGGTCGCTGACGTAGGGCAGATCGGTCTTCGCCTTGTCGCCGACGAAGAACAGGTAGCCGAGCATCTCGACCGAGTCGCGCTGCTGCCCTTCGCCGAGCAGCGCGGCGACCGGCAGGCCGAGGTGCTGGCCGAGCAGGTCGAGCAGCGCCGACTCGACCGCGGTGACGGCGTGGATCGTCGTGCGCAGGTCGAAGGTCTGCAGGCCGCGGCCGCCGCTGTCGCGGTCGGCGAAACGCTGCTGCATCTGGCGCAGCACGGCCTGCACGTTGCCGATCGGCTGGCCGACCACCAGCGCGGCGGCGTCTTCCAGCGTCTGGCGGATCTTCTCGCCGCCGGGCACCTCGCCGACACCGGTGTTCCCGGCGCTGTCGGTCAGGACCAGCAGGTTGCGGGTGAAGAACGGGCCGTGCGCGCCGCTGAGGTTCAGCAGCATGCTGTCGCGGCCTGCGACGGGAATCGCGCGCAGCGCGGTGACGCGCGGCGCGGCAAGGGCGGGGCTCATGCGTGCGGCTCCGGTGGACGAATGGCTAGTTTGCCGTGATCTTGCGCGCCTCGATCAGCTTCTTCCAGCGCGCGTACTCGCTGGCCTGGAAGGCGGCGAACTGCTCCGGCGTGTTGCCGACGATCTCCAGCCCCACCGAGGTGAACTGCTGCCGGATCTGCGGATCGTTCAGCGCCGCGACCACGGCCGCGTGGAACTTGAGCTTGATGTCCTCGGGCAGGCCCTTGGGCGCGGCGATCGCCTGCCAGGAGTAGACGTCGACGTTCTTCACGCCGGCCTCGGCCATCGTGGGCACCTCGGGCAGCACCGGCGAGCGCTTCGCGCCGGTGACCGCGAGCGCCCGCAGCTTGCCGGCCTTGATGTGCTGGAAGACGGTGTTGACGTTCTGGAACGAGGCGTCGACCTGGCCGCCGAGCAGGTCCGACACGGCCGGACCGCCGCCCTTGTAGGGGATGTGCAGGCCGGTGGTGCCGCTCTCGAGCCAGTACAGCTCGGCGGTGAGGTGGTCGCTCGAGCCGTTGCCCGAGGAGGCGAAGCTCATCTTGTCCGGGTTGGCCTTCTGCCAGGCCATCACGTCGGCGAGCGACTTGTGCGGCGACGCCGCCGGCACCACCAGCACGTTGGGCGCCTGCACCGCGACGGTGATCAGGTCGAAGTCGTGCAGCGCGTCGTACTGCACGTTCTTGATCAGGTGCGGCGCGATGACGAACGGGCCCAGCGAGGAGACGAAGAAGGTGTAGCCGTCCGGCGGCGAACGCTTGACCGCCGCCGCGCCGATCGTGCCGGTGGCGCCGGCCTTGTTGTCGACGACGAAGGTCTGGCCGAAGGTCTTGGTCAGCGAGGCGCCAGCGCGCGCGCGATCTGGTCGGTGGCCCCGCCGGGCGGGAACGGCACGACGAGCGTGACGGGCTTGTTCGGCCAGGCTTGTGCTTGCGCGGCGGTGGTGAGCGCCAGGCCGAAGCCGAGCGCGATGAGATGTTTCTTCATCGGTGTCTCCAGGTGTGTGGGGCGAGGGGAGAAACGGTCACTGCGGACCGAGCTTGGAAATCAGCGCACCCAGTTGCTCGCGCTCCGCCGGCTCGAGATCCGACAGCGGCGGACGCACCGGGCCCGCGCTGTGGCCGGCCAGGGTGGCGCCGGCCTTCACGATGCTGACCGCGTAGCCTTGGCCGCGGTTGCGGATCTCGAGATATGGCAGGAAGAACGTATCGAGCAGTCGATCGGTGGTTGCGGTGTCGTTGTTGGCGAGCGCGCGATAGAACTGCATCGCGGTGCGCGGGATGAAGTTGAAGACCGCCGACGAGTACACCGGGCAGCCCATCGCCTTGTAGGCGCCGGCGAACACCTCCGCGGTGGGCAGGCCGCCGAGGTAGGCAAAGCGGTCGCCCAGGCGCTGGCGGATGGCGACGAAGGCCTCGATGTCGCCCACGCCGTCCTTGAATCCGACCAGGTTCGGGCAGCGCGCGGCCAGTTGCTCCAGCGAGGCCGGGCTCAGGCGACAGGCGCCGCGGTTGTAGACGATCACGCCGAACTTCACGCTGCGGCACACCGCCTCGACATGCGCGACCAGGCCCTCCTGGGTGGCCTCGGTCAGGTAGTGCGGCAGCAGCAGCAGGCCCTGTGCACCCAGGCGCTCGGCCTCGCGGGCGTACTGGATGGCCAGCGTGGTGCCGCCGCCGGCACCGGCGACGATGGGCACGCGGCCGCGGCAGGTCTCGACCGCGGTCTTCACCACCTCGGCGTACTCGGTCGGCTCGAGCGAGAAGAACTCGCCGGTGCCGCCGGCGGCGAACAGCACGCTCGCGCCGTAGGGCATCAGCCACTCCAGGCGCTCGGCATAGGGCTTGGGCGCGAAACGAAGTTCGCGATCGAAGTCGGTGAGCGGAAACGACAGCAGGCCGGTGGAGATCGCGGTCTTGAGTTCTCGGGGGCTGGTCATGGGTTCTCGATGGAAGGTTTCCGGGTGTTGTTGATGGTAGCGCTACCAAACAATGCGGAAATGGTAGCGCTACCGCCAATAGGGTGCAAGCGTTTGTCGACGCCGCGGAGCCGCCGTCTGGCGCGCCAAGCCCAACGGGTGGGCCAAGATCAGGTGCTGGCGCGCTCGACGATCGAGAAGCCGATGTCGACGATCCGCGGCTCGACGGTGCGGCCTTCGGCGCGCTCGCAGATGAACTGCGCGGCCTGACGCCCGATCGACCCGCCGTCGATGTGGACCGTGGTCAGCGCCGGGTCCAGATCGGCCGCGAACTCCTGATCGCCGAAGCCGACCACCGCCAGCTGCTCGGGCACTTTCACGCCGCACACACGTGCTTCGGTCAACACGCCCAGCGCCAGCAGGTCGGAGCTGCAAAACACGGCATCGAGCGACGGGTCCGCTGCGAGCAGGTCGGCCAGGGCCGCGCGGCCGGACTTCAACGTGGTCGGTGCCGGCACGATCGCTGTGCTGACCGGGGACAGGCCCAGCGTCCGCGCCGCAGCCTCAAAAGCCGCCAGCCGCCGCCGGGCGCGCTCGTCGCTGCCGGCCAGGGCGGCGAAGCGGCGTCGCCCCTTGGAGTGCAGAAAGCGCGCCACGGCGCGGCCCACCTCGGCGTGCGAGAAGCCCACCAGCATGTCGATCGGATTGGCGGTGAGGTCCCAGGTCTCGACCACCGGGATCCCGCTGGCCAGCAGGCGCCGCTTGCCATCGGCCGATCGCATGATGCCGGTGAGCACGATGCCGTCGGGGCGCCGGCCGATGATGGCTTCGAGCAGCGCGTCTTCGCGCGTGCCGTCGTAGCCCGCCTGCCCCAGCATCAGCTGATAGCCGTGCTCGGCCAGCGCCTCGGTCAGCGAATGCACGGTCTCGAGGAATACCGGGCCGGAAATCGTCGGCACCACCGCGGCCACCAGCCGGCTGCGCGTGGAGGCCAGCCCGCCGGCGAGGCGATTGGGGACGTAGCCGGTGCGAGCGATGGCCGCGCGCACTTTCGCGAGCACCGCTTCGGATACGCGATCCGGCGTGTTGACCGCGCGCGACGCGGTGATCGGCGCGACGCCGGCCAGCTTGGCCACGTCATGCAGGGTCACGGCGCCGCTGCGGCGGCGCGTGCGACGGGCGGCGGGGTCGGTGGTGGCCATCGGGCGATAGTAGCCCAATGGCAGCGCTACCAAAGCCCTCCGCTTACAGCGCCATCGCCGGCCGTTGCGCCATCGCAGCACGCCAGCGCACCAGGTGTGGATGCATTTCGCCGGGCTTGACCTTGACGACACGCGCGAAGTCCACCGCCACCACCGCGGTGATGTCGCAGAGGCTGAAGCGATCGGCGGCGATGAAGTCGCGGTCTGCCAGACGGGCGTTCAGCGTGGCAAAGAACTGCTGCACTCGCGCCAGACCGCGCTGCGCCAGCTCGGGGATCTGTGCGTAGTCCACCGGACCCGGCAGCGCGCGGTTGGCCATGGCCGGCGAGCCGTTGCGCAGCGCCTCGGCGATTGCCATCAACCCTTCGAACTCGATGCGCCAGTTCCAGCTCGCGATCTCGGCCTTCTCGGCCGGCGTGGTGCCGAGCAGCGGCGGCTGCGGGTAACGTGCCTCGACGTACGCCGTGATGCCGGCGTTGTCCGTCAGCGTGAGGCCGTCGTCGGTGCACAGCGTCGGCACCGTGCAGTGCGGGTTGATGCGGCGGTAGGCCTCGCCCAGCTGCTCGCCGCTGCGCAGGTCGACCTGCACCGTCTCGTGCGCCACGCCTTTCTCGGCGAGCAGGATGCGCGCGCGGCGCGGGCTGGGGGCGGAGGAGCAGTCGTACAGCGTGATCATGCGGCGTGCCTTTCAAGGTCGGCGTCGAGGTCGTGTGCGTACAGCCAGGCGCTCTGGCGCAACGGGTTGCCGCCCGCCAGCTCGGCGTCGCGCTGCGCCTGCTCGGGTCCATCGGGCAAATGGTTGCGTTGCTCGCGGCCGCGGCTCATCAGCTGCACCTGGCTGGCGCGCGGCCGGCGGATCGCCTCGTAGCGCTGCAGCGCCTGCGGCACCGACGCGCGGTCGGCCTGCCGCAGGCAGGCGGCCAGCACGTAGGCATCCTCCAATGCCTGCGCCGCCCCCTGCGCGAAGAACGGCAGCATCGCGTGCGCCGCATCGCCCAGCAGCGTCACGCGGCCGGCGCTCCAGCGATCGAGCGGGTTGCGGTCGTACAGCGCCCAGCGCTTGGTGTTGCTGGCCGAGACGATGAGCTGCTGCACGCGCTCGTCCCAGCCGCTGAACTCGGCGCTCAGGTCGGCGATGTCGCCGTCGGCGGTCCACGATTCGTCCCGCCAGTCGCCGGCCGGCACGATGGCCACTACGTTGACCAGCTGTCCGGCGCGGACCGGGTAGTGCACGAAATGCCGGCCCGGTCCGAGCCACAGCGTCTGCACCGGTCGCAACGACATCGCGGGGGCCTTGTCGGCCGGCACCAGGCAGCGGAAGGCGCACGAGCCCGAGAAGCGCGCGTCGAGCCGTGCCACCGCTGACTGCACGGTCGAGTGGATGCCGTCGGCGCCGATCACCACGTCGGCGATGACCCGGGTCTGGGCGCCGTCTCGCTGCACGAACTTCAGCTCGACACCATTGTTGTCTTGCTGCAGCGCCGTGCAGCGATGGTCGAGCCGCAGCTGCTCGCGCGGCCACGCGCGCTGCAGCAGGTTCAGCAGATCGGCGCGGTGCGCCACGTAGCAGTGCGCGCCGTACAGCCGCTCGCACTGCTCCCCCATCGGCTGCACGAACAACACGCGCCCGTCTTCCCAGCGCCTGAATTCCCACGCCGCCTCCAGCCGCACGGCAGACTCCGACAGCCGGCTCGCGAGCCCGATGCGATCGAGCGCACGGACCATGTTGGGCGACACGACGATGCCGGCGCCGACCTCGCGCAGGTTCTGTGCCTGCTCGTACACGGTGGCATCGAGCCCCGCCTGCCGGAGGAAGAGTGCCGTCGCCAGGCCCCCGAGGCCGGCGCCCACGATCGCGATTCGCATCCGGCAAGCCTACAACGGCCGGCGGCTACCCCCTGTAGCCCAGCAGCCGCGGCAGCCAGAGCACGAGATCCGGCCACAGCATGATGGCCGCCAGCGCGCCGACCATCACGCCGAGAAACGGCAGCACCTCGCGCACCAGAGCGGTCAATGACACGTTGGCGATCTTGTTCATCATGAACAGCAGCAGGCCGAACGGCGGCGTGACGAGGCCGATCATGATGTTGACGACGCACATGACGCCGAAGTGCACCAGATCGATACCGAGCGCGGATGCGGCCGGGATCAACACCGGCAGGATCACCAGGATGATGGTCGTGCCTTCGAGGAAGCAGCCGAGCACCAGCAGCAGCACGTTGACGCTGAGCAGGAACAGCAGCGGCGTGAGTTGCCAGGCCGCGAGGGCGGCGCTCAGCGTTCTCGGGATGTTCTCCGACGTGATGACGAAGTTGAACACCAGCGCACCGGCGATCAGCATGCCGATCGACACCGTGACCCGTGCGCTGCTGGCCAGCGAGCGGTAGATGTCGCCCGGAGCCACGCTGCGGTAGACCAGCGCCGACACCAGCAGCGCGTAGGCCGCGGCCACCGCGGCCGCCTCGGTAGGCGTGGTGATGCCGCTGTACATGCAGCCGAGCAGGATCACCGGCATCAGCAGCGCCGGCATCGCCTGCCAGGTGATGCGCGGCATCTCCGACAGCGGCACGCGTTGCTCCACCGGGAAACGGCGCCGCTTGGCCACGGCGGCGATCAGCGTGCTCTGCACCGCGCCGAGCAGCAGGCCCGGCACCACACCGCCGAGGAACAGATAGCCCACCGACGTGTCCGACACCAGCGCGTACAGCACCAGCGGAATCGACGGCGGAAGTATCGGCCCGATCACCGCCGACACGCAGGTCAGCGCGGCGGCGAACGCCGGCGGGTACTTGCCGTCGCGCGTCATCATCGACTGCATCAGCTTGCCCGAGCCCGCGGCGTCGGCGAGCGCCGAGCCCGACATGCTGGCGAACACGATGCTCTGCGCCACGTTGACCTGCGCCAGCCCGCCGCGAAAGCGCCCCACCAGTGCGTTGCAGAAGCGCAGCAGCCTGTCCATGATGCTGCCGGTGTTCATGAACTCGGCCGCCAGGATGAACAGCGGGATCGCCAGCAGCAGCTGGCTGCTCATCATGCCGTTGAGCAGCTGCTCGGCGGCGGTGCCCATGTCGAGCCCCTTCATGAACAGCCACAGGATCGAGCCGCCGATCATCGCGTAGCCCACCGGCAGGCCGGCCAGGCTCAACACGACGATCGCGAGCACCGCAAGCGCGAACGGCGCGGTCATTGGAGCCCCCCGCTCGACGGGTACGTCGAGCGACCCCCCGTGGGGGGTAAGCACGGGCCCGATTTGTCCAGTGGACAAATCGGGCGTGCGAACGGCCGGCTCCGGAGCGGCCGCGCGCTCGGCCCGCGCGCCTTCGGCATGCGCCTCGTCATGCCGGATCCCTCACAGCGCCGAGCCGGTCTTGGCGACATCGACCTCTTCGGGCGCCGCGCCGCGCAGCAGGCACACGAGCGCGCCGAGGTAGCGCACGACGATCGCGACGGCGAACACGATATAGATCGAGTACAGCACGTCGAGCCGGATCTTCAGGTACGAGCTGCTCTCCACTTTCATGAAGGTCACGTATTTCCAGGTGGCCGGCATCGCCATGCCGAACAGCACGATGGCGGCGATCGCCACCGCGATGCCGAGCACGCGCCGCCCGCGGGCCCCGAGGCGCGCCGGGATCAGGTCGAGGCGAATCGCTTCGTGCTCCCTGAGCCAGAACGCCGAGCCGATCAGCGTCATGTACAGCCACGCCACCACCGACAGCTCCGACGACCAGCCGATCGGAAAGTTGAAGAAGTAGCGAAACACGATCTGCACGATGAACGCGACGAACATCACGCCGAGCAGCGCGGCGACGATGTTCTCCGCGCGCCGCCGGATCCACCCGACGACACGGTCGATGCTGGGATGCATGGAGCCCCTCCGATGACTGAGCGGGACCGGCGCTGCGTGTGCCGGCCCGCGCACGCTACTTCATCGCGTTGACTTTTTCGAGCAGGCCCTTGGGCCACGCCTTGGCTTCGTCGGACGCCAGGTACACCTTCTGCGCATGCGTGCGGAACGCCGCGAGGTCGGGCACGTAGACGTCGAGCCCTTGCTGCTTGAACGAGTTGGCCAGCTCGGATTCGCGTTTGAGGTGCTCGGCCGTGCTCCAGGCCACCGCCTTGTCGACCGCCGCCTGGAAGGTCTTCTGCTTGGCGCCGAGCGCGTTCCACGCCTTCTGGCTCATCGACAGCACGTCGTAGCCCACCAGGTGCGACGTCAGCACGATCTGCGACATCACCTCGTAGAACTTCATGTTCTGCACGTTCGGCAGCGGGTTGTCCTGGCCGTCGATGGCACCGGTCTGCAGGCCGGTGTAGGTTTCGGCGTAGGCCATCGGCGTCGGGTTGGCGCCGAGCGAGCGCCCGAGCAGCTGCCAGGCGTCGCCGGGCGGCATGCGCAGCTTGACGCCGGCCATGTCGGCTGGGGTCTGAATCTTCTTCTTCACCTTGAGGCCGACCTGGCGCGTGCCGAAGAACACCGGCGCCAGCAGCTTGATCTTGAGCTGCTCTTCGGCCATCTGCTTCATCTCGGCGCCGAGCGGGCCGGAGAAGAAGGCGTTGAGGTGGTTGGCATCGCGGAACAGGTAGGCCGACGTCAGGATCGACCACGCCGGGAGCTGCTTGGAGATGTCCTGCGGCGCGATGTTGCCGATCTCGAGGTTGTCGCGCTGCAGTGCCACCAGCTCGGTGCCCTGCTTGAACAGCGTGCCGCCGAAGTGCGGCTCGATCGTCAGGTCGGCCTCCACCTCCTTGGCCAGCATGCGCACCATGTCGGCACGGATGTCCTTGTCGGAAAATACCGCCGCCAGCCGCAGCGTGGGCTTGCCCTGCGCCAGCGCGGGCAGGGCGGATGCGCCGGCGAGCGCACCCGCGGCCTTCAACAGATCACGACGTCCAAAGCGGTGTTGCATGTGTGTCTCCTCTAGGGGTGGATCGATTGCACGACTTCAGGACTTGCCGCTGCGCTGCGCAGACAGCGCTTCGGCCACGGCCCGCACGGCCAGCAGGTAGCCGGTGGGCCCGAGCCCGCAGATCACGCCGGTGGCGGCCTGCGACACCAGCGAGTGCGTGTACGGTGGGGGACGCCGGTGGATGTTGGTGAGGTGCACCTCGATCAGCGGCTGGCGCAGCAGCTTGAGCGCGTCGAGCACCGGCACGCAACCGAACGAGAAGCCCGCCGGGTTGATGATCACCGCGGCCTCGCGCAGCGCGGCCTCCTGGATCCAGTCGACCATCACGCCCTCGTGATTGGTCTGGCGGAAGTCGCATGCGAGCTTCAGCTCCGCGGCCAGGCGCTCGGTGCGCTGCTGGATCTCGTCGAGTGTGGCTGTGCCGTAGAGGTCGGGCTCGCGGCGGCCGAGCATGTTGAGGTTCGGGCCGTTGAGCACGAACAGGGGGCATGGGCTTTCCATTCCTCGCATTCTCGAAATCGCACAGAATGCCATTCCAAACTGGAAACACGTGCCGCATCACGGAATTCACCCATGACGCTCGGACTCGATCGCGGCCTCGCACTGCTGGAGCGGTTGTGCGGACAACCGGAGGGCATGCCGCTCACCGCGCTGGCCGACGAGCTCGACATGCCGCGCAGCGCGTGCCACCGGCTGCTGAGCGAGCTGCAGCGGCGCGGCTACGTGCGCCAGACGCGCAGCCAGGGCGACTACATGCTCACCGCCAAGCTGGCGTCGATGGGCCTGGGTTTCCTCAGCAGCTCGGGGATCGTCGACATCGCCGAGCCGCTGCTCGAACGCCTGGCCCAGTCGTCGGGCGAACTGGTGCGGCTGTCGATCATCGACGGCGATCGGCTCACCTGGGTGGCCAAGGCGCAGGGCTCGCGCAAGGGCCTGCGCTACGACCCCGACATGGGCCAGGACGCGAGGCTGTCGTGCACCGCATCGGGCCATGCCTGGCTGCTCACGCTGAGCGACGAGCGCGCGCTCGAGCTGGTGACGCGCCAGGGCTTCGGCAAGCCCAAGGACTATGGCCCGAAGGCACCGGCCACCGTGAAGGCGCTGCTCGGCTTCCTGCATGCGGCGCGCGTGCGCGGCTACGCGACCATCGACGAGGTGTTCGCGCCCGGCATGGCGGCGATGGCCGCGCCGGTGATGCGCGGCGGCGAGGCGATCGGCGTGATCAGCATCGCCGGCCCGCGCATGCGGCTGACGCCGGCGCGCATGCAGGCGCTGGCGCCGGCGCTGCTGGCCGCCACGGCCGAGCTCGGGCCGATCAGCCGTGCCTCGACGCTGTTCGGGCGGCCGCCGCTGGGTAAAGCATGAGCCCCGCCCGGCCGCCCGAAGGGGCTCATTCCCTCTCGGATGGACAGGCGCGAAGCGCCAAGGGTGCATATTGACGGACACGATGGACACGCACCACCACCTGCTGATCCGCGGCGGCACCATCGTCGACGGCACCAAGGCGCCGCGCTACGACGCCGATGTGGCGATCCGCGATGGCCGCATCGTGTCTATCGGCGAGCTCGCCGGGCACAGCGCCGATCGTGTGATCGACGCCACCGGTCGCATCGTCGCACCGGGCTTCATCGACTCGCACACGCACGACGACCAGGCGGTGTTGAGCCAGCCGGAGCTGCCGTTCAAAGTCTCGCAGGGCGTCACCACCGTGGTGGCCGGCAACTGCGGCATCAGCGCCGCGCCGCTGTCCGCCGACATGGAGCTGCCGATGCCGCTCAGCCTGATCGACGCGCCGCGCGAGGCGCGCCACGGCAGCTTCAGGTCGTACTTCGACGCGCTGCGCGCGCGGCCCTCATCGGTGAATGTCGCGGCGCTGGTGGGGCACTCGACGCTGCGCGCCGCCGTGATGGCCGAGCTCGACCGGCCGGCCAACGCGGGCGAGATCGCCGCGATGCAGGCGCACGTCGAGGAGGCGATGCAAGCCGGTGCGATCGGACTGTCGACCGGCACGTTCTATCCGCCGGCCGCCAAAGCCACCACCGAAGAGATCATCGAAGTCGGCCGTCCGCTGTCGGCTCGCAAGGCGCTGGTCGTGACGCACATGCGCGACGAGGGTGATCGCGTGATGGAGGCGCTCGACGAGACGTTTCGCATCGGCCGCGCGCTCGACGTGCCGGTGGTGGTGTCGCACCACAAGGTGCAGAACACGCGCAACCACGGCCGCACGAAGGAAACGCTGGCGTTCATCCAGCAATCGATGCAGCACCAGTGCATCGGCCTGGACTGCTACCCGTACACCGCCGGCTCGACGATGATCCGCACCGACCGCGGCATGCTCGACGCGCGCATCCTGATCGCCTCGAGCGTGCCGCATCCGGAGATGGCCGGGCGCGACCTGAAGGACGTCGCGGCCGAGTGGGGCGTCAGCGGCAAGGAGGCGGCCGAACGCCTGCAGCCCGGCACCGCGATCTACTTCATGATGGACGAGGCCGACGTGCAGCGCATCCTCGCGTTCGACGACACGATGATCGGCTCCGACGGCATCCCGGTGGGCGAAAAGCCCCACCCGCGGCTGTGGGGCACCTTCCCGCGCGTGCTCGGCCACTATTGCCGCGACCTGGGGCTGTTTGCGCTCGAGACGGCGATCTGGAAGATGACGGGTCTGACCGCGCGCACGTTCGGCTTGCGCGAACGCGGCAGCCTGCAGGTGGGCCACCATGCCGACGTGGTGATCTTCGATGCCTCCAAGATCCGCGATGCGGCGGACTACACCCACCCCACGCTGCCGGCCCAAGGCATCGTCACCGTGATCGTCAACGGCGCTGTCACGTGGCACGACGGCGCGCACACCGGTGCGCGCGCTGGGCAGGTGATCACGCGCGCGGACGCATCGCCGCCTAGCGGCTCGGCGTGAACTCGATCGCACCACCCGGCAGCAGGTAGAGCACCAGCGCGCGACCCTGCGCCACCGTGGGCCGGTGCGCACTGCCCGCCGGCATCACCACCCAGCCGGCGTTGCGCCCGTCGAACGTGGCGTCGCCGTCGAGCGGCATCACGAGATCGATCTCGCCGTTGGGGTGCACGTGGTGTGGGCCGGCGATGTCTCGCATGTCGACCACGTCCACCGAGAAACCGTGCAGGTCGTCGGCCGGTCTGAAGATGCGGCCGTAGCGAATGCCGCCGCCTTCGCGGTTGCACAGCCAGCCGTCTCTCACGCCGGCCTCGCAGCTCGCCTTCAACGTCTCATAGGTGGCGCTGCCCGCTCCGTGCGTCGCGTTGAGCCAGGCGTCGAGTTTGCCATCAAGCGCTTGATCCTTGATCTGCGCCGTCAGCGCAGCGATCTGCGTGCGGAATCGTTCCGGGGTCATGCTGTGCCTCCGTGGGTCCTATCGTAGGGGGTGACGGTTTTGCCGTGCCAACCATAATGCGCGTCGATGATCCGCTGCATCCGTTGCGCGCACGACAACCCGGTTGCACAAAAGTTCTGCGGTGAGTGCGGCACGCCGCTGCAGGGTCCATTGGCCGCGGGCGCATCGGCCCAAAGTCTAGCGGCGGTCTACACGCCGCCGCATCTCGCGAAAGGCGCGCTGTCCTATCGCTTCGCGCTGGAGGGCGAACGCAAGCGGGTCACGGTGATGTTCTGCGACATCGCCGACTCCACGCCGCTGGCTTCACGGGTCGGTGCCGAGGGGATGCACGGCCTGCTCAACCTGTTCTTCGAGCGGTCACTGGCCGAGGTGCATCGTTACGAGGGCACCGTCAACCAGTTCCTCGGTGACGGCTTCATGGCGTTGTTCGGCGCGCCGATCGCGCACGAAGACCATGCGCGGCGCGCGCTGCTCGCGGCCCATGCGATCCAGCAGCAGATGCGCGATGCGGCCAGCCAGGGCCAACCCCTCGGCGAGTTGCAGCTGCGCATGGGCCTCAACACCGGCACGGTGGTGGTCGGCAAGATCGGCGACAACCTGCGCATGGACTACACCGCGATCGGCGACACCACCAACCTCGCTGCGCGTCTGCAGGGCCATGCGCAGCCCGGCACCATCCGCGTCAGCGATTCCACCCGGCGCGCTGCGGCGGCGCACTTTGAGTTCGACGATCTCGGCCGGCATGCGCTCAAGGGCATTGACGAGCCGGTGCCGGTTTTCGCCCCCATGGCAGCGCGCCCGGCCGGCAAGTCGGATTCGCAGATGCGGTCAGGCGGCATCGCCTCGGCCTTGGTTGGCCGCGAGCCTGAACTGGCCGCCTTGTCGCGCTCGCTCGACGGATTGCGCCAGGGCCATGGCGGCGTGGTGCTGCTGCGCGGTGAACCGGGCGCAGGCAAGTCACGCTTGCTGGCCGAGGCGCGGCGCCAACCGGCGGCGCAATCGGTGTTGTGGCTCGAGGGCCGCTGCGTATCGTTCGGGCGCGGCTTGAGCTACTGGCCGTTCATCGAGATCCTGCGCGGCGCATTCCAGATCGACGAGGGTGATGCCGAGACCGAGGCGCTGCGCAAGCTCGAGGCCGGCGTGCGCACGCTGTTCGATGCCCGCGCCGCGGAGATCGTGCCCTACGTGGCCACCGTGATGTCGCTTGCGCTCGGCGGCGAGCACGAGCAGCGCGTGAAGTTCCTCGACGCGCAGGCGATGAAGCGCCAGGTCTTCCTGAGCATGCGGCTGCTCTTCGAGCGACTGGCGCAGCGGCAGCCCACGCTGCTGGTGCTGGAGGACTGGCACTGGGTCGACCAATCGTCGATCGCGCTGTGCGAGCACCTGCTGCCGCTGGCCGAGAGCCGGCCGTTGTCGTTGTGGCTCAGCACGCGTGCCGAGCCGGCCGAGCCCGCGGCGCGCACGCGGGCGGCGGCGCTGGCGCTGCGCGGGGTGCGCTTCGAGGAGATCGCGCTGGCGTTGCTCGCGCCCGAGCACAGCGGGGCGCTGATCCACAACCTGGTCGGTGCCGGCGGTCTGCCCGAGAGCGTGCGCGAGCAGATCCAGCGGCGCACCGAAGGCAATCCGTTCTTCATCGAGGAAGTCATCCGGGCCTTCATCGCCGACGGCACGCTGGTCGAGGACAAGCGCGCGTCGGGTTGGCGGCTGGCGCGGCCGCCGGCGGGCGTGACCATTCCCGACACCGTGCAGGGCGTGATCGTCGCGCGCATCGACCGGCTCGACGAGAGCGTGAAGAACGTGCTCAAGCTGGCGTCGGTCATCGGCCGCAGCTTCTTCCTACGCGTGCTGCAGGCGATTGCCGACGCCGCCGATGCCGTCGAGCCGGGCCTAGGCCGTCTCGAGGAGACCGAGCTGATCCAGCTGCGCCAGCGTGCCCCCGAGATCGAATACATGTTCAAGCACGCGCTGGTGCAGGAGGCGGCGTACGACAGCATGCTGGCCGAGCGCCGTCGAGCGATCCACCGCAGCGTGGCGCAGGCCATCGAGCGGCTGTTTCCCGAGCGTTGCGGCGACGAGTTCGCGAGCCTGCTCGCCTACCACTACGCGTGTGCGCAGGACTGGCCCAAGGCGCAGACGTTCCTGCTTGCCGCCGGCGACCAGGCCGGCCGCGTGGCCGCCGATGCAGAGGCGCTGGAGCATTACCGGCAGGCCGAAGCGACCTTCATGAAGGTGGCGGCACGCGAGCTCACGCCGCTGCAGCGCGCCACGATGGACCGCAAGCTCGGCCAGGCGTTTCACGGCGTGGGCAACCACGACGAAGCGGTGGCGCACTACACGCGTGCGCTGGCCCATCTGGGTATCCGCTATCCGCAGACCCGAGGCGGCGTGCGGCGCGAGATCGCGCGCTACATGGCCGGGCACTTTCTGCGTCGTGGTCTGCCGCGCTTCATGCGGCCGGCGCTGGACGCCCACGTGGCGCAGGAGGCGTCGACCATCTGCGAAGCGCGCATGTGGCTGGACTTCTTTTTCGATGAAGAACGGCTCGCGCTCGACAGCCTGGTCGGGCTCGACGTCGGCGAGCGAAGCGGCGATGCGCGCATTGAAAGCCGCGGCCTCGCGGCGCTCGGGTTGGTGCTGCTGACGTTTGGTGCCAACCGCCTCGCCAAGCGGTCTCTGCTGGAATCGATCGCCATGGCAACCCGTGCCCATGCGCCCGCGGAACGGGCCTTGGCGCTGTACACGCGCGGGTGGTTCGAGTGGGCCACTGGATCACTCGACGATGGCATGCGGTCGCTCGAGCAATCGGCTTCGGCGTGCCGGGCGTTTGGCGATCTTCGCAGTTGGGCCGGCGCGACGGCTCAACTGATCTGGGTGCTGGCCCATCGCAGCGAGTATGCGCGTGCGACGAGCCTGGCTGCCGAACTGGTCCGCGTGGGTCAGGGGACGAACGATCCGCACCTCGAGTCGTGGGGCCTGGTCTGCCTTGCCAATCTGGAGCGAATGGTCGGCCCGCTGGACCAAGCCTTGCAGCGCATCGAACACGCGCGTCGCCTCTGCCAGCGGCTCTCCGCGTGGCGCATGCATGCCAACGCCGGAGGCGTGATGGCCAAGTGCCTGCTGAAGCAGGGCCGGATCGCGCAGGCCCGGGAGGTGCTGCACGAGTCGATGCGCGTGCTCGAGGCCAGGGGCATGAAAGACCTGTTCTACATCGAGTCGATTGCGGCGCTCACCGAGCTTTGCCTGCTCGAGGCCGAGCGCAGCGACGGCGGTGCGCGCAAGGCCGCCTTGCGCGCCGCGCGTTCCGCCTGCGCCAAGGCGCTCAAGTGCGCCGACCGGGCTGCGGCGGCATGGCGCCCCGAAACGCTGCGCTTGCACGGCACCCTGGCGTGGCTCGACCACGCCGAAGCCGCGGCGATCCGCCGCTGGCGCCAGAGCATCGAGACCGCCGAGCAGATGAAGCTGCCGCTCGACCGTGCGCGCGGCCTGCTCGAGATGGGCGAGCGCACCGGCGACGCATCGCTGGTGGAGCAGGCGTGCGGCGTCTTCGAGGCGATCGGCGCCCACGTCGATCGGGCCTTCGGCCTGCACGAGTCGGCCCGTCTGGCGTCCGTTGGGGGCGCGCACACCGACGAGGCGCTGCGGCGCTACGACGCCGCGATTGACGCGCTCGAAGCCGTCAAGGCCGATCACGCCAGCGGGCTCGCGCGCCGCGAGCGCGACGAGCTGGCGCGAGGGCGGTCCGCGGACTCGCGAGGGTCGCAAACACCCGACGTGGCATCCTCCAGTGCCGACTCGTCGGGGAGAACGCCTTGAACGCCAAACGCGCCTCGCCGCACCGCGCGTACGACGTGGTGCTGTATGGCGCCACGGGTTTCGTCGGCCGCCAGACGGTGGCGCATTTCGCCGCGCATGCCGGTGATGTGCGCTGGGCCCTGGCCGGCCGCTCGGCGCAAAAGCTCGAGCAGGTGCGCCAGGCTTGCGGGCCGGGCGCTGCGAACGCCGGCGTTCTGGTGGCCGACGCGGCCGATCAAAAGGCGTTGGACGCCGTGGCCGCCAGCACGGCCGTGGTGTTGAGCACCGCAGGACCGTTCGCGCTCTACGGCAGCGGACTGGTCGCGGCCTGCGTGGCGCACCGCACGCACTACGTGGACATCACCGGCGAAACGCCGTGGGTGCGCGAGCTGATCGATCGCCACCACGCGCAAGCCGCACGCGACGGCACCCGCATCATCCCGTGCTGCGGCTTCGACTCGGTGCCGTCGGACCTTGGAGCGTGGCTCGTTGCCGAGGCGGTGTGGCATCAGTACCGTGAGCCGTGCGTCAGCGTGAAGGCCTGCCACTCGATGCGCGGCGGTCTCAACGGCGGCACGCTGGCCTCGGCGCTGAACCTGATGGAGTCCGGGCAGGGCCAACGTTTGGCCGACTTGTTTCTGCTCAACCCGCCGGGAAGCGTGCCGCGCCATCCCGCCGAGCATGCCGATCCCGTGGCACCGCACCGCGACGCCGATTTCGACGCCTGGGTCGGCCCGTTCGTGATGGGCCCGGTCAACACACGCGTCGTGCGCCGCACCGCTGCGTTGATGAAGGCACGCGGCGACGCCGCGTACGGCGGGCCCTTCCAATACCAGGAGTACCTGCGTTTCGGTCGTGGGCCGCTGGCGGCGGCAAGCGCCGCGGGCATCACCGTGGGCATGAGCATGGGGCAGGCCGCGCTGCGCTTCAAGGCCGCACGCTCGCTGGCCCGATCGATGGCCGTGGCACCCGGCCACGGGCCGTCGGAACGCACCATGGACGGGGGCTCGTTTCGCTGCGAGCTCATCGGCAAGACGGCCAGCGGCAAGATCGTGCGCGGCCGCATCGCGGGGCAGGGCGACCCTGGCAACCGCGCCACCACCCAGTTCGTCTGCGAGTCGGCGCTTGCGCTGGCCCTGCAAGCGCCAGCGCTGCCGGGTGGCGCCCATGGCGGCGGCGTGCTCACGCCGGCGAGCGGGCTGGGCAGGGTGCTGGCGCAGCGCCTGGCGGCCAGAGGAATCACCGTGGAGCCGCTGTCCGCTTGATCGATGCGGCAGGCTATGGCGCCGGCGCCACCTTGTCCTGCGTCTTGGTGTCGAAGTCGCTGGCGTCGTGCCGCTCGTGCAGTTGGCTCGACGGCTGGCCCCAGGTGCGGTTGACCATGCGGCCGCGCTTGACCGCGGGGCGCTGGGCGATCGTTTCGGTCCAGCGTTGCACGTGACGGTACTGCTGCACCTGCAGGAAGTCGCCCGCGTCGTACAGCAAGCCCTTGGCGAGTGCGCCGTACCACGGCCACACCGCGATGTCGGCCACGGTGTAGGTGTCTCCGGCGAGGTATTCGCTGTCGGCCAGGCGGCGGTCCAGCACGTCGAGCTGGCGCTTGACCTCCATGGCATAACGATCGATCGCGTACTCGATCTTCTCCGGCGCGTAGGCGTAGAAGTGGCCGAAGCCGCCGCCGAGGTACGGTGCCGCGCCCATCTGCCACATCAGCCAGGACAGGCACTCGGCCCGTGCCGGATCGCCCGGCCGCGGCAGGAACGCCGAATCGAACTTCTCCGCCAGGTGCAGCAGGATCGCGCCGGACTCGAACACGCGCACCGGCTGCGCGCCGCTGCGATCGAGCAGCGCGGGGATCTTGGAGTTGGGATTCACCGCGACGAAGCCGCTTCCGAACTGCTCGCCCGAGTTGATGCGGATCAGCCAGGCGTCGTACTCGGCCCCGGTGTGGCCGAGCGCGAGCAGCTCCTCGAGCATCACCGTGACCTTGACGCCGTTGGGCGTGGCCAGCGAATACAGCTGCAGCGGGTGGCGGCCGACCGGCAACTCCTTGTCGTGCGTGGCACCGGCCACGGGCCGGTTGATCTTGGCGAAACGGCCGCCGCTTTCTTTGGTCCAGGTCCAGACTCTGGGCGGTGTGTACGGGGACGTGGAGTCCATGGCATCTCCAGGGCGATTCGCGGGAGTATGTGTCGAGCGGCATGGCCGGAACTTTCGGGGGACATTGCGGCAGGCCGCCGTCGTGGCCGCGATCTGATGCACATCAACGCCGCACGCGCGTCGCACGGCTACACCTTGCACGGCGACATAGGGGAACCCGAATGGACGACGCGATCAGGCAAAAGATCCTCTCGCTGCTGGATCAGCACCGCATCATGACCATCGCCACGCTGCGGCCCGATGGCTGGCCTCAGGCGACGACGGTGGGTTATGCGAGCGAGGGCCTGACGCTGTACTTTCTGTGCGGGCTGCAGAGCCAGAAGGCGGCCAACCTGGCGCGCGACGATCGGGTGTCGATCACGATCGATCACGACACGCCGCAGGTGATGGAGATCACCGGTCTGTCCATGGCGGCACACGCGCGGCCGGTCACCGACGATGCCGAGGCGCGCAAGGTGATGGGCTTGTTGTTCCGCAAGTACCCGGAGCAGGCCGGTCTTTCGCTGCCGATGCCCGAGCCGTCGGAAGTGCGCATCTTTCGCGTGACGCCGATCGTGGTCTCGGTGCTCGACTACACCAAGGGGTTCGCGCACACCGATCTCGTGCACTGCTGATGCGGAGCGCGACGGCGTGCAACGGACCGTGTGTTCTCTCATCGGGCTGCTGGCGGCGGCGGGAGCAGCCGCCACCGGCGAACCGGCGCGTGACCTGCATGCCTACTGGCACGACCGGTGCCTGCCGTGTCACGCCGAGGCGGGTGCGTTCGCGCGCAGCACTTTGGCGGTGGTCGACGGCAAGCTGGTGGGCCGTCACCACCGCGATCGGCTCGACGGATTCCTGCGCCAGCACTACCTCACCGACGAACTGGTCGCGCCGGTGATGGCGATGCTGGCGGCGCAGGCCGCCACCGCGCCGCGCTTCAAGGAGCGGTGCGGCGCCTGCCACGGCACTGCCGCCGATTTCTCACGCAAGTCGCTGGTGGTGGAGCAAGGCGTGCTCAAGGGTCGCAAGAGCGGCCAGCCGGTGTCGGACTACCTGGCTCGCCATGGCGGTCTTGGGCCGGCCGAGGTGTCGCCGATGGTCCAGACCCTGGAGCGGGTGTTGTTGGAGGTGGGTACGCGTTGAGCCATCGGTGATGGCGCTGCGCACGGCGGATTTCACGCAATCGCTGCCGCCGTGGCGCCTGCGGGGTGTGCACGGCCGCCGACGCCGCCAAGAATGTCCACCTGGCCGCGCCGCCCTGCTTCACGAGCAAAGGATTCCTCATGCACCTGGTCACTCGGTTCGCGGGAATGCTGTTGTCGCTCCTCTCGTTGTGGGGGTGTTCGAGCACGGTCACGGTGCCGGTGCCGCCGCGCGTGGACCTGCAGGGCTTCAACACGCTGGGACTGGTGGATTTCACATCCAACGCCACGCCGTCGATCAACGCGCAGACCACACGCGAGTTCGGCACGCACATCCACGCCGCGCAACCGGGCACGCGCATCGTCAAGCTCGGCAGCCGCGAGTCGCTGCTGGCCTCGGTGGGCCGGCGCGAGTTCGACGCCCAGGCGTTGCGCAGGATCGGCGCCAAGTACGGCGTGGAGGCCATCTTCGTCGGCGCGCTGAACTACTCCGAGCCGAAGACCGAGGTGACGATCACCGATGTGGCCAAGCTCGAAGGCGGCGTGCGCGTCGACCTGCGCGGTGACATCCACATCGAGCTGATGGAGACACGCAGCGGTGCCAGCATGTGGAGCAGCTCGGCCTGGGCGCGGCGCCAGCTCGGCCGGATGAACGTGTCAGCCGAGCACGGCGTGAGCGCGTCTGGCCGCGGTGTGTCCAACCCGCGCGAAGAGATGGTGCCCTCGCTCGTGTACCACCTCACCGAGGACTTCCGTCCGACGTCGGTGCGGCAGAAGGTCAACTAGCAGGGCACACGTTCAGCAGGTCACGCGTGCGCATCACGCGCAGCTTGGCCCCCGCGCGCCGTTGTCCACGCACCGGGTGCGCCTTTTGGCGAGGCCGCACACTGCTTGCATGTCGTCGCCCGCCCATGAGGCTGCCATGTCCAGCAGGCCCGTCAAGGTTCCCGATGCCAGGCACCCGATCACCGTGCGGCCCAATGCGGCACGCGTGATCGTCAAGGCCGCGGGTCGGGTGATCGCCGACACACGCGCGGCGCTCACGTTGCGCGAGGCCACCTACCCGGCGGTGCACTACATCCCGCGCCAGGACGTCGATCTGTCGCAACTGCAGCGCAACGAGTACAGCACCTACTGTCCCTACAAGGGCGACTGCGCCTACTACGACATCCCGGCCCTGGGCGAGCGCGGCGACAACGCGGTGTGGACCTACGAGCTGCCGTTCGATGCCGTGGCGCCGATCCGCGAGCACCTGGCGTTTTATCCCGACCGGGTCGACTCGATCACCGAGGTGCAGCAAGAAGACTGAAGCGCCCGGTCGGTGGATGGCCCGCCGCAACGGGCGGCATGGTGGTCACCGCCCGGCAGGATGCAAAGCAGGCCAGCGCCTCGGCCGATCGAAGCGCCGCCGCGGCGAACCAGACCGGCACGGCGAGCGCGCCGCAGCGCGACGACACCCGGGTGGCGCGCAAACCGCGTTGACGCTATCGCACCGCAGGCGGCGGCGTCCACTGGTAGCACCAGGTCTCGCTCATCGGTTGGCCGCGAAACGCGAGATAGGCGCGCAACTCGACCGGCGCGGCGCTCTCATCGGGCAGCTTGAGATCGAACATCGCGCGATAGCCCTGGATCGACTTCAGCGGCCGCGCGGACGTGAGCTCCACCGTGCCTCTTGACGTGGTGATCACCGGTGCCATCTGCGACTCGTCGCCCACCAGCGACAGGTCGCCGCCTTCGAAATCGATCGTGAAGCGCCACGACACGTATTTGCGCTTCTGTCCCACGATGCCGCCGATGCCGGTGCGCGTGGCCGCCACACGCGCCGCGGGTGGCTGCACGGGCGGCTTGCCGCTCCAGTGCAATCGGTAGGTGAACAGCCGTTCCTCGCCGGCCCGCGGCTTGGCCGCCGGTGTCCAGAACGCGACGATGTTGTCGTTGGTCTCGTCGTCGGTGGGCAACTCCACGAGCTGCACGGTGCCCTTGCCCCACGAGCCCCGCGGTTCCACCCACAGGCTCGGGCGCTTGTCGTAGAACGCGCCGTCGTCCTGGTAGTGGTCAAAGTCGCGGTCGCGCTGCAGCAGGCCGAAGCCGCGCGGGTTCTCGTCGGTGAACGCGCTGAAGCGGATGGTCGACGGGTTGGCCAGCGGACGCCACAGCCACTCGCCCGAGCCGGCCCACATCGACAGGCCGTCGGAGTCGTGGATCTCGGGCCGCCAGTCGTTGGCCATGCGGCGGTCGTTCTCGCCGTGCTGGAACATGCTGGTCAATGTGGCGATGCCCACGCGCTCGATGTCGACGCGCGGGTACAGCGCGGCGTCCACGTCCATCACCAGGCGGTCGCCCGGATGGATGTCGAAGCGGTAGGCGCCGGCGACGCTGGGTGAGTCCATCAGCGCGTACACCGTCAGCATCGACGAGGTGGCGGCCGGCCGCTCGAGCCAGAAGTCGGTGAAGCGCGGAAACTCCTCGGCGCCGCCGGAGTCGATCGCCAGCCCGCGCGCCGACAGGCCGTATTGACGCTCGCCGCCCACCGCGCGGAAGTAGCTCGCGCCCTGGAACGCGGCCACGTCGTTGCGCCAGTCGCTGTGGAAGTTGACGCGAAAGCCCGCAAAGCCGAGGTCCCGCGGCATGCGCGACGCATGCAGGCCGCTCTTGCCGTAATCGAACATCTCGGGGTCGTAGGCCAGTTCCTGCGCCATGCCGTCGGCCACCTCGTGCATGCGCACCGGCGCGTCGGTGAACATGCCCAGGTGAAAGAACTTGACGCGAAAGCGCCTTCCGGCATCGCCCCACAGCGCATGGTCCTCGCGGTAGCGGATCGCCTGATGGCGGTCGTAATCGAGCGCAAGCACCTCATCGGGAAGCCTGGCGGTGGATTTCACGTAGGGGCGGCCGGCCAGCGCGCGCGCGCGGCCCTTGAGCCACGCGTAGTCAAAGGGTTGCGGCTGGCCCAGCTTCTTCAGCGGCGTGGCCTTGTCTGCGGCAAATCCTGCCGCAGCGGGCAGGCCCAGGGCAGCCAGCGCAGCGGCTCTGTGGGTGAATTCGCGGCGTCGCATCGGGTCGCGGGTCCTTTTCGTGCAAAAACGGATTCTGACTACACGAAGCATGCCAGCGCCGCATGTAAGCGCTCGTTGCAGGGGCACGCGGCGCTCGTGAAGCATTGACACACGCAGGGTTCAACTTCCCGCGCGCGCTGCCGAGACTTCGCAGGTGGAACACCTGCTTCGCATCCACCAGCGGCTGGCGCCCGTGCTCGCCGGGTCCGGCGGCCATGCCCAGACCGCCGCGCGCATCGTGGGCGCGTTCTGCGAGGCGCTCGGCTGGGCCTGCGGCACCCTGTGGTCGCGCGATGCCGACGCGGCCGACCGCTTGGTGTGCCTGGGCTCATGGGGCGTGAACACGCCGGGCATCGTCGAATACCTGCAGCACAACAACGGCCGGCGTCCGATCCTCAACAACGCCGGCATCGTGGGTTCGGCGTGGCTCGGCGGAGCCCCGGTATGGGTGGGCGACATCACGCAGGACGAGACCTTTCGCCGTGTGCCGATCGCAGTGCGCGCCGGACTGCGCAGCGCAATGGCCTTTCCGGTGGCCGCCGGCGCACAGGCGCTCGGCGTGGTCGAGCTCTACAGCAGCGACGCGCAGCCGCGCGACGAATCGCTGCTCGCGGGCCTGGGCCTGCTGGGCGGGCATATCGGACAGTTCCTGCTGCGCGCGCAGGCACAGGCACAACTGGCCGAGAGCGAAAAGCGCTTGCGCAGCCTCACCGCGCTGTCGTCGGACTGGTTCTGGGAGATGGATGCGCAGCTGCGCTTCGTGCGCTTCGAGGGTCATGGCATCACGAGAAGCGGCGCCGAGATGGCGCCGGCCTGGATCGGCCAGCGCCACTGGGAAGTGGAAGGCCTGGTGCCCGGCGGCGACTGGAACGACCATCGGGCCCGGCTGGAGCGGCGCGAGCCGTTTCGCGACTTCGAGGCCGTGTGGCGCGATGCCAAGGGCGAGATGGTGCACATCACCGCCCACGGCGATCCGATCCACGACGCCAACGGGCAGTTCACCGGCTACCGCGGCACGGCGCGCGACACCAGCGTGTACAAGCAGGCGGCGCAACGCATCCAGTACCTGTCGACGCACGACGAGCTGACCGGCCTGCCCAACCGCGCCGCGTTGCGGCAGCTCGTGAGCCAGGCGATCGAGCTGGCCAAGCGCTACGAGCGTTGCTTCGCGGTGCTGCTGCTCAATGTCGACCGCTTCCAGCGCATGAACGACAGCCTGGGCCGCGACGCCGGAGACGCGTTGCTGCGCGAGCTGGGCGCGCGGCTGAAGAAGCAACTGCGCGCCAGCGACGTGGTGGCGCGGCTCGACGGCGACGAGTTTGCCGTGCTCGCCCACGAGCTGCCCACACCGCAGCAGGCCGAGCCGATCGCGCGCAAGCTGCTCGACGCGGTCAGCGCGCCGATGGTGCTGCCCGGGCATGGCGAATTCCGCATCACCGCCTGCGTCGGCACGGCAAGCTACCCGATGGACGGGCCCGACGAGCGCACGCTGATGAAACACGCCGGCGTCGCGCTGCGTGCCGCCAAGCGCGAGGGCATGAACCGACTGCGTTGCCACGACGGCAGCACCCCAGCCCCGACCGAACGCAGCGCGCCCTGAGGCCGCGAAGACCCCGTCTGCGGCATGCTTGCAGGCCGGGCACAATGCCCGCTCGGCCGATGCGGATCTCCAACCTGTTGCTCATTGGTACGCTCGGCATGGCGTCGCCGCTGCCGACGCTCGCTCAGCGCGCCGCCGACCTGGCCGTGACTGCACCGCCAGACGGCATCACGGTGGCCGCAGAAGGGCCGAGCGTCGACGTGCCTTGGATCGTGAGCCCCGAGGTGCGTGGTCACGGCGGCGTGCAGGTGCTGCGCACCGTGCACGACGAGCCCCACTTCCTGTTGCGCGTCGGCGCCGGCTATGCCGCCGTGCGCTCAACCGGCGCCGTGCCGCCGCTGCAACCGCCGCCGGCGCGGCGCTGGAACATCGAGGGCTCGGCGCTTGCGCTGCGCCACGAGGGCGGTGAGCTCTACGCGTCGATGGAACGGCGCAACTGGGGTCCGGGCTGGACGGGCAGTCTGATCCTCGACGGCGCGGCCCAGCCGGTGGCGGCGCTGGGTTGGCGGCGCCCCAAGCCGCAGCCCAGCGACCACGCCTGGCTGCGCTGGCTCGGCCCGTGGACGGCCGACGTATTCTTCGGGCGGCTGTTCGGCCATGTCGATCCGCGCCAGCCGGCGCTGATCGGCATGCGGTTGCAGTTGCAGCCGTTCGACAACCTGCAGTTCGGCTTGTCGCGTGCATTGCAGTGGGGCGGCAGCGGCCGGCAGGAGAACCTGCCGTCGTTGCTGCGCGGGCTGGCGGGCTGGGACAACACCGGCACGCGGGGGATCACCTCGGAGAACCAGCCGGGCAACCAGCTTGCCGGCTACGACTGGCGCCTGGCGTTCGGGCCGCAGCGCCAGTGGGGCTTCTACGGGCAGGCGATCGGCGAAGACGAGAACGGCTACCTGCCGAGCGCGTTGATCGCGCAGCTGGGCTTCGATTCACGCATCGTCGTGCAGGGCGTGGAGTGCACCGGCTTCGTCGAGTGGAACGACCTCGTCGCCGGCCACGCCTATGGCAGCAGCCGCCGGCCGCCGGGCATCACCTACACGAGCAGCGTGTACCCGCAGGGCTACACGCATGACCGCATGCCGCTCGGCCACCCGGCGGGCGGCGACGTGCAGCTGGCGAGCGCCGGCCTGATCGCGCGTGCGGGTCGGTTGCACCTCAAGGGAGTGGCCTCGCGCGGCAAGGCGCTGCCCAGCGCGCAACGCTTCGCACCCGGCACGATCACCGGGTTCAACGGCAGCCTTGCGTTCGACATCGATGCGCGTCAGCAGGTGGGTGCCGCGCTGTGGTGGTGGCGCGATGCCGCCGAACTCCAGCGCGCCGGGCAGCTCTGGTGGCGCTGGTTGTGGTGACGCGGCGCGTCGCGCACCCGCCGACGGCGCGTGCCAGAACCCGATCGGCGCATCGGCCGGCGCGCGGATGCGCAACAATCGCCCTCGACGCGGCCGCCGCGCGCCCGGGGGTGCGCGGCCGCGATCAGTGCCAACCAGGAGACCCACGATGAAGCTCTATTACCACCCGATCTCGACCACCAGCCGTCCGGTGATGCTGTTTGCCGCCGAGAGCCGCATCCCGCTGGAGCTGCAGGTGGTGGACCTGTTCACCGGCGAGCACGTGAAGCCGCCGTATGCGCAGATCAACCCGAACAAGCTGATCCCCACGCTGGACGACGACGGCTTCATCCTGACCGAGAACTCGGCCATCCTGAAGTACCTGGCCGACAAGATCGACTCGCCGGCCTACCCCAAGGACCTGAAGCAACGCGCCCGCGTCAATGAACGCATGGACTGGACCAGCACGCAGCTGTGCAGCGACCTGGTCTACGCGCTGGTGTACCCGCAGATCTTCGACTCGCACAAGCGCCGCAGCGACGAGGCACAGACCGCCACGCTGGAGCGCGGCCGCGAGCGTGCCAATGTGTGGCTGAAAGTGCTCGACGAGCACGTGCTGGGCCCGAAGAACAACTACCTGTGCGGCGACGCGATCACGATCGCCGACTACCACGCGGCTTCCTACGTGCACCTGGCCGAGGTGATCGGCAGCGACCTTGCGGCCTATCCCAATGTGAAGCGCTGGCTGGGTCGCATGAAGTCGCTGAAGAGCTGGCCGCAGGTGTTCGAGGTGATCGACGGTTTTGCCGCGTCGCTCAAGGGCAAGCCGATGGTCGCGGTGTGAGGGCGGGGGTGGCGCCATGATCAAGGGCCTGCACCACAATGCCTACCGCTGTCGGGACTCCGAGGAGACGAGGGCCTTCTACGAAGACTTTCTCGGCCTGCGGCTGGTCAACGCGCTCGATCTGAGCGAGACCAAGACCGGCCGCCCGACGCACACGCTGCACACGTTCTATCAACTCGATGACGGCTCGTGCCTGGCGTTTTTCGAGACCGATGACTTTCCGTTCGAGTTCAAGCCGCAGCACGACTACGACCTGCACATCGCTTTGGAGGTGGCCCCCGAGTCGCTGCGCACGATGCTGCAGAAGGGCCGCGAGGCCGGCATGGAGGTGCGCGGCCCGTCGGACCACGGCATGATCGACTCGATCTACTTCCGCGATCCGAACGGATATGTGATCGAGCTGTGCGCCAAGCGGCCCGGCCACGATGCAGCGATGAATCCCGCGCTCAATGGCGCGCGGGCCACGCTGCAGCGCTGGTCGGCGGCCAAGGGTCGACAGGCGGCGTGAATCAGCGGCTGCTGTCGGGCAGCGGCTCGGAGTCGCTGTGTCGCGGCCGGCCGGCACGCCCGCGCCGACCGGCGAGCGGACAGGCCGCAAACGCCTTGCACGTGGCGCCGCCTTCGGCCAGCCGCTGGAGTTCCAGCGGCACCGCCTGCGCAAGGTAGGCGCCGAGCGCGCGCACGCGCGCGTTGCCCCGCACGTCAGGGTGATGGAGCAGCCATAGGTTCATCGCCGGACCCTGGATCGGCGTGGTCACGCGCACCAGAGCCGGCTCCTGAGCAGCAGCGAAAGTGGGTAGCAGCGCGGCGCCGATGCCGGCGGCCGCGGCCCTCATCAGCCCGCTCATCGAATCGAGCCGCAAGCGCGGCCGCACCTGCGGCAACGCTTCGGCGAACCACCTGGCGATCTGGAAGTGCGAGATACGCTCGTCAAAGCCGACCCACGGCAGTTCGGCCAGCACCGGTGCGCCGCGCCGCCTTCCGAGCACGGCCCTGGATGCAAACACGGCGTACTGCATCACCGCGATGCGCCGGCCGGCCAGCGTCTCGGGCGGTTGCATTGTCGCGCGCAGCGCCAAGTCGGCCTCCCGGCGTGTCAGATCGACGCTGCGATGGGCGAGGTCGCACTCGATCTCGATGCCGGAGTGCTCGGCGAGAAAGCGCCGCAACAGCGGCAGCAGCAGGTGGCCGGCCAGGAGTTCGCTGGTGGCGATGCGGATCGTGCCTTCGAGGCGCGCATCGGCGCCGCTGATCGCACGTTCGGCGGCCAGCGCGGCGCTTTCCATCTCCGAGGCCGCACGCGCCACCGCCTCGCCTTGCGCATTGGGCGTCCAGCCGCTGCGCGAGCGCTCGAACAGCCGCGCGCCGAGACGCCGTTCGGCGTGCTCGATGCGGCGGAACACGGTGGAGTGGCGCAGGTCGAGCGCACGCGCGGCACCGGCCAGGCTGCCCGCGCGCGACACGGCGAGCACGGTGCGCAGTTCGTTCCAGTCCAGCGCGCCTGTGCGTTCATGCAAATTGGGTTTGCTCATTTCTGGAATGGTTTTGCGGGAAAGCACAGCTTACCGTGCACACCACCGCCATCCCGTTAGCAACCCCTGACCCAGGAATCCACATGAACCGATTTGAAGACAAGACCGTTCTCATCACCGGCGGCACCAGCGGCATCGGTCTGGCCACGGCCGAGCGCCTGGTGCGCGAAGGCGCGCACGTGATCCTCACCGGATCACGCGCGGCGTCCATCGACAAGGCCAAGGCCGTGCTCGGCGAACGCGCGCACTGTGTGATCAACGACGCCGGCGATGCCGCAGCGCCGCGAGCGCTCGTGCAAGCCGTCAAGGCGGTGACGGACCGCCTCGACGGCGTCTTCTTCAATGCCGGCTTTGGCCGGTTTCAGCCGCTGGAAGCCGTGTCGGCCGCGGAGTTCGATGCGCAGTATGCGGTCAACGTGCGTGGGCCGCTGCTGCAGGCGCAGGCGCTGGCGCCGCTGTTGGTCGACGAGGGCGCGGTGCTGCTCAACACCTCGGTGGCGCGCGAGAAGGGCTTTGCCGCGATGTCGATCTATGCCTCCACCAAGGGCGCCGTGCGCACACTGACGCGAGTGCTGGCGCGCGAGCTGGCGCCACGGCGCGTCCGCGTGAACGCGGTCAGCCCGGGGCCGATCGAGACGGCGTTCTTCCAGCGCACCGGCATGCCGCAGCAGGCGATCGACGAGTTTGGTGCCGCCGTGCTGGCGTCGGTGCCGCTGGGCCGCTTCGGCAGGCCGGCCGAGGTGGCCGCCGTGGCGGCATTCCTGCTGTCGAACGATGCCTCCTTCGTCACAGGCGCGGAGTACGCGGTCGACGGCGGCATCGCACAGCTGTAGGGCGCTCAGAGATCGATCTCGGTCGACACCTGAGCCACGACGGCGTGGCCCGGCGCCGATGCCATGCGCGCTGCCTGGCGTGCCGCGGTCTGCGCCATAAGCTGGCTCTGATGCGGCTCGGCCACCCCGATCAGGCCGCTGAGGGTGGCCATGGCCATGAAGACCGCCAGCGCAGCGGCCGTGGCGCGGATCGCGACGGGCAGTTGGATGCTGTTCATGTCGGCTCCTCGGTCTGGATCGGTATGGATGCCACTGTGCCGACACGCATCGCGCGGATCGATTGCGCACGCCACACCGCGCGCGTTCAGTATTGAACGCGCCGGTGTTCACCATCACACTCACCGCTCATGACGGCGATGCAACCGCTTCAGTCGATCCGGGCCGGCGTGCTCGACGTCGCGTACTTCGAGGCCGGCCCGGCGCATGGCAAGCCGGTGCTGCTGATGCACGGCTTTCCTTATGACATCCACGCGTATACCGGCGTGGCTGCGCTGCTGGCAGCCCAGGGCTGCCGGGTGATCGTGCCGTTCCTGCGCGGCTTCGGCGACACGCGCTTCCTCGACGCGGCCACGCCGCGCTCGGGCGAGCAGGCCGCGCTCGGCGCCGATCTGCTCGCGCTCCTGGACGCGCTGGCGCTACCGTGCGCGCTGCTCGCGGGGTACGACTGGGGCGGCCGCGCCGCCTGCGTGGTGGCGGCGTTGTGGCCCGAGCGTTGCACCGGACTCGTGAGCTACAACAGCTACAACATCCAGCACGTCGCCAGCGCGATGCGTCCCCTGTCGCCCGACAGCGAGCGGCGGCTGTGGTACCAGTACTACTTTCACAGCGAACGCGGCCGCGCCGGACTGGCAGCCGACCGCCGCTCGCTGTGCAAGCTGCTGTGGCAGACCTGGTCGCCCACATGGGCGTTCGACGATGCCACCTTCGAGCGCAGCGCCGCGGCCTTCGACAACCCTGACTTCGTCGACGTGGTGATCCACTCGTACCGCCATCGTTTCGGCCTGGTCGCCGGAGACCCTGCGTACGCCGCGATCGAGCAGCGGCTGGCGGCGCAACCGCCGATCGGCGTGCCGACGATCACCTTTGACGGCACCGATGACGGCGTGCGGCCGCCGGCCGATGCGGCGCAGGACGAGCTGCGTTTCACCGGCCCGCGCTCGCACCGCATCGTGCCCGGCGTGGGCCACAACATGCCGCAGGAGAACCCGCGCCTGTTCGCCGACGCGGTGCTCGAGCTGGCGAACGGCGCCTGACAGGGCGTTCGTGACGGGCGCGATGCATGCGCGTGCTGGCGCCGCGCGCGACATCACGTAGAGTGCATCGCGAACCCGAAAGACGCGACACCATGATCTTCAGTCACTCCAACGCCTTGCGGCAGGCCTTTCCCGAGCTGGCGGCCGGCGTGATCCATGCCGAAGGCATCCATGCGCAGGCCCAGGTCGACGCCGCGCTGGCGCGCCACACCGCCAGCGCGCTGGCGCTCCTGCAGGGCCGCACCGAGTCGGACCTGCCCGCCATCCAGGCCTGGCGCCGCGCGTTCCAGCGCATGGGGCTCAAGCCCACGCAGTACCGCTGTGCCTCGGAGGCACTGCTGCGCCGCCTGCGCAAGGAGGGTGACCTGCCGCGCCTGCACCCGCTGGTGGACCTGTGCAATGCGCTTTCGGTGGCACATGCCATCCCGGTCGCGGCGCTCGACCTCGACCGGGTCAGCGGCAACCTGCAGGTGCGGCATGCCGATGGCAGCGAGGACTACCTGTCGTTCAGCGGCGAGCACGAACATCCGGAGCCGGGCGAGGTGACCTTCGCCGATGACGCCGGCCGTTCTCATGCACGCCGCTGGACCAATCGGCAAAGCGCCTTGTCGGCGATCCAGCCCTCGACTGCGCGCGTGTTGATCGTGGCCGAGGCCTTGCACGCCGGTGCCGCCGACGATGTGCGGCGGCTGATCGACACGCTGGGCAGCGAGCTTCAGGCGCTGTTCGGTGTGCCGGTGCGCAGCGCGATGCTGTCGAACGAGGCACCCGGCTTCGAGTGCTGAAGCTTCACCCCGTGCGCCGCAACGCCTGGGCACAGGCGAACGCACTGGCCCAGGCCCACTGGAAGTTGTAGCCGCCCAGCCACCCGGTCACGTCGACCACCTCGCCGATGAAGTACAGGCCCGGCACGCGGCGGCTTTGCATCGATTGCGAGCTCAGCTCGCGGGTGTCGACACCGCCTGCGGTGACCTCGGCCTTGCGGTAGCCCTCGTTGCCGCTGGGCACCAGCGTCCAGCGCTGCAGCCCGGCCGCGAGCGTGCCGAGGTCGCGGTCGCGCATCTCGGCGAGCGGCTGCTGCGCGTCGATGCGATGGATCGCGAGCCAGGTGTCGGCGAGCCGTCGCGGCAGCAGATCGGCCAGCACGCTGCCCAGCCGGCGCTTGGAACCGGCCTTCGCGGCGATCAGTTGCTGCCGCAGGTCGCATGTGGGCGCCAGGTTGATGTGCAGCGCAGCGCCGGCGCGCCAGTGGGTCGAGATCTGCAGGATCGCCGGGCCGCTCAGGCCGCGGTGCGTGAACAGCAGGTCTTCGTCGAATGTGATGTCGCTGCCGGATATTGGTGCACCCTTGGCGCTTCGCGCCCGTCCTTCCGAGAGGGATTGAGCCCCTTCGGGCGGCCGGGCGGGGCTCGCACCGATGTTCACCGGCAGCGACAGCCCCGACAACGCCGCAAACGGCGCCCACAACGCGGCGTCGAACGTGAGCGGCACCAGCGCCGGGCGCGGCTCGATCAGCCCGTGGCCGAACTGGCGCGCCAGCCGGTAGCCGAAGTCGCTGGCGCCGATCTTCGGGATCGAAAGTCCGCCGCAGGCCACCACCAGCTGCGGCGCACGCACCGGGCCGCGCGTGGTGTCGAGCTCGAAGCCGTCGCCTTCGGCGTGTCGCACCGCCTGCACGGTGCACGGCTGCCAGCGCTCGACCGCGCCGCGCGCGCATTCGGCCAGCAGCAGGTCAATGATCTGCTGGCTCGAGCCGTCGCAGAACAGCTGGCCCTTGTGCTTTTCGTGCCACGCGATGCCGTGGCGCTCCACCAGCGCAATGAACTGCTGCGGCGTGTAGCGTGCCAGCGCCGAACGGCAGAAGTCGGGATTGGCCGACGTGAAGTTCGCCGGCATGACCTCGCGGTTGGTGAAGTTGCAGCGTCCGCCGCCGGAGATGCGGATCTTCTCCGCGACGCTTGCCGCGTGATCGATCAGCAGCACGCGCACGCCGCGCTGGCCGGCGAGACCCGCGCAATGCAGGCCGGCCGCGCCGGCGCCGATGATGACCGCGTCAGCCTGGCGCATCGGCGCGCATCATAGGCGGCGCCTGCGCGCCGGGCCTCAGGGGTCGGTGCGCGTCAGCGCCTGCGGCCACAGCGCGGCCGCCGCGCCGAAGATGGAGCCGCCGGCCAGCGCCTGGCCGTCGTGCACGAGCTCGATCCACGCCAGCGTGTCGTGGTGCGCGCCCGGAATGCGGTCCTTCGAACGCTCGGCCGCCAGCCAGCGGTGCAGCCGTGGGTACAGCGCCGCGTGGCGCCGCTGCACCCAGGCCAGGCCGACGAGATCGGCATAACCTTCCTCGCGCCGTGTCGAGCGCATCTGCACATAGGCCTGGCGGTCTTCGGCGTTCAACGATGCCGGTTCGCGCGCGACAAAGCCGGCCGGCAGGCCGTGCCAGGTGCCATCGAGGTAGCGTCTGCAGTGGCCCAGCTCGTGCGCGGCCATCAGCTCGAGCGCGGCGTCGAGCAGCCCGGCATCGATGCGTGCCAGCGTGGCCTCGGCCTCGGCGTTGCCGCGCATCGACAACACCAGCTTGCAGCGCCCGTCGACAAAGCCCAATGCGAGCGGGGCGGCGCCGGGCGCGTCCTGCGGCTGCACGACGATGTCGAGCGGCATGTCCTGCGCCTTGGCGAAGGCCACGACCGGTGCGGCGCCGGTCAGCCAACGCACCTCGGTGACGGTGAGATCGGCTGCCGCAACCATCGACGACGCCAGCCAGCACAAGCCTGCGAACCACCCGCTGCGCACTGCGCACTCCTCCTGCACGACCTTCGTGCGACAAGGCGCACATGGTCGGGGCAGACGTGGCCGTGGCGCATGGGAGGCGGCGTCGCACGCGCGATCTGCGTGCGCTGCGCACGATTCGAGCCGCCGGCCACGGATGCTGGCACGCGCGTTGCCGGCGGATGCGTGCGGCGCGCCGCTTTCAGCCTATGCTCGCCGTACCGCTGTCTTGAAGGAGCATCTGCCATGGCCGTGAACCGCAAACTCCATGCGCTGCTGTGCGCCACGCTGGGCGCCGGCGTGGTGGGCTGTGCGTCCACGCAACTCGATGCGCAGTGGTCCGACCCGCAGCTCGCGCCCAACCCGCTGCGCGGCGCGCGCGTGATGGTGGTGTGCGAGGCCTATGACCTCGCCGTCAAGCGCATCTGCCAGGATCAGATGGCCGCCGAGGTGGTGGCGCGCGGCGGCACCGCGGTGCCGGGGCCCGAGGCGAGCGAGGGCGCGCCGGTGCGCCCGCTCAACAACGACCAGTACCTTGGCGCCGCGCGCACTGCCGGCGCCAAGGCGGTGCTGACGCATTCGATCACCACCGCCGACGTCAGCACCGGATCAGGCGTGTCGATCGGCATCGGTGCGTTCGGCATCGGCGGCGGCAGCGTGCGCGGCGGCGCCGGCGTGTCGGTGCCGGTGGGCGGCCAGCGCACGAACACCGGCTATGCGATCAACAGCCGCGTCACCGAAGTGGCCAGCGGCAAGCTGCTGTGGACCGCCAAGGCGAGCGCCGCGCCGTCGTCGGACGTGAGCGCTCAGCTGTCGGAGCTGCACAAGGTGGTGTTCGGCGCGGCCGACAAGGCGAACTTGTTCTAGGGCGGCCGGTTCACTCGTAGCGCTTGCCGAGCGCCAGCAGCTCCGGCGTGCCGATCAGCGCATTGAGGCCGTCGAAGTCGAGCATGCGTTCGCGCATCGCTGCGCTGCTGCCGTGTGCGTGCAGGCTGGCGTAGTAGACCTGCAGCGTGTGTGCCACCGCACGCGCCGTGCCGCCCGGAAAGATCACCATGCGAAAGCCGCGTGCGCCGAGCTCGGCGGCGCTTTGCATCGGCGTCTGTCCACCCTCGACCATGTTGGCCAGCAGCGGCACGCGCGACGCAAAGCGCCGGCACGCCGCGTCCATCTGCTGCGGCGAGCGCAGCGCCTCGACGAACAGCGCGTCGACACCGCATTGCAGATAGGCCTCGGCGCGGTCGAGGGCGGATTCGAGCCCCTCGACCGCGACCGCATCGGTGCGCGCCAGGATCAGCGTGCCAGCGTGGCGCCGCGCATCGAGGGCCGCCCGCAGCTTGCCGCGCATCTCGTCGATCGGCACGACGCTCTTGCCATCGAGGTGTCCGCAGCGCTTGGGGAAGGTCTGGTCCTCGAGCTGGATCATCGCGGCGCCGGCGCGCTCGAGCCCTTGCACCGTGCGCCGCACGTTGAGCGCGTTGCCGAAGCCGGTGTCGGCGTCGACGATCACCGGCGTGGTCACGCGCTCGGTGATGCGCGCCAGCGTCTCCTCGACCTCGCTGTAGGTGGTGAGTCCGACGTCGGAGCGGCCGAGCCGCGTGTAGGCGATCGAGGCGCCCGACAGGTACAACGCTTCGAATCCGGCGCGTTCGGCGATCAGCGCCGACAGCGCGTCGTAGACGCCGGGTGCGAGCAGCACGCGCGGTTGCGCCAGGCGTTGTTGCAGCGAGCTCATCCACCGCTCTCCAGTTGTCGTGCGGCGCTGTGCGCCGCGATGAAGCCGCCTGCCACGGCGCTCAACAGGCCGTTGCCCGACAGATAGCCCTGTATCGCAGGGCCTGACACGCCGCGCGCGGCGCCGCCGGCGGCGAGCAGGTTGGGCAGTGGCGTGCCCGAGCCGCGCAGCACACGCGCCTGGGCGTCGATGTCGAGTCCGCCTTGCGTGTGGAACAGCGCTCCGGTGACCTTGATCGCGAAATAGGGCGGCCTGAGCTGTGTGCCGGCGAGCGTGTCGCCGAGCGCCGATGCATCGCAGCCGATGTGCGCCGCGAGCCGTGCCGTGTCGCCGGCCGTGCGCACCGCGCCGGCGCTCTCGGCGGCCACGAAGTCGGGAAAGTCGCGGGCCAGCGCGAGCAGCCGCTGGTTGAACACGTCCCATGCCACGCCGCCCGGTTGCGCCAGCACCTGCACCGCGGCCTCGGAGTAGCCCTGCGTCTCGTCGTGGAAGCGCTGGCCCCGTGCGTTGACCTGGATTCCGCCTTCGGTCATCAACGCCCAGGTGATCAACGCGCCCTGGGGCACCGCCCACGAGCCGTGGCCCTGGCACGCCGCCATGTCGGCCAGCCGCGCGCCGAGCGCGCGCCCCCACGCGACGGCGCTGCCGTCGTTGCCGGCGTGGCCGGCGAACACCGCGTCGCGCATCTCGGGCAGCCACTCGCGCACCATGGCCGCGTTGCCGCCGAAGCCATTGCATGCCAGCAGCAGCACACGGCAGGCGAGGTGGTCGATGCGCCCATCGGGCCGTTCGTAGCCGATGCCCACCACGCGGTCCTCACCATCGCACCACAGCTGGCGCACCAGTGCGCGTGTCAGCACCATGGCGCCGGCGCGCGTGGCGGCGGCCTCCAGCGCATCGAGCAATGCCGCGCCGGTGCGCGCCGGCAGCGTATGCATGCGCCGGCACGTGTGGCCAGGGTAGAGAAAGCCGTCGAGCAGCTCGAATTGCAATCCATGACGCTGTTGCAGCGTGTCAATCGCCGCCGTGATCGCGTGGGTGTACGCGCTGACCAGGTGCGGCGCCGCCATGCCCTGGGCCTTGGCCTGGATGTCGGCGGCGAACCGTGCCGCGCTGTCATCGTGCACCCCGGCCGCGCGCTGCACCGCGGTACCGGCGGCCGGGATGAAACCCGACGACAACGCGGTCGAGCCGCGCGGGATCGGGTCGCGCTCCAGCAGCACGCAGTCGATGCCCGCGTCGCGCAGCAACAGCGCGGCGGTGAGGCCGCAGGCGCCAGCACCGACGATGGCCACCGGCACGTCGGGCGTGCCTGCCGGCATGGCCTGCGCACGGCACACGCTGGGTTCGCTCAACGCGCGGTCCACGTCAGGTGGGGCGGTGCAGGTATTGTCCGCGCGGCTTGCCGAGCACCTGCCCGTTCTCGAAGATCTTGTGGCCGCGCAGGAACGTGGCGTCGACGCGCGCCGACAGCTCGATGCCTTCGAACGGCGTGTAGCCCTGCGTCGACGGCGAGTCCTCGGCTCGGATGGTCCAGGTGTGCGACGGGTCGACGATCGCGATGTCGGCGTCGAAACCCTCGGCGATGTCGCCCTTGCGGTTCAAGCCGTAGCGCTGCGCGGGATTCCAGCTCGTCACGCGCGCCATGTGGTTGTAGCCCATGCCGCGCCGGGAGCCTTCAGTCACCAGCGCGGGCAGCAGGTACTCGGTGCCGCCGAAGCCCGACTTGGCCATCCAGATGTTGCCGAAGTAGCGCTTGGGGATCTTGGTCTCGTGCCGGCAGCAGGCATGGTCGGAGCACACCCAGTCGAGCTCGCCGGCGAGCAGCGCGTCCCACAGGAACTCCACGTCCTCGCGCGGCCGGATCGGCGGGTTGACCTTGGCAAGCTCGGCCGCCTTTGACGTGATGTCGAGCACCAGGTGGCCGATCGTCACCTCGCGCCGGAAATCGATGTGCGGGAACACCTCGGCCATCGTCATCGCCGCCTGCACCGCCTTGCGCGAGCTCAGGTGCAGCAGGTTGATGTTGGGCAGCGCCGCCTCGTTGGCCAGGTAGGCCGCCGTGAACACCGCCAGCCCTTCGCTGTGCGGGGGGCGCGACGCGCTGTAGGCGGCCAGCCCCTTCATCGACTTGTCCTTCTCGACGATCTTGGTGTACGCCGTCATGATCTCGGCCGTTTCGCAGTGCAGCGACAGCGAGATCTGCCGCGCGCGGTCGGCGAACCGCTCGCGCGCCGCCTGCAGCCCGCGCATGATGAACTCGAAGTGCGCCACGTCGTAGCGCTCGTCGTCGCCGATCATCAGGAACTGGCGCTGCGAGTCGCTGGCGCCGTGCAGGCCGTGCGAACCGTAGAACATGAAGATCTTGAAGCTCGCGACGCCGTGCTTGTCGATCAGCATCGGCAGCTCGTCGATGTGCTTGCGCTCCATCGGCGCCAGATGAAAGCCGTAGTCGACGTGGAAGCGGTCCTTGGCGAGCTTGAGCACCTCGGGAAAGAACTTGGCGTACGGCCCGCCCTTGTTGAGGTAGTACTGCCCGGTGCGAAAGTAGTTGAGGCTCGACGTCGCGCCACCCATCGCGGCGGCCTTGCTCTCGCTGACGGCGTCTTCGTCCAATGGCGAGTAGATGCCGCAATGCATGTGCGCGTCGACCACGCCGGGAAAGGCGAGCCGACCATTGCCTTCGTAGACGCTCTTCGCTCGCGTCGGCTCGATCGCCGGCGCCACCTTGGCCACGCAACCATCCCGGATCGCGATGTCGGCCTCGTGCACCACGTTGCCGTGCGGCCGCACGACGCGCACGTTGCGGATCAACAGGTCGAACTTCGGAGCGCTCATGCCTTGGTTTCCATCCGTCGTTTGAGTTGATTCATCAGGCCGCCGTCCTCGACGAGGTCGAGCAGCAGCTTCGAGATCGGCTTGCACGCGAGCACCTCGCCACCAGCCCGGCGCACGTGGCCGCTGTGCGCATCGAAAGTGATCGATTCACCGTCTTCAATGCGTGCGGCATCGGGGCAGGTGAGCAGCAGCAGGCCCACGTTGAATGCGTTGCGGTGGAACAGCCCCGCATAGTTCGGCGCGATCACCGCCGCAATGCCCAGGTGCACCAGCACGCTGGCAGCCTGCTCGCGCGACGAGCCGATGCCGAAGTTGGGACCGGCCACGATCACGTCGCCAGGCTTCACTTGTTGTGCGAACTCGGGGCGGATCCCTTCGAGGCAATGGCGCGCGATGGTGTCGAGGCCGTGCTTCATCGCATGACCGGGCGCCAGTTGGTCGGTGTCGACGTCGGCTGGTAGGCGCCACGTTCTCACTTGCCAGCCTCCGAGCGCGCAAAGCCGCGGCCGGGTATGCGCCGGCGCTCGTGTACGGCGGTCGGCCCTGCGGGCCGACTCCCCTGCGCTCCTCGATCACATGGCCCGCGTCGAAACTTGCTCCGCTCGCTGCGTTCGCTATGCTCGAACAGTCGACGCGAGTCAGAGGTTGAAGCGCGCGCTGCGCGCGCGCGGCCATGCGCTCTGCGGTGCTCGGCGCCGCACAATGTCGCTGCCGGCGCATACCCGACCGCGGCTTTGCCACCACCGCCGAGGTATTTGTCGACAAGCACCTCGGTCGTACTGCGCGGTGGGCGGTACCCGGGGTGGGCGACTTGTGGGGCGGCGAGGAGCGGAGCGGCGCGAGGGGAAGTCCGGCGCCTACGGCGCCGGACCGGCGAGAAGCCATGAAGCGGCGGCCCGTTCAGGGCCGCTGCGAGCGGCATCACAGCCGCCCTCGTGACGGGAGCACCGCAGCGCAGTCGGCGCGCAGCGCCGACCGACCCAGCAGGAGCCCACCCCGGGTACCGCCCGCCGCGCCGCGCCACACTCACGCCAGCACCTCACGTGCATCAGAGACGCGACCCATCAGCGCCGACGCGGCAACGGTATAGGGTGAGCCCAGGTAAACGCGAGCATCGGCCGCACCCATGCGCCCCTTGAAGTTCCGCGCAGTCGACGAGATCACCGTGCTGCCCTCGGGAATCGCGTGCCCGTAGCCGGCGCAAGCGCCGCAGGCGCTGGGCAACAGCGTCGCACCAGCCTCGACCAGAATGGACATCGTCCCGTCTCCTTCAGCGACGCCGCGTTCCTGCATGCTGGCGGGTGCCACCAGCAGTTGCACACCCGCTGCGACCTTGCGGCCCTTCAGCACGCTCGCCGCCGCGCGCAGGTCGTCGAGCTTGGCGCCGGTGCAGGCGCCGATGTAGGCCACGTCGATCGGGGTGGCGTCAAGCGATGACACCGGCTGCACGTTGGCCGGGCTGTGCGGCAGCGCCACTTGCGGCGCCAACGCTGATGCGTCGAAGTCGTGCCGCTCGTCGGCGCTGCCGTCGTCGCTGCGCCAATGGTCGAAGTCAATGCCCGACACGTCGACGTCGTGGTCGACGAGCCAGTGGCGCGTGGTCGAGTCCGGCGCGATCAGGCCCACCTGCGCCCCGAGCTCGGCGCTCATGTTGGCCAGTGTCATGCGCTCGGCCATCGACAGTGCGGCCACCGCATCGCCGGCGTACTCCACCGCCTGGTAGCGGCCGCCGTTCATGCCGAAACGGCCGAGCATCGCGAGCATCATGTCCTTGGCGCTCACGCCGCGTGCCAGGCGGCCGCGCCAGTGCATCAGGATCGTCTGCGGCACCTCGAGCCAGATCTGGCCGGTGACCACCACGCCGAGCATTTCGGTGGCGCCGATGCCGAACATGTAGGCGCCGAACGCGCCGCCGGTGGGCGAGTGCGAATCGCCGCCGACGCAGAACATGCCCGGGTGGATGTGGCCGCGCTCGGGCACGACGATGTGGCAGATGCCCTGGCTGTCGTAGACGTGCGGCAATGCCTGCTCGGCGGCCCAGTCGCGCGCGATGCGCACGATGCGGCGCGACTCGTCGTCGCGCTCGGGCACGTAGTGATCGAGCACCAGCACCACCTTGCGCTTGTCCCAGATCTGCGCCTCGAGCTCCGCCAGCATTGGCTGCAGGCGCCGCGGTCCGCTGGAGTCGTGGAACATCGCGAGGTCGACCGAGCACGTCACCGTTTCGCCGGGCAACACGCTGGCACGGCCTGCCGCGCGGGCGATCAGTTTTTGCGCCAGGGTCGTTGCGGTCATGTCGAGAACCCCAGGCTACAGACCCAGGTAGGCCCGCTTCAGTTCGCTCGACGCCAGCAGCTCCTGCGGCGTGCCGGCAAAACGCTGCAGGCCGTTTTCGAGCACGACGGCGCGTTGCGCGATCGCCAGCGACTGGGCCACGTTCTGTTCCACCAGCAGCACCGAAAGCCCATCGGCATGCAGGCGCTGGATCAGCGCGAACAGCTCCTCGACCAGCAGCGGCGACAGTCCGAGCGACGGCTCGTCGAGGATCAGCAACCGCGGCTCGGCCATCAGGCCGCGGCCGATCGCCAGCATCTGCTGCTCGCCGCCGCTCATCGTGCCGGCCTTCTGCCCCACGCGTTCGGCCAGGCGCGGAAACGTGGCGAACACGCGTTCCAGGTTGGCCGCGCGCCGCTCGCGAGCTCGCGCGAACGCGCCGAGCTCGAGGTTCTCGCGCACGCTCAGGTTCGGAAAGATGCGCCGGCCCTCGGGCACCTGGATCAGCCCGGCCTTCACCACGTCTCGGTAGTGGCGGTTGGTGAGATCGGTGCCGTCGAAGCGCACTTGGCCGCCGCTGGCCGGCACGAGGCCGCAGACGATGCTGTTCAGCGTGGTCTTGCCGGCACCGTTGCTGCCCAGCAGCGCCACGATCTCGCCGCGCTTGACCTGCAGGTCGACGCCGCGCAGCACGTCGGCGCGGCCATAGCCGCCGCGCAGGCCTTGCACGTCCAACAGCGCCGGGCCTGAGTTCATGCCGCCACCTGCTGCAAGCGCGCCGCGGCACCGTGGCCGAGGTAGGCCTCGATCACCCGCGGGTCGGCGGTCACGCTCCCCGGCGTGCCTTGGGCGATCAGCTGGCCTTGCGACAGCACCCACACCTGCTGCGCGAGGTGCATCACGGCCTGCATCACATGCTCGATCATCAGCACGGTGATGCCGCCGGCGGCAAGCTGCCGGACCACCGGAATCATCTCGGCCACTTCCTGCGGGTTCAGGCCTGCGAGCACCTCGTCGAGCAGCAGCAGCTTCGGCCGTGTGGCCAGGGCACGCGCGAGCTCGAGCCGCTTGCGGCCCGCCACCGTCAGATCGGCCGCCGGCTTGTGCAGCTGAGAGGCCAGGCCCACGCGCTCGGCCACGCGCTCGGCTTCGGCCAGCGCCGACATGCGCCGCGCGATGTGCAGGTGCGCGCCGACCGCGATGTTGTCGCGCACCGTCTGCGCGGCGAAGGGCTGCACGATCTGGAACGTGCGCGTCATGCCGTTGCGCGCGTTCAGGTGCGGCGCCCGTCCGGTGATGTCGCGCCCGTCGAACACGATGCGACCGGTGTCGGGCCGCAGAAAGCCCGACATCAGCGCGAACAGCGTGGTCTTGCCGGCGCCGTTGGGGCCGATCAGCGCGCCGAGCGTGCCGGCGTGCAGCGCGAAGCTCACGTCCTGCACCGCGCGCAAGCCGCCGAACGCGATCGACACGTGGCTCAGCTGCAGCAACGGCTCAGCCACGCAGCCTCCTCTGCCACCATGCGCGCAATGAATCACCGGCACCGGCCAGCCCGCGCGGCATGAACATCACGATCACCACCAGCACCGAGCCGTAGATCACCAGGTTGAGCCCGGGCAGGTTGCCGAACAGGTTGCGCGTGCCTTCGGCGAGCGCGTGGAGCACCGCGGCGCCGAGCACCGGACCCCACAGCGTGCCCATCCCGCCGACGATGGCCCCGACCAGCGCCTCGACGCTGACGTGGGGCCCGAACGCGATGGCCGGATCGATGTACTGGAACACCTGCAGATAGAACGCTCCGGCCGCGCCCATGAAGACGGCCGACAGCACGGTGGCGGCGAGCTTGGTGCGCCGCGGGTCGACGCCCACCGCGCGCGCCGCATCCTCGTTGTCGCGCACCGCCTGCAGCCGCGCGCCGAAGCGCGAGTGTCGCAGCCACGCGCTGACGAGCAGGGCAGCGACCACGCAGCCGAGCACGAGGCCGACGAAGCCCTTGCGCGAGGCGAACTGCAGGTTGGCCGCCGATTCCTTCAGCGGCAGCATCATTCCGACGCCACCACCGGTGAAGCCGGCCGACACCGCGAGGATGCGAAACACCTCGGCAAACGCCAGCGTCACGAGCGCGAAGTACGAGCCCTTGAGGCCGTAGCGAAACACCAGCGCGCCGACACCGGCGCCGACCAGCGCCGCCGCCGCGATTGCGAGCGCAAAAGCCGCCCACGCGTTGAAGCCGTGCGTCACCTGTGCGATCACGCTGGCGTACGCGCCGACGCCGAAGAACAGCGCATGGCCGAACGAGAACTGCCCGCCAAAGCCGCCGAGCAGGTTCCACGCCAGCGCGAGCAGCGCCGCGTACAGCGTCATCATCAGGGCGTTGAGCCACACGCCCGACTGCAGCCACAGCGTCAGCGCGATCACGGCGAGCGCGAAGATCGCGATGCCGGTGAGATCACGGCTCATGCGCGGGCCCCGAACAAGCCGGTGGGCCGGAACAGCAGCACCGCGATGAAGATCGCGAAGATGCCGATCTGGCCCAGCGATTCGCCGAGGAACAGCCCGCCCAGCGACTCCACCACGCCGATCAACAGTCCTCCGATCAAGGCACCGGCAAAGCTGCCCATGCCACCGAGCACGACGATCGTGAAGGCCACCAGCACGAAGCCGGCGCCGACCTGGGGGTTCACGTAGTAGGCGGGCAGCAAAAAGCACGCCGCCGCGCCGAGGCAGGCCAGCCCGATGCCGAAGCTCATCGCATAAACGTGGTCGACGTCGATGCCCATCAGCTTGGCGCCGGTCTTCTCCTTGGCCACCGCGCGGATCGCGCGGCCGAGGTCCGTGCGCGTGACGATAACGAGCATCAGCGCCGACGTGACGAGCGCGCCGACAAACGCCACGATCTTCGGCAGCGCGATGAACGCCGGGCCGATTTGCAGCGTGCTGAGCGTGTAGGCCGTGTCGATCGTGCGCGTGTCGCTCTTGAACGCCATCAGCGCGAGGTTCTCCAGCACGATCGCCAGGCCGAGCGTCACCAGCAGGATGTTCTCGTCCTTACCGTGGCTGGCGCGGTTGATCACGCCGCGCTGAAGGGCGTAGCCGAGCACGAACATCGCCGGCACCATGATCGGCAGCGCCAGGTAGGGATCGATGCCCCACGCGGTCTTCAGCCCGTATACGCCGTACAGCGCCACCATCAGCGCCGCCCCGTGCGCGAAGTTGATGATGTGCAGCACGCCGTAGATCAGCGTGAGGCCGAGCGCGACGAGCGCATACACGGCGCCGGTGGTCAGGCCGTTGAGTATCGACGCGAAGAGGATGTCGATGCTCATGGCTGCTTGCTGCGACCGAGCGAGGCAAAGCCGCGGCCGGGTGTGCGCCGGCGCTCGGCTGCGGCAGCCCCTCGCTGCGCGAGGGGTACCCTGCGGTACTCAGTCTCACGGCCCGGGTCGATACTCCCGCCGCTCACTGCGTTCGCTGTGGTCGAACAGTCGACGCGAGTCAGATGTTGAAGCGCGCGCTTCGCGCGCGCGGCCGCGAGCCTTGCGTTCCTCGGCGCCGCAGATGTCGCTGCCAGCACACACCCGACCACGGCTTCGCCGGCACATCGGTGGCATGCATCGACAAAGACCGCGAGCGTCTCTGCGCGGTGGGCGGTACCCGGGGTGGGCGACTTGTGGGGCGGTGAGAAGCGCAGCAGCGCAATGGGAAGTCCGGCGCGCTTTGGGCGCCGGACCGGCGAGAAGCCATGAAGCCGAGCTCGGACACGAACAGTCCAGTGGACTGTTCGTGCCTGGCGAGGGGCCGGGCCCCCTGGCCCGGCGCGGCCTGCAAGGCGTGGCCCGTTCAGGGCCGCTGCGAGCGGCATCGCAGCCGCCCTTGTGATGCGAGCATCGCAACGAAGTCGGCGCGCAGCGCCGACCGACCCAGTAGGAGCCCACCCCGGGTACCGCCCGCCGCGCCGCGCCGACACCACAACCAAGATCTCAACTGCGCATCGGAAACACCGGCTCCGCCTCCCGGTACTCGCGCGGCACGATCACCCGGATATCGCCCTTGATCACCTGCGTCATCAGCGGTTGCGCCCCGGTGTTCTGCCCATTCTCGAACCGGGTCGGCCCGTAGGGCATGAAGTGGTCGCTGAACGTGCTCTTGCCCAATGCATCGACGATCGCCGCGCGATCAGCGCTCTTGGCACGCTCGATCGCATCGGCCAGCAGGCGCACCGCGGTGTAGGTGTTGAACACCTCGTAGCTGTAGAACAGATTCTTCGCCTCGGTGCGCTTCTTCAGCTCCAGCGCGCGCTTGTCCCTGGGGTTGAACCAGTGGTTGCAGTCGATGATGCCGTTGGCGGCGTCGGGGAACTCCTTCAGGAACTTGTAGCTCGACGCGGCGCCGCCGAGCACCGAGTAGATCGCCTTGGGCGCCACCTTCTGCTGCTGCATCGTGCGCACCAGCAGCGCGTACTCGTTGTAGTAGTTGGCCGGGATCACGATGTCGGGATTGACCGACTTCATGCGCAGCACGATGTTGTTGAAGTCGCGCGTCGGGTTGGCGTGCTTGATCACCTCCTTGACCTCGTAGCCGAAGCCGGGCAGCTCCTTGGCCAGCAGGTTGGCGGTGCCGGTGCCGAACAGGCTCTCCTCGTGGATGATCATCACGGTCTTCGCCGGCTTGCCGGCCGCGGTGTTGAGCACGTGCAGGTTCGACATCGCGATCTGCGCGCAGGTGCGGTAGCCGGGGCCGAAGCGGAACGTGTTCTTCAGCCCGCGCTCGACGATCTGGTCGGCCACGCCCACGTCCACCACGTGCGGCAGGTTGTACTTGGCGGCGGCCTGCGTGGTGGCCAGGCAGATCGCGCTGGCGTAGGCGCCCACCACCGCGGCGCAGCCGGCCTCGTTCATCTTCTCGATCTCGGCCGCGCCGGCCTGCGGCGTGCTCTGCGCGTCGCCCAGCATCACCTCGAGCTTGGCGCCGCCGAGCGCCTTGATGCCGGTCTTGTTGATGTCGTCCACCGCCATCAACGCGCCCTCGCGGCACTGCTGGCCGGAGTAGGCGAGGGCGCCGGTCACCGGGTGCAGGATGCCGACCTTCACGGCCCTGGGCTGCGCGCCGCCCACCAGCGGAAAGGCCAGCGCCGATGCCGCGGCGGCCGATTGGCGGATGAAGGTGCGACGGTTGCTCATGGCGAAGGCTCCTGTTGTTGAGAGAGGTCCATCAGTGGAACTGCGCCGACAGCTCGGTGCTGACCCACACCTTGGCGGCGACGCCGCCCACGCGAGACAACTGCATCTGGTACTGGTAGCGGTCAGGCCGATACAGGCCCTGCAGCCATTGCACCGGCCGCTCGTCGGTGTCGTAGACCAGGCGGTCCACCGCGAGCAGTGCGGTGCCCGGGGCCACGTCGAGGCGGGCTGCCACGGCGTCGTCGGCAGGGCAGGCCGAGATGCTTTGCGTGGCGCGGCCGATGTGCACGCCGGCGCGCTCCAGCAGCAGCAGGATCGGCTCGCGCGCCAGCTCGCGCCGGCCGAAGCCTTGCGCCAACTCCTGCGGCACCCACGTGGTGATGTGCGACAGCGGGCCTTCGTGCGTGGCGCGCACGCGTGCCGCTCGCTGCACCCTCGCACGGACCGGCAGACCGAGCCGCTGCGCCACGGCGGCCGGCGCAACGACCACGTCGCACGACAGCACCTTCACCTGCGTCTGCAGGCCCATGTGCACGATGTTTCCCAGCAGGCCGGGCAGGCGGCCGGCCGCAACGGCGGCCGGCGCGCCATGACCATCGTGGCGGCGCGGCCGGGTGCCCCGTCCGGGGCGGCGGTCGATCAGGCCCTCCGACGCGAGGCGCTCGAGGGCCTTGCGCACGGTGGCGCGTGCCACGCCGAACTGCTGCACCAGACTCAGCTCGGGCGGCAGTCCGTCGCTGAAGCGGCCCTCGGCCAGCTGCTCGCGCAACACCAGGTAGACCTGGTGGTACTTGGGCAGCGGCACGGCGGGCGCCATGGTGGACGAGCCTGCGTCAGTCCCATTGTCCAGTCAATAGGACAAATACGGCGCGGCGGTCGTCGCGGCTCGGATCCGGCACCTGCGCGCCTCAGGCCATCGCCGGCCGGCCGCTCGGCCCCCAGATGGACTCCGGACGCGTGCGCGGATCGCGCGCCGGCCATCGCCCGGACGCGACCTGCAGCACGAACCCCTCGAGCAGCTGGTTGAAGCGCAGCGGCTCCTCCAGGTTCACCGCATGGCCGGTGCACGGCATGATCGCGAGGCCGGCGGTCGGTATCGTGCGCTTGAGCAGCAGCGAAGGCTCCAGGCACGGCTCGTCCTCGTCGCCGCACACCACCAACACCGGCACGTCGATCAGAGCCAGCGCATCGGTGAGGTCATACAGACACGGCCGTCGCGCCTGATAACCCTCCATCGTGCAGGCCGAGCCGGCGGCCGAGTGCGATGCAAACTGCCGCTCGAAGTCGGCGAATCCGCGCGGATCCTTGCGCAGGTATTGCAGGCGTGACGGTCCATGGCCATAGGTGGCCGCCACGTGCGGCATGCCCTCGCGCCGCATCTGCTGCGCCAGCGCCGTGCAATCGTGCTGGAAACGCCGGTACAGCGCCGGGTGCGCGCCGGAACCGACGCCCACCAGCGTCAGCGACAGCGCGCGCGACGCGGCCCCTTGCGTGCCGTGCTGCAGGCCGAAGTGCAGCGCCGCAAACGCGCCCATCGAGCAGCCCACAACGTGCGCGTGGCGGATGTCGAGCGCATGGAGCACCGCGGTGATGTCGTCGCGCTGCCGCTGCTGCACGTAGCGCTCGGCGCTTTCCGGCACGTCGCTCGGTGGGTAGCCCCGCGCGTTGTACGCGATGCAGCGGTGGGTGCGCGCAAAGTGGCGCAGCTGCGGCTCCCAGCTGCGGTGGTCGCCGGCGAACTCGTGCACGAACACGATCGGCGTGCCGCTGCCAACCTCCTCGTAGTGCAGGCTGACGCCGTCGTCGGTGCGCAGGAAGGGCATGGTCGCTGCTCCGCCTTGTAGAGGGTTGCTCGCGACATTAGATTGAGCATCGCGAACCCGACCACCCGGGTCTGCCCGATGTGCAAGTGCGCCGCGGCTGATCACACTGCGTGGCGAAGCCCGAGCTGCACATGTCCACGTGGGTCGTCATTCTCCCCGGCGGCATCCGGATCACGGTCACGCCGCGCCGCTGGCTTGCGGCGGCGCTGTGCGCCTTGCTGGCGCTGCTGCTCTGGGGTTTCGTGGCGGTGCTGCAGCAAGGCGTCGAGCGCGGCAACCGGATGCGCGCCGAGCAGTTGCGCGCGGCCACGCAACCGCCTGCAGCCAAGGCGCCTCGCACGGGTGCGGTGAAGACGGCCCGGGCCGAGCCGCAGCAGCCCTAGGGCGCCGCCTGCGGCGCCCGGACTCCCCTAAGGCGCCGCCTGCGGCGCCCGAACTCCCCCAGGGCGCCGCTTGTGGCGCCGAGTTCCCTGGGCCCCGCTTGCGGCGCCCGGTTCAGTTGGGCCCGAACAGGTCCTGCGCGATGCCTGCGGCCGAGAACAGGTAGTCGCGCGAGGCTTCGATCTCGCGGCGCAGCCGGTTGAGGTTGACGTCGAGCAGGCGACCCTTCCACTTGCGGATCTTGCCTGCGACGATCACCGTCTCGACGTTGGTGCGCTCCATCAGCGACACCACGGCGCCGGGCACGTGGTTGAGCGGCGCCACGTTGATCGCCTGCGCGTCGAGGATGATGATGTCGGCTTCCTTGCCGGGCGTGAGCGAACCCACCTTCTTGTCGAGGCGCAGGTCTTTCGCGCCGTTGACAGTGGCATAGCGGATCACGTCGCGCGTGTTGAGCAGCTTGGGCACGTTGGGGCCTGGCGTCGGCCACTGGTTGGGCGGATTGAAGTCGCCCTGCTCGAGCACCATCTGGTTGGCCACCATGCGCTGCATCGTCATCATCGAGCGCATCTGGGTGAAGAAGTCGGCCGTCATCGTGCACTCCACGTCGACGCTGAGCGACGGCTCGATCCCGAGCTGCTGCAGCTTGACGATCGGCGGGATGCCGTGGCGCATGTTCATCTCGATCGGCACCGCCAGCGACACCGATGCCCCGACGTCCTTGACCTTCTGCCATGCCAGATCGGACATGCCGGTCATGTGGATGAACAAGTTGTCGCTGCCGATGCCCAGCGTGCCGCTGTCGCCGCCCTTGTGCTGCGCGAGCAGGTCGAACACCGGCCGCATGCCGAAAGGCGACAGGATGTGCGCTGCGATCGGCAGCCCCAGCTCGCGCCCGATCTGCCATGCCTTTTCGTACGCGGGCAGGTAGATCTCGCCGCCCATGATCATCGTCACCAGCTGGTCGTCGGACCTGAACCAGCGGTCGCGGATGCGCGTCGCGTCGGTCGGGTACTGGTTGTTTGGGTGGGTGCCGATCACCGCCGCGCCCGCGCTCTCGAAATAGCCGAACGCGGCGCGCCGCCCGGTGTCGAACAGCGCCTGGATCGCGGCATCGGAGTGCTGCGGCGAATGGTGGATCTGCGACACGTCGTGCACCGTGGTCACGCCGTCGTCGAGTTGCGCCAGGCCGCCGAACAGATGATTGATGTACACGTCCTGCGGCCGGTAAACCGGAGCGAAGCGCAGCAGGATGTTCTCGAAGTAGGTCTGGTTGCCGCTCGGTGTGTTGGAGCCGTCGTTGATCAGCAGGCCATCGGCCAGCCAGCTGCGCAGCGCGGTCTCGAACAGGTGGTGGTGGGTGTCGATGAAGCCCGGCATCACGATGCGGCCGCGCGCGTCGATCACCGCGGCGCCGCCGGCATGGATGTGCTTGCCGACCGCAACGATCTTCTTGCCTTCGACCAGCACGTCGCCGGTGGCGAAATCGCCGACACGCGGATCCATCGACATCACGGCACCGCCGCGGATCACGTATCGCCGGCCGTGGCGGCCGCTGTGCTCGGGCCCGTCGTCGTCGCCGTGCGCACGCGCCGGCCGGTTGAACAGGCTCAGGCCCGCCGCCGCGGCCACGCCGGTGGCGCTCGTGGTCTTGAAGAACTGCCGGCGTGATGCCGCATGCGGCTGCAGCCAACCGCGCTCGCACAGTTTGCACATGGGTTGTCTCCTGGTTGTGCGGCGCACCCGGGTGCGCCGGTGTTCGTGTGCGAGCGATTCTGCGCCCGGCATTTCGGCCCGCGACACAAAATCGACACCCCATCGATCGGGTCGATCTGGGCCGGTGACCGCGTCGATGGGCCCGACTTGGCGACCGGGGGTGGTAGAAGCGGCCTGTGCAAAAACTGCAAGCGCCACCGGATCCCACGCCGCGACACCGATGGTCACACGGGTATCGGGAGGGGGACGGCGCTGTTGGCACAATGGCGTCCATGCCCAACATTGCGTCTGTCCTTAAAACCGAAATCGCCCGCGTTGCTCGCAAGGAGGTCCGCGGCGAAACCGTCCCCCTGAAGAAGGCCGTCAGCGCCTATCGCTCCGAGATCGCGCGCCTCAAGCGGCGCGCGCAGGCGCTGGAGCAGCAGTTGCGCCGCCTCAGCAAGAGCAGCGCGAGGGCGGCCCCGGTGTCCAACGGCCACGACCAGGCGGACGACCAGCCCTTTCGCTTCAGCGCCAAGGGCCTGGCGTCGCACCGCAAGCGCCTGGGCCTGTCGGCCCACGACTGCGGCCTGCTGCTCGGTGCTTCGGGCCAGTCGGTGTACAAGTGGGAAGAGGGCGACGTGCGACCACGCGCCAAGCACATGCCGGCGATCGCCGCGTTGCGCAACATGGGCAAGAAGGAAGCCGCCGCGCGCTTGGCAGAGTTGCGCTAGCGCCCTACGATCGGCGCGCAGGGCGGGTCGCCCTGTCAAGGAGCCTGCATGCAGATCACCGACGTGCTCGCCCAGATGGGCGGACTGCAATCCATCGCGCGCGAACTCGGCGTCAGCGAGGGCCAGGCGGCCGACGGCGTCGAAGCGCTGTTGCCCGCCATCCTCGGCGGCTTCAAGAAGCAGGCGCAGTCTCAGCCCAGCGGACTCGACGGCCTGGCCGGTGTGCTCGGTCAACTCGGCGGTGGCGGCCTGCTCGACAACGTGTTGTCGCCGCAGCCCACCGACGTGAGCCGCGGCAACGACGTGCTGGGCCAGATCTTCGGTTCACGCGACGTGAGCCGCACGGTGGCCGCCGACGCGGCGTCGCGCACCGGCCTCGATCCGTCGCTGCTGAAGCAGATGTTGCCGATGCTCGCGATGCTGGTGGCCGGCTTCATGGCCAAGCAGCAGGGCGGCGCGGCGCAGGCGCCGTCGGCGTCCGGTGGGCTGGGCGACCTGCTGGGCGGCTTGCTCGGCGGGGCGGCGCCGGGTGGGGCCGCTGCGCGCGGCGGCGGACTTGGCGCGCTGCTCGACATGAACGGCGACGGCAACGCGCTCGACGACATCCTGCGCCTGGCCGGCAAGGCGATGCGCTGAACCGATGGCCCGGCGCTGAAGCCGGGCGCGCCGCTCACAGAGACGGCGTCCGGTGCGCGGTGATGTGCGCGGCGATGCAGAACCACCGGCCGCCGCGCTTGTGCCAGATGTCGGTGTAGCGGCTCACGCCCTTGCGGCCGTCCTTCAGCTCGTAGGCATTCTCGGCGTGGATCAGGGCCACGTCGTGAAAGCGCCGCACCTGCACACGGCCGACCGGAAACGACCGCATGGCGGTGGCGAACGTCGGCTGCGCAAAGCGCTGCAGCGCGGCGGCGCGGTCGTTCAGCGAGCCGTCGCTCGACACCACCAGGTAGTCCGGCGCGAGGTGCGCCGCGTACCAGGCCACGTCGGCGTCGCGAAACGCCTGCACGTAGCTCTCGTTGAGCGCATGCAGCAGGCGCGTGTCGTCCAAATCCGGGTCCTGCCCCGGCCACGCCGCGTGCGCCGGCACGCTGCCGCGGCGCGCCGCCACCTCCACATCGTCGCGCAGCGGCGTGTGCTGCACGCTCACCAACTGCCACGCGGTCGCGTTCCAGACATGGACGTCGGTGTAACGGACGCGCGCCGGTCTGCCGGCACGGTCGGGCACGGTGAACACGCCGTGCACCAACGCCACCGGCCCGAGCAGCCGCACGATCGCGCCCTGGTGGGACGCGTGCGGCAGCGGCGGCTGGCGGCGCGTGTGCAGCACGAACTCGGCGCGCCTGCGCCAAGAGCCGTCGCTGTCGGTGAGCAGGAAGTCCTGATGCGTCAGCGCTTCCATCAGGTCGCCGCTGACGTCGACGGTGGCGCTGACGAAGCGATGGTTGAGGGCGCGTAACTGCGCCTCGGCGAGCTCCGGTTCGGGGACCGGTGCCGCCTGCGTCGCGCCGACGAGACCCGACAGCACGAACAGTGCGGGAAGTGCAGACACAGCCATTTCAATCTCCTCGTTGAACCGAGGAGGCTATGCAGTGACCGGATCCGGCGCTGTCGCGATCTTGCGCAGTTGGCGCGCCGTGGTGGCGCGCGCCTCGCGCCGCAGCTGCTGCGGCGTGTGGCCGAAGAAGGCGCGGAACCGCGCCGTGAAGTGGCTGTGGCTGGCAAAGCCCGCATCGAGCGCGATCTCGGTGAGGCCGGCATCGGAATCGAGCACGGCATCGAGCGCGCGTGCCAGGCGCGCGCGGATCACGTGGTCGTGTACCGAGAGGCCCAGTTCGGCGCGGAACAAATGCGCCAGATGGCCCGGCGACACGTTGGCCAGCGCGCCGAGCGCGCTCAGCGTCCAGCGCCGTTCGGGATCGGCTCCGATCGCTTCGACGACGCGCGCGACGCGACGCGTGCGCCGCCACGAGCCGGGCGTGGCCCGAACCCTCGAGCGCAACTGCCGATCCCTGCGCGCGGCTGCCAACGCGGCTTGCAGCAGATCGAGAGCGCGTACCTCCGCCTCGAACGCATCGACCGCATCGGTGGCCAAGCGCTGCCACAGCAGGCTGCGCGCCAGCATCACCACCGGCGGCAGCGGCGTGTGGGTGCTGAAGGTCGATTCGTCGAAACCGCCGCCCGACATCGCTTCGGGCATCATCTGCGCCAGCGCGGCGCTGGTGAAGCGCAGCGCCAGGCATTCGTCGCCGATGCAGCCCGGAAAGCTCAGGCGGTACGGCTTGTCGGCCGAGATCAGCAGCGCGTGGCTCGGCGTGGCGATCGCGTGGCGGCGCGGCCCGTCGTGCTTGGCGAACACGCCGGCCAGCGGCAGCGCCAGCACGTTGAGCGCCGACGTCTCCAGCTCGCCGCACGCGCTCGATGCGGGGCGCACGGCGATGTAGCCGATTTGCAGCCACTCGCCATCGAACAGCGTGCGCTGCATCAGCGACGAGGCGGTGTCGTCGTGTTTCACGCTGCCCATCACGCCGCCAGGGGTCGGGTATCGGGCGGGCGCGCCTGACGCAGCAGCCCCGTGATCGCGCCCAGTTGCGCGCGCGCGGCGCGGCGGCCGGCCTCGAACAGGTAGGGCATCGCGCGAGTCTCCCACAGTCCCACGTGGCGATCCAGGCCGAGTTCGATCTCGAACACGCGCTGCCCGGCGTGGCGCGCCGCATCGATGCGCGCCCGCTGCAGGTTGTTGATCAGCGCGGTGCCGGCCTGCGCGACCAGGCGCGATGCGCGGTCGATGCGCCGCGGCATGACGCCCCTGAACCCCAGCGTCAGCACCACTGACGCATCGGACGCCACGGCCACCGGCAGCGGATCGGACACCACGCCGTCGACCAGGCGGCGTCCGTCGACCTCGACGCTCGGAAAGAGCAACGGCACCGCGATGCTGGCGCGCAGCGCCGGCACGAGCGCGCCGTGGCGCAGCACCACGCGCTCGCCGCTGCCGGCCTCGGTGGCGACCACGCGCAGCGGCGTGGGCAGATCCTCGAGCCGCCGATCGCCGAACGCGACGCGCAGGCGTTGTGCAATGCGTGCGTCGTCGCGCAGCGCGAACCCAGCGTCGAAGCCGAACCAGCGCGGCGCCAGCAGCTGCACATAGGCGCGCCAGCGGTGCTGCTGCGTCAGATCGGCCGACCACAATGACGTGGCCGTCGCCAGCGCCTCGCGGCTCGAAAGACCCAGCGCCAGCGTGGCGCCGAACAGCGCCCCCGAGCTGCAGCCGACGATCAAATCGGGCCGTATCCCCTCGGCGTCGAGCACCTCGGCGATGCCCAGCGCGGCAATGCTGCGCACGCCGCCGCTGCCGAGCACCAGAGCCATGCGCGGTCGCGCGCTTGCGTCATCCAACACCACGTGCCTCCTTGGCAAAGGCACGAAGACTAGGCCGATGGCACTGCGCGCGCTGTCACGATCCGATGCAGTTGATGCTCAGTCGCCCACGTGACCGTGCCGACCGCCCTTGCGCAAGCGCGGGATCAGCATGCCCACCTGGCCGCGGTAGGCGTGGTAGCGGGCGCCGAACTGCGCGATCAGGTCGCGCTCCTCGAACCAGATGCCGACCAGGATGTAGCCGGTGGTCGCGATGGCGAACAACAGATGCCCCGCGCTCATCTGCGGCGTGGACCAGAACGCAATCACGAAGCCGAGGTAGATCGGATGCCGCACGTGGCGATAAAACAGCGGCGTGCGGAACTCCGGTGCGGGAATCTCACGCCGCAGCAGCTGCGCCAACACCTGGCGCAGGCCGAACAGCTCGAAGTGGTTGATCAGGAAGGTGCTGATCAAGAGCACCGCCCAGCCAAGCCAGAACATCAGGTGCAGCGCCACGCGGCCCGCCGGATGCTCGACGTTCCAGATCACCGGTTCGGCGATCGGGCGCCATAACCACAGCAGCAGCGCCAGCACCGCGGTGGCGGCCAACACGAAGGTGCTGCGCTCCATCGGCTCGGGCACGAAACGCGTCCACCAGCGCTTGAAGCCGCGGCGCGCCATCACGCTGTGCTGCACCGCGAAGGCGCCGAGCAGCAGCAGGTTGACGATCAGCGCTTCGGCCAACGGCACCGGCGCGCCGCTGTCGATCGTCTTGGGCAGCAGCGGCAGGTTGCCGACGAAGCCGATCGCGTAGACGAACGTGGCGAGAAAGAACACGTAGACGAGCACGCCATACAGGAAAGCAAGAACGCCCATGGCAAACACTCCAATCGATGATGACGGGTTGAGCGGATGGAAGGCCGTGGTTCGATCGGGCCGCTCAACGGGCCCAGTCGCGGTTGTCGAGCACCTGCGCGATGCGCAGGGCGGCGCGCCGTGCGCCGTCGGTTTCCACCGGCCTATAACGCACCGGCTCGTGCATCGCGGCCAGCGCGCGCTCGGCCAGCGTGTCGGGGTCGAGCGTGGCGTAGTCGAGCGAGCGGTCGGCCTGGTAGTTGGCCAGGCGGCGGCGCACGTGCACGCACTGCTCGAAGTGGTGCTGCAGCGGAAAGCTCAGGAACGGCCGACGCGTGGCCACCAGCTCCATCGTGGTCGACAGGCCGCCTTGCACCAGCGCCAGGTCGCAGCACGCCAGGTGCTCGTACAGGTTGTGCACGTAGGGCTTGACCTCGAGGCCCGGCAGCTGCGGAAACGCCTTGGGGTCGAGCCGAGGCCCGGCCACCAGCACCATCCGCAACTCCGGCACCTGCAGCTTCATGCGCGGAAACGCCTGCGCAATGCGCTGCAGCAGATGGCGCCCGGTCGACGTGCCGCCGACCGAGGCGATCGCCACCTTCTCGTGCGGCTTGTAGCCGTGCAGCGCGCGCAGCCGTTCGGTGTCGGCCAAGGTCTTGGGGTCGAACGGCAGGCAGTAGCCGCAGTAGCAGAAGTTCTTGTCGGTCCACTCGCGGATGCGGGGCAGGCCGGGGCCGAACGGCGCTTCGGTCACGTCGTCGCGGTTGCCGACGAAGATCGCCGCGTCGCGCAGGTACGGATAACGCGCCACGTGCTCGATGTCGTCGGCGTTGCGGTCGGCGCAAAGCAGCGCCTCGCGCTCGTCAGTCGGGTCCATCGGCAGGCAGCCGACGAAGTCGGTGAGAAACACGAATGGCTGGCGCTTGAGCTCCGGGTTCTCGTGGTAGTGGTAGTCCACGTCCCACGACTCGTCGCCGATCACGATGTCGTAGTGCTCAGCTTGCATCAGATCGACGAACGCCATGAAGTTGTTGGTCATGATCTCGTCCATCGTGCGCAGCGCGAAGAACGCGTTGAGGTCGTGCTCGCCGGCCAGACCTTCGAAGTGCTGGCTCTCGTTGGCCAGCCGCTTGGTGATCGGGTGCAGCCGCTCGCCCTCGCGTTCGAGGTAACGCGCCGCCGGGTCGACGGTGAACCAGTCGATCTGCAGGTCGGGCTGCAGCTGGCGCAGCTCGCGCGCGATCGCCAGGTCGCGCTGCGCGTGGCCGAGGCCGATCGGGCTGGAGATGAATAGCGCCTTGCGTTGGCGTTTCATGCCGCGCACCCACGTGCGTGCTTGCGGCATGCCGCCGACGAACTCGCGCACGGCGCGGTTGAACGCCACCGGGTCGCGCGCCGCCGTCACGTGGCCGCCGCCGGCGATCGTCAGCAACCGTGCACCGGGCACCAGCTCGTGGATCTCGCGTCCTTTGGCATAGGGCACGCGGCGGTCGTCGTCGCCGTGGATCACCAGCGTGGGGCAGCGCACGCGGCGCGCATGGTCGCGCAGGTCATTGTCGATCCATGCCCGGCGCACCCACTGGATCACCTCGCGGCGGGTCGCCCAGGCATAGCGCACACCGTCTTCATACGGTTTGGTCGAATGCGGTTCACTGAAGATGCAGGACATGAAGTAATCGACATAGGCCGCCCAGTCGCGCTCGACCAGCGCGGTTTCCATCGCCATGCGCTTGGCCATCGCCTCGCCGTTGATTCGTGATTCGACGAAGCCGCCTTGCGTGATCACGTGCGTCACGCGCTGCGGCTGGTCGGCCGCGACCTTGAGGACGATCATCGCCGCCGCCGAGATGCCGACCAGCGCCGCGCGATCGATTGCGAAGGCGTCGAGCACCGCGACGAAGTCGTCGTGGAAGTGATCGAAACTGTAGTGCTGCTGGCCCTGCGGCCGGTCGGAGCGGCCGTTGCCGCGCCCGTCCATCGTCAGCACGCGGAAGTGCTGCGACAGGTACGGAACCGTGCCCTTCAGCATCTGCGAGTGAACGATCTGGAACGGCTGCGCGAACGCGATCCACGGCCCGCTCGTGCCCCACTGCGCCGCATAGAGCTTGACGCCGTCGCGCTCGACCAAACGCTCCTGCGCCGGCTGCACGGTCTGGAACGGCACGCGTTCGGCCTCGGGCACCGCACCGGCTGCGGGCAAGGGCCCGGCGATGCGATGAAAGCGCTCGGGCCAGGAGTCGTCGTTCGATGCCATCGGCACCTCCATCAACGGTGGGTCTTGCGGGCGGCAGCCTTGCGAGCGGGCCTGCGTTCGGGTTCGGCTGCGGCGGCCGCGGCGCGAGCGTCGAGCGACTCGAGCAGCCACTGCACCGCGTCGAGCGCGGCGCGGTGCGTCAGCTGTTCTTCCTTCACGCCGAGCAGGTCGGCGAACTCCATGCCGAGCCAGAACTCCGAGATCCAGCAGGCGATCACCTCGGCGCTGAGAACGCGCGGCAACTCGACGCCGTGCGTCTGCGCGGCGTCCAGGGCCTCGCGCACCGCTTGCAGCACGAGCTGTTTCCAGGCCAGCAGGCGCGGCAGGAACTTGTCGCGCAGCTCCGCGTTGGACAGGCTCGCTGCCCACAGCTCGGCCTGCACGCGCACGAAGCCCGAGCCGAGGTCGCTCTCGTAGAAGCGGCGCGCGTCGGCCCACTTCTGCGCGAAGACGCCGGGCGCCTGGTACATCGACGACTGGCGCGCCAGCAGGCGCTGGTTGGCCGCGTCGAGCACCGCGATCACCAGCTGGTCCTTGGTGCGGAAGTGGTAGTTGATCAGCGCGTGGTTGACGCCCGCGTCGCGTGCGATCTCGCGCACGCTGAGCGCGGCATAGCCCTCGCTGGCCAGGCGCCGGAACGCCGCCGCCAGGATCTTGGCGCGGGTGTCGGCGCTGTCGATTTCGTCGAACAGGCGCGGCGCGGCGGGCTTGTGCGCGACGCGGGCCCGGGCGGAGGGCGACTTGTCCATCTGGTTTGAACGAACGGTTTATACAGATGTTTAAATCTAGAGCCGCTGTTGCTCGTTGTCAAGAACCCCCAATGGGGGCTCTGCCGGCCCGCACCGAGCTGCAGCCGTCCCAACTCTTTGCCCGTGCCTGGGTGATGCGGCCGCCGGATTCGTTCTGAGGCCACACACAGCGGGGACCTCGGCGCGCTCGGCCACAATGGCGGTCCGTCAAACGCCGCAGGCCACCGCGATGCCCGTGCCCTCGTTGCCTCTCGATCCCCAGGTGGTGCAGGCCCTGGGCGGCGTGTCGACCGCCACGCTGACCACGGTGCTGCTCAAACACGGGCTGCGCAACGTCTGGCTGCGCGGCACGCGGCCGCTCGCCGCCGGTTATCCGCGCCTGGTCGGCCGCGCCTTCACGTTGCGCTTCGTGCCCGCGCGCGAGGATCTGGCCACGCCGGCGTCGTGGGGCAACCCGATTTCGACGCGCGCGGCGATCGAGGCGATGCCGGCGGGCTGCATCGCGGTGGTGGGCGCGATGGGCACGACCGACGCCGGCATCTTCGGCGACATCCTGTGCGCGCGCATGCAGCGCCGCGGCGTGGCCGCGCTGGTGACCGACGGCGTCGTGCGCGACGTGGCCGGCGTGCTCGGCACGCAGTTGCCGGTGTGGTGCCAGGGCACGGCGGCACCGCCGTCGGTGGCCGGGCTCACTTTCGTCGGCTGGCAGGAGCCCGTGGGCTGCGGCGGCGTCGCGGTGTTCCCCAACGACGTGATCGTGGTCGATCAGGATGGCGCGGTGCTGATCCCGCAGGCGATGCTGGCCGAAGTGGTCGACGCATCGGTCGAGCAGGAGCGGCTCGAGGGCTGGATCATGACGCAGGTCGATGCCGGCGCCGCGCTGCCGGGGCTGTATCCGCCCAACGACGACAACAAGGCGCGCTACCAGGCCTGGGTGAAGCTGCAGAACGCCAACCCATGAGCCGCCCGGCCGCTCCGAAGGCGAATTCCGGAGCGCGCAAGCGCGGAGGATGCCCAATGAGCCGTCCGGCCGCCCCCAAGGCAACGGAGTCCGCATGATCGAGCACCACGTCGACATCCCCACCGCCGACGGCGCGATGAACACCTTCGTCGTGTTTCCCGACGAGGGCGGGCCGTTTCCGGTGGTGCTGTTCTACATGGACGCACCGGGCAAGCGCGAGGAGCTGAACGACATGGCGCGGCGCCTTGCCGCGGTGGGCTACTTCGTCGTGCTGCCCAACCTGTACTACCGCCGCACGCGCGACTACTGGCTGAAGGAACGCACCGAGGCCAACCTGGCGGTGATGTTCGAGCACATGAACTCGCTCGGCTACGACACCACGGTGCGCGACACCGAAGCGATGTTGGCCTACGTCGACGCCCAGCCGCAGGCCGACGCCACGCGCATCGGGGCGGTGGGCTATTGCATGAGCGGCCCATTCGTCGTGTGGGCCGGCGCGTCGTTGCCCGAGCGCGTGCGCTGCATCGCGTCGATCCATGGCGCCAACATGGTCACCGATCAGCCGACGTCGCCGCACCGCATGGTGCGCCAGTTGAAATGCGAGGCCTACTTCGCCTGCGCGGAGATCGACAAGTGGGCGTCGCCGCAGCAGGTGGCGCAACTGCAGTCTTCGCTACAGGATGCCGGCGTCAAGCACCGCGTGGAGTGGTTCCCCGGTGCCGAGCACGGTTTCGTGTTTCCGCAGCGCGCCTGTTACGACAAGGCCTCGGCCGAGCGCCACTGGGTGCGGCTGTTCGCGCTGCTCGAGCGCAACCTGCGCAGTTGAGGCAGATCAACGCCGGCGCCCGCGGTGGTGCTGCGCGGCACGGCGTGGCACCGCTGCCCGAGTTGCAGCGGCGACAATGCCTCGATGCGAGGTCTGCGTGCGGTCCGGCGTGTCGGCTGCATCGTGCTGGCCGGTGCGGCGCTGTGCGGCTCGGCCGTGGCGGCCACGGCCTCGGGCTGGTTCGATGGCCCGCAGCCCGCAGCCGTGGCACACGATGCGCTCGAGTTGCTGCGTGATGCGGCGAGCCATGGACTCGACCCGCTCGACTACGACACCGCGGCGCTGGCCGATGCGCTGGCGCGCGCCCGCGCAGGCGCGGCACCGGAGGCGGCTGAGCGGCTGGAGCGACAACTCAGCGCCGCGATGATGCGCTACCTGCAGGATCTGCATGCGGGCCGCGTCGAGCCTGCGCGCTCCAAGGCAAAGTTCCAGGCGCCGGCGCGCGACGCGTTCGACGCGCAGGCCCTGCTGGCGTGGGCGTTGTCCAACCGGCGTGTGTCCGAGCTGCCGAGCCGCGCGGCGCCGCAACTGCCGCAGTACGAGCGGCTGCGCAACGCGCTGGCCCACCATCGATCGCTGGCCGGCCACCCGGCCTGGGCGCAGGCGTTGCCGCCGCTGCCGGCCGGGCGCCGCGGCGAGCGCCCCAAGGTCGAGCCGGGGCAGGCCTATGACGGCCTGCCGCTGCTGGTGCAACGGCTGGTTGCGCTGGGCGATCTGCCTGCCGTGCCGCCGCGCGCAGCGCTGCAATACGAGGCGCCGTTGATGCAGGCCGTGCGCACGTTTCAGCGCCGCCATGGCATCGCCGACGACGGCGTGATCGGCGCCGCGACGCTGGCGCAACTGCAGGTGCATCCCGCGGCGCGCGTGCGCCAGATCGAGCTGGCGCTGGAGCGGCTGCGCTGGACGCCGCTGATGCAGCAGCCGCGCATGATCGTGATCAACATTCCGGAGTTCGTGCTGCGAGCCTACGAATGGCGCGACGGTCGCATCGCGGTTCGCCAGGCGATGAAAGTGATCGTCGGCAAGGCGATGGACACGCGCACGCCGCTGATCGAGGCCGACCTGCGCTTCATCGAGTTCAACCCCTACTGGAACGTGCCGCCGTCGATCGCGCGCGCCGAGCTGGTGCCGCGGCTGCGGCGCGACCCCGGCTACTGGCAACGCGAAGGCTTTGAGTTCGTGGCGCCGGACGGACACGTCGACACGCTGTGGTCGCCCGCCGCGCTTGATGCGGTGGTGGCCGGCCGGCTGCGCATCCGCCAACGGCCCGGACCGCGCAACGCGCTGGGCGACATCAAGTTCGTGTTTCCCAACCACGACAACATCTACTTGCACCACACGCCGGCCACCGAGCTGTTCGAGCGCACGCGGCGCGACTTCAGCCACGGCTGCATCCGGGTCGAGCAGCCGGTGGAACTGGCGGCATTCGTGCTGCATGACATGCCGCAGTGGGACGAGGCGGGGATCCGCGAGGCCATGGCGCGGGGCGTTTCGGCTACGCTGCGCCTGGCAAGTCCGGTGCGCGTGCTCATCGCCTACGGCACGGCACTGGTGAAGGACGATCGCGTGCACTTCTTCGACGACCTCTACGGGCACGACCGCGCACTGGACGCGGCGCTGCGCAGCGTGTCGCTGCGGCGGCAATCCGAACCCCTGACACCATGACGCAAGAACCTGTCCTGTCGCGCCGCACGCTGCTGCGCCGTTCGATGCGTGCGGCCGCATTGACCGCCGGCGCCGTGCTGGCGCTGCCGGTGCGGGCCGCCGCGCCGCGTTCATTGGCGCTGGTGCACACGCACACCGGCGAGCGCATCGAGCTGGCGTACGCGAGCGGACCGGCCTACGACCCTGGCGCGCTCGCCGCACTCAACCACTTCCTGCGCGACCACTACAGCGGCGAGGTCGGGACCATCGACCCCACGTTGTTCGACCAGTTGCACCGCGTGCAGCTTGCGGTGGGGGTGTCGCGGCCGTTCGAGGTGATCTCGGGCTACCGCTGCCCGGCCACCAACGACCGGCTGCGCACCTCGCGCGGAGGCGGCGTGGCGCGTGGCAGCCTGCACCTGCAGGGGCGCGCGATCGACGTCCGGCTCACCGGCGTGCCCGTGGCGCAGCTGCGCGACGCGGCGCTGGCTTTGCGCGCTGGCGGCGTCGGCTTCTATCCGCGCGAGCGCTTCGTGCACCTGGATACCGGGCGCGTGCGCACCTGGTGATCCGGCCGCGGGAGCCGCCGTCGGCGAATCGCGCCTGGTTTGTCGCCGCGCAAAGTCCTGGGCGGGGACCGCTCGATACTGCACCGGCGGGGCCGTTGACCCGCGACGGGGCAGTACCATGTCAACAGCGCAGCACAATCCCAGACCCTGGTTGAGTCGGTATCCGGCCGGCATTCCGGCCGAGATCGACACGCGGGCACACCGTTCGCTGAAGGACGTGCTGGCAGCGAGTTGTCAGCGCTTTGCCGCGTTGCCGGCGTTCGCGTCGATGGGCACCACCATCAGCTACCGCGAGCTCGACCAGCAGAGCCGGGCATTCGCAGCCTGGCTGCGGCAGAAAGCCGGATTGCGCGCGGGCGAGCGGGTGGCGCTGATGATGCCCAACCTGCTGCAGTACCCGGTGGCCTTGTTCGGTGTGTTGCGCGCCGGGCTCGTGGTGGTGAACACCAATCCGCTTTACTCCGCGCGCGAGCTCGAACACCAGCTGAAAGATTCCGGTGCAACGGCCATCGTCGTGCTGGAGAACTTCGCGCACACGCTGGCGCAGGTGATCGGCTCGACCGCGGTGCGCACGGTGATCACCACGCAGGTGGGCGATCGGCTCCCGACCCTCAAGCGAATGCTGACCAACGCCGTGGTCAAGCACGTGAAGCACATGGTGCCGGCCTGGCAGCTGACCCGTGCGATCGACTTCAACACCGTGCTCGCCGAAGGTCAGACGCTGGCGCTCGACGATGTGGCGCTCGGCGCCGATGACCTTGCCTTTCTGCAGTACACCGGCGGCACCACCGGGGTGGCCAAGGGCGCGATGCTGACGCACGGCAACATGGTGGCCAACGTGCTGCAGGTCGCGGCCTGGGTCGCGCCGAACCTGCGCGACGGCGAAGAAACGCTGGTCATCCCGTTGCCGCTGTACCACGTGTTCGCGCTGACCTCGTGCCTGTCGTTCGTGCTGAAGGGCGCGCGATCGGTGCTGGTGGCCAATCCGCGCGACCTGCGTGCCTTCGTCGACGTGCTGCGGCACACGCCGTTCACCGCGATCATCGGCGTCAACACGCTGTTTCGTGCCTTGCTCGACGCGCCGGGCTTCGACACCATCGACTGGAAGCACCTCAAGGTGGCGGTGGCCGGCGGCATGGCGGTGCAGCGTGTGGTGGCCCACCGCTGGAAAGAGCGCACCGGCATTGCATTGCTCGAGGGCTACGGCCTGACCGAGACCTCGCCGGTGGCGATCGCCAATCCGATCGACATCCAGGAGTGGAGCGGGCAGATCGGGGTGCCGATACCGAACACCGAGGCCACGATCCTCGACGACGCCGGCCAGCCGGTGCCGCAGGGCGAGGTGGGCGAGATCTGCCTGCGCGGCCCGCAGGTGATGAAGGGCTATTGGCAGCGCCCCGACGAGACCGCCAAGGTGTTCACCGCCGACGGCTGGCTGCGCACCGGCGACATGGGGGTGATGGACGAGCGCGGCTCCATCCGCATCACCGACCGCAAGAAGGACATGATCATCGTCTCGGGCTTCAAGGTGTTTCCCAACGAGGTGGAAGACGTGGTCGCGCTGCACCCGGGCGTGCTCGAGGTCGGCGCCATCGGCGTGCCCGATGCGCGCGCCGGCGAGGCGGTGAAGATCGTCGTCGTGCCGAAGGATCCGCAGCTCACCGCCGAAGAACTGCTGCAGCATTGCAGGCAGCACCTCACCGGCTACAAGGTGCCGCGGTTCGTCGAGTTCCGCAACGAGCCGCTGCCCAAGACGCCGATCGGCAAGATCCTGCGCCGCGCGTTGCGCGATCAGCAGGCCGCGGCGGCACAGGCGGCGCCGGCCGCCGCAGGATGAGCGCGCACGGCGCAGACAAGGCGGAGCGCAGCACCGCGGACTACGTTCGGCTGCTGGTGGAGCGGTTGCCGTCGATGCTGGCTTATTGGGATCGCGACCTCGTGTGTCGCTATGCCAACCCGGCCTACGCACGCTGGTTCGGCGTCGATCCTCAACGGCTGGTGGGCACGTCGCTCTCGGGGTTGTTGGGGTCCGCACTCTTCGCGAAGAACGAGCCCTACATCCGCGCCGCGCTGCGCGGTGAGCAGCAGGTGTTCGAGCGCGTGGTGCCGGGCCCGGGCGGTGTCAATCGGCACAGCCTCGCCACCTACATCCCCGACATCGTCGATGGCCGCACGCTCGGGTTCATCGCGCACGTGACCGAGGTGTCGCCGCTGAAGGACACCGAGGAGCGGCTGCGCTCGGAGATCGCGCAACGCGAGCGCGCCAACGAGCTGCTGCGCCGCAGCGAGTCGGCGCTGCGCGAGGCCCAGCGGCTCGGTCGCATCGGCAGCTGGGATTGGGCGTTCAAGCAGGAGCGCATGGAGTGGTCGGAGGAGATGTACCGCATCTACGGCCGCGACCCGGCGCAGCCGCCTCCGACCTATCTCGAGCTGGAAGCGCTGTACACCCCGGAGAGCTGGACACGCCTGCTGGACGCGATCTCGATGTCGATCGAAAGCGGAAAACCGTTCCAGATCGAGGCTGAGTACCGTCGACCCGACGGCGGCACCGGCTGGGTCGAGGCGCGCGGCGAGGCGGTGCGCGACGCCGACGGCAAGATCGAACGCTTTCGCGGCACGGTGCTGGAGATCACGCCGCGGCGGCAGATGGAGCAGGCGCGCATCCGGCAGCAGGTGGCCGAGGCGGCCAACCGCAACAAGACCGCGCTGCTGTCGTGGGTCAGCCATGACATGCGCACGCCGCTCAACGGCATCCTGGGCGTCGCGCAGCTGTGCCTGGCGGACCCGTCGCTCGCGCCCAAACATCGGGAATGGTCCGAGATCGTCTTGCGCAGCGGCCAGCACATGCTCGAACTGGTCGACGAGTTTCTCGACCTGGCGGCCGCCGAGGCCGGGCAGATCGCGCTGCGTGCCAGCGAGTTCGACCTGCTGGCGTTGTTGCGTGACAGCCTGACGCAGGCCGGTCACGCGGCGCGTGAGCGCGGGCCCATCGAGTTGACCGGGCCACCGGCCGACGCACCGCCGATCGTGATGGTGGGCGACCCCAAGCGGATCAAGCAGGTGATCGACAACCTCCTGTCCAATGCGGTGAAGTACACACCGGTCGGCGGCGCGGTGGCCGCCGGCGCGACGGTTCACGCCGAGACGGTGGAGCTCGTCGTGCGCGACACCGGCATCGGCATCTCGGCCGATCAGGCGCAGAACCTGTTCGTCGCCTTCGAACGGCTCGGTGCCGAGCGTCGCGGCATCGCCGGCACCGGCCTCGGTCTGGCGTTCACCAAGCGCATCGTGGAGTTGATGGGCGGGCGCATCGAGGTTCACAGCCGGCCCGGCGAGGGCAGCGAGTTCCGCGTCGAGCTGCCGCGCGTGCGCCGTTGACCGGTGCCCGCGCCCGCTTCAGCGGCCGCAGCCGCCGGGCACCACCGGGTGGCGCGCCGTCACGCAGCGATCGACCTTCACGTCCATCAACTTGGCACGCCCGTTCTCGACGCGCCAGGCAATCGTGAACGGCTTGACCTTGCCGGCCTTCGTCATCACGTACGCATAGGCGATCTGCCCGGTGCTGTCGTCCTCGAACGTGGCGCCGACCACGCGCCACGCGCGCTCGAGCCGATCGGCATCGGCGAAGAACGGCACCACCTCGGTCGCGAGGTAGTGCTTCAGCGCCATCTCGCCGTTGGCCTGCACCGGCACATCGCCGAAGGTCTTGTAGATCGCGTCGATGTTTTGGCCCCTGGCCAACTGCACGAACGATTCGATCGTCGGGGTGTGGTCGGCCGGCGGCGGCATCTTGCGCAGCTGCAGCACGTTGCCGGTGCGCGCCGCGTCGTCGGCAGTCCAGGCGGGCAGGGCGATGCACGCGGCGCCGAGCGCCAGCAGCAGGGGAGTGAGGCGTGTGTTCACGAGGCGCACTGTCCGCGTGCGACGCGGCGTGCGTCAATGCAGCGGCGGCGTCAACGCCGCCGATTGCGGTGCTTTTTGGCTCCGGCTGGCGCTTCGCGCGTGGGCTCCGAAACGGCCTGACGGCCGTTTTGGCAGGTCCGGTCCTCGCGCCACAATCACAAGCCAGTTGCCATCGAGGACACCATGGCCCAACCCGACGACCCCAGCGATACCGGCATGCGCCGCGGCCTCACCAGCTACGGCGACGCCGACTTCTCGCTGTTCCTGCGCAAGGCCTTCATCAAGGGCGCGGGCTACACCGATGCGGCGCTCGACCGCCCGGTGATCGGCATCAGCGACACCGGCAGCGGCTACAACCCTTGCCACGGCAACATGGCGCAGCTCATCGAGGCGGTGCAGCGCGGCGTGATGCTGGCCGGCGGCCTGCCGGTGAAGTTCCCCACCATCTCGCTGCACGAGAGCTTTGCGCACCCGACCTCGATGTACCTGCGCAACCTGATGTCCATCGACACCGAGGAGATGATCCGCGCGCAGCCGATGGACGCGGTGGTGCTGATCGGCGGCTGCGACAAGACCGTGCCGGCGCAGCTGATGGGCGCGGCGTCGGCCGGCATCCCGGCGCTGCAGCTGGTCACCGGATCGATGCTCACCGGCTCGCACCGCGGCGAGACGGTGGGCGCGTGCACCGACTGCCGGCGCTACTGGGGCCGCTACCGCGCCGACCAGATCGATGCGCAGGAGATCGCCGCGGTCAACGATCAGCTGGTGGCCAGCGTCGGCACCTGCTCGGTGATGGGCACTGCGAGCACGATGGCCTGCATCGTCGAGGCCTTGGGCATCGGCGTGCCGGGTGTCGCGTCCCCGCCGGCGGTCACTGCCGGCCGTCTGCGCGTGGCCGAGCGCAGCGGCGCGGTGGCGGTGCAGCTGGCGCGCTCAAGGCTGACGATCGACAAGATCCTCACGGCAAAGGCGTTCGAGAACGCGATGCGCGTGCTGCTGGCCATCGGCGGCTCCACCAATGCGATCGTGCATCTGACGGCGATCGCCGGGCGCTGCGGCTTCGACGTGGACCTCGCGGCGCTCGACCGTCTGGGGCGCGAGACGCCGGTGCTGCTGGACCTGAAGCCGTCGGGCGCGCACTACATGGAAGACTTCCACGCCGCCGGCGGCATGACCACGCTGCTGCGCGAGCTGAAGCCGTTGCTGCACCTCGACGCACTCACGGTCACCGGCCGCACGCTCGGCGAGGAGCTCGAGGCGGCCGCGCCGCCGTTTCACCAGACCGTGGTGCACACGCTTGCACGGCCGCTGTACCGCGAGGGCGGCATCGCGGTGCTGAAGGGCAATCTGGCCCCGGGCGGCGCGATCATCAAACAATCGGCGGCCGACCCGAAGTTGATGGAGCATGAAGGCCGTGCGGTGGTCTTCGAAGGCGCGGCCGACCTGGCGCGGCGCATCGATGCCGACGATCTCGACGTGCACGAGGGCGACGTGCTGGTGCTCAAGCACATCGGCCCCAAGGGCGCACCCGGCATGCCCGAGGCCGGCTACATCCCGATCCCGCGCAAGCTGGCGCGCGCCGGCGTGAAGGACATCGTGCGCATCTCCGACGGCCGCATGAGCGGCACCGCGTTCGGCACCATCGTGCTGCACGTGACGCCGGAAAGCGCGGTCGGCGGGCCGCTGGCGCACGTGCGCTCGGGCGACCGCATCCGGCTGTCGGTGTCCAGGCGGGAGATCAGCCTGCTGGTGCCCGATGCCGAGCTGGCGCGCCGCGCGCAGGAGCGGCCGGTGCAGCCGTCGAGTGCGGAGCGCGGCTACCGCAAGCTGTTCCTGCAGTCGGTGACACAGGCCGACCAGGGTGTCGATTTCGATTTTCTGCGCGCGCCGCGCACGATCGGCCGCGTGCCGAAAGACTGAGCGTTTTGGATTCGGCCGGCGCTTGCGCGCCTTGGCTTCGGCCGGCGCTGCGCGCCTTGGCTTCGGCCGGCGCTGCGCGCCTTCACATCGCTGCGCGATGTGAGCCTACGCCGCAACCTTCGGTTGTCACATCGCTCTTGCGACGTGAGCCTACGCCGCAACCTGCGGTTGTCACATCGCTCTTGCGACGTGAGCCTGCGCCGAAACAACCTGCGGTCGTTTTCAGAACAGCAGCGTCAGGCCGACCATGCCTTCCACCTGCGTCAGCGTGTCGCCCTTGATCTGCACCACGCAGCCGCCGGAACAGAAGAACGAGCCTTGGCTGTTGATCAGCGTGACATAGCCGCGCAACTCGGTGCGCAGCGCCAGTGCCGGCCCCAGCGGCAGGTGGTAGCCCAGCCCCAAGTTCATCGACGCGCGCACACGCGACGAGGTGCCCTGCAGGCGCGGGCTCAGGTGCGTGATGCCGAGGCCGCCGGCGACATAAGGTCCCTGGCTGAGCTGGCCTTCGAAGTAGTTGACGCCACCCAGGTGCAGATAACTCACCCGCAGCGGCAGCTCGGCGGGTGCGCCGGGCGTCACGGTGGGTGTCAGCTCCAATCGCGTGCGCTGGTGCGACACCAGCAGCTGCAGCTGCCGCGTCGCATCGTAGGGCCAGTCGAACGCCATCGACAGTGCGCCGCTGGAGCGCAGGTCGGCATCGGCGCTCGGCGTGGTGGCCTGCTCGAAGCCGCTGCCGGCGCGTGCGCCGCCGTACAGCGTGATGGCCTTCTGCGCGCAGGCCGGCCAGGCGGTGGCCAACAACCAGGCCCCCGCTGCACAACGTCGGATCCAGATCGATGTTTGCATGCGCGTGATGGTAGCGGCGCGGCGCGGCGTCCCCGAACGAAGCCGGCGTAGCATGGCTGCTCGGCCGGCATGCCACCACCGTGGGAGCCGGGCCGCGCACGGCCTTTCCACCTGACGGCGACAGGGCGATTCACTTGGCTGGACGCTTGGGCCCATGAACGACGTTCAGATTCAGCGCCAGCGCCGCGCGTTGTTGTGCGCGGGCGTCTTGTTGAGCCTGCCCGCGCGCGCGCAGACCGCCACCCCCACGCTGTCCGGCGGCGGCGCGCTGCCGCGCGTGGGCCTGGGCAGCTGGATCACGTTCAACGTGGGCAACGACGCGGCGGCGCGCGCCCAGTGCGCCGACGTGATGGCGGCTTTCTTCGCGGCCGGCGGCCGCCTGATCGATTCGTCGCCGATGTACGGCTCGTCGCAGAGCGTGATCGGCGAGGGCCTGAAGAAGCTCAACATGCTGCCGCGCGTGTTCTCCGCCGACAAGGTGTGGATCGCGCCGGCGTCGCGCGGCCCGGCGCAGATGGAAGCGTCGCGCGGCCTGTGGGGCGTGGAACGATTCGACCTGATGCAGGTGCACAACCTGCTGGCCTGGCAGGAGCACCTGCCGGTGCTGCTGGAGATGAAGGCCGCGGGGCGCCTGCGCTACGTGGGCATCACCACGTCGGAGGGGCGGCGCATGCGTGACATCGAGCAGATCATGCGCAGCCACCCGATCGACTTCGTGCAGGTGACCTACAGCCTGGCCGATCGCCGCGCCGAGGAGCGGATCTTCCCGCTGGCGCGTGAGCGCGGGATCGCGGTGATTGCCAACCGGCCCTTCGAGCAGGGCGACTTGCTGCGCGCCCTGGCGCGCCACGCATTGCCGCCGGTGGCCGCCGAGCTGCAGTGCACCAGCTGGGCCCAGTTCGCGCTCAAGTTCGTGGTGTCGCATCCGGCGGTGACCTGCGCCATCCCGGCCACCACCCGCGTTGCGCATGTGCGCGAGAACATGGCTGCCGGGCTGTCGATGCTGCCCGACTCCGGACAGCGCAACCGCATGGCGGCACAGACGGCCAGCTACTTGTGACCGAGTCCTTGTGACCGAGTGGTGGACCTACCGCCTCGACAGCTTTCTGCTGTTCTCGGCGCGCACCTACCAGCGCCTGATCGAAAACTACAACGCCGACGTCTGGCCCTTGCAGATGGTGGCCTTGATGGCCGGCGTCGGGCTGTTGCTGTGGCTCGGGCGGCCGCACTCGCCGCGACGTGATCGTGTGGTGTTCGTGCTGCTGGCGTTCGCGTGGTGGTGGCTGGCCTGGGGCTTTCTGCACCGGCGCTTCGCGCCGATCAACTGGTCGGCCGACTACGCGGCGCTGCTGTTCGCGCTGCAGGGCGTTGCCTTGTTGTGGGTGGCCCTGGCGCGGCGCGGCATGGTGCGCAGGCGCCACCTGTCGCCGACCGATCCGATCGCGATCACGCTGATCGTGATCGGCGTGATCGTCTACCCCTTCATCGCGACGATCCTGGGCCGGCCCTGGTCGCAGGCCGAGGTGTTTGCCGTGATGCCCGACCCGACCGTGATCACCACGCTGGGATTGTTGTTGCTCGCCGAGCCGCCGCGCCGGGTGCTGCTGATCGTCCCGGTGCTGTGGTGCTTGTACAGCGGCGCGATGGGCTGGGGGCTGCGTGCCGGCCACGCCTGGGTGCCGCCCGCCGTGGCGCTGCTCGCGGCCGTGTGTCTGCAGTGGCGCCGCCGCCTCCTGGCGCAGTACCGGTGACGGCCGGCGCGTCGGCGTGATCCGACAGCGGCTCGGGCCCACGTCCGGCTGCCTGCGGCCTGCCGCTTGGCGACCATGGTTGAACGCAACCCCACCAACCCCACATGAGGCGGACATGCCCCAGGCGATCAACACCCCGGTCGACGATTTCGACGACTTCATGGAGCAGCGCGCCACGGCGGCCAGCGCCTATGTCAGCGGCGATGCATCGCCGCTGACCCGTTTGCTGGCCGTGGTGTCGCCGGCCAGTTTCTTTCCGCCGCGCGGCGGCGTGGTGCAAGGCGCCACCGAGGTCGGCGCGCGCTACGTCGCTGACGCGCTGAACTTCCGCTCGTTAGGCTCGAGCCGGTTTGAAGTGCTGCAGGTGGGCGCCAGCGGCGACCTTGCCTACTGGGTCGGCCTGCAGCGCGCCACCGCGCAGGTGGGCGACATGACCCAGCCCGCACCGATGGACTTGCGCGTCACCGAGATATTTCGCCGCGAAAGCGGCGAATGGAAGCTGGTGCACCGCCATGCCGATGCGCACGCCAACCCGGCTTGATTGGCTGGCGTGGGGCTTGGCCCTCGCCACCGCGGGCGCGGCCGCCGCGCCGTCGCCCGATGCGCTCGTGCTGCGCGGCCGGCACGAGATGCTGCGCGATGCGTTTGCGCGCAGCCCGTTCCAGCGTCCGCTGGTGGTGCAGTCGTCCGAGGCCAACGGCGAGCTCAAGGGCGAGGTCTACGCCATCGTCGAGTACCCGTTCAGCACCACGGTGCAACTGTTGCAGGACAAGGGGCGGCTGTGCGAGGTGTTGATGCTGCATCAGAACGTCAAGCGCTGCAGCGCGCAAGGCGACGCGGCCTCGGACGCGATGGCGTTGGTGGTGGGCCGCAAGGCGCAGCACACCGCGGATGAAGGCTACCGCATGGACTTCAGGTTCAACGTGGCCGCCAGCGCGCCCGACTTCGTGCGCATGCAGCTCGCGGCCGACACCGGGCCGCTCGGCACGCGCGACCATCGCGTCACGGTGCAGGCCGCGCCGCTCGACGGATCGAGGAGCTTCCTGCACCTGTCGTACGCATACGCCTTCGGCGGCATCGCGCGCATGGTCACGCAGGCCTACATGACCACTGCCGGACGCGACAAGGTGGGCTTCACCGTCACCGGTCGGACCGAAGACGGCCAGCCGGTCTACATCAACGGCGTGCGCGGCATGATCGAGCGCAATGCGATGCGCTACTTCCTCGGCATCGAAGCCTATTTCGGCTCGATGAAGGCCCCTCTCGCTCAGCAGCAGGAGAAGCGCCTGAGCGACTGGTTTGCGCTCACCGAACAACACCCGCGCCAGCTGCACGAGCTGGAGCGCGACGAGTACCTGGCCATCAAGCGGCGCGAGTTGCAGATGCGCTGACGCATGGCGGGGCGCGCCGGCTGGAACAGCAGGGCCGCGAGCGCGGGCCGTTCGCCGCGCAGCGCCGGTGGGTCAGAGGGTGTCGGCCCGCGCTTCGATCCAGCGTTGGATCGTGTCGTACACCGCACCGAGCACCTGCGAAGGATCGCGGCCTGAACGCGCCGGCACGCGCAGCGAATGGTCGCCGTCGTGCACCCAATGCAGCGTGGCCCGGGGGCCGAGCGCGCCGACGGTGGCCTCGATCAGGCTCACATCGGCCATCTCGTCGCGTGTGCCCTGCACGAACAGCATCGGCACCTTCACGGCAGCCAGGTGCTCGGCGCGTTCGATCGACGGCCTGCCCGCCGGGTGCAGCGGAAAGCCGAGGAACACGAGGCCCACCACGCCGGGCATCGGTGAGGCGGCCTGGGCCTGCGAAGTCATGCGGCCGCCGAAGGACTTGCCGCCGGCCACCAGGGGCAGGCCTGGCAGCAGCCGCGCCGCCTCGGCCACCGCCGCGCGTACGGTGGCATGGGCCACCTTGGGCCCATCGGGACGCCTGGAGCCGCGCTCCATGTACGGAAACTGGTAGCGCAACGTCGCGATGCCACGTGCCGCGAGCGCGCCGGCCGCGTGCGCCATGAACGGATGCGTCATGCCGGCGCCGGCACCGTGCGCGAGCACATAGCCGGCGCTCGGTGCGTCGGGCCGCTCGAGCAGGCTCGAGACCGCAATGTCGCTGTTGACGGCGATATGGATGGCTTGAACGTCCGGCATGCCGCCGACTCGGGATGGTGGCAGGGGCCTACCGCTGCAATCGGCGGTAGGCGCTGAAGTGGCGCAGCGCGAGCTGGTTGCGGCCGAGCTGCTCGTACAGCCGCGCGGCATTGAAGTGCGCGTCGGCAAAGTCGTCGGCCAGGGCGATGCACGCTTCGTAGGCGGCCAGTGCGTCGTTGGCACGCCCGAGGTCTTCGAGCGCGAGGGCGCGGTTGTAGTGCAGGCGCGCCTCGCGCGGCGCCTTGGCCAGGCCCTGGTCGTACACCGCGAGCGCGCCGTCGAGGCGGCCCGCCTCGTACAGCAGCGCGCCGAGGTTCAGATAGGCATCGATGCGATCGGGCGCGTGGCGGATCACCTGGCGATAGGCCGCCTCGGCTGCGGCCGGGTCGCTCTGTTCCAGCGCCTCTGCATGGGCCAGTTCGGCCTCGGGTTCCGCAGGGGCGGCAGCAGGCGCAGTGGGCCGCGTGATGAAGGTGACCGCGCCCGCGCTGCCGCTGGGCGCCACCTCAAAGTCCATCAGCAGCTGCTGCGACTCGGCATCCCATTGCAGATCGCCCTGGCGCACGGCGACGTCGGGGCCGACGGCCGAGATGCGCAGGCCGGTCAGCGGCACTTCGCTCGGCAACTGGCGGCGCAGCTGCACCAGCGCCTTCACCACCTTGCGTGGCGGGATCTTGTTGGCCAGCAGCTGGTCCGCGGTGCGCAGCAGCACCACGTCCTGGAACGAGAAGCGGTATTCATTGCGCGGCCCGCGCGCCGGCGTGACGAAGCCGGCGTCGATGAGCCGCGTGAGCGTGCTGGCCGACAGGCCCAGCATCTCGCGCACGCTTTTCAAGGAATAGGTGTGCGGCGTCGCGCTCGCGATCACTTCTTGGATGCTCGTGCGCGTGCCGGCGCGGGCGCCGCCGCCGGCGCACGCCGCACTCCTTTGCGTTCCTTCAAGGCGCCGGCGGGAATGGTCTCAGGCTCGGGGGCCCGGGCGGCCTTGCCGTTGGCGCTGGCCGCGGCGCCGCCTTTTTTGCCCAGGCTGGCGCGCAGCGCTTCCATCAGGTCGATCACCTGGCCGCTGGCCGGCGACTCCACCTCTTCGTGCGCCACGATCTGCTGGCCGGCGATCTTGCGGTCGATCGCCTCGAGCACGCGCACCTTCTCTTCGTCTTTGTAAGCGCTGGGGTCGTAGCCGTCTTCGGCGATCTGGTCGATCAGCTGCATCGCGAGATCGAGCTCGGCCTGCGTGACGTCGACCTTCTCGATGTTCAGGTCCTTGAGCGAGCGCACCTCGTCGGCGAAGAACAGCTGCTGCAGCATCAGGCCGTCTTCGGCCGGGCGCACCTGCACCACGTAGCGCTTGGTCTTCCACGACCAGCGTGCCAGCGCGCAGCGGCCGCTCTTGCGCATGGCCTCGGCCAGCAGCGCGTACGGCTTGCCGCCGCGCTTGTCGGGCGCCAGCATGTAGGCCTTGTCGTAGTAGATCGGGTCGATCGACTTCTCGGGCACGAAGGCCACGATGTCCACCACGTGGCTCGAGCCTTCTTCGAGCGCCTTGAGCTCCGACGGCTCGAACAGCACGAACTTGTCTTTCTCGAACTCGTAGCCTTTCACCATCTCGGCGCGCTCGACGACCTTGCCGTCCTTCTCCGAGATGTACTGCTGGCGCACGCGCGAGCCGTCCTTGGTGAGCAGGTTGAAGCGCACGTTGGCCGAACTCTCGGTGGCGGAAAAGAGCTTGACCGGGATCGACACCAAGCCGAAGCCCAGGGTCAATGACGCGATCGAACGGGCTGCCATGTCAGTGCCGCCCGGCCGCCCGAAGGCACTGACGGCCTTGCAGGCCGCGCCGGTCCTCACGGACCAGCCGTTCGCCACGCGCGGCCAGTCCACTGGACTGACCGCGTCCGGGCTCACCCCCCTCGGGGGGCAGCGAACGAAGTGAGCGTGGGGGCTGTTTCATACTGGGGTCTCCACCCGGGTGGGGCAACAAGGATAAGGCGAGACCATCCGGACTGGCCCCAAAGCCGCCACGAAAGCCCTCATGCCGTGGCCTCTGTGTTGTATCCCAGCCGCTTCATGGCCTTGGCCAGCGTCTGCCTGCTGCGCCAATAACCCGCCCAGGGGTCTTCCTTCTGGAACGACAAATGCTCGCGCGCGTTGGCGATGGTCCACTGCGCGCCCGACTTCAGGGACGCCAGCTGGCTCCAGTCCACCGGCATCGACACGCCGAGCCCCGGCCGCGCACGCGCTGAAAACGCCGCCGCCGTGGTGGCGCCGTGCGAGTTGCGGATGTAGTCGACAAAGATCTTGCCCACGCGGTTGGCCGCTCCGCTCTTGGCGCTGAATCGGTCGGGCAGCACCTCGGCGAGTTGCTCCACCACCGCCTGCGAGAAGCCCTTGACCGTGTCCCAGTCGAGCCTGGGCACGATCGGCACCACCACGTGCAGGCCCTTGCCGCCGCTGGTCTTGAGCCAGCACTCGAGGCCGAGCTCACCGAGGAACGAATGCACCAGCGTCGCGGCCTCCTGCACGCGCGACCACGGCACACGCTCGCCGGGGTCGAGATCGAACACGATGCGGTCAGGCTTGTCGATGTTCTTCGCGGTCGCGTTCCAGGTGTGGAACTCGATCACGTTCATCTGTGCCGCTTCGGCAATGCCTTTGGCCGTGCCCACCTCGAGCAGCGCCTCGTGCCCGGGCCACAGCTTGGGGTCGAGCGTGTTCACGCCCTTGAGCTGCATCTTGCCGAGGTGCTTCTGGAAGAACAGCTCCTTGCCGATGCCTTCCGGTCCGCGCACCAGCGAGCACGGCCGGCCCTTCAGGTGCGGCAGCATCCACTCGGCCACGCTCTCGTAGTAGCGCACCAGGTCGAGCTTGGTCGCGCCGGTGCTCGGATCGATCACGCGCTCGGGGTGCGTGACCTTGGTGGCGCCGTTGCCGGAGCGCTTGAGCGGCATCGCGCCGGCCGGCGTCTCGTCGACTTCGCGCCGCACCTGCCTGGCCGGCTTGTCTTCGCGCAGCCCGATGAAGGTGGCGTGGCGGATCACGCCCTCGGGGGTCCAGTCGCTGAAGCTCACGTCGGCCACCAGCTGCGGCTTGACCCAACGATCGGCCACGCCGGCGCGCTTGGGCCAGCGCCGCTTGGCCTTGGGATCGAGCGGCACGAACGGCGAGGTCTGGGTCTCCAGCTTGACCAGCTTGTCCTTCAGCGCGCGCGCGGTCGCGGCCGACCAGCCGGTGCCGACGTTGCCCACCGAGTGCAGCTTGCCGTCTTCATCGAACACGCCGAGCAGCAGGCTGCCGATCTCGCTGGAGCCGGCGTCGCCCGTGCGATCGGTGAAGCCGCCGATCACGAACTCCTGGCGCTGCTTGCCCTTGAGCTTGAGCCAGGTGTCGCTGCGCCGCGAGACGTACGGCGCGTCGGCGCGCTTGGCCAGCATGCCTTCGAGCTTGAGCTTCTCGGCCGATCGCATCAGGTGCACCGGGTCGGCGTCGAAGGCGGCGCTGAAATGCAGATGCTCGCCGCCATGCTGCTCCACGAACGCCTCGAGCAGCGCGCGCCGTTCGATGAGCGGCGCGGCGCGCAGGTCAAAACCTTCGAAGAACGGCAGGTCGAACACGAAGTAGCGGATCTCACGCGTGCGCTTGCCGTCGAACGCGTTTTGCAGCGCGTTGAAGTCTGGCATGCCGTTGGGCCCCAGGACGACCACTTCACCATCGAGCCAGGTGCCTTTCAGCTTGAGCGCGGCGAGCTCCTCCACCAGCACCGGCATCTTGCTCGACCAGTCGTTGCCGTTGCGCGTGAACAGCCGCGGCTTGCCCGACCCATCGAAGCGCGCCAGCATCCGGTAGCCGTCGAACTTGATTTCGAAGATCCATCGCCCGTGCGCGGGCAATCCGCTTGCCTGCGTGGCGAGCTGCGGCGCCAGCAGGCCGGGGATCTCGGCCTTCACCGCGGCTTGCGGCAACGGCAACCCGAGCACCTTGCGCACGCGGGCCGAGCCGCCCAGGGCGGGCGCCGGCGGTGCCTCGGGCTCGGGACCCACGCTGTCGGGCAGTGCGCGCACCACGTCAAACTCCTGGTGCGGGCGCGCGTGGGCGTCGCGCTTCTTGAACAGGATCCACGGTTCGCCGCGCTCGCCTTCCTTGGGCTTGATGCGCACCAGCTCCCACTGGCCCTTGAGCTTGAGGCCGTGCAGCGTGAACAGCAGCTTGCCTTCGGCCATGCCTTGTTCGGGGTCATCGGCCGGCTCCCACGTGCCCCGGTCCCACACCAGCACGGTGCCCGCGCCGTAGTGGCCCTTGGGGATCGTGCCTTCGAAGCGGTTGTATTCGATGGGGTGGTCTTCGGTGCGCATGGCGATGCGCTTGTCGCCCGGGTCGTAGCTCGGACCCTTGGGCACCGCCCAGGACCACATGACGCCACCGTGTTCGAGCCGCAGGTCGTAGTGCAGCCGCGTGGCGGCATGCTTCTGGATCACGTAGGTGCGGCCGCCGTCGCGCGCCGCCGCGCCGTCGCCGCTGGGCTCGGGCGAAACGGCGAAGTCGCGCTTGGCGCGGTACAGCTCCAAGGGCGGCGCGGGCAGGCGGCGCGTGGGCATGTCCCGATTGTCGGCCACGGCTTGCAGCCCCCGGCATACTGCGCTGCGCAAACCCTGCTCAAGGAGCCGCCATGCAATACCGCCGCCTCGGCAAAAGCCAGCTCAAGGTGTCGACGTTGTGCCTCGGCACGATGATGTTCGCCGACCAGACCGATGCCAAGGTGGCCGGCGAGATCGTCGCGCACGCACGCGAGCACGGCGTGAACTTTATCGACACCGCCGACGTCTACAGCACGGGCAAGTCCGAGCAGATGGTCGGCGCGCTGCTCAAGGGCCAGCGCCACGACTGGATCCTTGCGACCAAGCTCGGCAACAAGATGTCGGAGCGGCCCAACGAGATGGGCTATTCGCGCACCTGGGTGCAGCGGGCCTGCGAAGCCAGCCTGCAGCGGCTGTCAACCGACCACATCGACATCTACTACCTGCACCGCGACTTCAACGGCATGGACCTCGAGGAGCCGCTGCGCGCCATCGGTGCGCTGCTGGCCGCGGGCAAGATCCGCTACTGGGGCATCAGCAACTTCCGCGGCTGGCGCATCGCCGAGGTCGTTGCCACGGCGAAGGCGCTCAACATCGCGCCGCCCGTGGTCTGCCAGCCGTACTACAACCTGCTCAACCGCATGCCCGAGGTCGAGGTGCTGCCGGCGTGCGCCCATTTCGGCATCGGCGTCGCGCCCTACAGCCCGGTCGCGCGCGGCGTGCTGTCGGGCAAGTACGCGCCCGGCGCCAAGCCGGCCGAAGGCACGCGCGCCGGGCGCGGCGACAAGCGCATCCTGGAGACCGAGTTCCGCGACGAGTCGCTGCGCGCCGCGCAGGAGCTCAAGGCGCATTGCGCGGCCAAGGGCGTGTCGCTGGCGCACTTTGCGGTCGCGTGGGTGCTGGCGCACCGGGCGGTCAGCTCGGTGATCGCCGGCCCGCGCACCTTCGAGCAGTGGACCGACTACCTGCCCGCCGTGGACGTGGAGATCGACGCGACCGACGAGGTGTTCGTCGATTCGCTGGTGCGGCCCGGGCATCCGTCGACGCCGGGGTACAACGATCCGGCCTATCCGATGGAAGCGCGCACGGCCTGAACCGGGCCGATGCCGCGCCGCGGTGCGGCGTCAGGACGCGCCGCTGGCCGTGGCCACACGCTGCAGATAGGCCCGCACGCGCTTGGCATTGGCGCCGAGGTCGCTGCTGCCCACGCGGGACAGCGAGCGCACGTCGACCACGCTGCCGCTGCCCTGCGGCGTGATGCGCACGACGATGTCGTCCTTGAAGCCGAACACCGGCGTGGTGTCGATCGCCTCGATGCGCAGCTTGGCCGGCGATGCGTCGACCACCTGCCAGCCCATCGCGCGTGCGGCGCGCTCGGCGTTGTCGAACACCACCGCCGGTGCCAGCGGCAATTGCAGCGGCACGATGTCGGGATAGCCCTTGCGCTGTTCGGCCCCGGTGGCGGCCACGTAGTCCGCCGGGTTCTTCGCGCCGCGGCGCAGCGGCAGCACTGCATCGAAGGTGGGTGGGTTGGCGGTGTCGGTGCTGATGTCGTGGATCTTGGGCAGCGTCTGCCCCTGGTAGAGCATGTACAGCGGCCATGCGGCCACCGCCAGGTTGATCAACAGCGCCCAGCGCGCGCGCCGACGCCAGCGGCTGCGTGACGAGCTGCCCAGCGTGAGCAGCACTGCCACCAGTGCCAAACCGGCAGCGCCGAGCGCGATCGTGCCGCCCAAACGCACGCTTTGCAGCGCAATGCCCAGCGGCAGCAACTCCAAGCGGTGAGCGGGCCCGGGCAGCCACACGGCCACCGCGCACATCAGGCCGATGCCGAGCGTGAGATAGCCCAACGCGCGGCCCAGCCGGGCCGGTGGGGTCGAACGGTGCACGGGTGTGTGAAGAACGGCAACGACCATGGTCCTCTCCTGCATGACCTGGATGGCGGATGCTGCCAGAAGGGGCCGCGGGCGGGCGTGCGTTGTCCGACGACCCGCTGCGAATGCTCGACGAATGTGTATCGCTCTGTGTTCGGCGGTGGAAGGCGCCGGCCAAACGCCTGGTTCGCCTGGGCACTCAGCGCGCCGGCTTCGACACGTCGCGAAACGCCAGCATCTCCCACACCCGGGCCGATGCGCCGTCGTAGAAGCCCTGCGCCGGGCGCTCGGCACCGGACGGCGCGTTGCGGAAGGTGCCGAACACGATGTCCCACAGCGGCAGGTCGGCGTAGTTGTACGCATGCACGCCGCGCGCATGGTGGATGGCGTGGCTTTCCGGCCGCTGGATCAGGTAACCCAGCCAGCGTGGCGTGCGCACGTGCGCATGCTGGAACACACCGCAAAAGGTGATGAACGCGGCCGCCCAGGCACCCGCCTCGGGCGCGAGTCCGAGCACCGGGAACAGCAGCAGGTTCGGCAGGCTCGCGAACACCGCCGCATCGGCCGGGTGCAGGTAGTACGCGCCCCAGGCGTCAAGGCTCTCGGCGCTGTGGTGCATCTGGTGCCCCATGCGCCACAGCCCGTTGAAGCGGTGTGCGCTGCGGTGGTACCAGTAGTGGAAGAACTCATAGACCAGCATGCCGACGATCGCGCCGCCGGCGGTGCCGAGCACGCTGCCCTCAAGCAGGTGCGAGTCGCCGAACCACCTTGCGTACCACTGGCCGAGCATCAGCGAGAGCCAGAAGCTCAGTCCGGTGACGGCCGCGGCGCGCGTGCGCCACCAGCGGCTGCGCACGCCCTGGGGCGGCGGAAACAGCAGATCGAGGAGCAGGAACGCGGGCAGGAACGCCAGCGTGCAGAATTCAAGCCAGTTCATGGTGGATGCTTTCGTGTGCGGGGTGTCCGAGGTCGGCCGGCAGGCTATGCCGCCGGCGTCCGTTGTGCGTCCGCACCAGCGCGCGACGCACGGACACAAACGAGCGTCGACGCCGCAGCGACGCAGCGCCGGTGTTGCAGTTGAAATGTTGCGCCGGCGCGCGGCTCTATGCCGCCCCGAGCGTCAGCGCCTGGTACACCTTGGTCAGCTCGCCAGGCAGCGCGTGCACGTCAGCGATCACCAGGTAGCGCCGCGCATCGCACATGCGGCGCAGATAGTCGTGCCCTGCCGGGTCGATCGACAGGTTGAAGGTGTGAATGCCGAGCGCCTCGGCTTCGCGCAACGCGTGCGCCGTGTCTTCGATCGCGTACCGGAGCTCGCGCGGCTCGGGGCCGTAGTCGATGTCTTCCGGGTAGCCATCGGACACCACGATCAGCACCTTGTGGCGCTGCGGCTGGCGCGCCAGCAGCGCGCTGGCATGGCGGATCGCCGCGCCGCTGCGCGTGGCACCCTGCGGACGCAGCGCAGCGAGTGACGCGGCGGTGCGCGCGGATACCGGGTCGTCGAAGCCCTTGACGACCTGAAACTCCACCTGCGTGCGGCCGTGGCCGGAGAACGCGTACACCGCAAAACGATCGCCGAGCGCCTGCAGCGCATCGCACATCAGCGCCAACGCCTCCTTGGCCACGTCGATCACGCGCCGCCGCGGCGCCGCCTGTGCAGACAGCGGAGCCGGCGAGGGCGCGTACAGATACGCATCGTCGTCGGCGACGACCGACGCCGCCGGCGCGGCGTTCGGATCGCGCAGCGCGTAGTCGGTGGACGCGCTGGTGTCCACCAGGAAGGCCGCGCACACGTCACGCTGCGTGCGGTCGCGCCGCAGGTACAACGCACGGTCTTGCGAGCGGCCGGCACGCCGTTCGACCAGCGCTTCGATCACGCGCTCGAGCTCCAGCTCGTCGCCGTCGTGCGCGCCGTGCACGCGCTGCAGCGCCTCGGGCCTGAGCGCGGCGAAGCGCCGGTGCACCTCTCGTGCCAGCGCCGCATGGCGGCGCCGCACGTTGTGGATGAAACGGGCGTCGCGGCCGCCCAGCCGTCGTTCGTACAGCGTGCACCAGCCGGGCAGGAAGCGCTGCGCGCGCCAGTCCCACTCGTCGATGGCGTGCGCGCGGCCCGCAGGCGTGCCGCCATCGGCACGCCGCGCTGCGCCCGGCAACGCGCGTGTCCGCGTGTGCGCCGGTGAGGGCTTTGCTGCGGCCGCGCGCCAGTTGTCGCTGCCTTCGAGATTGTCGGCCAGCGCGCCGGCGCCACCGGGGCCTGCCGCCGCGCGCGCCTCGGTCGGCAGGCCGGCCTCGGGCGCGGTCGCGGCGGATGCGCTTTCCGGCAAGTCGGCGCCGGTGGGGCGAACCGATGGCACGCCGTCGATGCGATGCCGCACGCGCCAGCGCGGACACAACACGTCGCAGATGCGGCTCGCGGTGCTTGCGCTGTCGAGCGGGCTGTGCCGCGCCAGGGCCACCACCGGGTGTGACGGCGAGGCACCGAGCGCCCACTGCAGCAAGGCTTCGAGCGCGTCCCGTGTGTCTTGCGGTGCGGCGCGCCGCGCCAGCGTCTGCGCGCGCAAGCGCGCGAGGTCGGCGCGCGCGCCGTGGAAGTCGCGCGCGATTGTGGCGTCGACCCGTTGCAGCTCGAGCGTGCGGAACACGCGGCGCCACAACGGCGAACGCGCCTCCGCGGTGGGGCACGCGGCGCCGAGCGCTTGCCGCATCACCGCCAGCCGCCACAGCGCGCGCGGTGCACCGTGCGGCGCCACGATGGCCTCGTCGGCCAGCGCCGGTGCACGCAGGTGCGGCTTCAGCAGCAGTTGCGCGGCCGCCGGCGTCTCGCGCACCACCACGTGGCGCTCGACCAGCGCCGACGCAAAGCGCGACCAGGAGCCCTGCACATCGTTCATCGGACCCGCTCCGGGATGGGCTCCGACATCACAAGCGCTTCGCGCAGTTGTGAGTCTTCGCCGCAACTTCGTTGTCGCGCTTGGGAGCGGCCCGGCGCGCTCATTGGACCCTGCGCGCCGCGCGCTCCGGGATTCGCGCTTGGGAGCGGCCCGGCGCGCTCATGGCACGATCACGTCGATCAAGTCGGCGATCGCCTGCCGCAACTCGTCGTCGCTGCCCACGGCGCGCGTGATCGCCGCCTCGCAGGCACGGCGCGGCGCGATGCCTTGCGCGATCAGCTGCGCCGCATACACCAGCAGCCGTGTGCCGACGCTGGCGTTCAGGTCTTCGAGCGCGCGCACCTTGTGGCCCAGCTCGGCCAGGCGCCTCGCGGTGTCTTCATCGACGCCGCCCTCGTGCGCCACGATCCGCGCCTCGGCATCGAGCGGCGGATGCTGGAACGGCAGCGTCACGAAGCGCTGGCGCGTCGACGGCTTGAGGTCCTTCAGCAGGCTCTGGTAGCCCGGGTTGTACGAGATCACCAGCAAAAAGTCGGGGTGCGCGACCAACTGCTCGCCGGTCTTCTCGATGGTCAGCAGGCGGCGGTGGTCGGTGAGCGCATGGATCACCACCGTGGTGTCCTTGCGCGCCTCGACGATCTCGTCCAGGTACAGGATGGCGCCGTCGCGCACCGCGCGCGTCAGCGGCCCGTCGCTCCATACGGTGGCGTCGTCCACCAGCAGGTAACGGCCCACGAGGTCGGTGGCGGTGAGGTCCTCGTGGCAGGCCACCGTGATCAGCGGCCGGCCGCTCAGGCGCCACGCCATGTGCTCGACGAAGCGCGTCTTGCCGCAGCCGGTAGGCCCCTCGAGCAGCACCGGCAGGCGCGCGCGGTAGGCCGCTTCGAACAGCGACACCTCGTCGCCCTGCGGCAGGTACCACGGCGCGTTGTCGGCGCATCGTTCGGGCCTGTGGGTCATGTGTCGGCCTTGTGCGGCGCCGCGGCGGCACGCCAGTCGGTGCGCGCGAGCGCTGCCGCGTTGAACAGTCCGTAGGCCAGCATCGCGACTGACACCAGCGCGAAATAGGCCCACGCTGGCGCCTCGCTGTGCGCCAGCAGCGCGCCGCCGATCGCGATCACCGCCAGGCGCATGGTGGCGCCGAGCACCGGCCCGAGCACCCGGCCGGCGCCTTGCGACGCAAAGTACAGCGTGATGCCGAGACCGTAGAACGCGAAGCCCGGGCCGGCCCAGCGAAGATAGGTTTCGGCCTGCGCGAGCACACCGGGCTGATCGGTGAAGAGGCCGGCCCAGGCTTGCGGCCAGAGGCAGGCTGCCAGGCCGATCGTGCCGACCACCGCGGCGGCGAGCAGGCCGCCGGTCCAGGCCACGCGGCGTGCGCGCGCGATGTCACCGCGGCCGATCGCCATGCCGATCATCGGCACCAACGTCACGCCGATGCCGAAGGACAGCGGAATCAGCAGGAACTCCAGCCGCGCGCCGATCCCGTAGCCGGCGAGCGCGTCGACGCCCAGGCGCGCGATCAGGCCGGTGAGCACCAGCACGGTCAGCACGTTCTGCACCGGCGACAGCGACGCGAGCAGCCCGACGCGCAGGATCTGCATGAACGATTCGCGCTGCAACGCCATGCCGCGCCAAGCCAGTTGCACGCGCGGCAGCGGCGAGCGCAGGTACCAGAGCAGCACGAGCGTGGCCGAGGCCGCTGCGATCACCTGGCCGAGCGCGACGCCGGCCATGCCCCAACGCGGCAACGGACCCAGCCCGAGTCCCAGGCCGGCGCCGAGCAGCACCTGGATCGTGGTGGCGCCGACCATCAACAGCGCCGAGAAGCGGATGTTGCCGCTGCCGCGCACCACCGACAGCAGCGAGTTGTTGAGCCAGGTGAGCGGCGCGCCGACGAACAGCACGTTGGAGTACAAGAGCGCCTGCTGCAGCACTGCATCGTGCGCACCGAGCATGCGGTACAGCGCAGGCCCGAACAGCAGGAACACGGCGAGGAAGATCAGGCCGCCGGCGAGACCGATCACCGCCGCATGCAGCGCGAGGGAACGCGCCGCATCGTTGCGGTCGGCGCCGAGCGCGCGGCTCACCGCGGCCGAGATGGCGCCGCCCATCGCGCCGCCTGACACGGTCTGCATCAGCATCACGAACGGGAACACCACGGCCATCGCGGCCAGCGGGTCGCGTCCGAGCGCGCCGACGTAAGCCGTCTCGGCGATGCTCACCGCCGCGGCCGACACCATCGCCACCATGTTGGGCACGGCCAGCGACAGCATCACCGGCAGCACCGGCCCCTGCGTCAGCCGGTCGGCGGGCGAGGGCAATGCGGTGCTGGCCGCGGCGGGCATGCAAAAAGTGTAGTGGCGGGCCGCTGCGCGGGCTTGTCCCGCCAGCGACAAGGGCCCATGCCACCGGGATCAAAAGCGGATCGCGATGTCGAGCAGCACCGGGCCGTTGGCGCCGCCGATCTGGTTGAGCGCCGCATTGCCGCTGGTGTTGCGGTACAACGTGGCCGCACCGCTGGCGAGCGACACCGAATACAGAGTGAACGGACCGCTCGCGCCGCTGCGCAACGCCGCCAGCGCAAGCCCGTTGGCGCCGCCGGCGATGTCGAAGCCAGCCATGCCGGAAATGTCCAGCCCCAGCGCGCCGACGTTGGCCAGCGTGCCGTCGTTCGGCGGTGCCTGCAGCGTCAGCACGTCGCTGGCGGCGTCGAGGTTGAACAACATGGTCGATGGCGCGCCGTCGAAGCTGTTGGTGTAGGCCGAGGCGATCACCATCGGCGCCGTGCCGGTGCGGCTGATCGTGCCGTCGGTGAACGTGTTGCCGGTGTCGACGTTGACGCGCAGGTTCTGCCCGCTGTCGCCGATCACGCGCATTCGATCGGCCTGCGGGTTGAAGTCGACGCTGAACGCTGTGCCCGACAGCGCGGTGAAGGGGCTGGAGGTGTCGGCCGGATCGGCCACGAGCGTCGCCTTCAGTGTGGCGGCGCCGCTGGCCGGATCCACGGTGTACACCTTGCCGCCATCGGTCAGCGCGTACAGCGCGCCGTCCTTTGGCCGGACGTCGATACCGACCACGGTCTCGCCGGTGCCGAGCCCGCTGATCGGGGTGGTGCCGGTGAGGGTGTTGGGCGCCTTGGGGTCGAATGCGACCAGCTGGTTGGCGGCGGTGAGACCGAGCACGGTCGGCCCCGCCGGCTGCTGCAGCGCCAGGCCGCGCACCATCTCGCCGCCGGCAATGGCGCCGAGCGCGTTGGCCGCGCCCGATGTCACGTTCACGCGGTACAGGTTGGTTGTGCCACCGACCGTGAGCGCGGCGTAGCCGGTGTTGTTGCGCCCGTCAATGTCGAAGCCGTTGACCTGTGCGCCGGTCACGCCCAGTGCGAGGCCGGCCGCCAGCGTGCCGTTGTTCGGCGGATCCTGCAGGTGCAGCAGGCCGGCCGCGGCGTCGAGGTCGAACAGCTGCGTTGCCGTGGTGCCGAGGAACGCGTTGGTGTAGCCCGCTGCGGTCACGTGCGGCACGCCGCCGGCCAGGCTGATCAAGCCGTCGGTTATGGCGTCGCCCGTGTCGACGTTGATGCGCAGGTTCTGGCCCACGTTCGATACCACGCGCAGGCGGTCGGCCACGGGGTTGAAGTCGAGCGCGAAGTCGCTGCCGGCGAGTGCGGCGAACGGATCGTCGTCACCGGCTGCCGCCTTGAGCGCCACCTTCAACGTGGCCACGCCGCTCGAGGGCTCGATCGTGTACACGTTGCCCGCGCTGCCGAGCGCATAGAGCTTGCCATCGGCCGGGCGGTGGTCGATGCCGAGCAGCGTCTCGTTGGCAGCCAAGCCGGAGACGCTGACGCTGCCCACCAGCGTGGCCGGCGTGGCGCGGTTGAACGAGATCAGCTTGCCGCTGTTGGTGAGCGCGATCGTGTCGCCCACCGGCACCGGGCTCGGTGCCGGCGCGGGAGCAGGCACTGGCGCGGGTGCCAGATCGTCATAGTCGCTGCCGCCACAAGCGGCCAGCAGTGCGGCGGCCGCGGCGGCAGCCGCGGACAGTTGAAGCATCGAACGGCGCATGCATCTCTCCATCGGGTGGGGTGAACGCCGGCTGATACGCCGCGCCCCGATGAACTGGATGCAGGCCGACCGAAGGCAGGGTGCGCAAACCTCAGCGCTTGACCACCGCCACCAGGTAGCGACACGGCGCACGCCCCGGATTGCGGAACGCGCAGTCGGAGGCCGGGCCGAGCTCCAGGCAATCGCCCGGACGCAGCCGGTGCAGCAGTGCGCCCTCGACGAACTCCAGCGTGCCCGAGATCACCCAGATCGCCTGGCGGATGAAGGCGAACGCGGCCGCCGGGTAGGCCACCTCGGCGCCGGGCGGAAACTCGACCTCGATCAGGTGCACGGGCAGGTCGGACAGCGGCGACACCTGGCGCCGCAGGTAGCCGGTGGCCGGGTCGCGCCAGGTCGGTTGGTCGGCGCGCCGCACCAGGCGTGCGCCGGGCTCGTGGTCGGCGGCCAGCAGCGTCGACAGCGTCATGCCGAGCGCACCGCTGATGCGCCCCAGCAGCGCCGCGGTGGGGCTGGCCTCGCAGCGCTCGAGCTTGCTCAGCATCGCCTTCGACACGCCGGCGCGCTGCGCCAGGCGGTCCAGCGTCCAGCCGCGGCGCGCGCGCTCGTCGCGCAGGCGGCGCGCGATCAACGGCGTGGGGTCGTGGCCATCGTTTCTGTTCACTATCGTTGACCTTTGTTGACGATAATGGAATGATGCCAGCAAACCCATGAGACATCCATGATGGAAGCGATGCGCGTGCGCCCGGCCGGCGCCGACGACGTGCCGGCGATGATGGCGATCTACAACGAGGTCGTCGCCACCTCGACGGCGATCTACAGCTTCAAGCCGAGCACGCTCGACGAGCGCCGCGAGTGGTTTTGCGCACGCAGCGCCGGCGGCTGGCCGGTGCTGGCCGCGTTGCGCGGCGACGCGCTGGTGGGGTACGCGTCGTTCGCCGAGTTCCGCGGCGCCTGGCCGGGCTACCAGCACTCGGTGGAACATTCGGTCTACGTGCATGCCGATTGGCGGCGCCAGGGGGTCGGCAGCGCGCTGGTGAGCGCGCTGTTGCCGATCGCCGCCGAGATGGACAAGCACGTGATGATCGGCGGCATCGATGCCGCCAACCACGGTTCGCTGCGCATGCACGAGTGGCTGGGTTTTCAGCGTGTGGCGCACTTTCGCGAGGTGGGGCGCAAGTTCGGCCGCTGGCTCGATCTGGTGTTCGTGCAGCGCTTCATCGACAGCCCCGGCGCCGCGCGCGCTGGCTAACGCGGTGTCGCCGCGCCGCGTCACGGTTGTTGCGGCGCCGTGAATGCCGCACGCCGGCGCACGAATTCTGGGTATCGCGCATTGCCGCGGTGCCGGGGTGCGCCAACACTGGCGGCCGCTTCCCGGGGGGCAAGGAGAACAGCACACCATGAGATCCATCACGCGATGCGGCAACGCGCTCGGCCTGTGGGCCGCGCTGGCGCTGGGCGCACCCCTGGCGCAGGCGCAGATCGTCGTGGGGCAGACCTCGGGCTTCACCGGCCCGGTGGCGCCCGGCGTGAAAGAGAACACCGAAGGCGCCAAGCTGTACTTTGACCACGTCAACGCGCAGGGCGGCGTGCACGGCCAACGCATCGAGCTCGTGTCGCTGGACGACAAGTTCGATCCCAAGCTGACCACCGAGAACGCGAAGAGACTGGTGCTCGAGCGCCACGCGATCGCGCTGTTCCTGGTGCGCGGCACGCCGCACTCCGAGGCGATCAAACCGCTGCTCGACGAGCACAAGGTGCCGCTGGTGGCGCCGTCGACCGGCGCGATGGTGCTGCACAAGCCGGTGCACCCGTGGATCTTCAACGTGCGAGCCACCTATCAGCGCGAGGCCAGCAAGGCGGTGACCCACCTGGCGACGATCGGCATGACGCGCATCGCCGTGGTTCATGTCGACGATTCGTTCGGCGCCGATTGCGCCATCGGCGCGCAGGACGGATTCGACAAGGCCAAGATGAGCCCGTTGCTGATCGAGAAGTTCGACCGCGCCAAGCCCGACTTCACGACCATCGTGCAGAAGGTGCGGTCGGCCGACGCTCAGGCGGTGCTGATGTTCGGCTCGGCCGGCGCGGTGTCCGACGGCACCCGGCAGATCCGCGCGGCGGGCTCCAGGGCGCAGATCGTCACGGTGTCGAACAACGCCTCGGGCGGCTTCATCAAGCAGATGGGAGAGCACGCGCGCGGCACCATCGTGACGCAGGTGTTCCCCTATGAGCGCTCGCTGTCGGCGCCGATCGTCAAGGAGGCGAGCGACCTGGCGATCAAGGCCAACCTGGGCGAGGTGACGCCGGCCATGCTGGAGGGCTACGCCGGCGCCAAGGTGCTGGTGGAGGGCTTGCGCCGCGCCGGCCCGCAGCCCACGCGCGCCCGGCTGCAGCAGGCACTGGAGGGCTTCCGCAAGGTCGACATCGGCGGGCTCGAACTGACTTACGGCCCCACCGACCACACCGGCCTGGAATACGCCGACCTGTCGATCATCACCGCCGAAGGCAAGTTCAGGCGATAGGGCACCAAGCCCTGGCGTGTTTGCCCCCGCCGGGGACCGGCCGCCGCGCGGCCCGGAGGCTGGTATCCGTCAGCCGAAGCGGCTGTCGGCGATGAGTTCGGGGGCTCGGGCGACCGCGTCGTCCGGGTCGAACTCCGGCCACACGCGCTGGTCGTTCATGGTGCGAAGCACGTGCTCATCGAGGGCGCGCTGGTGGGCGTCAAGCTCGTATACCACCCACACCGCTGCGGCCAGAGAGATTGCCACGGCCGCCTCGAAGATCAGCACCCCTGCCGCCACCAGGCCGAAGGCGCCGATCATCAGCACTGGGGCGACACGAAGGGCCAGCGTCGTGCGCTGGTCACCCGGGGCTGCGTCGTGGCGTGCTGACATGCACGACACCTTAATCCCACTGGCGCCGACGCGCGCCATGAACAGCGGCGCGATCTGTGTGGAATTGGCGCGATCGGGCGCTGGTGTGGCGTTTCAGCCGTGGGCGCGTGCCAGCGCCTGTTCGAGGTCGGCGATCAGGTCGTCGACGTGCTCGATGCCCACCGACAACCGCAGCAGGTCGGGCGGCGCCGGCGTGCCCGCGCCCTCGACGCTGGCGCGGTGCTCGATCAGGCTCTCCGTGCCGCCGAGCGACGTGGCGCGCTTCCACAGCTGCACGTGGGCCGCGGTGGCGATCGCGGCGGTTTCGCCGCCTGAAGCGCCGCCTTTGACGCGCAGCGAGAGCATGCCGCCGAAGCCGCCTTGCATCTGCCGGGCCGCCACCGCGTAGCCGGGCGCTTCGCGCAAGCCGGGGTAGAGCACCGCTTCGACGTGCCGGTGTCCGGCAAAGTGTTCCGCGATGCGCTGCGCCGACGCGCTCGCGGCGCGCACGCGCAGGTACAGCGTGCGCATGCCGCGCAGCAGCAGCCACGATTCGAACGAGCCCAGCGTGCCGCCGAGCTGCGCACGCACGGTCTTGATGCGCTTCCAGAAGTCGTCGTCCGTCCGGGTCACCAGCACGCCGGCGATCAGGTCGGAGTGGCCGTTGAGGTACTTGGTGGCCGCGTGCATCACGATGTCGGCGCCCAACTCGAGCGGACGCGTCAGCACCGGCGTGGCCACGGTGGAGTCCACCGCGACGCGAGCGCCGGCGCCATGCGCCAGCGCCGCGGTGGCCGCGATGTCGGTGATGGTCCACAACGGATTGGCCGGCGTCTCGATCCACACCAGCCGGGTCTGGCCCGGCCGGAGCGCGGTGTGCACCGCGGCGGGATCGGTCATGTCGACCAGCTCGACTTTCAAGCCCCAGGCGGTCGCAAAGTTCATCAACCAGTTGCGCAGCGACCAGTACATCACCTTCGGCGCCAGCACGTGGTCACCCGGCGCGAGCGACTGGAACACCGCCGTGGCCGCCGCCATGCCCGAGGCGAACAACGCGCCTTGCGCGCCGTGCTCGAGCTGCGCGATCAGCGCCTCGGCCTGGTCGAAGGCCGGGTTGTCGGCGCGTGCATAGCCGCGGCCGCTGCGGTACTGGTTGTCGGCGTCGCGGATGAAGGTGGTCGACGCGTGGATCGGCGGCGAGATCGCCTTGGTGACGGGATCGACCCAGCCGAGCGACTGCGCGGCCAGCGATTCGGGTTGCAGGTCTTTGGGGTCCATCGCGTGATTGTCGGCATGCGCGTCAGCGCGCGTTCTCCACCAGGGCAATGCGACGCCGCAGCGCATCGAGCGCGGCCGCGTCGCCGGCGGCCTGCGCGCGCTGCGCCTGCAGCTTGAGCCAGGCCAGCAACGGCCGGCGCCAGCCCTGCGCCGAGGCGTTGTCGATGGCCGTGGCGATCACGGCCGGATTGGCACGGTTGGCCTGCAGCAGGACGCCGGCGGCGATCTGGCGCGCCAGCGGATCCTTGATGCCCTGCAGCGCGCTCTCCGGATTCGCCGCAGCCGCCACCGCACGGTGGTGCTCGGGCAGCAGCGCCGCTTCGGCCGCGCCGGCGCGGCCCGCGAGATACGCCGCATAGGCGCGCTCGGCCGGCGCTGCATCGGCACGCAGCGCCTCGAACGCGGCGCACGGCTCGAACTGCAGGCTGGCCACCTGCGCGGCGCAGCGCGTGAGCTCGGCGCGCGCCAGCAGATCGAGTCGGCCGGTGCCGGCGATGGCCTGGCGTGCGACCGCGAACTCGCGCTCGGCGATCGACGTGCGGCCTTCGAGCCAGGCGCCGGAGCCACGCTCGAGCGCGCTCTGCGCGTTGATTTTCCAATCGGGCTGCGGCGGAGTGCTCGAACAGGCAGCGATGGACAACACGGTGGCCAGACCCAAGGTCACCCAAGCGAACACCGCGGATCCGGCTTTGCCGGTCCGCTGGTGTTGCCCCCTTGAGGGGGAGGCGACCGCCAGGTCGCTTCGGGGGTGGTCGGTCATGGCAGTTTGATCTCCACCTCGCGCGCGAACGGCCACTTGCGGTTCAGCTCGTTGACCATGCCCTCGATCTTGCGCAGGTTGGACTCCACCTCGGTGCGCAGCGCACCCAGGTCGTCGGTGGCCACCTTGGCGTTGCCGGCGATGGTCTGCGCGTCGGCCAGGATGGCGTCTACCTTCTGGAGGCTGGCACCGGTCTGGTCGAGCAGGCCGCGCAGCTGCACTACCGTCTCGCGCACCTCGGGCAACACGCCGCGTTGGCCGAACAGCTGCGTATCGGCCTTGGCGCTCATGCCGTCGAGGCGCGCCAACAGCGCATTGGTGCGTTCGATCGTGGTGACCAGGCGCTGCGCGTCGCGCTCGTTGCCGAACAGCATGCCGAGCACGCCGCGCTGGCCGTTGAGCCGTGCGCTGGCGGCATTGAGATTGGCCAGCGTCTGCGCCAGCTCGGAGTTCTCTGCGGTGAGCGTGGTGAGGTTGGCCACCAGCTCGCGCACCGAAGCCACCAGCTTGGGGATCTCCTCGGTGGAGTCGCCGCGCAGCACGGTGCGCACCGCGCCGTCATCCAACGTCGGATCGGTGAGGATGCCGGAATAGGCGCGCAGGTTGGTGCCGCCCACCAGACTGCGTGCCAGCACGAACACGCTCGATTGTTTGAGCCAGTGCGCATCCTTCTTCGGCACGTCGATGTGGATGTGCGCCTTGCCGTCGTCGCCCAGCCGCACGCCGCGCACGCGGCCGATCGGGAAGCCGGCGAACGTCAGGTCCATGCCGACCACCACGCCCTCGGAATCGTCGGCCACCAGCGTGAGCTGCTGCGTCGGCTCGAACACGCCGCGCGCGTAGAGCAGGAACAGCACCGAGGCCACGACCAGCACCACCAGCGCCGCCAGCAGCAAGCCGGCCTTGAGGCCCACGTTGGCGATCGGTTGGGGCGGCGCGTCGCGTTCGTTCATCAGATCACAGGATGTTGACCGCCAGCGACGCGGCCTCGATCAGCAGCAGCAGCGCGAACAGCCGCACCAGCCCGCGCACCTCGGCACTCATGCGCGAACGCGTGGCGTCGTGCAGCGCCGACCCCATCGGGACCAGCACCGCGGCCAGGCTGAACAGCAGCGTCTTCAATCCGAACACCACGACGACGGTCGGGCTGAACACGCGGCCCACGGTGCGCGTGTAGCCCTCCAGCGCCCACAGCGTGAAACCGTACGACGCGAGATAGGCCAGCACCAGCGCCACCACGCCGGCCAACATCGACAGCAGCGCCACGCTGAAGAGACCGGCCACGGCGCGCGGCAGCACCTCGTGGCGCAGCGGGTCGAGGCCGCGCTCGCGCAGGCGCGCCAACTGGCCGCCGAGGCGCAGCGCCGCCAGCTCCTCGCCGTGCGGCAGCGTGCAGCGCACCGCGACGAACAGCGCCGCGGTGAGCGGGATGATCTCCACCACCAGCACGCGCACCACCATCTCGAGCGCGTACTGCGTGAGGCCGTAGCTCAGCGCGGTGACGACCACGATGCGCGCGATCACCAGGCTGAGCAGCGACGACAGCAGCGTGAACCACACCAGCACCGGCGCGGTGTCGAGCACGATGTGGCGGGCGATCTCGCGGCGCTGGCGGCGCGAGTAGCTGCCGGGTGCCAGCGCCATCACGCCGATCACCGCGCCGAAGTGCACGATGCGCCACCAGCCGACCATCCAGCGCCATGCGTTGCGGGCCAGCAGCGTGAACACGGCGTGCGCGGGAGCGTGCGCGAGCATGGGGCGCATGATAGGTGCAGCCCGCCGCCGGCCTGGCTGCCGAGTGTCGCTCAGCGCATCGGCAGCGCGGCCCAATCGGCCACCGCCAGGCGCGCCAGCACGACCCAGCCATCGCCCGTGGGCTTCAGCACGATCGCTTCACCCTCGGCCAGATGCGGCGCTCCGGCCACCGCGCGAAACGGCGTGCCGTGGCCCACCATCCAGCGGTTGCTGCCGTCCGGCACACGCTCGCTGAGCAGGCGCTTCAGTCCAGGGTATTGGTTCGGTTCGGTCCGCTCGCGCATCGGCGCCGTCGGTGTGGCCGTGCCGAACATCAGCCGGGCGTGCTCCATCGTGCGGCACATCGGGCTGGCCAGTACGCTGCCGAGCGGCAGCTTCAGCGCCGTGATGCGCTGGCCGATCGCCTTGGCATCGGCGCGCCCCTGTTCGCTCAGCAAGCGCTGGTTGGCACAATCGTCGTAGCTGCGCATCGACTGGTCGTTGCGCGAGAAATCCGTGGCGGTGTGGCGAAAGTAGATGACCAGCCCGCCCGCGCGCAGCGCGCGCACCAGTGCGACGCCTTGCAGGCGCGCCTGTGCGTCGGGCGACGACGAGCGCTCGGCTTGCGGCGCCGAGGCGCCCGGCGCCTGCGCGAACGCGAGGCACGACCACAGCGACAGCACGCACGTGATGAATCCGATCGCGCGCATGCTGCGGCGTCAGTCGGTGTCCAGGCCGGCGACGATCTCGTACGAGCGCAGCCGTGCCGCATGGTCGTGGATGGCGCCGGCCACGATCAGCTCGTGCGCGCCGGTGCGCTCGACGATCGCCTGCAGCTCGCGCCGCACCTTGTCGGGCCCGCCGCTGGCGGTGGCGGCCAGCATGCGCTGCACGCCGGCGCGTTCGTCTGGACTCCACAGCCCGTCCATCGACTCCACCGGCCTGGGCAACGGCCCCCGCACGCCGCGCCGCATGCCGAGAAAGCGCTGCTGCAGCGACGTGAGCAGCCGCGCGCCCTCGGCGTCGCTGTCGGCCGCGACCACGTTGACGCCCACCATCGTGTGCGGCTCCGGCCAGCGCGCCGACGGACGATAGGTCTCGCGGTAGACGTCGAGCGCCTGCTCCAGCAGATCGGGCGCGAAATGCGACGCAAAGGCATACGGCAGCCCCAGATAGGCGGCCAGCTGCGCGCCGTACAGGCTCGAGCCGAGGATCCACACCGGCACCTGCGTGCCCGCGCCGGGGATCGCACGCACCGCCTGGCCCGGCTGCGGCGCATCGAGGTAGTGGATCAACTCGACCACGTCGCGCGGGAAGTCGTCGGCGTCGTTGGCATCGAGGTGGCGGCGCAATGCACGTGCGGTGAGCTGGTCGGTGCCGGGCGCACGGCCCAGGCCGAGATCGATGCGGCCGGGAAACAGCGTGGCCAGCGTGCCGAACTGTTCCGCGATCACCAGCGGCGCGTGGTTGGGCAGCATCACACCGCCCGAGCCGACGCGGATCGTCCGGGTGCCGCCGGCCACGTGGGCGATCAGCACCGCGGTGGCCGAGCTGGCCACGCCGTCCATGTTGTGGTGCTCGGCGAGCCAGAAGCGTTTGTAGCCCCAGCGCTCGGCATGCTGCGCGAGGTCGAGGCTGTTGCGCAACGCGCTGGCGGCATCGCCGCCTTCGACGATGGGGGCGAGATCGAGGATCGACAGTGGAACCATGGCCGCATCATGCATTGCGGCGCGCGCCGCTGCCGGCGCAGTGGTATGTTTGGCGCATGAGCGCCACCGCCGAGCCGATCGTCCGCCGCCTGCGGGTGGATCTCGACACGCCGCCGCCGCGCCACTGGTGCGGCGGCGATGCGTTTCGCACCGCGTGGTTCAACGCGCTGTCGATGAGCTTTCCGGTCGGTGAGCAGTTCTTCATCGACGCGGTGCGCGCCGGCGTGGCCACGCTGACGCCCGAGCAGCGCAGCGCGTTCGAGCCGGCGATCAAGGCCTTCATCGGGCAGGAGGCCACGCACCGGCGCATCCACGCGCTGTTCAACGCGCACCTCGAGAAGCAGGGGCTGGTCGATCGCTGGAGCGCACGGGCGCTGCGGCGGCTGAAGAAGCTCGACGGCGCCGACCTGCGCATCTGGGTCGGTGCCACCGCGGCCACCGAGCACTTCACGGCGATCCTGGCCGAGCACCTGCTGTCGGATCGTTCATCACTGGCCGGTGCCGAGCCGCGCCTGGCCACGCTGTGGCTGTGGCACGCGAGCGAGGAGACCGAGCACCGCAGCACCGCGTTCGACCTGTACCGCGCGATGGGCGGCAACGAGGAGTGGCGGCTGCGGCTGTTCCGCGTGGTGACCTGGAACTTCATCACCGACGCGCTGCGCCAGACGCTCAACAACCTGTGGCACGACGGCAGCTTCTGGCGCTGGCGCACGTGGGCCGAAGGCTGGCGCTTCCTGTTCGGCCGCGACGGCTTGGTGCGCGCGTTGAAGGAACCGTGGCGCCGCTACCTGCGCGAGGACTTCCATCCGTCGCAGCAGGACGAACACCTGGCCACCGCGTGGCTGCGCGAGCACGCGGCAGCGTGGGAGCCGGTCCGATCGTGAGCATTACAATGGCGCGCAACGTAAGGAGCGCGCCATGGCCGAATCCACCATCACCGCCAAGGGCCAGACGACCGTTCCCGCCGATATCCGGGCGCTCGTCGACGCCAAGCCGGGTACTCGTCTGGTGTGGTCGGCAATGGCGGACGGCACCATCATCGTCCGGGCCAAGACCAAGTCGATTCTCAGCATGGCTGGAATGCTGAAAGCCCCGAAGGGCAAGCATGTCAGCGTCGAAGATATGAACCCCTGGCGCTGACAGATGGCGGCGCTGGACACCAACGTTCTGGTTCGCTACATCGTCCAGGACGACGTGGCACAGCTGGCCGCTGCGCGGCGGCTCATCGGCCGGTGCGTCGCCGAAGGCCAGACACTGTTCGTCCCGGTCACAGTCGTGCTCGAGCTCGAATGGGTGCTGCGGTCAAATTTCGGCGTCGCGAAGGACGACGTCCTGCTCACGCTGTCGAGCCTCTTCTCGGCGGCCGAGTTGGCCTTCGAGTCGGAGCGCGCACTGGAGGTTGCGCTGCAGCTCTTCCGCAAGGGCTCGGCAGACTTCGCTGACTGCCTTCACATCGCGTCGGCTACGTATGCCGGTGAGCAGCCGCTGTGGACCTTCGACAAGGGCGCCGCCAAAGTGAGCGGCGCGCGGTTCCTGTCGAAGGCATGAAGCGCTGACCGACCAGTCATGTCAGCGCGCCGGCGCGGTGTAGCGCGCCACCAGCGACGCGTCGAGCCGATAGCCGCTTACGCCCATCGACGAATCCTGGCGTGCGGTCTTCAGCACGCCGCTCACCCACACCGTGTCCATCGACGCGAAGCCCTTGACCGGCTTGGCGGCGACCACGTGCACGATCTGGTTGGCCGGCGGCGGCGGCGAGTGGATGCAGGCGCCGAAGTACGGCACCAGCAGGAACTCCTTCAGGCCGTCCTTGCCGTCTTCGAGCGGCACCAGGTAGCCCGGCAGCTTGACCGACTGTCCATCGAGCGCCGCGTTGGTGGGCGCGTTGTCCCACAGCTCGCGCAGCGCGCGCATCTGCTGCAGCGCCTGCGGGCTGCCGTCGACGAGCGCTCCGACGTTCTTGTCGCGCATCTCCTTGAACGGATCCCAGTCCTTGGGCACCAGATCGTCCCATCGGATCTCGCGGAAAGCCGGTTGCGCGATGCTGCCGACGGTGGCCAGCAGCATCAGCGGCAGCCACAGGGCGCGCAGCCAGGCACCGATGCCGGCGGACTTGATGTTCATGCTGAGCTCCATGTCGAAAAGGTCAAACCCGGGGTGAAAGCCCGTCGGCCAGCGACAGGCGATAGGCGCGGTATCCGGGCACCAGGCTGGCCAGCCAACCGCAGGCAAGCACCGCGCCCACCACCAGCCACTCGGTGGCGGTGGGCGCCTGCAGGCGCAAGGCCACGCCCAGGTGCGATTGTGTCCAGCCGCCGAGCGCGGCGACCAGCAGCACGCAGACGAGCGCGCCGAGCGCCACGCCGATGGCGGTGACGAGGCCGCCTTCGGCCGCGAGCAGCAGCACGATATGGCGCGGCCCGGCGCCAACGGCGCGCAGGATGGCCAGCTCGCGCCGGCGCTCATTGAGGCCCGCCAGGATCACTGCCACCAGCCCGGCCAGGCTCACCAGCGCGACCAGCACGCTCATCAACAGCAGCGCACGCTCGCCGGCGCCCACCACGTCCCACAGCTCGTCGAGCGCTACGCCGGGCAGGATGGCGAGCAGCGGCTCGGCCTCGAACTCGGCGATCGTGCGCTGCACCGAGAACACCGCGGCGCGGTTCTTCAGGCCGAGCAGCACGGCGGTCACCGTCTTGGGGGTCAGATCGTGGCGACTCACCTGATCGGCCGGCACCGCCAAGCCCGGCAGCGGCGCACCGGCGATCCAGTCGAGGTGCAGCGCCTCGATACCCTGCAGGCTCACGTGCACCGAATGGTCCACCGGCGTGCCGGTGCGCTGCAGCAATCCGACCACGGTGAACGGCTTGTCGGCGTGCTCGTTGGCGGCGAGCGCGCCGTCGCCATGGCTGAGCACGATGCGGTCGTCGAGCTTATAGCCCAGGCGGCGCGCGACCTCGGCGCCGAGCACCGCATCGAACACGCCGTGGAACGCACGGCCCTGCGCCAGCCGCAACGGCTGGCGCTCGCCGTAGTGAAAGTGCTCGAAGTACTCCGGCGTGGTGCCCACCACCGCAAAGCCGCGGTGCGAGTCGCCGAGCGAGATCGGCAGCATCCACGCCACCGCACGATGCCGGCCGATGGCCAACGCGCTGCTCCAGCGGATGTTGTGGGTGGCGTTGCCGATGCGGAACACCGAGTACAGCAGCAGCTGCACCGTGCCCGTGCGCGCGCCGACGATCAGGTCGGTGCCCGAGACCGACTGCGCGAAGTTCTCACGCACGTCGTGGCGGATGCGCTCGATCGCCAGCAGCAGAAAGGTCGCGAGCGCGATCGACAGCGCCACCAGCAGCAGCACGAAGCGCCGGTTCCACGCGCTCTGCACGGCCAGTGCAAACAGCGCCCTCATTCGTGGGCCCCCGGCGTGACCGGACCGATCGCGCTGGCCGCGAGCCGGTAGCCGCTCACAGCCACGTGCGACTCGTGGCGCGCCACGTGCAGCGTGCCGCGCACCCACACGGCGTCCATGGCGCGCAGGCCCGCCCGCGGCTGGGCCAGCACCACGTGCACGATCTGGTTGGCCGGCGGCGGCGGCGAGTGGATGCAGGCGCCGAAGTACGGCACCAGCAGGAACTGCGTCGTGCCGTGCGGCGCGCTTTCGATCGGCACCACGTAGCCGGCAATGCGCGCGCTGCGGCCGTCGAGCGCCGGATCGGTGGGCGCCGCGTCCAGGGTGTCGCGCAGGCGGCGCAGCGCGGCGCGCGCCTGCGCGTCGGCGTCGGGCCGCGCGCCTTGCGTCTGCTGCAGCTCGCGGATCTGCTGCCCCGGGTCCCAGCCGGCCGGCACGAGCTCGGCCCAGCGCGTGACGCGCGCGCTGCCGTCCGCTGGTGCCGCGGCGTCGTGCGCCGGCGCGCGACGGAAGTCGAGCGCAGGCCGCAGCGGTGGGATGACCACGGTGGCCAGCACCACGATGAGCACGAACGCGAGCACGGTGAGCGCGCCCCACCATCGCCCGCCGGGCCCTGACGGCGCGTTGCCCAGCTGGCGGCGCCTGTCGTCGAACCGGCGTGATGTCGTCATGCGATGGCCGGCGCGTACGCGGCGCGGTTGATCTCGGGCAGCGACAGCTGGCGCTCGAAGCGCGCGGCCAGCCGCTCGTCGTGGCTCACGAACACCAGCGCGCTGCCCGCAGCGCGGCATTGATCCAGCAACAGCTCCATGAAGCTCTCGCGCAGCGCGGCATCGAGCGCCGACGTGGGCTCGTCGGCGATCACCACGTCGGGACGGCCGATCAGCGCACGTGCGGCGGCCACGCGCTGCTGCTGTCCCACCGACAACCGCGCCGCGGAACGCGACCACAGGCCGCGATCGAGCCCCACGCGATCGAGCAACTCGCCGGCGGCCGCCGCGGCCGAAGCACCGCCCGCCGCCGCGCGCTGGCGGCGCAGCGCCGAGAAGCGGCATGGCAGCAGCACGTTGTCGAGCACGCTCAAGTAAGGCAGCAGGTTGAACTGCTGGAAGATGTAGCCCACGTGGTCTGCGCGGAGCGCATCGCGCCGCGCGCCCGACAGCGCGGCCCACGACGTGTCGCGCAGGCTCACCCGCCCGGCGTCGGGCAGCAGCACGCCGGCCAGCAGGCCGAGCAGCGTGCTCTTGCCGCTGCCGCTCGGCCCGTGCAGGAACAGGCTGCCGCCGGCCGCCACATGAAGCGCCGGGATCGCGACGCAGTCGTGCTCGGCGCCCGGCCAGCGAAAGCGCAGATCGGCCACGTCGATCATCGCGCGCTCACCGGCTGCCGAGCGCGATGCGGCCGGCCGGCCGCTTGAGGCTGCGCTTGGACTGGCCTTTGGGAGTGGCCAGTTGAACCTCGAGCCGCTGCAGCCGTGCAAACTGGAACAGGCCATGCTCAATGTAGGCCGCCTTCGCGGCGTCGGCGCAGTTGAACTCGAAGCTGCCGTCGATGTCGGCATGGCCGGCTTGCTCCGCTTTGCCCGAAGGCTGGCCGAGCTTCAACGCCGCAGATGTCAGCTCCGCGCGCGCGAGCTGGCACTGTGCGGCGGGATCGATCTGGAACAGCGCCTGTGCAGCTTGGAACTTGGCGACCATCGCGTCGGCCTGCTGGCGCTCCCGATCGGTGCGCGGCGCGCGCTCGAAGCCGAGCAGGTTGTCGAGTGGCGACTCGAAGGCGATGCTGATCTTGGTCGGCTCGACGGCGATGTCGAGCTTGGCGTTGCCGTGCGAGTGTGGCTCGGCCGCAGCGACCTGCACGGCGGCCAGCAACAGGGCGGCCGGCAACATCAGCGGCGCGCGCAGCGTGGGTGGGGTACGAAGCATGTCGAACGAATCCTCTGAGCGTGGCGGAAAGCCCGGTCGCGCGCCTGTTGAGACGCGCGCGAGCCCACGGCTGGAACGGTCAGAGGACGGTGGGCGGGCCGCGGTTGTGTTGCGGCGGCGCTTCCAGCGTGTGGCGCGCCGCGGCCGGCGCTGCGTGCAACCGGAACGCCAGGCGCTCGCCCAGCCCGTGTGATACCGGTGCAGGCGCCGCGGCGGCACCCAGCTCGGCAAACGCCAGGCAGCCGATGCACGGGCCGCCGTGCGCGTGCCGGCCATCGTCACCCTCGGATTGTGTGGCGGCCGAGACGTGGCTCAGCGGGTGCAGCAACGCGCCTTGCTGCGCGAGCAGCAGAACCAGGGCGAGCAACAGATGGCGGACGAGAGGGCGCATCGGCGACGCATCGTAGTCGATGCGCCCGATGACCGCCACCGGGCTCGGTGAGGCCTACAGCTTCATCTCCAGCCTCAACTGCCACTGCGTGAACGATGAAGTCACCGTGCGCGAGGTCTCGCGCGTGAAGGTGCCACTGCCGGGCGCGGTCTCGAAGTCGAGGCTGCCACCGGTGAGGTAGTCGCGCGGCAGCCAGTTGTTGACCGACAGCCGCAGCGCCAGGCCGGGCTTGAAGGTCCACAGCGCATAGAGGTCGAACACGCGCTTGGAGCCGGTGAGGGCGGTCTGCTCCTCCGACACCTGCGTGTCGTAGCCCGGCGTGTAGTTGATGTTGCCGCCGATCGTCAGCGGCGTGCCGCGAAAGCGGTAGTCGGCGCCGAGGTTGACCGTCATGTCGGGCTGCTGGTCGAGCCGGTTGTCGGGGCCAGGCACGCTCTTGACGCGCGAGCGGAAGAACGCCACGTTGCTGCGCAGCTCGAGTGGCGGTGCATCGCTCATCACCTCGCTCAGGCGGAACTTGGCCTCCAGCTCGAGCCCCTGCGTGACGGCGTCGCCGACGTTCTGCGGCCGCGAGACCCAGCGCGGGATCGGCGCATACGACACGGTCTCCAGCGTCGTCACGTTGCGCATGTAGTCGCTGATCTGGCGGTAGAACACGTTGGCGCTGAGCACGCCGCCGGCCTGGAGGTAGCGCTCGGCGGCGACGTCGATGCCGGTGGCCAGCTCCGGCTTCAGGTTGGGGTTGCCGGCGCGGTCGGGTGACGTCGGCGTGTTGGGGCACAGCGGATCGGTGCCGCAGTTCACCGTGGGAAAGCGCGCCGAGATCGACGGCCGTCCGATCAGGCTCTGCATGGTCGGTGCCTTGTAGCTGCGCGTCAGACTCATGCGGATCTGGTCTCTGCCCTTGGGGTCGGGCTTCCACACCGCGTGCAGCAGCGGCGTCCACACGCTGCTGCGGTTGCGCGGCCGCGCGCCGTCCGCACCGGTGCCCTGCGTGGTGATGCCTTCCCAACGCAGGCCGGCATGCGCGGCCCAGTGGGGGTTGATGTTCCACTCGTCCTGCACGTAGGCGGCGCTGCGCGTGCTGGAGGCCTGAAGGTTCTCGCCGAAGTCGGTGAGCAGCAGGGTGCCGTTGCGCACCGAGGTGCGCGATTCGTTGCGGCGCACCGCCTCGCCTTCGATGCCGCCGACCAGGCTGTGCTCGCTGTCGAGCAGCTTCGACGCCTTCAGGCCGCCGCTGCCCGAGCGATCGCGGATGTCGATGTTGTCGTCCACCGTGCCGATCGTCACGCCGGCGCCATCGCGCTCGTCGCGCACCGTGTGTTCCCGGTAGCGCGAGGCGCCGCCGTTGCCGCGCCACTCGAGCCGCGTGCCGTCGGGCAGACGATGACGCCACTGGCCGAGCACGCGCAGCAGCGAGAAGCTGAAGTCGGTGTCGGAAAACGCGTGGTCGAAGATGCGATCGTCAGGGCCGGCCAGCAGCGCCAGGCGCGTGAAGCGCGTGGCCTCGGCCCGGTTCAGCACGACGAACGGCGACACGAAGCCGAAGTTGCCCTGCTCGTCCTGGTATTGCGCCCGCGTCGACAGGTGCAGGTTGCGGCGACGCACGTTGCGCGTGCTGCTGTCCTCGGTCTGGCTCGTCACCGCGCCGGTGGCGAGGTCGGTGTCGGTGATGGTGGTGACGGTGCGCTCTTCCTGCTCGCCCGCCAGCCCCGAGAGCGACGTGTTCAGCGTCCACCGATCGTTGAGCTTGTCGTTGCGCGTCCAGTTGCCGCCGACGCCGAGGTGGTCGTTTTCCAGCTGCGTGCCGATGCGCACGTCGTTGACTTTGCGCGAGTAGCCCTCGCGCGTGATGATGTTGATGGTGCCGCCGATCGCACGCGCGCCGGTCTCGGCGGTGGGCGCGCGCAGGATCTCGATGCGCTCGATCTGTTCAGGGCTGATCGAATCGATCTGGAATCCCGGCGGCACGCGGTCGCCGTCGAGAAGGATCTGCGTGTAGCCGGCTCCCAGCCCGCGAAAGCGGATCTGCCCGCCGCGGCCGGGCGGGCCGCCCAGCGTCACGCCAGGCAGCCGCTTCAGGATCTCGCCGAGCGTGGAGTCGCCCTGGCGCTCGATTTCTTCGCGGCCGATCACGATCTTGGCCGCTGTCGACTGGCGGCGGATCTCGCTGTCGCTGCGGCCGCCGGTGATCTCCACGCGCTGCGGGGTTGCGCCAGCCGGCGATCCGCCGCTGCCGGCGGAGTTGGTGGTGTTGTCACCCGACGCGGGCGACGCCGGTGGGGCAGGAGCGGGCGCCGGTGCGGCCGGCGGTGGTGTCTGCGCATGCGCGCACACGCTGAACCACGCGCCGGCCAGCGCGATCGGCAGCCTGCGATTCACGCCGCCACCGCTTTGCGCGTGCGATAGAACGTGATCGGTTGGGCCTTGGCCTCTTGCAGCACGTGGCGCTTGATGCGTCCCACCACGTGCATCTCGCACGGTTTGCAGTCGAAGCGCAGCGTCAGCGTGTCGCCGCCGCTCGCCATCGTCAGCGGCTCGGCGCGGATCGTGCCCTGCACGCCGGTCACGCCCTTGGCCTGCTTGGGGCACAGGCTCAGGCTCCAGCGCACGCAGTGCTTGGTGATCATCAGGCTCACCTCGCCGAGCTCCTGGTGGCTCTCGTACGCGGCCTCGACAATGCGCACGCCGTGCTTCACGTAGAACGCGTGCGCCTGCTGGTTGTACACGTTGGCGAGGTAGGTCAGCGCGTCGCCGGGGTAGGGCGCCGGCGGCTGCACCGGCGCGGCGCGCGGCGGGCGCTGCAGCGAGGCGGCGCGCGCGGCCTCGAGCGCGACGATCGCATCGCGCCGCAGCGCATTGAGGGCGCTGGCGGGCACGAACCAAGGCTGCGCCGACGCGATGTGCAGCCGTTCCAGCACGAACGGCGTCGTGCCGAGCTTGCCGAGGTGCTCGCGCAACGTCGGCTCCACCTTGGCGGCGTTCTGCGCCGGCTGCTTTTCCTGGGCCACGGTGGCACGGGCGTGGAAGCCGTCGGCATCGCGCACGTCGAGCGCAAAGCCGTCGGCGGTGTCCGTCATGCGCATCGTCACGCCGATGCGGCGCTCGGCGCTCTTCCTGGCCAGCAGCCGGTCCCACGCCAGATCGCGGTTGCGGCTGACGGCGGTGCCGGCGCGCAGATCCTTGAACTGCTCGACCGGCTCGTTGGGCACGATGCGCCACAACGCGCCACCCAGGTGCCGCGCGGTGTTGACCTGCAGGCCCATCAGCTCGTTGTGCAGCGTGTACCAGGTGAGGCCGTCGCCGTTGGAGACCGAGGCCGCCGCGTCGGCGAGCTCGAGATCGACATCGGCCTTGCCGATGCGCACCACGTGTCCGAGCGGCAGGCCTGCGTGCTTGGGCGTGTCGAAGGCGCCCAGGTCGTCGGTGCGTCCGGTGACGAAGTAGTCGGTCGCGCCGCGGTTGAAGTTGCGCTGCGGGTCGGGCGTGAACGTGAACGTGGTGCGGCCTGACGACGCCGCACGGAAGGAGGGCCGGCCTTCGAGCAGCGCGTCGAACAGCCGCCGGTAGTGCGCGGTGACGTTCTTCACGTAGCCCATGTCCTTGTAGCGGCCCTCGACCTTGAAGCTGCGCACGCCGGCGTCCACCAGCGCCTCGAGGTTGGCGCTCTGGTCGTTGTCCTTGATCGACAGCACGTGCTTCTCGTGCGCGATCACGCGCCCCTGGGCGTCGGTGACGGTGTACGGCAGCCGGCACTCCTGCGAGCAGCTGCCGCGGTTGGCGCTGCGTCCGGTGTGCGCATGGCTGATGAAGCACTGGCCGGAGTAGGCGACGCACAACGCGCCGTGGATGAAGAACTCCAGCGTCGCACGGTCGACCTGCGCCTGGACCGCGCGGATCTGCTCGAGCGTCAGCTCGCGCGCCAGGATGATCTTGGAGAAGCCCGCGTCCTGCAGGAAGCGCGCCTTCTCCGGCGAGCGCGTGTCGCACTGCGTGCTGGCGTGCAGCTGGATCGGCGGCAGGTCGATCTGCAGCAGCCCCATGTCCTGCACGATCAGCGCATCGACACCCACGTTGTACAGATCCCAGGCCTGGCGGCGCGCGGTCTCCAGCTCGTCGTCGCGCAGGATGGTGTTGAGCGTGACGTAGACGCGTGCGTGGAATCGGTGCGCGTGCTGCACCAGCCGCGCCAGGTCGGCGATGCTATTGGGCGCCTTGTCGCGCGCGCCGAACGCCGGCCCACCGATGTAGACGGCATCCGCACCATGGTTGACGGCCTCGATGCCGATCTCTGCATCGCGCGCCGGGGCCAGCAGCTCGAGCGTTTGGGCGGCCATCTCAGCCTTGCGCCAGGCGCGCCGATGCGCCGTCGAACGCGGCCTTCAGCTCGTCATACGAGCGCGTCACCGGAAACTGCGGAAACTGGCCGACGATGCTCTCCGGCGGATGGATGAAGAAGCCCGCGTGCGCCGCACTCAGCATCCCGGTGTCGTTGTAGGAATCGCCGGCTGCCATCACCTGGAAGTTCAGGCTTTTGAGCGCGTTGACCGCGTGGCGCTTCTGGTCGGGCTGGCGCAGCTTGTAGTCGACGATGCGGCCATCGGTGTCGGCCAGCAGCCGGTGACAGAACAGCGTGGGGCGCCCAAGCTGCTGCATCAGCGGATCGGCGAACTCGTAGAACGTGTCCGACAGGATCACCACCTGGAAGCGCGCGCGCAGATCGTCGAGGAAGGCGCGCGCGCCATCCAGCGGCTGCATCGTCGCCACCACGCGCTGGATGTCGGGCAGCTTCAAGCCGTGCTGTTCCAGCAGCCCGATGCGCTCGCGCATCAGCTTGTCGTAGTCGGGCTCGTCGCGCGTCGTGCGCTTGAACGCCGCGATGCCGGTGCGCTTGGAAAACTCGATCCAGATCTCGGGCACGAGCACGCCTTCGAGATCGAGGCAGATCACCTGCACGGTTGTGAAGCTCCAGGAGGCGGCCGCCCCCGCTGCCGCATTGGGTGGCGATGGTAGCGCAGCGATCGTCAGGAAGTATGTAGCCCCGTGCGCGCGCACCCGAGCCCGGTGCGTGCCCGCGTCAGGCCGCCTGGCGCCCCAGCTCGCGCATCCGCTCGAGCCATTTGGCGCGCGCCTTGTCGTCCATCGCCTCGACCATGCCGATCAGCGTTTCGTGGACCGGCGCGATGCCGACGAACCCGAGGATGTTGCGCTCCAGCGCCTTGAGGCTGTGCGCGCGAAAGTAGTAGCGGTACACCAGGGACGGCATGCCCATCGTCACCACCAGCCGCGCAGAGCGGCCCGTGAGCAGCTTCTTGCCCAGCGGATTGCCCTTTTCGACGTCGAACGCAAAACCCGGGCGCGCCACCTGCTCGAGAAAGCCCTTGAGCAGCGCCGGCATGCCGCCGAGCCACAACGGAAAGAAGAACACCAGGTGGTTGGCCCAGCGGATCGCCTGCTGCGCCGGCTCCAGCGCCGGCGGCAGCGCGCCCTCGCTCCAATCCTTCTGGCTGCGCAGCAACGGAAAGTCCAGCTCCGTGACGGCCAGCGTGCGCACCTCGTGGCCCGCTTGGCGCGCACCGGTGGCGTAGGCGTCGGCCAGCGCGTGGCCGAGGTGGCCGCCCGCGGGGTCGGGGTGGCCCTGGATCAACAGGACCCGGGTCGACATCCGGCCATCGTGGTCGGTGCCGCGCGCCGCAGCCTTGACGGCCGTCAAGCGAACCGCCGGATACACATCGGCGCGCCGACTTCAACCCCGCTGCCGGCGTTGCGCCGTTCAACGCAACGGACGGCTCGCCGCGGGGGGCGCGCCGCATGGCAACCGGGAGACCTCTGATGCTGATCCATCGCCGCCAACTGCTGGCCCGCGGCGCACTGTTTGCGGCGGCCGCGCCCTATGCGCTGCACGCCGGCGCCTTCGTCGACAGCGCTGCACGCACGCTCACCGCCTATACCAGCGAAGCCGAGCTGCGGCAGGCCCTCGTCCGCTGGCACGAGCAGTCGCGCCAGCATCGATCGGAGCGCCGGCGCGACGCGGCGGCCGCGGACACGCTGGCGATGCAGGCGGCGCCGGCCACCGCACCGGCGCCGATGGCGGCCAAGAGCGAGGCGGCCGGCGCGGTGGCTCGCGCGGCCGAGGCCGAATCGATCACCAACGTGCAGACCGCCGGCGTCGACGAAGGCGGCATTGTCAAGCGCGCGGGCGACTTTCTGATCATCCTGAGGCGCGGGCGCTTGTTCACCGTGCGCGTCGGCGGCGATGCGCTGGCGCCGGTGGCGGCAGTGGATGCGTATGCGCCAGGCTCCAATCCGGGCGGCGCCTGGTACGACGAGCTGCTGGTGTCCAACCGCGACGTGGTGGTGATCGGCTACTCGTACGCGCGCGGCGGCACCGAGATCGGCTTGTTCGAGCTCGGCAACGACGGCTCGTTGGCCTACCGTGCCACGCATCACCTGCGCTCGTTTGACTACTACAGCTCGCGCAACTATGCGAGCCGGCTGATCGGCCGCAAGCTGGTGTTCTACACGCCGACGCTGCTGTCCCCATGGCATGCGCAGCCGTGGGAGCTGTTTCCGGCGCTGCGGCGCTGGCATGGCCAGAGCGATGCGCAGGGCTTCAAGCGCATCCTGCCGGCCACGCGCGTGTACCGCACCGACGACGAGTTCGAGCCCGGCGAGGCGCTGGCGCTGCACACCATCACCTCGTGCGAACTGGGCGGCGACGAGCTCAAGGTCGAGTCCACCGCGGTGCTCGGCCCGGCGGGTCGCGTGTTCTACGTGTCGCAAGGCTCCGTCTATGTGTGGGCCAGCAGCTGGCGGCGTCGGTGGCAGTCGCCGACACCGCGCCCGCAGCCAACCGAGCCGCGATCGCTGTCCGCGGTGTTCCGCATCCCGCTCGATGGCACGGCGCCGAGCGCGATCAAGACCGCCGGCGTGCCGATCGACCAGATGTCGTTCCTCGAAGACGGCGGGCATCTGAACGTGCTGCTGCGCGAATCGGGCCGCGGCGAAGGGATGTGGGGCAGCGAACACACCGGTGGTTCGATGGCGCTGCTGCGCGTGCCGCTGAGCGCATTCGGCGACGGACGCGGCTCGGCGCAGCCCGAGCACTACCGGCGCCTGCCCGCGCCGCCAGGGCATGCGGTGCAGAACCGCTTCGTCGGCGACTGGCTGCTGTACGGTGGTGCACACCACGGTCGCGGGTTCGATGCCGGGCCGTCGGCGTATGCGTTGCGTTTTGCATCCGGCGGCGATGCGATGGCGCTGGCGCCGGGCCATGCGGTGGAACGCATCGAGGCGCTCGGCCGCGACGCGCTGCTGGTGGGCTCGCGCGACGGCGACCTGGTGTTCAGCGCGGTGCGCCTCGGTCGGCGCTGGGCCGCTCCCGAGCCGACCGAAGCCTCCTCGGGGGGCAGCGACCAAGGGGAGCGTGGGGGTCGCAGTACGCGTCGTGACCCGCAGCTGGCCGGACGCCACGTGCAACGCGGCGTGGCACAAGGCGAGACGCGCACGCACGGCTTCTTCTACCGCCCCCACGACGACGACGGCGGCTTGCTCGGCCTGCCCGTGCTGGGCCCGGGGGTGCGTGGCCGGCACGGGGTGTATGCCGGTGGCAGCGGCGCCGCATCGGTGCTGTTCCTGCGCAACCGCGGCCTGCAGTTCACCGGGCTCGGCCAGCTGCGTGCCGGCGATGGCGGCGCACGCGATGATGCGTGCAAGGCGAGCTGCGTCGACTGGTACGGCAACGCGCGTCCGATCTTCCTCGGCGAGCGCGTGCTCGCGCTGATGGGCTACGAGATCGTCGAAGGCCGCGTGCAGCCCGCCGGCTGGCGCTTCGACGAGCCGAACGCAGCGCCGGCGGAGCAGATCGTCGAGCGGCGGCGCATCAGCTTTGCACCCAACGCCGCGTGGAAGGAGGGGCGTTATTCACCATTTAACTGACGATGTAGGCCGCGGCGGCGGTGGAGATGAGCGTGCCCTCGTCGTTGAGCAGACGCATCTGCGTCGTGCCCACGCGGCCGCCCAGCCGCATCACCTCGCCTTGTGCGACGAAGTGCTTGCCCAGACCGGGGCGCAGGTAATCGACGCGCAGGTCGATGGTGCCGAGCTTGGCAAAGCGGTGCATCACCTGCAGGGCAGCCTCGTCGGCGTGTTTCTCGGCGATGGCCCACATCACCGCCAGTCCGCCCATCGCGTCGAGCGTGGCCGAGATCACGCCGCCATGCAGCCGGCCGTACAGGTGGTGGCCCACCAGCTCGGGGCGCATCTCGAAGCGCAGCGTCGGTCCGTTGGCGCCGTGGCCGGTGAACTTCAGGCCCAGCACCTGGTTGAACGAGATCTGCTGCTCGAACAGCGTGGCCATTGCCGCCTCGAGGCGGGCCTGCTCGGCCGCGCTGCGGCGCATTGAAGTGGATTGCGTCATCGCCGCCAAGCATAGCGGCGGACCTCAGGCCCCCACGCTCACGCGTTCGCTGCCCCCCGAGGGGCCCGGTCGGCTTGGGAGCGGCCCGGCGCCGACCGGGGCGCTGGTTATCGCTTTGAGCGCAGGCCGCTCGACGGCACGCCCGGTGCCGGCAGCCGGCTCACCAGGTTGCCGGTCCACGATCGGCCGCTCGCGCCGTCGTGCGACGCGATACGAAACACCATCGACGACAGGCTGCCTTCGCAGTGGATCGAGCCGCTCACCGGCGTGAGCGTGATCGTGCCCTGGCCCAAGCCGCGTGCGCGCATCCAACGGTAGGCATCGGACAGGCCGCGCTCGCGCAGTGCGTTCATCAGCTCCTTCGGGTCCTGGCTGCCGGGCAGATCGTCGAGCGAGCGGCAACTGGTGAAGCCGAAATGTTCGTTGTCGACCCACACCACACCGGATTCGGCGGACGCTGCCTGTGTGACGGCCATCGCCAGCAGCGCGAGCGCTGCCCGGCGGCAAGTCTGCGTCGGTCGCTTGCGTTCCATCGTGGCCTCCCGAACCCGCGGTGCGATGACCCGAAGGTAGGCCTTGCCGGCGCGTTTGCGTGTGCCTGCGGCGCGCTGCGTGCGTTACCGACGCGGCCTGCGTTGAATCCACACGCGGGCGCGTGCAGGCGCGCCACAGCGCTTACAAACCGGGTTGCCGAGTGCACGTGAAGGAATGCCTTGGCGCGCGGCGAGTCACGCGTTCACTTGGTGCCTGGCGCGTTGCGCCGCACGCAATTGGCGCAGCAGTTCGAGCGCCGGGGTGAACTCGAAGCGCTGCAGCAAGGCATGCACGCGTGCGCAGTCGATGCCCAGGTGCACGCGCAGCGCCGCCTGCAGCTCGCGGAACCGGCCGAGCGACGAGTAGTCGGCGCGCTCGAGCAGGCCCTCCAGGCGGTTCAGCTCGGTCTCGAGCCATGCCGGGTCGGGCACCGTCGTGTCGCGCGGCGCCGCCGGTGGCGCTGCGAAGCGCCGGTCGATGGCGGCCACCACCTGCGACAGCTCCTGCAACAGCGTGTGCGCGCCGTTGGCAAAGTCATCGGTCGAGCCGCCTTCGCGCGCCAGCTTCTCGAGCGACGCCGCCATGGCCGACAGCGTGGTGGCGCCGATCGTCGCGCTGGCGCTCTTGAGCGAATGCGCCTCGCGCCGCGCTTCGTCGAGCACGCGGCCGGCCATCGCGTTGGACAGCGCTTCGGCGCCTTTGCGGTAGGTGGCGGCAAACTGCAGCAACACCCGCTCGTACACGTCGACCCGGCCGCCGAAGTAGCGCTCCAGCACGCTGTCGTCCAGCCCCGCGGGCAACGGCCCGTTGCCGGTTGCGCGCGCGGCGGCCGCGGCCGGTGGCCGCGCCGGGGCGGCCGGGGCGCTCGGCGCAGGGTGCAGCGGCTGCGCCGCGGCGCGCGTGGGCGCCGGCAGCCAGCGCAGCAGCATGGCGTAGAACAGGCGCGGATCGACCGGCTTGACGATGTGATCCTGCATGCCGGCCTGCTCGCACGCCAGACGGTCCTCGCCGAACGCATTGGCGGTCATTGCGAGCACCGTCGTGTTCGCACGGTCGGGCAGCGCGCGGATCTGCCGCGTCGCCTCCAGGCCATCGAGCCCCGGCATCTGTACGTCCATCAGCACCAGGTCATAGTGCTTGCGGCGCACCGCCTCGACCGCCTGATCGCCGGTGATCGCCACGTCCACCTGAAGAGCCGCGGCGCGCAGCCATTCGAGCGCGACTTCCAGGTTGGCCGGATTGTCTTCCGCCAGCAGCACCTGCGCGCCGGCATGTTCCGCGCGCAACCGCGCCTCGAGCGAGCGCAGCGTCTGGCCGTCGAGCAGCGCCTGCGTCGGATCCGGTGCCGCATGGTCGAGCGCGTCGGGTTCGGCCAGCGTCAGTCGCGCCTCGAACCAGAAGCGGCTGCCGCGCCCGGGCTCGCTGTGCACGCCGACGTCGCCGCCCATCAATTGCGCCAGATGGCGCGTGATCGCCAGGCCGAGGCCGGTGCCGCCGAACCGCCGCGTGGTCGACGAGTCGGCCTGCTCGAAAGCGCCGAACAGCTTGCCGATCTGCTCGCGCGTGATGCCGATGCCGGTGTCTTCCACCGTGAATCGCACCTTGAGCGCGTCGTCGCCCACGGCTTGTCCCTGCACGCGCAGCTCGATGCCGCCGCGGTCGGTGAACTTGACCGCGTTGCTCAGCAGGTTGAGCAGCGCCTGCGACAGCCGCGTGGGGTCGCCGCGCAGACGGTCGGGCACGGCGCCGGCGTCGACCGCGAGCGTCAGCCCCTTGGCGTGCGCACGTTCGTTCATCATCGATTCCACGCGGCGCAGCACCGAGCGCAGCGAGAACGTGGTGTGCTCGAGCGTGAACTTGCCCGATTCGATCTTCGACAGGTCGAGGATGTCGTCGATCACGTGCGACAGGTGCTGCGCGGCGTCGTGGATCTTGTCGAGCCGGTCGACCTGTGCCGGCGTCGGGTCGTCGCGCCGCAGCAGGTGCACCAGGCCGATCACCGCGTTCATCGGCGTGCGGATCTCGTGGCTCATGTTGGCCAGGAACGCGCTCTTGGCCTGCGTGGCCGCCTCGGCCTTGTCGCGTGCCGCGGTGAGCTCCACGTTGAGCGCCTTCAGACTCTGCTCGGCCTGCTTGATCTGGCTCACGTCGGTCACCAGTACGAAGAAGCCTTGCACCACTCCGTCGACCACGTTGGGCGTGTAGTGCGCGAGCGCCGGCAGCTTGATGCCGGTGGGTGACCGCGCCTCCAGCTCGAACACCTCCGAGGCGCCGGCCAGCACGCGACGCGAGCGTTCGAGGTTGGCCGCGAAGCGTTCGGGTCCGAGCACCTCGAGGGCGTCATGGCCCACCATCTGCTCGGGCGTGCGGCCGAACCAGCGCGCGTAGGCCTCGTTGGCAAAGCGGCAGCGCAGATCGCGATCCCAGTAGCCGAACATGCCGGGGATGTTGGCCGCGATGGTGCGCATGAAGGCGTCGGACTCGGCCTTCTGGCCGGCCACGCGCTCGAGCTGCTGCGTGCGCTCGTGCACCAGCGACTCGAGCTCGTGGCGGTCGCGCGCCACCTGTTCGTGCGCGCTGTGTTCGGCCAGCAGCATGGCCTGCAGCGCCTGGCGCTCACGCTGCCAAACCAGCACGCCGGCTGCGACGCCCCAGGCCAGTGCAGCCAGCAGCAGGATCCAGGGCTCGAGCTCGCGCTGGTAGCGGTGGTTGATGTACATCGCGCTGGCCGTCAGCACGACGATCGCGACCGTCAGCAGGCCGAGCGACCCGCGCAGCGACGGCCGCTCGGGTGCGCTGGAGTCGGCATTCATGGCCTGGACGGTGACGGGCCGCGTGTCGACGTGCCGCCCACGATGCGCAGGCCGGCGTGTCTGCTGTAGGCCGCCTCGTCGCGGTCGGCATGGCGCTGCGCAATGTCGCAGAAAGCGGCGAAGTCGCTCACGAAGGCATCGACCACCACCGGGTCCAGGTGCTTGCCGCGACTGGCGGCGATCATGTCGCGCGCCTGCGCGTGCGGGAACGCGGCCTTGTACACGCGTCTGGAGATCAGCGCATCGAACACGTCGGCCAGCGCCATCAGGCGTGCCGGCAGCGGGATGGCGTCGCGCGCCAGGCCCTCGGGGTAGCCGAGCCCGTCCCAGCGCTCATGGTGGTAGCGCGCGATCAGCTTGGCCACCGCCAGGAATTCGATCGGACGCTCGGCATCGCGTTCGGCGCGCTCGATCGACTGCGCGCCGATCTGCGCATGCGTCTTCATGATCTCCCACTCGGCGCTGTCGAGCCGCCCCGGCTTGAGCAGGATGTAGTCCGGGATGCCGACCTTGCCGATGTCGTGCAGCGGCGCCGACTTGGCCAGCAACTCGATCGCATGGTCGTCCAGCTCCGCGGCAAAGCGCGGGTGGTGGCGCAGCAACTGGCCCAGCCGGCGCACGTACTCCTGCGTGCGCAGCAGGTGGTTGCCGGTTTCGTTGTCGCGGGTTTCGGCCAGGCGCGCCAGCGCGTGGATGCTGGCGTCCTGCACCAGCTGGTTCTCGCGCATGCGGCGCGCCACCTCGGCCTCGAGAAACGCGTTCTGGTTGGCCAGGCGGTCGCGCGCGTGCTTCAGCTCGATCTGCGAGCGCACCCGCGCCAACACCACGCGCGGCTTGAGCGGCTTGGTGATGTAGTCGGCCGCGCCGAGCAGCAGGCCGCGCTCCTCTTCTTGGCTGTCGGCCAGCGCGGTGACGCAGATCACCGGAATGTGCCGCGTGGCCGGGTCGGCGCGCAGGCGCTCCATCACCTGGTAGCCGTCCATGCCCGGCATCATCACGTCGAGCAGGATCAGGTCGGGCTGCGGGTTGACGTGCGCCAGGTGCAGCGCCGCGGGGCCGGAGGTTGCGGCGCGCACGGTGTACTCGTCGCACAGCAACTCCCCGAGCACGGTGAGGTTCTCGGGCACGTCGTCGACAACAAGCACGGTCGGTTGCGGCATCGATCGATCCTTCCTTAGCGGATGGTTCGTATCGCCCCCTCGACGTGGCACGCGCCGTTCCCGACACCTGCCTTGGTGCCCATTCTGCGCCCGGCGGCACGGGTCACCACGAAATCCCTGGTCGATCAGCCCATTTTCGCGTTGTGCACCACTCATATGAGGGTATGCGGTGGCGATCCGCCTGGCACGCATCGCATGCGGCGGCGCAGCAGCCAAGACTCGCAATCGGTGGACAAACGGCGCTCGGGTTTGCGCCCGCGCAAGCACGCCGCAAGGGGCCAACGTCCGGTTACCAGCAAGGTGTTTGGTCACCGGGCAATCGTTCACGACCGCTCCAAAGCCCTTGGCGGCGAGCGATGTAACCGTGTCACGCTCAAAGCGCGTCATACCTCCAACAAACCGACGCGCGGCCCCACGCCATGAACATCGCTCCGCGTTCTCCCAATGCCTCCAGGGCCGGGCCGCAGCCCGTTCGGTGCTTGCAGCTCCACGTGAAGCGTCTTGCGCTGCTGGGCGTGGCGGCCTTGCTCGGGGCCTGCTCGGGCCCGGCGGCGGTGGTGGGGTTGATCGGCATGGCGACGGACACCAGTGCGAGCTGGTCCATCGTGAAGCACTTTCACGACAAGTGGGTCGAGGGCGGCCCGGTGCCGTGTTATCGACTCGACTCGCTGGAGCGCGCGCTGACGCCGCACTGCCAGCCGTATGCGGCCGGAACCATCAAGGCCGCCGACCTTGCGGCGCCGCACAAGCTGCCGCTGTGCCCGTTGGCAATGGCGGCGCGCGATCTGCGCCTGTGGCACGTGCTGCCCGAGCTGATCGAGAAAGGTGCCATGCCCGAGGCCTGTGCCCGCGCGCCGCTGGCCGAGCTGGCGCAGGTCGACCCCTGCCCCGACTTTGCCGTGGCACCGCCGCAGGTGCGCGAGTCCATGGTGTGGCTGGCGCAGGCCGATGCACGCGCGGTGCACCACGACGTAGTGCGCATGCTGAGCTGCCCCAAGGCGCGCGAGGTCGGCTTCGATGCGGTGATCGCACGCTGGGCCGAGGCCGGACAGCTGCAGCCGGGCCGACTGAGCTTCAGCCCGTTGTCGGCGCTGCATCCCGACATGCTGGCTTCGCCGCTGGCCGTGCGTTTGGAGGCCGACGGCCACAGCGCGCGCGCCGGGCTCGATCCCTACCAGGGCACGCTGCGCTCTGGCTTTGAAGAGGCGTTTCGCAGCGGACATTTTCAGGCGCTCGAGTGGTGGCTGGTGCGCGCGCCCGAGCTGGCCAATCGGGTGCCGCCGCCGCAGGGCAACCAGTTGCCGTGGGTGCCGCTGGCCAAGACCCTGTCCAACGATTGGCTCGACCAGCCGGCCCATCGCGAGCCGATGGTGGCGTTCCTGCTCGCGCGCGGTGCCAACCCGGCTGCGCGCCTGCCGCACCAGCCCGACATGACGGTGCTGCGTCTCGCCCGCCAGATGAACAGCCCGCTGCTGCCGATGCTTGAAAGCGCGTCCGCGCCTTCGCGCGCACGCGTGGCGTCCGGCCGCGGCACGCCCGGCGCGCCTTGAATCAGCCCTTTTGGCTGCGCTCGTTCTTCCCCAAAAGGGAATCAGCCCTGTGACGCCGCCAGCGTCACCGTCTGCTTGCGCGTCTTGCCATCGCGCCACAGCGTCAGCGTGACGGTGTCGTTGGGGCCGTGACGCTCCAGCTGCGTCAGCAGGTCGTCCAGGTTGGCCACCGGCTCGTCGTTGATCGCGGTGATCACGTCGCCTTGCACCACGCCGCCGTTGTCGGCACGGCGAAACGGCTGCACGCCGGCCCGCGCCGCAGGCCCGCCCGGCGTGACCTGCACGACACCCACGCCCTTGGGCAGCTTGAGCGCCTCGTTCACCTGCATCGGCAGCGCCGAGATGCCGAGCACCGGACGCACGACGCGGCCGTCGCGGATCAGCCGCGGCACGACGCGGTTGACTTCGTCGACCGGGATCGCAAAACCGATGCCGGCGTTGGCGCCGCTCGGGCTGGCGATCTGCGTGTTCACGCCGATCAAGCGCCCGGCCGAATCGAGCAGCGGGCCGCCGGAGTTGCCCGGGTTGATTGCCGCATCGGTCTGCACCACGCCGCGGATGACGCGGTCGTTGAACGACTCGATCTCGCGGTTGAGCGCGCTGACGATGCCCATCGTGAGCGTCTGGTCCAGGCCGAACGGGTTGCCGATGGCGTAGACGCGCTGGCCCACGATCAGGTCGCGGCTGGTGCCCACGGGAATCGGCGGCAGCTTGCCCTTGGCCTCGATGCGCAGCACCGCGAGGTCGCGGTCGGGAAACACGCCCACGAGCTGCGCCGGGTAGGTGCTCTGGTCGTTCAGCGTCACGCGCGCCGCGTTGCCGCCCTGGATCACGTGGAAGTTGGTGACGATGTGGCCCAGCTCGTCCCAGACGAAGCCGGTGCCGGTGCCGCGCGGCACCTGCTGCACCGTGGTGGAGAAGATCTCGCGCTGGCTGGTGAGCGTGGTGATGTGCACCACCGACGGGCTCACGCGCTTGAAGATCTCGATGTTGGCCACCTCGTCGGCGCCCAGCGCGCCGCGCGGCGCCACCGAGCGCGGCGACGCATCGGTGCGGCCGTTGGATTGGCTGAACGGCCACAGCAGCGCGGCGGCCAGTGCCAGCAATGCGGCACCGAGCAGCGCGACTCGCATCGGATGGCGGTCTCTCATCGCAGTCACCCCAACCGTGAACCTCAGGCCGAAACGGCGGCGCGCAAGCCCAGCAGCGCGCGCGCCTCTTCGGGGCTGGCCACCGCGCGGCCGGCGCGCTCGGCGCAGGCGGCGAGTGCCTGGATCATCGCGCCGTTGCCCGGTGCGCGTTCGCCGCTGGGCAGGTAGAAGCTGTCTTCGAGCCCGGTGCGCAGCATGCCGCCCAACTCGGCGGTCTTCTGGTGCACCGGCCAGATCTCCTTGCGGCCGATCAGCGTGGTCTGCCACACCGCATCGGGCGGCGCGTAGCGCGGCAGCAGCGCGAGCAGATCGGCATCGCACGGCATACCGGAGGCCACGCCCATCACGAAGTTGAGCTCGGGCACCCCACTGAACATGCCGGCCTTCTGGTACATCGCCACCGAGCGCACGATGCCGACATCGAAACACTCAAACTCCGGATGCGTGCCGGTCTCGTGCATCGCATCGAGCATCTTCTGGATCTTGTCCACCGGATTGTCGAAGGTGTGTGGCGGCCAGGCCCACTGGCCGTTGTCCTTGATCTTCAGGTAGTTCAGGCTGCCGGCGTTGCAGGCCGCGATCTCCGGCTTGATGCGCCGGATGCAGGCGACCGGGCCCGACACATCGGGGCCGATCACGCCGGTGGTCAGGTTGATGATCACGCCGGGGCAGGCGGCCTTGATCGCGTCGATCACCGTCTCCACCACGTCGGGGTCCCAGCTCGGCAGGTGGCCCTTGCCGGGGCGCTGGTCGCGGATGTGCACGTGCATGATGGCGGCGCCGGCGTTGAACGCGTCGCGCGCCTCGCCGGCCATCTGCGCGGGTGTCACCGGCACCGGGTGCTGCTGCGGATCGGTGAGCACGCCGGTCAGCGCGCAGGTGAGGATGGCCTTGTCTTGTGTCATCTTGCCTCCGGGATGTCGAGTTCGACCAGCACCGCGCCGCTTGCCACCGTTGCCTTCGGCAGCGCGTGCACGGCACGAACCGTGCCCGCCGCGGCGGCGTTGAGCCACATTTCCATCTTCATCGCCTCCACGCTGACCAGCGGCTGGCCCGCGGTCACCGCATCGCCGGCGCGCACCAGCACCTGCGCCACCGTGCCGGCCACCGGGGCGCGTGCGCGCCGCGGGTCCGCCGACACATCGCGCCGCGGCCACGGCGACAGCTCGGTGAACGCAAACATGTGGCCGCCGTGCGCCAGGTGCAGCGTATGCCCGTCGTCGGCCACCAGCGCGCGGCGCAACACGCCGTCGAGCTCCAGCGTGAGCCAGCGATCCTCGCGCGCGATGGTGCGCAGCGAATGGCCCGTGCCGTCGAGCTGGATGTCGACACTTCCGTTGTCGGCGCGCACACGCAGCACGCGCTGGATGCCCTCGCACTGCAGCGCCATGTCGTAGCGCGACACGCTGGCGGGCCGCCACCCGTGGCCGTCGCGCGTGGCACGCGCAGCGGCGGCCATCAGCCAGGCCGCGTCGTCGGGCAACGGGCGCCGCAGGATCGGCTGGTGCTCGGCCGACCACTCGTCGAGCGAGGCCGTCGTCACCGTGGCGGTCGAGAACGCCTCGCTTTGCAGCAGGTCGCGCAGAAAGCGGCCGTTGTTGCGCGGTCCCAGCAGCGGCGACGCATCGAGTGCGGCGACGAGCTGCCGCACCGCGTCGGCGCGATCCGGGCCGTGCGCGATCAGCTTGGCCACCATCGCGTCGTAGTAGGGCGTGATGGTGGCGCCTTCGGCGATGCCGTCGTCCACGCGCACGCCATGGCGTGCGCCTGCGTTCAATGCGGGCGTGCCTTGGGCCATTGCGGCCGCGGGCCGCCAATGCACGATGCGCCCCGTTTGCGGACGCCACTGCGCATACGGATCTTCGGTGTACAGCCGCACCTCGATCGCATGGCCGTCAAAGCGCACTTGCTCCTGCGCCAGCGGAAGCGGCTCGCCGGCGGCCACGCGCAGCTGCCACTCGACCAGATCGATGCCGGTGATGCACTCGGTGACCGGGTGCTCCACCTGCAGCCGCGTGTTCATCTCGAGAAAGCAGTGCTGGAGGTGGTCGTCGACGATGAACTCCACGGTGCCGGCGCCCACGTAGCCCACTGCGCGCGCCGCGGCCACCGCGTCGCGGCCCATCGCGCTGCGCAGCGCCGCGCTCACCACCGGCGAGGGCGCCTCTTCAATCACCTTCTGCCGGCGGCGCTGCGCGCTGCAATCGCGCTCGCCGAGGTGGATCACGTGGCCGTGCGTGTCGGCGAACACCTGGATCTCGATGTGCCTGCCGCGCTCGATCAGGCGCTCGAGCATCAGCGTGCCGTCGCCGAACGCGCTCTCGGCTTCGCGGCGCGCCGCGGTGAGCGCGGCGGCGATCTCGCTGGCATCGCGCACCAGCCGCATGCCGCGGCCGCCGCCGCCGGCCACCGCTTTCACCAGCAGCGGAAAGCCCAGCTTCTGCGCCTCTTGCGTCAGACGCTCGTCACTCTGGTCCTCACCCAGATAACCCGGTGCGCACGGCACGCCGGCTTCGAGCATGCGCCGCTTGGCCAGCGCCTTGTCCCCCATGGCTCGGATCGCGGAAGGCGGCGGGCCGATGAAGACCAGTTCGGCATCGACACACGCCTGCGCGAAGTCGGCACGCTCCGACAGGAAGCCATAACCCGGATGCACCGCGCTCGCGCCGGTCTTGCTGGCCGCGTCGAGCAACGCCGGGATCGACAGGTACGACAGCGCCGCCGGCGCGGGCCCGATGCACACCGCCTCGTCGGCGAGCGCCACGTGCGGCGATTGCGCATCGGCCTCGCTGTACACCGCAACGCTGCGGTAGCCCATGCGGCGCGCGGTGCGGATCACCCTGCAGGCGATTTCAGCGCGGTTGGCGATCAGGATCTTGTCAAACATGGGTGCCCGCGCTTCAATCGCCGCGCGCTTCGCGCGCCAGGCGGTTTTGGCTTCGGCTCACGTCGGCTGCGCCGACATGACCCTGCGCCGCAGCCTTCGCTGCGCTACGGCTGTCGCCTCGGTTGGCGATCAGGATTTTGTCGAACATGGTTCAGCGATACTGCGCCGCACTGACAGGAGGCATTCGATGGCGTTCACCGTGACCGAGCACGTGACCCAGACGCCGCGGCACACCACGTTTTACCTGGCGTGCGGTCCGGCCGACGGGCCGCCGATCATCTTTGTGCACGGCTGGCCCGAGCTGTCGCTGAGTTGGCGCCACCAGCTGCCGTGCTTCGGTGCGCTCGGATTTCGCGCCATCGCGCCCGACATGCGCGGCTACGGCCACTCCAGCGTCTACCCGCGGCACGAGGACTACGCGCTCGAACACTCGGTGGCCGACATGCTGGAGCTGCTGGCCTCGCTCGGCCACGACCGGGCGGTGTGGGTGGGCCACGACTGGGGCAGCCCTGTGGTGTGGGCGCTGGCGAGCCACCATCCCGAGCGCTGCGTGGGCATCGCCAACCTGTGCGTGCCGTACTTCGCGCGCGGGTTCTGCCCGCAGGAGGTGGTGCCGTATGTCGACCGCAGCCTCTATCCCGAGGCCGAGTATCCGGTGGGTCAGTGGGACTACCAGCTGTTCTACGAAGAGAACTTTGACAAGGCGCTGTCTTCGCACGAGGCCGACGTGCGCGCTTTCGTGCGTGCGAGCTTCCGCAAGGGCAACCCGGGCGGTCGTGGCAAGCCGGCGCGCCTCTCGACGATCCGGCGCGACGGTGGATGGTTCGGCGGCGCCGGGCGCGCGCCCGACATGCCGATCGACCTCGACGTGATCACTGAAGAAGATCTGGAGACCTACACCGCGGCCCTGCAGCGCAACGGCTTCTTCGGGCCCAACGCCTGGTACATGAACCATGTGCGCAACCAGGCCTATGCGGCGCAGGCGCGCGACGGCGGAAAGCTGAGCTTGCCGGTGCTGTTTCTGCACGCCGAGCTCGATTTCACCTGCGAGACGATGACCTCGCGGCTCGCCGAGCCGATGCGGCGCGATTGCGCGCGCCTCACCGAAGGCGTGGTGCGCTCGGGCCATTGGATGGCGCAGGAGCGGCCGGCCCAGGTGAATGCCGCGCTGGCGCGCTGGCTGGTGCGCGAACTGCCCGACCACTGGCCCCGGTAACCTGGCCGCGCTCACTGCGGCGCCCACTTGGGCTTGCGCTTGCCCACGAAGGCGCTCGCGCCCTCGACGCCTTCGGGGCCGAGCGCGGCTCGCGCAAATACGAGCGAGGCTTCCTGCACCAGCGACGCCGGCGCCGCGAAGCGCGCCTTGGCCATCAACGCCTTGGTCGCCGCCACCGCACCGGGCGCGCACTGCAGCAACTCGTGCACCACACGCGACACCGATGCATCGAGCACCGCCGTCGCGTGCACCTCGTGAACCAGCCGGATCGCGAGCGCGGCTTGTGCATCGAGCTTGCCGCCGCTCACCGCCAGCCGCTTGGCCTCCGAGTAGCCGAGCCGCTCCACCAGGAATGCCGCGATCTGGGCCGGCACCACGCCGATCGACGTCTCGGGCAAGCGGAACAGCGCGGTGTCGCTCGCGATCGCCACGTCGGCGACGCACGCCAGGCCGAAGCCGCCGCCCATCACCGTGCCTTCGAGCACCGCCACGGTGGCGATCGGCGTGTGCGCGAACGCAACGCACAGCTCGCCGAAGCGGGCATTGGACTCGGCCATCGCTGCCGGATCGCGCGGGCGGTTGGCCATGTCCTTCAGGTCGGCGCCGGCACTGAAATGCCCGCCGGCGCCGCGCAGCACCACCACGCGCACGTCGGCATCGCCTTCGGCCTGCGCGAGCGCATCGCGCAGCTCGGTCACCATCTGCGCCGACATCGCGTTGCGCACCTCGGGCCGGTTCAGCGTGAGGTGCAGCACCGGGCCTTCGCGGCGCGTGAGCACATGGGTCATTTTTTGTCCCGCACGGCCTTCAGGCGCGCCGCATAGTGGGCCGCGCGCTCGGCGTTGCCCTGTGTCTTGTAGATCGCCTCGAGCTCTTCGAACACGTAGGGGTCGGGTTCCTTGTCGGCATCGAACGCGCGCTCCAGGCGAAGCTGGATGTCGCGCGCCTCGTCGAGGCGGCCCATCAGTCGCAGCGTGTTGGCGATCATCCAGTGCGCGACGCGGGTCTCGTAGACCTTGCCGTCGGCCTCGATCAGCTGCAGCGCTGTCTTCAGCTCGGTCAACGCCTCGTCGTGGCGTTTCAGTTGATTGAGCGCAACGCCGCGGTTGTTGCGCAGCGTCGCTTCCCAACGGCGCGCGGCCGGTTGGGTGGATGCCTTGGCGAGCCGGAGCCCTTCGTCGGCCCACTTGATGCCGTCTTCGGGCGCGGTGTCGATGAACGCAAACATGTGCACCGTGTCGATCGCCAGGCCATCGAGCTTGGCGGCCTTGGCCGTCGCCAGCGCCCGGTCGTACGCGCTGCGCGCCTGCGTCTTGGCCTCGGATGTGAGCTGCTCGGGCTTATGCGTGGCCGAAGCCCATGTGCGGCCCAGCTCGAGCCAGTAGCGCACCTGCGCCTCGGCGCCGGCGCGATCGATCTGCGGCTGCACCTCGGCGAGGATCTGCCGCGCGCGCTCGAATTCGCGCCGCAGACCCCAGGTGCGCGCGATCTGCGTCTTCAGGATCAGCGCGTCGTCGCCTTGCGCGTTGGCAAGGGCCGCGCGAAAGCGCTCTTCGCTGAGCGCCGGCTTGGAGAAATCCCACAACGGGCGCAGATCGATTGCCATCGCAGAAGTGGCTGCCAGCAGCAGCGCAAGGCCAAAGACGCGAATCATGCGGTCACTGCATGCTCTTTGGAAACGTCCCTTCGATCTTGCAGATGATGCCCAGCATCACCTCGTCGGCGCCGCCGCCGATCGAGCCCAGCCGACCGTCGCGGAAGCCTTGCGAGACCGGGTTGTCCCAGGTGAAGCCCATGCCGCCCCAATATTGCAGGCAGGCGTCGTTCACCTCGCGTGCCAGCCGCCCGCACTTGAGCTTGGCCATCGACGCGAGCTTGGTCACGTCCTTGCCGCCCACGTAGAGCTCCACGGCGCGGTAGGTGAGGGCGCGCAGCGCCTCCACCTCAGTGCGCAGCTCGGCCAGGCGAAAGTGCACCACCTGGTTGTCGAGGATGCTCTTGCCAAAGATCTGCCGCTGGCGCGTGTAGTCGATGGTCTGGTCGATCGTCAGGTCCATGCCGGTGATGCCGGAGGCGGCGGCCCACAGCCGCTCCTCCTGGAACTGCATCATCTGGTAGATGAAGCCCATGTTCTCCTGGCCGATCAGGTAGCGCCGCGGCACGCGCACGTTGTCAAAGAACAGCTGCGCGGTGTCGCTCGACCACATGCCGATCTTGTGGATCTTCTGCTTGGTGATGCCCGGCGCGTCCATCGGCACCACGATCAGGCTCTTGTTCTTGTGCGGGCCGCCCTCGGCGGACGTGTTGGCGAGCAGGCAGCACCAATCGGCCTGCAGGCCGTTGGTGATCCACATCTTGGTGCCGTTGATGACGTAGTCGTCGCCGTCCTTGCGCGCGCTGGTCCTGATGGCGCTCACGTCGGAGCCGCCGCCCGGCTCGCTGACGCCGATGCAGCTCACATAGTCGCCGGCGATCGTCGGCTTGAGCCACTCGTTGCGCAGCTCGTCGGAGCCAAAACGCGCCAGCGCCGGCGTGGCCATGTCGGTCTGCACGCCGATCGACATCGGCACGCCGCCGCAATCGCACCAGCCGAGCGCCTCGGCCATGACCATGGAGTAGCTGAAGTCGAGGCCCGCGCCACCGTAGGCCTCGGGGTACTTCAGGCCCAGCAGGCCCAGGTCACCGAGGCGCTTCATCACCTGGTGCGCCGGGTACTGCTGCGCCGCCTCCCACTCCTTGACGTGCGGATTGATCTCGTTGACGACGAAGCGCTTGACGGTGTCGCGGATCTGCTCGTGCTCGGTGGTGAACTTCATGGGGTCTCCGAAGAATCTCTCTACATCCGGGCGATGCCGAAGGTGTTCGGTCGCAATGTTCGTGCGGCGGCTTCGGCGCAGACGGTCAGGCAAAGTGCCAGCACGCGCCGCGTGTCGCGCGGATCGATGATGCCGTCGTCCCACAGCCGCGCGGTGCCGAAGAGGGCCGTGGACTCCTTGTCCACCTGCGCCTTCAGGTGCGCGCTCAGCGCCTCGAGCGCGCGCTCGTCCACCTTCTGGCCGGCGCGCTGCAGCTTGGCGCGGTTGACGATCTCCATCACCTTGGCGATCTGCGCGCCGCCCATCACCGCCACGCGCGCGCTGGGCCAGCTGAAGATGAAGCGCGGATCGAAGCCGCGCCCGCACATGCCGTAGTTGCCGGCGCCGTAGCTGCCGCCCACCACGATGGTGATCTTGGGTACGCGTGCGTTGGCCACCGCCTGGATCATCTTGCTGCCGTGCTTGATGGCGCCGGCGCGCTCGGCCTCGCGGCCCACCATGTAGCCGGTGGTGTTCTGCAGGAAGACGAGCGCGGTGCCCGACTGATCGCACAGCTGGATGAACTGCGCCGCCTTCACCGAGCCGTTGGGCTGGATCGGCCCGTTGTTGCCGATGAAGCCGACGCGGTGGCCCTCGATCATCGCGTGGCCGCAGATCGTGTCGGTGGCGTACGGCGCCTTGAACTCCAGGAAGCGCGAGCCGTCGACGATGCGCGCGATGATCTCACGCACGTCGTACGGTTCGCGGTCGTCCGCCGGCACCACGCCCATCAGCTCTTCGGGGTCGAACAGAGGCGGCTCGAAGCCAGTGGGCGCGCTCGCCAGATCCCACGGCAGCTGGTGCATCAGCTCGCGCGTGATGGCGATGGCATGCGCATCGTTCTCGGCCAGGTATTCGCCCAGGCCGGTGATCTCGGCGTGCGTCATTGCGCCGCCCAGCTCTTCGTCAGTGGCGTCTTCGCCGATCGCGGCCTTCACCAGCGGCGGGCCGGCCAGGTAGATGCTGGAGCGCCCGCGCACCAGCACGATGTAGTCCGAGAGGCCCGGCAGGTAGGCGCCGCCCGCGGTGGACGAGCCGTGCACCACCGCGATCTGCGGGATGCCGGCGGCCGACATGCGGGCCTGGTTGGCAAAGCCGCGCCCGCCCTCGACGAACATCTCGCTCTGGTACATGAGATTCGCGCCGCCGCTTTCCACCAGGTGGATGAACGGCAGCTTGTTCTCCATCACGATCTGATGCACGCGCAGGTTCTTCTTGACACCCATGGGCGCCACGGTGCCGCCCTTGATGCCGGAATCGCTGGCGCCGATCACGCAGCGCTTGCCGCTGACCACGCCGATGCCGGCGATCGAGCCGCCGCCCATCACCGTCTTCTTGCCGTCGTCGTCGTGCATGCCCAGGCCGGCCAGCGTGCTCAGCTCCAGGAACGTGGAGCCGCGGTCGATCAGCCGCGCCACGCGCTCGCGCGGCAGCAGCTGGCCGCGCTCCTCGAACCGGGCGCGCTTGCTCTCCGACTCGGCCACCACCAGCGCCTCGAGCGCGCGCACCTCGGCCAGCTTCTCGTGCATGCGCGAGGTGTTGTGCTTGAACGCGTCTGCCTTGGCGTTGAGCGCCGAAGGCAGCGCCGGCATGCCGACGGTCACTTCAGCACCTCGGGCGTCGTGGCGCGATGGAAGCCATCGAACGGCTTGCTCTTGTCGTGCCTGGCCAGCGGCCAGACGCTGGCCTTGCCGAGCGAGGCGGCGCCATCGATCTGCAGCGTGACGCCGCTGACGAACGCCGCGGCCGGCGACAGCAGGAACACGATCACCGCGCTCACCTCGGCCTCGGTGCCCAGGCGCTGCAGCGGCACGCTGGCCTTGAGCTGCGGGATCACCGACTTCATCGCGCCCTCGTAGGTGTCCAGGCCGCTGGAGGCGATCCAGCCCGGCGCCACCGCGTTGACGCGCACGCCGGCCGAGGCCCACTCGTAGGCCGCGGTCATCGTGAGGTTGCTCATGCCGGCGCGCGCGGCGCCGGAGTGCGCCATGCCCGGCATGCCGTTGCGGAAGTCGGCCGTCATGTTGACCACCGCGCCGCCGTGCTTGCCCATGCTCTGGTTGAACACCTCGCGCATCATCAGGAAGCCGCCGGTCAGGTTGTTGGCGACCACGGCATCGAAGCCCTTCTTGCTGATGGTGGCCATCGGCGCGGGAAACTGTCCGCCGGCGTTGTTGACGAGACCATGAATCGGCCCCACCTCGCCGACCACGCTCGCGACGTTGGCTTTCACCGCCTCTTCATCGCGGATGTCAAACGCGCGCTGGATGCAGCGGCCGCCGTCCTCGCTGATCTCGGCGCGCACACGGTCGAGCTTTTCAACGCTGCGGCCGCTGATGACCACCAACGCCCCGAGCGCGGCCAGCTCGTGCGCCACGCAGCGGCCGATGCCCGAGCCCCCGCCCGTGACCCACACGGTCTGGCCGGCGAACAGGCCGGGGGTGAACACGCTGCGGTAGCCGGGGCGGACGTCAGGCATGGATGCGGAAGGGAATTGGCGTCGGGGCTTGATTGGGCACGAGGCTTACGTTAACGTCAACCAAGTCACGCATAGGTGATTACGAGGGTGCATCGGCGGCCGGCGCCCGATAGCATGGCCCGCACACCCCGAGACCGGAGACGCCATGGATCTGCAGAGTGCCACCGACTTCTTCCGCAACAAGGTGGGCGACAGCAGCGGCCTGGGCGCCACGCTCAAGTTTGACTGCGGCGCCGACGGCGTGATCGTGATCGACGGCGCGTCGACGCCCAACACGGTGGATAACGACAACCGCGACACCGACTGCACCATCACGATCGCCACCGACACGCTGGGCCAGCTGATCAGCGGCGAGCTCAACGCGATGAACGCCTTCATGACCGGCAAGATGCAGGTCGCCGGTGACATGGGCGTGGCATTGAAGCTGCAAAAGATCTTCTGAGAACAAGGAACCCGCGTGGCCGAGACCCTGGTGCGCAAGCGCGCGCCCTCTCAACGATCCGGGCATGACGCGCATGCCGCGGTGGCCGAGCATCGCGAGAACGGTTCCGACCAGCTGTACGGCATCGGCGACCTGTGCGCCGAGTTCGGCGTCACCGCGCGCGCGGTGCGCTTCTATGAAGACAAGGGCCTGCTCACGCCGCGCCGCATCAACAACACGCGCATCTACACGCGGCGCGACCGCACCCGCCTGGCGCTGATCCTGCGCAGCAAGGCCATCGGCGCACCGCTATCGGAGATCAAGACCTTTCTCGAGCTGTACGGCGCGCACGGCGAGGGCCGCGAGAAGCAGGCGCGCTGGGTGCTGGCGCGCACCGACAAGGCCATTGCGCAGCTCGAAGCCAAGCGCGCGCACATCGATGCCACGCTGGCCGAGCTGCGCGTCATCAACGACGCGTGCCGGCGCACGCTGCAAAGCAAATCATGAGCCTCCCCAGTTTTCCGTCCACCTGGATGACCGACGAGCACCGCATGCTCGAGGACAGCGCCACGCGTTTCTTCCGCGAGCGCTGGGTGCCGCATGCCACCAAGTGGCGTGAAGAGGGCCAGATGCCGCTGGAGACCTGGCGCGAGGCCGGCGCCAACGGGCTGCTGTGCACCAGCACGCCGGCTGAGTACGGCGGCGCCGGCGGCGACTTTGGCCACGACGCGGTGGTGTTCATGGCTGCCACGCGCGCGGTGCTCAGCGGTTTTGGCGGCGGGCTGCACACCAGCATCGTGGCGCCGTACTTCTTCCACTGCGGCACCGAGGAGCAGAAGCGCCGCTGGCTGCCCAAGATGGTGACCGGCGAGCTGGTGGGCGCCATCGCGATGACCGAGCCCGGCACCGGCAGCGACCTGCAATCGGTGCGCACGAGCGCCGTGCGCGAGGGCGATCACTACGTCATCAACGGCAGCAAGACCTTCATCACCAACGGCCAGAACGCCAACCTGATCATCGTGGTGTGCAAGACCGACCGTTCGCTCGGCGCCAAGGGGACGTCATTGATCGTTGTCGAGACTGACAACGCGCCGGGTTTCCGCCGCGGCCGCCGGCTCGACAAGGTGGGCCTCAAGGCGCAGGACACCAGCGAGCTCTTCTTCGACAACGTGCGCGTGCCGGCCGAGAACCTGATCGGCGGCCACGAAGGGCAGGGCTTCATCCAGCTGATGCAGCAGCTGCCGCAGGAGCGCTTGCAGATCTGCGCGCAAGGCGTGGCGGCGATGGAACGCGCGCTCGAGGAGACGCTGGCCTACGTGAAGGAGCGCAAGGCCTTCGGCAAGGCGATCTGGGATTTCCAGAACACGCGCTTCAAGCTCGCCGAAGTGCAGGCCACCGTGCTGGCCGCGCGCGCCTTCGTCGATGCCTGCATCGCGGCCCACCTCAAGGGCGAGCTCGACGCCGCGCGCGCCGCGCTGGCCAAGGCCTGGATCACCGAGCAGGAAGGCAAGGTGATGGACGAGTGCCTGCAGCTCTTTGGCGGCTATGGCTACATGCTGGAGTACCCGATCGCCGAGCTGTACGTCAACGCGCGCGTGCAGCGCATCTACGGCGGCACCAACGAGATCATGAAGGAGCTTGCCTCCCGTTCGATGTAGGCTCGATCCGAGGAGCCCACCATGGACAGTTCTGACCTGCCCCTGACCGAGCGCCTGCAGGCCGCGCTGGCGCTGCAGCGCGCGGCCTACCACGCGCACCCGGTGCCCAGCTACGCCGATCGGCGCGACGACCTGGAGCGCCTGCGCTCGCTGCTGCGTGACCACCAGGAGGCGATTGCCGACGCGATCAGCGCCGACTACGGCCACCGCTCGCGCCACGAGACGCGCTTGGCCGAGATCGCGCCGGCGGTTGATGGCATCGGCCACGCGCTGAAGCACCTCAAGTCATGGATGCGCGTGCAGCGCCGCGCGGTCGACTGGATCAGCTTTCCGTTTGCGCGCAACCGCGTGATCCCGCAGCCGCTGGGCGTGGTGGGCGTGATCGTGCCGTGGAACTTTCCGATCAACCTGAGCTTCGTGCCGCTGACCGCGATCTTTGCGGCTGGCAACCGCGCGCTGGTGAAGCTCAGCGAGAACTCGCGCCACCTCGCCGCGCTGCTGATCGACAAGGTGCCGGCGTACTTTCCCCCCGAGAAGCTGCAGTTCTTCGACGAGACCGGCGGCGTGGGCGTGGCGTTTTCGCAGCTGCCGTTTGATCACCTGCTGTTCACCGGCTCGGGCACCACCGGCCGCGCGGTGATGGCCGCCGCCGCGAAGAACCTGTGCCCGGTGACGCTCGAGCTCGGCGGCAAGTCGCCGGCCATCGTGGCGCCGGACTATCCGCTGGCCACCGCGGCAGAGCGCATCCTGTTCGTCAAGTGCATGAACGCCGGCCAGATCTGCACCACGGTGGACCATGCGTGGCTGCCGGCCGACAAGGTGGACGAGTTCGTGCGCCTGGCGCAGCGGATCGTGCCGCGCATGTTCAAGTCGCTGGCCTCGCGCGACTACACGTCGATCATCGACCCCAAGTCGTTCGACCGGCTGCTCAGCGCGCTCGACGAGGCGCGCGAGCGCGGCGCGCGCGTGATCCCGCTGCTGCAAGGGCCGCCGTTCGACGCCGCCACGCGCAAGATTGCGCCGCACCTCGTGCTCGGCGCGCCGGCCGACAGCGCGCTGATGCAGCGCGAGATCTTCGGCCCCATCCTGCCGCTGCGGCCGTACCACACGCTCGACGACGTGATCGCCACCATCAACGACGGCGACCGTCCGCTCGCGGTGTACCCGTTCAGCAAGGACGATGCCTTCGTGCAGCGCGTGCTTGACCAGGTGATGTCGGGCGGCGTGTCGGTGAACGACGCGCTGTTCCACGTGGCCCAGCACGATCTGCCGTTTGGCGGCGTGGGCCCCTCCGGCATGGGCCACTACCACGGCCGCGAAGGGTTCGAGACGTTCAGCAAGATGCGCCCGGTGTTCCGCCAGGCACCGGTGTCGGCGCTCAAGTTCTTCGGCCCGCCGTACGGCCGCAAGATGGACGCGCTGCTCAAGTTCCTGATCAAGTGAGGGCCGCCATGCTGAAGCACAGCCTACCCGACACGCCGCTGCCGCAACTGCTGCAGCAGCTCGACACCGACGGCTACGTGATCCTGCCGCGGCTGATTCCACCGAGCCAGGTGCAGGCGATCAAGGATGCACTGGCGCCTTATCTGCAAGGCAAGCTCAAGGGTCGCAACGACTTCGAGGGCTACGACAGCGAGCGCGTGTACGCGCTGCTGGCCAAGAGCCCGGTGTTCGCCGAACTGGCCGCGCACCCGCTGGTGCTGGACGTGTGCGAGAAGATCCTCGGCCCCAACTTCATGCTCAGTGCATGCCTGGCGATCAACTCGCACCCCGGCGAGAACGCGCAGCCGCTGCACTTTGACGACAGCTTCTACAAGGTGCCGCGGCCGCGCCCGGCCTATGGCGTGAGCGCGTTCTGGGCCATCGACGAGTTCACCGACACCAACGGCGCCACCGAAATCATCCCCGGCAGCCACACCTGGGGCGACGACGCCGTGGCCGACGCGTACTTTGCCGAGACGTTCATGAACGGCAAGCGCGTGCCGGTGGTGGACCACCCCGGGCTGGAGAAAGTGGTGATGCCCGCGGGCTCGCTGATGCTCACCCCCGGCACGTTGTGGCACCGCGGCGGCGCCAACCGCAGCAACGCGTCGCGCCTGGCCATCACGCCGCAATACTGCGTGGCCTGGGGGCGGCAGATGGAGAGCATGCTGCTCTCGGTGCCGATGCACATCGTGGCCAAGTATCCCGAACGGGTGCAGCAGCTGCTCGGCTACAGCATCCACCCGCCGTTCATGGGTCACTCCAACGGCATGCACCCCGCAAGACTTCTGAAGGAGCTCCAGCAATGAGCCACGCCTACATCTACGACCACCTGCGCACGCCACGCGGCAAGGGCAAGAAGGACGGCGGCCTGCACCAGGCCACGCCGGTGTGGCTGCTGCGCACGCTGCTCAAAGAAATTGAGCGCCGAAACGACCTCGACACCAGCCTGGTGGACGACGTGGTGCTCGGCTGCGTCACGCCGGTGGGGGAGCAGGGCGCCGACATCGCGCGCACCGCGGTGCTCGACGCCGAGTGGGCCGAGACCTGCGCCGGCGTCACGCAAAGCCGCTTTTGCGCCAGCGGCCTGGAGAGCGTGAACCTCGCCGCCGCCAAGGTGGCCAGCGGCTTTGAAGACCTGGTGGTGGGCGGCGGCGTGGAGAGCATGAGCCGCTGGAAGATGGGCTCCGACGGCGGCGCGTGGGCGATGGACCCGCGCATCAACACCAAGCTCGGCTTCGTGCCGCAAGGTGTGGGCGCGGACCTGATCGCCACGATGGAAGGCTGGAACCGCAACGACGTGGACAGCTTTGCGCTGCACTCGCACAAGAAGGCGGCCCACGCGCGCGAGGCGGGGTACTTCAAGCGCGCGGTGGTGCCGGTGGTGGACATCGCCGGCCTGCACATGCTCGACCGCGACGAGACCATCCGCGACAACGCCAGCCTGGAGGCGATGGCCAAGCTGGAGCCCAGCTTCAGCACCATCGGCGCGATGGGCTTCGATGCCACCGCGCTGCGCAAGTACACCACCGTGGAGAAGATCAACCACGTGCACCACGCCGGCAACTCCAGCGGCATCGTGGACGGCGCGGCGCTGATGCTGGTGGGCAGCGAAGAGGGCGGCAAGAAGGCGGGCCTCAAACCCCGCGCGCGCATCCGCGCCGCCGCGGTGATCGGCTCCGAGCCCACCATCATGCTCACCGGCCCCACGCCGGCCTGCCGCAAGGCGCTGGCCAAGGCGGGCATGGACGCAAAGGACATCGACCTCTTCGAAATCAACGAGGCCTTTGCCGTGGTGCCGATGCAGACCGCGCGCAACCTCGGCGTGGAGCTCGACCGTGTGAACGTGAACGGCGGCGCCATCGCGATGGGCCACCCGCTCGGCGCCACCGGCTGCATCATCCTCGGCACGCTGCTCGACGAGCTGGAGCGCCGCAACCTCAACACCGGCCTCGCCACGCTGTGCGTGGGCGGCGGCATGGGGATCGCCACCATCATCGAGAGAGTTTGACCCACCCCCGATGCGGCCTGGCGGCCGCCTCCCCCTCAAGGGGGCGCCGCCAGCGGCCTGGCAGAGCCAGATCCGCGGCGGCCGCTTGGACCAGAGGCACTTGAACCGTTGGAGTATTGAATGAGTGCAGTGAAACTTGAAGTGGGCAGCGACGGCATCCTGGTCGCGACGATGGACGTGCCCGGCCGCCCGATGAACGTGGTGGGCGACGCGCTGATGGAGGGCATCAACGCCGCGGTGGAGAAGCTGGCTGAAACCAACGTGAAGGGCCTGATCCTCACCAGCAGCAAGGCCGACTTCTGCGCCGGCGGCGACCTGGACAACATCTCCAAGTGGACACGCCCTGCCCAGCCGTTTGACGCCAGCATGGCGATGAAGGCCGTGCTGCGCCGCATGGAGAAGCAAGGCAAGCCGGTGGTGGCCGCGATGAACGGCCACACGCTCGGCGGCGGACTGGAGATTGCGCTGGCGTGCCACGCGCGCATCGCCATCGACGACCCCAAGCTCAAGATCGGCCAGCCCGAGGTCAAGCTCGGCCTGCTGCCCGGCGGCGGCGGCACGCAGCGGCTGCCGCGCCTGCTGGGCATCCAGCAGGGCCTGCAGATCTGCGCCGAGGGCAACGACCTCGCGCCGGCCAAGGCGCTGAGCATCGGCCTGGTCACCGAGCTGGCGCGCGACCGCGCCGACATGATGACCAAGGCGCGCGAGTGGATCAGCAAGAATCCCAAGGCGCAGCAGCCGTGGGACAGCCCAAAGTTCCGCTGGCCCGGCGGCGACAGCCGCAGCGAGGGCGGCAAGCAGCTCTGGGCCATCGCACCCTCCATTGCCAACGCCAAGAGCTTTGGCAACTACCCGGCCGTGCAGCACATCATGAGCGCCGTGTTCGAAGGCGGCCTGCTCGACTTTGACGCCGCGTGCGAGGTGGAGAGCCGCTACTTTGCTGCCTGCGTGATGAGCCAGGAGAGCAAGAACATCATCAACACGCTGTGGTACCAGCTCAACGCCATCAAGAAGGGCGCGTCGCGGCCCAAGGGCCCGGCACCGAGCAAGGTCAAGAAGCTCGGCATCCTCGGCGCCGGCATGATGGGCGGCGGCATCGCCTACGTCTCAGCCCGCGCGGGCATCGACGTGGTGCTGCTCGACAGCACGCAGGAGCTGGCGGACAAGGGCAAGGGCTACTCACAGGGCCTGCTCGACGCAGCGATCAAGAAGAACCGCAGCACGGTGGAAAAGCGCGACGCGCTGCTCAGCAAGATCAAAGCCACCACGAGCTACGACGACCTGAAAGGCTGCGACCTGATCATCGAAGCGGTGTTCGAAGACCGCGCCATCAAGGCCGAGGTCACCAAGAAGGCCGAGGCGCAGCTTGGATCCAGCGCCACGTTTGCCAGCAACACCAGCACGCTGCCGATCACCGGCCTGGCCAAAGCGAGCGTGCGGCCCAAGAACTTCATCGGCCTGCACTTCTTCAGCCCGGTGGACAAGATGCAGCTGGTGGAGATCATCGTCGGCCAGGAGACCAGCGACGAGACGCTGGCCAAGGGCTTTGACTACGTGCTGCAGATCGGCAAGACGCCGATCGTGGTCAACGACTCGCGCGGCTTCTACACCAGCCGCGTGTTCGGCACCTACATCACCGAAGGCATCGCGATGCTCAAGGAGGGCGTGCACCCGCGCAGCATCGAGCAGGCGGGACTGCAAGCCGGCATGCCGATGCCGCCGCTGGCGCTGCAGGACGAAGTGAGCCTGTCACTGAGCCTGCACGTGCAGGAGCAGACGCGCAAAGACCTAGCCGCCGAAGGCAAGACCCTGCCCGAGCACCCGGGCGCGAGCGTGATCCGGCAGATGTGCGAGATCGGCCGCATCGGCAAGAAAGCGGGCAAGGGCTTCTACGACTGGGGCCAGGGCCCCGACGGCAAGGGCAAGCAACTGTGGCCCGAGCTGACCAAGATGTATACGCCGAAGCCGGAGCAGCCGAGCCAGCAGGAGCTGATCGACCGCCTGTTGTTTGCCCAGGCCAACGAGGCCGCGCGCTGCTACGAAGAGAAGGTGGTGCGCTCGGTGGCCGACGCCAACATCGGCTCGATCTTCGGCTGGGGCTTCGCGCCGTTCCAGGGTGGGGCGCTGCAGTTCATCAACGCGTATGGGACTAAGCGGTTCGTGGAGCGCGGGCGGGAGTTGGCCAGGAAGTATGGGGCGCGGTTCGAGCCGGCGGGAGTGGTGGTGAGGATGGCGGGGGAGGGGAAGGGGTTCGTTGATTGATCGCTTGCCCCATATCGGAGACTACGGTGAGGCGAGCAAGGGTGCGCAACCTTGGCACCCAAACGCAGAACTCAAACCCTCCAATACTGACTCGGGCCGCGTACGATTGGGTCTCCTCGGACCTAACGGTGCGACTCAATGGACATACCCGACTATCTAGTCCAGCAGATCCGAGCCGGAAAGGCGATTCTGTTTCTGGGCGCCGGCGCGTCTCTTGGTGCGACGGCATCCACTCCCCCCACTTCACCTCCTACGGGCAAGCAGCTGGGAAAGCTGCTGTCTACGCAATTCCTTGGCGGCGATTCACAGGACAAGCCTCTCACGCTGATCAGCGAATACTGCATCGCAGAGTCGGATCTTCGAACCGTTCAGCAATACATCGCGGGACTGTTCAATCGCTTTAGCCCGAGCGCGGCACAAAAGTCCATCGCGGACTTCCGCTGGGCCGCTCTCGTCACGACAAACTACGACCAACTCATCGAGAAAGCCTACGCCGAAAACAAGGATCGCCTACAAACCCCGGTGCCGATCCTAAGAAACACAGACCGCATCGACTATGAGCTCAGGGCGCCGGATGCCGTTCCCCTGCTCAAGTTGCATGGCTGCGTCTCGATGGCGGATGAAGTGGCCCACCCGCTCATCCTGACCATAGACCAGTACGTTAACCACCGCATCGGCCGCGAGAAGCTCTTCAATCGGTTCACCGAATATGCCGGTGAGTACAGTGTTGTCTACGTCGGCTACCAAATCGAAGACAGCGACATTCGATCGATCTTGCTTCAGCTAAATGACCCATCGATCTCGCGACCGATGCAGTATGTCGTTTCGCCGAATCCGTCAGCAAGAGACCAGAAGATCTGGGCTGAGAAAAGGATAACTACTCTTGCTGGCTCGTTCGACGAGTTCATGACCGAACTCCAAGCGAAGATCCCTCCAGGTCTCCGAGGCATCAGGTCCAGTACTCACAGCCATCCGATTGCCGGCAAGTTCGTCTCACACGCCGCGCCATCATCGGATCTGATGGCCTTTCTAGCGAACGACGCGACTTACGTGCACGCCGGCATGGTACCGGAGACTTCCAGCGCTCGGACCTTCTTCCGAGGAGCTTCTTTGGGGTGGGGCGCAATCGCCGCCTCGTACGACGCAAAGCGAACGTTGTCCGACACTGTGTTGGCTGAGGTCATCCTCCTGGAAGAGGCAAAGCGGCCAAGACCAACCGACTTCTACCTGATCAAGGGTTACGCCGGCTCAGGGAAGACTGTTCTGCTCAAGCGCATCGCGCTCGAGACGGCAACTACCTTCAACAAGGTGGTCCTATACCTTCGATCGGATGCTCGGCTGGCTGATGCGCCCTTGGCAGAGCTCTGCACGCTCGTTGGTGAGCGACTCTTCGTGTTTGTCGATGGCGTGTCTAGAAGAGCCGCCGACCTGGAGGCCTTCATCCTGCTTGCACGCTCGAAGAAGCTCCCCATAACGATCATCGCAACGGAGAGAACCAACGAATGGAACGTGGACGGACAGGGACTGTCACCACTGCTCGACGGTGATCACGAACTACGCTCGCTCTCGCTTCCAGAGATTGACGCACTAATCGCGAAGCTGGAGGAGTTCAAGTGTCTCGGCGAGTTGGAGAAGAAGTCTAACGCTGAGAGAAGAGAAGCTTTCCTGGCCTATGCCAATCGGCAGTTGCTCGTGGCTCTCTACGAGATTACCAGCGGTGCTCCGTTTCAGGACATCGTTTTTGACGAGTACAAGCGAATACTTAGTGACCGAGCACGGCGCATCTATCTATACGTTTGTGCCCTCAATCGAATGAACGTGCCTGTGCGCGCGGGCCTGATCTATCGACTGACCGGTGTTTCATTCAAAGACTTCAAAAGAGACTTCTTCTCTCCATTGGAGGCTGTCGTACTCACCGAAGAGTACAAACCTGCGCTCGATATGGCCTACCGGGCGCGTCACCCTTGGGTCGCTCAGGTTGTGTTTGAGCGCGCCCTACCGGAAGAGCGAGATCGGTTTGATCTATACATCTCTATCCTGAAAGAGATCGATGTAGGCTACACGCCCGACCGCGCTGCGTTTAGAGAAACGATACGGGCGAAGAATCTACGAGAACTGTTCGCCGATCCGTTGCTTGTAGAAGAGATATTCAGAACCGCGGATCAGGCAAGTCACAACGATGGCTACGTCTACCAGCAGCACGCGATCTACGAGTTCAGGCGCCAGAACGGGAACTTGCGCCGCGCCAGTGAGCTGATTAGCTATGCGAAGGAGCTGCTGCCTCACGATCGCTCAATCGTTCACACGATGTCAGAGTTGGAGATTGTTCGAGCTAATGCAGCGAAGACTGAGGTAGAGCGCAAGCTGCACTTGGAGCAAGCTGGTCAGTACGCCGGTCGATTGACTGGTGCGAATGCCGACAGCGCACACGGCCATGTCACTTTGGTGAAGCTGGCGATGGGTCGTCTTCGGGATGTATTGGACACAGACGGTGCGGATGATGAGGACGTGACAGCCGCAGCGAAGCAGGTGGAGCAGGCGCTTGGCAATGGCCTTCAGCAGTTTCGAAGTGACGAGTATCTTCTCGCGGCTGAGGCTGAGTTTGCGGGCTTGTTGCATGACAGAGAGCGCGCAGTAAAGGCACTCAGCAAGGCCGTTGCCAAGAACCCGGGGAGCACATTCGTTGCCAGGGCGCTGAGCAGAGTCTTGGAGTTGAATCACGACTTTGTCGGCGCAAGAAAAACGCTAGCGGATGCCCTGCGTATTGCCCCTGGGGACAAGTGGCTGAACGGATCACTAGCGAGGCTAATTGAGCTCCGGTTTCCTGAGGAGGGACGGGAGGCAGAGGCGTGTTGGCGCCGAGCGTTCACAGACGGAGATACCAACTACGCGTCGCAGTTTTGGTTCGCGCGTCGCCTGTACTTGAACGGCAAGGTGGATGAGGCCTACACAAGATTCGGTCGCTTGAAACTTGCGCGAGTAGCGTTTGAAACAAAGGTCGCCATCGCTGGTCGGATCCGAGAGGGTGGGTCGCTGAAGATCTTTGAGGGGATCATCTCCAAGTTGGAGAGCGACTATGGTTGGGTATTGCCGAATGGTCAGCAGCGCGCTATCTATCTTCACAGTTCTCAGTTGGATGCAGGTGGCTGGGCACGCCTTCGGCGAGGGGACGCACTGAAGTTCAGCATTGGTTTCAACTACATGGGTCCGGCTGTCACATTTCGAGGTGTCGGGGCACTGTAGATGGCGGGGAGCGCGAGCCGCTGTGCGCTATCGTCGCCAGCAGCAACCAGGAGCGCTCGCATGACCACCATCGCCTTCCTCGGCACCGGCCTGATGGGCACGGGCTTCATTCAACGCGCGCGCACCAACGGCCTCACCGTGCGCGCCTGGAACCGCAGTGCGGCTAAGGCGCAGGCGCTGGCCGCCAGCGACGCTGCGGGTGGCGTCACCGCCTGCGCCACCGTGGCGCAGGCCGTGCAAGGGGCCGAGCGCATCCACCTCTCGCTGTCCGACGACGCCTCGGTCGACGCCGTGCTCGAGCCGCTGGCCGGCGTGCTGCCGTCCAGCGCCTGGGTGGTGGACCACACCACCACGGCGGTGCGCCCCACCGCCGAGCGCGTGGCGCGCTGGGACGCGCGTGGCGTGCGGTTCGTGCATGCGCCGGTGTTCATGGCGCCGGCCAATTGCGCCGAGGGTACCGGCTGGATGTTGATCTCGGGCGACCTCGCGCGGCGTGAGCGCGCCGGGCCGCTCCCAAGCGCGAACTCCGGAGTGCGCAGCACGGAGGTCGTCGATCCGGCGTTGCAGGGCGCGCTGCAGGCGATGACCGGCAAGGTGATCTACCTGGGCCCGCAGCCCGAGCGCGCGGCGGCGTTCAAGCTGTTCGGCAACCTCACGCTGCTGGGGCTGCTGGGCATCCTCGGCGATGTGGGCCGGCTGGCCGCCGCGGTGGGCATCGACATGAAAGACGCGTTCAGCCTGTTCGAGCACTTCAATCCTGGGCAGACGCTGCCGCAGCGCGCCAAGCGCATCTCATCGGGCCAATACGATCCGCCGTCGTTCGAGATGTCGATGGCGAGGAAGGACCTGCGGTTGATGGTGGAAGAGGCGGCGCGTGGGGGGCAGACGCTCCAGCTGATTCCGGCGTTGGCGAAGTTGCTGGACCAAGGCATTGCACGGGGCGAAGGGCATCTCGATGTGGCGGCGGGGGTCAGGGTGCCGGAGTGAGGCCAATCGCAGAAGATCGCTTGCATGCAGCGCTGCGCGAAGCCGGCATGCTCGACGTGCCGGAGCGTTTCTCGGTCGCGCTCGTGCCTCAGGTCATCCCTCGCGCGCTTCTGGCCGCCATCGAGAGCTTCATCGGCGTCTTCGACCGAGTGACGACGCGCCCGGCCTGGCAAGAGGCGATGACGGCGAACGGCCCCGCGATTGCCCGGCGGCGGCGCGCGGAGGTCTGCTTCTTCAGCGCGTGGGATTTCCATCTCCCGCCGGAGAGCCCCGATCGCTTCCAGCTCATCGAGTGCAATGACAATGGCTCGGGGATGATGTTCGCGGCGATCATCAATCGCCTGTACTACGAGCTCTCCGGGCTCGGCGAGCGTTTCGCGCCCGAGGCACCGCCGACCGTTGCGGCCTTCGGTCAACGCGTGCTCGGCATGATCCGACGGGAAGTTCCGGCCCTCTGCGTGGGGCGCTCGCTCGATCTCGTGCTGATCCTCGACGACGCGGAGTCTCTCGGTGAGGGCAAATTCAGAGACGAGCACCTTCTGCTGTGCCGACTGTGTCGAAGTGCCGGCTGGCGGGCCGAGACCGGCTCGCCCGCGGAGACCACGTGGGAACGTGGACAGTTGCTCTGCCGTGGCGAGCGTGTCGCGTTCGTGATCAACCGCTCGACCGACTTCCTTTGGGAGGCGGACGCCTTTTCGGCCCTGCGATCCGCGTACGCGGAGGGCTGCGTGGTGGTGGAGCCCAATCCGTTCACCTACGCAACGCGCAGCGACAAGCGCTTGCTCGAGCCGCTCTCGCGGCCGATCAGTGACGTCGAGCTCGGCATCCGGCCAGACGAGCGGGCCCTGCTGAGCGCTCACGTGCCGGAGACCCGTCTGCTGCGGGCCGAGAACGTCGACGAGCTCAGCTCTCAGAAGGAGCAGTGGTTCTTCAAGCCGTGCCATGGGTTCGCGAGCCACGGCATTCTCACGGCCGCGCAGGTCGGCCGCACGCGCCTGCGTCGACTCGTCAACAAAGGCGTTCCCTATGTGGCGCAGCGCAGAGCGCCGAAGGCCCGCGTGGACGGGAGCGGGAGCGGTCCTCTGTGGACCGACCTCCGCGTCTGGGCTTACCGCGGCGAGCGCGTCGTTCTATCAAGGCCGGGCATCCCGTGATCCCGACAGCATCGATCTGTCGCCGCCCGGGGGTTGGATGCCGACCTACGGCACAGCGGCGAGGTGCTGACGCATCGGCGGGCTTGATCTTGCGCAAGCAACACGGCGCGTCGCAGCCGTAGCTTGGCATTTTCATTCGTCCAGTGCGAGGACGCTGTGAATTTGGAGGTGTGTCATGAGCCATCGTCGTTCACGTCCTCAAGAACCGCAGCGGGTCTCGAACCAGCACTTCGCTTGGCACGACGCCGTCTCGCTGGGCGCGTTGCTGCTGGAGACCTACCAGCCTCGCCGGGTGCTGGAGCTGTTTCGCTCGCACACCTACCTGCAGCTGCACAACCTCGAAAAGCGTTGGCGCATCGAGGTGGCCGAGCTCATCGAGAAGACCGAACGGCCGGCCGAACTGCGCCGTCTGGCCCAGGAGCACCCCGATCACCATGTGGCGGAGCTCGTCTTGCTGTTTGCCATCATGGGGCAGGTGAGGACCTGCCGCATCCTCGAGATGCGTGACCGCTATCGGACGGCGATGATGGATGGGGCAGACAGCCTGCTGGAGTGCGCCGATTGGTACGAAATGTCGTGCCATGTCGCCGAACTGTTCGAGACCTACGAGTTTCCGTTCGAGGTCTTCGCGGCCAGCGATGCCCGCGTTGAGTGGGGCGAATCGAAGTGGTCAGACGAGGCATAGCCGACACTTCGTTGAGGACGGTGGCATCGAGTTGCTCTCGGTGGCGACTTCACTGAGGCCCGAGGACCTGTTGGCGCGCCTGTTCGAGCACTTCAACCCCGGCCAGACGCTGCCGCAGCGTGGCAAGCGCATCAGCGCCGGGCAATACACGCCGCCGTCGTTCGAGATGTCGATGGCGCGCAAGGATTTGCGGCTGATGATCGCCGAGGCCGCGCGCGGCGGGCAGACGCTGGCCGCTGAAGGGTCGCCGGCTGCGCCCCGGCGACCCGATCACGCTATCTGACGAACAGGATGCTCTGGCGGTCGTTGGCGTCGACGAACGTGCCGTTGTTGTTCTGGGGAAAGACGACCGGCAGGCCGAGGTTGTTCGCGACCGTGAATGCCGCGACGAAGTCGGTGCCAACGCTGGAGAGTCCGACGTAGTCACCCGGGAAGTAGCCGCGCGCGCCGGTGATCACCATTTGCCGCATGTCGAACGACGATGGCGTCAGGCGGCGCTCCCCGAGATAGTTCAGCGCGGCGTCGAACGTCGACAGCCAGACGTCGGTGGTCAGCGTTTCGTCGCCGAGCACGTCGTTGCGGAAGTCATAGAACAGCACACCCACGGTGCCCGCCGAGTTCACGGCGACGATCGGCAGAAACGCCTGCTCCGAGGCCGGCCTGGCTTGATTGACGCGCACCGGTGCTGACCACGTTGCGCCGCCGTCCACCGAGCGTGCGACGACCACGCTCACGAGCCCGTTGGTGTTGACGCCGGCGTCCTGCCACGCCATGTAGAGATGCCCGGTCGTGCGGTTGACCGCGATGCTCGGAATCTCCTGCGCGTCGCGCACCGGAACGCCGAGCTCGGGGTCGACCGCGGTGGTGCTCGCGAACGACGCGACACGCGAGTCCACGCGCGTCCAATGACGCCCCTGGTCGGTGGAGCGCAACACGGCCTGCTCGTATGTGACCTGGCCCGTCGTGTTGTCGAACAGGATGCGGAAATACGCGTTGACGAGCGAGCGGTCCGGCAGCACGACGATCTGCGCGCCCTGGCGGAACACGGCCTGCTCGCCCGGACCCGTGCGGCCCATCGTCGCGACCGGCTTCGCCGGGCCCCACGTCAGGCCGCCGTCAGTGGAGCGCGCCACCACCACCGACGTGATGCCGGTGCGGAACAGCGTCCAGGTGGCGTAGACGAGGCGCGAGTCGTATGGGTCGGCGGTGATCGTGTTCTTGTCGTGGAACAGCGAGCGCGCGGTGGGATCCTGCGCCGGGTTGCGCGCGATCACGATCGGCGTTGACCACGTGGCGCCGCCGTCGGTCGAGCGCGCGACCGTCATCGCGTTCTCGTTCACCGAGCGCTGGCTGACGAGCGCCATGTAGTGCGCAGTGCCGTTGGGGCTGAAGCTGATCCACGGATCGGAGCCCCGCTCAAAGTCGCCCGACGAGCCGGGCGTGCCGCCCGAGCAGCGGGTGAACGGAATCGTCACCTGGGTCCAGCTCGCGCCGCCGTTCGTCGTGTAGGCGGCGCCGAGGCTTTGCGCGCTGCCCGTGCTCCAGCGGTCCTGGTGCCAGCCTGCAATCATGTTGTTCGGATTGGCGGGATTGACCGCGATGTGCGGCTCGGTTTCGCTGTTGCGATAGACCACGCCGGTTTGCGGCGCGCCGTTGCACGCGGTCACGGCCTGCGGGTCGTCTGGATCGCCGCCGTCCGGATTGCTGCTCAATCCGCTGATGAAGACCGTCTGCGCGTGCACCGCGCCGGTCCCCACTGCGGCGACCAGCGCGGCACCGAGCACTGCAACGCGCGCGTGGGCCGAGCGCCCCTGAATCCGTTGCCGGTGTGACATGACCGATCTCCTTGCATGTGAAGGGCGGCCATCGTGCGCCTGCAGCGCAAGCGGTGAACCCCCAACTTCTAGGGAACGGCGGGCATCACGCTTGCCGGCGCCGAAGCGGGCGCAATGGTACCGGCGTTGACCGGCGGCATCGTGACCCAGTCTTGGGATCGCGTGCTGAAGACGCCGCGCAACGGCATCGTCTTGTCGTCTCGCGGGTGAACTTGCAGCACGCCTCGATCGGCGCGATCCAGCCACGTGAGCAGGAGCAACCTGTCACCGACCCGGATATCAACCAGCGCAGCCTGCATCGACTGCTCAAACACGAGCACAGCGGGCGGTGCACCTTCCTCGCCCTGCTTGGGTGCGTCTTCACGCTTGCGCAGCGGTGACTCCACGCGTCCGATGGGCCTGACGGAGAACTCCATGGCGACCTCGTCTATCGTCGTCTGTCTGGAAGCGTCACCAAAGCTGTGGCAGGTCAGCGTGGAGACGACTGCCTACTTTCGCGCGGTGCCGGAATGGCCCGCTACTGCAGTCGGATCTCGCCGTCGAAGGCAACTTCGAGCTGCAGCCCGGCGATGTGCAGCGTCATCTTGGCCGGCAGCGTCTCGGTGCCCGCGATGGCCTTGGCCTCGATGGCCCTCGCCACCGCCTGCTCGATCTCGCGCTGCGAGTTGACGCCTACCGTCTTGAGAAACTTGCGAAGGCTGATGTTGAAGGTTTCCTGGTCCATGACGGTCCTTTCGAGATCGCTGCGCAGCGCGTGCCTGCCACTCTAGTCCCATCGACGGGCGCAGTCGGCTTGCTGGTCTGCGTCCACAACCGGTGTGCGCCCTGTCGCCGCTCAACTGCGCCGGCGCGCGGCTCCGGCACGTGGAGCCGGCGCCGCGAGCGCGGCGCGCTGCCGAGTTCAGAGCGCGCCGAGCTTTCGAACTGATCGTGCACCTCAACTCCGGCCAGACGCTGCCGCAGCGCGCCAAAGCGCATCCGCGCCCGGCGGCACAGCCCGCTGTTGTTCGAAATGCCGATGCGCGCAAGGCCAACGCGGGTTAGCGTTCCCAGGCTACGAAGCTGTCTCGATAGATTGCTCGGAATCCACGAGCTCTCGTAGAGCGGAGATGCCCACCGGAGGCTGTGGCACCCACGGCACGAGATAGGTCCGCTTGGCAAGACCTGCGATGCGAGCAAACTGCCTCCGCTCGCCGGCCAGCCGCGCAGACAGCACGGGGTCGCAGGTGCCGGATGACAACAGGCTCCGATTCACCACCCATGCAAAAGGCTCGACACGGGCACGCCGTAGATCGTCCTGCAGGCTGGCCGCCTCCGACACAGGCGTGACCTCGGGCAACGTGACGAGCACGATGCGGGTGTAGTTGGGGTCCTGCAGGCGCATCAACGGGGTGACCACGCGCGCGCCTGCCGCACCCTGGAACTCGCGTGTCATCTGACGGTGGTACGCACCCGTGGCGTCCATCAGCAACAGCGTGTGTCCGGTGGGTGCCGTGTCTAGCACCACGAAGGCGCTGCGTGCCTCGCTCACGATGCGCGAGAAGGCATGGAACACCGCCACCTCCTCGGTGCACGGCGAACGCAGGTCCTCCAGCATCAGCGCGCGCGCCGGCGCGTCGAGATCGCGTCCGCGCGTGGCCAAGATCTTGTCGATGTAGCGCTGGGTTTCGGCCACCGGATCGATGCGATCCACCTGCAAGCCCGGCACGCCGCCCTCGAGCGTGGTGCTCAGATGTGCTGCCGGATCGGTGGTCGACAGGTGCACGGTCCTGCCGCGCTGCGCGAGGGCCACCGCCAGCGCCACGGCAATGGTCGTCTTGCCGACGCCACCTTTGCCCATCACCATGATCAGGCCGCGATCCTTCTGGGCCAGCTCGTCGGCCAGCGCGTGCAATGACTGGGCACTGGGTGGTGCGCTCAATGTCTCCGCAGGCGTCGGTGGCGGCACGCTCGCGGGGTCGAGCAGGGCGCGCAACGACGGCAGGCCCACCATGTCGAACGGCCGCAGCGGCACGCGGTCCTGCGGCAGTTCCGCCAGGCCCGCCGGCATGGCGCCGAGCGCCTCGCGGCCCAACGACTCCAGCGCGCCGGCAACCGGGTCGTCTGTCTTCGTCGCCTGGAACACACCGTTGATCACGAGGCGCTGGTTGGTCAACTCTAGCTCCAGCAACTCGCGATGGGTGCGATCGGCCTCGCGCAGCGCGGCGCGGTCGGCGCGCGACACGAGCACGATCGCCGTGTGGCGCGGATCGGCCAGCGCGCGCAGGCCGTCGCGGAAGCGCTGCTCCTGCATCTTGAGGCCCGAGTGCGGCCCGAGGCACGAGGCGCCGCGATCGTTGCCTTCGAGAAAGCCTGTCCAGGCCTTGGGCAGGCTCAGCAGCCGCAGCGTGTGCCCCGTGGGCGCGGTGTCGAAGATCACGTGGTCGTGGCCGCCTGCGTCGCCAGCCAGCAAGCCGATGAACTCGTCGAACGCTGCGATCTCGGTGGTACAGGCGCCGGAGAGCTGCTCGCGCACCGTGCTGCGCTCGGTGTCGGTGCTGCCTGCAGGCATCTGCTCGATCACCCGGCTTCGATAGGCGTCGGCTGCTGCTGCGGGGTCGATGTTGAGCGCTTCGAGGCGCGGCGCCCCGGGCACCGCGCTGGGCCGGTCGGACAAGTCGAGGCCCAGCATCTCGTCGAGGTTGGAGGCGGGGTCAGTGCTGACCAGCAGCACGCGCTGGCCGCGATCGGCCAGGGCCAGCGCGCAGGCACACGCCAGCGACGTCTTGCCGACACCTCCCTTGCCGGTGAAAAAGAGGAAGCGCGGCGGATCGCGCAGCAGCGATAGCGCGGCAGCGGCACCGGTGGCGCTGTTCATGTCGACTGCACGGTGTTGTTGGCCGGCTCGATCACCTGCAATTGCATCCGCTCGAGCAGCACGACGATGCCGACTGCGCGGGCGCGGCGCCGATCAACTGCGATGACGCCAGCAGTGCCGCCTTGACGATCAAGTCTTCGGGGATGGCTTCATGGACCTGGCCGTCGACCTCCATCGTGCGGCACGGAAGGTCTCCGCACACGTCGCAGCAGGGGCTGTTGCCTTCACGCGCGCCCAGCCATTCTTCGATCGGCTTGCCGGCGATCCAGATGCGGTTGGACTCCGCTGGCGTGGCGCGGAAGGCGGCATCGTCGATGGCCTGCTTCTCCAGCACCGGCCTGATGCCGAGCGGACGCAGGGCCACGTCCAGCTTGGCCATCGCTCGGACAAGATTGCTCTCGGTGGAGCCGCAGCGCGGACAGGTCGCGCCGGCGTCGACGAGGCGCTTCCATGTGATGTGCAATGGCTTCAGCAGCGCTCGGGGCGCAGCGGCCGCCTGGGCAAGGGTGGGTGTCATGGGGTCTTTCGCGACCGATAAAAGCTAAGGCTTGCACCCCGATGCGTCCCGGGGGCTGCGCTGGATCAAGGCAGACCGCTGACGGTGGAAGTGGCCGCGGCGGGGATGAGGATGTCGTCGGCGTGATGCCGACCTTGCCAAGAGACCTAACGCGTCCCCAACGCAGCTGCAACGCACCTCACGGCCACACCGACGCGCCCTCCAGGCCTGCCGTCTCCGGCAAGCCGCAGATCAGGTTGGCGTTCTGCACTGCCTGGCCGGCCGCACCTTTGCCGAGGTTGTCGACCACACCCATCGCGATCACGAGGTTGCGCGCCGGATCGGCGGCGTAGCTCACGAACGCGAGGTTCGACCCCGTCGCCCACTTGGTGTGCGGCGGCTTGTCCGTCACGCGGATGAACGCGCGCCCGGCATAGAACCGCTTGGCGGCGTCGAGGCACTGCTCGGTGGTCGCTTGGCCGCGGCAATAGATCGTGGCGAGGATGCCGCGCGTCATCGGCACGAGGTGGGGCGTGAACACGAGGCCGCTCGAGCTGCCCCCGCCGCTCAGGCGCTCGATCGTTGTCGCGATCTCTGGCATGTGGGTGTGCTGGAGCAAGCCATAGGGCGCCAGGTCTTCGTTCACCTCGGCGTAGCCGAACTTGCTGTCGCCAACGCCCCGGCCGGTTCCGGAGACGCCGGTCTTGGCGTCGATCACGATGTTGTTTGGATCGACCAGCTTCTCGGCCAACAGCGGCGCCAGCGCGCTCAGCGCGGCCGCGGGAAAGCAGCCGGGGTTGGCGACGCGGGTCGCATCCTTGATCTGCGCGGGCCAGACGTCGGCCAAGCCGTATGCCCAACCATCCGCGTAGCGATGGTCGCCGCCGATGTCGACGATCTTCATGTGCTTCGGCACGCGCGCCAGCGCGTCGGCCGAGGTGCCGGTGGGCAGCGACGCGAACAGCACGTCGAGCTTCGGCAGGGCGGTGGGGTTCCACTTCTCGATCACCAGGTCTGCCAGCTTCGCCGGTGCACCGGGATACCGCTCAACCAGCCTGCTGCCGGCGCTGCCCTCGCCGGCGGCGTAGACCAGCTCGAACGACGGGTGGCCCGCCACGAGGCGCATCGCCTCGCCGCCGCCGTAGCCGCTGATGCCAACGATGCCAACGCGAATGGTCATGTTGCCGTCCTGCTTCCGTGAGGCTCATGAACGCGAGCCAGCGCCGAGATACTAGCGTTGAGTTGGTGTGGGCTTGCGGCGGCAGAGCCGTGACCTACCTGGGCCCGCAGCCCGAGCGCGCGGCGGGTTTGCGCTGCGCGCGAAAGGTCCGCCTTCGTTCAACGCGCGAGCGGCGACTCGAACTCGCAGTACACCTTGCCCTCGCCGAGCGCAAGGTGGCTCTTGACGCCGCGCCGCGGCATGGGGGTGAGGGCGGTCTCGCGCCCAGCGTCGAGATCGGCCAGCCGCTCGCGCGCGCCTTCCAGCGCCGCATGATCCTCGGTGAGATCGAACCACACGAGCGCTTCGTGCAACGCCGTTCGTGCCTCCACGCACTCACCGCGTCGCTGGTGAAGCGCCGCCAGGTCCACCAGGTCGTGGCCCAGCGCGTGCGCATAGCCGATGGACCTGTCGGTCTGGATCGCGCGGCGCAGCAGCGTCAGCGCGTCACCGAGCTCCGACTGCGCGGCGCTGTGCATCGCCAGCGCGTGAAGCGCGCGCGAGCGCATCGTGTGTTCGCCATGCTCCTCGCTCGATCGCAGTGCGGCCTTGTATTGCCGCATCGCCCCAAGCGCGTCGCCGGCCTGCTGCAGCGCGTTGGCCATGCCGAACCGGCTCAGAATCTCGCCGCGGTGGTTGCGCGCGGCCCAGTGCAGGCCAATGGCCTGTTCGTACCAGTGCAACGCCTGCCGAGGGCTGCCCAGGCCACGATGGATCTCGGCCAGGTTGTGCAGCGCGCTGGCCTCGCCCACGGCATCGCCGAGCTGGCGATGCAATGCCAACGCATCACGCGCGCACTGCAGCGCGGCAGCATGCTGCTCGGCGTGCCAGTGCGCGAAGCCGAGCTCGCGCAGCGCCTCGGCTTCGCCTGGCTGGTCGCCGAGCCTGCGATACAGCAGCAGCGCGCGTTCGGCGCATCGGCAGGCTTGCGCATCGTCATCCAGATAGCTGCTGGCGCCAGCCTGGCGCAGCAGCACTGCCGCCGTGCGGGCGTCGTCGGCCAGCGCTTCGGCAGCCGACAACGCCTCGGCGATCGTCGACACCTGTTCGGCGCGGCGGCCGAGCCGCTCGAGTGCGGCCTCCTGCAGCAGCAGCAAGTCGACGCGCCGCGCCGCTGATGCGGCCGGTGTCTGCGCGAGTACCCGGAGAGCGCGTCCGTAGAGGTCGACTGCCTGGCTGAAGGCGTGCACGCCCTCCGCGGCGCGCGCCGCGCGCAGCAGCGCGTCAGGGTCAATGGCACGACGCGCACCTTGCCCGGGCGCAGCGTTGCCCGCACTCGGCACCGCGCCGCTGCCCGCGTCAGCGGTGGATGCGACCGCCTGCTCGCCACGCAGCCTGCGGTACAACTCTGAGCTCTCGCGCGATGGCTGCACGCCCAGATCCTGATGCAGGCGGGCCTGCAAGCGCTGCCACTCGGCGTCGAGCGCGCGCCAGTCCTGCGCCTCGGAATGAATGCGCAGCAGATGCCGCGCTGCCGGCTCGCTGGCGGGATCGAGGTCGCGCAGCGCCCGCGCATGCTGCAACGCCGTGCTGCGGTCGGCACGGGCGTATGCGTCGAGCACCAGGCGGTCGAGGTTCTGCATAGCGAGTGCGTGCAGGCGCTCGCGCGCGGCGTCCAGCCAACTCTGGTAGGTCGGGCAGCCATCCAACTCCTTTCCGTCCAGCAGCGGAGCACGGTACAGCGCCGCCGCCTCGCGCCATGGTGCGTCGCCGGTGGCGTGCACGCACTCGAGGAAGCGCAACACGTCGATTTCGGCAGAGGCGGGTGGAACGAATCGGACCAACTCGGGGCTCGCGTCCACGCAGCCATGCGGCGTTGTGCCGGAAGAGGCCGTGCTCGGTGCGTTCAGCGCATGATTCAGCGAGTACAACGCCTGGCGCAGGCTCTGGCGCGCTGCAGCGTCGGATTGCTCTGCCCACAGCAGCGCGGCCAGCCGCTCGCGGCCATGCGCGCGCGGATGCTCGAGCGCCAGATAGGCAAGCAGCGCCAGCGTCTTGGCCGAGTGCAGGCGCACAGGCACGCCGTCGAGCAGAAGCTCACCGGGGCCGAGCAGCCGCAGGATCAGCCGCGCCATCGATCCTCCCCTCGTGACTGTCCCGTGACGGACGCGGAATACGCTGGCCGGAGGCTATCGCAAACTCGACACATCGCCTATCAAAAGGAGCGCTCCCGATGAACAACCCCCTTGCCACGGCCAGCGCCAGTTGCCGCTTGTCCAACCAGGCCGGCCGCGCGCTGGTCACGCTGCGCGGACACCACGTGGTGACCGACTCGCCGCCCACACTCGGCGGGCCGAACGAAGCGCCGAATCCGGTCGAGCTGCTGCTGTCGGCATTGGCAGCCTGCGCGGTGTTCGTGTGCGAGCGCGCCGCGCACGAGATGGGCATCGCGCTGCAATCGATCGCCGTCACCGCGGCGGGCGACTTCGACCCGCGTGGCGTGTGCGGCGAGGCCATCGACCCACGCTTCCAGGCGTTCCGCGTGCGCTTGGCGATGGATGGACCCGATGCCGCACAGGCGCAGGCGCTGGTGCAGGCGTTCCGGACGCGCTGTCCGGTGTACACCACGCTGGCCCGCGCGGCGCCGGTGGAGATCACGCTCGCGCCGTGACGGCGCCGTGACGGCCAGGTGCTCCAGTGCCCACGTTTACACCAGGAGGAAAGTCGATGTACGAGCTGCGTTGCAGAGATGTGGGCTTCGATTGCGCAGGCGTGGTGCGCGGCGCGACGAAGGACGAGGTGTTGCAGCAGGCGGCCCAACACGCCGCGCAAGCGCATCAGACGACCGTCACGCCGGATCTCGCGGCCAAGGTGTCGGCGCTGATCCGCGAGCTGCCCGACTCGGCCACCGGGGGGGCGGCTGCGCAAGGGTGACCCGGCCTCAACCGAGAGGGCGTCGACGTCCCTTCATGCAAACTGATGATTCGGCGGTCCGGCTTCGTGCCTGGCATCCGAATCGGCCAGGTGTTTACTAGCAAGTCCGCCTGAAGCTATCGAAGTTTTCGGTCATCCCTACGATGATCTAGCTGCAATAAGAGCAGTTCGTCCGGAGTTGCGGTATGCCCCCGATGGGTCACCGACGATCCACCGGGTCGCGCAACCGCCAATTGCGCCGAGGGCGCCAGCTGGATGCTGATCTTGGTCGACCTCGCGCGGCGTGACCGCACCGGGCCGCTCCCAAGCGCGACCTCCGGAGTGCGAGGTCGTCGATCCGGCGCTGCGGGCAGGGAAAGGCGTTGCGGATTTGGTGCAACATGGCGCCACCGGCTGTTCGCGGCCCGGCCGCTTTGGCCGAGCCGAACAGCCCAAGGAGTTTCCATGGCAGACCAGAAGCGCCCGCTGCAACCCGGCGACCCTGCATCGGCGTTCACGCTGCCCGCAGCCAACCGCGAAGGCCTGGTTTCCCTCTCTGACCTGCGCGGTCAGCCGTTCTTGATTGGCTTCTTTCGTGGGCTGCACTGCCCGTTTTGCCGCCGCCAGCTCGTGCAGCTGGGGGCCATTCAGCCGGCCCTGCGCGCCCTTGGGGTCGAGACGCTGGCGGTGATCAACACGCCGGTGGAGCGCGCCCGCATGTACTACCGCCATCGGCCCACGCCGGTCACGCTGTTGAGCGACCCCGATTGCGTCTCGCATCGGGCCTTCGGTGTGCCGCACATCGAGTTCCTGCCCGAAGGCAGCACTGAAACCCCCCGGTGGCCGTACAAGGCCACCATGGATCAGTTCATGGCGGCACGCGTCAACCCCACGGGTGAACTGCCCGCGCCCACGCAGCCGATGGAGGCCAACCCGGTGCTCAACGCCAAAGACGGCTTCGTGATGGAAGAGATCGATCATGCGATCTTGGCAACCCACGGCACACAGCTCGCCGGGCATTTTCTCGTCGATGCGGAGGGCATCGTCCGTTGGGCTCACATCGAGGCGCTCGACGACCCGAATCAAATCGCCACCTCTCCCAACCCGGCGGAGCTGCTCGCCGCCGCGAGCAGCCTCGCGCGCTGATGCGCACGCTCAGCACAGAAACGGCAACACCACCAGCGAATCGCGATCCACCCCGGCCTTTGCGCACACCTCGTCGGCGCGAATGAAGTACGACTCGGCGCGGGCGTCGTCGCCTTGGTCGAGAAACAAGGTGGCCATGCCCTCGATGCACGGAAAGATGAGCTGGGGCTCGCCCATTTCTTCTGCCAGTGCCAGCGCCTCTTCGTAATAGCGCAGCGCCTTGTCGGCATGGCCATGGCACTGGTGGATCTGCCCGAGCACGATCAGCGGGATGGCCAGGTGGTCCAGCAGGCCGAGTTGTCGATCGAGATCGATCGCGGATTGCGCCGCTTGCAGCCCCTCGTCGTCACAGCGTTGGGTGAGGGCGCAGAAGGCCACCGCCAGATTCGCATAGAGGCGGGACTGGAACGCGAGATCGCCGATCTTCCTGGCGGTATCGAGCCCGATCTGGCATGTCTGAACGGCGCGCCCCGGATCGAGCGTTGCATACAGCACGCCGAGATTGGCGTAGCTGCGGCAAGCGGCCTGCTGCAAGCCCGCGGCCAGCGCCACGGTGACACTGCGCTCGATGCTCTCCACGGCTTCGGCGGAGCGCCCAAGCCGGGCGAGTGCGGCGCCGATCGTGTTGAGTGAATGCGAGATGGCCAGTGCGGCCGCTCGGCTCGTGATGGGGTCGTCGCGTCCGCGCTCCGCCGCAACCTCGGCCTGCAGCAAGGCGCGCCGGGCCCACACATCGGCGCCTTTGCTGTCGCCGGTGCGAAACGCGTGCCGGCCGATCTCATGGAAGATGTGCGCGAGTTCGATGTCGGCATCGATGTCGCTGCCGACAGCCTCAACGCGGCACTCGAGGAGCCGCAAGCCCTCGCGCAGGCACTCGAAGCTGGTCTCGCGCTCGCCTGCGTCCCAGTGCAGGCCGGCCAGCTTGCGCTGCACACGCCCCTCGCGCACGGGATCCTCGGCGGCACGGGCCCACTCCAACACGGCGCCGAACTGCACGTGCGCCTCGTCGCGACGACCGATGGTGCCCAGCAGATCGCCCATGTGCTCGCGGATGCTCGCAATGCCCTGACCATCGGGTGGCACAACGTTGCGCAGAATGGCCAGGGCTCGTGCGTAGTAGCGCAGGGCATCTTCGTTGGCATAGATGCCGCCCGCCCAGTCGCCTGCCGCCACCAGGTAGCGCGCGCCGCGCGCCCGATCCTCTCCCAGGCTGAAGTGGTGACACAGCGCATCCAGGTCTTCGAGGCGCGTCGGGTGGGTGCCGTGCAGACCTTCCAGGGCCACGCCGGCGCGTTGATGCAACTCGGTGCGCCGGCGCAGCAGCAGGTTCTGGTAGACCACCTCGTGCGCCAGCGTGCTGGCAAAGCGGTAGCGTGGCGCCGCGTGCGGCATGGCTTGCGTGCCCGGCATGCCGGCGGGCCGCACCGGCACCAGCCACTCGGTATCGCACAGCACGCTGAGCATGGCCAGGTCGCCGGTCAGCGGGTCTATAGCGGGCAGCAGCGCGGAGTCGAACTCCGAGCCCAGGATGGCAGCACTCTGCAGCGTGCGCCGAGCCGGTACCGGCAAGCGATCCACCCGCGAGAGCAGGAGACCTTCGATCGACGAGGGCACCTCCACCGTGCCGGCGGCAGGCACACAGCGCCATCCGTTGGCGTGGCGTGTCAAGACGCCGTCGGAGATCAGCGTGCGCACGATCTCCTCGAGATACAACGGGTTGCCGCCGGCCTGGCGAACGATGCGCTCGTGCAGTGCGCGCTCCATGGGATACGCGGCGGCCGCGCCGAACAAGGCGACGAGTTGCGCCTCGATCGCATCATCGGCAAGAGGCGCCAGCCGCACCACGGTGTGTGCGACGCGCCCGAAGTCCAAGCCATCGGGATCGAACGGCGGGCGTCCGCTGAGCACGACCAGCAGGGGCCGCTCGCACAGCCAGTCAGACAGCGTGTGCAGGCCCTCGATCGACGCGGCATCGCCCCACTGCAAGTCCTCGATCGCCAACACCAGCGGCCCCTGCGTGAGGCGGCGCTCGAGCACCGTGCGCAAGGTCATGAAGATCTGGCGCTTCAGTCGCTCGGGTTCGACCTCGTGCGATCGATCAAGCGACTGCAGGCCGAGGATGTAGCCGATGACCGGCACCACCAGGGCGAGCTCCACGTCCTCGGCGCCGATCGCGCGCATGACGTCTGCGACCTTGCGGCGCGCTTCTTCCAGCGAGTCGGCCGGTGCGATGCCGTAGGCCTCGCGGAACAGGCCGGCCGTGACGCCGTAGGGTCGCTGGCCGAAGGGCGAGCACACCACGCGGCGCACCGGCGCCTGGGCGAAGCCGGCGACGGACCCGAGCCGCTCGAGCAACGCGTCGACCAGCCGCGTCTTGCCCACACCGGCCTGCCCGACGAGGCTGACGACCTGCGCACGGCCATCCGGCACGCGTGTGGCGGCAGCCAGCATGTGCGCGATTTCGGCGTCGCGTCCGATGAGCGGAGCCGCAAGCCCGTGCATCGCGAGGCCGCGCAGGGCTTGCGGCCGGTCATCGATACCCAGCAGCCGATAGACCGCCAACGGTTCGGCCTTGCCCTTCAGTGCCAACGTTCCGCACGACTCGAACGCGAACCCGCGCTGCGTGAGCTCGAACGTGGCGCGACTCACCAGCGTCTGCCCCGCCTGCGCCGCAGCCTGCAGGCGCGCCGCCGTGTTCACGGCGTCGCCGGTCACCGCGTAGGCCGCGTCGGCCGATGATCCAAGATTGCCTGCGACCACCCGACCGGAGTTGATGCCGATGTGCAGTGCGAGCGGGTGGCCGAGTCGATCGCGCCAACGTTCACTGAGCACCGCCACGCACGCATGCATCTCGAGCGCCGCGTGCAACGCGCGCTGCGGGTCGTCCTCGTGCGCCAATGGCGCGCCGAAGACCGCCATTACCGCATCACCGACGAACTTCTCGACGAAGGCGTCGAACCGTTCGACCACTCCGCGCAGCGCCACGAACAAGTCGGTCTGCAGGGCACGCACGTCCTCGGGATCCAACCCCTCGGAGATCGTCGTGAATCCGGACAAGTCGGCGAACAGTACGGTGGCCGATCGGCGATCGGCCTCGGCTGCGACGGGACCTGCGGGTGTGGCCGTCGCCGTGGCCAGCTTGTTGCCGCAGCGCGGACAAAATGCGAAGTCGACGGACGCGTCGAGTTGGCAGCGCTGGCACTTCACCTACACATACTATCCGTAGACCGTTTGGCGAGTTCGAGCGCAAGCGGTTCAGCGACACAGTGTCCGATGTGCGCAGCACGGAGCTGGTCGATCCGGCGCTGCAGGGCGCGCTCCAGTTGATGACCGGCAAGGTGATCTACCTGGGCCCGCAGCCCGAGCGCGCGGCGGCTTTGCGCTGCGCGCGAAAGGTCCGCCTTCGCCGCTGCGCGGCTCAGCCCCTGCGGGTCGATGAGCCCTTCGGTCTCATCGGCGTCCCTTTTCAAGCTGTTTGGCAAACTCACGCTGCTGGGCATCCTGGGCATCCTCGGCGACGTGGGTCGGCTGGCCGTTGCGGTGGGCATCGACATGAAAGACGCGTTCGGCCTGTTCGAGCACTTCAACCCTGGCCAGACGCTGCCGCAGCGCGCCAAGCGCATCAGCTCAGGCCAGTACGACCCGCCGTCGTTTGAGATGTCGATGGCGCGCAAGGATTTGAGGTTGATGGTGGAAGAGGCGGCGCGTGGGGGGCAGACGCTGGCGATGGTGCCGGCGCTGGCGAAACTGCTGGACGAGAGGATCGCGCGCGGGGAGGGCACCTGGATGTGGCAGCGTCGTGGTGTCTGCGGATGCTGCGCGACCCGTCACCTGGTCCTTGCTCGACTTCGTCGGCGCGCTCGTGCTACCGTTTGCCTGTGTCGCAGCCGGCGAGTTTCCGGCCCTCGTGATGATCGTTGTGTGCGTCGTCGCGTTGCTCGTCTGAACGACGGAGGGGACATGGGCGATTCGGAACGCGGTGCTTACCGGTTCGGCCGCGTCGAAGTCATTCCCGCGGCGCGCGAGGCGCGGGTCGACGGGCGGCCGGTTGCGCTCGGTGCACGCGCCTTCGATGTCCTGATGGCCCTGATCGAGCATCGCGACCGCGTGATGCCCAAGAGCGAGCTGCTCGACCTCGTCTGGCCCGGCTTCGTGGTGGAGGAAGCCAACCTGCATGTGCAGGTGTCGATGCTGCGCAAACTGCTCGGGCCGCAGATCATTGCCACGGTCCCCGGGCGCGGCTATCGATTCGTGTCCACGGTCACCACGGCAGCAACGCCGCAGGCCGAACGCACTGCCGACGCCTACCCCGCGCTACCGGATCGTCCGTCGATCGCCGTGCTGCCCTTCGCCAACCTGAGCGGCGATCCCGAGCAGGAGTACTTCGCGGACGGCATGGTGGACGACGTCCTCACGGCCCTGTCGCACGTGCGCTGGCTGTTCGTGATCGCCCGCCAGTCTAGCTTCGTCTACAAGGTGCGGCTCGCCGATGTGCAGCAGATCAGCCGCGAGCTCGGCGTGCGCTACGTGGTCGAGGGCAGCGTGCGCAAAGCCGGCGCCCGCGTGCGCATCGCCGCCCAGCTGATCGAGGCCGAGTCCGGAGCCCACCTCTGGGCCGACCGCTACGACGGGGACTTGAGGGACATCTTCGCCCTGCAGGACGAGATCACGGCGCGGATCGTCTCTTCCGTGGAAGAAAACGTGCGCAACGCAGAGATCCGGCGCGCCCGCGCCAAGCCCACCGAGAGTCTGAGCGCCTACGACCTCTACCTGCGCGCGCTGTCGGCGTGGCACGGGCAAACCGAGGTCGAGTACCAGCGCACCCAGGCGTTGTTGGGCCAGGCGCTCGAGGCCGACCCCGAGTATGCGGAGGCGCTCGGCATCCTGACAGACAGTGTCTGCACACGCACCATCCAGGGGTGGCACGAGAGCTGGTCATGCGGCGTCGACGAGGCCTTTCGGCTCGCCGATCGGGCTCTGGCGACAGGGCCAGAAAACAGCACCTGCCTTGCGAGCGCGGCGTTCGCCTATAGCGTTTTGTCCAACCGATTCGACGAAGGGTTCGAGCTGGCCCATCGGGCGGTGCTGGTGCATCCGAACTCCGTCTTCGTCTGCAACCGGGCCGCCGCCGTGTACAGCATCTGCGGCGAGAGCGACGAGGCGATCGCACTGTGCGAAGCGGCCTGCCGCATGAACCCGCTCGACAGCAAGAAGGCAGCAACCTCCACCTACACAGTCCTGTCGTTCGCACTTCACATGGCGCTGCGCTACGAGGAGTCCATCCGCGCCGGCAGGCGCGCATTGGCACTCGCGCCGCAGTCGAACATCGCCCGCAAGTACGTGGCCATGTCCCTCGCCCAGCTTGGCCGCACCGAAGAAGCGCGGGCCGAGATCGCCGAGCTTCTCAAGTACCAACCCGGCGCTTCGCTCGCGGTCTTCCAGTTGCAGCCTTTCCGCCACAAGTGGATGCAAGAGCTTCACATGGAGGGCCTGCGCAAGGCGGGGTTGCGGTAGGAGCAGAGCAACCGCGGTCCAGGCGCCTCACGCGCCGAGCTGTTGGCCGGCGGCGGTGTCGATCGAATCGACCACCACCGGCGTCGTGACGTCAGCCCCGCGCGGCAGCGCCGTAAGCAGCCAGGCGGCGAGGACGACGATCACGGGGACCATCGGCACCAGCAGCCAGCGCGGCGGATACTCGGCCCGCGCACGGAGCTCAGACAGCTGTTGTGAATGCATGGAAGCCTCCCAAGGGTGTGAAAGAGCCGTCGACCGTCGAAAGTTCGGGCGCTGATCTGGAAGCGCGCGCCGGCGAAAGCCAGCCAGGCGATCGAGTACCGCCTCACGGTGACGAGAAGGCTGCGATGGCCAGGCCCGGAACCTCGGGCTCATCGGGGAGGTCTTGCGTCAGAACGACCGAGTGGTCGTAGAGAAGCGGCGCTCCATGGGTCGTCGAACTCTGGGCTGCGTCTTCGGTGTAGGGGGCCGGATTCGATTGCGCGAGTAGCGAGTAGCTCGCCCATGCAGCGACCATGCTAAGAGTGACGGTGACGCCCATCATCCACCCGACGGGCCGCCGGCCTCCGGCGGCATCGCTTGGTGACGGTTGGGTTGAAGGCCTGTTCATGGACTGTCCTCCGGCGGGTGATCGAGGACACGACTGTTCCGCGGTACCCGGGCGGATGTCCTTAAGCGGTCTAAGACGTTCGAAAAGTCAGGCGACCCCGCGCGGCGGCCTTGCGCTTCACGCGAAGGGTCCGCCTTTGCCGCTGCGCGGCTCAGCCCCTGCGGGGTTTGACGAGCCCTGCGGTCTCGTCAGCGTCCCTTTTCAAGCTGTTCGGCAGCCTCACGCTGCTGGGCATCCTGGGCATCCTGGGCGACGTGGGCCGGCTGGCCGCCGCGGTGGGCATCGACATGAAAGACGCGTTCAGCCTGTTCGAGCACTTCAACCCCGGCCAGACGCTGCCGCAGCGCGCCAAGCGCATCAGCGCCGGCCAGTACACCCCGCCGTCGTTCGAGATGTCGATGGCGCGCAAAGATCTGCGGCTGATGGTGGAAGAGGCCGAGCGTGGAGGGTAGGCGTTGGTGATGGTGCCGGCGCTGGCCAAGTTGTTGGCTGAGGGGATTGCGCGTGGGGAGGGGCAGTTGGTGTGGCGGCGGGGTTGGGGATGCCAAGATGAGCTACAGCGCCCACCGCTTCAACCCGTCGGTCAAGGTCAAGCCGAGCTTTGAGCGCACCGGGCGCAGCGCCGCGATCACTACACTGCTCCCCCATGACCCCCGGCGCGCCTCCACCCATCGGCCCCGAGCACGCCGCGCTGATGGCCCGTGGCGTGTCCATCATGGTCGGCAGCCGCGATGCCAACCTGCGTCCGCACCTGATGCGGGCCGTGGGCTGCAGGCTCTCGGCCGACTGGCGCCGGGCCACGCTGCTGATGCCGCAAGGCGGCGGCAGCGAGGTGCTGAGCGATCTGCGCGACAACGGCCGGATCGCGGTGGTGTTCAGCGAGCCTTCGAGCAACCGCACGCTGCAGCTGAAAGGCCACGACGCGACCGTTGCGCCCTGTGGTCCGGACGATGCAGCGCTGGCCGAGCGCTACGTGCAGGGCTTCGTGGCCGAGATCGGCAAGCTCGGCTTCGCCGAGGACCTGGCGCGCACCATCCTCAGCCGCGATGACGCCGTGGTGGCAGTGCATTTCACGATCGCCGAGGCTTTCGAGCAGACGCCCGGCCCAGGGGCCGGCGAGCCGCTGGCTCGGACGGCGCGCTGATGCACCCCATGGCGGCGGACGCGCTGGACCTCGATGCGATCAGGCCCTGCCTGGAAGGCGCGATTCCCGGCGTGATGGCCACCTGTGCCACCGACGGCACGCCGAACGTCACCTACATCTCGCAGGTGGAATACGTCGATGCGCGTCACCTCGCGCTGTCGTTCCAGTTCTTCAACAAGACGCGGCGCAACGTGCTGGCCAACCCGCTGGCCGAGCTGCTGGTGATCCACCCGGCGCACGGCGCGATGTACCGCATCAACGCGCGCTACCTGCGCACCGAGACCGAGGGCGCGCTGTTCGAGAGCATGAAGGCCAAGCTGGCCGGCATCGCGTCGCACACCGGCATGAGCGGCGTGTTCCGCCTGCGCGGCGCCGACCTCTACGCCGTGGAGCGCGTCGAGCAGGTGGTAGCGCCGAGCCGTGCCGAGCCGCGCGGTGAGCTCAACCGCCTGTCGGCGCTGCGCCGCGCGTCGCAGCGCGTTGCCGGCAGCCCCGACCTAGACGCGCTCTTCGAGCGCACGCTCGAGGCGGTGGCCGGTGAGTTCGGCATCCGGCATGCGATGCTGCTGATGCTCGACGCGACGGCGCAGCGCCTGTACACCGTGGCCAGCCGCGGCTATGGACGCTCGGGTGCCGGCTCCGAGATCCCGCTCGGCGAGGGCGTGGTCGGCGTCGCGGCGCGCATGGCCACGCCGATCCGCATCAACCACGCGACGCTCGAGTACGCCTACAGCCGCACGATGCGCGAGGGGCTGGCCGGTCACGTCGTGCTGGAACGCGAGATCCCGTTCCCGGGCCTGTCGGAGCCCGGCAGCCAGCTCGCGGTGCCGCTGGTGTGTGGCGGCCAGGTGCTGGGCGTGCTGTTCGTGGAGAGTGCGCAGGACATGCGGTTCAGCTGGGACGATGAAGACGCGCTGGTCGCGCTGGCCGCGCAGGTGGCCGCCCAGCAGACGGTGCTCGCGCGCTCCACGCAGGCGCTGGCCGAAGCATGCGACGACGACACGCCGTCGGCATCGGCGAGCGTGCCCCCATCCCCCTCGCTGCAGGTGCCGTCGCTGCGCGTGCGCCACTACGACGCCGATGACAGCGTGTTCCTGGGCGACGACTACCTGATCAAGGGCGTGGCCGGCGCGGTGTTGTGGAAACTGCTGTGCGACCACGCGCAGCACGGCCGCACCGAGTTCACCAACCGCGAGTTGCGGCTGGCACCCGACATCCGCCTGCCCGAGGTCGGCGACAACCTTGAGGCACGGCTGGTGCTGCTGACCCGGCGGCTGATCGACCGCCAGGCGTGCGTTCGGCTGGAGAAGACGGGCCGCGGGCGCTTTCGCTTGTGCGTGGCGCGGCCGCTGCAGTTGCTCAACGTGCCGCGCTGAAGCGCAGGCTTTCAGGCGGCCACGGGCTCGGGCAGGCCGAGATCGCGCAGCAGCCGTGCGTGGTCGTGCGCAGACAGCGTGCGCTGCGCGATCCCGAGCACGGCGCGGAACGCCTCGGGCGGCATGCCCTGCTTCATCCCGCCCAGCATGCCCGCGCGCTCGGGCGCACTGAGCGCCGGCAGGAACCACTGCAACACCTCGAACATCGTGGCCGGCGGGATCGACGCCACCAGCGCGTGCTCGATGGCGTCGAGCTCCTCGTCGGTGTACGCCGCCCACAGCACCGCGTTGTGCGCGGTTTCCTCCACGTGCATGTGCTGGAAGTTGTCGGCGACGAACAGTGCCAGCGTGCGGTACAGCCGGCCCAGCGCCGCGGCGCGGGCGCCCGCCGGGCTGTCGGCCACCAGTGCGGCCAGGTCGCGCAGGTCGGCAATGGCTTCCTGGTGGTGCTCGTGCTCGCCCGCGACGCGCGCTGCGCTGCCGGTGCGCGCTCGCTCGAGCGCTGGATGGATGAACTCGTTCTCGTGCTTCAGGTGCGACTCGCACAGCGCGAGCAGCCGCTCCAGCATGTCGAGCGCGGCGCGCACGTCTTGGGCAGCGGCGGGGTCGGTGCTGCCCACCGTGCACAGCGTGCGCGTCATGAACAACCGCAAAGCCTTGTGGATGGGCGCGTAGAAGTCGCGGCGCTCGGTGGCCGCGAAACGGGCGCTCCGATCGGGCGCGGTGGTGGTGTTCGTCGTCTCCATGTCGATCCTCGTCGTGTGGGTTGGCCGCGAGTGATTCGTGGCGTGGCGCCACTGTAGGAAGCTCGACGTTGGGCGGCTCTTAAGACTTCAGTCAGCGGACCTTAAAAACTTCGTCACCCACATTGCGGCTGAAATGGAGCTGCAGACACGCTCGCCGCCCGCTTGTGTGACATCGACGTTCTAGGGATGCGCACAACACCCAGGTGAGCTCATAGTGAGCCTCGCGCTTCCTCGACGCCAACACCGAAAAGGCGACCGTTGGTCTGGCACGTTCATCGCTCCGCCTTTCGGCGGCGCGCGCTGGCTGGCGCTCGAAGTCGAGCTTGGCCTACGGCGTGGTCAGACCACGGCACATCAGCTTAGGGACAAGGGCAGCAGAGCGCTCCTGGTGGTCGATGTCCCATGCCAAGATCAACCGCGCGGCCATGACCGGGGGAAAAGCATGAGCCAGGCGACTTTGACGCGGCTGAGGTGGGTAGTCGGGCCGACGACGTCGACGATAGCGATCCTTGGCTCGCTTGCGCTGATCAGCTGCGGTGGGGGCGGAGGTCCCCCGGACCCAACCCCCGCGTCCGATTGCACCGCCAGCGTGACACCAGGCTTTACCGGGACGCTCGATTGGGCCGCCGGCGCGTCGGGCGTTGGCGCGGGTGCTGACGGCCAGGGTGGCGTTGGAATTCAGCCGGCACTTGGCGCGTCGCCGATTGTCGGGGCGCGAGTGACGGTGCGCCGTGCCGACGGCAGCGTCATCGGTCGTGCGGACACCGGCGCCGACGGGCGCGTCACGCTCAAAGCCTGCGATGCAGAAGGCCCGTTCCTGATCGAGGCCGAGGGTGCGGCGTCGGCCAGCTACTTCGACGCTGCCAAAGGTGCGGCTGGCGCCAGCGCCCCATTCGGCGACGGTGAGGTCTTGCGCGTAGCGGTGACGGCGCTCACGGCCAACATCGGTGTCACGGCGGCAACAGAGGCTGTGGTGCACCGCTTGCTGGGCCCTGCGTCGTCCAACGCTTCGCGCAACTTGCCATCGACTGCCGCCATCGGCGACGCGAATCGCCTTGTGCTCGATGGCGCATGGGGCCCTCTGTGGCCGCAGGCGTTCGCGTTGGATAGCCTGACGCTGATGCCGGGCCAGGCCCAGGCGCCAACTCTGGGTGACAAGCCCTCCGATCGTTATGCGCTGGCGCTTTCCGCGCTGGGGTACGGTGCTGCGCAGTTCAACGCGACGCTCGTGGCGCCCAGCTTGGCCGCCGCGCGCCAGTTCGCCGCGGATGCGGCGGACGGCAGGATCGATGGTCGCGACCCCAACGGGGCTCTCGTGGCCGCAGCGGCAGACACTGCCTACGACCCGGGGCAAATGCGCATCGCGCTCGATGCGGCGCTGACCGTCGCTGCTCGCACCTACGCCGACTCGGCGTTGCGCACGCGCGTGCCGGCCGTGCTGGCCCTGGGCGCGATGGCGGCACCCAATGGAGGCGGGGGCTACACGACTCAAGTGGTTCGCCTCGGCAGCGACGGCACTGTTGTATTGCTCAACTCAGACGGCAGTGCTGGCACGACGCTGGCCACCGATGTCGTCTCCCTGGCCTCAGCCTCGCAGCCGCCGGCCAGCGCGCTTTTCATGAAACGCGTCGATGGCTCGGTATGGGCGGCGGGCACGGGTGGCGCACCTGGGTTGCTGGGCCTTGGAGCCAATCAGGACCGCGCGACGGCGGCAGAAGTCACTGCACTGCGCGGAGCGAGCGCAATCTCCGTCGGTTTGGCTCACGCGTTGGCGCGGGTGGGCGATGGCTCGGTGCTCGGCTGGGGTGATGGCACACGCGGACAACTGATCGGCGGAGTCTCGAGCGTCCAGCCGACTGCCCAGGCAGGGGTGTCGTCGGCACTGGCGGTGCTTGCGCTGAACGATCTTTCGTTCGCACTGCGACAGGACGGCCGTGTGCTGTCCTGGGGTACCGGCGCAGACGCGCTGGGCACGGGCGACGGCACCCGGCGGCTGCAAGCACAAGCGCAAGCCGTATTGACCGGTCCCAACGCGCCTCTCGATCAAGTGCTGGCCATCGCGGGCTTCGCCGGCTCGTCCGACGCGACACTCGCGGCGCTGCGTACCGACGGCAGCGTGTGGACCTGGGGCGAGAACACCCATGGCGGTCTGGGCACAACCGGGGCAGCGCGCGCAGTGGCCGCGGCGGTCACCGGCGTCGCAAACATCGTCGGCCTGGCCGCGACAGATCGTGGGTTCATCGCTGTCGACACCCGCGGCGCGCTCTTCTTCTGGGGCTCGGTGCCGGTGAGCGGCTCGGGCACGGCCACCACCTACTCAGATCCGATCGCGCCGCAGCAGCTCGATGGCTTGACAGGCGTGCGTGACGTGTTATCGGCCTTTCCCGGGCTGTACCAGGCACGCGTGCTCACGGCCGGGGGCGAGCGGTGGCGCACCGATGGCTCCAGTGCTCGCCAGGTCACGCCGGACACCGAGCTCGACACGCGCCCCATCGCGGCCGGCATCCTGACGATCGCGCCTGTATCCGGTGACGACCTCGTCAATGCCGCAGAGCGCAACGCCGGCGTAACGGTCAGTGGGTCGATTTCCGAAGCCGACCGGCCGGTCGCCGTGGACATCGGGTCGAGCCCCATCGCAGCGCAGGTTAGCGGCAAAAGCTGGACTGCCGTGCTACCAACCGCCGGCTTGCCGACGGGCGGCCAAGTGACCTTGAATGCCACCTTCGTGACGGTGGGCGGGATTTCCTCGTCGTCGAGCCGTACGTTCACCGTTGATGCAGTCGCGCCGACCGTCACCGTCACCGACAACGTGCCCGGTACGGCCAACGCAACCGTGACATTCACCTTCACTTGGAGCGAGCCCCCTGTCGCATTCGGTCCGGACTCGGTCTCCGTGAGCGGCGGTACCAAGGGCACGTTTGCTCAGACGTCGGCGACCACGTTTACTTTGCCGGTGACACCGCCCGCCAACTCGGTTGGGGAAGTCGCGGTGACGGTCGGCCAGGGCGTCGTGCGTGACGCTGCCGGCAATCCGAGCGCCGGGCCTGTGACGGCGAGTCAGTCATACAAGACCGACACCACTGCGCCGACGGTGGCGATCAACGTTCCCGCCGGCTTGGTCACCGGGCCCGTGACCGTGGGCTTTGTCTGGAGCGAGGCGATCTCGGGTTTCACGGCCGACGATGTGAGCGTCACGAACGCCTCGAAAGGTGCGCTTGTGCAGGTCGATTCGCTCAACTTCACGATCGAGCTCACGCCGCCTGCGTCAAACAGCGGCGTGCTGACGGTGGCGGTGCCTGCAGGGGCGGCGCGCGATGCGGCCGACAACGCTTCGGTGGCGGCACAAACTGTCTCCCGCGACTTCGACACGACGATCGTCCGCTACGACTACAGTGGAGCTGGGGGCGGCGAAGGCGGTAGCAGTGACGGCGCGGCCGGCGATGGGGGCGCACCCGGCACGCTGCCAGGCTGGTTCCCTCCGAACATCACAGCCGCCACCGAGAACGCACACCTGCGCATTACGTGGGACCGACATCCCTGGAACCCCAGTGGTGACCCCAATCACGACCCCAACGCCGACGTCGCGTACTACCTGGTGCTGCGACGGGCCGACGAGAACAGCCCGCTGACCAAGTTTGCCAACGCGATCCCGGTGACTGCCGCGACGCCGAGCAATGCGCGCTTCAGTGTTCTGTTGGACAGGGGCAGCACGGTCAGCTATCGGATCCGCGCCTGCAACAAGGGATCCGGAAACCCAGAGCTCAACGGCGGAGGCGGCTTGCCGGGCCAGAACTGGTGCTCCGACTCGCCCGAGTTCCGCAGCGACGGCACGACGTATCCGCCCGAGCATTTTTATCCCGACACCCCGCTGGATCGGGAGGACGTAGAGCAAAACGGTGCCAGGCTGAGCGTGTCGATCGGCCAACCAAGCGGCGTCCAAACCGCGCCGTTCAATGTCACCTTCTTCTGGAACACCCCAGTCGGCGAGTTCCGTGCCGACGATGTCTCGGTCGACCGAGGCACGATCAGCAACTTTGCGGGCAGCGGCAGAAGCTACTCTGTCCTTGTGACGCCGCCTCGGGGGTCGTCCGGCACGCTCGTGCTCAGCGTGCGTGCGGGCGCTGTGCGCAGCGTCGTTCCGCTGCCCGACGGCACAGCTCACGAGAGCGAGTTGACCACAGCGCAGTTTTCAATCAACACCCCGCCTTGACGGCACCATGAGCCGAATGCTCTGGCTCGTCGCCCAAGTGGTTGCGGCCGCAACCACTTGGGTGGTCGCGATTCAGGAAGCCCGGGGAGCGACCTGGTTGCAGACCAACACGGTCGGCCACTCCGCACCGATCATGCGAGTGGCCGCCGATGCGGCGCGCGACGTGGTCGTGACCGTGTCGGACGACAAGACCGCTCGCGTGTGGGCGCTTTCCGATGGTCGCGCAATCGCCACGCTACGGCCCCCGGTGGGGCCGGCGCGTGTGGGGCGTCTCTTTGCCGTGGCCTTGCATCCGCACGACAACGTCGTGGCGGTCGCAGGCAGCGGCAGCGCGGCCGTGGCGCCAGGGCCCTCGATCTGGCTCTTTAGCACCGCCAACGGGCAATTCGTCAATCGCCTCGATGCCCGAGGCGAGCACGTCCGGCGCTTGCGGTGGTCAAGCGATGGGCGTCTGTTGCTGGCGTGTTTTGCCGAACCCGGGGCACTGCGCGCGTTCGAGGTCGCGACAGGCCGGATGGTGTACGAAGAGTCCTTCGGCGGCGACTGTCTGGCTGCCGCAGTGCGCGGCGAGCGCGTTGCCATTGGTGCTCGTGATGGCTCGGTGGCGATCTATCGCGCGGAACCTTCGGCGCTCGTGCCGCTGACGCGGTTTCGTGCCGCCGGCGACATCCTCTCGCTGGACTTCTCGCCCGACGCGCGTCGCCTCGCCATCGGCTTCTACACCGTGGGCCTCGGGGCCGCCATCGTGTCCGCCGAGACGGGAGCGGTGGAACACGCGCTGCGGACTTCGCTTGACGTGCAGCAGCCCGGACCCGCGCAGCCGGTCAGCGTGACACAGGCCGTGCTGTGGAGCAGCGACGGCCGCGTGGTGACGACCGCCGGCATGACCGACCACCGGCCGCGCGTGGAAGGACGAATTCAGCGCTTCGATGCGGCAACGGGACGACTGCTGCACTCGTCGGCGGTGGCCGAAGACACGATCCTCGACCTTGCGTCCGCGACGATCAGCAGCAAAGACGCGTTGGCCGGCGAGGCCGTCGTGTGGGCCAGCTTTGCGGGTACCTGGGGCGTATTTACCGCGCACACCGGGAGCGAACCGGTGGCAACCGTGCGCTCCAGGCCTGAGATCAATTTTCTGATCCGACAGGGCGCGCGCGAGTTGCTGGTTTCGCCAGATGCGCGCATCGTGCGCTGGGCGCAAGGGGTCGAGCGCGTTCCGATCTCGTTCGAGGTTGGTGCGCGTCGGGTCGGCGCCGGTCGAACCGATGGGCTCGTCACGCCGCGCGCGCGGCGCGGCCTCATCGACGCGGCACAGGACTTCGAGAACCATTTTCATCCGCGCGTTCGCGGACAAGCCATCGCCCTGCGCGTCGGTGAAGTGTCTCGCGCGCTCACCTACGTGGGTGACGATGGCGATGTGGTCCTGGCCACCAGCGAAGGGCTGCGGCGGCTGGACCGGTCCCTGCGGGTTGCATGGGACATGCGCACGGCGACAGAAGTCCGCGCGGTCAATGCCACACCAGACGGCCGCCTCATCGTCACGACCATGAGTGACGGCACCGTGCGCTGGTGGCGGGCTCGCGACGGCGAGCTGCTGCTGTCTGCCCTCGTCATGCGCGACGGCTGGGTGCTGTGGATGCCCAGCGGGCACTATGACGCGAGCCATGGCGTGGAGTCGCGTGTCGGCTGGCTCATCGACCGAACCGATGGGCCATTGCCCGACTTCTTCACCGTGGGCCGCTTCCGCGACCGCTTCTATCGCCCAGATGTGATCGACCGCGTGCTCGAGACGGCCGACACGGGCCTCGCCATCCAGCAGGCCGATGCGGCGCGGGCTGCAAGTGCTCCGGGCGCGACAGCTTCGGCCCCACGGCAGTCGCCGGCTCCACCGATTGCACCTGCGCCGACCATTGGCGCTGCCGCGGCCGTTGACCAGATTCAAGCGCCGGTCGACTTGCAGACGCCACCGGTTCTGACGCCGGTTGAGTCTCTGCGTCTCGATGACCGTGGCACCGGACCCGTCACGTTGCGATTTGCTTTGCGTCAGGGTCGTGCCGCAGGCGGCGTTCAACTGGAGGCGCGCCTCGACGGACGCCTGGTGGACCCGATGAGCGTGCGCTTGCCCGTCACGCTGGACGGTCAGCAGGCTGGTGAGATCAGCTTAACCGTCGGCAGCGAGATTCACGTCGTGCAGTTGGTCGCACGCGTGGGCGAGCTTGCCTCCGAGCCAGTGCGTTTTCAGGTTGATCGATCGGGCGTGCGCTCGCTCGAACCGAACGGCCCGACGGGCACGCTGTTCCTGGTGTCGATCGGCATCAGCAAATACGCCGAGCCAAGCATCCGGCTCCTGATGCCGGCCAAGGATGCGGTGGACTTCGTCGAAGTGATGAAGCGTCAGCGAGGTCAACTCTACGAGGCGGTCGAGGCCACGATACTGCTCGACGCTCAAGCCACGCGGCCCGCGATCGAAGGTGCGATGCGATGGCTTCGGGAGAAGGTCAAGGCCGGTGATATCGGGGTGATCTTCGTTGCCGGCCATGGCACGAACAACTCGAAAGGTGAATACCACTTCGTGCCGTACGAGTTCGAGCTTTCGCGGCCGGACGACACGACCGTCCCGGGTCGTGTCTTCTCTGATGCGCTGACGCATCTGCGGGGGCGGCCGCTGCTGTTCCTGGATACTTGTTTTGCGGGTGGGGTGCTGGGCGGAGCCACGGTGCAGACAGCTGGTTTCGCGAACGCGATTTCGGCACCTGAGAACTCGGTGATCGTGTTCGCATCCAGCACCGACAAGCAGGAATCCTTGGAGCGTCGTTCTTGGGGCAATGGCGCCTTCACCAAGGTGTTGGTAATGGGGTTGAACGGCGCGGCGAGCTTACCTTCGACGCCTGCCGTGACGACACGCAGCTTGAGGCCGTTTGTTCTCGACGGAGTGAACCGCCTGACCGAAGGCCAGCAAAGCCCGGTGGCAATCATCCCGGACGCTGTGCCGGAGCGAATACTGTCCGTGCCGCAGCGTGGGCCGTAGGCGGCGTACGCCGCCGAATTCAAGCAGACGGAGACAGCAGCCCTCTGTCCAGTCGGTACAGCGCGGTCTGCTCGGGGCGGTGGCGCTCGTAATGAACAGGGGAACAGGGGCGCCATCCGGCGCCTTGCGCCGGTGAGCCCGCAGCCCGAGCGCGCGGCAGCATTCAAGCTGTTCGAGCACTTCAACCAGCGGCCGGACGCCGGGTACCTGGGTGAGGGCCCTGAGGTAGGTCCCGCGAGCCACTTCATGCCATCGCGTTGATGATCCTCAACGCGAGGTGACCGCTCCTCGGCTACGTTGAGCAGGTCAGCATTCCCGGAACCTCGCCATGCTCTCACGACGAATCGCGCCATTGTGGGTCTGGGTATCGACGGCTTTCTTGGTGTCATGCGGAGGTGGCGGCGGAGGCGATGGCGGCGACGGCGGTAGTACCGTGCAGCCCGTCCTCTACACCGGCAACACCAGCGCGGCGAGCATCACGACGCTCAATGCGTCCAAACTGGTTGCCAACCTGCTCGGCAACGAGCAGGCGGCCACGACCATCGTCGGGCCGACTGGCACCTCCGGGGACGCCGCCCGATCTGCTGGGCGCAGAGTGGACCGCATGTCGCTCTGGCTCGGTCGCCGGGTGCGTGAGCGGTCGCAGTCGGCCAGCGGGGAGCGTGTCTCGCCGCAGGACACTGTCGACGAGACCGCCCCCTGTGACAACGGCGTGGGTTCTATTCACACGACCGGCACGGTCAGCAACACCGACTACACCGGGACGCTGACACTCGTCTTCAGCGGCTGCCTGGTCGACACCAGCACGCTGGACGGCACGGCCACGTTGCGCGTGGATGCATTCGATCTGGGCTTCGGAGTGCCCACGGACTTCACGCTGAGCTTCGTGAGGCTCGCGATCCGCGGAACCGGGCTGAGCGTGGACAGCGGTGGAAGCCTTCGCATGCAGGTTGACTTGGCCGGCAAAACCGAGACGCTGACGTCGAACCTCGTGTCGATCGACAACCTGGCGGCGCGACAGTCGAAGACCGAGAACCTCGTCCTGGCGAGCCGCTACGACAACGGGGTGTCGCCCAATTCGTTCACCGCGATCGTCAGCGGGCGGATCTATGACCAGGTGCATGGCTATGTGGATGCCGCCACGCCCGTGCCCTTGGCTTTTGCGACGCCGAATCAGCTCTTCCCCGACCGCGGGCAGATCGTGTTGACGGGCCAATCGCAGCACCGCATCCGTGCCACGGCGCTGTCGACCGCGGTGGTCAGGCTGGAGCTCGACCTCGGCGGTGGCTATCCGATCGGCGAGTTCGCCGTCGTCGGATGGACGCAGCTCGCCGGTCCAGCGGGCGCCGACATCGGCGACGACGACAACGATGGCCTGCACAACAGCTGGGAGGCCGCCAACGGGCTCGACCCGAACAGCGCGAGCGATGCGGCAACCGACAGCGACGCCGATGGCAACAGCAACATCCGCGAGTACTACGCGGGAGCCGACCCGCGCAGCGCGGGGCCTGTCGTGGTGCCCGATGCCACGGTCGAGGCGGCGCCCTTCTTCGCTGCCGCGACGGGTTACCCCGCCGGCACGGCTTCTACGGCCATCGCCGTGGGCGACTTCAACGGCGATGGACAGCCCGATCTGGTGCTGTCGCACTGGAGTGACGCCAGCGTTTCGCTCATGCTCGGCAACGGCGCGGGCGCCTTCGGTGCACCCGCCGCGTTCCCGGTGGGGGCCAATCCCTGGGCGTTGGCCACCGGTGACTTCAACGCCGACGGCAAGCTCGACCTCGCCGTAGCCAATTTTGGCGGGCCGAGCGTTTCGATCCTGCTCGGCAACGGTTCGGGCGGCTTCGGCGCACCAGCCGACATTGCGTTGGCAGGCCAACTGAATCCCACGGCGATCGCGGTGGGTGACTTCAACAACGACGGCACGCCGGATCTCGCCGTGACCATGGCCTACGGCTTCAGCAACACCACGCCCGGTCATGTCGCGATCCTGCTGGGCAACGGGGCGGGTGGCTTCGGTGCACCTGCGAACTCTGCGGTGGGCGGCACACCGGCCTGGGTGGCCACGGGCGACTTCAATGGCGACGGCAAGCTCGATCTGGCGGTCGCCAACATGCTGGTCGGCACCGTGTCGGTTCTGCTCGGTGACGGCGCGGGCAGCTTTGTGGCCGCCCCTGATCTGGTCATTGATGGGCGGCCGGGTGCCGTGGTGGTCGGAGACTTCAATGGTGACGGCAAGACCGATCTTGCGGTGATGGTCAACTCGAGCGTGCTCAACGCAGCCGGCGTTGCCGTCTTCTCTGGCAGTGGCACGGGGACATTCGGCTCGGCCACGACCCTGGTGCTCGATCGCGCGAATGGAGCCTTTCTCACCGGCCTGGCGCTCGTCGACTTCAATGCGGATGGCAGGCTCGATCTTGCAGTCAGCGATCAGCGAGAGAACCGCGCGTTCGTCCTCCTCGGTGACGGGGCCGGCTCCTTCGGCATGACCAATTACGACGTTAGCCTGGCCGGAGCCCCCGATGGGCTGGCTGCCGGCGACTTCAACGGCGATGGCAGGCCCGATCTGGTGGCCGCGACAGGCGACGGCACCAACGCAGCGACCGCGTCGGTCTCCCTCAACACCTTGCCGTAGGTGGTGGGACGAGGGGATCGCGTGCATGCAGGGGCGGCTGCAGCGGCGGGCCACGCCGCGGCCGCGACGCGATCAATCGCCCCGCTGCCGATAAAGGTGCCAGGTCCGGAACGACGCGTACATCGGCACCACGATGACAACGCCGCCGCCCCGATCGCTTTCCTCGACCACCAGATCTCCGCGGGTGGTGCGCGCCAGCCGCGCCACGCGACGGTGCACCACGCCCAGCAGCGTGAGCTCGGGTTGTCGCCGTTCGAGCCATCCGCCGTTGCACTCGTAGTCGGTGCCTTCGCGCAGCTCGCGTTGCAGCAACGCGATGCCCTTGTCGTCGAGCAGACGCAGCAGCAGAACGCCCGCAGCGGGGCCGGTCAGTTGGACGCGGTGCACCACCTGAAGCGAGTCGGCGGTCTGCAGCAGCCACTTGGCCAGCGGCACCGGCTGCGCCTCGTCGACGTCGCGATTGTCGAACGAGCCTGTCAGGCCGGGGCAGCCGGCCCCTGAAACCTGCAGCGCCGGCCAATAGCGAGGGTACTCGTCGGTCTTGACCGAGACGCAACCCATCGCCAGCGCAACAAAACCCCCGAGGGTCAACAGGGTCGCGCAAGCGCGTCTCATGGCGTGGGTGCCGAAGCAGTCGGCGCCGGCGCAGGGGCGGCGCGCCAGCGCAGGTGATTGGTCATGGTGCCCGACATGCCCACCACCAAGTGGTACCCGACCATGCGTTGTCGCACGGTCATCACCAGCTCGCCGGCCGTGTTGCGCGCGAACGCCCTCGAATGGTGGTTGGCACCACCGGACAGCATCAGGATGCCGAGCGCCGTCATGCCGGGGTTGCCGAGCATCGATCGCGTGTCGCTGAGATAGAGCGATTCCGCGTCGCACTGGAAGTCGCGCCCTCTGTGCAACTGCCGCACAGTGCCGGGTGCGCCGCTGGCATCGGTGACGCTGACGGTGAGCGTGTCTCCATCGGGTTGCGCGAGCGAGGCCATGGCCCCGTCCTCAGCGAGGCCGAGGTTGTTCGTCAGGCGCAGGCTGCAGTCCCACAGCCCTCTCTCGGGCGCGCCGGTCGCCGGACACGCTGCGCCAGCTTCGAGGTGCATTTGCCCCAGGTTGACGTACCTGCCCGAGATCACCGGGCAGACGCCGATTCGCTCGGCCGCGGGTGCAGGCCAATCCAGCGGGTAGGGCGGATTTTGCGAGACCGCAATGCAGCCGGCGAGCGGCGCCAGCAGCAGGGCAAGCCCCGGGCCGGTCAACCTCAAGGAGCGACCTTCTGGGCGAACACCACGACGCGCATCGGGACGGGCCACTCGCGGCTGAGCGCGAGGATGCGATCGACGATCTGCCGGGCCACGCCATTCAGCGCGCTCTCTTCGGTATCGGTGGTCGTGTACAAGCGGGCCAGCATCAGCGGCGTGTCCGGAACCCAACCGTCCTTTTCCTCGCCCACCGCGGTGGCGATGACCTTGATGCGCTCCGGCTCGGGCGTTGCGATGCCGACCAACACGGCTTCCCGTGTCGTCTCCTCAGTCCACTTGGAGTAGAAAGCCGCGACTTCCTTCACCTGTTTGCGCACCGGCTTCGATTCAGGTCCCAACACGACGATGAAGCGCACGCCCGGATCAGCCACGCCCGCACCCGAGCGTGCCGCCAGAACCTGGCTCAACCTGGCCTCGGTGCCCTGCTCGGCGAAAGCGGCCTTCCACATATCGTCCGGTTCGACGAATTCGATCTTGTCCGACTGCTGGCGCATCGCTGTCTTGAACTTGTAGGCGAATGCCAGGTGGACGTCGGGCCCGATCATCGGGTCCCACTGCGCGTCGACCGGCTCCGACCGCACCGTGGGCGTGACGTGCTGCTCCCCCACGCGGATGGGGATGCAGGCCACCAGCAGTGAGGCCACGGCGATGAACGTCCAGCCAGCCCGCCATGGGCGGATCGAACCGATGACTTGCACAAGGTCCTTTCGCAGGGGTCGCAACCGCTTGATCGTGCCAGCCCTCACTGGACGCCCCTTGCCCGAGATCAAAGGTGGGCCGAGGCATCGTCCGGCTGGTGGTCGAGCGGGAGCTGCAGAGCGCGCTGCAGGCGATGACCGGCCGGGTGATCTACCTGGGCCCGCAGCCCGAACGCGCGGCCGGGCAGACGCTGGCGATGGTGCCGGCGCTGGCCAGGCTGTTGGACGAGGGGATCGCGCGGGGGGACGGGCAGCTGGATGTGGCGGCAGGGGTGAGGGTGCCGACCGCCTGAGGAACTGCTACCCTGACCGGGTGTCACGGCGTGACCGGACACGCGAGCAGGAGGTGCCACGATGGCTGAGCACAGCGGATCGCACTGCTGCGGACCCGGGTACGCGTCTCCGGCCGAGGCGATGAAGGCGCCTCGCGAGAAGATCCTGTACACGGTGGCTCTGTACATCGGCACCGGCATCCAGAAGCCGGACTACCTGGCAACCATTGACGCGGACCCGGACAGCCCGACCTACAGCCAGGTCATCAGCCGGCTGGAGATGCCGGGCATCGGCGACGAGCTGCACCACATGGGCTGGAACGCCTGCTCGTCGTGCCACCACGATGCCACCAAGCAGCGGCGCTACCTCATCGTGCCCGGCGTGCGCTCGTCCAACCTGCACATCGTCGACTGCGGCATCGACGCCAAGGCACCGCGCCTGCACAAGGTGATCGAGGGCGCGCAGATCAAGGCCAAGACCAATCTGTCGGCCCCGCACACCGTGCACTGCCTCGGCTCCGACATCATCATCTCGATGCTCGGCGACGCACGCGGCAACGCGCCCGGCGGCTTCCTGCACCTGAACGAGAACTTCGACATCGTGGGGCGCTGGGAGAACGACCTCGGGAAGATGAAGTTCAACTACGACTTCTGGTACCAGCCGCGCCACAACGTGATGGTGTCGTCGGAGTGGGCTGCACCCAATACGTTCATGCCGGGCTTCGACCTCGAGGAGGTGGGCCAGCTCAAGTACGGCCGCGAGATCCACTTCTGGGACTTTGCCAACAAGCGCGTCGAGAACAGCGTCTACCTCGGTGAAGAGGGGCTGGTGCCGCTCGAGGTGCGCTTTCATCACAACCCCGAGTCGAGCCACGGCTTCGTCGGCGCCGCGCTGTCGTCGAACATCATCCATTGGTACAAGCACGACGGCCGCTGGATCTGGGAAAAGATCATCGACGTCGAGAACGAGCGCCACCCGGAGTGGCCGATTCCGCTGCCCGGGCTGATCAGCGTGATCCTGGTGTCGATGGACGATCGTTTCCTGTACTTCTGCAATTGGCTGCACGGCGACATCCGGCAGTACGACATCTCGGATCCGTCGCACCCCAGGTTCACCGGCCAGGTCTGGATGGGCGGCCTGCTGAACAAGGCCCCGGTCGTCAACGGCCGGCGCATCACCGGCGGACCGCAGATGATTCAGCTGTCGCTCGACGGCAAGCGGCTGTACGTGACGACGTCGCTGTTCTCCACGTGGGACAACCAGTTCTACCCCGAGATCCGGCACAACGGCGGTTGCATGCTGATGGTCGACTGCGACACCGAGCGCGGCGGCATGTCGATCAACCCCCGCTTCTTCGTCGACTTCGGCAAGGAGCCGAACGGCCCCGCGCGTTGCCACGAGACCCGGTACCCGGGCGGCGACTGCACCTCGGACATCTGGTTGTGACATGAAGCCTCCACGCTCGCTGCGCTCGCTGCCCCCCGAGGGGGTGCTCAGTGGCTTCGGACGGCCGGGTGCCACTGAGACGCAAGCAGTGACGATCACGCTCGCCAACCGCAGCGGCGCAACGTTCCGGGTCGATCGCCGCAGGCCGCTGCTCGACGCGCTGGAGGCGCAGGGCGTGTCGCTGCCCTATGGCTGTCGCTACGGCGGCTGCATCTCGTGCGCTGCGAAACTGCTCGCGGGTGAGATCGACCAGCGCGCCGGCGTCGCGCTCAACGGTCGGCAGCTGGCCGACGGCTACGTCTTGCTGTGCGTGGCCCTGCCGTTGAGCGACTGCACGTTCGACGTCGGTGTCGAGAGCCACGACCGGCTTTACCGCAACCCTTTCGCCAGCCCGTTGGCGCCGCACGAGCTGAAACCCGCGGCGCGGCTGCAGGAGGATGTGCTGTGACCACCATCACCCACATGGACCACGACCAGGACTACCCGGCCGCGTATCTCGCCACCATCCTGAAAGAGGTGAAAACCATCGCCATGGTCGGCGCCAGCTCGGACCCGACGAAGTTCAGCTATGGCGTGCTCAGGGTCCTGCACGAAACCGGGTACGACATGGTGCCCGTCAATCCCAACGAGGCCGGTGGCGAGATCCGCGGGCTGCGCGTCTACGAGTCGCTGGCCGCGATCGACCGCCCGGTGGACATGGTGCAGGTGTTTCGCAACTCCGACGCGCTACCCGAGATCGCACGCGAGGCCATCCACATCGGCGCCAAGGTGCTGTGGACGCAGCTCGGCGTGCGCAATGACGAGGCCGCCCGATTGGCGGAGGACGCGGGGCTGAAGGTCGTGATGAACCGGTGTCCGAAGATCGAGCTGTTCCGCCCGTTCTGGAAGCCGCGTCTGAACCAGGGCATTTAGCAGAGCCAACAGGCGGCCTCGGCCGTCGAAGGCAGGCGAGTTTCGCTTGGCCTCGAACGCGAGGCCTGCGATCGTCAGAGCCTGCCCGGATCCGGCCCCTTCTGCGGACCGAACCATGCATTGGCAAACCGACGGCGCGCATCGGCCTGCGCCTTGGCGTCGCCCTTGCGTCGGTACACCTCGGCCAATCCAGCCAACGCCCAGCCGTTGCTGCGCACCCGCGCCAGTGAATCCCGAAACGCCTGCTCCGCATCGTCGAGCCGGCCCTGCTGCAAGCGCACGCTGCCGAGCGATTGGCGCACCGGGTAGTACCAGAACGGCGGCTCGGTGTACGGCAGCGCGTCTTCGATCGCGATCGCTTCCTCGTACGCCTTGGCCGCGCCATCAAGGTCGCCGCGTGCGGCGGCGAGGCGGCCGGTGGCCACCGCCTTGGCGGTCTGCATGATCGGCTTGGCCGGCACCTGCCAGGTGTCGAACGGCTTGAAGTCGGTGCCGGTGATGAGCTTGTCGACGGCGTCGATCTCCTGTTGCGCCGCACCGGCCTCCTTCTTGGCGGCAAACGCCACCGCGCGCGCGTAGTGGTACATCGTGCGCACCAGCGCCAGCTCGGCCGGCGGCGCGGACAGGCGCAGGATGGTGTCGGCATCGGCGAACTGCGCGTGCGTGGTGTAAGGCGCGGCCTTCACCGGCTCCAGGATCGAGAACTGCTTGGCCACTTCGACTGCGATCGAGGCGTCGAGCTTGGCCGCGGCCTGCAGCGCGGTGCGCCCGTCGCCGCCCATCTGCGCCGACACCATCACGAAGTGGATGTTGTGCGGGTAGTAGGCCGACTTGTACAGCGGATCCGACGGCGACGTCTTGAAGTAGCGCTCGTCCACCGCGATGGCCGTCTTGTTGGCGGCCAGAGAATCGCGGTACAGCCCCACGCGGTAGTAGATGTGCGCCGGCATGTGCACCAGGTGCCCGGCGCCGGGCACCAGCGCGCCCAGGCGCCGCGCGTACGGCAGCGCGCGCTCGGGCGTGGTCGACGCCTCCACGGCGTGGATGTAGAGATGGATCGCGCCAGGGTGCGTGGGATTGCGCTTGAGCACCTTCTCCAGCGCATCGACGATGTCCTGCGTGCGGCCCTTGGGCGTGACTGCATCGGCCTCCCAGTAGTCCCACGGCTGCGTGTCCATCGCGCTCTCGGCAAACATCGTGAGCACGGTGTCGTCGTCGCCGAAGCGCACCGCCACCTCGCGCATCGCGTCGGCAAACGCCGCGTCGAGCGGCGCGCGCGACTCCGGCGGCTGTTGTGCATAGCGTTGGGCCAGCGCGTTGATCAGCGCGCGCTCCTTGGGCGTGGCGCGCTCCTTGAGCCCTTGCGCCCGCATGAGCGCGGCCCAGGCCGGCGCCACCGCCTCGGGCATCATCGGCGCGTTGATGTTGGGGCCGAGCACCCACGCTTCGCCCCAGGCGCACATGGCGCAATCGGGGTCGAGCTTCTGTGCGGCCTGGAACGCGCGCTGCGCCTCGGCGTGGTTGAAGCCGAAGGCCAGCCGGATGCCCTGGTTCACGTAGGCCTGCGCCTTCGCACTCTTCGTGGTGACCTTGAATTGCAGGTTGCCGAGGTTGGGGTACAGCGGCACCGCACCCGCGGCCGCCTGCATTGGCGCCGCCTGAAACGGCTGCGTCTCGGTCTTGGCCACCAGCACCAGCCCGCGCAGCAGCGCCGGCGGAGCACCGGGGATGCTGCGGCAAATGACGCGTGCATCGAGCGTGGGATCGAACGACACCGCGGACGGCGAGCCCGCCGTCAAGCCCTGCGGTGCGCATGCCGCGCCGACTGCAGCCAGGGCCGCGATCGAACGGTGACTGTAGAGCCGGAGTCCGGAGCGTGTCGGCATGTCCCCTCCGATGCGACGGTTGAGTGGCTGCATTCTGTCGCTCGGGTCGAGGCGAGCCAAGTGCCCTGAAGAAATTGAACAGAGCGCTGTTCACGACCGGACCCGTGCCCTCTGGTGCGCGGCGCTTGGGCGGCCCTACACCACGCCCGTCAGTGCCACCAGTCGCACCACGCCGCGGGAGTGTGATGGCGCGAGCCGATCGCACCATTCAGTGACCCGGTGCAGTCACGCTGTGGGCGTCGAGGGCACTTTGAACCCTCTCGGGGGCCGCCGCAACACAGCGGGCCGATGTCTCAGCCGGAGGAGTTCAGCATGAAACGAGCACTTGTCGCGGCACTGATCCTGTCGCTTGGAAATGTCCCCGCTGCTGTCTGGGCGCAATCCAAGGATGAGTGCGACGGAAAGGTCATGGCGGCTATCAAGATGCTCCAGATCAGGTCGGCGATGACGCGCACGGAGCAGAAGCATGGCGACCTTTCGGTCGCTGACATCGAACGGCTGCAGAAGTCCAAGGGAAGCTGCGTCGCGGCGATGGAGATTGACAAGCGCACGCAGAACGGGGCCAAGCTGGGCTTTTTCTGAGGCTGTTGCCCGCTGCCGAGCTGCTACGCCTTGACTTCGATGTGATACGTCGCCCACGGGCAGCTGCCAAAGCGCTCGTTCACCGGCTTGGCGGCCATGTCGGCAAAGCGGTCGGCGTCGTACACCACCCACAGCGGACCCAGGCCGCCCAGCGCCAAGGGCCGCCCATCGAGATGCGTGGCCACGATGAAGCGCCGCCGCGTGGCCTCGGCCGCCGGCAGGTGCGCTGCATAGCCGTCGACCGCGCGCACGACGAACGCCGTCTTGTCGCTGATCTTCACGCCGCAGGCGCTCATCACGTCCATCAGTGCCGGGCCTTTCAGCGTGTGCGCCTGGTTGTCATACTCGAGCGTGGGCCTGATGGTGCGCGCAGGCAGTGCGGCGAGCGCTGCAAAGTCCCACACGTGGGCGCGCGTGAAGACGATCTTCTGCTTGACCATCATCTGGTCCAGCGCGCCGTCGATGGCACCGCGGTTGCCGCGGCCGATGGGTCCGCTCACGGTGAGCAGCACCGGGCCACGCAACGTGGGCGGGCCGTGCTGCGCGGCCACGCGCTGCGGGCTCGCCGCCAGGGCGGTGACTGTGCCGCTCGCGGCGGCTTGAATGAAGCGGCGCTTGTGCATGGTGGCTCTTGGTGCTGCGTTGGTCGCCGACTATGCCTGCCACCAGCCCATTCCATCGCGGCGGGAGGGCCCCGCCAGGCGAGCAGCGCGGCCGCCGCTCGCCCATGGCATCGGGCCAGCGCTCAGCGCTTGCCGAGCGACGCCATCACGGCGCCGGCGTCTTCGTCTTCCACGCAGGGAGTGACCGTGATCGGCAGCAGGTCGCCCCACTGCGCCTGCCACAGGTACATGGCCTTCGGGTCGTTGGACTCACTGATCGCAAAGCCCTGGCCGTTCATGCCGTGCCAGCGCCCCAGCATCTTCACGCCGGCAGGCGGCGCGCCGCCCGTCTCGAGAAAGCGCTTGACGGCGGCATTGAAGGAACCCTGGGGCACTGTCCAGCTGCTGATGAACTTCATGCGAGTCTCCAGAACTGTTGACACCGGGCGCGGCGGCGTGTTGCTTGCGCAATAGGCCTCGTCGTGCTCTGGAACCCATGGACCTGCCTGGGGGGTGGCGCAGCCTACGCCCGAAAGAGAGGGAATGGAAGCAGGCAAGGCGTGTCCGGCGGTTGGAAGCGCGAACCAGCGATGAACCTCGCGCACTGTTTGGGTCGCAGGCGGCGTCAACCAGCGAGTCATCAGAATTGCCGATGGGGCGCGAGTCGGAACGTCGACTCGATGTTGCGCAATGTCGCGTCGCAGCGCATGGGGTCGGAGCCGAACGTCGAACGGTCGAGGCCGTTTGTGTAGGCGAGCGCCTTATCCCAGAACGAGATCATGTCGTTGACGTAGAAGCGCCATTCGCGCGGCGCTGCGGCGTCAGACATGGACCGCATCGCGTTCGATGAATGGGCGCAACTGCGGCCGCAGCGCCTTGGTGGTCACGAGATCGACCGGCGCGCTGAGAAGGTCTTCAAGGAAGAACTGCAGACCAAAGTAACGTGCTGATGTGGCCGCGCCATCGAACTCGACCAGGATGTCGATGTCGCTGTCCGGCCTTGCTTCTTCGCGGGCGCGCGAGCCGAACAGCGCCACGCTGCGCACGCCGAAGAGGCGTTGCATCTCAGGCTTGTGGCGGCTCAACAGGGCCACGGTCTCTGCTCGAGTCATGGGGCGAACGATGCCCGAAGTGCCGCTGACGGTGTAGAACGCGCTATAGATGATGGCCGGCTCGCTTGCCTGCCTTGGCCCCGTCGCCGAACGGGAGCGGCGTCTGGGTATTGCTCTTTGCGACACCGCGCGGCACTGCCCTACCGGCGATAAATCAGCATCACATTGTTCGCCGGCATCTCCACCAGCCGCGTGCGTGCGAAACCGCGTGCGAGGGCGGCTGCATCCAGATCCTCCACCCGCCGCAGCCCCCAGCGCGGATCGCGCGCCTTGAGCGAAGCGTCGAACGCTTCGTTCGACGGCGCGGTCTGCACGCCCTCGCGGCGCCACGGGCCGTAGAGGATCAGCGGCGCGCCCTTGGCCAGCAGCCGCTGTGCGCCCGCTACCAGCCCGAGCGTCGCTTGCCACGGGCTGATGTGTGCCATGTTGATGCACAGCACCGCATCGGCGGCATCCACCGGCCAATGCGCTGCCGTGGCGTCGAGCGCGAGCGGCGGCAACACGCTGTGGAGCCCCGCGCACCAGCTCGCGATCGAGCCGAGCGCACCCGGGTCCGGATCGGTCGGCTGCCAGACATGGACGGGGAAGAGCTCCGCGAAGAAAGCGCAATGTTCGCCCGATCCGCTCGCCACTTCGAGCACCTTGCCGGTGACGGGCAATTCCGCCTGCAGCACCGCGGCGATCGGCTCGCGGTTGCGCAAGGTGGCCGGCGCATGCTTGCGCTGCGCGCGATCGTCACCGGGCATCCAGGGCGTGGGACTTTGCACTTCGGCCTCGCGAGAAGGTTTCGCGGTGGGGGACCGGCTCCTTCACTCCGACGTCTCGGCAGCGCGGGGTTCGGTGAGCGTCATCAGGATGTCGGCATACCAGGCGCAGTTGAGGCCCAGCGATTCATCCTGCTGCAGATCGCGCGTGGCCATGTCCATGCGCGCCGAGTGCACGCCCAGCAGCTTCCAGGGCAGCGTTTCGTCGCTGCGCTCCGACTCCGGCGTGCGCATCACCACCGGCGCGCCGCTGGTGCCGCGATGGGTGCGCGCATCGGTGAGGAAGTAGCCCTGGCCCTGAAACCGCACGCCAAACGACGACGCGATGGTGGCCTGCCGCACCACCGGCAGGTGGTGCACCGTGTCGTGGAACCCGAGCGGAAAGCCCACGATCAGCAGCGAAGAACCCACTTCAACGGCGTCGAGCACGTGCTCCAGGCTCGCCGGCGTGAATGCAAGCAAGGTGGCCGAACTCGGCAGGGCGCTGCGATCGAGCTCGATCACGGCCACGTCGATGTCACCGCCCGAATCCCGCCCCTGACGCCAGATGGCCTGGCCCTCGTGGTACAGCAGCACCGAGAAGCCGGTTGACTGCGTGAGGTCGAGTTCGTCGGTGTGCACCTCGATCTCGATGCGATCGGGGTGGTGCGCGCTTGGTGCGTCGATCACCACGTGCCGGCTGGTCACGAGATACAGGCGCTCGTCGCGCTCGAAGAAGAACCCGCTCGCTTTGGTGAGCAGTTGCTGGCCAAGGAACGTGGAGACCTGCGTCGCCGTGCGCAGAAGCGGTTCGGTCATGGATGGTTCGGTGCGATCGCAGGCATTGTCGAGGAGAACTGCAGACCGTTGTCGCGGCTCGAACGCCGGGCCCGTTTGCAGAGGAGGTCGATGCCGCATGGACAATCGCCCCCCGTGAACACCTCAGAACTCTCCCGAGATCCCGTCCTCATCGCCGGCGGCGGCATCGGCGGCATGGCCGTCGCGCTCACGTTGCACCAGATCGGCGTGCCGTGCGTGGTGCTGGAAACCGTGCCCGAGCTGCAGCCGCTGGGCGTGGGCATCAACCTGCAGCCCAACGCCGTGCGCGAGCTGTTCGACCTCGGCCTCAACGCCGAGGTGCTCGACGCCGTGGGCATCACAACGCGCGAGTGGGCGCTGGTGGGCCGCAACGGCAACGACATCTACAGCGAGCCGCGCGGCCTGCTGGCCGGCTACCGCTGGCCGCAGTACTCGGTGCACCGCGGGCAGTTGCAGATGCTGATGTATCGCACAGTGCGCGAGCGGTTGGGTCCCAACGCCGTGCGCCTGGGCCAGCGCGTGGCCGGGTATCGCGCCGTGGAAGGCGGCGTGATCGCGCTGGTGGAATCGCGCGACGGCTCGCGCAGCGAGCAACGCGGCCGGCTGCTGGTGGCGGCCGACGGGCTGCACTCGGCGGTGCGGGCGCAGATGCATCCCGGCCAGCCGCCCATCCAGTGGGGCGGCGCCATCATGTGGCGCGGCGTCACGCCGGGCGTGCCCATCCGCAGCGGCGCGTCGTTCGTCGGCGTGGGCTCGGCGCGGCACCGCGTGGTGCTGTATCCCATCTCGTTGCCTGATCGGGCGAGCGGCCTGGCCGCGATCAACTGGATCGCCGAGATCACGGTGGACAACGCCGGCGGCTGGACGCAGGGCGACTGGAACCGCCGCGTCGCCATCGACGAGTTCATCGGCCACTTCGAGGGCTGGAACTACCGCTGGCTCGACGTGCCGGCGATGCTGCGCGGCGCGCGCGAGGTCTTCGAGTACCCGATGATCGACCGCGACCCGGTGCCCACCTGGGTCGACGGCCGAGTGGCGCTGCTGGGCGACGCCGCCCACGTGATGTACCCCACCGGCTCCAACGGCGCGAGCCAGGCCATCGTCGATGCGCGCGTGCTGGGCGCGATGATGCTGCGCCACGGCGTCACGCCCGAGGCGCTGCGCGCCTACGACGAGCGGCTGTGCAAGGACGTCTCGGCGCTGGTGCTGCGCAACCGCGGCGCCGGCCCGTTCGGCCTGCTCAACCTGGTGGACGAGCGCTGCGGCGGCGTGTTCGACCACATCGACACCGTGGTGTCGCCGGCCGAGCGCGAGGCTTTCATGGCGCGCTACAAGGCGGCCGCAGGCCTGGCCATCGAGGCGTTGAACTCGGCGCCACCCACCATCGCGCCGGGGGCGCGGGTTCACGGCTGACAACAGACGGGCTCCGGGCAGCCGGCGTGCCCGATGCGGGCAACGCCCGCGCCGGAGTGTCTCGTGCAGCGTCAAGCGCAGCGCCGCGCCGCCCTATGCGGGTAAACGGGGCCACGCGTTCGCACGCCGGGTCGGCGGCGTGGCCCGCAAGAGCGTAGACTAAATGTGTGAAGATCACAGAGCCGCGGTTCCAGGCCGCGGGAGTGGTGGGTGAAGCACGTTTCATCATCGTCGACGCCGCGCGAGCAGTGGCGTGCAGCCTTCGATGCCGAGGCGCCCGTCTTGGTGCGTGCGTTGCGCGAAGAGCGGCTCACCGTGCTGGTGGGTGCCCCGGGCGTCGGCAAGAGCGCCTTGCTGGCCTCGGGCGTGCTGCCCCTGCTGCGGCGTCGCGCCAGCGACCAGCACCCGCTGCCAGGCGGCGCGCCACAGGTGGTGGTGCCGTTCCCTGACCGGCGCCAGCGCGCCCACGGCGGCAACCAGACTGAACTGCTGCGCTGCGTCGACCATTGGGACGCGGGCTCGCTGGATATGCTCGCGCGCTCGCTCGACGAGCTGCCCGAGCCCGCGCGCGCGCCTTTGGGTCTTGGCGCGGCCCTGTCGCCCACGCACCTGTCGGCCCTGAGCCAACGGCATGGCGGCGCGCGCCTGCTGTTTGTGTTCGATCATTTCGAGCAGTTGCTCGAGGGCGCGCAACGCGTCCCCGAGCTGCGTCGATTCGTCGAGGCTTGGGCCGCCGTGCTGCGGGCGTCCACGGTCGACGCGCACTTTCTGGTGGCCCTCGACGAGCAGGCCTGGCCCCGCATGCAGGCGCTGCGCGCCCGCATTCCGCGAGTGGAGCTGCGTGCTTTTCGACTGCAGACGCGCTCCGGCGGGCGGGTGCTGGAAGCGCTGCCGGACGGCCCGCCGCGCATCAGCGTGCCAAGGCGAAGAATCTCCGATGCCGACTTCAAGGCTTCGCTCAATGCCGTGGTGTCGGGCGCGGCAAAGTCGGTGCGCGATGCCAAGCACGAGCAGCGCAACTTCGAGGCCTCGCTGGGCACGCTGATCAACGGTCTGGGCGCGCGCGTGCTGCGTGCCGTGCCTCCCACGCAGCAAGCCGCGCCACCGCTGAAGGCACCCGCCGCGGCCGAACGCCGGGCCGATCAAAAGCCGCCGGTGGACCCGGGGCGGCAGGAAGCCGAGGCCGCGCAACGGGCCGATGCGCATCGGCTGGCGCAGGCGCTCGCCGCCGCCGAGGCCAAGGTGGCGCAGGAGATCCAGGCGCGCCAGGCGGCCGAGGCCGCAGCGAAGGCGGCCGAGGCGCAGCAGCGCGCCGAGGCCGCGCGCCGCGCTGAGGCCGAACGCAACGCTCAAGCTGCCCGGCAGATTGAGGCCGCACGAGAGGCCGAGGCCCGGCGCCGCGCGCAGGCCCTTGCTGAAGCCGAGGCAGCAGCGGTCCGCGAGGCGCAGGCGCGCCAGGCCGCCGAAGCGGAAGCGGCGGAAGCGGCTGAAGCGGCCGAAGCGGCCGAAGCGGCCGAAGCGGCTGAAGCTGAAGCGGCGCGCACCGGAGCGAATTCGCACGCCCTTGCTGCCGCCGCGCGGCCGCCGCGGACGAGCTGGGTCTGGAGCGCGGTGCTGCTGTTGGTCGCCACGGCCGCCTTGTTGTGGTTCCCTGGAGAACCCACGCCGCCTGTCGCGCCGGTGGCCGCGCCGCCCGTGGCGATTGCACCCGCGTCGCCCGCACCCGCCGCCGCGCCGGCCAACTTGCCGGGCGACGCACCGGTCGCTGCGCCTGCCACCGCCCCTGCGGCGGCGTTGCCCGCAACGCCCACAAGCGGGCGCTACCAGGTGCTGGCGGCCAGCACCGATGGCAGCCATGGACGCATCACGCACGAGCTGGCCGGCGTGCTGTCCGCCGACGGCGCCGGCATGCGCGTGGAGCCCCTGGCCGCCGGCGCCGACCCGCTCACCTGGCTGCAGACGCCCGGCCGTCTGGGCATCGCGCGCCTGGACGCTCTGCGCGCGGCCAGCCACGGCGCGGCGCCGCCGCTGCGCGTGTTGACGCCGTTGTTCTCGGAGGCCGTGTTGTTCGTGGTGAGCGCCGATTCGCCGCTGAAGTACATCCACGACTTGCGCGGCCGGCGCTTGAGCATCGGCCCGCTGCAAAGCGATGCGTCGCACACGGTGCGCGAGATCTATCGGCAACTCTTCGGCGCGGAGATGGCGGCGCCCGCGCGGCTCGACACCGATCAGGCGCTGGCCGAGCTGGTGGCGTTTGGTTCGATCGATGCAATGGCCGTCGTCGAGGCACAGCCGCTGGCCTGGTGGGCTGGGCTCGATCCCGCAATCGCGCGCCGCCTGCGTCTGTTGACTCTGGACCCGCGCCACCCGGCGGACCGCAGGCTGTTGCACTCGCTTGGCACGCCGGTGGCGCGCATCCGGGCCGGTACCAAGGGCGCGGCCACGACAACGCCGGCTGTGATGTCTTATCTGGTGGCATCCGGTGAGAGCAGCGATGGCGATGCCGAGCAGCTGGCGGCGATGGCACGCGCGTTGTGTCGCGAACTGCCGCGGCTGCGTGCGAGTGGGCATCCAAAGTGGCGCGAGCTGCAGCCGCTGGCGCAGCTGGACACGGGCTGGCCGGTGGTGCGGCCGTTCCAGGCGACGGTGACCCGCTGCGTGCAGCGGTGAGTGCTGGGTCTCGTCCAATCGCCGGGCAAGAGGCTCCGCAGCCCGCCGGCATCGGTCTCAGGGGCGGACAGCGGGAAGCACCTCGGTGGCCCGCAACAGCAGGGCCTGCGGCAGCGCGATGCCAAGCGCCCTGGCCGTCTGCAGGTTGATCGTCAGCTCGAACTCGGTCGGCTGCTGCACCGGCAGGTCGCTGGGACGCGCGCCGCGCAGGATCTTGTCGACGAACCCGGCGGCGGCCCGGAAGTGCCACTCGTACGACGAGTTGTAGTGCATGAGTCCGCCGGCAGCCACCAAGTCGCGTGCGCCGAACATCGTCGGCAAGCGCAGGCGCAGCGCGGTGTCGGCAATGTGTGCCGCACGCGAGTTGAACATCGGGTCGCCGAGCACGATCAGCGACTGCACGCCCGACGCGCCGAGCGCCGGTCCGATCTCCGAAGGCTTGGCAACCTCGATGCGCACGGCCTGCAGCGCCAGTTGGCGAGCGCGCTCGGCGAGCACGCGGTGGAAGAAGTCGTTGGCCGGATTGGCCGCGTTCATCAGCCACCCCACCCGCTGGCTGCGCGGCGCTGCCTCGTGCAGCAGTTCAAGCTGCTTGGTCAAGACCTCCTCACCCGCGGCGGAGGTGCCGGTCAGCCTGCCGCCGGGGCGGCTCAGACTCTGCACGAAGCCGGCGCCCACGGGATCACCGGCGTTGATCATCACGATCGGGATGTCCGGCGCCCCATCGCGGGCGGCGCGGATGGCGGTGGTGCCGGAGGCGGCGATCAGCTCGACCTTCCGCACACGCAACATGGCGACCGCTTCGGCCAACGCGGTCTCGGTCGACGACGCGCGCACGATCTCCACACTGCTGCCTTCGGCCCAGCCGTGCTCGAGCAGCGCCGCACGGAACGCCTCGTGGAGACGGGGATGGGGCGATATCAATCCAACCCGCCGCACCCGCGCCGCGTCTTGGGCCGCGACGCCGCACGGCAGACCCAAGGCCGCCGCCAGCGCCACAGCGAACCCACGACGGCCTACCGACGCCGAATCGATCACTCGATCACCCTCGCTGGTTGGCGCAACCGTCGATCGCCACCAAGGAGCATCGGCTCGCATGGCCGCGATTGGAACACTTCAGCGTGCGCCCGTGCGGCCTGGCGCGGCGTACCGCTGAACGTTCGGCCGTTCAATAGTGAACAGGGGTTGCGCTCGTGGCCGAACACGATCGGCTCGGCGGATCGATCGCGTTCCGGCGAGGTTGCCTTGACGTTGCTCAACTGGGCCGGCGCACGGTGCCGGCACAGTGGCGGCGCCGGGATGTCCCGGCCAGGAGCAAGTCATGACCGATCACGTGGGTGACATCAAGAAGTACACCGCCGAAGTGAACGAAGCCGCGGTGGCCGCGATCGTCAAGTATTGCGGCGTCGCGCTGCAGCGCGCCGATTCGTCGCTGGTCTCGGCGACCGATCCCAACGAATTGGCAACCATTCGCGATGGTTTCGCGGCCAAGAAGCTGGGGCTGGCGGCCGACGCGGCCAACATCGGCATCAAGGCCGCCGCCGACAAGATGAAGGCCGATGCGCGCAAGAGCAGGGTGACCTTCTACTACCTTTTGGCCGAGGCCACCGGCACGCTGAACAAGCTGGCCTGACGCGCGTTGGCCGCGGCACGAGCCGCGGCCGCGAAAGCCCGTGCCACCAGCACGGCGCGCGCTGCCGCGATCAGAGCGCGCCGTGCTTGACGCTCACGCCTGTGAATAGGCCGACGTCGTTCTTCTTCAGGCCGGCGGGCGGCTTGCTGTTGTACGTGTCGATCAGGCCGACCGTGAGGCTGAGCGTGCTGCTCATCGCGACACCCAGTCCGGCGTTGAACTTGGCGATCACGGCCTTGTCGCCGCTCAACCCCGGGTAGACCTCGAGCCGCTGCTTGAACGTCGTGGTCTGCGAAAGCTGGTGCGACGATTCCTCGCCGAGCAGCAGTGCGAAGCGATCGAAGCGCGTGTCGGTCTCGCCGCCGATCGTCTGCGGCACCCGGTACTTGTCCGTGATGTAGGCCAGGCCGCCAAACACGTCGAACGTGGTCTCGGGCGTCTGGATCAGGTGATAGCCGGCGCCGCTGGCGAGCGAGGTGCGCAGGCTCAACTCGACCAGGCGGTCGGCCTCGAGGCCGAGCTTGCCGAACACGAAGACGCGCGCAGTCAGGTTGTAGTCGTACTGCCCGTTGGCCGCCCACTTGTTCGCCGTGGTCTGGCTGACGCCGGCGGCGTCTTCGCTCTTCGCGTAGTTGATCATCCCGCCCAGCGTGATCTTGTCCCTTTCGGTGGCGCGCGCCATGTCCACGTTGAGCAGGAGCGCGCGCGAATCGGTGTTGCCCGAGTTGATCGACAGCGATGCGCCGCCCAGGCCGCGCCATTGGCCGTCGGCCTTGACCTGGGCGATCGCAAGCGGCGCCAGCGCAGCACCGAACACGACAGCGCCCAGCTTGACGAAGCAGTGGTTCATCTTTTCTCCTTCAGCTGACTGCAACGATGCCCGGTCGCACGGGCGACCAGACGCGCCGACTCTAGGGCCGCGCACGCCGCGGTCCTTGGATCCAGCTCAAGGGCCGGCAAGGATCGGCCACCACGCGAGCCTGGTGACCGGCACTCAGGTGCGCGCAGCGGGCAGCACCTCGGTGGCTCGCGCGGACCCGCCATCGCGGCGGGGGAGCTGGCTGCTTGATACCTGCATTGACTTGCCTGGCCCCCGCCATACGATGGGGCCGTCAGATGGAGGAGGGCTCCCCAGATGAAGCAACGCAGCGGACGATCGCCTCGCCCGTAAGCTGTGGTTTGCGTTCTGTGTCGGTGGCATGCCGGCGAGGTGACCGTGAAGCGTCGAGACCTGTTGCGCATCGGTGTGTGCGTTCCCGTGCCCGGGCGGTTGCTCGCGGCCGGCCCGCGCATCGGTTTTCTCAGCGCCGGCACGCCCGAAGGCACTGAGCGGGTGCTGTCGGGCTTGCGCACCGGCTTGCGCGAGCACGGCTATGCCGAAGGGCCGGGCATCGCGATCGAGACCCGTTATGCGCACGGCAAGTTCGAGCGTCTTCCCGAGCTGGCGCGCGAGCTGGTCGGCTTGCGGGTCGACGTGCTGGTGGCGCTGGTCACGCAGGCCTCCATCGCGGCGAAGGACAGCACCAGGACCGTTCCGATCGTGATGGTCGGCGTGTCGGACCCGGAGGCTACCGGACTCGTCAGCAATCTCTCGCGGCCGGGTGGCAACGTCACCGGTACGTCGGCGATGAATGCCGAGACGGCGGGCAAGTGGATGGAGCTGCTCAAGGAGTCGGTTCCCGGCATTCAGCGCGTGGCCGTGCTGTGGAACCCGGCCAATCGTGTCTTCCAGACGCAGTTGCTTCGGCAGACCGAGGCCGCTGCGCGGTCACTGGGCCTCGAGATCCGATTGTTCGAAGCCCAAGACCTGCCGTCGATCGAAAAGGCATTCACGGCCATCGCGAAGGCACGGGTTGCGGGTGTGAACATCCTGACCGATCCGACGTTCGTGGCTCATGTCGGCCGGATCGCGGCATTGGCGCAGAAGGCGAGCCTGCCGTCCGTCAGCGGGTACGAGGGATACGCCGACGCGGGCGGGCTCATCGCCTACGGCCCGAGCTATTTCGAGCTGGCACGCTCGGCCGCCGGTCATGTCGTCAAGATCCTCAAGGGCGAGAAACCGGGCAACCTGCCCGTGGAGCGGCCGACCAAGTTCCAGCTCGTGATCAATATGCGGACCGCAAGGCAACTCGGCCTGCAGCTGCCCAGTTCGCTGCTGCTTCGGGCTGATCGCGCCATCGAGTAGTACGCGACCCTGTCGTTCGACAAGGCGCGCAAGAACGCCATGTCGACACGGCGCAAGCGCAACGCAAGCCACTGGCGCACGGCGCCTGCCCGGGTGAGGGTTGGGCCAGGCCGAAGTTCGCGGCGCCGCTGCCAAGCGGCTCGCCGGTCTTTAGGTATCCGCCCTAGGACGGCCCACGCGCGCAGCGCCTTACCTTCGCGTCACCAGCGCCAATCTGAGATCGGAGGCCGGTGATGCTCAACTCGCTCGGGCAGGTACTGCCCACCGCCGCGCGGCGTTTCGGTGACAAGGTGGCCCTGGTGGCCGGCGGCCGCACGTTCAGCTTCCGCCAGCTGGACCAACTCTCGAGCACGCTGGCGGCCCATCTGGTCCGGCTCGGGGTGCACCCGGGTGACCGTGTGACGCTCTACGCGCCCAACTCGTGGGAGTGGATCGTCAGCTACTACGGCGCGCTCAAGGCCGGCGCCGTGATCAATCCCATCAATGTCATGCTGACGCCGCCCGAGGTGGCCTACGTCACGCGCGACTGTGGCGCCAAGGTACTGATCGGCAGCCCGGAGAAGGTGAAGCCGGCGCTCGACGCCGGCGTCTCGGGCCTGACCGCAGTGGTGTTCGGGCGCGACGCCATCGCCGGCACCACGGCCTTTGATGAACTGCTCGCCCAGCCGGCCGATTTCGAGCCCGTTGCCGTCGAGCCGCATGCGCTCTCGACCATCGGCTACACGTCGGGGACCACCGGGCATCCGAAGGGAGCGATGCAGTCGCACCGCGCGGTCCTGCTCAACGGGGCCATGACGGCGCAGATGCACCTCAAGTCGCCGCTGGACACGGTGGTCACGGCGCTGCCTTGTCCGCACGTCTACGGCAGCGTCGTCTTCAACGGGGCGCTGCTCTACGGCCTGAAGCTGGTGCTTCACGCGCGTTTCGATCCGCTGGATACGCTCACGAGCATCCAGGAACACCGGGCCACGATGTTCGAGGGCGTGCCCACCATGTACATGGTCATGCTGGCGCACCCGGAGCTCCCGCGCTTCGATCTGTCCTCGCTGACCCGCTGCACCGTCGGCGGGCAGACGATGCCGGTCATCAAGATGCAGGAGGTGGAGAAGCGCTTCGGTTGTCCGCTGATCGAGCTCTGGGGCATGACCGAGCTGGCCGGGCTGGGCACGACATTTCCGTCCAACGGCCCGCACAAGCTCGGCTCGATCGGCATCGCGCTGCCGCACGTGGAGGCACGCATCGCCGACGTGAAGGATGCCACCAGGACCATGCCGCGCGGCGAGGTGGGCGAGCTGATGATCCGCGGCCCGATCGTGATGCAGGGCTACTACGGCAACGAGAAGGCGACCCGCGAAACCATCGAGCCCGACGGCTGGCTGCACACCGGCGATCTGGCCCAAATGGACGACGACGGCACCATCTTCATCGTGGACCGCAAGAAAGACATGATCAACACCGCCGGCTTCAAGGTGTTCCCGGCCGAGATCGAGCGCGTGGTGGCGCAGCATCCGAGCGTGGCCATGGTGGCCGTGGGCCCCCAGCCCGACGAGCTCAAGGGCGAGATCGCCAAGGCCTATGTCGTGCTGAAGCCCGGCGCCACGCCCGACGCGGACGCAATCCTTGCGTTATGCCGGGAACAGCTGGCCGCGTACAAGGCGCCGCGGGCCGTGCAGTTCGTGGCCGACCTGCCGAAGACTTCCACCGGCAAGATCATGCGCCGCGAACTCAAGACGCTCGACGCCGGCACGAGATAGGCCAAACGGGTGATGGACCTCGAGGTCGCTGCGATGCAGCCATGACCCTGTCGCTCGCGGTTGCGGTTGATCGAATGTCCGAGTGCGGTGTGACCGCCGAGCAGGGCACGCGAGCCCGCGGGACGCGGGCGCAGAAATAATCCGCCCCATGGCCGACAGTGCGCTGCTCTTCACCGACGTGGTGGACAGCACGCTGCGCGTGGAGCAGATCGGCGACACGGCTGCGGCACAACTCTGGACCGAGCACGATCGGCGCGCGCGCGACCTGCTGGCGCGTCATCACGGGCGCGAGATCGATCGCACCGACGGCTTCTTCCTGCTGTTCGACGCACCGCTCGATGCGCTGCGTTATGCGCTGGACTATCACGCCGCGCTCGCCGAGCTGCAGCTGCGCGCCCGCGTCGGCCTGCACGTGGGCCCGGTCGTGCTGCGCGAGAACCGCGCGCAGGACATCGCCCGCGGCGCCAAGCCGGTCGAGGTCGAGGGTCTGGCCAAGCCGTTCGCCGCGCGCGTGATGGCGCTCGCGGCGGGCGGGCAGACGCTGCTCAGCGCCGCGGCGCGCACCGCGCTCGGCGACGCACTGCCCGACGGCACCGTGGTAGAGAGCCATGGGCACTATCGCGTCAAGGGCGTGGAGGCGCCGATCGAGATCTTCGAGGTCGGCGTGCAGGGTTTCAGCGGTTTCGCGCCGCCGCCCGACACCGACAAGGCGTACCGCGTGGTGCAGCTGGGTGACCACTGGTCGCCGCTGCGCGCGATCCGCAACAACCTGCCGGGCGAGCCCGATGCCTTCGTCGGCCGCGCGTCGGAGTTGCGCATGGTGGCGCAGCGGCTCGATGCCGGCGCGCGGCTGCTCACGGTTCTCGGCCCGGGCGGCACCGGCAAGACGCGCCTGGTGCGCCGCTACGGCCTCACCTGGCTGGGCGACTGGCCGGGCGGGGTCTACTTCTGCGACCTGAGCGACGCCCACTCGATCGACGACATCCACTCCGCGGTGGCGGTCGCGCTGGGCATCCCGCTCGGCCGGGCCGAGCCGGGGCTGCAGCTCGGGCATGCCATCGCCGGCCGTGGGCGCTGTCTGCTTATCCTCGACAACTTCGAGCAGGTGGTGGAGCACGCGGTGGCGTCGCTCGGCCGCTGGCTCGGCCGCGCCACCGAGGCCGCGTTCATCGTCACCTCGCGCGCGCGGCTGCAGTTGCCCGGCGAGGCGGTGGTCGCGCTCGACCCGCTGCCGGTGGGCAGCGATGCGATCGAGCTGTTCGTGCAGCGCGCGCGGGCGCAGCAGGCCGACTTCATGCTGGGCGAGGGCAACCGCGCGGCGGTGGCCGAGGTGGTGCGGCTGCTCGATGGCCTGCCGCTGGCGATCGAGCTGGCGGCGGCGCGCACGCGCGTGTTGTCGCCGGCGCAACTGGTCGAGCGGCTGAGCGATCGTTTCAGGGTGCTCGCCGGCGCCCGCGGCGCTGCCGCGCGCCAGGCCACGCTGCGGGCCGCGATCGACTGGTCGTGGAATCTGCTGGCGCCGTGGGAGCAGGCCGCCTTCGCACAGTGCTCGGTGTTCGAACACCGCTTCACGCTGCAGGCGGCCGAGCGCGTGCTCGACCTGCGGGCCTGGCCTGACGCACCTGAGACGATCGACGCGATCCAGGCGCTGGTTGACAAGAGCCTGCTGCGCTCCTGGGTCCCGGCTGAACAGGCGCGCCACGGCATCGAGGAACCGTGTTTCGGCATGCTGCTGAACCTGCGCGAGTACGCGGCCGAGAAGCTCCCGGCCAGCGGACCCGCGGCGCGTGATGCGGCCGAGCAGCGGCACGAGCGCTACTTTGCCGGCTTTGGCACCGACGACGCGATCGAATCGTTGTACCGCCATGGCGGCATCCGCAAGCGGCGCTTGCTCGCGCTCGAGCTCGAGAATCTGGTCGCCGCCTGCCGCCGGGCAGCCGGCCGCGGCCATGGCGACACCGCGGTGGCCGCCTTCCGCGCGGCGTGGGAGGTGCTGGACTTGCAGGGCCCGTACGCGCTCGGCGCGGCGTTGGGCGACCCGGTGCTGGCGCTCGATGCCCTCACGCCGCCGCTGCGCGTGAAGGCGTTGTGGACTCGCGCCCAGGCCGCATGGCGCGCCGGACGCATGGACGACGCGGCCGCAGGGCTCGCGCAGGCGCAGGCGCTTGCGCGCGACTTGCGCGACCGCCGGCACGAGGGCCTGGTGCTGTACAGCCTGGGCAACTTGAACGGCGAGCAGGGCCGCATGGACGAGGCGCAGCGGTGCTACGAGGCGGCGCTGGCGATCCAGCGCGAGGTCGGCCAGGTTCGTTTGCAGGGCATGATCCTCGCCAACCTCGGCAACGTGCACGGCGAGCAGAGCCGCGCCGAGGCGGCGCGGTCGTGCTACGACGCCGCACTCGCGATCCACCGCGAGATCGGCAACCGCAGCAGCGAAGGCACAGTCCTCGGCAACTTGGGCAATCTGCTGTGCGACCAGGGTCGCATGGACGAGGCGCGGGCCAGTTACCTGCAGGCCCTGGCGATTGCCCGCGAGGTGGGCAGCCGCACCCGCGAGGGCAGCGTGCTCGGCAACCTCGGCATCCTCAATTACGAGCAGGGGCGCCTGGATGAAGCGCGGGCGCATCTCGAGGCGGCGCTCGCGATCCACCGCGAGGTCGGCAACCGGCCGGTCGAGGCGATCGTGCTGGCCAACATCGGCGTGGCGAACCGCGATCAGGGCCGCATGGACGAGGCGCTCGCCCATCTGGAGGCCGCGCTGGCGATCCACCGCGAAGTCGGCAACCGCCGCGACGAGGGCTTTGTGCTCGGCAACCTCGGCCTGCTGCACGCCGAGCAAGGTCGGCGCGACGACGCGCAGCAGCACCTGCAAGCCGCCCTGGCGGCGCACCGCGAGGTGGGAAACAGACGTCACGAAGCGGCGGCGATCGGCGCCCTCGCGGATCTGCAGGTGCAGCAAGGGCACGTCGCACGAGCCGTGGCGATGCTGGCCGAGGGCGAGTCGATCCTGCGCGAGGTGGCCGACCCGATGGAACTCGGCAAGCTGCTGTGCATTCGCGGGCATGCGGAGTTGAAGCGCGGCGCCGTGGACGCAGCGCAACGTGCGCTCCACGAGGCCGAGTCGTTGGCCACGACGACCGGCGCCGGCCCGGGCTCCGCATTGCGCCGCGCGATCGCCGGGCTGCGCGCAGCGTTGCAGTAGCGGTCGCGCCTCCCTTGGGCGGCTGAAGCGATCGTCGCTCTGGCCCTCGCACTCGATGGACACAGACACGGTCGAGTACAATCCCGGCTTCTTGCCGCGGTTGCTCACCCACGCGGCAGTTGTCGACTGACACGGCCACGGCATCACACTTGCCGTCTGCCACGCCCCTTTGATCGGGCCCATCCGATCGCCTGCGGCAGTCAGCTTCTCCATTCGGCGAGCTCTTGATTCCGGTCTTCAGCGACCGGCCCGCCTCTTTTTCGCGCGAGGCGGCCCTGCACATGATCAACAGTCCAGACACCGTCATCGCGGTGGGCCAATTCGTGGTCTCACCGCTCGTCACCGCCACCGAAAGCGGCCGCTTTGCCGCGTCGGCGGTCATCCGCAGCGGCAGGGGTCACTCCACGCACCACCGCGTGTTGCGCTTCGTGCCGCGTTTCAACTCGCGCGAAAGCGCGCGGCGCTATGCCGTGGAGCACGGCGTGGCGCACGCCAGCGCGCTCGTCCAACCCCAGGAGAACTGATTGGCCAAGGAAGACTTGATCGAGATGCGCGGCAAGGTCGCCGAAGTGCTGCCCGACTCGCGTTTCCGCGTCACGCTCGACAACGGGCACACGCTGGTCGCCTACACCGCGGGCCGCATGCGCCGCCACTCGATCCGCATCCTCGCGGGAGACCAGGTGTCGCTCGAGCTCTCGCCGTACGACCTGAGCAAGGGCCGTATCACGTTCCGCCACCTCGACCAGCGCGGCACAGGGCCGCGGCCGCAGGCGCGTCGCAGTTTTCGTTGAGCGGCGCGCGTTCGCGCGTGCTGCTCATTTTCTCGCGTCGCAAGCCGATCTCGGCCTCTGTGCACGCATTTCGTTGAAAGGAGCCCTCCGTGGGCAACAAACTTTACGTCGGCAACCTCGCCTATTCGATGACCGACGGCTCGCTGCAAGAGCGCTTTGCCGAGTTCGGCGCCGTGCAATCCGCCAAGGTGATGATGGACCGCGACAGCGGCCGCTCCAAGGGCTTCGGCTTCGTCGAGATGGACACCTCCGATGCGGCCCAGGCGGCGATCCGCGGCCTCAACGGCAAGATCGTCGAGGGCCGCGACATGGTGGTCAACGAGGCGCGTCCCCGGGAGTCCAACGGCTTCGGCGGCGGCGAGCGCAGAGACGCCGGTGGTGGCGGCTACCGCGGCGGCTTCCGCCGCTGACGCAGACGCACACGCGGGGCCGGCGCGATATGCTCGTCGCCGATGTCCCCCGAGCAGCAGCAGCTCGAAGCGGCGATCACCGCCCTGGAGGGCCTGCGGGCCACCTTGGGCGATACCGCCGTCGAGCCTCTGCTCGCCGCCGCGCGCGCCAAGCTCGCGGCCCTGCACGGCCCTGCTGAGCCCGAGCCGGCGCAAGCGCTCAAGCAGGTCAGCATCCTGTTCCTCGACGTGGTGGGTTCCACCACGCTCGGCCAGCAGCTGGATCCCGAGGAGATCAGCGCCGTGATGGACGGTGCGCTGGCGCGTGCGTCCCGGCTGGTCGAGGCGCACCACGGCAAGGTGCTGCAGTACGCCGGCGACAACTTGCTGGCCGTGTTCGGCGCCGGCGACGTGCGCGAAGACGATGCCGAGCGGGCGGTTCGTTGCGGCCTCGCGTTGCTGGAGCTCGGCCGCGCGCTCGGCGACGAGGTGCAGGCCAGCCACGGCCACGCGGGCTTCGACGTGCGCGTGGGGATCCATACCGGCGGCGTGCTGCTCGGCGGCGGTGTCGATGCCGAGGGCACCATCCGCGGCAGCGCGGTCAACATCGCGGCGCGCATGGAGCAGGCCGCGCCGGCCGGCGGGCTGCGCATCAGCCACGACACCTATGCGCTGGTGCGCGGCATGTTCGATGTGGAGTCGCCACCGCCGCTGGCGGTCAAGGGCCTCGCCGAGCCGCTGCAAACGCACCTGGTCGTGCGTGCCAAGCCGCGCTCGTTCCACATCGGCACGCGCGGCATCGAGGGCGTGGCCACGCGCATGGTGGGGCGCGATGCCGAGCTCGGGCTGCTGCAACAAGCGTTTGAGCGGCTGTACGCCGACGGCCGGTTCGCGATGGTCACCGTCGTCGGCGAGGCCGGCCTCGGCAAGAGCCGGTTGTTGTACGAGTTCGAGGCCTGGTCCGAGGCGCGACCCGAGAGCTTCTACATCTTTCGCGGCCGTGCCACGCCGCAGACGCAGAGCCAGCCGCTGGGGCTGCTGCGCGACATGCTGGCCTGGCGATTCCAGATCGCCGACGACGACACGCTCGAGGTGGCGAGGGCCAAGTTCGAGCAGGCCATCGTGCCGTTGTTCGAGCCTGACGATGGCGCCGACCTCGCGCAGGCGCATGCCCACGTGCTGGGTCACCTGCTCGGCATCGACTGGAGCCACAGCCGCCACGTGAAGGGCATCGTCGACGACCCGCGGCAGATCCGCCATCGCGGGCTGCATTCGGCGGCGCTGGTGTTTCGCCGGCTCGCGCAAGCGGGCCGCCTGCCCGTGGTGCTGCAGCTCGAAGACCTTCACTGGGCTGACGAAGGCACGCTCGACTTCCTGCAGCAGTTGGCGGTGGCGAACGCCGACGTGCCGATGCTGCTGATCGTGCTGACGCGGCCCGAGCTGTTCGAGCGGCGCCCCGGTTGGGGAGCCGACGTGCACCAGCGCATCGATCTGAAACCGCTGGACGCCGCGGTGAGCCGGCAACTGGCCGACGAACTGCTGAAGAGCCTGTCCGATGCGCGCAGCGCATTGAGCGAGCTCGTTTCCGCGCGGGCCGAGGGCAACCCGTTCTTCATGGAAGAACTGGTGAAGATGCTGGTCGACCGGGGCGCCATCGCCACCGCCGGCGACCAGTGGACGCTGCGCCCCGACAAGTTGCTCGCCACGCAGGTGCCGGCGTCGTTGACCGGGGTGCTGCAAGCGCGCCTCGACGGGCTGCCGGCGCCCGAGCGGCAGGCGCTGCAATGCGCCAGCGTGATCGGCCCGGTGTTTTGGGATCAGGCGTTGGCCGCGCTCGACGCGCAGGCGCCGGCGGCGCTGCCCGCGCTGGTGCACCACGGGCTGACGCCGCCACGGCCCAACGCCGCGCTGGAGGGCATGCGCGAGTACGCGTTCAGCCACCAGATCCTGCACGAGGTCACCTATGCCACGGTGCTCAAGCGCACCAAGCGTGCACTGCACGCGCGAGCGGCCGCGTGGCTGGCCGGCCTCAGCGGCGCGCGCGCGGGCGACTTTCTCGGTGCCATCGCCGAGCACCATGAGCTGGCCGGCGACGATGCGCAGGCCTGCGAGTACCTGGCGCGAGCCGCCGAGCACGCCAGGGCGCGCTACGACCACGACCTCGCGTTGCGCCACGTGGCCCGCGCGATGTCGCTGCTCGACCACGCCGCCGCGACGCCGGGACCCGATGCGCTCGCGCTGCGCTGGCGGCTGCTCCACGTGCGCGAGATCGTGCTGAACCTGCTGGGCCAGCGTGCCGAGCAGCAGGAGGCGCTCGAGGGCCTGCGGCAGGTGGCCGACGCGCTGGACGACGACGGCCGGCGTGCCTATGCCGCACGGCGGCGCAGCTCGCTGGCGATGCGCATGGCCGACCATCGTGCGCAGGAGGCCGAGGCGCGCCGCGCGTTGGCGTTCGCGCAGCGTGCCGGCGATGTGAGCAACCGGCTCGAGGCGCAACGCCTGCTGGCCGACGCGCTGGCCTCATTGGGCGAGCTGGCAGCCGGCGAGGCGCTGGCCCGCGACGGCCTGGCCGAGGCTCGTGCCCACGGCTTGCGCCGCGCCGAGGGGGTGTTCCTCAACGCGCTGTCGTACATCGCGTCGTTGCGCGACGACCAGGTCACGGGCCTCGGCCTGGACCTGCAGGATCTGGAGATCTGGCGCGGGCTGGGCGATCTGCAGGGCGAAGCGATCGCGCTGGCCAACGTGGGCGGCGACTGGCTCTGGTTTGGCGAGCTGGCCCGGGCGCGCCAATGTCTGGAAGGCTCGTTGGCGCTGTATCGCAGCGCGGGTGCGCGGTCCATGGAATGCGGGACGCTGACGGACCTGTCGCAGACCCTGCGGCGCCAGGGCGACGCCGCGCAGGCGCTGGCCGTGGCCCGCACGTCGCTCGAGATCGCGCAGCACGTGCATGCGCGCGACTACGAAGCGCAGAGCCTCTTGTGCGTCGGCCAGGCCGAGCTGGCGCTGCGCCACCTGCCGGCCGCGGCCGCGGCGTTTGAACGCGCCGCGGCGGTGGCCGCCGAGATCGGCCACCGCATGCAGCACGACGCGCTGGCCGGTCGAGCCAGGGCGGCGCTGGCAGCCTCCGACATCGAAGGCGCGATGGCCCTGGTGGAACGGCTGCTGGCCGTGCTGGATACCGGCGCGCAGGATGGCGCCGATCTCAAGCCGATCCTGCTCACGTGCCACCAGGTGCTGCGCTCGGCGGGCGACCCGCGTGCCCGCGCAGTGATCGATCGGGCGCACGCCTTGCTGCAGAGCAAGGCCGGCACGATCAACGACGCCGCATTGCGCGAGAGCTTCCTGACGCGGATCGAGGAGCATCGCGAGATCGTTGCGGCGTGGCAGGGCGAGCCGGGTTAGCGGCAAAGCGGTGCCCGGCTGGCCAGGCGTTCAGCCAGTACGCCATCAGCGCATCGACGTTGAGCCGGTGCTCGCGCTCGAGGCATCCCAGCGCAAAACACGCGGCGCGTTGCCACCGCAGCGCGTCCTCGAGCAGGGCCTCGGACCATGGAATGAAGCCGTTCTTCATGTCACGCTCCCGGGTTGTTCAACGGCGGCCGTGAAGTGGCCTTGCGCAAACGGCGACCGGCGAACCGGCCACAGCACACGCGTGGCGCGCGGCACGATCAGCGTGTCGCAATCGGCCTTGGCGAGCAGGCGGCGGCTCACGCTGCCCAACAGGAAATCGGCCACGGCCGACTCGCCGTGCTTGCCGACCACCACGAGGTCGGCCCCCAACGCGCGCAGCTTGTGCAGCGTGGAAGGCACCGGCGTGCCATGTGTCAGCGAGAACTTGACGCGTCCGCCATCGAGGCCCACGCGCGCCACGCTGCGGCGCATGCGCGCGTGGACGCGCGCTTCATCCCGCGCCCTGGCCTGGCGCAGGATCGCCTGGGTCACGTCGGCCTCGCGCAGCACGGCTTCGCGCGCCGAATCGAGGCCGTGAAACACCTCGATCACCGCATTTGGCGCCACGGCGGCGGCCACCTGCACCGCGGCGTCGCCGTGCGGCGTGAGGTCCACCGGCACCAGGGCGCGCCGGTAGAACCCATCGGCGTTGCGCTTGACCACCAGCACGGGCGTGCGGCTGGTGCGCAGCATGCGGTCGGTCGTGCCGCCGATCACCAGGCTCTTCAACGGGTTGCGGCCGCGTTGGCCGAGCACCAGCAAGTCGGCCTTCGCAGACGCGGCGAGCAACTGCTCGTGCGGATCGCCCACGCGCACCTCCACCGTGCAACTCACGTCGTGCCGGCCCGCAATCTCGGCGCAGAACCGGCGCAGCGTGGCGCGCGCCTGCGCCGCCTTGAGGTCGATGTCGAGCGGGCGCGAGAACCACTCGCGCAGCGGCTTGAAGCCGGCCGCGTCCACCACGTGCAGCAGCGTCAGGCGGGCGTCGAGTTGGCGCGCCAGCAGCGCGGCGCGGCGCAGGGCGTTGTTGCCATCGGGCGAGAAATCGGTGGCCACCAGGATCGTGGCGATCGGCATCATGGGTCTCTCCTCAATCGGTTGCTGCGCGGAAGCTGCGGCGCGTGCGGGCAGGCGCTCGCGGCCGCCGTCATCGGGCAGGTGCTGGGGCCGCAGGGCTGCGGCCGAGTGGTGCAGCGGGAACGACGACTAGATCGAGAAGTCGCCGCTGGCCTCGGGCTGGAACAGGATCGCCAGCACCTCGGCCGAGCGCTCGCCGCCGGTGGGCGTGGACCAGCGTGCCACTTGGCCTGCGTGCAGGCCGAGCAGGCTCCAGCCCAGCGGTGACAGCACCGAGATGAAGCCCTCGGCCGGTTCGGCGTCGGCCGGGTAGCACAGCGTCACCTGGTTGCGCTCGCCACTGGCTCGGTCGAGCAGCAGCACCCGCGAATGCATCGTCACCACGTCGGGCGACACATGGCGCGCGGGCACCACGGCGCAGGCATCGAGCGTGTTCTCGATCTGCTGCGTTCTCGACGAGGGCAGGCGCTCGCGTTGGTCGCGACGGATCAGGCTCTTGAGTCGCACGTGGTCCAGATCGGTGAGCGTGCGATCGAAATCCAACACGGAAGACATGGTTCAACCTTCAGGCGGTGCGGCGCGCGCGGCGGCGGGCCGGGCGCACCCAAGCGCAGGCTCGAGGCCCGGCGATCTGAGGTCTTGCGCGAATGGGGTGGAAAGGGGGATCGCCGGGCTCAGGAATGTGCGGCCGGCTGGCGGGGCGCTGTCCCCGTGGCGGCCCACGACCCAAGCACGCGCGGACAACCGCCAAGCACGCGCGGACAACCGGTGACCATGGCGGTCACGCGGGCCGTGCGCGGAGCAGTGATGGCGATCGAACGCATGGCCGCAATGCTAGCGGAGCCGGCGCGACAAGGCAACGAACGGACCACAAGGCCGCACGAACGCTGGGCGTATCGATGACCAGCCCGCCACCCGTGGTCAACATTCCAAGGCGTTAGGCATGCAGTGCCATACCGGCGGAGAACCCGCCGCGCGGACTTCGCCGCCGGCTATTTCTTCGCCGGCCCGGCTTTCTTGGCTGCGCTCTTCTTCGCCGCGGCGGATGGATAGCGCTTCTCCGCCTGCCGCACCGCGCTGTCGAGCGCCTTCTGCGCCTTGGCGATCAACTTGTGCAGCCGATCCTCGGCCTTGTTCAGCACCGACTCGACCTTCTCCTGTGCGGCGCCGGTCGTCTTGAGCGCCGAGGCCTTCACCCGGGCCAGCTCGGCGGTGGCGGCGCCTCGCACCTCGCCGATGCTGCCTTGCACGGCGTTGCGCACGTGCTGGGCAGCTTCTTTCACGCTGTCGACGGCCTGGGCCAGTTCCGGGCGCTTGCCCGTTTTCGATGCTCGTTGGGACATGTGGACCTCCTTCATGGGTTGATGTTCATCGGTTCGGCGCAGCCGGATGGATCACCAGATGACCCGTGCTTTCTAGATCTCGCAGGGCCGCTGACGATTGCGCTGGCTCAAGGCGCGATCGCAATGGACATGGACCTCAACCATGCGCTTGCGCCTGCTCGATTGCCTCATGTCGTCAAGCCTTTTGGCGCGCTGCGAACAAGCGATGTCGCACGGCCGCAACGACCGTTGCGCCGTTTGCTGCAGCGCAACAGCCGGACGACAGCGGCCGCCTTCAATGGGGCAGTTTTCTCAACGACCCCTAAGAAGGAGTGAACATGAAAGTGCTGCGAATTCATCGTTTGGCCGCCGTGGCGGTCGCCTTGGCCGGCATGCCGTTGCTGGCGCAGGCCCAGGCGGTGAAGGCGGGCGACCTGCTGGTGCGTGGCCGCGTCGTGTACCTCGACACGGCCAACAAGGACGACATCGCAGGCCTGGACATCGGCGTCAGCAACAAGACGATCCCGGAAGTCGACATCACGTATTTCTTCTCGCCCAGTCTTGCGGCCGAGCTGGTGTTGACCTATCCACAGAAGCATGACGTGAGTGCCAATGGCAGCAACATCGGCTCGCTGAAGCACCTGCCGCCGACGCTGTCGGTGCAGTACCACTTCGGCAACTTCGGCGCGATCAAGCCGTACGTCGGCGTGGGCCTGAACTACACGCGCTTCTCGAGCGTCAACCTGCCCGCGGGCCTGTCGATCGAGAAGGACAGCTTCGGCCTGTCGGTCGGAGGCGGTGTCGACTACGCCATCGACAGCAAGTGGTCGGTCAACGCCGATATCAAGAAGGTGCAGATCCGCACCGACCTGTCGTCCGGCGGAACCAACCTTGGCACGATCAAGGTCGATCCTTGGCTGATCGGTGTGGGCGTGGGCTACAAGTTCTGATCGAAGAAGAGGCGGGTCGGCGTCTGCTCGCCCGCCTCGCACCACCGTGATTGTCTGATGGGGTCGTGGCGGCGCGGCTGCCACGGCGCGACGGCCTGATCGCTCGGGCCGATCGTGAAGGCGATGCGCGACTGGCACGAAGAACGCATGAGACGATGCCGGCGCCGCGCCGGCGTGTGCCGGGTGCAGAGCGGCGTCGCGCGGGTGACGGAGTTGGCACCGCGCGCAGTGGCGGCGCTTGCGCCGTGCCGACGGGCGGTCGATAGTGCGCAGGCGCCCACGCGCGCTCCGCCGCAATGACACTTCCTTCCACGCCCGCGCACGCAGAAACGCCGTCCGATTCGACCGCCGTGCCGCACACGTCACCATCCGACGCATCGGCCACGACGATCCAGCATCCCACGCTGACGCACTTTGACTGGCTCGACACGAGCATCGAGCAGGCGGCCGCCCGCACCGATCTGCAGGCGGCGCGGCACGTGTCGGCGCTGCCCGAGGTGGCCACGGCCGGGGCGGCCACGGCGTTTGCCATGGGCCACGACGGCAGCCGCGTGTTGAGCCAGGTGATCCTCGGCTACGCGCCGGTGATTGACCGCTCGGCCGGCGTGATCGCCACGCGGCTCACCGTGGTGCCGTTGCGCATCGGCGTCACGCCCGATGCGCATGAGCTGCTGCAGGCCATCGGCGAGATCTGGCCCGAAGCGGGCGGGCCGGTGGTTCTCAATGTGTCGTCGGAGCTGCTGCTGGCCGAGCTGCTGCGCGCGCAGCCCAACCGCAACGTGATGGTCGAGATTCCGTGGTTCATGGCCATCGAGCCCGCCAACACGTTTGCGCTGCGCGAGCTGGCGGCGCGCGGCAACCTGTTGCTGCTGAAAGGACGGCCGGCGCGCGAGCTGCCGCGTGAGGTGCTGCCGTGCTTCAAGTGGTCGCTGATCGACTACGCCGACGACCGGCGCCTGCATGCACCCGCGGCTGACGCGGCGCCGCGCGGGCTGCGCGGCATCCCGCACATCCAGAGCGGCGTGCGCACGATGGCGCAGCTGCAGCACAGCTTCGAGCGCGGCGCTCTTGCCGTGATCGGCTGGCCGCTGCAGGAGCCGCCGGCCGCAGCTGGGCAGGCGCGGCCCGATGCGCAGGTGGTGCTCGAGCTGATCGAGCACCTGGACCAGGGCCGGCGCAGCCGAGCGCTTGACGACACGCTGATGCGCGACCCGCTGCTCGCGTTCGAGCTGTTGCGTCACGTGCAGGCGTCGGCACCCGGGCGGCTGCAGGTGGAGATGGGCTCGTTCCGCCAGGCGATCTCGCTGCTCGGCGAGCAGCCGCTGCGCCGCTGGCTCGGCGGCATGCTGGCGCGCACGGGTGACGACATGCGCCAGCGGCCGGTGAACTTCGCCGCGCTGCGTCGCGGCCTGCTGATGCGCGAACTGGCCTCGAGCACCAGCGCCGCCGATGCGCGCGGCGAGTTCTTCATGTGCGGCGTGTTCTCGCTGCTCGACCGCATGCTCGGCCGGCCGGTGGGCGAGGCGCTGTCAACCTTGGTGGTGCCCGAACATGTGCGCGCCGCGCTCGTCGATGGCACCGGCCCTTACCACGCGCTGCTGGAGCTGGTGCGCACGATCGAGTCGGAGAGCGCACCGGAGATCCGTGCCGCCGCCGATGCGGCGTACGTCGAGCCGCTCGAGATCAACCGCGCGCTTCTGAAGACGCTGTTCTTCGCGGCTTCGCTCGATCGAGCACGCTCGACGGCGCGGTACTGAGCGATGCGTACTGTCTTCGGCGCCTGACGGAGCGGCGGCGGGGCACAAGGTGCGCTCTTCGCGCTCGATGAGCGTCGATCTGTCCGCGTGCCATCGGCACCAGCAGCGTGAGCAGCAGCTGATCGCTCGCTACGGATGCGCTGCGCGGTACTCGGCGCGCTTGGTGCGGTGGGCGGTCACGCGTTCCGCGGCTCCCGTCAACCCGCGCTTGGCGTCGCGCAGGGCGTTCTTCAGGCGATCGCGCAGCACGTGGAGCCGGGCGCGGTGCTTGTGAGCCTTGATCGTCTTGGACATCGGGAGCCTTCAATGGGTTGTGATGTCGCCGCGTATACCCGATGCGCCGCTGTTTGTCTGTGGGTTGCTCCACGTGTCAGCCCGCGATGACGACGCCACCCAGCGCGGCGTCCGGCCGCACGCCCGTGGCATCGGCAACCTGTTGGCCGTTGACCCACACGCCCTTCACGCCCAGCGCGTCGGTGTGCAGCCGCGGCGCCCCGCCGGGCAGATCAAAGACCCGCCGGCTCTTCGAGCGCCCCACCGTGGCCGGATCGAACAACAGCAGATCCGCGGCATAACCCTCGCGCAGCAGCCCGCGCCCGGGCAGCCCGAAGATCTGCGCGCTCTGCTGCGTCAGCCGCCGCACCGCATCCTGCAGCCGCATCACGCCGCGCTCGCGCACCCAGTGCCCCAGCAGGTGCAGGCCGAACCCGGCGTCGTTGAAGAACGTGAGATGCGCGCCGGCGTCGCTGAGCGAGATCAGGCTGTGCGGATGGTTGAGCAGCCGCGCCACGGCGGACTCGTCGCTGTTGAGCAACTGGGCGGTGAAGATCGTGGCCAGGTCTTCGTCGAGCGCCAGGTCGAGCATCGCATCGAGCGGGTCCTTGCCGGCCTTGTGCGCGATCTCGTGCACGCTGCGCTGCTCCAGCTCGCGGTGTCGCGGCTGCGCCACCTCCACCACGTGCACCTTGTCCCACTCGCCGTTGAAGAGCCGAAAGGTCGACGGCTTGGCCAGCTCGTCGCGCACGCCCTGGCGGAACGCCGGGTTGGCCAGCACGGCGCACAGCTGCTTGCCCTGCAAACCGAGCGCGGGCTTCCAGCTCGCCAGGCCTTCCACCGGATACGGCGAGGCCATGGTGAACTCCATCGTCAGCGCGCAACACGACACCTGCCCGATCAGCCGGTGGCCGCGAGTGTTGGCGGCGCTGATCGCGTCGAGGTCTGCAAACACAGCGTCGGGGTTGGTGCCGTTGTGCAGCAGCGCCGCGATCATCACCGGGCGGCCCGAGCGCGCGGCCATCTCCTCGAGCAGCGCGATCTTCGTCTCTGCGCCCTTGGTCACCATGTACACGCCGCGGCCGCTCGCGCCCATGGCCTCGATGAGCGCCAGGTGCTCTTGATCGCTGGCCAGGCGCGACGGCATCGGCGCGCCGCCGGCGCCGTTGTGCGCCGGGCTGGTGGAGCTGGCCAGACCCACCGCGCCGGCCGCCATGGCCTCGCGCACCAGCGCTGCCATCTGTGCGATCTCGTCTTCGGTGGCGGCGCGCTGGTTGGCGGCCGGGCCCATCACCCAGGTGCGCAGCGACGAGTGGCCCACGTAGGCGGCCACGTTGATCGCGCAGCCGCTGCGGCGCAGCTGCGCCAGGTATTCGGCAAAGGTCTGGAACTCCCAGCGCACGCCGCGCTGCAGCACCTCGAACGACATGCCCTCCACCTGCGTGAGGTTGCGCATCGTCAGCTCCCGATCCTGCGGCCGGCACGGCGCGATGGTGAAGCCGCAGTTGCCGATCACCGCCGTGGTCACGCCGAGCGCCGGCGACGGACGCACGTGGGGGTCCCAGGTGATCTGCGCGTCGTAGTGCGTGTGGCTGTCGATGATTCCGGGCATCAGCGCCAGGCCGTCGGCGTCGATGACCTGTCGCGCGTCTTTGGACAGCGCTGGGCCGATGGCGCGGATGCGGCCGGCGCGCACGGCGAGGTCGGCGCGCATCGGGTCGGCGCCGCTGCCGTCGCAGAGGATGGCCTGTCGGATCAAGAGGTCGTCCATGGCGCTCCTCGGCGCAGTGGGCTGGTGCACAAGCCTACTGCGATCCGGCCGGCGCGGCTTCGCGCAGCGCGGAACCGACTGATCCGCGCGCGTACCGTCGCAACAGCCCCGGGCCGATCGCAAACGCCCTGCGGGATTGGGGCACCAGGCACGGTTGAAGCCGGGCCGGCGCGATGCCCCTGCTGCCAGCAGTCGCGTCGATTGATACGCCACCCGCGATGGGTTCAAACTGTGTCCGGGTGCGGCGCGCTAGGCGCAGTGACCCGATGCCGCAATGGGGGCCCCATGATTCCCATACGCCTGTCCCGATACTTTGCGCAGCAAGGCGTGCAGTACGAGGTGAGCGAGCACCGCCTGAGCCACAACAGCGCGCAGACCGCGCGCATCGCCCACGTGCCGCCGCGGCTGGTGGCCAAGTCGGTGATCCTCGAAGACGATGGCGGCATCGTGATGGCGGTGATCCCGGCCGACCGCTACGTGATGCTGGGACGCCTGTCCGGCCTGCTCGGCCGCCGCGATCTGCATCTGGCCGACGAAGAACGCATCGCCGCGGTATTCGACGATTGTGATCGCGGCGCCGTGCCGCCGGTGGGCATGGCGTGGGGCATCGAGACGGTGGTCGACCAAGAGCTCGAGGTGCACGACGTGGTCTACCTCGAGGGCGGCGACCACCGGCGTCTGCTGAAGATGCCCGCACGGCAGTTCGCCGAGCTGATGCGCGCCGCGTGGCACGGGCGTTTCAGCAAGTCGCCCTTGCACTAGACGCTGGCGCGCCGGCCTGCAGGACACGCCGGCGGCGGACAGCACGAGGTGCGCTTCTCCTACACGGCGCGCGCAACGGCGCCTCTACGCTCTGGGCCGTTCATCGACATCGCGTGGGAGCGCACCATGGTCACCGAACGAGCCGCTGATCGCATCGCCATCGACGGCCAGATCCACTGCCGCAGCGCCGACGGGGGCGATCGCATCGTCCTGCGCTGGTGCCGCCAGGTCGACGAGGCCGGGCGGGACGAGCCGGCGCGCTGGGTGGCCGCGGGCACGGCGGTGTTCACGCTGCTCGATGCGTCGGCGGTGATCCAGATCGGCGGCTCCATGCTGCAGGTGGTGGCCACCGGCGAGGTGCTGCACGTGGTCGACGACGCCGAAGACGGTGTCGGCGCGCTGCCGGTGCCGGTGAGGGCCGGCGCCGCAGCAGACCACGCGCGGCCGGCCGCATCGATGAACTGAAGCCCGATAGAGCGGGCACGTCGACAGGAGACATAGCGATGACCGCACGATCCAACCCCCGATCGACCACGCATCCGACGCGGCCGGCCAAGCAGCGCGAGGACTTGCTCGATTCCGAACGCGAGGCCAACCGCGACGAGCCGCGCAACTTCAAGGAAGACGCGCTGACCGACAAGATCATCAGCGTGGAGCCCGACGGCACCGGCCCCACCGCCACCGAGACGTTCGACCCCGAGCAGGACCGCAAGGGCAAGCCCAACCCGGCGGGCGATCGGGCGGGCCGGCCACGCAAGCCCTGAAAGCCCTCGGGTTCACGCGCGGCTTCGTGCTGCGCACGCTCAAGTCGTTTCGCGCCAACCAGGGATTGCTGCTGGCCGGCGCGGTGGCGTACTACTCGCTGCTGTCGATCGTGCCGCTGCTGATCCTGATCGTGATCGTGCTGTCGCACGTGATCGATCCGGCGCTGCTGCTGAGCACGATCGGCCGTTATCTGGCCTGGCTCCTGCCAGGACAATCCCAGGCCATCGTCGCCGAGCTGGCCAAGTTCGTGGACCACCGCGACGTGATCGGCTGGGTGCTGCTGGTGACGATGCTGTTCTTCAGCTCGTTGGCCTTCACGGTGCTGGAGAACGCCATGTCGGTGATCTTCCTGCATCGCGTGGCAGTGCGGCGCCGGCACTTCATCGTCTCGGCGTTGATCCCGTACGGCTACATCCTGACGTTGGGCGTCGGACTGTTGCTGGTGACGCTGGTGGCCGGAAGCCTGCAGGCGATGGGCGACGAGAGCTTTGAGTTGCTCGGTCGCGAATGGTCGCTGCGCGGCGTGTCGGGCCTGATGCTGTACCTGCTTGGCTTCGTCGGCGAGGTGTTCGTGCTGACCTCGGTCTACCTGGTCATGCCGGTGGGCCGGCTCGCGCTGCGCCACGCGCTGGTGGGCGCCGTCACGGCGGCGGTTCTGTGGGAGCTGACCCGGCACTCGCTGGTTTGGTACTTCAGCACGCTGTCGCAGGTGAGCGTGGTCTACGGCTCGCTCACCACGGCGATCGTGGTGCTGCTCAGCCTGGAGATCGCCGCCACGCTGCTGCTGTTGGGCGCGCAGGTAATCTCCGAGTACGAGCGGCTCGATCGCGGGCGCACGGCGCGTGCGGATCGGCCGTTCCACACCGGATGAAGCGGCCGGTGCATCGCGGAGTCCGGCATGGACGCCACCGTGTCCTCGCGCGTTGCGGTCGCGTACAATGCGCCCATCTTGTCGCGGTTGCTCACCCACGCGGCAACCGTCGACTGACACGGCCGCGGCATCACACTTGCCGCCGCCAAGCGCCACGATCGGGCCTGACCCGATCCCTTCGCGGCAGTCAGCTTCCTTCAGCGGCGAGCTCCATTCCGGTCGGCGGATCGTTCCGTTCTGACCGGCCATCGTGCTGCCACACGGCAGCTTTCAAATGATCACCACCCACGAAACTTCCATCGTGGTGGGCAAATTCGTTGTCTCACCACTTGTCACCGCCACCGACTCCGGCCGTTATGCCGCGTCCGCGGTCATCTGCAGCGGCCAGGGCCGCGGCACGCACCACCGTGTGCTGCGCTTCGTGCCGCGTTTCGATTCACACGACAGCGCGCGGCGCTATGCCGTGGACCACGGCGTGGCCCACGCCTCGGCGCTGCATCAACAACGACAGGAGAACTGATTGGCCAAAGAAGACTTGATCGAGATGCGCGGCAAGGTCGACGAGGTGCTGCCCGACTCGCGTTTTCGCGTCACCCTCGACAACGGGCACTCGCTGGTCGCGTACACGGCGGGGCGCATGCGCAGGCACTCGATCCGCATCCTGGCGGGCGACCAGGTGTCGCTGGAGTTGTCCCCGTACGACCTGTCCAAGGGCCGCATCACGTTCCGCCACCTCGAGCAGCGCGCCGCCGGTCCGCGGCCACCGGCGCGGCGCAACTTCCGTTGAGCCGCGCGCAGCGGCCGCGCGAACACGATCAGCGCCGCGCTTCCAGCACGATGTTGAACGGTGTCTCCGCGGCACGCCGGCAGCGGCCGAAACCGCCTTCGGTCACCACCTGGCGCAGCCGCGCCTCGCCGGCCTGCGCGCCGAGTGCCAGGCCCACCTCCTGCGCCAGCGAGCACGGCGTGCACACCATCGTCGAAGCGGCGTAATACACGCGGCCCACCGGGTTGAGATTGCCGCGCAGGCTGTCGGTGGCGTTGGGTTCCACGATCATCCAGGTGCCGTCGGGGTTGAGCGACTCGCGCACGTGCGCGGCCGCGCCCACCGGGTCGCCCATGTCGTGCAGGCAGTCGAAGAACGCCACCAGGTCATAACGACCGGCAAAGTTCTTGGCGTGGGCCACCTCGAAGCGCACATTGGTCACGCCCGCGTTGCGGGCGGCCTGGGTGGCGGCTTCCACCGACGGCGCGTGGTAGTCGAAGCCGACGAACTGTGATTGCGGGAACGCACGCGCCATCACGATCGTGGAGGCGCCATGGCCGCAGCCCACGTCGGCCACGGTGGCGCCGCGTTCCAGCTTGGCCACCACGCCGTCGAGCGCCGGCAGCCAGGACGACACGAGGTTGGCGTTGTAGCCGGGGCGGAAGAAACGTTCGGTGCCGCGGAACAAGCAGGGGCTGTGCTCGTGCCAGCCCAGGCCACGACCGTGGCGGAACGCGTCGGCCACCTTAGGCTCGTCGAGCCACAGGCTCGACAGCACCTCGAACGCGCCGGCCATCGACGCGGGGCTGTCGTCGTCGGCAAATACCGCGGCCTGCTCGGGGTTGAGATTGAAGGTGCCGGCCGTGTCGTCGCAGTCCACGTAGCCGGCGGCGGCCTGTGCCGACAGCCACTCGCGCACATAGCGCTCGTGCGTGCCGGTGCGCTGCGCCAGATCGTCGGGCGTGATCGGTTCGCCCGAGCGCATCGCGCGGTACAGGCCGAGCCGATCGCCCAGCAGCACCAGCGCGCCGGTGGCAATGGCGCCGAGGTCGCCGACCATGCGGCCGAGAAAGGCGTTCAACTTGTCCGGGTCCGCGGGTTGCGTGGCCGGGGCGGGTTCAACCATGCGTGCGCTCATGACGGTCTCCTGTGGTTGCAGTGTCTGAAGGGGCCTGCGTTCCCCGTTGGGGGATCGCATGCCTGAGTCATTCGAGCAGCGCAGGCCTGACAGCGCCGTTCAAGAGTGAACAGTGGGCCGTTCACTGGTGCACCATCGCGCGCCGGGGGCGCGCGATGGGCGTGCTAGGCGCTGACCGCTTCGGCCAGGTGGCGCAGCAGCCGCGCGCCGTCGCCGCGCCAGGCGCTGCCGTGCATGCACGCCAGCGTGCGCGGCTGCGCGGCGGCCAGCTTGTGCAGCACGTCGCGCGTGTGCGGCGCGTGCGCGTAGTAGTCCATCTGCTGCCGGAACGCTTCGCTCGGCCCCAGGATGTCGGCTTCGGTCAGCGGGAGCGTGCCTTCGCCGCCCTGCGTGAACAGGTCGCCGCAGAAGAGGGTGCTCGTGCGGGTGTCCATCAGGAAGCCGCACTCCCAGCCGTGCGGCACGTGCGGCGCGTCAAACCACTGCACCTCGTGGCGGCCGAGCACGATCCGTTCACCGTCGGCCAGCGCGCGCGGCGCGCGGTCGGCCAGATCGTTCATCGACACCATCGCCGCCACCTGGCCGCACAGCGGCTGGGCCGCGGGCGCCGCAGCGAGAAACGGATTGATGGAGCCGCACTCGTCAGCCTCCACATGCGAGAAACCCACGTAGCGCAGCCGCTCGATCGGCATCACCGATTCGATGGCCCTTCGCACCTGTGGGAACAGCTGGCGCGGCCCGGTGTGAAACAGCAGCGGCGCATCGTCGAGCAGCAGGTACTGGTTGAAGTTGAAGGCTGTCGCGCCGGGCAGCACGATCGGCGTGTTGATGCGATAGATGCCGTCGGCGACCTCGTGCACGTTGGTGCCGGTCTGTGGATCGGTGACCATGGGGCTCTCCTCAAGGGTTGGAAGCCGGTTGTGTCGCCAGCCGAGTCGGCGTTACAGCATTTTCTTGTGCGCGACGCTTCGTTATGCTTGACTGATGGAAGCCGCCGTCGTCAACCTGTCGGACACGCGCGAGGCGAAGCTGGCTCTGCGCATCGCCGGCGCGCCCGCGGGAGCGGCGCGCGCCGACGCCGAGGCCCAGCTTTATCGCCTGCTGGCACCGCGCGTGCGCCGCTATGGCCAGCGCCACCTGCGCGACGACCACCTCGCCGAAGACCTGATGCAGCATGTGATGGCGCTCGCGCTGGAGAAGCTGCGCGCCAATGCGATCGATGAGCCCCAGCGCATCGTGTCGTTCGTGCTCGGCGCCTGCCGCATGACGGTGACCGATCTGCAACGCAGTCAGCGCCGGCGCGACGAGATCCTGCAGCGCCATGCCGACGAGCTGCCGATGGCCGACATACACGTGGCGCCGCGGCTCGACCACGAGCGCGTGGCGCGTTGCCTGGAGCGCCTGTCCGAGCGCGAGCGCGCGGTGCTGGTGCTGAGCTTCTACGACGAGCAGCCGGCCGACGAGGTGGGCCGCTCGCTCGGCTTGAGCGCCGGCAACGTGCGCGTGATCCGCCACCGCGGCCTGCACAACCTGCGCCGCTGCGTCGACGGCGGGCGGAGGGTCGCGGCATGAGCAGCAGCACGGCACCGGCGCCGGAGCATCTCGGAATGGACGCGCTGCTCGACTACTGGCTCGGCGACGCCGATGCCGCGGCCACCGAATCCATCGATGCGCACCTGATGCAGTGCGACGACTGCGGCGCCGCGCTCGACGAGATGGTGGCGCTTGCACGCGGCGTGAAAGAGGCGTTTCACCGCGGCCTGGTGCCGTCGATGCTGAGCGCGCGCTTCGTCGAGCGGCTCAAGGCCGCGGGCCGGCGCGTGCGCGAGTATCGCGTGTCGCACAACGGCAGCGTGTCGTGCAGCGTGGGGCCCGACGACGACATGCTGGTGGCGCGCCTGGTGGCGCCGCTGCAGGGCGTGACGCGGCTCGACGCGGCGTTCAAGGCCCCGTTCATCGCCGGCGGCGAGGAGCGCTTGAGCGACATCCCGTTCGATGCCGCGAGCGGCGAGGTGCTGTTCACGCCGAACATGGCCGAGGTGCGCCGCTACCCCGCCCACCAGATGGTGGTGCGCCTGCTGGCGGTGGACGCGGCCGGCGAGCGCGAGCTCGGGCGCTACACGTTCAACCACCAAGCCAGCGGCTGATCGCTTGGCGCCGGGTCGCGTGACTCGCGGCGGTGTCACCGCTCCGCGATGTAGTGCTGCATCGTGATCGTTTCGCCGTCCGGCACGAACGCGCGCACGCGCCCCTCGAGCTCCAGATCGGCCAGCGTGGCGCGGCTGCGCTGGTGCAGGTAGTCGGCCCAGCTGGTGACGATGAAGCGCTCGCAATAGCGCGACGGATCGCCAAGGTCGCGGTAGATGCGCCAGAAGGTGGCGCCATCGCGCCGTCGCGGCGCGCGCAGCTGGCTCAGCGCGTCGAGAAACGCCGATGCGTCTTCAGCGCGGATGCGGTAGGCGATCTCCACCGCCACCGGGCCGGCCTGCGGGTCGGGCTCGTGCGCCACGAACAGGTCTTTCCACGGCGCCGGGCTGACCTCCTGCTCCTGCCCCATGCGCAGCGGAAACGGCTTGGCCAGCAGCATGCCGGCCAGCATCGCGAGCGTGGCCAGCGTCAGCGCCGCCTGCAGACCGAACGCGCTCGACACCGCGCCCCAGAACGCCGAACCGAACGCGAACGCGCCGAGCGCCGAGAGGGCGTGCAACGCCGCTGCGCGGGAGCGCACCCATGGCGGCGCGCTGGTCTGCGTGGCGGTGTTGAAGGTCGACATCACGCTCATCCAGGCCGCGCCGCCGGCCACCAGCGCCACGTACACCAGCGCATGCATGCGCGACCACGCCGCAATGGCCATCGAGGCGGCGAACACCACACAACCCACGTGCACGAGGCGCTCGAGGCCGAGCTCGGTGCGCGCGCGTCCCACGATCAGCCCGGCACCGACCGCGCCGATGCCCAGGCAGCCGATCAGCACGCCGAATCCGGCCGCGCCGGTGCCGAGTTGCTGCTGGCCGATGATCGGCAGCAGCGCCCACAGCGCGGAGCCGGCGCCGCCGTAGGCCATGGTGCGCAGCAGCTGCGCGAGGATCAGGTCGGAGTGGCGCGCAAAACGCAGCGCCGCCAGCGTGCCGCCCCACAGGCGCTCGGCCGGCAGGCGGGTGGGCGGGTGCGGCTTGGGCGGCCAGCGCCGGATCGACTCCCACATCACCAGCGTGGTGAGCACCGCGATGGCAAACACCCAGTCGCTGCCGACGTAGGCGAACACGACGCCGGCCAGCGTGGGGCCGAGCGCACGTGCGGCGTTGTAGGCCACCGACACCACGGTGATGGCCTGCGGCAGCTCGGCACGCGGCACGCTGTCGGCCACCGTGGTGTTCCACGCCGGCGACAGCAGCGCCGTGCAGCAACCGGCGGCAAAGGTGAAGAACAGCAGCGCAGCCGGCCCGGCCGCGTTGGCCAGCAGCAGCACGGTGAGCAAGGCCACCAGCACGGTCTGGGTCAGCAGCGCCGCCACGAGCAGTCGGCGCCGATCGGTGACGTCGGCCAGCACGCCGGCCGGCAGCGACAGCAGGAACATCGGCAGGAACACCGCCGTCTGCACCAGCGCCGTCAGGATGGCCGATCCGGTGAGCTCCACCATCAGCCACGCGGTGGCCATCACCTGCATCGCGTTGCCGATGAAGTAGACCAGCCCGCCGGCGCACAGCCCGCGAAAGGTGGCGTTGGCGCGCAAGGTGGCGCGGATGGAGGCGCTGGCCGTCGTCATCGAAGCGCGTGATTGTCCACGCACGGGCGTCGAAGTTCTTTACAGCGCTCCCATCCCCGTCTTTGAGGGGGAGGCTGAAAACATCTCACGAATCAACCGCTTGGAGAGGTTCTCCGGGCTGGCATGAGGGCTGCTTTTGATGTCGTCACAGCCATGTCGGCTGATGGAGTGGCAATTGGTTCTCAAGAAGTTCTTAGCATCGACGGCGTTGGCTGTTGCTGCTGTGCTGGGTACGAGCCCCGCAGCCGCAGCACCGGTGTCGATCGACTCGACCAGCGACGATTTCGTCGTCAACTGGAGCCAGGTCTTCAACGGCGTCACGGTGCGCGGCTCGGCGTCTTTTGACGTGACCTTCGTCAGCGACACGCGCATCGATATGACCGTGTCGCTCAACAACCTGGCGGACCTGGGTGCACCGGTCGGCTACAACGGCGGCTGGTCGTCGATCGGCTGGTCGTCCACGCCCAACTTCACTGCCGGTGCGTTCACCGACACGGGGACGTACTTCAACGCTGGCGTGTTCGACAACATCCCCAGCCTGAACGCCGTGGAGATCTGCATCTACGCGGCCAACAACTGCAACGGCGGTGCACAGGGCGCGCTGCTGCCCGAAGGCGCCAGCGACAGCTTTGGTCTGGCGCTGTTCAGCAACCCGAACGGGTCGAACCTCTGGGTCTTCGATCACTTCGGCGTGAAGTTCCAGACCAGCAAGGGTTCCTACGAGTTCTACGGCACGCCGGGCGACACGCCCCCTTCGCAGGTGCCGGAGCCGGCTTCCTTGGCGCTGCTGGGCATCGGGCTCGTCGGTTTGGGCACCGCCACCCGGCGTCGCCGTCGTTCGAACTGATCGCGCGTCGTCCGAACCAAGAGAACACCGCCGCGAGGCGGTGTTCTTGCTTCGGAGGCCCGAACGTCTTCTGAACTAGGGGTGGATGGTTGGCATCGCCGCGGGCGACGCGCACGATGCCGTGCCCGCACCAAGCCAGCCCCCGATGCGATGCGGCCGTCGCGATTGTCCGGAGCGGCTCGCGCAATGCGTGGTGCACGTCACCGGGGCACGCCGTGCGCCGGACTTGTCCCCCTGCCATCAGGAGCTCACCCATGACCACTTCCCAAGCCCAGACTGCCGACAACGGCGTCAACGTCGCTGCCCTGCTCGGTGCGCGCGAGGCGCTGACCGCCACCCCGGAGGCAGCCCAGTTCAAGTGGCGCGCCACCAGCGAGTGGCTGCGCGGGACGCACAGCCGCGCCACCGTCGACAAGTTCTTCGGGCTCGGCGCCGAGCAGAAGCACCGGCAGGCCTACAACTACGAATCGGACCACCCGGAGATCTTTGCGTCGCCCGACAACGGCGCCACGCCGGTGGAGTTTGTGCTCGTCGGCCTGGCCGGCTGCCTCACCGCGGGCATTGCTGCGGTGGCACAGAACCGCAACATCCAGCTGCGCTCGGTCAAGGCCACGCTGGAAGCCGGCATGGACCTGCAGGGCATCCTCGGCATCGACGAGCACGTGCGCAACGGCTTCGACGGCATCAAGGTGCACTACGAGATCGACGCCGACGCCACGCCGGAGCAGATCGCCGCGCTGGTGGCGCAATCGCAGAAGCGCTCGGCGGTGTTCGACATCGTCACCAATCCGACCGACGTGACCGTCTCCACACAAAAGGTCTAGCGTGCGCGGCGCCGCGGCCCGCACCGACGTGGTGGTGATCGGGGCCGGGCACAACGGCCTGGCGATGAGCCACGAACTCGCGCGGCGCGGCGTTGACCACGTCGTGCTCGAGCGCGGGGAGGTCGCCCACGCGTGGCGCACCGAGCGTTGGGACTCGATGCGCCTGCTCACGCCCAACTGGATGTGTCGGCTGCCGGGTCGCGCCTATGCGGGAGACGATCCGGACGGCTTCATGCGCGCCGGCGAGGTGGCTGACTTCGTGTGCGACTACGCGCGCGAGCTGTCGGCACCGGTGCTGACGCACACGCCGGTGACACGCGTGTTCGCCGACGACCGCGGCTATCGCGTGCGCACGCCGCGCGGCGATTGGCGCTGCCGCGCGGTGGTGCTGGCCAGCGGCGCATTCAACCTTCCGACCTTGCCGCGCATCGCCCAAGCCGTGCCGCCCGGCGTGGCGCAGTGGCAGGCGAACGACTATCGCCATCCGCAGCAGCTTCAAGCGGGCGGCGTGCTCGTGGTGGGCGCGTCGGCCACCGGCGTGCAGCTGGCGCAGGAGATCCGGCGCAGCGGCCGCCCGGTGACGCTGGCGGTGGGTGAGCACGTGCGCCTGCCGCGCACCTACCGAGGCCGCGACATCCAGTGGTGGATGCTCGCCTCGGGCCTGCTGGATCAACGCATCGAGGAGGTCGACGATCCGGCGCGCGCGCGCCGCGTGCCGTCGCCGCAGCTCGCGGGCACGCCCGAGCGCGCCACGCTGGACCTCAACGCGCTGCGCGCCGAAGGCGTGGAACTGGTGGGCCGCCTGGCCGGCATCCGCGACGGCCTGGCGCAGTTCTCAGGCTCGCTGCGCAATGTGTGCACGCTGGCCGATCTGAAGATGAATCGCCTGCTCGATGCGATCGACGCGTGGATCGAGCAGCACGAGGTCGCCGGCGGCATCGGCGGTGCCGAACGATTTGCACCCACCGACGTCGGTACCGCGCCGCGCCTGAAGCTCAAGCTCGGCGAAGAGGTGCGCACCATCGTGTGGGCCACGGGATTCCGGCCGGATCACTCGTGGCTCGACACCCCGGTGTTCGACCGCAAGGGCGCGCTGCGGCACGATCGCGGCATCGTCGACGCGCCCGGGCTCTACGTGCTGGGCCTGCCGTTCCTGCGCCGCCGCAAGTCGAGCTTCATGCACGGTGCCGAGGACGACGTGCGCGAGATCGGCACGCACCTGGCGGCGCACCTCGAGGCCACGGCGCTGGCGCTGAACTGAAGCGCGCCCGGGGCGCTCGAGTGACGCCTTGAACAGGGGATTTCCCCCGCGTCGTCCATTGCGCGCGGGCGGTGTGCCGGTGCAAGCTGTGCCCATGGTTTGGTGCCCATGGACGCTCAAGCGCGCGGCCGCGATGGTCGCGCTGCTGAGCTTGTGGGTCGCTCCCGCATCGGCACAGCAACGCTTTGCCTACGCCGACCTGATCGAAGACGCGCTGATCGGTTGCCACGACGGGCAACACGCGATCATCGATGCTGAAGTCGAGCACCAGGCGCTGTGGTTTCGCGCCGGCCCGCGCGAGGTGCGCGTGTTCTTCGGCAGCGTGGGCGTGCACCACGCGCCGCAGGGCTCGGCGGGCCGCACCCACCGGACCGAGGCGCGCCTCACGCTCACCTGCGCCAACACGCTGGCCTGCGCCTGGAGCGGCCCGTGGGATGCCGAGCTGGACGCGGCGCGCGCGCAGCACGGCATCGTGCTGCTCTCGGCGCTGCAGATGAGCAACCAGGCCACCGTGCTGTACTGCCCCGATCTCGGCAAGGCCAAGGCGCTGCACCGCGCGCTGCAGGCGTTTCAGCGCGCGTCGGCCCCCGCGCCCTGACGGGCGCGGTTGCGGGTGCCCGATCGGGCACCGCTGACTATACTGGATGCATGTCCAGTCATGAAGGTCCGGCGCAGATTGTTCGCCCGCTTGCGGATGAAGCCGCGCGCAAGCCGCGGTCCAGCGTGGCGTTCACCTTCGGCTCACCGGCCGACGACAGCGGCATCGGCCGCATCGACCTCAACGACGTCCTGATTCGTCATGCGCAGGCCACGTTCGTGATGCGCGTGGCCGGTGGCGCGATGCGCGCGGCCGGCATCGACGATGGCGATCTCGTGCTGGTCGATCGTGCCGTCCATCCGACGCATGGCCACGTGGTGATCGCGATCATCGAAGAGGCCTTCGTCTGCCGCCGCCTGGTGCGCGAGCCATGCGAGCTCCGACTGCGCGCCGCCGATGCGTCGGTGCCCGACCTCGTGTTCGACGAGAGCGCCGGGCTCCAGGTCTGGGGCGTGGTCACGCACGCGATCAAGTCGATGCCGGTCTGAGCGGGTCGCAGAGGTCCATGCTGGCGCTGGTCGACGTCAACAACATGTACGTCAGCTGCGAGCGCGTGTTCCGCCCCGCGCTGCTCGGCCGGCCGGTGGTCGTGCTCTCGCACAACGACGGCATCTGCATCGCGCGCAGCAACGAGGCCAAGGACCTCGGCGTTCAGATGGCGCAGCCGTGGTTCCAGGTGCGGCATCTGCAGCGCCGGGCCGGGCTGCTGGCGCTGTCGGCCAACTTCGAGCTGTATGGCGACATGTCCAACCGCATGATGACGCTGGCTGCCGCGCACGCGCCTCGGCAGGAGATCTACAGCATCGACGAGTGTTTTCTCGACTTTGCCGGCGTGCGCGGTGATCTGTCGGAGCAGGGGCGACGGCTGCGCGCGCAGGTGCTGCAGTGGACCGGCCTGCCCACCAGCGTGGGATTCGCTGCCACCAAGACGCTGGCCAAACTCGCCAATCACGTGGCCAAGACGGCCGAGCGCAAGCCCGGCATTTATGCACGCGGGCTGGCCCAGGTGTGCAACTTCGCCGAGCTGCCGGCGGCCGCGCTCGAGGCGGTGCTGCGCGCCACCGATGTCGGCGCGGTGTGGGGGATCGGCCGCCGCACCGGGGCACGGCTGCACCAGGGGGGCGTGCATTCGGTGTTCGAGCTGATGCATGCCGATCCGGTGCTGCTGCGCCGGCAGTTCAACGTGGTGCTGGAGCGCACGGTGCGCGAGCTGCGCGGCGAGCCGTGTTTCGGCGTGGACGACGCGCCCGCGGCCAACCAGCAGATCATGTGCTCGCGCAGTTTCGGCGAACCGGTGATGGACCTCGCGCGCCTGACCGAGTCGGTGAACGCTTTTGCCTCGCGCGTGGCGCAGAAGCTGCGCAGCCAGCGCAGCGTGGCCGGCGCGGTGCAGGTGTTCCTGTCCACCAGCCCGTTTCGGCGGCAGGACCGCCAGCACAGTCCGAGCGTCACGCTGGCGCTCAGGCCGCCCACCGCCGACACGCGGCTGCTCGCGGCGGCGGCCACGCGCGCGCTGCACGGGATGTTCAGGCCCGAGCATCGTTACGTGAAGGCCGGCGTGGTGCTGGTCGATCTGCAGCCGCAAGCGCCGGGCGCCAACGAGCCCGATCTCTTCGCGGACGACGACACGCCGCAGCCCGTGCCGCGCCGCGATCGCACGCGGTTGATGATCGCGGTGGATGCGCTGAACCAGCGCTTCGGCCGGGGCGCCATTGACGTGGCCAGTGCGGCGCGCCGATCGCATCGGGCGCCCTCGGTCGGCGCGCCGGGCCTGCGCTCGCCGCGTTGCACCACGCGGCTCGACGAGGTGATCCGCGTGCGCGCGTGAGATTCACCGTGGTCTGCGCGGCGCGCAAGGGCTTGCGCCCGGCGGACCGCTTCAACGAAGATGTGCTTGCCTGCAGAGGCGAGAAAGGCCCTCGATGCACACGGTGACCATGGGTTTGTTGCAGCAGATGCCGATCTTCGGCGCCATCGACGACGAGGCGCTGCGGTTCCTGCTCGACCCGGTGCCGTCGATCACGGTGCGCCAGGGCGACTACTTCTTTCGCGAGAACGATCCGGCCGACTGCATGTACGTGCTGGAGTCGGGGCGCGTCGCGGTGCTCAAGGAATGGGCCGGGCGCGAACTGCTGCTGCGCCATCTCGATGCGGGCGATTGTTTCGGCGAGATGGCCCTGCTCGACCTGTTCCCGCGCAGCGCGTCGGTGCGCGCCGAGAGCGAGTGCCATGCGATCGCGCTGACGCCGGAGCACCTGTACCGTCTGTTCGAGCACGACGCGCGCCAGTTCGCGGTGATCCAGATGAACATCGGCCGCGAGATGAGCCGCCGGCTGCGCGAAGCCGACGAGCAATTGTTCCGTGCCACGATGGGCGAGAAGCAGTCGGCGCCGGAGACGGCGTTCCAGTCGATCTGAGCGGGCATGCCGGTCGACGGCGCTTGACACGCTAGGACACTTGACCTAGTCTGCCGGTCATTCACGGGACAATCGTCCTGACCGTCGTGCACGACAGATCCACCCGCGAGCACATCATCGAAGCCGCCGACCGGCTGTTCTATCGGCAGGGTTATGCGCACACTTCGTTCGCGCACATTGCCGATGCGGTGCAGCTCTCGCGCGGCAACTTCTACCATCACTTCAAGAGCAAGGACCGGATCCTCGACGCAGTGATCGGCGCGCGCCTGGCCGACACGCAGAACATGCTCGAGCAGTGGGAGGCCGAGGTGCCGCACCCGGCCGATCGCATCCGCAAGTTCATCCACATCCTGCTCGCCAACAAGGCCGACATCCAGCAATACGGCTGTCCGGTGGGCACGTTGTGCAACGAGCTGGCCAAGCTCGGCCATGCCGCGTTGCCCGAGGCGGCGATGCTGTTCACGCTGTTCCGACAATGGCTGCGCGAGCAGTTCACGCGGCTGGGGCGCGGCGCCGATGCCGATGCGCTGGCCATGCACCTGCTGGCGCGCAGCCAGGGCGTGGCGGCGCTGGCCACGGCGTTCCAGGACGACAACTTCATGCGCCACGAGGTGAGGCTGATGGACGGCTGGCTCGACACGATCGCCGGCAGCCCCGCCGGCGATCCTGGCCTGAGGGCACGATGAGCGCCACGATCGCCGGTCCCGATGGCCTGCCGCGCTGCCGCTGGTGCGCCGCGGCACCGGAGTTCCTGCACTACCACGACACCGAATGGGGCTTCCCGGTCGGCGACGACCGCCGCCTGTTCGAGAAGCTGTGCCTCGAGGGTTTCCAGTCGGGCCTGAGCTGGCGCACGATCCTGGCCAAGCGCGAGAACTTCCGCGCCGCGTTCCACGGGTTCGATGTTGAGCGCGTGGCGCGCTTCGGCGCGCGCGACGTGACGCGACTGCTGAAAGATGAGGGCATCGTGCGCCACCGCGGCAAGATCGAGGCGGTGATCAACAACGCGAAGCGCGCGCGCGAGCTGGTGCAGCGCGAAGGCTCGTTGGCCGCATACGTCTGGCGCTACGAGTCCAAGGCGCCGACCGGGCCGGCCGCGGCGTCGACCTCCGAGCAGTCGATCGCGTTGTCCAAGGACCTCAAGAAGCAGGGCTGGCAGTTCGTCGGCCCCACGACGGTGTATGCCTTCATGCAGGCGATGGGCCTGGTCAACGACCATGCGCAAGACTGCATCGTGCGCGAGCGCGTCGAACGCGAGCGCAAACGCTTTCGCCGTCCCGGCGATTGACCACTGAACCGCGGCGACCTCGACCGCGCTTCAGTCGTCGCGCGCTGCACCCATGCGCGCCAGGCAGCGCCGCTGCCGGTCGTCGACGCGATTGGCAAACCACTCGGTGGTGAGCTTGCGCGTGAACTTGGGGCTCTTCAGGTCGATGCGCGGCACCGCGGCGCGCGGCAGCGTGCGGCGGTCGAGCCGCTCCGCATAGGCAAACACGCGCTGGTGGAGCTCGGTCTTCTCGAAGCCCGGTTCTTCACCGCGCTCGAGGTCGCGCCGGATCGCCGACTCGCTGAGGCCGAGGCGGCCGGCCAACGTGAGCGCCGCGCGCTCGGTTTCGCCGCGTGGTGCGCCGGGCGCGTGCGGCAGCAGGTCACCGTCGGGCTCGACCCCGAGCCCGGAGGCCACCGCGAGCGCCTGCTGGAAGCCCGCGTTGCGGCTGGCGTACTGGCCGGCGTTGAAATCGGCGTAGCGGTACAGCAGCTTGTCGTACGGCGCGTCGTAGCCCAACAGGTGCGCCACGCCGAAGTACAGGCCGCCGCGGCGCGTGAACACCTCAGCACGGATCGAATCCGCGATCGGGTACGGGTACGGGCGTGACTTGGCGTGCTGCTCGGCGAACGCGATGCCCACCTGCATCGGTCCGCCGGTGCGCACCGGGTTGCGGCTGGCGAACAAGGTCTTGCCGAACGGCACGATGCCGATGAAGTCCTCGAAGATCTCGCTCAACTGCCGCTCGGTCTTCACCCCATCGATGCGCTCGGCGTAGCTGCGGCCATCGGAGGAGCGCAGCGCCAGCGCGGCGCTGACCGCCATCCGAGGTATGCCGGCGCTTTCGGCTCGGGCGTGGATCTCCTTGCGTGCGATCGCAGGCAACCCCGGCACCGGCGGGTCGACGCGGAAGCTCGACTCCTGGTCGATCACCGCGATCACGGCGCAAAGGTACTCCGGCGTCGACGGCAGCTCCAGAGTCGCCAGCGCGGCATGGATGTCGGTGGCCCAGCCGGTGCGGTCTTGAACGTTGGCAGGGAGCACGCGCAGGATCGCTTCACGCGCCGCGGTGGGGCCGAGCCCCTTGGGTTCGGCCATGCGGCCGGGTTGGGCGCAGCCGACGAGCCACGCCACGACCAAGAGCAACGTGACGGCGCGCGCGAGCCTGGGCATGCATGCATTCTGCCGGCTTGGATCGGAAGGCAATGTGGGCAACGCGGCGGCATTACAGTGCCGCAAAGACCGCACCCCTGGAGACACACCATGTCGCTTCGCACCGCGTGGCTGCCGCGTGCCGCCGCTCTGACCGGCGCACTCGTGCTTGCGCTCGCGCCGCCCGCGCATGCGCAAGCCGACTATCCGAACAAGCCGATCCGCATCGTGGTCACCTTTCCGCCCGGCGGCAGTGCCGACGGCGTGGTGCGTATGCTGCTGCCGCGCCTCACCAACAAGCTCGGCCAGCAGGTTTTGGTGGACAACCGGCCCGGCGCCGGCGGCAACATCGGCCTGGCCGTGGTGGCCAAGGCGCCGCCCGATGGCTACACGCTGGGGGTGGGCGCGGCCGGCGCGCTGGCGGCCAATGCGAGCCTGTACGCGCAGATGCCGTTCGATCCGCTCAAGGACTTCAAGCCGGTGACGATGCTGGCCGCGATTCCGTTCGTCATCGTCGGCAATCCTTCGGTCGGCGCCAGGACGCTCGGCGAGCTGATCGCGCTGGCCAAGGCGCAACCGGGCAAGCTGTCGATCGCGCACGGCGGCAACGGCACCGCGATGCACCTGTCGTCGCAGTTGTTCGCGCAGACGGCCGACGTGAAGCTCACCGAGGTGCCGTACAAAGGCTCGGGTCCCGCGGCGCTCGACGTGCTCGGCGGCCAGGTGCCGCTGGCGGTGGTCGACCTGCCGTCGGCGTTGCAGCACGTGCGTGCCGGCAAGCTGATCGCTTTCGCGGTTACCAGCCCCCAGCGGCTGCCGCAGCTGCCTGACGTGCCCACGGTCGCCGAAGCCGGGATCGCGGGTTATGACTCCACCGGCTGGTTCGGGATGGTCGCACCGGCCGGCACGCCGGGCCCGGTGATCGACCGGCTCAACGCCGAGATCACCGCCGCGCTGCGCGACGACGCCGTCCAGGCCAGCATGCGCGCGCAGGGTGTGGAGCCTGCACCGACGACAGCGGAGGCCTTCGAGTCATACATCCGCAGCGAGACGGCGAAGTGGGCCAAGGTCATCAAGGCCGCCAACATCAAGCTCGATTGACGATGCCGTTGGACACCGACGTGTTCATCGCCGGGGCCGGTCCGGTGGGGCTGACCGCGGCGATGGACCTGCAGCAGCGCGGCCTGCGCGTGATGCTGGCCGAGCCGCGCCACTTTGCCGAGCCGCCCAACGTCAAGTGCAACCACGTCAGCGCGCGCAGCATGGAGATCTTCCGGCGCCTCGGCGTCGTGCGTACGCTGCGCGATGCGGGGCTGCCGGCCGATTACCCCAACGACGTGGTGTTCCGCACCAGCGTCATCGGCATCGAGCTCGCGCGCATACCCATTCCGTGCCGGCGCGATCGCTACACCGACACCAGCGGTCCCGACGGCTGGTGGCCCACGCCCGAGCCGCCGCACCGCATCAACCAGACCTATCTCGAGCCGATCCTGCTGCGCCACGCCGCCGCGCTGCCCGGCGTGACGCTGCACAACCGCACGCAGCTCGTGGGCTTCGAGCAGGACGCCGAGGGCGTCACCGTGCAGCTGCGCGAGCTCGATGGCGGCGCCGCGAAATCGGTGCGTGCGCGCTACCTGATCGGCTGCGACGGCGGCAGCTCCACGGTGCGCAAGCAGATGGGCGCGCAGCTCGAAGGCACCGCGGTGATCCAGCGCGTGCAGAGCAGCTTCATCCGCGCGCCGGCGCTGCGCGGGCTCATCAAGCACAAGCCGGCGTGGTCGCACTACAGCGTGAACCCGCGGCGCTGCGGCACGGTATTCGCCATCGACGGGCACGAGACCTGGCTGGTGCACAACCACCTGAACCCTGACGAACCGGATTTTGATTCGGTCGACCGCGACTGGGCGATCCGGCAGATCCTCGGCGTGGACGAGAGGTTTCAGTACGAGATCCTGACGCGCGAAGACTGGGTGGGTCGCCGCCTCGTCGCCAACCGCTTTCGCAACGGCCGCGTCTTCATCGCAGGCGATGCCGCGCACCTGTGGGTGCCTTATGCAGGCTACGGCATGAACGCCGGCATCGCCGACGCCGTCAACCTCACGTGGCTGCTGGCGGCCTGCGTGCAGGGCTGGGCCGATCCGCGCATCCTCGACGCCTACGAGGCCGAGCGCCAGCCGATCACCCAGCAGGTGTCGCACTTCGCGATGGACCATGCGGCCAAGATGATCCAGGCGCGCAGCGCGGTGCCGCCCAATATCGAAGCCGACGATGCGGCCGCGGCGGCCGAGCGCGCGCGCATCGGGGCTGAGGCCTACGCGCTCAACGTGCAGCAGTTCTGCTGCGCCGGACTGAACTTCGGCTACTTCTATGACCGCTCGCCGATCCTGGTGCCCGACGACGAGATGGCGCCGGCCTACACGATGGGCAGCTTCACCGAGTCGACCGTGCCGGGCTGCCGGCTGCCGCATTGCTGGCTGGCCGACGGCCGCTCGCTGTTCGATGCACTCGGGCCGGGCTACACGCTGTTGCGCCGCGACGCGCGCGCCGACGTGTCGGCGCTGTTGCATGCAGCGCAGTCGCAGGGTGTGCCGCTGACGGTGCTCGATGCGCAGCCGCGCGACGGCTGGCCGGCGGCCTACCGCCACGCGCTGCTGCTGGTGCGCGCCGACACCCACGTGGCGTGGCGCGGCGACGCGCTGCCGCCGCGCTGCGATGCGCTGGTGAGGCGCCTGCGCGGCGTGCCGGCGTGATCCACGCGGCAGCCCGCTGAGGCTGCAACGGCGCGTTTTCCCGGATCCGTGGCGCGCGCCGCGCGGGGTGAACCGCGAACTGGCCGGTCATACCGGGCTGTTCGACGGATCGAACCCCGAGCGCGTTCGGGAAGATGGGGCACTTCCTGCGCCCTAGAACCATGCCCGCCTCCAGCCCCACGACCTTTGGCCCGCTCACCTGGGCCTTGTTGATCGCCGTTGCCGCGCTCGTCGCCGGCGTCGCGTGGGCGCTGCGCGGTCGCTTGCGCAGCGCGCCCAGCCCGCGGCGTGCGGACCACGGTACGATCGACCCGGTCACCGGTCTGATGTCACGCGCCGCCTTCGAGGTCGCGCTGGCGCAGGCGCTCGACACCGAGCGCGGCGAGGGCCGCAGCGGCGGCCTGCTCTACGTGGGACTCGATGGCTTCCGCCTGGTCAACGAAGGGCATGGCCACGCGCAGGGCGACAAGGTGCTGGTTGCCACGGCCGGCACGCTGCGCCAGGTGTGCGGCGAGCGCGTGCCGATGTGCCGCTGCGCGGGCGACGAGTTCGCGATCTGGCTCAATGCCGACACGTCGGCCTGTGAGCTGCTGGCGCGCCGTGTCGCCGAGGCGCTGGCCGGCGGTGTGGAGCTCGACGGGCAGCGCTTCACGGCCGGAGCGTCCATCGGCTTGGCGCTGTTTCCCAGGCACGGCACCAGCGCGCAGCTGGTGCTGCGTGCTGCCACCGCCATGCGCGCGGTCAAGCGCGCGGGCGGCGGCACGCACGCGCTGTTCGATCCGCGCATCGAGACCGAGCAGCGCGAGGAACTGAAGATCGCGCAGGACCTGCGCCTGGCGGTGTCGCGCAAGGAGCTCGAGCTGGTTTACCAGCCGAAGATCGAAGCGGCGAGCCTGCAGGTCACGGCGGTGGAGGCGCTGCTGCGCTGGAAACATCCGCAACTGGGCATGGTGAGCCCGACGCGCTTCATCCCGATTGCGGAGAAGCACGGCCTGATCGAGGCCATCGGCAACTGGGTGCTGGAAGCCGCGCTCACGCAGGCCGCGGTGTGGCGCAAGGCCGGCCTGCGCATGCGCGTGGCGATCAACGTGTCGGGCTTCCAGATGCGGCAGGACGACTTTGCCAAGCGCCTGCAAAGCGGCTTGCGTGCACACGGCCTGCAGCCCAACCGCTTCACCTGCGAGATCACCGAATCGGTGGCGATGGAAGACACGCAGGTGACGCGCAGCGCCTTCGATCGCCTGCGCGAGCTCGGCGTTCACGTGTCGATCGACGACTTCGGCACCGGGCATTCCAGCCTCGCGACGCTGCGCCGCCTGCCGGCGCAGGAGATCAAGATCGATCGCGCCTTCGTCGCCGACATGGCCACCGATGCCGATGCCAAGGCCATCGTGGCCGCGGTGCTGACGATGGCGCGCGCGCTCGGCCTGCGCGTGGTCGCCGAAGGCGTGGAGACGCCGGCGCAGCGCGACCTGCTGGTGCAGATGGGCTGCGACGAGCTGCAGGGTTATCTGTTCGCCAAGCCGATGAGCGCACGCGCCATCGCGTTGTGGGCGATGGACGCGCCCACCTCGCTGGCCCAGACCTTCAGCCCGTCGTTGTTCAAGGACACGGCAATCACCGACGCGCGATCCACCGAGATCATGCCGTCGCGGCCGGCATCGCTGCCGCGATAGCAGCGCGCGCCGGCACGGCGCCGGCATGCACCTTGCCGCGTGACGGGTCCGTGTTCTCCGCAGCGCGAGAACCGTCGATGTGCGTGCGAAAGCTTTCGATCGTGCCGCAGAAATTGCGGCTCTCGCGCTGCCCATCCCTTCAGGAGTTGGACCATGAAAGTCAGTGAAGCCATGACCCGCGACGTCTCGATCGCCAGCCCCGATGACACCTTGCAGCAGGCCGCCTCCAAGATGGCCGAGCTCGATGCCGGCGTGCTGCCGGTGGGCGCCGGCGACCGGCTGGTCGGCATGCTGACCGACCGCGACATCGCCGTGCGCGCGGTGGCCCAAGGCAAGGGTCCGCAGACCCCGGTGCGCGACGTGATGAGCGAAGAGGTCAAGTACTGCTTCGAAGATGAGGAGCTCACCGATGTCACCGCGAACATGGGCGACATCCAGCTGCGCCGCCTGCCGGTGCTCAACCGCGACAAGCGGCTGGTGGGCATCGTGTCGCTCGGCGATATCGTCACCACCGGCGGCGACTCGCGCCAGGCAGGCCAGGCGCTGGCCGGCATCTCGCAGCCCGGCGGCGAGCACTCGCAAGCCACGCAGACGCACTGAAGAGACGGGCGACAAGCCGGCCAACGCGGGGCAGATGCCGGCGTAGCGAAGAAGGAAACGCCACCCTGGTCGCGAGGCAGACTTCTCGCGGACGCGGGTGAGCGGCGGAATTGCGCCTGCCTCCCGGGGAGGCCGCGACGCAGTGCCACTACACTGCCGCGGCGCAACACGAAGGGAGCGGGGTCCGCATGGAGTTCACGAATCGGGTGGCCGCCATCACCGGCGGCGGCAGCGGCATCGGCCGCGCAGTGGCGGCCGCGATGGCCAGGCGCGACGTGGCGGCCGTGGCGCTGGTCGACGTCAACGAGTCAATCGACGAGGTGGCCGCCGCGCTCAATGCCGAGGCCGGCCGCGCGTTCGCGGTGCCGTTCTGCGGCGACACCACCGACGAGGCCTTTCGCGCAGCGGTATTCGACACGATGGGCACGAAGCACGGCCCGGTGTCGTTGTGCGTGCCGGCCGCCGGGATCACGCGCGACGACCTGGCGGTGCGCGTCGACAAGCTCACCGGCAAGGCGCGCATCTACCCGCTCGAGCAGTTTCGTCTGGTGGTCGAGGTGAACCTGATCGCGCCGGTGTATTGGGCGCTCGAGATGATCGGCCGCATCGCCGAGAACCGCGCCGCGCAGGGCCTCAAGCGCTGGAGCCCGCAGGAAGGCATCCAGGGCTCGGTGGTGTTCATCGGCTCGATCTCGTCGCAGGGCAACCGCGGCCAGATTTCGTACGCCAGCACCAAGGCCGGACTCGAAGGCGCGGCCGCCACGATCATGAAGGAGGCGATGTTCCACGGCGTGCGCTGCAGCGTGATCCATCCCGGCTTCACCGACACGCCGATGGTGCGCGCAATGGGTGCCGACTACGTGAACAAGAACATCCTGCCGTTCACCCAGCTCGGCCGCCTGATCAAGCCCGACGAGATCGCCGACGCGATCTGCTTCATGCTGGCCAACTCGGCGGTCAGCGGCGAGTTGTGGGTCGATGCCGGATGGCACGCGCCGGCCTGAGCCGGCTCCAAGCCGTTCCTCAGCGGCGCCCGAGCGCGTCGAGCGCGCGCAGCGTGTCGGTGTCGAGCTTGCCGGTCTGCGTCAGCTGCTGCTGCTGCTGAAAGGTGCGCAGCGCGGCGCGCGTGCGTGGGCCCAGGATGCCGTCGATCGGTCCCACGTCGATACCGTTCTTCTCCAAAGTCTGCTGGGCGGCGCGCACCGCGTCGCTGACCACGCAGGCCTGCAGCTCCGGTGCGCTGCGCAGCCAGCCTTGCACGTCGGCCGGGTTGAAGTCGGGCGCCGGCCGGGCGCGCGGATTGTTGGCCTTGACCGCCGCCAGCCGTGCGGGCAGGGTATCGCGAAACGCGCGCGGCATGCCTTGCACGAACGCCGACTTGAGGTTGTCGGCCACGGCGCCCCGTCCGGCGCCGGCCTTGCGCGCGAACAGGCGACCGGCGCCCACGGTGGTGCGCGCGCCTGTGCTGGTGGTGACGGCGTCGCCCTGTTCGACGAAGAACTCGCTGCCATCGCTGGCGGCGCGCAACGCGACCACCCCCGCCGGCGTCGACAGCTCGACGTGCGGGGTCATGATCTGGTAGCGTGGAGCCTTGTCGCGCTTGGGCACGGTGACCTTGGCCCAGCCCGAGATCAGGAAGTGCGGCCCGACCACGCCCTCGCCGCCGCTCGGAAGGTCAACGACGAACAGGCTGTCGGGGCCGATCAGGATCTGGACGCCGTCGTCGTCTTCGAGCTGCACGATCGCCTGCGCACCGGTACGCACGATGTCGCAGGTTTGCAGGCGCATGCCCGGTGCGGTGAGGTACGCGGCGGCGCCCGAGACGATGCTGGCCGGGCCTTCGGTGATGGTTACGGTCGGCGCGGCGTGTGCGGCGATCGACGCCAGCAGCGCGGCCGCGCCGATGGCACCCCGAGCGGTGCAGCGGGTCATCACGTCAGCGCGGCTGCTTGATGATGCGCAGATAGGGCTTGGGCGCCTTCCAGCCGTCGGGGAACAGCTTCTTGGCGTCGTCGTCGCTCACCGAGCCGGCGATGATCACGTCCTCGCCGTGCTTCCAGTTCACCGGTGTGGCCACCTTGTACTTGGCCGTCATCTGCATCGAGTCGAGCGAGCGCAGGATCTCGTCGAAGTTGCGGCCGGTGGTCATCGGGTAGGTCATCATCAGCTTGATCCTCTTGTCGGGGCCGATCACGAACACCGAGCGCACGGTGGCGTTGGTGGCCGCGGTGCGTCCCTCGCTGGTGCCCGGCTCGTCGGCCGGCAGCATGTTGTAGAGCTTGGCCACCTTGAGATCGGGGTCGCCGATCATCGGGTACTTCACCTTGGCGCCTTGTGTCTCTTCGATGTCGTCGGCCCACTTGGCATGGTTGTCGACCGGGTCGACCGACAGGCCGATCAGCTTGGTGTTGCGCTTGGTGAACTCCGGCTCGATCTTCGCCATGTAGCCGAGCTCGGTGGTGCACACCGGGGTGAAGTCCTTCGGGTGCGAGAAGAGGATCGCCCAGCTGTCGCCGATCCACTGGTGGAACTTGATCGGACCCTGGGTGGTCTGGGCGTCGAAGTCGGGGGCGATGTCGTTGATGCGCAGGGACATGGTCTACTCCAGACGGCGCGCGGGTGAGTGATCAGCGACCGCCCGGCGCGTCGACAGACACGCGGTCGCTGGAATATGCAAGCGTAGCGTTTCTGGCGCCGCAGATGCACCCCCATGATCGGCTCAGGCCGCAGCGCACCTGCCCGCTCGGCGGAGCGCTTGAGCGAGCCTGCGATGTGGCGCGGCTCCGATTGTTCGAACGCGTCGGGCTGCAGGTCCGTCGCGTTGCGGGTCGCGGTGACCGTGGCCGACCAGCGACCCGACTTGGCTGCGGACTTGCACGTGGGGTGCGGCAGAGGCATGGTGCCGCCGGTGAATACACGGCTTGACAAGGCCGCAAATGCCGTGCCGCCGTGCGTGTAGGGAGCGGAACGCGCCGATTCGGATCGGCGCGTGGCACGACACTTGCCGCTGCGGGTTGTGTTCTTCAAGGAGAGTCACCGTGCCTGACGCCAGACGTCCCGCCAGCCCCGGTCAACCGCGGCGTGAGCGTCGCGACGCCGTCACGCAGCAGGAGGAGTTCGACGAGCTTGCAGCCGAGCAACGAGCGCCGGTGCAGCCCGATGCCACCATCGACGCGCGCCACGCCGAGCGGCGCGCACACACGCCGCGCGACCGCGACCCGCAGCGCCGCCGCTGACCATGAGCGACCACGACATCACGCCCGATCGCGCGCCGCGCAAGCCCGATCCGGACGAGCATCCTGGCGAGGACGGCCAGTACGTCGACCCGGCGCGCACGCGCGTGAAGCGGCGCGATCCCGAAGGAGAGCGGCTGCACGAGCAGCACGTGCCGGACCAGTCCGATCCCGACGAGCACCAGGGCGACGTCTGATCCACACGCGCAGGCCTCGGCACGGCCGCGCCCGGCAACGCACGTCGTTTGCCCGTCAGACGGTCCCGCGAGACGGCTCGCGGTCACCATCCGCATACACCGCACCATGATCCAGTTTGTCGACACGCCTGCCCTGCGCATCGCCTATCGCACTGGAGGAGACCCGCATGCCACGCCGCTGTTGCTGCTGCACGGCTGGCCTGACGACGCCAGCGCCTTCGACGCCGTCGCACCGGCGCTGCAGCAGGCCGGCTGGCGCACGTTCGCACCCTGGCAACGCGGCTGCGGGTCCACCGAGTTCCGCACCGGCAGCACGCTGCGCTCGGGCGAGACCGCCGCGCTGGTGCAGGACGCGCTCGACTTTGCCAGCGCGCTTCAGCTGCAGCGCTTTGCCGTCGTGGGTCACGACTGGGGCGCGCGCGTCGCCTACTTGCTCGCGGCGGTGGAGCCGCAGCGCGTGATGGCGTGTGCGGCGCTGTCGGTGCCGTTCGAGCCCGGCGTGCCGGCCACGCCGCCGCTGCGCCAGGCGCAGGCGTTCTGGTACCAATGGTTCCTCACCACCGAGCGCGGCGCCGAGGTGTTGCGGCGCGGCGGCAAGGCTTTCGCGCGCTTTCAGTGGCACTCGTGGAGCCCGCCCGGTTGGTTCGACGACGTGGCGTTCGACCAGGTGGCGCGTTCGTTCGAGAACCCTGACTGGGTCGCTGTCACGCTGCACGCGTGCCGCGAGCGCTGGGGCGAGGCCGAACCCGATCCGACCCACGCCGACCTGGCACGCCGCCTTCGCGAGGCGCGCCGTATCGCGGTTCCGACACTGATGGTGCAGGGCGGCAGCGATCGTGTGGTGCTGCCGCACAGCAGTGAGAGCAAGGAGGTGCACTTCAGCGGGCCTTACCAGCGCCACCTGCTCGAAGGCGTGGGGCACTTTCCGACGCGCGAGGCGCCGCACCAGACGGCCGGTCTGCTCACGTCATTTCTCGGTCAGCATCCGCGCTGACGGCGGCATGGCAATTGCCGCCCGCGCAGCCGTGCCGCAAGCCCGAACCACGAGGCATATACCGGCGTCGCGCAGCGGGTCAGTCCGCGCGCACCGCGGTGCGCTCGCACCAGGGCAGCCACCGCCCGCGCGGGTTCCACTCCCACACGATGCGTTGGGTGCGGCCGTCGGCGCTGAAGTCGATGAGCGCGCGTTCGGTCGCGCCGTCGAAGGTCCAGCGCCGGCCGTCGACGTTGAGCTCGTAGCGGCGCTCATGACCGCGGTTGTCGAAGCAACGGGCGAACAGTCGGCCGGTCGACCCGTCGACGCCCATCACGCCCATGGTTTCGATCGGGTCGGCGCCGACGTAAGCCTTTTCGTCAAGCAACAGGAAAAAGCGCCCGGTGTGCCAGTGCGCCGTGTGGGTGCTCTTCCAGCGCTGCGGGTCGCCCTTGGGGTTGGCGATCGATTGGTGCGGGCTGCCGTAGTTCAGCCCTTCGGCGCGCCACTGGCCGACGAACATCTCCAGCGCCTCGTGTAGCAGGGAGCGCACCGGCTGCACCGCGGCCGCCGGCCGCTGCGGCGCCGGCGTTGTCCTGACCGCGCCCTGGGCGTCGATGGTCTTGACGATCGCATCGTGCACCGCCTTGTCGGCCAGCGCCGCCACCGCGGGTGATGTGATCGGGATCGTGCCGGTGATCACGCGCGGCGGCTCCGATGCGTGGGTCACGGTGGCACTCCATGTGATCGCGTTGTCGCTGACGTCGAAGTCCCCCTCGTAGCTGTAGACCTTCGCCGTCAGGCCGTGCTCGTGCGTCGTCGGCTCGATATGCATCGCGTGGCTCCTGCTGAGCGATGCATGCAGCCTAGGGCGGTGGTGACGCCGCGCGCTAGCGGCCTGCGCCGCCCAGGTCCGTAGGCCATCGCCTACGCCCCGGCGCCGCTGCTGTGGGCGCGCCGCTTGCTAGGGTGCCACCACAAACGCCAATCGGGTCTGCCATGCCGCGTGCTTCGCGCCTTGCCGTCCGCTTCGCGCTCGGTTTCGTGGCGCTGCTGGGCATCGCATGGCTGCTTGCGGTGCTGCTGCTCGACCCCACGGCGCACAAGGAGCGCATCGAGCAGGCGGCGTCGCGCCGGCTGGGAATGGAGGTCCACATCGACGGGCCGCTGGCGCTGCGTTGGAGACCCGGCGCGGTGCTGGTGCTGCGCGACGTGCGCGCGCGCAAGCATGGAGCCGACATCGTGGTGGCGCGTGAGGCAGTGCTCGGCCTCGAGCTCGTGTCGCTGTTTCGCCGCGACGTGCGCGTGCACAGCGTGGCGCTGCACGACGGGGTGTTGGCGGTCGAGCGTTTGCGCGACGGCCGGTTCAACTTTCAAAAAGATCCGGAACCGGGCCCGCGACCCGAGCGCAGCGGGCCGGACATCTCGTTCTCGGAGGCCACGATCACCTATGCCGACCCACGCCTGCCGCACCGCATCGAAGGCCGCCGGTGCCGCGGCGACATCCGGCGCCTGCACCTGGACGCCGGCGACAGGCGCCTGCTGGCGCGCCTGTCGTTCCAGGGCCAGGCCGACTGCGCCGAGGTGCACGCCGGGGCCATATCGCTCAGCGCCGTGAGCACCGTCGTTGTTGCGCGGCAAGGGGTGATCGAGCTGACCCCCCTCAACGCGCGCTGGTTCGATGCGCATGCCAACGGCCGCGTGCGCGCAGACTTCAGCGGCCCGGTTCCGGCCTACCGGCTGCAGCAGTCGCTGCAGCAGGTTCCCACGCAGCAGCTGCTGAAGGCGCTGTCACTGCGCGAGCTGGCCTCGGGGCGCGTGAATCTCGGCGCGACGCTTGAAATGCGGGGTCGCAGTGCCCAGGAGCTGCAGCAGTCAGCCAGCGGCACCGTGTCGCTGCGCGGCCAGGGTCTTGCCTATCACGGCATCGATCTTGACGAACAATTCGATCGCTTCGAGTCGACGCAGAACTTCAATCTGTTCGACATGGGCGCGGTGCTGCTCGCCGGACCGGCCGGGCTGCTCGTCACCAAGGGAGTCGACTTCGCCAGCGCGGCCCAGGGCGCGCAGGGCAAGACCGAGATCCGTTCGCTGGTGTCCGACTGGGTGATCGGGCGCGGCGTCGCACGCACGCAAGACGTGGCACTGGCCACGCCGGGGCACCGCGTGGCGCTCAAGGGCAGCATCGACCTCGTGAACGAGCGCTTCCAGGACATGACGGTCGCCCTGGTCGACCCCAAGGGTTGTGCCAAGGTGCGGCAGCAGGTGCGCGGCACGCTGCAAAAGCCGGTGGTCGACAAGCCGAGCCCGATCGAGACCATCGCCGGCCCGGCGGTGCGTCTGCTGAAGAAGGGCGCCGAGCTGATCGGCGCCGACTCGTGCGAGGTGTTCTACGCCGGCGCCGTGCCGGCACCTTCGCCCAAATGACCGGGGCACGGTGATTGCCGCAGCGGCGGTTTCCAGGAGAGCGAAGCCAATGCCCGAAACCGTCCCGACGCTGACCGACGTGGTGGTGGAAACCGACCGGTCGCTCCCTTCAACCGCGCCCGTGGCGCGCATGCCCGAGCAACGCGTCGCACGCGCGCCAAGCGCGCCGCTTCGGCGGGCGGTGCCACGTGCGATGCCGCGCGCCTCGACGGCCAGCATGGCGGTCGGTGCGCTGGCGTTCGGGGCGTTGGCCCTGGGTGCACTGATGATCGGACGGCTGGCGATCCATCGCTTGGCGGTCGGACGCGCGCGCATCGGGCGGCTTCAGGTCGACGAGCTCGACATTCGCCGCATCCGCGTGCGTGAAGGCCCGCTGCGATGAGGCGCGGCTTCATGAGCGCTCGAGGGGAGGGCTCAGGAGTGCGCCGCCAGCGCGAGTGCCGCACCCACCACGGCCATGGCCAGCAGCACCACGCCGATCAGTCCGGCGCGGCGGCGCACGCCGTGCTTGCGGTAGGCCTGCACACGGTGCATCGAGCGGCCGGGCTCGTCGAAGGTCGAATGTTGGCTCACGTTCCACGCCGCGGTGGTTGACAACGCAGCGACGCCCGAGTGACCGAAGTTGGTTTCGCCGAAGCCCGTGGGACGTTCGTTCGCGGGCTCGTTGTCGTAACGATAGATGTACGGCCGGGGTCGCATGGTCCGGAAATTTTCGCGCCGCCGTGGCGCGCCGGCATCCTTCGGACCCGGGGGTGCGGTCGACGCGCCGGTGGCGACCGTGACGGACCTGACAGCGGCGACAGCCGGCGGCGGCGCGTCATCCGCAGCCGAGCAGACGGTTCAGCTCGGCCATGTCCACCGGCTTGACCGCATGGGCGTCGAAGCCGGCCGCCGTGCTCATCATCTTGTCGCGAGCCTCCCCGTAGCCGGTGAGCGCCACCACGCGCATCGATCGATGGTCGCGTTTGATGCGGCGCGCCACTTCAAAGCCGTCGATGCCCGGCAGCCCGAGGTCGAGCAGCACCACGTCGGGCGCAAAGTCGTCCACCGCCTGCAGTGCTGCCTCGGCGCTGTAAACGGTTTGCGTGGCGTGGCCGTGCGCCTGGAGCCACAGCGCCAGCGTGTCGGCGGCGTCGCGGTTGTCGTCGACGACCAGCACGCGCTTGGGTTGCGGCGCGCTCGAGATCGGGGCCGACGCCGGGTTGTTCGTCGGGTGCGCCAGCGGCAGGCGCAGCGTGAACGTGGCGCCGCGTCCCACGCCCTCGCTGGCGCAGCTCATGCGCCCGCCGTGCAGCTCGATGAGCTGGCGGCAGATCGCCAGGCCGAGGCCGAGTCCGCCTTGCGAGCGGTCGATCGAACGTGCGCCTTGGGAGAACAGGTCGAAGACATGCGGCAGAAACGCCGGCGCGATGCCGACGCCGTTGTCGCGCACGTCGATGACGGCATCGCCGCCGTCGGTGCGCACCTGCACGCTGATCTCGCCGCGTGCGTCGGTGAATTTGGCGGCATTGGTGAGCAGGTGGGTCAAGCACTGCTCGAGCCGCCCGCGATCCGCACGCACGTGCAGCGTCTCGTTCGCATGTGTCACGTCGACACGATGCCCCTTGTCGCGCATCAGCGGCGCGGTGCTCTGCAGCGCGGCCTCCACGCAGCCGGCGACCGGCACCACCTCGCGCTGCAGCTCGATGCGGCCTTGCGTGATGCGCGCCACGTCGAGCAGGTCGTCGAGGATGCGTGCCAGCGTGCCCGACTGGCGCTCGATCACCTCGACGAGCGAGCGCTTGCGCGCATCGCCGTTGGGCAACATCGTCAGCGCGGCAGCGGCGGTTCGGATCGGCGCCACCGGGTTCCGCAATTCATGCGCCAGCATGGCGAGAAACTCGTCCTTACGCCGATCGGCCTCCTCGAGTGCGGACTTCAGTGCCTTCAGCTCGGTGATGTCGGTGTTGGTGCCAAACCATTGCAGCACGCGGCCGGCCGCATCGCGGATCGGCACCGCGCGCGACAGAAACCAGTGGTACTGCCCATCCTTGCCGCGCAGCGGGAAGGTGTCTTCCCAAGCCTCGCCGGCGGCGAGGCAGCGGCGCAGCGACGCCATGACGCGATCGAGGTGCGCCGGATCGACCACTGCCTTCCAGCCGTCGCCTGCCATCTGCGCTGCGCTGGTGCCGGTGTAGTCGTACCAGCGCTCGTTGTACCAGTTGGCGTGGCCCAGCTCGTCGCAGGTCCAGGCCAGCTGGTCGATGTTGTTGGCCAGCGTGCGAAAGCGCGCCTCGCTGGCACGCATCGCCTCTTCTGCGGCCTTGCGCTCGGTGATGTCGGTGGCGATCACCACGCGCAGAAGCGGCCGGCCGTCGTCGCCGTGCTCGAAGTTGCCGAACAGCTGCACCCACACCGTGCTGCCGTCTTTGCGCACGAAACGCTTGTCGAGCGTGTAGTGCGGCAGCAGCCCGCCGAGCACCTGCTGCGTCAATGACTGCTCGGCCGCCACGTCGTCGGCGTGCGTGGTGTCCTGCCAAGTGCATTGCCGCAGCTCGTCGGCTGCGCGACCCACCAGCGCACAGAACGACCGGTTCGCGTAGACGAACTTGTCGTCCAGCGCGATGTGGGCCACACCGATCGGCGCCTCTTCGATCAGCGCGCGCTGGCGCCGTTCTTGTTCAAACAACCCGCGGCGACGCGCCGACTCGAGCTCGCGATTCAACGATTCCAGCTCGCTGCGCTTGCGGTGCATCTCAACCAGCACCGCCACCTTGCTGCGCAGCACCTCGGGCGCTGCCGGCATCGAAAGGTAGTCGATGGCGCCCAGCTGGTAGCCCTTGAGCAGCTCCACGTCGGTGGCGGGCGCGGCGGTGACGAAGATGATCGGCGTGCCTGCGTAGCGCGGATGCTGGCGCACCAGGCGCGCGACCTCGAAGCCGTCCATATCCGGCATGTTCACGTCGAGCAGGATCACGGCGAACGTCTGCTCGAGCACGCGCTCGAGCGCCTTGGATCCGGAGTCGGCCGTGACACAGGCGACACCCAGCCCCTCGAGCATCGCCTCGTACGCCAGCAGGCGGCCGCGTTGGTCGTCAACCAGCAACACGCGCGGCAACGGTTGCGTGCCGGCGGGTTGGGCCTCGGCGGTGGTGGCCGAGGGCTGGGTGTGGGTGGTCATCCGTCCGTTCTGGCGGCCGGTCAGAGCAACGTGTGCCGCATTCAGGAGGCGACAACGCCTCCGCGGGCATACGGCGTGCCCGAATTTCGAGCCGGCGTGCGGTGCGGGAATCTCCCGGGTCACCGCGCCTTCAGCTCATGCGGACGATTCCCTCTGATGGCCACACGACGCGAGGCGGCCGGCTCGGCGCGTCGGCCAAAACCGGCAATGCCTCGGCGGCGCTGCACGAAGTGCCACCCCGGCCGAAAGGTGCACGCCTTTTTGCTGTCGTTGAGCGATCGGCTGGCGGCGCCGTCCTGGCCGTCCGGCGTGAGGACGAACGCGCCGTGCCGCGTCAGCCCGGGAGGCCGGAGTCCGTCGTCAATGGTGGTGACCGCCGCGGCCCGTGCCGATCTGCCCGCGGATCTCCCCGCCCGGCCAGCGCGTGGTGTGCACGTTCACATAGGTCAGCCGTTCGCGCAGCGCCTCGACGAACGCATCGATCTCGCCGGCCGCGATGCCTTGGGGGTCGGGCCCGAGCACCGAACTGGCGGTGATCACGCCGCTGACCGTGCCGCTGCGCAGCGGGCAGGCCTGGGTGCCGGCGGGCCCGTTGTCGAGGTTGGTGCACAAGAACACCGAAATGCCGCCGTTGACCGACAGCTGCCCGAAGTGGATGTGCGCCTGCGTCGCATCCGCCTCCAGACCGGAGTAGCTGAGCTCGTAGGCGATCGTGCTGCGGTCCGGGTAGATGAACAGGCGCATCTGCCCCTTGCCGGGGGTGGACACCGGCATCACTTCCTCGAAGCCGGTGAGGTCAGCGCGCAACTGACGCGGGCCTGTGGCAAGGGCGGCGCTGGCGGCCGCGGCAAGAACCAGCAGCAGCCACGGTGAACGGTGCTTCATGTGGGCTCCTTCGACGAGGCGTGAAAGGGACCCTGTGTACGACCTCGGCCGCTGCGAAATTCCGCAGGCCCGATGCTTGCGTCGGCAGCGGCCGCTCAGAGCCCGCTGGGATAGGTCTCGGCGGCTTCGTGCAGCGCCGGCTGTTCGTGTTCGTCGAGCGGCAGCAGCGCGCTGCTGTGGTCGATGTGGATCACGGCATCGAACTGCATCGGCAGGCAGGCGTGGTAGTAGTGGCTGTGCAGTTCGGTGTCGGGCCGGTAGATCACGCCGATCGCACGCTCGCGACGCGGCGCCATCAGCAGGCGCTGTGCGTCGGAGGCCTCGCGCAGCGGCAGCATGAAGTTGTTCAGACCGGTGGCATGCAGCAACCGCTCGTAGCTGTCGGCGCGCGACGGCTGCACGGCCTTGCGCTCGTGCGGACCGTCCCAGTCGCTGGCGGCCATCACGTCGCCGTGGTGCGTGGTGAAACCCACCAGCACGCACTCGGCGCCATGACGCTGGCGCACCAGCTGGCCGAGGCTGAGCTCGCCGCGGCGCTGGCCCATCTCGGTGGCGCGTGCGTCGCCGAGGTGCGAGTTGTGCGCCCACACCACGATCCTGGGCGCGCGGCCGTCGCGGCCGATGTGGCGCTCGACCTCGGCCAGCGTCTCGGCCATGTGGCGATCACGCAGATTCCACGACGATTCGTCGTTGCGGAACACCATCGAGCGGTAGTAGGCCTCGGCGTTGTTGACCAGGCGCGCGTTCTGCACCGCGTCGAACGCCGCTTCCACGTCATACGGATCGTGCGTGCGACGCGCCGCGTGGCGCCGCATGTCCACCAGCATCGCCAGCACTTGTTGCCGGCACGACATCGACACGTCGAGGCCGGCGAGCAGGCTGTAGCGCTGCAAACCACTGTCGTCGAAACCGTCGAAGTGGTCAAAGCACGCATAACGCTGGCGTGCCTGCTCGGCGGCCGCCGGTTCGGCGCTCGACAGGTAGTCGACCACCGCCGCCATCGAGCTGCGCAGGCTGTACAGGTCGAGTCCGTAGATGCCGGCGCGGCGGTCCTCGCTGCGCTGAAGGTTGAACGCGCGCAGCCAGTCGACGAAGGCCACAACGTCGGTGTTGCGCCACATCCAGGTGGGAAAGCGCTGGAAGCCGGCCAGCGCCGCGGCCGCGGCGCGGTCGTCATGGGCGCCGCGCACGAAGCGGTTGAGCTGGTAGGTGTCGGGCCAGTCGCCCTCGATCGCCACCGCGTCGAAGGCATGTTCCTCGATCAGCCGCCGCGTGATCGCGGCGCGCTCGGCGTAGAACTCGTGCGTGCCGTGTGTGGCCTCGCCGAGCAGCACGTAGCGCGCATCGCCGATCAGCGACAGCAGCGCGTCGTGGTCGCGTTCATCGCCGCGCAGCGGCTGCGCGCCGCGCCGCAGCGCATCGGTGGGCGCCAAATGTTCCATTGCGCACGTTCGGCAATCGCCGTTCCTGTGGCGCACGCCGCCGGTTGTCGACGCTGCACGATTCAGATGCCGTGGCGCCGCCCAAGGCATCCGATTTGCCGCAAGGAGATGACGCCCAGCGCAGGAGTATCGCCATGCCCGTGAAACCGTCCGACGTCAAGATGCCCGGCACGCTCGAGCGCTCGCCGAAGAAGGCGCAGCGCACCTACGCCAAGACGCTGGCCGCGGCCGAATCGGAGTACGGTGCCGGCGAGCGCGCGTCGCGCACCGCATACGCGTCGCTGAAGCACAGTTTCGAGAAGGTCGGCGACCACTGGGAGGCCAAGGGCCACAAGGGGCCATCGGATCCGCAGGCCGCCAAGAGCGGCCGCGCGGCACGCCGATCCGATCGGTCCACCTACGGCGGCGTGGATGCGATGGGCCAGTCGCGCGATGCGCTGTACCGGCGCGCACAAGCGCTGGGTATCGAAGGGCGCTCGTCGATGCGCAAGGACGAGCTGGCGCAGGCGATCGCGCGCAAGCAGAAGAAGTAGTGTGCTGGGCGACAGGCTCAACGGCTCGTCGCGGCCCTGATCGATACCACGTCGCCGGGCAGGGTGCCCAGCACGTGGCCGAGTTGCTCCCAGATCGACGCCGCATCGGCGTCGGTGAAGGCGAACGCGATCCAGCCGAAGCCCGCGTGCCGCAGGCCGATGCTGACGCGACCGTCGGCATCGCGCGTCACATAGGCCTCGGGGTCGTCCTGCGCGGTGAACGTCACCGCATCCACCGCGTCTTCCTGTTGCCGGGGAATCTCGGGTTCCATGGTGGTGCGCACCTCGGCCAGCTGGTGGATCAACCGGTCGAGCTCTTGCGGGCCGAGCCCCACGGCCCGAATGCGCAGCCGACCGTCTGCGTCGGTCGCGATCTCCATCGGCATGTCTCCAATCCTTTTCTTGCTGGCCTCACGTGCCGAGGTTAACCGCGGCGGCGCCGGCATGCGCTTCCGTCGCAGCCAGATCCGGGATGCAGACGCCCGCAGCGATGCGCACGGGGGCCGCGCGGCCGCCCGTGAATCCGATCCGGCTGCGGGGTCTTGTCTGTGCCCTCGGGTGCCGGCTCAGTCGTGCAGCTCGATCGCGCCTCGCGATACGTAGCTGCGAAAGTCCTGGATCGGCATGGCGGCCGAGTTGTGCGTCTCGCCGTCGCTCCAGCTCAGCGTGGCGTCGGTCAGTGTGGTCTGCACCTCGACCGGGCCCGGACGGATCGTCGCGGTGACGCCGTCGCCCTGGCGGTACTCGACCTTGCCGGTGATCCGGGCTTGTTGTGGCATGGTGCCCCTCTCTTCGTGCGGTGCCCGCCCGCGGAGACCAGCCGGGGCAAGCGGCAGACCTGTGGCGGGGCGCGCCGTCAGCCGCCGCCGATGAAAGCCGGGTACAGCGCCATGCCGCCGTCGACGAACAGGGTGGCGCCGGTGACGTAGTCGGAGGCGTCCGATGCCAGCCACAGCGCGGCGCGTGCCACGTCGTCGGGTTCGCCGACGCGGCCGTGGGGGATCAGCTTCAGCAGCGCGTCTTCGGCTTCGCGCGTGCGCCAGGCGTCGGCATTGATCGGCGTGCGGATCGCGCCCGGCGCGATGGCGTTCACGCGGATGCGTTCGGCGGCCAGTTCCTGCGCCATGGTCTGCATCAGCAGCATCACGCCGGCCTTCGATGCCGCGTAGTTGGCATGGCCGGCCCAGGGGATCTGCTGGTGCACCGAGCTGATGCAGATGATCTTGCCGAGCGCGGCCGATGGGCCCTGGGGGCCGCGCCGCTTGAACTCGCGCACCGCTCCGCGGGCGCACAGGAACTGTCCGGTGAGGTTGACGGCGATCACGGTGTTCCACTGCTCGAGCGTCATCTGCTCGAGCGGCGCATCGCGCTGCAGCCCGGCGTTGCACACCACGATGTGCAGCGTGCCGAGCGCGCCGATCGCGCGCTGGAACATCGCATCGACGTCGCCCTCGCGGCTTACGTCGGCGCGCAACGCCACGGCGCGCCGGCCCATGGTGCGCAGCTCTTGCACCACGGCCTCGGCCCCGTCGGCGTCGCGCACGAAGTTCACCGCCACGTCGGCGCCGGCGTGGCCGAACGCCAGCGCCATCGCGCGCCCGATGCCGGAGCTTGCGCCGGTCACCAAGGCGGCCTGGCCTTGCAGCGAAAGGGACGTGTGGGTCGGTGTCATCGGGGTCGTCCGGCATCGAACGTCCCCATCCGAGAGCAAGCCGCGCTCCCGCCGCGACGTCAGCGCTGCTTGAAGCGGCGGCATCGCTGCGATGCCACGGGCGCCGCTACCACTGCCCGAAGAACACGCCCGCCTTCTTGTGCGATGCGGTGCTCGCCGCGATCTGTGCGTCGGTCAGCGTGGTGCGATGGCGGCGCCGCGCCAGGAAGTCGGCGAGCCGGCCGCGCAGCTCGGCGCGCACCGCGGCGCTGGACGCTTCGCGGCCGAGGTCGTTGAACTCCTGCGGATCGGCCTGCAGGTCGAACAGCTGCTCCGGCTCGTCGAGCCAGTACACGTAGCGCCAACGCGCGTCGCGCAGGCTGAACGCGCGGCACTGGTGCACGTCCTTGCGCAGGATCAGCCGCGCCTGGCGAAAGCTGTAGTCGAGCTCGCTGAAGACAAATTCGCGCCACGGCACCGACAGCGGCTGCTGGTGCAGCAGCGGCTGCAGGCTGCGGCCCTCGATGCGGTGGCGGTGCTCGGCCGCGTCGATACCGAGCGCGTCGAGCAGCGTGGGCACGACGTCGACGCATTCGACGAATCGAGACTCCACCGTGCCGCGCGTGGCGTCGGCCGCGCGCCGCGGATCGGCCACGATGAACGGCACGCGCTGCACGGTGTCGTAGAACAGCTCCTTCTCGCCCAGCCAGTGGTCGCCCAGGAAGTCGCCATGGTCCGAGCACAGAACGATCAGCGTGCGCTCGAGCAGCCCGTTGGCCGCCATGGCATCGAACAGGCGGCCGAGGTGATGGTCGAGCTGGCTGATCAAGCCCTGGTACACCGGCCGCACGGTGCGGATGCAGGCATCGTCCTGGAAGCTCACGCACTCTTCCTGCTGGCGGTAGGCGGCCAGCACCGGATGCGGGTGCAGGCGCTCTTCGTCGCGGCGCACCACGGGCAGGCACTGCTCGGGCGTGTACATCGCGTGGTACGGCGACGGCGCCATGTAGGGCCAATGCGGCTTCACGTAGCTCAGGTGCAGCACCCAGGGCTGGCTGCCCACGTGCCGCATGAAACCGATGGCCTGGTCGGTCATGTAGGCGGTCTCGGAGTGTTGCTCCTTCACGCGCGCGGGCAGGTGCGCGTGGCGCATCTGCCACCCGCTGAGGATCTGTCCATCCGGTCCGTTGGCGGCGATCACGTAGTCGGTCCATGGATCGTCGCTGTCGTAGCCGTGGGCCCGCAGGTAGGCCGGGTAGCCGCTTTCGTCGCCGGGCGTGTGGTGGCCGTCGTAGCGGTCCACCTCCTCGAAGCCGCCGCGCGCGAGCAGCTCGCCGAGCTCGCTGTGACCGTCGAGCTGCAGGCGCGCCAGGCCGGCGCGGTCGGCCATCACGTGCGTCTTGCCGGTCAGCGCCAGCGTGAGGCCGGCGCCGCGCAGCATCTCGCCCAGTGTGACCTCACCCACCGACAGCGGCACGCGGTTCCAGGTGGCGCCATGGCTGATGGCGTAACGCCCGGTGTAGTAGCTCATGCGGCTCGGGCCGCAGACGCCACTGGTGACAAAAGCGTTGCTGAAGCGCACGCCGCGTTGCGCCAGCGCATCGATGTGGGGCGTCTTCAGGTAGGGATGGCCCGCACAACCGAGGTGATCCCACCGCAGTTGATCGGCCATGATGAAGAGCACGTTCATCGACACGCGGCGACATTATCATCGCCGCCCTTTGTTGTTGAACGTGATGCGCACGATGCACAGGTGGTGGGCCGCGCTGCTGGCGGCAGGGTGTTGCGGCGCGTGCTGGGGCCAGAACGTGCCGCCGCGCGAGGGCGGCATCTATGTCTGCATCGACGATCAGGGCCGCGTCATCACGCGCGACCGCTACATCGCCGAGTGCCGGCACAAGGAGCAGCGTGTGCTCAACCGCGACGGCTCGCTGCGCAGCGTGCTGCCGCCCACGTTGACGGCCGAGGAGCGTGCCCGCATCGAAGCGGGCGTGCGGGCGGAGCGCGAGGCCCAGGCGGCGCAGCAGGACGTCATCAAGTACGACCGCCTGCTGAAGACGCGTTATCCCAACGAGGCCGCGCACCAGCGCGCGCGCGAGGCAGCGCTCGCGGCGTCGCGCAGCGCGATCCAGAGCGCCGAGACGCGGCTGCGCGAGCTGGCCGTCGAGCGCAAGCGGCTGGCCGACGAAGCCGAGTTCTATCGCGGCCGCGTGGTGCCGATCGGGCTCAGGCAGCAGATCGACGGCAACGAAGGCCAGGCCGAGGCACAACGCACGTCGATCCGCAACGTGCAGGGCGAGCAGGAGCGCATCAACAGGCGCTTCGACACCGAGCTGGCGCGGCTGCGCAAGCTGTGGGAGGGCGCCGAGCCGGGCTCGCTCGGGCCGCCGCCGCAATGACGCTGGCGCCTCGCGGCTACTGCCCCGGCTTGAAGCCCGACGCGCGGATCACCGGGCCCCAGCGTTCATAGTCGTCGCGCATGATCTTGCCCAGGCGCTCGGGTGGGTAACCGGTGGGCTCGAGGTGCATGTCGATCAGCCGTTTGTGCGTGGCCGGGTCCTGCACCGCGGCGATCGCGGCCTTGCTCAGGCGCTCGATCACCGCCGGCGGCGTGCCGGCCGGTGCGAACAGGGCATACCACGGCTGTGCCACCAGGTCGTAGCCGAGTTCGCGAAACGTCGGCACATCGGGCACGCTGGGGTCGCGCTTTTCGCCGGCCACCGCGAGCACGCGCGCCTTGCCGGCATCGACGACGCCCTTGATGTCGGCCACCACGGTCGATGCAGCGGCGATCTCGCCGGACGCCAGCGCCTGCATTGCCGGTGCCGTGCCCTTGTACGGCACGTGCGTCAGGTTGATGCCCGCGCTGCGCGCGAACATCACGCCGAAGAAGTGCGGCAGGCTGCCGGCGGCGGCCGATGCATAGAAGCCGTACTTCGTGGCGTCGGCCTTCACCAGCGCCACGTATTCGGCCAGGGTCTTGGCCGGTACCTGCGTGTTCACCGCCAGGCCGAGCTGGAAGTTGCTCAGGTGCGCCACCGGGGCGAAGTCCTTGAATGCGTCGTAGCGCAACTCGCCGGCATACGAGTGCGGAAAGATCGACATCGTCGCCACCGGCGTCATCAGCAGCGTGCTGCCGTCGGGCGGCGCGGCCTTCACGAGTTCATTGCCGATGCGGCCACCAGCGCCGACCTTGTTCTCGACGATCACCGGTTGCTGCAGCGTCTTGGCCATCTGCTCGGCCACCACGCGCGTCAGCGCGTCGGAGGTGGCGCCGGCGGGGTAGCCGACGACGATGCGCAAGGTGTTGGCTGGCTGCTGCGCCCACGCGCTTGCACCTGCGAGCGGCGCGGTGAACAGGACAAGCGAGACGGTGCGGCGGTGCAAAGCCATGGCTGAGACTCCCGGCTGCGTGGATGCGGCGATCTTCGCGGCGTGCGCGGTCGCGGCGTTTCGTGGTCTACCCTAGCGTCGCCGCAGATCGCTTGCGCACGCCGCCGAAACACGCTGCGCCATCGGAAATAACTGCTCACGTCCGCCGCCCCGCGCGGCGGGCGGGGCCATGCCCGGCGGCGCGGCCGGAGCGTGAATTCGATCCGCTCGCGCCGCACTTACCAATCGATGCACGGTGTCTGGAACGGCTGCCGCCCGATGATCCGCGTCTGCCTGCCGCGCACCGACCATGCCCAAAGTCGCCGCACCCAAGTCCGTTCCGCTGCTGTCAAAAGGTGCGATCGCGCGTTCGATGCTCGGCACGGTCGGCATGGCCGGGTTGCTGGTGTCGGCGGTGGGGCCGCTGCGCCTGCCGTTTGCCGAGACCCTGGCCAAGACCTACTACCGCGAGGCCGTGATCGGCCTGCTGCTGGTGGTGGCGCTGGTGGCCGGCCTGATCACCGCGGTGGTCAAGCTGTTCGACCCCAATCAGTTCAAGGACCAGATCGTGCGCTACGTGCACGAGCGCACGCAGCGCGACCTGCTGCTCGACGGCGAGCTGACGATGCACTACTTTCCGAAGCTGGGCATCCAGAGCGGCAAGGCGTCGCTGAGCCAGCGGCGCAGCGCGCGCGAGTTTGCATCGATCGACAAGTCGAGCGTCACCATCGCCTGGTTGCCGCTGCTGCGCGGGCGCATGCAGGTGGACAGCCTGGAGGTCGAGGGGTTGAAGGCGCAGCTGGTGCGCTTCAAGGATGGCAGCACCAATGTCGACGACCTGTGGCGCGACATGGCGGCGCTGGAGGCCGCACGCATCGATCTCGACAGCGTGCGCGTTTTGAACTCGCAGCTGTCGTGGCACGACGAGCTGTTGTGGCAGCGCGGCGCGCTGCACGAGTTGAGCATCGACGTCGGCCGCCTGGCCGACGGCGTGCCGGCGCCGCTGGTGGCCGCCGCCCGCATCGACGCGCCGGCCGCCAACGTCGACGCACGCCTGAACCTGAAGGGTCGGTTGATGTTCGATGCCGGCGCCGGTCGCGCGGAGCTGGCGCGCATCGAGGGCCGGCTCGAAGGCAAGGCGCTCGGCATCGACAACGTCGTGCTGTCGGCCAAAGGCGATCTCATCGCGTCGCCGCGCGAGCGCACGCTGCAGGTCGAGAACCTGGTGCTGTCGTCGATGCACAAGTCTGGCCTTGCGGTGCACAGCACCGTGGTTTCGGCGCCCGAGCTCCGGTTCGGCGAATACCGCCTGAGCGGCGCCGCGGTCCAGGTGGACGCCAGCGTGGCGCACCCCGATCGCAGCACCACGCTGGCCGTCAAGGTGCCGCGCTTCGAATGGGCCGATCGTGCGTTGCGCGAGACCACGGTGCAGGCGCAGCTCAGCGTCAAGGCGGGCGGCGCGCAACTGCGCGTGCAAGGCGCCAGCCCCCTCGCGCTGGCACTCGACGACCCTGCGCGCATCGAGCTCGGCGCGATGGAGCTGACGGCGCAGGCCAGCCACCCGGCGCTCGCTGCAGCCGTGCCGGCGCAATTCAAGGGTCGGCTGGAGATCGACTTCAAGCAGCAACGGATGCAAGGCGCCTGGAGCGGGCAGCTCGCGGGTCATGCGCTGGAGCTCGATGTCGGTGTCGCGGAGTTCGGCGCGCGTCCGCGCTGGACGGTGAACGCCGACCTCGCGCGCCTCGATGCCGAGCCGTGGTTGTCCGCCGCGTGGCGGGCGCGTGCGGGCGACGATGCCGCGCCGTTCGATCCATCGGTGCTGCGCGACACGCAGGCGCTCGGTCGCATCCGGGTCGACGAGCTCAAGCTCGGCGCACTGACCCTGCGCAAAGCGGTGGCGCGTTTCGAGATCGACAAGTCGATGCTCGCGCTGGAGCCCGTGGTGGCGCAACTGCACGGTGCCGACGTCGACGCCAGCTTCACGATCGATGCCGCAGCCGCCACGCCGTCGCTGGGCATGAAAGGCAGCGTGAGCAATCTCGACCTGCGCGGCCTGCTCGCCGACGTGGCGCGCACGCCGTGGCTCGAGGGCCGCGGCGCGCTGACCTGGGACGTCAGTGCCAGCGGCGCCAGCATCGGCTCCTTGCGCCAGGCGCTGGCCGGCTCGGTCGACGTCCACGTCAAGGGCGGCGCGTTGTCGGGCATTGATCTGCCCGCCGCGTTGCTCGCGGGCAAGGCCGATCTCGGCAAGAAGGGTTCGGCCGCACCGCGTGAGTTCGACACGCAGGCGGCAACGCCGTTCAGCGACCTGAAGCTGAGCGCAAGGTTTAAGGAAGGGCGGGCGCACGCCCAGGCGCTGGAAATGCAAGCCAGCGCGGTGCGCAGCGAAGGCGCAGGGGAAATCGTGCTCGACACCGGCACGCTCGACCTGCGGCTGCGGGCCACGGTGGCGCCCAAGGCGCCCGCCGAGCTCGCAGCCCTGGCCGGCGTGTCGGTGCCGCTGCACGTGACGGGGCCGTGGCGGACACCGCAGTTCGTGCTCGATCCTGGCGCTGCCACGGGTGACAAGGTGCCGCGCGCGATCGATCCCGCTCAAGCCCGTGACGACCGAGCGGTGTCGCACGAGCCCGCGCCGTTGGCGTTGTCGGCGAGATAGCCGCGCCGGCAAGGTCGAGCTGGCTTTCGCCGGGCTGCACTAAGCCCGCTGCGGCGCCTTGCGCAGGGCCTGCAGCGCCAGCGCGACCGCCACCAAGCCGAGGCCCAGCACATCGGCGCGCCAGCCGGGATAGACCAGCGCGACACCGGCGATCACCAGCATCGCGCGCTCGATTGCGGTGGTCTTCTTCAGCGCCCAGCCCTGGAACCCGGCAGCCAACGCGGCGATGCCCACCGCCGCGGTCAGGGTGACCTCGGCGATGCCAAGCCAGTTTGCGTTGCCCAGCGCCTTGACCGAGCCCATCAGCAGCAGGCCGTGGCCGCTGGCATCGAGCACGAACATGAAGGGCACCAGGAACGCCGGCACGGTGTACTTCCAGCACTGCAACGTGGTCTTGTACGGATCGCCGCCGGTGATCGCGGCGGCGGCGAACGGCGACAGCGCGGTGGGCGGCGACACTTCCGACAGCACGGCGTAGTAGAAGATGAACATGTGTGCCGCGAAGTCCGGTACGCCGAGCTTGATCAGCGCCGGCGCCGCGATCACGGCGCAGATGATGTAGCTCGCCGTCACCGGCACCGCGAGGCCGACGATCCACACCACCAGAGCGGTGTAGATCGCCGTCAGAAGCAGCGACCCGCCGGCGTAGTCGATCACGATGGAGCTGAACTTCAAGCCCAGCCCGGTCAGCGTGACCACGCCGACGATGATGCCGGCGCCGGCGCAGGTGGCGGCCACGTTGAGCACGCCGATCGAGCCGCCCTCCATCGCCTTGACGAACGGCGACTGGAACAGGTGCTTGACCATCGAGCCCCTGCCGGTAAACAGCTCGTAAGGCAGCAGCGCGGTATCGCGGCGCAGCATGCTCGTGGCCAGCGACACCACCGTGGCCCAGAACACGCTCAGCACCGGCGAGTATCCGAGCAGCATGAAGGCGACGATCGACACCAGCGAAACGAAGTGGAACCCGTACTTGCGCGACAGCGTCCACACCGACTCGAGCTTGCCGAAGTCGACCTCGCGCATGCCGTACTTGCGCGCGTCGATCTCCACCATCAGGAACAGCGCCAGGTAGAACAGCAGTGTCGGGATCACCGCCATCAACAGCACGTCGAGGTACGAGATCTTGAGGAACTCGGCGATCAGGAACGCCGCCGCACCGAGCACCGGCGGCGAGATGATGGCGCCCAGCCCGCCGGCCGCGAGCAGGCCACCGGCCGCGTTCTTGTCGTAGCCGACCTTGTTGAGCATCGGGTAGGACACCGCACCCAACGTGACGGTGGTGGCCACGCCCGAGCCCGACGGCCCGCCCAGCAGGAAAGACGCCAGCACCACGGTGCGCCCGGCACCGGTGGGCTTGCCGCCCATCGCCGAGAACGAGAAGTCGATGAAGAACTTGCCGGCGCCCGAGTGCTGTAGGAACGCGCCGAAGATCGTGAACAGGATGATCAGCGACGATGACACGTCGATGGCGACGCCGAAGATGCCTTCCAGCGTCATGTACATCACGCCCACCAGCCGGCCGACCTCGTAGCCCTTGTGCGTCCAGGGCGCCGGCAGGTAGGGGCCGAACAACGCATAGGCGATGAAGGCGGCGGTGATCACCGGCATGATCCAGCCGTTGGTGCGGCGCATCGCCTCGAGCACCAGCACGATCAGCGCGATGCCGAAGGCGATGTCCCACGGCAGCGGCGAGGTGTTGCGGTCGGTGAAATCGTCGCCGCCGTGGATCGCGTAGGTCACGATGGCGATCGACAGCGCCACCGCCAGCCAGTCCCACCACATCACGCGGTGGCGGAATCGCTTGCCGATCGGGAACACCAAAAAGGTGAGGCACAGTACAAACGCCACGTGCACCGGACGCAACGTTTGCGTCGGAACGATGGCATAGGCGGTGTAGAGATGGAACGCCGACATCACGAAGGCGGCGGCCACCACAAAGGGCTGGAGCCAGCCCTTGAGCTTGTTGGCCGCGCCTTCTTCGGCCTCGACGTAGGCCTCGGCCTTGTGCAGCGCCTCGTCGCTCACGGAGCCGGAAGGCGCCGTGGCAGGGGCCGTGACGGGCGCCGCGCCGGGCGCCCCCGACTGCCCGGGCGGTGATGCGCTCAAGGCTGCAGGCGCTCTAGTTCAGCTTGATGCCCTTTTCGGCAAAGTACTTCACCGCGCCCGGATGGAACGGCACCGGAGAGGCCGCGGCCTTCTGGTTCTCGAGCTTGAAGTTCGCAGCTTCCTTGTGCACGGCGATCAGGTCGTCGCGCTTGTCGAAGATGGTCTTGACGATGGTGTAGGCCGTCTTCTCGTCCATGCTCTCGTGCGCCACAAGGATGTTCATCACCGTGGCCTGCTTGTTGTCGGCGTCCATGCCCTTGTAGGTGGACTTCGGGATCGTGTCCTCCACATACAGGTTGCCGTACTTCTGGTTCATCTTGGCCACCGTCTCGGCATGATCGACCAGCTTGACCTTGGTGCCCGGCGTGTTGGCCAGATCGGTCACCGCGGCCGTGGGCAGGCCGCCGACCCAGAAGAAGGCGTCGATCTTGCCGTCCTTCACCGCATTCACCGACTCGGCCACGCCGAGGCGCTCGCGCTTCAAGTCGCTGTCCTTGTCGAGGCCGGCCGCCTCGATGACGCGAAACGCCATCACCTCGGTGGCGCTGCCCGGTGAGCCGGTGGACACGCGTTTGCCTTTCAGGTCCGACATCTTGTCGATGCCGCGGCCCTCGACGGTCACCACGTGCATGCGGTTCGGATACAGCACCATCAGCGTGCGCACCGGCACCTTGTTGCCCTTGAACTTGTCTTCGCCCTTGTAGGCGTCCAGCGTGGCATCCACCATCGACAACGCGATGTACGGCTTGCCGCTGCCGATCAGCTTGAGGTTGTCGACCGAGCCGCCGGTGACTTCGGCCGTGGCCTGCATGCCCGGCACATGCTTCGACAGCGCCGCGGCGATGCCGCCGCCCAGCGGGTAGTACACGCCGCCGGTGCCGCCGGTGGCGATGGACAGGTTCTGCGCCTGTGCGCCGATGCCGAACGCCAGGCAGGCCAGGAAAACGATCCACGCGGGTTTGATGAAGGTCATCGGGTGAGTCTCCTGAGGTCGATGGCCCTCGTCGTTTCGGGGGCCGTGGGATGGCTTTGATTCTGGCAGTTGAGCGTGCGTTCAGCGCTCCACACTTTCCAGCAGGGCGGGCAAACCCTGCAAGCCCGGTTCGGTGCGCCGCGCGTGTTGGATCAACCGGGCAGGCAATCGCCGTCGACGGCGGTCAGCGGCGCGACGGGCCGATGCGCGTCGGCGCGCAATCACGCAGGTCAAAATGGCTGCAGGCCTTTCGCTGCTTCGATGAACCACTCGATCCCGCTCATCACCACCATCGCTGCGGCGTTCGGTCTGGCGTTGCTGCTGGGTTTCGTCGCGGCGCGGCTGAAGCTGCCACCGCTCGTCGGCTATCTGCTGGCCGGCATCCTGATCGGCCCGAGCACGCCGGGCTTCGTGGCCGACGTCAAGATTGCCGGCGAGCTGGCCGAGATCGGCGTGATGCTGCTGATGTTCGGCGTCGGGCTGCACTTCTCGGTGGGCGACCTGATGTCGGTGCGCAAGATCGCGCTGCCCGGCGCCATCGTGCAGATCGCGGTGGCCAGCGCGATGGGCGCGGCCGCGGCGCTGTGGTGGGGCTGGGACCTGCCCGGCGCACTGGTGCTTGGGCTTGCGCTCTCGGTGGCGAGCACCGTGGTACTGCTCAAGGCGCTGGAACGCCAGGGCGTGCTCGAGTCGCCCAACGGGCGCATCGCGGTCGGCTGGCTGGTGGTCGAGGACCTCGCCATGGTCCTGGTGCTGGTGCTGCTGCCGCCGCTGGGCGGGCTGCTCGGCACGGGTGCCTGGGTGCCGCCGCAGGAGCTGTGGGGCACGCTCGCCGTCACCTTGGTCAAGGTGGCGGGGTTCGTCGCGCTGATGCTGCTGGTGGGCCGGCGCGTGTTCCCGTGGCTGTTGTGGCAGGTCACGCGCACCGGCTCGCGCGAGCTCTTCACGCTGTGCGTGGTGGCCGCGGCGGTGAGCATCGCCTGGGGCTCGGCGCAGCTGTTCGGCGTTTCTTATGCGCTCGGCGCGTTCTTTGCCGGCATGGTGCTGCGCGAGTCGCAGTTCAGCCAGCGCGCGGCGCACGACACGCTGCCGCTGCGCGATGCGTTCTCGGTGCTGTTCTTCGTGTCGGTGGGCATGTTGTTCGACCCCCAGGTGCTGGTCGACAAGCCGCTGCGTGTGCTGACGGTGCTGGCCATCATCGTGTTCGGCAAGTCGGTGGCCGCGGCGCTGCTGGTGCTGGCCATGCGCTATCCGCTGAACACCGCGCTCACCGTGTCGGCCAGCCTGGCGCAGATCGGCGAGTTCTCCTTCATCCTCGCCGGCCTGGGTGTGGCGCTCGGCATGCTGCCCAAGGAAGGCCAGAGCCTGATCCTGGCCGGTGCGCTGATCTCGATCGCGCTCAACCCGCTGGTGTTCGCCACCATCGAACCGGCGCAGCAATGGCTGCGCAAGCACTCCAGGCTGGCGCGCCAGCTCGAGCAGCGCGACGATCCACTGGCCGAGCTGCCGGTGTCGACCGATCGCAAGTTCCTCGCCAACCAGGTGGTGCTGGTCGGCTACGGCCGGGTCGGCCGGCACATCGCGCAGGCGATGTACGCGCGCGGCGTGCCGCTGGTGGTGGCCGACCAGAACCGCGAGCTGGTCGAGCGGCTGCGTGGCGAGGGCCGCGCCGCGGTGTTCGGCAACGCCGTCGATCCCGAGACGCTGGTGCAGGCGCACGTGGCCGATGCACGCATGCTGGTCATCGCCACACCCGAGACGCTCGAGGTGCGGCGGATGGTGGAGACGGCACGTGCGCTGAACCCCGACATCGACGTGGTGGTGCGCAGCCACAACGTGGAGGAGGCGCAGCTTCTGCAGCGCGACATCAATGGCCGGGTGTTCGTCGGCGAGAGCGAGCTGGCGCGCTCGATCACCGAGCACGTGCTGCGGCGCGTGACGTAGGCGCTCGGTCGCCAGGGCTTTGCGCCGGCGGCACAATGCGCGTTCGTCCCCATGCCGTCCGCGCAGTCCCAAGCCGTTCCCGCCCCGTCGTCCAGCAGCCAGCAGCTCGCGCTCGCTGCTGGCCTGATCGTGGTGATGGTCTGGGGTGCCAACTTCTCGGTGCAGAAGGCGCTGTTCGAGCTGCTGCCGCCGGCCGCATTTCTGTTCGCGCGCTACCTGCTGATGCCGCTGTGCGCGGCGCTGCTGCTGCTGCACGCAAATCGCTGGCGCTGGTTGCGGCTGCCGCGCCGCGATGCGCTGCAGCTGGCGTGGCTCGGCATCCTGGCGCACACCCTGCATGTCAGCATGGTGACCTTCGGCATCCACTGGTCGACCGCGTTCTCCAGCGCGCTGATCATGGCCTGCGCGCCGGTGTTCACGCTGTTGATCCTGCACGTGTCGGGCCACGAGCGGCTGACGCGCGGGCAGGTGGCGGGCGTGGCGCTGGCGTGCGCCGGCGTGCTGGTGTTCCTGTCCGACAAGCTGCTCGGGCGCCAGTGGGCCGCGACCGGCGGTGACTTGATGATGCTGTTCTCGGGATCGCTGTTCTCCTACTACACGGTGATGACCAAGCCGCTGATCCAGCGCCATGGCGGCGTGGCGGTGATGGCCTATGCCACCTTGGCCGGCAGCCCGCTGCTGGTGCTGCTCGGCCTGCCCACCGCATGGAGCGCGCCCTGGGGCGACATGGGCGCGTGGCACTGGTTCCTGCTGCTGTGGGCCGCGCTGGTATCGGCGTTCCTCGGCTGGCTGGTATGGGGCTGGGTCAACGAGCGCCGCGGCGTCGCGCGCACCGCGCCGCTGCAATACCTGATGCCGCTGGTGGCCGGCGTGGTGGCATGGCTGGCGACCGGCGAGCGCTTCACCGCGGTGAAGATCGGCGGCGCGATCGTCACGCTGGCCGGCGTGGCGCTGGCGCAGTTCTCGACGCGCGCCAACGATCCGGTGCGCGAGGCGCCGGCGCAGGTGGATTGACCTCGAGTCGCGCTATCCTGCGCCGTGGCCATCACGGCCGAGCATGCAAGGAGTCCCCATGGTTGTAGCGCCGATTCGTCTGGCCGTTCTGGCCTTGTTTGGCACCACGATGGCGTCGTCGGTGTGGGCCGACAGTGTCGCGTCGTCGGCGTCGAGCGCCGGCTCGGCATCGCTCGGCAGCATCTCCGACTCGATCGGCAACTCGAGCCGGAGCTCGTCGCCCGACAATCGCACCGCCGACGGCGACTACCGCGTGATCGAGGTGGCCGAGCTGGCCGGCAAGCCGGGCATGCTGCAGCTCACACTGCAGGCCACGCAGGGCGAGACACACGAGTTCACGCTCAAGCTGCCGCGCGAGGCGCTCGGTGCCAGGGGCATCGCGGTGGGCGATGTCGTGCACGCGCGCAATCGGCCCTATGGCCTGGAGTTCGCGCGGCTGAACGATGCGCGCACGCGCGAGGCATTCTTTCTCGTGCTGGCCGACGATTGGCACAAAGAGCTCGACTCGCGCCCGCTGTCGCTCTGACGCGGGCAGCGCTGCTGGCGGCGGCGCTCGGCATGGCCGGCGCCGGCGCCCACGCGGCATCGGCGTCGCAGCGCTTCTGTGACCGGCCGTCACCGCTGAGCGCCCAGCAGCAGGACCGCCTGCTGCAGGTGGCCGCGCTGGTGCGGCGCGAGCTCGAAGCCTCGGGCCATCGCGTGGCACTGATCTCGCGCTCCGGCTTGAACCTGCAGCGCTGGGGCATCCGTTATTCGCACGCGGGCCTGAGCTTGAAGGACAACGAGACGCCGTGGTCGGTGCGGCAGCTCTACTACGCCTGCGACGAACGGCGCCCACGCCTCTATGACCAGGGCCTCGCGGGCTTCCTGTTCGGCACCGACGATCCTCAAGTGGGCTACGTGTCGATCGTCTGGATGCCCAGCGCGCGGGCCGCCGACGTCGAACGTGCAGCGCAGGACAAGGCGCGCGCGTTGCGCCTGATCGCGGGACGCTACAGCGCCAATGCGTTTCCGTTCAGCCTGCGTTATCAGAACTGCAACCAGTGGGTGGCCGAGCTGCTCGCCACCGCCTGGGGCGATCTCGACGATGGCGCCGATCTGCGCGCGCGGGCGCAATCGTGGCTGGCCGGGCACGGCTATGCGCCGCCGGCGGTCGAGGTGCGCTCGCACGCCTACATGTTCGCCGGCACCTTCGTGCCGTGGATCCGCTACGACGACCACCCGGCCGACGACCGCTTCGCGCTGCGCTTTCGCACCAGCCTGCCGGCGGCGCTCGAAGCCTTCGTGCGCGAACGCGCGCCCGGTGCACGCCGCGTCGAGCTGTGCCACGATGCCACGCGGGTGGTGATCCACGAAGGGTGGGACAACGTGCCCGAGGGATGCGTGCCGCGCGCCGGCGACCGCGTGATCGCGCTCGACTGAAGGGTTCTGCCACGAGCCGGCGCATGCGGCTTTCAACGGCACGCGCCGCTGAAAGCCGGGCGGAACGCCAGCGCTTTCGCGGCGGTGGACGGCGAGCGTCTGTCGGGACTAGATGCCGAGCGTCTTCTTGGCTTCGCCCAGGGCTTTCATCGATTCGGCATGGTTGCCGGCCTTGTGCGCGGCCTCGCCATCGGCACGCAGCTTCTTGACATTGGCGGCGTCGGCGTCGCTCAGCTTGGGGTTGGTGGCGAGCTTGGCGTCGATCGCTTTCATCTCGTTGGGACAGTTGTGCGCCAACGCGACGCTGGCGGCGCCCGCCAGTGCCAACATGAACAGCCATCTCTTCATGGGGTGCTCCTTGCGAGGATGCGGTTCGAGCCGGGCGGCCACTGTAGGCACGCGTGACGGCGCCGGTCAAGGCGATCAACCCGGACGATCACCAGGCGGGCCGCAAGGCGCCTTGTCGCGCCGCCGACCGCCCCCAATTGCGACCACAGCCCCTGCCCGAACGGGCAGGGCGCAGCTGGCCCGTCGGCGGAGGCGCGCCGCGATCGAGACGCGCACGATCGTGGCCCGCCTCAACGAACGAGCATCGACACATGAACCGCGACTCCGAACCTCTGCAACTGGCCGACGCCGTCGAACGCGTGGCCGCGTCGGTGGTGGGCCTGGCGACGCGCCGCCTGCGCAGCGCGGGCGTGGTGTGGCGCGACGGTGTGGCGGTGGCCACTGCGTCCGCGTTGTGGCGCTCGAGCCGCGTGGCGGTGGTGCTGCCCGATGGCGAACAGGTCGAAGGCAGCGTGCGCGGCATCGACCCGGCCACCGATCTCGCGGTGGTGGCGTTTGCCGGCAGCAGCGCCACTCCTGTGCTGTTCGATGGTGATGCCCCGGCCTCGCGTGTCGGCGACGTGGTGTTCGCGGTCGGTCGGGAGCCGTCGGGCGCCGTCCAGGCGAGCTTTGGCCACATCGGCGCTGCGGCCGGAGCGTGGCGCACGTGGCGCGGCGGCCGGCTTGACCGCTTGATCCGGCTCGACGGCGGTCTGTACCCCGGCTTGCTCGGTGCCGCGGTGGGCGACGCCAGCGGCCGCGTGCTCGGCATTGCCAGCGCAGCGTTCTCGCGCCACCACGGCGTGGTGGTGCCGCGCGCGACGATCGAGCGTGTGATCGAGCCGCTGCTGACGCACGGCCGCGTCGCGCGCGGCTACCTCGGCATCGCCGCGCAGCCGGTGCGCGCGCAGCGCGACGGCGTGGCCGTCGACGGCCTGCTCGTCACCTCGGTGGCCGACGACAGCCCGGCCGGGCGTGCCGGGCTGCTGGTGGGCGATGTGATCGTCACGCTGGGCGGCCAGCCGGCGGGCAGCCTGGAGCGCGTGCGCGATCAGCTGCAAGTGGGGGCGCAGATCGAGCTGGGCATTGCGCGCGGCGGCCGGGCGCAGGCGCTGACGCTGGAGGTCAGCGAGCGGCCGCACGCGCGTTGTGGTTGAACGCATGCCTCAGATCGTGATCGTCAGCACCACGCCGTTGCTCGCCGATGGCGTGGCGGGCGCGTTGCGCGGTGTGGAAGGCTGGCGCGTCCGCTTCGGCCACGCCGACGATGACGCCGATGCGTGGGTGATGCCGACCGCCGACGACGTGACCGTGCGGGGTGCCGGCGGTGCGAGCGCGCAGCTCTCGGCCGGCGTGAGTGCGAGCCGCCTGCGCGCCGCGCTCGCCGCGGTGCTCGAAGGCCTGTCGGTGCGCGAGCTGCCGTGGACGCTGCACGACGCGTCGACACGCGAGCCGCTGACGCCGCGCGAGATCGAGGTGTTCGAGCTGCTGGGCAAGGGGCTGTCCAACCGTGACATCGGCGGCGTGCTGGGCATCTCGGCGCACACGGCCAAGTACCACGTGGCGCAGATCCTGGCCAAGGTGGGTGCCGCCACGCGGGCCGAGGCGGTGCGTGAAGGGTTGCGCCAGGGCTGGATCGGGCTGTGAACGGATCGGAGTGACGTGAAGCGCGACGACACATCCCTGCTCGACGATGACCTGGAGCTGCTCGACGCCTACTCGCGCACGGTGATCCAGACGCTGGAGCTCGCGCGCGGCGGCGTGGTGTCGCTCAAGACGCAGGCGCGGCGCGGCGTGCACACGATCGAGGGCGCGGGTTCTGGTTTCTTGATCACGCCCGACGGCTACGTGCTCACCAACCAACACGTGGCCGACGCCGGCCATTCCGTCGTGGTGACACTCGACGATGGCAGCGAACAGGCGGCGCAGAAGGTGGGCGGCGATGTCGACACCGATCTGGCGCTGCTGCGCATTGACAACGCGGCGGCGCTGCCGCACCTGGAGCTCGGCGAGTCGAAGTCCCTGCGTGTAGGACAGGTGGTGATCGCCATCGGCAATCCGCAGGGCCTGGCGCAGACCGTGACCACCGGCGTCGTGTCGGCGCTCAACCGCAGCCTGCGCGCGCGCAGCGGCCGCCTGATCGAAGGCGTGATTCAGACCGACGCCAGCCTGAACCCCGGCAACTCCGGCGGCCCGCTGCTCGACACCCGCGCGCAGGTGGTGGGTGTGAACACGGCCATCATCGCCGGCGCGCAGTCGTTGTGCTTCTCGATCCCGGCCGACACCGCGCGCTGGGTGGTGAGCGAGCTGCTGCGCCATGGGCGCGTGCGCCGCGCCTGGCTGGGCGTGAAGGCGCAGACCGTGCCGCTGCCTCGTCGCACGGTGGTGCACCACGGTCTGGACGTGCCGAGCGCCGTCAGTGTCGACGAGGTTCTGGCCGACGGGCCCGCCGAGCGCGCCGGCGTGAAGGCCGGCGACCGCATCGTGAGAGTCGACGGTCTGCCGATCAAGGACGTGGACACGCTGAACCGCGTGCTCGGCGGCGAGCGCATCGGCCGCAGCGTGCACGTGGAACTGCTGCGCGGCGTGCAGAAGCTCGCGCTGCAGCTGGTGCCGGCTGCGCGCGCCTGATCGCGCCCGGGTGCGTCCGTGCGGGGCCGCGCTCCGTAAGTGCGGGTGCTCGACGATGCCGTCTCCCGGACGGCCTGCGCAGTCCCATAACACGAACGCACCGCCATGCTGCCCCCTTGCTCCTTCACGTTGCTGGACCAGCGCGCCGGCTTCCACATCGAGGGGCGCGGTCGCCCCGTGGTGCTGCTGCATGGCGCCTCGGACGGCGAAGGCACGGTGCGCACGCTGCTCGAGCGCATGGGCCACAGCCATCGTGTGATCGCGGTCGACGTCGACCCGCAGCGCGGCCCGGATTCGGTCGACAGCGTGCTGCGCATCGGATTGCTACCGGGCGAACGCTTCCACCTGGTCGGCCATCGGCAGGGCGTGGCGGCGGCGTTGCGCATCGCGCAAGCTCGCCCCCGGCGCTTGTACAGCCTGACGTTGTGCCAGTCCGAACCTGCAGAATTCGAGGACTTGCGCCACATCATCGCGCCGACGCGCTGGCAGTCGGGACGCGACGGACACGCACCGGCGATCGACCGCTTCATCCGCGACGTCGATGCGCTCGACCTGCCGACCCCGTGGCGCGCGGGCTGAGGCCGGCCGGTCCGGTCAGGGTGCGCTGCACGCCGGGTTCGTGCCGGCGTTGGGCTTGGTCTCGACGATCAGCACATGCGTCGGCGTGTCGCCGACGTTCTCCCCGACGTGGGTCTGCGCCGGCGACCACATCACATCGCCGGCCTTGAACTCGCGCGCCAGGACATGACCGTCGGGCAGGTGCAGCCTGCGCTTGAAGGTGGATAGTGCGTACAGCACGAAAGCCGGGTGTCGGTGCGGATGGGTCCTGTCACCGGGCAGGTCGCGGTACTCGAGCACGCGCACGCAGGGGTTGTCGAGCAGCTGCTGGTATTTGCCGCCATCGGTGTGCACCGGGTCTTGCGCGTGCGCGGCCGCGCAGGCACACAGGAGTGCGGCGAGCAGTGGGATATGCACCATGGTTGGACCTTTTCCGCTTCGAAGTCGCAGGCTAGGGCGTCGCTGCCCGTGGCGGAAGCCGCAGTTCTGCACAATGGGGCCGCAGCATTGCGGCCCCTTCGTTGAGACATGTTCGATTGGAACGACCTGCGGTACCTGCTTGCCGTGGCGCGTGACGGCAGTACCATCGCTGCCGCTCGCTCGCTGGGGGTGAATCAGTCGACCGTGCAGCGCCGCCTCGCCGAGTTGGAGCGCCGGCTCGGCCAGCCGGTCGCCGAACGTCAGGCAGGCGGCTACCGGCTGACAGCTTTCGGTGCGGCGCTGCTGCCGCACGCGACCGAGGTGGAGCGTGCGGTTCTGGCTGTGCAGCGGCGCATGGACGATGCGCGGCGTGACTTGAGCGGCGTGGTCCGCGTGACCTGCCCCGAGCCGATGGTGGGCCGGCTTACGCACTCCGCACCGCTGGAGCGCTTTCGCCAGCGTTATCCGCAACTGCATCTGGAGTTCGTGATGAGCGACCGCTACGTCGACCTGCGCGACGGCAGCGCCGACGTTGCGCTGCGCTCCGGCGACACCGACGACACCCATCTGGTGGGTCGCAAGATCGGGGACTCGCTGTGGGGCGTGTATGCGAGCCAGGCCTATGTCGAGCAGCACGGCAAGCCCGCCTCGGTGGACGAGATCAGACAGCACGCGGTGGTAGCTTTCGATGCCTCGATGGCGAACCATCGCGCTTCGCAATGGCTGCAGCAGGTGGTTCCCGGCGCGCGCGTGGTGGCGCGTCATGGCAGCGTACTGAGCGCGCTGTATGCCGTGAAGGCCGGTGTCGGCGTCGCCGCCTTGCCCACGGCGATCGCCGAGTCGGAGCCGTCGCTGCAGTGCGTACTCGGTCCGATTCCCGAGCTCACGCGCATCTGGCGCATCCTCACGCTGCCGCAGTTGCGGCGCGTACCACGTGTGGCGGCGTTCTTCGACCACATGGTCGACGAGCTGGACGCGCTGCGGCCCATCATCACCGGATGACGCGCAGTCAGCCGATGCAGCGCCTCTTCGCGTTCCTCGCGGTGGCCGTGCTGCTGTACGGCCTGGTCCTCGCGCTGCTGTGGTGGGGTCAGGAGCGCTTGTTGTTCCTGCCCACGCCGATGGCCGCAGAGCACCACCTGGTACTCGAGCCCGGGGTGCACGAGCGCACGGTCGACGTTCCGGGCGCGCGCCTGCATGCGCTGCACCTCAGGCTGCCATCACCGCGCGGCGTGGTGTTCTTCCTGCACGGCAATGCCGGCAACCTGGAGGGCTGGTTCTCCGACCTGCAGGTCTACCGGCGCGCCAACTTCGACCTCTTCATGCTCGACTACCGCGGCTACGGCAAGAGCAGCGGCCGGATCCAGAGTGAGGCGCAATTGCATGCCGACGTGCGCGCCGCGTGGGACTCGATCGCGCCGGAGTACGCGAGCAAGAAACGCGTGCTGCTCGGCCGCTCGCTCGGCAGCGGGCCCGCCGTTGCGCTGGCGCTGCAGATTCAGCCGGAGCTGACGGTGCTGGTGTCGCCGTATTCGAGCATGCGAGCGCTGGCGGCCGAGGTCTATCCGTGGGTGCCGGTGGCGCTGCTTCGTTATCCGCTCGCCACCGACGAGGCGATCGTTCGATTGCGCACCCCTGTGCTGCTGTTGCACGGCGAGCGCGACGACATCATCGGCCCCCACCACAGCGAAGCGCTGAAGCGGCTGCATCCGCCGGCGCGCCTTCACATCGTGAAGGGCGCCGGGCACAACGACCTGCAGGCGTTCGACGACTACGAGGCCGCGTTGCAGGCGGCGCTCGACGCAGTCTGAACGGCTGGGTCAGTTCACCCAATCAGTTCGTCGGCGCGCAGCAGCAGCGGCCGCGGGATGGACATCCCCATCGCCTTCGCGGCGGCGACGTTGATCACGAACTCGAACCGGCTCGGCTGCTCCATCGGCAGATCGGCCGGACGAGCACCGCGCAGGATGCGATCGACCTGTTGGGCGACTTGCCGCAACAGCATTGACCAGTCCGGTCCGTAGGCCATCAATCCGCCCGCCTCGGCGTACTCGCGCAACGTGAACACACCGGGCAGGCGATGTCGGATCGCGAGATCAGCGATGCGCTGGCGGTTGGCGAAGGTCTGGTAGGTCGGCTCGAGCAGGAAGGCCGACGTGTGCGCCGCGGCGAGCGGCGGGAGTGCCGCCACCAACTCTTCCTGATTGCGGTAGGGGTGGAACGTCAGTTCGATGTGCATCGCGCGTGCGGCGTCGCGTATTGCCGACTCGAACCTTGCCTGCCGTGCGGCATCGGCCGACGGGGGAAACAGCAGACCGACCCGGTTCGCCGTGGGCAGCAGCGTCTTGATGAGCTCCAGCCGCTTGGCCCGCGTTTCGCCCAGCATCCGCGACACGCCGGTCACGTTGCCGCCTGGGCGGGAAAAGCTCGCGATCAGCCCGTCTTCAACTGGGTCCAGGCCGTTGTAGATGACCACGATCGGCAGCGTCGACGTGAGCTTGCGCACGGGCACCGCATCGGGGTCTGCGGTCGCCATGATGACATCCACGCGGGCGTCGACGAGGTCACGCGCGTAGCCAGCCAGTGTGTCGATCTGGCCGTCCGCAAAGCGCCGCTCGACGAGCAGATTGCGCCCTTCGACCCAGCCCAGGCGCTCCATTTCAAGCCGCCAGGGGCTTCGCTGCAGTTCCGCGTCCGATGGCCGGCGCGCGCTGCTGAGGACGCCCACGCGCGCCACCCGGTCGGCCGGCTGCGCAGCAGACTCGCCCTGCGCGGCGGCGACGCCCGAGGCGAGGGTGGCAACGAAGCGGCGGCGGTCCATCATGGTCTGCCGGTTGACGAGCGGGGTCGCTGATTCTGCGCCTGTTGACGGATCGCGGGCCCGTCACCAGCACTCTCGGCGCGCGTGGGCAGCCGGGGGTTGCGACAATACGCGCTGCTTCGTTCGCCAACCGCCACCTCATGAGCGCCACCATCCTGCAATCCCTGCCTTCCGGCCAGCGCGTCGGCATCGCGTTCTCGGGCGGGCTCGACACGTCGGCCGCGGTGCACTGGATGCGCGCCAAGGGAGCGATTCCGTGTGCCTACACCGCCAATCTCGGTCAGCCCGACGAGAGCGACTACGACGACATACCGCGCAAGGCCAAGGCTTACGGCGCCGAGATCGCGCGCCTGATCGACTGCCGCCCGCAGCTCGTGGCCGAGGGCATCGCCGCGATCCAGTGCGGCGCGTTCCATGTGTCCACCGGCGGCGCCACCTATTTCAATACGACGCCGCTCGGTCGCGCGGTGACCGGCACCTCGCTGGTGGTGGCGATGCGCGACGACGGCGTGAACATCTGGGGCGACGGCAGCACCTACAAGGGCAACGACATCGAGCGCTTCTACCGCTACGGGCTGCTGGCCAATCCGCAGTTGAAGATCTACAAGCCGTGGCTCGACCAGCGCTTCATCGACGAGCTCGGCGGCCGCAAGGAGATGAGCGAGTACCTGATCGCCAACGGCTTCGACTACAAGATGAGCGTCGAGAAGGCGTACAGCACCGACAGCAACATGCTCGGCGCGACGCACGAGGCCAAGGACCTGGAGTTCCTCGACAAGGGCATCTCGATCGTCAACCCGATCATGGGCGTGGCGTTCTGGCGCGATGACGTGGCAGTGAGAGCCGAGACCGTCGGCGTGCGCTTCGAAGAGGGCCAGCCGGTGGCGCTCAACGGCCGCACCTTCAAGGATGCGGTGGCGCTGTTCGAGGAAGCCAACCGCATCGGCGGCCGCCACGGCCTGGGCATGAGCGACCAGATCGAGAACCGCATCATCGAGGCCAAGAGCCGCGGCATCTACGAGGCGCCCGGCATGGCGCTGCTGCACATCGCCTACGAGCGCCTGGTGACCGGCATCCACAACGAGGACACGATCGAGCAGTACCGCGGCAACGGCCGGCGCCTGGGCAAGCTGCTGTACCACGGCCGCTGGTTCGATCCGCAGGCGATGATGCTGCGCGAGACGGCGCAGCGCTGGGTCGCGCGTGCGGTCACCGGCGAGGTGTGGCTCGAACTGCGGCGCGGCAACGACTACTCGATCAACGACACGCAAAGCCCGAACCTGACCTATGCACCCGAGCGCCTGACGATGGAAAAGGGCGAGGGCGCATTCACGCCGGCCGACCGCATTGGCCAGTTGACGATGCGCAACCTCGACATCACCGACACGCGCGCCAAGCTCGGCATCTACTCGAAGGTGGGCTTGCTCGGCGCGGACTCCGGCGTACCGCTGTTGTCACCGCCCGATGTTGACCCCCACGCTTGACGCTGCGCGTCGGCGCTGCCCCGCGAGGGGGTGCTGTCCGGCTTGGGGCGGCCCGCCGTCGGACGAGGCGTGAGTTCCATCGTTGTCGACGTGCCCGCGCCGGCCCCGTCGGTGCAGGGACGCTTCGATCGGCTCGACGCGCTGCGCGGCGTGGCCATCGTCTGGATGGCCATCTTCCACTTCTGCTTCGACCTTAACCACTTCGGCTTCTTCGAACCCAGGCACCGCTTCACCGTCGACGTGTTCTGGACCACGCAGCGCACGATGATCGTCACGCTGTTCCTGTTCTGCGCCGGGCTGGCACAGGCGGTGGCGCTCGAGCAGAGCCAGTCGTGGCCGCGGTTCTGGAAGCGCTGGGCGCAGATCGTCGGTTGCGCGCTGCTGGTGTCGATCGGCTCGTACTGGATGTTCCCGCGCAGCTGGATCTTCTTTGGGGTGCTGCACGGCATCGCGCTGATGCTGATCGTGGTCCGGCTCATGGCGCCGCTCGGCCGCTGGTTGTGGCTGATGGGTGCGGTGGCCATCGTGTGGCCGCTGCTGTGGCGTCACGAGGTCTTCAATCCGCCCTGGCTCAGCTGGGTTGGCCTGGTCACGCGCAAGCCGGTCACCGAGGACTATGTGCCGCTGCTGCCGTGGCTTGGCGTGATGGCGTGGGGGTTGGCCAGCGGCCGCTGGCTGCTGGCGCACGCGCGCGGCACGCTGGCCGGACCGATTCCGCGTGCGGCCCGGGGGCTCGCCCTGCTGGGCCGATGGTCGTTGAGTTTCTACATGGTGCACCAGCCGGTGTTCATCGGCACGCTGATGGCCGTGGTGGCGCTGCGGCGCTGACGGCGTCGCGACGCCGCGCGCAGCAGTCCGGGGCCCGGAGATGCGCTCCAACCCGCCGCGGTTACGTTTCGCTCCAATCTGCGGCTCAGTGGACGGCCCGACCCGCCGATAGGCCTGTCATGCCGTTCGTGTCGTTGTCGCAGATATACAAGATCGCGCCCAGCCGGCTCGATGCGGCGCGCGAGCCGGCCCCTCTGCCGGTGGCCGCGATCGACCCCGACGCGCGCCCTCGCCGCCAGCACGACGAGCGCAGCGAGGCGGGCCAGCCGAAGGAGGGCGAGCGCCCGCGCGGTCGCGACTGCGACAGCGCACGCCGCTCGCCCTTGATGCGCGCGCTGATCCTGGTGCTGCGACCGGCGCAGCCGGCCAACGTGCACGCAGACGTGGCGCTGGAGCGTGCGCTGATTGCGTTTGCGCGGGCGCTGAATCTGGCCTCCAGCGACACCGATGGCACGCCGCAGCCGGCCGCCGTGCGGGCCGACGAGGCCGCGCGGCGCCGCGCCGAACATGAAGAGGCGCTGCTCGACGCGTTCGCCGCGCTGGCGCGGGCGGCGGGGCGGCCGGAGGCACCGTCGCGCACCGCGCTGCAGATGCAGCTCGGCGACTTCCTGCACCACCTGGCCCGCGAACTGCACATCGACAGCGACCGCGCCGGCGAAGCCACCCAGCCCGGCAGCCTGATCAGCGTTCGCGCGTGAGCCGGGCGCGCGCCAGCCTTGGCCCTGCAGGGCCGGGCTGCGAGCCGGGCCACGGGCACGCTCCGGCTACGATGCGCCGATGGCGGCGCGTCAGATTTTGTTCGGTTTTCATGCGGTCACGGTGCGTTTGAAGACCGCGCCGGAGTCGGTGCGCGAGATCCACGTGGATGCCACGCGACGCGATGCGCGCATGCGCCAGTTCGTTGCGCGGGCGCAGGAAGCCGGCGCGCGCGTGATCGACAGCGACGACCAGAGCCTGCAGCGCCTGTGCGGCACGCACAAGCACCAGGGCGTGGTGGCCCGCGTGGATGCGGTTTTCAAGGCACGCACGGTCGACGAGGTGCTCGAGGACGTGGAGGGCGCGCCGCTCCTGCTGCTGCTCGACGGCGTGACCGATCCGCACAACCTGGGCGCCTGTCTGCGTGTGGCCGACGGGGCCGGCGCGCATGCGGTGATCGCGCCGAAGGATCATGCGGTCGGCATCAACGCCACGGTGGCCAAGGTGGCCAGCGGTGCCGCCGAGACCGTGCCCTACCTGATGGTGACCAACCTGTCGCGTTGCATCGCCGGGCTCAAGGAACGGGGCATTCGCGTGGTCGGCACCGCGGACGACGCGCCGCAGACGCTGCACCAGGCGGATCTGCGCGGGCCCCTGGCGCTGGTGTTGGGCGCGGAAGGCAAGGGCCTGCGGCAGCTCACGCGCACGGGCTGCGACGCGCTGGTGCGCATCCCGATGCACGGCGCGGTGGAAAGCCTCAACGTGTCGGTGGCCGCGGGGGTCTGCCTGTTCGAGGCGCGCCGGCAGCGCGATGCGTGAGGATGCGCACACCGAGCTGAAAGGCCGAATCGCGGCCGCGCGCTCGTTGTTCGTGCTGACCGGTGCCGGCATGAGCGCCGAAAGCGGCATCGCGACGTTTCGCGACGCGATGACGGGGCTGTGGTCGCACTTTGATCCCGCGCAACTCGCCAGCGAGCAGGGCTTTCGCGCCGATCCCGCCCGCGTGTGGGACTGGTATGCGGAGCGCCGGGCCGGCGTGCGCGCCGCTCAGCCCAACGCGGGCCACCTGGCACTGGGCGCTTTCGCGCGCCGCCGGCCGGGCGTGCTGACGCTGGTGAGCCAGAACGTCGACGACCTGCACCAGCGCGCCGGCAACACCGACACGATCCGGCTGCACGGCGACATCCAGCACGACCAGTGGCTCGATCGCTGCGCGCGCACGCCGGCGTGCGCAGCGAGCGAGGCGCAACCGGGCCGACCGCCGCAGTGCGCGCGCTGCGGCAACCTGGTGCGCCCGGGCGTCGTGTGGTTCGGCGAGATGCTGCCGCCCGATGCGGTCGCAGCCGCCGAGCGTGCCGCGCGTGGGTGCGACGTCGCGCTGATCGTCGGCACGTCGGGCGCGGTGTGGCCGGCGGCGGGCCTGGCGTCGCTGGCCCGGCGCCACGGCGTGTGGGTGGCCATCGTCAACCCCTCCACGAGCGAGATCGACGAGGACGCGCAAGTCGTGCTGCGCGGCACTGCCGCGCAGGTGCTGCCGCCGCTGCTGGCCCCTTGAATTCGCTACCATCGCGGCCGTCTTCAGCAACGGCAACGAGAGATTTCATGGCGATGGATGTGGTGGACTACGAGATCAAGGGCTCGGAGATGCAGTTCGTGGAGATCGAGCTCGATCCGGGAGAGGCCGCCATCGGCGAGGCGGGCAGCCTGTTCTTCATGGACGCCGGCATCGGCATGGACGCGGTGTTCGGCGACGGCTCCAGGGGCCAGGGCGGCCTGTTCGGCAAGCTGCTCGGCGCGGGCAAGCGCCTCTTGACCGGCGAGTCGCTGTTCACCACCGTTTACACCAACCAGGCTTCAGCCAAGCAGCGCGTGGCGTTTGCCGCGCCGTATCCCGGAAAGATCCTGCCAATGGAGCTCGACAAGCTCGGTGGCATGCTGATCTGCCAGAAGGATTCGTTTCTTTGCGCCGCGCGTGGCGTGTCGCTGGGCATCGCGTTGCAGCAGCGGCTCGGCGTCGGCTTCTTCGGCGGCGAGGGCTTCATCATGCAGAAGCTCGAGGGCGATGGACTCGCTTTCGTGCACGCCGGCGGCACGATCGTCAAGCGCGAACTCGTGCCGGGCCAGACGCTGATGGTCGACACGGGCTGCGTCGTCGCCTACACGCCGAACACCAACTTCGAGATCCAGTACGTCGGCAAGATCAAGACCGCGCTGTTCGGTGGCGAGGGCTTGTTCTTCGCCAAGCTCACAGGCCCGGGCACGATCTGGCTGCAGAGCCTGCCGTTCTCGCGTCTCGCGAGCCGCGTGTTCGCCGCGGCGCCGCAACGCGGCGGTGGCCGCGAGGAGGGCTCGATCCTGCCGGGTGTTGCGGGCGGCGGGCTGCTGGGGGGCATCCTCGGCGGCGGTGATGACGATTGACGGGCGACTGCGCGCGCTGGTCGGCGCCGCGGTTATCGGGTGGGCTGTCGCTTCGCATGCGGCGCCAGACAGCGTGTGGCTCGAAGACCTCACGTCAGCCGAACTGCGCGAGCGCATCGCCGGCGGCACCACCACCGTGCTGGTGCCGATTGGCGGCACCGAGCAGAACGGCGCGCACCTGGTGCTCGGCAAGCACAACGTGCGCGTGCGGTTGCTGGCCGGACGCATCGCCGAACAACTCGGCGATGCGCTGGTGGCTCCGGTGCTGGCCTATGTGCCGGAGGGTGACATCGATCCGCCCACGCAGCACATGCGGTACGCCGGCACGTTGTCGATACCGGTCGCGGCGTTCGAGTCGGTGCTCGAGGGTGCCGCACGAAGCTTGCGCCGGCACGGCTTCAGACACGTGGTGCTGCTCGGCGACCACGGCGGCTACCAAGCCAGTCTTGAGCGCGTGGCCGGCCGCCTCAACCGCGCGTGGGGCCGCGTAAACGGCGTGATCTTCCTCGCGCAGTATTACCGGGCCGCTCAGGCGTTCGATGCCACACTCGCTGCCCGCGGTTACACGCAACAGGAGATCGGCCGCCATGCTGGGCTGGCCGACACCGCGCTGGCCTGGGCCGTCGACGCGTCGCTGGTGCGGCCGCAGTCCTTGCAGCCGGTGCCCGGTGTGGATGGCGACCCGCGCCGCGCTTCAGCCGAACTGGGCCGGTCGGGTGTGGAGCACATCGTGTCGGCGTCGGTGGCGGCGCTGCGGGCCCGCATGAACCCTTGAACACAAGACCATGAATCCACATCCCCGGGTCACAAGCGTGTCGAGACGAACCCTGCTGGCCTTGGCCCTGACGCTGCTGTTCACGGCGCTCGGCGCTGCTGTCGCCACGCGATCGGTGCACGCCCAGGCGAGCGCTCCCGCCGCGACCACGCCAGCCAGCGCGCCGGCGGCGGCGCTGCCAGCGGTGCCCTCCGTGACCACTGTGCCCGGCATGCCGGCGGTGATCGACGCTCGCAACCTATACAGCGAAACAGCCAGCGGCAAGTGGAATCCGGCGGTGCAGGGCGACCTCGAGCGCATCTACGTGCCCAACCTGCGCTCGAACGACATCCATGTCATCGACCCGGTGCAGCTGAAGGTGGTGGACCGCTTCAAGGTCGGCCGCAGCCCGCAGCACGTGGTGCCGTCGTGGGACCTGCGCACGCTGTGGGTGACCAACAATGCCGAGCGCCGCGACGATGGCACGCTGACGCCGATCGATCCGCGCACCGGCAAGCGCGGCCCCGACGTGGTGGTGGACAACCCGTACAACATGTATTTCACGCCCGATGGCCGCTCGGCCATCGTGGTGGCCGAGGCCCGCAAGCGGCTCGACTTCCGCGAGCCGCGGACGATGACGCTGCAGTACTCGATCGACGTGCCCGGCTGCTCCGGCGTGAACCACGCCGACTTCTCGATCGACGGCAGGTTCGCGATCTTCACCTGCGAGTTCGCCGGCACGCTGGTGAAGGTCGACATGGTCGAGCGCAAGGTGTTGGGCTACCTCAAGCTCCAGATGCCCGCCACCCGCTTCAAGGAGGTGGCCGGCGTGCCGCGCGTCAAGCCGGGGCAGGTGTGGGAGCCCGGTGAGACGGAGGTGTGCCGCGTCAAGCGCGGCATGCCGCAGGACATCCGCAGCTCGCCTGACGGCAAGCGCTTCTATGTCGCCGACATGCACGCCGACGGCGTGCACGTCATCGACGGTGAATCGTTCGCGCAGGTCGGCTTCGTTCCCACCGGCCTGGGCACGCACGGCCTCTATCCCAGCCGCGACGGCAAGCTTCTCTACGTGGCCAACCGGGGCTCGCACGACATCCACGGCCGCAGGCTCGGCAACGGCGGCGTCGCGGTGATCGACTTTGCCACCGAGAAAGTGGTGGCGCGCTGGGGCGTGCCGGGCGGTGGCAGCCCCGACATGGGTAACGTGAGCCCCGACGGCCGCTGGCTGTGGCTCGCTGCGCGCTACGACGACGTCGTCTATCGCTTCGACACCAGCAACGGCGACGTGCGCCAGATCAAGGTCGGCGCCGAGCCGCACGGCCTGACCGTGTGGCCGCAGCCCGGTCGCTATTCGCTCGGCCACACCGGCAACCTGCGCTGAGTCCACGAAAGGGACGCCGGGGGCGACCTGCGATGATGCGCAGGCCATGCAGACCTTCGGCCTCATCATCGTCGGCGACGAAATCCTCTCGGGCAAGCGCCAGGACAAGCACCTGCCCAAGGTGATCGAGCTGCTCGGCGCACGCGGCCTGGCGCTGGGCTGGGCGCGTTACGTGGGCGACGATCGCGGCGCGATCACGGCCGTGTTGTGCGATGCCTTTGCCAGCGGCGACGCCGTGTTCTGCTGCGGCGGCATCGGCGCCACGCCCGACGATCACACGCGCCAGGGCGCGGCTGCCGCGCTCGGGCTGCCGCTGCAACTTCATCCGCAGGCCCGGGCGTTGATCCTCGAGCGCATGCGCGACGTGGCTCGCGAGCAGGGCCTGCCGTACGAGCCCGACCGGCCCGACAACCTGCACCGGCTCAACATGGGCATGTTCCCCGCCGGTGCCGATCTCGTTCCGAACCCGTACAACAAGATCCCCGGGTTCAGCGTGCGACACGTGCACTTCCTGCCGGGGTTCCCGGTGATGGCGCATCCGATGATCGAGTGGCTGCTCGACACACGCTATGCGCATCTGCACGGCACGCAGGCGCGCAGCGAAAGGTCGGTGATCGTCACCGGCTCGATGGAGGCCACGCTGACGCCGTTGATGGAGGAGATCGAAGCGTGCTTTCCGGGCGTGAAGGTGTTCAGCCTGCCGAGCGTCGACCATCCGACGTGGGGCCGTCACATCGAGTTGGGCGTCAAGGGCGAGAGCCGGTCGACTGAGGCGGCGTTCGCCGCGCTGAAGGCTGGATTGGGTGCATTGGGGGCGGCACTCGGACCCGATCTGGTGCGCTGAACTGCCGAGGTGATGCACCTTTGAGGTGCCACAATGGCACCGCCTGAGTGCCGGGGTTGTGGTCGCCGATCCTCGCGCCCAGGGCGCCGCCAATGGCAGGTCAATGGCATGGTTTCTGCTAGATTGCCGGGTGCTTCGCGGCACGCGACCTGCAAGCCCTGCGCCGCAGCCGTCGTTCCCAAGAAGAAGGTCGCCCTGGGGCGACTTCGTTCCCCACAACCTCCAACACTCGCGTTCCGCTTAGGAGATTCTTGATGGCAAAGACCGTCGCCGACGTGATGAAGATGGTGAAAGAAAACGAGATCAAGTTCGTTGATTTCCGCTTCACCGATACCCGCGGCAAAGAGCAACACGTCTCGGTGCCCGTGTCGGCATTCGACGAAGACAAGTTCACCTCGGGTCACGCGTTCGACGGCTCGTCGATCGCCGGCTGGAAAGGCATCGAAGCCTCCGACATGCTGCTGATGCCCGACCCGGCCACCGCCAACGTCGACCCGTTCTACGAAGAGCCCACGCTGATCCTCACCTGCGACGTGCTCGAGCCCGGCGACGGCAAGCCCTATGAGCGCGACCCGCGCTCGCTGGCCAAGCGGGCCGAGGCGTACCTCAAGAGCAGCGGCATCGGCGACGCCGCGTTCTTCGGTCCCGAGCCCGAGTTCTTCATCTTCGACCAGGTGCGCTGGAACGTCGACATGTCGGGCTGCTTCGTGAAGATCGATTCCGAAGAGGCACCGTGGAGCACCGGCTCGGACTTCGAAGGCGGCAACCTCGGCCACCGGCCGGCGGTGAAGGGCGGTTATTTCCCGGTGCCACCGGTCGACAGCTTCCAAGACATGCGCAGCGAGATGTGCCTGCTGCTCGAGCAGATGGGCATCCCGGTCGAGGTGCATCACCATGAAGTGGGCGGCATGGGCCAGAACGAGCTCGGCACCAAGTTCTCCACCCTCGTGCAGCGCGCCGACTGGCTGATGCTGCAGAAGTACATCATCCACAACGTGGCGCACGCCTATGGCAAGACGGCCACATTCATGCCCAAGCCGGTGGTCGGCGACAACGGCAGCGGCATGCACGTGCACCAGAGCGTGTGGAAGGGCGGCAAGAACCTGTTCGCCGGTGACGGCTACGCCGGGCTGAGCGAGTTCGCGCTGTACTACATCGGCGGCATCATCAAGCACGCCCGCGCGCTCAACGCGATCACCAATCCCGGCACCAACAGCTACAAGCGGCTGGTGCCCGGCTTCGAGGCGCCGGTCAAGCTGGCCTACAGCTCGCGCAACCGTTCGGCGTCGGTGCGCATTCCGTACGTGGCCAACCCGAAGGGCCGTCGCATCGAGGTGCGCTTCCCCGACCCCACCTGCAACCCGTACCTGGCCTTCAGCGCGATGCTGATGGCTGGTCTGGACGGCGTGGAGAACAACATCCACCCCGGCGAGGCCGCTACCAAGGACCTGTACCACCTGCCGCCGGAAGAAGACGCGAAGATCCCCACCGTCTGCAACAGCCTCGACCAGGCGCTGGAGTACCTGGACAAGGGCCGCGCCTTCCTGACCAAGGGCGGCGTGTTCACCGACGCCTACATCGACGCCTACATCGAGCTGAAGATGCAGGAGGTGACGCGCTTCCGCATGACCACGCATCCGGTCGAGTTCGACATGTACTACAGCCTGTGATGCGTCCGACCGGCCGGTTGCCGCGCGCAACCGGGCGCCGATCGTGTCAAAGGGACGGCCCCCGGGTCGTCCCTTTTTCGTTGTGTGTCACCAGTTTGCGACAATGCCGCGTTGGAGATGGGAACGCTGGCCCCGCGGGCCATTGGAGTTTCATCAATGAAACATCGGTCGTGGTCGCTGTGTTTCCTCGCCTTGGCCGCCCCGGCGGCCTGGTCGCAGGGCGCTGCGGCCACCGCAGCTACCGTGTACCGCTGCCCCGGACCGCCGATCCTGTACACGGACCAGATCACGCCGCAGGAAGCCAAGGAAAAGAACTGCCGCACCATCGAAGGCGCGCCGGTGACGATTGTCCAGACCGCCAAGCCCGCTCCGGCTGCGGCGCGCAAGGGCGAAGCTTCCGCGGGATCGGGCGGGCGCGGCCCGGAGAGCAGGGTCGATCCCAATGCGCAGCGCCAGCGCGACGGCGATGCGCGCAAGCTGCTCGAGGCCGAGCTGCAGCGCGAGGAGCAGCGCCTGGTCGAGTTGCAGCGCGAGTTCAACAACGGCGAGCCCGAACGGCGCGGCGACGAGCGCAATGCGCAGAAGTACATCGATCGCGTGGCCGACATGCGGGCGCAGATCGCGCGCAAGCAGGAAGACATCGCTGCGATCAAGCGCGAGATCGCCAAGCTGCAGCAGCAGTGAGCGCCGTACGGCCGCTCCGAAGGCGCTCGCCCCCCCTCGGGGGGACGGTGCAGAGCGCCCAGGGGGCCACGTGATCCGCACGCCGCGGCGCCTTCAAAGGGCTGCCGCGCGGTGATGATGAGCAGCGAGCAGCGGTACGAGGCCTTTGATCTGCTGGCCACGCTGGTCGCGTTGGCCAAGCCCGACGGCACGGTGCTGTTCGTCAACGCGGGATTCGAGGCGGTGGTCGGCCTGTCGCGGCGCGCGCTGGTGCGCACCAGCCTGTTCGAGCGCTTCACCGACGCCGCCGCGCTGCAGGACACGTTGCTCGCGGTGGCGCACAACGAAATCGCCACCGGTCGCCTGCAGGCGACGCTGCGGCGCGGCGGCACGGCGAGCTCACCGGAAGACCTGCCTGTGCACGTGATCGTCACGCAGGTCGACGCGCGCAGCGACCGCCGCGCCACGCCCGGCTCGGAGCTGGTGCTGGTCGAGATGATCGAGGTCGAGCAGCAGACACGGCAGGATCGCGAGGAACGCGCGCTCGACCAGATCCAGGCCAATCGCGAGCTGATCCGCAACCTCGCGCACGAGATCAAGAACCCACTGGGCGGCATTCGCGGTGCGGCGCAATTGCTGGCCATGGAACTGGGCCATCCGCAGGGCAGGCCGAGGGAAGATCGCTCCCCTCGGGGGGCGGCCGCCGGCTACGGCGGTCCGGGGGCCGTCGGTTCGCCGGAACTCATCGAATACACCGAAGTGATCGTGCACGAGGCCGATCGGCTGCAGGCACTGGTCGACCGGCTGCTCGCGCCGCACCGGCGCCCTCACCTGGTGGGTGACGTCAACATCCACGAGGTGTGCGAGCGTGTGCGCTCGGTCGTACTGGCAGAGTTTCCGCGCGGCCTGACCGTGGCGCGCGACTACGACGTGTCGCTGCCGGAGTTCCGGGGCGACCGCGAACAACTCATCCAGGCGCTGCTCAACATCGTGCAGAACGCGGCCCACGCGCTTGGCGAGCGGGTGGCCGCGGGAGATGCGCGCATCGTGTTGCGTACACGCGTGCAGCGACAGGTGACGATTGGCAAGCAGCGCTGCAGACTGGCACTGGAATTGCATGTCGAGGACAACGGGCCCGGTGTGCCCGATGCCATCCGCGATCGCATCTTCTACCCTTTGGTATCGGGGCGCGACGGCGGCTCAGGCCTCGGTCTCACGTTGGCTCAGATGTTCGTGCAGCAGCACCATGGTTCGATCGACTGTGATTCGGTGCCGGGCCGCACGGTGTTCAAGATCGTGATTCCGCTGCCTTGATGGATTGCACAGCGCCGACAACGAGAAGACCAAGCCGATGAAGCCGATCTGGGTGGCCGACGACGATCAATCGATCCGATTTGTGCTCGAACGCGCGCTGACGCGCGAGCAGTTCAACGTGCGCTGCTTTGCCAACCCGCGCGACGTGCTGTCGGCGCTGGAGACCGATGCGCCGCAGGTGCTGGTGAGCGACATCCGCATGCCCGGCGGCTCGGGGCTGGAACTGCTCAACAAGGTCAAGCAGCAGCACCCGGGGCTGCCGGTGATCGTGATGACCGCGTACTCCGACCTCGACAGCGCCGTGTCTGCGTTCCAGGGCGGCGCGTTCGAGTACCTGCCCAAGCCGTTCGACCTGCCCAAGGCGGTGGAGCTGATCCGGCGCGCGGTGGACGAGAGCCTGCGCGAGCAGGTAGGTGACGATGCCGGCGCGGCGGCGCCAGAGATGCTGGGCCAGGCGCCCGCGATGCAGGACGTGTTCCGCGCCATCGGCCGCCTCAGCCAGAGCAACGTCACCGTGCTGATCACCGGCGAATCAGGGACCGGCAAGGAGCTGGTGGCGCGCGCGCTGCACCGCCACAGCCCACGCGGCGAGCAAGGCAACAAGGGCCCCTTCATCGCCATCAACACCGCGGCGATCCCGAAAGACCTGCTCGAGTCGGAGCTGTTCGGCCACGAGCGTGGCGCCTTCACCGGTGCACAGACCATGCGCCGCGGCCGCTTCGAGCAGGCCGACGGCGGCACGCTGTTCCTCGACGAGATCGGCGACATGCCGTTCGACCTACAGACGCGCCTGCTGCGCGTGCTGTCGGACGGGCAGTTCTACCGTGTCGGCGGCCACCAGCCGCTGAAGGCCAACGTGCGCGTGATCGCGGCGACGCACCAAAACCTGGAGCAGCGGGTCAAGGATGGTGCATTCCGCGAGGATCTGTTCCACCGCCTCAACGTGATCCGCCTGCGGCTGCCGGCTCTGCGCGAACGGCGCGAAGACATCCCCGGCCTGGCGCGCGCCTTTCTGGCGCGCAGCGCGCACGATCTGGGCGTGGAAGCCAAGCGCCTGAGCGATGCCGCGATGGAGCGCCTGATGCGCTTCGATTTCCCCGGCAACGTGCGCCAGCTCGAGAACCTGTGCCATTGGCTCACCGTGATGGCCCCGGCGCAGCTGATCGAGCCCAAGGATTTGCCGCCCGAGGTGCTGGCCGAAGCCCCGGCGCGCACCGCGGCCGAAGCCGTGCGACCGGCAGGCGCGGTGGCGTCGGAGCCGGCATTGCCCAGCGCAGCCCAGCCGGTGTCGACCCTCGCGGTCGACGCATGGCTGATTCAGCTTGCGTCGGAAGCGCGGCGCCTGCTCGAAGCCGGCGTGCCCGACGTATGGGGCCATCTGACGCGGCAGTTCGAGGGCCGCTTGATCCATGTGGCGCTGGAGAACACGCGCGGGCGCCGCATCGAGGCGGCGCAGAAGCTCGGGATCGGACGCAACACCATCACCCGCAAGATCCAGGAACTCGGCCTGGACGAGTAGCACCGCGGGGCTGATCGGGCGCTGCGGCGGTGCGCTCCTGGCGGTGCCTACTTCGTGGTCGTGAGGGCGCCGTTGCCGGTGACCTGCGCGTAGATCGCGTCGAGTTCCATCCGGTGCGTCCAGCTCACTTCGGCTTCCTGGTACTGCGACTCCGAAGCTTCCTGCACGTCGATGTTGGCGATGTCGCCACGCAGGTTCACCGGTGCACGCCGGCGCAACGCCTCGTCGATGCGCACGCGCAGCGGCATGATTTCATCGCTGCGACGTGCACCTTCGAGCATGTCGAGCTGGTCCATCGCGCGTTGCAGCACCTTGTCGGGCAGCTCGATCAGCGCGCGCGAGCCGATGCGCGCCAGCGCCTGCTCGAGGTGCCTCAGGTGCGGCACGACCTGGCGCGCGTCTTCGTGCCGCGCCAGCAGCGCCTGCAACGCCTCGTGCGCCATGCGCAGCGCTTCTCCGCGGCTGCTGCCTCGCGAGCTGGGGGGCTGCAGCTTCGTCTCCGCGAACACCACGTGCAGCTGCCAACCGATGCGTTTGAGCTTGAGCGGGCGGCTGAACAACTTGCTGGCCCATTTCTTCAGGGGATTGGGGCCGCTTTTGCGAGCAGTGGCGCTCTTGCCGTTTCGGGCGGTCGCTGCGGGCATGGGTGAAGCGTGTTCGGTTTGGATGTTTTCGGTGGCCGACGAGCGGTGGACAGGCCGGCGCGAGTGGATGCAGCCTAGCGGAGCGCTGTCGAAAAAGTGTTAAAGGTCACCTTCAATTGCCACGCCGTGTGACGCTTGTCGCGGCGTCCAACCGTTACCGCGCGCACCCTTGCGCAAGACCAAACGGGCGCCGGTTCGTGTGCCGTTCAGGCGCCGGCGGATCCCAGCTCGACCCATGCCGGCGCGTGGTCGCTCGGCTTGTCGCGTCCGCGCACGGCACGGTCGACGCCGGCGCGCTGCAGCAGCGCCGCCGCGGCTCGGTTGAGCAGCAGGTGGTCGATGCGCAGCCCGGCGTTGCGCTCCCAGCGGTTGCGGAAGTAGTCCCAGAAGGTGTACATGGGCTCGCGCGGGTACAGGTGGTGGATCGCGTCGGTCCAGCCCTGCGTCAACAGCCGCCGATAGGCGTCGCGGGTCTCCGGCTGCAACAGCGCGTCGTTGAGCCATGACTTGGCCGAATAGATGTCGCACGTGTCGTTGGTCGGCACCACGTTGTAGTCGCCGGCCAGCACCACGGGCTCCTCGCGCCCACACAGCGTCTGCGCATGCTGGATCAAGCGATCGAACCAGGCCAGCTTGTAGTCGAACTTCGGCCCCGGTTGCGGGTTGCCGTTGGGCAGATAGATTGACGCGACGGTGAGTTCAGCCGCGCCGACGCGCACGCGTGCCTCGAGGTAGCGGCTGTGCGTGTCGTCGGGATCGCCCGGCAGCCCGCGCCGCTGTTCGTTGGGTGCCGCCCCTTTGGCAAGCACCGCCACGCCGTTGAAGCCCTTCTGGCCATGCCACACGGCGCCATAACCGGCTTGGCTGAAGGCGGATTCGGGGAAGGTGGCGTCGGAAGTCTTGAGTTCCTGCAGGCAGGCCACGTCGGGCTGCGACTCGGCGAGCCACTCGAGCACGCGCGGCAGCCGGCTGGTGATGCCGTTGACGTTGAAGGTCGCGATCTTCATCACGTTCATCGTAGCGGCTTGGATGAGCGCTTCCTGCGGTAGGTGACGAAATCGAAGGCCAGACCTTCTTCCGGCTGTTGCGGCACGCGCTGCACCTCATCGAAGGCCGCGCGATCCCAGTACGGAAACTGGGTGTCGCCACTGACGTCGGCCTGCACCTCGGTGAGCTCGAGCACATCGGCCAGCGGCAGCGCTTCGCGGTACAGCTGCGCGCCGCCGATCACGCACACCCGGCGCGAAGCATCCAGCCGCAGTTGCGCCAGCCGCAGCGCGGCCGGCAATGATGGCGCCACCTGCGCGCCATCGGCGCGCCAGCCGGCGCGGCGGCTGACGACGATGTTGGTGCGCCCCGGCAACGGGCGGTAGCGCGGTGACAGGGAATCCCACGTGCGCCGGCCCATGATCACCGGGCAGCCGCGCGTCACGTCGCGAAAGTGCGCCATGTCGGCGCTCAGGTGCCAAGGCAGCTTGCCATCGCGGCCAATCACGCCGTTGCGTGCGACGGCGGCGACCAGCACCAGATCGAATGGACGATCGGACAATGGGGCCCGGGTCACAAAGGCGCTGGTCAGACGGCCACCGGCGCTTTGATCGCGGGGTGGGACTGGTAGTCGAGGATCTCGAAGTCGTCGTACTCGTAGTCAAAGATCGACGGCGGCTTGCGCTTCAGCCGCAGCAGCGGATAGCGCAGCGGCGTGCGGGCGAGCTGGGTTTGCACTTGTTCGAGATGGTTGTTGTAGATGTGGCAGTCACCACCGGTCCAGATGAAGTCACCGACGTCGAGGTCGCATTGCTGCGCCAGCATGTGCGTCAGCAACGCGTAGCTCGCGATGTTGAACGGCACGCCGAGAAACACGTCGGCGCTGCGCTGGTAGAGCTGGCAGCTCAGCCTGCCTCCGGCCACATAGAACTGAAAGAACGCGTGGCACGGTGCAAGAGCCATCCTCGGCAGATCGGCCACGTTCCATGCGCTCACGATGATGCGGCGCGAGTCGGGGTTGGTCTTGAGCTGCTTGACCACCTCGGCGATCTGGTCGATGTGTCCACCGTCGGGGGCTGGCCAGCTGCGCCACTGCACGCCGTACACCGGGCCGAGCTCGCCCTCCGGGCTGGCCCACTCGTCCCAGATGGTGACGCCACGCTCCTGCAGCCAGCGCGCGTTGGAATCGCCGCGCAGGAACCACAACAGCTCCACAGCGATGCTCTTGAAGTGCACCTTCTTCGTCGTGACGAGCGGAAAGCCCTGGTGCAGGTCGAAGCGCATCTGGTGACCGAACACGCTGCGCGTGCCGGTGCCGGTGCGGTCAGCCTTCGGCACGCCGTGCACGAGCACATGGCGCATGAAGTCCTCGTATTGGGAGCGCACGGGCCGGTTCGACATGATGCGCGGCATTCTAGGGCGCGCTGCCGTGCAGATCGAACTGCATCGCGGCCAAGCGCGCGTACAAGCCGTCGCGCGCCACCAGCTCGGCATGGGTGCCGCTGTCGACGATGCGCCCTTGGTCCAGCACGACGATGCGGTCGGCGCGTTGCACCGTGGCCAGGCGGTGCGCGATGACGAGCGTGGTGCGATTCTTCATCGCCGCCTCGAGTGCAGCCTGCACCATGCGCTCGCTTTCGGCATCGAGCGCGCTGGTGGCCTCGTCGAGCAGCAGCAGCGGCGGGTTCTTCAGCATCGCGCGTGCGATGGCGATGCGCTGGCGCTGCCCGCCCGACAGCCGCACGCCGCGCTCGCCGAGGAAGCTGGCGTAGCCGTCGGGCAGCGCGCTGATGAATTCGTGTGCGAACGCGGCGCGCGCGGCCGCGATCACGTCGGCATCGCTTGCGCCGGGCCGGCCGTAGCGGATGTTTTCCATGGCGCTGGTGGAGAACACCGTGCTGTCCTGCGGCACGATGCCCACACGAGCTCGCAAGTCGGCCAGCGCCACGTCGCGCACCGGCACGCCGTCGATGCGCACCTGACCGGAGCGCACGTCGTAGAAGCGCAGCAGCAGGTGGAACAGCGTGCTCTTGCCGGCACCGCTCGGGCCGACCAACGCCACCGTCTGGCCCGGACGCACGTGGAGCGACACGTCGCGCAGCGCCGCGTGCTGCGGCCGCGACGGGTAGTGGAACGTCAGCTGCTCGAATGCCACCGCCGATCCGCCCACAGCGGCCGGCAGCGCTTGCGGTCGAGACGGCTCCTGCACCGGCGAGCGCGCCGCCAACAGTTCCATCAGCCGCTCGGTGGCGCCAGCGGCGCGCAGCAGATCGCCGTACACCTCCGACAGCACCGCAACGCTGCTGACGAGGATGATCACGTAGACCACGGTCTGGCCGAGGTGGCCGGCCGTGACCTGGCCGGCCAGCACCGCCTGCGTGCCCTGGTACAGGCCCCACAGAAACGTGCCGAACGTGGCGGTGATGATGAAGGCCACCAGCGCGGAGCGTACGCGGGTGCGCCGCCGCGCGGTCTGGAACGCCTCTTCGGTCGAGCGCTCGAAGCGCGACTGTTCCCATGTCTCCTGCACGAAGCCCTGCACGACCGGGATCGCATTCAGGACCTCGGCCGCGATCGCGCTGGAGTCGGCCACGCGATCCTGGCTGGCGCGGCTCAAGCGCCGCACGCGGCGCCCGAACAACAGCGACGGCAGCACCACCAGCACCAGGATGCCAAGCACCTGCGTCATCACGTAGGGGTTGGTGATGATCAGCATCACCAGCGCGCCGAGCCCCATCACCGTGTTGCGCAAGCCCATGCTCAAGCTCGAGCCGACCACCGTCTGCACCAACGTGGTATCGGTGGTCAGCCGCGACAGCACCTCGCCGGTCTGCGTGGTTTCAAAGAACTCGGGACTTTGGCGCAGCACGTGGGCATACACCGCGTTGCGCAGATCGGCCGTCACGCGCTCGCCGATCCAGCTCACCATGTAAAAGCGCGCCGCCGAGAACAAGCCCAGCGCCAGGCCGACCAGAAACAACGCGAAGAAGTGCTCGCGCAAGGCCATCACACGCTCGCCCGGATCGGCGGCGATCAGGCCCTGGTCGATCAACGACTTCAGGGCCAGCGGCAGCACCAGCGTGCTGACCGCGGCCCCCACCAGGAACAGCAGGGCCAGCGCGATGCGGCCGCGGTAGGGGCGCAGGAAGGGCAGCAGGCCCGACAGCGAACGCGTCGAGCCTTTGGCTTCGACGCGCCGCAACGCGGCAACTGCACGCAGCGAGGGAGCGCTGTCGGCGGTGGACATCGCCGCAGTCTACGGTGAGGCGACCGAGCGCTCAGAAAGATCAGCGCTTCGTGTCCTTGCTGGCCGCCGGAGGTCGCGCCGCGCTTCGCGCGGCATCGCGCCCGCGCCGTGCCAGCGCATCGCGCAACAGGTATTCCACCTGCGCGTTGGCGCTGCGCAACTCCTGCGCTGCCAAGTGCTCGATCTCGGCCCACAGCTCGGGGTCGATGCGCAGCAGGAAAGCCTTCTTGTCCGACGAGGTCACTGGTGAGGTCCTGCATTCAGTCGTACGGCCGATGTCGGTACGGCGCGCCGATGCCGGCCATCGGTTGAGTGCCCACCAGGCGGCTCGACGCAGTGAGCCGGAGGCCGCCGAACACCAGAGACCCCGATGACAGCGCGATCATTGCGTGATCGTTCCCGCAGCCGAGCAGTTGTTCGATCGGGTGTTTCCGGCGGTTCGACATGAAGCCTCCGCAAGTATCCAAACGATAGCAATTCAATAGCGTCCTGGACGGAGCGTCAAGCGCACGACCACGGGCGTGCAGGCGAAGCCGGCACGCACGAACGGGCAGGCACCATCGCCGCTGCCGCGCCGCGTCGGGTATCTACCGGGCCTTCGAATGAGGGGGTCGCGCACCGATGCGGTGTTGCGCACCCGAAACGAGGCCGGTGGCCTTCCACTCGATGCGAGGCAGTTGGTCATAATCGTCGCACCGTGTCGCACGAATTGCCCTCGCAGTCTGACTGGATCACGCGCGCCAGTCGCACGCTGGTGCACCTGGGCTTCCTGCCGTCGCTCGCGCTCGTCACGGTGGTGCTGGTACCGGTGTTCGCCATGCTGGCACCGCTGCTCGTGCTGATGCTCGGTGTCGGTTCGCCCATGGCGGCGGCGCAGGTCGGCGCGTTGTCGGCCCTGATCCTGGTGCCCTGCATCGGCGCCGTGGTGCTGCGCCTGCTGTTCCAACTCGAGCGCGCGCGAGCTCGCCTGGCTGTGTTGGCCACACAGGATGCGCTCACCGGCGTGCACAACCGGCGCTACTTCTTCGAGATCGCCGAGCGCGAATGGCAGCGCTGCAAGCGCTACGGCGAGGACGCCGCGCTGCTGCTGATCGACGCCGACAATTTCAAGTCAATCAACGATTTGCACGGTCACCTGTGCGGCGACAAGCTACTGGTGGCGATCGCGCGCGCGGTGCGCGCGACTCTGCGCAGCACCGACCTGATGGCGCGCTTCGGCGGCGAGGAGCTGGTGATCCTGCTGCCGCACACCGACCCGCTCGGCGCGCTCGACGTGGCCGAGCGCATCCGCGAGCGCGTGGCCGGCGGCCGCCTCGATTGGCACGGCGAGAAGGTGGGCATCACGGTCAGCGTGGGCGTGGCCTCGTACGGCGGCGACGATCGCACGCTCGACGCCCTGGTGCACGACGCCGACCTGGCGCTCTACGCGGCCAAGAAGGCCGGCCGCAACTGCGTGCGCGCGGCGCCGATCCGGCCGCGCCGAAGCGGCGAAGCCCACCGCGAAACCTCGAAGTAGCGCTCGCGCTACGATGTACGCACCGCCGCAGTGCATGCGGCGGCACGCAGCCGTTCGAGGAGACAACCATGCGCGTGGCCGGCGACGATCTGCACCTGCACAACGACTACCTGCGCAACTGCTGGTACGTGGCTGCGTGGGCCCATGAATTGATCGACGGCAGGCTGTTGGCGCGCACGATCCTTGACCACCCGATCCTGCTCTACAAGGGCGACTCGGGCAGCGCGGTCGCGCTCGACGATCGCTGCTGCCACCGCGGCGCGCGGCTGTCGAAGGGGCGCCTCGAGGGCGACTGCGTGCGTTGCATGTACCACGGGCTCAAGTTCGACGCCTCCGGCGCGTGCGTGCAGATCCCCGGCCAGGACATGGTCCCCAAGGGCATGAGCGTGCGCAGCTATCCGGTGATCGAACGCGACTCGCTGGTGTGGATCTGGACCGGCGATGCGGACAAGGCAGACCCGAATCTGATCGTCGACTTTCCGTACCTGCGCGAGCCCGGCTGGCGCGGCGTGCCCGACTACCTGCACTACGACGCCAACTACCTGCTGATCGTCGACAACCTGGCCGACTTTGCGCACCTCGCATTCGTGCACCGCCACACGCTCGGTGGCTCCGAGGAGTACGCGTTCAAGACCAAGCCGGTCGAGGTGGAGCGCCAGCCGCGCGGCTTTCGCGTCAAGCGCATGCACATGAACGCCGAGGTGCCGCCGTTTCATCGCAAGGTCACGCGCAGCGACGCGCGCATTGACCGCTGGAACGTCGGCACGATGCACATCCCGGGCATCTTCTTCCTCGAGTCGGGGTTCGCGCCGGCGGGTTCCGGAATCGAGCGCGGCGACATCTCGCAGGCCAGGCAGTACCGCAACTGCCAGTTCTTCACCCCCGAGACCGCCAAGACGACCCATTTCTTCTGGAACTACCTGCACAACTGGAACACCGACGACCCGACGATCGCGCTGTCGCTGCACGACTCGATGGTCGAAGGCTTCCACGAAGACAAGGCCATCATCGAGCAGCAGCAGCGCACGTTCGATGCCGACCCGGATTTCCGCATGCATCCGATCGCGGCCGACGCGCCACTGGCTCACTTCAGGCGCGTGCTGGCGCAGTTGATCGCGCAGGAGAAGGGCGCCGCACTGGCGGCATGACCTACATCGCCAGCGGTTTCACGTACCCGGTCATCTCGAGATAGCCGCGCCCCACGCGCCGGCCTCGCGCATCCAGCAGATCGGACAAGCCTTCCCAATACACCGCGCCGTTGCTCGAGCGGCCGTCCAGTTCTTGCGCGTCCATCAACGCACGCAGGTCGAACGTGCCCGCGGGCGTGGCGAGCTGCCAGTGCACCGGGTACCGCGCCTGCGTCGCCGGACTGGTCCAGCTGCGCTGCGGCGTGAACCGCAACTCGCCATCATCGAACGTGCGCACGCGACCGTCGGCGCTGCGGTGTGTGCCGCCCGACCACAGGCTGCTGCCGTCGGCGCGCCGCAAGCGAAAGCCCATCAGAGCGCCGCCGTCATCGAGGTTGATGCCGAACCAGTCCCAGCCGACCGCGCCGGGCGGCATGTACTCGTCGCTCCATTCGTGGTCAAGCCAGGCGTGGCCCTGCAGGGCAAGCGGGCGCGCGTCGCGTTCGACACGCGCGCGCACACGCAGATGCGGCAGGCTGTAGTAATGGCTGGCCTGCTGCGGCAGCGGGCCTTTGCGCGAGTGGCCACCCTGTCCCTGCAGCAGCACCGGCTGCGTGGCCTGCAGTTGGAGCGTGAGCTTGAAAGCGGCGTGGGCGCCACCGACTTCGCTGTCGTAGCGGCCACCCGGCGAGTCGCCGCTGCGGCGCAGCCACCACGGTCCCAGGCGCACGTCGGTGTCGGTGCGGCGTGCATGGACGTCTCGTGCCGCCTCGTCGCCCGACCAGCGTTGCAGGCGCTGCAACTGCCAGTGGCGTTGCGCACCCACGTCGCTCAACGCGGCGTGCGCAAACAGCAGTTGGCGCGGCGCGAAGCGCCCGGGCAATGACGCGGCGAGTCCGGTGCGGTGACGAAAGAACGTCATCTGAAAGCCGATCGGCGGCGCGTCTGCGGGTGGCTCGAGCCAGCCGGTGGCATACCACCACTCGTTGCGCGCACCCGGGTGCGCGCCGTGGTCGCGCGGCCAGCGCCACACGCGGTCCGCACGCACGGCATCGTCGTCGCCTTGCGCCCACAACGACGTCGGCACCAGCAACAACGCCCGGCGCGAGAACATCATGCTGCCCCTGTGCCGCTGCTGCGCGGCGCTCGGCCCGCGGAGGGGCCGGGCGCTCGCCAGGCGTGACCCGTCCGCAGGGACGGGCCACGTCCGGGCTCGCTCCCCCCGAGGGGGAGCGGCCCGCCGCGAGACGCGGCGGGCGTTTGTGCCGTCCAGGCCCGCGCGGGCGGGCATGGAGCCGTGGCACTCACCCTTCGGAGCGGCCGAGCGCTCACCAGTCCTCCTTGACCGCCAGCACCGCCGAGCGTGACGCGGCACGGCGCGCGGCCAATGCGGCGGTTGCCACACCACACAGCCACACCGCGGCTGCCAATGCCGCGACCTGGAAGCCGGGCACGCGCAGCGGCATGGTCCAGTGGAAGCTCTGCGGATTGACCACATGCACCAGCACCACGCTGACGCACACGCCCAGCAACAAACCGAGCACCACGCCGGCGGCCAGCCACACGGCAGCCTCGCCCGCGACGATGGCCAGGACCTGCCGCCTTGTCAAACCCAGATGAGCCAGCAGGCCGAACTCCTTGCGCCGCGCCAGCACTTGCGCCGACAGGCTCGCCGCGACGCCGATCAGGCCGACCGCGATCGCGACCACCTGCAGGTAGCGCGTGACCGCGAAGCTGCGGTCGAAGATGGCCAGCGACAACGCGCGCAGCTCGCGCGCGCTGGCGCTCTCGACCGGCGTGTCGGAGCCTGCCAGCGTGCGCACGCGTTCGGTCACCGCAGTGGCGTCGGCGCCGGGTGCGAGCCACAGCGCGAGTTCGTTCAGCCGCGGGTCACCGCCGTGACGTTGCCAGGCGGGAGGCGGGATCACCACGGCGCCGAACTGGCGCGCATAGTCGCGCCACACGCCGAGCACGCGCACGCGCTGCAGCCCGTCGGGCAGCGGCAGATCGAACTGCGAACCCACCTGCAGGCCGTAGGCCAGGGCCATCGGCTCGCTGACGTGGACGCCGGTCTCGCCGGCGGGTGCCGCGATCACGTCGCCGAGCCAGGGCAGGGCGTTGGCGCCGTCGTCAACCGGCCGCACGATCAGCGCCACGGCCGGCCGGCGCGCATCGAGCGTGACGGCGCGCACGCGCGATGCGCGCACGCGGCTGACGCCCGGCACCTGGGCGGCTGCGGCGGCAAACGAGGCATCGAGCGTGTTCAAGTCGCCGGCGGCGCTGCCGCCGCTCATGCGCAGATAGAGGTCTGCGGGCAGCACGCTGTCGAGCCACACCGACACGGCGTCGCGAAAGCTGGTCACCATCACGGTCAGCGCCACCGACAGCGCAAGGCTCGCCACCACACCCGCAACAGCGGCGCTCGCCGTGTGCCGCTGGTGGCGTGCACGTTCTCCAGCCAGCAGCAGCAAGGGCCGATGGCGCGAAAGCGGACGCGTCAGCAGGGCCTGCACCAACGCGGGCACCAGCGCCACGCCGCCGGCGAGCAGCGCGGCCACCGACGCGTATGCCGCCAGCGGCAGGCCACCGATCGCGGGCAACAGGGCGAGGGCCGCAGCGCCTGCGAGCAGCAGCGCGCCTGGCAGCCAGTGCGAACGCCCGGCGCCGAAACCGGACAGACCCTTGAGCGCCTGCGCCGGCGGCAGGGCCTGCGCCGCTCGCGCCGGCCACCACGCACCGGCCACTGCCGCCGCGATGCCGAGCGTGCCGTAAAGCGCAGCGGCCGCCCATGACCACTGCAACTGCGGCGCCACGCCCGTGAAGTAGCCGCCGCCGAGATCGCCGCCGAGCGAGCGCAGCGCGATCGCGGCCAGCGCGGTGCCGGCGATCAGACCCAGCACGCTGCCGGCGCCGCCGAGCAACGCCGCCTCGGCCAGCACGAGCGCACGCCGCTGCGGCGCGGCGAGACCGAGCACACCGAGCAGCGCAAAGGTCGGCGTTCGTTGCGCCACGGACAGCGCGAGCACCGAATAGACGAGAAAGCCGCCGACCAATAGGGCCACCAGCGCCAGCACGCTCAAGTTGACGCGATAGGCACGTGACAGGTTCGACACGCGCTGCGTGGCATCGTCGGGCCGCGCGATTCGCACACGGTCGAGCCACGGTTGCCCGGCGATCCAGCGCGCTGCGTCGACGCCCGGCACCAGCTTGATGTCGATGCGCGACAGCTGTCCGAGGCGACCGAAAGCGGCCTGCGCCGCCGCGATGTCCATCACCAGCAGCGGCGCGCCGCCGAGGGTGAGCGTGCCGCCCAGCCGCCAGTGCCGCCAGCCGTCACGCGTGCGCAGCTCGAGCGTGCCGTCCCGCGGTGCGTCGAGCCGCTGCAGCGCGGTGGCGTTCGCGAACACCAGGCCCGGATCGAGCGCGCCCAGCCGGTCGACGCCCTCGTTCAGCCGCGGGATCAGGGCCGGTGCAACCGCGCCGACCTGCAACGCGTCGATGCCGGTCACGCGCACGCTCAACGCGGCGCGGTCGGTGTCGGCACGGCGTGCCGTGGTGTCGAGCTCGAGCACCGGGCTTGCCACTGCCACCGCCCCGTCGAGCGCGAGCGCATCCAGCACGGTATCGGGCAGGCCGCTGCCATCGCGCGAGGCCAGCGTCAGATCGGGCTCGCCGTTGGCCGAGCGCACGGCCGACGCAAACTCCGACAGCGCCGACGCGTTGATCAGTTGCACCGAAAAAGCCAGCGCGACGCCGAGCGCAACGGCCAGCAACACTGCGCCATGGCGCCATGCGTGCAGGCGCCACTCCGGCCACGACAACGCGCACAACAGGGAGGGCAGCTGCGCCGGCATGCGCCGATGGTACGGCGCGGGGTCCGGGGGCTATTCGCTCAGGCCGGCAGGGCGTACTCGCGCGTGCCCATCAGATCGATGCCGCAATGCAGCTCGCGCACCCAGGCGATGAACTGGCCCACCGCAGGCCCCACCAGCGGTGCGCCGTGCTGCGGCACCAGCATGTCGATCTTGAGCTGCGACACCATGTCGGCCCACAGCCGCAGGATCTTGTTGGACACCATGTAGCGGCGGTGGAACGGCTCCATCTTGGGCAGCAGCGAGCGCAGGTCGTCCACCGGTGTGGCGGCTTGCCGGCCGCCGATCAGCGAGACCCCGAGATCGCCGGAGAAAAGGATGCGCGACACCGGGTCGTAGAACTGGAAGTTGCCCTCGGCATGCATGAAGTGGGCGGGCACGGCCCAGATCTCGCTGCGGCCGATCGGGATGAGCATGCCCGAGTCGGGTATGCCGACGATGCGGCCAGTGGTCTTGCCCGGCTTGCAGAAGTGCGGCGCAAAACGCGCCCACAGACTTGAGATGTAGAGCTTGGCCTGCGTGGCCGTGGTCCAGCGATCGAGCGCGGCGATGATGTCGGGATCGGCGTGCGAGGCGAGCAGCGCACTCAGCTTGCTGGGCTGGAAATGCTTCGTCATCGCCATGTACAACTCGTTGTAGGCCAGGTTGCCGCCCGGATCGATGATCGCGCCGGTGTCGCCATCGACGATCAGGAACTGATTCGACTGCACGGCCTCGCCCCCTTCGTCACCGAGATCGGTGAACATGAGGCAACGGTGTCCATCTTTCTTGTAGAGCTCGGTTGGCATCAGAAAACCCCTATTGGAGTAGGGAGTTTCCTGGCGATCCTGGGTGGCCACGCATGACTTTCGTCAAGCGGCGGACACGACGGGCTCGATCCCTCCAGGTTCGAGACGGATCACACGATCGGCGCGTGCGGCGGCAGCCACGGAATGCGTCACCAGCAGGCAGCCCGCGCCCTCGGCGCGCACTTGCTCCGCCAACAGATCGAGGATGCGGCCGGCTTGCGCGGGGTCGAGGTTGCCGGTGGGTTCGTCGGCCAGGATCAGCGAGGGCCGGTGGACCAGCGCGCGCGCCAGGGCCACGCGCTGCAATTGGCCGCCGGACAGTTGCGCCGGCCAGCGCGCGGCGAGATCGCCCAGACCGACGCGCTTGAGCATCTGCGCCACGCGGGCGTCGTCGCGGCGCTTCAGCAGCAGCAGCGGCAGCGCCACGTTGTCGGCCACGCTCAGGTGCGGCAAGACATGGAACGCCTGGAAGACGAATCCCAGGTGCTCACGGCGCAGCAGCGCGCGCTCGTCGGCGTCCAGCGCAGTGATCGAACGCCCTTCGAAACGGATCTCGCCGCGGTCGGCATCATCGAGGCCGGCGATGCAGTTCAGCAGCGTGGACTTGCCCACGCCCGATTCGCCGATCAGCACCACGAACTCGCGGCGCGCCACGCGCAGCGACACTTGCTGGAACACCGGCGTGTCGCCGTAGGACTTGGCGAGCGCGGTGACCTCGAGCATCGCGCGATCATGCATGACGCGCGCGCCTGCTCCCCGGGCGCGCTCGGCGAGCGGCAGCACGGCGCCGTCTGCGCCGCTCGGGGATGAGGTCCGTCAGCTGACGCGGAAGACCGCGACCGCCTGCACCAGAGCTTGTGCCTGCTGCTTGAGGTTCTCTGCGGCTGCCGCGCTCTGTTCCACCAGGGCGGCGTTACGTTGCGTGGCCTCGTCCATCTGCGACACCGCCTGGCTCACTTGGCCGACGCCCGAGCTCTGCTCGGTGCTGGCCGAAGCGATCTCGCCCACGATGCCGCTGACACGGCCGATCGACGCGACGATCTCCTCCATCGTCTTGCCGGCCAGATCGACCAGCGCGCTGCCCTGATCGACTCGATCGACGCTGGCTGTGATCAGCGTCTTGATCTCGCGCGCCGCTTCGGCGCTGCGCTGCGCCAGGCTGCGCACCTCGCCGGCCACCACGGCAAAACCGCGGCCCTGCTCGCCGGCGCGTGCGGCTTCCACTGCGGCGTTGAGCGCGAGGATGTTGGTCTGGAAGGCGATGGCGTCGATCACGCCGATGATGTCGGCGATCTTGCGGCTCGAGTCGTTGATGCCTTTCATCGTTTCGACCACCTGACCCATCACGTTGCCGCCCTTGACGGCGACGCTGGCCGCGCTCTGCGCCAGCTCGTTGGCCTGGCGCGCGTTGTCGGCGTTGTGGCGCACCGTGGTGCCGAGCTGCTCCATCGTCGAAGCCGTTTCCTGCAGCGCGCTCGCCTGCTGCTCGGTGCGGCCGGACAGATCCTGGTTGCCGTCGGCGATCTGCGAGCTGGCCGTCGCCACGCTCTCGGAACCCTCGCGCACCTGCGTCACGGCGCGCGCCAGGCTCTGCTGCATCGACTGCAGGTTGAACATCAGGCTGCGCGTGTCGCCGCCGCGCAACCGCAACTGCGTGGTGAGGTCGCCGCCGGCCACCGCGCGTGCCATCGCCACCGCCTCGGCCGGCTGGCCGCCGAGCTGCCCGAGCAGCCGGCGCGTGAACCACACCGCGAGACCGAAGCCCGACAGCAGAGCCAGCGCGAGCAGCGCCAGCATGCCGTTGCGTGTGTGCATGTAGACCTGCTTGGCCTGATCCGATGCCAGCGCGGCGTGCTTGAAGTTGAACGCCGACAGCTGGTCGACCGCGCCCAGCACCTCGTCCGCCGACATGCTGGCGGCGCCGTCGCTGATGTCGGCGGCATCCTGATGCTTCTTGTCGCGGCCGAGCTGCAGCACGCGCTGGCTGGCCTTGCGGTAGCCGTCCCATCCCTTGCTCACCGAGGCCGACACCTTCTGCTCGTCGGCGTCGGCAGGCAGCGCGAGGTAGCCCTGCAGAGCGGTCTCCACGGTCTTGGCGGCAGCGTTGTGCTTCTCGTCGTACTCCGCCAGGTAACTCTTGTCGGTGGCGCGGCTGTGCTTGATCTCGAACTCGCGCGCCTCGATGGCCGCGGCGCGCAGCTGCGACAGCAGGCCCACGCCCTTGAGCCACTTGTCGTTGAGCGTTTCAGCGTTCTGTTGGATGCGTGCCAGCGCCCACAGCGAGCCGCCGCCGATCAACGCCGTCATCAACAGCACCACCCCGAAGGCCGCGCTAAGCTGGGCACCGATCGACAGCGAGTTGAGCGCCGTCGACGCACGTTGCAGGACCCTATTCATGCTGGCCTCCGGTGGCGTGGCTTATTTCTTGTGGCCGATGTAGGTCACACCGATGGTCTTGCCCGAGGCGTCGCGAATCGGGTTGTAGCAGGCGTCGAACGCAGTGCCGAGCACGTCGATCGGGCCGCAGTACATCTGGCCTTTGGTCACCGTCTCGTAGGCGACGTTGCGCGCCAGCTGCGTGCCGATGCCGCGCTTGCCTTCCGGCGTCAGCACGTTGGTCGACACACGCACGAACTCGTCGCCGTGCTTGACGAACACCGTCGCCGTGGCGTTGTGCGCCTTGCGCACCGCATCGACCACATCGAAGTTGTTGTTGATCTTGCGATCGCCGTAGTAGATGGCGGGCACGTCCTTGCCCGCGACGGTGTCGGTGCCCTGGATTGACGGCGCGCCGATCTTGGCCAGGCGCGCGTCGAGGTCGGCGATGGTGGCCTTGGGGTCGTAGGACTGGGCTTGCGCGGCCAGACCGAAGGCCAGGCCGGCGACGGCAATGGCCAGCTTGCGTGTGAACTTGTGCATGAGAGACTCCGCGATTGAAAAAGGAGACGACAGCGGACGACGCTGCACGCCGGCCACGACCGGGTTTTCGGAAGTCTCGTGCCGCGCTTGAGCACCAGAAGCGCGGAAGTGGCGGCTCTTCGCCGCCTTGGTTGTGCGACTGCCGCGCCGTCAGCGATTGGCGGCGACGATCTGGCGTCGCAGCTCGGCCAGCTTGGCCTTGAGCACCTGGCGGTGCTGTGCACCGACGCGCAACATGATGCGCTGGCCGGACGACAGCGACTGCAACTGCGGATCGGCAAACTCGTAGCGCAGCCACGGCTGGGTCGACGGCACGCTGCCCTTCACCTCGGTCAGCTGCACCAGCGGTGCGCCCGGTGCGGGATCGGGCGTCGCGAGCAGGTGGTCGATCACCTCGACCACTCGATCGTTGAAGTAGCGGCCTGGATAACCGACTTCTTCGTAGGCCCGCTGCAGCTGCGGATACATGCGCACGTACAGTGCGGCAGCCTGCTTGGCGTCGACCGACGCGATCCACTGCACCAGCGGCGTATAACGTCCGGCGTTCGCGGGGTTGATGTTGCGCAGTTCGCCGTCGCCGCCGCTGACGCTGAAGCGCCCCGGCGTCGTCTGCACCGGCCACAAACTCGGCGCGGCGTGGCCGCGCGCGAGGTTGTCGACGGTCACCACCAGCCGGCGCGAGAAGTCGTCGGTGTGCAGGAAGCGCAGGACCGGCGACTTGCCGAAGGTGTCGATCAACAGCGCGTTCCACTGCGGCGCCGCATCGCCGGAGGCCGGCGCGGCCGCCGAGGCGGCAAGCGACGCCTCGACCGGGTGGCGGATCGCCGGTTCAGAGGCTGCCGGTGCGGCCGGCTCGGCAGCCGACGCGGGCGCGCTCGGGGCTTCGGCCACTTGGACGGGGCGCATGCGGTACTGCCACATGTACAGGCCGCCCAGGCCGAGTGCCACCAGCACGAAAGCTGCGGTGGCGATGATCCAGTTCCTCTTCATGCGGCACCCCTGATGCGGCGCAGGCGGCGCCACGGCTGCACCATAACGCGTTTCCTCGATGGTGTTGCCACAACCCTCATGCCGGGTTCGAGAGCCATCGGCGTGCCAGCTGGAGCACTTGCGCCGCCGCCTGCGGACCATCGCAAGCCACGCGTTGGCCCGGCATGCGGCGCAACCAGGTGAGCTGCCGCTTGGCGAGCTGGCGCGTGGCGGCGATGCCGCGTTCGGCCACGTTGGAAAGGTCGCCCTCGTCGAGCGCCTGCCAGACCTGCCGGTAGCCCACGCAGCGCATCGACGGCAGCGACGCATGCAGATCGCCGCGTGCACGCAGCGCGCGCACCTCGTCGACCAGCCCCTCGCGCAGCATCGCGTGAAAGCGATCGCCGATGCGCTGATGCAGCCAGCCGCGCTCGACGGGCTCGAGCGCGAGCAGCGGCAGCGCCAGCCCCGCCTGCGTGCGCTGTCCGTGCGCTTGCGACAGCGGCCGGCCGGTCAGCTGCCACACCTCGAGCGCGCGCTGGATGCGCTGCGCGTCGCTCGGCTGCAGCCGCTGCGCGCTCACGGGATCCACGCGCGCCAGCCTGGCGTGCATCGCCGGCCAGCCGTGTGCCGCCGCTTGCGCATCGATCGCGGCGCGCACGCCGGCATCGGCCTCGGGCAGCACGTCGAGCCCCTCGAGCAGCGCCTTCACGTACAGCATCGTGCCGCCCACCAGCAGCGCGGCGCGGCCGCGTGCGTTGATCTCGCCGATCAGGCGCGCGGCGTCGGCGGCGAAACGGGCCGCCGAATACCGCTCGGTGGGCTCCACGATGTCGATCAGGTGATGCGGCACACGCGCGCGCTCGGCGGCACTCGGTTTGGCGGTGCCGATATCCATGCCGCGATAGACCTGCGCCGAGTCGACGCTCACGATCTCCAGCGGCAGCGCGTCGGCCAGCGCGAGCGCGAGCGCGCTCTTGCCGCTCGCCGTGGGCCCGGCAAGCACCATCGCTTGCGGCGTCGACTTCGCTTTCATGTGTGCAGGGCACCATGGCGCCGCACCAGGGTCCAGGCGACGAGCGACGTGACGCCGGCCATTGTGGCCAGCGCTGCAAAGTACATCGGCGGCGAGCCGGCCCCCAGGTGGCGCCCGAGCCACAGCGTGACGGCCACCGCCACCGGCGCGAGCAAGAAGCCGGTCAGGGCCGACGCCACGCCTGCCGCGTGGGGAAACGGGCCCACCGCGCCGGCCTGGCCGCACGGCTGGTGCACCCCATGGCCCAGCGTGTACAGCCATTGCGGCACCAGCACCGTCCACACCGTAGGCCCCGAAACGACGGCGGCCCACCCCATCAGCACACCCGCCAAGGCGGTGAAGCCGGCACCGCGCTGCACCGCGCCGACCAATCCGTGACGCGCCAGCAGGCGGCGGCAGATGAAGGTGCCGCACACGTAGGCGATCGAATTGCTGCCAAGCGCCAGCCCGCACTGCAACGCGCTCAAACCCAGGTGCTCGATGAGCACGAAACTGCTGCCGGCCAGGAACACCATCAATCCGCCATACGTGCTGCAAACCAGCAGCGTCCAGGCGCGAAACGCCGGATGTGCCAGCGTGCGGCCGAGTTGGGCCGCCAGCGGCCGCCACTGCGTGGCTTGGACATTGCGCGCGCGCACGGTTTCGGGAACGCGCCACACGACATAGGCCAGCAGCGCCGCACCGAACGCACCCAGCAGCGCCATCGTGGGGCGCCAGCCGCCGGCAGCGGCGATGGCGCCGCCGGCCACCGGGGCGCCGATGGCGATCACGCCGAGGCCGCTGAGCGCCTGCGACATCACGTGCGCGCCGCGCTGCGGCTCGAACACGTCGCGCAGCATGGCGCGCGCGCACACCACGGCCGCCGCCGTGCCGGCACCTTGGGCGGCGCGCCACGCCACCACGGCCTGGATGTCGCGCGCCAGCGCGGCGCCGAGCGACGCCAGCGCGAACAGTGCCAGCCCTGCGCGCAACACCGGCCGGCGCCCGAAGCGGTCGGCCACCGGGCCCCACACCAGCTGTGCCAGCCCGAAGGCAAGCACGAAGGCCGACATCGTGAGCTGCACGGCCGGCATCGCGGCCGACAGGTCGCGCTGCAGCATCGGCAGCGCCGGCAGGTAGACATCGGTGGCCAGTGCCTGCGTGCCGAGCAGCAGCGCCAGCGTGAGGGCCATCGCAAACGGCGACGGTACCGGTGTGGATGAAGGCGCGCTCGCCGCCGCGCCCGTCGGACAGGGCATCGCGCGCAAGCATACCCGTGGCACACCGATTGCCCCCTGCAGGCCCGGATGCGTTGCGCTTTGCAACGTGTTCCAACGGCGCTCGGGTACGATTTTCTCTCGCTCGCACCAACAAGGAGAACGTCATGAACATGTCGCGTCGCGTTGTCACGTGGCTGCTGGCCATGAGCCTGAGCTACGCAGGCCTGATGCAAGGGGCTCAGGCAACGATGATCGGAACCGATCAGGTCGTTGCGGCGGGCGCACAGGTGACGCTCGGCAGCGCGCAGGCGCGCCTGGCCGAGCTGCTGCAGCGCGATGACGTGGTGGCGGCGCTGCGCGAGCGCGGCGTGTCGCCCGAGCAGGCGCGCGAGCGCGTGGCCGCGCTCAGCGACGACGAGGCGGCACAACTGGCGCAATACATCGACACCGCACCGGCGGGCGGCACCGACCTGCTCGGCGTGGCCGTGTTCGTCTTCGTGCTGCTGCTGATCACCGACATCCTCGGCTTCACGAAGATCTTTCCGTTCACGCGGTCGATCCGCTGAAGCGCTCGCTGCTTCGGATGGCGGTCGCGTTAGCCGCTGGCGCGGCCGGCGGCTGCGCGTGGACGCCGCCGCAGACGGCGGCGCTGCATGCCGCGCCGCCGGCCGATCTGCGCGAGCGGATCGAGCTGAGCAGCGTGCCCTACATCGCGCAGACGCCGCTGCATTGCGGGCCGGCGTCGCTGGCGATGGTGTTGCGTCATATCGGACGCGACGTGAGCGCCGAACAGCTCGCCGGCGCGGTGTTCCTGCCCGCTCGCGGTGGCACCCTGCAGTCCGAGATGCTGGCCGGCGCACGCCGCCACGATGCGCTGGCTCAAGTACTGCCGGGCCGCCTCGAGGCCTTGCTGCGCGAGCTGCAGGCGGGGCATCCCGTGGTGGTGCTGCAGAACCTCGGACTGTCGTTCGCGCCGACCTGGCATTACGCGGTGCTGATCGGCTACGACCGCCACCGCGACGAGCTGGTGCTGCGCAGCGGCCTGACCGAACGCGCGACCATGACGTTGACCACGTTCGAGCACACCTGGGCGCGCGGCGGCCACTGGGCCATGGTGGCGCTGCCGCCGGGTGAGCTGGCCGCCAGCGCCGACGAGCGCAGCACGGTCGAAGCGGCCGTCGCGTTCGAACGCGTCGCGGCCCCGGCATCGGCACTGCGCGTCTACGGCGCGCTGCTGCAGCGCTGGCCGGCCAACCTCGCCGCGGCGATCGGCCTGGGCCATGCGCAGCTCAAGCTCGGCGATGCCGCCGGCGCCGAGGCCGCCTGGCAGCGCGCGGCCGAGCAGCACGACAGCGCAGCGGCATGGAACAACCTTGCGATGCTGCGCTGGCAGCGTGGCGACAGGGCCGGCGCGCAGGCGGCCCTGGCGCGTGCGGTTGAGCGCGTGTCGAGCGCCGAGCCTGCCTTTGCCGCGGCCGTGCAGGCCACGCGGCGCACGATCGAGGCGGCGCCCTGAGCCTGAAGGACCGCTGGGCGCTTCAGGCCAACGCGTGCATGCGCGCCAGCTCGACCATGCGCTCGATCTCCCGATCGCGCAGGCCGCGGCGGCGCAGCGCGTCGGCGGTCTCGAGCAGGTACTCCAGCGTGGTGCCGAAGCGGCCGCGCGCGTGCTTGAAGACGTGCAGCAGCTCGTGCTCGGCCATCGTGCCGACGAAGCTCGGGCTCTGCCGGCTCAACGTGAAGGCCAGTGCGCGCACCTCGCCCTGCGGCGTCCTGCACGGCAGGAAGCGCGGGTCGTACACAGCGGTGGGCATCTCGCGCAGCCACAGGCGCTGCAGCTCGGCGGCGGCGCGCTTGCGCGGCACGCGGTACACCACGCCACGGCACGAGCCGCCGTGCAGCAGCGCGAACACCAGCCCCGGCTGCTCCGGCGTGCCGCGGTTCACGCGCGAGCGCATGCGCAGCGCGCGGTGCCAGCCGCGCACATGGGCCAGCCGGTGTTCCTCGGCCTCGAACTCCGGCCGCGCGATCAGCGACGCATAGCCGAACACCCAGAGGTCCTCGCGTCCGCCCCACATCGCGGTGGTCCGCAACAACATCTCCTCGGGATCGCGTTTCACCAGGATCGAATCCATCGGCGACAAGAATGCCAGAGGAGCAGGGTGGTCTAGGCCAAACGTTGAGGGGTCAACTGGGTTTCATCGGAAAATGATCACGGCATGCACGCAACAGTCCAGCAGGTGACGCAGCGCATCGCCCGGCGCAGCGCAGCGCCGCGGCGCGCGTATCTGGAGCGGGTCGATCGCTTGGCCGCGCGGCCACGCGGCGCCGATCGCATGGGTTGCGCCAACGTCGCCCACGCCTTTGCCGCGCTGCCCGGCGACCAGCGTCTGCGTGTGGTGGCCGAACGCGCCCCCAACCTCGGGATCGTCAGCGCCTACAACGACATGCTGTCGGCGCACCATCCGTACGAGAACTTTCCCGCCCTGATCCGCGACGAGGCGCGTGCACTTGGCGCCACGGCGCAGGTGGCGGGCGGCGTGCCGGCGATGTGCGACGGCGTGACCCAAGGGCAGCCCGGCATGGAGCTGAGCCTGTTCTCGCGCGACACCATCGCCATGGCCACGGCGATCGCCCTCAGCCACGATGTGTTCGACGGCGCGCTGCTGCTCGGCGTGTGCGACAAGATCGTGCCGGGCCTGCTGATCGGCGCGCTGCACTTCGGCCACCTGCCGTGCGTGTTCGTGCCGGCCGGTCCGATGAGCTCCGGCTTGTCCAACCCCGAGAAAGCCAAGGTGCGCGAGCAGCATTCGCAGGGCCTGGTCGGGCGCGATGCGCTGCTCAAGGCCGAGCAGGCCGCTTACCACGGCCCCGGCACCTGCACCTTCTACGGCACTGCCAACAGCAACCAGATGCTGCTCGAGGCGATGGGGCTGCACGTGCCCGGTTCCGCGTTCGTGCATCCGCATGCGCCGCTGCGCGAGGCGCTGACGCGCGCCGCGGTGCGCACGCTGCTGGCCATCGTGCCGGGCCAGCGCCGGCTGGCCGTAGGCCACATGGTCGACGAGCGCGTGATCGTCAATGCGATGGTGGCGCTGCTGGCCACCGGGGGCTCGACCAACCACCTGATCCATTGGGTTGCGGTGGCGCGCGCTGCCGGGTTGATGATCGACTGGACCGATTTCGACGAGCTGTCGTCGGTGGTGCCGCTGCTGGCACGCGTGTACCCCAACGGCGTGGCCGACGTGAACCAGTTCCAGGCCGCCGGCGGCACCGGCTTCGTGCTGCGCGAGTTGCTCGACGCCGGCCTGATGCACGACGACGTGCGCACCGTCGACACGCGGGGCATCCGCGCCTACGCTCGCGAGCCCGAGCTGCAACGCGGCAACCTGCTGCAGTGGCGCGACCTCGCGGCGGCGAGCGCCGATGCCAGCGTGCTGCGCGGCGCCGCCGATCCGTTTTCGCCCACCGGCGGCTTGCGTGTGCTGCAGGGCAATCTCGGGCGCGCGGTGATCAAGGTGTCGGCAGTGCCGGAAGACCGGCACGTGATCGAGGCGCCGGCCATCGTGTTCGACAGCCAGCAGGCGCTGCTGGCGGCGTTCAACAGCGGACAGTTGCAGCGCGATTTCGTGGCCGTGGTGCGCTTCCAGGGGCCGCAGGCCAACGGCATGCCCGAGCTGCACAAGCTCACGCCGCCGCTGGCGGTGCTGCAGGGCAGGGGCTTCAAGGTGGCGCTGGTGACCGACGGCCGCATGAGTGGCGCATCGGGCAAGGTGCCGGCCGCGATCCACGTCAGCCCCGAGGCGCTGGTGGGCGGCGCGCTCGCCAAGGTGCGCAGCGGCGACATGATCCTGCTCGACGCGCGCAACGGCATCCTGCAGGCGCGCGTTGATCCGACCACTTGGGCCGCTCGCGAGGCGGAAGCGATCGATCCGATCCAGGCCGACGACAACGCGCACGGCATGGGTCGCGAACTGTTCGCCGGCCTGCGTCGCAACGTGAACAGTGCCGAGCAGGGCGCATGCAGCTGGTTGTGAAGAAAGGATGGCGATGATCGACACCACCACGCTGGCCAGTCATGGCCCGGTCATTCCGGTGATCGTGCTGCAGCGAGTCGAGCATGCGGTGCCGATGGCCGAGGCCTTGTTGGCGGGCGGCGTGAAAGTGCTCGAGGTCACGTTGCGCACGCCGGTGGCGCTCAGGGCCATCGAGGTCATCGCCAACGCCGTGCCGGAGGCGGTGCTCGGTGCCGGCACGCTGCGCAGCGCAGCCGATGTGCGTTCCGCGCGCGCGGCCGGCTGCCAGTTCGGCGTGAGCCCGGGCTACACGCGTGCCATCGGCACCGAGTGCCGCGAAGCCGGACTGGCCCTGCTGCCCGGCGTGTCCACCGCCAGCGAGGTGATGGCGGCCAACGACGACGGTCTGATGTTCCTCAAGTTCTTTCCGGCCGTGCCGGCCGGCGGCGTGCCCATGCTCAAAGCCCTGTACGGGCCGTTTCCCGACGTGTCGTTCTGCCCCACCGGCGGTCTCACGCCCGACAACGCCGCGCAATTCCTGGCATTGCCCAACGTGCGCGTGTGCGGCGGCTCCTGGCTGACGCCCACCGATGCGATGGAGCAGGGCGACTGGGCGCGCATCACGCGCCTGGCGCGAGAGGCCAGCACGCTGCGCAAGACTTGACGGTCACTGCGGCTCGCACCGGGGCCGGGCATGCACCGGCCGGTTTTGCCGCCGCCCCCGACACGCAGGTGCCGCGTGGGGTCCGACTCAGGCGTCGCGCTGGATCAGCTCGATCTTGTAGCCGTCGGGGTCGGTGATGAAGGCGATGATCGTCGTGCCGCCTTTCACCGGACCGGCCTCGCGCGTGATCGCGCCGCCGAGCGATTGCGCCTGGGCACGCACCTGCTCACAGGTAGCCGCCACGTCGGGCACGCCGATCGCGATGTGGCCATAGGCGGTGCCCATCTCGTACCGGTCGGTGCCGTAGTTGTAGGTGAGCTCGATCTCGGCGTGCTCGGGGTTGGCGCCGTAGCCGAGGAAGGCGAGGTCGTACTTCTGATCCGGCCGCTCGGTGGTGCGCAGCAGCTTCATGCCGAGGACCTGCGTGTAGAAGTCGATCGAGCGGCGCAGGTTGCCGACCCGAAGCATCGTGTGGAGGATTCTCATCGCGCGTCGAAGATCAAGCAGGTGGTGGTCGCGTGGGCGTACAGCGTGCCATCGGGGCCGACCAGTCTCCCCTCGGCGGTGGCCACGCGGCTGCCCGAGTGGATCACGTCGCCGATGGCGCGCACCAAGGGTACGCGATCGGTCAAACCTTTGACGAAATTCACCTTCAACTCCAGCGTCGTGTAGGCCTTGCCGGGCGGCAGCAGCGTGTGCACCGCGCAGCCGACGCAGGAGTCGAGCAGCGTGGCCATCCAGCCGCCGTGCACGCCGCCCAAGGGGTTGTAGTGCTCGAACGCCGGCGTGCCCTGGAACTCGGCATGGCCGTGCCCGGCTTCGACCAGCCAGAACTGCAGCGTGGTCGTGATCGGCGCGCGCGGCAACTCGCCGGCGAGCATGGCTTGGAACACCTGCAGGCCGGACTTGCCGGTCACCTGATCGGGCCGCGCCAGCCCCACCGGTGCCGAGCGTGCGGCCAGTTCGCTCTCTCGCGCGCGCCAGCGCTGCAGCGTCTGTTCGGCGTCAGCGTTCGGGGCAGGGGGTTTGTCCATCGGCGGTCTTCCCGATAAAGGTTGTAGGTACAACAATTGTAGCTACAATGGTCGCATGAACGCCGCCACGTCCGTGCAACCGCGCGGCTGCACCAATCTCAAGCTGCGCCAGCTGTCGCGCGCGGTGACGCGCCACTACGACGCCTATGTGGCACGCACCGGACTGAAGAACACCCAGTATTCGTTGCTCTCCCACGTGGTCCTGCTCGGCCCGATCCAGCCGGTGGAGCTGGCGCGGCGCATGAAGCTCGACGCGTCGACCCTGACGCGCAACCTGCAGCCGCTGCTGGCGCAGGGCTGGGTCGAGAGCGGTCCGGGCGCCGACGGCCGCAGCCGCACGATCGTCGCCACCGAAGCGGGTCGCCTCAAGCGCGCCGAAGGCCAGCGCGCCTGGAAGCAGGCGCAGCTCGCGCTCAATGCCCGGCTCGGTGACACACGCGTCGCCCGCCTGCACGACCTGCTCGATGCCTGCCTGGCCGAGCTCGACACCGCGAAGGAGCCTGCCGATGAGTGATCCCCGCCCGGCCGCGCCAAGGCCCGGTCTGCCGCCGCTGTTGTGGGTGCTGCTGGCCGCCGCCGGGACGTTTGCACTGACGATGGGTGCGCGCCAGTCGATGGGCTTGTTCGTCAACACGCTGAACTCCCACACCGGCGTCGGTCTTGCGTCGGTGAGCCTGGCGTTCGCGTTCGGCCAGTTGTGGTGGGGCCTGACGCAGCCGGTGGCCGGCCTGGTGGCCGACCGCATCGGTGCCGGCCGCGTGCTGATCGTGGGACTGTTGCTGGTCGCGCTCGGCACCGCACTGACGCCGTTCATGTCCAGCACCGCGGGATTGATCTTCGCGATCGGCGTGCTCGCCGCCGGTGGCGCCGGCATGGCCGGGCCGGCGGTGCTGATGGCAGCCACCACGCGGCTGGTGCCACCCGACCGGCGCGGCGTGGCGAGCGGGATCGTCAATGCCGGCGGCTCGTTCGGCCAGTTCATCTTTGCGCCGGTGGCGCAGGGCATCACGGCGGCGGCCGGATGGATGAGCGCGCTGTACACCCTGGCGGCGTTCACCTTGCTGGCGCTGCCGGCGGCATGGGTGCTGCGCACACGCGGGCACGAGAAGACCCCAGCTTCACCGAGCGCCCCGGCCGCAGCGCGCGAGAGTGCGCGCGCGGTGCTCGCGCGTGCATTCGCGCTGCCGAGCTACCGCTGGTTGTGCGCCGGCTTCTTCGTCTGCGGCTTCCACGTCGCCTTCATTGCCACGCACCTGCCGGGCGTGGTGGCGAGCTGCCAGCTGCCGCCCGAGGTCGGCGCCTGGTCGCTGGCCGTGATCGGCCTGTTCAACATCCTGGGCAGCCTGACGGTCGGCTGGGCCATCGGCTACCAGGGCGGCCGTTGGCGCATGAAGTCGTTGCTGTCGCTGATCTATGCGGCGCGCGCCCTCGCGGTGCTGGTGTTCGTGTTCGCGCCGAAGACGCCGACCACGATGCTGATCTTCGCGGCGGTGATCGGCTTCACCTACCTTTCCACCGTGCCGCCCACGGCCGGCCTGGTGGCGCGCTTCTTCGGTCCCGCGCATATGGCCATGCTGTTCGGCGTGGTGATGCTGTCGCACCAGGTCGGCGGCTTCCTCGGCGCCTACCTCGGCGGCAAGTCATTCGAGTGGACCGGCGGCTACGACTGGATGTGGTGGGCCGATATCGTGCTCGCGGTGGGTGCCGCGCTCGCGCACCTGCCGATCGACGAGTCGAAGAAGCCGGCGTTGGCGGCGCAGCCCGCGTGAGAGCCGATCAGCCGCGGCGGGTGGCGTCGATGCCCGGCTGCACGTCGTCGCCGTAGGCACTGCGCCAACGCTGGTTGATGCGGTCGTTGGCGTCCAGCCGATGGCCGGGCAGGCCATCGTCGGCGTGCCAGCCTTCGATGCGTGTCTCGACCGACCAGTGCGTCGTGGGCTTGAACGCGGCCGGTTCGTCGAGGCTGCCGATCGACAGGTCCATGAACTCGCTGTCGAGGAACTCGAACGTCAGCGGCGTGCCGCAGTGCGGGCAGAAGCCACGCTGCGCGATCTTGGACGACGCGTAGTGCGCCGGCGGGGCCAGCCAGCGCACCTGGTCCTTGCGCAGGTTGAGGTAAGCCGCACGCGTGTTGCCGAACGCGAGCTGGCACATGCGGCAGTGGCAGTAGTAGCCGTCGCGGTGCGTCGGCCGGGCTTCGTAGCGCACACGGCCGCACAGGCAGCCGCCACTCACGGCAGGAAGAGGGGTGTCAGGCATGCACCGATGCTAAGCCTTGGGCGGCACGGTGTAGTTGAGCGCGCGCCGGCCCCCGTCGACGTAGAGGATTTCGCCGGTGATGTAGCTCGCTGCGTCGCTGAGCAGGAACGCCACCGCATCGGCCACCTCGGCCGGTTCGCCCAGGCGGCGCAGGGGCGTGCGCGACAGGATGCGGGCCTTCGCCTCCTCGCTGCCGAGCACCGCGGCGCGCGCCAGCTCGGTGGCGATGGTGCCGGGGCCGACCGCGTTGACGCGGATGCCGTGGTCGGCCAGCGCGAGCGCCATCACGCGCGTGAGCTGGTCGATGGCGCCTTTGCTGGCGTTGTAGCTGGCGATCGACGGGATCGCCATCGTGCCGTTGACCGAGCTCATGTTGACGATCGCGCCGCCTCCGTGCGCCTGCATTCCACGGGCCACCGCCTGCGCGACCAGGAAGGAGCCTTTCAGGTTGACGGCGATCACGGCGTCCCAGTCGGACTCCGTGATGTCGAGGAAATCGGCCGCCTTGAAGATGCCGGCATTGTTGACCAGCGCGTTCACCGGCCCGAGGGCACGCACGCTGGCTTCCAGCGCCGCCTCGACATCGGCCTTGCGCGACACGTCGCAGCGCAGCGCCACCGCCGTTGCGCCCTGGGCCAGCAGTTCGGCGGCCAGCGCCTCGGCCTTTGCCACGTCGACATCCCACAGCGCGACCTTGGCGCCGTCTCGGGCCAGGCGGCGTGCACAGGCCTCGCCGATGCCTTGTGCCGCACCGGTGACCACCGCCACGCGGTCGTGCAGTGCGAAGGAGGGTTGGACCATCGGCCTTCAGGAGTTCTGGTTGGCGTACACCGCCCACAGGCGGCCGAGGTCGGCGGCGCCGTCGTTGCCTTGCACGCTGCGCAGCGTCTGCACCGCCTTGGTCTTGTTCTTGCCCGATTGCAGCAGCGCCAAGCCGAGCCGCAGCTTGGCGTCTTCGGGGCGCTTCAGGCCGCCCTTGGAGATGCCCCTTTCGATCAGCGCGATGCCTTTGTCGTACTGGCCCATGGTGACGTAGTTGTAGCCCACCTGCACCAGCGCGTTGCCGTCTTTCGCCGCGACGGCTTCCTGCTCGTCCTTGGCGATGCCGGCTTTGACCTCGGCCTCCTGCTTCACGGCGAGGTCGCGCAGCCGCTTGTGGCGTTCGCCTTCCGCGCCGCTGCCGAGCGCGCCGCTGGCAAAGCCCTTCTCGACCACGGCCTTGCCCTCCGCCGCATAACCGGCCTGCAGCGCGAGCTGAGCCATCTCCATGTAGTCGTCGCTCTTGGTGAGGTTGCCGGTGGCCAGGCGCAGGCGGAACAGGTCGAGCGAGAAACGGTCTGAGAACCCGCTCTTGCGCGGCAACTGGCCGAGCAGGATCGACCAGTACTCCTTCTTCGGGTAGTACGCCAGCAGCTTGTCGAGTGTGGCGGCGCGCGCCTGCGTCTGACCGGTGCGCTGCTGCGCGTCGGCTAGGCGCAGCAGATCGCCCTCGTCGGGTTTGCGGCCGGCCTGCTCGGCCGCGGCGACTGCGGCGGCGGACTCCTTGGCAATGGCCGAATAGTCGCCGCTCTGGCTCTGCGCGTAGGCCTGCAGCTGCTTCAGCTGCGCGCTGGTGCTGCCGGCGGCCTGGGCCTTCTGCACCCACTGGTTGGTGCGCGCCCAGTCCTTCTGCTGGGAGTAGGCGTAGGCGATCTGCTCGGCGATCTGCGCCTGCTCTGCGCCGCTCAGCTTGCCGGAGTTGAACAGCGACTCGAAGGCCTGGATCGCGGCGGCGCTGTCGCCGGCGCGCTGCGCCGCAGCGCCTTTCATGCGATCGATCAACAGCTGCTCAGCGGCGGTCTTGCCGCTCACCGCGTCGGCCTCGCGTGCCTTGGCCAAGGCCTCTCTGCCTTTGCCGGCCTTCAGCAGGTCGGCGGCCTGCTGCAGCGGCTTGCCGACCTCGGGGCGCACCGTTTGCGCTTGGGCGCCGGCCAGGGCCATCAGAAGGCCGACCGCGGCGATCAGGTGGTGCAGGGTTTTCATCAAGCGAGACTCCTAACGCACACGCGGCGTTGGAGCCGCGTGGTGGGGATCAGTTCAGGAATTGCTCGTTGCCGATCAGGCCGATCTTGGTGACGCCGAGCCGCTGTGCGTTGGCCATCACCATCGCCACCACTTTGTAGGTGACGAGCTTGTTGGGGCGCAGATGCACCTCGGGCTGGTCGGGCTGCTGTGCCACCTGTGAGAGCCGGTTGATCAGCTCGTCCTTGTCCACCACCGTGCCGTTCCAGCCGATGGTGCCGTCGAAGTCGATGTCGATGCGCACGATCTCCGGCGGCTTGGGCGGCGTCGCGCTGGGGGCGATCGGCATGTTCATCTTCACCGCATGGGTCTGGATCGGGATCGTGATGATCAGCATGATGATCAGCACCAGCATCACGTCGATCAACGGCGTGGTGTTGATGTCGATCATCACGTCGTCGGAGCTGCTCTCGCCCACTTGCATGGCCATGGCGCGTGCTCCTTACTGGTTGGGCGGCGGTTCGGTGATGAACCCCACCTTGGCGATGCCGGCGCGCTGGCAAGCCACCACCAGGCGGCCGACGCTCTCGTAGCGCGCGTCCTGGTCGCCGCGGATGTGCACCTCGGGCTGCGGCTCCTTGACCGCCTCCTTCTTCAGCTCGGCCACCAGCGTGTCGATGTCGGGCATGCGGCGCGTGTTCCAGTAGACGTCACCGTCCTTGCTCACCGCCAACAGGATGTTCTCCGGCTTGGTCTGCGTCGGGACGTTCCTTTCCTTGGGCAGCGTGAGCTGGATCGATTGTGTGACGACGGGAATCGTGATCAGGAAGATGATCAGGAGCACCAGCATCACGTCGACCAGCGGCGTGGTGTTGATGGTCGAGTTCATCTGGTCCTCGGCGTCGTCGTCGGGAGATCCGACAGCCATGGCCATGGTGGGCTCCTACAAGCTACTCGGGAAGACCTGAGCGTTCAACGCTTGCCGGCCAGCAGCACGTTGTGCAGGTCGCCCGAGAAGGCGCGCACACGCTCCATCACCAGCTTGTTGCGGCGGATCAGCCAGTTGTAGCCCATCACCGCCGGCACCGCGACCGCCAGGCCGAAGGCCGTCATGATCAGCGCCTCGCCCACCGGACCGGCCACCTTGTCGATCGAGGCCTGGCCGGCGATGCCGATCGCGGTCAGCGCATGGTAGATGCCCCACACGGTGCCGAACAGGCCGACGAACGGTGCGGTCGAGCCCACGGTGGCGAGGAACGCCAGGCCGTCCTGCAGCCGGCTCGCGATGTTGTCCACGGCGCGCTGCACGCTCATCGTGATCCAGGTGTGGCGGTCGATCTGCTCGACCAGGCTGCCCTCGTGGTGCTCGTCGGCCCTGAGCCCCTGTTCGGCGATGAAGCGAAACGCGCTGCCTTCGTCGAGCGTCTCCAGGCCTTTCTTGACCGAGCCGGAGGTCCAGAAGTTCTCGCTCGCGGCCTTGGCGCTCTTGAGCAGCTTGCGCTGCTCGAACAGCTTGGTGAAGATGATGTACCAGCTGCCCATGCTCATGATGATCATGATGATCAGCGTGCCGCGCGCCACGGCGTCGCCTTGCTTCCACAGCGCTTCCAGGCCGTAGGGGTTGTCGATGGTCTCGGTGGTGACCGTGGGTGCGGGAGCCGGTGCCGCCGGTGCGGGTGCCGCGGCCGGCGCCGGCGCCGCGCTGGTGTCGGGGGCCGACGCCTGCGCGAAGGCCACCGTGTGCAGCGTGAGGGTCGACAGGCAGAGCGCGGCCGCCAGCAGCGGCGCGCGCAGGATCTTCTTCAATGACATGGGTCCTCCAACACGACAAACGAGCGTGAGAGGCACCCGGCAGGTGCCGCGCACGCGGCAACGGTAGTAAGACAAGCCGGCTAGTTCAGCTTCCAGTCGTACTCGACGAAGGTGGTCAGCGTTTCAGGCTTGCCATCCACCGTACCGGGCTTGAACTTGCACGTCGATTTGATCGCGTTCTCCGCCGCGCGATCGAGCAACTTGTGTTCGCGCGACGGCCCCGAGCTCTTGGCGATCTCGGTGGCGGTGGCGCGGCCATCGATGCCCACGGTGACCTTGATGCGCACCACGCCGGTCGCTTCGGCACGCGCCGCGGCAGGCGGATAGGCGGGCTTCTCGCAGTCGGTGTTGAAGTTCACCTGCGGCGCCACGCGTGCGGGCGGCGCCGGCGCCGGCGGCGCAGGGGCAGGCTCGGGTGGCGGCGGCGGCGCGATCGTCACCGGCGGCGCGGGCGGCGGCGGCGTGACCTGCACCGTGATCGTCGGCGCCGGCGGCGGCGGGGTCTCGATCTTGATCTCCGGCGGCGGCATGTAGGCCGGCGGCGGTGGGGGCAGCTTGGGGGGCGGAGGCAGGTTCTCGGGCGGCGGGGGTGGCGGCGGCTTGACCTCTTCGATGATCTTGGTCTCGATCGGCCCTTTGACCACCTCGACCACCTTGCGCGCCAAGCCGTTCAACAGCGCCCACCCGAGGATGATGTGCATCACGATGACGACACCGAGGCCCACCATGTGCTTGGATGGGTTGCGCTGCTGCTCGGCGTAGTTCACTCGCTGTCCTCCAGTCGACCGCGCGGCGGGTTGCGCTTGGCGTCGCTGTGCATCTGGTCTGGTCCGCCACCTTGTGGGCGGCGCGCGGCGGCCCCCGTCGCGAAGGCGCGCACTATATCGCGAAAAAACAGGGCTCCTGTTCGGGGCATCACCCTAAGAAATCATGGGCAAATGCAATGCCGGGGACCCATGCGCGCCTGGCCACCATCGCGACGCCAGGGCTGCCGACGCGATAGGACTTCGACGCGCACGGCGTGTGCATCGTCCGATCCGCAATCATGCCTGACGCTTGTGTCAGTGGACAGACCAGAAGGCTGCTGCCGGCGCCGCGCTTCGCCTCTTGCGTGCCGGAACGATGACTTCCGCTCGGACGTCGACGTCGGCATCAGCCCCGCGATCGCGGGGCGTGCGGCCGGTGACGACACGTCTTGAGACATGGTTCACACGGTCCGGGGATGGTGCGGCCGCACCGGCGCGGTCAGGCTTGCGGTCACCGTCACAGCGCCACCGCGCGAATGCCCACCCTCCGTCCCGAAGGCTCCGCCCGTGTCGACCCGATCGACCTGTCGGCGTTTGCGCCATTGCGACCGGCCGAGGCCCTGCTGGTGCGCGCCTTTGCTCACGATGACATCGCGCGTGTGGGCCTGCGCCGGCCGTTGGTGCCATCGGCCGACATCACGGTGCGCGGTGCGTTGATCGCGCACCTCGCGCGCAGCGGCGGCGCCGGCGACGTGCCGCCGCATCGCGTGCAGATCGTCGGGGCATGGATCGAGGGCCCGGTCAATCTGCGCGACGCTTCGGTGTCGGAGAGCCTGTGGTTCTTTCGCTGCGTGTTCGATGCCGTGCCGCGCTTCGACGGCTCGCGCATCGCCGGTAGCCTGAGCTTTCCGGGCTGCCTGCTGCCCAGCCTGAGGGCCGAAGACTGCACCATCGCCGGCGACCTCGCGCTCAATGCCGGCTGCACCGTGCGGCTCGACGTGCGGCTGGCGCGCACCACGGTGGGCCGCAACCTCAACCTCGGCCGCGCGCAGTTGCGCGGCGGCGGGCATGTCGACATGCAGGTGCCGCGGCGGCTGATCGCCGACGATGCGCGCATCGCCGGCGATGCGCTGCTCACCGACGGCTTCGAATGCGACGGCGACGTGCGGCTGGTGGGCCTGCGCGTGGTGGGCGACCTGCGCGCCAGTTCGGCGCGCCTCGCCGGCCACGTCAACGGCGACGGTCAGCGCGGCGATGCGCTCAACCTCGACCTCGCGCACGTGGCGGGCAGCGTGGTGCTCGACCGCGGCTTCTCGGCAGCCGGCTCGGTGCGGCTGCGCCGCGCGCAGATCGATGGCGACCTCGATTGCACGCAGGCCGTCTTCGATGCCTTCAACGACATGGGCTGGCGTGGCGCGGTGGCGTTTGCGATCGACCGCGCGCGCATCGGCGGCTCGCTGGTGCTGGCGCGGCTCAAGCAGCCCCTGTCGCGCGCCACGCTCGCCGGCGCCAGCGTGGGCACGCTGCACGATGACGACACGAGCTGGGGCGAGGCGCTGGTGCTCGATGGGTTCGCCTACCGGCAACTGGCGGCGCCGGCACCGGCGTCGTCGGGCTTTCGCATCGACTGGTTGTCGCGCCAGGAGTCCACGCACATGGGGCGCGACTTCCGCGCCCAGCCGTGGCACCAGCTGATCCGGGTGTTCCAGCGCATGGGGCTGCCGGCGGCGGCGCGCGACGTGGCGGTGGCGCGCGAGGTGCAGTTGCGCCGCGTCGGCCGCGTGGGCGCCAACGCGCCGGCACGGTTGCGCTGGCTGCCGCGGCTGGCACATCGCGCGTTCGGATTGTTCGCCGGTTATGGGCACCGGCCCTGGCGGCCCGTGGCGGCCATGGTGGTGGTGTGGCTGGCGTCTGCGATGGTGTTCGACATCGCCGCCGATCGCGGTGCGATCGCGCCCACCTCGGCATCGCAGGCCCATGACCGAGTCGGCCTGTCGCAGTACCCGACCTTCAACCCGCTCCTCTACTCGCTGGAGCACCTGGTGCCTTTCGCCGACCTGCAGCAGCGGCGCCTGTGGTCCGTGGCCAACGAGCGCGCCGCACCCGACGGTTGGGGTATGGCCGCGCGCGTGGTGTCCTGGAACGAAGCCATGCTCGGGTGGGCCGGGTGGATGCTGGTGGTGCTGTGCCTGATCAGCGCCCTGAACCGACGCCGGGGCGACGCCTGACGCCGAGTTGACAGCCGGCCGTTCGGTGTAGCCTCACAGTTGAAGATGGAGGCACCGATGACCGATTCCCCAGGCGCTGCAGCGCTGGCCAGCACCGACTTGGTTGACAGCGACCATCCCGCGGTGCGCGCCTTTGCGCGCCGGCACGCGGTCGGCGCCAGCGACCGCGAGCGCGCCGTGGCCTTGCACGACGCCGTACGCGACGGCTTTCGCTACGACCCCTATCAGGTTGACCTGTCGCCAGCCGGCATGCGCGCCAGCGGCGTCGTCGAGCGCGGATATGGCTGGTGCGTGCCCAAGGCCGCGCTGCTCGCCGCGGCCTGCAGGGCGGTGGGCCTTCCGGCGCGGCTTGGTTATGCGGACGTGCGCAACCACCTGAGCACCGAGCGCATGCGGCGCACGATGCAGACCGATCTGTTCATCTGGCACGGCTACACCGACATCTGGATCGACGGCGCGTGGCGCAAGGCCACGCCGGCTTTCAACCGGGAGCTGTGCGAGCGCTTCGGCTTGTTGCCGCTGGCCTTCAACGGCCACGACGACTCGATCTACCACCCGTACGACCGGGCGGGCAACCGGCACATGGAGTACGTGCACGATCGCGGCGCCTTCGATGACATGCCCCTCGCCGCGATCGTGGCCGACTTCGAGCGCACCTATCCGCGCTGGATCCGTCCGGGCAACGAGATGGAGAAGGCCGACTTCCTGGCCGAGGTCGAACGCGAGGTGCAGGGCGGCGGCAAATGAACGAAGCGCTCGATGTTCCGCAAGGCTTCGTGCCGCTGCCGATGGGCGGCGAATTCATGGCGGTGAACGGGCCGCTGTATCTGCGCACGGTCGACGGGCGGGCACAGCTCGGCTTTCGCGTACTGGCACGCCACACCAATCCGATGAACATCTGCCACGGCGGCATGCTGGCCAGCTTTGGCGACATGCTGTTGCCGGTGTGCATCCACCGGCAAAGCGAGATCGGCCGGCGTTTCCTGCCCACCATCAGCCTGCAGATCGACTACCTCGCGCCGGCGCCGCTCGGTGCCTGGGTGCAGGGCGAGGCTGATGTGCTGCGCGTGACGCGCACCATGGTCTTTGCGCAGGGGCTTGCGCGCGCCGATGGCGAACCGGTGATCCGCGTCAGCGGCACCTTCAAGATCGGCCAGCCGTTCGACCGGCCGGTCGAGGCGGCCGGGTAACCCCGCGCGCAGCGCAGTCCACCGCGACCGCCTTGCGGCCGGCCAACGCCAAACAGGGCGTCCGGCCGCGTGCTTTGTCAGTGCTTGCGCTGGTTCAACCAGGCCAGCTTGGCGGCATACAGATCGCGTTCGCTGCTCGAGGTGCTGAGCGACTCGGCCTTCTCCAGACTGCGCTGCGCCGCTTCGACCTCGCCGAGCTGGTACTGGGCCAGCGCGAGCCAGTAGTGGAACTCGCTGGAATAGTCGGCGCGTGCTACTTCGCGCGCGAAGAAGTCGCGCGCCTGGCGTGCATCGCCGCGGCGCAGCGCAAGCTGGCCCTGGACGAACCAGTGGAACGGCGGCTCGGGCTCCAGCGCCGCCAGCCGCGCGGCCAAGGGCTTGGCTTCGGCGTGGCGACCTTGCTGCTCGAGCAGCTGCGACAGGTTGTGCAGCGCCTGCGTCTGGTGGGGATGGCGCAGCAACAGCGCGTTGTACACGCGCTCGGCGTCGGCCAGCCGCCCGCTGCGCTGGTAGACGACGCCCAGCGTGTTGATCACGCCGACGAACGATGGGTCGGCGATCAGGCCTTCGCGCGCCCACCAATAGGCCTCGTCGTAGGCCTCGCGCGCCAGCGCTTCGGCAGCGCGGTTGTTCATGAACATCGACACCACCGTGTTCTCGGCCAGGCGCACGGTGCGCAGGCCCTTGATCTCCCCCGGGGGCAGGAAGTCGATGGTCCAGTGACGGGCGTCTTCGCCGCGCGCGCGGTCGACGGCGCGGCGTCCGAGCGTGATGTTGATGTGGCCGCTGCGCAGCAGCAGCGTGCCGCTTCGGCTCCAGGTCTCGTCGGCATAGGCGCTGTGGAACTCGACCTCGAGCCCCAACTCCTTGGCCAGCGCCGCCGTCATGACCACCAGCGAGAGGCAATTGCCGGCGCGCGCCGCGAACGCCTGGGACGCGTTGCGCGTGTACGAGGCGTCGTACTCCAGCTTCAGCTCGCCGCGTGTGTAGAGCGCATCCACCAGGCCCTTGGGCTTGCCGTGCCTGCGCATCAGCGGCCAGGCGCTGCGCAGGTAGTCGCGCATCGCATCGTCGATGGCGAACACTTCCGCCGCACTGATGGCCTGCGCCGGCCTGGCGAACGCATCGTCGCGCAACAGCGCCTGCGGCTCCACCGGCACGCTCGGCGCGCCGGCACAGCCGAGCAGTGTCATCAGGAGGACGGCGCTGAAGAACCGTCGGAGCATCGAGTCCCCTGCGGGCGCTGCAGCACGCCCAAGCGCGCTGATTGTGCGCCGGACGTGCGGCCGGGATGGTCGGTGTTTTCGGATCGGATGACCCGCTCAGACGCGCGGCAGGCGCTGCCCGGTCACCACCACTTGCTGGATCTGGCCGGTGCTGACCGCGTACGCCAGGCAGGCCTGCTCATGCCGCGTATCGGCCGTGGTGCCGAGCGCCGTCAGGATGCCCAGCGTGACGAAGCCCGACAGACCCAAGGCGATGGTGCGGATGGCAAAGCGCTCGAACATGTGATCCTCCTGGCGTGCAACCAACCGGGTGGCTGACGAGGGGCACTGTAGGCACGCGCGTCGCGCGCCGCGAGCCGATTGCGACGAACTGCGAGCAGGCGCGGATGAACTGCATGCCGGCTCGGTGTAATCGAGTTGTCAGACGGCCTCAGGCGGAGCGGCTCGCGCCAATCCCTCCGCTTCAGCGGGCGCCGCGTGCGGTGCGCTCGTACCAACCCTTGCTGCGGTTGACCACGCGCACCACCAGCAGCATCACCGGCACCTCGATCAGCACGCCGACCACGGTGGCCAGCGCGGCGCCCGATTCGAAGCCGAAGAGGCTGATCGCGGCCGCCACCGCCAGCTCGAAGAAATTGCTCGCGCCGATCAGCGCCGACGGGCAGGCCACGCGGTGCGATTCGCCGAGCCGGCGGTTCAGCCAGTAGGCCAGGCCCGAGTTGAAGAACACCTGGATCAGGATTGGCACGGCGAGCATCGCGATGACCAGCGGCTGCTTCAGGATGGCCTCGCCCTGGAAGGCGAACAGCAGCACCAGCGTGGCGAGCAGGGCGGTGATCGACCACGGGCCGATCCTTGCCAGCGTGGCATTGAACGCGCCCTGTCCGCGTGCCAGCAAGGCCTTGCGCCAGGCCTGCGCGATCAGCACCGGGATGACGATGTAGAGCACTACAGAGGTCAGCAGTGTGTCCCACGGCACCGTGATCGACGACAACCCGAGCAGCAGCGCGACGATGGGCGCGAACGCGAACACCATGATCGTGTCGTTCAGCGCCACTTGGCTCAGCGTGAAGAGCGGGTCACCGTTCGTCAACCGGCTCCAGACGAACACCATCGCCGTGCAAGGCGCCGCGGCGAGCAGGATCAGGCCGGCGACATAGCTGTCGAGCTGCTCCGTGGGCAGGTACGGCGCGAAGACGTGGCGAATGAAGACCCAGCCGAGCAGCGCCATCGAGAAGGGCTTGACCGCCCAGTTGACGAACAGCGTCACGCCGATGCCGCGCCAGTGCTGCTTCACCTGGTGCAAGGCGCCGAAGTCGACCTTGAGCAGCATCGGGATGATCATCACCCAGATCAACAGGCCGACCGGGATGTTGACGCGCGCGACCTCCATGCGACCGACGGCCTGGAACGGCACCGGCAGCATCTGCCCGAGCGCGATGCCGACGACGATGCAGAGGAACACCCACACCGTCAGATAGCGCTCGAAGACGCTCATCGACGCGGCTGCGCGGGCCGGTGCAGCCAGCGTGGTGGTGTTCATGCTCAGCTCTTGCCGATCTCGATCAAAGCGGCCTGGAGATCGTGGCGAGTCATCGTGTGCAGCGGCAACGCGAGCAGCTGCAGCATGCGGTAGCCGATGGCCTGTCGAGTGAGCTCGAACGCGCGGCGCTTGCTTTCATCGCCGCCGTCGGCGTTCGACGGATCCGGATAGCTCCAGTGCACCTTGACCGGCTGGCCGCTCTGGCCGCCGACGAACAACGGGCAGGGCTCGGCCGCGGCGCTGTCGCAAACCGTGATCACGATCGACAGCGGCGGCGCGCCGGCGCGGCTGAACTCGTCCCAGCTCTTGCTGCGGTAGCCGCCGGTGTCGACGCCGGCGTTCTGCAGCGCCTCGATCGCGAACGGGTTGATGCGGCCGCTCGGCGCGCTGCCGGCGCTGTGCGCTTTGACATCCTTGCCCAGCCTCACGGCCCAGTGGTTCAGCATGCCTTCGCTCAACACGCTGCGCGCCGAGTTGTGCGTGCACAGGACCAGCACGTGGGTCGTCATGTGGCTCCGGCTTGTTGCGCGGCGGCAGATCAGCAGCAGGAGGACTTGGAGGCGGTCACCGCGATGCCGATCGGCTTGCCGCGCGGCGCCGGTGTGCGGCGGGCCTGCGATTCGCCCGCGTCGGCGCTTGCCGCTGGCGTGCAGCAAGCCGCTGCAGGCGTGGCCTGCTGCCCTTCACTGAACACCGGGATGTTGCCCAGCGTGTGGAAGTGCTCCCACGCGATGCCTTGCGGATCGGTGACCCAGTGCTTCTCGCTGCGCGCGTAGCAGCACGTGGTCTCGCCCTCGTCGAGCAGCGCCATGTCGGCGGCCTCGGCGCGCGCCTTCATGATCGCGAGCTCCTCGGTGTCGTCGGTCTGGAAGCCGAGGTGGTCGATGCCGGGTTTGGCGCCGCGCGTCGAGATGGCGAAGTTGATGCGCGGATCTTCGAGCATCCATTTCGCGTAGTCGCTCTCGACGCGCGCGGGTTCGGCCGCGAACAGTTTCGAATAGAAGCCGATGCTCTTGTCGAGGTCCTCGACGTGCACGTGGACGTGGAATCGTTTCATGGTCTCTCCAGTTTCAACAGGTGGTGCGGCGCTTGGCCCTGCCGCCTGGCGCGCAGGTCTTGGCCATGCAGCAGTGGTCGGTCAGGTAGGCGATCAGCTCGTTCATCCGTTCGAGGGCCGGGCGGTAGTGCAGGTTGCGCCCGACTCGCTCTGCGTTCACCAGGTCGGCGTGCATCAGCTCTTTCAGGTGGAAGGAAAGGGTCGAGCCGGGGATGTCGAGCATCACGGACAACGCGCTCGGAGTCAGACCCTCGGGCCCGGCACCGACCAAGGCTCGGAAGGTGCGCAAGCGAGCACCCTGGGCCAACGCGGCGAGCGCAACGACGGCACTTTTCTCGTTCATAATTCTAAGTCTATGGAATCATGGAAAAATGGTCAAGCCTGCCCATCACCGGGTCGTGCCTTTGCACCGGCGGCGACCGACGGGCGGCGTCGAGCCCGGGTTGACGTGGGTCAAGCGACAAGGGCGAGCGCGCTGCATCCTCCTGAAATCTCGTTCAGCACGCTGCGAGGCATCCCGGACGTTGGTCTTGTGTTCAACGCGGTCCCGTAGCGGCGCTGTCTCGTGCCATGACCCAGCTTCAATCGCGCCTTCGCCCTCGGCATCGGCCGTGATCGGCACATGGAACCTGTTCAAACAATCGCTGCACCTGCTGTTCGACGGCGTGCCCGAGGGCGCGGACCTGCACGCCGTGCAGGCCCTGCTGGAAGGGCTTCGCGGCGTGGCGCGCGTGCACGATCTGTATGTCTGGGCCATGGGCACCTCGGAAGTCGCCATGACCGCGCACCTGGTGATGCCCGAGGGACATGCCGGCGACGCCTTCCTGCAGCACGCCACTGAACAACTGCACGACCGTTTCGGAATCGGGCACGCCACGCTGCAGGTGGTGCGCGTGCCGTTCACCACGCCGTGTGGCGTGCCCTCTGCGTCGCACAAGCCAGGGCGGTGACGCCAGGCATGTGTGAACCGTTGGCCCTGTCGAGTTGCCGGCAGGTCGTCCGGCACGGCTGATGTCGCGAGTGTGCGACGAGCGCCTCAAACGGTTTGCTTGATCGTGGTCAACGTCGCGGCAGGGGACCGGGAGTCTCATCAACAGGTCGCTGCAGCGTCGTGCGAAACGACTTGGGCTGCCTGAGACTTGCCGCTTTGCGAGGACATGACCACTTTCCTGCACCTGTTGAACGGCGGAGCCGGCAACCTGGCCGCCTACCTCGCTGCCCATGTGCTGTTGTGCCTGCTGCCGGCGTTCTTCATTGCCGGTGCCATGACCGCGCTGATTCCCAAGGCGAGCATCACCCGCTGGTTGGGCCGCAACGCACCGTATCGCGTGTCTTACCCCGCCGCTGCGGCCGCGGGCTCTTTGCTGGCGGTGTGCTCGTGCACGATCGTGCCGCTGTTCGCAGGCATCTACAAGAAGGGCGCCGGTCTGGGGCCTGCGATCACCTTCTTGTTCTTCGCGCCGGCCGGCAACATCCTCGCGCTCGCGTACACCGGCAGCATCCTCGGTGCGGAGTTCGCGTTTGCGCGATTCGTGTTGTGCCTGCTGTTCGGCATCGGCATCGGCCTGCTGATGGCGATGCTGTTCTGGCGCGACGACGCCAGCCACGACGCACAGACCGATGCCTTGTTCGCCGAGCAGGCGAGCATCGGCCGCGCGGCCACCGGCGTGTTGCTGTCGCTGATCGCGGTGCTGATCGCCGGCACGCTCAAGCTATCGCTGCTGAATGCCAGTGTCGTCTCGGTCACGCTGCCGTTGCCCTGGGCCGAGGCCTGGCAGGCCACGCTGTTTCACTGGGTGCCGTTCGACGCCGCCAAGGGCGAAGAGGGCGTGAGCGTGCAAGGCTCGCTGCTGATCGTGCTGCTGCTGCTGATCGGCCTGGCCGCGTGGAAGGGCCTGGAGAACATCATCGAGGGCGCCAATCGCTGGACCTGGATTGCATTGGGGTTGGCTGCCGCCACGCTGCTGGTGGCGGCCATGCGGCTCACGGCACGCCCCGACGGGCTGGAGCTCGCGCTCACCGGGCGGGTGTTGGCGGTCGGCGCGGCACTGGTTGCCGTGCTGCATTGCGCGCGCCGGCTCGATGGCGACGCCTGGCGGAGCTGGCTGTGGGAATCGTGGCGTTTCGTCAAGCAGATCTTCGTGCTGCTGGTGGTGGGCGTGTTCGTCGTGGGCGTCGTGCGGCAATTGATCCAGCCGGAGTGGATTCAAGGTCTCGCGGGCAGGAACGACCCGCTGGCCAACGCGGTGGCGGTGGTGTTCGGCGTGTTCATGTACTTTCCGACTCTGGTGGAAGTGCCCGTGGCGCACATGTTCCTCGACCTGGGCATGCACCGAGGGCCGCTGCTCGCCTACCTGATGGCCGACCCGGAACTGAGCCTGCAGAGCATCCTGATGGTGGCTGCCGTGATCGGTCGCCTGAAGACGTTTGCCTACGTTTCATTGGTCGCGCTGTTCAGCATCGTGGCCGGGCTGGTGTTCGGCGCGTGGGTGGATGGTGTGAGCCCGACGTGGATCGCGATCGGGCTGGCCGGCTTCGTCGGCGCGCTGGCGGTCCTGCTCACCTGGATGTTGGGACGCCGTGTCAGCGCCGTTCACGCATGAACGTTCACGACAAGGAGAGAAGCGATGAAGACGGTGAAGATCCTCGGACCTGGATGTGCCAACTGCAAGAAGCTCGAAGCCGTCGCGCGTGAGGCCGCGGCCGGCGCCGGCATCGAGACGCAGTTCGTCAAGGTCACCGACATGAAGGCGATCATGGCCTACGACGTGATGTCGACACCGGGCCTCGTGATCGACGAGAAGCTTGTCAGCAGCGGCCGCATCCCGACGCAGGGCGAGATTCGGCAATGGATGGAAGCCTGATGGAGGACAACCTGGCGGCCGTTCGCCGCACGGCGAACGGCGCGACATCGCCACTCAGTGATGTGCTGCCTGCGCAGGCACGCGCCGCGGTGCGCCGCAACCACACCCCGCCTCGCCTGACGCCTTCTTCACCTCGTCCAGCACGCAGCAAGCTGATGCGTTCGCCTGGGGCGGGCCGCCGCAGCAACCCTGCGCGGCCGGCACGCGCTCGCCGGCGGACTGGAAGCTGACCGAGCACACACCCGTCTCCGGCAACTCGAGCCGAACCTCGTCTGCGGCGGTCAGATCGCCCGCCAGGGCCGCGGCGATCGATCGCGCCTGCTCGTAGCCGGTGGCCATCAGGAAGTTCGGCGCGCGGCCATAACTCTTGGCGCCGATCGCGTAGAAGCCGTGCTCGGGGTGGGCGAGTTCGCGATGGCCGTGCGGCCGCACGGTACCGCAACTGTGCTCGTTGGGGTCGATCAGCGGCGCCAGCGCGTCGGTGCTTTCGAGCCACGGGTCGTGGCGCACGCGAAGCTCGCTGGTGACCGACAGATCGGGGCGCGCTCCGGTGGACCCGATGATCTCGTCGATCCCGGAGATGCTGCGGATCGATCGATCTTCCGGCAACACCGTCAGGCCCGCGACATCCGAGACGATCGCGCGAACCTGGAAGCCTGTGTGCACTTCGAGCCGGCCTGCGCCGACGAGTTTGCGCAGCAGGGCTCCGAGCGCACCACGAGCCGGCAATCCGTCGTTCTCGCCACCGCCGAACACCCGCGCGAGGTCCTTGCCGCGCACGGCCCAGGCGATGCGTGTCGCGCCGTCCTCATCGGCCAGCTTCGCAAGAGCGATCAGGTTGCCGGCGGCAGAGTGACCCGCACCGATCACCAGCACGCGGCGGCCGGCATAACGCGCACGCTCGGCGCCGAGCACATCGGGCATTCCGTAGCTGATCCGTTGCGCGTGTTCCGTCTCGCCCAATGCCGGCATGCCATGGGCGCCCAGCGGGTTCGGCTGCGACCAGGTCCCCGACGCGTCGAGCACGGCCTGGGCGCGGTGCTCGACGATGCCGTCTGGAGTTTCGACCCGCAAGACGAATGGCGCGTGTTCGCGGCCCCGTGTCTTCACCTTGTCGAAGCCGGCGCGCGACACGGCACGCACGCGCGCGTTGAGGTGGAGCTGAGGCGCAATTCGAGGATGTTGGGCCAGCGGCACGAGGTAGTCGTCGACCACCTCGCCGGCCGTCGGCAAGACCGCAGGATCAGGGGCCTTCCAGCCGCTGGCCTCGAGCAGCGCGACGGCCGCACGGTCCACGTTGAACTGCCAGGGCGAAAACAGTCGCACATGCCGATACCCCTGGAGGTTGGCGGCGACCGTCGAGCCAGACTCGAAGATCACGGCCGGCAAGCCGCGCTGCGCGAGGTGCGCGGCGGCGGCCAGGCCGACCGGCCCTGCGCCGATGATCGCCACAGGAAGCTGCGCGTCTTTCATCGTGACGACCATGGGACTACTCCTTCGTAGTTCGTAGAAGCACGAACATCTGGACAAAAAAGAGAGAGACTCAGAGGCTCCCGACGAGTCGCTTCAACACCGCCAAACGCTCGGTGTTGACGCAGTAGCAGGTGCGTTGATCCTCCGGCGAGCCTTCAATCAGCCCCGCTTCCTTGAGGATGCTGACGTGCTGCGAGGTCGTCGACGGCGCCAAGCCGACGACATCCGACAGATTGCCGAAGTAGCAGTTGCCCCGGCTGGAGAGGTAGCGCAGGATTTCCACGCGCGCCGGATGGGCGAGCGCCTTCATCAGCAGCGCCAGTTCATTGGCGTCGATCGCTGCAGGCGCTGCGCCGCGCCGGGCCGGCGCGCATGCAGGCGCTGGGCTCGGACGCGTGGTCTTGCGGGCAGGGGTTTCAGCAGCGGGCATGTTGATCGTATTTCGTCGAATGACGAATAATGTACGGACGGCACCTCAGTCTGTCAAGGGCATGCGGCCACGAGGTGCTGAGGCATGCAGCAGCTTCAAGCCAAGGAGGCACCAAGCCTGTGGCAGCTTCCCGCAATGTGATCTCGGATGCCCTGGGATCGCTCGGGACAATCCGGATCCAAAAAGAGAAAGCCCCAAGGCGTTGCGTCCTCGGGGCTCTACTTTCAATCGGGCACCGTGCGGAACGGCGCGGGATGATGAGTTGGTGGAGACGAGGAGGATCGAACTCCCGACCTTCGCATTGCGAACGCGACGCTCTCCCAGCTGAGCTACGTCCCCGAAAAGAGGCGCGAATTCTAGCAGCATCGCCTCTGTCGTCCGGGCTGGCGCGCGCGCTCGGTTAACCTTCGCACCCTGCCGGCCAAGGCGGCCCGGTAAGGAGAACCTGATGTCGCTCACCGATCCCGCATGGCTCGATGTGCAGTACAACAACCGGGCCCGCATCCCGGAGCACCCGCAGATCTTCGCCCGCTGGGCCGAGTCGTCGAAGTTGGCGCGCGAAAGGCTGAAATCCACGCTCGACATCCGATATGGCGACCAGCCCGGCGAGACGCTCGACGTGTTTCCGGCCGCGCAGCCCGGCGCGCCGGTGCTGGTATTCATCCATGGTGGCTACTGGCGCTCGCTCGACAAGTCGGATCATTCGTTCCTGGCACCGTCCTTCGTCGATGCCGGAGTCACCGTGGTCGTGCCCAACTATGCGCTGTGCCCATCGGTGACCATCGAGGCCATTGCGCTGCAGATGACGCGGGCGCTGGCCTGGGTGTGGCGCAACCCCGGCGTGCACAGCGGAGACCCCAATCGCATTGCGGTGGCCGGACACTCGGCGGGCGGCCATCTGGCGGCCATGATGCTCAGCTGCCGCTGGAAGGACGTGGGCGAGGACCTGCCGCCCAAGCTGGTACCGGGCGCGCTGTCGATTTCGGGCCTGTACGACCTGGAACCGATCCGCAACACGCCGTTCCTGCAGCAAGACCTGCAACTGACGCCGCAGTCGGTCAAGCGGCTGAGCCCGGCGTTCTTTCCGCGGCCGCGCGGCACGCTCTACACGGTGGCCGGCATCAACGAGAGCGACGAGTTTCTGCGCCAGAACCAGTTGATCCGAGACCAATGGGGCCCGACCACGGTGCCGGTTTGCGAGACGATCCCCGGCCGTCACCACCTCGACGTGTTGCATGATCTGGCCGACCCGCAGGCGCGACTGCACGAGCTGGCATTGCGGCTGCTCGGGCTGCGTTGACAAACCGCAAGGGGACGCATTGGTTTTCCCCATTTAGCGAATTGAGGCTTTGTATTGGCGCTGCACGCGCGGCTTTGCTAGCGTACGGCCCACACGGGCGGTCCCGCCCGGAGTACCCGCCACCACCCAAAAGGAGCGTGACATGGCAACACTGAAGGGATCGAAGACCGAGCAGCACCTGAAGGACGCTTTTGCCGGCGAGTCGCAGGCCAACCGCCGCTACCTGTACTTCGCCAACAAGGCCGATGTCGAAGGGCAGAACGACGTGGCCGCGCTGTTCCGCTCCACCGCTGAAGGCGAAACCGGCCACGCGCACGGCCACCTGGAGTTCCTCGAGCAGGTGGGTGACCCGGCCACCGGCCTGCCGATCGGCCCCACGCGCTCCAACCTGAAAGCCGCTGTCGCGGGCGAGACCCACGAGTACACCGACATGTACCCCGGCATGGCCAAGACGGCGCGCCAGGAGGGCTTTGACGAAATCGCCGATTGGTTCGAGACGCTGGCCAAGGCCGAACGCTCGCACGCCAACCGCTACCAGAAGGCGCTGGACCAACTGGTTGACTGACGGCGCTTTCAGTCGAGAGCGAGCGATGGTGAACAAGGGGCTGGCAGCCCCTTGTTCGTTGATGGCACAGCCGGATTCATCATGAGCAACCGCGAAGGCAACCTCGAGGCACCCACGCGACACCCGATCGACTGGAAGGGCGCCTCCTACTACGACGAAGCCGATTGCTTCAAGGAGCTCGAGCGGGTGTTCGACATCTGCCACGGCTGCCGCCGCTGCGTCACGCTGTGCCAGAGCTTCCCGACGCTGTTCGAACTGGTCGACGCCACCGACGATGGTGAGGTGCACGGGGTGAAGAAGGAGGCCTACTGGAGCGTGGTCGACCAGTGTTATCTGTGCGACCTGTGCTACATGACCAAGTGTCCCTACGTGCCGCCGCACCCGTGGAACCTCGATTTCCCGCACACCATGCTGCGCGCCAAGGCCATCAAGTTCAGCAAGGGTGGCGTCAAGGCGGGGGAGAAGTTCCTTGCATCGACCGACGTGCACGGCAGCTTTGCCGGCATCCCGATCGTGGTGCAGGCGGTCAATGCAGTGAACAAGACCAAGTTCGCGCGCAAGCAGATGGACGGCCTGCTCGGCGTGCACCCCGACGCGTGGATGCCCGAGCTGGCGACGCGGCGCTTTCGGTGGAGCGCCAAGAAGACAGGCAGTGCCACCGAGGTGAAAGACGGCGAGCGCACGCCCGGCAAGGTGGCGATCTTCGCCACCTGCTACGTCAACTACAACGAGCCGGGCATCGGGCACGACCTGCTGAAGGTGCTGGAGCACAACCGCATCCCGTACGTCATCGTCGAGAAGGAATCGTGCTGCGGCATGCCCAAGCTCGAGCTGGGTGACCTGCAATCGGTGGAGCAGCACAAGAGCGCCAACATCCCGGTGCTGGCGCGTTATGCCAAGGACGGGTACGCGATCCTCAGCGCGATCCCGAGCTGCACGCTGATGTTCAAGCAGGAGCTGCCGCTGATGTTCCCCGACGAGCCCGACGTGCTGGCCGTCAAGGAGGCGATGTGGGATCCGTTCGAGTACCTGGTGGCGCGCGGCAAGGACGGCCTGCTCAACACCGACTTCAAGCGTGACCTTGGCCGGGTCAGCTACCACATCCCGTGCCACGGCCGTGTACAGAACATCGGCCGCAAAACCGAGGAGATGTTCAAGCTGATCGGTCAGCGCGTCAACGTGCAGCTCCACACCGTGGAGCGCTGTTCCGGCCATGCCGGAACCTATGGCGTGAAGACGCCCACGCACCCGGTGGCACTGAAGATCGGCCGCCCGGTGTTCAAGGCCATGGCCAACCACGAGCCTGACGTGATCAGCAGCGACTGCGCGTTGGCCGGCCACCACATCGCGCAGGGCATGGGCCTTGCCGGCACCCCTGCAAAGGCGCTGCAACACCCGCTGAGCCTGCTGCGCCATGCCTACGGACTGGAGTGAACCAGATGCCCACGATCACCCGCGACAGCCTGATGACTCTGGAGGCCTACTCCAAGGCGCGCAAGGACATCAAGGCGCAGGTCATCCCGCACCGCCGCCTGCGCAGCGTGGCGCTCGGCGAGCACATCACGGTGCAGTTCGAGGACGAGAAGACCATCCGCTACCAGATCCAGGAGATGCTGCGCGTCGAGAAGATCTTCGACGAAGACGGCATCAACCACGAGATCGAGGCCTACGTGCCGCTGGTGCCCGACGGCACCAACTGGAAGGCGACGATGCTGATCGAGTACCCGGACCCCAACGAGCGCAAGCGCGAGCTGGCGCGGCTGATCGGCGTGGAAGACCGCATGTTCGTCGAGGTGGAGGGCCATGCGCGCGTCTACGCCATCGCCGACGAAGACCTGCCGCGCGAGAACGACGAGAAGACCTCGTCGGTGCATTTCATCCGTTTCGAGCTCCCGGCCGGCGCGCGCGCGGCGGTGATCGCCGGCGCCTCGGTGCGGCTCGGCTGCGACCACGCCAACTATCCGGCGCACGTGACCATCGCGCCGGAAACGCTGGCCAGCCTGGCCGGCGATCTGCGCTAGCGCCGCGCCGCCGAAGCCGGCGAGGGCTGCTCCGATTCAGTGTCCGCCGAGCCCGAGCGCGCGCGTCCACGTGAGCTCCAGCACGGGGCTGCGCAGTTCTCCGCCGCGCAATGACCTGACGGCGCCCGCGCCGAATCGCAGCTCTGAATCTCGACTCACGGGCCAGCCGACCCAGCCCAGGGCCTGGGCGATCGCTCCACCACCGGAGGCCACGCCCCCGCCGCCGGCGGCGCCCACCAGCAGTTCGGATCCCAGGCGCAGCCCGGCGGTGGGACGTGTGGCGGCACCGGCGCCGATGAGTCCGATCGAGTGGGCCCCGGCGCCGCCGGCGAACGCGCTGTGTGCTTGTGCGCTGAGGTAGATGTGGTCGGTGACGTACCGGTTGAGCTTCATGCCGATCGTGTCGAGCGCGCGCGTGGGGCCGCTGTGGCGCTGCGTGCGCGTCTGGCGCTGCACGGTCACCGACCACTCGTTGCGGCTGATGGTTGCGCCGCCCGATGCCGGGTGCGGCTCGAGATCCATTGCCAGCCAGAGCTGGGCCGTGCGGGCGCGCAGCGGCGAGCCCAGGCCGCGCAGCACGCCGGCTTCGAGTCCGCTGCGCCACCCGTGGCCCCAATCGAAACTCAGGCCCGCCAACAGCTTGCCGATGCCGCCGCCCTCGGTGGGCACGCCCCCGCCGCCGCCCAAGCCGATCGAGGCGCGTCCCTCCAGCGCGAGTTGCGGCAGCGCGGCCCACGGCGTCACGCGCCATCCGGCGGTGCCCAGAATCTCCATGTAGCCCGCGGCACCGCCCGAGGCGGCCGCTGCAGCCTCAATGCCGGTGAAGCCACCGTGCGATGCCGCGGCCCATTCGGCCCGACCGCCCACGGTGCCGATGTGTCGCGTGTCGGAGCCGCGCAGCGCATAACGGCCCACGGTGCCCACGATGCGACGAAAGCCCAGCCCCGTGGCGTTGCCCGCCGGCTGGTGCTGCCCGGCCGCGTCAACGTCAAAGTATCTGAAGGGACGCTGCCACGACAACAGCACGCCCCATTGCGAGCTCCCGATATCGCCGCTCGGAAACCGCACGTGCGACCACGTGAGGCCGGCGCGCATGGGGCCCAGGTCACGCGACAAGCTGAGCGCCCCGCGCAGCATCAAGCCGCCGCCCACCGGCGCCGCCGCGCCGCCGCCGCCACCGGCGTACAGACCGGTGCCGAACTCGAATCCCCATGGCAACGTCCACTCGCGAAGGAGCTCCACACCGCCGACGAACAAGCCGCCGCGCTGCCCGGTGGCCGCTCCATAGACGCCGAGCCCGGCCCACCAGCGATCGGCGACGGGAAACAGCACCGAACCGCCGACCAGGCCAAGGCCTTCATCGCCCGGCAGCCTGATGCGCTCGTAGCCGAGATGCGCGCGCACGGGTGACTCGCGCGCCGCTGGCTCGTTGGCGCCCGCCTGCACGGATGCCAGCGCGACCCACGTGGCACAAAGTCCGGCCTTCGTGCGGCGTCTGCATCGAATGGATGGCATGAATCGTCGTTCCATCGGGATGGTTCGCAGCAGAACCGTCACGCACTGTCACCAACAATCGGGTATTTCCCCTGCCTGGGGGACTGACGCTGTCGATGCAGGACCCACAATGGCGGCGAGGAAACTCCACCATGCAGCAAACCTACAACGTTGGTTCGCGATCGCTGTTTGTCAGCGTGACAGCCTGGGTGTTCATCCTGTTCGGCATCGCTGCCATCACGCTGTCGGTGATCCAGGGCGCGGCCACCGCATCGCTGCTGCCTGGACTGAGCCTGCATCTGGCGGTCAAGCCGCTGCAGGGCCTGGTGCAGGTGCTCGCCGCGCATCTGCCGTGGGTGGCGGGCGTGGCGTTGGCCCTGTCGATCGGCACGCTGGTCGCCGCGATCGGTCTGCTGCTGCGCCTCGAGTGGGCGCGCCTTGCTTTCATCGCGGTGGTGGCGCTGGCCATCGTTGCCAACCTGGCCGGGCTGTGGCTGCAGCAAGAGCTGCTGCAGGCGCTGATCGATCACACGCTGAGCCGGGCGCCGCTGCCGCTGGAGGCGGCGGGTGTGTTCGGCGGCTTTGCCACCGCTGCACGCGCCGCGGCCGTGGTGCTGAGCGTGGCCACCTGCCTGTTGCTGGCCTGGATCATCGCGCGCCTGAGCACGCAGGCGGTGCGTCAGGAATTTGCCTGAGCGCTTGTCGTGAGCGCGGCCCACGCGGCCGCTACAGCGCCAGCTCCCACATCTCACCCACCAGATCGGCGCCGAAGCTCTGGTGCGGCTCGCTGCTGACGAGCCGGTAGCCCGCCTTGGCATAGATTGCACGCGCCGCCGTCAGCATGGACTGCGTCCACAGCTTGATGCGCTTGTAGCCGGCGTTGCGCGCGAAGCGTTCGCATTCGGCGACGAGGCGCGCGCCGATGCCCAGGCCGCGAGCGCCCGGCTCGACGATCAGCAGGCGCAGTTGCGCCACGCCGCGCTCGGGTTTGCCGGTCTTCTCGTCGCGCGCCTGCACCAGAAACACGCAGCCCACGTTCTGCCCGTCGCGCTCGGCGATCCAGCAGGCTTCTCGCTTGGCGTCGAAGTGCTCGATGTAGTGGCCGACGATCTGCGCCACCAGGCCCTCGAACGTGATGTCCCAGCCGTACTCCTGCGCATAGATCGCGCCGTGCCGCGCGACCACCCAGCCCATGTCGCCCGGCTGCGGCGGACGCAGCAGGTACGGCGGGCGGTCGGTGCGCGGCGCGCCGAGCAGGCTCTCGATCGTGCCGGTGGCTTGCAGCAGCCGGCGCCGAGCGGGCTCGTCGAGCGCAGACAGCAGCGCCGCGGTCTGCGCCTGCGAATGTGCGTTCATCGGCTCGAACGCGCGCCGGCCGGCGGCCGTGAGCGACAGGATTGATTGCCGCGCATCGGCCAGCGAACGCTGCGCGCGCACCAGGCGGCGCGACTTCAGCGTTGCAAGCAGCCGGCTCAGGTAGCCGGCATCGAGTTCGAGCAGGCGCGCCAGCTCGCTGGCGGTGATCCCGTCGTGGTGCGCCAGCTCCCACAGCACGCGCGTCTGCGGCAGCGTGAACGGCGTGCCGTACAGGCGCTCGTCGAGCACGCCGATGCGTCGCGTGTAGAAGCGGTTGAAGGCGCGCAGGGCGGCCACCTGGTCGGCTTGCATGATCGGCTGATCCATGGATGGCATTGTCAACTGAATACTTGCCAATGGCAATCATCGGGGCAGCGGCTGCGGCGCGGCAGCCGCCTACACTGAAGGTTTCCGTTTCAGGCGCAGGAGACTCCGATGCTCGACCCGCAAGCCCGCGCGTTGCTCGACCTGATGATCGAACGCGGCGTGCCGCCGACGCACACGCTGCAGCCGGTTGAAGCACGCAAGCTCTACCGCGAACGGCGCAGCTTCACGCAACCGGCGGCACTCACGATGGCCGACGTGCGCGACCTGAGTGCCGAGGGTCCGGGCGGACCGATCGGCCTGCGCCTGTACCGGCCGAGCACGGCCGCGGCGGTGGCGCCCGGATTGGTGTACTACCACGGCGGCGGCTGGGTCATCGGCGACCTCGACACGCACGACGTGCTGTGCCGCGAGCTGGCACATCGTTCGGGTTGTGTGGTGGTGGCGGTGGACTACCGGCTCGGGCCGGAGCACCCATTCCCGGCGGCTGTCGACGATTGCCTGGCGGCGACACGATGGGTGCATGCAAACGCCGGGACGCTCGGCATCGATGCGTCGCGCATCGCTCTCGGTGGCGACAGCGCCGGTGGCAACCTCGCGACGGTCACCTCGATCGGGCTGCGCGACGGCGGCAGTTTCAAGCCGAGTTTTCAGCTGCTGATCTATCCCGGCACCGACATGCGCGCGGTGGCGCCATCGCACACGAGCAACGGTCAGGGCTACATGCTGACCGCCGACACGATCGCGTACTTCCGCGGCAAGTACGTCCCCAACGAACGCGATTGGTCCGATTGGCGCGCCTCACCGCTGCTGCACGGGGATCTGTCCAAGCTGCCGCCGGCCTTGGTGCTCACCGCCGGATTCGACCCGTTGCGCGACGAAGGCCGGCAATACGCCGATGCGCTGTCCAAAGCCGGCGTGCCCACGCAATACGTGTGCTTCGAGCGCCAGATCCACGGCTTCATCACGATGGGGCGAATGATCGACGAGGCGAACACGGCGGTGGCGTTGTGTGCGGCGGTGTTGCAGCGGGCTCTCGGTGCGGCGCCATGAGGACGATCACGCGTTGAGTCGTCGCGAGGGTGCGCTTTGAATCAGCGGCTGGAGTGCCGCTCGGCTTGCGATGAATACTGTATGAATGTACAGTATCTTCGTGGACCTGTCACCCCTCTTGGCCGAGCGATCTGCTACTGCGCTGCTGGCTCGCACGCTGGCGCGGGCAAGAGCAGCGTTTGTTCCGGATTCCCGTGCATCGCAAGCCTTGCCGGAGACCTTGCATGGCGACCTGTGGCACACGCATCGGCTGAGCCGGCACTGCGGCTCCATCACATCCACCGGTTTTTCCGCGCTCGATGCCGAGCTGCCTGGCAGCGGTTGGCCGCATCGCGTGCTCACCGAACTGCTGTTGCCGCATCCCGGTCTCGGCGAGTTGCGGCTGCTGGTGCCGGCGCTGTCGCGCATCGCCGGCGCCACTGAAGCCAGCGCGTCGATCGGCCGCTGCGTGATGCTGTTCGATCCGCCGGCCGCGTTGTGCGGCTGGGCGTTGGCGCAGCTGGGCGTCAATGCGCAGCAGCTGCTCGTGGTCTATGGCCGCGAGGGCGCGCGCGGCGCGGCGCATTTGCGCCGCATGCTGCCCAGTGCCGATCTGTTGTGGGCGCTCGAGCAGGCATTGAAAAGCGGCCACGTCGGGGCGGTGCTGGCGTGGTTGCCGCAACGACTCAAGGCCGATGCGTTGCGTCGCCTGCAGCTTGCCGCGCAGGCACACGATGGTCCGGTGTTCCTGTTCCGCGAGATCGACGCACGCATCAAACCCAGTGCCGCGCCCTTGCGCCTGATGCTGCAGGGCGCCGGCATCGATCGGCTTGCGGTGCGCGTGCTCAAGCGGCGCGGCCCGCCGCTGGACCAGCCCGTGGTGCTGGCGCTGCCGCCCGTGCTCAGCGAGCGGCTGCGCTTGCGCGGCGAGTCGCGCGCCGTTGCTGCTGCTGCGCCCGTGTCTCGACGGCAGGGCGTGGAGTCGTCGCTGTGACGCTGCAGGAGCGTGCTGCATGTTGTGGATTGCCGTGCATCTGCCGCAGCTGTCGATGGAGTCGTTCGCCGCCACGGTGAGTCCGGCCTGGCGCGAGCGGCCGCTGGCGCTGATCGAGGCACACCGCATCACGCACGTTGACGCGCGTGCAGCCGCGCTGGGCGTGCAGCCCGGTGCCAAGCGATCCACCGCGCTGGCGCTGGCAGGGGATCTCGTGCTCGGCCAGGCCGATCCGCTGCGCGATGCGCAGGCCTTGCAGGCAGCGGGTTATGCCGCGCTCGCTTTTACGCCGATGGTGTGTACGACAACCACCGACAGTGCCGGCACGCCCGCCCCGGTGGTGCTGCTCGAGGTGCAATCGAGCCTGCGCTGTTTCGGCGGTTTGCGCCGGCTGCTCGCGCAGTTGCAGCATGCGCTGCAGCCGCTCGGCCACGAGCTGCAGATTGCCAGCGCGCCCACCGCGCTCGGTGCCACCGTGCTCGCGCGCTGGCGCGACGATCTGGCCAGCGGTCCTCACAGCGTCGACCTCGTCGCACTGCAGCGGCTGCTCGACGATGCGCCGGTGTGGCTGTTGGGCCCGGGACGCGAACATTGGGAGGCGCTGCAGGGCATGGGGCTGCGGCGGTTGTCCGACCTGCGCCACCTGCCGCGCTCGGGCCTGTCGCGCCGCTTTGGCACCGCGCTGCTGGCCGATCTCGACCGCGCTCGCGGTGACGCGCCCGATCCGCGTGAACCCATCGTCTGCCCGCCGGTGTTCGAGCAGCGCATCGAGCTGTTCACGCGCGCCGACACCGCCGAGCAGATGATGGCCGGCGCGCGCGTGCTGATCACGCGCCTTGTCGCCTGGGCGCGCGTGCGCCATTCGCGCGTGGCTCGTTTCACGCTGCGCATGCATCACGAGGCGCATCGGTCGCGTGATGCGCAAAGCAGCGAGCTCACCATCGGCCTGGCCGAGCCATCGGCCGATGCCACGCACCTGGCCTTATTGCTGGCCGAGCGCCTGGCGCGCACACCGCTTTCCGGGCCGGCGTTGGAGATGAGCCTGCACTGCGATGCGCTGGTGCAGTCACCGGCACCCAACGCCGAGCTGTTTCCCAATCGCAGCGCCGAAGCCGAGGGCCTCACGCGGCTGATCGAGCGCCTGCAAGCGCGTCTGGGTCCCCAAGGCGTGCAGCGGCTTGCGCGGGTGGACGATCACCGGCCGGAGCGTGCCGCTGCATGGACGCCGGCGCAGTCTGGTACGGTGCCGGGCGCGTCGACCACGCTGTCAAACGCGCCCGACCGCGGTCCGGTGCGTCCGCTGTGGCTGCTGCCTGAGGCGCTGCCGTTGCAGGAGCACGCGTCGCGCCCATGGTTCGACGGCACGCCGCTTCAGTTGCTGGCCGGGCCTGAGCGCATCGAGTCGGGCTGGTGGGATGGTGATCTGGCGGCGCGCGACTATTTCATCGCCCGTGCGCGCGACGGTGCTTTGGTGTGGGTGTACCGCACGCGGTTGCCATTGTCGTCGCTCAAGGGCACCGGGTGGTTCCTGCAGGGCCGCTTCGCTTGAACCCAGGTCAAGCACCGCGCCCTTCGAAGAACGCCAGCCGCACACCCAACGCCACGAACAGCGCCCCGACGCCGCGCGACACCCAACGCCCGATCGAACCGGGGCCGCTGACGGCGCGGCGCATCTGCGCCACCAGCGCGGCAAACGCCACGTTGACGATCGTGCCGTTGAACGCGAACACCGTGCCGAGCGCGACGAAGGCCCAGCCCTTGTGCGGCGCATTGGCATCGATGAACTGCGGCAGGAACGCGAGAAAGAACAGCGCCACCTTGGGGTTCAGCGCATTCGTCAGGAAACCCTGCATGAACGAGCGCCACGCGGTCATCGCAGGCGAGGGAGCTGACGCATCCGCGGCAGCACCGCCGCCGCGCAGCAGACCGATGCCGAGCCACACCAAATAGGCCGCACCCAGCCAGCGCAGTACGGTGAACGCGGTGGCCGAGCTGGCGATCAACGCCGACAAGCCGAGCGCTGCGGCCGTCACGTGCACGAAACAGCCCGCACCGACGCCCAGCGCCGCCGCCGCACCGCTGCGAAAGCCATGGCCCGCGCTGCGCGCGCCGATCAGCGCCAGATCGGCGCCCGGCGTGATGTTCAGCAACAGTCCGGCCGCGATGAACAGCGGCAGGTCGTGCACGCCGGGGATCATGTCAGCGCCGCTCGGCCGCCCGAAGGCGCTGACGCGCCCCAGGAGCCACGAAGGGGCTCCTTCGCGCAGCCGTGGGGGCAGCGAGCGAATTGAGCGTGGAGGCCTGCATCAAGCACCTCCCAATGCACCCACCACGGCGCCGATGGCAATCATCCACAACGGGCTGCGCGAGGTCTTGAGCATGAACACGATGGTAGCCGGCACCAGCAGCAGCGCCAGCGGGTGGTCGAGCGACGGCAGCGTCAGCACCCAGCCGGTGGCGATCAACAAGCCGATGGTCAACGGCGCCAGTCCCACGCTGAAGGCGCGCACCGGCAGCGCGTCTTGCCGTGCGTGACGCAGCCGGCCGACCACGAACGTGAGCGCGCTCGACGGCACCATGATGCCCAGCATTGTCGCCAGCATGCCCAGCGGCCCGGCCACGCTCCAGCCGAGCAGCGCCACGAACAGGATGTTCGGCCCCGGCGCGGCCTGCGCAATCGCGATCGACGCGTTGAACTGCAGCGGGTCGATCCAGCCGCGTTCCACCACGAGGTAACGCTGCATGTCCGAGGCCGACGTGATTGCGCCGCCGACCGCCAGCAGCGACAGCAGCGCGAAGTGGCCGGTGAGCTGCAGCAGGTCGGCCCAACCGAGCCCATGCAGGCCGAAGAACGCGGCGTTCATCGTGTCAGGCTCGTCTCGCGCGACAGGCGATACCAGGCCCACGCATAACCCGCCGCGCCGAGCCCCAGCACCACCCACGCCAGCGGCCAGCGCAGCCAGCCGATCGCCAGCGCGCTGGCGATCGCGATCGCCACACAGGGCCACAGTCCCATCGCGTTGCGGCGCAAGGTTGGGGCGAGCTTCAGCGCGGTGGCCAGGACGAGCCCGGCGGCCACCGCGCCCATCCCACGCAGCGCACCAGCGACCTGCGGCACCGAGCTGAAGTGCGCATACAGCGCCGCCAGCACCAACACGATCACCAGCGGCGCGGCCAGCAAGCCGCCCACTGCCACGGCCGCGCCGCGCCAACCGAAGTGGCGGTCGCCGAACATCAGCGCCAGGTTGATGATGTTGGGCCCGGGCAGCACCTGCGACAGCGACAGCAGCTCGACGAACTGCTCCTTGTTCAGCCAGCGCAGGCGTTCCACGAGTTCGCGCTGCGCCACCGCCAGCACGCCGCCAAAACCCTGCAGCGCCAACCAGGTGAAGGCGGTGAAGAGTTCGGTCTTGTGGCGCGGGTGGCGCAGCTCGGACGGTACGCCCGTCGCGACTGCGCTCATGCCGCGGCCTGCGCGTCGGCGCGGGCGCCGCCGGGCTGGCGCGCCGCAGCCCATTGGCTCAGCACGATCGCCAGCACCATCCACACGAGCGCTGCCCAGCTCAGCAGCGAAAAGCCGGCCACCGCCAGCATCGCACCTCCGGTCACGGCGCCGATCGCCTGGCCGACGTAGATGGCGGCCGAGTTGAGCGCCATCGAGGCCGGCGCGAGGGCCGGCGCCATCGAGGTCAATCGAGCGTGCTGCACCGACTGTGCCGCAAAGCAGCCGATCGACCACGGCACGATGGCCAGCGCCAGGACCGCCACGCTGCCCGCCCACGGCCACAGCGCGAACGACACCGCCATCAGCGTCAGCAGCAGGGCCATCATGCGCGCGGTGCCAAAACGATCGATCACGCGCGAGATGACCACGCTGGCCACGAGACCCACGACACCGAATACCGCGAACACTGCGGCGATCTGCGCCGCCGTGCTGCCCAGCACCTGCCGCAGGTACGGCGCCATGTAGGAGAACAGCGTGAACTGCGCGGCCCCGGCCATTGCAGTGACCAGCACCACGGCCATCAGCACACGATCGGTGAACACGCTGCGCCACTGCGCGCCGGACAGCGCGGCTGGCCGCACGCCGTTGGGCAGCACCAGCCACACCCAAGCTGCGGCGAGCGCCGACATGCCGGCCACGATGCCCAGCGCGACGCGCCAGCCCAACGTCTCGGCGACGTAGGCGTGCATCGGCAGGCCGAGCACCGAGGCCACGGCCCAGCCGAGAAAGACGAACGTGATCGCATGGCCGCGCGCCTCGGGCCGTGCCATCACCGCGATCGCGGCGCCGGCCTGCGGCGTGAACACCGCGGCGCCGAGCAGCGTGACCGTGCGCACGATGGCCAGCGTGGTGAAGTCGGGCGCGAGCGCGGCCAGCGCATGGCCGGCGGCATACCACAGCAGCCACAGCGACAGCAGGCGGCGCCGGTCGCTGCCAGCCACGCGCGCGGCCAGCAGCGGCGCACCGAGCGCCAGCACGATGGCGCCGACCGTGATGAGCTGGCCGGCCACCGCCGCGGTGACGTGCAGCGAATCGACCAGATCGTTCATCACGCCGGAGGGCGCCATCACGCCGCAAGCGATCGCAAAGTTGCCGCCCAGCAGCGCCCACCGCGATTGCGTGACCGTGCGCTCGTCGTGTGCGCCGGTGGGACTCACCCGCGCATCACCTTCAGCGCTTCGGGATTGACGATGTTGGTGGGCTGCTGCTTGATGAAGTTGACCACGTTGTCGAACGCGGTACCAAAGTACTGCTCGTAGCTGTCGAGCTCCACGTAGCCGATGTGCGGCGTGCACACCGCGTTTTCCAGGCGCAGCAGCGGGTGGCCCTGCAGGATCGGCTCGCTTTCGAACACGTCGACCGCCGCCATGCCGGGGCGGCCGCGGTTCAGTCCCATGACCAGCGCGCCTTCTTCCACCAGCTCGGCGCGCGATGTGTTGACGAACAGAGAGGTCGGTTTCATGCGCGCCAGATCGGCGCTGCTGACGATGCCGCGCGTTTCGGGTGTCAGCCGCAGATGCATCGACAGCACGTCGCTGGTCTCGAACAGGTGCTCACGGCTGTCGGCGGCTTCGCAACCGGCCGCCACCGCCTTCTGGCGCGACGCCTCGCTGCCCCACACGATCACGCGCATGCCGAACGCGCGCCCATAACCCGCCACGATCTGGCCGATCTTGCCGTAGCCCCAGATGCCGAGCGTGCGGCCTTTCAGCACCATCCCCAGGCAGAAGTTGGGTGGCATCGACGCCGCCTTCAAGCCTGACTGCTGCCAGCCGCCGTGCTTGAGCGTGCCGATGTACTGCGGCAGGCGCCGCATCGCCGCCAGGACCAGCGCCCAGGTGAGCTCGGCCGCCGCCACCGGCGATCCGGCGCCTTCGGCCACCGCGATGCCCAGCCGGGTGCAGGTCTCCACGTCGATGTGCGGCCCGACGCGGCCGGTCTGCGAGATCAGCTTGAGCTTGGGAAGCTTCTCGAGCAGCTGCCGCGGAAAGTGCGTGCGCTCGCGGATGGTCACCAGGATGTCGGCGTCGCGCAGTCGAACCGAGAGCTGGCCGATGCCTTTGACCGTGTTGGTGTGGACCTTGGCGTTGTACGCTTCCAGTTTCGGCGCGCAGCGCAGCTTGCGCACGGCGTCCTGGTAGTCGTCGAGAATGATGATGTTCATGGCCGCGGCAGCGGATTGTGCCCGCTCCTGCGCCCTCGGCGCTCCCACGCTAGCATCCAGTTTCATCGTCGATTCACACGAACCCGAGGAGACCCGCGACATGCCGATTTCAATGTACACGGCCAGTGTGCCCGTTTTCATCAAGACGCTCGGCAACATGGCCAAGTGGCTCGACAAGGCCGAGGCGCACGCCGAGGCCAAGAAGTTCGATCCCGCCGTGTACATGACGCTGCGGCTGGCGCCCGACATGCTGCCGCTGCCGTCGCAGGTGCGCATCGCCAGCGATGCGGCCAAGGGTGCGGCGGCGCGCCTGGCCGGTATGGAGATCCCGGTGTTCGAGGACAACGAGACCAGCATCGCCGAGCTGCGCGAGCGCATCCGCAAGACGCTGGCGTTCCTCGAGAGCGTGCCGGCCCAGGCCATCGAAGGCAGCGAGGAGCGCGAGATCGTAATCCCGGCGCGCAACCGCGAGCCGCGCCGCATGAAGGGCGAGTTCTATCTGAAGCATTGGGCGCTGGCCAACTTCTTCTTCCATGCCACCACGCTGTACGCGCTGCTGCGCCACAACGGCGTCGAACTCGGCAAGGCCGACTTCCTCGGCGCCATCGACTGACCCGCGCGACGGGCTCCTGGCGTTTCGTCGCATGGCCAATGCGCGCCGTTGCCGTTAGGCTTGCGTCAATGATGCCCTCACGCTTTGTGCGCTCGCTGCCGCCCCACCGGGCGCATCGGGGCTTCGGGCACGGGGCGCCGCTGACATGAGGTGGCTGAAGCTGACGCTGTGGGCGCTGGCGGGCCTGGCTCTGTTGCTGGCGCTGACCGCCGCGCTGTACACCACTCGCGCGATGCCGGTGATCGACGGCGAGCTGCGCGTGGCCGGTTTGCAGCAAGCGGTGCGCATCGAGCGCGACCCCCACGGCATTCCCACCATCAAGGCACAGAACCAGCACGACTTGATGTTCGCGCTCGGCTTCGTGCACGCGCAGGATCGCCTGTGGCAGCTCGAGACCCACCGTCGCATCGGCGCAGGCCGTCTGGCCGAGGCGTTTGGCGAAGGCGCGCTCGAGTCCGACAAATTTCTGCGCGCGCTCGGCGTGCGCCGCGCCGCCGCGGCGCAATGGGCGCGCGCGGGCCCTGAAGCGCGCGCCACCGTGCAGGCCTACACCGACGGCATCAATGCGGTGATCGCGCAGCACGTGCGCGCGCGTCCGCCGGAGATGCTGATCCTCGGCGTTGCGCTGCAGCCGTGGGATCCGGTGGACTCCCTGGCCTGGTCGATCATGATGGCCTACGACCTTGGCGCGAACTGGAGTGCCGAGTTGTTGCGCCTGCGCATGGCGCTGAAGCTGCCGGCGCAGCGCATCATCCAGATGATGCCGCCGTACCCCGGCGAGAAGCCGCTGGTGACGGCCGACTACGCCGCCCTGTACCGCGCGCTCAAGCTCGACGCCAGCACGGCGACCGCATCGCTCGACCGGCAGCTCGATCGTCTGATGGCGGCTGCGCCGCCGGCGGGCATCGAAGGCTTGGGTTCCAACAACTGGGTGGTCGCCGGCAGTCACACCTCCACCGGCACGCCGCTGCTGGCCAACGATCCGCACCTCAAGCTCACCGTGCCGGCGCTCTGGCACTTTGTGCGGCTGGAGGCACCGGGCATCCGGGTCGCCGGCGCCACGATGCCCGGCCTGCCGCTGGTCGTGCTGGGGCAGAACGAGCACATCGCATGGGGCTTCACCAACACCGGCCCCGACGTGCAGGACATCTACATCGAGCGCGTGCACCCGGCCGACGCCAATCTCGTTCAGACGCCCGACGGCTGGGCGCCGCTCAAGAGCTTCACCGAGGTGATCAAGGTGCGCGGCAAGCCCGACGTGACGATCACCGTGCGCGAATCGCGCCACGGTCCGGTGATCTCCGACGCCGGCGTGCACGACGACCTGCTCGGCAACAAGAGTCGCACCGCCTACGTGTTGGCGATGCGCTGGACGGCGCTCGACGCCGACGTCGACACCGTCGGGGTGGCGCTGGCGATGAACCGTGCCACCGACGTGGCGACGTTCATCGAAGCGGCCAAGGGCTGGGTGGCGCCGATGCAGAACATGGTGGTGGCCGACAAGTCGGGCCGCATCGGCTGGGTGGCGCCGGGCCGCATTCCGTTGCGCAAGCCCGAGAACGACCTCAAGGGCTACGTGCCCGCGCCGGGCTGGGACGCGCGCTACGACTGGGTGGGCTGGCTCGGCAGCGATGCGTTGCCGCAGCTGCGCGATCCGCCGCGCGGCTGGATCGCAACGGCGAACCAGCGTGTGGTCGAGGCCGACTATCCGCACTATCTCACCAGCGAATGGGAGCCGCCGTACCGGCAGCAGCGCATCGAACAACTGCTCGGGGCCAAGGCCAAGCACTCGATCGACGACCTCGCCAGGATGCAGGCCGACGTGAAGTCGCTCGCCGCGGTGGAGATCCTGCCGTGGCTGCAACGCGCCCGGTCCGACCACCCGCTCGCTGCCGCCGCCCACAAGGCGCTCGAAGGCTTCGACGGCACGATGGCGGCCGATCGTGCAGCGCCATTGATCCTGTGGGCCTGGCAACGCCAGCTGACGCAGCGCGTGTTCGCCGACGAGCTGGGCGCCGCGCTGTTCGAGCGCGCGATCGGCGCGCGCACGTTCCGTACCGGCTTGTTCGAGGTGCTGCAGGCCGACGATGCGTGGTGGTGCGACGACAAGTCCACCGCGGACGCCGCCGAGACTTGCGCGCAGCTCAACGATGCCGCCTTCGGCGCTGCGCTCGACGAGATCCGCTCCATGCAGGGCGACGACGTGTCGGGCTGGCAGTGGGGTCGCGCGCACCAGGCACGCTCCGAACACCGGCCGTTCTCGCGCGTGAAGCTGCTGGCACGTTGGTTCGAGCTGCGCACGCCGGTGGGCGGCGACAGCTTCACGGTGAACGTGTCGCGTGTGCTCTACCGGCCCGACGCCAGCACGGGCGAGCTGTACCTCGACGACCATGGGCCTTCGTTGCGCGCGCTGTACGACGTGGCCGACCCCAAGAACTCGCGCTTCATGCACAGCACCGGCCAGAGCGGCCTGCCGTGGTCAAAGTGGTATTCGACCTTCGTGCACGACTGGGTCAACGTGGAATACGTGCCGCTGTGGGGCAGTGACCCGCCGATGGCCACGCTGGAGATGTTGCCCGCGGCCAACTGAGCGCGCACGACACACGGCCCCTTGTTCAGGGCAAGCCGTTGCGACCGTGCTGCATGAACGCAGGCCGTTCGCTGAGGCGCTCGTAGTAGGCCTGCACCGCAGGCAGGTCGGGGCGTGTCATCGGCGTGCTGGTCCAGCGGTGCGTGGCCAGGCCGAGCACGATGTCGGCCAGCGTGAACACGTCGCCGACGGCAAAGGCGCCGGTTTGCTGAAGGTGGGCATCGAGCGTTGCCATGTGGCGGTTCCACGCGTCGATGCTGGAGTCAATCTCGCGGCGGTCGGAGTAGCCGGGCGCCTTGCGCACCAGCGCCAGAAACGCATAGCGCCATGCCGTGTTCAGCTCGGTGGCCATCCAGTCCATCCACTGTTCGACCCGCGCACGGGCCAGCGGCTCCAGCGGCAGCAGATCGGTGCGGCCGTGCTTGCCGGCAAGGTAGCGGCAGATGGTGTTGGACTCCCACAGCACGACGTCGCCGTCTTGAATCACGGGCACCAGTGCGTTGGGGTTCAACGCAAGGAACTCAGGGGTCTGCGTGGGCTTGAAGCCACTGCCCCACAGCTCTTGCTCGTACGGCAAGCGCAGCTCGTCGCACAGCCAGAGCACCTTGCGCACATTGATGGAGTTGGAGCGCCCCAGGATCCGCAGCATGGCTGCATTCTGGCAGCGCTCGCCCTCTTGGCTTCGGCCGGGCGGCGTTGCCGCCTTTACATCGCTATGCGATGTGAGCCTGCGTCAGCAGCGCTGGCGCGCTGTCAGACCTGCGGTCCGCGCCGGCGCTTTGCATGCGCCGGCCTCTTCGTAGGCGTAGCCCGGCACGCAGGTGCCGGGCTACGTCCGACTCAGACGTTGCCGTACAGCACCTTGCGCTGCGCGGTGTAGCGCCACCAGGGCGCAGGCGCGGCGCCGCGCATGAAATCGGTGATGGCCATGAAGGTGTCGAGCACGCACGGATCCTGGCGCCGGCCGGTGTGGGCGCACAGTGCCTGGTACAGCACAAACGGGTCGCGATGCGCCAGCTCGCGCGGGTGTTGCAGGCCGAGCGCGCGCAGGTCGCCGGCCATGGCCGGGCCGACGTTGGGCAACTGCTCGAAGCTTTCGCACTCATGGTGATGCGCTGCCTTGCGCGGCCGGATGCGCGGCCCGAAGTTGAGCGCAGCAGGCATCGCGGTCTCGTTGTTCCAGGGGCCAACGGCGTCGCTCATGGCGGACTTGCTACATGAGCATGGTGTTGCGGACCAGGCCCACTGCAATGCCTTCGAGCTCGAAGTCGACATCGCCGAAAGGAACGACGATGGTCTTGAAGTCCGGGTTCTCGGGGATCAGCTCGATCGTGCTGCGCGTGCGGCGAAAGCGCTTGACCGTGACGTCATCGCCCAGGCGCGCCACCACGATCTGGCCGTTCTTCGCCTCGCGCGCCTTCTGCACCGCAAGCAGATCGCCATCGAGGATGCCGGCATCGCGCATGCTCATGCCGCGCACCTTCAACAGATAATCGGGCCGGCGGGGAAACATGCTGGCTTCGACCAGATAGGTCTGATCGATGTGCTCTTGCGCGAGGATGGGGCTGCCCGCTGCAACACGACCCACCAGCGGCAACGCCAGTTGCGCCAGGCTGGGCAGCGGCAGCGAAAACTGCTTGCCGCGCGTCTGGTTGAGCGCGCGCAGCGTCTCGGGCCGCAGGCGGATGCCGCGCGACGTGCCGCCCACGAGCTCGATCACGCCCTTTCGCGCCAGGGCCTGCAAATGCTCCTCAGCCGCGTTGGGCGAGCGGAAGCCGAGCTCGGCCGCGATCTCGGCGCGCGTGGGCGGCGCACCGCTGCGCTCGATGGTGCTTTGCACGAGATCGAGAATCTGCTGCTGTCGGGCGGTGAGCTTGGGGCTTTCTTCCATGGCATGTGCCTGAGGATGCATCCAGTGGCTGTATTTTTATCCAGATAGGCCAAAAATGCAAAACATCGTGGTGATCCTGGGGACGGGCGGGACCATCGCGGGCGTTGCGCCCGACGGAGAGACCGATCTCGCCTACGAAGCCGCCCAACTCAGCGTGGCGGCGCTGGTGCGGTCGGCGCCCGAGTTGCGCGACGTGCCGCTCGAGACCGAGCAGGTGGCGCAGGTCGACAGCAAGGACATGACGCACGCCATCTGGCAGGCGCTGACGCATCGCGTGCTGCACCATCTGCTGCGCGAGGAGGTGCAGGGCATCGTCGTCACGCACGGCACCGACACGATGGAAGAAACCGCCTACCTCGTGCAGCGTGTGCTGGCACCGAACAAGCCGGTGGTGTTCACCGGCGCGATGCGCCCGGCCAGTTCACGCCAGGCCGACGGCCCCGACAACCTCGTCGATGCGGTGGCCGTGGCGCAGGAGCCCGGCGCACAAGGCGTGCTCGTGGTGATGGCCGGCACCGTGCACGGCGCCGTTGACGTGCGCAAGGCGCATGCGCACCGGCTCGATGCCTTCAACTCGGGCGACGTCGGCCCGCTGGCGCGCCTGGACAACGGGACGCTGCATCGCCTGCGCGCGTGGCCGTCCGGCGAGCCGATGGGCGTGGCGGTGGTCGACCCAGCGCCGGACACCTGGCCGGTGGTGGAGATCGTGACCAGTCACGCCGGGGCGAGCGCCGGCTTGATCGACGCGCTGGCGCGTGCCGGCACCAAAGGCATCGTGATCGCGGCCACGGGCAACGGCACCGTGCACGAGGCGATCGAGCAAGGCGTGCAGCGCGCGGCCTGGTCCGGCATGGCGGTGCTGCGCGCCACGCGCTGCGGCGACGGCGCGATCCTCGACGCGCCCGAAGACGGCGAGGGCGCGTGGCCTTCGGCCGGTGCCCTGACGCCGGCCAAGGCGAGGGTGGAGTTGATGTTGCGGTTGATGGCGGTGGCGGGGCGGCGCTGACGCCCGCACATTCCCCTCGGGCTCGCGAGCGTGCCGCGCGTGCCCTTAAAGTAGCGACAAACGCGCGAAGGGGAAGAGGATGGAAGCCGACCGGGGTCCGGCCACGGGGTGGGCGTGGGCAGCGCCGTTCGTTGTCTTGGCGGCGTGTGGGGGCGGGGGCGGAGGCGGAGGGACATCGCTCTCGTCATCCGAACCGTCGCCATCGATCTCCCCTGCGCCAGGCACTTCGGGTGCCATACCGAACCCACAGACCATCGCCGGCAAGCCTCGGGTTGGACAGATCCGCGCCAGCGCCGGCCAGGTGATCGAGAACGTGCATGTGTCCAACCCGAGCGGGCCGTGCATCGTCGTCACCGGTGTCAGCGACGTGACGATACGCGACTCCGAGATCGGCCCCTGCGGGTCGGATGGTGATCCCAACACGCAGGGAATCGACATTCACGACGCGAGCAACGTCCGGATTCTGCGCAATGTCATCCACGACGTTTCAACGGCCGTGTATGCCGTGGGGTCGGCGCATCCGATCATCATGGACCGCAACTATGTCTACAACGTGCGCGGACCGCTGCCGCGCGGACAGATGATCCAGCTCAATGGTGTCTCCGGTGGCACGGCGGGCAGCAAAGTGACCTGCAACGTCTCGGATGCGATGCCGGGGGTACGCTACGGCGTGCTGCACGGCGATACGGCCGCAGGGATCGAGGATCACATCAACCTGTTCAGTTCGCCCGGCCTGCCGGACGATCGCACCGAGATTGCCTACAACCGTTTGCGCGGCGGCAGCAAGGTGAGCACGAGCGGCAGCGGCATCATGATGGGCGACGGCGGAGGCGGTCACGTCGATGCGCACCACAACACGATCGTCGGCGTCGTCAATGCCGGCGCCGGCATTGCCGGTGGGTCGAACATCAGCTTCAACGACAACCGCATCCACCTCAGCCGCGATGACGTCGTGTACGTGAACGTCGGCGTTTACGTGTGGGGCCAGGCCGGCGCCGCCTGCTCAGGCCACTCGGTGCTCAACAATCGCGTGTGGACGATGAATTCGCTCGGCGCGCAGAACCCGTTCTGGGATGGGGGCAACTGCGGCGCGGTGGCCTTGAGCGGCAATGTCTTCGGTGATGCATCGCTGACGCCGTCGATCTTCGACGAGGTGCCATCGGCCTGCCGGTGAGTGCGCAGCAAGCGGTGGCGCCCGCGCGAGGGCGGGCGGCCGGGTTCGTTCAGGTCTCGGGCAGCGGCGTCAGACCACCGTCAGCGCCACATCCACATTGCCGCGCGTTGCGTTCGAATACGGGCACACCTCGTGCGCGGTCTTCACCAGCGCCTCGGCGGCGGACTTTTCCATGCCGGGCACGTTGATGGCCATTGCCACCGCAATGCCGAAGGCGCCGGGCTTGCCAGCCAGCGGGCCGATCGACACCTCGCTCTTGATCGACACGTTGGCCGGCAGGCTGATCTTCTGCTTCGCGGCCACGGCCTTCATCGCACCGATGAAGCACGCCGAGTAGCCGGCGGCGAAGAGTTGCTCGGGATTCGTGCCCGGGCCGTCGTCGCCGCCCAGTGCCTTGGGGGTCGACAGGTTCAGCTCGAAGCGGCCGTCGGACGACTTGGTGGTGCCGGTGCGGCCGCCCGTCGACGTGGCTTGTGCGGTGTAAAGGGCTTTTTCGATCGCCATGGTGTGGCTCCTGGGGTGGGGTGGGTGAAACAGCGCGCCCGAGGTCGAACTCAGGCCGCGCGTGGGGTGGAGTGGGTGATCTGGTCGCGCAGCGCCTTCAGGCGCGCGGTGAGCGCGGCGAGCTCGGCGAGCTCGCAGCCCGAGGCGCAGGCCACTTGTTCGGGCACGACCAGGGCCCTGGTCTTGAGCGCCCGACCGGCCGGGGTGAGTTGCAGCAGCACGCGCCGCTCGTCGGTGGCGTCGCGCAGTCGGCGCACGAGATGGGACGCTTCCAGCCGCTTGAGCAGCGGCGTCAGCGTGCCCGAGTCGAGTGCCACACGTTCGCCGAGCTGCGACACGGTGATGCCGTCGCCTTCCCACAGCACCAGCATCACCAGGTACTGGGGATAGGTGAGGCCGAGCGGATCGAGCAACGGTTTGTACAGTTTGGTCATCGCCAGCGACGCCGAATACAGCGCGAAGCACAATTGGCGATCCAGCAGCAGCCAATCGGCCCGCGATGACGCGGGCTTGGCGGAGGAGCGGCGGGGCGGCATGACGCGAACTATAGCGATCAATTTAATTGTGTGCAATTAAAAAGCACACGATCTGAAGGCCTTTTGTGCCGTCGACCGCCTCAGCCGGCGGCCGTGATCGCTTCAATCTCGGCATGCAGCTCGAGCCAGCGCTCCTCGAGCATCGCGGTCTCGGCGGCGATGTGGTTGAGCCGCCGGCCGGTGTCGGCCATCTGGGAGGCGGTCACCGTGCCAGCGACGAGCGCGGCCTCGAGCTCGGCCTTCTCGGCGCCGAGCTTCTCGAGCCGGCCGTCGATCTGCTGGATCTCCATGCGCAGCGGCCGCGTGCGGTTGGCCAGCTGCGCACGCGACTGCGCCAGTTGCTTGCGCTCGTCGCGGCGGCTGCCGCCCGCCGGCGGCGTCGCAGCCGACATTGACGCGGACGCAGGCGTAGCCGATGCCGGTGTGGCGTCGCGCGGGGCACCCGGCCGTGCCGGCGCCTCGCCACCGGGCCGACGCGGCGGTTCCTGGCCGCGTGCGCGCGCCCGCGAGACCTCGAGCAGCCAGCGCTGGTATTCGTCGAGATCCGCATCGAGCTCGTCGACCGTGCCGTCGACCACCAGCCAGAACTCGTCGCACACCTCGCGCAGCAGCGCGCGGTCGTGGCTCACCAGCATCACGCTGCCCTCGAACTCGTTGAGCGCCATCGACAGCGCCTCTCGCGTGGTCAGGTCCAGGTGATTGGTCGGCTCGTCGAGAAGCAGCAGGTTGGGGCGCTGCCACACGATGGTGGCCAGCACCAGCCGCGCGCGTTCGCCGCCGGAGAGTGTGCCGACGTGCTGGTGCACCATGTCGCCGGCGAATGCGAACTGGCCGAGGAAGTTGCGCAGGTCCTGCTCGCGCGTGTCGGACCCGCCCGCTTCCACCTGCTTGCGCGCGAGGCGGGTCATCATCTGCAGCGGCGTGTCGTCCTCGTGCAGCAGGTCCATCTCCTGCTGTGCAAAGTAGCCGATCACGAGGCCCTTGCCGACGCTCATGCTGCCGCTCAGCGGATCCAGCACGCCGGTGATCGTCTTGACCAGCGTCGACTTGCCCTGACCGTTGGCGCCGAGGATGCCGATGCGCTGGCCGGCCATCACGGTGCGCGTGACGTGGCGCAGGATCACGGCGTCGGCGCGCCGGGCGCCGGGCCGCCCCAAGCCGGGCAGCGCCCCCTCGGGCGGCGTGTCGCCGTACCCGGTGACCGGGGGCGTCATGTACCCGCATGACACGTCGCGCAAGTTCAGCATCGGGTTCGGCAGGCTCACCGGCTCCCGGAACTCGAACTGGAAGTCGCTCGCCGTGAGGATCGGCGCGAGCTTCTCCATGCGCGCCAACGCCTTGACGCGGCTCTGTGCCTGTTTGGCCTTGGTGGCCTTGGCCTTGAAGCGGTCGATGAAGCGCTGCAGGTGCGCGATGCGGTCCTGCTGCTTGGCATATGCGGCCTGCGCCTGCTCGATGCGCTCGGCGCGCGCTGCTTCGAAGGCGCTGTAGTTGCCGGTGTAGCGCTCGACGCGCGATTGGTCCACATGCAACGTGATCTTGGTGATGGCGTCGAGGAACTCGCGGTCATGGCTGATCACGATCAGCGTGCCGGGATAGCGCACGAGCCAGCTCTCCAGCCACACCAGCGCATCGAGATCGAGGTGGTTGGTGGGCTCGTCGAGCAGCAGCGCATCACTCGGCGCCATCAGCGCTCGCGCCAACTGCAGCCGCATGCGCCAGCCACCGGAGAAACTGTTCACCGGCGCATCGAGCTGCTCCACACGAAAGCCCAATCCGAGCAGAAGCGCCTGCGCACGCGCACGCGCGTCGAAGGTGCCGGCCTCCTCGAGCGCGAGGTGGGCTTCGGCGATGGCATGACCGTCGCCCGCGGTCTCGGCCTCCACCAGTTTGGCCTGTGCGCGCATCAGCACGTCGTCGCCCTGCAGCACGAATTCGGTGGCACCGTCGTCCGTCTCGGGCATCGACTGCGCCACCTCGCCGATGCGCCAGCGCGGCGGCACTTCAACGTCGCCCTTGTCGGCGTGCAGCCGGTTGGCCAGCAGCGCGAACAGCGACGATTTGCCCGCGCCGTTGCGGCCGACGAGGCCGACTTTCTCGCCGGCGTGCACCGTGAGGCTGGTGCGCTCCAGCACCACCTTCGCGCCGCGGCGCAGCGTGACGTCGCGCAGCGTGATCATGGCTGCCGCGCCGGGCCGCTCCCAAGCGGCTGCGCGCCCCCGCGCGGGGGTGAGCCCGCGCCGAGCGAGCGCCTGCGCGCTCGCGAGTGGCAGGCGAACGCCGTGCGGCATGCAGGCCGCACGGCAGCGAACGGAGTGAGCGTGGGGGCCGTCATCCCTTCTCCAGCGCGTCGCGTGTGATCAGCAGCACCGAGTCGTCGCCCTCGCTGGTGGGAAGGCTCACGACATCGAGCGATGGAAAGGCGGCATCGAAGTGCTCGCGTTCATGGCCGATCTCGAGGACCAGCACGCCTTGCGGCTGCAGGTGCGACGCCGCCTGCTGCAGCAGCGGCCGGATGAAGTCCATGCCGTCGTCGCCGCCGGCCAACGCGAGCACCGGCTCGGCCTGGAACTCCGCCGGCAGCGCGGCCATCGACCGCGCGTTCACGTACGGCGGGTTGCAGAGGATCAGGTCGTAGCGGTCGCGCAAGGGTCCAAAGCCGTCGGCGTGGTGCAGCGTGATGCGGTCGACGAGGTCGTGGCGCTCGACGTTGGCTTGCGCGAGATGGAGCGCATCGGTCGAGATGTCGGTCGCGTCCACCGCCGCGGCCGGCCAGCGCAGCGCGGCCAGCACCGCGAGGCTGCCGCCGCCGGTGCACAGATCGAGCACGCGCGCCGGCGGCGCCTGCAGCCAGGCATCGAGTGTGCCGTCATTCAGCACCTCGGCGATCAGTGAGCGCGGCACCAGCGCGCGCTCATCGGCGCTGAACGGCACGCCCTGCAGCCACGCTTCACCGGTGAGGTAGGCCGCGGGCTTGCGCGTGTCGATGCGCTGCGCGATCAGCGCGTCGACCGCGGCTGCCTTGGCGTCGTCGACCTCCCGCTCGGCCACGTCGTCGAGCGCATCGAGCGGCAGGCCGAGACGCCACAACACCAGCCACGCCGCCTCGTCGAAGGCATTGGTCGTGCCTTGCCCAAACGAAACGCCCGCCTGTTCGAGGCGGGCGCTGGCGCGCTCGATCAACTCGATGACCGTCATCAACGCCCGCCCGGCCGCCCGAAGGGCGCTGACGCCCCCTCGGGGGGAAGGGAACGGAGTGAGCGTGGGGGCCTCATGTCAGCAACGTTTCCAGCGTGCGTCGGTAGATGTTCTTCAGCGGATCGATGTCGGCCACCAGGGTGTTCTCGTCGATCTTGTGAATGGTCTCGTTCACCGGACCGAACTCGACCACCTGCGGACAGATTCTCGCAATGTAGCGTCCGTCCGAGGTGCCGCCGGTGGTCGATAGCACCGGCGTGAGCCCGGTCTCGGCGCGGATCGCGGCGGTGAGCGCCTCGCTCAGCGTGCCGGGCGTCGTGAGGAACGGTTCGCCGCCCAGCGTCCAGGTCAGCTCGTACTGCAGCTCCTGGCAGTCGAGCACGGTCTGCACGCGAGCTTTCAGTGAATCCGGCGTTGATTCTGTGCTGAAGCGGAAGTTGAAATCCACCACCACCGCGCCGGGGATCACGTTGAGCGCACCGGTGCCGGCATGGATGTTCGACACCTGAAACGTCGTGGCGGGAAAGTGCGCGTTGCCGCGATCCCACTCGGTGGCAGCCAGTTCGGCCAGCGCGGGCGCGAGCTGGTGCACCGGGTTGCGCGCCAGCTGCGGATAGGCCACGTGGCCCTGGATGCCGTGCACCGTGAGCCGGCCCGAGAGCGAACCGCGGCGGCCGTTCTTGATCATGTCGCCGAGCCTCTCCACCGACGTGGGCTCGCCGACGATGCAGCAGTCGAGCCGTTCGCCACGCGCCTGCAGCGCCTGCACCACGCGCACCGTGCCATCGACCGACGGGCCTTCCTCGTCGCTCGTGAGCAGCAGCGCCAGCGCGCCGCGGTGCTGCGGCTGCGCACGCACGAACTCCTCGCTTGCCACCACCATTGCGGCCACCGAGGTCTTCATGTCGGCGGCACCGCGGCCATAGAGTCGACCGTCGCGGTGCGTCGGCACGAACGGATCGCTGTGCCACTGTTCGAGCGGACCCGTGGGCACGACATCGGTGTGGCCGGCCAGCACCACGGTCGGGCCGGGCCGCGTGCCGCGGTGGATCGCCCACAGGTTGCTGACCACGGCGCCGTCAGGGCCGAAGGGCATCGGCTCGCACGCAAAGCCCAGCGGCAACAAACGTTTGGCAATCAGCGCCTGGCAGCCGCCATCGGCCGGCGTGACGGACTGGCGCGAGATCAGCGCCTCGAGCAAGTGCAGCGTGGAGCTCATGGTCCGCGATTATGGCCACGGCTCATATCGCTTTCGCGTTATGAGCCTTCGCCGAAACCTCGAGGCTTGCGGGCGCAAACAAGAAGGGCCACCTCACGGCGGCCCTTTGTTCTTGGCTCCGGCCGGCGCTTCGCGCCTTCACTTCGCTTGCGCGAAGTGAGCCTGCGCCGCAACGGCCTGGCGGCCGTTGTCAGCGCCGCGTGAGCGGCGCGCTGCGCGTGGTGGGGGCCTCGGCCACCACGTCGAGCGCGATCTCGGTGAAGAACGCGGTGTCGGGGTCGTCGCTCTTGACCGGCACGCGCGCCACCGGTGTCTGGTCGTTCTGCAGGCGCCACATCAGGTTGGTGGGCGAATCGGCGTGCGCCAGGCCTTCATCGCGCGTGATCAAGCCGTCGAGGATCATGCGCGCCAGATCCTCCTCGAAGGTCTGCGAGCCTTCGGCGAGAGACTTTTCCATCGCCTCCTTGATCGCGGTGAATTCGCCCTTCTCGATCAGCTCGGCCACCAGCTTGGTGTTGAGCATGATCTCCACCGACGGCGTGCGGCCGCCGGAGGTGGCGCGCAGCAGGCGCTGCGACACGATGGCGCGCAGGCCGGAGGACAGGTCGGACAGCAGTGCCGGGCGTGACTCGGGCGTGTAGAACGACAAGATGCGGCCCAGCGCGTGGTAGCTGTTGTTGGCGTGCAGCGTGGCCAGCACGAGGTGGCCCGACAGCGCATACGAGATCGCCGAGGTCATGGTCTCGCGGTCGCGGATTTCGCCGATCAGGATGCAGTCGGGCGCCTGGCGCAGCGCGTTCTTGAGCGCCACCTGCAGCGTCTGCGTGTCGCGTCCGACTTCGCGCTGATTGACCAGCGAGCGTTTGTTGGAGAACGCGAACTCGATCGGGTCTTCGATCGTCAGGATGTGGCCGGCCATCTGCTGGTTGCGGTGTTCCAGCATCGACGCTAGCGTGGTGCTCTTGCCGGTGCCGGTGGCGCCCACCATCAGGATCAGGCCGCGCTTTTCCAGCACGAGGTTGGCCAATTGCATCGGCACGTTGAGACTGTCGAGCGCCGGGATGTCGCTCGGGATGTGGCGGATCACGCCGGCGATCGAGCCGCGTTGCCTGAACGCCGATAGTCGGAACGTGCCCAGATCGGGCATGCCGAAGCCGAGGTTGAGCTCGCCGGTGTCGTCGAGCTCCTCGAGCTGTTGCGGCGTGAGCAGCTCGGTGAGCAACTGGCGGGGCTGGCCCGGCGTCAGCGATTGATCCGACAGCTGCAGCATCTGGCCGTGGATCTTGATCAGGATCGGCATGTTGGCCGAAAGGAAGACGTCGGAGGCTTTCTTCTCCGCCATCATCCGCAACACCTTTTCCATGTTGCCGCTCATCGGCTGGGGCTCCTGCGCTTGACGCTTCAGCCCCGTAGTGTGCCGGTTTAGGAGCGCAACAATTCGTTGATGCTGGTCTTGGCGCGGGTCGCGGCAGTGACGCGCTTCACGATCACGGCGCAATAGAGGCTGTGGCTGCCGTCGATCGCAGGCAAGGAGCCGCTCACCACCACGGAGCCGGCAGGCACGCGGCCGTAGTGAATTTCTCCCGTCATGCGGTCATAGATCTTGGTGCTCTGGCCGATGAACACGCCCATGCTGATCACCGAGTTCTCTTCGACGATCACGCCTTCGACCACTTCGGATCGTGCACCGATGAAGCAGTTGTCTTCGATGATGGTGGGGTTGGCCTGCAGCGGCTCTAGCACGCCGCCGATGCCCACGCCGCCCGACAGGTGCACGTTCTTGCCGATCTGCGCGCACGAGCCCACGGTGGCCCAGGTGTCGACCATGGTGCCTTCATCGACGTAGGCGCCGATGTTCACGTACGACGGCATCAGGACCACGTTCTTCCCGATGTAGCTGCCGCGCCGCGCCACCGCCGGCGGCACCACGCGCACGCCGGTGGCGCGCATCTGTGCTTCGTCGAGGTGGGCGAACTTGGTGCCCACCTTGTCGAAGAAGCCGAGGTCGCCGGCATGCATCGGCCGGTTGTCGTTGAGGCGGAAGCTCAACAGCACCGCCTTCTTGATCCACTGGTTAACGGTCCACTCGCCGACGCCCTTGCGATCGGCCACACGAACTCGCCCGGCGTTCAGGTCGGCGATGGTCTGCTCGACGGCTTCTCGGATCTCCGGGCCCGCGTTGGTGGGACTGAGCGCGTTGCGGCCCTCCCACGCGAGATCGATGATCGATTCGATGTCTTGGCTCATGTCAGTGCCTTGGTGTAGGAGACGATGCGTTCGGCGGCTTCGAGGCACTCGGCAGCTTCAGCGACCAGCGCCATCCGGATGCGGCCTCGCCCGGGGTTGCTGCCGTGCGCTTCGCGCGCGAGCAGGCTGCCTGGCAACACGGTCACATTGTATTGAGCCAGCAGGCCACGTGCGAAGGCGATGTCGTCATGGTTCGGCACGGCTGCCCACAGATAGAAAGCCGCGTCGGGCAACTGCACACCGAGCACGTCCTGCAGCAGCGGCATCACGCGCGCAAACTTCTCGCGGTACAGCGTGCGGTTGGCCAGCACGTGCGCTTCGTCGCCCCAGGCGGCCGTGCTGGCGGCCTGCACCACGGGGCTCATCGCACTGCCGTGGTAGGTGCGGTACAGCAAGAACGGCTTGATGATGCGCGCGTCGCCTGCGACGAAGCCCGATCGCATGCCCGGCACGTTGGAGCGCTTGGACAGCGACGTCAGCATGATCAGGTTGCGATAGTCGTCGCGGCCCAGTGCATGCGCCGCCTGCAGGCCGCCGAGCGGCGGCCCGCTTTCGTCGCGGAAGTAGATCTCCGAATAACACTCGTCGCTGGCGATCACGAAGCCGTGCCGGTCGGACAGCTCAAACAGCGTGCGCCACTCGGCCAGCGGCATCACGGCGCCGGTGGGGTTGCCCGGCGAGCACACGTAGAGCAGCTGGGTGCGCGCCCAGGTGTTGTCGTCGATCTGCGACCAATCGGGCGCGAAGTTGCGACCCGGGTCGCTGTTGGCAAACGCGGTGCGCGCGCCGGCCAGAAGCGCCGCGCCCTCGTAGATCTGGTAGAAGGGATTTGGGCACACCACGGTGGCGCCATCGCGCGTGGGGTCGATCACCACCTGCGCCAGCGCAAACAGCGCCTCGCGCGAGCCGTTGACCGGCAGCAGTTGCGTCGCAGGGTCCACGCGCACGCCGTAGCGCCTGCCCAGCCACGCAGCACAGGCTTCGCGCAGGCGAGGCTCGCCGATGGTGGGTGGGTAGATCGACAGGCCCTTGAGCGAGCCGGTCAACGCGTCTTCGATCAGCTGCGGCGTCGGATGGCGCGGCTCGCCCAGCCCCAGGCTGATCGGCCGCAGGTCACCCCGGTGCTGCACACCCTGCGTCAGCTCGCGCCAGCGCTCGAACGGGTACGGATGCAGGCGCGACAGCAGCGGGTTCATGCGCCGCGATTATCGGGGACGGCCGATCGGCCGATTTCAACGCTGCAGCACGCTCAGCCAGTCGCGCTGCTGCGGAGTCAGAGCCGATTCCGGCGTCATCAGCGCGCTGCGCAGCGCGCCGCGGATCTCGGGTTCCTCGGGCGGCAGTGGGGTGGCGAGCAGCGCGTCTAGCAGTTGCCGCGCCTTGGCGAGACTCTTGCCGTACAGCTCGAAGATCGCGCTCACGCTCACGTGCTTGGCGGGGTCGTCCATCCAGCAGTCGTAGTCGGTCACGATGCCGACCGTCGCGTAACAGATTTGCGCCTCGCGTGCCAGAAACGCCTCGGGAATGTTGGTCATCCCCACCAGGTGGCAGCCGGCGCTGCGCATGAAGTGGCTCTCGGCCCGTGTACCCAGGCGCGGGCCTTCGACGCAGGCGTAGGTCAGGCCGGTGTGCAGCGTCATCTGAAGTTGCTTGGCCTGATCGGCCACCCAGCTCACCAGGTTGCCGCTCACCGGCATCGCGCTGGAGATGTGGGCCGCCACGCCGCCGCCGAAGAACGTGCGCTCGCGCGCACCGCGGGTCCAGTCGAAATACTGCGACGGCATCGCCAACTCGCCCGGCGCCACGTCCTCGGCCAGGCTGCCCACCGCCGAGAAGCCCAGGATCTGCGTCGCGCCGCAAGCCTTCAGCGCGAACACGTTGGCGCGGTAGTTCACCTCGTGCGGCAGCAGCCGGTGCCCCGCGCCGTGCCTGGCCAGGAACAGGATCTCGCGGTCGTGCAGGTGGCCTTGCAGCACCGGGCCCGAAGCACGGCCGAACGGCGTGTCGGCGGTGTGTTCCTTGGTGATCTGCAGGCCGGCCAGGTCGTACAGGCCGGTTCCTCCGATGATGGCGAGCATGGTCACATTTCCGGGGGCGAAGGGTTCAGGCGCAGCGCGTCGGCGGGTCGATAGTCGGGGCCGTCGGCGATGCGCGCCGCATAGGACAGGTGCGCGTCGCTGCCGGCTGGCCATTGCGCGAGGAAACTGCGCTGCCACGCCGGGTGATCGTAGTCGATCGCAACGGCGTCGACGTGCAGCCCGTACCGCTGTACGCCGAAGCGCCGCTGCGGTCCATTGAACGGGTGCGTCGCGATGCGCGTGACCAGGCCCTCGCGCGCGCCGCTGAAGTTGGGCATGCCGGCCGCGCCGTTGTTCAGCAGCAGGCCGTCGCCCAGCGCTGCAAACACCGGCAGGCAGGTATGGCTGCTGGCGAACACGTCGACCTGTGCCTGCTCGAACCAGCGCGCCGCCGTGTCGCGCGCGCCCGCGTCGCGCAGCGCCTCCTGCGCGAAGCCCCAGCCCGAGAGCGACTGCGCGTCGCCGTGCACGATGGCCACGCGGCACCCTGCCACGTCGATGCGGCGCCACATCGGCAGCGCACGCAGGGCGTCGCATGCCCCGGGCGTGGCGAGCGCCGCGCGGCGCAGCCGCGCGAGGATGCGGTTCGAGCGCTCGACCACGCCCTCATCCACCCAATCGGGGTAGGCGCAACCGCAGTCGGCGTCGGCGCCGTCGGATGCATCGGCCGCGGCCAGCTCGGTCTCGACGTTGCCGCGCGTGGCTTCGAACGCGAGAACGCCACGCTGGATCTGCGCGAATGCGTCGGCATCGATGTCGAACCAGTGGAAGTCGCCGTTGAACACCAGGCGCTTGTCGCCGCGTTCGCGTTCGAACAGCTCGATCAGGCGTTGCAGCGCCTGCACGTTGCCATACAGGCCGCCTGCCACATAGAGCACCTCGCAACGCTCGCTCGCCGAGACGGCAAGGTCGGCGGGGCGGTAGCGGTAGTGCAGCGGGCAGCTTCGGCCCGGCTCGTGGGTGCTCATCGCGCCGTCGCGGCCCGCCCGCGTGATGCGCCCGCCGTCGCGCACGCGAAGGCGCCCCAAGCCGGGATCAGGCGACGCGTCCTCATGTGGGCTGCATCGTGAAGTCAATGCCGTGCGTTGCGAGGTGCACGAGGTCGGCCGGTTCGTCCACGTCGTGCAGCACTGGCAGCTCGGCGTGGCGCAGATTCGATTGCGCGAGACGCGCGCGTGTGTGCGCCAGCACCTGGTCATGGCTCCAGCGCAGGCCGAGAAACAACCGGGATTGCGGTTGCTTGAGCCCCACCAGTACGTAGCCGCCGTCGGCCGCCGGGCCAAAGACGGCGTCATGCCCGTGCAACGCCTGCGCGGCAGCGCGCAGGTAGGGCGCGTCGAGCCCGGGTGCGTCCGTGCCGATCAGCAGTGCACTCGGCTGCACGCGCAGCACGCGCTCGAAGGCACGTGCCATGCGCTCGCCGAGGTCGCCGTCTCCTTGGTCGGTGAGCCGCACGCCATGTCGAGCCACCGCGTCGGCGAACGCGCGGTGCGAACGGTCCGGCGTGACGCACAGCTCCACCGCGCCGAGCTGAGCTGCAACCGCATGCGCCAGTGTCGCGTTCATCAGGCGTTCGGCCAGTTCGGCGGCGCCGCGCGGGCCGAGCGCCGGGATGAGCCGCGTCTTGGCAAAGCCTGCCACCGGTGCCTTGGCGAAAACGATGACCGTTGTGCGCGCGGCCTCGCTCATCGATACATCCTGGCCAGCCGCTCCGCCGGCAGCCCCATCCAGTACAACGCGCGCAGCAGCCACATCAGCCCGATGGTGCGCAGCACGCCGTGCTGCTCCCAGCGCCGGCCCGACGTGACGACGCGCTGGTGCAGGCAGGCCGGGCGCGACAGCCTGCGCAGGCGCTTGCTCAGCTCGATGTCTTCCATCAGCGGCTGCTCGGGAAAGCCGCCGATGCGCTGGAACATGTCTCGGCGCACGAAGATCGCCTGGTCGCCGGTGGCGATGCGGCTCCAGCGCGAGCGCAGGTTCATCAGCGAAGCCACCACCTTGAGCAGCGGCGGCGAACCGTCGATCTGCACGTCGAAGCGGCCCCACGACACCTGCGCGTCGGCCAGCGCCGTCTCGAGCGCGGCAAGCGCGTCCGGCGGCAGCTGCGTGTCGGCGTGCAGGAACAGCAGCACGTCCGCCGTGGCTGCCGATGCGCCGGCGTTCATCTGTTTGGCTCGCCCGCGCGGACTCACCAGCACACGATCGGCCCACGGCCTGGCGAGCACCACGGTGCCGTCGGTGCTGCCGCCGTCTGCCACGATCAGCTCGGCACCCTGCTTGCGGAGTGCGCGCAATCCCTGCAGGCAGGACACGATGCGCTGCGCCTCGTTGAGCGTCGGCACGACAATGCTCAGGCGTGCCGCCATCGGAGATCCCGAACGATCAAGCCGCCAACAGTTGGCCGCCGCAGCTGCTGCCGTTGCCGGCGGTGCAGCCGTAGCAGTGGTCGGCCACCCGCACCGGACCGCCGTTGACCGCTTGCTGCAGCAGGTCGCGCAAGTGCGCCCGAGGCTTGCCGCCCAAGCGCATCGGCAGGCCGAGCATCTGGTTGAAGTCGCAGTCGTACAGCGCACCGGTCCAGTCGACGCTGACGGTGTGGGTGCACATCACCGTGTCGAGGTTCTCGGCACGGTGGTTGTCCTTCAGCAGCTTCATGTAGGGCTGGAACTGCCCTTTGCTGATCAGCGTGCTGCCGAAGCGCTGGATCGGCATGTTGGCCAGCGCAAAGAGCTGGTTGAAGCGGATGCCGAACTGCCGGCCCAGCTCGCGTTCGTAGTCGGCCCGCAGCGCCTGCTGATCGGGCGGCAGCACCGGGCCTTGCGGGTTGTAGACGAGGTTCAGCGTCAGTCCGCTTCCCGGCTGGCCGTAGCCGAGCGCGTTGAGCTTCTGGAGCGCCAGGATGCTCTTGTCGAACACGCCGGCGCCGCGCTGGCGGTCGACCCGTTCGAGCGAATAACACGGCAGCGACGCGACGATGTCGACGCGCTCGGAGGCAAGGAACTCGGCCAGGTCCTGCTGCCCCGGCTCGAACAGGATCGTCAGGTTGCAGCGGTCGATCACCTGCACGCCCAGCGCACGCGCGCCGCGCGCGAGCCGACGAAAGTGCGGGTGCAGTTCCGGGGCACCCCCGGTGATGTCGAGCGTGGCCACCCGGCGCGCCTGCAGCACCTGGAGCACGAGATCGATCATGTCTTCGGCCATCGCCTCGGTGCGATTGGGCCCGGCGTTGACGTGGCAATGCAGGCAGCTCTGGTTGCAGCGGTAGCCGACGTTGACCTGCAGCACCTGGAGGTCACGACGGCGCAGCGCCGGGAAATCGGTGTGCGCGAGCAGGGGCAAGGTGGCGTGCATCGTGTCGGCGGTTTGAGGCGTTCAGACTGGGTCGGCAGGACCGGACACAACCTTACGCGCAAAGCGGATCACGCGCGAGGCGGCCCGCCCAATACCCGGGCGCGCGCGTTCGACCGGTGCGCTCACAGAGCGCCGCGGCAGCCAGGTTGACCGCAGCGGCAGGGCAACCGGCCCTCATGATGCGTGTCGCCATAGTCGACCGTGATCTCCTCGCCGCGCTCGATCGCGCGCCGCGCATAGAACTCGACCCGGCCGTTGCGGATGACCAGGCGCGCATTGGGCCGGCAGCTGTGGTTGGTGTAGCGCATGGGGTCGCTGGAGCGGCTGAAGTCGATGGCTTTGCGCGGCGACACCTCGACGATCATGATGCGCGCGTGGCGCGTGGCCCGGATGCGCGCCTGCGCCACCGTGATGCTCTCGCCGCGGATCTCGCCGATCTTCAGCCGCGCCGGAATGGTCTCGGCGGCGAACGCTCCCTGGCCGTCGATGCAGCTCGGGCCCACGTCTACGGCGAACTTCTGGTACGCGGGCCGTTGAAGCACGCTCACTGGTGCACCCTTGGCGCTTCGCGCCTGTCCCTCCGAGAGGGAATGAGCCCCTTCCGGTGGCCGGGCGGGTCTCATGGGGCGGGCGGCAGATCGATGCGCAGCGCAGGCATCCAGCCCTTCTTGCGGTGCTCGGCCGTCACGTAGGTGCGGATGCCGCCGCGCACGAACCAGTCGGCGGCCAGGCGGATGAAACGTGGCTTGATCGCTCGCGCGATGTCGTCCACGATGGTGTTGGTCACCTTCTCGTGGAACGCACCTTCGTTGCGGAAGCTCCAGAAGTACATCTTCAGGCTCTTGAGTTCGACGCACAGCCGGTCGGGCACGTACTCGATCTGGAAGTGCGCGAAGTCGGGCTGCCCGGTGAGCGGGCACAGGCAGGTGAACTCCGGCACGTCGAAGCGGATCACGTAGTCGCGTTCGGGTGCCGGATTGGCAAAGACTTGCAGGTCCTTGCTCGGTGCGCTTGGTGGCGCGGCCGGCTTGACGCGCTCGCGCGTGGCCGGCACGGAGGGCCGCTTGGAACTGGGCATGGTGGCGTCGCGGGGCCGGTTCAAAGCACAGCGAAAGGGCGGCCCCGAGAGGGGCGCAATGCTACCATCGACGCGCCTCGACGGACCCGACCGCACGGACGCCAAGTCTCCAACGATGCAGGGGCGCTCGGTTCATTGGACCCGCTGGGCCTGCCTGTGGGCATGCCTGTGGTGGCTTGCCGGATGTGCCGGCCTGCCCGACGTCTCCGCGCGCCCCGACGAACGTTCGCTGCCGGCGGCGAGCGGCTCCTCGTTGGGCCTTACCGCCGCCGCGTCGGTGCCGAGCGGCCACCAGGTCAGCGGCGTGCGGCTGCTGGTGTCGGGCTTGGTGTCGCTCAACACGCGGCTCGAACTGATCGATCGCGCGGAGGCCTCGATCGACCTGCAGGTGTATCGCTTCAAGGGGGATGCGACCGGGCGGCGCGTCATGCGTGCGCTGCGCGACGCAGGCACGCGCGGCGTTCGCGTGCGCGTGCTTGTCGACGACCTCTACACCGCCGACGACGAGCTGTTGCTGCTCGGGCTGGCCGCCCATCCTGGCGTGCAGGTGCGCTTGTTCAACCCGTTCGGGTTCGGTCGCGGCAGCCAGTGGTCGCGGCTGCTGTCGGCACTGTTCGGTGCCGAGCGGCTGCACCGGCGCATGCACAACAAGCTGCAGGTGGTCGACGGCGTGATGGCGATCGCGGGCGGGCGAAACATCGGCGATGAGTACTTCGAGGCGCAGGGCGACCAGCTCTTCTACGACTTCGACGTGCTGGTGGCCGGCGCGGTCGTGCCCGACCTCTCGCTCGCCTTCGATCGTTACTGGAACAGTGCCTACAGCCACGACGTGTACGACGTGCTCGGCGAGCGCCGCGGCTCGCCGACGCTGTTGCTGGCTTTCGAACAGAGCGTCGAGCGGGTGTGCGACGCCACGCCGTGTGCCGGCCCGCCTCCGGCGCCGAGCGAGCACGAGTCGTGGAACGCGCTGGCCGCGCAGTTCCGGCGCGGCCGGCTGACGATGCATGCGGCCAACGCCCAAGCTGCAGCCGACGCACCGTCGAAGGTCGGCTCCCTGGAGGCCGACGCGGCGGACGACGTGGCGGAGGTGCGCCAGCGCGTGAGCGGCGTGCTGCGCGACGCGCGCGAGGAGGTCGTGATCGTCTCGCCGTACCTGATCCCCGGGCCGAACGCGATGACGGCGCTGCGCGCGTTCCGCGAGCGCGGCGTGCGCGTGACGCTGATGACCAACTCGCTGGCCGCCACCGACGAGCCGCTGGTGCATGTGGGGTACCGCCGCTATCGCGTGCCGCTGCTGCGCGAAGGCGTGCAACTCTACGAATGGAGCCCGGTGCGCAGCGGTCGCGTGTTTCGACAGCTGCTGCGCGGCAAGACCGTGCTGCGGCTGCATGCCAAGTGCGCGCTGATCGATGGGCACCACGTGTACCTCGGCTCGATGAACTTCGATCCGCGTTCGCGCAACTTCAACACCGAGTTCGGCCTGCTGATCCACAGCCCCGAACTGGCGGCCGAGATCGCCGGATTCGTCCACGACATGAAGCGTGCGGGCTCGTACCAGGTGCGACTGGCCGCAGACGGCGAAACGCTGCGCTGGACGCAAGGCGACGGCGAGGGCGGTGCGGTGGACGAGTTCGAGCCCGATAGCGATCGCTGGAGCCGCTTTCTGCTCGATCTGCTATCGCCGTTCGTTCCGGAAGATCTGCTGTAGACCCGATGGTATGATTGCCGCTCGCGCCGGATCGAAATTTCCTTTTAAAATCAATAGGTTACGTTGGCTTTGTTGAGCCTGCGGGCCCTTGCTGCTGCCGCCCATGCGCCTTCAATCGATCAAGCTCTCGGGCTTCAAGTCGTTCGCAGAACCCACCACGTTCCAACTGCCCGGCCAGCGTGTCGGCGTGGTCGGCCCCAACGGCTGCGGCAAATCCAACGTGATCGACGCCGTGCGCTGGGTGCTTGGCGAGAGCAAGGCCAGCGAGTTGCGCGGCGAGTCGATGCAAGACGTGATCTTCAACGGCTCGGGCCAGCGCAAGCCGGCCGGCCGCGCCAGCGTCGAGCTGGTGTTCAGCAACGAAGATGCGCGCGCCGGCGGACAGTGGAACAGTTTTGCCGAGATCGCGGTCAAGCGCGTGCTGACACGTGACGGCACGTCGAGCTACTACATCAACAACCAGCCGGTGCGCCGGCGCGACGTGCAGGACGTGTTCCTCGGCACCGGCCTCGGTCCGCGCGCCTACGCCATCATCGGGCAGGGCACGATCAGCCGCATCATCGAAAGCAAACCCGAGGAGCTGCGCCTGTTCCTCGAGGAGGCCGCCGGCGTCAGCAAGTACAAGGAGCGGCGCCGCGAGACCGAAAACCGGCTCAAGGACACGCGCGAGAACCTGACGCGGGTCGAAGACATCCTGCGCGAGCTCAACGCCAACCTCGAGAAGCTCGAGTCGCAGGCGCAAGTGGCCACCACGTACCGCAAGCTGCTCAACGAGCAGACGCTCAAGCAGCACCAGCTGTGGTTTCTGAAGCACCGTGACGCGGCCAAGGAAGAAGAGCGCGTCAAGCGCGCGGTCGAAGAGGCGCACAACGCCTTGCAGGCCCGGCTGGCCGAGCTGCGCCAGGTGGAGTCCGAGCTGGAGACCGTGCGCCAGGCGCACTACGGTGCAGGCGACGCCCTGCATGCCGCGCAGGGCTCGCTGGCCGACGCGTCGCTCGAGGTGAGCCGGCTCGAAGAGCGCATCCGCTACGTGGTGGAGGGCCGGCAGCGTGTGCAGCAGCGCATGGCCGAGCTCGACGCGCAGAACGCGCAGTGGGCGCAGCGCCGCCAGTCCGATGAGGCCGAGGTCGCGCGCCTGGCCGAGCAGATCGTCGAGGCCGAGGGCCGCGCTGCCGACCAGGCCGCGCAGGTCGCGCGCCAGGGCGAGATCCTGCCGGCCCTGGAAGACCGCGTGCGCGAGGCCGCGGCGCGCGCCGCTGCGCAGCGCCAGGCCGTCAACGCGGTGCAGCAGCAGATCCAGGTGCTGGCCGCCGACACGCGCAACCTGCACGAGCAGATCAACGCGCTGAAGTCACGTCGAGAGCGCCTGGCGGCCGAGGCGGCGGGCTTGAGCGCACCCGACGAGCAAAAGCTTGCGAGCCTGCAACAGCAGGTGCCCTCGCTGCAGCAGCGCTACCACACGGCCGAGGCACGCCTGCACGAGCTGCAGGAGCAGGTGCCGCAGCTCGACGAACGCCGTCGCGCGCAGCACGACGAGGTCAACACCCAGAGCGCCAGGCAGGCCGACCTGGCGGCGCGCGTGGCTGCGCTGCGCGCGGTGCAGGAGAAGATCCAGAAAGAGGGCAAGCTCAAGCCCTGGTTGGCCAAGCACGGGCTCGACGGCTTGCAAGGCTTGTGGACCCAGGTGCACATCGAGCCCGGATGGGAGACTGCACTGGAGTCTGCATTGCGCGAGCGCCTGAACGCGCTGCAGGTCGGCCGCATCGACAACCTGCGCGCGTTCGCGGCGGATCCGCCGCCGGCGCGCCTGGCGTTCTACACCGTGCCGCAGGCGGCCGCGCCCGACACGCACCGCACGCTGCCGCGTCTGGCCGACCTGCTGCGCCTGGGCGATGCCGGCCTGCAGGCGCTGCTCGGCGACTGGCTCGAAGGCGTGTACACCGCGGCCGGCCTCGACGAGGCGCTGGCGCAGCGCGGCAAGCTGACGCACGGCGAGGTCATCATGACGCGCGAAGGCCATGCGGTCAGCGCGCATGCGGTGGCGTTCCACGCCCCCGATTCCGAACACGACGGCCTGCTGGCCCGCGCGCAGGAGATCGAGAACCTGCAGCGTCAGCTGCGCGCGCAGTCGCTGATCGCCGAGGAAGCCAAATCGGCGCTGGTGCGCATGGATGCCAGCTTCACCGACGCCAGCCAGCGTCTGGTGGTGCTGCGCCGCGAGGCGATGGAGGCGCAGGCCGCCGCACATGCCGGGCAGGTGGAGCTGCTGCGCCTGACGCAGCAGGCCGAGGCCGCGGCCACACGACGTTCCCAGTTGGACGCCGAGATCGCCGACATCGATGGCCAGCTGCACACCCTGAACGAACGCCAGGGCGGCGGCGAGTCGGCCTTCGAACGGCTCGACCAGCAGCTGGCCGATGCGCAACAGCAGCATGCCGATCTCGACGAAGCCACGCGCGCCGCTGAAGCCCAGCTGGCCGATGCGCGCGAGCAACTGCGCACGCGCGAGCGCGCCGAACAGGAGGCGCAGTTCGAGGCCCGTTCGCTGACGGCGCGCCGCGCCGAGCTGCAGCGCGCGCTGGAGACCGCGGCCGAGCAGGTGGCCAACAACCAACGCGCCGGCGAGCAGCTCACGCTGGAGCTGGGCCAGCTCGACGACAGTGCGGCGCAGGCTGGATTGCACAGCGCGCTGGCGCTCAAGCTCGACCGCGAGCAGCTGCTCGCGGCGCGCCGCAGCGAATACGACGACCTGAGCGCCAAGCTGAAAAGGCACGACGAACAGCGCCTGTCGATCGAGCACAGCCTCGACCCGCTGCGCGAGAAGATCACCAAGCTTCAGCTCGAGGAGCAGGCAGCGCAGCTCGGCGGCGCGCAGTACCTGGAGCAACTGCAGCAGGCGCAGGTCGACCTTGAGCGCTTGAGCACGAGCATCAGCGAAGGCGGCGTCAGGCTCTCTGGCCTGCAATCGCAGATCGACGGCCTCGGCCGCGAGATCGAGGCACTCGGCGCGGTCAACCTCGCGGCGCTCGAGGAGCTGGGTACGTCGCGCGAGCGCAAGCAGTTTCTCGACGCGCAGAACGCCGACTTGCAGGAGGCGATCGGCACGCTGGAAGACGCGATCCGCAAGATCGACCTCGAGACGCGCCAACTGCTGCAGCAGACCTTCGACCAGGTCAACGAGCACTTCGGCCGCATGTTCCCCACGCTGTTCGGCGGCGGCACTGCGCGACTTCAGATGACCGGTGACGAGATCCTCGACGCCGGCGTGCAGGTGATGGCGCAGCCGCCCGGCAAACGCAACTCGACGATCCACCTGTTGTCCGGCGGCGAGAAGGCGCTGACCGCGATTGCGCTGGTGTTCGCGATCTTCCAGCTCAACCCCGCGCCGTTCTGCCTGCTCGATGAGGTGGACGCGCCGCTGGACGACGCCAACACCGAGCGTTACTGCAAGCTCGTGAGTGAAATGAGCGAGCAGACGCAGTTCCTCTACATCTCGCACAACAAGATCGCCATGGAGATGGCCGAGCAGTTGATCGGTGTGACGATGCAGGAGCAGGGCGTGTCGCGCATCGTCGCGGTCGACATGGACGAAGCGGTCAGCCTCGCGGAAGCGGCGTGAGCGCTGCACGGCCGTTGCGAAAGCGCTCTCTGCCCAGGAGCCTCGCAGGGGCTCCCGTGGAGCCCTGGGGAGCGGCGCGCCGCGCCGAGGAGGCGCAGTGACCCTGACCGCTGCATTGGCCATCGTGGCCGGCCTGGTGCTGGCGCTGGTGGTGGCCCACGGCGCGTGGAATGCGCGCCGCGCCAACCCGCGGCAGGCGCATCCTAATCCTCCGATCGAACGCAGCGAGCCCACGCTGGCCCACCCCGCGAGCGAGGCGCGCGAGGCCGAGGTGCTGCAAGCCGCGCCCGATGCCGCCGCGGCGCGGCGCGGTCCGCGCATCGATGCGCTGATCGATGCCATCGTGCCGCTGCGGCTGGAGGCGCCGATCAGCGGCGAGTTCGTGCTGGCGCATGCGCCGCCGTCGCGACGCGCGGGCAGCAAGCCCTTCCTGCTCGAGGGCCTCAACGCCGAAAGCGGCGAATGGGAGCCGATCGCCGCCGGCCAGCGCTACAGCGAGCTCCAGGCGGGCGTGCAGCTGGCCAACCGCAGCGGCGCGCTCAACGAGATCGAATACTCCGAGTTCGCGCAGGCCATGCAGGCCTTTGCCGAGAATGCCGGCGCGATGGTCGAGCTGCCCGACATGCTCGAGGTCGCGGCGCGCGCCAAGGAGCTGGATACGTTTGCCAGTCAGCACGATGCGCAGCTCACCGTCACGCTGCGCGCCAACGGCGTCGCGTGGTCGCCCGGTTATCTTCAGCAGATCGCCGCCCGCCACGGCTTCGTGCCGGGCGCGGTGCCGGGGCGCCTGGTGCAACCCTCAACGGAGCCGCACGCGCCGCCGGTGCTGGTGTTGTCGTTCGACGCACGCGCCGCGCTGTCCGACGAGCCCGAGCTGGCCGCGCTGCGCGAGGCGACGCTGTCGCTCGACGTACCGCAGACGGCCGAGGGGGCCGAACCGTTCACCGCATGGCAGCAGGCGGCGCGCCACCTGTCCGACGACATGGACGCCACGCTGGTCGACGACCAAGGCCAACCGGTGACCCTGCACGCCTTTGCATCGATCGGTGGCGAGCTGAAGCAGATGTACCGCGCGCTCGATGCGCGCGACCTGGCGGCGGGCTCGGCCTCCGCGCGGCGGCTGTTCAGCTGACGCGCGCTCGTCGATCTTCGCGACGGTTGTTCAGTTGGGCCCGGCCCGACGGGGACTGCGCAGCAGCACGAACTCCTCGGCCGCCGTCGGGTGCACCGCCATCGTCGCGTCAAACTGCGCCTTGGTGGCGCCGGCCGTCAGCGCCACCGCCAGGCTCTGCACGATCTCCGGAGCGTCGGCGCCGATCATGTGCACGCCCAGTACACGGTCCGTGGCGTCGTCGACCAGGAGCTTCATGTAGCAGCGTTCGCTGCGACCGGTGAAGCTGTGACGCATCGGCTTGAAGTCGGCTTCGTACACACGCAGCGTCACGCCGTCATCGATCAGATCGGACTCGCACGGTCCGATGGTGCCGATCGGCGGCACTGAAAATACCGCGGTGGCGACACGGCGCAGGTCGACCTGAGCGCCGCGCGCGCCACCGAACACGCGGTCGGCGATCGCACGGCCTTCGGCGATCGCCACCGGCGTGAGGTTCTTGCGGTTGGTGACGTCGCCGATCGCCAGCACATGCGGCACCGCGCTGTGGCACATGGCATCGACGCGCACCGCCCCTGATGCATCGGTGGCCACGCCGATCGCCTCCAGGCCGAGGTTCGTGGTGTTGGGACGCCGGCCGGTGGCGTTGAGGACCCATGGCGCGCTCAGGCTTTGGCCGTCGGGCAGCACGAGTCGCCACGCGCCCGGCCCGCCCTCGACACGCAGCGGCGCTTGACCGGGCATCAGCTCGACACCGGCATTCGCCAGTGCCGTGGCCAATCGCGTGCGCAGGTCGGCGTCGAAGCCGCGCAGCGGCAGGCTGTCGCGGTACAGCAGGCTCACCTTGACGCCGAGGCGCGCGAACATCGAGGCGAACTCCACCGCGATGTAGCCGCCGCCGATCATGGCCGCGCGTTCAGGCAGCGCGCTCAGGTCGAGCAGGTCGTCCGACGTGGCGCACCGCTGGGTGCCGGGAATCGCATCGCGCACCGGCGACGCGCCGGTGGCAACCAGTATGTGGCGCCCGGTCAGCTTGCGGTCACCGACAGCGATCGTGTGTGCATCGACGAAGCGGCCGTGGCCTTCGACGATCTCGACGCCGCTTTGCGCGAGCAGCGCGCGGTACACGCCTTCGAGCCGCGCCGTCTCGGCCGTCTTCGCGGCCTGCCAGCGCGCCATGTCGAAGGGGAGGTCGGACGGGACTTGCCAGCCATAACCCGCGGCCTCGGCGAGAGAGTCGCCGTACTGGGCGGCGTACATCAGCAGCTTCTTGGGCACGCACCCGCGCAGCACGCAGGTGCCGCCGACGCGGCCGGCCTCGACGATCGCCACCTTGGCGCCGTGCGCGGCCGCGCGGCGCGACGCCGCAACGCCGCCGGAGCCGGCGCCCAGCGTGATGAGATCGAAGTCGAAGTCGGCCATGCCCGTTCTCCACATGTCACGGCTGGCGTTGTACGTGATTTGGCGGCGTGTTGCCGGACGCTCGGCCCAATGCCGCAGAATCGCTTCCCATGGTCGCCGCCACCAAGACCTCGCCGGCCGAACGAGTGGCCGAATTGCGCAGGCTGCTGAAGCATCACGCGCACCGTTATTACGTGCTCGACGAGCCGGAGATCCCGGACGCCGAATACGACAAGCTGTTCACCGAGCTGCAGACGCTGGAGGCCGCGCATCCCGATCTGCTGACGCCCGACTCGCCGACGCAGAAGGTGATCGGCGAGGTGCGCGAGGGCCTGACGCCGGTGAAGCACGCCGTGCCGATGCTGTCGATCAAGACCGAGACCGACACCACCGAGGCCGGCGCGTTGAAGTTCGATGCCTCGGTGCGCCACGCGCTGAAGCTGCCGCCCGATGCACCGCCGGTGCGCTACGCGGCCGAGCTGAAGTTCGACGGCCTGGCGATCAACCTGCGCTATGAAGGCGGCGTGCTCAGGCAGGCCGCCACGCGCGGAGACGGCGAAACCGGCGAAGACGTGACGCACACCGTGAGCACCATCGGCGCGATCCCCAGGCGGCTCAAGCGGGTGGACGCGCCGGTGCTTGAGGTGCGCGGCGAGGTGTTCATGCGGCGCGATCACTTCGAGGCGCTGAATCAACGGCAACGCGAAGCCGGTGCCAAGACGTTCGTCAACCCGCGCAACGCCGCCGCCGGCATCGTGCGCCAGCTCGATGCCAGCATCGCGCGCCAGCGGCCGCTGAGTTTCTTCGCCTACGGCCTGGGCGAGGTGCAGGGCTGGGACGTGCCGCCGCGCCATTCGGCGCTGCTCGACGCGCTGGCCAAGATGGGCTTCCCGGTCGACGAGCGGCGCGACGTCGCCCACGGCGGCGAAGGGCTGGCGCTGTTCCACGCACGCATCGCGGTCGAGCGCGACACGCTGCCGTTTGACATCGACGGCGTGGTCTACAAGGTGGACGATCGCGCGCTGCAGCAGCAGCTCGGCTTCAAGACGCGCGAGCCGCGTTGGGCGGTGGCGCACAAGTACCCGGCGCAGGAGCAGCAGACGCGGCTCCACGGCATCGAGATCCAGGTGGGCCGCACCGGCAAGCTGACGCCGGTGGCCAAGCTCGAGCCGGTGTTCGTCGGCGGCACCACCGTCAGCAACGCCACGCTGCACAACCTGTTCGAGCTGCGCCGCAAGGGCGTGCGCATCGGCGACACCGTGATCGTGCGCCGCGCCGGCGACGTGATTCCCGAGATCGTCGGCCGCGTGCCCGGGCCGCGCAAAGCTTATGTGCCCAACTTCCGCATGCCCAAGGCGTGCCCGGTGTGCGGCAGCGCGGTGGTGCGCGAGAAGGGCGGCAACGACCACCGCTGCTCCGGCGGCCTGTTCTGCGGCGCGCAGCGCAAGCAGGCGATCCTGCACTTCGCCGGCCGGCGCGCGATGGACATCGAGGGCCTGGGCGACAAGCTGGTCGACCAGCTCGTCGACGGCGGGCTGATCCGCACGCTGCCCGATCTGTACAAGCTCGGCGTGGCCAAGCTCGCAGCGCTCGATCGCATGGCCGACAAGAGTGCGGCCAACCTGGTTGGCGCGCTCGACAGGAGCAAGAACGCGACATTGGCGCGTTTTCTCTACGCGCTTGGCATCCGCCACGTCGGCGAGACCACGGCGAAGGACCTGGCCCGGCACTTCGGCCGTCTCGATCCGATCCTCGAAGCGTCGGTCGAGCAGTTGCTCGAGGTGCCCGATGTCGGGCCGGTGGTGGCGCAGAGCATCCACACGTTCTTTCGGCAGCCGCACAACCGGGAGGTGGTGGAGCAGCTGCGCGCGGCCGGCGTGCGCTGGGCTGAGCACGATGGGGCGGCTTCGTCGACGGCTGCGTTGCCGTTGGCCGGCAAGACCTTCGTGCTCACCGGCAGCTTGCCGACCTGGAGCCGTGACGAGGCCAAGGCGCTGGTCGAAGCGGCGGGCGGCAAGGTGAGCGGCTCAGTGTCGAAGAAGACCGATTACGTCGTGGCGGGCGAGGAAGCCGGCAGCAAACTCGACAAGGCGCGCGAACTGAACATTGCCGTGCTCGATGAAGAAGGCTTGCGCCGGCTGCTTCCCGACCCCAACTGAATGAACAAGGCTCAACACGAAAGGCTTGCATCGTGGCCGTGAGAGAGATTCTGAAGATGGGCGATCCGCGCCTGCTGCGCATCGCGCAGCCGGTGCGCCAGTTCGGCACGCCGGCGTTGCATGCGCTGATCGACGACATGTTCGAGACCATGGCTGCCGCGCGCGGCGCGGGACTGGCCGCGCCGCAGATCGGCGAAGACCTGCAGCTGGTGATCTTCGGTGTCGATCACACCGATCGGTACCCCGATGCGCCGCCGGTGCCGATGACGGTGTTGATCAATCCGACGATCACGCCGTTGTCCGATGCAATGGAGGAGGGCTGGGAGGGCTGCCTGTCGGTGCCGGGTCTGCGCGGCGTGGTGCCGCGTTACTCGCGGATCCGCTATGCCGGCTTCGATGTCCACGGCCGGCCGATCGAGCGTGAGGCCGAGGGCTTTCACGCGCGTGTGGTGCAGCACGAATGCGACCACCTGATTGGCCGGCTCTATCCGACGCGCATGCGCGATCTGACCAAGCTCGGTTTCACCAGCGTGTTGTTCCCCGAGATGGACGACAACGACGATTGAGCCTCGGGCGCGGCATTTGCCCGTGTAGGCGCGAAACCCGCTGGCTGCGTTGAAGCACCATCGCCACCGGAGAGCACGATGATCCGCACGGCCGAGCTCAACAAAACTTTACGTTCGCGACACCATTGGCTGGCCAAGCTGCTGGCTGCGCTGTTGCTGCTGGTCGTGGCCGCCGGTGCCGCTCGCGCCGGCGACGATGATCCTCCCGGCCGCGTCGGCCGCGTGATCGAAAGCCAGGGCCAGTCGTGGCTGTACGACACCGACTCCGACGAGTGGATCGAGCTGCAGCGCAACCGGCCGATCACCACGGGCAACCGCATCGCGGTCGACGCGAGTGCAAGACTGGAGCTGCGTGTGGGCTCCACCACGCTGCGTCTGGCTGGCGGCAGCGAGCTGGAGGTCCGCCGTCTCGACGACGAGCGCATCGATTTCTTCCTGGTGCAGGGCAGTGCCGCGCTGCGCGTGCGCTCGCAGGATGTGTCGCGCGAGATCGAAATCGCCACGCCCGAGGGCCGCTTCACCCCGCGACGCGCGGGCCACTACCGCATCGATCACCGCGACACCACGAGCGTGGCCACCGTGTGGAACGGTGATCTGCACTTCGAGAACGACTCGAATGCGCTCGACGTCGGCTCGGGACGCAGCGCGGAGTTCTGGCGCGAGGCCGACGCCACGCACTACAGCTGGGTCGAAGCGCAGACCGACGAGTTTGCCGACTGGGTGGCCCGCGCCAATCGCGAGGACGATCGCACCGGCGCCGTCACCCGCTACGTGTCGCCTGAGATGACGGGCTACGAAGACCTCGACCGCAACGGCCGCTGGGAGAGCCATCCCGAGTACGGCGCGCTGTGGATGCCCACCACGGTCGTCACCGGTTGGGCGCCGTACCGCTACGGTCACTGGACCTGGATCAGCCCGTGGGGCTGGACCTGGGTCGACGATGCGCCGTGGGGTTTTGCGCCGTTCCACTACGGCCGCTGGGTGGTGGTGGGTGGGCGTTGGTGCTGGGCGCCAGGGCGCTACGTCGCGCGGCCGGTTTACGCGCCGGCGCTGGTGGCCTGGGTCGGCAAGCCGCGCGTCCATCCGGGGCCGCCGCTCGTCGGGTGGGTGCCGCTGGCGCCGCGTGAGGCGTACTACCCGCACTACGCGCGCAGCACGGGCTATTGGAAGTCGGTCAACTACGCGCAGCTGCATCTGCTGCCGCACAACACACCGCGCAGAACCCCGACGCAGCCGATCCGGTATGCCAACCAGGGCGCCCCCGGCGGGGTGAGCGCCGTGCCGTCGACCGAGTTGCGCTCGCGCCGGCCGATCGCCCCGGTGGTGGCGCAGATCGATTCGCAGATCGGCAACAACCTCGCCAGCCAGCCGCTGCGCCCGCACGTGCCGCCGCCCGGAGTGGCGCGGACAATCGGCGTTCCCGGCGCGGGTCACGGCGCCACGCGGCCGGCCGTGCCGCCGGGTGTGCGCCCGGCGCCGGGCATTGCGCCGCAGCCGCCGGCGGCGGTGGCGCGTGAACGTCAGCGCATCCCGCGCCCGGTGGCGCCGCCGGCCACGGTGCAGACGGCGCCTCGACAGGTGTCGCCGGCCGTGCGCTCGGAAGCGGTGCCGCAGCTGCAGACGCCGGCGCGGCCGCCAGCGGCATCTCCGGCGCCCGGCGCGCAGCCGCGCCGCATCGAGCCGCCCGGCGACCCGCAAGGCCGACGGCCGCCGATGGCTTCGCCCGGGGTGAACCGAGCACCGCCCGAGGTGCATCGCACGCCGGCACCGCTGCGACCCGAAATGCGCGAACCGCCGCGCGTGCCCCAGGCACCCCCGGCGGCGCCGGCACCGCGCGCAGTGATGCCGACGCCGCCAACGCCTGCTCCGCGCGTGATGACGCCTGCGCCTTCGCCGCGTGCGGCGATGCCCGCGCAGCCCCCGATGCAGCGCGAAATGCAGCGGGGGCGAGAACCCGAAGCGCGCGTGCGCGCGCCGCAACAGCCGCGCGGACAACCGGGCCGCGAGCAGTCGCGCTGAGGCGGCTCAGGGCTTGAGCTGCGTGCGCAGCACCGGCCACACGTTGTCGACGATGATCGCGTGCGCCCGCGCATTGGGATGCATGCGGTCGTCCTGGAACAGCGAGGCGGCGTCGGGCCCGTCGGCCACGCCGGCCAGCATGAAAGGCACCAATGCGGCGCCTTCGGCCTTGGCCAGCGCCTGGAACATCGCCTCGAACTCCTGCGTGTAGCTGCGCCCGTAGTTGGGCGGCATGCGCATGCCCACCAGCAGCACCTGCGCACCGGCAGCGCGCGCGGCGCGCAGCATCGAGGCGAGGTTGTCGCGCGTCATCGACAGCGGCAGCCCGCGCAGCGCGTCGTTGGAACCGAGCTCGACGATCACGTGCGTGGGCTTGTGCTCGGCCAGCAGCGCCGGCATGCGTGTGCGGCCGCCCGATGACGTGTCGCCGCTGATGCTGGCGTTGACCACGCTGGCGGCGGCCTGCAGCTTGCGCAGGCGCCGCTCCATCAGCGCAACCCAGCCGCTGCCGCGTGAGATGCCGTACTCGGCCGACAGGCTGTCGCCCACCACCAGCACCTTCGTGGGCCTGGCCGTCGCGCGGGCGCATGGCACAGCGCCGGCGAGGGCGGCGGCAGCCACGCTACAGTGCGCGAGCCACGCGCGCCGTGTGAGTGGCGAGACCTTCAACCCCATGTCCGATCCGATCATTGCCGTAGAACGAGTGAACAAACAGGTCCGCGATTCCAGCGGCATGCTGACGATTCTCCACGACATCGGATTCACGCTGCGGCCGCGCGAGTCGGCTGCGATCGTCGGTGCGTCGGGATCGGGCAAGAGCACGCTGCTGGGCATCGTGGCCGGCTTGGATACGCCGAGCTCGGGGACAGTTCGCCTGGCCGGCCAGGATTTGTTCGCGCTCGACGAGGACCAGCGAGCCGCGGTGCGCGCGCGCCAGCTCGGCTTCGTGTTCCAGAGCTTTCAGCTGCTGGGCAACCTCAACGCGCTGGAGAACGTGATGCTGCCGCTGGAGCTGCTGGGCAGCAACGGCGCGCGCGAGCGCGCCACCGAGATGCTGCAGCGCGTGGGTCTCGGCGAACGGCTGACGCACTACCCGCGCACGTTGTCGGGCGGCGAGCAGCAACGCGTGGCCCTGGCGCGCGCCTTCGTCGTGCGTCCCGCGGTGCTGCTGGCCGACGAGCCCACCGGCAGCCTCGACTTCGCCACCGGCGAGCGCGTGATGGAGCTGATGTTCGAGCTCAACCGTGAAGCCGGCACCACGCTGCTGCTGGTGACGCACGACAGCACGATCGCATCGCGCTGCGACCGCCAGCTGCACATCGAAGCCGGGAGATTGACCACCCCCGAAGCGGCCTAGCGGCCGCCTCCCCCTCAAAGGGGGCGACACCAGCGGACCGGCAAAGCCGATCCGCGGGTCTGAATTGCGTGGTTTGAGTGCGCTGCGCTACTGCTGCGTCGAGAACTTGAAGTCGGTCTTGGCCGACTTGCGCAGGTCTTCCTGGAACTTCTGCAGCTTGGCCTGTGCCAGGCGCTGCTCGATCTGCGGCTTGACCGCGTTGAACTCGGGAAACTGCGCCTCGCGCGTGTCATCGAGCCGGATGATGTGGTAGCCGTACTGCGTCTTGACCGGCGCATCGGTCATCTCGCCTTTCTTCAGCGCAACCATGGCCTTGCTGAACTCGGGCACGTAGGAATCGGGCTTGGCGAAGTCGAGGTCGCCGCCGTTCTCGCCGGAGCCGGTGTCCTTGGAGTTCTTCTTGGCCAGCTCCTCGAACTTGGCGCCGCCCTTGATCTGCGTGATCAGTTTCTTGGCGTCGTCTTCGCTCTCCACCAGGATGTGGCGCGCCTTGTACTCGGTGCCGGTGGACTGGGCCTTGAACTTGTCATATTCGGCCTTGGCTTCGGTCTCGGTGACCGGGTTCTTCTTCTTAAAGTCCTCGAACAGCTCGCGGATCAACACGGTTTGGCGCACCAGCTCCATCTGCGCCTTGTAGTCGGCGCTGGCGGGGATGCCGCGCTTCTCGGCCTCCTGCGCGAAGATCTCGCGCAGCACCACCTCTTCGCGCGCGCGGGCTTCCAGCTCGGGCGACTTCTGCTGGCCGCCGCGCGCGGCCTGCGTCAGCAGCACGTCGACGCGTGACTTCGGAACCGGCTTGCCGTTGACCGTGGCGACGTTCTGGGCCAGCGCTGCCAGCGGGGCGATGGCGGCAACGGCAATGCATGCCAGTCGCGCGATGCGGATGGATGGGGTCATGGGTGTTGCCTTTCGCGAGGCGGGTGGTCAAAAAGGGCTGCGAGGCCTCGGCTGCCGAGGGTCCGCTCGCATCGAGCGTTGGGACCCTGCGCTGTGATCTACCCGGCGGGGCCGAGTTCACCAGGTTCGTCGGGGGAGCGTGCCTGGATCGCCAGCGCGTGGATGCCCTGAGGGATCAACCGGTGCAAGGCATCATACACGAGGCGGTGTCGCGCCACGCGGCTCAAACCAGCGAAGCGAACGCTGGTGATGCGTAGCGAAAAGTGTCGGCCTTCGCGGGCGCCCGCATGGCCGGCGTGCAGGTGGGAATCGTCGTTGACCACCAGTTCGGTCGGTTGCAGCGCTTCGCGCAACACGCGTTCGATGTCGTGCGCGCTGACCGGGGAGCCTTCAAGCTTGGCACGGCGTTGTGCGCCGCTCGGGCCACCGTGCGCGCTCATGTCGATCGCCGTGCCGCGTTCATGTCCGCGTGCCTTGCTGGGCGTCGTCTTCCATGTAGCGGCTCAGGTACAAACCCTGCGCGATCGTGAATGCGAGCATCAGGCCCAGCGCGCCGAACAGCTTGAAATTCACCCACGCCGCGGTCGAGAAGCTGTAGGCCACCCACACGTTGAGCAGGCCCATCGTCGCGAAGAAGGCGATCCAGGCGAAGTTGAGCCGGTGCCACACCCTGTCGGGCAGCTTGAGTTGCGCGCCGAGCAGCGCTCGCAAGAGGTTCTTGCCGAAGACGGCCTGGCTCACCCACAGCGCGAAGCCCATCGCCCAATAGAGCGCACTCGGTTTCCATTTGATGAAGGTCTCGCTGTGGAACCAGACCGTGAGGCCACCCAGCACCACGACCAGCGCGAGGCTGACCCACAGCATCAGGTCGACCTTCTTGCCGCGCACCTTCAGCAATGCCACCTGCGCCAACGTGGCGACGATCACCACCACGGTGGCCAGCAGCACCGGCGCCTCGTCGGGGCCGACCACGCCTCCGGCCACGATGCCGCCCAGGTGCTGCGAGGCGAACGCCGCGGCCCAGGCCTTGTCGGCTTCGGCGTACTTGAAGGTGCCGAAGAACAGGATGATCGGCAGGAAGTCGAGCAGCAGCTTCATCAGCGGCGCAAGTGTAGCGGCGCCGCCGCGGGGCAAGCGGCATGCCGCCGACCCCCGGCGGCCATTCAGCCTTTGGGCGTGAAATCTACGGAGGCGGAGTTGATGCAATAGCGCTCGCCGGTGGGCTCGGGGCCATCGTCGAACACATGGCCCAGGTGGCTGCCGCAGTTGGCGCACCGCACCTCGACACGACGCATGCCGTGGCTGAGGTCCTCGAGTCGCTCGATGCGTCCGGGCTCCACTTCCTTCCACCAGCTCGGCCAACCGCAGCCGGCGTCGAACTTCTCGTCGCTCTTGAACAGCTCCTGGCCGCAGCCGATGCAGTGGTAGCTGCCGTCGGCCCAATGGTCCCAGTACTTGCCGGTGAACGCGCGCTCGGTGGCGCCATGGCGCGCAACCTGATACTGCGTGGGATCGAGCTGGGCGCGCCATGACGCGTCGGATTTCTGCACCGGGTAGCGTGGGTCGTCGATGTCGTGGCTCATGGCGTGGCTCGCGGCGTCAGGAAGAGCACGACACCGACAGCTGCTGCGCCCAATCGGGCGGGAAACCGGCATCGGCCTCGTGCTCGGGATGTTCGTCGAAGGGCCGCTGCAGCACCTTGGCGATGCGCGCCACCTCGGTGAAGTCGCCTTCGTTGGCACGCCGGATCGCCTGCTCGGCAAGGTGATTGCGCAACACGAACTTCGGGTTGGTGCGATCCATGCGGGCGCGCCGCTCGGCGTCGTTGCTGCCTTCGGCGCGCAGGCGTCGCGCATAACGCTCGGCCCAGGCGTCGAATGCCGGCCGGTCGATGAAGAGATCGCGCACCCGCGTGTTGTCGGCGCCCTCGGTGCTCCTGAACTCGCCGAGCCGGCGCATTGCGATGGTGTAGTCGGTGCGCTCCTTGGCCATCAGGCGCAACAAGTCGTCGATGAGCGCCATGTCGTCGTCCATCGCCGCGGCCAGTCCGAGCTTGGCGCGCAGCGCATGCTGGATGGCGTCGCCGAACTCCTGCTTGAAGGGCTCGATCGCGTCGGCCAGCGCCTCGGCTGCGGCCTCGTCGGGGCGGTCGAGCAGCGGCACCATCGCCTGCGCGAGCGCATGCAGGTTCCACCACGCGATGCCCGGCTGGCGCGCGTAGGCATAACGGCCCTGGTGGTCGCTGTGGTTGCAGATGTGCGCCGGATCGAAGCCGTCGAGAAAGCCGAACGGACCGTAGTCGATCGTGAGGCCGAGGATCGACAGGTTGTCGGTGTTCATCACGCCGTGGCAGAAGCCCACCGCCTGCCATTGGGCCATCAAGCGCGCGGTGCGGCGCGCCACCTCGGCCAGCCAGGCGAACAGAGGCTGCGGCGCGTCGCGGCACGCAGGGAAATAACGCTCGATCACCGCATCCACCAACTTGCGCAGCGACTCGGCGTCGGCCGCCGTGTGTGCAAAGTGCTCGAAGTGGCCAAAGCGCAGAAAGCTCGGCGCGACGCGCGTCACCACGGCGGCGGTCTCGACCGTCTCGCGGATCACCGGGTGCGGTGAGCCCACCACCGCCAGCGCTCGCGTGGTGGGGATGCCCAGGTGGTGCATCGCTTCGGAACAGAGGAACTCGCGGATCGACGAGCGCAGCACGGCGCGCCCATCGCCCATGCGCGAGTACGGCGTCAGTCCGCTGCCCTTGAGCTGCACCTCCTGTGGCCCGCCAGGAGAGTGGATTTCCCCCAGCAACAGTGCCCGGCCGTCGCCGAGCTGTCCGGCCCACACGCCGAACTGGTGGCCGCTGTACACGGTGGCCAGCGGCGGCTGGGCCTGCGCGGCGGCGTTGCCGGAGAGCACCTGCAACGCCTGCCCGCTGCGCAGCCAGTCCTCGACGCCCAGCTCGGCGGCCAGCGCGTCGCTACGTGCCACCCAATGCACGTCAGGCAGCGCCTGGGCCGGCAGTGCGGTCCAGTAGCCCGAACCGAGGCTGCGCATGAAACCCGGCTCGCGCCAAGGCGGTGCCAGCACGGCGGGATCTTCGAGCAACGCGTTCATGCCACGATTGTCGTCGTTGCCGCGCCCGCTCGGGCGGAGCGGGGGATTCACCCCATGCAGCTTGGGCGCGGGCGCCGCAATACTTGCCTGGATGCGCCGCGAGGGCGGCAAGGAGTTCGTGCATGTTGGGTTTGATGCAGGAGCAGCCGCTGCTGATCTCGGGGCTGATCGACTTTGCCGCCAGGCACCACCACGACGGGCAGATCGTGTCGCGCCGTGTCGAGGGCGACATCCACCGCACCACCTATGCGGCGGCAGCGCGCCGAGCCAAGCAGGTGGCGCGCGCGCTGGACCGGCTGGAGCTGCAGTTCAGCGATCGGGTCGCGACGCTGGCGTGGAACGGCTACCGCCACTTCGAGCTGTACTTCGGCATCGCCGGCAGCGGCCGCGTGATGCACACCATCAATCCGCGGCTGGCGCCCGATCAGATCGCATGGATCGCCAACCATGCCGAAGACCAGGTGCTGTGCTTCGACATGACGTTCCTGCCGATCGTCAAGGCGGTCTGGCCGCAGTGCAAGACGGTGCGGCAATGGATCGCGCTGTGCGATGCCGACAAGCTGCCCGCCGACAGCGGCATCCGGAACCTGCGCAGCTACGAGGAATGGATCGGTTCGGAATCCGGCGACTACACCTGGCCGACGTTTGATGAGCGCAGCGCCGCTGCGCTGTGCTACACCAGCGGTACCACCGGCAACCCCAAGGGCGCCCTGTACAGCCACCGCTCGACGATCCTGCACGCGTACGGCGCGGCGTTGCCCGACGGCATCGGCATGTCGGCCAGCGACGCCATCCTGCCCGTGGTGCCGATGTTCCACGTCAACGCCTGGGGTATTCCATACAGCGCCGCAATGACCGGCGCCAAGCTCGTGTTTCCGGGCGCCGCGCTCGACGGCGCGTCGGTCTACGAGCTGATGGAAAAGGAAAGGGTCACCTTGTCGGCCGGCGTGCCCACGGTGTGGCTGGCGCTGCTCAACCACATGAGGGAGAAGAACCTCAAGTTGTCGACGATGAAGCGCACGGTGATCGGCGGCTCGGCCTGTCCGCCGGCGATGATCAAGGCGTTTCGCGACGACCACGGCGTGACGGTGTTGCACGCCTGGGGCATGACCGAGATGTCGCCGCTGGGCACCGTGTGCCACCTGAAGAACAAGCAGCTCGAGCTGCCGGCCGACCAGCAGCTCGCGGTGATGACCAAACAAGGCCGTGCGGTGTTCGGCGTGGAGATGCGCATCGTCGATCCGGCCGGCAAGGAACTGCCGTGGGACGGCCAGACCAGCGGCGACCTGCACGTCAAGGGTCCGTGGATCATCGCCAGCTACTTCAAGGGCGAAGGCGGCGATCCGCTGGTCGACGGGTGGTTTCCCACCGGCGACGTGGCCACCATCGACCCCGACGGTTTCCTGCAGATCACCGACCGCACCAAGGACGTGATCAAGTCCGGCGGCGAATGGATCAGCTCGATCGACGTCGAGAACATCGCAATGGCGCATCCGGCGGTGGCGATGGCGGCATGCATCGGCGTGCCGCACCCCAAATGGGACGAGCGGCCGCTGCTGGTGGTGATCAGGAAGCCCAACGCGCAGGTTACGCGCGACGAACTGCTCGCGTTCTACGCCGGCAAGGTCGCCAAATGGCAGGTGCCCGACGACGTGGTTTTCGTCGATGCCATCCCGCTCGGCGCGACCGGCAAGGTGCAGAAGATCAAGCTGCGCGAGCAGTTCAAGTCGCACGTGATGGCGTCCCCGACGTGACAAGGATTCGCTGGGGTAGTCCCCGGGGTCACCGTGAGTGGTTTTTGATCAAACTGTCGGCAATGTTGTGTAGGACTGCAGGAGCTCGCATGAATCGATGGATGTCAAGGATCGCACTGGTGGCCGGTGCCGCGCTGTTGAGCGCGAGCTCGGCCTTTGCACAGGTCAAGATCGCCTACGTCGACCCGCTGTCCGGCGGCGCGGCGACGATCGGCGAGCACGGGCTGAAGCACATTCAGTACCTGATCGAGACGATCAACGCCAAGGGCGGTGTGCTCGGTGGCCAGAAGCTCGAGGTGGTGGCTTACGACAACAAGGGCAGCCCGCAGGAGAGCCTGGTGCAGGTGCAGAAGGCGATCGACGCCGGCGTGCGCTACATCACCCAGGGCAACGGCTCGGGCGCGGCGATCGCGATCTCGGAGTTCGTCACCAAATTCAACGAGCGCAATCCCGGCAAGGAGGTGCTGTACTTCAACTACGCGGCCGTCGACCCGGCGCTCACCAACGACAAGTGCAGCTACTGGCACTATCGCTGGGACGCCAACTCCGACATCAAGATGGCCGCGCTGACCAACTTCATGAAGGACAAGAAGGAGATCAAGAAGGTCTACATCATCGGCCAGGACTATTCCTTCGGTCACGCGGTCAAGGCGGCGGCCAACGCGATGATCAAGGAGAAGCGTCCCGACATCCAGATCGTCGGCGACGAGCTGCACCCGCTGCTGAAGATCACCGACTTCGCGCCGTACATCGCCAAGATCAAGGCCTCCGGGGCCGACTCGGTCATCACCGGCAACTGGGGCAACGACATGTCGCTGCTGCTGAAGGCGGCGGCCGACGCCGGCCTGCAGGTGAACTGGTACACCTACTACGCCGGCGGCGCCGGCGGGCCCACCGCGATCAAGCAGACCGGGCTCGACCACCGCGTGTTCCAGATTAGCGAGTGGCACACCAACGTGCCGGCGCCGGAGATGGAGGCCTTTGCGGACGCCTTCCTCAAGAAGTACGGCGGCGCCAACCAGCAGGGTTGGTGGTATCTGCGCATGAAGAACCAGATGGAGATGTTCGCCGACGCACTGAACAAGGCGAAGTCGGCCGACCCCAAGAAAGTGGCCACGGTGCTGGCCGACATGAAGTTCAAGAACGCGCTCGGCGCGGAGGTGTTCTTCCGCCCGACCGACCACTCGCTGTTCCAGGACATGTACATCTCGTCGTTCGGCTCGGGCACCAAGCACGACGAAGAGAAGACCGGTTGGGGCTGGAAGACGGTGGGCCTGATCAAGGCCGCCGACACGGTAATCCCCACCACCTGCAAGATGACGGTGCCCAACTGACGGCACGATCGGTGACTGCAACGGGCCGCTGCAACGCGGCCCGTTCGTTCGCATGAATCCGCTCGAACCGCGACGGAAGCGCTGACCGATGCTCGAGCTGATCGTCTTCTCGACATTGAACGGCGTGCTCTACGGCATGCTGTTGTTCCTGCTCGCGAGCGGTTTGACGCTGATCTTCAGCATGATGGGCGTGCTGAACTTCGCGCACGCCAGCTTCTACATGCTGGGCGCGTACTTCGGCTACCAGATAAGCCGCTACGTCGGCTACTGGCCCGGGCTGGTGCTGGCTCCGCTGCTGGTGGGCGTGATCGGCGCGCTGGTCGAGCGTTTCGGCCTGCGCACCGTGCACAAGCACGGCCACGTGGCCGAGCTGCTGTTCACCTTCGGGCTGGCCTTCATCATCGAAGAGCTGGTGCAGATGTTCTGGGGCAAGCTGCCGGTGGACTACCGCGTGCCCGACGCGCTGAACTTCGCGGCCTTCACGCTGTTCTCCACCAACTATCCGGCGTTCCGCATGTTTATGCTGCTGATGTCAGTGGCGGTGTTCATCGGCCTGCTGATGCTGCTGACGCGCACGCGGGTGGGCTTGGTCATCCGCGCCGCGCTGACGCACCCGTCGATGGTGGGCGCGCTCGGCCACAACGTGCCGCTGGTGTTCATGCTGGTGTTCGGCGTCGGCTGCGCGCTGGCAGCGCTGGCCGGCGTGATCGCTGGGCCGGCGCTGGTGACGCAGCCGGCGATGGCGGCGTCGCTGGGGCCGATCCTGTTCGTGGTGGTGGTGGTCGGCGGGCTCGGCTCGTTGCCCGGCGCATTCGTCGCGTCGCTGCTGATCGGATTGATCCAGACCTTCGCGGTGGCGCTCAACGTTTCGGTGGCCGACGTGCTGGCCAAGTTCGGCATCACGCTGACGCGCGAGTCGTTCGGCGGCGACCTCTGGATGGCCACGGTGGCGCAGGTGGCGCCGATCATTCCGTACCTGCTCCTGGTGCTGATCCTGATCTTCCGGCCCAAGGGGCTGCTCGGGGATCGCGACACATGAACGTGGCCGTCGGATCGACGAGCCGCGCGGCGGCGTCGCTGCGCGGCCCCTGGCTGCTGTGGGCCGCTGCAGCGCTCGTGGTCGCGCTGCTGCCGCTGGTGTTCTCCAGCGGCGCGTCGCTGACGATGATGAGCCTGATGGGCTTTGCGATCATCTTTGCGCTGTCGTACAACATGCTGCTCGGCCAGACCGGCATGCTGTCGTTCGGCCACGCCGTCTACTACGGCCTCGGCGGCTTCATCACCGCGCATGCGCTCAACGTGGTGGGCGCCGGCAAGCTGCCGATCCCGCTGCCGGTGATGCCGATCGTCGGCGGCTTGGCGGGGTTGACCTTCGCGCTGATCTTCGGCTGGGTGTCGACCAAGCGCGCCGGCACCGCATTCGCGATGATCTCGCTGGGCATCGGCGAGCTGGTGGCGGCCTGCTCGCTGATCCTGCGTGGTTTCTTCGGCGGCGAGGGCGGCATCTCGACCAGCCGCACCAAGACGCTGGCGGTGTTCGGCCTGAACTTCGGGCCGCAGATCCAGATGTACTACCTGATCGCAGCGTGGATGCTGCTGTGCGCGGGCGCGATGTACGCCATCACGCGCACGCCGCTGGGCCGCATGTGCAACGCCGTGCGCGACAACCCGGAGCGCGCCGAGTTCGTGGGCTACAGCACGCAGATGGTGCGCTTCATCGTGTTCTGCCTGTCGGGCTTCTTCGCCGGCGTGGCGGGCGGGCTGGCGGCGATCCACTACGAGATCGTCACGTCGAGCATGGTCGGCGCGGCGCCGTCGGGCTTCGTGCTGCTGATGGCCTACATCGGCGGCGTGGCGTTCTTCATCGGTCCAATCATCGGCGCCGTGCTGATGACCGCGCTGCAGATCTCGCTGTCGGACTACACCGGCGCGTGGCAGCTCTACGTGGGCTTGATGTTCGTCGTCGTCGTGATGTACGCGCCGTGGGGCCTGGGCGGACTGATCCTGATGCACCAGCCGCTGCTGGCCGCCGGCACGCTGCGCCGCGTGGGGCCGGCCTATGCGCTGCTGCTGCCGCCGGTGGCGCTGATCGGCGTCGGTGCGGTTGCGCTGGTGGAGACCACGCACCACCTGCTGGTGAACGCGGCCCAGGGCTCCGCGATGCGGATCCTGGGCGTCGCCTACGACGCGAAGTCGCTGCTGGTTTGGGTGGTGATCGTCGCGCTGCTCGGCACCGGCCTGTGGCTGCTGCGGCGCGTCGCGCCCGGCGTGTCGGCGGCCTTCCACGGCGCCGCACAGGCTGCACAGGCGGCAGCGCAGGGGCGCGCACGATGAGCGGCGTGGAAGGCGTGGAGGGCGCCGCGCTGCAGCTGAGCGACGTGCACAAGCGGTTTGGCGCCACGCCGATCATCCGCGGCGTCAATCTGGCGTTGCGCCGGGGCGAGCGCCACGCAGTGATCGGACCCAACGGCGCGGGCAAGTCGACGCTGTTCAACCTGATCAGCGGGCGCTTCCCGATCACGTCGGGCCAGATCCGGTTGAACGGCGAAGACATCACCGGCCTGCCGCCGTTCCAGATCAACCGCCGCGGCCTGTCGCGCAGCTTCCAGGTGACCAACATCTTCCCGCGCCTGTCGGTGTTCGAGAACGTGCGCTGCGGCGTGTTGTGGTCGCTCGGCTACCGCTATTCGTTCTGGCAGCGCGTGGCCAAGGCGCGCGACGCCAGCGAGCGCACCGAGTCGATCCTGGAGCAGATCAACCTCGCCAAGCGGCGCGACACGCCGGCCGGCGTGTTGTCGTATGCCGAGCAGCGCGCGCTCGAGATCGGCATCACGATCGCCGGCGGCGCCGACGTGATCCTGCTCGACGAGCCCACCGCCGGCATGAGCCGCAGCGAGACCGAGCACGCCGTGGCGTTGATCCGCCGCGTCAGCGAGGGCAAGACGCTGCTGATCGTCGAGCACGACATGAGCGTGGTGTTCAACCTGGCCGACCGCATCTCGGTGCTGGTGTACGGCGAGGTGATCGCCACCGACACGCCGCAGGCGATCCGCGCCAACGCTGACGTGCAGAAAGCCTACCTGGGCACCGCGGTCGAGGAGGCGGGCCATGCTTGAGGTGCAGGGCCTGCATGCCTACTACGGCAAGAGCCACATCCTGCACGGCGTGGACTTCCGCGTCGATGGCGGCGAGATCGTCTCGCTGCTGGGCCGCAACGGCGTCGGGCGCTCCACCACCATCAAGGCCATCATGGGCGATGTGGCGCGCGAGGGCTCGGTGCGTTTCAAGGGCCGCGAGCTGATCGCGCTGAAGCCGCACCAGATCGCGCACGCCGGCCTGGGCTACGTGCCGGAGAACCGCGACATCTTTCCGCAGCTCACGGTGCGCGAGAACCTGATCCTCGGCATGAAGTCCACGCGCGGCGGCGGCCGCTGGTCGATGAACGACATGTTCGAGCTGTTCCCGCGGCTGCAGGAGCGCGCCGACACGCCCGGCGGCGTGCTGTCCGGCGGCGAGCAGCAGATGCTGACCATCTGCCGCACGCTGATGGGCGACCCCGACCTGATGATGATCGACGAGCCCACCGAAGGGCTGGCGCCCAAGATGGTCGAGCTGGTCGCCGAGCTGCTCGAGCGCATCGCCGGGCGCGGCGTGTCGATCCTGCTGGTGGAGCAAAAGCTCACGATCGCGCTGCGCATCTCCAAGCGCCTGTACGTGATGGGCCATGGCCAGATCGTTTTCGAGGGCACGCCCCAGGACCTGAAGGACAACGTCGGCATCCGCAAGGAGTGGCTCGAGGTCTGAAGCGACTCGGCGCCGCACCGGCGCGCGTTCACCCATGGTGCCGCAGGGCGGTGCCGTGCGGGTGGATCGCCGCGGGCACACAATCGCTGTCGCGGCAGAGACAAACGTCGAGCGCACGCAGCCTAGAATCGAACGATCGTTTTATTTTTCTGTCGACGGACTCGACAGCCGAAGAGGACAGATCCCAGAGCCCCCGCCCGGCCTCCCCGAAGGGGGCTCGCACAGCAGTGCGAAGCACGGAGGTTACCGAATGAGTGCCAGCTACGAAGTTCGCGACGGCGTGGCCGTCATCGCCCTTCAGAACCCGCCGGTCAACGGCTTGAGCTACGAGACGCGCCGCGCCATCGCCGACGGGCTCGAGCGCGCGCAGGCCGACGCCGCCGTGCATGCCATTGTGCTCACGGGTTCGGGCAAGGCGTTTTCCGGTGGCGCCGACATCCGCGAGTTCGGCTCGCCCAAATCGGTCACCGAGCCCAACCTGCTGAGCCTGATCAAGCTGACCGAGAACGCCACCAAGCCGGTGGTGGCCGCGATCAACGGCGTGTGCATGGGCGGCGGGCTGGAGCTCGCGCTGGGCTGCCACTACCGGGTCACCGCGCCCAAGGTGCCGGTGGCGCTGCCCGAGGTGAAGATCGGTCTGATCCCCGGCGCGGGCGGCACGCAGCGCCTGCCGCGCGTGCTCGGCGTCGAGACCGCGCTCAACATGATCGTCAGCGGCGAGCCGGTGCCAAGCGACGTGCTCGCTGCGCTGCCGGGCCAGAAGCTGTTCGACAAGGTGGTCGAGGGCGACCTCGTCGCCGGCGCGACCGCGTTTGCCAAGACGGTGTCCGACAAGCGGCCGCTGCCGCGCGTGCGCGACATGAAGGTGTCGCATCCGAGCGCCGATGCGTACTTCCAGTTCGCGCGCAACACCGTGAAGGCGATGGCCAAGAACTTCCCGGCGCCGCCCAAGTGCGTCGACGCCGTGCAGGCCTCGGTGACCAGGAAGATCGACGACGGCCTCGCGTACGAGCTCGAGATCTTCAAGGCGCTGATGCTCACGCCGGAGTGCAAGGCGCTGCGCCATGCGTTCTTCGGCGAGCGCGCCGCCAGCAAGATCCCCGACGTGCCCGAGGACACGCCGCAGCGCAAGATCGCGAAGGTGGCGGTGATCGGCGCCGGCACGATGGGCGGCGGCATCTCGATGAACTTCCTCAACGCCGGCATCCCGGTGACGATCCTCGAGATGAAGCAGGAGGCGCTCGAGCGCGGCGTGGCGACCATCCGCAAGAACTACGAGGCGCAGGTCAAGAAGGGCAAGCTGAAGACAGACAAGTACGACCAGCGCATGGCGCTGCTGAAGACCACGCTGAGCTACGACGACATCAAGGACGCCGACCTCGTGATCGAAGCGGTGTTCGAGGACATGGGCGTCAAGGAGAAGGTCTTCAAGAAGCTTGACGAGGTGATGAAGCCCGGCGCGATCCTGGCGAGCAACACGTCGACACTCGACGTGAACCGGATCGCGGCATTCACCCAGCGCCCGCAGGACGTGATCGGGATGCACTTCTTCAGCCCGGCCAACGTGATGAAGCTGCTCGAGGTGGTGCGCGGCAGCAAGACCGCCAAGGACGTGCTCGCCACCGTGATGGCGCTGGGCAAGACGATCAAGAAGACGGCGGTGGTTTCGGGCGTCTGCGACGGCTTCATCGGCAACCGCATGATCGAGCAGTACTCGCGCCAGGCCGGCTTTCTGCTCGACGAGGGCTGCACGCCGGCGCAGGTCGACAGGGCGATCGAGCGTTTCGGCTTCGCGATGGGCCCCTTCCGCATGGGCGACCTCGCCGGCAACGACATCGGCTGGGCGATCCGCAAACGCCGTTATGTCGAGCATCCGAATCTGCGCTACAGCAAGACGGCCGATCTGCTGTGCGAGATGGGCCGCTTCGGCCAGAAGACAGGCGCCGGCTGGTACGACTACCAACCCGGCAAGCGCGACGCGATCCCGTCGCCGGTGGTCGACAAGATGATCGAGGACTACCGCAAGGAGCTGGGGCGTGCGCCGCGCAAGATCGGCGACGACGAGATCGTGCACCGCCTGGTGTACGCGCTGGTCAACGAGGGCGCGCACATCCTCGAGGAAGGCATCGCGAGCAAGGCGAGCGACATCGACATGGTGTACCTCACCGGCTACGGTTTCCCGCTGCACCGCGGCGGCCCGATGTGCTACGCCGATACGCAGGGCTTGTTCAACGTGGTGCAGGCCATGAAGCGCTTTGCCGCCAATCCGCACGACGATGCGCAGTTCTGGAAGCCGGCACCGCTGCTCGCCAGGCTCGCCGCCGAGGGCAAGAGCTTTACTTGATCGAACACGATTTCGAAGGACACACCATGACCGACGCCGTCATCGTCTCCACCGCCCGCACGCCCCTGGCCAAGAGCTGGAAGGGCGCATTCAACATGACCCATGGCGCCACGCTCGGCGGCCACGCAGTGAAGGCTGCCGTGCAGCGCGCCGGCATCGAGCCCGGCGCGGTCGAGGACGTGCTGATGGGCTGCGCCAACCCCGAGGGCGCCACCGGGATGAACATCGCGCGCCAGATCGCGCTGCGCGCCGGGCTGCCGATCACGACGTCGGGCGTCACGATCAATCGCTTCTGTTCCAGCGGCCTGCAGACCATTGCGATGGCGTCGCAGCGCGTGCTGGCGGGCGAGGGCGATGTCTTCGTCGCCGGCGGCGTCGAGAGCATCTCTTGCGTGCAGCAGGAGATGAACCAGCACATGCTGTTCGACCCGGCGCTGCAGCAGTCCAAGCCCGAGATCTACTGGACCATGCTGCAGACGGCCGAGAACGTGGCCAAGCGCTACAACATCAGCAAGCAGCGCCAGGACGAATACGGCGCCGCCAGCCAGCAGAAGGCGTGCGCAGGCCAGGAAGCCGGCAAGTTCAAGGACGAGATCGCGCCGATCACCGTCACCGCGGGCGTGGCCGATGCGGTGCTCGGGCTGCGCAGCAAAGAGGTCACCGTCGACAAGGACGAGGGGATGCGGCCGGGCACCACGGTCGACGGCATCAAGGACATCCGACCCGCGATGCCGGGTGGCGTGATCACCGCGGGCAACGCCAGCCAGTTCAGCGATGGCGCGGGTGCCTGCGTGATCGTCAGCGACAGCTACGCGCAGAAGAAGAACCTCAAGCCCATCGGGCGCTTCCTCGGCTTCGCCGTTGCCGGCTGCGAGCCCGATGAAATGGGCATCGGCCCGGTGTTCGCGGTGCCCAAGGTGCTGCAGCGCCTGGGTTTGAAGGTGGGCGACATCGACCTGTGGGAGCTGAACGAGGCGTTTGCGGTGCAGGTGCTGTACTGCGCCGACAAGCTCGGCATCCCGATGGACAAGCTCAATGTCAACGGCGGCGCGATCGCGATCGGCCATCCGTACGGCGTGAGCGGCCAGCGCCTGACCGGCCACGCGCTGATTGAGGGCAAGCGCCGTGGCGCCAAGCGCGTGTGCGTCACGATGTGCATCGGCGGCGGGATGGGCGCGGCCGGTGTATTTGAAGTGATGTAGCCGAGAGCCTTGGTGAAGGTCGATCCGGTCACGCTGCTGATGCGCGGCCGCGAGGTGCTGGCCGAGCAACCGTTCAGCCGCCTGCTCGGTGCCGAGTTGAGACGCCTCGAGCCCGGCGGCATCTGCGAGCTCGAGCTGCCGCTGCGCACCGAGCTGCTGCAGCAACACGGGTTCGCGCACGGTGGGGTGGTGAGCTACCTGGCCGACAACGCGCTCACCTATGCCGGCGGCGCGGCAGCCGGCTTTGCGGTGGTGACCTCCGAGTTCAAGATCAACTACGTGCGTCCGGCGATCGGCGAGCGCCTGATCGCGCGCGCGGAGGCGGTGTCGGTCGGCAAGAGCCAGATCGTCTGTCGCTGCGACGTGTTCGTGCGCAGCGGCGCCGACGAGAAGCTGTGCGCGGTGGCGCAGGGAACGATCGCGCGCGTGGGAGTAGACTGAAGTGGCGCAGTCGATCGATCTTCCGCTGCTCACCGACATCTTTGCCAAGGCGCCGTTCGTGGCCGAGCTCGGCATCGTGCCGGTCGCGTTCTCCGACAACGAGATCACAACCGAACTGCTGCTGGCTCCGCGCCACACCCAGCACACCGGCGTGGTCCATGCAGGGGTGATGGCGACGATGGCCGACCACACCATGGGCGCGGCCGCGCAGGCCAAGGCGCCGGCCGGTCATTGGGTGTTGACCGCGGAGCTGAAGGTCAGCCTGCTGCGCGCCGCGCGCGGCGAGCGCCTGGTCTGTCAGGCCCAGGTGCTGAAAGCCGGTCGCAGCGTGACCTTCACGGAAGCCTGCGTCTGGACCGAATCCGCGGGCCAGCGCACGCTCGTGCTGAAGGCGTCGGCGACGATGGCGGTGACCGCTGCCGGCTGAGGGAGCGCGAGCATGCGCGACACCATCGAGTTCCTATTGCACGACTGGCTGCGCGTTGATGCGCTGCTCGATCGACCGCGCTTCGCCGATCACTCGCGCGACACCATCGCGCAGGTGCTCGACACCTGCGAACGCATCGCACGCGAGAAGTTCGCGCCGTTCAACCGCGTGGCCGATGTCGAGGAGCCGCGCTTCGATGGCGAGAAGGTGATCCTGCCGGCCAGCTCGCACGCCGCCGCCCAGGCGTATGTGGACTCCGGCATGCTGGCCGCCGCGCAGGACTACGAGATGGGCGGCATGCAACTGCCGTGCGTGGTGGAGATGGCCGCCAACGCGTTCTTCTCCAGGGCCGGCATCGGCATCGGGGGCGGCGCGCTGCTCACCAGTGGCAACGCCAACCTGCTGATGGCGCACGGCACGCCGCAGCAGAAGGAAGTCTTCGCCAAGAACGAGTTCGCCGGCCGCTGGTTCGGCACCATGTGCCTGAGCGAGCCGCAGGCGGGTTCCTCGCTGAGCGACATCGCGACGCGTGCGCTGCCCGATGGCGATGATTTCGAGACCGATGCGCTGGGACCGCGCTATCGCTTGCGCGGTCACAAGATGTGGATCAGCAACGGCGAGCACGAGCTCACCGAAAACATCGTGCACCTGGTGCTGGCCAAGATCCCGGGCCCGGATGGCCAGCTGATTCCGGGTACCCGAGGCATCTCGCTGTTCATCGTGCCGAAGAAGCTGGTCAACCCGCACGGCGCTCTGACCGGCGAGCGCAACGACGTCGTGCTCGCCGGCTTGAACCACAAGCTCGGCTACCGCGGCATCCCGAATACGCTGCTCAACTTCGGCGAGGGCCGGTTCCCGGTGCGCGGAGCGCCGGGTGCCATCGGCTACCGGGTGGGCGCGCCCGGCGAGGGCCTGCGCTGCATGTTCCACATGATGAACGAGGCCCGGATCGCGATCGGCCTGGGCGCGGCGATGCTCGGCCACGCGGGTTACGACGCGAGCCTGCAGTACGCGCGCGACCGTTCACAGGGTCGGCCCGTGGGGCGCGCCGGCAAGGATGCGTCGAAGCCGCCGGTGCGCATCGTCGAGCACGCCGATGTCAAGCGCATGCTGCTGGCGCAAAAGAGTTATGTTGAAGGCGCGCTCGCGTTGTGCCTGTACTGCGCGCGCCTGGTCGACGAGCAGCACACGGGTGCGCCGGCCACGGGCCGTGAGGCCGCGATGCTGCTCGAGGTGCTCACGCCGATCGTCAAGAGCTGGCCGAGCGAATGGTGCCTCGAGGCCAACAGCCTGGCGATCCAGGTGCATGGCGGCTACGGGTATACGCGCGACTTCCCGGTGGAGCAGTACTGGCGCGACAACCGCCTCAACATGATCCACGAGGGGACGCACGGCATCCAGGCGCAGGACCTGCTCGGCCGCAAAGTCGTCATGGAAGGTGGTGCGGCCTTGAAGCTGCTCGGCGCGCGCATCGACGCAACCGTCGAGCGCGCCTCGAGCGACGCCGCCTGGAGCGCCCACGCCCAGAGCTTGCGAACGGCGTGGCAGGCCGTGTTGTCCGCCACGCAGGCAGCCTGGTCGACCGGCACGCCCGACGACGCACTGACCAACGCGATGCCGTACATGCAGGCTTTCGGCCACACCGTGCTAGCCTGGGTGTGGCTCGAGCTCGTATTGGCTGCCGGACGCGCGCGCGAAACCGGCCGCACCGACGCGATGGCCGGCAAGTGCCATGCAGCGCGCTACTTCTTCGCCTACGAGTTGCCCAAGGTCGCGGCGTGGCTCGCGGTGGTGCAGGCGCGCGACCCCTTGTGCCGCGACATGCGCGACGAATGGTTCTAGTTGCAGGAGACACTTGAATGTCCACACCGATCTCGAAACTGTTTGACCTCACCGGCCAGCACGCGCTCGTCACCGGCGGCTCGCGCGGCCTCGGCCTGCAGATCGCCGAGGCGCTCGGCGAAGCGGGTGCCAAGATCATGCTCACGTCGCGCAAGGCGGGCGACCTCGAAGAGGCCGTGGCGCACCTGCAGGACAAGGGCATCGATGCACGATGGATCGCGGCCGACGCGAGCGATCCGGAGCAGGTGCGAAAGGTCTGCGACGAGACGCTGGAGCGCTTCGGCCACGTGGACATCCTGGTCAACAATGCCGGCGCCGCCTGGGGTGCGCCGGCCGAGGATCATCCGCTCGAAGCGTGGGACAAGGTGATGAACCTGAACGTGCGCAGCATCTTCTTGTTCAGCCAGGCGATCGGCAAGGCGAGCATGATCCCGCGCAAGCGCGGCCGCATCATCAACGTGGCGTCGATCGCCGGCCTGGGCGGCAACCCGCCCGGCATGGAGACGCTGGCCTACAACACCAGCAAGGGCGCGGTGGTCAACTTCACCCGCGTGCTGGCCGCCGAGTGGGGCGAACACGGCATCACGGTCAACGCCATCGCGCCCGGCTTCTTCCCGAGCAAGATGACGAAGCACACGCTGCAGACGATGGGTGCCGAGAACCTCGCCTCGCATGCGCCGTTGCGCCGCCTCGGCGATGATGACGACCTGAAAGGCGCTGCCGTGCTTTTTGCGTCGGCGGCCGGCAAGCACATCACCGGCCAGATCCTGGCGATCGACGGCGGCGTGTCGTGCATCACCGGTGGCTGAAGAACGGCAACCGCCCATGTCCAAGCCGAACATCCCGTTTCCGATCCGCATTCCCTTCGTCGAGCAGATGGGGCTCGAGCTGCACAGCGCGGCCGACGGCAGGGCCGAGCTGCGCGTCGACTTGGCAGAGGCTCACCTCAATTCCTGGGAGGTGGCCCACGGCGGCGTGCTGATGACGATGCTCGACGTCGCCATGGCGCAGGCCGCGCGCAGCGCGCTGGCCCGTGCGCCGACCGACAAGGCCGGTGTCGCGACGATCGAGATGAAGACCAGTTTCGTGAGGCCCGCGGAAGGTGAGCTGCGTGCAGTGGGCACGCTGCTGCACCGCACATCGACGCTGGCGTTCTGCGAGGCGTCGGTGTTCGACGATGGCGGTCATCTTTGTGCCCACGCCACCGGGACCTTCAAATACCTGCGCGCGCTGCCCACGCCGAAAGGCGGCGTGAAGCTGCAGCGCCGCGCCCCTGCAGACAAGGAGTAGCCATGGCCACGGCCAACAAGCGTTTCGTGCTCGCGTCGCGCCCGAGCGGCGAGCCGACGGCGCAGAACTTCCGCCTCGAAGAAGTTCCGCTGCCGGCGTTGAACGACGGCGAGGTCCTGGTGCGCCACCACTACCTCAGCCTCGACCCGTACATGCGCGGGCGCATGAACGAAGGCAAGAGTTATGCGCAGCCGCAGCCGCTCGATGCGGTGATGATCGGCGGTACCGTCGGCGAGGTGGTGGAGTCGCGCGCACCGGAGTACAAGGCCGGCGACAAGGTGGTCGGCATGGGCGGCTGGCAGCAATACGCCGTGGTGGCGGCGCAGCAGCCCGGTGCGCTGCGCAAGATCGACACCTCGCGCGTGCCGATCTCGGCCTACCTCGGCGCCGTGGGCATGCCGGGCGTCACCGCGTGGTACGGCTTGAACAAGATCATCGAGCCGAAAGAAGGCGAGACCATCGTGGTCAGCGCCGCCAGCGGCGCGGTCGGTGGCGTGGTGGGCCAGCTCGCAAAGGCGAAAGGCTGTCGCGCGGTCGGCATCGCCGGTGGTGCCGACAAGTGCAGCCACGTGGTGCGCGACCTCGGCTTCGATGCCTGCATCGACTACAAGCGGCTCGACGGTGTGTCCGCGATCGCCTCCGCGCTGAAGGAGTCGTGCCCCGACGGCATCGACGGCTACTTCGAGAACGTGGGCGGCCCGATCCTCGATGCGGTGATGCAGAACGCCAACGCGTTCTCGCGCATCGCGCTGTGCGGCATGATCTCGGGCTACAACGGAGCGCCGATCCCGATGGCGGCGCCGCAGCTGATCCTCACCAACCGCATGAAGGTGCAGGGCTTCATCGTCAGCGAGCACCTGCCGCTGTGGCCGCAGGCGCTGGCCGAGCTCGGCGAACGCGTGGCCAAGGGCACGCTCAAGTACCGCGAGAGCGTCGCGCAGGGCATCGAGAGCGCGCCTGAGGCTTTCATCGGCCTGCTGAAGGGGCGCAACTTCGGCAAGCAACTGGTCAAGCTGATCTGAATGCCATTGCTGTGGAGCTGCCACCGCTTTGAAGAGCTGGGTGCCGATGGCGTGTACGACATGCTGGCGCTGCGTGCCAAGGTATTCATCCTGGAGCAGGGGCCGTACCTCGACCCGGACGGCGCCGATCGCCAGGCCTGGCATCTGCTCGGGCGCGACGCCGGCAGCGCCGCCCTGCTGGCGTACTTGCGCGTGCTGGACGCCGGCGTGAAGTTCGCTGACGTGTCGATCGGCCGTGTGGTGGTCGACGCCCGCTTGCGCGGGCGCGGTGTCGGGCACCAGCTGGTGCGCGAAGGGCTGGCGCTGTGCGAGCGCCAGTGGCCCGGGCAGCCCATCACGATCAGCGCGCAGTCGCATCTGCAGGATTTTTATCGCCGCCACGGTTTCCAGACCGTGTCGGCCGAGTACGTCGACGACGGCATACCGCACGTCGACATGCGAAGGAGTGGGTGATGACGCACGAGGTTCTGAACCAGAGCACGCCGTTCGTCGACGTGAACCTGTTCGACTCCGATCACGGGCTGCGCGATGCCTTGCGCTTCAATGCACCGCAGCTCGACACCGAGGCGCTGTCGCGCATCGGCGCCGAGGCCGGCTCGGCCGAGATGGTGGGGCACGCACGCAACGCCAATGTCCACACGCCCGAGCTGCGCACGCACGACCGCTTTGGTCACCGCGTCGACCAGGTGGAGTTCCACCCGAGCTACCACGCGCTGCTCGGCGGCGCGCTGCGCCACGGCTTGCACGGCACGCCCTGGTCGCGCGGCGCGGGGGCGCACCTGCAGCGCGCGGCCGGCTTCATCGTCTGGACGCAGGCCGAGCCGTCGGTGTTGTGCCCGGTGTCGATGAGTTATGCGGTGACCCCGGCGCTGCGCAGCAACGCGGCGCTGTACGAGGCGTGGCGCAACGCCATCGCCAGCACCGAGTACGACCCGCGCTTCGCGCCGCTGGCGCACAAGCGCGCAGTCACGCTCGGCATGGGCATGACCGAGAAGCAGGGCGGCTCCGACGTACGCGCCAACACGACGCGCGCCGAACCCGACGGCACCGACGCCTGGGGACCGCGTGTGCGCATCACCGGGCACAAGTGGTTCATGTCGGCGCCGATGTGCGACGCGTTCCTCGTGCTGGCGCAGTCCGCTGGCGGCCTGAGCTGCTACTTCCTGCCGCGCTGGCTGCCCGACGGCACGCCCAACGTGATGCACATCCAGCGCCTGAAGGACAAGCTCGGCAACAAGGCCAATGCCAGTTCGGAGGTCGAGTTTCATCGATCAGTCGCCTGGCTCGTCGGCGAAGAAGGTCGCGGCGTGCCGCAGATCCTGGCCATGGGCGCGATCACGCGGCTCGACTGCGCGCTCGGCACGGCGGGGCTGATGCGCCAGGCGCTGGTACTGGCGCTGCACCACTGCGGCGAGCGGCGCGCGTTCGGCCAGCTGCTGATCGACCAGCCGCTGATGAAGAACGTGCTGGCCGATCTCGCGCTCGAGAGCGAGGCGGCCACCGCGCTCGCGCTGCGCTTGGCTCGCGCTGTGGATCGCACCGAGAACGGCCAGGATGCCGACGGCCACGAGGCGCTGATGCGGCGCGTGCTGACGCCGATCGCCAAGTTCTGGATCTGCAAGCGCGGCAGCGTGTTTGCGCAGGAGGCCATGGAGTGCCTCGGCGGCAACGGTTATGTCGAAGAGCGCGGCGAGGGTGCGATGGCGCGCGTGTACCGCGAGATGCCGCTCAACTCGATCTGGGAAGGCGCCGGCAACATCATGGCGCTCGACCTGCTGCGCGCGCTGCGCACCGGCCCGGTGGCCGATGCGCTGCTGCACGAGTTGCAGCCCGCACGCGCATCGAACGGCGTGCTCGATCGACTGGCCGCCAGCCTGCCCGCGCGAGTGGATGGCAGCACCGATGAAACCGCCGCGCGGCGCCTGGCGCGCGACGTGGCGCTGGCGGTGCAGGCCGCGCTGCTGAAGCAGCATGCGCCGAGCGAGGTGTTCGACACGTTCTGCGCGTCGCGCCTCGGCGACCAGCTGGGGGGCGGCGGCGCGTTCGGGCTGCTCGATGCGCATGCACCGTTGCATGCACTGATAACGCGCGCGTCGCCGCGCTGAATCCGATGGAGACCCACTGATGAGCGAACGACACCTGGGCCGCGGCGACACCGCGGTGATCACCGGCGCGGGATCGGGCTTCGGCCTCGAGCTGGCGCACCTGTGCGCAAAGCGCGGCATGAACATCGTCGCAGCCGACGTGCAGGCCGATGCGCTGGCGCGTGCCGAGGGCGAACTGCGTGCGCTCGGCGCGCAGGTGCTGCCGTTTCGGCTCGATGTGGCCAAGGCCGCCGAGGTCGAGGCCATGGGCGCGGCCACGCTCGAGCGCTTTGGCGCGCCGCACCTCGTGTTCAACAACGCGGGCGTCGGCGCCGGTGGACTGATCTGGGAACACACGTTGCGCGACTGGGAGTGGGTGATCGGCGTCAACGTGATGGGCGTGGCGCACGGCGTGCGCGTGTTCACGCCGATGATGCTCGAAGCGGCCGAGAAGGACAGCGGCTACGAAGGCCACATCGTCAACACCGCGTCCATGGCAGGCCTCGTCAATCCGCCCAACATGGGCGTTTACAACGTCAGCAAGCATGCGGTGGTGGCCTTGACCGAGACGCTTTACCAGGACCTGTCGCTGGTGACCGAACAAGTGCATGCGCACGTGCTGTGTCCGTTCTTCGTCGCCACCGGCATCCACGAGAGCGGCCGCAACCGGCCGCAGGCGCTGAGCAACCCCGATACCAAGCCGACGCGCAGCCAAATGATTGCGCAGGTGATGACGCAGAAGGCCGTGAGCAGCGGCAAGGTCACGGCCGCGATGGTGGCGCAATACGTGCTTGACGCCGTGCGCGCCGACCGCTTCTACATCTACAGCCACCCGAAGGCACTGGGCTCGGTGCAGGTCCGCATGGAGGATGTGCTGCAGCAGCGCAATCCGTCCGATCCGCTGAAGGACGCCCCCGAAATGGGCCGGCAGCTGCGCGAAGCGCTGCGCGCCCGATGAGCGTGCTGCGCGGCATCCGGTGAGCGGACCGGCGGGCGGCCGCGAGCGTTGCTCCATGCCGGGCTTGCCCGGATGAGCGCGCCGCGCGCATTGTGGGTGCTGGCCGGGCCGCGCGCGCGGCAGCGCCTGCGCGAGCACGGCCTGCGCGCGGCTGACGTGCGGGCCGTGGCCGGCGCGGCCGGCGGCCCCAAGGGGCTGGTGCTCAATGCGCTCGATCGCTTCGTGTTCGGTCATTGGCTGAGTGAGCACGCGGGGCCGCTGCATTTGCTCGGCGCCTCGATCGGCGCGTGGCGAATGGCCTGCGCGTGCCGGCGCGACGCCGATGCCGCGTTGCGCGAGATGGCGCAGGACTACATTGAACAGCGCTACGAGCATCAGCCCGGCAAGCCGCCCAAAGCCGCACACGTCAGCGCGATGTTCAGCCAGGCGCTGCAGCGGCGCTTCGGCGGCCGCGAGGCCGAGGTGCTGGCGCATCCTGGGCGCAGGCTGCACGTGTTCACGAGCCGGGGCAAAGGCCTGCTTGCTCGCCAGGGGCGGGTGCGCACGCCGCTGGGCTATCTGGGCGCGTTTGCCGCCAACCTGATGCATCGCCGGGTGATGGGCACGTTGCTCGAGCGCGTGGTGTTCTCCGACATGCGCGATGCATTGCCGCTCGCATTGCGCGAATACCCGACGCATCGCGTGGCCCTGAACGCCGAAAACCTGGCCGCGTCGATCCTGGCGAGCTGCTCGATCCCGTTCTGGCTCGACGCGGTGCACGACATTGCCGGCGCGCCGCGCGGCGCGTACTGGGACGGCGGCATCACCGACTACCACCTGCACCTCGATTACACCGCGCTGAACGACGGCGTGGTCCTGATCCCGCACTTCCAGCCCACGCTAGTGCCAGGCTGGCTCGACAAGCCGTTCAAGGCACGCCACCGCGCCAGCGCGCGGCTCGACAACGTGGTGCTGCTGGTGCCGCGGCCCGAATGGATATCGACTTTGCCGCGCGGCAAGCTGCCCGATCGCGGCGACTTCAAGCTCTACGGCGACGATGCCGACTCGCGCATGCGGGCGTGGCGCATCGCGCTGGCCGAGAGCGAGCGCTTGGCCGACGAGTTTCAGCAGCTCGTCGCGGCGCCGTCGATGCACGCTGACGCGTTGCCCTGAGTCGAGTTGACCCGCTAGCTCGACGCGCTCGCGTCCCCCGAGGCGATCCGCCGGCTTTTTGAGGGCAGCCCGGCGTCCGACTGAGCCGCAGCGCACCACGCTGCATCCAGTCGCGAAACGGCCGCGTACCACGGCCCCAGACCCATCGTGGCGCGCACGCTCCGATGGTCAGGAACCCTGGCGGCCTTGGTCGGCGGGGCGATAGTCAACACGCTTTCGAGGATCTATCTCCATGATCGCAACGCTCAAGTCCCGCGCGCGCCTGCTGCCGATCGCGGCGGCCGCCATCGGCGCCGTCGCTGGTGCCGCGCTCGTGCCGGCCCATGCCTCGAGCCACCGCGAGGCGCCGGCCATCACGCTGCGTCCCAAGGTGGACGGCACCGACTTCTACATGTTCAACAGCTACGACCCGGCTCGCGCGGGCTACGTGACGCTGATCGCCAACTACCAGCCGCTGCAGGCCCCGTACGGCGGCCCGAATTACTTCTTGATGGACCCGAACGCGCTGTACGAGATTCACATCGACAACGATGGCGACAACCGCGAGGACATCACCTTCCAGTTCAAGTTCAATAACAACCGAAAGAACGTCGAGCTGGACATCGCCGGCCAGAAAGTCGCCATTCCGCTGGTGCAGGCGGGGCAGGTCGCCGATCGCAACGCGGCTGCGCTGAACGTCAACGAAACTTTCACCGTCGATGTCATGCGCGGCTCGCGCCGCCAGAAGGCGAACGACGCCACCAAGCTGAAGCACGTGTCCGGCGGCGGCTCGACGTTCGACAAGCCGGTCGACAACATCGGCACCAAGACCATTCCGGACTACAAGGCCTACGCAGACAAGCACATCTATCAGGTCAACATCCCGGGCTGCAACCAGCCGGGGCAGTTGTTCGTGGGCCAGCGCAAGGAGCCGTTCGCGGTGAACCTGGGCACGATCTTCGATCTGGTCAATGCGCCGGTGAGCTTCATCGCCGATCGCGCGAACGCCGGTCTGGTCCCCAACACGATCGACGACGCCAACATCACCACGCTCGCACTCGAAGTGCACAAGACCTGCCTGACCAAGGGCAACGACCCGGTGATCGGCGGCTGGACGTCGGCCAGCATTCGCCAGGGCTCGCTGTCGTTCGACAAGCCATTCCTGAACTTCAGGTTTCCCGAGGATGTCGGCGGCCCGTGGACGCAGGTGTCGCGCCTGGGAATGCCCCTGGTCAACGAAGTCGTGATCGGTCTTCCCGACAAGGATCTGTTCAACGGCAGTCAGCCCAAGGACGATGCGAAGAACTTCCTCAAGTACGTGACCAACCCGACGCTGCCGCGCCTGCTGGAAATCGCGCTCGACAAGGATCCGGCTTTCGGCGGCACGGCCGAGGGCAAGATCGCGCCGAAGAACTTTCCGCGCACGGACCTGATGAACGTCTTCCTGACCGGCATCGCGGGTGTGAACCGTCCCGCCAACGCCAATGTAGGCTCAGAAATGTTGCGGCTGAACACCAACTCGGCCGTGACCAAGGAGGCGGATCAGAACCCGCTCGGGCTGGCCGGCGGCGACCCGGCAGGCTTCCCGAACGGGCGGCGTCCGAAGGACGACGTGGTCGACATCTCGCTGGTCGCGGTGGCTGGTGGCCTGTGCGTGGCCAACGGCGACAACAACGCGCTGGGCTTGAACAGCTCGCTGGGCGCCACCAGTGCGTGCAAGCCGTCCTCGGTGCCGCTGGGCCCGACGTCTTTGCAGCTACACGACGGTGTTGACCAGTCCAAGATCCCGCTGCTGCCGACGTTCCCCTACCTGTTCACGCCGACGCCGGGCTCTGGCGCCGGTTCGAACTGAGGAGCCAGGCATGAAGCAGATGAAGTCATGGCTGGCAGTCGCAGGCGCCGTACTTGCACTTGCCGCTTGCGGCGGAGGCGGAGGCGACAGCGTCGACCCGGGCACCGGACAGGCGGATCCCCTGGACGGCGTACCGGCCGAAGCCACCGAGTCGGTCTCCGCCTGGATCGGCTATCTGGCACGCCTGATCAAGGCAACCGAGGTCGACGACCGCGATCCGGTCGCCCCGACAGGACCGGGCCCGAGCACGCTTCCTGTCGACGACGAAGGTGAGCCCATCGCGCCAGCCTGAGACGTACATTCGGCAGGTCCAACCGCAGCGTCGCCGCCACAAGCGGCGGCGCTTTTCGCGTTGTTGGGATTGAAATGCCATAGGACGCACCGGATTCAGGTTCACTGGCCTAGAATGAAACCGTCTCGCAACCCACAAGGACTGGGAAGGGCGCCATGGTTATGACACCGCGAACGACCGGTACCACCACCGATACCTAGTCGGCCGCGCGCGCACGCCCATACCTCCCTTGATCCATCACGAAGCGCGGCCCCAGCCGCGTTTTTTTTCGTCTTGTCTTTCGTTCGTTTGCCAGGAATTTGACGCCATGATCACGATCACGCTGCCTGATGGTTCGCGCCGCGAGTTTGCGCAGCCCCCGACCGTGGGCGACGTGGCCACGTCGATCGGCCCCGGACTGGCCAAGGCCGCGCTCGCTGGCCGTGTGGAGGTGGACGGCAAGCCGAGGGTGGTCGACCTGAGCCACCGGCTCTCGCAAGACGCCAGGCTGGCGATCGTCACCGACAAGGATCCCGACGGCCTGGAGATCCTGCGACATTCCACAGCGCACCTGCTGGCTTACGCGGTGAAGGAGCTGTTCCCCGACGCGCAGGTGACGATCGGGCCGGTGGTCGAGAACGGCTTCTACTATGACTTTGCCTACAGCCGCCCGTTCACGCCGGAGGATCTGGGGCGCATCGAGCAGCGCATGGCCGAGCTGGCGAAGAAGGACGAGCCGGTCACGCGGCGCGTGTTGCCGCGCGACGAGGCGGTGGCGTACTTCAAGGGCCTGGGCGAGCATTACAAGGCCGAGATCATCGGCGGCATTCCGCCCGGCGAAGAGGTGTCGCTGTACCGTGAGGGCGGCTTCGAGGACCTGTGCCGCGGCCCGCATGTGCCGAGCACGGGGCGGCTGAAGCACTTCAAGCTGATGAAAGTCGCCGGCGCCTACTGGCGCGGCGACCAGAACAACGAGCAACTGCAGCGCATCTACGGCACGGCCTGGGCCAGCAAGGACGAGCTGCAGGCCTACCTGCGCATGCTCGAGGAGGCCGAGAAGCGCGACCACCGCAAGCTCGGGCGTGAGCTGGACCTGTTCCACATGGACGAGCACTCGCCCGGGCTGGTGTTCTGGCACCCCAACGGCTGGCTGGTATGGCAGCAGGTGGAGCAATACATGCGCGCGGTCTACCGCGACAACGGCTATCACGAGGTCAAGGGACCGCAGATCCTCGACCGCAGCCTGTGGGAGAAGACGGGCCACTGGGACAACTACCGCGACAACATGTTCGTCACGGAGTCGGAGAAACGCGAGTACGCGCTCAAGCCGATGAACTGCCCCGGCCACGTGCTGATCTTCAAGCAGGGCATCAAGAGCTACCGTGACCTGCCGCTGAGATACGGCGAGTTCGGCCAGTGCCATCGCAACGAACCCAGCGGCGCGCTGCACGGCATCATGCGCGTGCGCGGCTTCACGCAGGACGACGGCCACATCTTCTGCGCGGAGGATCAGATCCTCGACGAGTGCGTCGCCTACACGGCGCTGCTGCAGAAGGTCTACAAGGACTTCGGCTTCAGCGAGATCATCTACAAGGTGGCCACGCGGCCGGACAAGCGCGTGGGCTCCGACGCGTTGTGGGACAAATCAGAGCAGGCACTGATGGAATCGCTGCGCCGCTCGGGCTGCGAGTTCTCGGTCTCGCCCGGGGACGGCGCCTTCTACGGTCCCAAGATCGAGTACACGCTGAAGGACGCCATCGGCCGCCAGTGGCAGTGCGGCACGATGCAGGTGGACTTCAACATGGCCGAGCGGCTGGGCGCCGAGTACGTCACCGAATCCAGTGGCCGAGCCCACCCAGTGATGTTGCACCGAGCCATCGTCGGCAGCCTCGAGCGCTTCATCGGCATCCTGGTCGAGCAACATGCCGGCGCATTGCCGGCCTGGCTGTCGCCGCGCCAGGCGGTGGTGGCCCCGATCACGGAACATCAGGCCGATTACGCGTCCGAGGTCGCGAAACGGCTTCAAAAACAAGGGGTTAGGGCGGCGGCCGATTTGCGGAGCGACAAAATCAGCTATAAAATCCGCGAGCATTCGATGCAGAAGGTCCCGTACATCCTGGTCGTTGGCGACAAGGAAAAGGCAAGCGGGGCCGTTTCGGTGCGCGCCCGGGGCAACGTAGACCTTGGTGCGATGTCGGTCGATGCCTTCTCGGCGAAGATTGCAGGCGACATCGCGCAAAAGGTTTGAGCCTTCGGCGCGCTTTTGCTTTTGTTTGCAGCCCTTCGCTTGCCTGACGGGTTGTTGAAAGGATCCACACCATCGCTACCTTTTTCGACCGTCGTACTCCCAACGCCGAGCGCAAGCATCGGCTCAACCGAGAAATCACCGCACCGCAGGTGCGCCTCAACGGGCCCGACAACGAACCCCTGGGCATCGTGCCCCTGATGGAAGCGTTGCGCTTGTCCGGTGAATACGACGTGGACCTGGTGGAGATTGCAGCCACAGCCGATCCGCCGGTGTGCCGGCTGATGGACTACGGCAAGTTCAAGTACCAGGAGCAGAAGAAGGCGGCGGAAGCCAAGAGCAAGCAGAAGGTCATCGAGGTCAAGGAAGTCAAGTTCCGTCCGGGTACGGACGAGGGCGACTACGCCATCAAGATGCGCAACCTGCGCCGCTTCATCGCAGACGACGGCGACAAGGGCAAGGTGACGTTGCGCTTCCGCGGCCGCGAGATCACGCACCAGGACATCGGCATGCGACTGCTCGAGCGCATTCGCGACGAGTTGGCCGATGTGGCGGTGGTCGAGCACATGCCCAAGCTCGAAGGCCGCCAGATGGTGATGGTGCTGGCACCAAAGAAGAAATAGCGGCCATTCAGTTTCACGCCCCAGCCGAGGTTTGGTCGCCGAGGCTGCAGGCATAAAAGCCCGCCACAGGCCCGATCAAGTGGGGCGCTTCGAGCGCTTCCGCCTGCGGCAGCAACTCAAGAAGGAGCAGTCATGCCCAAGATGAAAACCAAGAAGAGCGCGGCCAAGCGGTTCCGCGTGCGTCCGGGTGGGACCGTCAAGCGCGGTCAGGCGTACAAGCGTCACATCCTCACCAAGAAGTCCACGACCCGCAAGCGTCACCTGCGCGGCGCGACCAACGTGCACGAAACCAACATGGGGCACGTCGCCGCGATGCTGCCCTTTGCCGGAATCTGATCGACTGACACGCACGAAGGAGCACACACATGCCTCGCGTCAAACGTGGTGTCACCGCACACGCCCGTCACAAGAAGGTCCTAGCCCAAGCCAAGGGCTTCCGCGGCCGCCGCAAGAACGTCTTCCGCATCGCCAAGGAAGCGGTGATGAAGGCGGGCCAGTACGCCTACCGCGACCGCCGCACGCGCAAGCGCGTGTTTCGGCAGTTGTGGATCGCACGCATTAACGCCGCGGCGCGCGAGCTCGGCATCACCTACAGCCAGTTCATGGCCGGCCTGAAGAAGGCCGCGATCGACATCGACCGCAAGGTGCTGGCCGACATGGCCGTCAACGATCCGGCAGCGTTTGGCAGCATCGTCGAGAAGGTGAAGGCGCAAGTCGCCTGATGCCCTGACCGGTGCGGCAGCGTTGCGCGCCGCTTGATGCAGCCAAGCCAAGCGTCGCCTCGGGGGCGGCTTGGTTGATTGTCGATCGGTGATCATGGATGACCTGGACCAACTGGTGGTTCGTGCGCAGCAGGAGTTCGCTGCTGCGCCGACGCCGGCCGAGCTCGAGAATGCCAAGGCGCGTTTCCTCGGCAAGGCCGGTCGCGTGACCGAGCTGCTGAAGGCGCTCGCGCCGCTGTCGGTGGACGAGAAGAAGTCGCGTGGCGCCCGGATCAACCGCGCCAAGGAAAGCATCGAAGCCGCATTGCTGGAGCGCCGCCAGGCCATGGCGCAGGCCGAGCTCGACCGGCAGCTTCGCTCCGAGGCGCTCGACGTCACGCTGCCGGGTCGCCGCATCGGCGATGGCGGCCTGCATCCGGTGTCGCTGACGATGCAACGCATCGAGGCGATCTTCGCGTCGATGGGCTTCGATGTCGCCGATGGCCCGGAGATCGAGACCGACTGGATGAGCTTCACCGCGCTGAACAATCCCGAGAACCATCCGGCGCGTTCGATGCAGGACACCTTCTACGTCGACATGAAGGACGAGCAGGGACGCTGGCTCAACCTGCGCCCGCACACCTCGCCGATGCAGGTGCGCTACGCGCGTGCGCACGCCGCGCGCCACGCCGGTGCCGACCCCATGCCGGACATCCGCGTCATTGCGCCGGGTCGCACCTATCGCGTGGACAGCGACGCCACGCATTCGCCGATGTTCCACCAGTGCGAAGGGCTGTGGATCGGCGAGAACGTGAGCTTCAAGGACTTGAAGGCGGTGTTCACCGACTTCTGCCGGCTGTTTTTCGAAACGGATGACCTGCAGCTGCGCTTTCGGCCCTCGTTCTTCCCGTTCACCGAGCCATCGGCCGAGATCGACATTGCGTTCAACAGCGGCCCGCTGAAGGGCAAGTGGCTCGAGGTGTCGGGCTCGGGCCAGGTGCATCCCAACGTCGTGCGCAACTTCGGGCTCGATCCCGAGCGCTACATCGGCTTCGCGTTCGGCATGGGTCCTGATCGGCTGGCAATGCTGCGCTACGGCATCGACGACTTGCGCCTGTTCTTCGAGAACGACCTGCGCTTTCTGTTGCAGTTCAAGTGAGCGGGGAGTCCGTGAAACACACCCTTCGCTCGTTTGGTTCGCTGCCCCCAAGGCATCGAAGGAGCCCGCTTGGGGCTTCTGGGGTGCGTCACCCCGGGCGGTCCTGACATGCAATTCCCAGAATCCTGGCTGCGCGAGTTCTGCGATCCGCCGCTGTCGACGACACAGCTCGCTGAGCTTCTGACGATGTCCGGCATGGAGGTCGAAGACCTCCGACCCGCGGCGCCGCCGTTCACGCGCGTGGTGGTGGGTGAGATCGTCGAGTGCGAGCCCCACCCCAACGCCGACAAGCTGAGCGTGTGCCGCGTGCAGGCCGGTGCCTTCTCGCGCGATGGCGCACTGCAAGTGGTGTGCGGTGCGCCCAACGCGCGCGTGGGGCTGCGCGCGCCGCTGGCGCTGGTGGGCGCGCAGCTGCCCGCGGGCACCGACGGCGAGCCGTTGGACATCCGCGTCGGCAAGCTGCGCGGCGTCGAGAGCTTCGGCATGCTGTGTTCGGCGCGCGAGTTGGGGTTGAGCGACGACCACGGCGGTCTGCTGGAGCTCGACCCGCAGCACGCGCCGGGCGCAGACGTTCGCCAGGCGCTGGCGCTGGATGACACGCTGTTCACGCTCAAGCTCACGCCCAATCTCGGGCACTGCCTGTCGGTGTACGGCATCGCGCGCGAAGTGTCGGCGCTCACCGGCGCGCCGCTGCGTGCGCCGACGTTCAAGCCCGTGACGGCATCGATCGACGACCGCCTGCCGGTGCAGATCGAAGCCACTGACCTGTGCGGCCGCTTTTCCGGTCGTGTGGTGCGCGACATCAACTCCGGCGCAAGGACGCCCGCGTGGATGGTCAACCGCCTCTTGCGCTGCGGCCAGCGCCCGGTCAACGCGCTGGTCGACATCTCGAATTACGTGATGTTCGAGTTCGGCCGCCCTTCGCACATCTTCGATTTCGACAAGATCCGCGAGCGGCTCGTGGTGCGCTGGGGGAAACCGGGCGAGTCGTTGAAGTTGCTCAACGGGCAGACCGTCGAGCTCGACGCGCAGGTTGGCGTGATCGCCGACGCGCACCACGTGGAGTCGCTGGCCGGCATCATGGGCGGTGACGCCACCGCGGTGTCCGACGACACGCGAAACGTCTACATCGAGGCGGCGTTCTGGTGGCCTGATGCCGTGGCCGGGCGTTCACGCCGTTTTGGCTTTTCCACCGATGCCGGACATCGCTTCGAGCGCGGCGTCGATCCGTCGACGACCGTCGAGCACATCGAGCACATCACGGCGCTGGTCCAGCAGATCTGCGGCGGCAAGGCCGGGCCGATGGATGACCAGCGGCCCAACGTGCCGCGGCGCCAACCTGTGGGCCTGCGCATCTCGCGCGCCAGCAAGGTGATCGGCATGCCAGTCACGCAGGAGCAATGCGTCGGCGTGTTCCGACGCCTTGGGCTCGAACCGAGCACGACCTCGCCCGACATCGTCAGCGCGTTGCCGCCGCCCTGGCGCTTTGACCTGACGATCGAGGAGGACCTGATCGAAGAGGTCATCCGCGTCATCGGCTATGACAAGCTGCCGCTGTCGCCGCCGCTGGCGCCAGTGCGCGGCCGGCCACAGTCCGAAGCCACGCGCAGCGCCCATGCCGTGCGGCGTGCGCTGGCCCGGCTGGGCTACCAGGAGACCATCTCGTTCAGCTTCGTCGAGGAGCGCTGGGAGCGCGAGCTGGCGGGCAACGACAACCCGATTCGTGTGCTCAATCCCATCGCTGCCCCGTTGGCCGCGATGCGCTCGAGTCTCATCGGCAGCCTGGTGCAGACCCTGCGCCACAACCTGGCGCAGCGCATCGATCGCGTGCGCGTGTTCGAGATCGGGCGCGTCTACCGGCGCGATGCGAGCGTGGCGGCGACCGACGGCACGGTGGCCGGCATTGACCAGCCGATGCGGGTGGGTGGACTGGCCTACGGTGACACCGCAGCCACACAGTGGGGCCAACCGAGCCGCCGCGCGGATTTTTTCGACGTCAAAGGCGATCTTGAGTCTCTGATGGCGCCGCTGGTTCTGCGTTGCACGCCCGTGCAGCACCCCGCGCTGCACCCGGGGCGCAGTGCCGAGTTGTGGCACGGACAGCGGCGCGTCGGCGTGCTCGGCGAACTGCACCCGCGCTGGCGTCAGGCCTACGAGTTGCCCGACGCACCAGTGATGTTCGAGCTGGATCTGGAGGCGGTGCTGCAACGGCAGGTGCCGGTGTTCGCGCCCCTTGCGCGCCAGCAGCCGGTGCATCGCGACCAGGCCTTTGTCGTTTCCGATCGCGTCGCGCACGACCAGCTGATCGCTGCGCTGCTCGATGACCCGGGCGGGGTGGTGCGTCGCGCCACGCTGTTCGACCTGTACCGGCCCAAGGGCGGCAGCGACCTGGCCCCGGGTGAACACAGTATGGCCGTCAGGCTTGAATTGATGGACGATGCGTTCACGCTGACCGACGAGCGCATCGAGGCCGCGCTGGCGGCCGCCAGGCAGCGGGCGCTCGATCGTGTCGGCGCGAGACTGCGTACATGAGCGCCGAGCGCAGGGTGCACCCATGAGCGCAGCGGAGGTGTCGAGGGAACCATGAGCATTCAACACGGCGCGCCGCCGCGGCCGGTTGCAGTCCCGTCGCTGCAGACCCCCACGCTGACCAAGGCCGAGCTGGCCGAACTGCTGTTCGAGCGGCTGGGCCTGAACAAGCGCGAATCCAAGGACATGGTGGAAGCCTTCTTCGACCTGGTGCACCACACGCTGGTCGAAGGCCAGGACGTGAAGCTTTCGGGTTTCGGCAACTTCAACATCCGGCGCAAGGCGCCCCGGCCGGGACGCAACCCGCGCACCGGCGAGGCCATTCCGATCAAGGCACGCCACGTAGTGACTTTTCACGCAAGCCACAAGTTGAAATCAATCGTGCAGGGCGACACGCCGGCCGACGGTGAGTTCGAGTAAAGTCTAGCTTTGCCGATCCACCTCATTGATTTCAATGGAGAATGCGCTTCCGGCAATCCCGGCCAAACGCTACTTCACCATCGGTGAGGTGAGCGTCCTGTGCGGCGTGAAGCCGTACGTGCTGCGGTACTGGGAGCAGGAGTTCACCCAGCTCAAACCGGTCAAGCGGCGCGGCAACCGGCGCTACTACCAGCACCATGAGGTGCTGCTGATCCGGCGCATCCGCGAGCTGCTGTACGACCAGGGTTTCACGATCAGCGGTGCGCGCAACCGGCTGGCCGAACAGACGCCGGCCGGTCGTTCGAGCCACAGCAACGGTGAGCGGCTGTCCGGGTCGGTCCACGCGGCCGAGAGCGCCAGCGCGGGTGCCATGGCCGTCGACGTCGATGAAGCCGACGTCGCCGTGGTGGCGGCGCAAGAGGATGACGCATTGCCCTTGCCGGAAGTGAGTGAGGTCGATCTGACACAGCTGCGCAACGAGTTGCTGTCGATCCGCCGACTCCTCGACGACTGACCGGGGTCACGGGAAAGGGCCTGCAGCGGCCGCCTCTATAATGTGCGGCTCCGTCGGGGTGTAGCGCAGCCTGGTAGCGCACTTGCATGGGGTGCAAGGGGTCGCGAGTTCGAATCCCGCCACCCCGACCAATGAGATCAACGGGTTAGCTCCTGCAAAGGGCTGACCCGTTCGTCTTTCTGAGGATCGAGTCCACCGATCCCCAACCGCTGCCTCGGCACGGCGATTGCCTTTGCCTATGCCTGCCACCAGCACGGCAACACGCCGCCGGGGAAAGCCGTTGATTGAAGGCCTGCAGTCAGCGCTCGATCCGCACGGACCGGACGCGCGCGTCATTGCCCAGATCTGGTGGGTGCTGCTCTGCGGCGCCATCGTTGTCTTTGCGCTGGTGATGGCGCTGGCGACGTGGGCGGCGTTCGGCCGCGGCAACCGCGGTTGGCTTGCCGGCCACGCGGCGGTGGTCACCGGCGGCGTGGCGGTGCCGGCACTGGTGCTGTTCGTGCTGCTGATCTACACATTCGTGGCGGCTGCGCGTATGCACGCCGAGCACCGCGAGGCTGCGTTGCGCATCGAAGTGGTCGGCGAACAATGGTGGTGGCGCGTGCACTATCTCGACGACGATGGCGCGCGCGACTTCGCCACCGCCAACGAAATCCGCATCCCAGTGGGCGCAAGCGTCGAGTTGAAGCTCGTTTCGCCCGACGTGCTGCACAGCCTGTGGGTGCCGTCGCTGGCCGGAAAGCTCGATCTGATTCCGGGCAAGGACAACAGGCTCCGGCTGCGCGCCGATGGTGCCGGCGTCCATCGGGGCCAGTGCGCCGAATACTGCGGAGGGCCGCATGCGCAGATGGCCTTGATGGTCGTTGCCGAGGAGCCCGAGGCGTTCGAGCGTTGGCGAGCACGGCAGCGTGCGTCGTCGACTCAGCCCGCCGATGAATCGTTCCTCGCGCATTGCGCAAGCTGCCACACGGTGCGCGGAACCGAGGCGCTGGGCACGCTGGGACCCGACCTCACGCATGTGGGCAGCCGGCTCTCGCTCGGCGCCGGCATCCTGCCGAACAACACCGGCACGCTCGCCGCGTGGATCGGCTCGAACCAGCACCTGAAGCCAGGCAATCTGATGCCCGAGTTCGGCACCGAGCTGAGCGGCGCACAGCTGACCGCGTTGGCCGCCTACCTGCAGTCGCTGCGCTAGGGACCATGTTCCGCGAGCTGCCGCTCATCGCCAACATCGGCGCGTTCGTTGCGGCGGCCGCGGTGGTCTGGTTCGCCGGCACGCGGTTGGCGCGCTACGCCAACGGCATCGCCGAAGTGACCGGCATCGGCCGCGAGTTCCTCGGATTGCTGCTGCTCGGCGGCGTGACCTCGCTGCCCGAGATCGCGGTGGCCACGACGGCCACGCTGCAGGGTGCGCCGGCGCTGTCGGTCAACGACGTGCTCGGTAGCGCCGCGATCAATGTCGTGATCCTGGCGCTGGCCGATGCAGCGATCGGCCGCGACGCCCTCACCGGCGTGCTGGCGGCTCCGGCGTTGCTGCTGCAGGGCGTGCTCGGCATCGCGGTGCTGGCGCTGGTCGTTGCGCCCGCGCTGGCCGGCGACGTGGCGGTCTTCGGCATCGGCGTCTGGAGCTGGGTGCTGCTGGTCACCTACCTGATCGGGCTGCGTCTGGTGTCGAGGTCGCGGGCCGGCCAGGCGTGGCAGCCGGCTCGCAAGGCCCGGAAGCCGGCAGGCGACGACGGTGGCGCGTCGGATGACGACGCGTCGCTGCGTGGCCTGGCGCTGCGCAGCGCTGCGGCCGGCGCCGCGATTCTGGTGGCGGGATTCGTGCTGGCGCGCAGCGGCGATGCGCTGGCGCATGCAAGCGGACTCGGCACCAGTTTCTTTGGCGCCGTGGTGCTCGGCTTCTCGACTTCGCTGCCCGAGCTGAGCACGGTGCTTTCCGCGGTTCGCCTGCGCCAGTACTCGATGGCGGTTTCCGACGTGTTCGGCACCAACCTGTTCAACGTCACGATCGTCGTGCTCGTCGACGCGCTGCATCCCGGCGGCCCCGTGCTGCTGGAGACCGGGCGCTTCGCCGCGGCCGCCGCACTGCTCGCGCTGTTGCTCACCGCGATCTACCTCGTCGGCATGATCGAGCGCCGCGACCGGACGGTGCTGCGCATGGGCCTCGATTCGGTCACCGCGCTGTTCGTCTATCTCGCCGGCCTGGCGGCGCTGTACACGCTCAAGTGAACGCCGCGCTGCCCAACGCCGCACCGCGGCCCGCCGGGGAACTTGAGCAGCTGAAGCGGCTGTGGGATCCGCCGTGCGGGCTGCGCTTCATCACCGTCATCAACAACAACTACATCGGCGTGCTCTACGTCGGCACGGCGTTCCTGTTCTTCGTGCTCGCCGGCATCCTGGCGTTGATCATGCGCACGCAGCTGGCGGTGCCGGGCAACGATCTGGTCGGGCCGGATCTGTACAACCAGCTGTTCACCATGCACGGCACGGTGATGATGTTCCTGTTCGCGGTGCCGGCGGTCGAGGCGATGGGCATTCTGCTGCTGCCCAACATGCTGGGGGCGCGGGACCTGCCGTTCCCGCGCCTGTCGGCCTATGCCTACTGGGCCTATGCGGTGGGCGGTCTGGTGTTCTTCACCAGCATCTTCTTCGACCTCGCGCCCGACGGCGGCTGGTTCATGAACCCGCCGCTGACCACCGAGACGTACTCGCCGGGCATCAACGCCGACTTCTGGCTGCTCGGCATCGGCTTCATCGAGATCTCGGCGATCGCCGGCGCCATCGAGATCATCGTCGGCGTGCTGCGCACCCGCGCGCCTGGCATGACGTTGGCGCGCATGCCCGTGTTCGCATGGGCGATGTTGGTGTTCGCACTGATGATCGTGTTCGCTTTCCCGGCCGTGATCGCGGCGACGATGCTGCTGGAGCTGGAGCGCGCCTTCCACTGGCCGTTCTTCGACGCGGCCAGGGGCGGCGACCCGCTGCTGTGGCAGCACCTGTTCTGGTTCTTCGGCCACCCGGAGGTCTACATCATCTTCCTGCCGGCCGCCGGCATGGTGTCGATGATCGTGCCGACGATGGCCGGCACTCCGCTTGTGGCCTACCGGCTGGTGGTCGTCGCGCTGGTTGCCACCGGTTTCCTTAGCTTCGGGCTGTGGGTGCACCACATGTTCGCCACCGGCATCCCGCAGCTGTCGCTGTCGTTCTTCGAGGCCGCCAGCATGGCGGTGGCCATCCCCAGCGGCATCCAGGTGTTTGCGTGGATCGCCACGCTGGCGCGCGGCCGGCTGAAGATCAACACGCCGGCACTGTTCATGCTGGGCTTCCTGTTCATCTTCGTGGCCGGCGGCCTGACCGGCGTGATGGTTGCCGTGGTGCCGTTCGACTGGCAGGCGCACGACAGCTACTTCGTCGTCGCGCACCTGCACTACGTGCTGGTCGGCGGCATGGTGTTTCCGCTGTTCGGCGCGTTTTACTACTGGATGCCGTACACCAGCCGGCACGCGCTGTCGGAGCGGCTCGGCCGCTGGGTGTTCGGGCTGATGTTCGTCGGCTTCAACGTCGCGTTTGCGCCGATGCATCTCACCGGGCTGCTCGGCATGCCGCGGCGCGTCTACACCTATCCGGCCGGCATGGGGTGGGACACGTTGAACCTGGTTTCCACCATCGGCGCGTTCATGCTTGCTGCCGGCGTCGCGCTGTTCGTTGTCGACGTCGCCCGGCGCTTTCGCATGTCCAGCGAGGGCAACGCGGGCAACGTGTGGAACGCCGGTACGCTGGAATGGCTGCCCAACGGCAACTACTCCAACCGCAGCATCCCGGTCGTCTCCAGCCGCGACCCGCTGTGGAGCCATCCGCGGCTTGCCGAGCAGGTGGAGCAGGGCCGCTGGTACCTGCCGGGAACGGTCACCGGCGGCCGCGAGACGATCGTCACGCACCCGATCAGCGCTGAGCCGCAGTGGCTGCTGCGCATGCCGATGCCCGGATGGGCGCCGGTGCTCGGTGCCTGGTTCACGGCCGCATTCTTCCTGCTGCTCACCTTCAAGCTGGTGGGGCCAGCACTGGTCTGCGGCGCGATTGCCGTGGGCGCGATCCTCCACTGGGCCTGGAGCCTCGACCCCAAGCCGCTGATGCAGCGCTTCGATATCGGCGGTGGCCTGAAGCTGCCGGCCTACATGAGCGGGCCGCAGTCGCAGGCGTGGTGGGCGATGGTGGTGCTGATGCTGGTGTCGGCGTCGCTGTACGGCTGCGCCGTCGTCTCCTACCTGTACCTGTGGACGGTGTCGCCCCAGGTGTGGCCGGCGGCGCACGCGCTGCCCGATGCACGCTGGCCGCTCGCCGTGGCCGCGTTGCTTGCCGCGAGCAGCGGCGCGATGGCCCTGGCCGACCGCTGGCTGGACGCGCCGCGCCGCTTCGGCGTTGCGATCGGCGGCGCGGTCGCGTGCTTCGTCGCCGCGTTCGCGCTCGATCTCTGGTCCCAGCGCGGCCAGTCGCCAACGGAATCCAGCCACGGCGCGATGGTGTATCTGCTGCTGTCGCTCGAAGGCTTCTTCGGTGCCGTTGTGATCGCGATGGCGGCGTTTGCGCTGGCGCGCCGCATGCGCGGGCTGCTCGGCAGCGTGCACCGGGTCAGCTTCGACAACGCCCGCCTGTTCTGGCACTACGCGGTGGCGCAGAGCCTGGTCGGGCTGGCGCTGGTGCACGGTTTTCCGCGCGTGCTGGGGTGATCCAATGGGCTTTGCCGCGACCGCGCTGCGCATGTCCTCGGGCGTCATCGTCTGGGGACTGCACTTCGCCGCGATCTACGGCATCACCGGGCTTGCCTGCGCCCGCGCGGCACCGCAGGCGGCGTTGATCGGGGTGGCGGTCGCCACATTGTTCGCGGTTGCGCTGCTGCTGCCGATCGTCGTCTCCGGATGGCGGCGCCGCCAGGAGTTCGAGTCGTGCTTTGCGGCTGCGGTGGGCGCGCTCGCGCTGCTTGCGGTGATCTGGGAAGCGCTTCCGGCGCTGTGGGTGCCGACGTGCGGCTGACGCTCGTGTTGCTGGCGCTGCAGGCCTGGCCGGGTGCGGTCCGGGCACACGGCGACGCGGCCACGTCATCGGCGCTCGGCAGCATCGATCTGCTGGCGTTCCTGGCGCTTGCATCGGCCGCCGCGATCTACGCGCGTGCACTGCGGCGCAGCCGGGCGCTGCGGCCGCGCCATGCGGCCGCGTTCGCGGCCGGCTGGCTGGTGCTGCTGCTCGCCATCGCGCCGCCGCTCGACGCACCGGCTGCCGCTTCGTTTGCGCTGCACATGGTCGAGCACGAGTTGCTGATGCTGATCGCGCCGCCACTGCTGATCCTGGGCCGCCCGTATGCCGCGCTGGCCGGTGCATTGCCGCGGCACTCCAGGCTGCTCGCGCTGGCGGCGTGGCCGCTGCGCACGCCGCCGAGCGCCGCGGTTGCGCTGCACGCGGCTGCGTTGTGGGTCTGGCACTTGCCGCGACTGTTCAATGCCGGGCTCGAGTCGGAGGTGATCCATGCGCTGCAGCACGCATCGTTCTTCTGGACCGCGCTGTTGTTCTGGTGGGTCGTGTTCCGCCGTGTCAGCAGCGGGGTCGCCGTGTTGTGCCTGCTCGTGATGCTGATTGCCAGCGGCGCGCTGGCGGCGCTGCTGACCTTTGCGCCGGCGCCGCTGTACGCGGGTGCAACGCTGCACGATCAGCAGCTCGGTGGTCTCGTCATGTGGGTGCCGGCGGGCTACGCGATGTTGCTGGCCGGGCTGCTGGCGTTCCACCGCTTGTTGCGGGCGAGCCCGGCATGAGCCGTTTCGCCCCGGCCACCGCCACCGCGCTTGCGAGCCGTGCACTCGCCGCGCTGATGCTGGCCTGCCTCGCGCTCGCCGGTTTCGGGCTGGGTGGCTGCGCCGACGAGCCGGCGATGCCGTCTGGGATGGCCGGCGATGCCGAGCGCGGCCGCCTGCTGTTGCGCCAGTACGGCTGCGGCAGCTGCCACCGCATTCCCGGCGTCGCTGCGGCCGCCGGCACATTCGGGCCGCCGCTCGACCGCTACGCGCGTCAGGTCTACATCGCCGGCGTGTTGCCAAACACGCCGGAGCACCTGGTGCACTGGATCGTCGACCCGCAGGCCGTGGAGCCCGGCACCGCCATGCCGGATATGCAGGTCTCCGCGGCGCAGGCGCGCGACATGGTGGCCTACCTCTACACGCTCAAGTGATCGAAAAGGCGATGGCATGAGGTTCAGGCACAAACTGATCGGCGCGATGCTCGCGCTGGCCGCGCTGGGTGCGATCGGCACGTGGGTGCTGTATTGGGGCGTCTACGACGTCTCGGCGCGCAACCAGCACCTCGCGCCGACCTACTGGCTGCTCGACACCGGCATGCGGCAGTCGGTCAAGCGCCATTCGCAGGACATCCACGTGCCTCAGCTCGACGACCAGCGGCTCATCCGGCGCGGACAGGCGCTCTTTCGCGAGCACTGCGTTCTCTGCCACGGCGCGCCCGGTGTCGCGCCGCAGCCGTTCGCGCTTGGGATGACGCCGGCGCCCGGCAATCTCGCTCACGCGGCGCGCGACTGGCAACCGGCCGAGTTGTTCTGGATCACCAAGTTCGGCATCAAGATGGCTGGCATGCCGGCCTGGGAGTTCCGCTTCGCCGACGACGACATCTGGGCCCTGGTGGCGTTCCTGCGGCGCCTGCCGCGGATCTCGCCCGCCGAGTACCGCTCGCTGCCGGCCGAAGAGGCGCAAGCGCTCCCCCATCCGGCGCACGAACCGAGCGCCGAGCGCGGCCGGATCGCCATGCGGCAGTACCTCTGCGTCACCTGCCACGTGATCCCCGGCATCGTCGGCCCCAATGCACCGGTCGGGCCGACGCTCGACGGTATCGCGAAACGCGCAGTGATTGCCGGGCTGCTGCCCAACACGCCGGAGAACATGGTGCGCTGGTTGCGCGAGCCGCAGCGCGTGAACCCGGACGGTGCGATGCCCGACCTTGGGGTCAGCGAGCGCGACGCGCACGACATGGCAGCTTTTCTGCAGACGCTGCGGTAGCGAACTCGCCTCGGTGCTCGTGCGCGCGGCGCTCGGCACGAAGACGTTGAGCGATGCCACGAGTGCAGCCGGCTGTGGCCCGTGCCGGCGCGGCGACGCCACCGCGCAAACGAAAACGGGCCGGCATGGCCGGCCCGCGATGCATGCAGCGGGACTCGTTACTGCAGCATGACCTCGACGCGACGCGCCTGGGCCATGTCACCGGTGCCGGTGATCGACTCGGGCTTCTTCAACTCGACCTTGTCCTCGGCCACGCCGGCGGCCTTCAACGCGTCGCGCACGGCAAACGCGCGCTGCTTGGCCAGCTCTTCGTTCTTCGCCGGGTCTCCGGTGGAATCGGTGTAGCCGCTGATCACAGCCTTCTTGCCGGCTTCCACGCCCTTGGCCACGTCGGCCAGCGCGGCGACGGCGCCGCCGGCGACCTCGGCCTTGCCGCTGGCGAAGTAGAACTTCACCACGCCGCCTTCGACCTTGATGGAAGCGCCGTCGGCCGCGGCCGTTGTTGCGGCCGCAGCGGGGGCATGTGCGGCTTTGGCCGTACCCGCCGGAACCGGCAGCAGCGGCACGATCAGCAGCGCGACGATGTTGATGATCTTGATCAGCGGGTTCACCGCGGGGCCGGCCGTGTCCTTGTAGGGGTCGCCCACCGTGTCGCCGGTCACCGCGGCCTTGTGGGCGTCGCTGCCCTTGCCGCCGTGGTTGCCGTCTTCGATGTACTTCTTGGCGTTGTCCCACGCGCCGCCGCCGGTGCACATGCTGATCGCCACGAACAGGCCCGTGACGATGGTGCCCATCAGCAGTCCGCCGAGCGCCTCGGCGCCGAGGATCAAGCCGACGAGGATCGGCACCACCACCGGCAGCAGCGACGGGATCATCATCTCCTTGATCGCCGCGGCGGTGAGCATGTCGACCGCCTTGCCGTACTCAGGCTTGGCGGTGCCTTCCATGATGCCCTTGATCTCGCGGAACTGGCGGCGCACCTCTTCGACCACCGAGCCCGCAGCGCGGCCCACGGCCTCCATCGCCATCGCGCCGAACAGATAAGGGATCAGGCCGCCGATGAACAGGCCGATGATCACGTTGGGGTTCGACAGATCGAAGCTCGCAGAAATGCCACGCGACTCCAGCGAGTGCGTGTAGTCGGCGAACAGCACCAGCGCTGCGAGGCCCGCCGAGCCGATGGCGTAGCCCTTGGTCACCGCCTTGGTCGTGTTGCCCACCGCGTCGAGCGGGTCGGTGATGTCGCGCACGCTGTCGGGCAGGTTGGCCATCTCGGCAATGCCGCCGGCGTTGTCGGTGATCGGACCGTAGGCGTCGAGTGCGACGATGATGCCGGCCATGCTCAGCATCGAAGTGGCCGCGATCGCGATGCCGTACAGGCCGGCGAGCCAGTACGACACCAGGATCGCCACGCAGACGAACAGCACCGGCCAGGCCGTGCTCTTCATGCTGACGCCGATGCCGGCAATGATGTTGGTGGCGTGGCCGGTGGTGGACGCCTGCGCCACGTGCTTCACCGGCTTGAAGTCGGTGCCGGTGTAGTACTCGGTGATCCACACCATCGCGGCGGTCAGCACCAGGCCGACCACGCAGGAGCCCCACAGCGCCAGCGCGCTCACCTTGGCGCCGCCGGTCACCTCGGCCGGCTGCGGAAACATCGTCGTGCTGACGAAGTAGAACGCGATCAGGGAGATCACACCGGCGACGATCAGCCCCCTGTAGAGCGCGGGCATCACGTTCTTCATGCCGGGGCTGGCCTTGACGAAGGAGCAGCCGATGATCGACGCGATGATCGACACGCCGCCGAGGATCAGCGGGTACACCACCGCGGCGGCCGGCGCGCCGGTGACCATCAACGCGCCGAGCGCCATCGTGGCGATCAGCGTCACGGCGTAGGTCTCGAACAGGTCGGCCGCCATGCCGGCGCAGTCGCCGACGTTGTCGCCCACGTTGTCGGCGATCACCGCCGGGTTGCGCGGGTCGTCCTCGGGGATGCCGGCCTCGACCTTGCCCACCAGGTCAGCGCCGACGTCGGCGCCCTTGGTGAAGATGCCGCCGCCCAGGCGCGCGAAGATCGAGATCAGCGACGCGCCAAAGGCCAGTCCGAGCAACGGCTTGAGCGTCTCGGAGTCAACTTTGCTGCCGCCCGACACATACCAGAAGAACGCGCCCACGCCAAGCAAACCGAGACCGACCACCAGCATGCCGGTGATGGCGCCGCCCTTGAACGCGATGTCCAGCGCCGGGCCAATGCCTTGCGTGGCGGCCTGCGCTGTGCGCACGTTGGCGCGCACCGAGACGTTCATGCCGATGAAGCCGCATGCACCCGACAACACGGCGCCGAGCACGAAGCCCACAGCCGTCTTGCCGCCGAGGAAGATCGCGATCAGGATCGCCAGCACCACGCCGACGATGGCGATCGTGCGGTACTGGCGTGCCAGGTAGGCAGCCGCACCTTGCTGCACGGCCCCGGCGATCTCCTGCATGCGGGCATTGCCCGCGTCCTTGCTCAAGATCAGGCCGCGTTGCACGAAGCCATATACAACTGCGGCCAAACCGCAGGCCAGCGCCACGTACAGCGCCATGGTGATCGACATGGAGGGTTCTCCTTCCCGTTTGCGAACTGCTGAATTCGTGCGCACCCGTCGGGCTGCGTGCCGGCGCCCGTGGCGTGGGGGTGCGGTTTGCTCGGCGCGCATCCTAAAGGATGTTGCAAGTCGGTCCGTGGCGGCGGCGCAAATCGAATTCGTAAAATCCGGGTTTCCCCTGTCATGAGTCCGCAATGAGTCTGCACAACGTGAGTCCGGGTCCGAAGGCGCCCGACGAGTTCAACGTGATCATCGAGATCCCGATGAATGCCGATCCGATCAAGTACGAAGTCGATGAGGAGACCGGCGCGCTGTTCGTCGACCGCTTCATGGCCACGTCGATGCACTATCCGTGCAACTACGGCTATATCCCCAAGACACTGGCCGACGACGGCGATCCGGTCGACGTGCTGGTGATCACGCCGGTGCCGCTGATCCCGGGCGTGGTCGTCACCTGCCGTCCGCTGGGCATGCTGAAGATGCAGGACGAAGCCGGCGGCGACAACAAGCTGCTGGCGGTGCCGATCGACCAGATCCTGTCGGTCTACACGCAGTGGCAATCGTTCGAGCACCTGAACCCGCTGCGTCTCAAGACGATCCAGCACTTCTTCGAGCATTACAAGGACCTCGAGCCGGGCAAGTGGGTCAAGGTGATCGGCTGGACCGGACCCGAGTTCGCACGCGAAGAGGTGCGTGCCGGTATCGCCGCCTGGAACACCAAGCACGCGGCGTGATGCGCGGCTGACGCGGCTGCAACTCGCGCAGCCCGTGCCGCTCAAACGGTTGCCCGTCGCGCCGGACGCGACGGCGTTACCGCCGGCTGTCTACACTGCGGCGCCTTTGATGGCCGCTAGAGGCCGGCTTGCTGGAGGATTCATGCGCATCGTCAAGGCCTTGATGGCCGTTGTGTGGGTGGTGCAGGCGTTTGCGGCGCAAGCCACGATGTCCAAGCCGGTCACCGAAGTCGAAGGCATCAGCGAGTACCGCCTGGCCAACGGACTGCAGGTGCTGCTGGCGCCGGACAACAGCAAGCCCACCACCACGGTCAACGTGACCTACCGGGTGGGCTCGCGCCACGAGAACTACGGCGAGACCGGCATGGCGCACCTGCTGGAACACCTGATCTTCAAGGGCACGCCGACGCACCGCATGGTGTGGGCCGAGTTCGCCAAGCGTGGGCTGCGCGCCAACGGTACCACCTGGGTCGACCGCACCAACTACTTCGCCAGCTTTGCCGCCAACGAGCAGAACCTGCGCTGGTACCTCGGCTGGCAGGCCGACGCGATGGTCAACTCGTTCATCGCGCGCAAGGATCTCGACACCGAGATGACGGTGGTGCGCAACGAGATGGAGATGGGCGAGAACGACCCCGGCCGCATCCTGTTCCAGAAGACGATGTCGGCGATGTTCCAGTGGCACAACTACGGCAAGTCGACCATCGGTGCGCGCAGCGACGTGGAGAACGTCGACATCGGCCGCTTGCAGGCTTTTTATCGCACCTACTACCAACCGGACAACGCGACGCTGATCGTCTCGGGCAAGTTCGACATCGCCAAGGTCAAGGGCTGGATCGACCAGTCGTTCGGCCGCATCCCCAAGCCCAAGCGCACGCTGCCGCGGCTGTACACGCTAGACCCCGTGCAGGACGGCGAGCGCAGCGTGACGATCCGCCGCGTGGGTGGCACCGCGCAGGTGATGCTGGGCTATCACGTGCCGCCCGGTGCGCACCCGGACTATCCTGCGATGGAGCTCTATGCGCAGATCATCGGTGACAGTCCGACCGGCCGCGCGCACAAGCGACTGGTCGAGGGCGGATTGGCCGCGGGCGTGTTCGCCGAAGCGCTGGCCACCGCCGATCCCGGCGTGGCGCTGTTTGGCGCACAGTTCACCGCCGCGCAGGATGCCGCGCTCGGTTCGCAGGAACTGATCAACGTGGTCGAAGGCGTGGCGAACGATCCGATCACCGACGAGGAGTTCAGGCGCGCGCAGGCCAGGTGGTTGAAGAACTGGGATCAGCAGTACAGCAACCCCGAGACGGTCGGGCTGGTGTTGTCCGAAACGGTGGCGCAGGGCGATTGGCGCCTGCTGTTCCTGACGCGTGACCGTGTGCAGGCGTTGACTCGAGACGACGTGCAACGCGCTGCACAGGCACGTTTCGTCCGGTCGAACCGCACGGTGGCGAACTACGTGCCCACCGAGAAGCCGGTGCGTGCGCCGGCTGCCGAGGCCGTCGACGCGGCCGCGCAGATGCAGGGCTTCAAGCCCAAGCCTTCGGCCGCGGCGGTGGCGCCGTTTGACTCCGCGCCGGCCAACATCGATGCCAAGACGCAGCGCTCGGCGCTGCCCAACGGCATGAAGCTGGCCCTGCTGCCCAAGCCCACGCGCGGCCAGACCGTGCGGATCTCGATGGCGCTGCGCCTGGGCAACGAGCGCAGCCTGATGGGGCAGCGCGAGGTGTCGGAGTTCGTCGCCGGCATGATCGACAAGGGCGGCGCCGGCCTCACGCGCGTGCAGATCCAGGATCGCCTCGATGCGCTGAAATCCGAACTGCGCATCGGCTCCAGCGGCGACGAGGTTCGCATCGACATGCAGTCGCGCCGCGACACCGTGGCCGATGCGGTGACGCTGCTGGCACAGTTGCTGCGCGATCCCGCGTTCCCGCCGGCCGCGCTCGAGGAACTGAAGCGCCAGACGGCCTCGGAGATCGAGTCGCAACGTGACGATCCTGAGGCCATCGTGTCCAATGCCCTGGCCCGGCGCGGCGACCCGTACCCGCGCGGCGACGTGCGCCATGCGCGCAGTTTCGACGAGCGGCTGCAGGACTCGATGGCGGTGACGGTCGAGCGTATGAAGGAGTTCCACGCGCGTTTCTACGGCGCCAACCAGGCGCGCTTCGCCGCGGTGGGCGACTTCGATGCCGACGCGCTGCGCCGCGCGCTGGCCGCCGGCTTCGGCGACTGGAACGCGCACGAGCCGATCGCGCGCGTGCCGCGGCCGGTGTTCACGGCGGCCGCCGGCCGCGACGAGGTGCGCACCCCCGACAAGCAGAACGCGACGCTCGGCGTCCAGTTGCACCTGCCGTTGTCCGACAGCGACGCCGTGCATCCGGCGCTGATGCTTGCCAATTACATGCTGGGCGGCAACAGCGACTCGCGCCTGTTCAAGCGCATCCGCGAGCGCGAGGGGCTGTCGTACGGCGTGTACACCGCGCTCGATTGGGGCGACCTCGACGCGCACACGCTGTGGTATGGCTGGGCCATCTTCGCGCCGTCGAACGTGGCAAAGGTCGAACAGGCGTTCCGCGACGAGATCGCGCGTGCACTGAAAGACGGCTTCAACGACGCCGAGGTGGCCGCTGCCAGAAGTGCGCTGCTCAACCTGCGCCGGCTGTCGCGCGCCCAGGACGATCGGCTGGCGCAGGCGCTGCAGCGCAACCTGGACCTCGATCGCACGTTCGCCTTCGCGCAGCGCATCGATACCGCGCTCGGCTCGCTGGCGGCAGGCCCGGTGAGCCAGGCGCTGCGCGCCTACATCAAGCTCGAGCAACTCGCGTTCGTGCTGGCCGGCGACTTCAAACAGCCTTGAAGGGCACTCGCTCGTTCAGCTCGTCGACGTAACCCTGCACGCCGGCCCGCTCGGCGTGCAGGTACTCGTCGATGGCACGCGCGAACCCTGGGTGCGCCAGCCAGTGCGATGACGCGGTGGGAGTGGGCAGCAGTCCGCGTGCCATCTTGTGCTCACCCTGCGCGCCGCCTTCGAAACGCTGGATGCCGTGCTCGATGCACCACTGCAGTGGCTGGTAGTAGCAGGCCTCGAAGTGCAGGCAGTCGATGAAGCGCGTCGCGCCCCAGTAGCGGCCAAACGCCGCCCGGCGGTCGCGATCGAGAGCGATCAGCGACACGGCCACCGGCTCGGTGCCGACACGGGCGACGAACATCAGCCAGTGTTCGGCCATCTGCTCGGCCATCTCTGCGAAGAACGCGCGCGTTAGGTACGGCGTCGAGCCGTGGTCCTGGTAGGTCGATACATAACAACGGTGAAAGAAGTCCCACAGCGCGGGGCTGATCTCGGCGCCTTGGTGCGCGCTGAACGTCACGCCGGCGCCCGCGACCTTGCGCCGCTCCTGCTGGATCTTCTTGCGCTTGTCGCGCTGCAATTGCCCGAGAAACGCCTCGAACGTTTCCGGTGCTCCGGCTGAGGACGTGGTCCAGTGAAACTGCACGTTGTGGCGTGCCAGCCAGCCCGCGGATTGCAGCGCACGGCCATCGGCCTCGTCATGAAACAGCACGTGCGCCGATGACAGACCCTGCTGCTGCGCGAACAGGTGCAGCGCGGCCACGAGCGCGCGCCGTGCATCATCGCTGCGCGCCATCAACCGGGTGCCAGGCACCGGCGTGAACGGCACCGCCACCAGCAGCTTGGGGTAGTAGCGCAGGCCATGGCGCTGGTAGGCATCGGCCCACGCCCAGTCGAATACGTACTCGCCCCAAGAATGCGTCTTCAGGTAGGTCGGTGCCGCGGCTTGCAGCTGGTCGTCGCGCCACAGCGTGACGAAGCGTGGCGTCCATCCGCTGCGCGGCCACGCGCTGTGCGAGCGGTGCAGCGCGCTGAGATAGCACGCCCGCATGAACGGCGTGGGTGAGGGCTGATCGTCGAGCAGCGTGTCCCACTCGAGCGGACCGATGTCGCCGGGGTCGTCGAACACCCGGGTGACATAATCGTCGGGCCTTTTGTTGGCTGCTTTCAACGTGTCCACGGTCCGCGTCGCGCTGGCGCAAATCAATCCCACGGTGGGCGATCTTGCCGGCAACGCCAAGATGATTGCCGATGCGGCGCGCGAGGCGCACGCCGGCGGCGCGGCCCTGATGATCGCACCGGAGCTCGCGCTGTCGGGCTATCCGCCGGAAGACCTGCTGTTGCGGCCGGCTTTCATGCAGGGATGCACCGACACCTTGCATGCGCTGGCGCGCGAGCTGGCACCGTTCGAGGGCCTCACGGTGCTGCTGGGGCACCCCGCACCCGCGGGCGAAGCGCCGCAGCTGCGCACGCGTTCGGTCGCCGCGCCTGCGTGCTTCAACGCGGCATCGGTGCTGTCGCAGGGGCGCGTGGTGGCCACCTACGCCAAGCGCGAGCTGCCCAACTACCAGGTGTTCGACGAGCGCCGCTACTTCTTGAGCGGGCGTGATGCCGGTCAGCCGCCGGTGGTGTTCGAAGCCGCCGGCCGGCGCTTCGGCGTGTTGGTCTGCGAGGACGCCTGGTTCGAGGAGCCGGCTGCGGCCGCGATGCGCGCCGGTGCCCAGGTGCTGTGCGTGCTCAATGCCTCGCCGTTTCACATCGACAAGAGCGAAGAGCGCGAAGCACGGATGTCCGCGCGCGCGCGGCACACTGGCGCGCCGCTGCTGTTTGCTCACCTGGTCGGTGGCCAGGATGAGGTGGTTTTCGACGGTGCGTCTTTCGCAGCGGATGCCCAAGGCCGTGTGGCGGTGCGGGGCCGCAGCTTCGAGCCGGAGTTGGTGTGGGTCGACATCGATGCCGACGGCGGCTTGTCGGGCATCTGCCACGAGACGCCGGCGCTTGAAGAACAAGCCTGGAAGGCGCTCGTCACCGGCGTGCGCGACTACCTGGGCAAGAACGGATTCCCGGGCGCGATCATCGGCCTTTCGGGCGGCATCGACTCTGCGCTGGTGCTGGCCATCGCCGTCGACGCACTGGGAGCGAACCGGGTGCGCACCGTGATGATGCCGTCACCGTACACCGCAGACATCTCATGGCTCGACGCGCGCGACATGGCGCAGCGCCTCGGCGTGCGCTATGACGAGATCGCGATTGCGCCGATGTTTGATGCCTTTCGTGCGTCGCTGGCGCAGGAGTTTCGCGGTCTGCCGGAAGATGCCACCGAGGAGAACATCCAGGCGCGCATCCGCGGCACGCTGCTGATGGCCCTGTCGAACAAGCACGGTTCGATCGTGCTGACCACCGGCAACAAGAGCGAGATGGCCACCGGGTATTGCACGCTGTACGGCGACATGGCCGGTGGTTTCGCGGTCATCAAGGACGTGGCCAAGACGCTGGTGTATCGCCTGGCGCGCTGGAAGAACACGCAGCCGAACCGGCGCGCCGACGGGTCGACCGGGCCGGTGATCCCCGAGCGCATCATCACGCGAGCGCCTTCGGCCGAGCTCCGGCCCGACCAGACCGACCAGGACAGCCTGCCGCCATACGACGTGCTCGATGCGATCCTCGCGCGCTACATGGAAGAGGACCAGAGCATCGAGCAGATCGTCGCCGCCGGCTTCGCGCGCACCGACGTGGAGCGCGTGACGCGCCTCATCAAGGTGAATGAATACAAGCGGCGCCAGGCGCCGGTGGGCATCCGCATCACCCACCGTGCCTTCGGCCGCGATTGGCGCTACCCCATCACTTCGAAGTTCCGTGCTTAAATCGCGTCGACGTATCGCATCGCCATCTGGAGAGTCCATGAAGCAGATCACCGCGATCATCAAGCCGTTCAAGCTCGAAGAGGTGCGTGAGGCGCTGGCCGAGGTTGGGGTGTCGGGGCTGACGGTGACCGAGGTCAAGGGATTCGGTCGACAGAAGGGTCACACGGAGCTTTACCGCGGCGCGGAGTACGTGGTCGACTTCCTGCCCAAGGTGAAGATCGAGGTGGTGGTGAAAGACGCCGAGGTCGAGCGCTGCATCGACGCGATCGTGAAAGCCGCCAAGACGGGCAAGATCGGCGACGGCAAGATCTTCGTCACGCAGGTGGAGCAGGTGGTGCGCATCCGCACCGGCGAGACCGACGAAGCCGCGGTCTAGCACGTCGCGGCGCCGCTGTCCCGGTTCAGATACGGCGCAGATCGTCGCGCGCCGTGGCGAGCGCAGCCTGCTGTTCGATGGCATCGAGCAAGGCTTCGGGGTCGGCGCTGACGCGCACCATGTCAAGCTGCTCGCGCGTGACGAAGCCCGACTCGATGGCCTGCGCCATCATCGACACCAGCGGCTGGAAGTAGCCCGCCGTGTCGAGCAATCCGATCGGCTGGTCGTGGTAGCCGAGGTGGCGCCAGCTCCAGACTTCGAACAGCTCCTCGAACGTTCCGATGCCGCCGGGTAGCGCGATGAATGCGTCGCAGCCCTGAGCCATCAGGTGCTTGCGCTCGTGCATCGTGGTGACCACGTGCAGCTGCGTCAGTCCGGTGTGGCCGACTTCGCGACGCATCAAAGACTCCGGGATCACGCCGGTCACGGCGGCGCCGGCGGCCAAGACGGCATCGGCCACGCGACCCATCAGGCCGACCCGGCCGCCGCCGTACACCATGTGCCAGCCGCGCCGGCCGATCGACGTGCCGATCCGTTGCGCGGCTTCCAGGTACGCCGCGCGCGTGCCGTCGCGCGAGCCGCAGTACACGCAGACCCGCAGACCCATCACACGCTCCACAAGCGCCATAGCGCGCTCACCCACAGCAGGGCGCAGGTCACGATGGCGAGCATCACGGCCGCACTGCCGATGTCCTTGGCCCGCTTGGACAGCGGATGCAGATCCGGCGACACACGATCGACCACGGCCTCGATCGCCGAATTGAGCAGCTCGACGATCAGCACCAGCATCACCGAGCCCGCGAGCAACGCCGTTTCGACCCAGCTGCGACCCAACCACATGGCCACCGGCCACAGCACCAGCGCCAGCATGCATTCCTGCCGAAACGCGCTCTCGTGCCGCCAGGCGGCGCCGAGCCCGGCGAGCGAGTACCCGGTGGCGTGGACGATGCGGTCCCAGCCGCCCCGGGCCTTCTGCGGATGCGTCATGGCACCGATTGTGCCGGTGCCGGGTGGGCCGGTCTGGCGTCGACCAGCTGAGTGCCGCACAAGACGTCGTGCAGGAACTGCCGGTCTGCGCGCAGGCGGGCCAGCAGTGCATACGCCAGCATGCCGGCTGCAACGATGACCGTGAACGCCAGCGTGCTGCGGATGCCTGAAAGGTGGGCACAGGCCAGCGCCGGCAGGAACCACAACCAGCTGGCCACGTAGCGCAGGAACGAGCGCCACTGGCTCGGCGAGCCCCCGCCCACGGTCTGCAGCCGGATGTGCCAAGTCTTCATTGCCAGCGTCTGCCCGCTGCGCGACCAGAAGCCGGCGAAGTAGATGCCCAGCACGAGGAACAGGAAGAACTGCAAACCGGTACTGCCTTGCAGGGCATGGCGTTGTTGCGTCAGGCTCGAATACAGATAGCCGGCAGTCATCACGACGCCGAACAGCAGCACCGATTCGTACAACATGCATGCCAAGCGTCGGCGGATGCTCGGAGCGACCGCCGCCGCCGCCGGCGTCATGGGCGGGCAGCGGGCGCCGAGGCGGCGGAGCGCACGCCAGCCCCCTGCGGCCCGCGCTTGGGCAGCAGGGTGTTGCGGTCGACGAAGCCCGGTGTGGCGGTGATCTTGGGCATCCCGGCCTGCTGGTGCGCCGGCGGTGCAGGCTGGCGCGTGACCAGGGTGGTGGTGGCGCCCGGTGAGGACTGGACGACGGTGGGCGCCACCGGCCGCATCGGTCCGGCCGAATGCGACGGGTTGGGCACGATGTTGCGCTTGGCGCTGAGCTCCGGCGGCGGCTTGGCGCGGGACGGCGGGGCCTTCGGCGGCGGAGCGCTCTTGCCGCGTGTCGCCAGGGCGCGGCGTTGCTCCTCAGGCAAGGCCTGGTAGGCCTGCCACTTGTCCTGGCGTTCCTGGTTGGGTAGCTGCTTGGCTTCCCGGTAGTTCAGTCGCGCGCGCCCCCGCTCGCTGGGGGTCATTTGTGCCCATTCGCTCATGCGGGCATGCAGGCGCTGCTGTTCGCTCGGCGGCAGCTTGGGATAACGCGCGGCGATGTCGAGCCACTTGGCCTTGCGCGAGTCGTCGATCGAAGACCAGTCCTTCTGCAGCGGTGCCAGCGCGGCGCGTTGCTGCGGTGTCAGCGACTGCCACGACGGGCCGGCGGACTGGATCGGCGGCCGCTTGACTGGCGACGGCTGCGGTTGCGCGCCGACCGGTGCACTCAAGGCCAGAACGATGCCGATCACGACCCACGCCTGCAGCCGCAGGCGCCTGGAGAGGCCGGGGGTCGGCGCTGGCATCACGGCGTCACTCGGCGGCCCGCGGGGACTTCAGGAACTCGGCAAAGCCGGGGTCGGTGTAGGCCTGCGGTGGCAGATCGTCCGTGAGGATGGCCTCGTCGATTTCAGCCGCTGCGCTGATTTGTTGCTCCAGATAGGTGCGCTGGATCGCGAACAGCCCGAGCAGCAGCAGTGCGATCGGCACGACCGAGGCCGCGCGCAGCCACCAGGAAGGCGGCCCCCACATCACGGCCGTGCTGCCTTGGGCCTGCCACGACGCCACGGTGGAGAGCTTGCGCAGCTGGCGCGCGCGATCGACCGCCTGCTGCCGTGCCACGCGCAGACGTTCGCCGATGTCGTGCGGCAGGTTGTCGCTGCCTTCCGTGAGCCGGGCGGCGATGCGCCGGGCGACTCGCGCCTCCAGGACGTCGCGGTGCGGGGTCGGCTCCAGGGCCGGGGCGGTGATGGTGTGGTGGCCGTTCATGGTTCTATTCCCTTGGCTCTCAAGGCCTTGGCCAATGCATGGACTGCCCTGGAACAGTGGGTTTTGACGCTGCCCTCGGAACAACCCATGACGGCGGCCGTCTCGGCCACATCGAGCTCTTCCCAGTAACGGAGGAGAAAAGCCTGGCGTTGACGCTGGGGCAATTGTTCGATCTCCCCCTCGATACGAAGCAGAATCTGAGCTCGTCCGACGGTGTCGGACGCGCTCTCGGTGCCCAAGGCATCGTCGGCGACCTGCAGAGTCTCCAGCAGATCGAAATCCCCAACGTCGCCCTCCACCTCGAACTCCGAGAAGTTTTGCACCACGGCGTTGCGAACGCGCTGGCGCCGGAACCAGTCCATCGTGGCGTTGGACAGGATGCGCTGGAACAACAGCGGCAACTCCCCGACGGGTCGGTCTGCGTACTTCTCGGCCAGCCGGATCATCGAGTCCTGAACGATGTCGAGCGCCGCCTCGTCATCGCGCACGGTGTAGGCGGTTCGTTTGAACGCCCGCTTCTCGACGCTCTTGAGGAAGTCGGACAATTCGTGATCGGTCGCCAATGCGAGAGGGCCGGGTGTTCGAGCCCCCGGCTTTCTGGGGCGGCGGATTATCGCATCGGGTTTTCCGGCCTGTCCGGGCTCGCCACCCGCTCCAAGTCCGATGACATAATGCTGCTTCGCACAACGCTTTTGGGTCCATGAGCGCCAAGTCCGACGGCGGACGAACGTGCCATGCGCCGCGCAGGCTCCACATCCACCTCACGAGGGTGCGAGGAGGGGCACCGATGGTTTTTCGTTAGAGAAATTCACAGAGGTTCAAGATGGACGTGTCTGCAGCGGAAATCAAGCGCGCCGCATCGGCGCCGCCGCAAACAACTTCTTCTGGCGCCGAGATCCTCAACGGCTCCGAAATCCTGGTCCGCTGCCTGCAGGCCGAAGGGGTCAAGTACCTCTGGGGCTATCCGGGTGGTGCCGTCCTCTATATCTACGACGCCTTGTACAAGCAGCAGGGCATCGAGCACGTTCTGGTGCGCCATGAGCAGGCCGCTGTGCACGCAGCCGACGGCTATGCCCGTGCCACGGGCGACGTGGGGGTGGCTTTGGTCACGTCCGGACCCGGCGTCACCAACGCGGTGACCGGCATTGCCACCGCCTACATGGACTCGATCCCGATGGTGATCATCACCGGACAGGTGCCGACCCCGGCGATCGGTCTGGATGCGTTCCAGGAGTGCGACACCGTCGGCATCACGCGGCCCATCGTCAAGCACAACTTTCTCGTAAAGGACGTGCGCGAGCTGGCCGGCACGATCAAGAAGGCGTTCCACATCGCCCGCACCGGCCGGCCCGGTCCGGTGGTGGTCGACGTGCCGAAGGACGTCTCGCTGCACACCACCACGTTCAGCTACCCGGGCAAGGTGGAGATGCGCTCGTACAACCCGGTGCGCAAGGGCCACGGCGGGCAGATACGAAAGGCGCTGCAGTTGCTGCTGCAGGCCAGGCGCCCGTACATCTACACCGGTGGCGGCGTGGTGTTGGGCAACGCGTCGGCCGAATTGCGCGAGCTGGCCGACTGGCTCGGCTTCCCGTGCACCAACACGCTGATGGGGCTGGGCGCCACGCCGTCCAACGACCCCAAGTTCCTCGGCATGCTTGGCATGCACGGCACATACGAGGCCAACATGACGATGCAGCACTGCGATGTGCTGCTCGCGGTGGGCGCGCGCTTCGACGACCGCGTGATCGGCAACCCGAAGCACTTTGCGTCGATGGAACGCAAGATCGTGCACATCGACATCGATCCGTCGTCGATCTCCAAGCGCGTCAAGGTCGACATTCCGATCGTCGGCGACGTCAAGGACGTGCTGCGCGAACTGGTCGACCAGCTGAAGGAGGGACAGCAGAAGCCCGATGCGGCGGCGCTGACGGCCTGGTGGAGCCAGATCAACGAGTGGCGCCGGCGCGAGTGCCTAAGCTACAAGCGCAGCACCGAAGTGATCAAGCCGCAGCACGTGGTGGAGACGCTGTGGCAGCTGACGCGCGACAGCGATGTGTACATCACCTCTGACGTGGGCCAGCACCAGATGTGGGCCGCCCAGTTCTACGGCTTCAACGAGCCACGCCGCTGGATCAATTCCGGCGGCCTGGGCACGATGGGTGTGGGCCTGCCGTACGCGATGGGCATCAAGCTGGCCAAGCCGCAGGCCGACGTGTTCTGCATCACCGGCGAGGGCTCCATCCAGATGTGCATCCAGGAACTCTCCACCTGCGCCCAGTACAAGACGCCGGTAAAGATCGTGTCGCTGAACAACCGCTACCTCGGCATGGTGCGGCAGTGGCAGCAACTCGACTACGGCGGCCGTTATTCGCACAGCTACATGGACGCGCTGCCCGACTTCGTCAAGCTCGCCGAAGCCTATGGCCACGTGGGCTTGTTGGTGGAAAAGCCGTCCGATGTGGAGCCCGCGCTGCGCGAGGCGATCAAACTGAAGGACCGCACGGTCTTCCTCGACTTCCGTACCGATCCCACCGAGAACGTCTGGCCGATGGTGCAGGCCGGCAAAGGCATCACCGAGATGCTGCTCGGTTCCGAGGACCTCTGAGCGTTTCAGCCGCCGGCTGGCGCCGCGTGACCCGCGCGGCGCAATCCGGCCGGCGCAGACGCTTGGAGGCGTGGCACTGCATTGACTTCGAAGAGCGTTGCCAAGGCCCGGCGGTTACCGCCGCCGGCGCTGAAGAGCGCGAAGGACGAACCGACATGAAACACGTGATCGCCGTGTTGATGGAGAACGAGCCGGGCGCGTTGTCGCGCGTGGTGGCACTGTTCTCCGCGCGCGGCTACAACATCGAAAGCCTGACCGTAGCGCCGACTGAAGACCCGTCGCTGTCGCGCATGACCGTCGTGACGACGGGTTCCGACGAGGTGATCGAGCAGATCACCAAGCACCTGAACCGGCTGATCGACGTGGTGAAGGTGGTCGATCTCACCGAAGGCAGCTTCACCGAGCGCGAGCTGATGCTCATCAAGGTGCGCGCGGTCGGCAAGGAGCGCGACGAGATGAAGCGCATGGCCGACATCTTCCGCGGCCGCATCATCGACGTGACGGACAAGAGTTACACGATCGAGCTCACGGGCGACGCGGCCAAGCTCGATGCGTTCATCGACGCCGTGGACCGCACGGCGATCCTGGAAACCGTGCGCACCGGCACCAGCGGCATCGGCCGCGGTGAGCGGATCCTGCGGGTGTAGACAACCGGGCCTGCAGCGGGCCCATGAAGGAACCTGGAGAGACACATGAAGGTTTACTACGACAAGGACGCCGACCTGAGCCTGATCAAAGGCAAGAACGTCACCATCATCGGCTACGGCTCCCAAGGCCACGCGCACGCGCAGAACCTCAACGACAGCGGCATTCGCGTCACGGTGGGCTTGCGCCGGGGGGGCGCGTCGTGGTCAAAGGCCGAAAAGGCCGGCCTCAAGGTGGCGGCGATCGGTGACGCGGTGAAAGACGCCGACGTCGTGATGATCCTGCTGCCAGACGAGCAGATCGCCGCCGTCTATCGCGAAGAAGTGGAGCCCAACATCCGGCAGGGCGCGTCGCTGGCGTTTGCGCATGGCTTCAACATCCACTATGGCCAGGTGATGCCGCGTGCCGACCTCGATGTTTGGATGGTGGCACCGAAGGCGCCGGGCCATACGGTGCGGAACACCTACACGCAAGGCGGCGGCGTGCCGCACCTGATCGCGGTGCATGCCGACAAGTCCGGCAAGGCACGCGATCTGGCGCTGAGCTACGCGGCGGCCAACGGCGGCGGCAAGGCCGGCGTGATCGAGACCTCATTCCGCGAGGAAACCGAGACCGACCTGTTCGGCGAACAGGCGGTTTTGTGCGGCGGCTGCGTTGAGCTGGTGAAGGCCGGCTTCGAGACGCTGGTCGATGCGGGTTACGCGCCGGAGATGGCGTACTTCGAGTGTCTGCATGAGCTCAAGCTGATCGTCGACCTGATGTACGAGGGCGGCATTGCCAACATGAACTATTCGATCTCCAACAACGCGGAGTACGGCGAGTACAGCACCGGCGCCAAGGTGATCGGTGCCGAGTCGCGCGCGGCAATGAAGAAGGCGCTGGCCGACATCCAGAGCGGCGAGTACGCCAAGAGCTTCATCCTCGAGAACCGAGCCGGCGCACCGACGCTGCTGTCGCGCCGCCGTCTCACCGCGGAGCACCCGATCGAGGTGGTGGGCGAAAAACTGCGCGCGATGATGCCCTGGATCAAGGCGAACAAGCTGGTCGACAAGAGCCGAAACTGATCGTGGGCCGCTGCGGGTGCGTGCGGGCGCGCACCCATTGCGCAGGCACCTCCTTGGCACACAATCGCAGCACGATGAACGACCTTTCGCGCCCCAGCGTCACCGACGAGCCTGTGGCGGAGGGCTCGATGCTGCCGCCGCGGCGCAAAGGCATCTACATCCTGCCCAATCTGTTCACGGTGGCCGCGCTGTTCGGCGGCTTCTACGCCATCGTCATGGCGATGAACCAGCGCTTCGACCTGGCGGCGATCGGCGTGTTCTGCGCCCTCGTACTCGACAGCCTCGACGGCCGCGTGGCGCGCATGACGCACACGCAGAGCGCGTTCGGCGAGCAGATGGACAGCCTGGCGGACATGGTGAGCTTCGGTGCCGCGCCCGCACTCATCGTCTACGAATGGGCGCTCAAGGGACTGGGCAAGGCCGGGTGGATAGCGGCGTTCGTCTACTGCGCCTGCGCGGCGCTGCGCCTGGCACGCTTCAACACCAACATCGGCGTGGTCGACAAGCGCTATTTCCAGGGACTGCCGAGCCCGGCGGCCGGCGCCTTGGTCACCGGCTTCATCTGGGTGCTCGACGACTACGGGTTCAAGGACGCGGCGCGCGTCGACTGGCTTGCCTGGACCGCGTTCGGTGTCACGCTGTATGCGGGTCTGACGATGGTCACCAACGTTCCCTTCTACAGCTTCAAGGACATCAGCATGAAGCGCTCGGTGCCGTTCATCGTCATCGTCGCGTTCGCCCTCGGGATCGCTGTGGTCAACATCGATCCGCCGCTGGTGCTGTTTGCGGCCTTCTGCGCCTACGGCCTCTCGGGTTACGTGGTCTACGGCTACAAGCGCTCCAAGGGCAAGCCGGTGAGCGTGATCGCCACCTCGACCGACGAGCCCGACGAGGCCGGCTTGCACCGCTGAACAAAAGCCTGCTACATTCCCGCTCCATGACGTTGCGAATCGTGATCGCGCTGGCGCTACTTCTAGGAGACCAACGGGTTCGTTGATCGTCCACGTCCATTCGTTTCTCGATCCAAACGGCCCGTATGCAACTCGCAGCGGGCCGTTTGGTTTTTGGAGCGCGGGTTGCGAACATCCACCCCAAGGACAGCCATGTTGAAGCAACCGCAGACCAAGTATCGCCCCTTCGCGCCGGTCGGCCTCTCGGACCGCACCTGGCCTGACGCCGTGCTCACACACACGCCGCTGTGGTGCAGCGTCGATCTGCGCGACGGCAACCAGGCGCTGATCGAACCGATGGACAGCGATCGGAAGCTGCGAATGTTCAACATGCTGCTGAGGATCGGCTTTAAGGAGATCGAGGTCGGTTTTCCGTCGGCATCGCAGACCGATTTCGACTTTGTGCGTCTGTTGATCGAGCGTGGCCTCGTTCCCGACGACGTGACGATCCAGGTGCTGACGCAGGCTCGCCCCGAGTTGATCGAGCGCACGTTCGAGTCGCTGCGTGGTGCCAGGCGTGTGATCGTGCACCTGTACAACGCCACCGCGCCGGTGATGCGCCGCGTGGTGCTCGGGCTCGACGAGGACGGCATCGTGCAGCTCGCGGCCACGCATGCGCGCCAGATGCGCGACCTCGCCGCACAGCAGCCCGAGACCGAGTTTGTCTTTCAGTACTCGCCGGAAATGTTCTCCGGCACCGAGTTGGCGTTCACCCGGCGCGTGATCGATGCAGTGACCGACGTATGGCAGCCCACGCCGCAACGCAAGTGCATCATCAACCTGCCGTCGACGGTTGAACACAGCACGCCCAACATCTTTGCCGACATGATCGAGTGGACTCATCGACACATCGCGCGGCGTGACGCGATCGTGCTTTCGGTCCACCCGCACAATGATCGCGGCACCGGCACGGCGGCAGGCGAGTTCGCACTGATGGCCGGCGCCGACCGCATCGAAGGATGTTTGTTCGGCAACGGCGAGCGCACCGGCAACGTCGACCTCGTGAACATCGCGCTCAACCTGTACACACAGGGCGTATCGCCGGGTCTGGATTTCTCCGACATCGATGAAGTGCGTCGCTGCGTCGAGCACTGCAACCAGTTGCCGGTGCACCCGCGGCATCCGTATGCGGGCGATCTGGTCTACACGTCGTTTTCCGGCTCGCATCAGGACGCCATCAAGAAGGCGTTCGCCGCGCGCCGCGATGGCGACATCTGGGAGATGCCGTACCTGCCGATCGACCCCAAGGACCTCGGCCGCAGCTACGACGCCGTGATCCGCGTCAACAGCCAGTCGGGCAAGGGAGGCATCTCGTACCTTCTGGAGCACGAGTACGGCCTCGAACTGCCGCGCCGGCTGCAGATCGAGTTCAGCCGTGTGGTGCAAGCGGTGACCGACGACACCGGCAAGGAGGTCGATGCGGCACAGATCAAGGAGATGTTCGATCGCGAGTACGGTCTGGACCAGGCCGGCGTGAGCCAGGTGGCCATCGGGCAGGCCGCCGATGGCATGGTGACTTTGCAGGCCGAGGTGCAGGTCGGCGCCGAGCCGGCCCAGTTGGTGCGCGGCATCGGCAATGGCCCGATCGATGCGTTCGTCAGCGCTCTGCAGCACCGCGGCTTCGAAGTCCGTGTGCTGGACTATCACGAGCATGCGATCGCCAGCGGCGCCGATGCCCGTGCTGTCGCCTACGTCGAGCTGCGCGTGGGCGAACACACGCTGTTCGGTGTAGGCATGCACCGCAATATCGTGACCGCGTCGCTCAGCGCCGTGGTTTCGGGACTGCGCCGCGCGCGGTCGCAAGCGGTTCCCGTGCGGTCGGCCGCGGTTCACGCATAACATCGGCATCACAACCCAAAGCCGCACCAGGAGTTCGCCATGGCTGACAAGCTGATCATCTTCGACACCACGTTGCGCGATGGTGAACAGTCTCCGGGCGCATCGATGACGCGCGAGGAGAAGCTGCGCATTGCACGTCAGCTTGAGCGGCTGCGCGTAGACGTGATCGAGGCCGGATTCGCGGCTTCTTCCAACGGCGATTTCGACGCGGTGAAGGCGATCGCCGATGTGGTGCGCGAGAGCACGGTGTGCTCCCTGGCGCGCGCCAACGACCGCGACATTTCGCGCGCCGCCGAAGCGTTGAAAGGGGCCGCGCGGGCGCGCATCCACACCTTCATCGCCACCAGCGCGCTGCACATGGAGAAGAAGCTGCGCATGACGCCCGACCAGGTGTTCGAGCAAGCCAAGCTGTCGGTGCGCTTTGCGCGCAAGCTGTGCGACGACGTGGAGTTCTCGCCGGAGGACGGCTATCGCTCCGACGTTGACTTCCTGTGCCGCGTGCTGGAGATGGCCATCAAGGAAGGCGCCACCACGATCAACATTCCGGATACCGTGGGCTACGCAGTCCCCGAGTTGTACGGCGGTTTCATCAAGACGCTGCGCGAGCGCATTCCGAATGCCGACAAGGCCGTCTGGTCGGTCCACTGCCACAATGATCTCGGCATGGCGGTGGCCAACTCGCTGGCCGGCGTGAAGATCGGCGGTGCGCGCCAGGTCGAGTGCACGATCAACGGCCTTGGCGAGCGCGCGGGCAACTGCTCGCTCGAAGAGGTCGTGATGGCGGTGCGCACGCGGCGTGATTACTTCGGCCTCGAGCTCGGCATCGACACCACGCAGATCGTGCCGGCATCGCGCATGGTCAGCCAGACCACCGGTTTCGTCGTGCAGCCTAACAAGGCGGTGGTTGGCGCCAACGCGTTCGCCCACGCGTCGGGCATCCACCAAGATGGCGTGCTGAAAGCGCGTGATACCTACGAGATCATGCGTGCCGAAGACGTGGGCTGGACGGCCAACCGCATCGTGCTCGGCAAGCTGTCAGGGCGCAACGCCTTCAAGCAGCGCCTGCAGGAACTCGGCATCGCTCTGGACTCTGAGGCCGACATCAATGCGGCGTTCGCGCGCTTCAAAGACCTTGCGGACCGCAAGAGCGAGATCTTCGACGAAGACATCCTTGCGCTCGTCAACGACGAGACGGTCACGCACCAGCACGAGCACTACCGCCTGCTCGCGCTGAGCCAGCACAGCGAGACCGGCGAGCGACCCCATGCGCGCGTCAGCTTTGCCATCGGAGAAACCGAATACAAGACGGAGAGCGACGGCAACGGACCGGTCGATGCAAGCCTCAAGGCCATCGAGTCCAAGGTGGCTTCGGGTGCGGAACTGCTGCTGTATTCAGTGAACGCGATCACCACCGGCAGCACCGAGTCCCAGGGAGAGGTCACGGTCCGGCTTCAGTTGGGCGGGCGCATCGTCAACGGCGTGGGCGCCGATCCAGACATCGTCGTTGCCTCGGCCAAGGCCTACTTGGCCGCGCTGAACAAGCTCCACCACGGCCCGGATCGGGTGCCGGCGCAGGGGTGAAGTGACAATGCTTTGTCGGCTCTTCCAAGCGGCGGGAGAACGCCGAAAAAGCACGTGCGAATTTGGCATCCGCCACTCACTTGAGGAAAATCACCTAAGTTCTTGATATTGCCTGCGTTCTAGTCCCCCGATACACTGCGGGCCGTCGGTAGAGCTTGCCGATGCGTTCATCGGTGGCCATGGAAACTGCAAATCGGGGCATGACGTTGGGGATCCGTTTCGGCATCTGGGCGGCCGGTGTGGCCGCTTTCGTTTGTTGTCTCGTCGCCACCCCGCAAGCCGCCGTGGCCGGTGAGGGCCGTACCGCTGTCAAATCGGCCGCCAAGGCGGGTGCTGCAGTCAAATCGCGCCGAAAGGCGCGAGTCATCCCGTACCGTCCCTCGGTGGGCCAGAAGCAAGGGCTGCGCGCGACCGATGATCCGCTCGATCTGAAGTCGAGCGTTGCCCTCGTGATGGATCAGGACACCGACGAGATCCTGTTCAGCAAGAACGCCGAAGCGGTGCTGCCGATCGCTTCGATCACCAAGCTGATGACAGCCATGGTGGTGCTCGATGCCGAGCAGCCGATGGACGAGCCCCTCAAGGTCACCAAAGTTGCCCTCGATACGCCGCGCAACAACCACTCGCGCCTGCGGGTGGGTACTGAACTCAGCCGTGGCGAACTCATGCACCTGGCGCTGATGTCGTCGGAGAACCGCGCCGCATACTCCATCGGCGCCGCGTATCCGGGAGGCATGGCGGCGCTGGTCGAGGCGATGAACCGCAAGGCGCGCGAACTCGGCATGAAAGACTCGCACTTCGTCGAACCCACAGGCCTTTCAGCCGACAACCGCTCGAGCGCCCACGATCTGGCGCTGCTGGTCAAGGCGGCCTACCAGAACCCGGTCTTGCGCGAGTATTCAACCGCGGCCGACGCTTCAGTGTCGGTGGGCCGGCGCATGGTCCAGTTCCGCAACACGAACTCGCTGGTGCGAAGCCCGCTGTGGGAGATTGGCCTGCAGAAGACCGGCTATATCTCGCAGGCCGGGCGCTGCGTGGTGATGCAGGCCCAGCTTGCCGGGCGCAAGTTGATCATGGTGCTGCTCGACTCCGCAGGCCGCTACTCGCGCGTGGGCGATGCAGAGCGCATTCGACGCTGGCTCGACGCGCTCCCGGCGCCGAGCGCTCCGGCAGCGCTGCCGCCGGCTGCCTCGCTGTCACCCCGGCTGGATTCAGCGTCGGTGTCCGAGCGCGAGGGAGATCTGGGCCGCAGTGGCTCGGACACGTTCTAGCCAGGACTCCTCCAGCCGATCGGCGGGCGCGGACACCGAAAGCCCGGCCACCAGGCTCGACTGATCGTCGAAGATTCCTGCTGCAAAGCAGCGCACGCCGAGCTCCAGCTCCTCATCGTCGCGAGCCACGGCCGTCTGGCGCACTTGGGACAACTCGCGCTCGAGCCGTCCGAGGTCCGTGATGCTGTTGCGGGTGTGCCCAGCCAATCCCGTGCGTGTCGCGTAGGCCCGAACACGCTGCGGATCGTCGAAAGCGAGAAACAGCTTGCCCACCGAGGTGAGGTGCAGCGGGGCGCGTCCGCCCACGGCCCGAACGACCTGCATGCCCGAGCGTTCGCTGTAGGTGCGTTCGATGTAGACGATCTCGTCGCCTTGGCGCACCGACAGGTTCACGGGTTGGTGCGTCAACTTGTGAAGCTCGCGCATCGGTCCGAGCGCCGCGTCCCGCACGTCGAGCCGCGCCTTCACGAGGTTGCCGAGCTCGAGCAGCCGCATGCCGAGGCGATAACTGCCGGCTTCGGGACGGTCGACGAAGCGTCCGATGACCAGATCGTTGAGGATGCGATGCGCGGTCGACGGGTGCAGCCCCGTCCGCTCGGTGAGCTGCTTCAGGGGAACCGGGTCGGGGTGCGAGGCCAGCACGTCGAGCAGATCGAACATGCGTTCGATCACCTGAATCGTGGGCGTCGGGCCGGTCTTGGGCGGAAGGGGCGACTGTTTTCCGGTCATGGAACGACATTCTGCATGATGGAAGCCGACCGGCGGCACACCGTCGATCAAGCCGCTGCGGGGCGGTGGAGTGCCTGGACGGCACGGACGCCGGAACGCACGGCGCCCTCCAGGGTCGCGGGGTACGGGCCTTCGACATAGTCGCCGGCGGCCAGCAGCCCGTCGGCCACCTGCATCGCCGGTCGAAGCAGGTCCGGTTTGCAGGCGAAGGTGGCCCGGCGTTCCATGGCGGTGTGCACCACCGGCGCCGAGGGGTCGAAAAACCGGGGCAGCGCAACGACCGCCTGCTGGCGGACCGCCTGAGTCATCTCCTGCGATCCCCGCTCGATCCATGGTCGGGCTCCGCTGACGACAAACGCCACCACCCCTGGGTGTTGGCCCAGCAGCCCCAGATCGAACGCGAACTGCGCCGGCCGCTCCGGGTCGCTGCGCAACGCCACCATGGGGCGCGGCAAGGGATGGGCGCCACGTTTCAAGTACACCGTGCCGATCGGCTCGTAGACCAGTGCCGCGGCTTGCAGCGCCCATTCGGCATTGAACGGTGCCGCGAGGCGCGCCGCCTCGACCGCGCTGCAGGCGAGGACCACGGCATCGAACGCCTCGCCGTCGATCGAATACCGGTCGCCGCTGCGCCTGATCGATTGCACGCGCTGCGCCAACCTGACCCTGGCGTCCTTCGCGGCGAGCCAGGCCAATGCCGGCGCCGGAAAAAGCTGCGACAAACCGGCACGTGGCAGCAGGAGGTCGGAGCCGCCGGGCTCCGCGAACAGCGCGTCGTTGAGCACGCGCAGGAACACCGAAGCGCTGGCCTGTGACGCCGGTGTGTTGAGGGCTGCAATGCACAACGGGTCGATCAAGCCCTCCCGCACGCGCGCCGGCAATGGTCGACACAGCTCTTCGACGGTGCTGGCTTCGGGGCTACGCATGCCTGCGCGCTGCCATGCAAATGCCTGCTGCAAGAGGGCCCAACGGTCATGCCACGACCAACCGCGCGCGCGCAGCACCGCCCATGCAAACACGATTCGAGCCGGACCGCGCGGCATGCGCAGGCCGTCGCCGTCGGGGTACACCAGCTCGAGCGGCCGCCGATCGAACATGCGACCTGTATCGACACCCACCAGTTGCATCAGGCGCAGCGTCTCGCGATAGGCGCCGATCATGATGTGCTGCCCGTTGTCCAACTCCATCGCGCGGGGCAGAGCCACGCTTCGCGCACGGCCACCGGCGTGAGCGGCCATGTCGTACAGCGTGACACGGTGGCCCAGCGTCACGGCTTGCACCGCGGCGGCAAGTCCGGCCCACCCCGCGCCGACCACGGCGATGTCCCGTGCGACGGAACTCACGTCAACGGCCACGCCACTGCGTGCGCGCGGCGATCCACAGCTTGCGCAGCGGCGTGAGCGAAGTGCGTTGGTGCAGCACCTGAAATCCGTCGCTCTCGATCTCGCGCAGCAAGGTTCGATAGATGTTGGCCATCATCAATCCGGGTCGCTGCGCATTGCGGTCGACCTGCGGCAACAACGCCAGCGCCTCGTCGTATGTGCGGTGCGCGCGTTCCGCCTGGAAGCGCATCAACGCGATGAAGCGATCGCTGTAGCCCCACGGCGCCTGACGCATCAGGATCTCCGACGCCTTGACGTCGAAGCGCTGCATTTCGTCCAGCGGCAGGTAGATCCGACCACGCCGCGCATCGTCGCCGACGTCACGGATGATGTTGGTGAGCTGCAGCGCCTGTCCGAGCCGGTGCGCGTAGGCCACGGTCTGTTCGCTCGTGCGGCCGAAGATCGTCGCCGCCACTTCGCCGACGATGCCGGCCACGAGATGGCAATAGCGCTGCAGGCCGGCAAAATCAAGGTAACGCGTCTGTTCCAGGTCCATCTGGCAGCCGTCGATCACGGCGGACAGGTGTGCCGCGGAAATGCGATTCGCTTCGGCGTGCGGCATCAAGGCCTTCATCACCGGATGCGTCGGTCGGCCCGCGAAGGCGCCGGCCACCTCCTGGCGCCACCAGGCGAGCTTGGTCGCCGCGACACCGCTGTCGATCGTGTCATCGACCACGTCGTCAACCTCGCGGCAGAAGGCGTAGAACGCGGTGATGGCCGCGCGCTTGGGCGGCGAAAGGAACATGAAGGCGTAGTAAAACGACGAGCCGCTCTGAGCGGCCTTGTCCTGCACGTATTTCTCGGGCGTCATGGCAGACGCAGTGCGGTGAACCAGGCGCTCGAATAACGCGCGCAGCGCCACAGCAGCAAGGGAACGTCGGTGGCATCAAGGCGCGGCCGCCCCGACATGGAGGCGTAGTCCATGCGAGCAATTTTCTCAAGGACGCGCCAGCCACCGTGTACCACCAAACGCAGCTCCCAACCGGCACGTCCCGGGATGCGTGGCGCAAGGGCGGCCCCTTCGGCCATCAACGACGCCGACCAATGCACGAGCTCGCGCACCAGTGCTCGCGCGTCCGGTGTGTCGGGCATGCGCGCCCGCTCAGACCACGAAACTCGGTGGCGCTGCGCGTCCGCCATCGGCACATAGTTTCGCCCGCGTGGAAGGTCGACGCTTAAGTCCTGCCAGAAGTTGATCAACTGCAGCGCCGAGCACACCGCGTCCGACTGGCGCAACGACGCTTCGTCGGCGACGCCGTAAAGCTGCAGCAGCAGGCGCCCGATCGGATTGGCCGAGCGGCTGCAGTACGCCAGCAGTGCAGCACGATCCGGGTACGGCGGATTGCGCACATCCTGCTCGAACGCATCGAGCAAGGCGTGCAGCAGGGATGGCGCGAGCGCGTGCTGGCGCAGCGCCGCCGACAGCGGGTCGAACACGGCGCTCCATTGCATCTGTAATTCGGCGGCGCGCTGTTCATCCGTGGCGGCCTGCAGGGCGCTGCGGTAGCGTGCCAGTTCGGCCAACCGCTGCCTCGCCGGTGCGTCGCCTTCGTCGGCAATGTCGTCGGCGGTGCGGGCGAACGCATAGATCGCCCGAACCGGCGCACGCAGCCGGGGCGGACACAACAACGAAGCGACCGGAAAGTTCTCGTAGTGACCCACGCCCACGGGGGCGCATTGTCCTTTGCGCGGCGACTGGGGTTTGACATGGATCAGGTCGGCTCATACATTACTGACCGGTCAGTCAGTAACGTAGCTCTCCAAACTCGCCGCCATGAACGCCACGCTTCGCCTCCACTTGTCGTTTGCCGCCCTGTCTGCCGTGACGCTGCTGGCTGCATGCACCGCGGCGCCGCCGCCGGAAGAGCCTGTGCGTGCGGTGCGGACTATGACGCTGGCCGCCACCAGCGTCGGCGGTGCGCACGAGTATGCCGCCGATGTACGGGCGCGCACCGAATCGCGCCTGGGCTTCCGGGTCGGCGGGAAATTGTTGTCGCGCTCGGCCAACCTCGGCGATGCCGTGCGCGCCGGACAGGTGTTGGCCCAGCTCGATCCCGGTGACCTCAAGCTTGGACAAGAGGCGGCGCAAGCGGCGCTCGGCGCGGCGAAGGCCAGCTACGAGTTCAGCGAGGCGGAGTTCAAGCGCTTCAAGGAGCTGAAGGACCAGGGCTTCATCAGCGGCTGGGAGCTGGAGCGTCGCGAGACCGCGTTGAGCGCGGCACGCGCGCAGTACGAGCAGGCGCGCGCGCAGGCCAGTGTGCAGGGCAATCAAACACGATATGCCACGTTGACCGCCGACGCCTCCGGCGTGATCACCGGCGTCGATGCCGAGCCGGGTGCCGTGGTCGCCGCCGGCGCACCGGTCGTGCGACTGGCCCACGACGGCCCGCGCGATGTGGTGTTCAACGTGCCCGAGGATCGTGTGGCCGAGGTGCGCTCGCTGGCAGGCAAGACCGGCGCGCTGAAGGTTCACGTGTGGAACAACGGCCAGGCGCCGATCGCGGCCACCGTGCGCGAGGTCGCGGCAGCTGCCGATACGGCGACGCGCACCTTTGTGGTCAAGGCCGATGTTGGCCGCGCCAACGTGCGCCTGGGTCAGACCGCGACCGTCAAGGTCGAGCTGCCGCGCATCGAGGGCCAGATCAAGCTGCCGCTGACCGCGGTGTTCGAGGTCAAGGGTGCGCCTGCGGTCTGGGTGCTCGACAAGGCCACCATGACGGTCACGCAACAGCTGGTCCGCGTGGCGGGTGCCGAAGGCAACGAGGTGGTGCTGGCCGGCGGGGTCAACGCCGGTGACACCATCGTCGTCGCCGGTGTTCATGTCCTGACTCCGGGGCAGAAAGTCCGGCTCTACGCCGAGCGCGTTCCCACGGCCGCCAACGGCGCCGTGGCGTCTTCGCGCTGATCGCCCCCGGAGCCTGCCATGTCGAGCGCCGTTGCCGCCGTCATTCCGTCGTCGCGTTTCAACATCTCGCGCTGGGCGCTCGAGCACCCGGCGTTGACGCGCTACCTGCTGATCGTGCTGATGGCGCTCGGCTTTGCGTCGTACTTCCAGCTCGGCCAGGACGAAGACCCGCCGTTCACCTTTCGCGCCATGGTCGTGCAGGCGTTCTGGCCCGGCGCCAGCGCGCAGCAGATGGCCGAGCAGGTCACCGACAAGATCGAGAAGACGCTGCAGGAGGCGCCGCACGCCGACATCATCCGCAGCTACACAAAGCCCGGCGAATCGCTCACCATCCTGCAGCTGAAGGACAGCACGCCGCCGAAGGAAGTGGCCAACACCTGGTACCAGGTGCGCAAGCGCGTCGGCGACATGCGCAACACACTGCCCCAGGGCGTGCTCGGTCCCGTCTTCAACGACGACTTCGGCGACGTCTACGGCTCGATCTATGCGTTGTCCGCCGACGGCTTCAGCGACGAGGAACTGCGTGTGTTCGCCGATGACGTGCGCTCGGCGCTGCTGCGCGTGCCCGACGTCGCCAAGGTCGAGATGTTCGGCGTGCAGCCGGAAAAGCTCTTCATCGAGATCTCGCACAAGCGCTTGGCGCAGCTTGGCCTGGACATGAACCAGGTGATCGCACAGCTCGGCGCGCAGAACGCGGTGGAGGGCGCCGGCGTGCTGAACGCAGGCACGCAGAACCTGCAGGTGCGCGTCGCGGGGCAGTTTGATTCGGTCGACGAGCTGCGGCGCTTTCCGATCCGCGCGGTGAACACGGCCACAGGGGTGGCCAGCAACCTGCGCCTGAGCGACATCGCCGAGATCCGCCGCGCCACCATCGACCCGCCGGCGGTCAAGGTGCGCCACCAGGGCAAACAGGTGATCGCGCTCGGCGTGTCGATGGCCAAGGGCGGCGACATCATCGCGCTGGGCGACGCGCTGCGTGCGAAGACCGAGGAACTGAAGCACGACCTGCCGGCCGGCATCGAGCTGATGCAGGTGCAGGACCAGCCGCGCGCGGTGTCGCGCTCGGTCAACGAGTTCGTGCGCGTGCTGATCGAGGCGATCGTCGTCGTGCTCGCCGTCAGCTTCATCAGCCTGGGGTTGCACACCAAGCCGCTGCGCATCGACATCTGGCCTGGTCTGGTGGTGGGCATCACGATTCCGCTGGTGCTCGCGATCACCTTCGTCACCATGTACTACTGGGGCGTGGGCCTGCACAAGATCTCGCTCGGCTCGCTGATCATCGCGCTCGGCCTGCTGGTCGACGACGCGATCATCGCGGTGGAGATGATGGTGCGCAAGCTCGAAGAAGGCCACGACAAGATGCGCGCCGCCACGGCGGCGTACGACATCACGTCGATGCCGATGCTCACCGGGACGCTGATCACCGCCGCCGGATTCCTGCCGATCGGATTGGCCAAGTCGGTGACCGGCGAGTACACCTTCGCGATCTTCGCGGTCACGTCCGCCGCCTTGCTGATCTCGTGGCTGGCCTCGGTGTACTTCGTGCCGTACCTGGGTGCCGCACTGCTGCGCACCAAGAGCCGCGCCGGGTCTGGCGAGGCGCACGAGCTTTTCGACACGCCGTTTTATTCGCGGTTCCGCGCGCTGGTGGACTGGTGCGTGCGACACCGCTGGATCACGATCGGGTTGACCGTGCTCACGTTCGTGCTCGGCGTGGTCGGCATGGGCCGCGTGCAGCAGCAGTTTTTTCCCGATTCGAGCCGGCCCGAGATCCTGGTGGACCTGTGGTTGCCTGAGGGCTCGACGATCCAGGAGACCGAAACCGTGGCGCGCCGCTTCGAGGCACGCATGATGAAGGAGCCGGGGCTCGACACGGTCAGCCTCTGGGTCGGTTCGGGCGTGCCGCGCTTTTACCTGCCGCTGGACCAGATCTTCCCGCAGACCAACGTCACGCAGGCGATCCTGCTGTCCAAGGACATCGAGCAGCGCGAAGCCTTGCGCAAGCGCCTGCCGGCGCTGCTGGCCGAAGAGTTTCCCGAGGTGCGCGGCCGCGTCAAGCTGCTGCCCAACGGCCCGCCGGTGCCGTACCCGGTGATGTTCCGCGTCGTGGGCCCCGACGCGCGCGAAGTGCGTGTGTGGGCCGACGAAGCACGCGCGATCCTGGCGGCCGATCCGGCGATGCGCGGCGTCAACGACAACTGGAACGAATCGATCAAGTCGCTCAAGCTCGAGATCGACCAGGACAAGGCCCGTGCCATCGGCGTGACCAGTCAATCGGTCGCGCAGTCATCGCGCACCATCTTGTCTGGCACCACGATCGGCCAGTACCGCGAGGGCGACAAGCTGGTCGACATCGTGCTGCGCCAGCCCCTCGAGGAACGCAATGCGATCACCGATCTCGGCAGCGCCAACTTGCCCACGGCCAGCGGGCGCTCGGTGCCGCTGACGCAAGTGGCCAGGGTCGGCTTCGGATTCGAACCCGGCGTGTTGTGGCGCGAGGGGCGCAAGTTCGCCGTCACCGTCCAGGGCGACGTGGTCGACGGCGTCCAGGGCCCGACGGTCACGCGCCGCGTGTGGCCCAAGCTGGCCGAGCTGCAGAAGCGCATGCCGCCGGGCTACTCCATCACCATCGCCGGCGCTGTCGAGGAAAGCAGCAAGGGCCAGGGTTCGATCGTGGTCGGCGTGCCGGTGATGCTGTTCATCATGCTCACGCTGCTGATGCTGCAACTGCAGAGCTTCTCGCGCTCGGTGCTGGTGTTTCTCACTGCGCCGCTCGGCATGGCCGGCGTGGCCGGCGCGCTCTTGCTGCTGAACCGGCCGTTCGGCTTCGTCGCGCTGCTCGGTGTGATTGCGCTGATGGGCATGATCATGCGCAACTCGGTCATCCTGATCGACCAGATCGAGCAGGACCGCAAGCGCGGCGTTGAGACATGGACCGCGATCGTCGAGGCCGCCGTGCGGCGCTTCCGGCCGATCGTGCTCACGGCGGCCGCAGCGGTGCTGGCAATGATCCCGCTGTCGCGCAGCGTCTTCTGGGGTCCGATGGCGGTGGCCATCATGGGCGGCCTGATCGTCGCCACGGCGCTCACGCTGCTGTCGCTGCCGGCGATGTATGCGGCATGGTTCCGCGTGCGGCGACCGGCGGCCGCCGGCTAGAATCGCGCACTCTTACGGACCATGCGCGAGCCACGTGCCAAAAGGGTGCGTGGCAGGCGCTCCCGGGTCCGCCGGGCGCGGGTGGCGAAATTGGTAGACGCACCAGGTTTAGGTCCTGACGCCCTCACCGGCGTGCCGGTTCGAGTCCGGCCCCGCGCACCAGAACTCTTGCAACCCAGACCCCTGACATGGCCGTTCAAATCGAAACCCTAGAGAAACTCGAGCGCCGCATCACATTGACGGTGCCGGCGCAGGAAATCAACGCCGAGGTGGAGTCGCGCCTGAAGAAACTTTCGCGCACGGTGCGCGCCGACGGCTTCCGGCCAGGCAAGGTGCCGCTGTCGGTGGTGGCGCAGCGTTACGGCGCTTCGGTGCAGTACGAGGTGATGAACGACAAGATCGGTGCCGCGTTCGAGCAGGCGGCCAACGAGGCCAAGCTGCGCGTGGCCGGCATGCCGCGCATCACGCCCAAGGAAGGTGCCCCCGAAGGCAGCGTGTCCTTCGATGCGACGTTCGAGGTCTACCCCGACGTGAAGATCGGCGACGTTTCTACGGCCGAAGTCGAACGGGTCAGCTGCGACGTCGATGACGCGGCCATCGATCGCACCATCGACATCCTTCGCAAGCAGCGTCGCACGTTCAACCAGCGCCCGGCCAGCGAGGGCGCGGCCGAGGGCGACCGCGTGACGATCGACTTTGAAGGCAAGATCGACGGCGAAGGCTTTGCCGGCGGCAAGGCGGAGGGTTTTGCGTTCGTGATCGGCGAGGGCCAGATGCTCGAGCAGTTCGACAAGGCCGTGCGCGGCATGCAGGTCGGCCAGTCAAAGACTTTCCCGCTGAAGTTCCCGGACGACTACGGCAGCAAGGACGTCGCCGGCAAGGAGGCCGACTTCCTCGTGACAATGAAGAAGGTCGAGGCGCAGCACCTGCCCACAGTCGACGAGACGTTCATCAAGTCGCTCGGCATCGGCGCGGCCACCACCGAGGCGCTGCGTGCCGACGTGCGCAAGAACCTCGAGCGCGAGGTCAAGTTTCGCGTGCTGTCGCGCAACAAGGCGGCGGCGATGGACGCCCTGGTTAAGCTGGCCGAGCTGGAGGTGCCCAATTCGCTGGTGGCGGCCGAGGTCGACCGCATGACAGCCTCCGCGCGCGAAGACCTGAAGCAGCGTGGCGTGAAGGATGCCGACAAGGCCCCGATCCCCGCCGAGATCTTCAAGGCGCAGGCCGAGCGGCGCGTGCGTCTGGGCTTGGTGGTGGGCGAGCTGGTGCGCCAGCAGAGCCTGCAGGCCAAGCCGGAGCAGTTGCAGTCCCACATCGAAGAGCTGTCGCAAAGCTACGAAAAGCCCGCTGAGGTGATGCGCTGGTACCTGTCGGACCGCAAGCGCATGGCCGAGGTGGAGGCGGTGGTGGTGGAGTCCAACGTGACGCAGCACGTGCTCGGCAAGGCCAAGGTGGTCGACAAGCAGCTGGCGTTCACCGATCTGATGGAGCAGTGACATGAGTTTCTCGGAGACCACCGGCCTCGGCATGGTGCCCATCGTCATCGAGCAGTCGGGGCGCGGCGAACGCGCCTACGACATCTACAGCCGGCTGCTGCGCGAGCGCATCGTGTTCCTGGTGGGGGGCATCAACGACGCCACCGCCAATCTGGTGGTGGCGCAGTTGCTGTTCCTGGAGAGCGAGAATCCCGACAAGGACATCTCGCTGTACATCAACTCCCCGGGTGGGAGCGTGAGCGCGGGCCTGTCGATCTACGACACCATGCAGTTCATCAAGCCCGATGTCTCGACGCTGTGCCTGGGCATGGCGGCCAGCATGGGCTCGTTCCTGCTGATGGCCGGTGCAGCCGGCAAGCGCGCCGCGTTGCCGAACTCGCGGGTGATGATCCACCAGCCCTCCGGCGGCGCGCAGGGGCAGGCGGCCGACATCGAGATCCAGGCGCGCGAGATCCTCAAGACACGCGAGCAACTCAACCGGATCTATGCTGAGCGTACCGGCCAGCCGGTGGAAAAGATCGCGGCCGACATGGAGCGCGACTACTGGATGTCACCGGCCGAAGCCAAGACTTACGGCCTGATCGACCAGGTGCTCGACAAGCGTGCGTAATCCACGCTGGCCCTGGCACCGGTCGAACTCGGCTGTGGTCACGGTCAAACAGGGGTTTGCCATGCATGGCATATCATTGATTTATTGGGATTCGGGCGGCTGATTCGGACGCGTACACACTGCAATGGCCGAGAAGAAGGGCACCACTGGCGAGAAGGTCCTGTACTGCAGCTTCTGCGGCAAGAGTCAGCACGAGGTCAAGAAGCTGATCGCCGGACCGTCGGTGTTCATCTGCGACGAATGCATCGAGCTGTGCAACGACATCATCCGCGACGAGGCGCCTGCGGAGTCGAGTGCGACGCGCGCCGCGAAGTCGGAGCTGCCCACGCCGGTGGAGATCAAGGGCATCCTCGACCAGTACGTGATCGGCCAGGAGATCGCCAAGCGCACGCTGTCGGTGGCGGTCTACAACCACTACAAGCGGCTCAAGCACCTCGGCGGCAAGGATGACGTCGAGCTCACCAAGAGCAACATCCTGCTGATCGGCCCCACCGGCTCCGGCAAGACGCTGCTGGCCCAGACCCTGGCGCGGCTGCTCAACGTGCCGTTTGTGATCGCCGACGCCACCACGTTGACCGAGGCGGGCTACGTCGGCGAGGACGTCGAGAACATCATCCAGAAACTGCTGCAGAACTGCAACTACGACGTCGAGCGCGCGCAGCGCGGCATCGTCTACATCGACGAGATCGACAAGATCAGCCGCAAGTCAGACAACCCCAGCATCACGCGCGACGTGTCGGGCGAGGGCGTGCAGCAGGCGCTGCTCAAGCTGATCGAAGGCACCATGGCCTCGGTCCCACCCCAGGGCGGCCGCAAGCATCCGAACCAGGATTTCTTGCAGATCGACACGACCAACATCCTGTTCATTTGCGGCGGCGCATTCGATGGGCTGGAGAAGGTGATCCAAAGCCGCACCGAGCGCTCAGGCATTGGCTTCGGCGCAACGGTGCACAGCAAGAGCGAAAAGCGCGCGGCCGACCTGTTTCGCGACACGGAGCCGGAAGACCTCATCAAGTTCGGGCTCATTCCCGAGCTGGTGGGGCGGCTGCCGGTGGTGGCCACGCTTGGCGAGTTGACCGAGGACGCGCTGGTGCGCATCCTGACCGAGCCCAAGAACGCACTCACAAAACAGTATCAGAAGCTGTTTGGTATGGATGGCGTCGAGCTTGAAGTGCGGCCCTCCGCACTCGCCGCCATCGCGCGCAAGGCGCTGGCTCGCAAGACCGGCGCGCGCGGACTGCGCTCCATCATGGAGCACGTGCTGATCGACACCATGTTCGATTTGCCCACGCTTGACGGTGTGGCCAAGGTGGTGGTGGACGAACACAACGTCGAAGACGGCAGCAAGCCCCTGCTGGTCTATCGGGAACAGGCAAAGGCCAGCGCCTGAACTTTTGCGCTGGATTGCCGATACTTGCATTCACCGTCTCGGGCCCCATGTCGGCCTGAGAAAGAGAGGTCCCCATGTCCGGACATCCCGTACTCCCGCCTGACCCGATCACGCTGCCGCTGCTGCCGCTGCGCGACGTGGTCGTGTTCCCGCACATGGTCATCCCGCTGTTCGTGGGCCGGCCCAAATCAATCAAGGCGCTTGAAGCGGCGATGGAAGCCGGCCGACAGATCATGCTGGTGGCCCAGAAGGCCGCCGGCAAGGACGAACCGCGTCCGGAAGACATGTTCGCGATCGGCTGCGTGTCGAGCATCCTCCAGATGCTCAAGCTGCCCGATGGCACGGTGAAGGTGCTGGTCGAAGGCCTGCAACGCGCCGAAACGCGCCACATCGCCGACACCGGCGAGCATTTCGTCGCCGAGGTGTCGCCGATTCAGCCCGCCGGGGAGCCCACCCCCGAAGTCGAGGCGCTGCGCCGCGCGGTGACGCAGCAGTTCGATCAATACGTCAAGCTCAACAAGAAGATCCCGCCGGAGATCCTGACGTCGATTGCCGGCATTGACGATCCCGGCCGTCTGGCCGACACGATCGCGGCGCACCTGCCGCTCAAGCTCGAGGCCAAGCAGTCGGTGCTCGATCTCGATTCGGTTTCCAAGCGCCTCGAGAAGCTGCTTGAGCTGCTGGAGCACGAGGTCGACATCCTGCAGGTCGAGAAGCGCATCCGCGGCCGCGTGAAGCGGCAGATGGAAAAGAGCCAGCGCGAGTACTACCTCAACGAGCAGGTCAAGGCGATCCAGAAGGAACTCGGCGACGGCGAAGAGGGCGCCGACCTGGAGGAGCTCGAGAAGAAGATCAAGGCCGCCCGTATGCCCAAGGAGGCACGCAAGAAGGCCGACGCCGAGCTGAAGAAGCTCAAGCTGATGTCGCCGATGTCGGCCGAAGCGACGGTCGTGCGTAACTACATCGACACGCTCGTTGCCTTGCCGTGGAGCAAGAAGACCAAGATCAAGCACGACCTTCGGCACGCCGAAGAGGTGCTCAACGAGGACCACGCGGGCCTCGAGAAGGTCAAGGAACGCATCCTCGAGTACCTCGCGGTGCAGCAGCGCGTCGACAAGGTCAAGGCGCCGATCCTGTGCCTCGTGGGGCCGCCGGGCGTCGGCAAGACCTCGCTCGGCCAGAGCGTGGCGCGTGCCACCGGGCGCAAGTTCGTGCGAATGGCGCTGGGCGGCGTGCGTGACGAGGCCGAGATTCGCGGCCACCGCCGCACCTATATCGGCTCGATGCCGGGCAAGGTGCTGCAAAGCCTCACCAAGATCGGCACGCGCAACCCGCTGTTCCTGCTTGACGAGATCGACAAGCTCGGCATGGACTTTCGCGGCGACCCGTCGTCGGCGCTGCTGGAGGTGCTCGATCCCGAGCAGAACCACACCTTCAGCGACCACTACGTGGAGGTCGATTTCGACCTGAGCGACGTGATGTTCGTGGCGACGTCGAACTCGATGAACATCCCGCCGGCGCTGCTCGACCGGATGGAGGTGATCCGCTTGTCGGGCTACACCGAGGACGAGAAGGTCGACATTGCGCAGCGCTACCTGTTGCCCAAGCAGCGCAAGAACAACGGCGTGAAGGAAGAAGAGCTCGAAGTCACCGAGAGCGCGATCCGCGGCATCATCCGCTACTACACGCGCGAAGCCGGCGTGCGCTCGCTCGAGCGCGAGATCTCCAAGATCTGCCGCAAGACGGTCAAGGGCATCCAGCTCAAGGCCACCGAGGGCAAGGTGGTCGTCGAGGAGGACAACCTCAACGAGTACCTCGGCGTGCGCAAGTTCGACTTCGGTCGTGCCGAGAAGCGCAACCAGGTCGGCCAGGTCGTCGGACTTGCGTGGACCGAGGTGGGCGGTGACCTGCTCACCGTGGAATCGGCGGTGATGCCGGGCAAGGGCAACATCATCCGCACTGGTTCACTGGGCGACGTGATGAAGGAGTCGGTCGAGGCCGCTCGATCCGTGGTGCGCAGCCGCGCTCAACGCTTGGGTATCAAGGACGAGATGTTCGAGAAGCGTGATATCCACATCCACGTGCCCGACGGTGCCACGCCCAAGGATGGTCCGAGCGCGGGCATCGCGATGACCACGGCGTTCGTTTCAGCGCTCACCGGGATCCCCGTGCGTGCCGACGTGGCGATGACCGGCGAGATCACACTGCGCGGCGAGGTCACCGCGATCGGCGGCCTGAAGGAGAAGTTGCTGGCCGCGCACCGTGGCGGCATCAAGACCGTGATGATTCCGGAAGAGAACGTCAAGGACCTGCAGGAGATTCCGGAGAACGTGAAGAACCATCTCGAGATCGTGCCGGTTCGCTGGATCGATCGAGTGCTGGAGGTTGCGCTCACGGCCGCGCCGCAGCCGCTGCCCGACGAGGAGGTGGCCAAGGTCGAACCGTCGACCCAGGCCGACAAGCCCGCCCTCGGCGGCGAGGTGCGCTCGCACTGAAGAAGAACGCCAGCCCCGCGGGGCTGGCTATAATCCGCGCTCAGCGCCGAGCCGACCGGTCGGCGCAGTCCCGAAGCGGGAATAGCTCAGTTGGTAGAGCGCAACCTTGCCAAGGTTGAGGTCGCGAGTTCGAGACTCGTTTCCCGCTCCAGATTGCAGAAGCACCAAGGGGAAGCCGGAAGGCTTCCCCTTGGTCTTTCTGGTACCACCATCACGTCGCTGCGCGGGTCTGGCTTTCAGCGCAGCGGGCTTGCACTGTGGGGTCGATGTCTGGAGGCGCGAGCCGGAGTCGAACCGGCCTCAACGGATTTGCAATCCGGTGCATAACCGCTTTGCTATCGCGCCGTCGCGCCGAATTGTCCCATAACGCCTGCGCGGCTCGGGCGCCGAGAACGCCCCGCGGATAATCGCGCGGCCGCCCGGATGGCGAAATTGGCAGACGCAGCGGACTTAAAATCCGCCGCCTCTCGAAAGAGGGCATGTGGGTTCGATCCCCGCTCCGGGCACCAATGCATCGGCCCGTTGGGCGCACCCCGCAGCCACGCGGACCGCGCTGCGGCATGGCACCGAAGTCCTTTCCGACAGGAGACAGCGCATGACCGCCTGGTTCTCGCAAACCAGCCTGAACCCGGGTGTGCGCCGCCGCGAGGTGTTGGGCTGGGCGATGTACGACTTCGCCAACTCGGGCTACACGACCGTGGTGCTGACGGCGGTGTTCAACGCCTACTTCGTTGGCGCGGTCGCCGGCGGTGCCACCTGGGCGACGCTGGCATGGACCGGCGCGCTCGCGGCGTCGCGAGCCATCTGCATGTTGACGATCCCGACGCTTGGCGCCTACGCCGACGTGCGCGCAGCCAAGAAGCGACTGCTGATGTTGACCACGCTGGCCTGCGTGCTCACGACGGCCGGACTCGGCGTCGTCGGCAGCGGCGACGTCTGGCTCGCCGTGGTGCTGATCGTGTTCTCCAACCTTTTCTACGCCTACGGCGAATCGCTGACCGCGGCGTTCCTCCCGGAACTCGCGCGGTCCGATTCGCTCGGCCGCGTGTCGGGATGGGGCTGGAGCTTCGGCTACTTCGGCGGCATGCTGACGCTGGGCTTGAGCCTGGCTTATGTGCTGTCGGCGCAGAAGGCCGGCCAGACAGCCACGCAGTTCGTGCCGGTGACGATGTGGATCACGGCCGCGGTCTACGGCGCTGCATCGATCGTGACCTTTGTGCTGCTCAAGGAGCGCGCGCGGCCGCAGCCTGGAGCCGCGCAGGGCCAGGGGCTGGCCGCATCGCTGGCGCGCCTGCGCCAGACCTGGCGCGACGCGCGCTCGTACGTCGACTTTGTCTGGCTGATGGTGTGCGGCTTCTTCTACCAGGCCGGCATTGCCGTCGTGATCGCGCTGGCGGCTGTTTACGCCGAGCAGGTGCTGGGCTTCGAGCAGATTCAAACGATGATGCTGATCTTTCTGGTCAACATCGCCGCGGCGTTGGGCGCTTTTGCGTTCGGTTATCTGCAGGACCGCGTCGGACACAAGCATGCGCTGGGCGCCACGCTGATCGGCTGGGTGGTGATGACCGTGCTCGCCTATCTCGCGACCAGTGCCGCGCTGTTCTGGGTGGCTGCCGTGGTCGCCGGCCTGTGCATGGGCTCGAGCCAGTCCGCCGGCCGTGCGATGGTTGGTGTGTTTGCGCCGCCGAGCCGGCTGGCCGAGTTCTTTGGCCTGTGGACCTTCGCCACCAGCCTGGCATCGATCGTGGGGCCGCTCACCTACGGACTCGTCACGTGGTTGACAGCAGGGAATCACCGACTCGCTATCGTGTCGACGGGCTTGTTCTTCGTGGTGGGCTGGCTCGCCATCCGTCCCATCAACGTGGCCCGGGGCGCAGCGGCTGCGGCGCGTGCGCCCGCTTAAAATCGGCAATTCCGTTCGAGCACGATTTCAGGAGCAACGTGGCATGAAGGTACTGGTACCCGTCAAGCGCGTCGTCGATTTCAACGTCAAGGTGCGCGTGAAGTCCGACGGCAGCGGCGTGGACATCGCCAACGTCAAGATGAGCATGAATCCGTTCGATGAGATCGCCATCGAAGAAGCCGTGCGGCTCAAGGAAAAGGGGATCGCCACCGAGATCATCGCCGTGAGCTGCGGCGTTGCGCAGTGCCAGGAAACCCTGCGCACCGCGATGGCGATCGGCGCCGACCGCGCGATCCTGGTGGAGACCGCCGAGGAGCTGCAACCGCTAGCGGTGGCCAAGCTGCTGAAGGCTCTGGTCGACAAGGAGCAACCCGGCCTGGTGATCCTGGGCAAGCAGGCGATCGATGACGACAACAATCAGACCGGCCAGATGCTCGCCGCGTTGGCCCAGCTGCCGCAAGCCACGTTCGCGTCAAAGGTGGTGGTCGAGAACGGCTTTGCCCAAGTGACGCGCGAGATCGATGGGGGTCTCGAGACCCTGAAACTCAAGCTGCCGGCGGTGGTGACCACCGATCTGCGCCTGAACGAGCCGCGCTACGTCACGCTGCCCAACATCATGAAGGCCAAGAAGAAGCCTCTGGAGACCCTGAAGCCGGCTGACCTCGGCGTCGACGTGGCTCCGCGCATCAAGACGCTCAAGGTCAGCGAGCCGCCCAAACGGGGCGCCGGCGTGAAGGTGCCCGATGTCGCCACGCTGGTGACCAAGCTGAAGAACGAAGCCAAGGTGATCTGAATGAGCGTCCTCGTCATTGCCGAACACGACCATGGCACCCTGAAAGGCGCGACGCTCAACACCGTGACCGCCGCCGCGGCTTGCGGGGGCGACGTGCACGTGATGGTGGCCGGCCACAATGCATCGGGCGCGGCGCAGGCCGCCGCCAAGATCATCGGCGTGGCCAAGGTGCTGCACGCCGAGGCCCCGAGCCTGGCCGAACAGCTGGCCGAGAACGTCGCCGCCCAGGTGCTCGCGATCGCCCAGAACTACAGCCACATCCTGTTCCCGGCCACCGCGCACGGCAAAAACGTGGCACCGCGTGTGGCCGCGCTGCTCGATGTGGCGCAAATCAGCGATGCCACCAAGGTGATCAGTGCCGACACCTTCGAGCGCCCGATCTATGCCGGCAACGCGATCGCCTCGGTGCAGAGCAGCGACCCGATCAAGGTGATCACCGTGCGCACCACGGCCTTTGACGCTGCGCCGGCCGAAGGCGGCAGCGCCGCCGTCGAGAGCCTGGCGGCCGTGGCCGACAGCGGCTTGTCGAGCTTCGTCAACGCCGAGATCGTCAAGCTCGACCGGCCGGAGCTGACCGCGGCCAAGATCATCGTCTCGGGCGGCCGTGCGATGGGTTCGAGCGACAAGTTCAACGAGGTGCTGACGCCGCTGGCCGACAAGCTCGGCGCCGCGCTGGGCGCGAGCCGCGCCGCAGTGGATGCCGGCTATGCACCCAATGACTGGCAGGTCGGCCAGACCGGCAAGATCGTGGCGCCTCAGCTGTACATCGCCTGCGGGATCTCCGGTGCCATTCAGCATCTGGCCGGCATGAAGGACAGCAAGGTCATCGTCGCGATCAACAAGGACCCCGAGGCGCCGATCTTCAGCGTGGCCGATTACGGCCTGGAGGCCGATCTGTTCGCTGCGGTACCCGAGCTGGTGAAGGCGCTCTGATTCTGCGCCGCCGTTGTTGACGCTTCGCCGGCAGCCGCGCACGGTGCCGGCACTCAGTGGGAGTCGTGTCATGACATACCGCGCGCCCATCACCGACATGTTGTTCGTGATGAAGGAACTGGCGAGGCTCGAGGCGGTGTCCATGTTGCCGGGTTTCGAGGAGGCCGGCCTCGATACGGCGCAGGCGGTGCTCGAGGAATGCGCGCGCTTCAACGAGAACGTGGTCGCGCCGCTCGACCGCGCCGGCGACACCGACCCGTCGTCCTGGAAGGACGGCATGGTCCGCACCACGCCAGGCTTCAAGGCGGCGTTCAAGCAGTTCGGCGAGGGCGGCTGGCAAGGGCTGCAGCATCCATCGCAGTACGGCGGACAGGGCTTGCCCAAGACCATTGGCGCGGCTTGCGGCGAGATGCTCAACAGCGCCAACCTCAGCTTCGCGCTGTGTCCGCTGTTGACCGATGGCGCGATCGAGGCCTTGCTTACCGCCGGCACACCCGAGCAGCAGCAAGACTACATCCCGAAGATGATCTCGGGAGAGTGGACCGGCACCATGAACCTCACCGAGCCGCAGGCGGGGTCCGATCTGTCGCTGGTTCGCACGCGCGCCGAGCCGCAACCCGACGGCAGCTACAGGATCTTCGGCACCAAGATCTTCATCACGTATGGCGAACACGACATGGCCGACAACATCGTCCATCTCGTGCTGGCGCGCGTTGCCGGCGCGCCCGAGGGCGTGAAGGGCATCTCATTGTTCCTCTGTCCGAAGGTTCTGGCCGACGGCAGTCGCAACGACGTGCACTGCGTCAGCATCGAGCACAAGCTGGGTATCAAGGCCAGCCCGACAGCGGTGCTGCAGTACGGTGACCACGGAGGTGCCGTCGGTTACCTGATCGGCCAGGAGAACCGTGGCCTCGAGTACATGTTCATCATGATGAACGCCGCGCGTTACGCGGTGGGCGTGCAGGGCATTGCCGTGGCGGAACGTGCCTACCAGCGCGCCGTGGCTTATGCGCGCGAGCGCGTGCAGAGCCGCCCGGTCGATGGCTCGTTGCCGCGCGCTGCCGCCATCATCCATCACCCGGACGTGAAGCGCATGCTGATGACGATGCGCGCCTACATCGAAGGCTGCCGCGCGATGGCGCTGGTGGGCGCCGCGGCGTATGACGCCGCGCACGCGCACCCCGACGCCGACCAGCGCAAGCGCAACCAGGCCTTCTACGAGTTCATGGTGCCGCTGATCAAGGGCTACAGCACCGAGATGAGCCTCGAGGTGGCGAGCCTGGGCGTGCAGGTGCATGGCGGCATGGGCTTCATCGAGGAGACCGGCGCGGCGCAGCACTACCGCGATGCCAAGATCCTCACCATCTATGAAGGCACCACCGCGATCCAGGCCAACGATCTGGTCGGCCGCAAGACCGCGCGCGACGGTGGCGCGGTGGCGCGGGCGATCGCGGCGCAGATCGAACACACCGAGGCGGAACTCGGCCAGCGCACGTCCGATCACGCGCGCGCGATGCTCAAGCGGCTGCGCGCCGGGCGCCAGGCGTTCCTCGACGTGGTCGGCTTCGTCGTCGAGCAAGGCAAGAGCGACCCGAATGCGGTGTTCGCCGGCAGCGTGCCGTACCTGATGCTGGCGGGCAACCTGATGGCCGGCTGGCAGATGGCGCGCGCGCTGCTGGTGGCCGAAGACCGGCTCACCGCGGGCGAACAGGCTGATTTCATGCGCGCGAAGATCCAGACCGCACGTTTCTACGCGGATCACATCCTCAGCCGGGTTCCGGGCGTTCGCGACAGCATCGTCGAAGGCGCCGCTGGGGTCACCGGCATGGCCTTGGAGGCCTTCTGAACATGGCGCTGCCACCGTTGCTCGCGAACCTGCCGCTGCCGGTCATCGGCGCGCCGCTCTTCATCATCAGCAACCCCAAGCTCGTGATCGCGCAGTGCACGTCGGGCATCGTCGGTTCGATGCCGGCGCTGAATGCGCGGCCGGCCGAACAACTCGACGAATGGTTGGCCGAGATCACCGAGGGCTTGGCGGCATGGAACCGCCAGCACCCCCACCAGCCGGCGGCGCCGTTCGCCATCAACCAGATCGTGCACAAGAGCAACGACCGGCTGGAGCACGACATGGCGATGTGCGCCAAGTACAGGGTGCCGATCGTGATCACCAGCCTCGGCGCGCGCACCGACGTGAACGACGCGGTGCACGGCTGGGGCGGCATCGTGCTGCACGACATCATCAACAACACCTTTGCCCACAAGGCCATCGACAAGGGCGCCGACGGGCTGATCGCGGTGGCCGCCGGGGCCGGGGGCCATGCCGGCGTCAAGAGCCCGTTTGCGCTGGTGCAGGAGATCCGCGAATGGTTCGACGGGCCGATCGCGCTGTCGGGCGCGATCGCCAACGGCAGCGCGATCCTGGCCGCGCAGGCAATGGGCGCCGACCTCGCCTACATCGGCTCGGCCTTCATCGCCACGCACGAGGCGCGCGCGATCGATGCGTACAAGCAGTGCATCGTCGATTGCACGAGCGACGACATCGTCTACTCGAGCCTGTTCACCGGTGTGCACGGCAACTACCTGAAGCCGTCGATCCGCAACGCCGGAATGGATCCGGACAACCTGCCCGACGGCGACGTCAGCAAGATGAATTTCGGCGGTGGCGACGGTTCGAAGGGCAAGGCCTGGAAAGACATCTGGGGCTGTGGCCAGGGCATTTCGGCGATCAAGGCCGTGGTTCCCACGCGCGAGCTGGTGGCGCGGCTCCAGCGCGAGTACGAGGCCGCGCGCGAGCGTTTCGCCCCCGCCGCCGTTCCGGCCTGAGGTCTGGTGTGACCCTGTGGCTCTCTGCGCCCGCAGCCACCAAGGGGGATCGGCCTCTCAGCGGGCGGCCGGGCGAGCCCTGAGCCGATGAAGCGGCTGCTGCTGGACAACGTGCGGCCGTTCGACAGCCGCCGCGGCGAGTTGTTGCCGCCGTCGCGCATCGTCATCGAGGATGGCCGCATCGCCGAAGTCACGGCCGAACCGCGTCAGGTGGCCGATGCGCAGCGGATCGACGGCGGCGGCCGCGTCGCATTGCCCGGCCTGATCGACGCCCACGTGCACGTGGTGGCGTCGTCGCACGACCTCGTCGGGCTGGCGCTGAAGGCGCCGTCGCTGGTGGTGGCCGAATCGAGCCGCATCCTGCGCGACATGCTGATGCGAGGCTTCACCACCGTGCGCGACGCGGCCGGTGCCGACTTTGGCCTGCAGGAGGCCGTGGCCAAGGGCTTGTTCGAAGGGCCGCGCCTGTTCATTGCCGGCTTCCCGGTGTCGCAGACCGGTGGCCATGCCGACATGCGGCCCAAAGGCGTGCGCACGAAGGAGATGTTCTGCACCTGTGCCGGTCTGGGCCTGATCGGAGCGATCGCCGATGGCGTGGGCGAAGTGCGCCGCGCGGTGCGCGAGCAGGTGCGCAACGGTGCCAACCAGATCAAGATCATGGCCGGCGGCGGCATCTCAAGCCCGACCGATCCGCTCGAAGGCACGCAGTTCTCCATAGACGAGCTGAAGGCCGCGTGCGAGGAAGCCGAGGCGGCCAACCTCTATGCGATGGCGCATGCCTACTCGCCGCGAGCGGTGACGCGCGCGGTGCAGGCCGGGGTGCGTTCGATCGAGCACGGCAACCTGATCGACGAAGCGACCGCCAAGGTGATGAAGACCGAAGGTGCGTTCCTCGTGCCGACGCTGTCAACCTACGCCGCGCTCGCCGATGAGGGCGCACGACTCGGCTGGTCGGCCTCGATGCTGGAGAAGCTCGACACCGTGGCCGCGCGAGGCATCGACGCGGTGCGCATCGCGATGGCGTCCGGGGTTCCTGTCGTGTTCGGCACCGATCTGCTGGGGCACATGCACGAGCGGCAGTCCGGCGAGTTCCACTTGCGACTGCCGGCGATGAGCCCGGTGCAGGCCCTGCAAAGTGCCACTCTCACCGCGGCGCAGCTGATGCGCGAAGAAGGCCGGATCGGCGAGCTCGTGGCCGGCGCGTGGGCCGATGTGCTGCTGGTCGACGGCGATCCGACGCGTGAGCTTTCGATGCTGATCCGGCCCGGCGAGGGCATCCGGCTGATCGTGCAGGGCGGCCGCGTCGTCAGGAACGCGCTCCCAGCACGTTGAGCGGGATGCGCAGGTAGGACACGCCGTTGTCGTCGGGCGGCGGCAACTGCCCGGCGCGAACGTTGACCTGGATCGACGGCAGGATCAGCGTCGGCACTTCGAGGGTGGCGTCGCGCGCGGTGCGCATCGCGACGAACTGCGCCTCGCTGATGCCGTCGTGCACATGGATGTTCTTGGCGCGCTGTTCGGCCACCGTGGTCTCCCACGCGGGCCCGCGGCCGGGCGGCGGGTAGTCGTGGCAGACGAACAGACGCGTCTGCGGCGGCAGGTCGAGGATGCGCCGCATCGAGCGGTACAGCGTGGTCGCGTCGCCACCGGGAAAATCGGCGCGCGCGCTGCCGACGTCGGGCATGAAGAGCGTGTCGCCGACGAACACGGCGCCGTCGAGCACATAGGCCATGTCCGCCGGCGTGTGGCCCGGCACCAGAAGCGCCGTGACCTGCACGCCGCCGAGCAGGAACACCTCGCCGTCCTTGAACAGATGGTCGAACTGGCTGCCGTCTGGCAGGAACGTACGCTCGAGGTTGTAGAGTTTCTTGAACACAGCCTGCACCAGGCGGATGTTCTCTCCGATGGCAATGCGGCCGCCGAGCACGCCCTGGATGTAGCGCGCGCTCGACAAATGGTCTGCATGCGCATGCGTCTCGAGGATCCACTGCACGCTCAGGTCGGCCTTGCGGGCGTATTGGATGATGCGGTCGGCCGACAGCGTTTGCGTGCGGCCGGAGCGGAGCTCGAAGTCCAGCACCGGGTCGACGATCGCCGCCGCCCGAGTGGTGTTGTCCCACACCACGTAGCTCACGGTGCCGGTGGCCGGGTCGAAGAACGGTTCGATCGTGGTGCGGGTGCCCATGCAGCGATTGTCGCGCTCGGACGTGCGGCGCACACCCCCAGCATGAAATCAGCCGTCCGGCCCGTTTGGCCGGCTCACGCCGGGCAGGCGAAGTGAAGCGCCGGCCGGAGAAAAAACGGGCTCCGAAGAGCCCGTTCATGGACAGCTGGCTCCGAAGAGCCCGGCGTCACTGCGCGCCGCCAGCCTTGATCGACGTGAAGCGCGCCTCCGGGCGATCGTCGGAGCGGTGCACCGTGCTGACGCCCTGGATCATCGCCCATGGGCGGATCTGGTGGTGCAGCGGCACGTACAGGAACTCGTCGCGCGTGCGCACCAGCGCGTCGCGGATCATGCCGTTGCGCTTGGCGACGTCGGTCTCGGTCTTCATCGCATCGACCAGTTGGTCGATCTTGGCATCACTCACCTTGGCGAAGTTGAAGTTGCCGTCGGCGCCGCTGGTGCGCGTGCGGACGAGCGACTGCAGCGAGTACTGGCCGTCGTAGGTGGCCACGCCCCAGCCGAGCAGGTAGGCCGAGGTGTCGAAGTTCTGCACCTTCTGGATGAAGGTGGCCATCGACTCGGCATTCAGCTTGACGTTGACACCGACCTTGGCCCACATCGACACCAGCGCCACGCAGATCTTCTCGTCGTTGACGTAGCGATTGTTCGGGCAGTTGAGCTGGAACTCGAAGCCCTGCGGGTAGCCGGCATCGGCGAGCAGCTTCTTGGCTTTCGCGACGTCGGCCTTCAAGGGCTTGTCGAGTTCGGCGCTGTAGCCGTTGACGCCGGGCGCGACCATGATGTTGGCTGGCACCGACAGTCCCCGCATGATGCTGCGCTTGATCGCCTCGCGATCGATCGCGATGTTCAGGGCCTCGCGCACGCGCTTGTCCTTGAACGGGTTCTTGCCCTTGACGTTGGAGTACTTCAGCTCGTTGCTGCCCTGGTCGAGCGCGATGAAGATGGTGCGCACCTCGGGGCCGTCGATCACCTTGAGCTTCTTGTCGGCACGCAGCTTGTCGATGTCCTGCGTCGGCACGTCGGTCACCATGTCGACGTCGCCCGACAGCAGCGCCGACACGCGCGTGGAATCGCTCTTGATCGGCGTGTACAGCACCTGCGTCACGTTGCCCTTGTGCTTGTCCCACCAGGCGTCGTTGATGGCCATCGCGATGCGGGACTCGGGCTGCCAGCTCAGGATCTTGTACGGGCCGGTTCCGTTGACGTTGCGCGACGCGAAGTTCTCTTCCTTGGCCTTGTAGTCCTGCACGTTCGTGGTCTTGTTCTTCTCCGCCCAGATCTTGCTCATCATGCGGAAGTCGATGATGTTGCGCAGCAGGATGGGGTTGGGTGCCGCCAGGATCAGGTCAACCGTGTGGTCGTCGACCTTCTTGACGTCGCTGATGCCGGTGACGTAGACCGCCATCGTGCCTTGCGGCTGGCGGATGCGGCCGAAGTTGAACACCACGTCGTCGGCCGTGAACGGCGAGCCGTCATGGAATTTGACACCCTTGCGCAGCTCGAAGCGCACCTGCGTCGGGCTGATGTACGTCCATTTGGTGGCCAGGCAGGGCTCAACCTCGTACTTTTCGTTGTAGCGGGTCAGCCCCTCGTAGGCGTGCATCAGGATGGCGTTGGTCGTCGCATGGTTCTGCGAGTGCGGGTCGAGCGTCAGGATGTCGTTTTGCGCCGCCCATCGCAGGTTGGTGGCTTGGACCGGCGCGGCGACGGCGAGCGACAGCGCAGCAGCGGCCAAGCAGGCCTTCAGTCTCATGGGGAGTGCTCCTAGTTCGGATGGAACCGTCATCGTAGACGCGCGACGCAGCCCGCGCCGACCGGATTAGCCCTCAGAAGCGCCGGACCGCCGCACGTCCGGCGGCGCAATGGCCTCGACGGTGCTGTCGCAACCCAGGCCAGCGCCGATGCAACGTGCCGCCAGCGCCCGCTGCAGGCGCTGCAGCCATGTGCCGCTCAGCGGGGGCATCAGGGCGCAGCGGTAGCGTGCGAGCGCCGAGTCGAAGCGCAGCATGCGGCAGCGGCCACGCCGGCGCAGCGTCAGCAGCATTCCCGCGGGGCACGGTTCGCAGGCGCAGCACACGCCGCAACCGGTGCACGCCTCGCCGAGCGTGGGCTTGGGCGGTGCGTTCCGGTGCAGCCAGATCGTCTTGGACGCCATCGACGCAGGACTTTGCCCGCCGCAGCGCGGGCGATTGCCGTCAAATGCGCCGTCTTTCCCGTGCATGTCGGCATATGTCTTGTCATGGAAGGGGAACCCGGCGGTGCTACAGTGCTCGCCCATGAAGCGCTAGGTCTTCCGTGTGTCCCCTTGTTGGCCGCAGGCCAGCAAGGCGGCTCGCTAGTCCGCCAACCGGCCAAGCCGGGCCGCGGAAGGTTGTTGAACCCATCGAAGCCTGTGGAAACCGCGGGCGAAAGGTGAGCGAAAGATGATGCAGCAGTACAGGTCGAACTCGTACCTGTTCGGGGGCAATGCCCCTTATGTCGAGGAACTCTACGAGGCCTACCTCGACAACCCGGGCAGCGTGCCGGACAACTGGCGCACCTACTTCGACAACCTGCAAAACGTGCCGTCGTCCGACGGCACGCTGAGCCGCGACGTGGCCCACGCACCGGTCGTGGAGTCCTTCGCGCAGCGTGCCAAGGCCAACGCGTTCGCGCTCAAGGCCAGCGCCAGCGAGCTGGCGGTGGCGCGCAAGCAGGTGCACGTGCAGTCGCTGATCGCGGCCTACCGTTCGCTCGGCGCGCGCTGGGCCGATCTCGATCCCCTCAAGCGCACCGAGCGCCCGCGCATCCCGGAGCTGGAGCCCGCCTTCTACGACCTGACTGAAAGTGACATGGACATCACTTTCAGCGCCACCAACACCTACTTCACCAAGGCCGAGCAGCAGACGCTGCGCGAGATCCTGCAGGCGCTGCGCGAGACCTACTGCGGCACGATCGGCGCGGAGTTCATGCACTGCACCGAGCCCGCCGAGAAGCGCTGGTGGCAGGAACGGCTGGAGTCCATACGCAGCAAGGCGAGCTTCAGCAACGAGCAGAAGGTCGACATCCTCGACAAGCTCACCGCGGCCGAGGGTCTGGAGCGCTTCCTGCACACCAAGTACGTCGGCCAGAAGCGCTTCTCGCTCGAAGGCGGCGAGAGCTTCATCGCCAGCATGAACGAGCTGGTGCAGCGTGCCGGCGCCAAGGGCGTGCAGGAGATCGTGATCGGCATGGCGCACCGCGGGCGCCTCAACGTGCTGGTCAACACGCTGGGCAAGATGCCCAAGGACCTGTTCGCCGAGTTCGAGCACACCGCGCCCGAGCACCTGCCGGCCGGCGACGTCAAGTACCACCAGGGCTTCTCGAGCGACATCTCCACGCCGGGCGGCCCGGTGCACCTGAGCCTGGCGTTCAACCCGAGCCACCTCGAAATCGTCAACCCGGTGGTCGAAGGCTCGGTCAAGGCGCGCATGGACCGGCGGGGCGACAAGCTGGGCGATCAGGTGCTGCCGGTGCTGGTGCATGGCGACGCGGCGTTCGCCGGCCAGGGCGTGGTGATGGAAACGCTGGCGCTGGCACAGACGCGCGGCTATTACACCGGTGGCACGGTGCACATCGTCATCAACAACCAGATCGGCTTCACGACCAGCGACCCACGCGACTCGCGCTCCACGCTGTACTGCTCCGACGTCGTCAAGATGATCGAAGCGCCGGTGCTGCACGTGAACGGCGACGATCCCGAAGCGGTGGTGCTGTGCACCCAGCTCGCGCTCGACTACCGCCAGCAGTTCAAGAAGGACGTGGTGGTCGACATCATCTGCTTCCGCAAGCTCGGCCACAACGAGCAGGACACGCCGAGCCTGACGCAGCCGCTGATGTACAAGAAGATCGCGGCGCACCCCGGCACACGCAAGCTCTACGGCGAGAGGCTGGTGGCGCAGAACATCCTGCCGGCCGACGGCCCCGACAAGATGGTCAAGGAGCTGCGCGCCGCGTTCGACGCTGGCAAGCACACGGTCGACCCGGTGCTGACCAACTTCAAGAGCAAGTACGCGGTCGACTGGGCGCCGTTCCTCGGCAAGAAGTGGACCGATTCGGCAGATACCGCACTGCCGCTGGCCGAGATCAAGCGCCTGGCCGAGCGCATCACCACCGTGCCGAGCAACTTCAAGGTCCATCCGCTGGTCGAGAAGGTGCTGGCCGACCGCGCCGCGATGGGCCGCGGCGAGATCAACGTCGACTGGGGCATGGGCGAGCACTTGGCCTATGCGTCGCTGGTGGCCAGCGGCTATGCCGTGCGCCTGTCGGGCGAAGACTGCGGCCGCGGCACCTTCACGCACCGTCATTCGGTGCTGCACGACCAGAACCGCGAGAAGTGGGACACCGGCACCTACACGCCCCTGGAGCACGTGGCGGACAACCAGGCGCCGTTCGTCGTGATCGACTCGATCCTGTCCGAGGAGGCGGTGCTCGGCTTCGAGTACGGCTATGCCAGCGCCGATCCCAACACGCTGGTGATCTGGGAGGCGCAGTTCGGCGACTTTGCCAACGGCGCCCAGGTGGTGATTGACCAGTTCATCGCCTCCGGCGAGGTCAAATGGGGCCGCGTCAACGGCCTGACACTGATGCTGCCGCATGGCTACGAGGGCCAGGGGCCCGAGCACAGCTCGGCGCGGCTCGAGCGCTTCATGCAACTGGCGGCCGACCACAACATGCAGGTGGTGCAGCCGACCACGGCGAGCCAGATCTTCCACCTGCTGCGGCGGCAGATGGTGCGTCAGTTCCGCAAGCCGCTCGTCATCATGACGCCGAAGTCGCTGCTGCGTGCCAAGGACGCCACGTCGCCGTTGTCCGAGTTCACCAAGGGCGAGTTCAAGACGGTGATCGGCCCGGTGCGCGCCGAAGTCGAGGCCGACAAGGTCAAGCGCGTGATCGCCTGCTCGGGCAAGGTGGCCTACGACCTCATCAAGTACCGCGACCAGCGCAAGGCATGGGATGTGGCCGTTCTGCGCGTGGAGCAGCTCTATCCGTTCCCGCACAAGGCGTTCGCCGCCGAGATGAAGCGTTTTCCCAACGCCAGCGAGGTGGTGTGGTGCCAGGACGAGCCGCAGAATCAAGGTGCCTGGTTCTTCGTGCAGCACTACCTCCACGAGAACATGGGCGACGGACAGCGCCTGGGCTATGCCGGGCGCCCGGCATCGGCCTCACCCGCCGTTGGCTATGCGCACCTGCACCAGGAGCAGCAGAAGGCGCTGCTGGAGCAGGCGCTCGGCAAGCTCAAGGGCTTCGTTCTCACCAAGTGAACGCCGCGGCTGCGGTGCCGTTCGTGCATCGCGCGTGCGTCCGGGCCCTCGGTGTCCGGGCATCGCGTGGTCCCGACCAACAAGAGAAAGTTCATGGCAATCGTTGAAGTGAAGGTTCCGCAACTGTCGGAATCGGTGGCCGAGGCCACGCTGCTGCAGTGGAAGAAGAAGCCCGGCGATGCCGTGGCAATGGACGAGATCCTGATCGAGATCGAGACCGACAAGGTCGTGCTGGAGGTGCCGGCACCGGCCGACGGCGTGCTCGCCGAGCACGTGGTGCCCGATGGCGGCACCGTCACCAGCGACCAGCTGATCGCACGCATCGACACCGAAGCCAAGGCCGGCGCGACCGCACCGGCGGCCGCCGCCTCCGCACCGGCCGCGCCGTCTACCCCTGCGCCGGCGCCTGCTGCTGCCGGCGGCAGCAAGGCCGGTGTCGCGATGCCCGCCGCCGCCAAACTGATGGCCGATCAGGGGATTGCGCCCGGTTCGGTCGAAGGCACGGGCAAGGACGGGCGCATCACCAAGGGCGACGTGCTCGCCGCCGCAACGCGGCCTGCGGCACCGGCCAAGGCGCCTGCGCCGGCGGCCGTGCCGGCGCCGGCGCCTGCATTGCCTGCCGTGGCCGCACCGGTCAGCATGAACCTCGGCGACCGGCCCGAACAGCGCGTACCGATGTCGCGCCTGCGCGCCCGGGTGGCCGAGCGCCTGCTGCAGTCGCAGGCGACCAATGCGATTCTCACCACCTTCAACGAGGTCAACATGGCCCCGCTGATGGAGATGCGCAAGCGCTTTCAGGAGAAGTTCGAGAAGGAGCACGGCGTCAAGCTGGGCTTCATGAGCTTCTTCGTCAAGGCAGCGGTCGCGGCGCTGAAGCGTTATCCCGTGGTCAACGCCAGCGTTGACGGCACCGACATCGTCTATCACGGCTACTTCGACATCGGCATTGCCGTGGGCTCGCCGCGCGGCCTGGTGGTGCCGATCTTGCGCAATGCCGACCAGATGAGCTTTGCCGACATCGAGAAGAAGATCGCCGAGTTCGGCGTCAAGGCGCGCGACGGCAAGCTGGGCATCGAGGAGCTGACCGGGGGCACGTTCAGCATCAGCAACGGCGGCGTGTTCGGCTCGATGCTCTCCACGCCGATCATCAATCCGCCGCAGAGCGCGATTCTCGGCGTGCATGCCACCAAGGACCGCGCCGTGGTCGAGAACGGCCAGGTGGTCGTGCGGCCGGTCAACTACCTGGCGATGAGCTACGACCACCGCATCATCGATGGGCGCGAGGCGGTGTTGAGCCTGGTCGCGATCAAGGAGGCGCTGGAGGATCCCGCGCGTCTGCTGTTCGACATCTGAGAATCCACATGCCCCCACACTCACTTCGTTCGCTGCCCCCCGAGGGGGCGCATCAGCCCCTCGGGGCGGCCCGTCGGGACTGACCGCAATGACACAAGCATTCGACGTCGTCGTCGTCGGCGGCGGCCCCGGCGGCTACATCGCGGCGATCCGCGCCGCGCAGTTGGGCCTGAAGACCGCGTGCATCGACGACTGGAAGAACGAAAAAGGCGGACCGGCGCCGGGCGGGACCTGCACCAATATCGGCTGCATCCCGAGCAAGGCGCTGCTGCAATCGAGCGAGCACTTCGAGCACGCCGGGCACCACTTTGCCGACCACGGCATCCACGTCGGCGATCTGAAGCTCGACCTGAAGAAGCTGCTGGCGCGCAAGGACACAGTCGTCAAGCAGAACAACGACGGCATCGTCTACTTGTTCAAGAAGAACAAGGTCGCGTTCTTCCATGGCAAGGGCTCGTTCTTGAAGGCTGCCGACGGCGGCTACGAGATTGCAGTGGCCGGTGCCACGAGCGAAACGCTCAGTGCCAGGCAGGTCATCGTCGCCACCGGGTCGAGCCCGCGCCAGTTGCCCGGTGTGGCATTCGATGAGGACCGCATCCTGTCCAATGACGGCGCGTTGCGCATCGCCCAGGTCCCCAAGACGCTCGGTGTGGTCGGCTCCGGCGTGATCGGCCTCGAGATGGGCTCGGTCTGGCGCCGGCTCGGGGCCGAAGTGACGGTGCTCGAAGCTTTGCCCGGTCTGCTCGGCATGGCCGACGAGTCGGTGGCAAAGGAGGCGCTGAAGGTCTTCACCAAACAGGGCTTGAAGCTGCAGTTCGGCGTCAAGATCACCGACGTCAAGGTCGCGAAGAAGTCCGTCACGGTGACCTATAACGATGCTAAGGGCGCTGCGGCCACGCTGGAGGTCGAGCGACTGATCGTCTCGATCGGGCGCGTGCCGCACACAGCGGGCCTGAACCCAGAGAGCGTGGGCCTGAAGCTCGATGAGCGCGGCGCCATCGTGGTGGACGACGAGTGCCGTACCAACCTGCCCGGCGTGTGGGCGATTGGCGACGTGGTGCGCGGCCCGATGCTGGCGCACAAGGCCGAGGAAGAGGGCGTTGCGGTGGCCGAGCGCATCGCCGGACAGCATGGCCACGTGGACTTCAACACCATCCCGTGGGTGATCTACACATCGCCCGAGATCGCGTGGGTGGGACAGACCGAGGCACAGCTCAAGGCAGCGGGCCGCGCCTACCGGACCGGCCAGTTCCCGTTCATGGCCAACGGCCGCGCGCGGGCGCTGGGCGACACCACCGGCTTCGTCAAGTTCATCGCCGACGCCAAGACCGACGAGATCCTCGGCGTGCACATCATCGGCCCGTTCGCCTCCGAGCTGATCAGCGAGGCGGTGGTGGCGATGTCGTTCAAGGCGTCGTCGGAAGACATCGCGCGCATCTGTCACGCACACCCGTCGCTGAGCGAGGCGACGAAGGAAGCGGCGTTGGCCGTTGACAAGCGAACCTTGAACCTCTAGAAGTTGGTAGCCCCCACGCTCGCTTCGCTCGCTGCCCCCCCAGGGGGCGCTCAGTCGGCTCGGGAGCGGCCCAGCGCCGACTGAGATGGGGGTTCGCGAGCTCTATGAACGCACGCTCGCCGAACGCGGCTACGCGAGCGATCCGGCGCAACTGCGCGCCATTGATGCGCTGGAGCGTTGCGAGAACGAATGGGCCGACTACAAGGCACGGCGCAGCAACGCGGTGACCAAGCTGCTGGTGCGCCCGCCGATCCCGCGCGGCGTCTACATGCACGGCGGCGTCGGTCGCGGCAAGAGCTTCCTGATGGACTGCTTCTTCCAGGCCGTGCCGCTGACGCGCAAGACGCGGCTGCACTTCCATGAGTTCATGCGCGAGGTGCACCGCGAGCTGCAGGATTTGAAGGGCACGCCCGATCCGCTGCAGGAGCTTGGGCGGCAGATCGCGCGGCGCCACAGGCTGATCTGCTTCGACGAGTTCCACGTCGCCGACGTCACCGATGCGATGATACTGCACCGGCTGCTCGAATCGATGTTCGCCAACCGGGTGTCGATCGTGACGACGTCGAACTTCCATCCCGACGCGCTGTATCCCAACGGTTTGCACCGCGATCGCATCCTGCAGGCGATCGAGCTGCTGAAGGACAAGCTCGAAGTGATCGACGTCGACAACGGCACCGACTACCGGCGTGTGACCCTGCAGGCGCTGTCGATGTACCACCATCCTTTGGGCCCGGATGCCGACGCGGCGATGCAAAGCGCGTTCGAGCGGCTGGCCGAGGCGCGCGACGAAGATCCGGTGCTGCGCATCGAGCAGCGCGAGCTGCGCGCCCGGCGGCGTGCCGGCGGCGTGGTGTGGTTCGATTTCCGCACGTTGTGCGGCGGCCCCCGCTCGCAGAACGACTACCTGGAGCTGGCGCAGCAGTTCCACACCGTGCTGCTGTCCGACGTGCCGCAGATGCCGCCGCGCCTGGCCAGCGAGGCGCGCCGTTTCACGTTGCTGGTCGACGTCTTGTACGACCGGCGCGTCAAGCTCATCATGTCGGCTGTCGTGCCGCCTGAGGCGTTGTACGAAGGCGGTCCGCTCGCGCACGAGTTTCCGCGCACAGTATCGCGGCTGCTGGAGATGCAGTCGCCGGCTTACCTGGCGCTGCAGCGGCGCACCGTCGAGACGTCGATCACATGAGCCCCCGTTTCAATGCCTTGCTTGTTGGCTGCGCGCTCGGCCTCGCGCTGCCTGCCGGGAGCGCCGATGCGCCGGCCGACGAGGCGCCGCGGCGCGAGCGCCTTGCGGCGGAACGCGCGGCCGCGCAGGCGCGCTACGACGCGGCGGTGCGCGAGTGCCAGAAGGCGTTCGCGGTCACCGGCTGCATCAACGAGGCCAAATCCGAGCGTCGCGGCACGCTCGACCGCATCGCGCGCGAAGAAGCGTCGCTCGACGACGCCCAGCGCCGTCGCCGCGCTGAAGAGAGGCGCCAGCGTATCGCGCAGAAGCAGCAGGCCGCTGCGGCCCGTGCTGCCGCGTCGGCGCCCGACATGCGGCTGCGCGAGCCGCGCGAGATCGCACCGGTGGCCGGCGCGCAGCGGCCCTCGCGCCGCGCCGAACCGCGCACGCCGCAAGAAGAGGCGGCCGAGGCGGCCGCCGCCAGGCAGCGCGCCGAGAGGGCGCGGCTCAGGCGCGAACGCGCCGCCGCGCACGAAGAAGCAGTGCGCCGCCGCAATCAGCAGGAACGCGAAGACGGCAAGGTGCCCGCTGCACCGTTGCCGGTGCCGAAGGCCTCGGCGCCTTAGCTCAGGGGATCAATGCGGACCAGCGCCAGCGACAGGTTGTCGCCGGCGCCGCGTGCGCGCTGGCGAGCCTTGCTGACCAGCATCTCGCTGGCTTCGCGCGGCGGCAGTGCATGCACGATGGCGCCCAGCTCCTTGGGGCTGAAGTAGTGCCACAAGCCGTCGCTGCAGGCGAGCATCGTGTCGCCCACGGCGAGCTTGTCGACGCGCGCGGTGGCCAGCGGCGGGTCGTTCTGCGTGCCCAGGCACCCGGTCAGCAGGTTGCCTTGCGGATGGGTGTTGGCCTGCTCCTCGGTGATCTTGCCTTCGCTGATCAGCCGTTGCACGTACGAGTGGTCGGTGGTGCGGGTGATCATCTCGGAGCCGCGAAAGTGGTACACGCGTGAATCGCCGGCGTGCACGTAGTCGCACTCGCGCTCGGGTCCGATCAGGTACGCCGCGATCGTGCTGTGCGGCTCTTCTTCGGCAGTGATGGCGGTGAGCTTGATCATCAGGTGCGACTCCATGACGATCTGCTTGAGCATCTCGGCAGGGTCGTCCTTGGCGGGCGCGTAGCGCTCGAAGATCTGCTTGGCCGTGAGGACCACCTGGTCGGCCGCCTTGCGCCCGCCGCTCTTGCCGCCCATCCCGTCGGCCAGCAGTGCCAGCGCACAGCCGGGCACCCGCGGGTGCGCCATGATCTCGACTTGGTCTTGCTGGTAGGCGCGGTCGCCCTTGTGGATGCCGGTGGCGGCAACGAGGCGGTAGCCCTTGGGGGCGCGTGGCATGGCCCACTATAAGCTCGCAGCCCCGTGGCGCGGGCGTGCAATGTGCGCGTCCCATGGACGAAAGTCGCGGCCCGAGGCACATTGCATGCCGTGAAAATGGACGACAACCTGCATTCGCCGCAACGCCGATTGATCGAGCTGCGCATCGAACATGCCGACCTCGATAGCCTGATCGACACCATGGCCGTGGCCTCGCCGATCGACGAGCTGGTGATGCGGCGGCTGAAGAAGCGGCGGTTGTTGTTGCGCGACCAGATCGTGCGCCTCGAAGCCGAGCTCGATCCGCCGGAACCCGCGTGATCGAACCCGAGTTGAAGGAGCCGTTGGGCGCTGCCCAGGGTGCCAGTGCCCTCGAGCGCGCCACCGCCGATGCTTTGTCGGGCCACGGGCCGTTGGCCGAAAGTGATGCCGCCTTCATCGAGCGGACCGCGCAGCAGGCCATGGCCGAGGCCGTGGCGCAGGCGATCGATCGCCGCGAGCCGCTGGTGGCCGAGGCCGGAACCGGCGTCGGCAAGACCTTTGCCTACCTTGTGCCGCTGCTGCTGTCGGGCCGCCGTGCGCTGGTGAGCACCGCCACCAAGGCGCTGCAAGACCAGCTGTTCCTGCGCGACCTGCCGCGTCTCTTGCGCTCGCTCAGGCTGCCGGCGCGCCTCGCGTTGCTGAAGGGGCGCGCCAGCTATCTCTGCCTGCACCGGCTGAAAGCTGCGCGCGACAGCGCCACGCTGCCCGATCGCTTTGCGGTGCGGGCGCTGGCTCGCGTCGAACAATGGGCCACCTCCACGCGCACGGGCGATCTGGCCGAACTGGAAGGGCTCGACGAGCGTTCGCCCGTGATCCCGCTGGTCACTTCGACGCGCGAGAACTGCCTGGGCACTGACTGCCCGTCGTACCGCGATTGCCATGTAATGCACGCGAGGCGTGATGCGATGGCGGCCGACCTGGTGGTGGTGAACCACCACCTGTTCTTCGCCGACCTCGCGCTGCGAGACACCGGCGTGGCTGAGTTGCTGCCGACGGTCGATGCTGCGGTGTTCGACGAGGCGCATCAGCTCGTCGAGTCCGGCGTGCAGTTCCTCGGTGTGCAGCTCGGTACCAGCCAGCTGATCGACTTTGCGCGCGATCTGCTCGGCGTGGGCCTCACGCAGGCGCGCGGCCTGCGGCCATGGCCCGAACTGGCGGCCGCCTGCGAACACGCGGCGCGCGACCTGCGCCTGGCCTGCGCGGGGTCGCTGCGCGACGTGCGCGGCATGGTCAAGCTGGCATGGGATGAACGCGCGTCGGCGCCGTCCTTCCAGCCGGCGCTGCAGGCCTTGGACAGGGCGCTGCGGCGCGTGGTCGACGCGCTGGCCGATCTGCTGCCCGCGGCTCCCGACTTCGGCCGCCTGTCGCAGCGGGCCACCGAGCTGTCGCAGCGCGCCGCATCGTTTGCCGCGCCGTGCGCGGACACGCAGGTGCGCTGGATCGACGTGGGTCCGCGCGACGCCCGCCTGGTGCAATCGCCGCTCGACATCCGCGACCTGCTGGCCGAGCAGCGGGCCAGCGCGGCGCGTGCCTGGATCTTCACGTCGGCCACGCTCGGCGACGATGCCAACCTGAGCTGGTTCAGCGAAGCAGCGGCGCTGGAGGATGCACGCAAAGTGCGCGTCGAAAGCCCGTTCGACTATCGCCAGCATGCGCGCGTGTGGGTGCCGGCGGGCCTGCCCAAGCCGAATGACCCGCGCCATCCGCAGGCCGTGGGCGAACTGGCAGCGCGCCTGGCCGGGCACCTGCATGGGCGCACCTTCGTCCTGACCACCACGTTGCGCGTGCTCGAGCCGATCGCGCAGGGCCTGCGAGCCGCTGCTGATCGCGACGGCCTGCGGCTCGACGTGCTCGTGCAGGGCACGCAGCCGCGGCGCGCGCTGCTGCAGCGCTTCTTGTCCGGCCCGGGGCACGTGCTGGTGGGGTCGCAGAGCTTCTGGGAGGGCATCGACGTCCCGGGTGATGCGCTGCAGTGCGTGCTGATCGACAAGCTGCCGTTTCCGCCGCCCAACGATCCGCTGGTGCAGGCGCGATCGCGCGCGCTGCAGTCGCGTGGCCGCGATCCGTTCAACGACTATTTCGTGGCGGAAGCGGCGGTGTCGTTGAAGCAGGGCGCCGGGCGCCTGATCCGCCACGAGGACGACCGTGGCCTGCTGGTGATTGGTGACGTGCGCATGCGTCAGATGGGCTACGGCAAGCGCCTGCTGCGAGCGTTGCCGCCGATGACGCCCGTCGCCGACGAGGCGCAGGCGCTGGCGTGGCTCGACGAGCTCGCGGCCGCGCACCAGTGAAGAATCGAGCAGCGATTCATGATCGCTACCAGAACTGCCACCAAGGCGTGTCGGGGCGCCGCAAGCCTTCTCTCAAGAATCGACTGTCCGGGTAGTTCTGCTTCAGCACACGATCGGCGTCGTCGCGCAGTTGCTCGAGTCCAAGCTTGTCGTAGCTCTGCGCCAGGATGTACAGGGCCTCTTCGATCGACGGCGTCTGCTGATACTCGCGCAGCGCCTGCTGCGCACGATTGGCGGCTGCCACATAGGCGCCGCGTCGGTAGTAGTAGCGCGCCACGTGCAGCTCGTACTGGGCCAGCGCGTTGACGATGTAGTCCATGCGCAGGCGGGCGTCGGCAGCGTACTTCGAGTTCGGGAACTGGTCGACCAGTTGCTTGAACGCCTGGTAGGCGTCGCGCGAGGCCTGTTGGTCCCGCTCGGAGATGTCCTGGCGCGAGATCGAGCTCAGGATCCCGAGGTTGTCATTGAAGTGCACCAGCCCCTTCAGGTACATCGCGTAGTCGAGCGCCGGGCTCGATGGGTGCAGCTTGATGAAACGATCGAGCGTGCTCTGCGCCTGTGCACGCTCGCCCGTCCTCCAGTATGCGTAGGCCAGCTCGAGCTGTGCCTGCTGCGCCAGCAGGGTGCCGGCGGCGCGGCCCTCGACCTTCTCCAGCGTCTTGATCGCCCGGTCGTAGCTGCCGGCGGACAGGTCGTCGCGCGCGTCTGCGTACAATTTTTCGGCGCTGTCCTTGTCGTCGTAGCTGGGCGTCGAACCGCAGGCGGCCACCAAGGCGGCCAGCAACGCCAGGACGAACGTGGGTCGGACGAGGTACAGCAGCCGCTTCATGAGACGGGGATTCTAATGACGCAGGCTGGTCCGGACCCCGACGCACTCGACGGCGACGACAGCGCGCCTGCCGAGCCCGATGCGCTCGAGCCCGAGCGGCGCGAGTGGATGCTTGAATCGCAGGCGCATCAGCAGCGCATCGACAAGGTGCTGGCCACGCTGGCCGGCGAGTTCTCGCGCAGCCATCTTCAGGCGGTGATTGCCCAGGGCCACGTACGGCTCGACGGCGTGGTTGTCACCACGCCGTCGCGGCGCGTGCGCGCCGGCCAGCGCCTGCAGGTGACGCTGTGGCCGACCGCGCAGGCGCTCGCCTTCACGCCGCAGGCGATGACGCTGTCGATCGTGCACGAAGACGATCATGTGCTGGTGCTCGACAAGCCGGCAGGGCTGGTGGTGCACCCGGCTGCGGGCAACTGGTCGGGCACATTGCTCAACGGCCTGCTCGCCCACCACACGGGCGCCGCGCAGCTGCCGCGTGCCGGCATCGTGCACCGGCTGGACAAGGACACCAGCGGCCTGATGGTGGTGGCCAAGTCGTTGCCTGCGATGACGGCGCTGGTGCGCGCGATTGCGGCGCGTGAGGTGCAACGTGTCTACCGAGCCCTTGCACACGGCGTGCCCAAATGGTCAACCCTGACCATCGACGCGCCGATCGGCCGTGATCCGCAGTTGCGCACGCGCATGGCGGTGGTGGCCGGCGGCAAGCCGGCGCGCACCGACGTGACATGCGTGGCGCGCGGGGCGGCCGCCAGCGGGTTGCGGTGCACGCTGCACACCGGTCGCACGCATCAGATTCGTGTGCACCTGGCATCGCGCGGTCATCCCCTTGTGGGTGACAAGTTGTATGGCGGGCGCACCGAGTTCGGGCTGCATCGCCAGGGGTTGCATGCAGAACGACTGGGGTTTTTGCACCCGATCGACGGACGACCCTTGTTGTTCGAGTGTCCGGTGCCGCCCGATCTGGCGGCTGCCTGGCAGGCCGCGTTGACAGCCTGACACGGCGCCGCCGCGCGGCGCTACAATGGCCCTCAACGCGCGCAGTCGGGCACCGGCGCCACGCCACACGAGGCTATCCGCGAACGGTCCGACGCGTTGGCGGTGCGCAGTGAGAAGTGCCGCGCACCAGGCCGGATGCATAACCCCGGCCCACCGACTCAGGACCCTAAAGACAGCCGTGCGCAGGGTAGCGCGGCGCTGAACCGAGCCACATGTGGGACGCCGCCTCCGCGCTTGCGGCAGGCCTGTAGACACTGCAACGAATGAACACCCTCGAGGCCAAGCGCGTGCTCGAAGCCGCGCTGTTGTGTGCGCAGGAGCCGATGGCGCTGCGCGACATGGTGGCGCTGTTCGACGAACAGATCGACACCGACACGATCAAGGTGCTGCTCGACGAACTGGTGCATGACTGGGAGGGTCGCGGCGTCGAGTTGGTGTCGCTGGCCAGCGGCTGGCGTTTCCAGAGCCGTCCCGAGCTGCGCGATGCGCTGGACCGCGTGCACCCCGAGAAGCCAGCCAAGTACTCGCGTGCCGCGATGGAAACGCTGGCGATCATCGCCTACAAGCAGCCGGTGACGCGCGGCGACATCGAAGACATCCGCGGCGTTACCGTCAGCGGGCCGATCATCAAGCAGCTGGAGGACCGCGGCTGGATCGAATCGATCGGCACGCGCGAGGCGCCGGGCCGGCCGGCGCTCTACGGCACCACGCGGCAGTTTCTCGATGACCTCGGCCTGGCCCGGCTCGACCAGTTGCCGCCGCTGGGGCACTCGCTCGGCGCCGAGCCCGACGCTCAGCTGCTGGCGCGGCTGGGCGATGGCCAGGGCGCACTCGAGCTCGATGCGCATTCCGAGGCGCCGGCCGATTCGCAGCCGGCTCCCGCAGCCGGCAGCGACGACCCTGCGGCGCCCGCCGATCCAGAACCCGCATCCCACGATGCAGCGGCGCAGACCGCGCCTTCACCACAACCATGAATCCAACCGATCCAGATTCGACCGCTCCGCCGGCGCCGGAACGCAGCGACACATCGCCGGCAGACGCGCAGGGACCCGCTGCCGACGCATCCGGTGGCGAAGGCAGCGGCGCGTCGGAAGGCACCGACGATCAACGCCGCCGCAACCGCAACCGCCGCCGTGGGAGGCGCAACCGCGGCGCCGACCGTGCGCCCGCCGGCGACGGCGGGCCCGCCCTCGAAGTCACGCTGCGCTGGGACGAACCCGACGACGAGGACGAGCAGGCCGCGGACACCGCCGATGGTGCGGCCGCAGCGGCCGCCGAAACGGCTCCCGGGTGGACGCCGACCGAAGCCGGCGACCGATTCGCCGACGTGGTGTCAGGCGCCTATGACAACGAGCCCGCCCCCGAGCCCGAAGCCGAGGCAGCCAAGCGTGTGCTGGCCGCCGCGCCCGACGCGCCCAAGTTGCACAAGGTGCTGGCGCAGGCCGGCATCGGCTCGCGGCGCGACATGGAGCAGATGATCGCTGACGGCCAGATCACGGTGAACGGCCAGGCGGCGCACGTGGGACAGCGCATCACCGCACACGATCAGATCCGCGTCGCAGGCAAACCGGTGCGCGTGCGCATCACGCCGCCGGCGCGCGTGCTGGCCTACCACAAGCCCGCCGGCGAAATCGTCACGCACGGCGATCCGCAGAACCGGCCCACAGTGTTTCGCAAGCTGCCGCGGCTGCACCACGGCAAGTGGCAGTCGGTGGGGCGTCTCGACATCAACACCGAAGGACTGCTGCTGTTCACCAACTCCGGTGATCTGGCCAACCGACTGATGCATCCGCGCTTTGGCGTCGAGCGCGAGTACGCCGTGCGCGTGCTGGGCACGCTCGACGAGGAGCAGCGCGAGCAATTGCTCGAAGGCGTCGACATCGACGGCCAGCGCGCCGCCATGCGCTCGGTGGAAGACGGCGGCGGCGAGGGCGCCAACCACTGGTACCGCGTGGTCATCACCGAAGGCCGCAACCGCGAAGTGCGCCGCATGTTCGAGTCGCTCGGGCTGGCCGTGAGCCGGCTGATCCGCATCCGCTACGGCTGCGTCGTGCTGCCGCGCGGGCTGCGCCGCGGCGTGTGGGTGGACCTGCCGGCGAGTGACCTGCAGACGCTGCAGAACATGGTCGGCGGCACGGCCGGGGCGCAGCAGCAGGGCAACGCAGGCAATGGCGCGCGGCCGAACAACCGCAACAAGCAGCGCAACCGCGGGCGTGGACCACGCGAGGGCGGCCCGCAGCCGCCGCAGGAGCCGCGCCGCCGTCAAGAAGAGGGCGAAGACCACGAGCCGGACTTCGCATCGATCCCCAACCCGCTGCAGCAGACCTACGACCGGCGCGCCATCCGCGATGCACGCCAGCCCAAGCGCGAGATCTCCGAGGACGGGCCGATTCCGAACCCGCTGGAACAAACCTATGACAAGCGCCACGTGCAGAAGCAGCGTGGCCTCGGCGGTGCGGGTGGCGGTGGCCGGCGCGGCGGCAAGGGCGGTGCCGGTGGAGAGCGCCAGCCCGACCCGATGCAGACCTCGGTCGGCTACATCGGCGCCGATGCGTTTCACAAGCAGATCAGCGGTGGCGGGGGCGGCCGCGGGCGGCGCCGGCGCTGACTCCAGCGGGCCGGAGAACCACACCTCGCCCGCTAGAATCCTTCGTTTTTTCTTGCAGCAAAGAATCGTTTAGGAGAATTCGATGGCCATCGAGCGCACGCTCTCGATCATCAAGCCCGATGCCGTGGCGAAGAACGTGGTCGGCCAGATCCTGGCTCGCTTCGAGGCCGCCGGCCTGAAGATCGTCGCGGCCCGCATGGCGCACCTGTCGCGCAGCGAGGCCGAGGCGTTCTACGCCGTGCACAAGTCGCGGCCATTCTTCAACGACCTCGTGGCCTTCATGACCTCGGGTCCGGTGATGATCCAGGTGCTGCAGGGCGACAACGCGATCGCGATGAACCGCGAGTTGATGGGCGCCACCGATCCGAAGAAGGCGGCCAAGGGCACGATCCGCGCCGATTTCGCCGACAGCATCGATGCCAACGCCGTGCACGGCTCCGACGCGCCCGAGACGGCCGCCGTCGAAGTGGCGTTCTTCTTCCCCGGCATATCGATCTACGACCGCAAGTGATGCTCGCCGCCGCGCCCACTGCATTCGTTGCCTCACGGACCCGAAGGGGTCCGCCGCGTGGACCGTGGGGCGCAGTCGGCCTGGGGCGACCCGGCGCCGACTGATGCGGCCCGATTCGGTGTGGTCAACCTCCTTGACTTCGATCGCGACGCACTGACCGCCTTCTGCGAGCGGCTCGGTGAGAAGCCGTTTCGCGCCGTGCAGGTATTCCGCTGGATCCACCAGCGCGGCGCAGACGATTTCGCGCAGATGACCGATCTCGCGCGCAGCCTGCGCGAGAGCCTGCCGCAGCATGGGCACATCGTGGCGCCGCCGGTGCTGAGCGAACAAGGCTCCGCCGACGGCACCACCAAGTGGCTGTTCGACGTGGGTGGCGGCGATGCGGTGGAGAGTGTGTTCATCCCCGAGGCCGATCGCGGCACGCTGTGCGTGTCATCGCAGGCTGGCTGCGCGGTCAACTGCCGTTTCTGCTCCACCGGCCATCAGGGCTTCAGCCGCAACCTGAGCACCGCCGAGATCGTGGGCCAGTTGTGGTTTGCCGAGCATCACCTGCGCCGGTCGCTCGATCTTCCTGCCGGTCAGCGTGCCATCGACAACGTGGTGATGATGGGCATGGGCGAACCGCTGCAGAACTACGGCGCACTGCTGCCTGCCCTGCGCACGATGCTCGACGATCATGGCTACGGCTTGTCGCGGCGCCGCGTCACGGTATCCACCTCGGGTGTGGTGCCGATGATTCACCGCTTGCGCCAGGACTGCCCGGTGGCGCTGGCGGTGTCGCTGCATGCGCCCGACGACGCGTTGCGCGACCAGCTCGTGCCGTTGAACAAGAAGTACCCGCTCGGCGAACTGCTCGATGCCTGCGTGCACTACCTCGGCGCGGCGCCACGCGACTTCATCACCTTCGAGTACTGCATGCTCGATGGCGTCAACGATGCGCCGGAACAGGCGCGTGCGCTGGTGCGGCTGGTGCGCGGGCGTGTGGCGTGCAAGGTCAACCTGATTCCGTTCAACCCGTTTCCGCAGTCGGGCCTCAAGCGCTCGCCGCGCGAGCGGGTGGCGGCGTTTGCCGACGTGCTGCAGCAGGCGGGCATCGTGACGACGATCCGCCGCACGCGCGGCGACGACATCGCCGCCGCATGCGGTCAACTTGCCGGCGAAGTGCAGGACCGCACGCGAGTGGCCGAGCGCCGCTCGCGTGGCACGATCGTGCTGGCGGTTGAAAAAGGAGCGAGAGCGTGACGACAAGGTGGCTGGCGATCGTTGCACCCTGGGCTGCGCTCATGGCACTGTGGGGTTGCACGACCACGGTCACGACCACCGCCGGGCCGCCGACCGGCGACCCCGTTTCGCGTGAACGCGTCGTCACCTCGGACCAGGCCGACGTGGACCGCCGTGCGCGCGTGCGCATGGAGCTGGCTTCGGGCTACTACGCCCGCGGCCAGCTCGAGACCGCGCTCGACGAAGTCAAGCTCGCCCTTGCTGCCAAGCCCGATCTGCCCGATGCCTACAACCTGCGCGGTCTGATCTACCAGAGCCTGGGCGACGACCGTCTCGCCGAGGAGAACTTCCGGCGCGCCCTGCAGCTGGCACCCGGCGATCCCAACACGCTGCACAACTACGGCTGGTACCTGTGCCAACGCAATCGGCTGAGCGAGGCTCAGGCGCAGTTCCAGCAAGCCATTGCGACACCACGCTACGCCGGGCTGGCGCGCAGCCTGATGACGCAAGGCATCTGCTACACGCGCGCCGGCTCGTGGGCGGAGGCCGAGCGCAGCCTGGCACGCTCGTACGAGCTCGATCCGAGCAATCCGGTCACGGCGGTCAACCTGGCCGACGTGCTGTACCGGCGCGGCGAATACGAACGTGCACGCTTCTACATCGGGCGCGTCAACGCGGTACAGGAGCTTTCGAACGCGCAGACCTTGTGGCTCGCCGCACGCATCGAGAACAAAGCCGGCAACGCACGGGCTGCGCGCGATTTCGGACGCCAGCTGCGCAACCGATTTCCGCACGCGCCGGAGGCGGCGCTGTTCGAACGCGGGCGCTTCGATGACTGACGACGCGGCGGCATCCGAAGCCCGCAGCGCCGGCGCGATGCTGCGCGCCGCACGCGAACGCCAGGGCCTGCACATCGCCGCGCTGGCCGCGGCCATCAAGGTGCCGCAGGCCAAGCTCGAGGCGCTCGAGGCGGGACGCTACGAGGAGCTGACCGACGCCACCTTCGTGCGCGCGCTGGCGCAGAGCGTGTGCCGGGTGCTCAAGATCGACGCCAAGCCGGTGCTCGATCTGATGCCGAGTGTGCGCAACACCACGCTGGATCATGTCAAACCGGCGCCGCGCACGCCGTTTCGCGACAAGCCGGGACGAGAGGAGCCCGTCGAGGCGCGCCTGTGGCACCAGCCAGTGTTCTGGGTCGTCGTGGTGCTACTGGCCGCTGCCCTGGGCTTCGTCGCCTGGCCGCAGCGCCCCGAAGGCTTGACCGCATGGTTGGACAAGCTGCCGGGGCTGATCGCCGGCGCAACGAAGCCGGCGACCCCCGACCCTGCCAGCCCCCAGCGCACGGCGCCGGTGGCCCAGGCTCCAGAGGCGCCCGCCGCGCCTGTCTCCTCGCCCGAGGTGGCGCCCGCACCGGCCGCGCCCGCGCCCGCAGCATCAACGCCGGTGGTGACCGAAACCGTGCACTCGGCGCCCGCACCCACGATGTCGGCGCCGCCCGACACACCGGCCGGCATTGCGGTCGTGCGCGCCAGTGAGCCGTCTTGGGTCGAGGCGCAGGATGGGCGCGGCAACGTGCTGCTGTCGCGCACGCTGCAGCCGGGCGAATCGGTGGGCCTGGATGGCGCGTTGCCGCTGCGCCTGGTGATCGGCAACGCCACCGCCACCGAAGTGACGATGCGTGGCAAGCGGGTGACGCTGGGCACGCCCAATCGCGACAACGTGGTGAAGGTGGAGTTGAAATGACCGACGCACAGCCGATCGGCAGTTCCTTCCCGCGGCCGCGCCGCTCGCGTCAGGCCCGCGTGTCCTGGGGGTCGCGCGTGGTCACGATCGGCGGCGATGCGCCGGTGCGCGTGCAGGCGATGACCAATACCGACACCGTCGATGCGATCGGCACGGCGATCCAGGTGAAAGAGCTGGCGATCGCCGGCTCCGAGCTGGTGCGCATCACCGTCAACACGCCCGAGGCGGCGCAGGCGGTGCCGCACATCCGCGATCAGCTCGACCGCATGGGCATCGACGTGCCGCTGATCGGCGACTTCCACTACAACGGCCACCGCCTGCTCACCGACCATCCGGCCTGTGCACAGGCGCTGTCGAAGTACCGCATCAACCCTGGCAACGTCGGCAAGGGTGACAAGCGCGACAAGCAGTTCGCGCAGATGATCGAAGTGGCCATGCGCCACGACAAGCCGGTGCGCATCGGCGTCAACTGGGGCAGCCTCGATCAGGAGCTGCTGGCCGCGCTGATGGACGAGAACGCGCGGCGCGCCGAACCCTGGGACGCCAAGCAGGTGATGTACCAGGCGCTGGTGCAGTCGGGCATCGGCTCGGCGGACGCGGCGCGCGAGCTCGGCATGGATCCGAATCAGATCATCATCAGCTGCAAGGTCAGCGGCGTGCAGGATTTGGTGAGCGTCTACCGCGCGTTGGCGGCTCGTTGCGACCACGCGCTGCATCTCGGCCTCACCGAGGCCGGCATGGGCACCAAGGGCACGGTGGCCTCCACCGCGGCGCTGGCGCTGCTGCTGCAAGAAGGCATCGGCGACACGATCCGCGTGTCGCTGACACCGCAGCCCGGCGAGTCGCGCACGCAAGAGGTGCTGATCGCGCTCGAGGTGCTGCAATCGCTCGGCCTGCGCACCTTCAACCCCAGCGTCACCGCTTGTCCGGGCTGCGGCCGCACTACCAGCACGGTTTTCCAGGAGCTGGCGCAGCAGATCGACGTATTCCTGCGCGCGCAGATGCCGCTGTGGAAGGCGCGTTATCCCGGCGTCGAGGGCATGAAGGTGGCGGTGATGGGTTGCATCGTCAACGGCCCGGGCGAGAGCAAACATGCCGACATCGGCATCAGCCTGCCCGGCACCGGCGAAGCACCCGCCGCGCCGGTGTTCATCGACGGCGAGAAGGCCGTCACGTTGCGGGGCGACACCATCGCGCAGGACTTTCAGCGCATCGTCGAGGACTACGTCGCGCGTCGCTACGCCGCGTCCGCACGATGATCGAGCCGAACAGCGCCATCAAGATCGCCTCCTCATCGCCGCTTGCCGCGGTGAAGGGCATGAACGACATCCTGCCGGCGCAGGTGCAGCGTAAGGAGCGCCTGCCCGACTCCGGCCTGTGGCTGTGGTTCGAGGACGCGGTGCGCAAGGTGCTCGCGGCCTATGGCTACCAGTACCTGCTGACGCCGCTCGTCGAGCCGACCGCTCTGTTCGTGAGGGGCCTCGGCGAAGTGACCGACATCGTCGAGAAGGAGATGTACTCCTGGACCGACACGATGAACGGCGACGAGCTGACGCTGCGTCCCGAGGCCACCGCGGGCATCGTTCGCGCGATGGTCGAACACAACGCGCTGTACAACGGCCCGCTGCGGCTGTGGACGATCGGTGCGATGTTCCGGCACGAGCGGCCGCAGAAAGGCCGCTACCGGCAGTTCCATCAGCTCGACGTGGAAGCGCTGGGGCTCCCCGGTCCCGACGTCGATGCCGAGATCATTCTGATGGTGCGGCGCCTGTGGCATGAGCTGGGGCTGGTCGTCGGCCGGCATGTGCGGCTGGAGCTCAACAGCCTGGGCCAGCCGGCCGAGCGTGCTGCGCACCGCGCCGCGCTGATCGCGCACTTCGAGGCGCATGCCAGCCAGCTCGATGACGACGCGCGGCGCCGGCTGCACAGCAACCCGCTGCGCATCCTCGACAACACCAAGAATCCGGCGATGCAGCCGCTGATCGAGGCCGCGCCCAAGCTGATGGATTTTCTCGGCCCCGAGTCGCTGGCGCACTTCAACGCGGTGCGCGCCGCGCTCGACGCCGTGGGCCTGGAGTACCGCGTCAACCCGCGCCTGGTGCGCGGCATGGACTACTACAACCTCACGGTGTTCGAGTGGGTCACCGACCAGCTCGGCGCGCAGGGCACGGTGTGCGGCGGCGGGCGCTACGACGGGTTGTTCGAGCAGCTCGGCGGCAAGCCCACGCCGGCGATCGGCTTCGGCCTCGGCATCGAGCGGCTCTTGCTGCTGATCCAGGAGCTGCGGCTGCCGCTGCCCGACGCAGCGCCGACGGCGTATGCCGTGATCCCCGACGCCGCGGCGCTGCCTCGCGTGCTAGTGCTGCTGGAGGCGCTGCGAGCGCAAGGCGTCAGCGTGCAGATGCACGCAGGAGGCCGTGATGGACCGGGTAGCATGAAGTCGCAGTTTCGCCGCGCCGATGCCAGCGGCGCGCGTTTCGCGCTGGTGTTCGGTGCCGACGAGATGGCGCAGGGCATGGTGGCGGTCAAGCCGTTGCGCGGCGAGTCGGCCGCTCAGGTGCTGCGTCCGCTGGACGACGCTGCCGGCTGGGCGCACGAACTTCGCACCGCATAATTCCCCGTTTTGTCGCCGGCCCGCCTCGGGCTCGGCATCGACGCAGACCTCATACCGCACACGATGGCCACCCAACTCGACCTGCAGGAGCAGGAGCAAGTCGACGCGCTGAAGGCGTTCTGGCAACAGTACGGCAACCTCATCACCTGGGCGCTGGTGGCCGCGATGCTGGTGTACTCGGGCATCACCGGTTGGCAATGGTGGCAGCGCGAGCAGTCGGCCAAGGCCGGCGCGATGTTCGACGAGCTCGACCGCGCCGCCAACGCCGGCGACGTGGACAAGGCCGCGCGCGTGTTCGGCGACCTCAGGGAGCGTTATCCGCGCACGGCCTATGCGCAGCAGGCCGGCGTGCTGGCCGCCAAGCTGCAGTTCGAAAAGGGCAAGGCCGACGATGCACGGGCCTCTCTCGCCTGGGTGATCGAGCATGCGGTCGAAGACGAGTACCGCGCGCTGGCGCGCCTACGCCTGGCGGGGCTGATGCTCGAGGCCAAACAATACGACGACGCGCTCAAGCAGCTCGATGCCGTGCCCGACGGACCGTTCGCCGCGCTGGCGGCCGACCGGCGCGGCGATGTGCTGTTGGCGCAGGGCAAGAAGGCCGAGGCGCGCGCTGCCTACGAGCGCGCCCACAAGCTGATGGACGACAAGGTCGAATACCGCCGCCTGCTCGATGCCAAGCTCACCGCGCTCGGCGCCTCGCCTGCCGCGGCGGCTGCATCGGGGGCGGCGCAATGACGTGGACGCGTCCGTGGCTCGTGCTGTCGGCGCTGCTGCTGGCCGCGTGCGCGGCCGAGAAGCCCAAGCCGACGCCGCTGGAGCCGATCGAGGCCAAGCTGAGCGCGCGTGCGCTGTGGAACACGCGACTCGACAGCGTCAGGTTCCCGCTTTCCGTGCAGGCGCGCGACGGCCTGTTCATCGTGGCGGCCAGCGATGGCACGGTCGCTGCGTTTGATGCGGCCAGCGGCCAGGCGCGCTGGCGCGGCGATGCCGGCAAGGCGCTGTCGGCGGGCGTCGGCAGCGATGGCCGCTTTGCCGCCGTGTCCACGCGTGACAACGAGCTGGTCGTGTTCGATGCCGGCCGCGAGCTCTGGCGCAAGCAACTGAACTCACGCATCACCACCGCGCCGCTGGTGGCCGGCGAGCGCGTCTTCGTGATGGGCGTCGACCGCGTGGTCGCCGCCTATGACGTGCTCGATGGACGCCTGCTGTGGCGCCTGCAGCGACCGGGCGATGCGCTGACCCTGTCGCAGCCGGGCGTGCTGGCGGCCTACAAGAACACGCTGGTCGCCGGGCAGGGGCCGCTGATGCTCGGCGTGGATCCGCTGAAGGGCGGCGTGCGCTGGGAAGTGGCCATGGCCAACCCGCGCGGCACCAACGAGATCGAGCGCCTCGCCGATCTGGTGGGCCCGCCGCTGCGCGTGGGCGACACGCTGTGTGCGCGCGCGTTCCAGTCCGCGGTGGCCTGCGCCCGGGCCGACAACGGCACGCTGCGCTGGAGCCGCAACGTCGGCGGCCAGCACGCGGTGGGCGGCGATGCCGAGCTGGTGGCCGGCGCGGACGCCAGCGATCGCATCACCGCGTGGAAGGTCGGCAGCGGCGACATCGTGTGGACGCAGGAGAAGTTCCTTTACCGCGGCCTCAGTGCGCCGCTGGTCATGCCGCAGGCCGTGCTGTTCGGCGACGCCGAAGGTTATGTGCACGCGCTGTCGCGCACCGACGGCCAGCCGATCGGCCGCTTCAGCACCGACGGCTCGGCGGTGGTGGCGCAGCCGGTGCTGCACAACGGCACGGTGCTGGTGGTCACGCGCAACGGCGGCCTGCACGCGCTGCGCTTCGACTGACCCGCGGTTGGCGGCCAGCACGATGAAACCGGTCCTGGCGATCGTCGGCCGACCCAACGTGGGCAAGTCCACGCTGTTCAACCGTCTCACGAAGTCACGCGATGCGATCGTGGCGGACTTCGCCGGCCTGACGCGTGATCGCCACTACGGCGACGCGGTGTCCGAAGGACGCGAGTTCATCGTCATCGACACCGGCGGCTTCGAGCCTACCAGCGAGACCGGCATCGTGCACGAGATGGCCAAGCAGACGCGCCAGGCGGTGGCTGAATCCGACGCGGTGCTGTTCGTGGTCGACGTGCGCGCCGGCCTGTCGGCGCAGGACCACGACATCGCACGCGAGTTGCGCAGCGCCGGCAAGCGCGTGCTGCTGGTGGTCAACAAGGCCGAGGGCATGAGCGAGTCGCCGGCGCTCAACGAGTTCCACGAGCTGGGTCTGGGCCCGATCTATCCGGTGTCGGCAGCGCACGGGCAGGGCATTCGCAGCCTGCTCGATGCCGTGCTCGAGGGCTTCGACTTCGGCGCCGCGCCGCGCGACGCCGGCGATGCGGATGCCGACAAGCCGATCCGGCTGGCCGTGGCAGGTCGGCCCAACGTGGGCAAGAGCACGCTGATCAACACCTGGCTGGGCGAGGAGCGGCTGGTGGCCTTCGACCAGCCGGGCACGACGCGCGACGCCATCCACGTGCCGTTCGAGCGCGCCGGGCGTCGTTACGAGCTGATCGACACCGCCGGCCTGCGCCGCAAGGGCCGCGTGTTCGAGGCGATCGAGAAGTTCTCGGTCGTCAAGACGCTGCAGGCGATCGCCGATGCCAACGTGGTGGTGCTGTTGCTCGATGCCACGCAGGCCGTCACCGACCAGGACGCCCACATCGCGGGCTACATCCTCGACAGCGGCCGCGCCGTGGTGGTGGCCGTCAACAAGTGGGACGCGGTCGATCCCTATCAGCGCGAGATGCTCGACCGCTCGCTGGCGCAGCGCCTCGCTTTTCTGCGTTATGCCGAGGTGCTGCACATCTCGGCTCGAAAGCGCCAGGGCCTGGCGCCGCTGTGGAGCGCAATCGGTCAGGCCCATGACGCAGCACGAGCCAAGCTGCCCACGCCGGTGCTGACCCGGCTGCTGCACGACGCGGTGGCGCACCAGGCGCCCAAGCGCGCCGGCGCGGTGCGCCCCAAGCTGCGTTATGCGCACCAAGGTGGCATGAATCCGCCGATCGTCGTGATCCACGGCAATGCGCTCGACCAGGTGACCGACGCATACAAGCGTTATCTCGAGGGGCGCATCCGCGCCCACTTCAAGCTGGTGGGCACGCCGTTGCGCATCGAGCTGCGCAGCTCGCGCAACCCCTTTGACGGCTCGCGTTGACCGAGTCCGCTGCATCCGCCACGCGGTCGATTGAACCTATTGCCCGAGCGAGAGTCCACGTTCGCGTCGCGGGCGAGCAACTTGCCCCACACGCATCAACCCCGCAACCGTGTGATAACGTGGGGTTCTGAAAACACTCTCAACACGGAGCATATCGTGAGCAACAAAGGGCAACTTCTACAAGACCCGTTTCTGAACCTGCTGCGCAAGGAACACGTGCCGGTGTCGATCTATCTGGTCAACGGCATCAAGCTCCAGGGCCACATCGAGTCGTTCGACCAGTACGTGGTGTTGTTGCGCAACACCGTGACGCAGATGGTCTACAAGCACGCGATCTCCACCGTGGTGCCAGGCCGGCCGGTCAACTTCCACACCAACGAGAGCACCGACGCGGCTTGACCGGCAGGCGGGCCGCCTGAAGCAGCGGCCCCAAGCTGGACGACGCTCGCGTTTTGCCCTTGGATCGAGACCCCGAACTGTCAACCGCCCCCGAGACGGCGCTGGCGCGCACCGTGCTGGTGGGCGTCGACCTGGGTGCGGGCCATTCGTTCGATCCCACGCTCGACGAGTTGGCGCAGCTGGCCGAGTCGGCCGGCGACGATCCGGTGGCGCGCCTGGTGGCGCGTCGCAAGGCGCCCGATGCCGCGCTGTTCGTCGGAGCCGGCAAGGCCGATGAGATCAAGGCGCTGGTGGCCGAGCACGGCGCCACCGGCGTGCTGTTCGACCAGGCGCTCAGTCCGGCCCAGCAGCGCAATCTCGAGCGCCACCTCGGCGTGCAGGTGGCCGATCGCACCGCGCTGATCCTTGAAATCTTTGCAAGGCGCGCCAAGAGCCATGAGGGCAAGCTGCAGGTCGAGCTGGCGCGGCTGCAGTATCTGGCCACGCGGCTGGTGCGCCGTTGGAGCCACCTGGAGCGCCAACGCGGCGGCGCGGGCCTGCGCGGTGGCCCGGGCGAGGCGCAGATCGAGCTCGACCGCCGCATGATCGGCGAGCGCATCAAGTCGGTGAAAGCGCGCCTGGCGAAGGTGAAGAAGCAGCACGACACGCAGCGCAAGGCGCGCGCCAAGAGCGGCGCGCTGCGCGTGTCGCTGGTGGGCTACACCAACGCTGGCAAGTCCACGCTGTTCAATGCGCTGGTGAAGGCGCGCGCCTACGCGGCCGACCAGCTGTTCGCCACGCTCGACACGACCACGCGCGCGCTGTACCTCGACAGCATCCAGCAGACGGTGGCGCTGTCCGACACGGTCGGCTTCATCCGCGACCTGCCGCACAAGCTGGTCGAGGCGTTTCGCGCCACGCTGCAGGAAGCCACCGAGGCCGACCTGCTGCTGCACGTGGTCGACGCCTCGAGCCCGCAGATCGATGTGCAGCGCGAAGAGGTCGAGCGTGTGTTGGCCGAGATCGGCGCGCAAGACGTGCCGCAGATCCTCGTCTACAACAAGCTCGATGCGCTGCATGCGCAGCCGCGTGCGCTGGTCGATTGGATCGCACGCGGCAACGGCATGCTGGCGCCGCGTGTGTTCGTCAGCGCGACCCAGGGCACGGGACTCGACCGGCTGCGCGAGTGGATCGCGCGCGTGGCCAGCGGCGAGCCCTTGAGTCCTCCCACATCGTCACCACATCAGGCCACGTCGGCCCAGGTTCCGATTGCCGGACAATCCGACCCATCGGCCCAAACCACAGGCATCGCATGACCTTGCGCCCCTCCTCGGCATCGATCGAACCCCCACAGCCTTTTGCCGAACGGCTGGTGCTGGCTTGGCGCGCCGGGCGGGCCTGGCTGCACGCCGCATTGCGGCAGCGCCGCGCGCGGCCGCTGGCCATGGCCGGACGCAACGACGGCCCCCCCGACCTCGACGAATTGTGGCGAGACTTCAACCGCCGTCTGGGCGGCCTGTTCGGCAACAAGGGCGGGGGTCGGCGCGAAGAGCCAGAGGGCGGCGGCGGACCCTCGTTCCAGCCCGACATGAAGAGCGCCGGCATCGGCATGGGGCTGATCGTGCTGGTGGTGGTGCTGGTGTGGGCCGGCAGCGGCTTCTTCATCGTGCAGGAAGGCCAGCAATCCGTGGTGACTACCTTCGGCAGGTACAGCTACACCACCGACGCCGGTTTCCAGTGGCGCTTTCCATATCCGTTCCAGTCCCACGAGACCGTGCCCGTCACGCAGTTGCGCTCGCGCGAGATCGGCCGCAACACGGTCGTGCAGGCCACCGGGCTGCGCGATTCGTCGATGCTGACGCAGGACGAGAACATCATCGACATCCGCTTCACCGTGCAATACCGGCTGAAGAATGCACGCGAGTATCTGTTCGAGAACCGCGATCCCGACATGGCGGTGGAGATGGCGGCCGAGACCGCGGTGCGCGAGATCGTCGGCCGCAGCCTGGTCGACTCGGTGCTCTACGAGCAGCGCGAGGCGCTGGCTTCCGATCTGGTGAAGTCGGTGCAGGCGCAACTCGACCGGCTCAAGGCCGGCATCCTGATCGTGAACGTCAACGTGCAGAACGTGCTGGTGCCCGATCAGGTCCAGGCGGCCTTCAACGATGCCGTCAAGGCGGGGGCCGACCGCGATCGCCTGAAGAACGAAGGCCAGGCGTATGCCAGCGATATCGTGCCCAAGGCGCGAGGCACGGCGTCGCGGCTGCGCGAAGAGGCGGAAGGCTACCGCCAGCGTGTGATGGCGCAGGCCGACGGCGATGCGCAACGCTTTCGCTCGGTGCTGTCCGAATACCAGCGTGCTCCCGCGGTGACGCGCGACCGCCTGTATCTGGAGACGATGCAGCAGGTGTACTCCAACGTCAGCAAGGTGATGGTCGACAGCCGCAACGGCTCGAATCTGCTGTACCTGCCGCTGGACAAGCTGATCCAGCAAAGCGCGTCGGTGCCCGGCTCGGCAGTGGCGCCGAGCGAGAGTGCGCAACCGGTTTCACCGGCCGCCGCCACCGACGCGCGTTCACGCGATGGCGGCCGCAGCCGTGACCGCGAGAGCCGCTGAAATGAAATCCCCATGCCCGCTTCGCTCGCTGCCTCTCCAGGGGGTGGGTCAGTGGCTGCGGGCGGTCGGGCGCCCCTGAGACGGAGCACAACAACATGAACCGAATCGGATTGTTCGTTGCCAGCGTGCTGATCGTGCTGATGATCCTCAGCTCCACGCTGTTCATCGTCGACCAGAAGCAGTTCGGCGTCATCTACGCGCTGGGCGAGATCAAGGAAGTGATCATCGAGCCGGGCCTCAAGGCCAAGCTGCCGCCGCCGTTCCAGAACGTGGTGTTTCTCGACCGGCGCATCCAGACGCTCGACAGCACCGAGACGCGCGCCATCTTCACCGCCGAGAAGAAGAGCCTGGTGATCGACTGGCTCGCCAAGTGGCGCATCATCGACGCGCGCCAGTTCATCCGCAACAACGGCACCGACGTTCGCAACCTGGAGAGCCGCTTGAGCCAGGTGATACAGGCCGCATTCAACGAAGAGGTGACCAAGCGCACCGTGCGCGGCGTGCTGTCCGACGAGCGCGACAAGGTGATGCAGGACGTGCGCAACCGCTTGCTCGACGAGGCCAAGTCGTTCGGCATCGAGCTGGTCGACATCCGCATCAAGCGGGTGGACTTCGTCGCCGACATCACCGATGCGGTGTACCGCCGCATGCAATCGGAGCGCCAGCGGGTGGCCAACGAGCTGCGCGCGCAGGGCGTGGCCGAGGGCGAGCGCATCCGGGCCGACGCCGACAAGCAGCGCGAGGTGATCCTGGCTGAAGCGTATCGCGACGCGCAGAAGATCAAGGGCGAGGGCGATGCCAAGGCGTCTGCGCTGTATGCCGATGCATTCGGCCGCGACCCGCAGTTCGCGCAGTTCTATCGCAGCCTCGAGGCGTATCGCGCGAGCTTTCGCAACCGCTCCGACGTGATGGTGCTCGACCCGACGAGCGAGTTCTTCAGGGCGATGCGCGGCGGCGCGCTGGCGACACCTGCGCCCGGCGCGGCCCCGCGCCGCTGAACCCGTCGGCTGCCATGGTGGACGTGCTGGTCGGCGCGGTCGCGCTGATGCTCGTGTGCGAGGGCTTGTTGCCGTTCCTGAGCCCCACCACCTGGCGAGAGGTTTTCAGCAAGGCGCTGCGCATGAGCGACGGGCAGATCCGCTTTCTCGGACTGTCGAGCATGCTGGTCGGGCTGCTGCTGCTCGTGCTCTTCTGGCGCTAGGCACGGCGCTGGGTGGTGCCGAGCCCACCCGTACAATGCCGTTTTTAACCACCCCGGTGGCTCATGTCGTCTGCCTGGCTGTTGCCGGAGCACATCGCCGATGTCCTGCCCGCGCAGGCGAGGCGCATTGAAGAACTTCGGCGCACGCTGCTCGATCTGGCCCGCGGCTACGCGTTCGAGCTGGTGATGCCGCCGCTGCTCGAGTACCTGGAGTCGTTGCTGTCGGGCACCGGTCGCGAGCTGGATCTGCAGACGTTCAAGCTGGTCGACCAGCTCAGCGGTCGTTCGCTCGGCCTGCGCGCCGATACCACGCCGCAGGTGGCGCGCATCGACGCGCACCTGTTGAACCGCGCCGGCGTGTCGCGACTCTGTTATTGCGGTCCGGTGCTGCACACGCGGCCGGCGGCGCCGCATGCCACGCGCGAGCCGCTGCAGCTCGGCGCCGAGATCTACGGCCATGCAGGGCTGGAGGCCGACCTCGAGATCCAGGAGCTGGCGCTCGACATGCTGCGCGCGGCGGGAATCGATGGCCTGGTGCTCGACCTGGCCGATGCCCGCATCGTGCGCGGCGTGCTGTCCGGCATATCGGTCGATGCCCAGTCACTGCAAGACGTGGTGGCTGCGCTGGCAGCCAAGGACAGCGCCGCGCTGCGGGTGCTGACGCGCGGCTTCCCGGCTGCTTCGCGTGATGCCCTGGGCGAGCTGCTGAACCTGTACGGTGACGAGGATGTGCTCGGACGTGCGCGAGAGGTTCTGCCCGACCGGCCGCTGATCCGGCGCGCGCTCGACGACCTTGCGTGGTTGGCGCGCCACCTGCGCCACGGTCACCCGCACGTGCGCGTCGGGTTCGACCTTGCCGACCTGAGCGGCTACGCCTACTACAGCGGCGCGCGGTTTGCCGTCTATGCGTCGAACGTCGGCGAGTCGCTGGTGCGCGGCGGGCGCTACGATGAAGTCGGTGCAGTGTTCGGACGCAACCGCCCGGCCGTGGGTTTGAGCCTGGATCTGAAGGCGCTGTCGTCCAACGGCCGGCCGGCGGCGCCGCGCAGTGCGGTCCGAGCGCCATGGGGCGAAGACGCCGCGTTGCGCGCCGCGGTCCGACGGCTGCGTGAGCAGGGTGAAACCGTGCTGTGCATCCTGCCGGGCCACGAGCACGAGGCGCAGGAGTTTCACTGCGACCGCGAACTGGCCGCGGTGGGCAACCAATGGGTGCTGCGGGCGCTGTAGTCGAGCGCGCGCAACCCGCATGCAATCAACAACATGAGCTCTGACCGTTCCATCGCGCGTGGCCACAATGTGGTCGTCGTCGGCACCCAGTGGGGCGACGAAGGCAAGGGCAAGGTGGTCGACTGGCTGACCGACCATGCGCAGGCCGTGGTGCGTTTCCAGGGCGGCCACAACGCCGGGCACACGCTCGTGATCAAGGGCGTGAAGACCGCGCTGCAGCTGATTCCGTCGGGCGTGATGCGCGACGGTGTGGCTTGCCTCATCGGCAACGGCGTGGTGGTCGATCCGCAGCATCTGCTCGGCGAGATCGCGCGGCTGGAAGGCATCGGGCTCGATGTGCGGTCACGTCTGTTGATCAGCGAATCGTGTCCGCTGATCCTGCCGTTCCACGTGGCTGTCGATGCGGCGCGCGAGGCGCTGCGCGAAAGCAGCGGCTCCGGCAAGATCGGCACCACCGGCAAGGGCATCGGTCCGGCGTACGAGGACAAGGTGGCGCGCCGAGCGCTGCGCATGCAGGACCTGAAGCACCCGCAGCGCTTCGAGAGCAAGCTGCGCGAGCTGGTGGAGCTGCACAACGAGTCGCTGGGCGGCATCTTGCGCGCGCAGCGGCTCGAGCTGCAGCCGATGCTGGATGCCGGCCTGAAGGCGGCCGAACAACTGGTGCCGCTGATGGGCGACGTCGGCGTGCGCATCCACCAGGCGCACCGGGCGGGCCACAACGTGCTGTTCGAGGGGGCGCAAGGCACGTTGCTCGACGTCGACCACGGCACCTATCCGTTCGTCACGTCGAGCAACTGCGTCGCCGGCAACGCCGCCGCCGGCTCGGGTGTCGGGCCGCAGATGCTGCACCATGTGCTCGGCATCACCAAGGCCTACACCACGCGCGTCGGCGGTGGCCCGTTTCCGACCGAGCTGCCGATCGACCAGCCCGGCAGCGTGGGCCACCATCTGTCCACCGTGGGCCAGGAGCGCGGCGTGGTCACCGGCCGGGCGCGCCGCTGCGGCTGGCTGGATGCGGCCGCGCTGCGCCGCGCGATGCTGATCAACGGCGTGTCGGGCTTGTGCATCACCAAGCTCGACGTGCTCGACGGCCTGCCCGAGGTCAAGGTGTGCGTCGGCTACACCTACCAGGGGCGCACGCTCGACATCCTGCCGCTCGATGCCGACGAGATCGCGGCCTGCCAGCCGGTCTACGAATCCCTGCCCGGTTGGAGCGGGTCCACGGCGGGGGTGACGCGCTGGGAGCAGCTGCCGCCGAATGCGCAGCGGTATCTCGAGCGCATGCGCACGCTGATCGACGCGCCGATCGACATGGTGTCCACCGGACCGGACCGCGAGCACACCATCGTGTTGCGCCATCCGTTCCGCAGCTGACCCCTTGCACACCCTATCGAGGAGACCTGTCAGACATGCTCACCGATGACGGCAAGCACCTGTACGTGTCCTGGGACGAGTACCACCTGCTGATCGAGCGCCTGGCGCTCAAGGTGGCGGCTTCGAAGTGGGAGTTCGACCAGATCCTTTGTCTGGCGCGCGGCGGCATGCGCCCCGGCGACGTGTTGTCGCGCGTGTTCGACCTGCCGCTGGCCATCATGTCCACCAGCTCATACCGCGCCGAGGCGGGCACGATCCAGGGCCGGCTCGACATGGCCAAGTACATCACCATGCCCAAGGGTGAACTGGCCGGGCGCGTTTTGCTGGTCGACGATCTCGCCGATTCCGGCATCACGCTGCGCGCCGTGGTCGATCGCCTGCGCGGCATGCCCTCGATCCAGGAGCTGCGCTCCGCGGTGATCTGGGTCAAGGGCGTGTCGAGCTACACGCCCGACTACTTCGTCGAGAAGCTGCCCACCAGCCCGTGGATCCACCAGCCGTTCGAGGAGTACGACAATCTGCGTCCCGAGGGGCTGGCGAAGAAGTTTGCGGTGTAGGCAGGCGGCATGTGCCGTACAAAAGAAAAGGGCTGGCAATGCCAGCCCGCTAGAGTGTTCGGCCTCCGCCGTTTGGTGCCCAGGAAGGGACTCGAACCCCCACGCCGTTAAGCGCTAGTACCTGAAACTAGTGCGTCTACCAATTCCGCCACCTGGGCCTTTCAGGAGCCGAGGAGTTTACATCAAGGCAATCAAGGAAACCCCGAGCGCGCCGCTGGCCGGCGCGCTCATGAGCGAGGTGGTCGGCACCGTGATCGGCCACCGCGATGGCCACGGCTTCGTCCAGCGCGACGACGACGAGGCCGACATCTATCTGTCACAGCAGGAGATGCACTCCGTGCTGCACCGCGACCGCGTGCGCGTGCGCGTCGTACGCTATGACCGCAAGGGGCGCCCCGAGGGCCGCGTGCTCGACATCATCGAGCGGCGCAAGACCTCGATCATCGGCCGCCTGCTGCACGAGAACGGCATGTGGCTGGTGGCGCCGGAAGACCGCCGCTACGGCCAGGACATCCTGATCCCGAAGAACGCCACCGCGAGCGCCACGGTGGGGCAGGTGGTGGCGGTCGAGCTGACCGAACCGCCGTCGATGTTCTCGCAGCCGGTGGGCCGCGTGGTCGAAGTGCTGGGTGAGATCGACGACCCCGGCATGGAAATCGAGATCGCGGTGCGCAAGTACGAAGTGCCACACCGCTTCTCGGCCGCGTCGATGGCCCATGCGGCCGCGCTGCCGGAGCAGGTGCGACTGGTCGACCGGCGGCACCGCATCGATCTGACCGACGTGCCGCTGGTCACCATCGACGGCGAGGACGCGCGCGACTTCGACGACGCGGTGTACTGCGAGCCGATCAAGCTCGGCAAGGGCAAGGGTGCCGGCTCGGGCTGGCGCCTGGTGGTGGCGATTGCCGACGTCAGCCACTACGTGAAGCCCGGCGAGGCGATCGATGAAGACGCCTACGAGCGCGCCACGTCGGTGTACTTTCCGCGCCGCGTGATCCCGATGCTGCCGGAGAAGCTGTCCAACGGCCTGTGTTCGCTGAATCCGGAGGTCGATCGACTGTGCATGGTGTGCGACATGGTGGTCGATGCAGACGGCGAGATCGTCGCGTACCAGTTCTATCCCGGCGTGATGTGCTCGCGCGCGCGTTTCACCTACACCGAGGTGGCGGCCATCCTGGGCAACACGCGAGGCCCCGAGGCGCAGCGGCGAGCCGACCTGGTGCCGCACCTGATCCACCTGCACGAGGTGTACCGCGCGCTGCTGAAGCACCGCGGCACGCGCGGGGCGGTCGACTTCGAAACCACCGAGACGCAGATCGTCGCCGACGACAACGGACGCATCGAGCGCATCGAGCCGCGCAAGCGCAACGAGGCGCACCGGCTGATCGAGGAGGCGATGCTGGCGGCCAACGTGTGCGCGGCCGAGTTCATCTCGGAGCACGGCCATCCCGCGCTGTACCGCGTGCACGAAGGCCCGACGACTGAAAAGCGCATCACGCTGCAGAACTACCTGAAGGCGATGGGCCTGGGCGTGTCGCTGTCCGACGATCCCACGCCCGGAGAGCTGCAGGCCATTGCCACCGCCACTCGAGACCGGCCCGACGCGTCGCAGATCCACGCCATGCTGTTGCGCTCGATGCAGCAGGCGCACTACACGGCCGCCAACAGCGGCCACTTCGGCCTCGCCTACGAGGCCTACACGCACTTCACCAGTCCGATCCGGCGTTATCCCGACCTGCTGGTGCACCGCGTGATCAAGGCGCTGCTGCAGGGCAAGCGCTACCACCTGGCCACCGGCGTGATCGAAGACGCGCCGAAGAAGCCGGCCCAGAAGAAGTCCGCCTCGGCGCAGGAACTCGAGCAGTGGAACGCTGCCGGCGCGCATTGCAGCAGCAACGAGCGCCGCGCCGACGAAGCGTCGCGCGACGTCGAAGCCTGGCTCAAGTGCCGCTACATGCGCGAGCGCCTGGGCGAGGAGTTCAACGGCACCGTCAGCGCCGTGGTGCCGTTCGGCCTGTTCGTCACGCTGGACGATCTGTACGTCGAAGGGTTGGTGCACATCACCGAAATCGGGGGCGGCTACTACCGCTTCGACGAGGTGCGCCAGGAGCTGCACGGCGAGCGCAGCGGCACGCGCTATGCGGCCGGCACGCGCGTGCGGGTGCAGGTGAGCCGCGTCGACCTCGACAGCCGCCGCATCGACTTTCGCATGGTGCGCAGCGGCGATGACGAGCGGCTGCTGGCGCGCGGCCGCAAATTGGAGCCCCGTTCGCCGCAGGCCGAGCTGGCCGCCGTGCGCGCGCGCGATCGAGCGGCCAAGTCGAGCATGGCCCGAGCGGCCAAGGCGCGTCCGCGCGTCGGCAGCAAGAAGGCCGCCGCCAAGAGCGGACGCACCCGCGGCGGACCGCGGCGTTAGTGCGGCGTTAGCGCGGCTGCTAGTGCGGCGTTAGTGCGGCGTTAGTGCGGCGTTAGTGCGGCGTTAGTGCGGCGCCGGTGCGATGTCGTCGCGCGCCAGCGTCATCGCCTCGATCAACTGCGAGGCGCGCAACGGGCCCGCGCGTGCAGCGTGAGCCACTGCGGCGCCGTGCAGCCAGGCCGTGCCTTGCGCGATGTCGTGCGCGGTCGTGGCCTGGGCACCGGTGGCCCACCAGCCGCCGAGCCAGCCGGCCAGCACGTCGCCGCTGCCGGCGCTGCCGAGACGGGCGTCGCCGGTCGGGTTGATCGATGTCGTGCGGCCCGCGGTGGCCACGACGCTTCCTGAACCCTTGAGCAGCACGGTGCATGACATCGCATCGGCCAATGCACGCGCCGCATGCAGGCGATCGGCCTGAACGTGTTGTGTGTCGGTGCCGAGCAGGCGCGCAGCTTCCAGCGGGTGTGGTGTCAGCACCGTGGCCATCTGGCGCGCGCCGCGCGCGCGCAATGCCTTCTGCAGCGCTGGTTCGCCGGCCACGGTGTTGAGCGCATCGGCATCGAGTACCAGGCGCGGCGCGCGGTGCAGCAGCGGCGGCAAGGTGTCGCGCATCGCGCCGCCGCCGCAGCCGCACACCACCGTAGCGGTGTCGAGCGCGCGCGACTCCAGCAGCTGCGTGACCGGACGCGCCATCACCTCGGGGTGCATCGCATCGACCCACGCGGGCTCGGTCCGGGCCAGCAAGCCGAGGTAGATGCGGCCCGCTCCGGCCGCCAGCGCCGCGCGTGCGGCCAGCACGGCCGCGCCCACCATGCCGGCGGCACCGCCGACGACCATCAGATCGCCGAAGCTGCCCTTGTGCTGCGCGTGGCGGCGCGGCGCTGAGAGCGCGCGTGCCGCTTCGGGCCCTGCCAGCTCGAGCGTGGCGCCGCCGGCGGCCGCCGCCAGATCGTCGAACCACACACGGCCGGCGTGGTCGCGGCCTTGTGCGGTGAACAGCCCGGGCTTGAGCGTCAGCAGCGACAGGGTGTGCGTGGCGCGCACCGCGATGCCGGGCACGCGGCCGGTGTCACCGTCGAGGCCCGACGGCAGGTCGACCGCCAGCACCGGGGAGCGGCTCCCATCGAGTCGCTCGATCGCCGCGGCGAAGATGCCTTCGGCAGCGCGCCGGCCGCCACCGATGCCCAGCAGCGCATCGATGGCCAGATCGGCAGGCGCGCCAACGGGCATCGCTTCGCTGAGGGCCACGCCGGCGTCGCGCGCCTGCTCGAACGCGTGCGCGGCATCGGCGGGCCGCCGCGCCGGGTTGCCGACGACGACGGCGCGCACGGACTTTCCGCATGACTGCAGCAGCCGCGCCGCGACGAAGCCGTCGCCGCCGTTGTTGCCCGGCCCGCACCACACATCGACGGTGCGCGCGTGCGGCGACACGGCGAGCGCCAGCCGCGCCACGCCATCGCCCGCGCGCGCCATCAAGGTGTGCGGCGGCAGGGTGGCTGCCGCGGCCTGTTCGATGGCGCGGCTCTCATCGGCGGTGTGCAGCGGCCAGCTGCGCAGCGCCGGCAGCACCGGTTTCGGGCTCTGTGTTTGCGACATTGGACGGTCGCGGCCATTGTGCTCTACTGCCGCGTTCGGTTTTCCATGGAGCCTCTTCGCATGAAGCGTTTGATCGCCGTCGCGGTGGCCGCCGTCGCATTGAGCGGCGCCGCCCAAGCCCAACAGTTCTTTCGCATCGGCACCGGCGGCACCGCCGGCACCTACTATCCGGTGGGCGGCATGATCGCCAACGCGGTGTCGCAGCCGGGCAAGATCGTCGTCACCGCGCAGGCGAGCAACGGTTCGATGGCCAACGTCAACGGCATCGCCGGCGGCGCCATCGAATCGGGTTTCTCGCAGGCCGACGTCGCCACCTGGGCGCAAAAAGGCACCGGCGTGTTCGAAGGCAAGCCCAACGTGCCGGGGCTGCGGCTGATCGCCAACCTGTTCCCCGAGAGCGTGCACATCGTCGTGCGCAAGGGCTCGAACGTGAAGTCGCCGGCCGATCTCAAAGGCAAGCGCGTCGCGCTCGACGAGCCGGGTTCGGGCACGCTGATCAACGCGCGCATGATCCTCGCGGCCTACGGCGTGAAGGAAAGCGAGATCAAGCCCGAGTACATCAAGCCCAACCAGGCCGGTGACAAGCTCAAGGACGGCTCGCTCGACGCGTTCTTCTTCACCGGCGGCGCGCCGGCCGGCGCGATCGCCGAGCTGGCAACCTCCGGCACCGGCATCGAGCTGGTGCCGATCGACGGCGCGCAGGCCGACGGCTTGCGCACGGCCAGCCCGTTCTTCGCGCCTGACGTGATCCCGGCCGACACCTACAAGGGCGTGGCGGCGGTCAAGACGCTGGCGGTGGGTGCTCAGTGGGTGACCAGCGACAAGGCCGATGCCGCCACGGTGTACGAGATCACCAAGGCGCTGTTCAGCGACCCCGCGCAGAAGGCGCTGGCGGCCGGCCATGCGAAAGGCAGGCTGATCACCAAGGACAACGCCGTCCAGGGCGCCGGCATCCCGTTCCATCCGGGCGCCGAGAAGTTCTATCGCGAGGTCGGACTCATCAAGTGATCCTGCTGCGCCGATCTTGAGCAGCGCCACCGTCGACGACCGCGCCATCTCCGCGCTCGAGCAGAAGTTCGATCCGGAGATGCGCTTCCGGCCGGTGCGGCCGCCGGCGTCGCGGGTGCTGGCGGCGCTGCTGATCGCGCTGTCGTGCTTCCACTACTACACCGCGGGCTTCGGCCTGCTGCGTGAGGCCACGCACCGCGGCGTGCACCTGGCTTTTGTGCTCGGGCTGATCTTCATCGTGTTCGGCTTCAGGCGCACGCCGGCCGGGCCGGTGCGCGGCGGCGCCTGGGCGCCGGGCGGCGTACCGATCGTCGATTGGCTGCTCGCCATCGCGGTGGTGCCGTCGGTGCTGTACATCCCGTACGTGTTCGACGATCTGGCGTTTCGGGTCGGCAGCCCGGGCACGCTCGACGTGGCGATGGGGTCGATCCTGATGGTCCTGCTGCTGGAGGCCACTCGACGCAGCATGGGCTGGCCGTTGCCCTTGATCGCGATCGTCTTCATCGTGTATGCGTTGGCGGGACCGGTGTTCCCGGGGCTGTTGAAGCACGCGGGCCAAAGCTGGACGCAGCTCGTCAACCACCAGTACCTCACGAGCCAGGGCATCTACGGCATCGCCATCGGCGTGGTGGCGACCTACGTCTTCCATTTCGTTCTGTTCGGCGTGCTCGCCACGCGCATCGGCCTGGGGCAGTTGTTCCTCGACCTCGCGTCGAGCATCGCCGGGCGGCAGGCGGGCGGACCGGCCAAGGTGAGCGTGTTCGGCTCGGCGATGTTCGGCACCTTGTCGGGCTCGTCGGTGGCCAACGCGGTGACGGTGGGCTCGCTCACCATCCCTGCGATGGTCCGCGTGGGCTACCGGCGTGAATTCGCCGGCGCGGTGGAAGCCGCGGCGTCCACAGGCGGACAGATCACGCCGCCGGTGCTCGGTGCTGCGGCCTTCCTGATGATCGAGTTCCTCGCGGTGCCGTACCAGACCATCATCGCCGCCGCTGCGGTGCCGGCGTTCATGCACTTCTTCGGCGTGTTCATGCAGGTGCACTTCGAAGCCAAGCGCCACGGCCTGCGCGGCCTGACCGACGAAGAGATGCCGCGTCTGCGCGAATCGCTGCGCCTGCGCTGGCCGACGCTGATCCCCCTCGTCCTGCTGATCGGCATCCTCGTCAGCGGCCGCACGCCGTATCTGGCAGCGTTCAGCGCCATCACGTCGTGCGCGATCGTCGGGCTGACCACCGGCGCCGGCCGCGACGGTGCGCGCAACTGGGGCGTGCTGGCGGCGCTGCACGCGGTGCTGCTGGTGCTGGTGTTCGGCGGCATGCAAAACGATGTGCTGCGCGCCGGCGTCTTTGGCGTGGCGCTGCTGGCCACGCCGTTCGTGCTGCGCGAGTTCGATGTCCGGGGTCGCATCGCGCTTGGCACGCTGGTCGAGGCGTTCCAGACCGGTGCCAAGTACGCGCTGGCGGTGGGCGCCGCTGCGGCCACCGTGGGCATCGTGATCGGCGTGGTCACGCTGACCGGAGTGGGGTTCAAGCTGTCCACCATCATCACCGGGGCGGCACAGGGCGTGGCCGGCGGCGTCGTGAATCTCTTGCCGGGCGGCTGGCTCGATCCGAAGGTGCTGACGCTGCTGGCCGCGCTGGCGATGACCGGTCTGGTGTGCATCCTGCTCGGCTGCGGCATCCCCACCACGGCCAACTACATCATCATGGTCACGGTGGCCGCGCCGACGCTCGTGCTGCTCGGCGTCGAACCGCTGGTGGCGCACTTCTTCGTCTTCTACTACGGCGTGTTGGCCGATATCACGCCGCCGGTGGCGTTGGCCGCCTACGCTGCGGCCGGCATGGCGGGCAGCGATCCGTTCAAGACCGGCAACGTGGCGTTCCGACTCGGCCTTGCGAAGGCGCTGGTTCCGTTCGTGTTCGTGTTCTCGCCGTCGCTGCTGCTGGTGGTCAAAGGCTTCACGTTCTACGACTTCGTGGTCACCTTCGTCGGCTGCGTGGCCGGTGTCACGTTGCTGGCGGCGGCGCTGTCCAGGTACATGTGGAGCGAGCTGCAGCGCTGGGAGCAGGCCGTGCTGTTGCTGGCCGCGCTGATGCTCGTGGTCCCGGGTCTGGTCAGCGGGCTGGCGGGGCTGGCGCTGGCGGCGCCCGTGCTGTTGCGGCAGTGGGCGGCGCGGCCGCGATCAGCGCAGCCGCTCGAGGCCTAGGCCTTCGATGTCGATGGCGGCGCTGCGGCCGGCCATCGTGTCGGCCAGCAGGCGCGCGCTGCCGCACGCCAGCGCCCACCCGCTGGAGCCGTGGCCGAGATTGACCCAGATGCCGGGCAGGCCGGTGTTGCCGATGACCGGAGGGCCATCGGGCAGCATCGGGCGTGCGCCTTTCCAGCTCTGCGCGTTGGGCACCACTGCGCAGCCGGGAAACCAGTCGTTGAGCACCTTGTACAGCGTGGCCAGCGCCTGCTCGTTCTGCGCCTGCAGACTGCCGCCGATTTCGGCGCTGCCGGCCACGCGCACGCGCTTGCCGAGGCGGCTGATCGCCACCTTGTAGCGCTCATCGACCAAGGTCGAGCGCGGGCCGACGTCGCCGTGCTCGGTCAGCTCGCGCATGGGTGCGGTGATCGAATAGCCGTACACCGCTGCCAGCGGCAGCTTGAGCTTGAGCGGTGCGAGCAGCCGGCGCGACTCCATCGCCGCGCAGACGACCACGGCGTCGAAGGACTCTCTGCCTTCCGGCTCCGGCAGCGTGGTGGTGGTGTCCACGCCCGCGAGAGGCGTGCCGTCGAAACGGGCCAGCGCACGATGCCGCACCACCGGCTGTGCGCCGGCTTCGATGCCCTCGACCTCGCGATGGAAGCGAAACAGCGCGCCGTGCTGCTGCGCATACTGCTTGATCAGGTGCGCGAACTGACGGCAGTTACCCACCTCTTCGTTGGGCAGGTGCAGCGCGGCGTGCAGCGGTGTGTCGGTGTTCAGGCCGGGCTCGATCTCGCGTGCACGGGCGGCGTCGACCACGTGGCAGTTGACGCCGAGCTCGGCCAGCAGCTTGATGCCCGGCCGTGCCAGCGTGAGGTCGCGCGGCGTGCGCAGCAGCACCGTGAGGCCCTGCGCCTGTTCGTAGTCGAGCTGCAAATGGGCGCTCAACGCATGCATGCGCTCCAGGCTGTAGCGCGCGAGGCGGATCATGCGGCTGCGGTTGGCCTGGTGCACGCTGGGACGGCAGGCGCGCCACCAGCGCCACACCCAGGCCAGAAGCGCCAGCGAGAACGGCCGCGCCAGGCGCACCGCCGCATGCTCGCCGAACATCTGCCGCAGCACCTTGCCGGGCATGCCGGGGGCGGCCCATGGCGTGACGTAACCGGGTGCGACCACGCCCGCATTGGCAAAACTGGTCTCGGCGGCGACGCTGGCTTGGCGCTCGAACACGGTGACTTCGTGCCCGTCGAGGGACAACTCGTAGGCGGTGGTGACGCCCACGATGCCGGCGCCGATGACGGCGACGCGCATGCGCTAGCTTGGGCGCGCCGCGCGCAGCGCCGCTTCTACGCCCAAGCCGACGCTCAACACCCGATCGTCGGCCAACGCGCCGCTCCATACCATCAGGCCGACCGGCATCTCGTCGTCCCGATGGCACGGCAGCGACAGCGCACAGCCGTCGAGCAGGTTCACGGTCGACGGGTTGCGCAGCAGCGCGCCGTTGGCCGCGAAGAAGGCTTCGTCGCTGGCCGCCAGCGGGGCGATCTCCGGCGCGACGATCGGCACCGTGGGCGAGAGCATCGCGTCGAAGCCGCGCATGGCGTCGGTCATGCTTGCGATCCAGCGCGCTCGCGCCTGCAGCAGATCGACGTAGTCGGCTGCCGTCATCGTTTCACCACGCCGTATGCGCTGCGCCACGCGCGGGTCATAGCTGCGGCTGCGTTCGGCCAGGCGCTGGCGATGCCAGGCCCAGCTTTCGGCCGGCGCAAAACCACCGGTGGCGTTGATGACGGCCGCCTGCGACAGCTCAGGCAGCACGATCTCTTCGATCCGGGCGCCCTGGGCACGCAAAGTCTGCAGCGCGCGCTCGAACGCACGCGCCACGGTGGCGTCGAGTCCGTCGAGCATCAGCGTGCGCGGCAGCGCCACGCGCCAGCCCGGCAGCGGCCGTGCATCGAGGCGAACCGTGCGTTGCGCCAGGATCTCGTGCATGGCCACTGCGTCGGCCACGTCGCGCGTGATCGCGCACACCGTGTCGAGCGTGGTCGACAGCGGCACGGTGCCCTCCAGCGGGGTCAGCCGCTGCGTGTTCTTGAAGCCGACCAGGCCCTGCAGCGCAGCCGGGATGCGGATCGAGCCGCCGGTGTCCGACCCGAGCGCCGCGAGCGCCGCGCCGGCCGCCACCGACACCGCGCCGCCCGAGGTCGAGCCGCCGGGCACGCGCGGCACGCCATCGATGGCCCGCGTGGCCGGATTGGCGGGCGTGCCGAAGTGCGGATTGATGCCGACACCCGAGAACGCGAACTCGCTCATGTTGGTGTGGCCGACCAGCACCCCGCCGGCCTGGCGCACACGCGCGACCGCGGGGCTGTCGTGTGCGGCCGCCGGCGCATCGTGCATTGCGGCCGACGCCGCGGTGGTGGGAAAGCCCGCCACGTCGTACAGGTCCTTCACCGAAATCGGCGCGCCGGCCAGCGGCCCCAGCGGTACGCCGGCGCGGTACATCGCCTGCAGCGCGGACGCGCTGGCACGCGCCGAATCGTCGAAGCGACGGATGAACGCCTTGTCGCAGGCCTCGTCCGAGGCGGCCTCCAGGGCCTGCCGGGTGGTGGCTTCGATTGTCTGCGCCCCGCGGCGGATGCCTTCACCGTGCGCGACCAGCGTCTGCCTCGGCGTGGCTGATAGAATGCGCGGCTTCAACGGCTTGGTCCTCGGGCGCTTTCGGATCGTCGAAACGCGAAGGCGCTCTGCGCGGGTCCCTTGCAGTTGAGCAATCCCGAACCGGCCCTCGAAAGGTGTCGTTGCGCGGCCCAACAGACCAGCCGCTCAGCGATTCGCGCCGGATTCTAGACCCAACCTTTGGAGCTCCAATGCCCACGACGATGCGTGAAATGCTGGAGGCGGGTGTCCATTTCGGACACCAGACGCGCTTCTGGAACCCCAAGATGGCCCCGTTCATCTACGGCCATCGCAACAAGATCCACATCATCAACCTCGAGAAGACGCTGCCGGCGTTCGAGGATGCGATGAAGTTCGTGCGCCAGCTGAGCCAGAAGCGCGGCGCCATCCTGATGGTGGGCACCAAGCGCCAGGCGCGCGAGGTGATCGCACAGGAGGCGCAACGCGCCGGTATGCCGTATGTCGATCAGCGCTGGCTCGGCGGCATGCTGACCAACTTCAAGACCGTGAAGTCGTCGCTGAAGAAGCTCAAGGAGATGCAGGCCCAGAAGGACGCCGGCATGGACCAGATGAGCAAGAAGGAAGGCCTGATGTTCGATCGCGAGCTGGCCAAGCTCGAGAAGGACATCGGCGGCATCCAGGACATGACCGCACTGCCGGACGCGATGTTCGTCATCGACGTGGGCTACCACAAGATCGCGGTGGCCGAGGCGAAGAAGCTCGGCATTCCGGTGATCGGCGTGGTCGACACCAACCACTCGCCCGAAGACATCGACTACGTGATCCCGGGCAACGACGATTCGGCCAAGGCGGTGGCGCTGTATGCGCGCGCGGTGGCCGACGCGGTGCTCGAAGGAAAAGCGCAGGCGGTGACCGAGGTGGCGCAGTCTGTTTCAGGTGGCGATGAGTTCGTCGAGGTGAACGAGGGGGCGTAAGGCGCCACCTCGGTCACCGCCGTCGGCGGTGAAAACACCGCTCCCCGAGCCCCCTCCGAGCGGGGGCTCCAGCGTGAATGACGAGCCGGCCTGCGGCCGGCGCAACACCCGGCGCAGCGCGATGCTGCGCCCGTATCGTTGGAGTTGATATGGCTGCAATCACTGCAAGCATGGTCGCCGAGCTGCGCGCCAAGACCGACGCGCCGATGATGGAGTGCAAGAGGGCGCTCACCGAGGCCGAGGGCGACATGGAGCGCGCGGAGGAGATCCTGCGCGTCAAGCTGGGCAACAAGGCCGGCAAGGCGGCCGCGCGCATCACCGCCGAAGGCGTGGTGGCCGCATCGGTGCAAGGCAGCACCGGCGCACTGGTGGAGATCAACTGCGAGACCGACTTCGTCTCCAAGAATGACGCGTTCCTCGCCTTCGCCAATGCATGTGCCAAGCTGGTGGCCGACAAGAACCCGGCCGACGTGGCGGCGCTGTCGGCGCTGCCGCTCGCGCAGGACGGCTTCGGCCCGACGGTGGAGGACGTGCGCAAGGGCCTGATCGGCAAGATCGGCGAGAACATGTCGATCCGGCGCTTCAAGCGTTATGCCGGCGGCGGCAACCTGGCGCACTACCTGCACGGCACGCGCATCGGCGTGCTGGTGCAGTTCGAGGGCAGCGACGTCGCGGCCAAGGACACGGCCATGCACATCGCGGCGATGAAGCCGGTGGCGCTGTCGTCTTCCGACGTGCCGGCCGACCTGGTCGCCAAGGAACGCAAGATCGCCACCGAGAAGGCCGCCGAGAGCGGCAAGCCGGCCGACATCGTGGCCAAGATGGTGGAAGGTTCGGTACAGAAATACCTCAAGGAGGTGTCGCTGGCCAACCAGCCCTTCGTGAAGGACGCCACCGGCAAGCAGACCGTCGAGCAGATGCTCAAGGCCGCCAACACCAAAGTCTTGGGGTTCACCTTGTACGTGGTGGGCGAGGGCATCGAGAAGCGCGCGGACGACTTTGCCGCTGAAGTGGCGGCGCAGGTGGCCGCGGCCAAGGGACAGTGAGACGTCGCGTGGGCGGTGCTTGTCTGCCGCCGCGTAAACTGCGCGCCTGACGCCAAGGTTGCCTGGGAGAATCGCCGGATGCCGGCCTACAAGCGAATCCTGCTGAAGTTGTCCGGCGAAGCGCTGATGGGTGAGGATGCCTATGGCATCAACCGCGGCACCATCGTTCGCATGGTGCGCGAGTTGAAGGAAGTCACCGAACTGGGCGTCGAACTGGCGGTTGTGATCGGCGGCGGCAACATCTTCCGCGGCGTGGCGGGCGGCTCGGTCGGCATGGATCGTGCCACCGCCGACTACATGGGCATGCTCGCCACGGTGATGAACTCGCTCGCGCTGGCCGACACCATGCGCCAGGCCGGGATGACGGCGCGCGTGATGTCGGCCATCGCGATCGAGCAGGTGGTCGAGCCCTATGTGCGCCCAAAGGCGCTGCAGTACCTCGAAGAAGGCAAGGTGGTGGTGTTCGCGGCTGGCACCGGCAACCCATTCTTCACCACCGACACCGCCGCCGCGCTGCGCGGCGCCGAGGTCGGCGCCGAGGTGGTGCTCAAGGCCACCAAGGTCGACGGCGTGTACAGCGCCGATCCCAACAAGGACCGTTCGGCGACGCGTTATGCGTCGATCAGCTTCGACGACGCGATCGCGCGCAACCTGCAGGTGATGGACGCCACTGCCTTCGCGTTGTGCCGCGACCAGAAACTGCCGATCCGGGTGTTCTCGATCATCAAGCCAGGCGCGTTGACACGCGTGGCGCAGGGCGAGGACGAGGGCACGCTGGTGCACGTGTAGCGCAATCGCACGCGCAAGGAGACACATCGATGGCCAACACCATCCCCGAGATCAAGAAGCAGGCCGAGGCGAAGATGGCGAAGTCGGTCGAGGCGCTGAAGCACGAGCTGCAGAAGATACGCACCGGCCGCGCGCACCCCGGCATCCTCGATCAGGTGCATGTCGACTACTACGGCTCGTCGGTGCCCATCAGCCAGGTGGCCAACGTGTCGCTGCTCGATGCACGCACGATCAGCGTTCAGCCGTGGGAGAAAGGCATGGGCTCGAAGATCGAGAAGGCCATCCGCGAGAGCGACCTCGGTCTCAACCCGGCCGCGCAAGGCGACTTGCTGCGCGTGCCGATGCCACCGCTGACCGAGGAACGCCGTAAGGAGCTCACCAAGGTCGTGCGCCATGCCGGCGAGGAGGCCAAGGTCGCGGTGCGCAACCTGCGCCGCGATGCCAACGAACACCTGAAGAAGCTGCTGAAGGACAAGCAGGTCGCCGAGGACGAAGAGCGCCGGGCACAGGATGATGTACAGAAGATGACCGATCGCACCGTGGCCGAGATCGACAAGCTGGTGCACGCCAAGGAAGGCGAGGTGCTGGCCGTTTGACGGCCAGCCCCGAAGCCTTCGGTCGGTCCGAACGTCTGCCGGTGCAGCGCGATCTGAAACCCGTTCCACGTCACGTGGCCATCGTGATGGATGGCAACGGCCGCTGGGCCAAGAAGCGTTTCATGCCGCGTTTCTTCGGCCACAAGCAGGGCGTCGATTCGCTGGTGCGTTGTGTCCAGGCATGCTCCGACCGCGGCATCGAGTACCTCACGGTGTTCGCGTTCTCGTCGGAGAACTGGAAGCGGCCCGATGAAGAAGTGTCGGGCCTGCTCGGGCTGGTGCTGGTGGCGGTGTCGAAGTACCTGCGCAAACTGGCGGAGAAGGGCGTGCGAATCCGCATCGTCGGCGATCGCAGTGCGGTCAACGACAAGGTGCGGGCGGCGTGGGACGAAGCCGAGCGCGCCACCGAGCACAACACCCGGATCACGCTGTCGGTGGCGTTCAATTACGGCGGCCGCTGGGACGTGGTGCAGGCCTGTCGCCGCGCCATCGAGATGGGTCTGCGTGCGGAGCAGGTCACCGAGCAGTCGTTGTCGTCGCTGATGGCGCTGTCGCATGCGCCCGATCCCGATCTGTTCATCCGCACCGGCGGCGAGGTGCGCATCAGCAACTTTCTGCTGTGGCAGGTGGCTTACGCGGAGCTGTACTTCACCGACTGCCTGTGGCCGGACTTCGACGAGGCGCAGCTCGACGCTGCGCTGGCCGCGTTTGCCGGGCGTGAGCGGCGCTTTGGAGACGTGCGCGCCGCGGCGCTCGTGCCGTCGGCGGACGCCGCCTGACGATGCTGGCACAGCGCATCGCAACGGCGCTCGTGCTGGTGGCACTGCTGCTGCTGACGTTATGGGCGAGCAGCCCATGGCCGTTTGTCGGTCTGACGCTGCTGCTGATCAGTGCCGCGGCTTGGGAGTGGGCGCGGCTGAACGGCTTGCCGCCGAAGATGTCCCTGGTGTGCGGGGTGTTGCTCGCCGGTGCCGGGCTGGGGCTGGTGCTGTCGGCGCGCACGGCGAACGAATCGCACACGCTGTGGCTGCTCGCCGCCGCCGCATGGTTGATCGGCGGCGCCCTCGTGCTGCGCGCCGGGCCCAAGCGCTGGGCACAGTGGCCGCAAGGCCTGCGCATCGCGGTCGGCGCGCTGTTGCTGGTGGTGGCCTGGTGGGCGCTGGCCCAGGCGCGCATCACCGGGGTCAACTACCTGCTGTCGGTGTTGTGCATCGTGTGGGCGGCCGACATCGCGGCGTACTTCGGCGGTCGAGCCTTCGGGCGCCACAAGCTGGCGCCCAGCATCAGCCCCGGCAAGAGCTGGGAGGGCGTGGTCAGCGGCATGCTGGGCGTGCTGGCGCTGGCCGCGTTCTGGCTGATGCTCGACACGCGCATGGCGGCCGACTCGGCCAGCGTGTTCACGCTGCTCAAGCAGCGCTTCGGCCTGGTGTTGATGACCTTGGCCGTGTTGGCGCTGGCGGCCATGAGTGTCGTGGGCGACTTGTTCGAGTCGCTGATCAAGCGCGCGGTCGGCGCAAAAGACTCCAGTGCGTTGTTGCCGGGGCACGGCGGCGTGCTGGACCGCGTCGACGCCCTGCTGCCGGTGCTGCCGTGCGCCATGGCACTGACCACGTGGTGATTCCAGGCACCAGCGACAATCCCCGGTATGGCATGGACTGCACGCACGCTTTGCTGGTTGCCGCTCGGGCCCGGACAGCGCCTTTTCATGGCTCCTGGGGCGCATCACCGCCTGGGGGCGGTCGGGTGCCGCTGAAATGACGCCTCGACAACGGCTGTGCATCCTCGGCGCCACCGGGTCCGTGGGCATGAGCACGCTCGAGGTGGTCGCGCGCCATCCGGAGCGCTTTGAGGTGGTGGCACTCACCGCGCGCCAGCGGGTCGACGAACTGGCCGAACTCTGCGAGCGCTGGCGGCCGCGCTTTGCGGCAGTGGACGACGCATCCGGCGCGCGATGGCTGCGCGATCGCCTGATGCGCTCCGGCGTGCGCACCGAAGTGCTGCACGGCCGCGGCGCGCTGAGCGAGCTGGCCTCGCATCCCGATGTCGACACGGTGATGGCGGCGATCGTCGGCGCGGCCGGCCTGGACGCCTGCCTGGCAGCGGCGCGCGCCGGCAAGCGGCTGCTGCTGGCCAACAAGGAGGCACTGGTCGTCGGTGGCAGCCTGTTCATGCGCGCCGTCGAGTCGGGCCGCGCCACGCTTCTGCCGGTGGACAGCGAACACTCGGCGATCTTCCAATGCCTGCCGCTGGAGCGCGCGACCTGGCCGCAGCGCATCGATCACATCGTGCTCACCGCGTCGGGCGGGCCGTTTCGCGACCGCGATCGGGCGTCGCTCCACGGCGTGACGCCCGATGAAGCCTGTGCCCATCCCAACTGGGTGATGGGGCGCAAGATCTCGGTCGACTCCGCCACCATGATGAACAAGGCGCTCGAGGTGATCGAGGCGCGCTGGCTGTTCGGTCTGTCGCCCGACAACGTGCGCGTGGTGATGCATCCGCAGAGCATCGTGCATTCGATGGTCGTGATGCGTGACCAGTCGGTGCTGGCGCAGCTCGGCACACCCGACATGAAGGTGCCGATCGCCTGTGCGCTGGCCTGGCCCGAGCGCATCGAGTCCGGCGCGGCGCCGCTCGACTTCGCGTCGATGGGCTCGTTGACTTTTCGTGATGCCGACCGGACGCGTTACCCGGCGTTGCGGCTGGCCTACGATTGCCTGCGCGCCCCGCCGGGTGCCACGAATGTGCTCAACGCAGCCAACGAGGTCGCGGTGGCGGCGTTTCTCGACGGCGCGATCCGCTTCCCCGACATCGACGCCGTCAACGACGCCACGTTGGCGCAACTCGCCGGCGGCTTCGGCCCGCAGGATTCGCTCGACGACCTGCTGGATCTCGATGAACGCGCGCGCGCGGCGGCGCGCCAGCATGTCAAGCGCAGGGCCATCGCATGATCACGGTGCTCGCTTTCATCGTCACGCTCGGCCTGCTGATCGTCGTGCACGAGTACGGACACTATCGCGTCGCGGTGGCATGCGGCGTGAAGGTGCTGCGCTTCTCGGTGGGCTTCGGCCGCACGCTGTGGCGCCGCCAGCGCGGCGAGACCGAGTTTGTCATCGCCGCGCTGCCGCTGGGCGGCTACGTGCGCATGCTCGACGAGCGCGAGGCCGCGGTGCCCGCGCACGAGGTGCACCGCGCGTTCAACCGAGCCTCGTTGTGGAAGCGCACGGCGATCGTCGCCGCCGGTCCGCTGGCCAACCTGCTGCTGGCGGTGCTGCTGTACGCGTCGGCGCACTGGATCGGCATCGAAGAGCCCAAGGCGATTCTCGGCACGCCGCCGGCGGCGAGCGCGTTCGAGCGTGCCGGGTTGACTGCCGGCGACTGGGTGCGCGCCTACGCCGAAGGCGACAGCCAATGGCGTGACCTGGCGTCGCTCAACGAGCTGAACTGGCAGGTGATGCGCCATGCACTCGACCGCGAGGACCTGCAGCTGCTGGTCACCGATGCGCAGGGACGCGGCCAGCGCTCGGTCGTGCTCGAGCTCGGTCGCGTGCAGGCGCGTGAGATCGATGCCGACACGGTCCGCCGCATCGGCTTGCCGAGCGCGTTCCGCGAGCCGGTGATGGGCGAGGTCCGCGCCGGCGGGCCGGCCGCGGCAGCCGGACTGCGCGCCGGGGACCGCATCGTTCGCATCGACGGGCAGCGCATCGACGAGGCGCTGCCCGTGTTCGAGCGCATTCGCAACGCGGTGCGCGACGGCAACGGCGTGCCGATGGACTGGCAGGTGATACGCGACGGCGCAACGCTCAACATCAGCGTGACGCCGCGCGTGATCACCGAGGGTCCGCGCCCGATCGGGCGCATCGACGCCGCCGTGGGCACGCCGCCGCAACGCGTGGTGGTGCGCCACGGTGCGATCGACGGCCTGGTCAAAGGCGCGCAGCGCACCTGGGACATGGCCCTGCTGAGCCTGAAGATGCTCGGCCGCATCGTGATCGGCGAGGCGTCGGTGCGCAACTTGAATGGTCCGCTGACGATCGCCGATGCCGCCGGACAATCGGCGCAGCAAGGGTTCGTCACCTTCATCGGCTTTCTCGCCGTGGTGAGCTTGAGCATCGGCGTGTTGAACCTGCTGCCGCTGCCGATGCTCGATGGCGGACACCTGATGTATTATCTTTTCGAGGCCGTCACCGGTCGTCCCGTGTCGGACCTCTGGCTCGCACGGCTGCAGCGCGGCGGCGTCGCGATCCTGCTGCTGGTCATGTCGGTGGCGCTGTACAACGACGTGGCCCGATTGCTGGGCCTGCACTGACCCAGTCGTCCCGACGAGCATGCTCTGTGTTTCCGAGGTGAATCCGCTGCGCCCGCTGGCCGCCGCGGTGGTGGTGGCGATCGGCCTCGCCGCCGGCCGCGCCCATGCCGTGGAGCCCTTCGTGCTGCAGGACATCCGCGTTGAAGGCCTGCAGCGCACCGACGCCGGCACGGTGTTCGCGGCGCTGCCTTTTCGCATCGGCGACACCTACAACGACGACAAGGGCGCGACCGCGCTGCGCTCTCTGTTTGCCACCGGCCTGTTTAAGGACGTGCGCATCGAGATCGAGGGCAACGTCGTCGTCGTCATCGTCGAAGAGCGCCCGGTGATCCAGACCGTCACCTTCGTCGGGCTGAAGGAGTTCGACCGCGAGCAGCTGATCAAGTCGCTCAAGGAGTCGGGCATCGGCGAGGGCTTGCCGTTCGACAAGGCCCTGGTCGACCGCGCCGAGCAGGAGATCAAGCGCCAGTACCTGTCGCGCAGCCTGTACGGCGCCGAGGTGGTGACCACCATCACGCCGGTAGAGCGCAACCGTGTCAACGTGACGTTCACCATGACCGAAGGCGATGCCGCGCGCATCGCCGAGATCCGCATCCTCGGCAGCAAGGTGTTCTCCGAGGGTACGCTGGTGGGACTGATGGAGCTCACCACCAGCGGCTGGCTGACCTGGTACACGAAGAACGACCGTTACTCGCGCGCCAAGCTCAACGCCGACCTCGAGACCATCCGCTCGTACTACCTCAACCGCGGTTACCTCGAGTTCAACGTCGAGTCGACACAGGTCACGATCTCGCCCGACAAGCAGGAGATCTCGATCACGATCACCGTGAGCGAAGGCCAGCCTTACACGGTGACCGGCGTGCGGCTGCAGGGCGACTACCTCGGCAAGGAAGACGAGTTTCGCCGGCTGGTGCGCATCAAGCCGGGCGAGCCGTATCGCGCGATCGACGCCACCGAAACGACCAAGGCGTTCTCCGACCGCTTCGCGGTCTACGGCTATGCCTTCGCGCGCGTCGATGCCACACCCGAGATCGACCGCGCGACCGGCCAGGTGGCCATCACGTTGCGCGCCGATCCGCAGCGCCGCGTGTACGTGCGCCGCGTCGAGGTGGCCGGCAACACGCGCACGCGCGACGAGGTGGTGCGGCGCGAGTTCCGTCAGTTCGAGTCGTCGTGGTACGACGGACAGAAGATCAAGCTTTCGCGCGATCGTGTAGATCGCCTCGGCTACTTCAAGGACGTGACCGTCGACACCAACGAGGTCGCCGGCTCGCCCGACCAGGTGGATCTCACGGTCAACGTGACGGAGAAGCCCACCGGCAACCTGTCGCTCGGCATGAGCTTTTCCAGCACCGAGAAGCTGGCGTTCGCGGCCTCGGTCAAGCAGGACAACGTGTTCGGCTCGGGTAACTACCTGGGGGTCGAGGTGAACACCAGCCGCTATTCGCGTGCGCTGGTGCTGAGCACGGTCGATCCGTACTTCACCATCGACGGCGTGTCGCGCGCGATCGACGTGTACTACCGCACCTCGCGTGCGATCAACAGCCTGGCCGACGAGTACCAGATCGTCACGCCGGGCGCAGCGGTGCGCTTTGGCGTGCCGTTCTCGGAATTCGACACGGTGTTCTTCGGCATCGGTGCGGAGCGCACCGAGATCAAGGGCACCAACTCGATTCCGAACGCGTACTTCCTGTATCGCGACCTGTACGGACCCACCAGCAACTCGTTTCCCCTCACCATCGGTTGGGCGCGCGACCAGCGCGACAGCGTGATCGCGCCGACCACCGGCCGCTTCCAGCGCGTCAACCTGGAGTGGGGTGCGTTCGGCGACGTGCGCTACCTGCGTTCGAACTTTCAGTTCCAGCAGTACATCCCGCTGACCACCCGGTTCACGCTGGGCGTCAACGCCGAGCTTGGCATCGGCAAGGGCCTGGGCGACCGGCCGTTCCCGATCTTCAAGAACTTCTATGGCGGCGGCCTCGGGTCGGTGCGTGTGTTCGAGCAGAGCTCGCTCGGCGTGGTGGATCCGACCGGCGCGTACATCGGCGGTGCCAAACGTCTCAACGTCAACGCCGAGCTGTATGTGCCCGTTCCAGGGTCCGGCAACGACAAGTCGCTGCGCATCTTCGGCTTCATGGACACGGGCAACGTATGGAGCGACGGTGAACCGATGCGAGCCGGTGACCTGCGCGCGTCGGCGGGTGTCGGCCTGTCCTGGATCTCGCCGGTGGGGCCCTTGAAGTTGAGCTGGGGTAAACCCTTGCGCAGCAAGCCGACGGATAGAATCCAGCAATTCCAGTTTCAGATCGGGACCGCGTTCTGATGATCCACCTCACTCGCACCGGGCCGGCCTTTCGGGTCTTGACGGCCATCACGGCGGCGGCGGGGTTGCTGGCCGGTGCGGCCAACGCCCAGGAGCTGAAGATCGGTTATGTCAACAGCGAACGCGTGTTGCGCGAGGCCACGCCTGCAAAGGCGGCGCAGACCAAGCTCGAAGGCGAGTTCGGCAAGCGCGAGAAAGACCTGAGCGAACAAGCCGGCCGCTTGAAGGCTGCGGCCGACAAGCTGGAGAAAGATGCGCCCACGCTGAGCGAGGCCGAGCGCAATCGCCGGCAGCGCGAGCTGGTGGAGCAGGATCGCGATCTGCAACGCAAGCGGCGCGAGTTCCAGGAGGACCTGAACCAGCGCAAGAACGAGGAGCTCGCCGCGGTGGTCGAGCGCGCCAATCGTGTGATCAAGCAGATCTTCGACCAGGAGAAGTACGACCTGATCGTTCAGGAGGTGGTGTTTGCCGGCCCGCGCGTCGACATCACCGACAAGGTCATCAAGGCGCTGAACGCGGCGCCGCCTTCGCGCTGACATCGCGCCCGGCGCACGCGGCACGCCGGTGAACACGACCCGCCTGGCCGATATCGTTGCCGCACTCGGCGGCGAACTGCACGGCAACCCCGAGACGACGGTCGAGCGCATCGCGCCGCTCGATGGCGCCGACGAGCGCTCGATCGCGTTCCTGTCGCACAGCCGCCATGCCGCCAAGCTGGCGCAGTGCCGCGCTGCCTGCGTGATCGTGGCCCCCGCCTTGCAGGAGCAGGCGCGTGCGCGCGGTGCCACCCTGGTGCATCCGGATCCGTACCTGTACTACGCACGGCTGACGCGATGGTGGGTGCAGCGGCACGAGCCGATGCCGTCGCCCGGTGTGCACGCCAGCGCCGTGGTCGATGCGTCGGCGCAGCTCGATCCCACCGCACATGTCGGCGCGCTGGCCGTGGTGGGGGCCGGCGCGCGCATTGGCCCGCATGCAGTGATCGGCGCGCAGGCGCATGTGGGCCGCGAAGCGCGTGTCGGCGAGCGCACGCGCCTGGCGCCGCACGTGATGTTGGGCGATCGCTGCACGATCGGTGCGCGATGCATCGTGCAGGCCGGTGCGGTGATCGGCGCCGACGGCTTCGGCTTCGCGCCGTTCGAAGGGCGCTGGGAGAAGATCGAGCAGCTCGGCGCAGTGGTGATCGGCGACGATGTCGAGATCGGCGCCAACACCTGCATCGACCGCGGCGCGCTCGGCGACACCGTGGTCGAGGATGGCGTCAAGCTCGACAACCTGATCCAGATCGCGCACAACGTGCACATCGGTGCACACACCGCGATGGCGGCCAAAGTGGGCATCGCCGGGTCCACGCGCATCGGCCGGCACGTGACCATCGGCGGCGCATCGGGCCTGGTTGGGCACATCGAGATCGCCGATCACGTGCACATCGACGCGGCAACCGTCGTCACGCGCTCGATCGCCAAGCCCGGGCGCTACAGCGGTCCGTTTCCGTTCGACGACAATGCGTCCTGGGAAAAGAACGCCGCCACCGTGCGTCAGCTCTACGCGCTGCGCGAACGGTTGCGTGCCTTGGAGAAGAAGTCATGAGACATCGCCGGGCCGCGCCGAGATGGCTCCCTTCGCAGGAGCCGCGCAGGCGCTGCTGCGGATCTTTGGGAGACGTGAGCGCAGCGAACAAGGGGGCATGTTGACCTCCCTGGACATCCACCAGATCCTCAAGCGGTTGCCGCACCGCTACCCGTTCCTGCTGATCGATCGCGTGCTGGAGTTCGAGGTCCACCAGCGCGTCAAGGCGCTGAAGAACGTGACGATGAACGAGCCGTTCTTCGTCGGCCATTTCCCGCATCGACCGGTGATGCCCGGCGTGCTCACGCTCGAGGCGCTGGCGCAGGCGGCGGCGATCCTGGCTTTCGAGTCCGCGGGGGCCTCGGTGGAGCCGAACTCGGTGGTGTATTTCGTCGGCATCGATGGCGCACGCTTCAAGCGGCCGGTGGAGCCGGGGGACCAGCTGATCCTCGACGTGACGATTGACCGCCAGAAGGCCGGCATCTGGAAATTCAAGACGCGCGCCAGCGTGAACGGCGAGATCGCGGTCGAAGCCGATCTGATGTGCACGCTGCGCAAGGTCGGCTGACCCATGGCGGCGATCCACCCGAGCGCTGTCGTGGACGCGAAGGCCGAGCTCGATGCGTCGGTGAGCGTCGGCCCCTACGCGGTGATCGGGCCGCATGTGCGGATCGGCGCCGGCAGCAGCGTCGGCGCCCACAGCACGATCGAAGGGCACACGACGATCGGCAGCGACAACCGCATCTTCCAGTTCGTTTCGGTGGGAGCGCCGCCGCAGGACAAGAAGTACGGCGGCGAGCCCACGCGTCTGGAGATCGGCAACGGCAACACGATCCGCGAGTTCGTCACGATCAACACCGGCACCGTGCAGGACGCCGGCGTCACGCGGCTGGGCGACGACAACTGGATCATGGCCTACGTGCACATCGCGCACGACTGCCAGCTCGGCAGCCACCTGATCCTGGCCAATGCCGTGCAGCTGGCCGGCCACGTGCATCTGGGAGATTGGGTGTTTCTCGGCGGGTTGTCGGGCGTGCATCAGTTCGTGCGGGTCGGTGCGCACGCGATGACCGGCTTTCAGACCCGATTGGCGCAGGATCTGCCGCCGTTCGTCACCGCGGCGGGCAATCCGGCGCAGGCGCAGGGCATCAACCAGGAAGGTCTGCGCCGCCGCGGCTATACGCCCGAGCGCATCGCGCCGGTCAAGCAGATGCACAAGGCGCTGTACCGCCAGGGCTTGACGCTGGCCGATGCGCGCAGCGCAATCGCGCAGATCGGCGCGCAGACGCCGGAAGGCCGCGCCGACGTGGAGCTGATGCTCGGCTTCCTCGCGTCAGCCGAGCGCGGCATCGTGCGCTGACTGCGGTGTTCGGTGCCACTCGCCCCGCGGTCGGCGCCGGGCCGCTCCCAAGCCGACCAGCCCCCTGCGGGGGCGGCGAACGCAAGTGAGCGTGGGGGTCCCACGTCTCGCGATGGTCGCCGGCGAGGCATCGGGCGATCTGCTGGCCGGCCTGCTGCTCGGTGGCCTGCAGGCGCGCTGGCCGCAAGCACAAACCTTCGGCATCGGCGGCCCGTGCATGGTGCGGCGTGGTTTCGACGCGTGGTGGCCTTCCGACAAGCTCGCCGTGCGTGGCTATGTCGAGGTGCTGCGGCATTACCGCGAGATCTCGGGCATCCGACGCGCACTCGCCGAGCGGTTGCTGAAGCAACGGCCGGATGCCTTCGTCGGCGTCGATGCGCCGGACTTCAACCTCGGGCTGGCGCACCGACTGCGCGATGCTGGCTTGCGCACCATCCAGTTCGTCTGCCCGTCGATCTGGGCCTGGCGCGCAAACCGCGTGGGCACGATCGCGCGCGCGGTCGACCATGTGTTGTGCCTTTTTCCGTTCGAGCCCGAGATCCTGCAGCGCGCCGGTGTCGCGGCAACGTTCGTCGGCCATCCGCTGGCCGATGAGATACCGCTCGATCCGCCGCGTGCCGCCAGCCGCGCAGCGCTCGGATTGGCACCTGGCGACCCCGTGGTCGCGGTGCTACCGGGCAGCCGCCGCTCGGAGATTCAGGCCAATGGGCCGGCCTTTCTGCAGGCCACCGATCGCCTGCACGCGCAGCGGCCGGAGCTGAAGTTCCTCTTGCCGGTGGCGCCCGGCCTGCGCGGCCTGGTCGAGCCGCTGCTGGCGCAATGGGCGCGCCGCGTACCGATCGTGCTGCTCGACGGCCGCTCGCACGAGGCGTTGGCCGCGTGCGACGTGACGCTGATTGCAAGCGGCACGGCCACGCTGGAAGCGGCGCTGTTCAAGCGGCCGATGGTGATCGGCTATCGCATGAACGCGCTCTCGTACCAGATCATGAAGCGCATGCGCCTGCAGCCGTGGGTGGGGTTGCCCAACATCCTGTGCCGCGAGTTCGTGGTGCCGGAGCTGCTTCAGCAGGAGGCCACGCCGCAGGCCCTGGCCGCCGCTGTGGTGCAATGGCTGGACGCGCCGGCCCGATGCGAGGCCCTGGCCGGCCGCTTTCTCGAGGTTCACCAACAGCTTCGCCGCGACACCGCTGCCACTGCCACCGATGCGATTGCGCAAGTTCTTGCTCGCTGAATGGACCCATTAGCCCGCTTCGCTAGCCTCCCCTCGAAGCGGCGCCGTCGGCTTGGGAACGGCCCGACGCCGACACAGATGGGACTCGACTGGCATCGGCCCGGCCTGATGGCCGGGGTCGATGAAGCGGGCCGCGGCCCGCTGGCAGGCCCCGTGGTGGCGGCCGCGGTGATCCTGGACGACGATCGCCCGATCGAGGGTCTGGCCGACTCCAAGGTGCTCACCCCGGCGCGGCGCGAGGAGCTGTACGAGGAGATCCGTGCGCGCGCGTTGGCCTTCTGCATCGCGCAGGCCGCGGTCGAGGAGATCGACACGATCAACATCCTGCAGGCCACGCTGCTGGCGATGCGCCGTGCGGTGCAGGGGCTGCGCCTGATGCCGGTGCGTGTGCTGGTCGACGGCAACCAGCTGCCGATCCTGCGCGTTCCCAGCGAGGCGATCATCCAGGGCGATGCCAAGGTGGCGGCCATATCGGCCGCGTCGATCCTGGCCAAGGTCTATCGCGACCGACTGTGCGTCGATGAGCTGCATCGTTGCCATCCGGTGTACGGCTTCGACGCGCACAAGGGTTATGGCACGCCGGAGCATCTGCAGGCCCTGAAAGCGCACGGCGCCTGCGCCGCGCACCGCCGCAGCTTCGCGCCGGTGCGTGAAGCGCTCGAAGGCTGGTGAGCGCTTCGCGCAGCCGCATCGCGTCGCGCGACAACGCGACGCTGGTTCGGGTTCGTAAGCTGCTTGCGGCGCCGGATGCGTATCGCAAGCTGGGAGTCGTCTGGCTCGAAGGCGATCACCTGATTCGTGCTGCACGGGCGCGCGGCTGGCACATCGACGAGATGCTGGTCGCTGCAGCGCGCGAGCACGAGCCATCGCTGCAGCCGCTGCTGCGTGACACGGGGCGCTTGCGTGTGGTGGACGACAACCTGTGGTCGGGTCTCGGTTCGCTGATCTCGAAGGCACCGATCGCCGCCTTGGCTGCATGGCCCGGGCCGCAGCCGATCGAGCCCGGCGCGGCGACAGTCGTTCTCGACCGCGTGCAGGATGCCGGCAACCTCGGCAGCATGCTGCGCAGCGCGGCCGCGTTCGGCGTTGCGCAGGTGATCGCACTCAAGGGTTGTGCCGCGGTCTGGTCACCCAAGGTCCTGCGCGCCGGCATGGGCGCGCACTTTGGATTGCGCTTGATCGAGGCGGTCGACGAGAGCGCGCTCGATGCGCTGCAGATACCGCTGGTGGTGACCAGCTCGCATGCGGGCGAATCGATCGCCACGGCGAGGCTGCCCTCGCCGTGCGCCTGGGTGTTCGGCCACGAAGGGCAGGGCGTGACCGCCTCGCTGCTGCAGCGTGCGGCACTGAGACTCGCGATCCCGATGCCCGGTGGCGAGGAGTCGCTCAACGTGGCGGCCGCGGCCGCCGTCTGCCTGTACGAGTCGGCGCGGCGCTGTCTGGAGGCGTGAAGGGCCGCTCTCAGTAGATCAATCGATCGGGCCGGATGTCGCGCAGGATCGTGGTCGCGATCTCCTCGATCGACTTGTGTGTCGAGCTGAGCCACGCGATGCCTTCGCGTTTCATCATCGACTCTGCCTCGCGCACCTCCATGCGGCAGTTGTCCAGCGCGGCATAACGCCCGCCGGGGCGGCGCTCGTGCCGGATCTGCGCCAGCCGCTCGGGATCGATCGTCAAGCCAAAACACTTGCGCTTGTGCGCCACCAGGCTCTTGGGCAGTTCGCCGCGCTCGAAGTCTTCGGGGATCAGCGGGTAGTTGGCGGCTTTGATGCCGTGCTGCATCGCCAGGTACAACGAGGTCGGCGTCTTGCCGCAGCGGCTCACGCCCACCAGGATGACCTCGGCGCCCTCGAGGTCGCGCGACGACTGGCCGTCGTCGTGTGCCAGCGAGAAGTTGATGGCCTCGATGCGCTCGTTGTACTCGTGGCTCTTGGCGACTTCGGAGAAGCGCCCGACGCGGTGGTTCGACTTGACCGCCAGCTCTCCTTCCAGCGGCTCGATGAAGGTGCGAAACATGTCGAGCACGAAGCCTTGGCAGCGCTCGTGCGTGAGCACGTCGCGCACCTCGTCGTTGACCAGCGTGATGAAGACGATGGGGCGCCGGCCTTCGGCCTGCGCGATGGTGTTGATCTCGCCCACCACGACGAGCGCCTTCTCGACCGAATCGATGAAAGGCCGGCGCACGTGTCGCGGCCGGATCGGAAACTGCGCCAGGATCGAGTTGCCAAAGGTCTCGGCGGTGATGCCGGTGCCGTCGGACACGAAGAAGACGGTTCGATTGGCCAATTCGGCTCCGAGAACAGGGGGTTGGAGGAGGGGCATTCCAGGGCAGGCTGGATCATAGGCTCAGGGGCAACCCGTAGAATCGCCGCAATGGTGCCTCCAAGCTCGCTCCGCTCGCTGCCCCCCGAGGGGGCGCGTCAGCGGCTTCGGGCGGCCGGGCGCCGCCGACTTGCCCAGTCCGGCTGACGCTGCCATGAGCCCTCTCGGCCTTCCAAAAAGCACTCCAACAGCAGATGGTCGCGCTCGCGTCAATGCCCGGACGGCACCGCTTATTCACCTTCACGGAGCCCTTCCATGTCATCGACGTCTCTGGCGACCGCCCTGGTCGTACCGCTTGATCAGCTGAGAATGACCGATGTCGAGGTGGTCGGCGGCAAGAACGCCAGCCTCGGCGAGATGATCAGCCAGCTCGCGGCCAGCGGCGTGCGCGTGCCCGGCGGATTTGCCACCACGGCCCACGCGTTTCGCGAGTTCCTGAAGCACGGCGGACTCACCGAGCGCATCAACAGCCGGCTCGCCAAGCTCGACGTCGACGACGTGAAGGCGCTGGCCCAGGCCGGCGCCGAGATCCGCGCCTGGATCACCGACGCAGCACTGCCTCCGGCGCTGGAGGCCGCGATCCGCACGGCCTATGCCGCGTTGTCGGCCGGCGATGCCGAGGCCTCCTACGCCGTGCGCTCATCGGCCACCGCCGAAGACCTGCCCGACGCCTCGTTCGCCGGCCAGCAGGAGACCTTTCTGAACGTGAGCGGCATCGAGGATGTGCTGCACCGGATCAAGGAGGTGTTCGCGTCGCTGTACAACGACCGCGCCATCAGCTACCGCGTGCACAAGGGCTTCGCGCACGGTGACGTGTCGCTCTCGGCCGGCGTGCAGCGCATGGTGCGCTCCGATCTCGGCAGCGCCGGCGTGATGTTCACGATCGACACCGAATCCGGCTTCGACGAGGTGGTGCTCATCACGTCGAGCTACGGCCTGGGCGAGACCGTGGTGCAGGGCAGCGTCAATCCCGACGAGTTCTACGTGCACAAGCCGATGCTGCGTGCCGGCAAGCAGGCCGTCATCCGGCGCTCGCTGGGCTCCAAGCTGCAGCGCATGGAGTTCGCGTCGCCGCAGGTCAAGGCAGCCACTGGCAAGCTCGTGACCACCGTCGACACGCCCCCCGAGCAGCGCAACCGCTACTCGTTGAGCGATGCCGACGTGCTCGAGCTGGCGCGTTATGCGCTGGTGATCGAGCAGCACTACAAGCGGCCGATGGACATCGAGTGGGGCCGCGACGGTCGCGACGGCAAGCTGTACATCCTGCAGGCGCGGCCCGAGACGGTGAAGAGCCAGGCGCAGGTCGAGCACCGCTACAAGCTCAAGGGCCATGGCACGGTGCTGACCGAAGGGCGCGCCATCGGCCAGAAGATCGGCACCGGTCGCGTGCGCGTGGTGCGCTCGCTCGACGACATGGATCGCGTGCAGCCCGGCGACGTGTTGGTCACCGAGATCACCGATCCGAACTGGGAGCCGGTGATGAAGCGCGCGTCCGCGATCATCACCAACCGTGGCGGGCGCACCTGCCACGCGGCCATCATCGCGCGCGAACTCGGCATCCCGGCCGTGGTGGGCTGCGGCGACGCGACCGAGAAGCTCGCAGACGGCGCGCTGGTGACCGTGTCGTGCGCCGAGGGCGACACCGGCTACATCTACGAAGGCCTGCTCGAGACCGAGGTGACCGAGGTCAAGCGCGGCCAGATGCCGTACTGCCCGATCAAGCTGATGATGAACGTGGGCAACCCGAGCCTGGCGTTCGAGTTTGCGCGCATTCCGAACTCCGGCGTCGGGCTGGCGCGGCTGGAGTTCATCATCAACACCAACATCGGCGTGCATCCGAAAGCCATCCTCGACTATCCCAACGTCGACCCGGAGCTGAAGATGGCGGTCGAGTCGGTGGCGCGCGGACACGCGTCGCCGCGTGCGTTCTACGTCGACAAGCTGATGGAAGGCGTGGCGACGATCGCTGCGGCGTTCTGGCCCAAGCCGGTGATCGTGCGGCTGTCGGACTTCAAGTCCAACGAATACAAGAAGCTCATCGGCGGCTCGCGCTACGAGCCCGACGAAGAGAACCCGATGCTGGGCTTCCGCGGCGCCTCGCGCTACATCAGCGGCGACTTCGGCGATGCGTTCGCGATGGAGTGCGAGGCGCTGCGCCGCGTGCGCAACGAGATGGGCCTGACCAACATCGAGATCATGGTGCCCTTCGTGCGCACCGTGCGCCAGGCCGAGCGCGTGAACCAGCTGATGGCCGAACGCGGCTTGGTGCGCGGCAAGGATGGCCTGCGCGTGATCATGATGTGCGAGGTGCCCAGCAATGCCATCCTGGCCGAGGCGTTCCTGCAGCACTTTGACGGCATGTCGATCGGCTCCAACGACCTCACGCAGCTCACGCTGGGGCTCGACCGCGACTCCGGCCACGAGCAGCTGACCGGCGACTTCGACGAGCGCGACCCCGCGGTGCGGGCGATGATCTCGCGCGCCATCGCGGCCTGCCGGGCCACGGGCAAGTACGTGGGCATCTGCGGCCAGGGGCCGAGCGACCATCCCGACTTTGCCGACTGGCTCGCAGCCGAGGGCATCGTGTCGATGTCGCTCAACCCGGACACCATCGTCGAGACCTGGCAAAGGCTCGCCACGGCCAAGTAGCTATAATCCGAAGCTTTCCCTTGCCGCACCCCACCTTGCTGACGCACACCGGGGGCGGCTAACCGTGTACCCGGCGCGGTCAACGCGCAGGGGGTTCACGGAAACCACAAGGAGCTATTCATGCGTCACTATGAGATCGTGCTCCTGATCCACCCGGATCAAAGCGAGCAGGTTCCAGCCATGCTGGAGCGCTACAAGGCGCTGGTCACCGCGGGCGGTGGCAAGGTGCACCGGGTGGAGGACTGGGGGCGGCGCCAGCTGGCCTACATGATCCAGAAGCTCGCCAAGGCGCACTACCTGTGCCTGAACATCGAATGCGAGCAGAAGGTGTTGAGCGAGCTGGAGTCGGGCTTTCGCTTCAACGACGCCGTGCTGCGCCACCTCACGGTGGCCAAGAGCAAGGCCGAAACCAACCCGTCGGTGATGATGAAGGCCGTCGAGAAGGAAGAGGCCCGCAAGGCGGCGCAAGAGGCCAGCAGCTGAGGCAATCGGGGCCGCGGTGAACCGTCTGGTCCTGTCGGGGCGTCTGGTCGAACGCGGTGCACTGCGCTACACGCCGGCCGGCTTACCGGCGCTGGACTTCAAGCTCGAGCACCAGTCAGAGCTGACCGAAGACCAACAGATGCGCAAGGTATCGCTGCAGATCAAGGCCATCGCGATCGGTGCCGTGACACAGGCTCTGGCCGCATTGGCGCTCGGCGACTCGAATACGTTTGCCGGATTCCTCTCCGGCGCCCGCAACGGTCGCGGCCTTCTTTTCCACGTCACGTCGCTCGGCTGAGCGGCTTGGCAGCCATGAATCGAACAACCTGATTTTCTGAACGAGGTGTCCCATGCCACCACCCAAAGGCAAAGGCAAGTTCTCAAAGGATCGCAAACCCAGGCGCAGCCAACAGTCGCTGCTGTTCCGCCGCAAACGCTTCTGCCGCTTCACCGTCGCCGGCGTCGAGGAGATCGACTACAAGGATGTCGACACGCTGCGCGACTTCATCGGCGAGAACGGCAAAATCACTCCGGCGCGCCTGACCGGCACGCGGGCGTTCTACCAGCGCCAGCTCACCACGGCCATCAAGCGCGCGCGTTTCCTCGCGCTGATCCCGTACTCCGACCAGCATCGCGTCTAAGGGGACCACCATGCAAGTGATCCTGCTGGAAAAGATCGCCAACCTCGGCAACCTGGGCGACGTGGTCAAGGTCAAGGACGGCTTTGCGCGCAACTACCTGATCCCGTCCAAGCGTGCGCGCCGTGCCACGCAGGCCGCGATCCAGGAGTTCGAGAACCGCCGTGCCGATCTGGAAAAGGCCGCCGCCGACAAACTGACAGCGGCCCGGGCAGTGGGCGAGAAGCTCACCGGCCAGACCGTCACGGTAGTGCAGAAGGCCGGTGTCGACGGGCGTCTGTTTGGCTCGGTGACCAACTTCGACATCGCCGAAGGTCTGAAGAAAATGGGCTTCGAAATCCAGAAGTCGCAGATCCGCCTGCCCAACGGCCCGCTGAAAATCGTGGGCGATCATCCGGTGTCGGTGGCGCCGCACACCGACGTGGTGATCGACATCACCGTGCACGTGGTGGCAGAAACCGAGTAAGAGCGACGCGCCACGACACGATAACGGGCCGGCACACGCCGGCCCGTTTGCGTTGCGGGACGACGTTGTCCGACGCCTGTCCAGGCGATCTCCACAGCTCTGTGCACAGGCGCACGCCGCGCCGCAAACTATCATCGGTGCATGTCAGCGGTCTTCCAGCAATCCTCCGGCCAGGTCGATGACGATGTGGCGCGCCTGCGCGTGCCGCCGCATTCGATCGAGGCCGAACAGAGCGTGCTCGGTGGATTGCTGCTCGACAACCTGGCATGGGATCGTGTCGCCGACCTGGTGACCGAAAGCGATTTCTATCGCTACGAGCACAAGCAGATCTATGCAGCCATCTCGGCGCTGGTGGGCGCCGGCAAGCCGGCCGACGTGGTGACGGTGCACGAGCACCTCCAGAGCCTCGGTCGTGCCGACGATTGCGGCGGACAGGTGTACCTCAACGCGCTCGCGCAGAGCGTGCCGAGCGCGGCCAACATCCGCCGTTACGCCGAGATCGTGCGCGAGCGCGCGGTGCTCGTGAAACTGATCCGGGCCAGCGACGAGATCGCGACGCAGGCGTTCAATCCGCAGGGCCGGCCGGTCACGCAGATCCTCGACGAGGCCGAGACGCGCATCTTCCAGATCGGCGAAGAAGGTTCGCGCAACAAGCAGGGCTTCATCGGCATCGACAAGCTGGTGGTCGAGCTGATCGACCGCGTGACCGAGCTGCACGAGAACGGGGCCGAAGAGGTGACCGGCGTGCGCACCGGCTTCTATGACCTCGACCGCTACACCGCGGGGCTGCAGAAGGGCGACCTGATCGTGCTGGCGGCGCGGCCCAGCATGGGCAAGACCGCCCTCGCGTTGAACATCGCCGAGCACGTGGCGGTGCGTGAAGAGCTGCCGGTGCTGGTGTTCTCGATGGAAATGGGCGCCGCGCAGCTGGCGCTGCGCATGGTGGGTTCGCTCGGGCGCATCGACCAGCAGCACCTGCGCACCGGCGCGCTGCGCGACGACGAGTGGACGCGCCTGACCGAGGCCGTGGATCAGCTCGGCAAGGTGAGCCTCTATATCGACGAGACCGCGGCGCTCAATCCGGCCGAGCTGCGTGCGCGGGCGCGGCGCATGGCGCGCCAGTTCGGCGGCACGCTCGGGCTGATCGTCGTCGACTACCTGCAGCTGATGAGCGGCTCGGTCGGCAGCGAGGAGAACCGCGCCACCGAACTGGGCGAGATCTCCCGCGGGCTGAAGGCGCTGGCCAAGGAACTGCAGTGCCCGGTGATCGCGCTGTCGCAGCTCAACCGCAGCGTGGAGACGCGCAACGACAAACGCCCGCTGATGAGCGACCTGCGCGAATCGGGCGCGATCGAGCAGGATGCCGACGTCATCATGTTCATCTACCGCGACGACTACTACAACAAGCTGGACGGCCCCACGCCGAGCAAGGAGCCGGGCGTGGCCGAAGTGATCATCGGCAAGCAGCGCAACGGCCCGGTGGGCACGGTCAAGCTCACCTTCCTGAAGCCGCTGACGCGCTTTGACAACCTGGCCGCCGGCGAAGCCTCCGAGTACTAGAGCCCGCTCTGCCTACCGCTTGACGGCGGTTTGGATACTGTATAGATTTACAGTATGCCAAGCGCGATCAGCCGCTCCAGGCCTGCCCAGCCACCAACGGTGGTTCCGCTGACGTTCGCGCCCATCAAGGGGCGCGGCACGAACTGGTCGATCCAGCATCGCTTCGCGAGCGAGCAGCGAGAATCGTTCGACGATGGCTGGGGCGCGCTCGACCAAGCGGCGAGCGAGCAACCGCTGCCTCCCGGCACCGAGGTGATCCAGGAGCACGTCAAGTCCATCCTCACCGGCAACGATTCGCCGGACATCGGCTTCGATCTGTCGATCAACCCGTACCGCGGCTGCGAGCACGGCTGCGTCTACTGCTTTGCGCGGCCCACGCACAGCTATCTCAACATGTCGCCGGGCCTCGACTTCGAGACGCGCATCGTCGCCAAGGTCAATGCGGCGGAGCGCCTGCGCGAGACCTTTGCCAAGCCAAGCTACACGCCGCTGGCGCTCAACGTCGGCTCGGCCACAGACGCCTATCAGCCGGTCGAGCGGCGTCTCGGCATCACGCGATCGATCATCGAGGTGTTGAGCGAGTGCCGGCACGCGTTCTCGCTGTTCACCAAGTCCTCAGGAGTCGAACGCGATCTCGACTTGATCGCGCCCATGGCGGCCAAAGGGCTGGTGGCCATCTACGTCTCGGTGACCACGCTCGATCCGCAGCTCGCGCGCACGATGGAGCCGCGTGCGGCTGCGCCATACCGGCGCCTGAAGACGATCGAGACTCTGGCCAAGGCGGGAGTGCCAGTGGGCGTGAGCCTCTCGCCGATGATTCCGTTTCTCAACCTGCACGACATGGAGCGCATCCTCGTCGCCGCACGCGATGCCGGCGCCAGCGCGGCGTCGAGCATCGTGCTCAGGTTGCCTTGGGAAGTGAGCCCGCTGTTCCAGCAGTGGCTCAAGCAACACGTGCCCGAGCGGGCCGAGCGCATCATGGCGCGTGTGCGCGAGATGCGCGGCGGCAAGAACTACGACTCCACGTTCGGGACCCGCATGACGGGCACCGGCGTCTGGGCCGAGATGATCCGCCAGCGCTTCGACAAGGCCAGCGCCAAGCTCGGCTTCAACCGCATGCGCTTCGAGCTCGACCTCTCGCAGTTCCGCCGACCGTCGGCACAACCGGGACAGGCATCGCTGTTCTAGCAGTGCCACGCAACACCGCGGTTGCGCTCCGGCGGACCACTGGGTTGCGCTTTCCCTGGCGTCTGTCGCGGTGCCGAGGCGCCGGCTTGAGCGCTGCGGCGCTCACTTGAACAGGTCTTTGACCCGGTCTGTCCAGCTCTTGGCGTTGGGCGAATGGCGCTCGCCGCCTTTCTTCAGCGAGTCGTCGAGCTCCTTCATCAGCTTGCGCTGATGTTCGGTCAGGCGCACCGGCGTCTCGACCGTCACGTGGCAATACAGGTCGCCGGGATAACTCGAGCGCACGCCCTTGATGCCCTTGCCGCGCAGCCGGAACGTCTTGCCGTGTTGTGTGCCTTCAGGCAGCTCGATCTCCGCCTTGCCGGCCAGCGTGGGCACGGTGATGCTGCCGCCCAGTGCCGCCAGCGTCAGCGTGACCGGCACGGTGCAGTGCAGGTCGTCGCCGTCGCGCTCGAAGATCTCGTGCTGCTTGATGCGGATTTCGATGTACAGGTCACCCGGCGGCCCGCCGTTAGTGCCCGGCTCGCCGTTGCCGACCGAGCGGATGCGCATGCCTTCGTTGATGCCCGCCGGGATCTTGACTTCGAGCGTGCGCTGCCTCTTCACCTTGCCGGCACCGTTGCAGGCGACGCAGGGGTCGGGAATCACGCGTCCGCTGCCGTGGCAGTGCGGGCAGGTCTGCTGGATGCTGAAGAAGCCCTGGCGCAGGTGCACCGTACCCGTGCCGTTGCACGTGGTGCAGGTCTTGGCGCTGGTGCCCGGCTTGGCGCCGCTGCCGTGGCAGGTGTCGCAGGTGTCCCAGCTGGGGATGCGGATCTGCGTGTCCTTGCCGTGCGCGGCTTCTTCGAGCGTGACCTCCATCGCATAGGACAGGTCGGCGCCGCGGTACACCTGCTGGCCGCCGCGCCGCGCGCCCGCTGCGCCGCCGAAGATGTCGCCGAAGATGTCGCCGAAGGCCTCGGCAAAGCCGCCGAAACCCTCGGCGCCGGGGCCGCCGCGGAAGCCGGCGCCGGCCATGTTGGGGTCGACGCCGGCGTGTCCGTATTGGTCGTAGGCCGCGCGCTTCTGCGGGTCGGACAGCATCTCGTAGGCCTCTTTGGCCTCCTTGAATTTCTCCTCGGCCTTCTTGGCTTCGTCACCCTGATTGCGGTCGGGGTGGTGCTTCATGGCCAGCTTGCGATAGGCCTTCTTGATGTCGTCTTCGGAGGCGTTCTTCGCCACACCGAGCACGTCGTAGTAGTCGCGTTTTGCCATGAACAGTCTCAGTAGTCCTCAAGCGCAGCCGCCGCGTCGAGCGGCGGGCATGGCCCGCCGACTCCAACGCGGCGAGACGTGGCGGACGGTGTCCCGTCCGTCATGTCACTTCTTGACTTCCTTGAACTCCGCGTCGACCACGTTGTCGTCGGCCGGCTTGCTCTGCGCCTTGGCGCCGCCCTCGGCATGCGCATGTTCTGCGCCGCCGGCCGCGCCGGTCGCGCCGGCCGCGGCCGCAGCGGCCTGCGCATCGGCGTACATCTTCTCGCCGAGCTTCTGGCTAGCCTGCATCAACGCCTCGGTCTTGGCCTCGATCGCAGCCTTGTCGTCGCCCTTGAGCACTTCCTCGACCTCCTTCAGGGCAGCCTCGATCTTTTCCTTCTCGCCGGCCTCAAGCTTGTCACCGTGCTCGGCGAGGCTCTTTTTCACCGAATGCACCATCGCGTCAGCGGAGTTGCGCGCCTGCACGATCTCGAGCTTCTTCTTGTCCTCGGCCGCGTTCAACTCGGCATCCTTCACCATCTTCTCGATCTCGGCCTCGCTCAGGCCGGAGTTGGCCTTGATGGTGATCTTGTTTTCCTTGCCGGTACCCTTGTCCTTGGCGCTCACGTGCAGGATGCCGTTGGCGTCGATGTCGAACGTGACCTCGATCTGCGGCAGGCCGCGCGGCGCCGGCGGAATGCCCTCGAGGTTGAACTCGCCCAGGCTCTTGTTGCCGGTGGCCATTTCGCGCTCGCCCTGGAACACCTTGATCGTCACCGCCGGCTGGTTGTCGTCGGCGGTGGAGAACACCTGGGTGTACTTGGTGGGGATCGTGGTGTTCTTCTTGATCATCTTGGTCATCACGCCGCCCAACGTCTCGATGCCAAGCGACAGCGGCGTCACGTCGAGCAGCAACACGTCCTTGCGCTCGCCGCCGAGCACTTGGCCCTGGATCGCCGCACCCACCGCCACCGCCTCGTCGGGGTTGACGTCGCGCCGCGGCTCCTTGCCGAAGAACTCCTTGACCTTGTCCATCACCTTGGGCATGCGCGTCATGCCGCCGACCAAGATCACATCGTTGATCTCGTTGAGCTTGACGCCAGCGTCCTTGATGGCGATGCGGCAGGGCTCGATCGTGCGCTCGATGAGGTCATCGACCAGCGCTTCGAGCTTGGCGCGCGTGAGCTTGATGTTCAGGTGCTTCGGGCCCGATGCATCCGCCGTCACGTACGGCAGGTTGATGTCCGTCTGCGTGCTGTTGGAAAGCTCGATCTTGGCCTTTTCGGCGGCTTCCTTCAGACGCTGCAGCGCCAGCACGTCCTTGGTCAGATCGACGCCTTGTTCCTTTTTGAACTCGGCGACGATGTAGTCGATGATGCGCTGGTCGAAGTCCTCGCCGCCGAGGAAGGTGTCGCCGTTGGTGGACAGCACCTCGAACTGCTTCTCGCCCTCGACATCCGCGATCTCGATGATCGAGATGTCGAACGTGCCGCCGCCAAGGTCGTAGACCGCGATCTTGCGGTCGCCCTTGCCGTGCTTGTCGAGTCCGAATGCCAGCGCGGCCGCCGTCGGCTCATTGATGATGCGCTTGACGTCCAGGCCGGCGATGCGGCCGGCGTCCTTGGTGGCCTGGCGCTGGCTGTCGTTGAAGTACGCCGGCACCGTGATCACGGCCTCGGTCACTTCTTCGCCAAGGTAGTCCTCGGCGGTCTTCTTCATCTTGCGCAGCACCTCGGCGCTCACCTGCGGCGGCGCCAGCTTCTTGCCGCGGATCTCGACCCATGCATCGCCGTTGTCGGCTTGCACGATCTTGTAGGGCATCAGGTCGATGTCCTTCTGCACTTCCTTCTCGGTGAACTTGCGGCCGATCAGGCGCTTCACCGCGTACAGCGTGTTCTTCGGATTGGTGACCGCCTGGCGCTTGGCCGACGCACCGACCAGGACCTCGCCGTCCTCCTGGTACGCGATGATCGACGGGGTGGTACGCGCACCCTCGCTGTTTTCGATCACTTTGGTCGTGTTGCCCTCCATGATCGCCACGCACGAGTTGGTCGTGCCCAGGTCGATGCCGATGATCTTGCCCATTGTTGTGGCTCCTACAGCGGATGTGGATTCGATGTGTACGAGGTGTGGATAACTGCCCTTGTTTCAAGTGCGGGCATTGCCTTCACTTGGGTGCAGCCACGGTGACGAGCGCCGGGCGCAGCACGCGCTCGGCGATCAGATAGCCCTTCTGGAGCACGCTCACGATGGTGTTGGCCTCCTGTTCGGCCGGCACCATCGATATGGCTTGGTGCTGGTGCGGATCGAAGCGCGTGCCAACCGGCGGGTTGATCTCGGTGATCCGGTTGCGCTCCAGTGCCTGGGACAGCTGGCGCAGCGTTGCGTGCACGCCGGCCAGCATCTGTTCCTTGGTGCCGTCGGGGATCGCGGTCGCGGCCTCGAGGCTGTCCTTCACCGGCAGCAAGCTTTCGGCGAACGACTCGACGGCAAACTTGCGCGCCTTGGCAATCTCCTCTTCGGCACGCCGGCGCGTGTTTTCGGCTTCTGCCTTGGCACGCAGGAACGAGTCGGACAACTCGGCGTGTCGGGCCTCCAGCTCGGCCAGACGAGAATCCCCCTCGGTGGGCTGCCGCTCGGGTGCAGCCGCGCTCGGTGTCGGCGCTGGGGCGGATTCGGGTGCGCTCGGCGGCAGGGGGTCGATCCAGGGTTCGGTGAACTGCGGCGGTTCGTTCGGGCTCATGGTTGTTGTGCAAGCGAAAATCGATCCTGACGGACGCTGGGGGCGTCCGGATGCTTTTCAAGGGGCCCGGTCGCGCCGCCGGTGACAAAAAGCGCCCTCATTCATCGGCGCGCGCGCTCCAGCGCTCCCATGACGCGAGGGCGCGCCGGTCGCGTTTGGTGGGGCGGCCTTGCTCGACGCTCGCCGCCGGTTCAGGCGCCAGCCTTCGCTGCTGCAGCAGTCGCTCATGCGCGGCCAGGCTTTCGGCGGTCTCTTCGTAGAGCGTGCGCGCCATCGTGGCGCCACCGCGTTGGCTGCTGATCCGCGTGATCACGAGTTCACGGCGGTAGCCCGCCTGCTGCAGCGAAACCCGGTCGCCCACGCGCAGTTCGCGTGCTGCCTTGGCAGGTGCCCCGTTGACCTCGACCCGACCGAGCGCTGCGGCGTGGGCCGCCAAGGTGCGCGTCTTGTACAGCCGTGCCGCCCACAGCCACTTGTCCAGTCGCATCGACTCGCCCATCGGTGTCGATTGTCTGCCACCGCGATACCGACGACCGCGACCTAGCATTTGCCCTAGTGATCCCACAAGCCGAACCATTGCCGCCACAGGCGATGATCACGGCAGGCAGGACTGAACCAGGAGACCCGTATGCGTCGCGACGACTTTCTGCGTGCCATGGCCGCATTCGCGGCAACCGGCACCATCCCTTGGACCGCACACGCCGCTGCCAACCTGAAGATGCTGATCCCGGCCAATCCCGGCGGGGGGTGGGACAGCACCGGCCGCGCGCTCGGCAAGGCAATGCAGGAGGCCGGTGCGGCCAGTGCCGTGAGCTACGACAACAAGGGCGGCGCGGCCGGAGCGCTCGGCCTCGCGCAATTCGTCAATGCCAGCAAGGGCGATCCGAACGCCGTGATGGTGATGGGCGCGGTGATGCTGGGCGGACTGATCACGACCAAGGCCCCGGTGAGCCTGTCGCAGGCCACGCCCCTGGCCCGCCTGACGAGCGAATACAACGTGTTCGTGCTGCCGGAGTCGTCGCCGCTCAAGACGATGAAAGACGTGGTCGAGCAACTGAAGAAGGACCCGGCCAGCGTCAAGTGGGGCGGCGGCTCGCGTGGCAGCACCGAGCACATCGCGGCGGCCATGCTGGCGCGCGAGGTGGGCGTCGATGCGTCGAAGATCAACTACGTGGCGTTCCGCGGCGGCGGCGAGGCCGTGGCCGCGATCCTCGGTGGCAACGTCACCGTGGGCGGCAGCGGCTACAGTGAGTTCCAGCAGTACATCGAAAGCGGCAAGATGAAGCCGATCGCAATCACCTCGCCGACGCGCCTCAAGGGCCTGAACATCCCAACGATGAAGGAGCTGGGCTACAACGTCGAGATCGGCAACTGGCGCGGCGTGTACGGCGCGCCGGGCATCACCGCCGACCAGCGCAAGGCGCTGATCGACACGGTCGTGAAGGCCACCAAGACCAAAGCCTGGGCCGAAGCGATGGAGAAGAACAACTGGACCGCAGCGCTGCTCACTGGCAAGGAGTTCGAGGAGTTCGTCGACCGCGAGTTCGCCTCGTTGCGCGCGACGATGGTCAAAGCCGGGATGGTTTGAGTGGCTGAGAAGAACGCGGGAGGGCTGCATCAGACGGTGATCGGCGCCGGCGCTCTGTTGATCGGCGCCGCGATGGCGTGGGGCGCGAGCCAGATCCCCGCGCAAGCCGGATATCAGGGCGTCGGCCCCAATTTCCTGCCGTGGCTGGTTGCGATCGTGCTGATGGTGTGCGGTGGATGGCTGGTCTACGAGGCCCGCACCGGCGGCTGGCGTGCGTTCGATGACCCACCCGGTGCCGCGCGCGGCGACTGGGCCGCTCTGCTGTGGGTGGTGGCGGGTATCGCGGCGAACGCGGCGCTGATCACCACCATCGGTTTCATCCTTGCCTGCACGCTGTGCTTCATGCTCGCAGTGCGCGGACTGCGCGCGGCCGAAGGCAAGGGGCAGGGCGGTGCCAAAGGGCTGGTGCTCGACTTCGTCACCGGCTTCCTGATCGCAGCACCCGCGTTCTGGCTGTTCACGCTCGTGCTCGGCATCAACCTGCCCAACGTCACCGGCACCGGCTGGTTGTGACCCGATAGCTCATGGACATCGGCGCCCAATTGCTGGCGGGCATCGCAACCGCCGCCACCCCGATCAATCTGCTGTGGGCCTTCCTCGGCTGCGCGGTCGGCACCGCGATCGGCGTGCTGCCCGGCCTCGGGCCCGCGGTGACGGTGGCGATGCTGCTGCCGATCACGTCGCAGGTGGAGCCGACCGCCTCGATGATCTTCTTCGCCGGCATCTACTACGGCGCGATGTACGGCGGCTCGACCACGTCGATCCTGCTCAACACGCCGGGCGAAACGGGCACGATGGTCACCGCGCTCGAGGGCTTCAAGATGGCCAAGAGCGGGCGCGCCGGCGCGGCGCTGGCCACCTCGGCGATCGGCAGCTTCGTGGCCGGCACCGTTGCCACCGTGCTGGTCACGCTCTTTGCGCCCTTCGTGGCCTACCACGCGGTGAAGCTGGGACCGCCCGAGTACTTCATGCTGATGCTGCTGGCGTTCACCACGGTGACCGCGGTACTCGGCAAGAGCACGCTGCGCGGCATGACGGCGCTGTTCGTCGGGCTGGGCGTGGGCTGCGTGGGCCTGGACCAGATCAGCGGCCAGGTGCGCTACACCGGCGGCATTCCCGAGTTTCTCGACGGCATCGAGGTCGTGCTCGTCGCGGTGGGGCTGTTCGCGGTCGCCGAGTGCCTGTACATCGCGCTGTACGAGGGACGCACCGAATCCTCGCTGAACCGCATGGACAAGGTGCACATGACGCGCCAGGAATGGCGGCGTTCGTGGCCGGCGTGGCTGCGCGGCACGGCGATCGGGTTTCCGTTCGGCACGATACCGGCGGGCGGCTCGGAGATCCCCACGTTCGTGAGTTATGCGGTCGAGCGCAAGCTGAGCAAGAACCCCGAGGAGTTCGGCACGCGCGGTGCGATCGAAGGCGTGGCCGGTCCCGAGGCGGCCAACAACTCGGCCGTCACCGCGACGCTGGTGCCGCTGCTGACATTGGGCATTCCCACCAGCGTGACGGCGGCGATCCTGCTGTCGGCGTTCCAGAACTACGGGCTCAACCCCGGGCCGCAACTGTTCCAGAGCAATGGTGCACTGGTGTGGGCGCTGATCGCATCGCTGTACATCGGCAACCTGATGCTGCTGGTGCTCAACCTGCCGCTGGTGGGCTTGTGGGTCAAGCTGCTCAAGATTCCGCGGCCTCAGCTCTACGCCGGCATCCTGATCTTCGCGACCATCGGCGTGTACGGCATGCGCCAGAGCGCGTTCGATCTGTTCCTGATGCTCGGCATCGGCCTGATCGGCGTGCTGATGCGGCGCTTTGATTTTCCGACCGCGCCGGTGATCGTCGGCATGATCCTCGGGCCGCTGGCCGAGGCGCAGATGCGCAACGCCCTGTCGATCGGCGAGGGCCACTGGAGCGTGTTCATTCAGCGGCCGGTCTCGGCGCTGTTGCTGGCGATCGTGATCGCCGTGCTGGTGCTGCCGCGCCTGCTGCGCCTGCTGCGCCGAAGCGCTGCCTGAGCAGCGACCTTTCGCTAGCGGCGCGCGCCGACGCCAAGCGCGCGCTCGCGCCGATGCCGCAGTTCGCTGTCGGACTCCGGCTGCGTCGGCCAGCCCTGCAGATGGCGGATCGCCAGCTTGGCCAACGCATCGATCCATGCCGGGCTGTCGTTGAGGCAGGGGATCAAGTGGAAGTCCTTGCCGCCGGCGGCAACGAAGGTGCTGCGCCCTTCGATGCCGATCTCCTCCAGCGTCTCCAGACAGTCGGCGACGAAACCGGGGCAGATCACGTCGACGCGCTCCAGGCCCTGCTGCGCCAGCTTGCGCAGCGTGGCGTCGGTGTACGGCTCGAGCCAGCGCGCACGACCGAAGCGGCTCTGGAACGTGACCTGGTGCTCCTCACGGGTCAGCCCCAGGCGATCGGCCAGCAGCCGCGCAGTCTTCAGGCACTGGCAGTGGTACGGGTCGCCGAGTGCCAGTGAGCGTGCCGGCAGGCCGTGAAAACTCATGACCAGCATGCGGCCACGCCCTTCGCGCATCCAGTGATCCTGCACGCGCGTGGCAAGGGCGTCGATCGTTCCCGCATCGTCGTGGAACTGGTTCACCATGCGCAACTCCGGCACGCGGCGCACGCGACACGTCCAGGCCTGTACCGCATCGATCGTGCTGCCGGTGGTCGAGGCGGCGTACTGCGGGTACAGCGGCAGCACCAGGACGCGCGTGGCGCCTTGCTCCTTCAGCGCATCCAGCGCGGCAGGGATCGACGGCTTGCCGTACCGCATGGCATGTTGCACCAGGACGGCATGACCACGCTCGCCGAGAGAACCCAACAAACGAACGGCCTGCGTGCGCGTCCACACCAGCAGCGGCGAGCCTTCACTGGACCAGATGGCGGCGTACTTGGCGGCCGACTTCGATGGTCGCGTGCGCAGGATCACCCCGTGCAGGATCGGCAGCCACAACGCGCGCGGAATCTCGACCACGCGCGGATCCGACAAGAACTCGGCGAGATAGCGGCGCACCGCCTTGGGCGTCGGCGCTTCGGGCGTGCCGAGGTTGACCAGCACGATGCCGGCGCGCTCGGGCCGGTCATGGGCGTGCGCGGGCTCTGCAGCGAAGCGCATGCAACCCGGTCAGACCAGGTGCGGAACGGTGTCGACGATCGACAGCACGTCGAAGCGGATGCTCGGCGACGCGGCATCGGCCGGCGCTCCGCCCAGGCCGATGACGCCGTAGCCGTGCAACGTGCAGCTGCCGCGGCGCAACGTGATCAGCTCGTCGGAGCCGCCGAAGCGCACATAGGTGCCGTTGTAGCTCATGTCGGTGAGCTGGAACGTGCCGCCGGTCCAGTCGATGCGGGCGTGCGAACGCGACACCTTCGAGTCGTCGAGGCGAAACGTGGCTTGCGGGCTGCGGCCCAGCACGACCGGCAGGTGCTCGGCCGCGTAGACCCGCACCATGTCCTGCCATGCGAGGCGGATGCCTTCCGGATCGGGCGAGGGCTCGACCGCGCCGAACTGCGTGGCCGCGGCGGCGTCCGCATGGCGACGCGTGCCGAGCACGTGCACATGCACCGGTTCTGCGCGTCCGCGCAGGTGCATCCAGTCGAGGCTGCGAAAGCGCGCGCGCTGGTCGGCCGGCAGGTCGTTCAAGACGCCCGCGGTGACCAAGGTTTCGTTGTCGCCCGCATGGTCGAGCAGCCGGGCCGCGACGTTGACCGCGTCACCGAAACAGTCGCCGGCCATCTCGACCACTTCGCCGCGTGCCAGCGCCACTTGCAGGCGCAGACTGCGCAGACCTGCGGAGGCGCCATGCTCGCGCCCGCGGGAAACCAGCTGCTCGAGCTCGTCGTGCATCAGACCCGCCGACTTCAAGCCGCCTTCGGAGCTGTCGAATACGGCCATCAGGCCGTCGCCGAGGGTCTTGATCAACTGGCCGTCGCACTTGGGCACGGTGCGGGCCATCATCGTCACCGTGTGCGTGACGACCGAGGTCGCCTCGGCGTTGCCGAGGGTCTCGTACAGCGACGTGCTGCCGCGCAAGTCGGCGAACAACACGGTGCGCTCGGAGATCCGCGTCATGTCGGCGCAGTGTAACGCCGTGCCCGGGCGTCAATGCTGCGCCGCGGTGCCCTGGTTCAACCTGGCGCAAGGATGCCGCCCGGCACAACGCGCGGCATCGTCGCGACCGTTACAGATTGTTCAGGCGGGTGGTGCGGATACATGCGCCGTTGGCGGTACGCATTGGGCCAATCAGAGATTGTCCAAATACGTTCTCAGCTTGTCCGAACGGCTCGGGTGCTTGAGCTTGCGGATCGCCTTGGCTTCGATCTGACGGATGCGCTCGCGTGTGACGTCGAACTGCTTGCCCACTTCTTCCAGCGTGTGGTCAGTGCTCATCTCGATGCCGAAGCGCATGCGCAGCACCTTGGCCTCGCGCGGTGTCAGCGAATCGAGGATGTCCTTCACCACGTCGCGCAGGCCGGCCTGCATCGCGGCGTCGACCGGGGCCACGTTGTTGGTGTCCTCGATGAAGTCGCCCAGGTGCGAGTCGTCGTCGTCGCCGATCGGCGTCTCCATCGAGATCGGCTCCTTGGCGATCTTCATGATCTTGCGGATCTTGTCCTCGGGGATCTCCATCTTCTCGGCCAGCGTCGGGGCATCGGGCTCGAAGCCGAACTCCTGCAAATGCTGGCGCGAGATGCGGTTCATCTTGTTGATCGTCTCGATCATGTGCACCGGAATGCGGATGGTTCGTGCCTGGTCGGCGATAGAGCGCGTGATGGCCTGGCGGATCCACCACGTGGCGTAGGTGGAGAACTTGTAGCCGCGGCGGTATTCGAACTTGTCCACCGCCTTCATCAGGCCGATGTTGCCTTCCTGGATCAGGTCGAGGAACTGCAGGCCGCGGTTGGTGTACTTCTTGGCGATCGAGATCACCAGTCGCAGGTTGGCCTCGATCATCTCCTTCTTCGCGTCGCGCGAGGCCTTCTCGCCCTCGTTCATGCGCTTGTTGATCTGCTTCAGATCCTCCAGCGGCACCACGGCGCGCCCCTGCAGGTCGATCAGCTTCTGCTGCAGTTCCTGCACCGCCGGCAGGTTGCGGGTCAGGATCACGCCGTAAGGCTTGCCGGACGCGATCTCCTTCTCCGCCCACTTCAGGTTGAGCGCGTTGGGCGGGAAGCTCTTGATGAAGTGATCCTGCGGCATGCCGCACTTGTCCACGGCGATGCGGCGGATCTCGCGCTCGTAGCGGCGCACGTCGTCGACCTGCGAACGCAGGATGTCGCACAGCCGCTCGATCGTCTTGACCGTGAAGCGGATCGTCATCAGGTCATCGGAGATCGCGCGCTGTGCCTTGTCGTAGGCGGGCGAGCGGTAGCCTTCCTTCTGGAACGCCTTGCTCATCTTGTCGAAGTGCTGGGCGAGCAGCGCAAACTTCTCCAGCGCCTGGGCCTTGAGCTCCTCGAGCTTCTTGGTCAGCGCCTTGCTGCCGCCCTGGCCGTCGTCATCGTCTTCTTCGTCGAACTCGTCGAAGTCTTCCTCGGCCACATAGTCGTCGGCCTCGTCGTCCGACACGAAGCCGTCGACCGCCTCCGAGATCTGCATCTCGCCATCGGCGATCTTCTTGGCCATCGACAGGATCTCGTTGATCGTGGTGGGAGATGCGCTGATCGCGTACATCATGGCCTGCAGGCCACCCTCGATGCGCTTGGCGATCTCGATCTCGCCCTCGCGCGTGAGCAGCTCCACCGAGCCCATCTCGCGCATGTACATGCGCACCGGGTCGGTGGTGCGGCCGAACTCGGAGTCGACGGTGGAGAGCGCCGCCTCGGCGGCTTCTTCGGCTTCTTCTTCGGTCGCGGTGGTGGTGCTGCCGCCGGCGATCAGCAGCGTGGCTGCATCGGGCGCCTGTTCATAGACCGCGATGCCCATGTCGTTGAGCATCGACACGATGGCCTCGATGATCTCGTTGTCCACCAGCTTCTCTGGCAGGTGGTCGTTGATCTCCTGGTGTGTCAGGAAGCCGCGCGTCTTGCCCATCTTGATGAGCGTCTTCAGCTCCTGACGGCGCTTGGCGACCTCTTCTTCGGTCAGCGTGGCCTCGTCCAGGCCGAACTCACGCATCAGCGCGCGCTCCTTGGCGCGGCTGACCTTCATGCGCAGCGGCTTGGCTTTTTCTTCCTTCGCCGCCTCGACGACCTCGGGCTCGACTTCCGCCTCGAACTCGGCGTCGATGTCGGTGAAGTCCTCGTCGGCTTCACCCGGCTTCTTGCCCTTGGGGTCCTCCTTGCCCTTCTTGCCCTTCGGGGTCGGCGCGGCCTGCTTGGCTGCAGGCTTGCCCGCGCCCTTGGCGGGGGCGACCGGCTTGGCCGCCGCCTTCGCTTGCGGGTGCTTGGGCGCGGGCGCGGCAGCCTTGGCCGCCGGTTTCTTCGGCGCCTCGGCATGCCCCTTGTGCGGCTTGGCGGCCGCCTTGGCCTTGGGTGTGGATTTGGCGACGGGCTTCTTCGCGTTCATGCGGTTCCTCTATCGGTGTCGGGTGGCGGCAGGCCGCAACCTCCTGGACCGGGGCTGCGCTCGGCGCAGGCGAGCGCAGCCCCGCGCAGCGGCCCGAGGCCGCACGCGGGCGGAGGTGTCTGGCAGGCAAGATCGCGTGAACGTCTTGAAAGACAGCGCCTGGAGGGATATGTTGGCCTGGTTGGTCCCGTGTCAAGGGTGGCCGGGTCCCTGCCCGTCGGGGTCAGCGCTGCTGTCACTCTTGCCGCTGCAACGAATCCGGAATTATCGTCGAGCCGCTCAGCTTCGTCAAAGCCGATTCGGTTGTCGCATCACGGCGAGCTTGACGCTGTCCGTGCGCGGCTGCTGCAGGAACAGCAGCAGGTTCTTCATCAGCTGCCTCAGCTCCGGCTCGCCATAGTCCACCGGCACCTCGGCGCCATCGACCAGGGCACGGGCTTTGTCCGCCCAAACGGCGCACTCGGGCGCGTCGAGGTCCTGACGCAGAGCCGGCCAAGCCTGGGCGCCATGGTTTTCCAGGTGGCGATCCAGCCAGCGCATGGCCTCGCCATGCCAGGTTTCCAGGCTCAGCAGCACGTCGCGATCCGCCGCCGGCAAACCCTGCCACAGGCGGCTGTCGGCCAGCAGTGCGGCAACGATCGTGTTGCCCGGGGAGGGCATAGCATGGCGCAATGCAGCGGGCAGCGCCGCGCTGGCAGGGCGGCCCGGGGCCGTTGGCCGGCGCGACCGCTGGTTGGCTGCATCGGGCCGCCCCCACAAGCGCGCCAGGTCGTTCACGGCCACGCGCCCACGCTGGGCCAGGTCGTCGAGCAGCTGCGCCCGCAAGGCGCCGTCGGGCAGCGACTCCCACAGCGGCCGCGCCCGGGCCAGCATGCGCGCTCGCCCCTCGGCGCTGTCGAGATCGCAGTCCTGGGCACAGTGCTCCAGCAGCTGGCGCGACAGCGGCACCGCATCGGCAACGGCCTGCTGGAAAGCCGTGGCACCCCGCTCTCGCACGAAGCTGTCAGGGTCGTGCTCGGGCGGCAGAAAGAGAAACCTCACGCTGCGATGGTCGGCGGCGTGCGGCAGGGCGGCCTCCAGCGCACGCGCGGCGGCGCGCCGTCCCGCGGCATCGCCATCGAAGCTGAACACCACCTGGTCGGTGAAGCGGAACAGCTTGGCCACGTGATCGGCCGTGCACGCCGTGCCCAACGTGGCCACCGCGTGCGAAAAGCCGCTCTGCGCGAGCGCCACGACGTCCATGTAGCCTTCGACGACCAGCGCATAGCCCGCCTCACGCAACGCGGCGCGCGCCTCGAACAGGCCGTAGAGCTCTCGGCCCTTCACGAACAGCGGCGTCTCGGGTGAGTTGAGGTACTTGGGCTCGCCGTCGTCGATCACGCGGCCGCCGAAGCCGATGACCTCACCGCGCACCGAGCGGATCGGAAACATGATGCGATCGCGGAAGCGGTCGTAGCGCTTTTCCTCGTCGTCATCGCCTTGCACGATCACCAATCCGGCCTCAACGAGCGCGGGGTCGTCGTACCGGCCGAAGATGCTCGCCAGGCTTCGCCACCCCGGCGGCGCATAGCCGAGGCCGAAGCGCGCGGCGATTTCGCCGCTGAGCCCGCGACCCTTCAAGTACTCGATCGCGCGCGGCGCGGCCTTCAGTGCCGCCCGATAGTGCTGGCCGGCGCGTTCGAGGATTTCGCTCAACGACGCCTGTTTCTGGCGTTGCTCCGCGGCGCGCGCGCGCTCCTCGGGGCTTGCATCGCTCTCCGGCACCGTCACGCCCGCGCGCTGCGCCAGGTCGCGCACCGCGTCCATGAACGGCAGGCCCTGGTTCTCCATCAGAAAGCGGATCGCATCACCGTGCGCACCGCAGCCGAAACAGTGGTAGGTCTGGCGGCTCGGGCTCACCGTGAAGCTCGGGGTCTTCTCGCCGTGGAACGGGCAGAGACCTTTGTGCACCGTGCCGGCACGCTTGAGCTCGACGTGGCGGCCCACCACCTCGACCACGTCGACACGCGACAGAAGCTCCTGGATGAATCCGTTGGGCAGCACACCGCCAGTCTACGGGCGGCGCGGGTTGGAAACCGTCCGGTGGACGTCCGCCGGGGGACAGGCGGCCGCCTGCAGCTGCCGCCCACTGCCGCGCGGGCGCTTGCGCCGGGCGCGCCTCACCGGCCGCGTGGCGCGGCCGATGGTGTGCTGGCTGCGGCCGGCGCGATCGCGAACAGACCCTTCCACTCCTTGACCCAGCGCGCCACGTCGGCCGCCGGCATCGGCGCGGCGATACCGGCCCCCTGGCCGACCTCGCAGCCGAGATCGAGCAGCGTGCGCGCCTGTGCCGGCGTCTCGACGCCCTCGGCCACGGCCACGCAGGAGAACGTGCGCGCCAGGCTGATCACGCCTTCGACGATGGCGCGGTCCTGCGAGTCGTTGAGCATGTTGTGCACGAACGAGCGATCGATCTTCAGCACCTGGACTGGCAGCCGTTTGAGGTAGGTGAGGGTGGAGTAGCCGGTGCCGAAGTCGTCGAGCGCAAAGCGCACGCCGAGTGCGGCACAGCGCTCGAGCAGCATCGAGGTGTAGGCCACGTCGGCCAGCGCCGCGGTCTCCAGCACCTCCAGCTCCAGACGCGCACCCAGCGGGCGCGCGTGGCGAGCCAGCAGCTCGCCGAGGCGCTGCACGAAGTCGGGTTCCTGCAGATGGCGCGCCGACACGTTGACGCTGACTGACATCTCAAGCCCTTGCTCGAGCCAGCGCTCGAGCTGGTCAAGCGCCTGCCCGAGCACCCAATCGCCGACCCGTGCCGACAAGCCGGTGTGTTCGATCAGCGGCAGGAACTGCCCCGGCGGCACCACGCCGTGCTCGGGATGCTCCCAGCGCAGGAGCGCCTCCGCCCCCAGCACCGTGCCGCGCCGCAGGTCGACCTTGGGTTGGTAGTACAGGCGCAGCTCGTGCCGGTCGAGCGCTTCCTGGACGCGCCCGAGCGCCAGCACACGCTCCTCGGCGCGTCGGTTGTGCTCCGGGTCGAAGAACAGGTAGCCGTTGCGGCCGGCCTGCTTGGCGCCGTACATCGCATGGTCGGCGTGGCGCAGCAGCGTGTCGGGGTCGCTGCGGTCGATCGGGAACACGGTGGCGCCGACGCTGGCGGTCAGCACCGTCGGCTCGGTCTGGGGATCGAGCGTGTAGGGCTGGGCGATCACGCGCTGCACGCGTTCCACGGCCAGGCGTGCCTCTTCCACGGTGTCGGCGCGCAGCAGCAGCACGAACTCATCGCCGCCCAGGCGCGCGGCCACGTCGGACCAGGTGGCATGGGCACGCAACGCGCCGCGTAATCGGGCGGCCAGTTCCACCAGCACGCGATCACCTGCGCCGCGGCCATGGCGCTCGTTGATGTCCTTGAAGTGGTCGAGGTCGATGTAGCACACCGCGAGCAGGTAGCCCTCGCGTTCGCTGGCCGTCAGCGCCTCGCCCAGCAGTTGTGTCAGGCGCGCGCGGTTGGGCAGGCGCGTCAGCTCGTCGAAGTGCGCCTGGCGCTCCAGGCGCTCGCGCTGCAGCCGCTGCTCGGTGATGTCGGACACCATCAGCACGCGATAACGCACCGCGCCGTCGGGGTCGGGCACGGTGAACACGCTCAGGTGCAACGCGCACGGGTCGCCGTTGCGACGCCGCTCCACCACCTCGCCGCTCCAATGCCCGAGGCTGCGCAGGCCGGCCCAGATGGCACTTTGCTGCTGGCGCGCGATGGCATCGGTGGACGGCGAGCTGAGCAGGGTCGGCACGGTCCCGAGCAACTCGTCGCGCGGAATGCCGGTGATGCGGCTGTAAGTCGGGTTGACGTCGAGGATGCGCAGATCGGCATCGACGATGACCAGGCCCTCGTGCAGGTTCTGGAACAGGCTGCTCGACAGGCGCTCGCGGTCCTCGGCGCTGCGCTGCTCCTGCACGTCGGACAGCGTCGCCACGAGGCGCAGCGGCCGCCCGTCGGCGTCACGTTCGACCACCGCGATGCGCAGCTCGAACCAAGGCCATGCATCGCCGACACGGATGCGCGCCTGTCGCCACACCGAGCGGTGCTCGGGCGCGTCGAGCGAGTCGATGGCGCGCCGCAGGTCGACCCGGTCGTCGCCGTGCACGCGTGCGAGCCAGCCGTCGAGCGTGGACGTCCGGCTTCCATCGGGGTCGCCCAGCAGGCTGCGCCAGCGCGGCGACGTGTACGACATGCCGGTGCGCAGCGGCCACTCGGCCACGCCGATGTCGGCGGACTCCAGCGCCAGCTCGTAGCGCCGCGCGGCGTTGTCGGAGCGGCCGGCGAACACATGCACCAGCAGCGCCAGCGCCTGAGCCGCGGCCAGGCAACCCCACAACGAGCGCAGTCCCAGCGTGGCCACCAGCTCCGGCATCGGGCGCGATCCGGCGGCATACAACCCGGCCGCCAGCAACGCCATCGCGCCGAGCGCCACGGCCGGAAGCAGCAGGCCGCCGCGCAGCGTGAGCCAGGCCAGCGCCACCATCGGAAGCAGGGCGAAAGGCAACAGCGCGAGGCGCCCCGCCAGCAACGCATTGACCACCACGGCCAGCGACAGCGCCATGCCGAGCAAGAGGGCGGCATCGCCGATCCAGCGCTGCGGCGGCCGGGCCAGGCGCGCCAGCGATCGGGGCAACGCGAGCAGCGCCACGCCCACCAGGACCAGGCCGGTGACTTCGCTGAACCACCAGCCGAGCCAGGTGCTCGCCAGATCGATCAATGGAACGCGCCCGGCCAACAGCAGCCAGCTGGCGGCATTGGCGGCACTCAGCACGAGGCCGCCGCACAGCACCGCGCCGGTCCAGACCCAGAGGTCGCGCGGTTGTTCCATGCGCGCATCGAATCCTGCGCGCCCCAACCAGAAGGCGGACACCAGCGCACCGAGGCACTGGCCGGTGGCGATCGCCAGCGCCAGCAACGGCGAGGCGCCGCCCCACCACAAGCCGAGCGCCAGCCCGAGCCACGCACCGGGCGCGACCGCGGGCCCCCAACGCATGGCGGCAGCCCAAGCCAGGCCCACGGCCGGCGCAAAGGTGGCCACCAGGCTCGGTGTCTCGGCGGTCGCCACGCCGAGGCGGGCGCCCAACGCGCAGCCCAGCAGCAGCAGCGCATTGCGCACCAGCCAGCGCTGTTGCGCCGACTTCAGGTCGAGGGTGTCGATGGCGGCCGACACGAACAGGCGGGCCCGAGCCGATGCGTCAGATGGCGAAGTCGCTCAACTTGCGACCGCTGGCCAGGGCCGCCTTGAGCCACTTGGGGTGCAGCCCGCGGCCGCTCCACGTGGTGCCGGTGGCCGGGTCGCGGTACTTGGGCGGAACTTTGCCGCCCGTGCGCGCGCGTGGGGCCGAGGCTGCGGCGCCCGGCTTGCCAGCGAGATCGGCCAGTGTCAGCCCATGCTCGGCCATCAAGGCCTTGATCTGCGCAATGGCGCCGGCGCGCGCCTCACGACGCGCCTCGGCGATCCTTTGTTCGAGCGCGGCCTTCTGCGCGATCAAATCGGCCAGATCCGACATTGAATCCCCCGGCTGAGAATGCCGAGGGATATTACCTGCGCCTGCAGGTCCGGGTATGCGGATCAGCGATAACCCACGCGATCGAGCATTTGCTGAACCTTGACCTGGTTCATGCCGACCACCGACACCGGAATCGTCTCGGATTTGAACTTGCCGAGCTTCTCGAGCGCCGGATTGGAGAAGTCGAGGCCCGTCACCACCGGCCACTCGTTGTTGCCATTGGCGAAATAGGCCTGCGCCGCATCGCTGGCGAGATACTCGAGAAACTTGCCGGCCGCATCCACATTCTTGGCGTGCTTGGCGATCGCACCGCCGGTGATATTGATGTGCGTGCCCCAGCTATTCTGGTTGGGGAACACCACGCCGACTTTTTCCATGACCGCTTGGTCGTCGGCCGACTTCGAGCGCATCAGGCGGGCCAGGTAATAGGTGTTGGTGATGCCGATGCCGCATTCCCCGGCCGCGACTGCCTTGATCTGGTCGGTGTCGCCGCCCTTTGGCGGACGGGCCATGTTGTTGACCAGGCCCTGCAGCCAGGCCTCGGCCTTTTGCGGGCCGAGATGTTCGGTCACGGCGCCGAACAACGACAAGTTGTACGGATGCGAGCCCGAACGCGTGCACAGCTTGCCCTTGTTGCGTGCGTCGGCCAGTTTCTCGTAGGTGTCGACGTCGCCCGGTTGCACCGTGGCCTTGTTGTAGACCACCACGCGCGCGCGCGTCGAAAAGCCGAACCACTGTGAACCCTGGCCGTCGTCCTTGCCGCGCAGGTGCGCGGGAATGCGCTGGGCCAGCACGGGGCTCTTGAAGGGCTGGAACAGGCCCTCGGTCTCGGCCTTCCACAGGCGCGCCGCGTCGACCAGCAGGATCACGTCGGCGGGACTGGCGCTGCCCTCGGCCTTCAGGCGCGACAGGATGCCGGCGTCATCGGCATCGACGCGCTGGATGCGGATGCCGGTGGCCTTGGTGAAGTTGGCATAGAGCGCCTCGTCGGTCTGGTAGTGGCGTGCCGAGTACAGGTTCAAAACCGGCTGGGCCTGCGCGCACAACGCCCACAACAAACCCGCGGCCAGCGCGGCGCGACGAACGGACAGCATGGCAAGACTCCCGCAGCGGTGGAAACAGCCGCGAGTATACGCACGAACGAGAACGATTCCTATTTGATTAACCGCAACGCCGGTCGCGATCCCGGGAGCCGTCTCAACTCGAAGGAGGAACGTAGCCCGCCGGCTTGTCGGAGCTGCCTCCAAACAAGAACTGTTGGTGCGCCCGTCACGGACGCTGCGCGTCCATGAGTGCGCCCCGCGTTCTGCGCGTGCGCTGCGCTCACGCCGCCGGCGGGACATAGCCCGCCGGCTTGTCGGCTGCGCCGCCAAACAGGAACTGCTCCATCTGGCGCGCCAGGTACTGGCGGGCGCGCTGATCCGCCAGGTTGAGCCGGTTCTCGTTGACCAGCATCGTCTGGTGCTTGAGCCACATCCCCCACGCCTCCTTGCTGATCTCGTTGTAGATGCGCTTGCCGAGTTCACCCGGGTAGGTGGGGAAGTCCAGCCCTTCGGCTTGCTTCTTCAGGTAGGCACATGACACGGTGCGAGCCATCGTCGAACTCCTGAGAACGTTGGGCCTTCGATCGAACGATCGTCAGGCGAGTTTCTTCACCAGCACCTGCGAGCGCCGGTCCCAGTTGTACTTGCGTTTGCGCGCCTCGGGCAGCCACTCCGGGTCCACCTGCTGGAAGCCGCGCTTGATGAACCAGTGCATCGTGCGCGTGGTCAGCACGAAGATGCTGTCCAGCGCCATGGCGCGGGCGCGCTGCTCCACCCGCTTGAGCAGACGCTCGCCGTCGCCCTGGCCCTGCACGTGCGGCGACACCGTGAGCGCGGCCATCTCGCCGGTGCGCGCGTCGGGATAAGGGTACAGCGCCACGCAGCCGAAGATCACGCCGTCGTGCTCGATCACGGTGTAGTTGCCGATGTCGCGCTCGATTTCGGTGCGACTGCGCTTGACCAGCGTGCCGTCATTCTCGTACGGCTCGATCAACGCCAGGATGCTGCCGATGTCGTCGGCGCTGGCTTCGTGCAGCGTCTCGAGCTTCTCGTCGACCACCATGGTGCCGATGCCGTCGTGCGTGAACACCTCCTGCAGGATCGCGCCGTCCACCGCATACGGCAGGATGTGCGAGCGTTCGACGCCGCCTTCGCAGGCGCGCACACAATGCCGCAGGTAGAACGCCGCGTTGCCGGGCTTGCTGGGGTCGGGCAGCTGCGTGAGCAGGCGCTGTGCATCGACCAGCGCGAGCTCGGTGTCGATGGCCGACTCGACGTCGTCGGGCTTCTCGTGAATGCCGGGCACCTCCGTCACGTAGAGCAGCTTGTCGGCCTGCAGCGCAATCGCGGTCGAGGTGGCCACGTCTTCCATCGTCAGATTGAACGCCTCTCCGGTGGGAGAAAAGCCGAACGGCGACAGCAGGACCACAGCGCCGCCATCGATCGCGCGGCGGATCGTCGCGGCGTCGACACGCCGCACGACGCCGCTGTGCATGAAGTCGATGCCGTCGACGATGCCGACCGGCCGCGCGGTGAGGAAGTTGCCCGACACCACGCGCACCGCGGCGTTGGCCATCGGCGTGTTGGGCAGGCCCTGCGAGAACGCGGCCTCGATCTCGAAGCGCAGCTGGCCCGCGGCCTCCTGTGCGCAGTCGAGCGCCACGCTGTCGGTGATGCGCTGCCCGTGGGAAAAGCGCGATGCGTGACCCTTGGCCTTGAGCTGCTCGTCAACCTGAGGACGGAAGCCGTGCACCAGCACGAGCTTGATGCCCATCGCGTGCAGGATCGCGAGGTCCTGCACGAAGGCATTGAGTTTGCCGGCAGCGATCGCCTCGCCCACCAGCCCCACGATGAACGTCTTGCCGTGGTAGGCGTGGATGTAAGGCGCGACCGCGCGAAACCATGGGACGAAGGTGTGCGGGAAGACGACGCTCATGTCGCGTGGGATTGTGCCGCACCGCTCGTGCACGGCGCTTCGCCGGTTGCGGCGCGTATCATGCGCGCCCCGTGAACGTGCCGTCGCCGCGACACACGCCCGCCCCGCGCAACCGGGTGCGCGAAGCGAACCCGATCCCGCCGATCACCTATCCCGAGGCGCTGCCGGTCAGCGCGCGCCGCGACGAGATCGCGCAGGCGATCCGCCAGCACCCGGTGGTGATCGTGAGCGGCGAGACCGGGTCCGGCAAGACCACGCAGCTGCCGAAGATCGCGCTCGCGCTCGGCCGCGGTCTGGGCGCCGGCGGCACGGGGCTGATCGGCCACACGCAGCCGCGCCGCATCGCCGCGTCGAGCGTGGCCAAGCGCATCGCCGACGAGCTCGGCTCGCCGCTCGGCGACGTGGTGGGCTACAAGGTGCGCTTTCAGGATCGGCTGCAGCGCGGCGCGTCGGTGAAGCTGATGACCGACGGCATCCTGCTTGCCGAAACGCAGACCGATCCCGAGCTGCGCGCCTACGACACGCTGATCATCGACGAGGCGCACGAGCGCAGCCTGAACATCGACTTCCTGCTTGGGTATCTCAAGCAGCTGCTGCCGCGCCGGCCCGACCTGAAGATCGTCGTCACGTCGGCCACGATCGATGCCGATCGCTTCGCGCAGCACTTTGCATCGGCGCGCGGTCCGGCGCCGGTGATCCAGGTGTCGGGCCGCCTGTACCCGGTTGAACAGCGCTGGCGGCCGTATGAGGAGAGCCGCGACTTCGACCTGAACGACGCGATCGCCGACGCCGTGGACGAGCTGTGGCGCGAGGCTCCAGGCGATGCGCTGGTGTTCCTGCCCGGCGAGCGCGAGATCCGCGAGGCGGCCGATCACCTGCACAAACATCTGGCCAAACAGGCTCGCGCCGGTCCCCAGTTCGACATCCTGCCGCTGTTCGCGCGGCTGTCGCAGGCCGAGCAGGACCGCGTCTTCACGCCCGGCAACGGCCGGCGCATCGTGCTGGCGACCAACGTGGCCGAGACCTCGCTCACCGTGCCCGGCATCCGCTACGTGATCGACTCCGGCCTGGCACGCGTCAAGCGCTACAGCTACCGCAACAAGGTCGAGCAGCTGCAGGTCGAGCCGATCGCCCAGGCCGCGGCGCAACAGCGCGCGGGGCGCTGCGGTCGCGTGGCCAACGGCGTGTGCATCCGCCTGTACGACGAAAAGGACTTCGCCGAGCGGCCGCGCTTCACCGACCCCGAGATCCTGCGTTCGTCGCTGGCCGGCGTGATCCTGCGCATGAAGAGCCTGCACTTCGGCGCGGTGGAGGACTTCCCATTCCTGGAGCCGCCGCCGCGCAAGGCGATCAGCGACGGCTATGCGCTGCTCGCCGAGCTGAACGCGGTCGACGACGACAACGAACTCACCGAGATCGGCCGCGAGCTGGCCAAGCTGCCGCTCGACCCGCGCGTGGGACGGATGATCTTGGAGGCGCGGCAGCGCCAGGCTCTGGCCGAGGTGCTGGTGATCGCCGCCGCGCTGAGCGTGCAGGACGTGCGCGACCGCCCGCTCGACAAGCAGCAGGCGGCCGACGAAAAGCACAAGCTGTTCGACGACGAGAAAAGCGAGTTCTACGGCACGCTCAAGCTGTGGCGCTGGATCGAGCAGGCGCGCGGCGTGCACGGGCATCCCGGCACCGGGGCCACGCCCACCGATTCGCACAAGCTGAGCAACCGCCAGCAGGAGCAGCGGCTGCGCGATCAGTTCGTCAATCCGCGCCGGGTGCGCGAGTGGCGCGACATCCACTCGCAGCTGCACACCGTGGTGGCCGAGCAGGGCTGGCGCCTGAACGGATCCCCCGCCACTTACGAACAGCTGCACCAGTCGCTGCTCGCCGGGCTGCTGGGCAACGTCGGGCTCAAGAGCGATGATGATGAGTGGTACCACGGCGCGCGCGGCATCAAGTTCTGGCGCCATCCGGGCGCCAACCTGAGCAAGAAGCCGGGCCGCTGGATCGTTTGCGCGGAACTGATCGAGACCACACGGCTGTACGGCCGCGGCATCGCGGCGATCGAGCCGCAATGGATCGTGCAGATCGCCGGCCACCTGCTGAAGACCCAGCTGCTGGAGCCGCACTGGGAGAAAAAGCCCGCCGAGGTGGTGGCGCTGGAGCGCGCCACGCTCTATGGCATCGTCGTGTACAACAACCGGCGGGTGAACTTTGGCCGTGTCGACGCCGCGGCCGCGCGCGCGATCTTCATCCGCCAGGCGCTGGTCGAGGGCGATTGGGACACCAGGCTTGCCTTCCTGGCGCACAACCGCAAACTGATTGCGCAGGTGCAGGAGCTCGAGCACAAGCAGCGCCGCCAGGATGTGCTGGTCGACGATGAGCTGATCTTCGCCTTTTATGACCAGCAGATACCGGCCGACGTGCACTCCGGCGCCACGCTCGAACGCTGGTACCGCGACGCGCTTAAGCGTGACCCGAAGCTGCTGCATCTCACGCGCGACGAGCTGATGCGGCACGAGGCCGCGGGCATCACGACCGCGGCGTTTCCGAGGACGATCCGTCTCGGCGGCGTCGACTGCGCGGCTGAGTACCTGCACGAGCCCGGCGATACGAGAGACGGCCTGACGGTGACGGTGCCGATCTATGCCCTCAACCAGGTGAGCGAAGTGCGCTGCGACTGGCTCGTGCCGGGCATGCTGCCGCCCAAGGTGCACGCGCTGCTGAAGAGCCTGCATCAGAAGCCGCGCGCACGCCTGGTGCCGTTGCCGGACGCAGTGGCCGAGTTCGTCGAGCTGACGCCGTTCGCGCAAGGCGAGTTGCTCGACGCGCTGCTCAAGTTCGTGCGCGAGCGCACGCAGCTCGCGGTGCAGCGCAACGACTTCAAGCTCGAGCAGCTGCCGCCGCACCACTGGATGAACGTGCGCGTGGTCGACGAGCATGGGCGCCAGCTCGACATGGGCCGCCATCTGGCTGCATTGAAGGCCGAGCTGGGCGGCCGCGCACGCTCGGCGTTCCAGGCGCTGGCCGCTCTGAAGCCCGCGGTGGCACGCGAGGCCGCGCCGACTCGCGCGCCCGCCGAGCCGCCCGCCGCTTCAGCGCCAGCTGCCGCGCACACCGCTTGGACCTTCGGCACGCTGCCCGAACTGATGGAGATCCGCAAGGGCGGGCAGGTGCTGGTGGGGTTTCCGGCGCTGATCGACAAGGGCACGCACGTCGAGATCGAGGTTTTCGACGAACCGGATGTCGCTGCGGAGAAGCACCGCGCCGGGCTGAGGCGCCTCGTTGCGCTGGCCATCCGCGAGCCGCTGAAGTATCTGGAGAAGAACATCCCCGATCTGCAGCGCATGGGCACGGCTTTCATGCCGCTCGGCACGGTCGACGAGCTGAAGGCACAGATCATCGAAGTCGCGCTCGATCGCGCGTTCCTCGCCGACCCACTGCCCACCGAAGAGTCCGGCTTCAAGGCGCGCATCGACGAAGGCCGCGCGCGCCTGAACCTGATTGCCCAGGAGGTGGCGCGCCAGGCATTGACCGTGTTGACCGAGTTCGCCGCAGCGCAGCGCAAGCTGAAAGACGCACGGCCGCCCAAGGAGGTGGCCGACGACATCGCCGCGCAACTGCAGCGGCTGGTCCCCAAACGATTTCTGGCCAGCACGCCTTGGGCACAGTTGCAGCACCTGCCGCGCTACCTCAAGGCGATCGTGATGCGCCTGGATAAACAACGCGCCGACCCGGCGCGCGACGCGCAGCGCCTGGCCGAGCTGCGCCCGCTCGAGCAGCGCTGGCTGCGCCGCGTGGTCGAGCGCAAGGGCACGGCCGATGCGCGTCTCGACGAATACCGCTGGCTGCTCGAGGAACTGCGCGTCAGCTTCTTCGCGCAGGAGCTGCGCACGCCGCAACCGGTGAGCGCCAAGCGCCTGCAGAAGGCGTGGGAACAAATCGAAGCCTGAGCCGGACACATGACAGCACCTGCGTGCTGTCGTGTGCCTGCGTCAGCGCTCGCGCTGCGGCGCAGGCTCACATCGCGCAGCGATGTGAAGGCGGCATCGCCGCCGGCCGAAGCCAAGGGGCCGGCGCATGCAGGCGCCGGCGCGGGCTGCAGGCCTAGGCAGCACGCGAGCTCTCGCCTACAGTCGCGCGCTGACGGCGGCAGCGGGCCGCCGCACGGCTCGGAAAGGGCGCTCCATGCAATACGTCTGGATGGTCATCGTCGGCTTCGTCGTGGGCCTGATCGCGCGGGCGCTGTTGCCCGGCGACCAGAAGCTCGGTCTGATCATGACGGCGGTGCTCGGCATCGTCGGGTCGTTCGTCGCGGGCTTTCTCGGCCAGGCCATCGGCTGGTACCAGGCCGGCGAGGGCGCCGGCTTCATCGGCTCGGTGGTCGGCGCGATCCTCGTGTTGTTCATCTATGCCAAGCTGGTCAACAAGCCGTCGCCTCCAGCTTGAGGGCCGCCGGCCACCGGAACGGCGTGGCACGCGACTTGCGATGCCTTGAGGCAAACCCCTGATGGGTCATCGCCCGCACTTCGGCTAGTGTTGGCTGCACTCGAATGGGGAGCCAATAAGGTGCGTGAAGCGGAGTTTGCGACGATGGCAATGACCTTCAAACGATGGACGCTGGCTGCGGCCCTGGCTGCGGCGGCGCTGATGCATGGCACGGCACAGGCGCAGAACAACGTGCTGCGCGTGGTGCCGCACTCCAACCTGGCGATACTGGATCCGATCTGGACCACGGCGTACATGAGCCGCAACCACGGCTACATGATCTACGACACGCTGTTCGGCACCGACGAGAACGCCAAGATCAAGCCGCAGATGGTCGAGAGCTGGAACGAAAGCCCCGACCATCGGCTGTGGACCTTCAAGCTGCGCAAGGGGCTGGAATTCCATGACGGCAAGCCGGTCACCGGCGAGGACGTGATCGCGTCGTTGCAGCGCTGGGGGAAGCGCGATGCGATGGGTTCGGCGCTGATGCAGTTTGTGCAGCGCATGGATTCGCCCACGCCCGACACCTTCCGCATCTTCCTCGGCGAGGCCTGCGGCTTCGTGCTCGAGGCGCTCGGCAAGCCGAGCTCCAACGTGCCGTTCATCATGCCCAAGCGCATCGCCGAGACCGATGCGGGCAAGCAGATCGAGGAGCACATCGGCTCCGGGCCGTACATGTTCAAGCGCGACGAGTTCAAGCCCGGCGACAAGGCGGTGTACGTCAAGAACCCCAAGTACGTGCCGCGCAGCGAGCCGCCATCGGGTACGGCCGGCGGCAAGCATGCCTACATCGAGCGCGTGGAGTGGAACCTGGCATTGCGCGACGCGCAGGCGCAGGTCAATGCGCTGAAGAACGGCGAGGTCGACATCATCGAGGCGCTGGGCTTTGATTTCTACGAGACGGTCAAGGCCGATCCGACGCTGCAGATGCCGAAGTACGCCAACCTCGGGCTGCAGTACATGGCGCGCTTCAACCACCTGCACAAGCCGTTCGACAACGCCAAGGTGAGGCAGGCCGCGCTGGCGGCGTTTGCGCAGGAGCCGTTCCTGCGCGCGCAGGTGGGCGTGAAGGCGCTCTACCGGCCGTGCCCGTCGATGTTCATCTGCAACACGCCGTACGGCAGCACCGCAGGCAGCGAGATCCAGGCCAAGAGCAACATGAAGAAGGCGCAGGAGCTGCTCAAGGCCTCGGGCTACGACGGCACGCCGATCGTGCTGATGAAGCCCACCGACCTGGCGTCGATCCAGAAGCTGCCCGACGTGGCGGCGCAACTGCTGCGCCAGGCCGGCTTCAAGGTCGATCTGCAGGCGATGGACTGGCAGACGCTGGTCGGTCGCCGCGCCAAGAAAGACCCGATCGACAAGGGCGGCTGGCACATGTTCCTCACCGCCTGGAACGTGTTCGACGTCTGGAGCCCGATCGCCAATCCGACGATGGACACGCGTGGCGAGAAGAGCGGCTGGTTCGGCTGGGCCAGCGACGACAAGCTGTTCGAGCTGCGCAACCAGTTCATGCGTGCCACCGACGAGGGCGCCAAGAAGAAGCTGGCCGACCAGATCCACGCGCGTGCATTCGAGGTCGCCACGCACGCGCCGCTCGGTGAATACGACCAGCCGATGGCGGCGCGCAAGAACATCAGCGGGTTCTTCGTCACCAACGGGAACATCTACTGGAACCTGAAGAAACAATGACGGTGGGGGCGCGGCACCGCGCCGCGCCCATCGCCGGCTGACTGGCGCCGGGCCCTCGCATGCTGTCGTTCCTGCTGCGCCGCCTGCTGTCGACCATCCCGGTGCTGCTGATCGTCGCGGTGCTGGTGTTCGGCATCCTGCGCCTGACACCGGGAGATCCTGCGGCGATCCTCGCCGGCGATGCCGCGACCACCGAGCAGATCGCGCAGATCCGCAAGGGTCTCGGTCTCGACCGCTCGATCCCCGAGCAGTTCGGCATCTGGTTCGGCCGCATGCTGACCGGCGACCTCGGCGAGTCGTTCTACTACAAGACCGAGGTCACCACGCTGATCGGCCAGCGGCTGGAGCCGACGCTGTCGCTCGCGGCGGTGACGATCACCATCGCCGTCGTCGTCGCGGTGCCGCTCGGCGTGCTGGCGGCGTGGCGCTTCGGCGGCTGGCTCGACCGCGGTCTGATGGCGTTCTCGGTGCTCGGTTTCTCGGTGCCGGTGTTCGTGCTGGCGTACCTGCTGATCTGGCTGGTGTCGCTCAAGCTCGGCTGGCTGCCGGTGCAGGGCTACCAGCGCATCGGCGACGGCGTGGGCCCGTGGCTGCGGCACCTGGTTCTGCCGTCGCTGACGCTGTCGGTGATCTACATCGCGCTGATCGCTCGTGTCACGCGCGCGTCGGTGCTGGAGACGCTGGGCGAGGACTACATCCGCACCGCACGGGCCAAGGGCCTGCCCGAGGCCAAGGTGCTGCTGCGCCACGCGCTGGCCAACGCAGCGGTGCCGATCGCCACCGTGATCGGCATCGGCATCGCGCTGCTGATCGGCGGCGTGGTGGTGACCGAGTCGGTCTATGCGATCCCGGGTCTGGGGCGGCTCACGGTCGACGCCGTGCTGGCGCGCGATTTTCCGACCATCCAGGGCGTGATCCTGCTGTTTTCGTTCGTCTACGTGCTGGTCAACCTGGCGGTCGACCTGTCGTACGTGGTGCTCGATCCACGCATCCGCTATTGACATGAAGGCCGCACGCTCGCTTCACCCGCTGCCCCCCAAGGGGGCGCGTCGGCGCCTTCGGACGGCCGGGCGGCACTGACATGAGCCCGAAGGAATGGACGCCCACCGATCTCGCCGCGCTGTCGGTCGAGACGGCGACCGTCGTGCCGCAGTCGTCGGCGTGGTCACGCGTGCGCGCCAGCTGGTCGGTGCGCATCGGCGGCGTCGTGCTCGTCTTGTTGGTGGCCATCGCGCTGCTCGCGCCGTGGCTCGGCACCGTGGACCCTTCGCTGTTCGATCCGGCCAGCCGCGATCTCCTGCCCGGCCAACAAGGCGAGATCACAACGCTGGAGGGTGCGACGCTGCAGCACACCTTCTGGATGGGCAGCGACAGCTTCGGCCGCGACATCTACAGCCGCGTGATCTACGGCACCCAGGTGTCGCTGGTGGTGGGTGTGGCCACCGCGCTGCTCGCGCTGGCCTTCGGCATCGTGCTCGGCTTGTGCGCCGGGTATCTGCGCTGGCTCGACGGGCCGCTGATGCGCGTGATGGACGGCGTGATGGCGATCCCGGCGATCCTGATCGCCATCGCGCTGGTGGCGATGTGGAAGGGCAGCCTGCTGACGGTGGTGGTGGCGATCGCGGTGCCGGAGATCCCGCGCGTCACGCGGCTGGTGCGCTCGCTGGTGCTGTCGATCCGCGAGGAGCCCTACGTCGAGGCGGCGATCTCGCTCGGCACGCCCACCTGGCTGATCATGGTGCGCCACATCCTGCCCAACTGTGTGGCGCCGCTGGTGGTGCAGGGCACATTCATCTGCGCGTCAGGCATCCTGGTGGAGGCCATCCTGTCGTTCCTCGGCGTGGGCCTGCCGCCCGACATTCCCACCTGGGGCAACGTGATGGCCGAAGGCCGCGCGCAGTTCAACCAGTACCCGCACAACATCTTCTTTCCCGGCGTGTTCCTCGCGGTGACGGTGCTGGCGGTCAACATCCTCGGTGACGGCTTGCGCGACACGCTGGATCCCAAGATGGCCAAGCGCGTATGACGCCCCCCCCGAAGCGACCTAGCGGTCGCCTCCCCCCAGGGGGCGCCGCCAGCGGCCCGGCAGAGCCGGATCCGCGGCGTCCGCTTGGCTGGTACCGAGGTACTCCATGAATGCCGCGGTATCGAACGTTCTGGAGGTGCGCCACCTCACGATCGCATTGCCACCCGGTGGCGAGCGTGCAACGGCGGTGCAGAACGTCTCGTTCAGCGTGGGCCGCGGCGAGATCGTGTGCCTGGTCGGCGAGTCGGGCTCCGGCAAATCGGTGATCGCGCACAGCGTGATGGGCCTGCTGCCGCAGGCCTTGCCGGTGCGCAGCGGGCAGATCCTGCTGCAGGGCGAAGACATCACGCACGCCGGCGCCGCACGGCTGCGCGAGTTGCGCGCCACGCGCATGAGCATGATCTTCCAGGAGCCGATGACGGCGCTGAACCCGGTGATGACCTGCGGCGACCAGATCGACGAGGTGCTGCGCGAGCACACCAAAGCGTCGGCCGCCGAGCGGCGCGACAAGGTGCTGGCCATCGTGCGCGAGGTGCTGTTGCCGGAGCCCGAGCGCATCGTCGCCAGCTATCCGCACCAGCTTTCCGGCGGCCAGCGCCAGCGCATCATGATCGCGATGGCGCTGGTACTAGAGCCGGTGCTGCTGATCGCCGACGAGCCCACCACCGCGCTCGACGTGACCACGCAGGCGCAGATCCTCAAGCTGGTGCTGCAGCTGCAGGCGCAACACGGCACCGGCGTGTTGTTCATCACGCACGACTTCGGCGTCGTGGCCGAGCTGGCACACCGCGTGGCGGTGCTGCGCCTGGGCGATCTGGTCGAAGTCGGCAACAAGCACGAGGTGCTGCAGCAGCCGCGTCACGAATACACGCGCATGTTGATCGGCGCGGTTCCGACGTTGAAGACTCAAGCGCGCGCGGTCAATGCGTCGGCGCCGGTCGTGCTTCGCACCCAGCGCCTGGCCAAGACCTACTTCGGTGGGGGCTGGTTCGGCAAGCGGCGCAGCGTGCACGCCGCGCAGGACGTCAATCTCGAGATCCGGCGCGGCCAGACGCTGGGCATCGTCGGCGAATCGGGCTCCGGCAAGAGCACGGTGGCGCGCTGCATCGTGCGGCTGGTCGACCCCACCGGCGGCCAGGTGCTGCTCGGCCACGACGACATCGCGATGATGCCCAGCCACCGGCTGCGGCCGCTGCGCAAGCGCGTGCAGATCGTGTTCCAGGATCCGTACCGCTCGCTCAATCCGCGCCGCACGGTGGGCGATGCGCTGGTCGAGGGGCCGGTCAACTACGGGCTGTCGCGCAACGAGGCGCTGGAGCGCGCGAAGAAGCTGCTGGCGATGGTGCGCATGGACTCCGGCAGCATGGAGCGCTATCCGCACCAGTTCTCCGGCGGACAGCGCCAGCGGCTGTGCATCGCGCGCGCGCTGATGATGGAGCCCGAGCTGCTGATTGCCGACGAAGCGGTGTCGGCGCTCGACGTGTCGGTGCAGGCCCAGGTGCTGAAGCTGCTGGAGGAGATTCGCGAACGGCTGAACCTGGCAATGCTGTTCATCACGCACGACCTGCGCGTGGCGTCGCAGGTGTGTGATCAGCTGGCGGTGATGTCACAAGGCAAGGTGGTGGAGTACGGCCCGGCGCACCAGGTGTTCGGCGCGCCGCAGCACGAGTACACACGCGCTTTGTTCGCGGCCGCGCCGGGGCGCGACTTCGCGTTCGGCGAAGTCGCCTGACGCCGGGGCGTCACATCGCGTCGACAGGGTAGATCGGCCGCCGCACGTTCTTGAACGCCAGCGTCGCGTAGTCCGACGTGCAGACGCCGGTGCCGGCGCACTCCACCACCGCGTGCGCCAGCGAACTCAGCCCGGCGCGCCAGTGGATGCGGCTCTTGAGCATCACGAAGCGCTGCCGCTGCGGCGCGATGCCCACGGCGGTGAAGGCGGCGAGGTCATGCGGTTCCACGTGGTTGGAGATGACGACGATCCTGACATTGCCGGTGTCGAGCACGGCCGTGGGGCCCATGTCGTTCAGCTCGCCGCGCGCCATCGGCCCGTAGTTCTTGTACTGCCCGTCGCAGATCAGCCGCACGGTGCCGCTGACCGCGCGCGGCTCGCCTTTCAACCCGATCGCCGGCATGTCGAGCTTGCCGCCGAGCGACAGCGTGACCCGGTTGCCGACGCCGGCTGCGATCATCTGCTGCACCGCCTGCGGGTCGAAGACCGCGAACGCGGCCACGTCCTCGAGGCCGGCGTCGAGGATGGCGCCCAGCACCGTCATCGTGTCCATGGTGCCGCCCGAGGCGCAGTTGTCGCTGTGGTCCAGCAGCACCACAGGGCCGCTGCCCGGCGGCTTGGCCGCGGCGATGGCCCTGGCCTGGGCGATCGAATCGGCCAGCGGAGTCACCTCGTAGACGAACTTCGCGCGCTGCGACCACGCCATCTCCAGCAGCTCATCGGCGAAGCGGCGCGCCAGCGCGGGATCGTTGTCGGTCACCACCACCGCCGACAGGCCGGCGTACTCGATGTCGGCGTTCGGAAAGCCGACGAACACGGTGGCGCACAACGCGCCCTGTGCTTCCATCTCCTTGCAGCGCGCCTGCAGCTCGCGGTTGGGCGAATCGTCGCTGCCCTGGCGCATCACGTGCGGCAGCATCGGCTGGCGCCCCCAGGCCATGGTCGGTCGAGCCCTGCCTTGCAGCTGGGCGAGCAACGCGCGACCGGCGCGTTGTCCGGTCTCCAACATGTCAACGTGCGGATAGGTCTGGTAGCCGGCGATCACCTGCACCTTCTGCGCAAAGGCGTCGTACAGGTTGGTGTGCATGTCCATCGCCGCGGCGATCGGCACCTGGGGCGCGACGGCGCGGATGCGGCGCAGCAACTCGCCTTCGCCGTCTTCGTGGCTTTGCGTCACCATCGCACCGTGCAGGTCGAGCAGCACGCCGTCGCAGCCTTGCGCCACCGCGTCGCAAATGCGCTGCGCGATGTGGTCGAACGCGCGGTCTTCCACCGGACCGCTCGGCCAGGCGCTGGCCGCAATGGGCACGACGATGTCGGCTCCGGCGCTCTCGGCCAGCTCGATGAAGGCGCCGAGCGCCGAGCCCGTGCCGCGGTAGGCGCGAACCGCCGCATCACCCTCCGGCGGCGTGTCGCTGCCGTGCGCAAAACGTGCCAACGGCGTGGGCACCGGCGAGTAGGTATTGGTCTCGTGCTTCATCTGCGCGATCACCAGTCTCATGCGTGCGCTCCTGCAGCTGCTCGGGGGTTGTTGCATGATGCCGCAGATCGCCGATCCGGATCCGGACATGAACGAACTGGCTTTCCTCCCGGCCCATGAACTCGCCCGGCGCATCCGCCGCAAGGGCGTGTCGGCGCTCGAGCTGCTCGAGCTGTACCTGGCGCGCATCGAACGGCTCGATCGCGCGATACGCGCCGTGCCCGTGCTCGACGCCGAACGCGCGCTCGAACGCGCCCGCCAGGCCGATGCGGCGCTGGCTCACGGCGAGCCATGGGGCCCGCTGCACGGCGTGCCCATGACGGTGAAGGAGTCCTTCAATGTCGCCGGACTCCCCACGACTTGGGGCTACGAGTCGCTGCGCGACAACCGGCCCGAGCGCGACGCGCTCACCGTGGCGCGGCTGAAGGATGCCGGCGCGGTCATCCTCGGCAAGACCAACGTGCCGGTGTACCTGGCCGACTGGCAGACCTTCAATCCCGTGTACGGAACCACCTGCAACCCGTGGGACCTGGCGCGCACGCCGGGCGGCTCGTCCGGCGGCTCGGCTGCCGCGCTGGCAGCGGGCCTGAGCGCGCTGGAGCTCGGCAGCGACATCGGCGCGTCGATCCGCAACCCCGCCCACTACTGCGGCGTGTACGGCCACAAGCCGACCTGGGGCGTGGTCTCGCTCGAGGGGCAGCAGATGCGGCCGGTGCCGTGCATCGACCACACCGACATCGGCGTGGCCGGTCCGCTGGCGCGCAGCGCATTCGACCTGGAGATCGCGCTCGACGTGCTGGCGTCGCCGCTCAGCGCCATGACGCCGCTGGGACGTGTGCCGATGGCCTGGCGCACACGCGGCACCGCACCGCGTCGTTGCCGCGTGGCGGTGTTGTTAGACGATGCCCTCGCCGAGGTCGACGCCAGCGTGCAGCAGGCCCTGCGCGACCTGGTGGCTTTCCTGCGAGCGCAGGGGGTCGTGGTTCGCGAGCAGGCGCGCCCGGTCGACAGCCGGGAGACGCACCACACCTATATCCATCTGCTGCGCGCGTCAACCGGTGCGGCGATCAATGAAGCGGGTTACGCGCAGGCTTTCGAGCGCGCCAAGGGCTACACGGCCGACGACGCGAGTTATGCCGCCTGGCACCACCGCGGCATGACGTTGAGCCATCGCGACTGGGTTCGGATCGATCAGGTGCGCGCCAAGCTGCGCCGACAGTGGGATGTGTTCTTCGAGCAGTACGACTTTCTGATCTGCCCGACGGCCACGACACCGGCGTTCGAGCGCAACGAGCGTGGCGAGCGTTGGGAACGTCTGATTCCGGTCAACGGCAGACCGCAGCCGACCACCGACGCGCTGTTCTGGGCCGGCTATCCCGGTGTCGTGGGGCTGCCCGCCACCGCGGTGCCGCTCGGCCTGAGCCCGCAAGGCCTGCCGATCGGCGCGCAGATCGTCGCGCCGGCCTTCGGCGACCTCGACGGTCTGCGCTTCGCCCAGTGGTTGGAGCGCGAGTACCGCGCCTTCGTGCCGCCGCCGATGGCCGCCGACTGAAGCCCGAGCTCAGGCCGGCACGCTGGGCAGGCCCGCCAGTGCCATCGCCAACTCGGCCTCGTCGTAGTCCTGGTCGACCAGCTTGTCCGCAAAGTAGGCCTGGTAGGCGCTCATGTCGAAGTGGCCGTGGCCGCACAGGTTGAACAGGATCGTGCGCGACTTGCCTTCGGCCTTGCAGCGCAGCGCCTCGTCGATCGCACCCTTCACCGCGTGGTTGGCCTCCGGCGCCGGCACGATGCCTTCAGCCCGCGCGAACTGCACGCCGGCGTCGAACACCGTCTTCTGTTGGTAGGCCTTGGCCTCGATGAGGTCGAGCTCGAGCAGGTGCGACACCAGCGGCGCCATGCCGTGGTAGCGCAGGCCGCCGGCATGAAAGCCCGGCGGCGTGAAGGTGGAGCCCAGCGTGTGCATCTTGACCAGCGGCGTCATGTGCGCGGTGTCGCCAAAGTCATAGGCGTACTTGCCGCGTGTCAGCGACGGGCAGGCCGCCGGCTCCACCGCCACGATGCGGCGCTTCTTGCCCCCGCGCAGCTGTGCACCGATGAAGGGGAACGCGATGCCGGCAAAGTTGCTGCCGCCGCCGGTGCAGCCGACGATGACGTCGGGGTCGTCACCGGCCATCTCCAGCTGCAGCATCGCCTCCTGGCCGATGATGGTCTGGTGCATCAGCACGTGGTTCAGCACTGAGCCGAGCGAATACTTCACGTCGTCGTGTGTCGCGGCCACCTCCACCGCCTCCGAAATCGCGATGCCCAGCGAGCCGGGATGGTCAGGCCGCTGCGCAAGGATGGCGCGGCCGGCGTTGGTTTCGTTGGAGGGCGAGGCGATGCAGCGCGCGCCATAGGTTTCCATCAGCGCGCGGCGGTACGGCTTCTGGTCGTACGACACGCGCACCTGGAACACCGTGACGTCGATGCCGAACAGCGAGCCGGCGAACGCCAGCGACGAGCCCCACTGGCCGGCGCCGGTTTCGGTGGTGAGCTTCTTGATGCCGGCCTGCGCGTTGTACCAGGCCTGCGGCACGGCGGTGTTCGGCTTGTGCGAGCCGGCCGGCGACACGCCCTCGTACTTGTAGTAGATCTTGGCCGGCGTGCCGAGCGCCTTCTCCAGGCGGTGCGCACGGTACAGCGGCGACGGCCGCCACAGGCGGAATACCTCGCGCACCGGCTCCGGGATCTCGATCTCGCGCTCGGTGGAGACCTCCTGCGCGATCAGCGCAATCGGGAACAGCGGCGCCAGATCGTCCGGGCCCACCGGCTGTTGCGTGCCCGGGTGCAGCACGGGTGGCGGCGGCTTGGGCAGATCGGCCGCAATGTTGTACCAGTGGCGCGGCATCTTGCTCTCGTCGAGCACGAACTTGGTAGGCTGACTCATCGCGGTCTCCGGTGGGCAGGGCAGCCGCCATCGTAGGCGCGGCGCGCCGGCGTGCAAGGCGGAAACGCCCTGGGTTTGACCTGACCGGGCGTGTCAGGCGCGCAGCACCTCGAGCGCGCGCTCCATGCCGCCGCGCTCGATCGAGATCGCGGCTTTCTCGCGCACCGCGAGCTTGCCGTGGAATGCGATCGAAAGTCCCGCCGCGCTCATCATCGGCAGGTCGTTGGCGCCGTCGCCGACCGCGATCGCCTGGGCCGTCGTGATGCCCATCAGCTCGCACACCTCGAGCAGCACACGGCGCTTCTCGGCGCCGTCGCAGATGTCGCCCCACGGGTGGTCGAACAAGGTGCCGGTGAGCCGGCCCTGCGACGTGCCGAGCGTGTTGGCGCGCGCGAAGTCGAGCTGCAGGCGACGGCGCACCCGTTCGCTGAAGAAGTCGAAGCCGCCGGACACGAGCAGCGTCTTCAGGCCGGCGCGCTGGCAAGCCTGCACGAACGTCTCGACGCCGCCGTTGAGCCGCAGCCGCTCGTCGTACACGCGCTGCAGCGCGCTTTCCGGCACGCCGGCCAACATCGCCACGCGGCGGCGCAGGCTGTCCTTGTAGTCGGCGATCTCGCCGCGCATCGCTGCCTCGGTGATCGCCGCCACATCGGCCTTGCGGCCGACCACGTCGGCGATCTCGTCGACGCACTCGATGTTGATCAGCGTCGAATCCATGTCGAACGCGATCAGCTTGAAGTCGCCAAGCGCCAGCGGTGGCGTGATGCCGCGCACGAACAGGCCGGGCGCGAACTCGATGGCGGTCATGGCGGTGAGCTCATGCCGCGATCGTGGCCTGCGGCACGCCGAGCGAGCGCAGCACGTCGCGCACGAACTGCGCGCGCTCGCGCGGCTCGGTGAGCTCGCGCTCGATGCGCAGGCGGTCGTTGCCGGCCAGCCTGATGTGGCGGTTGCGCTGCACCAGCTCGATGATGCGCTGCGCGTCGAACGGCGGATTGGGCTTGAACGTGATGCTTATCGCCTTCGGGCTGGCATCGACCTTGAGCACGCCGTAGCCCTTGGCCAGCACGCGCAGCCGGTGCGTGTCGAACAGCACCTGGCCTTGCGGCGGCAGCTTGCCGAAACGATCGGTGATCTCCTCGAGCAGCGTGTCGAGCTGCTCGGCCCTCTCGGCCATCGCCAGACGCTTGTAGAGGTTCAAACGTGCGTGCACGTCGCCGCAGTACGCCTCGGGCAGCAGTGCCGGCGCGTGCAGGTTGATCTCGGTGGTGGCGGCCAGCGGCGACAGCAGGTCGGGCTCGCGGCCGGCCTTGAGCGCTCGCACCGCGGCGGCCAGCATGTCGTTGTAGAGCTGGAAGCCCACCTCCTGCATGTTGCCGCTCTGGTTCTCGCCCAGCATCTCGCCGGCGCCGCGGATCTCCAGGTCGTGCATCGCCAGGTAGAAGCCCGAGCCCAGCTCCTCCATGCTCTGGATCGCGTCGAGCCGCGCCTGCGCCTGCTTGGTGAGCGAGCGCGTGTCGGGCACCATCAGGTAGGCATAGGCCTGGTGGTGCGACCGGCCGACGCGGCCGCGCAGCTGGTGCAACTGGGCCAGACCGAACTTGTCGGCGCGGCTGATCACGATGGTGTTGGCGCTCGCCACGTCGATGCCGGTCTCGATGATGGTCGAGCACAAGAGCAGGTTGTAGCGCTGCGCCACGAAGTCGCGCATCACCTGCTCGAGCTCGCGCTCGGGCATCTGGCCGTGCGCCACCGCGATGCGTGCCTCGGGCACCAGCTCTTCCAGGTGCTTGCGGCGCTGCTGGATCGACTCGACCTCGTTGTGCAGGAAGTACACCTGGCCGCCGCGCTTCAACTCGCGCAGCACCGCCTCGCGAATGATGCTGTTGCCCTCGTCGCGCACGAAGGTCTTGATGGCCAGGCGGCGCTGCGGCGCGGTGGCGATCACGCTCAGGTCGCGCAGACCCTCGAGCGCCATGCCCAAGGTGCGCGGGATCGGCGTGGCGGTGAGCGTGAGCACGTCCACCTCCGAGCGCATCGCCTTGATCGCCTCCTTGTGGCGCACGCCGAAGCGATGCTCCTCGTCGATTACCAGCAGGCCGAGGCGCTTGAACTGCACGTCCTTGCTGAGCAGCTTGTGCGTGCCGACGACGATGTCGATGCTGCCGTCGGCCAGCCCGGCCAGCGCCGCGGCCGTTTCCTTGCCGGTGCGGAAGCGCGACAGCTCGGCCACCTTGACCGGCCACTTGCCGAAGCGGTCGCCGATGGTCTGGAAGTGCTGCTCGGCCAGCAGCGTGGTCGGCGCCAGCAGCGCCACCTGTTTGCCGCCCAGCACGGCGATGAACGCGGCACGCAGTGCCACCTCGGTCTTGCCGAAGCCGACGTCGCCGCACACCAGGCGGTCCATCGGCTTGGGGCTGACCATGTCCTGGATCACGGCGTGGATCGCGGCACGCTGGTCGGGCGTCTCCTCGAAACCGAAGCCGGCGGCGAACGCCTCGTAGTCATGTGCCGAGAAGCGGTGCGCATGGCCTTCGCGTGCGGCGCGGCGCGCGTAGAGGTTGAGCAGCTCGGCGGCGGTGTCGCGCACTTGCTCTGCGGCCCTGCGCTTGGCTTTGTCCCATTGGCCCGAGCCGAGCTTGTGCAGCGGCGCTTCAGAGGCATCGACGCCGGTGTAGCGGCTGATCAGGTGCAGCTGAGCGACCGGCACGTAAAGCGTGGCGTCATCGGCATAGCCCAGGTGCAGGAATTCGCTGCTGCCTTCGCCGCCCAGATCGAGGTTGATCAGCCCGCGGTAGCGGCCGATGCCGTGGTTGACGTGCACCACCGGATCGCCCACCTGCAGCTCCGACAGGTCCTTGATCAACGCCTCGACGTCGCTCACGGCCTCCTGGCGGCGCCGGCGCCGCAACGCCGGCGTGGCGGCGAACAGCTCGGTTTCGGTGATGAAAGTGATCGTCGGCAGGTTCTCGCGCTTCCAGACGAAGCCGCGTGCCAACGGGGCCGCGGCGATTGCGACGCCTTCTTCGCTGCCTTCGAACGCGGCCAAGGTGGCGACGCTCGGCACGTGGATGTGGTGGTCGCGCAGCAGCTCCACCAGGCTCTCGCGCCGGCCTTCGCTCTCGCCGATCAACAGCACGCGCGTGGTCTGGGAATCGATGAGCCCGCCCAGCGCGGCCAGCGGTTCCTGCGAGCCGCGCTCGACGCTGACGTCGGGCGCCGGCGCGGCCCACGGATGCGCCGCCGCCGCGTCGTGGCCCGATGGAGGGCGCAAGGCCAGCGTGGCATGTGGCGCCGTGGCCGCGAAGAACTCGTCGGCGCGCAGGAAGATCGCCTCGGGCGGCAGGATCGGCCGCTCGGGATCGTGCTGCAGGAAGCGATGGCGTTCGCGTGTGTCGCTCCAGAAGCGGTTGATTGCGGCGTCGAGGTCGCCGTGCAGCACCAGCGAGGCCTGCGGCCCGAGGTAGTCGAAGATCGTCGCCGTCGCGTCGAAGAACAGCGGCAGGTAGTACTCGATGCCGGCGCCGGCGATGCCTTGCGCGATGTCCTTGTAGATGCTCGAGCGCGTGGGGTCGCCTTCGAGCCGCTCGCGCCAGCGCGAGCGAAATCCGGCGCGTGCCGTTTCGTCCAGCGCAAACTCGCGCCCCGGCAGCAAACGCACCTCGGGCACCGGGTAGAGGCTGCGCTGCGTGTCGGGATCGAAGGTGCGGATCGAATCGACCTGGTCGTCGAACAGGTCCACGCGGTAGGGCACCGGAGACCCCATCGGGTAAAGGTCGATCAGCCCCCCGCGCACTGCATATTCGCCCGGCGAGACCACCTGGCTCACGTGGTTGTAGCCCGCGAGCGTGAGTTGCGCCTTCAGCGCCGCCTCGTCGAGCCGCGTGCCCTGCTTGAAGTTGAACGTGGTGGCGGCCAGAAAACTCGTCGGCGCAAGGCGCGTCAGCGCGGTGGTGGCCGGCAGCAGCACCACGTCGAGGTCGTGCTGCAGCAGCCGCCACAGCGTGGCCAGGCGCTCGGACACCAGGTCCTGGTGCGGCGAGAACGTGTCGTACGGCAGCGTCTCCCAATCGGGAAACACCGCCACGCGCAACTCCGGCTCGAAGAACAGCAGTTCGTCGGCCAGGCGTTGCGCATCGGCGGGGTCGGCGGTCAGCACGCCGGTGCAACGCCGGTCGTTCTTGTGCCCCCGCGCCAGACGCGCAAGCAGCAGCGCATCGGCCGAACCGGGTGGCAACGGCAGGGCAAATCGTTTACCGGGAGCGATGCGGGGCAACTGCATGGTCTGGCGGGATCGCGACGGCCCGGCTCATTCCCCGGGCTTCACCGCGGTACCGAAGCATCGCTCTTCGACATGGATTCTAGAATCCCCGGCACATGAGCCCCCTTGCATCCCCACCGCGCCTGTATGCGCTGGTCCCCTGCGCGGGCTCGGGCGTGCGCGCGTGCGCGCAAGGGCCCAAGCAGTACGTGCAGCTCGCTGGCCAGGCGATGGTCGGCCACACGCTGGCGGCGTTGCAGCAGGTGCCGCGCCTGCATGCGGTGCTGGTGATGCTGGCACCCGATGACAGCGCGTTCGAGCGCGAGGTGCCCGGTTTCGCCGGGCCGCGCGCCTGGGTGGTCCGCAAAGGGGGTACGACCCGTGCGGGCACGGTGGCCAACGGGCTCGACGCACTGCGCGCCCACGGCGCCGCCGACGACGATTGGGTGCTGGTGCACGACGCGGCGCGCGCGCTGGTGCGACCCGCCTGGATCGACCGCCTGATCGACGAGTGCCTCGGCGATGCGGTGGGCGGCCTGTTGGCGCTGCCGGTGGCCGACACGCTGAAAGACGAGTCGGGGGGCCGCGCTGCGGCCACGGTGGAGCGCCGTGGCAAGTGGGCCGCGCAGACGCCGCAGATGTTTCGCCTGGGCGCGCTGCGCCAGGCGCTGGCGCGCGCGGGCGACGCGGTCACCGACGAGTCCAGCGCGATCGAGTTCACCGGACAGCGGCCGAAGCTCGTGATGGGCGACGCTTCGAACATCAAGATCACATGGCCCGAGGACTTTGCGCGCGCACAGGCCTTGTTGGCGCTGGACTCTGGAGATGCATCGATGCAAGCCACCGCGCTGCGCATGGGCGAGGGTTGGGACGTTCATGCGCTGGTCGCCGGCCGGCCGCTGATCCTGGGCGGCGTGACGATCCCGCACACACACGGGCTGCTCGCGCACTCCGACGGCGACGCGCTGCTGCACGCGATCATCGACGCGCTGTTCGGCGCCGCCGCGCTCGGCGACATCGGGCGTCACTTTCCCGACACCGATGCGCAATTCAAGGGTGCCGATTCGGTGGCCCTGCTCATCGAAGCCGCGAAGCGCGTGCGCGCCGCGGGCTACCAGATCGTCAACGTCGACTCGACCGTCATCGCCCAGGCGCCGAAGCTCAGCCCACACATCGAGGCGATGCGTGCACGCATCGCCGAAGCGCTCGCGCTCGACCTCACGCGTGTCAACGTCAAGGCCAAGACCGCCGAGAAGATGGGCCCGGTGGGCGAGGGCAGTGCGATCGAGGCGCGCGCGATCTGCCTGCTGCAGGGCGCTTCCTAGCGAGCACCGCACGGGGCTTGACCCCGCATGCTCACGGCGCGCGTTTCAGGCGGATATGCGCCACCAATCCGCCATCGGCCGCGTTGTCGAGCTCGAGCGCGCCGCCCATGCGCGCCAGCGCCTTCTCGACGATAGCGAGCCCCAGCCCGGCACCCGTGGCCGCGGTGCGCGCCGCATCGCCGCGAAAGAATGGCGTCGTCAGCTGGTGCATCTTCTCCGGCGCCACGCCGGAGCCGTGATCGCGCACGCTGACGATCACCCACGGGCCGGTGCGCGCGTACGTCACGTGCACGAGCGCGATGCCGGTGTCGATCGACCGGCCGTAGCGACGCGCGTTTTCAAACAGGTTGGAGAACACGCGGCCGAGTTCGATCTCGTCGGCCATCACCGAGACATCGATCGCCACGCGGTGCTGGATGCGGATCGTGCTCGGGTCGCGAAAGCCCTGCATCTCGCGCTCAATCACCTGCGCCAGGTTCACCGGCTTGAGCTTGGTGTCGCCCGGCCGCGCGTAGTCCATGAACTTGTCGATGATGGCGTCGAGCTGGTCGATGTCCTGCGCCATGTTGCGCTGCGCCTCGTCGTCGTGCACGCTCATCTCGGCCTCGAGCCGCAGGCGCGCCAGCGGCGTGCGCAGGTCATGGCTGATGCCGGCCAGCATCACGGCGCGGTCTTCTTCCACCTTGGCGAGCTCGCGCGCCATGCGGTTGAACCCCATGTTGACCTCGCGGATCTCGCTGGTCATCGTGTTCTCGTCGAGGCGGGAGTCGAACTCGCCCTCGCGGATGCGGCTGGCGGCGAAGCTGAGTTCGCGCAGCGGCTGGTTGATCAGCCGCGCGATCGCCACCGATCCGAAGATGGTGGCCAAGAGCGCAATCCCGACCCACACGAACCACGTGGGGCCGGTGAGGGCGCGCACGCGGCCGAGCTCGGTCTGCAGCCACCAGTTGTCCTTTTCGATGTTGAAGCCGACCCACAAGCCGGGCTGGCCGTTGACGCTGCGCGCCACGATGGTGTCGGGGCCCAGGCGATGGTGCAGCTCGGACGACACGGCACGCGTGAAGCGGTCCTCCTCGAACGGTTCGAACTTGTCGCTCGGCTCGTGCGGGGCGATGCGGATCGCCTCCTGGGCGGACAAGGTCTTGACCATCGCGACGCGGTTGATCGCATCCGACGTGCGCAGTGCCGCGCGAGCGAGGTTCACCAGGCTCGCGATCTGCTGCGCCGCCGACAGCGCGCGCGGCTCGAACTCCAGCGAGCGCAGCGTCCACACCCAGGCCATGATGCCGCTGCCCAGCAGGATCGCGAGCAGCACGAAGGTGCGCCAGAACAGGCTGAGGGCGACACCTTGCGACCGGGGCATGTCAGCGCAACAAGAGGCTCAAAAGGGTGCCGCGGAAGATACACGACCGGCGCGAGGCCGGTCGGTGTGCTGTGTCGGCGAGACAACGCGGCGCACAGGCCGCGCAACAAGTCAGTTCGCGCCGTCGGGCACGAACACGTAGCCCACGCCCCAGACGGTCTGGATGTAGCGCGGCTGCGAAGGGTCGCTCTCGATCATCTTGCGCAGACGGCTGATCTGCACGTCGAGGCTGCGGTCGAACGGCTCGAACTCGCGGCCGCGCGCCAGCTGCGCGAGCTTGTCGCGCGACAGCGGCTGGCGCGGGTGGCGCACCAGCGCCTTGAGCATCGAGAACTCGCCGGTGGTCAGCGCGATCTGCTCGCCGTTCTTCATCAGGCGTCGCAGCGAAAGATCGAACTCGAACGGGCCGAAGGCCACGGTCTGCGGCTCCTTCGACGGCGCGCCCGGCGCTTCCATCGCCGGACGGCGGCGCAGCACCGCGTGCACGCGCGCCAGCAGCTCGCGCGGATTGAACGGCTTGGGCAGGTAATCGTCGGCACCGACCTCGAGGCCGACGATGCGGTCGACGTCCTCGACCTTGGCGGTCAGCATGATGATTGGTGTCACGTCGTTGGCGGCGCGCAGGCGGCGGCAGATCGACAGCCCGTCTTCGCCCGGCAGCATCAGGTCGAGCACGATCAGGTCGATCGTCTCGCGCGTGAGGATCCGGTTCAGCGCCTTGGCATCCTCGGCCAGCAGAACCTCAAAGCCCTCCTGCGTCAGATAGCGGCGCAGCAGGTCCCGGATGCGCGCGTCGTCATCGACCACGACGATGCGGTCTGGCCGAGTGTTGGCGGGCGTATTCATCTGCAACTCCACATTTGTAACAGCGGCGATTTTGCCGGGGGAGAACCCATGCCAAGGGCCCAAACCGACCCACTGTTACATCTATTTCGGACCTGCCTTGCCGATCCGTGACGTGGAGCACGGCCGTGCCGGCGAGCCAGACGAAGGCGAAGACCGCGGCACACTGCAAGGCAAACCCGAAACATGGAGTTGCTGTTGATGAATCGTTTGTTGTCGAAGACCTTGACGGCTGCATGCGTGGCCACTGTATCGGTGGCGGCACCAGCACAGATGCTGCCGCCACCGCAAGACGCACTCACGCTGGCGGCCTCGGCTGCCGTCGACGTGCAGTACGACCTGCTCTCGATGACCTTGTCGGCCACGCGAGAAGGCAGCGACGCATCGACGGTGCAGTCTCAGCTGCGCCAGGCGATCGACGCGGCGCTCGCCGAGGCGCGCAAGGCCCAGCGTCCAGGGCAGATCGACGTGCGCACCGGTGCGTTCAGCCTCACACCGCGCTACGGCAACCGCGGCGCAACGATCACCGGCTGGGTCGGCAACGGCGAGGTGGTGCTCGAAGGGCGCGACATGGCGGGCATCGCCGCGCTCGCCGGCCGCCTGGGCACCGTGACGGTGGCCCGCGTGGGTTACACGCTGGCCCGCGAAACGCGCGAACGCATCGAAGCCGAGGCGGTGGCGCAGGCGATCACGCGTTTCCGGGCGCGCGCCGGCGACTATGCCAAGCAGTTCGGCTTCAACGGCTACACGGTGCGCGAGGTCCACATCGGCACCGCCGATCCGGTGATCGTGCAGCCGATGTTGCGCCAGCGCATGGTGGCCGCCGAAGCGGCCGACGCGTCGATTCCTGTCGAAGCCGGCAAGGCGACCGTGACGGTGACGGTCAACGGCAGCGTGCAGATGACGCGCTAGCGCTTGCCGCCCGCCGACGCGTCGGCACTTTCACTGTGCGGCCCAGCCGCCGTCGACGTTCCACGCCACGCCGCGCACATTGTCTCCCGCCGGCGAGCACAGGAACACCGCGAGCGCACCGAGCTGCTCGGGCGTGGTGAACTGCAGCGACGGCTGCTTTTCCTGCAGCAGCTGGCGCTTGGCTTCGGATTCGCTCACGCCGGCTTGCTGGGCGCGTGCGTCGACCTGCTTCTGCACCAGCGGCGTCAACACCCAACCCGGGCAGATCGCATTGCATGTGACACCGGTGATCGCGGTCTCGAGCGCCACGCTCTTGGTGAAGCCGACGATGCCGTGTTTGCTGGCGACGTAGGCGGACTTCTCCGCGGACGCGACGAGGCCGTGCGTCGATGCCACGTTGACGATGCGACCCCAGTTGCGCTTCTTCATGCCCGGCAGCGCGAGGCGCGTGGTGTGGAACGCCGAGCTCAGGTTGATCGCGATGATCGCGTCCCAACGTTCGGGGGGAAAGTCCTCGACCTTGGCCACGTGCTGGATGCCGGCGTTGTTCACTAGGATGTCGAGCGCGCCGAATTCCTGCTCGCAGGCACGCACCATGGCCTCGATCTCGGCCGGCTTGCTCATGTCGGCGCCGTGGTACGACACCCTGACGCCGCGCTCTGCGACGGCGCGTTTGGCGCTGTCGACATCGCCGAAACCGTTGAGCATCACGTTGGCGCCGTCGCGCGCCAGCGCGAGCGCGATGCCCAGCCCGATGCCGCTGGTCGAGCCGGTGACGAGGGCGGTCTTCCCCTTCAACATGGTGGGTCCTTTGTCCTGAGTTGCTACGATCATTATCGATCTGCCTGGAGCACACCCGTGACCGAACCCCGCCTGCATGACGTGCAATGCCTCGACAGCCGCGGGCTGCATCGCATGGCGTATTGGGAGTGGGGCGATGCGTCGAACCCCGCAGTGCTCGTGTGCCTGCACGGGCTCACGCGCCAGGGGCGCGACTTCGATGCGCTGGCGCGCACCATGCTCGACCGTTACCGCGTCGTGTGCCCCGATGTGGTGGGCCGCGGCCGCTCCGATTGGCTCAAGGACCCGATGGCCTACGGCTTCCCGCAGTACGTGGGCGACATGGTCACGCTGCTGGCGCGCCTGAACGCGCAGGCGGTGCACATGGTCGGCACGTCGATGGGCGGATTGATCGCGTTGGGCGTCGCGGCGCTCGACGGCTCACCGGTGAGCAAGCTCGTGCTCAATGACGTCGGTCCGCGGCTCGATCCGGCAGGCATCGCACGCATCGCCGGCTATGTCGGCCAGGTGCGCCGCTGGAAGACGCTCGATGAAGCGGCCGACGCGCTGTGGGCTATCTCCACCGGCTTCGGGCCGCACACGCGTGAACAGTGGCTGGTGCTGACCGAGCCGCAGCTCAAACGCGACGGTGACGATCTCGTGCCGCGCAGCGACCCCGACATCGCGCTTCCGTTCAAGGCGGTGACGCCGGAGATGGCCATGGCCGGCGAAGCGGCCATGTGGCAGGCCTACGATCGCATCCGTTGCCCGACGCTGCTGACGCGCGGCGCGTTGTCCGATCTGCTGGCGCACGCCACGGCGCGGGAGATGACCACGCGCGGGCCGCGTGCGCGGCTGGTGGAGTTTGCCGGCGTCGGCCACGCGCCCACGCTGGTGCAGCCGGATCAGGTGCAGGCGATCCGGGAGTTCTTGTTGTCGACGCCATGAAGACTGGAGCCTTCGCAACCGCTGCAGAGGCCGCACCGATCGTCCGATTGGCGGACGTGCGGGAGAACGATTCATCGGCCTTGCACGGTCCGGTCAGCGTGGCCACGGCGCATGAGACCGACGCGGTGCAGCGCGTGATGCAGGAGGCCGGCGCGCTGCCGCGCGCCCGTGCGTTTGCCGAGCCGCTGCTGAGCGGCCACGTGCTCGACACGGGCGAGCCGGCGTTGGCGCATGCCGATGGCGTGGCCGGCATCCTGGAGTCGATCGGTGCTGCGCCCACGCTGCGGGCCGCTGCGTACCTGGTGTACGCGGCCGAGTTCCTGCAGCGCCCCGAGGAGGTGGTGCGCAACGCGTTCGGCGATTCGTACGCCGGCCTGGTGGAGTACACACGCAAGCTGGTGGCGGTGCAGCGCGCGGCACGCGAAGCCACGGTGGAGGCCGAGCGTCGCGAGCTGCAGACCGAACGGGTGCGCAAGATGCTGCTCGCGTTCTCGCGCGACCTGCGCGTGGTGCTGCTCAGGCTCGCTTCGCGCCTGCAGACCTTGCGCTGGCATGCCGCCGCCCGGCAGCCTTGCGCACCGGCGCTGGCGCTGGAGTCGCAGCAGGTGTTTGCGCCGCTGGCCAACCGCCTGGGCATCTGGCAGATCAAGTGGGAGTTGGAAGACCTGGCGTTCCGCTTCCTGCAGCCACGCGACTATGCGCGCATCGCGCGCCAGCTTGACGAAACGCGCACGCACCGCGAGCGGGCGGTGCGCGAGGCCAGCGAGAAACTGCGCGCCGAGTTGGCCGCCGCCGGAATCGAGGCGCAGGTGCAGGGCCGGCCCAAGCACCTGTTCAGCATCTGGAAGAAGATGCAGGGCAAGGGCGTCGACCTTGGTGCCATCTACGACCTGCGCGCGTTGCGCGTGATCGTCAACGACGTGCGCGACTGTTATGCCGCACTGTCGTGCGTGCACGCACGCTGGCGTGCCGTGCCCGACCAGTTCGACGACTACATCGCCAGGCCCAAGGCCAACGGCTACCAGTCGCTGCACACGGTGGTGCACGGCGACGACGGCCAGGTGCTCGAAGTGCAGATCCGCACGCGGGCGATGCACGAGCACGCCGAGTACGGGGTGGCCGCGCACTGGGCCTACAAGGAGGCGGGCGCGCGCGGCTATGCCGGGGTCAGCGCGGCCGGCGGCTTCGAGGAGCGGGTGGCCCTCGCGCGCAAGGCGGTGCTGCGCCAGTTGCTGGCCTGGGAGCGAGATCACGCGGCGCAGGTGGCGCCCGACGGCGCCGGCTTCGACGACCGCATCTTCGTGTTCACGCCGCAGGCCACCGTGATCGAGCTGCCGGCCGGTGCGACGCCGGTGGACTTCGCCTACGCGTTGCACACCGACCTCGGCCATCGCTGCCGCGGCGCACGCATCGACGGCACGATGGTGCCGCTGAACACGCCGCTGGCCAACGGCCAGACCGTCGAAGTGATCTCAGCCAAGGACGGCGGCCCGTCGCTCGACTGGCTCAACACCGAACTGCACTTTCTCAAGAGCCCGCGTGCCCGTGCCAAGGTGCGCGCATGGTTCAACGCACGTGCGCAGGCCGACACCATCGCTCGCGGGCGCGAGGCGGTTGAAAAGCTGCTGCAGCGCGAGGGCCGCACCGCGCTCAAGCACGACGAGCTCGCCGCGCGGCTCGGTTTTAAGGGCGCCGATGCGTTGTTCGAGGTGGTGGGCAAGGACGAGTTCTCGCTGCGCACGATCGAGAACCTGCTCAAGCCGCAGGAGCCGGCACCGGCGCAGGCCGATGCGATCTCGCTTCGCCGTGCGCGCGCCAGCGAAGGCGGCGTGCTGGTGGTGGGCGTGGAGTCGCTGATGACCAGCCTGGCGCGTTGCTGCCGCCCGGCGCCGCCCGATGCGATCGGCGGGTACGTCACGCGTGGCAAAGGCGTGGCGATCCATCGCAGCAACTGCACCAACTTTCGCCAGATGCTGCGAGCCAACCCGGAGCGAGCCATTCCGGTCGCATGGGGCGCCAGGCCGGCGCACCGCGAGGCGCTGTATCCGGTGAAGGTGTGGGTCGAGGCCAGTGAGCGCACCGGGCTGCTGCGCGACATCTCCGAGCTGTTCGCCAAGGAGCGCATGAACGTGACCGCGGTGCAGACGCAATCGGCCAAGGGCGGGCGCGACGCGCGGGCGCAGATGGAACTCACCGTCGAGGTCGACGATGCGACGCGGCTGCCCGCGGTGCTGGCACAAGTCACCCGCATCCCGGGTGTGCGCACAGCGCGCCGCCGGTGAGCGCGGAGCGCGCTGCTAGAATGCCGCCCTCGCAGGCGCGTAGCTCAGCTGGTTAGAGCACCACCTTGACATGGTGGGGGTCGGTGGTTCGAGTCCACTCGCGCCTACCAGCTTGCGCAGGAACGAGATCCATTGCGGGTCGCCGTTTCTTGCAGAGTGCGGCGTCCGCGCATCTTGGTGCCGCCATCGACGCTTCACCGCCGCCCCCAGGGCATGGCTCCGGTACCGTGGTCGCAAAGCCACGCGGCGGCCGGAGGCCCTTTAGGGCCAACCGCGACGAAAACCTCGGGGAAACGGCTCCAACGCGACCGCGGTGTCGCGGCGACGGCTGATTGACATGCGTTCATGGTTCGCATCGCGCTGGCGCAGCCAGATTCCGGCCGCACGATTGGTCTGGCACGACATGTGGCTGGTGGGCACCTTGGTCAACCTGGCGGCCAGCGTGTCGGCCCTGATCCTCTACGCCAGGGGGCTCGGCGCGGTGCTCGCGATGACCTTGCACTTCGCCACGCTGCCGTACAACGCGTTCCTGGTGGCCTGCCTGTGGCGACACCCCTCTCGCACGACGCTTCAGATTCTCCTGGCGCTGCTTTGGTTCGGTGCCATGGCTGTTGTGTGATGAGGTGGCCTGTGGATGGAAGCGGCGCGCTCCAAGCTGCCGCCGGCTGAGCTCGAGACGCCTGCGGGCTCACGCGCCGCCCACGCGGCCCAGCCATTCGTGCAGCGCCAGATTCACCATCACGAAGCCTTGGCGACTGGGCAGCCAGTCGCGTGCGCGCATGTCGCGGGTGTCCGGCACGCCGAGCGGCGCCGCCGTGAGCCTCATCGGCATCGACGTGCGCACGGCGGCGCGCTCAAACGCCGCCAGCGCGCGTGGCATGTGGAAGCCATGCGTCACCAGCACGATGTGCTCGATGCCCTGGCCTTTCAACAGCGGCAGCGTCATGAGTGCTTGTTCGTTGGTGTCGCGCGACCGCATCTCGGTGTAGCGCACCGGGTGTCCGAACTCGAGCTGCGCCACGCGCATGGCGATCTCGGCTTCTGAAGCGCTGTGGTCGGCGCCGCGGCCCACCCCGCCGCTGAAGGCCAACGGCAGCGTGGTCCTGCGTGCCAGCCACACGCCATAACGCAGGCGCTCGATGCCCAGCGGGGTCAGCGTGGGCATGCCGTATTCGGCCGCCAGCTCGTTGGCACCGCCGCCGAGGACCACGATGGCCGTCTTCGGCGCGCTCTTCAGACCGTCGATCTCGGACGCACCGAGCGCAGGCGGGGGCATCAGCAGCAGGTGCGTCAGCGCCGACCCGGCCGCCACGGTGCACATCAGCCAGGTGCCGAGCGTCCCGGCGAGCAGCAGCGCCCAGCCCGCGCGCGGGCGCCGTGGCAGCAGGCGCCCGCCGATCAGCAGCATCAGCACGAACGGCACCGGGGGCAGCAGCAACTGGCCGATCACCGGCTTCCACGAGTCGATGCCCAGCCTCACGAGGATGTCGTTCATGCTTCGGTTCGGCTCATCTCCCATCCGCGGATCCGGCGAACGCGAATGTAGCGTGGCCGCATACGCGCCATCGTCCTACAGCCGGGCGGCTGCGCGGCCGCTCGCCAGCGCTTCAACGGGCATCTACCGTCGCGGCATCCGTTCGAAAGCGAAGGAGCACGTCATGGGCAAGTACGTTTTGGCATGGGCGCTCGGCGCGCCGGCCATCGTGGTGGTGATCGCCTACCTGGTGTTCGGGTGAGCTCGGTTGAACGCCCGGCGCGACGGGTTCAGCCGATGTGATAGCGCTGCAGGAACTTCGGCCACACGTTGAGCGCAAACTGCAGCTGCAAGGTGGCGCGCAAGTTGGCATCGGCGTTCGGGCCGGTGAAGGCTTCCCATTCGGCGGCCGACATGGCGTCGCCCACGGCCTCGGCCACCAGCAGCGCAAAAGGCGCCGGCGGCAGCATGTGCTCGCCGAAGTCGAGCAGGCGAAACTGCCGGCCCTGCATCACGAGGTCGAGCACATCGGCCGGCGACGCATGGCCGTGCGACGCGCGCAGCGCGAGCGACTCGTTGACGATGGCCAGCGCGATCGGATCGGGCATGGGGCTACTCTAACGGCGGCTGCGCCTCCCGGGGCGTGGCCGGTCGCACCGTGCAGCGCCGCAGCCCCTGGCTGAGGGAACACATTTCGGGGCGGAGGTGCCGCGCACAGCCCGGCGGGCTGGCCCGGCTTTCGCTTCTGCCATCGCAGTCGTTTCTTTCGACACCGGTGTGACGGTGTCGCGGCAGCATGCATCCGTTCGTTCATCGTAGTGGTCCGCGCAGCAGCAGGTTTTGCAGAAACTCCTGCACGGCCTCGTGGCCGCGCTCACGCGTCGCGGCGCAGGTGTTGGCATGTGTGTTGTTGCCTGGCATCGCCGCTTGCGCGACGTTGCCCGATCGCGCGGCACTCAAGGCCGAAGTTGCGGCCCCTGCGCCGGTGGCGCAGCAGGTCAACGTGCGAGATCGCAGCGGCACGGTGGCGCCGGCGGCGAAACAACGCGTGCTGGCCGCCGTCAAGGCCGAGGGCGGCGGCGACCTCACCGAGCACCACTTGAGCGTGCTGGCCTCGTCGGGCGACGTGGATCTCTATCGCGGGAACAGCACGCGTTTGCTGATCGACGGTCCTGCGACGTTCGCGGCGATGAAGTCGGCCATCGAACAGGCGCGCGGCCGCGTGCTGCTCGAGAGCTACATCATCGAAGACAGCCATCTGGGCGACCAGCTGTCGGCGCTGCTGACGCGCAAGGTGGCGCAGGGCGTGTCGGTGGCGCTGATGTATGACGGCGTGGGCTCGCGCGGGAACGCCGAGTTCTTCGACCAGCTGGCGGAGTCAGGGGTCTCGGTGTGCAAGTTCAACCCGGTCAATCCGCTGGAGCGGCCGGGCTATTGGGGGATCAATCACCGCAACCATCGCAAGGTGCTGGTGGTCGACGACGAGGTCGCCTTCACCGGCGGCATCAACATCAGCCGCGCGTATTCGGTCGGTTCATCGTCGATCGGCAGATCGGGCGGTCATGACGACGAGTCGCTGCAGCGCGGCTGGCGCGATACGCACATCGAGCTGCGCGGACCGGTGGTGCCCGCATTCGCGCGCGGTTTCGCCGCCGTGTGGACCTCGCAGGGCTGCCCTGGCGTGCTCGGCAGCGCGCCGCCCGCGACCCGCACCGCGCCGGGGCAGCGCGTGGTCAAGCTGCTCGAGAGCGACCCGCGCGACCCGAGCAATCGCATCTACACCGCGTTGCTCCAGGCCATCGAGGCCGCGCAACGCAGCGTGCACCTGACGATGGCCTACTTCGCTCCTGGCGGCGACATGGTGGCGGCACTGGCCGACGCCGCGCGCCGCGGCGTCGAGGTCTCGCTGGTGCTGCCCGGCCGCAGCGACTTCGCGCTGGTGCTGCACGCCGGTCGCTCCTACTACGAAGAGTTGCTCAGCGCCGGTGTGCGCATCCACGAGATGGACCAGGCGGTGATGCACGCCAAGACCGCGGTGATCGACGGCGTGTTCTCCACCGTGGGGTCGAGCAACATGGACTGGCGCAGCTGGGTGGCCAACAACGAGATCAACGTCGTCGTGCTGGGACGGGATTTCGGCAAGGAGCTCGAGGCCGTGTTCCAGCGCGACCTGAAGCACTCGCGCGCGGTCCACATCGATGCCTGGCGGCGGCGCGGGCTGGCGGCCCGCGTCATGGAACAGATCGGGCGCCTCGCCGAGCGCCTGCTCTAGCGGGCGCGCTGCTTGCCCTTTTGTTGCACGCCTCGCGTGCCAGGTGCGCGGGCTCGTGTGTCTTCAAAGTGATGGATGCTGCTGTGCGTTGCCAACCTTCCGCCCGATCGATCCCGCTGCGCGGCGCGGCGTCCGCCGCTGCTCTGGCGTGCGTGATCGCGTGCATCGCGCCGCCGGCGCAGGCCACGGACGTGGCGCCGCTGAAGGTGGCGTGGGAACGCTCTTCGCCGCTGTCGCGCGATGCCAAGTCCACGCTCAGGCACGTGCTGGCCACCGCAGACAATGCCGGCGCGCCGTTCGTCGTGATCGACAAGCGGCGCGCCCACCTGTGGGTGTTCGACGCCGACGGCCGCCCGCGGGGCGGCACCCCGGTGCTGCTGGGCTACGCACGCGGCGACGACACGGTGCCCGGCATCGGCGACAAGCCGTTGTCCAAGGTTCGGCCCGGCGAGCGCACCACGCCGGCGGGCCGCTTCGTCGGCGAACACGGCCGCAACATCAAGGGCGACGACATCATCTGGGTCGACTACGACGCCGCGGTGTCGATGCACCGCGTGAAGGACGTGCACAAGAGCGACCGGCGCGAACAGCGGCTGCGTTCGCGCACCATCGCCGACAACCGCATCTCGTACGGCTGCATCAACATCCCCAAGGCGTTCTACGAGCGGGTGCTGCTCGGCGTGGTGGGGCGCGCGCAGCCGGTGGTGTACCTGCTGCCCGAGACGCGTCCGGTGGCGACGATCTTCCAGTCCGGCGCCGCCCCGGCCGCGACGCCGGCCAAGAAACAAGGGGAACGACATGGCATCGGATGAACGCAGTTTTGGTGTCTTCAAACCGGTGGATCACGTGGTGATTTCGTTTCCCAACGCCGCGCAGGCCGATGCGGCGATGCAGGCGCTCGCCAAGGCCGGCCAACAGGGCGAGCCCGCGGTGCGGAGCCTGACCGATCGGCAAATGGTGGCCCAGATCGACAACGATCTGGAGCAGGCCAGCGCGCTCGCCGCGGTGGGCCAGGAAGTCAACCTCATCAAGGCGCACCGTGAACTGGCCGAACGCGGCTACCACTGGCTGGTGGTGCATGCACCGGACAAGGACCAGGCCCGGCAGGTGGCGCGCATCGCGAAGACCCACGGTGCGGAGCGTGCCCAGCACTACGGCAACTTCATCATCGAGGAGTTGATCGATCGCGACCGCGCCGGCAGCAAGCCGCAGGTGGCCGAGTCGCCCGATCGCGGGCTGGATGCCGAGACGCCGTCGGGCGACGAGGCCGAGCGCGCGCGCTTGCGCGACACGGGCGGTCCGCAGAAGCGTCGCGCCTGATGGCCTCTGGACCCGCGGCATGCGGATTGCCTCCATCGCCCGCACCCACGCGCAGGAGAAACGCCATGGCCACCGAAACCCCGTTCCCGACCGCCTCGGCCGAAACCGCACAACCCGCCGGCCCGGATGTCACCCGGTCTTCGCCGATACCTTCCGCGGGCGCCGACGGCGCGGTCGCGGACACCGCGGCGCGCACCGATGACCTGATCGGCCGCATCGCCCAGAGCGCGCACGAGACCATCGATCGGCTGGCCGAAACCGCAGCGCCGCATGTGAGCCGGCTGCAGGGGTCACTGTCGGGCGACGCGCTGCACCAGCGCGCCGACCAGGTGCGCGAGCTGCGCGACGAGTGGACCGAAAGCCTGCGCGAGACCGTGCGCGAGAACCCGCTTGCGGCCGTGGGCATTGCGCTGGCCGTGGGTGTCCTGGTCGCTCGGCTGACGCGCGAGTAGCGCCATGGCCGAGACCACGTCACCGCCGCAAGCCAGTGCTGGCGGGTTGCAGGGCACGCGCGCCACCGGCAGGCGCAGCGCCGAGTCTTTGATTGACCTGGTGAGCGGTGTGCTGCACGACTTGCCGGGTCTGATCGGCGATCGCGTCGAGTTGTTCTCGCTCGAGCTGCGGCGCGCCGGCATCACGCTGGTGAAAGTGCTGGCGACGACGGTCGTGGCCGCGATTCTCGGCGTCACCGCGTGGCTGGCGATGTGGGGCATCCTGGTCGGCCTGTTGATGAGCGCCGGCTGGCATTGGGCGCTGGCCAACGGCCTGGCCGTCCTGATCAATCTCGGCGCCGCCGCCTGGGCCGTGCAGCGTGTGCGAAGCCTGATCCGCCACCTGAGCCTGCCGGCCACGCGGCAGCATCTGACGTGGGGCGCCGGCTCGACGAGCCGGGCCGAAGCGCAAAGGGCCTCCGATGAGCAGCGTCCCGTCCGCGAGCATCCCGCCGCCGCCTGAGCTGTCGCTCGACGAGCGCATCCACCGCGCCGAGTTGCGGCTGATCGCGCGCGAGGACAGCTTGAAGCGGCGCGTCGACCTGCTGGGCCGGCGCCTGCACGAGGTGACGCAGCCCCGGCGCTACATCGCACCGGTGATCGGCGGCGCGGTCGGGCTGCTGGCGCTGTGGCTGCTGCTGCGCGGGCGCATGCGGCCGTTGCGCACGCGCGCGGCCAAGGCGATGACGCACGCTCCCGGCCCACGACGTCCGTCCACGCTGGATCGCGTGCCGTGGGTGAGCCTGATCGGTTTCGCGTTGCCGCTGCTGCCGGCCACCTGGCGCTCGCGCGTCAATCCGACCACCGCGGCCACCGTGTTGAGCGTGGGCGTGCCGCTGGTCCGGCGCGTCATGTCCGGGCGCCGGCGCGGGGCTGCGGTGCACGGACCGGGCTGATCGACCTCACACGCTCGGGCACGCGGCCCACGTCCACTCGGACGCAGCGACAGGCATCCGCATTGCCCCCTCGGTGGGAGCCATCTCCCAGTCGAAAGGGGGCCAACGATGGAAAGCAGAGCCCGGTTCCTGGGGCATTCGATTCACCAGTCGCTGGTGGCCTTTCCGGTGGGCCTGCTGGCCACCGCCGTCATCCTCGATCTGATCGCCATCTTCGGCCGCTACCCCACGGCGGTGGTCGCAGCGTACTGGATGATGGCGTGCGGCATCGTCGGCGCGCTGGTCGCGGCGCCGTTCGGCCTGATCGATCTGCTGGCCATCCGCAAGGACACGCGGGCTGCGCGCATCGGCCGCCTGCACGGCGGCGGCAACCTGATCGTGCTGCTGCTGTTCATCGGCAGCTGGCTGATGCGGCGTGACAACGACATGCAGGCCAGCGGGCTGGCCTTGCTGCTGTCGTTCGGCGGCGGCGCGCTGGCGCTGGTGACGGCCTGGCTCGGCGGTGAGCTGGTGGCACGCCTGGGCGTGGGTGTGGCCGAAGGCGCCAACCTCGATGCGCCGAGTTCGCTCGACGGCGTGCCGGCGGACTCGACGTTGCGCGACGAACCACCGACCGTGCAGGTGCGTCGATGACGAACGGCGCCGCGTGCGCATGAGGTGACCGCCATGCGTCGCACCGCGGTGCGAGCCTGGTCCGGAGCCGCCCGGTGGGAGCTCCTGGCTGCGGCCGCGGTGCTCGGTGTGGTCGTGCTGGCGGTCGCCGCAGGCGAGTGGAGCGGCTGGCGCGTGCTGCGCGGGCCGCTGCAAGATGCGCTGGCACGCGCCGCCGCCGTTCCGGTGCAGTCCAGCGGACGCTTCCACGCCAGGCTGTTGTGGCGGCCGCGTCTGGAGCTCGAGCAGATCACCGTCGGCGCTGCCGGCGGCATCGAGGCGCCGCACCTGCTGCAGGGACGCAACGTTCTGCTCGAGTGGCGCTGGCGCGATCTGTGGCGCTGGAGCCGCGGCGAGGCCCTGCGCGTGCGCACGCTGCAGGCGGGCGCGCTCGACTTGCGGCTGCTGCGCGATGCGCAAGGGCGCGCCACGTGGCAGCTCGGCGGCGCTGATCGGCCTCCGAAGGAGGCGGACCCGGAGCGCGGCGACCTGCCGCGCATCGGCCTGCTGACGGTCAACGACGGCCGCATCGTCGTCGATGACCGCATCACCGACACGCAGTTGCAGATTCGGCTGCAAGGCCGGGAGGCCGAAGGCGCCGCCGGCGGCAGCGGCTACCGCGCATCGGTCACCGGACGCTACCGGACGCTGCCGCTGGATTTGCAGCTGGAAAGCGGAAGCGCGTTGCCGTTGCTGCAGGACGAGCAGGACGACACGCAACTGCCTCCCACGCCGCTGCTGGTCAAGGGCACGGCGGGTGCGGCGCGTGTGCGGTTCGACGGCCGCGCGGCGTCGCTGGTCGGCGCGCGACAGTTCGACGGCGCGCTGCAGTTCGGCGGTCCATCGCTGGCACAGGTGGCGCAGCCGCTCGGCGTCACGCTGCCGCAAACGCCGGCCTTCCAGCTCAACGGCCGCATCGCACACGACGCGGGCGTGTGGAGTCTGCGTGCCGAACGCGCCACCATCGGCGCCAGCCAGCTGGCCGGCGAGTTCCGCTACGACACGCGCGCCAGCCCGCCGCGCCTGAGCGGCCGGCTCGAGGGTCCGCGCCTGCTGCTGGCCGACCTCGGGCCGTCGATCGGCGCCGAAACCGGCGGCACGCGCGCCCAGCCGGCGCCCGATGCGCCGCAACCGGCCGGCCGCGTGCTGCCGCAGCGCAAGTTCGACCTGCCGTCGTTGCGCGCGATGGATGCCGACGTGCAGGTCGCGATCGACGAGCTTCAGTTCGGCACCGACGCCATGGCGCCGATGCGCGGCTTGCGCACGCGCGTGCTGCTCGAGCGCGGTGTGTTGCAGGTGCAGCAGCTCAAGGCCGCGGTTGCCGGCGGCCAGGCCAGCGGCTCGACGCGGCTCGACAGCAACGCCGATCCGCCGCGCTGGGCCGCGCAATTGCGCTTCGGCGGCATCGACATCGCGGGTTGGCTGCGCGGCGTGCGCACGCCGGAGGGCCAGCGCAAGGAGCCGGCGCCCGGTGATGCGCGACGGTTGCAGCAACAGCGTCGCCAGGCGCGCCAGCAGACCGACCAAGCGCCGCCGGCGTACGTGACCGGTGTGCTCGAGGCCGATGTCGACTTGACCGGCGCGGGGCGCTCGACCGCCGAGATCCTCGGCTCGATGGACGGGCGCACCGACCTCACGCTGCGCGACGGCACCATGTCGCACCTGATCACCGAGGCCCTCGGAATCGACCTGGCACAGGCGCTCGGCGTGCTGGTGCGCGGCGACCAGCCGCTGCCGCTGCGCTGCGCGCGGCTGACCTTCGGCGTCGACGACGGTGTGCTCAAGGTCCAGCGAGCCGTCATCGACAATGCGGACACCACGGTGCGCATCGGCGGCACGATCAACCTGCGCACCGAGGCGCTCGGCCTGGTGGCCCGCGCGCGCCCGAAAGATGCGTCGCCGGTGTCGCTGCGTTCGCCCGTCACCGTGACCGGCACGTTGGGCGCGCCGCAGATCGGCGTCGAGGGTGCGAAGCTCACCGGCCGTGTACTCGGCGCCATCGCGCTCGGCAGCGTGTTTCCGCCGCTGGCATTGATCCCGCTGTTCGATCCGGGCGAGAAGGAGCAGTCGGATCCGTGCGTGCGGGGCGGCGCCGCGGTCCCGCCCGCCGCAGCCTCGCCACCGCGTCAGTCGCGTTGACCGCCGTGGCGCGGCGCGCTCATCGGGCAAGTTGCGCGCAGCACGCTGCGGTGCGCGAGCGCTTGGGAGCGGCCAAACGCGCTCACTCGCGGCGCAGCCGGATGCCGTCGGCCGAGTCCACGATGCGGTAGCGGGCGCCGTGCGCGATCGTGATCGGCTTGGCCGACAGATCGTCGAGCCCTTCGGCCCTGAGCGACAGCAGCGCGGGCCGGCAGCGCTCGTGCGTGCGCACGACTCGGGGCTCGAGCTCGAAGACCTCGTCGGCGAGCTCGTAGCGCACGGTGTCGCGGCTACGGTTGGCGAGCGTGATGTGCAGCGCCTTCGCACGCGGCCGGCCGAACAGCTGCACCGCGTAGTGCCGGCCGCTGCGTGCGCCTTGTGCAACCGCGATGCCCACGTCGGTCATGTCGCCATCGAGCAGGTTGCGCCGGTGCGGCGGCGACTGCACCCAGCCGTCGAACAGGCGTTGTGCCAGCTCCTGGGGCCGGAAGCCGCGCGTGCTCGATGCAAAGCCGATGTTCTCGGCCGTGAGGCAATGGTCGTAACCCTGCGCCTGCACACGCTCCTGCGGCTGCCGGCCGTCGGCGGCGTGGCCGTAGCGATCAGTCTCGGCCATGTAGCGGGCGTAGCGCGCCGCGGCGGCGGCCAGACGCGGCTCGCTCCTGAGCGGCTTCCAACCCGACGCGGCGCGCAGCTCGTTGGTGCGCTGCAGGAGCTGGCGGCTGACGTCGGCGTTGGGCTCCGCCGCTGCGCCGAGCGGCCCCGCCAGCGCGAGCCAGACCGCCGCGCGAGCGGCCCCACGCAGCACGGGGTGGCGCCGTGCCGCATGCTCCCCGGCCGCCATAGGCTGGGCCGGGTCGGGCCTGCGCGAGAGCCTCAAGCCGACTGCTCGGCCAGAAAGATCTCGACGCGCCGGTTCTGCGCGCGGCCGCTGTCGTTGGCGTTGCTCGCCACCGGTTCGCGCGAGCCGCGGCCCTGCACGTTGATGCGCTGCGCGTCGACGCCGCGCACGCTCAGGTAGTTGCGCACCGCTTGCGCGCGTTCGACCGACAACGCGTCGTTGATCGCGTCGCTGCCGGTGGAGTCGGTGTGGCCGACCACCGTCACCTGCACCTTGGGGTCCAGCCCCTTGGTGAGCTGATCGAGCACCGGCCGCATCTCCGGCTTGATGTCGGCGCGGCCGGTGTCGAACGAGATGTCGTTCGGCACGCTGACCTTGAGCTGATTGTCCTGCGTGCGCTCGACGTCGACGCCCGAGCCGGCGGTGGCCGCCTGCATCTCCTTGCGTTTGTCTTCCATGCGCTTGGACCACAGGTTGCCTGCCACCGCGCCAATCGCACCGCCGATCACCGCGCCCTTGCCGGCGCTGTGTCCGGTGGCCGAGCCGATGGCGGCGCCGGCCACTGTGCCGCCGCCCGCGCCGATGGCCGTGCCCCTCTGGCGCTCGCTCATCGACTCGCAGGCGGTGAGCAGGGCGAGGGCGGCTGCGAGGCCGCAAGCCGTGCGGGCGCTTCGTGAGACCAACGGGTTCATGGTGTGCTCCTCATGGGTTGCACAGCAGCACAGCAATCCCCGTGCGCAACCGCGTCGATGCCTGCGGCCGCCGATGGGCACAACGATTGCCGTGCAAACACCGGCCTGTCGAAAGCACGAGCACATGCACACGTACCGTTTCGCACCTCGTACCGCTGCACGCGGCGAACACCGCGTGCTGAGCCACCTGGCGTCGTGGGCGGCGCTGGCCGCATTGATCGGCGCGAGCTGGCAGACCTGCCGCGCCACGCACCAGCGGCGCATGGCCGACCGGCCGAACGCCAAGCCCGAGCCCGAGCAGGTCTGGGAAGGCGAAGGCGGGCAGAACCAGATGCCCGAGTCGCCGCCGCCTTGACGCCATGCGTGCAACACCGCCTGAGCGCCGCAGGTCATTCGTCGCCGCCTGACCCCACCACGAAGGAAACGCCCATGTCACCACCCATCAGCCCCGCAACTTCGTCCACCACCGAGATGCCTTCGGGCGCATCGGGCTCGGTGCCGGATCCGGCCATCGAGCGCGTGGCGCGCACCGCGCACGGCGCGGTCGACCGTGTGGCCGGCACCGCCAGCTCGGCGGTCGAGCGCGTGCGCACCGGTGTGCAGGGCGCCTACGGCACCGTCAGCGGGAAAGTGCACGACCTGTCGGCCAGCCGCGAGGTGTGGGTCGACAGCGCGCGCGAGCGCGTGCGCGAACATCCGCTGGCCACGGTGGGCGCCGCGCTGGCGATCGGCTACCTGCTGGCGCGCATCCTGCGTTCGTGACGCCGACCCGCGCCGGCCCGACCGCGGTGACACGCGGGGCCGGCGTTCGTTCGCTGAACGTTCCAGGCGATGCCCCGCGGCGGTGACAAGCCATGGATTGGGTCGGCTTGTTCCGCTTCGAGATGAACCCGCTGGAACTCGTGCTGCGCGGCAGCGCGATGTACTGGTTCATCTATCTGCTGTTCCGCTTCGTGCTGCGCCGCGATGTCGGCTCGATCGCCATCGCCGACATCCTGCTGCTGGTGCTGATCGCCGATGCCTCGCAGAACGCACTGGCCGGCGGCTACACCACGCTGTCCGAAGGCGCTCTGCTGGTCGCCACCATTGCCGGCTGGAACTACGCGCTCGATTGGGCCAGCTATCGCTGGAAGCCGTTTCGCTGGCTGGCCGAGGCGCCGCCGATGCCGCTGATCCGCCGCGGCCACGTGCTGCGCGCCAACTTGCGGCACGAAATGATGACGCTCGAGGACCTGCACGCCAAGCTCCGCGAACAAGGCGTGGAGGACGTGCGTCAGGTCAAGGCGGCCTTCATGGAGTCCGACGGCATGATCAGCGTCGTGCGCTACGACGGCGCACGCACCGAGTCGGCGGCGCGCCAGGCGCGCCGCCCGACGGCCTGAGGCACACGCGGCATTACTGCGCGGCGGGCCGCACGATGACGTCGTTGCGCACGTCGCGCACGTCGGGTACCGAGCGCGCGATCTGCGCCGCCCGCGCGCGCTCGGACTCGGTGGTGGCAAAGCCCGAGAGCTGCACCGTGCCGTTCATCGTCTCGACGCTGATGCGCGTGGCGGCGACCGTGGGATCCTCGGCAAAGCGCTTCTTCACGCGTGCCGTGATGGTGGAGTCGTCGACGTACTGACCCATCGAGCTCTGGCCCGATGTGACGGCGCAGCCGGTCTGCGCCAGCAACCCGCAAGCGATCAGTGCGGAGATGATCAACTTGGCCATGGTTCAACCTCGTGGTTCTGTTGAAGGTGACCGCATGACGGCAAATCCGAGGCCCGGGCACAACAACTGCCGGCATCGGGCATGGCGCTGTCACCCAAGCCTGCGCGCAAGCGCGCGCGTGATGCCGATGCGGTGCGCGTGGTGCGCGAACGCACGCGCGAGCCACGCCTGCCGCACGATCGTGACGAGTCCGCTGACAGTCAGGTCAAGGGTGCACCCGGCACGCAGTCGATCGGCCGCCGGGCCTACGACGATGTCAAGGCCGGCCGCGTCGACACCGACCGCGGCCCGGTGCTCGAAGAGCTCGGGCGCCGCTTGCCGTCGAACGAAACGCCGGTGCCTGCGCCCGCGCGAGGGCGTCGCAGGCGCTGAAGCGCTCGGGCGGCGCGCGTTCAGGTGGGCGTTGTCTTGCGTCGCGGGCGCAGCAACGAACGCAGGTTGGGCAGCGGCCGGTACTCGCCCTCGAGATAGGCACACAGCAGCTTCAGGCGCCGCTGCCGCTTGCAGACGCTGCGCAGGCCCACCAGTGCCGGCACGGCCATCATCGCACCGGGGATGCCCCAGGCCCAACCCCAGAACATCACCGAGAGGAAAACCGCCACCGGGCTCAGCGACAGGCGGCGGCCGATGAACCACGGGCTGACCAGGTTGCTCTCGATGGCGTGGATCAGCATGTACAGCGCCGCCGGCGCCACCATCGCCGCCGCGCCGTCGAAGCTCAGCATGCCGGCCAGCAGCAGAGCCACCATGGTGAGGACCGGACCGATGTAGGGGATGAAGTTCAGCACCCCCGCCACCACGCCCCACAGCAGCGGGTTGGGCAGCCCGAGCCACGCCATGGCGCCAAAGGTGGCGATCGTCACCCCCACGTTGATCAGCGCCAGCGTCCCGACGAAGCGACCGATCTCGCGCTGCGCGCAGCGCACGCCACCGAGCAGCAGCGCACGGCTGCGCCGGCGCGGAATGGCCTCGATGCTGCGCGCGAGCACCCAATGCTCGGAGGCGAGCAGGAAGTACAGCAGGATCACGGTCGCGGTGGCCAACACGCTGAAGGTGAACATCTTGCCGATCACCGCGCGCGTCAGCGCCACGCCTTCGGTGGCGAGCTGCTCCTTCACCGGGTCCGGTGGCGGCTGCTCGGCATTGGCCTGCGTGCGCGCGCGCGGCGTGGCCCGCGGCGGCGCGGGTGGCGGCGTGCCGATCACCGGCAGCGCGGCGCGCAGGCGGTCGAAATGCGCCACCAGCTGTGCCACGGTGCTGGGCGCGCGGTCCCACCATTGCGCTGCAGGTCCGGACAGCGCCACGCCCATCAGCACCGTGCACGCCAGCAGCGTGCCCACCACGATGGCGGCGCCGATCGCCTCCGGGATGCCGTAGCGGCGCAGCGTGCGCACCGGCGGCGCCAGCACGAAGGTGAGCAGCAACGCCAGCGCGACCGGTATCAGCAGATCCTGCGCCGCCTTCAGCAGCGCGATGATCGCGATCACCAGCAGGCCGCGCAGCGCGTTGTTCTTCAGCCAGGGGCCGATCTCCACCGATGTCGGATTGCGCGTCATTGCTGCGCTCAAGCAAGCGCGATACCAGAGTCGATGCTGCAGCGCGGCGTGATCGGCACACCGCGGTGTTACGCGGGCTTGCGGCAAGAACCACTGATCGGCTGGATGCGCTTTCGGTCCACCGCTGCCGCAAAGGCACGCGGTTTGCCGAACCGCCTCGTCGGTTTTTGCGGCGTTCCTGCCGCAACCGAACTTTGTGTTCCCTCCAGAGGAGTTCAATCAATGGACATCATCATTTGGCTGATTGTGGGCGGCATCGTCGGATGGTTGGCCAGCTTGCTCATGAAGACCGATGCACGTCAGGGCATCTTCCTGAATGTGGTCGTCGGCATCATCGGTGCTGCGCTGGCGGGCTTCTTCATCTCGCCGATGGTGGGCCTGCCGACGATCAACCAGGGCTCGTTCAGTTTCGGTTCGCTGCTCGTCTCTCTGGTCGGCGCGGTGATCCTGCTGGCGATCGTCAACCTGTTCCGTCGCGGCTCCGTGCGTTGATCCCGTACGTTGCGTGTGACAACGGTGGCGGCGGCGACCTTCCCGGGTTGCCGCCGCCCGGTCATCTGCTGGTGGTGTTGTCCACCGCCTCGTCGACACCCGAACCCCGGGCGCAGTGGGCGCAGCAATACATCGACGATCCATCCTCGATACCGTGGCCGAGGATCAGACAACCGCAGTGTGCACAGCTGGGCGCGAGCTTGTAGGCGGCGCACTCGATGCTGTCGAAGGTGAAGCGCTGACCGGCAGCAGTGGTCACCTCGAACGCTTTGGCGTAATCGTTGCCGCAGGTGTGGCAGCGGGGCATTTCACAACTCCTTGGTGGTAGGCGGCACACGCCGCGGTGCGTTCGAGCGGCACATGCGATGCCTGCGCGCAGGTGGATGCCGATGCACCACCGGGTGCAGTCGCATCTCCAGAGTGCGATCGGCGCGGCCTCACGCGCCACCGGCCAGTGCAGCCAACGCACGCACCAGCACCGGCGGCTCCACTGGCTTGGCCAGGTGCAGCTGAAAACCGGCCATCAACGCCAGCAGGCGGTCCTCGGCCTGGGCGTGGCCGGTTAGTGCGATCGCCGGCAAACGCTTGTCGAGCGCGACTGCGCGCTGCGCCTCGAGCTGGCGGATGCGACGCATCAGCTGATGGCCGTCTTCGCCGTCGGCCAGCGTGATGTCGCACACCAGCAGGCGAGGCCACTGCTCGGGTGGGTGCTGCTCGAGCCACTGCAGCGCCTGTGCGCCGCGCTGGAACGGCATCACCCGGGCGCCCTCGGCCTGCAGCATCAGGCCGAGCGATTCCAGCGCATCGGCATGGTCGTCGATGCACATCACCGTGAGCCCCGTCAGCATCGGAGTCTGCGGATGCTGGGGCGTGACAACATCGGCCGGCGGCGGCTCGCTGGGCACGGCCAGCGCGCGCAGCGGCAGCTCGATGATCGAGCGCATGCCGTGCGTGCCGGCCGGCAGCTCGACCTCAAAGCGCCCGCCCTGGCGCTCGATGATCGATCGCACCTCCAGCGGATCGACCGGCTCGGGATCGTCGGGCTCCGTGGTGCGCGGCTCCAGCAGGCGGCGCCTGGGCCTGGGCGGCATCGGCGCCACCGGGGCGTTGCGGCCGTCGGTGACGCTCAGGCGCGCCTGCGCGTCGTGGCGCTGCAAGCGGATCTCGATGCGGCCGCCTTCCGGTGTGAGGCGCACCGCTTGCGCGCCGATCGCGTACAACACCTGCGACAACACGCCCGGGTCGCCTGAGACGCTGGCGTTGCCGGCGTCGATGTCGGTGTACAGCGCGATGCGGCGTGCTTCGATCGGTCCGCGCAGCGCGTCGATGGTGCCGGCCAGCAGCGCCCCCAGGTTGACCGGCTGCCGTGCCAGGCGCCGCTCCAGCCGCTCGAACTCGCGCTGCTGGCGCTGCAGGTTCCACAGCTGCGCGTACAGGCCTTGCTGCGCCAGCAGCGCGTCGTGGCGCCCGCTCTCGACGATGCGTCCCTTGTCCATGACGACGATGTGATCGGCATCGACGATGGTCGACAGGCGGTGCGCGACGATCAATGTGGTGCGGCCCTGGGCCGCGCGCTCGAGCTCCGACTGGATCGCGCGCTCGGCGCGTGTGTCGAGCGCCGACGTCGCCTCGTCGAAGATCAGCAGCGGCGGGTTCTTCAGCAGCACGCGGGCGATCGCGATGCGCTGCTTCTCGCCGCCCGAGAGTTTGGTGCCGCGCTCGCCGACAACGGTGTCGTACTGCCGCGGCAACGAGACGATGAACTCGTGCACCTGCGCCGCCTGGGCCGCCTGGATCACCTCGGGCAGTCCGGCGCCGGGGCGGCCGTAGGCGATGTTGTAGGCGATCGACTCGTTGAACAGCGCCGTGTCCTGCGACACCACGCCGATCGCGTCGCGCAGCGAGCGCAGCGTGACGGCGCGGATGTCCTGCCCGTCGAGCGTGATCCGTCCGCCATCGGGGTCATACAGGCGCAGCAGCAGGCGCGCCAGCGTCGACTTGCCCGAGCCGCTGCCGCCCACCACCGCCACCGTCTGGCCGGGCGCCAGCGCGAGGCTGAAGTCGTGCAGGATCGGCCGGCCGTGTTCGTAGGCGAAGTCGACTTGCTCGAAGCGCACCTCGCCGCCGCGCAGCTGCAGCGGCCGGGCGTTCGGCGCGTCGGCGATCTCCGGCGGCTGGCGCAGCAGCTGCAGCAGCCGCTCGGTGTCCACCAGCGCATCGAGCGTCTGGCGGAACACGAAACCGAGCGCATTCAACGGCAGGCACAGCTGGATCAGGTAGGCGTTGACCAGCACCAGGTCGCCGATGCTCATGCGCTGCTCTAGCGTGTACTGGCCCGCCAGCAGCATCACCGTGGCCACACCGCCGGCGATGATCGCGCTCTGTCCGATGTGCAGCGCCGACAGCGCATGCTGGTTCAGCACCGAGGCGCCCACCCAGTCGTGCTGCAAGGCGGCGAAACGCCGGTGCTCGAAGTCCTGGCGCGAGTGGGTCTTGATGGTCTCGACGTTGAGCAGGCTGTCCACGCGCATGCCCTGCGCGCGCGAGTCGATCTCGTTCACGGCGCGCTGGCGCCGCTCGCGCCGCCGCGTCATCAGCGTGGTGTAGCCGGCATAGAAGAAGAACGTGACGACGATCGCCACCGTGAACCAGCCGCTGTAGCCGGCGGCGATCATCACCACCAGGACGGCGATGAACTCCACGAGCGTCGGCAGCACGGTGAACAGCCCCGCGCCGAGCAGGAACGCGATGCCGGCGGTGCCGCGCTCGACATCGCGGATCAGCATCCCGGTGCTGCGCAGTGCATGAAAGCGCGGGCTCAGATGCATCAGGTGCAGGTACACCGTCTGCGCAAACTCGCTCACCGTGCGCAGCGTGACACGCGCGAACACCAGGTCGCGCAGCTCGGTGAACAGCGTGGCGGCAAAACGCAGCACCGCATAGGCCAGCAGCAGGAACACCGGCAGCGTCAGCACCACGCGCGCGTCGCTGGCCGGGCCAGCACCCGGTGCGGCGGCGGCGCTGAACGTGTCGACGATCCCCTTGAGCGACAAGGGCACCAGCACCGCGGCCATCTTGGCCAGCAAGAGCAGCCCGAGCGCGGCAGCGGTGCGCCCGCGCTGTCGCCACACCGATTGCCACAGCGTCAGGTAGACGGAACCCATGTCGCTGCGACGGGCACGCCAAGCCTGAGGTGCCGGCGGCCGAAGTTGCGGCAAGTTGTGCCGGCGGTCGGCCGGCCGCCGCGTCAGGCCTCGGCGGTTTCGTCGATCACGTCGTCATCGGTGGCCACCGGCGCGTCGATCGGCAGTCCCGAGGCCAGCGCCTCGTGGTCCTCGACCCGTGCGAGCGGCGCGATGCCCAGGTCTTCGGCCATCTCGGCGCGGCGCGATTGCATGTCGGTGCGCAGGCGCTCCCAGTCGGCGTCAGCCTCGCGCAGCGCGGGAAACAGCTCCAGCTCCTCGTCCCGGGCGTGCAGTCGCACGTGCTCGCCGAGGATGCGGAAGTCCCTGGGATAGTCCACCGCGTCGGGTTGCGCGCTTTCCAGCTCGTCGACCAGGCGGCGGATGCAGGCGTGTTCGATTTCGCTTTGCTCGATCAGGTCGGTGCCGGCCAGCGCCTGGTGCACCGCGGGGTACAGCACCTGCTCCTCGACAGCGGCGATCATTTTCAGCTCGGCGAAGGTGCGCTGCACGAGACGCTGGCCGGTCTGGCCGGCCTCTTCGCCGGCCAGGCGCTCGAACTCGCGAAAGTCCTCGAGCACGCGGTGAAAGTCGTGGCGCAACAGGCCAAGGACCTGATCGCGTGTGTCGGCAGGCGCGCGGGCGCCCGCAGCGGCGTTGCACATGGGGAGGCTCCTGGAGGATCGTTTGTTGAGCGGCAGGCCCAACAGGATGAGCAAATGCCGTTCCAAGCGGTGCACTGCCCGTAACCGGCGCGCCCGCGCGCACGGGCGGCTGTCCGGCCGCAGCTAGCGGCCGGGCGAGAGCATCCTGGACGGGTCGACCCAGCGCTCGAAGTCTTCGGCGCTCACGCCGCCCACGGCCAGCGCGGCCTCGCGCAGCGACAGGCCGTGCGCGTGCGCGTGCTTGGCCACGCGCGCCGCGCGGTCGTAGCCGATGTGCGGCGTGAGCGCAGTCACCAGCATCAGCGATTGCTCCAGCAGCGCCTGCGTGCGCGCGGCGTTGACGGCAATGCCGGCGACACAATGTGTGGCAAAGCTCGCCATCGCGTCAGCGAGCAGGCGCATGCTGTCGAGCACGTCGTGCGCGATCAGCGGCTTGTAGACGTTGAGCTCGAACTGGCCCTGGCTGGCGGCAATCGACAGCGCGACGTCATGGCCCATCACCTGCGTGCACACCATCGTCAGCGCCTCGACCTGCGTGGGGTTCACCTTGCCCGGCATGATCGAGCTGCCCGGCTCGTTCTCGGGCAGGCTGATCTCGCCCAGGCCGGCGCGCGGGCCGCTGCCCATCAGGCGGATGTCGTTGCCGATCTTGATCAGCGCCACCGCCAGCGTCTTGAGCGCGCCGTGCAGCGCCACCAGCGGCTCGTGCCCGGCCAGCGCCGCAAACGGATCGGGCGCGACCTCAAACGGCTCGTGGAGCCGCTCGGCCAGGCGCGCCGCCACGCGGCGCGCGAACTCGGGATGCGTGTTGAGGCCGGTGCCCACCGCGGTGCCGCCGATGGCCAGCGCGCGCACGGCCGGAAGCGCCTGCACGATGGCGTGCTCGGCCAGCGCGAGTTGGGCCGCGTAGCCGCCGAACTCCTGGCCCAGCGTGACCGGCGTCGCATCCTGCAGATGGGTGCGGCCGATCTTGATCACGTCGGCGAACGCATGGGCCTTGTCGCGCAGCGCTGCGCGCAACGCCTGCAGCGCCGCCAGCACGGCGCGCACCTGCAGCGCCGCGGCCACGTGCATGGCGGTGGGGAACACATCGTTCGACGACTGGCCGAGGTTGACCTCGTCGTTGGCATGCACGCGGCGCCCGGCGCCGATCTCGCCGCCGAGCGCGCGCGACGCCAGGTTGGCGACCACCTCGTTGACGTTCATGTGGCTCTGCGTGCCCGAGCCGGTCTGCCACACCGAGAGCGGGAACTCGGCATCGAACTCGCCGGCCGCCACGCGCGCCGCGGCCGTGGCGATCGCCTCGGCCTTGGCGGCATCGAGCAGGCCGAGGTCGCGGTTGACCTCGGCGGCCGCGCGCTTGATCTCGGCCATTGCGTGGATCAGCTGCAGCGGCATGCGCTGCTCGCCGATCGCGAAGAAGCGCCGGCTGCGTTCGGTCTGCGCGCCCCACAGCGCATCGGCCGGCACGTCAATGGCGCCGAAGCCGTCGGTCTCGCGTCGGGTGGTGAACGTGCTCATCGCGTCGCGGCATCGTAGCGCCGCCGCTTCTCATCTGGCGCGGAATGGCGTTTGCCGCCGGTATCGCGCGGTGCATGTTGCACCTGCACACGCCCATGAGGAAGACCACCATGCCCACTCCACGCGAAACCGCCCGCAGCGCGAGCTCCGCGCGAACCGAGCTGCTGAAGATGCTGAAAGGGGATCACAAGAAGGTAAAGAAGGCGTTCCAGGACTTCGAGCGGCTCGACAAGCAGAAACAAGGCGACGAATGCCAGGCGCTGGTGCTGCAGACCTGCGCCGATCTGAGCGTGCACACCATGCTGGAGGAAGAGATCTTCTACCCGGCGATCCGCGACGCGATGCGTGACCAGAGCCTGATCGACGAAGCCGAGGTCGAGCACGCCACCGCCAAGACGCTGATTGCCGACTTGCAGCAATTGCCGCCGGAAGACCGCACCTATGCCGCCACCTTCAAGGTGCTGGCGGAGTACGTGCAGCACCACATCAAGGAAGAAGAGAGCGAGATTTTTCCGCAACTCACGCGCGCCAAACTCGATTGGGATGATTTGCAGCAACAGATGACCGTGCGGCGCCAGTCGCTCGAGGACGAGCTGCTGCCGCAGGGCACGCGCGCCGGCTTGCCGGAGGGGACCGAAGTCGACGCCGAACGTTGACGCGGCGCCGCAAGGCAGATCGGGCGCGTCGGCGAGCCGACGCAGGTTCCCGCCTGCGGGCGGGCACGCCAACTGCCTTGTTGAGCCGACTGCGCCGCCGCGCGCGCTGAGACTGGAGTTGTGTCTCGTGTCGATCAGATCGTTCTCTCCGCCGGCCTCGGGCGCGCTAGGCACGGCACGGGCCGCGCCCACGGTGCAATCGCGCGCGCTGTCGCGTTGCCTGCAACTGCCCGTGCTGGGCGGCAACCGGGTCGAGATCCTCGAACACGGCCGGCCCGCCGCGGGCGCGGTGTTCGACGCGCTGGAGACCGCACGCGACCACATCAATATCGATAGCCGGCTGTTCGACCTGCAGACGCAAGGCGACGCGCTGGTGCGGCGCCTGCTCGAGCGCTGCCGCGCCGGCGCACGCGTGAACCTGCTGGTCGACGGCATGGCGTCACGCGATGCCAAGTCGCTGCTGCGGCTCGATCAGCTGCGTCGCGGTGGCGTCAAGCTGTGCGCCACGCAGCCGGTGCGCGGCGGCCTGTGGTGGGGGCATGGCCCCGAGACCGACGAGGCGCCGCGCCTGATCATCATCGACGGGCGCCTCGCGTTCGTCGGCGGCCTGGGTCTGCAGCGGGTGCGCGGCGGCACCGAAGGCCTGGCGCGCGTCGAGGGACCGGTGGTGGCCGAGCTGCAGTGGTTGTTCATCGACCATTGGGAGCGCATCGCGACGCGGCCGCTGGCCACCGCGCGATACTTCCCGCCGCTGGCGTGGATCGGCGACCAGCGCGTCGGTATCGCGGCCGCCGGTGCCGGCACCGGACGCTCGCCGTTCTTGCGTGCCTCGGTGGCCGCGGTGGCCGCGGCGCAGGCCCGCGTGCTGTTGAGCAGCCCGCAAGGGTTGCCGCCCGCGCCGCTGCTGCGTGCGCTGCTGTCGGCGCACGCGCGCGGCGTCGACGCGCAACTGCTGTGGTCGTCGTTCGCCATGGACTGGCCCACGCGGCTGCACGCACGCCTGCGGGCCAGCCGGCTGGCTCGTGCCGGTGTGCCCGTGCACGAGATGCAGCACCGCGCGCTGCGTGCACGCTCCAGCGTGATCGACGGCGTGTGGTCGAGCATCGGCCCGAGCTGGTGCGAGCACGTCGACCGCGGCGGCAGCGGCATGAACATGATCGTGCTCGATGCCGAAGTCGGCGCGCGCGTGGAAGCCGCCTTCCGCGACGACGCGCAATGCTGCCGCGGCGAGCAACACGACGAGGGGCCGCCGAGCCGGCCCTGGCATCGCATCCACCTCAAGCTGTCCCGTCATCTGGAGCAGGGCCTATGAGCCCCGCCCGGCCGCCCGAAGGGGCTCAGCCCCCGCTCGGCGAGGAGGCGCGAAGCGCCAGGGGGCACGCGCGCCGTCGCTGCGGTGCGCCCATGGCCGGGCGCGACCCCGCGCAGGGAACCCCATGAACTCGAACTCGAAGCCCTACCGCCCTCAAATGAACACCCTGGCGGCCAACGAGCCGTTGCTCCCGCTTTCGGTCTATGGCGCCGGTTATGTCGGCCTGGTCACGGCGGCTTGTTTTGCCGAGCTTGGCCATGTGGTGTTGTGCATGGATGCAGACGCCGCGCGCGTGGCGCAGCTGGCACGCGGCCAGCTGCCGTTCGTCGAGCCGGGGCTCGAGGACCTGGTGGTGCGCAACGGTCGGCGCGGCCGCTTGCGCTTCACCCACGACGCCGACGCCGCGGTGACGCACGGCGCGGTGCAGTTCATCGCCGTGGGCACGCCGTGCCACCGCGACGGCACGGCCGATATCCGCCAGGTGCTGGAGGTGGCCAGGCGCATCGGCGCCGGTGTGCAGCGCGAAACGCTGGTGGTGTGCAAGAGCACCGTGCCGGTGGGCACGACCGAGCGGGTGCGGCAGATGGTGCAGCACGAGCTGGAACGCCGCGGTCTGCACGGGCTGCGCTTTGCGGCCGCGTCGAACCCCGAGTTCCTGAAGGAAGGCTCGGCCGTCGATGATTTCATGCGGCCCGACCGCGTGGTGGCCGGCTCCGACGATCCGCGTGCAATCGAGCTGCTGCGCACGCTCTATGCGCCGCTGATCGAGCGGCCCGAGCAGTGGCTGGCCATGGAAACCCGCGGTGCCGAGCTCACCAAGTACGCCTGCAACGCAATGCTGGCGTCGCGCGTCAGCGTGATGAACGAGTTTGCGCAGCTCGCCGAAGCCCTGGAGGTGGACATCGAGGACGTGCGCAAAGGCATGGCGGGCGATCCGCGCATCGGGCCCATGTTCCTGTCGCCGGGCTGCGGCTTCGGCGGCTCGTGCCTGCCCAAGGACATCCGCGCCTTGCAGCGCACCGCGCTGGACCACGGCGTCGCGCTGCCCACGCTGGCCGCGGTGGAACAGACCAACCAGCACCACAAGGGCCTGCTGGCGCTGCGCGCGATCGAGCTGTTCGGCGGTTCGCTGGCCGGCCGGCGCATCGCGCTGTGGGGACTGGCCTTCAAGCCGGGCACCGACGATCTGCGCGAGGCGCCGAGCGAGGTGCTGATCGGGATGCTGGCGGCGGCCGGCGCGACGGTCGTGGCGCACGATCCGGTGGCCATGCCGGCGGCGCGCCGCCAACACGGCCATGTGCGCGCGCTGCATTTCGCGCGCGACATGCTCGATGCGGTCGACGGGGCCGACGCACTGTTGATCGCCACCGAATGGCCGGAGTACCGCCGGGCCGACTGGGTGGCCGTGCATGCGCGCATGGCGCGCCCGCAGGTGCTCGACGGCCGCAACATCTGCGATCCGGCGCGCATGGCGGCCCTGGGCTTTGCCTACCGTGGAATCGGGCGCGGACAATCTGAAAAATTTGCCGCAATTCCATCCAACGTGCAACCGCGCTTGCGCGACATGGCATTGCGCCCGCCGTTGCCCACTTCCGGAGCCACGCGGGTCAACGCGGCGTCGCGCGCATAGAACGCGCGGCGCATTGAGCCGCGCGACCGAGCGGAACGGGACCGTTTGAATCGGGCACGGGCCGTGCTTGATTGCGCCCATGCGACAGCAGCAAGCGGGTTCCCCGCTGCGCGCCCGCGGGCCGCGGCGAATCATTCCGTCGGTAGCGTCATGGCCGACGATCCGATGCGATCGCCGAAGAAGGCGCGAGCGCTGCTAGCGCTGCGACCCCCATGCTCGGCTTCACAGGGCGCATCACGTGCCTCGGTTGAGCGCCGCCCCGCCGCCCGGCGCCTCGGTGCCTTGCGCAGCCGTGGGCTGGCCGCGGGCGATCGGGGTCGCGCACAAGGAGCCAGCGGTGGCCGGCGCTGAGACCGGCGCGTCGGCCGCCCAGGCGCCGCTGCGCCGGCGCTGGTCGGCGCCGTGGCCCAGGGCCTCGCTGCGCGCCTATCTGGCCGCCATCATGCTGGTGGCCACCGTGCCCTTCATCGCGTTGATGGGCTACCGCATCTATGGCGACTTCATGGCCCAGCGTGCGCGCATGTGGGCCGAGTTGCAGCGCACCGCGGTCGCGACGGCGCAGAACGTCGAGCGCGAGCTGGCGGCATCGATCGAGACGTTGACGATCATCGGCCGCACCACGCTGGTCGACCGGGCCGACAGTGCCGAGTTCGAGGCGTTCCTGCGCGACCACCCGCAGCCGCGCAACAGCTGGTACGGCACGTTCCTGCTCTTGCCCGACGGCCAGGTGCTGGTCGACGCGGCGTACCCGCCCGGCGCTCGCCGCGCGATCGGCGCCGAAGCGTTGCGCAGCCTGCCGGAGTTCCGCAGCATGCTGACGCAGCCGCGCGCGCTGGTGTCCAACCTGATCCCGCCGCGCGGCGCCGACGGCAGCTTCACCACCGCGGTCGCGGTGCCGGTGGTGTCGCAAGGCCGCGTGGCCTACGTGCTGGGCGCGTGGATCGACTCCGGCGCCTGGCAGATGCTGCTGCAGAGCTCGGCGCCGCCGGCCGACGGCTTCCTGGTCCTGTACGACCGCGACCACGTGGTGATGGCGCGCACGCAGTCGCCCCAGCGTTTCGTCGGCGTGCAACTGCCGCCCGACGCGATTGGCGCCATGCGGGCGCGCAGCGCCGGCACCCACCGCATCGCCGCGCTGGAAGGCGACACGGTGTACGGCGCCTGGCATGCGGTGCCGTGGGCCGGTTGGGGCGTCGCGGTGGGCATCGCCGCAGCGCCTCTCGATGCGGCCGTGCTGCAAAGCGTGATCACCGCGGCCGCCGGCGCCGCCTTGTGCGTGCTGCTCGGCCTGTACCTGGCCTCGCGCGTGGCGCGCCACCTGGTGCGACCGCTTGATCAGCTGTCCAGGGGTGAGGTCCAGCACATCGGCGCGCCGATCGTGGTGCTCGAGGTGGCCGATCTGCGCCAGGCGCTGGCCAGTGCGGCCGAGCGCGACATCGCGGCGCGCCAGCGCATCCAGGACACGGCCAACGAATTCCAGACCCTGTTCAACTCGAGCCCGATCGCGCTGGCGTTCGCGCAGGACCCGGGCTGCCGGGTCGTCACCGACAACGCGGCGATGGAGGCGTTGTTCGGCAAGGTCGATGCGCGCGCCGACCTGGTCATCCGCGGGCCGCACAGCGGGCCGCCGCTGCAACCGCATCAGCTGCCGTTGCAGCGCGCCTGCGCATCGGGCCAGCCGGTGCCGCCGATGGAGCTGGAGATCGTGCGTCCCGGCCAGCCGGCGCGGCACGTGCTGGCGCAGGCCGTGCCGTTGCTCGATGAGACCGGCCAGCCGCGCGGGGCGATCGGCGCCATCGTGGACATCAGCGACCGCGTGCGCTCCAGCGCGCAGCTCGAGCGCGCCGACCGCCGCTTGCGCGAGAGCCAGCACCTGATCGACCTGGCGCAGGAGGCGGGCCACGTCGGCTTCTTCCACTACCGCTTCGGGGAAGACACGCTGCACTGGTCGCCCGGGCAGGCCAAGCTGTTCGGCCTCGGGACCATGCCCGACGACACGCACTGGAGCGGCTTGTTGCGCCACGTCCACGCCGACGACCGCGTGCGGGTCGAGCAGACGCTGCGCGAGCTGTTGGCCAGCGGGCGCGAACGCGAGACGCTGGAGTACCGCATCGCGCCGGCCGGCGGGCCGCTGCGCTGGCTGTCGAGCCGCGTGCTGGTGGTGTACGGCCCCGATGCCAAGCCGCAGCAGATGATCGGCGTCAGCGTCGACGCAACCGAAGAAAAGCAACTGCAGCGCGAGCGCGCCGCGTTGACCGAACTGGAACGCGCGGCGCGCCTGCAGGCCGAGGCCGCCAACCAGGCGAAGGACGAGTTCCTCGCGATGCTCGGCCATGAGCTGCGCAACCCGTTGAGTGCGATCGCTTCGGCGGTGGAGGTGCTGAATCGCGTCGACTCCGGCAGCGAGGTGGCGGCCAGCGCACGGGCGATCGCGGCCCGCCAGACGCGCCACCTGGCGCACATGATGGACGACCTGCTCGACGTCGGCCGCGTGATCTCGGGCAAGGTGCTGCTGACGCGGCGCGCGCTCGATCTGTCCAAGCTCGTGCGGCGCGTGATGTCGACGCTGGAGGTCACTGGCGACGGACAACGCCACGTGCTGGAGTCCAATCTCACCCCGGTGTGGGTCGATGCCGACGCCACGCGCGTCGAACAGGTGTTCGGCAACCTGCTGACCAACGCGTTGAAGTACACGCCGGCCGGCGGCCACATCAAAGTGGCGGTGCACCACGACGGCGACAGCGCGGTGCTGCAGGTCAGTGACAACGGCCCCGGCATTCCGCCCACCCTGCTGCCGCGCGTGTTCGACCTGTTCGTGCAGGGCGAACGTTCGCTCGACCGGCGCGCCGGCGGGCTGGGCATCGGCCTGACGTTGGCGCGCCGGCTGGTGGAGTTGCACGGCGGCACGATCGAGGCCGACAGCTCGCCGCGCGGCAGCACGTTCACCGTGCGCCTGCCGTCGATCGAACCGCCCGCGGTGATCGACACGCAGCAGCGCCGTCAGGAGCTGAGCCGGCGCAGCGTGGTGCTGGTGGAAGACAACGAAGACGCGCGCGAGAGCCTGCGCGTGATGCTCGAGCTCGACGGCCACACCGTGGTCACCGCGCAGGACGGCGTGAGCGGCCTGCGCACGGTGCTCGACCTGCGGCCCGACGTCGCGGTGGTCGACGTGGGCCTGCCCGGCATGAACGGGCTGGAACTGGCCAAACGCAGCCGGGGCGCCGGCTTTGCCGGCTTGATGATCGCGGTGTCGGGTTACGGGCGCGACACTGACGTGCGGCAGGCCCGCGAGTCGGGCTTCGACGCGCACCTGGTCAAGCCGGTGAATGTCACCGAACTGCAACGTCTGATGGGCTCTGTGGCATGAGTTCCATCCGGACACGCACGATGGGGAACGACGCGCACGCGCGTTATTCTCACAAGCTCACGCCGGCGCGACAGTCCGTGCCACAGCGCCGGCGATCCACAAGGCATGGAGTGCAGACATCATGACCCACGCTCTCATTGTCGAAGACGACGTCGATTCGGCGCAGATGATGGCCGCGCTGGTGGCCAGCGACAACTTCACCGTGGCCACCGCGCACAGCCTGGGCGACGCGCGGCGGCAGCTCGCGCTGCAGCCGCCCGACATCGTGCTGCTCGATCTGCAGTTGCCGGACGGCAGCGGCATGAGCCTGTTCGATGACCCCGAGCTGCTGTCGCAGTCCGAGGTGGTGTTGATCACCGGCCATGCAAGCCTCGACACGTCGATTCAGGCGCTGCGCCTCGGCGCGGCGGACTACCTGGTCAAGCCGGTCAGCCCGAAGCAGCTGCACGGCATCCTGTCGCGCGTGATGCGTCCATCGGCCCTGAAGGCCGAGCTGGCATCGATGACCGCGAAATGGAAGGACACCGGCACCTTCGGCCACCTGTGGGGTCGTTCGCCGCCGATGCAGAAGGTGTACGAGCAGATCTCGCGCGTGGCCGGTACCGCGGTCACGGTGTTCTGCACCGGCGAAAGCGGCACCGGCAAGGAGCTGGTGGCCAAGACCGTGCACGATCTGAGCCGTCGTCGCAAGCGGCCGTTCCTCGCCATCAACTGCGGCGCGATCTCGCCCAACCTGATCGAGAGCGAGCTGTTCGGCCACGAGAAGGGCAGCTTCACGGGTGCCGACCGGCAGCACCAGGGCTTCTTCGAGCGTGCTCACGGCGGCACGCTGTTCCTCGACGAGGTCACCGAGATGCCGCCGGAGCTGCAGGTGAAGCTGCTGCGCGTGCTCGAGACCGGCACTTTCTCGCGCGTGGGCTCCACGCAGAGCCTGGAAGCCGATGTGCGCGTGATCGCGGCCAGCAACCGTCCGCCCGAGACCGCGGTGGCCGCGGGCAAGCTGCGCGAGGACCTGCTGTACCGGCTCAACGTGTTCCCGATCGTGCTGCCGCCGCTGCGCGAGCGCGTCGACGACATCGGCCTGCTGGCCGAGCACTTTCTCGCCGAGGTGTCGCAGACCGAAGGGGTGACCAAACGGTTCACGCGCGATGCAGTGGCCAAGCTCGAACGCTACCGCTGGCCCGGCAACGTGCGTGAGCTGCGCAACGCGGTGCAGCGCGCGTACGTGATGACGACGGGCGACACGATCACCGACGAGTGGCTGCCGACCAACGGCCCTGCGGCCGCCGCCCCGGCGGCGAGCCCGAGCGTCAGCGCACCCAGCGCCGAGGCACAGCCGCAACCTGCGCCGGCGCCGGCACACAACCCCAACACGATCACCGTGCAGGTGGGTACATCGATCGCCGAGGCCGAGCGTCAGTTGATCCTGGCCACCTTCGCGCATTGCGGGCACAACAAGGAACGCACCGCCGCCGCGCTGGGCATCAGCTTGAAGACGCTGTACAACCGCCTCAAGGAGTTTGCCAACGACGCGCGCGAAGGCGAGCCGAACACGCGCACACGTTGAAACATCGGCGCGCTTCTCTGTAGGAGTGCGCCGATGGGCATGGCGCTTGCCGCGACTTGGATGCCTGAAGCCGGGGCACATCGGCACGGTTTCATCCACGTCGAAGACAGGAGTCATCAATGAAGCAACTGAAATCCATTGCCGCCGGTGCCAGCGTTGCACTTGCCGTGGCAGCGGGCCTCGCGTACGCACAGACAAGTGGTACAGGGTCCACAAGCGGTACAGGATCGGAGAGCACCTCGGGACAATCGCCGGGCACGCAGTCTCCCAGCACACAAGCGCCGAGCACCACCACGTCGCCCAGCACGACGACATCGCCCAGCACCACTGACAGCTCGACGCCGAGCACCACCACGTCGCCCAGCACCACGACATCGCCCAGCACCTCCGATACGACCGCGCCGAGCACCGGCAGCATGGGATCGAGCGCTGGGACGCCGCCGACCACCACACCCAACAGCGGTGGCCCCACTGGCAGCGGCGCCATGGGCAGCGGCACCGACAGCGGCAGCATGGGCACCGGCACCGAGCGCGCTGCGCGCGCCGACCGCGGCTGACCCTCAAGTCGGCTGACCTCGATCCGGCCCGGTGCTTCTGGCAGCGGGCCGCTTTTTCGCCTGCCTAACCCATTCGTGAAGCGCAGCGTGGGTGGTGCGCGCCTGGTGCGTCTGCGCTTCGGCTGTCCCGGCATGCCTTGCCGCAAGCGTTGCCGCGGCGCGCGGGCCCGGCAGGCACGGGTGATGCCCTGGCCTCAAGCACATGTTGTCCGATGAGTCGCCACGGCCTTTTGCCGGCATCGCGCCGTCGCGCGCAGCGGCCCCCGGCTTCGTCGGGCGCGTGCTCATCGTCGCCGGCATCGCGCTGCTGGCGTTGCTGCTGGTGCAGCTGCGCCAGGTCGTGGTGCTGGCGTTCGGCTGCGTGCTGGTGGCCGTTGCGCTGCACTGCGGCGCGTCACTATTGCGCCGCTGGACCGGCGCTGGCCATCGGCTCGCGCTGACCGGCGTGGTGCTGGGCCTGGCGCTGCTGATCGGCGCCGGCAGCTGGCTGCTCGGCGAGCCGATGTCCAAGGAGTTCGGCGCGTTGCGCGTGGCGTTGCCCGAGGGGCTGGAGGCGATCACGCGCTGGCTCGGCTCGCATTCGATCGGCCGGTGGCTGCTGCAGTGGTGGCGCGAGGCCGATTCCGAGCTGGAGTGGACGCGCATCGCCGGCCTGTTCGGCGGCGCTGTGGGTGCGATCGGCGGCATGGTGATGATGCTGGTGGTCGGCATCTATCTCGCGGCCGACCCGGATCTGTACCGGCGCGGCGTGCTGCACCTGGTGCCGTGCGGGCAACGCGCGCGCGTGCGCCGCGCGTTGGGCGATGCGGCCACCGGGCTGTCGCGCTGGCTGCTCGGGCAAGGGGTGGCGATGCTGGTGGTGGGCGTGTTGACGGCCACCGGCCTGGCGTTGATCGGCATGCCGCTCGCGTTGCCTCTGGGCGTCATCGCCGGCGTGCTGGAGTTCGTGCCGTTCTTCGGCAGCCTTGCCGCCGGTGCCCTGATCGTCCTGCTGGCGTTCACGCAGGGTGAAGCGCAGGCGTTGTACGCCGCGCTGGTGTGCTTCGGGGTGCAGCAGTTCGAGAGCTACGTGATCCAGCCGTTCGTGCAGCGCTGGGCCATTGCATTGCCGCCGGCGCTCGGCCTGATTGCCGTCATCGTGTTCGGCGTGGCCTTTGGGCCGTTGGGCGTGGTGTTTGCGGTGCCGCTGATGGTGGTGGTGATGCTGCTGGTGCAGCGGTTGTACATCGCCGAGGCGCTCGGCGATGGCAGCGGGGCGCCGGAGGTCACGGACCGCCGGCGGGTGATGCAGGAACCCGAATTGCCCAGTCGAGCCGCGCCGCACCCGCGCGACGCCAAGCGTGCCACCACGGTTCGTTGATGCGAGGCGCTGCCCCCACCCATGCGCATCGCCTACGTCACCGAAACCTACCCGCCCGAGATCAACGGCGTCTCGCTGACCGTGCAGCGCTGCGTGCGTCACATGCGGCGCAACGGCCACCAGGTGCTGCTGGTGCGTCCGGCGCAGGCCGGCGAAGCCAGCGGCCCGGGTGCGCACGAATGGCGCACGCACGGCATGCGCATCCCGATGTACCCCGATCTGCGCATGGGCCTGGCAAGCGCGGCGCACCTTCGCCGCCGTCTGCGCGCCTGCGATGCCGAGTTGGTCCATGTGGCGACGCAGGGCCCGCTCGGGCGCGCAGCGGTGGCTGCGGCGCGCACGCTCGGTGTGCCGGTGACGAGCGACTTCCGCACCAACTTCCACGTGTATTGCAGGCACTACGGCGTGGGCTTCGCCGGCGGATTGGTGATGCAATACCTGCGGCGCTTTCACAACCGCACCGCGGCCACCTTCGTGCCGTGCTGCGCGTTGCGAGCCGAGCTGATGGAGCGGGGCTTTCAGCGCGTCGAGGTGCTGAGCCGCGGCGTCGATGCGCACCTGTTTTCGCCCGCGCGGCGCAGCGCCGAGCTGCGACGGCACTGGAACGCGCCCGACGACGCGCCGGTGCTGATCTATGTCGGGCGCCTGGCATCGGAGAAGAACGTGCCGCTGGCGCTGCGCGCTTTCGAGGCCGTGCACGCGCAACGCCCCGATACGCGCATGGTGGTGGTGGGTGACGGTCCGCTGCGGCCCAGCCTGCAGGCGAGCCACCCTCACGTGCACTTTGTCGGCCTTCAGCGCGGCAGCGAGCTGGCCGCGCACTATGCGAGCGCCGACGTGTTCCTGTTCCCGAGCCTGAGCGAGACCTTCGGCAACGTGACGCTGGAGGCTCTGGCCAGCGGGCTGACTGTGGTGGCCTTCGATGCGGCCGCGGCCGGCGCGTTGATCCGCAACGGCCGCAACGGCCTGCTGGTGCCCGCGGGCGATGGCGATGCTTTCGTGCGCGCCGCCTGTGCCGCAGCCTCCGGCGACATGGCGGCGCTGCGCGAGCGTGGGCGCCAGACCGCGCTGGCCAGCGACTGGGAGCCGGTGCTGCACCGCTTCGAGCAGCGGCTGGTGGCGCTGGCCCACCCGGTCGAGAGCTTCGGCCATGCAAGTGTGGCTTGAGCGCACGCGCGCACGCTGGGTGGACCGCGATCGGCGCTGGGTCACCGCGTGTCACCGCATTGCCCAATGGCCGCTGGTCGTGTTGACGCTGGTGCTGGCGAGCCGGCTCGCCGACGGCCCGCTGTGGTATGCCTTGATCGCGCTGCTGCCGCTGACGGCCGGACGCACCGGCACCGCCTGTGCGCTGCAGATGCTCGGCGTGGGATTGTTGAACCTGGCGATCTACCGCTACATCAAGCAGCGCACTTGCCGGCCGCGCCCGTTCGTGGCTTGTCCGGGCATCCGCGCCTGCACCGCGGCGCTCGACGACTTCAGCTTCCCGAGCGGCCATACGTTGCACGCGGTGGCATTCTCGATCGTGCTGGCGTACCACTATCCCTGGGCAGCCTGGATCGTCGGCCCGTTCGCGCTGCTGGTGGCCGCCTCGCGCATGGTGCTGGGGCTGCACTACCCGAGCGACGTGGCGGTGGGGGCGGCGATCGGCGTGGCGAGTGCGGTGTTGGTGTTGATGGTGAATTGAACTGAAGCTGCCAGTTCGCCGGGCTCTGGTGCGGCGCGGCAGGCGGCACCCGGGGTGGGCTCCTACTGGTCGGTCGGCCCTGTGGGCCGACTTCGCTGTGGTGCTCGCATCACGAGGGCGGCTGCGATGCCGCTCGCAGCGGCCCTGAACGGGCCGCCGCTTCATGGCTTCTCGCCGGTCCGTCGCCTGCGCGCCGGACTTCCCCTCGTACCACTGCGCTCCTCGCCGCGCCACAAGTCGCCGCCACCGGGTGCCGCCCACCGCGCAGCACCGCTCGTGGTGTGCCTCGCTCGGTCTCAACAAGGATCAACTCACGATAGAAGCACTCTCGTGCAATCGCTCGGCGATCGAGCCCAGTGTGAGCGGTTCACGTCCCTCGTCGACTGCGTCGGCCACCAGCCGCAAGGCCTGCTCGCGCACGGCGCGGTATTCAAAGTCGCTCGGGTGCAGTTCAAAGCGCATCCAGCCGCGGCGGCGCTCTTCGTAGGCCACCAGGGCGTTCCACGGTCGCGACACGGCGCGCCGCCAGGCGGCGCGGGTGCTGTAGACGATGCTGCGTGCGTGCAGCACGCGCACCGGTCGGTCGGCCATTCCATGCGGCAGCGCAAACAGCGACGTGCGCGTGCAGGTGTAGTCGAACGGCTGGCGCAGCAAAGCGTGCCAGGTGCCTTCGCTCAGCAGCCAGGCCGGCGCGACGAAGCCGCTCAGTGGCCAGTCGCGGCGCGCGAACCAGCGCCGCCCGGCCTTGAGGCGTCGCGTGGCCTCTGTGCTGTCGAGCGAGGCGAACTCGCCTTCGTCGTCGGTGTACCACTGGCGGCGCACGCGCTCGAGCCAGCGGCGCGGGGCAGGGCCCTCGTCGCGGTGCGTCAAGCCGTGCAGCACCAGCTCGTCGCCGCGCTGCAGGCGCGATTGCAGCCACTGCTGGAAGGCGGCGTCGGCAGTGCGGCCGTGGTAGTACGGCACCACCAGCAAGGTGAAGTCCAGCGGCGCGATGCGCTCCAGCGCGGCGATCAGCGCCGCGCAGCGCGCCTGCGTGGCGGGCGCCACGTCGTGCAGCGTGACGCTCATCGCGTAGCCGTTGTCCTGCACCGCCGGCACGCTGTCGAGCGGGTTCATCGTGCACCCGGGGTGCGCCGCGCGGCGGAGCTCATCGGAACTGCCCGCGCCGCTCGATGGCGTGCGCATAGCGCCGCTGCAACGCGGCCATCACCAGCGACCAGTCATGGCCGCGCGCGCGCGCCAGCGCGGCGCGCACGCTGGCGCGGTTGGACATGAACAGCTCGGCGATCGCCTCGGCCCAGTCGTGCGGCCGGTCGGAGTCGACGGCGAAGCCGCAGCCACCGGCCACGGCCTCGCTCAGCCCGCCGGCGTCGCGCACCAGCACCGGCGTGCCGCAGGCCATGGCCTCGAGCACGGCGAGCCCGCCGGTTTCCTGGTCGCCCGCGTGCACGAATGCATCGACACTGGCCATGGCACGCGCCACCTGTGCGGCCTGCGGCTGAAAACCCAGCACGTGCACTTGCTTGCCCGCCGGCGGCCGCGGACCGGCGCCGAGCGCCAGCAGGTGGTAGCGCGGGCCGAGTCGCTGCACCGCCTCCACCAGTTGCTGCAGGTTCTTTTCCGGCGCGAAGCGGCCGGCGTACAGCAGCAGCCGCGCGTCGGCCGGCAGGCCCAGAGAGGCACGCCAGCGTTCGTCGCGTGCGGCCGGATGGAACACCCGCGTGTCCACGCCGAGCGGCTGCACCTGCGCGTGCAGCACGCCGAGCGCCTGCAGGCGTTGCTGCATGGCGCGGCTCGGCGCCAGCACGAGATCGAAGCGGTCGCACAGCCGGCTCAGGTAGCGGTCGACCCGGGCCTCGGCACGGCGTGCCCAGGCCTGCGATCGCTGCGCGCCGAGCAGCCGGCCGCGCGCGATCGTGTGCCCGGCGAGGGTGGAGATGTCGCTGTGGCAGAACAGCACCGCCGGCACGCCGCACCAGCGCGCGGCGTCGATGGCCGCCCAGGCCAGGCGGTACGGATCGCCCGCTTCGATCACGTCGGGTCGTTGCGCCGCGATCAGTCGCGCCGCGGCGGCACGCCGCAGCGGCAGGCGGTAGCCGCCGCTGAACGGCAGCGGCACGCCGCCGCAATCGACCATGCCGTCGCCCTGCGCGCCGGGCGCCACCAGCGTGTGGCGCCAGTGCCCGTCGTGCGCGAGCTGCGCGCGCTTGGCGAGCAGGTAGCGGCGCACCCCACCGCCGCGTGGGCTCCAGAACATCGTGGTGTCCACCAAATGCAGCGGCGTCTCGGTTGCGTGGTTCGGCACGGGATCACCTCGAGCAAGGCCCGTGCCGCGCGTGTGCACTGCAACGTGGTGCCACGGGCACGCCATCTGCCGTTAACGACGGTGCAACTGTTTGAAGGATGTAGACCATGTTGAATGTGACCAAGTCATCCGCCGACGTCATCGACACGCTGAATGACCTGATCGAGACCTGCAAGGACGGCGAGTACGGCTTTCGGGTGAGCGCCGAGCAGGCCAAGTCGAGTTCGTTGCGCTCCAACCTGCTGGCGCGCTCGTCGGAGTGCGCCACCGCGGCCGATCAGCTGCGCGCCCATGTGGTGCAACTCGGCGGCAAGCCCGAGGACAGCGGCTCCGCGATCGGTGCCATGCACCGCGGGTGGGTGGCCGTGAAGGCCAAGCTGTCGACCTACGACGACCTCGCCGTGCTGGAAGAGTGCGAGCGCGGCGAGGACGCGGCCCTGGCCAGCTACCGCGACGCGCTGGAGCAATCGCTGCCGCCGCCGATCCGCAACCTGGTGCAGCACCAGTACGAAGGCGCCAAGCGCAACCACGACCAGGTGCGCCGCATGCGCGATGCACTGCGAGCGACGCAAGGCGGCGGCTGAGATGGCGCGCCGGCGCGGCGGCGCCTGAGCCGGCGCCGATGCAGCCCAAAGGCTGATCGGCACTCGCACCCGCTCAAGCCGCCGGCCAGGCGTCCAGGCGCGGCCGCGGGCTGGATTTGGCGGCCAGGCGCCGGTCGTGGGCGGGTTGAACCGCCTCTTCGGCCGGCGGCGCGACGTCGGGCACGATGCAGGCCCAGCGCCAATCGGGATCGGCTGCATCCTGCGCCGACAGATGCACGTTGCAGCGCCAGGCGCGCCCGTCGGCGCGCCGCAGGTGCACCGTGAGGGTGGCGGCATCGCCGTCGAACAGCGCTTGTTGCAGGCGCGGCAGGTCGGCGGCGCTGAACAGGCGTGTCAGCGGCAGCTCGCGTCCGCCCCCATGCGGGCGGTGGCCCATGGCGCGGCACAGCGACGCGGGCATGTCGCGCAGCGTGTACGGCGGCGCGGCGCTGAACGGCACCGCGATCAACGGCCCGTTGTCGAGCAGGCCACGCAGCGCGGCGGCTTCGCGCGCCTGCTGCTCCAGGGTCTGCAGGTGCGAGCGCGGCACCGGCACGGGCCAATCGTCGGACGGCGTGCGTCGGCGCGCGGCCAGCGCCATGCGGCGCATCTCGACTTGGCGCTGGTGGTCGTTGACGGCCTGCACCGCTTCGCTGAGCGTGCATGGGCCATGCGCGGCGGGCTGGGACTGGGCAGGGCCAGCGCGCGGCGCCTCGCGGGTCGAAGTGTTGCCGGATGTAGCGATGGTCGTCATGGTTGCGGGTGTTCGGTTTGGGCCGGTGGTCTTGAGCACATTCCGTGCCGGCGCCAAACCCTTTGAATGCCAAGGCGGTGGCCGCGTGGCGGGTGTGCTTGCGGCAAGAACTGCGCACAGCACAGCACGAATGACCGTCGCCCGCCAGGCGATCGGCGAGAACCCGAAGTTCGCCGTGTTGACACCGGATCGTTCGGCGTGTGGCCGCGTGCAGCGAACGGCATGTGGTTTGCCGACAGAGCTGTCGCACGAAGCCCAGCGAATGACGACCAACAAAGTGAACCGGCCATGACGGCCCTGATCGTGTTCTCGCACCTGCGTTGGGGCTTCGCGTACCAGCGACCGCAGCACCTGATGGCGGCGTTGGCTCAACACCTGCCGGTGTTGTTCGTCGAAGAGCCGGTGCGCACGTCGGGGCCTGCGCGCCTGGAATGCCGCACGCTCGGTCCGCGCCTGCAAGTGCTGGTGCCGCACACACCGCTGCCGCAGGTGGGCTTCCATGGCGAGCAGCTGCCGCTGCTGCGCCGTCTGCTCGACGCGCACCTGAACGGGCTCGGCCTCGCCGACATCGGCGTCTGGTTCTACACGCCGCTGGCCTTGCCGCTGGCCGCGTCGTGGCGGCCGCGCGTGGTGGTGTACGACTGCATGGATGAACTGTCGGGTCTGCAGAACGCACCGCCGCTGCTGCGGCAACGCGAGGCGGCGCTGCTGCAGCGCGCCGACATCGTCCTGACCAGCGGTCCGTCGCTCTACGAAGCCAAGCGCGCTTTGCATCCGAACGTGCACTACCTGCCGAGCACGGTGGATGCCGAGCACTTCGCCCCGCATGAGCTGGCCGTGAACGATGCCGAGGCGATCGCCGCGGCGCGGCTGATGCAGCCGGTGGCGCGGCCGCGGCTGGGCTACTTTGGCCTGATCGACGAGCGCATCGACTTCGAGCTGATCGATGCGCTGGCCGCGATGCGGCGCGACTGGCAGTTGGTGATGGTCGGACCGGTGGTGCGCGCCGATCGGCGCAGCGTGCCGCACCGGCCCAACATCCATTGGCTCGGCCCGCAGCCGTACCAGCGCCTGCCGCACCTGCTGGCGGCCTGGGACGTGGCGCTGATGCCGTTTGCGATCAACGACATCACGCGTTTCGTGCATCCGTCGAAGGCCCTCGAGTACATGGCCGGTGAGAAGCCGGTGGTGTCGACGCCGCTGCCCGACGTGGTGTCGTTGTACGGCGACCTGGTGCGCACCGCGCGCCGCCCGCGCGAGTTTGCCGAGGCTTGCGCCGCTGCCCTCGCGGAGACGCCCTGGCAGCGCAGCGAGCGCCTGGTGCGCGCGGCGGCCACGGTGTACCGCACGTCGTGGAAGGAACACGCACGCCAGGTCAGGGCGCTGCTGGGCGAGCATCTGGCCCGCATGGACGAGACCGAGCCGTCGACCGTGCAGGAAGGCGCCATGCTCGTGGCGCCGGCGTTGCGGCGCTGGGGTGTCTGAGGCACGCCGTGCACCACAAGAGACGGAGCCGTGCATGCCGATGCCGCCGCTGGCGCTGGTGACCGGCGGCGCCGGCTTCCTCGGCAGTCACCTGTGCGAACGCCTGCTCGAGGCCGGCTGGCGCGTGCTGGCGCTGGACGATTTCTCCACCGGCGACGCCCGCAACGTGCAGCATCTGTCGTCGCATGCGCGCTTTCAGCTGATGCGCGCCGACGTCACGCAGCCGCTGCCGCCGCAGGCGGAGCAGGCCGAGCGGCTGTACAACCTGGCCTGCCCGGCCAGCCCGGCGCACTACCAGCGATCGCCGGTGCAGACCACGCTGACCAGCGTGCTGGGCACCTGGCAGCTGCTGTCGCTGGCCGAACGCAGCGGGGCACGCGTGTTCCAGGCCTCGACCAGCGAGGTGTACGGCGACCCGCAGGAGCATCCGCAAAGCGAGAGCTACCGCGGCCACGTCAATCCGATCGGTCCGCGTGCCTGTTACGACGAGGGCAAGCGCTGCGCCGAAACCCTGTGCTTCGCCTACCACCTCGAGCGCAAGGTGCCGGTGCGCATTGCGCGCCTGTTCAACACCTACGGGCCGCGCCTGCGGCCGGGCGACGGCCGCGTGGTGAGCAACTTCATCGTGCAGGCGCTGCGCGGCGAGCCGCTCACGGTGTATGGCAGCGGCCGACAGACGCGAAGCTTCTGTTACGTGGACGACACCATCGAGGCCATGTGGCGGCTGATGGACGCCGACGTGGAGGGTCCGCTGAACATCGGCAATCCGATCGAGCACACGGTGCTGGAGCTGGCGCGGCTGGTGCTGGAGCTGACCAAGAGCCGTTCGCGCATCGAGCACCGCGCCTTGCCGGCCGACGACCCGCACCGGCGTTGTCCCGACCTCTCGCGCGTGCAGCGCCATCTGCAATGGACGCCGCGCGTGAGCCTGGCCGACGGCCTGCGCGAGACGATCGCGTACTTCGAAAACGAGCTCGTCACGTCGTGAAGCGCGCGCGCCGGCTCACGATGTGACCTGGCGCAGCGCACTGTCCCAGTCGCTGACAAAACGGTCGATCGAGAAGCGCTCGGCGGCCATGCGCCGGCCGGCTTCGCCGACGCGCCGGGCCTCGGCCGGATCGTGCAGAAGCCGTTGCATCACGTCGATCAGGCGATCGAGTCGCGTGTCGGCAAAGCCGGTGTCGCCGTCGCGGACCACGCTGGACAGTTCGGTGGTCGACAGCGCCACCACGGGTGCGCCGACCAGCATCGCCTCGATCACCGACAGGCCCAGGCTGGTGTGGCGGATCGGATTGAAGAAGAAGCGGTGCGCGGCCATGCGCTCGGGCAGCTGGTCATTGGCCACCGGACCCTCGCCACCGCACAGCTCGCTGCCCAGGCCCACCAGCGTCAGCGGCACGCGCTGCGCCGCGGCGCGGTACACGTCGGCGCCCAGGCGGCGACCGCGCCGGTCGATGTGGTTCACCGCCACCAGGCCGCGCGCCAGATCGCCGTGATGGCGCACCTCGCGCAGCAGGCGCACGCCGTGCTCGATCACGCGCACCGGCACATGGCCGTTGTCCCACATCAGCGCGTTGAACGGCGTCACGTGGACCAGCAGCACCTCGGGGTCGTCCATCCAGTGGCGCGTGTCGGTGGGATGTTGCTGCGGCGGGTCGTGCTCCAGATAGATGCGCGGGCCGCGCTGCTGCGCCGTGCTCAAGTATCGGTACTGCTCGTCCTCCCAGGCCGCGCGTGACTGAAACAGCACCACGTCGAAGTCGGCGTGGCGCACCTGGTCGATCGGCACCTCGTGCACGTTGGCATGCCACGGCAGCGTTCCGCTGCGTCCGGTGTGGTGCGGCGTGCGATGCGCATCGGTCACCAGCCACAGCTCGTGCGGGATATGGCTCAGGTAGTGCAGGTAGTTGCCGTGCACATGCCAGGTGAGCACGCGCAGGCTGCGCGACGGCTTCATGGCGTCACAGGAACAACACGCGGAAGTGCAAGGCGCCGCGCGTGCGCCAGTACACCGACAAGAACGGGATCAGCGCCGAGGTGGCCAGCATCTCCGTCACGTGCGCCGGCGTGCGCCGGGTCGGGCGCAGGCGCAGCCAGGCCAGGCGCAGCACCAGCGTCGCGGCGGCAACCGCGGCGAGCATCGCTGCCGTGCCTTGTCCCCCGATGGCCAGCACGATCGCCGCCAGCGTCGCCGCGACGATCAGGTAGTAGTCCCAGGGCGGCACGCGGCGGATGCGCTCGCGGTACAGGCGCGGGTGCTTCTTGTACAGCAGCGCGTCGAAGAAGGTGTTGCGCTGCTGGCGCAGGCACACGCCCCAGCGTTCGTGCCGCACCGGATGCAGCACGCGGGCCTCGTCGCAGCGGCCCACCGGACCGGCGTGTTGCATCAGCCGGAACTGCAGGTCGGCGTCCTCGCGCCAGGCGCGCAGAAAACGTTCATCGAAGCCGCCGATGTGCGCCAGCGCCGCGCGCCGCACGAAGGCATTGGCGGTCACGAATTCGGCGTGCTGCAGGCCTTGGGTCATGCGCTCGTGGTCGCTCGGCCGCTGTCCCGGGCCGCCTTCCAGCGGCACGATCACGCCGCCGGCGAGCGCCGACCACTCGGGATGCCTGCGCAGCGCGGCCTCGCCGTGCGCCAGCCATTGCGGATGGGCGATGGTGTCGTCGTCGGTGAACGCGACCAGCGGCGCACGCGCGGCGCGCCAGCCGAGGTTGCGCGCGCCCGCCGGGCCGCGTCCATGCGGCCGCAGATAGCGCAGCACCGGCGCGTCGGGCGATGCCAGCTCGCGCACCAGCTCGCGCACCGCGTCCTGCCGGCCGTCGTCGACGACGATGATCTCGTAGGCGCGCGGCCCGATGCTCTGCCGCAGCAGCGCGCGCAGGCAGCGGCGCAACAGCTCGGGCCGCTGGTAGGTCGGCACCACCACACTCACGCTGGGAAGGGTCGCGTCGCCGGGTGTCATTTTTCGAGGATGAAGGAGCCGATCGCCAGCGCGTCGAGCGGCGTGCCGTAGAAGGCCTCGATCGCCTGGCGCGGCGTGCAGACGATCGGCTCGCCGCGCACGTTGAACGAGGTGTTGACCAGCACCGGCACGCCGGTGCGGCGGCCGAACTCGCGCAGCAGCGCGTGAAAGCGTGGGTGGGTGTCGTGCTCGACGGTCTGCACGCGCGCCGTGCGGTCGATGTGGCAGGCCGCCGGGATGCGGTCGCGCTGGATCGGCAGCACGTCGTAGACGAACAGCATGAACGGCGACGCGCCGCCGTTGGCATCGGGCGGCGCGAACCAGCGCCCCAGGTCTTCCTGCGGCACGGCCGGCGCCACCGGACGAAAGTCTTCGCGGTCCTTCAGCTCGTTCAGGCGCGTCTGCATCGAGGCTTCGAGCGGCGAGGCGAGGATCGAACGCGCGCCCAGCGCGCGTGGCCCGAACTCCATGCGACCCTGGAACCAGCCAACGATGCGGTTGGCCTCGAGCAGCTGCGCCACGTCGGCCGCCAGGTTATCGCTGCGGCGGTACCGCAACTGCGCCCAGCGCAGGTGCTGCTCGATGGTGTCGTCGTCGAAGTGCGGGCCCCAGCAGGCGTGTTGCATCGACCAGCTCCGCGGCGCCAGCGCCGGTGCACTGCCGCGTTCGGTGGCGTCGATCCACAGCGCGGCGCCGAGCGCGGTGCCGGCGTCGCCGGCGGCCGGCTGCACCCACACCGCGTCGAAGACGCCGGCGTCGCGCAGTCGTGCGTTCATCACGCAGTTGAGCGCCACGCCGCCGGCCATCGCCAGCCGGGACTCGCCGCTGGCCTGGCGCAGCCAGCGTGCCAGCTGCAGCACCGTGTCCTCCAGCACGTCCTGCAGCGACGCGGCAAGGTCGAGGTGGTGCTGCTCCATCGGCGCGCCGGGCTCGCGCGCAGGACCGCACATGCTCGTGAGATCCAGCGGCAGCACGCGGTACTGCCCGTGCGCACCGAGCTCCACGTGCTCGGACAGCAGGCGGCGGAACTGCGGCGTGCCGAGCGCCGCCAGCGCCATCACCTTGTACTCGTCGCTCGAATGCAGGAAGCCCAGGTGCTGCGTGATGCGCTCGTACAGCATGCCCAGCGAGTGCGGCATCTGCACCGCACCGAGCGACTCGTAGCGATCGCCGCGGAAGGCGCCGTAGGTGGTGGTGGCGTGTTCGCCGCGGCCGTCGAGCGTCATCACGGCGCAGCGTTCGAACGGTGCGGCCAGGAACGCGCTGGCCTGGTGGCACTGGTGGTGATCGACAAAATGCCAGCGATAGGGCGGCTGCGTCACCTTGACGCCCGCAAAGCGCTTGCGCAGTCGGTGCGGCACGCCGTCAACCAACTGGCGCGGCGCGTTGATGGTGTAGGCCAGGAACAGCGGGTCCCACGGGCTCTCCCACGGCGCTGCCGCTTCGGCCGACGGCTCGAGCGGCAGCGCGATCGTGGTCTGGTTGCCCAAGCGCTCGCCGGCAAACACGTCGGGCCTGAAGCTGTAGGCCACGTGGTCGACGTCGCGCAGGTCGATGCCGGCCTCGGCCAGGCAATAGTCGATCGCCGCATGCGGCAGCTCCCAGGCCGTGAAAGGCACCGGGCGCTTCGCGTGCTTGATGCGCGAGAAACGTTCCTCTTCGGCGGCGGCGACGAGGCGGCCGTCCACCACCAGGGCAGCGGCGGAGTCGTGAAAGGCGGCGTTGATGCCCAGCGTGATCATCGGTGCGGCTTCTCGATTCGCGGGTTGGGAACTCACGGCCAGGACGACTCGCGCATCGGCAGCACCATGACCTCGGGGATCACCGTGGCCTCGGGTTGGCTCAGCACGAAGCGCACCGTGCGGGCGACGTCGATCGGGTCCTGCAGCACCTGCGGATCGATGTCGGGAAAACGCTCCAGCAGGAACGGCGTGCGCATGCCCCCGGCCACCACCGCGGTCACCTTGATGCCCGAGGCCCGCAGTTCGGCATGCAGCGCATGCGACAACCCGAGCAGCCCCCACTTGGTGGCGTGGTAGGCCGACGCGTTGGGCCAGGCCCGCTTGGAGGCGGTGGAGGCGATGTTGACGATATGCCCGCCGCGCGGCAGCAAGGTCAGCGCGTGCTTGACCATCAGGAACGGGCCAGTGAGGTTGGTGCGCACGATGCGCTCCCAGTCGGCCGCGTCGAGCTCGGTCACCGGCGCGGTCCGATCGATGCCGGCGTTGTTCACCAGCGCGTCGAGCCGGCCGAAGCGCTCGCGCACCGCCGCCATCAGTTGCCGCACCTGCTGCTCATCGCCCACGTCCAGCGGCAGCGCGATCGCGTCGATGTCGAGCTGGGCGAGCGCGGCCGCGTGGTCGCGCGCACGATCGAGCTCGACGTCGGCCAACACGATCTGCGCGCCGGCCATGCCGAGCACGCGGCCGGTGGCGGCGCCGAGGCCGCGTGAGCCGCCGGTGACAACGATGACCTTGCCGCTGAGGCCGGTGCCGGTGCCTGCATCCGTGCGTGCATCGGTCGTGGCGTTGGATTCGCGCATGCTGCCTCCACAAGACTTGCCTGCGCTTGTTGGCATGCGGCGTACCCGAGGATCGCGCGGCCGCAAGGCCCGGCGACAGGTGCGCGCCTTGCCCCGCAGCAGGCGCTGCCGCGGCACACGATGACCCACCAAAGCGCACCCCCGCCAGATCCGATGCATTGGCGCCAGCTGAGCCCGATGGTGCATCGCGCGTTTCGTTGTCGCTGCGGGCGTCCGGTGTTCTTCGGCAACACGCGCTGCGTGGCCTGCGAGGCCGAGCTGGGCTACGACTCGGCCAGCGCCACCGTGTGGCCGCTGGAGCCGGGCGGCGACGAGGGCGTGTGGCGCCGCCACGGCGACCACGACGGCGCGCTGCGCTACCGGCGCTGCGCCAACTTTGGCAGCGCGGTGGCCTGCAGCTGGCTGATCCCGCTCGAGGAGTCGGCGCGCTTCGCGCAGTGCCGTTCTTGCCGCCTGAACCGCACGCTGCCCGACCTGGGCCAGCCCGACAACCAAAGGCTGTGGGCGCGCGTCGAAAGCGACAAGCAGCGGCTGGTGGCCTCGTTGATCGCGCTCGGCCTGCCGGTGGCATCGCGCACTGTGGAAGACACCGAACGCGGACTTGCGTTCGACCTGCTGCGCGGCACCGGCGCGGCGCAGCCGGTGATGACGGGCCATCTCGACGGCGTGATCACGCTCGACGTCGACGAGGCCGACGATGCGCGCCGCGAGGCCATCCGCGAGAAGATGGACGAGCCGTACCGCACCGTGCTCGGCCACCTGCGCCATGAATCGGGCCACTACTACTGGGCGCGGCTGGTCGAGCGCGGCGCCTGGCTGGCGCCGTTTCGCACGCTGTTCGGCGATGAACGCGCCGACTATGGCGAGGCGCTGCGGCGCCACCATGCCGACGGGCCGCCGGCCGGATGGCAAGGGTCGTTCGTCAGCGCGTACGCCAGCTCACATCCGTGGGAAGACTGGGCCGAGACCTGGGCCCACTACCTGCACATCCTCGACACGCTCGACACCGCGCTGAGCAACGGCCTCGATGCCGCGCGCTCGGGGCTGTTGCGCGACCCCTTCGGCACCGCCGTGCTGTTTCGCGGCGGGCCGGCGCCGCGTGCCGGCGACGAGCCGCCGTTCCTGGCGCTGATCAACGCCTGGATCGAGCTGACCGGCGTGCTCAACGAGCTGTCGCGCAGCATGGGCGAGCGCGATTTTTATCCGTTCGTGCTGTCGGATGCCGCGGTGACCAAGCTGCACTTCGTGCACCGGGTGATGCACGAAGCGGCGGGCAAGGTCGACGCTTGAGCGTCGGGTCAGTGCAGCGGCTCCGGCGGCGCGGCCGGCGGCTCGTACACCGGCGCGGGCGGCACGTTGGCCGGCGGGTCGACGATCGGCGGGAACTCCACCGGCGTGGGCACCGGTGGCGCCTCGGGCGGGATCTTGGGCTCGGGCTCCGGCGTGTGGGCACGCCATGGCGGCGCGTTGGCCGCACGCGCTTCGTCGAGCCATCGGGACGTTGCGAAATCGCGGGGAAAGATCATCGAGCGGGACTCCGGCGCTCCGCGGGAGAGGGGCGCACGCTGCACGAGCAGCAAGCCACGCGCCCGAGCCCTGCGAGTGCGGTTCATCGGCATGAGGTTTGCCGCCGTCGGATGCCTGTCGCGGGGTGCCGCGTGTCGCGGCATCGGCACCGCGGCGACAGCGTGAAGCCCGATGTTGTTGAAAGGACGGACCATGAATCCACGTGACTACGAACAGCGCCGCGAAAGCGACTACGACGACGACTGGCGCCAAGGCGGCAGACGCCGTTATGGCGGCGAAAGCCAGGGGCGCGAATCGCAGATGGGTGAGCGCTACGGCAGCGGCAGCGGCGACCGCATGCGCCAGCAGGGCGGTTGGCGCGAGGGCCCCGAGGACGACTACTACGGCGAGTCGCGCCGCTCTTACGGTGGCGGCGGCCAGGGCCGGCGCGGTTACGGCGCGCAGGGCGAATACGGCAGCTACGAGGGCCAAGGCGGCTACGGTGGTGGCCAGGGCGGCTACGGCAGCGGACAAGGCGGTGGCCGCTTCGGCGGCCAGGCCGGCGGCTATGGTGGTGGCGGGTATGGCGGGCAAACGCCGTATGGCAGCGGCCACGCGTATGGCCGTGGCGAGCCGGGCCATGGCAGCTATGGTGGCGGCTACGGTCGCTTTGGCAGCGCCGGCTACGAAGGCGGCTACGGCAGTGGCGGCCAAGAAGGCGAGTGGGCCGGCGGCCCGCGCGGATCGCACCACGAGTTCGAGCCGGACTACCAGCAATGGCGCCACGAGCAGATGCGTGCGCTCGACGAGGACTATCGCAACTGGCGCCAGGACCGCTACAAAAAGTTCTCCGACGAGTTCGGCCAGTGGCGCTCGTCGCGCGCGGGCGCTTCCTCGGGAAGCAGCGGCACCGGCAGCGGATCCGAATCGCCTTCGGGCGCCGGATCCACCGGATCGAGCAGCGGCACCTCGAGCACCTCATCAGGAAAGAGTCGCTGACAGAAGCGATGGCGGGCGGCGCCCGGCCGCCGGCCCGGTTCCTCTGAGCCGCCGCTAGCCGTGGACGCGGCGGCGGTCGACCGGGTCGATGCGCAGCGCCTGCCGGTACTTGGTGACGGTGCGGCGCGCCACCACCAGGCCTTGTTTGGCCAGCATCTGCGCGATCTGCGCATCCGACAGCGGCGCGCTCGGCTGTTCTTCCTCGATCATGTCCTTGATCAGGCCGCGCACCGCGGTGCCCGAATAGGAGTTGCCGCTCGAGGACGTCATCGCGCGCGAGAAGAAGTACTTCAGCTCGAACACGCCGAGCGGCGTGGACATGTACTTGTTGTTGGTGACGCGCGACACGGTCGACTCGTGCATGCCGGTCTCCTCCGCGATCTCCTTCAGGCCGAGCGGCTTCATCGCCATCGGACCGAGCTCGAAGAAGCGCTTTTGCCGGGCGATGATGGCGCGCGCCACGCTCAGGATGGTGACGAAGCGCTGCTCCACGTTGCGCAAGGTCCAGCGCGCCTCCTGCAGATGCGCCGCCAGCTCGGCATGCTGGCTGGCGCGATGGCGCTGGAACAGCTCGGCATACACCTGGTTGATGCGCACGCGCGGCACCACCGCGGGGTTGAGCATCGCGGTCCACTGGCCGCGCACCTTCTTGACCACGATGTCGGGCGTCACGTACTGCACGTGCGCCGAATCGAAGCGCCAGCCCGGGCGCGGATCGAGACGGCGGATGCGATGGCACACCGCTTCGATCTGCGCCTGCGTGGTGCCCAGGCGCTGCGCCAGCCGCGGCACGTCCTTGGCGGCCAGGCTGTCGAGGTGGTCGGTGACGATCACACGCGCCAGTTCGCGCATGGTTTCGTCATCGATCGAAGGCAGTTGCAGCAGCAGGCATTCCGACACGCTGCGCGCGGCCACGCCGGCCGGCTCCAGCGACTGCACGCGCTTGAGCGCCACTTGCAGCTCCTGCTCTTCGGGCGGCGGGTCGAGGTCGGTGTCGGCGATCAGGTCGGTGAGCGGCTGGCGCAGATATCCGTCGTCGTCGAGCGACTCAACCACCGCCTTGGCCAGCGCCAGATCGCGCAGCGGCAGCTGCAGCACGTTGAGCTGGCTGTGCAGGTGCGCGCGCAAGCCGGCGCGCCACGGCACGAGGTCGAGCGCGCCGAGTTGTCCATCCTCGCCGTGGCGCGTGGGCGTGCTGCCGTCGTTGAGCCAGGTCTCGCGTTCGGTGTCGGCCACCGCCGCGGCCTCGAACGCGTCGGCCGGGTTGTGCTCCTCCAGCTCCGTTCCGGCCGCGTCGGCAACTTGTTCAGCAATCTCAACGGGTTCCTGCGCTGCAATCTGTGCCGGCGCCACGCCGGTCGCGGCAGAGACTTCTGCAATGTCGGGCTCGTCGCCTTCGGTTTCTTCCTGCTCCAGGAACGGGTTGCGGTTCACGACTTCGTGCAGCTCGTGCACGAAATCCAGCGACGACATCTGCAATAGGCGGACGGCATGTTGCAGACGCGGCGACAAGGTCTGCTGCTGGCGTTGGTCGAGGCGGACAACAGGTTGCATGGGACAGGCTCCGGGGGAATCGCGGTCTTGGAATGACCGGTTAATGCAACGTCCATGCCTCGATCTCGATCCGTCGCGAACGTTTACAAAGTCGCGACGGGGCAGCAATTGCCGTCAATTGTTCGCCCGCGCGGGGCGTGCGTGTTCTGTTGCTGGGCTGCAGCGCTGTCGCGTGGCACGAGCCGTTGCAGACCTGCAATGCGAGCAGCGCCGGCCGGCTGACCGGCGCGGCGCGGCGTCAGATCAGAAATTGAACTTCACGCCCACGCTGAGGGCATCGACGTTCTCGCGATCGCGTCCGGCGAACTTCATGTGGTGCCGGTCCCACTGCCCGACGATGGCCCACTGCGGCGTGAAATCGTATTGCACGCCGGCACCGTACGACAGCCCGAAGCCGTCCTCGTCGCCCACCGGTTCGTTGGCCGCCGAGCTGGCGCTGACGGTGGTCCGGCCATAGGTGGTGCCGACCTTGCCGAACAGCGTGACCGGCCCCGCCGGGAACGTGCCCACCAGGCTCAGGTTGATGCCGTGGCCGCGCGTGGTGCCGCCCTGACGATCGGCCTTGCCCATGTAGAGATAGCCGATCTCGGCGCCGAACCATTCGTTGACGCGGCCGCCGGTGTAGATGTGGAACGACGTGGGGTCGTCGCAGCTGAAGCCGGCCGAGCACGGCAGCCTGTAGTCCGCTTGGCCGGCGTTGAATCCGACATAGCCGTTGGTCGTATAGGGCACGAACGACGAGCGCGTCTGCGCCAGCGCCGGCGCGGCGGCGAGCAGGGCGGCGCAGACGGGCAGCGCGCTCCATTTGATGCATCCATTCATCACTTGTCCTTTCAGGTTCCGAGCGCGACAACGGCGCGCAACGCCGGAGGCGCGGCAATGGGCATGCCGCGAAGCGCTGCGCTCGGCACGCCATGTGCCACTGCGCAGACGCCTTCATTGACTGGGAGCCTTCCATGCGAATCACATCCGCCGTCTGTGCGTCTGCGCTGGTGCTGTCTTCGTTGCTCGGCGCCTGCGGCCAGCGCGACTCCGCCACCGGCACGTCGCCGTCCGGCGCCACCGGCACGTCGCCGTCCGGCGGCACGGGTACCGCACCATCCGGCGGCACCGGCACATCGCCGTCCGGCGGCACCGGCGCCGGCACCGCCACCACCCCCCCGACACCGTCGGCATCGGCCGCCAGCCGCTGAAGCGGCGTACCGCCTGAAACGAAGCCTGAAGCGGCGTGCCGCGTGAGGCGGCCGATTCGCCCTGAGCAGTGCCGAGCCGTCATTGGGCGCCTGACATGGCGCTCAATGACGGCCGTGGGCTCGAGGCGCGCCGCTCGCGGCCGCGCCCGGCCTTGATCAAGCGGCGGCACCCTCCAGCGCGCCTACATTCGCGGCTTCAGCCAACGCCGGAATCAAGCGCACCACCTGCGACGGCTGGATCGCTCGTGCGCATTCGTGGTCGGTGGGGCAGGTCACGTGCTGGCAGGGCCGGCACGGCACCGGATGCGCCAGCACGCGATGCCGCTGCGCATCGAGCGGCGACCAGCGCTGCGGGTCGGACCCGCAGCTGATCACCACGCTCGGCCGGCCCAGCGCGGCGGCCACGTGCGACACGCCGGTGTCGTTGCACACGACGCACTCGGCGCCTTCGATCAACGCGCCCAGCGTCCACAAACTGGTCTGCCCGCTCAGGTTGAGCGGCGTGTGCTCCATGCAGGCCGCGATGTCGCCGACCAGTCCGGCCTCGAGTGCGGAGCCGGTGAGCACCACGGTGCGCCCGCGCGCGGCGATCTCATCGGCCACTTCGGCGAAGCGGCGCGGGTCCCAGCGCCGCGACGGCAGCTGCGCGCCGGCGTGCACGCAGACGTACGGCTGCCTGTTTGCGTCGGGCCAGATCTTGCGCAGCGCCACGCGGTCGCCCTCGTCGATCGGGAACTCCAGCTGCGTGCCGCGGCGCGGCACGCCGATGTGGTCGATCAGCGTCAGCAGGCGCTCGATCTCGTGGCCCTGTTCCGGCCAGCGGCAGAACAGGCCCGCGTCGTCGCTGGGCAGCCAGGCGCCCGGCGCATAGAAGCCTGCCATCTGGCGCGCCCCGAACGTGCCCACCAGCGGATTCACGATCGAGCCGCTGCCGTGCATCTGCAGTGCAAGGTCGAAGCGGCGCGCCTGCACGCGGCCGAGAAAGTCCGGCAGCGCGCGCACGTCACAGGCGGACTCCGGCAATCCGGGGTGGCCCGGGAACTCGATGAACTCGTCGACGTAGGGCAGCCGCTGGCTCAGCGCTCGCGCCCAGGGCAACCCGATCAGCGTGATCTCGGCATCGGGGAATGCACCCTTCAATGCGCGCAGCGCAGGCACGGCACACAACAGGTCGCCCACCATCAGTGCACGGAACACCGCGATGCGTTGCGGCGGGCCTTCGATCAGTTCGGTCATGCGATCCCTTGTGGTTCGAACTGCGGTTGTCGTGCGCCGGCGCGCGTCGCGGGCACATCGTGTGGGGCGGTGCGCAGCAGCGCCATCGCGGCGCGCACCACGGTCTCGGGTTCGATCTTCATCAGGCAGTCGTGGTGGCCCTGCGGGCACACGCTCTTCAGGCAATGGCGGCACGGCACGTCGTGGCTCAGCACGCGCGCCGGCACGCGCCACGGCGTGTGCTGCGGATTGGTCAAGGCGTAGAGCACCGTGACCGGCGTGCCGAGCGCTGCGGCGATGTGCACCGGGCCGGTGTTGTTCGCGAGCAGCAGGCGCGCGCCGCCGATCAGCGCCGCCAGCTCGGGCACGCCGAGTCGCCCGGCCAGCGCGACCGACGGCTGGCTCATGCAACGGCGCGCTTCGTCGATCAGCGCCTGCTCCGACGTGTCGCCGGTGAAGATCGGCAGGCAGCCGCTGCGTGCCGCGATCGCATCGGCCGCCGAGCCGAACCGTGCCGCCGGATAACGCCGTGACGCGGCGCTCGCGCCGGCGTGCACGATGAAGTAGGCGCGCGTCGCCGGCACGCCGGCTTCGCGCAGCAGCGCCTGCGCGCGCTGGCGCTGCTGCGGCGTGACGTGCAGGCGCAGGCGATCGTCGTCGACCGTGCAACCCACGGTGGCCACCAGCGCGAGCTGGCGCTGCACCTCATGGCGGATCGACAGGCCTGCGTGCGCCTCGGGAGTGGCCCATGGGCTCATGCCCGGACGCAGCTCATCGGTTTCGGGTACCCAGTGGCTCAGCAGGCCGTAGGGGTTCTCGCGGCAGTGCGCCAGGCGCAGCGGGATGCCGGCGAGGCGGCACAGCAGAGCGGCCGGCAGCGCACTCTGCGTGCAGACGGTGAAGATCACGGCGGCGTCGAAACGCCGTTGGCGCAGCGTGTCGATGAGCTCCCGCTCGGCCTGGCCGATGTCGCCGGGCGCGCCGGCGGCGTGCTTGACCCACGGCGCGTCGAAGATGAGCACGTCGTCGATCTCGGGCACGCAGGCCGCCGCGGCCGCGCCCGCGGTGGACGTGAGCAGCGTCAGCTTCGCGCCCGGCACGCTCTGGCGGATCGCGGCCAGGGCCGGTGTGGTCATCAACACGTCGCCGAGGTTGTCGAGCCGCACCGCCAGCACGCGCTCGACGCGTTGCCAGGGCTCGATGTCCGGCGCAAGGCTCATGCGCGCAGCGCCTCGTGTTGCTGCGCGACGATGGTGTCGGCCGCGGCCAGCAGGTGGCGGCAGCGATGGTGCGGCTCGCGCAGCGGGGCGAGCTGCCACAAGGTTTCATTGCCGACCTCGAGCAGCACGGTGCGACAGCCGGCGCGGCGGCCGGCCTCGATGTCGTCGAGGATGTCGCCCACCATCCATGAATGCGCCAGGTCGATGCCGTGCTCCTCGGCGGCGCGCTGCAACAAGCCCGGTGCCGGCTTGCGGCATCCGCAGCGCGGCGTGAGCTCGGGTGTATGCGGGCAGACGAACCAGCCATCGAGCCCGATGCCGCCTTCGTCGAACAGGCGTCGCTCGATGTGCGAGCGCAGCGCATCGAACTCGGTGTGCCGGATGCGGCCGGTGGCCAGCCCCGGCTGGTTGGTGACGATGAACAGCGCGAATCCGTGCGCGGCCAAGCGCTGCAGCGCAACCATCGCGTGCGGCGTGAAGCGCACGCGCGCCGGGTCGGCGTTGTACGGCACGTCGTCGATCAGCGTGCCGTCCTTGTCGATGAACACCGCGGCCCGGCGCGATGCGGGCCCGCGCGCGGCCACCTGCATGGGCCTGCCGCCATGCCCGGCGCCGCGCTGCGCCTGAGCCGCGGCCGCAGCGCCGCTCATGCGCGCGCCCCAAGCTGCGCGGCGAGCGGCACGCCACTGAGGTGGAACGAGCGTGCGGCAAGGCTCGGGGCACAGCGCAGCGCCGCGCCGCGATACACGCCGAGCAGGTCGGTCGCAACGCGATCCCAGGTGAAGCGCGTGCGCACGCGGTGCACCCCTGCGCGGCCCATGGCCGCCGCGAGTGCGGGGTTGTCGCGCAGCTGCTCGAGGCGTTGCGCCAGCAGGGCCGGTGCGCGCGGCGGCACGAGGTAGCCGGTGACGCCGTCGGCCACCGTGTAGCGGATGCCGCCGACATCGCTGCCGACCACCGGCGTGCCGCACGCCATGGCTTCCAGCGGCGTGATGCCGAACGGCTCGTACCACGGGGTGCTGACGAACACGTCGGCGGCGAGGTAGAAGTTGCGCAGTGCACCGCGCTGGCGCTGGCCGACGAAGGTCACGCGCGATGCGACGCCGCACCGTTGCGCCAGCCGCCGCAGCCGATCGATCTCCGGCGTCTGCCCATCATCGGGGTCGGCGCTGTTGCCGCCCACCACCAGCAGGCGCGCCGGCCGTCCGTTCCCGAGATGCGCCATCGCCTCGATGGCGTTGTCGACACCCTTGCGCGGCACCATGCGCCCGAGCTGCAGCACGATGAACTCGTGGTCGGGCAGCCCGAGCGCGCGGCGCGCCTGCGCGCGCGCGCCCGGCTTGAACTCGTGCAGATCGACGCCGCACGGCACCGTCGACAGCCGTGTGGCCTCGGCGCCGTAGGCGCGCACCAGATCGTCACGGTCCTGCGGGCACTCGGCCACGATGCGATCGGCCTCGTGCACCACGCGCCGCTCGATGGCGATGCGTTCGGGCGGAAAACCATCGGCATCGCCTTGGTGCTCGCGCCGGACCAGGCCCAGCGCGTGGAAGGTCACCACCAGCGGCACGGACAACACCGCGCGCAGGCGCAGGCCGACGAGTGCAGACATGAAGAAGTTGGCATGCACCACGTCGTAAGGCACGCTGTGCCGAAAAAGTTGCAGGGCGCGCGAGCCGAACTCGGCCATGTGCGGCAGCAGCCGCTCCTTGGCCAGAACAACGGGCGGTCCGGCGTCGACGTGCAGCACGCGCACGCCGGGGCACACGTCGACCGCCGCCGGCAGTTGTGCGGCATCGCGCCGCGTGAGCACGTCGACTTCATGACCCCTGGCCGCGAGCGCACGCGCCACCTGCGCAACGTACACGTTCTGGCCACCGGAATCGATGCCTCCGAGAGCGGCCAGCGGCGAAGCGTGCTCGCTGATGAGGGCGATGCGAAGGGGCGATGACATCCGGAAGGGCCGCATGAGAAAGGTCGAAGCGGGTTGGCAAACAGCGTTCCAACCGCGCGTGGCAACGCGCGGCGCAGCGTCAAAACGCGTGGAGATCAGCCGCCTGCGTCGCTGTGCGGGGCAGGGGCCTGCGCAATCGTCCCGCTGGTCCACGGACGCAGCGCGGCCGGCACGCGCATGTCGGCAGGGGCAACGAAGTCGCTGCGTGCGATCCCGCGCATCTGCTCGCTCGTCATCGGAAAGCCGCTGCGGCGCCTGTAGTCGACCGGCGCCGTGGGTGCAGGCCGGCTCAGGCGGCGCGCCAGTGCGAAATCGGCAAGCGCCAGCACGGCCACGGCGATCAGCGCGCCGCGGGTGGCGGCGGATGCATCGGAGCGCATCGTTCGCGCGAGCAACGCTGCATCCAGTACGTCGCCGGCCGCACGCGCCCACATCCAGGTGCTGGGGCGTTCGCTGTTGAGCAAGGCCACGCCGGTGGCGATCTCGCGCACGCCGCAGCTGCGCATCGCCAGCGTGTGGTCCGGCATGCCGGCCGCCCGTGCCACGCGGCGCGGCGCAAGCAGCTGGGCCGCGCCGATGGCGATGCCGAGCCAGCCCAGCGCACGGGCGGCGGAACGGGCCTGCGGACGTGAGGGAAACATGGCGCGTTCTCCTTTCGAGCCCCCAAGCCGCCTTCGGCGGCGGCCCCCCCGAGGGGGCGTCGTCGCCTTGGGGCGGCCCGGCGGCGACTACGGTTTCAACACCACCTTGATGCAGCCGTCTTGCTTGTCGCGAAACGTGCGGTACATCTGCGGCCCCTGCTCGAGCTCCACCGTGTGCGTGACGACGAACGACGGATCGATCTGGCCCTGCTCGATGCGGCCGAGCAGGTCGTGCGTCCAGCGGTTGACGTGGGTCTGTCCGGTGCGCAGCGTCAGGCCCTTGTTCATCAGCGCGCCCATCGGCAGCTTGTCGACCATGCCGGCGTAGACGCCGGCCACCGACAGCACGCCGCCGGGCCGGCACACGTAGATCATCTCGCGCAGCACGTGCGGGCGATCGGTCTCGAGCTTCACCGCTTGCTTGGCACGGTCGAGGATCGAATCGATCGAGCGCGTGACGTGCGCCTCCATGCCGACCGCATCGATGCACTTTTCCGGGCCGCGCCCGCGCGTCAGCTCGGCCAGCCGGTCGAGCACGCCTTCTTCGTCAAAGTTGATGGCGATGGCGCCGCCGGCCTCGGCCATGTCGAGACGCTCGGGCACACGATCGATCGCGATCACCTTGCGCGCGCCGAGCAGCACGGCGCTGCGGATCGCAAACTGGCCGACCGCGCCTGCGCCCCAGACGCACACCGTGTCGGACGCCTCGATGTCGCATTGAACGGCGGCCTGCCAGCCGGTGGGAAACACGTCGCCGAGGAACAGCACCTGTTCGTCGCTCAGCGAGTGCGGCACCTTGAGCGGCCCGCAGTCGGCGAAGGGCACGCGCACGTATTCGGCCTGGCCGCCGGCATAACCGCCGGTGAGGTGGGTGTAGCCGAACAGGCCTGCGCCGCTGTGGCCGAACACCTGATCGGCCAGCGCGCCGTTGCGGTTGGAGCGCTCGCAGGCCGAGAACATGCCGCGCCGACACTGATCGCACTGGCCGCAGGTGATGGTGAACGGCACCACCACGCGGTCACCCACGCGCAGCGCCTTGTTGTCCCTGCCGACCTCGACCACCTCGCCCATGAACTCGTGGCCGATGACGTCGCCCGACTTCATGCCGGGCATGAAGCCGGCGAACAGGTGCAGGTCGGAACCGCAGATCGCGCAGCTCGACACCTTGACGATGGCGTCGCGCCCGTCCTCGATCACCGGGTCGGGCACGTGGTCGCAGCGGATGTCGTGTTTGCCGTGCCAGCACAGCGCGCGCATGAACCCTCCTGAAGCGGGCTCGCTACCGGCAAGGCGCATGCCGTTGCCGCAAGGCACAAGGCTTGCTCCACCAGCGCGCCCGCGCGGCCCCACGCATGAAGATCCTGCTCACCGGCGCAACCGGCTTCATCGGCAGTCACCTGCGCCAGGCGCTGCTCGGCGCAGGTCACACGGTGTTGTGCGTGAGCCGCCAGCTCGGCCGCGACAGCCCGGGTTGCCACTGGGTCGTGGCCGACTTCGCGCACACCAGCACCACGCGCTGGATCGAACTGCTCGACGGCGTCGGCGCGGTGGTCAACGCGGCCGGCGTGTTCCGCGAGCGCGGCGGTGACGCCTTTGCCGCGGTGCATGGCACCGGCCCGCGCCGGCTGTTCGCGGCCTGCGTGCATGCCGGTGTGCGGCGCGTGGTGCAGGTGTCGGCGCTCGGCGCCGACGCGCAGGCCGTGAGCGGCTTTCAGCGCAGCAAGTTCGCGGCCGATGAACACCTGCTGTCGCTGCGGCTCGATGCGACGGTGCTGCAGCCTTCGCTGGTGTTCGGCCTCGACGGCGCCAGTGCGCGCGTGCTGCTGCTGTGGGCCAGCCTGCCGATCGTGCCGCTGCCGGCCGGCGGTGGGCAGATGGTGCAGCCGGTGCATGTGCAGGACCTGGCCGATGCCGTGCTGGCGCTGGTGCGCGCGGACGGGCGCTGGCGCGGCCGGCGCGTGGCGCTGGTGGGTCCGGTGAGCCTGAGCCTGCGCGACTACCTGGGCCAGTTGCGCGGCGCGCTCGGGCTGCCCGCGGCGCGCACGGTCAACGTGCCGGCCGCATGCGTTCGCGCCTCGTTGCGCCTGGCCGAGCGCCTGCCGCACGCGCTGCTCGACCGCGCCGCCTGGCAGATGCTGGAGCGCGGCAACGTGGGCGACGCTTCTGCGCTGGCCGCCGTGCTCGGCCGTTTGCCGCGCGCGGTGGCGCGTTTCATCGAGCCGGCGCATGCCGATGCCGTGCGCCGCCAGGCGCAGCTCGGCTGGCTGGTGCCGCTGTTGCGCGCGGCCCTGGCCGCAGTGTGGATCGTCACCGGCATCGTGTCGTTCGGGCTGTACCCTGTATCGGACAGTTATGCTTTGTTGCAGCGTGCAGGCGTGCCGGCCGCCTGGCAGCCCGCGGCGCTGTACGGCGCGGCGGCGCTCGACCTGCTGATGGGCCTGCTGACGCTGTGGCCGCTGCGCCGGCAGCGCTGGTTGTGGTCGGCGCAGATCGCGTTGATCGTCGGCTACACGCTGATCATCAGCTGGCGCCTGCCGGAGTATTGGCTGCATCCCTACGGCCCGATCACCAAGAACCTGCCGATGCTGGCGCTGCTGGTGGCGCTGTGGGTCCTGGCGGCGCGCTCTTGCACGCGGCGGTGACGCGATGGAGTATCAACTCGCCAAGTGGCTGCATATCCTGTCGTCGACGGTGCTGTTCGGCACCGGCGTCGGCTCGGCGTACTACATGTTCTTTGCCAGCCTCACGCGCAACAGCGCCGCCACCGCGGTGGTGGTGCGGCAGGTGGTCTGGGCCGATTGGGTGTTCACCACCACCACCATCGTGTTCCAGCCGTTGAGCGGGCTGTATCTCGCGCACCTGATGGGTCTCTCGGCGTGGGGCACGGCCTGGATCCGCTGGTCGTTCTACCTCTACTTCCTGGCCGGAGCGTGCTGGCTGCCTGTGGTGTGGCTGCAGATCCGCATGCGCCGCATCGCCGAGGCGAGCGCGCGCGGGGGCGCGCCGCTGCCGGCGCGTTACTTCAAGCTGCTGTGGATCTGGACCGCGCTCGGCGTGCCGGCGTTCGGCGCACTGGTCGTCGTGTTCTGGCTGATGGTGGCCAAGCCGACATGACGCCGTCAGCGGCGCAGCGACAGCAAGCCGCCGAACGCCAGCCCGACGGCGAAGCTGGCATAGACCAGCACGAGGCTCGGCCGCGACAGCCGGTGCTCGAACCCCGGCGTCACGCGCTCGGGCACCAGCGCCAGGTCGACCGCCGCCGCCACTGCCGTGACCGCCGCCGCGTCGGCCGCGGCATTCAACGGCGTCGTCTGGCGCCGCCGCGCGCGCAGCGCGGCGTACACCGTGGACCACAGCAGCGACGAGCCGTAGTGCAGCGCGACACCGGTGGCGGTGTACTGCAGCGAGGGCCGATCGCGGCGCAGGGCTTCGCGCGGCCAGAACCAGTGACTGATCGCGTTGACGGGCGCCGCCGCGTGGCCCGTCTCGGCGCGTCCGCGCCACAACAAGGCGGCGTTGGACAACAAGGCGGCCAGCAGGCCGCCGACGAGGACAGGGCTGGCGCTCATAGATGCACGGAGGCATGAGCAGTCATGGCGGGCTGCGGCAATCGGCTTGCCGAGCCCGCATGGCTCACCGCCACTGGCCGTCGGGGCTGCAATGGAGCGGAAAGTCGCGCAGGCGCGGCTCGGCGGTCTTGCAGGAGGGCGAGTTGTAGTCGCCGCCGTCGCGCTGATTGCCGCTGCAATGCAGGCCCGAATCCTTCAGCGGCTCGCTGAGCAGCCGGATCGCGTCCTTGACGTCGTCGAATCGGTTGTCTTGCACCGACAGGTTCTCGATCACGCCGTTTCCGGAGTGGCGGCTGGCGCTGCCGTCCCTGACCGTGTTGTCGAACCCCACACCGGCACGAAATGCCGGCACAGCGGTGTTCTGGACGGTATTGCCGCGCACGACCACGTTGCGCACCGAAAGCGCTCCGCGCAACTTGTCGTCGGCGGCTTCGTCATCGAACAGCGCGGCATGCACTTCGATCGCACCGTGGCCGGTGCGCTTGCCCGGCGAGAACTTGTCGGCCACGTTGTACGGCGGCGTCCCGGTCTGCACGTCGCGCACGATGTTGCCTTCGACCACCACGTTGTCGACGCCGAAGGTCTGGTAGACCGCCTCGCGCGCCAGCAGGATGCCCGCCCCGAGCGGCACGTTCTCGATGGTGTTGCGCAGGATGGCCACGGACTGTCCACCCACCACCGTGATCCCGCGCCCCCAGTACTGGCCCGACACGCGATTGCCGGAGATCAGGATGTTGCGGTTGAGGCCCTTTTCGGCCTGGTCGTTCCAGGCGTTGGCGAGCTTGGCCGCGCTGTTGCGCGCTGCCGGACCCTTGTCGGCGTACGACACCACGGCGATCAGGTCGTCGCCGGTCTCGCGCACGTTGTTGTTCAGCACGCGGCCGTTGCGCGAGCCGCCGGTGATGTGGATGCCGTCGGCCAGTGAACGCACGACGGTGTTGCCGGCGATCAGGAAACGTTCCGCGTGCTGAACCAGGATGCCCGAAGCAGACGAGCTGTTGGCGCCCGGTGTGCCGGGGCCGTCGGCGTTGACGATGCGGTTGTCGCGGATCACGGCGTTGCGGATGCGCTTGGGCGGGCTGCCCGGCATGTCGCCGACCACCGCGATGCGCGCGGTGCGCGTGGCGTGGCGGCGGACGTTGGTGACCGCCGTGAAGGTCAGCGAGGCCACCGTGGTGTCGTCGGCCTGGACCATCAGTGCCATGTCTTCGGGATTGGTCGCGTGAAGCGTGGCGTTGTCGCCGGTGATCGTGATGCCGGGGCGGCGCACGGTGATGCTGCGGCTGGTCAGGTAACGCCCGCTCGGGAAGTACAGCGTTTCGCCGGACTTCAGGGAGTCAAGGGCCTTCTGGATCGCGTTGGAGTCGTCGAGGTCGTCGTTGGGCTTGGCGCCGAAGCTGCGCACATCGCGCCGTGCATCGCCGGCGGGCACCGACGCCGCGGGCACGCGCATGCAACTCTGCAGCACGGTCGCGGTGGTTCCAGGCCTGGGCGCTTCGTTGATCCCGGCCGTGGGGGCGGCTTCGGCGGAGTCGCCGCCACCGCCGCAGGCCGCGCCCACCAGGAGGGTTGTCAGAACGGTCGCTGCACGCACGGCCCGGATCGCCAGAGGATGTGAAAAGGCAGAAGCGCAATGTGCCCGATGCGCGTTGCCCGCAGTGGGCACGTGACTTGCCGTGCATTGCTGAAGACCGAACGTGGATGTCGTTTTGACCATGCTGCGTGAGGTGCTGTGCGTGTTCGCGGAAAGGGCGAAGGCGCAGCTGTGTGCGCCCGTCGGTGGCGAAGCGCGATCGCGCTCGCTTCTGTAACCGCCGGGCATTCGAGCACGCGATCTCACCGACCCCGCAGGCACCGCTGTGTCCGATTGTGTTTGCCGCAGGTGTGAATAACCCCCCTTGCTTCGGCACTGATGCGCCTGGATGTTGGAGCGCCTGTCGGGCGCTAAGCCGCGCAGCGGTTGGATCGCGTCGCAAGCCGTACCGGCGTCAGGGTGCGTGCGCAGGCCGCCCCGCGGCCTCGACGGATGACACGCGCGGCAACATTTCTTTTGGTGTCAATAACTTGCGCGTGATCAACGACCTGGCGTTCGGAAAAACCTTCAAACCAAACGCCGATGCACCGCGCGCGTGATTCGCGCGCTCACTGAAAAGATCGCGCAGCTTTCGGCGCGCTTTGCGTGCAGCAGACGTCGCAATCGCATGATGGTGCGACCGTCGCTGAGGCGCTGCCGCGGCTTCACCGGCACTTCTTGCCGAATGAAGTTCTGAAGGGACACGCACCGCAAGGCAACGTTGCCGTTGCAAGAACGGCACGATTTCTGCCTTCGCATCGGCTGATCCATCCAATCCGCAGAGGCGACTCATGGCTATCGAACCCATGCACAACCCGGTGCTGACCATGAGTCCTCTGGTCGCGCCCAGGAGGCGCGATGCAACGGCCGAGGCGTTGCGCACCGAGGCCGTCTACACGTGGGTCAACCGCGTCGGTGCCGCCGCCCTGCTGGTGGTGCTGGCGCCGGTGATGCTGGCGATCGCCTGGTGCATCTGGCGCGAAGACGGCGCGCCGGTGCTGTTTGCGCACTGGCGTGTCGGGCAGAAGGGCCGATTGTTTCGTTGCCTGAAGTTCCGCAGCATGGTGCGGCGCGCCGACCTCGTGTTGGCCGAGCTGCTGGACAAAGACCCGAGCGCCCGGCGGGAGTGGGAGCGCGACCGCAAGCTGCGCAGCGACCCGCGCGTGCTGCGCATCGGGCAGTTCCTGCGGCGCACCAGCCTGGATGAGCTGCCGCAACTGCTCAACGTGCTGCGCGGCGAGATGCACTTGGTGGGTCCACGACCGGTGGTGGTGCAGGAGATCCCGCGCTACGGCGAGCACAAGCGCCATTACTTTGCGGTGAAGCCGGGCATGACCGGCTTGTGGCAGGTGAGCGGCCGCAACAACCTCACCTATGCGCAGCGCGTCGCGCTCGATGCGCGCTACGTTGAAACGCGGACGCTGTGGATGGACCTGCGCATCCTGGTGCGCACGGTCAGTGTGCTGGTCACGCGCGACGGCGCCTGCTGACCCGCCGACCGATGACGGCACGATCGATGCGACGCATCGTCTTCAACGGGCGCTTTCTCGCACAGCCGCGCACCGGAGTGCAGCGTTATGGCCTGGAGACGTTACGGGCACTGGACCAACTGCTGAGCCGGTATCCGCAGTTTCTCGAGGGCCACTCGTGGGAGCTGGCGCTGCCGCACGATGCGCTGGACGTGCCGCTGCTGGAGAACCTGGAGTACCGCGCGCTGCAGTTCTTCACCGGCCATGCCTGGGAGCAGTTGTCGCTGGCCGCCTTTGCCCGAGGCGCCTACCTGATCAACTTCAGCTACAGCGCGCCGCTGCTCAAGCGCATGCAGCTGGTGACCGTGCACGACGCCTCCGTGCGCGCCCACGCGCAGACCTACTCCACCGGGTATCGGCTGTGGAACGATCTGCTGGTGCACACGTTGGCCCCGCGGGCGCACAGCGTGATGACCGTGTCGCACTTCTCGGCGCACGAGCTGAGGCGGCACTACGGCCTGCAGCGCGACGACATCGTCGTGGGGCGCAACGGCTGGGAGCACGTGCGCACGGCGCCGGAGATCGACGAGGCCGAGGTGCTGCGCCGGCATGGGCTCGCCAGCGGCGGCTATCTGCTCGCGGTGGGCAGCCTCAAGTCGAACAAGAACTTCGGCGTCATCGCACGGGCGCTCCATCTGCTGGGCGACGCGGTGCGCCTGCCGCTGGCAGTGGCCGGCGGCCGCGATGCGCGCATCTACCAGAACGTCGGCGCGCTGCGACCCGATGCGATGAAGCTGATGGGCTACGTGTCCGACGATGAGCTGAACGTGCTGTACCGGCATGCGGCATGGTTCATCTTTCCGTCGCAGTACGAGGGCTTCGGCCTGCCGCCGCTGGAGGCCATGGCCAACGGCTGCCCGGTGCTGGCGGCGCGCGCCGCATCGATCCCGGAGGTCTACGGTGACGCGGTGCTGTATTTCGACCCCGCCGACCCCGCGTCGCTGGCGGCGTGTCTGCGCGACGTGACCACACGCAGCGACGCGCCGGCGCTGCGCGAGACGCTGAAGCAGCGGGCGGCGGCCCGGATGGCGATCTACCGCTGGGATGCCAATGCGCGCATCCTGCTCGACCGGCTGGTGCGCAGCGGCGTGGTGACGCCAGGGCCGTCCGGCAGCCCGTTCGAGCGGTCCGATCTGGCTTTCCAAGGAAACACGCCAGCCCGATGAGCGCGCGACCGGCACCGCCTGTCACTTGGCAGGTTTTGCACGCCACCGAACATCTGGCGGCGGGCGTGCTCGCGTTTCTGCTGCTGGCGACGCGCGAGCTCGTGCAGGCCGGCGTGCAGCAGACGCTGGTGTACAGCCGCCGCCACGACACACCCGACGATGTGGGCGCGCAATTCGATCCGCGGGTGCGCCTGGTGGAGGTCAATGGCGGCGCGCCTGCGGGCGATCGCTGGGGTGGCCACTGGAGCTTCCTGCGCGCGCTGCGCGAGGCCCTGTGCGAAGAACTGAGGACACACCGCTACGACGCGGTGCACCTTCATGCCGCCCGGGCCGGATTGGTGGGCCGGCTCGGCCTCGGCAGGCAACCGGCGGCGACGCCGCCGCTGTTTTATTCCCCGCACGGGCTGGCAACCCTCAATCGGCAGCGTCCGCTGCTCGGTGCGATGTCGAGCCTGGCGGAGCGGGTGGCGGGGTTCCGGGACTGCCATCCGGTGGGCTGCGGCCACGGAGAGGCGCGCGAACTCGAGCGCCTGACGCGCCGCTCGGCGGCGGTGCTGGAGAACCCGGTGCACGAGGCGTTCTTCGACGTGCAGCGCCGTCCCGACGCCACGCCGCGTGTGGTCACCGTCGGACGCGCCTGCGAGCAGAAAGGGCCGACGCAGTTCGCCGAGCTGGCGGCGCGCTTCCACTACGCCGGTGAGCCGGTGCAGTTCGTCTGGGTCGGCGCCGGCGAGCCGCAGGTCGAACAGATGCTGCGCGCGGTCGGCGTCGAGGTCACCGGCTGGGTCGGCCAGGACGAGGTGCGCGCGCAGTTGGCACGTGCGCGGGTCTATGTGCAGACCTCGCACTGGGAAGGCATGCCGCTGTCGGTGCTGCAGGCCATGGCCGCCGGCGTGCCGTGCGTGGTGACCGACGTGGTCGGCAACCGCGACGCGGTGACGCATGGCGCCACCGGCTTGCTTGCGCGTGACGTGTCCGGCCTGGCGGTCTATGTGAAATCGCTGCTCGAGCAGCCGCAGCGTGCGCGCGAGCTCGGCGCCGCGGCTCAGCGCGAGGCACGGCAACGTTTCCATCCGGAGCGCTTTCGCCATGCGCTGCTGTCGCTGTACCGGTTCGGCGCGCCGGATCCACGTGCGCCACAGCGGCTGGCCGACACGTCGGTTGTGCACGGATGAGGCCCACGACGATCCTCCACGTGGCCGAGACGGCCAAGGGCGGCGTCGGGTCTTACCTCGAAGAACTGGTGCCGCGTCAGGCCGAGCGCCACGGCGCCGATCGTGTGCGCGTGGTGCTGCCGGCCGAACACGCGGCGCTGTTCGATCGCTTGCCGCCGCACGCGCTGCACGTGTTCGAGATCGGCCGCGCCGGACGCCTGCGCAGCATGGTGCGCATGGCGCGTGTCGTGTTGGCGCTCGTGCGGCAGTGGCGCCCGGAGGTGGTCCATCTGCATTCGAGCTACGCCGGGCTGATGTTGCGGCCGCTGCTGGCACTGCTGCCGCAACGACCGCGCGTTGTCTACTGCTCGCACGGCTGGGCGTTCGACCGGGAGGCAGCACGCTGGCTCAACGTCGCGGTGGCTGCGGTCGAGCGCACCTGGGCGCGTTTCTGCGATGCGGTGGTGTGCATCTCTCAGCATGATCGCGCCAGCGCGCTGCGCGCGGGCTTGCCCGCAGACCGCTTGGTGGTGGTGCTCAATGGCATCGCCGACATCTCGACGCCGGCCGACGCCGCCGTGCCGCAAGAGCCCTGGCCGGATGGGACACTGCGCGTGTTGTTCGTGGGAAGGCTCGATCGGCAGAAAGGCGTCGATGTGCTGTACGCCGCCCTCGATCGCCTGCAGCAACGCGCTTTCGCGGTGGTGGTGGGCGAGGCCGTGGTGGCGGATCCGTCCCACGCACCGCCGGCGCCGCGCAATGCACGCGCGATGGGCTGGCTGGCGCGTGGACGGATCGCCGAGCTCTGCCGCGCGGCCGACGTGCTGGTCGTGCCATCGCGGTGGGAGGGATTCGGCCTGGTGGCGCTGGAGGCGATGCGCTGCGGCTGTGCGGTGGTCGCCAGCCGGACCGGCGGTCTGCCGGAGGTGGTCGAACATGGCGTGACGGGGCTGTTGTTCGAGTCCGGTGCCGCGGACGAACTGGCCGCACGGCTTCAGCAGCACGACCGCGCGGCTTGGAAGGCGATGGGTGCTGAAGGCCGCCGCCGCTACGAAGCCCGCTTTCGAATCGAGCGTGTCTGCGATGAGCTCGATGCGCTGTACCGCCACCTGATCGAACGGGCGCCTGCCTGCAGCGCGCGCCCCAAGCCTCAGGCGTAGCGCTCGCGCAAGCGGCGATAGTCGTCGGGCCGGTCGATGTCGATGAACGGGCCGTGCAGCGGCGTCGCATGCACGGCCCCGGCGGCGACCAGGCCCGGCAGCACGTCGAGCTCGAGTGAGAACCTCTCGCCGACGCGCCAGCTGTCGAACGCACTGCGGTGCACGCAGTACAAGCCGGCGTTGATCGGACCGCTGCCTTCGGCGCCTTTGGGCAGGAAGCCGGCGACCAGCCCGCTGCCCTCGAACGCCACCCCGCCATAGCGGCTGCGGTCGGGCACCACGGTGCAGCCCATGCGCAGCTTCTCGCCGGCTGCCAGGTCCAGCGGCGCGAGCAGGCTGGCCAGGTCGCTGTCGAGCCAGGTGTCGCCGTGAATCACCAGGCACTCGTCGAGGCCGGCGTGGTGCATCGCGTAGAGGATGGCGCCGCCGGTGCCCAGCGGCTCCGGTTCGGAGACGACGTCGATGAGCAGCCGCGACTGCAGCGGCACGATGGCCTGCCGCACCATCGGCGCCAGATGTCCGAGCGACAACACGAAGCGCCGGATGCCACGCTCGGCGAGCAGCTCGAGCTGCAGTTCGACGAACGGCCGGCGCCCGATCGGGGCCAGGCACTTCGGCCGATCGTGCACCGCCGGCCGCAGCCGCGTGCCCGGCCCGCCGGCCAGCACGATGCACACCGGCTCGGTGTCGTTCACAGCGCTTGGCCGGCGCGCAGAGGGCCGAACACCTGCGTCTCGACGTGCGCCCGAGCAGGATGGGTCACGGCAGCACGTCCTTGTGCGCCGTCAGCGCGGGCAGCTGGTGGGCCACCACCGGCGCCGGACGTTCGGCTCGGCGATCGATCACCCAGTGCGCCGCCAGCGCTTCGCTGAAGCTGGGCGGATAGAAACGCCCGAACCCGGCACCGGGCGAACTGGTGAGCTCGCCCACCAGCACCCGATCGTGCAGCGCGTAGAAGTCGACACGCAGGAACTCGAACGGCGCGGCCAGCCGCTCGGCGAACTCCAGCAACGTCGGCAGCGCCTCGGGCGCGGGGTCCGCCGGATGGCGCGGCAGCGACGTGCGCGCCGGCAGCAGCGACCAGTCGGGCCCGTAGAGGTTGCGCGTCGGCCGCGTGAAGCGTCCGCTGTCGACCTGGAAGTAGCGCACGCGCCCGCCGATCACGTAGGCCTTGATGTCCGGCGGAACCGCACCGCTCGGGTCGCGCAGCAGCGGCTCGGCCAGCACGCGCGCAGGCACGTGCGCATAGAACCATTCGCGGTTGATGCGGCTGTGGTCGAAGGCCAGCCAGCTGCGCAATCGAGCGCGCAGCCTGCGCTCGTCGCTGCTGCGGTGGCATGCCAGCAGCAGGACGCGGCCGCTCAGGTGCGACGGCTTGAGCACCAGCGGGTACGGCAACGTCGCCAGCGGCACCTCGTCTTCGTGGCTCCAGCAGCCGATGAGCGGCACGTTGTGCGCGTCGCTGCCGAGCGTGCGCGTCACGTAGTCGCGCACCGCGATCTTGTCGGCCAGCATCACCAGCGCAGGGTCGCGCGTGCGCAGTACGTAGGCGCGGATGTGCTCCTGCAGCGTGCGAGGATGGGCAAAGTCGGGCCACTGGCGGTAGTACATCCAATGCGCGAGCCGCATGTACAACCCGTCGGGCAGCGGGCGGCCCAACGCGCGCAGCAGCGACACGGGCCAGCGGCGCCGCGGCACCGGGTCGGCCTCGATCACCGGGTGGAATTCGTCTTTCACCATGGCGTGGGCGCCGGGCGCGGCGTGGTCGGGACGGCAGGACGCGACACGATCCAGATCAGCAGCAGCGGCACGGTTGCGGCGAAGAAGCGGCTCGAGGCGAGGTAGTTGAAGCGCAGCAGCTCCAGCAGGAACATGACGGCCATCGGGAAGAACAACACGCCGGCTCGCGATTGGCGCCGCCAGGCGTTCCACAGCATGCCGACCAGCGCGCCTTCAGCCAGAAAGTACAGCATCGAGCCGGCGTAGCCGATGTCGTAGACGATCGGGAACAGCCCGCTCGGGCTGTTGAACTCCGGACGCGCGAAGCGGCTGAGGAAATAGAAGTACTGCTTCTGCAGATCACCCACCGACTCGGTGAGCGCTTCGCCGACCACCGGCATCAGGTACAGCCACTCGGCGACGTATCGCCCGGTGTATTGGGGCCATTGGCGGTCTTCCACCAGCAGGCCGATGCCGTTGTTGGACGCGGTGGCGTAGTACGTCATCAGCCGCTCGAAGGCGAACTCCCACACCGAGTCGTAGTCGTTGACGAAGTAGTGCCACGAGCGGAAGTACTCGGTGCCGGTGAAGATCACGTACAGCACCAGCGGTGCCACCAACGGAATGGCGGTGGCGAGCGACCAGGTGCGCTCGCGCAGCACGCGCGTGTAGGCCAGGCGCGCGGTGGCGTAGCAGACCACCAGCTCGATCAACGCCAGCCGTTCCGACCAAACCACCGCGCGCACCGCGCCGAGCGCGAACACGCCGAACAGCGCCGCCTGCTCCCAGCGCGCGATCGGGCGCGCGCCGCTGCCGCGCATCGCGCCATAGGCGATCACGTAGGCCACGCTGAACTGCGTCATCGTGGTGATGCCGGGCATCGTGGTCGCGACGTCGCGGATGTTGCTGCGCTCGCCGGCGACGATCTCGGTCACCAGCCCGGGGTTGGTCAGCAGCACCTGGAACCACAGCGCATACGCCACCAGCGTGCAGGCGAACAGGCCGGCCATCAGCCACTTGGGCACCTCGAACGCCAATGCCGGTGGCGCCGGCGTGTCGCGCCGCAGCGCCATCGCCGCGGCCATGCCCAGCGCGAGCGCCGCGAGCAGCGCGCCGCCCCAGGCGTAGTGCCATCCCGGGATGTAGGCGTGCGGCACGACACGCGAAAAATCGAACGCCATGAAGCTGGCGTAAACGAGGCCGATGATCGCCATGCAGGCGAGCGGGTTCATCCACCACAGCTCGCTGGCCGGGCGCCCGATCACCAGCGGCGGCGCGACCCACGCGGCGCCGGGCGCGTACGGCTCGGCGCGTTGCGGCGCCCACGGCGCAGTGGCAGCGCGCGGCAGCCTCATCGACCAAGCTCCGCACGGCGCGCTTGGGCATTCGCCTTGGGAGCGGCCCTGCGGCTCATCGACAAACCTCCGCGCAAGTCATGCCGACCCCTCGGTCATGCCCACATCGTTGCGGCGCAACGGCCGCAGGCCGGCGCGCAGCCGGCCCGACACGTTGCTGGGCGCCAGCCGGGTCACCAGCGCGCGCGGGGCCACCAGCATGAAGCCGACCCACAAGCGTTGTGCCCAGCGCTCGAGCCCGGTGTAGCCAGGCCAGTGCGACAACGATTCGTTCAGGCCGCGCCAGATCGTGCGGCGCGATTCCTGCGGGTAGGGATGCAGCGGGCGTTGCAGGCGCCACGACAGCGTGCGCAGCCGCCACTCCCACGGCAGCGTCATCGGCGCGCACGGCCAGCGCATGCCGCTGCGCTGCGTGCCCCACGCGGCCGCCAGCACGCGGCGGCGTTCCGATTGCTGCAACGCTCCGGCCAGCGAGCGGTCCATGTTGCCCACCATGCCCGACTGGCTCACCGCCTGCGTGTGCAAGCGGTAGCAGCCGATGGTGCCCGGCACCGTCGCCACGCGACCGTGAAAGACGCACAGCAGGCTCGGCACCGTGTCGGCGCTGCGCCGCCAGTCGGCAGCGTGCATCGGGAAGTACGGCGCGATCGCGCGGCGGCGGTACAGGTTGCCGCTGGATGGCGGTCCGCCGTACTGTGCAAAGCGCTCGGCGATCGGCCGCACGTCGCCGTCGTGCGCGATGTACGGCACGGCGCCGCCAAGGGGCCGGCCGTCGGCGTCGATGCGGCGCAGGTAGCCCTGCACCTTGACCACAGGGTCCGACGCCAGCGACATCATGCGCGCCAGCGCGCCGACATCCAGCAGGTCATCGGAGTCGAGGAACAGCACCCATTCGCCGCGGCTTGCGGCGAAGCCGGCGTTGTAGGCCGCGCCTTGCCCGCCGTTGGGCTGGCGGATCGCGCGCACACGCTCGCCATAACGTTCGATCACCGACCAGGAGTCGTCGCTCGAGCCGTCGTCGACCACGATCACCTCGAGCGGACGCCAAGTCTGCGCCAGCGCGCTGTCCAGCGCGGCCGCCAGGTAGCGGCCGTAGTTGTAGTTGTTGACGATGATCGAAACCAGCATCGGATCCCTCTGTCTTGCCGCTTCACGCCACGGGCGCATCGCGCCGCCTCAGCAACACCACCACCCATCCGGCCACCAATCCGAGCGCCAGGCCGAGCGGACCGGCATAGGCACCGAGCCGCGGCCCCGCCAGCATCAGCGTGGCAAGCGCCACCAACGAGGCCGCACCCCACTTCACGGCGAGCAAGCCGGGACGGTTGTTGGCGGTGATCGCGATCTGCACGAACTGATCGATGAAGAAGAGCACCGCGGCCGCGAAGCCGGCCACCAGATAGCCGTGGCTGGCGGCGAACGGCGGACCGAACACGTGCACCAGCAGCAGCGGCCCGAGCAGCACGGCGCCCACCAGGCCGGCGATGCCCAGGCCGGCCAGGGTGGCCAACGTGCGCCAGTGGTCGCGCACCTTGTTCGAGCGGCGCAGCGCGTTGTAGAGAAACGCCGGTGCCATCGAGCCGGCCAGCAGGCCTGCACACTGCAGCCACACCTCGACCAGTTGCATCGCGGTGGCATACAGGCCGAACGAATGGGGGTCCATGCGCTCGGCAAGCCACAGGCGGTCGATGCGCAGGAACAGGTGCGCCAGCCACAGGCCGGCGGCGAAGCGGATGCCGAAGCGGAAATACGGCTGGGCGCGCGGCGCTCGCACCGCGCCCACCAGGCGCCGCCAGGGCCGCACGTTGCGCAGGCTGGCGCTCTGCATCGCGGCGGCCACCAGCGCATCGGCCACCCACGCGAGCGCCACCACCCAGACCGGGGCGCCGGCCCATAGCGCCAGCGCCACCACCACCACGCGTGTCAGCAGGCCCGAGCCGCGCGCCAGCACCGGCGAGCGGTTCTGGTTGCGCGACAGCCAATAGGCCGAGAACGCGTGGAACGGTTCCAGCAGCGGCACGGTGGACAGCAGGATCAGCGTGACGGTGCGACGCAGTGGATCCTCGACCGCGAGCACGGTGTAGATGGCGACCACCGCCGCGGCCACCAGGCTGCCCAGCATGCGCACCGCGAACACGTTGGCCACCAGGCGTGCGGCAGTGCCGTCGCGCAGATGGCACAGACGCGGCAGCACGGCCGCCGAGCTGCAGACCAGACTCAAGCCGAGCGCGGCCTGCAGCACGGCGACCGCATAGCTGAACTGTCCGGCACCGCCGGGGCCGAACTGGCGCGCGATCAAGCCGAACACCAGCAGGCCGAGCGCGACCGAGACGATCTTGTCGCTGCTCAGCCAGAGCAGGTTGCGCAGCGCGGCACTGCTGGCGTCGGGACGCTCCAGCGGCTTGGCGATGGCTGTGGAAGCGGGCACGGGACCACCGCTCATCGTGGATGCGGTTTCATAGAGGCGCGCCTCAGTCCGGCGCCGGGCCGCCCCAAGCCGGACTGCGCCCCCTCGGGGGGCAGCGCAGGAGCGCAGCGACAAGCGTGGGGGCGGTCATGTTCGGTCAGCGCGCCATGCGCACGTCGGCATCACGCGGCAGGTAGTAGTGGTACGAGGAGTCGCCGGCCAGGCGTGTGCGCTTGACACCGTTGAGGATCAGCCCGTCGACGCCGACGCCGGCCGACTCCAGACGTCGCACCGCGTCGCGCACCTCGCGGAAGGTGTTGTTCTCCGAACGCACCACGAGGTAGGTGGTGTCGACCATGCGGCCGAGCGCCAGCGAATCGCCCACCGGCAGGATCGGCGCGCTGTCGATGATCACGTGCGGGTAGCGATGGCGCAGCTCTGCGACCAGCGCCTCGAAACGCGGCTGCATCAGCAGCTCGCCCGGGTTGCCGAGGATGCGGCCGGGCAACAGCAGGTCGAGACCCGGCAGCACGTCGCTGACGATCGCCTCGTTGGCACTGACGCGCTCGGCGATCACGTCGATCAGCCCGGTGCGGTTGCGGTCGACGCCAAAGTAGCTGTGCAGGCGCGGCGCGCGCAGGTCGAGGTCGACCAGCAGCACGCGCCGCCCGGTGGCCGCCTTCAGAACCGCGAGATTGGCGGCGACGAAGGTCTTTCCGGCTTCCGGCGTAGCGGCGGTGATCAGCACGCTGCTGTGCTCCAGCTCGTCGCCGCGCTGCGTGGCGTTGCGCAACGAGCGCAGGCTCTCCACGGCCGGGTCGGTGGGCGCGTGCAGGGCGAGCACGCGCGGCTGTGCGCGTGTGCGCCACAGCCGGCGGCTGTTCATCAATTGCGCCTGGCGCGGGCTCTCGGGGATCGACACCAGCGTCTGCAACGCGCCGTGGCGTTCCAGCTCGTCGCTGGAGCGCACGGTCGGGCGCAGCGCGCGCGCCAGCAGCACGCCGCCCAGCGCCAGCATGAAGCCGATGCCGGCCGCGGCCGACAGCACGGTGCCGGCACGCGGCTTCACCGGCTCGGACAACACGCCGGCGGGGTCGAGCAGGCGCGCATTGCCGGTCATGCCGGCCTGCGCCACGCGCAGCTCCTGCGCGTTGTTGAGCAGCGTCGTGTACAGCTGCGTGTTCACCGCCACGTCGCGCTGCAGGCGCACGGTGTCCTTCTCGTGCTTGGGCGCCTGGCGCATGTCGCCGCGCAGCCGGCCGATCTCGGCGCTCACCATGCCGAGTTGCCGGGCCACCGACTGCGCCTCGGGGTAGTTGGGCGTGAAACGCTGCGCGAGCTGCTGCCGGCGCAGCTCGAGTTGCACGCGCTGCTGCTCCAGATCGGCCATGCGGCGCAACGCGCTGTCGTTCTCCTGCGTCACGTTCATCGTGTTGGCGCCGGTGCGGTACTGGTTGAGCGCTTCCTCGGCGCGGTCGAGCTCCTTCTTCACCGTGGGAAGCTGCGACTCGAGGAAGCGCAGCGAACGTGTGGCGTCGGCGCTGTGGATCTGCTGGTGGTGCTCCAGGTAGGCACCGGTCAGCGCGTCGAGAAAGCCCGCCGCGAAACGCGGATCGGTGTCGTTGAGGCTGACGCGGATCACGCCCGACTGGCGGCCTGCTTCCTCGATCTTGAGGTTGCGCGCCATGTCGTCGTACACCGCCACCGGGTTGTTGGCCACCAGCTTGAAGCGCGTGCCCGGCAGGGCCTCGAGCTGCGCCACCTGCAGCGTGGCCGCCTCGCCCTGGATCTTGAACGGCACCGTCGGACCGACCGGGCCTTCGGCCAGCGGCTGACCGTCGTCGTCGAACAGCACCCAGCCCTTGGGCGTGGCGTGCAGCCACAGCGGTTCGCCGAACTGCAGGCGCGGCACCGCGAATTCGCCGACACGCAGCTTCTCGCCGCCCCACGAGAAGTCGCGCACGAACGGCAGGTCGAGCGGCGGGGCCACCGGTGCGGTGGCGCCGCGCGCGAAGTTGCGCGCGTACCAGTTGCCGATGCCCGGCATGCGGCTGGCGACGCGCACGTCGAGATCGGCCCGCGTCTTGGCGATGGCTTTGGACACGATCTCACGCGAGCGCAGGATCTCGAGCTCGCCCTGGATGAAGCCCACCGGCGCGAACTCGCTGCCGGTGCCGCCTTGCTGCATCTGGTTCAGGTTGGACACCAGCGTGCGCGGCCCGCGACTGTCGATCTGCACCAGCGTCTCGGCGCGGTACACCGGCGAGGCGACCAGCAGGTACAGCAGCCCCAGCACGAGCACGGCGAGCCATATCGCGCCGAACAGCCGCACATGCTGCAGCAGGTGGTCGGCCAGCGACAGGAAGCCGGGCGGACTGGCCGCCGGCGCGGCGCCCATCGGCGGGATCATGTTGATCGTCGGCACCATCGGCACCGGCGACAACACCGGCAACGGTGCGATTTCGTGACGTGGGGTGTTCATGCTGGAACGTTTGCGGCGCGCGTCAGCGCGGCAGGCCCGGTGTGGTGTCGTTGAGCGTCTGGCGCAGGAAGTCGGCCGTCGGCAGGATGTTCGAGACGATGCGCGACCAGCGCACCACTGGCACCGAGTCGACGAACACGACGTCGCGCCGACGCAGGTTGAACTGGTCGGCCATCACCATCGCATCGGGGGTTGACGCGTTGAGGTGGAAGATCTGCGGCTTGGCTCCTGTGTTGCCGCGGATCACGTAGATCTGGCCCGCATTGGCAGTGAGCGGATTGATGCCGCCCACGTCACCCAGGGCCTCGGCCAGCGAGTAGCGGCCACGCGGCATGACCAGCGAGCCGGCTCCGCCGGTGACGACCGTGTTGGCGGCCACCACGGTGTTGGGTCGACCCACTTCACCCAGCACGAAGACCTTGTTGTAGCGGCGGTCGGGGACGTTGATGACGTCGCCGCTCTGCAGGCGCAGGTTCTGCGCCTGCTCGCCGTTATAGAAGTAGCCGTACAGATCGGCCGTCACCGTCTGCGGGCCGCGTGTCACGGTGACGTTGGACAGATCGGCATCGGTGGTCAGGCCCCCGGCCGCGGAGATCACTTCACCGAGCGTGGGCGCCACGTCGGTGATCGGGACCGCGCCCGGATTCCTCACCTCGCCGGACACCACCACGCGCTGGCTGCGGTAGCGGAAGACCGACACATCCACTTGCGGATTCTTGATCACGCTGCGCAAACCTTGCGTGATCGTCTGTTGAATTTCCTGCACGGTGCGGCCGGCCGCCTGAACCGCGCCGACATACGGGAAGAAAATCTTGCCGTCAGAATTGACGACGCGTCCGGACAATTCGTTGGCGGTGCCGGTGGGATTGGTGAGCTCCGGATGCTCGAACACGGTGACGCGCAGCTCGTCGCCCGGCCCGACGACATAGGTGTACGGAGCGTCGTACGGCTTGAATTCCGCCGGCCGCGTCGCGCGCACCGATGCAGCCGACTGCTCGTTCTCTTGCAGCTGCGTCAGCGTCCGTGCGTTGATCGAATACACGTCGGCGCGTTCGCGGATGTCCGCCGCGCCGGTGCCCGGCGCGCGCGCCGCGACGACGTCCATGCGCTGCCCGGGCCCGGTGCAACCCGCCAACACGGCGGCCATGGCAAGAACTGGAAGGGTGATATGGCGCAAGGCGGTGGTGGCGTTCATCGGCTTGAGGACCCGGCAAGGTCCTGGTTGTTGTGCGGCGCCTGAAACTGCTGGCTGGTGCGCTCAACGCAATCGATGTGCCTGCCCCAAATCGTTTCAAGTGGCAAGTGGCAGGAACGCGGGGGCGCCCTGCGAGGGGGGAAACCCGGCGGGGGGCGTGTAAAGCCGCGCCTAGAATCGTCACGCACTGCAACAAGGAGCTTCTCGAGATGCCTGCGTCACGCCGCGCTGCGCCTTCCGGGTCGGAGAACCAGGGCTTGCGCGTTCTCAAGAAGTACCCCAACCGGCGGCTCTACGACACGCGCGCCAGCAGCTACATCACGCTGGCCGACGTGAAGCGCATGGTGCTCGACAACGAGCCGTTCGAAGTTCGCGACGCCAAGACCGGCGAAGAGCTGACGCGCAGCATCCTGCTGCAGATCATCCTGGAGGAAGAAACCGGCGGCGTGCCGATGTTCTCGACGCAGACGCTGGCGCAGATCATCCGCTTCTACGGCCACGCGATGCAGGGGATGATGGGTACCTACCTCGAGAAGAACCTGCAAAGCTTCGTGGAGCTGCAGCGCCGGTTGAGCGAGCAGGCGCAAGGCGTGCTTGACCCGAAGTCATTCACGCCCGAGGCATGGACCCAGTTCATGAGCGGCCAGGCGCCGCTGATGCAAGGACTGATGGGCAACTACCTCGAGCAGTCGAAGAACCTGTTCGAGCAGATGCAGGAACAGATGCAGAAGAACGCGGGGGCCTTGTTTCCGGGGTTTCCGGGGACGAAGCGGTAGGCGGGGCGAGTCCGAAGGCGGTCGCACGCGGTGCGTTGGCGCGGCGCGGCAGGCGGTACCCGGGGTGCGGCTCCTACTGGGTCGGTCGGCCCTGCGGGCCGACTTCGCTGTGGTGCGCGCATCACGAGGGCTGCTGCGCTCCTCGCTGCCCCACAAGTCGCCCACCCCGGGCACCGCCCGCCGCGCAGCACAGCTCGTGGTGCTGCTAGACGAATACCACGGTGGTGCTGGCAAAGCCGTGGTCGGGTGCGCGCCGGCAGCGACATTGTGCGGCGCCGAGGAGCGCAGAGCGCATGGCCGCGCGCACGCAGTGCGCGCTTCAACATCTGACTCGCGTCGACTGTTCGACCACAGCGAACGAAGTGAGCGGCGGGAGTTTCGACGCGGGTCATGCGATCGAGCACCGCAAGGGAGTCGGCCCGCAGGGCCGACCGCTGCGCACGAGCGCCGGCGCATACCCGGCCGCGGCTTTGCCTCGCTCGGTCGTACGCGACAATGCGCTATGCCCAGTATTCCTGAGGGTCCTGAAGGCGCCCCCACCATCGGCTTCGTCTCGCTCGGCTGTCCCAAGGCGCTGACCGACTCCGAACTGATCCTCACGCAACTCAGCGCCGAGGGCTATCGCACCGCCAAGAGCTTTGCCGGCGCGGATCTCGTGATCGTCAACACCTGCGGCTTCATCGACGACGCGGTGAAGGAGAGCCTCGACACGATCGGCGAGGCGCTGGCCGAGAACGGGCGCGTCATCGTCACCGGCTGCCTCGGCGCCAAGGCGGGCGAGGGCGGTGGCAACCTCGTGCGACAGGTGCATCCCAAGGTGCTCGCCGTCACCGGCCCGCATGCGACGCAGGAGGTGATGGACGCGGTGCATGTGCACGTGCCCAAGCCGCACGATCCGTTCGTCGACCTGGTCCCGCCGCAAGGCATCAAGCTGACGCCCCGGCACTATGCCTACCTGAAGATCAGCGAGGGCTGCAACCACCGCTGCACGTTCTGCATCATCCCGTCGATGCGCGGCGATCTGGTGTCGCGGCCGGTGGGTGATGTGCTGGCCGAGGCGCGCGCGCTGTTCGATGCCGGCGTCAAGGAGCTGCTGGTGGTGAGCCAGGACACCAGCGCCTACGGCGTCGACGTGAAGTACCGCACCGGCTTCTTCGATGGCCGCCCGGTGAAGACGCGCATGGTCGAGCTGTGCGAGCAACTCGCGCTTCTCGCCGAGCCGCATGGCGCCTGGGTGCGGCTGCACTATGTCTACCCGTATCCGCACGTCGACGAGCTGATGCCGTTGATGGCCGCCGGCCGCGTGCTGCCGTACCTCGACGTGCCGTTTCAGCATTCGCACCCCGACGTGCTCAAGCGCATGAAGCGTCCGGCCAGCGGCGAGCGCAACCTCGAGCGCATCGCGGCGTGGCGGCGCGCCTGTCCCGAGCTCGTGCTGCGCTCCACCTTCATCGCCGGATTCCCCGGGGAAACCGAAGCCGAATTCGACCACCTGCTGCAGTTCGTGCGCGAGGCCGGCATCGATCGGGCCGGCTGCTTCGCGTACTCGCCGGTCAAGGGGGCGGCGGCCAACGAGCTGGCCGATGCGCTGCCCGATGCGCTGCGCGAAGAGCGCCGCGCGCGTTTCATGCAGGTGGCCGAAGCCGTGTCGGCCGAGCGCCTGGAGCGCCGCGTCGGCGCGACGATGCAGGTGCTGGTCGACCACGCGCCCCAGCTCGGCCGCAAGGGCGGCAGTGCACGCAGCTACGCCGACGCGCCGGAGATCGACGGCACGGTGAGGCTGCTGCCGCCGGCCAAGGCGTCGACGCAGATCCGCGTCGGCGAGTTCGTTCGCGCGCGCGTCGTCGCGGCGCAAGGCCATGATTTGATCGCCGAAGCCCTTTGAGCACGCCCGAACCGATGAGCGAACCCACCGAGCCGATCACGCCGCTGTCGACGCAACTGATCCATCACGACTACCAGCCGCCCGACGGCTTCGGCTCGATGCAGGTCGGCGTGTACAAGGCGTCGACGGTGATCTTTCCCAACGTCGCCGCGCTGCGTGCGCGCGACTGGCGCAGCCGGGCCGGCTACACCTACGGGCTGCACGGTACACCGACCACGTTCACGCTCGAAGAGCGCATCGCCACGCTGGAAGGCGGCACCTATTGTTCGCTGGCGCCGAGCGGGCTGGGCGCCATCGCCACCGTGAACATCGCGCTGCTGAAGCCCGGCGACGAGCTGCTGCTGCCCGACAACGTGTACGGTCCCTCGCGCGAGATGGCGCGCTCGCTGCTCGCGTCCTGGGGCATCACGCACAAGCTGTACGACCCGATGGACCTGCGCGCCTACGAGGCCGCGTTCAGCGAGCGCACGAAGCTGGTATGGATCGAGGCGCCGGGCTCGATCACGATGGAGTTCCCGGATCTGCGCGCGCTGGTGCGCGTGGCGCGCGAGCGCGGCGTGCTGGTGGCGTTTGACAACACCTGGGGCGGCGGCATCGCGCTGCGGCCGTTCGACCTGGGCGACGGCCTGGCGGTCGACCTGTGCATGCAGGCGCTGACCAAGTACCCCTCGGGCGGCGGCGACGTGCTGATGGGCTCGGTCGTCACGCGCGAGCGCGCGCTCAACGAGAAGCTGCTGATGGCGCACATGCGCCTGGGCACCGGGGTGGGTGCCAACGATGCCGAACTGGTGTTGCGCTCGCTGCCGTCGCTGGAGCTGCGCTACCGTGCGCAGGACCGCACGGCGCGCCGGGTGGCGGCGTGGCTGCGACAGCATCCTGTCGTGAAGCACGTGCTGCATCCGGCGCTGCCCGGCGCGCCGGGGCACGAGCACTGGGCGGCGCATTGCAGCGACGCGGCGGGCTTGTTCTCGATCATCGTGGACCCGGCGCTGCCGGCGGCGCGGATCGATGCGTTCTGCGACGGCCTGAGGCGCTTCAAGCTCGGCTATTCGTGGGCCGGCCCGGTGAGCCTCGCGGTGCCGTACGACCTGAAGGCGCTGCGCAACGCGCCGCGCCACGACGGGCATCTGGTTCGCTTCTCGATCGGGCTGGAAGCGGCCGACGATCTGATCGCGGATCTCGATCAGGCGCTTCGGTTGCTGCGTTAGGCTACCTGAACGGCGGGCTTCGGCCGCGGCACGATGCCCATGGCGAGCGCGGTGCCCACCAGGATCACCACGCCGCCGATCACCATCGACAGCGTGATCGCCTCGTCGAGAAACAGCCAGCCGAAGAACGCGGCGAACGCGGGGATCAGGAACGTCACCGCGCTGGCGTTGGTGGGACCGGTGTGCGCGATCAGGCGGAAGTACAGGATGTAGGCCACGCCGGTGCACAGCACCGCCAGCAGCGCGAGCGCGATCCACGCGGTAGGGCTGGGCATCGCGGTGGGGCGCATGGCGATGGCCGGCAGCGCGAGGGCGATGGCGGCCGACAACTGGCTGCCGGTGGCCAGGGCCATCGGCGGCACGCCGCTCAGGCGTTTTTTCGCCATGCAGGCGGCGAAGCCGTAGCACGCGGTGGCGGCCAGGCAGGCCGCAATTGCCAGCGCCGCGCTGACACCGTGTTCGTTGGCGGTGAAGCCGGCCTTGTCCCAGGCCAGGCCCATCACGCCGACCAGGCCGATGAACAGGCCGAGCACGCGCATCGGTCCCAGCCGCTCGTGCAGCCACACGGCGCCGATCGCGGCGGCCCATAACGGCGTGGCGGCATTGAAGATCGCCGACAGGCCGGCATTGATCGCCAGCATCGCCACGCCGAACAGCACGAACGGCAACGCCGAGTTGCACACCCCGATCAAGGCGAGCGCACGCCAATGCTGGCGCAGCGCAGCGCTCTGGCCGCGCAGCGCCAGGATCGGCAGCAGGAACAGCGCGGCGCCCAGGCAGCGCAGCGCCGCCAGCGTCACCGGGCCGAATTCCGACGCGCCGATGCGGATGAACAGGAACGATGCGCCCCACAGCGTGGCGAGCAGCAGCAAGTCGGCGATATCGCGAGATCTCATCGAATCGATGATTAGACCAGCAAAGCGCCCTCGTGCTGCAGCAGAAGCTCCTTGCGCTGCAGTCCGCCCGCAAATCCGGTCAACGAGCCGTTGCTGCCGACGATGCGGTGGCACGGCACGATGATGGCCACCGGGTTGCGGCCGATCGCCGCGCCGGCGGCGCGTGAGGCATGCGGCGCGCCCACCTGCCTGGCGATCGCGCCATAGGTGCTGGTCTCGCCCGGCCGCACGCCCAGCAGCGCCTGCCACACCGCGCGCTGGAACGCCGTGCCCTGAAGATCCAGCGGCACGTCGAAGCGCGCCGGGCACTCGCCCCGCCAATAACCCTCGAGCTGGCGCGCCGCCGCCGCGATGAACGGGTTGTCGGCATCCACCGGCACCTCGAGGTCGGTGTGGTAGTGCACCGGCTCGTCAAACAGCAGGAAAGCGAGGCCTTCGTCGGTGGCCGCGAGCGTCAGCGGGCCCACAGGGGATTGCAGGCGCGTCTGCGCCACCAGTCGATCGGTCTTCATATGGTTTCCTCCAGAGCTTGCCACAGCCGCATCACTGCATAGCTGCGCCAGGGTTGCCAGGTTTCGGCCTGCTTGGCCGCCAGCACGATGTCGCGCGTGCGCAAGGCGTTGAGCACGCCGATGTCGCTGGCCGGGAATGCGTCGGGCCAGGCCAGCACGCGCATCGCGATCAGCTGCGCCGTCCACTCGCCGAAGCCGGGCAGCGCGCGCAGCCGCTCCAGCGTGTCATGCAGCGGCGCGGCGCGGTGCAGCTCGAGCGAGCCGTCGCACAGCGCGCGGGCCAGCGCCTGCAGCGCGCCGACGCGCTGGCGCACGATGCCGAGGCTGCCGATCGAATCGGGGTCCGCATGGGCGATCGTTTCGGGCAGCGGGAACAGGCGCTGCAGGTCCTGAAACGGCGTCTTCAGCGGCGCGCCGAAGCGCTCGACCAGGCGCATCGTGAGCGTGCGTGCAGACTTCACCGTGACCTGCTGGCCGAGCACGACGCGCGCCGCGGTCTCGAAGCCGTCGAACGAGCCCGGCAGCCGCAGTCCCGGGCGCGGTTCGAACGGCATTGCGGCGAGCACGCTGTCGATGCGCGCGGGATCGGCGTCGAGATCGAGCGCCTGGCGCGTGCGCTGCACCAGCGCACCGGCGGCCGGCGCCAACTCCGGCGCGATGGCCAGCTCGACCTCGTGGCGCTGCGGCATGAAGCGCCACGCGATCCAGCCCGGCAGCAGCCGGCCGCGATGCGGCAGCGCGATGGTGCGGCGCATGCCGTGCGCATCGAGCGATTCGATGCCCGGCAGCGCGCGCGCGGCGAAGAAGCCGAGCATCGCGTCGTGCTGGTACGGCGGCCGGTACGCCAGGCGCAGCTTCAGCGCGGTCTGCGGCGCGGCTTCGGCATCGTCGGTGGTGGCGCGGCGGCGCAGCGCCGTCGGGTTCATGCGGTAGCGCTCGACGAACGCGGCGTTGAAGCGGCGCAGGCTCGAGAAGCCGCTGGCCAGCGCCACCTGCGTCACCGGCAGCGCGGTGTCGGTGAGCAGCTGTTTGGCCAGCAGCAGGCGCTGCGTGGTCAGGTAGTCGATCGGCGCCACGCCCACGTGCTGCTGGAAGATGCGGCGCAGGTGGCGGTCTGTGACACCCAGGCGTGCCGCCAGACGCGGCATGCTCAGCTCGCTGCCGTCATGCGCCGCCTGCTCGATCGAGCGTGCCGCCTGCTGCGCCAGCGTCTGCGACGAGTCCATCAGCGAAAGTCCCGGTGCCAGCTCCGGACGGCAACGCAGGCACGGCCGGAAGCCGTGCGCCTCGGCCAGCGCGGCATTGGGGAAGAAGCGGCAGTTCTCGCGCCGCGGCATGCGCACGCGGCACACCGGACGGCAATACACACGCGTGGTCGTCACGCCGACGAAGAGGCGGCCGTCGAAACGGGCATCGTGCGTGGTGATCGCGCGGTAGGCAGCGTCGTCGTGCAAGGTCATGGTGGTTATTGTTCGGCAGGTGCGGGTTGCGCACTCGCCATTTTCGGACCTGTGCCTTCGGCCGGTGCGGACAGCGGATGCGCCGCAGGGCATGCCGCGGGCGACGCATCGACGGCCGGCGACACCAAAGGGGCTTGTTGCAGCTTGCGCTGCCTACAATCGCCGGGCTTTCACCCTTCGAGTCTTCATGAATCCCGCAGCTTCCGTCTTCAAGGCCTACGACATCCGCGGCATCGTCGGTCAGACCATCGACGAACACTTCGCCGAGCACCTTGGCCGTGCGTTCGGCAGCGCAGCGGTCGCCGAGGGCGAGCGCGCGGTGGTGATCGGGCGCGACGGCCGCGTGTCGGGCCCCGGGCTGTGCGCGGCGCTGGCCCGCGGCCTGGCATCGACCGGACTCGACGTGGTCGACCTCGGCGCGGTGACCACGCCGATGCTCTACTACGTGGCGGCCACGCGCAGCCAGCACGGCTGTCGCTCGGGCATCCAGGTGACCGGAAGCCACAACCCCAAGGACTACAACGGTTTCAAGATGGTGCTGGCCGGCCGCGCCATCTATGGCGAAGAGATCCAGCGCCTGCGTGATCGCATGGAGCGCGAGGACTACGCCACGGGCCCGGGCCGCCTCGGCAACCTGCAGATCCTGGCCGAGTACACGCAGCGCATCGTGCGCGACTGCAAGCTCGCGCGGCGCATGAAGATCGTGGTCGATTCGGGCAACGGCATTCCCGGTGCCTCCGGGCCCGGCATCCTGCGCGCGCTCGGCTGCGACGTGATCGATTTGTACTCGCGCGTCGACGGCGATTTTCCGAATCACCATCCGGATCCGAGCAAGCCGGAGAACCTGGCCGACCTGATCAAGGTCGTGCACGCCACCGAAGCCGAGCTGGGCCTGGCGTTCGACGGCGACGGCGACCGCCTGGGCGTGGTCACGCGCGACGGCCACATCATCTACCCCGACCGGCAGCTGATGCTGCTGGCGCGCGACGTGCTGGCGCGCCATCCGGGCGCGACCATCATCTACGACGTCAAGTGCAGCCAGCGCCTCACCGCCGACATCCGCGCCCACGGCGGCACGCCGCTGATGTGGAAGACCGGACATTCGCTGATGAAGGCCAAGCTCAAGGAGGAGGGCGCGCCGATCGCCGGCGAGATGAGCGGGCACATCTTCTTCAACGAACGCTGGTATGGCTTTGACGACGCGATGTACACGGCGGCGCGGATGCTGGAAGTCCTGTCGCGCAGCGACGATCCGAGCGCGGTGCTCAATGCGCTGCCCACGTCGTACAGCACGCCGGAGCTGAACGTGCCTTGCGCGGAAGGCGAGCCCCACCGCGTGATCGAGTCGTTGCGCGCGCAGGCGAGCTTCGAGGGCGCCGAAGAGATCATCACCATCGACGGCGTGCGAGCCGACTATGCCGATGGCTTCGGCCTGGTGCGCGCCAGCAACACCACGCCGGTGCTGGTGCTGCGCTTCGAGGGCCACACCGAGAAGGCGCTGCAGCGCATCCAGCAGACCTTCATGACGGCGCTGCGCGCGGTCAAGCCCGACGCGCAGTTCGCGAGCGCGGCGCATTGATTGAAAGCGGCCCACCCCCGAGGCGGGCTGGCGCCCGCCTCCCCCTCAAGGGGGCGCCACCAGCGGACCGGCAAAGCCGGATCCGCGGTGTCCACTTGGTCGACGGAACGCGGGCGCCACGTTGGCGCGCGGCCGAGACGGCCCGTTCATGACTGCGCGCCTGCTTTGGTCCTTGCTCTTGCGGCTGCTGCTGCCGCTGGTCTTTGTGCGCCTGTGGTGGCGGGGTCGCCGCGAGCCGGGTTATCGGCAGGCGTGGGGCGAGCGCCTGGGATGGGGGGCGGCGAGCGCGCCGGGTGCGGTGTGGGTGCATGCGGTCTCGCTCGGCGAGACGCGCGCCGCGTCGGCGCTGGTCGATGCCGTGCGCGCACGCGTGCCGGGCGTGAGGATCCTGCTCACGCACGGCACGGCCACCGGACGCGAGGCCGGTGCGGCGCTGCTGCGCGCCGGCGACCACCAGTGTTGGCTGCCCTACGACACACCCGGCGCGACACGGCGCTTTGTGCAGCGGCACCGGCCCGCGGTGGGCGTGCTGATGGAAACCGAGGTCTGGCCCAATCTGATCCTGCAGGCGCACGAGGCCGGCGTGCCGATGGTGCTGGCCAACGCGCGCCTGAGCGAACGCAGCGCCCGCAAGGGCCGGCGGCTGTCGGCCTTGCTGGGGCCGGCGGCGCGCGCGCTCGACCTGGTGCTCGCACAGACGCAAGACGATGCAACGCGGCTGAGCGCGGCCGGCGGACGCGAGGTCGAGGTGAGCGGCAATCTCAAGTTCGACATGGCGCCCGATGCGGCGCTGGTGGCGCGCGGCCGCCAATGGCGCGCGGCCCTGCAGCGCCCGGTGGTGATGATGGCGTCGAGCCGCGAGGGCGAGGAACAGCCGCTGCTGCGGTCGTGGCAGGCGCACGCGGCGCCGCGACCGCTGCTGCTGCTGGTGCCGCGACATCCGCAGCGCTTTGACGCCGTGGCGCAGATCGTGCGCGATGCCGGCTTGAGCCTCGAGCGCCGCAGTCGGTGGACGGAAACACCGCCGCCGGCCGCGCAGGAGGCCGACGTGTGGCTCGGTGACTCGCTTGGCGAGATGCCGCTGTACTACGCGGCGTCGGACGTCGCATTGCTCGGCGGCAGCTTTGCGCCGCTCGGCGGACAGAACCTGATCGAAGCGGCCGCCTGCGCCTGCCCGGTGGTGATGGGCCGGCACACCTTCAACTTCGAGCAGGCCGCCGAGCAGGCCGTGGGCGCCGGCGCGGCGCTGCGTGTGGCCGACATCGAGCAAGGCGTGGCGCGCGCGATCGAGCTCACGCGCGACACGCTGCATGCGCAATGGGCCGAGCGCGCCGGTGCGTTCGCGCAGATGCACAAGGGTGCCGCCAGGCGCATGGCCGAACGCATCGTGCAATTGGCCGGCGCGCGCATCGGCGCGCCGGCATCGAGCGGCGCACGCGTCGAACTCGCGCGCTGACGCGGCGCGCGCGTCAGCCGCGCAGTAGGTCGAGCGGCTCGAGAGCCGAGGTGCCCGGCAGCACGGTGGAATCAAGCGCCGTGCGTGACACGCGCAGGTGGTCGTGCAGCACGCTCCTGAACACGGCGCGCAGATCGGTGGTGATGCGCAGGTCGCGGCCCTCGAAGCGATCCTTTGGCGCCACGCCCGGCCAGTCGGCGATCACGCGGCCGCCGCGCACCGCGCCGCCCAGCACGAACGTGGCGCCGCCGGTGCCGTGGTCGGTGCCCTGCGTGCCGTTGACCGCCACCTCGCGGCCGAACTCGGTGACCACCAGCACGACGGTGCGCGACCACGTGTCGCGGGATCCCTGCAGAGCGTCGCGCAGCGACGCCACCATCGCATCGAGCAGCTTGAGGTTGTTGCTCAACGCGCCTTGCGGCAGCGCCTGGTTCGCGTGGCTGTCCCAGCCGCCGAGCTCGAGCACCGCAGCCTGAGGCCCATCGGGCGCCGACAAAAACTCGCCGGCGCGGCGCGCCAGCGCCACCGCCTGCGCCCGCTGCCCGGCGCCGCCCACCATCGGCGCGGCATCGGCCATCGCGCTGTCGCTGCGCAACGCGCGCGCACGCGCCAGCGCATGCGCCAGCAGTGCATCGGAGGCATACAGGCGTTCCACGCGCGCCACCAGGTCCAGCGACGGATCGGGCAGCACCGACGGCGCCCAGGTGTCGATGTCGCCCGGGCCGCGCAGCACCAGCGGCACCGCGGTCTGCAGCGCCATGCCTTTGCGCCCGTTGGTGGCCAGCGCGCGGCCGAGCCATCCGGTGGTGACTGCGTGCGGCTTTGCGCCGCCCGATTCGAGCAGCTGCTGCGCATCGAAATGCGACCGTTCGCGGTACGGCAGACCGGTGGCGTGCACCACGAGCAGCTCGCCGCGGCCGTACAGCGTGTGCATCTCGGCCAGCGCGGGGTGCAGCGCGAACGGGTCTTGCAGCGGCAGCGCGGGCGCCGGCAGTCGCGCCAGTGGACCGCGCGCGGCAACAAACGATTCATCACGGGGCAGCGGCACCGCGGTGAGGCCGTCGAGCCCGCCGCGCAGCATGATCAGCGCCAGACGCGGCTCGTTCTCGCGCGCCTGGCCGGCCAGGCTCAACTGGCTCCAGGGCGCCAGCGCCGCACCGCTCAACAACGCGCCGATGAATTCTCTGCGTGCGTTCATGGGCCGGACCTCGTCACCTGCGCTGGAACTCGGGCGCCATCAGCAGGAGCGTGAGCGCCTGCGGCCCGTCGGCGGCGCGCTCGACGTGGCGCGCGCTCGATGCGCTCCACATCGGGCCGAACGCCGTGACCCCGAGCGCGCGCGCATCGACCAGCCGGCCGGCGCGCTCGCCGACGCGTGTGGCCCACTCGAGCCGCTTCCACAACGCGTCGGGCCCGAGCCACTCTTCGGCCCGATCCGGCCAGCCGGCGGGCGAGGGCGCGCGCTGCACCGGCTGGCCCATGAGCGCAACCCCGGCATCGCGTCCGCGCGTGAACATCATGTCGCCGGCACGCAGCGCACGCGCGGTCGAGATGACGAACTCCTCCGGCGTCTTCAGCTTGGCCGGCTGCGGCAGCCAGGCCTCGGGCGCCTTCACCAGCTCGCTGTACAGCGCCGGCAGATGTCCCGCGCTGTCGCGAAAGGTGCGCGCCAACCGATCCACCAGTGTCGGCGGCGGCTCGTCGGCCACGAAATGGCGTGCCAGCTTGGTGGCGACGAAACGCGCGGTCGAAGGGTGCGTGCTCAGGTCGTTCAGCACGTCGTGCAGTGCCTGCGGGCCTTCCCGGTAGCGCTTGCCGAGCACCGTCTTCGTGCCGGGCTCGTGCCAGGTGGCATCGAAGAAGCTCGTTTCATCGCCGCGCGGCAGGCGCGGCGCGCGCCAGCCGGTGAGCACGGCGGCGAAGGCGGTGACGTCGGCCTGCGTGTAGCCGCCGTCGACGCCGAGCGTGTGCAACTCCAGCACCTCGCGCGCAAGGTTCTCGTTCAGTCCGGTGATGCGCGGCACCATGCCGTCGGCCTGGCGGCGCGCCAGCCGCGCCACGAAACGCGAGTTGGGGCCCGCCGAGAGCGCGTTGTCGAGGTAACGCAGCATCGTCGCGTGCCGGGTGGACGCCAGCAGCAGTTGCTGGAACGAGCCGGCGATGTGCGGACGGATCGCCTCGCGTTCGAATGCGCCGACCAGGCCGCGCGCCGCGCCCTTGACCGAAGACACGGTGAAGTGATTGGACCAGAACAGTGCCAGCCGCTCGGCGAACGGTCGTAGCGTCGTGGCGGCGGTGCTCAGGCGAGCGCTCTGGTCGGCCTGCACCAGCGCGCGGAAGTGCTCGACGAAGCGCTGCTCGAACGGCCTGGCGTCGGCCATCGCCGCGCTGGTGCCGGAGCCGCGTTCGCGCAGCGCCTTGAGGTAGGCATCGTGTCGCCGCAGGCCTTCGGCCGCGTCGGGCAGCGCGTCGCCGCGTTGCACGTCGGCCGGGCCGATCTGCTGCAGCAGCCAGCCTTGCGCATCGCTGCCGATTGGCGCGAGATCCGGTTCGCCGAGGCCGAAGCGGTGGGCGGCGATCGCGGCCTGCAGGGTGGCTGCCATGGCGCGGCAGTATTCCACCGCGGCGATCGGCCGCGTGCAGCGGCGGCGCAAAGTTGCGTAAAACCGCGACCGCGCCGAGGCGGGCGGCCGACGCCGTCCGCCGGACTCAGTGGCTGACGAAACGCGCAGCGATTGGGTCAGCGCTCCAGCAGCGTGTTGACCGCGTTGACGTCTTCGGCGCGCAACTGCCCGGACGCCTGACGCAGCCGCAGCCCGTTGACCACCACGTCATAGCGCGCCCGCGCCAGGTCGCGCTGCGTCTGGTAGAGCTGGGTCTGCGCGTTCAGCACGTCGAGGTTCACGCGCACGCCGACGCGATAGCCGAGCTGCGTGGCTTCCAGCGCCAGCTTGCTCGACGACTCGGCGGCTTCCAGGGCGCTGACCTGCGCGCGCCCCGACTGCAGGCCGAAGAACGCCACCCGTGTGCCCTGCGCCACGCCGCGGCGCGCGGCCTCGAGGTCGTTGCGCGCTTTCTCTTCCAGCGACAGCGTCTCCTTGATGCGGTTTTGTGTCAGGCCGCCGGTGTACAGCGGCATGCGCAGCTGCACGCCGATGGCGGCGCTGGTGGTGTTGCCGGGTGTCGGCGTGGCAGTGCCGGTGGTCCGGTTGGCGCCCACCGTGCCCACCAGGTCGAGCGTCGGGCTTTCGGCGGCGCGCGCGCGTTCGGTCTCCAGCTTGGCGATGTCGAGCGCCAGCCGCGTCTTGCGCACCAGCGGGTGCTGCTGGTCGGCGTTGTTGACCCACACGCCCACGTCCGACGGCGTGGCCTCGGGCAACACCACCGGCGCGGCCAGAGGCTTTGGCGCCACGCCGCTGCGGCCCACCAGCTGGTCGAGCGCGATGCGCTTGGTGCGCAGGTCATTCTCGGCCGCGATCTCCTGGGCGGTGGCCAGATCGAAGCGAGCTTGGGCCTCGCGCGTGTCGGTGATGGTGGCGGTGCCGACCTCGAAGTTGCGCTTGGCCGACGCGAGCTGCTCGCTGATGGCCTTCTTGCCGGCTTGCGCGGTCGACAGCGTGTCCTGTGCCGCGAGCACGTCGAAATAAGCCTGCGCCACGCGCACGATCAGGTCCTGCTCGGCGGTCTCGAGGTCGGCGTGCGCCACCTCGTAGGCGCGGCGCGCCTGCTCGATCACGACGCTGTTGGTCCGGTTGTACAGCGACTGCGAGGCGTTGACGCCGGCGTCGATGCGGTTGCTGTAGCGGTGACCCGCCGTGTTGGGGATGGTGACGCCGCCGCTCACGGTGGCCGGCACGTCGGCGTCGGTGCGCGTGGCATTGGCGGTCAGGCCGACGTTGGGCTTGTTGGCGGCCTCGGCCTGGCCCACGCGGTATTGCGCCGAGTCGTGCAACGCGCGCGCCGCCAGATAAGTGGCGTCGTAGGCGCGTGCCGCGTCGTACAGCTCGCGCAGGCTCTGTGCTCCGGCGAGGCCAGGCAGCAGCGCGAGCGCGACAGCGGCAGCGGCAGCGGCAGCGGGCGGGAGGAAACGGCGCGTCGGCGCAGGCGTCATGGTGGTGCGTCCTTGGGGATCGGGCAATCGCGACGGAAGTGGCTGGAACAAGGCGGGCGTTGTACGTGGTGCGCAGGCGGCGCCGCAAGGCGCAGGCGATGCACCGCCGTTTGGCGGGCGTGGCCGGTGGGCGGGCGACGACGGACGGTCCTCGTCAGCAGTGAGGCACGGTTCGCTCACGAGTCAGAAGTGGAACCGGCTCGGTTCGTCGAAGCCGCGCAGGCGCGGCGCCACGGTGTCGAACAGATCCTGCGTCTCGAAACGCGAATCGGCCAGGCGCTGCACGCGCACCGCGCGCATCACCGGCTCGTCGCCGACGATGGCCAACATGCGCCCGCCGGGCGCGAGCTGCTGCAGCAGCGCCTGCGGCACCGCGTGCGTCGAGCCGGACAGCACGATGGCGTCGAACGGCGCTTCATCGGGCAGGCCGCGCGCGCCGTCGGCCTCGCGCACCTTGGCGTTGCCGATGCCGGCGCGCTGCAGGTTGCGGCTGGCCATGGCGGCCAGACTGGGTTGGATCTCCAGACTGATCACCGAGCGCGCGCGGTGCGCCAGCAGCGCAGCCATGAAGCCCGAGCCGGCACCGACCTCGAGCACGCGCTCGTGGCGCTGCAGGTTGAGCTCCTGCAGCATGCGGGCCTCCACCTTGGGCGCCAGCATGCATTGGCCCTCGGGCAGTGGCACCTCGGTGTCGACGAAGGCGAGCGCGCGATACGCCGGCGGCACGAAGTCTTCGCGCCGCACCAGCGCCAGCAACTCCAGCACGGCGGGATCGAGCACGTTCCACGGCCGGATCTGCTGCTCGATCATGTTGAAGCGCGCTTGTTCGACGTTCATGGCTCGGGCCGGTTCAAGTCAAAGCCGCAAATTCTATGGCCCCGGACACGGGGCACTCGGCATCCTTCGCGCTGCGCGCTCCGGAACTCGCCTTCGCAGCGGCTCATTGGGCATCCTCCGGCCTGCAGCCTCCGGAATTCGCCTTGGGAGCGGGGCCTGGCGGCTCATGCCGCGGCTGCGCGACGCGCGCCGCGCGTGCGCAGCAAGCCGCGCACGATCAGGTCGACGTGCGCGCGCACGAACTCGTGCGGCTCGAAGCCGACGCGGTGCTCGGTGCAGGCGCCCACCGAGTGCTTGTGCACGCACAGCATCACCATCGGCAGGCACAGCGAGTGCACGACGTTCGGGATGTCGAGCGACTCGAACTCGCCGCTGTGAATCCCGCGCTGGACGATCCCCGCAACCAGCTCCTCGGCGGGGCGGATCACCTCGTTGAGGTAGAACTCGGCGATCTCGGGGAAGTTGCGCACCTCGGTGATCACCAGCTTGAACACGCCCGAAGTGGGGCTGTCGAACACTTCGAGCCACCAGCGGCTGAACACCTCGCGCAACAGCTCGGCCACCGGCCCGCGGTGCTGTTCAGCCGCCGCCGCGCCGGCGGCGATGCGCGATGACAGGTGCTCGCGGATCACCGCCTTGAGCAGTTCTTCCTTGCTGGGGTAGTAGAGGTAGAGCGTGCCCTTGGAAACGCCGGCACGCTGCGCCACCTCTTCGGCACGCGTGGCGGCGAAGCCCTTTTCGACGAACAGCTCCAAGGCGGCGTCGAGCAGCTGTTGCGGACGGGCCTCCTTGAGGCGCCGACGGGACGTCGAGGTGGTGTCGTTCATGAGTTAATGACTGACCGGTCAGTAATGTAGCCCCGCGATCGGGTGCGGTCAACCGGGCGGAGGCCGCCAGCTCAGCACAGGGGCGGCCCGTATCATGCGCGGCTGCTTTTTGGCGTGGAGGGACGGCGTGGACATCGTGTTGTTGGGCAAGGCGGCGGTGATGGGCATCGTCGAAGGCCTGACCGAGTTCCTGCCGATTTCGTCCACCGGGCACCTGATCCTCGCCGGCAGCCTGCTCGGCATGCACGACGACAAGGCCAAGGTGTTCGACATCGCGATCCAAAGCGGCGCGATGCTGGCCGTGATCCTGGTGTACTGGCAGCGCTTGCGCGACACGGTGACCGGCCTGGCCAGCAGCGCGCAGGCGCGTGCCTTCGTGATCAACGTGGCGATCGCCTTCGCGCCGGCGGTGCTGCTCGGACTGCTGCTCGGCAAGGCGATCAAGGCCCACCTGTTCAACGCGCCGGTGGTGGCCGCCAGTTTCGTGCTCGGCGGACTGATCATCCTGTGGGCCGAGCGCCGGCCGGCCTCCAGAGCGCACATTCACTCGGTCGACGCGATGACACCGTGGGATGCGCTGAAGGTCGGCCTCGCGCAGTGCGTGGCGATGATTCCCGGCACCAGCCGCTCGGGCGCCACCATCATCGGCGGCATGTTGTTCGGGCTGTCGCGCGCGGCAGCCACGGAATTCAGCTTCTACCTCGCGATTCCCACGCTGATGGGCGCCGGCGCATACAGCCTGTACAAGGAGCGCGCGTTGCTCTCGGCCGCCGACTGGCCGGTGTTCGCGGTCGGCGGCGTGGTGTCGTTCGTCTGCGCCTATGCCTGCGTGCGCTGGTTGCTGCGCTACATCGCCACGCACACCTTCGTGCCGTTTGCGTGGTACCGCATCGCGTTCGGCATCGTCGTGCTGGCCACCGCCTGGGGCGGATGGGTCGAATGGGCCGAGTAGGGCTCAGCGACGTCGGAACACCAGATCCTGCGCCGGTTGGCCGAGCCGGTCGCCACGGCGCTCGAACTTGGTCAGCGGCCGGTACGCGGGCCGCGGTGCAAAGCCCTGCGCCGTGTTGACGAGCAACGGCTCGGCGCTCAACACCTCGAGCATCTGCTGCGCGTACGGCGCCCAATCGGTGGCCAGGTGCAGCGTGGCGCCGGCGGCAAGGCGCGATGCCAGCAGCGACACCAGCGGCGCCTGGATCAATCGTCGCTTGTGGTGCCGTTTCTTCGGCCAGGGGTCGGGGAAGAACACCATCGCGCCGGCCAGCGATGCGGGAGACAGCATCTGCTCGAGCACGGCCACGGCGTCGTGCTGCACGATGCGCACGTTGCGCAACCGGCGCGCTTCGATGTGCTGCAGCAGCGCGCCGACGCCCGGCGCATGGACCTCGACGCCGAGAAAGTCGAGCTGCGACGATGCGGCTGCGATCGCGGCCGTGGCGTCGCCCATGCCGAAGCCGATCTCGAGGATCAGCGGTGCCACGCGGCCGAATGCCGCGGCGGCGTCGAGCGGCCGGCCGGTGAACGGCAGCACGTAGTTCGGCGCCAGTTCGCGCAGCGCGCGCTGCTGGCCGCTGCCCATGCGGCCGGCGCGCAGCACGTAGCTGCGCACGCGGCGTTCGTGCACGGGCTCGTCCACGGCCTCTACAGCAGGTCTTCGCTGACGAAGTGCGACAGCATCCACAGCCACAGCCGCGACAGCGGCGTTGCGCCGGGCTCGGCGCGCGTGACCACTTCTTGCTCGCCGTTGCGCGACACCCACTCGATGTGGTCGCCGTCCGCCGCCAACCGCAGCTTGTAGGCGCCGGCCAGATGTCCGCCGCGCTCCACCAGGCTCGACAGCTCGTTGGCCAGCACCGGGCTTTCGATCGACACGCTCACCTCGGTGTTGGCACGCGCTGAGCGCGCATCGAGGTTCATCGAACCGACCAGCACCCAGCGCCGGTCGATCACCCCGACCTTGGCATGCAGCCGCACGGCCGAGGAGCGAAAGATGCCGAGGTCGTTGGACTGCGCGACCAGCTGTCCGCCGAGCTCGTGGATCTCGACGCCGGCGCGCAGCATCTCATGCCGGTAGCGCGCATAGGCAAAGTGCACCAGCGGCTCGTCGGTGGCGTCGGCCGCGTTGGTGAGCACGCTGACGCGCACGCCGTGGCCGACCGTCTCGCGCAGCAGCCGGACACCGAGCTCGCCCGGGATGAAGTAGGGCGACGCCATCAGCACCTCGGAGCGCGCGGCGCGCATCATCTGGACCGCCTCGAAGAACGCGGTGCCCTCGGCGGACTGGCTTCGCTTGCGTCCCACCTTGTCGGGCGGATCGACCAGCACGCGCGCCGGCGCGTGGTGCAGGCTGAGCCGGCCGTCGTCGAGCTCGCGCGCGACGCTGGCGCGCCCGAACAGGTCGCGCGGCTCGACCGTCCACTCGCCCGACTGCGCCTGCACGCGCCGCGCAAAGCTGTGCCGCGCCGATGCCGGGTCGGCCGCAAGGCGGGCGATGCTGCCGATCGGATAGCTGTGTTCGCTGTTCCAGTAGGCGTCGAAGGCGCCCGAGAGCTGGCGCACCACCGCGCCGCCGGCCAGCACGTCGAGGTCGACGAAGTTGGCCGCGCTGCCCGACATGAAGTACTCGTCACCGATGTTGCGCCCGCCGACCACCGCCAGCGTGTTGTCGGCCACGAACAGCTTGTTGTGCATGCGCTGGTTGATGCGGCCGAACTCGTGCAGCGAGGCCAGCACGCGCCGCGTGATGGAGACAGAACGCGACGGCAACGGGTTGAACAGACGCACCTCCACGTTGTCGTGCGCCGCGAAGTCGGTGTACAGCGCGTCGTGGCCGGTGGTGTAGAAGTCGTCGAGCAGCAGCCGCACGCGCACGCCGCGCGCCGCGGCGTCGCGCAACTCGCGCAGGAAGCGATGGCCGACGCCGTCGTCGTGCACCTGGTAGTACTGTGCATCGATCGAACGCGTGGCGCGCCGCGCCAGCGCGATGCGGGCGTCGAGCGAGTAGTCGCCGCTGGGCAGCACGCGAAAGCCCGAACGCGTGTGCTCGGTCTCGGGCGTCGACGCGCTGGCGATGCGCGCCAGCGGCGTGTCGGCGGTGTCAGCGAACGCAAAGCTGGCGTTGCGCTCCACGCTGCCCGGCAGGCTGGCGCAGCCCTGCAGCGCCAGCACCAGCCACAGGCCCCACGCTGCAAGGCGCGAGGCGGCGGATGCGGGCAGCGGCATGGCGCGAATTCTATGCAGGGTCCCCTCGACTAGAATCGCCGGCACTGCGGGCGTCGTTCAATGGCAGGACCTGAGCTTCCCAAGCTCAAGACGTGGGTTCGATTCCCATCGCCCGCTCCAGATGCCCTGAGACCCGCCCGGCCGCCCGAAGGGGCGAAGACCGGAGGGCGAAGCCCGAAGGTACCCAGTGAGCCCCATCCAGCTGCTGGTTGAAGGCGCTCCAGCGCCCGACCTCGCCACGTCGGCGCTCGGGCCGTTCGTCGTCCAGGCCTGTGCCGGACTCGATGACGTGGCGCGGCACATGCAACAAAGCCGTTTTGACGCGCTGCTGCTGCAGGTCAACACGGCGCCGCAGATGCATGCGCTGCTGCAGTGGAACGCCTTGTCGCTGGCCGCGCTCGACATGGCACTGGTGGTGCTGATGCCCGAGCCGGGCGGCAACGACGTGTCGCGGCTGCTGCAGCTCGGTGTACAGGAGGTGGTGCCGCTGCGCGAAGCGGGCGCCGCACGCATCGCACTGGCGCTGCGCCAATCGGTGGAACGCAAGCGCCTCGAGCTGGCGGCGCGGCGCGCCCATGCAACCGATCTGCGCACCGGACTGCCGAACCACGCGCAGCTGATGGAACACATGACGCACCTGCTCGCGCTGCGCGAGCGGGAACCGGCGCCGATGGCGCTGCTCGTGCTGCGCATCGACGGCCTGGTTTCGGCCGAGGCGACATGGGGTGCGGAGTCTGCCAATGTGCTGCGGCGCAAGATCGCGGTGCGGCTGCGTTCCGGCCTGCGCGCGAGCGACGTGGTGGCTGCGCTGGGCGCCGATCGCTTCGCCGTCCTGCTGGCATGGATCGACGACGTGGCCGACGGCGACCGAGTCGCGGCCAAGCTGAGCGAAAGCCTGCGGCGGCCGCTGCACGTGGCCGGGCAGGACATCGTCGTGGCGGTCGGCACCGGTGTGGCGCGTTACCCGGGCGACGGCCGCGACGCCGAAACGCTGTTGCGACTGGCCGGCAGCCAGGCCGCGCTGCACAACGCGCAGGGCCGGGCGGGCTTTTCCGCGCGCGCCGCACGCGGCGACGGCGGCGCCGCCAACGACGAGCTGCCGACCCGGTTCTGAGCGCTCACGGTCGCGCGTCAGCCCTCGGCAAGGCGCGCGGCGCGGCGTGCATCCAGCGTGGCGCCGAGCGTGTCGCGCAGGCGCTGCGCGTCGATCGGCTTGGTCAGGAAGTCGTTCATGCCCGCATCGAGCGCGAGTTCGCGCTCCGAGGTGAGTGCGGCTGCAGTGAGGGCGATGATCGGCAGCGTTTCGGGATCATGCCGCTGGCGCAGCAACCGGGTGGCTTCGTACCCGCTCATCACCGGCATGTGCACGTCCATCAGCACGGCATCGAACGGCTGGCCGGCGCGTTCGGCCTGCGCCACCGCCTCGAGCGCCTGCGCGCCGTCGGCCGCCTGGGACACCACGACGCCCCATTGTTCGAGCATCGCCACAGCGATCGTCATGTTGACGGCGTTGTCCTCGGCCATCAGCACACGCGCGCCTTCCAGCGGGCTGGTGTCGCCCTCGACGCCGAAGCCGGTGTCGGCGTCCTGCGACGTCGCGGCCGGCAGCGGAAGCTCGACCCAGAACGTGCTGCCGTGGCCCAGGCGGCTCTGCACCCCGACCTCGCCGCGCATCAGGTGCGCCAGCTCGCGGCAGATCGACAGCCCGAGCCCGGTGCCGCCGAAGCGGCGCGTGGTCGACTGGTCGGCCTGCGTGAACGGCGTGAACAGGCGCGCCTGCACGTCCGCATCGATGCCGGGCCCGGTGTCGCTCACCTCCACGCGCAGCCAGCCGGCGCGCGGCGCGGTGGCCAGCAGCGCGATGTGGCCGTCGCGCGTGAACTTGAGCGCGTTGTTCAGGTAGTTGGTCAGGATCTGGCGCAGGCGCACCGGATCACCGAGCGCACGGCGCGGCAGCTCGCTGCGGATGGTCTGCCGGTAGGCCAATCCACGCGCATCGGCCAGCGTGCCGTAGACGCGGCCCAATGAGTGGAGCAGTGACGCGAGATCGAAGGCCACCTGCTCGATCAGCAGGCGTCCGGCCTCGATCTTGGACAGGTCGAGCACATCGGAGATCACCGCAGTCAGCGTTTCGGCGCTGTCGCCGATCTGGTCCAGATACTGCCTGCGCCGCGCCTCGTCGACTTCGGGCCGACGCGCCAGCCGTGCCAGACCCACCAGGCCGTTGAGCGGCGTGCGGATCTCGTGGCTGGTGTTGGCGAGGAACGCGCTCTTGGCGCGATTGGCCGCCTCGGCATCGTCGCGCGCCTTGGCCAGCGCCTGATCGGTGCGGCGCCGCTCGGTGATGTCCTCGACGATCCAGATCGTGCCGCCGCCCATGGGATGCCTGGGATCGACCGCCTTGGCCAGCATGCGGCACCAGAACACGCTGCCGTCGCGGCGCTTGAGTTCGCGCACGAACTCCACCGACTGGCCGCGCGCGAGGTCCGGTCCGATCTTGGCGCCGACCTCGGCGTATTCGGCATCGCTGCCCCACACCACGCGTCCGGGCTGACCGGTGAGCGTGCCGGGCGCCCAGCCGAGCATCTGCTCGAGGGCCGGATTGGCCTGCACAAACTTCTGCTCGCGCGTGAAGGCGATGCCGAGCGAGGCGTTCTGCAGCACCGCCTCGTGCGCCAGCCGCGTGCGTTCGGAATCGGAAATGTCGCGCCCGTTGAGCACGAGGTAGCGCTGGCCCTCGAGCTCGAACTGCGCGGCCGACAACAGCAGGGAAAACCGCTCGCCCGATCGTGCGACGAACTGCTGCGGCCAATCGGCCACCGTGCCGCGCTCGCGCAGCGCCGCCACGAAAGCGGCGCGCTGCTCGGGATCGGTCCAGATGCCCAGCTCGAGGGCGGTGTGGCCGATCGCCTCGTCGCGCGAATAACCCGACATGCGCGTGAAGGTGTCGTTGACCATCACGTAGCGGCCGGTCTCGAGATCGGTCAGCGTGATCAGGTCGGGGCTGGTGGCCACCAGGTGTGACAGCGTGGTCTGCGATCGCAGCAGCGCGTCCTGCGCGTTGTGCAGCTCGCTGATGTCGTCGAAGATCGACAGCACCGCGTCCTCGTCCGCCGACAGGCGGGTGGCGGTGGCGCGCAGGATCACCGCCCGGCCATCGTGCGTGCGGGCGCGGTACACCGTCGGCGGCAGGCGTTCGCCCGAGCGCACTGCGAGCATGCGTTGCCGTGCCAGCGCATGCTTGTCGGCCTCCAGGTGCGGCAACAGCGGGTACTCCCGCATCGTGGCCAGATCGGGGTAGCCGAACAAGCGCACCGCCGCCGCGTTGGCATCGATCACGCGCCAGTCACGGTGCACCACAAGCGCCAGCGGCGAGGCTGCAAACAGCTCGCGGTAGCGCGCCTGGCGCTCTTCGCTGGCCCGCTGATGCAGCGCCATCGCGCGCGCCAGCATCACGCCGCAGGCCAGGCCCGCGCCGGCCAGCAGGAGGTGGTTGACGAGGCGACGTCCGACCGGCAGGTCGGTCAGCAGCGTCGCCCCGCCGATGGCGCCGGCGTGTTCCTCCCAGGCCAGGAAGGCCATCACCGACACGCCGATCAGGGTGGCGGAGACGCCGGCGCGCACGCTGACCGCCGCGCACAGGACCATGGGCAGCAGCGTGACGAACGCGATCACCGGCGCGTTGACTCCGAGCTGGCTCTGGTGCGCGTAGAAACTTACCAGCAACAGGGCACCGATGTTGACCCCCAGCACGGCGCGTTGCGCCGCCGCGCCGCGCCAGCGCGTGGCCAGCAGCGAGATCACCGCGCCGGCCGCGAAGCAGCCCACGACCAGCGGGCGGAACGTGATGCGCAGCGTGGTGGTGGCCAGCAGCAGCGCGGCCAACGTGAACACCACGCCCGAGACCATCAGGAAGCGCCGCGCGATCAACGCACGGGCTTCCTCACCCGAATCGTGAGGCGCGAATCGCTTCACTGCGCTTGTCTCCGGTCGCAATAGGGGCAACCCAGCTGCGGGATTCTCGCAGGCGCGAAGACCGCACGCCGCCTGGGCGCAGCTGCGTAGCGCATCGGGCGACCGGGAGTGCGTAACACATGGCACCAAAGCCCGGGGTACACCGCGAGCGCACGAACCACTAGCCTCCGGGCTCTGCTTTCGGAGACAAAGATGTCACGATCGATCCGCGACGCGAGCCGCTTGACCCTTTCCGTGATGACCGCAGTGGTTGCCGCAGCGTGCGGCGGAGGCGGCGGTGGGGGTGACTCCGGATTGCCGCCGTTGCCGGCGGCACCGCGTCCCGACGCGCTTGCGGGCAATCCGGACACCACGATGTCCTGCGTGACCGAGCCGGTGTTCCCTGCCGCGGCGCAGTGCAGCGGCGCGAGCGTGCTGCGCACCGACAACGGCGTGAGCATCATGCGCTCCGGCGTGCAGGCGTATGGCGTCTCCACCAGCGATCTGGCGGTGCCGAATGCCAATCCCGGCGGCGCAACCGGTATGAGGATCGTCGACAGCATTCCGAATGGCACCTCTCTTGCAGAAGTGCGACTGGGCAAGAGCGCTCCCAACGGACCGGTGACCCGGGCGTTCCTCCTGTTGGACAACCTCGGCGTGCGCTGGGACGGCACCAACGAACGGCCGCGCATCGTCGAGGCCTTCGAACCGACACGCGGCATCACCAGATTGGAGGCCAACGGCTCGATCTCGATTGCAAACCCGCTGCCGGTGCCGCCGAATGCCTTCTACGACTACAACCCGGCCAATCTCACCGGTACGCAAGCGAATTACGCCAACAACCGCTACTTCCCGACCCCCGGGTGTACGGCCCCATGCGCCGTGGAAACCACCGGCGTCTCGTTCACGGCCGGGACCACCGGCGATCCGGACCGGTCGGCCGCCAGCCGGAATCACGGCGACGGCGACATTCGCGCGGGCAACGCCGGAGGCTTGCCAACGCCGGCGACCAAGGGCTTTCGCAACATCACCAACTTCAACTATCTCCACTCGAGCATCGCGGGTTGGGTGGCCCAGGAAACCAACCTCATTGACGAGTGGACGCCACCGGGGCAGCCCACCGAACACACGGTGAATCGGCGCGGCGTCGTGGCCTATGGTGCGACCACCGTCAACGGCGCGGTACCGGCGACCGGCACGGCGGTCTACCGTGGCGTGGCCTACGGCTACTACACGCCCAATGGCGAGGCCGCCGGGTCCGACCCGGTGACCTTCCGCGCCCCGGCCACGCTGGAGGCGAACTTCGCCACCGGTCAAGTGGAGATCCGCGTCAACAGCGCGGTGGAGGACGGAACCCAGGTCCAGGTGCCGATCGTCTTCCGGATCAACGTGGGCGCCGGGGCTGCCGGGTCCAATGTCGCCAACTACATGACCGGGCCGGTTGCCGATGGCGGCGCGGGCATGAGCGGCGGCGTCGGCGCGCGCTTCTTCGGCCCGGCGGCCGAGGAGATCGCGGGCACGTTCGTGCTGCAGAACGCCGGCACCAAAGCCGCCGCGCTGGGCGGATTCATCGCCAAGCGGTAGGCGCCAGGTCCCGTGCGCGCCGCTACTTGTTGAGGTCCCCCAGACACAGGTACTTGATCTCGACGTAGTCGTCGATGCCGTGGTGCGAGCCCTCGCGACCGAGGCCTGACTGCTTGACGCCGCCAAACGGGACCTCGGCCACGGAGATCAGGCCGGTGTTGATGCCGACCATGCCGTACTCCAGCGCCTCGGCCACACGGAAGATGCGGCCGACATCGCGGCTGTAGAAGTAGCTGGCGAGGCCGAACTCGGTGGCGTTGGCCAGCGCGATCGCCTCGTCTTCGGTCCTGAAGCGGAACACCGGCGCCACCGGGCCAAAAGTCTCCTCGCGCGCGCACAACATCTCCGACGTGGCGTCGGCCAGCACGGTGGGCGTGTAGAAGCGCTCGCCGATGCGTTTGCCGCCGGCCAGCACCTTGGCACCCTTGGCCAGCGCGTCGGCCACGTGCGCCTCGACCTTGGTCATGGCCTGCTGGTCGATCAGCGGACCCTGGTTGACGCCCGGCTCGAAGCCGTTGCCGACCTTGATGCTCTTGGACTTCTCAGCCAGCTTGGCGATGAAGCGCTCGTAGACGCCGTCCTGCACGTAGAGCCGGTTTGCGCACACGCAGGTCTGGCCGGCGTTGCGGTATTTGCTGACCATCGCGCCGTCGACCGCGGAGTCGATGTCGGCATCGTCAAAGACGATGAACGGCGCGTTGCCGCCCAGCTCGAGAGAGAGTTTCTTGATGGTCGGCGCGCATTGCTGCATCAGAATTCGGCCGACCTCGGTGGAGCCGGTGAACGACAGGTGGCGCACGGTGTCCGACGCGCACAGCACCTTGCCGACTTCGATCGACTGCTTCGAATCGGCCGTCACCACGTTGAGCACGCCGGCCGGCATGCCGGCGCGCTGTGCCAGCTCGGCGCAGGCCAGCGCCGACAGCGGTGTGGCCTCGGCCGGCTTGATGATGACCGGGCAGCCGGCCGCCAATGCCGGCGCGACCTTGCGCGTGATCATCGCGATCGGAAAGTTCCACGGCGTAATCGCCGCGCACACACCGATCGGCTGCTTGATGACCAGCGTGCGCTTGCTGGAGTCGGTGGTGGGAATGGTCTCGCCGTAGACGCGGCGGCCTTCTTCGGCGAACCACTCGATGAAGCTGGCGCCGTAGATCACCTCGCCGCGGGCCTCGGCGAGCGGCTTGCCTTGCTCGGCGGTCATGATGCGGGCGAGGTCGTCGGCATGCTGGTTCAGCAGCGCGAACCACTTCATCAGGATGCCGTGGCGCTGCTTGGCGGTCATCGTGCGCCAAGCCGGCCATGCGGCGTTGGCGGCGGCGATCGCGGATTCGGTTTCTTTCGCGCCGAGGTTGGGCACATCGGCCAGCTTCAGGCCGGTGGCCGGATCGTTGACCGCGAAGCGGCTGCTGCCGCCGACCCAATGGCCGTTGATCAAGGCGCTGGTGCGCAGCAGCGCCGGCTCCTGCAGTTGTGCAAGCGGAGAAGTCTTGGTGTCCATGGTGAGTTCCTGTGACGCGGGCTACCGGCGTCGCACGCCGGGCAGCACGCACAGCATCGCACAAAGAAGATTCGCTCCCGGGAGCGCGGTATTGCCCGACGGGTCGTACGGCAGCGCCACCTCCGCCAGGTCGCCCGTGAGCCGCGTTCAGGTGGCGCCCGGCCACTGGCCGTCACGCGCCAGCGCCGCGCGGATCGCCGCGCCGTGCTCGTCGAGCCGCGGCGCCGGTGATGTTGATACCGCACGCTCTCCGTCGAGCCGCATCGGTGCCGCCACCATCGGCATGCCGGCGTTGTGGATCTTCATGCCGCGCGCCACCACCTGCGGATGCTCGAACACTTGAGGCACCTCGAGGATCGGTGCGCACGGCACGGCGTTGGGCTCGAGCAGCGCGGTCCATTCGCCGGTGGTGCGCTCGAGCATCCACACCGCGATCAGCGCGGCCAGTTCGTCGCGGTGCTCGATGCGCAGCGCGTTGGTGGCGTACTTCGGCTCGGTGCCCACTGCGGCGCGGCCGGCGAGCTTGCAGAAGCGCTGGAACTGGCCGTCGTTGCCAACCGCCAGCACGATATAGCCGTCCTTCGTCTTGAACACCTGGTACGGCACGACGTTGACGTGCGCGTTGCCCATGCGCCTGGGGACATTGCCGCCGACGAGGTAGTTGCTGGCCTGGTTGGCCAGTACCGCCACCTGGGTGTCGAGCAGCGCCGCGTCGATCCAGCGTCCGACGCCCGAGCGGTGGCGCTCGTGCAGCGCAGCCAGGATCGCGGTGGTGGCATACATGCCGGTGAACAGATCGGCCACCGCGACGCCGACCTTCTGCGGCCCGGCACCGGGCGCGCCGTCTTTCTCGCCGGTCACGCTCATCAGACCACCGGTGGCCTGGATGGCGAAGTCGTAGCCGGCCGCCGGCGCGTACGGCCCATCCTGACCGTAGCCGGTGATCGAGCAGTAGATCAGGCGCGGATTCAGCTCGCGCAGCGCGACGTGATCGAGGCCGTACTTCGCGAGCTGGCCCACCTTGTAGTTCTCGATCAGCACGTCGGCGTGCTGCGCGATCTGCCGCACCAGCGCCGCGCCTTCGGCGCTCGCGATGTCGATGGCGATCGATCGTTTGCCGCGGTTGGCGCTCAGGTAGTAGGCCGACATGCGGTCCGCCGGCTCGCCCCACCACGGCGGGCCCCACTCGCGCGTGTCGTCGCCCGCGCCGGGACGCTCCACCTTGATGACGTCGGCACCGTAGTCGGCGAGCAATTGCCCCGACCATGGCCCCGCGAGCACGCGGCTCAGGTCGAGCACGCGAACGCCCTGCAAAGGCTTGGGTGTCTCGCTCATCCGGCGTCAGTCTGCACAGGGCTGCTCCCAAGCCGACCGAGCGCCCTTTCGGTGGACAGTGAGCAACGCGAGCGTGCAGCTGCCATTCAACTGAACGCCGCAATGCCGGTGACCGCGCGCCCGAGGATCAGCGCATGGATGTCGTGCGTGCCCTCGTAGGTGTTGACCACCTCCAGGTTCACCAGGTGGCGCGCCACGCCGAACTCGTCGCTGATGCCGTTGCCGCCCATCATGTCGCGCGCCGTGCGGGCGATGTCGAGCGCCTTGCCGCAGGAATTGCGCTTCAGGATGCTGGTGGTCTCCACCGCGGCCTTGCCTTCGTCCTTCAGCCGCCCCAGGCGCAGGCAGCCCTGCAGTCCGAGCGCGATCTCGCTCAGCATGTCGGCCAGCTTCTTCTGCACCAGCTGGTTGGCGGCCAGCGGGCGGCCGAACTGCTTGCGGTCGAGCACGTACTGGCGCGCGCGGTGGAAACAATCCTCGGCCGCGCCGAGCGCGCCCCAGGCGATGCCGTAGCGCGCGCTGTTCAGGCAGGTGAACGGACCCTTCAGGCCGCGCACCTCGGGAAACGCGTTCTCCTCGGGGCAAAACACGTCGTCCATCACGATCTCGCCGGTGATGCTGGCGCGCAGGCCGACCTTGCTGTGGATCGCCGGCGCGCTCAGGCCCTTGGCACCCTTGTCGAGGATGAAGCCGCGGATCTGGCCGCCATCGTCCTTGGCCCAGACCAGGAACACGTCGGCGATCGGCGAGTTGGTGATCCACATCTTGGCGCCGCTCAAGGCATAGCCGCCGGGCACCTTGCGGGCCCGCGTGACCATGCTGCCCGGGTCGGAGCCGTGGTTCGGCTCGGTCAGTCCGAAACAGCCGACCCATTGGCCGGTGGCGAGCTTGGGCAGGTATTTGCGCTTCTGCGCCTCGGTGCCGAACTCGTGGATCGGCACCATGACCAGCGAGCTCTGCACGCTCATCATCGAGCGGTAGCCGGAGTCGACACGCTCGACCTCGCGCGCCACCAGGCCGTAGCAGACGTAGTTCAGGCCCGCGCCGCCGTAGGTCTCGGGGATGGTCGGCCCGAGCAAGCCGAGCGAACCCATCTCGCGGAAGATCTCGACATCGGTCTTCTCGTGGCGAAACGCCTCGAGCACGCGCGGCGCCAACCGGCCCTGGCAATACTCGCGCGCGGCATCGCGCACCTGGCGTTCGTCGTCGCTCAACTGCTCGTCGAGCAGCAGCGGGTCTTCCCAACTGAATCTGGCGGCGCTGGACATGGGGATGTGTTCCTGCTGTAAGGCTCTCCGGCGCCCGTTTGCGCCGGAAGAAGCGGAATCATCCTATATCCCGGCGCGCCGGCCGGTGAACGCTGCCTATTGGCTACTTCTTGAGTGAAGGCGAGGGCGCCGTGGTGACCAGCGTGTTGGCCGACGGCGCCATCAGTTTTGCCTCGCGCATCAGCACGCGATGGAAGCTCTCGGCGCGGTCGAGCCAGTTGACGAATGGCTCGCCCTGCAGGGTGTTGATCTTGAACGCGCCCTGGGCCATGAAGCTCTTCCACTCCGGCAGGTTGCGCACCTTGCCGAGCAGCTGCACGTAGTAGGCCACTTGCTCGGGCGACGCACCGGGGCTGGTGAAGATGCCGCGCATCATCACGTATTGCACCGGGATGCCGAACGACATGCAGGTGGGAATGTCGTTCCAGCTCTGCGATCCGGCGATCTTCTCGTAATACTCGAGCTTGGCGCCGTCGAACACGCACAGCGGGCGCACCGCACCCTCGCGCCAGAGCTTGGCGCCTTCGATCGGATTGTTCACCGTGAGATCCACGTCGCCGGCCGCCAGCGCCTTGGCCACGTCGCCGCCGCCCTTCAGCGGCACGTACGTCAGTCGCGTGGCTCCGGCGGTTTCCAGCAGCACGCTGATCAACTGGTCTTCCTGCTTGCTGCCGGTGCCGCCGAGCTTGATGGCGCCGGGCGGGTTGGCGCGCATCGCATCGAGCACGTCCTTCGGCGAGTGGTAGGGCGACTTGGAATTGACCCACAGGATGAACTGGTCCAGCGCCAGCATCTGCACCGGCGTGATGTCCTGCCAGGTGAACTTGGTCCCGGTGGCCAGCGGCGTGGTGAACAGGTTGGACAGCGTGATGATCAGCTTGTGCGGGTTGCCTTGGGCCGCCTTCACATCGAGCAGACCCTCGGCGCCGGAGTTGCCCGACTTGTTCACCACGTTCAGCGGCTGCGCCATCAGGTTGTGCTTCTTGACCATCTCCTGGATGAAGCGCGCCATCTGATCGGCGCCACCGCCGGTGCCGGCAGGCACCACGATCTCCACCGGCGCGGTGGGTTCCCAGGCGGCCAGGGCCGGCGCTGCGGCACCCGCCAGCACCAACGCTGCACCCCAACGGCGGCAACCAAAACGCCCGAACGGTCGCGTAACTCGATGCATCAGCTTGTTCATTGCGGTCATCGGCGGCAGAGGCGCCGGCTCAAAGGCCACGATGGGCGGATGCTAAGTCGCGTGCGGTGAGGTGGCGTCATCCCGGCCGGCGCATTTGCAACAACTGGCGACGATAAAATCACATCCTTTGTCGCCGCAGCGCCGCTGCAGCTCCTTCCAAGACACGTCCACGTCTCGCCGCTGCGGCGGGCGCGAAGGACCCACGGCGGGCCGATGCGGCCCGAACAGCCGATGAAAGCCGCCGAGATCCGTTCCACGTTCCTGAAGTTCTTCGAGTCCAAGGGCCACCAGATCGTGGCCAGCTCGCCCGTGGTGCCCGGCGATGATCCGACGCTGTTGTTCACCAACGCCGGGATGAACCAGTTCAAGGACGTATTCCTGGGCTTCGACAAGCGGCCGTACACGCGCGCGGCCACCGCGCAGAAGTGCATCCGCGCCGGCGGCAAGCACAACGACCTGGAAAACGTGGGCTACACGGCGCGGCATCACACGTTCTTTGAGATGCTGGGTAACTTCAGCTTCGGCGACTACTTCAAGCGCGACGCGCTCAAGTACGCGTGGGAGCTGCTCACAGTCCATTTCAAGCTGCCGGCCGAGAAGTTGTGGGCCACCGTTTACGCCGAAGACGACGAGGCCTACGGCATCTGGGTCAAGGACATCGGCCTGCCGCCCGAGCGGGTGGTTCGCATCGGCGACAACAAGGGCGCACGCTACGCATCCGACAACTTCTGGATGATGGGCGACACCGGCCCATGCGGCCCGTGCTCGGAGATCTTCTACGACCACGGCCCTTCGGTCGCGGGCGGCCCGCCCGGCAGTGCCGAGCAGGACGGCGACCGCTACATCGAGATCTGGAACAACGTCTTCATGCAGTTCAACCGCACCGAAGACGGCGTGATGCACAAGCTGCCCAAGCCGAGCGTCGACACCGGCATGGGGCTGGAGCGATTGACTGCGGTGCTGCAGCACGTGCACTCGAACTACGAGATCGATCTGTTCGCCACGCTGCTCGCCGCCACGCGCGATGCGGTGCTGGCGGCCGGCGGCCAGTCCCATGCGGGCTGGGCCACCGACCTGCAGACGCCGTCGCTGCGCGTGATCGCCGACCACATCCGCGCCTGCGCGTTCACCGTGGTCGACGGCGTGATCCCCGGTAACGAAGGCCGCGGCTACGTGCTGCGCCGCATCGCGCGGCGCGCGATCCGGCACGGCTACAAGCTGGGCGCGCGCAAGCCGTTTTTCCATCAGCTCGTTGCGCCGCTGGCCGCCGCGATGGGTGATGCCTACCCTGAGCTGCGGCGCGATGCTCCCCGCGTGACCGAAGTGCTCAAAGTTGAGGAGGAGCGCTTCTTCCAGACCATCGCCAACGGGATGGAGATTCTCGAGGCGGCGCTGGCCGGCCAGCCGGTCAAGCCCGGCGAGGGCCGTGCGGCTGCGCCGCTCGACGGCGAACTGGCATTCAAGTTGCACGACACCTACGGTTTTCCGCTCGACCTCACGGCCGACGTCTGCCGCGAGCGCGGCTTCGCGGTCGACGAGGCGGGATTCAACGCCGCCATGAACCGTCAGCGCGAGCAGGCGAGGGCGGCGGCCAAGTTCAAGATGGCCGCCGGCCTCGCGTACAGCGGCGCGCCGACCCTGTTTCATGGCTACGACGGCTTGACGCACGAGAGCGCCAAGGTCACCGCGCTGTACGTCGATGGCGCACCGGTGCAAGCGGTCAAGGCCGGCGACGATGCGGTGATCGTGCTCGACCACACGCCGTTCTATGCCGAGAGCGGCGGCCAGGTGGGCGACACCGGCGAGCTGCGCAACGCGACGGCACGCGCGGTGGTCGAGGACACCACCAAGATCCAGGCCGACGTGTTCGGCCACCAGGTGCGGGTGGTCGAGGGCGCGATCGCGCTCGGTGACACGTTGAACGCACGCGTCGATGCCGACAAACGCGCCAAGACGATGCGCAACCACAGCGTCACGCACCTGATGCACAAGGCGCTGCGCGAGGTGCTCGGTGCCCATGTGCAGCAAAAAGGCTCGCTGGTGGATGCCGAGCGCACGCGCTTCGACTTTGCGCACAACGCACCGCTCACCGACGAGCAGATCCGCCGGGTCGAGGCCGCCGTCAACGCCGAGATCCTCGCCAACGCGCCGACGCAGGCGCGTGTCATGAGCATGGACGATGCGCAGAAGCTCGGCGCGGTGATGCTGTTCGGCGAGAAGTACGGCGCCGACGTGCGCGTGCTCGACATCGGCTCCAGCCGCGAGCTGTGCGGCGGCACGCACGTGCAGCGCACCGGCGACATCGGCTTGTTCAAGATCGTGTCCGAAGGCGGCGTGGCCGCCGGCGTGCGGCGCGTCGAGGCAGTGACCGGGGACAACGCGCTGGCCTACCTGCAGCAGTTGGAGTCCGCCGTGCTGCAGCTCGCCGGCACGCTGAAGGTCACGCCGGCCGAGGTGCAGGGACGTGTCGGTGCCGTGATGGAGCAGGTGCGCAGCCTGGAGAAGGAACTCGCGGCGCTCAAGGGCAAGCTCGCATCGGCACAAGGCGACGAGCTGCTGGCCCGGGCGGTCGACGTCAAGGGCATCAAGGTGCTCGCGGCCACGCTCGACGGCGCCGACGCCAAGTCGCTGCGCGACACGATGGACAAACTCAAGGACAAGCTCAAGAGCGCGGCCATCGTGCTCGCCGCCGTCGACGGCGCCAAGGTGCAACTCGCGGCCGGCGTCACCCACGACAGCGTCTCGCGGGTGAAAGCCGGCGAGCTGGTCAACTTCGTCGCACAGCAGGTGGGCGGCAAGGGCGGCGGCAAGGCCGACCTCGCGATGGCCGGCGGCACCGACGCGGCCAAGCTGCCGCAGGCGCTCGCTTCGGTGCAAGGCTGGGTGGCCGAGCGCTTGTCGTGAGGCCCAGGAGGTCGTGTGGCCGACGTGCTGATCCGCCGGGTTCGCGCCAACGATGCCGAAGGCATGGCCCGTCTGATGGGCGACCCCGACACGCTGGGCCACCTGCTGCAGCTGCCTTATCCGAGCGTCGAGGCGTGGCGCACGCGTCTGGCCGAGTGGGACCAGCCGGGACGCTCTGACCTGCTGCTCGTGGCCGAGGCCGACGGTGCGCTGGTGGGCAACGCGGGACTCAACCCGGTGGGCCAGGCCCTGCGGCGTCGCCACGCGATGGGGCTGGGCATCGCGGTGGCCAGCGATTGGCGGCGCCGCGGCGTGGGCAGCCAGCTGCTGGCGGCACTGCTCGACACCGCCGATCGATGGCTCGGCTGCCTGCGCATCGAGCTCACGGTCTACACCGACAACGCCGCGGCGATCGCGCTGTACCGCAAGTTCGGCTTTGAGGTCGAAGGCACGCATCGTGCGTTTGCACTGCGCGACGGCCGCTACGTCGACGCGCTGGCGATGGCGCGCCTGCATCCCAACCCGCCGCGCATCGGCGCCTGACGCTGCCGCAAAGCCCGTTGACCCTGTGCCCATCGGCGCAGTGACCCGGCGCGCCGCAGGCGCACTGACCTTCGCGTACAGTGCGTCGGTTCGTTGTCTCTTGTGCGCATGCCGGGTCTGCCGTCGATCGATCGTCGTTGTGTCTTGTTTGCGGCGCTGACCGTTGCCGCCGCGGCGCGCGCCCACCAGGTGCGCCCATGGACCAGCGCCGTGCCGCCGTTGGCGCTGAACGATCTGCACGGCAAGCCGTGGGAGCTTTCGGCGCTGCAGGGCCGCCCGGTGTTGCTCAACTTCTGGGCCACCTGGTGCGAGCCCTGCCGCGAGGAGATGCCGTCGCTGCAGGCTCTGGCCCGGCGCCACGAGGCCGACTCGTTGCTCGTGCTGATGGTCAACTACCGCGAAGGCGCCAGCAGCATCCGCCGCTTCCTCGAGCGCACGCCGTTGGCGCTGCCGGTGCTGCTCGACAGCGACGGCAGCGTCACGCGGGCCTGGACCTCACGCGTGTTTCCCACCACGGTGCTGATCGATCGCAGCGGCCGGCCGCGCCAGCAGGTGGTGGGCGCGGTCGACTGGGACGGCGACGAGGCACGCCGCTGGCTGCGCGAGCTGCTGGGGCCGACTGCGATGCGAAGCTGATCGGCGCGTTCGCCGGATAATCGCGCCTTCGCACACAGGGAAAGAACAAGTCTTGATGGCCTCACAGGTCGCCGAACCGGAGACGGCGGCGAGCGACTTCGAAAAGGTGTGCTGGCGGCTCGGTGGGTTCGACGGCCGCGTCTCGCCCGAATGGGTCGACGGCTACCTCACCGGCGTGCTGGCCGGTCCGCGCGCCGTGCCGATCGAGCAGTGGCTGCCCGCAATGCTGGGCGACAACTTCGTGCGCGTGTTCGCCGATCCGAGCGATGCGCGGCAGGCACAACGCGCGCTGGCGTCACGCTGGCGCGAGCTGGCGCAGCAGCTTGACGCCGAAGCGCTGCTCGACGACCCGCACACGCTGTACCTGGCGCCTTGGCTGGTCGACTACGAAGACGCCGACCGCGACGCCTTCGTTGCGCAGGGCCATGGCACGGCGCAACAGGCGGCCGATGAGCTGCGCCCCGGCGTGGCATGGTCGCGCGGCTTCCTGAGCGCGACGCGCGATTTCGCCGCCGATTGGGTCGAGCCAGCGGCCGGAGCGCCCGACGCTGCGCGTTATCGCGACGCGATCACGTGCGTTGAAGCGTTGCAGCAACCGAGCTCGGGTGTACCCGCCGATGCTGCGCTGCGCGACGCACAGATCGACGATGCCTGCCTGGCCGCGCAGGCCCTGCGCCTGTATTGGGTTGACCATGCGCCCAAGCCCTCGACGCGGCGCGTCGAGGCGCAACCGGGCCGCAACGACCCCTGCCACTGCGGCAGCGGACTCAAGTTCAAGAAGTGCCACGGTGCCTCGCGCTGAAGATGTGTGGCCAACCTCGCTGATACATTGCGCGCCATGTCCACATCGCTGCAACTCGACCATCGCCACATCGTGCTCGGCCTGAGTGGCGGCATCGCCTGCTACAAGGCGGCCGAGCTCACGCGCGAGCTGATCAAGGCGGGCGCCAGCGTGCAGGTGGTGATGACCGAAGCGGCCGCGGCCTTCATCACGCCGGTGACGATGCAGGCGCTGAGCGACCGCCCCGTCTACACCAGCCAATGGGATGCGCGTGAGGCCAACAACATGGCGCACATCAACCTGACGCGCGAGGCCGATGCGTTGATCGTGGCTCCGGCCTCGGCGGACTTCATCGCCAAGGTCGCCAACGGCCTGGCCGACGACCTGTTGAGCCTGTTGTGCCTCGCGCGCCCGGTCGAGCGCGTGCCGCTGTTGCTGGCGCCTGCGATGAACCGCGAGATGTGGGCGCACCCGGCCACGCAGCGCAACGTGGCGCGCGTGCGCGCCGACGGCGCCCTGGTGCTCGGACCGGGCAGCGGCGATCAGGCCTGCGGCGAGGTCGGAGACGGGCGCATGCTGGAAGCCCATGAGTTGTGCGACGAGGTGGTCGCGGCGCTGCAACCCAAGCTGCTCGCGGGGCGACGCGTGCTCGTGACCGCGGGGCCCACGTTCGAGGCCATCGATCCGGTGCGCGGCATCACCAATCTCTCCAGCGGCAAGATGGGTTTCGCAATCGCGCGCGCGGCACAGGAGGCGGGCGCCGAGGTCACGCTGGTGGCCGGACCGGTGCACCTGCCGACGCCGCGCCATGTGCGCCGCATCGACGTGGCCAGCGCGCAGCAGATGCACGATGCGGTGTTGCCGTTGGCGCCGTCGCAGCACGTGTTCATCGCCACCGCGGCGGTGGCCGACTGGCGGCCGGCCAGTTATGCGCAGCGCAAGATCAAGAAGGACGGCAGCGCCACCGCGCCGGCGCTCGAGCTGGCCGAGAACCCCGACATCCTGGCTGCGGTGGCGCGCTTGCCGCAGCGTCCGTTCTGCGTGGGGTTCGCCGCCGAGACCGACGACCTGGCGAAGAACGCCCGCGAAAAGCTGGCGCGCAAGAACGTGCCGCTGATGGTCGGGAACATCGGCCCGTCGACCTTCGGCCGCAACGACAACGCGCTGCTGCTGGTCGATGCACGTGGCGAACGGCAGCTGCCGAGCAGCGACAAGCTCAACCTGGCGCGCGAGCTGGTGCGCGAGGTGTCGATGCGCCTGGAACCCCTGCCATGACAACCATCGACCTCAAGGTGCTCGATGCACGCATCGCCGAGCACCTGCCCGCCTACGCCACCGTGGGCAGCGCCGGCCTGGACCTGCGCGCCTGCATCGACGCCCCCGTATTGCTGGAGCCCGGCCAGGCGGCGTTGATCCCCACCGGCCTGGCGATCCACATCGGTGATCCGGGCCTGGCCGCAATGCTGTTGCCGCGCTCGGGGCTCGGACACAAACATGGCATCGTGCTCGGCAACCTGGTCGGCCTGATCGACAGCGACTACCAGGGTCCGTTGATGGTGAGCTGCTGGAATCGCGGGGTCGCCACCTACTCCGTGCAGCCGCTGGAGCGCATCGCGCAGATGGTGATCGTGCCCGTAGTACAGGCGCGCTTGCGGCGCGTCGAGTCGTTCGAGTCGTCGACGCGCGGCGAAGGCGGCTTCGGCTCCACTGGCGCGCACTGAGAGACACGCCGGTCGCCTTCGGCACCGGCGCCGTCGTGCGGCGACGGCCGATCAGTGCAAACGACCCGACGGTGCCGACGCGTCGAGCACCGACAGCAGATCGGCGCTTCCGACACTGCGCTGTGCGATCTCTTCATCGCTTGCATCACGCACGTCGTGCACGTGCAGCTGCAGGCGCAGCGCCATCCCGGCCAGCGGATGGTTGCCGTCGAGCACCACGTGGGAGGGATAGATCTCGGTCACCGTGTAGATCACGTCGCCAGGCATGTCCGGCGTGCGCGCGCCGGGCGGCAGGCCCTCGAACTGCATGCCTTCGCGCAGGTCGTCCGGAAACAGCGCGCGGTCTTCGAAGCACACCTTGTCGGCGTCGTAATCGCCGAACGCGTGCTCGGGCTCGAGGTGCAGCGTGGCCTCGAAGCCCGACTCCTGGCCGTCGAGCGTTTCTTCCACCTTGGCCAGCAGGTCGTCGCCGCCGAAGAAGAACTCGAGCGGCTCTTTCAGCTCATCGATCGGCTGGCCTTGCGCATCCTGCAAGACCCAGGTCAGCGTGACCACACATGGCGCGGCGATCTGCATCGCGCGATGATCGCACAGCACGGTGACGGCACGGCACGGTGACCGCGCGGTGCAGCCACAACCGAAGGGTGCGGCGCAGGCTCACATCGCGCAGCGCCGGCCGAAGCCACAATGCCGCGATGGATCTCCGCTCGTCGCTGCAACTGCTCGGTGGATTGTCGGTGGCGCAGTTCATGCGCCGTCACTGGCAGCGCAGGCCGCTGCTGGTGCGCCAGGCCTGGCCCGGCGTGCGCGCGCCGGTGACGCGCCAGCAGTTGTTTGCGCTCGCCGCCGATGACGGCGTCGAGTCCCGCCTGGTCAGCCGCACGGGCGGCGCGTGGGCCGTGCGCCCCGGACCGTTGCCGCGGCGCGCGCTGCCGCCGCTCGGGCGCGGCGCGTGGACCTTGCTGGTACAAGGCGTCGACCTGCACGTGGAGGCGGCGCACCAGTTGCTGCGCGCGTTCCGCTTCGTGCCCGACGCCCGGCTCGACGACCTGATGATCTCGTTCGCCAGTGACGGCGGAGGGGTCGGCGCGCACGTGGACGCCTACGATGTCTTCCTGCTTCAGCTGGACGGCCAGCGCCGCTGGCGCGTCGGTCGCGCCAAGAACGCGCGGTTCGTCGAAGGCGCGCCGCTGAAGCTGCTGCGGCGCTTCGAGCCCACGCACGAGTGGCTGCTCGAGCCGGGCGACATGCTGTACCTCCCGCCGCAATGGGGGCACGACGGCGTGGCGGTGGGCCCGTGCATGACGGCATCGATCGGCTTCCGCGCGCCGAGCACCGATGAGGTCGCGCGCGCCCTGCTGCACGGCGTGGCGGAGTCGATCGATGATGGCGATGCATCGCCGCGTTATGCCGACCCGCGCGGGGCGGGCACCACGTCGCCCGGGCGGGTGCCACCGGCACTGCAGGATTTCGCTCGGGCGGCGTGGCGACGTGCCGCGCGCAGCCCGCGCAGCCTCGAGCGTGCGCTCGGCGAGTGGCTCAGCGAACCCAAGGCGCACGTGTGGTTCGAACCCGCTGGAGTCGCCGCGGCAGCCGGCGCGGGCACGCTGGTGCTCGATCGGCGCACGCGCATGTTGTACGACGCCCACCACATCTACATCAACGGCGAATCGTTCGTCGCCGCAGGGCGCGATGCACAATGCTTGCGCCGTCTGGCCGACGCGCGACAACTCGGTGGCGCCGAGGTGCGGCGCTTGAGCCGCGCGGCGCGTGACACAGTGCAACAGTGGTTGTCATCGGGGTGGATCCATGAACGCTGAAACCGGCGCACGCCAAGCCATCGCTTCGCGCACCGACTTCCGCGACGCGGCGCGCGGCATGTTGTTGCAGCTGGAGCCCAGCGGCACACGCGCGATCACCTTGGTCGACACCGACTTCTCGCCGTGGCCCCTTGACGACGCGGCGGTCATCGATACGTTGACGCGCTGGATCCGTCTGCCGGGACGGCGGATGCGCCTGGTGGGACACCGCTTCGACACGATCGAGCGCGACCAGGCGCGCTTCGCGTCATGGCGCAAGCCGTTTGCCCACGCGATCGATGCCTTCAGGCCGACCGATGTCGATCCGGGCGACCTGCCCAGCATCTTGCTGCTGGATGCATCGAGTCTCGAGTTGCTGGACCGCGAGCACTGGCAGGCACGCGCCACCGGCGAGCGACGCACGCTCGTGCTGCAGCGTGAGCGACTTGATGCACTGATGCAACGCTGCGAAGCGGCTTGGCCGTCGACCCTGCTTGGGCTCTGAGGATCAGGGTCTTCACGGATATACTCGCGGGCTGGACACCTGAATTCAGGACTCTTCAACGTCCTTGGCCGATGCAGCGCCCCGCGTAGCGACCCCTGCTGACGGCTGGGTGTTGCCGGTGATCCATCCAATCAACAACGCTTTTCCATCCCTTCGATCGAGGATACGTATGAACAAGTCGCTCCTGTTGGCATCTCTGTTTGCTGCCGTCGCTCTGGCCGCTTGCGGCAAGACCGAGCAGCCCGCTGCCCCGCCGGCAACACCTCCTGCGCCCGCCACCACGCCGGCTCCGGCGGCTCCCGCGCCGGCTCCGACTGCGGCTGCTGACAGCGCCGCCTCGGCCGCAGCAGGCGCCGCCTCTGCGGCAAACGCCGCGGCCACGGCCGCCACCGACGCAGCCGCCAAGGCCGCCGAGGCCGCCGCGTCTGCCGCTAAGAAGTAAGACCCGCTGCTACCCAACGAACAGAGCCGCCCTCGGGCGGCTTTGTTTCGTCATGGGCAACGGCTACTTCAACTCGTCAACCAGCAGCGTGACGATGCGCTGGCCGGTCTCGCCCGCTTCGGGTGAGCCCTGCGAGTTCTGCACCACCACTTGCGTCTTCTCACCCGCGCGCTTGAGCGCGATCCGGTAGCGCTGCAGATTGGCCGCGTTCTTGTCATCCAGGCCGAACAGCTTGGAGAAGAAGCCCGGCTCTTCGCGGCCCGCGAGCTTGGGGTCGACGTAGCGCACGAAGTAGAGGCCGCCCGAGCGGTCGCGATCCTCCACGGTGAAGCCGGTGCGATCCAGCGCCAGCCCGATGCGCCGCCACGCACGATCGAAACTCTCGTCGAACTCGAGGGCGGCCCCCGGCTGACCGGACAGCACACGCGCACGTGCCGGGGCGGCGGGTGCGTTGGCGACTTGCGTGCGCGCCGTTTCTTCCTTGGCGCCAAGCTTGGTCATCAAGCGCACCAGCATCTCGGCTTCAAGCTGCGGGTCGGTGGGGCGAAGGCGCCACGACGTGACTTCCTTGGTCTGCCCCTGGTAGAACTCCTCGGCACCGCGGTGCGCGATCGACACCTCGCTGCCGCCGGCCACGCGCTCCACGCGGGTGCGGTAGCGATCGCGCTCGCCGGTGTCGTACACCCGATCGAGGATCCCGCCGAGCAGGCGACGCACGCCGTCCTGCGGGATCCTGGAGCGGTTCTCGGCCCAATCGGTCTCCATCACGCCGTTTTGCGCGTCGTCGACCACGAGGTTGAATCCGCGTTCGGTCCAGAACGTGCGCAGCTGCGGCCACAACTGCTCCGGCGTTAGCGTGGTGATGAGCCAGCGCTGGTTGCCGTCGCGCTCGATGCGCATGTCGCCCAGCGAGTTGACGGCGATCGACGACGGCGCGGCGGCCGCCGCTGCCGTGTTGGTGGCCATGCCGCTGGCGCTCACCACGCCTGACTGCGGCTGGTAGCGCGAGTCGCGCGCCAGTTGCGTGAGGTCTGGCGGCACGTCGAGCGCAGCGGTTTTGCTGGCCTGGCTCTTGTAGTCGATCTTGTCGCCGCTCAGGAACGAGTCGACGCTGGAGCAGCCGCCCAACGCATAGGCCGCTGCCGCGGCCAACAGGCCGCGCGCGGCCCTGGAACTCAGATGCACCACACAGTCTCCAGATTTCGCCGTTGCCATCGTGTCACTGCAGCAAGCCGGCGTCGCGCAGCGCCTGCTCCACCTGCCCCTGGCCGGCTGCGCTCAACGGCACCATCGGCAGGCGCAAGGCGCCACCGCACAGGCCCAGCCGGGCCATCGCCCACTTGGTGGGTGCCGGGCTCGGCTCGCAGAACAACTGCCGATGCAACGGCAGCAGGCGCAGCTGGATCTCGGCCGCACGCCGGGCCTGGCCGTCGACGGCGGCGCGGCACAGCTCGTGCATGAGGCGCGGTGCCACGTTGGCCGTGACGCTGACATTGCCGTGGCCGCCGAGCAGCATCAGCGCCACCGCCGTGCCATCGTCGCCGGAGTAGATCGAGAAGCCCTTGGGCGCCTGCTTGATCAGCCACTGCGCGCGCTCGATGTTGCCGGTGGCTTCCTTGATGCCGATCACGTTGTTGATCTGCGCCAGCTTCAGCACCGTGTCGTGCTGCAGATCCGCCACCGTGCGGCTGGGCACGTTGTAAAGCACCACCGGGATGTCCACCGCCTCGGCGATGGCGCGGAAGTGCTGGTACATGCCTTCCTGCGACGGGCGGTTGTAGTACGGCACCACCTGCAACGTGCAATCGGCGCCCACCTTCTTGGCGTAGCGCGACAGCTCGATGGCTTCGTGCGTGGAGTTGCCGCCGGCGCCGGCCATGATGGGCACGCGGCCCGCGGCATGCTCAACCGCCAGGCGGATGATCTCGCAGTGCTCCTCCACCGTGACGGTGGGTGATTCGCCGGTGGTGCCGACCACGCCGATGCAGTCGGTGCCTTCGGCAATGTGCCAGTCGATCAGGCGGCGCAGGCCGGGGTAGTCGACGTCGCCGTTGTCGAGCATGGGCGTGACGAGGGCGACGATGCTGCCAACGATGGGGTTCATGACTTGTCCTGCAGGTGGGTGGATTTTAGGCCTTGTTCCCAGGCGTCCAGCCTGGGCGGCAGCGCGGACGCGTCGGGGGCGTGCCATGCCGCCAGGCGCTGGATGCGACGCAAGGGCGCGTCGGCCATGCCGTCTTCGAACGCGAGCACATGCAGGTGGTTGACATGGCTCAGCAGCTCGCCGGCGCGCAACAGGAACTCCGGGTTCGACGGCTTGCCGAAACGCTCGTTGCCGCGCGCGAAGGTCTCGCACAGCAGCAGCCCACCTGGGGCCACGCTGTTCACGATCTGCGGCATCAGCGGGCGCCACAGGTAGTTGGTGACGACCACGGCATCGAAGCGCCGGCCCGCCAGCGGCCAGGGTGCGCCTTCGAGGTCGGCTTCGACGCGCTCGGCGGCATCCGCGCAACGCTCGAGTGCCGCGCGGTCCCGATCGACCGCAGTCACGCGGTGGCCGCGGGCGGCCAGGTAATGCACATGGCGCCCGGAGCCGCTCGCGAGATCGAGCACGGTGCCGCGCGCCGGGATCGCATCGGTCCAGCGCACGATCCAGGGTGAAGGCGAGTCGATGGATGCGTGCGCGGCCATGTCAGAAGCAGGCCCAGATACGGTTGGCGAGGTCGACCACGAGGTGCGGATTCAGGTAGGCCATGAACACGCCGGCCAGCGCCAGCGCCGCCACCACGGCCCACCCAAGGTGTGCGCGGCGCCGCGTCAGCCAGGCCATGCGAAACCTCAAGCGGCTGCCGGCGCGGCACGCGCGATCGGCGTCTCGCGCACCGGCAGGTTGACCAGCGCGGCAAAGACGCCGAGCGCCACTGCGATCCACCATACGAGGTCGTAGCTGCCGGTGGCGTCGAACAGCTTGCCGCCCAGCCACACGCCCATGAACGAGCCGACCTGGTGGCTCAGGAACACGAAGCCGCCGAGCATCGACAGGTACTGCACGCCGAAGATCTGCGCCACCACGGCGTTGGTGGGCGGCACGGTCGACAGCCACAGCAGCCCGATCACCGCGGAGAACACGTACACGCTCAGCGGAGTCAGGGGCAGCCACAGGAACAACACGATGGCGAATGATCGCAGCGCGTAGATCGCCGACAGCAGGTAGCGCTTGGGCCAGCGCTGGCCGATCTCGCCGGCGGCATAGGTGCCGAACACATTGAACAGACCGATCAGCGCCAGCGCGACCGTGGCCACCTGCGGGTCCATGCCGCGGTCCTTCAGGTAGCTCGGCATGTGCACGCCGATGAACACGACCTGGAAGCCGCAGACGAAGTAGCCCGCCATCAGCCAGCGGAAGCTCGGATAGCCGAAGGCCTCGCGCAGCGCCGCGCCGATCGATTGGCTGTGCCCCGGCGCGCCGGTGCGATCGGGCTCGCGCAGGCCGAAGGCCAGCGGCACGATCACGATGACCAGCAAGCCGAGCGTGTAGAGCGCGTTCTGCCAGCCGAATGCACTGATCAGCGCGCTTTCCACCGGCACCATCAGAAACTGGCCGAACGAGCCGGCCGCCGCGGTGATACCCATCGCCCAGCTGCGCCGCTCGGGCGCGACGTTGCGGCCAATCACGCCGTAGACCACCGCGTAGGTCACGCCGGCCTGTGCCACGCCGACCAGGATGCCGGCCGCGCCGGTGAAGCCCGGGCCTGTGCTGGCCAGCGCCATCAGCACCAGTCCCGCCGCATACAGCAGCGCGCCGCCGATCAGCACGCGGAACGCTCCGAACTTGTCCGCCAGAGCGCCGGCGATCGGGCCCGCGATGCCCCACGCGAGGTTCTGCACCGCGAGCGCGAACGCAAACGTCTCGCGCGACCAGCCGCGCTCCATCGTGATCGGCTGCAGCCACAGGCCGAAGCCGTGGCGCACACCCATCGACAGCGTGACGATGAACGCGCCGCACAGCAGGATCTGCGGCAGCGACAGCGGTTTGACGGCGGCCGTTGGCATCGCGGCCAATCTAGCCCAAACGGACGGGGCGCTGCGGCACACGGGCATCGGTACAGTTCGACGGTTGCAAGACCTGGGCGAGGGCGGGATGAGGGTGCTTGTGCTCGGTGCCGGCGTGATCGGCGTGTGCGTCGCCTACTACCTGCGACGTGCGGGTCACGACGTGGAGGTGGTCGAGCGCCGTGATGCCGCCGCGTTGGAGACCAGCTACGCCAATGCCGGCGAGGTGTCGCCGGGTTACTCGGCGCCATGGGCCGGCCCCGGCATCCCGATCAAGGCGATCAAGTGGATGCTGATGACGCACAGCCCGCTGGTGATCTGGCCGCTGCTCGACCTCGACATGTGGCGCTGGGGCGCGATGATGCTGGCCAACTGCACGGCCAAGGCCTATGCGCTCAACAAGAGCCGCATGGTTCCGATCGCCGAATACAGCCGCGACTGCATGAAGGCGTTGCGTGCCGACACCGGCATCACCTACGACGAGCGCACGCAGGGCACGCTGCAGCTGTTTCGCACGCACAAGCAGCTCGACGGCACCGCCAAGGACATTGAAGTGCTGCGACAGTACGGCGTGCCGTACCAGGTGCTCGATCGCGCCGGCTTCGTCGCGGTGGAGCCGGGACTGCGCCACACGCAGGACAAGTTCGTGGGCGCCTTGCGTCTGCCGGGCGATGAAACCGGCGACTGCCACCGGTTCACGCAGCGCCTCGCGGCGATGGCCGCGCAGCAGGGCGTGCGCTTTCGCTACGACACCACGATCCACGGCCTGGACCGGGTCGGGGACCGCATCGTCGGCGTCAACACCACCGCGGGCACGTTCGGCGCCGACCGGATCGTGCTGGCGCTCGGCAGCTATTCGCCGCTCATGCTCCGTTCGCTGGGTCTGCGCATTCCGGTGTACCCGGTGAAGGGCTACTCGATCACGCTGCCGATCGTCGACGCGTCGCGCGCGCCGGAGTCGACCATCATGGACGAGACCCACAAGGTCGCGGTCACGCGGCTGGGCGAACGCATCCGCGTCGGCGGCACGGCCGAGCTGGCGGGCTACAGCACGGCGTTGCGCGAGCCGCGGCGCGCCACGCTGGAGCATGTGGTGACCGACCTGTTCCCCGGCGGCGGCGACGTGGCCAAGTCCGAGTTCTGGTGCGGCCTGCGGCCGATGACGCCCGACGGCACGCCGATCATCGGCCCCACGCGCTACGACAACCTGCTGCTGGCCACCGGCCACGGCACGCTCGGCTGGACCATGGCGGCCGGTACCGGCCGCGTGATCGCTGACCTGGTGTCGGGCAGGACGCCGGAGATTCCGCTCGAAGGCCTGACGATGGCGCGCTACCAGCGCTAACGGACCTGCGGGGCGCTTTCCTACAATCCCCGCCATGGCCACCAAACAAGGCAGCTACGCGGAAGAATCGATCCGCGTGCTCAAGGGACTCGAGCCGGTCAAGCAGCGGCCGGGCATGTACACGCGCACCGACAACCCGCTGCACGTGATCCAGGAGGTGATCGACAACGCGGCCGACGAGGCGCTCGCCGGCCATGGCCAGCGCATCGCGGTGACTGTGCACACAGACGGCTCGGTGTCGGTGCACGACGACGGGCGCGGCATTCCTTTCGGCCTGCACCCCGAGGAGAAGGTGCCGGTGCTCGAGATCGTGTTCGCGCGCCTGCATGCGGGCGGCAAGTTCGACAAGGGCGCCGGCGGCGCGTACAGCTTTTCGGGCGGCCTGCACGGCGTGGGCGTCAGCGTGACCAATGCGCTGTCCAAGCGCCTCGAGGTCACCGTGCACCGCGAAGGCCAGGTGGCGACGATGGCGTTCGCCGGTGGCGACGTGGTCGACAAGCTGCAGGTGCGCAAGGCCAAGGCGGGCGAGCGGACGCACGGCACCTCGGTGCGGGTGTGGCCGGATGCCAAGTACTTCGAGAGCGCCGACCTCCCGCGCCAGGACCTGATGCACCTGCTGCGCAGCAAGGCGGTGTTGATGCCGGGCGTGACGGTGACGCTCACGTTCGAGAAGAGCGGCGCCAAACAGGGCGACACGCAGACCTGGCTGTTCAAGGGCGGGCTGCGCGACTATCTGTCGCAGGCCCTGCCGGCCGAGCCGATGATTCCGCTGTTCGAAGGCGAGCAGTTCGCCTCCGAGGCCGAGACCGAGAACATCGCCGAGGGCGAGGGCGCGGCCTGGTGCGTGGCGTTCACCGAAGAAGGCCAGCCGCTGCGCGAGAGCTACGTCAACCTGATCCCCACGGTGGCCGGTGGCACGCACGAGGCGGGGCTGCGCGAAGGCCTGTTCGGCGCGGTGCGCGGTTTCATCGAGCTGCATGCGCTGGCGCCCAAGGGCGTCAAGCTGATGCCCGAGGACGTGTTCTCGCGCGCCAGCTTCGTGTTGAGCGCCAAGGTGCTCGATCCGCAGTTCCAGGGCCAGATCAAGGAGCGCCTGAACAGCCGCGACGCGCTGCGCCTGGTGGCGCAGTACGTGAAACCGGCGCTGGAGCTGTGGCTCAACCAGCATGTGGAGCACGGCAGGAAGCTCGCCGACCTGGTGATCCGCCAGGCGCAGACGCGACAGCGCGCAAGCCAGAAGGTGGAAAAGCGCAAAGGCTCCGGCGTGGCGGTGCTGCCAGGCAAGCTCACCGATTGCGAAAGCCGCGACCTCGCCCTGAACGAACTCTTTCTGGTTGAAGGCGACAGCGCCGGGGGCTCGGCCAAGGCCGGGCGCGACAAGGAAACGCAGGCCATCCTGCCGCTGCGCGGCAAGGTGCTCAACGCCTGGGAGGTCGAGCGCGACCGGCTGTTCGCCAACACCGAGATCCACGACATCGCGGTGGCGATCGGCGTTGACCCGCACGGGCCGGGCGAAGAGCCCGATTTCAGCGGGCTGCGCTACGGCAAGGTCTGCATCTTGAGCGATGCCGACGTCGATGGTTCGCACATCCAGGTGCTGCTGCTCACGCTGTTCTTCCGCCACTTCCCCAAGCTGATCGAGCGCGGCCACGTGTTCGTGGCCAAGCCGCCGCTGTTCCGCGTCGATGCCCCGGCACGCGGCAAGAAGCCGGCGGCCAAGATCTACGCGCTCGACGACGGCGAGCTGACCGCCACGCTCGACAAGCTGCGCAAGGAGGGCGCGCGCGACAACAGCTGGAGCATCAGCCGCTTCAAGGGTCTGGGCGAGATGAGCGCTGAACAACTGTGGGAGACGACGCTCAACCCCGATACGCGGCGCCTGCTGCAGGTGGCGTTCACCGACCTCGGCCCCGACGCCACCGCGACGTCGCTGACACGCTTGATGGGCAAGGGCGAGGCGCAGGCGCGGCGCGACCTGATGGAACAGATGGCCGACACGGTGGAACTGGATGTCTGACTTGCCTCCTGGCTGGTTGCGTCCGCGTCCCGCCGAGGGAGATCCGTTGGCTCGCGAGGGCGGTCCGGCGCCGACCGAGAGCCCCACGGTCCGCCCCCGTCTGCGCCTGCGCCCCACGATGCTGAGCGACCTCGATTTCGTGATCTCGGTGGAGACCGATGCGCAGAACCTGCCGTTCATCACGCCGTGGGAGCGCACCCAGCACGAAGGTGCGGTGCGCTTCCCGGACTTCCGGCACTTCATCGTCGAGGCCGGCGAAACCTACGAATCGGCCGGCTTCGTGATCCTGCAGGGTTGTCGCAACCCGCATGGAAGCGTCGAGCTCAAGCGCGTGGTGTTGCAGCCCAAGGGGCGGGGCCTGGGGCGCGAGTGCGTGCGCCAGTTGAAGCGCATGGCGTTTCGCGACCTGCATGCGCACCGCCTCTGGCTCGACGTGAAGCAGCTCAACACGCGCGCGCTGGCCCTGTACCAGAGCGAAGGATTTGTCGAGGAGGGCCGCTTGCGCGAGAGCGTGCGCGTCACCGCGGATGGCGTCGATGGATACGACTCGCTGATCGTGATGAGCATGCTCGATCGGGAATACGCCGCGCGCGTCGCCCTGCGGCTGGAGATTCTTTGAGGCCAGCCGTCGTGCTGGGCGGTCTGCTGATGGCGGCCGCGCCGCTGCACGCGGCGCTGTGGGGCTATGTGGACGGCAACGGCATCGCGCACTTCGCCGACCACCAGGTCGACTCGCGCTACAGCCTGGTGCTGGCGGAAAAGGGCGCGGCGAGCGCAAAGGTGCCGGGCAAGACCACGACGCCCGGCAGCATCCTCACCTGGCTGGAGATCGCGCCGGAGGTCAAGCGCGTGTTGCCCTGGGTGCGCGAGGCGGCATCGCGCCATGGCGTCGACCGCGAGCTGATCCTGGCGCTGATCGCCGTCGAGTCGGGTTTCAACCACCGGGCGCTGTCACCCAAGGGCGCGGTCGGACTGATGCAGCTGATGCCCTCGACCGCGCAGCGCTTCATGCCGAAAGGGCTGGCCCCGGAGCAGATCGCCCAGCGCCTTGTCGAGCCGCGCACCAATATCGCCGTGGGCGCGCGCCTGATGGCCGAGCTGCTCAAGCGCCACCGCCGCATCGACGTGGCGCTGGCCGCCTGGAGCGCCGGCGACGGCGCGGTGCAGCGCAGCGGCGGCCAGATGCCGGCGATCGACGAGACGCGCGCCCACGTGCACCAGGTGCTGGAGCTGTATTGGGCGCTGCTGCAGCGCCGCCATTCGCGCGGCGTGCATGAAATGAAGCTGCAATTCCAGTAGGAGGCGTCATGCAAGCCACGATGATGGAGGTGCCGCTGTCGCTCAACGACGTGCTCGAGCGTGCAGGCACGATCTTCGCGCGCAGCCAGATCGTGTCGCGCTTGCCGGACAAGTCGCTGCGCACGCACAGCTATGCCGAATACGCGCAGCGCACGCGTGCGCTGGCCTCGGCGTTGCTGAAGCTGGGCTTGTGCAAGGGCGATCGTGTCGCCACGCTGGCGTGGAACCACCACGCGCACCTGGAATGCTACTTCGGCATCCCGGCCGCCGGCGGCGTGATGCACACGCTGAACCTGCGCCTCGCGCCCGACGAGCTCGGCTGGATCGCGGCCGATGCCGAAGACCGCTTTCTGATCGTCGACGACGTGCTGCTGCCGCTGTACCGGCAGTTCGCGCACCTGCACCGCTTCGAGAAGGTGATCGTGTTTCGCTTCGCGGGGGCCGAGGTGGATTCCGGATGCATCGACTATGAAACCCTGCTGGGCAGCGGCGACGCCGACGGCTTTCGGTGCGTCGAGCACGCCGAGACCGACCCGGTGGCGATGTGCTACACGTCGGGCACCACCGGGCGGCCCAAGGGGGTGGTGTATTCGCATCGCTCGACCATCCTGCACACGCTGGTGGGCATGGGCGCCGACGTCTGGGGCCTGCACAACACCGACGTGGTGATGCCCGCCACGCCGATGTTCCACGCCAACTGCTGGGGCATCCCGTACGGCGTGGTGATGCAAGGTGCCAAGATGGTGTTTCCCGGCCCGCACCTGCATCCCGACGACCTGCTCGACCTGATGACGCTCGAGCCGCCGACGATGTCGCTCGGCGTTCCCACCATCTGGCTGAGCCTGATCCAGACCTACGACCGTGCGATCGCCCAAGGATCGACGCGCTGGAAGCTGCCGTCCGGCATGCGCTCGCTGGTCGGTGGCGCCGCCGTGCCGGAGGCGCTGATCCGCGCCTTTGCCAAGCACGGCATCACGATCAAGCAAGGCTGGGGCATGACCGAGACGTCTCCGCTGGCCACCGTGGTGTACCCGCGCCAGGAGTTGCGCGACGCCGGTGACGACGAGCAGTTCAAGCGCGCCGCCACCGCTGGCATCGTCGCGCCGCTGGTGTCGCTGCGCTTGCGCACCGACAGCGGCGAGTTGGCCCCGCACGACGGCGTGACGATGGGCGAGGTCCAGGTCAGGGGCCCGTTCATCACCGGCGCGTACCACCGCGTGGGCTCCCCGCCCGACAAGTTCACCGACGACGGGTGGCTGCGCACCGGCGATGTGGCCACGCTCGATGGCCTGGGCTACCTGCGCATCACCGACCGCACCAAGGACCTGGTGAAGTCCGGCGGCGAGTGGATCTCGTCGGTCGACCTCGAGAACGCGCTGATGTGTCATCCGGCGATCGCCGAAGCCGCGGTGATCGCGATCCCGCATGAAAAGTGGGGCGAGCGGCCGCTGGCATGCGTGGTGTTCAAGGCAGGCCAGAATGCCGCGCCGCCGGCCCTGAACGAACACCTGAGGGGCAGCGGCTTCGCCAAATGGCAATTGCCCGACCGTTATGAGGTGCTCGACGCCATCCCCCGAACCTCCACAGGAAAATTCTGGAAACTCAAGTTGCGAGAACAGTTTCCAACTTGATCTTCAAGTGATTTCGAGATGTCAGAACAACTTTCGTTGATGCCCGTGGCTGACGGCAGCGATGCCGTGTCGCTGGCGCAGTACGCCGAACGCGCCTACCTGGAGTACGCGCTGTCGGTGGTGAAAGGCCGCGCGCTGCCCGACGTGTCGGACGGCAACAAGCCGGTGCAGCGCCGCATCCTGTACTCGATGCACCGCATGGGGCTGAGCTTCAGCGGCACCCAGGGCGCCAAGCCGGTGAAGAGCGCGCGCGTGGTCGGCGACGTGCTCGGCAAGTTCCACCCGCACAGCGACACCGCGGCCTACGACGCACTGGTGCGCATGGCGCAGGACTTCTCGCAGCGTTATCCGCTGGTCGACGGACAGGGCAACTTCGGCAGCCGCGACGGCGATGGCGCCGCCGCCATGCGCTACACGGAGGCGCGGCTCAACCCGATCGCGCGCCTGCTGCTCGACGAGCTCGATGAAGGCACGGTCGACTTCATTCCCAACTACGACGGCTCGACCGAAGAGCCGTCGCTGCTGCCGGCGCGGCTGCCGTTCCTGCTGCTCAACGGGTCGTCGGGCATCGCGGTCGGCCTGGCCACCGAGATTCCGAGCCACAACCTGCGCGAGGTGGCCGCGGCCGCGGTGGCACTGCTGCGCGACGAGAAGTTGGCGGACGACGAACTGCATCGGCTCGTGCCGGGACCGGACTATCCGGGCGGCGGCCAGTTGATCAGCAGCACCGACGAGATCCGTGCCGCCTACGCGTCGGGACGTGGCTCGCTGAAGGTGCGCGCGCGCTGGAAGATCGAAGACCTGGCGCGAGGACAGTGGCAGATGGTGGTCACCGAGCTGCCGCCGTTCACCAGCGCCCAGAAGGTGCTCGAAGAGATCGAGGAGCTGACCAACCCCAAGGTCAAGGCCGGCAAGAAGACGGTCTCGCAGGAACAGCAGCAGCTCAAGCAGACCGTGCTCGCAGTGCTCGACGCGGTGCGCGACGAGTCCGGCAAGGACGCGCCGGTGCGCCTGGTGTTCGAACCCAAGACGCGCACCATCGAGCCGGCCGAACTCGCGGCCACGCTGCTCGCGCACACCAGCCTTGAGACCAGCGCGCCGATCAACCTGACGATGGTCGGGCGCGACGGCAAGCCCACGCAGAAGAGCCTGCGCCAGGTGCTCGCCGAGTGGATCGCCTTCCGACAGGCCACGGTGCAGCGCCGCTCGCAGCACCGGCTGCAGAAGGTGCTCGACCGCATCCACATCCTCGAGGGCCGGCAGCTCGTGCTGCTGAACATCGACGAGGTGATCCGCATCATCCGCAAGAGCGACGAGCCCAAGCCGGCACTGATCGCGAGGTTCAAGCTGACCGAACGGCAGGCCGACGACATCCTCGACCTGCGGCTGCGCCAGCTGGCGCGGCTCGAGGCGATCAAGATCGAGCAGGAGCTCAAGGAGCTTCGTGAGGAGCAGGGCAAGCTCGAAGACATTCTCAAGAGCCCCGCCGTGCTCAAGCGCACCGTGATCAAGGAGATCGAGGCCGATGCCAAGGCGCACGGCGACGAGCGTCGCACGCTGATCCAGGAAGAAAAGCGCGCGGTGGCCGAGATCCGCATCGTCGACGAGCCGGTCACCGTCGTGGTCAGCATGAAGGGCTGGGTGCGCTCGATGAAAGGCCACGAGATCGACGCCGTCACGCTCACGTTCAAGGCCGGCGATGCGCTGTACGGCACGTTCGCCTGCCGCAGCGTCGACACGCTGCTGGTGTTCGGCTCCAACGGCCGCGTGTACAGCGTGGCGGCCAACGTGTTGCCCGGCGGTCGCGGCGATGGGCAGCCGATCACGTCGCTGATCGATCTGGAAAGCGGCACCCAACCGGCGCACTACTTCGCCGGCTCCGGCGACACGATGCTGATGTTGGCCAACACCGGCGGCTTCGGCTTGCAGGCGAAAGCGTCCGACATGCAGAGTCGCCAACGCGGCGGCAAGAGCTTTCTGGCCATCGAAGCCGACGACAAGCTGCTGCCGCCCGCCGCGGTGCACGCCGACCACGACAAGCTCGCGTGTCTGTCGTTGAGCGGCCGTTTGCTGGTGTTCCCGCTCGATGAAGTGAAGGTGCAATCCAACGGCGGTCGGGGCTTGACGCTGATGGACGTCGATGCGAAGGATCCGCTGCTGTCGGTGGCCACCTTCAACGATGCGATCACCGTGCACGGCAAGTCGAGGAGCGGCAAGCCCAAGGAAGAGACGCTGCGCGGCAGCGCGCTCGCCGACTGCATAGGCAAGCGCGCGCGCAAGGGCAAGCTGGCGCCCGGCATGAAAGGCGGCTTGCGCGTGATGGCAAGCGCGAGTTAACCCGTGTCGCAACGCCACATTCGGGCAGGCACTCAGGCCGCGTGGGGGCAACGGGCGTAGACTGCCTGGGTTATCGATTCACGGGCCCGCCTTGGATGCGCCTCCTGTGTGGACGCGCCAGGGACCTGGGCTTGCAGGAGACAGCTCAGCGTGCACCCCACGAACGTGGCGGATCCGGCCTATTTCCACAAGGTCGTCGATTGCCAATGGGCTTGCCCGGCCCATACCCCGGTACCCGAATACATCCGCTTGATCGCGCAGGGGCGTTACAACGACGCCTACATGGTGAATTGGGAAAGCAATGTCTTTCCCGGCATCCTCGGACGCACCTGCGATCGGCCATGCGAGCCCGCATGCCGCCGCGGCCGCGTCGAAGACAAGAACGCCGAGAAGCCCGAAGCGGTCGCGATATGCCGCCTGAAACGCGTGGCCGCCGACTTCAAGGACGGCGAGATCCGCGCGATGCTGCCGCGGCCTGCCGCCATGAAGAACGGCAAGCGCATCGCCTGCGTCGGCGCCGGCCCGGCGTCGCTCACCGTGGCGCGCGACCTCGTGGTGCAGGGATATTCGGTCACCGTGTTCGAAGGCGATGCCAAGGCCGGCGGCTTCATGCGCACCCAGGTGCCGCGCTTTCGCCTCCCCGAAGAAGTGATCGACGAAGAGGTCGGCTACATCATCGGCCTGGGCGTCGACTTCCGCGGCAACCAGCGCGTCGATTCGATGAAGGCGCTGCTGGCGCAGAACTATGACGCGGTGTTCGTCGGCTGCGGCGCGCCGCGCGGGCGCGACCTCGAGATCCCCGGTCGGCAGGAGGCCGAGGCCTCGATCCACATCGGCATCGACTGGCTGGCCTCGGTCTATTTCGGCCATGTGAGCAAGGTGGGCAAGCGCGTCATCGTGCTCGGCGGCGGCAACACCGCCATGGATTGCTGCCGCTCGGCGCGCCGCATGGGCGCCGACGACGTCAAGGTGATCGTGCGCTCCACCTTCGAGGACATGAAGGCCTCGCCGTGGGAGAAGGAAGACGCGATGCACGAGGGCATCCCGATCCTGCCGTGCCATGTGCCGGTGGCCTTCCTGCACGACGCCGGCAAGCTCACTGGCATGCGCTTCCAGATCGTCAAGTCGGTGTACGACGCCAAGGGCAAGCGCACGCTGGTGCCCACCGGCGAGCCCGACGTCGACTTCGAATGCGACGAGGTGCTGGTCGCCGTGGGGCAGGAGAACGCGTTCCCGTGGATCGAGCGCGACGCCGGCATCGCGTTCGACGACTGGGGCATGCCGGTGCTCGACAAGACCACGTTCCAGGCGTCGTTGCCGCAGGTGTTCTTCGGCGGGGACGCGGCGTTCGGCCCCAAGAACATCATCACCGCGGTGGCGCACGGCCACGAGGCCGCCGTGTCGATCGACCGGCTGTTGAACCGCGAGGATGTCAGCAAGCGTCCGCCGCCGCACACCAATCTGATGTCGCAGAAGATGGGCATCCACGAGTGGAGCTACGACAACGCGCCGACGAACGACATCCGCTTCAAGGTGCCGTGGGAGAAGGCCGAAAAGGCGCTCAAGAGCATCAAGGTGGAAGTGGAGCTCGGCTTCGACCTCGCCACCGCGTTCAAGGAGGCGCGGCGCTGCCTCAACTGCGACGTGCAGACGGTGTTCTCCGACAAGCTGTGCATCGAGTGCGACGCCTGCGTCGACATCTGCCCGATGGACTGCATCACCTTCACCGGCAACGGCGACGAAGCCGATCTGCGCACGCGGCTGAGCGCGCCGGCGCAGAACAAGACGCAGGATCTCTACGTCGGCGCACCGCTGAAGACCGGCCGCGTGATGGTCAAGGACGAAGACGTCTGCCTGCATTGCGGCCTGTGCGCCGAACGCTGCCCGACCGGTGCATGGGACATGCAGAAGTTCCTGCTGCAGACCACCAAGGCCGGCCCGGCGTGCCGCGACCCGATTCCGTCGACGAAGCCGGCGGGAGTGCCGGCATGAAGCCATCGCCGGGCCGCCCCAAGATGGCTTCGCGCCCCCACGGGGGGAGAGAGCCCGGACGTGGCCCGCCCAGGGGGCGGGGCCCCCCCGGGGAGCGCCCG
>JAHCKM010000003.1 GCA_026125795.1 Burkholderiaceae bacterium
CCGCGGCGCTCGGCGCATCCGTACGCCGTCCGGCGTTGAACAGCGCCACCGCGACACCGGCGAGCACCAGCGCCCCGACGGCGATGCCGCCGCCCAGCACGCCCAGGCGGCGACGCGTCCAGTCACGCGCGCCGCCGCGTGCCGTGTCGAACACCTCGCTTGCCGCCTTGTCGACGATCGCGCGGTCGACGCGCTGGCGCCCGCTGGCGTACGCGCCCAGCAGCGCACGGTCGCACAACAGGTTGATGCGCCGGGGCACGCCGCGCGTGAGCTCGAAGATGCGATGCCGCGCGTCGCGATCGAACGGGATCAGTCCGCTCATGCCGGCCACCGACAGCCGGTGCTTGATGTAGTGCGCGGTTTCATCCTCGGCCAGCGGATCGAGGTGAAAACGCGCCACCACGCGCTGCGCGAGCTGCTCCAACTCGGGCCGCGCCAGCATGTCGCGCAGCTCGGGCTGGCCGATCAGGATGATCTGCAGCAGCTTGCGCTCGTTGGTCTCCAGGTTGGTCAGCAAGCGCAGCTGCTCCAGCACGTCGGCCGACAGGTTCTGCGCCTCGTCGATGATCAGCACGCTGTTCTGCGCGGTGGCGTGGGTGCGCAGCAGGTATTCGTTGAGCGCGTCGACATGGTCCTTCAACGTCGGCGCGCCGCCGTCGCGCGCCTGCACCGTGATGCGGAACTCCTCGCACACCGATTGCAGCAGCTCCAGCGCGGTCAGCTTGGGATTGAAGATGTACGCCACGTTGGTGCGCTTGGGCACCTGCTCCAGAAAGCAGCGGCACACGGTGGTCTTGCCGGCTCCGATCTCGCCGGTGAGCAGCACGAAGCCTCCGCCCCCGCGCACCCCATAGAGCAGGTGGGCCAGCGCTTCGCGATGGCGCTCGCTCATGAACAGGTAGCGCGGGTCGGGCGCGATCGAGAACGGCTCGCGCTTCAGACCGAAATGGGCCGCGTACATGCCGCGAGGATACTGTGCGGTTCGCACCCCCCCGCCGGGGCTTCCCTCCCCCCGCGCCGGCGCCTGCATGCGCCGGCGCCTTCGTAGGCGCAGCCCGGCGCGCAGGTGCCGTGCTGCGTCCGACTCCGGCCCGCAGGGCAAGCCCGGGGTTGGAGGCGCGGTCCGGCTGCCGATAATGCGGCCTTCGCGCCGGCGGGTGGCGCGCGTCGATGTATCAGCATCCCGGAGGGGGGCGGTTGAACATCCCAGGTTCTCGGCGTCGGTCGCCTGTGCGGCCGAGGCGGCGGGTCGTTTGCTCGCGCGCGGCTGCGGCGTGGCGGCTGCGCTGCCCGGTGTGAAGCTCGGCCTGCGCGCGCGCATCCTGTGCGCCACCGGCGTGGCCGTGCTGCTGGTGCTTCTGGCCAGTGCGGTCACCGTGTGGTTCGTGGTGCCGGCGCACGAGCGCGTCGAGGTGCTATGGCACGTGCTGGGCTTCGGCGGCCTGATCGTCATCGTGGTGCTGGCGCTGCTGGCCGTGGTGCTGCAGCGCTGGGTCGTGCGGCCGCTGGCGCGCACGGTGCGGGTGATGGACAAGGTGCGCCGCGGCGAGCAGGATCTGAACACCCGCCTGTCGACGCGCGGCGGCGGCGAAGTGGCGATCCTGAACGACGGCTTCAACGGCCTGGCGCAGGCGATCGCGCAGCGCGATCGCGAATTGCTCGCCGCGCGCCAGGCGTCCGACGACGGCGGGCGCGCCAAGTCTCAGTTCATGGCGCTGATGAGCCATGAGCTGCGCACGCCGCTCAATGCGGTGGTGGGCTTGGCCGAGCTGCTGCACGGCTCGCAGCTCGACGCGCGGCAGCAGCGTTTTGTGACGCTGATCCGCCAGTCGGCACACACGCTGGCCGGCGTGATCGACGACCTGCTGGATGCAAAGCGGCTCGACGAGCGGCTGCTCAAGCCGGTGAACGCGCCGTTTCGCCTGCGCGAGGCCGCGCTCGCGATCGTCGAGCGCTACCGCGACGGCGCCGACCGGCGCGGCTTGAGCTTGGCGGTGCACTTTGACCTCGCGCTGCCCGACGTGGTGGACGGCGACCGGATGCATGTCGGGCAGGTGCTCGGCAACCTGCTCAGCAACGCCGTCAAGTTCACCGAGCACGGCGGCGTCATCGTGCGTGTGACGCCGTCGGGTCTCGGCGTTCGTTTCAGCGTGAGCGACACCGGTGTGGGCATCGCCAGCGACCTGATGCCGCACATCTACGAGGCATTCCGCCAGGCCGACAGCTCGAGCACGCGGCGCTTCGGCGGCACCGGTCTCGGCCTAACGATCGCGCACCAGTTGTGCGTTGCGATGGGCGGGCGCATCGAGGTCGCCTCACGGCCGGGCCAAGGCTCGACCTTCTGGTTCGACCTGCCGCTGACGAACGTGCCCGGCGGCATGCCTGAATCCGCGCCGCCGCCGACACCGCCAGCTGCAGCCGGGGCGCGGACCTGACGTCGTAATGCAGTGGACCCCGTGGTGCGGGCGCGTCGCACCGGGCGTGACTTTGTTTGCGGCGGCTTCGCGGGTGGCCTGCCAACGTGGCGTGACACGCCAACAGTTCCACAGACCCTGGGCGTCCGTGCGCTCGATCGCCGCGTACAAACCGCACTGCAACAGCCCCGATGGGAGTGGTGGAGATGGACAAGCGAGTTCAACGGCCGGTACCGGTCAAATCGTCCCGCCTGGGATTCGCGTTGGTGTTGCCGATGCTGTTGTTCGTCGGCGGACTGGCCAGCGGCGCATGGTGGCTCAGCGAAGCGCAGGTGCTGCGCCAGACCGTCAGCGAAGGCCGCACCGTCGCGGACATGGTGGAGAACATCGGGCGCTGGGCCTCGCAGTACGGCGGCGTGCACGTGCGCACCGTGGGCTCCAGCGCCAAGATCCCCGGCAACTTCCTGACCCGATCGGTGTATGCCACGTCGGGTGCCGACAACCAGGTGCTGCAGGGCTCCAAGGTCGATGCCGCCGTGGCCGAACGCGACGCGCTCGAGCGGGTCGAGGCCTATCACTGGAAGAACCCGGCGCTGATTCAGCGCGAGGTGGCCGACGTGATCAGCGCGTCGGGCAGCAAGGCGCGCTACCGCCTGACCGCGCGCACCGTGCTCAACAAGAACAATGCGCCCGATGCGTTCGAAAGCGAGGCGCTCGACGCGGTGCAGGCCGCGGCCAACGCCAGGCCCGACGCGCCCGGCGCGCAGGAGTACTGGCGCGTCAGCGGCAACCGGTTGTTGTACGCCCGTTCGGTGGTGGCGCAGCCGAGCTGCCTGCGTTGCCACGACCAGCCCGACAGCGCGCCGGAGTTCATCCGCACCAACGCGCAGTTCAACGGTGGCGGCGGTTATGGCTACGTGGCGGGCAAGCCGGCCGGCCTGATCAGCGTGTCGGTGCCGCTGGTCACCAACGCCAACCTCGTGCAGAACCTGCCGCACGAGGTGTGGGCCGCGGCCGGCCTGGCGCTGATCGGCGCGCTGTGGATGCTGGTGCTGGCGTTCCGGCGCCGCTGACACTGCGACACCTGTGCAAGCACGACACCGGGCTCGGGGCCCGGTGTTATGTTTCCTGCTAGTGCAGGTTGCGCTTCTTGCGCGCGGCGCGCTCGATTGCCTCGCGCGCTTCGCGTTGCGCGTCGGCACTGCTCACGCGCCGGCGCCGCGCCAGGCGCTGTACCGCATCGCGGCACCACCACCAGCTGCGTTGCAGCGTGCGATCGACGCGCGCGCGCTGCGCCGGGCGCAGCAGCATGCGCACCAGCGCACCGGCGCACATCGCGAGGATGACAGCGGCAAAGATCTTCTCGGGCATGGTGCTGCGTCGGCTGGCGGAGACGGTGAGATTCGAACTCACGGACGGCGTAAACCGTCGGCAGTTTTCAAGACTGCTGCCTTAAACCGCTCGGCCACGTCTCCAGACACGCAAGCATGCTACATCGTCCGGATCAGCGGGACGGAGGCGAACGCCCGCGCACGCCGTCGAGCTTTTCGCACAACTCGTGTGCGCCGAGGATCACGCGGTCGGATTGGCGGTGCAGCAGGTCGGGGTTCACGGTCAGCAGCCGGCCGCCGCGCACCGCGCGCAGGGCCGTCAGACGCTTCCAGCGCTCCAGCGGTGGCGCACCGCCATAGGCAGGAATCCAGCCGGTGACGATCGCGTCCGGGTCGGCCAGCAGCACCGCCTCTTCGCTCACCGTGGGCGTCAACAGGCGCTCTGCGGCGAACACGTTGTCGGCTCCGCACAGGTCCAGCACCTGGCTGATCAGGTGCTCGCCGTTGAGCGTGATCAGCGGCTGTGGCCACACCTGGTAGAAGATGCGCAGACGCGTGCGGCCGGCATGCCGGGCGCGCAACCCGGCCACCGCGCGGTCGAATGCCTCAGCACGTTGCGAGCCGATGTCCGCATGACCGGTGAGCGCGCCCAGGTCGCGCAGGCCGCGCGAGATGTCGGCCAGCGCACGCGCCTCGTGCGCATACGTGGGCAGCCGCAGTGCGGCTAGCCGCTGCAGCTGTTGCGGCGAATTGCCGTGCCGCCACACCAGCACCAGGTCGGGCTTCAGCGCGGCGATGCGCTCGAGGTCGAGCAGCGCGCTGTCGCCCACACGCGGCACGCGGCGCGCGGCCTCCGGGAAGTCGGAGTACTCGGTCGTGCCCACCACCTGCGCGCCGGCGCCCACGGCAAACAGCAGCTCGGTGAGATGCGGCGCCAGGCTGACGATGCGCTGCGCCGGCCGCGCCAGCCACACCACACGGCCATCGGCGTCGGGCACGCGAACCTCGGCATGCGCTGCACCGGCCAGTGCGACCAGCAGCGCCAGCACACGCGCAATCAGTCTGGCAGGTAGATCCATCGCGAATCGACGCGGTGGCGGCGCAACGGGTGATCAAACGCGGCGGCCAGCGCATCGTCGGTCATCACCTCGTCGATGCGGCCGGCGCGCGCATGGCCATCGGGCGTGAGCAGCAGTGCATGCGTCGCGAAGCGCGCCGCCAGGTTGAGGTCGTGCAGCGCGATCATCGCGGCATGTCCGTCGGCGCGCACCCAGTCGCGCAGGTGGCCCAGCAGGCCGATCTGGTGCTTCAGGTCCAGGTGCGCGGTCGGCTCGTCGAGCAGCATCAGAGGCACCTGCTGGGCCAGCAGCGCGGCCACCGCCACGCGCTGGCGTTCGCCACCCGACAGCGTGGTGACATCGCGCGCGGCGAGTGCGGCGGCGTCGACCGCCGCGAGCGCTTGTTCCGCGATGCGGCGGTCGTCGTCGCTGTCACCGAACGACCAGCGGTCGTGGTGCGGATGCCGGCCGAGCAGCACGACGTCGAGCGCGCTGGCGGAAAAGCTGTCGTGCACGGACTGCGTCAACAGCCCGCGTTGGCGTGCGAGCCGTTCCGGCGCGGCGAGCGTCACGTCGACGCCGAAACAACGGACCGTGCCCGACGCCGGCGCGCGCAGGCCCGCGAGCGTGTGCAACAACGTGGTCTTGCCGCTGCCGTTGGGCCCGAGCACGCACCACAGCTCGGCGCTGCACACCTGCAGCGAAAGCGGCCGCAGCAAGGTGCGTGCACCGGCACGCAGGCTGAGTTGACGCATCTCGAGCGCGATGGTGGTCATTGGACCCCCTTCGCCCTTCGGGCCGTCCCCCCAAGGGGGAGCGAGCGCCTTGGGAGCGGCCGGGCGGCGCTCATCATGCCCCCTTGCTCGCTGCGCTCGCTTCCCCCCGTGGGGGAGCGAGCCGCCTCGGGGCGGCCCGGCGGCGGCTCATGGCCCACGCCGCAGCAGCAACACCAGGAAGCTCGGCACGCCGAGCAGCGCAGTGACCAGGCCCACCGGCAGCTGCTGCGGTGCGATCACCGTGCGCGCCGCGGTGTCGGCCAGCACCAGCAGCGCGCCGCCGGCCAGCGCGCATGCCGGCACCAGCACACGCTGGTCGTTGCCCAGGGCCAGCCGCAGCGCATGCGGCACCACCAGGCCGACGAAGCCGACGGCGCCGCTCGTGGTCACCGCCACCGCGGTGGCGAGCGAGGCCAGCACGAACAACAGGCGGCGCAGGCTCGACACGCGCACGCCGAGCGCTTGCGCGGCCACGGGGCCGCGCAGCATCACGTTGAGCGCGCGGCCGAGCGGCCACGCGGCGAGCGTGATCACGATCAGCGCGGCCCAGGCCGCCGCGCCGCCGCTGCCGGCGCTCAGGTCGCCGGCGAGCCAGAACAGCATGCCGCGGATGCGCGCTTCGGGCGCCAACGTGAGCAGCAGCGTGACGAGCGCGGTCCACAGCGCGGCCAGCATCACGCCGGCCAGCAGCAGCCGCGGGGCACCGGTGCCGGGGTCGGTGAGCGCGGCGCCGGCAAACTCGCGCCGCGCCAGCGCGAACACCAGTGCGGTCGAGGCGAGCGCGCCGCCGAACGCACCGCCTTGCACCAGCACGCCGCCGACGCCCAGCAGCATCGCACCGAGCGCGCCCACCGCGGCGCCGCCCGATGCGCCCATCACGTACGGATCGGCCAGCGGGTTGCGCAACAGCACCTGCATCAACGCGCCGGCGATCGCGAGCAAGCCGCCGGTGCCGAACGCGGCCAGCGCACGCGGCAGGCGCAGCTCGTGCACGATCTGCGCGTTCACGCCGCCATCGGGCACGAACAGCAGGCGCACGAGTTCGAGCGGCGCGATCGCCCGGCTGCCGAGCGCCAGCGACAGGGCCAGCGCGGCCGCGGCCAGCGCGGTGAGCGTCAGGGCGATGCGCCAGGCGCGCGGCATGCGGCGGCTTTCGCGCTGTCAGGGCAGCGCCATGTCAACGCTCACGACGTATTGCCGCGGCGCGGTGTTGTAGCCCTGCGCGATTTCATGTCGTTTGTCGGTGGCGTTGAGGATGCGTGCGCCGATGCCGAACTCGGGCGTCACGGCGTAGTGTGCATGCAGCGTCAGCACGCCGTAGCCGCCCATGCGCGTCGCGGCGAGGTTGGCCGCGCTGTCGAAGCGCGCGTCGCTGGCGTGCAAGTCGGCCCCGGCGCGCACCGGCCCGATATCCACCGATGCGCCCACGCGGCCGTGGTTGCGCGCGCGTCGCACCAGCAGGTTGCCGGTGGCGGCATCACGCGGATCTTGGTGGGTCCACTCGAAATCGGCGCGCCAGATGCCGGAACGATGTCCTGCCGCCAGCGTGGTGCCGCGGATGCGGGCGCGGTTCACGTTGATCACGGTGGAGAACGTCGGGTCGACGGCGATCAGGTCGGTGATGCGGTTGTGGAACGCGCCGATGCTCAGCGTGGTGCCGTCGCTCGAGTAGCGCAGCGCCGCATCGACGCCGCGCGAACGCTCGGGCTTGAGCTCCGGGTTGCCCGAGAAGCCGAAGGTCAGCGGAAAGTACAGGTCGTTGAAGCTCGGCGCGTGGAACGCCGTGCCCGCCGCTGCCGTCAGGCGCCAGTGCGGCGTCAACGCGTAGCCCGCGCCGATGCGCCCGGTGGTGTGGGTGCCGAACTGCGAGTTGCGATCGGTGCGCAGCGAGCCCTCCAGCTGCAAGGCGTCGGCGCTCCAGCGCATGCCGCCAAACGCCGACGCGACGCGGCGCGAGGTCTGGGTGTAAGCGGTATCGCTGGTCACGCGTTCGCGCCGCCATTCGGCACCGGCGATCAGGTCAGCGGCGCCGAACTTCAGGTCGTTCTGCCAGGTGAGCTGGTCCTGGTCGGTGTCGAAGGTGCTCGGGAAAGCACCTTCGCTGCGCGAGTGATCGCTGCCGCGCGCCAGCCGCAGCTGGCTGCGCCAAGTCTCGCTGAGTCGATCGTCGCTCTCCAGCGCGAGGCTGGACAGACGTTGCCGGTTGATGTCATCGCTGACCGCTCCGGCGTCGAAGTGCGTCGCCGCGCGTGTGGCCAGGCCGCGCAGCGTGATGCGGTGGCCCTGTGCCCATTGGTGCAACACGCGCGCGTTGAGGCTGGCGTTGCGGTAGGGGTCGTCGTCCGGGTTGAACGAGAACAGGTTGCGCTCGTTGGTGGCCGAGAACGCCTTGACGTCGAGTGCGCCGGCGTGCAGGGACCACGAGGTGTCGCCGTTCACGCGCCCGACGCCGGCGTTGAGTTCGCGCAGGCGGTCGCTGCCGGCGCTGGCCTTGGCGGTGATGCCGTTCACCGTTCGCGTGAAGACCTGGATCACGCCGCCGATCGCATCGGCGCCGTACAGGCTGCTGGCCGGGCCGCGCAGCACCTCGATGCGCTCGATCTGCTGCAGCGGAATGTGCTCGAGCGCGTTGGTGCCGGTGGTGGCCGAGTTGACGCGCACGCCGTCGATCAACAGCACCACGTGGTTGGTGTTGGTGCCGCGCAGGAACACGCCGCTCACCTGGCCGGGCCCGCCGGTGGCGCTGAGCTCCGCGCCGGCATGGCGCTGCAGCAACTCGGCCAGGCCGACCGGCCCGGCGCGCGCGATCTGTTCGGCGTCGATCACAACCACGTCGGCGACCAGCTGGTCGGGCGTTTGCGGCGCGCGCGCCGCGGTGACCACCACACGTTGCGACGCGTCGGCCGCAAACGCGGCGGAACAAGACAAGGACAAGGCGATGCCGGCCGCGATCGCGGCCTGGCGCACAGGCAGATGGGGTTTCACTGACACGCTCCCGCAGCCAGCGTCCCCGCAGGCTGCATCGGTCGACAAACGCCGCGCGCTGGGGCTCAGTGCGCGGCGGCCACGTGCAGCGGGCCGGTATCCGGGCTCATGGGTCGGCGCTCGAAACCACGCGCCTTCAGCGGCCGCCTTCCCACGGGTCTTCAGAGACCCGCAGTGGCATTCGGCCACCTAGGGGATGTGTGGGGCACATCCCGATCCACCAACCGGTGCGGGGGCAGCGCAGGCTTGGTGCACGCTCATCGCGCGCACGCACCTGCTTCCCGTTTAACCGCGGCGTCTCTGGCGAGCCGCCGCGGCACCCGATGCGGGCGCGATCTTAGCCTGCCGCGCACGGCACCTGAAAGATCTCGCAGCGCCCGCCGTCGATGCGCGCGGCCGACAGCGCGCCGCCCCACACGCAGCCGGTGTCAAGCGCCAGCAGGCCGGGCTCGCGCAGCAGGCCGAGCGTCGACCAGTGGCCAAACGCCACCGGCGCGCCGGCGCTGCGCCGCGACGCGATGCGGAACCATGGCGCAAAACCCGGCGGCGCATCGTCCAGGCCGCCTTTGGCGCGGAACTCCATCGTGCCATCGTCGGTGCAGAAGCGCAGCCGCGTCAGCGCGTTGATCACCACGCGCCAGCGGTCGGGCCCTTGCAGAGCATCGTCCCAGCGCGCGGGGGTGTCGCCGTACATGCGCGGCACGAAGTCGTCAAAGCGGTCGCTGCGCAGCATGGCTTCAACCTCGGCGGCCAGCGACAGCGTCTGCTGCGCGCTCCATTGCGGCAGCACGCCGGCGTGCACCAGCAGCCACCCGTGCGCTTGATCGGCAAGCTTGCCCTGACGCAGCCAGGCCAGCCAGTGCGCGCGCTCTGGACTGGCCAGCACGTCGTCCAGCGTGTCGCTTCGATGCGGCTTGCGCACCCCGGCGGCCACGGCGAGCAGATGCAGGTCATGGTTGCCGAGCAGGCAGGTGGCCGCGTTGCCCAGGCCGGCCAATCGCTCGAGCACGCCGAGGTTGCCGGGCCCGCGGTTGACCAGGTCGCCCAGCACGTGCAGCGCATCGCGCGACGGCGAGAATCCGATCTCGGCGAGCATGCGGTCCAGGGCATCGCTGCAGCCTTGCAGGTCGCCGATGAGAAAGTGCATGGAGTGATTCTGCTACGCTGGCGGACCTCAGCTTCTTCCCGGGGCATGCCGGCGACTCGATGTCGGCCGGCCGCATGCCGCTCGATGGACGTTGCGTTACTCGTCTTCCTGATCCTGCTCAACGGGCTGTTCGCCATGTCGGAGATGGCGCTCACCGCCGCGCGCAAGGCGCGCCTGGCGGTGATGGTGGAGTCCGGCGAATCGGGTGCGCAGGCGGCGATCGAGCTGCACGACCAGCCGACGCGCTGGTTGTCGACGGTGCAGATCGGCATCACGTCGATCGGCATCCTGAACGGCATCGTCGGCGAGGCCGTGTTCGCGGCGCCGCTGGCCACCTGGCTGCAGGGCGAGATGCATGTGTCCACGCGAGCGGCCGAGATCAGCGCCACCGCGCTGGTGGTGATCATCATCACGTTTGCCACCATCATCTTCGGCGAGCTGGTGCCCAAGCGCATCGGCCAGATGTTTCCCGAGACCATCGCGCGACACGTGGCGCCGCCGATGGAGTGGCTGTCGAGCGCCACGCGGCCGTTCGTGTGGCTGCTGTCGGCCTCCACCGACGCCGTGCTGCGCGTGGTCGGCCTGCGCGACACGGCGGTGCGTGCGGTCACCGAGGAAGAGATCGCCGCCAGCCTGGAAGAGGGCCTGGATGCCGGCGTGATCGAGGAGCACGAGCACCAGATGGTGCGCAACGTGTTCCGCCTCGACGAGCGGCAGATCGGCTCGATGATGATCCCGCGCAACGAGATCGCGTGGATCGATGTCGATGCGCCGCTGGCCGACGTGCTGGCGGTCATCTCCGAGCATGCGCACTCGCGCTTTCCGGTGTGCCGCGGCGGCCTCGACGACGTGCTCGGCGTGCTGCCGGCGCAGCGCCTGCTGGCGCCGCTGGCGGCGGGGCAGACGCCGGAGCTGGCCGGCCTGCTGCAGCCGCCGGTGTTCGTGCCCGAAACGCTGTCTGGCATGGAGCTGCTCGAGCACTTTCGCGTCGCCGAGGCGCAGCTGGTGTTCGTGGTCGACGAGTACGGTGCGGTGCAGGGCGTGATCACCGTGCGCGACGTGCTGGAGGCGATCACCGGCGAGTTCTCGGCGCCCAGCGCCGACAATGCGTGGGCGGTGCAGCGCGACGACGGCAGCTGGCTGATGGACGGCTTGATTCCGGTCCCCGAGCTCAAGGACCGGCTGTCGCTGCGCGAGCTGCCCGAGGAAGACCGCGGCCGCTACAACACGCTGGCTGGCATGATCATGCTGTTGCTCGGGCGCCTGCCGGTCACCGCCGACCATGTCGACTGGGAAGGCTGGCGCTTCGAGGTCGTCGATCTCGATGGCAAGCGCGTCGACAAGGTGCTCGTGACGCGCACGCCGGAATCGGTTGTCGAAGCCGCATGATCCACTCCGAACTGCACACCCAGCCGGTTGCGCTCGACCGCGAACAGCATCGCAGCTTGCGCTTCAAGCGCGAGGGCGAGGACACCGTCCGCTTCGCGGCACTGAACTCGATGTTCGTGGTGGCCGGCGAGTTCGGCGAGGCCTGCAAGGAGTATCCGCTGGTGTGGATCGAGGCGGGCCAGGATGCGAAGGGGGTGCGCCAGGTGGCACCGATCGCGGTGTTCGGGCTCGCCCAGGGCATCAACCTGTGCATCCACGCCGGCGCCTGGCGCACGGCGTACATGCCGGTGGTGCTGCGCATGTATCCGTTCGCGCTGGCGCGCGCGGGCGACGCGCAGTACGCGGTCTGTCATGACGCGAGTTGCGCGCGTCTGTCGCTCACCGAGGGCGAGCCGCTGTTCGAGGTCGACGGCAAGCCGAGCGCCTTCACGTTCGAGGTGCAGCGCCAGCTCGAGCAGCTGGAGATGGAGGTCGAGCGCACGCGCCAGATGGGCCTGGAGCTGCTGCGCCTGGACCTGCTGCGCGACATGCGCTTCGAGGCCACGCTGCCCGACGGCGCGAAGGTCGGCGTCGACGGCTTCCTCACCATCGACGAAAAGCGCTTCGCCGAGCTGCCCGACGCCGAGGTGCTCCAGATGCACAAGAGCGGCCTGCTCGGCCTGGTGCATGCGCACCGGCTGTCGCTGTCCAACATGCGGCGCCTGGCGCATTGGCATGCGCAACGCAGCACAGAGCAAGTTCAATGAGCACGACGACCACCCTGCTCGACGAGACGCACGATCCGGCGCTGAAAAGCTGGGTCGCTTCGGCCAATGCGCCCGACACCGATTTTCCGCTGCAGAACCTGCCGTTCGGTCGCTTCCGGCGGCGCGGCAGCGGCGAGCCCTGGCGCATCGGTGTGGCGATCGGCGAGCAGGTGCTCGACCTGAAGCTCGCGCTGCAGCAGTGCCCGTGGCCGCGCGACACCGAGCCGCTGCTGCAGCCGCTCGCGGCGGGCGACCTGCTCGAGCCGATGCAGCGCGGCGCCGCGGCGCGGCGCCAGCTGCGGCTGGCGCTGTCGCAAGCGCTGCGCGAGGGCAGTGAACAATCACCGTTTCTCGAGCTGTGCCTGGCGCCGCAGGCCGACATCGAGCTCGCGCTGCCGTGCCGCATCGGCGAGTACACCGATTTCTACACCGGCATCCACCACGCCACCGCGGTGGGCAAGCTGTTCCGGCCCGACAACCCGCTGCTGCCCAACTACAAATGGGTGCCGATCGGCTACCACGGCCGGGTGTCTTCCATCGTTGTCAGTGGACAGGCCGTGCACCGGCCGCGCGGCCAGCTGATGCTGCCCGATGCCCCGGCCCCGGTGTTTGAGCCGGCGCGCCGGCTCGACTACGAGTTGGAGCTCGGCGTGCTGGTGGCTGCCGGCAACGCCGACGGCACGCCGATCCCGATGGCGCAGGCCGATGACGACTGGTTCGGCCTGGTGCTGCTCAACGATTGGTCGGCGCGCGACATCCAGGCCTGGGAGTACCAGCCCCTGGGTCCGTTCCTGTCGAAGAACTTCGGCACCACGATCTCGCCCTGGGTGGTCACGGCCGAGGCGCTGGCGCCGTTCCGGCGGCCGTTCGTGCGCCCCGACGGCGACCCGCAGCCGCTGCCGCACCTCGACTCTGAAGCCAATCGCGCGCACGGTGCGATCGACATCGAGCTCGAGGTGTGGCTGCAGACGCAGTCGATGCGCGAGCAGGGCCTGCCGCCGCAGCGTTTGTCGCAATCGAACTTTCGCGATGCCTACTGGAGCGTGGCGCAGCTGATCACGCACCACAGCAGCAACGGCTGCAACCTGTGGCCCGGCGATCTGCTGGGCACCGGCACGCAGTCCGGACCTCAGCCGGGGCAGGGTGGCTCGATGCTCGAGCTGAGCGCGGGCGGCAAGCAGCCGATCGCGCTGGCCAACGGCGAGACGCGCACCTTCCTGGCCGACGGCGACACGGTGATCCTGCGCGCGCACTGCGCCAAACCCGGTGCGCGTCGCATCGGGTTCGGCGAGTGCGCCGGGACGGTGCTGCCCCCGCGTTAGTGCGGCATCAAGCGGGCGCGGCGAGCGCCTCGTGCACGCCCAGTGTGGCCACGCAGGCCCGCGCCGCTTCGCGCCCCTTGGTGACGAGGTGCTCGGCGAAGAAGCGCGTGTGCACGTCGTGCTCGTGGAACGCCTGCGGCGTCAGCACCATCGACAGCACCGGCACGCCGGTGTCGAGCTGCACGCGCATCAGGCCGTCGATCACCGCGGCGGCGACGAACTCGTGGCGGTAGATGCCGCCGTCGACCACCAGCGCGCAGGCCACAACGGCGGCATAACGCCGGGTGCGCGCCAGCGACAGCGCCAGCAGCGGGATCTCGAACGCGCCGGGCACGTCATAACAATCGACTTCGCTCGAGGCGATCCCGAGCTGCGCCAGCTCCTCGAGCAGCGCCGCGCGCCCGCGTGCCACCAGCTCGGCATGCCAACTGGCGCTGATGACGGCCACGCGCGTCGCGCGCTGGCCGGGGAGGGGAAAGAACTTTGGGTACTGATTCATGGTGAGCTCCAAATGACTTGGTTACCTGAATCAGGGCGCACGAACCCCGCGCCGGCGCGCGCCGCAGCAAGTGGCGCAGCGTCGCCAACGCGGCGTTTCGCGCTCTCTTTCATCCGGACTGTGACCGTCGGCCCTGGCATCGCACCAGGTCTGCTGACCCTGCACTCGGGCGAGCGCAGGCGCTCGCGGGCTCCGGACGCCGCACTGCACGCCCGATACCGCCGGTGGGGACTTTCACCCCGCCCTGAGAACGCTGCCGGCCTTCAAGATCGCACCGGCAGCGCAAGTTTAGTGCGCCGGCCGGGCCGTTCAGTCGCAGCGGCGACAGGGGGTGCGGACAACGCCGGCGGCGTCTGCAGACCGAACAGCCCGGCATAACGCAGCCCGATGTAGGCGTGTTCGCGCATCAGCGTCTCGGCGCGCGCCGACTCGCCGCGCCGCAGCGCCTCGACGATCAGCCGGTGCTGCAACTGCGCGAGCTGCAGCTTGCGAAACTCCGCCGGTAACGCACGCTTGTCGATCGCAATGGAGTCGGCAGCGGCAAACGGCAGGTGGTTGTTGCGCGCGATCGCATCGCCGATCACCCGGCTGCCGCCGGCATCGACGATGGCCGAATGGAAGCGTTGGTTCAGCGCCGACCAGCGGTCGACGTCACTGGATGTCAGGCGGTTGCCGGCGAGCACCCGTTCGCCGTCGGCCAGGCATTGTTCGAGTTGCTGCATCAGCGGCGCCGGCACGCCGGCCTCGGCCAGGCGGCGCGCGGCCAGGCCCTCGAGCACGCCGCGCACCTCCACCGCGCACAAGACGTCGGCTTCTGTGAAGGCGCGCACCTCGAGCCCGCGCTTGCCCACGCGCTGCAGCAACCCCTCCTGGCTGAGCGTGCGAAACGCCAGTCGCACCGGCGTGCGCGACACGCCCAGCGCCTCGGCCACCGGGATCTCGGCCAGCCGCGTGCCGGGCGGGTAGCGGCCTTCGAGGATGTGTTGACGCAAGGTGGCGACGACGCTTGGGGGCGCTTCAATGGGATCCAATTCCTGATCTGCAGTCCCGGTGTTTGCTCGGTTCATGGTTGCAATCTTGCCTCAAATGCGGGAGGATTGGATCCAATCAGACGGTTCACGAAAGACTCCGATGTTTCCGCTCAACGCCTGGTACGTGGCCTGCACGCCGCACGAAATCGACGAGAAGCCGCTCGGCCGCACCATTTGCGGCGAGCGTTTGGTGTTGTACCGCGGCCCCGCCGGCCAGGCAGTCGCGCTGGAGGATTGGTGCCCGCACCGCGGCGCGCCGCTGTCGCTGGGCCGCGTGGTCGAGGGCAGGTTGGTCTGCGGCTACCACGGGCTGGAGATGGGCTGCGACGGCAAGACCGTTGCCATGCCGGGGCAGCGCGTGCGCGGCTTTCCTGCCGATCCGCAGCTTTCCGGTGATAGAGCAGCATGGCTTCGTCTGGGTCTGGCCCGGCGATGCGTCGCGCGCCAGCGCCGACCAGCTGCCGCATCTGCATTGGGCCGACCATCCCGAGTGGGCCTACGGCGGCGGCCTGTACCACATCCAGGCCGACTACCGGCTGATGATCGACAACCTGATGGACCTGACGCACGAGACCTACGTGCACGCCACCAGCATCGGCCAGCCCGAGATCGACGAGGCGCCTTGCAAGACGGTGGTGGAAGGCGACAGCGCGATCACCAGCCGCTTCATGCACAACATCCAGGCGCCGCCGTTCTGGAAGATGGCGATGCGTGCGCACGGCCTGCCCGACGACCAGCCGGTCGACCGCTGGCAGATCTGCCGCTTCAGCCCGCCCAGCCACGTGATGATCGAGGTGGGCGTCGCGCTTGCAGGCACGGGCGGCGTCGACGCACCGAAGGACAAGAAGGTCTACAGCATCGTGGTCGACTTCATCACGCCCGAGACCGAGACCTCGATGTGGTACTTCTGGGGCATGGCGCGCAACTTCCGCGTGGAGGACCGCGCGTTGACGGCACAGATCCGCGATGGCCAAGGAAAGATCTTCGCCGAGGACCTCGAGATGCTCGAGCGGCAGCAGGCCAATCTGTCGAAGTGGCCCGAGCGCAGTCTGCTGAAGCTCAACATCGATGCGGGCGGCGTGCAGGCGCGCAAGGTGATCGAGCGGCTGGTGGCGGCCGAGCAGGCTGCTTGATTCCCATGCGTGAAGGGATGGCGCGGCGCGGCGGGCGGTATCCGGGGCGGGCTCCTACTGGGTCGGTCGGCGCTGCGCGCCGACTTCGCTGCGGTGCTCGCTCCGAGAGGGCGGCTGCGATGCCGCTCGCAGCGGCCCTGAACGGGCCACTGCTTCATGGCTTCTCGCCGGTCCGCCGCCTGCGGCGCCGGACTTCCCCTCTCGGCGCTGCGCTCTTGGCTCCGGCTCACATGCGCTTCGCGCATATGACCCTACGCCGCAACTTCGTTGTCGCCGCCCCACAAGTCGCCCACCCCGGATACCGCCCACCGCGCAGCACCGCTCGTGGTGTTCCTCGACGAGTACCTCGGTGGTGCGGCAAAGCCGTGGTCGGGTGTGTGCCGGCAGCGACATCTGCGGCGCCGAGGAACGGAAGACTCGCGGCCGCGCGTGCGCAGCGCGCGCTTCAACATCTGACTCGCGTCGACTGTTCGAGCACAGCGAACGAAGTGAGCGGAGCGAGTTTCGACGCGGGCCGTGAGTCTGAGTACCGCAGGGTACCCCTCGCGCAGCGAGGGGCTGCCGCAGCCGAGCGCCGGCGCACACCCGGCTGCGGCTTTGCCTTGCTCGGCCTCTGCATGGAAGTCTTCGCACAATGAACGCACCCTCCGCACTCGCCGTCCGCGTCACGCGCAAGCACATCGAAGCCGAAGACATCTGCACCTTCGAGCTCGCCAGCGCCGACGGCACGCCGCTGCCTTCGTTCTCGGCCGGCTCCCACGTCGACGTGCAGATTCCGGGTGGTCTGACGCGCCAGTATTCGTTGTGCAACGACCCGGCCGAGAGCCACCGCTACCTGATCGGCGTGCTGCGCGATGCGGCGTCGCGTGGCGGCTCGGCGGCGATGCACGCGCAGGTGCACGAAGGCAGCGTGCTGCAGATCAGCCCGCCGAAGAACCACTTTGCTTTGGCACACCAGGCGCCGCGCCATCTGCTGGTGGCGGGCGGCATCGGCGTCACGCCGATCCTGTGCATGGCCGAGCGGCTGGCAGCCACCGGCGCCGAATTCGAGATGCACTATGCGACGCGCTCGCGCGCCCGCACCGCGTTCTTCGATCGCATCCGATCGGCGCCGTTCGCGCGGCGCGTGCATTTTCACTTCGACGATGGCGCGCCCGAGCAGAAGCTCGACATCGGCGCCCTGTTGTCGTCGCAACCGGCGGGCACGCACCTCTACGTGTGCGGGCCGCAAGGCTTGATGGACGCGGTGCTCGGCTCGGCGCGCGCCGGCGGCTGGGACGAGCCGCGCCTGCACTATGAATTCTTCGCTGCCGACGTGCAGCCGCGGGCCGGCGACGGCGCTTTCGAGGTGCAGCTCGCGAGCTCCGGCCGCGTGATTCCGGTGCCGGCCGATCGCAGCGTGCTGGCCGCACTGGCCGACGCCGGCGTGATCGTGCCCAGCTCGTGCGAGCAGGGCGTGTGCGGTACCTGCCTGACACGGCTGGTCGACGGTGTGCCCGACCACCGCGACCAGTACCTGCTGCCGGAGGAGCAGGCGGCCAACGATCAATTCATGCCGTGCTGCTCACGCGCGAAATCGGCGCGGCTGGTGCTGGATCTGTGATCCGGCCAGATCTGTGATCCGGCCAATGAGGGCGCGGTGGAAGAGCGCCTCACGCGGCGGACGCGGTCATGCGCCGGACCGCCGCGATCCACGCCTCGAACGCCGTCATCTGCGCGCCGACGAACTTGCGAGTGGTCTCGTCGGTGCACTGGCCTTCGGCGTTGAACTTGGTCGCGACGTTGCCGACGAACACCTCGGGCTTGACCAGCGTCATCGCGTTGACGAACAGCAGCACCTTGCGCAGGTCGTACTGCACGCGCGCGCCGCCCACCGGGCCGCCGCTGGCGCTCATGATGGCCACCGGCTTGCCGGCAAACGGCTGGTCTTCGCCGCGGCTCAGCCAGTCGATCAGGTTCTTCAGCCCGCCGGGGATCGAGAAGTTGTATTCCGGCGTGACGATCAACAGGCCGTCGGCCCTGCGCACCTGCTCGCGCAAGCCCGCCACCACCGGCGGCATGCCTTTGGCCAGCACGTCGGCATCGAACACCGGCACGTCGCGCCACTGGGCCTGCTGCATCGTCATCGACGCGGGCATCAGCGACTCAGCCAGTTGCATCAGCATGCGATTGTACGAAGCGGCACGCAGGCTGCCGCAGAGGCCGACGATGTTGAGCATGTGGGTTCCCTGTTATAGACATAGACGCCGCATTCTCGCCCAGGGGCAATAATCCTCGTCCGACCGGAGACATCACCATGACAGAACGCCAGACCCCGCCGTTTCGTGCCGACCACGTCGGCAGTTTTCTGCGACCGGGCTACCTGCTGCAGGCGCGCGAGCAGTACGCCAAGAAAGAAATCAGCGCCGAGCAGCTGCGTGCGGTGGAAGACCGGGCGATCACCGAGATCGTCAGGTTCCAGGCCGACGTCGGCCTGCCGTCGATCACCGACGGCGAGTTCCGCCGCACCTACTTTCACATCGACTTTCTCGAGCAGCTCGGCGGCGTCAAGACCGACCCGCCGACTCTGGTGAAGATGCCCGACGGCAGCGAGCAGCTCGCGCCGCCGGTGATCCGGGTCATCGACAAGGTGCGCCACGCCAAGCAGATCCAGCTGGCCGACTTCCAGTACCTGAAGTCGCAGGTCGATGCGCTCGGCATCAAGGGCCTGACACCCAAAGTGACGATCCCGTCGCCGACGATGCTGCACTTCCGCGGCGGGCGCGCCGGCATCAGCAAGGAGGCGTACCCGGAACTCGATCCCGTCTTCTACGACGATGTCGCCCGCGCCTACGGCGACGAGCTGCGCTCGCTGGCCGAGGCGGGCTGCACCTACGTGCAGATGGACGACACCAACATGGCCTACCTGTGCGACGAGAAGATGCGTGCCGCCGCGCGCCAGCGCGGCGACGATCCCAACGAGCTGCCGCACCGCTATGCCTGGTTCATCAACAAGGTGGTGGCGCAAAAACCCAAGGGCATGACGCTGGCCATGCACCTGTGCCGCGGCAACTTCAAGAGCACGTTCGCCGCACAGGGCAACTACGAGCCGGTGGCCGAGGCGCTGCTCGCGGAGATGAACCTCGACGCCTACTTCATGGAGTACGACGACGACCGCTCGGGTGACTTCCGGCCGCTGCGCTTCCTGAAGAAGGGCAAGATCGTCGTGCTCGGCCTGGTCACCACCAAGTTCGGCCAGCTTGAGAAGAAAGACGATCTCAAGCGCCGCATCGACGAGGCGAGCCAGTACGCGCCGCTCGATCAGCTGTGCCTGTCGCCGCAGTGCGGCTTCTCCAGCACGGTGCACGGCAACAACATCGCGGTGGAGGACCAGCGGCGCAAGCTCGAGCTGGTGGTGCAGACCGCGCGCGAAGTCTGGCAGTGAACCCAAGGCCAACCGACCCGGAGGCGACGATGGCAGCAGAGCCACTGGTCCTGATCGAAACCCACGGCGCGGTGCGCAAGCTCACGCTGAACCGCCCTGCATCGTTGAACAGCTTCACCTCCGCGATGCACCGCGAGCTGCGCGCCGCGCTCGACGCCGCGGCCGACGATGCGAGCGTGCGCTGTCTTGTGATCACCGGCGCGGGCCGCGGCTTCTGCGCCGGGCAGGACCTGAACGATCCCGAGGTCGGCACCAACGTCGGCCAGGTGGTCGAGCGCATCTACAAGCCGCTGGCGCTGCGCATCGCGTCGATGCCTGTTCCCGTGATCGCGATGGTCAACGGCGTGGCGGCCGGCGCCGGTGCGAACTTCGCGCTCGGCTGCGATCTGGTCATCGCCGCTCGGTCGGCCAGCTTCATCCAGGCGTTCTCCAAGATCGGGTTGATCCCCGACTGCGGCGGCACCTGGCTGTTGCCGCGCCTGGTGGGCCGCGCCAAGGCGATCGGTCTGGCGATGACCGGCGACAAGCTGTCGGCCGAAGGCGCCGAGCGCATGGGGCTGATCTGGAGCGTGGTCGACGATGCCGCGCTGCAAGACCAGACGATGGCGCTGGCCGCCCGGCTGGCCGCCATGCCGGTGAAGGCGCTGGCCGCGACGCGCCGCACGATCGATGAGTCGATCATGACCGACTACGCGAGCGCGCTGTCGCTCGAGGCCCGCGTGCAGAACGACATGGGCGCACAGCCCGACTTCCGCGAGGGCGTGGCGGCCTTCCTGGACAAGCGCGCCGCCAAGTTCAGCGATCGCTGAGGAGCTCCGCCATGCAACGACGTGCCCTGGTGAAGGTGGCGCCCGCCGCAGCGCTGCTGGCGTGCGTCTCGGCGGCACGCGCGCAACTGGCCAACAAACCGCTGCGCTACATCGTGCCGGTGGCCGCCGGCGGCGGCAGCGACATGGTGGGACGCACCGTCACCGAGCGCTGGGGCAAGCTGCTCAACCAGACCGTGGTGGTCGAGAACATCGCCGGCGCCGGCGGCACCATTGCCTGCCAGACCACGATGCGCGCCGTGCCCGACGGCGCCACGCTGATGCAGGGTTATGTCGCCACCCACGGCACCAGCCCGGCGACGCGCAAGGTGCCGTACGACGCGATCAAGGACTTCACCCCGATCGGCATGATCGGCGCCACACCCAACGTGCTGGTGATCAATGCCGCGCTGCCAGCCCACACGCTGGCCGAGTGGACCGCCTACTTGCGTGCCAACCCCGGCAAGATCAGCTACGGCTCGGCCGGCCCGGGCTCGCTCACGCATCTGACGATGGAGCTGTTCAAGCAGCAGCAGCGGTCGTTCATCGTCCACATCCCCTATCGCGGCATCGCGCCGGCGTTCACCGATCTGCTCGGCGGCCAGACGCAGGCGATGTTCCCGGGCCTGGCCGCCGCGCTGCCGCACATCCGCTCGGGGCGGGTGCGCCCGCTCGCGGTCACCGGCGCGCAGCGCCATGCGCTGCTGAAGGACGTCCCGACGCTCGACGAGTCGGGCTTCAAGGGCTTTGACGCGCAGCAGTGGTATGGCGTGATGGGCCCGGCGGGCATCCCGGCGCCGGTGGTCAAGCACCTCAACGACACGCTCAACGCGGTGCTGCAGCAACCCGACCTGCGCGACAAGCTGTCGGTGGAGGCGATCGAGCCGATGCCGATGTTCGCCGAAGCGTTCGGCCTGTTCGTGCAGCAGGACCTGGCGCGCTGGACGCGGCTGGCGCGCGAACGCAACATCCAGCTCGACAGCTGAGCGCCTCCCGGTCGCACCCATGGCCCGCAATACCGCCGTCGCTGCCGACGCCCACGCCCCGCCGGTCACCGCCGCGCTCGCGCGTTTTGTCGCCACGCACGGCAGCCGCGGCTGGAGCGATGCGGTCGATCATGAGGCGCAGCGCACCTTCTTCAACTGGCTCGGCTCCGCCATCGGGGCGGCGCGGCATGAATCGGTGAACGCGGCGCTCGGCGCGGTGCAGATGCTGCAGCCGGCGCCGCAGGCCAGCGTGCTCGGGCGCAGCGAGCGCGTCGACATGGCAAGCGCCGCGCTGATCAACGGCATCGCGTCGCACACCTTCGACTTCGACGACACGCACCTCAAGACCATCATCCATCCGGCCGGGCCGGTGGCTTCCGCGGTGCTCGCGCTGGCGGAACACCAGCACTTGTCGGGCAGGGCGGTGCTCGATGCACTGGTGCTCGGCGTCGACGTCGCATGCCGCGTCGGCAATGCGGTCTACCCCGATCACTACGACCGCGGCTGGCACATCACCGGCTCCACCGGCATGCTCGGCGCGGCGGCGGGCTGCGCGCGCCTGCTGCAGTTGAACGAGCCGCAGACCACCATGGCCCTGGGCATCGCGGCGTCGCAGCCGGTGGGCCTGCGCGAACAGTTCGGCACCATGACCAAGCCGTTCCATCCGGGCGCTGCGGCGCGCGCCGGCCTGACGGCGGCGTTGCTCGCGAAACACGGCTTCACCGCCAGCGCGCGTGCTCTCGAGGCGCCGCGCGGGCTGATGCAGACCTATTCGGTCAAGTGCGACTGGCGCGAGATCACCGATCAGCTCGGCGAGCGCTTCGAGATCTCGTTCAACACCTACAAGCCGTTCGCTTGCGGGATCGTCGTGCATCCGAGCATCGACGCGTGCATCCAGTTGAGAGCGCAGGGCGTCAAGCCGGACGACATCGAGCGCATCGAGCTCAAGGTGCATGCATTGGTGCTGGAGCTCACCGGCAAGAAGGAGCCGGTTGACGGATTGAGCGCCAAGTTCAGCGTCTACCACGGCTGCGCCGCGGGGCTGATCTTCGGCCGCGCCGGCGAAGGCGAATACGCCGACGCGGTGGTCAACCGCCCCGACATGGCGGCGCTGCGCCGCAAGGTGGTGGCCACGGTGGACGATGCCATCGCCGAGGAGAGCGCCGACGTCACCGCGGTGCTGCGCGACGGGCAGCGGGTGCACGTGTTCGTCGAGCACGCCATCGGCTCGCTGCAGCGGCCGATGAGCGACGCCGACCTGCAGGCCAAGTTCACGCACCTGGTGCAGCCGGTGCTGGGGCAAGCCAGGATCGGGCCGCTGGTGAACGCGTGCGCGCGGATCGACGCCATCGCCGACATCGCGTCGCTGGTCGCGCTCGCGCGCGACTGAAGTCTCGGTCGGCGCTCCGTCGCGAGCCGATGGCTCCCCCTTGGGGGCGCGAGCGAAGCGGGCGAGGGCGGCTCAGTGCGGCAGCGCGGCGCGCAGGCTGCGCCGCAGCGCCATCTTGCGGATGCTGGCGGCGAACGAGCGCACGGCCGCGCTCTGCGTGGCATCGCGTTTCCACAGCAGGCCCGGCGTGCGCACCGGGGTCGGGCTCTCCAGCGGCACCACCCGAATGTCGTTGCGCGGCGGGATCGCCTGCGTGGCGACGATGGCGGCCAGCTGCGTGCGCGCCACCAGATCGATCATGGGACCGATGGTGTTCATCTCGGCCACCACCAGCGGCTCGGCGCCGGCGGCGCGCAGGCAATCCTGCAGCAGCGCGCGCGTGGAGAACAGCTGCGGCAGCATCACCATGCTCTGTCTGTGCAGTTCCACCATGCGCAGGCGCTTGCGCTGCGCGAACGGGTGCGTGGACGACACCACCAGCACCATCTCTTCCGTATACAGCGGCTCGAACCACAGGTGCAGCGCGTCGGCCGGCTGGTAGGCAATGCCGACGTCGAGCTCCGAGGCGACCAGCTTGTCGGCGATGTCATCGGCGGCGAGCTCTTCCACCGTGACCTTCACCGACGCATGGCGCTGCATGAAGCCGGCGAGGCACTCGGGTACGAAGCCGATGTTGAAGGTGTGCGTGGCACCGATGCGCACCACGCCGCTCAGCTCGCCGGCGGCGCGCTTGAGATCGCTGACGCCCTGGTCCACTTCCTTCAGCGCCTTGGCGGCATAAGCGAGGAACGATTCGCCGGCCTCGGTCAGCACCACACGACGCGCCAGACGCTCGAACAGCGCGATACCCAGCTCCTGTTCGAGCTGCGCGATCTGGTGCGACAGCGTCGACTGCGTCACGTGCACCCGCTCGGCGGCGCGCGTGAAGTTGAGGCACTCGGCCAACGACACGAAATAGCGCAGGTGCCTGAGTTCCAAATGCGAATCCCCGCGGCGTAGCGGATCGATCAGGTCGATTGATCCTATCGAAATTCCCCACTTCACCCAATTGGTGTCAATCGCTAGAGTGGTCCGAACGTCCGCGGCGGGCGGGCTTGGGGATGCACGCACTTCAGGAGACACCATGGCGCAATACGACACCCAAACCCTGACGCAGGCCGTGATCGACCGCCTCGCCGACTGCAAGGACGCTCGCTTCAAGCAGGTGATGACCTCGCTGGTGCAGCACCTGCACGACTTCGCGCGCGACGTGGATCTGTCGCCGCAGGAGTGGATCACCGCGATCCAGTTCCTCACCGACACCGGCAAGGCCTGCAACGACAAGCGCCAGGAGTTCATCCTGCTGTCCGACACGCTCGGCCTGTCGATGCTGGTGGTGGCCCTGGAGCAGGCGCGCGGCGCCAAAGGCCGCAAGGGCGCCACGCCGGCCACCGAAGCCACAGTGCAGGGCCCGTTCTATTGGGCGGGCGCACCCGAGCGCCGGCTCGGCGAGGACATTGCCGAGGGCGTGAGCGGCGAGCCCGCGCTGTACACCGGCCGCGTCACCGATCTGGAGGGCCAGCCGCTGGCCGGCGCGCTGCTCGACGTGTGGTCGGGCGACGGCGAAGGCGTGTACGACATGCAGATGGCCGATGCGGGCATGCGTGCGCGCGGCAAGCTGCGCACCGACGAGCAGGGACGCTACTGGTTCTGGTCGATCCGGCCCACCTACTACCCGGTGCCCACCGACGGCCCGGTGGGCCGCATGCTCGACCGCATGGGACGCCATCCGAACCGCCCCGGGCACATCCACATGATGGTGTCGGCCCCCGGGCATCAGCCGGTGACGACGCACCTGTTCGTCGCCAACAGCCCGTACCTCGATTCCGACGCGGTGTTCGGCGTGCGCGACAGCCTGATCGTCGAGTACGAGCGGCACGAGCCGGGCACCGCGCCCGATGGCCGCAAGATGAACAAGCCCTACCACGTGGCGCACTACGACTTCCGCCTGGTGCCGGCCTGAGGCCCGCAAGGACGCTGCGAATGATCGCCCCCACGCTCACCTCGTTCGCTGCCCCCCGAGGGGGCATGTCAGCGCCTTCGGGCGGCCGGGCGGCGCTGACATGCCCACGATGAAGATCGGCAAGTCGACGGTGCCGCGCACCGCGATCAGCACGTCGGACGAGCACAGCATCACCGTGCGCGGGCACGACCTGTGCCAGGAGCTGATCGGCCACACGTCGTTCAGCGCGTACTTCTGGCTGCTGCTCACCGGCCAGCAGCCGAATGCGGCGCAGCTCGCGGTGCTCGACGCCACGCTGGTGGCCATCGCCGAGCACGGTTTCGTGCCGAGCGTGCAGGCCGCGCGCATGACGCTGGCCGCCGCACCCGATGCGCTGCAAGGCGCCGTGGCTGCGGGCATCCTCGGCTGCGGCAGCGTGATCCTGGGCGCGTCGGAAACCGCAGGGCGCCTGTTCGACGAGATCCATCGCGAGGCCGAAACACGCGGCGCGCTGCCGGCTGCTGCGGCCACGGTGGTGGAACGCTGGCGCGCCGCCGGGCAGACGGTGCCCGGCTACGGCCACCCGCTGCACAAGGAACGCGATCCGCGCGTCGCGGCACTGTTTCGCGTGGCACAGCAAGCGGGCGTGGACCAGCGCTTTGTGCAGATCGCCGAAGCGGTGGAGCAGGTGATCCCCGAGACCGTCGGCAAGGACTTGAAGCTCAACGTCTCGGCCGCGATCCCGGCGGTGCTGCTGGGCGCCGGATTTCCTCTGGCGGCGCTGCGCGGCGTGCCGATCCTGGCGCGCACCGCGAGCCTGATCGCACATCTGAACGAAGAACTGTCCGTGGCCAGCGGCTTCGCGCTGTCGTACCAGGCCACGCGCGAGTTGATCTACGACGGCGAGAAATCCGAGCCATGACCGGTGTGCTCGCCGGCGTGCGCGTGCTCGAGCACGGTACCTTCATCACCGGGCCGGCGGCGGCGATGCTGCTGGCCGACCTCGGCGCCGATGTGGTCAAGGTGGAGCAGCCCGAGGGCGATCCGTTCCGTGCCTTCCGCGGCGGCACCTACAGCCCGCACTACCAGACCTACAACCGCAACAAGAAGAGCGTGCGGCTCGACACGCGCAAGCCCGACGACCTCGCGCTGTTTCACAAGCTGGTCGGCGAGGCCGACGTCTACATCCAGAACTTCCGTCCCGGCGTGGCCGAGAAGATCGGCGCCGGCGAGACGCGCCTGCGCGCGCTGAACCCGCAGTTGATCTATTGCGCGATCAGTGGCTTCGGCCCCGACGGACCGGCTGCACAACGGCCAAGCTACGACTCGGTGGCGCAAGCCGCCAGCGGATTCCTCAAGCTGCTCGTCAACCCGGCGAATCCGCGGGTGGTCGGCCCGGCGCTGGCCGATGCGATCACCGGCTTCTACGCCGCCTACGGCATCCTCGGCGCGCTGTATGAGCGCGAGCGCGCGTCGTCGCCCCCCGGGCACCGGGATCGTGAAGGTGGCGCCCGCGGCCGCCGCGTTGAAGTGTCGATGTTCGAAGCGATGACGCATTTCAACCTCGACGCCTTCACCCACCTGTTCAGCGAGGGCGAGGTGATGGGTCCGTACAGCCGCCCCAGCGTGTCGCAGAGTTATGTGCTGCGCTGCGCCGACGGCAAGTGGATCGCGTTGCACATGAGCTCGCCGCCCAAGTTCTGGCAGGGGCTGGCCCAGGCGATCGACCAGCCCGATCTTTTCGACGACGCGCGCTTCGCCACGCGCGAGGCACGCATTCAGAACCAGGACGTGCTGATCGACGTGCTCGGCAGCCACTTCGCCAGGCACGACCGCGCCGAGTGGTGCCGCCGGCTGCAGGCGCTCGACGTGCCGCATGCGCCGATGTACGACACGAACGAGGTGCCCGACGATGCGCAGGCCCGCCACCTGCAGCTGTTCGTCGACGCGCCGCATCCGGGCGAGCCGGGAAAGCGCTGGACCACGGTGCGTTCGCCGGTGAGCTTCGATGGCCGGCGCGCGCTGCAGGTGACGGCGCCGCCGCTGCTGGGCGACCACGATGCCGCGCTGCGCACCGGCGCGTCGCTGTGGTCGTCGCAACGCGGCTGACGTGTCGATGCAGGCGCGTCCGCTGCGCATCGCGCTGCACATCGGCAGCCTGCGGCGTGCTGCCTGGAGCCGGCGCATCGCCGAGGAGCTGATCGGCGTGTCGCCGCCGGCGCTGCAACTGCAACCGGTGCCGATCGGCGAACTGCCGCTGTACAACGCCGACCTCGAGACCGACACGCCGCCGCCGGCCTGGACCGCCTACCGCGATCAGGTCGCGGGCTCCGACGCACTGCTGTTCGTGACGCCGGAATACAACCGCTCGATGCCGGGCGCCCTGAAGAACGCCATCGACGTCGCGTCGCGCCCGTACGGCAAGAACGTTTACAACGGCAAGCCGGCCGCCATCGTGTCGTTGAGCACCGGGCCGCTCGGCGGCGTGGCCGCCAACCACGACGTGCGGCGCTCGCTGGTCACGCTCAACGCCGCCAGCATGGCGCACCCCGAGATGTTCCTGAGCCAGGTGAACAAGCTGTTCGAAGGGCCCGACGGCGCGGGTGCGCTGAACCCGGGCACGCGCGAGTTCCTGGCCAAGTTTCTCGCCGCGTTCGACACCTGGGCACGGCGCTTCGTCTGCTGATACCGCTTGAGCCCTGCGCCCGCGCGCCGAAGGGAGCGCGGCTCGCCGACGCTACTTCTTCTCGGGCCGGGTGGCGGTCTTGTCCGGCGCGGCCTTCGGCGCGTCCCCGATCACCGTCTTGAGCGGACAGACCGAGAAGGCGGGGCACTTCTTGCACCCGGCAACGACTGCGATCGGGCACAGCGTCATGGTGGCTCCTCGCTGAGATCCGGCGGCCAGCATACGCCCGTTCGTCCCTTGAAAACATCCGGCCTGCGTCTATGTTCTTGGGACGATCCCGGTCGGCGCCACCGGCCCGGCCGCCGGCATGGACGGCGAGCCCGGCGCGATGCGGCGCCGCCCGTCTTCGCCAACCCCTTCAAGGAGCACTCGAATGAAGACCTTCGACGATCTCCGCCAGGGCGTTGCGTCCTGGCGCGATTCGCTGGCCGATGGGTGGGAGCGGCTGCGCCGCTCGGCGGCCGGCACGCTGACGCGATTCCGACCCGGCGGCAAGACCGACCTACCGGCACGCCACGAGAGCGATGACGACAACAGCCTGGCCGGCATGGGCTGGGCGCTGTTGGGCGGCGACGTGTTCGAAGACCAGCGCCGCATCGTCGTGCGCCTGGAAGCACCGGGGCTCGAGAAGCAGGACTTCGACATCCAGGTCATGCACGACACGCTGGTGGTGTCCGGCGACAAACGCTTCGAGCGCGAGGAGGGCGACGGCCGCTGGCGTCTCGTGCAGTGTGCGTACGGCAGCTTCCAGCGCCGCTTCGATCTGCCGGCGCCGGTGCAGGCCGACCACGCCAAGGCCACTTATCGCAACGGCGTGCTGCGCATCGAGCTGCGCAAGCTCCATCCGCAGGCGCCCGCGGCGGTGCGGACGATCCCGGTGCACTGATGCCGCCGTCAGGGCAGCGGCGCAACGCCGCCTGTGTCATGCGGCGTTGCGAAATCGCAAACCGGGGCTCTTGAAATCAACGCGGGGTTTCTTATCTTCGCAGTGCGGGAGACATCCGGCACCCGACGGACAGAGCCCCGCCCCAATCTGAACGGAGGTTCTCATGTACGAATCGTTGCTGAACTACCCGAACAGCCTGTTCGGCCAATTCGAGCGCCTGCGTCGTGAGCTTGACGATGCGTTCGGCGTCTCGGGACTGCCGAGCAGCATCCGCTCGGTGGCCGCGGGCGAGCTGCCGGCGATCAACGTCGGCCGCACCGCCAACAGCGTGGAGGTCTACGCCTTCGCCCCCGGGCTTGATGCGTCGAAGGTCGACGTCACGATCGACCGCGGCGTGCTGCGCATCACCGGCGAACGGGCCTCGGCACTGCCCGAGCGGCGCGAGGGCGTCACGGTGTATGCGCAGGAGCGCGGCGCCGGCCGTTTCACACGCGCGGTGGCCTTGCCCGATGACGTCGATCCGGCGCATGTGAACGCGGCCTATCGCGATGGCGTGCTGGTGATCAGCATCGCACGACGCGAAGCCGCCCAACCCAAGCGCATCACCGTGCAGTGACGCGTGCCACGTATCGAGACCCAGGAGTGACACCATGAGCGAGACCCAAACCCCCGCCACGCGGTCGAGCGAGGCACAAGCGCAACGCGCCGTGATGCCCGCGGTCGACGTGTTCGAAGACAGCATCGGCATCACGCTGCTGGCCGACATGCCCGGCGTGCCGCGCGACCGGCTCAACGTGAAGGTCGAAGCTGAGACGCTGTCGATCGAAGGCGAGGTCGCGACGCAGACCCCCGACGGCTTGGAGGCTGTCTACGCCGAGGTGCGCGTGCCGCGCTACCGCCGCACCTTCACGCTCAGCCGCGAGCTCGACACGTCGAAGGTCGAGGCCAATCTGAAGGATGGCGTGCTGAAGCTGCGCATTCCGAAGCAGGCGCATGCGCAGCCGCGCCGCATCGAGGTGCAGGTGGGCTGATCGCAAAGCAGCGCCACAGGGCCTGAGGTCAGGCCCAAACCAGAACGGGCCCGACACGCGTCGGGCCTTTTTTGTCGCTTGCGCGCTCTATCCGCCGCCGATGCCCTGCACCACCTTGCCCGTGCCGCCGCAGGTTGGGCAGGGCGCCCGGTTGACCTTGCCGCTGCCGCCGCAGCGCTGGCACACGGCCTCGCCGGCCCCTGGCGTGCCCGGGGCCGCCTCGTCACCCGGATCGAGGGCGGCGCCGGGGTCTTCTTCGCCGGCCACCGACGGGTTGGCGGGATTGTTCGCGCGCGAGCGCTCGGAAGTCTTGTGGGCCATGTGTGCCTCCAGGCTGCACAGCCCAGCGGGGCAACGCGCGTGCCGGTCAGACGATGCGCAGCTTGTAGAAGGCGGGATTGCGCGGCGCGCGCAGCTTCAGCGCGAGCAAGCGGCGCTCCAGCAGCGTGCCGATCATCAGGTTGCGGTGCGTCTTGGAATTCGCCGGCACCACGGTCCACGGCGCCCACGGGGTGCCGGTGGCGCTGATCGCCGCGGCGTAGGCGCCCTGGTAGTCGTCCCAGCGCTTGCGCACGTCGAGGTCGCCCACGTCGAACTTCCAGTGCTTGGTGCGGTCGTTCACACGCTCCTGCAGCCGCTCGCGCTGCTCGTCCTTGGAGATGTGCAGCATGAACTTGCAGATCACGGTGTTGTGCTCGGTGAGCATGCGCTCGAACTCGTTGATCTGCCGGTAGCGCGCGGCGATCTGCTCCTTGGTCAGCTGGCCGTTGACCACCGGCACCAGCACGTCCTCGTAGTGGCTGCGGTTGAACACCACGATCTCGCCCGACCCCGGCACCGCGCGGTGGATGCGCCACCAGGGGTCGTGCGCGCGCTCGTCCTCCGTGGGCGCCTTCCAGCCCACGGTGCGCACGCCCAGCGGGCTCATGCGGCCGAACACCGCGCGCAGCGTGCCGTCCTTGCCGCTGGCATCCATGCCCTGCAGCACCACCAGGAGCTTGTAGCGCCGGTCGGCGTAGAACAGCATCTGCAGCACGTCGAGGCGGTCGGCCAGCGCGACCACGGCAACCTTGTCGCGCTCGCGGTCGCCCGAGGACAGCGGCTTGGCCGCCGGATCGATGGCGCCGAGCCGGAACTTGCGCGCCGGATCCGCGTGCTGGTAGGGGGCGATCAGCCGCTCGAGGTTCGTGCTCTTGTTCTTGGCCATCGCGCGACCATAGCACCATGCGCCACGGCCCTGCGCCGCGCGTCGGGTCAGGCACGCTCCGGCTACGCGGGCCGGTGCCGCCCTTCGGTGCAGGGGTGCACGCGGGCTTTCAGCACGCGCCGCATGTGCGCGAGCGCACCCGCCTTGGCTTCTTCCGATTCAGCGGCGGTGCAATCCTGCGGCACCCACAACGCATAGCCGTGCAGGTAGGCGTCCATGGCGGTGAACAGCACGCAGTTGTCGGCGGCCAGCCCGGCGACGATCAGCTTCTTGCAGCGCAGCTGGCGCAGCAGCAGATCCAGCGGCGTCGAATAAAACGCCGAGTGCCGCGGCTTAAGGATCGTCAGGTCGGCGCGTCGCGGCTGCAGCACCCGCGCAATGCGCGCCGGCGCGCCGCGCATCGCGGCACAGCGCGCCCACACGGCCTTGAAGTCGGCTTGCCAGAGGCCGTAGTTGTCGTTGGCATAGATCGTCTGCACGCCGTCGCGCGCGGCGCGCCGGCGCAGCGCAGCCGTGGCGCGCGCGGCGGCCAGCGCCGCGGGTGCCATCGCCTCGGCCCCATCGAAATCCAGCGGGTTGATGAAGTCGATCAGCACCAGCACCGTCGGGCTCGGCGCCAGCGACGGCGTGCGAACGCGCGCGCCGCTCACTTGTTCTTGCCGCTGGCCCCCGGTGCCGCACCGAACGGCGGGTCGCTGCTGCCGCGCGGCCCTGCAAGTCGATCGTTCATGACGGTCTCCTGTCGCGATCGCGCACAGCGCGGCAAGGCCCATGCCCATCGGCCGGCGCGTGTGAGACGAGGGCGGAACACCGCTTGCTCGGAGCGGGCTCGCATTCAGGAGCAGTCCCCATGGCCCAGAAATCGCCGCCCACCGGTTCGGCCCCGGCGCGCACCGACAGCGGACCGGCAGATCCGGCGAGCGAATCGACCGACCACGCCGCCGGTGTCAAGAAAGCACAGGTTCAGCAACTCGCGGCCGGGATGCCGCACAACCCGCTGAAGCCCGGCGAGCACGGCTTTGACAACGGTCTCGATCCCGACACCGGGCCGCACGTGGCGGCGCCGTCCGGCGTGGCCGGTGCGAGCACGGTGTCGGAGATCAACGGCACCGACAAGTCCGGCAGCGTCGGCGTGGAGGGCCTGAACGCCACCATCGAGAGCCTCGACCGCGTGCGCGTCGACGCCGGCGGCCGCGGCCTGACCACCAACTTCGGCGCCTTCATCGCCGACAACCAGAACTCGCTAAAGTTCGGCACGCGCGGGCCGGTACTGCTGGAGGACTTCATCCTGCGCGAGAAGATCACGCACTTCGACCACGAGCGCATTCCGGAGCGCATCGTGCACGCACGCGGCTCGGGTGCGCACGGCTATTTCGAGTGCACCGCGCCGCTGACGCGCCACACACGCGCCGCGCCGTTGCAGCAGGCCGGCAAGATCACGCCAGTGTTCGTGCGCTTCTCCACCGTGGCCGGCGAGCGCGGCTCCAAGGACACGGCGCGCGACGTGCGCGGCTTTGCCGTCAAGTTCTACACCGACCAGGGAAATTGGGATTTGGTGGGCAACAACATGCCGGTGTTCTTCATCCAGGACGCGATGAAGTTCCCCGACCTCGTGCACGCCGTCAAGCCCGAGCCGCACCATGCGATGCCGCAGGCGGCCAGCGCACATGACACGTTCTGGGACTTCGTGTCCCTGATGCCCGAGTCGACCCACGTGCTGATGTGGGTGATGTCCGACCGCGCGATCCCGCGCAGTTTCCGCACCATGCAGGGCTTTGGCGTGCATACCTTTCGCCTGGTCAACGACGCCGGCGAGTCGGTGTTCTGCAAGTTCCACTGGCAGCCGCATGCCGGCACGCACTCGCTGGTGTGGGACGAGGCCGTCAAGACCTCCGGCGCCGACCCTGATTTCCATCGGCGCGACCTGTGGGAGGCGATCGAAGCCGGCGCCTATCCGCAATGGGATCTGCAGGTGCAGATCTTCACCGAGGAGGAGGCCGACCGTTTCAGCTTTGACATCCTCGATGCGACCAAGATCGTGCCCGAGGAACTGGTGCCGCTGCAGACGGTGGGCCGCCTGGTGCTGAACCGCAACCCGGACAACTTCTTCGCCGAGACCGAGCAGGTGGCGTTCTGCACCGCCAATGTCATCCCGGGCATCGACTTCTCCAACGACCCGCTGCTGGCCGGCCGCATCCATTCGTACCACGACACGCAGCTGTCGCGCCTGGGCGGGCCCAACTTCCACGAGATCCCGATCAACGCGCCGGTGGTGCAGGTGCACAACAACCAGCGCGACGGCATCCACCGCCAGGCCATCCACCGCGGCGCGGTGTCCTACGAGCCCAACTCCCTGGCCGGCGGCTGCCCGTTCCAGGCCGGCGCCGCGCACGGCTTCATGACCGTGCCGGCGCGGCTGCACGCGCGCGAGGAGGCCGCCAAGGTGCGCGCCAAGCCCGAGCTGTTCGCCGACCACTACACGCAGGCGCGCCTGTTCTACGAGAGCCAGTCGGTGCCGGAGCGCAATCACATCGCCGACGCCTTCGGATTCGAGCTCAGCAAGGTCACGGTGCCGGCGGTGCGCGAGCGCATGGTGGCGTCGCTGCGCAACGCGTCGGAGGATCTGGCGCGCAAGGTGGCCGACAAGATCGGCATCGCGCAGCTGCCGGCGCCGCTGCCGCGCGCGATGGAGCAGCCGCGCAAGCCCGAGGTGACCCGGTCGCCCGCGCTGTCGCTGATGTTCCGCCCCGGCAACGGCTCGGTGGCGGGGCGCAAGGTGGCGCTGTTCGTCGGCCCCAACGTGCAATGGAACGGGTGCTGCGCGGCCTTGCGCGATCGACTGGCGGCCCAGGGTGCTGTGCTGCGCTGCGTGGCCGGGCGCATCGGGCCGGTGCACACCGCCGACGGGCAGACCGTCGATGCCGATGCATCGTTCGCCAACGAACCCGGCTTCCTGTTCGACGCGCTGGTGCTGCCCGACGGATGCGAAGGCGCCGTCGACGATGCGCGCGCGCTGGAATCCGTGCGCGACGTGTACCGGCACTGCAAGCCGATCTTCGCCTTCGGCTCGGGCGCCGACGTGCTGGCGCGCGCCGGCATTCCTGGCGACGCCGCCGACTCCGGCCTGATCGTCGCCCCCAGCGAAGCGCAAAGCGAGATCGATCGTTTTGTCCAAACGTTGGGCGAGCCGCGCGACTTCAGCCGCGAGACCGATCCGCCACGGGTGTGAGGAGGACCCGAAGTCGCAGAAGTGATGCCCGCTACAGCAGCTCGTTCACCGAATACGCCAGGCGCTCGAGCAGACGGGGCCCTACGCCGCGCCGGTTCCATTCGTCGAGCGTCACCTCGCGGCACTGCGGCGCGTACTTCTCGAAGATCGCTTCGAGCTGCCGCGCGATGCCGGCGTCGAGCATGCCGAGCGTGACCTCGTCGTTGATCTCGAACGAACGGTCGTCGAAGTTGCACGAGCCCACCGAAGACCAGATCGAGTCGACCACGATCACCTTCTGGTGCAGCAGCGTGTGCGGGTATTCGAACAGCCGCACGCCGGCGCGCAGCAGCCGCTCGAACACGAAGTGGCCGGCGTGCTGCACCATCGGATTGTCCGAGCCGCCGGTCGAGGGCATCATCACGCGCACGTCGACGCCGCGTTTCACGGCCTGGCCAAAGGCCTCGATCGCCTCGGGCTCCGGGATGAAGTAGGGGTTCTGGATCCACAGCCGCCGGTTGGCCATGCAGATCAGCGCGTGGTGCAGGATCTTCACCGCCGGCGCCGAGCCCTCCGGCTTGACGAAGGCCACGTGCATCGGCACCGTGCCTGCGGGTTGCAGCGGCGGGAACACACCGGCGCCGATGAACAGCTCGCCGGTGTGGCCGACCCAGTTCTCGCTGAACACCGATTGCAGGTGGCTGACGACGGGTCCGTGCACGCGGATGCTCACGTCGGCGAAGTGCTCCTTGTCCTGCGCGTCGCCGAGCCAGGAGTCGACGATGCAATGGCCGCCGGCGAAAGCGACACGGCCGTCGACGATGCAGATCTTGCGGTGCGTGCGGTTGTTGAACACGCCGATGTGGCGGATGCGGGTGCGGTGGAAGTAGCTCAGGTGGCAGCCGGCCTGCTTGAGCTGCTGCTCCACGGCATCGCCGATGCCGCGCGAGCCGTTGGCGTCGAGCATCAGGCGCACCGGCACGCCGGCGCGTGCGCGGCGGCACAACGCGTCGGCCAGGCGCCGCGCCAGCACGCCGTCCTTCCACAGAAAGGTCTCAAAGTGCACGCTGTGGCGTGCGCCGTCGATCTCGTCGATCAGCGCGTCGAAGAAGCAGCCGTTCTCCAGGATCTCGACGCGATTGCCTTCGACCACGGCACCGAGCGACAACCCGGCAATCGACGGCAGCAGCGTCTCGATCGGCTGCCCGCAGGGGAACTCGAGGATCGGGTTGCGATGGCGGCGGATCGACCAGATCACCAGCACCAGCACGACGACGAGCACGATCAGCGCCGCGACGATCGCGGGGCCGGCCACCAGCCAACCGTCCATGGCTCAACCGATGATGCGCGACAGCTCCGCCGGGTCGATCGGCTTGACCAGGTGCTGCTCGAAGCCCGCTTCGGTCGACGCGCGCAGGTCGTCGTTCTGGCCATAGCCGGTGACGGCGATCAGCCGCAAGCCGTGCGGCCCCGGCAGGCGCCGCAGCCGGCGTGCCAGTTCGTAGCCATCCATCTTGGGCAGGCCGATGTCGAGCACCGCCACGTGCGGCTGCAGCCGCCGGGCCTGCGCCAGCGCGTCGGCCCCGTCGGCGGCCACGTGCACGTCGTGCCCCTCGATGCGCAGCAGCATCGCCAGGCTGTCGGCCGCATCGCGGTTGTCGTCGACGATCAGCACCGTTTTCGGCGGCGGCTTCGACTCCGGCTGCTCCTGCTGAGGCTCCGGCGTCGTTTCATCGGCCGGGAACGGCAGGCTCAGCGTGATGGTGGTGCCGTGACCCGGGCCGCGGCTGGCCGCGGCCACGCTGCCGCCGTGCAGCTCGACGATGCTCTTGACCAGCGTGAGACCGATGCCCAGGCCGCCTTCCGGTCGATCGAGCGCGCCGGCGCCTTGCACGAACGGCTCGAAGGCGTGCCGCAGCAGCGACTCCGACATGCCGACGCCGTCGTCGATCACCTGCACGCACGCCGTTGTGCCGCGGTCTTCCACGGTCACCGTGATGTGTCCGTTGGGCGGCGTGAACTTGATCGCATTCACCAGCAGGTTGACCAGCACCTGGTTCAGGCGCGTGGCGTCGCCGGCGAGCATCAGCGGCTGCGGCGCGGCCTGCACCGTGACGCCGTGGCCGCGCTCGGCCGCCGTGGCGCGCATCGCATCGACCGCCTGCGCCACCAGGGCATTGAGGTCGAGCGGCTTCTTGTCGATGCGGATCTTGCCGCTGGTGATGCGGCTCACGTCGAGCAGGTCGTCGACCAGCCGCTTCATCAGCGCCGCCTGGCGCCCGATCACGTCGACGCACCATTTCATCTCCGCAGACTGCGCCGCCTTTCCGAGCACCGCCACCGCGTTCTGGATCGGCGCCAGCGGATTGCGCAGCTCGTGCGACAGCAGTGCGATGAATTCGTTGATGCGCCGGCCCTCGTTCTCCAGCGCCTCGACGCGTCGCCTCTCGGTGAGGTCGCGCACGATGCGCACGAAGCCCTGCAGCCGCCTGGCGTCGTCGAACAGCGCGGTGCTCGACACCTCGGCCCAGAACGTGGTGCCGTCGGCGCGCTGGCGCCAGCCTTCGGCGCGGAACGCGCCGGCTTCGGTGGCCGCCGCCAGCTCCACGGTCGGGCGCCCCGACGCCTGGTCATGCTCGGTGTACAGCATCGACACGTCATGCCCGAGCACCTGTTCTGCACGGTAGCCCAGCACGCGCTGCGCACCGGTGTTCCAGGTGCGGATGCGGCCGTTGCGATCGAGCAGGAACATCGCATGGTCCTTCACGCCGTCCACCAGCAGGCGGAAGTTGCGCTCGCGCTCCATCAGCTCTTCTTCGTGGCGCCGGCGCTCGGTGAGGTCGCGCGTGACCTTGGAGAAGCCCAGCAGCGTGCCCTGGTCATCGACGATCGCGGTGATGACCACGTTGGCCCAGAAGCGCGAGCCGTCCTTGCGCAAGCGCCAGCCTTCGTCTTCGAAGCGGCCGAAGGTCTTGGCGCGTTGCAGCTCCTGCTGCGGCCAGCGTGCGGCCACCGCCGGCGCCGGGTAGAACATCGAGAAGTGCTTGCCGATCGCCTCGGTCGCCGTATAGCCCTTGATGCGCTCCGCGCCGAGGTTCCAGCTGGTGATGACGCCGTGCGGGTCGAGCGTGAAGATGGCGTAGTCCTGCACGCCTTCCACCAGCAGGCGCAGGTTGCGCTCGCTGTCGCGCAGGCGTTTTTCCTGCGCGCGGCGCTCGGTGAGGTCGCGCGTGATTTCGGTAAAGCCGGCCACACGCCCATCCGGCTCGATGAGCGGCGAGATCACCACGTTGGCCCAGAAGCGCGTGCCGTCCTTGCGCACGCGCCAGCCTTCGTCCTCGAGCCGGCCGTCCTCGCAGGCGCGGCGCAGCGCCTCGTCGGGCCAGCCGGTGGCCAGCGCTTCGGGCGTGTGCAGCATGGCGCCGTGCCGGCCGATCGCCTCGGCGGCGCTGTAGCCCATGATGCGCTGGGCGCCCGCGTTCCAGCTCACGATCGTGCCGCGCGGCGACAGCAGGCAGATCGCGTGATCGGTCGCACTGTCGAACAGGCGCCTGAGGATCGCGTCGCCGGATTGCCGCAGCGCTGCGAAATCGGCATCGCCGTCCGCTGCGCTCTTGCCTTTCAGATCGGGAACAGGGTCTGCCACCTTTGTCCTTTTTACCGGCGGCGCCCCCTCCTCACTGCGCCGTTCCCGCCCCCTGCACGTAGCTCCCCGGTTGTTGCCTGCGGATCAGCAGGTTCTTGGCCGCCCATTGTGCGCCCTCGTCGAGCTCGGCGAGGTAGCGCACCTCGCCGCCCGCATGCACGGCGATCGGAACGCCGCCTTCGTACAACAGCCGGTTGCCGGCCAGACGGGCAATCCTCTCTCCCGGGGTCACGATGCCGGCGAGGTTGAGGGGGTCGACCGCCGAGATGGACACCCGCTCGCGGCCGGCGCCGGCCGAGGCCTCGCGCGCCACCCTGCGCAAAGCCGCCGCGGCCTCGGGCAGCGCAAACTGCTCGCCGGAGAAGCCGCTGACGAACCGCCCGCCGCGCACCTCGCCGCGCGCCTCGAGGCGGCGATACACGTAGTGCAGCTCGCGCCACGGCGGCAGGCCGGACTCGCGCTCGAGCAGCTTGCGGAACACCACGCCCCAGCGGCGCAGCAGCACGCGCGCGATGTGGTCGACGTGCGGCGCGGCCAGCGCGCCGGCGGCATCCACGGGCGTGCGCAGGCGCCGCGTCAGCGCCCAGCGGCCGGCATCGTCGATCGGCTCGTGCCCCGGGTGGCGGCGCCTGAGCTTGTTGCGCTTGTCGGCCGGCATCACCAGCGCGCGCAAGCCGGCAAAGGTGTCGCAGGTGACCAGGCCTTGTGCCACCAGTTCGGCCAGCGCGGCTTCAGTGGGCTCGCCGAGCAGGTTGGCATCGCGCTGCAGGTCGCCGAAAAAGCTGGCGCCGTGCGCACGCAAGGCGTCGAGCACGGCGCGCGCCTTGCTCGACAGCGGGGGCTCGTTGTCGAAGGCGCCACCCGCCGCCTGCCAATGCGGCAGCGCATCGCGCTCGCACAGCACGATCGGCGTGCCGCGGATCGGGCCGGTCTTGTGCGCATCGTCACCCTGTTCCGTCGGCCCGCGGACCTGCCGCTGCGCGACAGGCCGTCCGCCGACGGGGGCCGCGGACGCTTGGGGCGGCCCGGCACTGGCTCGCGGGCGCCACCACACCACGCGGCCGGCCGCGCACAGCTTGTCGAGCAGCGCGGGCTGGTAGTCGTGCACGCGCGCGGCGAGCAGGTCGTCCTCCCAGGCCGATGCCGGTGCGGAATGCCCTTCGAGCTGGCGCAGCACATCGGCCAGGCCGCCGTCGCCCTCGCGCCGCGCGTCGTCGGTGTCGCTGGCGAGTTGGTGCCAGCGGAACAGGAAGCGCATGAACTGCGCTGGCGGCACCGGCTGGATGTCGGCGCGTTGCCGGTCGCGCGTGGCGCGGTGCATGCGCGCCAGCAGCCGGCGGTCGCACCATTGCTCCAACGAGCGCGAGGTCCAGGCACCGCGCATCACGCTGCCGTCGCCTTCGAGCTGCAGCAGCGCCACCATCACGCCGGTGCCGGACAGGCCGAGCGGTGCGCCCAGCGCATCGGCGGTCACCGGCCCGAGCAGGTCGAGCCGGCCGCGCAGGATCTCGCGCAGCGCGGCGTCGGCATCGGGCGGCACGGCGTGCACGGCCCGGATCGGCGGCGTCATCGAGGCCTTGGGAAACACCGCCTGCAGCTCGTGCAGGCGTTCGGCGGCCACGCACACGCTGCGATCGGGTGTCACCTGCAGCCAGGTGGCACGCCGCTGCTGCGCCAGCGCATCGACGAAGTCGGTCGCATCGATCTCGTCGCGCGCCAGGAAGCCGTGCACGCACAGCGCGTCGTGCAGCTCGTCGGGCGAGCCGATCTCCGGCCGGGCCTGCTCGCGCACCTGCGCGATCACCGCCGGATCGAGCTGGCCGATGTCGTGCGCGGTCTGCAGGTCCATCAAGGCTTTGGTGGCCACGGCCTTGGTGCGGCGCTCCTCGGCGGCGCCGTCGTCGAGAAACGCATACGGTCGCGCGTTCAGCACCGCATGCGACAGCGGCGACGGCGACGCCAGGTCGCGCGACACGACCTCGACCGTGCCCGATTCGATGCGCTGCAAGAGCCGCACGAAGCCGTCGACGTCCATGGTCTCGTGCAGGCAGTCGTGCAGCGTCTGCGCCACCAGCGGGTGGTCGGGGATCTCGCGGTCGCCGGCGATGTTCTCCAGGCAGGCCTGCTGCTCGGGAAACACCACCGTCAGCAGGTCTTGCGCGTCGCTGCGCTGGAACTGCGGCGGCACCTTGCGCGACCCGTTGACGCGCCGCACCGCCAGCGACGCGGTGGCATTCCAGCGCCAGCGCGTGCCGAACATCGGCGCGTCGAGCAGCGCCTGCACCAGCAGGTCGCGTGCGGTGGCGGGCTTCAGGTAGTGGCGCACCTCGTCGAGCGCGAAGCTATGCGTCGGTCCGAGCGACAGCACGATGCTGTCCTCCAACGCGCTGGCCTGCAGCTCGAAGTTGAACTTGCGGCACATGCGCTTGCGCAACGCCAGGCCCCAGGCCTTGTTGATGCGCGAGCCGTGCGGCGAATGGATCACCAGGTGCGTGTCGCCCACCTCGTCGAAGAAGCGCTCGAGCACGATGCGGTCCTCGGTGGGCAGCACGCCGAGCGCTGCCTTGGAGGTGCCGAGATAGAGCGCCAGCTGTTGTGCGGCGGCCGCCGGCAGCTTGATGTCGTCGCGCAACCAGGTCTCGCAGGCTTCGATGCCATCGGCCAGCCGCGTGTCGGCCTCCAGGCTCAGGCGCGACACCGCATGCGACAGCTCGTCGGTGCGGCCCAGCGCCTCGCCGAGCCAGAACGGCATCGACGGCGGCTGACCCTTCGCATCCTCGACCAGCACGCGGCCGGTCTCGACCTTGGCAATGCGGTATGACGTGTTGCCGAGCTGGAAGACGTCGCCCGGCAGGCTCTCGAACGCGAAGTCTTCGTTCAGCGTGCCGACGCGGTGCTCCTCCGGCAGCAGCACCACGTCGTAGTCGAACTGGTCCGGGATCACGCCGGCATTGGTCACCGCGGTCAGCTTGGCGCCGCGGCGCGCGCGCAGCACGCGGTTGACCGCGTCATAGTGCAGGTACGCGCCGCGCCGGCCGCGCCGCGTGGCGTAGCCCTCGGCCAGCATCTGCACCACCTGCTCGAACTCGCGCAGCGTCAGGGCGCGGTACGGCGCGGCATGGCGGAACTGCTGGTACAGCGCGTCGAGCGGCCACTCCTGGCACGCCGCCTCGGCGATGATCTGCTGCGCCAGTGCGTCGAGCGGTTTCTGCGGCGCGCGGATGCGGTCGAGCTCGCCGCGCCGCACGGCATCGAGCAGCGCGGCGCATTCGAGCAGGTCGTCGAGGGCCAGCGGAAACAGACGCCCCTTCGGTGTGGCGCCGATCGCATGGCCGGCGCGGCCCACGCGCTGCAGAAACGCATTGATCGCGCGCGGCGAGCCGAGCTGGCACACCAGATCGATGTCGCCGATGTCGATGCCGAGCTCGAGCGAGCTGGTGGCCACCAGCGCCTTCAGCTGGCCGGATTTCAGCCGCTGCTCGGCATCGAGCCGGTGCTCGCGCGCCAGACTGCCGTGGTGGGCGGTGACGTGCGCCTCGCCGAGTCGCTCGGCCAGGTGGCGCGCCGCGCGCTCGGCGACGCGCCGCTGGTTGACGAAGATCAGCGTGGTGCGGTGCTGCGCGATCAGCTCGGCCAGCCGGTCGTACAGCTCGGCCCAGACCTCGGTGGCCATCACCGCCGACAGCGGCGAGCGTGGCATCTCCAGCGCGAGATTGCGCTCGCGGATATGGCCGGCGTCGACGACAAAGACTTCCTCGAGCCGGTCGCCGATCAGGAAACGTGCCATCGCGTCGAGCGGCTTCACGGTGGCCGACAGCCCGATGCGCACCGGCGCTCGCTCGCACAGCGCCTGCAGGCGCTCCAGCGTGAGCATCAGATGCGCGCCGCGCTTGGCGCCGGCCACGGCGTGCAACTCGTCGACGATCACCGTCTTCACCGACTTCAGCATCGCGCGGCCCGAAGCCGACGTGAGCAGGATGTACAGCGATTCCGGCGTCGTCACCAGGATGTGCGGCGGCTCGCGCCGCATGCGCTCGCGCTCCGCCACCGGCGTGTCGCCGGTGCGCACGGCGTCGCGGATGCCGGGGTCGGGCAACCCCATCGCCTGCAGGCGCTCGCGGATGCCGGCCAGCGGCTCCTGCAGGTTCTTGCGGATGTCGTTGGACAGCGCCTTGAGCGGCGAGACGTAAAGCACGTGCACCGAGTCGCTCAGTGCACCTTGCAGGCCTTCGACGACGAGATCGTTGATGGCAGCCAGAAAGGCGGCCAGCGTCTTGCCCGAGCCGGTGGGCGCGGCGATCAGCGCGTGGCGGTGTCTGCTGGTGTGCTCCCAGGCACGGGTCTGCACGTCGGTCGGCTGGCCGAAGCGTTCAGCCAGCCAGCCAGAGACTGCGGGATGGAACGGCATCGCGCCATTGTCGTCGCGTGACACGCACGCGCCGGCTCGCTGCTGACAGCGTGGTGTCAGCAAAGGCTACGGCGGCATCTCGTCCAGCGTATCGAGAAAGTCGATCATCGCGAACTGCACCTTGTAGCGGCGCCGCTTGGCCGCTTCGAGCTGCTCGAACAGCTCGGGCGTGATCAGCGTGCCCTCGGGCGGCTGCAGCCGGCGCAGCTCCTCGTCGGCCGCATCGAGCTCGGCGCTCAGTTCGCGCCAGCGCTCCTCGGTGTCCTGGGCCACGCGCGCCACAGGACGCCCCGCTGCGGTGGGATCCATGTTTCTCGCATGGCAAAACCCAGACCTGCCCGCGACGAGAGCATGCGGCCCGCGGCTTCGGCATGTGCATTGCCTGTTTCGGTTCCAGATCCCGGAGCTTCACGCCATGTCCCGTTCCACCGAGGCCGTCGTTGCCAAGCAGCGCAAGATCCAAGCGTCGCAGGACGCGCAAGACGCGCAGAAGCGACGCTCTCGCCCGTCCAACAAAGTCTCCGGTACGGCACAGGCCGGCACCCGCGAGTACCCGAGCGAACAGCCCGCGCAGCACCTGGCCAAGCCGGGGCTCGAAGCGCAATTGCAGCAAAAGCCGCAGTTCGAGGCGCCCGACTACCGCGGCAGCGGCAAGCTGCAGGGCATGTCGGCGCTGATCACTGGCGGCGACTCGGGCATCGGGCGCGCGGTGGCGGTGTTGTTCGCACGCGAGGGTGCCGACGTGGCCTTCGTGCACCTGCACGCGGAAGATGAGGACGCGCGCGAGACCTGCCGCTGGGTCGAGCGCGAAGGGCGCGAGTGCCTGCCCATTGCAGGCGACGTCAAGGATCCGGAGTTCTGCCGGCGTGCCGTGGAAGAGACCTGCGCCAGGTTCGGCAAGCTCGACGTGCTGGTCAACAACGCCGCGTTCCAGGAGCACGCCGAATCGCTGACCGACATCACCGACGAGCGCTTCGACGAGACGCTGCGCACCAACGTGGTCGGGTATTTCCAGATGACACGCGCCGCGCTGCCGCATCTGCACCGCGGCGCCAGCATCATCAACACCGGTTCGGTGGTCGGGCTCGAAGGCAGCCCGCAGCTGCTCGACTACGCCACCACCAAGGGCGCGATCCACGCCTTTACCAAGTCACTGGCGCACAACCTCGTCGACAAGGGCATCCGCGTCAACGCGGTGGCGCCGGGCCCGGTGTGGACGCCGCTCAACCCGGCCGACAAGAGCGCCGAGCAGGTGAAGACCTTCGGCCAGAACACCGACATGAAACGCGCCGCGCAGCCCGAAGAGCTGTCGCCGGCCTACGTGTTTCTCGCCGCGCCGGTGTGCTCGAGCTACATCACGGGCATCGTGCTGCCGGTGACCGGCAGCGTGGGTGCGCAGTAGCGGTGCTGCGAAAGGAGAACGAGATGGCAGCGTATGGCAAGAAGGCGTCGGCCAAGGTCGCACGCGCGATGCACGAGAAGAAGAAGGGCACGTTGCGCAGCGGCAAGTCGGGCAAGAAGGTCACGAGCCGCAAGCAGGCGATCGCGATCGGCCTGTCGGAGGCGCGCCGCTCCGGCGCCAAGGTGCCTCGCAAGCGCGCCTCGCACTGATCCTGATGCGAGGCCGCGCCGGCGAGCGCCCACGCGGCTCGGGCTCAACCGCTCTTCAGGGTGCGCGTTCGCGATGGCGGGCGATCCCAGGCCTGTCAGGGTGGCGGTCGTGTCGGGTCCTGATTCTCGGTGTTGCCGCTCTTGTGAGAGCGGTCCTCGGCGGCGCCCGAGCGCTCGCCCGGCACCGCTCGCGTGACCTTGGGCCCGATCTGCACCGGTGGATCGGTCGACGGTTCGTCCTCGGGGCGGCGCGGGCCACCGCTGTGGCCAGGCTCGGACGGCGGGGTCGATCGGGTCGGTGACGGCGAACGCATGTGCAAGCTCCTGTGGTGGCGGCGTGCAACCCGGCAATCGGCGCGCCCAGCGGGCGTGCGGCGCGACCCGATCGCCCGCGCCAGAATGCGCGCCGTGACGGCAACCCAATCTCGAATCCCCGCCGACCCCGGCACACCGATCGTGGTGCACCTGATTGATGGCACCTACGAGTTGTTTCGTCATTTCTACGGGCTGCGTCGTTTTAACAAGGGCAATGACCGGCCTTACGGTGCAGTCGCCGGCGTGCTGCAGAGCGTGCTGGAGTTCTTCGAGCGCGGCGAGCTGCACGTGGGCGTGGCCACCGACCATGTCATCGAGTCGTTCCGCAACCGCCTGTGGGCCGGCTACAAGACCGGCGAAGGCATCGAGCCCAACCTGCTGGCGCAGTTTCAGCCGCTGGAGCATGCGCTCGCGGCGATGGGCGTGGCGGTCTGGCCGATGACCGATCTCGAAGCCGACGACGCGCTGGCCTCGGCTGCGTGCATCGCCGGCGCCGACCCGCGCGTGCAGAAGGTCTGCATCTGGACGCCGGACAAGGACCTGGCGCAATGTGTCAGCGGCGATCGTGTGGTGCAGATCGACCGCAAGAGCAAGACCATTCGCGATGCGGCCGGCGTGCGCGCAAAGTTCGGCGTGGAGCCCGCGCTGATCCCGGACTATCTCGCGCTCGTCGGCGACGCGGCCGATGGCTACCCCGGCATCGCCGGCATCGGCGCGGTGGGCGCCGCGCGCCTGTTGAACCGCCATGGCCCGATCGAGGCGTTTCCGCCCGAGGTGCTCGGCGAGCGGCTCGACCAGGCGCTGCTGTTCAAGCAGCTCGCCACGCTGCGCAGCGACGCGCCTTTGTTCGACAACGTGGAACAGCTGCGCTGGGGCGGGCCCACCGACGCCCTTGCCGCCTGGACGCAGCGGCTGGGCGCGCCGCGGCTCCTGCAACGCTGCCGTGAAGCAGCGCACGACTTGTGATCCCGCGCATCGCCAAGAGGCTCATCGATGGTGCGGCGTTGCCGATGATGCTCGCAACCCGGCTGCGAGGCCCGTGAGCGTTCTGCCGGGCATCCGGCATGAACGCCCCCCACGCAGTACCCACCACCCACCCAGCACGCGACGCGCAAGAGTTTCGATCGGACGATTGGAGCGGGCTCGGGTTGCCGTTGGCCATGGCGGCTACCGGTACCGGCGCGGCCCTGTTCGAGCGCGGGCCGATCACGATCGTGCTGCTCGGGCTGCTGTTCGTTCTGAGCGCATGGGGTGTGCGCGCCGGCTGGCGCCGCCGCCGCGCCGCCACCGAGGTGCAACGCCTGGCGGCCGAACACCGCATGCTGCGCGAGAGCATCGAGCACACGCCGATGCCGTACGCCGTCTACGACGATGAGGACCGCCTGATCGCATGGAACAAGGCCTACGAGGCCACCCATGCCGATGCCTTCAAGCGCCTGCGGGCGCAGGCCGAGCAGGGCCGGCTGCAATACGCCGAACTGCTGCGCGTGACGGCCGAGGCCACGTTGCCGGCGCACGCGGTGGCCGAGCATGTCGCCGAGCGGCTGCGGCGGCAGCGCGAGGCCAACGGCGCGGCGGTGGATCGCGAATACCCCAGCCTGGGCTGGCTGCGCGTGTGCAAGTTCGCCACGCCCAGCGGGGCCGTGGCCGGCTTTGCAGTCGACATCAATGAGCTCAAGCAGCGCGAGGCCGCGCTGCAGGAACAGATTGCACTGAGCGAAACGCTGGCGCGCCAGCTGCGCGAGCGCGCCGACACCGATGCGCTCACCGGCACCATGAGCCGGCGCGCCTTCCTGGAAGGCGCTGCCGAGGAGTTGCACCGCACGCGGCGTTATGGCCACACGCTGTGCCTCGCGATGCTCGACATCGATGCCTTCAAGGCCGTCAACGACCATCGCGGACATGCCGCCGGCGACCAGGTTCTGGCGCGCGTGGCGGCGGTGTGCCTCAGCGAGCTGCGCGCCGGTACCGACCATTGCGGGCGCCTTGGCGGCGAGGAGTTTGCGATCCTGATGCCCGAGACCGAATTGGCCGGTGCCCGGGTGGTGGCCGAACGGCTGCTGACCTGCATCCGCGAGCTGCGCTTCGAGGCCGCCGGCCAGGCCTTTGGCGTCAGCGCCAGCATCGGTGTGGCGGCTCTCCACGCGGCCGACGATGGTGTCGCCGCGTTGATGGCGCGTGCCGACGCGGCGTTGTACCGGGCCAAGAAGGCAGGGCGCGACCGCGTCAGCGTGGCGTCGACGGTGTACTGAGGAGGCCGCGTCAGCCGCGCGCGCGCGCCCACCGGGCGCCGGAGCGCGCCGGGCGGCCGCGCGGGCCGCTGGCACGGCCGAGCTGGGCGGTGACCAGCGCTGCGCTCAACGTGACCCAACACGAGAAGTACAGCCACAGCAGGAACACCGGCACGGTGGCAAAGGCGCCGTAGAGCGAGCGGTAGGTCGGTCCCTGGATCAGGTAGGCGGCGAACGCGCGCTTGCCCAGCTCGAGCGCGATGCCGCCGAGCACGCCGCCCACGATCGCGTGGTGCCAGCGCACGTGCGCGTTGGGCAGCAGGCGCAGCAGGCCGGCGAGGCCGACGCTGCAGAGGGCTGCCGGTCCCATGTCGAGCGCAAAAGCGAGCGCCGGCGGCACCGTGCGCACCAGTCCCATCGAGGCCCCGAGCAGGCTCGCCGTGGCCCACAGGCTGGCGCCTACCAGCAGCGGACCCACCGTGAGCACCAGCAGGTACAGCCCGAGGCGCCGCGGCAGCGGGCGCGGCTTCTTGACATCCCACATCTGGTTGAGCGCGCCTTCGAGCGTGACCAGCATCATCAGCGCCGCGGCCAGCACGAACAGCGCCCCCACCAGCGTCAGCCCGCTGGCGTTGGCGGCGAACTGGTGCAGGTGCTTGAGCACCGTGCGCGAGATGTCGGCCGGCAGCAGGCTGCGCAGCAAGTGCTGCTCGATCGCCAACTCCAGCGGCCTGAACACCGGAAAGCGCTTGAACAGCGCGAAGCCCACCGCCACCAGCGGCGCGAGGGAGAGCGCGGTGGTCAGCGTCAGGCTGGCGGCCACCTGCGGCAGGCGCACCTGTGCCGCGCGGCGCATCGTGGAACGGGTCAGCTCGAGCATGACGGACGGTTGGCGGCCATGCGGCAATGTTGGCCCAAGCGGGCCGCGCTTCGCCCGCTCCGGCGATGCGCGCCGGCTGCAGCGTGACGTTTGGCGCGCACGTGCGCGACGCTGTCCTACAGCCGCGTGCGGTGCCGGCTGACCCTGCGGCGCGGCGGCGTCGAACCACACTGCCTCGCTGCCTGTTCGTCGCATGACCGATCGTCCCTCCGAAGACAAGGCGTTCCTGCTGCTGGTGGCAGCGGTGACGCTGGCGTTCGCGTGGATCCTGTGGCCGGTGTTCGACGCCATCCTGTGGGGCACCATCATCGCGATCCTGTTTGCGCCGGTGTACCGGCGGCTGTGCCGCTCGATGCGCCAGCGGCGCACGCCGGCGGCGCTGGCCACCGTGGCCCTGGTGGTGGTGATCGTGATCGTGCCGGTGACGCTGGTGGCGGCCATGCTGGCGCAAGAGGCCACCAGCCTGATCGCACGCATCCAGTCGGGCGAGCTCAATCCGGGGCGGGTGTGGCGCGAGGCTTTCGGTGCGCTGCCGCAATGGGTGATCAACCTGCTCGACCGCTTCGGCATGGGCAACCTCGACGCGGTGCAGCAGCGCATCACCGAGGGTCTGCTGCGCGGCAGTCAGTTCCTGGCCGCGCAAGCGCTCAACATCGGCCAGGTCACTTTCGGCGTGCTGATCGGGCTGGCGGTGATGTTGTACCTGCTGTTCTTCCTGCTGCGCGACAGCGATTCGCTGCTGCGCCAGCTGCGCGCGTCGATCCCGTTGCGCCCCGACCGGCTGGCCGCCCTGGGCGAGAAGTTCACCGTCGTGGTGCGTGCCACCGTCAAGGGCAACATCGTGGTGGCGATCGTGCAGGGTGCGCTCGGCGGCGTGATCTTCTGGCTGCTGGGCATCCACGGCCCGGTGCTGTGGGCGGTGGTGATGGCCGTGCTTTCGCTGCTGCCGGCCGTGGGTGCGGCGCTGGTCTGGCTGCCGGTGGCGTTCTACCTGCTGGCCACTGGCTCGGTGTGGCAGGGCGTGGGGCTCATCGCCTACGGCGTGCTCGTGATCGGCCTGGTCGACAACGTGCTGCGGCCGCTGCTGGTGGGCAAGGACACGCGCATGCCGGACTACGTGGTGCTGATTTCCACGCTCGGCGGCATCGCGATCTTCGGCATCAACGGCTTCGTGATCGGGCCGATGATCGCCGCGATGTTCATCGCCGTTTGGGGCATCTTCGCGACGTCGCGGCAATCGGGTTGACGGACGCGGCCGGCGGCCGATGCGTTCAGCACTTGTCGATCTTCTCGGCGGCTTCTTGCTGCTCCTGCGGGCTGGCCGAAGGCGCGTCCTGCACCATCGCGGCGTCCGGTTCGAAACTGAGCCTGATGCAGACCGGAAAGTGATCCGAACCCCAGTCGCGCAGGCGCCGGAACTCGATGAGACGAAAGTGCGGGCTGTGGAACACGTGGTCCAGTGGAAAACGAACCAGGGGCCACCTGGCGTTGAACGTGTGGAAGAAGCCCCGCCCGATGCGCGGATCGAGCAGCCCGCTCACGGCGCAGAACAGGTCGTTCGTCTTGGACCAGGCCACGTCGTTCAGGTCACCGCAGACCACCGCGGGCTCTTGCAGGGCCGCGATCTCCTTGCCCACCCGCAGCAGTTCGGCGTCGCGCTCGGTCGCGCGGCTGCTTTCGCCAGGCGCGGGCGGGCGCGGGTGCAGGCACCGCAGCACCACGTCTTGCCCGCAGCGCAGGCGCACGCGGGCATGGATCGAGGGCACGTCCTCCTCGACAATGAACTTGACCCTGGGGTCCAGCAGTTCGAGCCGCGAATACAACAGCATGCCGTAGGTGTTGTCCTGCGGCTGCTGCACGGTGTACGGGTGTGAGCGCTCGAGTTGCTGCAGTGCCTGCTGCCACCACCGGTCGGTCTCGGCCGCCAGGATCAGGTCGGGATCGTTCTCCTCGACCAGGCGGCACAGGCCGGCAGCGTTGCGGTTGTTCATCTGCACGTTGGCGCACAACACGCTGAGGGTCGTGTCCGGGGTCGCGCGCTCGCTGTCCCGCACTTGTTTGCCGTGCAGCGCCGTGTACGGGTGCATGCGGTAGGCCTGGTACACCGTGCAAGCGGCCAGCGCGGCCAGCCACAGGTTCTGCGCCGCGCCCGAGCCGTCGCGCACCAGCATCATGAGCACCAGCACCACCGACGAGACCGCCGCGATCTGCAGGCGCGGAAAGTCGAAGATACGGATCCACCAATCGTCGAGCCTGGCCAGCGGCAGCAGCGTCGCCACGATCATCAGCGTGCCCAGGAGCGTCAGGACGGTTTCCAGCGCTTTCTCCTCGAGGCTTTGGTCGCCGACCCGCATCTGCAAGTGCGGCCCGCCGCGGATGCAGGCTCCGGGCCGGGAAGCCACTCCCGCTTCAGACGAGCAACGCCACCACGAAGACTCCGATCATCACGAACGCGATCACCACCTTGGCCACCAGCGCCAGGACAAGCCCGATGCCGGTGGCCATGCCCACGCGCGCGGCGGCACGGTGATCGCGCCGCGCCATGTACTCACCGACGGCCGCGCCGACAAAGGGCAACACCAGCACGCCGACAAAGCCGAGAAACAGCCCGGCCACGGTGCCCACCGCCGCGCCGAGCAGCGCCTGCTTGCTGGCGCCCACCTTCTTGGCGCCGAGCACGCCCGCCACGTAGTCGAGCACCCACGACAGCAGCGCCAGCGCGACCAGCACGCCGATAGTCCAGCCACCGACATGCTGGAAGTCGTCGATCCATGCGCCGACCACGGTACCGGCAAGAACCAGCGCCGCGCCGGGCAGCACCGGCAACACGGCCCCCGCAAGCCCGAGAAGGATCAACCCGATGCTGAGGACCCACAGGGCAACGTCGACCCAGGACATGGGCAGAGCATACCCGGCCGCCTGGTGCGGTCCGCTGCGCGGCAGCGCCCGGCATGGAAGTAGCATTCGACGGCATCGCGACGTTGGACCGTGCTCACGCTCGCTGCCCATGACGAAGGACCTGCGTTGATGCCAAGGACCGTTGCGTTCGAGATGGTGGCGCTGCTCGAGCGTCTGGCGCACTGCGGGCCGTTGCCGCGCGTGCGCGCACTGCACGTGCCGCCGCCCAACGCCGACGGCACGCGTGCCGGTGAGTTCTGCGCAGTGGAGCTCGACGACGGTTCGCTGGGCTTGAGTTTTGTGCTGCTGGGCGACACGCTGGCCACGCTGCGCGCGACGCCGGCCGGCGGTGCGCTGGCGGGCATGCCGGCGCTGCAGCTCGCTCGCGCCTACGCTGACGGCACCGGCGCTCAACGCGCGCTCGGCATTGCAGCCGTGAACGCGCTGACGAGCCATCTGTTTCGCCGGGCGCGCTACGAGCCGCCGCCGGCGCTGGGCTCGATCGGCGAGCTCGACCTCCAACCTGACGATCACGTGGGCATGGTGGGACTGTTTCCGCCGCTCGTGCCGCAGGTGCTCGCCACCGGCGCACGCCTCACGGTGGTGGAGTTGCGGGCCGACGTCGCAGGCCCGCGCGACGGCTGGCACGTGACGCTGGACGCGCGCGAACTCGAGCGCTGCAACAAGATTCTGTCGACCAGCACGGTGCTGCTCAACGATACGCTCGACGCCGTTCTCGGGCATTGCCGCCGCGCCGAACGTGTGGCGCTGATCGGCCCGGGGGCCGGCTGTCTGCCCGACCCGCTGTTCGCGCGCGGCGTCACGCTGCTGGGCGGCAGTTGGGTGCTGGAGCCCGCGGCGTTCAAGGCGGCGCTGCGCGCGGGCCAACCATGGAGCAGGTTCGCGCGCAAGTCCGCCATTGCGCGTGACGGCTACCCGGGCTTCGAGGCGTTGCTGGCCCGCGCGCGATTCTCTTGATTTCAATCAACTGAGCGCGACCCGTGGGCGCCCGCGCCCGCGCCGTCATTGCCACGGTCACCAGATGATGAATAGATGATCGTGCAGGGCCGACGCGAGTCGGCTTTCAACTCGTTGCCGCGCCTGGTGAGATGGCTGCTCGTGCCGCTGTGCTACTACGCGGGGGCCAAGCTCGGTGTGGCGGTGGCCGCGATGCCGGAGGGCGTGTCGATCCTGTGGCCACCCAACAGCGTGCTGCTGACGGCCATGCTGCTTGGGCGGAGCCGGGACATTCCCGTCATTGCCGCTCTCGGTATCGCCGCCGAAGTGGCCGCCGATCTGCCGACGTTCTCGCTGCCCGAAGCCTTGGTCTTCGGGGTGGCCAATGCGCTGGAGGCGACGGTGACCTGTCTGCTGTTGAAGGCATGGCATTTCGACCCGCGCCTCGCCACGCTGGCCGATCTGCGCAAGTTCCTGATCGCGGGCCCGTTGATCGGCGCCACGCTCGCCGCGGCGCTCGGCGCGGCGGTGTACTCGCAATACCGCGGCGGTCAAACCAGCTACTTCGAGTTCCTGCGCGTGTGGTTGATGGGCGATGCGATGGGCCTGCTGATCTTCACACCGCTGCTGCTGAGCCTGGCGCTCGGCCGAGATGGGCCACGCGAGCATGCAACAACGAATCGATTGAGCCTGACCGACGGCATGGTCGTGTTGCTCGCCGTCGTGCTCCTCGGGATGCTGGTGCTGCAACGCGGGGCCACACTGTGGGGCATGCACGTGGCGCCGGTGCTGGTGATCCCGTGCGTCGTGTACCTCGCCGCTCGGTTCGATCTGCGCGTGGTGAGTGCGTCGGTGGCCGTGGCCGGTGTGGCGATCGCCTATGCCACGGCGCACGACCGGCAACCTTTCGGCGATCTCCCGCCGCACGAGGCATCGATGCGTGCGCAGGAGTTCATCCTCTCGATGAGCCTGCTCGGACTGGGGCTGGCTGCGCTGCTCGGGCAGTTGAAGGCCCGGCGCAACGAGCTGCGTCTGGCCAACGAGCGCCTCGACCAGGTCAATCGCAGTCTCGAGTTGCGCGTGGCCGAGCGCACGGCCCAACTCGACGAATCCAACCGCCAACTGCAGCGGCTGGCGATGACCGATTCACTGACCGGACTGGCGAATCGTCGCGCGTTCTTTGCCGCAGCCCACAGCGCGGTCGAGATCGCGCTGCGCCACGAGCGGCCGTTGGCCCTGATGATGATCGACATCGACCATTTCAAGTCGATCAACGACGCGCATGGCCATGCCGCCGGCGATTGCGTGCTGCAGCACATGGCGGCAACGCTGCGAGCCCTGGTGCGCAGCACCGACACGCTGGCCCGCTATGGCGGGGAGGAGTTCGTGCTGCTGGCGCCGGAAACAGGGCTGGACAGCGCGTTGGCACTGGCCCGGCGCATGGGCGATGCGTTGCGCGATCACCCGATGTGGGTCGAAGCCGGCCCGATCACCGTCACGGCCAGCTTCGGCGTCACGGCGCTCGGCGGCCCCGACGACGACATCGATCGCCTGATAAAGCGCGCCGACGAGGCGCTGTACGAATGCAAGGCCGCCGGACGAGACCGCGCGATCGCCGCGGCGCCGCCGGAGTCGCGAATGCCGCTGCCGTCGAAGGCCCCGTAGGGCCCACGCCCTGGCGGGCCCGTGATCCGATTGGTGCCGATGGACGGACTCGAACTGTCGACCTTCGCATTACGAATGCGCTGCTCTACCAACTGAGCTACACCGGCGGGTGAGGGCGCGAATTATAGCCAGCGGCCCTCATGTCCTCTGTGGCGGATACGGCGGCGCGCGATACCCGCACAAAGTCAGAAACGGGTGCTGCTGCCGCGCTCAAGCCGCGGCGCGGGCGGCCGATACCCGTTCACCAACCCCGGTGATCCGCCGTGCAACAAATCACACCCATCGAAGACTCGGTCTTCGCCGAACTGGGCGGCTACAACCCGGTGCATCCGAACGGCGCCTTGCCACGGACGCGCTCGCGCAACGCTCAGCGGCTGGCGATCGAGCATGGCGTTACTGACGCGTTGGCGCGCTCGACCGACCTGAGGCATGCCGGGCCATTGCTCGTGCGCGCCGTCGGAGAGGAGCTCGGCTGGGCCTGCGGCGCCTGCTGGATCGAAGAGCGGGCATCGGACGGTCTGGTCTGCTTGGGCAAGTGGGGCGGCGAGGATCCGGCGCTGTGGGCCTTCCTCGATGCGGTGCCGATACTTCGACCGCACCAGGTCGATGCCATCGCGGGCCCAGGCGGCGGCCTGGTGCGCCGCGCCTGGTCGACTCGGCAGCCGGTGTGGTTGAGGGATGTGAGCGTTGAAACCACGTTCAGGCGTGCGGCACTGGCGGCCGACGCCGGGCTGCGCAGCGCGCTGGCCTTCCCGATCATCGCGGCCGGCGGGGTGATGGGCGTGATGGAGATCTTCAGTCGCGAGGTGCGCGAAGTCGACCCCGAGCTGCTCGACTGCACGCGCTACATCGGCAGCCAGATCGGTCAGTTCTGCCTGCGCACGCAGGCGCAGGCCCAGCTGCGTGAGATCGAGCAGCGCCATGCCGCCACCATCGAGCTGGCGGCGATCGGCATCGCGTATGTCGACGACTGCGGTCGCTACATCCACGTGAACCCGTGGATGTGCGAATTTCTCGGCTACAGCCGTGAGGAGCTGCTGCAGCTCTCGGTCAAGCAGATCTCTCACCCGGACGACAAGAACGTCGCCGACAAGTTGCGCGCGCAGCTGCGCGCCGGCGAGATCAGCCAGTTCACGATGGAGAAACGCTACCTGCGCAAGGACGGCACGCCGGTGTGGGTGCACCTGACGATCACCGTGCAGCGTGACGCCGCCGGGCGCCCGTTGCACGACATCTCGATCGTGCAGGACATCTCGGCGCGCAAGCAGGCCGAAGCCGCGCTGCAGCGCAGCGAGCAGCGCTTTCGCAACCTGGTGGAGCTGTCGTCCGACTGGTACTGGGAGCTCGACGCCGAGCTGCGTTTCCGCACCTTCGGCGGCCGCCAGATGGGGGCCAAGTACGCCGAGCTGCTGCGCGGCCGCTTGCCCTGGGAGATTCCAGGCGTCGACGCCGACGTGGGCTGGGCCGAGTTCCGCGGCCGGCTCGAGCGGCGCGAGTCGTTCCGCGACTTCGAGTACGCCTATCTCAACCGCGACGGCAAGCGCCGCTTCGTCAGCGTGAGCGGCGAGCCGCTGCTCGATGCCGACGGCCGCTTCGACGGCTACCGCGGCGTGTCGCGCGACATCACGCCGCGCAAGGAAGCCGAGGCGCGCATCGAATACCTGGCGTCGCACGACAGCCTCACCGGGCTGCCCAACCGCGTCATGTTCAGCGAGCTGCTCAACCACGTGCTGGCGGCGTCGCAGCGCAACCAGCGCAAGTTCGCGGTGCTGTTCATCGACCTCGATCGATTCAAGTTCATCAACGACAGCCTCGGCCACGAGGCCGGCGACACGCTGCTGCGCGAGGTGGCCCATCGGCTGAAGGACAACCTGCGCGCCAGCGACATCGTGGCGCGCCTGGGCGGCGACGAGTTCGTGATGCTGCTGCAGGACCTGCGCGGCATCGAGCAGGCGGGCCGCATCGCGCGCAAGCTGCTGTCGGCGGTGATCAAGCCGATCGAGATCCAGGGCCAGGAGTGCCGCGTCACCGCCAGCATCGGCATCTCGGTGTTCCCCAACGATGCGCAGGACGAGACCGCGCTGATGTCGCACGCCGACATCGCGATGTACCACGCCAAGGAAGAGGGCAAGAACAACTTCCAATTCTACGATGGGCGCCTCGAGACGATGTCGCTCGAGCGGCTCACGCTGGAATCGCGCCTGCGCCGCGCGATCGAGCGCAACGAGCTGTCGCTGCACTACCAGGCCAAGCTCGATCTGGCGAACAACAGCATCGCCGGCGTCGAGGCGCTGCTGCGATGGAGCTGCGCCGAGCTGGGCGCGGTGTCGCCGGCCAAGTTCATCCCGGTGGCCGAAGAGACCGGCCTGATCCTCTCGATCGGCAAGTGGGTGTTGCGCAAGGCCTGCGAGCAGAGCATGGCATGGCAGCGCGCCGGGCTGCCGCCGGTGCGGGTGTCGGTCAACCTGTCGCCGCGCCAGCTCGGCGACCCGGAGCTGCTGTCCGAGGTGGGCGCCGTGTTGAACGACACCGGCCTGGAGCCGGATCTGCTGGAGCTCGAGGTGACCGAGAGCTCGGTGATGCACAACGTCGAGCGCGCGCTGGAGGTGCTGCGGGCGCTCAAAGGCATGGGCGTGCGGCTGGCGATCGACGACTTCGGCACCGGCTATTCATCGCTGGCGCAGTTGAAGCGCTTTCCGATCGATACGCTGAAGGTCGACCGATCGTTCATCCGCGAACTGCCGTCCGACAGCGAAGACAAGGCGATCGCCGAGGCGATCATCGCGATGGGCAAGACCCTGAGCCTGACGGTGGTCGCCGAGGGCGTCGAGACGCCGGAGCAGCAGGCCTTTCTGCGCGAGCGCGCCTGCGACCAGATGCAGGGCTATCACTTCAGCAAGCCGATCGCGCCCGACGAGTTCGCCGAGCTGCTGCGCAACCACCCGCGCTGAAGCATTGCGGCGCCACTGCCGCGGCGCGCGTCAGGCGTGCGTGACCCAGCTGGCCTCGGCGCCTTCCAGGTGCGGCAGCGTGTTGAACGTGACCAGCGAGTGCCGCTTCGGCGTGAACGCGAACTCGGTGAGCGCGCTGTTGCGCATGCGCAGGTTGAGCTCCACGATCGCCGGCGGCGGCGCGCCGAGCACGTGCGCCACCGCGGTGGAGATGGGGCCGCCGCTCGAGACGACGAGCACATCGCCTGAATGGTGCGTGCGCACGTGGTCGAGCGCCTCGACGATGCCGGCGGCAAAGCGCTCGAAGCTCGGCATGCCGGCCGGCTGGGTGCGGCCCTCCATCCATGCGAGCAGGCCTTCGCGCAGCAGCCGGAAGTGCTGGCGCACGTCCCCGGCGGTCTGCGGTCGCGGCAGCGGCGCCGCATGGATCGCGCGCACGATGGACTCGGCGTCGTATTCGTTCAGCCCCGGCATCGCCAGCGCGTTGAGTTCGCTGCGGTGGCCGCGCGCCAGCGCCTCCAGCGACTGCGTGTGTCGGCGCAGCGTGCCGGTGATCACGGCTTCGAATGCCACGCCTTTCTCGCGGAACCATTCACCCAGGCGCTCGCATTGGCGCGCGCCGATCTCGCTCAGCCGGTCGTAGTCGTCGGTGGCGAACGACGCCTGGCCGTGGCGGACGAGGTAGAGGGTGCCCATGCGTGGATTGTCGCTGTCCGCTGCGTGGCGCGGTGTCGCGCTTGCGACCGGGCTTCGCGCGTTGGGCACAATGGCGCCTGAAGACGTGCAAGGAGTGTGACGATGTCAGGCGTGAAGATCCTGGTTGCGCAAGGCGGTGGGCCCACCGCGGTCATCAATCAGTCATTGGTCGGCGTGGTGCTCGAATCGCGGCGCTTCGGCCACGTGGAGCGGGTCTATGGCGCGCGTCACGGCGTGCGCGGCATCATCAACGAGGATCTGGTCGATCTCACGCAGGAGACGGTGCACAACCTCGAGCGTGTGGCCGCCACGCCGGCCTCGGCGCTGGGCTCCACGCGCGACAAGCCCGACCTCAAGTATTGCCAGCAGATCTTCGAGGTGCTGCGCGCGCATGGCATCGGCTACTTCTTCTACATCGGCGGCAACGATTCGTCGGACACCGTGCGCATCGTCAGCGAGGAGGCCGCCAAGACCGGCTATGCGCTGCGCTGCGTGCACATCCCCAAGACGATCGACAACGACCTGATGGGCAACGACCACACGCCGGGCTTTCCGTCGGCGGCGCGTTTCGTGGCGCAGGCGTTCGCCGGCGCCAACCTCGACAACGCGGCGCTGCCGGGCATCTACGTGGCGGTGGTGATGGGGCGGCACGCCGGCTTTCTCACCGCGGCCTCGGCGCTGGCCCGGAAGTTCCCCGACGACGGGCCGCATTTGGTCTACCTGCCCGAGCGCACCTTCGTGCTCGACAAGTTCCTCGCCGACGTGAAAGCGGCGCAGGCGCGCCACGGGCGCTGCGTGGTGGCAGTGTCCGAGGGCATCCACGATGCCAGCGGCACGCCGATCCTGGCGCAGCTGGCCAAGACGATCGAGCGCGACGCGCACGGCAACGTGCAGCTCTCGGGCAGCGGCGCTCTGGCCGATCTGCTGTGCGAGGAGATCAAGTCCAAGCTCGGCATCAAGCGCGTGCGCGGCGACACCTTCGGCTACCTGCAGCGCTCGTTCCTCGGCTGCGTCAGCGACGTCGACCAGCGCGAGGCACGCGAGGTCGGTGAGAAGGCGGTGCAGTTCGCGATGTGGGGCGAGCGCAGCGGCTCGGTGGCGATCCAGCGCGTCGGCGACTACGCCGTCGGCTACGAGCTGGTGCCGCTTGAAACGGTGGCCGCCAAGACGCGCGTGATGGACGACGCGTTCATCAACGCTGAGGGCAACGGCGTCACCGACGCGTTTGCGCAATACCTGCGCCCGCTGCTCGGCAGCGGCCTGCCCGAGGCGGCGCGGCTGCGCGCGGCCCCGGTGCAGAAGGTGCTCAAGCGCTGACGCAGGCGCAGCCCAGGGGTCTCACATCGCCGGCGCCACCGCCGCCTCGGGGGCGCTGGCGGCTTGCGGCTCGGCCTGCAAGGCCTTGGTGACGATCTCGCGCACGTCGCTGCTCAGCTCTGGTCTGGAGGCCACGCGCACGATCGCCTCGCGCGCGGCGCCGCGGTACGGCTCGGCCAGATGCGTCCAGCGGTCGAGCGCGCGCGCCAAGCGCGCCGCCAGCTGCGGATTGAGCGCGTCGAGCTCCACCACCTTGTCGGCCCAGAACACGTAGCCCGCGGCATCGGGGCGGTGAAACGCCGCCGGGTTGCGCAGGAACAGGCTGCCCAACAGGCTGCGCGCGCGGTTGGGGTTCTTCAGCGTGAAGGCCGGATGCTTGAGCAAGTCGCGCACGCGCGCGAACACGCGGCCGCCGCGTTCACTGGCCTGCGCCTGCAGCGCGAACCATTTGTCCACCACCAGCGGCTCGCTGCGGAAGTGATCGTAAAAGCGTTGCAGCGCGCCTTGCGCCAGCTCGCTGTGCACGTCGACCAGCGCGCTCAACGCGCCGGCACGATCGGTCATGTTGGTGGCGTCCTTGAAGCGCTGCAGCGCCTTGCCGGGCCACACCGTGTCGCCGGTGCGCGTGGCGCGCCGCACCAGCATCGCCAGTGCGCGGTTGGCCAGCGCACGCCGCCCTGCCTGCTCGGGGCTGGGGCGGTAACCCTCGCGCACGCCGTGTGCCTCGCAGGCCCACAGCCAGTCGTCGTGCAGCGCGTCGGCAAGCTGATCAAGCAGCTGCTCGCGCAGCGCGTGGATGTGCTGCGGGTCGGCCGGCGTCACGCGCTCGGCCACGCTGCTCTCGGCCGGCGGCGTGAGCAGCAGCTCTTTGAGCGCCGGGTCGAGCGCCGGATCGCGCAGCACCGTGCGCAGGGCCTGCACGTTGTCGGCATCGAGCTGCAACGCACCGCCTGCGTGCAAGGCGGCGAGCATGGTTTGCATCAGCAGGCGCTGGCCGGCCTCCCAGCGGTTGAACGCGTCGCTGTCGTGCTGCAGCAGCACGCGCAGGTCGGCGTCGCTCATCGCGTCATCGAGCTGCACCGGCGCCGAGAAGCCGCGCAGCAGCGACGGCACCGGCTCGGCGTCAACATCGACGAAGGTGAACGTGTGGCTCACGTCGCTCAACACCAGCACGCGCTCGGTGCCGCCGGCGATCGGCTCGCCTTGCAGCCGCAGCGGCAGCGCGCGGCCGTCGCGCGCCAGCAGCGACAGCGACACCGGGATCACGAACGGCTGCTTGTCGCGCTGGCCCGGCGTGGGCAGGCAGCGCTGGCCCAGGCGCAGCGTGTAGCTGCGCGACGCGGCGTCGTGGTGGCCGTGCGCCAGCAGGATCGGGGTGCCGGCCTGCGAGTACCAGCGCTTGAAAGCCTCGAGGTGTTCGGCCAGCCAGCTGCCCGGGTTGGCGTCGGCGATCGCCTGCGCAAAGTCGTCGCAGGTCACGGCCTGGCCGTCGTGACGCTGGAAGTACAGGTCCATGCCGCGGCGAAAGCCCTCGCGGCCCACCAGCGTGTGCATCATGCGCACCACCTCCGCGCCTTTTTCGTACACGGTGGTGGTGTAGAAGTTGTCGATCGCGGTGTAGGCCTCGGGCCGCACCGGATGCGCCATCGGACCGGCGTCTTCGGTGAACTGCGTCTCGCGCAGGAAGCGCACGTCGTGGATGCGCTTGATCGCGCGCGCCGTCGGCGACGCGACCATGTCCATGGTGAACTCCTGGTCGCGGAAGACGGTGAGCCCTTCTTTCAGCGACAGCTGGAACCAGTCGCGGCAGGTGACGCGGTTGCCGGTCCAGTTGTGGAAGTACTCGTGGCCGACCACGCTCTCGATATCGAGGAAGTCGGTGTCGGTGGCGGTGGCGGGGCTGGCCAGCACGTACTTTGTATTGAACAGGTTCAGACCCTTGTTCTCCATCGCCCCCATGTTGAAGTCGTCGACCGCCACGATCATGAAGCGCTCGAGGTCCAGGCTGAGGCCGAAGCGCGCCTCGTCCCATGCGATCGACGCCATCAGCGCGTTCATCGCGTGTTCGGTCTTGTCCATGTCGCCGCGGCGCACGTACACCTGCAGCAAATGGTCCTTGCCGGCGCGCGAGCGCACACGCTGCTCCCGGCACGCCAGGTCGGCCGCCACCAATGCGAACAGATAGGAGGGCTTGGGGTGCGGGTCGTGCCAGGTGGCGTAGTGGCGGCCGTGGCCGAGATCGCCTTCGGCCACCAGGTTGCCGTTGCACAGCAGCCGCGGGTAGCGTTTCTTGTCGGCGCGCAGCGTCACGGTGTAGACCGCCATCACGTCGGGCCGGTCGAGAAAGTAGGTGATGCGCCGGAAGCCTTCGGCCTCGCACTGCGTGAAGAAGCCGCCGTTGGACGTGTACAGCCCGGAGAGCTCGGTGTTGGCCTCGGGCGCGCAGGTGTTGCGGATCTCAAGCACAAAGCGGTCGCTGGTGGGCGGCACTTCCACCACCAGGTCGCCGTCGTCATGGCGAAACGCCACGCTCTCGCCATCGGCCAGCACGCGCAGCAGGTTCAGGCCCTCGCCGTGCAGCCGCAGCGCCTGCGCCGGCTGCGACGCGTTGCGCTCGATCGACATCTTGCTGCCGACGATGGTCTTGGCCGGCTCGAGGTCGAAGGTCAACTCGACTTCGCGGATCCAGTAGGCCGGCGGCGTGTAGTCCTCGCGGCGCACCGGTTGGGCGGGGCCTTCGCGCATGGCATTCACCTCGTGCTGTTCGTCAGTTGGTCAGACTAGGGCAGGCCCGAAGGCCCTACTTCAGCCTCGATGAAGGCATCGAAGTCGCGGTTGAGCACCTGCTGCCCGAGAAGGATTCTGCCGCAGTCGCCGCATTGCCCGCTTGTTGGCGGCGGCGCCTACAAGCGGTACTCCAGCCGCAGCCGCTGCTGCAGCGTGCGCGCCTGCCGGAAAGACTCCTTCAGGATCAGGCGGTCCAGCTCGTTCAGGCTGGCCGGGTCGATGCGGTTGTGCGCCCCCGGCGCGGGGCCGGCGAGCTGGTGGCGCAGCCGCAGCGACTGGATGAAGTGCAACGCGTCGACCAGCGCGCGCACGTCGTCGTTGCCCAGATGCGCTGCGCGGGCGGCGCTGCGCAGGCGCTCGGCCGTGTTGGTGTCGGGTATGCCGTGCGCCAGCGCGATGACGCGCGCCGCGTCGACGAACAGCCGCGCGCCCTGCGTCTTGAGGTCGAGCGTGCGGGGGTGTTCCTTCGCGCCTGAGGTCGAGAATTGGCCGAACAAGCCGAGCGGCGGCGATTGCTGCAGAGCGCTGTCGGTGAGGATGCGCAGGAACAACGCGCTCGCCGCCGTGGTGCGCAGCAGCCATTGCGTCAACTGCTCGGCCAGAACCTGGGCGCCGTACAGCGCGCGCAGATCGAAGAAGATCGACGCCTTCAGCAACGCCTCGGGTGCGGGGGTGCCGATCCAGGCGCCGAAGTTGCGGCGCCACTCGGCCGCCGACAGGCAGCACTCGGGGTTGCCCGCCATGATGTTGCCCTTGCACAGCGGGAAGCCGCAGGCGTCGAGCCGCTGGTTCACGACGCGCGCGAACGGCACAAAGATCGCGCGCAGACGCGCCGCTTCGGCCGGCGTGTCGGCCTCGAACAGGATGCCGTTGTCCTGGTCAGTGGCCAGGGTCTGCTCGAGGCGGCCCTCGGAGCCAAAGGCCAGCCAGCACCAGCGCACCTCGGGCAGCTCGATTTCGTCGATCGTCAACTCGATCACGCGTGCGGTCAGCAGGTCGTTGAGCGAGGTGAAGAGCTGGCTCAGCGCCTCGGCGCCAACGCCTTGGGCCAGCAGGTGGCGCGCCAGCGCGCGCACGTCGTCTGCACAGCGCAGCAGCGCGGGCAGGTCGGGACTGTGGGCGATCTCGCGCTCCAGCTCCTGCACACCGTGGCGCTTCAGGTCGACCAGCTCCGCTTGCGACACCACGCCGGCCAGGCGCCCTTGCTCGTCGACGACCACGATGTGGCTGATGCCGTGGCGCGCCATCGCGGTGGCCGCCTGGTGCGCGGTGGCGCTCGCCTTTAGCGTCACCAGACCCGCTGTCATCAGCGACAGCACCGGCTCGTCGAGCGCCGCGCCGGGCAGGGCGACGCGGCGCAGCAGGTCGTGCAGCGTGAAGATGCCCAAAGGGTAGCGCGTCGCCGGATCGGCGACGACCACCGCATCGGCGTCGGCGTGCGCCATGGCCTCCAGCGCCGCGCGCACCGTGCCGTCGAGCGGCGCCACCAGCGGTGCGCCGCGCAGCAGCCCGGCCAGCGGGCTGTGCATGGTGGGCAGGCTCAGCGGCGCGGGCGGGGACATCGCGAACGCGGGATATCAGAGGATGTCAGTACTGCACGCGCGCGTAGCGGGTCTTGGCTGCCGCCTCGCGCGCCTGCCGCAACGTGCGGATGCCCATGTCGTTCAGCAGGCGCACCATGCGCAGGAACACCTCGGCGGTGATGATCGCGTCGCCCAGCGCGTTGTGCCGCGCCTCGATGCGCACGCCCAGCCGCTCGGCGATCGCCTCCAGCGCGTGCGAGTCGAGCGCAGGATGCAAGACTTCCGACAGCAGCAACGTGTCGAGCAGCGGCTGCTGAAAGCGCACGCCGGTGGCCGTTTCCTTGCACTGCAGGAAGCGCATGTCGAACGCCGCGTTGTGGCCCACCAGCACCGCGTCGGCGCAGAACGCGTGGAACGCCGGCAGCACCTCGTCGATCGTCGGCTGCCCACGCAACATGTCCGGGCCGATGCCGTGCACGCGCGTCGACGCGGCGTCGAGCCGGCGCTGTGGATCGACGAGCTGGTCAAAGGTCTCGCCGCGCAGCAGGCGCAGGTTGACGATGCGCACCGCGCCGATCTGGATGATCTCGTCGCGCGTCGGGTCGAGGCCGGTCGTCTCGGTGTCGAACACCGTGTACGTCAGCTCGGCCAGCGGCTGCTCGTCGAGCGCATGGGCCTCGCGTGCGCGCTCCAGCAGCGCGAAGTCGTAGTACTCGGGCCGCGGGGCCACCGTGGCGTCGCGCGACATGAGGTCCTCCGGCTCGGCCGGCGGCAGCAGCAGGCGGCAGCAGGTCAGCGCCTCGTCGCGCTGGAACCAGACCTCGGTGCCGTGGCGCTCGGCGACGTCGTGCAGCGTCAGCGGACCCGGCGCATCGCCGAGCGGCATCGGCTCGTGCTCCCAGCCCTGCAGCGCCTCCGGCGGCGCGGCCGACACCGGCCAGGCGAGATCGAGCTGCGTCAGCCGTTGCGCCGGCGTCAGCCGCATCCGCAGCGCGCGGATGCCGAACTCGTCGTGCAGGCGCGCCGCCAGCCACGCCAGCGCGCGGATCAGCGTGAAGCTGTCGGCGCGAACCCAGAGGTCGGTCGTCACGGCGTCGTCGTGCACCGTGAGGCCCGCGCGTGCCTCGATGGCCTGTCGCGCGGCGGCGAGCAGATCGGCGCCGCGCATGTCCTCCAGCACCCAGCGCGCCTTCAGCGCATCGGCCTGCCGCGCGCTGTGCGCGTCGAGGCGTGCGCTCATCAATTGCACCTCCTGCGCGATGACGCCGACGAAGCGCTCGCGCTGCGCCGGCTCCATGTCGGGGTATGCGGCCAGGGTTTCGACGGCGGCGCGCAGGTTGGCGAGCGCGGCGCGGCTGCCTTCGGTGAGAGCGTGCAGCGCCTGGTCGCGACGCGACTCGGCCTCGACGCTGCGCGTCACGTTCTCCAGCAGCAGCACGTAGCCCGACGGTGCGGCAGCCGCACTGCCGCCCGACGGGGCGGCGGCTGTTTCCCCTTGCGCAGCCGGCACCGGCACCATCTGCACCCGCATCAGCTGGCCGGAGCGGCCCGCGGTGACAAAGGTGGCCAACGCGCGCTGACTGCCGTCGGCCAGCCGCAGCCGGACGTTGCCGAGCGCATGGTCGATCAGCGGCTGCTCGATGACGCCGTAGATCGAGCGCCCCAGCCCGATCGGCGTGCCCGGCGCCAGCGCCGCGAACAACAGGCGCGCGCGGTTGTTGTACAGCAGCACGCGACCGTCGAGGTTGCAGGCGACGATGCCTTGCGCCAGCTCCGACACCAGCGCAGCCAGCCGGTTGCGCTCCTCCTCCAGCGTGGCCTGCGACTCGCGCACCTGGCGTTGCACGTCGCCGGCCAGCGCATCGCGCTGGTCCGCCAGCGCGTTGAGCGTGCGTGCGATCGCGCCGAGCTCGGCATCGCCGCTCGTGGGCACGCGATGGGCGCGGTGGGCGTCGAGCAGGATGCGCGCCTCCTGGGCCAGCTTGGCCGGACCGCCGAACAGCCGGCGCAGCACCGGCGCGAAGGCGATCGCGGTGGCCGCCACCACCAGCAGCAGCACGACCAGCAGCGCCACCGCACGCGTTTGCAGCAGCGCCGATGCGGTGGCGCGCTCGGCGGCATCGAGGTCGAACCACGCCGCCGCTGCCACGGCGAGCACCGCCGCCAGCACGGTCGTGCACAGCGCGAGCAGCGCGAGCGCCAGCCGCAACCGTAGCTTCACGTGTCGCCAAGCCCCAGCATCTGCTTCACGCGCGTCAGCAGGTCCTTGGTGGAAAAGGGCTTGGTCATGTAGGTGTCGGCGCCGAGCGCCATGCCCTTGGCCATCTCGGTCTCGCGCCCCTTGGCGGTGAGCAGGATGATCTTGGTCGACTGCAAGGCGGGGTTGCCGCGGACCGCGGCGCAGACCTCGTAGCCCGATTTCCTGGGCAGCATCACGTCGAGCAGCACCAGGTCGGGCCGCTGCTCGCTGATCAGGCGCAGCGCGGTTTCGCCGTCGCCGGCGACCGCCACCTCGAAGCCCTCGCGCTTCATCAGGAACTCCAGCGAGATCACGATGTTCGGCTCGTCGTCGACGATGAGGATCTTCTTGCTCACGGCACGCGCCCGTCCGTTTCAGCCGGCCGCCTGCAGCTCGGTCTGCGCGCGCCGCGCATCGGTCGCCACCGGCAGCGTGAACGAGAAGGTGGCGCCTTGTCCCAGCTCGCTGTCGACCCACATGCGCCCGCCGAAGTGCTCGACGATCTGGCGGCTGATCGGCAGGCCCAGCCCGGTGCCGTGCGGCTTGTCCGTGAGCGTGTCGCCGGCCTGGCGGAACTTCTCGAAGATCACCGCGTGGTCGCGCGGCGCGATGCCCTTTCCGTTGTCGCGCACCTCGACGCGCAGCTGGTCGCCATCGCGGACGAGCCGCACCTCGACGTGCCCGCGTTCGGGATCGCAGAACTTCACCGCGTTCGACAGCAGGTTGATCACGACCTGCATCATGCGGTCAAAGTCGGCCGTCACGCCGGGCACCTCGTCGGGCAACTGCATCGATACGCGCACACGCTTGTCGAGGAAAAGCTGGCTCGTGTTCTCGACGCTGTCGGCGATCACCGCGCGCAGATCGACGTTGGACACATTCCAGTCGAGCTGGCCCGATTCGATCTTGGCCAGGTCGAGCACCTGGTTGATCAGCCGCGTCAGCCGTTCGCTCTCCTTGCCGATGATGTCGAGGAAGCGCCGCCGCTCGGCCAGGTCGAGCTTGGGGTCCTCGCGCAGCACCTCCGACAGCGCGCGGATCGACGTGAGCGGTGTGCGCAGCTCGTGCGAGATGGTGGACACGAAGTCGTCCTTCATGCGGTCGAGTTCCTTCAACTGCTCGTTGGCTGCCTGCAGCTCGCGCGTGGCCGCCTCCAGCTCCTTCGACTTGGCCTCGAGCTGCTGGCTGTACAGCACCACCTGCTGCGCCTCGGTCAGCACCTCGCGCAGATCGGCGGCGGTGAGGGCCTCTTCCTGCACGGTGGAGGCCATCATGATGCGCGCCGATGCGGCGCCGATGGCGCCGGCGAGCTGCGTTTCCACGTGATGCACCAGCTCACCGTCGGCGGCGAGCGCATCTTGCGGCCAGTTCAGGCCCTTGGCGCGCGCATAACGCGCGAACGCCTCGTTGGCCCCCGCCTCGCCGAGAAAGCGCGACAGCATGCCGTGCAGCACCGGCACCTGCGCGGTGCCGCGCCAGAAGCGAGCGCGCCGCGCGTCGCCGGTGAACACATCGACGAACAGCGCCGCCTGATGCTGCTCCTCCGCGCTCTGCCTGCCTGCCAGAGAGACCAGCACGTAGGCGCCGATGTTGGCGATCATGCTCCAGATCATCGCGTGGGTGATCTGATCGAGCCCCTTGAGCCCGAACAGCTCGAGCGGCTTGAGCAACGGCCAGTCGAACAAGCCCTGCTCGATGATCTCGATCGGCAGCCAGTTCGAGCGCGCCAGCGCCGGCACCAGCAGCGTGTAGAACCATAGCGCGAAGCCGATCAGCAGCCCAGCGAGCGCGCCGTTGCGCGTGCCGCGCTTCCAGAACAGCCCGCCGAGCGTGACCGGCGCGAACTGCGCCACCGCGGCGAACGAGATCAGGCCGATCGACACCAGCGCGTAAGCCTCGCCGGCGATGCGGAAGTACAGGTAGCCGAGCAGCAGGATCAGCACGATCGCGCCGCGCCGGATGCCCAGCAGCAGCCAGGTCAGGTCGGCGCGTTCGGCCAGGCGCAGGCGCTTCAGGCGCAGCAGCAGCGGCATCACCAGGTCGTTGCAGACCATTGTCGACAGCGCGATCGTCTCCACGATGACCATGCCGGTGGCCGCCGACAGCCCGCCGATGAACGCCAGCAGCGCCAGCCCCTCCTGCTTCTCGGCCATCGGCACTGTGAGCACGAAGGTGTCGGCGTCGACGCCGGTGGGGAAGTGCAGCTTGCCGCCGAAGGCGATCGGCAGGACGAACAGGTTGATCGCCAGCATGTACAGCGGGAACAGCCAGATCGCCTTCTTCAGGTGGCGCTCGTCGGTGTTCTCGATCACCGTCACCTGGAACTGGCGCGGCAGGAACATGATCGCGAACATCGACAGGATGGTGAGCCAGACCCAGGCCGCATAGCCGCCGGCCAGCCCGCCTTCGAGCGGCGTCAGCAGGGTGCTGAGCTGCGGGTGCTCGGCGACGCGCTTGAAGAGGTCGCCCGCGCCGCCGTAGATCCCGACGGTGACGAACACACCGACGGCGAGGAAGGCCAGCAGCTTGACCAGCGACTCGAAGGCGATCGCCGCCACCATGCCCTCGTGGTGTTCGGCCGAGTCGAGGTGGCGCGTGCCGAAGGCGATGGTGAAGGCCGCGAGGATCAGCGCGACCCACAGGCCCGTGTCCTGCAGCAGCGGCTGCGCGCCGAGGCCCTGCGGCATCACGATCTCCGGGTACTGCGTGAGGATCAGGTAGCTGTTGGAGATGCCCTTCAGCTGCAGCGAGATGTACGGGATGATGCCGATCACGGCGATGACCGTCACCACGCCGCCGAGCAAGGCGCTCTTGCCGTAGCGCGAGGCGATGAAGTCGGCCAGCGACGTGGTGCGGTTCTGCTTGGCGATGCGCAGGATCTTGCGCATGACGATCCACCACAGCGCGATCATCAGCGTGGGTCCGAGGTAGATCGGCAGGAAGCCCACGCCATCGGTGGCGGCGCGGCCGACGCTGCCGTAGAACGTCCACGCCGTGGCATAGACCGCCAGCGACAGGCTGTAGATCCATGGGTTGGCCACGATCGAGCGGCCGGCGTCGGCGCGCTTGTCGGCATAGAAGGCGATGGCGAACAGCAGCCCGAGGTAGGAGAACGCCGCGCTGACGATCACCCACTCGCGCAGCATCTACTCGCCCTCGCGCTCGACAAGCCAGTACATCAGCCCGATCAGCGCCGCCCAGACGACGAACAGGTAGGCGTAGAAGATCGGGATGCCGAACACCAGCGCCGGGCGGTTGAACAGCGCGAGGAACGGGTAGTTGAAAAGCAGCGTGCCCAGCAGACACAGCGCGACGAAGGCTTGCGCCCTCTGCAGTTCGTCCATCCGGGTTCCTTCCCGCGGGTTGCGCGGGAATCGTATGTCAAAGGCTGTGCAAAGGGCAGGGGCTCCGACCCCTGCAACGATCACAGCCCCTGCTTCAGGCTCGCCTCGATGAAGGCATCGAGGTCGCCGTCGAGCACCTTCTGCGTGTTGCTGATCTCGACGTTGGTGCGCAGGTCCTTGATGCGGCTCTGGTCGAGCACGTAGCTGCGGATCTGGTGGCCCCAGCCGACGTCGGTCTTGCTGTCCTCCAGCTTCTGCTGCTGCTCGCGCTGCTTGCGCATCTCGTGCTCGTAGAGCCGGCTCTTCAGCATCTGCCACGCCTCGTCGCGGTTGCGGTGCTGCGAGCGGTCGTTCTGGCACTGCACCACGATGCCCGTGGGGATGTGCGTCATGCGCACCGCCGAGTCGGTCTTGTTGATGTGCTGGCCGCCGGCGCCCGACGCGCGGAAGGTGTCCACGCGCACGTCGGCCGGGTTGATCTCGATCTCGATGGAGTCGTCGACCTCCGGGTAGACGAACACGCTGGCAAAGCTGGTGTGGCGCCCGCCGGAGGAGTCGAACGGGCTCTTGCGCACCAGCCGGTGCACGCCGGTCTCGGTGCGCAGCTGGCCGAAGGCGTAGTCGCCTTCGATCTTCAGCGTGGCGCTGCGGATGCCGGCCACGTCGCCTTCAGTCTCCTCGAGCACGCTGGCCTTGAAGCCCTTGCGCTCGCAGTACTTGAGGTACTGGCGCAACAGCATCTGCGCCCAATCGCAGGCCTCGGTGCCGCCGGCGCCGGCCTGGATGTCGAGAAAGCAGTTGGCCGGATCGGCTGGGTTGCTGAACATGCGGCGGAACTCGAGCTGTTCCACCGTCTCGCGCAGCTTGCCCGCGTCGGCCTCGATGGCCTTGAGGCTGGCGAGGTCCTCGTCGGCCTTGACCATCTCGTACAGCTCGCTGTTGTCGGCCAGGTGCGACTGCAGGTGGTCGATCGTGCCGACCACCGTCTCCAGCGTCTTCTTCTCGCGGCCCAGCTCCTGGGCCCGCTTGGGCTCGTCCCAGACCTTGGGGTTCTCGAGCGCGGCGTTGACCTCGTTCAGCCGCAGCGCTTTGCGCTCGTAGTCAAAGATACCCCCGTAACGCGGCGGTGCGCGCGGAGAGGTCGGCCAGCAGGGTGCCGATGGCATTGACGCGTTCGATGTCCATGGGATCGTTGTCTTTTGTGCAGTGCAGCGTGCGCGATTTTCTCATGCGCGCGCCGCCGGCCGGTCATGGACCGTGAAGATGCCATGAAGCGCATCGAGGCCTGGGGTTTCCTCGGGGATGGCTTGCGTGGTGGCGATGCGAACTGTCAGACACCTGTAAGTGGGCGCAACGACCCTGCGCCCCAAGTTCAACGACGTCTGATCGTGTGCTGCTGCTGGTCAACATCCTGAAGACGATTGTCGAGATCGCCCTGATGGCGCTGGTGGGCCAGTGGGTGCTCGGCTTGCTTGCCGGTGCCAAGCGTGACACGAACTTCTTCTACCGCGTGCTGCAGGTGGTGACCCGGCCCTTCGTCCGCCTGGCCCGTCTGCTCAGCCCGCCCATCGTGCTGGACCGCCATGTGCCGCTGGTGGCCTTCTTGCTCCTGGCCTTCAGCTGGCTGCTCGTGACCAAGTGGAAGATCGACCTCTGCATCGAGATCGGCATCGAGGTCTGCAAGGGAGCCACTGCATGAGCGGCGCCGTCGAGCGCCTGGACTATTGGGCGCTGCGCGCACGCGCGATCGTCGCGCTGGTGTTTGCCAGGCCGCGCATCGCCGAGCGGTGCTTCGACGCCATGCTGCGCCGCTGGCCCGACGATGCCTACGCGCTGGCCAGCCGCGCCCATGTGCGCGCACAGGCCGGCCGCAAGGAAGAGGCGCTGGCCGACGCCCGTGCGCTGGTGGCCGCCCACCCGCAGCGCAGCGCGGCCGACTGGTTCAACCTGGCTTACCTGCTGGAGGCCACCGACCGCATCGACGAGGCCGAGAGCGCGTTTCGCCGCGCGGTCGACATCGACCCCAAACTCGACCGTGCCTGGTACGGGCTGGGCCTGGTGCTGATCCGCCAGCGCCGCTTCGAAGAAGCGGTGACCGCGCTGAAGCGCAACACCGAGCTGCAGCCGATGAGCCCCTACGCCTGGTATCAGCTGGCACGCGTGCACATGGACCGGCAGCAGCCCGAGGAGGCGCGCAAGGTCATCCGCCACCTGAAGAAGTTCGAGCCCAAGGTGGCCGCGCAGCTGGAGCGCGAGACGGGGTTGGTGCCATGACGAGCTGGCTCGTGATGGGTGTCGTCGGGGAGGCCGCCGCATGAGGGCGGCAGCGAGAAGGGTCGTGCGCGAGGTTCAACGCACGGGGTTGAAGTGAGTCCACAGGAGATGTGCGATGCAATTGACTGAAACGCAACGCCATTACTGGTCGAAGAACCTGCGCATGACGGCGCTTCTTCTGGCCATATGGTTCGTGGTGACGTTCGTCGTGGGGTACTTTGCCCGCGATCTGAACTTCACGTTCTTCGGTTGGCCGTTCAGCTTCTGGGTGGGAGCCCAGGGCGCGCTGATCGTTTATGTGCTGATCATCTGGTGGTACGCCTCGTACATGAACAGGCTCGACCAGGAACACGGCGTGGCCGAGGAGGAGTGACATGGCAACCGGCATGGGTTTCGGACACGCCGAGAGCAGCGGCGCAGCGGCCAACAGGGCCTTCAAAGCGCAGCTCAACAAGGTGTACGGCTGGTACACCGGCGGCTTCATCGCCTTCATCCTGATCCTGGCGGTGCTCGAGCAGATGGGACTGCCGCGCACCTGGATCGGCTTCACCTTCCTGCTCGCGACCGTGGCGCTGTATGCCGGCATCGGCATCATGAGCCGCACCAGCGACGCTGCGGAGTACTACGTGGCCGGGCGGCGCGTGCCGGCCATCTACAACGGCATGGCCACCGGCGCCGACTGGATGAGCGCCGCCTCGTTCATCGCGATGGCGGGCACGCTGTACCTCACCGGCTACAACGGCCTGGCCTTCATCATGGGCTGGACCGGCGGCTACTGCCTGGTGGCGTTCCTGCTGGCGCCGTACCTGCGCAAGTTCGGGCAGTTCACGATCCCGGACTTCCTCGGTGCGCGCTACGAGGGCAACCTGCCGCGCTTCATCGGCATCCTGGCCGCGATCCTGTGCTCGTTCACCTACGTGGTGGCGCAGATCTACGGCGTGGGGCTGATCACCACCCGCCTGTCGGGCCTGGCGTTCGAGGTGGGGATCTTCGTGGGCCTGGGCGGCATCCTGGTGTGCTCGTTCCTCGGCGGCATGCGCGCCGTCACGTGGACGCAGGTGGCGCAGTACATCATCCTGATCATTGCGTACCTGGTGCCGCTGATCTGGCTGTCGGTCAAGCAGACCAGCATCCCGATCCCGCACGTCATCTACGGCTATCAGCTCCAGAAGGTCACCGAGACGGAGAAGAAGCTGCGGGACGACCCGAAGGAGAAGGAGGTCGTCGCCTACTTCAAGGGGCTCGCCGACAGCTATGACGCCAAGCTGAAGGATCCGCTGGCCGCGCTCGAGGCCGACAAGGCCGCGGCGGAGAAGAAGCTGGCCGACCTGAAGGCCGCCAATGGCCCGGTGGCCGAGATCCAGGCGGCCGAGCGGGCGCTGGCCGCGCTGCCGAAGAACGTCGACGATGCGAAGAAGGCATGGACGGCTGCCAAGAACGCCAATGCGGCGCGCGCCAGGCCGCTAGGCGGCATGCCGCCGCACGCGCAGGTCTTCGCCGGCGACCCCAACGGCGATGCGGCGGCGCAGAAGGCGCACGACGTGTCGCGGCGTAACTTCCTGGCGCTGATCTTCTGCCTGATGGTGGGCACGGCCGCTTTGCCGCACATCCTGATGCGCTACTACACCACGCCGTCGGTGAAAGACGCGCGCAACTCGGTGACATGGAGCCTGTTCTTCATCTTCCTCTTGTACTTCTCGGCGCCGGCCCTGGCGGTGCTGGTGAAGTACGAGATGTTCCACAACGTGGTGGGGGCATCGTTCAGTCAGCTGCCCGAGTGGATCAGCGCCTGGAACCGGGTCGACCCCACGCTGCTGTCGGTGACGGACGTCAACAAGGACGGCATCCTGCAGTTGGGTGAGATCCGGATCGGCGGCGACATCGTCGTGCTGGCCACGCCGGCCATCGGCGGTCTGCCCTACGTGGTCTCGGGCATGGTGGCCGCCGGCGGCCTGGCGGCGGCGCTGTCCACCGCCGACGGCCTGCTGCTGACGATCGCCAACGCGTTGTCGCACGACCTGTACTACAAGATGATCGACCCCAACGCGTCCACCGCACGCCGCGTCACGCTGTCCAAGGCGCTGCTGGTGGTGGTGGCCCTGTTCGCGGCCTACGTGGCGTCGCAGAAGCCGGCGGACATCCTGTTCCTGGTTTCGGCGGCGTTCTCGTTCGCGGCGGCGGCGTTCTTCCCGGCGTTGGTGCTCGGCATCTTCTGGAAGCGCGCCACCAAGTGGGGCGCCACGCTGGGCATGATCGCGGGCCTGGGCATCACGTTCTATTACATGGCCACCACGCAGCCGTGGATGCGCAGCATCTTCGGCGTGACCCGGCCGGTGGAGCTGTGGTGGGACATCCAGCCGATCTCGGCCGGCCTGTTCGGCGTGCCGCTCGGCTTTTTGGTGATCATCGTCGTCAGCCTGATCACGCCGGCGCCCAAACGCGAGACGCAGGAACTGGTGGAGCACGTGCGCTACCCGAACCTGAAGCAAGCCAGGGCTTGAGTCGGAGGGGCGACAGCGTTTGACCGCTGTAGCCTTCCGGCGTCAGAAACAAGAACCATAACGTTTCTCCAAACTGGGGCCGCCCGCAAGGGCGGCTCTTTTTTTACCGGCACGCGCACAACGCCCGATGCGCCGTGGCTCGCTGCGCACGCCGAAATGAATGCGCGAAGCGCAGGCCGGGGCCACAATGGCGCCGCTGACGCCATGGCCGACACCACTCCCGCTGCGAGCCTGCTCGACCGCTTGAGCATCGAGCTGATGCGCCATCCGCCGTTCGAGCAGATGCAGGCGCAGCACGTGCGGCAGTTCGTGGCCGGCGCGCGCGAGGCCCACTACACCCCCGGCGAGGTGGTGCTCGAGCCGGGTCACGGCCCGGTCACAGAGCTGTATCTGCTGCGCCAAGGGCACATCACCGGCAGGCGCGGCGTCGCGGCGCTGGCCGGCAGCCTGCAGTACGAACCGGGCGATCTGTTCCCGGTGGGTGCTCTGCTCGGTGCGCGCCCGGTCACCTCGACCTACACCGCCAACGACGACTGTTATTGCCTGCAGTTGCCGGCACAGGCGGTGCACGCGCTGGCCCGCGCGAGCGCGCCGTTTGCCCACTTTCTGGAGCGCCGTGCGCTGCACTTCTTCGAGCTGGCGCAGCAGGCGATGCGCCAGAGCTACGTGTCGCAGGCGCTGCACGAGCAGTCGCTCGAGGCGTCGCTGTCCACGCTGCCGAGCAAGCAGCCCCTGGCGTGCCAACCTCACACGCCGCTGCAGGAAGCGCTGGCGCAGATGCACGAGAGGCGCGTGGGCTCGGTGGTGGTGGTGGACGAGCGGAACATGCCGCAAGGCATCCTCACGCGCCACGACATCCTGGGCCGCGTCACGCTGCCCGCGCTGCCGCTGGCCACGCCGATCGTGCGCGTGATGAGCACGCCGGTGCACGTACTCGACAGCGCCGACACGCTGCAGGATGCGGCGCTGCTGATGTCGCGCCACGGCATGCGCCACGTGCCGGTGTGCGAGCGCGGCGCGCTGGTGAACATCGTGTCGGAGCGCGATCTGTTCGCGCTTCAGCGGCTGTCGCTCAAGGGGCTGACGACGCGCATCCGCGCGGCGCAGGATCTGCTGACACTGCAGCGCGCGGCGGTCGACATCCGGCGCCTGGCGCGCAACCTGCTGGGCCAGGGCGTGCAGGCGCGCCAGCTCACCGAGCTGATCACCCACCTGAACGACGTGCTCACCCAGTCGCTGCTGGAGCTAATGGCGCGCGAGCATGGCGTGGACCTGCAGCGCGCCTGCTGGCTCGCGTTCGGCTCCGAGGGCCGCAGCGAACAGACCATTGCCACCGACCAGGACAACGGGCTGGTGTTCGTCAGCGACGATGCGAATGCCGACCGGCCGGCGTGGCTGCGCTTCGCGCGTGCCGTCAACGAGGCGCTCGACGCATGCGGTTACCCGCTGTGCAAGGGCAACGTGATGGCGAGCAACCCGGAGTGCTGCCGCACGGCCGAAGAATGGCAGGAGCGCTTCGCGCACTGGATCGAGCATGGCGCGCCCGAGGATCTGCTGGCCGCCAGCATCTACTTCGATCTGCGGCCGATCGCCGGGCGCCTGGAGCTGGCGCGCCCGTTGCGCGACATGCTGCAACGCGAGCCGGCGCGCGTGCCGCGTTTCATCAAGCAGCTGGCCGACAACGCACTCGCCAACCGCGCGCCGTTTACCTGGCTGGGTGCGCTCGACACGCGCAATCACGAGGGTCACGAGTGGCTCGATCTCAAGATGCGCGGCACGGCGCTGTTCGTCGACGCCGCCCGGCTGTACGCGCTGGCAAACGGGCTCGATGCGCTGAGCACGCGCGCGCGTCTGGCGGCGGTGGCGCAGGCGCTGCGGGTGCCGGCCGGCGAGGGCGAGTCGTGGATTGCGGCGTTCGAGTTCCTGCAGATGCTGCGCCTGCGCGTGCAGCTCGACGACACGCGCGATGCGGCCGGCGCCAACGACGTCGACGTGGTGCGGCTCAACCCGATCGAGCGCCGCGTGCTGAAAGAAAGCGTGCGCGTCGCGCGCAGCCTGCAGCAGCGCATCGAGCTCGACTACCAGCGGTGAAAACCCAGGCCCACCGCCGCCGGATGGTGTGACGGCGCTGCATAGAATCGCGTGCGCGCGCGGATCCCGACATGTTCCATTCGATCAGCTTGTTCGTGTTCCTGGTCCTGTTCTGGCTGTTGCTGTCGGGGTACTTCACCGCTTTCCTGATCGGCGCCGGCGTCGGATCGGCGCTCGCCGTGGTGGGGTTCGCGCGCCGCATCGACGTGGTGGACCATGAGGGCCATCCGATTCACCTGGGCCCGAGGGTCTTGTTGTACTGGCCGTGGCTGGCCAAGGAGATCGCCAAGTCGGCCTGGGCGGTGAGCCGGATCATCGTCGACCCCAAGCTGCCGATCAGTCCCACGCTGGTGCGCTTCAAGCCGTCGCAGCGCAGCGACGTGGGGCTGGTGATCCACGCCCAGTCGATCACGCTGACACCCGCAACGATCACGATCGAAGCGCATCCCGACGAATTCCTGGTGCACGGGCTCACGCGCGAAGGCGCCCTCGGCTGCATCGACAGCGAGATCGATCGCCGCGTGCGCGCGTGCGAGGGCGCGCCGTGATGTTTGCGGCCGCCGCCATCGCGCTGCTGGTGACGCTGGCCTTGGTGCTGGCGCGTGCCGCGCTCGGCCCCACCGTGTTCGATCGCACGCAGGCGGCCAACTCCGTGGGCAGCGTGGCGATGCTGCTGCTGGCGGTGATGGGCTTTCTCAACGGCCGTCCGGAGTTCCTCGATCTGGCGCTGGTGTACGGCCTGCTCAACGTGATCAGCACGATCGCCGTGCTCAAGTACTTTCGCCACGGCAACCTCGGTGACCCTGGCCTCGACGAGGGCAACGGCCGATGAACGCCGCATGGCCGCTCGGAAGGCGTTCGCTCCCCAGGAGCCACGAAGGGGCTCCTTCGGAGCCCTGGGGGACGGGGCGCAGCGCAAAGGGGGCTGGATGAGCGTGCTCGCGCTTCTGAGCTGGGTCTGCCTGGTGGCCGGAGGCCTGTTCTGCATGGTCGGTGCGCTCGGCATGCTGCGCATGCCCGATTTCTACACGCGCATGCATGCCGCCAGCGTGATCGACTCGCTGGGTGCCGGGTTGATCCTGCTCGGGCTGCTGCTGCAGGCCGGCTTCACGCTGGTGGCGGTGAAGCTGCTGTTCATCGGACTGCTGCTCTTCTTTGCCAGCCCCACGGCCACCCACGCGCTGGCGCGCGCGGCCATGGTGCGCGGCCTGAAGCCGGTGTTGGCCGAGGAGCACGAGCCATCGAAGCCCTGATCATCAACGTGTTGCTGGTGCTGATGGCGGTCACGGTGGCCGTCATCGCGCGCAGCCGCAACCTGTTTGGCGTGATCGTGCTGTCGGGTCTGTACAGCTTTCTGATGGCGACCGTGCTGGTGGCGATGGACGCGGTGGATGTGGCGATGACCGAGGCATCGGTCGGAGCCGGCATCTCGACCGTGTTGTTTCTCGGCGCGCTGTACCTGTGCAAGAGCGAAGAGGCGCGCGAGGCGCGCAGTCCCTGGCTGCCGCTGCTGACGTCGCTTGCCGTCGGCGGCCTGCTGGTCTACGGCACGCTGGGGTTGCCCGAACTCTCCGATCCGCAGGCCCCGATGCACACGCACGTGGTGCCGCGTTACCTCAACGAGATGAAGCAGGAAGTCGACGTGCCCAACGTCGTGACGGCGGTGCTGGCGAGCTACCGGGGCTACGACACGCTGGGCGAGACCACGGTCGTGTTCACCGCCGGCGCCGGCGTGGTCGCGCTGCTGCGGCGGCGGCGCAAGACGGCCAGGACCGAGGTCAGCCGATGAGGCGCGATCTGATCCTGCGGGTGATCGCCAAGCTGCTGATCCCGTTCATCCTGCTGTTCGGGCTGTACGTGCAGTTCCACGGCGATTTCGGGCCGGGCGGCGGATTCCAGGCCGGCGTGATCCTCGCCGCGGCGGTGGTCTTCTACGGCCTGATCTACGGACTGGCTGACGCGCGCAAGCTGGTGCCCGAGCCGCTGGTGGAGTCGATGATGGCCGTCGGCGTGCTGCTGTTCGGCGGCGTCGGCGTCGCCGGGCTGCTGCTCGGCGGCAACTACCTCGACTATTTCGTGCTCGATGCCGACAGCGTGCACGGGCAGCACCGCGGCATCTTCTGGGTGGAGGCCGGCGTCGCGATCACCGTGTCGGGTGTGATGCTGAAGATCTTCTACATGTTCGCCGACCGCGGCCGTTTCGACGACGAAGAGCCGACGCCATGACACAACCCGGCGGGCACTTTGCCTACTTCGTCACCGTGTTCCTGATGATCGGCGGGCTGTTCATCCTGATCGCGCGCGGCAACCTGATCAAGAAGCTGGTGGGGCTGGGCATCTTCCAGACCTCGGTGTACCTGCTGTACATCGCGCCGGGCAAGCTGGTGGGTGGCACCGCGCCGATCCTGAGCGATGCCTTCACCGTGTACTCCAATCCGCTGCCGCACGTGCTGATCCTCACCGCCATCGTGGTGGGCGTGGCCACGCTCGCACTCGGGCTGGCGCTGGTGGTGCGCATCCGCGAGGCGTACGGCAGCATCGAGGAGGACGAGATCCTGGAGCTGGAAGCGGCGCAGGCGGGCCCACAACAACCACAACAACAATGAGCCTGGCGACGCATCTGCCTGCGTTGCAGGTTGTCGTGCCTTTGCTGGCCGCGCCGCTCACCGTGCTGGTGCGGCGGCGCGGGGCCGCGTTCGGCATCGCCTTGGCCGCCAGCTGGGCGGCGCTCGCGATCGCGTTGCTGCTGTGGGTGCAGGTGTCGCACGAAGGTGTGATCTCGTATGCGATCGGCAGCTGGCCGCCGCCGTGGGGCATCGAGTACCGCGTCGATCGCCTGAACGCGTTCGTGCTGGTGCTGGTGTCGGGCATCGCGGCGGTGGTGCTGCCGTACAGCCGTGCCAGCATCGAGTCCGAAGTCGCACCGCAGCAGCACTATCTCTTCTACACGATGTTCCTGTTGTGCCTGGCCGGCACGCTCGGCATCGCGATCACCGGCGACGCGTTCAACGTCTTCGTGTTCCTCGAGATCGCGTCACTGTCGACCTACGTGCTGATCGCGCTGGCGCGCGACCGGCGCGCGCTGGTCGCGTCGTACCGCTACCTGATCGTCGGCACGATCGGCGCCACTTTCATCGTGATCGGCGTGGGCCTTCTCTACCTGATGACGGGCACGCTCAACCTCGCCGACATGGGGCAGCGCATCGGCGCCGTGCAGGGCACGCGGCCGGTGCTGGCGGCGCTCGCCTTCCTCACCGTCGGGGTGTCGCTCAAGCTGGCGCTGTTTCCGCTGCACCAGTGGCTGCCCAACGCGTATGCCTACGCGCCCTCGGCCGTGACGGCGCTGCTCGCGGGCACCGCCACCAAGGTGGCTGCGTACGTCCTGCTGCGGTTCTACCTGTCGGTCTTCGGGCAGTCGGCCGTGTTCCGCGCGCTGCCGATGCAGGAGGCCTTGCTCGTGCTGGCGCTGGCGGGCATGTTCGGCGCGTCGGCCATCGCCATCTTCCAACGTGACCTGAAGCGCTTGTTCGCGTACTCCAGCATCGGCCAGATCGGCTACATCGTGCTCGGGATGTCGTTCAATTCGCCGTCCGGACTCACGGCAACCATCGTCCACCTGTTCAACCACGGCGTCACCAAGGCCGCGTTGTTCCTGTTGGTGGGAGCCGCCGCGCTCGTGATGGGCGGCGCCACGCTGGCGCGCCTCCAGGGCATGGGACGCCGCATGCCGATGGTCAGCTTTGGCGTCGTCGTGTGCGGGCTCTCGCTGATCGGCGTGCCGGGCACCGCCGGCTTCGTCAGCAAGTGGTACCTGATCCTGGCCGCGATCGAGCGCGGGCAGTGGACCCTGGTGTTCCTGATCGTTGCGTCGTCGCTGTTGGCGGTGGCCTACGTGTGGCGCTTCGTCGAGGCCGCCTACTTCCGCGAGCCGCGCAGCGACATCGATCCGGTGGCCAAGGTGCCGGCGAGTATGGCGGTGCCGGCGGCGCTGTTGGTCATCGCCACCGTGTACTTCGGGCTCGACACGTCGTTCACGGTGGGATCGGCGGCGCCGGCGGCGGCCGCGCTGATGAGCAGGCCCTGATGCAGCCGTCGCTGGCCATCGCGCTGTCGCTGCTGGTGCCCGCAGCGGGTGCGCTGCTGATCGCGGGCGCCGGCCGCTGGCCCAACCTGCGCGAGGCGATCACCGGGGCGACTGCACTGGCGCTTCTGGCTTGCGTGCTCGCGCTGCTGCCGGCGGTGGCCGGCGGTGCACGGCCGGCGCTCAGGCTGTTCACGTTGTTGCCCGGTCTGGATCTCGCCTTCAAGGTCGAGCCGCTGGGCATGCTGTTCGCGCTGATCGCCTCGTCGCTGTGGATCGTCAACTCCCTGTACTCGGTGGGCTACATGCGCGGCAACGACGAGGCGCACCAGACGCGCTTCTATGTCTGCTTTGCGCTCGCGCTCGCCTCGACGATCGGCATCGCGTTCGCGGGCAACCTGTTCACGCTGTTCATCTTCTACGAGATGCTCACGCTGATCACCTATCCGCTGGTCACGCACCACGGCACGCCCGAGGCGCGCCGCGGCGGCCGCGTGTACCTCGGCGTGTTGATGGGTACGTCGATCGTGCTGCTGCTGCCGGCGCTGGTGTGGATCTGGTCGGTGGCCGGCACGACCGACTTCACGGCCGGCGGCATCCTGGCCGGCAAGCTCGGCCATGGCGCGCTGGCGGGGCTGCTGGCGCTGACTATGTTCGGCATCGGCAAGGCGGCGCTGATGCCGATGCACCGCTGGCTGCCGGCCGCGATGGTGGCGCCCACGCCGGTGTCGGCGCTGCTGCATGCGGTAGCGGTGGTGAAAGCCGGCGTGTTCAGCGTGGTCAAGGTGATCGTCTACATCTTCGGCGTCGACAACCTCGCCGGCAGCGGCATCGCGGGCGCGGCCGACTGGCTGGTGGTGGCGGCGGGGTTCACGATCCTGGCCGCATCGGTGGTCGCGCTGGCGGCCGACAACCTCAAGCGCCGGCTGGCGTACTCCACCGTGAGCCAACTGTCGTACGTGGTGATGGCGGCGGCGCTGCTGGCACCGTGGTCGGTGGTGGGCGCGGCGCTGCACATCGCCGCGCATGCAGTGGGCAAGATCACGTTGTTCTTCGCCGCCGGCGCGATCTACACCGCCGCGCACAAGACCGAGGTGAGCCAGCTGCACGGCATCGGCCGGCACATGCCGTGGACGATGGGCGCGTTCGCGCTCGCCGCGCTGTCGATGATCGGCCTGCCGCCGGCGGTGGGCTTCGTCTCCAAGTGGTACATGCTGTCCGGCGCCATGGCGGCGCAACACACGCTCGCGGTGGTGGTGATCGTGGTCAGCACGCTGCTCAACGCCGGGTACTTCCTGCCGATCGTCTATCGCGCGTTCTTCGTCGCGCCGCCAATCGAGGCGGGTCACGCGCACGGCGAGGCGCCGTGGCCGATGGTGGTGGCGCTGTGCGCCACCGCGCTGGCCACCGTGGCACTGTTCTTCTGGCCCGACGTGCCGCTGGCGTTGGCGCGCCAGATGCTGGCACCCTGAGCTGTCGGAGGCGATCGATGCAGAAACCGCAGAACACCCACTGGTTCGACGACGCGCGCCACGAACGGGTGTTGTGGCGCGGCTTTCTTGTCGTGCTGGCGCTGCTGGTGCTGGCCGAACTGCTGATCCACCTGCACCCGCGCTTCGCGATCGAATCGGTGTTCGGCTTCGCGGCGTGGTTCGGCCTTGCCGCCTGCGCCGCGATGATCGTCGTGGCCAAGGGCCTTGCGCTGTGGCTCAAGCGGCCCGACGGCTACTACCGGGACGGCGGCACCGATGACTGACACGGTGCTCCATCCGGCCCTGCTGCTGATCGGCGGCGGGCTGCTGTTGCCGTGGCTGCGCGGCGCCGTGCGGTCGGCCGCGGTGGTGGCGATCCCGCTGATCGCGCTGGCCTTCGTCTGGCAGGTGCCCGATGGCGCAGTCTGGCAGGCGCGTTTCCTCGAGCACACGATCACGCCGTTGCAGGGCGACAAGCTGTCGCGCCTGTTCGCGACCATCTTTGCGCTGATGGCGGCCGGCGGTGGATGGTTCGCACTCGGTCAACGCAGCCGCGTCGAGCTGCCGGCCGCCTTTGTCTATGCCGGGTCGGCGATCGGCGTGGCGCTGGCCGGCGACCTGATCTCGGTGTTCGTGTTCTGGGAGCTGATGGCGATCGGCTCGACGCTGGTGATCTGGAGCCAGGGCGAGGGCGCCGCGTACCGCGCCGCACGCCGCTATCTGATGATCCACCTGCTGGGCGGCGTGCTGCTGTTCGCGGGCATCACCGGGCACGTGGTGCAGACGGGCAGCGTGGCGTTCACGCGTTTGGCGCCGGACTCGGTGGCGCAGGGGCTGATCCTGATCGGCTTTCTCGTCAACGCGGGCGCACCGCCGCTGTCGGCCTGGTTGCCCGATGCCTACCCCGAGGCGTCGTGGAGCGGCACGGTGTTCCTGTCGGCCTTCACCACCAAGGTCGCGGTCTACGCGCTGATGCGCGGCTTCCCGGGCACCGAGCTGCTGGTGTGGGTGGGCCTGTTCATGGTGTTCTACGGCATCGTCTATGCGCTGCTGGAGAACGACATGCGACGCATGCTGGCGTACGCCATCGTCAACCAGGGGGGCTTCATGATCGCCGGCGTCGGCATCGGCACCGAGATGGCGCTCAACGGGGCCGCGGCGCAGGCGTTCACCGGCATCGTCTACGTGGCCCTGCTGTTGATGGCGGCGGGCTCCGTGCTGCTGATGACGGGGCGGCGCAAATTCTCGGAGCTGGGCGGGCTGTATCGCACGATGCCGGTCACCGCGGCGTGCGGCACGATCGGTGCGCTGGCGATCTCGTCGTTTCCGCTCACGTCGGGCTTCGTCTCCAAGTCGATGGTGTCGCAGGCCGCATCCGATGGACAGATGCTGGCGGCGTGGATGCTGTTGACGGCTGCGTCGGCCGGCGCGGTCCTGCATGCCGGCTTGAAGTTCCCATGGTTCGTCTTCTTCCACAAGGATTCGGGGCTGCGACCGACCGATCCGCCGGCCAGCATGCGCTGGGCGATGGTGCTGTTCGCGCTGCTGTGCATCGTGCCGGGCATCTGGCCCGAGGCGCTGTACGCCATGCTGCCGCACCGGGTCGAGTACGTGCCGTACACCGTGGCGCACGTGCTCACGCAGCTGCAACTGCTGCTGTTCGCGGCCTTGGCGTTCTTCGTCATGGTGCCGCCCCTCAAGCGTACGCTGACGCTCACGCTCGACACCGACTGGGTCTGGCGCCGCCTGCTGCCGTCCACGGCGGATGCGCTGCGTCGCCTGCTGGCCGCGGCGATGCGCAGCTTCGGCCGCGCCGCCGAGCAGTGGGTGCAGTCGCTCATCGGCGCGCTGGAGCGCCTGGCGCGCGAGGATGGCACGCTCGCGCGCCGGATGTCCACGCGCAGCATGGCGCTGTACGTGATGGCGATGCTGCTGGCCTACCTTGTGATCTACCTGGTCCCTTGAGGCAACGCGCCGCTTTCTGGCCGTTGCGCGCGCGGCGCGCCGGCGAGGCATCGGGCCTGGTGCCGCATCCTCAGGCGCCGTGCAGGAATACGAACGCCGCGTTGAGCCCGTAGGCAGCGACCAGGCCGACGCTGATCCAGCTCAGCACGCGCAGCACGCGGCCCTGCGGGCGCATCACCAGTCCGATCATCACCAGCCCGGTCATCAGCGCCGCGGCTGCGGCGCTGCCCACATGCACCGCCGCGGCGTCGGCCAGCAGCGGGCCGCGGGTGTAGAACAGGTCGTCGATGGCGAGGATGGTCAGGTTGAAGAGGTTGCTGCCCAGCAGGTTGCCGATCGCCATGTCGAGCGCGCCGATGCGCAGCGCCGCCAGCGTGACCGCCATCTCCGGCAGCGTGGTGACCAGCGCCATGAACAGCGTGCCCACGAAGCTGCGGCTCCAGCCCATCTCGCGCGCCAGCGTGTCGGCCAGGCTCGGCAGCCAGCTGCCGGCGGCGAGCACCACCAAGGCGGCGATGCCCATGCGGATCGCATCGCGGCGCAGCCTGGCCGGCTCAGCGGCTGCCGGCGGCGTCACGGGCAACCGGCGCTCTTGCGCGAACACGCTCTTCAGCGCCAGCAGGTACAGCGCCAGCAGCAACGGGCTGTACAGGCCCAGGTTGAACAGCGCCGGCGCGCGGGCGCCGAGCACCAGGCTCATCGCTACGAGTGAGAGCATCACCACGCCGAACGCCGCGGCCAGCAGGTGCGAGGCGCCGGCGGCCTGGTACATCGGCTGCCGACGCTGCAGCAGATCCACCACGGCGAGGAACAGCAGGTTGAACACGCATGCACCGAGCGCGTTGCCCACCGCCAGGTTGGGCGCGTCGACCCAGGTCACCGCGCTGATGCCCGAGGCCAGCTCGGGCAACGAGGTCACGGTGGCCAGCAAGGCCAGGCCCATCCAGCCGGCGCTGAGCCCGGTGGCGTGCGCGATGCGATCGGCGCTCACGGTGAGCAGGTAGCCGGCGCGCGCGATCAGCGCCGCACACAGCAGGAACTGCAGCGCCAGCCACACACGCGTCATGCCGCCGCCCGGCGCGCCAGCAGCTTGCGCACCTCCTCGGCCCACAGCACCCCGCTGGCGAGCGCCGCCAGCACCAACAGCGTCTGCGGTGCCAGCGGCACGGTGTGGAACAGCGAGTTCATCGGAGGCGCATAGAGCACCACCAGCTGCAGCGCGATGCTGCAGGCCAGGCCGATGGCCAGCCAGCGGTTGCGCAGCAACGGCGCGGCAAACGCCGAACGTTGGGTCGAGCGGCAGTTGAGCACGTTGAACCACTGGCACATCGCCAGCAGCGTGAACGTCTCCGCGCGCACCAGCGTCTCGGCCGCACCCTGGTCGAGTCGCCAGGCAAACCAGCCGAAGGTCACCAGCACCGACGCGGCGGCCATCACGAGCACGCGAGCGACCATCGTGCGGTCCACCAGCGGGTCGTCGCGCGGCACCGGCGTGCGCTTCATCTCCTCGCCCTCGGGCGGATCCATCACCAGGTTCACCGTCAGCGTGCCTTCGGTGACGATGTTGATCCAGAGGATCTGCACCGCGGCCAGCGGCAGCGGGTAGCCGGCCAGCAGGGCGAGCAGCAGCACGGCCACCTCGTCGATCGAGGTGGCGAACAGGAACAAGATGACCTTCTTCAGGTTGCCGTAGACCACGCGGCCCTGCTCGACCGCGCCGACGATGGTGGCGAAGTTGTCGTCGGTGATCACGATCTCGGCGGCGCTCTTGGCCACGTCGGTGCCGGTGATGCCCATGGCCACGCCGACGTCGGCGCGGGCCAGCGCGGGCGCGTCGTTGACGCCGTCGCCGGTCATCGCCACGACCTCGCCGCGCGCCTGCAGCGCCTCGACGATGCGCAGCTTCTGCGCCGGCTGCACGCGCGCGAACACCGCTATTGCGGGCAGCGCGTCGTGCAACTCGGCCTCGCCCAGGCGCTCCAGCTCGGGCCCGTCGACCGCGCGGTCGCCGTCGCGCGCGATGCCCAGCTCGCTGGCGATCGCCAGCCCAGTGAGCTTGTGGTCGCCGGTCACCATCACCGGGCGGATCCCGGCGCGCCGGCATTCGGCCACCGCCACCTTGACCTCCTCGCGCGGCGGATCGATCTGGCCGATTAAGCCCAGCAGGCGCGCGCGTCCGCCGAAACCGTCGAAGCCCGCCGCGGGATCGAGCACGTCGTCATCGACCGTGGCGAAGGCGAGCACGCGCAGCGCGCGCCGTGCCATCGCCTCGGCCGCCGCATGCGCGCCCTGCGTGCCGGCCGTGCCGGCACCATGGCACAGGCGCAGCACCGCTTCCGGCGCGCCCTTGATCATGACGCGGCGCGGCGCCTCGGCGCACCGATGCCACGTGGCCATCAGCTTGAGGTCGGAGTCGAACGGCAACTCGGCCTCGCGCGGCGCGCCGCGGCGCAGCCGCGCGAGGTCGATGCCCCACTTGGCGGCCAGCACCAGCAGCGCGCCTTCGGTGGGATCGCCCAGAACGCTCCAGGCCGTCCGTTCATCCTCGGGGGCCAGCAGCTCGGCGTCATTGCACAGCGTGGCGGCCTCGAGCAACGCGTTGACCGCTGCATCGGAACGCGCCACCGGTTGCCCGTGCTCGAGCAAGCCGCCTTCGGGCGCGTAGCCGATGCCGCTGACCGCGAGCTCGCGTCCGCCCGGCAGCCACAGCGCGACGGCCGTCATCTCGTTGCGCGTCAGCGTGCCGGTCTTGTCGCTGCAGATCACGGTGGTCGAGCCCAGCGTCTCCACCGCCGACAGGCGGCGGATGATCGCGCGGCGCTCGGCCATGCGGCGCATGCCCACCGCGAGCGCGATCGTCAGCGCCACCGGCAGCCCCTCGGGCACCATCGAGACCATCTGGCTGATGGCCACCAGCAGCACATCGGGCAGCGGCAGCGAGCGCCAGACGCCCAGCAGCACCACCAGCACGAACAGGCCGAGCGCCGCCGCCACGAGCGTGCGGCCAAACTGCTCGAGACGCCGCTCCAGCGGCGTCTTGGGCTCTGCGGCACGTTCGGTGAGGCCGGCGATGCGGCCGACTTCGGTCTGCACCCCGGTGGCGACCACCAGCGCGCGCGCCCGACCCGCGGTGACATGCGTGCCCGCATAGACCATGCAGCGCCGGTCGGCCAGGCCGGTGGCCTCGGGCAGGGCGGCGACCGACTTGGCCACCGGCACCGACTCGCCGGTGAGCGCGGCTTCCGCGACCTGCAGCCGGGCCGCTTCGAGCAGGCGCGCGTCGGCGGCCACCGCATCGCCGGCCTCGAGCAGTATCACGTCGCCGGGCACCAGCTCGCGCGCCTGCACCACCTGCTCGGTGCCGCCGCGCACGACGCGCACCTGCAGCACCGACAGCTGCCGCAGCGCCGCCATCGAGCGCTCGGCGCGGCCTTCTTGGAAGCTGCCGATCAGCGCGTTGACCAACACCACGGCGAGGATCACGCCCGCGTCGCCGTGATGACCGAGCGCCACGGCCAGCAGCGCCGCGATGAAGAGGATGTAGATGAGCGGGCTCTTGAACTGGCGCACGAACGTGTGCCAAGCCGGATGCGGCGGCGGCTCGGGCAGGGCGTTGGGGCCATGCTCGCGCTGCCGCCGCGACACCGCATCGGGCACCAGGCCGCCGCCTGCATCCGCGTCGCAGATGCGCAGCGTCTCGTCGGGCTCGAGCGCATGCCACAGGGGCACGGCGACAGCTTGGTCGGGGATCGATGCGGTCACGCTGGGTGCTCCGAACGGGATTCTGGTTCGAACACAGGTTTGGGCGCCGTCCGCCGCGCAGGTGCGCTTGCGTTCGATCAGGCGCGCGGCATGTCTTACGATCGCCGCCGCCGGGACGGAACCGGCCATGCCGTTTCAAAGGGCCTGCTCAATGCCGATTGCCTACTGGTGCATCCTCGTGTGCGTGCTGGCGCCTTATTTCCTCTCGGTGGCGGCGCGCTCCGAAGCGGCGCGGTCGCGTTATGTCGGCGATCCGCGCGCGTACAGCGAGGGTCTGAGCGGCTGGCGCCGCCGCGCGCACCTGGCGCACCTGAACGCGTTCGAGGCCACGCCGGCGATTCTGGCCGGGGTCTTCGTGGCCGAGCTCGCGGGGGCACCGCGGCTGCACGTCGATCTGCTGGCCGTGGCGTTCGTGGTGTTTCGGCTGCTGCACGCGCTGCTGTACATCGCCGACAAGCCGATGCTGCGCAGCCATGCCTGGCGCATGGGCATCCTGTGCGTGATTGCGTTGTTCGCCGACGCGGCGGTCTACGGGCGCTGAACGCGGCGGCCTCAGTCGTCGATCGACCACTGGTGCGCGCAGTCGCGGCAGCGCACCACGACCGAGGGTGCCGGGCTCGCGGCCGCGCCGTCGACGAGCGTGAAGCGCGCATACGCGCCGCATTGCGGGCAGTCGGCCTGGTTGGCCGCATGCTCGGCATGCATCAGCAGATAGAGGTAGCGCCGCAGCGCCCACACGCCGACCACGGCGCAGACCATGATGGCCACCGCATCGAGCACGCGGTCGGTCCAGCCGGTGAAGTGCAATGCCGCTTCGAACGCCCCGAACAAGCCGATGGCGCACAGAAAGGTGAGGGCCAGATGCGCGTGGCTCTGAAGCAGTTCGCGCTCGTACCACTTGCGGAAGCCGTGCCGGCGGATGCCATCGATCAGTTGCATGGGACGTCGTCTACGCAGCGCCTTGCGAGGGCCCCCGGCGAATCGTGAGGTTTGCCGGCAATTTACTGCGTTCGCAATACCCGCACCAGCCCGACGCCCGCGGCCACGCCGCCCGCGTGCGCACACGCAAAGGCCGACGTTTTGGTGCAAATCGCCGTTTTCCGGCGCGTGACGCCCGTGCATGACCGGTGTGTGTGAACAAGTGACAGCTTGATCCCAGGCGTTGTGGATGTAAGCTATGCGTCAACCTCGGACAGCACGAGTGCGGGAGCGGCCAAGCGGCCGCCAAGCCTCGATCGTAGGAAGCCTCGGCATGACCAGGATTTTCCGGAAGACCGAAAAGGGCGTCGACGAGATCGCGACGCGCGCCAACCGACTGGTGCCACGCCTGCGCACGGCGTTGATCCTGGTCGACGGCACGCGCGGTGAGACCGAACTGAGCAACCTCATCAAGCAGCATCCGGCCGAAACGCTGGAAGAACTGCTGACGATGGGTTATATCGAGGTCGCAGCCGTGACCGAAGCGCCCAAGAAGGCCGTCAGCGAAGAAGCGCCGGTCAAGAAGGGCGCGGCCGCCGACGCGGGCAGCGCGGAGAAGGCCTTTCCGGCGTTTCGCGCCGAAGCCGTGCGCGCGTTCAACGATCTCACCGGCCCGGCCGGCGAAGCGCTGGCGATGAAGATGGAAAAGGCCGCGTCGCGCGAACAGCTCGGCCCTCTGCTTCAGACCGCGTTCCAGATCATCAGCAACGCGCGTGGCACCCAGGCCGCCGTGGAGTTCAAGGCCCGTTTCGCGAGCTTTTGACCGCACGGTGTGATCGCGCGGCGCTCACACAGCGCTGCTCCACGGCTTGGACAGCAGCATCGCGCCGTTGATGATGCCGACCATCGAATAGGTCTGGGGGAAGTTGCCCCACAGGCGGCCGCTCTTCGGGTCGAGATCCTCCGACAGCAGGCCCAACGGGTTGCGCTGCGCCAGCAGCGCCTCGAAGCTCTCGTGCGCCTGCTCGATGCGGCCGATGCGCGCCAGCGCGTCGACGCGCCAGAACGCGCACACGTTGAACGCGGTCTGCGGCAGGCCGAAATCGTCGGGCGCTTCATAGCGGCGCATGAACGGGCCGTCGCACAGCACGCTCTCCAGCACGTCGACCGTGTTGACGAAGCGCGGGTCGTTGGCCGCCAGGAAGCCGACCTCGGCCATCAGCAGCACGCTGGCATCGAGGTCGTGCGCGCCGAACGCGGCGGCGAACGCCTGGCGCCGGTCGCTCCATGCCGCCTCGAGGATGCGGCGCCGGATCACATCGGCGCGCTCTCGCCAGTGCAGCGCGCGCTCGGGCAGCGCCAGCACCTGCGCCGCCTTGGACAGCCGGTCGCACGCGGCCCAGCACATCAACGACGACGAGGTGTGCACGCGCGACTTGGTGCGCAGCTCCCACATGCCGGCGTCGGGTTGGTCGTGCAGCTTCCACGCCTGTTCGCCCACGCGCTCGAGCAGTTCGAAGTCGCGGCGGTCGGCGCGGCGGAACAACCGGTGATCGTGAAACGCCTGCGACGAGCCGAGCACGATGTTGCCGTACACGTCATGCTGGAAATGCTCGAACGCCTGGTTGCCGACGCGCACCGGTCCCATGCCCGAGAAGCCCGGCAGCGACGTGACGATGTGCTCGGGGAGCTCGCGCTCCAGCCCGATGCCGTACAGCGGCTGGATATGGCCATCGGCGTCGCGCACCACGTCGTGCAGCCAGCGCAGGTAGTCCTCCATCGTGCCCACCTCGGCCAGCGCGTTGAGCGCTCGCACGACGAAGAACGCATCGCGGATCCAGCAGTAGCGGTAATCCCAGTTGCGCCCGCTGTCGGGCGCCTCGGGGATGCTGGTGGTCATGGCGGCGACGATCGCGCCGGTCTCCTCGAACTGGCACATCTTGAGCGTGATCGCGGCGCGGATCACCGCTTCCTGCCACTGCAGCGGCAGCGCGAGGCGGCGTGTCCAGTGGCGCCAGTACAGCGACGTCTGCTCCTCGAAATCGCGCGCGGTCTGCTCGATGCCGCCCGAAAGCGTCTCGTCGGGGCCGATCAACAGGCTCACCGGCGAGTGCAGCGAGAACCAGTTGCCTTCGGCCACGTAGGTCGGCGGCGCGCTGGTGTTGACGCGCAGCGTGGCGCCCGGCAGCACGTAGCGCAGGTGGTTGCTGCCGCGCGTCAGCGTGGGCGCGACGCCGCCCCATTCGCCGCGTGGCCTGAGCACGATGCGCACACGCGGGTGCCCGTTGAGCGGGCGCAGGCGGCGCACCAGCTGCGCCGGCCTGAACATGCGGCCGTGGTGGCCGAAGCGCGGCGCGAAGTCGGTGATCTCGACGCCCTGGCCATGGGCATCGAACAGGTGCGTGCGCAAGACGGCCGTGCCGGGATCGTAGGCCTGATCGCTGCGCTGCAGCCCTTCGAGTTCCACGAAGCACTGGCCGTCGTCGGCGCTGCCGGTGCTGCTGCCGAGCAGCGCATGGAACAGCGGGTCGCCGTCGAAGCGCGGCATGCAGCACCATATGATGCGTCCCCGGCTGTCGACCAGTGCACTGATCGAGCAGTTGCCTATCATCGCCAGGTCGAGCGGGCCATTCGGCTCGCCGGCCGTGCGGCGCTCGGGCGGGGCAGGGCGGGCGGGACCGCTCGCAGGGGCGCTGCTTGGCGTCATGGTTCGAAAGTCTTGCGGCAGGGCGCGATGACGCTGCGCGCCGGACCGGGTTTGCAAAGAGGAATCAATCGTCGTGACAATACCGATTGAATGAAAACTCTACAACTGCAGCTGCGGTTTCTCATTCCGTTGCTCGTTTCACTGGTCATCGCGGCCCTTGTCGTACTGCCCCTGATGGACCAGCTCACGCTGCGCTGGTTCTCGCGCGACCTCAACACGCGCGGCACCGCCGTGGCCAACGCACTGTCCGATTCGCTCGAGGACGCGCTGGCCAGCGGCTCGGCGCAGCGCCTGCAGATGCTGATCGAACGCGCCGCGCGCGACGAGCGGCTGGTGGCCATCGCCCTGTGCTCGGGCACCAACCAGCTGCTGCGCCACAGCGCTGCGTTTCCACCGTCGCTGTCGTGTGCCGAGTCCAAACGGGTGGCGCGCGAGCCCGAGCAGCGCCTCGAGCTGCGCACCGGGGCCGTCCACGTGGGGGTGTTCGCGCTCAACCCCGAGCGCTCCAACGGCGCCAGCGTGGTGCTGCTGCATGACCTGAGCTTCGTCGAGCGTCGCAGCCAGGACACGCGCCAGTACCTGATCGCGTTCATCGTCGTGCTCGGCTTCGTGATCGCGCTGGTGACCGTGGTGGTGGCGCAGCTGAGCTGGCGCGGCTGGGTCTCGGGCATGAACGCCATTTTGCGTGGCGAGGGCCTGATCCGGCCTTTTCTGCCGCCGCCGGAGTTGCAGCCGGTGGCCAGCGAGGTGCGCGCGCGGTTGCGCGATCTGGAAGACGAGTTCCGTCGCAGCCAGGAACTGGTGATGGTGTGGGACCCGGAGCGCCTGCGCGCGCTGCTGCACACCCAGCTGCGCGGCGACCAGGTGATCGTGGTGTCCAACCGCGAGCCTTACCTGCACGAGCACACCGACCAGGGCATCGTCGTGCGACGGCCCGCCAGCGGCCTGGTGACCGCGGTGGAGCCGGTGATGCGGGCCTGCTCGGGCACCTGGATCGCGCACGGCAGCGGTGGCGCCGACCGCGACGTGGTCGACACGCACGACCGCATCGGCGTGCCGCCGGAGTCGCCCGAGTACCACCTGCGACGCATCTGGCTCACCGAGCAGGAGGAGCAGGGCTACTACTACGGCTTCGCCAACGAAGGCATGTGGCCGTTGTGCCACGTGGCGCACGTGCGTCCGGTGTTCCGCGAGTCCGACTGGGAGCAGTACCGCATCGTCAACCAGCGCTTTGCCGACGCGGTGGTGCAGGAGGCGCGCCGTGAGGACCCGGTGGTGCTGGTGCAGGATTACCACTTCGCGCTGCTGCCGCAGATGATCGCCGAGAAGCTGCCGCGCGCCACCATCCTCACCTTCTGGCACATCCCGTGGCCCAACCCCGAGTCGTTCGGCATCTGCCCGTGGCGCAAGGAAATCCTGCAGGGCATGCTGGGCAGCACGATCCTCGGCTTTCACACGCGCTTTCACTGCAAGAACTTCATCGAGACGGTCGATCGCTACCTCGAGGCGCGCATCGAGCATGAACACTCGTCGATCTCGTTCCAGGGCTCCGAGACGTTGATCGAGAGTTACCCGATCTCGATCGAATGGCCGACACAGGCCGAGGTGGAGTCGTGGCCCGCGGTGGCCGAATGCCGGCGCCGCGTGTTCGAGCGCATGCAGCTGCCGCCCGACACCTGCCTGGCGGTGGGCGTGGACCGCTTCGACTACACCAAGGGCATCCTCGAGCGGCTGCGCGCGGTCGAGGGCCTGCTCGAGCGCTACCCGCAGTGGCGCGGCAAGTTCGTGTTCGTGCAGGTGGCCGCGCCGACGCGCGCCGCGCTCGACGAGTACCGCAACTTCCGCGATCGCATCCAACTCGCCACCGACCGCATCAACCAGCGCTTCGGCACGCAGGGCTACCAACCGGTGCACTTGCTGATCGAGCACCACGGGCGCGAGCAGATCAACGAGCTGTTCCGCGCCGCCCAGATGTGCGTGGTGACCAGCCTGCACGACGGCATGAACCTGGTGAGCAAGGAGTTCGTCGCCGCGCGCGACGACGAGCAGGGCGTGCTGATCCTGAGCCGCTTTGCCGGCGCCGCGCGCGAGCTGACCGAGGCACTGATCGTCAACCCGTACCACGTGGAAGAATCCGCCGATGCGCTGCACCGCGCCGCCACGATGCCGCCGGCCGAGCAGCGCGAGCGCATGGCCAGCCTGCGCATGACGGTGCGCGAGTACAACGTCTACCGCTGGGCCGGCCGCATGCTGGCCGATGCCGGGCGCTGGCGCCTGCGCGCGCGCATCGAGGCGCGCGTGCAACGCCATGCCGACGGCCCGACCCGTCCTGCTTGACGCGCCGAGGAAGGCGGCGCCCGTTCGAATCATGATCCCGCAGTCGATGAGGAACCTCTTCACGCCGGCCGGAGAGGCCGATCTCGCCGCCACGATCGCGCGCCGACCGCTGCTGGCGTTCGACTTCGACGGCACGCTGTCGCCGATCGTGACGCGCCCAACCGATGCCCGCGTGCCCATCGGCACGCTGCGGCGCCTCAAGAGCCTGGCGCACCGGCTGCCGCTGGCGGTGATCTCGGGCCGCGCAGTTGATGATCTGCGGCACCGCCTCGGTTTCGAGCCGACGTACCTCGTCGGCAACCATGGCGCTGAAGATCCCGCGCTGACGCACCGGCCGGAGTTGAGCGCCGCGCTCGACGGATTTCGCGCGCGCGTGCTCGAGATGGATGCCGAGCTGAGGCACGTCGGCGTGCAGGTGGAAGACAAGGGCCCGTCGATGGCGCTGCACTACCGGCTCGCCACCGATCGCGGCGCCGCGATGGATGCCATCGGCCGCGCGCTCGATGCGTGCGCGCCGGGGCTGCATGTGTTCGGCGGCAAGATGGTGATCAACGTGGTGTCGTCGGCCGCCGACGACAAGGCCGCGGCGCTGCACCGCATCGCGCGGCGCGCCGGCGTGCACGCGGTGGTGTACTTCGGCGACGACGTCAACGACGAGACGGTGTTCGCTGCGCGCGAGCCGCATTGGCTCACGATCCGTGTCGGCGCCGACGCGCCGGAGTCGGCGGCGCGTTATTTCATCGGCAGCACGCGCGAGATGCCGCGCCTGCTCGATCGCATCCTGCAGCTCAGCGCGGCATCGGCCGATCCGCACTGACGCATCAGAGCGCCTCGCGGTGGCGCTGCGCGCGCACCCCGATGCGCCGGCGCATGCGCAGGTGCGTCGGCGCGCGGCTACATGTCGGCCAGGGGAATGCGCGCGCCTCGCGCGGGCGCGCGCAAGCGCGCGATCAGGACCTCAAGGTCGGCTTCCAGGCGCCGCAACGCGCGGGCGTCCAGCGAGGCCAGCGCCGCGGGCAGCACGCCGGCAAAGGGCGTGGGGCTGCGGCGCAGGACCGATGCCCCGGCCGGCAAGAGACTGAGCTTGACCGCGCGCCGGTCGGTGCTGTCGCGCCTGGTCTCGACCAGCCGACGCTCCACCAGGACCTTGACCAGGTTGCTGGCGGTCGACTGGTGGATGCTCATCGCACGCGCCAGCTCGCCGATGCCGATCTGCGGCTGGTCACGCACCACGCTGAGGGCCCACACCTGGGCGCCTCCGAGGCCGACGCGCTTCTCCACCTGGCGAAAGTGCGTTCGGACCGCGCTGAAGATCTGCCTGAACTGGCGCAGCACCCGCGCCACCGGATCGTCGTGGCGCCCACGGACGCGCCGTGCGGCCTGTGCGCGGGCTGCTGGCATGGCGCGATCATATCGGCGCCGCCGCGCAGCGCGGCCGCCGCGCCCGTCATCGTTGATAGACGATGTCGGCGCGCCGGTTCTTCTGCCAGGACGATTCGTCGTGTCCGCCTTCCATCGGCTTCTCTTCGCCGAAGCTGATTGCCTCGACCTGCGCGTCGCGCACGCCGTAGATGCGCAATGCCGCCTTCACGGCGTCGGCGCGCCGCTGGCCGAGGGCGAGGTTGTACTCGCTGCCGCCGCGCTCGTCGGTGTTGCCTTGCACGACGATGCGCAAGGTGCCGTTGCGCTGCAGGTACTGGCCGTGCCGTTCGATGACCGGCGCGTACTGGCGCGCGATGGTGGCGTCATCGAAGGAAAAGTACACGCTGCGCTCGCGGCTGAGCGCGCTGGCGGCGTCGAGGTGCATTGCCTGCACGGCGGGCCGATCGGCAGGCGTTGCATGGCCCGCTGCGGCCGGCGGCGCGCTCGGCTGTGCTGCCGGCGCTGCCGCCTGGGGAGTCGGCGCCGCCGGGGCTTGGGCGGTCGGCGTGCTGCTGCACGCGGCCATGATCCACGTGACCAGGCCGAAGACGATGGCATGACGCTGCATCGAGATACCTCCAGGAGTTGCGGGGACCGGTCCGGGATCGAACCGCATTGCATTTAAACAAATGCGAGTCGCGACGCCGGCGGCGCTGGCAGTCAATCTTGTGACAGGCTTCGCGCCGAACCGCTTTGGCGAGGTCAGCGGCGCGGCCGGTTCTTGTCCCAGATCGCGGCCAGGATCAGGCCATAGGACAGCAGGCGCACCAGGTACTGCGTGGGCTCGTCTTCGCTCCAGGAGTGTCCCGCCGCCATGTACACGCGGGTTGCCGCCTCGATCCAGAACGACAGCATCAGGAACAGGAAGAAGCGGTCCCTGCTGGCCAGCCAGTAGCGCAGGAAGAACAGGCCGACCGCGAAGCTGGCCATCGCGATCGCGCCGAGCAGGGCCTCGTTCACGGCGTCCTCAGCGCGTGCCTTCGACGATCAACCCGTACAGCAGCAACAGCACCGCCAGCAGCGCAACGCAGAGGCGCCAGGTCGACATGTCGATGCCGGTGAACACCACACGGTCCAGGATCAGCAGCACGTTGTTGGCGGTGAGTCCGACGAAGCACAGTCCGCCCCACAGCAGCAGCCGGTCGAAGCTGGTGCGATAGCCGCGCAGCAGCAGGTATGCGCATGACGCTGCGGTCAGCGCGCACAGGGTGTAGATGACCTGGTGCATCAGGAATCCTTTCGGATCTTGAAGGCGTCGGCGAAGCGCATCGCGCTCTTGCCGCTGGCGTCGTGGATCAGGTGGGTGATTCCGACGATGTCGGCTTCGTAGTGGCGGGCGAGGCGGTCGAAGGCCTGCACCAGCTCCGGATCGCGCGGTTCGTAGCGCGCATGCAGGTTGTCGGCGCGGCGCAGCGCGACCACGCCCGCCTGGTGCATGGCCTCGAGCAGTTCGGCGGCGCGTGCGCGCGGAATGTACAGCGCCCGTGCGACCTCCTCGTCGGAATGCTCGCGCGGAGCCAGGCGGCGCAGCAGCAGTGCCGCCTCGAGGTAGGGCACCGAAGGGATGCTGGTCAGCACGAAGCGCCGAACGTCATCGGGGATCACAGCCGTGGCCTTGCTCGCAGCCGCACGTCGATAGATTGCAGCAAATGTACCGGGTGTGCGCCACCCGACGGGCGCTGGGCTCATTCGGCACGCGCTCAGCCGAGGAAGGCGTCGAGCGCTTCGGCCAGGGCCTGCGGCTGATCGAAGTGCAGCATGTGGCCGCACGACGACAAACGCACCCGCTGCAGGTGCTGCACCAGCGCGAGGCGCGCCTCGAACTCGCTGCGTGGGTAACGGTGACCCCACCAGCGGTTGGGGTCGGTCTCGTCGCCTTCGACCCACAACGTCGGCGCGGCGATGCGCTTCCAGCCTTCGAGCACCTCGTCCTTGCGGTACAGCGCCGGGTTGACACGCTTGTGCGCCGGGTCGCCGAGCACGTGCCACAGGCCGTCATCGCGCCGCTCGGACCAGTGCGCGGCCAGCCAGGCTGCGCGATCGGCGCTCAGCCGCGGGTTGTTCCTGATCAGCCGCGCGGCGACCTCGTCGAGACTGGCGTAGGGCCGGAGCCGCTGCGGCGTCTTGAGCTCGTCGAGCCACTGGCGCAGCCGTTCGGGCGCCTGCTCGGGCTTGGCTTCGGGCAGGCCGAAACCTTCCATGTTCACCAGGCGCCGGATGCGCTCGGGCCGCGCCGCCGCATAGGTCATCACGACGTTGCCGCCCATGCTGTGGCCGGCGAGATCGACCGGCGCGCCCGGCGAGAGCGCGTCGAGCAGGCCGTCGAGGTCGCCCAGGTAGTCGGCGAACCAGTAGCTGTCGGTGAGCGGCGGCGCGGCGGTGCGGCCGAAGCCGCGCCAGTCGGCCGCCGCGATCGGGCGGCCGTCGCGCATCGCATCGACCACAAACTGGAACGACGCGCCGACATCCATCCAGCCATGCATCAGCATCAGCAGCGGCCGGTCGGGGGTGGCCCGCGCCGGCTCGCCCCACAGGTTCACGTGATAACGCAGGCCGCGCACGGCGATGAGACGGTGTTGCGCCACGCGGCGCGGGACATAGACCGAAGGGCTCATCGCCGGCAACTGTAGTGGAGCCCGATCCGGGCGCTGTCGGCGCGGTGACAGAATCGGCCCATGAACGAGAAACACAGCCTGCGCGCGGCCGAGCCGCGCGACGTGCCGGCCATCGTCGGCCTGATCGGCGAGCTGGCCGAGTTCGAGCGCCTGACGCACCTGCTTCAGGTCACGCCAGAGACGCTGCATCCGCACCTGTTCGGCCACCGACCGGTGGCCGAGGCCGTGGTCGGCGAGGTCGCCGGCGAGGTGGTCGCGTTCGCGCTGTTCTTCACCAACTTCTCCACCTTCCTGGCCACGCCGGGCCTGTACCTCGAAGACTTGTACGTCAGGCCCGAGCACCGCGGCCGCGGCCTGGGCCGCGCGCTGCTGGAGCACCTGGGCGCACTGGCCGTGGAGCGCGGCTACGGCCGCTTCGAATGGAGTGTGCTTGATTGGAACGAGCACGCGATCCGCTTCTACAAGGGCATGGGCGCCACCGTGATGCCCGACTGGCGCATCTGCCGCGTCACCGGCGAGGCGCTGCAGCGGTTTGCGCGATGAGCGCCGCAGGGCTGCTCGATGACCCGATGACCGACCGCTACGACGCCATCTATCGCGACTTTCGCTGGCATGTGCCTGCGCGATTCAACATCGGCCAGGCGTGCAGCGAGCGCTGGGCGCGCGACACGCCGGATGCGGTGGCGATCCGCTACGAGCACGAAGACGGCACGCGGCTGCGCGTGACCTACGGACAGCTGCAGCGCCAGGCCGAACGCGCCGCCAACCTGCTGCGCAGCGTCGGCGTGCGGCGCGGCGACCGCGTGGCCATCGTGATGCCGCAGCGCATCGAGACCGCGGTGGCGCATATCGCGGTCTACCGGCTCGGTGCGATCGGAATGCCGTTGTCGATGCTGTTCGGCATCGATGCGCTGCAGTACCGGCTGCGCGACAGCGGCGCGGTGTGCGCCATCGTCGACGAGAGCAGCGTGGCCAACGTGCGTGCCGCGCGCGGCGAGTGCCCGGCGCTGCGCCGGCTGGTGGCGGTGGGCGGCGCGCGGGGGCAGGGCGACGTGGACTGGCTCGACGGCCTGCGCGCGCAGCCAGAAACCTGCGAGTCGGTGGACACGACGGCCGACGATGCAGCGGTGCTGATCTACACCAGCGGCACCACCGGGCCACCGAAGGGTGCGTTGATCGCGCATCGCGCGCTGATCGGCAACCTGAGCGGCTTCGTGTGCAGCCAGAACTGGTTTGGCTTCGGCGAGGCAGAGAACGGCCCGGAGCGGGACAGGCCCCTTTCCCCGGGGAAAGGGGAGCGGGGAAAGGGGGGCGTCGGTCCAGGGCAAAGCCCAGCCGCTGGAGAGCGGAACACGCAAAGCGTGTTCTGGTCGCCAGCGGACTGGGCGTGGACCGGCGGCTTGATGGACGCCTTGCTGCCCACGCTGTATTTCGGCCGCGAGATCGTTGCCTACCACGGCCGCTTCGATCCGGTGAAGGCGTTCGAGCTGATCGAGCGCTACCGCGTGACGCACACCTTTCTGTTCCCCACCGCGCTCAAGGCGATGATGAAGGCGGTGCCGGCGCCGCGCGAGCGCTTTGCCTTGCATCTGCGCGCCATCATGAGCGCCGGCGAGGCGGTGGGCGACGCGGTGTTCGGCTACTGCCGCGATGCGCTCGGCGTCACCGTCAACGAGATGTTCGGCCAGACCGAGATCAACTACATCGTCGGCAACTGCGGCCGCACGCTCGATGGCGCGGGCCGCGAGGCGGCCGGCTGGCCGGCGCGCCCGGGCAGCATGGGGCGCCCCTATCCTGGCCACCGCGTGGCGGTGATCGATGAAGAGGGCAATGAATGCCGGCGCGGCACGCCCGGCGACGTGGCCGTGCACCGGCGCGACATCCACGGCGATCCGGATCCGGTGTTCTTCCTCGGCTACTGGAACAACGACGCGGCGACGCGCGCCAAGTTCACCGGCGACTCCAGCGACAGCTGGTGCCGCACGGGCGACACCGCGACGATGGACGAAGACGGCCACCTCTGGTACCAGGGCCGCAGCGACGACATGTTCAAGGCTGCGGGCTACCGCATCGGGCCCAGCGAGGTGGAGAACTGCCTCGTCAAACATCCGGCGGTGGCCAACGCCGCGGTGGTGCCCAAGCCCGATGCAGAACGCGGCGCGCTGGTCAAGGCCTTCGTCGTTCTGGCCGACGGCGCGCGAGCCGGCGACGATTTGATCGCCGAGCTGCAGGCGCACGTGCGCGGCAAGCTCGCGCCTTACGAGTACCCGAAGGAAATCGAGTTCATCGACGCCTTGCCGATGACCACCACCGGAAAGGTGCAGCGCAACGTGCTGCGCAAGCGCGAGGAGGAGCGCGCACGACAGCGTGCGAGTGAAGCTTAGGCCGCCTTGCGCGGTGCCTGGTTCCTTGCGGCCAGCGCCTTGGCCAGCGCTTGTTCGAGATTGGCCACCGTGCGGTCGATGTGCTGCAGCTTCTCCAGCCCGAACAGCCCGATGCGGAAGGCCTTGAAATCCGCCCCTTCGTCGCACTGCAGCGGCACGCCCGCCGCGGTCTGCAGGCCCAGCGCGATGAAGGTCTTCGCATTGGCGAAACCGTCGTCGTCGGTGTAGCTCACCACGACACCGGGCGCCTTGAAGCCCGATGCGGCCACGCTCTTGATGCCGTGGCGCTCGAGCAGCGCCCGCACGCGGTTGCCGAGCTCCTGCTGCTCGGCGCGCAGCTTGGCGAAGCCGTAGGCGCGCGTTTCCAGCATCACGTCGCGCGTGTGCGCGAGCGCGTCGGTGGGCATCGTGGTGTGGTAGGCATGGCCGCCGTTCTCATAGGCTTCCATGATCTGCAGCCACTTCTTCAGGTCGCAGGCGAAGCTGGAACTGCTGGTGCCGTCGATCGCGGCGCGTGCGGACTCCGACAGCATCACGAATGCACAGCCGGGCGACCCGGTCCAGCCCTTTTGTGGCGCGCTGACGAGCACGTCGACGTTGCAGTCGCGCATGTCGACCCACATCGCGCCGCTGGCGATGCAGTCGAGCACGAACAAGCCGCCCACCTCGTGCGCCGCGGCGCCCACGGCCTGGAGATAGTCATCGGGCAGCATCATTCCGGATGCGGTTTCGACGTGCGGGGCAAATACCAGCGCCGGGCGCTCGCGCCGGATGGTGGCCACGACTTCGTCGATCGGCGCCGGCGCAAACGGGGCTTGTGCGCCGGGCTCGGTGCGGCGCGCCTTCAGCACCGTCTCGGTCGCCGGGATGCGGCCCATCTCGAAGATCTGCGTCCAGCGGTAGCTGAACCAGCCGTTGCGCAGCACCAGCACCTTCTTGCCGTGTGCGAACTGGCGCGCCACCGCCTCCATGCCGAAGGTGCCGCTGCCGGGGACCACCACGGCCGAGCGCGCACCGTAGACCTCCCTGAGCACGCCGGAGATGTCGCGCATGACGCCCTGGAACTTCTGCGACATGTGGTTCAGCGCGCGGTCGGTGTAGACCACCGAGTATTCGAGCAGGCCGTCGGGGTCGACGTTCGGAAGCAGGCCGGGCATGGTGGGGTTCTGGTTTGAGGCGAAAGGGTTGGCAGCTTAGCACCCGTCCCTCGGGCCTGCCGCACACCCGGAATCATGAGGAACGAGCCCCGCAGGGCTCGTTCGCGCGGTCAACGACGCCGTGATGGCGCTGCACCTCAGAGCAACGGTGCCGGCTTCACCAGCAGCGCGATCCAGCGCGCATTGGGCACGTCGCGGTAGAACCATGCGCGTGCCACCACGCCGGGCGCGACGCCAGGATCGATCACCGTGCCGGCGTCGATCGTCATCGGGATCGTGCCGACGCGCAGGCTGGTGCCGGGCACGATCTGGCGTGCGATGCCAATGGTGCGGAACACCACGCCGCCGCCAGGCGCCGTGGGCGGCGTGTCGTCGAGCACGATGCGCGTGACGAGGAAACCATCGCCCGGGCCGCGGTATACCGCACGCAGCGCCACGTACTGCCCGTTGGCCAGCGGGTTCGATCCGAAGCCGTGGAAGGCCGTGACGTCGCCGTAGTGCAGCGTGGCCAGGCTGAGCAGCGGGCCGACGCCGCCGAGCCTGAAGGTGCGCGCCGTGGTGTCGAGGTCGGTGATCTGCGCATAGACGTCGACCACCGTGCCGGCGGCCAGCGCCGGACAGTCGATGCGCGTGGCGAGCACCGACGCGCCGACGATGCGCCCGGCCACGGCGACCAGCTTGCCGTCCTCGACGGCACAGCCGAAGTTCGTGCTGCCGTTGGTCGTGACCGGCACGCCGCGCACCCGGAAGTGGGTCTCGCCCGCCGCGCTGGAGAACTCGGTCACCGTGCCCAGCAGCGTGACCAGGCCCACGTCGGGGTCAAAGCGCCGCACCGCAACCGCGCTGGCCACCAGCGTGCCGGTGGCGGCGTCGAAGGTGCCGCGCACGTGCATTGTGCCGCCGTCGACCACGTCGCTCGGCGAGCCGAACGTGAAGGTGGTTGCAGCGGTGATCTGCACCTGCACGCCATCGATCACCGGCGCGGTGCACGGGTTGGCGCCGTTGCAGCCGCTGATCGGGCCTTCGATGCGCACAGCCGCCTGGTGCGGGAAATTGCGCCGCAGCACGCGGATGAAGCGTGCCGTGGCGGTGTTGCCGGTCACCGGCGCCAGGCTCCACATCGCCACCGTCTGCCCGTTGGCCAGCGCCACGTTGCCCGGGAAGATGGTGGTGCCGATGCCGTAGCTCACGGTCAGGCCGCCGAGCGCGAAGGTCTGCGCCGTCGGGTTCAGGTTGCTGATCACGCCGGCCACGCGCACCCAGGTGTCGGTGGCGGGCTTGCGCTCGATGCGCGTGGCGCGGATTGCCACGCCACCGGCCACTGCCACCGCCTTGCCATGCACCTCGACGCGGTCGCCCAGCGTGATGTCGGCGGCACTGTCGTAGCCGTCGAACACCGTCACCGGGCCGACCAGAGGATCGGTGTTGACCTGCACCTGCGCGCCGGCCACCGTCAGCGGCGACGTGGCGCTGACCACACCCACGACCTCCGGTGCGATGCGCGCGACCACGATCTTGCAGGCCGCGCTCGCGCCGTCGAGGTCGGCCTCGACACGCATGCCGAGCTTCACCTCGGCCTGCGCCGGTTCGGGGCCGCCGGCCACGGTGTCGTACTCGATGCGCGCACCGAGGTCGTCGCAGCGTTCGCCGCCGATGAAGATGCTGCCGAAACCGTCGACGGTGCCCACCGCCGCTGCCGACCCGGTGCCGCCCGATCCGACGCCGCCACCGCAGGCGCTCACAAACAATGCCACTGCGGCGGTGATGCCGGCCAACCAGCTCCTCGGGTTGATGCGTGTCATGTCGTTCTCCAGTTGAAGTCGTTCATGCGGTCGTGTGAGGTGTCAGCGCTTGCGCGCGGCGGTCTTGCGCCGCTGCGCCAGCACCGGTGCGTGCGCGGGTGGGTCGGGTGCGCGGTCACGCAGCGGCTCGGCGTAGTAGTACACGCCGAAGCGCATGCGCATCGGCGCGTCGCCGGCGCGCTGGTCTTGCTGGTAGTGCCGCGTGGCCTCGCGGGCCATCTGCTGGAACGCAGGGCGCCACAGGCGGCGCGCCAGCGCCGCCAGCGCTTGCGTCGAACGCGCCGACAAGCCGCTGGCGAACACGCTCTGCTCGAGAAACCTGTCGCCGTCTCCGCGCAGGTTGTGCGCCGCCGCGGCCAGGTGATCCGACGCGTTGGCGGCGAAGATGTCCACCATCTCCTCGAAGCCGCGCTGTGGCACGAAGGCCTGCGCCTGCAGGTGGACGCTGTCGCCGTCGACGCGCACCAAGCCCAGGCGCTCCATCTCCGCCAGCAGCGTGCGCGGGTGCACATCCGACGACATCTCGCGCGCCAGCGCGTCGAACGAGGGCGCTGCGCCGGTCTTGGGCAAGGCGATCGGCTCGTGACCCCGGCCGCGCAGCGCCGCATCGGTGAGCCAGCGCGTGAACACCTGCGACGCGATCGATGGTGTCTTGGGCTGCGCGGCCAGCAGCGCATCGTCGTCCAGCTGACGGATGTCGCGCCGTTGCACGCCCGACAGTACGCTGAGCGCCGAGTCGGTCTGCTTGCCGCCAGACTCGGCCAGCTCGCGCCGCGCCGCCTCGATGAACACCGACTTCAACGCCGGCGCAAAGCTGGCGTAGGTGACGCCGTTGTGCACCAGCCAGCGCGCCAGCGGCACCAGCAGCGCCAGCGCCGCGCGCATCGCCACGGCAGCGCGCAGTCCGGCGGAGGGGGTGTCCGGCGGCGCCTTCATGGAAAAATTGTCCATTTCATGAAATGGACTATATGTCCATGTCACGCCGGTTGGCAACCCTGACGCGTTGGAGAGCGCGCAAAGATGTGTGAAGTTGGTGGCACGGCTTGCGCCGCCTCGACGGTGCGGACGCGGCCGCGGCCGTTGGTGCACACTGGCGCCCCGTTTCAGATCACGCACGCGCAGCCATGGAGCACACCACCCTCGGCCGCCAGGGCCTGCGGGTCAGCCGCATCGGCCTCGGCACGATGACGTTCGGCGAGCAGGTGTCGCAGGCCGACGCCTTCGGCATCCTCGACCGCGCTCTGGAGCGCGGCGTCACGCTCATCGACACCGCGGAGATGTACTCGGTGCCGCCACGCCGGGAAACGTTTGGCGCCACCGAAACCATCATCGGCCAGTGGTTCGCTGCGCGGCCCGGCGTGCGCCAGCGCGTGGTGCTGGCCACCAAGGTGGCCGGTCCGTCGCGCGGGATGGACTGGATCCGCAACGGCAGCAGCGACCTGACGCCGGCGGACATCGAATCCGCCTGCCACGACAGCCTGCGCCGCCTCCAGACCGACGTGATCGACCTTTACCAGATCCACTGGCCCAATCGCAACGTGCCTTCGTTCGGCGCCCTGTACTTCGATCCGTCCAAGGATCGCGAGTACACGTCGATCCACGACCAACTGGTGGCCTTCACCCGGCTGGTCCAGGCCGGCAAGGTGCGCCACATCGGCCTGTCCAACGAGACGCCATGGGGCGTGAGCGAGTTCGTGCGCGTGGCTGAAGCCAACGGCCTGGCGCGTGTGGTGAGCGTGCAGAACCCGTATGCCCTGGTGAACCGCGTGGTCGACAACGGCCTCGACGAGGCGCTGCACCGCAGCGGCGTGTCGCTGCTGGCGTATTCGCCGCTCGGCTTCGGCACGCTGACCGGCAAGTACGACGCGCCAGGTCTCGACGCCGAGCGGCCCGAGTTGGGCCGCCTGGCGCGTTTTGCCAGCATGCGCGCGCAGCGCTGGGCCCGGCCTGAAACGCTGGCCGCGGCACGGCGCTACAACGCGCTGGCACGCGAGGTCGGCCTCACGCCGACGCAGTTGGCGCTGGGGTTCGTGGTGCGCAACTGGCGCGTGGCCAGCACCCTGCTGGGCGTGACGACGCGCGCGCAGCTCGACGAATGCCTCGATGCGTGCGACACCCGGCTGTCGGCCGACGTGCTGGCGCGCATCGATGCGATCCGGCGCGAGATCCGCGACCCCGCGCAGTGATGCGCCCGACCTGAACCATGGCCAGGAAGGACAAACACGTCAGCGCCACGCCGGCCACCGACTGGCTGCGTGCGCACGGCATCGCGTTCACCGAACACCCGTACGACTACGTGGAGCACGGCGGCACCGCCGAATCGGCGCGCCAGCTCGGGGTGGACGAACACGCCGTGGTCAAGACGCTGGTGATGCAGGACGACAGGGCCGAGCCGTTGATCGTGCTGATGCACGGCGACCGGCAGGTGAGCACCAAGAGCCTGGCGCGCGAGATCGCGGTGAAGAGCGTCGAGCCGTGCAGACCCGATGTGGCGCAGCGCGCGAGCGGCTACCTGGTGGGTGGCACCTCGCCGTTCGGCACGCGCAAGGCGATGCGCGTGTTCGTCGAAGCCGGCGTGCTCGAGCTGCCGCGCATCTACATCAATGGCGGGCGGCGCGGCTACCTGGTGGGCATCGCCCCGCAGGTGCTGATCGAGCCGCTGGGCGCCAAGGCGGTGCGCTGCGCGCTGCAGTGAGCGGCCCTCGGTCCTTCAGTGCTTGGGCACCGCGTTGCTTCCCAGCGGGCGCACCGCCGCCTTGACCTGCAGCGTCTCGCGCTTGCCGTCCTTGCCTTCGACCACCAACGTCAGCGGCACGCTGTCGCCCGCTTTGAGTTGCTGCTTCAGGTCCATGAGCATCAAGTGGTAGCCGCCGGGCTTGAGCTCCACCGCCTTGCCGGCCGGCAGCTCCAGTGCCGGCACGGCGCGCATGCGCATCATGTCGCCCTGCATCGCCATCTCGTGGATCTCGGTCACCCCCGCCACGGGCGAGCTGGCCTCGACCAGCCGGCCGCCTTGCGCGGAGGTGATCTGCATGAATGCACCGCTGGCTTTTTGTTGCGCCACGGTGCCGCGCGCCCAGGCGTCCTTGATGGTGGTCTGCGCCGACGCATGGCCGGCGATGGCGAGCAGTGCCGCGGCGGCGAGCGTGCGCGCAACAGGTGCAATGAAGGTCACGGGTGAAGTCTCCGTTGGCAGTCGGTCAATGGTGCGCCCATCGGCATTCCGCCGAGTGTAGGGTCGATGCGAGATGCGGATCGTGACGCCGCATTTACACTCGCGGCCGAATCGGTTTCGCATGCCATGAACCCCACGCTGAGCAGCCTCGCCGCGATCGTCGCGGCCTACCTGGTGGGCTCGTTGTCGTTCGCGGTGATCCTCAGCCGCCTGTTTGGCCTGGCCGACCCGCGCAGCTACGGGTCGAAGAACCCCGGCGCCACCAACGTGCTGCGCTCGGGTCACCGCGCCGCGGCCATGCTGACGCTGGCGCTCGACGCGCTGAAGGGTTACGTGCCGGTGGTGCTCGCGCTGCTGTTCGCGCCGCGCTTCGGCTGGGGCGAGATCACGGTGGCCTTCGTCGGGCTGGCGGCGTTTCTCGGCCACTTGTGGCCGGTGTTCTTCCGTTTCGCCGGTGGCAAAGGCGTGGCCACGGCGGCCGGCGTGCTGCTCGGATTCAACCCCTGGCTCGGCGCGGCCACGCTGCTCACCTGGGTGATCATCGCGGCGTTCTTTCGCTACTCGAGCCTGGCCTCGATCGTGTCGGCGCTGTTCGCACCGTTCTACCAGCTGCTGATCTGGGAAGCGTCGCCGATCGCGTTGGCCATCGCGGTGATGAGCCTGCTGCTGATCTGGCGCCACAGCGGCAACATCCGCAAGCTGCTGGCGGGCACCGAAAGCAAGCTCGGCCAGAAGGCAGCAACGGCCGCCGCGCCTGGGACGCACGGCCACCACGGCAAACACGAACACGCAAAGAGGAAAGGACACTGAACGATGGCGATCCAGCGCATCGACGTCGGCCCGCGCATGAGCGAGGCCGCCATCCACAACGGCGTGGTCTACCTCGCCGGTCAAGTGGCTGCCAGCGGTCACTCGCTCGACATCGGCGGGCAGACGCGTGAGGTCCTGGCGGCGATCGACGCGCTGCTGGCCAAGGCCGGCACCGACAAGAGCCGCGTGCTGCGCGCGCAGATCTACCTGGCCGACATGGCCGATTTCCTGGGCATGAACGCGGTGTGGGACCAATGGGTCGTGCCCGGCCAGACGCCGGCGCGCGCCACGGTGCAGGCCGCACTCGCCAAGCCGCAGTGGAAGGTTGAAATCGTGATCACTGCCGCGTTGCCGTAGCCGCCCGGCACGCCGCTTCAGTCCGCGGGCATCGACAGCCCCAGACGCGCCGGGTCACCGCGGCCCTGGCGCGTCACCACCGGCGGATCCTCGGTGAGATCGACCACCGTGGTGGGCTGCATCGGACACGCGCCGGCATCGACCACCGCTTGCAGCAGCTTCTGAAAGCGCGCGCGGATCTCGTGCGGGTCGTTCATCGGCTCCGCTTCGCCCGGCGGAATCAGCGTGGTGGCGAGCAACGGATGGCCAAACAAGGCCAGCAGGTCCTGCGTCACGCGATGGTCGGGCACGCGCAGCCCGATGGTGCGGCGCGACGGATGCGACAGCCGCCGCGGCACCTCCTTGGTGGCATCGAGGATGAAGGTGTACGGTCCGGGCGTGCCGTGCTTGAGCAGACGGTACTGCTTGTTGTCGACGCGCGCGTAGCTCGCCAGCTCCGACAGGTCGCGGCACAGCAGCGTGAGGTGGTGCTTGTCGTCGACGCCGCGCAGGCGCCGCAGCGTGTCGGCCGCGGCCTTGTCGTCGAGGTGGCACACCAGCGCATAGCTCGAGTCGGTGGGCACCGCGCAGACGCCGCCCGACTCGAGGATCTGCGCCGCCTGCTTCAGCAGGCGCGGCTGCGGGTTGTCGGGGTGGACTTCGAAATACTGGGACACGGCAGCGGCGCGCTCACCCGCGCAGGATCCGCTGCTGCAACTCGCTCCACACCGGCGTCAGACCCGAGGGCAAGGCCGGCAGCGCGCCCAGCTCGACACGGCTCTCGCCGGGTGCGTGGAAGTCGCTGCCGCGCGATGCGAGCAAGCCGTACTCGCGCGCGGTGTCGGCGTAGCGAGCCGCGTCGGCCGGCGTGTGGGCCGAGGTGAGCACTTCGACGCCGCGTCCGCCGTGCGCCCTGAACTCCTCGAACAGTGCCCATTCTTCGTTGGCGCTGAACTTGTAGCGCGCCGGATGCGCGATCACCGCCAGGCCGCCCGCATCGCGAATCCAACGCACCGCATCGCGCAGCGTGGCCCATTCCTGGGCCACGTAGCCCGGCTTGCCCTCGGTGAGGTAGTTGCGGAACACATCGTGCGAGTCGCGGCACACGCCGGTGGACACCAGCCAGCGCGCGAAGTGCGTGCGCGTCACCATGTCGGGGCTGTCGGCGAGCGCTTCGGCGCCTTCATAGGCGCCGGCGATGCCCACCGCGGCCAGCGCATCGCCGATGGCGCGTGCGCGGCGGTTGCGTCCGCCGCGCGTGTGCGCCAGGCCCTCACGCAGCGCGCCGTTGTCGGGGTCGACGCCCAGGCCGACCACGTGAACGGTCTGGTCGGCGAACGTCACCGAGATCTCGACGCCGCACAGGTAGTCGAGCCCGGCCGCATGCGCCGCCGCCGCGGCCTCACGCTGGCCGGCGACCTCGTCGTGATCGGTCAGGGCCCACAGCGCCACGCCGTTGGACTTGGCGCGTTCGGCGAGCTGGCTCGGGGAGAGGGTGCCGTCGGACACCGTCGAGTGACAGTGCAGGTCGGCGTTCAAGTCGTGCACGGTGCGATTTTATGGGGCGCGATCGGGCCGCGACTCAGTCCGGCGCCGGGCCGCCCCAAGCCGGACTGGGCCCCCTCGGGGGCAGCGCAGTCGCGCAGCGGCAAGCGTGGGGGCCTGCGAGTCCGGCGCCGGGCCGCCCCAAGCCGGACGGGCCCCCTCGGGGGGCAGCGCAGTCGCGCAGCGACAAGCGTGGCGGCAAGCTTCAGCGCGCGATGCGCATGATGCGACCGTTGGACTCGTCGATGAAGAGAATCGCGCCGTCGGGTGCCTGCGCGACGTCGCGCACGCGCACGTTGATGCCCAGGATCTCCTCGCGTGCCGAAACGGCGCTGTCGGTCACCGTGAGCCGCCACAACGCCGTGCCGGCGAGCGCGCCGACGAACAGGTTGCCCTGCCACTCGGGGAACATCGAGCCGGTGTAGAACGCCATGCCGGCCGGCGCGATCGACGGTTCCCAATGCGTGAGCGGCTCGGTGAAAGTGGGCGAGTGCGTGCCGCCACCCACCGGGTTGCACGGGTTGGACCCGTAGTGGCAGCCGTAGCTCACATCGGGCCAGCCGAAGTTGCGGCCGGCCAGCGCGATGTTGATCTCGTCGCCGCCCTGGGGACCGTGCTCGCCGACCCACAGATCGCCGGTCGTCGGGTGCAGGGCCGCGCCTTGCGGATTGCGATGCCCCAGGGTCCAGATGCCGCGCGGCGTCGAGCCGATGGTCGGGTTGCCGCTCGGCAGCGTGCCATCGCTATTGATGCGCACCACCTTGCCGAGATGGCTGTCCGGGTCCTGCGCAGGCGCGAACTCGAAGCGCTCGCCCAGCGTGACGAACAGCGTGCCATCGCCGCGGAAGACCAGCCGCGAGCCATAGTGGTTGCTGGAGCCGGAGGTCTTCGGCAACTGCTGGAAGATCTGCGTCGCATTGGTCAACGCATTGGGGCTGTTCACGTCGAGCTGACCGCGCATCACCGCGGTGCCCACGCCGCCCGGCCCGGGCTGCGAGTACGACAGGTAGACCCAAGGCTGGCCGTTGCCGAACTGCGGATCGATGGCCACGTCGAGCAGGCCGCCCTGGCCCGCGGTGTCCAGTCCGCCCGGCAGCGACACGGCCACCGCCGAGCGGGTGGTGCCGTCCGCGCTGAGCAGCTGCAAGGCGCCGCCTTTTTCGGTGACCAGCAAGCGCCCGTCGGGCAGAAAAGCCATGCCCCACGGGGTGTTGAGCCCGGCGGCAAACGGCTGCACGGTGGGCGGGCCCCCGCCGCCGCCCACCGGCAACGGAGCCTTGCTTTCGTCGCTGCCCCCGCCGCAGGACACCAGCGCGGCCACAGCACCCAGGGCCCACACGAGGTGGCGCCATCTCCAAGCGATCGGTTTCATGGCGCGATGCTGGCACACGGCGTGCCTGACAGTGGTAACAATCCCCCTCAGACGCAGGCCGTCTCGACGATCACCTGCACCCGCTCCAGACCCTGGAAACGATCGACCGCGAGCCGGAACGCCAGCCGCACGCGCGAGGGCAGCGGCTCGGTGCGTCCGAACCAGATGGCGTCACGCGGCGCCCCGGCCAGCTGCACGCGCAGCTTGAGGTGCTTGTCGGCCACCAGGCGCTGCTGCAGCACGTCGACCTCGTCGCAGAACAGCGGCGATTCAAAACCGGCGCCCCACACCTGCGACTGCAGCGAGCGCACGGTCGGCAGATCAAACCACTCGGCGCGCAGCGCACCGTCGGTCCAGCGGCGCGCGTTGAGCGCGGCCGCGTCGAGCCATTCGTTGGCCACCTGCTGCAGCGCGCCGGCGAACGCGCCGTAGGCGTCGGGCTGGAGCGTGCAGCCCGCCGCCATCGCATGGCCGCCAAAGCGCAGCAGCAGGTCCGGATGGCGCTTGCTGATCAGGTCCAGTGCGTCGCGCAGGTGAAAGCCGTCGATCGACCGGCCCGAACCCTTGAGCAGGCCATCGCCGCCGCGCGCGAACACAAAAGTCGGCCGATGCCAGCGGTCTTTGACGCGGCCGGCCACGATGCCGACGATGCCTTCGTGAAAGCCGTCGTCGTACAGCACCATCGCGCTGGCGGCTGCGGCGCGTTCGGCATGCGCCAGCGCCAGCTGCGCCTCGGCCTGCTCGTGCATGCCCGATTGCAGCTCGCGCCGCTCGCGGTTGATGGCCTCGAGCGTGAGCGCCAGATCCTGCGCGCGCGCGGCATCGTCGGTGAGCAGGCACTCGATGCCCAGTGTCATGTCGGCCAGCCGGCCGGCAGCGTTGATGCGCGGCCCGAGGGCGAAGCCGAAGTCCTCGGCGCTGCAGCGTTCGCCGTCGCGACCGGCGGCGGCCAGCAGAGCCGCCACACCGGGCTGCATGCGGCCGGCGCGGATGCGCTTGAGACCCTGTGCCACCAAGCGGCGGTTGTTGGCGTCGAGCTTCACCACGTCGGCCACCGTGCCCAGCGCCACCAGGTCGAGCAGCACGTCGAGCCGCGGCTGCTCGCCGCCGGCATACCGCCCCCGTTCGCGTTGCAGCGCGCGCAGGGCGAGCAGCACGTAGAACATGACACCGACGCCGGCGATCGACTTGCTCTCGAACGCGCAGCCCGGCTGGTTGGGGTTGACGATCACGTCGGCCTCGGGCAGCGCCACCGTGCCGTCGGACCGCAGCGCCGGCAGGTGGTGGTCGGTGACCAGCACCCGCATGCCGAGCGCGCGCGCGTGCGCGACGCCCTCGAAGCTGGCGATGCCGTTGTCCACCGTGACCAGCAGCGCGGGCGCGTGCGCGCGGGCAAGCTCGACGATTGCCGGCGTGAGGCCATAGCCGTGTACGCGCCGGTCGGGCACCACGTAGTGCAGCGTGCCCGCCCCGGCACCGAGCAGGCGCAGGCCACGCAGCGCCACCGCGCAGGCGGTGGCACCGTCGCAATCGTAGTCGGCCACCACGCAGATGCGGCCGCCGGCGTCGATGGTGTCGGCCAGCAGCCGCGCGGCCTCGGGTGCGCCCTTCAGCGTGACCGGCGAGAGCAGACGCGCGACGTCCTGGCTCAACTCGTCGATCGAGCGTACACCCCGCCCGGCATACAGGCGCGCCAGCAGCGGGTGCACGCCGGCCGCTTCGAGCGTGTGGCACAAGCGCGGCGGTGCGTCGCGCTCGACCAGCAGCAGGCCGCCGTTCACAGATCCTCCAGCAGCCGGTGCACCGGCGTGCGCTGCCACAGCGTGCGCAGGCGCTGCCACCGCGACGTGTGCTGCAACCTGTACGGCCGGTGGCGCCGCTCGCCGGCCAGCGTGAGCACATGGCCGTCGGCGCTGGTCAGCAGGTCGCGAATGGGGCCGGCGTCCAAGGCATGCCAAGCCTCGGCCCATGCGGCCCAGTGCTCCTGCAGCGCCGGGCCGCGCAGGCGGTCGTCGATGCGCGGCGCTTCGCCGCTGCCTCCGCGCGGGGCCCCGCAGCCGCTCAGCCACAGCGAATTCACGCTCGCCAGGCCTTGCGACTCGCGCCGCGCATTGATCGAATGGCCGTGCAGCAGCATCTGGCTCTCGCTTTGCAGCCGTGGCCAGATCCGCCGGCCCGGCGCATCGGTGATCCAGGGATCGATGTTGCGGCCGATCACGCGGTCGAGCGATGCGGTGGGCCAGTCGGCCAGGCTGTCGTGCACCAGGTACCAGCGTTGCGGCGCACCCCAGTGCAGGTCGAAGCCTTCGTCTGCGAACAGCGGCCGCAGCGCATCGAACAGTCCGCGTGCGTCGGCAGCGTCGAGCTCGAGCGTGTCGGGGTCGGTCAGCGTCACCTGCTCGGTGCCCAGGTGCAAATGCACCGGGGTGAGCAGACCGACCGATCGCGTGCCGACATCAACGCCGTCGGCCGCGGCGCTGCGCGCAGCCAGAGGCAACTGCCCGTCGACCACCGGCCAGCCCAGCGCCTGCGCCAACGCCACTTCATGCGGTGCCGACAATGAACGTTCATCGCCTCCGATGGCTGCGCCGGCTGCGGCGCGCGCGAGCAGTTTCTCCAGCGACGGCAGCGACAGCGACTGCGCGGTGTGGCGCCCGGCCTCGGACAACACGCCGGCGAACGGAACGATCAGATGCATGGGCTGCGCGATTATCGACGCACCTGCATGTCCGATCGTCCCTGCCATGCCTGCTAGCATCGGCGCCCCATGAACTGGCCCTTCGAGTGGCAACTCGGCTGGCGCTACACGCGTGCCGGCCGCGCCGGGCGCCGCAACGGATTCATCTCCTTCATCTCCGGCGTGTCGATGGCGGGCATCGCGCTCGGCGTGGCGGCGCTGATCATCGTGCTGTCGGTGATGAACGGGTTCCAGAAGGAAGTCACCGATCGCATGCTGAGCGTGGTGTCGCATGTGGACGTGTTCGACGCGCACGGCGACGCCTTGCCCGACTGGAAAGCCGTTGCCGCGAAGGCGCGCCAGAACCCGGCGGTGCTCGCGGCCGCCCCGTTCATCGCCAGCCAGTCTCTGCTGGCGCGCGGCGACACGCTGCGCGGCGCGCTGGTGCGCGGCATCGTGCCGGAAGAAGAGGCGCGCATCACCGAGTTGGCCGCGCGCGTGCGCGACACGCAGTTGAGCGCGCTGCAGCCCGGCGCCTGGCAGATCGTGCTCGGATCGGAGCTGGCACGCCAGCTCGGCGTGCGCGCGGGCGACGCGGTGACGCTGGTGGCGCCGAGCGGCCAGGTTACGCCCGCCGGCGTGCTGCCGCGCCTGAAGAGTTTCGTGGTGGCCGGCACGTTCGAGGCCGGGCACTTTGAATACGACAGCGGGCTGGCATGGATCCACCTGGAGGATGCGCAGCGCCTCTTTCGACTGGAAGGCCCGAGCGGCGTGCAGCTCAAGCTCGCCGATCTGCACGCCGCGCGACGCGTCGCACAGGAGCTGGCGGCCAGCCTCGGGCCCGACGTGAAGGTCAATGATTGGACGCACACCAACCGCAACTGGTTCGACGCGGTGCAGCTCGAGAAGCGTCTGATGGCCGTCATCCTGACGCTGATCGTCGCGGTGGCGGCGTTCAACCTGGTCTCCACACTGGTGATGACGGTCACCGACAAGCAGGCCGACATCGCGATCCTGCGCACGCTCGGGGCGAGCCCGCGTTCGGTGATGCAGGTGTTCGTCGTGCAAGGCGCCGCCGCCGGCGTGCTCGGCACGCTGGTCGGTGCGCTGCTGGGCGTGATCGTGGCTTTCAACATCGACGTCATCGTGCCGGCGATCGAGAACGCGCTCGGCATCGCCTTTCTGCCGGGAAGCATCTACCTGATCAGCCGCATGCCGAGCGACCCACGCTGGGCCGATATCGTGCCGATCACGATCGTGGCGATGATCCTGGCCTTCGTCGCCACGCTGTACCCGAGCTGGCGCGCGTCGAAGGTCAATCCGGCCGAGGCCCTGCGTTATGAATGAGCCGGTGCTGAAGGCCACCGGCCTGCACAAACGTTTTCGTGAAGGTGGCGGCAAGGAGCAGCTCGACGTCACCGTGCTGAGCGGCCTGAGCCTGCAGGTGCAACGCGCGCAGACGCTGGCCGTGGTTGGCGCCTCCGGCTCGGGCAAGAGCACGCTGCTGCACCTGCTGGGCGGGCTCGACCAGCCGAGCGCGGGCCGGGTCGAGCTGATGGGGCGTGACTTCGCCGCGATGAACGCGGCCGAGCAGGGCCGCTGGCGCAACCAGCACCTGGGCTTCGTTTACCAGTTCCATCACCTGCTGCCTGAGTTCAGCGCGCTCGACAACGTGGCGATGCCGCTGCGCATCCGGCGTCAGCCGCTGCAGGCGGCACGTGATGCGGCGCAGGCGATGCTGCAGCGTGTCGGCCTGGGGGCGCGTGTGGTGCACCGGCCGGCACAGCTCTCGGGCGGCGAACGCCAGCGCGTGGCGGTGGCACGCGCGCTCGTCACGCGCCCGAGCTGCGTGCTGGCCGACGAGCCCACCGGCAACCTCGATCGCCACACGGCGCACGCCGTGTTCGAGCTGATGCTGCAGCTCGCGCGCGAGGACGGCACCGCGTTCGTCGTGGTCACGCACGATCCGCACCTGGCCGAGCGCTGCGGCAGCCGGCTGCAGCTGGGCGAGCCATGACTCGCTGACGATGCAGACCTGGCCGTTCGAGTGGCAAGTGGGCTGGCGCTACCTGCGCGCCGGCCGCGGCGGGCGCAGCAACCGCTTCATCTCGTTCATCTCCGGCGTGTCGATGCTCGGCATCGCGCTCGGCGTGGCGGCGTTGATCGTGGTGCTGTCGGTGGTCAACGGATTTCAGCGCGAGGTGCGCGCGCGCATGCTCGACGTGATTCCGCACGTGCAGGTCGATGCCGCGGCCGCCGGCCTCGACTGGCGCACACTTGCGCAGCGGGCGCGCGCCATCGACGGCATGGCGGCCGTCGCGCCGGTGGTCATCGTGCGCGCCTTGCTCGGCCGCGGCGACGTGCTGCGCGGCGCTTTGCTGCGCGGCGTGGCGCCGGCCGACGAAGTGAACGTGGTGCCGTTGGCCCAGCGCCTGCGCGACGGTCCCCTCGCGGCGTTGCAGCCCGGTGCGCGTCGGATCGTGCTCGGCGCCGAGTTGGCGCGCGAGCTGAAGGTGAACGCCGGCGACGCCGTGGTGGTGGTGTCAGGCGCGGGCGAAGGAGAGGCGGCTGCGCCGCGCCACCACGGCTTTACCGTGGCGGGCGTGTTCGACAGCGGTCACCACGAGTACGACAGCACGCTGGCGCTGCTGCACATCGACGACGCGCTCGCGATCGCGCACTTGTCGCGCGCCCACGCGCTGTCCGTGCGGCTGCAGGATGCACAGCTCGCGCCGGCCTGGGCGCGCGCGCTGGCGCAACGGCTCGATCCGCGCGTGGCGGTGTCCGACTGGACGCGCGCCAACCGCATCTGGTTTGCCGCCGTGGCCCAGCAGAAACGCATGCTCGGCCTGATCCTGGCGCTGATCATCGCGGTGGCGGCGTTCAACCTGGTGGCCACGCTGGTGATGACGGTCACCGACAAACGCGCCGACATCGCCATCCTGCGCACGCTCGGCGCCAGCCCACGCTCGGTGATGGCAATCTTTGTCGTGCAGGGCGCCCTGGCAGGGCTGACCGGCACGCTGGCCGGCGTGCTGCTCGGCTTGGCGGTCGCGTTCAACATCGAGGCCATCGTGCCGGCCATCGAACGCCTTCTCGGCGCGCAACTGCTGCCCGGCAACGTCTACCTGATCAGCCGGATGCCGAGTGATCCGCAGATGGGCGATATCGTGCCCGTGGCGCTGATATCGATAGGCCTGGCGTTGTTGGCCACGCTGTATCCGAGCTGGCGCGCGAGTCGAGTGGATCCCGCGCAGGCTTTGCGATACGACTGAAATCCTGCTCGTGTGCCCACGCCGAGTGAGCCGAGCCCTTCAGTCGCGCTTCTCCAGCTTCATCACGTTCGAATCCCGCCGCATCGAGAAGCGGTTCAAGAACGAGTTGCCGAGCAGAACGAACGGCATCTCGGCCGCCACCACCATCGCGTTGACGCCGAACACTTCGACGTCACCGATGCGCACCGATGTCAGGGAGACACCGTAGGAAACGACGGTGCCCGCCGCGGTGTGGCTCATGCCGGGCTGACCTTTCTTCCAGTCGATGCCCAGGCGTTCGGCCTCGCTGCGGCCCATCGCGACCACGGTGGCGCCGGTGTCGACCATGAACTGCACCGGCCTGCCGTTGATCTGTCCGCTGGTGACGAAGTGGCCGCCCGGCCCAGCCGCGATCAGGATCTCGCGACCGGTGGCGCCGCCCGCTGCGCCTGCGCCCACGCTGGCCGGCGCTCCGCCGATGGCCACCATCATCAGCTTGCCGCCGATCTCGACCTCGGCCTGGCCGGGCATCACGCGCCTGAGCGTCACGCCCTTGACCGTGCCGCCCACGGTGAGCGTGTGCGGCGCGCCGTTGATCATCAGCAGCGCCTTGCTGTCGCCGATGCTGCCGGCCATCGATACGCTCTGTGCCGATGCGAGCATCGGCCCCGTCAGGGCCAGTGCTGCTGCGAAGCGAAACCACGGGCCCATGGAACTTTCCCTCAGTCTCTGAAGTTCTTGAAACCGAGCGGAAGGTCGCCGGCCTCGCGGCGCAGCAGCTGGATGGCCGCCTGCAGCTCGTCTTTCTTGGCGCCGCTCACGCGCAGCGTGTCGCCCTGGATCGACGCCTGCACCCTGAGCTTGTTCTGCTTGATCGCCTGCTGCAGGCGCTTGGCGTCTTCGGCGGCGATGCCCGACTTGATCGGCGCGGTCTGGCGCCAGGTGTCGCCGCCGCCTTTCTCGGGCGCGGCGCTGAAGTCGACGAAGCGTGCGTCGACGTTGCGCTTGGCGAGCTTGGCCAGCACGATGTCGCGCACCTGGCCGATCTGGAAGTCGCTGTCGCCGACGAGCGTCAGCGCGTCTTCGTCGTACTCGACCGCCGCCTTCGTGCCCTTGAAGTCGAAGCGCGTGCCGATCTCGCGCATGCACTGGTCGACGGCATTGCGCAGCTCCACCCGGTTGGGTTCGACGACGGCATCGAAGCTGGGCATGGCCATTCCAATCGCGAGCGGATCGGCGAAAATTCTGCCATGCCCTCCATCCAAGGCGCTGTGACGATCGAACGCGGCGTGGCCTTGCGTGCATACAACACGTTCGGCCTGCCAGCGATCGCGCACACGCTCGTGCGCGTCAGGAGCGACGCCGACGTGCGTCGTGTGGTGGACCATCCGGAGCTGGGCCGCGCGAAGAAGCTGATCCTCGGCGCGGGCAGCAACCTGATTCTGTCGCGCGATCCCGATTGTGTGGTGGTGCGCGTCGAGATCATGGGCCGCCGCGTGTTGTCCCAGGACGACGATGCCGTGGTCGTCGAGGCCGGTGCCGGCGAGACCTGGCACGATGTCGTCGCCTGGACCTTGCAGCAGGGCTGTCCGGGTCTGGAGAATCTGGCGCTGATTCCCGGCACGGTGGGAGCCGCGCCGGTGCAGAACATCGGTGCCTACGGCATCGAGCTGAAGGATCGCTTCGAGTCGCTCGATGCGGTGGACCTCGTCACCGGTCGCAGCGTCACGCTCTCGCCTCAGGCCTGCCGTTTCGGCTACCGCGACAGCGTGTTCAAGCACAGCGGCTTCGGCGGCCTGGCGGGCAAGAGCTTGATCACGCGCGTGCGCATGCGCCTGCCGCGGCGTTGGGCGCCGGTGCTCGGCTACCTCGATCTCGAGCGCAAGGTGCATGAGACCGGCATCACGGCGCCTGATGCACAGACCGTGTTCGACTGGGTGTGCACCATCCGCCGCAACAAGCTGCCGGATCCGCGCGACATCGGCAACGTCGGCAGCTTCTTCAAGAACCCGGTGGTCAGCGCCGAGCAGTGCAAGGACATCATCGCGCGCGATCCGCACATCGTGCACTACCCGCTGGCCGACGGCAGCTACAAGCTCGCGGCCGGCTGGTTGATCGATGCGTGCGGCTGGAAGGGCAAGTCGATCGGCCGCGCGGCGGTGTACGACAAGCAGGCGCTGGTGCTCGTCAACCGCGGCGGCGCTAGCGGTGCCGAGGTGCTGATGCTGGCGCGTGCGATCCAGGAAAGCGTCTACGGGCGGTTTGGCATCCGGCTGGAGCCCGAGCCGGTGGTGGTCTGATTCTTCAGCCGGGCCGGCGCCGGGCCGCCCCAAGCCGGCCCAGCCCCCTCGGGGGGCAGCGAACGCAGTGAGCGTGGGGGCTAACCATGCGCGAGCGCTGGTTCGCTGGCGCACAACGCGCGTGTGGCGGCCAGCGTTTCGTCAAAGCGCTGCAGTGCCAGCGCCAACTGCCCGGCGTTGGCCGTCGCGCTGCCGCTCAAGCGATCGGCCGCATCGGCGAGCGCGCGCAAGCCCAGGTTGAGCGCGGCGCCCTTGAGCCCGTGCGACAGGCGTCGCAGCTCTTCGGTGTCGGCATCGCGCAGCGCGCGGCGCATGCGCTCGGTGGCGTCACCGGCCTGGCTGAGCATCGCCTCGTACAGGCGCGCTGCCTCGGCGCGCGGCATCAGCTCGACCAAGCGCGCCAGCACCTCGGTGTCGAGCAGCGTGCTGCCGGCGGCCGCCGGCGCAGCCAGCGAGCCCTCGGCGGGTGCCGGCACGGTCCCGCCGAAACGGCGCTGGAACAGGGCCTCGAGCTCCGGCAGTCCGAGCGGCTTGACCAGCACCTCGTCCATGCCCGCGGCGAGGCAGCGAGTGCGCGTGTCGGCGTACGCATCGGCGGTGAGGGCGACGATCGGCAGCTTGGCGGCTTGCTGAACCGGCGCCTCCGGAGGCGCGCCGCCGCTCGGCGGGCCCGCGACCTTGGCCGAGGAACCCGGCGGCGGCGCCTGATTTCTTGGGAGCGCGCGGATCGCCTCGGTGGCGGCGATGCCGTCCATCACCGGCATGTGCACGTCCATCAGCACGATGTCGAAGCGATGCTCCTGCACGGCCTGCAGCGCCTCGAGTCCGTTTTCGACGAAGTGCGCGGTGTGGCCCATGCGTTCGAGCAGCGCGCCGATGTACAGCCGGTTGACCGGGTTGTCTTCGGCCACGAGCACGTGGCGTATGTTCGGCACGGCGACAGCCGGCATCACGGACGCGGCCGGCGCCGAGGCAACGGCCGGCAACGACGTGCGCATCGGCACGCGCACGCGAAACGTGCTGCCGAGACCGGGGGTGCTCTCCACCGTGATGTCGCCGCCCATCAGGCGCGTCAGCCGCTGGGCGATCTCCAGGCCCAGGCCCGTGCCCTGGCGGATCGTATCGGCACGCGTGGCGGGGTGCTCGAGCACCCGTCTGCGCTCGAACAGCCGGTGCAAGGTGTCGGCATCCATGCCGACGCCGGTGTCGGCGACCTCGATCTCGAGCATCGCCTCGCGCTGCGCCTGCGGCGCGAGGCGCCGGCAGCGCAGATCGACGCTGCCGCTGTCGGTGAATCGGATCGCGTTGGCCACCAGGTTGTACAGCACCTGGCGCAGGCGCGTGCCGTCGAGCTGCAGCCGCGGGGGCAGCACGCCATCCACCTGCGCGCTGAGGCGCAGGCCCTTGGCAGCCGCCGGCGCACGCATCAGGCGCTCGACCTCGCGGATCAGTGATGCGGCGTCGACGTCGCGCACTTCGAGCGTCAGCGTGCCCGACTCGAGCTTGGACAGGTCGACGATGTCGTTGAGCAGGCTCAGCAGATGGTCGGCCGAGTCGATGGCCGTGTGCAGCAGCTCCTGCTGACGTGCCTCGAGCCGGGTGTCGCGCAGCAGCGTCAGCATGCCCAGCATGCCGTGAAACGGCGTGCGGATGGCGTGGCTCATGTTGGTGAGGAACTCGCTCTTCACCTGGCTGGCGCGCAACGCCTGCTCGCGTGCGTCGTGCAGCCGATTGGCCATGGCCTCCATCGCGCGCCGGCTGTCGTCGAGCTGGCGCATCCGGCGCAGCGCGAGAAAGCCGAACAGGCCGACCATCGCGGACAGGAACGCGGTCAGCGCCAGGCCGACGCGGTTGTGCTGCGCCAGCGTGTCGTTGCGCGCCGTCACCTGCTCGGCCACGCGGTGCGCGCCGGCCAGGAGCATCTGGTGGATGGGCCCGTCCAGCGCCTCCAGGTCCGCCAGCAACGCCTGCATCGACGCGGCGCTGAACGGTGCCTGCGCGTTGCCGCCCAGGTACAGATCGCCACGATCGACGAAGTCGCGCAGCGCGCGCAGCGCGGCGCCGTATTCGGGGTTCTCGGACAACACGCGCTGCGCACGGTCGGTTTGCAGCAGCCCGATGCGGCTGACGAAGATGTCGTAACGCAGCTGCAGCGGCTCGCGTGCGCTCGGGGGATCGGCGGCGGCCTGGCGCCAGCGCTCGCGCAGGCGTAGGTATTCGGTCTCCAGCTGGAACAGGTTGAGCACGAGGTAGTCGTCCTGGCCCTTGACCGCCTGGCCGAGCAATGCGTACTGGCGTGCCTGCACGAAGAACGCGGCCAGCAACGACAGCAGCAGCACCGCGCCAGTGACGACGAACCAGCCCGACAGCGGCAGCGGCGACGCCGCAGCGCCGACTACAGAACGTCGATCGTCTTCAGCTGCCATACCGAGCGGCTGTAGTACAGCGGGTTGCGCAGGTCGGCGTCGCTGTCGAACGGATAGATCATGAACAGCGGGCCCTTCTCGCGCACGGTGATCGGCCGGTCGTCGACCAGGCGCGCCAGGATCACGTCGAAGCGCCGCGCGTCGTCGGCCGGCACGTCGATGCGGTAGTCATTGAGCGCGCTGAGGCGCAGCGTGCTGCCGTGCGCGCCCACCAGGGCAAGCAGGTCGCGCAGCAGCGGGCCGGTGAACTTGCGCGGCACCTTGTACCAAGGCGTCTTGGTGATGAAGCTGTGCTGCGCGGCGGCCTCGAGCAGCGCCATGTCGAACGCCGCGCTGTCACCTTGATTGTTGAGCTTGATTTTGCCGCGTATCGTCAGCACGACCGTGCCGCTTGGCGGTGCCAGCGCCTGCGCGCGCACGGCTGCGGCGCTCAGCCAGGCGCCCGCTGCCACCAGCAGGCTGCGACGCGAAGCCCCCCTCGTGCACGACATCAGCCGCAGGCTCCGGCGGATGCGCCGAGGCGCAACAAGCGCAACAACGCGTTGGAACCTGCTGCGGCGGTGCGGTGTGGCATCCCGGACGACGAACCTCAATGGCGAGGGCAGGGATTTTAGGCCCTCGGCAAGGCGTGCATCGGAACTGGCGCTGGCCGATGACGAGCGCGAATCCGGTCACGAACATGCACTTGCATCGGCGCACATGGCAAAAGTGCTGGGCTAACCTCGATCGGTGATGTCGGTCAGCACTGTCACATCGCCGTCGGCGACCCAGAAACCCGGCACCGATGCGGCCAACGCGCTGCCGGTGGGGCACCGCCTGCACGAGTTTGAACTGCGCGGCGTGATCGGCGTGGGCGGCTTCGGCATCGTGTACCGCGCTTTCGATCATTCGCTGGAGCGCGAGGTCGCGATCAAGGAGTATCTGCCCGCGGCGCTCGCCGGCCGCAGCGGCAAGCAACAGGTATCGCTGCTGTCGGCCTCGCACTCCGAGACGTTTGCGCTCGGCATGAGCTCGTTCGTCAACGAGGCCAAGCTGCTGGCGCGCTTCGACCATCCGTCGCTGCTGAAGGTGCACCGCTTCTGGGAGGACAACGGCACCGCGTACATGGTGATGCCGCTGTACCGCGGACGCACGTTGCGCCAGTTGCGCCAGGGCAGCGGCCGCTGCCCCGATGGCGCGTGGCTGACGCGCTTGCTGGACCATCTGCTCGGCGCGCTCGATGTGATGCACCACGAAGGCGTGTACCACCGCGACATCGCGCCCGACAACGTGATCGTCGCCGAGGGTGCGCCGCCGGTGTTGCTCGATTTCGGTGCCGCGCGCCGCGTGATCAGCGACCGCAGCCAGACACTCACCGCGATCCTCAAACCGAGTTATGCGCCGCTGGAGCAGTACGCCGAATCCACCGGCATGCGGCAGGGCCCGTGGACCGACTTCTATGCCCTTGGCGCCACGCTGCACTTTGTGATCACCGGCAAGCCGCCGGTGCCTGCCACCGCGCGCGCGTTGAGCGACGAGCAGCCCTTGCTGGCCGGCTCGGCCATCGGCAACGTGCCCGAGCGGCTGCTGCAGCTGTGCGATTGGATGTTGGCGCCGCGCCCGCAGGATCGGCCGCAGAACGTGGCCGAACTGCGGGCCGCACTGGCAGGTCACTTGCCGGTGCCGCGCCGCGAACGACCGGCGAGTGCGTCGGCATGGGCCACCACGGTGGTGCAGCAACCTGCTGCCCCAGCGCCACCCGCCGATCCGGCAACGGATGTGTTGCCCGCGCCTCCCGCGCGCCGACGGCGTTGGCGGCGTGGCGTGCCGTTGTGGGGTACCGCGATGGCGATGCTGTTGGCGGCCGGCGCCGCGTGGTGGCTTGCGAACCTGGACGATGAAGCGGCATCCTGGACGGCGGCTTCGATCGTTGCCGCCCCGGCTGCGGCGGTGCCGGCATCCATACCGGCTGCAGTGGTGTCGATGCCACCGGGCCCGGCCGAGCCCGCGCCGGCCGACGCCGCGCGCACCGATGCGGCCGATGCGGCCGATGCGGCCGAGAAGACCGAGAAGAGCGCTGCGCCGGCGCCGCGTGCGCGCCCTTTGCCCCGACGCGCCGAGCAGCGAATCACCGAAGCGCGCGCCGCCGCGTCACGCACGCGCGAAGCGGTGGTGTCGGCACCCGAGCCCGCTGCGGTGGCAGTGCGGAGCCCGGAGCCGGTGGTGCACGGCGCGCCGGCGCCCGCGGCCGCCGTGCCGACGCAGGCGCCCGTGCGTGTGGCCACGGTCACGCGCAACCCGCGCGAACAATGCGCGGGCCGCCACCTGGTGGCGATGCACCGCTGCCTGCTGCGCGAGTGCGACAAGCCCGAATACCAGGGCCATCGCGAATGCCAACGTGTGCGCGAGATCGAGGCCCGCACACGCAGCGTGCTCGGCAGTTGATCGGGCACACGCCCGGCAGACGGGCGTCACCGGAGCGACACTCACGGGTTCCACACGATGCGCCGGCGCATCGCATCGGGTACACCAACGGGCGTCCACCTCCATCGCCGTTGAGCCGTACGACCCCGATGACCATCGACCTGCGCCAGCCCCACCACACCATCTGGCCCGCGCGCCTGCCGCGCGAACTGGTGCTGCCCGAAACCTCGTTGTGGTTCAACACCGAAGTGGTGGCCAAGCGCTATCCGAACAAGGCAGCCTATCTGTTCTTCGGCCGCGCGCTCACGTTTCGTGAGCTGCACGACCAGGCGGTGGCGCTGGCCGGCTGGCTGCATTCGCGCGGCGTGGCACGCGGCGATCGTGTGATCGTGTTCATGCAGAACTGCCCGCAGTACTCGGTGGCGGTGCAGGCCATCCTGCGCGCCGATGCGGTGGTGGTGCCGGTCAATCCGATGAACAAGGCTGACGAGTTCGGCCACTACATCGCAGACTCCGGTGCACGCATCGTGATCACCACCGCCGATCTGGCCGGCATCGTGGCGCAGGCCGACGCGCGGCTGCCCGCCGAGCAGCGCCTGCGCGAGTTGCTGGTGACGCACTTCACCGACGCAATGCCCGAAGGCCCGCTCGATCCGGCCGAGGAGCCCGCCGCGCCGATCCTGCAATGGCTGCGTGCAAAACCCGACCTGCCACCGCGCTGCACGGCCTGGTGCGATGCGATCGCCGCCGGGCACGAGCCGCGCGCCCACGAGAGCGGCCCCGACGACATGGCGGTGCTGCCTTACACCTCGGGCACCACAGGCTTGCCCAAGGGCTGCATCCACACCCACCGCACGGTGATGCACAACGTGTGCGGGGGCGGGCAGTGGGGCCACTCCGGTCCCGAGACGGTGAGCCTGGGCGTGGTGCCGATGTTCCACATCACCGGCTTCGTCTACTACGCGCTCGCGCCGCTGGGCAGCGGCGCCACGATCGTGCTGATGCCGCGCTGGGATCGCGAGCTGGCCGCACGCCTGATCGCGCGCCACAGGGTGTCGCACTGGACCTGCATCCCGACGATGATCATCGACCTGTTCGCCAGTCCCAATGTGGCGAGCTTCGACCTGTCGAGCCTGCGCTACCTCTCGGGCGGCGGCGCGGCGATGCCGCAGGCGGTGGCCGAGCGGCTGAGGCGCGAGTTCAACCTCACGTTCGCCGAAGGCTATGGCCTCACCGAAACCGCGGCGCCGACACATTCCAACCTGCCCGAGCGCGCCAAGCTGCAGTGCCTGGGCATCCCGATCTTCGGCGTCGACTCACGCGTGATCGACCCCGACACCTTGCAGGAGATGCCCGTCGGCGAGACCGGCGAGATCGTCAGCCACGGCCCCATGATCTTCAAAGGCTACTGGGGCCACCCCGAGGCCACGCGGGCGGCATTCATCGAGATCGACGGCAAGTCGTTCTTCAGAACCGGTGATCTCGGCCACATGGACGAAGAGGGCTACTTCTTCATCACCGACCGCCTCAAGCGCATGATCAACGCCAGCGGCTACAAGGTGTGGCCGGCCGAGGTGGAGGCGCTGCTGTACCGCTGCCCCGCCGTGCAGGAGGCCTGCATCATCGCCGCACGGGATGCCTATCGTGGCGAGACGGTGAAGGCGGTGGTGGTGCTGCGCGCCGACGCCAAGGGCAAGACCACGGCCGACGACATCATCGGCTGGTCGCGCGAGCACATGGCGGCCTACAAGGTGCCCAAGCTGGTGCAGTTCGTCGACGCCTTGCCGAAGTCGGGCTCCGGCAAGGTGATGTGGCGCCTGCTGCAGGAGCAGGAGGCCGCGGGGCTGAAAGCGCCGGCCTAGAAGCTCGAGCCCGGCTGCTTCAGGAACTCGATCTCTTCCGGCGTGCTGACTCGTCCCAACGCCGCGTTGCGGTGCGGGAAGCGCCCGAAGCGCACGATGACGTCGCGGTGGCGCTGCGCCCAGACCAGCAGCTCGCCGACCTCGGGTGCGTCGCGCTCCAGCTGCGCAAACAGGCGCACGGCTTCGTCCTGTGCCGCGAGATCCTCGGCGTGTTCGAACGGCAGGTAGACAAACTGGCGCTGCACGCCGGGCAGCGAGCGGTCGGTGCCCGCGCTCACCAGTGCACGTGCCGCGGCCAGCGCACGGGCATCGCCGGCGAAGGCCTGCGCGCTGCCGCGAAAGACATTGCGCGGGAATTGATCGAGCACCAGGATCTGCGCCACCGCGCCCTCCGGCTCGGTCGCCCACCCCTGCAGTTCACCCGCGAACGCACGCGGGATCAGCGGGCCGAAGCGATCGCGAATCACGTCGTCGAAGGCGTCGCTCTTCTCGAACCACTGCCTGCGCGGCGTGTCACGCGCGCGGTCGCCATGCCGGCCGAACCAGAAATCCATCACCGCCAGGGCATCGCGTTCCATCAATGGGCCTCCAACAGGTCGCGCGTTTCGGGGTGGCGGCGCATGTAGCTGCGCACGTAGCTGCATGCCGGCCGGACTTTCAAACCCTGTGCGCGCGCATGGTCAAGCGCGGCCTTCACCACGCGGGCCGCATGCCCGCGGCCCTGCAGGTTTGGTGGCACCTCGGTGTGGGTGAGCCACATCACGCCGTCGATTAGGTGGTATTGGGCGATGCAGAGCTGGCCTTGCACGCGCATCTCGAAGCGCGCGGCCCTCTCGTCGTGAACGACATCGGACGCCGAGGTCATATCACCCCTTGGCCTGCGGGCCGCATGGCCCGCGGAGGGGCCAGGCGCGCGTCTCGGAAAGCGACCGAGCGGCGCTCATGTCTTCAGTTGTTGCCACAGGAAGCTGAACTCCAGCGCCAGGATGTCGGCGCGTTGTGCATTGTCGGCGGCGCCGCCGTGTCCGCCTTCGATGTTCTCGTAGTAGAGCAAGTCGTGTCCCTGCTCGAGCAAACGTGCGGCCATCTTGCGCGCATGGCCGGGATGCACGCGGTCATCGCGCGTGCTGGTGGTGAACAGCACGCGCGGCAGTTCTTGATCGGCGCGCACGTTGTGGTAGGGGCTGTAGCGCGCGATCCAGGCCCATTGGTCGGGATCGTCGGGGTTGCCGTATTCGGCCATCCACGACGCGCCGGCCAGCAGCTTGTGGTAGCGCCGCATGTCGAGCAGCGGCACCGAGCACACCACCGCGTTGAACAGCTCGGGCCGCTGCAGCATCACGGCTGCCACCAGCAGGCCGCCGTTGCTGCCGCCTTGCATGCCGAGGTGGCGCGCGCTGGTGATACCGCGCGCGATCACGTCTTCGGCCACCGCGATGAAATCGTCGTAGCTGCGCTGCTTGTGCTGCAGCACCGCGGCCTGGTGCCACGCCGGGCCGAACTCGCCGCCGCCGCGGATGTTGGCCACCACCAGCACGCCGCCGCGCTCGTACCACGCGGTGCCGAAGGTGCCCGAATACCACGGTTGCTGCGACACCTCGAAGCCGCCGTAACCGTAGAGCAGCGTCGGGTTGCGGCCGTCGGCCTTGGCGCCCGCCGGCCAGACCACGAAGTACGGCACGCGCGTGCCGTCCTTCGACGTGGCGAACTGCTGCTCCACGCGCATGCCCGTGGCGTCGAAGAAGCGCGTGCGCGACTTGATGGTCTGCTGGGCGTCGCTGCCGGTGGCGGCGAGCATGAGCGAGTCGGGCGTCAGGAAGTCGCTGTAGCTGAGCCAGTAGTTCTCGGCCAGCGCATCGTCGGCCAGCATCGGGTCGTGCAGCGCGGCGACGCCAATCGTGCCGGGAAAGGGCGCGCGGATCTCGCGGCGCTGCCAGCGTCCGCCTTCGACGTGCCATTCCTCGAGTCGGCTGGCCACGTTGTCGAGGATGTCGAGCACCACGTGCGAGCGTGTGGTGGTGTAGCCGGCGAGCGATCGGGTCGGCGTGGGCTCGAACAGCCGTGTGAGCTCGCGCGCGCCGGCTTCGTAGGCGGCCGCGTCGCCCACCAGCAGGCAGCCGCGCGGATGCGTGATGGCGCCGATGGTCCAATCGCTGCGCAACTCGATCAGCAGGTGCTCGCGCCAGAAGCTGATGCGCGCGTCTTCGGGCTTGTGAATCGCGACCACGCCGCCGCCCAGCCAGCGCGCGACGCTCGTGCGGTAGAAGTCGAGCGCGCGGCCGACCAGGGTGCGCTCGAAGCCCGGCGTGAGGTCGATGCTGAACCAGGCCGACACGTCCTGCGGCTCGCCTTCGAACACCGTGCTGGCCTGCGCCAACGCCTCGCCGCGCCGCCAACGCTTGACGACGCGCGGATATCCGGAGTGCGTCAGGCTGCCGGGGCCGAAATCGGTGCCCACCAGCACCGTGTCGCGGTCGAGCCAGTCGATGTCGCTCTTGGCTTCGGGCAGCATGAAACCATCGGGGACGAAGCGGCGTGTCGTCAGATCGAACTCGCGCACCACCGCCGCATCGGCACCGCCGCGCGACAGCTTGAGCAGGCAGCGCTCGTCGAGCGGGCGCAGCACGGCGGCGCCGGCAAAGACCCAGTTCTCGCCCTCGGCACTGCCGAGCGCATCGACGTCGAGCAACGTGTCCCACTGCGGATCATGGCTGCGGTACTGCTCCAGCGACGTGCGCCGCCACAGGCCACGCGGGTTGTCGGCGTCCTGCCAGAAGTTGTACAGCCACTCACCGCGGCGAGCGACCGTCGGGATGCGGTCGCGCGAGTCGAGCACGGCGCGGATGCGCGTGCGCATCGCCCCGAAGTCGGGTAGCGCCTCCAGCGCCTGACGCGCCTGGGCATTGCGCTCGCGCACCCACGCGAGCGCAGCCTCGCCTTGCACGTCTTCGAGCCACAGATGCGGGTCGGGCGTCATTTCGCGGCGAGGGTAACAAAGCCACGCCGGCCGCACGGCGCGTGCGGGCATCGCGGCGGGGCCGCGTCCCCGTTTCAAGCGGGGATACTGCCCCAGCCGTCGAGCACCGCGGTGGCATGATCGCGGCGCCAGGTTTCGCAAGTCTTCATGGATGCCCCCGTCAATCCGCTGCTGACCGTCTGGGACGCGCCTTTCGGCCTGCCGCCTTTCGAGTCGGTGCGGCCCGAGCACTTCAAGCCGGCCTTCGAGCGCGGCATGCGCGAGCACCGCGTCGAGTTGGCCCGGATCGGCGCACAGGCCGATGCGCCGACCTTTCACAACACGATGGCGGCGTTCGACGCGTCGGGCCGCTTGTTGTCGCGCGTGGAGTCGTTGTTCCACAACCTGGCGGCATCGGCCACCAGCGATGCGCTGCAGGCGGTGCAGCGCGAGATGGCGGCGCCGCTGGCCGCGCACTGGAGTGCGGTGTACATGGACGCGGCACTGTTCGCGCGCATCGACCAGTTGCACGCGCAGCGCGAGCGCCTGGACCTTAGCGCCGAGCAACGCCGGCTGCTGGAGCGTGTGCACCTCGATTTCGTGCGCTCGGGCGCCCGACTGTCCGGCGCGGCACGCCAGCGTTATGCGCAGATGATGCAGCGCCTGGCCGAGCTGACCACCACGTTCGCACAGAACGTGTTGCACGACGAGGCGTCGTACGTGCTGGTGCTGCAAGACGAGGCCGATCTCGACGGCCTGCCCGATTTCCTGCGCGCCGCCGCGCGGCAGGCCGCCCACGAACGCGGTAGCAGCGGCCACGTCATCACGCTGGCGCGTTCGTCGATCGTGCCTTTTCTCACCTTCTCGCGCCGGCGCGATCTGCGCGAGCAGGCCTGGCGCGCATGGGTGTCGCGCGGCGAGCGCGGCGGCAGCCACGACAACCGCGCCGTCGCGCGCGAGATCCTGGCACTGCGTCGCGAGCAGGCGGCGCTGCACGGTCATGCCAGCTATGCCGACTATGCGCTCGCCGACACGATGGCGCGCGAACAGTCGCGCGTGTGGACGCTGCTCGATCAGGTGTGGAGCAAAGCGCTGCCCGCGCTCGAGCGTGAGCTCGCCATGTTGCTCGCCGCGCGCGATGCGCACGGCGTGCGCGACCCGATCGAACCGTGGGATTGGCGTTATTGGGCCGAGCACGTGCGGCGCGAGCACTTTTCGCTCGACGAGGCGGAGCTGAAGGCCTATTTCCCGCTGTCCGGCATGGTGCAGGCGGCGTTCGATTGCGCGCAGCGCCTGTTCGGCCTGCGCTTCACGCCGCGCACCGACATCACCACCTACCACGCCGACGTGCGCACCTACGAGGTGAGCGAGGCGGACGGCCGCGTGATCGGTTTGTTTCTGCAGGACAACTTTGCACGCGCCGGCAAGCGCAGCGGCGCCTGGATGAGCGCGCTGCAGTGGCAGCACCGCAACGGCACTGAGTCGCGCCCGGTCGTGCTCAACAACAACAACTTCGCGCGCGGCCAGGCCGGCGGCCCGACGTTGCTGTCGCTGGACGACGTGCGCACCTTGTTTCATGAGTTCGGCCACGGCCTGCACGGTCTGCTGTCCAACGTGGACTACGAGCGCCTGTCCGGCACGCAGGTGCTGCGCGACTTCGTCGAGCTGCCGTCGCAGCTGTTCGAGCACTGGATCGACGAGCCCGAGGTGCTCAAGCGCCATGCGCGCCACTGGAAGACCGGCGCGCCGATTCCCGATGAGCTGATCGAGCGCGTGCGCGCGGCACGTCGCTTTGGGCAGGCCTACGAAGCGGTGCGCTACACGATCAGCGCCATCGTCGATCTGGCGGCGCACGCGGCGCGCGAGCCGATCGGTGACATCGTGGCGTTCGAGCAGCGCGTGCTCGCCGAGCGCCACGCGCCTGCCGTGGCCGGCATGAACCACCGGCTGCCGCACTTCCAGCACCTGTTCTCCGGCTCCGGGTATGCAGCGGGCTACTACGTCTACATGTGGGCCGAGGTGCTCGATGCCGATGCGTACGACGCCTTCGTCGAAGCGGGCGATCCGTTCGACGCCGCGGTGGCCCAGCGCGCGCGGCGCTGGATCTACTCCAGCGGCAACAGCGTGGAACCCGGTGCCGCGTACGAGGCGTTTCGCGGACGCGCCGCGCGCATCGAGGCGATGCTGCGCGAGCGTGGGCTCATCGAAGCCTAGGCCTCACGCCCGCTTTCCAAACAGCGTGTCCAGCGTCCCCAGGAACACACGAAAGTCCAGCGGCTTGGTCCAGTAATCGGCAAAGCCGGCGCCCAGCGCGAGCTGGATGTCCTCGGGCATCGCGTTGGCCGACAGCGCGATGCAGGGAATGGCCGCCGTGCTCGGGTCGGCGCGCAATCGGCGCAGCACCTCCAGGCCATCGAAGTCGGGCAGCTGCATGTCCACCAGGATCAGGTCGGGCTGGCATTCGCGCGCGCTCTGGATGCCGCTGGCGCCGTCGTCGGCTTCATCCAGCTTGAGGTTGCCGCGCTGCGCGACCAGCTCGCGCACGATCAGCGCATTGACGGGGTTGTCCTCGATGTAGAGCAGCCGTCCGGTGCGGCCAGGCTCGGTTGCGCCATCGTCGGCGCCGTGCACGGCCGGCGCGGCGGCGGGGGCCGGCGCGGGGGCGTTGGCCGCGCTCGGCAGGCGCACCTCGAACACGCTGCCAACGCCCGGCGTGCTCTGCACGTGCACCGAGCCGCCCATGCGCTCGACATTGGCCTTGACAATCGCCAGGCCGATGCCGGTGCCTTCGATGCCCTTGCGCTCCAGACCCAGGCGGTTGAACGGCTCGAACACATGCAGCAGCTGGTCGCTGGCCATGCCGCGTCCGGTGTCGCGCACCTGCAGCACCACCTGTTCGTCCAGAGCGTGCGACTCTACCTGCACCGTGCCGGCCGGGCGGTTGTACTTGATCGCATTGGTGAGCAGGTTGAGCAGCACCTGGCGCAGCCGCGTCGGGTCGGCCAGCACCGCGTGCGCGAGCTCGCCGCGCTGCAGCCTGACGCCGTGCGTGGCCGCGAGAGCGGCCACCATCGGCACGGCGGCATCGTAGACGCTGCCGAGCTCGAGCGCCTGCGGGTGCAGGCGGATCTCGCCGGTGTCGAGGCTGGAGAGGTCGAGCACGTCGTTCACCAGTGCCAGCAGGTGCTGGCCGGCGGCCTGGATGTGCTGCAGCTGCTCGCGCGGCTCGCCATGCAGCGCCAGCGCCCGGTCCGACAGCAGCAGCTGCGCAAAGCCGATCACCGCGTTGAGCGGCGTGCGCAGCTCGTGGCTCATGCGCGCGAGAAACAGCGACTTGGCACGGCTCTCGCGCTGCGCCAGCATGCGCTCCTGGCGCACCTGCTCGGCCTCGCGCGCCTGCGTGATGTCCCAGTTGACGCCGATGCGGCGCAGCTCGTTGCCGTGCTCGTCGAACATCGGCATCGAGCGCGATGCCAGCCAATGCCAGCTTCCGTCGGGCCAGCGCACGCGGAACTGCCCGCTGGCCGGACGCTTGTCCCGCAGCGCGATCTCGTACTCGCGCTTCATCTGCGGCAGGTCGTCGGGATGCACCAGCGCCTGCAGCTCGTCTTCAGTCAACGGCTGGGCTCGCGGTTCGAGGCCGCGCAATCGCCACATCTGCTCGTCCCATGTGGCGCTGCGAGATCGATGGTCCAGCTCCCAGGTGCCCAGCCCCACGGCCCGGGCGGCCAATGCGGCGCGCTCGTGCGCTTCGCGCAGCGCGCGTGCGCGCGCACGCTGCTCGGTCACGTCGATCAGCGTGCCGATCATGCGCGAGCCGGAGCTGCTGCGCATCATGCGCATACGCCCCGACAGCTCGCGCAGTGCGCCGTCGCTGCGGACGATGCGCAATTCGCCGCGTACAGGGGCATCAAAGGCAGTGAGCACGCGTTCGAAAGCCAGGCGCATCGCCGCGCGGTCGGCCGCCGGCACGAAGCGCTCGAGGTATTGCTCCAGGTTCGGCGCAGGCTGCGACGCGTCGAGTCCGTGCACGGCGTACATCTGCTCGTTCCACTGCGCATGGCCGGATTCGGGCTCGAAGGTCCAGATGGCGAGGTCGGCCACCGAAACGGCCAGCTCGAGCCGGCGCGTCAACTCCTGCAGCCGGCGCTGCTCGCCCAGGCGCTCCGTCACGTCGAGCCCGACGCCGATGAAGCCGATCGGCTGGCCATGCGCATCGCGCTGCGTCACGCGGCGCGTCAGGATGTCGAGCCAATGGCCGTCGGCGTGGCGGTAGCGCGCCTCCATGTCGGTGGGCGTGTTGCTGGTGGCGGCGCGCTGCATCGCCGCCTGCACCGCCGGGACGTCGTCGGGGTGGATCATGGCGCGCACTTCTTCGAGCGACAGTCCTTCGGGGCGCGGCGTCAGGCCGAGAATGCGCCAGCCCTGGTCGTCGTAGTACAGGCGGTTGCTCGCCAGGTCATGGCGCCAGATCGCGATGCCGCCCAACTGCAGCGCCAGATCGAGCTGCGCATGGGTTTCATCCACCGTCTCGGCCAGGTGCCACACCTCGGTGTCGTCGACGATCACCCCCACTGCGCGCTCGGGGCGGCCGTCGACACCGTTCTTCACCGTCCATTGCGAATACAGACGGCGCAGCACGCCGTCGGCGCCGCGCACCCGGTAATGCAGCGAATAGACGCCGGGCCTTTCGGTGGACTGCCGGAACTTCTGCTCCAGCTCCTCGCGGTCTTCCGGAACCACGTAGGACGTGGCCTGCGCGAAGTCGGGCACCTGGGCGTCCGCCGGCAGGCCCCAGAAGCGATGCACGTGTCGGTCCCAGCGGCCCTGCAACGTGCGCACGTCGCGCTCCCACACACCGAGGCGGCCGAACTGCTGGGCCATGTCGAGCAGTTCCTGCAGCCGCTCGGCGTTTTGCTCGGAGGTGGCGTCGGTCAGCGTGAGCCAGGTAGCGGCGCCCGAGGGGCGCGCCGACAGGCGAATCGGCCAGGGCGTGCCGGCGGCACGCTGCAGATCGAGCGCCACATCGTCCAACGGTATGCCGTTGCGCAGGGCGGTCGCGAGCGCGTGCCACGCGCTCGCGTGGCGCGCCGACGGTGGGCACAACGACGCCAGCGGTTGACCGATGACACCGGCCTGATCCAGCCCGCACGCGCGGCTGAATGCACTGTTGGCGCCGCGCACCACGCCGCTGCGGTCGACCGCGAGCATCGGCGCGGCCACGGCCTCCGGGACGGTGAATTCGGGACTCTGGGGCGGCATCCCTTGTACCTGGGGAAGGCAACGGCGTGGCAGTCTAGCAAGGCGTCGGTGGGCAAGGTCGACGCGTCCGTGGCCGCACGACAAACCGCGCACAATGCGCGTTGCGCGAGGAACGCCGAAGCGATGCCGCCATCGATCATCAACCACCGCGCCAGCGTGCAGGGTGCCGTCACCGCCGTCGAGGCCGATGTCGGCAGCACGGTGGCGCGCGGGGCGGTGCTGCTGAGGCTCGAGTCGATGAAGATGGAGTTCGCGGTCGAGGCGCTGACCGACGGCGTGGTGCAGGCCATTCACGTGCAGCGCGGCGACGCGGTCGACGAGGGCGATCTGCTGCTCGATCTCTCGCCGTTGGCCGACGGCGTGGCGCGCGTCGCCGCGTCGGCGCGCAGGACCGAAGCGCGGCCCGAGCTCGACGAGCTGCACGCGCGGCGCGCGCTGCTGGCCGACACGGCGCGGCCCGACATGGTGCGCACGCGCCATGCGCAGGGCCGGCGCACCGCGCGCGAGAACATCGCCGCGCTGTTCGACGCCGACAGCTTCGTCGAATACGGTGCCTTCGCGGTGGCGGCGCAGCGCAGCCGCCGCGCACTGGACGATCTGCAGAAGAACACGCCGGCCGACGGCCTGATCACCGGCGTGGGACTGGTGCACGCAGGCGACTTCGGCGCCGAACGCGCACGCGTCGCCGCCATGGCCTACGACTACTCGGTGCTGGCCGGCACACAAGGCCACAACAACCACCGCAAGTCGGATCGGCTGCTCGCGCTCGCGGCCGAGCTGAAGATGCCGTTCGTGCTGTTCGCCGAAGGCGGCGGCGGACGGCCGGGCGACGTCGACTCGCCGTCGGTGTCGGGCCTGCACTGCACCACGTTTCGTGCCCTGGCGGCGCTGTCGGGCCAGGTGCCGACGCTGGGCATCGTCGAAGGGTATTGTTTCGCCGGCAACGCCGCGCTGCTCGGCAGCTGCGACTACGTGATCGCGACGCGCGGCTCGAGCATCGGCATGGGCGGGCCGGCGATGATCGAAGGCGGCGGTCTTGGCGTGGTGGCGCCCGAGGCGGTGGGTCCGGCCGACGTGATCGCGCGCGCCGGCGCCATCGATGTGATGGCGCAGAACGAGGCGCAGGCGGTGCACGAGGCGCGCCGCATCCTGGCCTGGCACCAGGGCGCCGTGGCCGATGCCGGCGCCGAGGACCAGCGCGCGCTGCGCGATGCGATTCCGGCCGGGCGGCAAGCGGTGTTTGACCCGCGCAGCATCATCCGCACGCTGGCCGATCGCAACAGCGTGATCGAGCTGCGCGCCGAGTTCGGCCTCGGCGTGGTCACGGTGCTGGCGCGGCTGGGCGGGCATCCGGTGGCGATAGTCGCCACCAACCCGCGCCACCTCGCCGGTGCACTCGACGTGGCGGGCTGCGACAAGCTCGCGCGCTTCATGCAGTTGGCCGATGCCGCCGGCCATCCGCTGATCACGCTGGTGGACACGCCGGGCTTCATGGTGGGGCCGGCGGTGGAGGCGCAAGGCATGATGCGCCACGCGGGGCGCGTTTTCGTCACTGCGGCCGCGCTGCGCGTGCCGGTGCTGTCGGTGGTGCTGCGGCGTGGCTTCGGGCTCGGTGCGATGGCGTTCACCGCGGGACACTTTCATGCGCCGGTGGCCACCGCCGCATGGCCGCAGGCCGAGTTCGGCCCCATGGGGCTCGAAGGCGCGGTGCGGCTGGGCTTTCGCAAGGAGCTGGCGGCGGTGCAGGGCGCCGAGCGCGATGCGCTGTTCGAAAACCTGCTCGCCGGCATGCGCGAGCGCGGGCGCGCGCTCAACGTGGCCAGCCACCTCGAGCTCGATGACGTGATCGACCCGGCCGAGACGCGGCCATGGCTGCTGCGCGTGCTGGCCGCGGCGCGGCGCCAGACGCTGCCGCCGCGCCGCGCTTTCGTCGACACGTGGTAGAAGGACCTCAACCGGAGACGACACCGATGTTCAGAACCGCGATCGCGGGCAGCCTGCCCAAGCCGAGCTGGCTCGCAGAGACCCACAAGCTGTGGCCCCAGTGGGCGCACGAAGGCGATGCGCTGCGCGAGGCCAAGCTCGATGCCACGCTGATGTGGATCAAGGCGCAGGAGGACGCCGGGCTGACGACCATCGGCGACGGCGAGCAGTCGCGCCAGCACTTCGTGCACGGCTTTCTCGAGCAGGTGGACGGCATCGACTTCGAGCACAAGGTCGAGATGGGCATCCGCGCCGACCGCTACAAGGCGATGGTGCCGCAGGTGGTGGCGCCGCTGCGCCTGAAGGGCCGCGTGCATGCCACCGAGGCCCGCTTTCTGCGCGCACACACCACGCGCAAAGTCAAGTTCACGCTGCCAGGCCCGATGACGATCGTTGACACGGTGGCCGACCGCCACTACGGCGATCGCGCCAGCCTGGCCCAGGCGTTTGCCGAACTGCTCAACCAGGAGGCGCTGGCTTTGCAGGCCGATGGCGTCGACATCGTCCAGTTCGACGAGCCGGCGTTCAACGTCTACATGGACGAGGTGGCCACCTGGGGCATCGCCGCGCTCGAGCGCGCCGCCAAGGGCCTGACCTGCACGACCGCCGTGCACATCTGCTACGGCTACGGCATCCAGGCCAACGTGGACTGGAAGAAGACGCTGGGCGACCAATGGCGCCAGTACGAGAAGGTGTTTCCGGTGCTGGCCAGGAGCTCGATCGATCAGGTGTCGCTCGAGTGCATCCATTCGCACGTGCCACCCGACCTGATGGCGTTGCTCAAGGGCAAGGACGTGATGGTCGGCGTGATCGACGTCGCCAGCGACGAAGTCGAGACGCCGCAGGCGGTGGCCGAGACGATCGCGACGGCCCTGCGTTTCGTGCCGCGCGAGCGCCTCATCGCCTGCACCAACTGCGGCATGGCGCCGATGGACCGCAAGATCGCGATGGCCAAGCTCGAGGCGCTGGCCCGCGGTGCGGAGCTGGCGCAACGCAGGACTGCATGACGACGCTCAAGCCGACGCTGACGTCGGCCGCCAACGTGCACGCCGCGCTCAAGCGCGACGGCCATGCCGTGCTGAGCGCCAATGCGTTGGCCACGCTGTGCGGCGTGCGCACACAGGACTTCGCCGCCTGGACCGATCGGTGGAACGATCTGCCGGACGACCGCTATCTGCTCGACGGCGGGCACTACCGGCAACGGCGGCACTCGTGCTTCATCGTGCGCGACAGTGCGCTCGAGCCGGTGCCGCAGCGGCCGCACTGGCAGAGCGTGGAGTACAACGCGCTGCACGGCGGCCTCGAGCGCCACTACGAGCCGATGGACGCACAGTGGACGCAAGACGGCGCATGGCAGGCCTTGCTCGCCGGTCTGGGGCAATGCGCCAGCCGCCTGCTCGGCGCGCAGCCGTGGTACGTGGAAGCGCATCCGTTTCGCATCACCACCGCCGGCGGCATCGGCCGGCCCACGCCGGAGGGCGCACACCGAGACGGCGTCGACTTCGTCGCCGTGATCCTGGTGGCGCGCTCCGGCATCAAGGGCGGCGAGACGCGTGTGTTCGACGCGCACGGCCCCGCCGGGCAGCGCTTCACGCTCGACGAGCCGTTCTCCGCACTGCTGCTCGACGACGCGCGCGTGATCCACGAGTCGACGCCGATCCAGCCGCTGGATCCTGCGCATGAAGGGCATCGCGACACGCTGGTGCTGACCTATCGGGCCAAGGGATTCCAGGGGCCGGCTGCTTAGCCTGCGCCGTATCGCGCGGCGCGGCGGGCGGTGTCCGGGGGGCTCCTGCCGGGCGCTTGCCCGGCCGCGGCTTGGCTCGCTCGGAACGCGGCCGTGAGCAGGGGTCATCCGGCACCACGTTATGCTGCACCCATGGCTTTACCCATCTCCCTGCAAGACATCCGTCGCGCCGCCGACCGGCTGGCCGGCGTGGCGCACAAGACACCGGTGTTGACTTCGCGCCTGGCCAACGAGCGCAGCGGCGCGCAGGTGTTCTTCAAGTGCGAGAACCTGCAGCGCGTGGGTGCGTTCAAGTTTCGCGGCGCCTACAACGCGCTGGCGCAGTTCACGCCGGAGCAGCGGCGCGCCGGGGTGATCGCGTTCTCGTCGGGCAACCATGCGCAGGCCATCGCACTGGCCGCATGGCTGCTCGACATGCCGTCGGTGATCGTGATGCCCAACGACGCGCCGCCGGCCAAGCTGGCCGCGACGCGGGCCTATCAGGCCGCTCGCGCGTACAGCGAGGTGGTGCTGTACGACCGCTACCGCGAGGACCGCGAAACCATCGGACGGCGCATCGCGGCCGAGCGCGGCATGACGCTGATCCCGCCGTTCGACCATCCGCACGTGATGGCGGGGCAGGGCACCAGCGCGCTCGAGTTGATCGAAGAAGTCGGTGCGCTCGATGCGCTCGTGGTTTGCGTCGGCGGCGGCGGTCTGATCTCGGGCTGCGCGGTGGCGGCCACCGGGTTGCAGCCCGACATCTGCGTGTACGGCGTCGAGCCGGCCGCCGGCAACGACGTGCAGCAGAGCCTGGCGCGCGGCGAGATCGTGCGCATCGACGTGCCCGAGACCATTGCCGACGGCGCGCAGACGCAGGCGCCGGGCCAACTCACCTTTGCAGTGATGCGTGAGCGCGTGCGCGCGGTGTGCACGGTGAGCGACGCACAGCTGGTGTCGACGTTGCGCTTCTTCGCCGAGTTCATGAAGCAGGTGGTCGAGCCCACCGGCTGCCTGGCGGCGGCCGCGGTGCTGGAGCGTGTGCTCGATCTGCGCGGTCAACGCGTCGGCGTGATCGTCAGCGGGGGCAACGTCGACCGTGTGCGCTACGGCCGCTGGTTGGCGGGCGATGAAGACGGAGTTTCGCGATGAGTGACGCACCCAAGGACAAGGACAAACCAGATCCCGACGCCGAGAAGCGCCAGCGCGAAACGCTCGACAAGCTGCTTGCGCGCCCGCCGGTGGTATGCACCGGCGCCGTCACGCTGGCGCACGGGCATCGGCTCGACTACGAAGTGAATGCGGCGTTCATGCCGCTGACCCACGGCGGCGTCGATGCACAGCGCGGAGAGCCTCAGGCGGCGGTGTTCACCGTGGCCTACACGGTGCGTGACACGCAGCCGCGGCCGGTGTGCTTTGCGTTCAACGGCGGGCCGGGCTCGGCCTCGATCTGGCTCCACCTCGGCGCGCTCGGTCCCAAGCGCGTGGTGGTGCACGATGACGGCACCATGCCGGCGGCGCCCTACGCGGTGCAGGACAACCCGCTCACCTGGCTCGAACACTTCGACCTGGTGTTCGTCGATCCGCCGCACACCGGTTATTCGGTGGCGCTGAACGACGAGGCGCGCAAGAAGCTCTTCTCCGTGGACGGCGACGTCGATGCGTTGTCGGAGGTGGTGCGCGTGTGGCTGGCGCGTCACAAGCGCTTCGGCTCGGCGTTGTACCTGGCCGGCGAGAGCTACGGCACGACCCGCGGCGCCGCCATCGCCGACAAGCTGCAGGCGATGGGGCTGTCGCTGTCGGGACTGATTTTGGTGTCTTGCGCGATGGACCTGCAGTCGCTGGTGTTCGCGCCGGGAAATGACCTGCCTTATGCGCTGTTCCTGCCGGCGTTCGCCAACACCGCGCAGTACCACGGGCGGCTGGCCGGTCTGCCGGCGGCGTCGCCCGAGGCGGCACGCGCCGCGGCCGAGGCATTTGTCAACGAGGACTACCTGGTCGCGCTGCACGCCGGCGCGCGCCTCGACGGCAAGGCGCGCACGCGCATCGAGAAGCGGCTGTCCGAGCTCACCGGGTTGCCGCGTGCGCTGATCGAGGAGAAGAACCTGCGCGTCAACGACGAGACGTTCTTCTTCGAACTGCTGCGCGACGCCGGTCGCATCGTCGGCCGGCTGGAGTCGCGCGTGACGGGGCCGATGGCTGCCCGGCGCACGCGCGAATGGGAGTTTGACCCCGGCATCGAGGCGCTCAACGCGCCGTACACCATGGCCAGCATGGCCTACTTCGCGCAGCTCGGCTGTGCCGACGAGGCGCGCTACGAGGTGTTGAACTTTGACGCGCACAAGGCCTGGAACTGGAACCGCGGCGAGAACAAGGGCAACAGCTTCGCCGCCACCAGCGCCGAGCTGTCACGCGCCTTGCGGCGCAACCCGCACCTGCGCGTGCTGGTGGCCAGCGGCCGATACGACCTGGGCACGCCGTACAGCGCGAGCGACTGGTCGCTGGCGCAGCTCGACGCGCCGGCCGACGTGCTCAAGCGAGTGACGCACCGCTACTACGACGCCGGGCACATGATGTACACGCGCAGCGCCGACTTGAAGCAACTGAAGGACGACCTGGCCGCCTGGCTGGACTGATCAACTCCTGCGGTTGCGGTCGCGCACGCCCTCGCGGCGCTGCTCGATCTCCGATGCCGTCACGGTGGCGTTGAACTCGCGGGCGCGCTGGCGTTCCAGCGCCATGCCTTCGCCAAACGGCAGCGCGAAGCCGTCGTCGATGATGGCCTTGTAGCGTTCCAGCATGCCGGGTTGTGCCAGCAGCATGTCGGCGGCCAGCGCAAGCGCCGTGGGCATCAGCTCGCCGGGCTCGACGACCCGGTTGACGAATCCCCAGGCCGCGGCCTGCTCGGCGCTGACCCAGCGCCCACCGAGCGAGATCTCGCGGGCGCGGTAGATGCCGATGGCTCGGCTGAGCTTTTGCGACAAGCCCCAGCCCGAAGCGAGGCCGACGCGCGCGTGCGTGTCGGCAAAGCGCGCGTTCGTGCTGGCGATCAACACGTCGCAGGCCAGCGCCAGCTCGAAGCCGCCCGTGACCGCGGCGCCGTTGATCGCGCCGATCACCGGCTTGGCGCAGCGCTCCATCACGCCCACCGGGTCGCCGCGCGAGCTCACGGTGGTCTTGCCGATATCGGCGCTGCCGGCCCCCAGCTCCTTCAGGTCGAGCCCTGCGCAGAACGCGCGGCCCGCGCCGGTGAGCACGATCACGCGCACGCTCGCATCGTCGGCGCACGCCTGCAACGTCTTGGCCAGCGCATCGAGCAGCTCGCGCGACAGCGCGTTCATCGCCTGCGGCCGGTTCAGCGTGACCACGGCCACGCCGCCGGGCGACACATCGTGCAACACCACGGGTTCGCTCATGAGAAACCTCTCAACTCAGGATCTCGACGCGGTTGCGTCCGTTGCGCTTGGCCTGGTAGAGCGCCGCATCGGCGCTGTGCACCAGCGTGGCGGCGCCCGCGCCGGCAATCGGCACCGTGGCGGCGACGCCGATCGACACCGTGATCGGCGGTCCGTCCTTCACGATGCCGTCGAAGCGGGCGGCCACCACCGCGCGGCGGATGGCCTCGGCCGTCTCGAGCGCGCCGGCCGCTGCGGTGCCCGGCAGCACGATCGCGAATTCTTCTCCGCCGTAGCGCGCCGCCATGTCGCCGGCGCGGCGCACGTTGCGCTCGATCACGTCGGCCACCGCCGCGAGGTAGGCGTCGCCGGCCTGGTGCCCGTACTGATCGTTCAACGGCTTGAAGTGGTCGATGTCGATCATCAGCAGCGACAGCGGCGAGCCGTCGCGCAGCGCACGGAACCATTCCTTGCGCAGCGTGGCGTCGAACATGCGACGGTTGGCCAGGCCGGTGAGCGCATCCGTCGACGCCAGCGCCGAGAGCTCGGCATTGGCCTGGCCCAGTGCGAGCTCGGCTTGTTTGCGCTGCTCGGCATCGCGCAGCGTGACCAGGTAGTCGCCCAGGCCGTTGCCCGGCGGCAGCAGCACCACGCGCGCCTCGATCCACAAGGTGCTGCCGTCGCGGCGCAGCGCGCGGAACAGATCGGTGCCCGACGGTCCGCGGCGCTGCGCGTGCATGAAGTGCCGTGCAATAAAGCCGGCGCGGTCCTCGGGCGCCAGCAACTCGGCCAGCGTGCGGCCGTGCAACTCCTCGGGCACGATGTCGAGCAGGGTGGCCGCCGCCTGCGAGGCAAAGCGGATCGCGAGGTCGGCGTCGACCGCGACGATCAGGTCGCTCGAATGCTCCGCCAGCACGCGAAAGCGCTGGCGCGCCTCGGCATTGCGCCGTTCGGCTTCGCTGTCGGGGGCCAGCACCAGGCGGCGGCCGTCAGCGAGGTTCATCGACACCGTGCGCGGCGGCTCGTGAGCGGCGTCGCGCCGCGGCGGCGGGGCGCTGATCAGCAGATGGCCTTCGGCATCGGTGAGGGTCAGCGTGATGCCCAGGCCGGTGAGCAGTTGCGCCAGGGTTTCGAGCTCGGAGTCGGTCACGTTTGGTGCGGCGGCCACGCCAGCGTCAGCATGCATCGTAGCGGCAGTGCCGTCAGAACGGCACCTGGCTTTGCAACCGAAGGAGCGCGCCGTCGACCGGATGCGTCAGGTGCAACTCGTTCGCATGCAGCAGCAGCCGCGCTTCATTGGCGTGCGGCGCGCCCGCGTACAACGCATCGCCGACGATCGGATGCCCGATCGCGACCAGGTGCACACGCAATTGGTGCGTGCGGCCGGTGAGCAGCCGCAGCAGCAGTCGCGTGCGTTTTGTGGCGTCGTCACGCTGCAGCACGCTGTAGTGGGTGAGCGCGGGTCTGCCGCCAACCGGATCGATGCGCTGGCGCGGCCGCTGCGGCCAGTCCGCCGCCAGCGGGAGTTCAATGCGGCCTTCGTCGTCGGCGAGCAGGCCATGCACCACGGCCACATATCGCTTGTCGACACGGCGCTCGGCGAAGGCGCGGCTCAGCGCGCGCTGCACTTGCAGGCCGCGCGCAAACAGCAGCAGGCCCGACGTGGCCTGATCGAGCCGGTGCACCACCCGCGCATCGGGCCAGGTTGCACAGACGCGGGTCCAGGTGCAATGCTGCTTGTCGGCACCGCGGCCCGGCACGGCCAGCTCGCCGGCGGGTTTGTCGACCGCGACCAGCGCGTCGTCGCAGAACCGCACGGCCAACGCCTGCGGATCTCGTGCCACGGTTGCATCGCTCATCGAGCGACCCTACCGCAAATCGCATCCCAGGCTTGACGCCGCGTGTGGGCTCGCGGCACACTGCCGGCCCGCCGGTCTTCCGGCGCTTTCTTCAACCACCCGACGGAGGCCAACATGACACAAGCAGCGATTGCCGTTCGTGGTCGGCCCCTCGTGGTGCGTCGTGCAGTCTGAGGTCCTCCTGACGACTGAGCACCGCTCGCGGTAGCAAGCCCGAGCCAGCCGCGCACCCGCGCGGGTCGATCCCCACAACTTTCTCGATCCGCTGCAGCGCCGACGCGCTGCCGCGCCCGTTCGATGCGTGCGTTCGCGCCGCGTCGAGGGCGTGGCGTGCCTGCTCGCAGTGCCTGAACACCATGAACACCTCGTGAACATCCATGACCACTGCCTCTCCAACGGATTCGCTGATCGGCATCGGGCTGACGGCGGCCATGTTCCAGCAACTGATCGCGCGCCCCGCGCACGTGGGCGAATCGCCGATGCGCGTGATCGAGGTCCGACGCGACGCCGTCTGCGTGCACGACGGGCTGCACGTGCGGCCCGCGATCGTGCCGCCGACGATCGTGCAGTCCCTCACCGACGACGCGCTGGCGGTCGGCGACTGGGTGCTGGTCGATGAGCCGGCACCGCAGCGCTGGCGCGTCGTCGAGCGCGTGCCGCCGTTGACGCAGATCGCGCGCCGCACCAACGACGGCCGCGGCGCGGCCAAGCGCCAGGTGCTGGTGGCCAATGTCGACACCGCGCTGCTCGTGATGGGGCTCGACCACGACTTCAACGCGCGCCGCCTCGAGCGTTATCTCGCGCTGGCGCACCTGTCGCACGTGCCGGCGGTGCTGGTGCTGACCAAGGCCGACACGCTGGCGCCGGCGGCACTCGAACGTCGCATCGACGAGGCGCGCGAGTCGTTGAGCGCCGGCACGCCGATGTTCGCGCTCGACACGCGTTCGGCCGACGCGGCAGCGTGTCTGGCGCCCTGGCTCGGCCGCGGACAGACGGTGGTCCTGCTGGGCTCCAGCGGCGCCGGCAAGAGCACGCTCACCAACACGCTGTGCGGCGAGCCGCTGCAGGACACCGCTGCGGTGCGCATCGACGACGGCCGCGGTCGCCACACGACCACCACGCGCACGCTGCGCTTCGCCAGCAGCGGTGGCTGCGTGATCGACACGCCGGGCCTGCGTGCCCTGCGGCTCGACATCGACGACGCGCAGGAACTCGCCGGCGTGTTCGACGACGTCAGCAAGCTGGCGCTGCTGTGCCGCTTCCGCAACTGCCGCCACCAGAACGAACCGGGCTGCGCCGTGCGCGAGGGCCTGCCGGCCGAGCGCGTGCGCAACTTCCACAAGCTGCAGCGCGAGGCGCGGCGCGATTCGCTCAATGCGCTGGAGATGCGCGAGCAGCGGCGCGATTGGAAGATGCGGGGCCGCGAGGGCGCGATGCGAGCGCGCGCCAAGCGGGGATCGTAGCGACCCTTCGGGGCACACCTGCGCCGCTCCAGCGGCTACCCCAGCGGACACCACGGATCCGGCTTTGCCGGTCCGTCGATGTCGCCCCCTTGAGGGGGAGGCAGCCGCCGGGCTGCATCCGGGGGTGGGTCTTCTAGTAGTTCAGCCCCATCGCGTCGCGCACGTCCTTCATCGTCTGCTTGGCCACGGTGCGCGCGCGCTCGGTGCCCATCTCGACGATCCAATGCACCTGCTTCGGGTTGGCCGTCAGTGCCGCGGCGCGCTCGCGCCAGGGCTGCTGCTCTTTGATGATGGCGTCGATCACCGGCTGCTTGCAGTCCAGGCAGCCGATACCGGCGGTGGTGCAGCCCTTGACCACCCAGTCTCGCGTGGCCTCGTCGCTGTACACCTTGTGGAAGTCCCAGACCGGGCACTTCTCCGGGTTGCCCGGGTCGGTGCGTCGCACGCGAGCTGGGTCGGTGGTCATGCCGCGCACCTTGCGCGTGACCTCGGCCGGTTCGTCGCGCATCAGGATGGCGTTGCCGTAGCTCTTGCTCATCTTGGCGCCGTCGAGTCCCGGCAGGCGCAGCACTTCGGTGTGCAGCGCGGCCGGCTCGGTGAGGATGGTCTTGCCGGTTCCCCTCAGGTGGCCGGTCAGCAGCTCGGTGTCGTCGGCGCTCCAGCCCGGTGCGCCCGCGGCGCGCTTCAGCACCGCCTCGCCTTTGGACAGCGCCTCGTCGGAGCCGGTTTCGCCGTAGGCCTTGCGCTGCTTCTCGAAGTAGCGCTGGTCGTCCTTGCTCAAGCGCGCCAGCGCCGCGCCCACCTTGGCCTCGAAGTTGCCGAGGCGCCCGTACAGGTGATTGAAGCGGCGCGCCACCTCGCGCGTGAGCTCCACGTGCGAGGCCTGGTCTTCGCCCACCGGCACGTAGGCCGCCTTGTAGATCAGGATGTCGGCCGCCTGCAGCAGCGGGTAGCCGAGAAAGCCGTAGGTGGCAAGGTCGCGATCCTTCAGCTTCTCGATCTGGTCCTTGTAGGTGGGGACGCGTTCGAGCCAGCCGAGCGGCGTGCCCATCGCCAGCAGCGTGAACAACTCGGCGTGCTCGGGCAGCCGGCTCTGGATGAAGATGGTGCTCTTCTCGGGATCGAGCCCGGCGGCGAGCCAGTCGATCACCATGTCGTACACCGACTGCTCGATCACCTCGCGCTCGTCATAGTGCGTGGTCAGCGCGTGCCAATCGGCCACGAAGTAGAAGCAGTCGTAGGTGTCCTGCAGCCGGACCCAGTTCTTCAGCGCGCCGTGGTAGTGGCCCAGGTGCATCGACCCGGTGGGTCGCATGCCGGAGAGAACGCGCGGTCGCATGGTGCTTGGGAGTGGTCGATTGAGGCGCTCATTCTGGCAGACGCCTCCCCCGTACACTTGGCCGCGATGAAGCGCATCGTCATCCTGATCTCGGGCCGCGGCTCCAACATGGAGGCGATCGTGCAGCGCTGTGCCGACGAGCGCTGGCCGGCGCAGATCGCGGCGGTGGTCGCGAACCGGCCCCAGGCCGCCGGCCTTGCCTTTGCGCGCGAACGCGGCATCGCGACCGCGGTGGTCGACCACCACGCATTCGCGTCGCGCGATGCCTTCGATGCAGCGCTGGCCGAAACAATCGACGCGCAGCGGCCCGATCTGGTCGTGCTGGCCGGCTTCATGCGCATCCTCGGCGATGCCTTCGTGCGGCGCTACGAAGGCCGCATGCTCAACATCCACCCGTCGCTGCTGCCGGCGTTCCCGGGGCTGCACACGCACCGGCGCGCGATCGAGGCGGGCTGCAAGGCGAGCGGCGCCACGGTGCACTTTGTGACGCCGCAGCTCGACCACGGACCGATCGTGATGCAGTCGGTGGTGCCGGTGCTGGCCGGCGACACCGAAGCAAGCCTTGCCGAGCGCGTGCTGGCCACCGAGCATCGCATCTATCCGCAGGCGGTGCGCTGGTTCATCGACGGGCAGCTCCGCATCGAAGGTGGCGTGGTGCGGCACAGCGGGGGCGCATCCCAGTTGCTGCTGCTGTAGGCGCAGGCGATGCATCCGAAAGCCTTGCTGCAACAGGCGGCCGAGTTGCTGCGCGCCGTGCTGTCTTTCGAGCAGCCCGCCGATGCGGTGGTGTCGGCGCATTTCCGTCGCCATCGCGCGCTCGGCGCGCGCGACCGCCACGCGCTGGCCGAAACGGTGTACGCGGTGCTGCGCCGGCGCTTGTGGTTGCAGCATCTGGCCCAAAGCGGCAGCGGTCCGCTCGAGCGCCGCCTGGCCGTGGCCGGCTGGCAGGGGGATGCCCGCACGCTGCAAGCCGCGATCGAGCCGCATGAGAGGCACTGGCTGGCCGGCCTGCCCGCAGCACCTGCCACCGATGCCCCCGACAAGCTGCGCCACAACCTGCCCGACTGGCTTGCCGGTGCGCTGCACAAACAGCTCGACGCGGCGGCGTTCGAATCCCTGGCCCAGGCGCTGCTGGAGCCTGCGCCGCTCGACCTGCGCGTGAACACCTGGAAGGCCAGACGCGACGACGTGCTGGCCGAGTTGCAGCAAACGGGACTCGATGTTGCGCCGACTCCGTTCAGCCCCTGGGGTCTGCGCGTGCGGGGCCGGCCGGCGTTGCAGGACACGCCCGCGTTTCGCGACGGGCGCATCGAGGTGCAGGACGAAGGCAGCCAACTGCTGGTCGCGTTGCTCGATGCCAAGCGTGGCGAGATGGTGGTGGACTTCTGCGCCGGCGCCGGCGGCAAGACGCTGGCGCTTGGCGCTGCAATGCGCAACACCGGCCGGCTGTACGCTTTCGACACGTCGGGGCACCGGCTCGAGGCGATGCGGCCGCGGCTGGCGCGCAGCGGCCTGTCGAACGTGCACACCGTGCAGATCGCGCACGAGCGTGATGACCGGGTGAAGCGGTTGGCCGGCAAGATCGACCGCGTGCTGGTCGATGCGCCGTGCTCGGGGCTGGGCACCTTGCGCCGCAACCCCGACCTGAAATGGCGGCAGAGCCCGCAGGTCGTGGCCGAGATGCGCGAGCGGCAGCAGGCCATCCTGCTGGCCGCGGCCCAACTGCTGAAGCACGGCGGGCGTCTCGTTTATGCCACGTGCAGTCTGCTCGACATTGAAAACGAATCGGTCGCCCAGACCTTGGAACACGCGCAGCCTGATTTCGAGGTGCTGGCCGCGCAACAGGCTCTGGAGCGCGCGCACATCCACGCCGCCGAGGCGCTGGTGCAGGGGACACGGCTGCGCCTATGGCCGCATCGACATGGCACCGACGGGTTCTATGCCGCCGTGTGGCAACGTAAGAACTGATGCAGGGCTCGCACGCACGCTGTTTGCCAGTGATCAAAGTCCGGGTAAACCTCGCAATTCCCGGCGGTGCAATCTTGTAACCGTCGCCTAAAATGCCGCGGTGCCCCGGTTTGTGGGGCTGAACGACAAAAGGATGGTATGGATCTGAGCGCGAGTTGGGATTGGTTGCTGGGCTTGGCCAGTGATGGTTTGTGGGCCGATGCAACCTGGTGGCAGATCGTGCTGTTCACGCTCGTGACGACGCACATCACCATCGCATCGGTCACCATCTTTCTGCACCGGGCGCAAGCGCACCGCGCGCTCGAGCTGCACGCCATTCCGTCGCACTTCTTCCGCTTCTGGCTGTGGCTGACCACCGGCATGGTGACCAAGGAGTGGGTCGCGATCCACCGCAAGCACCACGCCAAGTGCGAAACCGTTGACGACCCGCACAGTCCGGTCACGCGAGGCATCCGCACCGTGCTGCTGCAGGGCAGCGAGCTGTATCGCACCGAAGCCAAGAACACCGAGACGCTGGCCAAGTTCGGCCACAACACGCCGGATGACTGGCTCGAGCGCCGGCTCTACAGCCGCCACACCGTGCTCGGCGTGGCGCTCCTGCTTGTGATCGACCTGCTGCTGTTCGGTGCCATCGGCGCCACCGTGTGGGCGGTGCAGATGCTGTGGATCCCGATCACTGCGGCCGGCATCATCAACGGCGTCGGCCACTACTGGGGCTATCGCAACTTCGAGGCACCCGACGCGTCGACCAACATCGTGCCGTGGGGCGTGATCATCGGCGGCGAAGAGCTGCACAACAACCATCACACCTATCCGACGTCGGCCAAGCTGTCGGTCAAGCGCTTCGAGTTCGACATCGGCTGGGGCTACATCCGCATCCTGCAGGCCCTGGGGCTGGCCCAGGTGCGCAAGACGCCGCCCCGGCTCGAGCTGGGGTCGGTCGCGCAGCAAGCCGATTCGCGCACGCTGGAAGCGATCATCGCCAACCGCTACGAGGTGATGGCGCAATACGCCAAGCAGGTACGCCGCGTCTGTGCCGGCGAACTCTCCAAGTTGCGCTCGCAAGGCCTCTCGCACGGCGTGCGCGGTGTCAACCTCAAGCTGGCGCGCCGTTGGCTGCACCGCGACGACGACAAGATTCCGCCGGCGGTGAAGCCGCAGCTGCAAAGCGCGATGGACGAGCACCCGATGCTGGCCAAGCTGGTGTCCATGCGCGAGGAGCTGCGCGCCCTGTGGACACGCACCAACGTGTCGCCGACGCAGCTCGTGGCCGACCTGCAGGCCTGGTGCCGCAAGGCCGAAGAAAGCGGCATCGCGATGCTGCAGGAGTTCTCGCTGCGGCTGCGGGCGGCTCAGGCCGCTTGAGGCAACGAGCAGCAAGAACAAAAGGGCCGCGCAAGCGGCCCTTTTGTTCGACAGGGTTCGCCCAGCGAACCCGCTATCGTTGGTTGCAGGCCCGAGCCCGCGGTCCTTCTATTTCAGCTTGGTCTCTTTGTAGAGCACGTGCTTGCGTGCCTTGGGATCGAACTTGATGAACTCCAGCTTGTCCGGCGTGGTCTTCTTGTTCTTGTTGGTGGTGTAGAAGTGCCCGGTGCCGGCGGTGGACTCCAGCTTGATCTTTTCGCGTGCGCCCTTGGCCATGATGCATGCCCCTTCAGAGTTCGCCGCGGGCGCGCAGGTCGGCCACGACTTGGTCGATGCCCACCTTGTCGATCAGGCGCAGCGCCGCGTTGCTCACGCGCAGGCGTACCCAGCGGTTCTCGCTTTCGATCCAGAAACGGCGGTACTGCAGGTTGGGCAGGAAACGACGCTTGGTCTTGTTGTTGGCGTGGGAGACGTTGTTGCCCACCATCGGGCGCTTGCCCGTGACTTGACAGACGCGTGCCATGACGCAGCTCCGGTATTGCGGTTCGGTGTTGCTCGGGTCGCGGGCAGCCTCATGGCCGGCCGGCGAAGCCGCGCATTATAGCTGCAGAGCCTGGGGGCCTTCCGGCGTCACTGCTCCAGGAAGCGCTGGGCGTCGAGCGCCGCCATGCAGCCGGTGCCGGCCGACGTGATGGCCTGGCGATAGACGTGGTCCTGGACATCGCCGGCCGCGAACACGCCGGGCACGCTGGTCATGGTGGCCATGCCCTGCAGGCCACTCTGCGTGACGATGTAGCCGTCTTTCATCTCGAGCTGGCCCTTGAAGAGATCGGTGTTGGGCTGGTGGCCGATGGCGATGAAGCAGCCTTTCACCGCCAGCTCTCGCGTCGCGCCGTCTCGGCTGCCCTTGAGCCGCACGCCGGTCACGCCGGTGGCGTCGCCGAGTACCGCGTCCAGCGTCTGGAAGAGGTGCAGCTCGATCTTGCCGGCGGCCACGCGCTCCATCAGCTTGTCGACCATGATCGGCTCGGCGCGGAACTTGTCGCGGCGGTGGATCAGGTGCACCTTGCTGGCGATGTTGGCGAGGTAGATCGCCTCTTCCACGGCGGTGTTGCCGCCGCCGACCACGCACACTTCCTGGGCCTTGTAGAAGAACCCGTCGCAGGTGGCGCAACCGCTGACGCCGCGGCCCATGAACTCTTGCTCGGACGGCAGGCCGAGGTACTTGGCGCTGGCGCCGGTGGCGATGATCAACGCATCGGCGGTGTAGCGGCCGTTGTCGCCCACCAGCTCGAACGGCCTGGACTTGAGGTTGGCCGTGTGGATGTGGTCGAAGACCACACGGGTGCCAAAACGCTCGGCGTGCTTCAAAAAGCGCTGCATCAAGTCCGGGCCCTGAACGCCATCGACGTCGGCCGGCCAGTTGTCGACGTCGGTGGTCGTCATCAGCTGGCCGCCTTGCGCCAGTCCAGTGATCAGCATCGGTTGCAGGTTGGCGCGGGCGGCATACACCGCTGCGGTGTAGCCGGCCGGGCCCGAGCCGAGGATGAGGACGCGGGCGTGGGTGGGGGTGTTTGACATGCGTCAGCGCTCTTGAAAATCGGCCTGCAGCGTCGCGTGCAGCCGACGCCGATTGTCACATGGGGGTGCCACCGGCTTCCGCCAAGGCATTCAATCGGCACAATAGCGGGCTTGTGCGATGCGGCCGATGACGGCGCGCTGCGCTGTGTGGCCCGGACCGGAGGTGGGGCGGGCCCGTTCGACAAAGCCTCAAAGGAAGGGGACTCCAAGATGTCGATGTTGTCGAATCTCGACCTGATCCGCCGTGTGCCGCTGTTTTCGATGCTCACGGTCGAACAGGCTCAGGCCGTGGCCGACTCGGTGGTCAAGCGCCGTTTCCGGCGCGGCGAGCTGGTGGTCGAGCAAGGGCGCAAGAGCAATGCGCTGTTCATCCTGCTCAATGGCCGGGCCCGCGTGCTCACGTCGGATTCGCGCGGCCGCGAGGTGATCCTCGCGGTGCTCGAGGCGGGCGACTATGTCGGCGAGATGAGCCTCATCGACAACGAGGCGCACTCGGCCACCGTGCGCTGCGAAGTGCAGACCGACATGCTGATCCTCGGCCGCGCCGACTTCGCGCGCTGCCTGCCCGAGAACTCCACGCTGTCGTACGCGATCCTGCGCGGTCTGGTGCGGCGCCTGCGCCATGCCGACCGGCAGATCGAGTCGCTGGCGCTCCTTGACGTGTATGGCCGTGTCGCGCGCACGCTGCTGGAGATGGCCGAGGAGGTCGACGGCATCAAGATCATCCGCAACAAGGTCTCGCGCCAGGACATGGCCAAGGTGGTCGGTGCGTCGCGCGAGATGGTCAGCCGCGTGATGAAGGACCTGGAAGAGCGCGGCGTGATCGAGACGCAGGAGAACGGCTCCGTCGTGCTGAAGGAACGTCTGCATTCGGAGTGACACGCCGCTGCGGGCGTCGTGAAACGCCTGTAACGGGCACCACCGGGCTCGACGTGCCGGGGCCCGCGCATCGGCCACAATCGCAGGCATGACGTTTCCGCTGGGATCGTTGGTCCCGACCGAAGGCGCCTCGCGCACGACGCGTGCATCGCGCACGCCAACCGTGGCCCCCCGCTGGCGCACCAAGCTCGCACTCGTCGGCGGTGCCGTGTTGTGGCTGTTGTTGCTGCTGGCGATGCTCACGCACTACCCCGGCGACGCGGCGTTCTCCACCTCCGGCGCCGGTGAGCCGCTGCGCAACAAGGCCGGTCAACTCGGCGCCTGGGTGTCGGATCTGGTGCTGTTCCTGTTCGGCTACTCGGCGTGGTGGCTGCCCGTGGTCGGACTGCGGCTGTGGCTTTCGTCGTTGGCCCAATGGCTGCGCCATGACGCCGACACGGTTGATCCTCCCAAGGCCAGCGCAACCACGCATGCGGTGTTCTGGGGCGGCTTCGTGCTGTTGATGGCGGCCAGTTGTGCGCTCGAGTGGACGCGCCTGTACCGTTACGACGGCCTGTTGCCGGGCGGTCAGGCCGGCGGCGTGATCGGTGCGCTGCTCGGTCCCTTGTCGATGAAGTGGCTCGGCTTCGCCGGCTCCGGCGTGGCCTGGATCGCCGCGCTGGTGCTCGGCGCGTCGATGGCGTTGCGCTTTTCCTGGATCGCGCTGGCCGATCGCATCGGCGCGGCTTTCGATGCGCTGCGCGAGCGTCGCCAGGAGGCACGCGAACGTGCCGAGGACATTCGCCTGGGCAGGGAGGCGCAGCTCGAACGCGACCAGGTGCTGGCCGACGAGCAGCTGGTGATCGAGGACCACGTCCCGATCGTGATCGAGAAGCCCGTGGTCGAGGTGCCGAAGTCGGAGCGTGTGGCCAAGGAGCGGCAGCAGCCGCTGTTCAAGGAACTCGGCGACGGCAAGCTCCCGCAGGTCGATCTGCTCGATGCAGCGCCCGGCCGCCTGGAGACGGTGACCTCCGAGTCGCTCGAGATGACGAGCCGGCTGATCGAGAAGAAGCTCAAGGACTTCGGCGTCGACGTGCGCGTGGTCGCGGCATCGCCGGGGCCGGTGATCACGCGCTACGAGATCGAACCCGCGGTGGGCGTGAAGGGCGCGCAGATCGTCAACCTCGCCAAGGACCTGGCGCGCTCGCTGTCGCTGGTGAGCATCCGCGTGGTCGAGACGATTCCCGGCAAGAACTTCATGGCGCTGGAACTGCCCAACGCCAAGCGCCAGACCATCCGGTTGTCCGAGATCCTCGGTTCGACCGTCTACAACGACGCCGCGTCGCAACTGACGCTGGGGTTGGGCAAGGACATCGTCGGCAACCCGGTGGTGGCCGACCTGGCGCGGATGCCGCACCTGCTGGTGGCCGGCACCACCGGTGCCGGCAAGTCGGTGGGCATCAACGCCATGATCCTGAGCCTGCTGTACAAGGCCGAGGCGCGCGACGTTCGCCTGATCATGATCGACCCGAAGATGCTCGAGATGAGCGTCTATGAGGGCATACCGCATCTGCTTTGTCCGGTGGTCACCGACATGAAGCAGGCGGCCAACGCGCTGACCTGGTGCGTCGGCGAGATGGAGCGGCGCTACAAGCTGATGAGCAAGCTCGGCGTGCGCAACCTGGCCGGCTACAACCGCAAGCTGCAGGAGTCGACTGAACGCGGCGAGACGCTGACCAATCCTTTCTCGCTGACACCCGAGGCGCCCGAGCCGCTGGAACGCCTGCCGTACCTGGTGGTGGTGATCGACGAACTGGCCGATCTGATGATGATCGTCGGCAAGAAGCTCGAGGAGCTGATCGCGCGCCTGGCACAGAAGGCGCGCGCCGCCGGCATCCACCTGGTGCTGGCCACGCAGCGCCCCAGCGTCGACGTGATCACCGGCCTGATCAAGGCCAACATCCCGACCCGCATCGCCTTCCAGGTGTCGAGCAAGATTGACTCGCGCACCATCCTCGACCAGATGGGCGCCGAGGCGCTGCTGGGGCAGGGCGACATGCTGTACCTGCCGCCGGGCACCGGGCTGCCGGTGCGCGTGCACGGCGCGTTCGTCAGCGACGAAGAGGTGCATCGTGTGGTCGACTACCTGCGCCAGCAGGGCGAGCCCAACTACATCGAGGGCATCCTCGAAGGCGGTACGCTTGAAGGCGACACGCTGGCCTCGATCGAAGGCGGCAACGGCGACGGCGAAGCCGACCCGATGTACGACCAGGCGGTGGCCATCGTGCTGCAGAACCGTCGCGCATCGATCTCGCTGGTGCAACGCCACCTGCGTATCGGATACAACCGCGCCGCGCGCCTGCTGGAACAAATGGAGCGCGCCGGACTCGTATCGCCGATGGCCACCAACGGCAACCGGGACATCCTGGTACCCAAACGCGACGAATGAACAAGCTGCTTCTGGCGGCGCTGCTGGTGCTGGCGGGCGCTGCGCATGCCGATTCGGTGGAGCTGTTGCGCGACTTTGCGCAGAACGTTCGATCGGCCAGCGCCAGCTTCACGCAGACTGTGACATCGCCCGACGGTGCGAAAAAAAAGACCTCGTCGGGCCAGTTCGAGTTCGTGCGGCCGAACCGGTTTCGCTTCACCTATGCCAAGCCGTTCGAGCAGCAGATCGTTGCCGATGGCCAGAAGGTCTGGCTTTACGACGTCGATCTCAACCAGGTGACCGTGCGTCCGATGGCGCAGGCGCTGGGGGCCACGCCCGCAGCGCTGCTGGCCGGCGCCACGCTCGACAAGGAGTTCGATCTGAAGGCCGTGCCGGCCGCCGAAGGCCTGGAGTGGGTGCAGGCCACGCCGCGCGTCAAGGATGGGCCGATCCAGTCGATGCGCGTCGGCTTCAGAGGCAAGGAACTCGCCGCGCTCGACATCGTCGACGCGTTCGGCCAGCGCTCGGCGCTGCGCTTCACCGGACTGCAGCAGAACATCCAGCTGGCCGACGAGCAGTTCCGCTTCACGCCGCCCAAGGGCGCCGACGTCATCCAGCAGTGACGCCACGCGGTTCGCACCGGCGGTGAAGCCGGGCGACCGGTGGGCGTGCGCGCCGCCGGCGCGCCCGGGCCTGCACGGCGGCGCTGCGACAATGCGCGTCATGGGCGAGCAGGAGTCGTTGTTCGACGGTGCCGACGGCGCGCGGCCCGCGGGCAGCGCGCCACACGATGCGCCGTTGGCCGACCGGCTTCGCCCGAAGACGCTCGACGAGGTGGTGGGCCAGCGCCATCTGCTGGGCCCGGGCCGGCCGCTGCGCGTTGCACTCGAGACCGGGCGACTGCACTCGATGATCCTGTGGGGACCGCCCGGCGTTGGCAAGACCACGATCGCGCGCCTGGTGGCGCACCTGGTCGATGCGCAGTTCATCGTGTTGTCGGCGGTGCTGTCGGGCGTGAAAGACATCCGCGATGCGGTGGAGCGTGCACGCGCGGCGCGCGCCGTCGGCCGCGCGAGCGTGGTGTTCGTCGACGAGGTGCACCGTTTCAACAAGGCGCAACAGGATGCCTTCCTGCCGCACGTGGAGTCGGGGCTGTTCACCTTCATCGGCGCCACCACCGAGAACCCGTCGTTCGAAGTGAACTCCGCGCTGCTGTCACGCGCGACGGTCCACGTGCTCAAGCCGCTCCAACCCGACGAACTGATCGAGCTGTTGTCGCGCGCCCGCGTGCTGCTGAAGGGCGGCGAGCTCACGGACGCTGCGCGCGACCGCCTGATCGGCTATGCCGATGGTGACGCTAGGCGCCTGCTCAACGCCTACGAGAATCTGGTCGGCATGGCCGATGGCGCGCCGTTGCTCGACGAGGCCATGCTCGAACGGACATTGGGCGAGCTGCTGCGCCGCTACGACAAGGGCGGCGAGCAGTTCTACGACTCGATCTCGGCGCTGCACAAGGCGGTGCGCGGTTCCGACCCCGACGCGTCGCTGTACTGGGTGGCGCGCATGCTCGACGGCGGCGTCGATCCGCGCTACGTGGCGCGCCGCGTCGTGCGCATGGCCAGCGAGGACATCGGGCTGGCCGATCCACGGGCCTTGGCCCTGGCCCTGGATGCGGCCGAGGTCTATGAGCGCCTCGGCAGCCCCGAGGGCGAGCTGGCGTTGGCGCAGGCCGTGGTGTATCTGAGCGTGGCGCCCAAGTCCAATGCCGTCTACACCGCGTGGGGCGCGGTGCGCGAATTCGTGCAAGCCGATGGCACAAGGCCGGTGCCTCTGCACCTGCGCAATGCACCGACCGGGTTGATGAAGCAGCTCGGCTACGGTCGCGGCTACCGTTATGCGCACGACGAGGCCGAGGCCTTTGCCGCCGGCGAGAACTACTGGCCCGACGGCGTGGCGCCGCAGCGCTTTTATGAGCCGGCGCCGCGCGGGCTGGAGCAGCGCATCGCCGAGCGGCTGGCCCAGCTGCGCGGCCTCAACGAAGCGGCCGCAAAACGCACGCCTGCGCAAGGGCCCACAAGCACGTCCGAGTCCGCGTCCGATACCCCGTCCGACAGCGATTAGATGGGCCCCGGCCAGCGGGTATCCCCGGCCCTGGCGCGAAAACTGCACTCCTACAATCGCGCCGTCCGTGGAGGGGCCCGTCCGGGTTTCGAGCGGCGCACGAATACGGTTCGATGGACGTCCTACTGCAGCAGATCATCAACGGCCTGGTGCTGGGCAGCGTGTATGCGCTGGTCGCACTGGGCTACACGATGGTCTACGGCATCATCAACCTGATCAATTTCGCGCACGGCGAGGTGCTGATGGTCGGCGCGCTGGTGAGCTGGACGGTGATCACCGCGTTGGCCGACTCCGGCCTGCCGGGCTGGCTCAAGCTGCTGATCTCGCTGATCGTTGCGGTGGTGGTGTGTGCGGCCCTCAACTTCGTGATCGAGAAGGTGGCCTACCGGCCGCTGCGCAATGCGCCGCGCCTGGCGCCGCTGATCACCGCCATGGGCATGAGCCTGCTGCTGCAGACGCTGGCGATGATCATCTGGAAGCCCAACTACAAGCCCTATCCGATCCTGCTGCCGAGCGAGCCGTTCCACATCGGCGGCGCGGTGATCAACACCACGCAGATCCTGATCCTGGTGTCCACGGCGGTCACGCTGGTCGGCCTGATGTGGCTGGTCAACCGCACCAAGCTCGGCCGCGCGATGCGCGCCACCGCCGAAAACCCGCGCGTGGCCGCGCTGATGGGCGTCAAGCCCGACATGGTGATCTCGGCCACCTTCATCATCGGGGCGGCGCTGGCCGCGCTGGCCGGCGTGATGTACGCCGCCAACTACGGCACGGTGCAGCACACAATGGGCTTCATGCCCGGTCTGAAGGCGTTCACCGCGGCGGTGTTCGGCGGCATCGGTAACCTGGCCGGCGCGGTGGTGGGCGGCGTGCTGCTCGGGCTGATCGAAGCGCTCGGCGCCGGCTACATCGGCACGCTGACCGGCGGCGTGCTCGGCAGCCACTACCAGGACATCTTCGCCTTCATCGTGCTGATCCTGGTGCTGACGGTGCGGCCGCAGGGCCTGCTCGGCGAAAGGGTGGCCGACCGTGCCTGAGAGTCTGTTGAAGAACAAGCTCCTGGTCTTCGTCGCGGTGGCGATCCTGCTGGTGGTACTGCCCGGTGCGGCGCAGTACGCCGGCAACTTCTGGGTGCGCATCATCGATTTCGCGCTGCTGTACATCCTGCTGGCGCTCGGCCTGAACATCGTGGTCGGTTATGCCGGCCTGCTCGACCTCGGCTACATCGCGTTCTATGCGGTCGGCGCCTACATGTTCGGCCTGCTGGCGTCGCCGCACCTGAGCGACACGTTTCCGGCCATCAAGGAGATCTTCAGCGGCGGCCTGCACACGCCGCTGTGGGTCGTGATCCCGCTCGGCGCGGCGATCGCCGCGGTGGCCGGCGCCTTGCTCGGTGCACCCACGCTGAAGCTTCGCGGCGACTACCTCGCGATCGTCACGCTCGGCTTCGGCGAGATCATCCGCGTGTTCCTCAACAACCTCGACGCGCCGGTCAACATCACCAACGGCCCGAAGGGCCTGCTGCAGATCGACAGCTTCAAGATCCCGCTGCTCGACTTCGATTTCGGCCGGCCCGGCGAACTGTTTGGCCTGGAGGTCTCGTCGGTCACCAAGTACTACTACCTGTTCCTGCTGATCGTCGTAGTCAGCGTGGTGATCTGCTACCGGCTCGAGCGCTCGCGCATCGGCCGCGCCTGGATGGCGATCCGCGAGGACGAGATCGCGGCCAAGGCAATGGGCATCAACACGCGCAACATGAAGCTGCTGGCGTTTGCGATGGGTGCCACCTTCGGCGGCGTGTCGGGCGTTTTGTTCGCCACCTTCCAGCGCTTCATCTCGCCGGAGTCGTTCGCGCTGCACGAGTCGATCATGGTGGTGGCCATGGTGGTGCTGGGCGGCATCGGCCACATTCCCGGCGTGATCCTCGGCGCGTTGTTGCTGGCATCTCTGCCCGAGGTGCTGCGCTGGGTGTCGGGCGAACTCGACCTGCAGGCGATGACCGGCGGGCGGCTCGACGCCGCGATCCTGCGCCAGTTGCTGATCGCGCTGGCGATGATCATCATCATGCTGGCGCGGCCGCGAGGCTTGTGGCCGTCGCCCGAGCACGGCAAGGCGGCGCCGGCGCCGGCCAGCTGATCCCGCGCACGTCTCAGGCAATGAGCAGCGAGGTCGTGTTGCAGGTAACGGGCGCATCCAAGCGCTTCGGCGGCGTGCAGGCGCTCTCGGACGTGGGCATCACGATTCGCAGCGGCGAGGTGGTGGGCCTGATCGGCCCCAACGGCGCCGGCAAAACCACGTTCTTCAACGTCATCACCGGCTTGTACACGCCCGATGCCGGCACGTTCGAACTCGGCGGCAAGCCGTACAAGCCGAGCGCGGTGCACGAGGTGGCCAAGGCCGGCATCGCGCGCACGTTCCAGAACATCCGCTTGTTCCCCGAGATGACGGCGCTGGAGAACGTGATGGTCGGGCGCCACGTGCGCACCGGCTCGGGCCTGTGGGGTGCGGTGTTCCGCACCAAGAAGTTCAATGCCGAGGAACAGGCCATCGCCCAGCGCTCGCAGGAACTGCTCGACTACGTGGGCATCGGCCGTTATGCCGACTACAAGGCGCGCACCCTGAGCTATGGCGACCAGCGCCGACTGGAGATCGCCCGTGCACTGGCCACCGAGCCGACGCTGATTGCGCTCGACGAACCCGCCGCCGGCATGAACGCCACCGAAAAGGTGGTGCTGCGCGAGCTGATCGATCGCATCCGCAAGGACGGCCGCACGATCCTGCTGATCGAGCACGACGTGAAGCTGGTGATGGGCCTGTGCGATCGTGTCACCGTGCTCGACTACGGCAAGCCGATCGCCGAAGGATCGCCCTACGACGTGCAGCGCAACGAGAAGGTGATCGAGGCCTATCTCGGTGCCGGGCACAAGGCCCATTGAGGTGATGTGGACCCCCACGCTCACTTCGTTCGCTGCCCCCCGAGGGGGCGCGGCCTTCCTTGGGGCGGCCCGGCGGAAGGCCGACCGCGATGAGTGACAACGAGACGTTGCTAGAAGTGCGCGACCTCAAGGTCGCCTACGGCGGCATCCAGGCCGTCAAGGGCGTCACCTTCGAGGTCAAGCGCGGCGAGCTGGTGAGCCTGATCGGCGCCAACGGCGCCGGCAAGACGACCACGCTCAAGGCCATCACCGGCACGCAGCCGGTGCGCGAAGGCGACATCAAGTTCCTCGGCCGGTCCATCCGCGGCCAGGGCGCATGGGACCTCGTGCGCCAGGGCCTGGTGATGGTGCCAGAGGGCCGCGGCGTGTTCGCGCGCATGAGCATCGTCGAGAACCTGCAGATGGGTGCCTACGTGCGCGACGATGCCGAGGTGGCTTCCGACGTGCAGGTCGTGTTCGGCATCTTCCCGCGCCTGAAAGAGCGCGCGTCGCAGCTGGCCGGCACGCTGTCGGGCGGCGAGCAGCAGATGCTGGCGATGGGCCGTGCGCTGATGGCCCGGCCCAAGGTGCTGCTGATGGACGAGCCCTCGATGGGCCTGTCGCCGATCATGGTCGACAAGATCTTCGAGGTGGTCAACGACATCCACCAGCGCGGCACGACCATCCTGCTGGTCGAGCAGAACGCCAGCCGCGCGCTGCAGCTCGCCAACCGCGGCTATGTGATGGAATCGGGCGAGATCACGATGAGCGGCGACGCCAAGGCGCTGCTGGACGACCCCAAGGTGCGCGCCGCCTATCTCGGCGAATAGCGCTTCCGCAGCCGGGCCGCGGAACCGTTGCCCGCGCCGGCGAACGAAGGTGAGTCGCGCCCTCCGGGGCGCGCGCTGTTGTACTCACGCGACGGCCGGGTCGCCTGTCGGGCGTTATGCCGGCAGGATCACCCGGAGTGGCGGGTGGGGTTTTGTGCGGGCTCCGGCTCGATTCGAAGACAGTGTCGACAAAGGATTCGCTGATGGAGTCCCCAACCCCGTTCCCGCCGACCTTCCTCTGGGGTGCGGCGACCTCGTCGTACCAGATTGAGGGTTCGCCGCTCGCCGATGGCGCCGGCGCCAGCATCTGGCACCGGTTCGTGCGCACGCCCGGCATGGTGCGCGACGGCGACACCGGCGATGTCGCGTGCGACCACTATCGCCGCTTCGACTCCGACGTGGCGCTGATGAAGCAGCTGGGCTTGAACGCCTACCGCTTCTCGATCGCCTGGGCGCGCGTGCTGCCGGATGGCCGCGGGCGCGTGAATGCGGCGGGCCTAAGCTTCTACGAGCGCCTGGTGGACCGCCTGCTGGCGGCCGGCATCCAGCCGATGGCCACGCTGTACCACTGGGACTTGCCGGCCGCGCTGGACGACCGCGGCGGATGGCTCAATCCCGACGTTGCCGACTGGTTCGCCGACTACGCCAGCGTGGTGTTCGGCGCGCTCGACGACCGCGTGAAGCTGTGGGCCACGCTCAACGAGCCGTGGGTCGTGACCGACGGTGGGTATCTGTTCGGCACGCTCGCACCCGGCCACCGCAACGTCTTCGAGGCGCCGATCGCGTCGCACCACCTGATGCGCGCGCACGGTCTGGCGGTGCAGGCCTATCGCGCCCAGGGCCGGCACCAGATCGGCCTGGTGGTCAACATCGAGCCGAAGTACCCGGCATCCGACAGCGCGGCCGATCGTGGCGCGACCGAGAGGGCGCATGCCTACATGAACCGCCAGTACCTGGATGCGGCGCTGCTCGGCACCTACCCCGAGGACCTGCGCGAGATCTTCGGCGAGGCCTGGCCGCAGTGGCCGGCCGAGGACATGGCGCTGATCCGCCAGCCGCTGGACTTCATCGGCATCAACTACTACACCCGCGGCGTCACGCGCCACGACGAGTCGTCTTGGCCGCTGCGCGCATCGCGCGTGCTGCAGAAGCGAGCCACCCACACCGAAACCGGATGGGAGGTGTTCCCGCAAGGGCTGACCGATACGCTGGTGTGGGTCCGGCAGCGCTACGGCAACATCCCGCAATACGTCACCGAAAACGGCGCAGCTTTCTTCGACCCGCCGACAGCCGAAGGCGAGCGCATCGACGATCCGCTGCGCGTCGACTACCTGCGCAAGCACATCGCCGCGATCGCCGATGCGCTGCGCGCCGGCGTCGACCTGCGCGGTTATTTCGCCTGGTCGCTGCTCGACAACCTGGAATGGGCGCACGGATACTCCAAGCGCTTCGGCATCGTGCACGTCGACTTCGCGACCCAGACGCGCACGCCCAAGGCCAGCGCGCGCTACTACGCCGACGTGATCGCCGCGCACCGGCGCGGCGTCTCGGTGGGGGCCGCGCGATGACGACGCGGCGGGCGCTGTTGCGCGCGGCCGGCGCGTTAGGCACCGTGAGCGGTGCCGGCTGCACGATGGTCGACCGCCTCACCGGCGGCAACGACACGCAGACCGAGCTGCCGATCAACATCGTCGAAGATCTGGCGCAGCGCACGTTCCGCTACTTCTGGGAAACCACCAACGCGCACAACGGGCTCGCGCCCGACCGCTGGCCCAAACAGAGCCCGTGCAGCATCGCCGCCGTCGGCTTCGCGCTCACCGCTTACTGCATCGGAGTCGAACGCGGTTATGTCTCGCGCGAGGAGGCGCGTGCGCGTACGCTGCTGACGCTGCGCTTCCTGCGCGATCTGCCGCAGGGCCCGCGCGCCAAAGGCATGGCGGGCTACCGCGGCTTCTTCTATCACTTCGTCGAGATGGACACCGGCCTGCGCGCCGGCGACTGCGAGCTGTCGACCGTCGATACCACGTTGCTGCTGTGCGGCGCCTTGCATGCACAGGCGTTCTTCGACGGCGAGGATACCGACGAGATGCGCATCCGCCGGCTGGTGGACGAGCTCACCACGCGCGTCGACTGGCGCTGGGCTCAGACGCGCCCGCCCACCATCTCGCTGGGTTGGAAGCCGGAAAGCGGCTTTCTGCCGTACGACTGGCGCGGGTACAACGAAGCGGCCGTGGTCTACCTGCTGGCCCTGGGACATCCGTCGCGACCGGTGGAGCCCAGCGCGTGGAACGCGTGGACCAAGGATTTCCGCGCCAACTGGTCCACCTTCCACGGTCGGCAGGGGCTGAACTTTCCACCGCTGTTCGGGCACCAGTACTCCAACGTGTGGGTCGACTTTCGCGACGTGCGCGACGCGTTCTCGCGCCGCCACAACTTCGACTACGCCGAGAACAGCCGCCGTGCGGCGTACGCGCAGCGCGCCTATGCGATGCTGAACCCGAAGGGATGGAAGGGCTACGACGCCGACATCTGGGGCTTCACCGCATGCGACGGTCCGGCCGACATGATCGCGCCGTACCGCGGCCAGTCGCGGCGCTTCTATTCCTACGTGGCGCGCGGCGCCGGCGGCGGCAAGGTCGCGTCGGTCGACGACGGCACGATCGCGCCCACCGCCGCCGCGTCGTCGATCGGGTTCGCACCCGACATCGCGATTCCCGCGATCCTGACGATGGTCAAGCGCTACGGCAGGCACATCTACGGCCGCTACGGATTCGTCGATGCGTTCAACCCGAGCTTCACCTACGAGAAGGCGCAGCTGACGTTCGGCCGCGTGGTTCCCGGTGTCGGCTGGGTGGCCACCGACTACCTCGGCATCGATCAGGGGCCGATCCTGGCGATGATCGCCAATTTCACCAACGGTTCGGTGTGGCAGACGATGACCAAGTGCGTGCAGCTGCGCCGCGGTCTGCAACGCGCGGGCTTCACCGGCGGCTGGCTCGAGGAGGACTGACCGTGGCCGGACGGCGGGCTGTGTTGCGCGCCGCCGCAGGCGCGTGCACGCTGGCGCTGGGCGGCTGCACGCGCCCGGGCGCCGGACCGCTGCGCTTCTGGGGCATGGGCCGCGAGGGCGAGGTGGTGGGCCAGTTGCTGACCGACTTCCAGCGCGAACACCCCGAGGTCAGTGTGCGCGTGGAGCAGCTGCCGTGGACCGCGGCGCACGAGAAGCTGCTCACCGCGTTTGCCGGCGATGCCACGCCCGACCTGGCGCAGCTCGGCAATACCTGGATTGCCGAGTTCGCGGCCCTGAATGCCCTGGAGCCGCTGCAACCCTGGCTCGAGCGCGACGGCGGCATCTCGCGCAGCGACTATTTCGACGGCATCTGGCGCACCAACGAGATCGACGGCACGCTGGTCGGCGTGCCTTGGTACGTCGACACGCGGCTGCTGTTCTACCGGCGCGACCTGTTCGAACGTGCCGGCGTTCCCGCGATGCCCGACAACTGGGCCGGCTTCACCGCCGCACTCGACGCGTTGCAGCGCGCCGGCACGCCGCATCCGCTGCTGCTTCCAGTGCAGGAGTTCGAGCCGTTGCTGGCCTTTGCGCTGCAGAGCGACGATGCGCTGCTGCGCGACGGCGGGCGCTTCGGCAACTTCCGCAGCGCGGGGTTCCGGCGCGCGCTCGCTTTCTACATGGAGCGCTTCGCGCGCGGCCACGCGCCGACGATCAGCGGTGGCGACATCGCCAACCTGTGGCAGGAGTTCGGCCGTGGCACGTTCGCCTGCTTCATCTCCGGACCCTGGAATATCGGCGAGCTGGACCGCCGTCTGCCCGCCGCCTTGCGCGGCAGCTGGGCCACGGCGCCGCTGCCCGGGCCCGGCGGCCCGGGCGCGTCGACGGCCGGGGGCTCCAGCCTGGTGGTGTTCCGCCGCTCGCGCCGCCAGGCCGACGCGATGAAGCTGCTGTCGTTCCTGAGCCGGCCCGAGGTGCAGTTGCGCTTCCATGCGCTCACCGGCGACATGCCGCCGCGGCGCAGCGCCTGGGCGCGCGCGCCGCTGGCAAGCGACGCACGAGCCCGTGCATTCGCGACGCAACTGGAGCGCGCCAAGCCATCGCCCGCCGTGCCGGAATGGGAACGCATCGCGCAGGAGATGCAGCTCGTTGCGACGCGTGCGGTGGCCGAGCGCTGGAGCATCGAGCAGGCCACCACGGTGCTCGATGCGCGCGTCGACGCGTTTCTCGCCAAGCGGCGCTGGATGCTGGAGCGCGCGGCGCGCAGCGGCAGCGCATGAAGAAGCGCTCTCTCGTCGCGTGGGTGTTCGTCGGCCCCGCCGTCTCGGTGATCGGCCTGTTTTTCCTGCTGCCCGTGCTCGCCGGCCTGGCATTGAGCATGACCGACTTCGATCTCTACGCGCTGGCCGACCTGCGCAACCTGCGCTTTGCCGGGCTCGACAACTACGCGCACGTGCTGGCGCTGCCGCTGTTCTGGAAGGCGCTCGGCAACACGCTGTACTTCGTGGTCGTCGGCGTGCCGCTGTCGATCGTGCTGTCGCTGGCCATGGCGGTGTTGCTGCAGTCGCCGCTGGCGCGCTTCAAGCCTTTCTATCGCACCGCGCTGTTCGCGCCGGTGGTGACCACGCTGGTCGCGGTGGCGGTGATCTGGCGCTACCTGCTGCACGTGCGTTATGGCCTTGTCAACGAGGGCCTGGGCAAGCTGGGGATGGGGCCGTTCGACTGGCTCGGCGATCCCGATTGGGCGATGCCCTCGATCATCTTGTTCGCGGTGTGGAAGGGCTTCGGCGCCAACATGATCATCTTCGTCGCCGCGCTGCAGGCGATCCCGCCGGAACTCTACGAAGCCGCGCGGCTCGACGGCGCGACGCGCTGGCAGCAGTTCCGGCACGTGACACTGCCGATGCTCCGGCCCACGCTGCTGCTGGTGAGCGTGCTGACGATGGCGGGCTACTTCCAGCTGTTCGCCGAGCCGTACGTGATGACGCAGGGCGGACCGCTGCAGAGCACGGTGTCGGTGCTGTACCTGATGTACGAGGAAGGATTCCGCTGGTGGAACCTGGGCACTGCGTCGGCGGTGGCGTTCCTGTTGTTCGTGTTGATGATCGGCGTCACGCAAGGCCTGCTGCGCCTCGGCCGTCGTGGCGAAGAGGCGGCGGCCGGATGAAGCGCAGCCCCGCGGCCACGCTCGTCAACGCCGCACTGGCGCTGGCGGCCGCGTTCGCGTTGTTTCCGCTGCTGTGGATGGTGTCGGTGTCGTTCATGCAGCCCGGTGCGGCCAGCAGTTACCCACCGCCGATCCTGCCCGCCGACCCCACGTTGAACAACTACCGAGAGCTGTTCGCACACGCCGGCATGGGCGGCTATCTGCTCAACAGTCTGGTCATCGCCTGCAGCGTCACGGCGATCTCTGTGCTGTTCAATGCGATGGCCGGCTATGCATTCGCCAAGCTGCGCTTTCGCGGCCGCGATGCCCTGTTCAAGTCGCTGCTCGCCGCGCTGGTGATCCCGGGGCAGGTGGCGATGATGCCGCTGTTCCTGATGCTCAAGGCGATGGGCCTGGTGAACACCTGGGCCGGTGTCATCGTGCCCGGCATGGCCGGCGTGTTCGGCATCTACCTCGTGCGCCAGTACGCGCGCAGCCTGCCCGACGCGCTGCTGGAGTCGGCGCGCATGGATGGCGCCGGCGAGCTGAAGATCTTCTTCCTGGTGGTGCTGCCGCTGCTCAAGCCGGTGCTGGTCACGCTCGCGGTGTTCGCTTTCCTCGGCAGCTGGAACGACTTCATGTGGCCGCTGATCGTGCTCACCGACGGCACGCTGCACACCGCGCCGGTGGCGTTGGCCTCGTTGTCTCGCGAGCATGTGCAGGACAGCGAGCTGATGATGGCCGGCTCGGTGGTCACGATCGCGCCGGTGCTGGTGTTGTTCCTCGGCTTGCAGCGGTACTACATGCAAGGGCTGCTGGTGGGTGGCGTGAAGTGACGTGGCGCGCGGTGCCGTGGAGCGTTTGCGTCGCAGGCTGCCTGATCGGCGGCTCCGTCTGCGCGCAAACCCGGGTGCTCGACGACTTTCGCAGCGCCGCGTCCTGGCGCGTGGTGTCGTCCGATCAGGTGAAGGCCAGCATGCGGCGCGACGCCGGCGGTGCGCTGTGCCTGCGCTACGACTTCGGCAGCGTCTCGGGCCACGCGCTGCTGCGCCGCGAGCTGCCGCTGGAGCTGCCGGCGCACTACCTGCTGCGGCTGCGGCTGCACGGCAGCGGTCCGCCCAATGCGTTGCAGCTCAAGCTGGTCGATGCCAGCGGCGACAACGTGTGGTGGATGAACCGCCCCGACTACCGGCCGCCGCGCACGAGCGCCGAGATGACGATCCGCCAGCGGCAGATCGAGTTCGCCTGGGGCCCCACCACCGATCGGGTGCTGCGCCGTGCGGCGGCAATCGAGCTGGTGGTGGCCAGCGGCGCCGGAGGCCGCGGGCAGCTGTGCTTCGAGCAGCTCACTCTGACCGCGCTGCCGCCGCCCGGACCGCGCCCGGCGCCGGTGATCGACACGTCGGCGCGGCACTGGCAGGCGGACCTGGGCGCGCCGCGTGAGGTGAGCGGCTTGCTGGTGCGCTGGCCGCCGGGCCAGCGAACACGCGACTTCGACGTGCAGCTTTCGGACGATGCGCATCGCTGGCGCACCGTGCGCCGCGTGCGTGGCTCGGGGCGCGACGTGCAGCTGTTGTGGCTGCCGCCCGAGCTGGAAGCGCGCCACGTGCGCCTGGCGTTCGCGCGGCCCGCCGATGCGCCCAGCGACGTGCAGGTGATGGGTCCCGAACAATGGCCGTCGCTGAACCGCGCGCTGGCGAGCCTGGCCAGGTTGCTGCCGCGCGGGCGCATGCCGCGCGGCTTTGTCGATGAGCAAAGCTACTGGACGCTGGTGGGCGTCGACGGCGGCGGCGCGCAATCCGCCGTGATGTCGGAAGACGGCGCGATCGAGCCGCGCAAGCGCGGGCCTTCGCTGGAGCCCTTCATCGTCGACGAGTCGGGCGGCGTGACCAGCTGGGCCGACGTGCAGATCGAGCACGCGCTGCGCGACGGCTACCTGCCGCTGCCGCGGGTTCGCTGGTCGGCGCCGGGCCTCGATCTGGCGATCGAGGCGGGCGCCGACGGCACGCGCGAGCGTTCGCAGCTGATCGCACGCTACACGCTGACCAACACCGGCGACACGCCGCGGCGTCTCACGCTCGCGCTGGCGCTGCGTCCCTGGCAGGTCAATCCGCCGGCGCAGTTCCTCAACACACCGGGCGGTGCCAGCCCTGTGCGACGGCTGGCGTGGCAGGCCGGCACCTTGCGCGTCGACGGCCAGCCTTGGCTGCACGCGGTCACGCCGCCGGCCAGCGTGGTGGCCGGCACGTTCGACCAAGGCGACGTGCTGGTCGATGGCGCCGCGCAGCGACCGTTGCGCTCGCTGGTCGACGAACAGGAGCTCGCGGGCGCCGCGCTGCGCTGGAAGTTTGAGCTGGCGCCGGGCACGTCGCGCAGCGTCGCGGTGGTGTTGCCGTTGTCGGGCACGGAGGCAGCGCCGCCAGCGCGCGCCGACGACGGCTGGGCGCGCGCCCGGCTCGAGGCGATCGCGCAGCGCTGGCGCGAGCGGCTCAACCGCGTCACGCTCCGCTTGCCGGCCGACGCGCAGGCCACCGTGGACACGCTGCGCAGCTCGCTGGCGCACATGCTGATGTCGCGTGACGGCCCGGCGCTACAACCCGGCACGCGATCCTATGCGCGCGTCTGGGTGCGCGACGGCGCGATGATGGTCGCGGGCCTGCTGCGGCTGGGCGAGTTGCAGGCCGCGCGCGAGTTCGTGCAGTGGTATGCGGGGTTCTTGTTCGCCAGTGGCAAGGTGCCGTGTTGCGTGGATGCCCGCGGCGCCGACCCGGTGCCCGAGAACGACAGCCACGGCCAGTTCATCTTCGCGGTGGCCGAGCTGTGGAGGCACACCGGCGACCGCGCGCTGGCACGGCGGTTGTGGCCGCAGGTGGATGCCGCGGCGCGCTACATGGAGCAGCTGCGGCAGTCCGAACGCAGCGCGCTCAACCGCGAGCCGGGGCGCGAGGCGTTCTTCGGCCTGATGCCGGCCTCGATCAGCCACGAAGGCTACTCGGCCAAGCCGGTGCACTCGTACTGGGATGACTTCTGGGCCTTGGCCGGCTATCGCGACGCCGCCGATCTGGCCTCCGTGCTCGGTGAGCGCGAGCGCGCGGCCGAACTGGCCCGCCAGCGCGATGAGTTCGCCGCCGATCTCGGCCGCTCGCTGCGTACGGCGATGGCGCAGCATCGCATCGACCATCTGCCGGGCGCCGCCGAACTCGGCGACTTCGATCCGAGTTCCAGCACGCTGATCTTCAGCCCCGCGGGTGCCGAAGCGCTGGTGGCGCACAGCACGCTGGAGGCCACCTGGGAGCGCTACTGGCGCGAGTCGCTGCAGCGCATCGAAGGGCGCCGCGTCTGGGACGACTACACGCCCTACGAGTGGCGCTCGGTGTCGTCATTCGTTCGCCTGGGCCAGCCGCAGCGTGCCCAGGCCCTGGCCGACTTCTTCATGCGCGACCGGCGTCCGGCGGCCTGGAACCAATGGGCCGAGGTGGTGGGGCGCGAGCCGCGCAAGGTGCGTTTCGTCGGCGACATGCCGCACGCCTGGATCTCCTCGGACTTCATCCGAGCCACGCTCGACCGGCTGGCCTACGAGCGCGACGCCGACCATGCGCTGGTGCTGGCCGCCGGGGTGCCGCGCGAGTGGCTGGCACACGGCGTGGGGGTGCGCGGGCTGCGCACGCGCCACGGTCCGCTGAGCTATCGGATGCAACGCGACGGCTCGACGGTGCACTTGACGGTGGATGTTGGGCTCAGGATGCCCCAAGGCGGTCTCTGGCTCGCCTGGCCGGGCGACGATCCGCTGCCGCAAGCCAGCATCGGCGACCAGCCCGCGGGCTGGGACGGCCGTGCGTTGCGCATTCCGTCCCTGCCGGCGCAGGTGCGCCTGGCGCTGCCATGAGAACTCGGCCGCGCTAGTCGATGCGCGCGCCGCTGGCTTTGACCACGCCTTCGTACTTGGCGAGTTCGCTGCGCACGAACGCGGCAAACTGTTCCGGCGTGGTCGGCGACAGCTCGGCCATCAAAGCGCCGGCGCGCGCCTTCACCTCGGGCGAGGCCATTGCATCGACGAAGGCGGCGTTCAGACGCTGCGTCGTTTCGGCCGGCAGCCTGGCGGGGCCGAACAAGCCGAACCAGGTGTCGACATCGAAGTCGCCCAGGCCGAAATCGCGGGCGCTCTCGGCGATGGTGGGAACCTCGGGCATGACGCTGGAGCGGCGCTGCGTGGTGACCGCGAGCGCGCGCAGCTTGCCGGCGCGGATGTTGGCCGACGCGCTGGCGAGGTTGTCGAACGTCAGGTCGACCTGGCCCGACATCAGCGCCAGCTGCGCGGCTGCCCCACCGGCGTATGGGATGTGCACGATGAACACACCGGCCTTGGCCTTGAACATCTCGCCGGCCAGGTGGCCGGCGCTGCCGTTGCCGCCCGAGCCGTAGTTGAGCCTGCCCGGTTGCGCGCGCGCCGCGACGACCAGATCGCGCACCGAGCCGACGCGCAGCCGCTGCGCCGCCTCGACGTTCATCACCAGCACGTTGGGTACCTGCGCCACGCGCGTGATCGGCGTGAAGTCGCGCAGCGGGTCGTACGGGATCTTGGCGTAGAGCCACGGGTTGATCGCGTGCGTGGCCACAGCGCCCATCACGATGGTGGTGCCATCGGGCGGCGACTTCGCCACCAAGTCGGCACCGATGTTGCCGCCGGCGCCGGGACGGTTCTCGACGATCACGGTGCCCAGCGCGTCTTTCACGCGTTCAGCCAGGACACGCGCGATCACGTCGAGCGGGCCGCCGGCCGGGTAGGGGACGACGAGGCGAATCGGTCTGGCTTGGGCGCGTGCGAACGGTGCGGCGGCGAGCAGGGCGAGGACGGTGCGTCGTTGCATGGGCGCTTTACGCATCGGGGTGCTTGTCCTTTTCTGACGTGAACGCATCGGCGTAGAACTCCTCGTCCGGCAGCTTGCAGCGTGCCACGAAGTCGCGCCGCGCCGACTCCACCATGATCGGCGTGCCACAGGCATAGACCTGATGACCCGACAGATCGGGCAGGTCGTGCATCACCGCTTCGTGCACGAGTCCGATGCGGCCGCGCCAGCCGTCGTCGGCGCGCGGCTCGGACAACACCGGGACGTAGCGCAGGGTCGGTATCGATTGCGCGGTGGCATCGGCCCATTCGTGCAGGTACAGGTCGACGCGCGACCGGCAACCCCAGTACAACACCGCGGGTCGGCGCATGTCGTGGGCGCGCATGTGTTCGATGATCGCCTTGATCGGCGCGAACCCGGTGCCCGAGGCCAGCAGCACGATCGGCTTGTCGGAGTCCTCGCGCAGGAAGAAGCTGCCGTAGGGCCCTTCCATGCGCAGGATCTCTTTTTCCTTCATGGCGCCGAAGACATGGTCGGTGAACACGCCGCCCGGCATGTGGCGCAGGTGCAGCTCGATCGCGGGAGGCGTGCCGAGCTGCCCCGGCGCGGTGGCGATCGAATAGCTGCGCCGCGTCCCATCCTTGAGGATGAACTCGATGTACTGGCCGGCGCGATAGCGCAACGCCTGGTTGGCCGGCAGCTGAAGCCTCAGCACGAGCACGTCGGGCGCCCGACGCTCCATGGCCATCACCCGGCACGGCATGCGCACCACCGGATGCTCGCCGGCGCCAGGCACCATGCGCGCCTCGATCACACAATCGGTCTGCGGCGTGGCGCAGCACGGCAGGATCAGTCCGGCATCCTCCTCGGCCACCGACAAGGCCTTGAGCTGGTGCGCGCCGTGGATGACCCGACCTTCCAGCAGCCGGCTCTTGCACGTGCCGCAGGCGCCGTCCTTGCAGCCATAGGGCAGTCCGATGCCGGCACGGATGGCGGCGGTCAGGATGGGTTCGTCGCGTTCGACCTGAAAGCTGCGTTCGGCCGGGCGCACGATGACGGTGATGCTCATCGGCTGGATTTCGGCCGCGCGCGGAAACGTTGCGCGTGCCTCTACACTGGAATTCACCCTGCATTGTGCCCGTGCCCCCAAGCCCCCCGCTTGCGACCGTCTGATCGATGTCTCCCCAGACCCCAAGGCGCCTGCGGCAGCCGCGCCTGCTGATCGTGGGCTGCGGCGACGTCGGCCTGCGCGTGCTGCGCTTGTTGCGCGGCCGCTGGCAGGTGATGGCGCTGACCTCGTCGCCCGATCGCATCGGCATGCTGCGTGCCGCCGGCGCCGTGCCTTTGCGGGGCGACCTCGATCGGCCGTCGACCCTGGCGCGCCTGGCCAACCTCGCCGATGCGGTGCTGCATCTCGCGCCGCCGCCCGGCGCCGGCACCGACGATCCGCGCACGCTGGCGTTGCTGCGCGCACTGGCACGCGGCGGCAGCGTGCAGCGGCTGGTCTACGCCAGCACCAGCGGCGTCTATGGCGATTGCGGCGGCGCTTGGGTGCGAGAGACGCGTGCCGTCCATCCGCTCACCGATCGAGCGCGCCGTCGTGTGTTTGCCGAAGGCTGCGTTCGCGCGTTCGCGCGTGCGCTGCGCTTGCGCGTCACGGTGCTGCGCGTGCCGGGCATCTACGCGCTCGATCGACCCGACGGCGACCCGCGCGAGCGCGTGCGGCGCGCCAGGCCCGCCCTGGTGACCGGCGAGGACGTGTTCACCAACCACATCCATGCCGACGACCTGGCGCGCGCTTGTGTGGCTGCGCTGCTGCGCGGCCCCACACCACGCACGATCCACGTCAACGACGACAGCGCGTCGCTGCTCGGCGAGCACCTGGACCGCGTGGCCGATCTGTGCGGCCTGCCGCGCGTGCCGCGCCTGACGCGCGCCGAGGCGGCGGCGCACCTCGGCGCGGCGCGCATGAGCTTCCTGCGCGAGTCGCGCCGGCTCGACAACACGCGCATGAAGCGAGAGCTCAAGCTCGCGCTGCGTTATCCCGACGTCGAGGCGGCGCTGCGCGGTGTGCGGGTCAAACCCCCTGCGAGCGCCTGAGCGTCTTGGCCCGCTCGACGGTGAACACCTTCACCGTCTGCGGACTGCCTTCGCGCTGGATCTCCAGCTTCACCTCGCGTTCGGCCGGGCCGTTGCGCCACAGCGTGGTCCACAGCTCGTCCAGCGTGCGCACCGCTTCGCCATCGATGCGCAGGATGCGGTCACCCTCCTGCAGGCCGGCCACGTCGGCCGGGCTGTCGTCGTTGACGCGCACCACCTTGACGTGACCGTCCTCCTCGACGCAGTTGACCCCCATCCACGCTCTGCGGCTGGCCGCGGTGGTGCCGCTGCTGCGCAGCTCGTCGATGATCGGCGGCAGCAAGTCGATCGGCACGAACATGTTGCCCGGCAAGCGCGGATGATCGTTGCCCATGGCGTACGCTACGATCAGCGATCCGATGCCTACCAACTCGCCGTTCGCATTGAACAGCCCGGCACCGCTGTGATCGGGCCGCGCCGGTGCGGTGAACAGCGCGCCTTCGATGCGGTACTCCCAATAGCCGGCGAAGGCGCGGCGCGACACCAAACGCGCCGCGCTCACCGCGCCGGCCTCTCCGCCGCTGGCGATCATCAGCGGCTCGTGCTGCTCGAGCCGCACGGACCGACCCATCGGCGCGGCCTCAATGCGCAACGGCGTCAGCGCCTGCACCAGGCCGAACCCGGTCACCATGTCGTAGCCCACCACGCGGCCCGGGATCACGCGTTCGTCGTCGGTGACGATCTGCACCTGGTCGGCCTCGAGGATCAGGTAGCCGATGGTCAGCACCAAGCCCTCGTTGTCGATGACCACGCCCGAGCCCTGGCGCGCGCTGCCCAGCGTGCGGTTGGAGCGCGCGTCCTCCACCGCCTTGGCCCGCACGCCCACCACGGCGGTTGCGGCGCGGTTGAGCAGCCGCGACTGCGTGGCCACGTCGAGGGTCTGTGCCGGTGCGATCTGCGGTGCCAGCCAGGCGGCGACGAGCATCAGCACCAGGCGAAGGCGGCCGTGCCAACCGCTGAACCGACATCCGGTGCTAAGGCGCCTGTCCATGACCGACTCCCCGGGGCACTCGCGGCCCTCTCGTCGACAGGATGATCCCAAACCCGTGGCTTGTCATCCCCGAGAGGGCGGCTTGGGCATGCCGCCAATGCGGCTTTGGCTTCGGCCGGCGCTGCGCGCCTTAACTTCGCTGCGCGAAGTTAGCCTACGCCGCAACGGCCTGGCGGCCGTTGTGGTTCCGGCCGGTGCTTCGCACCTTGACTTCGCTGCGCGAAGTCAGCCTGCACCGCAACGGCCTGGCGGCCGTTGTGGCTTCGGCTCGATCAGCGGCGGCGGCTGAACGGCAGGCGGCCGCGCCAATACAAGAGCAGAAGCCAGGCGCCCAGCATGCCGCCGAGGTGCGCAAAGTGCGCCACGCCGGTGGCGCCGGCCACGCCGAGCACCAACTCGAGCGCGCCGAACACGATGACGAAGGTGCGCGCCTTCATCGGGATCGGCGGGAACAGCGGCATGATGGTGCGGTTGGGAAACAGCATGCCGTAGCACAGCAGCAGCCCGAACAGCGCCCCCGATGCACCCACCATCGGTGCGCGCGAGCCCACGACGAGGTTGAACACCATCTGTACCAGCGCGGCGGCGATGGCACCGGCCACCAGCATCTGGATGTAGCGTTTCTGGCCCCACAGGCGCTCGAGCTCGGAGCCGAACATCCAGATGCCCAGCATGTTGAAGAACAGGTGCACCAGGTCGCCGTGCAGGAATGCGTAGCTGAGGACCTGCCACGGCGCGAACTGCCCGCTGCCCAGGGGCCACAGCGCGAACCACAGGCCGATCATCGGCACCAGGTAGTTCAAGGCGAACACGGCCGTGCAAATCAGCATCAGCGCCTGGGTGACCGGAGGCAGTGGAAGCATCGTGTGTGGTGCCCGGGGCCGGACTCGAACCGGCACGCCTTGCGGCGGGGGATTTTGAGTCCCCTGCGTCTACCGATTTCGCCACCCGGGCTGCAAGAGGTGGATGCGAACGCTCGAGGCGCGGCGGATTATGGCATGCACGTCTGCGTGGGCCGGTGCGCGCTGCCACAATGCATGTCGACGCGTGCCGCTTGAAGGCCTTCAGCTTGACACCCGACTATCCCACCATCGAAGACGCCATCGGCCACACGCCGCTGGTGCGCCTGCAGCGTGTGCCCGGTGCCGCCAACGCCGAGCGCGGCAACGTGATCCTGGGCAAGCTCGAGGGCAACAACCCGGCCGGCTCGGTCAAGGACCGTCCCGCGATCAGCATGATCCGTCGCGCCGAGGAACGCGGCGACATCAAGCCCGGCGACACGTTGATCGAGGCGACGTCCGGCAACACCGGCATTGCGCTGGCCATGGCGGCGGCCATCCGCGGCTATCGCATGGTGCTCGTGATGCCCGAAGACCTGTCGGTGGAGCGCGCGCAGACGATGAAGGCGTTTGGCGCCGAGATGATCCTCACGCCTCGCTCCGGAGGCATGGAATACGCACGCGACCTCGCCGAGCAAATGCAAAAAGAGGGCAAGGGCCGCGTGCTCGACCAGTTTGCCAACGCCGACAACCCGCGCATCCACTACGAGACCACCGGGCCGGAGCTGTGGCGCCAGACCGATGGGCGCATCACGCACTTCGTCAGCGCGATGGGCACGACCGGCACCATCACCGGCGTGAGCCGCTACCTGCGCGAGAGGAACCCGGCGGTGCGCATCATCGGCGCGCAGCCGGCCGAGGGGTCGCGCATTCCCGGCATCCGCAAGTGGCCGCAGGAGTACCTGCCGAAGATCTACGACCCCAAGGCGGTGGACGAGCTGATCCTGGTGTCGCAAGCCGATGCCGAGGAGATGGCGCGTCGGCTGGCGCGCGAAGAGGGCTTGTTCGGTGGCATCTCGGCGGCCGGCGCCTGCTGGGTCGCGCTGCGTGTGGCGGCGGCAGTGCAAAACGCCACCATCGTGTTCGTGGTGTGCGACCGCGGCGACCGCTATCTGTCGACCGGCGTGTTCCCTGCGTAGATGCAACCGCCACGCTCACTTCGTTCGCTGCCCTTGCAGGGCGCGCTGGCCGCAAGCGGCCAGCCCCTCACCAGGCAGGAACAGTCCACCGGACTGTTCCTGTCCGCGCTCGGCCCCGAGGGGGCGCATCGGCGCTTTCGGGCGGCCGAGCGGCGCTGACCATGGCAACGGAGTTCCGCTTCTGTCCGCAATGCGCGACCGCTTTGCAGCCGCTCGCGCAGATGGAAGACGGCGGCGAGAAGACCCGGCTGCGCTGTCCGGCCTGCAACTGGACCCACTGGAACAATCCGACGCCGGTGTTGGCCGCGGTGATCGAGTGCGCCGACCGCGACGGGCGCGTGCTGCTGGCGCGCAATGCGGCGTGGACCGGCCGCATCTTCGCGCTGATCACCGGCTTCATGGAGGCCGGCGAATCGCCCGAAGCGGGCATCCGGCGCGAGGTGATGGAGGAGACTTCGCTGCAGGTCGATGCGCTCAAGCTGATCGGCGTCTACGAGTTCGAACGCATGAACCAGGTGATCATCGCCTACCACGCGCTGGCGCGCGGGGAGGTGCGCTTGTCGCCCGAACTGGCCGAGTACAAGCTGTTCCAGCCGGCCGACATCGTCTGCTGGCCGGCAGGTACCGGTTATGCGCTGGCCGACTGGCTGCGCACCCGTGGCCACGAGCCGAAGTTCATGGATTTCAGGCGTCGCCCGTAAAATCGCGCCTCCACCGAGAGCCAGGATGAAACGACCCCCACGCTCACTTCGTTCGCTGCCCCCCGAGGGGGCGTGTCATCGCCTTCGGGCGGCCGGGTGGCGCTGATGCAAGCCCAGAAAGAACTCGATGCGCGCGGCCTGAACTGCCCGCTGCCGATCCTCAAGGCCAAGAAGGCGTTGGCCGAGATGAAGAGCGGTGACGTGCTGAAGGTGCTGGCGACCGATCCGGGCTCGATGCGCGACTTCCAGGCCTTTGCTCGCCAGACTGGCAACGAGCTGCTCGAACAATCGAGCGCGGCCGACGAGTTCGTGCACTACCTGAAGCGGCGTTGAGCGCCGACGCCGCCCGGGCGCCTCACATCTTCAGATCGCGCAGGTACTCCCGGAACCCCGCCCCGAGCTCGGGGTGCTCGAGCGCGAGCTCGACATTGGCCTGCAGAAAGCCGTCCTTGCTGCCGCAGTCGTAGCGGCGCCCGGCGTACCGGTACGCAAACACCTTCTCGCGGCGCAGCAGGGACGAGATCCCGTCGGTGAGCTGGATCTCGCCGCCCACCCCCCGCGGCTGGTTGAGGATCTCATGGAACACGCCGGGCGTCAGGATGTAGCGCCCGGCCACGCCCAGGCGTGACGGCGCGACTTCGGGGGCCGGCTTCTCGACGATGCGGGTCACGTCGACGAGGCGCTCATCGACCGGGGTCCCCGCCACGATGCCGTAGCGCCTGGTGTGCTCCGGGGGCACCTCCTGTACCGCGATGATCGACGCACGCCAATGCTGGAAGCGGTCAACCATCTGTTTCAGCACCGGCGGCTCGCCGACCATCAGGTCGTCGGCCAGCAGCACCGCGAACGGCTCGTTGCCGACCAGCCTCTGGCCGCACAGCACGGCGTGACCCAGGCCCAGCGCCTGGGCTTGGCGCACATAGATGCACTCCATGTCGTCCGGCTTGACCCGGCGCACCACGTCCAGTAACTCTTGCTTACCCGCTTGTTCAAGGGCTACCTCGAGCTCGAACGTCATGTCAAAGTGGTCTTCGATGGGCCGTTTGTGGCGGCCGGTCACGAAGATCATCTCTCTGACACCGGCGGCATAGGCCTCTTCCACGGCGTACTGGATCAGGGGTTTGTCCACCACGGGCAGCATTTCCTTCGGCTGCGCCTTGGTGGCAGGGAGGAATCGTGTGCCCAGGCCTGCTACAGGGAAAATGGCCTTATTGACCAACATACGCTTACATAAAATCGTTGGGACCGAGATGGGGGATTCTGGCACGCGGATCGGGCACTCTTGCTCTGCGCGTAAGCCGGATTGCGCATGGATGTTCTGATCGTCGAGCCGCTGGAACCGGAGGTCATGCATTGGCTCGTGGCGCGTCATGCCGTGCGGTACGCGCCCGACCTCGCACGTGACCCGCGGGCATTCCGCCAGGCGTTGTTCAACGTGCGCGCGATGATCATTCCGCCGGCCGTGGCCGTGGACAGCCAGGTGCTGCACTACGCGCCCGTGCTGCGCGCGGTGGGCCGCCTGAGTTCAGGCGCCGAGAACATCGACACCGATGCCTGCGCCCGTGCCGGCGTGGAGGTGGTGCGCCCGATCAACGCCAGCGCCGCCGCCGAGGCCGAGTTCATGATCGGCGCGCTGCTGCAGATGCTGCGTCGAGTGCCGGTGCTCAGCGCCGAGGGCCTGCTGGTCGGCCGCGAGCTCGGTGGTGCCACGGTCGGCTTGGTGGGCATGACGCCCGCGGCGCGGCCGTTGGCGCAACTGTTGGCCACGTTCGGCTCGCGCGTGGTCGGCTACGACCCGGCGGTGCACGTGTCCGATGGCTTGTGGAACCGCTGGCGCGTGGAGCCGCTGGGCCTGCGCGAGCTGATGGAGCAGTCCGACGCGGTGTGCGTGATGCTCACGTACTTCTCGCGCTACCACGGCCTGCTGGGCGAGCGTTTCCTGCCGTCGTGCAAGCCCAACCAGGTGCTGGTGAGCATCGCGCACTCGAGTCTGTTCGACGAGATGGCGCTGGCCGAGGTGCTGACCTCGGGCCGCATGGCCGCCGCGTGGTTCGACAGCCTGGAGCCCGGCATGCTCGATCCCGGCCGGCCGCTGCACGATGTCGACACGCTGCAGGTGACGCCGCGTGTGGCCAGCACCACACGCGAATCGCGCATCCGCAGCGCGTGGGCGGTGGCGCGGCGCATCGACGAGCTGCTGTCGGCGACGGCGGCGCGCGCCGAGTTCAGGCCGACGTCCCCAGACGACCCCGTTGATCTTCGAGCCGGCGAAGCACCTGCCTGAACTCGGCCACGCGCAGGCGCTCCTGTTCGACGACCGTGGCCGGCGCGCGCTGCACGAAGCTCGGGTTGTTCAGCTTGGTCTCGGCCTTGCCGATCTCGCCTTGCAGCCGATCGATCTCCTTGCCGATGCGCGCGAGTTCGGCGTTCACATCGATCGGCACCACGAGCGCGAGCTTGGTCGCGCCGGCCACCGCCATCGGTGCATGCGCGGCCGCTGAGCCGAACGCCGCGTCGTCGCCGAAGGTCTTGACCTCCGACACACGGCCCATCACCGACTTGAGCAGCGGCGCCACTTCGTCGACAAACGCCGCATCGCCCACCGCGTGGAGCGGCACACGCTGGTCGGGCCGCAGGTTCAGTTCGCTGCGCAGGCTGCGTACGGAAAACATCAGCCCCTTCAACTTGCCGACCCAGGCATCGGCCGCCGGGTCGACCTTGTGCAGCTCGGCCTGCGGATAACGCGCCGTGACGATGCTGTCGCTGGAGCCTTCGGTGCGCCGTCCGGCAACCACCGACACGCGCTCCCACAACTCGGCCGTGATGAACGGCGCCACCGGGTGCAACAGACGCAGCACGGTCTCGAGCGTGCGGATCAGCGTGCGGCGCGTCGCGCGCTGCTGCGCGATGCTGCCGTTGGCGAGCTGCACTTTGGCGATCTCGATGTACCAGTCGCAATACTCGTCCCAGACGAACTGGTAGATCGCGTTGGCCACGTTGTCGAGCCGGTACTCGGCAAAGCCCTCGGCCACCGCGGCCTCCACGCGCTGCAGCTCACCGGTGATCCAGCGATCGGCCTGCGAGAAGCTGGCGTATCCGTGGGCCTTGCCGCCAGGCTCGCAATCCGCCTTGGTGTGCTCCATCAGTCCGCAGTCCTGGCCCTCGCAGTTCATCAGCACGAACTTGGTGGCGTTCCAGAGCTTGTTGCAGAAGTTGCGGTAGCCCTCGCAGCGCTTGCTGTCGAAGTTGATGTTGCGACCCAGCGTGGCAAGCGCGGCGAACGTGAAGCGCAGCGCGTCGGCGCCGTAACCCGGGATGCCCTGCGGGAACTCCTTCTTCGTGTTCTCGCGGATCGCCGGCGCGGTCTCGGGCTTGCGCAGGCCGGTGACGCGCTTGTCGAGCAGCGGCTGCAGCGCGATGCCGTCAATCAGGTCCACCGGATCGAGCACATTGCCTTCGCTCTTGCTCATCTTGTGGCCATGCGAGTCGCGCACCAGGCCGTGGATGTAGACGTGCCTGAACGGCACCTTGCCGGTGAAGTGCGTCGTCATCATGATCATCCTGGCCACCCAGAAGAAGATGATGTCGTAGCCGGTGACGAGCACCGAGGAGGGCAGGAACAAGTCCTGTTCGAGCGTCTTCTCCGGCCAACCGAGCGTCGAGAACGGCACCAGCGCCGAGCTGTACCAGGTGTCGAGAACGTCCTCGTCACGCGCCAGCGCGCCGCCGTAGCCCGCCGCCTGAGCCCGCGAGCGCGCCTCGGCCTCGTCGCGGCCGACGAAGAGCTCACCACCCGTGCCGTACCACGCAGGGATCTGGTGGCCCCACCACAGTTGGCGCGAGATGCACCAGTCCTGGATGTTGTGCATCCACTGGTTGTAGGTGTTGACCCATTGCTCCGGATAGAACTTCACCTCGCCGGTCTCGACCGCGCGGATCGCCTTGGCCGCGATCGACGTGCCGTCGCGTCCCGGCTTGGTCATCGCGACGAACCACTGGTCGGTGAGCATCGGCTCGACGATCTGGCCGGTGCGCTCGCAGCGCGGCACGGTGAGCTTGTGCTTGCGCGTTTCTTCCAGCAGCCCCTGCGCCTGCAGATCGGCGACGATCTTCTTGCGCGCGGCGAAGCGGTCGAGCCCGCGGTAGGCCTCGGGCGCGTTGTCGTTCAAGGTGGCATCGAGGTTGAGCACACCCACCAACGGCAGGTTATGTCGCTGACCCACCGCATAGTCGTTGTGATCGTGCGCCGGCGTCACCTTGACCACGCCGGTGCCGAATTCGCGATCGACATACGCATCGGCGATCACCGGGATCTCGCGGTCCGTCAGCGGCAGCTGCACGCGGGCGCCCACCAGCTTGGCATAACGCTCGTCATCGGGATGCACCATCACCGCGGTGTCGCCGAGCATCGTCTCCGGCCGCGTGGTGGCGACCGTGAGATGGCCTTGGGCACCCACCAGCGGATAGCGGATCAACCAGAGCTGGCCGTCTTCCTCCTCCGACACCACCTCCAGGTCGGACACCGCCGACTTCAGCACCGGATCCCAGTTGACCAGCCGCTTGCCGCGGTAGATCAGGCCTTCGTCGTACAGGCGCACGAAGGTGTCGGTGACGATGGCAGACAGCCGCTCGTCCATCGTGAAGTACTCGTGCTTCCAGCTCACGCTGTCGCCCATGCGGCGCATCTGCTGCGTGATGGTGGCGCCCGAGGTCTTCTTCCAGTCCCACACCTGGGCCACGAAGTTCTTGCGGCCCATGTCGCGGCGCGAAAGCCCCGCCTCCTGCAACTGGCGCTCGACGACGATCTGCGTGGCGATGCCGGCATGGTCGGTGCCCGGCACCCACAGCGTGTTGAAGCCCCGCATGCGGTGATAGCGCGCCAGCGTGTCCATCAGCGTGTGCTGGAACGCGTGGCCCATGTGCATCGTGCCGGTGACGTTGGGCGGCGGCAGCTGGATGCAGAACGACGGCTTGGCCGGATCGAGCGTCGGCTCGTAGACGCCGCTTTGTTCCCACAGCGGCGCCCAGCGCGCCTCGATGGCGGCGGGTTCGAAGGATTTGGGCAGGGCAGGCAGCGTCATACCGGCGCGTGAGGCTACATGAACAGGTGTTCGCCGGCATTCTCGCCGCCGAGGATCACGTAGTTCACCTTGCGCAGGTCGGCCAGCAAACGGCCGCCGGCATAACTGATCGAGCTCTGCAGGTCTTCGCGCATCTCGCGCAGCGTGTCGGCGAACTGGCCCTTGATCGGCTCGAGGATGCGCTTGCCTTCCACGTGCTTGTACTCGCCCTTGTTGAAGTCGCTGGCCGAGCCGTAGTACTCCTTGTAGAGCTTGCCGTCGACCTCCACTGTCTGGCCCGGACTTTCCTCGTGGCCGGCGAACAGCGAGCCGATCATCACCATCGCCGCACCGAAACGCACGCTCTTGGCGATGTCGCCGTGGTGGCGGATGCCGCCGTCGGCGACGATCGGTTTGGTGGCCACGCGCGCGCACCACTTGAGCGCACTCAGTTGCCAGCCGCCGGTGCCGAAGCCGGTCTTCAGACGCGTGATGCAGACCTTGCCCGGTCCGATGCCCACCTTGGTGGCGTCGGCGCCCCAGTTCTCGAGGTCGATCACCGCCTCGGGCGTGCCGACGTTGCCCGCGATCACGAACGTGTCCGGCAGCTTCTGCTTGATGTGCTCGATCGTGCGGCGCACGCTGTCGGCATGGCCGTGCGCGATGTCGATCGTGATGTAGTCGGCGCCGAGGCCTTCGGCGGCCAAGCGATCGATCGTCTGGTGGTCGCTCGCCTTGACGCCCGAACTGATCGACACGAACAGCTTGCGCTCGCGCATGCGGCGCGCGAACGCCACGTTGTCGAGGTCGAAGCGATGCATCACATAGAAGTGATCGGTGCGCGCCAGCATCTCGGCGATCGACTCGTCGAGCACCGTCTTCATGTTGGCCGGCACCACCGGCAGCACGAAGCGCCGGCCGCCGAACTCCACCGAGGTGTCGCACTCGCTGCGGCTGCTCACCCGGCACTTGCGCGGCAGCAGCAGGATGTTGTCGTAGTCGAAGATTTCCATGGAGTGGCGCACCTTGGGCGCCGGGCGGCGGACAAAAAAATACCGGGCGCGCGTTCGCAGGCCCGGTGGCCGATTCTACGCCGTTCGCCGGCCGAGCCCGGACGACGGACTAGGGGCCGACGACCTGGCTGATCTCGATGATCAATCCGCCGGTGCCCAGGCTCACCGGCGCAGACAGGCCTTGCAGGTCGCCGGGCTGGGCCAGCGCGCCGCCGCTCTTGCTGATGCGCGCTCCGACGATCACCTGGGGCGAGCCCGACAGCTTGGCCGCCGGCGACATCGCCATGCTGTCGTCGAGCGTGAACTTGAGCGGCAGGTCCTTCACCTGTCTGCGCAGGATGGCCAGCGGCACGCGCGAGCCGGCGGCCGCGCGCGCGAACACGAACACCGTGTCGTCCGGCGCCGCCTTGCCTGCGAGCGCCTTGGCCAGCGTCACCGTTCCGCTGACGGATGCGGTGGCGCCCGCGCTGGCCGCAGCGCCGGGCGCTTGCGCCTGCGCGGCAGGCGCAGGCGTGCCCGCCTGGCGCCGTGCCTCGTCGATGCCGCGCTGGATCTGGCGCACGAAGTCGCTGTCGGGCGCCAACTGCGCCAGCTTGTCCCAATGGCGCAGTGCACCGGCGAAGTCCTTGCGCAGGTACGCCGCGGTGCCGGCCAGCGAAAGCGCCTTCAGGTTGTTGGGGTCCATCTCGAGCGCGCGCGCGATCAGCTGGCTCGGTTCGCCTTCGAGGTTGCGCCCGTTCACCACCGCCAGCGCGTCGGCATAGTCGGTCAGCAGGTTGGCGTCGTCGGGCTTCAAGGTCAGCGCCTGCTTGAACGCCGGCAACGCGTCGGCGTGGCGGCCCAGCACGGCGTACGAGCGGCCCAGCATGGCCCAGCCGGTGGGATCGTCGGGCTGCTGCTTCAGGCGGTCGGCGAGCCTCTGCGTCATCGCTTCGATCTGCTCGAAGGTGATCTCGCCCTGGCCGTTCGATGCGGCCGTGCGCACCTGCGGATCGAGCGCCAGCGGCGCACCCACCAGCACGTAGCCGGCGCCGAGCAGTGCGATGACGAAACTGGACAGACCGGCCAGCATCGGCAGCGGGCTGCGCGTGGTCTCGACGGCAGCGTCTTCGCCTTCGCCGACCGGTTGCTTCCGCGACCACCACAACGGGCGCGTCAGCAGCAGCACGGTGGCCAGCGCCATGGCCAGCGCGATCAGCACAAAGGCGGTCAACGCGCCTCCTCGGCCGGATCGTCGTCGGGCTCGAATCGATCGGGCGCGAGCCGCGTGCGGCGGCGCAGTGCGAACACCAGAACGCCGATGCCGCCCACCAGCAGCACCAGCGGCCCCACCCACAGCGCGACCGTGCTGCCCTTCACCGGCGGCCGGTAGCGGATGAAGTCGCCGTAGCGATCGGTCATGTACTGCACCACCTGCTCGTCGGTGGCGCCGCGCTGCAGTTGCTCGCGGATCTCGCGCCGCAGGTCATCTGACAGTCCGGCGGGCGAGTCGGCGATGGTCTGGTTCTGGCACACCAGGCAGCGCAGCTCGATGGCGATCTTCTGCATGCGCGCCTCGAGCACCGGATCGGCGGCCGCGGGCGCGGCCTCCTTCGCATGGGCCACGCTCAACAGCGCGCACAGCAGCAGCATGAACCACCTAGCCACTCTTCGCCCCCTGGGTCACCTGCGGCGTCCCGCCCCCCGAGGGCGGCAACGAACTCGGGAGCGGCCCGTCGTTCGTCAGTTCCTTCAGCAGGGGCACGACGCGCTGTTGCAGGATCTCGGCCGTCATCGGACCGACGTGCTTGAAGCGGATCACGCCGGCCTTGTCGATCACGAAGGTCTCCGGCACGCCGTACACGCCGAAGTTGATGCCGACGCGGCCATCGAGATCGGACAACGACAGGTCGTACGGATCGCCGAGCTGCCTGAGCCAGGCCTGCGCGTCGTCGCGCTTGTCCTTGTAGTTGAGGCCGATCAGCGGCGCCCGCTTGGTCCTGGCGAACGCCACGATGTGCGGGTGTTCGTCGCGGCACGGCCCGCACCATGACGCCCACACGTTCAGCACCCAGGCCTTGCCGAGCATCGCGTCGCGCTGCAACTGCGTGGCGGGGTCGTCGAGGCGCGGAAGCGTGAAGCTGGGCGCCGGCTTGCCGATCAGCGGTGACGGCACCGCGCGCGGATCAAGCTTGAGACCGGCGGCGAGAAAACCCACCAGCACCAGAAAGATCGCCAGCGGGATGATGAAACGCAGGCTCTTCATCGTGCGGGCGTGGCCAACGGTTGTGTGCCGGTGCGCTCGCGTTCACGCTGCGTGGCGCGGTAACGCCGGTCGGTCGCGGCGAGCAGGCCACCGAGCGCCATCAGCACGCAGCCGCCCCAGATCCAGTCGACGAAGGGCTTGTAGTACACACGCACGATCCACGCGGTGTTGCCCACCGGCTCGCCGAGCGACACATAGAGGTCGCGCGTGAAGCCGGTGTCGATGGCCGCCTCGGTCATCGGGTTTTGCTGCACGCGGTAGATGCGCTTCTCGGGGCGCATGGTTGCCACCGGCTTGCCGTTGCGCGTGACTTCGACCAGGCCCTGCGCGGCCACGTAGTTGGGGCCGTTGACGTCGCGCACGCCACGGTAGGTGAACACGTAGCCGGCGATCTCGGTCGTCTCGCCGATGTCCATCTTGAGGTCGCGCTCCACCTCGTAGGTCTTGACCATGCTGACGCCGAAGGCGAATGCCGCCACGCCGAGGTGCGCCACCATCATGCCGAGCATCGCGCGCGGCAGCTGGCGCACGCGATTCCAGACGCTGCCGCCGATGCCGCTGCCGACCTTGAGACGTTCAAACAGGTCGGTGCCCACGGCGAACACGATCCACCAGGCCATCGCGAAGCCGAGTGTCGCGAGGGCGCTGATTTTGCCGGCCGCCCAGCCGGTGGCCAGCGCCGCCGGCACGGTGAGCCCCAGCGCCCAGCGCAGGCGTCGCGCGAGATCGGGCACTTGCGCCTGTCGCCATCGCGCCAACGGACCCACGCCCATCAGGAACACGATCGGCACCATCAGCGGCACGAACACGCTGTCGAAATAGGGCGGGCCGACCGAGATCTTGCCCATGCCGAGCGCGTCCAGCACCAGCGGGTACAGCGTGCCGAGCAGCACGGTGGCCATCGCCACGACGAGCATCACGTTGTTGGTGAGCAGCAGCGACTCGCGAGACAGCAGCGAGAAGCGCGCTCCCAATCCCACCTGCGGCGCGCGCCATGCATAGAGCATCAGCGAGCCGCCGATCACGATCACCAGGAAGGCCAAAATGAACAGGCCGCGCTTGGGGTCGGTGGCGAACGCGTGCACCGACGACAACACGCCCGAGCGCACCAGGAACGTGCCGAGCAGCGACAGCGAGAACGCCATGATCGCCAGCAGGACGGTCCACGACTTGAACGCACCGCGTTTTTCGGTCACCGCGAGCGAGTGGATCAGCGCGGTGCCCACCAGCCACGGCATGAAGGAGGCGTTTTCCACCGGATCCCAAAACCACCAGCCGCCCCAGCCGAGCTCGTAATACGCCCACCAGCTGCCCAGTGCGATGCCCAGCGTGAGGAAGATCCACGCCGCGGTGGTCCACGGCCGCGTCCAGCGCGCCCAGGTAGCGTCGAGGTTGCCGCCGATCAGCGCCGCGATGGCGAACGCAAAGGCCACCGAGAAACCGACATAGCCCATGTAGAGCATCGGCGGATGGAACACCATGCCCGGGTCCTGCAGCAACGGGTTCAGGTCGCGCCCGTCGGCGGCCGCCGGCAACAGGCGATCGAACGGATTGGACGTGAGCAGCATGAACAGCAGGAAGCCCATGCTGACCAGGCCCATCACCGCGAGGATGCGCGCCACCACGGCCTCGGGCAGGTGCGAGCTGAACTGCGACACCGCCAGCATCCACAGGTTGAGCATCAGCAGCCACAGCAGCAGCGAGCCTTCGTGGCCGCCCCACACGCCGGCCAGCCGGTAGTGCAGCGGCAGCGCCGAGTTGGAGTTCTGCGCCACGTACAGCACCGAGAAGTCGTTGTGCGCGAACGAAAGCGCCAGCGCCGCGAAGGCGAACACGATCAGCAGGCACTGGGTCTGTGCCGCCGGTCGCGCCAGCGCCATCCATGAACGGTTGCCGCGCGCCGCACCGGCGATCGGCAGCGTGCCTTGCACCAGCGCCACGGCGAGCGCCAGCAGGCAGGCGACCTGGCCAAGCTCGGGGATCATGTGGCCCCCTTGGCGCTTCGCGCCGCCTGGCCCGCAGAGGGGCCAGGCGCTCGCCAGGCGTGGCCCGTCCGCAGGGACGGGCCACGTCCGGGCTCGCTCCCCCCGAGGGGGAGCGAAAACCGAAGGTTGCGGCGCAGGCTCACATCGCGAAGCGATGTGAAGGCGCGTAGCGCCGGCCGAAGCCAAGGCCTCCGGAGCGGCCGAGCGGCGCTCACTTCTTGTCTCCGCCGACCACCGAACCGGCGATCTTGCCGTTGGTCTGCGTGGCGCGCTTCACCGCCTCGCTCGCCTCGGGCGGCATGTAGTTCTCGTCGTGCTTGGCCAGCACCTCGCGCGCGACGAACACGCCGTCGTCGCGCATCTGGCCTTGTGCGACCACGCCTTTGCCCTCCTTGAACAGGTCGGGCAGGATGCCGCGGTAGGTCACCGGGACGGTCTGTGCGGTATCGGTGACGACGAACTGCACGTCGGTGCCGTCGCGCTTGACGCTGCCTTCCTTTACCAGGCCGCCGATGCGAAACGTGCGGTTCAACGGCGCCTCCTTGGCCGCCACCTGCGACGGCGAGTAGAAGAACACGAGGTTGCTCTGGAACGCGTTGAGCACCAGCGCGGTGGCCACGCCAACGGCGGCGACGATGCCGCCGATCAGGGCCAATCGTTTGTGGCGGGGTTTCATGTCGATTGCTCCGGCTCGCGGGTGACGTCGATCAATGCCTGGTGCCGCTGGCGCCGCGCCAGCCAGGGCTCGACCAGCATCGCGGCCAGGCACACAGCGTACGCGCCCCACACGTAGAGCCCGTAACCGCCCATGGCAAAGAACTCTGCGGGGCTGCCCCAGCTCATTTCATCTCCTTACCGCCCACGAGCGCCCGCGCCCAGTCGGTGTGGCGCTCGCGCTCCAGCGCCAGCGCCTGCGCGCGGGTGAAGACGACCGCGAACGCATAGGCCCAGAACGAGAACATCATCAGAAGCATAGCCAGCAGCATGGTCTGCGCCATTTTCGGCGCTGCCGTCATGCTGATGGTGGCGCCCTGGTGCAAGGTGTTCCACCACACCACCGAGAAATAAATGATTGGCACGTTGACCGCGCCCACCAGTGCCAGCACCGCACCCGCCTTGTCGCCGCGCACCACGTCGTCGATCGACGATACCAGCGCGATGTAGCCTAGATACAGAAACAGCAGAATCAGTTCCGACGTCAGACGTGCATCCCACACCCACCAGGTGCCCCAGGTCGGCTTGCCCCAGAACGAGCCGGTCCACAGCGCGAGAAACGTGAACATCGCACCGGTCGGCGCGATCGCGCGCGCCAGCATCGAGGCCATGCGCGCGTTGAGCATCCAGCCGATCGCCGCCCAGAACGCCATCGCCAGGTACAGGATCATCGACAGCCAGGCCGCCGGCACGTGGATGAAGATGATCCGATACGAGTTGCCCTGCGTGGCATCGACCGGTGCGACGAAGAAGCCGATGTACAGCCCGCCCAGCGCAAGCACGATGGCCACACCCCACAGCCACGGGTTGATCGCGTTCACCAGCGCATAGAAGCGCGACGGTGCGGCGAAGGTGGTCCAGCGCACGGAACTCATGGTGTCATTCCAGCGCGATGCGCAATGCCACCGCCGTGGCCAGCGGCGCGATCAGCGCGGTGAAGATCAACAGCGCGCCCAAGAGCGAAAAATGCCCCGACGCCGAAATGCCGCTGTCCACGGCGCCGACCGCGCCGCTGCCGAAAATCAGCGCGGGAATCGTCAGCGGCAGGATCAGCAGGATCAGCAGCACGCCGGCGCTGCGCAAGCCCAGCGTGAGCGCGGCGCCCACGCCGCCGAGCAGGCTGAGGATCGGCGTGCCGAGCAGCAGCGCCCCCACCAGCGTGGTCAGCGCCGGCACGCTCATGTCGAACAGCAGGCCGATCACCGGTGCGGCCAGCACCAGCGGCGCGCCGGTGATGGTCCAGTGCGCGGCGGCCTTGGCCGATGCGATCAGCGTGGGCGGATGCCCCGACAGCAGCATCTGCTCGAGCGAGCCGTCGGCATGGTCCAGCGCGTACAGGTTGGCCACCGACAGCATGGACGCGAGCAATGCGCACACCCAGACCACGCCGGCGGCGATCAAGCGCAGCGTCTGCGGCTCGGGACCCACGCCCACCGGAAAGAGGCTCACCGCGACGACGAAGAAGACCACCGGCAGCAGCGCCTCCACGCGGCGGCGCAGCGCGAGCCGCAGGTCACGGGCGTAGACCGCTGCGAAGGCCGTGCTCATCGGGGGGCAAAGGCATCGAGGTCGAATTCGGCCATATCCGGCGCGCCGCCGCCAGGGGGCAGGTGACTGGTGAACAACACGCTGCCGCCGCGTGCGAGGTGTTCATGCAGCAATCGATTGACCGCATCGATGCCGTCGATATCGAGCGCGTCGTAAGGCTCGTCGAGAATCCACAGGGCGGCCCGGCGCTCCAGCGCCAACCGCGCCAGCGCGGCGCGCCGACGCTGGCCCTGCGACAGCGTGCGCACCGCCGCATCGCCGCGCGATTCCATGCCCACGCGCTCCAGCGCGTCACGCAGCGAAGCGCGATCGTGCGCACGGCCGTGCAGGCGGGCAAGAAACTGCAGCGATTCGAGCACCGTCAGGTCTTCCTTCAATGCGTTGGCGTGTCCGATGTAGACGCGCACCGCGGCATAACCGGATGCACGCCGCACGTCGACGCCGCCCCAGCAGACGCGCCCCGATTCCGGGACGGACAGGCCCGCCGCGAGACGCAGCAGGCTGGTCTTGCCGCGCCCGTTGCGCCCGCGAAGCCAGGTGCTCTCCCGCGCCCGCACCTGCAGGTTCACGCCGCGGAACAACAGCCGGCTGCCGCGTCGGCAGGCAAGATCGGTGAGTGTGAGTGTCGGCAGCTCCCCGGCGTCAGAACTCGTAGCGGGCACCGAGGGAGTAGTTGACACGGTTGGACGATTCGCGGGTCGTGACGATGATCGTGGGATCGGTTGCGTCGGGCGTCAGGCGGGTGGTCCGGCCGAGTTCGTACGTCACGCCTGTCTCCAGGGCCCAGCGCTGCCAGCCACGGTAAGTGACGCGCAGCCCCGGGGTCCAGCGCTGGTTCTTCGTCGTGCCGTCGGGCGTGCGGTCTCGGTAGTACTGCAGCGACGGCTCGAACTGCCAATGCTCGGCGAGCACCGACGAGTTATTGTAGGAGACGAGGATGCCATCCAGGCTCTGGCTGTGGATCGCGGTGCCCGACAGGACGTGCGTGTCGCGGCTGGAGTACAGGTTGAGACCGATCAGCTGGCCGCTCACCGTGTAGATGTTGCCGGTGGCCGGACGCCCGTTCTCGAAGCCGGCCACCTCGGGCACCGGGGGGATGGCGCCGGTGTTGATCAGTTGCGCGCTGGCGCCGATCTGCCAGGTCTGCGTCACCGGACGCGTGACGCCGACCTGAGCCTGCGTCACATACGGCGTCGTGCGCTTGATCTGGTCGCGCAGCTCGGGCACGGTCAGCGGCGGCGGCCCGGTCAGCTTGTCCTGGATGCGGTTGTAGAGCGCGCCCGTCACCGGGTCGGCGAAGGTCAGCGCATTGCCCAGTGCCAGCAGCGTCAGCGCGCGCCGGTCGTACAGCACGTTGAAGACGGTGGCGTCCTCGAGCACCAGCGTGCCTTGCACGGTGGCGATGTTCAGACCCTTGATTGCGGTGTCGTAGTCGAACTGCGAAAAGACCGACGCGCCGCCTTTGAAGTAGCGCATCTCGATGCCGACCGCCTGCCGATCGACCTCGCTGTCGATGCGCTGCTGGATGGCGTACAGGCCGGCACCGAAATTCGGCAGCAGCCCTTCGGCGTCAAGCGACACGCCGGCGAAGCGGCGCCTGGAATCGAAATACTTGTCGGCAGGCATGCCACCGACGGCGCCCAGCTTGATCTTGGGGCGCACCAGGTAGCTTGCTGCCACGCCGTCAAAACGACCCAGCACGCCGCCGCCTTGCGGCGACTGCCGGCCCAGCCGTACCGCGTAGCCATCGGCCAGCGACTTGTAGTCGAAGTACAGCGAAGACAGCCGGTTCTTGCTCTTGTCGCTGCGCTCCAGATCCGTGGTGTACGAGTCGCGCAGGACGAAGCGCATGTCGCGATCGCCGTTGCGCTGGCGCCAGGTGAGGTCAACGTCGTTGAGCAGCTGCCGTGCCTTGTCCGACGAGAGCAGCGGGTCGCCAGCGACCTGCGGCACGCCGGCGACCGCCGAGTCCTTGAAGTCCTGGCTGCGCACCTTGCCGTTTCCGCCGTAGTAGTACATCGACACCGAGCCGGTGGTGGTGGTCTCGGTCGGCGGCTTCGGGCGTGCATCGGGTGCCGGCGCGGCCGCGGGCAATGCGGCGAGCTCGCGCCGCACCCGCTCGCTGCCTTCGCCTCTCGGGTAGAGCTGCAGATAGGTTTCGAACTCGATGCGCGCGCGGGCCACGTCACCCATGCGCGCGCGCGTGACGCCGGCCAGCTCTTGCGCCGCGCGCGTCTGGCTGTTGGGCGGCAGGTTCAACAGCTCGTTCAGTGCATCCAGCGCGGCCGCATGCTGTCCCTGGGTGAGCGCCGCCTGCGCCGTGCTGAACAACGCGGCCGCCTTGGTCTCGACCTCGGCGCTGGACAGCACCACCGGCTCGGGTGTTGGCGCCGGCACAGCAACGGACGGCGCTTGCGGTACGGCAGGCGCCGGAGCCGGTGCTGGCGCGGGCACCGGCGCGGCCATCGGAGGCGCGGGCGGCTGCGTCGCCTGTGCCGCGGGTGCAGGCGCTGCAGCGGTGGTGGTCTGCGCCGTGGCGACGACGCGCGCCTCCGGAAACGCCGACAACTGACGCAGCGCCGCTTCGGCCTGCGTGCGTGTGGCGAAGTGCCCGAGGTGGATCTCGTGGCGCAGCCTGCCGTCGACCACGCGCTGCGCGGTGAACACGTCGTAACTTTGCAGGCCACGCGGAATCATGGTGGTGAGCTGCAGGTTGCGATCGGCAGACGACTGCAGCACGATCACGAAGCGACGCTCGCCCTCGGGGAGCGTGGCCGGCGTCAACGGCGCCGCCGGCGCCGTTGGCACGCCTGTCGTGGGCTGCGGCGGCGGTGGTGCTGCCGGAGTCGGTTGCGGCCGCACGGGCGCCGCCCGCAGCGCCGACACGGCGGCGCCGACCCCTTCGAAGACGATCTCGATGCTGCGGTTGCCGGAGCCGGCGCGCACCGCCACACGGGTGGCGTCGGCCGTGCGCATCACCAGCTTGCGGCCGCGCTCGCCGCGCTCCGGCTCGTCGGCGATCGACAGTTCCGGCAGCCCTTGCGCACGGCCCAGGCGAAGCGTCTGCGTGGCCCGCACATCGGCATTGGTGGCGTCGACCAGGTTGTAGAAGACCAAGGTCAGGTCACCCGAGCGCGTGGACACTGCGCGCTGGAACTGCACCTGGTTGGCAAAGCGCAACTGCAGCACGGCGTCGTTGCCTTCGCGACGGATGTCGAACTGGTCGATCGATTGGGCGAACGAGTGGCTCGCGATGCAGGCGAGCGCCACGGCGCTGCCGATGGGGCGGATGAGGGCGGTTGTCGTTGTTCTCACGTGTGGTGTTCCGCTGTTCATGGCGAAGCCGATGCTTCGTCGGTGACGCGCTGCGATCAGTCCCAGTTGCGGTAGGCGGTGCCTTTGGTGCCGAGCGGGCGATGGCAGCCCGACTGCGAGCAGTCGGTGACGCCGGTCGAGCGTTCGTGCGTCAGCGTTTTCTTCTCCATGCTGCCGAGATAGCTGGTGCCGCTCTGGTGGCAGGCCTTGCACCAGCCGGCGCCGTTGCCCTGGCTGTTGTTGTGGTTCATCGTCACGGAGCCCCAGGACGTGGTGCCCGTGTGGCACGCGTTGCAGTCCATCGCCGCGCCGTTGAGCAGCTGGATCTCGGGGATGTGGTTGGTCGGCTTGGCCAGCGCGCCCGTGGTGCCTTGTGACACATAGGCGCCGTTGTGGCAGCCCTTGCACGACTGCGTCGCGACCACCGTGTGGTTCATCGTCGTCGACGTCGCGAAGCTGGCCTGCGACTTGTGGCACGAGTCGCACTTGGCTGAAGCCGACGTGATCGGGATGTGCGTGGCCGGCTTGCCCTTGGCCGTGCTGCCGTTGTGGCAGGTGTCGCAGGTGCCGGTGCCCACCGCATTGGCCGGCGAGTGCGCAAACGTGGCCGAGGCCCAGCTGGTGGTCGAGCGATGGCAGCTTTCGCACGCGCCGGTGATGCCGGTGTGCGTGGCGCTGGCCGGCTTGCCCACCGCGTTGAGGTAGGTGCCGCCGGGTGTCAACGTGTGGCAGCTGACGCAGCCGGTTCCGATGCTGTGGTAGGTGTGGACCTTGCCGTTGGCCCAGGTGGTGGTGCTGCCGCGATGGCAGCTGTCGCAGTTGGCGGCGGCAGTGACCGGTACCGTCTGGTACGGCACGTGGTTGGTCGGGCGCCCGTCAGCCGGCGGATAGCCGCCGGTGTGGCAGCTGGCGCACGCGTTGCTCACGGTCACCTGCGTGTGGTTCCACTTGGTCGGCGTCCAGCCCGCCGGGCTGACGTTGTGGCAGGCGAAGCAGTTGGCCGTGGTCGGGATGTGCGTGGCCGGCTTGGGCGTGGCGCTGCTGCCGTTGTGGCAGGTGATGCAGTTGGTGGCGGCGGTGAACGTGGCGTGGTCGACGCGCGCGCCGGCCCATGTGGTGGTGGTCTTGTGACAGCCCTCGCAGTTGCCGGTGACCGTGGCATGCGTCGAGGTGGCGGGTTTGCCCACCGCGCCGAGGTAGCTGCCGCCGGCACTGCCCGTGTGGCAGCTGGCGCAACCGGTGCTGACGCTCACGTTGGCGTGGAAGCGCCCGTTGGCCCAGGTGGTGACGCTGCCCTTGTGGCAGCTGTCGCAGCGTGCCGCCGCCGCGGCCGCGACGCTGGCATAGGGCACGTGGTTCGCCGGCTTGCCGCCGGCCGGTGGGTAGGCGCCGCTGTGGCAGCTGTCGCACTGACCCGCGACCACCATCTGCGTGTGCGTCCACTTGGTCGGACGCCATCCCGCGGGGCTGACGTTGTGGCAGGCGAAACACCCGCTCGCTCCGATCGGGACGTGCATCGCCGGCCGGCCGGTCGCCGAACTGCCGTTGTGACAGCTGGTGCAGTTGGTCGACGCGTTGAAGGTGCTGTGGTCTGCGGCGATTGCCGGCGTCCATGCGCTGCTGCGGTGGCAGGTGTCGCAGGACGCCAGCGTGGCGATGTGGCCGCCCGGCTTGCCGCTCGCCGTCAGGCCGTTGTGGCAGGTCTGGCAGGTGCCCGGCACGACGCCGCTGTGGCTGAAGCGCGCACCGGCGTAGGTCCTGGTGTTGTGGCAGGTGTCGCACGCCGCCTGGGTCGGCACGTGCTGCCGCGGCCGCACCACGTTGCCGCGCGCAAAGCGGTTGCCCGCCACGTGGCACGACGCGCAGTCGCGCGGCGTGCCTTTGAAGAGCCCGTCGAGGTGGCACGATTCGCAGCGCAGCTGCACGTGCGCGCCGGTGAGCGCATAGCCGGTCTTCAAGTGGTCGAAGGGAAGCGTCGTCGTGCCCTGCGCGAACGAGCCTGCGCTGCCGGCCAACAGGAAGGCGAGCGCGAGCCATCGCATCAGCCGCTTCATCGCGCCCCCTCGATCGCCAAGCCATCGCGCCACTGCGACAGCAGGCTCGCTTCACCCAGCACACGCGCGATGTGCCCGGCGTGGTCAGGCATCCCATGGCCGACGCGCGTGCGCACCTGTTTCCAGCGCTCGGTGACATGGCACTTCTCGCACGTGCTGCCAAAGGCGCCGTCGTGCGTGTCGTCGCGCCGGTGGCAGCCCACGCACGCGGTGCCCACCCCCGCCGCCAGCCGGCCGGCCGGCGCGGGCGCCGTGTGGCAGCGCGCACAGGGCACGTTGCGATGGCCACCGTCGAGCGCATAGCTCGTTCGGCGCGCGTGATCGAAGCTCCAGATGCCCCAGGCGCGCGCGTTGTGGCAGCTTTCGCAGGCGGTGCCGAAGGCACGCTGGTGCTTGTCGTCGCGCTGATGGCATGCGTAGCACTCGCGCGCGGCGTCGCGGTAGCGTGCGCTCTTGTGGCAGGCGTCGCACTTGGCGATCGTGTGCTTGCCGAGCAGCGCGAAGCGCGTGCGGGAATGGTCGAAGCGCGGCGCCTTCCAGTCGCGGTCGCCGTGGCAACTGTCGCATCGCGCGCCGAGCTGGCCCTCGTGCTTGTCATCCTTCCTGTGGCAGGACACGCACTCCATCGGCGTGTCGCGATAGTGCTTGAGATCGCTGTGGCAGTCCTTGCACTGCACCTTCTTCGCCGCATGCGCGTTGCGAAGCTGGAAGCGCGTCTTCTCGTGGTCGAAGCGCCTGACGTCCTTCCAGTTGCGTTCGACGTGGCACGAGTCGCATCTCGTTCCCAGCGACGCCTCGTGCCGGTCGTCCTTCTTGTGGCAGCCGATGCAGTCCTTCGGTGCCTCCTTGTAGCGGGTGCTCGCGTGGCAGTCGGCGCACTTCACGTCGCCGTGCCTGCCCAGCAGCGGAAACTGCGTCTTGTCGTGATCGAACCTGCCTTTCTCCTTCCAGCCGCTCTCGCTGTGGCAGGAGGCGCAATCGCGGCCCAGGCTGCCCCGGTGGCCCTTGGGACCGTCGTCGTCCTTCCTGTGGCAGTCAATGCAGGCGGTGCCCAGGTCCTGCTTGTACAGATGCCCGGTGTGGCAGTCGGCGCACTTGATCGCGCGGTGCCTGCCGCGCAACGCGTACTTGGTGTCGCTGTCGTGGTTGAACAGCGACGGCTTCCAGGCTTTGGCGCCGTGACACGAGTCGCAGCGTTCACCGTACTGGCCTTTGTGACCCTTGGGGCCGTCGTCGTCCTTCTTGTGGCAGCCGACACATTGCCGCGGTGCCTCCTTGTAGTCGGCGCTTTTGCGGTGGCAATCGGTGCACTTGGCGCCGGCGTGTTTGTCCAGCAGCGGGAAGCGCGTGCGGCCGTGGTCGAACCGGGCCTTCTCCTTCCAGTCGTTCTCCGTGTGGCAGTCGGCGCATTGAGTGCCGAGCGAGCCCTTGTGCACGTCGTCCTTGCGGTGGCAGCTGTTGCAGTCCGACGGCGCCGCGCGATGTTTCTTGGCCGGCAGGTGGCACTTGTCGCATTCGACGCGTGCGTGCCTGCCGCGCAGCGCAAAGTCGGTCATCGCATGGTCGAAGCGCATGTCGTCGAGCTCGACGATGCGCGCGTTGCGGCCCTTGTGATCGGTGTGGCAGCTGCGGCAGGTCGGCGCCTTCAGCCGTCCGTGGTAGCCGGTGCGCTCACGCACGTCTTGCCCCACTTCCTTGTGGCAGTCGGTGCACAGGCGGTCTTGCGCCGCGCGATCGAAGCGCACATGGCACTTGGAGCAGTCCTCCTCCCACTTGGCATGGCCGTGCCAAAGATCGCCCGGGCGCAGGACCGACTCGATCGTCTGGGCCGGCGTCGCCGCAAGCCACGACAGCAGCAGGCAGGCGAGCAGCCAGCGGATCGGCGCCAGGAAATACGAGGCTGCGCATGGGGTCCGTTCGCATGCGAACTCAGTACGCATGCACGGCGACCACGTGCACCACCGCACTGATGACCAACAGGTAGATGAACGGCAGGTGCGCCATGTGCCACAGCGCGAACACACGTTCGTAGGCGCTGTACTGGGCCACGCGAACGACCGCGTTCAAGTACTGGTCGACCAGCCGGCGCGCCCGACGCTGGCGCCGTCGCAGCTCGACCGCTTCCCAGCCGTGCTGCCGTGCCAGCTGGTGCAACGGCTGGCGCAGGTCGCGCACGCACCGCAGGTGGGTGATCCACTGCTGAATCGGCAGCAGCGCGACATGGCTCAGGTGCGTCGTCCATTCGGGGTGCGCCTGCAGCACGCGCCGCTCGAACGTCTGGAGGCGGTCCTCAACCGCCGGACAGAAGTGCAGGCGCGAACGCGCAGTGTCTTCGACCAGGCCGGCGCGACGGCGCAGCTCGTCCAGCGACGTGCGTTCGCCGTGCAGCCCGCGATGGATGCGCACGTAGATGAAGCGGCCGACGACGCCGCTGACCACCACGATGCACATGCTGATCAGCGCGACACCGGCGTTGACCGATCCGATGCGGAACTGCGAGTGAATCAAAATCAACCAGGGCCCGCTGATGCCCAACGCCAGATGGGCCCAGAACCAGACCTTGACCTTGCCCCAGCCCTGCATGAAGCGCGCGTACTTGCGCAGCGGGTAGACGAACAGCGCCAGCATGAACGAGCCGCCAACCACGCCGATCCAGTAGCTGGTGTCGTCGTTGCGCTGGAGCAGCCCCATTTCGCCGATCTGCCACGCGGCTCCCACCAGGGCGGCCAGCAGCAAATACAGCAGCAGGTCGCCGCGGCCGACATGGCTGTCAACCGCCTGGCGCGGCGGCACGGTCGCATCGAGCTCGGGTCCGCGCGGCGACGCCTCGTCGTGCTGCGTGCGCCGCGCATCGCGCTCGGCGCGTGGCGCTGCGGCCGAGGGTGGTGTTCGCCGGCGTGGACGGACCGTCTCGTCCAACGCGACGGCTTGCGCGGTTTCGGTCAAGGGTTGGCTGGTCATGGGAGTCATGGAGGCCGCATGCACGGTTTCGGGCCATGCCGCGGCATCAGCGGAAGGCGCCTGGTGGTCTCTGAAGCGGAGTTCCCCTTCGCGCAGTTGTTGTTTCGGGCGGCGCTTGCACTGGCGCGATCAAGCCGCTCGCTCAGCTCATGGACAGTGGTTCGAGCATTTCCCCCCAACCTGAAGCCCAGATGAGCCGCCGTTCGCACGTTGTGACGAACTGCACTTCGCGACGGTTGCCGTGCCCGCGTGCGGGATACAGAAGGTGACGATGCTGAAGCGGCTGCTGGCTGGTTCGGTTACCGCGCCGGCAAGACGCGACCACCGCGCGCGCATGGCGCGGTTCGTGCCGACCTCACCCTGCGGCGGTCGTGTTGCTTGACTGAGCATCTGCATGCCCTCCCAACGAGTTGTGCAAGTTGCACAAGTTCAATGTAGCATCGGCACCTGAGCGGAATCCGCGCTTGTTTGTCGAGTCGTAACGGCAACGGCACTCGAATGCGGGTTCGCGATGGATGCATGAGACCGATGGCGAAACCGATCGCCCGATTGCAGCGACGCACATGGCGCGAAAGAACTCCGGCACACCGACGGAACCAATCGATACAGCGCTCGGTGACGCGCTGGAGATGCTGTTGTCGCCGGTCGCGCGCCTGTGTCTGGCGCGCGGCTTGACCTTTGCCACGGCAGTGGAGTCGCTCAAGCATGCATATGTCGGCGCTGCTCGCGAGGCTCACGCGGGTCGTCACGGCACGCGAGACATCGCGCGCGTCAGTGCCGCGACGGGCATCTCGCGGCGCGAGGTGACCCGCGTCAGCAATGAATTGGTGGCGCCCTCGGTGGTGCGCGGCTCACCGGCCACCAAGGTGTTCACGCGCTGGATCGGCAGCGCCAAGCTGCGCGATCGCAACGGGCGCCCCAAGCCGCTGCGGCGGCACGGCGCCGCACCCAGCTTCGAAGCACTGTCCTATTCGGTGACGCACGACATCCACCCGACGGTCATCCTCGACGAGCTGTGCCGCCTGGGCTTGGCGCGCCACGACGGCGACACCGGGCTGGTCCACTTGCTGCGCGACGCCTTCGCGCCGCATGAGGACCAGGGGCGCGCGCTGGCCTTCCTCGGCAGCAACGTGGGCGATCATCTCGCCGCCGCCGTGGACAACGTGCTGGCTGACAAGCCCTCGCACCTCGAGCAGGCGATCTTCGCCGACGAACTTTCACTGGACTCCGTGGCGCAGATCCGTTCACTCGTCGCAGCCCATTGGCGTTCGATGCTGTCCGAATTCGTTCCCAAGCTCGAGGCATTGATCGAGGCCGACAAGGCGGCCGGCAGGCGCGCGCGGCAGCGCGTGCGCATCGGGCTGTACAGCTTCCACACCAACATGCCCGACATCACCGATTCCTCCGAGAAAGACTGACATGGTTGCCGACCGGACCCTGCGCGCCGCGCGTCGAATGTTCATGGTTCTGCGGCTGCTGTTGCCGGCCGCGCTGATCGGCTGCGGCGGCGTGGACAGCGGCGGCACCGGTGCGTCGCTCGGCTACGGACCAATCACCGGGCTTGGCTCGATCATCGTCAACGGCGTGCGCTTCGACGAAAGCAACGCGACCATCACCGATGAAGACGGTCTGGCGGTGGCACGCGAGCGGCTCCAGCTGGGCGTGATGACCAGCGTCGAGGCGTCGGCCATCACTGGGCCGGCCGGCGATCGGCGCGCTACGGCACACCGCGTGCGCCTCTTCAGCGAGCTGATCGGCCCGATCGGGGCGATCGATTCGACCGCGCAGACCATCGAGGTGCTGCAACAGCCGGTCCGCATCACGCCGGCGACGGTGTTCGGCGACGGACTTTCTTCAGGCCTGGCAAGCCTGCAAGCCGGCATGGTGGTCGAGGTCTTCGCCCAGCTCGACAGCGAGAGCGGCCGCTATGCGGCCAGCCGCGTCGAGCTGCGCTCCGCTGCAGCGTCCTATTCGGTGCGCGGTACGGTCGGGCAGGTCGATGCCGGAGCACGAACGTTCACGCTCGGGGCGCTGGTTGTGGACTACTCGCAGGTCTCCGCAAGCGACGCCGCCCGGGCGGTGGCAGGCGCCCAAGTTCGCGTGCGGTTGCAGACGTCGCCCACCGGCGCAGGGACCTGGCGCGCCACCTCGGTGTCGTCCGGGCAGCGGTCGATCGCCGATGCCGACGAGGCACACATCGAAGGGCGCGTCTCCGCGTTGGAGTCGGCGCAGCGCTTCAGCATCGACGGGGTCCCGATCGACGCGAGCGCCGCCGCGTTCCCCGACGGAACCGGCGCGATCGTGCTTGGCGCGCGTGTCAGCGTCGAGGGCTCGGCGCGCGGCGGCGTGGTCTTTGCCAAGGAGGTCCATGTCGAGGGCGAGGAGGACGGGTCGAACTCGACCTATGAGGTGCATGGAACCGTCCAATCGCTCGATGCAGCCGCCAGGACAATGGTCGTGCGCGGCCTTGCGATCGACTTTTCAGGCACCGTCAGGTTCGAGAACGGAACGGTCGATGACCTGCGCGTCGGGCGGTCGGTCGAGGTCGAGGCCGTTCTGCAGCCCGATGGCGTCGGCTTGATCGCACGCAAGATATCGTTCGAGGGAAGCTGAGCGCCGGCGTCGAAATCGGCCTCAATCGCGCGACGCGCGGTGTGTGCCGAACAGGCGCTGCAGGTCCGCCGTGCTGCGGCTGCCGAAGGCCCGGCCATGCTGCGCGAGCCAATCGAGCGCGCGTTGACGACCGCCGTCGCGCAAGCGCTCGAGCAGCGGCCTGTGCGCGATGAGCCGGCTGTCGCCGTGCAGGCCGGAGAGGTGATCGTCGCCGTCGACGACATGCCAGTGCGTGCGCCGCAGGCGGCGCTCGAGCGGGCCGCGCGGCCACCAGCCATGCCGCGACCATTCAACCGCTTCGGCGATCAGCCGCATTTCGCGCAGATAGCCGGCGTTGAACGCGATCTCCAGCGATCGTTCGCGGATCTCCTCGGCGCTCTTCGGCGTGCCACCGAGCTGCCATGGACTCAGCATCACGATCATCAGATCGCGCAGAGCGCTCGCTTGCAGCAGCGGCCACACCGGCGGATTGGCGCTGAAGCCGCCGTCCCAGTACGGCTCGCCGTCTATATCGACCGACGGGTGCAGCGTCGGCAGGCAAGCCGATGCCAACACCGCGTCAAGCGACAGCTCGCGCGTGCCGAACACGCGCAGCCGGCCGGTGTTGGCGTGGGTGGCAGCGATGTGCAGCTCGATCCGGTTCTGGGCGCGCAGGCGCTCGAAGTCGACGCGGCGTGCCAGCAGTTCGCGCAGCGGGTGGATGCGCATCGGGTTGGCCTGTGCCGGTGACATCCATTGGGTCCAGCGCATCATCCACGTGGCGCCGGGCGACAGCCGCTGGCCGTCACCCGACAGCAGGCCCAGCGCCTCCCACGGCACCGAGCGACCCAGGTCCTGCCAGAAGTCGGACAGCACGGCGCGCGCCGCGTCGCGGCCGCCCTCGATCAGCCCATGGGCGAGCAGCACGGCGTTCATCGCGCCGGCACTGGCCCCGCTGACTGCCACGATCGGGTTGGGCGTGTGCTCGAGCAGCGCATCGAGCACGCCCCAGGTGAACGCGCCGTGCGCGCCGCCGCCTTGCAGCGCCAGGCCCAGCGGCGCGCGCTGCCGCAGAGGAAGCAGCCCGATCATCGTGCGCAGCGCTCGCCGGCCATCGCGACGATGCGACCGTCGGCGTGTTCCACCCAGGCGCGCGCAAACAGGCGCTCGGGCTTGGCGGTCTCGGGCCAACGCATCGCCTGCACCACGCGCCACGGCTTGCCGCTGAGCCGCTCGCCCGGCTGGAACGGCCCGGCCACGGTGCGCACCAGCTGGCGCGGCACCGTCGTGCCATCGGTGCCCGACGGCACCGATTCGACCAGCGCGATCCAAACGCGGCTGCCGGCGGGCCAGCGGCCGCGGCCGTCGAGCTGCACGCCGATGTAGCCGTTGAACGCCGGCCCCGCCGCCACCGTCAGCCGTGTGCGGCCGGCCGTGCGTGCCACGTTGCGGTGCACGGCCGGACGCTTCTCGTCGATACCGGCGTTCAACGCGCGGCGCGCGCGGTCGGCCGCTTCGTCGGGCGCGGCGGCCGACAGCGGCGCGTCATCGCCGCTTGCCGAAGGCACGATCCAATCGAGCAGCCATTCGCCCGGCGATGCCCTGGTGGTCGACGCATCGGTCCAGCAATCGGCGCATTGAGCGCTGATGAAACGCTCGAGCACGGCCGCGTGCGCGGGCGGGCACGGCGCGCTGTGCACCGCTTGCGCGTGCACGCTGCCGGCGAACACGGCAGCGACTCCTAGAATGAATGCATGCATGAGGCCGATTCTCCAAGCAATTCGCACGCCCAAGCGCTTCGGCCGACATCGTCGCCCTTGCTCGCGAATCTCAATCCCGAACAGCTGGCTGCGGTCACGCTGCCGCCGCAGCCGGCGCTGATCCTGGCCGGGGCCGGTTCCGGCAAGACGCGTGTGCTGACCACGCGCATCGCGTGGCTGCTGGCCACCGGCCAGGTGTCGCCGGGCGGCGTGCTCGCCGTCACATTCACCAACAAGGCGGCCAAGGAGATGCTGACGCGACTGTCGGCGATGCTGCCGGTCCACGTGCGCGGCATGTGGATCGGCACGTTCCACGGCTTGTGCAATCGTTTCCTGCGCGCGCACTGGAAGCTGAGCTGCTTGCCGCAGTCGTTCCAGATCCTCGACTCGGGCGATCAGCAATCCGCGGTCAAGCGCGTGATCAAGGCGATGAACCTCGATGAGGAGCGCTTCGTGCCGCGCCAGGTGAGCTGGTTCATCGCCGCCAGCAAAGAGGAGGGCTTGCGTCCGCGCGACGTCACGGCCACCGACCCGCAGACGCGCAAGATGGTCGAGATCTACCAGGCCTACGAAGACCAGTGCCAGCGCGAAGGCGTGGTGGATTTCGCCGAGCTGATGCTGCGTTCCTACGAGATCCTGCGCGACAACGACCCATTGCGCGAGCATTACCAGCGGCGCTTTCGCCACGTGCTGGTCGACGAGTTCCAGGACACCAACCGCCTGCAGTACCTGTGGCTGCAGATGTTTGCGCCGCCCGGAGCCCAGGGACAGGGGGTGTTCGCTGTCGGCGACGACGACCAGAGCATCTACGCGTTTCGCGGCGCGCAGGTCGGCAACATGGCGCTGTTCGAGCGCGAGTACGGCGTGCGCGACGTGATCAAGCTGGAGCGCAACTACCGCTCGTTCGGCAACATCCTCGATGCCGCCAACGCGCTGATCGCGCACAACGCCAAGCGCCTGGGCAAGAACCTGCGAACCGAGGCTGGCGCCGGCGAACCGGTGCGGGTGGTCGAGGCCAACAGCGACTATGCCGAGGCGCAGTGGCTGCTGGAGGAGCTGCAGCAGCTGCACCGCGCCGGCACGGCGCGCAGCGAGCTGGCGGTGCTCTACCGCAGCAACGCGCAGAGCCGTGTGCTGGAGAGCGCGCTGTTCAACGCCGGCGTGCCGTACCGCGTGTACGGCGGGCTGCGCTTCTTCGAGCGCGCCGAGGTCAAGCACGCGCTGGCCTATCTGCGGTTGATCGAGAACCCGAACGACGACACCTCTTACCTGCGCGTGGTGAACTTCCCCACGCGCGGCATCGGTGCGCGTTCGATCGAGCAGCTGCAGGACGCCGCCCGGGTGAGCGGGCGCAGCCTGTACCAGAGCGCCGGCGCGCTGACCGGCAAGTCGGGCGGCAACCTGCGCGCCTTCAACGCGCTGCTCGATGCGATGCGCGAGGCCACGCGCGGCTCGACCTTGCGCAAGATCATCGAGCACGTGCTCCATGCCACCGGACTGATCGACTTCTACCGCACGGAGAAGGAAGGCGCCGACCGCATCGAGAACCTGGAGGAGCTGGTCAACGCCGCCGAAGCCTTCGTCACGCAGGAAGGCTTCGGCAAGGACGCTGTGGCGCTGCCGATCGACGAAACCGCCGGCGCGATCGCGCAAGGTACGCCTGGTGCGGTGGCCGCTGTCGAGGTCACGCCCGATGCCGAGACCGGCGAGATCCAGTCGCCGCTGGCGGCGTTCCTGACGCATGCCGCGCTCGAGGCGGGCGACAACCAGGCGCAGGCGGGGCAGGATGCGGTGCAGCTGATGACGGTGCACAGCGCCAAGGGCCTGGAGTTCGACTGCGTGTTCATCACCGGGCTCGAGGAAGGCCTGTTCCCGCATGAGAACTCGCTGTCCGACGTCGATGGGCTGGAAGAAGAACGCCGCCTGATGTACGTGGCGATCACGCGTGCGCGCAAGCGGCTGTACCTCTCGTTCAGCCAGACGCGCATGCTGCACGGCCAGACGCGCTACCACGTCAAGAGCCGTTTCTTCGACGAGCTGCCCGACGGCGCGCTCAAGTGGCTGACTCCGCGCACGCAGGGCTTCGGCTCGGGCTATGCGCGCGAGTACCAGCAGGCCTGGACACGCGGCACGGGCCTGGGCTCGGTGATCGGCGTGGGACGCATCGACGACGAAGCGGCCGCGGCGATCGATCGGCGCCGCAGCGTCGCGGCGCCGTCAGGCAACGGGCCGGCGTTTCGGGTGGGCCAGAGCGTGTTCCACACCAAGTTCGGCGAAGGCGTGGTGATCACGCTCGAAGGGCAGGGCGACGATGCTCGCGCGCAGATCAACTTTGGCCGGCACGGCGCGAAGTGGCTGGCGCTTGCGGTGGCCAAGCTGACGCCGATCACCTGAGCCGGCGGCACTCGCGTGACTACGCGCCGTCTTCGGCGCGCGCGGCCACAGGCCGCTCCCCATCCTGATCCTCGTCGGGGCTGCCGAAACAATCGACGAAGCTGAACCACAACGACACGTAGAACGCCGTCGACAGCGTGAGCGCGAGCGCCGGCACGATCAGCACGATCGACGAGCGCGCGCCCAGCGCACCGGCCAGCAGGCCCACCGTGAGGCTCAACACCGCCGATGCGGCCGCCCAGGCCAGCCCATAGAGCAGATAAGCCCCTTTGGCCCGCCACACGCCCAGCGTGCTGGAGAACAGCGACTGCCACACGCCCTGACCGCCCCACAGCACCAGCGCCGGCGCATGCCAGAACGGCACCGACAGCAGCGTGGCCAACAGGGCAAATCCCATCAGGCCGTTGGAGATGCGCGGGTCGGCGGTGGCCAGGGCCGCCTGCTCGCTCGACGGGCCATGTTCGGCGATGGCCTGGCGCAACTGCTCCATTGAATCGCCATAGATCCAACCGGTGATCATCACGATGCCGAGCGCACCCAGGCCATACAGGCCGCACAGCACCAGCAGGCTGCGTCGCCGCGCGGGCGCGCCGACGAGCGGCTCGACAAACTGTCCCGGATGCGCCGGCCCGCCGCGCAACACCGACCGCGACGCCACCATGAAGCCCAGCGACAGCAACGGCAGGGCCGCGAGCGCGAGCACGCCCACCACTGGCAGCGCCATCCACACGCCGCTGACCAGCAGGAAGAGCAACAGCATCGCGCTGAACGCGATCGGCCGGCGCAGGAACAGGCGCGCGCCGTCGCGCACCCAGGTCCAGCCCTGGCGCATGGCGACGGTTTGAAGTTTCAGGCCCATCGGATCAATGGCCGGGCCGGCAGGGCCATGCCGGGCCACCGCGGCGGCGTGGGCGAAAAACGAACAGCGCGCAGGCCCACATCATCTCGGCGGGTGCCACGGCGTCTCCACCCGGTGGCGCAGCAGGCGCTCGAAGTGATGCGGGTCCTTGGGCTGCAGCAATGCCGCGTCGCGCGGCAGGAGCAGGTCGGCCAGCCGCGACAGCCAGAAGCGCAGCGCCGCGGCGCGCAACAGCGCGGGAAACAGCCGGTGCTCGGTGGGCGTGAGCGCGCGGCGCTCGCCATAGGCGGCGAGCAAGGCGCCGGCGCGCGCGTCGTCGATGCGGCCGGTTTCATCGGCCAGGCACCAGTCGTTGACGCACACCGCAAGGTCGAACAACAGCGTGTCGACGCCTGCGAAATAGAAGTCGATGCAGCCGCTCAGGTGCTCGTGGCCATCGGGTCCCTCGAACAGCACGTTGTCGCGAAACAGATCGGCATGCACGGCGGCGCGCGGCAGCCCGTTGTAGGCCGCCGAAGCGGCCAGCTGCTGCTGGAATGCGATCTCCGCGTCGAGCAGCGCGGCCGCATCGGCGTCGAGGAACGGCCGCACCTGCGGCGCGGTGGCCTGCCACCACGCCAGGCCGCGCAGGTTGGGCTGCGTGCCCGGGAAGTCCACCGCGCCGGCGTGCAGCCCCACCAGCGCATGGCCAAGCGCCGCGCAGTGATGCGTGCCCGGCGCCTCGACGTGGCGCCCGACGAGGCGCGTGCACAGCGCCGCCGGCTTGCCGCGCAGCGTGTGCACCAGCGTGCCGTCGGCCGCCGCGCGCGGTTCGGGCACCGGCAGCTTGTGGCGTGCCAGGTGCTGCATCAGCTGCAGATAAAACGGCAGCTGCCGGTGCGTCAGGCGTTCGAACAGCGTCAGCACCCACGCGGCACTGGCGGTGGTGACGAAGTAGTTGGTGTTCTCGATGCCGGCATGCACCGGTTCAACCGAAAGCAGCTCGCCGGCCTGCAGGTGCGCGACGAACGCGCGCACCTCGTCGTCGGTCAGCTCGGTGAAGACCGCCATGCGTGCGTGCGCTCAGCGCCGGGGGATCAAAAAGAGAACAGCTGCCACAAGCGCTGGCCGCTCAGCCCCTTGTTTTGCGACGCATCGCGACCCGCATCGGGCGGCACGATCTCGTAGGGCCGGACGCCCGAGGCCTTGGGCGACACCGTGATGCGCTGCACCTGCCCGCGCACGCGCAGCTCCTCGATGCGTACCTTGTCGTCCTCGACCACCGTGCGCTTGATCTCGGGCTCGGAGCGGATGTTGGGCGTTTGCGCGAGCGCCGGCGTCGACGCGGCCATGCCGACCGCCACACCCAGGCACCACAGACGCGCATCCATGCGCCTGATTCTACGGTCCCGGATCAACCCTCCCATCGACGCACAATGGCGATATGAGACCCCCACGCTCAATTCTTTGGCTGCGGCCGGCGCGTCGCGCCTTCACATCGCTGCGCGATGTGAGCCTGCGCCGCAACCTTCGGTTGTCGCTGCCCCCGGAGGGGGCGCGTCAGCAGCTTCGGGCGGCCGGGCGCTGCTGACATGACCCATCACACGCTCGTCCTCGTCGACGGTTCCAGCTACCTGTACCGCGCCTACCACGCGCTGCCCGACCTGCGCGGCCCCGGCGGCGTGCCCACCGGCGCGATCCACGGCATGGTCGGCATGATGCGCCTGCTGCGCGAGACCTATCCGACGCCGCATGCGGCGTGTGTGTTCGACGCCAAGGGCAAGACGTTTCGCGACGACTTGTACCCGGAGTACAAGGCGCAGCGCAAGGCGATGCCGGAAGACTTGGCGTTGCAGATCGAGCCGATCCGCGAGGTGGTGCGCCTGCTCGGCTGGCCGGTGATCGAAGTGCCGGGCATCGAGGCCGACGACGCGATCGGCACCATCGCCTGCGCAGCAGCCAAGGGCGGCCACCGCGTGATCATCTCCACCGGCGACAAGGACCTGGCGCAGTTGGTCACGGCCGAGGTGTCGCTTGTCAACACCATGGCCCGTCCGCCCGAGGTGCTCGACGTGGCCGGCGTGCTGGCCAAGTTCGGCGTGCCGCCCGAACGCATGATCGACTACCTGACGCTGATCGGCGATTCGGTCGACAACGTGCCGGGCGTCGACAAGGTCGGACCCAAGACCGCGGCCAAGTGGATCGCCGACCACGGCTCGCTCGACGGCGTGATCGCCGCGGCGGCGTCGATCAAGGGCGTGGTGGGCGACAACCTGCGCAAGGCGCGCGATTGGCTGCCGCAGGGCAAGCGCCTCGTCACCATCCTGACCGATTGTGATCTGGCGGGCCACCTCGACGGCTGGCCCGGCCTCGATGCGCTGGTGATGCGCGAGCCCGATCGCGAAGGGCTGATGCGCTTCTACGAGCGCTACGGCTTCCGCACGTTGAAGAAGGAGCTCGAGGCCATGCCCGGCAACGCCGAGCCGGCGCCGCCCGTGTCGGCGCTGCCGCACGAGTACGAAACCGTGTTCGAACCGCAGCGGCTCCATGCGTGGATCAGTCGACTGCGCGAGGCGCCAGTCGCCGCGCTCGCCTGCGAGACCGACTCGCCCGAGCCGATGCGCGCGCGCATCGTCGGCCTGTCGTTCGCGCTGAAGCCCGGCGAGGCCGCCTATGTGCCGGTGGCGCACAACGCCCCCGGCGCGCCCGAGCAGCTGACGCTCGACGCGGTGCTGGCGGCACTGAAGCCCTGGCTCGAGGATGAGCGTGCGGCGAAGGTGGGCCACAACACCAAGACCGTCGCGCATGCGTTCGCCAACCATGGCATCGCGGTGCGCGGCTGGGCGCACGACACGCTGCTGCAGAGCTACGTGCTGGAGGCGCACCGACGCCACGATCTCGAGAACCTCGCCGAGCGGCACCTCAACCGCAAGACGCTGACCTACGAAGGCGTGTGCGGCAAGGGCGCGGGCCAGATACCGTTTGCACAGCTCGACATGCAGCGCGCCACCGAGTACGCGGGCGAGCGCGCCGAAGTGCCGTTGCACCTGCACCATGCCTTGCATGCGCGCTTGATGCGCGAAGCCGGGTTGCTGCACGTGTACGAGCGCATCGAGATGCCGGTGTGTGCCGTGCTGGCCAAGATCGAGCGCCATGGCGTGTTGGTGGACACGCAGGCACTGGCCCGGCAGAGCAAGCAGCTGGCCGAGCGCATGCTCGCGCTCGAGCAGGAGGCCTACGCACTGGCCGGCCAGCCGTTCAACCTGGGTTCGCCAAAGCAGATCGGCGACGTGCTGTTCGGCCGGCTGGGCCTGCCGGTGAAGCGCAAGACCGCCAGCGGGGCACCGTCGACGGATGAAGACGTGCTGCAGGAGCTGGCACAGGACTATCCGCTGCCGGCCAGGATCCTCGAGCACCGGGCTTTCAGCAAGCTCAAGGGCACCTACACCGACAAGCTGCCGCTGATGGTGAACCCCGAGACCGGCCGCGTGCACACCACCTACGGGCAGGCGGTGGCGGTGACCGGCCGGCTGGCGAGCAACGACCCCAACCTGCAGAACATCCCGATCCGCACGGCGGAGGGCCGGCGCATCCGCGAGGCCTTCATCGCGCCGCCGGCGCACCACATCGTCAGCGCCGACTATTCGCAGATCGAGCTGCGCATCATGGCGCACATCAGCGGCGACGAAGGCCTGCGGCGTGCGTTCAGCGAAGGCATGGACGTGCACCGCGCCACGGCCAGCGAGGTGTTCGCGGTGCCGCCGGATCAGGTGAGTTCCGAGCAGCGCCGCTATGCCAAGGTGATCAACTTCGGCCTCATCTACGGCATGAGCGCGTTCGGGCTGGCGCAGAACCTCGGCATCGAGCGCAGCGCGGCCACGCAGTACATCAGCCGCTACTTCCAGCGCTTTGCCGGCGTCAAGCGTTACATGGACGACACGCGCGCCAAGGCGGCGCAGCTCGGCTATGTGGAGACGATGTTCGGCCGTCGCATCGAGTTGCCCGACATCCGCGGCGGCAGCGGCCCGCGCCGCGCCGGCGCCGAGCGCCAGGCGATCAACGCGCCGATGCAGGGCACCGCGGCCGATCTGATCAAGATGGCGATGCTCGCGGTGCAGGACGCGCTCGATGCGCAGCGCAAGCGCACCAAGATGATCATGCAGGTGCACGACGAACTCGTGTTCGAAGTGCCCGACGACGAGCTCGATTGGACACGCGCCGAGCTGCCGAAGCTGATGTCCGGTGTGGCGCAGCTCGCCGTGCCGCTGGTGGCCGAGGTGGGCGCCGGCCTCAATTGGGACGAGGCGCATTGAAGTTCCTAGAATCGCGCCCTCGTCCACCGAAGAGGTAACCGCGATGATCCAGCAGGAGGTCGACAGCCTTGCACCCAGCCGCGACTTCAGCCGGCGCGACTTCGTGCGCACGTCGATCGGCAGCGGCTTCGCGGCCGCGGCCATGCCGATCTGCGCGCAGACGGTGGTCAAGACCGACACCGGCGGCCTGACCGCGGGCGAGGTCACGATTCCGGTCGGCAGCTTCAAGATGCCGGCGTATCGCGCGGCACCGGCGGGCAAGGCCAACGCGCCGGTGGTGCTGGTGGTCAGCGAGATCTTCGGCGTGCACGAGTACATCGCCGACGTGGCGCGCCGATTCGCCAAGGCGGGCTATTGCGCGATCGCGCCCGAGTTGTTCGTGCGCCAGGGCGACGCCGGCTCGTACGGCGAGATCGCCAAGCTGGTGGCCGAGGTGATCGCCAAGGTGCCCGACGAGCAGGTGATGGGCGATCTGGACGCCGCCGTGGCCTGGGCCAAGGGGCAGGGCGCCGACACGTCGAAGCTCGCGGTCACCGGCTTCTGCTGGGGCGGTCGCATCACCTGGCTGTACAGCGCGCACAACCCCGCCATCAAGGCCGGCGTGGCCTGGTACGGACGCCTGGTGGACGCCACCAACCGGCTGCAGCCGACCCACCCGGTGGAGATCGCGGGCAAGCTCAACGGCCCGGTGCTCGGCCTGTACGGCGGTGCGGACCCTGGCATTCCCCTGAATACAGTCGACAGGATGAAGACGGCGCTGGCCTCGGGCAGCGCGGCGGCGAAGAAGAGCGAGTTCGTCGTCTACCCCGAGGCGCCGCACGGCTTCCATGCCGACTTCAGGCCCAGCTACCGCAAGGAGGCCGCCGACGACGGCTGGAAGCGCTGCCTGGCGTGGTTCAAGAGCCACGGCGTGGCGTGACCCGTTGATCCTGCTCTACATCGTGCTGGCCACCACGGCCGGCGGCGTGCTGTCGGTGCTGATCGCCGCCAGCCTCACCGTGCAGGTGCTGGGGCGGCTGGTCAAGCACCTGGTGAGCCTGTCGACCGGCGTGCTGCTTGGCACCGCGCTGCTGCACGTGCTGCCCGAGGCCTTCGAGAGCCAGGCGACTCCGCACGCGTTGTTCGGCACGCTGCTCGCCGGCCTGCTGTTCTTCTTTCTGCTGGAAAAGGCCGAGCTGTACCGCCACGGTCACCACCACGAGGGCGACGGCCACGAGCACCATCACCACTACGACGAAGAGCAGGCGGGACGCGGCGGCTGGTCGGTGCTGGTGGGCGACAGCATCCACAACTTCAGCGACGGCGTGATCATCGCCGCCGCATTCCTGGCCGACGTCCAACTCGGCGCGATGACCGCGCTGGCGATCGTGGCGCACGAGATCCCGCAGGAGGTCGGCGACTACATCGTGCTGCTCAACGCGGGCTTCACGCGCGCGAAGGCGCTGCTGTTCAACGCGCTGTCAGGGCTGGCCGCGGTGGTGGGCGGCGTGCTGGGTTACCTGGTGGTGGAACCGTGGCGCGAGCTGTTTCCCTACCTGCTGGTGGCGGCGGCGTCGAGCTTCGTCTACGTCGCTGTGGCCGACCTGATCCCGCAGCTGCAGCGACGGCTGCACTGGCGCGACACGCTGTCGCAGATCGGCTGGATCGCCGCGGGCCTGGCTTCGGTGGTGCTGATCGGCGGCTTGAGCCACTGATCAGCGCCCCACGCTCACTTCCGTTCGCTGCCCCCGAGGGGCGCGGTCGGCTTTGGAGCGGCCCGGCGCCGACCCTCACTTCACGATGAGCACCGGCAACGGGCTGTGGATCAGCACCCGTTGCGTCTCGCTGCCGAGCAGCAGCGCGGCCACGCCGCGCCGGCCGTGCGAAGCCATCACGATCAAGTCGCAGCGCTGCTGCTTGGCGTGGTCGAGGATCGCCTCCCACGCATGCAGCGCCTCGACGGTGTGCGCCTGACAGCTCAGGCCTGCTGCGGTGGCCGCATCCTGCACCGCCTTCACGCGGGCTGCCGCGATGCGCTCCTGGGCGTCGTAGAACTCCTGCGGCGGCACCGGCTGCATCTCGGAGATCGCGCTGTACGGAAACGGCTCCTTCACGCTGATGGTGACGAGTTGTCCGCCGGTCAGCTTGGCCATGCCGATGGCGGTCTGTACCGCCTTGGCCGTCACGTCGGATCCATCGGTTGGGACCAGGATGCGTTGATACATGCGGACCTCCTTGCGTCGCCCACAGCGGCGGGCGGTTTTCAGTGTGTGCGCACAGGCTGGCATCAGCCTTGCCTTGCGTCAAGGCGACGGCGGTAGCGGATTACCCGTGAATCAGCTCCCAACAGCCTGCGGGCCTCCATGCCGGCAGGTGCATGCCACCCGTGGGACCGTCCGCCGGGACGGTCCCACACGCGGGTTCAGCCGGTCGCCACCGGCCGAGACGGGTCGGCGCACCATTCGCTCCACGAGCCCGGGTACAGAGCCGAGCCCTTGAGCCCGGCATGTTCCATCGCCAGCAGGTTGTGGCATGCGGTGACGCCCGAGCCGCATTGGTGCACCACGCGCGAGGCGTCGGGTTGCAGCGCCTCGAACGCGGCGCGCAGTTCGGCCGCGGGCTTGAAGCGGCCGTCCGCAGCGAGGTTGTCCTTGTGGAAGCGGTTGCGTGCGCCGGGAATGTGGCCGGCCACCGGATCGAGCGGCTCGACCTCGCCGCGAAAGCGCTCGGCCGAACGCGCATCGACGATGGTTCGTGTCGTCTGCCCGAGCAGTTGCTCGGCCTGCACGGTCGGCATCGCCGCCGCCGGCCCCAGCAGGTAGGGCTCGGCCGCCGTGCGCAGGGCGGGCAGCGACTGCTCAAGCGCACCACCCGCGGCGCTCCAGGCCGCCTTGCCGCCATCGAGCACGGCCACCTCGTCGTGGCCGATCCAGCGCAGCATCCACCACGCGCGCGCCGCATACGCGCTGCCCTGGTCGTCGTAGCACACCACGGCCACGCCGGGCTTCACGCCCCAGCGGGCCACCGTGGCCGCGAAAGTCTCGCGCGTCGGCAGCGGATGGCGGCCGTTGCGCCCGTTCCTGGCACTGCTCAGGTCGCGGTCGAGGTCGGCATGAAAGGCTCCCGGCAGATGGCCCTGCGCGTGCGCGCGCGCACCGGCCGCGGTGTCGACGAGGTCGAAGCCGCAGTCGAGCAGCACCAGCGGCTCGCCGCTGCGCATCAGCGCGCGCAGCGCATTCACGGAGATCAGCGTGCGTTCCTGCATCGGTGCGATCCGTGCCGCGCTAGGGTGCCGGCGCGGGCGCCACGCTGCCTTGCATCTTGCCGCGGTACCACTCATGGAAGTGCTGCATGCCGTCTTCCATCGGACTCTGGTACGGGCCGGCCTCGTCGTCGCCGCGCTCCAGCAGCGCCTTGCGGCCGGCGTCCATGCGCAGCGCGATCTCGTCGTCTTCGTCGCAGGTCTCGGCGTAAGCGGCCTGCTCGGCTTCGACGAAGTCGCGCTCGAAGGCAGCGATCTCCTCGGGGTAGAAGAACTCCACCACGTTGGTGGTCTTCTGCGGTCCCTTGGGGTACAGCGTCGACACCACCAGCACATGCGGGTACCACTCGAGCATCACGGTCGGATACAGCGTGAGCCAGATCGCGCCGTGCCTGGGCGGCTCGCCGTTGCGGTAGCGCATCAGCGCCTCGTGCCAGCGCTGGTACACGGGCGACCCGGGCTGCTTGAGCGCGTTGCGCACGCCGACGGTCTGGATCGAATGGTGTTCGCCGAACTGCCAGCGCAGGTCGTCGCAGGTGACGAAGCGCCCCAGCCCCGGATGGAACGGGCCGACGTGGTAGTCCTCGAGGTAGACCTCGATGAACGTCTTCCAGTTGTAGTCGCACTCGTGCACCAGGACCTTGTCGAGCACGTAGCCGCTGAAGTCGAGCTCGGGATGCGAGGCGTTGCCCGCGAGCTCAGCCGCGACATCGAAGCCGTTGGCCTCGAACAGCAGGCCGTTCCAGTTCTGCAGCGGGTAGTTGCGCAGGTTCAGGCATGGGTCGTGGTCGAAGTGCGGCGCGCCCACCAGGCGGCCTTGCAGATCGTAGGTCCAGCGGTGCAGCGGGCACACGATGTGACCCTGCCCCTGTCCCGGCACCTGGCCCCGGCCGCGCAGGATCACCGCCTGGCGGTGCCGGCACACGTTGGAGATCAACTGCACGCCGGCGGGCGTGCGCACCAGCGCGCGCCCTTCGCCCTCCGGTGCCAACGCCTGGTATTGCCCGACTTCAGGCACGGCAAGCTCGTGCCCGACGTAGCGGGCACCGAACTGAAAGATCAGCTCCTGCTCCCGCCGAAAGAGGTCGGCATCGAAGTAGCTGGCTACGGGTAGTTGTGTGCGGCTGCGCGCAAGAGCTTCGAGACTGTCGCTCAGGTCGGACATGATCCCCTTTCGGAAAACCATTTCAAACCCCCGCCCGGTGGCCCCGCGGGCGGGTTGTGGAAAGAAAGCCGGCAACGTGGCCGGCTTCGCAGTTCACCTGCACGACGCAGGCGAGGCCCGAATTTTACCCTCGGCCGGTCAGTAGAATTCGCCGTCATGGCCAATGCTGCGACCCCTTCAGAGCAAACCCCTACGTTGGGGCCGCCGGCCAACTACGAACAGGCATTGGCTGAACTCGAGGCCCTGGTTTCCGCGATGGAAAACGCGCAACTGCCACTCGACGATCTGCTGCGCAGCTATCGGCGAGGCGCGTTGTTGCTGCAATTTTGTCGTTCCCGTCTGCAAGACGTCGAACAGCAGGTCAAGCTGCTCGAACGCGGCGAACTCGAGCCCTGGAGCGGCAAATAGGTGCTGGTGCGCATGTATCAAGACCGAGGCAACGCACGTCGTGCGATGCGTCGAACTCGGCTCGATGAATCCGTCTGAGTTCGACCTGTGGATGCGCGCCGAGCTCGACACCGTCGAGCGCGCGCTGCAGCGGTGGGTGCCGCTGACGGCACCGGCCGGGCTTGGCGAGGCCATGCGCTACGGCGTGCTCGACGGCGGCAAGCGCCTGCGGCCGCTGCTGGTGATGGCGGCCTGCGAGGCCGCCGCGGGCGAGCGCTCGGCCGCGCTGCGAGCCGGCGTGGCGGTGGAGCTGATCCACGCCTACTCGCTGATCCATGACGACATGCCGTGCATGGACAACGACGTGCTGCGTCGAGGCAAGCCCACGGTGCACGTGCAGTTCGGCGAGGCGAAGGCCATGCTCGCGGGCGATGCGATGCAGGCGTTGGCGTTTGAGGTGCTGACGCCGGCGGCCTCCGATGCCGATGGCGTGCCGCCGCAGCTGCAGGCGCGGCTGTGCGGTCTGCTGGCGCGTGCGGCGGGCCACGAAGGCATGGCCGGCGGACAGGCGATCGATCTGGCCAGCATCGGCATGCCGCTCACCGAAACGCAACTGCGCGACATGCACCGCCGCAAGACCGGCGCGCTGCTGCAGGCCAGCGTGTTGATGGGCGCGGCCTGCGGCGAGCTGCCCGCCAAGGCCTGGGAGGCGCTGTCGCTGTACGGCGCGGCGATCGGGCTGGCCTTTCAGGTGGTCGATGACATTCTCGATGTCACGCAGGCGTCGGAGACCCTGGGCAAGACCGCGGGCAAGGACGTGGGATCGAACAAGCCCACCTATGTGTCGGTGCTCGGGCTCGCGGGCGCGCAGCATCAGGCACAGACGTTGCGAGAGCGTGCACAAGACGCACTGGCGGGCAGCGGCTTGCGGCACACTGCGCGCCTGAGCCTGTTGGCCGATCTGGTGGTGGACCGGCAGAACTGAACAAGCACAATGTCGTCTTTGCTCGAAACCATCGATTCCCCGGCCGATCTGCGCCGCCTGGCACGCGCCGAGCTGCCGCAACTGGCGCGCGAGCTGCGCGAGTTCGTGCTGCAAAGCGTCGGCAAGACCGGCGGCCATCTGTCGAGCAACCTCGGCACGGTGGAGCTGACGATCGCGCTGCACTACGTGTACGACACGCCGCACGACCGCATCGTGTGGGACGTGGGCCACCAGACCTATCCGCACAAGATCCTCACCGGGCGGCGCGAGCGCATGCACACGCTGCGCCAGCTCGGCGGCATCAGCGGTTTTCCCCGCCGCGACGAGAGCGAGTACGACACCTTCGGCACGGCGCACTCGTCGACCTCGATCTCGGCCGCGCTCGGCATGGCGCTGGCGGCCAAGCTCAAGGGCGAGCAGCGCCGCGCGGTGGCGGTGATCGGCGACGGCGCGCTCTCGGGCGGCATGGCGTTCGAGGCGCTCAACAACGCGGGCTCCAACCACGGCCTGGGCCATGCCGACATGCTGGTGATCCTGAACGACAACGACATGTCGATCAGTCCGCCGGTGGGCGCGATGAACAAGTACCTCGCGCGGCTGATGAGCGGCAAGTTCTACACCGCGGCACGCGAGGGTGCGAAGTCGGTGCTGAAGAACACGCCGCTGTACGAGCTGGCCAAGCGCTTCGAGGAGCACACCAAGGGCATGGTGGTGCCCGGTACGATCTTCGAGGAGCTGGGCCTGACCTATGTCGGCCCGATCGACGGCCACGACCTCGATTCGCTGATCCCCACGCTGCAGAACCTGCGCGACAAGAGAGGCCCGCAGTTCCTGCACGTGGTGACCAAGAAAGGCATGGGCTACAAGCTCGCTGAGGCCGACCCCGTCAACTATCACGGCCCGGGCAAGTTCGATCCGGCGGTGGGCCTGGTAAAGCCGGCCACGCCCCCGAAGCAGACCTTCACGCAGGTGTTCGGCCAGTGGCTGTGCGACCAGGCCCAGGCCGACTCGCGCCTGATCGGCATCACGCCGGCGATGCGCGAAGGCTCCGGCATGGTCGAGTTCGAGAAGCGCTTTCCCAAGCGCTACCACGACGTGGGCATCGCCGAGCAGCACGCGGTCACGTTCGCCGCCGGCCTGGCCTGCGAGGGCCTGAAGCCGGTGGTGGCGATCTACTCCACGTTCCTGCAGCGCGGCTACGACCAGCTGATCCACGATGTCGCGATCCAGAACCTGCCGGTCGTCTTTGCGCTCGACCGTGCCGGCATCGTTGGTGCCGACGGTGCCACGCATTGCGGCGCGTTCGACATCGCCTACCTGCGCTGCGTGCCCAACATCGGCCTGATCGCGCCGGCCGACGAGAACGAGTGCCGCAAGGCGCTGTCGGCGGCTTTCGCCCGCAACCATCCGGTGGCCGTGCGTTACCCGCGCGGCGCCGGCGTGGGTGCGGTGGTGGAGCCGGGGCTCGAGCCGTTGCCCTGGGGCCTGGCCGAGATCCGCCGCACCTCGACGCTGGCGCGCGGCAGCGGCCGGCGCATCGCGATCCTCGCGTTCGGCACCTTGCTGCACCCGGCGCTGCAGGCTGCCGACAGGCTCGACGCCACGGTGGCCAACATGCGCTTCGTCAAACCGCTCGACGAAGCCGCGGTGCTGCAGCTGGCGCGCGAGCACGATGCGATCGTCACCGTGGAAGAGGGCGTCGTGATGGGCGGCGCCGGCAGCGCGGTGGCCGAGTGCATCGCCGCGGCGGGCCTGGCCGTGCCGATGCTGCAACTGGGCCTGCCCGACGAGTTCGTCGAGCACGGTGACCCGGCCAAACTGCTGTCGATGCTGGGCCTGGACGCCGCCGGCATCGAGCAGTCGATCCAGCGCCGCTTCGGAGGCGCCAAGCTGGCCGTGGTGCGCCCGGCCGTCAACCACTGAAAACGGCCGAAGGCCGTTTCGGCGAAGGCTCACATCGCGCAGCGCCGGCCGCAGCCAAGGCGCGCAGCATTGGCCGAGGCCAATTCCGCCGTCGCGCAGGGTTGACGCCGGCGCGACGCGCCAGCGCCGTGCCCACAAGCGACAATGCCGGCTCGCCCACGGCATTGGCATTGCATGACCAACCTCACCGACGCCCTGCACATCCCGGACACCCAGAGTGCGCGCGACAACCGCCACCTGGTGATCCAGCGGGTGGGCGTGAAGGACGTTCGTTATCCGCTGACGCTGATGGTGGCCGGCGTCGCGCAGGCCACCGCGGCGCTGTGGGACCTCGACGTCGCGCTGCCGGCCGAGGCCAAGGGCACGCACATGTCGCGCTTCGTGGCCTGGCTCGACGCCCTCGAGGCGCCGATCGATGCCGCGTCGATGCCCTTGCACCTGCAGCGCATGCTGCAGTTGTTGGGCGCGCAAGAAGGCCGCGTCGAGGCGCGCTTTTCCTTCTTCTTGCGCAAGCGCGCGCCGGTCTCCGGCGTGCAGAGCCTACTGGACTACCAGGGACGCTGGATCGCCGAAACGCGCGATGGGAAGACCAGCGTGTGGAGCGAGGTGGGCGTGCCGGTGAAGAGCCTGTGCCCGTGCTCCAAGGAGATCTCCGACTACGGCGCGCACAACCAGCGCTCGCTGGTGACGATCCGCCTGGAGCAGTTGCAGCCGATCGAGTGGCACGAGCAGGTGCGTTTCGCCGAGGACGCCGCGTCGAGCGAGATCTGGCCGCTGCTCAAGCGGCCCGACGAGAAGTGGATCACCGAGCGCGCCTACGAGAACCCGAAGTTCGTCGAGGACCTGGTGCGCGACGTGGCGCTGCGCCTGAACGCGGACAAGCGGGTGGGGCGCTATTGCGTCGACGTGGAGAACTTCGAGTCGATACACAATCACAGCGCCTATGCGCGCATTGAGCGCGCATAAGGCCCGCGCGACGCGCGGCGGACGCTACGCGTCCGGCTGCGCTTGCGGCGACGGCTCATTTGCCGGAGGCAAGTGAGTGTCGCCACAATCACCGCGCACAGCCGAACTGATGTGACCCGCTCGATCTCGCCCAGCGCGGCGGCGATCCACGATCCGGTGGCGATGCGCCACGCCGGGCGCGAGTTGCTGTCGCTGGCCTTCATCGATGCGCGCAACCGCACGTTGCGCTGGCTGAGCGCGTTTGCCGGCGCCGGCATGGCCGACGTGCGCGCCGAGTTCGATCCGCCGCTGTGGCTGGTGGGCCATGTGGCCTGGTTCCAGGAGCGCGCCATCGCGCGCAACGTGCAGCGCGGGCGCGGTGCGCGCGGCACGCGGGCGGCGCCGCTGGCGTCGATCGAGCCGCGCGCCGATGCTTGGTTCGATCCGTCGGTCACCAGCCGCGAGCAGCGCTGGCGCGAGACCGACGTGTCGGACACGCACCTGCGCGACTACCTGGCGGCCACGCTCGAGACCACGCTGGAGCTGCTGGACAAGGCCGACGAGACCGATGACGGCCTGCACCTGTTCCGGCTGGCCCTGAGTTGTGAAGATCGCGTGGCCGAGATGCTCGCGGTGCTCGCCCAGGCTGCGGGCGTGGCCAACGCCGCAATCAAGGAGCTGTGGCCGATCTGGCCCTCGCGCGTGCGGCGCGAGCCGCTGTGGTTTGGCGCGCAGACCTGGGCGCTGGGCTCCGCGCCGGGTGGCTTCGTGCCCGACAACGAGCGCTGGGCGCACGACGAGCCGGTGCCGGAGTTCGAGATCGATGCCCAGCCGGTGCAATGGGCGCAGTTCGCCGAGTTCGCCGAAGACGGTGGCTACGACGAGCGCGAGTGGTGGGGCGAGGCCGGCTGGGCCTGGGTCGAGCGCAACGAGCGGCGCGCGCCGCGCTTCGTGGAGCAACTCGGCCGTGCGGTGTTGGCGCAGCGCGCCGGCCAGGTGCAACGGGTGGCGGCTGCCCAGGCCGTGGCTCATGTCAGCTGGTACGAGGCCGACGCCTGGTGCCGTTGGGCCAAACGCCGGCTGCCCACTGAAGTGGAGTGGGAAATCGCGGCCAGCGGCGGCGCCTCGCGCGGCCTGGTGTGGGGCGACGTGCACGAGTGGGTGGCCGGCCGCGCGCGGCGCTGGCACGACGAAGCCCCGGCCACCTCGGTGCCGTCGGTGTGCGACGTGCCGCAGGCCTTGTGGGCCTCGCATCGTGTGATGCGAGGCGCGTCGGTGCTCACCGTGCCGCGCCTGAAGCACCCGAAGGCGCGGCTGTTCGCCGGCCCGGAGCACGATGCCGCCTTCGTCGGCTTTCGCAGCTGTGCCATATGAGAACGCAGCGACGCGGCTTCTCATGATTTTCGTTAGGTAGTAGCGACAGCTTGGCGCGAGCGTTGCGCGCCGGTCTGATGGCGCCCGCCGTCAACCGCTTGTGTCCTGCACCGATGCCACCGCGCCAACGCCTCACCCCGATTGCACGCTGCGCCGCCCTGAGCTTGTGCTCGACGATCGTGTCGCTGGCGGCGGCCCAGACCGAAGGCAGCGACAGCAGCCAGACCGTCGTCGTCACCGGTTCGCTGCGCGCACAACGTGTGCTCGATGCACCTCACGCGATCGGACTGATCGACGCGCAGACGCTGCGCCAGTCCGGGCCGATGGTCAACCTGTCGGAAGCGCTGCTGCGCGTGCCGGGCCTGACGGTGTCGAACCGCAACAACTATGCGCAGGACCTGCAGATCAGCTCGCGCGGCTTCGGCGCGCGTGCCGGCTTCGGCGTACGCGGTCTGCGTCTGTACACCGACGGCATTCCGGCCACGATGCCAGACGGCCAGGGGCAGGTGGCGCATTTCGATCTCGCGGGGGCGTCGCGCATCGAGGTGCTGCGCGGCCCGTTCTCCGTGCTGTACGGCAACAGCTCGGGCGGCGTGATCGCGTTGTTCGGCGCGCCGGCGCGCACGCGCGAAGCCGAAGCCGCGCTCGATGCAGGCAGCTTCGGGCTGCGGCAGCAGCGCGTGTCGCTGGCAGTGCCGATGGACGGCGGCGCCGATCTGCGAATCAGCGGCTCGCGCTTCGAGATCGATGGTTTTCGCCCGCAGAGCGCGGCCGAGCGCAAGCTCGGCAACGCTCGCTTCGGCTGGCGAGGCAGCTCCGACACGGTGACGTTCCTGCTGTCCGATCATGCGCAGAAAGCGCAGGACCCGCTCGGCCTGACGCGCGAGCAGTTCGAGGCCGACGCCGAGTCGACCACGCCACAAGCCACGCAGTTCAACACGCGCAAGACGATCCGCCAGACGCAAGGCGGCATCCACTGGTCGCATCGTTTCGCCGAGGGCTCTCGGCTCGTCGAGACCACGCTGATGGGCTACCAGGGCTCGCGCGGCGTCACGCAGTGGCTGGCGATCGCGCCGGGCACGCAGGGCAATCCGCGCCACGGCGGCGGCGTGATCGACTTCGATCGCGAGTACAGCGGCGCCGACGCGCGGGCGCTGTTGCGGCTCGGATCCACCGACGTCGTGCTCGGCGTCAGCCAGGAACGCCAGGTCGACGACCGCCGGGGCTTCGAGAACTTCACCGGCACGGCACCCAACCAGACGCTCGGCGTCGTCGGCGCGCTGCGGCGCGACGAGAACAACCGCGCCATCACCCGCGACGCGTACCTGCAGGTCGAGCAACCGTTGACCGGCACGGTGGCATTGATCGGCGGCGTGCGCTCGGGGCGCGTCAAGGTCGACGTGTCGGACAACTTCCTGAGCAACGGCGACGACTCGGGCGCGCTGAAGTTCAGCTACACCAATCCGGTGCTCGGCGTGCGCTGGCGCGCCGCCGACAACTGGACGCTGCATGCCAGCGCGGCACGCGGTTTCGAGTCGCCCACGCTCGGCGAGCTGGCGTACCGGCCCGACGGCACGTCGGGCTTCAACACGGCGCTCAAGGGCCAGACCAGCCGCCAGGTCGAGCTCGGCAGCAAGTGGCGCGGCGATCGCCTGCAGGTCGATGCCGCGCTGTTCGCGATCGACACAGACAACGAGATCGGCGTGGCCACCAATGCCGGCGGCCGCTCGTCGTTCCAGAACGTCGGGCGCACCCGGCGCTACGGCATCGAGGGCGCGGCCGCCTACCGCCTGTCGGCGTCATGGCGCGCCGCGGCCAACCTCACGCTGCTGCACGCCGAGTACCGCGACGACTTCCTGATCTGCAGCGGCATCCCGTGCACCGCGCCGAACACACCGGTGCCGGCGGGCAACACCATCGCCGGCACGCAACGCGTGATCGGCATGGCCGAGGTCGGCTGGCGCCCCGGCATCGTGCCGGGCGAGCTGGCGCTCGAGGTGCGCGGCCAGGGGTCGACGCCGGTCAACGATTCGAACACCGACGCCGCCGGCGGCTTCGCGCTGATCAACCTGCGCTGGAGCGCCGACTGGGCGGTCACCGACAGCGGCACGCTGCAGACGCTGCTGCGCGTGGACAACGTGGCGGATCGCCATGTCGCCGGCAGCGTGATCGTCAACGATGCCAACGGCCGTTTTTTCGAGCCGGCGGCGCCGCGCAGCGTGCTGCTGTCGCTGCGCTGGCTGCAGCGCTTTTGATCAGAACGACAGCCGGAGCCCGATGAAAAGACTGCGCGGGGCGCCGGGCGCCACGAACAGCGCGTCGGCTTCGTCGCCGGTGTAGTTGCCTTGTGCGTCGAACACGGTCTCGGCGATCGCGCCATAGGTTGCATACCGCTTGTCGAACACGTTGCCGACACGCGCGATCAGCTCCAGGCTGCTGCTCGGGCGCCAGCTCATGCGCAGGTGCATCACGTCGTAGCCGGGCAAGCTCAGGTCGATGCGCTCGCCGCCGTCCTCGGCCAGGCCGTCCTCGTTGCCCTGCACCACGCGGCTGCCGTAGCGCTGCCAGTCGGCACCGACCGACCACGCCGGCGTGATCTGCCAATCGGCGCCGAGCTTCAGCATGTGCCTGGGCAGGCCCGCCATGCGCGTGCCGCGCGTGACCCCGACGTTGCGCTCGCCGATGCGCAGCGTGCCGTCGGCCTCGTAAGTGGCGCGCAGCGTGCCGGCGGTGGCGTCGAGCGTCAGCGCGCCGAAGCCGGCCTGCCATGCCAGGTCGATGCCCTGGTGGCGCGTGCGCGGAAAGTTCTGGAAGTAGCCCAACTGCCCGGTCGTGCTGACGCTGCCGAACACGATGTCGTTGCGGTTGTCGGTGCGGTAGGCCGTCAGCTCGACGCGTTGGCCGGCCGCGGGGCGCCAGCGCGCGCCGGCCTCGATGCTGTTGGAGCGCACCTGCTCGAGGAACGGATCGGACTGCAGCCCCGCGGGCAGCCGGCACGGTTCGTCAGAGTCGGCGCAGCCGAGCTCAATCGCGGTGGGCACGCGCGTGTTGCGCGCGATGTTGGCGAACACGCTCCAGGCGTCGCCAATGCCCTGGGTCACGCCGATCGCCGGGTTGACGCTGGTGTAGTGAAAGGTCTCGCGCGGCTGCTCTTCCAGCTCTCCCGTGTCGTCGTCCACGCGGGTGAGCTGGTTGCTGACGCGCGAGCGGTTCACTCGCACGGTGCCCGTCACGTGCGTGCGAGACGCCACCCGCCAGGTGTCGGTGGCGTACAGGCCCAGCGTGACGGTGCGTCCTTGCACCGCGGCGCTGAGCTCGGCCTCCTCGCCTTCTTCGGCCACCGTGCCGCGCGAGGCGTCGAACACGGCTTCCTGCTCCGATTGGCGAAAGCGCACGCGGCTGGCGTCGACCGACGCACCCACCTGCCATTGATGGTCGCCGCTGCGCCGCGCCAGGCTGACGGCTGCGCCATATGCGGTCTGCCGCGTCGTGGTGGTGTTGAACGACGCGATTTCGCCAGCCTCATCGGCCACATCGCCGTTGGCCGTGGTGCGTTTCGTGCCGCGCACGTAGGCCAGCCCCTGCAGCCGCGCGTCGGTGTCGAGCTGGTGGCTCCAGTTGAAGGCCGCCTGGCCCAGCGTGTTGCGCGTGCGGTCTGGGTGGGTGAACACCGCTTCGTGGCGCGACTCCAGCAGGTCCGGCATGCGGTTGCCGTCTTCGTCGAAGGTGAACGTCGGCACCAGGCCGTTACCGGTCAGCTCGCTGCGCCCGGCCAGCAGCGAAACGTCCCATTCCGTGACACCGTCGCTGCGGCCGATCCTGGCCAGCACGTGCTGCAGGTCACCCGGCGAATGGTCGCGCCAGCCGCGCTCGTCAAACGTGCCGGCGGCCACGTACTGGTGCCAGCCGCTGGCGGCATCGCTGTGGCCGTAGCTCACATCGGCGCGCTTGCGCGCGAAGCTGCCGAAGCCGACCTCGGCGCGCAGACCCGGTGCGCTGCGGCCGTTGGCGGTGGTCAGCGCGATCGCGCCGCCCAGCGTGTTGAGGCCGAACGCCGGATTGGCGCCCGGCACCACGCTGATCGACTGCAGCGAGAACTCCGGCAGCAAATCCCACTGCACGACGTCGCCAAACGGCTCGTTGATGCGCACGCCGTCGAGGTACACCGACAAGCCCTGCGATGCACCGAGCAGGCCCGACGCGCGATAGCCGCGGTAGGTGAGGTCGGACTGGAACGGGCTGCCCTGGATGTCGTTGACTTGCATGCCGGGCAGGCGGCGCGCCAGCAGGTCGGTGGTGGGCCCGCCCTGGGCACGATCGATGGCTCCACGACGCAACACCTGGCTGCTGTAAGGCAGCAGGTCGCGCTCGACGCCGAGGCCGGTGAGCGGCGACGTGCCGATCACCTCCACTTGTTGCGGGTCGTTCTGCGCCGCGGCTCCTGCCACCGCCACCAGCCAGGCCGCCGCAGCCGCACAGCGCGAGCGTTTGGGGTGACTCCTCATTCGATAACCTCCGCCTTCTCGAACAATGTGAGTCTTGCTGTGCAGCCAGGCGCTGTCTGCCTGGGACTGTCGCGCATGGGAAATCCTCCCGACCGTACCTGCGAGCTCCGATGAAACCCGCACCGACCACCGCGATGGACCTGCCGCGCCTGGTGATGCGGCGTGCGGTGTGGGTCGCATTGGCCGCCTGGTTGTGCGTGCTGGTGCTGGGATTGAATCGTGCGGGACACGACATGAAGCAAGAGGCTGCGGCGGCCGACACGCTGGCGCGACTCGGCCGGCTGCTGACGCTTGCCTCGCACGAGCCCGACGACGCACGCGTGCTGGCCGAGATGCGGCAGCTGCTGCAGGCGGCGCCGTTGCGTCACCTGACCTTGCAGGTGCGCGGCGACCGCGCCGCACTGCTGATCGGGCCCGATCCCGATGCGGCGCTGACGCCGCCGCTGTCATGGCTGCTGCAGTGGCACCGCGCGTGGGTGCCGGCACCCGATGCCGTGCCCGTGCGCTGGTCGGTGCCGCGCGACGGAGGCCGCGCCTGGATCGTGGAGCTGACGCCGTCGTACGAAAGCGAACGAATCGAGGCGCTCGAGAACCTCGCGCAGTTGCTGCTGTTGGCCGCCGCCGGCAGCGTGGCGCTGCTGCTGGCGATGGGCTGGAACGTGCGCCGCGCGTTCCGGCCGATGCGTGGGCTGCTGCAGGCGATCGGCCGCATGCGCGGTGGCGACGTCGCTGCGATGCGGCGCCTGCCGGCGATGCCGATCGCCGAGCTGCAGTCCATCGGTGCTGCGCTCGGCGAGCTCGGCGTGGCCCTCGAGGCCGCCGAGCAGCAGCGCCGTGCCTTGAGCCGTCAGGTGCTCACGCTGCAGGAGGAGGAGAGACAGCGCATCGCACGCGACCTGCATGACGAGTTCGGCCAGCGCCTGACGGCGCTGCGCGCCAATGCCGCGTGGCTCGTGCGCCAGGTCGCATCCGACCCGAAGGCGGCGCAGGTGGTGCTGGAGATGTCAACACAGTGCGCCAGGCTGCAAGCCGAGATCCGCGCGCTGCTCGAGCGGCTGCAACCGGCCGTGCTCGATGCCGCATCGCCGGCAACGCTGCTGAGGCTGCAGCGCCTGCTCGAGCAACTGGTGCAGGCCTGGAACGCCACGCCCGCTGCAGGCGTGCGTTTCACGCTCGAGTTGTGTGCCGTCGACGCGCACGGCACGCCCGCGCCTTGGCCCGATGCGGCGCAGGCCGACGCTGCGGCGCTGCCGCCGGCGCTGGTGCTGGCGCTGTACCGCATCAGCCAGGAGGCACTGACCAACGTGGCGCGCCACGCCCATGCCCGCAGCGCGAGCCTGCGGCTCACACTGTCGCAACGGGCTGACGAGCCGGTGCTGCAATGGCAGGTGAGCGACGACGGCGCCGGACTCGGCTCGCTGCAGGTGGCGCTGCAGCGCGGCAACGGACTGGCCGGTATCCGCCAGCGCGTGTGGGCGTTCGGCGGCGATCTGGCGTGCCAGGACGCGGCGCGCGGCCTGCGGCTCAGCGCGAGTTTTGCGATACCGCGGGCGCAGGGTGCGCTGGCATGAATCCCCAGCGTACCTGGCCCGAAGGACGGTTCATGAGCCCACCGGTCCCGCTGCGTGTGGTGCTGGTCGACGACCACGCGGTCGTGCGCGAAGGCTATCGGCGCCTGCTCGAGCTTGACGGCAGCGTCGAGGTGATCGGCGAGCATGGCAGCGCCGATGCCGCGATCGATGCACTCGATCGCGGCGTTGCGCCCGACGTGATGGTGGTCGACCTGTCGATGCCCGGCCGCAGCGGCTTCGAGGTGTTGCGCCGCGCGGCTGTGCACACGCCGCAGGTGCCGGTGCTGGTGTTCACGATGCATGAAACGCCGGCCATGCTGGAGCAGGCACTGCGAGCCGGCGCGCACGGTTATGTCACCAAGAGCAGCGAGCCTCAGGTGCTGGTGCAGGCCGTGCGCCGTGTCGCCGCCGGCGAGCAGCGGGTCCTGTCACCCGACCTCGAGCACATGCACGCCGCCCCGCCGGCGCCGGCCCTGGCGCCGCGCGAGCTCGAGGTGCTCCAACTGCTGCTGCAAGGCAACACGGTCGACGAGATCAGCCGCCGTATGGAGCTGAGCCAGAAGACCGTGGCCAACTACCAGACCATGATCCGGCACAAGCTCGGCGCGAGCACCGGGATCGAGCTGCTGCGCGTCGCCCAGCGAAGGGGACTGGCGCCGTATTGAGTTGAGTGCTCAGCTGGTGCGTGCCAGGCCCAGGCGCTCGACCGCCTTGCGCTCGGCCTGGTAGGCCTCGCGCATCGCCCGCGAGTAGTCCGCGGGGCCGAGGTAGGCGAGCTCCTGGTCGTACTTGGCCAGCTCGGCGATATGGGCCGCGTCGTGCATCGCCGTCTTGAATGCCTTGTGCAAGCTCTGCACCACGTCATCGGCCAGGCCGCGCGGACCGGCCAGGCCGTAGGGCGAGGTGGCGACGATGCCGTGGCCGAGCTCCTTCAGCGTGGGCACCTGCGGCCAGCGCTTGGTGCGATGCTCGCCGAAGGTCACCAGAAGCCGCAGCTTGCCGCTGTCGACGTATGGCGCGAAGCCGTTGCTGTTGACGCCCACCATCACCTGGCCGGACGAAACCGCCAGCATCTGCTCGGACGTGCCCTTGTACGGCACGTGCAGATAGGTGGCGTGGCGCCGGCCCATCAGCTCGTCCATCACCAGGTGCGGCGTGGTGCCGACGCCGTTGGTCGCGACGGTGAGCTCGCCGGGGTGCTTCTGCGCGAACAGCAGCAGGTCTTCGAGCGACTGGAACGTGCTCGTGCTCGGCACCACCACGCCGAACGTGACGCCGCTGATCTGGATGATCGCGGTGCTGTCGCGGATCGGATCCCAGGCGACGCGCTGCACCCATGGCGCACGGAACACCGGCTGCGGCATCTGCGCGATGGTGTAGCCGTCGGGCGCGGACTGCTGCAGCACCGGCATCACCAGCGTACCGCCGGCGCCGGCGCGGTTCTCGATGATGATCTTCTGTCCCAGCTGGCGCGCCGCAAGCTCGGCCAGCACGCGCAGCGTGAGGTCGGTGGCGCCGCCGGCGGGCCACGGCACCCACATGGTGATGGGGCGGCTCGGGTAGGGCGACGGTGCCTGCGCCATCGCTGCGCCGAAAGCGGGGCCGAACGCGAGTGCCGACAGCGCGCCGACGATGCGGCGCCTTTCGCGCGATGCCCGATCGTGCGTCTTCATGGCGGACCACCGCGCTTGGTCAACGCGCCAAAGCCGCGCTGCGGGTCATATCCCCAGGCCGCGAGCGCAAAACAAACCGCCAGCGTGCCGAGCACCACATAGGGCGCGACGCCGGGATCCTTGCCATAGAGCGCGAAACGCATCCACTCCACCGCGTGCGTGAACGGATTGAACTGCGCCACACGGTACACCCATTCGGCGCCCGACTCCTCGAGCTTCCACAAGGGATACAAGGCGGTCGACATGAAGTACATCGGGAAGATCACGAAGTTCATCGTGCCGGCAAAGTTTTCCAGCTGCTTGATGTGCACCGACAAGAGCAGGCCCAATGAGCCGAGCATCAGCGCTGCGCACACCGCCGCCAGCAGCACCATCGGCGTCTGCGGTCCGAAAACCGGCAATGCGGTGCCGAGCAACGCCGCCACGATCACGAACGCCGCGGCCTGTGCCAGCGACAGCACCGCCGTTGCCGTGAGTTTGGCGAGCAAGATCCATGCGCGCGGCAGCGGTGCGGTGAGCAACAGGCGCATCAGGCCCATCTCGCGGTCGTACACCATCGCCAGGCTCGACTGCATGCCGTTGAACAGCAGCACCATGCCCACCAGCCCTGGGGCGATGTAGACGTCGTAGGGGATGTAGGTGTCGTACGGCTCGACGATCGCCACGCCGAAGACGTTGCGAAAGCCCGCCGCGAACACCGCCAGCCACAGCAGCGGCCGCACCAGCGCGGAGATCAGGCGGCCATACTGGCGGCTGAACTTGGCGAGCTCGCGCCAGACGATGGCGCGCAGCGCCTGCAGCGCGTGAGCCGCACCGCGACGCGGCTCCACCACCGCGGAGCTCGAACTCACGACCTCGCCTTGCACAGCTTCTCCGGCGCGTCGGCGCCCAGCGTGTCGAGGTTGTTCTTCGGGTGCAGCACGCCGTCGACCGGTGCCGCCGAGATCACCGCCTGTCCATCGGTCAGCAGCAGGGGCTGGCGCAGCTGGCCGTCCCAGGCGCGAAACGACATCGCGACGCCCTTGCTGCCGTCGAGCTCGCTGCCGGCCAGGGCCTTCGCGAACGCAGCGGCGGGTCCCTTCGGTGCGGCCACCGCCGCGGCCACGAGCGCCTTGCCGGCCATCCACGCCGACCAGTCGTGCGCTTCCATGCGGCGGCCCGCATCCTTGAGTAGCCGGCGCGAGACCTGCGGCGCGCCAAAACGATCGAAGCGGCTCGACCATGCCAGCGCGGCCAGCCCGCCGTCGCCCACCACCGGGCGCGGCAGCGCGGTGCGGTAGGGCAACGATTGCGCGAATTCCCCGTCGCTGTCGACCACCCAGACGACGTCGTAGCTGCCTTGTGTGAGCAACAGCGGGTTCGCGAGGTCGCGTTCGCGCGGATCGGCCGACAGCTTGAACGGCTTGTTCGCCACCAGCTTCAGCCCGTAGCGCTTGATCGATGCCTGGGCCGCGGCGCTGCGCTCCCGGTCGGCGTCGCCCGGTCCTGTGAGCAACAGCACCTGGGTCCATTTGCGCCACACCAGCGTCTGCGCCATGGCGTCGGCGCGCATGCGCTCGCTCGGGCCCACGTGCCACAGGTTGCGGCGGCAGTCGGCGGCGCGCAGCCGGTCGTCGGCGGTTCCGATGTTGAGCACGGGCAGCGGCGTGCCATCGGCCGCGGCGAGCGTCCAGGCGGCGGGCAGATCGGTGATCAGGGCGGCGGCACCTGACTTGGCGGCCTGCTCGGCCGCTGCCTTGGCCGCCGCGGCGTCGGCCACCGGCACGGTCTGGAATGAAAGCGTCGCGCCGGCGGCTTCGAGCTCGACCTGGCCGTCGTCCAGCGCGACCTTCAGCGCATCGGCCGCCGGTCCGGTGGGGTGGCCCAGCGCGGCACGCTCGAGCGCGCTGCGCTGCAGCCGCGCATCATCGGCCGGCACCAGCAGCACGGCCTTGAACGCGGCCGCCTGTGCTGCGACCGCCGAGCTCAGCAGCGCCGCCGCCAGCACAGCGGACCGATGCGTCATTCGACCACCATCACGCTGTGCGGCACGCGGCCCACCTTCACCGTCTTCAACGGTTTGGCCGAAGCCACGTCGACGATGGTCAGGTCGTCCGACAGCCCGTTGACCACATAGAGCGTCTTCTCGGCGGCGTCGAGCCCGAGGCCCCATCCGCGCTTGCCGACCAGCACCTGATCGGTCACCCTGCGCGACGCCACGTCGACGAAGGCCACGTGGTTGGCCCTGCCGAGCCCGACGAAGGCCCGCTTGCCGTCGCGTGTCATCACGATGCCGACCGGCGTGATGTCGGTCTTGCGCGCACCCTTGACCTCGAACGCGATCGTGCCGAGCACCTCGTGCTTGGCGGTGTCGATCACGGTCACGCTGGCGTCGAGCTCGTTGGTGACCCACAGTTGCGCGCCATCGGGCGTGGTGGCAAAACGCCGCGGCCGCTTGCCGGCCTTGATGTTCTTCGTCACCTTCAGCGACGCGGCATCCACCACGTGCACGACGTTGGCGACCTCCGAGGTGACGTAGATGTGCTTGCCGTCGCGCGACACCATCACGCCCTCGGGCTCCTTGCCGACTCTCACGCTGCTGGTGCGCTTGCCGCTGGCCAGGTCGATCACGCCGAGCTCGCCGTCTTCCTCGTTCGACACGTACAGCGTCTTGCCGTCGGGCGAGAGGTCGAAGATCTCGGGGTCTTCGCCCAGGTCGATCTGGCGCACCGACTTGCGCGTGGCGAGGTCGATCACGTCGGCCTTGCCCGAATCGCCGCACGCCACCAGCAGCAGCTTGCCGTCGGGCGTGCGCTGCATGTGGCGCGGCCGCTTGCAAGTGGGCACGGTGCCGGTGACCGCCTGGGTCTTGAGGTCGAGAATGGACAGCGCGTTGTCCTTCTCGCTCGAGACATAGGCCACCTGACCCTGCGCGCCGGCGGCAACACACAGCAGGGTTGCCGCCGCGAGTTGCGTGATCGTGGCTGTGGTGGTCATGCAGGGACTCCTTGCTGGGTTTGTGTCGCGCGGATGAAAGCTTCCTCGAGCGTGCCGCCGCCGAGCGCTGCGGTGACCTCGGCCGGAGTGCCGTCGGCCAGCAACCGGCCGCGGTGCAGCACCAGCACGCGGTCGGCCTGCGTCGCTTCCTCGACCAGGTGGGTGGCCCACAACACCGTGGTGCCGCGCGCCGCGACGTCAGCGCGCACCGAAGCCACCAGGTCGCGGCGCGACTTGGGGTCGAGACCGACCGTCGGCTCGTCCATCAACAACAACTCGGGTTCGTGCAACAGTGCGCGCACCAGTTCCACCTTGCGCCGGTTGCCGCCTGACAACTCGCGCACGCTGCGCTCGAGGTCGCCGCCCAGGCCGGCGGCCTGGCAACGTTGCACGATGCGTGCCTGCGCAGCGGCACGCGGCAGCCCGTGCAGGTCGGCGTGGAAGCGCAGGTTGGCGCGCACCGTGAGGTCGAGGTCGAGCGACATCTGCTGGAACACCACCCCGATGTGACGCAGCGCGCGTGTGGCGGCGTCGCGCATCGAGTGGCCTGCCACGTGGATCTGCCCGGCATCGGGCACGAACAGGCCGGTGAGCAGCTGGAACAGCGTGGACTTGCCGGCGCCGTTGGGTCCGAGCAGCGCCACGAAGCTGCCCGGCTGCAGCATGCACGACAACGCATCGAGCGCCACGCGCTCGCCGTAACGCTTGCTCAGACCTTCTACGCGCAGCGTCGGTGCCGTTGTGATCATCGGGTTGTTATAGCAGCGGGAGGCTTGGGAGATCCTCCCATGCGGGCGATCGATACGCCGCTCGAACGCATCGGGCCTTGGGCGCACCGAGCGCGGCCGATCCGACTGCTGGGACGGCTGTGTCGCCTCGGTGCCAGTGTGGCGCACCTTGTCCCAAAGTGAGACATCGCCGGCACGCGCCGCGGGTGCGGGCACCCCCGGGATTCTCCCAGGGCGTTTCACCGCTGCGGCCGCGCATAGCATGGCGCCTGACCGGCCAAACGCTGCCAGCGAGCAGTGCGGCCGCAGAGAGGTTCGATCGACGAGGAGACCGCTGCATGATCCGGAACCACCCCCTGCTGCTGGGCGCCACGCTGTTCGCGTTGGCCGCGAGCGGCGCACAGGCGCAGAACGACCAGGCGCTGAAGAACGATGCCAAGTCCACCGGCGACGTGCTGACCTACGGCATGGGTTACAACAACCAGCGCTACAGCCCGCTCAAACAGATCAACACCGGCAACGTGAAGAAGCTGGCGCCGGTGTGGGCCTACAGCCTCAACAACACGCAGAGCCACGAGTCTCAGCCCATCGTGCACGACGGCGTCATGTACGTCACCACGCACGACTCCACGGTGGCGATCAACCCGCTGACCGGCAAGCAGATCTGGAAGACCGCGGTCGAGCTGCCGCAGGACGTGTTCAAGTACGCCTGCTGCGGCATCCTGAACCGCGGCGCCGCCATCTACAACGGCAAGGTCTATCGCACCACGCTCGACGCGCACGTGATCGCGCTCGATGCCAAGACCGGCAAGCAGCTGTGGAAGAGCAAGGCCGCCGAATACACCGACGGCCATGCGCAGACCGCCGCGCCGCTGATCGTCAACGGCGTGGTGATGACCGGCATCGCCGGCGGCGAGTACGGCACGCGCGGCTTCATCGACGGCTGGGATGCCAATGACGGCAAGAAGCTGTGGCGGCTGTACACCACCGCAGCGCCGGGCGAGAAGGGCGGCGACACCTGGCCGGGCGACACGCACAGCAAGGGCGGCGCGCCCACCTGGCTGACCGGCGCCTACGACCCCGAGCTCGATCTGGTCTACTGGGGCACAGGCAATGCCGGACCGTGGAACCCGCAGGTGCGGCTGGGCGACAACCTCTACGTGTGCTCGGTGCTGGCGATCCGGCCCAAGACCGGCGAGCTGGTGTGGCACTACCAGTTCAGTCCCAACGACCCGTACGACTACGATGCCACCGAGGTCGGCATGCTGGTCGAGATCAAGGGCCGCAAGGTGCTGGCGCAGGCCAACCGCAACGGCTTCTTCTACGTGCTCGACCGCACCAACGGCAAGCTGCTGGCGGCTAACCCGTACGTCAAGGTGAACTGGGCCGACAAGATCGACATGGCCACCGGCCGCCCGGTGGAAAGCGAGGCCACGAAGAAGGTGCGTGCCGGCGAAGACGTGCAGATCTGGCCGTCGGTGCTCGGTGGCAAGAACTGGACGCCGATGTCCTGGAACCCGGCCACCGGTCTGGCGTACGCGAACACGCTCAACATGAGCTGGCCATACCAGATCGTCAAGCAGGACTACAAGAAGGGCGAGTGGTACCTCGGCATGAACATGCGCGGCGTCACGATGCCCAAGGACGAGCCGCACGGCTACCTGAGCGCCATGGACCCGATGACCGGCAAGAGCAAGTGGAAGATGCCGTGGCCGGGGCAGCCGAGCATGGCCGGCACGCTGTCCACAGCCGGCGGCCTGGTGTTCACCGGCGCGGCCACCGGCGAGTTCATCGCCGTGGATGCCAACACCGGCAAGAAGCTGTGGCAGTTCCAGACCAGTTCCGGGATCATCGGCCTGCCGGTGACCTGGGAGCACAAGGGCAAGCAGTACGTCAGCATCGTCTCGGGTGCGGGCGGCGTCTGGGCATTGCTGGGCGACGAGCGCATGGCCGCCACGCCGGCCGGCGGCTCGGTGTGGACGTTCGCGCTGCAGCCGTAATGCCGCTGCATGGGCTGTTGGGCGCCGCGGTCCTGTTGGCCGCGGCGTCGGTGTGCGCGGCGCAGGCGCGCTTCAGCGCCGAGGCCATCGACAAGGGGCGCGAGCAGTACAACCGCACCTGCCGGCAGTGCCACGGCCTCAACATGGTCAACGCCGGCACCACGGTGTTCGACCTGCGCAAGTTCCCGACCGACCAGCCCGATCGCTTCAAGCAGTCGGTGATGCAGGGCAAGGGCGCGATGCCGTCGTGGCGCGAGTCGCTCACGCCCGAGCAGATCGAGTGGCTGTGGGCCTACGTGGGCAGCCGCGGCGGGAAGGAGCCATAGTGGGTCCCCCCCGAAGCGGCGCAGGGGTGCGCCGCGCGTTGTCGCTGCTGTCCATCGTTGTCTCATGCAGTGCGACGGCGCAGATCGAGCCGCTCACGGTTTGCGTCGCCGAGGACAACGAGCCGCTGTCGTACCTGCGCAAGGGTCAACCCGAGGGGCTCGACGTGCGTGTGGCGCAGGCCATCGCCGCCGAGATGGGCCGTCCGTTGCGCGTCATCCCGTTCGAGACCGAGTTCGAGCGCGAGAGCACGCTGGCGCGCGAGGTCAATGCGCTGCTGTCGGCTGGCATCTGCGAGCTGGCCAGCGGCTTTCCGCTGTTGAAGGAAGACTTTGCGGCGCCGATCGGGCGGGCGCGCACGCCCGACCATCCGGGCGCCAAGCGACGCCGCGAGCGGCCTTTCATTGAGCTGCAGCAGCTGTCGCCGAGCCGGCCTTACCAGGGCATGGCGCTGGTGGTGGTGCTGCGTCGCGAAGCGGCGCGCCCGGTCGGGCGGCTGTCGGACCTGAAGGGCTTGCGCATCGGCAACGTCGCCGGCACGCTGTCGAGCGCCTTGTTGCTGATGTACCGGCACGGCCTGCTGAAGACCGATCTGGTGTCGATGCCGCAGCGCGGCGAATCGGTGCTGCAGCTGATGCAGGCCGGCAAACTCGACGCCGGTCTGGTGGCCGCGGGCCTGTACGACGCCTGGAAGCTCGAGCATCCCGACAGCACGCTCGTGCTCACCGAGTACCGCCGGCCGCTGGGAATCAATCTCGGATTTGTCGCCGTGCCGCAAGGCAGCGAGGCGCTGCGCGCCGCCAGCCGCGTGATCGAGCGCGCGCTGGACAAGGGTGAGCTGGCGCAATGGGCGGCCGAGGAGGGCGTGAGCTGGATGAAACCCACGGCGCCTGACGTGTCGCGCGCGCCGTCATTGATCGAACTGGCGCACGACCCGTGATCAGGCGTTGCTCGTCGCGCGCACTTCCTCGATGGTCGTGAGGCCCGCCAGCATCTTCTCGATGCCGTCCTGGCGCAGCGTGCGCATGCCATTGCGCAGCGCGCAGCGCAGCAGCTCCTCGGAACGCGAGTTGGTCTGGATCAGTTGCCGCAGCTCGCGGTCCACCAGCATCAGTTCGTGCAGACCGACCCGGCCCTTGAAGCCGCTTTGGTCGCAGCGCTCGCAGCCCTTGGCGGCGTAGATGTTCAGCCGGGCGCCGTCGCCGTGCGCGGTGCGCCATTGCGCCAGCAGCGCGTCGCGCGCAGGCGCACTCGACGCATCGCCGAACGCGTGCAGCCAGTCGTTGAGCAGCTCCTGCTCCTCGCCTTCGCTCGCCAGACGTACCGTGCGGCAGTGCGGGCACAGTTTCTTCACCAGCCGCTGCGCCAGCACCGCGAGCAGCGAGTCGGCGAAGTTGAACGGGTCCATGCCCATGTCGAGCAGGCGCGTCACCGTCTCGGGCGCGCTGTTGGTGTGCAGCGTGCTCATCACCAGGTGGCCGGTCAGCGACGCTTCGATCGCGGTGCGCGCGGTCTCCTCGTCGCGGATCTCGCCGACCATCACCACGTCGGGGTCGGCGCGCAGGAACGAGCGCAGCGCCTTGGCGAAGGTCCAGTCGATCTTCGGATTCACCTGCACCTGACGCAGGCCCGGCTGCGTGATCTCCACCGGGTCCTCGGCGGTCCAGATCTTGCGATCGGGCGTGTTGATGTGGCCCAGCGCGGCGTGCAGCGTGGTGGTCTTGCCGCTGCCGGTGGGGCCCACGCACAGCACCATGCCGTAAGGCCTCTCGATCGCGCTCTTGAAGCGCGCCAGGTTGCTCTCGCTCAGGCCGGCGGCGTCGAGCGGCAGCGCGCGTGCCGACGCCAGCAGGCGCAGCACCGCGTCCTCCAGGCCGTTGGCGGTGGGGATGGTGACCAGCCGCAGCTCGAGCTTCTGGCCCGGCACGAAGCGGCCGAAGTTGATCTTGCCGTCCTGCGGCTTGCGGCGCTCGGAGATGTCGAGGTCGCACATGATCTTCAGGCGCGCGATCATCGCGCTGCGATAGGTGTGCGGCAGCTCCATGTAGGACTTCAGCGCGCCGTCCTTGCGAAAGCGTATGCGCAGCTTCTCGCGTCCCGGATGGGTCTCGATGTGGATGTCGCTCACGCCCTGCGCCTGTGCCTCGACGATCATCGAGTTGATCAGGCGCACCAGCGAGTTGTCGGACTGCTCCACCTGGGGGCCGTCGTCGGCGCGCAGCTCGAGGTTCGACTGCTGTTGCTCCAGGTTGGCCAGCAGCAGGCTCGCGTCGTCGGCCTCGAAGTCGATTGCCTTGGCGGCCTCGTGTGCCTGGCTCTCTGCCGCGCCCCAGGTGTCGTAGCCGAGGCGCTGGTACACCTTGTCGATCGCACCGGCCAGGGCCCCGCTGCGCGCCAGCGTGGTGACGATCTTGGCCTGCGCAACGAACTCGATCTCGTCGATCACGCCGGCCGCCGACGGGTCCTCCAGCGCCACCACGAGGCGCTCGCCGCGCATCAGCAGCGGCAGCACGTTGAGCTTGCGCGCGATGCCCAGCGGCACGCGCTGCACCGCCTCGGGCGCCACGGGGAAGGCGTCGACATCGACGAGCGGATAACCCATCTTGCGCGCCAGCGCGGTCTGCAGGTCTTCGCGCGACACGCGCCCCTCTCGCACCAGCAACTCGCCCAGCGGGATGCTGCGGTCCTGCTTCTGCTGCTCGAGCGCACTGGCGATCTGCGCCTCGGTGACGAAACCCAGCGCCAGCAAGGCCTCGCCGATGCGCACCATCGGCATCTTGGCCTGCTGGTCGATCGCCGCCAGCAACTGCTCGGGCGACACCACCTGCTGCGTCAGCAGGATGTCGCCCAGCTTGCGCGAACGCATCTCCTTCTGCTCGTCGAGCGCCTCGGCCACCTGCGCCTCGGTGGCGGCCAGTTGCTGCACCAGCACCTCGCCGATGCGCGGGCCGATGTCGAATCCCTCCATCGCCTGGCGCGGCACAAAGTGGCGTCGCACGCGGCCGAGCGCGTCGATCGGCGTGAAGAAGAACAGACCCGCCGGGTGCTCCACATGGCCGATCGTCTGCCCCTTGAACTCGCCGCCACCGCTGTAGCGCACCGTCAGCTCGAGCGCTGCGCCGTGCTGCACCAGCGCGGCGTGCGGATCGTTGGGCGCCAGCGGTGTCGGCGGCAATGGGCGCGGCAGCGTGAGGCGCCGGAACTGCGAGAAGCGCAGCGGCAGGCTGCCGCGCGCCGGCGGCACCTGCACCTGCGCGATGCCGGCGTTCCAATCGATGCTCAGCAGACGTCCGTGCGTCACCTTGCCGTTGGGGCCCTCGATCTCGCAGTCCTTCGGCGACGTGATCGGGCGCGTGGGCGGGTAGGTGGCGAACGGCGGCGTGGGCCACGCATCGGACGGGCGCACCTCGTCGTGCTTGGGCATCAGCGACAGCGCGGGCTTGGACAGGTCGGACATGACAGCTCCTGGCGGCGCGCGCGATTGCGCGCGCACGCTCGCGCAGGATCGCTGCATCACGGCCCGGCAGAGGGCGGAAAAGAACCTCGAAAGCCGGTCATTTGCGAACGGCCCGCATCGTTGCCGCGCCGCGGTGCCCGGCGGACACGGCGCCAGACGGCGTGGCCGCTGCGCCGGCGCTGGATCCGTCTAGCGCCGCATGTGTGCGGGCAGCGCGGTGACGATCTCGGGCACGACATAGATCAGCCCGACCGCGGCCGCCATCAGGATGAAGAACGGCAGCGTCACGCGCGCAATCCAGCCGATGTCGCGTTGGGTCATGCCCTGCAGCACGAAAAGGTTGAAGCCCACCGGCGGCGTGATCTGCGCCATCTCCACCACCAGCACGACGAAGATGCCGAACCAGATCGGGTCGATGCCGGCTTTCTGCACGGTGGGCAGGATCACGCCCATCGTCAGCACGACCATCGAGATGCCGTCGAGGAAGCAGCCGAGCAGGATGTAGAACAGCATCAGCGCCAGCAGCAGCTCGAACTGCGTCAGGCCCAGCGACGCGATCCACTCGGCCAGGTGGCGCGGCAGTCCGATGTAGCCCATGCTGAGCGTGAGGAATGCCGCGCCGGCGAGGATCAACGCGATCATGCAATACAGCCGCGTGCCGCCGAGCAGTGACTCCTTGAACGTGTGCCAGGTGAGCGAGCCCTGCGCAGCCGAGATGGCCAGCGCTCCCACCACGCCGATGGCGGCGGCCTCGGTGGCGGTGGCGATGCCGCCATAGATGCTGCCGAGCACCGCGGCGATCAGCAGGATCACCGGGATCAGGTGGCGCGCTTCGCGCAGCTTGGCGCCCAACGGCAGCGGCGGATCCGGCGGCGGCACCCGCGCCGGATTGCGCCAGGCCCAAACCATCAGGTAGCCCGAGAACAGCAGCGCCAGCATCAGGCCGGGAACCACGCCGGCGATGAACAGCTGGGCGATCGACACCTCGGCGCTGACGCCGTAGACGATCATGATGATCGACGGCGGGATCAGCAGGCCCAACGTGCCCGCGCCGGCGAGCGAACCGATCGCGATGCCGTCGGGATAGCCGCGCCGTGCCAGCTCGGGCAGGCTCATCTTGCCGATGGTGGCGCAGGTGGCGGCGCTGGAGCCCGACACCGCGGCGAAGATTGCGCAGCCGGCCACGTTCACGTGCAGCAGCCGGCCGGGCAGCGCCTGCATCCACGGCGCCAGGCCGCGGAACATGTCCTGCGACAGGCGGGTGCGGAACAGGATCTCGCCCATCCACACGAAGAGCGGCAGCGCGGTGAGCGTCCAGCTCGACGCGCTGCCCCAGATCGTGACCGCCATCGCGTCGCCGGCCGGGCGAGAGCTGAACAGCTGCATGCCGATCCAGGCCACGCCCGACAGCGTGAGGCCGATCCACACACCGCTGCCGAGGATCAGGAATAGCGCGACGACGAGCAGGATCGTGATGCCGATGTCGTTCATTGAGCTCTATTCGTTGCGCACCGCTTCGGCGCTGGCCGGCAGCCGGCGGGCGCCGCGCCACTCGAGCACGAACTCGTCGACCAAGGCGATGACCAGGATCACGCTGCCCACCGCCATCGACAGCTGCGGGATCCACAGCGGCGTGGCGTCGTTGCTGGTGGAGATGTCGTTGAACGCGTGCGACTGCCAGGTGAGGCGGCCGCTGTAGAACGCGGCCAGCGCGGCCAGCAGGGCGGCGGCCAGCAGTGCCCACAGCTCGAGCGCACGCCGCGTGCGGCCGCTCAACGCGTTGATCACCAGCGTGACCCGGATGTGCTCGCCTCGTTTCAGCGTGTGGGCCAGCGCGAGAAAGCCGCTCGCCGCCATCAGATAGCCGGCATAGGCATCGGTGCCGGCCACGTGAAAGTGCAGCAGGCGGCTCACGATCGACAACAGCACCATCAGCAGCAGGCCGATCATGAAAAGGGCCGCCAGCCAGGCGGCCCCGTCATACAGCGCGTCGAGTGCCTTGCGCACGGATGGGTCTCGGATCCGGCGCGGGCTACTTCTTGAACGCGTCGATCAGCTGCTTGCCTTCCGCGCCGGCCTTGTCGAGCCACTCCTTCAGCATGGTGTCGCCGACCTTCTTCATGTCGGCAGTCAGCGCGGCCGGCGGTGGCAGGATCTGCATGCCGCCGCCCTTGAGCTTCTCGAGCGACTCGGTGTTGGCCTTCTTGCTCGCCGCGAGGCCGCGCTCCTCGGCATCGGCGGCGGCCTTGCTGATGGCATCTTGTGTGGTCTTGTCGAGCGCGTTGAATGCGGCGAGATTGACGATCACCGCGTTCTTCGGCAGCCAGGCCTGCGTGTCGTACCAGTACTTCACGTGCTCGTGCAGCTTGGCATCCCAGCCGGTGGAGCCGCTGCTCATCATGCTCTCGGCCACGCCGGTGGCGAAAGCCTGGCTCACCTCGGCCGCCTGCACCGTGACCGGCTGCGCGCCCACCAGCTCGGCGATGCGGCTGGTGGCGGGGCTGTAGGCGCGCCACTTGATGCCCTTGAGGTCGGCCGCCGAACTGAGCGGCTTCTTCGAGTAGATGCCCTGCGGCGGCCACGGCACGGCATACAGCACCGCCATCCCTTGCTCGCGCAGCTTCTTGTCGAGCATGGGTTTCTGCACCTTCCACAGCTTGACGGCGGCGTCATAACTGTCGGCCAGGAAGGGCAGGCCATCGGCGCCGTAGATCGGCCACTCGTTCTGGAAGTTCACCAGCAGGATCTCGCCGATCTGCGCCTGGCCGCCTTGCACCGCGCGCTTGATCTCGGGCGCCTTGAACAAAGAGGCGTTCGGGTGCACCGTGATCTTGAGCTTGCCGCCGGTGGACTTGTCGATGTCGTTGGCGAACTGCACCAGATTCTCGGTGTGGAAGTTGGTGGCTGGGTAGGCGGCAGGCAGGTCCCACTTGGTCTGGGCCTGCGCGGCCAGGGGCAGCGCGAGCGCGAACAGCGCAGCGGCGCTGAGCGAGGTACGGCGGGTGATCGACATCGGCACTCCTGAAAAGATGAAGGCGGAAGGCTTCGGTGCCGCAAGCATGGGGCGTGCCACCGGCTCAGCGGATGCGGATTTGCCCCGACAGCGCGCTCGCGAGCTTGCAGTCTAGGAATCTGTTCGATAAATTGTCAATAAATTGTCTGAAAGTTGAGTGAAAACCCCGATGAGCCAACGCACCGCGGCCCGGCGCGCCTCGCGCCAAAGCGCTCCGATCGTCTCGTCGTCGCATCTGGTGAGCCCGCGCAGCCGCGAGCTGTCCGAGCTGGAGTTCGGGCTGATCGTGGCCTGGAACGCGTTCTCGCGCTGGGCCGTGCGCTGCATGGCGGCCGCCGGCTGCCCGGATCTGACGATCACCGACGTGCTGCTGCTGCATCATGTGCAACACCGCGCGCGCAACAAGAAGCTGGCCGACATCTGCTTCGTGCTGAACTACGAAGACACGCACGTGGTCGCCTATTCGTTGAAGAAGCTGGTGTCGGCGGGCCTGGTGCAGACCGAGAAGCAGGGCAAGGAGGTGTTCTACAGCCCCACGCCGCAGGGCGAGGCGTTCGTCCAGCAATATCGCACCGTGCGCGAGGAGTGCCTGATCAAGAGCCTGGACACCGAGCTCAACGCCGACATCGGCGAGCTGGCGCGCTTTCTGCGCACGATGTCGGGGCTATACGACCAGGCGGCGCGGTCGGCGTCGGCGATGTGAGGACGATGGCATTCCTCGGCGTACTGATGCTCGACACCCGCTTTGGTTGCGACTCACATCGCTGCGCGATATGAGTCTTTACCCAAGCTCGGCGGGCTTTTTGGGCATCTTGATGCTCGACACCCGCTTTGGTTGCGACTCACATCGCTGCGCGATATGAGTCTTCACCCAAGCTCGGCGGGCTTTTTGGGCATCTTGATGCTCGATACACGCTTTCCTCGCGTGGTGGGCGACATCGGCAATCCGGCGAGCTTTGTGATGCCGGTGAAACACCGCGTCGTCGCCGGCGCGTCGCCGCAGCGCGTGGTGCGCGATGGCGATCCGGCGCTGCTGCAGCCGTTCATCGACGCGGCGCGCGTGCTGGTCGACGAGGGCGCAGCCGCCATCACCACGAGCTGTGGCTTTCTGGTGCAGTTCCAGCAGGCGATGCAGGCCGCGCTGCCGGTGCCGGTGTGGACCTCGAGCCTGCTGAAGCTGCCGGAGCTGGGTGCGCCCGGCGTGGTCACCGTCGACGTGCTGGCGCTCGGCACGGCGCACCTGCACGCAGCCGGCGCCGACGCCTCCGTGCCGGTGACGGGGCTGGCCGCCGGTTGTCATCTGCAGCGTGCGCTGCTTGAGGACCTGCCCGAGCTCGACGCCGCACGCGCCGAGGCCGACGTGGTCGACGCCGCCCAGCGCCTGGTGGCGCGCTGGCCCGCCGTGCGCGAGGTCGTGCTCGAGTGCACCAACATGCCGCCGTACGCCAAGGCGGTGGCGCGCGCCACGCGGCGCCCGGTGCACCACATCATCAGCCTGCTGCACGAGCGCTGGAATGCGCTCGGCCCTTCGGCCACGGCGCGATGAACCTGCGCTTCGTCGAAGCCTTCTTCTGGGTCGTCACGCTCGAGAGCGTGACGCGCGCGGCCGACAAGCTGCACCTGACGCAATCGGCCGTGTCGAGCCGCATTGCGGCGCTGGAAAGCGAGCTCGGCACGCCGCTGATCGACCGGCGCGATCGCAAGGGCTTTCGCGTCACCGTGGCCGGGCGCCGCTTCTTCGTCTATGCCGAGCAACTGCTCAACCTGCAGCGCGAGGTCAAGGCCGAGCTCGGCAGCGGCGCGGCGCGGCCGGTGGTGCTGCGCGTCGGCGCGATCGAGTCGGTGCTGCATTCGTGGTTGATGGAGGGGGTGCACCGCCTGCGCGAGTCGCACCCCGCGCTGGCGCTGGAGCTCACCGTGGAGACTTCGCCGGTGCTGGTGGACCAGCTCGCGCGCGGCGCGCTCGACGTGGCGCTCGCCGCGCTGCCGGGCGCCGGCGCCGGCGTGCGCACGCGCACCCTGCAGCCGATGCCGATGGTGTTCGCCGGCCATGCGCGGCGCCATCGCAAGCGCGGACGCTGGGGCGCGGCGGAGCTGGCCGCGCAAGAGCTGATCACGTTCCAGCGCGGCTCGCAGCCGCACCTGGCGCTGCTCGATTGGCTCAACCGGGCGGGCGTGCAGCCGCTGCGCGTGCACAGCCTGTCGTCGATCAGCGCGATGGCGCAGCTGGTGGAAGACGGGCTCGGCGTGGCGACGCTGCCGCGTGCGGTGGTGCAGCGGCTGGCGCGGCGCGCGCCGCTGAAGCTGCTCGGCTGCGAACCCGCGCTGCCGCCGCTGCCGATCCACCTGTCGTGGCGCGACGACCCCGCGTCGCCGGCCCATCCGGCGCTGGTGGAGCAACTCGTGGCGCCGTCGGCGCCGGCACCGCGCACGGCGCCGGGTCGAAGAAGCGCATCGAAATAATCGATGATCTGAGCGAGAAACTTTCTGCTTGCCCGTTTGCGCGGCGGCCGCGAAGAATGCGCCCCATGCTCAACGCCCGGGCTTTCACGATCGATGCCGACGCGGCGGCGCGCGGCGCGGCGCAGCGGCGCGCCGCCCGCGAGGGCTTTGCGGGCGCCACCTGCGGCACCGAAGCGCTCGACCTGGTCCAGGCCAACCTGGTGGTGCTGCCGGCCGCCGATGCGCACGACTTTCTGCTGTTCTGCCAGCGCAACCCGCGGCCGTGCCCGCTGCTCGCGGTGGCCGAAGCCGGCGCGTTCAACGTGCCGGCGCTGGGGGCAGGCATCGACCTGCGCACCGACCTGCCGCGCTATCGCGTGTGGCGCCGCGGCGAGTTGGCCGACGAGCCGGCCGACGTGCGCGCGCTGTGGCGCGACGACCTCGTGTCCTTCGTGATCGGCTGTTCGTTCTCGTTCGAGTGGGCGCTGCTCGCCGAGGGCATCCCGCTGCGCCACGTGGCGCAGGGTCGCAACGTATCGATGTACCGCACCAGCCTGCCCACCGAGCCGGCAGGGCGATTCGCCGGACCGCTGGTGGTCACGATGCGGCCGCTGAAGGCGGCCGACGCGATCCGCGCGGTGCAGATCACGTCGCGCTTCCCGGCCGTGCACGGCGCGCCGGTGCACCTGGGCGATCCCAAGCTGATCGGCATCCACGACCTCGCGCGCCCCGACTACGGCGACGCGGTCGACGTGATGCCCGACGAGATCCCGGTGTTCTGGGCCTGCGGTGTCACGCCGCAGGCCGCACTCGAGGTGGCCAGGCCGGCGTTGTGCATCACGCATGCGCCGGGCTCGATGCTGGTCACCGACCTGCGCAACCATCAACTCGCCACGCTCTAGGAGGGGCTCGAAATGAAGGTGTCACGACTGCTGCTCGCCGTGTCTGCTGCGCTCGCGATGGGCGTGGCGCTGGCCCAACCGTTGCCCAAGACACATCTGCGCGTGGTGGGCTCGATCTCGAGCCTGCCGCAGTACAAGGACTACGAGGTCCCGTTCTGGACCAAGCAGCTCGCGCAGAAGTCCGGCGGCGCGGTCACCGCCGAGATCAAGGGCTTCAACGAGATGGGCCTGAAAGGTCCCGAAGTGCTGCGCCTGATGGGCCAGGGCGTGATGGAGATCGGCTCCACGGTGATCGCGTATCTTGCGGCCGACGACCCGGCCAACGAGATGCTCGACATGGCCGGCCTGCTGCCCGACTTGGCCACGGCGCGCAAGGTCACCGACGCGCTGCGTCCGGTGTACGAAAAGCTCTACCGCGACAAGTTCGGCGTCGAGCTGCTCGGCTTCGGCACTTACCCGGCGCAGGTGCTGTACTGCAACGGCGAGATCAAGGGCCTAGCCGACGTCAAAGGCAAGAAGGTGCGCGCCGCGGGGCGCTCGCAGTCGGAGCTGATCACCGCGCTCGGCGGCACGCCGGTCACGCTGGCCTTCGGCGAGGTGGTGCCGGCGCTGCAGAACAAGACGGTCGACTGCGGCATCACCGGGACGCTCTCGGGCAACCTGGCCAAGTGGAACGAGGTCACCACGCACCTGCTGGCGCTGCCGCTGTCGTGGGGCCAGATCGGCTACGCCGCCAACGCCAAGACCTGGGCTGGCTTCGATCCCAAGCTGCGCACCTTTCTTGACGGCGAGATCAAGACGATGGAGAAGGCCGTGTGGGACGCGGCCGACCAGTTCACGCAGCAGGGCTACGAGTGCAACGCCGGCACCGATGCCTGCAAGCTCGGCAGCAAGGGCAAGATGAAGATCGTGCAGCCGAGCGCAGCCGACAAGGAGCTGCTGAAGAAGGTGCTGGCTGAAGTCATGGTCCCCAAGTGGGCCGAGCGCTGCAGCGCGGCCTGCGTGGCCGACTTCAACGCCACCGTCGGCAAGGTGGTCGGCCTGACGGCGAAGAAGTAGGCGGTGGTCAGGCTGCTGGACAGCGCGCTCGGGGCGGCGCGCCGGCTCGCACACGCCGGAGCGCTCGCCGGCGGCCTGCTGATCCTGGCGGCGGCGCTGCTGGTGTCGGTGGACGTGACGCTGCGCAAGCTCGCCAACACCACGCTCGGCGGCGCCGACGAGCTCTCGGGCTACGCGCTGGCGATCGGCTCGACCTGGAGTTTTGCCTTCGTGCTGCTGGCGCGCGGCCATGTGCGCATCGACGCGCTGGTCCAGCACCTGCCGCGCCGGCTCGCCGCCGCTTGCGACCTGCTCGCGCTGGCCGGCCTGCTTGCGTTCGCATCGTTGATCGCATGGCACGGCGCCGGCGTGCTGGCGCAATCGTGGTCGCTGGGCGCGCGCTCCAACTCGTCGCTCGCGGTGCCGCTGGCGCTGCCGCAGGCGCTGTGGTGGATCGGCTATGCGGGCTTCGTGGTCTGCGCGGCACTGCTGTTGCTGCGCGCGGCCGCCTCGATGCTGGCCGGCGACCTGTCCGCGGCCAACCGGCTGATCGGTGCGCGCAGCGTCCAAGAAGAAGCGGCCGACGAGCTGGCCAACGCGATGGCGGCACGCAAGGCCGGTGCGACCCCATGATTGCCACGGCGCTGCTCACGCTGCTCGCGCTGATGGCGCTGGCCATTCCGGTGGCCGCGTCGATGGGCCTGCTCGGCATGATCCTGGCGCAGCTCTATGCGTTCCTGCCGGTCAGCAAGGTGGCCGGCGAGATCGCCTGGAACTCCAGCAACGAGTTCCTGCTCGTCGCGCTGCCGCTGTTCATCCTGCTCGGCGAGCTGCTGCTGCGCTCGGGGCTGGCCGAGCGCATGTACGATGCACTCGCCAAGTGGCTGTCGTGGTTGCCGGGCGGGCTGATGCACTCCAACATCGCGGCGTGCGCGTTGTTCGCCGCCACGTCGGGCTCCAGTGTGGCCACCGCGGCCACCGTCGGCACCGTGGCATTGCCGCAGGCGCGGCGCCACGGCTACTCGGAACGTCTGTTCCTTGGCACGCTGGCCGCCGGCGGCACGCTCGGCATCCTGATCCCGCCGTCGATCAACATGATCATCTACGCGGTGCTCACCAACACGTCGGTGCCCAAGCTGTACCTGGCCGGCATCGTGCCCGGGCTCCTGCTGAGCCTCGGCTTCATGGTGGTGGTGCTGGTCGCCTGCCTGATCCAGCCCCGCTGGGGCGGCCAGCGCCTGCGCGCATCGCTGGCCTCGTGCATGTTCTCGCTGGTGCACCTGGTGCCGCCGCTGGGCATCTTTCTGGTCGTGGTGGGCTCGATCTATGCCGGCATCGCCACGCCGACGGAAGCAGCGTCGCTCGGCGTGGTGGCCGGCCTCGGGCTGGCGGCGGCGAACCGCGCCCTCAACTGGCCGATGCTGCGCGAGGCGCTGCTCGGCACCATGAAGTCCACCGCGATGATCATGTTCATCGTGGTCGCCGCGTACTTTCTGAACTTCGTGATGTCGTCGATCGGGCTGACGACCAGGCTCACCGACTTCATGCAAGGGCTGGGGCTGAGCAAGTGGCAGATGCTGTTCGCGGTGGTCGTGTTCTACCTGGTGCTCGGCTGCTTCATGGAGACGCTGTCGATGATGATCACGACGATCCCGATCATCGCGCCGGTGATGCAGGCGCTCGGCTTTGACATGGTGTGGTTCGGCATCCTGGTCATCGTGCTGGTCGAGGCTGCGCTGATCACGCCGCCGGTCGGCCTCAACCTGTTCGTGGTGCACAACCTGCGCAAGAAGGGCTCGATGAACGACGTGATCGTCGGCACCTTGCCGTTCGTGGCGTCGATGTTCGCGCTGCTGTGGTTGCTGGCGCTGTTCCCGGGACTTGCGCTGTGGCTGCCGTCGGTGATCGGGTCATGAGCGTTGGCTTCGACGTCTCGGGTCCGGAGCGCATCGAGCTCGAGCCGAGGCAGCTCGTGATCGCGGGCTGGACCGGCCGCGACCGGGCGGCGATCGATCACCACATCGAGGAGCTCGCCGCCATCGGCGTGCCGCGTCCGTCGAGCGTGCCGCTGTACTACCGCGTGGCCGTGTCGCTGCTGACGCAGTCTCGGCACATCGAGGTGCTGGGCCCCGGCAGCTCCGGCGAGGTCGAGCCGGTGCTGGTGCGCGCACGCGGCCGCTGGTGGCTCACCGTGGGCTCCGACCATACCGACCGCGACGCCGAGCGCAACGGCGTCGCGCTGTCCAAGCAGCTCTGTGCCAAGCCGGTCGCCACGGCGGCCTGGGCCTGGGACGCCGTGGCGGCGCACGCCGACACCATCGTGCTGCGCTCGGAGATCCTCGAACACGGCCGCTGGGTGCGCTACCAGGACGGCACGCTGGCGAGCATCCGGCCGCTCGCGCAATTGATCGCCGGCCTGCCGGCGGACGCGCCGGTGGCCGACGGCCTGGTGCTGTTCTGCGGCACGCTGGGCGCGCTGCCCGATGCGAGCGGCCGGGGTGTGCGCCCGGCAGCACGCATGCGGCTGCTGCTGATCGACGGCGACCGAACACTGGAGCATGACTACGCGACGACCGCGCTGCCGCAGGTGGCCTAAAGTCGCAATGAACGCGCCCCCACGCTCGCTTCGCTCGCTGCCCCCCGCGGGGACGCGTCAGCGGCTTCGGGCGGCCGGGCGCCGCTGACAACATGGATCGAGACGCGATGACGACGCGACGCTGGCAATTCTGGATCGACCGCGGTGGCACGTTCACCGACGTGGTGGGGCGCGCGCCCGACGGCACGCTGCACACGCTGAAGCTGCTGTCCGACAACCCCGAGCACTACCGTGACGCGGCGGTGCAGGGCATGCGCCGGCTGCTGCAGCTGAAGTCCGGCGAGCCGATCACGCCGGAGCAGGTGGATTGCGTGAAGATGGGCACCACGGTGGCCACCAACGCGCTGCTCGAGCGCAAGGGCGAACGCACGCTGCTGGTCACCACGCGCGGCTTTCGCGATGCGTTGCGCATCGCCTACCAGAACCGGCCGCGCCTGTTCGATCGCCACATCGTGCTGCCGGAGCTGCTGTACGAGCGTGTGGTCGAGGTGGACGAGCGCATCGGCGCCCACGGCGATGTGGTGCTGCCGCTGGACGAGGCGGCACTGCGGCGCGACCTGCAGCACGCCTTCGACACCGGGTTGCGCGGCTGCGCGATCGTGTTCATGCACGGGTATCGATACACGGCGCACGAGCAGGCGGCGGCGGCGATCGCGCGTGCGATCGGCTACACGCAGGTCAGCGTGTCACACGAGGTGAGCCCGCTGATGAAGCTGGTGTCGCGCGGCGACACCACGGTGGTCGACGCCTATCTCTCGCCGATCCTCAGGCGCTATGTGGACCAGGTGGCGGCGCAGATGCCGGGCGTGCGGCTGTTCTTCATGCAGTCGAGCGGCGGCCTCACCGAGGCGCACCACTTCCAGGGCAAGGACGCGATCCTGTCGGGTCCGGCCGGCGGCATCGTCGGCATGGTGCGCACCGCGGTGGCGGCCGGGCACCATAAGGTCATCGGCTTCGACATGGGCGGCACCTCCACCGACGTGAGCCACTACGCCGGCGAGTTCGAACGCGCGTTCGAGACGCAGGTGGCCAGCGTGCGCATGCGCGCGCCGATGATGAGCATCCACACCGTGGCGGCGGGCGGCGGCTCGATCCTGCAGTTTGACGGCGCGCGGCTGCGCGTGGGGCCCGACAGCGCCGGCGCCAATCCGGGCCCGGCCAGCTACCGGCGCGGTGGTCCCCTGGCGGTGACCGATGCCAACGTGATGCTGGGCCGCATCCAGCCGGCGCACTTTCCCAAGGTGTTCGGGCCGGGCGCCAACGAGTCGCTGGACCGCGATGGCGTGGTGGCCAAGTTCGAGGCGATGGCCGTCGACGTCAAGCGCAACACCGGGCGCGACGTGACGCCGGAGTCTCTGGCCGCCGGCTTTGTGCAGATCGCGGTGCAGAACATGGCCAACGCGATCAAGCGCATCTCGGTCGCGCGCGGCTACGACGTCACGCAGTACACGCTGCAGTGCTTCGGCGGCGCCGGTGGGCAGCACGCCTGCGGGGTGGCCGATGCGCTGGGCATGACGCGCGTGTTCGTGCACCCGCTGGCCGGTGTGTTGAGCGCGTATGGCATGGGGTTGGCCGATCAGATCGCGATGCGCGAGTCGGCGGTGGAGCTGACGCTCGACGACGCGGGCTTGGGCGCTGCACGCGCCAAGCTCGCCGAACTGGGGCAAGCGGCACGCGCCGAGGTCGTGAGCCAGGGCGTTGCGGCCGAGGTGGTGCAGCTGCGCGAGCGCGTGCACCTGCGTTACCAGGGCACCGACACCGCGCTGGTGGTGGATGCGGGCCCGGTCGCCGACCTGCGCGCGGCATTCGAAAGCGCCTACAAACAACGCTTTGCCTTCCTGATGCCGGATCGCCCGCTGGTGATCGAGGCGGTGTCGGTGGAGGCGGTGGGCCCCGGCGAGCGGCACGAGGCGCCGCCTGCCGGCGGCGACGCCAAGCGGCACACGCCGCACGCCGACGCGCCGGTACGCATCTATCACGACGGCTGGCTCGAGTCGGGCCTTTACGTGCGCGAATCACTGCAAGCCGGTGCGACGATCGACGGCCCCGCGATCATCGCGGAGAAGAACGCCACCACCGTGGTCGACCCCGGCTGGCAGGCCGTGCTGACGCCACAGGGCCCGATCGAGCTCACGCGCGTGAAGGCGCGCGCCACCCAGCACGCCATCGGGACCGAAGCCGATCCGGTGATGCTCGAGGTGTTTAACAACCTGTTCATGAACATCGCCGAGCAGATGGGCCTGCGGCTGCAGAACACCGCTTACTCGGTCAACATCAAGGAGCGGCTCGACTTCTCGTGCGCGCTGTTCGATGCGCTTGGCGCATTGATCGCCAACGCGCCGCACATGCCGGTGCACCTGGGCTCGATGAGCGAGAGCATCAAGACGGTGATCGCCGGCAACCCGCAGATGCGCGAGGGTGACGTCTACGTGTTGAACGATCCGTACCACGGGGGCACGCACCTGCCCGACGTGACGGTGGTCACGCCGGTGTACCTGGGGCGTGGCGATCCCAAGCCGAGCTTCTACGTGGCCTCGCGCGGCCACCATGCCGACATCGGCGGTACGACACCGGGCTCGATGCCGCCGTTTTCCAGCACCATCGGCGAGGAAGGCGTGCTGTTCGACAACTTCCTCTTGGTGCGCGACGGCCGCTTGCGCGAGCCGGAGTTGCGCGCGCAGCTCGCCGGCGGAGACCACCCGGCGCGCAATCCGGACCAGACGATCGCCGATCTGCGCGCGCAGATCGCGGCCAATGAAAAAGGTGTGCAGGAGCTGCGCGCGATGGTGGCGCAGTTCGGCAGCGAGACGGTGGCGGCCTACATGAAGCACGTGCAGGACAACGCCGAGGAGTCGGTGCGGCGCGTGATCACGGCATTGAAGGACGGCGAGTTCCGGCTCGCGCTCGACAACGGCGCGCGCATCCATGTGAAGGTCACGGTCCATGCGCAACGCCGCGAGGCGACGATCGACTTCACCGGCACCAGCGCGCAGCTGCCCAACAACTTCAACGCGCCCAAGGCGGTGACGATGGCGGCGGTGCTGTACGTGTTCCGCACGCTGGTCGACGACGACATTCCGCTCAACGCCGGCTGCCTCAAGCCGCTGCAGGTGATCGTGCCCGAGGGCTGCATGCTGAACCCGCGGCCGCCGGCGGCGGTGGTGGCGGGCAACGTGGAAACATCGCAGTGCGTTACCAACGCGCTGTTCGGTGCGCTCGGTGTGATGGCGGCGAGCCAGTGCACGATGAACAACTTCACCTTCGGCAACCAGCGTCACCAGTACTACGAGACGATCTCGGGCGGCTCCGGCGCCGGCCCGGAGTTCGACGGCACGAGCGTCGTGCAGACCCACATGACCAACTCGCGCCTCACCGACCCCGAGGTGCTGGAGTTTCGCTTCCCGGTGCGCCTGGACAGCTATGCGATCCGCAGCGGTTCCGGTGGAGCAGGGCGTCACAGGGGCGGTGATGGCAGCGTGCGGCGCGTGCGTTTCCTTGAAACCATGACGGCGTCGATCCTGAGCAACGGTCGCAAGGTGCCGGCGTTCGGCCTGGATGGCGGAGCGCCCGGGGCATTGGGCATCAACCGCGTCGAGCGTGTCGACGGGCGCGTGGAGACGCTGCAGCACATCGGCTCGGTGGAGATGGAGCCCGGCGACGTGTTCGTGGTCGAGACCCCGGGAGGTGGTGGCTTCGGCGCTGCATGAGGCCCAACGTGCGCTGCCCCGGGGTTTCCGCGGGTGCGCGTGGCTTCGGGTGGCGTGGCTCGACGCGCGAAGCGTGATGAGGGACTGACTGGATGCTGTTCGCGCTGAAGCTGGCGCTGGTGGCCGTGTCGATCGTCGCCGCCACCGCAGCGGCGCGCCGCTGGGGCCATGCGGTGAGCGGCCTGATGGCCGGGCTGCCGATGATCATCGGGCCGATCACCGCGATCCTGCTGGTCGATCAGAGCGCCGAGCGTGTGCGCGCCATCCTGCTGGCCACGTTGCAGTGCCAGCCGGCGATGCTGCTGCATGTGTGGCTGTTCGCGCATGCGGCGCGGCGCTTGCCGTGGCCGCTGTGCCTGCTGATCGCCAACGCGCTGTACCTGCTGCTGGCCTGGGTGCTGACGCGGCTCGACCTCGGGCTCGTGTGGGCCACGGCGCTGGTGGGCGCCACCTGGCTCGCCAGCGTGCGCGCCTGGCCGCACACCGGCGGCGCGCACACCGGCCGCGTGACGGTCCCGCGCAGCGAGTTGTGGTGGCGCGTGGGCACCGCACTGGCCGTGGCGGGCGCCGTGATACAGGGCGCGGCCACCATGCCAGCCGCATGGGGCGGTGTGTTGCTCGCACTGCCGATCGCCGGCAACGTGCTGCCGGCGTTCACGCTGCCGCGCCATGGGCCGCAGGCCACCGCGCTGCTGCTGCGCGGCTTTGCGCATGGACAGATCGGCTTCACGGCGTTCGTTGCGTCGATGGTGCTGATGCTGCCCTGGCTGCACACGGCGGCGGCCTTCGTTCTGGCGCTGGCCGCGGCGCTGCTGGCGCCGTGGTTGCTCCGGCGCAGGCACGGGGTCTCGACCTGACGCACGAACTCGGTCATGCTAGAAAGGTCCCTGGTTGCGGCCTTCTCCCATGTAAGGTATCCGGCGCGCCGCTCGACTGAACGCGCGTCCACGGCAACCCACCGGCGACGAACCATCCACCCAGGAGTGTTTCCATGAATCAACGTCTGATCGTCTCTTCTGCATTGGCCTCGGTGCTGGCGCTCGGCCTCGGGGGCCAGGCGGCCGCTCAGAGCAAGGACAAGGAAAAGTGCTACGGCATTGCCAAGGCCGGGCAGAACGATTGCGCCAACATCGCGGGCACGCATTCATGCGCCGGCCAGGCCAAGGTCGACAACGATCCCGGCGAGTGGAAGTACGTGGCCAAGGGCACGTGCAAGAGCATGAAAGGCATGACCGAAGCCGAAGTCAAGGCCAAGAAGGGGTGATGCCGTCAAGCTGACGCGCTGAAGCTTCAAGCGCCATGAACCAGGCCGGCATCGGATGGCGACAGCCGCACTATGGCGTGCTGCTCGAACGCCGGCCCGGCGTGGGTTTCATCGAGGTCCACTCGGAGAACTTCTTCGGCGACGGCGGCGCCGCGCTGGCCGTGCTGGAACGCGGCCGCGAACACTACCCTGTCAGCCTGCACGGCGTGGGCCTGGCGCTGGGCTCCGCCGTCGGGCTCGATCGGTGGCACCTCGAGCGACTGCAGCGCCTGGTGCAGCGCATCGACCCGGTGCGCGTCAGCGATCATGCGTGCTTCGCGCGCGCGCCGCTGCAGTCGGGACAGCCGGCGGTGCACGGCTCGGATCTGCTGCCGATCGCCTTCACGGACGCGGCGCTCGACATCATGGTGCGCAACGTGCAGCAGGTGCAGGAGACCTTGCGCCGCACGATCGCGGTGGAAAACCTGTCGGCCTATCTGCGCTGGGCCGACGATTCGATCGACGAGGCGCAGTTCTTCAACCGGCTCGCGCAGCGCAGCGGCTGCAGCCTGCTGCTCGATCTGAACAACCTCGTGGTCAACGCCATCAACCAGGGAGCGGATCCGGTCGCCGCCGCGTGCCGCTTTGTCGATGCGATCGATCCGAGCCACGTGGCCGAGATCCATCTGGCGGGCTTCAGCGCCCAGGGACCGATGGTGATCGATGACCATGGCAGTCGCGTGCATGACCCGGTGTGGCAGGTGTACCGCCACACGATGCAGCGCCTCGGCCGGGTGCCGACGCTGATCGAATGGGACACCGACATCCCGGCCCTCGACGTGCTGCTTGACGAAGCGCGGCATGCCGATGCGGTGATGGCTGAGGCCTCGGAGGTGATGGCGTGAACGCCCCGGCGCCGCAACGCGAAGCGCTGCGACAGCAGCAGCTGCTGCGCAGCCTGTGGCGGCGCGGTTCGGAGGCATCGCTCAACCTCTGGCTGCGCGAGTCGCCCGAGCGCGCGTTGCACGGACTGGCGGCCTATCGGGGCAACGCCGGCGCGATCGCCGAGCGCGCGCTGGCCGCTGCCTATCCCACCGTGCAGCAGCTGGTTGGCGAAGAATCGTTCGCGCAGCTCGCGCGCGCCGTGTGGCAGCGATTTCCGCCGCAGCGTGGCGACCTGGCGCAGTATGGCGATGCGCTGCCGGCGTGGATCGAGATCGACCCGCAGCTCGCGAGCGAACCGTACCTGGCCGACGTGGCGCGCGTCGATTGGGCCGTGCATGCGATCGAACAGGCGGCCGATGTGGAACAGCCGCCGGCAGGACTCGCGTTGCTCGCTGCAATCGATCCATCGCGGTTGCGCGTGCGGCTGCGCCCGGGGTTGGTGATCGTGGCATCGAACTGGCCGGTGGTCACGATCTGGCAGGCGCATCGCCGTGACGGCGAAGACCGGTTCGCCCCGGTGCGCGCCGCGTTGGCGGCGCGGGCGCGCGAGACCGCGCTGGTCGCGCGCAACGCCTGGCGCGCCGAGGTCGAGGCGGTGGATCCCGCGACGGCCGCATTCACGCTGGCCTTGCAGCGCGGCGCCGATCTGGGCCGTGCATTGGACGACGCGGGAGACGCGCTGGCATTCGACCAGTGGCTTCAGCGCGCATTGACGAACCATTGGCTGCAGGCCATCGAACCTGTGTCCGACATTTGAGGGAGTTCTCACCGTGACGTCACTCACCGGCCACATCAACCTGCAGATCGATCGTGCCATCCGCGCGCTCGAGGCTGCGCAGCCGGCGGCGCAAGCGCTGGCGCGCCTTTACCTGGCGAAGGTGTTCTTCCTCGCCGGGCTGACCAAGGTGCGCGATTGGGACATCACGCTGACCCTGTTTGCCGACGAGTACCGCGTGCCGCTGCTGTCGCCCACGCTGGCAGCGTGGCTGGGCACCGGCGCCGAGCTGTTGCTGCCGGTGCTGCTGGTGCTCGGTCTGGGTGGGCGCATGGCGGCGCTCGGACTGTTCGTGTTGAACGCCGTGGCCGTGATCAGCCTCGGCGAGGTTGCCGAGCCCGCACTGCAGCAGCATGTGTTCTGGGGCAGTCTGCTGCTAGCGCTGGTGTTGTGGGGCCCCGGGCGCTGGTCGGTCGACGCGTGGTGGCTGGGGCGCAGCGCGCAGCGGCTGCACACCTGAAGCAAGCCGGGGCATGCTCGACCGCGCGGCGATCGCGCTGTTGCGGCCGGTGCTGGAGCGCGGTGCTCGCGGCCTGCTGCGTCTGGGTTTCAGTGCCAATGCAGTCACTGGCATCGGGTTTCTGATCGGCGTGGGCGCGGCGATGGCGATTGCGCAGCGCCGCTACGGGCTCGGCCTGGCACTGCTGCTGGCGAGCCGCCTGTGCGATGGGCTCGATGGCGCGCTGGCGCGGTTGACGCGGCCCACCGACCGCGGCGCGTTCCTCGACATCGTGCTGGACTTTTTGTTCTACGCCAGCATCCCACTGGCGTTTGCGATCTCCAGCCCGGCCGAACGAGCGCTACCGGCTGCGGTGCTGCTGGCCGCATTCGTCGGCACCGGGTCGAGCTTCCTGGCCTATGCGGCGCTGGCCGAGCGGCGCGGATTGCGCAGCGACAGCTACCCGCGCAAGGGCATCTTCTATCTCGGCGGCCTGACCGAAGCCACCGAGACTCTGATCTGCTTCGTGCTGATGTGCGTGCTGCCGTCATTCTTTGCGCTCTGGGCCTATGGCTTCGCGGCGCTGTGCACGGTGACGATCATGATGCGGCTGTGGGCCGGCTGGCGTGCTTTTGGGTCTTAGCGAGGAGGCAACGGCGATGAACAAGAAGAAGCTGGTCGTGCTGGTGTCGGTGATCGTGCTGATCGCTGCGTTCTTCGCCTTCGACCTCGGACGCTTCTTCAGTTTTGCGTACCTCAAGGAGAGCCAGGCGCAGTTCGCCGAGCTCTATCGCGCGCAGCCCGCACGGGTGATCGGCCTGTACGCGCTGGCCTATGTCGTGGTGTTTGCGCTGGCGCTGCCGGTGGGCGCGGTGATCTCGCTGGCCGGCGGCGCGATGTTCGGGCTGGTGGTGGGCACCATCGTCGTCTCGTTCGCGTCGTCGGTCGGCGCCACGCTGGCCTTCCTGGCGTCGCGCTACATCCTGGCCGATTCGGTGCGTGCGCGGTTCGGCGCGCGGCTGGCCGAAGTCGACAAGGGCATCGCCAAGGACGGTCCGTTCTATCTGTTCACCCTGCGGCTGATCCCGGCGATACCGCCGGCGGCGATCAACCTGCTTTTCGGGTTGACGAAGATGCGCACCTGGACCTTCTATTGGGTCAGCCAGCTCGGCATGCTCGCGGGCACCATCGTCTACATCAACGCCGGCACACAGCTGGCGAAGATCGACTCGCCGGCCGGCATCCTGTCGCCCGGCCTGATCGTTTCGTTCCTGCTGCTCGGGTTCTTTCCGCTAGTGGCCAAGAAGATCGTCGATGCCGTGAAGGCGCGCCGCGTCTATGCGCGCTGGAGCGACCGCAAGCCCAAGGCCTACGACCGCAACCTGGTGGTGATCGGCGCCGGCGCGGCCGGCCTCGTCAGCGCGTACATCGCGGCGGCGGTCAAGGCCAAGGTGACGCTCATCGAAGGCCACAAGATGGGCGGCGACTGCCTCAACTACGGCTGCGTGCCGAGCAAGGCGCTGATCAAGAGCGCCAAGCTGATGCACCAGATGCGCCACAGTGCCACCTACGGCATCGCGGGCGCGCAAGCGCGGATGTCGTTCGCCGACGTGATGGAGCGCGTGCAGCGCGTCGTGAAGGATGTCGAGCCGCACGACTCCGTCGAGCGCTACACCGGTCTCGGGGTCGATGTGGTGCTCGGGCGCGCGAAGATCGTCGACCCGTGGCACGTGCAGATCACCCAGGACGACGGCAGCGTGCGGACGCTGTCGACGCGCGCCATCGTCGTGGCCACCGGCGCCGAGCCGTTCGTGCCACCGTTGCCGGGCATCCAGGAGGTGGGCGTTCTGACCAGCGACACGCTGTGGCAGATGCGCGAGCAGCCTGCGCGTCTGGTGGTGCTGGGCGGCGGCCCGATTGGCTGCGAGCTGGCGCAGGCGTTCGCGCGCCTGGGATCGCAGGTGACGCAGATCGAGATGCTCGATCGCATCATGGTGCGCGAGGACGCCGACGTGTCGGCCTACGCCAGGCAGGCGCTCGAAAACGATGGCGTCACCGTGCTCACGGGCCACAAGGCGCTGCGCTGCGAGCGCAGCGGCGACGTGAAGGCGATCGTCGTCGAGTCCGGCGGACAACAGAAGCGCATCGAGTTCGATGCGCTGATCTGCGCAGTGGGACGTGTGGCGCGTCTCAAGGGCTACGGCCTCGAGGAGCTCGGCATCCCGACGCAGCGCACGATCGAGACCAACGACTACCTGCAGACGGTCTACCCCAACATCTATGCCTGCGGCGACGTGGCCGGGCCGTACCAGTTCACGCACACCGCGGCGCACCAGGCCTGGTACGCGGCAGTCAACGCGCTGTTCGGCTTTGCCAAGCGGTTCAGGGCCGACTATTCGGTGATCCCGTGGGCCACCTTCATCGACCCAGAGGTCGCCCGCGTCGGCTTGAACGAGCAGGAGGCCAAGGACAAGGGCATCGCTTTCGAGGCCACGCGCTACGGCATCGACGACCTCGACCGCGCGATCGCGGACTCGGCCGCGCACGGCTGGATCAAGGTGCTCACCGTGCCGGGCAAGGACAAGATCCTGGGCGTGACCATCGTCGGCGAGCACGCGGGCGATTTGCTGGCCGAGTACGTGCTGGCGATGAAGCACGGCATCGGCCTGAACAAGATCCTCGGCACGATCCACACCTATCCGACGCTGGCCGAATCCAACAAGTACGTGGCGGGCGAGTGGAAGCGGGCACACCAGCCGCACGGCCTGCTGCGTTGGGTGGAGCGGCTGCACGCCTGGCGGCGTTGAGGCTTGGCCGCGGCGCTCTCGGGTTATCCTCAAGCCCGATGAAAACAGCTACGGCGGCGCTGGTGGCAGCGCTGGGCTTAATCGCGTGTGCGGCCGCCGTCGGTGCGGCCGGCGCGAACGCGCTGACCGATCCGGTCGGTGCGCTGGGTGCACCCGCGGCACCGTGGCACGTGGTGGGGCTGCCGCGCCAGTCCAAGCCCTACACGCGCTACCAGGTGGTGGAGCGCGACGGCCAGCGCGTGCTGGAGATCGAGGCTCAGGCGTCGTATGGCACGCTGGTGCACCCGCTGCCCGATGTCGCGGGCGCGCGGCAGTTGTCGTGGTCGTGGCGCATCGAGCAGGACAATCCCGCGACCGATCTGCGCACGAAGCAGGGCGACGATCACGTCGCCGTGGTGTGCGCGCTGTTCGACATGCCGATCGGCGCGGTGCCGTTCATCGAGCGGCAGCTGCTGCGGCTGGCGCGTGTGTTCAGCGGGCAGGCGCTGCCGGCGGCATCGCTGTGCTACACCTGGGACGCGCGCCTGCCGCGCGAGACTGTGCTGATGAGTCCCTACACGCGGCGCGTGCGGCTGATGGTGCTGCACGGCCTCGGCGAACCACTGCACAGCTGGCAGCACGAGGAGCGGGACCTGCCGGTCGATTTTCAGCGGCTGTTCGGCGATGAATCCGCCGAGGTGCCGCCGCTGCAGGCCGTGGTGGTGGCCGCCGACGCCGACAACACCGGCGGACGCAGCGTCGCACTGTTGAAGGAACTCAAGTTGAAATGAAGCCCCCACGCTCGCGTGCGCTCGCTGCCCCCCGAGGGGGCGCTCAGTGGCTTCGGGGCGGCCGGGCGCCACTGAGATGAAGCGCCTGGTGCTGCTGGGCGGTGGACACAGCCATCTGCACGTGCTGGCCGCGATGGCGCGCGAGCCGATGCCCGGCGTGCAGGCGGTGCTGGCCACCCCGTATGCGCGGCAGATCTACAGCGGCATGGTGCCGGGCTGGGTGGCCGGGCACTACACACTCGACGAGTGCGCGATCGCGCTCGAGCCGCTGGCACGCGCGGCCAAGGTGGAGCTGGCGCTGTCGGCGGCCGTGTCCATCGATGCCAAGGAGCGCACCGTCACGCTGGCCGACGGCCGGGTCGCCGAGTACGACGTGTTGTCCCTCGACACCGGGGCTGCGGTCGATCGCGACGCGATCCGCGGCGCGCGCGAGCACGGCTTGTTCGTGCGTCCGATCGAGCACTTTGTGCAGCTGTTCGATCGTGTGCCGGCGCTGGCGGCCGACCGTGTGCTCGATGTGGTGGTGATCGGCGGGGGCGCGGCCGGCTTCGAGGTGGCGCTGGCCGTGCATCACCGCCTCAACGGCGCCGGCGCCGAGCGTGCGCGCGTGTGCCTCGTCACCGGTGACGCCAGCGTGCTGTCCAGCTTCAACGCCAAGGTGCGGCAGCGCGCCACCAAAGCCTTGCGGCGTGCGCGCATCACGCTGATGAACCAGAAGGTGGTCGAGATCGGCGCGGCGCAGGTGCAGCTCGACAACGGCGCACGGCTGGTGTGCGACGTGCCGCTGCTCGCGCTGCCCGCGGTGGCGCCGCCATGGCTCAAGGACAGCGGCTTGGCGTTGGACGAGCGCGGCTTCGTCTCCACCACGGCGACGCTGCAGAGCACGTCGCATCCGGAGGTATTCGCCTGCGGCGACGTGGCCACGCGCAACGACCGAGCGTTGCCGAAGAGCGGCGTGTTCGCGGTTCGCGCGGGCCCGGCGCTGGCGCTCAATCTGCGCCGGCGCCTAGCCGGTGGCGAGCTGACGCCGTGGCAGCCACGCGAGCGCTCGTTGTACCTGTTGTCCTGTGGCGAGCGCCGCGCCATCGCGTCGTGGGACCGCTGGAGCGCGCAAGGGCGCTGGGTCTGGTGGTGGAAAGACCAGATCGACCGTGGCTTCGTGGGCTCGTTTGCACAGGTGCCGGCGGCAACCGCGCCGACGGTGGCCGCTGCGCAGGGACGCGACACGGCGCCCTGAGGGTGTCAGATATCGCGCGGTCTGAAGTCGAGCAGCATCGGTGACGGCACGCGCCCGTCCACGTCACGAGGCAGGATCTCGGTGCGGTCGAGCGCGCGCAACACCGCCTCGTCCCACTCCTTGTTGCCGCTGGACCTGACCAGACGCCGGCCGACGATGGTGCCGTCGGGGCCGCAGCGCACCTCCACCTGTGCCAGCGGGTTGCCCGGCACGTCGTTGGTCAACACGATGTTCGGCTTGACGCGCGCGATGATGCGACCCGCGTAACTCGCCGACGGGCCGGCGTCGCGCGCCGCGGTGCCCGGGGAATCGGGCGCGCCGGTGCCGGCCTGGCTCAACATGCGCTTGAGGTTGTCTTCGCGCAGCTTGGCCTGGCGCGCTTGTTCTTCCCTTTGCCGCTTGGCCTCGAGCTCGCGCTGTTTCTGCGCCGCCAGCTTCTCGGCCTTCTCGCGTTCGAGCTTCTCCTGGCGCTCCTTCTGCTCGCGTTCCTTGCGCTCCTGCAGTTCCTTTTCCCGGCGCTCTCGCTCGCGCTCCTGCTGCTCACGCAATTCACGCTGCTTGCGCTCGGCCTTTTCCTTCTCGATGGCGATCTGCGCGTCGATCTGAGCTTGCGTTGGTTTGGGCGGCTCTTCGGGCTTGGGTTGCGGTTGGGGCTGCGGCGGCTGCGGTTGCGGTTGCGGCGGCGTGGGCTTGGTCTCGACCGGTGTCGGCGCGGCCACCTGCGGCACCGCGGCCCACAGCTCGGCGCTGACGCCCGCGGGCGTCTGGCTGCGCCAGGCCACGCCGAAGGCCAGCGCGATGATCAGGCCCACGTGCACCAGCAGCGCGAGCGCGGTGCCCTTGCCGATGCCGCCCGGCCGCTGCGGCATCAGGCTGTCGTGGCGCTTGAGCGTGCTGTCGAATGCCATGTCCGGTGTTGCGGCTTCCGGTCAACCGGCTTGTTTCACCGACAGGCCCACGCGTGCGATGCCGGCGCGTTGCAGCACGTCCATCACCTTCACGACTTGTTCATAGCGCACGCTCTTGTCGGCGGAGATCACCACCGGGCTGTCGGCATTGCCGCCTTGCAGCTCCTTGACCTTGGCGGCCAGCTGCGCCAGGCCGACGGTGCTGGAGTCGCCCTGGTTCACGCGCAGCTTCAGTCGCTCGTCGGCACCGACGATCACCTCGACCACCTGCTGCGGACGCTGACTGCTCTTGCCGACCGACGGCAGGTCGACCACGCCGGTGGTGATCAAGGGGGCGCTGACCATGAAGATGATCAGCAGCACCAGCATCACGTCGATGAACGGGACCATGTTGATCTCGCTCATCGAGCGCCGGCGGCGCGAGCTGTGGGCAATGACGGCAGGCATGGGACGGTGCGGGCAGCTTGCGGGTCAACGCGGCGCGACCGCCGGCGGTGCACTGACGTTGCGCTGCAGGATGTTGAGGAACTCCTCGATGAAGGTCTCGAGCTGGGTGGCGATGCGGTCGATATCGCGCGCGAAGCGGTTGTAGGCCACCACCGCGGGGATCGCCGCGAACAGGCCGATGGCGGTGGCCACCAGCGCCTCGGCGATGCCGGGTGCCACGGTGGCCAGCGTGACCTGCTGCAGGTTGGACAGGCCGACGAAGGCATGCATGATGCCCCACACGGTGCCGAACAACCCCACGTAGGGGCTTACCGAGCCCACCGATGCCAGAAAACCGAGGTTGCCCTCGATCACGTCCAGCTCGCGCTGGAAGCTCGCACGCATGGCCCGGCGGGCGCCGTCGAGCTGCGCGGCGGCGTCGAGCCTGCGTTCGCGCAGCTTGAGGAACTCGCGCATGCCGGAGGCGAAGATGCGCTCCATCGGTGCGCTGGTGTGCTTGGCTCCGGCGGCCTGGTTCAGCTCGGCCAGGTTCTTGCCCGACCAGAACTCGCGCTCGAAGCTCTCGTTGAGCGTGCGCACCTTCTGCAGGCCGAACACCTTGCCGAAGATCATCGACCAGCTCACGACCGACACCGCGAGCAGGCCGACCATGACCACCTGCACCACGAAGGTGGCATGAAGGACGAGGTTGAAGATCGACAGGTCTTGGCTCATGGCCTCATTGCAGCAGCTGCAGGATTTCTTCGGGAATGCGGCGCAGCTTCAACGTGGGTGCGTCGACGCAGGCGATTCGGATCGTGCCTTCGGCCAGCAGTTCCGCGCCGCGCAGAGCCTGCTGGTCCAGCTGCAGGCTGGCGCGTGCCGCATGGCGCACGCCGACGGTGACCTCGAGCAGATCGTCGAGGCGGGCCGGGCGGTGGTACTGCAGCGCCGTCTGGCTGACGATGAACATGGTGCCGTCGCGCTCGCGCATTTGTTGTTGTTGAACGCCCAGGCTGCGCAGCCACTCGGTGCGCGCCCTCTCGAAGAACTTCAGGTAGTTGGCGTAGTACACGATGCCGCCGGCATCGGTGTCTTCCCAGTACACGCGCGTCGCATGGCGAAAGGGCTTGGCAGTGGCAGCTGGCATGGGCTCACGCGATGATACGTGACGCCCTCGAGGCCGGGGCGTGCCCGGCGGGAGCGGCTCAGGGCGAAACGCGGCGGTACACCGGTCCCCACAGCGGGTGGCCGGCTTCGGAGCGGCTCAGCGTGAAGGCCGGATCGGCATCGCGCGCGGCGCGAAACGCCGCCTCGCAGTCGGGCACGCGGCTCGACGTGCAGTAGATGAACGCGAGCAGCTTGTGTGCACTGGCCCGGTCTTTCGGGCTCGTGAGCCCGGAGCTCAATGCCGTGTTCAGCGCCCGCTCGGCCTGCGCGTACTGCGCATCGTCATAGGCGCGGATGCCGGTGAGCAGCGCACGTTCGGCCGGACGCTCGATCACGTCGGATAGGCCGGCCGAGTGCATCGGCGCGGCGCAACCGGCGAGACCGGCGAGACCGGCGAGCGTCGCAATGGCGAGCCACAGGAGCTTGTTCATGGTGCAGACCTCCTCACGATCCGAAGCGATGGCGCACCGTCACGGGTTGGTCGGCGCTGACGCGCACGGTCACCGTGTGGGGTGCGAAGTCTTCGTTGCGCACGGTGATCACGTGCTCGCCGACCGACAGCTTGAGCTGTGACAGCGGCGGCGTGACCCCGGCGTTCTTACCATCGATCTCGATCTGACCCCACGGCGTGATGGCCAACTGCACCATGCCGGTGGCGGCCACCGCCGGAGCAGGGCGGGCTGAGGCTTCGCGCGGCGAGCGTTCCTTGGTCTCGCGCGCTGCAGGTCGTTCGGGTTGCCGCGCTCGGGGCGCCGGCGGCACCACGGCAGTGGCCACAGCGGCTCGGTTGACCGGGGCCGCGTCGTCAACCGCGGGTGCCGGTGGTGGCGCGGGGGTTGGGTCGGGTTCGACGGCGACCGGCGCCGCAGGTGCCGCGGCCACGACTTCGGGCGTCTGCGCAGTATCGGCCTCGGGAACCACCAGTCGCCAGCCGATGACGCCGCCGATGACCGCACCGACGAGCAGGGTTGCCAGCAGCATGCGGCGGCGGACGGCGCGCCCGGGCGCGCCGTCTTCGCCGGCGATTTCGGCTTCGGACTCGATCCAGTCGCGCAGCGCCTGGCTCATCTGGCGTGCCGATCGGTAGCGCTCTCCCGGATCGTGCGCGATGGCGCGCATCGTGATGTCGGACAGCGCAACCGGCACCTCGGGGCGGACCTCATGTGGTGCGGGCGGCCGCACGTGCTCGACCGCATGCACGATCTCGGCCAGCGTCTTGCCGTCGAAGGCCTTGCGATGTGTCAGCAACTCGTACATCACCACGCCGAGCGCATAGACGTCGCAGCGCCGATCCACGGTTTCGCCGCGCAGCTGCTCGGGCGCCAGATAGTGCGGCGAGCCGGCGACCACGCCCTCGAGTGCGGGGATGTCCTGGCCGTGCGCGACGCGCGCGATTCCGAAGTCCACCACCTTGGGCAGCGTGCGGCCGACCATGAAGATGTTGGCCGGCTTGATGTCGCAGTGGATCACGCCCTTGCTGTGCGCGTAGCTCAGTGCATCGGAGACCCGACGCAGGATCTGCGCGGCCTGCACGATGTCGGGCCGCCATCCGTTGGCCAGCAACTGGCGCAAGTCGCGTCCACGCAGGCGTTCCATCGCGATGTACACGCCCTGCTCGGACAGGCCGGCGTCGTACACGGTAACGATGTTCGGGTGGTTCAGGCCCGCCGCGGCACGCGCCTCGTTGAGGAACAGCGCGTCGAGCGTGGCGCGGTCGCCTTCGGCGACGCTCAGGTGCAGCGTCTTGACCGCGATGGTGCGTGACAGGATCGGGTCGTATGCCGCGTACACCGTGCCGAGGCCACCCTCGCCAAGCTGCTGCTTCAGCGCATAGCGGCCGATGTGGCCGATGGTGAGGCTTTGACCTGCCGCAGGGCTGCCGTCGGACGAGGCGCCGTCCAACGCGGAGTCCGTGAGGTTGAGATCGACGGGCGGGTCGGCGGTCCTGGCCTCGGGTTGGACGCGATCGGAGTCGCCTTGTTCTTGGGGTTGCACAGTGGCCGCAGCTTAGGTGCGGCGACCACCCACACGGCGACAAAAAGCGTGGCCGGCTTCCTTCGGGTAACGCTTTGTCACCCTCGCGCACAACGGCGATGGGAAAAGGTCACAGCGCTTGGCGAAGGCGCGACATGGCCTCTTCGAGCTCGCCCATCGAACTGGCGTACGACAGACGCAGATAACGCCGTGGTGCCATGCGGCCGAAATCGCGGCCCGGTGTCAGTGCCACCTGCGCGCGGTGCATCAAGTCAAAGCAGAAGTCCCAGCTGTTGCCGCTGTGGCGCGAGCAGTCCACGTAGGCGTAGAAGGCACCGTCGGGTGCCACGGGGGTTGGCAGGTCGAGCCGCCGCAGCGCATCGACCACGTAGTCTCGCCTGCGATGCAGCTCGTCGCGACGGCGCTCGAACTCGGCGATCGATTCGTCGCTGAAGCAGGCGATGGCCGCGTGCTGCGCCACCGTCGAAGGGCAGATGTACAGGTTCTGCGCCAGGCGTTCGACCGGGCCGACCAGTGCCTCGGGCAGCACCAGCCAGCCCAGCCGCCAGCCGGTCATGCCGAAGTACTTGGAGAAGCTGTTCACCGAAACGATGCGCTCCTGGTGCGCCGCCAATGCGAGCACGGTCTGCGCATAACGCTGCTCGTAGCTCAAGCCGAGGTAGATCTCGTCGACCACGCAGGCACCGTCGTGCTGCGCGGTCAGGTCGGCGATGCGCGCCAGCTCTTCGGGATCGATCGACGTGCCGGTGGGATTGGACGGCGTGGCGAGCAACACGCCGCGCGTGTGCGGATTCCAGGCTTCGGCCACCTCGCGGGCGCTCAACTGGAAGCGCATGCCGGCATCGGTGGGCAGCAGCGTGGCCTTGGCATCGGCAGCGGCGACGAAGTGCCGGTTGCACGGATAACACGGATCGGGCATCAGCACTTCGTCGCCGGCCTCGAACAGGGCGGCGCAGGCCAGCTGCAGCGCAGCCGAGGCGCCCGCGGTGACGACGATGCGCCGCGGCGCCACTTGAATGCCGAAGCGCCGCCGGTACCAGCCGGCGATCTGTTCGCGCAACTCCGGCAGGCCAGTGGCCTGCGTGTACTGGGTGCGTCCGTCGCGGATGGCACGTTGCGCCGCCTCGCGCACCAGGGGTGCAGCACCGAAATCAGGCTCGCCGATGTTCAGCCAGATCATCGGCCGGCCGCCGTGCGCCGGATCGCACACTGCGCTGTTCGAGATTTCGTACGCCGCCTTGGCGCACTCCATCACATAGAAGGGCTCGATGTGGTCGAGCCGGGACGCGGTCTTCATCAGTGCACGGGTGGTTCAGCCGCGAGCAGCGCGCGCGGCGGGCACTTCGTTCGGGCGCAGCTCCGGGGCGACCTTGTCGAGCACCCCGTTGACGTACTTGTGGCCGTCGGTGCCACCGAAGGTCTTGGCCAGTTCCACCGCCTCGTTGATGGCCACCTTGTACGGCACGTCGACGCAGTGCGCCAGCTCGTAGGCGCCGATCAGCAGCACGCCGTGCTCTACCGGCGACATTTCGCTCACCTTGCGGTCGGCATGACGCGCCAGCACCGCGTCAAGCGCGGCGGCCTCACGCGCAACGCCATGCAACAGCGCGTCGAAGTGCTGGCTGTCGCAGCGCTCGAAGCCCTCCTGCTCGCGCATGTGGGCATCGATCGCCCCCGGGTCGCCGCGTCCGACCTGCCATTCATACAGACCCTGCAATGCCAGCTCGCGCGCACGGCGGCGCGCCGACTTGCCGCCGCCGCGGGATCTCCCTGGGTTCATCGGACCCTCCGCGCTGCACGCTTTGGGGTCAGCGCTTCGGAGCGGCCGGGCGCGCTCATACGTGCACCCCTGGCGCTTCGCGCCTCCCCGCCAAGCGGGGGCTGAGCCCCTTCGGGCGGCCGGGTGGGGCTCACAGTTCGCTCATCAGGTTGGCCATCTCCACCGCGACACGGGCTGCGTCGCGCCCTTTGTCTTCCACTCGGTCCCAGGCCTGCTGCTCGGTGTCGCAGGTGAGGATGGCGTTGGCGATCGGGATCTGGTGGTCGAGTGCCACTCGGGTGACGCCGGCGCCGCTTTCGTTGGCCACCAACTCGAAGTGATAGGTCTCGCCGCGAATGACGCAACCAACGGCGATCAGCGCGTCGAAGTCATCGCTGTCGGCCATGGCCTTCAGCGCCACTGCGATCTCCAGCGCGCCCGGTACGGTCACATGCGTGATGTGGCGCTCGGCCACGCCGAGCGCGGCCAGTTCGTAGCGGCAGGCTTCGGCGAGCTTGTCGGTCATCGCGGCGTTGAAGCGCGCCTGCACGATGCCGATGACCAGACCATCGCCGTCGAGCTTGACGGCCTTTCCTTTGTCGGCATCCTGCATGCGGTCTCTCGTCAGTCGCTGTGCGTCACGAAGCCGGTGACCTCGAGACCGTAGCCGGTCATGCTCGGCATGCGCCGCGGACTGCCGAGCAACCGCATGCGCGCGACGCCAAGGTCGCGCAGGATCTGCGCACCGACGCCATAGGTGCGCAGGTCCATCGGTGACTGTGGACTGCGCACTGGCGTCGCATCGCTGGGCAGGCACTGCGCACTGAGTGTCGCGATGTCGGCCGTGCAGTTCAGCAGCACGGCCACGCCGCGCGGACTGCGTTGCAGCGCCTGCAGCGCACGCGCCAGCGGCCACGAGTGTCCGCCGGCCGACACGTCGAGCAGGTCAAGCGCCGTGAACGGCTCGTGCACGCGCACCAGCACTTCTTCGTTGCCCTGCCAGCGGCCGTGGCACAGCGCCAGGTGCAGCCCGCGGCTGCGGTCCCGATAGGTCAGGCAGCGGAAGCTGCCGTAAGGCGTGATCAAGTCGCGCTCTCCGCTGCGCTCGATCAGGCTCTCGTTGTGGCTGCGAAACGCGATCAGGTCGGCGATGGTGCCGATCTTCAGGCCGTGGGCCTGCGCGAACTTCTCGAGATCGGGCAGGCGCGCCATGCTGCCGTCGTCGTTCATGATCTCGCAGATCACCGCGGCCGGCGTCAGGCCGGCCATCCCGGCGAGGTCGCAACCGGCTTCGGTGTGACCGGCGCGCATCAGCACACCACCGTCTTGCGCCTGCAGCGGAAAGATGTGTCCCGGTTGCACCAGATCGGCGGGCCGGGCGTCGCGCGCCACCGCGGCCTGTACCGTGCGGGCGCGATCGGCGGCGGAGATACCGGTGGTGACGCCGCGCGCTGCTTCGATAGACACGGTGAATGCCGTGCCGTGCACCGTGCCGTTGCGCGCCGCCATCGGCGGCAGATGAAGGCGCTCGCAGCGCTCGCGTGTGAGCGTCAGGCAGATCAGCCCGCGACCGTGCTTGGCCATGAAGTTGATGCCGTCGGCGCTGACGTGGTCGGCGGCCAGCATCAGATCGCCTTCGTTCTCGCGATCCTCTTCGTCGATCAGGATGATCATGCGACCGGCGGCCAACTCGGCAACCAGGTCGGGAATCGGGGCCATCGGCATGTCAGGGGCGCCCGGTGGCCCCGAGCCGCTGACGCGGCCCCTCAGGTTGCAGCGAGCGAAGCGAGCGTGGCGGCCTGTTCACGGCGCGATTGTAGGCGCGGCTCCTGCCGCGGCCGCGCAGCGCCGACACTGGAGGGCTATCGGCTCTTGCGAATCCAGCTCAGCCAGCCGCCGCTCGGGCGCGTGGTCGGCTCGGCACGCGCGGCCGGGTGCATGCGCAGCACCATCAGGCCGGACAGCAGGTACAAGCCATTGAGCATGCGCACGGCGCGGTCGATGTTCATCCCGGGCCAGCGCGAGATGGCGCGCAGCGACGCGGTTTCGCGGCGCAGGCGCTGGATCGCCGGTCCGAGCGCGCCCGAGACCGGCAGCGTGCCGATGTGGAAGTCGGGCGACACGCGATATGCCGCGTTGCCGCCTATCTCGTTGATCAGCGTGCCGCGAGGTCCGTGCAAGCCGAGCGCCCACAACAACGGCTCGAGTGGCCGGTAGTGCTTTTCTTCGGCCACACGTTCGGTCATGAAATGACCGGGCGCGCGCACGCCAGGTGGCTCGACGCTGTGCACGCTCAGTGCACGCACGCCTTGTTGCAGCTCTGTGGTGATGTCGCGCGGAGAGTGGAACAGCCGCTCGCGCGGGAACACCGTGATCGGCCACACCAGTTCGTTGTGCAGCACGTAGATCAACGCCGGTTCACGGTGTCGCATGCACGCGGCGATGACTTCCATCGCGTCGGTGCCGCCTTCAGAGAACTCGAGCCGCGCCAGTTCGCTGACCAGCGTGGTCGGAAGCACCGTCGGGCCTCCGAGCTTGGCATAACCGCTATTGCCGGTGGCGAGCCGGACGCGCTCGAACTCGCTGACCCGCCAAAGGGTGGAATCGTCGAAATCCTGCATGCGAGCCTGAACTCCCTCCCGAGCCGCACTGGGCTGCTCGGCGTCCGCGACGGGCCAATACTACGCGAGCGACTCGCGTTTTGGGTGTATCCGTTTGCGTTTGCGCCCGGTCAAACAAGGGAAGAACCTGGCTTCACCACGTAGCGCACCGATTCACATGTCACCGCGCGGGGATCTGGGAGCCGACGCCAGCCGCTCGACGTAACGCGCGATCAAGTCGACCTCGAGATTGACGCGCGATCCCGCCTGGAGTTCGCCCAGCGTTGTATTCGCCAGCGTGTGCGGGATCAGATTGATCGATACGGCGCAGCCGTCGGTGCGGTCGTCGACCCGGTTGACGGTGAGACTGACGCCATTGACGACCAACGATCCCTTGACGGCGATGAAACGCGCCAGCTCGATCGGGCAAAGTACCACCATCTCGGTGGACTCGCCGGCCGCGCGCATCCAGTCGATGGAGCCGACGCCGTCGACGTGGCCGCTGACCAAATGTCCCCCCAGCCGATCGCCTGCGCGCAGCGCGAGCTCGAGGTTGACGCGTCCGGGGCGATCGAGGCCACTGGTGCGAGCCAGGCTTTCGCCGGAGATGTCGACCTCGAAGCGGTGATTGGCAGCATCAAGCGCCGCCACGGTCATGCAGGCACCGTTGAGCGCGATGCTGTCGCCCAGTGCCACGCCGCCCAGATAGTCTTGGGGCGCCGTGATCGACAGCCGCAGACCGGAATTGGGCGTGGCACCGAGCGCACGCACGACCATGAGGGTACCGATGGCCGAGACGATGCCGGTGAACATGCGCCGATTGTGTCAGGCCGCAGCGGCGCGCGGGTCAGTCGAGGCACCGTTCACGATCGCGCGGACGCGCGATGACGCGCAGGTCGTCGCCGCATCGTGTGGCCTCGACGATGCGAAAGGCCGACGCATCGCTCAGCCGCGCCAGCGCAGGCAGGGCCGCGATTGCGCGGCCGGGTCCGAGGAGCCGCGGCGCGAGATAGAGCAGCAACTCGTCCACGAGGTCGGCCGCGAGCAAGGCCGCATTCAGCTGCTCGCCGCCTTCGACGTGCAGTTCGTTGACGCCGCGCCGTGCCAGATCGGAGAGCATGGCGTGCAGATCGACATGGCCATCGCCCGACGGCAACTCGATCAGACCGACCCCGCGTTGGCGCAACCCCTCGGCGGACGGCGCCGATGCGCCTGCGCAGTACACAAGCGCCGATCCGGGCGGATCGAAGACGCGCGACGCGGCCGGCACGCGCAGCTGCGAATCGATGACCACGCGCAGCGGCTGCACCTCCGTGGGCACCGAACGGACGTCGAGCCGAGGGTTGTCCGCCAGGATCGTGCCGGAGCCTGTCAGCACCGCACCGGCTCGACGTCGCCAGGCGTGGGCGTCAGCCCGCGCGGCTTCGCCCGTGATCCACTGGCTGCTGCCGTCGGCCAGCGCGGTGCGTCCGTCCAGCGAAGCCGCGACCTTCAGCCGTACCCAGGGGCGTTGCCGCCGCATGCGCGAGAAGAACCCGATGTTGAGTTCGCGCGTTGCCTCGGCCGGTGCATCTTCGGCCACGTCGACGCGGATGCCTGCATCGCGCAATCGCTGCACGCCGGCACCGCTGACGAGCGGATTGGGATCGATCGCAGACACCACCACCCTCGCCAGACGCGCAGCCACGAGCGCGTCGCAGCACGGTGGCGTGCGACCGTGATGGGAGCACGGCTCGAGCGAGACCCAAGCCGTGCCGCCGGGCAGGGACGCGCCGGCGGCATGCGCAGCGCGCAAGGCCATCACTTCAGCGTGCGGCTCGCCGGCGCGCTGCGTGACACCAACGCCCACCACGCGGCCCTCGGCGTCGGCCAGCACGCAGCCGACGCGCGGGTTGGGGTCGGAGCGCCCGATCGCGTCGTGCGCCAGCTCGAGCGCGCGCTGCAACTGGCGCTGGTCGTGCTCGTCGATCGGCATGGCATCGACGAGTCTAAGCGGTGTCAGGGCGACGGTGCCGGCTGGTGCAGCAGCGTGTTGCTGTTGACGAAATCGCCGGCAGCCGGGTTGGCCGCCACGTCGGTGGGGCAATTCTTGACCGACGGGATGACGAAGAAGTTCTGGTCGGTGAGGTTGCCGGTGACGTCGAGGTAGTTGCGCGGATGGGCGGTGTTCGGCACGCTTTGCGCGTCGCTGGTCGCCGTGGTGTATCGGCAGACGCGGTAGTGGTCGTCGCCCGCGCTGTCGGTGATCTGCCAGAGTACGTCGTTGTTGCCGATGTGGGTGCTCTGCGCTGCGATTTCCGTTCGGCCCGACCATTGGCCGCCCGTGTTCGACTTGATGATGCAGAAGTAGCTCGCCAACGGCAGTGCGCCGGAGAACGTGGTGTCGTAGTTGGCATCGTCGATGCAGAACGAGCCCGTCGGATGTCCCGTGCTGGTCAACGTGAGTTCCATGCGCAGGCGCAAGGCCGGACCGGGAGGATCCTCCGCATTGGCCGCGGTCAGGTCCGGCCCGCTGCTGTCGCGCCAGAAGCGCACGAATCCGCTCAGCAGCTGCGCCAGCGTGTTGTTGTCGCACGAAGCCACGTCGGCCGGCGTGATGTTGTCGTTGGTGAAGCCGGTGTTCTGGAAGCCGAAGTCGCAGATGCCGGTGATCAGTCCCGTGACGTTGTTGAACACCAGCACGAGCCACGGCCGGAAGGGCGGCACAAAGGCGCTGCGCCCGTCGCCGAAGTCGCGCGCCTGCACCGGGATGGTGGGATGCCGGCTCATCGGGCGACGCGTCGGGCCGCCGGCGGCGGTGTCGCGCCGCACGTGCAGGGTGCCTGAAAGCGCCGGCGCCGCGGCGGCGATGGCGCTGGACAACATCACGAACTGCTGTTGACCAGACCGGTCGAACCAACTCACGGTGACCTGCAGCGTCTTCGACGGCGGATCGCCGGTGGTCGTCACGGCGTGCGAAACGCTGTAGGTCGTGTTGCTGCTGCCGGGAGTCACGGGGAGCTGCGTGCCGGCAACGATGTCGTCCCAAGCCTTCTGTCCGAGCAACTTGTCGGCCGTATCGATCACGTCGAAGCCGCGGCTGTCCTCCAGGGCCTGCTGCGCGATGCGTGTGGCCTCGGAGCGCTGCTTGGCGATGTCGCCGTTCAGGCGCAGCGTCGATTGCACGCCGACCACAGTCAGCATGCCGAACGCCATCACGGCCAGAGCGACCATGGCCTCGACCAGCGAGACGCCGCGCGACGATTGCTGCGTGCCTGTTCTCATGTCAGCTCCCCGCTTGGAAATCGCGCCAGCTCCCCGGCACGCGAACCATCGAGCCTTGTTTGGTGCTGATCGTGCGCAGCACGTTCGGATCAAACCGGATCGCCGGCGCGCCGTTGAACGTGAGATTGCCTTCAGTCACCACGGCGCCTTCGATCAGCGTGGAGCCGGCCGTCGTGTTCCAGACGTTGCTGCCGGACTGGGCATGGAGGTAGAGCATTCCGACCATGTTCAGGTTCGCCGCCACCGTCAGGTCGCCTTGCAGCACCAGCATCACCGGAGTGGCGGACGAACCGAGCACGAGGTTGTTGTCGATCGTGGCGGAACCCTCGACCCAGACGATGCGCCCGGGATTGGCGGATACCGCGCCGGCGATCGCCGCATCGCAGGCGCCGTTGCAGGTGACCCGCACCACCGCCGGCTGCGAGCGGTAGGTGACGCGGTCCATGCCGAAGGTCGAGAGAAACATGCGATCTGGGGTCATCGCCGACAGGGACGGGTCGTTGGCTCGCAGCGAATTCAGTCCCGGCGAGCCGGGGATCGACAGCAGCCGGGCGTAGTCGGTGTGTTGGATCGGGCCGCCTGCATCGATCGTGACGCCGGAGGAGGGCACATCGTCGTTGCTGACGGTCACCGTGTGGTGGTTGATCTCGACACTCCCGCGAGCCGTGATGGCCGCCGCAGGCGGTCTGGCGAGTGCTGAATTCAGCGCCAGCAGCACCGACGTCTCGGCGACGGCATCGGCCTGTCCCTTGGTTGAAGCGGCGTAACACTGGGTGCCGATGCTGCTGCAGCCCGTTGATGTCACGCGCACCACGCCGGGCTGCGCCGTGGGGTCGAAGCGCAGCTGGAACGCCGGCGTCAGACCGACCGGTTCGGCGAGCGCTGGTGCAGTAGTGGCCGGGCAGCTGCACGTGGGGCCGCCTGTCAGCAGCATGCAAGTGGGTTTCAGCGTGGCTTGACCGCCGGTCAGCGTGAAGAGACCGTTGGCATCCTGCGTCAGGTGGCGGTCACGGAACGTGGCTTGCGTCGTGTCGGTGGTCGGCGTGCATACTGCATCGACACGGCCACCCCCGAGTTGCGACACGGCGAACTCGAGGCCCGCCTCGGCGGCCTCAAACGCCTGGGTGGCGCGCTGGTTGTTGATCGAGGTGCGCTGCTCGAAGATCAGGTTGCGGCCCGCATACGCGGTGACCATCGCCAGGATGAAGAACAGCACGACCACCACGATCAGCGCCGCGGCACCGCGCTGGGTCGATGGTGCGCAGGGGCGATTCGCACGCATGGCAGCTCCTTTTCAGGCCGGGCAGGCGCCGGTGAGAACGTCGTTGCGCAGCCGCGCCGTGCTCTGCGCGCCGCGCCGCACGGCGGCGTCGTGCACCGCGGTGCCCTCGATGAGAACCGTGATGTTGCGCACCGTCTGCTGCGGGTAGCAGGCCGTGCCGCCACCGGGGCACTCATTGAAGCAGCTGAGCGCGACATTGTGGTCGTTCAGCTGGACCTGGAAACTCGTCACACGCAGCGTGTTGGCGTCGGTCAACGCCTGCCACCCACCGCCGGTGAACATCTGCACCACGCCGTTGTTGAGCCGGAAGCCCGATTGGTCGGTGGCATCGAGCGTGTTGTTCTCCACCGCGCCGCGCGAGTAGCCGAACTGCACCGCGGATGCCGGCGTGCCATGGACCACGCCGGTGAGTGGTGTGTACGGGTTGGACGACACCGAGACCGCACCGGCGTGCCATACACCGGCTTCGGCGCTGCCCCAGTAGCCCGAGCGGCGCAGATCCCGAGCGATCAAATCGGCCGCTGCGCGCAGGTCTTGCTGGATCTGCGTCTCCAGCATCAGGCGGCGGTTGTCGCCGAGCTGGTTCGACACCACCAGCGTCGCCCCAGCCACGACGAACAGGCCGACTGCAACGCCGACCATCAGCTCCACCAGCGACAGGCCGCGTTGCGAACGGGACGGGTGCTTGTGCGTCAAGGACATGGAAGGACTCCTCGCATCGAACCGTCGGGCGAGCAGACGCTGGGTACGCCGAGCGCACTGAACGTCGTGCGCAGGTGGCCGCTCAGCGTGTTCTGCACGTTGATCACGAAGTCAGCGGGCGTCATCACGCCTTGCGGCGGCGCGAACACCATGCTGCTGCCGCCGGAGCTCGTCGCTGCGAGACTCACGCCGTCGGCGCGCGTCACATGGGCCGTCTTGATCTCCGGCGAAGGCGTCACGGCCGGCGTGCAGGCATTGCCGGCGCCGCGTGTGCAGTCGCAGGTGACGCCTGGCACGACCGCATGCAGCGTGTAGCACGACACAGCGGCGTCTCCGCCGAAGCTCACGGCCACGGACGTCGACGTGCCGCTGCGCTGGGCCAGCTCCGAGCGCGCGAGTTGCAGGTCGGTGAGCAGGTCGGCCTGCACGCTTTGCACGCGCTGGCGCGCGATCGTGCCGCGCATCGACGGTGCCACAAGGGCGATGACGACCCCGAGGACGACCAACACGATCACCAGCTCGATGATCGTGACGCCGGAGACCCGGCGCGGCCGGCGGGGGACTCGCAGCGGCGTCATCGCACCCAGCACCGGGCGGTGGCGGTCGTCTCGACGTCGTTGGCGTCGAACGACTTGGTGATGATCGTGCCGGTCTGCATCTGCACCGTCAGCTTCCTGCACTTGGTGTCGGCGTACTGCGGCGATGTGCTCTTCGCGGTGGCCGACATCGTGTAGGTGGCAGGGCCCGAAGCGTCGACCGTCATGGAGTAGTGCTGCTCGGGCGATTCTGCGGACGTACCGGTCGGCATGGATGCCACGGCTGATGCATAGACGGGGCTGCCGCCACGGAAGCGCTCCTGCACCTGCTGCAGGCGCAGCAGGCCCGCCATCGCGTCGGCGCGTCGGCTCTTGCGGATGCTGTCCTGGAACGCCGGCAATGCGACCATCGCGAGCACCGCGACCACCGCGACGGCGATCATCAGCTCGATGAGCGTGAAGCCGCGCTGCGATCCGCCGTGTGGTCGGGTGTGACGCATGTCACGATTATCTGCAGCGCGGTTTCGGTCCATTGCCGCTCGTCGGGTCCAGCGTGCCGCTCGTCTGTTCGAGTCCATCACCCTCAGCAGGCGGCTTCGCCCATGCCGCGGCCGTGCGGAGAGCACGATCGCACGCGGCCCAGGAGGTTCACCACCTGGTGGATGGCGCGGCCGTCGCGCCCCTCGACGCGTAGCGTCGCGGTGGGCGTCACCGTGCCCTTCAGCGGATCGAAGGTGACCGACTTGCTGGCCGAGCGGACCTGCACGTCGCCTTTCGGATCCAGCACCACGGCGCGCAACAGCTCGGAGTCGCCGCTGCAGGCCGGCGCCGGCTGCGCGCCGCCGCAATTGCAGTCGCCCGGCGCACCGGTGTGCACCATGTAGCAGGTGCCGCCGCCGGCTTCGAGCAGGCTCAACCGGACCGTCCGGTTCAACACCCGCGCCTGGCTGCGCGCGAACTGCACGTCAGTCTCGAGCTGCGACGCGACCCCGGCCAGGTCGGCGCGCTGGCCGAGCGACCGCAAGCCGGGCAGCGCAGTGCCGATGACGATCGACAGCACGAACAGCACGATCATGCTCTCGACCAACGAGACACCGCCTTGGGCGGTGCGATTGTGGTTTGCCATGCGGGGCTCCTGGTGTGTTCAACGGACGTCCACACTCTAGGAATCCGGGCCGCGCGGCGCTTCGCCCACGGGAGGGTTTGCCGCGCACCCTCGCCGGTGCCGCCAGCCGGGGGCACCCTTTGGGGTGGGCGATCAGATGTCGCGGATCAGCCGCCTGAACTCGTCGACGTCTTCGAAACTGCGGTACACCGAGGCGAATCGCACGTAGGCCACTTTGTCGATGCGCTTGAGTTCGCGCATCACCAGCTCACCGAGGCGGCTGCTCGGTACTTCGCGCGCGGCACTGGCCAGCAGCCGCTCCTGGATGCGATCGAGCGCCGAGTCCACCTGTTCCATGCTGACCGGGCGCTTGCGCAGCGCCAGTAGCATCGATGCGCGGAGCTTGCCGGCGTCGAAGTCGGCCCGCGTGCCGTCCTTCTTGACCACCGCCGGCAAGGCGATTTCGGCGCGCTCGTAGGTGGTGAAGCGCTTGTCGCACTTCAGGCAGCGGCGGCGCCGACGGATCACGTCGCCTTCGTCGGACTCGCGCGTTTCGACGACCTGGGTGTCGTCGTGGCTGCAATAGGGGCAACGCATCGGCAGCTCAACGAACGGCGGCCGGGCCCGGCGGACTCAGCGGTACACCGGGAAGTCGCGTGTCAACTGCGCCACCTTCTCGCGCGCCGACGCGATCATGCGTTCGTCGCTCGGCGCTTCAAGCACGTCGGCGATCAGGTTGGCGGTGGCTACGACCTCGGCCTCGCGGAAGCCGCGCGTGGTCATGGCCGGAGAGCCGAGCCGGACGCCGCTGGTGACCATCGGTCTCTCCGGATCGTTCGGGATGGCGTTCTTGTTGCACGTGATGTGCGCGCGTCCCAGCACGGCTTCGGCGTCCTTGCCGGTGATGCCCTTGGGGCGCAGGTCTACCAGCATCAGGTGACTCTCCGTGCGGCCCGACACGATGCGCAGGCCGCGCCGGACCAGCGTCTGGGCGAGCACATCGGCATTCTTGATCACCTGCTCCTGGTAACGCTTGAATGCCGGGTCGAGCGCCTCCTTGAAGGCTACGGCTTTGGCCGCGATCACATGCATCAACGGCCCGCCCTGGATGCCGGGGAAGACCGCGCTGTTGATCGCCTTGGCGACATGCTCCTTCATCAGGATCAAGCCGCCTCGCGGTCCCCTCAGCGTCTTGTGCGTGGTGGAGGTCACCACGTCGGCATGGGGAACGGGGTTGGGGTAGAGGCCGGCCGCGATCAATCCGGCGTAGTGCGCCATGTCGACCATCAGGATGGCGCCCACCTCGCGCGCCACGGCGCCGAAGCGTTCGAAGTCGATGCGCAGCGAGTACGCCGACGCGCCGGCGATGATCAGCTTGGGCCGCTCTTTGAGCGCCAGTTGGCGCATCGCGTCGTAGTCGATCTCTTCGCACGCGTTGAGCCCGTAGCTCACCACCTTGAACCACTTGCCGCTGAGGTTCAGCGGCATGCCGTGCGTCAGATGACCACCTTCGGCCAGGCTCATGCCCATGATCGTGTCGCCGGGCTGCAGCAGTGCAAACAGCACCGCCTGGTTGGCCTGCGAGCCCGAGTTCGGCTGCACGTTGGCATGCTCGGCGCCGAACAGGCGCTTCAGGCGCTCGATGGCGAGCGTTTCGACCTGGTCGACGAATTCGCATCCGCCGTAGTAGCGTTTGCCTGGGTATCCCTCCGCGTACTTGTTGGTCAACTGGCTGCCCTGGGCCGCCATCACGGCGGGCGAGGCGTAATTCTCCGAGGCGATGAGCTCGATGTGCTGTTCCTGGCGCTCGTTCTCTGCCGTGATGCTGGCCCAGAGTTCAGGGTCCACGGCGGCTACGGTGGAGGTGGCGCGGTCAAACATGGCAGTCCTTCGTCGCTGAATGCGTCGGTGTCCGCGCGTGCAGCGCGCCTCCGACAGCGGCCCAGGCGAACGGCGCACCCCAGGTGCCGGCGGCGACCCAGGTCGCGCTTCCTGGTGGTTGGTCCACCTTGGGCCGGCAAGGCCCTATCGCCAGTCGCGCGTGGCTGAAAGTCTAGCGGACCGCGACCTGGGCGGTCGGGCGCAGGCTAGCGGGCGGCCCGCGCCCAGGCCACTTGGTCGGCGCCGGCCGCCTGGGGAGCGGTGGCGCCGTTGCTCGATTCCGGCGCGGGACTCTTCACCTCGACCGGAGTCGGCGCGGTGGTGCTCGGCAATGTCACGTAAACCGAAACCCATTTGCCATCGGCGACGCGGCGCAAGTTGGCCTGCTCGGCCAGCACCTTGCTCGCGTATCCACCGTCGTCGGCGAAGTGGGCAGCGCCCACGTAGTGCTTCAGTCCGCCCTCGAGGCTGCCGGCGCGTGCGATGCACTCCTTGAGCACCTGCACGCCGACGCGCAGGTTGCTTACAGGATCGAATGCAGCGCGCGTGCCGCCGAAGCGCTCGTACTTCTCGTCATGGATGCGCGTCATCACCTGCATCAGTCCCTGCGCACCCATCGAACTCTGGGCAAACGGGTTGAAGCTCGATTCGATGGCCATCACCGCCAGTATCAGCGTCGGATCCAAACCGGTCCGTTGGCCGCTCTCCCATGCTTCTTGCACCAACCGGCCCACCGGCTCCACGGCGACGCGATAGCGGCGTGCGAGCCATGTGGCCACCGATGCCTGTGGTTTCGACAGGCTGGTGATGTCTGCGGCAGTAACTCGCGTGGCGGCGTCAGGGTTGGCCGGCTCGGGAGGCGCAACGTTGGCCTGACGCGCTTCTTGTCGTGCCAATAGCCAGCCCAGCACGTGTTGCTCGGCGCCTTCGCGCAGATCGGGCCTTGCGGCCGAGAACAGCACGGTGCCGCAGACAACCGCTAGGCCAACAATGGCCAACGAGTTGTGGCTGACCTCAAGCAACCCCGTGCCGACGTCGCGCGCGAAGGTGCCTGCCGAACGCATGCAGGCGCGGTAGATTGCAGTCACTGAGGCTCGGTTGCTCATGGGTGAGAAGCCTGGGGTTTCCCCTTTGGGCCACCAGGCGGAGCGATTCTAGGTACAGCCAAAATAACCAGTCAATTATAAAAATCCAGTACATAAGACATGAACAGACTGAAATATCGGGATCTGCGCGAGTTCCTTGGCATGTTGGAGGGGCGGTCACTGCTTCGCCGAGTGACGGAAAACGTGTCGCCAAAGCTCGAAATGACAGCCATTGCCGACATCGCCCTGCGCAAAAACGGTCCGGCGCTGCTCTTTTCGGCACCGGACGGATTTCACGCCCGGGTGCTAGTGAACCTGTTCGGAACACCGGAACGCGTAGCCCTTGGGATGGGGGCTGAGTCGACCGACGAACTGCGTGAGGTCGGCGTTTTGCTCGCCTCTTTGCGCGAACCCGAGCCGCCCAAGGGACTGTCCGACGCCGGCCGCGTGATGGGCATGTTGGCCGCGCTTTGGAACATGAAACCCAGTCGTCGCACGGATGGCGCGTGCCGCGAGGTGTGCATCGAGGGCCCTGACGTCAATCTAGGGACATGGCCGGTCCAGACCTGCTGGCCGGGCGACGTGGCGCCGCTTGTCACCTGGGGCCTGGTCATCACACGGGGCCCGCAGGGTGTGCCCAAACCCCGCCTGCGCCAGAACCTCGGCATCTACCGCCAGCAGGTCATCGGGCGCAATCAAACCATCATGCGGTGGCTTGCTCATCGCGGCGGTGCTCAGGATTTCCGCGAGTTCGCTCGCGCAAGTCCGGGACAGCCGTTTCCGCTGGCCGTGGCCCTCGGCGCCGACCCTGCCACCATGCTGGGGGCCGTGACACCTGTGCCCGACACGTTGTCGGAGTACCAGTTCGCCGGCCTGCTGCGCGGAGCGCCGACGGAAGTGGTCGATGCCGCAGTGGGCGATGCTGGCGTCGCGCTGCAGGTACCCGCGCGTGCCGAGATCATTCTGGAAGGGCACATCCCGACCGCCGAGGCCGGGTATCGCGCAGTCAGTGAGCTCGGCGTGCCGTGCAAGTCGATCGATGGCTACCTGCACGCGCTGGAAGGACCGTTCGGAGACCACACCGGCTATTACAACGAGCAGGAGTGGTTTCCAGTGTTCCGCGTCGACCGCATCACCCACCGCCGGGACGCCATCTACCACAGCACCTACACAGGGAAGCCACCCGACGAGCCGGCAGTGCTCGGCGTGGCGTTGAACGAAGTGTTCGTGCCGATCTTGCAGCGTCAGTTTCCGGAGATCGTCGACTTCTATTTGCCGCCGGAAGGGTGCAGCTATCGGATGGCGGTGATCTCGATACGCAAAGCGTATGCCGGGCACGCGAAGCGCCTCATGTTCGGCCTGTGGAGTTTCTTGCGCCAGTTCATGTACACCAAGTTCATCGTCGTCACCGATGGCGACGTCGACATCCGCGATTGGAAGGAAGTGATCTGGGCTGTCACCACGCGTTGCGATCCCGTTCGCGATACCACGCTGGTCGACCACACGCCGATCGACTACCTGGACTTCGCGTCACCGGTGAGTGGGCTGGGCGGCAAGATGGGACTTGACGCCACCGCCAAGTGGTCTGGCGAAACCGAGCGCAAATGGGGACAGCCCATCGTCCGCGACGAAGGAGCCCACCGCCGGATGAGCGCGCTCTACGATGAATTGATGCGATCGAAACCCTGATGCGCAAAGTGCTTGATGTCGGCGGCGCGCAGGTGTATTGTTCATTTGCCTGCTTGCAGGCAATCCAAAGTGGATGCGCAGTCTCTGCGCGACAGGGGCCCTGGACCGAATAGCCTCCGGAGCCCCGCCCGGTGACCTGAGTCACCCACCCCTCCCGCCATTCGTGGTGTGGAGGGGTTTCGTTTTTGGGCCCCCGGGGCGCTTCCCTCTTGGGCTCCCTTCAGGCGCCGACCAGCAGACCCATGAGCTCGCGCAAGACCATGCGGGTCTTCTGGAAGCCTTCACTGCTCGGCAGCCATCGCAGCAACGGGCGTTCGCTCGGTGCTGCCAGGCCCATTGGCGCTGGCCAGACGCGCATCGGCACGCCGGCGCGCTGCGCCTCGCTCTGGAACGCTCGCATCGACCGTGGCATGTGGAAGCCATGCGTGACCAACACGATGTCGGTGATGCCGGCGGTTTTCAGCAGTGCCATGCTGCGTGACGCGTTCTCACGCGTGTCGCGCGATTCGGCTTCGGTCCAGGTGAGGGGTCTGCCGTAGTCCTTTTCGGCGATCCGCGCCGCAACCTCGGCTTCGGCCACGCCGACGTTTCCGACGTGTCCGACCCCACCCGAGAACAGCATGGGCGCCCCGATCTGCCGCGATACCCACACGCCATAGTGCAGCCGCTGCAACGAGAGGTCAATGAGATTGGCCAAGCCGTACTCCGGCGCCATCGCCTCGCGCCCACCTCCCAGCACGACGATGGCCACCTTGTAGCCCGCGGTCTCCGCGATGCGTTTCACTTCGGTGATGCGATCCGGCGCCAGGGCTGGCGGTGGCTTGAGCACCGCCCTTTCGAGCCAGTGGCCCACCGCGCTCGTGCAACTGAGCCACAACCCCGCCGCACCGAGCAGGAGCAGCAGCCACGACACGCTGCGGCGCCAGAACATCATGCGCGCGCCGACCAGCATCAGAAGAATCCATGGCAGTGGCGGCAGGGCCAGCGCCGTGAGAACGGGCTTCCATGACTGGATGCCGAGCAAGACGAAGAGGTCGTTCACCGGGACGCCATTGATGCGATGGCCGATTCTGCGCCGCGCTCTTGTTGCGCCTCGTGCAATATGACCGTGGCGAAACCCGCTGTTACGGCTGCCAGGCGCGCCACGGCGCTGCCGCCACAATGCGGCTGTAAGTGAACCGGCCTGGCGTTCGACTGTCTGAACGGAAAGGAACCACATGGCCATCGAAACCATCACGCTGGGCGGCGGCTGCTTCTGGTGCGTCGAAGCCGTGTTCGAGCAGGTCGACGGCGTCATCTCGGTCGAGTCGGGGTACAGCAACGGGCACGTCAAGCAGCCGAGCTACCAGCAGGTGTGCGGGGGCGACACCGGGCACGCCGAAGTGGTGCGCGTGCAGTTCGACAACAGCAAGATCTCGCTGCGGGAAGTGCTCGAGATCTTCTTCGCGACGCACGACCCCACCACGCTGAATCGGCAGGGCAACGACGTGGGACCGCAATACCGATCGGGTGTCTATTTCCACGATCCGGCACAGCGCGCCGTCGCGCAGGCGGTGATCGACGAGGCCAATGCGGCCACCGGTGGACGCGTCGTAACCGAACTGGCGGCGCTCGAGAACTACTGGCCGGCCGAGGCCTACCACCAGCACTACTTTGCCCGCAACCCGAACCAGGGCTACTGCGCGTTCGTCGTGGCACCCAAGGTGGCGGAGTTCCGCAAGACCTTCCAATCCAAGCTGCGGACCGCGTGAGCGGCGCGGAGCGTCTTCAAGGCGCCAGACGCTCGCGACGCCAGGCGCCGCTTTCAAGGCGGTAGCACAGGCGGTCGTGCAGGCGGCTGCGCCGGCCCTGCCAGAACTCCCAGCGGTCGGGAACAAGCCGGTAACCGCCCCAATGCGGAGGACGCGACGGATTCAAACCATGCCGGGCCGCGGCCTTGGCAGCGTTGGCCACCAGCACGGCGCGTGATGCGATCGGCTGGCTTTGCGGCGACGCCCATGCGCCGATGCGCGAATCCAGCGGACGCGACGCGTAGTAGCGGTCGGACTCCTCGGCGCTGGCGAACTCCACCCGGCCCTCGATGCGCACCACGCGTTCCAACTCGACCCAGTGAAACTGCAGCGCCGCGTGCGGGTTGTGCGCCAACTCGCGACCCTTGCGGCTGTGGTAGTTCGTGTACCAGACCAGACCCCGCGCGTCGACATCCTTGATCAGGACGATGCGCGTCGAAGGGCGCCCGTCGGCACCGACGGTGGCCAGGGTCATCGCGTTGGGCTCCGGCAGCTCGGCCTTGATCGCCTGCTCGAGCCAGGTCTGAAACTGGCGCAGTGGATCGTCGGCGCTCGAGGACTCGTCGAGCTCGTCGCGTTCATAGCTCTTGCGCAAGTCAGCCAGGTTCGCCTTGTCCATCGCAGCAGTATGCACGCTCATGCGGCGGCGACTGGGAGTGCACCTTACGTGAAACGCCCTAAGTGAAGCTCCCACTGTCGCCGGTGCGGTGGCACACCGATGCTGTGGTGCAAGAGGACAGGCCGTGCCGGTCGCAGCGGGGAGGGGAACTGCGCCGCCGCAGGGCAACGCGCATGAAGAGGCCACCTACCGTCATCGTGCTGGCTGCGGGCCGCGGCAGCCGGTTCGTCTCACCCGGCCACAAGCTGCTGCAGTCGTTCGGCAACTCCACCGTGCTGGGCATGACGCTCGATCACGCGATCGAATCCGGCTTGCCGGTGCGCGTGGTCACCACCGCCGCGGTCACGGCCGAGGCACGGCGCCATGTGGCGCAACGCGACATCGTCGAACTGCCGGCATCGACCGGCCGGGCCGGCGAGGTGCTCGGCATGGGCTATTCGATCGCCAGCGGCGTGGCCGCCTGTGCCGACGCGGGCGGCTGGCTGGTGCTGCCAGGCGACATGCCGGCGGTGCAACCCTCAAGCCTGCTGGCCGTGGCGGCGAGGTTGCCGCAGCACGTTGTGGTGTACGCGCAGCATCGTGGACGGCGTGGCCATCCGGTGGGCTTCAGCGCGGAGTTGTATTCGGAGCTGGTGCAGCTGTCGGGCGATGAAGGTGCGCGCCGGCTGGTGGCACGTTATCCATCGCACGGCGTCGAGCTCGACGACCCCGGCGTGCTGGCCGACGTCGACACCCAAGACGACCTGGCGGCGCTGCTCGCCCGCTCCGCGCAGGCCGACAGCGGCAGTCACGCCGCGCGCGGCTGAGAGTTCACTCGGCGGCGACCGACCCCGGGCGAAGCCCGAACAGCGAACCCAGCGCCTCGCGCACCTCCTCGCGCGCCATCGACTGGGCGTTGTGGTGGTTGCCGGCCTCGGCGAGGATGAAACGTTTGGGCTCCTTGGCGCGCTCGAAAAGCGCGCGGCCGAGCGCGGGCTGGATCATCTGGTCGCGCGCCCCGTGCACCACCAGCACCGGCGAGCCGATGTCAGCGATGCGTCCGGCCGCGTCGAAACGCTGCGTGATCAGCGGCCGCAGCGGCAGCCAGCCGAAGCGCATCGTGGAGTACACGTCGGGAATCGACGTGAACGCGCCCTCCACGATCAGGCCGGCCTCATCGTGCACCTCCGACGCCAGGTGCACCGCGATCGCGCTACCGAGGGAATGGCCGTAGATCAGCCGCGGCCGCATCGGATGGCGCTCGCGCAGCCAGTCCCATGCCGCGCGCGCATCCTCGTAGGCCATGGTTTCCGACGGCAGGGCGCCGCTGCTGCGGCCGAAGCCGCGGTAGTCGATGCCGAGCACCGACACGCCAAGCGCATGCAGGCGGCGCATCCGAAAGGAGCTGCTGAGCACGTCCCAGCGTGCGCCGTGCAGGTACAGCAACACCGGCGCGTCGGCACGTTCTGCGGGCAGCCACAGCGCGTGCAGCTTCACCGGCTCGCTGGCGCCGGCGGGCGTGAAGCTGATCCACTCTTCCTGCATGCCGTCTGACGACGCGCCGTACCAACTGTGCTTGGCCGGCTGGAAGATCCAGCGGCGCTGCTGCTCGTCGAGCGTGGCACAGCCGGCCAGCAACGCGAAGGCCGCCATCAGGGCGGCCCCGATTCGGCGCCAAAGTCGTGCGGTCATTGACGATCCTCCGTGCTGCGCGCTGCGGTATACGCCTCGGGGGCGGCCCATCGGCTCATGGTCGATACAACTGCAATCATCGGCCGCGCATGAACCACGCGTCCAGCTCTTTCAACGTGATGGGGCGCCAGGTCGGACGTCCGTGGTTGCACTGATCCGCACGCTCGGTGGCTTCCATCTGGCGCAACAGCGCATTCATCTCCTCGATGGTCAGCCTGCGGTTGGCGCGCACGGCGCCATGACAGGCCATCGTGGCCAACAGCTCGTCGCGCGCGCGCTGCACGACCCGGCTTGAATCGGTTTGTTCGATCTCGGCCAGCACCGCGCGGGTCAATTCCACCAAGTCGGCATCGGGCAGGGCGGCGGGCCGGCTGCGCACGGCGAGGGTGCTCGCGCTCAACGGCGCCACATCGAGACCGAGCTCCAGCAGCGCCGCCGCCGACGCCTGCGCCGTGGCGACCTCGGCGGGTGATGCGGCGAACGTCACCGGCACCAGCAGCGGCTGCGATTGCAGCGCCGCGCCGCCTCTGGCCTTGAGCCGTTCATACACGATGCGCTCGTGCGCGGCGTGCATGTCGACGATGATCAAGCCCTGCGCATTCTCGGCCAGCACATACGCACCTGCGAGCTGTGCCAGTGCGCGCCCGAGCGGCCAAGCGGCCGCATCTCTGCGGGGCTCAGCTTCCACCGAGCCGGGAGTTGGCCACGACGGCAACGGCTCGAACGCCTGCAGGCGGGTGGTCAACGGCAGCTCCAAAGCCTGAGACTGCGCTGGAGGCGACCACGCGCCGGGCCGGCTCGAGCTCTGACCGGATGCGTCCGCTGCCGGCCAGGACGGCGCGCTGCGCGGCAGCGCGAGCGCCGCTTCCACCGCGTGCAACACCGCCTGGTGCAGCGCGCGTCCGTCGCGAAAGCGCACCTCGATCTTGGTCGGGTGCACGTTCACGTCGACCAGGCCCGGCGCAATGCGCAGGAACAGTGCGTACGCAGGCTGGCGCTGCCCGTGCAGCACGTCGTCGTAGGCCGCGCGCACTGCGTGCGCCACCAGACGGTCGCGTACGTGCCGGCCATTGACGAACAGGTACTGCAAATCGGCGCGCGCGCGGGCCGTGTCGGGCAGGCCGACGCGCCCGTGCAGCGTGAGCGGTCCGGCCTGCGTGGCCAACACGCGGCTGCCCCTCATGAACTCGTCGCCCAACACGTCGCGCAGGCGGCCTTCTGGCGGGGCCGGTGCCAATTGGTGCACCAGCCGGCCGTCGTGCCACAAGGCGAAAGCCACATCGGGCCGCGCCAGCGCGTGGCGGCGGATGGCCTCGACGCAGTGCGCCAGCTCCGTCGCGTCGCTCTTCAGGAACTTGCGCCGTGCCGGGGTGTTGAAGAACAGCTCCTGCACTTCCACCGTGGTGCCGCGCGCGCGCGCAGCGGGAGCGATCTCCCCGGACGAGGCCTGCAGGCGGAACGCCTGCGTCGCGCCCTGGGCCCGGCTGGCCAACGACAGTTCTGATACCGACGCGATGGCGGCCAGCGCCTCGCCTCGAAAGCCCATTGTCGACACCTGCTCCAACTCGTCGAGCGTGCCAATCTTGCTTGTGGCGTGGCGCCTGAGTGCCAGCGGCAGCTCATCGGCCGGGATGCCGGCGCCGTCGTCCTCGACCACCACGGCGCGCACGCCGCCGGCGCGCAGCCGCACGACGACGCGCGTGGCGCCGGCGTCGAGTGCGTTGTCGACCAGCTCCCGCACCACCGATGCGGGCCGCTCCACCACCTCGCCCGCCGCGATCTGGCTGATCAGTTCGCCGGGCAGCTCGCGGATGGGTCGACGTTCGGCGCGATCGATGGCAGCCTGCATGTCAGCAAGGCTCGGCCGTCCCAGGGTGCCGACGCACCCCGCGGCCCACAACGTGGCCCCTTCGTGGCCCGTGAGGCAACGAGCGTGGCGATCGTGGGGCCGAATTCACTCGCGCGATTGTACGGAGAGGCGCGGCCGGCGCGACCTGGATAATGCCCGCCCGTGGAGATCCTCGGGGCTTTGCTCGATTTCGTGCTGCACGTCGACGTGCACCTTCGGCAATTCGTCGAGCACTATGGTGCGTGGGTGTACGCGCTGCTGTTCCTGATCGTGTTCGTCGAGACCGGCGTGGTTGTGATGCCGTTCCTGCCGGGTGACTCGCTGCTGTTCATCGTCGGCGCGCTGGCCGGCGCGGGCTTGATGAGCTACACCATCGCGGTGCCGCTGCTGATCGCGGCAGCGGTCCTGGGCAACCAGACTAACTACACCATCGGCTCCTACGTCGGGCCGCGGGTGTTCCAGTGGGAACACTCCAAGTTCTTCAACCGGCGCGCCTTCGACCGCGCGCACGCGTTCTACGAGGAGTACGGCGGCATCACGCTGGTGGCGGCGCGTTTCCTGCCGTTTCTGCGCACGTTCGCGCCATTCGTCGCCGGCGTGGCGCAGATGACGCGCGCCAAGTTCACGATGTATGACGTGACCGGCGGCACGTTGTGGGTGGTGTCTCTGGTCACCGCGGGCTACCTGTTCGGCAACCTGCCGTGGGTGCAGAACAACATGAGCACCATCATCTGGCTGATGATCTTCGTGCCCGGTGGCTTGGCCCTGCTCGGTGCGTGGCGCACCAAGCACGGCAAGCGCCCGACGACGCCCCGGCCGGAGGTGGCTCCGCAATCCATCCGGCCGCCGGGCGATCACTAGACCCGTAACAAGGAGCTACAGCACCCGCTGGCGCGCGCGCGGCGGGTTCTTGGCGAAATAGCGCCGCACGCCCGAGACCAGCGCATCGACCAGCCTCTCCTGGTACCTGGCGCTGCGCAGCAAAGCTTCCTCCTGCGGATTGGAGATGAACGCAGTCTCCACCAGGATTGACGGAATGTCGGGCGCCTTCAGCACCGCGAAGCCGGCCTGCTCGACCTTGCTCTTGTGCAGCTGTCCGACGCGACCAATTCGCCGCAGGACCTCGTCGCCCACCGCCAGACTGTCGCGTATCTGCGCCGCGGTGCTCATCTCGAGCATCGTGCGCAGCAACTGCGCATCCTTCATGCCGCGCTGGTTCACGCCGCCCACCAGATCGGCGTTGTTCTCCTTGTCGGCCATCCAGCGCGCGGCCGCGCTGGTGGCGGCGCCGGACGACAGCGCAAACACCGACGCGCCGCGTGCCTTCGGTGTCATGAACGCGTCGGCATGCAGAGAGATGAACAGATCGGCCTGCACGCGACGTGCTTTGCGGACGCGGTCGTATAGCGGCACGAAAAAATCATCGTCGCGCGTCAGCATCGCGCGCAGTCCCGGCAGGGCATTGAGCTTGTCGCGCAGGCGCAGCGCGACGGCCAGCACGACGTCTTTTTCCTTCAAGCCGCTCGGGCCGATGGCACCGGGATCCTCGCCACCGTGGCCCGGGTCGATCGCCACGATCGTGAGCCGCTCGACCTTGCGCAACGCCTGCGCGCTCGGCCGCGGTTCGGGTCCGGGGCGGGGCGCGGGCGCTCGCGGCGCAGGAGCGGTCTCACGAGGCGCCGACGCTGGAGGGTCGACGCGCCCGATCAGTTCGCCCAGCGAGTCACGCACCGCCTGTTCGGCGCGGCGGTCGGCGCGGTCCTTCTCGCGCACCATTTCCAGCAGCGGATCGCGTTCCTGCAGCGGATAGAGGTCGAACACCAGGCGGTGGCCGTAAGCGGCCACCGGGACCAGGGTGAACTGCTGCGGCTGCACGTTCTGCTTGAGATCGACCACCAGGCGCACCAGGCGCGGCTGGTTCTGGCCGACGCGCACGCCGGCGATGTACGGGTCGTCGGGCTGCACCTTGCCCACGATCTCGCGCAGCGTCGGACTCAGCTCCAACTGGTCGATGTCAACCACCAGGCGAGGCGGGTTGTCGGTCATGAAGTGCCTGGCGGCGAGCGCCTGGTCCGACTCGATCGTCACCCGCGTGTAGTCGGCCGCCGGCCACACCCGCACCGCGACGATGCTTGCAGCGTGCGCCGCGTGGTGCGCCGACCACCACAGCACCAACGCGCCGCCTTGCTGCAGGAGCCAGTGCCGTCGAGCCAGCGGCGTCCGGCCGCCCGAAGCCGCTGACGTCCCCCCGGGACCGGGATGGGCCTCTTCCGGAGCCAAGCGGGTCACGAGCGCGAGCGAGCCAGGGGGCTTCTTCATGCCAGTAGCTCAACGCCGCGCGGCGTGTTCGCGTGCACCGCGACCTCTCGACGCCCGTCGTCTTGTGGCGCGATGTGCACACACAGATCCGGCACCGGCAACAACGTACCGGCCTTGTCGGGCCATTCCGCGAGTTTGAGGCCGGGCTGCGCGAACACGTCGCGCAGCCCGGCATCGACCCATTCGCGCGCGTCATTGAAGCGATAGAAGTCGAGGTGTGACGCTTTGAGCCGCGGCAGCTCGTAGGGCTCGAGCAGCGCGTAGGTGGGGCTCTTGATGCGGCCGGTGGCGCCGAGCGAGCGCAGCAGGTGGCGCGCAAACGTGGTCTTGCCTGCTCCGAGCGGACCTTCGAGCGCGATGAAGGCGTCGGCGAGGGCGTCACGGTGGGCCAGCGATTCGGCGAAGGCGGCGCAATCGGACTCCGTGGTCCAGGTGATCGAGCGGCTTTCTAGAATCGGTGGATGGGTCACGAGATCGGTACGGGGCCGCGCACGGTCGACGCAGCACAGCTCGTCGATCGATTGCGCTCCTGGGCTCGGGAGCTCGGATTTTCACAGATCGGCGTGGCCGATGTGGATCTCCATGAGGCCGAACCCGGTTTGCGTGCCTGGCTGGCCGCCGGTTTCCACGGCCGCATGCACTACATGCAGCGCCATGGCCTGCGCCGCGCACGGCCGGCCGAACTCGTGCCCGGCACGGTGCGCGTCATCACCGCGCGCATGGACTACCTGCCGCGCGATGCCCAGCACGACTGGATCGACCTCGAACACGCGCGCTTGCGCGCGCCGCACGAAGCGGTGGTCTCGGTGTATGCGCGCGGGCGCGACTACCACAAGGTCTTGCGCCAGCGCCTGCAGCAGCTGGCCGAGCGGCTCGAAGGCGCGATCGGTGCGTTTGGCCATCGCGTGTTCACCGATTCGGCGCCGGTGCTCGAGGTGGAACTGGCCCAGCGCAGCGGCATCGGGTGGCGCGGCAAGCACACACTGGTGCTGTCGCGCGAAGCGGGTTCGATGTTTTTTCTGGGCGAGATCTATGTCGACCTGCCGCTGCCGGTGACCGAAGCCACGTCCGCGCATTGCGGCAGCTGCAGCGCCTGCATCGACGTGTGTCCGACGCGCGCCATCATCGGCCCGTACCGGCTCGACGCGCGGCGCTGCATCTCGTACCTCACCATCGAGCATGACGGCGCCATCCCGGTGGAGTTGCGGGCTGCGATCGGGAACCGCATCTATGGCTGCGACGACTGCCAGCTGGTGTGTCCGTGGAACAAGTACGCACAGCGCTCCAGCCTGCCGGACTTCGACGCGCGCAGCGTTTGGAGCACGGCCCATTTGCTCGAGCTGTGGCAATGGGACGAAGCACAGTTCCTGCACCACACGCAGGGCACCGCGCTGCGGCGCATCGGCCATGCGCGCTGGCGCCGCAACCTGGCGGTGGCGTTGGGCAACGCCTGGCGCGCGACCGGCGACAAGGCGATCGCGCAGACCCTGCAGGCCGCGCGGCCGGGCGCCGACGCGCTGGTGGCAGAACACATCGACTGGGCGCTGGGACAACGCTCAGCGCAGTGACGCCATGGCGGCGAGGGCGAGTGGCAGCCCAGGCATCGCGAGCAGCGTCGAGACCGTGACCAGGCCGGCGACATAGGCACCGTGGCCGCCCATGCGTGCCGCCAGCACGTAGCTGGTGGGCGCGGTGGGCAACGCCGCGAATGCAACGATCACCGCCTGCTGCAATGCCGGCAACCGCAGCCAAAGCACGAGCGCGATCGCGATCAACGGCAGCACGAGGTGGCGGATTGCCAGCAGCGCGGCCGCCAGCCTGGGGGCCTCACGCAGCGCGCCGAAGCGCAGCCCGGCACCCACCGCCATCAAACCGAGCGGCAGCGCGGCATTGCCGATGCGTTGCAGCGTGGTGCCGACAAACTCCGGCAGTCGCAAGGCCACCGCGTTGGCGAGCAGGCCGGCCACAGTGGCCACGATCAACGGATTGCGAGCCAACTCGCGCCAATAGCCGTGGCCGCCATGGCGCGCCAGCGGCCACACCGCGGCCACGTTGCACAACGGCACGCAGGCCGAGATCAGCACCGCCATCCATGCCAGACCCTGTGCACCGGCCAAGCGCTCCGACAGCGCGAGCGCAATGTAGGAGTTGAAGCGAAATGCGGTCTGCTGGCCTGACGCATGCAGGCTTGCGTCGCGTTGCGGCCAGGCGCGCAACAGCGCGGCCAGCACGACACCCGAGCCGACGATGGCCAGGCCCACGCCGCCGAGGCTGAGCAGTCCGTCGAGCGAGGTGGGGTAGCGCACGATCGAGCCGAACAGCAGCACGGGGAACAGCACCACGTAGACCAGGCGCTCCACGCCATCCCACAACGGCCGGTTCAGCGGCGTGAAGCGGCACAGCAGCCAGCCGAGCGCGATCAGACTGAAGTCAGGCAGCAGCACCAGCGCGTCGACCATGGCGCGCGAGTGTGCCAAAGGCCCGAGACCTCCTCTGGAAGATTGCGGTTGCGCGTCGCCGCAGAGCGGCAAAGGCCGCACGGCGCGGCTTGTGAGGCCCGACACGGCACAATGCGCGCCATCGGCCCTTCGACATCCCAGGAGAGTTCGGCATGCAGCTTCGATGGTTCAACGACAACTGAACGAGGCTCGAATGGAGCGGCGGGTCGTCGTGCTCGGCGGTACCGGTTTCATCGGCCGGGCCTACGCTTGGCGCTGTGCGGCACAGGGGTTGTCACAACACCTCACGATCCCGACCCGCGCGGCAGCCCGGCGCCCCACGTTGTGGCCCAACCCCAACGTGATGCTGGTCGATGGTGACGTGCACGACAACAAGGTACTGGGCCGTGTGATGGCAGGTGCCGAGGCGGTGGTCAACCTGGTCGGCATCCTGCATGGACGTGACACCGACTTCCAGCGCGTGCACATCGATCTGCCGCTGCGCATCGGCGAGCTCGCGCGTGACTACGATGTGCCTCACGTCGTGCATGTCAGTGCGCTCGGCGCTGCGACTGATGCGCCGTCGATGTACCTGCGCAGCAAAGCCGCGGGGGAGGCCGCGCTGCAGCGCTGCGGCGTGCCGTTGAGCGTGATCCGGCCGTCGGTGGTGTTCGGCGCCGAGGATCGTCTGCTCAATCTGTTCGCTCGTTTGCAGGCCCTGTTGCCGGTGGTCCCGCTGGCCGGCGCCAACGCGCGGCTGCAGCCGGTGTGGGTGCGCGACTTGGCGCAGGCGCTGTGGACTTGCGTGGAGCGCGGGCCCGGCGCCGCCGGCGTTTACGAGGCGGTCGGCCCGCACGTGCTCACGCTGCGTGAGCTCGTGCGTTGCGCCGGCCAGTTGTCGGGCCATGTGCGGCCCGTGTGGGCACTGCCGCCGGCGCTTGCGGCGTTGCAGGCCTGGGTGCTCGAGCACCTGCCCGGCCCCAAGCTGATGTCGCGTGACAACCTGCGCTCGCTGCAGGTCGATGCCGTGGCGAGCGGCCGCTTCCAGACCTTGCAGGCACTCGGCATCGTGCCGGCATCGATCGAGCAGGCGCATGCACAGGAAAGTGGCGACCGCGAGACCCTGGCCGACCTGCAACGATGGCGAGCCGCACCCCGTGTGCGCTGAGCCGGCCGCAACGACCGCCGGGGATTGTGTCGATGCAGCCGCGTCGGCGGCCCGTGTCGGCGCGAGCGCGCTGGCGGCAAGCGAACAAACCATCGCGCGCTTCGCCGACGTGCTGTGGCTCGAAGACGGCCTGGCGCCCAACACCACCGCCGCCTACCGGCGCGACCTGACGCTCTACGCGCGCTGGCTCGCACGGCAGCACCAGCGCGACCTGCAGGCCAGCAGCGAGACCGACTTGCTGGGGTACATCGCCGAGCGCCATGCCGGCACGCGCGCCACCACGGCGAACCGGCGCCTCACGGTGTTCAAGCGCTTCTTCCGCTGGGCGCTGCGCGAGCACCTGGTCGACGCCGACCCGACGCTGCGCATCGCCTCGGCCAAACAACCGCTGCGTGTGCCCAAGACGCTGAGCGAAGCGCAGGTCGACGCCTTGCTGCAAGCGCCCGACGTCGAGACACCACTTGGCCTGCGCGACCGCGCCATGCTCGAGTTGATGTATGCCAGCGGCCTGCGCGTCAGCGAGCTGGTGACGCTGAAGTCGGTGCACGTGAGCCTGAGCGAGGGCGTGCTGCGCGTGATGGGCAAGGGGTCCAAGGAGCGCCTGGTGCCGTTCGGTGCCGAGGCGGCGGCCTGGCTGCAGCGCTACCTTGACCGCTCACGCGCCGGCATCCTCGGCGAACGCCGGAGCGATGCCCTGTTCGTGACCACGCGCGGCGGCGCCATGACGCGCCAGATGTTCTGGAAGCTGATCAAGCAGCACGCACTGAAGGCCGGCGTGCGCAGCGCGCTGTCGCCGCACACGCTGCGCCATGCATTCGCCACGCACCTGCTGAACCACGGGGCCGACCTGCGTGCGGTGCAGATGCTGCTCGGCCACGCCGACATCTCGACCACGACGATCTACACGCACGTCGCGCGCGAGCGCCTGCGCCAGCTGCATGCGCAGCACCACCCGCGCGGATGAGTGCGCCCGTGCGCGGGTGCGCCATGGCCGTGCCTCGTAGACCAGGTTGAACGGCGTCTGCGTCGCGCGGCGAATGCGCCTGAAGCCACCTCGCGTCACGACCTCTCGCATACGCACCTCGCCGGCCTGGGCGCCGAGGCACAGGCCCACCTCCTGCGCATGCGACGCCGGGGTGCAGATGAAGGTCGAGGTGGCTACCGTGAGGTCGGGCGCGTGACGGGACGCTGCGCGGCGGCGTGAAGCGCGGCCAACTCGTCGGCATCAAATCCGGCGGCGCGGCGTGCCTCGAGATTGAACGGCGGCTTGGGCCGCGGTGCACGATGCCGCTGCGCCAACAGGTTCTGCGCCTGCAGCGGATCGAGCCCGTCGCGCGCGCACAGCCAGCGGTACCAGCGGTTGCCGATGGCCACGTGGCCAATCTCGTCGCGCAGGATCACGCCGAGGATCTCGGCGGCGCGCAGGTCGCCGGCGCGCGCGAACCTGGCGCGCATCGCCGGCGTCACGTCGAGCCCACGTGCCTCGAGCGTGCGCGGCACCAGCGCCATGCGCGCCAGCACATCGTCGCGCGTGCGCTCGGCCATCGTCCACAGGCCGTCGTGCGCGGCGAAGTCGCCATAGGCATGGCCCAGAGTGCCCAGGTGCTGCTGCAGCAGCGAGAAGTGCAGCGCTTCTTCGCCGGCGACGCGCGCCCAGTCGAAGTAGTAGGCGCGCGGCAGGCCGGCAAAACGCCACACCGCATCGAGCGCGAGAGCGATCGCGTTGTATTCGATGTGCGCCACCGCATGCAGCAGCGCGGCGCGCCCAGCGAGATCGAACGCGCTGCGCTGCGGCAGCTGCGCCGGCGGCACCAGCGGCGGCCGCTCGGGCCAGCCTGGCAGACCCGGCGGCTCGTCGAGGATCGCTTGCGGGTCAAGTTCGGTGTCTGGCGTCAGCGCTTCTACCCATGCTCGCACCGCCTGCACCTTGGCCGCCGGCTCGCGCAGGGTCAACAACTGCAGCGCACGCCCTCGCAGATCCATGTCTGCGATGATATCGGGCCTCGTTGTTCGAGGCTCGCGCCGTGGATCGCTTGCACAAGTTTCTCTTCGAAGGCCTGCCGGTGCGCGGCATGCTCGTGCAGTTGCGCGACGGTTGGCGCGAGCTGCTGTCGCGTCGCGCCACCGCCAGTGACGGCGGTCATGCGTTCGCACCGGAGGTGCGCAACCTGCTCGGCGAGATGAGCGCCGCGGCGTGTCTGATGCACGCCAACATCAAGTTCGACGGGGCCTTGATCCTGCAGGTGTTCGGCGATGGGCCGGTCAAGCTTGCCGTGGCCGAGGCGCGCACCGACCTCGGGTTTCGCGCCACCGCCAAGGTGGTGGGTGCGGTGCCGGCCGGTGCGCAGCTGCCGGCGCTGCTCAACCTGCACGGACAGGGGCGCTGCGCGATCACGCTCGATCCCGGCGAGCGCCGCCCGGGACAGCAGGCCTACCAGGGCGTGGTGCCGCTGCACGGCGATCGCCGCGAGCCGCTGCAGCAGCTGTCGCAGGTGCTGGAGCACTACATGCTGCAGTCCGAGCAGCTCGACACGCGTCTGGTGCTCGCCGCCGACGACACCTGCGCCGCGGGGCTGCTGATCCAGCGCATTCCGGTGCAAGGCGACGCCAACCTGTCGGCCAGCGGCTGGAAGGCCGGCGACGAAGACGCCATCGGCCGCAGCGAGGATTTCAACCGCATCGCCCTGCTGGCCGGCACGTTGACGCGCGAGGAGCTGTTGGGTCTCGGTCCCGAGGAGATCCTGAAGCGATTGTTCTGGGAAGAGACCTTGCGGCTGTTCGATCCGCTCGAGCCAATGTTCGCCTGCACCTGCTCGCGCAAGCGCGTCGTCAACATGCTGCGCGGCCTCGGTCGTGAAGAGGTCGAATCGCTGATCGCCGAGCGCGGTGTTGCAGAGGTCGGGTGCGACTTTTGCGGTGCGCAGTACCGCTTTGACGCCGTGGACGTCGGAGAGGTGTTCGTGCCTGGACAACCGCCGGGGTCCCAGGTCGTGAACTGAGGTCAGCCCTTACCCTGGGCGAGCAGATGGCGCTCGCAATCGGGGTCGCCGCATTCGGCGCAGACATGGCGCCAGCGTGGCGCTGCAGGCTGACGCGCGCGCAATGCGGACTGCACCGCACGCAGCGCGTGGGCCAGGCGTTGTTCGCCGTGCCCGGCCACCACCGAGTACGCCACGCCGCCCCGATGCAGGGCATCGCGAAGCAGCCCATCGACCGGTTCGCGCACGTGGGCGCCGTCGCGGATGCCCGGATCGGGGACCCAGGGCAGGTCGAGTGCCATCAGCAGCGTGACCCGGTGGCGCGCCTGCTCGGCCACCGCGTCGGGCAACAGCGACGCGTCATCGAACAGCAGCTGGTTGTAGACAGCCACCATCATCGACGTGGTGTCCGCCACCACCAGCTCATGCGTGCGTGCAGCCTCTGCAATCTGCGACGCCTGCGTGCGCGCGATCCCGGCCTGCTCGTGGTGCTGCGGCGTGCGGCCGGCACGCAGGCAGAACGCGCGCAACTCCTCGCCCACCAGTGCCACGTGGTGGCCCTGCGCTTGCAGCGTCTGGTGCAAGGCACGCGCGAGCGTGGTCTTGCCGGTGCTCTCGGCGCCGAGCAGCGCGATCACCGCGCCCGATGACTGGGCCGCGCCTTTCATTCGCCGGTGAAGCGCGGCGTGCGCTTCTCCGCCCACGCGGCGCGGCCTTCCTGCAGGTCGTGCGACGCCAGTGTGCGCTCGATGTCGCGCTGCAACTCGGTGGCGTCGAGCGTGCCGCGTGCGATGCGGTTCAGATGCTTCTTCATGCCGGTCACGGCCAACGGCGCCATCGCCGCCAGCGTGGCGGTGAGACGGTCGGCTGCGACCGGCAGCTCCTCGGGCGCGACCAGCTGCGTCAGGAAGCCGATGGCGTGCATCTCGCGCGCATCGATCTTCTCGGCGGTGAGGAACAGGCGCTTGGCCTGGTCCAGCCCGAGGCGCGACACGTAACGCTCGAGGCCGCGGCGGTAGAAGTGCAGGCCCAGACGCGCCGCCGGCATGAACATCTCGGTGGCCGTGCTGCCGAGGCGGAAATCGCAGGCCAGCGCCAAGTCGGTGGCGCCGCCGTACACGCCGCCTTGCAGCAGCACCAATGTCACCGGTCGCGCCTCTTCCAGCGCGTTGACCATGTCTTCGAAAGCCACCGGACGCGTGCCGCCGATCTGCCCGATGTCGTAGCCGGCGCAGAATGTCTTGCCGCCGGCCTGCAAGCGCAGCACCGAGACCGATCGCTCGTGGTTGACCCGGGCCACGTGGTCGCTGATCGCGGCGAGGTCGTCGGGCTCGAGACGGTTGGCCTGCTGCGGCCGGCGCAGCACGATGGTGGCGACGGCGCCGTCGATGCGCAGTTCGGGCGTGCCCGGGGTCACTGAGCCCCCTTGGCGCTGCGCGCCATCGCCCAGGGCTCCGAAGGAGCCCCTTCGTTGCTCCTGGGGAGCGAGCGCCTTCGGAGCGGCCGCGCGGCGCTCATCGTCCGCTGAAGCGCGGCTCGCGCTTTTCCAGGAACGCGGTGCGGCCCTCGCGGTAGTCGGCGCTGTCGAAGCACTGGTTCACCAGCTCGTCGACCGCATCGGCTTCGGCGTTGGCGCTGTAGCGCTCGAACAACGCGACGGCGGCCTTGCAGGCGCGGATCGTCAGCGGCGCATTGGCGGCGATGCCGGCGGCATAGTCGCGCACGCGCTGCTCGAGATCGGCGGGCGCGCAGACGAAGTTGACCAGGCCCAGCCGCAGCGCCTCGTCGGATTCAAGCTGGCGCGCGCTGAACAGCATGTCCTTGGCCACCGAAGGGCCGACCAGGCGCGCCAGCGCGGCGACACCTTCGTACTCGTAACCCAGCCCCAGCCGCGCTGCCGGAATGCCGAAGCGCGAACCCAGAGCGGCGAAACGCACGTCGGCCTTGAGCGCGATGGCCATGCCGCCGCCGATGCAATAACCCTGGATCATCGCGATCAGCGGCTTGGCGAGATGGGCCAGCGCGTCTTGGCCGCGCGCCAAGATCTCGCCGTAACGCGCCTTCTGCTCGGCGTTGGCGCGCTCCTTCTGAAACTCGCTGATGTCGGCGCCGGCCGCGAACGATTGGCCGCCGACGCCGTGCATCACCACCACGCGCACATCGGCATCGGCGTCGAAAGCCGTGCAGGCGTCGGCAAGGCCCTGCCACATCTCGAGCGAGATCGCGTTGCGGCGCTCGGGCTGGTTGATGCGCAGCCAGCCGATGCCGTCTTCGACCTCGGCCAGGATCTTCGGCGTGGCCAGAGGCACGCGACGCAAGCTCATTTCACGACTCCCTGTTGGTTCAGCGCGCGGATCTCGGCATCGTCGAAGCCGAACTCGCGCAGCACCTGCGCGCTGTGTTGCCCGGCTTCGGGCGCGGCGCGCTCAAAGGCTTCAGCGTGCGCATGAGCCGACAGGTTGATGGGCGAGCGCAGCAATTGAATGCGGCCGAGCTGCGGGTGCTCGGCCGGTCGCGTCATGCGCAGATGTCGCACCTGCGGATCGGCAAACGCCTGGCCGATGTCGTGGATCGGGCCGCACGGCACGCCAGCCGGGTTGAGCCGCCGCACCAACTCGTCGACGCTGAAGTGCGCGGTCACGGCCTGCAGTGCGGCATCGAGGGCGTGGCGGTTCCGGTTGCGTGCCGCCGTGTCCGCAAACGCGGGGTCCGCGGCCAGTTCCTGCGCGTCGAGCGCCTCGCACAGCGCCTCCCACATCTTCTGCGAGCTGGCGGCGAGGTTGACGAGGCCGTCGCGTGCTCGATAAGTGCCCATCGGCGCCAGGGTGGGGTGAAAGTTGCCCTGCTGCGCCGGCACTTCGCCGTCCATGGTGAAACGCGCAGCTTGGAAGTCGAGTTTGTTGAGCATCGCTTCGAGCAGCGAGGTGTGCACCCATTGGCCCTGGCCCGTGTGCTCGCGCTCCAGCAACGCGAGCAGGATGCCCTGGCCGAGAAACATGCCGGCGGCGGTGTCGGAGATCGCGATGCCCACGCGCATCGGCCCGCGGCCGGGCTCGCCGGTGACCGACATCAGGCCGCTCAGCCCTTGCACGATCTGGTCGACGCCGGGGCGCTCGGAATAGGGGCCGTCCTGGCCGAAGCCGGAGATGCTGGCCAGGATGATGCGCGGGTTGATCGCGCGCAGGCGCTCGTACCCCAGGCCGAGGCGCTCCTTCACCGCGGCGCGAAAGTTCTCCACCACCACGTCGCTGCGCTGCACCAAGCGGTCGAGCAGCGCGCGGCCGCGCGCGGACTTGAGGTCGACGCACAGGCTGCGCTTGTTGCGGTGCAGGTTCTGTTCGTCGGAACTGTGGCGGCGACCGAGCGCGCTGCGGTCACCGGCCTCCGGCGGCGGCTCCACGCGGACGACGTTGGCACCCCAATCGGCGAGCAGCCGCACGGCGGTGGGGCCGGCGCGCGCGATCGTCAGGTCGAGCACCGTGTAGCGCGCCAGGGGCAAGGGCGACGGCGTGTTCATGCGACCCGACTCTGCCACACACGCCAACCCACCACCGACAGCACGGCAAACAGCGCGTACAGCAGCACCGTGAGCCAGAGCTCCTTCAACGCGAACAGGCCGATGCTGAACAGGTTCACCAGCAGCCACACCGGCCAGTTTTCCACCAACTTGCGGCCGAGCAGGAACTGGCCGGTGATGCTTCCGACGGTGGGCAGCGCGTCGAGATAGGGCACGTCGCTGTCGGTATGGTGGTCCAGCAGCCAGCCCAGCAGCGGCCACGCGGCAAGCGTGAGCATGCCGATGCCCAGGCGAGCGGAGGGGGCCAGGACGTGCACACGCAGCGGCGTGCCGTCGGCACCGCGGCCGCGCAGCCACTGCCACCACCCCCAGAACGCCACCACGATGAACAGCAGCTGCAACGACGCTTCGCCGTAGAGCCGGCTCGATGCGAACAGAACCCCATAGAGCGCCGACGCCGCAATGGCCAGCGGCCAGGCCCACGGGTTGACGCGGAAGTTGCACAGCACCATCGCGATCGACAGCACGAAGGCCACGATCTCGAGCCAGGTGATCGGCGAGCCCCACCAAGTGAACGCAGGGCTCAGAAACGGCGCGATGCGCGCGAGCGCCTCGTCCAAGGCGGGTCAGCGCTTGGGCGCCACCTGCACGAAGACTTCGTCGGGCCGCACCATGCCGAGCTCGCTGCGCGCCTTCTCCTCGATCATCCCGAGGCCGGCCTTCAGATCAAGCACCTCGGCGGACATGCGCTGGTTGCGCATCTGCGCCTGCTCGTTCTGTGCATTCAGCGCCGCCAGCTGGGAGCGCTGGCTCCACACATGCGGCACGCTGCCCTTGCCGAACCACAGCCCGAGGTGCACGAGCGCCAGCAGCGTGGCGAGCAGCCAGGTCGCGGTGCGGGCGTTAATCATGTGCGGGCGGTCCGTGGTGTCGCGTTCAGCGCAGGTTGTACAGGGCGCCGCGACCGGGGTAGTGCGCCACGTCGCCCAGGTCTTCTTCGATGCGCAGCAGCTGGTTGTACTTGGCGATGCGGTCGCTGCGGCTCAACGAGCCGGTCTTGATCTGGCCGGCATTGGTGCCGACCGCGATGTCGGCGATGGTGGCGTCCTCGGTCTCGCCCGAGCGGTGGCTGATCACGGCAGTGTAGTTGGCGCGCTTGGCCATCTCGATGGCCGCAAAGGTTTCCGTCAGCGTGCCGATCTGGTTGATCTTGATCAGGATCGAGTTGGCCACGCGCCTGGTGATGCCTTCTTTCAAGATCTTGGTGTTGGTGACGAAGAGGTCATCGCCCACCAGTTGCAGCTTGCCGCCGAGCTTGTCGGTGAGGTGTTTCCAGCCGTCCCAGTCGTTCTCGGCCATGCCGTCTTCCACCGACACGATCGGGTACTTGTCGGCCCAGGTGGCGAGGATGTCGGTCCACTCGGATGCGCTCAGCACCATGCCTTCTCCGCTCAGGTGGTACTTGCCGTCCTTGTAGAACTCGCTGGCCGCGCAATCGAGGCCGATCGCCACCTGCTCGCCGGCCGTGTAGCCGGCCTTGTCGATCGCCTCGATCAGCATCTGCAGTGCGGCCTCGTGGCTGGCCACGTTGGGCGCAAAGCCGCCTTCGTCGCCGACCGCGGTGCTCATGCCGCGGCCGTCGATGATCTTCTTCAGCGCGTGGAATACCTCGGCGCCGTAGCGCACGGCCTCGCGGAAGCTCGGCGCGCCAAGCGGGATGATCATCAGCTCCTGCAGGTCGAGGTTGTTGTTGGCGTGCGCGCCGCCGTTGATCACGTTCATCATCGGCACCGGCAGGCTCATGCCGCCGGAGCCGCCGAAGTAGCGGTACAGCGGCAGGCCGGACTCTTCAGCGGCTGCGCGGGCCACCGCCATGCTGACGGCCAGCGTCGCGTTGGCGCCCAGGCGGCTCTTGTTCTCGGTGCCGTCGAGGTCGATCAGCGTCTTGTCCAGAAACGCCTGCTCCGAGGCGTCGAGCCCCAGGACGGCCTCGCTGATCTCGGTGTTGATGTGTTCCACCGCGCGCAGCACGCCCTTGCCGCCATAGCGCGCCTTGTCGCCGTCGCGCAGCTCGATCGCCTCGCGGCTTCCGGTGGAGGCCCCACTGGGCACCGCCGCGCGGCCCATCGTGCCCGACTCGAGCAGCACGTCGCATTCGACGGTGGGGTTGCCACGGCTGTCGAGGATCTCTCGGCCGACGATATCGACGATTGCACTCACAGGAAACCTTTCAGCGATTCGTTGTTGTGATCAGGAGGGAAGCTCAGGCGGGCGGCGCGTCAACGCCCTCGACCAGCACCATGTTGAAGTACTCGGTCTTGCCTTTGCGCAGCTTGCGCACCTCGGTGTAGTGCGGGCCGTCGTAGAAGGCCTTGGCCGCCTCATAACTGGGAAAGCGAAGCATCGCCACACGGTGCGGCTGCCAGTCGCCCTCGAGCGTTTCATGCTTGCCGCCGCGCACCAGGTACTCGCCGCCGGCGGCCTTCACCGCCGCGGGCGCGGCCGCCATGTAAGCCTTGTAGCCTTCGGGGTCGGTGACGTGCATCTCAACCATCAGGTAGGCAACCGGCATCGGCAGTCTCCAGTTCTCGAGGTCAGCAGGAAAAATCGGTCTCGAGCAGCGGCTGCTGCTTGACCACCCGATCGAGCGCGAGCAGTTGCTCGAGCAGCGCACGCATGTGCTTCAGCGGCACTGCGTTGGGCCCGTCCGACAGCGCCTTGGCCGGATCGGGGTGGGTTTCCATGAAGATGCCGGCGATGCCCACCGCCACCGCGGCGCGCGCCAGCACCGGCACGAATTCGCGCTGGCCGCCCGAGCTCGTGCCTTGCCCGCCCGGCAGCTGCACCGAATGCGTGGCGTCGAACACCACCGGAGCGCCCGTCTCGCGCATGATCGCCAGCGAGCGCATGTCGGACACCAGGTTGTTGTAGCCAAAGCTCGCGCCGCGTTCGCAGGCGAGGAAGTTGTCCTCGTTCAGACCCTTCTCGCGCGCCGCCGCCCGCGCCTTGTCGATCACGTTCTTCATGTCGTGCGGCGCGAGGAACTGGCCCTTCTTGATGTTGACCGGCTTGCCGCTTTGCGCCACGGCACGGATGAAATCGGTCTGCCGGCTCAAAAAGGCGGGCGTCTGCAGCACGTCGACCACCTGGGCCACCACGGGCACCTCGGCTTCGGTGTGCACGTCGGTGAGCACCGGCACCTTCAGCTCGCGCCTGACCTTGGCCAGGATCTCCAGGCCCTTGTCCATGCCGGGGCCGCGAAACGACGTGCCGCTGGAGCGATTGGCCTTGTCGTAGCTGGACTTGAAGATGAACGGGATGCCCAGCGCCTGGGTCATCTCCTGGAGCCGGCCGGCGACCTCGAGCTGCAACTGCTCGGATTCGACGACACAAGGGCCTGCAATCAGGAACAACGGCCGGTTCAGCCCGACGTCGAATCCACACAGTCTCATCGATCTCGCATCCCGGTGCGGGCTCTCTCCCCCCGCGGGGGAGCCAACCACCTTGGGGCGGCCCGGCGGTGGCTCATGCGGCCGCCTTCTCGTGCGACGCGCCTTCACGCGCCGCCTTGTGCTGCAGCGCGGCCTGCACGAAGCTGTTGAACAGCGGGTGGCCGTCCCACGGCGTGCTCTTGAACTCAGGGTGGAACTGCACGCCGACGAACCACGGGTGCGCCGCCTGCGGCAGCTCGACGATTTCGGTCAGCTTCTCGCGCTGCGTGATCGCCGACACCACCAGGCCGGCGGCCTGCAACTGATCGAGGTAGTTCTCGTTGGCTTCGTAGCGGTGGCGGTGGCGCTCGGTGACCACGTTGCCGTAGATGCGGTGCGCCAGCGTCCCGGGCTTGACGTCCGAGCTCTGGGAGCCCAGGCGCATCGTGCCGCCGAGATCGCTCTTGGCATTGCGGCGCTGGATCGAGCCGTCGCGGTCGTGCCACTCGTCTATCAGCGCGATCACCGGATGCGGCGTCTCGGGCTCGAACTCGGTGGAGTTGGCGTCCTCCAGCCCGGCGCGGTGGCGTGCGATCTCGATCGATGCCACCTGCATGCCCAGGCAGATGCCGAGGTAGGGCACGCGGTGTTCGCGCGCGTACTGCGCCGCCAGGATCTTGCCTTCGATGCCGCGCTTGCCGAAGCCGCCGGGCACCAGCACCGCATCGAAGGCGACCAGCTGCCCGACCGTGGCCGGCGTCAGCGTCTCGGAATCGACGTACTCGATGTCGACGCGGGCGTGGTTGTGGATGCCGGCGTGCCGCAACGCCTCATTGAGCGACTTGTACGAATCCGACAGATCGGTGTACTTGCCGCACATCGCGATGCGCACCGAGGTCTTGGGGTGCTCGACCTCGTAGACCAGCTTGTCCCAGCGCTTGAGGTCCGCCGGGCGGGTGAGCAACTGCAGCTTCATGCAGATCAGCTCGTCCAGACCCTGCTCGTGCAGCATGCGCGGCACTTTGTAGATGGTGTCGGCGTCCCACACCGAGATCACGCCTTGCGTCGGCACGTTGGTGAACAACGAGATCTTGTCGCGCTCCTCGTCCGGGATGCGGCGATCGGCGCGGCACAGCAGCGCGTCGGGCTGGATGCCGATCTCGCGCAGCTTCTGCACCGTGTGCTGCGTCGGCTTGGTCTTGAGCTCGCCGGCGGCGGCGATCCACGGCACGTAGGTCAGGTGCACGAATGCGGTGTTGGTGGGGCCGAGCTTGAGGCTCAACTGGCGCACCGCCTCCAGGAACGGCAGCGACTCGATGTCGCCCACCGTGCCGCCCACCTCGCAGATGGCCACCTGGGCCTCGTCGGCCGTGCCGACGCCGGCGCCGCGACGGATGAAATCCTGGATCTCGTTGGTGACGTGCGGGATCACCTGCACCGTCTTGCCCAGGTAGTCGCCGCGCCGCTCTTTCTCCAGAACGCTCTTGTAGATCTGGCCGGTGGTGAAGTTGTTGCTGCGCTTCATCCGCGTGGAGATGAAACGCTCGTAGTGGCCGAGGTCGAGATCCGTCTCGGCGCCGTCGTCGGTGACAAACACCTCGCCGTGCTGAAACGGGCTCATCGTGCCCGGGTCGACGTTGAGGTAGGGATCCAGCTTGATCAGGGTGACCTTGAGGCCGCGCGACTCGAGGATCGCAGCGAGCGAGGCCGACGCGATGCCTTTGCCCAGGGACGACACCACGCCACCGGTGACGAACACGTACTTGGTCATGTCGCTCAGCCCCTGGGCGCTGCTGGCGCGCGTTTGGGGCCTGGTGGTAAAGCGCGATTATATCGATGGACCATTTCGGCCCTTTCCGGCATGTGCACCGGCCCGGCTGTGGACGCTTCGCCACACCCTGGGGAAAGCACGCAAGCTCAGGTCGGCGTCGCATTGTGTCGCAAGCCTGTCGATTGCGACACCACACCATGCATCGCAACGAGGTGACTGCGCTGCGTCGCGGCGCATCGCGCGGCTGACATCCACTGCTTCGATCGAAACGCTCACCGCTGCCTAGATTGTCTCGATTCGTTTCGGCGACGGGAGTCGAGGGCATGAAGGCGACAGTGCGTTGGACGGTGCTGGCGGCACGCATGGCGTGTGCGGGCCTGGCGGCCGGTGCGGAGGTGTGGGCGCAGGACACACCGCAACGCGTGGAGATCACCGGCTCGTCGATCAAGCGCACCGACGCGGAGACCGCGTTGCCGGTGCAGGTGATCACGCGCCAGGAGATCCAGTCGTCTGGCGCGGTCAACGTCGAGCAGCTGCTGCAATCGATCAGCGCGGCGTCGAGCTCGGGCGGGATCACCAACTCGTCGTCGTCGGGGGCGGCCACCGGCGGCATCTCTTCGATTTCGTTGCGCGGACTGACGTCGCTGCGCACGCTGGTGCTTATCAACGGCAGGCGCATCGCGCCCTACGGCATCGGATTCGTCGGCGACTCGGTGTCGGTGGACGTCAACTCGATCCCTTTGTCGGCCATCGAGCGCGTCGAGGTGCTCAAGGACGGTGCGTCGGCGATCTACGGCTCCGACGCGATTGCCGGCGTCGTCAACTTCATCCTGCGCAAGGACTACAACGCGCTAGAGCTGTCGGCGGACTATGGCGACACCACGCAGGGCGGCGCCAGCCTGAAGCGCGCGACCATCACGTGGGGCAAGGGCGACGTCACCACCGACAAGTTCAACCTCATGCTGTCGGCGTCGTTCCAGAAGGAGGGCGCGCTGTTCGGCCGTGACCGCGACTTCGCCGCACGCGGCTACAACGTGGAACACAACAACGACGTCACGTCGTTCAACACCTTCCCGGCCAACTTCCTGCTGATCGATCCGTCGGGCAACGGCGGCAACCCGAGCGCGCCCACCTGCCCTGGGCCGTATTCGTTCGACAGCCCGTTCCTCACCGGCAGCGGCTTCTGCGCCTACGACCCGTCGCCCGACGTGACGCTGCTGCCGGCCAGCGAGCGCGCCAGCCTGTTCGCTTCGGCGCGTTTCGCGGTGACGAGCAGCCTCGAGTTGTTTGCCGAGGCTTCGTTCAACCGCAACAAGCAGCGAACGGTGATCCAGCCGGTGCCGCTGTCGTTCCTGTTCACGCTGCCGCCGAACCACCCGCTGTACAACGTGCCGCCGTACAACGGCTTCTATCCGCCGGGTGCGCCCGGCGGCCTGGGTGGCACCGAGCATGGCCTCGGCGTGGGGCTGAACACGATCATCGTGTACCCCGACATGCCCTTCTATCCCACCGCGACGGTGCAGGCGCTGGTGGGTGCCGGCAACCCGCTGCCGCCGATTGCGCCGCTGTACCGCTCGGCGTTGAGCGGCAATCGCGACTTCACCGACGTGTCGGAATCGCCGCGCCTCGTGCTCGGCGCGCGCGGCGACGCGATCGGCTGGGACTACGAGGCGGCGTACCTGCACACCGCCAGCCGGGTGCGCGAGACGGTGGCCAGCGGCTACCCGGCGCTGACGCAGATCCTGCCGTTGCTCAACAGCGGTACCGTCAACCTGTTCGGGCCCAACACGCCGGACATCGAAGCCCAGGTGCGCGCCACCGGGTTCACCGGCGACGCGTTCCGCATCAAGTCACAGATCGACAGCGTCGCCGGCAAGGCCACGCGCGATCTCACGGCGATGCCTGGCGGGCCGCTGGCGCTGGCGATCGGCGTTGAGCACCGGCTCGAGAAGTTCCTGTTCGATCCGGCGCCGGAGATCCAGACCGGGGACATCTCGGGCTACGGCGGCAATCTGCTGCTGACCGACCGCAAGCGCAACGTCGAGGCGGCGTTCGGCGAGCTGAACATCCCGATCCTCAAGGGGCTCGAGGTCAACACGGCGGTGCGCTTCGACCACTACGAGGGCGTGGGCAGTTCCACCACGCCGAAAGTCAGCCTGCGCTGGCAGCCGGTCTCCGAGGTGCTGCTGCGCGGCGCAGTGGGCAAGGGCTTCCGCGCGCCGAGCCTGCAGGACCTCTATCTGCCGATCACCAACAATGTGACGCCTGCGGGCACCAACGACCCCGTTCGCTGTCCGGTCACCGGCAGCCGCACCGACTGCTCGACGCAGTTCAACGTGGTCAACGGCGGCGATCCGAACCTGAAGCCGGAAAAATCGACCAATGCGACCGTGGGCATCGTATTTGCGCCGACGAACAGCGCCTCGCTCGCGGTCGATGCGTTCAAGATCGAGTTGAAGGACACCATCGTCAACGGCGTGGCGCTGGCCACCATCCTCAGCGACCTCGACCGTTATGGCCATCTGGTGCAGCGCGGTCCGGTCGATCCGGCTTTTCCGACCCTGCCCGGGCCGATCACTGCCATCACGCAGACCAACATCAACCTGGGCGAGACGCGCGTGTCGGGCATCGATCTCGACGGCCGCTGGGTGTTCGCCAACGGCGCGTTCGGCCGCTTTGGCGCGCAGCTGTCGGGCACGTACTTCCTCAAATACAAGGTGCAGAACCCGGACGGCACGTTCGCAGACGGCGTCGACCAGCCGAACACGGCGACCGGCGGGCTGATCCCGCGCTGGAAGCATTACCTCGCCGTCGATTGGACCGCAGGGCCCTGGGGCGTGACGTTGGCGCAGAATTTCCAGAAAGGACACTGGGACCTGCCGGCGACCAATGCAGCGCCGGGTGATCCGCAGCGTCGCGTGGGCCACTACGAGACCTACGACCTGCAGCTGCGCTACACCGGATTCAAGTCGCTCACATTGAGGGGCGGCGTGCGCAATCTCTTTGACCGGGATCCGCCGTACAGCAACGCCGGCGGCCAGACCAGCTTCCAGACCGGTTACGACCCGCTCTACGCCGACCCGCGCGGGCGCTTCATTTACGTCGGCTTCAGCTACGAGTTTAAGTAGTCAGGGGCGACGCCGTGCGCAAGGCGCGGTTCGCCCAGTGCGGCACCGCGCAGCACGAAGCCGCGTCCGCGCACGGCCTCGATCGCGAGATCCTGCACGCCGGCCGCGTGCAGGCGCTGGCGCAGCCTGTGCACGTAGACGTCGACGCTGCGCGCGCGCAGTTGCGAGTCGGGCGCGCAAACCTGTTCGTGCAGCTCGGCGCGCGGCACCACGCGGCCCGCGTGCTGCGCCAGGCAGCGCAGCAGGTGCGCCTGGCCGCCGGTGAGCGCGATGGTCTGCTCGCCGCGCTGCAGCTGGTTGTGCACCGGATCGAGCCGCCAGCCCGACGGCAGATCGGGCGCGGCGGCGTGGCCGCGTTCGGCCTGCAGCGCTGCTGCGCCGCCGTGGCGGCGCAGCAGCGCCTCCAGACGTGCACGCAGTCGCCGCGGCGTCACCGGGTGGGCGAGGTGCTCGTCAGCGCCGAGTTCGAGCGCGATGATCTCGTCGACCTCGTCTTGCGACGCATCGAGCACGAGCAACGCGCCGTTGAAGCGGCGCCGCAACTGCGCCAGCGCCAACGGCAGCGGGCTCCCGTCGGCCTGCGCGTCGTAAACGATGGCATCGGGCACCACCTGGTCGGCGACGCCGTCGAGCTTGTGCAGGCCGTCGATCCATATGCAGCGCAGGCCACGCTGCGCCAGACAGTCGACCACGCTGCGCTGCGGCGCGCTTCCGCGCGCGACCATGAGCACCAGGTGCGCCGGCGCCTCCCACGGCTGCTCGTCAGCTGCGTCAGCCGTTGGCACGGCCACCGCCAGTGATTCACGGTGATAACCCATGACGCTGGCCATCATGGGTGGCTCGGCCAGGGACGACAAGGACCATTGTGGCCGTACGCCTCAAGCCAATGCGGTGGCGCCGCGACTCGGACACACGGAGCCGCAGCCCGTCGCATGCTCATGCAGTTCATCGCGCCAAACACCTAAATTCGCGCTGCCTCTCACACCCGGCGGTTGACATGGGCCCCCACGCTCACCTCGTTCGCGACCCCCCGAGGGGGCTTCGGCGGCTTCGGGCAGCTGGGCGCCACTGACATGGTGAAGCAGGCCGCCGGCGTCCTGATCCAGCCCCTGGTTCGCTCGGCGTCGGAGCGCGTGTCGCGGCGTCTGCAGGTGTACCAGACCGTGCTCGATGCGATCCACCGCGGCGTGCTGTCGCCGGGCGCTCGGCTGCCGTCGGCACGGCAACTGGCCGCGGACTGGAGCGTGGCGCGTGGCGCGGTCGACGAGGCGTTCGCCCAGCTGCAGATCGAGGGTTATCTCGAGCGCCGCGTCGGCGACGGCACGTACGTGACGCGCCGGCCGCAACCGATCGTGCAGCCTGACGCTCCGCGCGTGCTGCGCCCGCCGAGCCAATCGGCGCAGCAGGTGCTGAACCGCTTCTCGGTCTACCTCGGCAAGCCCAGGCAGGTGGAGTTGCCGCACGTGCTGCTGACGCCGATGCCGCTGTTCCCGCGCGCGCCGATGATCGAGCAGTTCCCGCTGCCGATCTGGCGCCGGCTGATGATGCGGGCGCTCGGCGAGGACTACCGCGCGCATCTGAGCTACGGCGCCGCGGCCGGCCTGCCCGAGCTGCGCGAGGCGATCGCGCGCCACTTGTCGCTGACGCGCGCCACGCTGTGCTCGCCGCAGCAGGTGCTGGTGCTGAACAGCCCGATGCAGGCCATCGAGCTGATCGGCCGCGTGCTGCTCGAGCCGGGTGACAAGGTCTGGCTCGAAGACCCGGGACATGCAAGCCTGGTGTCGCTGTTCCAGGTGTTGCATGCCCAGGTGGTGGGCGTGCCGCTCGACGCGCGCGGACTCGACGTGGCCGCCGGCCGGCAGGTGGCGCCGGATGCCGCCGCCGTCTACCTGCATCCGCTGACGCAGTTTCCGCTCGGCGTGCGCACCGACAGCGCGCGCCGCGCCGAGCTGCTGCAATGGGCGGACGAAAGCGGCGCCTGGATCATCGAGGGCAACTTCAACGACGAGATTGCGCACGACGGCGCGGCGCCGGTGTCGTTCCAGGCCATGGATCGCTCCGACCGCGTGGTGCTGATGGGCACATTCGAAGGCATCATGTTCCCGTCGTTGCGCCTGGCCTATCTGGTGGTGCCCGAGCGCCTGGTGGAGGTGTTCGTCGCGATGCGCGGCCTGCTCGGCGACCACACCAACGCGTCGTTGCAGATCGCCATGGCCGCCTTCATCGACGAAGGCCACATGAGCAACCACCTGCGCACGCTGCGCGAGGTGTCGCGCGAGCGCCGCGATGCTTTCGTGGCGGCGGCGCACCGTCACCTGCCCGATTGGGCCCGGGTCGGGCCGACCGCTGCCGGCACGCATGCCTGCCTGCATCTGCCGCCCGAGGTGGGCGACATGGAGGTGATGCGCCGCATCCGCGAGCACGGCGTGATGGCGATCGCACTGTCGTCGACCTGCTGGAACCCGCGTCCCTGGAACGGCCTGGTGCTGGGTTATGGCGCGTTCGCGCCGGCGGCAATCGATCAGGCCATGCGCACGATCGGGCGTGTGCTGCGGGAGATGAAGCACTCACCGGTCGCGTCGCGCGCTGGCGCCGCCGCGCCGCGCAAGGCTCACCAGGCCAGGGGCGAGAAGAGATAGCCGCGGTTGCGCACCGTGCGGATGCGCCGCGCCGTCGGATCGTGGTCGCCGAGCTTGGCCCTCAAGCGGTAGACGCAACAATCGATCGAGCGGTCGGCGCGCTGGTACTCGAGTCCGCGCAGATGCGGAACGAGGTCACAGCGTCGCACCACATGCCCGGCGCGCACGGCGAGCAGCCACAGCAGCTCGAACTCGCCCTCGGTCAGCGCCATCGGTCGCTGGCCGAGCACGGCGCGCCGCTCGCGCCGGATGAGCTGCAAGCGTCCGAAGCACAGCTGTTCGGGTTGTTCGTCGGGCCGCTCGCCGCCGCGCCGCCACAGCGCGCGCAGCCGTGCCGCGACGACGGGCGCGCTCAGGGCGGTATCGATCACGTCGTCGGCCCCCATCTCGAGCGCGAGCACGTGGTCGAGGTCGCGCAGGCCCTGGCATGCGGCCACCAGCGGCACCTGCGGCGCCGCGCAGCGCAATGCGCGCAGGCGCGCCAACTGAGGCGGTAGTCCGCGCGTCAGGTGCAGGACCCAGGCGTCGGGCGGGGCGTCGCCGGCTCGGCCGGTGCCGTCGAGCGGCAAACAGCGCGCGTTGAGGCCTTCGCCCCGCAACGCGGTGACCCACGCTGCCGCGGCGCCGGGGTCATCGGACAGCACCTGGACGCTGTGCGTGCTGCAACGCGCGGACGGCCCGGCTGCCGGAGAGGCGGTCGTCGGTGGCGCGGTGGGGGTGTCCACAATGGCGCCGATGGTTGGCCGTGAATGGCGGCGCATCAAGGGCCATTTGGCGCGCGCGCGTGGGCCAATGTGGCCTGCCCGTCAGACGATCTTCTCTCCGGCGTGCGTGATCTTGCGCATCGGCTCGTAGCGATTGGAACTCACGCGCAGCGGATGCTGCGTGTCGCCGCCATCCCAGCGCGGGTCGTCGAGGCCGTCAAACACCTCGCGCAGGCGCTGGCCCCAGGTGCTGTGGATCATCTGGAAGTAGGGGTTGCGGTCGTCGATGCAGACGATCTGATCGGTGCTGAACTGGCCCTCGCGGTACACCAGCAGGTCCAGCGGCAGGCCGACGCCGAGGTTGGACTTGAGCGTCGAATCCATCGACACCAGCGCGCACTTGGCGGCGGTTTCCAGCGGCGTGGTCGGCGTGATCAACCGATCAAGCACCGGCTTGCCGTACTTGGACTCGCCGATCTGGAAATAGCAGGTTTCGCGTGTGGCCTCGATGAAGTTGCCGGCCGAGTACACCAGGAACATCCGCATCGCCTCGCCGCGGATCTGGCCGCCGAAGATCATCGTGGCGTTGAATTCGATGCCGGCGTTCTTCAACGCCTCGCCGTCCTCGGCATAGACGCGGCGCACGGTGGCGCCGAGCACGCGCGCGGCATCGAACATGCTGGGCGCGTTCCAGATGGTCAGCGGATCGCCGCCGTGGTGCGACTCGATCTTCTCCACCTGCAGCAGCTCGCGCACCGACTGCGAGGTCGACAGGTTGCCGGCCGACAGCATCACCATGAAGCGGTCACCCGGCTTCTCGTAGACCATCATCTTTCGAAAGGTGCTGATCTGGTCCATGCCGGCGTTGGTGCGCGAATCGGATAGGAACACCAGGCCCGCATTGAGCCGGATGCCGATGCAATAGGTCATGTCGCGTCTTTCTGCAGAGCCTTCAGGCGGTACAGCGCATCGAGCGCCTCGCGCGGGGTGAGCGTATCAGGCTCGATCCCTTTCAGCGCTTCCTCGACCGCGCTCGAAGTCTCGCGCGGTGCCTCGGCGGCAGCGGCGAACAAGTCGACCTGCGCCTGGCCGGCACGCGACTGCGCCTCCAGCGCTTCCAGCGTGGCGCGTGCCTGGCGCACGATGCGATCGGGCATGCCGGCCAGCCGCGCCACCTGCACGCCATAACTGCGGCTGGCCGGCCCGGCTTCGATTTCGTGCAGGAACACGACGTCATGGCCGGCCTCTGCCGCCGAGACGTGCACGTTGAGTGCGTGCGCGTGGCGCGCCGGGAACTCGGTCAGCTCGAAGTAGTGCGTGGCGAACAGCGTGAACGCGCGATTGCGGTCGTGCAGTTGCGTCGCGATGGCGGCGGCCAGAGCGAGGCCGTCGAACGTGGAGGTGCCTCGGCCGATTTCGTCCATCAGCACCAGCGACTGCTCGGTGGCCGCGTGCACGATCGCGGCCGCCTCGGTCATCTCGAGCATAAACGTCGATTGCGCGTTGGCCAGATCGTCGGCTGCGCCGATGCGCGTGTGGATCGCATCGATCGGCCCCAGCACGCAGGCATCGGCCGGCACGCAGGAACCGATCGATGCCAGCAAGACGATCAACGCCACCTGGCGCATGTAGGTGCTCTTGCCGCCCATGTTGGGCCCGGTGATCACCTGCATGCGCGTGCGCGCGTCGAGCCGGCAGTCGTTGGCGATGAAGGCTGTTCCCTGGGTTTCGGCCAAGCGGGTCTCCACCACCGGGTGACGGCCGCGCTGGATGTCGATGCACGGATGGCTCACGAACTGCGGCGTGCACCAGCGCAAGGTCTGTGCGCGTTCGCTGAGGTTGGCCAGCGCATCGAGCGTGGCGAGCGCGCGCGCCAATGCGGCGAGCTCGCCGACGTGCGGCGACAGCGCGTCGAGCAACGCTTCCCACAGCACTTTCTCGCGCGCCAGCGCGCGCTCCTGCGCCGACAGCGCCTTGTCCTCGAACGCCTTCAGCTCCGGCGTGATGAAGCGCTCGGCGTTCTTCATCGTCTGACGGCGCTGGTAGTCGAGCGGCACGCGGTCGAGGCCGCTGGTGGTCACTTCGATGTAGTAGCCGTGCACTCGGTTGAACTGCACGCGCAGGTTGCCGATGCCGGTGCGTGCGCGTTCGCGGCCCTCGAGCTCCAGCAGGTATTCGTCGCCGTTCTGGCCGATCGCGCGCAGCTCGTCGAGCGCGGCGTCGTGCCCCGATGCGATCACACCGCCATCGCGCAGCTGCACCGCAGGATCCTCCGCCAGCGCCGCGCGCAGGCGCTCGAGGATGGCGTCATCCGGCTCGAGCGCGGCGTGCACGCCATCGAGCAGTTCGCTGCCGTGCGGCGCCAGCGCACGCAGCTGCGGCAATGCCTGCAGCGTCGCACGCAGGCCCGCCAGTTCGCGCGGACGGACCTGGCGCAGCGCGAGCCGCGCGGTGGTGCGCTCGACATCGCTGACGCCGCGCATCGCGTCGCGCAGCGCCGTTGCGTTCGCAGCCGACAGCGCGTCGATCGCCGCCAAGCGCGCGATCGCCGCAGCGCGCTCGCGCGGCGGGTGCGTGAGCCAATGGCGCAACAAACGGCTGCCCATGCCGGTGGCGCAGCGGTCGATCAGCGACAGCAGCGTCGGCGATTCCTCGCCACGCAGCGTCTGCGTGATCTCCAGGTTGCGCAACGTGATCGGCGGCAGCTCGATCAGCTCGCCACTGCGCTCGACCTTCAACTCGACCACGTGCAACGCGGCACTGCCTTGTGTGCGCTCGGCGTAGCTGAGCAAAGCCGCTGCCGCGGCGTGCGCCAGCGTGCAGTCGTCGGCAGCGTAACCGGCGAGGTGCGCCACCCGCAGCGTCTCACACAGCTTGCGGCGGCCGAGCGCGGCATCGAAGTGCCAGGCAGGCCTGGTGGTGCGCGCGACGCCGTGAGCGCGCAGCGCAGCCGGCGCTTCGGTTTCGTCCAGCAGCACCTCGGCGGGCTCGATGCGCGACAGCCACGACGGCAGCTCATCGAGCCGGCATTCGGCCAGCGAACAGCGCCCGCTGGCCAGGCTCAGCCAGGCCAGGCCGCAGCGCTGGCCGGGCGCGTCGCGCGAGTTCCGCGAGTCGCGCGCGTCGCGCGCGAGTGCCAGCAGCGTGGTGTCGCTGCGCTCGGCGAGCAGCTCGCCATCGGTCACCGTGCCCGGCGTCACCACGCGGGTGACCTTGCGCTCGACCGGCCCCTTGGCGGTGGCGACGTCGCCCACCTGTTCGGCAATCGCCACCGACTCACCGAGCTTGATCAGCTTGGCGAGATAGCTCTCCAGCGCCTGCGCCGGCACGCCGGCCATCACCACCGCCTCACCGGCGCTCATGCCGCGCGAGGTGAGGGTGATGTCGAGCAGGCGGTTGGCGCGTCGCGCGTCGTCGTAGAACAGCTCGTAGAAGTCGCCCATCCGGTAGAGCACCAGCGTGTCGGGGTGCTCGGCCTTGATGCGCAGGTACTGCTGCATCATCGGCGTGTGCGCAGAGAAGTCGTCGCGGCTCACTCGGCGCTTACCTCTATGAATTCACCCATGTTCACTCGGATAGGCCTACGCACACCTTTGATTGTGGCGTAGCATTCTGCGTAGTTTTCTGCCTGCGTAGGTTTTCTATGTTCGATCCACGATCCGCGAAGGCCTTGAAGGCTGGTCAGCATCTCATTGTCGAGCAGGCACCAGGGCTGCGCCTTGTGGCGACGGCGAGCGGGCATTCGTGGATCTACCGCTATCGCTCGCCTATCGACAGCCGAATGCGCCAACTCAAGTTGGGGCGCTGGCCTGCGCTCGGTCTTCCGGCCGCGCTGGCGGCTTGGCATCAGGTGAAGGCTGTGCGCGATACCGGCGGCGATCCTGCCGCACAGCGGCGCGAGCGGCGCCAAGCGGAAGCCTCTAAGGAACGCTCGGGCCGGCTTACCGTAGCCAAGCTCCGGCACGAGTTTCTCGCGGCCTACGCAGGCAGCGTGGCTCTCAAAACCTTTGGGGAGGCCAAGCGCTTGCTCGAGCGTGAGTTGGCACCGCTGGATCGGCGAGAGGCAGCCACCATCACACGGGGGGACGTCTTTGATCTGCTCGATAGCATGCGGGATCGGCCGGTTGTTGCGGCGAACTTGCGTCGGCTCGCGGGGGCGGCTTGGGACCGCGCGCTGGACTCGGGGAGGTTGCCCGAGAACACCCCCAACTGGTGGCGTCTGGTTCTTCGCGGCAAGCTGGTGAGCCGAGGCAAGCGCGTTGCAGGCCATCACCGCGGGGTTCAAAAGCGTGCCCTCAACACCGACGAGCTTCGCCTCCTCCTGCCCTGGCTGCCCAACTTCACGCGCGATATCGGGGACGCCCTGGTGCTGTACCTTTGGACTTGCTGTCGAGGCTCCGAGATCGTCGCCATGGAACGCAACGAGGTCGCGGAGGAACAGGATGGTCTGTGGTGGACCATTCCCCGGGCCAAGCTCAAGATGCGGCGGAACCCGTCGGTCACCGACCTTCGCGTTCCACTGATCGGCCATGCGGAGGCAGTTGTACGGCGCAGGCTGGCGGCGCACGACAGGCAGCTCCTCTTCCACTCGCGTGGCCGGTCCGGGCACATCGAGCAGAAGGCCGTCGGTGTCGCTGTCTGGTGCCACATGCCGAATTGCGCGCTGCGCCCAGAGTGGGTTCGTCCTCGACTACCCGTCACGGACTGGGCACCTCATGACTTGCGCCGGACTGGACGCACCTTGCTGGCGTCGCTGGGCTGCCCCAACGAGGTCGGCGAGGCCATTCTTGGCCACCTTCTTCCCGGCGTGCAGAAGGTCTACAACCGGCATCACTATGACGCCGAGCGGCGCCACTGGCTCAGCCAGTTGAGTGGGGCGCTGGAACGGCTGGCTCGCGGGGAGAGCTGAATTCAGCTGGTGTCGCCGGTGCCTGCCTTCGACGGCCTGGTCCCGGCGGCAGGTCGCTGACTGGAAGCGCTTCCGCACAGCGCTGGAGTTCGGCGTAGAGCCAGCCGACGCTCTTGTCCGCAAGAAGACGGGGTTTGGGCATGCGCCCGCGGCGAACGAGGCTCTCGAACAAGCTCACGCTGATGCCCAAGGCTTGCGACGCTTGGTCGCGACGAAGCGCGATAGGTGCTGCCTGGATCACGGTGGTACGTAGGGGCTTCATGGGTCGGGCGGGCAGCGCCATGAGCCACGTAGCTGTGATCCATGGACGCCATGTTTCAGTTGACGTGAGCTTACGCCAGCAATCGACAAATGGTGTCGATGACTTGCAGTCCGAAATCATCGGCATCGGCGCCACCGTTCGAACGTTCGGACACCGCGATCGGCCATTCCCATGCAAACGCGGACTGCCAACGCGCTCTCGCGCTCTTTCCAGAAGCCCTGATCGAAGCCTGCCTGGCGCACCAGAAGAATGACCAGGCGGCCGCCGCGTACAACCATGCACGCTTGTCCGGGCCGAGGCAGGTACTCATGCAGGTGTGGGCGGACATTGTCGAGTGCTGGGTGCGGGGCGAAAACGCCAGAGACGTCATTGCGCGAGGCAAGGCGAAGATCGACGAGGCCGCCCACGACGCAGAAGGCATGAACTTGTAGGCCGCAGCAGCGGTCGCCCTGGTCTGGCTCACGCGAAGCAGGTCTGCTTCACGAGCACTTGGTGTTGGCTCGCCGTCGGTTGACAGCCCTGGCGAGGTTCGGAGCTTCGCCATGGCGGGCGCTGCAGACTTCGCAGTGGCAGTCGCGGTGGTTGCATGCCGACCGAGACATGAGCCTCTCGGTCAGGCCGGGCGTGTGGATCGGTGCCAAACACCTCACGGCGCGCAAAGCCCGCACGTTGTCGCCCAACCGGCGATCAGCCGGACCCGTACTGGCACCCGCCAGAAATGAGAAAGACCTGGTGGCAGCAACAGCCATCACCAGGTCGCAAGCCCGTCGCTTCGCGCCCTCAGGGAGGATTCAGGCGGCACAGCAGCGCAGGGTGGCGCCGATCATACCGACCGAGAGGACGCCGACAACTTGGTGATCACCACAAGCTCAGCCCAGCGCCAGCCGACGCTCTTGCGCGTCAGGAGCCGGGGTTTGAGCATGCGCCCGAGGCGAACGAGGCTCTCGAGCAAGCTCACGCTGACGCGCAAGCCTTGCGAGGCTTGGTCGCGGAAGTCCTCGACATCAGGCGGTGATGCACCGGCTGCGGGAGGGCTTCGGCGAATGGCAGGCACGGAGGTGACGCAAATGTCATCGCCACGCCAGCCTTCGGTACGAGTTGGACGCCTAGAGTGGACTGCGCAATGCAGATTGCGTCCGTGCGGGCAACGGCCCACGTGGTCACACAGGAGTCCAATCATGAACGCGCGACTACTCTTTGTCGTGGTGGCGGGTGCGGTGGCGCCGGTGGCGCTCGCCAACTCGGGATTCACGCCCGGCAGCGGTGAATCGAGCGGCAGCTACCACTGGATGCCTTCGACCGTGACAGTCGAGCAGGTACGTGCTGAACTCGCCACATGGAAGCGCAACCCCGTGACGGCGGACGGTCTGCGGCAGATCAACGGCGATCCGGGCTGGGTCTATGTGGGCACGGGCGCGAGCAGCATGACCCGTGCTGCGGTCCGGCAGGAACTGGCCGAGTTCCGTCGGAACCCAGTGGCCTCGGATGGCGCGGTGTGGGTGGGCGGCGACGTGGGCTGGGCCAGCACTAGCGACCCGTCGAGTCGCGGGGTGACAGCGGGTTCTGATCGCCAGTCGACGGCACCCGTGGCGCTGCGTCCGTCGCCTTGACGGGAGGTCTTAGAGCCTAACGCGTTTGGAGATCATTGCCGGTAACGGCGCGGCGCTCTTCGTGGCACTGCGCCGTGCGCTTCATGCTCTCACGCCTCGCCAACGCGGCGGCAAGAGCAGGTAGGCACGGTCGAGCGAGGCCGGTACGCCGGTTCCGAGCGAGTTCTTCGATAGCGCGCAGCAGACACTCGGCGACCGCAGGCTGTCGTTCGCGGACGGCGCGTTCGTAGAGCGCCAAAAGGGGCCTCCACTATCGAAGTGTGTTCACGGCAAAGCGTGTGATGCATTGCTGCACCTCCGTCGCGGCAATTTCGACGCCGCAGTCACCTTGAACCTTGTCCCTGTGGCAAGGTCAAGCGGCCACCGCTTGACCTTCGCCTTGGAGCGAAGGTTTATCCTTGGCCCGTGTCGTATGCAGCAGTTCCGCACCTGACGACAAGAGAGGAAGCGGTTATCGGCTGTATGGGCCCGCCGACGTGGATCGCCTCAAGCAGACGAAGCAGTGCGGCTTCACGCTGTCGGAGATCGACGCGCTGCTGCGGTTGCGCTAGCAAGCTTCGCCCTGCTGCGACGACGTGCACAGCAAGGTGATCGAGAAGAAGCTGGAACTCGAGGCGCGCATCTAGACCATGGGTGCGATGTCCAAGGCGCTGGACCGCTTGATCGAAGACTGCGCCAACGACATGCCTCCGATCGAGGACTGCTCGATCCTCGCGGCGTTGGGCACGTCGAGCGAGCGTGCCGATGAAGATTGAGGTTCTGCACGCCGGCCACTGAGACGAGTGCGACGAAGTGAAGACCCGTTCGAAAGTTTGACCCACACGAGATGGAACTGCGGAGTTCATCCTCTTCGCTCCAAAGTGCCGCTTGCCGCTTGACGTCGGCCAACAGCGTCGATCCTCGGTGGCTATAGTTTCCTGAAATCCCGGCGTAAGGCTACAGATGTACATCGACGCACCCGAAGACTCGGCAGACACTGCCCGGCTCTTCAAGGCGAACCAAGACTCGCTTGGGTTCGTCATGAACCTCACCCGCGCCTGGGCTTGGAGGCCGGACGTCTTTGAGGCATTCGCAGCGCTTCGTTCGCAGCTCACTGCATCTTCGACCTTGAGCAAACGGGAGCAAGCCGTGATGGTGTGCGCGACTGCGGCCGCAGTTGGTGACTCATACTGCTCGCTTGCGTGGGGCCGAACGCTCGCCGACGAGGCCGGCGCTTCTGCGGCGGCAGCCGTCATTGGGTCTACCTCGCACGAAGGCCTGAGCGCGCGAGACCGTGCACTGGCTGAATGGGCACGCAAAGTGGTTGCGGACCCGAACGCAACATCGGCGCGGGATCTCGCCGCACTGAGGGCTGCGGGCTTCTCCGAAAGGGAACTCTTCGAAGCCACGGTCTTCATCGCCTTTCGGCTCGCGTTCTCGACGGTCAACGATGCACTTGGCGTCAGGCCGGACTGGGAACTCGCGGCGTCCGCTCCCGCGGAGGTCAGCGACGTGGTGACCTACGGGTGGCCCGTGGCTGAAGGTCCGACACGAGATTGAGTTCTGCGCGCGCGTGACCATCGCGCCACCAGGCCAGCATTGGCAGCCGACGCGCAGTGCGCTCCGCCTGGCGGCCACCTTCCTTTCCGTTGATCTTCATCAATGGAGGTGGAAGACCGCGGAGCTAGTCTTTGTGAACGGGATCTACCGCTGATCATGTTCCGCAACCGCATTCAACTTCGTCGCTGGGCGGCCCGCATGCTGGCCGTGTGGCTGTGCGGCGTTGCGATCGGGGTGGCGCATGCCTGCTTTGCTCCGGCTTTCGCCGACTCTGGCGAGCCGCAAGCCAGGAATTTCGCCGATGGTGGTGCGGCGACACAACGGGTGGAGCATGCACACGCATCGCATCATGCTGAGCCCGACGGACCGGTGGCTCACCATGGTTCGCCAAGCAAGCCGAATTGCCAGGACTTCTGCGCGAAGTCTGCGGTTGCGATTCCGCCGCTGAAGACGGCGCTAGACGATCTCGGCCACGCATTGCCACCCCCGGCAACTGCGATGGTCGTTGCACCCCCGGCACCTGTGCCGGATCCCCTGCTGCCGCCGCGCCGGGATGGCGCCGCGGCACCACCGATCACGATCGCGTTCCTGCGCTTGGCGCTATAGCGCCTGAGTCCAGCCGACGAGCTCGGTTGGATGGATCCGGATCCCCGCTGGCATCGATCGATGCCGGCTTGAGCGGTGCGCTCCGCGATGCGCCGGCTGCGTCCCGCCGCGGCCAGCGATCAATCCGCAGCGATTTCAGATCTCCAGGAACCCACGGAGTCGATTCATGAGTCCACGTCACGAACATCCCGGCGATTCGCCGCGGGGCGCGAACTGGTCGCGCATCAATCAATGGTTGCTTTGGCTCGGCTTGGCCGCTGCCGTCGGCTGGCTGTTCTTCCGCCACAACGAGCACCTGCTGCAGTTGCTGCCCTTTCTGATCATCCTGGCGTGTCCGCTGATGCACCTGTTCGGCCATGGCGGGCACGGCGGCCATGGCAAAGGCGCAGACGAGCAGCCGGGGCCAGCGTCGCGTGGCGACGAGGGGCGGCCAGGCGGAGGCGCGCATGTGCATTGAGCGAAAGCGCGTCGTGCGTCGGTGCCTCGGGAGGTGTTCCCGTGTCCATTGAACGAAGCACGCGCAGGTGGTTGCTGGCTGCCTTCGTCGGCGCAAGCCTCTCCGGCCCGGCAACCGCGCAGCAGGAAGCCCTGGGTGCCGATCTGCAGGGGTTGCTGGCGTATGCGCGCACGCGAAGCCTCGAGCTCGGCGCGATGCGCTCCGAGGCCGACGCGGCGGCGCAGCGCATCCAGCCCGCCGGCGCGCTGCCGGATCCGGTGCTGCGCACCGAACTGATGAACATCAACAACTACGGCAGCGACGCGTCGTGGAACGTGCTGCCGTCGCGTGTGGGCGAGACCCGGTACACGCTGATGCAGCCCCTGCCGTGGTGGGGCAAGCGCGACTTGCGCCGCGATGCCGCCGCTGCCGACGCCAAGCAGGCCGGCGCGCGCGCCGATGCCACCTGGGCCGAGTTGGCCATGCGCATCAAGACGTCGTACGCGGAGTACTACCGGCTCGCCGGCGACGAACGCATCGCACGCGAGATCCTCGAGCTGGTGATACGTCTTGAGCAGGTGGCACAGGCGCGCTACGCGGGCGGTCTCGTCGCGCAGCAGGATGCGATCCGCGCCCAGCTCGAGCAGACCGCGATGCGCTCCGAGCTGATTGCGCTGGACAGCGAAAAGCGCCAACTGCGCGCGAAGCTGAACGGCCTGCTGTCGCGCGACAGCACGGCCGCCTTGGCAGACCCGCAAGCGCCGCGGGCGCTGCCGTCGCTCTCCACGGCCGACGCCACCAGACTGGCCGAGCGCGCGCGCGGCACCAATCCGCAACTGCAGGCCGAGCTGGCGCGGCTGGCGGGTGCGCAGACGAGCCGGGAGCTCACGTACCGCAACCGCTACCCCGACTTCCAGGTCGGCTTCGGGCCCACGCAGATGCGCTCACGCGTCACGAGCTGGAACCTGATGCTCGAGTTGAACATACCGCTGCAGCAGGAGTCGCGCCGCTCGCAGGAGCGCGAGGCCGAGGCCATGGTCACTTCGGCGCAGTCGCGCGCCGAGGCGTTGGCGCGCCAGCTCCTCGCGGAGATGGCCGGCAACCTCGCGGCTTTCGACGCGGCGCGCCGCACTGAGGTGCTGGTGCGCACGCAACTGCTGCCGCAGTCCGAGCTCACGCTGCGCTCGGCGCTGGCCGCCTACGAGACCGGCAAGGTCGACTTCGCGACCTTGCTCGAGGCGCAGCGCCAGATCCGCAAGGCGCGGCAAGACCTGCTGAAGTCCGAGGCCGAGGCGCAGATGCGCCTGGCCGAGGTCGAACGCATCCTGGGAGAAGACCTGTGAAGACCACCACCACCGTGCTGGCGATCGTTGTTGCGCTCGGCGCCGTCGGCGCCGGCAGCTTCTGGTTCGGCGCCCGCTCGCAGCAGCATGCTCCCGCCGGCGCGGCGGATGCGGCCGCGGGCAGCGCGCAGCAGGCGAAACAACCGCAGCAGCGCAAGCTCCTCTACTACCGCAACCCGATGGGTCTGGCCGACACGTCGCCCACTCCGAAGAAGGACCCGATGGGGATGGACTACATCGCGGTCTACGAGGGCGAGGACGAGGCGGCCGATCCGAACGCGGCCAAGCAGATCCGCATCAGCACCGAGAAGATTCAGAAGCTCGGCGTGCGCACCGAGCTGGCCGGCCGGCGCCCGCTGGGCAAGACGGTGCGTGCGGCCGGGCGTGTGGAGCCCGACGAGCGACGCATCGCCGCGATCTCGCCCAAGTTCGAGGGCTACGTCGAGCGGCTGCACGTGAACGTCACCGGCCAGCCGGTCTCGAAAGGCCAACCGCTGTTCGAGGTGTACAGCCCCGAGCTCGTGTCGGCGCAGCGCGAATACCTGGTCGCCATGCAAGGTGTGCGGGCGATGAAGGGGGCCGGGGCCGACGCGCAGGAGGGCATGAAGCAGCTGGCCGACGCCAGCCTGACCCGGCTGCGCAACTGGGACCTCTCGCCGGACCAGCTCTACGCGCTGACGCAAGGCGGTCAGGCTCAACGCACGGTCGTCTTCCACTCTCCGGTGACCGGCGTGGTGACCGAGAAGAAGGCGCTCAAGGGCATGCGCTTCATGCCGGGCGAGATGCTCTACCAGGTGACCGATCTTTCGTCCGTCTGGGTCGTCGCCGACGTGTTCGAGCAGGACATCGGTCTGGTCAAGGCCGGCGCAAAGGCCAGCGTGAAGGTCAGCGCGTATCCGGGCCGCGTTTTCGAGGGCAGGATCACCTACGTCTATCCGACGCTGAAAGCCGAGACGCGCACGATTCCGGTCCGCGTTGAACTGCCCAACCCCGGGCAACTGCTCAAGCCCGCGATGTTCGCGCAGCTCGAGCTGCCCGTGGGGCCCACGGCACCGGTGCTCGCCGTACCCGACACGGCGGTGATCGACAGCGGCACGCGGCGCATTGTGCTCGTCCAGGTCAACGAAGGCCGTTTCGAGCCGCGCGAGGTCGTGCTCGGCGGGCGTGCCGAGAACTACGTCGAGGTGCGCGAGGGCGTGCGCGAGGGTGAGGAAGTCGTCGTCGCCGCCAACTTCCTAATCGACGCCGAGAGCAACCTGAAGGCTGCGGTCGGCGGGCTGGGCGGACACGGCCACGGCGGCGCGGCCAAAGCGTCGCCGGACAAGCAGCCTGCGGGTGCAGCCAAGGCATCGGACTCCGTGGCGCATGCGGCCAACGGGACCGTGGACGGCGTCGACCTCAAGGCCGGTACCGTGAGCCTCAACCACGGAGCAGTCGCGTCGCTCAAGTGGCCGGCCATGACGATGGACTTCAAGGTCGCGAACAGCGCCTTGCTGAGCGGCCTGAAGCCGGGCCAGACCGTGGCGTTCGAGTTCGTCGAGCGCCAGCCGGGCGACTACGTCGTGACGTCGATCGCGCCGGCATCGGGCAGTGGGCCCAACGCGCCGACGAATCCGCCGCCGAACCCCGGCGCCGGGCAGAAACCCCACAGCGGCCACTGAACAGAGGGCACACCATGCTCGCCAAAGCCATCGAATGGTCGGGCAGGAATCCGTTCCTGGTCCTGCTCGCCACGCTGTTCGTCGTCATCGCCGGCGTCGTCGCCGTGGCGCGCACGCCGCTCGACGCGCTGCCCGACCTGTCGGACGTGCAGGTCATCGTCTACACCGAATACCCCGGCCAGGCGCCGCAGGTGGTGGAAGACCAAGTCACCTATCCGCTGACCACCGCGATGCTCGCGGTGCCGAAGTCCAAGGTCGTGCGCGGCTTCTCGTTCTTCGGCGCGTCGTTCGTGTACGTCATCTTCGAGGATGGCACCGACATCTACTGGGCGCGCAGCCGGGTGCTGGAGTACTTGAACTTCGCGTCGAGCCGCCTGCCCAAGGGCGTGTCGCCCGCGCTCGGCCCCGATGCCACCGGTGTCGGCTGGGTCTACCAGTACGCGCTGCTGGCCAAGAACCGGACGCTGGCCGAGCTGCGCACGATCCAGGATTGGTACGTGCGCTACCAGCTCACCAAGGCGCAGGGCGTCTCGGAGGTGGCGTCGATCGGCGGCTTCGTGCAGACCTACCAGGTCACGGTCGATCCGCTGAAGCTGCGTACCTACGGCATACCGCTCATGAAGGTGGCGCAGGTGATCCGTGATTCCAACCGCGACGTCGGTGGACGCGTGGTGGAGATGGCCGAGACCGAGTACATGGTGCGCGGCAGGGGCTACCTGCGCGGCCGGGCCGACATCGAGGCGTTGGTGCTCAAGAGCGAAGGCGGCACCGCGGTCACGATCGGCGATGTCGGTCGAGTCGAGCTGGCGCCGGACGAGCGCCGCGGGCTCACCGAGCTGAACGGCGAGGGCGAGGTCGTGTCGGGCATCGCGATGTCGCGCTACGGCCAGAACGCGCTGGAGGTGATCCACAACCTCAAGGCGCGGGCCTCCGAGATCGCGGCCGGCTTGCCGGAAGGCGTGTCGATCCAAGCCGTCTACGACCGCTCCGACCTGATCCACCGCGCGATCGACACGCTCAAGCGAACTCTGATCGAAGAGAGCGTGATCGTGGCGGCGGTGTGTGTCGTGTTCCTGCTGCACGTGCGCTCGGCGCTGGTGGCGATCCTGATGCTGCCGGTGGGCGTGCTGATCGCGTTCATCGCGATGCGGCTGCTGGGCATGAACTCCAACCTGATGAGCCTGGGCGGCATCGCGATCGCCATCGGCGCGATGGTCGACGCGGCCATCGTGATGATCGAGAACGCGCACAAGCACCTCGAGCGCCTGAAGCCCGATCACACGACGGGCGAGCGTGCGCAGACGATGCTCGAGGCGTGCAAGGAGGTCGGGCCGGCGCTGTTCTTCTCGCTGCTGATCATCACGGTGTCATTCCTGCCCGTGTTCACGCTGGAAGCCCAGGAAGGCAGGCTGTTCGCGCCGCTCGCCTACACCAAGACCTTCGCGATGGCCGGTGCAGCCTTCCTCTCGGTGACGCTGGTGCCGGTGCTGATGATGCTGTTCATCCGCGGCAAGGTGATGCCGGAGGCCCGGAACCCCGTCAACCGGTTCCTCATCTGGGCCTACCGGCCAATCATCGCCTGGGTCATGCGCTGGAAGAAGACCACGGTCGCGCTGGCGGTGCTCGCGCTGGCGGTGTCGTACTACCCGGCCTCGAAGTTGGGCAGCGAGTTCATGCCGACGCTCAACGAAGGCACGCTGCTGTACATGCCGGCTTCGCTGCCCGGGATGTCGATCACCAAGGCCGCCGAGGTGCTGCAGACGCAGGACAAGATCATCAAGAGCTTCCCCGAGGTGGAGTCGGTCTTCGGCAAGGCAGGCCGTGCCAACTCGGCCACCGACCCAGCGCCGATCGAGATGTTCGAGACCGTGATCAACCTCAAGCCGCAGAGCGAGTGGCGGCCGGGCATGACGACCGACATGCTGATCGCCGAGATGGACAAGGCGCTGCAGTTCCCGGGGATCTCCAACGCCTGGACCATGCCGATCAAGGCTCGCATCGACATGCTGTCCACCGGCATCCGCACGCCGATCGGCATCAAGGTGTTCGGCAAGGACCTGGGCGAGATGGAGAAGGTCGCCAAGGAGATCGAATCCGTCGTGAAGTCGGTGCCTGGCACCACGTCGGCGTTTGCCGAACGGCTCACCGGCGGCAGCTACCTCAACATCGAGCCCGACCGCACAGCGCTGGCCCGCTACGGCCTGGCGGTGGGCGAACTGCTGGAGGTCATCGGCACCGCGCTCGGCGGCGAGATGGTCACCACCACGGTCGAGGGGCGCGAGCGCTTCGGCGTGACGGTGCGCTACCCGCGCGAGCTGCGCGCCAATCCGGAGCAGATCGAGCGCGAGGTGCTGGTGCCGACGATGAACGGCGCAATGGTGCCGCTGGGCCAACTTGCGAAGGTGCGTGTCGCGCGCGGCGCGCCCGGCATCCGCACCGAAAACGCGCTGCTGTCGGCCTACATCTTCGTTGACATCCGCGGCCGCGACATCGGCTCGTACGTGGCCGACGCGCGCAAGGCAGTGGCCGAGCAGGTGAAGTTCCCGCCCGGCTACTACATCACCTGGAGCGGCCAGTTCGAGTACATGGAGCGCGCGATCGAGAAGATGAAGATTGTCATCCCAGTGACCCTGCTGTCGATCTTCCTGCTGCTGTACCTCAACTTCAAGCGCGTGACGGAAACCGTGATCGTGATGCTGTCGGTGCCGTTCGCCCTGGTGGGTGGCGTGTGGCTGATGTGGGCGCTGGACTACAACCTCTCGGTCGCGGTGGCCGTCGGCTTCATCGCACTGGCGGGCGTGGCGGCCGAGACCGGCGTCGTGATGCTGATCTACCTCGACCACGCCTGGGAGCACGTCAAGCAACGCTGCCGCAGCGAAGGCCGTCCCGCCGGCGCTGCCGACCTCTATGCCGCGGTGATGGAAGGCGCGGTCGAGCGCGTGCGGCCGAAGATGATGACCGTCGTGGCCATCATGGCCGGCCTGCTGCCGATCATGTGGGGCACGGGCACCGGCTCGGAGGTCATGAGCCGCATCGCGGCGCCGATGGTCGGCGGAATGATCTCTTCGACTTTGCTGACGCTCGGCGTGATCCCGGCCCTGTACGCACTCGTCAAGCAATGGGAAATGCGGCGCAGCCCGGGCGCCGTGACCGCGATGCCGCAGAGCGTGGCGGTGGCCACGCCGGCGACATCCGGCTGAATCGCGGGCATCTGGAAGCTCGTTGATCCTGGAGGACACCATGAGAGCGAATTCCCAACTGCTGCGCCGACTCGCTTCATTCCTGCTCATTGGCACCGTGCTGGCCGGCTGCGCCTCGGTCCCCGACGAGATGCCGTCGCAACTGCTGCAGAAGATCGAGTCCGCAGGCACGCGCTCGGACCACGAGAGGCTGGCCGTGTACTACGAGAACCGGGGCGCTGCGGCCCGTGATATCGCAGCCCGCCATCGCCGACTGGCCGCGACGTATCAAGCGACGCTCGCGAACAGCCCAATCGGTGCGGATGCCGTTGCCCACTGCCTTGCGATTGCCCGCCAGCAGGAAAGCATCGCCTCGGAGTACGAGGGTTTGGCCGAAGGCCATCAAGCCGTGGCTAATGAGACCAAGCGCTGACGGGAGCGAAGCGCGTTCCATCAACACTGGAGATCGATCATGACTTCGACACCGATTCCTGCGCGGCGAATCGCCTCGCTGCTGCTGTTGGGCGCCGTGTTGGCTGGTTGCTCCACCGGGCCGACTAGCCCTTCGCCGGAGTTGGTGCAGAAGATCGAGTCTGCGCGCACGCGTGACGACCATTTCGCTCTGGCGACCCACTTCGACCAACAGGCCGCGGCGGCTCGCGCAATGGCGGTCGAGCACAACAAGATGGCCAAGAGCTACCAGGCAATGCGCGTGGACCCGCGAGCCGTGGGAAGGATGCCCGAGCACTGCGCCGCCATCGCTCGCACCCAGGAAGGTATCGCAATGGAATACGACGCCGTGGCGTCGGTCCACCGGCAAATGGCGGAACAGGCACGCCCGTGAGTGCGCCATGACGTCAATGCGCCAGCGTCAGCCACAGGCGGGGCTCTACGGAGCCTCGCAAATTGCCGCACTTCATCAACATTGGAGAACCGCTATGAACTCGAAACTCGCATCCACACGGCGAATCATTTCGCTGCTGCTGTTGGGCGCCGTGCTGGCCGGTTGCGCCACCGGGCCGAGCAGCCCTTCGCCGGAGCTGCTGCGGAAGATCGAGTCTGCGCAAACGCGCAGCGACCACGACGCGCTGGCCACGTACTACGACCAGCAAGCGGCGGCAGCGCGCGCCCTTGCTGCCGAACATCGCAAGATGGCTCAGAGCTACCAGGGGATGTTCGCTGGTGGAAGAGGGGGTGCGAGCATGCCCTCGCACTGCAACGCGATCGTCCGCAGCCAGGAGGGCATCGCGGTCGAGTACGAAGCAATGGCTGCGGGCCACAGGAAGTTGGCCGAGCACGCCAAGCCGTGAGCACGACGGCGGGAGTACGCGATGAACCGGCGTTATCTGCTGGCTGCCACCGTGGGGGTAACCACGCTTCTGGCGCTTCCTTTCCTCGCCGTGGTCCACGCGACTGAGGTCCATGTCTTCAAGGCCCGCACTTGTGGTTGCTGCGGCGCATGGGTCCGCCACTTGAGGGCAGCCGGCTTCGAGGTCCATGTGACCGATGTCGACGACACGGCGACCGAACGCAAGCGACTGGGCATGCCCGAGCAGTTCGCTTCCTGCCATACCGCGGCGGTCGATGGCTACGTGCTCGAGGGGCACGTGCCAGCCGTCGAGGTGAAACGGCTTCTGGCGTCGCGAGTCAAGGCCATCGGCCTGGCTGTCCCGCGCATGCCGGTCGGCTCGCCGGGTATGGAGGTGGGCGCCCGCAGGGATCCGTACGAGGTGCTGCTCGTCGACGCCTCCGGGCAAGCGAGCGTCTTTGCGACTTATCCGAAGTGAGTGCCATGAACTCGGTTCGTGTCGCGGGGAAGTCGCAACTGTCCTTGGGTCCATCCAACTTTCCTATGTCCGAAAGGAGAAGCCCGATGAGTCCGCCCAAAGTTCTCGCGCTTGTCCTGGCAGGAGGCAATGGAACGCGGCTGCATCCGCTGACCGCCGAGGACGCCAAGCCCGCATTGCACTTCGCCGCGGGTCACCGGATCGTCGATTTCGTGCTCAGCAACCTGGTCAACTCCGGCATCTCTTCGATCTACGTCCTGGCGCAATACAAGCCGCGCTCCCTCGTCGAGCACATCCGTACCGCGTGGGCACCCTGGCAGGACGCAGAGGGTGTCATCGAGGTCGTGCTTCCTGCAGCGGACCGCGAGACCGGGGCATTCAAAGGCACCTCGGACGCCGTCTACCAGAATCTCCACCTGATCCAGCGCCATCGGCCCGATCTGGTGGCGATATTCGCGGCCGATCACGTCTATCGCATGGACGTGCGGCAGATGGCCCGCTTCCATCAGGAAACCGACGCAGAGATCAGCATCGCGGCCGTGCCGGTCCCGATCGAAGAAGCAACCCAGTTCGGGATCATCGCTGCGGCCCGCGATGGCCGCGTCGAAGAGTTCCAGGAGAAGCCCTTGCGCGCGGCGCCGATGCCGGCCGACCCGAGCCGCGCGTATGCGTCGATGGGCAACTACCTGTTCAACGCGCGCGTGCTCACGACGCTGCTGGAGGAGGCCAACCAGCGCGCCGACACGGATTTCGGCAGGCACATCCTGCCGCGCCTTGCAGGCAGGCGCCGTGTCTTCGCCTACGACTTCGCGAGCAACACGATCCCCGGCCTGCAGCCGTACGAGGAGCGTGGCTACTGGCGTGACGTGGGCACGCTCGCTGCCTACCAGGCCGCACAGCGTGACGTCCTCGATCCGCGGCCACGCTTCAGTCTCGAGAACCCGGAATGGCCGATCCGGGGTGCCGGCTGCTGCGAGCGAAATCACTGAACGGCTGTTGCGATGAAGAGTTCCATCGAAGCCTTCGTTCACGAACCGCGCGTCGCCTATTTCTCGATGGAGATTGCGCTGCGCGCCGAGATCCCGACTTACAGCGGCGGGCTCGGCATGCTGGCCGGCGACGCGATGCGCACGGCGGCGGACCTGGATCTGCCGATGGTGGGCGTCACGCTCGTCAGCAGCGCCGGCTACTTCCGGCAGGAGATCGTGAACGGCCGCCAGGTCGAGCGGCCCGAGTGGTGGCAGCCCGAGAGTTGGGCGCAACGGCTGGCTGCGAAGACCGCGCTCACCATAGACGCTCGCGAGGTGTGGGTCGGCGGGTGGCTCTATGTCGTCGAGGGCCACATGGGCGGCTCGATCCCGGTGATCCTCCTCGACACGGATCTCGACGAGAACGATCCGGAAGACCAGTCGATCACGCACTTCCTCTATGGAGGTGACGACGCGTACCGTCTCAAGCAGGAACTGGTGCTGGGCATCGGCGGTGTCCGCATGCTCGGCGCGCTGGGGTTCAGCGTCCGCAAGTACCACCTGAACGAGGGCCACGCGGCGCTGCTCACGCTGGAACTGCTGCGGCGCCACGCCCGCACGCCCGAAGCCGCGGGCACGGGCATGGACTACGACGTGCCTGCCGTCAGGCAGCGCTGCGTCTTCACGACCCACACTCCCGTGCAGGCAGGGCACGATCAGTTCTCGTACGAGCTTGCTGACCGCCTGCTCGGTGGTCTGATCGAACCCGCGCAGCTGCGTGCCTTCGCAGGGCCGGATCGGCTCAACATGACGCAACTCGCGCTCAACCTGAGCGCCTATGTGAATGGCGTGACCAAGCGCCACTCGAAGGTCTCGCAGAATCTGTTTCCCGGCTATCGCGTGCAGGCCGTGACCAATGGCGTCCACCCATGGACGTGGACCTGCGACAGCTTCCGCAAGCTCTACGACGCCCACTTGCCGCGCTGGTGCCACGAGCCGGAGTTGCTGGTGCGCGCCGAGAGCATTCCCGACGACGACGTGTGGCAAGCGCACGCCGCCGCGAAGCGGGCGTTGCTGGAGCGTATTTCGGCGCTGACTGGTGCGTCACTGGAAGCGGCGCGCCCGCTCCTCGGCTTTGCGCGGCGCATGACCGACTACAAACGCGCAGGCCTGCTGTTCTCCAACCTCGATCGCCTCGCAGCCATCGCCCGGGCATCACCGTTCCAGATCGTCCTTGCGGGCAAGGCGCATCCGCGCGATGAGGGCGGCAAGCGTCTCATCGAGCGACTGCACGACTGGGCGCGCCAACTCGAAGGCAAGGTGCCGGTGGTCTTCCTGCCCGACTATGCGATGGATCTCGGGCGCTTGCTCGTCTCGGGCGTGGACGTCTGGATCAACACGCCGCAGCGCCCGCTCGAGGCCTCTGGCACGAGCGGCATGAAGGCCGCGTTCAACGGTGTGCCCAACCTGAGCGTGCTGGATGGCTGGTGGCTGGAAGGCTGGATCGAGGGCGTCACCGGCTGGGCGGTCGGTGGTGAGGCTGAGTCCGACAACGCACGCGACGCGGCGTTCCTCTACGACAAGCTCGAGCAGAGCGTGCTGCCGCTTTACTACGGCGACAGAGCGCGCTGGATCGCCGTCATGAAAGGCGCGATCAGCCGCAACGCCTATTTTTTCAACAGTCACCGGATGATGCGCCGATATGCAGTCGAGGCTTACCTGCACTGACCGCGGCGCGCAGGACGTCGCGCTGGTCGACGAGGGCGTCACAGGCGCCATCGAATCGCCGAGCGCAGGCGATTCCGGCGCGGCTCCGCAATTGATCGGCCATGTGGCCGAGGTGCACGGACCCGTGGTCGATGTGACCTGCCGGATCCTGCCGCCGCTGCGCCGCATGCTCGAGGTCGCGATCGATGGCAAGCACGCAGTGCTCGAGGTGTTGCACCATCTCGACGGGCATCGGTTGCGCGCCATCGCGCTCGATCGCACGGCGGGCTTGCGTCGAGGCACTCCCGTGTACGACAGCGGCGGGCCGCTGCGGGTGCCGGTGTCGGCCGCCTGCCTGGGGCGGCTGCTCGATCCCTTCGGTGCGCCGCTGGACGACGGACCGGCCCTCGCTAGCAATGAGTCGCGCGCGTTGCTCGCGCCGCCACCGGCGCTCGCCGACACGCTGCCTTCGAGCGGCATCCTCGAGACCGGCATCAAGGTCATCGACCTGCTGTGTCCGTTCATCCGCGGCGGCAAGACCGGTCTGTTCGGCGGCGCGGGCGTTGGCAAGACGGTACTGATCATGGAGTTCATGCAGGCGGTGGCCACGCTGCACGGCGGCGTTTCGGTGTTCGCCGGCGTCGGCGAGCGCATCCGCGAAGGCCACGAACTGCTGCACGAGATGCGCGACCACGGCGCGCTGGCCAACGCGGTGCTCGTGTTCGGGCAGATGGACGAGTCGCCCGGCGTGCGCTTCCGCGTCGGGCTGGCGGCGTTGACGTACGCGGAGTTCCTGCGCGACACGCTGGGCAAGGACGTGCTGTTCCTGATGGACAACGTGTTCCGCTTCGTCCAGGCCGGCTCAGAGGTGTCGGGGCTGCTCGGCCGCATGCCGGCGACCGTGGGATACCAGCCGACGCTGCCGTCTGAGGTGGCCGAACTGCAGGACCGCATCGTGTCGAGCCGGCGTGGCCACATCACGTCGGTGCAGGCGGTGTACGTGCCGGCCGACGACATGACCGATCCGGCCGTCAACGCGATCCTGGCCCACCTCGACACGCGCGTGATCCTGTCGCGCGCACAGGCGGCCAAGGGGTTGTACCCCGCGGTGGATCCGCTGGCCTCGGGCAGCAACCTGATGGACCGGCATTTCCTCGGCGACCGCCACTACACGGTGGCGCACGACGTGCGCGAGCACTTGGCGCGCTACCGCGAGCTGGAGGACATCATCACGATGCTCGGCATCGAGGAGCTGTCGGAGGCGGACCGGCGCATGGTGCAGCGCGCCCGCCGGCTGCAGCGCTACCTGACGCAACCGTTCCATGCGATGACGGCGCAGAACGCCGGCCGCGGTGCCTCGGTGCCGCTGCAACAGACGCTGACCGATTGCGAGGCGTTCCTGCGCGGTGACCACGACGCGCTGCCCGAGGAGCGCTGCTACATGCGCGGTGCGATGACCGATCCGGTGCCGGCATGAGCAACACGTTTCGCGTGCAGCTCCTTGCCGCCGACCGCGGCCAGACCCTCGACGACGTGGTGAGCTTCGTCGGCGAGGACGGCAGCGGCAGCTTCGGCCTGATGGCGCACCACGTGCGCTTCATGACCGCGCTGAGCTTCGGCCTGGCGCGACTGCGCACGGCCGACGGGAGCTGGCACTACGCGGGCCTACCCGGCGGGCTGCTGTACTTCGTCGACAACGAGCTTCGCATCTCGACGCGGCGCTACGTGATCGGCGGCGATGCCGCGGCGATCGCGGACCTGCTGGCGCAGGAGATGCTGGCCGAGGAGCAGGTCCTGGCGCAGACGCGGCGCAAGCTGCGCCGGCTGGAGGCGCAGATGCTCGAACGCATGGCCCAGCTCGGGCAGGAGTGGCCGGCATGAAGGACGTCGAACGGCTCAAGCGCAGCCTTGAAGCGCAGGCGCGGCGCATCGCGCAGGCCGACCGCGACCGGCCCACGCTGCTCGCGCAGACCGTCTTCCTCGGCACGCTGGGCCTGCTGTTCGTGGTGCCGCTAGTGGTCGGCGTCTACGTCGGGCACTGGTTCGACGGGCACCAGCCGGGCTACTCGGTGCGCGGGACCATGAGCGGCCTCGCGCTGGGGCTGCTGGTGGGCTGCATCAACGTCTACCTGTACATCCGAGCGCACTAGATGGGCAAACCCGAACTGCTCGAATGGCTGGCCTTCCAGATCGGCCCGCTGCGCATCGGTCCCACGGTGCTGACCACCTGGCTGCTGATGGCGCTGATGGTCGCGCCGGCCTTTGCCGTCACGCGGCGCCTGAGCGTCACGGCTCCCTCGCGTGCGCAGGCGGCGCTCGAGGGCATCGTGCTGGCACTGCAAGGCGCCATCAACGACGCGGCACCAGGGCAGTCGGCGCGGCTGCTGCCCTTCATCGGCACGCTGTGGCTGTTTATCGGCGCAGCCAATCTGCTGGGGCTCGTGCCGGGACTGCGTGCGCCCACCGGCGAGCTCTCGGTGACCGTCGCGCTGGCGCTGATGGTGTTCGCCGCGGTGCACTGGTTCGCGATCCGCACCGACGGCCTGCGCGCCCATCTGCGCCACTACCTCGAGCCCAACCCCGTGCTGCTGCCGTTTCACCTGCTCGGCGAGATCACGCGCACGCTGGCCATGGCGGTGCGGCTGTTCGGCAACCTGCTGAGCCTGGAGATGGCGGCGCTGCTGGTGCTGCTGGTGGCCGGCTTCCTGGCGCCGGTGCCGCTGCTGGCGCTGCACATCGTCGAGGCACTGGTGCAGGCCTACATCTTCGGCACGCTGGCGCTCGTGTACATCGCCGGCGCGCTGCAATCGCATGAAATGCAAAAGAAGGAGTGACCCTTGGACAAGATGAACTGGATCGTGCTGCTCTCCACCGGTGGGGCCCTGCTGGCCATCGCCATCGGCGTGTTCTTTCCCGCCTTGGCGATGGGGCGCGCGATCGCGCAAGCGCTCGACGCGCTGGCGCGCCAGCCCGAGGCGGAGAAGTCGATCACGCGCACGCTGTTCATCGGCCTGGCGATGATCGAGTCGCTGGCGATCTACGTGCTGGTGGTGGTACTGATCGTGCTGTTCCGCAACCCGCTGATCGAACTGCTGCTCAAGTAGGTGTGCCGTGGGTTTCGATACGACGACCTTCGTGCTGGAAGTGCTGAACTTCCTGGTGCTGGTGTGGCTGCTGCAGCGCTTCTTCTACCGGCCGGTGTTGGCGGTGATCGAACGGCGCCGCGCCGACGAGGCGGCGGTCATCGCCCGCGCGCAGGCGCTGCGCGACGAAGCCGCGGGGCTGAAGACCGAGTACGAGGCGCGGCTGGCGCGCGCCACCGAGGACCGCGAGCGGGCGCTCGCCGAACTGGACGCCGAGATGGCCCGCGAGCGGGCGCGGCGCCTGGCGGCGGTCGACGCGGAGATGAACGCCGAGCGCGAGCGCAGACAGACGTTGGAGGCGCGCGAACGCGGCGAGCGCGACGCCGAGCGCGAACGCCGGGCGATCGGCCTGGCCGCTCGCTTCGCGACCCGCTTGCTCGCGCGCGCGGCGAGCCCGGAGCTGGAAGGCAAGCTGATCGAGCTGGCACAGGCCGACCTGCAGGCGGTCGGAGCCGATCAGCGCGCCGCGCTGCAGGCCGCGCTCGGCAACTCTGGCCACCGCGTCAGGGTGCAGACCGCCTACCCGCTCGGCCCGAGCGGGCGGGCCGCGTTGTCGGCCGTGTTGCGTGACCTGGCAGGGCAACCCCTGGCCCCCGAATTCGCCGAGGAGCCGAGCCTCGAGGCCGGGGTGTGCATCACCGCCGGCCCGTGGGAGCTGAAGGCCAGCCTGCGCGACGAGCTCGAGTTCTTCCATGCCGCCGCCGATCATGACCACTGAAGCCGCACCGCTGCAGGAGTTGGCGCGGCGCGTCGAGCGCTACCGGCCCGGCCTGCGGGTTGACGAAATCGGGCAGGTCGCCTCGGTGGGCGACGGCATTGCCTGGGTGACCGGGTTGCCGTCGGCGAGCGCGGAGGAGATCGTGCGTTTCGAGGACGGCAGCCGCGGCATGGTGTTCGAGCTGCAGTCCGAGCGCCTCGGCGTGATCCTGCTCGATCCGCTGGCCAACGTGACGTCCGGTGCACGCGTGTCGCGCACCGGACGCCGGCTCGAGATCGGCATCGGCGACGGCGCGCTCGGGCGCGTGCTCGATCCGCTGGGCAAGCCGCTCGACGGTGCGCCGCCGTTCGCGGCGGATGGCCATGGTGCGCTCGAGACCGGCTCGCCGCCGATCATGGCGCGCGACTTCGTCACCGCGCCGCTGTACACCGGCATCAAGGTGGTGGACACGCTGATCCCGATCGGCCGCGGCCAGCGCCAGCTCATCATCGGCGACTCCGGCACCGGCAAGACCGCGCTGGCGCTCGATGCGGTGATCGCCCAGGTCGGGCAGGGCGTGCGCTGCGTGGTGGTGATGATCGGGCAGAAGCGCTCCGAGACGGCGCGCGTCGTCGACGTGCTGCGGCGCTACGGGGCAATGAGCTACGCCACCGTGGTGGCCGCCGAGGCCACGGCCACGCCGGGGATGAAGTACCTGGCGCCGTTCGCCGGCTGCGCGATCGCCGAGGGCTGGATGCGGCGCGGCCACGATACGCTGGTCGTGTACGACGACCTGAGCAGCCATGCGCGCGCGTACCGCGAGCTGTCGCTGCTGATGCACCGGCCGCCGGGGCGCGAGGCCTATCCGGGCGACATCTTCTACCTGCACGCGCGGCTGCTCGAGCGCGCGACGAGGCTGGCCAAGCCGCACGGCGGCGGCAGCCTGACCGCGCTGCCGATCGTGCAGACCGAGGAAGGCGAGATCGCCGCCTACATCCCCACCAACTTGATCTCCATCACCGACGGCCAGATCTACCTCGACCGCCGGCTGTTCGCCGCCGGCGTGCTGCCGGCGGTGGACGTGGCGCTGTCGGTGTCGCGCATCGGCGGCAAGGCCCAGCATCCGCGCATCAAGCGCGAGGCCGGCACAATGAAGCTGGCCTACCTGCAGTTCCTCGAGCTGGAGGTGTTCACGCGCTTCGGCACCAAGCTGGAGGCTGGCGCGGAAGCCAAGATCGCGCGCGGCCGCGTGATGCGCGAGATCCTCAAGCAGGACCGCCTCTCGCCGTTGCTGCCGGCCTTTCAGCTCGCCTGGATGACGGCGTTCAATGCGGGTCTGCTCGACCGCCTCGAACTGAGCGACGTGCCAGCCGCGCTGGAGCGCATCCGCGTGGGGCTGGCCGGCGACTCGGCGATCGGCCTGGAGAGCGCGCGCGAGCTGTGGCTGCAACGGCTGGCGCAATGGTTGGGAGGCACGAGCCCGTGAGTGGCATGGCCGAGCTGTCGCAGCGCCACGCGCGGCTGCAGGAAATCAGCGGGATCATGACCGCGATGAAGAGTCTGTCGCTGGTGGAGGCGCGCAAGCTGGCGCGCTTCATCGGCGAGCAGGCGCGCATGCGCGACAACATCGCGGCGGCGGCGGCGGACTTCCTGCAGTTCCATCGCGAGATCGGCGCGCGCGACGTGCCTCGCTCCGTGGCCACCCTGGTGCTGATCGGCTCCGAGCGGGGCTTCTGCGGCAACTTCAACGAGCGCATCGTGCAGACGCTGGGGCGCTTGGAGTCCGAGCTCGATGCCGCCTCGCTGCTGGTCGTCGGGCATCGGCTGTCGAGCCGCCTTGCCGAGCACGCGCGCGTCGTGGCGCGCCTCGACGGGCCCACCGTCGCCGAGGACGTTCCGGCCGTGCTGGAGAACCTGGTCGATGCGCTGCACGAGCACGCGAGCGCGGGCTCCGCCGGGCCTGCGACCCTGCTGTGCCTGGGCCACGACGAGCAAGGCGAACCAGCGCTGACCACGCTGCTGCCGTTGCCGCGTCCCGCAGCGGGCGTGCGTCGCGGCCATGCGCCCGAGCTGCTGCTGGCCCCGCAGGTGTTCTACGACGAGCTGGTGCAGCAGTTCCTGCTGACCGCGCTGCTCGGGCAGTTCTACACCTCGCTGGCCGCCGAGAACCACCAGCGGCTGGCCCACATGGAGCGCGCGCTCGACCGCCTCGACCAGACCCTCGCACGCCTGGCACTCAGGCGCAACGCGCTGCGCCAGGAGCGCATCGTCGAGGAGATCGAAGTCATCCTGTCGAGTGCGATGGCGTTCGATCGGCGTGAAAAGGTTGAAGCGGCGTCGTCGTCCGGAAGGCTCGAGGAAGAACCATGACCGCAGGAATGACCGACGCACGCGATCGTGCCGGGTGCATCCGAAGGGGTCTCGTCCCAACGGGCGATGCAGTGCTTGCCCGCATGCGGTCTGCCGGCGTGCACCGGTTCACCGCCACGGGTGCGTTGCCTGTTCCGCGCTACCTCGAGCGGCTGTATTGGTGGGCCTACGTCCACCCGGTGGCGGTGCGGCTGTTCGACCGCGCATGGCTGGTCGATGCCATCCTGTTCGGCAACTTCGCCCGGCTGCGCGACGCGGCGCTGGATGCGCTCGGCGAGACGATCTCGGGACGTACGCTGCAGGTCGGGTGTGTCTACGGCAACCTGACGCAGCGCTTGCGCGAGCGCTTGACCGGCGACGCGCAGCTCGACGTGGTGGACGTTCTGCCGGTGCAACTGGAGAACCTCGGCAGGAAGCTGCCGCCCGACGAGCGCGTCGCGCTGCTGCACGGCGACGCGTCGTCGCTCGCCTGCGCCGGTGCGCAGTACGACAGGGTGCTGCTGTTCTTCCTGCTCCACGAAATGCCAGAGAACCTGCGCCGCGCGGCGCTCGGCGAAGCCGTACGCGTGCTGAAGCCGGGTGGCAGGCTGGTGATCGTCGACTACCACCTGCCGTCGCGGCTGCATCCGCTGCGCCCGCTGATGCACCAGGTGTTCCGCCACCTCGAGCCCCACGCCTTCGACCTGTGGGCGCACAGGGTCGAGCAATTCATGCCGCGCGGCGCGCAGGCCACGTTCGTCAAGCGCACCTACTTCGGCGGCCTGTACCAGAGGCTCGTGTGGACCCGGCAGGCCGTGTCAGGAGCGAGCGGCGCGGTCGAAAGGTTGATGAACGTCAAGCGTGAGGAAGCGCCACCCAAGTAGTCTGGGCTCTGCGTGGATGAAGACATGGTAACGCGGCTGAGCAAAGCATCGAAGGCACTTTGGGGTGTGCTGCTGTTCGTGCTCGCCTTGCGCGCAGTGGCCGGCCCGGCGCTGTGCGACCCGTATGGCGAGCACCAGGTGCCCGGTGGATCCGCGCAGGCGATCGGATCGCTCCCGCATGAGCGTCATGCGGCTTCATCGCACGATCTCTATCGAACACCGGCCCAACACCCCACGCCTGAGAGCGGCGACCATGCATGCGAGGAGCCGGTCTACCTGACGGGCGAGGCGGGAGCCAACCTGCCGGTCAAGTGGTCTGAACTGCAGGGCAAGGCCGTGTGGTCGTATGCACCTGCCGCCATTGCGCAGCCCGAGTCGGTGGTTGTGCAGGTGTGGCCGCGGCGCTGGGCCGCGCCTCGATCACCGTCCAGTACCCCGCTGGAGCTCACGCGCCGACTGCGCATTTGACGCGGTACCGCGTGCAGTGATGCACGCGCCTTCTTGAGTCCTGCGGCGGGCTCTTCAGCCTCGCCTCCACTGTCTCCATTGACGACTGACTCACGGCACGGCCGTGGGCCGGAGGAGTTCCATCATGCATCTCTTGTCCTTCCGCCGAGGCCCGAGTGCTGTCGGCGTCGTCTTCATCCTTCTGCTGGCGCCGCTGGCGGCGCGAGCGCTCGACGCCGATGCCGCGCAGGCGCTGGTCAAGAAGAGCGATTGCCTGAAGTGCCACGCGGTCGACAAGAAGAAGGACGGGCCTTCCTACAAGGAAGTGGCCGCCAAGTACAAGGGCAAGCCCGACGCCGAGCAGAGGCTCTTCACCCACGTGACGACCAACCCCAAGGTCAAGATCGATGGCAAGGAGGAGGAGCACAACTCGCTGAAGACCAAAGACGAGGCGGAGGTCCGCAACGTCATTCAGTGGATCCTGTCGCGCTGAGCGCGGCATCGCTGCGGGAACGGCTCGCGAGGAGGAACCATGGCTGACAACCCTGGCGCGCTGCGCCGCCTCTGGCACAGGCTTGCCGCGCCGAGCGCGAAGTATTCGGTGCTCGCCATCTTCGTGGTCGGCGGCGTCGCGGGCGTCATCTTCTGGGGCGGCTTCAATACCGCCATGGAGGCCACCAACACGCTGGAGTTCTGCATCTCGTGCCACGAGATGCGCGACACCGTCTTCAAGGAATACAAGGAGACGGTGCACTTCGCCAACCGCAGCGGCGTGCGCGCCGTCTGCTCCGACTGCCACGTGCCGCGCGACTGGGGGCACAAGGTGCTGCGCAAGATCCAGGCGTCGGGCGAGCTGTACGGCAAGGTGATCGGGGCCATCGACACACCGGCCAAATTCGAGGCCAAACGCGCCGAGTTGGCCAGGCACGTGTGGAAGCGCATGAAGGAAACCGACTCGCTGGAGTGCCGCAACTGCCACTCCAACGAAGCGATGAGTTCGGCGCGCCAGACCGAAAAGGCCCAGGCCAGACACAAGAAGGGCGCCGCCGAAGGCATGACCTGCATCGACTGCCACTTCGCAATCGCGCACAACGAGCCCGAAGGCCCGGGCCCGCGCGAACTCTTTCCGTCGGCGGCCGCGAAGTGAGTGGACATTCGAACACCGATTTCAACCACGGACCATCCCCGGTTCGTTCTTCTCGACAGGAGGACCCTATGAACGCTTCGATCCGATGCGCAACCAACCATCCGCGGCGTACCGCGGCGGGAACGCTCGCGCTCTTGTGGCTTGGGCTCATGGCCCTGTTCTTTGTTGCCGTGCCGAAGGCCCATGCGGTTCCCAGCATGGGGGCGCAGACGGGCCGCGCATGCAGCGGCTGCCACACGGTCTTTCCGGAGCTCACGCCTTACGGTCGCGAGTTCAAGCTCGGCGGCTTCGCGGCCAGCTCGAGCAAGTGGGACGAGAAGCCGTGGACCGAGCGGCTGCCGGTCGCCTTCGCGCTGATGGGTTCGCGCACGAGTACGAACAACACGACCGCCGGCGGTGCCTCCGCCGATGAATTTCCGAAGGACCGCAAGAACGTCGCGCAGACGGTCGCGGGCTACGTCGGCGGCAAGATCTACGACAACGTGGGGGCGCTGATCCAGTACAACTACGACGGCATCGAAAGGCTGTGGGCGATGGAGATGTTCGATGCCCGCTACGCCAACAGCGTGACGCTGGGAGAGAAGAACCTGGCCTTCGGCGTGACACTCAACAACAATCCCACCGTTTCCGACCTCTACAACTCCACCCCGGCCTGGGGCTTCCCTCACACGGGTACCGCGGCGCCGCAGATGCCGGCCGCGCCGATCATCGACATGACCCTGGCCAGCAAGGTCGGCGGCCTGGGCATCTACGGCTTGTGGGATGACCTCGTCTACGTGGAGGTGGCGAACTACCGCACGGCCAAGTCGAGCGGGCTGCGCTTCCTGAGCTGGGGCCAGCCGTGGAACACCGAGGAACTCGCCGGAAGCCTGGTGCAGGGCGACGCACCGTACTTCCGCCTGGCGCTGCAGAAGGAGGCCAAGCCGCACAGCTTCGCGGCCGGCATCTACGGGATGAACGCCAAGATCTTTGCCGATGCGAACGACCAGACCTTGGGAACCAATCGTTTCCGCGATCTGGGCTACGACGCCAACTACCAATACATCGAAGGCGACCATTCGCTGTCGGTGCGCGCGAACTGGATCCGCGAGAAGCAGACCTGGAACGACGCGGTGGTGAGCGCGGGGCTGGTCTCCAACCCCACGGACACGCTCAAGACCTTCCGCACCGACGTTCACTACTACTTCCAGCGCCAATGGGGCGGGGGCCTGCAGTACTTCAGGACCACCGGGAGCGCCGATGACCTTCGGTACAACACCGGCGATGCGCTGTTCGGCAGCAGCAACGGCAGCCCGAACACCAAAGGCTGGACCGCAGAGCTGAACTACCTGCCGCGGCAGAACATCAAGCTTGCCCTGCGGTACACCAAGTTCCAGCAGTTCAACGGCGCGCGAACCGACTACACGCCGGGCCGCAACGCCTCGGACAACAACTACATCTACTTGATGGGCTGGTTGTTGTTCTGATAAAGGCATCAGCGAGGTAACCCGTGCGTGCAATTCGACTCACTGCTCTCTTGGCCGCACTCGGCGCGATGGTCGGGTGCGGCTCTCTGGCGCGCGACGCTCCGCGGGACTATTGGATACAGGCCCGCGTCGTGGAGCTCCATCCAACTTTCGATGCCGCCAATGTCGACGCGAACATGAAGTGCGCAGAAGGAAGGTCTCTATCCGCCGGTACGACCATCGTTGTCGTGCGATACCGCGGTAGAAGAAGCAACCGCTATCGCGCGTTTGTCGTTGAGCGCATGGAAGAGCCCCGCGTGGGTCAAGTGGTCTTCGTCAATGCGTCGCGATGTGCGCTGAGCGCTTCGGCCACCGCCCAGAAGAGCCTCTAGGTCCCGCCCGCGACGCATCTACAACATATGGCAATGGCGCAATTCAGGTTGCCCGATCGACGGCGCGTCCTGGTTGGTGCGCTGGGCGGTGCTGTCGCGTGGCTCGCAACGGGGTGCGCTGCCCCGGCGGTGGACCGGCTCGACTCGGCGGCCGCGCCCGACGAGCCGGACTTCGCACCCCCGCGGGACGACGCGCTGCCGCGAGTCGCGCTCGTGCTCTCGGGCGGCGCGGCGCGCGGCTTCGCGCATCTGGGCGTGCTGCAGGTGCTCGAGCACGAGGGACTGAGGCCCGACCTGGTGGTGGGGACGAGCGCTGGCGCGATCGTCGGCGCCATGTATGCATCCGGCATGGCGACCGCCGAGATCGAGCGCGCGACCGAGAGCCTCGACTGGGGCGTGCTGTTCGACTTCGACCCCGTGCGCACCGTGTTCAACGGCCTCGGTCTGGGCCTGGTGCCAGGTGCGCGCCTGGAGAGTTTTCTGCACCGCCACCTGGCCGCGCCGATCGAACGGTTCCCGATCGCGTTCGCGGCCGTGGCGACGGACATGCAGACCGGCGACGTGGTCGTGCTGAACCGCGGCGATGCCGCGCGCGCCGTGCGCGCATCGTGCGGCGTGCCGGGCCTGTATGCTCCGCTGCGCATCCGCGGCCGGCTGCTCGGCGACGGGCAGGTCGTCAGTCCGTTGCCGGTGCGCACGGCGCGCCGTCTGGGCGCCCTGCGCGTGCTGGCATCCGATGTCGTCTATCCACCCTACCACACGGAGCTGTCGGGTCCGCTGTCGATGGTCTTCCAGTCGATGATCGTCTCGGGCTGGCGGCACGTGCTGAACGAGCGCGCGCTGGCCGATGTCGTGATCCTGCCCGGCATCCGCCGTTCGACCGAGCAACTCGGGCTCGGCAGCCGCGAGTGGCTGACGCAGGCAGGCGAGAAGGCCGCGCAGGATCGGATCGCCGAGATCCGTGCCGTGTTTGCCCGGCCCGCAGCGCCCGCCGTCGAGGCGCTGCAAGGAGCAATTCGAGGGTGAGTCGTCGTTCCCTCGCCGCGACGCTGGGTGTCGCGTTGCTGCTTGCGGGATGTGCGGTGCTGCGTCCAGCGGTGCCGCGCGTGCCGTCGAGCGCGATCGCACCGGGCGATCACACGACGCTCGGACGCGTCTTCGGTGCGCAGGCGGTCGAGCATACGGGCCATTCGGGGTTTCAGGTCGTCACCTCTGCGCAGGCGGCCTTTGCGTCGCGCGCCGCGCTGGCCGACACCGCCGAACGCACGCTCGACCTGCAGTACTACAGCGCGGGTGACGACCTGACTTCGAATCTGCTGCTGCAGCGCGTGGTCTTGGCTGCCGAGCGCGGCGTGCGAGTGAGGGTCCTGCTGGACGACGTTCACGCCACGACCCGCGCCTTCGCGCGGCGCGCGGCGGCTGCGCACCCGGGCATCCAAGTGCGCCTGTTCAATCCGTTCTTCTTCGGCGGCACCTGGAGCGTCAGTCGTCTGGTCGAGTTCATGTTCGACGGCGACAGGCTGAACCGCCGCATGCACAACAAGCTCTGGGTCACGGACAACGCCGTGGCCATGGTCGGCAGCCGCAACCTGGGTGACGAATACTTCGGCGTTCACGAGTCAGCCAATTTCAACGACGTGGATCTGCTGGCGGTGGGGCCGATCGTCCAGGAGCTGTCGAGAGCCTTCGACACCTACTGGAACAGCGCAGCGGCCGTGCCGTTGGAAGCTGTCGTCGTCGCGCCCGACGTCGACGAAGGTGATCGCTTGCGCCAGGGGCTGCAGGCGCGCGCACAAGCCTGCGACGGCGCTCCACCTTGCCAGTGGATCGCAGCCGGCGGATTGGTCGGCGCGTTGCGCTCCGGCAGCGTCGCGCTGACCTGGGCCCATGCGCAGGCCATCTACGACCACCCTGATCTGGACAAGGCTGCAGTGGCCTCCGGCATCGAGCATGGGATGCGTGACGACCAACCGAGTGGCTCTTCTACACAGCGCGAGTTGTTGATCGTGTCGCCGTATTTCATTCCGGAGCAGGACGGTCGCGATCATCTGGCCGACATGGTCGAAAGGGGCGTGCGTGTGGCGGTGCTGACCAACTCGTTGGCTTCCACCGACTCGGCCGCCGCGCATGCAGGCTACGCGCGACACCGGGTCGAGTTGTTGCGCAGCGGCGTTGAACTGTTCGAGGCCCGCCCCGAACCGAGCATTTCACACCGCCGCTTGCATCGATGGGGGCGCGCCTCGCCGTCGAGCCTGCACGCCAAGATCGTCGTGCAGGATCGCACCCGGGCCATCGTGGGCTCGCTGAACCAGGACCCGCGCTCGCGGCTGCACAACACGGAGGGCTGGATCGCGGTCGAAAGCCCCGAGCTGGCGGCTGACCTGGCGGAGCTCTTCGAGGAAGCCTCCGACCTGCACCATGCGTTCAAGCTCGAACTGGAGGGTGACCGCATCGCGTGGAAGACCGAGAGCGACGAGGGCATCAGCCGTTACGACGTCGAGCCGAGCACCAGCGTCTGGCTCCGTGCGTGGCGCAAGACGCTCGGCGCGTTGATTCCCGAACATCAGCTATGAAGTGCTCGACATGAATGCATGCTCCGCCGACCCCTCGTCGATCGATCAGCGCCGGCGTTCGCTGCTGCTGTGCGCTGCGCTTGCCTCGGTCACGCTCGCCGGTGCCTGCGGCGGCGGCGCGGACTCGATGGGGATGATGCAGAGCGGCACGGTGCCGCCACTGTCCGATCCGTTTGCACCATCGAGTGCCGCGCCGCGCGATTTGCCGATCATCCCGCTGGACCAGGGTGCGGTCGATGTTTCCGGCGTGCGTTCGTTCTCGCTGACCGTTCAGCCTGGGACGACGCGGTGCCGCACCGGTGTCGACACTGTCACGCTGGGCTACAACGGTGCGCTTCTCGGTCCGGCCCTGAAACTGCGCACCAGTGAGGCGACCGTCATACGGGTGCGCAACAACCTCGGTGAAGCGACGACGGCGCATTGGCACGGATTGTTCGTGCCGGCCGCCGTCGACGGCGGCCCCCATCAAGTGATCGCACCGGGTGCACGATGGGACGCGAGCTTCACCGTGGCGAACCCGGCGTCGACCTGCTGGTTCCACCCGCATGTGCATGGCGCCACGGGTCGCCAGGTGGTTGCGGGCCTGGCCGGGCTGTTGATCATCGACGACTCCTTGGTGAGCCCGTCGACGCTGCCCGACACCTGGGGGGTCGACGACCTCGCGCTGGTGCTGCAGGACAAGCGCTTCACGGCGTCCGGTCAGATCGACTATGCGCTCGGCGCCAACGACCGGCTGGTCGGATACATGGGCGACAGCTTGCTTGTCAACGGTGTCATCGGGCCGGTGTGGCAGGCACCCCGGCAGTGGGTCCGCTTGCGGCTGCTCAACGGTTGCAACGCCCGCGCGCTGAGCGTGCGCTTGAGCAACGCCGGGTCGATGCTGCAGGTTGCCAACGAAGGCGGACTGCTGTCCCGGCCGGTGGCTCGCGCACCGGTCGTGCTGTTCCCCGGCGAGCGGGCCGAGGTGCTCGTCGACTTCAGCGGCGCGGCGCTCGGTCAGGAGATCTCGCTGCTCGTCGCGACCGTCGCGAGCGCGTTCGGGGCTGGCATGGGCGGCGGATCCGGTGCGGTCGAGGTCACCGCCATGAAGTTCCGCGTTTCGTTGCCGTCGCAGCCCAACGCGATGGCGTCGCCACCTGCCACGCTGCCTGCCGCACCCGCGGTTGCTGCGGGCGGCGGCGCAGCCGTGCGCTCGTTCAGCCTCGACGGCGCGATGATGGGCGGCGCTTTCACCATCAACTCGAGGAGCTTCGACATCGGTCGCACGGACTTCGCTGCTCCCGCCAACGCGGTCGAGGTCTGGCGCTTCTTCAACGGGACGAACATGGCGCATCCGATGCATGTGCACGGCGTGAAGATGTCGCTGCTCGGGCGCAGCCGTGCGCCAGTGGCGGCCTACGAGCAAGGCTTGCGGGACACGTTCAGCGTCGCGTCGATGGAGACGGTGACCGTCGCGGTGCAGACAGCGGCCGCGGCATCGCCTTCGCCGCTCGTGTTCCATTGCCACATCCTCGAACACGAGGACGCCGGCATGATGGGCCAGTTCGTCACCGTGTAGCGGAAGATCGGCATGAAAAGGATCCATGTCCATTGGACTGTCGGCCTCGGTTTGGCTGCGACTGCAGCGACGATGATCGCTCTAGCACTGGTTGAACCCCGACCGCCGGCGCAAACGGCCACGCACAGGCTGCAACCCGGCGACGCCAGCGTGATCGCGCGCGGCGAGCGGGTCTACCGGACCCACTGCGCGGCCTGCCACGGCGCGCGCCTGGAGGGCCAGCCGAACTGGCGCGAGCGCGGCCCGGACGGGCGCCTGCCCGCGCCGCCCCACGATGCCAGCGGGCACACCTGGCATCACCCGGACGAGATGCTGTTCAAGCTCACCAAGTACGGCCTGGCCAAGGTCGCCAACATGAAGGACTACGCGTCGGCGATGCCCGTCTACGAAGGCGTTCTCAGCGACGAGGAGATCGTCGCGGTGCTGTCGTGGATCAAGGCGCAGTGGCCGGCCGACGTGCGCGAGCGCCACGACCAGATGAATCGGCAGGCCCGGCCCTAGTCAGGCCTTGTGCGCCTACGAGCGCGAACCAGGACGCGGTTCACCGGCGACACCACGGACCTGGCACGCGCGCGTGGCGACCGCGCCAGCGAACGCAGCATCGTTGCCGGCGTGCGCCTGTGGTACTGATCGCGACCCCGTGATGGGCCGCTTGGCAAACGTCCTGGCAGCGATCATCGTGGGTCGCGGCCGGCGACGCTCTATTCGTGTATGGGCGGCGCCTACAACGTCGCGGCCGACGAGCCGCACTGGAAGGCCTACGTCGCGGATCTGGCGACCGGAGCGCTTGATCGAGGCGCGCAGTGCGGACATTCACCCGCCCACACTCGGCGGACGCCAGGCAATCGAGACAGGTGCCCGCCTCTATGCGCAGATGTGTGTCGGCTGCCCCCTCGGCCCCGGCGTGCCCGACACCGCACTCCGCACCGGCCTCAACCCCCGGCCGCCCGAGCTGGCCAAGCATCCGGGGGAGCCGAGCGCAGCGTTCTGGATCGTCAAGCATGGCGTCAAGGCCTCCGGCATGCCGGCCTGGGGTGACGGTCACGATGATCGGGAGCTGTGGCGCATCGTCGCGTTCGTGCTGCAGCTTCCCGCGCGGCGTGCTGAGCGCCACATGCAGCTCGCCGGCCCGACGCGAGCCGAACACGGCCATCGCTGAGAGTTTGATCACGACCTGCGTGCGATTTGCACAGGCCCGCGACGGCACATGCATTGCCGGCGAAGGGAGCCGAATCGCGGCATTTCGAAGCCCAGGAGTCCCACCATGCATCAGCAATACCAGTCCTGCGTCGACGCCTGCAACCAGTGCGCCGATGCCTGCAACCACTGCGCGACCGCCTGCTTGCAGGAGCCAGACGTGAAAATGATGGGGCGCTGCATCGCGCTCGACATCGACTGCGCCGGCATCTGCCGCCTTGCCGCCGCCTACATGGCCAGCGGCAGCGAGAACGCGCAGTCGATCTGCGGCCTCTGCGCGGAGGTCTGCGAAATGTGCGGCCAGGAGTGCGCCAAACACCAGCCCGACCACTGCAAGCAATGCGCCGATGCCTGCCGCCGCTGCGCAGACGAGTGCCGTCGCATGGCGCAGAAGGCGGGTGCCACCCGGACGTCGCGAGTCGCGGCGTGACAACGTCGACGTCTTGAAGCGCCGGCCTCCCCATGGCGTTGCGCAGGTGTCAACGGCCGCGCCACCGCCGCGCTTCACTCTCGAGAACTCGCAATGGCCGACGTTGCGTCGACCCCTGGCGGTGGCCCGTCAACGATGCCGGCGATCGCCTTGACCCCGGCGCCCATGGCTACTGTGCCCCGAAGGAGGCGCGCAGCATCGGCGACACCACGCCGAGCTGACTATCGACGCGCTTGACCCCGCTGACCCCAGCGGCTGCAATCTGGATCGCCTCCCGCTCCGCCTCCGAATACGTCATGCCCCAGAGATGGACGACGCCGTCGTCGACGACCGGGTTGACGAAGTCGCCGCGCGAGCCGCTTGCTTGAATCGCCGCGGTCACCCGCTCGCGCAGGGTGCGGTCGCCCACCGATGCCTGCGGTACAGGCTGGCGCGCGGCAACGCCTTGCAGCAGGTTCGCGCGGCTCACGATCCCGACCACCTTGCCGTCGCGAACGACCGGAACACGCTTGATGCGGTGCTTCTCGAGTAGCGTTGCGATCTCCTCGAGCGATGCCTCCTCGGTCACCGTCGTGACATCGCGCGTCATCACGTCGCGCGCACACTCGCCGTGCGCTTTCACGTACTCGCGCGCCTGCGTCTCGGGCTCCGCGATGAGCGCGAGCCACCAAGATGGGTGCCGGACCCCTGCGGCCTCGGGCCGGCGCATCAGGTCGCCTTCACTGACGATCCCGACCGGCCGACCCTCCGCGTCGATGACCGGTACGGCACTGATCCGTCGTTGCAGGAGTCGCCTTGCGATCTCGGCGACCGGCGTCTCGGGGCTCACCGTGACGACCGGTGTCGTCATGATGTCCTTTGCATGCATGGTGCACTCTCCTTGTCGTAGGCTTGGCGCGATTCCCTTCGTGCATTGCCGTTGCGGTTGTTGCCCTCGTGCGTCGCGCGAGCGACGAGCGTTCGCGTTTCAGTCCTCGAACACATGAGCCCCTACAAGGCCTCGACGACGGCCTGCAGCCGGCTGCGAACTTCAGCGGCAACGCTCGCCAGCTCGGCATTCTCGATCGCTGCCATCGACGCCACCGGATCCACCGCCGACACCTCGACCTTGCCGTCGGCGTGCTGCTGGACGATGACGTTGCACGGCAGCATGGTCCCGATCTTGTTCTCCGCCTGCAGCGCGCGGTAGGCGAGTGGCGGGTTGCAGGCCCCGAGGATCAGGTAGGGCTGAAAGTCGACGCCGAGCTTGGCCTTCAGCGTATGGCGCACGTCGATCTGCGTCAGGATGCCGAAGCCGCGCGCCTTCAATTCGCCGGTGACCTTGTCGACGGCGGCCTGGAAATCCAGCGCCACCGTCTTGCTGAAGTGATAGTCCATGGCGGGTCCTTTCGATGTCGTGCGAGGGAATTTGGAGAGCGTCGCCGCGAGGCCGGATGATCCCGACGCCGCCAGCGAGCAAGAGAGCCGGGAAAGCGCCGATGGTTTCCCTCGCCGCCGCAGCCTGAGTTGACGCAAGGCAAGCCCCGGCGCTGAGGCGGACCGAACAATGGGCCCTCCGCGAGAGAGAGCGCAGAGACCCGCATGTTCGAGATCCGCATTCATGGCCGCGGCGGGCAGGGCGTCGTCACCGGCGCCGAGATGCTGTCGATCGCCGCGTTCGCGCAGGGACGCCACGCGCAGGCGTTCCCGAGTTTCGGGTCGGAGCGCACCGGCGCGCCGGTCGTCGCCTTCTGCCGCATCGCCGAGCGCGAGATCCGTTTGCGCGAGCCGGTCATGTCGCCTGACGCGCTGATCATCCAGGACCCGACTCTGCTGCACCAGGTCGACCTGTTCCAGGGCCTGAAGCCGCAGGGCTACGTCCTGATCAACTCGAGCCGAGGCTTCGACGAACTCGGCATCGGCCAGTTGTGGAAGCGCTTCGACCGGCGGCATCTGCTCAACGTGCCAGCCAGCGAGATATCGAAGCGGCACCTCGGGCGGCCGTTGCCCAATGCGGCGCTGCTGGGTGGCTTCGCGGCGCTCAGCGGCCTCGTCACACTGGAAGCGGTTGCGGACGCGATACGCACGAAGTTCGCCGGCAGCGTGGCCGATCGCAACGTCGCCGCTGCGCGCGAGGCCTTCGACCGCGTCACCGCCGACTTGAAGGAGCCGAGCGATGCTGCAGCAGATTGAGGGATCGCGCGCTGTCGCGCAGGCGGTCGCGCTGGCTCGGCCGGAGGTGATTTGCGCCTATCCGATATCGCCGCAGACGCACATCGTCGAGGGCCTGAGCGAGCTGGTGAAGACGCGGCAGCTTGCGCCCTGCGAGTTCATCAATGTCGAGAGCGAATTCGCGGCGATGAGCGTGGCGATCGGTGCCTCGGCCACCGGTGCGCGCGCCTACACGGCGACTGCAAGCCAGGGCCTGCTGTACATGGCCGAGGCCATCTACAACGCCGCGGGCCTGGGCCTGCCGATCGTGATGACGGTGGCGAATCGCGCGATCGGCGCGCCGATCAACATCTGGAACGACCACAGTGATTCGATGAGCCAGCGCGACTGCGGCTGGATCCAGCTCTTCGCCGAGAACAACCAGGAGGCGGTGGATCTGCACATCCAGGCCTTCAGGCTCGCTGAGGAGACGAGCCTGCCGGTGATGGTGTGCATGGATGGCTTCATCCTCACCCACGCCTACGAGCGCGTGGACGTGCCGACGCAGGCGCAGGTCGACGCCTTCTTGCCGCCCTTCGTGCCGCGCCAGGTGCTCGACCCGGCCGAGCCGGTGACGATCGGCGCGATGGTCGGGCCCGAGGCCTTCGCCGAGGTGCGCTACCTCGCGCACGCGCGACAGATGCGGGCGCTCGAGCGCATCCCGCAGATCGCCGCCGAGTTCAAGAGCATCTTCGGGCGCGACAGCGGCGGGCTGCTGCAGTGCTACCGCTGCGAGGACGCGCAGACCGTCGTCGTCGGACTCGGGTCAGTGCTCGGCACGATCAAGGACACGGTCGACGCCCTGCGCGACGAGGGGGTGACGATCGGTGTGCTGGGCATCGGCTCATTCCGCCCGTTCCCGCTCGCCGCGGTGCGATCGGCGCTGCAACGGGCGCAGCGCGTGGTCGTGCTCGAGAAGAGCTTTTCGGTCGGCCTGGGCGGCATTGTCGCCAACGACGTGCGCAGCGCGCTGTCGGGCGTCAGGCTGCACGGCTACACGGTGGTTGCCGGCCTGGGTGGGCGGGCGATCACGCAGGCCTCGCTGCGCCGGATGTTCCTCGACGCGGTGGCCGATCGGCTCGAGCCTCTGACGTTCCTCGACATGGACTGGGCCGTGGTCGAGCGACAACTCGAGCGCGAACGCGACGAGGCGCGCAGCGGACCAGCCGCCGAAGCGATGCTGCGCGACGTCGGCGCGGTCGCCGCGCGCGTGAGCTGAGCATGGAACGCGTCCGTTTCTACCAGACCGGCACGTTCACCGTCGGCAACCGGCTGCTCGCGCCCGAACAGCGCAGCGTGCAGGCCAGCGGCGAGCGACACAACGCGATCACGTCGGGCCATCGTGCCTGTCAGGGCTGCGGCGAGGCGCTCGGGGCGCGCTACGCCGTGGATGCCGCGCTGCGTGCCACGCAAGGCCGGCTGATCGCCACCAACGCGACCGGCTGCCTCGAGGTGTTCTCGACGCCGTACCCCGAGACCTCGTGGCAGCTGCCGTGGATCCACTCGCTGTTCGGCAATGCCGCGGCCGTGGCCACCGGCGTCGCCGCGGCGCTCAGGGCCAAGGGGCGGCACGACGTGCGCGTGCTCGCCCAGGGGGGTGACGGCGGCACGACGGACATCGGCTTCGGCTGCCTCTCGGGCATGTTCGAGCGCAACGACGACGTGCTGTACGTCTGCTACGACAACGAGGCGTACATGAACACCGGCGTGCAGCGCTCCTCGGCGACGCCGCCGGCCGCGCGCACGGCGACGACGCCTGCCGTCGGCGCCGATCCCGGCAACGTCTTCGGCCAGGGCAAGGATCTGCCGCGCATCGCGATGGCGCACGGCATCCCGTACGTGGCGACCGCGACGGTCGCCGATCTGCGCGACCTGGAGGCGAAGGTCGAGCGCGCGATGGGGCTGCACGGTGCGCGCTACCTGCATGTGCTGGTGCCGTGCCCGCTCGGCTGGGGCGCGGCCTCGTTCGACACGATCCGGTTGGCGCGACTGGCGCAGGAGTCGGGTCTGTTCCCGGTCTTCGAGGCCCGCGATGGCGAGGTCGTCGGTGTCGCCAAGATCCGGCGGCGCGTGCCGGTCGAGGACTACCTCAGGCCGCAGAAGCGCTTCGCGCACCTGTTCGCCCCGACGCGGCGAGACGACGTGCTCGCGGCGTTGCAGGCGAGGGCAGATGCGCACATCCGTCGCTACGGCCTCGTCGACGACCCGGGGGTCGCGCGATGACGATGCGCAAGCCCTTCGCGATCACGCTGGACGTCGGATCCTCGCTCGCCAATCACACCGGCTCGTGGCGTTCTATGCAACCCGTCTACGTCGACCGGCTGCCGCCGTGCAACCAGCAATGCCCGGCCGGCGAGGACATCCAGAGCTGGCTGTTCCACGCCGAAAGCGGCGCCTATGAGCGGGCGTGGCGTCGCCTGGTGCGCGACAACCCGTTCCCCGCGGTGATGGGGCGCGTGTGCTATCACACATGCCAGAGCGTCTGCAACCGCGGGCGGCTCGACGCGCCGGTGGGCATCAACGCGGTCGAGCGCTTCCTCGGCGACGAGGCCCTCAAGCAAGGCTGGGCCTTCGACGCGCCGGCCGCTGACACGGGCCGGCACGTGCTCGTCGTCGGGGCCGGGCCGTCGGGCCTCTCGGCCGCCTATCACCTGCGCCGGCTCGGCCACCGCGTCACGGTGCTCGAGGCGGGGCCGCTGCCCGGCGGCATGATGCGTTTCGGCATCCCGCGCTACCGGCTTCCACGCGAGGTGCTCGATGCCGAGGTGGCGCGCATCGTGGCGCTGGGCGTGACGATCCGCTACGGCGCCAAGGTCACCGAGCTGGCCGAGGCGATGGCCGCGGAACAGGCCGACGCTGCGTTCCTCGCGGTCGGTGCGCACATCGCCAAACGTGCCTTCATCCCGGCCGGCGACTCGGCGCGCGTGCTCGATGCCATTTCCGTGCTGCGCAGCATGGAGGGCGAGGACGAGCCCATGCTCGGTCGGCGCGTCGTGGTCTACGGCGGCGGCAACACCGCGATCGACGTCGCGCGCACCGCCAAGCGCCTCGGCGCCACCGATGCGGTGATCGTCTACCGCCGTACTCGCGAGCGCATGCCCGCGCACGACGCTGAGATCGAGGAGGCGCTGCAGGAGGGTGTGCTGATCAAGTGGCTGACGACGATCCGCCAGGCCGACGCCGGCGAGCTGGTCGTCGAGAAGATGGTGCTCGACGAACACGGCCGGCCGCGGCCGACCGGTGAAATCGAGACGCTCGCGGCCGATTCGCTGGTGCTCGCGCTCGGCCAGGACGTCGACCTGTCGCTGCTGCGGAACCTGTCCGGGCTCGTCGTCCAGGACGGCGTGGTGCAGGTCGACGAGCGCATGATGACCGGCCACGCGGGTGTGTTCGCCGGCGGCGACATGGTGCCCGCCGAGCGCAACGTGACGGTGGCCATCGGTCACGGCAAGAACGCCGCGCGCCACATCGATGCCTGGCTGCGTGGCACCACCTGGCAGCCGGCGCCCAAGCACGAGCCGGCCAGCTTCGACAAGCTCAACCCCTGGTACTACAGCGACGCGCCGGCGACGGTGCGGCCGGTGCTGGACATCGCGCGCCGGCAGACCAGCTTCGACGAGGTGCAGGGCGGGCTCGACGAAGGCAATGCGCTCTTCGAGGCGCGCCGCTGTCTGTCCTGTGGCAACTGCTTCGAGTGCGACAACTGCTACGGCATGTGCCCCGACAACGCGGTGATCAAGCTCGGCCCCGGCAAGCGCTTCGCGTTCAACCTCGACTACTGCAAGGGCTGTGGCATTTGCGCCGCCGAATGCCCGTGTGGGGCGATCCGGATGGATCCCGTGGTGGTTTGAAGTGGCGCCTCATCGCAGGAAGTCACGCCGCAAGCCCAGCGACGCGTCGGTCTTGCGGATCGACTGCACGGCATCCGGTTCGATTCCGCTCAGTGCGCGGATTGCATCCACGGTTTCCGGAATGACGATCGCCTGGTTGAAGACCTGGTAGGCGTAGCACGCCTGGTCGCCATCGACAGCCAGTATGTCCTCCCACAGCGCGACCTCCCACATGTCACCGCGCGGCCTTCCGAGGTCCGTCATCAGCTCGACCGTGCTGTTCAGCGCCACGAGTCCGTCGCATGAGCGCATGAACGCGATCCGCGGAGCCGCCCGGAACGCGGCCAGCACCTCGTCGCGAGTCGCCTGGCGCGTCAGCTCCACCCACCATGTGTGCAGGTGGCTGGAGTTGTGGGCGGCTTTGACGGCGATCGTCACCACGTCGAGATCGGGGATGACGGTCAGCGCGTCCGGTCCTTGGTGACTGGGGATGACCTTCTCGGGCACGACCGTGTTCATGATGCCCTCGGCATGCGCCTCCCACGGATCCGATGCCCGTCGGATGAGCGTGCCGCGAGCGCGCTTGAGCAGACCGGCCACTTTCAGTGCACCCAGCGTGCGGACGATCGACGTGGTGTTGCAGGAGACCACGCGGGTCGAACTGCGGCCGAGCGCGGACGCGTAGTTCGACTGCGCGACGAACGAATGGCCGGTGAGGGCGTGGGCTTCGCCGCCGTGAAACACCGCCTTGACCCCGGCCGATTCGTAGACCGCCTTGTTGCCCGGGGCGACCTTCTTCGGGGTGCAGTCCACTACGACGTCACACGCGCCGAGCAGGTCGGACAGTAAGCCCGCGACCGGGATGGCCGCGGCGCGCATCGGCGCCTCGGCCTGCGGCGTTGCCGCGTACACCGCCAGTCCGAGTCGGGGCGCGATCTGCAGCCGGTAGTCGCTGACCACGTCGGCCACACCGGCCAGTTCCATGTCTTCTTGCAGACGCACCGCGTCGGCGACGCGCTTGCCGATGACCCCATAGCCGTTGACGGCGACCCTGACCTTCTTCATGGCGACTCCTTTGATCGACGAAAGACGCGTCAGCGCGGTCCGCGTTGGCGCGCGATGGTCGGCGCCGCGCCGCGGACGCGCGCGACTCGGTGCGGATCCGTGAAATACAGGAACACGATGACGCTGAGCACGCCTGCGAAGAAGCACCACACCGAGATGAACCAGGCGGCGTAGAAGGCGTAGGCGGCCGCGGCAGACACGAACGCAGCCACGCCGAAGGCGACGACCCGTGCGTGGCTGGAGAACATCAGGCTCGCGCAAGTGCCGAGCAGGTAGAGCGACATCGCGGCCAGCGCATAGAAGTGCGGCGACTCGTAGGCGATGTGCTGGCCTGTCACCGTGGCGACGATCGGCTGGGTGAACAGCGTGACCAGCAGGTACAGACCCACGGTGCTGCCGGCGATGGCGATCGCGCTCAGGGCGCGTCGTCGCCAGGGCACGGTCTCGAGCGCCAGCGCGGCCAACGGCACGTAGATCGGCCACAGCACGTGAGAGAAGAACGAGTAGGCGTGCGTCAACACCGTGTTGAGCAGCGGCGCGCGGTCGGGGAAAGTCAGCCACAGGATGCCTTCGAGCACTTGCTGGATGCCGAAGAGGATCGGGATCCACGCATACGCAAGCTCCGAGCGTGCGCGTGCGCGCCGCACGCAGGCCACGCCGACGATCAGCAGCGCGGTGCCGGCCGTGAAGCTCGCGGGCGCGGAGAAGCACATCAGCGTTCCTCGAGCGGGTCACTGCCTGCGCGCGATGGGGCGTCGCCCCAGCTCGACCGCCACCTCGAGCGACTCGCGTCCGCGCAGCACCTTGAACTGGGCCTTGCTCCCCGGGCTGAGGGCTGCGGTCTCGTTGATCAACGCCGCCGTGTCGACGATCGCCTTGCCGTTGATGGCGACCACCGTGTCGCCGGCGCGCAGCCCGGCGCGGTCGGCGGGGCCGGAACGTTGCACCGACACGAGTGCGGCGCCGGCTGCGTCGCCGGTTGTCTCGTTGATCACATCGCGCGCGCTCACGCCGAGCCAGCCGCGGCTGACGCGGCCGGTGGTGACGATCTGCTCCATCACTTGCCGCGCCAGGCTCACCGGGATCGCGAAGCCGATGCCCTGCGAGCCGCCGCTGCGCGAGTAGATCGCGGTGTTGATGCCGACGAGATGCCCCGCCGCATCGACCAGCGCGCCGCCCGAGTTGCCGGGATTGATCGCCGCATCGGTCTGGATGAAGTTCTCGAAGGTGTTGATGCCGAGCCGGTTGCGGCCGGTGGCGCTGACGATGCCCTGCGTCACGGTCTGGCCCACGCCGAACGGATCGCCGACGGCCAGCACGATGTCGCCGATCTGCACCGAGGCCGGATCGGCGAAGGTGATCGGCTGCAGGCCCTTGGCCTCGACACGCAGCACCGCGAGGTCGGTCTCGGGGTCCGTGCCGACCACGCGCGCCTCGGCGACCTTGCCGCCGGGCAGCATCACGGCGATCTCGTCGGCGCCCTCGATGACGTGGTTGTTGGTCAGGATGAGGCCCTGGGCCGCGACGACCACGCCCGACCCCAGGCTGGACTGGCCCTGGGCGGCATCCTCGTCAGGCCCACCGTAGGGCTGCAGCCAGGCCGGCAGCGGCCGCCGCGGCACCTTGCGCGTGTAGATGTTGACCACTGAGGCCGAGGCCTTGGCGGCAGCGGCGCGAAAGCCCGCTTCGAGACTCGACGCAACCGCCTTGCCGGCGGGCGCCGACGCCGACGCATCGGCGTGCGGCGCTTCGCGCACCGCCACCACGTCGGTCTGCACCGGCGCGGCCGGCGCCGGCCCGAAGGCCTGCCAGGCGATCAGCAGCGCTGCCGTCACGGCGATCACCTGGGCGGTCAGCAGCCACAGCCGCCACAGGACGGATGGTTGATCACGGGTCATTTGCGGTTTCCTCCAACAGTTCTCTCAGTGCACGCGCCGTCGGCTCGACGACGCTGATTGCGTTCACCAGTGGCACCGAGGAATTGCAGTTGCATGTCGATGTCCCGGTGGTTCAGATCACGGCCGGCGCGTCCGGCAGTTCGTTGCGGTCGTTGGCGCGACACGGGCAGTAGCGCGCAAGCAGTCGAGCCACGGACTCGATGCCGAGCACCGCGCCGGCCTCGAACTCGCCGGCGGCGAAGCGTGCTTCCATGCCGCGACAGATGTCGGCCCACGCATGCGGGCCGGCCAGCGCGTGGATGCCGCGGTCGGCGACGATCTCGACGCGGCGGTCGGCCAGCAGCACGTAGATCAGCACGCCGGTGTTGCGCTCGGTGTCCCAGACGTGCAGCCGCGCGAACAGCTCGATCGCGCGTTCGCGCGCACTCTGGCCTTGCAGCAGCGGCGCGCCGTCCAGCGCGCCTTCGACGATGAAGCGCAGCTCGCCTTCGTGGCTCGCCTCGGCCATGCGGATCGCGTGCTGGATCGTGTCCAGCGTGCGGGCCGGAAAGGCGCGGCGCACACGCGACGAAGTCATCGCCAGATGACGCAAGAGGCGCGCGACATCCATGGTCACCACCGGCCCGTGGCCCCGCCGCCGCCAAAACCGCCACCGCCGCCGCGGAACCCGCCGCTGCCTCCGAACCCGCCGCCGCGGTGGCCGCCATGGCCGTGCATGCCGCCATGGCCGCCCATGCCGATGCCGAGCAGCGTGACGAAAAAGCCGATCAGTCCCGCCACGGCTGCGACGGCAATGGCTCCGATCGCGAACCACGCCACGACACCCAGCACGCCGCCCACCGCCAATGCGCCCGGCAGCCGGCCGAGGGTCCGCCGCAACACGCCGCCGAGCACCAGCGCCACGATGAACAGCACGGGCCAGGTCTGCCCGAGCCCGTTGTCGTCCGGGGCCGCGCCGCGGCGTGTCGGGGCAGGAAGCGTTTCGCCGTCCAGAACGCGCACCATCCGATCGACGCCCGCGGCGATGCCGCCGTAGAAGTCGCCCTGCCGGAAGGGCGGCGTGATGACCTCAGCGATGATCCTGCGTGCCGTCGCGTCGGGGAGCGCGCCCTCGACGCCGTAGCCGACCTCGAGGCGCACCGTGCGATCGTCCTTCGCCACCAGCAGCAAGACGCCATCGTCGACCTTGCGGCGTCCGAGCTTCCACTGCTCGACCACCCGCAGCGCGAACTGTTCCGCCGCCTCGGGGCCAGTGGTCGGCACGATCAGCACCGCAATCTGTGTGCCCTTGCGATTTTCGAACGCGCGCAGCGATTGCTCCAACGCCGCGCTCTGTGGTGCGGTCAGCGTGCCGGTCAGATCGGTCACCCGGGCTTGCAGCGGTGGCACCGGCACCAGGCCCTGCGCCGCCGCGCCGAGCGCGGCCACGCACAGCAGCCCCGCGGCGACGAGCCGGCGCATGGAGCCTGCGATCGAGCCGCGATTCATCGTCACTTCATCGCACCCGAGGCACCGAGGCCGCCGAGATCGACCTTCGGCGGGAGTGCCAGTGCCTTCTCGTCGGCGACGCTGAAGTTGGCCTTGACGCCGTAGCCGAACACCATCGCCGTCAGGTTGCTCGGGAAGGTACGCACCGTGGCGTTGTAGTCCTGCACCGCCTTCACGTAACGGCCGCGCGCGACCGCGATGCGGTTTTCCGTGCCTTCGAGCTGCACGCGCAGTTCCTGGAAGCCCTGGTTGGTCTTCAGGCTCGGGTAGTTCTCGCTGACCACCAGCAGGCGCGACAGCGCGCTCGACAGTTCGCCCTGCGCGGCCTGGAACTTGTTGAACGCCTCGGGGTTGTTGACCAGCTCCGGCGTGGCGTGGATCGAGGTGGCCCTGGCGCGCGCCTCGACCACCCTGATCAGCGTCTCCTGCTCGAAGCTGGCCTCGCCCTTGACGGTGGCGACGATGTTGGGGATCAGGTCGGCGCGGCGCTGGTACTGGTTGAGCACTTCGGACCAACTGGCCTTGATCTGTTCGTCGGTCGACTGGAAGGTGTTGTAGCCGCAGCCCGACAGTGCGAGCGTCAGCGCGGCGAGAAGGGTCACGAGGAAGTGGCGCATGGTCAGGACTCCAGGGGATGTCGTGGGCGAAGCGGGTCGCATGGAGCAGTCCCGCGGCTTTCTCGCCGCGCATTCGGGCAGGGAAGCGCCGAAGCGCCCCGCACCGGGACTTGATCGTTTCGCGCTAGAGGGCGAGCCGGGAGAACTGCACCCGCGGCGGGGGTGCGGCCGGCAGGACCGCCGCCATGACCTTGCGCGCCAGGACTGCGTGTGCCCCATGCAGGCCGTCGCTCCACGCGCCGGCTGGCACGACCACGGCCTGCAGATCGGGCGCGTCGAGCTTGGGCTGTGGCTTCAACAGAATCTGCGCGGACTCGTCGCAGGACTTCTGGCAGGACGCCTTGTCCGCGCTCTCGTCGTGCTGAGTCGAAACCTGGCCGTGCGAGTCTGTTGACGCCTGCGCCCGATGATCATGCTGTGCGGCGTGCGATGCGGCATGCGCCGATTCGCCGCGAGGCGCGGTCAGGCATGCGTTGGCCACCCCGGACAGCAGCGCGAAGACCCACACGAACAGCATTGCGAGGGCGATGCTGCGCTTGCGGGTGCGGCTGGCGATGGGCGTCATGTTGAACTCGGCGCGTCCTTCGGTGCTACAGAGAACGTGAGCGAAGTCTCTTCGCGCAGTCTCGCAATTCCATTGATCGACATCAAAGAGGATCTTTCCAGTCGCTGCGCGGCTAAGCTTGCCGCCATGCAACGAGCCGTCTTGCCCGTGAACCGGTCTGCGCAGCGCGGCGCCCTGATCGAGCGCTGGAAGTCCGATCCTCACGCAACCTACAAGGCGCAGTGGCCGGCCGACGTGCGCGAGCGCCACGACCAGATGAATCGCCGGGCGCGGCGGTAAAGCGCTGTCGGAGGTTGTGGCGGGCTGCATGTTCGTGCCCATCGCATTTGGAGTTGAGGCTTCTTGGTGTCCGGTTCATTCGATAGCTGGTCGTTGGCTCAGGGCCTGGCGGCCTCGCTCGCCGTCGGCGTCCTCATCGGCGTCGAGCGCGGCTGGCGTGATCGCGATCTGGCCGAAGGGGGTCGCGTGGCGGGCCTGCGCACGTTTGCGCTGGTGGGCCTGTTGGGCGGTGCGTTGGCGCTGCTGTCCACCGAACTCGGTGCATGGCCGCTGCTGGGCGGCATCGTCGGCTTGTCGATCCTGCTCGGCGTGTCCTATCGGGAAGCGGTCAGGGCCTCGGGGAGCCTGAGCGCCACGACCGCCGTTGCGATGCTGCTGACGCTCGTGCTCGGGGCCTTGGCCGCACGCGGCGCGGCCACGCTGGCTTTGGCGGCTGCGGTGGTCACCGCCGTGCTGTTGAACCTCAAGCCCACGCTGCACCGTGGGTTGCAGTTGATCGAACACCGCGAACTGACCGCGGCCTTGCAGCTTCTCGTGCTGTCGGTCGTGATCCTGCCGAATCTCCCGGACGCCGGCTATGGCCCCTACCAGGCCATCAACCCCTATCGGCTGTGGTGGGCGGTGGTGCTCATCGCCGGCCTGTCGCTGGCGGGGCACCTTGCGATGCGACTCACCGGTTCCCAGCGCGGCCTCTTATGGACAGGCTTGCTGGGCGGCCTGGCGTCTTCTACGGCGGCGACTCTGGCGCTGGCCCGGCATGCGAAGCGGCAGCCGGCACTGGCCGAGGCGGCCGCCGCAGGCGCGCTGGCCGCCTGCGGCGTGATGTTCCTGCGCATGATCGTGCTGGTGGCATCCATCCGGCCGGCCTTGACGCGGCCGTTGGGCGCGCCGTTGGGCGCGGCCGGTCTCGTGCTCCTCTCGCTGGCCGTGTGGCGATGGCGCCAGCGTGCGCAGCGAACCGCATCATCGGAGGCCGTGGAACCGGTCGCCACCTTCGACCTCGGCACCGCACTCGCGTTCGGCGGCTTCCTGGCCGCGATCGCCGTGCTCGTCCCGGCGGCCAAGCAATGGCTGGGCGAGCCTGGCATCTACGCGCTGGCGATCCTCTCCGGTCTGGCCGACGTGGACACGATCGTGATCTCGATGTCGCAAGCGCAAGCTGCTGGCGGACTCGCGATGGAGACCGCTGTCGTCGCCGTGGGCCTAGCCACGCTGGCGAACATGGGCAGCAAGGCGACCATCGCTTGCATCACCGGTGGCGCGATCTTCGGCTGGCCGCTCGTGCGCGGCTACGTTGTCGGAATGTCGGCTGGCGCATTGGCGACGTTGGGGGTCGTGCTGATGTGGTCGTGATGCTCGGCGATCGCCTGAGCGCCGTCGCATGCGAGGCGCGGCGCTTCGCGGGCGCATCGGCACCTGGGTCAGTGCTTGCAGCCGTCGGGTGCTCTTGAGACCGAAGCGATGCGGCCGAGCAACGCAGCGGCTGCCGCACCGGCGGCGAGCAGCGCCGCGGCGGCCACGAACGGCAACGGCGGCGCGGCCGTGAACAGGCCGCCGGTCGCCGTTGCAGCGGTGGCTTGCCCCAGGTTGGCGGCCGCCGCCTGCCACCCCATGGCCTTGCCTTGGTCCGCACCGGCAGCGTCCGAGATCAGCGTCGCCAGCACGGGAATCAAGAGGCCGATGCCCGCACCGAGTGCGACGAAGGCCAGGCTCATCGTCGCCAGGCCGCGGGCCCACGGCAACAGCGCGACCGCCAGGGCACTGCCGAGAAGCGCGATGGCGAGTACGCGGCGATCGTCGAAGCGGCGAACCCGCTTCGGGAGCCCCAGCACCTGCACCACGATCATTACCGCGCCGCACACCACGAACAGTCGGCTGATGCCCTCCGTTCCGACCGAACGCAGCTTGCCGAGCAGGGTCACTCCGACTTCGGCTGCGCTGATTCCGTACACGACAAGCGCAGTCAAAAGGAGGTAGGCGCCGATGCTGCGCAGGTCTGCCCCGCCGCGAGAGGGCATTGCATCGGTTTGGGAGACGGCCCGCGGGTGCCGCAGTGCGACGCAGCCCAGGCCGATCGCGACGCACAAGAGACCGGTGGCGAAGAAGGGCGAGTCGGGCATGAAGGCACCGGCGATCCGCATGGAGTCGATCGGCACAGTGACCATCGAGGCCAACGCGCTGCCGACCAGCGGTCCCAGCAGGAATCCGATGGTCGTCGCGGCAGCGGCGATCGAGAAGTTGCGCGTGCGCTGGGGGGCTGCGGTCGTCTCGGCGACGTATCCGAGCCCCGCCGGGAGGATGGCGGCAGACAGCACTCCGCTGAAGCCGCGTGCGAGGTACAGACTGCTCGGATTGGCGGCAATGTCTAGCAGGAACAGGCTCGCGCCGGCACCGAGCAGGCCGATGACAAGCACTGGGCGCGCACCGCGACGGTCAGCCAGAGCACCCCACAGCGGTGACAGGAAGAACAGCGCGAACGTGTACAGACCGGTCAGCATGCCTGTATGCCACGACACCGCATCGGCGTTGGTGGCGCCGAGCATTCGCTCGAGCATGAAGGGCATCAACGGCAAGGTGACACCGTAGGACATCGCTGCGGCCACCAGTGCTGCCAGCACGAGGACCAGTTGAGCATGTCGCCGCTGCGGGCTGATGGAGCCGGACATCAGAAGTACCACTGCAGTTGCGCGTAGGTCACGTCGGGAAAGCGCGCCAGTTCGCTGCCGGCACGGCCGCCGAAGCGCTGCAAGCCGACCGACAGCTCGACGTTCGGCCGCCATGACCACGCCAGGCGCGGCCCGATGTAGCGGCTGCTGTCGTCGAGGTTGGCGACGAACTCACCGATCAGTTTGAGCAGCGGCGTGATCTCGTAGCTCGTGCGCAGGCCGGCGTAGTGGCGCGCCAGCGTGCGGCGCTGGCCGCTGAGCAACGCCGCGAAGTCGTAGCGCGCCGGCTCGCGCTCGCCGCTGCCGTCGTGGTAGGCCTCGGCGCTCAGGGTCAGCGTGTTGGCGAAGGCGTAGTCGACGCCCAGCAGCGCCTGCCAGAACGCAGCGCCTGCCGGCGGCCGCGTGCGCGTCAGCTCGGCGCGCACGCCCGCCGCGTCGAGCTGCCCGGCGAGGTCGAGGCCGAGCACGTCGGCGCCGCCGAAGCGGCCCACGGTCAGCGAGTGATCGATTGCGCGCAGGTTGCCGTGCCACTGCAGTGCACGGCTGCTGCCGCCGGGTAGGCGGCTCGGCGCGTAGACGGCCGACGCGCGCGACAGCGCATCGACCTTGTGCTCGACCAGCACGGCATCGACGCCGATGCGCTGCTCGCGTTCGAGCGTGACCGGGCTGAACCGATTGAGCAGGTCCAGCGGACTCCAGAAGCGCCCGGTGCCCCAGGCGATGCGCTGGCGGCCGATGCGCACGTCGGTGTTGCCCGCGGTGAACTGCAGCGTGCCGCGGTACAGACGGTGCACGGCATAGAGATCGCGCCGCTCCACCGAGTTGGCTTCGGCGGACCAGTACTGCGGCGCCGGCGCGTCCTTGGTTTGCCGGAACTGCGCGGTGTGCAGGTAGCTGCCGAGCAACACTTCGTTGTCGACCTGCAGGTCCAGCCGGAGCGCCGGCGCGAGTGCGCCCTTGACCTCGATGCGCGCGCGGTTGAGGTCGAGCGTGATGCGCTCGCCGGCGAAGGTCTGCGAGCGCATCAGCAAACTCTTGAAATGGCCCGACGTTTGCAGATCGGGCAGCTCGTCCTGTGCGCGCACCGGGCCGGCGAGCGCCGCGCAGGCGAGCAGCGCGGCGGCCATCCGCATGCCGGGCACGCGGCATTCACACATGGCGGATCGCGCGCACCGGGTCGAGCCGCGCCGCGCGCGCGGCGGGGAAGAGTGCGATGCCCACGCTGGCGATGAACAGTGCCAGGCCGGGCAGCACCAGGCTCGCGACGACGAGGCGCGGGTACGCGATGCCGGTGAGGCCGGGAATCGAGCTGTAGTCGGCGAAGAACACGCTCAGGTCCATGCCGCGGCGGCCCAGCTCGGCCACCAGCGCCGCGCCGAGCCCGTAGCCGAGCAGCGACGCCAGCACCATCAGCGCGGCGGTCTCGTACAGCACCATGCGCACGATCGCCGCCGGCGGCGTGCCGAGCGCCATCATCACGCCGAACTCGCGCGTGCGCTCGGACACCGCCATGTACACGGTGTTGAGCACGGCCAGTGCGACCACGACGAAGAAGATGCCGACGATGATCGAGCGGATCGTGCCGATCAGGCCGACCATCTGATCGACCTGCGGCATCAGCTTCTGCCACGGCGCGAACGCGAGCCCGGTCGCGGTGACGCGGCCGCGCAGCGTGGCCAGCGTAGCCGGCAGCGCGTCGCGATCGGCCAGCCGCAGGTTGATCGTGGACACGCGGCTTCCCATACCGAGCAGCGCCTGCGCGGCCGGCAGCGTGACGAACGCCATCGCGCCGTCGAACGAGCTGCTCTCGGTGGCGAAAATGCCCCGGATGCGGTAGGCCGCGGTGCCCAGCTCGCCGTCGGCCGCCGGCGCCATCACGACCAGCTTCTCGCCCAGCCGTGCACCGAGCTTCTCGGCGAGCTTGCGGCCGATCACGATGTCGCGGTCCTGCGCGGGCTGTGGCGCGCTCGCGTCGAGCGCGTTGCCTTGCACGATCGCCCGATGGATCACCGTCAGCTCGCGCTCGGCCACCGGGTCCACGCCGAACAGCAGGATGCCCTCGGACTTGGTCGCGCTGCTGGCGAGCGCCTGCGCCTGCACGCGCGGCGCGGCGGCGGCCACGTTCGGCATGCCGCGCAGCGTAGCGAGCAGCGCGGGCGCGTCGTCGAGCGCCAGCTCGGGCGCGAGGTCGCGCCGGAAGCCGCTGCGCTCGAGCTGCACGTGGCCGGTCACGTAGCGCGTCGCGTTGTCGACGATCTGCGCGCTGAAGCCGTCGAAGTAGCCGAACAGGAACACGTAGGCGACGATCGCGAACGCCGTGCCGCCCACCGTGATCGCGCTGCGGCGCCGGTTGCGCAGCAGGTTGCGAAGGGCGATCCGCACGAACACCGGACCGCGGCCGCCGCCGGCGTGCGACGCCGAGCCGCGCGCGCCCACCATGCCGCCGATGCCGCGGATCGCCGCCACCGGGTCGAGCCCGGCCGCCTTCAGCGCCGGCAGCAGCGCCACCAGCGCGGCGATGCCGAACAGCAGCGCCGAGATCATCACGCTGCGCTCCGGCTGCACCACCGGGTAGACGATGTCGGCCAGCCCGGGCATCGTGCGCTGCGCGGCGCCGAACGCGCTCAGGTCGATGCCGAGCCGGCCGAATGCCGCGGTCAACGCCAGGCCGATCGCGTTGCCGATCACGAGGCCGATCGCGCCCAGCAGCAGCGCCTCGTACAGCACCAGCCGCAGCAGCCGCGAGCGGCTGGTGCCGAGCGCCAGCATCACGCCGAACTCGCGCGTGCGCTCGAGCACCGCCATCAGCACCGGGTTGGCGACGCCGGCGCCCACCACGACGAAGAACACCGCCAGCACGACGTAGCTCATCACCTCGTGGTAACGCGTGCTGACGGCCACCATCGGCAGCAGCGTCGGCCAGCCGACGACCTCGTAGCGTGGGCCGAGCCGCTCTGCGAGCGAGGCCTGCACCGCCGCGAGCGCGTTGCGGTCGCGCAGGCGCAGCGCCACCGCGGTGGCGGCGCCGGGCGCGGCCAAGAACTCGCGCACGGTGGCCAGTGGCGCGACGGCGAGGTAGCCGTCGAGCTCGTCGATCTGCGTGCGGAACACGCCGCGCACCGGCAGCCGGCCGCTCGCCACCGAGCCGTCGTAGGCCTGGCCGACCAGCACGATCTCGTCGCCCGCCTTCACGCCGAGCGACTCGGCGAGCTGCGTGCCGATCAGCACGCCGCCGGTCGCACCGGCATCGAGCGGCGCGCCGTCGACGATCGCCTTCAGGAGGTCGGTCACCGGCGCTTCGCTGCGCGGGTCGATGCCCACCACCTTGACGCCGCGCGACATCGCGCCGTGGCTGGCCAGCGCCTTGCCCTCCAGGCGCAGGCTGGCGGCCGCCACCGCGGGCTCGCCGCGCAGCGCGTCGATCAAAGGCGCCGCATCGGCGATGGCGCGGTCGAGGCTCGGGTCTTCGTGGTAGCCGGCCACGTGCACCTGCACGTCGCCGGCGAAGTAGCGCGTGGTGTTCTCCACCATCTGGCGGTTCATGCCGTCGACGAAGCCCCACAGGAAGGTCAGCGCCGCCAGCCCGACCGCGATCGACGCGATGGTGATCAGCGAACGCCGGCGGTTGCGCAGCACGTTGCGCCACGCCAGCGTCCACAGAATCACGGCAGTGCCCGCCCGGCAGCCCGTAGGGCACTGCGCGCCCCCTCGGGGGGCAGCGACAACCGAAGGTTGCGGCGCAGGCTCACATCGCGCAGCGATGTGAAGGCGCGAAGCGCCGGCCGCAGCCAAAGAAGTGAGCGTGGGGGCTTCATCTCTTCCGCTCGTCGGACTCGACGCGGCCGTCGCGCAGGCGGATCACGCGCCGCGCGCGCTCGACCACCATCGCGTCGTGCGTGGAGAACACGAAGGTCACGCCCTTGTCCTCGTTGAGCCGCCGCATCATGTCCATCAGCGCGGCACCCGCCTTGGAATCGAGGTTGGCGGTGGGCTCGTCGGGCAGCACGATGATCGGCTCGGCGGCGATCGCGCGCGCCACCGCCACGCGCTGCTGCTGTCCACCGGAAAGCTCGTTGGGGCGCCGGTGCTCCAGCCCCTCGAGGCCCAACTCGCGCAGCAACCCGAGCGCGCGTGCGCGCCGCTGCGCGGTGCTCACGCCCTGCAGCAGCATCACGAACTCCACGTTCTCCAGCGCCGACAGCACCGGAATCAGGTTGAACTCCTGGAACACGAAGCCGATCTTGTGCAGCCGCACCGCGGAGAGCTGCGCGCGGCTCATGCCGCCGATCTCGGTGCCCGCCACCTCGATGCGGCCGGCGCTCGGCGTGTCGAGGCCGCCGATCAGGTTGAGCAGCGTCGTCTTGCCCGAGCCCGACGGCCCCACCAGCACCGCGAAGTCGCCCTTGGCGATCTCGAGGTCGATGCCGGCGAGCGCCTGCACCGCCACCTTGCCCTGCTGGTAGACGCGGCTGACGCCTTGCAGCCGAACGGCCGGTTCCGATGCGACGGCGTTCATGGCTTCTGCAGGTTGCGTTGGCTGAACACCTCGTCGGCGATCGGCCGGTCGAACACCGCGTCCTTCAGCACGATGGTGGTGAACTGGCCCGGCTTGTCCTGCGGGCGCATCTCCCAGCGCGTGGGCATCACGCGCGTGCCGACCTTGCGCACCTCGGAGAAGGTCATCGTGCGCACGAGCTCGCCGCGCTCGCTGAAGTACTCCTGCTTCAGCGGCATCGCGTCGGCCAGCCGCACCCAGTAGACGATGCGGCCCCACACCACCGCGGCCTCGGGTTTGGGCAGCGCCTCGACGCGCGCCACCGCGGCGCCGTCGAGCGGCTGGGTCTCGAGCAGCTTGTGCGTGTAGTCGTCGAGCGCGCTGCTTTCCTTGACCAGGTCGTCGTTGGTGAAGTCAGACCCCATCCACGGCTGCAGCATCATCGACGGCGGGATCTTGATGATGCGCTCGACGTTCGGCAGGTAGTTCCACATCTCGCTGCCGATGCGCAACGAGCCGATGCCGGCCTCCTTGGCCGGCGACACGATGCGCACGAACGAGCGCCTGGGCCGGTCCATCCACACCTTCAGGCCGAGCGTGCGCTGCCAGCGCGGCGTGGTGATCGTCATCTCGTAGTCGCCCTGCACCGTGCGGCCCCACAGCAGGCGCTCCACGCGTTCGACGAGGTCGCGGCCGTCGGGTGCGTCAGCCGCGCGCGCGCCCGGGCCGGGAAGGGTCGGCAGCGCAAGTGCTGCGAAGGCTTGCAGCATCAGCGCGGCGCGGCGTCGGTTCACGCCACCACCTCCGCCGCCGCGGTGGGCGCCGACCGCGCCTTCAATCCGTGCGCGGCAAGCAGCTCTTCCAGCGCGTGCCGGTCGACCACCTCCTGCTTGAGCAGCCGCGCCGCCAGCGCGTCGAGCGTGGCGCGTTGCGCCGTCAGCGTGTCGCGCACGCGCGCGCGGGCCTCGTCGAGCAGGCGCCGCACCTCGGTGTCGATCGCCTCGGCCGTGCGCTCGCTGCAGTTGCGCTGCTCCGGACCGACCGGTCCGTCGAGGTACAGCGGCGTGCGCTGCGTGTCGTAGGTGGCCAGGCCGAGCGCCTCGCTCATGCCGTAGTGGGTGACCATGTGGCGCGCCATCTCGGTGGCGCGCTGCAGGTCGTTCTCGGCGCCGGTCGAGACGTCGTCGAACACCAGTTGCTCGGCCACGCGGCCCGCCAGTAGCACGTCGAGCCGATCGAGCAGCTCGCTGCGGCGCAGGAGATAGCGGTCTTCGGTGGGCTGCTGCTGCGTATAGCCCAGCGCGGCGATGCCGCGCGGGATGATCGACACCTTCTGCACGCGATCGGCATGCTCGCGCGATTCGGCCACCAGCGCATGACCGGCCTCGTGAAAGGCGACATAGCGGCGCTCCAGCGGATTCATTACGCGGTTCTTCTTCTCCAGCCCGGCCACGATGCGGTCCAGCGCATCGTCGAAGTCCTGCATGTCGACCGCGCTCTTGCCGCGCTTGGCCGCGCGTAGCGTGGCCTCGTTGACGAGGTTGGCAAGGTCGGCACCGGCGAAGCCCGGCGTGCGCGCGGCGATCGCCTGCAGATCGACCTCCGGCGCGAGGGTCACGTTCCGCACGTGCACGTCGAGGATCTGGCGGCGGCCCTTCAGATCGGGCTTGTCGATCGTCACGTGGCGGTCGAAGCGCCCGGCGCGCAGCAGCGCGGGGTCGAGGATCTCCGGCCGGTTGGTGGCGGCCATGATGATCACGCCGCGGTTGGTGTCGAAGCCGTCCATCTGCACCAGCAGCTGGTTCAGCGTCTGCTCGCGCTCGTCGTTGCCGCCCATGATCGAGCCGATGCCGCGCGCCTTGCCGAGCGCGTCGAGCTCGTCGATGAAGACGATGCACGGCGCCTTGGCCGCGGCCTGCTCGAACAGATCGCGCACGCGCGCGGCGCCGACGCCGACGAACATCTCGACGAACTCCGAGCCGCTGAGCGACAGGAACGGCACGCCGGCCTCGCCGGCCACCGCCTTGGCCAGCAGCGTCTTGCCGGTGCCCGGCGCGCCGACGATCAGCACGCCCTTGGGGATCTTGCCGCCCAGGCGGCGGTAGCGATCGGGTTTCTGCAGGAACTCCACCACCTCCATCAGCTCTTCCTTGGCCTCGTCGATGCCGGCCACGTCCTTGAAGCTGACGCCGGTCTCCTTCTCCATGTACACGCGCGCCTTGCTCTTGCCGATCTCGAGCATGCCGCCGTGCATGCCGCCGCCCATGCGCTTCATCACGAAGAACCAGATGCCGACGAAGATCAGCGTCGGCGCCACCCAAGACATCAGCAGGCCGAGCCACTTGCTGTCGCGCGCGCTGCCGTAGCGCACCTTGGCGGCGTCGAGCTGCGCGATCAGCCCGGGGTCCTCGGGCACCAGCGTGGCAAAGCGGTGCTCGCCGCCGGCCTTCTTGAGCGCGTCGACGCGCGCCGCGGGGAGGATCTTCTCGAGCCCGTCGGCGTTCAGCCGCCCGCTCGCCACGCCGTCCTTCAGCACGATGTCGTCCACCCTGCCGGCCGCCAGCGCCTGCTTGAACTCGCTGTAGGTGAGCGTCTGCGTGTGGGTGCCGCCGACGAGGTCCTGCAGCGTCACCAGCACGATGAACGCCAACACCAGGTACCACAGCGAGAAGATCCGTTTCTTGTCCATGTTGCCTTCAACCATTCGAGTTGATCTTCCGGGCGGCCCCCTGCCTGCGTTCGTCGAGCGCGACTTCGATCGCACCCCACAGCAGCATGGCCGGGCAGACCAGCAGCAGCGCGGCCAGCAGGGCCCCCCAGAACGTGAAGCCGAACAGCATCAACGCCGCGACGGCCAGCACGATGCCCACGAGCGGGCAAAGCCAGAGCCAACGGTCGGCCAGACGTATTCGCAGCAAACCATGCATGACGTGCACCTCCGAGCTATCCGCGGTCGAGCTTGACGCGCTTGAGCAGCGCCGAGTTGACGATGACCGACAACGACGACAGCGCCATGGCGGCGGCGGCGATGATCGGGTTGAGGAATCCCAGTGCGGCGATCGGCACGCCGATGCCGTTGTAGACGAAGGCCCAGAACAGGTTCTGCTTGATCGTGCGCATCGTCGCGCGCGACAGGCGGATGCCGGCGACGACGTCGCGCACGTCGCTGCGCACGAGGATGATCCCGCCTGTTTCCTTGGCCACATCGGAGCCCGATCCGATGGCGATGCCGATGTCGGCGGTGGCCAGCGCCGGCGCGTCGTTGACGCCGTCGCCCACCATCGCGACGACCTTGCCGCTGGCCTGCAGCTCCTTGATGGTCTTGGCCTTGTCGGACGGCAGCACGTCGGCGATGACCCGATCGATGCCGAGCGCGCGCCCGATCGCAGCCGCGGTGCGCGCGTTGTCGCCAGTCAGCATCACTACCTCGGTCCTCTCGGCGCGCAATGCCGCGACGGCCTCCTGCGCTTCGGGCTTCAGCGTGTCGGCCACGGCGATCACCGCCGCCAGCTGCCCGCCGCGGGCCAGCAGCATCGCGGTCTTGCCGTCGGCCTCCAGTTGCTCCATCGCCGGCTGCACGCCGGCGATGTCGATGCCCTCGCGCTGCATCAGGCGGCGGTTGCCCAGCAGCACGGCCGCGCCATCGATGTGTCCGCACACGCCGTGGCCCGGAATCGAATCGAAACCGTCGACGGTCGACAGCGTGGCACCGGCCTGCCTGGCGCCGCGCACGATCGCCTCGGCCAGTGGATGTTCGGAGCCGGTCTCGAGGCTGGCCGCCAGGCAGAGCGTTTGCTCTTTTGTCCAGCGCCCTTGCGGCAGCACGTCGGTCACGTTCGGCTCGCCGCGCGTGAGCGTGCCGGTCTTGTCAAACACCACGGTGTCGAGGTTCTGCGCCTTCTCGAGGATCTCGCCGCCGCGGATCAGGATGCCGGCCTGCGCGCCGCGACCGACCCCGACCATCAGCGCCGCTGGCGTGGCGATGCCAAGCGCACATGGGCAGGCGATGATGAGCACCGCAATGAACGCGAGCAGGCCTTGCGGGAAGTTGCCCGCGATCCACCAGCCGGCGAAGGCCACCACGGCGGTGCCGACGATGGCTGGCACGAAGTAGCGCGTCACCTGGTCGGCGATGCGCTGGATCGGCGCGCTGCTCGCCTGCGCGTCCTCGACCATCTTGATGATCTGGGCGAGCGCCGTCTCGGCACCGACACGCGTGGCCTGAAAGCGGAACGAGCCGGTGCGGTTCAGCGTGCCGCCGATCACCTTGCCGCCGGGCTGCTTCTCGACCGGCATCGATTCGCCGGTGAGCATCGACTCGTCGACAGCCGAGCTGCCCTCCAGCACGAGCCCATCGGTGGCGATGCGCTGGCCTGGTCGCACGACCACGGTCTCGCCGACCATCACGCTCTCTGCCGGCACTTCCATCTCGACGCCGTCACGCACCACGTGCGCGGTGGCCGGCTTGAGATCGAGCAACTTGCGCACCGCGGCCGAGGAGTGCTTCTTGATGATCTCCTCCATGTACTTGCCGAGCAGCACGAAGGCGATGATCACCGCCGAGACTTCGAAGTAGACGTCGCGTTCTTCCACCTTGACCGGTAGCACCGACGGGAAGAACAGCACGGCCACGCTGTAGAGGTACGCCACCGTCGTGCCCAGCGCGATCAGCAGGTCCATGTTGATCGAGCGGTTGCGGATCGCATTCCAGCTTCCGACGTAGAAGCTCCAGCCGCCGATGAACTGCACCGGCGTGACCAGCAGGAACAGCCACATGCCCCAGGTGAACCAGGGCAGCGCGGGGATCGGCACCCAGGTGATGATCGTGGCGCCGGTGGCCAGGGCGATGAAGGCGCCGGCGCGCATGATTGCCAGCGCGAGCACGCCGGTCAGGGCGATCGCCACGCGCGTCCGCATCGACTTCAGCTCCTGCTCGGGCGACTCGAACGTGCGCTGGCAGCCGGCGCTGCAGAAGTAATAGCTGCGGCCCGCACGTTCGGTGCGCAGCGCCGTCGCCTTGTCGACCACCATGCCGCAGATCGGGTCCTTCGCCTGGCCCGCGGTGCCGCGGCGCAGCGCGCTCTGCATCGGCATGCCGCGGTCGGCAACACCCGGAGAGGCGGCTTGCGTCGCCGCCGGCGCCGGGCCGACGGCAGGCGCTGAGGCCCCGTACCGGGCGGGATCGGCCTTGAACTTCTCGAGGCAGTGCGTGGAGCAGAACAGGTAGTCCTTGCCCGCGTGCTGCAGCCGGGCTGCAGCGTGGGCCTCGTCGACGGACATGCCGCAGACGGGATCGACATGCGCCACGGCTGCGTCGACCAGTGTGTTCATGCTTCGACTCCTTTGCTTGCCGAGTCAGTACACCGCGATCCGTTGATCCAGGATCGACTGGGTCACTCGTGGAAGATCCGCCAGCCACGCGTCGGCGATCTGCGCGGCGTGCGATCGCAGCGCCTTGCTCAAACCCCCAGGCGCCTGGATCTCGATGCCGGCGAGCTCGGGCTGGTCGATCGGCTCGCCGATCGCGGACAGCAGTTGCACGCTGACTTGCTCGGCACCCTCGACGTTGGCGTGGATGTCCCGCGCGATCAGCGTGGCGAGCACGTTGTAGAGCTTGCCGACATGCGACACCGGGTTCTTTCCCGCGGCGGCTTCGATCGACATCGCGCGGCCCGGGGTGATCAGGCCGCTGACGCGGTTGCCGCGGCCCACCTGGCCGTCGTCCCCCATCTCGCCGCTCAGGCCCGATACCGTGAGGTGCAGGCCGGATTCGTCTTGCGCGTGCGGATCGTCGAGCCGGTTGATGTGCAGCCGAGCGGGCATTGCGAGCGACGCCGCCAGATGGTCGTGCATCGCCTGCTTCAGCGCGAAGTAGTGCGAGACGCTCTCCACATGCCGGTCGACGAAGGCAAGTGCGAGGGTCAGCGTGATCGCTTCGCCGAGGCGGCAGCCCATCACCTTGAAGTCGAACCCTGCAGCGGGAAACGCCTGCGTGAATCCCGGCGAGCGAATCACCTGGGCAACGTCCAGCACCATGCGTTCGAGCCGCGAGTACGGCGCGAAGCCGGTGCCGAACGAGGTGTCGTTCGCGCGCGCGACTGTGGCGCTCGGGGCGAAGAGTTGCTGCAGGCTGGCGCTGGTGGACCCGATGTGCGCCGTGATCGCATCGGCGGCCGCCTCGAAGGCGATGCATTCGAGCAGATGGCTGCGCGCCGCAGCGATCGCGACCGCGCCGGCGTCGTCACCCGCAGCCAGTGGTGTCGCGCGGCCACAGATGAGGAACTTCATCGGCTCGACGATGCGGCCGCCGCCGAAGCGCGCCTCGCTGCGGCCGGCGAGCAGCAGTCCCTTGTCCAGGTTGTGGTGCAGCACGCGACCCATGGTGCTGCGGTAGCGGCGCGACAGCTCGCGCGAGGCGGCTTCGCAGATGCCGTCGGTGAGGGTGTCGGGATGACCGACGCCCTTGTGCTCGCACATCTCGAAGTCACGCGACTCCATCGGCAGCGAGGAGGCGGGCTGGACATCGATCGTGCGCGCCATGCAACGCTCGCGGTGTCAGTGGAACACCATGCCTTCGATGTGGTAGCCCGCGTCGACGTGCACCACCTCGCCGGTGATCGCCGACGCATAGGCGCTTGCCAGCAGCAGCGCCACGCGACCCACCTCGCACGCCTCGACCACGCGGCGCTGCGGGGCCTTGCGCGCGGCCTCATCGAGCAGTTCGTCGAAGTGCTTGATGCCGGAGGCGGCGCGCGTCTTCACCGGGCCGGCCGAGATCGCGTTCACCCGAACATTGCTGGGGCCAAGTTCGTGCGCCAGATAGCGCACCGAAGCTTCGAGCGCTGCCTTCACCGGTCCCATCACGTTGTAGTGCTCCACCACCTTCTCGGCACCGTAGTAGCTCAGCGTGGTCAGGCTGCCGCCTTCGGTCATCAGCGGTGCGGCCAGCCGGGCCATGCGGATGAACGAATGGCACGACACCAGCATCGCCTCGGCGAAGCCCTCGCTCGAGCAGTCGATCAGTCGCCCCTGCAGGTCTTCCTTGCGCGCCGACGCAATGGAGTGGAAAACGAAATCGAGCCGGCCCCAGCGGCCTCGGATGGCATCGAACACGGCCTCCAACTGGCCCGGTACCGTGACGTTGCAGGGAAGCAGGAGCGGTGCAGCCACTTGTTCCGCGAGCGGCGCGACGAAGGGGCGCGCCTTGTCGTTGTAGTAGGTGATCGCGAGCTCGGCGCCGGCCCCGGCGAAGTGGCGCGCAGCCGACCAGGCCAAGCTCTCGGCATTGGCGATACCGACGATCAGCCCCTTGAGGCCTGAGAGATCGAGCACTTCCATGAGCCAGTCCTCCTCAGCCTGCGCTCGATGCGTCGCGCTCGAGCAGCGTCTTGTACCGCTCGTACTCCTGCTTCGTCATCTCGCCGGAGTCGAGGCGCCGACGCAGCATCTCGTCGGTGGTCTCCTCCTTTGGTGACTTGCCGCGGCGACCGGAAGACCGCCGGGGCGTGAAGTAGACCGCTGCCACCAAAGCCAGCCACAACAGCCACCAGAACCAGGTCATTCCGATCATGTGGACGATGTCGTAGGTCATGGTCTTCTCCGTGGACGGCGTGGAGCGAGCTCCGATCCGCGCTCGTATGCGTTCGAACTCACAGCCGCCGCTGGGTGCCTAGCATCGGGCGGTGCGCCGCGCTGTGCGTTGACCCACGTCAATGTCGCCGTCCGCTTTCGAGACACAGTTGATGCATCGAGCTCGACCCACTGATGGAGGTCACGATGACAAGTCGGTTCAGATGCGTAGCGACACGGTCTGTGCTCGCGCTCGCCGTGGCGATCACCTTGGGCGGCTGTGCAACTCAGGGGCCGGCGGTGCCCGCAGGCGCTGACCAGAAGATCGAGAACGCGAGCGGCCGTGTGGACCACGAAGCCCTCGCGTCCCGGTATGAAGCTCAGGCCGCTGCGGATGCGGCGGCGGCGCGGCGGCATCAGGGCTACGCCGCCACGTACCGGAGGAACACGTCGCCGGCCAGCGGCCCGCAGGAGCATCTCGCACTGGCCCAGCACTGTGAGAACCTGGCACGCGCGTACCAGCAGGCGGCGGATGAAAATGCCGCCCTGGCGATGCTGCACCGCGAGCTGGCTGCCGCGTCGAAGTGAACGCACGTGAGGCACGCCGCGCAGGAGCGTGCAGGTGCCGTCGGGCCCGACGGCATTCATTGATGCCGCTCCAGCAGAGCGCCGGCGCCTGCGAGCACTCGTTCCCACCTCGATCGCCGCCAGAGCGCCGCGCTGACGTTCACGCAGCAGGCCAGATCGCTTTCGAAGGCCTGCTCCAAACGCCGAGCCAGGCTCGGATCCTGCACCGCGAGGTTGACCTCGTCGTTCAGTCCGAAGGAACGATTGTCGAAGTTGGTCGAGCCGACTACCGACCAGACCTGATCGACGACCATGATCTTGGCGTGCATCATCGCCGGCTGATATTCGTGGAGTTGCACGCCGGCCCGCAGCAAGGCGCCATAGCGCCGCCGGCTCGCGCGACGCGCGATCGGGTGGTTGTTGAGCACGCCCGGCACGATGATCCGGACGTTCACGCCGCGCTGCACGGCGGCGCCCAACTCGCGCAGCACGCTGCGGTCCGGCAGGAAGTACGGCGAGGCGATGCTGATCGAACGGCGGGCCGAGGCCAGCAGCACCTGGAACAGCATGCGTGCCCGTGTGGCCTTGCCGGCCGAAGGTGCGCTGGTGACCACCAGGCCGTGCGCGGCGGCCGGAGCGGAGGGCTCGAGCAGCGCTCGACAGAATGGGAAGTCCTGCTGCATCGTCAACAGTTCGCCGGTGCTCTCGAGCCAGTTCTCCGCGAATGAGCTCTGCAGTGCGGAGGCCAACGGACCGTGCACGCACACCATGGTGTCGCGCCAGGGCGCGCCTGTCCGGCCACCGTCGTCCCACCACGCGGCCACACCGGCACCACCGATGAAGCCGGTGGCACCGTCGATCACCAGCAGCTCGCGGTGCGTGCGGTTGTTGAAGCGCTTCAGCGTGTGCCAGCGCACGGGCTGGTACCAAGCCACCTCTGCGCCGGCACGCCGAAGATCGGCGAAGTACGAGTCGGGAGTCGGCAGGGACCCGATCGCATCGATGATCAGCCGAACCTTGACGCCGCCCCGTGCGCGCGCCGCCATCGCGGCCAGCAAGCGATCGGCAATCGCGCTGCGATGGAACACGAAAGCCTCGAGGTGGATGCTGTGACGCGCCTCCTCGATGGCTCGCAGTTGCGCCGGATAGAAGGCCTGCCCATCGGTCAGCACTTCCAGTTCCATCGCCGGCATGACCGCGCTGTCCACCAACGCCGCGATCAGTCCCCTGGATTCATGGCTGGCGCAAGGTGGCAGCTCACCATGGATGCGATAGGCGAGCCCGGGCTCGAACAGCACCACCGAGAGCAGGGCGGCCAGCAGGGCAATGGCGGCGATGGCCAGCAGATGGAAGGCGGTGATGTCCATGAGCAGGCGTGACGCAGCTACGGCAGGACGGGCCTGTCGGACAGCTCGATGGGCGCCTCGATCCCGGCCGTGCGGGCGGTGACCGCGCCCACGAGCGAGTACTTCAGGCCCTTCCCGAGCAGCAGCGCGCCGAACACGGCGGGCCACGACAGGCCCAGCAGCGCCGCGAGGATCAATGCAGGCGTCTGACTGAAGGGCGACGCAGCGATCGCCGTCAGGGTGACGAAACCATAGTCCGATACCCAGCTCACCAGGTAGTGCCAGTGCTTCGAGGACGCCAACTGCGGAAGCCGCTCGTTGATCCAGGCAATGCCGAAGTGCCCGAGCAAGTGCGTGAACAGCGCTCCGGCCACCGAGCTGCCGAGCACCGACCACACCACCAGCGCGCGCCAGCGGCGCGGGTTCAACGCGACGAGCGCCGTCAGCAGCGGACCGACCGGCACCGACAGGCTCAATGTGGCAGCGGCCGACAGCGCTGCTGCGAGCGGCGGGTACCACCAGCAGTCGGCATAGGGGAACAGACGATTCACACAACGGCGCACGCCCAGGTTGTGGGCGAATTCGAGCGCCGTGCCGATGAAGCGCATCACGACGGCCTCACCGCCCGGTACAGCGCCAGCGTGCCGAAGACCGTCGCGAAGGTTCGCGGTTGCGAGACGTCGGCGAAGCCCGAAGTCTGGAACAGCTCGACGAGCCGGCCTTCGACGTTGTCGCGCGTGTTCGCGAAGCCGTCGAGCAACTGGATCGCCAGGAAGGCGGCGCGCATCAGCGGCCCGCTGGCGCGGCCCCAGTCGGCCACGTGCAATTCGCCACCGGGGCGCAGCACACGGTGGATCTCGAGCGCGGTGTGCTGCTTCTGCTGCCACGACAGGTGGTGGAAGAACAGGCTGCAGAGCACGCGATCGAAGCTGGCGTCGGCATACGGCATCTGGTGCGACAGGCCGTGGTCGAAGCGGATCGGCACGCCTGCCCGCGATGCCTTGCCACGCGCGATCGACAGGATGGCCGGGTCACCATCGATGCCGCTCACCTCGAGGTCCGGGTGGCGCTGCTTGATCCAGACCGCCAGTGTGCCGGTGCCGCACGCCAGGTCGAGCACCCGCTGTCCGGCGCCGAGACGCGCTTGCGCCATCAGCGCCTCCTTGAAGCGGCGCTCGCGCGTCGTTGCGGCAACGACGGCGTCGTAGGCCGGCGTCAGCCAGCGGAAACGCAGGGCCGGAACGTATCGGTCGTCGTTGGCGCCTTGGCGGTCAGCCGTCATGCACGACTCCCGACGTGTCCTGCGACGCGATCTCGTCGTCGCGTGCCGCGCCCCACAGCGCGTACGCTGCGCCGGCGCCGAACAGCAACACCAGTGCGGCCAGCCCGAACGGTGCCGCGGGGTGCAATGCGAACAGCGACCCCGCGCTGAACGAGCCGAGGGCTTGGCCCAGATTGCCTGCCGCGGCCTGCCTGCCGAGAAGCCTTCCGGCTTCGGACCGATCACGCTCCAGCAGTTCGTAGGACAGCACCGGCGCGATCAATCCGACACCGGTGCCCACCACGGCGATCAGCAGGCCCAGCGCGCCCGCATCGGACACCGCGGCCATGAAGGCCAGCGCCAGGGCCGACGCGGCGAAGGTGGCGGCAACCCAGCGCTGATCGATGCGCCGCCGCACGGCCGGAAACAGCAACGCCGACTGGGCAGCGAGCATCGCGACGCTGCAGGTCACGAACATGACGGCCATCGCGCTGCCGGTGAGCCCGAGCGTCTGGCCTCCCAGGAGGGTGAAGCCGACTTCGAAGGTGCCGACGGCGAACGACGCCAGCGCGGCCAGCACCATCGATGCCAGCACGAAGCGGCGGCGCAGCGTCGTGGCCGGCGGTGCGCTCGCTCCTGCGGCCGGCGCGCCACTGCGTGCGAGGCCGCCGGGCGTCAGCAGCAAGAGCGGTACGCCCACCATGGCGATCAGCAACGCGGGCCAGTTCACCATGCTCGGCATCTGCCCGAGGCTCATGCCCATGACGGGACCGGCGAGCCAGCTGCCGAACGGAGGCCCCGCGAGAAAACCGACGAACGATGCGCCGCCGAGCAGCACGAACCGGCGGTTGCGATCGGCGGACGTGCTGATGTCGGCGATGTAGGCCTGCGCGGTCGGCACGATCGCGGCCGCGCCCGCCCCGGCCAGCAGGCGGGCGCCGTAGACGGCGCCGAGGCTGGGCGCCAGCGCGGCGGCTGCGCTTCCGACGAGAAACGCGGCGAACCCCGCCATCAGCACCACCGGTCGGCCGTGGCGATCGGACAGACGACCCCACCAGGGCGCGAACAGGAAGACTGCAAACGTGTAGACGCCTCCCAGCATGCCGACATGCCAAGCCAGGCGCCGCGGCGCATCCGGCCCGATGTACTGCGCCAGGTAAGGCTGAATCAGCGGCAGCCCAACGCCGTAGCCCAGCGAGACCACGAACACCATCGCGCCGAGCAGTGCCATCGCCATGGCCGACTCGCGCTGCTCGACAGCGCGCGTCAGGGTCAGGCCGGGCTGAGTCACGGCGCGACCCACTATGCCGCCGCGGCTGCGCCTGCCGTTGAGGGCTCGAGCGCAGCGCCGGTGGCACGCACCCTGCGAATGCCCGTCAGGCGCGTGCGCTTGAGCAGCAGGGCATTGATGGCCACCAGTGCCGAGCTGCCCGACATCGCTATCGCCGCCACCTCGGGGCTGATCGTGAACGGGTAGAACACACCGGCCGCCAGCGGGAAGGCCACCACGTTGTAGCTCACCGCCCACCACAGGTTCTGGTGCATCTTGCGCAGCGTTGCGCGCGACAGCTCGATCGCACCGACGACGTCGAACGGATCGCTCTTCATCAGCACGACGTCGGCGCTTTCCATGGCCACGTCGGTGCCGGCGCCGATGGCGAAGCCGACATCGGCCTGGGTCAGTGCCGGCGCGTCGTTGATGCCGTCGCCGACCATGCCCACGCGTCGGCCCTGCGCCTGCAGCTCCTTGACCTTGGCGGCCTTGTCGCCCGGCAGCACGTTCGCCAGGACGATGTCGATGCCGAGTTCCTTGGCGATGCGTTCGGCCGTAGCCTGGTTGTCACCGGTCAGCATGGCGACCTGCACGCCCTTGTCGTGCAGCGCCTTCACGGTATCGGCGGAGGAGGGGCGCACGGCGTCGGCGATCGCGATCAGGCCGATCAGCCGGCCGCCGTGGGCCACGTGGACCACCGTGCGTCCCTGGCCTTGCAGCTCGTTCGAGCGGGCATGCAGCCCGTCGAGGTCCACCGCGTTGGCATCCATCAGCGCCCGGTTGCCGAGCAATGCCCGCTGGCCGCGAACGACCGCCTCGGTGCCCATGCCGTCGATGTTGGTGAATGCGCTCACCGGTTCGAGCGGCAGATCCTTGGCGCGTTTCAGCACGGCCAGCGCCAGCGGATGCTCCGACAGCTTCTCCACCGAACCTGCGACGATCAGCAGCTCGTCTGCCGTGACGCCGGCGGCGGCGACGAGATCCACCACCTCGGGCTGGCCGAGGGTCAGCGTGCCGGTCTTGTCGAAGATCACCACGTCGAGCTTGGTCGCGTCTTCGAGCGCCGAGGCGTTCTTGAACAGGATGCCGTTCATCGCACCGAGTCCGGTGCCGACCATCACGGCCATCGGCGTGGCCAGCCCGAGCGCATCGGGGCAGGCGATCACGAACACGGTGATGGTCAGCGTGAGCGCCAGCAGCACGGTCTGGCCCATCGCGAAATACCAGACACCGAAGGTCGCCAGGCCGATCAGGAAGGCCACCAGGACCAGCCATTGGGATGCCTTGTCCGCCAGCAGTTGTGCCGGTGCCTTGGAGTTCTGCGCCTGCTGCACGAGCTTGACGATCTGCGCCAGCGCCGTGTCGGCGCCGACCTTGGTGGCGCGGTAGCGGAAGCTGCCGCTCTTGTTGATGGTCGCGCCGATCACGCTGTCGCCGATCGACTTCCTGACCGGCATCGATTCGCCGGTGAGCATCGATTCGTCCACCTGCGAACCGCCCTCGAGCACCTCGCCGTCGACCGGGATCTTGTCGCCGGGTCGAATCAGCACGATGTCGCCCAGCAACACGTCGGCGGTCGGCAGCGTGACCTCGACGCCGTCGCGCACGACGGTGGCCTTCGGCGGCGCCAGGTCCATCAACGCGCGGATCGCTTCGGAGGCTCCCGCGCGCGCACGCATCTCGAGCCAGTGGCCGAGCAGGATGAACACCAGCAGCACGGACACGGCCTCGTAGAACTGCACGCCTTCGAAGAAGAACGTGGCACCCACGCTGAAGAGGTATCCCGTGCCCACGCTCAACACGACCAGCACGGCCATGTTGAGCACGCCGTTGCGCAGTGCGCGTGCGGCGGCCACGAAGAACGGCCAGGCCGGGTAGATCACCGCGCCGGTGGCCAGCAGGAACAACCAGAGATTCAACTGCAGTCCGAACGGCGGGCTCAGCCTGATGAAGTCCATGCCCATCGGGGCATAGAGAAAGATCGGCAGCGTGAACGCGAGGCAGATCCAGAACCGGTTGCGCATGTCGCGTGCCATGCCGCGCGCGTCCATGCCCGCGCCGTGCCCCATCTCGTGGGACATCGCATCCATCGCGCCGTGGTCCACCGGGTGCCCGGGGGCAGGCGACTCGACGCCATGGGCGGCATGCTCATGGACGTGGGCAGGTTCCTTGGCGCTCGTGCCGTGCGGCGCACAGACGTGCCGCGGCGTGGTCTCGCCGGCGCAGTGGTAGCCGCAGTCCTGAATGGCGGCGCGAATGGCCTCGGGCGTGGTCCGCTGCGGGTCGAAGGTCACGCTGGTCGAGCCGGCGACGTAGTTGACCTGCACGGCCGTCACGCCGGGCAGGCGAGACAACTGCTTCTCGACCCCGCGGGCAGACATCGACGACACCAGGCCGCCGACCTCGAAGTTCATCGTAGTGTTCACGAGTGGTCTGCCTTCATGCATTCGGCGCGTGGCCGTTCGAGTCCTGCGTCGGCTCGCCCCGGCTGGAGAGGTACAAGAGCACCAGGCACGACAGCAGCAGAAGGTGAGGCAAGAGACCGAACGTGTGGGCGCGGTGTTCGGCGACGAAGAAGAACGCGGCTATCGCGGCGAAGGCCATGAACACCCCGACAGAGGTGGTGAAGCGGCGCGAGGGCATGGGGAGCTCCTTCCAAAAGGGTTGTCTTTCGAGGCCGATGCATCACTTGGCCTCGCGGTGCGGTGACCAGGCCGAGATGGCGAACTCGATGTCGGATGTTCGGCCGGTCAGCCTGACGAAGACGCGAAACCGATACGGACCCGCCGTGGCCGTGGAGAACAGTTGGCCGTACGACGCATGGCCGTCGATGACCATCGGCGTCAGGTACTTCGGCGGCGCATCGACGATCGCGGTTTCATGGAGCTGCGCCCGCACCACGGCGTCTTCGATGCGTTTGCCGTTCGCGTCGAACAGTGCAACCACCAGGTGGTGGTTCTGCCCGCCATCCTTGGGCACGATGCCGTGCATGTCCTCCAGCGCGTGCTTCTGCGACACGACGGCGGCCGGCACCAGACCCCAGTACAGCACCACGCCGTCGCGCTGCAGCCGTTGCTGCGCCGAGGCGATGGACGGTGCCAATGCGAGCAGCACCATCGCGAAGAGACCCATGAGCCTGGCGTGGATCGATGACATGGCAGTCTCCGGTTCGGCTGCGGGCATCAGCGCAGCCGTGTGCGCACGGCGTCGGCGACGGGCGCGGTGAGCGAGATGCGATTGGAGGCGTGGCGGATCGTGTCGCAGCTCACGACGTCGGCCGCGCCGGCGGCGAGCAGGTCCTCGAACGCCGTCTGCGCGAACACGGCGTGCACCGCCATGCACACCGGCGCGGCGAGCCCGGCCCGGCGCAGATGGCTGACCGTTTCGATCATGGTGCGGGCGGTCGAGACGATGTCGTCCACCAGCACCGGCGTATGAGACCGCCAGCGCTCGACCTCGGGCACGGAGACTTTTACGTCGCGGTCACCGTGCCGCGTCTTGGTCAGTACAGCGAAGGGCGCGCCGGCGCGCTGCGCTACGTCGCCGACCCACTGCGCGCTCTCTTCGTCAGGGCCGATCAGCAGGGGATTGGGCACGTTCGCCTTGACCCACGTCGCCACGCTTCCCGCGGCATGGACCACGGAGGACGGAACGCTGTAGACCTGCGACAGGTCCGCGATGCGGTGCAGGTGCGGATCGACCGACACCAGCCAGTCGACGTAGCGTGAGATCCATGAGCCGACATGCTGGGCGCTGATCGTCTCGCCGGGATGAAACTGACGGTCCTGTCGCATGTAGGGCAGGTACGGTGCCACCAAGCCCACCGAAGAGGCGCCGGATTCGCGCGCCGCTGCCGCCAGCAGCAGCAACGGCACCAGCTTGTCGTCGGGTCGGTCGAGCGTGCAGACGATGACTGCGGCGCGTCCGGCGACCGGCGCCTCGATGCGCACGTGCGACTCGCCGTCCGGAAAGCGCCGCACCGTGGCCGCCGCACGCTCCAGTGACAACACGGCGGCCAACTCATCGGCGAGCTGCTCGTTGCCGGGCATCGCGATCACGGCGGGCTTCACGGCGTCATCTCGTCGGCCAGCGCGACCACGGGGTGCGTCGCGAGGTAGCCGCGCGCGTACGCCATCTCGCCGGCGGCGCGCGCGTGCAGCGTGAACAGCGGCATGCCGCGCTCGACGCGGTCACCGAGCCGCACGTGCAGCACGAGCCCGGCGGTCGGCGCGCCCGGTGCGCCGGCGAGCTTGGCCACGCGCGCGAGCCGACGGCTGTTGATCGCGCTGACGTGTCCGCTGCGCTCGGCCAGGACCGGTTCGCGCAACGGCGCGACACCCGGCTCGCGCAGGCCGCCTTGCGCTTCGCAAATGGCCTGGAACTTGTCCCATGCTGCGCCGCTGTCCAGCAAGCGCCAAGCCTCGGAGTGGCCGGTGCCGGGCGCGCTGTGGCCGCAGAACTCGAGCAATTCGCCGGCCAGCGCCAGGGCCCTCATGCGCAAGTCCACGGGCGCCGAGGCCGCGCCGCGCAGCACGGCCAACACGTCGTGCGCCTCGAGCGCGGGACCCACGCCGCGGCCCACGGGCTGGGCACCGCGCGTGCGCAGCACCTTCAGATGCAGGCCGTGCGCCGCGGCCACTTGTTCCAGCATGGCCTGCAACCGGTGCGCATCGTCCTCGGTGCGCACCTTGGCGGTCGGACCGACCGGGATGTCGATCAGCGCGTGGCTCGCGCCGGCAGCGATCTTCTTCGACAGCACCGAGGCGACGAGCTGGGCATCGCTGTCGAGGTCGAGCGGGCGCTCCACCCGGATCAGCACGTCGTCGGCCGGGCTCAGTGTCAGCGCGCCGCCCCAGACGAAACAGCCACCTTCGCGTTCGACCACGTGGCGCATCGCCTTCAAGTCGAGATCGACGCGCGTGAGCGTTTCCATCACGTCGGCCGTGCCGGCCGGCGACGTGATCGCGCGCGACGAGGTCTTGGGCATCGTCAGGCCGGCCGCGGCGACGATCGCCACCACGATCGGAGTGGTCCGGTTGCCCGGCAGACCGCCCACGCAGTGCTTGTCGGCGATCGGACCGCGCCCCCAGTCGATGACCTCGCCCGCGTTCACCATGGCCGCGGTCAAGTCGATGGTCTCCTGCAGGTCCATGCGGCCGCCGGCGCAGGCGCTCAGGAAGGCCGCGATGTGCATGTCGGAGTAGCGGCCCGCGGCCACGTCGCCGACGATGGCGTCGAGCGCCTGCGCGTCGAGGCGGTGGCCGTAGATCTTGGAGCGCATCGCGCTCAGCGAGTCGAGCGTCGGTGCGTGCGCCACGGTGACGACATCGCCCGAGGCGGCGCTCAGCGCTTGCCACGCGCGGGTCGACAGACCGGCCTCGCCCTTCGGCAGCAGGTCGGTGTCCACGACGTTGAGCGTCGCGATGATGCGTCGCTCCCGCAGGACCACCTCCACACGCGTCTGCGCCTCGAAACCCTCGGCGCGGCACACGTGGCAGTCGCGGCGCATGTAGATCACGTGCTCCTGCTGGGTGTCGATGCCCAGCAGACGCAGGCGCAGGCCCGCTGCGTGCATCACGCGAGCTCCACGCTCTGGCCCAACCGGGGCACCGTTGCGGACCAGCCCAGGTCGCGCTCGATGCGTTGCCGCAGGGCATCGGCCGGTCCCGGCTCGCCGTGGTTGAGGTAGACGCCGCGCGGCGGCCGCGGTGCGGTTGCCAGCCAACGCACGAGTTGCGTGGCGTCGGCGTGCGCCGACATGCCGGGCAGCGACACGACCTGGGCATCGATCGTCACGTCCTCGCCGTGGATGCGGACGCTGCGCTCGCCCGCCAGCAGCCGGGCACCGCGCGTGCCACCCGCCTGGTAGCCGGCGAACACGATGGTGTTGCGGCGGTCCGGACCCAGGGCTTTCAGGTGGTGGAGCACGCGCCCGCCGGTGGCCATGCCGCTGGCCGACACGATGATCGCCGGGTAGCGCAGCGCATTCAATGCGCGCGACTCCTCGACCGTTCGCGTCATCTTGGCGACGTGGCACATGCCGCTGCATTCCTCCGGTGACAGGCGATGCTCCGCACGATGCCGGTGGTAGATCTCCGTCATGTCGATCGCCATCGGGCTGTTCAGGAAGACCGGCAGGTCCGGTATCGCGCCGCGCTTCTTCAGCCGATGTATCGCGTACAGCAGCGCTTGGGCACGGCCGACCGCAAAGGCCGGCACGATGACGATGCCGCCACGCGCCGCGGTGCGCTTGATCGCATCACCGAACGCGGCCTCGGCGTCGTGCGTGTCGTGCAGCCTGTCGCCGTAGGTCGACTCGATCACTACATGGTCGGCGCGCTCGATCGCGGCGGGCGCGCGCATGATCGGATCGTCGGGACGGCCCAGGTCCCCGGAAAAGAGCACGGTCGTGTCGCCCGAGGTCAGCTCGGCCGAGCCGGCACCGAGGATGTGGCCGGCCGCGCGCAGGCGCAGATGCAACACACCGGCCACGTCCGTGCGTTGCTCGAAGGCGAGCGGTTCCAGTCGGCGCAGCGCGCGCTCGGCGTCATCTTCGGTGTACAGCGGCAGGGCCGGGCGGTGCTTGGAGATCTTGTGGCGGTTGGCGTACTCCGCGTCTTCCTCCTGCAGCCGCGCACTGTCGGGTAGCAGGATCCGGCACACGTCGATCGTCGATGGCGTTGCGAACACCGGGCCGCGGAAGCCCCGTTTGACGAGCAGCGGCAGCGCCCCCGAGTGATCCAGATGCGCGTGCGTCAGCACCACCGCGTCGAGCTTGGCCGGATCGAACGGGAACGGCTCCCAGTTCATCACCCGCAGGTTCTTGTAGCCCTGAAACAGCCCGCAGTCGACGAGCACCTGCCTGCCTTCGTGCGTGACGAGCGTCTTGGAGCCGGTGACGGTGCCGGCGGCACCGAGGAAGTCGAGCTTCATGGGGCAGGCTTTCGAGTCGTGAATGGGAGCCAGGTGCTCACCGCAGCACCTGCGGGTCGCCGCGTCCTTGCACGGCGGCGAGCTCACCGTTGCTGAGCCAGCCGGCCGCGTCGACGCCCAGCGCCTGGGCCGAGGCCGCGAGCAGATGGGCCCACGTGCACTGGTTCGCGAACAACATGCCGAACGTGTCCAGCGTTCCGCCGCGGTTCTTGAAGCCGAGGAAGCGAGTGACTTCGCGCCCGGTGTCGATGCGGCGCAGCACGCCGGCCAGCAGCTCGGTGCGGGTGTGCGACACGACGACGCGCGCGCTGCTGTGCGCGGGGAACAGCGCGCCAAGAGCCTCGTCGGACAGCGTGACCCGCGCCTCGCTGTCGTCGCGCGGCAACCGCAGGCGCCCGGGCTCGAGAGCGACGACGACCGCGTGGGCGACGCCGTGCGTCTGAAGCCGGCTCGAAGCTCGTAGCGCCTCGCCCAGTTGGTAGGCACCGATCGCGACCAGGACCAATCTTTCGCCGGCAGCGCCGCTGCCGACGATGCGCAGCGCGCCATCGGCTGCGAGCTGGCGCGCCTGCCGACGGTCAAGGCGGGCCGGCACCGGGCGCTTCGGCGCAACGATCGCCCAGATCTCGCCTTGCGTTCGGTAGCAGTCCTCCAGGCAGGCGACGGCCGAGTTCGCGTCCGGAGGGAACAACACCCTGGCGCGGTCCGCGGGTTCGGCCATCCAGGCTTCCGACAGCGTCGGATCCTGGTGCGACAGCTCGTTCTTGCCGTTCTCCCACGCATGCGACGTGAGAATCACCGGCACCGACAACCAGCCCGGCGCACGACCCGCGAGCGCCTGGTGGCGCGCGAAGTTCATCTCCTGGCGCATCGCGCCGAGCATCTTCACCGCGAAGGCCTCGTAGCTGACGACGAGGTTCAGCCCGGCCTTGTTCGCCAGCGCCGCCGAGACGACGGCCTCTTCGTTCAGCGCCGTGATCACGGCGCCGTCGAGCGCTTCAGCAACGCCCGGCTCCGGGCGCGTCGTCCGGTGGCGAAAGCGTTCCAGCGTGCCCGCCATGCCGTTGCTGCGCAGCTCATCGGGGTTGCCGACACGCACGCGAAGGCCGGGGTTGGCCTCGGCGATGGCCAGGAATGCCCGGTCCAGTGCCTCCATCGGCGACACGTCCACCGTGGACGAAGCCGGTTCGTGCCAGGGCAAGCTCGCTTGCACGCAGGCGGCGCGGCGCGCCGACAGCGCATGGTCGCGTTCGCGCACCCGGCCCTGCTCGGCGTGATTGCTCAGAGCTCGAACCGATTCCGCGAGCTCGCCCGGCGAGACCCGGAGATCGCGGCTCGCATGGTTGAACGCGTCGCGTGCCGCAAGGTCGTTGGCGGGATTCGCCCCCAGCGGCAGGTTGTGCGCGAGGTTCGTGCCCGCGCCCGGGAAACCATAACCCTTGGGTGCCTGGGCGATCGTGTAGTGCAGCGCCGCCGGGTAGTGCAGCGAACCGGCCTGCGCCGCCGCTGCGCAGGCCGACAAGCGGGCCTCGGCTTCGATGATCGCCCACGCGAACGCCGCCGGGTCGGTGCCATCGATCAGCACTGGATCGAACCCGTTGAGCCGTAGGTGTTGGGCAAGCCACTCGGCACCGCCGTCCTGCGCCATCGAACTGCGCTGCTCGATGCGGCGGCCATTGAGCAGCATGATGGGCAGGGTCAATCCGCAGTCGCCGGCCCGCCACCAACGCGGTGCCCAGTCGGCACCGCGTTGCTCCTCGAACGCGCCGTCGCTCAGGAAGGCGACCAACGTCTCGCCCGGCAGCGGCATGTGTACGTACTGCAGTTCGGCAAAGCCGAGGTAGCCGCCTTCGATCAGGCCGCCAGCCGTGTGCGCATTGACGTGGCTGCCGAGCGGCACGCCCGGGTCGCCGTCGGGTGAGAGCGCATAGGAATAGAAGTCCGAGCAAAGCCGCGACAGGCCCGCTTGCGTGGCGTCGTAGCGGCTGGCCTGCTCAGGATGAAGATTGCCGACGAGCACGTTGACGGCATCGATCGCGGCGACGCAGTGGCCCTGGCCCATGAGCCACGACCGGGTCCGTCCGGTCAGCGCATTGGCGAGCAGGTAGCCGACATAGGCCGGCACCATGTTCAGCGAGCCGCCGGTGTGGCCGTCCGGCGCCGCCTTGAAGTCGGACGCCTCCAGCGGCTCGCCGTCCAGGTGGACGCGCCGTGCGTAGGTCATGTGCGCCACCAGCCACATGGCGGCACTGGCCACGCGGTCCGCTGCCGAGAGCAACCGCCACAACTGCGCGGCGGTGCGCGCGGCATCGTGACCCAGCAAGTCGGTGACCAGGCGCCGCACGCGCGACTGGGTCGTGTCGTCGTGCTGGATAACGCCGAACCCCTGCGCCCATTGCGCGAACAACGCATCGTCTCGGCGCCAGACCTGTGCCTCGGCGGCGATGCGGTGCTGCTCGTGCGTCGCCGGCCGCGTGGGCGCGTCGAGCGCATAGGGAAAGACGTGCGCGCCATCGGCTTGTCTGTCGATCACTTTGCGGCCTCGTCATGCGTGGTGGTGCGTCGGACCTGATGCGCCGATCCGTGGAAAGAACCGCGGCGTCCGATGCGCGTAGGCCTCCCATTCGGCGCCAAACGTCTTGGCCGCATCGCGCTCTTCCGTGATGGCCAGGCGCACGTACATCGCGACGAGGATGGGGAACATGGCCAGGGTCAGCACGGTCGGCCACTGCAGCAGGAAGCCGAACATGATCAGCACGAAGGCGACGTACTGCGGGTGCCGAATGCGCGCATAGGCGCCGGTGTGCGCCAGCGTGCCGGCGCGCTGTGCGGCATAGAGCACCGACCAGGCGGACGACAGCAGCCAGAACCCGCCGCCGATGAAGATCGCGCTGAGCAGGTGGAACGGGCCGAAGTGCGGATTGGCGCGCCAGCCGAACATCACCTCGAGCAGGTGGCCCGCGTCGTGCGACAGGAAGTCCACGCCGGGGAACTTGGTGCCCAGCCAGCCCGACAACAGGTAGATCGTCAGCGGGTAGCCGTACATCTCGGCGAACAGCGCCACCAGGAATCCCGAAAACGCGCCGAACGATCGCCAGTCGCGCTTGGACTGCGGCCTGGCGAAGCTGAACGCGAAGATGACGAAGACGAGCGAATTGATGATGACCAGGGACCACAGTCCGTAGGCCGGTGCGTTGTCGTGCGACATGGCGAGTCCTTGCGGTTGGCTCAGTGTTGGTGGGGCGGCCGGGCAGCGGTCGGCGGCGTCGGCGGTGAACTCCGGCCGTCAGCTTCCGGTCGCGACGAGCCGTGTCCTTGATGGCTGCCGTGTCCGCCATGGCCTCGGTGGAACAGGTGCATCAACGGGCACAGTGCGAGCAGGACGAAGGGAAGCGCGCCCAACAGATGCGCGCGGTGCTCGGCGAAGAAGAAGAAACCGGCTACCGCCAGGAAGCCGAAGAAGACCCACGGCAGCGCGGCGCCGCGCTGCGCGCGGGGGCCCGGTGCGTGATGGGATTGGAACGATCGATTCGTCATAGCGCGCGCCCTCGATGGATCGGTTTGCCTGGCCCGGCAATTGCGGCGCCTGGCTGAATGCTCAACCCAAGTGCAGCGCACAGGTCAAGCGTCTCGGCTGCTCGGTAAGGCCAGCTGGCTGTGGCGGAGGAACCCGACAAGCTCGATCAGGCAGTCAGCCGCAACCCCCAGCAGTCGCGGAGCGTCAAATGCGCAGGCGAGGCGCGATGTCCAGCGGAGCGCGCGACGGCGGCGGCCGCTCCAGACAGTGCGGCCGAGTGAGAGCCGCGATCGGCACGGGCCGCAGCCAGGTAGCCGGGGCATACGTGCAGGCGGCGGCGTCGCCCACCGCGAAGGACAACTTCTTGACCGCGACAGCGCCCGTCCCGTCGATCAGGTAGGTCGGCTCTTCGCATGCGTGGTCGCCGCGATCCTTCGCTGGCGCCTCACCGGACGAGCCATGCTCATGCGGCGCCGCTCGGTGCTGCGCTGGCGCGGAACGGTCCTGTGCGCTGATGGCCTGCGCGGTCCCTGGTGGCGCACCGTGCTCGCCGTACAGCTCACACAGCGCCGTGCCTGCAACGGCGCGCATGGCGAACAACAACAGCAGTGCAGTCGCTGCACTCCTGTTCAGTTTGCGTCGCCACGTCACCATCTCGTCGATCCTGCATCGGCGCTGATCTGGGTACAGAGGCTAACCGGCGGCATCGCAAAGCGATTGATATCCGTCAAGATCGGCGCCCGTCGCCTCGGTGGCCGTTCGCCGTCAGCATCAGCGCTTCGCGCGCGGCGACACGGCCCTCGTCGGTGGGCACAACCCAGACTTCGATCGTACTGTTTGCAGCATGGATCGGTGCGACCGTGGTGCCATCGGCCGAATCGTTGGCGACCGGATCGATCTGCACGCCCAGATAGCCGAGCGCGGCACAGACATCGGCCCGGAGGATCGCGTCATGCTCGCCGATCCCACCGGTGAATCCGATCACATCGATGCCCCCGAGGCAGGCCGACAGCGCGCCGCACTCGCGCACCACGCGATAGGCGAACAGCTCGATGGCGCGTGATGCGCCAGGCGCCGCGCTGGCGCGCAGTGTGCGCATGTCGGCGGACACGCCCGAGACCCCCAGCAGGCCAGACTGCCTGTACAGCAGGTTCTCGAGGGTGGAGGCATCCATGCCCTGTCGCAACCAGTGCAGCAGCACCCCGGCGTCCAGCGATCCGCAACGGGTGCCCATCATCAGACCATCCAGCGCGGAGAAGCCCATGGTGGTCGCCAGGCTGCGGCCGCCTCGCACGGCGCACAGGCTGGCGCCATTGCCCAGATGCGCCAGCAGCATCCGTCCGCTAGAGCGCGGTGTCATGCAAGCCAGCGTATCGGTCACGTACTGGTAGGACAGACCATGGAAGCCATAGCGTCGGATGCCCTGCCGGTGGAACGTCTCGGGCAACGCAAAGCGCTGCTCCACCTCGGGCACGCCGGCATGAAAGGCCGTATCGAAGCAGGCCACCTGCGGCAGGCCGGGGCATGCGCGCCGGAAGGCGCGCACGCCGGCCAGGTTGTGCGGCTGGTGCAGAGGCGCCAGCGGCGCGACGCTTTCGAGGTAGGCCAGCACGTCGTCGTCGATGACCACCGACGTGGTGAAGCGGTCGCCTCCGTGCACGATGCGATGGGCCACCGCGCGCAGGTGGATGCCGTCCTCGTGATCGATCTCGCCGATGACGGCCTGCAACGCGGCATCGAAATGCGACTCGCCGGCGCGCGGCGACAGGGCGCGCTTGGTCTTCTCGCGGCCCAAGCGCTGGACCGCCACAGTCGCCTGCCCGCCCGGCTCCAACCCCTCGACCTGTCCCGCCAGGAGCGCGGGAGATGCCGCAGCTCCGTCGCCAGGGTATAGCGCGAACTTCAGCGACGACGATCCGGCGTTCACGCTCAGCACCGCGTCGGCGCGCGCCGAGCGATCGGGCACGATCATGGCGGGGCGCTCCTGTACCGTTGGGCCAGTATCACCGCCAGGGCAGCAGATGCCAGCCGCGCCGTCGCGCCATCGGAACGGCTGGTGAGAGCAATCGGCACGCGCGCACCGAGCACGACGCCGCTTCCCACGGCGCCTCCGAGATATTCCAGCTGCTTGGCCAGGATGTTGCCCGACACGAGGTCGGGCGTCATCAGGATGTCCGGATCGCCGGCCACCGGCGACGTGATGCCCTTGATGCGCGCGGCCTCCGACGAGATCGCGTTGTCGAAGGCCAGCGGGCCATCGACGAAACCGCCGGTGATCTGCCCGCGGTCGGCCATCTTAGACAGCGCGGCAGCATCCAGCGTGGCTGCCATCCGGGGATTCACGCCCTCCACGGCCGCCAATACCGCGACCTTCGGCTTCTCGCTGCCCAGTGCGCGGGCGAAGTCGATCGCGTTCTGAACGATGTGCACCTTCTCCTCCAGCGTGGGGGCGATGTTCAGCGCCGCGTCCGTCACCAGCAGGGGCTTGTGATACGCGGGTACATCGAAGCGGAACACGTGCGACAGGCGCCGCTTGGTGCGCAGCTCGGGCCTGGCCAGCACGGCCTTCATCAGCTCGTCGGTGTGCAGGCTGCCCTTCATCAGCGCCTGTACCGCTCCCGAGGCGGCCAGCTCCGAGGCACGATCGGCTGCGGCGTGGCTGTGCGGCACGTCATCGATTTCCATCGAACCGAGATCCAGCCCCGCTTCCTCCGCCACGGCGCGAATGCGCCGGACCGGCGCCACCAGCACCGGTGTGAACAGGCGATGACGCGCAGCCTCGAGCGCGCCGCGCAGCGACTCCACATCGCACGGGTGCACCACGGCGCAGCGCAGGCGGTCGTGCCGAGCGGTGGCGTCGAGCAGCCGCTGCAATCCCGCCGCGGCGTCGAACACGTGCCAGCGCAGACCGCTCGCACGCCTGGCCCGCTGCTTGTGTGTCGGTGCCGTGACGATCGCCTCGCCGGCCATCAGCGGCGCGCCGTCGTGACGGCGCACCAGACAATCGAGGGTCACTTGTGCCGTGGCGGGATCCAACGCCGTCACCTTCACCGAGATGTCGAGCTTGTCGCCTGCGCGCGCGGCCCCGAGAAACCGCATGCGTTGCTCGACATAGACCGTGCCCGGGCCAGGGAAGACGGTACCCAGCACGGCGGACACGAGGGCACCGCTCCACATGCCGTGCACCGTCTTGCCGCGCAGCCCCTGGTCCTGCGCGTAGCTGTCGCTCAGGTGGGTCGGATTCATGTCGCCGGAGACGGCGGCGAACCCGGCGACGTCGGCCTCGGTCAGCGTGCGTGCGATCGTGGCCCCCTGGCCGATCGACAGCTCGTCGAATGTGAAGTTCGACATCCACTCTTCTTGCAGCTCGGCACTGGCCGTGCCGTTGTCACTGTCAGGCTTCATAGAGACTCTTGAATGTCCACTCGGCATTCTTGTCACGCAGGTGGCGCCACGATTCGAGCGCCGAGGCGATGCTCTGCGAACAGCCGCGTTCGATCGTGTACAAAGGGTTGTCCTCGCGCTGATCGTCGGCGCAGCCCATGCTCTGCAGCGCTGTCGACATCAGCGGCAGCAGCGCCGTCCCCGGGACGAAGCGCGACGACCATAGCAGCCGACTGGTACGCATCGGATGCGAGAACTGCAGCCACTGCGCTGTCACCTCGTTGCTGAGTGACCTCACGATCGGCGAGATCCATTGGCTGTACCAGTCGTCAAGCCTGATCGACAGGTCGTTGACCTTGTCGAAGCCCGCCGGGCGTGGTTCGTACGGCAAGTCTTCGATCCGTCGCGGCGCGAAGCTGGCGCGCGCCGCCCGTTCGTCGCTGTCGGCCGCCGCATCGAGCGTCATTTCGTACAGGCCCGGGGACAGCGCTCGAATGGCCGCTGCGTGATGCAGGATGGCTCGGTGCTCGTGCTGGGCCACGTCCGCGGAGACGAAGATGCCCAGATGCCCGACATGCTCGTGCATCATGTAGACGACGCGCTGGCCGGCCCGCACAAGCGCGTCGGTGGTGCCGAAGACCGTGGCGAGCCAGCCCAGGGCCTGGGCGGGCGGCGTGATGTTGTCGCCCTTGGAGCAGAAGATCACCAGCGGTGTCCGCAACTTTGCAAGGTTGGCGCGGCAGTGGCCGTCGACCACCACTTCGCCGCGTTCGACGCGATTGCCGATGAACAGATCGCGCACGATGCTCAGGATTTCCTCGCGCCCCAACTTGTAGAAACCGCCCCACCAGCGCTCGAACTCCAGGAAGCGCTCGTGCTCGCGATCGGGCTGTGCGAACACCTGGTCGTACTTCTTCCAGACGCCTTCGGGTCGCAGGTTCTCCCAGTTCTGCACCAGCCAGGCGCCGTCGAACTGCCCGTTGCCCAGGTCGGCTGCAAGATGCGCCGGCCAGACGCCACCCAGCAGGCCACCAGCCAGGCGCATCGGGTTGACGTCCGCTTCCCCAGCCCAGTAGGACAGGGGCGAACCGTTCAGCACGGCCAGCGCAGCTTCGCGACGGCAGTGAGACAGCGCCAGCGCGACCGCCCAGCCTGCCTGGCAGTTGCCGTAGACGATGGGCGGCTTGTTGCGATGGCGGACCGCGACGATATCGATGAATCGAGCCAAGGCTTCGACGACGGCCCCCATGGTCTGGCCTTCGACCGGCTCGGGATCGAACACCACGAAGTAGGTCGGATGGCCTTCGAGCATCGCCATGCCGACTTCGGAGTCGCGCTTGAAGCCGCCGATGCCCGGGCCATGCCCGGCGCGCGGATCGACCACGATCACCGGAACGCCGTCACGTCGAACATGCCGTTCCATGTGGTGCGGACAGCTCGTGATCTGCAGCAGGCGATAGTTGCACGGCGGCGCAAAGGTGCGCGCGTCGGCAATCTCCTTGCCCTCGAAGTGCAGCAACGGCGGCATGCCGGCGGCCTGGTGGTCCAGCATGTTGTCGGCACGCTGGCGCATCAGGTCCATGGTGGCAAGCGATCGCCACATGGCATCGGCCCAATACCGTGTCCAAGAGTCGCAGCTCATGCCCTGGGCTTCGGGATCGATCGTCTTCATCACGAGTTTCCGTTGAGGCGTGGTTCGAAAGTTCAGCGCTCGTTGCGCGGTTGCACGCACCACAGCATTCCGAGCGCGAGCAGGCCTGCCCCCGTAGTCTGCAATGCGAAAGTCAGAGCGCGATTCATCTTGGGTGCTCCTGGAGCGTGCTCGACCCGAGGCTTCACTCGTGGAGTTGGTTGAGATTGCGCGGAACAAGGCGCCGCACAACGTTGCTCGAACGCATGGCAAAGGAAAGGCGGTGCACGCCTTTCCAGCGAGGCGCTACAACGCGAGTCGCAGATACTCGATGGCGATCGGCAGCGGTGGCCGGTCGCGGTGCGCTCGTGCCTGCGCGGTGATCAGCGCAACGCCGGCCTGCGTATCCGGGCGCAGCACAGGCCACAGCGGCGCCACGCCCGCCGCTGAAGCGTCGCCACTCGTGTCGGGCACGCTCGAAACGGCCTTGGCGTCATCGCAGAACTTGAGGCACGCGGCTTTGCCTGCCAGATGCATTGCGTTCCCATCGCCAGCTCCGGCGTTCGCATGATGATGAGCGGCCCCGGCCGGACTGGCCTGGCCGATGGGGTCGGCCGAATGGGTCTTCGGTGCCAGGCCGCATGCATGCACGACACCGGCTCCGAGGGCAAACACCCACAGCAACAGCAGATGGACTGCCACTGTGCGGATGCGCGAACGGTGGTGGAACATGGTCTCGGGCGCGTGCTTCGAAAGCCTGGACATGCTGCGATCTCGGGCAACCGCAGCCGTTGACGAAGATCAACCCATCGGCATCCGCTGGCATCCGTGATGGCCTCGACGTGCCGGCCGTCGCACGCGCCGCCGGGCGTCAGAGCCGTTGTGACGCTGCGATGAGCGGCTTGAGTCCGCTGCCGAAACGAATCATGGCCTCGCGATGGGTCTCGAGCTCGCCGTAGGGCAGGTACCGAATACCCAACTCGGACACGCGCGAGAACGCGGGACGGCTCAGCTGCTGTCGCACCTCGTCGCGGCGATGGTCCGGAGCGACCAGGAACATCGTGCAATCGGCTCCGACCGACGACCCGAGCGCCAAGTCGAGCATGCGGACGATGCCGGAATAGATCGAGGTCGAATGCTCGACTTCGAACGCTGCCACGATGGCGTGCCCACCGGGCGCCACCCAAACCACATCGATGAGCCGCACCGATTCGCCGCCCGTCGATGCAGCGGCCGGCAGATCCGGGAGACAGCCGTCGGCGAGGAGACCGCCCCGATAGGGCCGGCTTCGATCATTGGCGGCCACCCAGACGCCATAGCCCAACGCGATGCCGAGATCGCGCAGCCAGCCCTGAATCTGCGTGTGGGTGGCGTCGCTCTCGCGCTCGGCGGCCCATTGCCTCTGCGCAGCCGCCGATTCCTCGCGCACCTTGGCGAGGTCCGACTCCCAGGCGGCGCGCGCGCCGGCGTCGTCGCTGGCCGGTGGTGCGGCGAACCGGCCGCTGCCCACGTCGAAAAGGACTCCAGCGACCGCACCGAGATCGTTGGATAGCTGACGGCGATAGATACCGTTCAAGCGCAGCGCGCCCTCGCGCAGCGACAGGTAGTGGTCCCAGCGGCCGAGCTTCACGCGGCTGCCCGTCAGCGCGTTGTAGCCGGCCACGATGGCGGTGTTGAACGGCAGCACCAGCGTGGGATGAATGAAGTACAGCAGGTTGGCCACTGCCGGGCCGAGCCCCTTGATCTGCAGGCCGTCGATGCGCCGGATCGCATCGATTACCGCCTCCGCGGTGTCACAGCAGTTGCACGTGTGCAGCAGCCTGGCAAAGGCGCGCTGGTTGTCCTCGTTCTCGTAAATGTCCGGGATCCGCAGCTTCGGCTTCCACAGGAAGGCGTGGTCCGCGCCCTTGAAGATCTGGCGCTGCTCCGCGATCGACGCGACGACGGTCTCCAGGGTGGAGCCGCGGTACGCGTTGCCGAACGTACCGGCCTGAATGTCGCTCACGACCTGCCCGATGCCGCGCCGGATCGAGCGAAAGTTCTTCAGCCGTTCTTCCCACAGAAACCAGCTGGCGTAGGTCGAGTGGGGATCCGCCTTCCAGCGATCGATCAGCAGTGAGATGGCGTCTTGCATGGCGCAGGCGGACGCAGCGCCGGCAGTGTACGCGGCGACTCCGGCCCGTGACGGTTCGCCACTTCAGCGGGCGGGCTCGGCGGCCTGCTCCGCGCTGGCGCCGACCCACAGTGCATGAGCAAGGATGCCCACCGACGCCACGAGGAGTGCCGAGCGCGACGCGTCGCGCTCTCAGTCTTACGACGACCGGCGAGAGTCGTGTGTCTTTCTCAGCTTGCTGGCCGGCTTCGATGCGGCATCGGACTGCGGGCACGGCTGCATCGCCTGCTTGCCCGCACCGCGATCAACGCCGTGCTCGTGCTTCTTGTTCGGCGCCCGGGCGCAGTCGGCCGAGGCCGCACCCGACTCCTTCTGAGCGGCAGCCCCTGGTTGTTGTTGCTGTTGCGCATGGGCGGCGAGCGTGGTGCCCATCACGAGCAGCGCGGCGAGAGTGAGACGAGAAACCTTCATGGCAGCTCCTTTGTTGATCGATGTCTGCGTCAACGATGCTGCAGGAGCATGAGATGACGAGACTTGACAAACATCAATCGTCGATGCTTTGCCGCCAAACGCAGCGGCGCGGCATGACTCACCAATGGACGGCGCACGTCGATGGGCACGGGGCGCGCCCCAGTGCCGTGCGCCAATCACCACAAAAGGGCATTGCGGCTTGCGTTGCCGCTTCACGCGTCACAGCCAGCGCCGAACCTTGGCGGCATAGCGGTGGTACTCGTCGCCAAACTTCCGTTCGAGATAGCGCTCCTCTCGCAGAACGATGCCCCAGTGCGTGACTGCCGCTGCGGCTGCAGCGGTGAGCAGGAGCCACGTTGCGTGTGATGCAAATGCAAGGCCGACCTGCAGTAGCAGCGAGAGGTAGGTTGGATTGCGGCTGATCCTGAACGCCCCCGTCGTCACGATGGCTGTCGTCGGCTTTCGTGCATCGAACGCCGTGTCGGCGCGCAACTGAGGCACGACCGCGCACAACACCAGGACGACGGACAGCGCAATCTAGGACAAGCCGAGCGCTGTCGCGTAGGAAAGGACAGCACAACGGTAGGGCGGAGCCACTCGAACAGGTAGCCCGCAGCGATGGCAGCGCCGAAGAACACTGGGGCGCGGGGGCGAGCACCCCGGCGGTTGCATCAGCGCTACGTTCGTGCCCTCCAGCTTTCATCGCTGTCGATGCCTTCGTCGTTTGCGCCCCGTCTTGCGCGCTGGAGCAACCGGGGTCTTGGCTTTGCGTCCGCGTCGATCGCGCCAATAGAGATACAACCTGAGCCCGATCACAGCCACCGCGCTCATGCCGAAGCCCATCAGGATGACCGACAGGGTCTCGTGCGACTGATACTTGAGATTCAGCAGTTCATGCGACATGGTTCATCGCCCTGGCGCTTGCCTCTCCAGGGGACAAACAGGGATCCAACCCGCGGCCTTACTGCGCCGATCGGATCTCGGTGACGGTGAACTTGCCGCCCTCGTTGACGGCCTTGAACTTCACCTTGTCGCCGGTCTTCAGCTTTTCGAGCATGGCCTTGTCCTTGACGGCGAAGACCATCGTCATTCCCGGCATCTCGAGGCTCTTGATCTCGCCGTGCTTCAGCGTGACCTTGCCTCCCTCCAGGTCGACCTTGCGCACTTCGCCGTCGGCCATGTCGGTTGCGGCGCTTGCCGCTGGTGCGGCCTTGTGGTGTGAGTCGTCTGCTGCGGCGACCAGCGGTGCCAACATTGCGAGGGCGATGGCGGTCGAGAGCAGCGCTTTGCGATGCGTGATCATGACAATGAACTCCTTCATCGATTGGTGAAACCGCATGGGTTTCGTTGCTGTGAATCGGTGGCCGTTGCCGGGTTCCATCGGCGGCGGCGCGCTCGATCAATGCTTGTGGCCCGCATGGCCGTCTCCCTTCGGGGCTGCCGCAACCTTGACCTTGCCAACCATGCCCGCCTGGTAGTGGCCGGCGATGAGGCAAGCGAAGTCGAAGTCGCCAGCGCGATTGAAGGTCCAGATCACCTGGCCGGTCTTGCCCACCGGAACGTGCGCCATGTAGGGCTCGTCGTGCTCCATGTTCGGGAACTTGACCATCAGCGCAGCGTGCTCGTCGAGTTCCTTCTTCGTGCCGAGCACGAACTCATGCAGCATCTGGCCCTCGTTCTTGATCATGATCTTCACCGTCTCGCCCTGGCGAACTTCGAACTTGTCGGGCGTGAACCGCATGTTGTCGGTCATCTTCAATTCGATGGTTCGCTTCACCGCCTTGGCATCGCCGGCGATGCCCCATTCCTTCTGCTCCTTCTTGACCGGCCCGGCCTTCTTGCCATGCTCCTCCTCGCCGTGGGCCATGGCCAATCCGCCGGCGGACAACGCGGCGGTCAGGACGAGTACCTTGAATGCATTCATGGGTCTTCCTTGTTGAGTGGGTGGGGCAACGATCGGCTCAGTTACCGGAATGTCCGCCCGTGGGCTTGCGGACTCTTACTTCTGTCTCGACGGCAGGTTTCGACACGGGCTTCATCGAACCCGTGCCTTCCGCCTTGAAGCGAGCCGGATCGGGCAGCGATCCGGTCCACTCGTAGGCCACTTCGCCGGCCGGGTGCTTGTACCAACCCGGGTCCCTGTAGTCGCCCGCGCGCTGGTCCTTGCGCACCTTCACAACGCTGAACATGCCGCCCATGCCGACAGAGCCGAACGGGCCGGTACCGGTCATCATCGCGGCGGTGTTGTCGGGCAGCGGCATCTCCATTTCGGTCATGTCCTTCATGCCGCGTTCGCCCATCACCATGTAATCCGGGACCAGCTTGGTGATCTGCCGTGCCACGCCACGGTGGTCCACGCCGATCATCGTCGGCACGTCGTGGCCCATCGCGTTCATCGTGTGGTGGCTCTTGTGGCAGTGAAAGGCCCAGTCGCCTTCCTCGTCGGCGAGAAACTCGAGCTGGCGCATCTGGCCCACCGCTATGTCGGCCGTCACCTCGTACTGGCGCGTGCTCTTCGGCGTGGGGCCGCCGTCGGTGCCGGTGATGAGGAACTCGTGGCCGTGCAGGTGCATCGGATGGTTTGTCATCGTCAGGTTGCCGATGCGGATGCGCACCCTGTCGTTCTTGCGCACCACCAGCGGATCGATGCCCGGGAAGATGCGGCTGTTCCAGCTCCACAGATTGAAGTCGAGCATCGTCATGATCTTGGGCGTGTAGCTGCCCGGATCGATGTCGTAGGCGTTGAGCAGGAAGCAGAAGTCGCGATCGACCTCCTCGATCAACGGGTGCTTGTTCTTCGGATGCGTGATCCAGAACCCCATCATCCCCATCGCCATCTGCACCATCTCGTCGGCATGCGGGTGGTACATGAAGGTGCCGGGGCGGCGCGCGACGAACTCGTAGACGTAGGTCTTGCCGGGCGGAATGCCCGGCTGGGTGAGGCCGGTGACGCCGTCCATGCCGTTGGGCAGCCGCTGGCCGTGCCAGTGGATGCTGTGCAGCTCGCCGAGCTTGTTGGTGACGAAGATGCGCACGCGGTCGCCTTCGACCACCTCGATCGTCGGCCCTGGGCTCTGGCCGTTGTAGCCCCACAGGTGAGCCTTGAAGCCGGGCGTCATCTCGCGCACCACCGGCTCGGCCACGAGGTGGAACTCCTTCACGCCGTTGTTCATGCGCCAGGGCAGGGTCCAGCCGTTGAGCGTGACCACCGGGTTGTAGGGCCGGCCGATGTTAGGCGCCAAGGGCGGCATCGTGTCGGGCTTGGTCTGGATGACCGGCTCCGGCAATGCGGCCATCGCCGCCCTGCTGACGGAGGCGGCGGTCACGGCGGCGGCGACGGCACCGGCGCCGCCGATCAGATTGCGTCTGGAAACCATGAATGTTCCTTGCGGTTCAGTGAGCGGCGCCACCGGGCTCGGCGGTGATCGCGGGACCGGCGGGTGCGGCGAGACTGGGCTTGCCAATGAGCGCCATGTCGAGGTCGGCCTGCGCGGTCCAGAAGTCGCGCAGCGACTCGATGTAGTTGTTGACGCTCTGGATCTGCGCGCGCGCATCGGCCAGCAGCTCGAACACACCGATCAGCATGCCGTTGTAGCGCAGCAGATTCTCCTCGGCGATCAGCTTGCGCAAGGGCACGATCTCGTCGCGGTGGTGGCGCGCGATGTCCCAGGCCAGCCGATAGCCCGTGTACGCCTCGCGTACCTCCGAGCGCGCGTTGATGGCGGTCTCGGCGGCGCGGTGCACGGATTCCATGTAGATGGCCTCCGCCTTGGCGACCCGGGCGTCACCCCAGTCGAACAGCGGCAGTTCCAGGCTGATCTCCCAGCCGCGTTCGCGCGGAGGCGGCTCGTTGAAGCTGTTGCGCAGCAGGCCCAGCTCCAGCACGTTGACGAAGCGCGTGGTGCGGGTCAGGCCGAGGTTCTTCGCCGTCTGTTCGGTTGCCAGCCTTGCGGCCAGCACGTCGAGCCGCTGGCCGATCGCGGTGCGCTCCACGTCGGGCAGGTCACGCGTCTCCTTGGGAAGATCCGGCAATCGCTCGGGCAGCACGAACTGCGCCTGCGCCCCCCACAGACCCAACAAGCGGGTCAAGCGTTCGCGCGTCGAGCGCTGTGCCAGTTCGGCCCGCGCGAGATTGAGTGCCGCGTCGGCCTGGAAGACCTGTTCCCGCGCCCGCGCCAGCTTGTTGAAGTTGCCCACTTCCTCCATGCGACGCGCGAGCTCGGCGGTCGCCGCGGCAGCCTGCTGGATCTGCCGCATGTAGCGCACCGTCTCCTCAGCGGCCAGCGCGTTGACGTAGGCCTTGCGCGTATCGGCGGCCAGCACCAGCACGTTCATCGCCACCATGGCCTGCGTTTGCTCGAAGCGCCGGCCCTCCACCTGACGGATCAGCGGCAGCGCGAGCAGCCGCGCGAGATTGAAGTGCAGGCCACGCTCGATCTCCACCTCCTCGCCGCGCGTAAGGCGCCCGAAGCTGAAGCCCGGATTGGGCAGGCGCCCCGCCTGCACGAACTCCGCCTCGGTGATGCCGAGCTGCTGGAACATCGCCTGCAGGCCGCGGTTGTTCAACAGTGCAAGTTGCACCGCATCCTCGGCGCTCAGCGGCTTGGCCAGCAATTCCCTGACGCGCTGGTCGATGATGTCCTGGTCGGCTTCGCTGCGTGCCCACCGCACCTCCTTGCCCAGGCGCTCCTTCGCGGTGGATTCGACCTTCGAGAAGCCACTGTCGGGCGAGAAGCTCGCACAACCCGACACCACGGCGGCCAGGATGAGCAGGCCGTAGCGCGCAAGGCGACGGGCGGGCCGTGCGACCGGCAGCATCGGCGCAACTCCAAGAGAAGCACTCATTCGCGCGTTCCTCATTTCTTCTCTTGGCCGCCAGGGGCGGCGGGTGCCGTGCCTGGCACGGGCTGCCTCGGGGCGGAAGCCGGCGCTGCGGCGGGTTCGGCGGCTTCGCGTGCGTACACGCGCCAGCCGCCTATGCGATTGACCGTCTCGTTGGCGCTGCGCCACGAAGCGACCGGCTGCTCCGCGAACCGCCGGTACTCGGCTAGCGGCGAGTGATAGACGAGACGCGGCGCGCTCGCTGCGGCATCCAGCGGATCGGCCCTGCCTCTCGGCGCCGTCTGTGCGCACGCCAGCGTGGCGCCGGCCAACAACATTGCAGGCGTCAACCTGCGGAACATTGAAATCGACATGCAATCCTCACGATTGTCAGGACGGTCCGTGCACACGTTCGCACGGAGCCGCTCTCGGCCGGGACCTGTCGGCGCAGGAACGCCGATCGAGATCGGGACTTAGGTGAGGATCGGACGCGGTGGTCGGTCCGGCAGATCGCCGGTGACGCCGGAGCACCAGGGCTCGACTTCCTGGCCGACAGCTGCAACGACGTCGGGCTCGGCGAGTGCGATGACTTCCGACCCAGGTGCCGCCGCAGCGCAACACGGTGCACAGGCGCTGCACTTCAGCATGTGTGCACCGACGGCGCCGGAGTCGTTGTTGCCGCCGTCCGGTGCATGCGGCACGGCAACCGGGGCGGCGTGCGCATGCGCGTGGGCGGCGGCACGCTCTTCGTCGGCCGCCGTCGCGTGCGGCCCGTGCGCCACGGCCGCGGTGCCCACGCCATGGTGCGCCTCGCCGCATGAGAGCATCGCTGTGGCCGCCGCTCCCTTCAAGGGAACGGCAAGCACCATTAGCCCGATCAGGACGAGCCTGAGCACACGCGACATGAGCGAAGTCTAGCGCAGGGGTGGCTGACGGAAACCGATCCGCCACATTACAGGCGTGTCATCTATCGTCCCGGCTCCAGCCTCAACTGCCTTCGGGCGTGCGCGCCTTGCGATTGCTCACCCAAGCGCGGACGCCGTGGGATGACGACGACGGAGCCGCCTGCGGCGGACCGCTGGACTGCAGCAGCGTCAGGCCGATCGCCGTGATGCCGTCGGCCGAATGCGCGATTGGCCGGCCCCCGTGCATGCGAGCGATCGCCGCCACGATGGCCAGACCCAGGCCGTGGTGCTCGCCGGTCGTTCGCACGCTGTCGCAGCGGAAGAACCGGTCGAACAGCCGCGGCAACTGATCCGCCGCGATGGTCGGACCCTGGTTGACCACCACGATATGGACGTGCCGATCCGGCACTGTGATTTCCACGCGCACGTTGGAGCCCGGCGTCGCGTAGCGCGTGGCGTTGCCGATCAGGTTCGACAGCGCGCGACGCAGCAACGCCACGTCCACTTCGGCCGCCGCGTCGCCAGCGACCTTGACACCGACGCGTGCTTCTTCGAGCGCAGCGTCGTGGTATTCGGCCACCGATGCCGCGATGGCCGCCAGGCTGGGCACGGCTTCGCGTCGTGCCGCGGCACCACGGTCGGCGTGCGACAGGAAGAGCATGTCGTGCACGATGCCGGACAGGCGCCGCAGATCCTCGAGGTTCGAGCCCAGCACCTCGCGCATCTCATCGATGCTGCGAACCCTGCGCAAGGCGAGTTCGCTGGCACCGATCAGCGTGGCCAGGGGCGTGCAGAGTTCGTGCGCCACATCGGCATTAAAGCCCTCCATTTGCTCATAGGCCTTGTCCAACCTGCGCAGCAGTGCATTGAACTGCTCGACAAGGGGCTGGAGCTCGTCGGGTTGCGCCGATCCGTCCAATTGATGCCGAAGGGAGTCTGTCGGCAGGCGTCGTGTCTGCTCGACCAGACCTCGAACGGGAGCGAGGCCGCGGCGTACGAGCAGGAATCCTCCCATCGACACCAGCAACACGCCGGCGGCCGCCGCACCGAAAAGCGCAAGCGCGAGGCGCCACAACAGTTGCTCGTCAGGCCGAAGGTCCACAGTGAGCGTCGCGTTGATTGGGGTTATCCCTTCAAGAGTGACCGGCACGGCGAAGGCGGCAGTCCGGGTGGAATCCGAAGCCGGGATCTTGGCGGAGCGATACAGCGGTGGGTTGTTCCCGGCCTGAAGGACCAACCCCATGTCGGTATGCCCCATCAGAAAGTCGTCGAGCCGGTGCTTCAATTCGTGAAGATCGTGATGCGTCGAGGCCTCTTCGAGCAGATGTCTGATCAGCGCCTGCTTCTGCGTGAGCGTCTCGGCCTGGCGTGCCGAAAGGCTCATCGCAAACGCGACGTAGACGGCGGCGCACACGGCTCCGAGGCCCACAAGCGTCTCGAAAGCCAGCCACCACGACAGGCGTCGTCCGAGCGAGCCCGGCGCGCGTCGCCTCACGGTTGGCGGGCCTCGAGAACGTAGCCCATGCCGCGCACCGTATGCAGCAGCGCGCGCTCGAACGGCGCATCGATCTTGGAACGAAGACGCCGGATGGCGACCTCCACGACGTTGGTCTCGCTGTCGAAGTTCATGTCCCAGACCTGGGCGGCCAGCTCCGTGCGCGAGAGCACTTCCCCCTGGCGGCGCAACAGCAAGGCCAGCAGGGTGAACTCCTTGGCAGTCAGGTCGAGCCGTTGGCCGGCCCGAACGGCTTTCCGCCGCAGGAGGTCCATCTCCAGGTCAGCCAGGCGAAGGACCGTCGGCTCCGCGGCGTCCGGACGCGGTGCCGCACGGCGAAGCAGCACCTCGATGCGCGCCGTCAGCTCCGAGAAGGCGAAGGGCTTGGTCAAGTAGTCGTCCGCTCCGTTGCGCAACCCACGGACGCGGTCATCGACGTGCACCTTGGCCGTCAGCATCAGGACCGGGGTCTGCTTGGACTTCCGAAGCGCAGCGAGCAGCGCCAGCCCGTCGATGCCCGGCAGCATGCTGTCGAGCACGATCAGGTCGTGCCCGCCTTCCATGGCCAGATGCAGCCCGTCGATGCCGTCATGGGCGACCTCGACCACGTAGCCCGACTCGGTGAGCCCCTTGCGCAAGTACTCCGCGAGCTTGACCTCATCCTCGACGACGAGCAGCTTCATGCCGATATTCTGGAGCGCAGGCGAGCCGCGCGAGATGACGAAATTGTCATCTGCCTGTGCTCGCGGACAGCGCCTGCGTCAGGCCGTGGCCTTCGGGTCTGGCTCGCGGCGTTCGAGCACGTACCCCATTCCGCGCACCGTGTGCAGCAGCTTGTCGGGGAATGGATCGTCCAGCTTCGTTCGCAGGCGGCTGACCGCGACCTCGACGACGTTGGAGTCGAGATCGAAGTTCATGCCCCACATCTGCTCGGTCAACTCCGTGCGGGAAAGCACCTCGCCTCGATGGCGCAACAGGGCATGAAGCAGCGAGAACTCCTGCACCGTCAGGTCCAGGCGCTTGCCGGCGCGCTGAGCGCGGCGTCGTACGGGGTCCAGCTCCAGGTCCCCCAGTGACAGCACCGTGCCTTCCTCCGCCGGCGTTGCGCCGCGCCGAGCCACGGCTTCGATGCGGGCGAGCAGCTCCGTGAACGCAAAGGGTATGACCAGGCAGTCGTCGGCGCCCGCACGCAGATGGCGGACGCGGTCCTCCACGCGGTCGTCGGCCGTGAGCACGATCACCGGCGTCTGCTTGTGAGCCCGCAAGGATCTCAGCAGCTCGATGGCGTCGAGCCCGGGCACCTTCGCATCGAGAAGCACGAGGTCGTGCTGCCCTTCGCAGGCAAGGTGCAGGCCATCGGGGCCATCCGGCGCAACGTCAACGACGTGGCCGCGTTCCGTCAGGCCACGCTTGACGTACCCAGCCAGCTTTTGCTCGCCTTCGACCACCAGGATGCGCATGGTTGGTCGTCAGCCGGCGCGCGGCACGTTGGACGACGCGCGCCTCATCCGGCGAGCGCGAGCTGCAGCGTTGGCCTGGTCCGCAGCGCCCACTTCGTGCCCTGACGCAACGAATCCAGTGTTGCCGAGCTGACGCGGGCGAAAAACATCGCCTCGTCGATCTGGTGTCGATCGAACGCGCGCCGCTGGCGCAGGGACCGGCGCCGCCAGTCCCCCTCGAAGGGATCGCCGTCGCGCTGGGCTTGCTCGAAGAATGCGGCGGCGCGTTGCAGGTTGTCCAACGCAGCCGGGCGCAGCGCTGGCACTGCGCGTGGCGCGGCGACCCTGTTCTGCTCGACGAACCGGTTTCTGCCCACGACGAGTCCCCAGGCGCGCCTGCCATCGATCGGGTCCACGCACAGAGCTTCCAGCTTGGTGAGACCGAAGTCGCGCGACATGCGAAGCCGTACGGCGAGCCAAGGATCGGTGTGGCGGATCGCCTCGATGGCCTGGTCGGCCTCGTCGTCGTCGCCCTCGAGCGGCAGCACCAGCGACTTCAGGAGCCGCGCGGCATGGCTGTCACCTTGCCTGGATGCCTCATAGAGCCAATGAATGCCGTGCTCCGAGCTCTTCAGATCCGATGCCGAACGAAGGATCAACGCACCGAGCCGGCGCTGTGCTTCGGCGTCGCCCTGGATGGCCGCCTTCTCGAGGAAGAAACGCGCCATCTGCGGGTTGGCGACGCTGCACCGGTGATCGGCGTGCACCCGGTAGAGCTGCATCCACGCGTCGTGGCAGCCGCCATCGGCAGCCCTGAGCAGCAGAGCAGAGCCCTTGCGCAGATTGCCGCCGCTGACCAAGGAAGCGGGTGCGACCGCACCGCACGCAATGCCGCAAAGGGCGCGGCCCAGCAGGTACTCGGCGCCGTGGTCGTCCTCGGTCACGATCAGCTCGAGGCATGCCTCTACCTGATCGGGGCTCAGTCCCTGAACCTGCCGGCCCGATCGTTCGCACAGGTGCACGGCCTTGACGACAAGGCTCGCCAATGCAGTGGTGAGCCGAGGCGTCACGGCCAAAGCGATTCGCAGGCAATGGCTCAGGCGATCGAGATCCGGTTCCTCGGCCAGGGCCTTGGCCGCAAGCGAGGCGACCGAATCGATCTCGAGGTCGCGACTTTGAGCGACCGACCGAGCAAACGCCAGCACGTCGTCTGAAGTCGCACCGCTGCCCAGCGCGGCCCGTGCACGGCGTGCGATCGCATGGCCACCGGCGCTTGCGGCCTCGAGCCAGCGCGCGCAAGGCTGCGTCTGGCCATGGCGCAGGCACAGCCAGATGGCCAGCTTGAACTGCGCCGCGGCGCTGCCGGCGTGTGCCGCGCGAACCAGCGCCGCCTCCTGCCGGTGCGACACCACTTCCTGCAGAGTCAAACACTCGGAGATCGCGAAAGCGGCCTCGCGCCCGTCCTTCAGGCTCGGATGGCCGAGGTACTCGATGCCCGTCTCGATGTGGCGTGGCAGGCCTTCGATTCCCAGCAGGTAGCGGCGTCCCAACTCGAGCTTGGCGGCCGGATCGTGCCGAGCCTGAGCCATGAGGTGAACGTTCTGACGCCGCATCGTTGTCTCCGTCTGTCGCGTGGCGCTGGCGACACGGCCCGACGGATATAGCCGGCGAGTGCTCGCGCGCCATCGTGTGTTGGCACGCGCGAACGATAGAACCGCAGGCCTGACCGCATGCTTGCTGAAAGATGACGAAGAAGTTATCCGGCTTAAACATGATCACTCAGTGGTGCGAAAAAACGCTGAGTCCGTCGTGCAGCCGTTTTGCGGTCTTCTGTGGCAACGGCCAAACGACCAGTTGTCGTTTGACGGGTCGACGCAAGCGTGCGCAGCCCTGTTCTCGCATGCGGGGGTGAGTTCGGGCGCTGCACTGCTTAGCCTCCCGCCTGACCTCGATACCAAGCGTGTGTCTCGATGGCCTCGAGCAGGCCGATCGAGTTCGAGCACGCGCGCATGCACCGTCGAGGCTGTCGTTCCCCGTCGTCAACCTTGGAGAGAGTTGCAATGAAAAAATCTCTGTTCGTTCTCGCCATCTCATCGCTTGCGGCCGGCACGGCCGCCGCGCAATCGTCGGTTACTTTGTTCGGCATCGTCGACATCAACGCTCGCAGCACGAAGAACGATGGCACCGGAAGCCTGAAGTCGCTGAGCAACGGCGGCTACAGCAGCAACCGGATCGGCTTTCGCGGCGTCGAGGATCTCGGCGGCGGTCTGAGTGCGGGCTTCTGGCTCGAGTCCGACATCAACCCCGACATCGGCACCACCAATCCGAACGGCAAGTTCTTCGCGCGCCGCTCGACGTTGAGCCTCTTCAGCCGCTTCGGCGAACTGCGCATGGGGCGTGACCTGACGCCGTCGGGCGCGTTCACCTACACGTTCGATCCGTTCGGCGTCATCGGCGTCGGCGGATCCGCCAACACGGCCCGCAACAGAGGCCAGACCACCTTCTTCCGTTCGGACAACTCGGTGGCGTACTGGCTGCCCTCCGATCTGGGCGGCTTGTACGGCACGGTGATGGTCGCGCCAGGCGAAGGTGCGGCGAATGCCAAGTACAGCGGCGTGCGCCTGGGCTTCGCGGCCGGTCCGGTGGATGTGGCGGCCTCCTACGGCCAGCAGGACGTGGTCGGCGGCAAGTTCAAGAGCACCGGTCTGGCCGGCTCGTACAACCTCGGCGTGGTCAAGTTGATGGCGCACTACTACATCGACAAGGTGATCTCCGCTGAGGAAAAGCGCTGGCTGGTGGGCGCCACGATGCCGCTGGGCCAGCATGAGTTGCGCGCCTCGTACGTGCGCTCCGACGCCAGCGGCGGCACGGCAGTCTTCAATGCGCAGGATGCCAACCAGATCGCGCTGGGCTACGCCTACCACCTGTCCAAGCGCACGAACATCTACGGCACCGTGGCTACCGTCGACAACAAGGGCACCGCGACTTTCACCGTGCCGGGCGGTCCCGCCGGCATCACGCCGGGCGGCAAGTCCACGGGCTACGAGATCGGCGTCCGCCACGTGTTCTAGCCGGGACCGCGTCGCACCACGCAGCGGGGGCGAGGGTGGGGCGGCACGAGAGCGCCGGCTCCACCCGTTCACCTCGAGCTGCCGCACCAGGTGACAGAGTTGTCATCGGGATGCCAGCCTCGCGTCGGCGATGAACTCCTAGAGTGGCCACACGGTGCAAGCGTGCATCGTCTGGGCGGGCAACAGTGAGTCCGCTTCACTCAGGAGTCTCATCATGAATGCGCGCCTCTTTGTGGTTGCGGCATCGTGCGCAGTCGCGCTGCCGGCGGTTGCTGGATCGGGCTTCACGCCTGGCAAGGGAGAATCGAGTGGCAGCTACCACTGGATGCCTTCCACCGTGACGGTCGAGCAGGTGCGCGCCGACCTGGCCGCATGGAAGCGCAACCCTGTGACCGCGGACGGCCTGCGTCAGGTCAACGGCGATCCGGGTTGGGTCTACGTCGGGACGAGCGCTACTGGAATGACCCGGGCGCAAGTGCGGCAGGAACTGGCTGAATTCCGCCGCAACCCGGTGACTGCAGACGGCTTGACATTCATCTCCGGCGAGGCCGGCTGGGTCGAGGCTGGCATTGCGCAACAGGCGGGCGCCGTCGCACGGTCGACGGCCCCTGTGACGGTTGGCCAACGTCCGCTTCGATGACACGGGCAGCGGCGTCGGCCAGCTCGCGCCGAACGTCACACTGGGCGAGCTGCGCGACCGATGAGATAGTGGGCGCGGCCGTGCGTCGGGGCCGCGCCCTTCGAACCGAAGGCGTCGCCGACGGATTCGTCGGGTGGGCGTGCGCGTCCGATGGTGTACGGAAGGTCGGCCGCGCAAGAGGCATGCCGATTGCTCCTTCCGCACGAGCGGCTCGCATGGTATACGTGTGTTCGTGACTCCATGCGTGCGCCGCGTTCGGTCTGCGCTCGCAGGAGTGCGGGCACGGGGACGACGACATGCATTCCGATCGTTGCCTCGCGGCGAGCATCGCCGTGTCGAGTACCGAGCAGCAGCTCGCCGCCGGCCGCACGGCTGCAGTCACCAGGCCCGTTCGCCATGACTGGATGGACTACGCGAAGGGCATCTGCATCGTCGCGGTGGTCAGCTTCTACACGACCAACCACGTGTCCGAGGCGCTCGAGCGCACGACGTGGATGCAGTACTGGATCGAGTTCGCGCGACCGTTCCGGATGCCGGACTTCTTCTTCATTTCGGGCCTGCTGCTCGGCCGCGTGATCGAGCGGCCATGGCGGACCTACGCCGACGCCAAGGTCGTCCACTACCTCTACTTCTTCGTCATCTGGAGCCTGCTGTATTTCATCTTCAGGCTTGTCATAGGGTCGGCAGGCGAAACGCCCACACGCGTCGGCGCCGAGTTCGTCAAGGTGATGACGCACGGACCGTTTGCGATGCTCTGGTTCGTGCAGATGCTCGCGTTTTACTTCGTGCTCACGAAGCTGCTGCGTCGGGTACCGGCCTGGCTGGTGTTCACGCTGGCAGTGGCGTGGTACCTAGCGCCGATCGACACCGCCTGGAGCCAGGTCGACCGTGCCGGCGAGCGCTACGTGTTCTTCTTTGCCGGCTACTGGATCGCGCCAATGGTCTTCGGCTACGCCCGCTGGGTCGCCGCGCATCGCGGCGTGGCCCTGACGGGGATCCTGGCCTGGGTGGCGGTTGACGCGACGCTGGTCTTCTCCGGCGCGGCCAACTTGCGCGCGGTGAGCTTGCTGCTCGGGTTCCTCGGCGCATTCGCGGTGATCGGCGTGGCGGCGCTGTTGCAGTCGGTGCGCGCGTTGGATGTGCTGCGCCGCTGTGGGCAAGACTCGCTGCCGATCTATGTCGGCTTCTTCCTGCCCATGTGGGCGATCGTGAACCTCTACGAATGGAGCACCGATCACTTCGGCCGAGCGCCACTGGAGCCCGGCGTGGCGGCGGTGCTGTTCGCGGTGTTCAGCATCGCGATTGCACTCGCAGCCGAGAGGGCCGCTCGCGGCACGCGCCTCGCGTGGCTGTACGAGCGGCCACGCCGTGCCAGACTCGGACCCTCAGCGCCGGGACAGGCGTGATGGTCGGACCGTTGACGCCTCAGCGCATCTCGTGAGATCCCATGCCACCGCCCAGCAGCGGACATCAGCACGGGCGTTTCCTTGCTCGGGCCGACGACAATGCCGCCGATGTCGCGGTCGGTCAAGTGCATCATCGCTCGCGCCTACACGTCGCCCGACCGCCATAGAATGTGGCGCGACCCCAATCGCGCCGACGCCGATGCTTGACGCTTCCAGCCGTTCCTCGTTCACCGCTGGCGTGGCCCGGGTCTGCACCGGGGCACCGCGAGGCTTGCGCGCATGAGGATGCACTGGTTGCGCACCGTGGCCCGCGGGCTGATCGGCGTGCTGTTCACGGTGCAAATGGCCGTGGCAGCGCACGTGTGCCCCACGAGCCTGCGGCTCCATTCGCAAGCCGACTTGCAGGACGAGTCAAGCGAAGCGCACGCGCCCGCGGCGATGGCCGATGCTGCCAGCTGTCACGCGGGCGCTCCGTTGGACCCGGACGCGCCCAATCTTTGCGCCGAGCACTGCAAGTACGGCCAACAGATCGACGTTTCCAAGCCCAGCGTACCCGCGGCGGTTCTGGCTGCCCTGTACCTGACGCCGCCCGTGCCGGAAACGGCAGTGCGGCCGCGCCCCGCGCCGGCCACCATCAGTGCACTGGTCGCGGCTGCACCGCCGCACGCCATCTTGCACTGCGTCTACCGCATCTGATCCGCCCAACGATGCTGCGCTGACGGCCTCGCTGCCTCGGCGCATTGGCCGTGCCCGCGTCTTCGGTGGACGTCACCACCGTTGCTCGGGATCGACACGACACCACCGGTTTCGTTTGGTTGGAGATTTCATGTCTGCCGGCACATCTGATCGTCAGCCTCGATGCACAGCCCCTCGGGCAGGCGGCGTCGCGAAGCGGCTCAACTGGCGCCCCGCTGTGTTGGCCAATCTGCGCCGGGGGCCCGACCGCGACGCCTCGCTGCGGTGCTATGCGGACCTGGCGCAGGACTACGAACGCGCCACCTCGAGAATACGCGAAGTGCGCAGCCGAGCCGTCGAGCGGCTCGCGCTGCGCGTCGGCGACACCGTGTTCGACGTTGCGTGCGGGGCGGGGGCCATGCTGCCCGACATGGCGCGCCTCGTTGGACTGCAAGGTCTCGTGATCGGCATCGAGCAGTCTCCGCACATGGCTGCATTGGCCCGCGAAGCGAGCCAAGGCCTCGCACAGGTCGAGGTGCATGGCTGCCCCGTCGAGGAATTCGTCGCGCCGTGCGCGGCCGACGCGCTGGTGTTTGTCTATGCACACGATGTCCAGCAAAACCAATCGGCGTTGCAGGCTGTCTTCGCGCGGGCGAAGCCGGGTGCGCGCGTGGTCGCCGCCGGCCTGTGCCTGTTGCCCTGGTGGGGAATGCCGATCAATGCCTGGGTGCTGTGGGGTGCACGCCGGTATCTCACCACCTGGCATGGGCTGCGCAGTCCATGGCAGCAGTTGCTCCATTGGTGCCCGAACCTGCAGATCGTCGAGCGCTTCCATGGCGGCACGACTTACCTGGCTGTCGGGACTGTCGCGCCGGCGCGCGCCGGTGGTGATGAACGAGGACGAGGATGAGGTCGCACGCGCTCCACGCGCGCATCGCATCGATCGCCCTCGCGTCGGCGATGCTGTCGCTGCTGGCCGGCTGCGCCTCCACGATCTTCATCTCCAGCCAGGCGCCGGGCGACATCGCGCCGGTCGATGAACCGCGCTTCGAAGCACGGACGCTCGACGCACCACAGCGTGTCGCGCTCGTGTTGTCGGGCGGCGCGACACGCGCTTTTGCGCACCTGGGCGTGCTGCGTGTGCTCGAACGCGAAGGTCTGCGCCCCGACCTGGTTGTCGGCAGCAGCGCGGGAGCGATCGTCGGCGCGCACTACGCCGCGGGCAAGCCGGTGGCGGAGATCGAGGCGCTGGCCGCAAGGCTGAACCTGCCGACGCTGATCGACATCGATCCGGTCAAGACGCTGCTCGGTGGCTTCGGCGGCCTGGGCCTTGCCAAGGGTCAGCGACTCGAGGCATTCCTGCGCGAATCGATCGGCGCGCCGCTGCAGTCGCTGCCGATTCGCTTCGCCGCCGTGGCCACCGACCTGAACAACGGCGAGACGCTGCTGCTGAACCACGGCGACACCGCGCGTGCGCTGCGCGCTTCGTCGGCGATGCCGGGGCTCTATGAGCCGGTGCACGCCGGTGGGCGCGTGCTCGGTGACGGCCAGATCGCCAGCCCGCTGCCCACCGGCGCCGCGCGGCTGCTCGGTGCGCGCGTGGTGGTCGGCGTCGATGTGGTGTACCCGCCGCAGCACGCCACGCTGACGAGTGCCATGTCGGTGCTGTTCCAGACCATGACGATCTCCACCTACCGGCACCTGCAGCGCGAGCGCGAGCTGGCCGATCTGGTGATCACGCCGGAGATTCCATCCACCAGCGATCTGGCGCTTTCCGATCGCGAGTGGTTGATCGCGGCCGGCGAGGCCGCAGCCGAGAAGGCGCTGCCGGCGCTGCGCGCCGCATTCCGCAAGCCGCAAGCGCCCGGACCGTAAGGGAAACGTTCCTGCTGCGACGAACTCGTGGCCACAGATGAAGTCAAACGCCAGCCCGATCCAGCAGCCTTCTCGCGCCATGGCTCGCAATCCGATCCAGTCGTTGTCGCGCCGCACGCCAATGCGCCGCTGGGTCGTCTTCATGCTGCTGCCGGTGTTGCTGTTCGCGCAGTTCGCGACAGCTGCCTATGCCTGCCCGCTGTTGACTCGAGCGATGGCGCAGTCCGCGTCGATGCCGATCGACTGCGACATGTCGAAGGCCGACACCGACCAGCCGACGCTGTGCCAGGCGCATTGCACTGCCGCCGCGCAATCCAGCGGCCCGACACTGGATCTGGCGGCGATGCCGGCCCTGCCGACCCCGCATCCGGTGTGGCACGCGCCGGTGCGCACGCTCGCGACGCATCCCGCTGCGGCGCACAACGCCGCGCCATACAGCGGGCCGCCGCTGTACCTGCTGCACATGGTGCTGCGCGATTGAAGCGCCGGCACTGCCGGCAGGGCTTGGCCCATGCCGAGCGGTGCGTGCCGTGCCGGTGCCTTCGGCACCCCTCAGCTCTCGCTGTCTGCCTGTCTGCCGTTGGCGCCGCCTGGTCGCCAGCGTTATCTCACCCTACTGATCGGAGTCCATCATGAAGAAGCTACTCACCACCCTCGTCGGCGCCGTCGCACTGAGCACGATGCTGCCCGCATTCGCCGGCCCCGACTGGCAAGTGATCGAACAGGCGCGCAAGAACAGGAGCGCGCAGGTGGCCCAGAAGGACCGGCCCATATCGGCCGAAAAGTGCGCCATGCGCACGGCCCTCGCACTCGACCACGGTCCGCGCGCGACGACCACGCCGTACCTGAACGAGCAGCGCCGAGGGCGGGTGCCGGCTGACACGCGGGCCTGCTAGGCAGCCATCATGAACTGGCAACGGCGCCAATGGCTGATCCGCTCAGCCGGCGCCGCCGCCGCGATCGGCATCCCTTCGCTGGGTGCCACCGTCGCGGCCGGCGGCGCGGTCGACGTTCACGTCGAGCTGCACGCCGAGCCAGGCGAGGTGGCGCTGCGGCCCGGCCGGCCGACCCGCGTCTGGCGCTACCGCGGCGAGCTGGCGCGCGGCGAGGCCAAAGCGCTTACATCCAGCGCCGGCGGCTACCTGGGCCCGATCATCCGCGTGCGCCGCGGGCAGCGCGTGCGCATCGACCTGATCAACGAGCTGCCGGAGCCGACCATCATCCACTGGCACGGGCTGCATCTGCCCGACACGATGGACGGGCATCCGCGCTTCGCGGTCGCGCCCGGCGGCCGCTTTGAATACGAGTTCACGGTGTCCAATCGCGCGGGCAGTTATTGGTTCCATCCGCATCCGCACGGCCGCACGGGCGCGCAGGTCTATGCCGGCCTCGCCGGCCTGTTCCTGGTGAGCGACGACGAGGAAGCGGCGCTCGGCCTTCCGAGCGGCGCGCAGGACCTGCCGCTCGTGATCCAGGACCGCAACTTCGATGCGGACAACCAGCTCGTCTACCCGGGCGGCGCTGCGGCTCCCCGCCGCGGCCGCGGAATGATGGGCGGCGGAACGATGGGCGGCGGCGGAATGATGGGCCGCGGCGGGATGATGGGCGGCGGCGGCATGGGCTCGATGATGGCCGGCATGATGGGCGTGCTGGGTGATCAGATCGTCGTCAACGGCAGCACGGAGTCGGGCCGCGACGTCGAGCGGCGCGCGTACCGATTGCGCCTGCTGAACGGGTCGAACAGCCGCACGCTCAAGCTGGCCTGGAGCGACCGCACGCCGCTCACCGTGATCGGCAACGACGGCGGCCTGCTGGCGGCGCCGCTGCAGCGCGACCACGTGATGCTCGCGCCGGCCGAACGCATCGATCTGTGGGTCGACTACGGGCGCTGGGCGCCGGGCACCGAGTTGACGCTGCGCAGCCTGGCGTTCGAAGGTGGCATCGACATGGGCGGCATGATGGGCGACATGATGGGCGGCAGCGCCGCGCTGGCCGATGGCGCCGCCTTCGCGGTGCACCGGTTCAAGGTGGGCCGCGGCGCGGCAAGGAACGAATCGCTGCCACAGCGCCTGTCGACGATCGAGTCCGCGCAGCCGCGGTTCGCAGTCAACTACGCGCGGCCCAAGGTCTTCGAGCTGACGATGGGCATGATGGTGTGGGGCATCAACGGCCGGGGCTTCGACATGCTTGAGGCCAGCGAACTCGAGACCGTCAAGCTCGGCACGCAGGAGATCTGGGAGTTCCGCAACGAGGGCCGCGGCGCGATGATGGGCATGGTGATGCCGCACTCGATGCACGTGCACGGCCTGCAGTTCCGCGTCATCGAGCGTTCGGTGTCGAGAAGATTCGCGGACGAGTACGACACCGTGAAGGCTGGCCTCGTCGACGACGGCTGGAAGGACACGGTGCTGGTGATGCCGGGCGAGCGCGTGCGCATCCTGCTGCGCTTCGCGGACCACCCGGGTCTGTTCCTCTACCACTGCCACATGCTCGAGCACGAGGACTCGGGCCTGATGCGCAACTACCGCGTCGTGGCATAGCCTGGGGAGATGCGCGATGAAGCACCGAAAGAAGGCACCCCGCGCCCACGCCGCGCCTGCGGCCGCAACGGGTGCGCAGACGGCGCGACTGCCTGCCATCATGGTCGGTGCACTGACCCTGGCCAGCGCCATCGTGCTGGCGGTGTGGCTCGCCCCGGTGCCGGAGGCTGGGCGCGAGGCCGGCATGGCGACCGGTGCCGTCTCGGCGAACGGATCGGCATGGAGCGTCGGCATGCTGCGGCCAGACGGCCTGCGCATCGTCGTCACCGGACGCGACGATGCATCGAAGGTGCTCGACCCCGCGCAGTTCTCCGCTGAGCGGGTCCAGCGCGGCTACCGGATCGCGGCGCGGATCCCGGCCGTGCTGAACAGGCTCTACTGTTGGTGCGGCTGCGAGAACCGCGGCGAGCACCGCTCGAACCTGCAGTGCTTCGAGGACCGGATGGCCGAGGATTGCGAGGTCTGCCTCGGCACCGCCGAGATCGCCGACGACATGACCCGCAAGGGCATCACCGATGCGGCGCAGATCCAGGCCGCCGTCGACGTGCACTGGGGGCCGGGTCGATGACCGAGGCGCGCTCCAAGACCTTCGGTGAAGGGCATCGATGGACATCCTTGCACACGCGTTGTGGGCCGGCGCAGGCGTAGCGCTGGCGCGGCGGCGGTGGACCGTGTCGCCGCGCACGACGGCGCTCACGGTCGCGCTGGCCGTCGCGCCCGACCTGCCGCACATGCTGCCGGTGCTGTGGTGGTCGGCGTTCGGCGCGGGCAGTCCCGCGGCGCTGGCCGGCTACGCCGGCGCCGCCCCCAGCCTGGAGCCTGCGCTGCCGGAGGCGGTGCAGTTTCTGTCGCACCACCTGCACTGCATCACGCACAGCGCGATCATCGCCGGTGTGGCCACTGCGCTGCTGTGGGCGTGGCTGCGCAGCCTGTGGATTCCGATGCTCGGCTGGTGGTCGCACATCGTCATCGACGTGTTCACGCATTCGGCCGACTACTACCCCTCGCCGGTGCTCTATCCAATCACGCGCCAGGGCTTCGACGGTGTGGCGTGGAACACGCCCTGGTTCATGGTGTTGAACTACGCGGCGCTGGCGGCGTCCTACGCATGGTTGTTCCGGACCCGCCGTGCCCGAGCCGGCAACTCGTCGGCATCGTTGAGCTGAGCGGCGACTCGTTACGCATCGCAGTCTGATTGTGTAGCCGGGCGTGCCCGCGCCTCCGCTTCAATCCACTGTCAGCGCGTGGATGATGGGGCAGTAGATCTCGCTGCCGGGTGCATCGCATTGGCGCACCAGACCGGCGAGCGCCTTGCGCATGGCTTTCAGGTCGGCCAGCTTGCTGTCGATGATCTGCAGCTTGCGCTGCGCCAACTGCCGCGTCTCGGCGCAGGCGCGCACCTCTTCGAACCGCAGCAACCCCGCGATCTCCTCGAGCGTGAAGCCGAGCACCTGCGCGCGCTTGATGAAGCGCACGCGCTTGGTGAGCTCGGGCCGATAGCGCCGCTGCCCGCTGCGCGGCCTGGGCGGCTCCGTCAGCAGGCCGCGCCGCTGGTAGTAGCGGATCGTCTCCACGTTGACGCCAGCCTCCGCGGCGAGGCGGCCGATCGACAGCTCAGGCGTCACGTCGCACCCCTTGACTCCGTACCGTGGTACGGACTCTAGACTGCGTTTCGGCGCAATGGTTCGGAGCTCGTGCGTGGCATCGCTCAACGTCAAGGGGTCGCTCGTCGCCGGCGCGCTGGCGGCCATCGGCGCATCGGTGTGCTGCGTCGGCCCGCTGGTGCTGCTGTTGATGGGCATCGGCGGGGCCTGGGTCGGCAACCTGGCGGCCTTCGAACCGCTGCGCCCGTTCTTCATCGCGGCGACGCTCCTCTTCGTCGCACTGGCGTTTCGCCGCCTGTACCTGGTGCCCCAAGCGTGCGAGCCCGGCACGCCCTGCGCCGATCCGCGCACGTTGAAGCGGCAACGGTTGGTGTTCTGGCTCGTCGTTGTCGTACTGGCCGCGTTGTTGGCGGTGCCTTGGGTGGCACCGTTGTTCTACTGAACGATCGAAGGAGCAACCATGCGCAACGCTCTCACCGCAACCCTCGCACTCGTCGTGCCGCTCCTCGTGCTGGCCGGCGAGCAGCAGACCGCCATCCTCGACGTGCAGAACATGACCTGCGGCGTGTGCCCGATCACGGTCAGGAAGGCGCTGCAGAAGGTGCCCGGCGTCAGCGAGGCCAAGGTCGATCTCGACGGCAAGACCGCGACGGTGCGGTTCGACGCCGCCAGGGCCGACGTGGCCGCGCTGGTGAAGGCGACCACCGAAGCCGGCTTTCCTTCTACTGCACGCAAGTGAACCGCGTGGACACCACCGTCGTCGAGTCCACGCTGACATGCCCGCGATGCGGCCATGGCAGGCGCGAGGTCATGCCGGTCGACGCCTGCCAGTTCTTCTACGAGTGCGCGCGCTGCAAGGCACTGCTCAGGCCGCTGCGCGGTGACTGCTGTGTCTTCTGCTCCTACGGCACGGTGAAGTGTCCTTCCGTCCAGGCAAGGAGATCGTGCTGTGACTGACGGCCTCTGCAAGGCGCACACCGCATGACTGAACTCGGCCTGGCCGGCGTCGTGGGGCTGCCGATCGTGCTCGGGCTGTTCGGCTTCGTCGAGCCGTGCACGATCGGCTCGACGCTGGTCATGGTCAAGCAGCTCGAGGGGCAGCCACGCGAGGCGCGGATCGTGCAGGTGCTCGCCTTCGCCGGTGCGCGCGCCGTCTTCGTCGGTGCGCTGGGCGCCGTGGCGGCGGCGGTGGGGTCGGTGTTCCTCGGTTTTCAGAAGGCCGCGTGGATCGTGCTCGGCGCGCTGTACCTGGCGCTCGGCGTGCTCTACCTCGGCGGTCGCGCCGCGCTGCTGATGCACGGCTTCGCGCCGCGCCTGCAGCGGCTGCGCAGCACGCGCGGCGCCCTCGCGCTCGGGCTGGTGTTCGGGTTGAACATCCCGGCCTGCGCGGCACCGCTGCTGCTGGCGCTGCTCGGACTCGCCGCGGCCGAAGGCGTGAGCGGGAGCGCGCTGGGCAGCGGTTTCGTCTCGCTCGCGCTGTTCGGCCTGGCGCTGTCGCTGCCGCTGGTGGTGGCGGTGTTCGTCGCCGCGGCGCGCGGCGTGCTCGACCGCCTGGCGGCGCTGTCGCGCCGCGTGCCGCGCTGGACCGGCATGCTGTTCGTGCTGCTGGGCCTGTGGTCGATCTGGTTCGGGTTGTTCGTGTCGATCGCGCCATGAGCGCCGGGCGGCGGCAGGTGCATCCATCTGGGCTTGACCTTGCCACCGGGGGAAGGTTTAGCTTGCCTTTCATGCGCTGCCGCGCCACCCGCACGACCCGGCCCTCGCGTCCGCTGGACGAGCTGCTGCTCGCTGCCCTGCGCTGCGCCGTCGCGCAGCGGCTCGATGACGTGAGCGAGGCCCTGCTGTGTGCGCTGGAGGCGCACGCGCGCTGCACGGCACAGCATGCAGGGCTCGACGCGGCCTACCTGCTGGCAAGCTCGGCGGCTGCGCGGCGCCAGGGACGCAATCGGGGCATGGCCTGACCAGACCGAGTTTGGCGTCGAGTTTGGGCAACCGGTGATCTACTTCAAGGTGAAGCGGGCAGCAACTGCCGGCTTGCCGTTGAGTGCCACTTCGGCCAGCACCTTGGCGCCGGGGTCGACCTTGAAGCTACCCTTGGCCTCGAGCTTGTCGCCCACCAGCGCGAGCGGTGCCTCGGTCTTGTCTTTGCCGTTGAAGACCGTGACCTTGCCGCTGGCGCTGGTCAGCTTCATCGGCTTGCCGTGGTCGCTGACGTGAATGACAATCCCGTCGGGCTTGGCAACGAGTTCCATGTCGGCAACCTTGGTCTCGACCACCACGCCGCCGTGCTTGGGCGCGTGGTCGTCTGCGGCGAAGGCGGGGGCGGCCAGAGCAGTCGCGATCACGAGCGAAAACAATGCGTTCTTCATCAGGGTTCCTTTGGGTTGGGTGCGGAAAGCGAAGCGCGTCAGTGGATCGGCACTGCACGCGCGAGGTCCGAAACAGTGACCCAGCCGGCCACGGCCTGTCCGGTGCGCGCCGCATCCACCAACGCGGCGACGAGCGCGTCGACTTCGCCGTCCTCGCACAGCAACTCGAGCTTGTATTCGTTGACCACCTCGTCGCCGAGGTCGATCGCGTAGCGGCGCTCGCTGCTGTCCAGCGGCAGCAGCGAGCCCTTCACGATGTACACGGCCAGGTTGTGGCGCCGGTCGCCGCGCTCGCCGCCCCAGACCGGACTGTTCTTCAGCGCGGCGATCACATCGGCGATGCGGCTCTGGTGCACGTAGGCCTTGATTTCCTTCATGGCGTCTCCTCGGTGGGTTGCAGGGGGATGGCGCGCTCATCGGCAGCCTCGGCGGCCCGTTGCTTGGCCGCGGCGCGCGTCTCGGACCATTCGTAGAAGAGCGGCAGCAGCAGCAACGTCAGCAGCGTCGACGTGATCAGCCCGCCCACCACCACGGTGGCCAGCGGGCGCTGCGTCTCGGCGCCGACGCCGCTGGAGATCAGCATCGGCACCAGGCCGAGGATCGCCACCGACGCCGTCATCAGCACCGGCCGCAGCCGCAGCGCAGCACCCTGGCGCACCGCGTCGCGTATCGGCAGCCCGTGCCGGCGCTGGTCGTTGAGAAACGACACCAGCACGATGCCGTTGAGCATCGCCACGCCGAACACGGCGATGAAGCCGATCGCCGACGGCACGGAGAGGTATTGGCCCGTGACGAACAGCCCGACGATGCCGCCGATGATCGCGAACGGCACGTTGGCGATGATCAGCGTGGCGTGGCGCACCGAGTTGAACGCGGTGTACAGCAGGATGAAGATCAGCCCGATCGTCAGCGGCACGATCAGTGCCAGCCGCGCCATCGCGCGCTGCTGGTTCTCGAACGCGCCGCCCCATTCGACCCAGTAGCCGGTCGGCAGCTTGACCTTGGCGGCGATCGCCGCATTGGCCTCCTGCACGAAGCTGTCGACGTCGCGCCCCTGCACATCCATCTGCAGCACGGCATAGCGCTGCAGCGCCTCGCGGCGCACGAAGGTGTAGCCCTCGTCGAGCTCGATCGTCGCCACCGCCGAGAACGGCACCAGCGCGCCTTCGGCGGTGCGAATCGGGATCGCGGCGATCGCCGCCGGGCTGTTGCGGTACGCCTCGGGCAGGCGCACCGAGATGTCGAAGCGGCGCGTGCCCTCGATCAGCGTGGAGACCGTCTCGCCGCCGATGCCGGCCTGCACGACGGCGAGGATGTCGTCGGCATTCAGCCCGTAGCGCGACGCGGCCTGGCGGTCGACCCGGATGACCATCTGCGGCTTGCCCTTGTTGGCCTCGGCCGAGAGGTCGGCCACGCCGGGCACGGCACCGATCACGCCCTTGAGCTGCGCCGACAGGTCTTCCAGCTTGTCGAGATCCTCGCCGTAGACCTTGAGCGCCAGCGTCGCGCGCACGCCGGAGATCAGTTCCTCCACGCGCATCTGGATCGGCTGCGTGGCACCGAACACCACGGTCTGCACCTCGCCTTCGAGGAACTCCTGCATCTCCTTGCCGAGCGCGGAGAAGGTCTGCTTGCGCGGCCATTCCTCCTGCGGCTTGAGGTCGAGCAGCACCTCCATGTAGTTGACATCGGCGGTTTCGCCTTTTTCGGCGCGGCCGATCGTGGCCAGCACCGAGCGCACCTGCGGGTATTGCTTGCGCAGGCTGGCGTCCATCGCGTTGGCCACGCGGACCGACTCGTCGAGCGAGGTCGACGGAATGCCGACCACGCGGAACATGATCGAGCCCTCCTGCAACTGCGGCATGAACTCCTTGCCGAGCAGCGGGAACAGCGCGAGCGCGCCGACGAGCAGTGCAACGGCCGCACTGATCACGATCTTCTTGCGCTCAAGCGCCCAGTCGAGCAGCGGCAGGTAGACCTTCTTCGCGCCGCGCACCAGCCAGGTGTCCTTCTCCTCTTTGGGTTTCAGGATCAGCGCGGCGAGCACCGGCACCAGCGTCAGCGACAGCAGCAGCGAGCCGGCCATCGCGAAGGTGATCGTCAGCGCCATCGGCTTGAACAGCTTGCCTTCCAGCCCGCTGAGCGAGAACAGCGGCAGGAACACGACGATGATGATCAGAATCGCGAACGCGATCGGATTCGCCACCTCGCGCGCCGCTTCGAGCACGATGCCGGTCCGGTTGACAGGACGGCCCGATCCGCGCGCATGCGAAAGCAACCGGAACGCGTTCTCGACCATCACCACCGCGCCGTCTACCATCATGCCGATGCCGATCGCCAGCCCCGCGAGCGACATCAGGTTGGCCGACAGCCCGAAGCGCTGCATGCAGATGAAGGCGAACAGCATCGCCAGCGGCAGCGTGACGATCACGACGATCGCCGAGCGCAGCTCGCCGAGGAACAGGAACAGGATGACCGCCACCAGGATCGAGCCCTCGAGCAGCGCGCTCTCGGCCGTCTGCAGCGCCTTCTTGACGATCTCGGTGCGGTCGTAGACGGTCTTCAGCTCGATGCCCTTGGGCAGCGCGGCCTGCGCGATGGCGAGCTTGGCCTTGACCGCGTCGACCACCTTGGCGGCGTTCTCGTTGATGCGCGCCAAAGCGATGCCGAGCACCGTCTCGTGACCATTGCGCGTGACCGCGCCGAAGCGCACGGCGGGCGCCACTTTCACGTCAGCCACCTCGTGCACGTGCACCGGCGCGCCGTTGCGCTCGGCGACGACGATGTCGCCGATGTCGGCCGCGTTGCTCACGAGCCCAAGCCCGCGCACCAGGTACTGCTCGGCGCCGATGTTCAGGTACTGCCCCCCCACCTGCTTGTTGTTGGCGGCAAGGCGCTCCATCACCTCCTTGAACGACAGGCCGTACTTGACCAGGCGCCGCGGGTCGATCTGCACCTGGTACTGCTTCTCGTGGCCGCCCCAGGTGGTCACGTCGTCCACGCCGGGCGCGGTGCGCAGGATCAGCCGCACGGTCCAGTCGTGCAGCGTGCGCAGGTCCATCGTGCTGAGCTTCTTGTCGGCGTCTTCGATCGTGTACCAGAACACCTGGCCGAGACCCGAGCTGTTGGGCCCGAGCACCGGCTCGCCGTAGCCTTGCGGCAGGCGCTCCTTCACTTCCTGCAGCTTCTCGCCGACCAGGCGGCGCGCGAAGTAGATGTCGACATCGTCATTGAAGTAGACGCCGACGTACGACAACCCGAACAGCGACACCGAGCGCACCACCTCGACATTGGCCAGGCCGGCCATCGCGCCTTCGATCGGCACGGTGAGCAGCCGCTCGATGTCTTCGGCGGCCACGCCGGGGGACTCGGTGTAGACGTTCACCTGGGCCGGCGTGACGTCCGGGAAAGCATCCACCGGCACCTGGCGGAAGGCCATGACCCCCAGGCCGACGAGCACGGCGAAGGCCACCAGCACCAGCACCTTGTAGCGCAGTGCGGCATCGACGATTGCATTGAGCATGGTGTGGCGTCCCTCTCAATGCCCGTGGCCGAGCTGCGACTTGAGCTTGCGCGCCTTGAGCGCGTAGGCGCCCGCGGTCACCACCTGCTCACCGGGCTTCAGGCCACCCTTGACCACCGTGCGGCCGCCGCTGCGCTCGCCCGGCTCGATCACGCGCATTTCGTAGGCGCCCTGCTCGTAGACGAACACGGTCGGTTGGCCCTGCATCAGCACGATGGCGGCGTCGGGCAGCGACAGCAGCTCGCGCTTGTCGCCCGCGACTTCGATCGCCACGGTGGCGAACATCTCCGGCTTCAGGCGACCGTCGGTGTTGGGCACGACGATGCGCGCGGCCACGGTGCGCGTCTCCTTGTCGAGCGTGGCGCCGAGGTGATCGACGCGGCCGGCGAAGGCCTCGCCCGGGTAGGCCGGCACACTGATCTTCGCGTTGGCGCCCACGCGCACCTTGGCCAGCGCGGCCTCGGGCAGGTCGGCCAGGATCCAGACGCGGCTCAGATCGGCCAGCGTGAACAGCGGCTCACCGGGGCTGCCCAGTTCGCCGAGCGTGGCCTTCTTCTTGATCACAATGCCGGCAAACGGCGCGCTGACGACGAAGCCGGCGACCTTGCCGTCGCCGCCAGCGTGGTTGCCACCCAGCAGACGCAGCTTGTCGGCCGCGGCGCGAAACGCCACTGCCGCCTTGTCGCGCTCGGACTGCGCGCGCAGGAAATCCTTGCGCGCGATGATCTCCTCGGCGTTCAGCGCATCCGCGCGCTTGAAGTCGGCCTCGGCGATGCGCAACTCCGATTGCGCCTGCACCCAGGCCGCGTGCGCCTCGCCGACATCCACGCTGTCGAGCGTGGCCAGCGTCTGGCCGGCGCGCACGCGGTCGCCGAGCTTCGCCGGCGCCGAGGTGATGCGGCCCTCGATGCGCGGTGCCACGTGCGCCAGCTTGTCGGCATCGGGTTGGATGGTTGCGGTGACGGTCACCACATCGCCGATCGCTTGCGGCCTGATCTCCTCGACCTTCACGCCGGCGCGCTCGGCCTCTTCGGTGGTGAGCGTCAGCTCGTCGCTGTGACCGCCTTCCTTCTTCTCGCCGCTGTGCTCGGCATGCTTGTCGCCTTCTGCCGCGTGATCGTCCTTGGCGCCGCCCTTGCCGCAGGCAGCGAGTGCGAGGGCAACTGCAAGAACGATTGCCAGCACGGCGAGCCGCGCGGGACGGGCCGCGTGGTGATGGAGGTCCATCATTTCGTGGTTCCTTCCAGCGGCCAGCCGGCCGCTTGTTCGAGTTCGATCCGGGTCGCGTGGTACTCGGCGAGTGCGTCGTTCAATTCGCGCTCGGCGTCCAGCGTCTGCCGGTTCACGAGCAACTGGTCGAGCAGGCCGATCTGGCCGGCCTGGCGTGACTTGGCAGCCAGGTCCTGGCTTTGCGCGGCGGGCGCGAGCATCGCGCGCTGCAGGCGCTGCACGCGCTCGCGCTGGCTGTCGAGCCGGCTCCACAGCCGTCGCACCTGCGCCTGCGTGTCGCGCAGCGCGACCGAGCGCTCGATCTCGGCTTGGTCCGCCTCGGACAGCGCCAGGCCGATCGCCGCATCGTTGCGCTTGAAAAGCGGCAGCGGCACCGACACCGAGAGCGTGGTGACGCGCTCGCGCGCATCGCCGGGCCCCTCGCGCCCGACGTTGACGCCCACGGTCACGTCTGGGTACCGGCTGCCGCGCTCGACGCCGACGCGGGCGCGCGCGGCATCTTGTCGCGCTGCCAGCGCGCGCTGCTTCGGCAGGTCTCGAACCGCCGCCAGCAAGGGCTCCAGTTCGTAAGGCAGCTTGTCTCCCGCCGGGGCCACAAGATCGCCCGAGAGTTCGGGCAAGGCCTGCGGCGCAAGCTGCAGCGTCGTGCTGAGTTCGCCGCGTGCGTCGAGCAGGCGCTCGCGCGCCGTCGCGAGCGCATTGCGCGCACGCTCGGCTTCGATCAGCGCCACGTTGGCGTCGAGCCGCGTATCCTCGCCGGCGGCGCGACGCTTCTCGACAGCCTGCGCGGTGCGCTCGAACAGCTCGAGCGAGTGCTGCTCGATCTGCACGCGGCGCTGCGCCGCCAGCACGGCATGGAAGCGCAGTGCCGCTTCGGCGCGCGCCTGCCGACGCGCATCGTCGATCTCGGCGCGCAGTGCATCGAGTGCGGCGGCAGCGGCTTCGCGGCGGCGCGACTGCTGGCCGCCGGTCTCGATCGGCTGGGTGATGCCCACCGACCGTTCGTTGGCGCGACCGTCGAGCGTCGCCGTCCGCCGCCGTGTGCTTTCGGCGTTCAGCGCGGGGTTGTTGAACAACGGCGCGGCGGCTTCGCGGCGCACGCCCTCGGCCGCGGCGAGCTGGGCTTCGCGGCTGCGCACCGCGGGGTGCGCGGTCTCGGCGAGGCGCATGGCCTCGGCCAGGGTCAGAGGGGCAGTGCCTTGGGCGCTCTGCGCGCTCGCAAAGGTTGCCGAGGCGGCCAGCACGCAGGCCAGCGCCAGGGAAGGGAATCGCATCGAGTCATCCTTCTTGTCTCACGACAGAAGCGACTCGACGAAGGGGCCGGACGGCTCAGTCCTCGAGGAACGCGCCGCTCGCAACACCACCGCCGAATCGCGCGGCAAGTGATGCCTCGGCAATGTTCGGGCGTTCCGGGCCAGGTGGTGTGTGCGATCGGTAGTGGGGGAAGGGGTGATGCGGCGCGACGGCCAGCGGCAGGTCACCGACCGAGACCTCGCTGCAAGGCAGCGTCGCAGCCGCGCCCAGGTGGCAGGCCTCGCAGTCCAGGTGGGTGGCGCCAAGGGCGTCTGACCCGTCATCGGTGCCGGACCCCGCCTTGGTCCCTTCGTGCTGGTGCTCGTGGTGCGCGAAGTGCTTCTTCTCGCCGACGAGCTTGGTCTCGTGCGCGCAATACGGTGCGGCTGCCGCCCAGACCATTTGGATCGGCAGCACGAGCAGCATTGCGATGAGCAGCCAGCGGCGCATGGCCGCGGATTCTACGTGCATCGCGATGACCCGTTGCGGTGTCGTGGCTCGGTAGCGCCACCGCCGTGCCCGAGGTCACGCCCGAGCGGACGCGTGCTGCGTCGGTGCTTCATGCTTCGCGAGGCCCGGCGCCACGCAGCAGCCGCAGCCCGTTACCCACCACCAGCAGGCTCGCGCCCATGTCGGCGAATACCGCCATCCACATGGTGGCGCTGCCGAGTAGCGCAAGCACCAGGAACACGGCCTTGATGCCGAGCGCGAGCGCGATGTTCTGCCACAGCACGGCATGCGTGCGGCGCGAAAGGCGCACCGTCTCGGCGATCCGGCGCAGGTCGTCGTTCATCACCACCACATCGGCGGCTTCCATCGCGATGTCGGTGCCGGCCGCACCCATCGCCACGCCGATGTCGGCCTGCGCGAGCGCGGGCGCGTCGTTGATGCCGTCGCCGGTCATCGCCGTGGGGCCAACCGCGGCCTGCAGCGTTCGGATCGCGGCGAGCTTGTCCTCGGGCAGCAGGTTGCCGCGGGCATCGGACAGGCCGGCTTCGCGGGCAATCGCGTCCGCAGTGGCCTGGTTGTCGCCGGTCAGCATCACGGGGCGCACGCCGAGGGCTTCCAGCTCGGCAACGGCCTGCCGCGACGACGGCTTCACCGTGTCGGCCACGGCGAAGAGGGCCAGCGGCCCGTCCTTGGAAGCCAGGAGGCTGACGGTGCGACCGGCGTCCTCATGCGCGCGCAGGGTCGCCTCCAATTCAGGCGAACACTGCCCGCGGTCCTCGATCAAGCGGTGGTTGCCGAGCACGTACGCAGTGCCGTCGATTTCTGCCTCGATGCCGCGGCCGGCGAGCGCCGAGAAGTTCTTGGCATCGATGCGATTCGGTTTGAGTCCGTCGGCAATCGCGCGCGATACCGGATGGTCGGAGTGCGCGGCCAGCGCAGCGGCGATGTGCTCGATGTGCGCCCCATCGGCGCCGCCCGACGGCAGCATCGACCAGCTCACCAGACGTGGCTTGCCTTCGGTGATGGTGCCGGTCTTGTCGAGTGCGACGGCCTTGATGAGGCGCGCCTGCTCCAGATGCACGCCGCCCTTGATCAGGATGCCGCGGCGCGCGGCGGCGGCCAGGCCGCTGACGACGGTGACGGGCGTCGAAATCACCAGCGCGCAGGGGCAGGCGATGACCAGCAGGACCAAGGCCTTGTAGATCGCTGTCAGCCAGGGCCAGCCCAGCAACCAGGGTCCGAGGGCCGCCACGGCTAGCGCCAGCACGAACACGGCCGGCGTATAGATGGTCGCGAAGCGATCGACGAAGCGCTGCGTCGGTGCGCGGCTGCCCTGTGCCTGTTCGACGGCGTGGATGATGCGGGCCAACGTCGAGTTCGAGGCCGCCGCCGTGACGCGGACGGCCAGCGTGCCGCTGGTGTTGATCGTGCCGGCGAAGACGGCGTCGCCAGGCCCCTTGTCCACCGGGATGCTTTCGCCGGTGACCGGGGCCTGATCGATCGCCGAGCTGCCTTCGGTCACCACGCCATCCATCGGTACGCGTTCGCCTGGCCGCACGCGCACGATTGCATCGAGCGCGACGGCGGCCACGGGCTGTTGTACCCAAGTGCCATCCGCCTGCCGCACCGAAGCCTGCTCGGGGGCCATCGCCAGCAGCCCGCTGATCGCGTTGCGCGCGCGGTCGACGGCGCGCGCCTCGATCAGCTCGGCGATGGCGTACAGCGCCATCACCATCGCGGCTTCGGGCCACTGGCCGATGACGAAGGCACCGATGACTGCCACCGACATCAGGGCGTTGATGTTGAGCCGGCCATGGAGGAGCGCCGCCAGGCCTTTCTTGAAGACGCCGAAACCGGCCAGCGCGATGGCCGCTCCGGCGATCACGAGGCCCGCGGTCTTGAACGGCAGCGTGTCCGGCGCAAAGAACGACAAGCCTTCGGCCGCAACCGCCAGGGCCAACGACGCTAGCAGACGAGTCAGGCCGTCGGCAGCGTCGTGTTGATGGAGTTCGGACTGCGGCGTCTTGGCCGGGCCGGTTCTTTGGTACGAGATCTCGGGCCAGGCGTGGATCTCAAAGCCGATGTTGCGGATGGCCGCGACCGCCGCTTGGGTGGCCTCCGCCGGCGCGTCGATGTGCAAGCTGCGCTCACCGACCCGAAAGCCGAGGCCGCGAATGCCGGTCACGGGTTCGAGTGCGCGTCGGATCTCGGACTCCTCGCTGGCGCAGTCCATGGCGGGGATGCGGAAGCGTTGTGCCCGCATGTGCTCAACGATCGTTTCGGAAGCCGGAGCGTGAGACTCGCCGCAGGCGTCGCAGGCCGATCCGCACGACGGCACTGGCGGCGGCTGCGCATCCGATGCGGCGGTTCGGTCGGAGGCCGAGGATGCATCCCTGGTGGTCATGCGTGCCATTGCAAACCCTGTAGTGGGTGTAGAGTCAAGCGATCCACTCCACCCATACCGACAGAGTTCGAGCCATGCGCATCGGAGAACTCGCACGGGCCAGCGGCACGCCCATCGAGACCATTCGCTTCTACGAGCGCGAGGGGCTGTTGCCCGCGCCGAGCCGCACGGAAGGCAACTACCGGATCTATGCCGCGGCGCATGCCGAGCGGCTGGGGTTCATCCGGCAGTGCCGCGGCTTGGACATGACACTCGACGAGGTCCGCGTGCTGCTGCGTTTCAAGGACATGCCGAACGCCGACTGCGGCGAGGTCAACGAGTTGCTCGACGAGCACATCGGGCATGTGGCGCAGCGCATCCGCGAACTTCGCATCCTCGAGAGGGAACTGCGAACGCTGCGCGCGCAGTGCGCAGCGCCGCACGCCGCGGCAGATTGCGGCATCCTGCAGGGCATCGAGGATGCTGCGGGGCAGACGAGCAAGCCGACCTCCGCCAGGCGTCACATCCGCGGCGCGCACTGACATCGACTTAGAGCTGGGCTCTTCATCGCCAACTGTTTCGTTCCGGCTGCTGCGATCGCAACCCAAGCAGGTGCCGCGGCGATGGTGGGCCGCACATCCGAGGGGTCAGGGTGGGGCGTGTCCCCGCTGCGCGGGGCCGGGCTGTTGCGCTGCGCGTCGAGCCGATGTCAAAGGCCCATCGTCTCGCCCCTTCGGGCTGCCATCCCTCACGCGAACACGGCCAAGGCCGGCTGCGCCGGCAATCATCACGCGCGGGTGGCGGTGGCGTGAGCAGGAGGCTTGCCGTGTCGACCCACGCTACCACGGCGTTCTCACCGTCAAGGTCTGCGCGCTCGCGGTGGCGAGCGCTTGCGACCTGCGGTCGTCTCCGAACCCTGACGGCTTGCGCTGCGCCGTGGTGCGCCGGTCTCGGGCAATCCCGCCCGACTCAGACCGGAGTTCGCCATGTCGTCGTCTTCAATCCATTGCGTTGATGCTGCCGCATCCGATGTGCTGCTGGTGCGCGATGTTGATGGCCAGTACCGTCCCGCGAGCGCCGACGAGGTGCTGCAGCAGGCCCGGCGGGTGTTGTCGCGGCGGGTGCGCCGAGGCTCGACGATGTCGTCGCCGCAAGCGGTGAAGGATTACCTGCGTCTGCAGATCGGGGTGCTGGAGCACGAGGTGTTCATGGTCATCTTCCTGGACGCGCAGCATCGGTTGATCGCATTAAAGGAGATGTTTCGCGGGACCGTGACGCAGACGTCGGTGTACCCGCGAGAAGTGGTCAAGGAAGCGCTGGCGGTGAATGCCGCGGCGGTGATCTTTGCGCACAACCATCCGTCGGGAGTGGCTGACCCGAGTCGGGCCGACGAATTCCTGCCGCATTCGCTGAAGGCGGCGCTTGCGCTCGTCGACGTGCGGGTGCTGGACCACCTGGTGGTGGCGGGGGAGAACGTGGTCGCGTTCTCTGAGCGCGGTCTGCTCTGACAGTTGCGCGCGTCGCAGCCGGTCAGCCAAGTGAACAAAGGGTCGGCGCACCGCCTCGCAGCCGGTGCGCCAGGCGTGCCGGTGACACCGTCCAAAGCGGCTGCGATGACTTACTGACCGCCCGGACGGGTTCGACGCGCCCTTTCAGCGCCGGCGACGCCGACAAGCAGCCAGAACGTTCCAACGAGGAATCCACCCACCACGTCGCTCGTGTAGTGCACGCCGAGGAAGATCCGGCTGAAGCCGATCGAAGTGACCATTGTGGCTGTCCAGAAGACCAGCTCGAAGCGCGCGCGTGCCGTCGGAAGCTCGCGCGCGATCACGTAGGCAATAAAGCCATAGACAGCCATCGCCGCGGTCGCATGCGCGCTCGGAAACGAAGGTGCCACGGCGCTCGCGGCCTCGATGAAGCCAGGCCGCTCGCGACCGATCACGTACTTGCCGGCCCAGGTGGTCGCCTGTGCGCCGAGGACCGTGATCCACAGCGGCGCCACCAGAAACGACCGGCTGTGCGACCACAGGAACCCCGTCGCCACGACACCCACAGCCACGATGGCTGGACTGCTGCCGAACGCGGTCAACCAGAGGAACGCCTCGAGCAACGGCGTCACCCGGCATGCAGCGAACAAGGCGTTGATGTCCGCATCGAAGAGGATGATGCCCTCGCGCTGCAGCAGATCCTCGATGAGCCCGCCGAACAGACCAAACACGTACAGCGCCGCGATCGCCATCAGCGTGAGCGGCAGACCCGCAAAACTGTGTGGGTTCACGCGGCGCGCCAGCACCGCATACAGCCGGGGCCAGCGCGCAGCGAATGCAGCTCGGAGTGGGTGCGCATAGGCCATCGCTCCCCACCCGCGCAGATGCGGTGAGGCGCGGCGGGCCGCGCGGTCGGCGAGGCTCCATGCGAACCATGCAAGGCGATGAAGCAGCGCGAAAGCCACGATCGCCACCACGGCCAGACCCGCAAGTTGAATTGTCGTCATGCTTCGCGGATCACGTCCGCACGTCCATGAGGGTAAGCGCGGCGGAGTCGGATCGTGCCATGGAGTTCACTCGTGCGGCCCGTGGAGCGGAACTCGAGCGGCCGATCGTTCCCGCCGCCGTTCCGGCGGCAACAACAGCGCAATCCCGAGCACGGTCAAGGTAGCGAATCCGGCACCCACATAGAACGTGAACGCGGACCCGGCCGCGTCCCACAACAACCCCGCGATCACGCTTGACGCGAGCATCGCGATGCCGCTGAGCAGGTTGAAGAAGCCGTAGGCTGTGCCGCGCAGGTCCTCTGGCGCGGTGTCGGCGACCATCGCTGCGAGCAGGCCCTGCGTCATGCCCATGTGTACGCCCCACAGAGCGACGCCCAGCCCGAGCAGCGCCCAGCCGCTGGCGAGCGCCAGCACGAGATCCGACGCGATCAGCACGACCAGCCCCAGCGCCAGCAGCGTGCGATGGCTCATGGAGTCCGACAGCTTGCCGAACGGATAGGCCGATCCGGCGTAGACCAGATTCATCGCCACCATCACCAGCGGCACCCAGGCGTTCGCGACGCCGAGTTGCGAGGCGCGCAGCACCAGGAAGGCTTCGCTGAACCGCGCGAGCGTGAAGACCGCACCGACGCCGACCACCCACCAGTAGGCACTGCCCAGTCGCGCCAGGGCTTCCCGGCGGATCGGATTGACAGGATGCTCCACTGTTGCGCGGACAGGCTCCCGAACCCCGACGAGCAGCAGCAGCACTGCCAGCAGGCCTGGGATCACGGCGGCCCAGAAAACCGCGCGGAAGTCGTTCGCCCACAGGAGCATCAGCGCGGTGGCCAGCAACGGACCGACGAACGCGCCCACCGTGTCGAGCGACTGGCGCAAGCCGAAGGCCGCGCCGCGGATCGCCGGCGGCGTGATGTCGGCAACGAGCGCATCGCGCGGTGCGCCGCGAATGCCCTTGCCGATGCGATCAACGAATCGAGCCGCGACGACCGCCCCAACACCGGTGGCGAGCGCGAACACGGGCTTCGTGAAGGCGCCCATGGCGTAACCCAGCACAGCGAGGCCTTTGCGCCGGCCCAGGTAGTCGCTCAACGCGCCCGAGAACACCTTGACGATCAGTGCGGTCGATTCGGCGATACCCTCGATGACACCGACGGCCAGCACGCTGACGCCCAACGTCCCCACCAGAAACAGCGGCAGCAGGCTGTGGATCATCTCGGAGGAGATATCCATCAGCATGCTCACGAATCCGAGGACCCAAACGCCGGCAGGAATGCGGTCGGTGGCGATTGAAGGCAGATTGCGCACGCCGCATTGTGTCGGGCCTGTCCGCCGGCCCCGTGTGGGTCCACTGGCTTCCATCCCCTGCGCGACGCGACCAGGCCGGCTGCGCCGGCGGTGATCACGAAGGCGGCCCTTCCCGTGGCCGAGGATCGCGGGCCCTGATGTCCGTCGCGGGTACGCGACCGACGGGCCCGCTTGACGAACTGACCCGCTGCTCGCGCACGGCGCTGCGCTCCACTGCGTTGCGCTTCGCTTCGTGTGCTTGCGCACGTGCCAGATCGTCACCTCGACCACCCGCCACGCCCGCAGCCGGGCCGCCACAAAGCCAAGTTGGCTCATGCCGGCTCGACCGCCGCGCCAGTCGCCTTGCTTGGTGGCACGTCGGTCGCAGTGACGCCGGCTCTCGTGACCATGGGCGGGCCTCTCGCGGCAGCCGTCGCGCCAGCGGAGCTGTCACGCCGTCCGCGTCCGCTCGGGCTCTCTTGCGTTGCGGTCGCTGCCCGTCGTGCCGGTTCAGCCCACCGCGATCCCCCCACGGCGCCCCCGTCTGCGAGTGAGGGGGACTTGTGGGGGGATCTTCAATGCGGTGGGCCGGAAAACCGGCTCACCGTTTCGTCTGTTGGCGACCGCGTGAACACCACCCCACCCCCCGCCCGCCCCTGAAAGGGGCGGGAGCGAGGGAGTCCGAGCGAGAGGATCAGTTTTCACGGACCCGAGAACCGGGCCCGGCTGGTTGTCTCGTGAGGAGTGGATCATGGCTTTCGTTCGAGTCGAACAACGCAATGCGCACCTGGCTTCGGCGGTGCGGCTGGTTTCCGTCGCTGGGCGCGACGGCCCCGTCAGCAAGGCGACGCTGACCGCGATCAGCAACACCAGGAAGGGCAGCGGCGACAACCGCGGCGACGAAGCGACCGCGATCCTGTGGACCCTGTGGGGCAAGCAGGCCGAGAACGCGGCGCAGTATCTGGCCAAGGGCAGCCACGTCAACGTGGTCGGCCGCGTGCAGAACAACAACTACGAGAAGGACGGCGCGACCGTCTACTCGATGGCCTTCACCGCCGAGGAGATCGACTACCTCGACACCAAGGCCGCGGGTGACGCGCTGCGCGCCAAGCAGGGACCGGACGACGGTCAACCCGCGTTGCAGACCACGCTGGCGCCCGCGAAACCCGGCAAGGGCGCGAAGGGCCGCAAGACGGCCACGGTGGGTGCCGACGCTGACGACGACATCCCGTTCTGAACGAGCCGGGCGGAGCTGGGACCGCTCCGGCTTCGTCCCTTCATCTACGCAGACGATTGAAGGAATCATCATGTACTCAAGGCCAACCCTTGCCACGCGTTTCGCGCGCAACACGCGAGTCGTGCGCTCCGATGTCCCGCTGACCGAGGACCAGATGCGCGCCGCTGCGCCTTCGGTCTTCGCCGAAGGCAAGCACGAGAGCCGCTCCGAGCGTTACACGTACATCCCGACCATCGATGTCCTGCGCGGGCTGCGCAAGGAGGGCTTCGAGCCGTTCATGGTTGCTCAGGGCGCGAGCCGCGTCGAGGGCAAGGCCGAGTTCACCAAGCACATGATCCGCATGCGCCACGCGGGGCAGGGGCAGGCCAAGCCCGAGGCGAACGAGATCATCCTCATCAACAGCCACGACGGCGCGAGCAGCTACCAACTCCTCGCCGGTGCCTTCAGGTTCATTTGCCATAACGGATTGATCGTGGGTGACGTTGTTGAGGACATTCGCATCCAACACCGGGGCGATGTTCAAGGCGAGGTCATTGAAGGCGCATTCCGCGTGCTCAACGAATTCGGCGTCGTGGATGAGCACGTCGCGGCCATGAAGGCGCTGCCGCTCGAGCCGCGCGAGCAGATTGCCTTCGCTACCGCCGCGCTGGCGCTGCGTTTCGGCGAGCGCCCGGTCGAGGAGACCGGCGGGCATCGGCCTGCGCCGGTTACTGCCGAGCAGCTCAACGAGGCGCGGCGCATCGAGGATGTCGGGCACAACCTGTGGGAGACACTGCAGCGGGTCAGCGAGAACTGCCTCCGCGGTGGTCAGCCTGGCCGCAGCGCACAAGGGCGCAGGCATCACACCCGGCCGGTGGGCAGTATCGACCGCAACGTGAGCCTCAACCGCGCGCTGTGGATGCTGGCCGAGGAGATGCGGCAGATCAAGGCTGCGTCCTGATCGCGTGAGCCGGGGCGATGACTTCGAGGCCGAAGTCATCGCTCGCCGCTCGTGCCGCCGGCTCGACCATCGAACTGGTCCTCAACGCCTTCGACGGAGTTCGCGCCATGAGTCCACACGAAGAGATCGAAGCCGCATTCGACGAATATCAGCGCCGATCACGCGCAGCCACAGCTGCCGGCGCGCAAGCTTTCGGGCGCCTGCTGCGCCTGGCCGAGGAGCGCGACTCGGGGCAGATCGTCCGCGTGGTCCGTTTTCTCGCGGCGACCTACAACGGCCAGGCCTTCGCGTTTGACGTATTCGAGTTGCGCGCCGTCGATGTCGCGATCAGCGACGACATGCTGCAGTGCCTCGACGCGCTGCGCTGGGGTCGCGCCGACCTGCACACACTCGTTCCCGATGGCGACCGGCGCATGCAGGCCGCGATCGCGCGCTGGCGCCTGCGCTGGCCCCAGGCAGACGCCCACAGCTGAACGCCGCGCGAGGCGGCTGCGCCTTGCCTCGCCCTGTCATCCGTCCTCCCGCCCCCCGCGCGCGATGACTTTGCGGCCAAAGTCATCGCCGCCGCATCGCTCGCCCGCGCCGATCATCGATCGGGCGCGGTGGTCGCGCTGCGGGCTGCAAGTCGCGCTCGCCGGCCCACGCTGTCGCATCGGCCGGCTCGCGACGCCCGACGTGCGCCCATCGAGGGCTGCTCGCCGGGTTCGGGCTCCTGCGCCGCTGCCGCGTCCACCTCCCGGGTCGGTGGTCCGCGATCCGCTCGCGAAGGAGCCTGAACTCATGAAGACCCTCGTCTTGTGCAACCAGAAGGGTGGCGTCGGCAAGAGCGCCGTCGCCACGCTGCTGGCGCACCACCTGGCCCAGCGCGGCCGCCGCGTCCTGGCGATCGACCTCGATCACCAGGCCAACTTCACCAAGCCGCTGCGGCTGTCCGGGCGCGCGGCGATCACCGCTTTCGCGGCCGACGCGCTGCTCACCGGGACGCCGCCGCCGCTGCCCGACAAGCCTTTCGTGCTGGTGCCGGGCGACCGCGCACTTCTCGGGCTGGAGCGTCAGCCTGCTCTGCACACGCCGTTCGCGCGGAGCTTTCGCGCGTTCCTGGTGGCCGCGCGCGACGCCTTCGATGTCTGCATCATCGACACCAACCCGAACCCCGACATCCGCGTCATCGCCGCGCTCGCGTCGGCCGACTACGTGCTGTCGCCGATCCAACTCAATCAGGAGGCGATGGACGGTGTCAGCGGACTGCTAAACCACGATCGCGTGGGCCTGCGCAAGATCAAGGCGGTACTGAACCCGAAGCTCGCGCTGATCGGCCTGCTGCCGACGATGGTCGAGCCGACGCCGTTCCAGAAGGCCAACTTCCTGCAGGTGGTGCAGCAGTACCACCCGCTGATGATCCGGATCGGCGCCGGGCCCGGCGCGTTCGCGTCGATCCCGCGCCGATCGTGCATCGCCGAGGCGCAGGCCGAGGGCGCCGTGCTGTGGGAGATGAAGAAGACCGCCGCGCGCGACGCCTGGCGGGAGATCGAATCGAGCGTCGCGCGCATCGGCGACATCGTCACCGGCGCCGCTTCCACCACGAACCGCAAGGAGGCCGCCGATGCCGCTGCAACTTGATGACTTGGCCGCGCTCGACGCGCCGAGCCCGAGTTCGACCGGCCAGCCGCTGCTGCTGCCGCTGGCCGACATCGACGAAGACCCCGACCAGCCGCGCCGCGAGTTCGACCCCAACGCGCTGCAGGAACTCGCCGAGACGATCAGCGAGCGCGGCGTGCGGCAGCCGATCTCGGTGCGGCCGAACCCGCAGCAGTCCGGCCGCTGGGTGCTCAACTTCGGCGCGCGGCGGTTGCGCGCGTCGAAGCTCGCGGGGCTGGACACCATCCCCGCGTTCATTGACACCACGGCCGACAGCTACGACCAGGTGATCGAGAACGAGCAGCGCGAGGGACTGAAGCCGCTCGAGCTGGCGCTGTTCGTCCAGAAGCGCCTGGCTGCCGGTGACAACCAGGCCGAGATAGCCAGGCGCATGGGCAAGAGTCGCCAGTACGTGACATTCGCTACCGCGCTGATCGATGCGCCGGACTGGCTGCTCGAGCTGTACCGGAAGGGGCGCTGCAAAGGCATGGCTGAGTTGTACGAGTTGAGACGGCTGCATGGCGAGCATCCGCAGACGATCGAGGCATGGTGTTCGGGGCACGAACCGGTCACTCGCAGCGATGTCACGGACCTGCGCGCCAGGATTTCAGGCGACAAGTGCGCATTGTCGGAAGGCGAAACTGCAGCTGGGCCGAAGCGCTCGGATGTCGGAGGACCCGCTGCATTGAGCGAGCCGGCAGCCTCAGATCCAAGGCCAAGTGCGAGGGCGGGTCAACAACGCAGGATGAATCTGCACGTGGAGATGGATGGCGAGAACTATCGGCTTGTCTTGTCGGAGGCGCCGCAGATGGAAGGGCACTTGTATGTGCAGCCGCTGTCTGGCGGGACGCGCCGGCTGGTACCTGCCGCGTCGCTGAGGCTGATCGGGTTTGTGAGTCGAACGAATTGACCTGACGTACTCGACGCGTCGGCACGTTCGGAGACGTTGCCAGGTAGTGGATGGTGCACCGCCGGCCTCAATGCACGGAGCCCTTGACTTCATCGTCAGATCTGACGATGATTCGCGCCCGTGCGCTATCCCGGGGGCAAAGGCAAATCCTTCCACCACGTCATCAACCTGATGCCGCCGCATCGTGTCTACATTGAGACGCACTTGGGCGGCGGTGCGGTGATGCGTCACAAGCGGCCAGCGATGCACAGCATCGGCATCGACGCTGACGCGCAGGTAATCGGCATCTGGTCGCAGAGGGATCTCCACGGAGTCGAGCTGGTCTGCGAGCGTGCCGAGGACTTTCTCGCACAGTACCCTTTCCAGGGCGACGAGCTGGTCTACGCCGACCCACCCTACTACCCCGGGACCCGTCGCCAAGCCAGGGTCTACCGGTATGACTATGCCGCCGAGGATCATGCACGGCTGCTGGTGCTGCTCGCCTCGCTTCCCTGCAAGGTCATCCTCTCCGGTTATGCCAACGACCTGTACAGCGGATTGCTGCATGGCTGGCGAACCCGCACCTTCAAAGCCAAGACCCACACTGATGTCCGTGAAGAGACGCTGTGGTTCAACTATGTGCCGCCGCTGGTGCTGCACGACAGCCGTTACTTCGGCGAGACCTTTCGGGAACGGCAGACAACCAAGCGCCGCCTGCAGCGCCTGCAGGAGAAGGTGACGCGTATGAACCCCGTCGAACGGGCGGCGTTTACGCAATGGCTTAGCGAAGCATATCCCTCGCTTCTCTCACACAACCGGAGCGACACACGATGACGCAGACGGCCAGCCTCCTCACGCGCACAGGCACCATCCAGGTGGAGATGCCATCGCCCGATGAAATGCTGCTGGGCAACGTACGCTGGGGCGCGTTCGACGCATTCCCGACACCGGCCTACTGGCAGTACCAGGTGTTGGCCCGGCGTCTCACCGGCCGGCCAGCCGGCTATAGGCTCGGCCGCACGTTGGCCGAGGAAGTGACGGCATGTCTGCTGGGCGGTCACGGCATTCCTGCCACGGTGGGCTTGGCGGCGTACCAGCGGCTGCATGAGCGTGGAGCGTTCGGTGCACAGCCGCCGTCCGAAGCAACGCTCGAGGAGTGGTTGAAGGAGCCCCTGCGGATTGCGTCGCAGAAGGGCGTGCGTCAGGTGCGCTATCGCTTCGCCGCGCAGAAGGCACGCTTCCTGGCGGCGGCGCTGCCCGAGGTCCACGCAGCGCCGGCCTTCGACACCGGGCGGCAGTTGCGCGACTGGCTGATGAAGCTCCGAGGAGTGGGACCGAAGACCGCCTCGTGGATCGCCCGCAACTGGAAGGATGCGGACGACGTCGCGATCTTGGACATACACATCATGCGCATCGGCCAGGTACTGGGCCTGTTCCCGCGCGAGCTCACGGTGGAGCGCCACTACCCGGAACTCGAATCCTTGTTCATCCAATTCAGCGATGCATTGAATGTGCGCGCTTCCGAGCTCGACGCGGTGATTTGGTACGAGATGGCCTCCTCACCCAAGGCGGCGCGTGCGGTGATCGAGCAGTTGGAGGCACCGTCGACGACGTCTGTGCGCTGGCGCTCGCGGGAAGGCACTCGCCAGCGTGAATTGAGCCTGGTTTGAAGCGAGATCAGGCCGCACTTACCACGGCAAGACCGACCGCCTGCAAAGCGGATGAGCCGGGCAGGTATTCGGTCAAATACGGTTGCCCTGTCGTGCCTAGCGGGCAGAACGCAAGCCCGAGCGCTTCGGCCATCAACGAAAGGTAGCCCAGCACCACACCGGCGTCGCGCCACACCAGCGACTCGGGGTGTTCGTACTTGGCCGCGGTCTTGCCGGGTTCAGCTACCAGGCCGATCAGCGTGCCATGCTCGAGCTCGACCAAGCTGCTTGCGGCCCGTCGGCCGGCCGCAGCGCTTGCGCCGGAGTGCGGCAGTTCGATGAGGGCATGTTCGAGCGGGTCGTAGCGCAGCCACGGCCCAGTCTCGCGCGCTAGCAGAATGTGGATTGGGTGCATGGCCCCGGCCGACGGATGGACCCGCGACTCCTGATCTGGCCCGAAGACGCTCGGACGCGCGCTACGGTTGCGGCAGGCGAGCCACAGGATCTCTCCCAGTGTCGTGTCGTCGAGGGGTTTCTCGAACTGACGCCGCGTTTGACGCTGCTCCAGGAGCGCCACCAAGTCGAGCGCCATGGGCTGCGCGCGTGGTGCCAGCGCGGTCCTCGCACCGGCCGGCCAAGCATACGGCGCGTAGTGCACCCGCACTGCGCGGGGCACGGGATCAGGCCGCATCGGTGTACGCCGAGCCCAGTTCCGCATAGGTCGCGAAGTACTTGTTGCAGCCTCGGCAGTCACCGCATGCGGTGTCGGACCTGTGGCAGCTGTGCGACCAGGCCAGCAGGCCGGGCGGCACGCCAACCATCCGGATCAGTTCGGTGGTGGTGAGCGTGATCGCCGGCGCGACAACCCGCAGGCCACCTTCCTGGAACCGCATTAGGTTGTCCAAGTGGCTGATGAACTCTGACGTACCGTCGCGGTGGCTCTCGCCGTCGGACTTGACGGTCCCGATGTAGAGGGTTTGGACCTCGCTGGCGATCGCGCGCATGCCAGCAAGCGTGATGAGTAGCTGATTTCGGTACGGCCACCAGTCCGAGGTGGCGCCGCGTGGATCGGCCGCCTTGTGTGCCATATCACCCGAGCCGAGCGAACTGCAGTCCACCGTGATGACGTCATGCGCGATGCCGAGCTCGTGGCAGACCTGGGCGGCGGCGAGCTTCTCGGCGGCCGCGGCCTTCTGGCCGTAGTCGATCGTCACTGCCCATTGCGGGCGTTTCCACCAGGCGATGGCGATCGAGTCCATGCCGCCCGACAATAGAAGGCCTGTCTTCACAGCTTCACGGCCTCCCACAGCGTGGTGTAAAGCGCGGTGGTGTAGTTCTCGCAGAGTGTGCAGCCCGAGCCTTCCATCATCTTCAGGCTCTCACCCTTGTGGCGCTCGCTGTAAACGACAACCGGCTTGTTCAAGGCTCGCGCGTACCCGATCTCGTAGACCGTGCCGGCGTCGAGCCCGTCGGTGATGGCCAGCACCAGGTCACATTCTTCGATGGCCCGCAGGTCCTGTACGACCACATCGCTGGCGGCGCCCAGGCCGACATCGTGGTAGGGCGAGAAGACCTGCAGATTCATCTCGCGCAGGCTGTTGCGGGCCTGCTCGACCATCCAGACCTGCGCCAGGTCGAAGAAGGGACCGGCCAGGTAGACTCGGCGGCGCGTGCCACTGCGGTACTGCGCCGAGAGCTCGACCGGCGGGAAGTTCTTGGTGGCCAGGGTGTCGGCGCTCGGGAAGCCTTGGGTCTCACAGTAGTAGCTAGTAGCGCGCGAGGCAATCTCGGCCGCGTCGCGCGGCGACTTGCCATCGTGCATCCAGGCGTTCGCGAAGTGCGCCACGAAGCAATCGCCTGAGCCCAACTTCCACACTCGTTCCGTGCGATAGGCGGGGACCTGATCGGTGCCCTGGGCGGTCCAGACGAAGGCTCCTTCCGGTCCCATCTTGACGACCACCACCTCGGCGTTCTGCTGCTGCGCGAGCGCGGGCGCCGTTCGCGAAGGATGTTCGCCGGCCATGCCGGCCATGCGACCGGCTTCAAAGTTGTTCAGGACCAGCGCCAGGTGGTCGGCGGTGGAGCCGTTGGCGTGGAAGGGCTGGCTGGCATGTTCGTTCTGCGGATCGTAGACAGCCCACTTCGCATGGACCACCGAGTTGCCTTCGAGCATGCCGAAGCGCACCACCTTGTCCTCGGTCACCGCAATGGGCTCGAATGGCTGGTCGGGTACGTTGTGGATCTTCGGCACCGCCATGTCATGAAGGTAGGTGAAGCCGACCATGTCGGGCACGGCGGTCGCGTTCGCTTGGAAAGACTTTAGCCAAACGCCTTGATCTCTCATCGCCTGCAGCGCCTCTTCGTTCATGTACGACTGCAGTACCACGGGCGTGTCCACCGTCGCAATAGCGAGCGCGGCCCGGCCCGCAGAACCGAAGATTGCGTTCCAGCGAGGGTGGACGCAGTACTCGCGGTACACGCCTCCGACAACGTGTAGCGTCATCAGGTGTGCGTGACTTCGACGCGAACCTGGCCGCTGGTGATCGAGAGGACTTCGGCCTGGTAGTCGTGCCCGTCCGCGATGCAGTTGCGAAGGCGCGTCGCCTCAGGGCCGGCGAGACCCCCGACCAGCGTGCCGTTCTTCAGCACCCTCACCACCACCTGCGCGCCAAGCTGTACCACATCGATGTCAAGCACATCGCCAACTTTCAAGGCAGCCACCGCCGCCGGTTTCGGGCTGGACACAAGGATGCTGAACTTCAGGTCGCTGCACGAGGCCTGGGTGTCGGCAACTCCGCCCCCGCCGCCCCCACCGCCGCTGCTTCCGGACATGCCTGCCTCCCTCAATGGAATGGCTAGGAATACAGACTACTCAGCCACGCGACGGGGCGCAATGGGTCTTCTCCACACCAGGGGTCGGTAGTGCGCTTGACCGGCACGTGCAAAGCGCTGTCCTTGACAGTGCTGTCTGATCGATCGCGCGGGAATGTTGGTCTTGGGTGGGACTGCAGCTGATCGACCCAAATATGACCGCCACCTCCGCCGCATTGCTGTCGTCCCGTCGCACCTGCCTCGGTCACTGAGCCCTGTCAAACCGTTTGACAGCTCTCTCCGACGCGGCGTTGGCGATGATTCTTCGGCCCAAATCATCGGTCTTGCGACCTCGATCGAGACCAATACTGAATGCGTAGGTGATTGCAGAGATAGGCGGCTTGCCGCCAAGTTGTGAAGCGCTGCGCTTGTCTCGCAACGCATCGATTGCTCGGTCCATGAACACCCCGCCTCACGCGTTCGTCACGGTGGACATGCGCGGCCTGAAGGCCGCGCTGGTTGCGCGAGCGCAGGCTGAGCGGGTCAGTGTGTCAGTGGTGGTGCGACGTGCCGTCGAGCGCGAACTGGGCGTGCTCGACGCAGCGACGCAACCGGAGGCGGGTGCGTCGACCATGGCGCCAACAAGTGCAATCGTGAAGCTGTCCATCCGATTGACACGCGCTGAAGCCGAGCAGCTCGATGCGAGCGCGTGGCGGGCCGGTCTCTCGCGTGGCGCGTTCCTCGCGGGTCTGATGGCGAACGTGCCTTCGCTGTCGGGGGAGGGCAGCAGTCGACTCGACTGCGTGGCCGCGCTCACTGCATCGAGCGCCGAACTCTCAGCGCTAAGCCGGGACATCAGACACCTGACGGCGCTGTTGCGGCAAGGCGAGGTGCGCGCTGCCCAGGAGTACCGCCGCTTGCTCGATACCCTGGGCGATGACGTGCGCGCGCACCTGACTCTGGCTGCAAGCGTCCTCGCCGAGCTCCAGCCAGCTCGCAAATCCCGAAGCAGCGTCGCGCCGAGAGGGCGTGCAACCGTTTGATGCGAAGGAGATCGAAATGCCCGAACCTCATGACATCGACGGCATGCTGATCCAATGGGGCGATCGACTGTTCTACCCCGGCAACCGCATCGTCAAGTCCAGGCCGCCGCCGAAGCTCAGCGCACTCGCGGCACGGCAGCGCGCGGCGGCCATCCGCGCGCGCATCGAGGCCACTGTCGTGCGCCCGGTGCCGCAGGTGATGGTCAAGGTGACTGGCGGCGGGCGCGGCATGAAAGCCATCGCGGCGCACTTTCGCTACATCAGCAAGAACGGTCGGCTCGAGATCGAGGACGAACGGGGCCAGAAAATGCGCGGCAAGGACGCCCTTCGCGAGCTGGCCGACGACTGGCGCTTCGGTGGCAGCCTCATCGAGGACACGAGCGACCGGCGCGAGGCCTTCAACATCATGCTGTCGATGCCACGCGGCACCGATCCGTTGAGCGTGCAATGGGCCGCGCGTGAATTCGCGCGAGCTGAGCTCGCCGACCACAAGATCGTGATGGTGCTGCACGACCACCAAGCCAACCCGCACGTGCACATCAGCGTGCGCGCCGAGTCCAAGCACGGACGGCGACTGAACCCGCGCAAGACCGATCTGCACAGGTGGCGAGAGACGTTCGCCGAGAAGCTGCGTGAGAGGGGCATCGATGCCGAGGCCAGCCGCCAGCCCACCCGCGGTGCGTCGCGCAACTACGACCCCATCTGGCGCGTGAAGGCACGCGAGGACCATCGGCTGCGGACGAGCACGCCGCGGTTCAAGCGCGGAGGCGCCGCTCGCAGCAGCCGGGCTGCGGCCCTCGAATCGTGGCTGCGTATTGCCGCGGCACTCGGATCGTCCGACGCACCGGGCGATCGAGCGCTCGGCGCGGCCGTCAGTCGGCATGTCGCGGCGATGCAGCGGTCGGTCTTGCCCGAGCGCGAGTTGCACGCCGCCCAATCGCTAGAGGCCCGAACAGACCGCGGGATCACAAGATAGGCCACCAAAAAGGACTTGAAAATGTTCATCAAGAAGCGTATCTTGTCGGCTGCCCACTCCGCCCGAGGACAAGCCCAGCATGCCCGCCAACGCCGTGTCCCGACGCCTCGAGGTCATCAAGACCAAGGGCGCGCTGCGCTCGGTCGACGTGGCGCAGGTGCTCAGCGTGGAGCCGGCTACCGTGTCGCGCTGGAACCTCGGCAAGGCGTTCCCCCACCCCGGCACGCAGAAGCAGTTGCTCGACCTCGAGTTCATCGTCGACAAGCTGTCGGACATGTACTCGCCGCAGGAAGCGCGCATGTGGCTCTTCAGCCGCCAGCGCCTGCTGCGCGACCGCACCCCCGCACAACTGATCGGTCAGGGCCATGCGGACGAGGTGCTCGCGCTGGTGAACCGCCTGCGCGACGGCGTCTTCACCTGAACGAACATCGCGGGTCGGCGCGCTGATGCCGCACGACCCCGATCTGCTCGAGCGGCTGGACTGGCTGCCGAAGGAGTCGTTCGCCGGCGAGGTGTTCAGAGCGACACGGCAGAATCTGGACCCGCTGGTGCCTTCGACCAGCGGTGGGCGCTGGATGCCGCGCGATGAGGCGCCGATCCTCTACACCAGCCTGCAGCGCGAGGGCGCGCTCGCCGAGATCGTCTTCCACTGGTCGCAGCTGACACCGATGCCGACGCGGCCTGTTGAGCTCCACACATTGGCGGTGCTCACGCGCAGGACGTTGAAGCTGGTCCGCGCCGACCTGGCAGCGCTCGGTATGCCGCTGGCAGAGTACGGGCGGGTGAACCCCGAGCGAACGCAGCAGATCGGCGCGGCGATCGACCACCTCGGCTGCGACGGATTGATCGCGCCGTCAGCGCGCTGGCCGTGCGACAACTTGATGCTCTTCACTCAGCGCTTCGGTGCTGACAACAAGCTCGAAACGCGCGCGAGCGAGGAGGTAGCGTGGGTGGAGTGGGGCAGGGCGAATGGGCTCATCTCGCATTGAGCATAAACGCCGTGGACCGCGACGCGCGAGACGCCAGCGATCGCATCGGCGGGTCACTCCACGCTATTGCAGCTCGGGGCGCAGACCATCTCGATGCGACCCAAGACGCGTTTGGACTTCAGCGAAGAGGTCTGACGATGCACCCCACAGAGGAAGCACGAGCGTGTATTGCCGGCCCCGGTAAACGGTGAGCCTGAGACCTTCGTCGAATAGCGCAGGCCATCTGCCGAAAGGCGGGTTGATGCGACTGATTTGCTCATCCCTGTATTGTCGCCGGCATACATCCTGATACTGATCAGAGGTGGGCGCGTAGCCGCTTCAGCGCGTCGACGATGACGTGCTCACTACCTCGCAGGGCGCATCTCAACTCTTGCCGTCAAGGCGTGCAAGAATCTTGGCGACGTCCCTTCGGCCGAGCTTCCGAACTGCCGCGATGCCAGGCATGTTCGCGGCACGCGGACGGGCTTCCCCGCTTTCCCACTTGTAGACCGACTGACCCGATGCGCCAAGCAGCTTGCCCATGTCGCTGGCCGACAGACCAAGGCGCTTGCGATGCGATGCGAGCCCCTTGGGACTGAAACGGAACCCGGAGTCATCTTTCTGGGGTTCTGATGAAGGCACCGAATGCTGCACTTTCTTGGCGTGGCGTAGCTGCCGCTCCAGGGCGTCGGTGCGCCGCTTGAGTGCTGCGATCTCCGAGCGGTAGGTGCCCGCGGCCTTCTTGAGCGCACCCGTTTCTGCACGGACCTCTTTGCGCGCAAGGCGGGTGATTTCTGTTTTGAGTAGCGACGCGATGTCTGGCATGGGGTCAAACGGAAACGTGGCCACGACAGCTTAGCGCAGCCGTCAGTGTTGCGATGCACCTGACGGACGTCGCGCAGGATCCAAGTGCGATGAGCCAGTGAACTACGGCTTAGACTGGTCTGAGACACTCGGTCCCAACGATCGAAGGCCTGCAGTCGTCACCTCCGGCCCTTCGACGGATCATCCCTCGAATGACTGGTCCGCCTTTCGCGACCGAGCTTCTGGCCATGCATTCCAAGTCATGATGGGCGGTCCGTGCTTGCGACAATGTTCCCATGACGACAACAACGGGCGAGGCGTCCGAAGACCAGCTCGGCACACCGACGGTCGCAGCTACCCTGTGCGTGACAGTGGGTGGCTTCTCTGCCGAGGAAGAAGCACGCGAGGTGGGCATCGCTGTTCGAGACTGTGTGATCCTGTTGAGCCGGCACTTCAACCTGTCACGCTTGGACGGCGTGACAGTTGCCCACGACTACCTGCACGCCCTGGCGTCGCTTGACCGTGGCTACAAGACGAACCATGTCATCACCCCAAGCGATGGGCACGCTGTAGGGGTTGCAATGACGCCATCGGTGCTTCGCGAAGGCACCCTAATGAGCCACATCGTATTCAACGCTCACATCGTTGCGCCGATCACGAAGCCCGATCCGGAGTCGATCCAGTTGCCGCTGCACGTGATCGCGCACGAGTGCGCCCACGTCGAGATTACGCACAAGTTCGACGAGGCGTTCCCCGGTGTCCTTCTTCGGCAAAGGCACGGCGACGCGCGCGAGGCCTTCAGGTGGCAGGTCATTCTGGCCTGCTGGGACGAGTACGCCGCAACCCGGTTGAGTGCGAACTTTGGAGAAGACCCGACTGACGGGTATGAAGAGACGTTCTTAAAGCACATGGCCGAGGCGCGGTCCAAGGCGCGTGCGTTCATCCATGCCTATCGACGACATGGCAACGTGGATCAGGTCTACGCCGAGGTCTACGGGGTACTTGGAGATGTCCTGAAGTTTGCGGCCTACGTGGTGGGAAATGCGGATGGGCACCAGGTCGAAGTGGCTGAGCGAGCTGCACTCAGCGCTGCGCTTGCCGGCCACTGGTTCGAACCGTTCTTCAGACGCCTGCACGAGGCCTGCCGTGCGCTTGGGGAGCAGCATGGTCGGTGGACAGGCACGACCCTGTTTGAAGTCATCGGCGACATCGCCGATGAGGTGGTCGCGCTGTGCGGGATCAAGCACTGCTACCTGCCGGACGGTCGGCTCTACCTAGACATTCCGTGAAGGACCTTGCGACGGATCGATGGTCCTGCTACAGGTTGTGGCCCGCCATGATCGGGCACTCCGGGAAGATGTGCTGCAGGATCAGCGTGTGAACTCTGGCTCTGGTGACACCGACGCGCAGAATCTTTCTGCTCTGCCAATATGGCGGCGCGTCGTCCCACCAGACGAAGGAAGAAACCTGGCGCTGACCGTTGTGCCTACCCTCGCGGATCACGATCACACCGTCGAACTGCTTGCCCTTTGACTTGTGGATCGTCATGACTTGCACGCCGGTCGGATCGTCGATGCCGCCGAGTATCTGGTCCTGCGCCAAAGCGACGTCGAGCGCCTCACGCGCCCGCGTGTAGCGGCCATCCCGCGCCCAGATCGCCCCGAGCGCCGCGCTGATCCGCCGGCCACGGTTGAAGGCCACCAGGTAGTCTAGGCTCTTGGCGGCAGTGAGTAGTTCCGGGTCTCCCGAGTCGCGCAGTAGGCGTTTGACAAAGGACCAGTCCCTCGCCGGGTCGCCCGTGAACGGCGCTTCTCGCACCGCATCGATCACGCTCGCCACCGACTGGACGAACTGAGCGCGCGGCTCGCGTGCTTCGCGAACGCGCGCGGCCCACAGCCGCCAATGGGCGGCTGCCGCAATGCCTGCCGCCGCCTTTGATGCTGCAAGGAGTTCAAGTCCAAGCGCGATGTCTTCACGGCGCGTTACCTCGGACTTGGGTTCCAGCAGAAACGCCGCGAACCTGGCCGTCAGCATCGCCTCGGCTTCGTCGAACGCGAGCTTGTGCCGCACCGGCTTGGGTTCGGTGTTCAGCGCCGCAGAAATCTTCGCCGCCGACGCGCCCGAGTGCGTCAGGATCGCGACATTGCGGCCATAGCGACCGGTGGCAGCCTTGATCGCCCGCTGCAGCATGCCCAGTGCCATTCTTAGTGCCGTCTTCTGCGGCCTGCGTCGTGGGTCGTAACCGAACGACGAGACGCCTGCATACGGCGCCCCTCGGGCCCGTCCCGCCAGAAGGTCTTGCCCGAAGACCGCAATCTCGGTACCGCCACTGCGATGGTTCTGGCCGCCGAGGTCAATCTCCATCGGAGCGAGAGCCTGCCTGATGGCCTCCACCCGCTCGGGACCGATGCCAGGCAGGTGGTCGAAGATTTGCTGGTCAAGATCGGCCAGGCAGATGATCTGTGCAGTCGCGGCCAGCAGATCGATGCATCGCCACGCATGCGCGTCGGTATCTTGCGCCTCGTCGACGATGATCAGGGGGTGGCGTTGGGTGATAAGCCTGCGGACGTGCTGGCTCTGCGTCAGCAGCGCTTCGCTGTTGCGGGCAAAGAGGTCGAAGGCGATGCGACCGTCCTGCCGGAACATCTCCTCGCGCCTCGTGAGCCACGCTCGCCACTCAGCGTTCTGCTCGTTCCGCTCGCGCGATCTAATGGATCCATATTGCACCTGCTCGTCCTGGGGCAGCAGGATTCGCAGCTTCCGTGGGGCGCCCAGCAGATAGGCATGGGCCGACAGCAGCGTCCAGAAGAACGAGTGGAAGGTCTGCATGCTGAGCTGGTTGCGCTGGGCCTTGGGAACCTCCTGCTTCATCGCCTCGCCAAGCCTCGCTACTGCCGCTCGCGAGAAACTCAGGAACAGCACCGACTGCCCGGGATCGAGTCCGGCGTTGATCCTGACCACCGCCTTCTTCAGCGCAATCGTCGTCTTGCCGCTGCCGGGCCCGCCCAGTACGAGCGCGTGTCCCTGGCAATCGAGCAGGCTCTGCCTCAGCTCGCAGATGTGCAAGGCGATCTACCAATCAGCCCGGGGCGCCATGGGCACCAGGCGGAGCTGGTTCGGCCGGCACTTCAGCGAGTGCCGCTTCGGCTGCAGGGGCCACTTCGGCCGGCTTTGGGAAGGCCGCATAGATCGGTGCCAAGAAGGCTGTCACCGTGGCAGGCAGCTCGTTGACCTCGCACCCGTCGAGCAGTCTGGCCGCCCACCCGGCGCCCTTGTGACCCTTGAGCGCAATCATTACCAACTCGCGCACCACGTCGTCGGCAGGCCGCGCAGCGGGAATGACGAAGTTCCCGCAGTCTCCGGTCTGCCGCAGATCGGCGAGGAACGCCCACTGTCGATCGACAGGCACTTCGGTGGTGACCAGTGCCTCGAATCCGGCGTACTGGTGTTCGCAGTCGATGTCGTACGCGTCGACCAGCTCCTGCTTCTTCTGCGCTGATCGGGCAGCGGTGTCGTAGAAGCCGAAGGTCTTTAACCCGAGGCTCTTGAAGAAGTTACCGAACTTGGGCATCTGACCCTCCGACTCAGAGTCGAAAAAGGCCACGCCTGCGATGTCCAGCGGCTGCAGGTCCTCGTTGGCCTCCTCCATCTTCCGTGCCACGACCGGCAGTGCGTGGAACTCGGTGAGTCCCTCGACGACGATCGCGCCCTTGCCGAGCATGCACTCCGTCAAGCCCCGTCGGGCATACCGGCGGAAGTCGTTGCCCTTCAGCCCTGATGAGTCGGAGACGCGCTTGCCGACGACGCTGGAGTCCGGACCTCGCGAGAGGAGCAGAGTCTGCTCGGGCTCAAAGCGTTCGATGATGAACGGCGAATGCGAAGTCGCGAAGGCTTGCGTCGTCTTGTGGAGCAGGTACTCGGCGATGCGGCGCTGGGTGTGTGGCGGCACGGCGATCTCGGGCTCTTCCATCGCAAAGATGACCGAGGAAGGCTTCAACTCGGCGATGAACGACAGCAGGGCCAGCACCAGGACGTTGAGCGTACCGGTGCCGACCTGCTGGAAGGGAACGGGCTGCTGGTCCGATGACATGGCTAGGAAGAAGGCCATGGTCTTGCGCAGGTGCTCCCGGGTAAGCTGCGAGACGTGCAGCTTTGTGGTTCGGCCGGGAACGTCGGTCGCGATGTACTTGCCGAGCCTGGCTTCGATCGACTGCAGGACGGGCTGCAGGTTGGTAGCGTCCTGTTCGATGTCCAGGCCGCGAAGGCGCTCGATGGCTTTTTCCCACAAGCCCGCCCGGGTGCCCCTGAGGCGCAGGATGACATCAAGGAGTGAGCCACGCTCCAGGCTCAGGGCGCGGGACCCGGTTCGAACAGCGCGCAGGTAGAGGAAGCCGAACAGGCGCTTGATGTCCTTGCCGACACGATCCAGCTCATCGGGCTCGGCGTTAGGGCTGTGGGTGAAGTAGGTCTGAGCCTCGAACTCGTCTTCCTCCGGGTTGTATCGCGCCTGGGTCTCCAGGCGAAGGCAGCTGACGACAAGCGGCGGGTTAGCCTCAGCTACTTCGCCGGGGCCGAGCACGCGACGTTCAACGGTGTTCCAGAACTCGAGGTGCTGGCCACAGCGGTTCTCGACTTCGGCGCTGATGTCAACGAGGACCGCCGCGATGCGGATAGGGAAAGGTGTCGGCTCACCGCCTTCCTCCGCCGGTGGCGCGAGGTAGTTGGCGTTGTGGAAGTCGAACTCCTCGACCGGTGGGAACCGCGAGATTCGGTCCGGGCCGAGCACGAGGTCGAGAGCCTCACAGACGGTGCTTTTGCCGACGTTGTTCGGGCCTACCAGCAGTGTGTGACCGTCGAACCGCAGGTCCGCCGACTTGATGCCACGGAAGTTCTCGATGCTGAGCTGGACGACCTTCATGTTTCTTCGGCTCTCCCTTCGTGCGCAATACGCCTCCCTCCGGTCGCCGCGCAGCGGAGCGCCCCGCGCGCGCGCGCAGGGCGCTGTAAGCAAACAGAAAATGCTGTCCGCGCAGACCGCGCTCGCAGCGGTGGGCTACTTGCGTTTGACGCGCTGTGTCAGCGCGCTACCGGCGGCCGTCTTCGCGGCTTTGGAAGCATTGGGGTCGCGCAGGACCCGGGATGCCGCAGTGGCGGCACGTTTGCTCGTTTGCTCGTTAACCGGTTTGGTCGTTTTCATGGTTCAATTCACTCCGTAGTTCGAGAATCAAAAAGAAACAGGTTCCGCACTCGGCGGCGCCGCTCCGGCCTCTGACCAGCTGACCTTCCCGGGACGCACTGGACAGAGGCCTTTTCCATTGGGGCTCGGTGCCGGCGGCGAAGGCCACCGAGCCGCGGTGTCATCTCCTCATGGTTTTCACCCTTGCGTGTATGCAGAAAGCATATCCAGGAGGGACACTATATCTGGGGCACCGGACCACATCAAGGCACTAGCTGTAGCGTGCTTCTCCCTCTTGACGTTTGGCGCAAAGACACGCGAGGCGAGTCGTCATCGCGGTGGAGCGCCAGAACACGCGTCGGCAGCATCAACATCCCACGCTGGCTGGCTGTGCGGCCGATTTGCCCATCTACGCCGCACTAATGCAGGGATGCACAGCCCCGCAAGTGGCGGTCTTCCACGTGTACTACCAGTCAAATCACATGCTGGGATCGGACTTAGTGGCACAAATGCCGCACCAGTAGTTGTTGAACTTGTCGCCCTCGCACGTGAACAGTAGTTGGCGCCACGTGCACATGGCGCGATAGCTCAGCAGTCGTACTGCTGCGCACGTGCAACTCGCCCTGGCGTGTGGCCAGCCCAAATCACGTGCCGCGCCCGCAGCCCCTTCGTGCCGACAACCCATCCAACGAACTCCAGCTAACAGCCGTATCCGGCTGCTGGATGGAAATACAGTTTCGTGTTACAAGACGGGCTGTAGACCTGAGTTCAGGGGTGGAAAGGCAAAACGATGTACCTACGACGGCGCTCTCCAATTCGAGTCATTGCCAGGCCCAAGCGTTCGTTTGCTGGCGATCACTGGGGCGTACAACTTCCTGATGGTCAGGTGATCCATTTGACGCCCGAGGGCCTGTTTCTCCATACGTTCGACGAGTTCGTCCGAGGATTCGAGAACAACTGGAGAGTCGTTCGAGCCGTCGATCCCGTTCGTGAGCGCGCAATCAACGCGCGCGTTGCCGAGGTGCTGCGGCAGGAGGTGGAGTACCGGCTGCACGACCAAAACTGCGAGGTGTTCGCGAACTGGTTGGTTGGCGATCCGCCGGTGAGTCCGCAGGTGCAAGGTGTGTTCGTGCTTGGCGCCATCGCGTTGTTCGTGAGTGCGGTGGGGCGATAGGCGGCGAGCCGGCCGACAAGAAGTCATGGAACTAGTAGTCGACGCACAGCCGCGCACGCTCGTGCGCTTCACTCACCCTGACGAGTGGAAGCAGCGTGAAGCCTGGCGTGAACACCTAAAAACGTGCGCGAGTACAAGCCCACCCATATCGTCGGCGGCTACGACCTACCTCGCGAGCTTTGGCAGCGCTGCGGCTTGTGCACTCACGAGCACGGACGTGGGTACGTGGTCGGCACCGCAGGGGGTCTGGAGACCCACATCGGACAAGACTGCGGCCGCAAGCACCTCGGCGCCGAGTTCAAGGAGTTGGAGCGCCAGTTCGCGGCGCAGCTCGAGGCGCGGGACAAGAAGGACCACATCGCCGCTGTACTTGCGCAGCGCACCGACGTGCTGAAGCGCGCGGAGGTAGCGATCCGCGAGTGCGACTTAGCGTCGCAGACCGTCGCTGCCGTGCTGGAGAGGATCAATCGCGAGCCGACACTCGCGAAGGTCCTCGAGCGAGCGTTGCTCGTGGACGGCGCTGTGCGGATTGAGTGGCTTTCGTCTGGCAATTAGCGCGAGATGGGCGGGGAGAAATTTGGGATCGAGACGCTGGCTCGTATTGATGGCCACCGTGCAGCGATGGGTGAGTCACCGGCTGCTCGGATTCGTGTGTTGCTGCCCATGCTGATTGGCCTGTCCGAGGAGAACCTGAGCAGGTTCGATCAGAAGTCCATTGCCGCGAAGTCAAAGCAGGTGGACGACCTGTCCAGCACGATCAGCGAAGCCACGACGTACGTCGCGCTGTGCCGGCGCTTCATGTCACGCCGCAACTGGCTTGGGTTCGCTGCAGCGTTCGGTCAGGAAAAGCTGAAGACGAATCCGCGCGGCCAGCGCATTCTTCACCAGCTAGTTGACATGGCGACCGAATGAGTCGCGATCAGTCCGGTGCGCCATCGTTGGCGTTCTCAAGCGCCGCGCGATTCCACCACTGCGTTGACCGGCGGAAGGTTGCAGTTCTGCTGAGTGGCCGATGCAAGCAATTGAGGATGAAACCGCAAGAAATGCAAGTGCTGCTGCGGTGACATCCGGTCAAACACTTGGATACGCCTCTGTAGCGCCTGACCCGTGCTGCGCCTGGGCTGAAGTCGCCCATGCATTGCCCTCATTGCCCTTGCTTCGATCGGCCGGTCGCGGCAGCGGCGGCATCGGTTCTCTCGAAGGGCGCCAGAGCCAAACCGGCGTTGAAGGGTCGCACAACTGCAGGCACCGTCCGTAATCCTCGACGCCTGTGGAAGCTACGAAAAGCAAGGGCGCCGAACCCGCGCAGTCCGTCAGGGTCGCGCTGGCCAGCATGCTTCCAGCGCCGAGGTTGTATCGAAGCCCCTTCACGAACGAGCGTCCGTCGGCCACGAGGCGCTCGACGAGCTGCTTCTCGAACGCCCCATCGACCGGCAGCCATTGCCGTGTCACCGCCATCAGCGACAGCTCGATGATGGTCGGGATGCCCGATGCGCCGACGCTGAAGGTCGAGATCATCACCATGTGGATGTCCTCGGCGGCACCCCACAGTGCCAGCTCGGACTCGAAGCGCCGGCCAAGGCGGCGGTAGAGCGGCTCGTCGATCGCAAACGCCTGGTCGGGCATGTGCCTCACCACCGCTTTGAAGCCGTAGCGCGCCGGCGCGATCTCCTTCACTTCGGCGATCAGCAGCATCAGATGCTGCGGCCTGCCGGGCGCTGCGATCGCCTGCGACCACTGCGCCAAGCGCCTGGCGTTGATCGCATCGCGCTGCTCGACCGAGAACACCTCGGGGACGTAGAGCCGCGAGCGCAGCGAGTCTCCGCGAGTGATCTTGTTCTCGGCCGCCTGCAGCAGGTGCCTGCGCACGGTGCTCCACGATCGCTTGCCCGCAAAGCCGGGCTGCCACCGCGTCAGCTCGGCCTGGTCCCACAGGTAGTGCAGCAGGCCGCGCAACGAGAGCTTCGTTCCACTGCTCGCGACGCTATCGCTTTCAGCGCCGGCCGTCGGCATCGTCGATCGGCCCGCGATCTTCGACATCGCGAAGTCCAGCTTCAGCGTCGTCTCGCCGGTGGCCGGATCTTCGGTGATCGCCGAGCCCAGCACCTGCCCCAGGCCGGAGACCTCGGGCGGCGGCTCGTAGGAGGGGCAGTCGGGCGCGTGAAGGCTGCCGGTGTTCGGCATCCGCTTGACGATGTAGCCATCGCCCAGCCGCGCCACGTACATCTCGACGCCTTCGACCAGGCACAGGCAGCGCGGGCGCCTGTGCGTCGCATGCGCTTCGGCAACCGCTGCCGCGAACTCGAGTGATGGCGTTTCGAAACGCTCCCCACCCACGTCATAAACCGCGGTCGGTGCAGTGACACCACGCCGCGCCAAATTCGCGTCCACGCCACCGCCTCATCGCGCCGGAGCCACCCGCTCGCGCGAACGCTGCACTTCCGGTGCCGGCACGACGACCGGCCTGTGCGATGGCGCCGCCTTGTCGTAGACCCTGATCTTCGGCGCTTGCCCCTCGCGCATCCGCTGCGCGAGCTTCTCGGTCGCCGCGGCCAGCACCGCCTGGCGCTGCTTCTCCGGCACGCGCTTGGCGACCAGCACGGCCTCGATCGCCGCCAGCACCGCCTTGCGTCCGCCGCTGCCCCGGCCCGACGCCTTCTCGGTCGGAGCGGTGGTGGAGCCGGGGCCATCGCCGCGCGCAGGCTCGATGCGGTTGACGAGGCGCGCTTCGCGCTCGCGCTTCAGCACTTCGAGGTCACCCGGGTTCGGTTCGTAGCCCAGGGTCTTGACGCCGCGCACCGAGGCTTCGAGCCAGACCATGCGCTTGAAATCCTCGTTGCCCGAGACGCGCAGCGCCCGCCAGTTGCGCGCCTCGGCAACGTCGACCATCGATCGGGCGACGGAGGGACTGTTGGTGTCGGTCGCCAGCCGGAACGTCGATTCGGTGAACGCGACGCGCGAGGTGTCGCCGCGGAAGCGGTACTCGGTGCGGCCGATGGTCACGTCGCCGACCGTCACCGGCGCGCGCTTGATGATGTATCGCTCGAGCAGCGCTTCCTCGAGCCGCGCGACGAGGGCCGCGCGCTCGGCCTGGGAGTCGATCTTCGCGATGGTCCCAGCCGACGGCGCATTGCGCTCGACTGCGGCCTGCGGAGTCGCTGCTCTCGCCGGCGCGGATTCGTCGTCGCGCTCGTGGTCGAGGCCAGTCGACCGCTCCGGCAACGGCGGCCGCTGCTCACCCCGCTGCCACGCGCCGCCGACCTTGCTGATCGACGTGCGGTTGCCCTGCGCGTCGATGGCCACGAAGCGGCTGCTGCCAAGCTGGTCGGCCTTCAGCGCCATCTCGGCGAAGTCGTTGGCCCGATAGGTCACCTCGGCGAACGGGTCGCGCAGTTCGTATCGCTCGGCCGGCACGTCGGCCGGGGTCTGGAACAGTGCCTTCGCGACGGTGGCCCGGTTGGCCGGCTCGACGGTGCCTCCCATCGCGGCAGTCGGTCGGCGTTCTTGCTGCAGCGACGAATCGTCGGTGGAATCCATCGGGAACCTCCTTTGTGTTCAGGCGGCTATGGCTGTGCGACGACGGCCGCACCCATGGCGACCGGCGTGGCTCGGTACACCTCGATCTCGACGCGGCGGTTGAAACCTCGGCCGCTTGCGGTCGCGTTGTCCGCGACGTGGTCGCCAACGGGCTGGTGCGTCGCTCGGATGCGCGCCGGATCCACGCCGGCAGCGACCAGGTAGTCGCGCACCGCGGCCGCTCGATCGCGCGCGATGCGGCTCTCGCCGAGGGAGTCCGTCGCGCCGTCGGTGCGCCCGCGCAGCACGACCAGGGGTGCCTCGCGAGCCTCGTCGGCCAGCGCCGCGGCCATCTCCGGCGGCAGGCTGACGCGGGCACTCCCGAAGTCGAAGTGCACCGTGTAGACGCCGTTTGCCTGCGGCTTCGTGTCGGCCGCTGCGGCCTGCCGGTGTGCGAGCTGCTGGGCCTGCTGCGCGATCAGTGCACTCGTCTCGGCCGCACGCGCAGCCTCGCCGGCCAGGATGCGCGTGTTGTGCAGTTCGCTGCGGCAGGCCTGCAGGTCGACGGCCATCGCCACGTTGGCCGGCCGCTTCTTCGACTCGTCGACCGTCGGCGGCTTGGGCGGCGTGCTGCACGAACCGAGCAGCAGCAGCCAGGGCAGCATCGGCGTGAGGAGCATCGGGCGAGGGCGCATAGGGCTCTCCCTTCGGTCAGGGCTGCACCGCCGGCTCGGGTGACGCAGCCGATGGCGTGTCGGCGATCAGCACGCCGTCGGTGTCCGCAGCAGGCTCGATGGCACCGCCAGCTGGATTGTCCGGGCTGAAGAACCGCAGCAGGACGTCGGCGGTCTCCGCGGGCGAGCCTTCGAACTCGTCGGGCAGCAGGTGGACGTCGTGCGCCAGCGCCTCGATGCGCAGGTCCCCGCCGGCGGGCAGGTCCTCGACCACTTTCCAGCGCTGCTGCACCCGGGCCAGGTGCAGGTCCATGTCCATCGCCGGCACCTCGGGCGCGGGCCGCACGCGCTCGGCGAAGACGGGCTCGCGGTGGTAGCGGATCTTCTCGCCGAGGATCGGCTTGCAGTTCTCCAGGATCACCACCAGGCGCTCGCTGCCGAGTTCCTTGAACTCCTGCGGCAGCAGCAGCGCGCGGCGCTGGTCGCTGTCGTTGCGGCTGACGGTGCTGTGCGCGTGGCCGCCGAGCGAGCGGCTGCGCCCGCGCGACGTGGCGCGCTCGGTGAAGTGGCCGAGCATCGCGCTGTACTCGTCGGCGTCGCGCTGCTCGCGCGGCGCGTAGAGGATCTGCAGGCCGTGGTTGGTCGCGAAGGTCCGCGCCTCCTTGTCGCCGTAGACCGCATCGAGCTGCGACAGCGCCTGCACCACGGTCAGCAGACGCAGGTTGTAGCCGGCCAGGAAAGCCGCCGCGCCGGTGACGACGCCGACGCGGCCCATCGCCGCGAACTCGTCGTTGACCATCAGGCATTGCACCTTGAGCGCCTTGTCCTGCTCGGGCAGGCACTGCGTGTTCAGGCTCACGAGCTGCGAGAAGAACAGGTTCAGCAGCGGCCGCGCGCTGGCCAGCCGGTTCGGCGGGATGCGCACGTAGACCGACATGCGCCGGCGCCGAACGTCCTCAAGCAAGAAGTCGTCGGCGCTGGTGGCGGCGTCGACGATCGCATCGGCAAAGATCGTCAGCGGCGCGTTGAAGGTGGCGACGATGCTGGACAGCGTGTTGTCGGAGTTCGACAGCAGCCGTTGCAGCGCGTCGATGCACTCGTCAGTGAACGGCTTGCCTGCGTCGCGACGCTGTGCGATCAGGCCTGTGAGGTGGTCCTTGAGAGACTGACCCTTGCCCGAGGCTTGGCGCAGCAGCTCGCCGATCGTGCGCGGCAGCTCGGGCGACTCCAGCAGCAGGAGCCCGAGCCCGAGGAAGAGGTTGCGCGCCTGGTCGTTGAAGAACGCCTCGGACGACGTGCCGCTGCCGTCGTTGGGGAAGAACACCTGGCCGATCGCGAGCAGGTCCCCCACGCGGTGCAGCGCGCTCGTGCGCACCGCGGTGAGCGGGTTCCAGCGGTGGCTGCGCGCGTCTTCGTCGAACGGCGAGAACGCGTACACCGCCTGCCCGTGCTTTGCCCTAAAGCCCGCGGTGATGTCGTAGTTCTCGCCCTTGATGTCGAGCACGACCACCGAGTCCGGCCAGTTGAGCAGGTTCGGGATCACGACCCCGACGCCCTTGCCGCTGCGCGTCGGTGCAGAGAGCATCACCGAGAGCTGGCCGGGCAGGGCCATGAAGCGGCCGCGGAAGCGGCCGACGAGGATGCTCGGGCCCGTCGGCTTGCGCGGATTCGGTAGCAGCCCGGCGCGCGCGACCTCGGCCGCGCTGGCGAAGCGTGCGTCGCCGTGCAGCGGACGGCGCGGGCGCGCGGCAGCGACGAGGCCGACCGGCAGCAGCACCAGCAGGCCGACGCCGGAGATTGCCATCGACGCGACGAGCTTCCTGCGCAGCGGCGGATCGTCGGCGTAGAGGTCCCAATAGCGCGTGATGCTCGTGAACGTGGCCTGCCGTGGGTCGGCCTTGTTGAGCACCAGGAACAGCGCGCCGGAGAGGTACACGGCGGCGCATGCGAGCGCCACATAGCCGGCCAACGCGAATGCGCAGGCCGCTACCTTGCGGCCGATGGGCCAGGTCGACAGTGGAAGCGATCCGACCGTGCTCATGCCGCGGCTGCCATCGCGTCGTCCCAGCGTCCGAGGCGCTGGCGACGAGGTTCGTAGAACAGCTCGGAGATGAACCGACCGCGCTCGTCGCGGTCGAACTGCACGATGACGTCGATCACGACACCGAGCAGCCACTTGATCTCGTGTAGCGCCAAGCCGCCGCCGGCGCCGGTCTCGCGGATCATCAGCGACATCTGCTCGAGCGCCAGAGCGCAGCTGCCGGCATGCACGCTCGTGATGCTGCCCGGGTGGCCCGACGCCGCGAGTCGAACGAAGTGGAAGCACTCGTCGCCGCGCACCTCGGCGAGGAAGATGCGGTCGGGCTTCATGCGCAGGCACGCTTCGAGCAGCGACTTGGCGGTCACGCGCGCGGTGCCCTGCGCGTCCTTGCTGTAGAAGAGATGGACGACGTTCGGGTGATTCGGCAGCGTGAGTTCGGCCGTGTCCTGGATCGTGATCAGGCGCTCGTGTTTCGGCACCTCCTCGACCAGGCCCTTCATGAAGGTTGTCTTGCCCGAGCCGGTCTTGCCGCTGACCACGATGGTCTGGTGCTTGCGCACGGCCAAGCGCAGGAACTCGGCGTAGCGTCCGGCGTCCTTGAGTGCCACCAGTTCCTGCTCCCAGGGCAGCGGCTCGGCCGACGGCGTGCGGGTGACCGTCGCGGTGCGCTCGAACAGTCCTTCGCGTTCGAAGTCGTCGAGCCGCTTGATCAGGTTCGACGGCTTGCGGATCGTGATCGACACCGTGCCGCGGGTCACGGCCGGCGGGATCACGAACTGGATGCGCTCGCCGGTGGGCAGCGTGGCCGACAGCAGCGGTCGCTCCTGATTGACCTGCTGGTCGCAGTAGGTCGCGACGGCGGTGGCGAGCGACATGCAGCGCTCCTGCGTCATGTCGGGTGCCGGGACCGTCTTCCAGCCCGCGACGGTCTCGACGAGCAGCTCGCCCGGCCGGTTGACGCAGACCTCCAGCACGCCGGGCGCGTCGAGCTGCTCGCGCAGCGGGCGCAGGAACTCGATCACCGACGTGGCGTCGCCGCGCCAGCCCTCCTCGGCGTGGTCTTGAATGATCGGCGCGCTGCTCATCGTGGCCTCAGCGTGCCGGGGCGCTGCCCTCGCGCGCGGACTCGTTCGGCGTCGGACGCAGCTCGTAGACGGTCGAGAAGTCCACGTCGCGCGCGACGTAGATGCCGACGATGCCGCCCTGGTTCTGGTAGATCAGCGGCGGGATGTTGACCGTGCTGTCCAGCACCTTCTCGGCGAGCTTGCTGGTGTTGGCCGTCGTCGAGGGCAGCACGATCGTGTCGGCCCCTGACCCGCTCGTCTCGTTGGCCTGGTTCTGGATGACCAGCTTGACCGAGTCGTCGATCAGCGACAGCAGCATCGCGGCGCCGATGCGCTCGCCCCAGCGGTTGTCGACATGGCCGTCGATGCCCGACTCGCCCAACTGACCGGTGCCTGGCGAGTCGATGTCGACCGTCACGCCGAGCGGCGTGCGGATGCGCGTCCACAGCACCGGGATGCGCACCGTGCCGGGCCGCACCGAGGCGATGCGGTACTCGCCGTCGAGGTGCGAGCCCCGCTCGATCAGCAGCACGCGACCGTCGTCGCTGAAGACGTTGCGCTGCACCTGGCAGCCGACGAGGCCCGAGGTGGCGCTGATGACCTTGGTCTTGAGCGCGCAGGTGAACGCGGTGCCCTTGGGCAGCGTCAGGCTGCGGTTGCCGAGAGTCGACGCTGCCACCTTGGGTGTGGCCGAGCCCTGGAGCTGGCCGCCGAAGAGGCCGCCGCCGGAAGCGTGCCCGCCACCACCCGATGTGCCACCGGGCGAGGGCCCGCCGAGGAGGGCCCCCGCAAGAGGGGACCCCGCCGCGGGTGTTCCCGGCTGTGCGATGGCGTCCTGGGTGGCCTGGGCGGTGCTGCGCGTGAGCGTCTCGAGCAGGCCTTGCAACCGGCGCTGGAAGCCCTCCAGATTGCGCGCGGTCGCGCCGAGCGGGTCGTTCGGATCCGCGTTCGCCGGTGTCTCACCGATTGCGCCGTTGGACTCGGCGCTGGGCGCTGGGTCGGGTCGGTGCGGTGCAGGTGCTGCCGGGGTCGAGTTCGCTCCCGGTCGAGTGGTCACGAGCAGGACTGGCGCGTCCTCCGGCGCCACGAACTTCGAGTTCCCCTGTGCGGTGCTGCCCGTTCCGGTGCGGCGCACGCCGATGGGCTCGGCCTCTTGCGCCGTCGGGACGAGTGCCGGGATGCGCGGTGGGGGCGCCGACGCCGCAGCCGCCGAGGCCGTGGTGCCTGCCGCCACCGCGCGCGCGGGCAGCTCGAGCTTGCGCGGCTCGGCCGTCGCAGCGGCCGGCTTGTCGCCCGTGCGCTTGGGTTCGCCGTCGTCGGGCTTCTTGCCGCCAGTCGCGAAACCCCGCAACGAGTACCCCAACACCGCCACGATCAGAAGGATCAGCAAGCCGACGCCGAGCAGTCCCTTGCGCGAGTACACGATGCGCTGCCGCTGCGCGATGTCGGGAATGCCTGTCTCGCCCGGCAGCGGTGAGATGGTGTTGGCTTCCTCGCCGCTCCCAGCACCAGAAGCGTCTTCCTCGCGACGTTCGCGGTCGTGGTCCGATGGGTCCTGGCGATCACTCATCGGGTGGCTCCTCCTTGGGCGTCGGGTCGGTGTGTCGCAGGCGCGTCGGGCTTCAGCAACCGCTGCACGCCGGTGACCGTGGTGCCGCCCGCCGGCGGTACGCCGTCCAGGTCGAACGCCTCGTTCCACACGCCGACGGCCGCGGAGCCCGAGCGCAGCATCAGCCGGCGGCTGACACGGTCCACCACCAACAGGTCGTCTTCCATACGGGCATTGACCAGCGTCTCGCTGCCGTCGCCGAGCACGTGGAAGACCGCCGGTACTTCGCGATTGCCCGGAAACCTGAAATAGGTGAAGCGGCCGTCGTCGTAGACCATCGTGGGCACGATGTCCTGCGACGCGTCGCCTTCGGCGATCGAGTAGTCGGTGTTCAGGACCTGCGGTTTGGCCTGCAGGCGTTGGGCGACGATCTCTTGCGGCGGCGGTGGCGGCGGCACGGCCGGCATCGCGGCGGTCGGCGGCTCCGCGCGAACGGTGGGCTTCAGGACGGCAGGCGGCGGTGCCGGTGCGCGCACGACCAGCCGGTAGACCGGCTGCCTCGCGTCGCCATCGGGCAGCACGACGAACCGGAAGGCGTGCGTGCGCCGATCGGTCGCGACGGCGAGGTTGTTCGGAGCGCCCGCGCTGCTCTTGGCCTTGACGAAGAGGTTGCGGCCGCCCGACTGGGCTGCTATGCACCACGCGGCCTCCGGCTTGGTGCAATCACCGCCCAGACCGGCGGCGACCTCGGTGATGGTCTCGTCGGGGTCGAGCACGATCAGGCTGACGACGCCGCGCTTGACCGGCACGGTGACGACGGCGCGCGGGTCGTAGATCACTTCGCGCAGACGAGGATCAGGCCCGTTCGATTCCGTCGGCGGAGAGGCAATGCCGAACGCCGGTATCGATGCGATGGCCAGCGCAATGAGCCGATCTCCGCGCGCGCTCATGGCTTGGCGCCCGCCGTCGTGGTGTTGATCTCCGGGTCGGACCGGTAGGCCGTGACGACGAAGCCGAACGGGTTCTCGAGCCGGTCGCGCTCCTTCGCAAGGACCTTGGGCTGGTACTGGTAGACGATGCTCGCGACGTGCCGCGTCGTGACCTCGGGCAGGTTGCGGTCGGTCAGCCGCACCGTCTTGTCGTAGGTGACGGTCGCCTCTCCCCGGTTGCCGCTGCGGCCCGATGGCGACAGGCGCACGCCGACGACGTGGATGCGCCAGTCCTCGGCGGCGCCGACCTTCTTCTGCAGCGCCCCGTCGCCTTCGAACAGCCGGTTGTAGTCGGCGAATACCGCAGGCACCGCCATGCGTGCCACCTGGTCGAAATCGCGCTGCAGGAACATCCAGCTGTAGCCCTCGCGTGCCCGTACGAAGGTCGCGAGGTTGTGCTTGTCGAGCGCTACCATAGGCGGGATGGTCTCGACGCTCAGCCGCTGCTGGACCGTCGCCTCGCCGGTGACACGGTCGACGACGATCGGGATCTCGACGACGCGGCGCAGGGGGCCTTGCACGAACACAGCGGCGATGCCCACGAGGCCAAACACCATGCCGGCAATAGCGACCCGCCACGCGCGGCGCTCGGAACGCTCCAGCAACAGCGCGCGGTCGATCTCCCAGCCGAGGTTGGCGACCATGGCCTCCTCGGCGGCCGCTGCGGTTGGCGCGACCGAAGGCCTGCGCAATGCAGCAGCTTCGCCCCGCCCCGCGGCGGGGGTCAAGACAGCGCTCATGGTGTTCTCGCTGGTGGGCGGCTACGGCAGGTAGTCGGCGATGCGCCCGGTGCGGCCGAGCGCCTCGTACTGGCGCTCGCGCTCACGCGAGCGGGCGATGCGTTCCTCGCTGTCGGCCATGCCGACCAGCATCTGGATCTGCGAGGCCTCGTGCGCGAGCAGGGCGTTCTCGGCACCGATGCGGGCCTGCATCTCGAGGATCGCCTTCTGGTCGCTGGTGGCGTTGATCTGGTTCATCAGCGACTGGATCTGCGTGAGGCGACCGGCCGCCGAGGTCATCGCGTCCTGCAGCAGGCCCTTCTGCTGGTACGGCTGCGCCAGCGACGCCTGGCACGCCGTGCGCGCCGGACCTGTGAGGTCGAGGCAGTTGTAGACCATGCCCGCGTCACGCAGGGCCTTGCCGGTGCCGTTGAGCCCGGAGTAGCCCGACGTGTTAACCGCGTTGATGACGGTGAACGCTTCGGCCGGCACGTAGTTGCGCAGCGTCGGGCTGTTGTACACGTTGCCGAGGTTGCGCATGCCGTTGATGCTCGCGAGCTGGTTCTGCAGCTGCGTGACCTGCTGCACCTGGTTCTGGATCTTGGTGATGTCGTTGACCACCTGCTGGATGGTCTGGATGAGGTTCGCGATGTCGATGACCGGGATGCCCTGGGCCTGCACGGACGTGCCGACGATGGCGATCAGTGCAGCAGCGGCGACCTTGAGATGAAAGCGCATAGTGCTTGCTCCGTGTCTGGTTGCGACTCAGGCGCGCCCACGCAGGGCGGCGAGCTTGTAGGCGGCGGTGCGGACGGCGCCGTACCCCTGGCGCACCGCGGTGCCGGCACCAGAGGCCATCGTTCCCGCTAATCGACCCGTCGCAGTGGCGGCCGCACCTGTGGCGCGACCTACGGTGTACGGCAGGCCGGCACCGGCGCGGATGACACCGCCGGCGGTCCCTGCGGGGCTGGCGCTTCGCGCGGCCGAGGCAGACCGCAGGCCCGAGACCATCATCGCGTTCTGGATCATCTGGATGCCCTGCTGGACCGCGGCACCGCCGGTCAGCGCGGAGGCAAGGCTCGGGGCCTGGAAGCAGATGATTGCCATGAGGATCATCAGCACGCAGTAGCGCATCGCCTCGCCCAGGACGTTGAATGATCCGCCCAGGAATCCGCCACCATCCTGGATCGCCTTGAACATCGACACTCCCATGAAGGCACTGATTCCGAGCGCGAAGAAGGCGAACCACGTCAGGACTACCGCGTTGAGCAGCATCGAAAGCCAGCTGTCGAAGAAACGCGCTGTTGGCTTCCAGGCGAGGCTCAGGACGAACAACGGCCCGACCGCAATCACGAACGTGAGGAAGAGCTTCGACAGCGTCACAACGAACAGCGCGATGCAGAGGAAGATGACCGAGCCGAGCGAGAAGATTGCGGCCGCGAGGAACAGGTCGAGCCTAAACATGCTCGCTTCCTTCATGATGTCTGCGACCTGCGCGCTGGCATCGTCATTGAACTTGTCGAGCAACGAGTACGGTGACGCGACCGTTGCAGGATCGACGCCAGATGGCACGAACGTGCTAGCGACGCCCATTGCGAGTGCATTGGCGCTGTCGGCCACGTTGCTGATGTAGACGCTCGACTGAAGGGCGAAGGCCAAGACGAGTCCGATCTTGAAGACCTTCCAAATGAACACTGGAACGGTCTCCGAGACCTCGTTGCGCAGCACAGCCCATCCGTAGAGTGCAACCCAGATCGTCATCGCGGAGAGCGCGATCGGAGCGAGGGCGGCCATCAATGTCGAAACAACCCCGAGCACGTACGTGCCGAGAATTCCATCGATCTGACCACCCATCCAATTGAACACAGCGACCCCCGTTGACTACTGCACTGCCGGGAATGGAAGGTTGGTCGGCGGTTTGGCGAACATGCTCACACACTTGGTCGAACCATCCGGCAACTGGCACTGAAGCCACTGGCTTCCCTTCTTGACCACCCATACGCGCAACAGCTTCGCTGTCCCGTAGCTCGAAGCACGGCATGTGCCGGGTCGTGCGTAAGCCTCGGTGCACTCGACCAGTCCGTCCGCTGTCTCGACCATCAACCAGGCTCCCCCATGGCATTTGTCGGCCGCGGCGCACGGCTTTGAGGACCGTGCAGCCCCCGCTGCGGGAATCGGCGGCGTCTCGACTTTCTTCGTGCCATCGGGCATCACCTTGACGGCTTCATTGCCCTTGACGAACTGGGCCATAGCCGAAGCGCTGGCAAACGCGCCGATGGTTAACGCGAGGAGACTGTGGACTGGTTTCATGCGGCCCTCTCGGAGGTTCGAAACCTGCGATGCTGAACCTCGCGCAGGAGAACGGGAAGCCATTGACACGGATCGTCACCGTGTCTTTCACGGACCGTGTCGAGCAGCGCCACGTTATCGGTCGTGGCCGAGAGCACGGTGATGTAGTCCTCGAGGCCTGCAAGGTCCAGCTCGCAGATGGCGCTGGTGTGCCCTTGCTTGACGAGGAAGCGTCGGCCGCCTTGGGCGCCGAGGCTGCGCACGATGTCGAACTCGGCCTGGCTGAGGCCGAAGCCTTCCACGTACTCTTCGCGTACCGCCTCGGGGTTGGCGAGGAAGATCTTGGTCACGCTCTGCTCGACCATCGTGCGGCCGATGGGGTGGCGCAGCACGTCCGACGGGCTCTGCGTATCGAAGATGCCCAGGCCGTTCTGCTTGCGGATCGTCTTCTGCTTCTGCTTGGCGAAGTCGCTGAAGATCGGGTGGTCCAGCGCCTTCCAGAACTCCGAGATGACGTAGATCAGGCGCTCGCCGTTGACCAGCTCTTCCATCACCTGCAGCAGGTAGAGCATCACCGGCGTGCGCACCTCGGGCAGGTCAAGAAACTCGCTGGTGTCGAAGCCGATCACCGATGCCTGGCGCAGATCGGCGAGCCGGTCATCGGCCTCGTCGAAGACCCAACCGAGCGCGCCGCCCTGGCACCACCGCCCCAGGCGCTCGTACAGACTGTTCTCGCCGGTCTTGGGCAGGTTCTGACGCACGGTCGAAAGGCGACGCAGCGGCGCCGGCATCATCGCGACGGCCTTCACCGCGTCTGCGATCGACCGCTCGTCGGCAGGCATCAGCGGCAGGGCCGGCGTCGCGATGCAGGTGCGGATCAGTTGCTCCCAGAACTGGATGCGCGCCGGTGTTGGCTCGCGCTGCAGCGGATTACAGCCCGTGGGCCTGCCGGCTTCGAGCGTGAAGTAGCGGCCGCCGAGCGCGCGCATCGCGATCTCGCAGCCGCGGTCCAGGTCGAAGAGCACGAGGCGCGGCGCCGGCTGCCACTTGCGCGTCAGCGCCAGCAGGAACATCTCCAGCGTGGTCTTGCCGACGCCCGTCGAGCCGATGATCAGCGTGTTGCCCGGCAGCTTCTTGTCGGCCGAGTCTTCGCTCTCGGGGCTGCTGTGCAGGTTCAGGTAGAAGGGCTGCCCCGACGGCGTGCGCAGCAGTGCGAGTGCCTCGCCCCAGGGGTTGCCGTCGCGCTTGCCGCGCGCGAAGTTGTGGCTGCTGGCGAGTGCCGCGAAGGCGCGCGAGGACAGCTTCGCGTCGCGTGGCCGCCATTGCCAATTGCCCGGCATCTGTGCGAACCACGCGGCATCGGCGATGAGGTCCACCGGCGCCATCTGCAGGCTGGAGGCTTCGCCCACGGCGCCGATGGCCTGTGCCGCACGCCGCCCGGCGTCGGCCACGTCGTCGCCGAAGGCGACCAAGCTGTAGTGGTACTCGCCCATGCAGAACTGGCCGTCGCCGAGTTCGTTCAGCGCCACGTCCATCTCGGCGACCTGGCTGGCCACCACGTCGTCGCTCGCGATCAGCTGATCGCGCTGCAGTTCCAGCGCTCGCGTCGCTTCGCGGCGCGGCAGAATCGAGAAGCTCTGCGTCTCGATGAACTCGGTGGCCTCGTAGAGCAGGGCATTGAGGATGCCGGGCTCGACGGCGTCGGCGTATTCCTTGATGTCGACCAGCGCCGCGTAGCGCCGCGTGTCGCCGTGGCGCAGCTCGAGCTTGTCGCCACCGAAGGACAGACGGGAGACGGGCAGGGTCCGGTACAGCGGCCCGCGCGTCACTGGGACCGGTCGCCAGATGCCGTTTACGAGGTAGCCGAGAAACTCGGTGACTTCGGAATACGACCGGCCGCGGTTCTCACGAACGCCAAGCAACTCCGGCCCGAAACCCCGCAGCACGCGACCGACCAACGCGGAGCGCTCCTCCATCACCCGCAGTGCCTCGGCCTGCGCCTGAGCGATGGCTTCGCGCGAGCGCTGCGTCGATTGCAGTGCGCGGCTGACCCGCGAGACGTTCGGCCGGTACAACAGCGTGAGGTAGAGCTCGTTGCTCATCATCCGCCGCTCGGCCAGCCTGGCGTGGTAGGCCTGCGACAGGTCGCGCGCGAAACCTGCCTCCTGGGGATCGTGCAGGCAGTCGGTGATGGCACGATGGATCCGGTGGGTCCACACCGCCCATTGGCCACCCGCCAGGTTGCGCAGCAGACTGCACAACGCCTCGTGGCGCTCGGCGATGACGTGCTCGTCGGCGCACTCGAAAGGCACGCCGTCGAGCCGCCACACGCGCAGGAAGTCGCCGCCGCGCGTGATCACGTCGTGCGGGCTGACCAGTGACGAGAACGGCACGAAGCGCGTGAGCGGGTTCTCGGCGCGCGCCTGCGCCCAGTACCGGGGGCGTTGCACGACGCGGCCGCTGCGCGCTGCGCGCGTGGTGCCGTTGCCGCTAGACATGCCAAGCATCGTGGGTTCCCCGGTAGAGCGTGGGGGCGTAGCTGCGCGCACGCCAGAAGCCGCGGTTACGGTCGTGCAGCCGCAGCTTCATCGCGACGAACATTTGTCGGAACCGCTGGTCGTCGCGCGCGGTCACGAAGCGCATCCACAGCAGGGCCGGGCCGATGGCGACGAGTACGCCGAGTGCGACCCACCAGCTCACCAGCGTCCCACCCCAAAGGATCAGCAGCATGCCGGCGCCGATGAGCACGACCAGTGGCACCAGCGGGATGCCCAGCTTCATGGCCGGCCGCGTCGCGCCCTTGTAGATGGCTTCGGCGTGCATCGTGGTCCCTCGGACGCTCAGGTGACGATGTAGCTCGCGAAGGCCGCGGCGCCGCCGATCAGCGTCCCGCCGATCAGCACGTTGGCCACGTCGGCGAGCCGCGCGCCTTGGAAGATCATCTTGAAGCCGGCCCAGATGATCGCGATCGTGACGACGGCGATCGAGACCGTCACCAGGATCGCCTCGACGTTGGTGACCGTGGTGTTGATCTTGTCAAAACCCTGCGCGAGGGCAAGGTGCGGGGTCGCCGTCGCGGCCATCAACACCCGCGGCATGGCGGGACGAACCTTGTACGAAATCAACTCCAATGACCTCATGACGACTTCTCCAGGCTGAACGGGTTGCGCATGGAACGCAGGGAAGTGGCGCGAGCGGTTGCGACGACCCGCCCGACGTAGCCGTGGCGAACCCCCGTGCCGAAGTTGCCGCTGTAGTAGCAGGACAGTGCGCGACGCAATGCGGTCTGTGGGCTCGCGCCGGGCGATGCACGCTGGTGGCACTCGCCGAGCACGGCCTGCATTGCGCCCAGGCTGACGCAAGGGTCGAGTGCGCTGGCGGCGGTCAGGCCCAGGCGCGCGAAGTTGCTGACGTTGATCTGCGCGAGACCGACGCTGTAGTTCCAGCCTCCGGCATGCAGCGCCTTGACTGTGGCCAGGGCCTCCGCACGGGTGCGCGGCTGCCGCACGAGCGCTCCGCCCACGACGCCTATGGCGTAGGGGTTGGTGTCGCTCTCCACGGTGACGATGGCGCGGGCGGTGTCGGGATGCACCTGCGGTGCACAACTGAGCGCCAGGGCGAGGAAGGTCGCGTTGTCCACGGCAGCCTCCGGAGTCACGGCAGGTCGGTCGCGGGTGGCGGGGGCAGCGCGGCGAGCCACTTCGCGTAGTCGTCGTCGAAGCGCGTGTCCCAGGTGCCGAGTTGGGCCTTGGCGGCAGGACTGAACTCGGTCACCGAGTCGCCGCCGAAGCTCCACCACGTGCGCGAGAAGGGCGCGCCGTTGATCGATACCGAGACCGCGCCGCTGTAGTCGCACTGGTAGATCGGTGCGCTCTCGCCGTCGATGACTCGCGTGTACTGCGGCGGGCAGAAGGCGGGTGCGTTAGACCAGGTGTGGCTTGCGCTGTTGCCCGTGCCGGACATGCCGCAGCTCGGGAAGGGCTTGCCCCTGGCCAGGTCCCTGAAGAGCTGTTGGATCGTCGGCACGCATTGGGGAATCTCGCGCCAGCTCGGGGCGGCCAGGCACAGCAGGACGCGGCAACCATCGACGGCTTGCACCGGCGTCGGGTAGGAAGTGACGACGGTGATGGCCGAGACCATCACGCACCCTCGTACGTATGTGCGCCTTGTATCCGCCGGACCCGTTACGATGCCGGACTTCTTATCTCCGCAGGACTGTCGCATCTTCACTCCTCGATGCTCAGCGCCATCGCGCGCTACAAGTTCAATGTAGGCATGGCTTGCGTCGTCGGAGCGATGACTTCGCGCGAGGAATCATCGCCGTCGCCAATCGATCACCTGACAATCAATCCGCAGTCGATGGCGAGCTGCGCAGCCGCTCGACGGTTTGGTACACCCAGCTTCGCGCTCAGCCGCTGAAAGCGCGAGTTCACCGATTGCCGCGTGACGTGAAGGTCGGCGGCGATGCGCTTGCTGCTCTGGCCCATGCAATGCCGCTCGAGCAACATCAGCTCGCTGTCGGATATCGACGTGTGGCGCATCAACTCGCGACGCTCATGCGAGCCCCACCAGTCGTGGAACTCCATCGCGACGCTCCTCGCCGCTACCCTCAGGCGATTGAAGGAAACAGGGTCGAAGAACCCGGGGCGCGAGTGCCCGAGGCAGAGGACACTCGCCCGCCCGTGTCCCGCACCGGAATGCGCCGGAATGAGTGCTGCCGACACGAAGCCAGCATCGGCCACGATCGCGGCTACTTTGCGCTGCGGTGGGGTCTGGGTAGTGAGCGCGGCCGCTACGATGGGTTCGGAGTGCCGGGCCGCGTACGCAAGCCAGGCGTCGTTCGCAAAGCACCTCTCGTTCACGTAGCGCTGCGACGAGACGGGGTCGCAGTCGAACAGCAAGCGGTAAGACGAGGATGCACCGACGCCTGGCACGAACGTCGCGAACAGCGAGCACTCCGCTCCCAGGGCGGCAGTGACGCCATGGAGAATGCCGTGAATCTCCGCCAGGTCGACAGCCGCTGCGACCTGCTCCGTCAGTTGCACGACGCGGGCGTAGTACTCCAAGTCGGCCACGAGCTTTGCCAGGGTCAGGTTCTCGGTGGGGCCTGCCACAACTGATCCCCGCTACGTCGCAGTTGGTGTAGCAAGAGCGGCTGGTCGAAGCGGATCGGGTCGTCATCGCACCATCGCTCGAAGGTCGCGCGGTCCTTGAAGACGGTCACCGCCAGCGTCCGAGGACCGTGCGCTGGCGCTTCTTCGCGCTGCAACAGCAGACCGGCGGCCACACGTGTGAGCGCGATAGTGACGTGGCCACGGCGTTCGGCTTGTGGCTTACCTCCAACTGAGTTACGAAACCGACTCCTAACCGGGTTGGCGTTGCGCTCGCCCGTCGGCTGGAGTTCTCGCTGCGGTGAACTGGAGAGCATGGGACGCTCCGATACCTCCAAGTCGTCCCATGATCGTCAACGAGTGCTCACGCGGCAATGTGCAGTTGCTCATCGTGCCGCTGACGAAGTTCACACGAAGGCGGAAGGTACGAACGTTCCGTGCAGCCCCAGCGGCAACGCGTAGGGAAGCCTTGCCTGTGCAATCGGGCCGGCCTCCAGCGTGCTCAGGTCGAAAACGGACAACACCGTCTGCCGTGCGCAGGCGTCGAGTGCAGTTCCAATGGCCCAACGCGGGGCGGATGATTCGCTTGCGGTGACCAGCAGATGTTCCTCGACAAGCCAGTCACCACCAAAGTGATAGACCCTCCGGCCGCCGGACCGCGTATCGACGTAGGCAAGCTGGTCATAGCCCGGTACGTTAGCGGCCCGGTCTGGCGTTCGTTCAATGCACAGCAGATGCTGATATTCGCAACCGGTATCGGCGACATGAATGCAAGGAAACTCGGCGTCGTGATCGATCAATTGCGCTTGTGAACCCGAACCGTTCGACAAGGCTACTCGCGCGCGCGTCAACGCCGCACCGCGGGCGTGCCTGTATTCGCCCGCCATCACGCTCCAACCCGCCAACAACGACGAGGGGTTCGCAGAGCGCATGTAGTCCACGACGATTTCGTCGCGGGCTTCCCATGCGTTGGCAACATGGAAGACACAGCCGGCAGGCAACTGCGACTCGCGCACCGATGCATCCGATTGGCTCACGATCAGCACACGCATGCCGAACTGCGGCGACCACTGGCATGATTCCGCGAAGGAGGCGCCCGCCATCAAGCGGCTCTTGTTGCATGTGATCGACGGAAGCAGGAAGACCAGGTGGCGCTCCGTGATCGCGAAGTCGTGGATCGGGGCCACCTGATCGACATGCAGCGCGTGTGTCCAGGCCGACTTCCCGTCCGCGCCAATCCGGTACACGTGGAGGACATCATTGAGCGGGTCGACACCGAAGTTCCACAAGGCTCCGTCGCGAGCCACCTTGGGATGCGCAGAGAACGGCGCGGGTGGACGATCCAGGGGCCACGACGGCGCGCCGAGCGTCTCCAGCGTGCGAGGATCGATCCGATACGGCGCGCCGGCTTCCCACAGCGCCAGGTACTCGTCGGCGAAGCGAACGATGTTGATGTTGGCTGGGTTCGACGCCTCGATCCGCTCGGCCGTTGGCGGCGCCTGGTCGATCGCGGTCCCGAAGCCGCTGAAAAGCATCCTGCCCGCCGCCTCTTCGGCGAGGTACTTCGCGGTTGCCACACAACGTCCGTGATGGGTGACCCCTTGCTCTGTCAATGTGAAGCGTTGCACCATGCCATCGCCGTCCCAGCGATGGGCATACCTTCTTCCGCCGCGTTCGTGCCTTGCTGGGCCGTTCCGGAAGAGCGTGCCGCGCAGTTCCTTTGGCAACGCCCCGGTCCATGTCGCCGTTCCCTCGATGGCAGATCGATTGAGCGACGCGTAGCCTTGTGTCCATGGACGGTCGCGCCGTGCAGCGAAGGCCGCCGAAAGTGCCTCGCCATCCCATGATGGAGGCGCGCCAGGCGGCCGCGCGCTTGCTGTGGGGCGGTTCATCGCTCGGTCTCCTCGATGGCATCGCTTGCGGGAATCACGACGCGGACCCGTGTCCCATGCCCGGGCCTGCCGTGCACGTCGACTTGATAGCCCAACGCATCGGACAAGCGGCGAACGATCAACAAGCCCAGGCCGAAGCCATCGCGGCTCGGTGCCCAAGCCGCTGCGGGAGCACGAGTGAACAGTCTCTCCGACGAAATGCCGGGGCCCTGGTCCCACACTTCCAGATGAACGTCCTCGTCTCGGCGCCTAGCCGACACCAGCACGCCTCCTCGAGTGAACTTGATGCCGTTGGATACCAGGTTGTCAACGATGCGAGTGAGCATCACCGGATCGGTCCGCACCGCCAGATGCGTGACCCTCGTTCGCAGCTGCACCTGACGGCTGGCGGCCTCTTCCTCGAACTGCACTTCGATTCTCTGCAACACGTCCTGAAGCAGCACCTTCTGCTCCTTTGGCGGCTTGACCTCGCTGTCGAAGCGCACGAAGTGCAGAACGTCGGTGACAAAGGCCTCCAGGTCCTCGATGGCCGCCGTCAGCCGCCGCATGAGCCTGGGCCGGTCGATGAAGACCGCGCTCGACGCAAGCGGGGAATGCGCGATCAGCTTGATGGCATGAATCCGCTGGCGCAGATCATGGCTCGCGCTCGCGAACACCGCCGAGCGCATCTCGAGGTCGGCCGCGGCGACGTTGCGCAGCTCTTCCACCTCGGCGTTGCGGTCTCGCAGCTTGTTCATCAGCAGATCGACTTCGTCGCTGCGGACAAGGTAGCGCCGCACCCCGCTGACGACGATGTAGAACGCCGACCACATAACACCACCGAACGCCGCGACCAGAACGACGAGCACACCGGTGGACGCCCAGTTCGACGACTGCAACATCCATCCCGTCGCAATCCACATCGGGACGACGTAGGCGGCACAGATCACCGGAGAAGCTGGTGCGAGCCCCAGACAGGCCACGCTGAGCATGACGTAGGTCAGCAGGACGACCACCGTCGTGAGGTTCAGATCAGGGCCGATGAACAACGTGGCGGTCCAACTCCAATGAATCGCGGCCAGGACGATCGCAAGCAAGGGCAGCAGGCGAAGCGTCGGCCGGGACGCCACTTCGGCGGTCGATGCGCCGAACACCCGCCGAAGAATCAGGAGGCGCGCCGCGATGCTGAGGACGCTCTCCAGCAACCATGCCGACATGAGCCATCGCGATACGAGGCGATCCATCGTTGCCGCGACGAAGATCAGAGCGACTGCGATGCAATAGGTCGTGACCAACGCCGGCATCTGCTCGATGAAGAAGTCGCGCGTGCTGCGCGTCACCGGCAAGACCCATCGCCATCGGGGATCCTCGCGCCTCGTCAGCCCTGCCGTCCGAACCTGCTCCTCGGACGAGTAGCCCTTGAACCCGCGCGCCCATCGCGATTGCCCGGCAGTCGTATTCATGCTGCGGGCCGGGCGAGGGTTGGCTGTGAGGCTACGAAGGGTACGCTTGAAGTGACGTCGATCAGGCCCAGCTCGATCGCCTTCGCGACGGCATGCGAGCGGCTATCGGCCTGCAGTACGTGCAGCAACGCCGCGACTTGGTTGTTCACCGTGCCTTCGGCGAGGTTCATCAGCGTTGCTATCTGCTTGGAGGAGCGGCCCTGCTGAATCAACTCGAGGATCTCCGTTTGCCTGGCGGTCAACCGGATGCTGCTCGAGCGCCGTTCGCGCGGGGTTGCGGGAAAGGTGCCCAATCCGCGCATCGCATCGTTCAGCCGCGCAACAAAGGCGTCCACGGGCATCGACTTCGGGATGTAGCCCAGAAAGCCCCATGCCTGGAGCTGGCGCACGTAATCGTCTCGGTCGAATGCGCTGACGACGCAGCAGATCGGCGCGGCGCCCAGGCTGCGAACCTGCTTTGCCAGCGACAGGCCGAAAGCGCCGGGGACCGCCAGGTCCAGGAAGATCCGGGACCAGACGGACTGACTGTCGCGCAACCTCTCCATGGCGCCCGACGCTGTGCCGCAGCTGACGACATGGACGTCGTCGAACGCGTGCGTGAGTAGTCTTGCGGTCGCCTCGGCAACCAGCGGATGGTCCTCAACGACAAGGACGTGTCTCATGCGAAGCCCCCGGCGACGGAACAAACTTCCCCTCCGTGCGGACAGTGGCATCTTGTTGACGCTATTGATGGCGCTGACGCTGACTTTTGTCAAGAGTCACTTTCTCACTCCGGGGTTTCCGATCGAACCGCTGCTGGCAGGCACGGAGCACCCTCCAACGGAACGCCCAGATGCATGCAAGAGCCGAAGTCGAGCGGACCTGGTGCACTTACCGACTGTTGCCATGCGGGCTGAAAAGCGTGACCGGCGGCAGTCACATGCCGCTGCTTAGCGTCTAACCTAACGCCTCATCACAGCGTTCTCGACCCAGGAGTGAAGCATGTGGCTGGTCGTTGCACGCACGCCACCGCCGGACGCGCCGTACTGGCCGGGCCGGCGCTGGCTCGCGGCTGTCGATGCACTGGTGTGGCCGCTTCTTTGGGTGCTGGTGGTCCGCCACGCACCTGTGCCGGTAGGTGTCGTCGGGCCGGTGGTTGCCGCACTGGCGGTACTGTCTGCGACCGGTCGGCTGCACCGGGCGATGTGGGTCAATCACCGCTACCGGTTCACCACATGGAGGTGGGGCAGGGTGGTCGCGGCCCTGGTGGTGGTGGGCGCTGTGTTGAAGCTGGCGATGTCGGGGTAGCCGTGCAGGGCGATTCGATGACGCCGAACGGACGCGTGCTCGATCGCGACACAGACGCGCGAAGATCTTACGCTTCGGCCCGGTGATTGCCTCGGCGTAGTTTCCAGCGTAGCTTTCTATTCAGCGGGCGCATCTTGCTGGGAGCAGATACTGCTGCATCATCGGCGTGTGACGAGAAATGGAGAACTCTTCTGTCACGGGCCGAGACGTCAATGCTCCTCCGAGATTTCTGTCAAACATCATCCTTGTGAGGCGATCCGGCTGTTCGAGGTCGCGCCTGCCTTCGTCCAAGCTCCTGCGCCGGAAATCATCTCACGTTCGAATTGGCCTCCAGCCTCCGGACCTTGGCCCTTCGCTCGACGCGGGATGCCGGAGATCGGCCCCGCAGGAGCCGTTGGTGCTTGGCGCGCCATCGGTCCCCCGTGGATGCACAATGCTGCGGCGCCGGCCGGCTCCATGACCCACGGGCCATCGACGCCGACGCTGCCCGACGGATGCCGACCGAGGGCTCAGCAGGGGTGGCACTGCGATGGAACGCTCCGAGCCAACTCACCTGGAAGCGCAGGCGCAAGCAGCCGCGGCGCGGGTCCTGGCGTGCTTCGATCAAGCGCCAGACGCGTTGTTCATCCATGATGAGGGCGACCGCATCGTCAATCTCAACGAGCAGGCGTGCACGAGCCTCGGATACGCCCGCGACGAGCTGATCGGGAGGCCGATGCAGGACATCGATGCCGGCCTCGGCGCGGGCGACACCGCAGCGCGGGTGATGGCGCAGCGGCTTGAGTGCGGTCAGATCGTGTCGTTCGAGTCGTTGTATCGGCGCAAGGATGGCGGCACGTTTCCGGTCGAGGTTCGTGTCCGGTCGGTCGCACAAGGCGGGCGCAGGTTCGCCGTCTCGCTGGCACGTGACATCACTGAGCGCAAGCGCGCCGAGCAAGCGAGCGAAGCGCGTTTCAGCACGCTGGTGCGGTTTTCGTTCGACGTGTACTGGGAAACGGACACGCAGCACCGTTTCACGAGGCAGGAGTTCGCCGAAGGCTTGGAGAACGTGCCGGCGCGAGGTTCCGAACTCGGCAAGACGCGCTGGGAAGTCCCGTATCTCGAACCGGACGAAGCGGCCTGGCGGGAGCACCGGGAAACGCTCGATGCGCACTTGCCGTTCCGCAACTTCGAGCTGGCTCGTCCCACCGCCGACGGCGGGAGGCGGTACATCTCCGTGTCCGGCATGCCGGTGTTCGACGAGTCCGGTCGTTTCGTCGGCTACCGCGGCGTCGGGCGAGACGTCACCGAGCGCAAGCAGGCCGAGGCGCAGCGTCTGGCGCACGTGTCTTTCCTCGAATCCATGGATCGCATCCACCGTGCGATCCAAGGTACCGGCGAGGTCGAGCAACTGATGAGCGATGTCCTCGAGGCGATGCTCGAGATCTTCGCCTGTGATCGCGCCTGGCTCATCTATCCCTGCGATCCCGACGCTCCGTCCTGGAGAGCGGTCATGGAGTGCGCCCGGCCGGGGGTTCCGAGCGGGTTTTCGACAGGGAATGCGCAACCGATGGAGGCCGACGTGGCCGATCGCATTCGGCTTGCGCGGGCCAGTAGCGGAGCCGTGCTGTTCGGTCCGGACCACGGATTGCAGGTCCCGCCCGCTGCCGCGCTCCAGGGTATTCGCTCGATGATGATGATGGCGCTGTATCCGAAAGGCGACCGTCCCTACCTGGTGGGACTGCACCAATGCGTCGCGGTGCGCCGATGGACCCTGCACGACACCCGCTTGTTCGAAGAGATCGCGCATCGGCTGGCCGACGCGCTGACAGGCGTGCTGGTGCTGCGCAGCCTGCGCGAGCGCGAGGAGGAACTGGTGCGCCATCGCACGCATCTGGAGGAACTGGTGGAGGCGCGAACCTCGGAACTGCGCGAAGCCAAGGACCGGGCAGAGGTTGCCAATCGCGCCAAGAGCGAGTTCCTGACGCGAATGAGCCACGAGCTGCGCACGCCGCTCAACGCGATCCTGGGCTACGCGCAGCTGCTGCAGATGCGCAGCGATCTCGGTCCGCGTGACAGGACCGGCCTGGAGGCCATCTACTCCAGCGGCCAACATCTGTTGGCATTGATCGTCGACATCCTGGATCTCGCTCGCATCGAGGCGGGCAAGGTAGAGTTAAGCCCCGGATCGCTGGAGTTGCCGCCGTTCGTGCAGGGCATCGCCGAGATCGTGCGTGTCAAGGCCGAGGACAAGGGCCTGTCGTTCTCGCTGCAGATGCCCTCCGAGATGCCTGAGCGGGTCATCGCCGATGACAAGCGGCTGCGCCAGGTGCTGATCAACCTGCTGGGAAATGCCGTCAAGTTCACCGACCGGGGCGAAGTGTCTCTCGCGGTGCACCTGGCTGCCGGCGCATCCGACCGCGTGCGCCTGCGCTTCGAGGTCAGCGATACCGGCATCGGCATTGCGCCGGGCGACCTGGAGCGTGTGTTCAAGCCCTTCGAGCAGGCGGGCGACGACCAGCGTCGCGCGGGCGGAACCGGACTCGGACTGACGATCAGTCGCCAACTGGTCGGGCTCATGGGCGGCGAGATCGAGGTGAACAGCATGCCGGGTGAGGGCAGCGTGTTCAGCTTCGAGCTGTTGTTGCCACAGGCGCAGCGGCCGGCCACGCGGGTTGCGCCGCGCACGCCGGTGGGCTACCACGGCGAGCGTCGCCGCGTGCTGGTGGTCGACGACGTGGCGGGCAGCCGGAACATGCTCGGCGCGCTGGTGAGCGCGCTGGGGTTCGAGGTCGATGAGGCTGCCGACGGGCAGCAGGCCCTCCACCGGGTGCACGCGCGCATGCCGCACCTCGTGCTGATGGACGCCGCCATGCCGGTGATGGACGGCCTGGAGGCCACACGCAGGCTGCGCACCGACCCGCGCTGGCGGGAACTACCTGTCGTGATTGTCTCGGCCGCCGTTTCCGATACCGACCAGCATCGCTGCCGTGAGGCCGGTGCCAGCGGATTCATAGCCAAGCCGGTTGACCGCGATCAATTGGTCGACGCGTTGCAGCAGTGGCTCGGCGTGCAGTGGCGCTACGCGTCGGGCGACGTATAGCGCCGCGTTGGCGCAGCGGGCAAAACAAAACGGCCCGCGTCCGCGGGCCGTTCGGTGGAGCAGGGCCGCAGCTATCCGCTCACCACTGGTCCGAGCGCACCAGCGGCGACCAGCTGCCGTCGCGGCGCTCGTATACGGTGATCGCACCGTACTGCTGCTCGCCGCTGGCGTTGAAGCGCATGGTGCCGGTGACCGGCGCAATCGCGTCGATGGTGCGCAGCTTGGCGCGCAGCGCTTCCTTGTCCGCATTGCCATTGGCGCGCAGTGTGTGCGCCAGCACGTGAACCGCGTCGTACGCATAGTGCGCGGCCCACACCGGGTCGGACTTGTAGGCGGCGCGGAACTTCGACAGGAACTCCGGCCCGGCGGTGAACTCGCGCGGCTCGGCCGAGCTGATGGTGCTGTACAGCTTGGACACGTCGGCCGGTGCCTTGGCGACCTTGCTCGTCTTGCCCGTGCTGGTGGCAATCACCGGCATCTCCGACAGGCCGGCGGCTTTCATCTGCGCCAGCAGCGGTAGCAGCTGGTGGTCGCGCAGGGCAGCCACCATCACGTCGGGCGGTGACGCCTTGAGCTTGCCGATGAAGCCGGCGAAGTCGGTGGTCTTCAGATCGACCGACTCCTGCACCGCCAACGACTTCTTGGTCTTGGCCAACTCGGCGGCGATGTCGTTCTTCATCGGCGTGCCGTAGGCCGAGTTTTCATGGATCATCGCCACCGACTTGGCGCGCAGCGTATCGGTCGCGTAACTTGCCACCGCCTTGGCCTGCATCGCATCGTTGGCCACCAGGCGGAACGCGTTGCCTTCGCCCAGCTTGGTCAGCTCCGCGGCCGAGGACGTGAAGAGTTGCACCACGTCGCCTTGCTTGTAGATCGGGATCGTGGCCTCCGTGATGTCGGAGCTGAGGTGGCCTATCACGGCGAACACCTTCTGATCCACCAGATCCTGCGCCACCTTCTGCGCGGTGGCCTTGTCGGCTTTGTCATCCACCGACACCAGCTCCAGCGTCACCGGCTTGCCGGCGATCTTGAAGCCGTTCCTGTTGATCTCTTCCACCGCCAGCTTGGCGCCATCGAGCAGATCTTTGCCGCGGCCCATCTGCGGGCCCGACAGCGGTTGCGCCACAGCGATGGTCAGCGTGTCGGGAATCTTCGGTCCGCACGCGCTCAGCGCGGCAGCCGCTGCAAGAACGAACAACGGGTTCACGTGCTTGCGCAAGGTCATCATGCTGTCTCCGGGTCGTGCGGCGTCGCAATCTATTTGTCGAGGCGCAAGTGCCGATGGAACAACATCACACATCCGCAACGACTTGAGGCAAGGCGACGAGCGCGCGTGATGGACTGCGCGCTTCGCCGCCGTGCAGCGGGTCAGCGCGTCATGTCGCTCGCGGTGAGCATCGCTCGCGTCGGCAGACGGCCGCTTGGATCGACCCAATCGCGGTAATGCGGCAACTCCCCCAGGCCGCTGTCGATCTTGGCCGCAGGCACCACACCCGAATGGCCGGCGTCGATCGATGCGCACGCGGTCATCGTGAGCGCACCGATCGCTGCGGCCGCCGCTATCAGGGTTCGGCTCAATGCTTTCATGATCACTCCAGTCGTCGTGTGGCCTCACGGATCGGACGCTGCGCTGGGCTGGGATACTGCGCATGTCAGGCTTGGCCACGCGGCGACGACTCTAGGCAGAGCGCGTTCCTGCTGCAGCGCACGACTTCACAACACGCGAATGCGTTCCGTCACACCCTGCATGTGGCGCGTGATCGACTGCGCGCATCGCGCGGACCGACCCCGCAGTCGCGGGATGAGAGCCCGCGCGATCAAACGCTGGGCTTGGCGGCGCGGCGCGACAGCGTCTTGCGTGCCACGGGCGCCGTCGCCTCCGCGGCTGGGGCCGCGCTGGCGCCATCCTTGGTGTAGGGTGCCAGCAAGTGAACGAGCTGCCCGTAGATCTTGGGGTTGCCGGCGACGACTTCGCGCCTGTGCAGGAAGTCGGGCTCGCCGGTGAAGTTGCCGATCAGGCCGCCGGCTTCGGTGATGATCAGCGAGCCCGCCGCCACGTCCCAAGGATTCAGGCCGGTCTCGAAGAAGCCGTCATACCAGCCTGCAGCCACGTAGCACAGGTCGAGGGCAGCGGCGCCAGGGCGGCGGATGCCGGCGCAGCGCTGCATCACCGACTGCATCATCTTGATGTAGCGCTCGAAGTTGTCGCCGCGGCGAAACGGGAACCCGGTGCCGATCAGCGCGTCGCCGAGCGCGGTTCGCTTGCTGACGCGCAGGCGGCGGTCGTTCAAGAACGCGCCGCGGCCGCGCGACGCAAAGAACAGGTCGTTGCGCGCCGGGTCGTACACCACGGCTTGCTGCACCACGTTGCGATGCGCCAGGCCGATCGACACCGCGTAGATCGGCAGGCCGTGCAGGAAATTCGTGGTGCCGTCGAGCGGATCGATGATCCACTGGTATTCGCTCTTCCGGTTGCCGTGGGTGGAGCCGGATTCCTCGGCCAGGATGCCGTGCTCGGGATAGGCCTGCAGCAAGGTCTCGATCACCGCGGCCTCGGCCGCGCGGTCGACCTCGCTGACGAAATCGTTGGGCCCCTTGACGCTGATCTTCAGCAGGTCGACATCGAGAGCCGCCCGGTTGATGATCGCGCCCGCCGCGCGCGCCGCCTTGATGGCGACATTGAGCATGGGGTGAAGCGACTGCGACATGGCGGGCGGGTTGAGTTGGGGTTGGGATTGTGCTGTTCGCCACGGCGCGGACAGGCCAGCGGCGACAATCGACGGGCGCGCCGCGCATGGGCGACGCGCGGCAATTTTATCTGTGCCGACTGATGCCACCGACCGAGCACGCCATTTCCGCCGAACGCACGCGCTTCGTGTTGATGCACGCGAGCCATGCAGGCAACGTGGGTGCCGCCGCGCGCGCCATCAAGGTGATGGGGTTTCGCGACCTTGTGCTGGTGGCGCCGCGTTGCTCCGATGTACTGACGCAGCCGCAAGCGCTTGCCATGGCCAGCGGCGCCGCTGACGTGCTGGCGGCCGCGCGCGTGGTACCCAGCCTTTCAGACGCGCTGCAAGGCATGCAGTTCGTCTGCGCCACCGCGATGACGCCGCGCGACTTCGGACCACCGGTGTTCGCGCCGCGCGATCGCCTGCCGTCGTTGGCGGCCGAGGGTGTGACGGTGGCCTTTGTGTTTGGCGGCGAGCGCTTTGGTCTGTCCAATGACGACGTCTACCGCAGCCATGCCTGCTTGAGCATTCCGACGGCGCCGGGCTACGGCTCGCTCAATCTGGCGCAGGCGGTGCAGTTGCTGGCTTATGAATGGCGCCAGTCGCTCGGCGGTTTCGACGTGATCGCGCGCACGCCGCAGCCCGACGTGGCCGACGCCGCCGAGGTGCAAGCGGCGCTGGCGCACTGGCAGCGGGTGCTGCAGCAGATCGGCTTTCTCGATCCCTCTGCGCCCAAGCGCTTGATGCCAAGGCTCAACCAACTGCTGAACCGTGCGCAGCTGCGGCGTGAGGAGGTGCACATCCTGCGCGGCATCGCCCGCGCCGCGGGGCGCGAGGAAGGTTGAACCCCTGCCTCATCCAGGGCTCCGGCCGGGCGCATACACTGACGGCGCCCGTCCGCGTCGTGGAGCGCAAGGGCTAGACGAAAGCACCACCATGTTCGACCGTTTGCGCGAAGACATCGCCTGCATCCGCGAGCGCGATCCGGCCGCCCGTTCGGCATGGGAGGTGCTCACCTGTTATCCCGGCTTGCACGCGTTGGTGATGCACCGCTGGGCGCATGGCGCCTGGCAGCGCGGCTGGAAGTGGCTCGGCCGCTTCATCTCGCACCTGGGCCGCTGGCTCACCGGCATCGAGATCCACCCCGGCGCAGTGGTGGGGCGACGCGTGTTCATCGACCACGGCATGGGCGTGGTGATCGGCGAGACCGCGGTGGTGGGTGACGAGTGCACCATCTACCAGGGCGTGACGCTCGGCGGCACGTCGTTGGCGCCAGGCACCAAGCGCCACCCCACGCTGGGCCGCGGCGTGATCGTCAGCGCCGGTTCCAAGGTGCTCGGTGGCTTCACGGTGGGCGACGGCGCGCGCGTCGGGGCCAACTCGGTGCTGCTGCAGCCGGTGCCCGCGGGCGCCACCGCCGTGGGCATTCCGGCGCGCATCGTCGTGAAGGACAGCGATGCGCAACGCGAACACGCGGCAGCCAAGATGGGCTTCTCGGCCTATGGCGTGACGCAGGGCGACGATCCGGTGGCGCAGGCGATGAAGGGCTTGATCGACAACGCCGCCGGCCACGAGCACCAGATCGCGCTGCTGTGGCAGGCGATCGAGAAGCTGTCGGAGCGCGCGCGCGAGTTGCCGGGCGTGGACTGTGTGCCCCAGGATGCGCAGACCACCGAAGCCTTCGACGCTGCGGCGCTGAGTCGGCTGGTGAAGTGACGGCTCAGCCCGCGCGCGGCGGACGCACCGCCGACTTCGGGCGCCAGGCCGCGCACACCTGTGGGTCGGTCTCGATGTACGGCCCGCCGATCAGGTCGATGCAATAAGGCACTGCGGCAAAAATGCCCGGCACCGGCGGGTCGGCCTTCGGCAGGCCCTCGAGCGTTTCGGCGATCGACTTCGGCTGCCCGGGCAGGTTGATGATCAGCGCCTTGCCGCGGATCACGGCCACCTGTCGCGAGAGGATCGCTGTGGGCACGAAGCGCAGCGACACCTGCCGCATCTGCTCGCCGAAGCCCGGCATCTCCTTGTCAGCCACCGAGAGCGTCGCCTCGGGCGTCACATCGCGCGCGGCCGGCCCCGTGCCGCCGGTGGTCAGCACGAGATCACAGCGCACCTGATCGACCAGTTCACGCAAGGTGTCGCTGATGCGCCCCTGTTCGTCGGGGATCAGCCGTGTTTCCCATTGCACCGGGTTGCGCAGCGCTCGCTCCAGCCATGCCTTCAGCGCCGGCAGGCCCTTGTCTTCGTACACGCCCGCAGAGGCGCGGTCACTCACCGAAACCAGGCCGATGCGCACCGGATCGAATTCACTCATGGTCGCTCGCTCTGGACATGAGGTTTGACAAACTGGAACAGCTCGCGCCAGCCGCGGCCGTGGCGCTGGCCCGCTGCCGCCGCTTCGTCACGCCGTGCGGCGCGCACCAGCGCCCGCAGCCGTTGCACATCGGTGTCGGGAAATGCTGTGGTCCAGCGCGCGATCGCCTCGTCATCGCGCACCAACTCGATTCGCCAGCGCTCGGCCTCGTGCAGCTGCATCGCATCGACCGCCGAACCGAGCGCGAACGCGTCGACCGCGGCATGAAGCGGCTCGGGATCGACGCCGCGCATCAGCTTGCCCACGTATTGCAGCTGGCGCCGCCGTCCTTCGTGGGATCGTGTCCGCTTGAACTCGATGATGGCATCGAGCAGCCGCTCAGGCAGCTCGAGGCTTTGCAGCCGGTCTTCGGGCAGCTCCGCCAGCGCGTGCCCCAGCTCCTGCAGCTCGAGCATCTGCTGCTTGAGCTGGGTCTTGCTCGGTCGATGGAGCGCAGCATCGTCATCGGCGGGCGGAGGGGCTTTGAGCATGACAGGAGGCGCGCGCCAAGAGGCGACGGATACGAGATCGTTATGATAGTTGCGCATCCGACCACGACCGTTCCATTACCACCGATATCCACGTCTGCCGTATCCATGACCACCGCCACCACCGCGCAAGGTTTTGCGTACACGCGAGAGCAGTTCCAGGCGCTGGTCGACGACGTGCTGCAACACGCGCGGGCGCTCGGTGCGAGCGAGGCGGCAGTCGAGGTGTCCGAGGGCTGCGGTCTGTCGGTCTCGGTGCGCAAAGGCTCGCTCGAACACGTGGAGCGCAACCGCGACAAATCGCTCGGCGTCACGTTGTACGTGGGCCAGCGGCGCGGCAACGCGAGCAGCTCCGATTTTTCGCGCGAGGCGGTGGAGCAGACGGTGCGTGCGGCCTACGACATCGCACGCTTCACCGCTGAAGACCCGATGGCGGGACTGCCCGAGGCCGACGATCTGGCCACGCCCCAGGAGGCGGCGCGCGACCTGGACCTGTTCCATCCGTGGGCGCTCGACGCCGACACGGCGGTTGACATCGCGCGCCGCTGCGAGGCGGCGGCGTTCGCCACCGACGGCCAGATCACCAACTCCGAGGGCGCTGGCGTGTCGGCGCAGCAATCGCACTTCTGGGCCGGCAACAGCCGGGGCTTTCGCGGCGGTTATGCCAGCTCGCGCCATTCGATCTCGGTGGCGCCGATCGCCGGCCGCGGTGCCGGCATGCAGCGCGACGCCTGGTACAGCTCGATGCGCGATGCTGCCGAACTGGCGTCGCCCGAGGCCGTGGGCCGCTACGCTGCCGAGCGCGCGCTGTCGCGCCTGCGCTCGCGCAAAGTCCAGACCTGCGAGGTGCCGGTGCTGTTCGAGTCGCCGCTCGTTGCCGGTCTGTTGGGCAGCCTGGTGCAGGCCATCAGCGGCGGTGCGCTGTACCGCAAGGCGAGCTTTCTGGTCGACAGCCTCGGCCAATCGGTGATGGCGCCCCACCTCGATCTCGACGAGGATCCACACCAACCCAAGGGCAAGGCCAGCGCGCCGTTCGACGACGAAGGCGTGCGCACGACCAAGCGCCGCGTGATCGACCGCGGCGTCGTGCGAGGTTATTTCCTCTCAAGCTATTCGGCGCGCAAGCTGGGCATGCGCACCACCGGCCATGCCGGCGGTTCGCAGAACCTGCGTTTGTCGAGCCGTCTGACGCGGCCCACCGACGACCTCGATGCCATGATCCGCAAGCTCGATCGCGGCCTGTTCGTCACCGAGCTGATGGGCCAGGGTTTGAACCTCGTGACCGGCGACTACTCCCGCGGCGCCGCGGGCTTCTGGGTCGAGCACGGGCGCATCGCGCATCCGGTGCACGAGGTCACCATCGCGGGGAACCTGCGCACCATGCTGAGTGAAGCCGCGGCGCTCGGCGCCGACGAGTACACCGGCGGCGGCAAGACCACGGGCTCGTTGCTGGTGGCCCGGATGACCGTGGCGGGCAGCTGAACGCACGAAACCGGTAGTCGGGTGCCGGGGTAAATCCCGGTCGGGGCGAATGACCCCACTCCTAAAATCGCGGACACATGCGTGGCCTCTCACGCTGTTGCCATCCACACTCTACGAGACAGGAGATCCTATGGAACGTCGTTCCTTCGTGCGCGGTGCCGGCCTGGCCGGTGCGCTCGCCGCAGGCGTTGCCCCGGCCGTGCATGCGCAGGCCACCATCCGTTGGCGCCTGACGTCCAGCTTTCCCAAGTCGCTCGATACGCTGTTCGGCGTGAACGACGTGTTTGCCAAGAAGGTCAGCGACATGACCGGCGGCAAGTTCCAGATCTCGACGCATGCCGCTGGTGAAATCATCCCTGCGTTCGGCACCATCGACGCCGTGCAGAACGGCACCGTCGAGATGGCCAATACCGCGCCGTACTACTACTTCGGCAAGGACGAAACCTTCGCGTTGAGCTGCGCCATCCCGTTCGGCCTCAACAGCCGGCAGATGACCGCGTGGTACTACGAGGGCAACGGCCTGAAGCTGATGCGCGAGTTCTACGCCAAGTACAACATCGTCAACTTCCCGATGGGCAACACCGGCGCGCAGATGGGTGGCTGGTTCCGCAAGGAGATCAAGTCGCTCGCTGACTTCAAGGGTGTGAAGTTCCGTGTCGGCGGCTTCGGCGGCAAGGTGGTCGAGCGCATCGGCGGCGTCCCGCAGAATATCCCGGGCGGCGAGATCTACCAGGCGCTCGAGAAGGGCACGATCGACGCGGCCGAGTGGGTGGGCCCGTACGACGATCAGAAGCTGGGCTTCTTCAAGGTGGCGCCGTTTTATGCCTACCCGGGGTGGTGGGAGGGCGGGCCGCAGCTCGAGCTGCATGTGAACCAGAAGGCTTACGACGGACTGTCGTCGGAGTACAAGGCGATCATCGAGTGCGCGTCGGCGTTCTGCCACCATGACATGCAGGCCAAGTACGACGCCAAGAACGCGGCCGCGCTGAAGCAATTGGTGGCCGGTGGTGCCAAGCTGTTCCCGTTCCCGCGCGACCTGATGGATGCCGCGTTCAAGGAGGCTGGGGCGCTCTACAGCGAAATCAGCGCCAAGAACGCCAGCTGGAAGAAGGTGTTCGACGACTACTCCGCGTTCCGCCGCGACGCCAACCTGTGGTTCCGCTTCACTGAAGCCGGCTTCGACAACTTCATGCAGTCGGCACGGTTGTAAGCAGGCCATCCACAAAGAACCCCGCCGCAGTCCGGCGGGGTTTTTGTTTGCCGGGCCGCGGCGCCCGTGCCGTGGCGCTACTTCTTCTTCTGGTCCTGCTCGAGCGCGCGGCGCACCGCTTCCATCGGGTCTTCGGCAGCCGGTGCGCCTCCGCCGGGGGTGGCCGGTCTGCCGTAGTCGGCCTTCGGCACGTCGATCTGGATGTTGGTGGTGTCGAGCTCGGCGCGCTTGGCGATGCCGCCGGAGACCAGGTTGGGGAAGGCGATGATCAGGCCGACCATGATCACCTGGATCACGACGAACGGCACCGCACCCCAATAGATCTGCCCGGTCGTCACCGGGGCCAACCGCTTGCGCGTGATGCGGTCTGTGTACTCGTCGTTCGGCGCGACGCTGCGCAGGTAGAACAGCGCAAAGCCGAACGGCGGATGCATGAACGACGTCTGCATGTTCACCGCCAGCAAGACGCCGAACCACACCAGGTCGATGCCGAGTTTCTCGGCCACTGGGCCGAGCAGCGGAATGACGATGAACGCCAGCTCGAAGAAGTCGAGGAAGAACGCGAGGACGAAGATCAGGATGTTGACGACGATCAGAAAACCCACCTGCCCGCCGGGCAGGCTGGTCATCAGATGCTCGACCCACTTCGGGCCGTCGACACCCTGGAAGGCCAGGCTGAACACCGTGGAGCCGATCAGGATGAAGACGACAAAGCACGACAGCTTCATCGTTGAATCCATGGCCTGGCGCAGCAGGTGAAAACTCAGGCGGCGGCGAGAAATTGCCATCACCAGGGCGCCCACCGCGCCCATCGCGCCGCCTTCGGTGGGCGTCGCGATGCCCAGGAAGATGGTGCCCAGCACGAGAAAGATCAGCGCCAGCGGTGGGATCAGCACGAAGGTAACCCGCTCGGCCATGTTGGACAGCAGCTTGAACTTTAGCAAGCGGTTGACCACCGCAAGCGTGAACGCCACCCCCACGCCCACTGACATTGACACGACGATGGTCTCGTCAAGTGGGGTGGCCGCCGGCCGGGTCTGACCCCAGACAATGCCAGCTCCGACCGACAATAAGAACAACACGCCGAGCGACCGCAGGCCGGGCGAGCCGTCGTCCTCGCGGATCGTGCGCGCCTCCGGCGGAAGAGCCGGGGCATGGCTGGGCCGCCACAGGGTGACCATCACCACCCACGACAGGTACAGCCCGGTCAACACGAAGCCGGGGATGAATGCGCCCTTGTAGAGGTCACCCACGCTGCGGCCAAGCTGGTCGGCCAGTACGATCAGCACGAGCGACGGCGGGATGATCTGCGCCAGCGTGCCCGAGGCAGCGATGGCACCCGAGGCCAGCCGGCGGTCATATCCGTAGCGCAGCATGATGGGCAACGAGATCAAGCCCATCGAGATCACCGAGGCCGCGACCACGCCGGTGGTGGCGGCGAGCATTGCGCCCACCAGGATCACCGCGATCGCCAGACCGCCGCGGATCGGGCCGAACAACTGGCCGATGGTGTCGAGCAGGTCTTCGGCCATGCCGGAGCGCTCGAGGATCAGCCCCATGAAGGTGAAGAACGGGATCGCGAGCAGGGTGTCATTGCCCATGATCCCGAAGATGCGCAGCGGCAGTGCCTGCATCAGGCTCTGCATGCCCGGCACGCCGAGCTCGATGCCGATGAGGCCGAAGAACAGGCCGCACGCGGCCAGCGAGAACGCCACCGGGAAGCCGATCAGCAGGAACACCACCAGCCCGCTGAACATGATCGGGGCCAGGTTCTCGATCACGAACGGGATCATGGCTTGGCCCCTTGCTGCTGCGCGCGCAGCTCTTCGGCCAGCTCTTCCTCGAGCGTCTTCTCCTGCTTCTTCTTGCCGGGGTCGTCAACCAGCCCCTTCAGGAACGCGACGCGCTTGATCAGTTCCGAAACGCCCTGAAGGCCCAGCAGCGTGAATCCCAACGGCACGAGCGCGAACACAGGCCAGCGGATCAGTCCTCCGGCATTGGACGACATCTCGCCGCTGACGTAGGCCTGCACGACCAGTGGCCACACCAGATCGACGATGGCGAAGACGAAGGGCAGCAGGAAAGCCAGCAGACCGAAGATCTCAACCACAACCTGCGTTCGGCGCGTGAAGCGATGCAGGATGACGTCGATCTTCACGTGCTCCTGGCGCAGCAGCGTGTAGCCGGCGGCCAGCAGGAACACCGCGGCGAATAGGTACCACTGGATCTCCAGGAACGCGTTCGAGCTCATGTCGAAGGCCTTGCGCACGATCGCATTGGCGGCGCTGATCAAGACCGCGGCAAGAACCAGCCAGGCCACCCAGCGGCCGACGAATTCGTTCAGGCTGTCGATCCATCGTGACAGCTTCAGCAATACGGCCAAGTCGGATCCCCTCGCGTTGTTTATGGCGAATGCGTTGGCGTCGCGGTGCGCCCGGGCGAGCGCATTCTAGGAACGCGTCACTGGGGCGGGTGCCGGTGATTACGCGCAGGGCGCGCGCATCGAGGCGGCCTAGCGCGAATTAGCGGCCTGGAACAGCCGGGTCGAACGCGCGCCGGAGCGGCAGAAGGCCAAGATGGGGCGCGGCAGTTCCTGCAGCAGCGCGGCGAACGCGGCGATTTCTTCCGGCGACTGGTATGCGCTGTGGACCGGCAGATAGCGGTACTCGAGTCCCGCCGCCTTGGCGGCGGCCTCGATGCTGGCGTTGGTGGGCTGGTGCGGCCCTTCTTCGAAATCGGGCCTGTTGTTGACCACGCTGCGAAAACCTGCACGCGCAGCCTCTGCCATCGCCTCCGGCGACAACTGAGGCGCCACGCAGACATCGGCAGCGATCGGGCGGACGGGCAAGGTGCTGTTCATGGATGGAGCTTACTTGGCCAGCGCCTGCTTGACCGCGGCCGAAACCATGGCCATGTCGGCCTTGCCGGCGAGTTGGGCCTTCGCGGCACCCATCACCTTACCCATGTCGCCAGGGCCGCTGGCGCCGACCTCTCCGACGATACGCGCCACTTCGGCGGCAATCTGCGTGGCATCGAGCCGCTGTGGCAGATAGGCCTCGAGCACCTGGATCTCGGCGGTCTCCTTGTTCACCAGATCGGTGCGGCCCGCCTGGGCAAAAGCAGCCACCGAGTCTTTGCGCTGCTTGATCAGCTTGTCGACGATGCCGATCACGGCCGCATCGTCGAGCGTGATGCGTTCGTCGACTTCCTTCTGCTTGCAGGCTGCCAGAAGCATGCGGATGGTCGACAAGCGCTCGGCCTGCTTGGCGCGCATGGCCGCCTTCATGTCTTCGGTGATGCGATCCTTCAGGGTCATCGGACACTCTCAAAAGCAAAGAGCCCGCTGGCGGCTGCGGATACCGCGCGGGCTCGGCTACTGGTCGCCGGCTCGAGCGCCGGCACCGCTCAGTACAGCTTCTTGGGCAGCTGCATGCTGCGCACGCGCTTGAAATGGCGCTTGACCGCGGCGGCTTTTTTGCGCTTGCGCTCTGCGGTGGGCTTCTCGTAGAACTCGCGTGCGCGCAGCTCGGTGAGCAGGCCCAGCTTTTCGATGGTGCGCTTGAAGCGGCGCAGGGCCACATCGAACGGCTCGTTTTCCTTGACGCGAATGGTTGTCATGAAGGTCGGTTTCCTTGGGCGGTGACCGCGGTCGTCGCACCCCTGTTGTCGCCACGCGCGGCCTGGTGCCGCTGCGGACGTTCCGGCGATGGGCCGCCGAAATGGCAAAGACCGCGATTCTAGTCGCTTTTCGCTTCGCGCAGCAGGTTCGCTCAGCCCGTCGGCTGCGGCGTGGCGCCCAGGCGGGACAGCGCGGCCAGGAGCAGCTGCGCTTGGCGCTTGATCGACGCCGGCAGGGGCCGATCCCCGCGCAGGGTGGCCTGGATCCAGGCCGCCGTGGTCGCCGCATCGATTGCGGCGGGCAACTCTGGCAGCGCGGCGAGTGACCCGGCTTCGGGTTCGCTGGTCAAGTCTGCCTGCCGCACGCCGGCCAGCCAGATCTGCTGGCGCGGCATGCGCCGCGGGTCCGCCACCGCTTCGCCCTCGGTGCCGCGAAGGATGGCCATGTGTGCCCGTGCCTGTTCGGCGTAGCCGGCCATCAACTGGCCGAACTCGGGGTGGGTGTGGCTGAGCAGACGCAGGCACGGGGCGCCGCGCACCGGGTTGAGCATCTTGGCGACGGTGTGACCGCTGTTGCGCAGCCCGATCGTGCGCCGCACCTGAAGCAGCCGCTCGAGCGCCGGTGACAGGACGGCAGTCGGCACGAAGGCACAACCGTCGCGTTGCCACGCCTGCGTCACCGCATCGGTCGATCGCGCCGGCGGGCGCCCCAGGGCGTCGAAGACCTGGGCCGTGGTCACCCGGTCGGGGTCGTGCTCCAGGCCGTGCACGAGCACGCGGGCGCCTGCGCGCGCCAGCTGCAGCGCCAGCAGCGGCACCAGATTCGGCAAGCGGCGCGCGCCGTTGTAGCTGGCGATCGCAATCACCGGGCGATCGCTCGCCAGCGGCTCCAGCCGCTCGTGCAACGCTTGCACGAACCCCTGCAACTCATCCACCGTTTCGCCCTTCATGCGCATGCCGATCGCAAAGGCGCCGATTTCCAGCGGGCTCACGTGCTGGTCGAGCACCTGCGCCATCAGGTCGTGCGCCTGTTCGAGCTTCAAGTGCCGGGCGCCTTGGGCGCCGCGGCCGATTTCGCGCAGGTACCGAGCGATCGTCATTCGAGGATCGTCAATCGAGTCTAGGGAGAGGGTTCACACTGGCCATCCGATGAGGGCCAATCCATCACACTCGCAGGCGGCTGAGACGATCGCAGGCCCGCGTGCATCCGTGACGAACAGGTGTCGGGCGGATATCATGCCTCGCAGCAGTGCCATCGGACGGGCGCCGCCTGAAGCGTTCGACATGACCGCAGATGCCGACACCAACTCCCATGCGCAATCGGCCAACGCCTTGCGCCAGGACACGGCATTGCTGGCCGCGGCCGGCCGCGCGTTGTTTGCGCTTGCGTCGGCACCCGGCGTGATGTTCGGTCTGAAGGATGCGACCGATGGGCGGTACTTGGCGGCATCGGACTCCTTGGGGTCGTTCTACGGCCGCCCGCTCGATCAGGTGATCGGACACAACGATACCGAGCTGCTCGATCCGGTGCTGGGCGCCGCGATGCGCGCCGCCGACCAGACCGCTCTCGCGCACGGCCGCCAGCTCACCAGCGAACACCGCTTCGACTGGCGCGATGCCAAGCACGACTGGGAGGTGCTGCGGCTGGTCAGCGAGTTGAGCGGTCGGCGCGTGCTGGCATGCCTTTGGCGCGACCTGTCGCCGCAGCGCCAGCGCGAGGCGCAGTTGCAGGCGGCGCTCGAGCAGATTGAACAGCACCAGATCGCCACTCAGCAGCTGCGCCGCGAGTTCGGCGAGCAGTTGATGCGCGACAACGCCACCGGCTTGGCGACGCGCGCCAATTTTGATGACCAGCTGCGCCGCGAGGTCGACCTGTCCACCCGCGAGCACCGCGAGTTCGCCATGGTGCTGATCGAACTCGACGACGACAGCGAGCGCGTCGCCGCGCTCGGGGCGAGGGCGCACGACCAGGTGCTTGAGGCGATGGGGCGGTTGCTGCGCGGCAACACGCGCGCGATGGACGCGTCGTGCCGGCTGCAGAAGCGGCGCTTCGGCGTGCTGTTGTCGGGTGTCGGATTGGCCACCGCACATTCGCGCATGGAAGGCCTGCGCCGCCAATGCGCCACGCAGATCGTCGTGCTCGACGGCGAGGAGCTCGGCTTCACCGTGTCGATGGGCGTTGCCAGCTTCCCGCACACCGCTCACTCACAAACCGACCTGATGTCGGCGTGCGAATCTGCACTCGCAGAAGCGCGCCGCCGCGGGGGCAACACGGTGGCGCTGGCGAGCATCCGCTTCGATCCGGTCTCGGGCTGACCCTGCTGCCGGGCTCAGGCGTGCGCCACGCCGCCACGCTCAAGTGCGCAGCAATGCCAGCACCGCGCGCCACTGGTCGGGCTCAACCGGTGTGATCGACAAGCGATTGCCGGGGCGCAGCACGATCATGTCGGCCAGCTCGGGCCGCTCGCGCATCTCGCGCAAGCTGAGCAGCCTGGTCTTCTCCTTCAGCTGGACATCCACGTGCATCCAGCGCGGTGCATCGCGGGTCGACTTGGAGTCGAAGTACTTGCTCTTGCGATCGAACTGCGTGGCATCGGGGTAGGCTGCGCTGCAGACCTCGGCGATGCCCACCACGCCCGGCTCTGCGCACGACGAGTGGTAGAACAAGACGCCATCACCGACCTTCATGCGATCGCGCATGAAATTGCGCGCCTGGTAGTTGCGCACGCCCGTCCACGGCAGCCGCTGGCCTGGAGCATGGGCGAGGTCGTCGATCGAAGCCTCGTCGGGCTCGCTCTTCATCAGCCAGTATTGAGGCATGGGGAAAAGTGTCCGCTGCGCACCGAAGGCCGCATTCCTGAACCCAGGGGATTCAGGTGGGCCCGGTCAGCAAGGCTTCGGGTTCATCTGACGCGAGACGATCGCACCTGCCAAGCAATGTTCCAAGCCCTAGCTCGTTGAGCATCGGTTCAAGGAAATAAGAACCTCCGCGAACGCAACGGACGCGGCCATTCTACGCATCGCTTCGCGCAACGCAATGCGATCGGCACGTGGAGCCGTGGACATCTAGGGGTGAGTTCACAACAAACGCCCATCGTCGCCCAACGCCTGATCGATACGCTCGACGAGGCGGCGCAGTTCGTCGGCGCTCGCGCCGTCATCCGCTGTTTTTGCGGCAGGTGCTTCGGCCAATTGGTAGGCCAGGTTGAGAGCCGCGAGCACGGCCATGCGCTCGCGTGCCTTGACCTTGCCCGCATCGCGGATTGCGCTCATCTCACGGTCCACGATGGCCACGGCCTCGAGCAGGTCACGCTCACCGCCGTCGGGGCAGGCAAGCACGTAGCTCTGGCCGAGGATGGTGACCTCGAGCTGACTCATTGGACCACCCTCCGCGCCGCGCGCCACTGGATTCTCCCGTCGGAGCAGCGCGGCGAACTCATGTGCCACCTTCGTCCGCCGGGCCGGTGGGCAAGCGCTCGAGCAGCGCGTCGATGCGCGCGCGCGCCGCGGCCAGACGCGATCTCAGGTTGTCGCGTTCGCTTCCCACCGCCGCCAGTTTTTGTTCGAGCAGCGCGTTGGTGCGCTTGAGCTCATCGTGCCGCAGCACGAGGCGTTCGATGCGGTCGGCAAGCTCGTCCAGCGTGGCCATGCGGGCGTACGGAAGCGATGACGCGCCGATTGTAGGGGCCGTGGCGCCAGCCTCGCCGTGCGATTCAGCTCAGTGTGGCGGCTCCGCCCGACGCGGCGAAGGCCGCACACACCGAGCTGATGGCGCATACCCGGCAGGCCGGCGAACGAGCGGTGCAGACGTAACGTCCGTGCAGGATCAACCAGTGGTGCGCTTCGACTGCGTACGCGTCTGGCACCACGGACAACAATCCTTGCTCCACCGCTTCGGGTGTGTCGCCGCGTGCGAGACCGGTCCGATTGGCGACGCGAAACACGTGCGTGTCCACCGCCATCGTCGGCTCGCCGAAGGCGACGTTGAGCACCACATTGGCCGTCTTCCTTCCGACGCCGGGCAGCGCCTGCAGCGCGTCACGCTCGCGTGGCACGACGCCGCCATGCTGCTCGACCAGGATGCGGCAGGTCTGCACCAGGTGCTTGGCCTTGGTCCGATAAAGCCCGATGCTGCGGATGTGTTCGCACAGCGCCTCTTCGCCGAGCTCGAGCATTGCCTGCGGCGTCGGCGCCTGCGCAAACAGGCGCCGCGTGGCGCGGTTCACGCCGGCATCGGTGGCCTGCGCCGAGAGCAGCACCGCGGTCAACAGTTCAAAGACGCTGCTGTACTGCAGCTCGCTGGCGGGATGCGGATTGGCGGACCGCAGGGTGGCAAACAGTTGCTCGACGTCGGCGGGCTTCATGCGCGGGTTGATCAACGGTTCTTGCCCGCGCGGGCACGCGCCAGCGCAGCCTCGACGATCGTGCGTTTCTGCTGCAGCGCCGCCGGATTCTCGATTCGGCTGTGCTGCTCGAGGTGTGCCAGCTTGTCGGCTGCGCGACGCGCCAGCGCAGTCTCGTTCTCGCGTTGCTCGCGCTCGATGCGCTGCCGGTGTTGCACGTAGCGCTCGCGCGCCTGCGCGGCCAGGTGGTCGCTCCAAGCCTGCCAACCCGTGGCCGGCGACGTGATGTCGTGCATCGCGATGCAGTCGACCGGACAGGCGGGCACGCACAGATCGCAGCCCGTGCACCATGCGTCCACCACCGTGTGCATCCGCTTGGGCGCGCCGATGATGCAATCGACCGGGCACGCGTCGATGCACAGCGTGCATCCGATGCACCACTGCTCGTCGATCACCGCGAGCCGGCGCGGGCCTTCGATGCCGCACTCGGCATCGAGCTCGCGCGCCGGCAGACCCGTGATCGACGACAGGCGTCGTATGCCGTCGGCACCACCGGGCGGGCAGCGATTGATGTCGGCGGCGCCGTCGGCGATGGCCTGGGCATAACCGCGGCAGTCGGGATAGCCGCAACGGGTGCACTGCGTCTGCGGCAGCGCGGCCTCGATGCGCGCGACCGGTTCGATGGGCGTGATCGGCCGCGCCACCGGCAGTTCAGGAGCGAGCGGCCTTGGCGGCCCGGGCGCTGCGCTTGCGCGCACCGGCACGGGTGACGCCCGGCTCGGCCGGGCCTCGGCTGTAGCGCGCAATGAATTGCCGAACCTCCGGGTACACCTGCTCGCGCCAGCGACGACCGGAAAAGATGCCGTAGTGGCCGGCACCGATCGCGTCGTAGTGAAACTGTCGTGACTTGGGAATCCCGGTGCACAGTGCATGTGCCGCCCTGGTCTGGCCTGCACCCGATATGTCGTCGAGTTCGCCTTCGATCGTGAGCAGCGCGCTGCGCGCGATGTCCTGCGGGCGGACACGCTTGCCCGCCACCTCCCACGTGCCGTTGACGAGTGCGAACTCCTGGAACACGGTGCGGATCGTGTCGAGGTAGTACTCGGCCGGCATGTCGAGCACCGCGTTGTACTCGTCGTAGAACTGGCGGTGCGCCTCGGCGCTCTCCTCGTCGCCACGCACCAGGTCGAGAAAGTAGTCGTAGTGCGAACTGAGGTGGCGGTCCGGGTTCATCGCCACGAACCCCGTGTGCTGCAGGAAGCCGGGATAGACCCGCCGCCCCGCGCCGGGGTAGTTCAGCGGCACGCGGTAGATCACGTTGTTCTCGAACCAGTCGAAGCTCTTGTTCATCGCCAGGTTGTTGACCGCGGTGGGCGACAAGCGCGCATCGATCGGACCGCCCATCATCACCAGCGCGGGCGGCGTCTCTTCACCCTGCGTGGCCATCAGCGAGACGGCGGCCAGTACCGGCACCGTGGGCTGACACACTGAGATCACGTTCACCTTGTGGCCGATCGCGCGGATGAACTCCTGCACATAGTGCACGTAGTCGTCGAGGTGGAACGGGCCTTTGTCCAGCGGCACCATGCGCGCGTCGGTCCAGTCGGTGACGAACACCTTGTGATCGCGCAACAGCATCTTCACCGTGTCGCGCAACAGCGTGGAGTGGTGGCCCGACAGCGGTGCCACCACCAACACGGTTGGTTGCGTCTTCATGTGCGCCAACACCGGCGCGTGATCGGTGAAGCGCTTGAAGCGCAGCAGCCGGCAGAACGGCTTTTCGACCACGACCTGCTCTTGCACCGCGACCTCGACACCCTCGACCGTCGTGCTCTGGATGTCAAACACCGGCTTCTCGTATTCCTTGGCGAGCCGATGCATCAAGTCGAACCCAGCGGCCCAGCGCTGCGCCATCGGCACATGCGTGAACGGTGAGAGCGGGTGGCTGTACAGCTTGGCCGACGCACTGGCGAACTCGGAGAACGGCGCCATCAGCGCGCGCTGCGATTCATAAAGCTGATACAGCATGGACGCCCCGCTCCTTTGCGGCTTTGGTGCGCCGCAGCAACACGAATGCTAACCTGAGCGCCCGCTGACGCGGTGGGCTGCCGGAAGCAGCGTGAACAAAGACCTCGTGGTCGGTGGTGTTCTTCCGACGTGCGTTTGACCGGGCGCAAGGCCCGGCGCCGTCACATCACCTTGGCAACGGCCTGCGCCACGTAGTCGATGTTGCGAGGGTTCAGCGCGGCCACGCAGATGCGCCCCGAATCCACGCCGTAGATGCCGAACTCGGAGCGAAGGCGCTGCATCTGCAGGGCGGACAGTCCGCTGTAGCTGAACATGCCCTGCTGCGTGCCGATGAACGACATGTCCTGCTGCACACCCGCGGCCTTGAGTCTTTCGATCAGGCTCGTGCGCATCCGGTGGATGCGCTCGCGCATCTGCCTCAGCTCCTCTTCCCACATGCGGCGCAGCCCAGCGTCGGCCAGCACCACGGCCACTGCCTTGGCCCCGTGCGTGGGCGGATTGGAGTAGTTGGCACGGATCAGCACCTTGAGCTGCGACAGCACCCGCTGTGCCTCCTGCGTGTTGCCGCACACCACCGACAGCGCGCCGACGCGCTCGCCGTAGAGCGAGAAGCTCTTGGAGAACGACGTGGCCACCAGACAATCGAGGCCGGCGTCGACAAAGCGGCGGACGGCGGCGGCGTCTTCCCGCAGACCCTCGCCGAAGCCCTGGTAAGCCATGTCCAGCACCGGAGTCCAGCCGCGTTGGCGTGCCGATGCCACCACCTCGGCCCACTGTTCGGACGTAAGGTCGCAACCCGTCGGGTTGTGGCAGCAGGCGTGCAGCACCACCACGGTGTCGGCGGGCGCCGCGTTGAGCGCGGCCATCATCGCGTCAAAGCGCACGGCATGCGCGGCGTTGTCGTAGTAGGGATAGGTTTCGACCTGCAGGCCGGCCTGGCTGAACAGCGAGCGATGGTTCTCCCAACTCGGGTCGCTGATCAGCACTTTGGCTTGCGGACGCAGGCGTTTGAGAAAATCGGCGGCCACCTTCAGCGCGCCGGTACCGCCGAGGGCTTGAACCGTGGCAATGCGTTGCTCGGCGATCGCGGGCGATGCGTCGCCAAAAGCCAGTCGCTGCGCGGCACGGTCGTAGTCAGCGATGCCGTCGATCGGCAGATAGCCGCGCGCGGTGGGTGCCTCGACCATCGCCTGCTCGGCCGCGGCCACGCATTTGAGCAAGGGCAGCTTGCCGTTCTCGTCGTAGTACATGCCGACGCCCAGGTTCACCTTGTTGGGATGGGTGTCGGCCGCATATTGTTCGTTGAGACCGAGGATCGGGTCGCGTGGCGCGAGTTCGACGGCTGAGAACAGCGACATGGGAAGGTCCGACGGTTGGGAGGTCGCAGCGCCGGCGCTCGCGCGCTGCGGTGGGTTGGGTTAGGCTGCTGGGTCGCCCTGCGGTCATCGTCGACCGAGCGCAGGTGCGATTCTATGGGTTGCGCATGAACACATCGGTTCCAGCCGCAGCCGTCGAGGCCGACAACCCTGCGGTTGGCGGCAAGGGGCAGTTTGTCCAGTTCGACGGTTCGCCATTCCACTTGTACCGGCCGTATCTGCCGGCGGGCGATCAGCCGCGCGCGATTGCCCAGCTGGTGGAAGGTGTGAACGATGGCCTGAGCTTCCAGACGCTGCTCGGCGTGACCGGCTCGGGCAAGACGTTCACGATGGCCAACGTGATCGCGCAGCTCGGACGCCCCGCGATCGTGTTTGCGCCCAACAAGACGCTGGCCGCCCAGCTGTACAGCGAGTTTCGCGAGTTCTTCCCCAAGAACGCGGTGGAGTACTTCGTCAGCTACTACGACTACTACCAGCCTGAGGCCTACGTGCCGCAGCGCGACCTGTACATCGAGAAGGACAGCTCGATCAACGACCATATCGAGCAGATGCGCCTGTCCGCCACCAAGAGCCTGCTGGAACGACGCGACGTGGTGATCGTGGCGACGGTCAGCGCGATCTACGGCATCGGCAACCCAAGCGACTACCACCGCATGGTGATGACGCTGCGCGTCGGCGACAAGATGGGCCAGCGCGACGTGATCGCGCAGCTGATCCGCATGCAGTACACGCGCAACGAGATCGAGTTCTCGCGTGGCACGTTCCGCGTGCGCGGCGACACGATCGACGTCTTCCCGGCCGAGCACAGCGAGCTGGCGCTGCGCATCGAGCTGTTCGATGACGAGGTGGAGTCGCTCGCATTGCTCGATCCGCTGAACGGCCGTGTGCGGCAGAAGATCCCGCGCTTCACCGTCTATCCGTCGAGCCACTACGTCACACCGCGCGATCGCGTGCTGGCCGCGATCGACACCATCAAGGACGAGCTGCGCGTGCGGCTCGACGAGCTGGTGAAGGCCGGCAAGCTGGTGGAAGCGCAGCGGCTGGAGCAGCGCACGCGCTTCGATCTCGAGATGCTGCAAGAGGTCGGCCACTGCAAGGGCATCGAGAACTACACGCGCCACCTGTCCGGATCCGCTCCGGGCGATCCGCCGCCCACACTGGTGGACTACCTGCCCAACGATGCCCTCATGTTCCTCGACGAGAGCCATGTGCTGATCGGCCAGCTCGGCGGCATGTACCTCGGTGACCGATCGCGCAAGGAGACGCTGGTGGAGTACGGCTTCCGTCTGCCGAGCGCGCTCGACAACCGGCCGCTGAAGTTCGCCGAGTTCGAGCGCAAGATGCACCAGGCGATGTTCGTCTCGGCCACACCGGCCGACTACGAGCGCCAGCACGCCGGCCAGGTGGTCGAGCAGCTGGTGCGGCCCACCGGCCTGGTCGATCCGGCAGTCGAGGTGCGGCCGGCCGCCACGCAGGTTGATGACGTGCTGCAGGAGATCCGCGAACGCGTGCAGGTCAACGAGCGTGTGCTGATCACGACACTGACCAAACGCATGGCCGAGCAGCTGACCGACTACCTGGCCGACAACGGCGTCAAGGTGCGCTACCTGCACGCGGACGTGGACAACCTCGAGCGCGTGGAGATCATCCGGGACCTGCGGCTCGGCGAGTTCGACGTGCTGGTGGGCATCAACCTGCTGCGCGAGGGCCTCGATCTGCCTGAAGTGTCGCTGGTGGCCATCCTCGACGCCGACAAGGAAGGCTTCCTGCGCGCCGAACGCAGCCTGATCCAGACCATTGGTCGCGCTGCGCGCCACCTGAACGGCCGGGCCATTCTCTATGCCGAGCGAGTGACCGAGTCGATGCAGCGCGCAATCGACGAGACCGAGCGGCGCCGCCAGCGCCAGATGGCGTTCAATGTCCAGCAGGGCATTACGCCGCGCAGCATCGTCAAACAGGTGCGCGAACTGATCGACGGTGTGGCGGATTCGCAGTCCGACAAGGCCAAGCTGAAGGAGATCCAGTCCTCCGCCGAGGTCGAGGCGCTGTCGGAGAAGGATCTCGGCAAACGCATCAAGGCGCTGGAGCGGCAGATGCTCGAGCACGCACGCAACCTGGAGTTCGAGAAGGCCGCGCGCGTGCGCGACCAACTGGCACAGTTGCGCGAACAGGCCTTTGGCGCTTCAGCCGGCGGCGACAAGCTTCCACCCAACCCATGAACCACCAGATCCGCGTGCTGATGGTCTGCACCGGCAACATCTGCCGATCGCCCACGGCCGAGGGCGTGCTGCGGCGCAAACTGCAGGAAGCCGGTCTGGCCGATCATGTGGAGGTCCAATCGGCGGGCACCGTCGACTACCACGCCGGTTCCCCGCCCGACCATCGTGCCCAGCAAAGTGCGCTGCGTCGCGGCTACGACCTCTCTCGCCAGCGCGCGCGCCAGCTGCGTGACAGTGACTTCGAGCGCTTCGACCTGCTGCTCGCCATGGACACCGATCACCTCGACCGATTGGTTGACTTGTGCCCAGGGCCTTTGGTCGGACGCGTCCGCCTGCTGATGGACTATTCCCCCGCGCGGCCGCGCGGCACCAGTGTGCCGGATCCGTACTACGGCGCGCCGGCCGGGTTCGAGCGGGTGCTCGACATGATTGAAGAGGCTTGCGAAGGCTTGGTGACCGACCTTCGGGCACGCATCGCCCCCGCCGACTGAAAAGCCCATGGCCGACTGATTCAGTCGGCCTCCGCTATACTTGACCAAACCGCTCGGGATTCACCGGCTCTCCGCCGGCGATCGTGGGCACGGTTGGCAAGGAGCGTTACATGCGACTGACCACGAAAGGACGGTTCGCCGTCACGGCGATGATCGACTTGGGCCTGCGTTCGACCAACGGCCCGGTGGCGCTGGCAGCCATCAGCCAGCGGCAGCAGATCTCGTTGTCTTACCTGGAACAACTGTTCGGCAAGCTGCGCCGGCATGAATTGGTGGAGAGCACCCGGGGCCCGGGCGGCGGCTACACCTTGGGCCGCAAGGCCGAAGAGATTTCGGTGGCCGACATCATCGTGGCGGTCGACGAGCCGATCGACGCCACCGGCTGCGGCGGCAAGGAAAACTGCATGGGCGAGGACACCGGTCGCTGCATGACGCACGACCTGTGGGCCAACCTCAACCAGAAGATGATCGAGTACCTCGACTCGATCTCGCTGCGCAAGCTCGTCGACGAGCAACTGGCGCGCGGCGTCGCGATCGAAGAGGCGCCGATCAAGCGGGCCATTTCCAACGTGCCGGTGGTCAAGCCGATCAAGGTCACGGCGCCGAACTCGGTATTTGCGCTCGGCAGCGCCATGTCCAAGTGAGGCCGCATCTCATCCATTCACCCGTTCGATCATGACCCCGCATTTCCCGATCTACATGGACTACGGCGCGACGACGCCGGTGGACCCCCGCGTCGTCGACGCCATGATTCCGTGGCTGCGCGAGCACTTTGGCAATCCGGCGTCGCGCAGCCATGCCTGGGGTTGGGAGGCGGAAGAGGCCGTGGAGAAAGCACGAACCCAGGTGGCGGACCTGATTGGGGCCGACCCGCGCGAGATCGTGTGGACATCCGGCGCCACTGAGTCGAACAACCTCGCCATCAAGGGCGCGGCCCACTTCTACCAGTCGCGCGGCAAGCACCTGGTCACCGTGAAGACCGAGCACAAGGCCGTGCTCGACACGATGCGCGAGCTGGAGCGCCAGGGCTTCGAGGTGACCTACCTCGACGTACAGGACAACGGCCTGCTCGATCTCGAGCGCTTCAAGGCGGCATTGCGGCCCGACACGATCCTGGCGTCGGTGATGTTCGTCAACAACGAGATCGGCGTGATCCAGGACATGGCCGCCATCGGCGCACTGTGCCGCCAGCGTGGCGTCATCTTTCACGTCGATGCGGCCCAGGCCACCGGCAAGGTGGCCATCGACATCGCTTCGCTGCCGATCGACCTGATGAGCCTGGCGTCGCACAAGACATATGGGCCCAAGGGTATCGGCGCGCTGTACGTGCGGCGCAAGCCGCGCGTGCGCATCGAGGCGCAGATGCACGGTGGTGGCCATGAGCGCGGATTGCGCTCGGGCACCTTGCCGACGCACCAGATCGTCGGCATGGGCGCGGCGTTTGCGATCGCCAAAGCCGAGATGGGCACCGAGACCGAGCGCATTCGCATGCTGCAGCGCCGCCTGCTCGACGGGCTGTCCGACATCGAGCAGGTGTTCATCAACGGCGATCTCGAGCAGCGCGTGCCGCACAACGTGAATGCCTCGTTCAACTATGTGGAGGGCGAGTCGCTCATCATGGGCATCAAGGGTATCGCTGTGTCCTCGGGGTCGGCCTGCACGTCGGCCAGCCTGGAGCCGAGCTACGTGCTGCGCGCGTTGGGCCGCAGCGACGAGCTGGCGCACTCGAGCCTGCGCATCACGATCGGCCGCTTCACCACCGAGCAGGACATCGACTACGCCGCCGCCACGCTGAAGGATCGGGTGGCCAAGCTGCGCGAACTGTCCCCGCTGTGGGAGATGTACCGCGACGGCGTCGACTTGAGCACGATCCAGTGGACCGCACATTGAGAACGAGTCTTTGGGAGCATTGACATGGCATACAGCGACAAAGTCATCGACCACTACGAAAACCCGCGCAACGTCGGCTCGTTCGACAAGGGCGACGAGACGGTGGGCACCGGCATGGTGGGCGCACCGGCCTGCGGCGACGTGATGAAGCTGCAGATCAAGGTCGACCCGCAGACCGGCCTGATCCAGGATGCACGCTTCAAGACCTACGGCTGCGGCTCGGCGATCGCGTCGAGCTCGCTGGTGACCGAGTGGGTGAAGGGCAAGACGCTCGACCAGGCGCTGACGATCAAGAACGCGCAGATCGCCGAAGAGCTGGCCTTGCCGCCGGTGAAGATCCATTGCTCGATCCTGGCCGAAGACGCGATCAAGGCCGCCGTCCAGGACTACAAGGCGCGCCACGTCGTGGCCGCGAGCGAGACCGCCCAGGCGAAGTGATTCCATGGCCGTGACCTTGTCGGAAGCCGCTGCGCGCCACGTGTCGCGCTACATCGCCAAGCGCGGCAAAGGCGTGGGCGTGCGCCTGGGCATCAAGACCACGGGGTGCTCGGGCCTGGCCTACAAGCTCGAGTACGCCGACGACATTGCGCCGGAAGACCATGTGTTCGAACACCATGGCGTCAAGGTGCTGGTCGACCCCAAGAGCCTGCCTTACATCGACGGCACCCAGCTCGACTTCGTGCGCGAAGGGCTGAACGAAGGGTTCAAGTTCCACAATCCCAGGGAGAAGGACCGCTGCGGTTGCGGCGAGTCGTTCCGAGTCTGACGCCGCTCTCGCGCCCACAGGGCGCCTTGCGCGGCCGTGTGCCACGCCGATCCCATGTCGACCCCTTCCATCACGATCCGCCCGGAGCGACCGGACCATCCGCAAGTGCGCGAGTTGCTGCGGCAGCTCGACAGCTTCCTGGCCACGCTGTACGAGCCGGAGGACAACCACATCCTGGGCGAGCTCGACCTGATGCAGCCCGACGTCTCGTTTCTGGTCGCGACGCACGGTCAACGCATCGTCGGCTGCGGCGCGGTGCGCCGCAGGGCTGCCGAGGCGGAGACCGCCAGGCGGCCGTACGGCGAGGTGAAACGCATGATGGTGGACCCCGCGTTGCGCGGGCAGCGCATCGGGGCCCGGCTGCTGCAGGCACTGGAGGCGGTGCTGCGCGGCGATGGCATTCACCAAGCGCTGCTGGAAACCGGTGCAGCGCAGACCGACGCCGTGCGCTTGTACGAACGCAGTGGCTACAAGCGGCGCGCCCCGTTCGGCGGTTATCCCGACAACGGGCTGTCGGTGTTCTACGAGAAGTCGTTGCTGCAATGAAGATCGATGACGACGACTTCGCGCTGTTCGGATTGCCGCGCCGCTTTGCGATCGACGAGACGGTGTTGGCGCCGCGATGGCGCGCGCTGCAGGCTGAGGTGCATCCGGATCGATTCGCCGCCGAGGGCGCCGCCGCACAGCGTGTGGCGATGCAGTGGGCGGTGCGCGTCAACGAGGCCTACCAGCGGCTGAAGAATCCGCTGGCTCGTGCCCGGTACCTGTGCGAGCTGGGCGGCCACCCGCTCGATCCGCACGACAACAACGCCATGCCGCCGTCGTTCCTGGCGCAGCAGATGGAATGGCGCGAGGCGCTCGCCGATGCGTCGTCGACCGACGCGGTGAAGTCGCTCGACGCCGACGTGACTGCGCAGCTGCGCCAGTTGCGCGTCGACCTGGAAATTGACCTCGACGAGCGCCGAGACCCCGAGGCTGCACTGCCCAAGTTGCGCCAATGGATGTTCCTGGCACGCCTGCGCGAAGAGATCGAACGCCGGCTCGAGGCGCTGGAGGCCTGAGGCGATGGCCTTGCTGCAGCTCTCCGAACCCGGGCAGAGCCCGGACCCGCATGCGCGGCGCATCGCGGTGGGCATCGACCTTGGCACCACGCACTCGCTGGTGGCGGCGTTGCGCCACGGGCATGCCGAGTCGCTGTCGGACGAACACGGGCGCGTCCTGTTGCCATCGATCGTGCGCTATCGGGCTGACGGTGGCTGCGACATCGGCTATCCGGCGCAGGCGGCCCAGGGTGACGACCCCGAGCACACGATCGCGTCGGTCAAGCGGCTGATGGGGCGCAAGCTGGCCGATCTGCCCGACGCCAACAGGCTGCCCTATCGGCTGGCCGATGGCGCTGGCATGGTGCACATCGCGACCCCCCAGGGTGCGAAGTCGCCCGTGGAGGTGTCGGCACAGATTCTCGCCACGCTGCGCCAGCGCGCGGAAGGCTCGTTTGACAGCGACTTGTTCGGCGCCGTGATCACCGTGCCGGCGTATTTCGACGATGCACAGCGCCAGGCCACCAAGGATGCGGCCGAGCTCGCCGGTCTGAAGGTGTTGCGGCTGATCAATGAGCCGACTGCGGCCGCGCTGGCCTACGGGCTCGACAACGGCAGCGAAGGGCTGTACCTCATCTACGACCTCGGTGGTGGCACGTTCGACGTGTCGCTGCTGCGGCTCTCACGTGGCGTGTTCGAGGTGGTGGCCACCGGCGGGGATTCGGCGCTCGGCGGCGATGACTTCGACCGCGCATTGGCCTCCTGGGCATTGGCGCAAGGGGCCCTGTCGGCCGATACGCCGCATGACAAGCAAGCTGTGCTGAGCGCGGCGCGCGCAGCCAAGGAAGCCCTGACCGATGCCGACCAAGCCACGGTTCAAGCGGCGCTGCGTTCGGGCCCGCTGAGGGTCACGGTCGATCGAGCCGCCTTCGATGCGGCGACACGACCGCTGGTCGAGCGCACCATCGGGGTGATGCGCAAGGTGCTGCGCGACGCCCGGGTGGAGAGGGAAGAAGTGCAGGGCGTTGTGCTGGTGGGCGGCGCCACGCGCATGCCTGCCGTGCGGTCCGCCGTCGAAGCGTATTTCGGCAGGCCGCCGCTGACCAACCTCGACCCCGACCAGGTGGTGGCACTCGGCGCCGCAATTCAGGCCAACGCACTGGCCGGCAACTCGCGCGAAGGCGAGTTGTTGCTGCTCGATGTGATCCCGCTGTCGCTCGGGCTGGAGACCATGGGCGGCCTGGTCGAGCGCATCGTCGAGCGCAACACCACGATCCCGGTGGCCAAGGCGCAGGAGTTCACCACCTTCAAGGACGGTCAGACCGCGATGGCCATCCACGTGGTGCAGGGCGAGCGCGAACTGGTCGCCGATTGCCGCTCGCTGGCGCGTTTCGAGTTGCGTGGCATTCCCCCGATGGCAGCGGGTGCGGCACGCATCCGCGTGACGTTCCAGGTTGACGCCGACGGGTTGTTGTCGGTGTCGGCGCGCGAACTCACGTCGGGCGTCGAGGCAGCGGTCGTGGTCAAGCCGAGTTATGGGCTGTCGGACGGCGACGTGGCGCGCATGCTGCAGGAGGGCTTTCGCACGGCCGAAGACGACATGCGTGCGCGCGCGCTGCGTGAAGCGCAGGTTGACGCCGAGCGCCTGGCGTTGGCCACACGTTCGGCGCTGGCCGCCGACGGCGACCTGCTGGGCCCGGACGAGCGCCTGGCGATCGAACGACACCTTGCAACGCTCGACGCGGCACGACAAGGTACCGACGCGGCTGCGGTGCGCAGCGCGCTCGACGCATTGGCCGACAGCACCGAGGCGTTCGCCGCGGCGCGCATGAACCGCAGCATCCGCGCCGCGCTCACCGGTCGCCGCGTCGAAGAGGTCTGAGAGCCCGATGCCGGTGATCCGCATCCTTCCCCATCCGGAGTACGCACCGGAGGGCCAGACGATCGAGGCGCCGGCCGGGGCCTCGTTGTGCGAGGCACTGCTCGACCACGGCATCGAGATCGAACACGCGTGCGAGATGAGTTGCGCCTGCACCACCTGCCATGTGGTGGTGAAGGAGGGCTTCGAGTCGCTCGGCGAAATGGATGAGGCCGAGGAGGACTTGCTCGATCGGGCATGGGGCCTGACCCCGACCTCCCGCTTGTCTTGCCAGGCGATCTTGTCGGACCGCGACGTGACGATCGAGATCCCGAAGTACTCGATCAACCAAGTGAAGGAAAAGCACTGAGTCCGACAACGGCGGGCGGGCCGTTGCGACGCAGGCCCCTTTCGCGCGAGCGAAGTGAAGGCGCGAAGCGCCGGCCGGAGCCACGGCACCTGCGCTGCGGCGAAGGCTCCTGTCGGGCCGCGATGTGATGCCGGAACCACAAGCACAACGGCCCGCCGAGGCGAGCCGTTGGAGCGTGAGACGTGGGTTGTTTCAGCGTGCGGCGCCACCCTCGCCGTTGAGCGTGCGCCGGATCCAGCCGCCCAACGGGCCCAGCAAGCCGGAGCTGTCGTCGTGATCGCGCTCGTGCAGCAAGCCGCGCTCGGCGAGCATCTGCAGGAAGACGCGCACTTCGAGCTTGCTCGCGCCACTGCTTTCGCACAACTGCTGCGCCGTGACGAAGCGGTGCGACATGTCGCTGAGCATGCGACGGTAGGCGATCCGCTGATAGGGTGCCGGCAGTTCCGGCCAGGCGGTGAGCTTGAACTCTTTCATATTCCCCAACGCGTGGTGACGAGGGCGTTTCGCCCTCCGTCCGATGTCTTGTCCGACGGATTCTGATGCAAGGGTAACCGCGTACCGGGCTTTCGAACAAGACCTGCGTCAAGACCCCACGGGTATCTCCTGATGGCGGCGTGTGATGTTTGTCCCGTGCAGCCCGCTTGGGTGGCCGCCTGATACGAGTCGATACACTGAAGGGCGATGGTGGTTCTGGGCATTGAATCGTCGTGCGACGAAACCGGCGTGGCCCTGGTGACGTACCAGGGCATGGAGACCCCACGCCTGCTTGCGCATGCATTGCACAGTCAGGCCGACATGCATCGCGATTACGGCGGCGTGGTGCCCGAGTTGGCGTCGCGCGACCACATCCGACGCCTGCTGCCGCTGCTGCAGCAGGTGCTGGCGCAGGCCCAGGTCGCGCTGGATCGCGTGGATGCGATCGCCTTCACGCGCGGCCCGGGCTTGGCCGGTGCGCTGCTGGTGGGCGCGGCCTGCGCCAACGCGCTCGGCGCGGCCCTTCAGCGCCCGGTGATCGGCGTGCATCACCTCGAAGGCCACCTGATGTCGCCGTTCCTATCGAACGATCCGCCGCATTTCCCGTTCGTCGCCCTGTTGGTATCAGGCGGACACACACAACTGATGCGCGTCGATGGTGTCGGCCGATACGAGTTGCTGGGTGAAAGTGTTGACGATGCCGCCGGCGAGGCCTTTGACAAGAGCGCCAAGGTTCTGGGGCTCGGTTATCCCGGCGGCCCGGCCTTGTCGGCGCTGGCATCCGGGGGCCGGGCCGACGCCTTTGCGTTGCCGCGCCCGCTGTTGCACAGCGGCAATCTTGATTTCTCGTTCGCCGGATTGAAGACCGCGGTATGGACTCAGCACCGCAAGCTCGGCGCCTGTCCCACGCGACAGCAGTTGGCGGATCTGGCGGCCTCGACGCAAGCCGCCATCGTCGACGTGCTGGTCCACAAGTCGCTGCGTGCCTTGCACGACGCGGGCTTGCAGCGCCTGGTGGTGGCCGGCGGCGTCGGCGCCAATGCGCTGCTGCGTTCGCGCCTCGACGCGGCGGCTGCCCAGCGCCGGATGCGCGTGCACTACCCGGAGCCTGCGCTGTGCACCGACAACGGCGCAATGATTGCGCTGGCCGCGGCGATGCGGCTGCAGCGCGGCCTGGCCACCCCACCGCAGGACTACGCGTTCGACGTGGCCCCGCGTTGGGCGCTTGAGACCGTCTCAGCGGCCGCACCCGCGCCGTGAGCGGGCGCCGGGCCGCATCAGTTCACGTTGATGCGGATGGGTTGTGCCGCCTGGCGCTTGGCCAGTTCGAGCGTCAGAACGCCGTGATCGAGCCTGGCCTTCGAGCGTTCCTCGTCGAGTTCCAGCGGCAACACGAAGCTGCGCGCGAAGCTCCGTGCGGCACGTTCGCGCACGAGCACGCGATCGCCATCCTTGCGCTCGGGTGCTTGGGCCGGCTGGGCCTCGATGCTGACACTGCGGCCTTCGATCGACACCTTCACGTCGTCCTTGGTGACGCCGGGCAGGTCGAGCCTGACTGTGTATGCTTGCTCGGATTCCGCCACGTCGAGTGCCGGGCTGCGCTTCTCCGAAGTGCCGTTGCGCGCACCGGTGAAGAAGCGGTCAAACGATTCGTCGAACAGACGATCGATGTTGCGCACCCACTCGGATGCGCTGCGAGTCACAGGAACGAGAAACATGTGCAGCTCCGTTGAAGATCGGTTCCAAGGGCCGCGCGTGCCCTCGGCTTCGTGCATACCAAGTGGATCCGCTGCAGCCGGTTTCAAGGCCACCACAGGAGCCGCTCATGCGTGACACCGTGCTGGCGATGCAGAGCTCGCGCATCCGCGAGGTGGCCAATGCCGCGCTGAAGAATCCCGACGTGCTGGCGTTCTGGTTCGGCGAGAGCGACGAGGTCACGCCGGCCGCCGTGCGCGAGGCGGCCGTGCGCTCGCTCGAGCGCGGCGAAACGTTCTACGGCCACAACCTCGGCTTGAGCGAGCTGCGCGACGCGTTGGCGCACTACACGTCGGGTTTCCATCCCGGTGACTACAGCGAGCGCATCGCGGTCACGAGCTCCGGCGTCAACGCGCTGATGCTCGCTACCCAGCTGCTCGCGGGTGCCGGCGACGAGGTCGTGGCCGTCGTGCCCGTGTGGCCCAACCTGACGCAGCAACCGACGATGATGGGCGCGCAGGTCAAGCGCGTGCCGATCACGCCCGATGCGCAAGGCGTGTGGCACCTCGACATACAGGCCTTGACCGCGGCCATCACCAACGAGACGAAGGTGGTGCTCGTCAATTCGCCGAACAATCCGACCGGCTGGACCTTGACCCGCGACGAGCAGCGCGCGCTGCTCGAACATTGCCGCCGCACCGGCAGCTGGCTGGTGGCCGACGAGGTGTACGAACGCATGTGGTTCGGTGCGGGCAGATGTGCTCCCAGCTTCCTCGACATCGCCACGGCGCAGGATCGGCTGATCGTGGTGCACAGCTTCTCGAAGAGTTTCTTGATGACCGGTTGGCGCCTGGGCTGGATGGTGGTGCCGCAAGGCGGCGTGCTGGCTCAGATCGGCAAGTTGATCGAATTCAACACCTCTTGTCCTCCGGAGTTCGTGCAGCACGGCGGCCTGGCCGCACTGGCGATGGGCAATGACTTCGTCGACGGCCTGGTGCAGCGGCTGCGCGCCTGCCGCGATCTGCTGCTGGGCCGCCTCCAGCAGTTGCCCGGTGTGACCGTGGCGGTACCCAGCGGCGGGCTGTATGCCTTCTTGAGGATCGAAGGGCAGCACGACTCGCTTGCGCTCGCCAAGCGCCTGGTCGCCGAGCACGGCTTGGGACTGGCTCCCGGCGTCGCGTTCGGTCCAGAAGGCGAGGGTTGGCTGCGCTGGTGCTTCGCCTCGCGCGACCCGGAGCGGCTCAACCGTGGCGTTGATCGGCTGGCGCGGGCGCTGAAGCTATAATTCGCCGCTCGCTCGGCAGGGCCAACCCGGTTCGGCATCGAGCGGCAGCACGGCGCGGGTCGGTTTCACCCGCTGTCCGCAAGTGAAACCTCGAAACCGTTCCCCGGGCCGCGCGTTCGGGTCGGTTTCGCGTCATGAGGAAATCGCCCCAATGTCCATGGCAGCCACCCAGAAGGCCGAGATCGTCAAGCAGAGCGCGCGCAGCGCCCATGACACCGGCTCCCCGGAGGTCCAGGTTGCGTTGCTCACCGCGCGCATCAACGAACTGACCCCGCATTTCAAGACGCACCTGAAAGACCACCATGGCCGGCGCGGCCTGCTCAAGATGGTGAGCCGTCGCCGCAAGCTGCTGGATTACCTGAAAGACAAGGACGCCGATCGTTATACGGCGCTCATCCACAAGCTCGGCCTGCGCAAGTAGGCTTGGCGACCCGTCGGCGGCTCGCGATGCCCGGGAGGGGCCCAGCGATCCGCCGATCCCGGAGCGAGGCACCCATCTTGGCGCTGCTGTGTCATTCCACCGAGGCTCGAGCCGACGAGCCGCGCTGGAATGGCATCGCGCTGTCGTGTTCCCACGCTCCCGGTTTGCATGCCGCCGCCCGTGCATGCGCAAGGCGCGCGCCCTCGATGGGCCGCCGCCACACAGCAATCGGAGCCAACCATCCATGAGCCTGTTCAACAAGGTCAGCAAGACATTCCAATGGGGTCCGCATCGCGTCACGCTGGAAACTGGCGAGATCGCGCGTCAATCGTCGGGTGCGGTGCTCGTCACCATCGAAGACACCGTGGTGCTGGCCACCGTCGTGGCTGCCAAGAGCGCCAAACCGGGGCAGGATTTCTTCCCGCTCACGGTCGACTACATCGAGAAGACCTACGCCGCCGGCAAGATCCCCGGCAGCTTCTTCAAGCGGGAGGGCCGTCCGAGCGAGCTCGAAACGCTGACGTCGCGCCTCATCGACCGCCCGATCCGGCCGCTGTTCCCCGAGGGCTTCTTCAATGAAGTGCAGGTGGTCATTCACGTCTTGTCGCTCAACCCCGAGGTGCAGGCCGACATCGCGGCAATGATCGGCGCCTCCGCGGCGCTCGCGATTTCAGGCATCCCGTTCAACGGCCCGATCGGCGCGGCGCGCGTCGGATACGTCAATGGCCAGTACGTGCTGAACCCGGGCAAGACCGAGTTGACCAACTCGAAGCTCGACCTCGTCGTGGCCGGCACCGAAGCCGCGGTGCTGATGGTGGAATCCGAAGCGGATCAGCTGCCCGAAGAAGTCATGCTCGGCGCCGTGGTCTACGGCCACGACCAAGGCAAGGTCGCGATCGAAGCAATCCACGAGTTGGTGCGCGAGGCCGGCAAGCCGGCGTGGGACTGGCAGCCGCCGGCCAAGGACGAGCCCTTCATCGCCAAAGTCACGAGGCTCGGCGAGGAGAAGCTGCGCGCGGCCTATCAGATCCGCAGCAAACAATCCCGCACGCAGGCCTGCCGCGAGGCATACGCCTTCGTGATCGGTGCGCTCACCGAAGAAGGGCTGACCTTCGACACCGTCAAGGTCGAAGGCCTGCTGTTCGAGATCGAGTCGCGCATCGTGCGCAGCCAGATCCTCGCCGGCGAACCGCGCATCGACGGCCGCGACACGCGCACCGTGCGTCCGATCGAGATCCGCGCCGGCGTGCTGCCGCGCACCCACGGCTCGGCGCTTTTCACGCGCGGCGAGACGCAGGCGCTGGTCACCGCGACGCTCGGCACCGAGCGCGACGCGCAGCGCATCGACGCGCTGGCCGGCGAGTTCGAGGAGCGCTTCATGCTCCACTACAACATGCCGCCGTTCGCCACCGGCGAAACCGGCCGCGTCGGTTCACCGAAGCGCCGCGAGATCGGCCACGGCCGCCTGGCCAAGCGCGCGCTGGTCGCCTGCCTGCCGACCAAGGAGGAGTTCCCCTATTCGATCCGCGTGGTCAGTGAGATCACCGAATCGAACGGCTCGTCATCGATGGCCTCGGTGTGCGGCGGCTGCCTGAGCCTGATGGACGCCGGCGTGCCGATGAAGGCGCACGTGGCGGGTATCGCGATGGGCCTGATCAAGGAAGGCAACCGCTTCGCGGTGCTGACCGACATCCTCGGCGACGAGGATCACCTGGGCGACATGGACTTCAAGGTGGCCGGCACCGGCGCCGGCGTGACCGCGCTGCAGATGGACATCAAGATCCAGGGCATCACCAAGGAGATCATGCAGGTGGCGCTGGCGCAGGCCAAGGAGGCGCGCCTGCACATCCTGGCCAAGATGGTCGAGGCGGTGGGCAGCGCGCGGGCCGACGTGTCGCAGTTTGCGCCGCGCCTGTACACGATGAAGATCAACCCGGAGAAGATCCGCGACGTCATCGGCAAGGGTGGCGCAACGATCCGCGCACTCACCGACGAGACCGGGTGCACGATCGACATCGCCGAAGACGGCACGATCACCATTGCGTCGGTCGATGCGGACAAGGCGGCGTTCGCGAAGAAGCGCATCGAAGAGATCACCGCCGACGTCGAAGTCGGCAAGGTCTACGAGGGCCCGATCACGAAGATCCTCGACTTCGGCGCGCTGGTGAATCTGCTGCCCGGCAAGGACGGCCTGCTGCACATCAGCCAGATCGCGCACCAGCGCATCGAGAAGGTGACCGACGTGCTCAGCGAGGGCCAGATCGTCAAGGTCAAGGTGCTCGAGACCGATGACAAGGGTCGCGTCAAACTGTCGATGAAGGCGCTGCTCGAGCGGCCCGAAGGCATGGAAGACGACCGTGGCGATCGGCCGCCGCGCCGCGACCGCGGTGACCGTGGCGATCGAGGTGACCGTGGGGATCGAGGCGATCGAGGCGACCGCCCGCCGCGCCGCGATCGCGAGCCACGCGAGGAACCGCAAGGCTTGGAGCCGGCGGAGCAGCAACAACAGCAGCAGCAACAGCAACCGCCGCAAGACCAGCAGACCTGACGGATCACGCATGAAAGCCGTCGAGATCAAGAGTTTTGGCGCGCCCGAGGTCCTGGTGCTCGCCGACCGCCCTGATCCCAAGCCAGGGGCGGGGGAGGTCCTTGTGCGCGTGACGGCCTCGGGGGTGAACCGCCCCGATGTGTTCCAACGCAAAGGCGCTTACGCACCGCCGCCCGGCGCCTCGGACCTGCCCGGCCTGGAGTTCGCCGGCGAGATCGTCGCGGGTGATGCGGGCGCGATGCAGGCGGCCGGACTCAAGGTCGGCGACCGCGTGTGCGCGCTGGTGGCCGGCGGCGGTTATGCGCAGCTGGCGGTGGCGCCGGTATCGCAATGCTTGCCGGTGCCCAAGGGCCTGAGCGACATCGAAGCCGGCGGCTTGCCCGAGACCCTCTTCACCGTGTGGAGCAACGTGTTCGACCGCGCGCGCCTTCAGCGCGGCGAGACGCTGCTGGTGCAAGGCGGCACCAGCGGCATCGGCGTCACGGCGATCCAGCTGGGCAAGGCCTTCGGTGCCAAGGTGATCGCCACCGCAGGCAGCGCCGACAAGTGCAAGGCTTGCCTGCAGATCGGTGCCGACGCGGCGATCAACTACAAGGAGCAGGACTTCGTCGACGAGGTCAAGCGGATCACCGATGGGCGGGGCGCCGATGTGGTGCTCGACATGGTGGCGGGCGACTATGTGGCACGCGAGGTCAAGTGCCTGGCCGATGACGGCCGCATCGTGATCATCGCGGTGCAAGGTGGCGTGAAGAGCGAGTTCAATGCCGCAGAGGTGCTGCGGCGGCGCCTCACGATCACCGGTTCCACGCTGCGCCCCCGGCCCGAGGCGTTCAAGGCAGCGATTGCCGCGTCGCTGCGCACGCAGGTGTGGCCGCTGCTCGAAGCCGGCAGGGTCAAGCCGATCGTGCACAAGGTGTTCGATGCGGCCGACGCTGCGCAGGCCCACGCGCTGATGGAGTCGGGCGCACACGTCGGCAAGATCATGCTGCGCTGGTGAGTACGATGCGACGCAAACTGGTGGTGGGCAACTGGAAGATGCATGGCAGCCGTGTGGCCAACGAGCCGCTGCTGGCAGCCATCGCGCAAGGGCGGCCGTACGCGTGCGACGTCGCGGTGTGCGCGCCATTCCTCTACATCGCCGAAGTGGCGGTCGCCTTCGCGGGCGGTGACCTGCGCTGGGGTGCACAGGATTGTTCGGTGCATGAGCAGGGCGCCTATACCGGCGAGGTGTCGGCCGCGATGCTGGCCGAGTTCGGCTGCCGCTATGTGATCGTCGGACACTCGGAGCGCCGCCAATACCACCAGGAGAGCGATCAGCTTGTGGCTGACAAGGCCAAGGCGGCGCTCGCCAAGGGCGTGACGCCGATCGTCTGCGTCGGCGAGAGCCTGGCGCAACGAGAAGCCGGGCAGACCGATGACGTGGTCAAGCGGCAGCTGTCGGCCGTGATCCACACGCTGGCGCATTGCGCCGGCGAAATGGTGGTGGCCTATGAGCCGGTGTGGGCCATCGGCACCGGTCGCACCGCGACGCCGGAGCAGGCGCAGGACGTGCACGCGCTGTTGCGCGCCCAGCTGCACGCGGCCACGCCGCACGCGGCCCAAATGAAGATCCTCTACGGCGGCAGCGTCAAAGCCGACAACGCGGCGTCGCTGTTCGCGCAGCCTGACATCGACGGCGGCCTGATCGGAGGCGCGTCATTGAAAGCCAACGACTTCATCGCCATCTGCCGTGCCGCGGGCTGAAACCCCGCGCCGCCGACCGCGTTACCCGGAGCCCAGCCTCTCATGCAAGTGTTGACCAATATCGTGCTGATCGTGCAGATCCTGTCTGCTGTGACGATGATCGGCCTCGTGCTGATCCAGCACGGCAAGGGCGCCGACATGGGTGCATCGTTCGGCAGCGGCGCATCGGGCAGCTTGTTCGGTGCAACCGGCAGCGCCAACTTCCTTTCGCGCTCCACGGCGGTATGCGCCACGCTGTTCATGGTGTCGACCCTGGCGCTGGCCTTCATGTCGGCCGGCGCCCGGCCGCAAGGCGGCAACACCGTGCTCGATCGTCCGGCCGCGGCGGCAAGCGCCGCATCCGCGCCGGCCGTTCCGGGCGCGGTGATTCCAGGTGCTGCGATTCCCGGGGCTGCCAGTGCACCGGCCGCGCCGGCTTCTCCCGCGCGCTGAGCTGCACACGCCGCGCGCGAGACGATCGCCCGAGCCGATCCCGTGTCGCGACCACAACGGCCGGCCCTCCGAAAGTCATTAGAATGAACGGCTGTTTGAAGGCCTAGCCTCGAGGTCTTCACCGGGACAATCGGGTCCAACGATTCGACGCCTCAGCCGACGTGGTGAAATTGGTAGACACGCTATCTTGAGGGGGTAGTGGCGAAAGCTGTGCGAGTTCGAGTCTCGCCGTCGGCACCAAGAGCGTTGTCAGGTTCTGATCCGATGCGCACCGGAACTTCGTTGATTCCCGAGCCGACTGAATGGACCTGCAACCCTACCTGAGCGTCATCCTGTTCATCCTGGTGGGGGTGGCTGTCGGTGTCCTCCCGCAGGTGATCGGCTTCGTGTTCGGGCCCAATCGGCCGGATGCGCAGAAGAACAGTCCTTATGAGTGCGGCTTCGAGGCGTTCGAAGACGCGCGCATGAAGTTCGACGTGCGCTACTACCTCGTCGCCATCCTTTTCATTCTGTTCGACCTGGAGATCGCGTTCCTGTTTCCGTGGGCGGTTGCGCTCAGGGAGATCGGTGCGCCGGGTTTCTGGGCGATGATGATTTTTCTCACCATCCTGGTCGTCGGCTTCCTCTACGAGTGGAAGAAGGGCGCCCTCGATTGGGAGTGACTGACTCCTATCATGGGTATTGAAGGCGTTCTCAAAGAAGGCTTCGTTACCACCTCGGTCGACAAGCTGATCAACTGGTCGAAAACGGGCTCGTTGTGGCCGATGACGTTCGGCCTTGCGTGTTGCGCGGTGGAGATGATGCACGCCGGTGCGGCGCGTTACGACATCGACCGCTTCGGCATGCTGTTCCGTCCCAGCCCGCGCCAGAGCGATCTGATGATCGTGGCCGGCACGCTGTGCAACAAGATGGCGCCGGCGCTGCGCAAGGTGTATGACCAGATGGCCGAGCCGCGCTGGGTACTCTCCATGGGCTCGTGCGCCAACGGCGGCGGCTACTACCACTACAGCTATTCGGTGGTGCGCGGTTGTGACCGCATCGTACCGGTCGACGTCTACGTGCCCGGTTGTCCGCCCACCGCGGAGGCGCTGCTTTACGGGATCCTGCAACTGCAGGCCAAGATCCGGCGCGATAACACCATCGCGCGGGCCTGAGACCTGATGAGCACCCGTCTCGACACGTTGCAGCAGGCGCTGCAGACCATTCTCGGCGCGAGCATCAGGAAACTGGTGCGTGACCGCGGCGAGATCACCGTCACGGTGAAGGCGGACGACTACCTCGCCGCCGCGCGCACGCTGCGCGATCACGCCGAGCTGAAGTTCGAGCAGATGATCGACCTGTGCGGCGTCGACTACTCCAGCTACCGCAACGAGCCATGGGACGGCCCGCGTTACTGCGTGGTGTTGCACCTCTTGTCGGTCACCCACAATTGGCGCGTGCGACTCAAGGTGTTCGCGCCCGATGACGATGTGCCGGTGGTGGCGTCGGTCACCGAGATCTGGAGCGGTGCCAACTGGTTCGAGCGCGAGGCCTTTGACCTCTACGGCGTGATCTTCGAGGGCCACGTCGACCTGCGCCGCATTCTCACCGACTATGGCTTCATCGGCCACCCGATGCGCAAGGACTTCCCGGTGTCCGGCCACGTCGAGATGCGCTACGACGCCGAGAGCAAGCGCGTGATCTACCAGCCGGTGACCATCGAGCCGCGCGAGATCACGCCCCGCGTGGTGCGCGAAGAGAACTACGGCGGTGTGTAGGCCATGGCTGAGATCAAGAACTACACGCTCAATTTTGGTCCCCAGCACCCGGCGGCGCATGGCGTGCTGCGCCTGGTGCTCGAGCTCGACGGCGAGGTCATCCAACGCGCCGATCCGCACATCGGCCTGCTGCACCGCGCCACCGAGAAGCTCGCCGAGAGCAAGACCTACATCCAGTCGCTGCCCTACATGGACCGGCTGGACTATGTGTCGATGATGTGCAACGAGCACGCCTACTGCCTGGCCATCGAGAAGCTGCTGGGCATCGAGGTGCCGGAGCGCGCGCAGTACATCCGCGTGATGTTCGCGGAGCTGACGCGCATCCTCAACCACCTGCTCTGGCTCGGTGCGCATGGCCTCGACTGCGGAGCGATGAACATCTTCATCTACTGCTTCCGTGAGCGCGAGGACATCTTCGACATGTACGAGGCGGTGTCCGGCGCGCGCATGCACGCGGCGTACTTCAGGCCCGGTGGCGTGTACCGCGACCTTCCCGATGCGATGCCGCAGTACAAGGCGGGCAAGATCCGCAACGAGCGCGCGATCAAGGCGATGAACGAGAACCGCCAGGGCTCGCTGCTCGATTTCATCGACGACTTCGTCAAGCGCTTTCCGGCCTATGTCGACGAGTACGAGACGCTGCTCACCGACAACCGCATCTGGAAGCAGCGCACCGTGGGCATCGGCGTCGTCACGCCCGAGCGTGCGCTGAACCTCGGCATGACCGGCCCGATGCTGCGCGGCTCGGGCATCGCGTGGGATCTGCGCAAGCAGCAGCCGTATGACGTGTACGACCGCATGGACTTCGACATCCCGCTGGGCGTCAACGGCGACACCTACGACCGCTACCTCGTGCGCGTGGAGGAGATGCGGCAAGCCAACCGCATCGTGCGCCAATGCGTCGACTGGCTGCGTGCCAATCCCACCGGCCCGGTGATCACCGACAACCTGAAGGTCGCGCCGCCGCCGCGCGTGGACATGAAGGCCAACATGGAAGAGTTGATCCACCACTTCAAGCTCTTCACCGAGGGCATGCACGTGCCAGAGGGCGAGTCGTATGCCGCGGTCGAGCATCCCAAGGGAGAGTTCGGCATCTACCTGGTGAGCGACGGCGCCAACAAGCCGTATCGCATGAAGATCCGCGCTCCGGGCTTCGCGCACCTGTCGGCGCTCGACGAGATGAGCCGCGGTCACATGATCGCCGACGCGGTGGCGATCATCGGCACCATGGACATCGTGTTCGGGGAGGTCGATCGATGAACGGCCAGCCGATGCAGCTCGGTGATTCAACCAAGGCGCGCTTTGCCGCCGAGGTGGCCAAGTACCCTGCCGACCAGAAGCAGTCGGCGGTGATGGCCTGCCTGGCCATCGTGCAGCAGGAGCAGGGGTGGATCAGCGCCGAGGCCGAAGAAGCGGTGGCGTCATACCTCGGCATGGCGCCGATCGCGGTGCGCGAGGTCACCACCTTCTACAACATGTACAACCAGCAGCCGGTGGGGCGCTTCAAGCTCAACGTCTGCACCAACCTGCCTTGCCAGCTGCGCAATGGCCAGCACGCGCTGGAACACCTGTGCCACAAGCTCGGCGTCGATGAGGGCGGCACCAGCGCCGACGGCCTCTTTACCGTGCAGAAGTCCGAGTGCCTGGGCGCCTGCGCCGATGCGCCCGTGATGCTGGTCAACGACCGCCAGATGGTCAGCTATATGAGCGACGCGCGCCTCGACGACCTCTTGGCCACGCTGAAAGAGAGCGTCAAGTGACCGTGTTGCCCGACCTGTCGAAGTTCCAGGCCAGCGGCCGCGAAACCTGCTTCCACAACCGCCACATCGGCGCGCAGATCTATGCCGACCTCGACGGCGGCAACTGGCGCCTGAAGGACTACGAGTCGCGCGGCGGGTACCAGGCGCTGAAGAAGATCCTCGGGCTCGAGGGTGGCGCCGGCATGACGCCGGACCAGGTGGTGGCCGAGGTCAAGGCCTCGGGTCTGCGCGGCCGCGGCGGCGCGGGTTTCCCCACCGGCCTCAAGTGGAGCTTCATGCCGCGTGCGCTGCCGGTGCAGAAATACCTGGTGTGCAACTCCGACGAAGGCGAGCCGGGCACCTGCAAGGACCGCGACATCCTCGCGTTCAACCCGCACATCGTGATCGAGGGCATGGCGATCGCCGCCTACGCGATGGGCATCACGGTCGGCTACAACTACATCCACGGCGAGATCTTCGAGCTCTACGAGCGCTTCGAAGAGGCGCTGCGCGAGGCGCGCGCCGCGGGCTACCTGGGCGAGCGCATCCTCGGCAGCAGCTTCAGCTTTCAACTGCACGCTTTCCACGGTTTTGGCGCCTACATCTGCGGCGAGGAGACGGCGCTGCTGGAGTCGCTCGAAGGCAAGAAGGGCCAGCCGCGCTTCAAGCCGCCGTTTCCCGCCAGCTACGGCCTGTACGGCAAGCCCACCACGATCAACAACACCGAGACCTTCGCCGCGGTGCCGTGGATCATCCGCAACAGCGGTGACGCCTACCTGAAGATCGGCAAGCCCAACAACGGCGGCACCAAAATCTTCTCGATGGTGGGCGACGTGGAGTGGCCTGGCAACTACGAGATTCCGCTCGGCACGCCGTTCTCGAAGATCCTCGAACTGGCCGGCGGCGTGAAGGGCGGCAAGAAGCTCAAGGCTGTGATCCCCGGCGGTTCCTCGGCTCCTGTGCTGCCGGCCCACGTCATGATGGACCTGACGATGGACTACGACGCCATCGCCAAAGCCGGTTCGATGCTGGGCTCCGGTGCGGTCATCGTGATGGACGAGACACGCTGCATGGTCGACGCGCTGCTGCGCCTGTCGTACTTCTACATGCACGAATCGTGCGGCCAGTGCACGCCGTGCCGCGAAGGCACCGGCTGGCTGTGGCGCGTGGTGCATCGCATCGAGCACGGCCAAGGCCGGGCCGAAGACCTGCAGCTGCTCGATTCGGTGGCCGAGAACATCATGGGCCGAACGATCTGCGCGCTCGGCGATGCGGCCGCGATGCCGGTGCGCGGCATGATCAAGCACTTCAGGGACGAATTCGTCTACCACATCGAGCACAGGCGCTGCGCCGTCGGCCCGGGCGCGCAGCGCGCGCACGCCGTGGCCGACCTGACCCCCGCCTGACGCGAGACGGCAACAACCCATGGTCGAAATCGAACTCGACGGCAAGAAGGTCAGCGTGACCGAAGGCAGCATGGTCATGCATGCGGCCGACGCGGCCGGCGTCTACGTGCCGCACTTCTGCTACCACAAGAAGCTGAGCATCGCGGCCAACTGCCGCATGTGCCTGGTCGACATCGAGAAGGCGCCCAAGCCGATGCCCGCCTGCGCCACGCCGGTGACGCAGGGGATGATCGTGCGCACCCAGAGCGACAAGGCGATCAAGGCGCAGAAGTCGGTGATGGAGTTCCTGCTGATCAACCATCCGCTCGACTGCCCGATCTGCGACCAGGGCGGCGAGTGCCAGCTGCAGGATCTCGCGGTCGGCTACGGCGCCAGTGCATCCCGCTACACCGAGGAAAAGCGCGTGGTGTTCCACAAGAACGTGGGGCCGCTGATCTCGATGGAAGAGATGAGCCGCTGCATCCATTGCACCCGGTGCGTGCGCTTTGGGCAGGAGGTGGCCGGCGTGATGGAGTTCGGCATGCAGCACCGCGGTGAGCATTCCGAGATCGCCACGTTCGTCGGTCGCACGGTCGACAGCGAGCTGTCGGGCAACATGATCGACCTGTGCCCGGTGGGCGCACTCACCAGCAAGCCGTTTCGCTACAGCGCGCGCAGCTGGGAGCTGTCACGCCGCAAGAGTGTCAGCCCGCACGACTCCACCGGTTCCAACCTGATCGTGCAGGTCAAAGGCGAGCGCGTGATGCGCGTGCTGCCGCTGGAGAACGAAGCCATCAACGAATGCTGGATCGCCGACCGCGACCGCTTCAGCTACGAGGCGCTCGGTGTCGATTCGCGACTGAAGACGCCGATGATCAAACAAGGTGGCCAATGGCACCCCGCCACCTGGGACGCCGCGTTGCGCTACGTGGTCGACGGCCTGCAGCGGATCAAGGCCGAGTTCGGCGCACAGGGCATCGGCGCCCTCGGCTCGCCGCACAGCACGCTGGAGGAGCTGCACCTCCTGGCCAAGCTGGTGCGCGGCCTCGGCAGCGAGAACATCGACCATCGCCTGCGCCACAGCGACTTCAACAACCGGGCGCCTGCCGGCCGCGCGCGCTGGCTGGGCTTGCCGATCGCGGCGCTCTCGTCGCTCGATCGCGCCTTTGTCATCGGCTCGTTCCTGCGCAAGGACCATCCGCTGTTCGCCGCGCGCATCCGACAGGCGGTGCGGCGCGGCGGCAAGCTGATGAGCCTGCACGCGGTGCATGACGATTGGGCGATTCCGGTCGCGCACAGGATCACCGCGGCGCCGAGCGCCTGGGCGCAGGCGCTGGCCGACGTGGCGGCGGCGCTGGCGCAGATCAAGGGTGTGGCCGCGCCGGTGCCGGGCGATGCCAATGACGCCGCGCGTGCCATCGCCGAACAGCTGCTGTCGGGCGAGCGCAAGGCCGTGCTGCTCGGCAACGCGGCGTTGCAGCACCCGCAGGCCGGCACGCTGCTGGCGCTGGCGCACTGGATTGCGCAGCAGTGCGACGCCAGCTTCGGCTGTCTGGGCGAGGCGGCCAACAGCGTGGGCGCACAGTGGGCCCATGCGCTGCCCGGCCCGTCGGGCCTGAACGCCGGCCAGATGCTGTCGCAGCCGATGAAGGCGTTGCTGCTGCTCAACGTGGAGCCCGTGCTCGATGCGGCCGACCCCGGCGCCGCCCGTGCCGCGCTGGAAGGCTCGGGGCTGGTGGTGGCGCTGACGCCGTTCCTCGATGCGGCGGTCGACAACGCCGACGTGCTGTTGCCGATTGCGCCGTTCACGGAGACCGCCGGCACGTTCGTCAACGCCGAGGGCCGTGCGCAGAGTTTCCGCGGCGTGGTCAAACCATACGCCGAAACACGCCCGGCATGGAAGGTGCTGCGCGTGCTCGGCAATCTGCTCGGGTTGCATGGCTTCGACCATGAGAGCAGCGAGGCCGTGCGCGACGAGGCGCTCGCCGGTGCCGACGCCGCCACCCGGTTGTCCAACGAGCCGGCCGCCGGTGCCACGCTCACGCCGCCGCTGCGCGGCCTGGAGCGCGTGGCCGACGTGCCGATCTATTGCACCGACGCGCTGGTGCGCCGGTCGGTGCCGCTGCAGGCCACGCGCGACGCGAGGGCGCCGCAGGTGGGGCTGCCCAGCGCGTTGTGGTCGCAGCTCGGCCTTGCGCCCGGCGCCAAGGTGCGCGTGATGCAAGGCGGTGCCGCCGCGATCCTGCCGGCCGAAGAAGATGCGAGCCTGGCTCCGAGCGCGGTGCGCATCGCGTCGGGCCACGCGCACACCGCGTCGTTGGGCGCCATGTTCGGCGCCGTCGGCATCGAAAAGGCGTGAGCACGATGACGATGCTGGCTCAGATCAACGACTACGGCATCTCGGTGTTCGGCCCCGAGCTGTGGTCGGCCGCGCTGGTGGTGGGTTGGGACCTGATCAAGATCGTCGCTGTGGTGGCACCGCTGATGCTGTGCGTGGCCTATCTGACGCTGTGGGAGCGCAAGGCCATCGGCTGGTCGCAGATCCGCCCCGGTCCAAACCGCGTCGGCCCGCTCGGCCTGCTGCAGCCGATCGCCGATGCGGTGAAGCTGATCTTCAAGGAGATCATCCGCCCGGCCGCGGCCAACAAGGGCCTGTTCTTCCTCGGGCCGGTGATGACCATCATGCCGGCGCTCGCGGCCTGGGCCGTGGTTCCGTTCGGGCCGGAAGTGGCGGTGTCCAACATCAATGCCGGCCTGCTGTTCCTGCTGGCGATCACCTCGATGGAGGTGTACGGCGTGATCATCGCCGGCTGGGCGTCGAACTCCAAGTACGCGTTCCTCGGCGCCTTGCGCGCATCGGCGCAGATGGTGAGCTACGAGATCGCGATGGGCTTCGCGCTCGTGGTGGTGCTGATGGTCTCCGGCAGCCTCAACATGACCGAGATCGTGCTGGTGCAGACGCGCGGCTGGTTCGCCGAGCATGGCATCAACTTCATGTCGTGGAACTGGCTTCCACTGCTGCCGATCTTCCTCGTGTACTTCATCTCCGGCCTGGCCGAGACCAACCGCCACCCGTTCGACGTGGTGGAAGGTGAGTCGGAGATCGTGGCCGGCCACATGATCGAGTACTCGGGCATGGCGTTCGCGATGTTCTTCCTCGCCGAGTACGCGAACATGATCCTTGTGTCGGTGCTGGCGGTCACGCTCTTCCTCGGCGGCTGGAGCGCGCCGGTGTCGTTCGCGTTGTTCGGCATGGCCACGCCGGACTGGATCGCCAAGACCGCATGGTTCTGGGATTGGTTCTGGTTGTTCGGCAAGACCTTTGCGGTCGTCACCGTGTTCCTGTGGGTGCGCGCCACATTCCCGCGCTTTCGCTATGACCAGATCATGCGCCTGGGCTGGAAGATCTTCATCCCGGTCACGCTGGTGTGGCTTGTGGTGGTGGGCCTGTGGATACAGACGCCGCTGAACATCTGGAAGTAAACGCACATGGCTGCCTCCGCCACCTCGTCGATCAAGGACTTCGTCTCCGGCTTCATGCTGCTGGAGCTGTTCAAGGGCATGAAGCTCACCGGACGGCACTTCCTGTCGAAGAAGATCACGGTGCAGTTTCCGGAAGAGAAGACGCCGCTGTCGCCGCGCTTCCGCGGCCTGCACGCGCTGCGCCGTTACGACAACGGCGAGGAGCGCTGCATTGCCTGCAAGCTGTGCGAAGCCGTGTGTCCGGCCCTGGCGATCACGATCGAGAGCGACGTGCGCGCCGACGGCACGCGCCGCACCACGCGCTACGACATCGACCTCACCAAGTGCATCTTCTGCGGCTTCTGCGAGGAGAGTTGCCCAGTCGATTCGATCGTCGAGACGCACATCTTCGAATACCACGGCGAGAAGCGCGGCGACCTGTACTTCACCAAGGACATGCTGCTCGCGGTGGGCGATCGCTACGAGAAGGAAATCGCCGCGGCCAAGGCAGCCGATGCCAAGTACCGCTGACATGCCGGCGCGGGCCGATCCCGCGGGCGGACACCACAACAAGCCATGAACACGACCGCTGCGCTCTTCTACCTGTTCTCGCTGGTGCTGCTGTTCGCCAGCGTACGGGTCATCACCGCGCGCAGCACGGTGCATGCCGCGTTGTACCTGGTGCTGGCGTTCGGCAACGCGGCGTGCCTGTGGCTGCTGCTGCGCGCCGAGTTCCTCGCCATCGCGCTGGTGCTGGTGTACGTGGGTGCGGTGATGGTGCTGTTCCTGTTCGTCGTGATGATGCTCGACCTCAACACCGACCGCTTCCGTGAGGGCTTCTGGAAGCACCTGCCGCTGGCCGGACTGGTGGGCGCCGTGATCGCGCTGGAGATGGCGTTCGTGCTGATCCGCGGGTTCGACGTGCGCAGCGCACCCGCCCTGAGCGAGGCGGCCGTCAAAGCGGGCAATACCAAGATGCTCGGCGTGGCGATCTACACGCAATACCTCTATCCATTGCAGGTGGCGGCGGTGCTGCTGCTGGTGGCGATCATCGCGGCGATCTCGCTCACGCTGCGCCGGCGCAAGGACTCGCGTTACCTTGACCCCGCCGAGCAGGTCAAGGCCCGCAAGGCCGACCGGCTGCGCATCGTGCAGATGCCGCCAGTGGTCGAGCGGCCACCGGCGCCACCGGAGCCCACTGGTGGTGCCGTGCCGGGAGGAGCGAAGACATGAAGCCCGAAGGCGCCGCACTCTCGTCGGCCGTCCCCCGGGGGCGCAACAACCGCCTTGAGGCGACTCGGCGGAGGTTGCCATGAACCTGGGCGTCATCTCGCTCGGTCACTACCTGTCGCTCGGCGGCGTGCTGTTCGCGCTGTCGGTGGTGGGCATCTACCTGAACCGGCGCAACCTCATCGTGCTGCTGATGGCGATCGAGTTGATGCTGCTCGCCGTCAACCTCAACTTCGTGGCCTTCTCGCACTACATGGGCGACATGCAAGGCCAGGTGTTCGTGTTCTTCATCCTCACGGTGGCGGCTGCCGAATCGGCGATCGGCCTGGCGATCCTGGTGGTGCTGTTCCGCAACCGCGCCACGATCGACGTCGAGGATCTCGACGCACTCAAGGGGTGAGCGACGTGAGACTTCACCGGCGTGAAGGCGAACGCCTTGCGAACGGGCTCCGGCGGCGCCCTGGAAAGCGATAGATGGCAACGATCACCCCCAACCTGCTGCTCACCGCCGCGTTGTCGCCGCTCGTCGGCGCCGTCGTCGCCGGGCTCGGCGGCAAGCTGGTCGGCCGGCGCGGCGCGCACCGCATCACGATCCTCGGCGTGCTGGTGTCGTTCCTGGCCTCAGCCATCGTGCTGAAGCTCGTCACGGTCGACGGCGCGCGCTTCAACGCCACGATCTACGAGTGGATGGTCGTCGGCGGCCTGAAGATGGAGATCGGCTTCCTGGTTGACGGCCTCACCGCGATGATGATGGCGGTGGTGAGCTTCGTCTCGCTGATGGTGCACATCTACACCATCGGCTACATGGAAGACGACGACGGCTACCAGCGCTTCTTCGCCTACATCAGTCTGTTCACGTTCTCGATGTTGATGCTCGTGATGAGCAACAACTTCCTGCAGCTGTTCTTCGGCTGGGAGGCGGTTGGCCTGGTGAGCTACCTGCTGATCGGCTTCTGGTTCAAGCGGCCAAGCGCGATCTTTGCCAACCTGAAGGCGTTCCTGGTCAACCGCGTCGGCGACTTCGGCTTCATCCTGGGCATCGGGCTGATCGCCACGTATGCCGGCACGCTGAGTTATGCCGAGGCCTTTGCCCGGGGCGGCGAGCTGGCCAAGGTGGCCTTCCCCGGCACCGACTGGATGCTGATCACCGTGATCTGCATCTGCCTGTTCATCGGCGCCATGGGCAAGAGCGCGCAGTTTCCGCTGCACGTGTGGCTGCCCGACTCCATGGAAGGCCCGACGCCGATCTCGGCGCTGATCCACGCTGCGACCATGGTGACCGCGGGCATCTTCATGGTGGCGCGCATGTCGCCGCTGTTCGAGCTCTCCGACACGGCGCTCAGCGTGGTGATGGTGATCGGCGCGATCACGGCCCTGTTCATGGGCTTCCTCGGCATCATCCAGAACGACATCAAGCGGGTGGTCGCGTATTCCACGCTGAGCCAGCTCGGCTACATGACGGTGGCGCTCGGTGTCTCGGCTTATTCGGTGGCGGTGTTCCACCTGATGACGCATGCGTTCTTCAAGGCGCTGCTGTTCCTGGCCGCCGGCAGCGTGATCATTGGAATGCACCACGACCAGGACATCCGCAACATGGGCGGCCTGGCCAAGTACATGCGCATCACGTGGATCACGTCGCTGGTGGGCTCGCTGGCGCTCATCGGCACGCCGTTCTTCTCGGGCTTCTACTCGAAGGATTCGATCATCGAGGCGGTGCACGCCAGCCAGCTGCCGGGCGCCGGCTTCGCGCTGTTTGCGGTGACCGCGGGTGTCTTCGTCACCGCTTTCTATTCGTTTCGCATGTACTTCCTGGTGTTCCACGGGCCCGAGCGCTTCCACAACAAGCCGTTCCCGGGGCCGCACGACCACCACGACGAGCACCACGGCGAGGGCTCGCACTACCCGCACGAGTCGCCCTGGGTGGTCACGCTCCCGCTGGTGCTGCTGGCGATTCCGTCGGTGGTAATCGGCGCGATGACCATCGGTCCGATGCTGCACGGCGAGTTCTTCAAGGATTCGATCGTCGTCGACGCCGCGCGCCATGCGGCGATGAAGACGCTGGGCGAGCACTTCCACGGCGCGGTGGCGATGGCGTTGCATGCCTTCGGCACGCTGGTGTTCTGGCTGGCGGCGGCGGGCGTGGCCGCAGCCTGGTGGATGTACCTGAAGCAGCCGTCGATCCCGGCCGCGATCGCGGGCACGTTCTCGCCGATCGTACGCATCCTCGAGAACAAGTACTACATGGACTGGATCAACGAGAACCTCATCGCGCCGGCGGCGCGCGCACTGGGGCGCGGCTTGTGGAAGGGCGGTGACCAGGGCCTGATCGACGGCGTGGCAATCAACGGTTCGGCCGCGGCGGTGGGCGGGTTCGCGCGCGTCGTCCGGCTGGTGCAGACCGGCCATCTGTACTGGTACGCGCTGGTGATGCTGCTCGGCGTGTTCGGGCTGCTCACGTGGCGCATCTGGCCGAGCCTCGGGCCGGCCTTGCAGTCGCTGTTAGCCGCGCGCTGATCGCGAGACCGGAGAACAAGAACATGGGGTTGTTGAGCGTCGCGATCTGGCTGCCCATCGCCGTGGGCCTCCTGCTGTTCGCGCTGGGTCGCGACGACAACGCGAGCGCGGTGCGCTGGGTCGCTTTGATCGGATCGGTGGCGGGTCTGCTGGTCACCTTGCCGCTGATCGCCGGCTTCGACACCGGCACCGCGTCGATGCAGTTCGTCGAGAACATGCCGTGGATCGAGCGCTTCAACGTGCGCTACCACCTCGGCGTGGACGGCATCTCGATGTGGTTCGTGCCGCTCACCGCGTTCATGACCGTGGTGGTGGTGCTGGCCGGCTGGCAGGTGATCACCGATCGCGTCGGCCTGTACATGGGCGCGTTCCTCGTGCTGTCGGGCCTGATGATCGGCGTGTTCAGCGCGCTCGACGGCGTGCTGTTCTATGCCTTCTTCGAAGGCACGCTGATCCCGATGTACATCATCATCGGCGTGTGGGGTGGCCCCAAGCGCGTATACGCCGCGTTCAAGTTCTTCCTGTTCACGCTCGCCGGCTCGCTGCTGATGCTGGTGGCGCTGGTGTACCTGTACTTCAAGAGCGGCGGCAGCTTCGACATTGTCACCTGGCACAAGCTGCCGCTGCGCGGCGACGTGCAGACCTGGCTGTTCTTCGCCTTCCTGGCCGCGTTCTCGGTCAAGGTGCCGATGTGGCCGGTGCACACCTGGCTGCCCGATGCGCACGTCGAGGCGCCCACCGGCGGCTCGGTGGTGCTGGCGGCCATCATGCTGAAGCTCGGCGCCTACGGCTTCCTGCGCTTCTCGCTGCCGATCGTGCCCGATGCCAGCCGCGAATGGGCCTGGTTCATCATCGCGCTGTCGTTGATCGCGGTGGTCTACATCGGCCTGGTCGCACTGGTGCAGAACGACATGAAGAAGCTGGTCGCCTATTCGTCGATTGCGCACATGGGCTTCGTCACGCTCGGCTTCTTCATCTTCAGCGACCTCGGCGTCTCCGGCGGCCTGGTGCAGATGATCAGCCACGGCTTCATCTCAGGTGCGATGTTCCTGTGCATCGGCGTGTTGTACGACCGTGTGCACTCGCGCGAGATCGCGGCCTATGGCGGCGTCGTCAACACCATGCCCAAGTTCGCCGCTCTTGCCGTGTTGTTCGCCATGGCCAACTGCGGGCTTCCCGGAACCAGCGGCTTCGTCGGCGAGTGGATGGTGATCATCGGCACCGTCAAGACCAACTTCTGGCTCGCCGCGGCAGCCGCCACCACGCTGGTGTTCGGCGCCGCCTACACGCTGTGGATGGTCAAGCGTGTCTACTTCGGCGACGTGGCCAACAGCGACGTGAAGGCGCTGGCCGATCTCGATGCGCGCGAGATGCTGGTGCTGTCGGCGCTGGCGATCGCCGTGTTGTGGATGGGCGTGTACCCCAAGCCGTTCACCGACGTGATGAACGTTTCGGTCGGCGAGCTGATCAAGCACGTGGCCCAGCCCAAAGTGCCCTGAAATGAAACTGTCCCCACGCTCACCACGTTCGCTGCCCCCCGAGGGGGCGCGTCCGTGGCTTCGGGCGGCCGGGCGCCACGGACCACCATGGAATCACTGAACTGGAGCGTCGTCCTCCCCGAGATCGTGCTGCTGATGATGGCCTGCGTGGTGGCCGTGGTCGATCTTTACGTCAATGATCCGCGCCGCCGCGTCACCTATTGGCTGACGCAGGTCACGCTGGTCGCGGTGGCCGCGTTGCAGCTGCTGCAGCTCGACAACAACGTGCCCTATGCCATGCAGGACATGGTGGTCAGCGACCCGATGGGGCATCTGCTGTCGTTCTTTGCCAGCGTGGCGATGATCTTCACGGTGGCCTACGCGCAGCCCTACATCGCATCGCGCGAGATGCTCAAGGGCGAGTTCTTCACGCTGGCGCTGTTCGTGCTGCTCGGCATCTTCGTGATGAACGCGGCCAACAACTTCCTGATGGTCTACCTCGGCCTGGAGTTGATGAGCCTGTCGCTCTATGCGCTGGTGGCGCTGCGCCGCGACCATGCCGTCGCCACCGAAGCGGCCATGAAGTACTTCGTGCTCGGTGCGCTGGCCAGCGGTTTCCTGCTGTACGGCCTGTCGATGATGTACGGCGCCACCGGCACGCTGACGATCCCCGATGCGTTCACCGCGATCAACAAGGGTCAGATCAATCAGGAGGTGCTGAGCTTCGGCGTGGTGTTCATCGTGGCCGGCCTGGCGTTCAAGCTGGGCGTCGTGCCGTTCCACATGTGGGTGCCCGATGTCTACCACGGCGCCCCCACGCCGGTCACGCTGATGATCGGCGGCGCGCCCGAGTTCGCCGCCTTCGCCATCACGATCCGCCTGCTCGTCGAGGGGCTGAGCGGCATGGCGATCGAGTGGCAACAGATGCTGATCGTGCTGTCGGTGGCATCCCTGGTGGTGGGCAATCTCGCCGCCATCGCGCAGAACAACCTCAAGCGCATGCTGGCCTACTCCACCATCGCGCAAATGGGCTTCATGCTGCTCGGGCTGACGCCCACGGTGGTCAGCGCGAACACGTTGTCGGCGGCCAACGCCTACAGCTCGTCGATGTTCTACATCGTGACCTACGTGCTCACCACGTTGGGCACGTTCGGCCTCATCATGCTGCTGTCGCGCCAGGGCTTCGAGAGCGACGAGATCAGCGACCTCGCCGGACTCGGCAAGCGCGCGCCGTGGATGGCCGGCGTGATGGCGCTGCTGATGTTCTCCCTAGCCGGCATCCCGCCGCTGGTGGGCTTCTACGCCAAGCTGGCGATCCTGCAGGCGCTGGTCACCACCGCCTCCACGCCGTACATCGTGCTGGCGGTGTTCGCGGTGGTGATGTCGCTGGTCGGGGCGTTCTACTACCTGCGCGTCGTCAAGGTGATGTACTTCGACGCTGCGCCTGCCGGCGCGCCGTCGGTGCAAGCCGGCAGCGGCGTCAGCGCGCTGCTGGCGATCAATGGCGCCGCCGTGCTGGTGCTCGGGCTGCTGCCCGGCGGCCTGATGGCGATGTGCCGCGATGCGATCGTGAAGGCGCTGAGCAGTTGAGCGATCGACATCCGCCGGTGACACGCGGTGCCCCGGCGCCCGATGCGGGCGAATCGCCGCACCTGGTCGAGACTTTCGTCCGCGGCGAGCAGGTGTTCCGCGGTGCGCTGCTCGACGTGCGGCGCGACGTCGTGGCCTTGCCCGACGGCTCGCATGCCACGCGCGAGTACATCGTGCATCCCGGTGCCGTGGTGGTGGTGCCGATCCTCGACGACGGACGCCTGGTGGTGGAGCGCCAGTTCCGCTATCCGGTGGGCCGCGTGGTGCTGGAGTTTCCGGCCGGCAAGCTCGACGCCGGTGAGGCGCCGCTGCAGTGTGGGCAACGCGAGCTGATGGAAGAAACCGGCTACCGCGCGCGCGAATGGGCCGTGGCCGGCACGCTGCACAACGCGCTGGCGTACTGCACCGAGGTGATCCACATCGCATTCGCGCGCGGCTTGAGTCCCGGCGAGCGCGCGCTCGATGCCGGTGAGCTGATCGAGCTGGCGCTGCTGCACGAGGCCGATCTTGAAGCTGCGGCGGCCCGAGGCGAGGTGACCGACGCCAAGACCTTGGTTGGTCTGCTGTGGCTGCAGAAGTGGCGCAGCGGCGCGTGGCCACTGCAATGGTTCACGACACCGTGAACGCCGAGTGGCCATAATCGTTGCCGATGAGACAGCCCCTACGCTCGCTTCGCACGCTGCCCTTGGGGCTGCGCGGGAGCTCCTTCGCGGCTGGGGCGCGTTCCGCCAGTCGGGCGGACGGGTGCCGTTGACATGAAGGTTCTCAACCTGCGCTGTTCCAGCGGCCACGGCTTCGAGGGCTGGTTTGCCTCGGAAGACGAGTTCATGGAGCAGAACGGCAGCGGCTTGGTGCGCTGCCCGCTGTGTGCCGACAGCGTGGTCACGCGCATGCCCAGCGCGCCGCGCCTCAACCTGTCGGGGGCACGCGAGCCCGAGCAGGCCGCCGCCACCACGCCCAGTGCCGAGGTGCAGGCGGCCGACCTGCAGGCGCTGTGGCTCAAGACCGTGCGCCACGTGCTGGCCCACACCGAAGACGTGGGTGAGCGTTTTGCCGAGGAGGCGCGGCGCATCCACTATGGCGAGACGCCGCAACGCGGCATCCGCGGCCAAGTCAATCCGCAGCAGCGCGAAGAGCTGATCGACGAAGGCATCGAGGTCATCGCGCTGCCGATCCCGCGCGCGCTCGACGGCCCGGTGCAGTGATCCTGCCCGCCGGCACGTGCGTGTCGCTGCGTCACGACTGCACGGCAAGCCGGCGCTGAAACCGCAGCGCAACGAATCCGACACAGACGTTACGCCGCCGCGTGCCCGTGCACGGGCGGGATGCGGCACCGTGTGGCCTTCGAATCATGAAGCCACTGATCCATTGCGGGTTCGCCTGCATCGCGGCGCTGGGTCTGGCGGCCTGCGGCGGCAGCGATTCCGACCATTCGGCGGCGACGGAGCCGCCGGTGCCTGTACCCGCGCCGGCTCCGGCGCCGCCATCGCCGCCTGCACCTGCACCTGCACCTGCGCCTGCACCTGCACCTGCACCTGTACCTGCACCTGCACCTGCACCTGCACCTGCACCTGCACCTGCACCTGCACCTGCGCCTGCGCCTGCGCCGAGCCCGGCTCCTTCACCCGCTCCGGCCCCGGCCCCCGCGCCTCAGGGCAGTTTCACAATCGCCGGCATGGAGTTCGCCCAGTCCATGGTGTTCCCGAGCCAGGATGCCGAGCTGGTGCTGGTTTCGGATCGTGCCGTGCTGGCCAAGGTCAACCTGATCGCCACCCAGGCGGGCACGAGCAATCCGAGCGGCGTGCTGCGCGTCGAGGACGCCAGCGGCAACCTGCTGCGCGAGCTGCCATTGACCGCACCGACCGGTGGCGTGCCCAGCGCGGCGCCGACGCGCCCGAGCTTTGCCGACAGCTACAGCGCCACCATTCCTGCCGACCTGGTGCGCGCGGGCCTGCGCGTGGCGCCGCGCTTCACGCCGGGGGCCGACAACCAGACCACGCTGGCTCCGCGTGTCGGGGGCGGGGTGGCGGTGCGCGTGGTGACGGTGCCTGTGCAGATCGGCAGCACGCTCGGGCAGGTGGTGGCCGATTCCGATGGCTACCTGCGTGCGCGGCTCCCGGCCGCCAGCGTCACCCGCGTCGAACATGCGCCGCTGGTGTCGTCGCAGGTGACCACGCTGCCCAGCACATCGAGCGAGTGGAGCAGCGCGTTCAGCGCCATCCTCGGCGAAATCGATGACCTGCACCTGCTCGAGGGCGCGTCTTCGCGCACCTACTACTACGGCTTCATCCCCAAGCGCACGTCCGGGCTGGCGGGCATGGGCTATCGCCCGGGCAATGCCGCGGTGGGGTTCGACCTGCCGAACAGCCCGAACGCGGTGCGCGAGACCATGGTGCACGAGGTTGGCCACAACCTGAGCCTGCGCCACGCGCCCTGCGGCGACCCGTCGGGCCCCGACACCGCCTATCCGTACGCCAATGCCACGATGGGCGCCGGCAACCGCTTCATCTGGGGCTACGACGCGGTCAACAACCGCTTCATCGATCCGACGCCGACCAGCGTGCACGACGTGATGAGCTACTGCGCCGGCAACTGGTTCTCGGACTACAACTACCGAAAGATCCAGGTGTACCTGACGCCGGCCGATCGCACCCAGACGGCCGACGCCGATCGTGTGTTGGCGTCGTCCGCGGCCGTGGAACAGCAGTTGCTGCTGGTCAGCGGAGAGGTGCGCAACGGCGTGCTGCGCCTGCATCCGCTGAAGTCCACCGTCGGCCGCTCCGGCGCGCCGGCCGAAGGTCCCTACCTGCTGCGCATCACCACGCGTGCCGGCGCGGTGATCGAGCAGCGCTTCGACACCCGCGAGATCGACCACCAGCCGGAGCTCCAGCGCTTCGGCTTCACGATGGTCGATCCGGGCCCGATCGAGCGCATCGAGGTGCTGCAGGATGGCCGCGTGCTGGCTCAGCGCGCCGCCCGCGAGCGTGCGTTGTCGGCCGGCAGCGCGCCCGCTGTGCCGGCCACCGTGCAGGCCGATGAAGACGGCGGCGTGCTCGCGCTGCGTTGGGATGCGGCACGACATCCGTACCTGACGGTGACCCACGTGGGCACCGCGCGCACCGTGCTGGCGATCGACCTGAAAGGCGGCAGCGCGAAGCTGCCCACCGCGGCGCTGCCGGCCGGCGGCCGCTTCGAATTCGGCCTGTCCGACGGCGTGAACACCGAGCGCGTGCTGATTCCGCGTTGAAAGCCGCGCCGGCAACCCGCTAAGGGTTTGTCTGCACCCATGAACGGGTGTGTTGGCAGTCCGTCCGGTGGGTCAATATCTGTTACCAAATGTCGACGCGGTTGAACCTGCCGGCGTGCGGTTTCAAGATGGCAGGCTGACCGGGAGAAGTTCGCCGGTGGTTCATTTGATTTGCATGCGCTGCAGTCGCGCCAATGCCGGAGACGCAAAGTTCTGCGGCGGGTGCGGGGCTGGATTGCTGCGCAAGTTCTGTGGCGCATGCAATGCGGTCAACGACGCGGAGTCTCGCTTCTGCCAATCGTGCGGCCATGCCCTGCCTGGGCACCTCGCCTCGGCGCCTGCTTCCAAGGCACCGGCGAAGCCGGTACCCGATCTGACCGATGAGGTCTTGATCGGTGCGACCCTGCCGCACCAGCCCATCGCCGTGGCGCCATTGCTCGACGCCGGTGCGCTCGCTCCAGTTCCAGCTCACGTTCCGGTGCTGGCCGTCGACACCTCGACACAGCGTGACAAGGCCCACAAGCCTGCGTACCGGGTTCCGGTGCTGCTGGCCATCGGAGGCGCCGCCAGCTTGGCGCTGGCGGTGTGGATCTGGCCGCGCATGGAACCATCCCAGGTGCAAATGCGCCGAACGGTGCCGGTTGCCGCGGCAGCGGTCGATGCCGTGCCGGTGCTCGCCGCCACGCCGGCTGACGCCACTGCGGCGCCATCCGACGCGATCACGCGCGCCGATGCGGCCCTGGCACAGGCCAATGCCGCGGCCGATGCCGCGGCCCAGCCCAGTGCGCGGATCAAGGAGGCTGCCGAAGCGGAGACGCGCCGTGTGTCGATCGAGCGTGGCCAGCCGGCCCAGAGGCGGGCCGCCGACCGTGCCTCGAGTCAACGCGCCTTGGTTCAACAAGAGCCGGCGAAGCCGGCCACCCCGCCGCCGGACTGCACGCCCCAGGTCTATGCGTTGGGTCTGTGCGCACCCGGGGCCACGATCACAGGGAGATAGACGATGGCGAGAACGTGCCGCCGATGGTTGCTGTGGATCGGCATAACGCTGTGGATGCAGGCTGCGCAAGCGGGCACGCCGTACAAGATCGTCACCGCGTCCGAGCGGGGCACCTACATCCAGATCGGACGCGACCTGGCGAAGTTCATCGCGCCGAGTTCGCAGATCGACCTCGAGGCCGTGCCTTCAGCCGGATCGGCCGAGAACATCCATCGCCTGCGCTACGAGCCGGGCGTCAAGCTGGCGCTGGTGCAATCCGACGTTTACCAGGCATTCATCAACCAGGGCAATGCGGGCGACTCGAACGCGGCCGCCATCATCAGGCCGCTGCGCGTGATCATGCCGCTGTACAACGAGGAGCTCTACTTCATCGTGCGCGCCGATTCGCCGATGAGCCACGTGCACGAGATCCGCGACAGCCGGATCAACGTCGGCGCGCTGCGCAGCGGCACGGCGATGACCTCGACCACGCTGTACCGGATGATGTTCGAGCGACCGATCAGCGACGAGAAGATCACATTCCACAGCAACGAAGATGCGCTCATCAAGCTGACCGGAGACAAGTCGGTTGACGTCGTGGTCGTGGTGGCCGGCCAACCGGCCAAGCTGCTGGTCGACATGAGGCCGGAGGCACGTGCCCTCATCAAGCTGCTGAAGTTCGACCCCGAACATCCTTCCAGCAAGACCGCGTTGAGGACCTACTTCGGCACCACCGTGCGTGCGGCCAACTATCCCAATCTGCTGACCGAAGACATACCGGGCCTGGCTGTCAAGGCGTATCTCGTCACCTATGACTACAGCCAGCCTTTCACGCGGACACGCCTGGGTCAGTTCGCCAAATCGATGTGCGACAACTTCGGCCAGCTGCAGACCGGTGGTCACCCCAAGTGGAAGGAAGTCTCGCTGGCCATGCCGCAGCTCGGCCAAGGCTGGAGTTATTTCGCGCCCACCGCGCGCGAGCTCGAGAAGTGCGTGCAGAAGGCCGCCGCCAAGACCTGCACGACCGAACAGAAGATCCTCGGCCTGTGCCAGTGACGCGTCTGGCAACCCTCGGCGCCGACGCTACAGCACACGCCCCGGGTTCAGCGTGCCCCTGGGGTCGAGCGCCTGCTTGATCGCGCGCATCATCGCCAGCGCCACCGGCGACTTGCGCTCGTGCAGCTCGTCGCGCTTGAGCGCGCCGATGCCATGTTCGGCCGAGATCGAGCCACCACGCGCCACCACCGCGTCGTAGACGATGCGGTTCACGGCGCGCTCATGCACGTCGAGGAACTCCTGAGCGGCCACACCGGGTGCCGCCTGCAGGTTGTAGTGCAGATTGCCGTCGCCGAGGTGGCCGAAGTTGATCACGCGGCTGCCCGGGAAAGCGGCCTGCAACGCGGCGTCGGTGCGTCGCACGAAGTCGACGATCGCCGACACCGGCAGCGCGATGTCGTGCTTGATGTTGGGGCCTTCCATCGCCTGCGCCAGAGGGATCGACTCGCGCACGTGCCACAACGCGCGCGCCTGCGCCACACTTTCGGCGAGCACGGCGTCGTCGATGCAGCCTCTCTCGAGCGCGGCTTGCAGCAGCGCCTCGAAGCGCGGCCGGGCCTGCGCTTCGCTCTCGGCCTCTGCGCTTTCGAGCAGCACGGTCCAGGCCGCTGCCGGCAGCGGCCGCGGCAACTGCGGAAAGTGCCGTGCCACCAGCTCCAGTGCCGGGGCCGCCATCACCTCGAAACCGGTGAGCGACGCGCCCAGATGCTGCCTGGCCAGTTGCAGCAGCGTCACACAGGCGGCCACATCGTTGCACGCGGCAAACGCGGTCAGCTGCGCGGCCGGCAGCGGATGCAACTGCATGGTCGCTGCGGTGATGATGCCCAGCGTGCCCTCGCTGCCGATCATCAGGTCGCGCAGGTCGTAGCCGGTGTTGTCCTTGCGCAGGCCGGCCAGACCGTTCCAGATCTCGCCCTGTGCGGTGACCACCTCGATGCCCAGGCACAGTTCGCGTGCGTTGCCGAAGCGAAGCACCTGCGTGCCGCCGGCATTGGTGGCGAGGTTGCCGCCGATCGTGCAGCTGCCTTCGGCGGCGAGGCTGAGCGGGAACAGCAGTCCCTGCTGCGCGGCGGCTTCCTGTGCCGCCTTCAGCACGCAGCCCGCCTCGAGCGTCATCGTGGCGTTGGCCGCATCGATCTCGCGCACGCGGTTCATGCGCGTGAGACTCAGAAGCACCTGTTGCCCGCTGGCGTCGGGCACGCCGCCGCCAACCAGACCGGTGTTGCCGCCTTGAGCGACGACGCTGGCGCCGTGTCCTGCGCAGGCGCGCACCACCGCGGCCACCTCGGCGGTGCTGCCGGGCCGCACCACGGCCAGCGCCTTGCCGTGCCAGCGTTTGCGCCAATCGACCTCGTAGGCCGACAGGTCACCGCCGACCAGCACGTTCGACGCACCGGCCACGGCCTGGCGCAATGCCGCGATGAGCGGGTGATTCATGCGGCTTCGCTGCGCGCCGCGCGTGTGCGCTGGCGGATGTGCGCCACGCAGGCGGCGAACAGCGCAAAACACAGCGCCACCTCGAGCGCCGCCAGTTGCGCCGACAAGCCGCGATCGCTCGCAGCGCGCATCGCCCCTTCGGCCACGTACACCCACACCAGCAGGCTCAACACGCGATAGCTGCGCAGACGCAAGCTCAACACACCCGCCAGCGGCAGCACGAGCGGCAGCACCTTCAGCGCGAGCGCGCGCGAGCCGGTGGGCGCGAGCCACAGCTCCCACAACAATCCGAGCAACACCAGCGCGCCCAGCAGAACCACCACGGCCGCACGCGTGGCCCGCAGGGGCGCCGGCACGATCGCACCATCGGCAGGAAGGGCGTTCATCAACAACCTCCGCGCCACGCGCTCCGAAATGAGCGCTTCGGAGCGGCCGTGCGCGTTCATGGCTGGCATGATAGTCGGCGTGAATTCGGTCCCGAGCCCCAGCGACTGGACGGCGCAGCTGGCCGAGCTGTGGCGCTCGCTGCGCACCTGGCCCTGGTTCGACACCTATCAGACGCTGAAGCAGCGTTTTCGCGACGACCACCTCGGCCTGACCGCCGGCAGCCTGACCTTCACCACGCTGATCAGCCTGGTGCCGCTGATGACGGTGATGCTGGCACTGTTCACCGCGTTTCCGATGTTCGCGCGCTTCCAGGGCGCGCTCGAGAAGTACCTGCTGCAAAGCCTGGTGCCCGACAGCATCGCCAAGCCGGTGCTGGCCTCGCTGACGCAGTTTGCGTCGAAGGCGAGCCAGGTCGGCTCGGTCGGCCTGGTGGTGCTGGTGGTGGCGGCGTTGGCGCTGATGCTCACGATCGATCGCACGCTCAACGGAATCTGGCGTGTGCGCAAGCCGCGGCCGCTCGCCCAGCGCGTGCTGGTCTATTGGGCTGCGCTGACGCTGGGCCCGGTGCTGGTGGGCATCTCGCTGAGCCTGACGTCGTACGCCGTCTCCGCATCGCGCGGACTGGTCGACGCGCTGCCCGGCGGCGTGCGCTTCGTGCTCGGTACGGTGGAGTTCGCTCTGTTGTCGGGCGGCATGGCGGCGCTGTACCGCTACATCCCCAACACCCACGTCAGTTCCGCACATGCTTGGGCGGGTGGCCTGTTCGTCGCCATCGCCTTCGAGTTCACCAAACGCGCGCTCACCTGGTATCTCAGCCTGGTGCCGAGCTACTCGGTGATCTACGGCGCCTTCGCCACGCTGCCGATCTTCCTGTTGTGGATCTACCTGTGCTGGGTGGTGGTGCTGCTTGGCGCGGTGATCGCGGCCTATGCGCCGAGCCTGTCGATGCGCGTGGTGCGCGTGCCCGACACGCCGGGCTACCGCTTTGCGCTCGCGGTGGCGTTGCTGCGCGAGCTGCAGCGCGCACGCAGCGGCGGCAAACGCGGCCTTGGCTTGCACGAACTCGCCAACGCGGTGCGGGTCGATCCTTTGCAAGTGGAGCCGCTGCTGGACCTGCTGATGGCGATGGACTGGGTGGCGCGTCTCGACGAAGAGGGCGCCCAGCGCCATGTGCTGCTGATCGATGCGCCGCGCACGCTGGCGCGCCCGCTGATCGATGGCCTTCTGCTCGGCGACGACCGTGCCGCCGGCGCATTCCGGCGCCGCGCCGGATTCGACACGCTGAAAGTGAGCGAACTGCTCGAGTGAGCCATCTTCTGGAGCCCACGATGCCGGCCGATCTGATCTCCCATCTGAAGCAAGAGCTGCAAGGCGTGCGCGAGGCCGGCTTGTTCAAGTCCGAGCGCATCATCACCACGCCCCAGGGCGCGACGGTGCGCATCGCCGGGCAGGGTACCCCGACGCTGCAGGCGCCGGACGGTCGCGAGCTGATCAACCTGTGCGCCAACAACTACCTCGGCCTGTCGTCGCACCCGCGCGTGATCGAGGCGGCGCACGAGGCACTGCGCACGCACGGCTACGGCATGAGCTCGGTGCGCTTCATCTGCGGCACGCAGGACGTTCACAAGGAGCTCGAGGCCAGGCTGGCGCGGTTCCTCGGCACCGAAGACGCCATCCTGTATGCCGCCGCCTTCGATGCCAACGGCGGCCTGTTCGAGCCGCTGTTCGGCGAGGCCGACGCGATCATCAGCGACGAGCTGAACCACGCGTCCATCATCGACGGCGTGCGCCTGTCCAAGGCGCAGCGCTGGCGCTACAAGCACAACGACATGGCCGATCTCGAGCGCTGCCTGCAGGAGGCCGCGTCCACGCGTTTCAAGATCGTGTTCAGCGACGGCGTGTTCTCGATGGACGGCACGGTCGCGCAGCTCGATCGCATGCGCGCGCTGTGCGACCAGTACGGCGCACTGCTCGGTATCGACGAGTGCCACGCCACCGGTTTCATGGGCACGCGCGGCCGCGGCACGCACGAACACCGCGGCGTGTTCGGCAAGGTCGACATCATCACCGGCACGCTTGGCAAGGCGCTGGGCGGCGCGTCGGGCGGCTTCACCGCCGCCCGGCGCGAGGTGGTGGAACTGCTGCGCCAGCGCTCGCGGCCCTATCTCTTCAGCAACACGCTGATGCCGGCCATTGCCGGCGCCAGCGTGGCGGTGCTCGACCTGCTCGAAGCCAGCACCGCGCTGCGCGACAAGCTCGAAGCCAACACCACCTGGTTTCGCGACGCGATCGTCAAGGCCGGTTTTCAGATCAAGCCCGGCACGCATCCGATCGTGCCGATCATGGTGTACGACGCGGTGAAGGCACAGGCGTTGTCGGCTCGCTTGCTGGAGTTGGGCGTGTACGCGGTCGGCTTCTTCTACCCGGTGGTGCCCAAGGGCCAGGCGCGCATCCGCGTGCAGATGAGCGCGGTGCACGAGCGCGAGCATCTGGAACGCGCGGTGACGGCGTTTGCGCAGGCGGGGCAGGAGTTGGGGCTCTTGTGAGCTGTTGGCTCGCGACCACCGCGCGCGGTCCGAGGGCGGTACCCCACTGGGAGTGGGCGCGGCGCGGCGGGCGGTACCCGGTGTGTGCTCCTACTGTCGCGGTCGGCGCTGCGCGCCGACTTCGCTGCGGTGCTCGCGGCACAAGGGCGACTGCGATGCCGCTCGCAATCGGCGCCGAACGCGCCGCTGCTTCATGGCTTCTCGCCGGTCCGTCGCCTGTCGGCGCCGGACTTCCCCTTGTGCCGCTCCGCTCCTCGCCGCGCCACAAGTCGCCCACCCCGGGTACCGCCCACCGCGCTGAGACGCTCGTGGTGCCCGCCGCCGAATACCACGGTGGTGCCTCGCTCGGTCGAAACTGGAAATGACCGCGCCCAAGATCCTCATCATCGGCGCCAACGGCCAGATCGGCACCGAGCTGGCCGAAGCACTTGCCGACAAGCACGGCCACGACGCGGTCGTCACCAGTGACCTCGCACCCACCGGCCGCGTGCCACGCCTCGCGCACGAGGCGCTCGACGTCATCGATGCCGCCGCGCTGGCTGCCGTGGTGGCGCGTCACCGCATCGATCGCATCGTGTTGCTTGCCGCTGCACTGTCGGCCAACGGCGAGAAGCATCCGCAGTGGGCCTGGAACCTCAACATGAACGGGCTGCTCAACGTGCTGGAGCTGGCGCGGGCGGCGAGGCTCAAGCAGGTGTTCTGGCCGAGCAGCATCGCCGCGTTCGGTCCCACCACGCCGGCCACCGCTGTGCAGCACACGGTGATGGACCCGACCACGGTGTATGGCATCAGCAAGCTCGCCGGCGAGCGCTGGTGCGCGTGGTACCACGCGCGGCACGGCATCGACGTGCGCAGCCTGCGTTATCCCGGCCTGATCAGCTGGAAGACGCCGCCAGGCGGCGGCACCACCGACTATGCGGTGGAGATCTTCCATGCCGCGCTGAAGGAGCGGCGCTACACCTGCTTCCTGCGCGAGGACACGCGGCTGCCGATGATGTACATGCCCGATGCGATCCGCGCCACGGTCGAGCTGATGGACGCGCCGTCGGTGCAGATCCGTGAGCGCGGTTCGTACAACTTGGCGGGCGTGAGCTTCACGCCGCGCGAGATCGCCGACGCGATCGCCACGCGTGTGCCCGGTTTCGTGTTGTCCTGTGAGCCCGACTTTCGGCAAGCCATCGCCGACAGCTGGCCGCAGGTGATCGACGACACGCCGGCCCGGGACGATTGGGGCTGGTGTGCGAGGTTCGATCTGTCCGCGATGGTGGACGACATGTTGCGTGGCCTCGCCCGATCGAGCGGCGGGTGACTGTGTGTGATCAGCGCCCGGCCTCGCGAGGTGTCGCTGGGCCGGGCGGCGATGCCGGCTCCTGCCGGCCTCGCATTCGCAGGTAGAGGTAGATGGCGTCCAGGTCGGTCACCAAGCGGGGCTGGCTGCGGTACCCGGGCATGCCGCGAACGATGTCGCCGTCGAGCACGTAACGCTCGAACCGCTCGCGCGATCCGTCGCGCACCGCGTCGATCAATGAGGGCGCGGCCCAGCCGCGGTAGTCGCGGCCGTGGCAGCGGGCGCAATCCATGTCACGCAACGCAGCCCGCCCTCGGTTCATCAGCACTGCCTCCTGGTCGTCGGCTGCCGTCGCGCTGTGGTTGCACACGGCCAGCACATGTAGCAGCGCCAGTCCGTACATGGAGTTGTGCATCACGGTCTCGGCTGCGCGGCTCAACGCGTCCGCATCCCCATCTTGTCACCCGCGGCCTCTTGGGGCTCTGGCTTGAGCAGGGCAGTGAACACATGGCTCGGGAGGCGCGCGACGTCTTCGGGCTCGATCTTTCCGGCGAACTTCCAACCGCGCGGCAGTTTGACGAAGACGAATCCAGTCGGCGGGTCGACGAAGACAGCGTAGTCGACCACGGCGATCTGGCGGGACTCCGACGCCGAGGTGGCGGGCGCCTGTGCGTGTGCCGCGCCGGTGCCCCAGAGCGCGCAAGCCAGCAACGAGGCGGCTGACAATGACTTGTTCATGAGGAACTCCTTCGTATACGGTGTGCGATGAAGTCTCGCGGGCCGGCGGGAGGTTTGCTATTGCACGCTGGTGCAGTTCCTCGCCGTGCGCGTACGCGTTCGCGCTAGTCCGAAGGCTTATTGACACGCCCCACCCGAAGCGGCGGCAGCGGTGCAATGTGCCGTCAACCGTACTACAGTCGATCTGTGGCAGGTGGGCATGCGCGAATACGTCGCACCGTCGCCATCCAGTGGCTTTGGTGCGGCGGCGTGCTGCCTGCGCTGCTGCTGGCATTGGGCGCGTGGAGCACCGCGATCGCGCAGATCGTGTCCACCGAGCCCGCGTTGTCGCCCGACGAGGTGCGCCGCGTCCTCGCGCTCGGCCCGTGGCCGCCGCCGGCGAAGCGCGATCCGGGCAATCGCGTGTCGGGCAACGCCAGGGCCATCGAGCTGGGGCGCCAGCTGTTCCGCGACCCGCGCATGTCGCCGGTGGGTTATATCGCCTGCGTCACCTGCCACCAGCCCGATCGTGCGTTCACCGATACTTTGGCGCGCGCACACGGGCTGGCCGATCTGCCGCGCAACACGCCGGCGCTGGCCAACCTGAGCCAGCAACGCTGGTATGGCTGGGGCGGCGGCGCCGACAGCTTGTGGATGGCCAGCATCAAGCCCATCCTCGACGCGCGCGAGTTCGACGGCAATGCGCAGCTCGTGCGGCGCCTGTTCGTGCGCGAGCCCGAGCTGGCGGCGTGTTACCGCAGCGTGTTCGGCGAGTCGCCGTTGCGTGGCGATGCGCAGCTCACGGTGGTCAACGTCGGCAAGGCGCTGGCCGCGTTCATCGAGACGCTGGTCACTGCGCGCACACCGTTCGACGACTTCCGCGACGCCGTTGCGCGTGGCGACGCCGCGGCAGCTGCGGCGTATCCGGCGCCTGCGCTGCGCGGCCTGAAGCTGTTCGTCGGCCGTGCGGGATGCGTGTCATGCCATGCCGGGCCAAACTTGTCCGATGGCGAGTTCCATCCGGGTGTGGTGCCAGTCGCTTCGGTCGGCGACAGCGGTCGGCTCGGCGATGCGCGCGCTCTGAAGTCCAGCGCCTTCAATCTCACCGGCCGGTCCAACGACGATGCCACGCGCCGCAATGCCCGCGCGACGCGCCGCCTCGCCATCCACGAAGGGCTGGGCGGCCGCTTCCGCACGCCGTCGCTGCGCAACGCCGCGGTCACCGCGCCGTACTTCCACAACGGCCAGACCGAGCGTCTGATCGATGCCGTGCAGCACGCGCAGCGGGTGTCGCGTTCGGAAGCCAGCGATCTTGCGGCTTTCATCGTCACGCTCACCGATGCGCATGGGGCGCGCCGGCCGTGGAACAGCGCCGGATTGCATCGCTGTCCGTGAGGACGGGCCTTCGCCGCCGAGCCCCGATTGGCCGTGCGCTGTGCCCGGCGTGCGCTTCACGGCATGATGGCGCCCGGCACTGTCGCTCGGGTTGCGCTGCTCCATTCGATGTCGTCTCTTTCGCTGGTGTTCGCCGTGTGCGCCTTCGCCAGCGGCTTCGGGATGCGCATCGTCGATCCGCTGATCCTGCCGATCGCCTACACCTTCGGCGTCACGCCGGCCACCGCCGCGCTGTTGACCACCGCCTATGCGTTGCCGTATGCGCTGGCGCAGCCGTTTCTCGGGCCGCTGGGCGATCGGTTCGGCAAGGTGCGTTGCATGCAGGTGTGCATCGCCGCGATGGCGCTCGCGCTGGTGCTCGGCGTGGTGGCGGCGAACTTCCGGCAGTTGCTGCTGACGCGCCTGTTCGCGGGCGTGTTCGCTGGCGGCATCATCCCGCTGGTGCTGGCCGGGCTCGGCGATGCCTATGGCCTGCAGGAGCGCCAGGTGGTGATGGGCCGCATGCTGGTGGCGATCATCTCGGGCCAGATGCTCGGCTCGGCGCTCGCCGGCCTGGCCAGCGACGCGTTCGGCTGGCGCATGGCGCTGGCACTGGCTGCGGGCGTTGCCGCGGCCGCCTGCACGCTCACCGTGGTCGCGCTGGCGTGCGGTGCGGGCGCAGCGGTGTGTGCGCCGACGCAGACACGGTCGTTCGGCGCGATGTACGCGGAGGTTTTTCGCAACCGCAAGGCGGTGTGGCTGTACGGCGCGGTGATCTGCGAAGGCGCGCTGGTGTTCTGCCTGTTTCCGTACATGGGGCAACTGCTGATCGAACGCGCCGGCAGCAGCTCCGCGGCCGCGCCGTCGCAGGCTGGGTTGGTGCTCGGAGCGTTCGGCATCGGTGGCATCCTCTACGGCTTCGCGGTGCGGCGCATCATCGAGGTGCTCGGCGTGCGCCGCATGTGCACGGTGGGTTCGATCGTGGTGGCCGCGGTGTACCTGCTGCTGCTCGTCTTGCCGCTGTGGTGGCTGCATGCGCTGGCCATGGTGGCGTGTGGCACCGCCTATTACATGTTGCACAACAGCTTGCAGATCGAGGCCACCGAGCTGGCGCCCGGTGCACGCGGCTCGGCGGTGGCGCTGTTCGCCTGCGGCTTCTTCATCGGCATCGGCATCGGGCCGCCGCTGTTCGGCGTGTGGCTGCACGCCGCCGGGTTCACCGGTGCGCTGCTCGGCGCGGCGATTGGCGTGCTGCTGCTCGGCCGGGTGGTGGTGCAGCGCATCGTCGGGCCGACGCCGGCTCGGTAACGGTCTGGCGAGGGAATTGCCGCTGGCGCTGAATTGCCGCACCATCGGATCACCTGCTGCAGGAGGGTGTGGTGGTCGCGACCGCAACCGAGCCGCACGACGCCGAGTTCACGCTCGATGCCAACTTGCTGGCGCAGCGGCGTGCCGCCAGCGCCCGGCGCCAGCACACCGTGCAGCTGCCGCTGGTGCGTGCCCTTGGCTTCGCGATCCTTTGCGTGATCGCCGTGCTGCACGACTGGCGTGCCGGCCTGCCGCTGACATCGCCGGCGCTGCTGCTGGTGCTGGGTGTGAACATCGCCTACGCCGCTTCGAGCTGGCCGGTGCTGCGCTGGGCGCACGAGCGCTTCGCGCACTTCGACGCGAGCCTGGCCTTCCTGCACATCGACGTGCTGGTGTGGATGGTCACGCTGCAGCACATCGAAACGAGCACCCTGTTCTTCGCCTACTTCCTGCTCATCCGCGTGGCGGACCAGGTGGGCTTCGGCTTCCGGCGGGCGCTGTACTTCAACCTCGTGGTGTGCACGGCCTACCTCGGATATTCGGCCTGGGTGGCGCTGGTCGAGCCGGCACGCGCGTTGTGGCCCGAGCGGATCGTGCTCGTGCTGACGATGGCCTTGCTGGGCGCTTACCTGGCCACCACCGGCCTGGTGATCGAGCGCCTGCGCACCCGCATGCGCGAGGCCATCCGCACCGCGCGCGAGCTGGTGGCCACGCTCGAGCAGCGCACCGAGGCGCTGCAGGCGAAGACGCAAGAGCTCGAGCAGGCACGGCGTCAGGCCGAGGCCGCCAACGTCGCGAAGTCGCAGTTCCTGGCCACCATCAGCCATGAGATCCGCACACCGATGAACGGCATCCTCGGCACCACCGAGCTGCTGCTCGACAGCCCGTTGACGCCGCAGCAGCGCCACTACGCCAGGACGGCGCACGGCTCGGCCACCGCGCTGCTGGCGCTGGTGGACGATGTGCTCGACTTCTCGCGCATCGAGTCCGGCAAGTTGACGCTGCGCCAGACGCCGTTTGACCTGCGCGCCCTGGTGGGCGACGCGGTCGACCTGATGGCCGCGGTGGCGCGCGACAAGCCGATCGTGCTCGACTGTTCGATGCCGGCCGGGTTGCCCGAGCGGCTGGTCGGCGACCCGGTGCGGCTGCGGCAGCTGCTGGTTAACCTGCTCAACAACGCAGTCAAGTTCACCGACCGCGGCCGCGTCGACGTGGAGGTGAGCCTGCGCGGCGTCAGCCCCGACGGTATGCTGCGCCTGCGTTTCGACGTGCACGATACCGGCATCGGCATCGCGCCCGAGCACCTCGACTCGGTGTTCGATGCGTTCACGCAGGCCGATGCGTCGACCACACGCCGCCACGGCGGCAGCGGCATCGGGCTGGCGATCGCCAGGGAGCTGGTCGACCTGATGGGCGGCACGCTCGGCGTCGACAGCCGGCAGGGCGTCGGCTCCACGTTCTGGTTCGAGTTGAGCCTGCAGGCTTCAAACGATGAGCCCGAGGCGCTGGTGTCCGAGCCACCGCCGCCGCTCGAAGAGGGTGGCTTGTCGGCACGCGTGCTGCTGGCCGAGGATGATGCCGTCAACCAGATGGTGGTCGAGGCGATGCTCACCCGGCTCGGCTGCGAGGTCGAGCTGGCGGCCGACGGGGCGGCGGCCTGTGCCGCGGCGGCGCGCGAGCGCCACGACATGATCCTGATGGATTGCCACATGCCGGTGATGGACGGCTTCGAGGCGACGCGTCGGATCCGCGACGACGAAGCGCGGCGCCGCACGGCCCGCACGCCGATCGTGGCGCTCACCGCCGATGCGCTGGCCGGCGACCGCGAGCGCTGCCTGCAGGCGGGGATGGATGACTACCTGACCAAGCCGGTGAGCAGCGCGACCCTGGCGGCCACCGTGGAGCGCTGGACCGGCCGCAGGACCGTGGCGCCGACGCAGTGGTGAGCCCCGATGGCCGCCGGGCTGCGGCCATTGCAGAATCGGCGCATCTCACCGCGCGCTCAAGCGACAGGAGTTCTCCGATGGCCAAAGGTCAACAGCGCAGCAACAAGGAGGCCAAGAAACCCAAGAAAGACGCGGCGCTCAAGCCGCCCAAGGCGGGAGCGCCGCCGATCACGACATCGGTCATCGAGCGGGGAAAGAAGAAGTCCTGATGCGCCCCAGCGCACGCATCGGGCCCGCACAGTGCGGTGGCCGGCGGGCGGTGTGCGCTTTTTGCGCGGCCGGGCGGCTCAGGCGGCCTCCTGCTGCAAGGCGTCCCGGATCGCATTCAACACGCCGTCGGGGTCCTCGGCCATCAGGTTGTGCCCCACCGGCAGCGTGAGCACGCGCGGTTTCAGCGCCTCCACCAGCGGCGCGGCCGCCAACGGCCGAGTCATCTGGTCGTGCGCGCCGAGCACCAGCGTCACCGGGGCCTTCACTTTCGGCGCCGCCGCTTCGAGGCCGGCATAGGCGTCGCAGGCCGCGAAGTCGGTATGGAACAGGTGGCCTTGCGTATAGGCCGCTTGCATGCGGCGCATCAGGGCGCGGTTGAGGCCGTGCGTCGAGAAGCCGGGCCCGGGATTCGACGGCTTGGTGGCATGCGTGGAGTTCGACAGCGCGTTGACCAGGTCGATCGCCGCCAGCACGTCGCGCCGGCACAGCTCGAGCAGCTTGGGCGACACCTTCATCGGATAGGCGGTGCCCACCATGACCAGCGCGCTGGCACGCTCGCCGAGCCGTGCGGCTGCCTCGAGCGCAATCAGCGAGCCCATGCTGTGGCCCACCAGCGCGGTGCGGCGCAAGCCGCTGGCGTCGATCAATGCGGCCAGCCAGCGGCCGGCAGTCGGCACGTCGAGCGCCGTACCGCCGCTGCGGCCGTGGCCCGGCAGGTCCACCGCCAGCACGGCGCGTCCGTGGTGCGCAAGGTAGCGGCTTTGCAGCCCCCACACACTGTGGTCGTGCAGGGCGCCGTGCACGAAGACCACGCCGGGCAGCTGCGCGTCGAATGCCTTGCCGCCGGTGTAGGCGTAGGTGCTGTGGCCATCGAGCTCCAGCTTCATGCTGCCTTCTCCGCCGCCTTCAATGCACGACCGAGGTCGTCGATCAGGTCGTCGGCATCTTCCAGCCCGATCGACAGCCGGATCGTGCCCGGACCGATGCCGGCCTGCGCCAGCGCCGCGTCGTCCATGCGGAAGTGCGTGGTCGACGCCGGGTGGATCACCAGCGAGCGGCAGTCGCCCACGTTGGCCAGGTGCGAGAAGATCTTCAACGCCTCGATGAAGGCGCGGCCCTGCTGGCGCGAGCCTTTGATGTCAAAGCTGAACACCGCACCGCAGCCGCGCGGCAGCAGCTTCTTCGCCAGCGCATGGTCGGGATGCGACTCGAGCTCCGGGTAGCCGACCGCGGCCACCATGGCGTGGCGGCTCAGGAAGTCCACCACCTTGCGCGTGTTGGCCACATGGCGCTCCATGCGCAGCGGCAGCGTCTCGATGCCCTGCAGGATCAGCCAGGCGGTGTGCGGGCTCATGCAGGCGCCGAAGTCGCGCAGCCCCTCGCGACGCGCGCGCAGCAGGAACGCGCCGGTCGTGCTCTCCTCGGCGAACACCATGCCGTGAAAGCCGCTGTAGGGCTGGGTCAGCTCGGGGTGGCGGCCGGAGGCCTGCCAGTCGAACTGGCCGCTGTCGACCAGCAGGCCGCCGATCACCGTGCCGTGGCCCGACAGAAACTTGGTCGCCGAATGAAACACCAGGTCGGCGCCGAGACCGAACGGCTTCATCAGCCACGGCGTCGTGAAGGTCGAGTCCACCAGCAGCGGCACGCCGGCGCCATGCGCGATCGCGCTGACGCTTGGGATGTCGAGCACGTCGAGGCCCGGGTTGCCGAGCGTCTCGCCGAACAGCAGCCGGGTGTCGGGCCGGATCGCCGCGCGCCAGCCATCGATGTCGCGCGGCTTGACAAAGCTGGTGCGGATGCCGAAACGCGCCAGCGTGTAGTGCAGCAGGTTGTGGCTGCCGCCGTAGAGCGCGGTGGAGGCCACGATGTGCGAGCCGGTGCCGGCCAGCGTGGCGATGGCAAGATGCAGCGCCGCCTGTCCGCTGGCCGTGGCAATCGCGCCGGTACCGCCTTCGAGCGCGGCGATGCGCTCCTCCAGCACGGCGTTGGTCGGATTGCTGATGCGGCTGTACACGTGACCGGCGCGTTCCATGTTGAACAGCGCCGCCGCGTGGTCGCTGTCGCCGAACACGAAACTGGTCGACAGGTGGATCGGCACGGCGCGTGCCCCGGTCGCCGGGTCGGGCGCGGCGCCGGCGTGCAGGGCGAGGGTGTCGAATCCGGGGTCGCTGTGGCCTGCCATCGTGGAACTCCAGCAAGGGGAGCCTGTCTTTTGCGTCGGGGCATTGTGTGCTATGTTGGCCCGACACTCGGCCTAGGAGACAGCAGCATGGCCCCATGCTCACTGCGTTCGCTGCCCCCCGGGGGGGCGCTCAGCCTCCTGGAGGCGGCTCGTCGGAGGCTGCCATGAAGGTGAGCGACATCCTGCGCGTCAAGGGCGGCACGCTGTACACGGTGCCTCCCGAGAGTTCGCTCAACGATGCGGTCAAGACCATGGCCGGCCGCGACATCGGCTCGTTGGTGGTCATGAGCCATGGCGAGCTGGTGGGCATGCTGACGTTCCGCGAGGTGATCCAGGCCATCGTCGCCAACGACGGCAGCGTCGGCAGCATCACCGTGCGCACGGTGATGGACGACGCGCCGCTCACCTGCACGCCCGAGACCGAGATCGATGAAGTGCGCCGCATGATGCTGCAGCGCCATGCGCGCTACATGCCGGTGATGGAGCAGCGCACGCTGATGGGCGTGATCTCGTTCTACGACGTGGCCAAGGCGGTGGTCGACAGCCAGGACTTCGAGAACCGCATGCTCAAGGCCTACATCCGCGATTGGCCGGTGGAGTCCGAAGGGGCCGAGGCACCCAAGACCTTGTAAGCGCCGCCGGAAGCCCCGGCGCGGCGCGCCTGCCACAATCGGGCTGCAGCTTCGGCGGCAGCCCGATCTTCTTTGTTCCCATGTCCGGCAGCACCTTCGGCCATCTGTTCTGCGTCACCAACTTCGGCGAGAGCCATGGGCCGGCGATCGGCTGCGTGATCGATGGCTGCCCCCCCGGCCTGCCGCTCGCCGAGAGCGACATCCAGCCCGACCTCGACCGGCGCCGCCCCGGGACCAGCCGCCACGTGACACAGCGCAACGAGGCGGATCGGGTGGAGATCCTGTCCGGCGTGTACGAGGGCGTCACCACCGGCACGCCGATCGCGCTGCTGATCCGCAACACCGATCAGCGCAGCCGCGACTACGCCAACCTGCTCGACACGTTCCGCCCCGGACACGCCGACTACAGCTACTGGCGCAAGTACGGGCTGCGCGATCCGCGCGGCGGCGGGCGCGCGTCGGCGCGCCTCACGGCACCGATGGTGGCGGCCGGTGCGGTCGCCAAGAAATGGCTGCACGAGCGGCACGGCACGCGTTTTGTCGGCTGGATGAGCCAGATCGGCGACATCACGATTCCGTTCGTCGACGAGGCGCAGATCGCGCAGAACCCGTTCTTCGCGCCCGATGCAGCGATCGTGCCGCAACTCGAGGCCTACATGGACGCGTTGCGCAAGAGCGGTGATTCGTGCGGCGCGCGCATCACCGTCACCGCGCAGCGCGTGCCCACCGGCCTGGGCGAGCCGCTGTTCGACAAGCTCGACGCCGACATCGCCTACGCGATGATGGGCATCAATGCGGTCAAGGGCGTCGAGATCGGCTCCGGCTTCGGCGTGGTCACGCAAAAAGGCAGCGAGCATGGCGACGAGTTGAGCCCCGAGGGCTTTCGCAGCAACCATGCCGGTGGCGTGCTCGGCGGCATCTCCACCGGGCAGGACCTGGTGGTGTCGATCGCGGTCAAGCCCACCAGCTCGATCCGCCTGCCGCGCGCGTCGATCGACAGGCAGTTGCAGCCGACCACGGTGGAGACACACGGCCGCCACGACCCGTGCGTGGGCATCCGTGCCACGCCGATCGCCGAGGCGATGCTGGCGCTGGTGGTGATGGACCATGCGCTGCGCCAGCGCGCGCAATGCGGCGACGTGTCGGTCGCCGTGCCGCCGATCGCGGGCGCCGCGCCGGGCAGCCCGCGCGGATGACCGTTCGCCGTCGATGACTTCGACGATCTCGCTGCGCCCGTTCGCGCGGGTGTGGTTCTGCTATTTCGCCGCCATGGGCGCGTTCATGCTGTATGCGCCGCTGTGGTTTCGCGAGCTCGGCATGAGCGCGTTGGCGATCGGCTCGATCGCCTCGCTGCAGGCCTGGACGCGCGTGTTCGCGCCCTACAGCTGGGCCTGGTTGGCCGACCGCAGCAACGATCACTCGCGGCTGATGCGACTGGCCGGCGTGTTGTGCGTGCTGTTCGCGCTGGCGCTGGCCTTGAGCGGCCGCTTCGGCGGCGCCGCGGTCAGCGTGTGCGTGGCGCTGCTGTTCATCGCCAACGGCGCCGTGATTCCGATGATGGAGGCGTCGCTCGCGCATCACCTCAATCTCGCCGCCGGCGGCGGTGCCGGCGCGCGCTACGGCCGCGCCCGCGTCTGGGGCTCGATCGGCTTCATGGCCGCGGTGCTGCTGTTCGGCGTGCTGCTCAACGCCGTGGGCATCCGCGCCTGGCCGTGGCTGGTGCTGCTGCTGTGGGCGCTGCTGGCGCATGCGTTGTGGCGCCTGCCGCTCGGCGGCGACCCGCCGCATCCGGAAAAAGCGCCGGTCGGGACGCTGGCGGTGCTGCGCAGGCCGCAGGTGGCGTGGTTCTTCCTCGGCATCTTTCTGACCGTGCTGGCGCATTCCAGCCTGTATGCGTTCTTTTCGCTCTTTGCCGCGTCGGCCGGCATGAGCGAATCGGCAATCGGCGTGCTGTGGTCGGTGGGTGTGCTGGTGGAGATCGGCTTCTTCTGGACCCAAGGACACTGGTTCGAGCGGCTCTCGATGCACAACTGGCTGCTGCTGGCGGCCACCGTGTCGGCGGCGCGCTTTGCTGCGATGGCCGCGTTCGGCCACTGGATGGCGGTGTTGGTGCTGACCCAGATGACGCACGCGATCACCTTCGCCGCCCAGCACGCCGCCTGCATCGCGCTGGTGTCGCGTTATTTTCCGGGCCGGCTGCGCGGCCGCGGCCAGGCGCTGTACACCACGCTGGGTTATGGCTTGTCGGGCGTGGTGGGCGGCGTGGCGGGCGGCGCGTTGATCGAGCGCTGGGGTTACCCGGCCGTGTTCTGGGCCGCCAGCGCGGCCGCGCTGCTGTCGGTGTTGTGCCTGCTGCGATCGCGGCACCATGAGATGAAGGATTCGCCTGCGGACTGAAGGCGGCGCGCCCGCCTGACGGTCGCGACGGCGCGAGCGGGTAGCATCGGGTTGGCCAACGCTGCGGAGATCGCATGGAATCGCCACCGGACGGACTGCCAGGCTATCGCCTGCTCACGGGCAAGGATGACGCGGCTTTCTGCCAGCGTGTCAGCGAGGCGCTGGCGTTGGGATACAAGCTGTTTGGCGCGCCCGCCGCCACGTTCAACGGACGCGACGTGATCGTCGCGCAGGCCATCGTGTGGCCCACGTTCGAGGATCGCGTCGTCCGCGCATGAGGCCCGGCCAACGCAGGGTGCGGACCGCGCAGTGCGCCTGCGCGGTGGCGGCGCTCGCCTGCGCGCAGGCGCTGAGCGCCGCGTCCGCCACGTGCGACGAGCTCGTGGCCGCCATCGACGCGCGCATCCGCGCCAACGGCGCCACGGGGTTCACCGTCGCGGCGGTCGATCTGGCGGCTTCGGCACCCGGCAGGCAGGTGGGCACGTGCGACGCGGGCCGCAAGAAGATCATGTACGAGCGCGGCACACAGGACGCCGCTGCGTCGCAGGCAGGCGCGGGCACGCGCGCGACGCGGCCACGGGTGATCACCGAATGTGCCGACGGTCGGGTGATCGAGGAGGGCACGTGCGAGAAGAAGTAGCGCTGCCGCCGCCACACGCGGCGATGCGTCACGCCGGAGCACACCCGGGCAGTGCGCGATGGACCCGCAGCGCTTCCGGCACGGCTCTACTGCGACACGTGGATCACGTCGCGCAGCATCGGATAGATGCTCTGCTGCCACCGGCGCCCGCTGAACACGCCGTAGTGACCGACACCGGCCTGCACCGCGTGCGTGCGCATGTAGGGACGCAGCTTCGAGCACAGGTCTTGTGCCGCCAGCGTCTGGCCGGGCGCGCAGATGTCGTCGCGCTCGCCCTCGATGGTGACGAGCGCGGTGCGGCGGATCGCCGAGGCGTCGATCGTGCGTCCGCGCCAGCGCAACTCGCCCCTGGGTAGCGCGTAGTCCTGGAACACCAGCTTCACCGTCTCGAGATAGAACTCCGCCGGCAGGTCCGCCACCGCGAGGTACTCCTCGTAGAAGCGGCGGATCGGCTCGGTGGCTTCGTGGTCGGCTTCGACCAACCCGACGTAGTAGTTGCGAAACGCGTCGACGTGGCGCTGGCGGTTCATGCTCATGAACGCGCCCACCTGCACGAAGCCCGGGTAGACGCGGCGGCCGGCGCCTTTGAGCGGCAGCGGCACGCAGCTGATCAGGTTGTGTTCGAACCAGTCGATCGACTTGGACGTCGCCAGCTGGTTCACCGCGGTGGGGCTGATGCGGCAGTCGATCGGGCCGGCCATCAGCGTGAGGCTGGCCGGCACCGCGGGGTCGTCGTCTTCCGACATCAGCGCCGTGGCGGCGAGCGCGGCGACGCACGGTTGGCAGATGGCCACCACGTGCGAGCCTGGCCCCATGGCGCGCAGGAAGCGCATCAGGTGTTCGGTGTACTCCTCCAGCCCGAAGCGCCCGGCGGCGAGCGGGATCTCGCGCGCACTGTGCCAGTCGGTCACGTGCACGTCGTGGTCGGCCAGCATCGTGCGCACGGTGTCGCGCAGCAGCGTGGCGAAGTGGCCCGACATCGGCGCCACCAGCAGCACGCGCGGCTGGGCCGGCGCACCGCGCTTGGCAAAGCGGGTGAGGGTGGCGAACGGCGTGGCCAGCACGGCTTCTTCCACCACCTCGTGCTCGCGGACGCGCTCGATGCCCCAGGCCGGCCGGCGGTGCGTGATCTCGGCCAGGCGCATCGTCTCGAGCGCGGCGGTCATGTGGCGCTGCGCGCGCGTGCCGTGGCCGTTGCCCAGCACCGGCACGGCGGCGCGCGCCCAGGCGCGCAGCGGCCACATCGCATGGGCGTGTTGCTCGAAGGCGGTGTACAGCATCGCTGCGGGCGCTGACATCGGCATGGCGATGTCCTTTGCAACTTACGCGCCAGGCGTGGCACAGGCCTTGCTCGCAGGTTGTCCACAGGTTCCAAGAACCGGGAGACACGTCGCCATGGTCCAGGCCACCACCAAACCCAGCCGCGCCAAGGCATCGGCCCGAGCGCAGGCGGTCGCTCGTGCATCGCTGACGCTGTCGAGCAAGAACTACTCGTCCTGGTCGCTGCGCGGTTGGCTGCTGGCGCGCTTTGCCGGCCTGGAGTTCGACGAGGTGATGGTCAGCCCGGACGACGTCGATGCGCGGCGCGAGCTGTTGCTGCTGGCACCTTCGATCCTGGTGCCGTGCCTGACGCACGAGGGCACCACGTCGTGGAACGTGATGGCCATCGCCTACACCCTCGACGAGGCGTTTCCGCACGCGGGACTGCTGCCGGCCGAGCGCGCGGCGCGCGCCCACTGCCGATCGATCTGCGGCGAGATGAACTCCGGTTTCGCCAACCTGCGCTCGGCGCTGCCGATGAACCTGAAGGTGCGCCACAAGAGCTTCAAGATCTGGGCCGGCGCACAGCCCGACATCGAGCGCATCTGCACCATCTGGCGCGACTGCCTCGAGCGTTATGGCGGCCCGTACCTGTTCGGCGCCCGGCGCACGATGGCCGACGCGATGTACGCGCCGGTGGTCACGCGCTTCCTGACCTACGCCGTGCCGCTCGACACGGCGTGCGCCGGCTATTGCAGGACCATCATGGCGATGCCGGAAATGAAGGAATGGGTCGCTGCCGCGGTGCAGGAAGCCGACGAGATCGAAGAGCTCGACATGGAGTTCTGAGCCTCGGGCCGGCTACGTCCACGGCGTCGGATCCGGGACCGCGCACGGTGCGTCGACATCGACCGTCCTGAAGTCCGACGGGCCGACGATCTCGAGGTACTCCATGTCGGGCGAGTAGTCGAACAGGTAGTGCACGATGCCCGGCTTCTGGTGCACGCAGTCGCCGGCTTCGACCAGCGTCTCCTGCTCGCCGTACATGAAACGCGCCCAGCCCTTGAGCATGATGACGATGTGAAAGTCCGCTTCATGGCGGTGCCATCCGGTGCCCTTTTCGGGTGCTTCATGCGCCTTGACGAGTTGCGCCAGCACGCGGCCCGCGGTGGCCTGTTCGATGCCCAGATCGCGGTAGAGAAAGAAGTCGCGCAGCCCCTCGCCGCGCCAGGGCGTCTGGCCTTCCTTCACATGCGAGAAGCGGGTGGTCGTGCCATCGAGCATGGGAGTCCTCCGGCGTTGTGGTGGCGCGCCGCACGCATAAGGCGTTCCAGGTGATGGCGGTCCGTGGGGTTGACACGCATCTCCAGCGGCGCAACATCGCAGCGTCGTGTCGAGGAGGCCGATGTCATGCCACACGACTACCAGCGGGTCAGCGTCCGCGGCACGGCGCTGGCCTATGTCGAGCGCGGCGATGGCGCGCCGGTCGTTCTGTTGCACGGCAGCGGCACCACCGACCTGCGCACGTTCGGCGCGCAGATGGCGCCATTCGCCGAGCGCCACCGCACGATCGCCTACAGCCGGCGCTGCCACCATCCGAACGCTTGGGTCGACGACGGCACCGACCTCAACGACGCTGCCGTGCATGCGGCCGATCTGGCGGCGCTCCTTGACGCGTTGGGTTTGAGCCGGGTACACGTGGTGGGCGTGTCGTTCGGCGCCGACGTCGCGTTGCGCTTCGCGGTGGATCAGCCGCAGCGCGTGCGATCGCTGACTGTCGCCGAACCGGCGCTGTTCGGATGGCTGGTCGAGCTGCCCGGCGGCGCCGAGCTGTTCGAGGCTTACGCGGCGCGCCTGAGGCCGGCACAGGACGCGCTCGCGCACGGGCAGCCGCAAGCAGCCCTGCAACGCTACGTCGATGCCTTCATGGGCGAGGGCGCGTTCGAGCAACTGCCGGCGGCCGTGCATGACAGGATGACGGACAACCTGCGCATGCTGGCGCTCGAACCCAGCACGATCGACGCCATCGGCGTCGACATCACGCGCGACGAGGCCGCCGCACTGCATCTGCCCGCGCTCGTGCTCACCGGACAGGACAGCCCGCACATGTTTCTGCGCACCACGGACGAGTTGGTGCGCTGCCTGCCGCGGCCCGAGTGCGTGCGCATTGCCGACGCGTCGCACCTGCTGCACGTGATGAACCCCGCGGCCTTCAACGCCGCGGTGCTGGCCTTCATCGACAAGCGGGCGCTCTGACGCATGCCACGTTGCGGGCCGGCGCGCTGAACGCGGCGCGATAGCCCTGCGCAGCGCGGCCGCGCTTGAAATCGCGCGACGCGGGGTGCACACTCGCCGCCCCGGCGGGAGGGGCGGGTCCGAAGAACCGCGCGAGGCCTTGGCATCGCGCACACCCGATGGAGACGACCCCGATGGCATCGCACGTGCAACCCATGCGTCTGGTGGACCTGACTGCGCGCGCCCCCGACGACGCCTCGCCACGGCTCAAGCAGCGCCGCGCGCTGCTCAACGCGGCCGGCGTGGCGGCCTTCGCGGCCAGCGCCAGCGGCAGCGCCTTCGCGCAGGCGTTCGACCGCTACGACCCCAACGGCCCGCCGGTGCGTTACCCCGAACCCGACGTGATCGGCCTCGATCCGCGCTTCAAGTACAAGCTGGGCAACACGCCGATCCTGCGGCTGTACCGCGGCACGATGTGGGCCGAGGGCCCGGCGTGGAACGGCGTGGGACGCTACCTGGTGTGGAGCGACATCCCCAACGACGAGTGCCTGCGCTGGCTCGAGGAAGACGGCCACATCGGCAGGCGCTTTCGCCATCCCTCGGGCAACTCCAACGGCAACACGTTTGACCACCAGGGACGGCAGATCGCGTTCTGCCACGGCACGCGGCGCGTGATCCGCTACGAGAACAACGGCCGCATCACCGTGCTGGCCGATCGCGCCGGCGGCCGCGAGCTCAACGCGCCCAACGACGGCATGGTGCACCCCGAGGGCTGGCTGCTGTTCACCGACCCGGGCTACGGCAGCCTGATGGAATACGAGGGCAACCGGCTGCCGTCGAGCGCCAACAACCCGCAGCCGATCCAGAAGGAGGCGATCTACCGCATCGACGCGCCGGGCCAGGTGGAGAAGGTGGCCGACGAACCGTTCAAGCCCAACGGCCTGTGCTTTTCGCCCGACTACAAGAAGTGCTACGTCGCCGACACCGGCGTCTCGCACTATCCCAACGCCAGGAGCGTGATCTGGGTCTACGACGTCGACGGCAGGCGGCTGCGCAACGGCAGGGTGTTTGCCGAGATGGTGTTCAACGGCAAGACCGGATTCGCCGACGGCATCCGCTGCGACGAAGACGGCAACGTGTGGGCCGGCATGGGTTGGGTCGGCGACGGCTACGACGGCGTGCACGTGTTCGCGCCCGACGGCACACGCATCGGCTGGATCCGCATGCCCGAGATCATCTCCAACGTGTGTTTCGGCGGCAGCAAGCGCAACCGCTTGTTCATGACCGGCAGCCAGTCGCTGTACGCGGTCTACGTCGAAACGCGCGGCGGGACGCCCACATGACAAGCGCGAGCGACGCGCCGCGTGCAGCGGCCGTCTCGGGGCTGGCCGGCCGCGCCGGCACATGGCGGCCCGGCCCGGTTGTCGAATTCGGTCCGCACGGATCGTCGTGCTGACAGAGGGTTGTCCTCTGTCAACAACCAACGAGGTCTTTCATGAGCACCGTGACTCTGCACCGCGTCCTGCGCTGCCCGCCGCAGCGGCTGTACAAGGCGTTCCTCGACGGCGACGCCATGGCCAAATGGATGCCGCCGCACGGCTACACCGGCAAGGTCCACCAGATCGATGCCAGGGTGGGCGGCAGCTACAGGATGTCATTCACCCACTTCGGCAGCGGCAAGAGCCACTCGTTCGGCGGCAAGTACCTCGAGCTCAAGCCCAATGAGCTGATCCGCCACACCGACGAGTTCGAGGACCCCAACCTGCCGGGCACGATCCGCGTCACCATCACGCTGACCGCGGTGTCCTGCGGCACCGACCTCAAGATCGTGCAGGAGGGCGTTCCCGATGTGATCCCGGTGGAGATGTGCTATCTGGGCTGGCAGGAGTCGCTTGCGCTGCTGGCCCAGCTGGTGGAGCCCGAAATCCCGGCAGGCTGACGGGCCCGATGCCCGGCGTATGCTTCGCCGAGGCCTGAAGGAGACCGATTGAGCGAGAACGCCACGCTGCAAGAGTTCCTGGTGCTGTCGCGCGGCCAGTGGGACGCCGACAAGTCCAGTGAAGAGATCCAGGCCGCGATCGATGCCTTCTACGCCTGGTACGACCAGCTGGTGGCCGAGGGCCGCGTGCGGCGCGGCCACCGGCTGGCGCGTGCCGGCAAGATGGTCACGCGCCAGCGTATCGCCGACGGCCCTTTTGCCGAGACCAAGGAGCTGATCGGCGGCTACTGGATCGTGGTGGCCAGGAGCCTCGAGGAAGCCGCCGAGCTGATGTCGCACAACCCCACGTTGGCGTGCGGCCTGGCTTTCGAGGTGCGCCCGATCGAGCTGCAGCGCGCCAGCGCGTACGTGCTGAGCAACGAGACGCCGGATGCCAAGCGCCATCGTTGAAGTGCGGCGCCGCTACACGCCCGAGCAGGAGGCCTACCTGCTGCGCAGCGTGCACGATGCGATCGTCGAGGCCTTCAAGGTCTCGCCGGTGCATCGCAACGTCACGCTCGTCGTGCACGAGCCGCACCGTTTCCTCGGCCGCACCGACTGCGCGACGCCGGAGTGGCTCACCAACGTGACCCTCTTTGCGCTGCCCGGGCGATCGGTGGACGCCAAGCGCCGCCTGTACCGCCTGATCACCGACTCTTTCGCAGCGGCCGGCATCCCGCCGGCGTGTGTGCTGATCCGCTTGAACGAGCTGCAGGCCGAGAACTTCGGCGTGCGCGGCGGGCAGGCGCTGTGCGACGTCGAGCTGGGTTACCCCATCGACGTCTGACATCGGACACGCTGGCTGAAACCATGCGCCGATTCGTTGCATCGCTGGTGGCTGCCGCTGCGCTCGGTGCCTGCGGCGGCGGGGGAGGCGGCGACTCGGGCGGCGGCGTGCCGGCCGCCATCGCCGTGTATGCATTGCTGGGCTCGCTGCAGTGCAGCGGCGGCGGCAGCACCACCGGCGAGCTGCAGCAGCAGTTGATCGCGCGCGGCATCGAGGTGATCGAGGCCCGCTGCGGCCTCGACGGTGTGCCGCGCCCCGCGGTGTGCGGTGAGTCCGACGGTCGCATCGCGATCTTCGACGTGGCGCAAGCGCATGCCGTGCTGGCGCTGGCGATCGGCTTCACGTTGCTCAGCACGCTGCCGAACGCCAGCGTGGTCGAGTGTCGTTGAGGACGTCGCGACCGGCCGCGTGCTGAGCCGCGTCGCCACACGAACACCCGCGCTTGCGTTCCATCAAGGCCGCGCGGACCCCATCGGTGCTACACACGCGCATGTACGCTGGTGATCGCGACCTCGAGCGTGCGGTGGCGGAGCTTGCAACGACGCTGCCCGAACCGCTGCAGCCGCTGGCGGGCGTGGCCTTCGACTATCGCTGGTCGTGGGCGGTCGATGGCGCGGCCACCTTCGCGGCCATCGACCCGGAGCGTTGGGTGCGCAGCGGCTCCAACCCGAGGCGGCTGCTCACCGAAGCACCGCGCGCCGCGCTCGCACGCGCCGCCGCGAACAACGAGTTGGTCGGACGCGTGACGCGCCTGGCCGCCGAACTGAGCGCCGACCGCGCGCGACCCTGCGCTGCCGGCACCGCCACCGCGGCGCACCCCGTGGCGTTCTTCTGCGCGGAGTTTGCGGTCCACGCCTCGCTGCCCATCTACGCCGGAGGACTCGGCGTGCTCGCCGGCGACATCCTGAAGGAGGCCTCCGACCTGGCGCTGCCGATGGTGGGCGTGGGGCTGCTGTACCGCACCGGCTACTTCCATCAGCGCATCGACACCTCGGGCTTTCAGCACGAGTACTGGCAGGACACCGACCCCGAGCGCTTGCCCTGTGTCCGGGTCAGCGGTGACGACGGCCAGCCGCTGACCGTGACCGTCCCGGTCGACAACGAAGAGGTGGCGGCGCAGATCTGGCGCGTCGATGTCGGACGCGTGCCGCTGTATCTGCTCGACACCGACCTGCCGCGCAACAGCCAGGTTGGCCGCTGGATCACGTCGCGCCTGTACGAGAGCAATCGGGCGATCCGGCTGGCCCAATACGCCGTGCTCGGCGTGGGCGGCGTGCGCGCGCTGCAGGCCCTTGGCATCGAGCCTTCGGTCCATCACCTGAACGAAGGCCATCCCGCACTGGCCGTGTTCGAGCTCCTGGCGCGCGCGCAGGCGCGCGCTTCGGGCGACGAGGCATGGCAGCGCGTGCGCGAGCAGATCGTGTTCACCACCCACACGCCGGTGCCCGCAGGCAACGAAGCCTATTCGGCGGGCGAGATCCAGCCGATGCTCGGCCGCATCGCCGATCTGGCCGGCGGGCGAGACCGGCTGCTGTCGCTCGGGCGCATCGAACCGTCGCGAAGCGAGCAGCCCACCGGCATGACGCCGATCGCGCTACGCGCAAGCCGCGGCGCCGTCGCCGTCAGCCGACGCCATGGGCACGTGGCGCGTGCGATGTGGCAGCCGGTCTTTCCTGGCCGCAGCGTGGACGACGTGCCGATCGGCCACGTGACCAACGGCGTGCACGTACCCACCTGGCTGCGCGGGCCGATGCGCGATCTGCTCGACGGCCACCTGGGCGATGGCTGGTTGAGCCGTGCCGACCAGCCGGCAACCTGGGAGCCGGTGCGCAGCATTCCGGCCGCCGCGCTGTGGGCGGCGCGCTGCGCCGCGCGCAGGCAACTGGTCGAGCTGATCGGCAGCCGCGCCATCGGCGACCGGCTGCGCCGCGGCGAGCCGCTGGGATATGCCGAGGCGATCGGTGGCGGCTTCGATGCCGATCGCCTGACCATCGGTTTTGCGCGGCGGCTGGCGGTCTACAAGCGCCTGCACCTGGTGGCACTGCTGCCCGAGCGCGCGCTCGCGCTGATCGCCGGCGAGCGGCCGGTGCAGTTCGTGTTCGCCGGCAAGGCGCACCCCGACGACACCGAGGCCAAGGACGTGGTGCGGCAGGTGTTCGCGCTCAAGCACGCACCGTCGGTGGCCGGGCGGGCGGCGTTCATCGAAGACTACGACCTGGATCTGGCCGCCCGTCTGGTGGCGGGCTGCGACGTGTGGGTCAACCTGCCGCGGCCGCCCAACGAGGCCAGCGGCACCAGCGGCATGAAGGCCTGTCTGAACGGCGGCCTGCACCTGTCGGTGCTCGACGGCTGGTGGGCCGAGGCCTACGACGGCAGCAACGGCTGGGCCATCGGTGGCGAGGTGGATGCCGACGCCTGGTCGCAGGACCAGCGCGATGCCAAGGTCCTGTTCGACTTGCTGCAGCACGAGGTGGTGCCGATGTACCACGAGCGCGATGCGGATGGCGTGCCGCAGCGATGGGTGGCGATGCAGCGCAAGAGCCTGATGACCAACGGCCCGCGCTTCTCGGCCACGCGCATGGTGCGCGAGTACGCCGAGCAGCTCTATCGCCGCGGCGCCACGGGCTGACGCCACCGCGGCGCTCCCCGCCGACGGTGCTTCGCGCCTTGGCTACGGCCGGCTGCGCCGCAGCCGCCTCCGGCAGCCGTCAGCACTCCACGATGTTCACGGCCAGGCCGCCGCGTGCGGTCTCCTTGTACTTGGTCATCATGTCGGCGCCGGTCTCGCGCATCGTCTTGATCACCTTGTCCAGGCTCACGTGGTGCGTGCCGTCGCCGCGCAGCGCCATGCGCGCGGCGTTGATGGCCTGCACCGAGGCGACCGCGTTGCGCTCGATGCACGGGATCTGCACCAGCCCGCCCACCGGATCGCAGGTGAGGCCCAGGTGGTGTTCCATGCCGATCTCGGCAGCGTTCTCCGCCTGCGCCGGCGTGCCGCCGAGCACCGCGCACAACGCACCGGCGGCCATCGAGCAGGCCACACCCACCTCGCCCTGGCAGCCGACCTCGGCGCCGGAGATGGATGCGTTCTCCTTGTAGAGGATGCCGATCGCCGCGGCGGTCAACAGGAAGTCGCGCACGCCTTTCGCGTGCGAGCCCGGGTCGGCGCCGGGCCGCCCCAAGCCGACCGCGCCCCCCTCGGGGGGGCCGGCGCGCAGCGTCGTGGGGGGCGGGTTCACGAAGTGTGTGTAGTAGTGCAGCACCGCCGGCACGATGCCGGCCGCGCCGTTGGTGGGCGCCGTGACCACGCGGCCGCCGGCGGCGTTCTCTTCGTTGACCGCGAGCGCGAACAGGTTGACCCAGTCGAGCACGATCAGCGGATCAACGCGCGACGGATCGGACTTTGCCGTCAACGCCTCGTGCAGCGCCGGCGCGCGTCGCCGCACCTTGAATCCGCCGGGCAGCACGCCCGGTGTGGCGATGCCGCGCGCGACACAGGCCTGCATCGTGTACCAGATGCGATCGAGCTGCGCGTCGATCGCCGCGTCGTCGCGCCAGTGGCGCTCGTTGCGCCGCATGACCTCGGCGATCGAGCACTTCAACTCGTCGGTGCGCGCCAGCAGCTCGGCGCCGGTGTGGAACGGATGCGGCAGCACGGTGGTGTCGGGTGCCACCTGCTTGTGGCGCGTGCCGTCGGCCGCCACCTCGTCGCTGACGACGAAACCGCCGCCCACCGAGTAGTAGGTGCGTTCCGACAGCGTGGTGCCCTGGGCATCGATCGCGGTGAAGCGCATGCCGTTGGCATGGAACGGCAGCGTCTCGCGGCGGTGGAACACGAGGTCGTTGCGTTCGTCGAATGCGATCTCGGGTCCCTCGGCAAGGCGCAGCCGCGCGCTCGTGCGCAGCGCCTGCAGCAGCGCCGGCACGGCGTCGACATCCACCGTGTCGGGCTCGTGTCCGGCCAGGCCGAGCAGCACGGCCTTGTCGCTGCCGTGGCCCTTGCCGGTGGCGCCGAGCGAGCCGTACAGCTCGGCCTTCACGCGCGCGGTCCGCACACTCTGGCCGTCGTGCGCCAGCCGCAGCGCGAACATGCGCGCGGCGCGCATCGGCCCCACGGTGTGCGAGCTGCTCGGCCCGATGCCGATCTTGAAGAGGTCGAAAACGGAGACTGCCATGTAGATGGTCGGCGCGCGCTAGCGGCCAGCCTCGATGTCGCGCAGGGCCTGCTCGATCGCGGCCCTCAGCGCCGGGCCTTGCAGACGCGCCAGTGCCTGCAGCGACTGGCCGCGCCCGATGCGGCGTGCCACTTCGTAGCCGACATAGTAGCCGCTGCGCGGTGGCACGTCGCCATGCATGTCATGGCCGAGGAAGTAGCGCAGGTAGATCTCGCGCGCCGTCGAGTCCAGATGCGCCCGCAGGTCGCGCGCCAGCTCCGGCAGCATGCGGCGCGCACGCGCCGGCATGTCGAGCGGCAGGCCGAACAGCGCCACGCCGGCCGCCGCCGGGTTCAGCGTCTGCGCCACGTGGATCGCCAGGCCCTCGCCCCACAGGTCGCGGTAGATGTGCTCGCCGCGGACGGCCGGCGCGACCTGCGCGTGGTAGACGTGGAACAGCTCGTGGTGGAAGAATGCCTGCGGGTCGACGCCATCGCCGTAGATGAGCGCGATCATGTCCACGCCGAACAGCAGCGCGGTGCGGCCTTTGACCGTGCGCGTGGCGCCGTCGAACGCGCCGAGCGAGTTGAGGAAGTACACCTCGCCGTCGTATGCCATGTCGGGAAATGCCGCACGAAAGCTGCGCTCGTAGCGTGGCAGGTCGCCGGCGATCTGCTGCGACACGCGCCGCATGCGCTCGAGATGCGGCCTCAGCCGCGCCAGCCAGCGCGTGTAGCGGCGCTCGAGGTCGTGCTGCAGCGGTTGCGTGGCGTCGAAGCCGAGCACTTGCGCGTTGTAGACCTCGGGGTGGTGCGCCACCAGCATGTCGTGCAGCAGGCGCGCCTGCTGCGGCACGGGCTGGCCCTGTGCGGCCGACCAGAACTGCCAGAACGCCGGTGCGAGGTCGATCACGCGGTACGAACGCGCGCCGGCGGCGTGGGCGGCAAACCGCAGCGGCGCACATGCGCACATCAGCGCGAGCGCGCCGCGGGCGAACGCGCGGCGCGTCGCGCACCGTGGCATGCGCATCACGCGAGCGCGAATTCGAAGTCGCGCTGCGGCACGCGTCGCGTGCGCCGCCGGTACTCCAGCGTGGAGCCGGGCCACAGCGTGGTGATGCGGCCATCGGCGCGCTTGTACCAGCTCGAGCAGCCGGTGGCCCACACGGTGCGTGCCAGGCGCGCCTGCAGCTCGTCGTTGAAGCGCTCCTGCGCGTCGGCGGTGGGGCAGAGCCAGGCGTGGAACTTCAGCTCGCGCATCGCATCGTCGATGAACGCGAGCTGCGACTCGATGATGAACACCATCGAGTTGTGCCCGAGGCCGGTGTTGGGACCGATGATCGTGAACAGGTTCGGATAACCAGCCACCATCGTGCCGAGATAACCGCGCGGGCCCTGCGCCCAGGCCGCGTGCAGCGTGCGGCCCTGCGGCCCGATCACCGGGCAGGGCGGCTTGGCGTCGGCGGCCTCGAAGCCGGTGGCTGCGATCAGCGCGTCGAGCTCGACGCGGCGCCCGTCGACGAGCCGCACGCCGTGTGCCTCGACCTCGTCAATGGCCGCGGTCTCGAGCCGCACGTGCGGCTGCGTGAGCGCGGGGTAGTAGTCGTCGGCGATCAGGATGCGCTTGCAGCCCATGCGGTAGTTCGGCATCAGCGCGTCGCGCAACGGGCCTGCCGGCACGCGTGCCTTCAGGTGCCGGATCGCCAGCGGCTCCAGCCTTTGCAGCCAGCGCGGGTTGACGGTGAACGCCGGCACACGCAGCTCGTGGTGCGCGTAGATGAGGGCGCGCCAGGCGCGCTGCAGCGGCGGCAGGTGCTCGAGCAGCCAGCGTGTGGTCGCTGCGATCGGTGCGTCGCCGCGCGGCAGCACCCAGGGCGCACTGCGCTGGAACACCGTGAGATGCCGCGCGTCGCGCGCCAGCTGCGGCACCAGCTGGATCGCGCTGGCGCCTGTGCCGATCACGCCGATGCGTCGGCCGCCGGCCTGGAACTCCGGTGGCCAGCGTGCGGTGTGGATCACCGGACCTTGAAAACGATCCAGCCGGGGCAGCGACGGCATGGCGGGCCGGCTCAGCGGGCCGGTGGCCAACGTGACGGTGCGTGCCAGCAGCTCGTGCTCGTGGCCGGCGGCGTCGAACAAACGCGCGCGCCAAAGATCCTGCACCTCGTCCCAATGCAAATGGCTCAGCCGGGTGTGCAGGCGCAGCCACGGCGTGAGGCCGAAGCGCTGCACGCAATCGTTGAGGTAGGTTTCGATCTCCGGCTGCGCGGGATAGCGGCGCGTCCAGTGCGGATTGGGCGCGAACGAAAATGAGTACAGGTGCGACGGGATGTCGCACGCGGCGCCGGGGTAGCGATTGGCCCACCAGGTGCCGCCCACGCCGTCGGCCTGTTCGATCAGCAGGAAGTTGTCGTCGCCGCAGCGCCGCCGGTGGATGGCGGCGCCGATGCCGCCGAAGCCGGCCCCCACGATCAGCATGCTCAGCGGCGCGGTCATGGGGTGGTCATTGTGCGCCGACGGGCGCAGCCGCAACGGGCCGGCTCAAGCCTCCTGGTACGCCGACATCGGCACGCAGCTGCAGAACAGGTTGCGGTCGCCGTGCACGTTGTCGACGCGGCCCACCGGCGACCAGTATTTGTGGCGTTTCAGGCTCTTGAGCGGGTAGGCCGCCTGTTCGCGTGTGTAGGCATGCGTCCATGGCTCGACGGCGAGCGATGCCGCGGTGTGCGGCGCGTGCTTCAGCGGGTTGTCCTCGCGCGGCCATTGCCCGCTCTCGACGCGCGCGATCTCCTGCCGGATCGCGATCATCGCGTCGCAGAAACGATCGAGCTCGACCAGCGGCTCGCTCTCGGTGGGTTCGACCATCAGCGTGCCGGCCACCGGGAAGCTCAGCGTCGGCGCGTGGAAGCCGTAGTCGATCAGGCGCTTGGCCACATCCTCGGCGCTGACGCCGCAGCGCTCCTTGAACTCGCGCAGGTCGAGGATGCATTCGTGCGCGACGCCCCCACCCTTGATGCCGGCGATGCCGCCGCTGTAGTGGATGTCATAGTGGTCGGCCAGGCGCGCGGCCACGTAATTGGCGGCCAGGATCGCGGTTTCGGTGGCGGCCGTCAGGCCCTCGGCGCCCATCATGCGGATGTACATCCACGAGATCGGCAGCACGCCGGCGTTGCCGAAGGGCGCGGCCGACACAGGACCGACGAAGGCCTGCTGCGCCACCTTGGCGCCGCTGTCGCCGCTGCCGGGCGCAGCCGGCAGGAACGGCTCGAGGTCCTTCACCACGCACACCGGTCCCACGCCGGGTCCGCCGCCGCCGTGCGGGATGCAGAAGGTCTTGTGCAGATTGAGGTGGCTCACGTCGCCGCCGAACTCGCCCGGCGCGGCCAGGCCGACCAGCGCGTTCATGTTGGCGCCGTCGACGTACACGCGGCCGCCGTGCTCGCGCACGATCGCGCAAAGTTCCTTCACGTGCGGATCGAAGATGCCGTAGGTCGACGGGTAGGTGATCATCACGCAGGCGAGGTCGGCCTGGTGCGCGGCGCACTTGGCGCGCAGGTCGTCGAGGTCGACGTTGCCCATCGCGTCGCACTTCACCACCACCACTTGCAGCCCGGCCATCTGCGCCGACGCCGGGTTGGTGCCGTGCGCCGACTCGGGGATCAGGCAGATGCGGCGCTGCGCCTCGCCGCGCGACTCGTGCCAGGCGCGGATTGCCAGCAGGCCGGCGTATTCGCCCTGCGAGCCGGCATTGGGCTGCAGGCTGATGCCGCTGTAGCCGGTGGCCTGCGCCAGCCATGCGCAAAGCTGCTCGTTGAGCGTGTGCATGCCGGCCAGCTGATCGGCCGGCGCATACGGGTGCAGCGACGCGAACTCCGGCCAGGTGATCGGAATCATCTCGCTGGTGGCGTTGAGCTTCATCGTGCACGAGCCCAGCGGGATCATCGAGCGGTCGAGCGCGAGGTCCTTGTCGGCGAGGCTGCGGATGTAGCGCAGCATCTCGGTCTCGCTGTGGTGCGTGTTGAACACCGGGTGCGTGAGGTAGTCGCTGGTGCGGCGCAACGCGGTGGGGATCAGCGTCTCGAAGCCTTTTTCGTACTTGGACCACGGCGGCAGCGCCTGGGCGGGCGCCGCGAACCACGACCACAGTGCCGTGATGTCGGCGCGGGTGGTGGTCTCGTCGAGCGCGATGCCGATGTGGCCGGGCCATGTCAGGCGCAGGTTGGCCTGCCCCTCGCGCGCGCGCTGCAGGATCTCGTCGGTGCGCGCGCCGGTCTCGATGGTGAGGGTGTCGAAGGCATGCGGTGCCAGGTTCTTGAAGCCGAGCTGCGCCAGGCCGTCGGCCAGGATCGCGGTGTAGGCCGCCACGCGCTGCGCGATGCGCTTCAGTCCCTGCGGTCCGTGGTACACGGCGTACATGCTGGCGATTACCGCCAGCAGGACCTGCGCCGTGCAGATGTTCGACGTGGCCTTTTCGCGCCGGATGTGCTGCTCGCGCGTCTGCAGCGCGAGGCGATAGGCCGGCTGGCCGTGGCTGTCGATGCTGGCGCCGACCAGACGTCCCGGCAGCGAGCGCTTGAACTCGTCGCGACACGCCAGAAACGCCGCGTGCGGGCCGCCGCAACCCATCGGCACGCCAAAGCGCTGAGAGTTGCCGACTACGATGTCGGCATCGAATTCGCCGGGGGGCTTCAGCAGCGTGAGCGCGAGCAGGTCGGCCGCGACGATGAATGCCGCCTGCCTGGCGTGCGCCTGCTTCACATAGGGCTCGAGATCGTGGATCAGCCCCATCGTCGACGGGTATTGCACCAGCACCGCGAAGTAGTCGTGCTGCTGCATCAGCTCGGGTGCGAAGCCCACCACCACGTGCAATCCGAGCGGCCTGGCGCGCGTGCGCACGACGTCAATGGTCTGAGGGTGGCAGTCGCCGGCGACGATGAGCGTGTCGCTCTTGCTGCGCACGCTGCGTCTGGCCAGGGTCATCGCTTCGGCCGCCGCGGTGGCCTCGTCGAGCATCGATGCGTTGGCCACCGCCATGCCGGTGAGATCGCACACCATCGTCTGGAAGTTCACCAGCGCCTCGAGGCGGCCCTGCGAGATCTCGGCCTGGTACGGCGTGTAGGCCGTGTACCACGCCGGGTTCTCGAGGATGTTTCGTTGAATCACGCCCGGCGTGAGCGTGCCGTGGTAGCCCTGGCCGATGAACGACTTGTAGACCCGGTTGCGCTGCGCCAGCGCCTTCAGCTCCTGCAGCGCCTGGGCTTCGCTAACCGCGGCGGGGAGCTGCATCGGCGCCTGGCGCGCGATCGAGCGCGGCACCACCGCATCGATCAGCGCCTGGCGCGAAGCCGCGCCGATCACCGACAGCATGTGGCGCTGTTCATCGGCATCGGGGCCGATGTGGCGGGTGGCAAACGCGTCGGCGTCTTCGAGTTCGGCAAGCGGCGGGCGGGCAGACATCAGCATGGAAGGTGGAGCCGGGTAGGCGGAGGCAGGAAAGAGAGGGCAGCTCAGAGCGACTTCAGCAGCTTGTCGTAGGCCGGCGGGTCCATCAGCTCGTCGAACTGCTCCATGTGCGTGACGTGCACCTTGAAGAACCAGCCGTTGCCCATGGGGTCGCGATTCACCAGCGCGGGGTCGTTGCGCAACTCCTCGTTGACCTCGACGACTTCGCCTTCCACCGGCATGTAGATGTCGGCCGCGGCCTTCACCGACTCGACGACGCCGGCGACCTCGCCGCGCTTGTACGTGCGCCCGACCTCGGGCAGATCGACGAACACCACGTCGCCGAGCGCGTCCTGGGCGTGCGGCGTGATGCCGACCACGGCAGCTTCGTGGTCCTCGATGTTGATCCACTCGTGATCGGGCGTGAACATGGTCGTCAAGGGTGTTCTCCTGGTGGTTAAGCGCGGGACAGTCGGCGCGGGGGCAGCGACAACCGAAGCATTCATTCAGCCGCGGTGGTAGCGGTGGGGCGTGAACGGCATCGCGCTGACACGCATCGGGAATCGCTTGCCGCGAACCTCGGCGTACACCTCGTGGTGCGGGCCACCGTGGTTGGCCGCCAGGTAGGCCATGGCGATCGGCACGTTGACCGTGGGCCCGAGCGTGCCGCTGGTCACGTGGCCGAGCTTGTGGCCCTTGGTGTCGAACAGCAACGCGCCTTCGCGCACCGGCATGCGCTCCAGGCCGGTGAGCCCCACGCGCTTGATCGCGGCGCCGGTGGCGAGTTGTGCCTCGATCGCCGGCGCGCCGGGGTAGTGGCCGGCACGGGCGCCGCCGGGGCGGCGCACCTTCTGGATCGCCCAGGTGAGGCCGGCTTCCACCGGCGTGGTGTTCTCGTCGATGTCGTGACCGTACAGGCACAGTCCGGCCTCGAGGCGCAGCGTGTCGCGCGCACCCAATCCGACCGGCCTGACATCGGGGTCCTTCAGCAACGCCTTGGCAAGCATCACCGCATCATCGGCCGGCACCGAGATCTCGAAGCCGTCTTCGCCGGTGTAGCCCGAGCGGGTGACGTAACAATCGGCGCCTGCCAGCTGGAACGCGCCGCCGCTCATGAAGACGAGGCGCGACACGTCGACGTTGAGGTGCGCCAGCACCTTCACCGCCTTGGGCCCCTGCAGCGCGAGCAACGCACGCTCAGGCATCGGCACCACGGTGCAGCGGCCGGCAATGTTCTGGATCAGGTGCCGCGTGTCGTCGTCCTTGCGGGCGGCGTTGACCACCAGCAACAGGTCGGACTCGCGCCGCGTGACCATGAAGTCATCGAGGATGCCGCCCTGCGAGTTGGTGAACAGCGCATAACGCTGCTTGTGCAGGCCGAGCCCGATCACGTCCACGGGCACCAGCGACTCCAGCGCCTTGTCAGCGCCATCGCCCACCAGGCGCAACTGGCCCATGTGCGACACGTCGAACAGCGCTGCGGCGCTGCGGCAGTGCCGGTGCTCGGCGATGATGCCGTCGGGATAGTTCACCGGCATCGAGTAGCCGGCAAACTCGACCATCTTGGCGCCGAGCTCGACGTGCAAGCCGTGCAACGGGGTCTGCTTGAGGACGACAGCGGACATACACGCGCTCCCGAGGGCCACCACACCACCGTTCGCACGGTGGGCTCGCCCTCGCTGTCCGCTTTACCTGAGAGATTTGCGGCTCTGTCGGCATCGCTGCCGACAAGGGCCGTTTGCCCCTTCGGTGGGCAGGACGGTCATCTCGCCTGCCTCTCTCCAGTGAGGAACGCCCCCGAACCGGAAGCGCTTGCCAGTCCTTTTGCCTGAGCGTTTGGCCTTGCGGCTTCGCCTTCGGCGGCCTCACCGCTCGACAAGCGGCTCGACTCTCTCCTGGCCGAGGCAGTGTAGCAGCCGCTTTTCACCGCCGCACCATCGGGTTCATCGCAACCCTGCAGCCTGGAGACGGCGGCGCAGCGCGCGCACCGCGCTGTCGGGCGTGGTCAGCACCGGCAAGCCGGTGCCGCCGGCCACCACGGCCTGCGCGCGCGCCAGGCTGAACTGCGCCAGCGCGATCACGGTGCAGCCCTGCGCCTGCAGCGTGCGCGCTGCATCGAGCGCCGCGCGGTCGTGGGCCTCGGTGTCGCCGCGCTGCAGCGCATCGAGCGCACCCGCGGCCAATGCGGTGCGCAGCGGCACGCCGGACGGGAACTCCGCCGGCATCGACTGCAGCGTGGGGCCGAAGGTCGCCACCAGGCCCAGCAGGCCGCCGTGCTCACGCACCCGCGCGGCTGCCTCGTCGATCATCGCCTCGTTGGGCTTGAGCACCGGCAGCGGCGCCAGCTTGGCCTTGACCGCGTCGATGCAGGGACCGAAGGCCGAGCAGGTGAACAGGATCGCATCGGCGCCGGTGGCCGCCGCGTAGTCGCCCAACCGGAGGAAGCGTGCCGTCATCGCCGCGTCGAGCGCGCCGGCGCGTGCCAGATCGGCCGAGAGGCTGTCGTCGAGCAGGTTCATGCGCTGCACGTCGGGCCAGGCATCGGCAAGCGCCTCGTTGATCGGCGCCACCGACTGCGCCAGCGCGTGGATCAGTGCGATGCGCGTCACGTGGCCGCGGCAGGATGTGCCACCGTGGACTGCCGCCTGCCGCGCGCGCGTTGCAGCAGCACGATCACCGCCAGCAACAGCAACGCCGGGATGAACATCCACTCCTTGTCGGGTCGCTCGGCGGGGACTTCGACCGTGGTGATCTTGAAGCCCTGTTCGAGGCCGAGCTTCTCGGCCCGCGAACCGAACTGCACCTGCGCCACTTGCAGCTCACCGCCCAGCGGCACCACGGTCAGGCCGATCTTGCGCAGGCGCTCGCGCGCCGGACCCGCGTCCCCCAAGGGCAGCAACACGCCTTTGCGGATGTCCTTGCCGTCCAGGTTGGTGCCTTCCACCCAGACGCGCTGGTTGGCGCCGGCCGGCGCGGCTTCAACCAGCTTCATCAGCTCCGTCGCCGGCGCGTTCCTGTAGGGCGGATAGGCCATGTCCCACCAGAAGCCGGGCCGGAAGAGCGTGAAGGTCACCAGCAGCAGCGCCACCGATTCCCACAGCCGCGAGCGCACAAGGAAGAATCCCTGTGTCGCCGCCGCGAAGGTCAGCATCGCGACGGTGGCGCTGACCACGGTGAGCAGCAGGTGCCATGCGGAGTCGATGCCGATCATCAGCAGCTGGGTGTTGAAGATGAAAAGGAACGGCAGGATGGCGGTGCGCAGGCTGTAGAAGAACGCGGTGATGCCGGTCTTGATCGGGTCGGTGCGCGCGATCGCGGCGGCGGCGAACGACGCCAGACCCACCGGCGGCGTCACGTCGGCCATCAGACCGAAATAGAAGACGAACATGTGCACCGCGATCAGCGGCACCAGCAATCCGCTCTGCGCGCCGAGTTCCACCACCACTGGGGCCATCAGCGTCGAGACGACGATGTAGTTGGCGGTGGTGGGCAGCCCCATGCCGAGCACCAGGCTGACCACCGCCACCAGCACCAGCATCAGCATCAGGTTGCCGCCCGACAGCAACTCCACCACCTCGGTCATCACCAGCCCGATGCCGGTGAGCGACACGGTGCCCACGATGATGCCGGCCGCCGCGGTGGCCACACCGATGCCGATCATGTTGCGCGCACCGGCCTCCAGGCCGTGGATCAGGTCGGTGAAGCCGAGGCGAAACGCGGCGCCGTACTCGTGGCGTCCGCGCAGTGCGGCGATCAGCGGGCGTTGCGTCAACATGACGAAGATCATGAACACGGTGGCCCAGAACGCAGACAGCGCCGGCGACATCTGTTCGATCATCAGGCACCAAATCAGCACCACCACCGACAACAGGTAGTGCAAGCCGGATTGCAGCGTCGGCGCCGTCTCGGGCAGCTCGAACACCGGCGCGTTCGGATCGTCGAGCTTGAGCTCGGGCTGGCGCGAGCCGATCCACAGCAGCCCGATGTACGACGCCAGCACGCCGACGCCGATGGCATAGATCGCCGCGCCGCCGAGCGCGCCCTTGAGCCAGCCGATGCCGTAGTACACGACACCGGCCAGCACGACGAAGCCGCTGAGCGTCATCGCCAACGACAGCAGGCGCTGCAGCGGGCCGGCCTGCGAACGGCGCGGCAGGCCCACCAGGTTCGACTTCAGGGCTTCGAGGTGCACGATGTAGAAGAGCGCGATGTACGAGATGATCGCCGGCAGGAACGCGTGCTTGATGACCTGGGTGTACGGGATGCCGACGTACTCGACCATCAGGAACGCCGCCGCTCCCATCACCGGCGGCATGAGCTGGCCATTGACCGAGCTCGATACCTCCACCGCACCGGCCTGATCGGGGCGGTAGCCGACGCGCTTCATCAGCGGGATCGTGAACGTGCCGGTGGTCACCACGTTGGCGATCGAAGAGCCCGAGATGATCCCGGTGGCTGCCGATGACACCACCGCCGCCTTGGCCGGTCCGCCGCGCATGTGGCCGAGCAGCGCGAACGCCGACTGGATGAAGTAGTTGCCGGCCCCGGCCTTGTCCAGCAGCGAGCCGAACAGCACGAACAGGAAGATGAAGCCGCTGGACACGCCCAGTGCCACGCCGAACACACCCTCGGTCGTGAGCCAGTGATGCGACATCGCGCGTGACAGCGAGGCACCCTTGTGGGAGATGAGGTCCGGCATGTAGGGGCCGGCGAACGTGTACAGCAGGAAGATGCAGGCCACGACCACCATCGGCAGGCCGAGCGCGCGACGTGTCGCCTCGAGCAGCAGCACGATGCCGATCACGCTCACCACCAGATCCTGCGTGGTGGGCTGGCCCGGACGGGTCGACAACTCGCGGTAGAAGACGAACAGGTAGCTCGCACAGGCGGCGCCTGCCGCGGCGAACACCCAGTCGAGCGCTGGGATGCGGTCGCGCGGCGAGCGGCTGAAGGCGGGGAACGCGAGGAACGACAGGAAGACCGCGAAGGCCAGGTGAATCGAGCGCGACTGCGTGTCGTTGAACACGCCGATGCCCAGCGCAAACGGCAGCGGCGAGGCGATCCACAGCTGGAACAGGCTCCACGCCAGGCACACGCCGACGATCGCCTTGGCGATGCCGGGTCCGGGGTTGCGCCCGCCGGCATCGGCCTCGGCGACCAACTGGTTGACGTCGATTTCCGACGGCGGGGCCGTCTTCTTCCTGATGCCGAACATCGAAGGCCTCCGCGATGCGCGAATGAGCAGACGGGGCCGCAGCAGCCGCGCTGCGCGGGCCCCGTCGGCGGGTCAACAACGGATCAGAGCCAGCCTTTTTCCTTGTAGAACTTGATCGCACCCGGGTGCATCGGTGCGGAGTTGCCGTTCTTGACCATTTCCTTCGGGTCGAGGTTGGCGAACGCCGGATGCAGCTTCTTGAAGTCGTCGAAGTTGTCGAACACGGCCTTCACCAGCTCGTACACGGTGGCCTCGGGGACCTTCGACGACGTCACGAACGTGGCCAGCACGCCGTAGGTTGGCGTCGGGTTGGGGTTGCCGGCGTAAAGACCGCCCGGGATGTTGACCTTGGCGTAGTAGGGCGCCCCGGCCACCAGCTTGTCCACCGCGGGGCCGGTCAACGGCACCAGCTTGGCGCCGCAGGTCGTGATCGGGTCCTGGATGTTGGCCGATGGGTGGCCCACGCCGTAGAAGAAGCCGTCGATCTTGTTGTCGCACAGCGCCGCGCCGTGTTCGTCGGCCTTCAGCTCGGAAGCGAGCGAGAAGTCCGACAGCTTCCAGCCCATCGCGCTGAGCAACTCTTCCATCGACGCGCGTGTGCCGGAGCCGGGGTTGCCGACGTTGAAGCGCTTGCCCTTGAGGTCCTCGAACTTCGAGACGCCAGCCTCCTTGCGCACCAGCACGGTGAACGGCTCGGGGTGCACCGAGAATACCGAGCGCAGTTCCTTGAACGCGCCGTCTTTCTCGAACACCTTCGTGCCCTTGGCGGCGTGGTATTGCCAGTCGGACTGCGCAACGCCGAAGTCCAGCTCGCCGGCGCGGATGGTGTTGATGTTGAAGACCGAGCCGCCGGTCGACTCCACCGAGCAGCGGATGCCGTGCTTGGCGCGGTCCTTGTTCATCAGGCGGCAGATCGCGCCGCCGGCGGCGTAGTACACGCCGGTCACGCCGCCGGTGCCGATGGTGATGAACTTCTGTTGCGCGGACGCTGGCGCGGCGGGCAGCAGCACGGCCAGCGCGGTGGCCACGCTGGCCAGCGCAGTGCGGGCGCGGACTCGGTTGTGAGCAATGGTGAGTGAGGTCATCGCAAGTCCTTCTTTGCTGTCGGTTGAAGAAAGAGTGAATCTATGCGGTCGCCGTGCGCACCTCGCCCAGCGCCGCATCGACGGCGCCCGACAGGCGCTCGACGATCGCGTCGAGTTCGGCATCGCTGACGATGAACGGCGGCGCCAGGAGCACATGATCGCCGCGCTTGCCGTCGATCGTGCCCCCCATCGGGTAAACCATCAGGCCGCGCGCCATCGCCTGCGCCTTGATGCGCGCATGCAACTTGAGCGCCGGATCGAAGGTGGCCTTGGTGTCGCGGTTGCTCACCAGCTCGATGGCCTGGAACAACCCGCGCCCACGGATGTCGCCCACGTGCCGGTGCATGCCAAAGGCGCCGCGCAGCCGCTGGCGCAAACCCTCGCCCTGGCGCTGCACGCGCTGCAGCAGTCCGTCGCGCCGCATCACCTGCTGCACCGCGAGCGCCGCGGCGCACGCGGTGGCGTGGCCGATGTAGGTGTGGCCGTGCTGGAACAGGCCGCTGCCGCGCGCGAAGGCGTCGACCAGTCGCTGTTGCGCCAGCACCGCACCGATCGGCTGGTAGCCGCCGCCGAGGCCCTTGGCGATCACCAGCAGGTCCGGCACCACGGCCTCCTGCTCGCATGCATGCAGCGTGCCGGTGCGGCCCATGCCGCACATCACCTCGTCGAGGATCAGCAGGATGCCGTGCCGGCTGCACAGCTCGCGCACGCCGCGCAGATAACCCGGCACGGGCGTCAAGGCGCCCGCGGTGGCACCGACCACGGTTTCGGCGACGAAGGCGATGACTTGATCGCCCCCCAGTTTGTCGATGGCCGACGCGAGCTCGGCCACCAGCCGCTGGCCGTAGGCCTCGGGCGTCTCGCCGGTGGCACGATCACGGTACTCGTAGCACGGCGACACGTGGGTCACCGGGATCAGCAACGGCGCGAACTGGCGCCGCCGCCACTCGTTGCCGCCGACCGCGAGGGCGCCCAGCGTGTTGCCGTGGTAGCTCTGGCGCCGCGCGACGAAGTGCCGGCGCTGCGGCTGGCCGACCTCGACGAAATACTGGCGCGCCAGCTTCAGCGCCGCCTCGATCGCCTCGGAGCCGCCGCTGACGAAATAGGCGTGGCTGACGCCCGCGGGCGCGTGGCGCACCAAGTCGTCGGCCAGCGCCTCGGCCACCTCGGTGGTGAAGAAGCTGGTGTGCGCGTAGGCGATGCGATCGATCTGCGCGTGCATCGCGGCGATCACGTCGGGGTGGCCGTGGCCGAGGCACGACACCGCGGCGCCGCCGGAGGCATCGAGGTAGCGGCGGCCGTCGGTGTCGGTGATGGTGCAGCCGGCGCCCGAGGCCGCAAAGGGCAGGGCGCGGCCGAGCTGGCGATGCAGGATGTGGGTGTTCATGAAGCGTTCGTGGTTCGAGGGGCTTCCCAATACGCGCGGCTGGCGCGCAGCTGCTGCTGGCGTTCCCTCAGGCGGCGCAGCACGGCGGCGCCACCGCGCGCGCTGACGACGGCGAGCACGCATTCGACCAGCGCCAGAGCCCCGGTGGTGGAGTGGAAGAACGAGTTCGACGCGGTATCGAACAACAGGCTGTGATCGGCGTCGCGCGCGATCGGCGACAGCGCGTTGTCGGTGAGTGCGATCACGGTGGCGCCCTGCCTGCGCGCCTGGCGCACCGACTCGACGGTGGCGCGGGTGTAGGGCGACTGGCTGATCGCCAGCAGCACGTGGCCGCGCCCGATCTGCGCCACCTGGTCGGCCAGCGTGCCGCCGAGGTCGGTGATCAGCGCGCCGTTGGCGCACAGCAGACCATAGGCGTAGTGCAGTTGAAACGCCACGCCGTGGCAGACGCGCAGCCCGAGAAAATGCACGCGCTCGGCGCGCAACAGGCGCTCGGCCGCGCGTTCGATCGCGGCGGCGGAGTTGCGGCGCAACACGGCGGCGACATTGTTCGCCTGCAGGACGCCGAGCTGCGCCAGCGGATCGGTGCCCGGGCGTTGCTGCAATGCGCGGGCGCGTCGCACGAACGGCAGCGCGGGCAGGGCCGCGCCGCCGGCGACGCGGCTCACGTACGGTTCGCGCAGCGCGCCGAAGCTGTCGAAGCCCAGGCGCCGCGCCAGCCGCGTCATGGTGGCGGGCGACACGCCGGCCTGGCTGGCCGCGGTGCGCATCGAGCGCACCGCCAGCACCGGCCCGTTGCTGCGCACCCAGCGCGCGGCACGCTGCAGCTCGGGGCTCAAGGCATCGAACTCGCGCTCGATCAGCGTCTCGACCGGATCCTTGGCGGGCATGATCGGAGTGTTTCACGCGGGCTCGAGTGATTCAAGTGTTTCAGACCCGCTTCGGGGCGACCCTGATGGCGGCGTGACGCTACAGTGGAACGCCATGAGCGATGACATCAGCACCTTGCGCCGCATCCTCGGCTCGGCGCGCACCATTGCGGTGGTGGGGCTATCGGCCGAGTGGCATCGACCCAGTCACTTCGCCGCGCAGTACATGCAGGCCAAGGGCTACCGCGTGATCCCGGTGAATCCGAAGTACGAATCGATCCTCGGCGAGCGTTGCGTCGCCCGGCTCGAAGACATCACCGAGCCGGTGGACATCGTCGACGTGTTCCGTCGCACCGAAGACGTGGGGTCGATTGCCGACAGCGCGGTCCGCATCAAGGCCAAGTGCCTGTGGCAGCAGATCGGCGTGAAGAATCTCGAGGCCGATGCCAAGGTGCGCGCCGCGGGGATGGACTCGGTGATGGACCGGTGCGTGAAGATCGAACACGCGCGGCTGTTCGGCGGACTGCATTGGGTGGGGGTGAACACGCGGGTGTTGTCGGCGAAGCGGCCGTTGGTTTCTCCTGGGACCACGGTGGTGGCATGAGTGCTTGTGCGGTGACCGAGCGTGGCCCGAGGGCGGGAATCCGGCGGGGTTTGGCGCGGCGCGGCGGGCGCTACCCGGGGTGGGCTCCTACTGGGTCGGTCGGCCCTGCAGGCCGACTGCGCTGCGGTGCTCGCCCAGCAAGGGCGGCTGCGATGCCGCTCGCAGCGGCCCTGAACGGGCCACTGCTTCATGGCTTCTCGCCGGTCCGTCGCCTTCGGCGCCGGACTTCCCCTTGCTGGTCTGCGCTCCTCGCCGCCCCACAAGTCGCCCACCCCGGGTACCACCCACCGCGCGGCACCGCTCTTGGTGTTCCACCGGCATGCCACGGTGGTGCCGGCAAAGCCGTGGCCGGGTGTGCGCCGGCAGCGACATTGTGCGGCGCTGAGCACCGCAGAGCGCATGGCCGCGCGCGCGCAGCGCGCGCTTCAACATCTGACTCGCGTCGACTGTTCGAGCATAGCGAACGCAGTGAGCGGAGCGAGTTTCGACGCGGGCCATGCGATCGAGGAGCGCAAGGGAGTCGGTCCGCAGGGCCGACCGCTGCACACGAGCGCCGGCGCATACCCGGCCGCGGCTTTGCCTCGCCCGACCTTCGCATGCATAAACATGGCTGATCACGTCTTCAAACCCGAAACACTGGCCATCCACGCCGGCCAGATCCCCGACACGGCCACCGGCGCGCGTGCGCTGCCGATCTACCAGACGACGAGCTTTGTGTTCGACTCCGCCGAGCATGCGGCGAATCTGTTCAATCTCGCGACCTTCGGCAATGTCTATTCGCGCCTGAGCAATCCCACCGTGGCGGCGCTCGAGGAACGCGTGGCGGCGCTCGAAGGCGGGCGCGCGGCGGTGGCGTCGGCCAGCGGCATGGCAGCCGAGGCGATGGCGCTGATGACGATGCTGCAAAGCGGCGACCACATCGTCGCGGCCGGTGCGCTCTACGGTGGTACCGTCACGATGCTGGCGGTGAACCTGAAGAAGTTCGGCATCGAGACCACGTTTGTCGACGCGACCAGACCCGATGCGTTCGCGGCTGCCATGTGCCCCAACACCCGCGCGATCTTTGCCGAGAGCCTCGGCAACCCGAGCCTGGTGGTGCTCGACATCGCCGCCGTGGCCGACGTGGCGCATGCGCACGGCGTGCCGCTGGTGATCGACAACACCGTGCCGAGCCCGTTGCTGTGCAACCCCATCCGCCACGGCGCCGACATCGTGGTGCACTCGGCCACCAAGTACCTCGGCGGCCACGGCACGACGCTGGCCGGCCTCGTGGTCGAAAGCGGAAGGTTCCCGTGGGACAACGGCAAGTTTCCCGGCATGACGGAGCCATCACCGGGCTATCACGGCGTGAAGTTCTACGAGACCTTCGGCGACTTCGGCTTCACGATGCGCTGTCGCATGGAGACGCTGCGCGTCTATGGCGCGGCGCTGGCGCCGATGAGCGCATGGCAGGTCCTGCAAGGTGTCGAGACACTGCCGTTGCGCATGGAGCGCCACTGCAGCAACGCGCTCGCGGTGGCCCAGCATCTGAAAGCGCACAAGGCCGTGAGCTGGGTCAACTATCCGGGCCTCGAAGACAGCCCGCAGCATGCGCTGATGAAGCGTCAGATGAAGGGCGCTTCCGGTCTCCTCGCATTCGGCGTCAAGGGCGGACTCGAACGCGGCATCCGGTTCATCGAGAGCGCGCAGTTCATGAGCCACCTGGTCAACATCGGCGACACGCGCACCCTGATCAGCCATCCGGCCAGCACCACGCACCGCCAGCTCGACGAGGCGCAACAGCGCGCCGCCGGCGTGCTGCCCGACATGATCCGCATCTCGGTGGGGCTGGAGCACATCGACGACATCCTGTGGGACATTGACCAGGCACTCGCGAAAGCGAGCGCGTAGACGAGGCCACGGCGGCGGCGTAAGCTGCCGCGATTCTGTTGGTGACGGTGCGCGGTTGGTACGTTCGCCGGCCGCTCGACAGTCAGCGAGGGTGGTTTATGCGTCGCGGGCAACCGAAGCGCTTCGAGTTGATCGTGAACCGTCGAATCACGCACGCGATGGGCCTGTGGCTGCCCCGCGAGGCGCTGCGGCAGGCGGCCGAGGTGATCGAGTGAGGCGGCGGCCATTCATCGTCGGCGCTGCGGCGATCGGGGCCAACGCGGCCGCGCCGTCCCGCGCGCAAGGCGCCATCGTCAAGCGCGTGGGCTGGCTGAACAACTTTGCGCCGGACAACCCGGCCAGCAGCGCTTTCGATCGATTCCTGGACGAGGAACTCCGGCGCCTGGGCTGGGAGCGCGGCCGCAACCTGCATTGGATCGCCAGACACGGGATTCGCGACGCCGAGGGTTGGGATGCGGCGGCGCGCGAACTGGTTGATGCGCGGGTCGATGCGATCGTGACCTTTGCCGACCCCCTGATCGGCGCGGCGCTGCGGGCTACACGCACGATCCCGATCGTCGCGATCAGCGGTGCCATCGTCGAGCACGGCTACGCACAGTCGCTCGCTCGGCCGGGAGGCAACGTGACCGGCGTGGTGTCGCAATCGTTCGAGTTCAGCGGCCGGATACTCGCGCTGCTGCGCGACATCCGCCCTGGACTCCAGCGTCTGGGCGTGCCGGCAGACCGTGCCTCCGACCCATGGCTGCAGAGCATCGAGGCAGTCGCCGCGCCGATGGGCATCAGGGTCGTCAAGCTGCCGGTGCCGCGCGCGCCGGTAGACATCGCGCCGATGCTCGATGCGGCGGCGAGCGCCAAAGTGCAGGCGCTGCGGATGTGGTTCCTGTCGGTGCTGACGCCGCCCGTCTGGCGGCAGATCACCAATTGGGCGATCGAGCATCAGGTGGTCACTTCCGGGACGCTGGTGTCGCGCGGCGAGGCGGTGCTCTGCTTCGGACCGAACCAGGAGGCACAGGGGCGCCTCCTCATCCAGCAGATCGACCGTGTGCTGCGCGGCGCCAACCCCGCCGAGACGCCGATCATGCAACCGACGAAGTGGGACATCGTGATCAGTCAGAGGTTGGCCCGCGCCGTGGGGTGGCCGGCGCCGAGCTCGGCGCTGGTGCAGGCGACCGAGGTGATCGGCTGAAAACTAAACATTGGGCACTATCCTGATTTGCCCTGCAGACCGAATAGGCGACGCGATCATGTTCGAACGCAATTTGATGCAAGGCCAGCGCATCCTCGTGACCGGCGGCGGCACCGGTCTCGGCAAGGCCATGGCCGAAGGTTTTCTCGCGCTTGGCGCCGACATCGCGATCTGCGGGCGACGCAAGGCGGTGTGCGACGACACGGCCGACGCCTGGCGCGCGCAGTTCCCCGAGCGGCGCATCGACACCTTTGGCGTCGACATTCGCGTGGCGCCGGCGGTCGAAGAGATGGTGCAGGCGCTGTTCGAAGGTGGCGGTCTCACCGGCCTGGTCAACAACGCCGCCGGAAACTTCATCGCGCCCACCGAGAGCCTGTCGGCGCGTGCGTTCGATGCCATCGCCAACATCGTGTTCCACGGCAGCTTCTACGTCACGCAGGCGGTCGGTAAACGCTGGGTGGCGCAGGCCAAGGCAGGGCAGTGGCAACCGGGCCAGCCGTGCCGCAACGTGATGAGCATCATCACCACCTGGGTCGACAACGGCAGCCCCTACGTGGTGCCGTCGGCCATGAGCAAGGCCGGCATCGACGTGATGACCAAGTCGCTCGCGGTCGAGTGGGCCCAGTACGGCATCCGGCTCAACGCGGTGGGCCCGGGCGAGATCCCGACCGAGGGCATGAGCAAGCGGCTGAACCCCGGCGAGGAGCCCGGCGCACGCAGCAAGGAGCGCAACCCGATGGCGCGGCCCGGCACGTTTGCCGAGCTGCAGCACCTGGCCACCTTCCTGATGGCGCCGGGCCAGTGCGACTGGCTCACCGGCCAGAGCGTCATGATGGACGGCGGCAACGCGCTGGCCAGCGGCGGCAACTTCTACGAGCTGCGCCAGTGGAGCGATGCGCAGTGGCGGGAGGCGCGCGAGCGCATCGAGGCACAGAACCAGAAAGACCGCGCCGCGCGCGGATGAATGAAGCCGGGTCCCGAAGGGCCCGGCGTTCGTCAGGCAGACGCCGCGGATCTGGCTCTGCCAGGCCGCCGGCGTGCCTTGCAGGCCGCGCCGGGCCAGTGGCCCGGCCCTTCGCCAGGCACCAAAGGTCCACTGGACCTTTGGTGTCCGGGCTCAGCCCCCTCGAGGGGGAGGCGCCCGCCAGGGCGCCTCGGGGGTGGGTCAATTCCCGGACGGGTCGTACACCTTGCCGAACAGCACCCAGGTCTTGCCGTCGAAGCGCGCGAGCTGCTCGCGCTCGATCGGGTAGAAATCGCTGGGGCCTGTCTTCACGTTGACGCCGGGCAGCGTCAGCGGCAGCGTCATGTTGAGGCTGGCCGCCTGCTTCATCACGTTCTCCCGGGTCAGGTTGTCGCCGCACTGCTTGAGCACCTGCACCACCGTCTGCGCCACCGAGTAGCCGTAGACGTTGCTACCGTCCTTCAGGTCGCCGCTCGGGTAGTACTTGCCCATCCAGGCCTTCCACTCCTGCATGCCCTTGTCGTTGGCCCATTGCGGATCAGTGGGGTCCTTCAGGTACGCCGTCGTGATCAGGCCCACGGCGTTGTCCAGGCCCGCCGGGGTCAACACCGAGCCGACCGAGGCCGACACGTTGTTCAGGTAGTGCGTCGGCTTCCAGCCGATCTCGGCCGCCTTCTTGATCGCTTGCGCGGCAAACTTCGGCGTCGTCACGTTGAAGAAGGTGTCGGCGCCCGAGCCCTTGAGCGTGACCATCTGGCTGTCGACGGTGGGGTCGGTGACCTCGTACGACACCTTCGAGACGATCATCGTCTTGGCCTTGTCGCCCAGGCCGTCTTCCAGGCCCTTGACGTAGTCTTTGCCGTAGTCGTCGTTCTGGAACAGGATGCCGATCTTGGCGTTGGGCTTGGTCTCGAGGATGTGCGCCGCGTAGATCTTGCCTTCGGTCTGGTAGTTGGGCTGCCAGCCCATCGTCCAGGGGAACTCCTTCGGATTGCCCCACTTGGTGGCCCCGGTGGCCACGAACAGCTGCGGCACCTTCTTGCTGTTCATGTACTTCTGGATCGCCGTGTTGGGCGGCGTGCCCAGCGGGTTGAAGACGAACAGCACCTCCTCTTCCTCGACCAGCTTGCGCGCCTGCTCCACCGTCTTGGCGGGGTTGTAGCCGTCGTCGAGCGAGATGTGCTTGATCTTGCGCCCGTTGATGCCGCCTTCGGCATTGACCTTGTCGAAGTACGCACCGATCGCCTTGCCGATGGTGCCGTAGGCCGAAGCCGGGCCTGAGTAGGGCTTGATGTCGCCGATCTTGATCTCGCTGTCGGTGGCGCCGCTGTCGTACTTCTTCTGCGCCAACGCTGAGACACTGATCGCGGCGGCGGCGATGCCCGCGACGGCCAAACTGAGATGCCTGAGCTTCATGTCGTCGACTCCTTTGTCAGGTCAGGTGGAACAGGGAGGGAAGTGCCGGGCTTGACGTTGAGTTGCGAGCGCGCCGCACCCGGCTGCCAACGTGCCCACAGCTTGCGCACCATGCCCATCACGCCGAGGGGCATCAGATACATCAGAAGGATCAGCAAGAAGCCATAGATCGCCGCCGGCGCCGACTTCGACAGCTCGTCGGCGATGTTCGGCACGAACTGGATGAACATGGCGCCGAAGAACGCGCCCGGGATCGACGCCAGGCCGCCGACGACCACGCCGACCAGCAGGAAGATCGACAGTGCCACGGTGAAGCTGTCGGGCGAGACGAAGGCGATCACCACAGCACCCAGCGCGCCGGCCACGCCGGTGAACGCGGCCGACACGCCGAAGGTGAGCGACTTGAACATCGGCAGGTTGATGCCCATGGCCGCCGCGGCGATCGGGTGGTCCCGGATGGCGATCAGCGCGCGCCCGACGCGGCCGCGCAGCAGGTTCCACGCCAGCACGAACATCACGATGGTGACCGCGAGCGTGAAGAAATAGAGCCAGCGGTCGGCGCTGAGCGGCTGGTCGAGGAAGCGGAAGGTGAACGGCGGATCGGGCTTGACGAGCACGATGCCCTGCACGCCACCCGTGTATTCCTCCAGGTGCTTGTACTTGAGCAGTTGCGGGATCGCCAACGCCAGGGCCAGCGTGGCCACCGCGAGGTAGTGCCCCGCCAGGCGCAGCGCCGGAAAGCCCATGAGGAAGCCGAGCACGAAGCACAGCACGCCGGAGAACGGCAGCGTGAGCCAGTACGGCATGCCGACCCGGTCCATCAGGATCGCCGCCGCGTAGGCGCCGATGGCATAGAACGCGCCGTGGCCGAGCGAGATCTGGCCGTTGAAGCCGGTCAGGATGTTCAGGCCGAGGATGGCGACCGCGTACACCAGCACCAGGTTGAACTGGAACACGCGGTAGTTCTTGACCAGGAACGGCAGCACCAGCGCCGCCACCAGCAGCAGCGCCATGCCGATCCACAGAATGCGCTGTTTGTTCATCGCCATGCGCTCAGACACGCGTCACCACGTGCTTGCCGAACAAGCCGCTCGGCATCAGCGTCAGCGTGCCGACGATCAGCACCAAGGCCACGGTGAGCTTGAGCTCGGTGCCGATCACGTAGGCGCCGAGCAGGTTCTCCAGCACGCCGACGATCAGCCCTCCAACCACCGCGCCCCACGGGTTGTCGACACCGCCCAACAGCGCGGCGGCAAAGCCGTACAGCAGGATGCCGGCCATCATGTTGGGATCGAGGAACACGATCGGCGCCACCATCATGCCGGCGATCGCGCCGATGGCCGCCGCCAGGCCCCAGCCGACGGCGAGCATCCATGACACGCGGATGCCCACCAGCCGCGCCGAGTCGGGGTTCTGCGCCGCCGCGCGCATCGCCAGGCCGATCGGCGTGAAGCGGAAGAACGCGAACAGCGCCAGCAGCACCGCCAGCATGACGAGGAACGATCCGAACTCGTGCGCCGAGAAGAACGCGGTCCTCAGGATGCCTTCCTGCGCGAACGGGCTGGGGAACGCTTTCACCGTGTGGTCGAAGAACCAGCCGGAGAACGCGTTGAAGATCAGCAGCAGGCCGATGAAGACGCACACGTTGGTCAGCACCGGCGCCTTCTCCATCGGGCGCAGGATGGTGCGCTGGATCACCAGCCCGCCGACGAACGACACCGCGAACGTGAGGCCGAACGCCACCCAGTACGGCATGCCCTTCTGGATCAGCGCCCAGGCGATGAAGGTGCTGAAGGTCGCCATCTCGCCCTGCGCGAAATTGAGGTGGTGCGTGGCCTGGTAGATCATCACCAGCGCGAGTGCGATCGAGCCGTAGATGCAGCCGTTGGCCAGGCCGGAGAAGATCTGATGGATGACGCCTTCCACTGCTCAGACTCCCAGGTAGGCTCGGCGCACCGACTCGTCGGCCATCAGCTGCGCGGAAGTGCCGGCCATCGCGACGCGGCCGGTCTCGAGCAGGTAGGCCTGGTCGGCCAGTTCGAGTGCCAGCTTGGCGTTCTGTTCCACTAGCAGCATGCTGACCTGGTCTTCGCTGTTGATGCTGCGCAGGATGCGGAAGATCTCGGCGACGATCTTGGGGGCCAGGCCGAACGACGGCTCGTCGAGCAGCAGCAGCTTGGGCCGGAGCATCAGCGCGCGGCTGATCGCCAGCATCTGCTGCTCGCCACCGGACAGCGTGCCGGCCTGCTGGTGGCGGCGCTCGCCGAGCCGGGGAAAACGCGAGTACATCTTGTCAATGTCGCCGGCGATGCGATCCTTGTCGCGCCGCACGTGCGCGCCGAGGCGCAGGTTTTCTTCCACCGACAGCGCGGTGAACGTGCCGCGCCCGTCGGGCACGTGCGCCACGCCCAGGCGCACCACCTCCTCGGTGGCGCGGCCCACCAGCTGCTGGCCCTCGAACAGGGCGCTGCCCGCGGTGCGCACCATCTGGCAGATGGCGCGCAGCGTGGTGGTCTTGCCGGCGCCATTGGCGCCGAGGATCGCGGTGATGCGGCCCGGCTCGAGGCCGAAGTCGATGCCGTGCAGCACCTCGGTGGGACCATAGGTGGCTTTCAGGCCCTTGACCTCGAGCAGGTTAGGCATGAGCGCCGCCCGACCGCGCGAAGGCGCTCACCCCCTCTCGGATGGGCGGGGCCGCAGGCCCAGGGGTGTCTTGATTCGTGGCCCCCAGATAGGCCTCGATGACGTCCGGGTGGTTCTGGATCTGTGCCGGCGACCCCTCGGCGATCTTGCGACCGAAGTTCAGCACCACGATGTGGTCCGACAGGCTCATCACCAGACTCATGTGGTGCTCCACCAGCAGCACGGTGATCTTGTAGCGGTCTCGGATGTCGCGGATCACGTCGTCGAGTGCCTCGAGCTCCTCGTGGTTGAGGCCCGCGGCCGGTTCGTCGAGCATCAGCAGCTTGGGTTGGGCCGCCAGAGCGCGCCCGAGTTCCACGCGCTTCTGAGTGGCGAACGGCAGGTCGCCCGCTGGCCGGTTGGCGAACGGCAGCAGGCCCAGGTAGTCCATGATCTCGTGTGCGCGCTCGCGCAGCCGCTTTTCCTCGGCGCCGACTTTCGGCAGCCGCAGCGCGCTCGACACGAAACCCGCCGAAGAGTGCGAATGCGCGCCGACCATGACGTTGTCGGTGACGGAGAGCGTGCGGAACATCGCCAGGTTCTGGAACGTGCGCCCGAGCCCGAGCTCGGCGATGCGGTGGATCGGCACGTGGGTGAGCGAGCGGCCCTCCACCAGGATGTCGCCCGACTGGTATTGGTACAGCCGGCTCATGCAGTTGAAGAGCGTGGTCTTGCCGGCGCCGTTGGGTCCGATCAGCCCGCAGATGTCTCCGCGCTGGACGTCGAAGCTCACGCTGTCGAGCGCCACGATGCCGCCGAAGCGCACCGACACGTCGCGCACGCTGAGCAGAGCAGTGCCGCCGGACGATGCAACGTTTGCGCTGACGGGTTCTGCCATGTTGTGGTTGTGGGCACGCGCTCGTTGATCAGCGGCGCCAAGTCGCTCGGGTTATAGGTGGGCGGTTCCGATCTTGCAATGCGCGCTTGCACTGTCCGCTGAGTGACAGAACGCGCTGCAGCATTGGAGTCGGGGCAGCGGCTCGGCCCGCATCGAGGAGACCGGCCATGATCCCTTGACCGGCCGCTCCGAAGGGGCTGCCCGCAGCGCGAGGCACGGAGGATTCCAATGAGCATCTATGAGCAAGGGCTGGCGCCGCGCGCCGCCAACCACGCACCGTTGAGTCCGGTGAGCTTCGTCGAGCGCAGCGGCGAAGTGTTTGGCGACGTGACCGCCGTGGTACACGGCGCGCGCCGCTACACCTGGGCGCAGACGCGCGAGCGATCGGCGCGGCTGGCCGCCGCGCTGCGCGCGCTGGGTGTCGGGCCCGGCGTCACGGTGAGCGCGATGCTGTCCAACACGCCGGAGATGATCGAGGCGCACTATGCGGTGCCGGCACTGGGCGCCGTGCTCAACACCTTGAACACGCGGCTCGATGCACCGCTGCTGGCCTGGCAGATGAACCACTGCGAGGCCTGGGTGCTGCTCACCGACACCGAGTTCTCGCCGGTGATCGCCAAGGCGCTGCATCTGCTGCAACAGGAGCATGGCCGGGTGCCGGTGGTGGTCGACGTGGCCGACAGCCAGTACGGCGGTGCGGGCGAGCGGGTCGGCACGCACGAGTACGAAGCGCTGCTGGCCGCGCACGAGCCGCTGCCGCGGCTGGAGGGCCCGGCCGACGAGTGGGATGCGATCTCCGTCAGCTACACCAGCGGCACCACCGGCGACCCCAAGGGCGTGGTGACCCACCATCGCGGCGCCTATCTGAACGCGGCGTGCAACGCGCTCACCTGGACCATGCCGCACTTTCCAAAGTATCTGTGGACGCTGCCGATGTTCCACTGCAACGGTTGGTGTTTTCCCTGGACCGTGGCGATGCTCGGCGGCACGCACGTATGCCTGCGCCGGGTCGAGGCCAAGGCCATCCTCGATGCGATGCGCGAGCACGGCGTCGATCACTACTGCGCCGCGCCGATCGTGCACAACCTGATCGTCAACGCACCCGCCGAGTGGCGCCAAGGCATCCGCCAGAAGGTGCGCGGCATGGTCGCCGGCGCGGCGCCGCCGGCCGCGATGATCGAAGGCATGGCACAGATCGGCTTCGACATCACCCACGTCTACGGGCTCACCGAGACCTACGGCCCGGCGGCGGTGGCGGTGAAGCGACCCGACTGGTCAGGGCAAACCCTGTCGGAACAGACCCGGCTCAACGGCCGCCAGGGCGTGCGCTACGTGCTGCAAGAAGGAATGACAGTGCTCGATGCGGAAACCCTGCACGAGGTGCCGTCCGACGGCCAGACCATGGGCGAGATCATGTTCCGCGGCAACATCGTGATGAAGGGTTATCTGAAGAACCCGGAAGCCACCGACAAGGCGTTTGCCGGTGGATGGTTCCACAGCGGCGACCTCGGTGTGATGGAGCCCGACCGTTACGTGAAGATCAGGGATCGCAGCAAGGACGTGATCATTTCGGGCGGCGAGAACATCAGCTCGCTCGAGGTTGAAGACGCGCTGTACCGCCATCCGGCGGTGCTGGCGTGCGCTGTGGTGGCCAAGCCCGATCCCAAGTGGGGTGAGACGCCGCTGGCCTACGTGGAGCTGAAGCCGGGCTCCGCGGTGGATGCGCCGGAGTTGATCGCGCACTGCAAGTCGCTGCTCGCCGGCTACAAGGTGCCCAGGGAGATCCGCTTCGAGGAGATTCCCAAGACCTCGACCGGCAAGATCCAGAAGTTTGCGTTGCGTGAGCGCGCGCGGTCGGTCTCGGCGATCGAATAGGATCGACCTGCCATGCTGGCCCATGACCTTCCGCTGCTGTTCGAGCGCGACACGCGCGGCGTGATCACGCTCACGCTGAACCGCCCGCAGTCGTTCAACGCACTGTCCGAGGCCATGCTCGATGCGATGCAGTCGGCACTCGAGCGCGTGGCTGCCGACGAGCAGGCGCGGGCGGTGGTGATCGGCGCCACCGGCAAGGCGTTTTGCGCCGGCCACGATCTGAAGGAGATGCGGGCCCGGCCGTCGCTCGACTACTACGAGAAGCTGTTCGCCCAGTGCAGCCGCATGATGATGACGGTCCAGCGGCTGCAGGTGCCGGTGATCGCACGCGTGCAGGGCATCGCCACCGCGGCAGGTTGTCAACTGGTGGCGATGTGCGACCTCGCCGTCGCATCGCGCGACGCGCGCTTTGCTGTCAGCGGCGTCAACCTCGGCCTCTTCTGCAGCACGCCGAGCGTGGCGCTGTCGCGCAACGTGCCGCGCAAGGCGGCGTTCGAGATGCTGGTCACCGGCGATTTCATCTCGGCGCAGCAAGCGCTGGACAAGGGCCTGGTCAATCGCGTGGTGGATGGCGACGCGCTCGACGCCGAGGTGGCGTCGCTGGTGGACAGCATCGTCGCCAAGCCGCGCGTGGCCGTCGCGATGGGCAAGGCGCTGTTCTACCGCCAGCTCGAGACCGGCATCGCCGCGGCCTACGACGACGCCGGCCGCACGATGGCGTGCAACATGATGGATGCATGCGCGCTCGACGGCGTGCAGGCGTTCATCGACAAGAAACGTTAGGTTGGCGCGCGCCGTACCATCGGCGCATGACACAGCCGATCCGCCTGCCTGGCCGCCGTTTCCTCCACTCGCCCGGCCCGACCCCGTTGCCCGATGCCGTGCTGCATGCGATGAGCGTGCAGCCGATGGATCTGGGCGATCCGCGCGTCGACGCCAACATCGTGGCCGTGGAGCAAGGGCTGCGAAGCCTGCTGCACAGCGAGCAGGCCGAGGTGTTTCTCTATGCCTGCAACGGCCACGGCGTCTGGGAGGCGGTGGTCGAGAACCTGGCAGCCCCCGGGCAAGCGGTGCTGATCGCCGGCACCGGGCACTTCTCGGAATCGTGGGCGGTGCAGACCGAAGCGCTCGGCCGGCGCGTGGTGCGCACGCCATGGCGCGAGGGCTGGCCGATCGATGCCGATGCGCTCGAGCAGGCGCTGCGTGACGACAGCGCGCACGAGATCCGGGCTGTGTTCGTGGTGCACACCGACACCGCCAGCGGCGTGACGAGCGAGCCGGGCAGCATCCGCCGCGCGCTTGATGCCGCGAAGCATCCGGCGCTGCTGGTGGCCGACGTCGTGGCATCGCTGGCCGCCGCACCGTTCGCGATGGACGAGCTCGGCGTCGACGTGTCGGTGGGCGCGTCGCAAAAGGGCTTGATGTGCCCGCCTGGCGTCGGCTTTGTCGCGGTCAACGACAAGGCGATGGCCGTGGCGCAACGCAATCCCGCGCCGCGCTTCTACTGGGACTGGGTGCGGCGCAAGGACGCGATGTCCTATCGCAAGTTCTGCGGCACGCCGCCGCAGAACCTGATGTTCGGGCTCGAGGCGGCGTTGCAGTTGATCGATCGCGAAGGGTTGAGCGCGGTGTGGGCACGCCATGCCCGGCTGGCCGGCGCGGTGCATGCGGCTGTCGACGGCTGGCGCGAGGGCGGCGCGGTCGACTTCTTTGCGCAACAGCCGGCGAGCCGCTCGGTGTCGGTGACCACGATTGCCGTCAAGCCGGGCACGGTCGAGATCGAGACGCTGCGCGAGGTGGCGCGCGAGCGCTTTCAAGTGGCGATGGCCGGCGGTCTCGGGCCGCTCACCGGGCGGGCGTTTCGCATCGGCCATCTCGGCGACTGCAACCCGGCGATGATCCTGGGCGCCATCGCCGGTGCCGAGGCGGCGTTGCGCACACTCGGCGTGCCGGTGGGCGAGGGCGTTCAGCGTGCGGTGAAGCTTCTCGCCAGCGAGTGAGCGTTCAGCCCTTGGCCGGAGACGAGACCTTCTGTCTCATCAGCCGTCCGCGTTCACGTTCCCAATCGCGTTTCTTCTCGGTCTCGCGCTTGTCGTGTTGCGCCTTGCCCTTGGCCAGCGCGATCTCCGCTTTGACGCGGCCGCCCTTGTAGTGCAGGTTGAGCGGCACCAGCGTGTAGCCGCGCTGCTCCACCTTGCCGACCAGGCGGCGGATCTCGTCCTTGTGCATCAGGAGTTTTTTCGTGCGGTCGGCTTCCGGGTGCACGTGGGTCGATGCCGAACGCAGCGCGTTGATGCGGCAGCCGATCAGGAACAACTCGCCGTCGCGGATCGTCACGTAGCCGTCGGTGAGTTGCACCTGGCCGGCGCGGATCGCCTTGATCTCCCAGCCCTCCAGCACCACGCCCGCTTCGAACCGCTCCTCGATCAGGTAGTCATGGCGTGCGCGCCGGTTCTCGGCGATCGGGGCGGTCATGCCAGTGGCGCCCGGCCGCCCGAAGCCAGGCGCCCCGAGCAGGGGGCCAACGAAGTGAGCGCGGGGGCGGTCATTGCAGAAGCGGTCTCTAGAATTGCGGTCATTGTATGAAGCGCGTGCAGAAATCGATCCTGCTGTGGTACTCGCCGCGCGAGATGTACGACCTCGTGGTCGGGATCGACCGCTATCCGCAGTTCCTGCCGTGGTGCGAACGCGCCGAGGTGCTCGAGGACAGCGGCGACACGATGACCGCCCGCCTGCATCTGGCGTATGCCGGCGTGCGCCACGCGTTCACCACGCGCAACACACACGTGCCTGCGCGTTCGGTGCTCGTGCAGTTGGTCGATGGGCCGTTCTCGATGCTCGACGGCATGTGGCAGTTTCAGCCGATCGGCAGGGCCGGTGCCGCGTCCGACGACGGCCAGGAGCGTGCCTGCCGCATCGAGTTCGAACTCGACTACGCGTTTGCCAACAAGCCGCTCGAGGCGGTGCTGAGCCCGGTGTTCGACAAGGTGGCGAACACCCTGGTCGATCGTTTCGTGCAGCGCGCCGAGCAGGTCTATGGCAGCCGGTGAGCCGGCCACCGTGCACGTCGAGGTGGTGTACGCCGCGGCGCCGCACGACGTGCGCATCGTCGCACTCGACTTGCACGAGGGTGCGTCGCTGGCCGACGCGGTGCGCGCCAGCGGCGTGTTGTCAGGCTTGAGTGCCGCAGCCGTCGATGCGCTGCAGGCCGGCATCTGGGGCAGGAAGGCCGCGCTCGACACCCGGCTGCGCGATGGCGATCGTGTCGAGCTGACGCGTGGCCTGCTGGTCGATCCCAAGGAGGCGCGACGCCAGCGCTACCGGCGCGACGGCGTGCGGCGGGCGAAGCCCGCGGTGGTCAGGACCCGCGGCAATCCGACGCGATGATCTGACGCGTGCGGTTCATCTCGTCGGCGCGCTGCTTGTCGTCGAGGATCTCGCGCTCGCCTTTTTCGTTGGTGCGCGACAGGCGCAGCCCGGAGTCGAGCGAGGCCATGTGGGCACGCGCGCGCTTGCAGTTCTCGGCGCGTTGCTGGGCGACCTTTTCTTCCTCGGCCTTGACCTTGTCGGTCTGCTCCTGCTCGGCCTTCTTCTTGCGCGCCTCGAGCTCCGGGTCGACCTTGGCCTTGGCCACGGCTTGCACCACGGGTGCGCTCGCGGCCGGCTCCGGCTGTCCTGCGCTCTTGCGCACGACGAGGTCCGGCTTCTGCAGCACGTCGCGTTCGGGGATGTCGCGCGGCGGCGGCACGTCGCTGATCACGATCTGGCCACGCGCGTCTTTCCATTTCCATTGCGCCGCGGCCGGCAGCGCGGCCAGCAGCACGGTACAACCCACAAGGACCCAAGCGTGCAAGCGCATTGCAGCACTCCGACATCCGGCGAGAGCGGCCGGTCGGGGCAAAGTGTAGCGGTGCCCTCTGGTGGAGACCTCGGAGCGAGCCGTCGGGCGCTGGTGCTGTGGGAAATACCGCACAGGCCGGTCCCTATAATCCCGTTTTGCGTCTGGAGCTTTTCCCATGCGCCTTCTCGGCAAAGCGCTCACCTTCGACGATGTGTTGTTGGTGCCGGCGTTTTCGCAGGTGCTGCCGCGCGACACGCGCCTGGCCACCCGGCTGTCCCGCAACATCAACCTCAACCTGCCGCTGGTGTCCGCTGCGATGGACACCGTGACGGAAGCCCGCCTGGCCATCGCCATCGCGCAAGAAGGCGGTATCGGCATCGTGCACAAGAACCTGGCGCCCCGATCCCAGGCCGCCGAGGTCGCACGCGTCAAGCGCTACGAGTCCGGCGTGCTGCGAGATCCGATCACCATCACGCCCGACATGCCGGTGCGCGAGGTGCTGGCCTTGTCAAGGCAGCACGGCATCTCCGGCTTCCCGGTGCTGCAGGGCAAAACGGTGGTGGGCATCGTCACCAACCGCGACCTGCGCTTTGAAACGCGCATGGACGCGCCGGTGCGCGAGATCATGACGCCGCGCGAGCGCCTGATCACGGTGCGCGAAGGCGCCACCATCGACGAAGGCAAGGCGCTGATGCACAAGCACAAGCTCGAGCGCGTGCTGGTGGTCAACGATGCGTTCGAACTGCGCGGCCTCATGACCGTGAAGGACATCACGAAGCAGACCAGCTTCCCCGATGCGGCGCGCGATGCGCAAGGCCAGTTGCGCGTCGGCGCCGCGGTGGGCGTGGGCGAGGGCACCGAGGAGCGGGTCGAGTTGCTGGTGAAGGCCGGCGTCGATGCGATCGTCGTCGACACCGCGCACGGCCACTCGGCCGGCGTGATCGACCGCGTGCGCTGGGTCAAGCGCAACTATCCCAAGGTGGACGTGATCGGCGGCAACATCGCCAGCGCGGCGGCTGCCACTGCGCTGGCCGAGGCCGGCGCCGACGCAGTCAAGGTGGGCATCGGTCCCGGCTCGATCTGCACCACGCGCATCGTCACCGGCGTGGGTGTGCCGCAGATTTACGCGATCGAGGTCGTGGCCAATGCGCTCAAGGGAAGCGGCGTGCCGTTGATCGCCGACGGCGGCGTGCGCTTCTCGGGCGACCTCGCCAAGGCCATCGCGGCCGGCGCCGACAGCGTGATGATGGGCAGCATGTTCGCTGGCACCGAAGAGGCGCCCGGCGAGACCATTCTCTACCAGGGTCGCACCTACAAGAGCTACCGCGGCATGGGCTCGCTCGGCGCGATGCAGCAAGGCAGCGCCGATCGCTACTTCCAGGAAGACAACGCCCACAACCCCAACACGGCCAAGCTGGTGCCCGAGGGCATCGAAGGCCAGGTGCCGTACAAGGGATCGGTGGTGGCAGTGATCTTCCAACTCGCCGGCGGCCTGCGCGCCTCGATGCACTACTGCGGCTGCGCCACCATCGAAGAGATGCAGCGCAAGGCCGAGTTCGTCGAGATCACCACCGCGGGCGTGCGCGAGAGCCACGTGCACGACGTGCAGATCACCAAGGAAGCGCCGAACTACCGGATGGAATGACCCTTGGCTGATTCGCCCCCCGCAGTGGCGCAGACTTCATCGACCGAACCGCCCGCCAAGGCGCAACGCCAGGCCGCGATGCCCTTCATCATGGTCGTGGTGCTGATCGACATGATCAGCATCGGACTGATGGTGCCGGTGCTGCCGCACATCGTGGGGCAGTTCACGGCGAGCAACGACGAGCAGACGCTCGGCTTCCTTGCAGTGACGCTGACCTTCGGCATCGCGCAGTTCTTCGGCTCGCCGATCCTCGGCGCGTTGTCCGATCGCTTCGGCCGGCGCCCGGTGCTGCTGCTCGGCTTTGCCGGCCTGGCGCTGAGCTTCTTTGTCACCGCGGCGGCCACGGCGCTCTGGATGCTGGTGGCGGTGCGCATGTTCTCGGGCGCGATGCAGAGCAACATCTCGATCGCCAACGCCTACGTGGCCGACATCTCGCCGCCCGAGGAGCGTGCGCGCCGCTTCGGCCTGATGGGCGCGATGTTCGGCATCGGCTTCATCCTCGGGCCGGTGATCGGCGGCATCCTGGGCGATATCGACGTGCGGCTGCCGTTCGTCGTGGCCGGCTCGATGGCGCTGCTCAACTGGTGCTACGGCTTCTTCGTGTTGCCCGAGTCGCTGCCCAAGGAGCGCCGCCGGGCGTTTGAATGGCGGCGCGCCAATCCGGTGGCGGCGCTCAAGGGGCTGGCCGCACTCAAGGGTGTGGGTGCGCTGGTGTGGGTGATCGCGCTGGCCAGCCTCGCGCAGTTCATGCTGCACATGAGCTGGGTGCTGTACACCAAGTTCAAGTTCGGCTGGGGACCGGGCCAGGTCGGCTGGTCGCTGTTCGCGGTGGGCGTGGTGTCGGCCATCAGCCAGGGCGTGCTGCTCAGGCCCTTGCTGGCGCGCTTCACGCCGCAGCAGCTGGCGGTGGCCGGGCTTTCGGTGGCGGCGTTGTCGTACCTGGGCTTCGGCCTCGCCACGCAGGGCTGGATGCTTTATGCGGTGATCCTGCTGGGTCTGATCGGCGGCACGGCGCAGGCGGCGATGCAGAGCATCGTGTCCAACGCGGCCGACTCGACGCGTCAGGGCCAGACCCTGGGCGCGGTGACCTCGCTGAGCAGCCTGATGGCGGTGTTTGCACCGGTGGTCGCGCTGGAACTGCTGCGCTGGGTGGCGCACCGGCCGCCGGGCGACTGGCTGATCGGCCTGCCGTTCTTCGTCTGTGCGGCGCTGCAGCTCACGGCGGCGATCGTCGCCTGGCGCTTTTTCCGTACCCACCAGAGTCTGCGCGCGCAGCCCGTCTCCGCATGACCCCCATAACCGTGCCCCCACGCTCGCTCCGCTCGCTGCCCCCCGAGGGGGCGCGTCATTGGCTTCGGGCGGCCGGGCGCCAATGACATGCACGACAAGATCCTGATCCTCGACTTCGGCTCGCAGGTCACGCAGCTGATCGCGCGTCGCGTGCGCGAGGCACACGTCTACTGCGAGATCCACCCCAACGACGTGTCGGATGCGTTCATCCGCGAGTTCGCCCCGAAGGGGATCATCCTGTCGGGCAGCCACGCCAGCACCTACGAGGCGCAGGAGCTGCGCGCACCCGACGTGGTGTACCGGCTCGGTGTGCCGGTGCTCGGCATCTGCTACGGCATGTTCACGATGACCGTGCAGCTCGGCGGCGACGTGGAGGCGAGCAGCCACCGCGAGTTCGGCTATGCCGAGGTGCGGGCGCGCGGGCACACGAAGCTGTTGGATGGCATCGAGGACTTCCGCACCGCCGAGGGCCACGGCATGCTCAAGGTGTGGATGAGCCACGGCGACAAGGTGACCGCGCTGCCGCCGGGCTTCAAGCTGATGGCCAGCACGCCCAGTTGCCCGATCGCCGGCATCGCCGACGAGGCGCGGCGCTTCTATGGCGTGCAGTTCCATCCGGAAGTCACGCACACGCTGCAGGGCCGCGCGATGCTCGAGCGCTTCGTGCTCGACATCTGCGGCGCCCGGCCCGACTGGATCATGCGCGACCACATCGCCGAAGCGGTGGCGCGCATCCGCGAGCAGGTGGGCGACGAGGAGGTGATCCTGGGCCTGTCAGGCGGCGTGGATTCGAGCGTGGCGGCGGCGCTGATCCATCGCGCCATCGGCGAGCAGCTCACCTGCGTGTTCGTCGATCACGGGCTGCTGCGCCTGAACGAAGCGGCGCTGGTGATGGAGATGTTCGCGGGCCGCCTGCACGCGAAGGTGGTGCACGTCGATGCGAGCGAGCCGTTTCTCGGCGCGCTCAAGGGCGTGAGCGATCCAGAGGCCAAGCGCAAGATCATCGGCCGCGAGTTCGTCGAGGTGTTCCAGCGCGAGGCGAAGAAACTCGTGCGCGCCAAGTGGCTCGCGCAGGGCACCATCTACCCCGACGTCATCGAGTCGGGCGGCGCCAGGACCAAGAAGGCCACCACGATCAAGAGCCACCACAACGTCGGCGGCCTGCCCGAGACGCTGGGCTTGAAGTTGCTCGAACCGCTGCGCGACCTGTTCAAGGACGAGGTGCGGGAGCTGGGCGTTGCGCTCGGTCTGCCGCACGACATGGTGTATCGCCATCCGTTCCCCGGTCCGGGGCTGGGCGTGCGCATCCTCGGCGAGGTGAAGCGCGAGTACGCCGATCTGCTGCGCCGCGCCGACCACATCTTCATCGAGGAGCTGCGCAAGACCGTCGACGAGCCCAGCGGCAAGACCTGGTACGAGCTGACGAGCCAGGCCTTTGCGGTGTTCCTGCCGGTCAAGAGCGTGGGCGTGATGGGCGACGGCCGCACCTACGACCACGTGGTGGCGCTGCGCGCGGTTCAGACCAGCGACTTCATGACCGCCGACTGGGCCGAGCTGCCCTACGCGCTGCTCAAGAAGGTGTCGGGCCGCATCATCAACGAGGTGCGCGGCATCAACCGCGTGACCTACGACGTGTCGAGCAAGCCGCCGGCCACCATCGAGTGGGAATGAGTCAACATCGTCCCACGGTGTCTCCGAGCATCCCAGGCCAATGCGACGCGAGACTCTGACGATCGGGCGACATGAGCCGGCTGCGCGGCATGGCATGAACTTGTAGCCTGCGCGCGCGGGCTTAGCGGGTCGCTGCCTGGAGCCGCGCCGGATCCGGCACGGTGATGCGCCGGCCCTGCACCTGCAGCAGCCCGGTTTGCGCCAGCTCGTGCAGGATGCGGGAGAAGTGCTCGGGCGTGAGGTTGAGCTGCGAAGCAATCTCGGCCTTGGCTGCCGGCAGCGTCACGACAAACGCGCCCGCCTGATCTTTGCCATGGCGCAGCAGGTAGTCGATGAAGCGCTCGCTGCCGCTGCCCAGCGCCTGTCGGTCCAGCTCGCGCACCAAGCGCTCGATGCGCTGGCTCAGGCCGGCGATCATGCGGCGCGCGAACTTCGGATTGCGCTCGATCTCCGCGAACACCGCCTCCTTGGGCAGATGCAGCAGCAGCGCATCGCTGGCGGCCTGTGCGTCGACGACGGTCGGGCGCTCGAGGAACATCACCGGCTCGCCGAAGCTGTGTCCCGGTCCGACGATGCCCGCCAGGCGCGGCCCACGCGCCGGCGTGGTCGCGATCAGCTTGACCTCGCCATAGACCACGACATACATGCCGGTGGCCGGATCGCCCTTGCGGAACAGCACCTCGCCACGCTTGAGTGCACGCCGCTTGGTGACCGCCGCCAGGCGCGCCAGCGTCGCGGCGTCGAGTGCCTTGAACAGCGGCACGCCGGCCAGGAAGACCTCGGGCGCGATCTCGCGGCGCGCCATGCCGCTCAGGCCGCCAGCGCGATCAGCGCCGGGTCTTCGGTATGGTCGATCACGATCGACCGCACCCAGCCTTGCCATGCGTCGGCGAACGCACGCCGTGCCGTGGCGCTCGCTTGCGGCGCCACGGCATCGCGCAGCAGCTCGCTCAGGCAGGCGGGCCGCGGCACCGCCTGCAGCCGGTGCGACAGCTCGACCGACCCTCCGGTGTCCAGCCGTGTGAAGCGGATCTCGCCATGCATCGCCACGCCGAAACGCAACAGGCCTTGCCGTGCGAAGCGGCCGGCGAGTCCCTTGAAGCCACCCTCGTTGGCCGCGCCAGTGACCAGGCCCGCCACACTGGCGATGACGCCGGCCACGCCCTCGTCGAGGGCCTGGCGCAACTCGACGCGGATCTCGCCGCGCCGCGGGGTCTCGCCCGGGTACAGCCGCGCCAGCGCCGCACGCGTCATCAGCCAGGCGCCGGCCACCGTGGGACACGAGTGGCCCGCCAGCTTGACCGCGTCGACATAGCGGTACTCGATCAGCCCGCCCTCGGCCGCGCCGAGCGTCTCGGCCAGCGGGTCGGCGACGACGATCGCCGGCACCTCGTCGAAGAAGGAGGGCATCTGCATGTCGGCCATTCTCACGCCGGCGCGCTCGCACGCGGGCCCAGCCGTTGCCCCACCACCTGGCCCACCAGCACCGCCGCCGGATACATCACCTCTTCCTCGGTGCGTGCATGTTCGACCAGCGCTTCGGCGAACGCGACGATCTCGCTGCGGCCGGCGCGCGCGGCGGCTTCGCGCAGCTTGTTCAAGGCCGCGACGATGGTCTGGTGCTCGGCCAGCATCTGCGGCAACTCGGCCTCGAGTTGCTCGGTGAGCGTCAGCACCTCGGCCATCTCGGCGTTCCATTCACCGCGGGCCAGTGGCGCGAGCAGGCCCAGCGGCGGCAGCGCGATCTGGTCTTCCTTGACGAAGTGCGGGTGCATCAGACGGGCCAGCGTCTTGGCCGCCTCGCCGACTTCGCCGCCGGCCTGTGTAGCCTGTCGCAGCCGCTCGTGCAGCGCCGCGTGTTCGTGTCGCAGGGTTTGCGGAATCGTGAACTTCATGATTTGGTCTCCTTCAGGGACGTCAATGAACGTTGCGGATCGGCTTGAAGCCGGGGTGGTCGAAGTGGTTGCCGTACTGGTTCACGGCTTGCGCCAACTTGACCAGACCGAGCGCCGGACGGGTCTTGGCGTCCTTGCCGGCCATCGCGTCGGTGCCCGCGCCGATATCGGCGATCACCAGGTGTAGCATCGCGTCGGCGTTCGGTTCGAGCTTGCAGTTGGCGACGATGCCGCCGACCTCGGTCTCCACCTGCGTGGCCAGCTCGCGGTACTGCGCGGGCGTGAGCTTGCCGGCGTGCGCGGCGCCGAGTTGCGGTTCCACCAGGCCGCGGATGCGGCCCATGCCGGCGCGCAGCGGCGCGTCGGTGGTCCACTTGCGGCCCTGGTTCAGCGTGAGCTTGTGCGGCGCGGCAGCGCCGTGGTCGTGGGTGGCGGTCTGTGCCAGCGCCGCGGCGCTGAGCGCTGCGGCCATCGCGGCGGCCGCGACGGCGGCGGTCAATGAGGTCCGGTTCGGGGTCTTCATGGGCATCTCCTTCTGATCTGCGGCCGGCGTCCATCGCCTGCCTGCTCGCTCGGAGGGGAACGAACGATCGGGCGTTCAGCCGACGCTTCGATTCCTTAGGAAACATCAAGAACAGGCCACTCACCGGGCGCGGCGCTGTCCGCGCACAACCACACGCGTGTGCGTACCGGCGGGCCGGTCAGGACGCCTCTGGAATGCAACCGAGCGCCATCGGCTTGTCCTGTCGGAGGCGCCGCAAGTGGATGGGCACATGTACGTGCAGCTGCTGTCCGGCGGGCCGCGTCGGCTGGTACCTGCCGCGCCGCTGAGGCTGATCGGTTTGTGAGGCGAACGAACTAACCAGATGTGCTTGATGCGTCGCTAGACGCAAATGATCCGCGCACAGCGACGGGCATCACCTCGCGAACTCGTAGCCCAATGAAACAATCGAACCGCGCCAGTAGGGCTTGCGCCCATCGCGGGTCAACCACGCCACCTCACCGGTCATCGGCACGCGCATGCCGCCATGTCGCTGCACGTTGGACCAACGGCCCTCCCAGGGCGTGGGGACGACTTTGCCGGACACCATGCGCCCGCGGGCGTCCGCGCGCACGGTTTTGATCATCCCCTCGGCATCGAAGGTGAAGGTCATCGTCAGCGCGATGGTCCCGTCACGCAACGTCGCGCGCGCTGACGAGTCGTCCACCGGCTCCCATTTCACGCCCTGACTGGGCAGCAGCGCCGTGGGGTACCACGCCGCCTCAGCGAAGAACCGCATGAGTTCACCCTGCGCCACGTCGCCGGTTCCGCGCAGATCGATCAGCGAGAACAGCCCCAAGATTGCCGGGTGCAAGATTCCCTCGCCCGCGATGTACGCGTCGTGCACCCTGACCGCCAATCCCGGCAGCATGGCCACGCGGCCGTCCCACAGGAATCCGGGGCGCCGGGTGACGACGCGTTGGTGCGAGGTGAATCGCCGCCATTGCTCACCGCTCTCGCTCAAGTTGAACGTGCCGGTATGCACCACGTCTGCAGCGGCCACGATGGGCTGGCCTTGGGTCAGTGCGCTGCGGAAGTAGCGTTGCACCGGGGCGGGAAGACCTTCCAACTCGCTGCTGGAGTACCGGGCGGGCTGTGGTGAGGACCGCGAGGCTTCGAGCCTGGCCTGCAGCTCCTCGCTTGCAGCGGCCCAGCGCGCGTTTCCCAGCCAGACCAGCACGACGCCTGCGACCACCACCAGTCCGATCACGATGCCGGTCAGCAATGCCACTTGGACTCCACTTGTGTTCTGGGCGATGCGACTCGAGCCGCGCGTTGCTCGCGCCGCTGATGACCGAAGCCGGAAATCGACGCGACCGGTTCGACCACAGCCGGGAGCAATGAAGGGAGTAGGACTTCAGCTTCGCAACTCGGCTGTGTACGCAGGCACGACATGCTTCGCGTTGCGCTATCGCAAGGTTGGCGGTTCATCGAGGAGTACCGTGCCATTCTCTTCGGGTGCGGAGAAGCGCCGTGCAGTTGCCCTTTACCCACGAGCAGTTCATTGACGTCTTCGCTCGCTACAACGCGGCGGTCTGGCCTGCGTGGGCGGTGGCCTACTTGCTGGCGGCGGGATTGCCCTTCCTGCTGAGAAAGCCTGACAGTCGGACGGGTCCGCTGATCGGCGGCATCTTGGCCGCGATGTGGCTGTTCACGGGCATCGCGTACCACTGGGCGTATTTCACCAGCATCAACAAGGCGGCCTGGGCGTTCGGGCTCATGTTCGTGTTCCAGGGATTGATCGTGTTCCACGTTGCCGTCGTCAGGCGGCACCTCGTGTTCGGGCCGAACGACGGGCTGTCCAGGTATCTCGGCTGGTCGTTCGTGGTCTACGCCACAGCGATCTATCCGATGATCGGCTTTGCTACCGGCAGCGAGTACCCGGCGATGCCGATGTTTGGCATTGCGCCTTGCCCGGTCACCATCTTCACCTTCGGTGTTCTGCTGTTGGCGCGCGGGCATGTCCCTCGTTGGCTGCTGGTGATCCCGGTGACCTGGTCGCTGATCGGCGGCAGTGCCGCGTTCCTGCTGCGTGTCCCGCAGGATTGGCTGCTGCTGGTGAGCGGTCTGGCGAGCGTGCCGGTGCTGCTGATGCGCGAAAGTGCGCGCGATCCAGTGCCGGCGTGACGCCGTCTTGCCAGGTGGCGGCACTGGCGTGCCGGGCATCTCCATGACGCATGGGGCAACGATGATCGGTCGCACGGCACCGCCATGAAGCGCCCGCACGGCGTCGTACTGGCGACCGTTGCCGCGTTGGGGGTGGCAACTGCCATGATCCACGCACGGTTCCGCAGCGACCTCGCGCGCGCCGCCGAGCGCGCCGCGCAAGGCAGTGTCGTGCTGGCCACGCGCTGCGGACCGATCGAGTACCAAGAGTCGGGCCAGGGAATTCCGCTGCTGATGGTCCATGGCAGCGGCGGCGGCCATGACCAGGGCATGCTGTTCGCGCGTCCGCTCACGCAACACGGCATCCGCGTGATCGCGATGTCTCGCTTCGGCTACCTGCGCACGCCGCGGCCCCTCGATGCGTCCCCCGAGGCGCAGGCCGATGCGCATGCATGCCTGCTCGATGCGCTGGGCATCGCCGAGGCGGTAGTGATGGGCGGCTCCGCAGGCGCTCCGTCGGCGCTACAAACGGCGATCCGCCATCCCGACCGCGTCCGCGCGCTGGTGCTCGTGGTGCCGATCGCCTACAGGCCGCGCACGGTGGCCGAATCTGCGCCGCCACAGTCCGACCGATTCGATGCGCTGCTGATGCGCCTGCTCGGCTCGGACTTCCTGTTCTGGGCCGGTCTTCACGTCGCATGGGACCAAGTCATCCGCTACGTGCTGGCCACGCCACCCGACTTGGTCGCTGCCGCGAGCGCAGAGGAACGCGCACGCGTGAAGGCCATGGCCGACCGCATCCTGCCGGTGTCCACGCGCATTGCCGGGCTGCGCGACGACACGGGACTCGGCAAACGTCTCGGGCCGTACGCGCTGACCACGATCCGCGCGCCGACGCTCGTGATCAGCGCGCGCGACGACGGCTTCGGCACCTACGCAGCTGCCGAGTACACGGCGAACCAGATCGCCGGCGCGAAGTTCGTCGGCTTCGAGCGCGGCGGCCACCTGTGGGTGGGGCACGATGATGAAGTGCGCGCCGAGATCGTCGATCTGATCAAACGATCGGCCCCGAGATGAACACGATCGGGCTCAGACCGCGAAGCGGTGCAAACACATCGGCGCGCCGCTCCCTCTTGCGGACGGCGACCGTCTCACCACTTCATCTCGCCCTTGTTGACCTTGGCGCCGATATCCAGCGCGACGCCGAGGCCGGCGTCGGGGTAGGCCTTCTTCAGCACGGCGATCAGCTCGGCGCTGTTGGCCGCCTTGCCGAGATCGGACTCGAAGCGCGCAAGGTAGGCTTGGCTGTAGGCGATCTGCGACGCGTCCTGCTTCTGGCCCGGCATTGAGTGCCCGGGCACGACGGTCACCGGGTTCAGCGCGGCCATCTTCGTGAGCTTGTTCGACCAGGCGGCGCGCTCGGCCGCGGTCTGCGTGTCGGCCGTCCACAGGTGCAGGCCGGCAAACACGTTCACCCCGCCAGCCACTGCACGGATCGATGGGATCCATACGTAGCTGCGGTGCGGCAGGCTGTCGTCGAGGCCGCGGATCTCGAGCGTCTGCCCTTCGAGTGTGAGCGTGTTGCCGGCGAGCACCTCGGGCAGCGGCACGTTCTTGGGCGCGTTGGCACCCATGCGAGGGCCCCACACCTGCAGCTTGGTGGCCAGCGTGGCCTGGATCTTCTTCAGCGTGGGCTCGGTCGCGACCACCTTGGCATCGGGGAAGTACTGCTTCAGCACCTCGATGCCGAAGTAGAAGTCCGGGTCGGCCTGGCTGATGTAGATGGTCTTCAGCGCCTTGCCGCTGTCGAGCACCATCGCCGCGATGCGCAATGCGTCGGCACGCGTGAAGCCGGTGTCGAGCAGCAGCGCGTCGGTCTTGCCCAGCACCAGCACGGCGTTGACATGAAAGCTGTTGGGCCCGGCGTTGTAGACCTGCAGCGTCAGCGCCGCCTCAGGCGCCTGTGCGCCAGCGGGTCCGGCAACGACGCCGAATGCGAGTGCGGGCGCGGCCAGACGGGTGAGCAAACGAATCATCGACATCGTGGGTTCCTGTTGCGTGGTGGCTCGATGCCGAGGACTCTAAAGGCCGATCCAGTACCGATAAACTGGCCAATCTGCGACAGATTGTCGCGTCAAGCGAGCAAATCAATGGACCGACTGACCGCGATGCGGGTCTTCATCGAGGTGGCCGAGCGTGGCAGCCTCACCGGCGCCGCCGAGCGGCTCGAGCTGTCGCGTGCGATGGTGAGCCGCTACATCGCCAGCCTCGAGCAATGGCTGGGCGCGCGTTTGCTGCATCGCACGACGCGGCGCGTGAGCCTGAGCGATGCCGGCCAGCAGGCGTTGTCAGGCTGCCGGCGCATGGTGGAGATGGCCGACGAGGTCGTCGCCGCCGCCGGTGCGCGCCGCAGCGAGCCCGTGGGCAAGCTGCGCGTCACCACCAGCCTATCGTTCGCGCAAGCGCAGCTGACGGCGGCAGTGGTGGCGTTCCAGCAGCGCCATTCACGGGTGGACGTGGAACTGCTCGTGATCGACCGCGCGGTCAATCTGGTCGACGAGCGCATCGACCTGGCCGTGCGCATCACCAACACACTCGACGAGAGCTTTGTCGCGCGGCGGCTGGGCACCTGCAACTCGGTGCTGTGCGCGGCGCCGGCCTATCTGCAGCGACATGGCGCGCCAAAGAGCGCGGCGGACCTGAAGGCGCACAACTGCATCACGCACGCGTTCGGCGCACGCGCCGAGTACCGGCTCCGTCACAACGGCCAGCTGCTCACGGTGGCGGTAGGAGGCTCGCTGTTCTGCAACGAAACCGCCGTGCTGCGCGAGGCGGTGCTCGCCGGCGCGGGCATCGCGATGCTGCCCACTTATTACGTCGGCGATGCGTTTGCAGGCGGCGCGCTGGTGCCGCTGCTGCCCGGCGTCGAGCCCGAGCCGCTCGGCATCCACGCCGTGTACCTGTCGCGCCGGCACCAGCCGCAGGCGCTGCGGCTGCTGATCGAGTTCCTGGCCGAGCGCTTCGGCGGCGCGCTGGCGCCGTGGGATCGCGAGCTGCGGCGCCCGCGGCCCCGTTCGCTCAAGGCTTCACGTAAGCCGTCTTGACGGTGGTGAAGAACTCGACCGCCTGCAGATGGCGCTTGGAGTGCGTCGCCATCTTGAGCGGCGTGGTACCCGCCTACGCGTTGTTGGCGCTGCGAAGGTTCTGCTTGAAGCGATCTGGCACGCGCTCATCGAACCCAAAAGCGACCCGGCGCACCTCGGGGCTGTCGGTGGGCGCATGGCCGACATGAAGGGCGCTGGCACGTGGCGGGTCGATCGCCACCACGGTGCCCGCGATGCGGCCGATCCCGCTAATCTCGCACTCGACCGTCTGCCCAGGGTTCACGCTGCGCGAATGGCACGGCGTGCCCATCAGGATCACGTCGCCTTGCAGCAGCGTGATGTGGCGCGCGATGTCGGCGATCACGTAGTGCGGGCCCCAGATCGTCTCGTCGCCGATGTGCGCCTCCTGCACCACGAGGCCGTTGACGTAGGTGCGCAACTTCTGCTCGAAGAGATTCACGCCGCGCACCAGGCCAGGCCCGATCGGCAGCAGCGTGTCGGCGCCCTTCACGCGCAGCATGCTGCCTTGATCGGTGTCGCGAAAGTCCTGCAGTCCCATGTCGAGCGCGGGGCAGAAGCCTTCGATGTAGTCCCACGCTTCTTCGGGCGTCACGTTGCGGCAGGTGCGGCCGATCACGACGGCGTACTCGCCTTCGTAGTTGAGGTACTGGCAGTCGGCCGGCTTCAGGATCTGTCCGCGGTGGCCGTTCAACGCGGTGGGGGGCTTGGTGAAGTAGGTGGGCGTCTCGGTCGGCTTGGGCTTGTTGCGTGTCTCGATGCTGCGCGAGGTGTACGAGATGTGCACCGCGATGATCTTGCTCGGGTTCACTGGCGGCAGGTAGGCGAGGGCATCGGCATCGAGCAGGCGGCCGTCGTCGAGCTTGAGCTTGCCGGCGTCCGCACCGGATTCGACCAGCGTGCCCCAGTACGCGCTGCCGCCCACCAGCGCGCGCCGGCGCTCGACGCGCGGCCCGCGCAGCACGGCCGGCAGCTCGGCAAACGGAAACTCGAAGTTCATCGCGGTGACTCCTTGCAGCCCTATTCTTTGTAGGCCTCGACGGCGATCATCAGCTTGACCTCATCGGAGATCGCCGGCACGCCGAACTTGATGCCGAAGTCGGTGCGCTTGAGAGACCCTGCAAGATCGGCGCCGCACATCTCCTTCTTGGAGAACGGGTTCGGGCCGCAGACGAAATTGGTCGCGGTCAGCTTCACCGGCTTGGTCACGCCGAGCAGCGTCAGGTTGCCTTCGACGCTCTCGACCTTGTCGCCGGCGAAGTTGACCTTGGTCGACTTGAAGACGAGATCGGGGAACTCGGCCACGTTGAAGAAGTCGGCGGAGCGCAAATGCTCGTCGCGCGATCGGGTGCCGTCGGCACGCTTCGCGTCGCCGGAGGAGACGGTGGCCGCGGGAATGCGCACCTCGACCGATCCCGTCTTGGCGGCGCGATCGAGCACCACCTTGCCGGTGGCGCGTTCGAAGCGGCCGTACACGGTGGACATGCCGAAGTGCGAGACCGAGAAGTTCGGGATCGTGTGCGCCGGATCGAGCACGTACGACTCGGGCGCGGCGAGCGCAGCGGCCGGCAGCAGACAGGCGAGCAAGCAGGTGGGTAGACGCTTCAAGGCAAGACCTTTCTCTAAGGTTGGAGGAAGTGAAAACGCTTCAGCCGCCCGACGCGGCCGTGAACCACGCCAGCGCCAGTGCGAGGCACACCGGCAACAGCCCCGCCAGACCGCAGAGCAGGCCCTGCTGCCACGGCGGTCGCGGACTTTCGGGCACCCAGGCGACCGCCGGCGCCACCAGCAGCAGCGGCAGCAGCGCATACCAGGGCAACTCGCCGGTGGCCGATGCAAGCACACCGGCGAACGACGCGCCGACGGCCGCCGGTACACCGAGCGTCCAGCCCAGCGGTGCGGCATGCCCACGCAGCATCTGCACCAGCGCGGCGGCCGCGCTGGCCGAGCCGAGTGCCAGGCCGATCTGGCCGAGCAGCGCCGAAGCGCCGAGGATCGCCAGCGCACCGCTGCCCCAGCCGAGCGCGGCGCCGATCACCGCCGTGCGGATCGGGTCACGGCCCAAGGCCAACGTACCGCCGACGATCATGCCCACGTACAGCACAGCACCCGCAGCGAGCAGCCATGCGGCGGCAACTGGCTGCTGCTGGAGGATCCGCTGCAGCACCCAGATCGCCGACAGCGCAACGATGGACGCCAACGCGGCCGCGACCACGGTGCGCCGCTGCACCGCGGCGATCTCGAGCGCCACCACGACAGCGGTCGCAGCGAACGTGACGACGATCGCCTTGCGCACCGACGTGAGCGGCTCCAGCGCGAAGCCGACCGTCAACACAAGCAGCACGACTAGGCCCGATGCCACCGCCGCGGCCATGAAGCGCGTGCGCACCAGCAGCAGGCTCAACGGCAGCGCGACGCCGAATGGCGCGAGGCCCGCCTGAACCGCAGGATGGGCAAGCCAATCGTTCATGGTTCCCCCTTGCTCGCGGCGCTCGCGTCCCCCCGAGGGGGAGCGAGCCGCCTTGGGGCGGCCCGGCGGCGGTTCATTGGGCATCCTCCGGCCTGCGGCCTCCGGAATTCGCCTTGCGAGCGGCCCGGCGGCTCATGCCACGGCGCGCGGCGCGAACTCACTCGGCGCGCTGAGGTGTGTCGACAGGTGCGGCTGCGTGTCGAACCAGATGTGGATGTTGCCGGTGCCGCGGGCGTTTTCGTAGGCCGACAGCGGCTCGCCGATGGCGCGGCAATCGCGCCCGCCCATCGCGCCCACCATCTGCAGGTAGTGCGCGCCGAACGCCTCCCACGGCAGCTTGCGGTACTCGTCTTGCCAGCGCTCCAGAATCAGGTCGTGCCGGCCCTGCTTGAACAGCTCGATCGCGCCCTTGTCGCTCTCGATATTCTCCGAGCGCGACACGTTGCTCTCATGAAAGATACGCGGATGTTTCGGCTTCCAGTCGATCGGATTGAACTTGTGGCTCAATGCGCCGGATGCCAGCAGCACCGCGCGCAGCCCGGTGCGGCGGATCGCCTCGCCGATGATCTCGCCGGAGGTGACAAAGTGCGGCCAGTCGCAGTTCTGGCACGAGCTCAACGTGAGCACCGGCGTGCCGCTGAGCTCCAAGCGTAGCTGCTTCACCAGGTTGATGGTGGCGTACTGGCGGCCGAGGTCCGGATGACCGATTGCCTTGTTGTAGCCGCCGCGCTCGCGCGACACGGCCTCGATCGCGAGCGCGAGCTGCGGATGTCCGCGGTAGTCGTAGGGCACCCCGTGCAGGTACCAAGGCATCTCGTCGGAGATGTAGGTGCCGCGGTAGCGGCTGCCGGCGTCGGCGAGGTGGTAGCCGGTGGTAAACCAGTGCGAGTCGAAGATCAGCACCACGTCGGGTGCGGCGGCCTCGATGCGCTGGCGCAGCCGCTCGTAGCCGGGGATCAGGTCGGAGTCGGTGCCCGCGCCCTGCAGCACGCGGAACTCCTCGCATTGCATCAGCCCGGGGTGGTGCGACACCAGTGCCGCACCGACGATCTTTCCATCCATGGTGTTTCCTTTTTCAGCGCTGGCTGAAGCTGGCGCGAAACGGCTTCTTGGGCACCACGACGTCCTTGACGTCGCAGAAGAACTCGAAGCTCCAGTCGCCGCCTTCGCGACCGATGCCGCTGCGCTTGATGCCGCCGAACGGCGCCGCGAGGTCGCGGATGCCGAAGCTGTTGACCCAGATGAAGCCGGTGCGCACGCGCTCGGCCACCGCGGTGGCGTGCGCGGTCTCGCCGTAGCAGACCCCGCCCAGGCCGTAGTCGGTGCCGTTGGCCAATGCGATCGCTTCGTCGTCGCTGCCGAAGGTCTGCAGCGTCAGCACCGGACCGAAGACTTCGTTCTGCACGATCTCGGCGTCCTGCCGCAGGTCGGTGAGCATGGTCGGCTGCACGTACTGCGCGCCGAACGGATGGCGCTGGCCGCCCCACAGGACTCGCGCGCCGCCGGCCACCGCGCGATCGATGTAGCCCAGCACGCGCTCGACCTGGCGCGGGTGGATGATCGGGCCGACCTCGGTGGCCTCCTCGCGCGGGTCGCCGACGTTCAGGCGCTCGACGTGGCCACGCATCGCGGCGATGAAGCGCTCGGCCACGCGCTCGTGCACCAGGAAGCGCGTGCCCGCCAGGCACACCTGGCCGGCGTTGCGGTACATCAGCGCGCCGGTCGCCGCGGCGTTGTCGAGGTCGGCATCGTCGAGAACGATGAACGGGCTCTTTCCGCCGAGCTCGAGGCTGCACGGCACCAGGTTGGCGCCCGCGGCCTGCGCGATCCACTTGGCGGTGGGCACGCTGCCGGTGAACGACACGCGCGCGATGCGCGGGTCGCTGACCAGGCGCGCGCCGGTGTGCGCGCCCGAGCCTTGCACGACGTTGAACACCCCCGGTGGCAGGCCCGCCGCATCGGCGGCGTCGGCCAGCAGCGAGCAGGTGAGCGGCGCCCATTCCGGCGGCTTGAGGATGCAGGTGTTGCCCGCCGCCAGCGCCGGACCGAGCTTCCAGGTGGACAGCAGCAGCGGCGAGTTCCACGGCGTGATCACCACCACCACGCCGGCCGGATCGTGGCGCACGATGTGGTGCGCCTGCTCGGTGTGAATCGGCCGGTCTTGCAGCGTGAGCGCATGTTCGGCGAACCAGGTGATGTTGAGCATCGCGCGTGGCACCACGCCGTGCCGCATGCGCGACAGCAGCACGCCCGCATCGTTGCTCTCGAGCAGGCAGAACGCATCGGCGCGCTTGCCGATCTCGGCGGCAAAGCGGTCGAGAAACGGCTTGCGCTCGGCGGCGCTCAAGGCGCTCCAGGCCGGGAACGCGCGTTGGCTGGCGCGGATCGCGGCGTCGACCTCGGCCCCGCCGCCTTCGTCGACATGGCCGAGCAAGCGCTGGTCGATCGGGCAGTGCAGCTCGAACGAGCCGGTCGATGCGACGCGGTGACCATCGATGTAGTGGTGCGGCGACACGGCGACGCCGGCCACGTCGAGCATCTTGAGTGGGTGATCCATCGGGGCCCCCGCGTTCAGGTTCAGGAGTCGGCCGTGAAGCCGATCGTCTTGATCAGCGGTGCCCAGCGCTCGCTGTCGCGCTTGAGCAGCGCGGCCAGGGCCTCGGGCGTCGACGGCGCGGCCTCGAGGCCCATCTGCGCCAGCGCGTCCACCACGTCCTGCGACGACAGCGCCTTGCGCACGGCGTCGGACAAGCGTGTGACCACGGCGCCTGGCGTCTTGCCCGGCACGTAGATGCCGAACCATTCGTCGAACACGATGTCCTTGAAGCCCTGCTCGGCATAGGTGGCGACGTTGGGCGTGAAGCGGTTGCGTGCCGCGCCCGATGTGGCCAGCAGGCGCACCTTGCCCGTGGGCAGGTGCTGCAGGAACTCACCCACCGGCCCCGACACCGAGGCCACCTGGCCGCCCATCAGGTCGACGATCGCCGGCTGCGTGCCGCGATACGGCACGTGCTTGAGCTCGATGCCGGCGGAGCGGCTGAACAGCTCGGCGACGAAGTGCGGCACCGAGCCGGGAGCCGGGCTGCCGAAGTTGGCGCTGCCCGGGTTGGCTTTGCACCAGGCGACGAATTCGGACAGCGTGCGCACGTTGGACGGCACCTGCGGCCCGACCGCAAAGCCGAAGTCGAAGCGCACAGCCTGCGACACCGGAAGGAAATCGGCCGTGGGGTCGTAGGGCAGCTTCTTGTAGGTGTGTGGATAGATGCCGAGCATCGACATGGGCGTCACCAGGAGCGTGAGGCCATCGGGCGCCGAGGTCTTGAGTGCCGACAATGCGATCTGCCCGCCGGCGCCGGTGCGGTTCTCGACCACGACCGACTTGGCGATCACGTCGCGCAGCTTGTCGGCGATGCGCCGCGCCGTCACGTCGACGGTGCCGCCGGCGGCGAAGCCCGCCAGGATCTTCACCGTGTCGGGCAGCGCTTGCGCGCGAGCGCCGGTGGTGGCCAACGCGATGCCGCCGGCAGCGGCGGCCAGAAGGTTGCGACGAGCGATGTTCATGTTGCAGGGGTCTCCGGGATGGGGGTGACCTCCGGCGCCAACAGCTTGCCGGGGTTCATCAGGTCGAAGGGATCGAGCGCGTGCTTGATGCGGCGCATCAGCTGCAGCTCGACGGTGGACTTGTAGCGCGCCGACTCGTCGCGACGCAGCACGCCGAGGCCGTGCTCGGCCGAGATCGAGCCGCCGGCCGCGTGCACCGCGTCGTGCACCAGGCGGTTCAGCGGTCCCTCCAGCGCGACGAAGTCCGCCGTCGGCATGCCGCGGCTCGCTGGCGAGACGTTGTAGTGCAGGTTGCCGTCGCCGAGATGACCGAAGACGACCATGCGCACCTCGGGAAAGTGATGCGCGATCGCCGCGTCGGTGTCGGCGATGAAGCCCGGGATGCGCGCGATCGGCAGCGCGATGTCGTGCTTGATTGTCGGGCCGGCCGCGCCTTGCGACTCCGACACGTCTTCGCGCAAGGCCCACAGACTGCGGAACTGCGCCACGCTGGCGGAGATCGCCGCATCGCTGGCGTGGCCGGCTTCGAGTGCGACTTGGAGCACCGACTCGATCTGCGCACGCGCCTGGGCCTCGTCGCGCAGATCGCTCACTTCGAGCAGCACGTACCACGGCGCTGCTTCGGCCAGCGGACGGCGCGCCGCCGGCACGTGCTGCTCGACCAGCTGCAGGCAGGTCTCGCTGAGCAGTTCGAACGCCGTCAGCGTCGGGCCGAGTTGCGCCTGGGCTTGCGCCAGCATCTGCAGCGCGGCGCCGGGCGACGGCACCGCGACGAACGCGGCCACCTGCGAGGCTGGCTGCGGGAACAGCTTCAGCACCGCCGCGGTGATGATGCCGAGCGTGCCTTCGCTGCCGATGAAAAGATCGCGCAGGTCGTAGCCGGTGTTGTCCTTGCGCAAGGCGCGCAGGCCGTCCCACACGTCGCCGCTCGCGGTCACCACCTCGAGGCCGAGGCAAAGCTCGCGCGCATTGCCGTATCGCAGCACCTGCACGCCGCCGGCGTTGGTGGCGAGGTTGCCACCGATCGTGCACGTGCCTTGCGCGGCCAGGCTCAGTGGGAACAGCCGGCCCGCGTCGCGCGCGGCGTCCTGCACCTGCTGCAGCGTGACACCGGCCTCGGCGGTGAGCGTTTGGCCGACCGGGTCGATGGCTCGCACGCGGTTCAGGCGCGCGGTCGACAGCATCACAGCGCGGCCGCCCTGTGCCGGCGTGGCGCCACCCGAGAGGCCGGTATTGCCGCCCTGGGTCACGATCGCCACCCGTTGGTTGACGCACCAGCGCACGACCGCCGCAACGTCGGCGGTGCTGTCGGGCTGCACCACCGCGAGCGCATCACCGGTCCACTTGCGACGCCAGTCGGTGAGGAACGGCGCCATCTCGGGTGCATCGGTGTGCATGCGGCCGGAGAACGCCGCGCGCAGGTCCGAGAGCTGCATGCTCAGTTGGTTTTCTTCGAGCGCTCGGTGACCAGGTGCTTCTCGGCGCCGGCCTGCAACGCATCGAGCTGCTGGCGGAAGCCTTGCGGATCGACCAGCGGATGCGGCTCGCCCGGCTTGCGGGTCTTGAGCAGTTCCTTGGTCTCGGTGAGTCCGTTGGAGAACGGATGTGTCGTCAGGTGCGTGGTGACCGGATCGTCCTTCTGCTCGGTGAGCGCACGGATGCGCTTCACGCTAGCGATAAAGGCCTCGACCTGCTCAGGGCCCTTGATCGCGTTGAGGCCGAGCCCGCCGACGGTGAATGCACGATGGCGCTTGCCGCCGTCGAACGCGTCGAACGCAAACGAGACCGTGCCCATTGTGTGACCGGGCGTCTCGAACACCTGCAGCTTGACGCCACCGACCTGCAGCACCTGCTGGTCGGCGAGCACCATGTCGCGCTCGATCATGGTCCAGCGGTCGGGCCGGCTCGCCGACTGTGCGCCCGACTCGGCGGCTTCGCGCCAGCCTTCGGCCGTCATCGCGAAGCGCGCGCCGGGCAGCAACTCCTTCAGCTTGGCGGCGCCACCGGCATGGTCGAAGTGGCCGTGCGTGATGACCACCTGCTTGATGTCCTTGGGGTCGAAGCCGAGCTTGCGGATGTTGTCGAGCATCGGCTCGGTGTACGGGCCGTACAAGGTGTCGATTAGCACGTGGCCGGTGGGCGACGTGATCAGCCACGCCGAGACCCAGCAGATGCCGACGTAGTGCACGTTGTCGAAGGCCTTGTACGGCTCGACCTTCTGCAGCGCTGCGCTCTGCAGGAAGCGGCCCAGGTCCGGCGGCATGCGGCCGGTGTCGCCGAACACCTTGAACAACCCAGCGATCGGCGCCGATTCGCAGCGCGTGGTCAGCGGCTCCTGCGCGGCGACGCTGCCGGCGACCAGCATCAGCGCCGCAGTGATGAGTCCGTCGCGTGATCCCATGTCTTGTCCCCTGGTGGACCAGCGGCATTCAGATCGCGCCGCGGTCGAGTTTTACGAGCGCCGCAGTGTCGTGCCGGCGACTGCACGACCACAACCAATCTTTCCTGGGCGTTCTTGAAGCGGCGCTTGATAATCGCCGCCATGGCCTTCACACGGCTCACGTTGCGGCAGATCGAAGCCTTCATTGCGGTGGCCGATGCCAGCAGCTTTACCGCGGCGGCCTCTCGCCTGGGGCTGACCGCGCAGGCGGTGAGTCAACTGGTGGCCGAGCTCGAAAGCGTGCTCGGCTTCCGGCTGTTCGACCGCACCACACGCAAGGTGGCGTTGTCCAGCGCCGGGCGCGACTTCCTCGGCTCCGCCGAGACGCTGTTGCGGCACGCGCGCGCGGCCGAGAGCGCCGCCGACGACGTGCGCCACCGCGCATCGGGCGTGGTGCGCATCGGCGCGCCGCTGGTGCTGGCGTCGGCGGTGATGCCCCAGGCCGTGCGCGACTATGCGCAACTGCGGCCCAAGGTGGTGATACGCATCCGGGACGTCGCGGTCGAGGCGCTGCCCGACGCGGTGGCGGCCGGCGATGTCGACCTCGCGATCGGCCCCGATCGGGCCACCGACGACAGCGTCAGCGCGGACTCGCTCTTCGACAGCGCCTGGGTTCTGTGGTGCTCGAAGACCCACCCGCTGGCGCGTCGGAGCAAGCGAATCCGCTGGTCCGATTTGCGCGATGTGCCGCTGGTGGCGGCTGGCCGCGACCACGAGCGCAGCGTGGCGCAGATGAGGGCCAACGCGCCCGAAGGGGTGCGCGTGACACCAGTCGATGTGGTCGACAACATCAGCACGGCGCTCGGCATCGCGGCGCAGGGCCTTGCCGCGACGCTGGCGCCGGCCTATGTGGGCGTGCTCGCCGACCTGTTCGGGCTGCAGATGCGCCGCGTGACCGACCCGGAAACGGTGCGCAAGGTCTGCCTGTATCGGCCGGCGCTGCGCGCGCTGTCGCCTGCGGCCGAGGGCGTGGCGCAGTTCCTCGCGACGTGGCTGCCCAACTGGCATGCCGAGCGACGCGCGACGCTGCAGGCCCACCGCGCGGGCTGAAGGGGCCGCGCATCGCAGTCGCGCCCGGGCTGTGTTGCCTTGATCCAGCACAAGACCGCGCCCCGCGGCGCGCCAGAAGATGCGCGCCAGCATGGCCTTGATCCGCTACACGCCGCGCCAGCTCGAAGCCTTTGTGGCCGTGGCCAAGGCGCAAGGCTTCGGCGAGGCGGCCGCGCGGCTGTCGCTCACGCCGTCGGCCATCAGCCAGCTGGTGGCCGAGCTGGAATCGGCCATGGGCCTGCGGCTGTTCGATCGCACCACGCGACGCGTGGCGCTCAGTGCCGCGGGGCGCGAGCTGCTCGACACCGCGGGGGACGCGCTGGCGGCGCTGCAGCGCATGCAGCGCGCCGCCGATGACTTGCGCAGCCGCACCACCGGCGTGCTGCGGGTCGCCGCACCGCTGGCCATCGCATCGACCGTGTTGCCCGAAGCGATCGAGGTCTTCGCCGCAGCGCATCCAAGAGTCACGGTGCACGTGTGCGATGCACCAGTGGACCGCCTGGTCGATGCGGTGGCGCAGGCCGAAGCCGACTTCGCGCTCGGCCCGGACCGTCCGACCGGCGACGACGTGCAACGCGAGCCGGTGCTCGACAGCCCGTGGGTGCTGTGGTGCGTGCCGGCGCATCCGCTGGCGCAACATTCCTCGGTGGACTGGTCCGAGCTGCGCGGCCATGCGCTCGTGTCGGCTGGACGGGACCACGAGCTGAGCGTGCCGCGCATGGGCCTGCAATGCCCGGAGGCCGATCGCGTGGCGCCGCTACAGGTAGTGGACCACCTGACCACTGCCTTCGGCCTGGCGGCGAGCGGCCGGGCGGCCACGCTCGCGCCGGCGTACACCGGGCGGCTGGCGCAGGCTTTCGGGCTCGAGGCGCGCCGGATCACCGGTCCGGAGGTGATGCGCCAGGTGTGCCTGTACCGGCCGGTGCGGCGCTCGCTGCCACCGGCTGCCGACGCCTTTGCCGAACACTTGCGCGCCTGGCTGCCCGATCACTGCATCGGCAGCACGACGTTGACCTGCCCGGTGCCGGAGGCCGCGAAGTAGGGCGTGACGATCTCGGCCTTGCCGTTGTAGTCGTCCCATCCGAGCGCACCGAGCAGCATCGCCGTGTCGTGCATCCAGCCTTCGCCGGTGCAGGCACGCGCATAGCTGGGCAGCATGGCATTGAACTCCTTCCAGCGGCCGGCCTGCCACAGTTCGAGCGCGCGCAGGTCGCACTGGCGGTTGAACTCGTCGCTGATCTCGTAGGGGCGGTCGAACACCACCGCGTTGTCGTGGATGCGGTGCGACAGCGATCCGCTCGCCACCAGCGCCACGTTGTTGTTCGACGCCTCGATCGCCGCGCGGAACGCGGCGCCGACACGGCGGCTTTCGTCGATGGTGGCGAACGCGAGCCAGCCCGACACCGATACCACCTTCACCTTGCGCCGTAGCTTCATGAAGTGCATTGGCACCAGCGTGCCGTACTCGAGGCCCAGCGTGCTGCGCTCGTGCGCCAGCGTGGTCACGCCGCGCGCGGTGGCCTGCGCCGCCAGCGCGCGGCCGAGCGCTGGATTGCCGATGTGGTCGTACTCGAGCGCCTCGATCTGCGTGGGGAACTCGCTGCTGGTGAAAACGCCCTGGAATTGCGCGCCGGCATTGACGTGGTAGGCGGCGTTGCTGAGCCAGTGCGTGTCGAGCACGACGACGGTGTCGGCGCCGCTGGCCACGATGCGCTCGCCGATTGACTCCAGGCCCTGGATGGCGTCGTCACGGCAACCGTGCAACGGCCCCGGCAGCTCGGACAGCACCATGCGCGGGATGTGGGTGACCTTGGCGGCGAAAACGAGACGGCCCATCGAGTGCTCCTGTGTGTGGTTGTGGGACCCGTGCAGTTTGGTCATCGCACGGCACACACACAAACGATGGTTCGTCGTCGATTGTTCAGTCGCGCTTCACAGCGATCGCTCTGAAGCCGCGAAGGCCTCAGTAGCTGCCGCGCGCGCGTGTGTCGGTGGGCGTCTGCTTGAACGTGGCAGCCAACGCACGCGTGGCGCGCGCCAACATCGTGGCATCGACGCCCACTGCGACAAAGCGCGCACCCAGCTCGATGTAGCGGCGCGCGCGCGCCTCTTCCACTGCCAGGATGCCCGGCGCCTTGCCGGCCGCGAGGATGCGTACGATCGCCTCCTCGATCGCGGCCTGCACTTCCGGATGGCCCGGGTTGCCCAGGTGCCCCATCGAGGCCGAGAGATCCGCTGGGCCGATAAAGACGCCGTGCACGCCGTCGACCGCGGCGATCGCATCGAGCTGCGCCAGCGCGGCGGCCGTCTCCACCTGCACCAACAGGCACACGCTGTCGTCGGCTTCATGCAGGTAGTTGGAGTACGCGGACCAGCGCGACGAACGCGCCAGCCCGCTGCCGACGCCGCGAATGCCGTGCGGCGGGTAGCGCATCGCCTGCACTAACGCGCGTGCCTGTTGCGCGCTCTCGACCATCGGCACCAGCAGCGTCGTCGCGCCGATCTCGAGCACCTGCTTGATCAGCGCCGTGTCCCCGTGCGGAATGCGCAGCACCGGGTGCGAGGCATACGGTGCCACCGCCTGCAGCGCGCCGAGCATCGAGCGCAGATCGTTCGGACCATGTTCGCCGTCGATCAGCAGCCAGTCGAAGCCCGCCGTCGCGCACAGCTCCGCTGCATACGGATCGGCCAGGCCCACCCACAGCCCGATGCGCGCACCCGGCTCGGCGATCGCTTGCTTGAACAGATTGGGCGGCGTTTTCATCAGACGAACCTCACCGAGATCGAGCCGAGCGGACCGTAGTCGGCATGGAAGGTGTCGCCCGCCACGCAGGCCACCGGCCGCGTGAAGGAACCGCCGAGCACGATCTCGCCTGCGTGCAGGCCTTCGTCGTACGCGGCCAGCTTGTTGGCGAGCCAGGCGATGCCGTTGCCCGGGTGGTTGAGCACCGCGGCGCCGAGGCCCGACTCCTCGATGACGCCGTTCTTGTAGAGCAGCGCGCCGGCCCAGCGCCAGTCGGCCGCGTCGGGCTTCATCGGGCGGCCGCCGAGCACGATGCCGGCATTGGCTGCGTTGTCGGCGATGGTGTCGAGCACCTTGCGCGGCGCCTTGGTGGTGCGGTCGAACTGTTCGATTCGGGCGTCGATCAGCTCGAGTGCGGGCACCACGTAGTCGGTGGCGTTGAGCACGTGAAACAGCGTGGTGCCGGGGCCTTTGATGGGCCGCGCGAGGATGAACGCGAACTCCACCTCGAAGCGCGGCACGATGAAGCGAGCGGCCTCGACCTCGCTGCCGTCGCGGATCAGCATGCTGTCGAGCAGCGTGCCGTGGTCGGGCTCGGTGATCTGCGACGCGAGCTGCATCGCGCGCGACGTCAGGCCGATCTTGTGGCCGACCACGCGCCGGCCGGCCTCGCACTGCAGGCGCACCCATTCGCGCTGGATCGCGTAGCTGTCGGCGATCGTCATTTCGGGGTGGCGGCGCGAGAACTGCTCGACCTGCACGCGCGAGCGTTCGGCCTGGTCGAGCTCGCGCGCGAGGCCGGTGTGGAGAGAGGGTGCGAGCATCGCGGCGGGGTTTGTCGACAAAGCGCGCATTCTGGTGGCGTGGCACGGCGTGCCACAAACAAGCAAATCAGGGGTGTTGTCAAGCAGCGCTTGAGGATCGGCTCCCGCAGGTCTATTGAACGTCCTGTCCCGCGCTGCCGTGCAGCGCCGCCGCCACGAGCTGCTCGGTGCGCGTGATGTGCGTGCGCAGCAGCGCGACCGCCTTGTCGGCGTCTCGTGCCACCACCGCATTGAGCAACTGCTGGTGCTCGTCGTGTTTGCGTCGCGGCGCCTGCCGGTAGCGTGCTGCCCAGCGGCGATAGCGCTCGGCGTTGTCGAACAGCACGTCGGCCAGCTCGAGCAGCAACGGCGATGTGCAGGCGGCATACAGGCTCAGATGAAAGCGGCGGTGGCGCGCCGACCAGTCGTCGTCGAGCGCACGCGCTTCGTTGCCCAGGCGGCGTTCCGCCAAGGCGAGCGCATGGCCGGCGGCCACGGCTTGCGCCTCCCATGCGTCGGTGCCGTGCGTGATCGAGTCGCGCAGCGCATCGCACTCCACCAGCAGGCGCACGCGCGCGAGATCGCTCACGCCTTCGGCCGTCAGCGGCGCCACGCGGAAGCCGCGGTTCTCGAGCACGCGCACCAAGCCCTGGCCCGACAGGCGATTGAGCGCTTCGCGCAGCGGGCTGCTGCTGACGTCGAATCGTTTGGTCAGTTCCTCGATGCGCAGGCGCGCGCCGGGCGCGTAGTCGCCGCGCACCAGGGCGCGGCGCAACTCGCGGTAGGCGCGTTCGGCCAGCGGCGCTTCGTCGAGCGGGTCGGGCTCCTTCATGTGCCCGCGATTGTCGCTGAAGGCCCCGCAGCCTTGTCTTTGGGGTTTGTGCCTATTTTTTGTTTTGTGGATAAAACATATCTTTGTCCGCATTGACCGTGCAAGGAGAGGCGATGAAGCTGCTGTCCTACCTCAACGGCGCGCGCGAAGACTGGGGAGTCGTCGTCGGCGACGGCGTAGCCTCGCTCGCCGCACGCACTGGCTGCGCCACGCTGGCCGACTTTCTCGGCAGCGACGCCTACGCGCGGCGCGCCCAGTTCACCGAAGGCCTGAAAGCCGAGCTGCCGTTGCAGGGCTTGCATTTCCTGCCGGTGATCCCGCGTGCCGAGAAGATCGTCTGCGCGGTGCGCAACTACATGGACCACCACCAGGAGGTGCTGGCCGCCGGCATGCAGCGCGAACTGTCAGAGGAGCCGCCGATCTTCCTGCGCGTGTGGCGCTCGCAGGTGGGCCACGAGCAACCGGTGATCCGGCCGCGCGTCTCGGGCACGCTCGATTGGGAAGGCGAGCTCGCGGTCATCATCGGCAAGCCGGGGCGCGACATTCCGCAGGAGCGTGCATGGGAGCACGTGGCCGGCTACTCGATCTACAACGACGTCAGCGTGCGCGAGTGGCAGTTCCATGCCAAGCAGATCGCGTCGGGCAAGAACTTCGAAGGCACCGGTCCGTTCGGCCCGTGGATGGTGACCAGTGACGAGATCGAGCCCGGCCGCGCGCTCAAGCTGCAGACGCGCTTGAACGGCGAGGTGGTGCAGGACAGCCACACCGGCCACATGATCTTCCCGGTGCCCAAGCTGATCGCGTACGCGTCGACCATCTTCACGCTGGTGCCCGGCGACGTGATCGCCACCGGCACCCCGGCAGGCGTGGGCTGGAGCCGCAAGCCGCAGCGCTTCATGAAGCCGGGCGACGTGGTCGAGGTCGAGATCGAGGCGATCGGCACGCTGCGCAACCCGGTGGTCGCGCAGGACTGACCGCTCTGGCACGCGACGACACATAGGAGACAAGACACATGCAACGCCGCACTTTCACGGCCGCAGCGATGGCTGCGGCCTGCTGGCCCACGGCTCGCGCACAGTCGTGGCCGGAGCGTCCGATCAAAGCCGTCCAGGGCTTCGCCGCCGGCGGCAATGCCGACACGATCGCGCGGCTGGTCGGCACCGAGATGTCCAAGGGGCTGGGCCAGACGGTGGTCGTCGAGGCCGTGGTTGGCGCCGGCGGCACGCTGGCCTCGGCGGCCGTGGCCCGCGCGGCGCCCGACGGCTACACCCTGCTTCTGGCCACCGGCGGCCATGCGGTGGCCGGCGCGCTGTACGAGAAGCTGCCCTACAAGTCGGTGGACAGTTTTACGATGGTGTCGACGATCACCTTCTTCCCGTTCCTCGTCGTGACCACGCCGACGTCGAAGTTCAAGAGCCTGGCCGAGGCGATCGCGGCGGCCAAGGCGGCGCCGGAGAGCGTCGCCTACGGCACCGCGGGTGTCGGCTCGACCCACCATCTGATCGGCGAGTTGATGTCGAAGATGGCGGGTGTGAAGTTGCTGCACGTGCCGTTCCGCGGCGACTCGGCGTCGGTCACCGCGTTGCTCGGCGGCGAGATCGGCCTCGTGATCGCGCCGCCCACGGCGGTGCTCGGGCACCTCAAGGCCGGCAAGATGCGTGCGCTCGCGATCACCGGACCGCGCCGCTGGCCGCAGATGCCCGAGGTGCCTACCGTGGCGGAGCAGGGCGTGGCCGGCTTCGATGTCAGTTCGTGGGCCGGCTGGATGTTGCCGGCCGGCACGCCGCAGGCGATCGTCGAGCGCCTGCATGCCGAAACGCAGAAGGCACTGCAGGTCGACGCCGTCAAGGCGCGGCTCGAAGAGATGGGCGGCGAGGCGCGCGGCAGCTCACCACAGGAGATGACCGCGATGGTGGCCAGCGAAGTGAAGCGATGGACCCAGGTCGTGTCCGACGCCAAGATTGCGCGCCTGTGAGTGACCGGAGCGCAACATGTCGCTGATCCAGATCCGCAAGCGCATGTTCACGGTCGAGACGATTCACCACGAGGGCGGGCCGCCGGCCGCGGTGCCGCTGCGCATGGCCGCGGCCGGTGCCGTGGTGCGCAACCCGTACGCCGGCCGCTACGAGCAAGACCTGCTGCCTTTCATGGCCGAGCTGCGCACGCTGGGCCGCGATCTCGCCGAGGAAGCCGCGGCGGCGCTGGGCCGCAACCGGGTGGAGGCGTACGGCAAAGGCGCCATCGTCGGCGTCAACGGTGAGCTGGAGCATGGCGCGGTCTGGCACGAGGCCGGTGGCTGGGCGATGCGCGCGGTGCTCGGCGAGCCCAAGGCGATCGTGCCGGCCGCGAAGGCCGTGGCATCGGCGGGCTATCGCTTGATGGTCCCGTTGCACTACGTCCACGCGTGTTATGTGCGGAGCCACTTCAACGCGATGGAGGTCGGCGTGCAGGACGGGCCGCGGCCCGACGAGATCTTCTTCGTGCTGGTGATGGCCGACGGCGCGCGCATCCACGAGCGTCTGGGTGGTCTGCGCAAGGACCAGGTCTCGGTTCACGACGGGCAGCGCTGAAAGCAGCGATGAGCGTGATGCGCGCGGTGGTGGTCAGAAGCCCCGGCGGGCTCGACGCGCTCGAGCTGGCCGAACTGCCGCTGCCGGTGCCCGGCCCGGGCCAGGCACGCGTGAAAGCGGTCGCCATCGGTGTCGGCCGGCCCGATGCGCTGATCCGCACCGGCCGCTACAAGTGGATGCCGCCGTTGCCGGCGATTCCCGGCAACGAGATGGCCGGCGTTGTGGATGCGCTGGGGCCGGATGCGCAGGGTGTCGCGCTGGGCGACCGCGTGCTGCTCAGCTCGCGCGAGCTGCCGCAGCGCGGCGGCGGTTATGCCCAATATGCGCTCGCGCCGGCCGCTGCGCTGTACGCGCTGCCCGATGCGATCTCGTTCGACGACGCGGTGGGTCTGCCGAACTATCAGCTTGCGCACGCGCTGCTGTTCGGCTGCGGCGCTGCGCTGCCGGCGCAGTCGGTGCTGCTCACCGGCGCGGCCGGCGGCGTGGCCTCGGCGATGGTGCAGCTCGCACGTGCGCGCAGGCTGCAGGTGATCGCGACCGCGAGCACGCCGGCCAAGCGCGGCTTCGTGCGCGACAACGGCGCGCACGAGGTGCTCGATCCCGCGGCGACCGATCTGACCGGGCAGGTGATGGCCGCCACGGCAGGCAAGGGCGTCGATCTGGTGGTCGATCCGATCGGCGGCGCTCTCTTCATTGCCTGCCTGCGCGCACTGGCGCCGCTCGGCATGGCGGTCTCGTACAACATCGTCAGCGGCATGCCGCAGGCCGACGTGTTCAGCGAGTTGCGCGCGCTGCTCGGCCGCAGCCTTGCGGTGCGCGTGTTCTCGATGCACACCTTCGACGCCGACCCGGTGCGGCGCCGTGTGCTGATGCAGTCGGCGATCGACGCGATTGCGAGTGGCCAGGTGCGCGCGCCGCAGGCCACCGTGTTGCCGCTGGCGGATGCGCGGCGCGCGCACGCGTTGCTCGACGCGCCCGACACCGTCGGCAAGATCATTCTTCACCCATGAGTCCGCACGCCATGAACGCCATCCCGCAGCTTTCGCACTTCGGCATCTTCGTGCGCGACATCGACGCGATGACGCGCTTCTACACCCAGGTGTTCGGCCTGAAGATGACCGACCAGGGCGTGGGCGGTACCTTCAAGTTCCAGCTCCACTTCCTGAGCGGCTCACCAGCGCAGCACCACCAGCTCGTGCTGGCCAGCGGCCGGCCGGCTGACGCGCCGAGCACGGTGATGCAGTTGTCGTTCAAGGTGCAGGCCATCGACGACCTGCGGCGCATCCAGGCCGACGCGCTCGCGGCCGGCGCCACCAGGATGCGCGGCATGAACCATGGCAATGCGTTGTCGATCTACTTCGAGGACATCGAGGGCAACACGATCGAGGTCTACCTCGACACGCCGTGGTACGTGCCGCAGCCGCACGGCGACCCGCTCGACCTGAGCAAGAGCGATGCCGAAATCTGGGCCGAGACCGAGGCCGCGTGCCGCAAGGATCCGGCGTTCGAGCCGGCGAAAGACTGGGCAGCGTCGTTCGACACGCGGCCATCGAAGTTTTAGCGGTTGATCGGCGCGACGGTCACGGTGCCGCGAGATGCCTTCGCGCGAACGACCTCGTGCGGCCGATGTCGACCCGCGTCGTCGACAGGACGATGCGCGTGCGCTCGACGACGCCGCTGTACGTCACGACGGTCGTATCGGAGACGTCGTCAACGGCGTCTGCGTGCCCATGGCTGTCGACGAGGGTACATGCGGCCCCACCGTCGCGCCCGACCTGCGTGCTGCACGCGAGGCACGAACCCCGCGCGATCGTGATGCTTCCCGAATGTCCATCGGCCGCCGGGTAAGTGACCCGGGCGGAAACGTCGAGCCGACCCGTCCCACGGGCCACAGGCCTGGTGAGCAATGGCATTTCCCAGGTCTTGACGAAAGCCTTTCCTCCCGTCTGCGCGACTTCCTTCGCGGCGCAGTTCCGCATCTGAGCCAGTCTGCCGAGAAGGTCGGGTTGCGACTGCGCTCGCGTTTCCGACCCACCGCCGAGTGCACGAACGTCATACAAGGTCAGCGGTGGCTCGCGCAGCACGAATGCGTACAGGTGCTCGAAGACGGCGAGGCGGCGCAGGGCGCCTTCGGGGCCACCGTCCTGCGCCGGAACGTTCCAGACGAGAGCCGCGCGGGAAGCACCTGTCGCCCGGAGTTCGGCGAACACCTTCGACGCACCGCCCTTGTCGCTGAACGCAAGCAGCCTTGCGCCATGGTCCGATCGTCCATCGCCCGTTCGCAGTTCGGTCACGGCGAACTGCGCAGATGTGAGCAACGCAGAGGCGCGCACCGGCTCGGCGATGGCTCCCAACGGGGCAGCCGGCAGGCCCCCGCCTTTCGGAAGGAGCTTGGAACAAGCTTGGACCGCGTCAGCCGCCAGCGCGTGGCACTGCGCCGACATGGCAACGACGGCGGAAGCGGCCGCAACGCGTGGCAGCAACTCGAGCTTCATCTCAGCAAGATCCTCCCGGGCTGCTGCCAATGCTGCGCTGAATCCGCCGCCGGCGGCGCGTACCGTCGCTCAGTAATTTGCGGCGTGAACGGTGTCGAAGCTCGACAGCTCGACCGCGACCGGGCCGCTCATCTCCTGGAACGTTGCCGTCACAGAAGCCGGGCCGCCCGCTCCGGTGCCGCGGGTCTTGATCACGCAGTTCGCGATGCCCTCGTCGTCCGTCATGGCCGTGCAGGATGCTCCTTCGGCGGTCGTGAACGTCACCATCCCGTTGCTGATGACGTTGAAGTAGTTGGACACGCGCGCGCGGACATGGGTGGTCACGCCGTTCGCATTGGGCCGGACCGCGTACAGCTCCGTTCGCGTCGGGCGCCACACCGGGTTGAGCGCAGTCGCGTCTACGTTCGAAAGCTGGGCAGCGGCGCAGGTACGCAATGTGGCGAAACTCAGCTGAATCTTGGCCGTCCCCTGGATCATCGGATTGCTGTTCTCGATGCCGCCCTGATCCTGAATGGCCCTGATGCGGTCGAGGCCCTTGTCTTCCCAGGAGTGCGAGTTGATGCTCGCATCGGCCCCCTGCTCCTTGATCTGCGCGTACATGGCTTCCGCCCCTTGCATGTACTGCAGCCTGCCCGACGCGCTTCCCGGAAGCCCTGAACCGCCCCAATACGCGATCTTGTGCTGCTGCCCCTTGTAAGTCACCGGCAGGATGAGGCTCGTTGTACCCGGCGTGTGCCCGGGTGTCGCCATGGCGGTGAAGGTCGCCCCGTTGATCGTGAGCTGTTGAGGAACCCGCGGATTCGTGCTGTCGACCTGGATGGTTGCGTAGTAGGGCTTGTTGGCGGTGTAGTCGGCAGACCCGACCACCGTCGTCACCGGGTTGGACGGCGTGCTGTATAGCGTCTGCAGGCGCAACGCGCCGCCGTCGTGGTCCCCGTGGCCATGGGTGACGACGAGGCCACGCAGTGTCGCCGGGTCGATGCCCGCACTCTGGAGCTGCGGGATCGTGATGTTGTTGACGTCCGTGGCATTGTTCATCGTGTCGAACAGGATGTAGCCGCCGTCGGGGGTCTTCATCACGAACTGGCCCACGGAAACGGTGCCCGTGAAGTAGAAGCCATCAAACAGCTCCGTGATCGGAACCACAGTGCGGTTCCCGAGATTCGGATTGCTGCCTTGACCGGGATTGGCGCACCAGTGCGGAGCCGTGATGTCATCGTTGTGGGCCCAGGAAATCCGAGCGACCTGCATGTGCTTGTCGTATTCGGACGCCTCAGGGGGCAATGCCTCGGCGAGGGGTACGAATGGCGGGGCCTTGGGCATGCCCTTGCCGGCGTTCAGCGGTCCGCTTCTGCCGTCGTCGGCCGACTCGTCGCCTCCGCCGCCGCAGGCGAAGAGGGCCACCGTCGCGGCGACCGTGGCCAGGAGCATTGCGGGTGTGGGCACGCGGGAGGATCGGATCTTCAAGGGTTGTCTCCTTGCATGGCTGATGGAGGCTGAAGAACCATCCTAGAAGTCGTCCGCGCCGTTGTTCTAATCAACGCTCATGCTCGCAATCCCTGAGCGCCTCACCCCGAGACCCACGTTGGCTTTGGGCCAGCCGTGTCGCGCGGCACGCCGGAAACCCTGACTGGGAACGGCTCATCAGAGGATTCGATGGAGCGCGCGAGGTGAGTCGATCCGCGTCGCCCCGGTCACTCAGCGCTGGGGCATATCCTTGATGGAATAGCCGAGGCTCACTGTCGCGTCGACCGGGATTTCCGGCATGGTCGCGTTCCATGCGAGCCAGGCGTCTCGCAGTGCATCGAGCCGAGGTCCCTCGCGAAGCGCACGATTCGCCCGTTCGCGTTCGTCGGCCTCTATGTCAAAGAGGTACTCGTGGCCGTCGACGAGCAGGTACTTCCACCGCCCATCGCGCATGGCGCGCTGGCCACGATGATTCATGCGCCAGTACATCGGCCGATGGAACTCGGCGCCACCCCGGAGAACCGGCATGAGGGAGACGCCGTCAAGCTCATGCGGCGAGGGTGGGGACACGTCCGCCGCATCCAGAACGGTCGCGGTCCAGTCCATGGTCAGGCAGTGCTGGTGGCTGACCCGTCCTGGTTGGACGATGCGGGGCCAGCGGGCAACCCAGGGGACGCGGATGCCTCCCTCGGTGAGATCCATCTTCCCTCCCACGAGCGGCCAGTTGTCCGAGAAGCGCTCGCCCCCGTTGTCACTGGTGAAGATGACCAGCGTGTCGTCCGCCACGCCGCAGCGCTCCAAGGTGGCCATCACCCTGCCGAGGCCTTCGTCCATGTGGTGGATCATGCGCCGATAGGTGTGGATGCCTCCGCCGTCCAGGTGAAACAGGTTGTCCTTGACGTCCGCAGCTTTGCCGCCGTCATCCCGCGTCTCCCATGGCCAATGCGGCGCGGTGTAGTGCAGGCTCAGCAGGAAGGGCGTGCCTGGCTTGGCCACCTCCTGCAGCCAAGCCACCGCACGGTCCGAGATCAGATCGGTGAGGTAGCCGACATCCTCGACCTCCTCCTCGTTCTCGAACAGGTCATGCATCCCGTTGCTCGCGCAATGGGTGAAGTAGTCGACACCCCCGGACATCGGCCCGTAGAAGGTTTCATAACCCGACAGACGCGGGCCGAAGTGAGGCGGGTATCCGAGATGCCACTTCCCGATCAAGGCAGTGCGCCAGCCGGCTGCGCGAAGCAGCGACGGCATCGTCGGATGATCTGCGGGCAGGCCCAGTGTCGGGCTGCCCCGTGACCGGCTGTTGATGGGCTCCTCGGCGGCGCCACGCAGGCGGTACTGGTAGCGGCCTGTCATCAACGCAAACCGCGTCGGAGAGCACACCGGCGAGTTCGCGTATCCCTGGGTGAACCGGATCCCTTCGCGTGCCAGTCTGTCGATGTTGGGGGACACGTTTCCGAAGTCCGCTGCTCGACCACCGTAGCACCCCAGGTCCGCGTAGCCCAGATCGTCCGCAACGACGAAGACGACGTTCATCGTCGTTCAGTCTTCGGGCGTGAACCCGGATTGCTTCACGACCTTCGCCCACATCTGGGTCTCCGCGCGCTGCAGCGCCAATTGCTCCTGCGGTTGGCTCGGCGCAGGAACCAGACCGAGCACCTTCATCTTCTGCGTGGCCTCGGGGGCCGACAGCGACTGCTGCACCGCAGTCCGAAGCCGCGTCAACGTCGCGGGCGGGGTAGCCGCCGGGGCATACAGCGCGAACCAGAGGGGCACGTCGATGTCGATGCCGGATTCCTTCAGCGTGGGAACGCCCTGCAGGAATGGGGATTTCGTCGAACCAGCCGTCGCAATGATTCGAACCTTGCCTGCGTTGTGCAGCGGCAGCGCTTCGGTGACCGGACTCAGAACGGCAGCGATCACACCGCCCGCGAGGTCCGTCATGGCCGGGGCCGAGCCTCGATAGGGCACGTGCGTCATCGGTGAACCGATCGCGCGGGCCACGGAAACGCCAAGCAGGTGGGGCAACGTGCCCGCACCCGGCGAGCCGTAGTTGGCCTTGTCTCCCGCGGTCTTGACCCAGGAGACGAATCCGGGCAAGTCCTTGGCGGGGACGGCAGGGCCGATCGACAGTGCGTAGTCGCCGGTTGCCACCCGCGTCACGGGAACGAAGTCCTTCTCCATGTCGAATCGCAGGCTCTTGAACACATGGGGAAACAGCGTGACCGGACCATGGGGGACCAGCAAGAGCGTGTCGCCATCGGCGCTCGCGGCCTTGACCTGTTCGATCGCGAGGCGGCCTGCTGCGCCCGTGCGGTTCTCGACGATCGCGGGTCGGCCCAGCGCGGCCTGAAGTGTCTCGGCGACCTGGCGGGCGAGCGCGTCGACACTCCCTCCGGGCGCAAAGCCGACGACGATCTTCACGGGAGAGCCGGACTGAGCGGCCACGAGACCAGGCTGAAGCGTCGTGGCGATGGACGCGACGATGGTTGACAAGGCAGATCTGCGTTGCATGAGAACTCCGAGAGATGGATTCAGGCGGCATGCCCGGCCCCTTGCAGGGTCACTTGAATGCTAGGGCCCTGATCAACAGTTGTTCAAAACAACTGGGCTCGCCACAAACCCTGTGGGCAGCGGTCTCAAGTCCTGCCCCGGCGTCGGTCTGCCTTCGGGAGATGCGTCCCTTCCGCCAGGTCGATGGCCCTTTGATGAATCGAGTCCAGCGCCAAACCGAGTTGCTTGCGCTCGGCCGCGCCCAGTCCTTCAAGCAGACGCAGGTTGACGGCTCGGGTGACGGGAAAGAGTTCGGCGAAGACCGTCTTTCCTGAATCGGTCAACGACACCCACACCCCTCGGGACGGGACTTGCCGCTTCACGGCGAGGCCTTTGGCAACCAGCGACGACACAGCGCGTGAGAGCCGGGCGTTGTCGAGCTCCGACTGTTTGATGATCTGCGACCACCTCATCTCGTCAGCCTGGGCTACCAATGCCAACACTGCCCACTCGCGTCGGGTGATGCCGAACTGCCCTTCGCAGATCCGCGTCACCATGCTGCCTCCGATCGACAGGATCTTGCTCAATCTGAACAACAACAAATCCTGGATGCCACTCGGATCTTCGATTGAGCCCGTCATCGATGTCTCCTCTTGCATGAACGGTCTCGGCCGCGTGGGGGCTCATTCGAGTTTCCATGACAGCCCCTCGTGGCGCCACGCCGCCGAAAGCATCGGCACGGCCAGCGCGGGCGCAATAAACCCCGGAAGCAGCGGAATTATCCGCACGCCGCGGCAGCGCTCGGCGGACCCGCTTGCTTGCCTTGACACCCAAGGGGAGGTGTCAGGCGACACGCAGGGTTGGCCCGTTCGGCGCAATGAAAACCGGCGCAGTTCGAGGACCGAGGAGGTCCGATGGAAGGGCCAGGTCCGGGTGGGGAAATCACGCACGGGTCGCCGACCAGAACTGGTGGAACCACCAAGAACACTTGATTTGAACAACTGATCGGTTGCCTCCTAGATTCGCGCCAGAACGCTCAGATCAATAGGAACATGGAGACACTGGAGCCGACAGGCTCGCTCCTTCCGCGCGCAGGTCTGGATGCCTCCAGGCAAGAGCGATGAGTGCCATCTGGTTGGCAGCCGCCGCTTCCGTTTTGGCTGTGTCGGCGACCGCGGCGTTCATCGCTGTCGACATGCCGAGCGGCGCACGGGCACCGGACCATGCCGCTCGCCTCTGCCGCACCGACAGGGGCATGCCGGACGGCTTCGGTCGCAGTCGAGCCGCCGGAATGATCCGCGTGCCAGAAGGAGCCGTTCGACTCGGTTCTCGCGGCGGCTACCCGGACGAAGCACCGTCCGGCGAGGCGGTTCGCGTCGATGCCTTCTGGATGGACCGCACGGAAGTCACCAATGCCCAGTTCGCCGAGTTCGTCAACGCGACCGGGTACACGACGCAGGCCGAGCGCGAAGGTGCTGCGGCGGTGTTCAGGGCGCAATCGGTAGCGGCCTCGGCGCGCCCAAGCCCGTGGTGGGTATGGCTCAAGGGTGCCAACTGGCGCTTGCCTGAAGGACCGGGCCGCACACCGGCCCGGCCGAACGAACCGGTGGTGATGGTGACGTACCAGGACGCGCTCGCGTATGCGCACTGGCTGGGCCACGATCTGCCGACGGAGGCCGAATGGGAGTACGCCGCTCAGGGCGGCGGCTCGGCAGAGAAGATCGGTCGAGAGCCGCGGGATGCCAAAGGTCGGCCGGTCGCGAATTACTGGCAGGGCGTCTTCCCGGACATCAACACGAAAGAAGACGGGTACGCCGCCGTGGCACCGGTGGGCTGCTATCGGCGCAACGGATACGGCCTGGCGGACATGATCGGCAACGTCTGGGAGCTCACCCGCGATCGCTACACAGGGCCGCACCAAGCCCATGGCAACGGCGACACGAGTGACGCTGTGGACGCCGCTGGGGCAGTGCCGCGTGCCGGCGAGTCCATGGTGATCAAAGGCGGCTCATTCCTCTGCGCCCAGAACTACTGCCTTCGATACCGCGTGTCGGCGCGCCACGCGCACGAATCCGACATGCCGACGTCGCACGTGGGCTTTCGGACCGTCTTGCGCGAGAGGCCCAAAAACGGAGACAACCGATGAAACGTGAGAACACCATCAAGCCGCTTCACCGCCGTTCTTTGCTGGTCGTGGCAGGTCTCGCCGCATCCGCCTTGTTGGGCTGCGGTGGCGGCGACCAGCCCAACATCGTGCTGATCGTTGCAGACGACATGGGCTACTCCGACATCGGCGCGTTCGGCAGCGAGATCGCCACGCCGAACCTCGACTCGCTGGTGCGCGATGGCCGCGTGTTGACCCGGTTCTACACCTCGCCCGCGTGTTCGCCGACCCGAGGCATGTTGATGACCGGTGCAGACAGCCACCAGTCGGGCATTGCGCAACTCGAGAACAACACGTCGGCGCTGATCAACGCCAGGAACGCACCGTTCGGCGTCGACTTCAGCTGGGACAACGTACCGGCCGCCTATGGGGGGCACCTCGTCGCCAACGCGGTGACGATGCCGCAGTTGCTCAAGGACGCGGGCTACCACACGTACATGGCGGGCAAGTGGCACTTGGCGTACGAGTTCAGATCGACGCCCACGCCACGTTCGTACTTCAGGCCATCGGACTATCCGAACAAGAAGGGCTTCGAGCGGTCGTTCGCCTTGCTGGACGGCGTTGGTGCGCACTTTGCGCCCGTGCCGGGACAGCCACCGACACAGTACGACCAGGCCACCTACACCGAAGATGACGTGGAGTTCCCGGCAGCCAACCTGCCCGCGGACTTCTACTCGTCGAAGACCTACACCGACAAGCTGATTGCCTACATCGAAAGCAATCGCAGCGACGGCAAGCCGTTCTTCGCCTATGCAGCCTACACGGCGCCTCATTGGCCGCTGCAAGCGCCCGATGCGGACATCGCGGCGCAAGCCGGCCGCTACGACGAGGGCTACGACGTCATCCGCGCGCGGCGCATCGCGCGCATGAAGCAGCTCGGCGTGCTGCCCGCAGCCTTCGTGGAGAACGCAGGTCTGGCCAGCGTCTCCGCCGGCGGCAGCGGCAAGAAGCGCTGGTCGGAACTCACGCCGCAGGAGCGGGCGCTGCAAGCGCGCGCCATGGAGGTGTATGCGGCCATGGTGACCAACCTCGATGCGCACATCGGCCGCCTCGTGAGCTATCTGAAGCAGACCGGCCAGTACGACAACACGCTGATCTTCTTCATGTCGGACAACGGCTCCGACAGCAGTCCCGCGGCCGGCGCGGCCGTCACCGCCGCGACCGTGCTGGAGACGATGGGCAAGCCTGGTTCGACCGTCGCCTACGGCGAGCGCTGGGCCGAAGTCAGTGCCGCGCCGTTCCGGCTTTGGAAGACGTTCACCGGCGCGGAGGGGTCGGTGAGCGTCCCCGCACTCGTGAAGCTGCCGGGCAAGGACAAGGCGCGACGCCCGCTCACCGGCATCACGCTGGTGAAGGACCTGCTGCCGACATTCCTCGATTTCGCGCACGTCAATGTGCCAGCCGACAGCTACAACGGCCAGAGCATCGTTCCGATCACGGGCGTTTCGCTGCGCAACGCCCTGCAGTCGAACGCGGAGTCGCCGCAGATGCGTCTGCCCGGCGAAACGATCGCGCTGGAATACCTCGGCCAAGGGTATGTGCACCGTCGCGACGGCTGGAAGCTCAGCCGGACCGCCGTACCTGGCGTGCCGATGACCAGCTACGAACAGATGCCGTGGCGCTTGTTCGACATCCACAGCGATCGCGGTGAGACCCAGGATCGGGCGTCCGAATTCCCCGACATCGTCGACGAGCTGAAGGCCGAGTGGGACAGATACGTAGCGAACAACCAGGTGTTGCTGCCTGCCATACCGCCCGCAGCCAAGCGCACGCCCAGCGCACTGTGACCGGATCCGCCGTTTGCGAGCGCGGTCAACGCGTGACCTTGCGACGTCTGTCGGCTTTGGGGAGATCCGTTTGCTTCACCATCGTTTCCGCCGCACCTTCGAGCAGGGTCACCAGCCGCTCGAGCTGTGCGCGATCGCCCTGCGGCAGCACCGACAGCAGTTGCTCATTGAGTTGCTGCACGAGCGGTGCGAGCGAACGGTAGACGGCACGCGCCTTGTCCGTCAGGTGGATCTCGACGTAGCGGCGGTCGTGGGCGCGCGGCACGCGGGTTGCCAGACCGCGCTGCACCAGGCTCGTGACCGCGCGCGACGTACGGGCCGGCTCGATGCGTGCGACTCGCGCCAGCTCGGAAGACAGCAGCGGCCCTTCATTCGACAGCACGGCGATCATGCGCCACTCGCGCCGGGTGATCCCATAGCGGCCCTCGCAAAGGCGGACGATCGGCTGCGCTGCGGTCGCGCCGAGCCGGTGCAGACGAAAGAGCAGAAGGTCCTTCATGCGCGCTGCGGACCATCGTACCGCAGCGCGGGATACCGCAAGGAGACAACTCAATGAGATCGATCGCGTTATGCACGATGCTGTGCGTGTCATCAGCAGGGCTGATGGCGCATGAAGAACAACGCGCGGAGAAGGTCAGCATCACGAGCTTGAACCTGCCTGACCCGGTCTTCGTGCCGAGCGGGGATCAGGTTTCCGTCAACGTCAGCGCTCGATCGCCCAATACTTTGCGCAAGCTGGTGGTGCTGCTCGATGGTCGCAACGTGACCCACTCGTTCTCTCCGGTGGATTCGCAGAGCATGACTGCGACGATCGCAGGATTGCGGCCGGGAATGAACACGTTTGAAGTCTTCCTGAACAAGGGTGACAAGCGTCCGGCAGCCAGTCTCAAGGTCGCAGTGGCGCTGAGCCCGGCGGTTGCATGCAGCGCGGCCTCCTTCCCGGTGAACGCCTTCTCGGGCATGAATGTGGCCATCGTGTCGGCGACGCCCGTCGCTGCCACCGGCACCGTTCCCGAGCACTGCCTGGTCAACGGGACGATCGATGCCGGCCGCGTGGGTTATCCCAGCAGTCCGAGCGCGCCGGTCAGTGTGTATACCTATGCCATCAAATGGCAGGTGCGCTTGCCCAGTGCCTGGAGCGGAAGATTCATCACACGCGGCGGCGGCGGCCTGGATGGAAGCATTCCCAACACGACCGGCGGTTTGGCCAATGGCTTCGCCGTCGCGGCCAATGACTCGGGCCATGACAACAACATCAACACCGACCCGCTGGCCGCCGGCCCCGGCTCCTTTGGCACCGACTTCCAGGCGCGTGTCGACTTTGCCTACAGCGCCATCGACCGCACGACCGAGGTTGCCAAGGCGCTGATCAAGGCCTACTACGACAAGCCCCAGCAGTACTCGTACTTCGAGGGCTGTTCGATGGGCGGACGCGAGGCGATGATGGTGACGCAGAAGTTGCCCAAGGCCTTCGACGGCGTGGTGGTGGGAGATCCTGCGTTCAAATTCTCCGGCGTGCTCGCCAAGTCGGTCTACATCTCGCAGATCTTCGGGCGCCTCGCGGCTTCCAGGGGGATCTACTCGGCCAACGCGTTACCGCTGGCGAGCAACGCCTACACGAATCAGGACCTTCAGCTCGTGTCCAACGCCATCCTCAAAGCCTGCGATGCGATCGATGGCCTCGAGGATGGAATGGTCAGCAACCCGATGCGGTGCACCTCGCGCAAGGTCGTTCCACACTTGAGCGCACTGCAGTGCTCGGGCGCGAAGACAGCCGCTTGCCTGGATGCGGATCAGATCGAAACGCTGCAGAAGTACTACTCGGGTCCGATCACGCCAAAGGGAGAGCGGCCCTACGACGGATGGATGTGGGATCCAGGCATCGCCGGATGCACGAGCGCGGCCGACTGCAATGCGCCAGTGTCCACCAACATCTCGACAGGATGGCGAACCTGGAATCTGGGAACGTATCAGGCGAACCCTGCCACCGCGATCAACACCGCCAATGCGTTCTCCGGCAATCGCGGTGGCGCGGCGGCGACCGTGGTCGTGCCGACGCCACCCGTGGTCCCGTCACCCATCGCTGCGGAGGGCACCACCCGCATTCTCATGGAGTACGACCTTGACGCTTTCGTCGCCAGTACCCGGGCGACCACGGCGGAGTTTCCCGTGTCGGGCCGCGATCTGTACGACGTGGCATCCACCGAGCTGTCCGACTTCGCCTCGCGCGGAGGCAAGGTGCTCATCTATCAGCCGCAGACTGGCGGACCCTTCTCGCCGTTGGCGATGGTTCACTGGTACGAGGCGCTCAATCGGCAGGCGGGGGGATCGCGGGCCGACTACCGTCGGACGCAGTCTTTCGCCCGGCTGTTCCTCATGCCTGGCGCTCAGCACTGCGGCGGAGGTCCATCGACCAGCGACATCGATCCGCTGCCGGCGGTGGTGAACTGGACGGAGAACGGTGTTGCGCCCGACAGCTTGTTGGGGAGGGCTGCGTCGAATACGCCGTGGCCGGGTCGCACGCGTCCGCTCTGTCCGTATCCGGCGTATGCACACTACAAGGGAAGCGGCGACATCAACGACGCCGAGAACTTCGAATGCCGAGCCGATCAACCGCATGACCGCGGCGGGAGAAGTCACGGCCGTGAGCACTGACTGGTTGCGATCGCATCTTCACCACACTACCCCACACTCATCCAATGAAACTCCACTTCAAACCATATCGCCGGTACCACTTGGCTCGAGCGCTGTCCGCACTTGCATTGGCGGCCATTGGGGCGACGCCCGCTCAGGCGCAGACCTGGCCGAGCAAACCGGTGACGCTGATCGTCGGTGTGCCCCCGGGCGGCGCGCTCGATCCCTTTGCGCGCGCTCTCGCAGACCAGCTTGCCAAGCAGACCGGAGGCACCTTCATCGTGGAAAACAAGCCCGGTGCCAATGGCAATCTCGGCGCCGAAGCGGCGCTGAAACCGCCCACCGATGGCCACGTGTTGTGGATCGGCACGCAGTCGATGGTGACCATCAACCCCGCGGCGTTCGAGCAGCTGCGTTGGAAGCCCAGTGACTTCAAGCCTGTGCTCAAGGGGGTCGAGGCGCCACTCGTGCTGGTGACCCATCCGTCAGTCGCCGCAAAGAACTTCAACGAGCTCGCCGACTGGATTCGCAACCCAGCCAACAAGGCCGCGTATGCGTCGTTCAGCCCCGGCACACCGTCGCATTTCCTCGGCTACCAACTCAACGAGCGCTTGAAGGCCGGCATGGTGCACGTGCCCTACAAGGGCTCGTCGCCGCAGGTGACCGACATCCTCGGTGGTCAGGTGCCGCTGGGCTTCACGCAACTCGCCTCCGCCGTGCCGCACATCAAGGAGGGAAAGCTCAACGCGATCGCGGTCACCGGACCGAAGCGCTCGCGCTTTCTCCCGCAGGTGCCGACGCTTGCAGAGCTCGGACACAAGGACCTCGAGACGACCATCTGGTTCGGCTTGTTCGTGCCGGCTTCGACGCCACCGCCGGTGATGGAGGCCATCCGCGCCGCGGCCGAAAAGGCCCACGCCGATCCGGCGTATCGTGCGCGGCTGGAGGGCTTGAACTTCGATGTGCCGAATGAATCCGTTTCTGCCTTTGAAGCCACCATTGCCGCCGAGACGGCGCGTTGGGCGGCGTTGGTGAAGGCCACCGGCTTCAAGGCGAGCAACTGACCCGTGGCGCGGACGAACTTCGTTTTCATCCTGGCCGACGATCTCGGCTACGCCGATCTCGGGTGCAACGGCGCGCGCCCGCCGACCGCGGTGTCGCCCAACCTCGACCGCATGGCTGCGCAGGGCTTGCGCTTCACGCACGGGTACTCCAATTCGCCGGTGTGCTCGCCGACACGCTTCGCGCTCATCACGGGTCGCTGGCAGTACCGGTTGCGTGGCGGCGCGGAAGAGCCGATGACGGGCAAGGCTCGCGGCGACAAGGTGATCGGCTTGTCGCCCGCGCACCCCACGTTGCCCTCGCTGCTGCGCGACGCCGGCTATGCGACGGCGCTGTTCGGCAAGTGGCATCTGGGCTATCCACCGCACTTTGGGCCGCGCAAGAGCGGGTATGACCGCTTTTTCGGCACGCTGGCCGGCGGCATCGACTACTTTTCGCACGTCGACAGCGCAGGGCACCGCGACCTGTGGGACGACGACGAGCCCAGCGACGCCCAGGGTTACCTGACCGACCTGATCAGCGACCGCGCCGTGCGCTTCATTCGCGAGCGCGATGCGGCCAGGCCTTTCATGATGAGCGTGCACTACACGGCGCCCCATTGGCCGTGGGAGACACGCGACGATGCGGCCGAATCGCGGCGCATCGGACATCGCATCCGCCACACCGATGGTGGCTCGCTGGCCATCTACCGCCGCATGATCCATCACATGGACGAGGGCATTGGCCGCATCCTCGCCGCGCTCGACGATGCCGGCGTGGCGCGCGACACGCTGGTGGTCTTCACCAGCGACAACGGCGGCGAGCGCTTCTCGGACAACTGGCCGTTCATCGGTCAGAAGATGGACTTGCTGGAAGGCGGCTTGCGCGTGCCGCTGATCGCCAGGTGGCCCGCGGAAATTGCCCCCGGTAGTGTTTCGCCGACGCCTGTCATCACGATGGACTGGGCGGCGACGTTCCTGGCCGCGGCGGGTGTGGACCCGCACCCCGATTTCCCGCTCGACGGCGTGCCACTGCTGCCGTTGATGAAAGACCCCATGTGGCGACCGTCGCGCGACCTGTTCTGGCGAACGGCGCACCGCCAGCAGAGGGCGCTGCTGCGCGGTCATCTCAAGTACCTGCGCGTCGACGGGCACGACTACCTTTTCGATCTCGCGCGCGACGAGCGCGAGCGTGCCAACCGCGCCGAGCTGGATCCGGATTCGCTCGCGACGCTTCGGGCTGCCTGGGAAGCCTGGGATCGCACGATGCCGCCCATTCCCGATGATGCCCGTGTCACGCTGGCGTTTTCGCAAGCAGACCTGCCGCGGGCGACTCATTGAGCACTGTCGGATCGTGAGTACCGGAAGGGACGCCGGCCGCGCCGATGTGCTTCAGACGCTAGAAGAGCCGCGAAGAAGGCCGCATCGCGGCCGATGCGAAGCTGCGTTTCGATTGAGCCGCTGCGCGGCGCCGCGACCGACGGACCCGCGAGCGGGCGATCAGGCCAATGCCGGGCGTCCGCTGGGGGCTTGGCCCCGGTTGTCGATGCTGAGCGGCCCGGCACCCAGTGCCGCGACGAGGAACATGCCGCCGGCCACGGCCAGGTTCTTCATGAACATCAGTTGCTGCACCATCTGCTGCTCGGCCGGCACGGCCCAGAACTGGTGGAACAGCAGGGTGGCCGCAATGGTGAACAGGCCGAGCGCCAAGGCCGCCCAGCGCGCCTTGAAACCCACCGCGAGCGCGAGGCCGCCCACCAGCTCGAGCAGGCCCACCAGCACGGCCAGCAGCGTGGGAAACGGCAGGCCGCCGCTGGCGATGTAGCCCGCGGTGCCGCCGATGTTGCCGAGTTTGCCGAAGCCCGCCATCACGAACATCAGTGCGAGCAGGATGCGGCCCGCGAGAGCCAGCGGCGATTTGAACGAGTCCATGAAAGCTCCTGGTTGAGTCAATGGGTGCAAGGTTAGGCGGACATCCCCTGGTCGACGGAGCGAGCGGTTTGAACGGGGCGTTCAAACAAGATGAGTGGTCGTGCAACAGTTGCTGTCGCCAGTCCCGTGGGAGGCGGACTCCGGCGGTACAGTCCCGCGCATGCGCGCACTGTTCAGTCTGGTCGGCCTGCTGGTCGTGGTGGCCATCGTGATGCTGCTGGCCAGGAAGCAGCTGCAGGCCGTGGTGCCGGCGGCGGCGCCGTCAGCCTCCGGCGCCGTGCCCACCGTGCAGGAACAAGCGCGCGGCGTGCAGCAGAAGGTGCTGCAGGATGTCAATCGTGCGCTCGAGCAGGGCGCGGCGCGTACCGGCGACTCGCAGCCGTGATGTCGCCCGAGGTCTTCGACGACACCGTCATGCGCCTGGCGTTGGACCAGGCACTCAATGCGCAGCTCGCCGGCGAGGTGCCGGTCGGGGCGGTGCTGGTGCGCCGAACCGAAGCCGGGCCGCAGGTGGTGGCCACGGGCTACAACCGTCCGATCACGACCCACGATCCAACCGCGCACGCCGAGATCGTGGCGCTGCGCCACGCCGCGCAGCTGGCCGAGAACTACCGGCTGCCCGACCTCGAGCTGTACGTGACGCTGGAGCCGTGCGCGATGTGCGCCATGGCGCTGATGCACGCGCGCATCAAGCGCGTGGTGTTCGCCGCTGCCGATCCCAAGACGGGCGCTTCCGGCTCGGTGGTGGACCTGTTCCGAAACCGTGCACTGAACCACCACACCGAAGTCGTGGGCGGCGTTCAGGCCGAGGCAGCCGGCGCTTTGCTGCGCGAGTTCTTTGCGCAGCGGCGCGCCGAGCTGCGTGCGCTGCGCGGCGATGCAGACGTGCCGGATGCGCCTGAGGCCCAGCACGACGCGGGGCCGATCCCCACCGGCGAGGTGATCGAGCAGCAGCCGTCCGCCGACGGCGATCCGCGATGAGCCACGGCGCTTCCAGCGACGGTTCGTCGATCCTGGTCTATACATCGGCCGGGGTCGAGCTGCGCGCACCGGCTCTGCAACGGGCGCGCACGCGGCTTGAGGCCCTTGGCTTCACGGTGCTGCTCGACCCGAGCGTCAGACTGCGCCACCAGCGCTTCGGCGGCACCGACGAGCAGCGCCTGGAGACACTCAAGCGCGTGGCCGACGCCGCGCCCTCGATCGCGATGGCCTGCCGCGGGGGGTATGGCATGAGCCGGTTGCTCGATGCGGTGGACTGGAAACGCATCGCGCGCAGCGTGGCGCGCGGCACGCGCTGGATCGGCTACAGCGACATGACGGCGCTGCAGATGGGTTTGCTCGCGCACACCGGCGCCGCGAGCTGGGCCGGACCGATGGCCTGCGACGACTTCGGCCGCGCCGACGAATCGGGTGGTGTCGACGACATCACGCGCGATTGTTTCCTCGAGGCGATGTCGGGCCAGCTGCACGCGGTGGGCTTTCGAACCGAGGCCGGCCACGACGGCTTGCACGCCAAGGGCGTGATGTGGGGCGGCAACCTGACGATGTTGTGCTCGATGATCGGCACGCCACACTTTCCGCGCATCAAAGGCGGCATCTTGTTCGTGGAGGATGTGAACGAACATCCGTACCGCATCGAGCGCTGTCTGCTGCAGCTGCATCAATCCGGCGTGCTGAAGCAACAGAAAGCGCTGTTGTTCGGCGCGGTCACCGAGTTCACGCCGTCGCCGCTCGACCGCGGCTACACCCTCAAGAGCGCCATTGCGCACCTGCGCGCAACCACGCGCACGCCGATCCTCACCGGACTGCCGTTCGGCCATGTGCGCACCAAGATCAGCTTTCCGATTGGGCGCCGGGTCGAGCTGGCAGTGCAGGGACGCGACGTGTTCGTTGCTTGGTGAGTCGCGTTGCGCGCGCCGCTAGGCCGCAGATCACCGAGCACGTCAAGCACCCTGGCGACGGCATGTTGCCGTGTACCAACGCGTGTCATGAAGCCGTAAACCTAGGGCTAACCCCAGTTCGGTGCCGCGACGCACTCGCTCGGGACAGGCCGGGATTCGATCTCCCTGGGTGAGCCACGAGAGCTTCGACGCGCGCTCGCGGTGCGTGGCGCCGCAGTCGCGCCGCAGTGCCGGGCGTACGGGGACTTTCCCCGGCTGTCCGAACGTTCGTTTCGACATCGAAAATTACGATTTATGTTCGTTCGGTGACTGTTCCGTGTCCTACAGGACACAGAAGCGTGTGCCGGCGAGCTACGTCTACGGAACAACCGTTTTCAGACTTAGGAGTGTCTATGTTCAGAAGAAGCAGGGTCAGCCTGGCGGCGGCGCTGGCTGTCGGAGGAGTCGCCATGCTGGCGACGTCCGGCGTGATTGCGCAGGACAGCCAACGCGTCGAAGTGACGGGGTCTCGCATCAAGCGCACGGACTCGGAAACTGCATCGCCGGTGCAGATCATGACGCGCGAGGACATCGAGCGCACCGGCAAGACGTCGATTCAGGACGTGCTGCGCGGCTTGACGAGTGACGGTGTGGGCTCGATTCCCACCTCGTTCTCCAATGGCTTCGCGAGCGGCTCGGCTGCGGTGTCGTTGCGCGGCCTCGGGGTCAACTCGACCCTGGTGCTGGTCAACGGCCGTCGCATGACCACTTACGGCCTTGCCGATGACGGCACGCGCAACTTCGTCGACCTCAACTCGATTCCGCTGGAGGCCATCGATCGCATCGAAGTGCTGAAGGACGGCGCGTCGGCCATTTACGGCGCGGATGCCGTCGGCGGCGTGGTGAACATCATCCTGCGTCGGAACTACACGGGCGCGTCCATTGGGGCATCGTACGGCCAGACGGGCAAGAGCGACGGCCAGGAGACGCGCGCGTTCGGTTCATTTGGCTTCGGCAATCTCGACACCGACAAGTTCAACATCTTCGCGACGATCGAGGCATCGAAGCAGAAGAACATCTGGTCGAAGGACCGCGGCTTCATCGGCGAAAGCGATCTCCGCTCGCTGAACTACTACGACACCACCAATGGCGCGCCTCGCCCGTACTTCAGTCTTGCGACACCGACCGGCAACTCCCCGTACGGCGTGACGCGTGACGTGCCCGTGCCCGGTGCGGGTCCCCGCGCGAACGTCATCCCCTGCGACGCGAGCCTGATCGATCCGGACACCGGCCTTTGCCGCTACAACCCGTTGGTCGAGCAGGAGATCCAGCCGCAGATCGAGCGTTTCAACCTGTTCACCCGCGGCACGTTGCAGTTCTCGCCGACGCTGAGCGCGTACCTGGAGTTGGGGTATTTCAACACCAAGACGAAGGCGAATGGCACGCTTGGTGCGAACAATGACGGGGGCGTTTTCAACCCGGGAGACTTGACCAACCCGCTGATCGTGCACGACCCGATGATTCTTCCGGCCGGGCATCCCGACAACACATTCGGTGTCGATCGTGTGTTGCTGTACCGGCCGCAGGAACTCGGCGGGCGCGACCAGACAACCGACAACGAAGTGATCCGTCTCGTGCAGGGCCTGCAGGGATCGGCCTTCAATTGGGACTACGACATCGGCGCGGCGTACATCCGCAGCAAGCTGAAGAACCAGAACTTTGGCTTCATCCGCTACGACGTGATGCAGGCGGCGCTCAACAACGGCACCTTCCGTTTCCCGACCAGCCTCGGCGGTCCCAGCCCGACCGATCCTGCGGTGATGGCGGCGATTTCGCCGACGCTCGAGAACAACCCGGTGAGCACGGTCAAGTCCATCGACGTGAAGGCATCGCGCGAATTGGCAACGCTGGCCGGCGGTCCGCTCGGCCTCGCGCTTGGCGGCGAGGTGCGCTGGGAATCGGCGAACTCGCCGCCGGTGCCTTTCACCGAAACCGGCGACATCGTCGGCCTCGGCTTCTCGGCATTCAGCCAGAAGCGCCGGGTGGTGGCCGTATTCGGCGAGCTCAACGCCCCGGTGACCCGGTGGCTCGAGCTCAACGGCGCCGTGCGGCATGACAAGTATTCCGACTTCGGCGGCACCACGAACCCGAAGGTCGGCTTCAAGGTCAAGCCGATCGATCAGTTCGCCGTACGCGGCACGTATGCCGAAGCCTTCCGCGCTCCGGGTCCCGCGGAAACCGGCGGCTCGAGCTTCGGCTTCACGACTTTCGGCATCCTGTCGCAGGGCAATCCGAACATCAAGCCTGAGACAGCCAAGAGCTACACGCTGGGTGTGATCGTCGAACCGATCCCGAGCACCAGCGTCACGGTGGACTACTGGCGCGTGGAACGCAAGAACGAGATCGTTCAGGCAGATCCCAACCAGATCATTCCCGCCGGACAGTGCGTCAACGCGTGCGATGGCACCGGCGGAAGGCCGAACCTGATCAGTCAGCAAGTCAACGGCGCACTGCCGGGTACCTTCATCTACTACGACGCAACAGGCACGATCGCGACCGTCACCGGCTTCACGCGCAATGCGGCCAAGACCGACACCGACGGCGTCGACCTCGAGGCCAGGCACCGCATGAGCCTGGGCGAGATCGGTCGTCTGTCGGCGCAGTTGAACTGGACGCATGTCAACAAGTACAAGCGCACCGATGCGGACGGCAACACGTTCGAGTACCAAGGCACCCACGGCCCGCTTGTGCAGAGCGCGGGCGGCGGCGCGCCGAAAGACAGGGCGACCTTCTCGCTGACCTGGGATCGCGGCCCGTTCGCGGTGACCGGCGCCGTCAACTACGTGGGCCCGATCAAGATGATCGACCACGTGGGCGAGGTGTCCGATACCGACGGCACAACGGTCCACAACGGCAATACGGGCATCGACTATCCCGACAATGGCAGCGGGCAGTTGAATTGCGGCGTTTTCACGACAAGCGGCGCCATCTACAACGGCTGCAAGCTTCCGTCGTTCACGACGTTCGACTTGTTCGCCAAGTGGACGCCGATCAAGAACCTGGACATCAACTTCTCGGTCCAGAACCTGTTCGACAAGAAGGCGCCGTTCGACCCGTACCTGGTGCTGACCTACGGCATCAACTACAACCAGACCTGGCACCAGCAGGGCGCGGTGGGACGCTTCTTCACCGTCGGAGCGAAGTACACGTTCTGATCCTCGCATCTGAAAGCACGGAGCCCGCCTGGCGCAAGCCAGGCGGGCTTCCTTTTTCGTAAGCCGCCGGAGGGGCTCTTGTGAGGGGGCGCTACTTCGGCGCCATCCGAATCGCCCCATCCAACCGGATCACCTCGCCGTTGAGCATGTCGTTGGTGACGATCTGCTGCACGAGCTTGGCGTAGTCCTCGGGCTTGCCCAGGCGCGACGGGAAGGGCACCGACGCGGCGAGCGCGTCCTGCACTTCCTTCGGCATGCCAAACAGCATCGGCGTGCCGAAGATGCCGGGGGCGATGGTCATGTTGCGGATGCCGTTGCGCGCGAGGTCGCGCGCGATCGGCAGCGTCATGCCGACGATGCCGCCTTTGCTGGCGGAGTACGCCGCTTGCCCGATCTGGCCGTCGAATGCAGCGACGCTGGCGGTGGAGACCATCACGCCGCGCTCGCCCGTGGCTTCGGGCTGGTTCTTCGCCATCGCTTCGGCGGCGAGCCGGATCATGTTGAAGCTGCCGATCAGGTTGACGGTAATCGTCTTGGTGAACAGCTCGAGCGAATGCGCACCGTCCTTGCCCACCGTCTTGGCTGCCGGGCCGATGCCGGCGCAATTGACCAGACCCATCAGCTTGCCCATCGACAGCGCCTTGGCCACCACCGCCTTGGCGTCGGCTTCCTGCGTGACGTCGCAGCGCATGAACGCGGCTTTGTCGGCACCGAGTTCCTTGGCCAGAGCCTCGCCTTTGTCGGCCTGCACGTCGGCGATGACGACCTTGCCGCCTTCGCGCACGAACATGCGCACGCTGCCTTCGCCCAAGCCCGACGCGCCGCCGGTGACGATGAATACCTTGCCTGCGATTTCCATGGTGATTCGATCCTGAGGTTCAGTTCTTCAACGCGGCCAACGCACGCGCGCCGATCTCGTCAACGGCACCCAGGCCCGAGATCTTGCGGTAGCGCGGTGCCGCGGCGTCGCCCGATTGTGCCCACGCCGAGTAGTAGGCCACCAGCGGGCGCGTCTGGTTCTGGTAGACCTCGAGCCGCTTGCGCACGGTGTCTTCCTTGTCGTCGTCGCGCTGTATCAGCGGTTCGCCGGTGACATCGTCGCGGTCGGCGACCTTGGGCGGGTTGTACTTCACGTGGTACGTGCGGCCCGATGCGGGGTGCGTGCGCCGGCCGCTCATGCGCTCGACGATGGCGGCATCGGGCACATCGATCTCGAGCACCGCATCGAGCTTGACGCCGGCATTCTTCATCGCCTCGGCCTGCGGGATGGTGCGCGGAAAACCGTCGAACAGAAATCCTTTGGCGCAATCGGGCTGCGCGATGCGTTCCTTCACCAGGCCGATGATGATGTCGTCGCTGACCAGTTGGCCGGCGTCCATCACCGTCTTGGCCGCCAGGCCGAGCGGCGTACCGGCCTTGACGGCCGCGCGCAGCATGTCGCCGGTGGAGATCTGCGGAATGCCGTAGTGCTGGCAGATCGTCGTGGCCTGGGTGCCTTTGCCGGCGCCGGGCGGGCCCAACAGGATCAAGCGCATGGTCTCCTCGGCGGCGGTGCAGCTGTTTTCTTGATGCGATCGAGCTTAGCACGCACGCTCGTGCGCCTTGCCCAGGGTCAGGCGTCCGCCGCTCAGGCGCCGGGCCAGATCGCGCGCACGCGCTCGAGGTCGGCTGGCGTGTCGACACCCGGGCCGGGCCGATCGTCGCTCACGTGCACGGCAATGTGCTCGCCGTGCCACAACACGCGCAGCTGCTCGAGCGCCTCCAGCGCCTCGAGCGGCGCATGCGGCAGCGTGGGGAAGCGGCGCAGGAACGCGGCGCGGTAGGCATAAAGGCCCACGTGCCGCAACGGTGGCGGCGAGCTCAACGCCGCCGCATCGGAGCGGTCGCGCCAATGCGGGATCGATGCGCGCGAGAAGTACAGCGCGCGCCCGGCGGCATCGCACACCACCTTGACGACGTTGGGGTTGGCGTACTCGGCCGCATCGTCGATCGCATGGGCCACGGTGGACATCACGCAGTCGTGGCGCGCCTGCAGCAGCGCGGCGCAGGCGTCGATCATGCCGGTGGAGATCAGCGGCTCGTCGCCCTGCACGTTGACGACGATGGCAGCGCCGTCGAGGCCGAGCTGTTCGCAGGCTTCGGCCAGGCGATCACTGCCGCTCGCGTGGTCGACGCGCGTCAGCAGCGCCTGCACGCCGTGCGCGCGGCAGGCCTGCACGATGCGCGCGTCGTCGCCCGCCACCACCACACGCGCCGCTTGCGAACGCGCCGCCTGCTGTGCCACGCGCACGACCATCGGCGCGCCGTGGATGTCGGCCAGCGGCTTGTCGGGCAGGCGCGTCGACTTCAGCCGCGCCGGAATCAGCACGGTGAAGCTCATGCGGCGCGTTTCATCGGGTCCCCTGGGCCCTGCGGGCCGTCCCCTCGAGGGGTCGCGGCCTTCGGAGCGGCCGTGCGGCGCTCATTCGAGCGGCGCCGAGGCGCTCGGGGTGTCGAGCGGACGCGCTTCGCTTTCCAGCATCAACGCGATGCCGTCGCGCACCGGAAACGCCATGCGATCGGCCGGACACACCAGTTCGCGCAGCGGCTCACCGGGCGTGCGCTCGGCCTTGAGTGGCCCCTTGCAGAGCGGACAAACCAGCAGATCGATCAGGCGGTGGTCCATGATTGCAGCCATTGCGCCAGCGTGGCGCCGACTTGTGCGTCGAGCCCGAAGTCTAGCGGCGCCACCCACACGCGCGTAGCGCCCACGCGCTCGGGCCGGACTTTGACGGCGTCCTTCTCGGTGATGACGACATCGACCGCACTGGCAGGCCACGGCAGGGCGTCAAAGCTCGCGTGGTCCGGCAGCGCGACCGGTTCGATCGTCAGGCCCTGTTGCTGAAGCATCGAGAAGAAGCGCTGCGGCATCGCGACGCCGGCGCAGGCGACCACACGGCGGCCGCGCAGCTGGGCCCAGGTGCCCGCGTCGGCGCGCTCGCCGTGCCACCATTCGGCCAACGGCACGGGGTCCGCCACGATGCGGGTCGCAAGATAGCCCGGCCACGGCGTGCTGGCGCGCTCGGCGTTGTACAGAACGATGCTGCGCTCCGGCGCACATGGCGGCATCGGCTGTCGCAGCGGTCCGGCCGGCAGCAACAACCCGTTGCCCACACCGCGTTCGTCGAACACGATCACCTGCGCGTCGCGCGCCATGGCGTGATGCTGCAAGCCGTCGTCGGCGATCAGCAGGTCCACCGTGGGATGCGCGGCACACAGCGCGCGCGCGGCGTCAATGCGGCGCCCGGCCACCGTGACCGGCGCACCGGTGCGCAAGAGGATCAGCAGCGGCTCGTCACCCACCTCGTCGGGCGTGCTCGTGCGTGCGACCGAACGCAGGCTGTCGTCGCGCCGGCCATAGCCGCGCGACACCACGCCCGGCGTGTAGCCGCGCTGTCGCATCTGTTCCACCAGCGCGATCACGGTGGGCGTCTTGCCCGCACCGCCGGCGACGAAGTTGCCCACCACGATCAGCGGCACCGGCGCGCGCTGGCGCGCGCGCAGGCCGCTGCTGTACAGCGATCGGTGCAGCGACGCGGCACCCCGATAGATCCACGACAGCGGCTGCAGCGCACGCGCCAGCAGATCAGGCTGCGGCCGTTGCCACGACGTGGCCAGCACGGTGTGGCGGGCGCCTAGCGCGAGCCGCCTTCGCCCGGCACTTGCGCAGCGAACGTCAGGCGGCCCAGGCCGGCGCGCCGCGCGGCGTCCATCACGTTGATGACCGCCTGGTGGGCGGTGAGTGCGTCGGCCGACACGATGACCACCGGCTCGGCCTTGCCCGCGGCCGCGGCCTGCAACTCCAGCGTGAGGATGTCGACGCTGCGTCCCTCGACCGGCTTCTTGTCGATCAGGTAGCGGCCATCGGCCGATACGTTGACGATGATCTCGGCCGGCCGCTCGCGGATGCGCTCGGCGTCGGCGGTCGGCAGCGTGATCTGAAGCTCGGAGTACTTGGAGTACGTGGTCGTGAGCATCAGGAAGATCAGCACCACCAGCAGCACGTCAATGAACGGGATCAGGTTGATCTCCGGCTCTTCGGCGCGACGGCGACGAAAACGCATGGGTGTGGGCCGGTCCTGAGATCAGGCGCCGCGCACGGCAAAGCGCATCAGGTGCGGCACCATGCGTTCGGCGGCCTGCTCCATGGACAGCGCGTACTCGTCGATCAGGCGGCGGAAGTAGCGGTAGAACATCAGCGCAGGAATCGCGATGATCAGGCCGAAGGCGGTGTTGTACAGCGCGATCGAGATGCCGTGCGCCAGCATCGTGGGGTTGGAGCCGCCGGTGGGCGACTGCGAGCCAAAGATCTCGATCATGCCGACCACGGTGCCCAGCAGTCCAAGCAGCGGCGCGGCAGCGGCGATCGTGCCCAGCGTGTTCAGATAGCGCTCGAGCCGATGCACGGCCGCGCGGCCGGCGATCTCAAAGGCCTGGCGCAACGCGCCCTCCTGGATGCGCGGGTCGCCCATCACGGCGCGCAATCCGGCAGCGAGCACCGCGCCGAGCTCGGAGTTGGCGGCGAGCTTGGTCACCACATCGGGTCCGGGCAGGCTCTGGCGCGTGACCGACAGCACCTCGTCGAGCAGCTTGGGCGGCGCGATGCGCGGCGCGCGCAGGCTGACCAAGCGCTCGATCACCAGCGCGAGGGCCACCACTGAACAGAGCAACAGCGGCCAGATCGGCCAGCCGGCGGCTTGTATGATCGAAAACAAGAGAGAACTCGGCTGTGGAAGATGCAGCGCGTGCTGGGCGCGACGAGGCGCGATTATGGCCGAGCTTGCAGCCGGTCTTGTTGCGTATCGTCACCTGCGCCGCGCGTGCGGTGACACAACGGCGCGACGGATTTCGCGAATGCATCGCCAACAATCCACCGCTTCTGTGGAAAAGCTTGTGGGCAAGCGGCGGCCGCGAGCGCCAGGGGCGCGTCATTGCGTGCTTCGCGCTGGATTGCCCGAGATTTGAGCAATGAGCAGCATCGACCCCATGCCGGCCCTCCCGGAGCGCGACACCGACGACGTCGATCCGCGCGAGGGCCGTGCAGCACCCGCGCCGCGCGTGCTCGGCGTGGCCGAGTTGCTGCTCGCCGCCAGCGATGCGCTGCAGGTCCGGCTCGGTGCGGTGTCGGTGTGCGGCGAACTGTCGGGCTTCACACGTGCGGCGAGCGGCCACTGCTACTTCACGCTGAAAGACGCCGACGGTGCCAATGCGGTGCTGCGTTGCGCGATGTTTCGGCGCGCCGCTGCGCTGCTCGACTTTGCGCCGCGTGATGGCCAGCACGTGGAGGTGCGCGGCCGCGTCGTCATCTACGAGCCGCGCGGCGAGTTGCAGTGCGTGGTTGAGGCGCTGCTGCCGCGCGGAGCAGGCTCCATGTACGAGCTGTTCCTGCGCCAGAAGGCGCGCCTGCAGGCGGCCGGGCTGTTCGACTCGGCGCGCAAGCGGCCGCTGCCGAAGTTTCCGCAAGCGATCGGCGTGGTCAGCTCCACCGCCGGCGCGGCGTTGCACGACGTGCTCACCACGCTGGCGCGCCGTGCGCCGCATGTACGTGTCATCGTGTATCCAAGCGCGGTGCAGGGCCCGGATGCGCCGGCGCAACTGGTGCGCGCGCTGCAGCAGGCGGCGCAGCGCAACGAGGTGGACACGCTCATCGTGTGCCGGGGCGGCGGTTCGATCGAAGACCTGTGGTCATTCAACGACGAGACGGTGGTGCGTGCCATCGCGGGCAGCGTGCTGCCGGTGGTGTGCGGCGTCGGCCATGAGACCGACGTGACGTTGGCCGATCTGGCCGCCGATCTGCGTGCACCCACGCCCACCGCGGCGGCCGAGCTGGCCGCGCCGCAACGCGACGAGTTGATGCAGGTGCTCGACGGGGCCGCGCGACGCGCCGCGCGCGCGTGGCAGCAGCGGCTCGACCGCGCCGCACAGCAGCTGGATTGGTTGTCGGCGCGGCTGACCCAGAAGGTGGGCACGTTGCAGCCGCAGCACCACCGGCTTGCACAACTCGCGCAACGCGCACGCTTCGCGTGGACGCAACGCTTGTCGGCCGCGGCGCAGGCGCTGGCGCACACCGGTGCGCGCTGGCAGCGTGCTTGCGACGGCGGCGCGCAGCACCGCAACGCGCGTCTCGAGGTGCTGGCCGATCGGCTCGCGCAACTCGACCCGCAGCGCGTGTTGTCGCGCGGCTATGCATTGATCGAGACCGACTCCGCGCGCGTGGTGGTGGCGCCGTCGCAGCTGCGCGTGGGGCAGCGACTGCGCGTGAGCCTGGCTCGCGGTGCCGCCGACGTCGTGCCGGGTTCGGTGCAGGAGCGCCTGCCCGAAGACTGAGCCCGCGCGCAACGCAGTCCGTGCGGAACTGCCTTGCGCCAGGCGAAGGCCGGGCGCCATGCAGGGCACCCGGGTGACGAACGCTACAGGCCCGCGTTCTGCTGCGCCACCATGCAGAACAGCATCGGGATCGACAGCATCGTGTTGGCGCGCGAGGTCAGCATCGCCAGGCGCGCTGCCTTGGTCTTTTCTTCCGGTGTGACGGTCACGATGCCGAGCGCCTTCTTCTGGTTCGGCCAGATGATGAACCACACGTTGAACGCCATGATCAGCCCGAGCCACATGCCGATGCCGATCGGCGTGAACGGGCGTTGCAATGCCAGAGCCTGCACGATGTAGCCGTTCATCCAGGCCAGCAGCAGGCCGGTGATCACCGTGGCCAGCGCCGCCCAGCGGAACCAGAACAGCGCGGTCGGTGCGATCACCTTGCCGATGGCGGGTTTCTGCTCGTCGGGGATCTTCGGCATCGACGGGATCTGCACGAAGTTGAAGTACCACAGCAGCCCGATCCACATCACGCCGCTCATCACGTGCAGCCAGCGCATCACGAACGCGCCCCACGCGTGGTCGTACTTCGCGGTGCTCACCAGCAGGATCAGAATGATCAGCAGCACCACGCCGGCGGCCACCGTCCGTCCCAGCGACTGGAAAATCGCGCCCATCCTTGTTCTCCTCTACGCGAAGGACGGTGACTATAGCCAATCGCGGCGCGCCGCGGATGCGGTGAACCGAGCCGGTGTTGCGCACGCGCGAATGGCCACTCTGGCTTGTCCCTCGCTCGCCGATCCCGCATGCCCTCAAGGGGGATGGTTCGGCTCGGGACGGCCCGGCGCCGAACGCGCGGGCCCTTGCCGCCGCGGACGAGTCAGCGCGAGAACACCTCGCCGCTGATGCGCGTGCCGGGCTTGATGCCGCGCTTGGCGAACCAGCCCTGGTTCATCTCAAGCGCGTAGCGCACCGGCTTGGCCGAACAGTGCGAGTCGTCGCTCTGCGGCTTCATGTCCGCCAGGTTGACCACCGTGCCGTCGTCGGCCAGGAATGCGATCGTTAGCGGGATCAGCGTGTTGCGCATCCAAAAACACTGCTGCGAGGGCTCGTCGAACACGAACAGCATGCCTTCATGGCTGGGCATCTCGCGCCGGTGCATCAGGCCGATCTGGCGCTGCATCGGCGTGATCGCGAGCTGGGCGCGGATGCTGTGCATGCCCACCTTCAGCGTGGTGGCGGCAAGGTTCTGGGGCTGGTCCTGCGGCCAGGCCCCGGCGGCGCCGATCGACGCGATCAGCGCCAGGAGCGCGCGGCGAACCCAGGAGGCGATGGAACTCATCGGGTCGTTCAGGTCTCGTTCAATGCGCGGTCATTATCCGGCCCGGGCAACGGCCCTGCACCCGATGTGCCGCCCCGCGCAGCGCGCCAGGGTCTCGACTCAGCCCTGGCATAAAATCGCCGCTCCCATCGAACCTGTAAGCGCTGGCACCCAGGCAGCGCGCGGAGCCACACCCTCATGTACCAGCACGTCAAGGTGCCCCAAGGCGGGCAGAAGATCACCGTCAACAAGGATTACTCGTTGAACGTGCCTGATCACCCGATCATTCCCTACATCGAGGGCGACGGCACCGGCTACGACATCACACCGGTAATGATCAAGGTGGTCGACGCGGCGGTGCGCAAGGCCTACGGCGGCAAGCGCGAGATCAAGTGGATGGAGATCTATGCCGGCGAGAAGTCCACCAAGGTCTACGGCCCCGACGTGTGGCTGCCCGAGGAGACGCTGAAGATCCTCAAGGAGTACGTGGTCTCGATCAAGGGTCCGCTCACCACGCCGGTGGGCGGAGGCATCCGCTCGCTCAACGTGGCGCTGCGCCAGGAACTCGACCTCTACGTGTGCCTGCGTCCGGTGCAGTACTTCAAGGGCGTGCCCTCGCCGCTGAAGGAGCCGCACAAGGTCAACATGGTGATCTTCCGGGAGAACTCCGAGGACATCTACGCCGGCATCGAGTGGGCGGCCGACAGCGACAAGGCCAAGAAGCTGATCAAGTTCCTGCAGGAGGAGATGGGCGTCAAGAAGATCCGCTTTCCCAACACCTCGGGCATCGGCATCAAGCCGGTGTCGAGCGAAGGCACCGAGCGCCTGGTGCGCAAGGCGATCCAGTACGCGATCGACAACGACAAGCCCAGCGTGACGATCGTGCACAAGGGCAACATCATGAAGTTCACCGAGGGCGCGTTCCGCGACTGGGCTTATGCGCTGGCGCAGCGCGAGTTCGGCGCGCAGCCGATCGACGGCGGCCCGTGGTGCAAGTTCAAGAATCCGAGGACCGGCAAGGACATCGTCGTCAAAGACATGATCGCCGACGCCTTCCTCCAGCAGATCCTGCTGCGGCCGGCCGAGTACTCGGTGATCGCCACGCTGAACCTCAACGGCGACTACGTGTCCGACGCGCTGGCCGCCGAGGTGGGCGGCATCGGCATCGCGCCCGGCGCCAACATGTCCGACGACGTCGCCTGCTTCGAGGCCACGCACGGCACGGCGCCCAAGTATGCCGGCAAGGACTACGTCAACCCGGGCTCCGAGATCCTCTCGGCCGAGATGATGCTGCGCCACATGGGCTGGAAGGAAGCCGCTGATCTGATCATCAGCTCGATGGAAAAGGCGATCGCCAGCAAGAAGGTCACCTACGACTTCGCGCGCCTGATGGAAGGCGCCACGCAGGTGTCGTGCTCGGGCTTCGGCCAGGTGATGATCGACGCGATGAACTAGGATTTCAGGGCGTCCCAGGACGTCCAAACTGGTTTCAAAATGAGCCCCAGATCGTTGATTCGACTGGGGTTCTTTGTTTCAACTCGTCCAAGGCCGTTTGTTGACTGCCGGCCCGAACGGGGCCATAGTTTGGGGCCATTTGGGGCCATGACTTCGGCCAAGTCACAGGAATGCGGCACGTCAACTACACCCTTCGCCCGCTCACGATCGACAGCGCCAAGCCGCGCGAAAAGGCCTATGCGCTGACCGACGGCGGCGGCCTGCTGCTCGAGGTCTTGCCGTCCGGGACCAAGACCTGGCGGTTCAAGTACCACCTGAACGGCAAGCGCGAGAAGGTGACGATCGGCGGCTATCCGGCGGTCACCATCAAGCAGGCGCGCGATCGGCACGAAGAGCTGCGCGCGCTGCTCCAGCGCGGCGAGAGCCCGGCGAAGTCGAAGCAGGCCGCGGTGGTGGAACGAAAGCTCGCCGACGAGCGCCGCGTCACCTTCCGCGCCTTCGCGCAGCGGTGGATCGAGGAGACGCTGTTCTATCGCTCAGCCGGCTATGTCGCGCAGATCGTGCGCTGGCTCGACGCCTACGTGAACCCGGCCATCGGCGACGTGGCGCTGGGCGACGTGCAGCCTGGCGACGTGCTGGCGATCATCAAGGGCCGGGTGCACAACCCGGGCACGGCCGAGCGCATCCGCGTGATCGTCCAGCAGGTCTACAACCACGCGATCCGCAACCTGCTGGTGACGACGAACCCGGCGCAGCCGCTGCGCGGCGCGATCGCCCGGCCGCCGGTGCAGCATCACAAGCACCTGAACGAAAAGCAGCTCGGCGCCTTCTGGCGCAAGCTCGATGACCAGGGCGCGCACATCACCACGATCGCGGCGACGCGGCTGTTGCTCTACACGATGACGCGCAAGAGCGAACTGCTGCGCTCGAAGTGGCACGAGTTCGACCTCGATGCGGCGCAGTGGGACATACCGAGCGAGCGCATGAAGATGGGCAAGCCGCACCGCGTGTTCCTGTCGCGCCAGGCGGTCGAGCTGCTGCGCCAGGTGCAGGAGATGACCGGGCATGGTGAGTACGTCTTGCCTTCGATCTTTCGCGGCAGCGTGCCGATGGGCGACGTGACGCTGAATCACTTCTTCAAGCGCATCGACTTCGGCGTGTCGGACTTCAGCCCGCACGGGCTGCGGGGTACGGCTGCGACGCTGCTGCGCGAGCACGGATTCGGGCGCGATGTGGTCGAGCTGTTGCTCGCGCACAGCGAGAAGAACGCGACGGTGGCTGCATACAGCCACGTCGAGCTGGCGGCGGAGCGGAAGAGAGCGTTGCAGTTCCTGGCGGATCGCGTCGACGCGCTGGCAGCGGGTGCGAACGTGATTCCGTTGCGTGCGGCTTAGGGCGGTGCTGCGTGGAGGGACAGCAGGACTGGGTCAATCTCGGTCGCGTTGCCGGTGAACAGCACGGGCTGACGATCCACTGGGGCTGAACTGAAGTCTTGCTCAACGACTCGGCGGGGTGGCCGCGAGTGGGCCGTCGCAGGTGAACGTCTCTACAAGACTGGTTGCGGACTCTCTGCCCGCGCGCGCGGATGACCGGTGTCGATGCAACCTGTCACTTGGGTCTGGTGCCGCTCGAAGGTAATGCCACGATCATTCGATCGTTCTCTCATGCCCTCTCCAAGGCGGGCATGTGGGACCCGTGTCGCTGATCTGCAGCTGCCCCTCATCGCCCTCGCCTTCGCACGTATTCATGCAGACGTTGGTACCCGGAATCATGGGCAAGCTCGGGATTCGCCTGCACGATGAGATCTAAGCACTGCCCCAGCTCGGGCGCGCCCCAGGGCTGATCCGTCACGATCGCCCCCAACAGTCGTAAGGCATGGATCGGAAAACGGCCACATAGCCCTGACTCGTGTAGGCGATGGATGACGTAGTACGGATGCTCGATGGGTCGCAACCAGTCCAGGACCGCGGTCAGGGCAGCAGGGAACTCGGAGCCCGCCGCGATGCAAAGCCGCGCGAGAGATTCGGAGATGTTAGGCGTGGCGAGATCGCGCGACTTGGGCCAGACATCTCGCCAGAACGGCTGGATGCGGTTCTTCCAATACTCCTCTCGCTTGTCAGCGGCCCCCTCGAGCGCCTGCGACAGCGCCTGCGCTGACTCCTGCAAGCCCTCCTGCGGCAGGGCCGCGATCGCTACTCGCCACTCCTCCGCCGTATAGCCGTCGACCGGCCCCAACGCTGCGTACGTCAGGAAGGCGGCGAACTGCTGGTCATGTTCACCCAACTCGGCATAGTGACGCGCGGTGTCGAGGAACTGAGGTTTGAGCGCAAGCAGCAGCGGCCGGTACAGGCGAGGCGACCATAGGAAGCCCTCCCATGCGGCCTTGGCTTCCATCGGATCGACCGTCCAGTCGAACCGTGGCAGCAGGCACTGCTCGGTCCATTGGCGGTCAACACGAAAGAGCGCGATCAATCGGGAGGCCAGCACGACCCGGCCGTGCCGGAACCGCTGGACCCGCGCATCACACAGCTGGGTAAACAAGGGGCCGATGTCAGTGGGAAGCCCGTCGCCGTCGTTGGGCTCGCGCTTGAACCAAAGGTTGATCAGTGCCTGTGTGACGTGGCCGATAGGGTGGTTGATAGCTTCGGTGACGGGTTGCTGGATCGCTTCGCCGTCGCCCCCTCTGATCCCGGAATCCTCGTCCAGCGGCAGGTTCAGGACACGCTGGCAAATGTCCAGCAAGATGGTCTCGTGTCGATCGATCGACTTGGATGCTGCCTGCAACCACCATGTGACGCCATGCGCGAGTTCCTGCACCACCGTGGCGGGCATGGTCTGCACCAGCGGCGCCGCGTACCGCCAGGACCGCAACACCATGCCATCCTCGCTCCAGACCTGGAGTGCCTCGCGCCAGCGCTCTGCCGGCCATACGTTTTCACGCGCCAGATCACACAGCGCGTACAAGCCGTGAAAGAAGCGCGTGCGACAGACGTCGCGCCAAGTGTTCTCGTATAACGGACTTCGTTCAGGCTGCGGCTTGACGAGCCATTGCACGAGTTCGTTCCGCTTGCGGGGCGCGATGTCGACGTCCCGACTCTCCTCGTAGTCCGGATCGCCGGTGCCGCTCATCCAATGTGAGAACTCGTCGCGTTCGTTGGCGGCCAACTGCCATTGCGAATGCAAGCTCGACAGCTCTGCCAATCGCGCCGCGCTGGCCGCTCCAAGGGCCAGGCCGGATGTGTTTAGCTTGGCCAAGTGGAGCCAGACCGAGTGCGCCATCAGGTCTTGCCACCGATCGAGTTCGAGATCGTCTCGGTACATCTCGCGCGGCGGCCCCGCCAGGATGGCCGACTCCAGACGTTCCTGTGAGGCCGGCTTCAACCGACCACCCTGCAGCACCAGCAATCGCAACACCTCGCGGCGCGTATCGACAGCCCACAGCCACCAAGCACTATCTGCGAGCAACCATTCCACCCAATGCTCGGGGGCGATGCACCCTTCCTGACTCGCAGCGAACAGGGCAAGGCGCTTGAACGTCGGGTACGGAAGTTCGAACCAAGCCGCCGCCACGCGCGCCGCGCGAGCGCTATCGGCGCTGCGCACCGCCAACCACGCATCCCGCAGCAACTCGATCAACGACACCCAGTCGCGGAATCCCCGGTTCTGCCAGTGCGGACTGATCGAAGGCAGATCCCAATGGGAGCGGTCGCTGCGCTCGTCGGCCTCACCCAGTTCGCGCAGGAGATCCAGCGCATCTCGCAGCAGTAGCTGAATGTCATCCAGCAGGGCTGGCAAGGCTGCTTGCCACCGCGCATCAGCCAGATCGCGCAAGGCCGAGCGCACGTGATCGGCGGCCAGCACCAGTTCCCAATCCACCAGATGCCGCAGGCGCGTGGGCTCGTCGGTGCTCTCAGGCTCCTCGCCCCATCGGAATGGCTTGCTCAAGCGCACCCTGGGCGACAACAGTTCGCGCAGTTCCAGCCGCAGGGTCGCTGTCAAGCCTTCACGCTTCAGCCGACTCTTCCACCGGTAAAGGTCAGGTTCGCGCCACGGCGACTTCACGCGCCCGCTGAGCAGCAGGCGCCACACGGTTCGCATCAGCGACCCGGGGATGGCATTGGGCGCGTGAGCGCGAATGTCCTCCAGCTCGGACGTTTTGCCGTCGCGCTCCAGTTGGGCGAGCTCGTCCAACTTGTGCTCGATCTGCCAGATCCATTGCTCAAGCAGCTGACCGCCACGCTCCGCGACCCACAGAACCACCCGCGGGTCATTCAGGTGCCGTACCAGCCAGCGCGCAAGCTGGGACATCACATCGTCCCACTGCGTGGCCGCGACGCCACCGGCAACCAGCCGCATCGGCGGCGCTAGCGGGTATGGCGCCGGGCGCTGGATCAGGCTGAACCGCAGCTTGGAGTCGACGTCGTCACGCGGCGGCACACCGAATCGGGCAAGGTCGGTGTGCCCAAAACGGTCCGCGGCGAATGCATCCAGCAGCCAGTCTAGCGATGGCACTGGGTTGAACTCGGCAAACCGCCTGGCCGGCAGTCCGGACGGGTCCGACAATGCCCACAGCATCCGGCCCACGAAATCATCCTGACGTGTGCTGGCCGACGGCCGTGCCAGGGCATGCGCGACCACGATGCGCTCCTTGCCCGTCACACCGTCGCGGTAGGTCTCGGCCCAGGCCTGCAATGTCTGGTGCAGCGCTGAATGGTTGTGCGTGCCGGTTCCTACCGTGTACAGAATCGGAGCGACGCCCTTGGCCTCCCACTCGACGGTCTTGGTCGCTTCCTGCCCGGGCTCGCAGTCGCCCAGCGCCCAGGCCTGCGGTGTGACTTCGCCCAGCATGCGGTCGGCCGCCAACGCGTCCATCATGTAGCGCAGCACCGGGTCATTGATGCTGTAGCCGACGAAGCACACCACGTAGTTGCGGAACAGCTCGCTCACGAAGCGCGCCGCCCAGCGCTCGGTCAGGTAGGCCAGCCCGAAGTCGCCGCTTGTGACCACCAGCCGGTTCAGGGCCGTGTCGTCCGCTCTCTCGGGCAGCAGGCCGTGTAGATAGACCAGCCCGTTCCACCGGCTGTTCTTCGGGATCGGCAACATCGGCGCGGCATGCGCCTGGAACACCTGCCCCGAGCGATTGGCTGCGACGTGAAAGACGCGGTCGAAGTTGGTGGTGACCAGCCTCAACGCGCCATCACGATCGCGCGCCAGGCGCAGCAACGCGGCATGCGTGTCGGTGGCGCCCTTGCGGCGCAGCTTGGGCTTCAGCGCGTCGGTCAGCGCGCGGCGCACGGCAAGGCGCTGGCCCGGCAGGCGCCGCTCCAGCAAGTCGAGCGTGGCGTCGTACTGACCCCGGTCTAGGGCCGCGCGTTCGATGTCGCTCGGCGCGGTGCCGTTTAGCCGGTAGATCTCGTCCACCAACCCCTTGAAGCCCGGCAGACCGGCGGGGTAGGAGATGCCGGCGCCACAGAAGAACACCACGCGGCCGTCTTCGTGCGCCTGCAAGAGGGCATCAGGAATGTCCGGGCCGTTGGCGATGAACTGCACTACGCGCTCTCGGCGAACAGCCGTGCTTCTGTGGTAGCGCCATCTCCCCGCATCGCCTCCTCCTCAACCGCGATCCGTTGTCGGTACTCGCTTGCCGCGGCCTGGCAATCCTATCAAGCGTGCACATTGCGCCGCGCCCCGGCTGCCAATGAGGGCCTGTCTCGCGGACTGGATGTGCGAGGTCACCCCAGTGACCGGAATGCGCTGCAGACCGCTACGTCAGGGCCCTCCGGCGAACGACCGCACCCGCTGCGAACCGGCCGACGTCTTCTGCACACGTCGACCTATCCGCCTTGCCGGTGCGTTCAGTGACGTATCGGGTATACGAGTCTGTCAAGCGCCATCGACACCGTCGTGCGTCCGCACTTTGAGGTACTTCCTCTCGCCAACGGGTAGCTGGCTTCGCTCGATCAGCTTGCCCGTGAACCTAAAGTTCTCGTCAATCCGAACGATCAGCAACTGCTCAAAGTCTCCTTCACGCTTGACGAGCACGTGGTTGCTGCTCTTCTCGGGAGAAATGGTCTTCACCTCGACCAGCTTGCCGGCGATGCTGCCGTCAGAGCCAGCCTCATGGGTGGCATGGCGGCGGAGCCCGAACTCGATCTCGGCGTAGATCTCTCCGAGCTCACCCCACACCTGTAAGTACCTCCCGGTATTCCTGAAGTGGCGCTCGGCGCAGTCCAGCAGATGCTCGAAGATATCGGCTTGCTCCGGCATTGAGTATGGGAACCCCTCCCTGCTCCGGAACTGCGCCTTCGACTTCAACGACGCGGCGTCATCCGGCGACTCGTTCTTGAGCTCGGCGTCGATCCACTCCCTGCTCAGGTACGCCTCTTCCCAAGGCGCATAGCCGACGCCGGCAGCCAACGCGATGTCGTCCGTGCTATAGCCCCGATCGCGCATTTCATGCAGAAAGTCCCAGTCGCTCATGGTTCATCCTCGCAAAGCTTCCGCGCCCGCGGTCCCGCTCGACGCAACAGCCGTCAAGGCCAAGACAGGAGTGTCGTTCGAACCCTAGCGTGTGTCAGCCAACGAGTGCCGTGACGCGGGTGTGGAACAGAGTGGCTCCAACCAAACTTCACAGACCACCGCGCGCCGATCGTTCGAAGAGCAAGCCAAGAGTTTCGAGGGCCACCCCAATAGCGAAGGGTAGACGGACCGCAGCGGAGGACTGCTCAAGACTGGCCGCTGGCATGCGCTAACGCAAAGAGAGCCCGGAGCGAGAATCGCAGGTGATGGCGCAACAGTCGCACAAGCACCACTATGTACCCCAGTGGTACCAGCGCAGGTTCCTTGGGGAGGGACAGACAGCATTCAAGGTCCTCAACTTGCGCCCGCCTATCTTCAAGGATAAGACCGCAAAAGTGAGGGGGCACGGCCGAGCCGTCCTGGACAAGGGACCCGAGGCTCATTTTTTTGGAACCGCACCTGTATTCCGTGCGGTTCATGGGTCACCAGGACGACATCATCGAGCGGATGCTGTTCGGCCCCATTGACAAGTGGGGCCAGGTTGCCATTGACGCATGGGTTGCTGCGCACTACGACGTCGTGCATCACACGTACTGGCAGCTTTACGAGTTTATGGACGCTCTCCGGCTACGCACGCCAAAGGGCTTGCGTTTCGTGAGTGCGATGGCGCCTCGGCGGGACCAACAGGCGCTCATGACGGTTATGCAGCAACTGAGGCGCATGCACTGTGTGATGTGGGCGGAGGACGTGCTTGAGATTGTTCAGGCGCCGAAGCAAGGACCACAGTTCATCTTCTCGGACCATCCGGTGACGCTGTTCAACAGCTATTGTTTCCCTGGTGACCCGAGCATGCCGGCTGGTGCTGACCCGCACTTGCATTGGATGGGCACTCAAACGCTGTTCCCGTTCAGCAAGGACCATCTCTACGTTCTGACCCACGTCGAATGGGCTCGGCAACCAGGCCGGCACAAGAGCCGCAAGCCGCGAACCAACGCCCGTTACTTCGATCCAGGCAACCCGATGGTCCGCTACGACGAGTGCGTCCGCGGACGCTCGCTGACGCCGCGGCAAGTACTCGAGGTGAACTACATCGTCAAGGAGAACGTGGGTGCGATCGCGCTCGGTGTCGGTGCGTTGTTCTTCGCCTAGGCCTGGCGTTGAAGTTCCTGCTGCGCGCCGACCTGATCGGCGCCTCGCTGCCGCTCGTGTTGTGCCTGGTGCTCGCGTGGGCGGGGCGGCACCAGCTCCGCCTGGGCTGGCACGCCACCGGCTACCGGCGCCTACCGCCGACGAGCGATCACACGTGCGTTCGACTTCAGCGACGACATCGCCGAGCCGTTCCAGCCGCCGCGCTTGGTCTGCACCGTGCGCGACGCGCGCTTCGCCGCGGCCTTCGGCCCGCTCAACTGCGACCGCGAGTGGTCGGCCGCGAGCACCACTGCGCTCGCCGATCGGCGCGCGGCCAAAAACAAGCTTTGGCTGATTGGCGGCGTGCTGGCCGCGCTCGCGCTGGCCGGTTTGATCCTGGAGTGGCTCGGCGTGCTGTGACCGACCCCGCAGATTCGACATCGATCATTCGGGACAGCGCCGCATAGCCACATTGAATGACCGCAAGTTGCCCGAGACCGTGAGTACCGGCCTCGGCGACCACCGACTGCAACCGCTGCACTGCGATAGTTCACTGCCGCCGTGGAAGCCACGCGAAACGGGCAAGATGGCTACGGCCTCACTGCTGCAGTCGTGTCCATCTCGAAAAGGATGTCAGGCGCGGCCAGCGCCTGGATGCCGACCAGCGTGGCTGTCGGACCCCGATCACCGAAGTGCTTGCGCATTTGCTCGTTGATGATCGGCCAGTGCTTCTCCGCATCGAGTCCCACGACGTACATGCGAACGCGGATCACGTCCTTGCCCGTCGCACCGGCCGCGCGCAGGCTGGTCGCGACGTTGGCAAAGGTCCTTTCCACTTGCCGACGCAGGTCACCTGCGGCGACCACGTTGCCGCTTTCATCGTCGCCCGTGGTGCCCGCGACTTCGACCAGGCGCGCACCGGGCTCGACCACGATCACCTGGCTGTAGTTCCAAAGCTTCTGGCTGTCCGCCAAGCCCTTCGGCGCCAGGCGTTTGAAGGCGGTTGACGGCTGCGTCGCACTGGCGCCGCAGGCCAGCAGCGCCAGTGCACTGGCCAACGCGGCGCTGCGCGCCAGGCGCGCGTACCGGACAAACTGCATCGTCATCGGCTCAGAGCGTGGCCAGTCCTTCGCCAAAGAGATCCAACGCCTTGAACATCAACGAACGCGGAATCGTCAGCGAGGGCATGACGCGCATCACATTGCCATAGCGGCCGCACGGAACCATCAGCACGCCATGGCTGAGGACAAAGCTCATCAGCTTGCCCACCTTGGCGCTGCTCAACGGCTGCCTGGTGGCCTTGTCTTCGACCAGCTCGATCCCGATCATCAGGCCACGCCCTCGCACTTCTCCGACCAGAGGGCAGTTAAAGCCACGGATGCGCTCCTGCGCCTCCAAACCCAGCTTGTGGGCACGGTTCATCAAACCCAATGCCGGATCCTGTAGCAGGCCGATGTTGGTCAGCGCCACCGCGGCAGACACTGAGTTGGCCGCGAACGTGTTGGGCGCCGAACCATCGGGGATCTTGGCGGCGAGGTCCGAGCGCATCACCACGCCAGCCATTGGAAGATCCCCACCGATGCCCTTGCCGAAGGTCAGCATGTCGGGCTTGACGCCGGAGTGCTCCACCGACCACATCTTGCCGGTGCGCCCGGCGCCGGCTTGCACTTCGTCGACGATCAGGAGCGTGCCGCTGCGATCGCACGCCTTGCGCAGCAACTGCAGGAACTCCGGCGCCGGTGGCACGTAGCCGCCTTCGCCCTGCACCGGCTCCACGATCACCGCGGCCACGTCGTCGGCGGCCGTGTACGGCGTGTTCAGCAGGTAGTCGACGTACTCGCCGGCGATCTGTTCCGCGCTCTTGTGCGTGGTGTCGAACGGGAAGCGGTACGCATAGGGATACGGCGCATGGATCACGCCGCCCATGAACGGACCATAGCCCTTGCGGTACGCGGTGCCCGTCGTCAGGGCGCCGGAGGCGTTCCACACGCCGTGGTACCCGCCATGAAACGCGATGATCTGGTGGCGGCCAGTCACGCGCTTGGCGAACTTCACGGCCGCTTCCAGCGCATCGCTGCCGCTTTGCGCGAAGAAGGTGATGCAGTTGCCGCGCAGCCCGTCGGGCATGACCTCCGACAACTTGGCCGCGAGCTCGCTGCGCTTGCTGGTGCTCACGTCAATCGCGTGCATCAGCGCTTCCGATTGGCGGCGGATCGCCTCCACCACCTTCGGATGGCAGCGACCGACGCTGCTGACGCCGACACCGGCCGACAGATCGATGAAGGTGTTGCCGTCCGGATCCTTGAACGTGACGCCGAGCGCGCGGTCCATCACCACCGGCATGCGGCCACCGCCGCGTGCCATCGACTCGGTGCGCTCCGATCGCGCGAGTGCTTCGGCGGCCTTCGGGCCGGGGAAGGCGGCGGAGACCATTTTGGGTGCATCGGGGAAGTTGAGGGCTTCCAGTTCGGTTTCAGTCACGCGGTCCTCTCTTGGCGGCTCTAAGGAAATCGTTCGATGCGCTGCGCTGTCGAACAGGTGGATCGATGGTGACGAGGAACACGCGCGGCAGATAGCCCGAATCGGCAACCCGAGAGCAGCGGCGGTCAGCCGCTTGCCTCCCGCTCGAGCAGGAACCGCGACACAGGCTCGATCTGTTCGGCGCGTAGCAGCGCTGGCGCATGGCCACAACCCGGCAACTCAATGGCGCACACGTCCGGCGATTGGCGCATCCGCTCGACTACGCTGGGCAACAGGAAGTCCGAGTTCGCGCCACGCAGCACCAGCGACCTGCAACGGACTCGCCGCCATGACCGCCACAGATCGACGCTCAGGTATTGCCATTGCCGATAGGTGCGCGCGATCGCCGGATCGTGCCGTTGCACGAACTGTCGGCACGCTGGGTCGAAGCGGTAGCTGTGTTTGGCGAGATGGCGCCAGTCGTCCTCCGACAGCTCGCCGAACGGTTGCAGGATCCGCCTCAGGTAGACGCTCGCCGCGTCCAGCGACGGGAAGTGCGCCAACTCTGGCGTCAGATAGCTGCCGATGCGCTGCAGTGCCGTCGACGGGATGTACGGCCCGATATCGTTGAGGACCAGACGGCGGATCGGCGCCGCGCCCGACTGGGCGGCCAGCATGAGGCCGACCAGGCCGCCGAGCGACGTGCCGACCCAATCGACCTCCTGTGCACGCGCCCACGCGAGCACGGTGTTCAGATCGCTGGCGTACTGCACCAGGTGGTACTGCAGCGGGTCCGACAGCCAGTCGCTGTGGCCGCGGCCCACCAGATCGACGCACAGCACGCGACGGCCGCGAGCCGCCAGGTGTTCGGCGAGGGCATCGAAGTCGCGCGCCTGACGGGTCAAACCGTGGACGCACACCACAGGTGGACCGGAGTCGCCGCGGCTCCATTCCCAGACAGCGATTCGATGGAAACCGGCTAACGACAGACAACGAACATGGTGCAGCGTCGGCCGCATCCGCGTGTGCCGATGCTGCGAGGGCCTCGACCTCATCGACTCGGCAGGCCCGGCTTCACGCGGCCTAGCAGTGCCAGGAAAGCCTGCGCATCCTGGGTCGATTCCACGATATGTGGTGCGACGCCCCGTTGTGACAGGCCCTCGCCGAGCTTGCGGCGCATGAAGGCGCTGGTCGAATAGCGCAACGCCTGGTTGTAGTAGTTCTGCTGCAGGTAGCTGATCGCCGCGGCATAGGTGTCGGCCACCTCGGGGTCGACCTGGCAGTTGTCGTAATTGGCGACCAGCGTGACGCGTTTGCCCAGCCGTTGGCACAAGGGCTCGATCACCTGGCGCAGGCGGTCGACGTCGTCGCGCGTGCGGAAGTGCAGGTGCTCGAGGTTGACAAACAGGCAGTTGCGCGGCTCGTCGTAGGCGACGCGCTGGTCGATGTCGATGCGCAGCATCTCGTCGCGCAGCGACATCGGGTCGGGCGCGAAGATCCGTGCATCCATCGGTCGCGGTGCGCGCACCAGCGGATGGAAGTCCATCTGCGCGAGGATGTCGCGCTCGATGTCGATGCCCGGAGCCACCTCGACCAGCTCGAGTCCCTCCGGCGTGCCGCGCAACACGCAGCGCTCGGTCACGACCAGCACGGGTTGCTCGCGCCGCGCGGCCTCGCGGCCGTTGAAGGTGATCTGCTCGACGCGACGCACGAACTTGCGCTGGCGGCCTTCCTGCACGATCGTCAGCCGTCCATCGCGGATCGCCACGCGCAGGCCGTCGGCGGTGAACGTGCCGGCAAACACGACGCGCCGCGCGTTCTGCGTGATGTTGATGAAGCCACCGGCGCCGGCCAGGCGGCGGCCGAAGCGGCTCACGTTGACGTGCCCCTCGGCATCGGCCTGGGCCAGTCCGAGCACGGCCAGGTCGAGGCCGCCGCCGTCGTAGAAATCGAGCTGCTGGTTCTGCTGCAGCAGCGCGTCGGTGTTGATCGCCGCGCCGAAATCGAGCCCGCCCTGCGGGTAGCCGCCGATCACGCCGGGTTCGGCGGTCAAGGTCACGTTCTCGAGCACGCGCTCCTCGTTGGCCACCGCCGCCACCGCCTCGGGCATGCCGATGCCCAGGTTCACCACGCCGCCCATCGGCAGCTCGAAGGCGCAGCGTCGCCCGATCACCTTGCGTTCGTCGAGCGGCAGCGCCGGCTGCTCGGCGAGCGGCACGCGCAGCTCGCCGCTGAAGGCGGGGCTGAACACCGTGGCAAAGGTCTGCGTGTGCTGCTCGGGCGCGGCCACGACGATGCAGTCGACCAGCACGCCGGGGATGTGCACCTGGCGCGGCGGCAATGTGTTGCGCGCCGCGGAGCGCTCCACCTGCACGACCACCAGGCCGCCGCTGGCGCGCGCCGCCATCGCGAGCGCCAGGTTGTCCAGCACGAGCGCCTCGCGCTCCATCGTGACGTTGCCGTCGCTGTCGGCCGTGGTGCCGCGCAGCAGCGCCACGTGGATCGGAAAGGCCTTGTAGAGCAGCCAGTCCTCGCCGCCGATCGGCAGCAGCGTGACCAGGTCTTCCGTCGTCCGCGGATTGAGTTTGCCTCCGGACTGGCGCGGGTCGATGAAGGTGTGCAGCCCGGTGCGCGTGAGCGTGCCGGCGCGGCGCCCGGCGATGTCGCGGAAGAGCTGCGACAGCGTGCCCAGCGGCAGGTTGTAGGCCTCGATGCGATTCTCGATCGCCAGCTTCGCGAGCTTGGGCACCAGGCCCCAATGGCCGCCGACGACACGCTTGACCAGGCCTGGGGCATCGAGCCGGTTCAGCCCGCGCTCGGCACCGTCGCCCGGCGCGGCGGCGAACACCAGCGTGAGGTTGCACAGCGCCGCATGCGTGGCGTGGCGGCGCTGCAGAGCCTCGATCAAGGCCTCGGGCGTGCCGATGCCGACGAAGCCGGAGAACGCCACCGTGTCGCCGGCGCGGATCAGCGCGATGGCTTCGTCGGCCGAGACGACCTTCTGCTTCATGGCCTGCGCCGGATTCTGGCCCGGGTTGTGCCCCCGCTAGGCCGCAGCGCGTCTTCGGTGCCGACTCGCCCTAGGCGCTGTTGCCACACCGGATCCGATCGACCGTCGCCGGCTTGACGGCCACGGTGATCTGCACCTCCACCAGCAGGCCATCGACCGCAAGCGATCGAACGCCGAGCACGGCGTCGACAGGACTGCCCATCCTAAAAAGGAAAGGCTCCAGAACCGCAAGATCCGGGTTCTGCTGGAAGTTCACGATAAAGACGTTCATGCGCAGGATGTCTTCAACCCCTGCGTCGAGAGCGCTCAGCGCGAGACGAAGGTTCTCCTCGACCAGCACGAGCTGCTCTTCGAGGGTGTCGCCCACGATCGCTCCCTCGAGAGAGAAGGCGACCTGACCCGCGACGTACGCCACGCCGGACTCCGTGTCCAGCGTGATGTGCTTGTACCCGAAGGGAGTCGGATCCAGCAGCGTGGGCGGGTTCACGGTGATGACGCGCTCGCTGGAGCAAGTGCTGGCCACGGCAGTGGTGGGGCTGTCATCGCCCCCGCCGCAGCCGATCAAGCTCAACACGATGCCCAGCGCGAGGAGCGGCTTCCTTGTATTCATGTTCGGTGGGTTTCTTGCAGTGTTGTTGGGGTGAGTGGCCAATCTCAGTGGCGCCGCGATGCTAGGCAGCATGGCGCGCCGCCCGGTAGCCTGAATCGGCAGGCTCGGGCGCATCGCCGCCGAAATCGGATAACAGGTGTGGTCGATTGGCGTCTACGCTGCAACGCAGACGGCCCGCCATCCGAACCGAAGATGAACCAGGACCCGCTGCAGCCCGTGCCAAAGCCCGAGGGCGTTGTTCCGCTCCCCGAACGTGAGGCCCTTCGGCTGGGTATGGACGCACCCATCTCGCGCCGGGACTTCGTCGGATCCACGTTGATCGGCACAGGAGCCACACTGCTCGGCGCAGGCGCGCCCGGTGCGCTGCGGTCGGCGCACGCACAGACGGTAGGCTTGCCGCTGACCGGCCTCGGGGCTGACTGGACGGGTCCCGGAGGGGTCGGCGACTACGCCCGGTCCAATGGCAACACGCATGAGGTGCTCAACGCGGCGCACGGCTACGTCCGAAACAGAGACATCGACGAGCGGCTGGCATCGGCTGCCGACACGGGTGAGACCTTCGATCTCGTCGTCGTCGGTTGTGGCATCGCAGGCCTCGCGGCCGCCTACACGCATCACAAGGCGCGTCCCAGGAGCTCGGTGCTGCTGCTGGACCAGCACCCGGTGTTCGGCGGCGAGGCCAAGCAGAACGAGTTCGAAGTGGACGGCACCCACCTGTGGGCGCCCCAAGGTTCGACCGGGATGGTGTTTCCACTGAACCGCGCCAAGGACTACAACTTCTATTCGAGGTTCTACGAGGAGCTGGATTTCCCAAGGGAGTTTCGCTTCCAGGAACCGAAGAACCTCGGCACGCGGGATCTGCTGGTGCCGGGCGACATGTGGGGGCCGATGCACATCTCGTGGGAAGCGGCCGACGTCGGCTACTTCTTCGAGTCCAAGGGCTTCGTCAAGAACATGTGGCGCGATGGCTTGCGCCACACGCCGTATTCCGAGAGCGATCGGCTCAGTTTCATGACAGCCGAGCTGCATCGCTCGCGCGATCGCCGGCCCGACTGGGAACCGTGGCTGGACTCGATGACCTACTCGGAGTACCTGCGCAACGAGCTGCGCGTTCACAGTCCGGCGTTCGAGCGGTACATCGGCCCGGTCAATGCAGCGATGGGCTGCGGCCTCGGGCCGGACGTGATATCCGCCTACTCGGCTTTCAACTACATGGCGCCGGGCGTCGTGGCCCAGGGAAGGGACCTGACGAAAGGCTACGCCGACCCCGGCGACACGCTTTACCTGGTCACGCTGCCGGGCGGTAACGCCAGCATCGCGCGCCGCCTGGTACAGAAGATGATCCCGGGCTCGTTCAAGGGCGCCCGGCTGACCGAGCTGCTGCTGGGCGGCATCCACTTCGCGGCGCTCGACCGCGCCCCGAACCCCGTGCGCATGCGCTTGTCGAGCACGGTGGTCGCCGTGCAGCACGAGGGGGCTCCTGCGAAGGCGCGCAAGGTCATCGTGTGGTACGAGCGAGCCGGCAAGGTCCACAAGGCGCGCGCCAAGGCCGTGGTGATGGCGGGGCAGCAGCACGTCAATCGGCACATCTGCCGCGACATCCCGCAGGCCTACCGCGACGCGATGGCCACTTTCCACCACGCGCCCGTGCTGACGATCAACGTGGCGCTGCGCAACTGGCGCTTCCTCGACAAGCTCGGCATCAGCTGCGCGCGATGGTTCGAAGGCTTCGGCTGGTGGACGGGCTTGCGTCGCAACGTGCTCCTCGACGGGAAGGAGTCGATGCCGCTGGACCCCAACAAGCCGGTGGTGCTCACCCAGTACAACCCGTTCCTGCTGCCCGGGATGCCGTTCCCGCAGCAGTGCACGGCGGCGCGCATGCAGCTCTTCCACATGTCGTACGCAGAGATCGAGGCGGCCGTTCGATCGCAGTTCACCAAGATGTTTGCCTCGGCCGGCTTCGACGCCGCGCGTGACATCGCCGGCATCACGACCAATCGCTGGGGCCATGCCTACGTCGTCGCACCGCCCGGCTTCTTCTTCGGCAAGGACGGCAAGGCTGCGCCGAAGGACGTGATCCGCAAGCGCTTTCATCGCATCGCCTTCGCGCACTCCGAACTGACCGGCGCGCAGATGTGGGAAACGGCGGCCGACGAAGGCGAACGCGCCGCGCGCCAGGTGCTGGAGGTGATTTGACCTTGGCCCGTCGACTACTTTGTCCAACATGGAGCTTCCAATGAACCGAATCCTGCTGTCCATCGCGCTGGCCTGCCTTGTGGCTGCCGCATCGTTGCCGGTTGCCGCTGCGGCACCGACCCCTGCCGCCGCTCCTCGAGCTGAGAGTGCGGACTTGCAGGCGTTCAAGAAGGCGATCCGCGCCAAGTACGACCTGAAGGAGAAGGCGTGGGCGGCCCAGGACCACGTGGGTCTGGTCAAGGGCTTCTACTCGCCGCATGCGTTCACCGCGGCCGAAGGCGAGCCCAAGTTCTATGCCCAGGGCCGGGAGCAGTTTCTCGAGCTCTACAAGACCTTCGTCGCGGACACGACGAAGATCCGCATCGAGTCCGTGCACACGCACGTCAACGGCAACATGGGCTGGGACTGGACCAACTTCCATGCCGACGTCAAGCCGGAGAAGGTCAAGGACTACCCGCCATCGCCGGTGCGGATCTTGTTCGTCTGGGAGAAGATCAACGGCCAGTGGATGTGCGCCGGCGACGTGGTGCTGCTGGGCACCTTCGACACGGCGGTCAAAGGCAAGTAGGTCGCTGGAGTGGGCGTTCGCCCGCGCAGCCGCGATTGGCTCTTCGCTGCTGCAGCGTCTGCGAGGGCAGCTCGCCGAACATCCGCTGGTAATCCTGGCTGAAGCGGCTCGGGTGCCAGAAGCCCCAGGTTTCCACCACGTCCCGCACCTTGATCCCATGATCGGCGGTGCGCAACATGCGCCGCGCGCCGTTGAGCCGCATGGTGCGCAGGTATGCCAAGGGGCCGATGCCGAGCACGTCATGGAAGCTGGTTTGCAGAGTTCTGCGCGAGACGCCGATGGCCCGGCACAGGTCGATCACCTGCAATGGGTACGAGATCCGCGCATTCACGTACTCGCGGCTGCGCCGCACGATCTCCAGGTGGCCACCTTGGCGCCGCGTCGACCCCCGAGACCTGAAGTGATCCGCGAAGAAGGGCCCGAGCACTTCCAACACGCTGTGCCGTATGGCGCGCCGCCGATCGGGCGCGTCGAGATCGGGCGTTCCCTCGAGGGTGGACAGCAGTCCCAGCAACGGTTCTGCGACGCGGCGGGCCACTGACGGATCGTTCACCATCAGCGCCCCGCGCGTCAGGCCCTGCTCCAGATCGAAATGCTCGGTCTGCCGCACGTAGTCGCAGAGCAGCTTTCGATTCAACACGATGGACAGCAGGTGCACGGGAGGCACGATCGAGTTCAACTCACGCCGGCCGTCGAATGCACAGACCCCTTCGTGCCACGGCAAGCCATCGAGGCGACCCACGCCACGCATGCGCCTGGCAACGCCGATGGTGATGGAGTCCTGGGGCGCGCTGCCGACGCAGTGCGTCGTGACGTTGCGGAAGTCCTCGTACAGCAGCTGCAGGTCGTCGAGATACAGGTCGACCGACTCTCCTTCGAGCCGGCCGGCAGTCGTCTGCAGGAAGCGAATGTCCCAGCCCGGGATCGTCTGCACCTGTTCGACGTCGACGGCCCAATGGCGGCGCCGCGCAAACGCCCGCGAAGAGGTCATCGTCACTCGCGTTGCCTCACCCATTCGACAACGCGGTCTGCGACGATACCCTGCGACTTGCCGCTGACGAACACGCCGACATGGCCGCCCGGCAGCGCGAGCTCGCTGTAGTCCCGGGTGCCGACCAGCTTGCCCAGCGCCGCCGCGCACGGCGGCGGAATGATGTGGTCGTCCAGCGCATAGACGTTGAGCACCGGCACCTTGATGTTCTTCAACAGCACCTTGCGCCCACACAGCTCGAAGCGGCCTTCGGCCAGGTCGTTGTTGCGGTACAGATCGATGAAGAACTGCCGCGCCGCCTCGCCGGGGTGGTGCGGGCGGTCGGCCAGCCACTGCTCCATGCGCAGGAAGTTGCGCAGCTTGTCCTCGTCGTCGAGCACGTCGAGCAGGTCGAGGTTGTATTTCGTCAGCGAGCGAGCCGGCGTCAGCATCGAGAACACCAGCCCCATGAAGCGGCCTGGCACATAACCGCAACTGTCGATCAGGCGCTCGATGTCGCGCGGCTCGAGGCTGCGCGCCCACAGGTTGATGAAGCCGCGGTCGGGCCGGTGTTCCTGCTGGTCGGCATGAAAGTCGGTCGGCGTGATGGTGACGATCAGGTTGCGCACCTTGTCGCCGAACAGCGCCGCGTAGCACTGCGTGAAGACGCCGCCCTCGCAGATGCCGAGCAGGTTGACCTTGTCGACGCCGGCCTCGGCGCGGATGTGGTCGACGCAGGCGTCGAGGTAGTCGCCCACGTAGTCGTCGAACGCCAGCCAGCGATCGGCCCGGCTCGGGTTGCCCCAGTCGACCACGTAGACGTCCAGGCCCTGGGCGAGCAGATTGCCGATCAGCGAACGATCGGGCTGCAGGTCGGCCATGGTCCAGCGCCCGACCAGGCCGTAGACCACGAACACCGGCGTGCGCACCGTCTGCCTGACCTGCGGCTCGTAGCGGTAGAGCGTGACCTTGTCGCGTCGCAGCACGGCGCGCTTGGGCGTGGTGGCGAGGCGCACCTCGTCGTCGTTGATCTTCGCCGCCAGCTTGAAGCCGTTGTCGAGGCGGCGCTGCAGCTTGCGCGCCTCCTCGGCGGGCAGCGCGAGCGTGCGCTGCAGCGCCTCTGCAAATGCGTTGGTGTCGGTCATCGCGTCCTTCCGTCAAGCCGCGCGCCGGCCCGCTTGCGGGGCGCAGGTTCGGCAGTGCGCTCGGCGCGATGCCGATTGCGCACTTCGCGCCGCAACTCGACCACCGCGCGTGCCAGGTCGTCCACTTCAGCGCGTGTCGGAAGCTGCAGCCATTCCCCGACGTCGCTCGCGATGGCAGCCAGCGCCTCGCGGTACGCCAGGCCCGCGTCGAGCGTGTCGCGCTGTGCCTTCAGATAGGCCGGCGTGCGCATCAGCTCGAGCAGCGCCTCGTTGAGCGCATCGAGCCAGCGATCGACGCTTTCACGCGCCGTCGCGGCCTTGTTCTGCTTCAAGGCCTGCGCCTGGCGCTCGAGCACGGACTTCTGCACGGCCGGCCAAACGCTGTCGAGCAGCGCCCGGTATTTCGCCTGCGCTTCCTGCAGGCGCCACCAGGCGGCCGATGCAGTCGCGCTCTTGCGGTCGAAGTCCCACAACGGTGCGAGCGTCGGTGCGCTGTCGACACGGCCGAGCAAGGCCTCGGCCATGCTCGGCAGCGCGGACCACGCCGGCGCACCTGCCGCGCCGCGCGGCAGCGTGTTGTGAGCGGCGGCCATGGCCGCCGCCAGAGCCGCGAACGGGTTCTGGTCCGGCTGCGATTTCAAGCGTTGCGCCCACTGGCTCTGCTGCTCGGCCCAGTGGCTGAACCACTGGCCAAGGGCGGCTGCCGGCGTGTCTTGTGCAGAGCTGCTCATCGCGCTTTCAATCGAACACGACCACCTGACGCACGGCTTCGCCGGTGTGCAGGCGATCGAAGCCCTCGTTGATGTCGTCGAGCCGCAGGCGGCCGCTCATCAGCTGGTTGACCGGGAGGCGGCCCGCGCGGTACAGCGCAACAAAGCGCGGCAGATCGCGCGCCGGCACGCAGGTGCCGATGTAGCTGCCCTTAAGCGTGCGCTCCTCGCCGACCATGGTGACGATCGGCAGCGCGAATGCAGCCTGTGGCGGTGGCAGGCCCGCGGTGGTGGTGGTGCCGCCGCGCCGCGTGATGCGATACGCAGTCTCGAACGCAGCGACCGCGCCGGCGAACTCGAACACATGATCGAGTCCGCCGTTCGTCGCCGAGCGCACTGCACTCACACACGCCGGATCCGATCCGTCGAAGGCGACCGTCGCGCCCAGCTCGAGCGCCATCGTGCGCTTCGCCGCGGAAAGATCGATCGCGACCACTTCGCGCGCGCCGGCGGCCACGGCGCCGATCACTGCGGCCAGCCCGACGCCGCCGAGGCCGATCACGGCGACCGACTCGCCGGCCTTCACTTGCGCGGTGTTGACCACCGCACCCACGCCGGTGAGCACGGCGCAGCCGAACAAGGCCGCTTCGTCGAAGGGCAGGGCGGCGTCGATCTTGACGAGCGAGCGACGCGAGACCACGACATGCTCCGCGAATGCCGAGCAGCCCAGGTGGTGATGAACCGCCTGGCCGTTGGCGTCGCTCAAGCGCCGCCGCCCCGACAGCAGCGTACCGGCGCCGTTGGCCGCGGCGCCCGGCTCGCACAGCGCGGGGCGCCCCTCGCTGCACGGCATGCAGTGCCCGCAGCTCGGCACGAACACCAGAGCCACGTGGTCGCCCACCGCGAGGTCGGTCACGCCTTCCCCGAGCGCTGCGACTTCGCCAGCGGCCTCGTGTCCGATGGCCATCGGCACGGGGCGCGGCCGATCGCCGTTGATGACCGACAGATCGGAGTGGCAAAGTCCAGCCGCGCGGATGCGCACCAGCACTTCGTCGCGGCCGGGCGGCTCGAGCGTGAGCTCCTCGATCGCGAGTGGCTTGGACTCCTTGTACGGAGGCGGCAAGCCGACCTGGCGCAGGACCGCGGCGCGTGTCTTCATGGCAGCATCCTCCGCAGGACGTCGTTCTCCGCATCCTTGTCGATGAACCGGTGCTTCAGGGCGCCGGCCACGTGGAGCACCACGAGCGCCAGCAGCGCGTACGCGAACGTGCGGTGCAACAGCTGGAAGACTTCGAACCAGCGGTCGTTCTTGGGCAGCAGTTCCGGCACCTGCCCGAAGAAGAAGAACGGCACGCCGTCGCTCTGCGTGAACGTGCTCGACATCGAGTAGCCCATCAGCGGCACGATGATCAGCAACGCATAGAACGCGCGGTGCGCCAACGTCGACAGCTTGCGCTCCCAGGGCTTGAGGCCCGCAGGCGGTTGAGGCACGCGGCTGCGCGCGCGCAGCGCGAGCGCAGCCAGGCCGAGCAGGAACGCGAGCAAGCCGAACTGCTTGTGGTTGGGATAGAGCTGCTCGAACTTCAGCGGCAACTCGTCCGGCAGGTTCACCATCACGAGCCCGACGCTCAGCGTGCCGATCACCACCAGCGCACGTAGCCAGTGCAGGGCCCGCATGCTGGCGGGGTACTTCTGTGCATCGGGTGGGGCGGGGCTGTTCATGGCGACTGCGTGTTTCATGTCCGTGTCCGTTGCATCTTGCGAATCAGGCGGAGGGTGCCAGCGCGCCGTGCCCGGCACCGGCTCGCGAAGGCCCGTTGCGCTCGACGGTGAGCCCTTCGGTGTCGATCTCGGTCTTGCGCCCCGAGATCCAGTCGGCCAGCAGCCGTCCGGTGCCGGCGGCCATCGTCCAGCCGAGCGTGCCGTGGCCGGTGGCGAGCCAGAGGTTGGGGATGCGCGTCGGGCCGACGATCGGCGTGCCGTCGGGCGTCATCGGGCGCAGGCCGGTCCAGAAGGTGGCGCGCGTCACGTCGCCGCCGCGCGGAAAGAGATCGGTGACCACGAACTCCAGCGTGCGACGCCGCGCCGGAGTCAACGCCAGGTCGAAGCCCGAGAGCTGCGCCGTGCCGCCGACGCGGATGCGGTCTCCCAGCCGCGTGACCGCGACCTTGTGCGTCTCGTCCATGATGGTCGACTCCGGCGCCTTGCTCGCGTCGGTGATCGGCACCGTGATCGAAAAGCCCTTGACCGGATAGACCGGGATCCGGACGCCGAGCGGGCGCAGCATCGCCGTGGAGTGGCTGCCCAACGCGACTATGAAGCGGTCGGCCAGCATGGGTCCGTGGCTGGTGTCGATGGCCGAGATGCCGTGCGAGTCGCCCTTGATGCGGCGCACGTCCACGCCAAAACGGAACTTCACGCCGCGGCCTTCGGCCAGCTTCGCCAGCGCCTGCGTGAACAGAAAGCAGTCGCCGGTCTCGTCGCCCGGCAGCCGCAACGCCCCGACGAACTTGTGCTTCACGTCGGCCAGCGCCGGTTCGTGCTTGAGGTATCCATCGCGGTCGAGCAGCTGGTAGGGCACGCCGTATTGCTCGAGGATCTGGATGTCCTTGGCGGTGCCGTCGAGCTGCTTCTGCGTGCGGAACAACTGCAGCGTGCCCAGTGCCCGCTCGTCGTAGCGGATGCCGGTGTCGGCGCGCAGTTGCCTGAGGCAGTCGCGGCTGTATTCGGCCAGGCGCAGCATGCGTGCCTTGTTGATGCGATAGCGCGCCTCGGTGCAATTGCGCAGCATCGCGGCGCCCCAGCGCCACATCGCCGCATCGAGCATCGGCTTGATCACCAGCGGGCTGTGGTGCATCAGCAGCCACTTGATGGCCTTGATCGGCACGCCGGGCCCGGCCCACGGCGCCGAGTAGCCCGGCGAGACCTCGCCCGCGTTGGCGAAGCTGGTCTCCAGCGCCGGACCTTGCTGGCGCTCGAGCACCGTGACCTCGTGGCCCGCCGCTGCAAGGTAGTACGCGGCCGTGGTGCCGATGACGCCGCTGCCGAGGATCGCGATCTTCATGGGGTGAGGTAGCGGCGTTGGTAGCGCGCACCGAGGCTGGTGAGGATCTCGTACGCGTTGGTGCCGGCCTCCTCGGCCAGCGCGTTGATGTCGTGCACGTCGTCGATCACGTCCAGCGGTGTGCCGGGCTCGAGCCGGTCGGCTGGCACGCCGGTCGCGTCGACGGTCACGGTGTCCATCGACACGCGGCCGATCACCGGCAGCACCGCGCCGCCCAGGCGCAGGCAGGCCCGGTTGCTGGCGCTGCGCAGGTAGCCGTCGGCATAGCCGACCGACACGGTGGCGATGCGCGAAGGCCGCTCGGCGCGCCACGTGTGGTTGTAGCCGACGGCATCGCGCGGCGCGATGTCGCGCCACTGGATCAGCCGCGCCTGCACGCGCACGACCGGGCGCATCGGATTGAAGCGCCCGGCCATCGGCGCCACACCGTACAGCGCGGCACCGGGGCGCGCCAGGTCGAAGTGAAACGCCGACCCGAGGAAGATGCCCGATGAGTTGGCCAACGAGCCGAGCGCATGCGGCCACAACGCGCGCAACACGCTGAACCGCTGCAGTTGCTGCGCATTGAGCGCGTTGTCGGGTTCTTCGGCGCTGGCCAGGTGGCTGATGATCAACGTCGGCTGAATGCCTTCGAGCCGCTGCGGTGCCTCGGCCAGCGCGGCCGCGTCGAGCGGGGCGAGTCCCAGGCGGGCCATGCCGGTGTCGAACTGGATCGCCGCCGGCAGCGCGCGGCCTTGGTCGCGTGCCAGGGTTTGCCAGCGCTGAATCTGGTCGAGGCTGTTGAGCACGGGCACCAGTCCGCGTGCCACGCAATCGCGTTCGGCGCCGGGCAAGGCACCGTGCAGCACGTGCAGGCGTGCGTCGGCGGGCCACCCTGGCCCGAGTTCATCGAGCAGGCGCACGCCTTCGTCGACCAGCGCGACGAAGAACTCCCGGCAGCCCGCGGCCAGCAGTGCGCGCACCACCGGCGTTGCGCCGAGCCCGTAGGCGTCGGCCTTCACCACCGCGGCACTGCGCGCCGGTGCCACCGCGCTCGACAGCAGGCGCCAGTTCTCGACCAGCGCACCCAGGTCCACGGTCAACCACGCAGCGCTCGTGGCGGCGGGGAAGGTGCCGTTGTCGAAGGTCGACGGGGCACGCGCGTTCACTTCACGCTCCCGTCGGATCGCACCACGCCTTGGCGCGAGTACAGCACCGGCCGGCCCGCGGCACTGACGGCCAGCGCAGTGAGCGGCGCACGGTCGCTGCGCGCTTCGGTCTTGAAGCTCGCGCCGCCGTCGGTGCTGCGCAGCACGAGCCCGTCGAGACCGACGCCGACGATGTCGTTACCCACGCGCGCCAGCGCGGTGATCGACGACTTGCTCTGCGTGTCGAGTCGGGCCCAGCTGCGGCCGTCGTCGGTGCTGCGGTACAGCGAGCCGCGCAGCCCGGCGGCCAGGATGGCGCCATCGGCCGCGACGAGCCCGCTCCAGAACGAGCCCTTGTAGCCGGTGGCGAGGTAGGTCCAGCGGTTGCCGCGATCGTCGGAGCGCAGCACCATGCCGCGCTCGCCGGCGGCGTACAGCGCGCCGTTGCCGCCGACGAACAGGCCGAGCAGGTTCAGGTCGGCCTTCTTCGCGCCATCGGGGATCGGCAGCTTCACCTCGCGCCAGCTCTGGCCGCCGTCGGCCGTGACCAGCACCAGCGACCACAGGCCCACGGCGACGCCATGGTTGGCATCGAAGAAGTGGATGCCGAACAGCGGGCGATCCTGTTGCGTGTCGACTCGCTGACGGATCCAGGTCTCGCCGCCATCGCGGGTGTGCAGCACCGCGCCCCAGTGTCCGGCCGCCCAGCCCAACTTGTCATCGACGAAACTGACCGACGTGAGTGCGACATCGATCGGCACCGACTTGGCCTGCCGGTGGCTCTGGCCACCGTCGTCCGACAGCAGCACGATGCCGTGGTCGCCCACCGCCACGATGCGCGCGCCGGCGCGCGCGGCGGCCAGCAGCGCCGCCTGCTGCGCGTGGCTCGCGCGCACGGCGGACGCGGCCACCGGTGCGGCCGGCGCTGCAGGGGCAGCAGGCTGCGCCGCCGCAGGCAAGGCGAGCGCGAACGCCGCGATGCCGCCGGCGACACCAGCGACGACGCGATCCATGAACGACGTGTGCGGTCTCACCGGCGCCTCAGTGGTGTTGCAAGCCGGTGGCGCGCACGGGCCCGTGGCGCGGGAACAGGCGCTCGAGCCACACCGCCACCGCTGGCAGCGCCGTCATCGCCATGACCATGTTGACCATGAACATGAACGCCAGCAGCTTGCCCATGTCGGCCTGGAACTTGAGCTGCGAGAACGACCACGTGGCCACGCCGATGGCCAGCGTGATGGCGGTGAAGATCGTGGCCATGCCCACCTCGAGGATGGCGTGCTCGATCGCCTTCACGATGCCCTGGCCGCCGGCCATGTGCAGCAACAGCCGGTTGTAGATGTAGAACGCGTAGTCCACGCCGATGCCCACCGCCAGCACCATCACCGGCAGCGTGGCCACGGTGAGGCCGATCTCGAGTTCCTTCATGAACCAGTAGCCGATGAAGGTGCCCACGGTCAGCGGCAGGCAGCAGGCCACCACCGCGCGCAGGTCGCGGTAGACGAGGAAGACCAGGATCACGATGGCCGCGTAGACGTACAACATCATCGGCAGCTCGCTCTTCTCGACCTCGTCGTCGATCGCCGCGAGCACGCCGGCATTGCCTGAAGCGAGGCGGATCGACACGCCGGGCATCGGCGTCTCCGAGCGGAACGCCCGCACCGCGTCGATCACACGCTGGATCGTGGTGGCCTTGTGATCGGTGAGGAACAAATGGACCGCGGTCATGCTGCAGTCCTTGCGCATCATGCCGCGGATGCGTGCGATCTCGGTCGACAGCGCGGCGTAGTTACCCGGGTCGATCGGCACCGCGTTCATCTTCGGGTTGCCTTCGTTGTAGCCCTCGTTGAACAGGCGCAGCTGGCCCGAATACGAGGCGATCGACAACACCCCTTGTACCGGTTGCATCGCCCAAGTGAAGCGGTCCTGGTACAGGCCGACGTTCACGTTCTCGCAGCTTTCGGGTGGCGCCTCGAAGATCACGGTGAGCCAGTCGAGCCCGATGTCGTAGTTGGACGAGATGGCCACGGCGTCGCGGTTGAAGCGGGCGTCTGCGCGCAGCTCCGGGGCGCCGGGTTGCAGCGTGCCCACCACGCGATCGCGGCTCTGCCACACGGCGGCGGCGAACACGGCGCCCGTGATGACGATCACCACCGCTGCGTTGCGCGGCTCGGCCAGGCGCGCCAAGGTTCGCAGCCAGCCGGCGCGGCGCTCGCGTTTGATGACCGCCTTGTCGGCGTACGCCTTGTGAATGTCGAAATACGAGGCGGCCACCGGCAGCATGACCAGGTTGGTCACGATCTTGTAGGCCACGCCCAGGGAGGCCGTGATCGCCAGCTCGCGCACCATCGGAATGGGGATCAGCAGCAGCGTGACGAAGGAGACGAACGCCGTCACGAGCGCCAGCGTGCCGGGGATCAGCAGGCCGGAGAAGCTGTCGCGGCAGGCGTCGAAGTTGCTGCGCCCGTGCGCGATCTCGCGCACGATGTAGTTGATCTGCTGCACGCCGTGCGACACGCCGATCGCGAACACCAGGAACGGCACCAGCACCGCCAGCGGATCGAGCCCGTAGCCCAGCAGCCGGAGCGTGCCGAACTGCCAGATCAGCGAGGTCAGCGAACAGACGATGGGCAGCAGCGTGAAGCGCAGCGAGTGGCAGTACCAGTACACCGCCAGCGCGGTGAGCAGCAGCGCGACAACGCAGAACTTGAGTACCGATTGCGCGCCGTCGGCGATGTCGCCGATCTGCTTGGCAAAGCCGATGATCTGGATCTCGAAGTCCGCGTCCTCGAACTTGGCGCGCAGCCGCTCCAGCACCTCATTGTAGGCAATGTAGTCGAGCTTGCGTCCACCGCTGTCGTATTCGATCAGCTCGGCGATCACCATCGCGCTGGTTTCGTCGCGCGACACCAGCGTGCCGACGAATCCGCCCTGGCTGGTGGCCTGCCGGATGCCGGCAATGGTCTCCGGCTTGAGCGCCTCGGGCGTGATCGTGCCGTCGATCAGCGGGTCGGCGCGAAAGCCTTCCTCGGTGATCTCGTTGACGAAGCTGTTGGGCGTCCACAGCGACTGCACGCCCAGGCGCTCGACGTTGGGCAGGAACGTCACCGCCTGCGTCACCTCGTACAGCCGCTTGAGCGCAGCGGCGTTCCAGATGTTGCCCTGGCGGGCCTTGACGACGATGTTCAGCCGGTTGGCGCCGAGCACGTCGTTGCGGTACTTGTGGAACGTCTCGATGTACTCGTGGCCGACCGGCATCTGCTTGTCGAAGCCCGCGTCCATGCGCAGCTGCAGCGCGAACCAGCCCATGAGCAGCGTGAAGACCGCCAGCGCGACGAGGATCGCGCCGCGGTGTGCGAACGCGATCCTCTCGGTGTGCCGCACGGCGCGCAGCAGCACCGATTCGGCGGGGGCTGACGCCGTCATGGCTGCCGTGGACTCAGAAGTTGCGCGACAGCGTCACACCCACGAAGTCACGGTCGCCCAGCGGCTGGTCGAACACGCGCTTGCCACCGAAGAACCGGGCGTAGTTGATCGACGCTTGCCAGTGGGCCGGGTTCTGCACGAAGTTGATGATGAAGTTGACCGACTTGGCGCCCTCCATGAACAGGGCCACGCCGTTTGGCGTGCGCCCCTTGACCGCCTGGAAGTAGTAGATCTCGGGCGTGACCTGCCAGCCCGGGATCAGCGTGCCGTCGTAAGTCCAGCTGAAATCGAAGTTGAAGCCCCATGAGGTCTTGCTGCCCACCGGTTCCGGCGTGCCGGCCGGATCGAACTCCTGGCCCCAGCCCCAGGCGCCGGCCGAGATCGGGTCGCCGCCGTAGGTGGGCTGCAGCTTCGGGTAGCGGATCACCACGGCCTCGGCCAGCAGCGTCGCGGTGTCGGCGCCGAGCGCCTTGAGGATGAAGCCCGCGGTGTTGGGCGTGATGCTCAGCAGCCCCGTCAGGTGCCACTGGTAGCGCTTCTCGTCGACCCAGCAGTTGCCGTTTTGCGACGAGCAGCCGCTGACGGCCGCGTTGAGCGCCACGGCATCCTTGGGGCGGTACGACAGCTCGGTGCCGATGGCCCAGTCGCCCACCGGGAAGTTGGCACTCAGGCCGTACAGCTTGCGGTCCTCGGCAAAGCGCCAGCCGATCACGCCGGGGCCGCCGGCGTTGATGCTGAAGTTGGGCGCCTTGTCGTGGTAGTTCATCGCGTAGGCGCCCAGGTTCAGTTGCGTGCCTTCGGGCTGCCAGCGCAGTGCGGCGCCCCATTGGCCGCCGTTCTTCGGCTTGACTTCCACCAGGCCATAGGCATCGTGGCCCTTGCCCAGACCGTTGGCCACCGACCAGTAGCTGCCGGTGGGCGGCAGGTAGTTGCCGTTCCAGTGCGCCTGCACGTAGGCCTCGGCATTGAAGCCCTTGCCGAGTCCGGAGGCGACGCTGACGATCGGCGCCGGCAGGAACACCTCCTTCAACTGTGTGCCCGGCTGGGACAGGCGCATCACGTCGATGGCGTTGGTGCTGTTGATGCCGCCCGGCAGAAACAGGCTCTCGCCCCAGCTGATCACCTGGTTGCCCACGCGCACGCGCGCCTGCTGGTCGCCCACCTGGAAGCCCTTGCTGACCCACAGGTCGAGCAGCCTGGCCTTGAAGCGCAGGTCGCTGCGCGCGTCGTCGGCGAGGCCGTCGGTCAGGTTCGGCGGCGTGGTGGCGCTCAAGTATCCGGTGGTGTCGGTGGCCGAGAAGTCCTTGATCCAATTCACGCGGCCGAGGAACGTGAAGTCGCTCGGCATCTTCAGCAGCAGCTCGTGACTGCCTTTGAGGTAGGTGGTGAAGCGGTCGCCCTTGCCGTAGTTGAGGTTGCCCTGGTCGCCGAGCGCCGATGTCGGCGCGAGGCAGCCAGCCGGTGCGCCGTTGCCGCTGGCGCCGGCGATCACGAGATTGCAGTCCGGATCCTTCAGACGGATGCCGGTGCCCACGCTCACCGTCGAGTCGAAGTTGCCTCGCACGCCGTCGAACTCGAAAGTCAATGCGTGCGCGGTCGGAGCCGCGAGCGCGCAGACGGCCAGGCTGACGGCGCTCCTGCGAAAGGCGCGAATGTTCCCCATTTGGTGTTCTCCGTTCTGTGGGATCAGCGTTCGCTGATCGAGCGCAGGTTGTCGGCCGTGTAGAAGCCGGCCTTGTAGCGGGGCCCGTTGGGCTCGGTGACCCAGCGCACGTCGGCGCCGGTGCCCAGCGTGTGGGTGTCGATGACGTAGCGCCCCTCAGCCACGTTGTACTGGACCATCGCCATCACGTCGCAGGTGCCGGTCTCGAACACGGGGATCGCGAAGCCCTCGCGCAGCTTGGCGAGCTTTCCCTGGCCGTCGAAGTCGTCCATCATCAGCGGCGCCCAGCTGTCCTCGTCGAGGTAGACCGTGCGCTTGGGCGCCGAGTGGCGCATGCCGGTCTTGACGCTGGCCTCGACCACCCACACGCGATGCAGCTCGTAGCGGCGGTGGCTTGCGGCGATGAAGTCGTTGCGCGCCACGTCCTCGAACTTGGCCTTGAAGTCGTGGCCGCCGAAGCTGTTGTACGGCACGATCATCTCCTTCTTGCCCACCAGCTTCCAGTCGAAGCGGTCGAGTGCACCGTTGAAGACGTTGGGCTCGTCGAGCGTGTACTGGTTCTCCATGCCGATCTGCGGCGAGTCGTGCGAGTAGGTGGGCATGCGGCGCACGCGCCGCTGACCGGGGAAGTAGTAGAAGGTCTCGTTCTCGGCCTGGTTGATGAACTGCGTGATCGCCAGCGCCTGCCCGGCCAGCGCCGTCGGCGACGTGTAGGCGAAGTAGACGTAGAACTCCACCGGCGGGTGCGACGACAGCGCGTGCGAGCCCTTGGCCCCGGTGGGAATGAACAGCGTCTGCTCGGAGTCGGCGCGGATCCACTCGCTGCTGCCGCGTCGCGGCGACACCGCCGTGATCGTCTTCTTGTAGTCGATGCCCACGCCGCGGTAGCGCATCTTCGCGTTCCACATCGCTTCCACGCCGTTGGACGGGATCGGGAACGGGTAGCCCGGGACGATGGCCTCCTTCAGGCTCCAGCCGTCGGCCGCGACTTTGGCCGTGCCGGCGTTCTTGCGCGTGTTGGCCGCCACGAAGTCCGGCACGCCGCAGGTGCGGCGCGACGGATACACGTCCATGCGATAGTCTTTGTTCTGCTTGAACATCGCGACCTGTCCGGCGGACAGCTTGTCGGCGTGCTTGTCGACCGAGGACGCGTCGATCGTGAACAGCGGCTTGTCGTCCCTGTACTTCCAGTGGTCGCGGCGCAGCTTGCCCCACTCGTAGCCGGGCAGCGCGGCGACGGCGCCTTCCCAGGCGGGAATCGTGCCGTCCTTGTTGCCCTCGCGTTGCGCACCCGACGGCGTCAGCTTGTCGAGCTGAGCGGGGTCTGCGGCGAACGCCGGGACTGCGCTGCCGAGCAGGCTTGCGACGATCGTCGCAAGCCGCGTGGCACGCAGCGCCGATGCGCGGGACGATGGCTTCTTGAGCATTGAATTCTCCTGGTCGAAGAGGGCCGAGAATCGATGCGGCACTCTAGGGACGGCGCCGATGCATCGGTATCCGAGATCGGCAAGTCGACGACACCGAAGTCGCCTGGCGCTACACGATCGAGAGCACTTGGTCCACCGCGAGGCGACGCTTGCGCGGCCAGTTGCCCGGTGCGGCGCGGCCCACGGACACCAGCATCACGGGGATCTCGGTGGCGGCGAGACCAAAATCGGCGCTGACGCCGGCAGCGTCGAATCCACCCATCGGACCGCTTGCCAGGCCCATCGCCTGCGCGGCGAACATCAGGTTCATCGCGGCGAGCGACGCCGATCGGATCGCCTCGTCGCGCTGCTTGCCCGGCTTGTCTCGGTACGCGGCGGTGGTCTCCTCGACCCACTGGTCGAGCACCTCGCGGTCGATGTGCCCGTCATCGTGAAACGGCTGCATCGCCGCGCGGATGCCGCGCTCGGGCTCGAGCACGCCGCACACGATGACGGTGACGGCAGCGTCGACCACCTTCTCCTGGTCGTACGAGAGCGCCATCAACGCACGCTTGCGCGCGGCCGAGCGCACCGCGATGAAGCGCCAGTTCTGCAGGTTGTAGCAGCTCGGTGCCTCGCCGGCGTAGAAGATCAGCTCGCGGATCGTCGCGTCGTCGAGCGTGTGCGTCGGGTCGAACTGATTGGCCGACACGCGCTGCCGGATCAAGTCGAGTGCAGGGTGATTCATCGCGGTGCTCGAAGCTGACGTCATGGCAACAGCACCGTGATCACCTTCTCCTCGGTGAAGGAGAGCGCGCCGGACAAGCCGCCTTCGCGGCCGATGCCGCTGGTCTTGACGCCGCCCCAAGGCAGGTTGGCATCGAGCGGGCTCCAGCAGTTGACGCCGACAGCGCCCACCTGCAACGCCTGCGCCACCTTGTGCGCGCGCGCAAGGTTGGTGGTCCACACGGTGGCGGCCAAGCCGTACTCGGAGTCGTTGGCCAGCGCGACGGCCTGCTCGTCGGTCTCGAACTCGATGACCGTGCCCACAGGACCGAAGATCTCTACGCGCGCGATCGTCATCTGGTTGGTCGCGCCGGCGAAGATCGTCGGCTGCACGAAGAAGCCGTTGCCCTTGGGCGAGACACCGCCGGCCAGCAGCTCGGCGCCTTCGTCGATGCCGAGCTGGATGTAGCGGTTGACGCGTTCCTGTTGCGCCTTCTTGGCCACCGGGCCCATCTGAACGCCGGACTCCGACGGGTTGCCGACCTTGACCTGCTTCGCCGCATCGGCGAGCGCGGACGCGAAGCGCTTCGCGATGCTCTTGTGCACGAGGATGCGCGATCCGGCGGCGCACACCTGACCCTGGTTGACGAACAAGCCGAGCGCGCAACCGCGCACCGCGTCGTCGAAGGCGGCATCGTCGAACACGATCTGCGGGCTCTTGCCGCCGAGCTCGAGCGCAACGCGCTTGAACAGTGGGCCCGCGGTGCGCTGGATCGCGCGTCCGGCCTCGGGGCTGCCGGTGAAGCTGATCTTGGCCACTTGCGGATGCACGCACAGCGCGCGCCCCACCACCTCGCCGTGGCCGGTGACCACGTTGACCACGCCGTCCGGAAAGCCGGCCTCCTGGCACAGCGCCGCCAGGTGCAGCGCCGATTGCGGTGTCTCCTCCGAGGGCTTGATCACCACCGTGCAGCCAGCGGCGAGCAGCGCGGCGACCTTCCAGGTTGTGATCATCAGCGGTGAGTTCCACGGCACGATCGCGCCGACCACGCCGATCGGCTCGCGCACCGTGTACGAGAGCGTCTTCACGCCCATGTAGCCGCCGGTGGGGATCGTGCGCCCCTCGAGCGCGTTGGCCCAGCCGGCGGCGGCGCGCAGGTTGGCGATCGCGTTGGGCACGTCCATCATGCGCGGCTCCATCGGCGAGCGACCGATCGCGCTGGCATCCATGTCGGCCAGGCGCTCGAGATCGCGCTCCACGAGATCGGCCAGCTTGTGCAGCAGCACGCCGCGCTGTGCGCCGTTGAGCCGGCTCCAGGCGCCGCCGTGCAGTTGCCGGTGCGCCGCGGCCACTGCGCGCTCGACGTCTTCGGCCGTGCCGCACGCCGCGCTCGCGTAGGGCTTCTCGTCGATCGGGTTCACAAGGGTCATGCGCGCCCCGTCCGACGCGTCGACGTGGGCGCCTTCGATGAAGTGCTTCAGGTGGGTCATGGGCAATCTGGTTCGGTGTGATGTCGCCGGGCATTTCACGGGCGAGGCGAGGCCCTTCGTTAGCCCAAATCAGCACGTCGGCGACGCGTCGGTCCCGGCGCGCACCGTTGTCTTCACCGCGCCGCACGCCATGGGTGCGTGTCACCCCGTCAAGGTGTGTGCCGCCGGGGGAAAGTACTGTTTGTCCCGCGATACGGGATCTGCACACTTCTTGCTGGAGATCCGTTGCAATCCATCCCATGAACATCGCGATCGACAGCTTCGGTGACATCCAGCTCCACGCCGCATCGGTCCAGGAGTGGAAGCAGACCTACAGCCAGCTCACGTCCGGCTCGTTGCTGAGTTCCCTGCAGCAGCTCAGCGGCGAGCGGTTCCAGGTCTTCCGCGAGCACATCAACCAGCGTGTGGTGCAGAACGGCGAGGCGCCGCGCGGCCGCATCTGCTTTGCGGTGCCGCTGGCGGTGCCGGGCGCCGCGCGCATGCAAGGGCGCGAGGCCAACGACAGCAGCGTGTTCGTGCTGCACGGCGGCGACGAGTTCATGTTCCACATGCCGATGGGCATGGACCTGCTCGCGATCACTTTCGATCGCGCCACGTTCGAGCGCGCGATTGCCGCCGCGCCGCGCCCCGACGAGCTGACCACGCTGCTGAAGCAGCCCGTGCTGCAGGTGCCGACCGCGCGGCTGCGCGACAGCCGGGACCGTCTGCTGACCCTGTTCCAGCAGATCGTGATGCGCGCCGATCTCGCAGACCCGCAGACCGAGCAGGGGCTCGAGGCCGCGTTGATGTCGGAGATGGTCGACCTGTTGAGCGACCCCGCGTGCGACAAGCGCCAGCGTCACGGCAGTTCCACCGGCAGCTACATCGTCGAGAAGTGCCATCGGCTGACGGTGGACGACCAACTGAATCCGCCAAGCGTGATCGACCTGTGCCAACGCCTGCGCGTCAGCCGCCGGTCGGTGCAGAACGGCTTTCGCAGCGTCACGGAGACCACGCCGATCCACTACATCCGTTGCATTCGGCTCAACGGCGTGCGCCGCGAGCTGCTCGGCACGCGCAGCGCCGACTTGAGCATTGGCGACGCAGCGGCGCGGTGGGGCTTCTTCCACCTGAGCCACTTCGCGGCGGACTACCAGGCGTTGTTCGGCGAGCTGCCGTCGCAGACGCGCCGTGCGGATGGGAAGGCAGGGCGGTCGACGGCCAGGGCGACGGCCGAAGGCTGAGCGGCCGGGCGCTTCAACTCCAGTCCTGGCCGAGGCGCGCATAACGCGCCGGCTCGGTGGCGCGAAGCCGCCGGGCGGCACGCCAGCCGACGATGGCCCCAACCGGCACGAGCAACAGCAGCCCCACCGAGAGCGCATGGCTCGCGCCGGTGAGCACGTGGAAGTTCGTGACTGCCAGCACGAGGACCAGGGCCAGGCCAGCCGCTGACAGCAGCGGAAGCACCCGCGTGCGCGCCGCGCCGTGGCCATGCGAATCGCGCCGGAAATAGACCGCCACCGACACGGCCGTGACGATCATCAGGACCAGCACGCACACCGTGGCCAGGTTGCTCAGCCAGGCGAACAGGTTCAGCACCGGATCCGCGCCCGCCACGGCGAACGCCACGATCACCGCTGCGCACAGCACGGTCTGCACCAGGGAGGCGCGGTGCGGACTCTTGTGAACGGGGTGCGTGAAGCCAAGCCAGGCCGGCAGCAGCCCCTCGCGTCCCATCGAGAAGAAGTAGCGCGCGCTGGCGTTGTGGAAAGCGATCAGGCCGGCGTAGATGCTCATGATGAACATCACGCGCAGCACCACGGTGAAGCTTTCGCCCGCGTATTTCTGCGACAGCGTGTAGATGAAGTTCGTCGGATCGCCGAGCGCGGTGATGGTCGCCACCACCTGATCGGTGCCTGCACCGAGCACCAGGCACCACAGCGAGAACGAGTAGAAGCAGCCGATGAGGATCAGCGCGGCGTAGGTGGCGATCGGGATGCTGCGCTTCGGATTCTTCGCCTCCTCGCCGTAAATGGTGGTGGCCTCGAAGCCGATGAAGGCCGCAAAGCAGAACAGCAGGCCGATGAACGGATTGCCGCTCGTCACGGCAGCGGGTGTGAACGAGGTCAAGTGGATGCCGTTGGCGCCGCCGTGGGCGAGGATCAAGCCGTCGAGCGCCAGCACGACCACGTACTCGGCCACCACGAAGCAGCCGAGCACACGCGCCGAGAAGTCGATCTGCCGGTAGCCGAAGAACGCGACGGTGGCCATGGCCACCAGCGCGCACACCCACCAGGCAGCAGTCAGGCCGAACTGTGCGTGCAACGCCTCGGCGGTCACCGCGCCGAGAATCCCGTAAAGCGCGAACTGCAGCGTCACGTAGCCGACGATCGCGACCATCGCCATCGCGCCGCCCGCCGCGCCGCCGAGGCCGCGCGCCGCCATCGCGTAGAACCCGCCGGCGCTGGTGACGCAGGTGGCCATCGCGGTGTAGCCGGCCGCGAACATCATCAGCAGCACGAGCGCGGCGATCACCAACGCGGGCGTGCCCGCCCCGTTGCCCAGCATGATGCCGATCGGAAAGCCGCCGGCCACGACGCTCATCGGGCTCGCCGCCGAGATCACGAGCAGCGTGATGAATCCGGCGCTCAGCGTGCCGTGCCGCAGCTCGGTCGATGGCCTTGGCGCGGCACCATCGACTTGCTGCTGGTGCGCCGGGATGGATTGTTCGATCGGCATCGTCGTCTCCGTTCGGTTCGGCCTGCGCGTCACTCGGTCAGCGCCACGCCGGCGTCTTTCACCACCTGCTGCCACTTGTCGCGCTCGAGGCCCAGCTTGCGCCGGTACTCCTCGGGACTGCTGGCCACCACTTTCACACCTCGATCGGTCAGCTTGTCATGCACATCGGCCGTGCGCAGGACCTTGACCAGCGCCTGGTTCAATCGGCCCACCACGTCGGCGGGCGTGCCCGCAGGCGCGAACACGCCCATCCAACCCTCGGCGACGAGCTGCTTGTGCCCCAGCTCCTGCAGCGTTGGCACGTCGGGCAGGTCGCGCAGCCGCTGGGGTGACGGCGTGGCCAGCGCCTTGAGCTTGCCTGCCTTGATCTGCGGCAGCGCGACGGCGGCGGTCTCGAACGCGAAGCCAACCTCGCCGCCGAGCAGCGCCATCAGCGCGGGCTGGCTGCCCTTGTAGGGGATATGGGTCGCCTTGACACCGGTGCTCGACAGGAACAGCTCGGCGATCAGGTGATTGGTCGAACCGACGCCGAACGACGAGAACTGCAGCCGCCCCGGCTGCGCCCCCGCGTGCGACACCAGGGTCTGCACGCTGTCGATCGGTGAGGCGGCGGGCACCACCAGCACGAAGCTGACGCCGCCGGCCTCGGTGATCGGGACGAAGTCCTTCAGCACGTCGTACGGAGCGGTCTTGCGCGTGATCGGGTTGATCATCAGTTCGGCGCCGGTGCCGAAGAACAGCGTGTGGCCGTCGGGAGCGGAGCGCGCCACCGACAGCGCGCCGATCGTTCCACCAGCGCCGGCGCGGTTGTCGACGATGATGGTCTGGCCGAGCTCCGGCCCGAGCTTCTCGGCCACGATGCGCGCCGCGCCATCGGTGCCACCGCCGGGAGGGAAACCGACCACGAGGCGGATCGGGCCGGTGGGGAACTCGGCAGCGCTGGCCGCAACCGCGCCGATCAGCAGGCCGAGGCACAGCAGCGTGATGCGTTGGATTCGTTGCATGGCGGACCTCGTGGCGTTCATGCGCGTTGGCGCTCGGCGCGATCGCGTTCGCCTTGCTCGCGCGCCGCCTGCTCGGCGGCCCGCACGCTTTGTCGCGAGCCCACGCGCGCGAGGTAGGCCTCGAGATGTGGCCACGCGGAGGTGTCGATGTCGTGCGCGCGTGTCCACATCGCGATCGTGTAGCAGTGGGCATCGGCGATCGTGAATGCGGAACCCATCAGGAACTCGCGATCGGCGAGCCGATCGTTCAGCCACTGCAGCCGGCCGTTGAGATAGGTGCGCGCGGTCTGGCGGTACTCCGGCGGCGTCGTCGGCTTGAACAGCGGCGTGAATCCGCCCTTGTGAAGATCGGCGCCGATGAAGCTCATCCACTCCAGGATCCGATAGCGCTCCAGCGTTCCTGCCGGCGCGATCAGCCGGCGCGACGGTTGCTGATCCGCGAGGTACTGCATGATCACCGCACCCTCGGTGAGGTGCTGCCCGTCGGGCAGCTCGAGGGTCGGCACCGTGCCCTTGGAATTGATCGTGTGGTAGTCGGTGCCGTCCTTCAGACGCTTGTTCTTCATGTCGACCCACTCGATCTCGAGCGGGATCTCCAGCTCGCGGGCGACGATGTCGACGGCCAGTGAACAGCCACGTACTTCGTGGTAGAGCTTCATGTCGTTGCCTTCACGTCTGCGATCGAGCCGGTGCTTGTTCAGTCGAGCTCGACCTTGGATTTCTTCAGGATCGCGCGCGCCGAAGCGATCGACCGGTGCCATAGCGCCTGCGCGTCTTGCGCGCTGCCGTTCACGGGCTCCAGGCCGAGCTCGACCAGCTTGCCCTTGAACTCGGCATCGGCGGCGATGTGCTGCAGGATCGACGTGAGCCGCGCAACCACCGCGGGGGGCGTCTTCGACGCCACGAAGACGGCGAACCAACCGGTGTCGGCCAGGCCGGCGTGCCCCGATTCCGCGAAGGTCGCCGCGTCGGGCATTGCAGGCACCCGGGCCTTGCTGCTCACCGCCAGCGCGCGCAGCGTTCCCGTGGCGACGAACGGCTGCAACGCGGCCACGGTGAGGATCGCGCTGTCGACGTGCCCACCGACCAAGTCGGTGGTCGCCGGTGCGGAACCCTTGTACGGGATATGAAGCAGCCGGGCCTGCGTATCGGCGGCGATGATCTCGCCCAGCAGGTGCGCGGACGACCCGGCACCGAAGGTTGCGAACGTGGTCTGTTTCGCCTTGGCGGCGTCGATGAACTGCGCCAGCGTGCGATGCGGCGACGTGGCGTTCACTGCCAGCGCCAGCGGCGCATAGCTGATGACGCCCAATGCGGTGAACTCCGACAACGTGGCGCTCATCGTTTCGGTGTTCTGCTTCGACGCGAGCGGTGCGATCACGTGCGTGGAGTAGCTGCCCAAGAGCAGCGTCTGCCCGTCGCCCGGTTGGGCCAACACGCTGCGGCTGGCCACCGCGCCGTTGGCACCCGGACGGTTTTCGATCACCACCGTCTGGCCGAGTGCCGACTGCAGCTTCGCACCGACCATACGCGCCAGCGTGTCGGTGCCGCCGCCCGCGGCAAAGGGCACCACCAGCGTCACGTTCTTCGCGCGCTGCACAGACTCCTGTGCGAAGCCCGGCGGCAACGCCCAACCCAACGCCAGGACAAGAACAGCACCGCGCCGCATCCACTGCATCACGCCACCTCTCTCAATCGACACGTATCGCGCGTTCCTTGACGATGCGCTCGTACCGGGCCTTGCCCTGCGCGATGCGCTCCGACATCTGCGCCGGCGAGCTGTACGCCGGCGTGAAGCCCAGGTTCTCGAACGCCTTGTTCACCGGCACCGACGCCAGGGCCTCCTTCATCGCGGCGTTGAGCACATCCACCACGGCGGGGGCCGTGCCCGCGGGCGCGAGCAGACCGAAGAAGCCGGTGATCACGAGATCCGGCAGCCCCACTTCGCGCGCCGTGGGAGTCTCCGGCAGCAGCGGGTCGCGTGCATCGCCGGTGACGAACAGCGGCACGAGCTGGCCTGATCGCAATTGGGCCAGCAGCGGCGACGTCACTTCGTCCATCAGCTGCGCGTCGCCCTTCATCAGCGCTTCGCGCGCCGATGCGCTGCCCTTGTACGGAATGTGCGCGAGCTGCACGCGGGTGGCCGACATGAAGATCTCGCCCAGCAGGTGGTTGCTCGAGCCATTGCCGGCCGACGCGAAGTTCATGCCGAGTGGGCGCTTCTTGGCCAGCACGATGAACTCAGCCAGCGTCTTCGCGCCGACCGCGGGGGTGGTCACGAACACGAACGGCTGCGTCGCGCCGAGACTCACCGGCACCAGCGTGGCCACATGCCCCTGGTCGCTGAACAAGACAGGCGCGGCCGTGAGCGAGCTGCCGCTGCCCCACAACAACGTGTAGCCGTCGGGCTTCGCCAGCGCGACCGACTTGGTGCCGATGCGGCCACCGGCGCCGGCGCGGTTCTCCACCACCACCTGCTGCTTCAGGATGCGGCCCAGCTCCTGCGCCACCACGCGCGCAGATACGTCGGTGGAGCCGCCGGGCTCGAACGACACCACCAGCGTGATCGGGCGCGTGGGGTAGGAGTCGGCGTGGACGACGCTGCATGCGCACAGGGCGAACAGCCACCCGGCAAAGCGGGCGATGCGGCGCCAGGGTTTCATTGGCGCGCCGCCGTCGGTGCCGTGCTGCGCACCCACTGCGCGAAGCTCGTCAGGAACTGCTCGGCGAATTGGCGTGTCGACGCATTGGCGATGTCGCCTTTGTCGTCGAACAGCGTCGCCGCGTTGCCGATGTAGGCCTCGGGCTGCTGCATCGCCGGCATGTCGAGGAACACGAACGACTGGCGAATCTGGTGGTTGGCACCAAAGCCGCCGATCGCGCCCGGGCTGACGGTGATCACGCCGGCCGGCTTGCCGCGCCAGGAGTTCTGGCCGTACGGCCGCGACGCGACGTCGAGCGCGTTCTTCAGCACGCCGGGCACGCCGCGGTTGTACTCGGGCGTCACGAACAGCACGCCGTCGAGCGACTCGATGCGCCGCTTGAACTCGACGCTCGCCACCGGCAGCGACGCTTCGTCGTCGGCGTTGTAGTGGGGAAGCTGGCCGATCTCGACGATCTCGAGCTTCAGCGTCTCGGGCGCGAGCTTGATCAGGGCGTGGGCCAGCTTGCGATTGAGCGACTGCTTGCGCAGGCTGCCGACGATCACGCCGATGCGGTGGGTCATGGTGGCTCTCGTTGGTGAAAGATCAGTTCAACTGCGTCACGAACTTGGTGACGAGGTAGCTGTCGAAGGTTTCGGTGCCGCCTTCGCTGCCGAAGCCGCTGTCCTTGATGCCGCCGAACGGGATCTCGGCGGGCGCCATGCCGAAGTGGTTGATGTTCACCATGCCGGCCTCGATGCCGGTGGCGATCGCATGCGCGTTGCGCGTGGAGGTGGTGAAGGCGTAGGCGGCCAGGCCGAACGGCAGGCTGTTGGCGCTGGTGATGGCCGCGTCGAGGTCGTCGAACGGCACGATGCCGGCCATCGGGCCGAACGGCTCGTCGCGCATCAGCTTGCTCGTTGCTGCGGGGTTTACCACCACGGTGGGCGCAAAGAAGTTGCCCCGCGTGCCGATGCGCCCGCCGCCGAGAGCGATCTCCCCGCCGCTCGCCCTCGCGTCGGCTGCGAAGGCGATCATCTCGTTCAAGCGGCGCTCGCTCGCCACCGGCCCCATCGCCACGCCGTCGTCGAGGCCCGAGCCGACGCGGATCGCACGTGCCCGCTCCAGAAAGCGCGCGACGAAGCGGTCGAACACCGGCCGTTGCACCATGAAGCGCGTCGGCGAGACGCAGACCTGGCCGGCGTTGCGGAACTTGTAGGGCGCCAGCAGGTCGGCCGCGCGGTCGACGTCGGCATCGGCGCAGACGATCACCGGCGCGTGGCCGCCGAGCTCCATCGTCGTGCGTTTCATGTGCTGTCCGCACAAGGCGCCGAGCTGCTTGCCGACCGGCGACGATCCGGTGAACGACACCATGCGCACGATCGGCGACTCCACCAGCCGGCGCGAGATCTCGTCGGCCGAGCCCCAGAGCACGTTGAGGCAACCGGGCGGCAGGCCCGCGTCATGGAAGATCCGGGCCAGTGCCACGATCGCGCTGGGCGCCTCGGAAGGGCCCTTGAGGATCACCGTGCAGCCGCTGGCCAGCGCCGCCACGACTTTGCGCAGCGCCTGGTTGAACGGAAAGTTCCACGGCGAGAACGCCGCGCACACGCCGATCGGCTCGCGCACCACGAGCTGCCGCACGTCGGGCGAGCGCGGCGGCACCACGCGGCCGTAGATGCGGCGGCCTTCTTCGGCATGCCACTCTGCATGCTCGGCACTGGACGAGACCTCGATCGTCGCTTCGGCCCGTGGCTTGCCTTGGTCGAGCGTGATGTTGCGTGCGATCTGCGGCGCGCGTTCGCGAATGAGCTGCGCGGCGCGGCGCAGGATCTCGGAGCGCTTCATCGGCGACTCGCGGCGCCACAGCGTGAAGGCGCGCTGAGCCGCTTGCAATGCGCGATGAATGTCGGCCGCGGTGCCGCGCGGCAGGTGCCCGAGCACGCTGCCGTCGGCTGGGTTGAGCACCGGCTGGGTCGTGCGCCCGCCGGCGTCGATCAACTCGCCATCGATGTATTGGGCGAGCGCTTCGTACGCTGCCGTCTGGCTCATGGCGCAACCTTTGCAGGCTGGCCCGCGGGCACGAGGATCGAGTTCTCCTGCCGCAGCACGAGGTGGCGGATCTTGCCGCGGAAGACCTTGAAGTCGGGGTCGGCGGCCAGCTCGGCGCGGCGCCGCGCGCGCTCGTCCATCGACGCGAATTGCCAGAAATACACGAGCTGGTTCAGCTCGCCGACCTCGCGCGTGTAGTAGCCGAGCAGCGCGCCCAGGATGCGCTCCTGCACCGCGCGGCCCAGCTCCTCGTAGATCTTGATGTACTCGGCCGTGCCGCCAGGCACGAGCGAGTAGACGCGTTGTTCGACGAACATGGTCAGGCGGCCATCCTCTGTTGATGAGCGGCAACCGGCGTGAAGGCGCGAAACCGCCGCGTCACCTCGATCGCCTGGTTGGGGTTGAATTGCGCCGCCACGTAGCGGTCGGGCCGCACCACGGCGATCGACCCCGGGTGCTCGGCAAACCAGTCGGCCAGGCCGTTGTCGACGTCCTGCACGCAGGCGGTGCCGCTGGCGCCTTCGGCCGGCATGTCGGGGCAGCGCGAACGGCGCACGTGGACGAAGCGCGCGCCGAGCTCGAGCCAGAACGCGCGGTCCTCCGGGGTCATCACGCTCTGCGGGTCGACCTGCCAGCCGAGCACGGCGAACCAGGGGCCCAGCACGTCGTCGAGCTTGCACCGCATGCCGCTGCGCTCTTCGACGTCGGGCTGGATCAGCATGCGGCCGACCGCGCTCGATCCGCCGATGGCCACGACCATGCCGTCGCGGTACGACGGCATCGGCTTGAAACGCATCTGCAGCACGTAGTTGCGGATGCCGGGCCACAGCCTGACGGCGCTGAAGAAGCCGTCGCGCATCCAGGCCTTGACGCGGCTGGTGGGCATCAGCATCGCGCCGAAGGTGTCGGCCAGATCGATCATCGCCTTGGAATGCGCCTGCCGCTCCTGCTCGTAGCTGGCAAGCACCGACGGATGCAGCCGGCCTTGCACGATGCCGGCCAGCTTCCACGCGAGGTTGCCGGCGTCGCGCAGACCCGCGTTGAGGCCCTGGCCGATCCACGGCGGTGAGAGGTGCGCGGCGTCGCCGATCAACGCGACGCGACCGACGACAAAGCGCTCGGCCACGCGCGAATGGTGCGTGTAGGTGCGCGCACGCACGATCTCGATCTTGCTCGGGTCGGCGACGTACGGCTGCAGCAGGCGCCGCACCGAGTCCGGCGCTGCGATGGCCTGCTCGTCCTCGTGCGGATAGACCAGGAACTCCCAGCGACGAAAGCCGTAGGGCAGATAGATGCAGACATTGGGGCGGCGCGGGTCGCAGTTGAGTGCGGTGTACGGGGCATCGACGCCGGCGTTCTTCACGTCGACCACCACCCACTTGATGGCGTGCGTCTTGCCGGCGAGCTGGACGCCCAGCATCTCGCGCAGCGGGCTGCGGCCACCGTCGGCGGCGATGCAGTAGTCGGCTTGCAGTGAATAGGTGGCACCGTCGCCGTCGCGCACGCGCAGCGTGACGGCGCGCCCGTCCTGCGCGAGTTCGATCACTTCCTCGCCGAGCCGCAGGTCCACGTTGCGATAGCGCGCCAGACCCTCGCGCAGCGTCTTCTCGGCGAGCTGCTGCATGAAGATGTTGCGCCGCCACCAGCCGAACTCGCGCGTCGCCGGGCGGATGTGTGCGAAGCACTTGCCGTCGGCGCGGAACATGCGCATCGGCACGTTCTGGATCATGTCGCGCAGCAGCGGCTCGGCCAGGCCGACGGTCTGGAACAGGCGCAGCGCCTCGTCGTCCATGCCGACCGCGCGCGGATACTCGAGGATCTGCCGTTCGCGCTCGATCACCACGGTGTGGATGCCGTAGGCGCCGAGCAGGTTGGCGGCAGCGATGCCGTTGGGCCCGCCGCCGACGATGGCGACCGACGCGTGGCGCACGGTGGTCGAACCCATCACTTGTGGCTCGACGCCCACGGGGCGAGCGCGGCGCGGCCGAGAAAGTCGTGCAGCGCGGCCTCGAAGCCGGCCAGGTTGTCGTCGTGCACGTAGTGGCTCGCCCCAGCCACCGTCTGGCAGCGGATGTGCGGGTTGCGCCGCGCCATCTCGTCGGCGGTCTGCGCCGAAAGGAAGTCCGACTGCGCGCCGCGCAGCACCAGCGTCGGCGCCTGCACCGCCTCGACGTGCGGCCACAGGTCCACGAGCTGCTCCGGTGTGGCATGGAGACGCGCGTGCGCGATGCCCTGCGCGTCATGGCACCAGACGATGGCGCCATCGGCGCTCTCCAGCATCGAGTGCCGCACGCGCGCTTGCAGGGCTGCCTCAGCGATGTTGGGACGCTGTCGGCGCCAGAACGCGGCCGCGTCGTGCCAGCTCGCGAAGCGGTCGGGCGTTGCGAGCAGCTCGCGACGGATGCGCTCGGCGCCGGCCGATGCGGCCGACGCGCCGGGCCCGATGTCCTCGATCACCAGCGCTGCCACGCGCTCGGGATGGCGCGCGGCGTAGATGAACGCGTTGGCGCCGCCCATCGAGTGCCCGAGCAGCATGAAGCGCGTGAGCTCGAGCTGGTCCACCAGTGCCTCGAGATCGCGCACGTATTCCTGTGCGTGGTAACGGCGCTGCGGATCCCAATCGCTCAGCCCGCGGCCGCGCTGGTCCAGCGCCACGACGCGGAAGCGGTCGGCCAGCGGCAGCGCCACCGGTTCCCAGGTGTAGGCAAAGCTGCGCAAACCGTGCAGCGCGACGATCGTCGGTGCCGTGACGGCGCCCCACTCGACGTAGCGCAGCCGCAGCCCGTTGCGCGTGACCCAGCCTTCACGTGCGTGCGTGTGCATGATCAGGTCAGGCCGTCCTGGCCCTTGATCTCGCTGGCCTTGAGTCCACCGAGTCGCGCGTTCAGGCGCCCGCGCGTTGCGAACGCCCACACGATCAGCACCTCGTCGCGGCTCGGCGCATCGTTGAAGGCCACGCTGATGGTGTCGTAGTGCGAGCGCACGTACAGCGCGTCCTTGTGCGCCAGCGGCACGTCGAGGATCGTGCCGGGCCCGCCGCGCTTGCCGGTGGACGGCACCCACGACTTGCCGCCGCCCACGGCGTCGCGCACCGGGTTGGCAGCCGGGTTCGTCAGCAGCGCGTTGCCGTGCTCGTAGTCGCCGTCGCTGCCCACCAGACAGGCCTTGCCGTAGCTCTGGATGCGCTGGTCGCCCGCGGCGGCGCGGATGCGCCGGCCGAACTCCTGCCCGAGTGCGGGCGAGGCATCGATCCATGCGTTGAGGTCCTGCTCGTAGCGCCCGGCGTACGGGTTGTGCAGGCAGGCGGCGAGCACGATCTTGCGCAGCGGCTCGCCGTCGGCCAGCGCGCCGCTCTCGGTGGCGAGCGTGTCCTCGATCTGCAGGTACCACTTGCGGATGTGGAAGGCGTGGAAGTTCGCGGCTCGGGTCATGGCAGATGGTCTTCAGTCGAAGAGGGGATCGAGGTGCATCGGATCGCTGGCGGCGCTGTACTGGGTCATCAGCGCCTTGCCGTGCGCGTCGTCGCGTGCGGTCTCGCAGAAGAACTCGAGCCGGTTGCCGTCGGGATCGGTGAAGTAGACGCCGACGCCCGCCTTGTGGTCGGTGACCTTCACGATCGGCACCTGGCGGCGCAGCAACATCCCGTACAGGCGCCGCAGCTCCGTGAGGTCGCCGTCGATCTCCAGTCCGTAGTGCTGCAGGCCGATGGTGCCGATCTCGGCCGGCGTCTGCGCCTTGATCAGCGCCACGTCGTGGTGCTTCTGCCCGAACGACATGAACACCCAGCGCGGCTCGCGCGCGACTTCTTCCATGCCCAGCACCTCGGCATACCAGCGCGCGGACACATCAGGGTCGCGCACGTACAGCGCGACGTGCGTGCGCACGATGCGCGGCTTGGGCAGCCGGGTGTCGGCAGTGATTGGCGGCACGACAACATCGCGGGTCATCGGGGACTCCTCAGTCGGTCGATTGCGCGTGCGCCACCAGCGGTGCCTTGGTCGGCGTCCACGCCACCGCGGTGATCTCTGAGAACTCGCGCCACTCCTTCTGCCAGCTGTACCCGCCGTCGGTGGAGCGGAACAGATCGCCGTACTTGGTGCCGGCATAGAGCCGGCGCGGGTCGGCGTCGTGCGCGCCGATGGCCCAGAAGGTGGAGTTGGGCGCCGTCTCGAGCTGCGTCTCGGACCAGTTGCGACCGCGGTCGTCGGAGCGCATCAGGCGCGTCTTGTGGCCCGGCGTGCCGTCGCCGATGGCCAGCAGCAGCTCGGTCGCGGAGCGTGCGATCGGCGTCACGGTGCGCGTGTAGTACAGGCCGTCGAAGCGCTGCTTGGACAGCTTGCCGTCCCAGGTGTCACCGTCGTCGTCGCTGACGTACACCGCGTTGACCGTCAATACGAGGATCGTCTTGGGCGCGCTCGCCGTCGCCGGCAGGATGCTGATCGCATGGATGTCGGAACTGCGGATCGGCTTGCGCGGGTCGTCGAGGCGCTCGAAGTGCTGGCCGCCATCGCGGCTGCGCCACGCGCCGCCTTCCTCGACGCCGAACCAGACCTGCGCGCTGTCGTCGGGGTCGACGCAGATCGTGAGCAGGCGCGGGCGGTTGACGCCCTGGCAGAACTCCGGCATCTCCGGTGGCAGGCGCAGCCAGGTTTCACCGGCGTCGGTGGACTTGAACAGTGCCGCGCGCGACGGTGCGCCGGTGCCGGCGTACAGCACGCGCGCGTCGTTGGGATCGATCGCGATCGACCACACCGTCATGCCGGCGATCGCGCCCTGAGCGAGCCGCCAGTGCGCACCGCCGTCGTCGCTGATGCACAGGCCGGCGTCGGCGCCGGCGTACACGCGCCTGGGGTTGCCGGGGTCCACGGCCAGCGCGCGCACCACGCCGTCGAACTCGATCGCCTCCTTGAGCCCGAGCCGGTGCCAGGTCTTGCCGTCGTCGTTGCTGCGCAGGATGCCCTGCCCAGCGGTGGCCACCATGATCGTGAAGTCCATTGCTTGCGGTCCGTTCAGAGGAAGATGCCGCGCGTGAGGCCGCCGTCGCAGCCGAGCGATTCGCCGGTGATCGAGGCCGAGCGCGGCGATGCGAGGAAGGCGATGATCCAGCCCATCTCCTCGGGCTGCAGCACGCGGCGGATCGGCGTGGCCTTGACGTAGTTGGCCTCCACTTGGGCCGCGCTGAGGCCCTGCTTCAGCGCCTCTTTCTCGTACAGCTCGTGGATGTGCGGCGTCTCGACCACGCCGGGGTGGATCGTGTTGACGGTGATGCCGTCGGGGCCGAGCTGGTCCGACAGGGTCTTGGTCATGTGCACGATCGCCACGTTGCGCATGCCCGAGAGCTGCTTGCTGCCCCGGCCGGTGAGCCCGCCGATGTTGATGATGCGGCCGTAGCGCTGCTCGCGCATGTACGGCGCAACCGCCTTGGCGCAGCGCAGGTAGCCGACCACCTTGATATCGATGTCCTGCAGCAGCCCCTGCGGATCGGCGTCGGCCAGCTCGCTGCGCACCAAGCCGCCGGGATGCGCGGCGCCGTTGACCAGGATGTGGATGCGACCGAAGGCCTCGGCCGTGCGCGCCATCGCGGTGCTCACGGAGTGCATGTCGGTGGTGTCGACGGCCACCGGCACCACCTCGCCCGCGTCGGGTGTGTCGGACAGCGCTCGGCGCAGCTCGGCCGCGGCCTCCTCGAGCAGCGGCATGCGCCGCGCCGCGATCGCGACGTGCACGCCTTCCTTGGCCAGCTCGAGCGCGGCGGCCTTGCCGATGCCCATGCTGCCGCCGGTGATGAAGGCGACTTTTCCTCGCAGTTGCAGGTCCATGTGTCCTCGGTGAGTCCTTGGCTTCAGTTCAAGCGCATCTCGATGAGCGCCGGGCCGTCTGTGTGCTTCAGCGCGTCACCGAGCAGCCGCTGCAGCTCGGCACCGGTGGCGGCTTGCCACGCGGGCACGCCGTAGCCGCGCGCCAGCGCGATCCAATCGAGCGGCGGGTCGTCGAGCACGGTGAGCCGCTTCGCTTGTGGGCCGGGCTCGATGCCGGCGCGAGTGAGCTCGGTCTGCAGAATTCCGTAGCGCCGGTTCGACGTGATCAGCATCACCACCGGCAAGCGCTCGCGCGCCATCGTCCACAACGACTGGATCGTGTACTGCGCGCTGCCGTCGGACTGCAGCGCGAACACGCGCCGATCGGGGCAGGCGATCGCCGCGCCGAGCGCCACCGGCAGCCCCTGACCGATGGCGCCTCCGGTGTTGGTGAGGATGGTGTGGCGCGCCGCCGCGGCCGACGCGGTCACGAACGGATAGCCGCAGGTGCCGCCTTCGACGGAGACGATCGCGCCGTGCGGCAACGCGTTGGCGAGCACGCGGCCGACCGTTTGGGGCGTTAGCGACCCGCTGTCGAACGCCTGCTCGGATCGAGCGACACCCGTCGCGCCGCGTGGCGCGCCGAGCGCGTTGGCCAGGCGCTCCAGCGCTTCGTCGGCGGGATCGCCGGGCTCGGCGAGCGTCAACAGCGCGGATGCAGGTGCCAGTTCGCTGGGCAGGCCTTCGTAGCCGAAGTAGGCCACCGGCGCGATCGCGCCGGCGAGCAGGACCACCGCATCGGCCAGCGCTGCGATCGCGGCCTCGGGAAAGTAGGGCAGGCGGTCGATGTCGGGCAAACCGCCGCCGCGCTCGGTGCGCGCCGGAAAGGTCTCGCTGTACAGCCGCGCGCCGGTGGCCGCGGCGATGTGGCCGGCAGCCACCTGCCCGCGTTCGCTCAGTGCGCGGTCCCCCAGCAGGATCACCGCCTTGCGTCCGGAGCGCAGCGCGCGGTGGGCTTCGGCGACGCGCGCCGCGTCGACCGTGCGCAACGCGGCCGGCTCAGCACCGCGACGCGCTTGAACGGGTGCGCTCCCTTGCTGGAAATCCACCGGCACGACCAGCGTGGCCACTTGACCGGGCGCGGCACTCGCGGCGGCGATGCTGTCGACGGTGTCGGCCCACAAGTGCTCCGGCGATGACACGGCGCGGTACCAGCCCGACATCGGCCGCGCGAGCGACTGGATGTCGGAGGTGAGCGGGGCGTCGTAGCGCAGGTGCCAGCTCGCGTGGTCACCGACCACATTGACGATCGGCGTGCGGGCGCGGCGCGCGTTGTGCAGATTGGCCAGCCCGTTGGCCAGCCCGGGCCCGAGGTGCAGCAGCGTCAGTGCCGGCTTGCCGCGCATGCGGCCGTAGCCGTCGGCGGCACCGGTGCAGACTCCCTCGAACAAGCCGAGCACGGCACGCACGCCCACCGGCGTGTCGAGCGCGCCGACGAACGGCATCTCGGTGGTGCCCGGGTTCGCAAAACAAACGTCGACGCCGCACGATGCGGCGGCCTTCAGCACCGTGGTGGCGCCGCTCGAAGCGGGATCGGAGGTCTTGCTAGCGGACATGATGGTGTCTCTCGGGGGCCGATCATAATCCCACTATGGGGAACAGCAAGCAAACGAACTATCCGCAATCGGCACCTCGTGCGACGCCCGGAGGCAGCAGGTGCACCGTGATAACCACGCGTGAACGAGGGATTGATGGGGGTGCTTGCCCTATCTGGACAGATATTGCAAGAATCCCGTAAAGTGGCAACGCAATCACATCACCGGAGGACACGCATGACCGCTGCACTTCGACGCGCCTGCGCCGCACTGTTCGCCGTGCTGGCCTGCGCGCTGCCATCGACCCACGGCTGGGCGCAGGCATCTGACTGGCCGAGCCGGCCGGTGCGCATCGTGGTGCCGTATCCGCCGGGAACCGGGCCGGACATCATGGCCCGCCTGGTCGGCGAGAAGCTCGCCAAGGAGCTGAAGTCGACCTTCATCGTGGAGAACAAGGCCGGCGTCAACGGCAGCATCGGCACCGAGATGGTCGTGCGCGCGCCGGCCGACGGCTACACCTTCCTGCTCGTCGACCGTCTCACCGTGTCGGTCAATCCGCTGCTCTACAAGCTGAACTACGACCCGAGAAAAGACCTCGCGTCGGTGAGCAACATCGCTGACGTGAGCCTGTACCTCGTGGTGTCGGCCGCGCTGCCGGTTACCGACTTCAAGTCGTTCGTCAGCCACGTCAAGGCCAACCCCGGACGCGTCACCTTCGGCAGTGGCGGGGTCGGCAGCATCATGCACTTGAACATGGTGCTGCTCGAGGAGGGGACCGGCACGTCGCTGATGCACGTGCCGTACAAGGCCTTCGCGGAGGTGATCCCGGCGATGCTGTCGGGTGAAGTCAATGCGTCATCCGGCGGCGTGGAAGCACTGCAGCAGCACGTGGCGCAGGGCAAGCTGCGCCTGCTCGCGGTGGGTGCTCCATCCAGGACCACGGCCGAGCCGAACGTTCCGACGATCGTCGAGGCCGCGGGCGGCGACTACATGATTTCCACGTCGTACTCGATGCATGCCAGGGCGGGAACGCCGCCGGATGTCATGGCCAAGCTGCAGGGCGCGTTGCAGAAGGTGCTTGCGGATGCTGAGGTCCAAGGGTCAGCGACCAAGCGCGGTCTGAAGGCGTATGCCACGACGCCATCCGAACTGGACCGGGTCATCGGGAACGACAGCGCCCGCATCGGCAAGCTGGTCCGCGATCACAACATCAAGGTGCAGTAAGGCGCAGCGCGCCTCCACTAAGATGCCGGCGAGGAACAGCAACCGCAGATCCAGTCGTGTCCAGTCTCAGTCGCATGCTCTCGGTCCTGGACCTGTTCTCCCGCGAGCACACGACCATGACGGCCGACCAGATCGCCGCTGCGCTCGGCCTCACGCGAACCACGTGTTATCGCTACACGCGTGAGCTCGGGCAGGCCGGCCTGCTGGTGAGCGACGGCGGGCTCTTCATGCTGGGCCCGCGCATCATCGAACTCGACCACCGGATCATCGAGTCGGATCCGCTGCTGAACGCCGGAAGCCCGGTGGTGTCGGCGCTCGCCGAGTCATTGGGTGCCACCGGGCTGCTGACCACCTGCTATGGCGATCGCATCATCAACGTGTTTCAGCACGAAGGCGCGTTGCAGCGGCTGCCGATGTCGTTCGGCCGCGGCACGATGATGCCGATCTTCCGCTCGGCGAGCTCCAAGGTGATCGTCGCTTCCATGAGTCGCGGGCGGCTGAAGCGGCTGTGGAAGGATCACCAGCACGAGCCGGACTGCCGGTCGATCGGCGCCGATTGGCTGTCGTTCTGGAGGAACCTGCAAGCGATCAAGCGGCAAGGCTATTGGACGTCGAGCGGCGAGCTCGACACCGGCTTGGCAGGCATCGCGGCGCCGATATTGTTCGGTACGGGCGAGGTCGCAGGCAGCATGTCGCTGGTGTTTGCACTCAAGGACTTCAAGAACTACGACACCGAGTTGCTCGGTGCACGGCTGCGCGGTGCGGCCGCGCAGCTTTCGCAGAAGCTGGCCGAGTTGCGGCGTTCGGAGTCCATCGCGTTGCGCAACCCTGCCGCAACCGCCAAGGGCAAGCCGCGGTCGCGTCGTGTCGATGCGAAGCCAGGCAGCACAAAAGCTCGGCAGCCACAGTCGGCTGCGAAGTCTCGCGCTTCGAGCAAGCGTCCGGTCCGCGTCTGAGTCGCACTGATGCCGAGGTCAGCACTGGACGCGCTGACCGCTATTTGAGCCATAGCGAGTGCAGATTGATCACGCGGCCCTGCGCGCCGGACAACGGCGGTCATCCACTTTCACGACCTCGGCCATGCGCGCAGATGGCAGCTTGACAATCGTGCACCTCGGCATCGGCGCATCGGCGGCCAGCGCGGCGTGCCCAAAACTGGGTCGAGCAATGTTCGGAGACGACTTGATAGGGCCAAACGAACGTCTGCAATGCCGGGACACAATGGTCCGCTTCGGGTCGGGTCGAGCCTGTCGCGCAAACGAGGACCGGTCACTCACTGAGCGAGGCGGCGCTGCGGCATAACGAGAGTCTGCTGACCGCCGCCTTGCAGACGTCTTGCAGGCGCCTTTGCGTCGGCTTTGCGCCAGGACGAGTCGCCTCGCGGTCGGCAAAGCGTCACATGCGTCGGCTATGCGCCGCCTTGCAGACGCCTTTGAGTCACGTTGCGTCGCCTTTACGTCGCCTTCGCGTCGATCGGCAGGCGTGCTGCACCAGCAGTTGGTCGGCGACTTGACGAATTGCGGGCCGAAATCGTCGGTCCTGCGACGTCGATTGAGACCAATACTCCATGCGTAGATTGATTGCAGGATAGGCTGGCCGCCAGCGAATGGATGCCACGCCGCTTCGCACGCGAGTCATGACATGGCGACATCGCGCGATCGCGTGACGATCGACCTGCGCGGCATCGGCGATGCCGTGCGCTCCGCGGCGGCCGGGCAGTGCATCACCGTCTCGCAACTTGCGCGGCGGGCGCTCGTTGCGAGCCTCGACTCATGCACGGCATTCGTGGTGCCATCGGGGTCTGACGGTCAGACCCCGGAGCGATCGATCACCAAGCTGACGCTGCGCCTGCCGCGGCTTCACGCCGAGGCGCTGGTCCTCCATGCAGGCACGTTGGGTCTTTCGTACGGCGAATACGTCGCCCGGCTGGTCGATGGCAGCTCACTGCCGCAACCCGTTGCCCAGCGTGAAGCCGACCGCGCGGCGCTGCTCGGCTCCAACGACCAACTGGCCACGCTGTCGGCGGACCTCAGCGCGCTCGTGGCGTTGCTTCGCCAGGGGAAGTCAGTGCAAGCCCGGGCCTACCGCCACCGCCTCGAGACAGCAGATGCGGAGATCCGCCGCCACCTCGATCGTGCTTCGGCGCTGATCGCCCACCTGTGAAGGAGTCTTGCGATGCCCAATACCCTCGACGGCGTGCTCGTGCAGTGGGGCGATCGGCTGTTCTACCCGTCGAACCGCAGCAGGGCGTCTCGCAGCCCGGTGCTGACCGGCCTGACGCTGCAGCAGCGTGCGCAAGCCGTGCGCCAGCGCATCCGCGCGACGGTGGTTCACCGCGCGCCACAGGTGATGGTCAAGGTCACAGGCGGTGGACGCGGCATGGGTGCCATCGCAGCGCACCTGCGCTACATCGCCAAGGCCGGGCGGCTGCCGATCGAGGACGACCGCGGTGTCGTGCGCGAGGGCAAGGAGGCGCTGCGTGCGATCGTCGATCAATGGCGGTTCGGCGGCTCGCGCATCCCGGAGATGAGCCCGCGGCGCGAAGCCTTCAACATCATGCTGTCGATGCCCGCGGGCACAAGGCCGGAGTTCGTCCGCAGCGCGGCACGCGAGTTCGCTGCGGCCGAGTTGGCCGGCCACCGCTACGCGATGGTGCTGCACACCCACCAGGCGAACCCGCACGTGCACATCAGCGTGCGGGCGGAAGGTCGTGACGGCAGGCGCTTGAATCCGCGCAAGGAGGATCTTCGCCGGTGGCGCGAGGTGTTCGCGGAGAAGCTGCGAGGGTGGGGCATCGAGGCCGAAGCCTCCTCACAGATGACTCGCGGCACGCGCCACCGAAACGAACGGGTGTGGGAAAGGAAGCGACTCGACGCCTCGGCGCGCTCGGTCAGGCGAGGGGCGAACCCTGGCAGCCCGAGCCGGGAGCGTTCACTGCGTGCGTGGTTCGAGGTGGGTCGCGCGCTCGCAGCATCGTCCGACGCTTCGGACCGCAAGCTCAGGAGGCGATCGTGCGCTTCGTCCGCGAGGCTCCGGCGCTGTGCGAGTTGCTCGACGCGAAGGCAGCGCAGAGGGAGCTGCCGGGCATCGCGCGCGTTTCGCAGCCGCCTCCGACGCGATCGCGCCTGGGGCCGGAACTGTCGCGGTGAGCCAGAAACAGACTCACTGTCGTGCGGGTACGGTCCGGACCACGACGGCGCACAAGTTGCGAACATGCCGCCATGGCCTCGTGTATGCTATTGTCATACCGTCTCAGGAAGCTGCCATGCCCCGCGCCACCCCCGCCGTACTGAGTGTCCGTGTCAGCCCCGACGAACGTGCCTTACTGGAGGCTGCGGCGGACCAGGCTCGCACGAACCTCAGCGACTTCATCCGGCGGCGTGCCATCGAGGCTGCCGAGGCGGATTTGTTGGAGCGTCGCGTCGTGACGATCCCGGGCAAGGACTGGGCCAAGTTCGAGGCCTGGGCCAGCGCGCCGGCGAAAGAGGCTCGGGCGCTGCGCAAGCTGGCCAAGACCCGGCCTCTTTGGCAGAAGTGACGGCAGCGCTGACGCCGCCGCGGCCGCTCGAGGCAGCCGATGACACGACGGGGTTCGACTGCGGGCGCGATGCGCTGAACCACTGGTTCCGGCGCCATGCGTGGCGTAACCAGCAGTCGGACGTATCGCGCACGAGCATCGTTTGCGATCCGGTCACCGGCGTCATCGTCGGGTACGTGAGCCTGTCGGCCGCGCACATCGAGCGCGCCTGGTTGCCCAAGGCCCGGCAACGCAACCGCCCCGACCCGGTGCCCGCTGTGCTGCTGGGCCAGTTGGCGGTGGACCGGCGATGGCAGGGGCGAGGTGTGGCGCGGTCGCTGATGTTCTATGCACTGACCACGGCGGTGCGCTTCTCGAAGGAGGTCGGCTGCTTCTGCGTGCTCACGCATCCCCTGGACGACGACGTGCGGACCTTGTACCGCTCCTTCGGATTCGAGGATCTGCCGTTCGATCCCTCCCGCAGCATGGCGGTGCGCATTGCCGATCTGGTGCACAACGGCTTCGATGCTGAAAGGTGAGGTGGGATCAGCCGGTACAGCGCAACGAGGCCCGTGTCCTCGCCGCCGGACGGGCTCGGGGGCTGGTCGCTCAAGAGCCGCCAGCCCGAGCCCTAAAAGCGTCGGTGCCCCAGTGCGCTGCGTCAAGGGTGCGTGACGCCGGGCTGCGCCCGCCCTTGACTCAGCGCCCCGCGCGCAAACGGCTTCGCGGTCAATGGTGATCGGTGGCACGCGTGGCGCTCCACTGTTCGAGGTCGGACCAGCGCCACGCGACCGCGCGCGGACCCAGGTGCACCGGTCGCGGAAACGCACCGCTCGCGACCAACCGGTAGATGGTCGAGCGGCCCAGGCCGGTGGCCCGGATCACCGCGGGCAACCGCGCGAACAGGCGCGCCGGCTCGACGGTGTAGGGGGAAGTGGATGTGAGGCGATTCATGCGAGTGGGATCCTCAGCCGGCAGTCCCGGCAGCGTAATCATGAACAGGTCGATTCGATGCGATGAGTTCTCGGCGAATGTCATCGGCGGTTTCGGCCCGACCAATGTATGTGCGAGCGCTCGCAAGACCGGCGCTGGAATTCGCCTCGATTCAGGCGGAAGGGTCCAGACGTTGTCGCCGTTCCATGTGCAGAATCGATCACTTTGGCGTTGATTTCGCATATGCCCCGACGTTGATCGAGCAGCTCCGACCCATGCACTTCGGTCTTCTCGCACGACGGACGCCCATGGAATGCTCGCGCCAGCGACTGAGCACACCGACGCCTGAGTTCGCTCGGGGCGAAGCGGCCCGCAACGCCATCGGTTTGGGGCCATCGTGGCCCCATGGAAAGTCGTTCAGAATGGGGCCAAGGATCGGGCCATGCCGCACGGGTTTGCCAGTCGAAACTGAGCATCCATGCGCCTCTCCGCCCGATTGGAAAGTGTTGATCGAGCACATGTGAGGCGGTCACTCCCCTAGACGTCGCATGGCGTCCCGCGAGGCCCCGATTGAAGCAATCGGGGCCTTGTCATTTCAGGGTGTCTCAAGCCGGACCGCGCTCAACGCCATCGTCCACGAATCAGAAGGGCGTCGTCCGCCGCGGCAGCAGCACCGCAACCAGCGTGATCACCGTCAGCGGCAGCACGAACCCGGTCATTGCCCACGTGTAGGTGCGCAGTGCGTCGTGCTGCTGTGCGGCGAGGATCAGGTAGGCCACAAAGGCCACGTTGTACAGCACAAAGACCTCGCCCTCCCAGCAGCAGCTCGGGCAGCAGCGCGGCGTCGAGCCCGGAGATGCGGCCGTCCAGTCCAAGCAGAAGCAGCAGCATTGCGGCGTGCGCGCGGTCGGCGCCACACCCGAGGTCTTGGAAGAGTTCTTCGCCATCTCGGTCGAGCGCCGCATCACTCACCCTTGCGTGACGGCGATCACCGAGGCGGCACGCAATGAGCTGTTTGCGCCTCGCGCGCGGCGTGCCATGCGGCCTGCCGCGTGAGCGCTGGCGGACGTCCGAGTGATCTGCATCAGCCCAAGGCCATGACCCGTGCATCTGCTGCCTGCGTCCCGGGAAGCTCTGCTACCGCGACGTCACCCCGGGCACGCCCGTTTCGAGCATCTCGGGTGTGATCAGAACGATGCCGCGTTCGGTGACGTGGAAGCGTGCCCGGTCCTCCTCGGCGGAAACGCCGGCCACGAATCCGTCGGGCAGCACGCAGCGCTTGTCCACCACCGCGCGCTTGAGCACCACACGGCGTCCGATGATCACGTTCGGCAGCACCACCGAGTCCTCCACGAGGCTGCCCTCGCCGACACGCACCTTGGCAAAGAGGATCGAGCGTCGGATGAGCGCTCCGCTGACGATGCATCCGCCGGACACCAGGGAATCCAGGGCGGTCCCGCGCCGCGTGTCGTCGTCGAACACGAACTTCGCCGGGGGCAGCTGGGGCTGCAGGCTCAGGATGGGCCAGTGGTCGTCGTAGAGATTGAGTTCCGGAACGACATGGGTCAGGTCGATGTTCGCCTCCCAGAACGCGTCGATCGTCCCGACGTCACGCCAGTACGGCTGGTCGCCGACCATGTTGACGCAGCTGTCGGCAAAGCGGTGCGCCATGACCCGGGCTCCGCGCCGGACCAAACCCGGTATCAGGTCCCTGCCGAAATCGTGGCTCGACGCGGTGTCGCCGGCATCTCGTGAAAGTTCTTCAGACAGGAACTTCGTTCCGAAGACGTAGATGCCCATGCTCGCCAGCGCGCGAGTTTCGTTTCCGGGCTGCGGCGCCGGCCGGGCCGGTTTCTCCTGGAAATCGACCACGCGCCCCTGCGCATCGACCGCCATGACGCCGAAGCTCACCGCGTCTGCGAGCGGCACCTCGACGCAGGCCACGGTGACATCGGCGCCACTGGCCACGTGCTCGGCGAGCATCACCGCGTAGTCCATCTTGTAGACGTGATCGCCGGCGAGTACGAGGACGTAGTCGGCGTCTGCCTCGTGCAGGAGGTTCAAGTTCTGGAGCACGGCGTCCGCCGTGCCGCTGTACCAGGTATCGCCGAGGCGCTGCTGCGCCGGCGCCACGTCGACATACTCGCCCAAGTCGACGGCGAGAAACCCCCAGCCGCGTTCGACATGCCGAATCAGGCTCTGCGCCTTGTACTGGGTCAGCACGGCGATGCGGCGGATGCCCGAGTTGACGCAGTTGCTGAGCGCGAAGTCGATGATCTTCAGCTTGCCGGCAAAGGGGACCGCCGGCTTGGCCCTGCGATCGGTCAGCTGCTTCAGGCGCGCGCCGCGGCCACCGGCCAGCACGAAGGCGACGGTGCGCTGCGTCAGATCATGGACGCGCGCTGGCTTCGCGCCACCAGTGCGGGCACGGTACAGAGGGGCGGCCGGCGGCACCTCGGACATCTCGAGTACTCCCTTCGCGGACAAGGAACCACTGCACCGGATCTCCATTTGCAGCGCAGCCAGCTTAGGCATGCTGTCCGCCGCGGCCTTGCGACAAGTCAATCGCGCGGCGCTCCAGGGTCCAAGCCACGCCGCACTCGTGTCGATGCCCAGCGCCACCCGGCTCGCGCCGGGGCGGCGGGGCCTCGCGCAAGGGCGGCCGCTCGCCAGTTCGTCTTATGCAGGCGGTTGGGCAGACCGGTACAGCTGACTCGCGACGTGCCGGACGCCGTGGGCGCGGCCCGCCACCTTCAAGCGGCGCGCGTGCTCGACACGAGCACGTCGCTGCTGCACTCCGACATCACCATGCGGGTGGTGCTACCGAGCAGCAGCTCCTCGAGCGCGTTGCGGCCTTGCTTGCCGATCACGATCAGGTCGCAGTCGTGCTCCTGCTCCTGCTGCGCGATCAACATCCATGGATCGGCGCCGTCGGGCGTGGTCACCTGAACCCTTTCAGGCGGCAGCCCGGTTTGGGAGGCCAGCGCGTGCAGGCGATTGCGCGCCTCGTTGCGCGCCGCATCGCGGTAGCGCGTGACCGTGGCCTGCGCCACGCCGGCCAGGCGCAGCTTGCCCTCATATGGCAACTCCACCGCATGCATCAGCACCAGAGTGGCCTGCGGGACCAGCTGCAGCGCCAGCGCGATCGCGCCGGCGCTCCAGGGCGAGAAGTCCACCGGCACCAGCACACGACGATAGGGTTCGTGGGCGGTCTGCCGCACCATCAGCACGGGACGCTCGGCGCGCTTGGCGATGCGCTCGGCGGTGGAGCCGATCACCACGCCGCGGAAGAAGCCGGCGCCGCGTGTGCCCACCACCAGCAGGTCGGCATCGATCTCGACGGCATGGCGGGTCACCGCCTCCACCGGGTGGCCGGTCGCCACGTGTTCACCGACGGCGATGCCGTGGCGCTGCGTCAGCTCGAGGGCGAGCGCATGCAGCCGTTGGCCGGCTTCTGCCTGCACGGCGTCGCAGGTGTTGTCGGCGTCGCCGAGCCAGCGCTTGAGGTCGGTCAGGGCGCTGGCGGCCAGCGTGTGGACGAGCGTGAGCGCGGCGCTGCTGCCGCGCGCGAGGCGCGCCGCACGGTCGGCCGCATGGCGCGACGGCGCCGACAGATCGGTCGCGGCCACGATGGAGCGAAGGCGTTTCATGGCAAGCCCTTCGAGGCACAACGCGACCAGTGTGCACGATCGTGCGCCGGGCCGGTGGCGGCTCCAGGCTGAAGAACGGCTGCATCGGGTGCATCGGGTGCATCGGTGCCTGGCGGCTTCAACCCCGGCCGCCGAGCGGCGGCGGCAGCGCGTCGCCGGCGCGCCGGCGGCGGAACAGCGCGGCACGGGCGAGCACGATGGTCGTCACCGGCGCGGTGATCGACAACACGATGATGATCAGCCACGCGTGCAGCGACAGGGATCCTTCGTGTGCCGTGAAGTGCACGATCGAGGCCAGCGTGACGACCCATGCCGCCAGCGTCGACGCCAGTGCCGGTGCGTGCATGCGCAGGAAGAAGCTCGGCAGCCGCCACAGGCCGAGCGCCGCGACCAGCACGAGACCTCCGCTGCCAACCAGCAACGCCGCCACGGCGACATCGACCCACAGTGTGGTCATTCGATCACCTCGCCGCGTAGCAGGAACTTGGCCAGCGCCATCGAGCCGACAAAACCGAACAGCACCATCAGCAGTGCCGCTTCGAAATACATGCGGCTGTCGTAGCGGATCGCCAGCACCAGCATCAGCAGCATGCCGACGATGTACATGAAGTCCAGCGCCAGCACACGATCCTGCGCGCTCGGCCCGCGCAGCAGGCGCAGCAGTGCGATGCCCATCGCCAGCCCGTACATCACCAGCGTGAAGGTGATCGCGATCGACAGCACGGCACTCACTGGTAGATCTCCTTCAGCGGCTGCACGTAGTCGCGGATGAAGTGCTCGAGAAAGCGCGCCTCGTCGTCGAGGTCGAACACGTGCAGCAGCAGCGCGCTGCGGTCGGGAGCCAGCTCGGACCACACGGTGCCGGGAATCACCGTCGTGATCATGGCCAGCGCCGCGAGGGCATGCGCATCGTGCAGCTCCAGCGGCACGACGACAAAGGCGTCGCGCGGCGGCTGCGGGCGCAGCACCGCGCCGGCGACCCCGATCGCCGACCTGACCACCTCGCGACCGACGCGCAGGATCAGCCGCGCCAGCACGCCAAGGCGCCGCAACGGCCCGGCGCGCGGGCGCAGCGGTGCCGTCAGCAGTGGCGCCACCACCGCCAGCAGCGCGGCCAGCAGCAGGTGGCCCGGACCCAGGCTGCGGTTGAGCAGCAGCCAGCCGCAGAAGATGCCGAACGAGAGCCAAGGCGCGGGCAGCAGTGATTTCATCGCCCGCCTTTCGCGCCGCGGCCAACCGGCTGCGCACCGAGCACGGCACCGATGTAGCCGGAGGGTTGGTGCAGCGCTTCGGCGGTGGCCCGTGTGGCCGCCAGCGCGCGATCGCCGTTGACGACCAGCAGGATCGCCGCGGCCAGCAGCAGGCCGATGGGCAGCGTCTCGATCACCCGCAGGTGCGGCGCGGGCCGGTCCTGCGTGGTCCAGAAGTGGCGGATGCCCACGCGCACCAAGGCCAGCGCCGCCAACAGCCCCGACACGATGAGCAGCGCGAACAGCCCCCAAGCCGCCGTGCCGCCGACATCGGTCAGCGCGGTCAGCATCGCCAGCTTGCCGACGAAGCCCGACAGCGGCGGCAACCCGGCGATGACCAGTGCGCACAGCGCGAACGCCACGCCGAGGAAGGCGAGCGCGGCCGGAATGGCACGGCCGATCAGCGCCACCTCGTAGTCATCAAGATTGGCGCCCGGCGGCGGCTCGGCGTCGGCAAACGCCGGCAGCGCGTCGGCACCGTCGTCGACCTGTTGCGGTCCCAGCTCGACTTGGCGCGCGCGCTCCAGCAGCTCGACCAGCAGGAACAACGCGCAGCCGGCCAGCGTCGAGCTGGCGAGATAGAACAGCGCGCCTGCGCTGAGCGCCGGCGCGTCGAAGCCGATGGCGGCGATCACCGTGCCCGACGACGCGATGATGCTGTAGCCGGCCAGGCGCGCCAGGCGCTGCGACGCGAACATGCCGAGCGAGCCGAAGGCCAGCGTGGCCAGACCGCCCCAGACCAGCACGTCGGCGCCGAACCCTGCCGAGGCGCCCGCGCTGGACGGGAAGCACAACGTCCACAGCCGCAGGATCGCGTAGACGCCGACCTTGGTGAGGATCGCGAACAGCGCTGCCGCCGGCGCGCTGGCGGCGGCGTAGGCCGGCGGCAGCCAGAAGTTCAACGGCCAAAGTGCGGCCTTGGCCAGGAAGGCGATCGCCAGCAGGGCCGCGCCGGCGTGCAGCAGACCGCGGTCGCTGGCCGGCACGTCGGGCAACTTCTGCGCGATGTCGGCCATGTTGAGCGTGCCGGTCACGCCATACAGCACGGCCACGCCGATCAGGAACAGCAGCGAGGCGGTCAAATTGATGGCGATGTAATGCAGGCCGGCGCGCACGCGCTCGGCGCCGCCACCGTGCAGCAGCAGGCCGTAGCTGGCGGCGAGCAGCACCTCGAAGAAGACGAACAGGTTGAACAGGTCGGCGGTCAGGAAAGCGCCGTGCAGACCCATCAACTGCAGCTGAAACAGCACGTGGAAGTACGCGCCGGCATGCTGCCAGCGTGCGGTCGCGTACAGCAGCGCGGCCAGCCCGACGCTGCCGGCCAGCACCGCCATCAGCGTCGACAGCCGATCGGCGACGAGCATGATGCCGAACGGCACCGGCCAGTTGCCGGGCGAGTACACGACCGGCGCGTCGCGCGCATCGACCCAGATCCACAACACCACCGCCAGCGCCAGGCCGGCGGCGGTCGACGCGAGGTTCACCGCGGCCTTCAGCGAGCGCCGGCCTTCGCCGAGCAGCAGCATCAACGCCGCGGTGGCCAGCGGCAGCAGCACGGGCGCGACCACGATGTGATTCGAGAGGTTCACGGCGCCTCCTCGCGACCGTCGACATGGTCGCCGCCGCTCAGGCCGCGCAGCGCCAGCAGCACGACCAGGAACAGCGCCGTGGTGGCGAAGCCGATCACGATCGCCGTCAGCACGAGTGACTGCGGCAGCGGGTCGGTGTAGTGCGCCAGATCGGCGGGGACGCCGGGCTCGACGATCGGCTCGCGATCGATCGCCAGGCTGCCGACGCTGAAGATGAACAGGTTGACGGCGTACGACAGCAGCGACAGGCCGATCAACACCTGGAACGTGCGCGGACGCAGCACGAGCCAGACGCCTGCGCCGCCCATCACGCCGATCGCCAGCGAGATGACGATTTCCATCAGTGCGTCCCCTCGTCGTCGGCTGCGGGCGTCGGGCGGCGCCGGACGCGCAGCGATTGGTGTGCGATCGCCGTCAGCAGCAGCAGCGTCGCGCCCACCACCACGGCGAACACACCGAGGTCGAAGAAAGTCGCGCTCGGAAGGTGCAACTCGCCGAGCCAGGGCAGCTGCAAGTGCGCCGTGTGCGTGGTCAGGAAAGGGTGGCCCACGGCGAGCGAACCCAGGCCGGTGATCAGCGCGATCGCCAAGCCGGCCGCGATCCAGCGCGGCGGTTGCAGCCGCATGCGCGCCTCGACCCAGCGTGTGCCGCTGACCATGTACTGCGCGATGAAGGCGATCGCCACCACCAGCCCGGCAACGAAGCCGCCGCCCGGCTCGTTGTGGCCGCGCAGGAACAGGTGGGCCGCGAACACGAAAGCCACCGGCAGCAGCAACCGCACCAGCACCGCCGGCACGTGGAGGTAGCGTTGCGGGGCGTCGCTGCGATCGGCGCGTGCGTGCAGGTCACTGTCGGCCTCGACAGGTACGGCGCTTTGCTGGGCCGGCCGGTCGATGACCTCGCTTGGCGGTCGAAAACGCCGCAGCAGCGCGTAGACCGTGATGCCGACGACGCCGAGCACCGTGATCTCGCCCAGCGTGTCGAAGGCGCGGAAGTCGACCAGCATCACGTTGACCACGTTGGCGCCGCCGCCTTCGGGCAACGCACGCTCAAGGAAGAACGGCGAGATGCTCAACGGCGCGTGGCGCGTCAGCAGCGCGTACGACAACGCCGCCAGACCGAGGCCGACCAGCAGCGCCAGCACCAGGTCGCGACGGCGGCGCCACCATGCGCGCAACGCGGTGCGCGGATCGTCCTGCTCCACGCGCCGGGGCATCCAGCGCAAACCGAGCAGGAACAGCACCAGCGTGACGGTCTCGACCGCGAGTTGCGTCAGCGCCAGGTCGGGGGCCGAGAACCACGCAAAGGTGATGCACAACACGAGACCGACGATGCCGAGCAGGATCAGCGCGACCAGGCGGTGGAACTTGGCCTGCCAGGCCGCACCGATCGCCGCAGTGCCGGCCACGATCCACAGCAGCACGAACCCGGGCGTGGCCGGCACTCGCGCGCGATCGCCCCATTCGAGCGGCACGATCAGCGCCGAGCCGACCCCGATGAGGCCGGAGATGACCACCATCCACAGCAGTTGCGGTTGCAGGCGTCGCGTGCCCAGCCGCCGCAGCAGCCGGCGTGCGAGCGCGGTGAGCCACGCCAGCGTGCGCTCGAACAGGTGCCTGCCGTCGGCGCGCTGCAGCAGCGGTGCGTGGCGCAAGCCGCGCTGCTTGAAGCGCGCGCCGTACACGCGGTACAGCAGCCACCCGCCGGCCAGTGCCACCAGGCTCATCACGAGCGGGGTGGTGAGACCGTGCCACACGGCCAGGCTGTAATCGGGCAGCGCGCCGCCCACCACCGGCCGCGCGGCCGTCTGCAACATCGGGCCGACCGACCACGCCGGCAGCGTGCCCACGACCACGCAGGCGAGCACCAGCAGTTCCACCGGCACGCGCATCCAATGCACCGGCTCGTGCGGTTGGCGCGGCAGGTTGCGCGCGGGCGGGCCGAAGAACACGTCATGCCCGAAACGCAGCGAGTACACCACCGCGAACGCGCCGGCCAGCGTGGCGGCCAGCGGCAGGCCGTACTCGATCCACGGATTGCCCTGGATGAAGACGGTCTCCGCGAAGAACATCTCCTTGGACAGAAAGCCGTTGAGCAGCGGCACGCCGGCCATGGCGCCGCAGGCCACGATGGCCAGCGTGCCGGTGATCGGCATGTGGCGGTACAGGCCGTCGAGCCGGCGCATGTCGCGCGTGCCGGTCTCGTGATCGATGATGCCTACCGACATGAACAGCGAGGCCTTGAACGTGGCGTGGTTCATCATGTGAAAGACCGCGGCCACCGCAGCCAGCGGACTGTTCAGGCCGAGCAGCAGCGTGACGAGCCCCAGATGGCTGATGGTCGAATACGCCAGCAGACTCTTCAGGTCGTTCTGGAACATCGCCGCGTAGGCACCGAGCAGCAGCGTCGCGAGCCCGGCGCCGCCGACGATCCAGAACCACATTTCGGTGCCCGACAGCACCGGCCACAGGCGCGCCAGCAGGAACACGCCGGCCTTGACCATGGTCGCCGAGTGCAGGTAGGCCGACACCGGCGTCGGCGCGGCCATCGCATGCGGCAGCCAGAAGTGAAACGGGAACTGCGCGCTCTTGGTCAGCGCGCCGGCCAGCAGCAGCACCAGCGCCACCGGATACAAGGCGTGCTGGCGCACCACCTCGCCCGCGCCCAGCACCGCGTCGAGCTCGTAGCTGCCGGCGATGCGACCCAGCAGCAGCACGCCGGCCAGCAGCGCCAGGCCGCCGGTGGCCGTCACGGTGAACGCCATGCGCGCGCCGCGCCGCGCATCCTCGCGGTGATGCCAGTAGCCGATCAACAGGAACGAGAACACGCTGGTCAGCTCCCAATACACCACCAGCTGCAGCAGGTTGCCCGACACCACCAGGCCGAGCATCGCGCCCATGAAGCCCAGCAGCAGCGAATAGAAGCGCGCAGCCGGATCCTCGGGCGAGAGGTAGTAGCGCGCGTACATCACCACCAGCACGCCCATGCCGCTGACCAGCATCGCGAACATCCAGGCGAAGCCGTCGATGCGCACCACCAGGTCCAGCCCGAGGCTCGGCAGCCACTGCAGCCGCTCGGTCACGACGCCGCCGTCGCGCACCTCGGGGTACAGCAGTGCCACCGACAACGCGACACCCAGCGCCACCAGCGCGGCCCACGACGATTCCAGGTTGCGCGCGTTGGTGGGCAGCAAGGCCGCGATGGCGCTGCCGACGAACGGCAGGAAGAGCAGGACCAGGACTGACATCGTGCGAGTCTAGGGTGACCCGCAACTCGGCCTTGCGTCAGCGCTCGGCCGCACCGGCGAGCTCAGGCCGGTCGTGCGACCCGGTCATTCAATCTCATGGCGCACCACCAGCGGATCGAGCCGCTGGGTCACCGCAAGGGCCAGACGTGTTCGCTCGTCTCCCTGGGCATCGCCGAGCCACACGCGGATCACGTGGCCATGCCGCGCGTCGTCGGCCACCTGCACGCGCAGCGGCTGGCCGTCGGCTGCCAGGCCTTCGAGCAGCTTCTGCGCCACACGGCGCATCGCGTCGACGCGCAGCGCCGGCTTGAAGATCTTGCCCACCGCGGTGAGCGGCATCGGATCGACGAAGTGCAGCGCCACCGGTAGCGCGGCGCGCTCAGGCGTGTGATCGCGCAGGTAGCCGATCAGCTCCGCGGGCGATGCGCTCGCCCCAGGCTTGAGCTGCACGTAGGCCACGGGCAGCTCGCCGGCGTACGCATCCGGCTGACCCACCAGCGCCGCCAGCGCCACCGCCGGATGCTGGTACAGCAGTTCTTCGAGCGGTGCGGGGTCGATGTTGTGCGCGCCGCGAATGATCAGGTCCTTGGCGCGGCCGGTGATCCACAGCTGGCCGTGTTCGTCGAGGCGGCCGAGGTCGCCGGAGTTGACCCAGCCCGGCTCGACGAACGCGCCGCGGTTGTGCTGCTCGCTCAGGTAGCCGGCGAACACGCCGGGACCCGCCATCGTGACCACGCCGATCTCGTTGGGCGCGCAATCGCCGATCAGGCGGCCTTCGGCATCGAGCTTCACGACACGCGTGCGCGCATGCGGCAGCGGCCGGCCAACCGAGCCGGCCTGGTAGGCGATGTCGGGATAGCTCATGGTGTGCACGCTCGAGGTTTCGGTCATGCCGTACACCTCGAGCACGGGCAGCTTCATCTGGCGCTCGTAGGCCTGGATCACGGCCACGGGGATCGCCGAGCCGCCGCCCGATACGTGCCTCAAGCTGCTGACGTCGGCGCCGTTGACCGGTACCTGCAGCGCACCGGCCAGCACGGTGGGCACGGCGCCGAACAGCTGCGGGCGGTAGCGCTGCACCAGGCGCCACACGTTGGGCAGCGCATGAGGGTCGCGCCAGCCCGCGGGGCTCATCACGATCACGTGGCCGCCGTTGGCCAGCGGCGACAAGCCTTGCGTGAGCGCGCCGCCCACATGGAACAGCGGCAGTCCGAACAGCACCCCTTGTCCCGGCCCGGCGAGCCCCATCAGACGCAGCCCCCAGGCCTGGGACACCTGGTTGGCGTGCGTGTGGCGCACCAGCTTGGGCGTTCCGGTGGTGCCGCCGGTGTGGAAATAGCCCGCGTCCTCTTCTGCGCGCGGCATGCGGCCGCTCAGCAGCTGCGTACCGGGCTGGGCGTCGAGCCGCGCGTCGAAGTCGTCGGACTCGAGTCCGCGGTGCTGCGCGCCACCGACCACGAGTACGGTCTTCAACGACGGCACCGCGCCGCGCAGTGCCGCCACCTTGTCCCACAGGTCCGATCCCTCGGTGGGCGCGCTCGTCACGAGCACGCGGGTGCCCGCGGCGCGCAGGATGTCGGCGATTTGCGCGGCCGACAGCATCGGGTTCACTGGGTTGGCCACGCCGACGGCTTGCGCGCCGAACAACGCGACGAAAGCCTGCGGCAGCAGCGGCAGCAGCAGGCTCACCACGTCGCCGCGACCGACGCCGAGCACGTGGAACGCGTTGGCCGCCTGTGTGACCCGGCACATGAACTGCGCGTGCGTCAGTGTGGACGGCTCTTCGTCGGGGTCGGCGTGCTGCAGAAAATGCAGCGCCACCGCCTGCGGATCGAGTGACGCGCCGAGCTGCAGCGCCTGGTACGTGCTGTGCGCGGCGACGCGCTCGGCATAAGGCGCCTGCGCTTCGAAGGCGCGCACCTGATCCATCGATGCAAAACGCGGCAGTTCGCTGCCGATCAGCTTGTCGAGCACGTGGGCGCGTGTCGGGGCGGGCATGGAGGCTCCTGAGCAACGCCTGGGAGTGTAGGAACGTGGTCTCGCCCGTGGGCTTCCGGATTTCCCGCGAGCCGGCGTCCCGGCGTGGATCAGGGACATTGGGTCGGCTCGCCGCATTGCGCAGAATGCAGCCATGGGATCACGACTGTCCGTCTGGTTGGCCGCCGCGTCGTTGGCGGCAATTGCCGCACCGGCGGCCTCGGTGTCACCGGCACCGGAATCGGCGGCGCCGCCGCGCTACACGTTTGCATGGCCCATCGACGCGCAGCACCTCAAGCCACGAGGCGGCAGCACGCGCGGCGCACCGGTGACGCTGCAGCGCGAGCCCACAGCCGCCTGGCGCGCGCTGCAGGAGCGCGGGCTGAGCGCTCTCGAGCGCGACCGTCGCGCCATCCTGGCCATGGCCGGCACGTTCCGCGTGACCTTCGACTTCCTCGAGATCGCCGCGTACGGCGGGCCAGCCAAGGCGATCGCGCCGTATCAGTCATGGGCGACCGAGAAGGTCTATGTCGACCAGGACCGGCCCGGCTTCATCAGCCTGGTGCACATCCTGGAGATTCGCATGCTCGACAAGGAGGGTGCGGTCTCCGAGCCGATGGTCACCAAGCACTGGCGGCAGGACTGGACCTACGAGCCGGCACAGATCGTCGAATACAAGGGCCGCGACCGCTGGCAACGGCGCGAGCTCGGCGACGCCGAGCGGCGCGGCGTGTGGCTGCAAGCGGTCTACCAGGTCGACGAGTCACCGCGCTACGCCAGCATCGGCCGGTGGCAGCACACCGCCAGCTTCTCCAGCTGGCTCAGCGGCGACACCTGGCGCCCGCTGCCGCGGCGCGAATGGAGCGTGCGCGACGATTACCACGTGTTGGTCGGCACCAACCGTCACACGATCGACCCGACGGGCTGGCTGCAGGAGGAGAACAACCTCAAGGGAGTGCTCGATGAGGCTCGGCAGCTCGACGCGAGCCGGCCCTATGTCGGGCGCGAGTACGGCGTGGCGCGCTACGAGCGCATTCGTGATTTCGACTTTGCCGCGGCCGACCGCTACTACACCCGCACGCGCGGGTTCTGGGACCGCGTGCGCGACGCCTGGAGCCAGACGTTCGCCCAGCAGGGCACGGTCACGCTGCGCGGGCCGGTGGACAAGCTCGGCCTCTTCATGCCGCTGTTTGCGCGCGCCAGCGAGATCGAGGCGCAGTCGGGCGAGGCCAAGCCGGCCGACACGCACGACAGCGACAAGGTGATCCGCGCCGTGCTGGCCGACATGGGCGCGCTGCGCTGAAGCGGCCGGCCGCGGTTCAAGAGTCGCTGCCGGCCCGTCCGGCCGGTGTGGCCTGTGCGCTGGGCGCGCGGCCGCGTGCCATCGCCTTGCCAATCGCCTCGGCCAACATCGTTGGGGAACAAGGCTTGGGCAGCACGTCCATGCGCTGACGCACGGCCTGCTCGAGTCGCACGGCGTAGCCTGTCATCAGCACCACGGGCACCGGCGGTTCGCGCTGCAGCAACTGCGCCGCCAGTGCGATGCCGTCGATCTCGCCGGGCATCTCGATGTCGCTCAACACCACGTCGATCTCGGCGGCGTGTGCGTCGAGATGCTGCAGCGCCGCCGCGCCGCTGTCGGCGCGGTGGACCCTGCAGCCCATCGACTGCAGCAGTTCCCGCGTGGCCTGCCCGACCGCATCGTTGTCCTCCACCAGCAGCAGACCGCAGTTCAGGTCGTGCGCCACGCGGCGTTCGCTGCTGCCGGCCTCGTCGGGAGCACCGCCGCGCTTGAAGTACAGCCGCACGCGTGCGCCGCCGCCCGGGCGGGAGTCGATGTGCGCCGAACCCCCGGCGCTGTGGCACAGGGCCTGCACCTGGCTCAACCCGAGACCCGTGCCCTGGCCCTGCGGCTTGGTGGTGAAGAACGGCTCGAACGCCTTGCCGATCGCGCCTGGGTCGAAGCCCGGACCGGTGTCGAGCACCTCGAGCATGACGAATGCGCCGGATCCGGGGGTGGGATCCGTGGCCACGGCATTGCGCGCGCGGATGTCGAGCCGCCCGCTGCCGCGCATGGCGTCCTTGGCGTTGACCGCCAGGTTGATCAGCGCCAACTCGAGTTCGGCCGCGTCGACCTCGATCGGACCGGTGTCGCCCGACACGTCGCACGACAGCGCAACCGAAGAACCGAGCAGCGGCTTGAGCAGGTCGAGCAGGGCCGGCAGGCGCTCCTGCAGCACGATGCGCTCCGGCAGCAGCGCCTGCTTGCGCGCAAACGCCAGCAGCTGGCGCGTCAGCTTGGCGCCCGAGCCGACCGCGCGTTCGATCGCCGCCAGCTGGGTGCTGTCCGCCACGTCGGGGCGCAGGCGCCGGTGCAGGTAGAGGTTGCTGTTGACCACCATCAGCAGGTTGTTGAAGTCGTGCGCCACGCCGCCGGTGAGCCGTCCCATAGCCTCGAGCTTCTGCGACTGCATGAGCGCCAGCTCGACCCGCTGGCGCCGCGCCCGCTCGTCGTCGAGACGCTGCAGCGCGTCCAGCTCTTCGCGCGTGCGCCGCAGCGCCAGCCACGCCATCCAGGCAAAGCCGAGCGCGGTCGGAAAGACAAATGCCGCCAGCAGGGTGCACTGGCGCCGCCAAGCGGCCAGGACGATGTCGCGGTCCAGCGCCGCGACCACCGCCACCGGATAGCCGACCAGGCTGCGGAACGACTGCAGACGGTTCACGCCATCAAAAGGCGACAGGCCCTCTTCGTCGCCGCTGCTTTGGCCGGCGGCGATCCGGCGCAGGACCGGCGCGTCGGCGGGCAACTGCGTCGGCTCGCCGTCGGCCTCTGGCCAGCGCGCCAGCACATGGCCGTCGGTGCGCATCAGGAACGTGCGCAAGCCCGGGGACGTGGCGGCGAGCTCCCGGTAGAAGTCGGTCAGGTACTTTGGCCGCAGGCTCACGTGCACGCTGCCGGCGAAGCTGCCGTCGGCGAACACCCGGCGCCGGCTGATGTCGAACGCCGGTTCGCCGGTCGACCGGCTGACGATGGCTTCGGAGACGAACACCGCCGATCCGGTGTTGTCGCGGTGCGCGCGATACCACTGGCGATCGCTGTAGTCGATCTGGCGCGGCGGTGGGTACACGCGGCTGTTGCCCAGCGATCGGCTGTCGGCGCCGTGAATGAACAGGCCCTGCACCTGGGGCAGGTTGGCTGCCATGTTGCGCAGCCGGTTGTGGATTTCTTCGCCGCGCGCCAGCACTTCAGCGTCCGGCATGCTGCCCGCCAGATCGAGCATGCGCTCCAGCAGCATCGCATTGGTCTCGAACAGCTTGAGCGCGTGCTCCTGAGCGATGCGCGCGCCCCGATCCAGGAGCAGACGCGCGTCGTGGAACTCCTGGTGGTAGAGATACGTGGCCACCGCCACGAAGGCCGCCGATGGCAGCAGGATCGCCAGCACGATCACGGCGCGCAGCCGGGTCAGCGTGCGCAGACGGTTGACCCCGGGCGGTTCCGTCGAACCGGCACCGGGTTCCGCATGAGGGCTCGGTCGGTCGGGTCGACTCACAAATGGCCTAAATGCACACTGCGGGGAGTGCGCATCCTAAGCCCTCACCGGCGCTCAGGACGTCGGTTCGCCCTCGACCAACTCGATGCTTTGGGCGAGGTTGCCTTTGGGGCCTTCGACCAGTTCATAACGCACGCGACGACCCTGCTCGAGGGTCCGGTAGCCTTCCATGCGGATGGCCGAGAAATGCGCAAAAACGTCGGGCCCGCCGCCTTCGGGCTCGATGAATCCGAAGCCCTTGGCATTGTTGAACCACTTGACGGTGCCGAACGGCATGTCAGCCTCCCTCACTTCTTTGGTCTTGGCTCTTTTGGATGGAGCGCGAGCCGCAAATTCTTTGCAGGCGTTCACAAACGTGTCAAGCCGGTCCGACCCCGAGATGCCAACGATGACACTGCTGTGTGACGCGGTATCGCCGTCTTCGGGCAGCAAACAGCGTGGGCGGTCTGTCGCTATTTCACGCCTTGTCTTGGGGCGCGCAGCCACAACATCACACCACGGATACCCCGCTGGGGCCAACTCGATAGAATGGGTTTCATGCCTCCGGAGCCGCCGAAACTGCCGCCCAAGGCCCCGACCGTCAACCGACCCGACGGTGGGCAAGGAGCGGTCGTGGCCGAGCGCAAAACGGCCAAGACCAAGCCGCCGCGCATGTTCCAGGTGGTGATGTTGAACGACGACTACACCCCGATGGAGTTCGTCGTCATGGTGCTGCAGCAGACCTTCAAACGTGACCTGGAGACGGCTACGCAGATCATGCTCAAAATCCATCACGAGGGCCGCGGCGTCTGCGGGGTTTACTCCAAGGACGTGGCGGCCACCAAGGTCGAACTGGTCCTGGCGGCAGCGCGCCGCGCAGGACATCCCCTGCAGTGCATTATGGAGGCTGCATGATCGCGCAAGAGTTGGAAGTCAGTCTGCACATGGCCTTCGTCGAGGCCAGGCAGCAGCGGCACGAGTTCATCACCGTCGAGCACCTGCTGCTCGCGCTGCTGGACAACCCGTCGGCCGCCGAGGTGTTGCGCGCCTGCGCCGCCAACATCGAAGACCTGCGCAAGAGCCTCACCACCTTCATCAAGGAAAACACGCCCACCGTGGGCGGCACCGAGGAGGTCGACACCCAGCCCACGCTCGGCTTCCAGCGCGTGATCCAGCGCGCGATCATGCACGTGCAATCCACCGGCTCGGGCAAGAAGGAAGTCACCGGCGCCAACGTGCTGGTGGCGATCTTCGGCGAGAAGGACTCCCACGCCGTGTACTACCTGCATCAGCAGGGCGTCACAAGGCTCGACGTGGTGAACTTCATCGCCCACGGCATCAAGAAGTCTGATCCACCCGAGGCGCCCAAGTCCAATGAAGGCAGTTCCGAGGGCGAGAAGGAAGAGAGCGGTGATTCCAAAGGCTCGCCGCTGGAGCAGTTCACGCAGAACCTCAACCAGTTGGCGCGCGACGGCAAGATCGATCCGCTGATCGGCCGCGAGGCTGAAGTTGAACGTGTTATCCAGGTGCTGTGCCGCCGCCGCAAGAACAACCCGCTGCTGGTGGGCGAGGCCGGTGTGGGCAAGACCGCGATCGCCGAAGGCCTGGCCTGGCGCATCACGCAGTCCGACGTGCCGGAGGTGCTGGCGCAGAGCACCGTCTACGCGCTCGACATGGGCGCGCTGCTGGCGGGCACCAAGTACCGGGGCGACTTCGAGCAGCGCCTGAAGGGCGTGCTCAAGTCTCTGAAGGACCAGCCGCACGCGATCCTGTTCATCGACGAGATCCACACGCTGATCGGCGCCGGCGCCGCCTCCGGCGGCACGCTGGATGCGAGCAACCTGCTCAAGCCCGCGCTGTCCACCGGCGCCATGAAGTGCATCGGCGCCACCACCTTCACCGAGTATCGCGGCATCTTCGAGAAGGACGCCGCGCTGTCGCGGCGCTTCCAGAAGATCGACGTCGTCGAGCCCACCGTGGAGCAGACGGTGGAGATCCTCAAGGGCCTGAAGACGCGCTTCGAGGACCACCACAGCGTCAAGTACGCGATCGGCGCGCTGCAGGCGGCTGCAGAGCTCTCTGCCAAATACATCAACGACCGCCACCTGCCCGACAAGGCGATCGACGTCATCGACGAGGCCGGCGCCGCGCAGCGCGTGTTGCCGCTGGCCAAGCGCAAGAAGACCATCACCAAGAGCGAGGTCGAGGAGATCGTCGCCAAGATCGCGCGCATCCCGCCGGCCAGCGTGTCGAGCGACGACCGCAGCAAGCTGAAGAACCTCGACCGCGACCTGAAGAGCGTGGTGTTCGGCCAGGATCAAGCCATCGAGGCGCTGGCCGCCGCGATCAAGATGGCCCGCTCGGGCCTGGGCAAGCCCGACAAGCCGATCGGCTCGTTCCTGTTTTCAGGCCCCACCGGCGTCGGCAAGACCGAGGTGGCCAAGCAGCTGGCATTCATCCTCGGCATCGAGCTGATCCGCTTCGACATGAGCGAGTACATGGAGCGCCACGCGGTGAGCCGCCTGATCGGCGCGCCGCCGGGATACGTGGGCTTCGACCAGGGTGGCCTGCTCACCGAGGCGGTGAGCAAGAAGCCGCACGCGGTGCTGCTGATGGACGAGATCGAGAAGGCGCACCCGGATGTCTTCAACGTGCTGCTGCAGGTGATGGACCACGGCACGCTGACCGACAACAACGGTCGCAAGGCCGACTTCCGCAACGTGATCATCGTAATGACCACCAACGCGGGCGCCGAGACGATGGGCAAGGCGACGATCGGCTTCACCACCAAGCGCGAGCAGGGCGACGAGATGGCCGACCTCAAGCGGCTGTTCTCGCCTGAGTTCCGCAACCGCCTCGATGCCACGGTGAGCTTCCGCGCGCTCGATCAGGAGATCATCCTGCGCGTGGTCGACAAGTTCCTGCTGCAGCTCGAGAGCCAGCTCGCCGAGAAGAAGGTCGAGGTCACCTTCACCGATGCGCTGCGCAAACACCTGGCGGTGAAGGGCTTCGACCCGATGATGGGCGCGCGGCCAATGCAGCGCCTGATCCAGGACACCATCCGCCGCGCCTTGGCCGACGAGCTGCTGTTCGGCCGCCTGGTCGACGGTGGCCGCCTCACGGTGGACATCGACGACAAGGGCGAGGTGCTGCTCGACATTCAGCCGCCGCGCAAGAGCGACAAGCCGAAGGCCGAGACCACGCAGGTGTAGCGCCGCTGCGCACACACCGCATGGACGGGCCGCGACGCGGCCCGTCTTCTTTTGTCCTCAAGCCTGCGGCGCGGCGGGGTCCTGCTGAAAGTAGCCGGCGAACAACGCGTACAGCTGCGGGTGCTGCCCGCGCATGTCGACCGGTGCGACGAAGAACGCTTCGACGGCCACCGCGAAGAACTCGCCGATCTCGCTCGCACCGTAGGGGTCGAGCACGGTGTCGCGACCTTCGTCGGTCCAGCGGCAGAACTGCTCGTACTCGGCTTGGATCAGCTCGCGCCAGCGCCGGCGTGACTCCACGCCCGACAGGGGCGGCACGCCATCGGCCTCACCGTCACCCATGTCGATCACGTGCGCGAACTCGTGGATCACCACGTTGTACGCCCAGTCGGCGCTCTCGCCAGCGGCGTGCACGTCGGTCCACGACAACATCAACGGGCCGCCTTCCATCGCCTCGCCGGAGAGCACCTCGTCGTAGTTGTGCACCACACCGTCGTCGTCCATCACCTCGCGCGGGGCCACCACCTCGTCGGGATGGACCACGATGCCGACGAAGCCGCGGTACGGCTGCACCCCGAGGCGCAGCACCGGCAGGCAGGCCTGCACCGCAATGCGCACGGCCATCGCGTCGGTCACCTCGAGGCCGCCGGCGCCGGCGAACTCCTTCTCGTCGAGAAACAGGCTGGTCATGCGACGCAGCGCTTCGAGGTCGGCCGCGCTCCAACGCGCAAGAAAAGGCAGCGAAGCCAGGGTTTCGAGCCACAGCTCGTCGGAGATCGCTCGGCGCCGCACGATGCGCTGCTCGCGCTGCGCGCGCAGCCGCGACAGCCAGCCGCGGATCACGCGCGCTCCGCGTCGAGCGCAAGCGCGGGCACGGCCTGCACGCCGCGCGCCGTCAGGCGCAGCACGTTGCCGCGCGGTGCATCGCCATCGAAGTCCCAGTCGCTCAACACATGGCGCGCCGCGGTGGCCGACAGCATGACGCGGCCCGGGCGGTGCGTGTGGCCGTGGATCAATGTGTCGCTGCCGGCAGCGTCGAGCAGTTGCAGCGCGGCGGCCGGATCGACGTCGGCCCACAGAGCCGGCGACTGCTGCGCTTGGTGCGCCGTGCTGGCATCGCGCATCGCACGCGCCATCGCCCGGCGCTCGGCGAGCGGTCGCTGCAGGAACCCGGCCTGCCACGCCGGCTCGCGCACCATGGCGCGGAACCGCTGGTAATCGGTATCTTCCAGACACAGCGCGTCGCCGTGCGTCAGCACGGCGCAGCGCCCGAAGGCATGCAGCACGGTGGCATCGGGCAGCGCCCGCGCACCGCAATGCGCGAGCAGCACCTCGCCGATCAGGAAATCGCGGTTGCCGTGCATCACGGCGACCGTGCGCAGCGATGCGGCCTCGCGCAGCACCTCGACGCACGTTTGTTCGAACTCGCCGTCGCGCGCGTCGTCGCCGATCCACGCCTCGAAGAGATCGCCCAGGATGAACAGCGCATCGGCATCGCCGCCCAGCATCTGCATGCGCCAGGCGTCGAACGTGCGCGGCGCATCGGCCATCAGGTGCACGTCGGACAGGCACTCGATCACCTGCCAATGCGCCGGCGCATCGAAGCGGTGCAGCGCCAACGGCGCGAGGGGGGAGTCCGCCATGGCTCCCGGCCCGATCCAGCCGGTCAGGCGACCTCGGTCGCCTTGACGATGGTCACGTCCTCGATCGGCACGTCGTCATGCATGCCTTTGCGGCCGGTGGCGACGCCTTCGATTCTGTCGACCACGTCGGTGCCCGACACCACCTTGCCGAACACGGCGTAGCCCCAGCCCTGCGGCGACTCCGACTTGAAGTTGAGGAAGTCGTTGTCGACGGTGTTGATGAAGAACTGCGCGCTCGCCGAATGCGGCGCCGAGGTGCGCGCCATCGCCAGCGTGTACTTGACGTTCTTCAAGCCGTTGTTGGCTTCGTTGGTGATCGGCGCGCGCGTGGCCTTCTGTTTCATGCCCGGCTCGAAGCCGCCGCCTTGCACCATGAAGCCCTTGATCACGCGGTGGAACACCGTGCCGTCGTAGTGGCCGGCACGCACGTAGTCGAGAAAGTTCTGCGTGCTCACGGGCGCCTTGGCGTCGTCGAGCTCGATGCGGATCGTGCCCGCGCTGGTCTGCATTTCGACGGTCTTGCTCATTTGTCGCTCTCCAAAGTGGCCTTCTTGATGACCACGGGTTGCTGGGGCACGTTCTGGTGGCCCGCCTTGTCGCCCACCGGCACGGCGCGGATCTTGTCGACCACATCCATGCCCGAGATCACCTTGCCGAACACTGCGTAGCCGTTGCCGTCGGGCGAGTTGGCGGCGTCGAGGCGCTGGTTGTCGACCACGTTGATGAAGAACTGGGACGTGGCCGAATCGGGCACCATCGTGCGCGCCATCGCGATCGTGCCGCGCAGGTTGCTCAGGCCGTTGCGGCTCTCCAGCGGGATGCTGGCGCGCGTGGCCTTTTGTTTCATGGCGGGGTCGAAGCCACCGCCTTGAATCATGAAGGTGGGGATCACGCGGTGGAAGATCAGTCCGTCGTAGTGGCCGTCCTTCACGTACTGCACGAAGTTGGCCACCGACTTCGGCGCTTTCTCGGCATCGAGCTGGACCACGATGTCGCCCATGCTGGTGGCGAGCTTGACCTTCTGTGCCAGCACCGTCGGCGCGCCGGCCAACAATGCCAAGGCCACGAGCCCATGAAACGCACTCATCATCTTCTCGATCTCCAGCAGGAAAAGTTCTAAGGACGCGCCGCGCGCCCGGCCGTCAGCTCGCGGGTGAGGCGCAGCTTGCGCTGCAGGTTTTCGTCGCTGCGGGTCAGGCTGGCCCGCTCGAATGCGCGCAGCGCCAGGCGCAGAAAGACGTCGCCCAGATTCTCGTGCGCCACCGCATAGGCCGGGTCGTGCCGCAGGGCGGTCTCGAGCAAGTCGCGCGCCGCGTCGATGCGGCCTTGGGCGGCCAGCAATACGGCGAGGTTGTTGTACGGCTCGGGCAGATCGGGAAAATCTTCGATCAGCTTGTTGAGGGCGTCGATGGCTTCGGACGTGCGCTGCAGCTCGGTCAACATCACAGCGCGCAGAAAGCGCATCGACGCGTCGCGCGGCCGCTCGGCAATCGCCTTGTCGGCGCGCTGCATCGCCAGCGCGGCATCACCGCCGCGAAAGAGCTTCTCGACCTCCCGCGCGTCCTGGGCGTGCAGTGCCCCGGACGCGGCCAGCGCGAGCAGGGTCAGGAAGCCGTGGCGCCAGAGGTGGAACACGGGTGTAATCGGTGTGGTCGTTGCGTGGTGCGCCGCTATACTGAATTCATTGTATCGAGCCCCGGCGCGCGCCATCTCACTGGGCTTATGAGCCTTCAGATCTACAACACACTGACGCGCCGCGTCGAACCATTCTTGCCACTCGAGCCCGGCCACGTGCGCATGTACGTGTGCGGCATGACCATCTACGACCTGTGCCACATGGGGCACGCGCGCATGATGATGGCCTTTGACGTGGTGTACCGCTGGCTGCGCACGCTGGGCTATCGCGTGACCTATGTGCGCAACATCACAGACATCGAAGACAAGATCATCAACCGCGCGCTCGAGCGCGGCATCACGATCCGCGCGTTGACCGACGAGATGATCGCCGCGATGCGGCAGGACCTCGCCGCCATCGGCACCGCGCCGCCCACGCACGAACCGCGCGCCACCGATTACGTGCCGCAGATGCTGTCGATGATCGGCACGCTGGAAGCAAAAGGCCTCGCCTACCGCGCCCCCGGCGGCGATGTGAACTTCGCGGTGCGCAAGTTTCCCGGCTACGGCAAGCTCTCGGGCAAGTCGATCGACGATCTGCGGGCCGGCGAGCGCGTGGCCGTGGGCGAGGGCAAGGACGACCCCCTGGACTTCGTGTTGTGGAAGGCGGCCAAGCCCAACGAGCCCTCCGACGCGCAGTATCCAAGCGTCTACGGTCCGGGGCGTCCCGGCTGGCACATCGAGTGCTCGGCGATGAGCTGCGCGCTGCTCGGCGAGCAGTTCGACATCCATGGCGGCGGCATGGACCTGCAGTTTCCGCACCACGAGAACGAGATCGCGCAGAGCGAAGGTGCGTTGGGCAAGCCGTTCGTGCGCTACTGGCTGCACAACGGCTTTCTCAACGTCGACAACGAGAAGATGTCGAAGTCGCTCGGCAACTTCTTCACCATCCGCGATGTGCTGAAGCGCTACGACGGCGAGACGTTGCGTTTCTTCATGCTGCGCACGCACTACCGCAGCCCATTCAACTTCAGCGACGCCAACCTCGACGATGCGCGCGCCGCGCTGGCCCGGCTGTACACCACGATGCAATCGGTGCCGCCGGCCGAAAGTGCGCAGCTCGACTGGTCGGCCAAGGCACCGGCGGCCTTCCGGGCGGCGATGAATGACGACTTCAACACCCCCGGCGCGCTGGCAGTCCTGTTCGAGCTTGCAAACGAAGCCAACCGCACGCGCGATGGGCAGGCCAGCGCACAGATCAAACAACTCGCCGCGACGCTCGGCTTCCTGCAGCAGGCGCCGCAGGCCTGGCTGCAAGGCGGCGCAGCGCTCGATGGCGACACGATACAGGCGCGCATCGCCGCGCGCGCGCAAGCCAAGCACGACAAGAACTTCGCCGAGGCCGACCGCATCCGCGACGAGCTGCTGACGCACGGCATCGTGCTGAAGGACTCGGCTCAGGGCACGACCTGGGTCAAGGCCTGAGAGCCTGAGGCAACCCGTGGCCACACGAGCCGTCACCGCCGTCGTGCCCGAGTACTGGGACGACGCATGCCGCCATCTCGGCCGGCGCGATCGCGTGATGCGCAAGCTGATCCCGCAGTTCGGCGAAGCGCGCCTGCAGAGCCGCGGCGATGCCTTCACGACGCTGGCCCGCTCGATCGTCGGTCAGCAGATCTCGGTCAAGGCGGCGCAGTCGGTGTGGGGCAAGTTCATCGAGGTGATCGGCGGTCCCTCGGCGCGCGTGTCACCGAACTCGGTGTTGGTTTGCGACAACGAGTCCCTGCGGCGCGCCGGTTTGTCGGCGCGCAAATGCGAATACCTGGTCGACCTGGCGCAGCACTTCGAGGACGGCCGTGTTCACGTGAAACAGTGGCAGGTGATGGAAGACGAGGCCATCATCGACGAGCTGGTGGCCATCCGCGGCATCGGCCGCTGGACGGCCGAGATGTTCCTGATCTTCCACCTGATGCGCCCCGACGTGATGCCGCTCGACGACCTGGGACTCATCAAGGGCATCAGCGTCAACTACTTCAGCGGCGAGCCCGTATCCAGGGCCGAAGCGCGTGAAGTCGGCGAGGCTTGGGCGCCTTTCCGCTCGGTGGCCACATGGTACATTTGGCGCAGCCTCGACCCGCTGCCGGTGGACTACTGAAAGTCGCAGTCCGCTGAAGCGTTGGAGCCGCGCGAGACGGCACTGCGGTTCGAGGCGGCCCGGCAGCAACCGATGGCCTTCACGCAGGTCATCCGCCCACGATGAGCAAACGCCACTTCCTCGAGTTCGAGCAACCGATCGCCGAGCTCGAAACCAAGATCGAGGAGCTGCGCTACGTCCAGAACGAATCGGCCGTCGACATCTCCGAGGAGATCGACCGGCTCGACAAGAAGAGCCTGCAGCTCACCAAGGAAATCTATTCCAGCCTGACGCCCTGGCAGGTGACGCAGATCGCGCGCCACCCGCAGCGACCGTACACGCTGGACTACGCCGCCGAGATCTTCACCGACTTCGCCGAGCTGCACGGTGACCGCGCGTTCGCCGACGACGCGTCGATCGTCGGTGGCCTGGCGCGCTTCAACGGCCAGGCCTGCATGGTCATCGGCCACCAGAAAGGCCGCGACACCAAGGAGCGCGCGCTGCGCAACTTCGGCATGCCGCGTCCCGAGGGCTATCGCAAGGCGCTGCGTCTGATGAAGCTGGCCGAGAAGTTCGGCCTGCCGGTGTTCACCTTCGTCGACACACCCGGCGCCTATCCCGGCATCGGCGCCGAGGAGCGCGGCCAGTCCGAGGCGATCGGCCGCAACATCTACGAGATGAGCCAGCTGCAGGTTCCGATCGTCACCACCATCATCGGCGAGGGCGGCTCGGGCGGCGCGCTGGCCATCAGCGTGGCCGACCAGGTGGTGATGCTGCAGTTCTCGGTCTACTCGGTGATCTCGCCCGAAGGCTGCGCCTCGATCCTGTGGAAGACCGCCGAGCGTGCCGCCGACGCGGCAGAGGCGCTCGGCATCACCGCGCACCGGCTCAAGGCACTTGGCCTGATCGACAAGATCGTCAGCGAGCCGGTCGGGGGTGCGCACCGCGATCCCAAGCACATGTATGCGCAGTTGAAGCGTGCGCTCGGAGACGCTCTGCGGCAGGTGTCCGACCTCGACGTCAAGGCGTTGCTCAAGCGGCGCCACGAGCGGTTGATGGGTTACGGCCGCTTCACCGACACCAAAGAGCGCTAGTGACCCCCTTGCTCACTGCGCTCCAGCCGCGCGGCCTGCGTGCCGCGAGGCGCTCGCCAGCCGCTCGCGAGCGCGCAGGCGTTCGCTCGGCGCGGGCTCGCTCTCCCCGAGGGCGAACAGGCCTCTTCGGCCGGCCGGGCGAGGCCTGAGGCAGCCTCCGGGCTTGCGGCGCGGTGGTGCGCGGCAAGGCAGCGTCCGCTCGCCCCGTGGTGGCCGTGGCCTACAGCGCCGGGCGCGACTCCACCGCGCTGCTGCATGCCATCGCGCGTGCAGGACGGGCCCAAGGTCTTGACGTGGTGGCGCTGCACGTGCACCACGGTCTGATGCCGCAGGCCGACCAGTGGCTCGAATGGGCAGAAGCACAGTGCCGGCGCTGGTCCAAGAGTGGCCTTCCGGTGCGCCTGGTGTCCACTCGACTGGAAGGCCGGCCACCCAAGGGCGACAGTGTCGAGGCGTGGGCTCGCCGCAAGCGCCGCTCGGCTCTGGCGCGCATGGCGCGCGAGGCCGGCGCGAGTGCCATCGTGCTGGCGCACCACCGGCGCGACCAGGCCGAGACGGTGCTGCTGCAGGCGCTGCGTGGTGCCGGTGCGGCCGGCCTGGCCGCGATGCCGCGCGCGGTCGAGCGCGAGGGCCTGTGGTGGCTGCGCCCGTGGCTCGAGCAGCCGCGCGAAGCCGTCGAGGCCTATGTGCGGCAGCACAAGCTGCACTACGTGGACGATGCATCAAACGTCGATGCGCGCTTTGCGCGCAGCCGGCTGCGCAGCGCGGTGTGGCCGGTGCTCGGCACAGCGTTTCCCGATGCCGAGGCCGCGCTGGTCCAGGTGGCACGTCGCGCACACGAGGCGAACCGGCTGCTGGCCGAGGTGGCACAAGAAGACCTGGAGGCCATCACCGACGGCCCTCAGCTCGACGTGCCGCGCTGGCGCAAGCTGAGTGCGGCGCGCCAGCCGAACGCGCTGCGCGCATGGCTGCAAGGCGTGCTCGGGCGCGGTGCGCCCGAAACGCTGGTGCAACGCCTGCTCGACGAACTGCCGGGAGCGCGTCAGGCGCGCTGGCCGGTTGACGGCGCGCACCAGTTGGCGCTGTACCGCGGCCGCCTGCAGCTCCATGCCATGCCGGCCGCCGCGCCCCTGGCCGGGGCGCAGCGCAGCGCGATCGATCTGTCGCGCCCCGGCATCTATGTGCTTCCGCAGTGGTTCGGCGCGCTCGAGGTCAAGCATGCGCAAGCCGGTGTGCCGGCCCGGGTCTTGAGAGATTGCACGCTGCGCACGCGCAGCGGCGGAGAGCAGTTCCAGCGGGCGCCACGCAGCACGCCGCGCAGCCTCAAGAAGCAGTATCAGGCCGCCGGAATCGCTGCCTGGCAGCGCGAGGGCCCGCTCGTGTACTCGCAAGACAAGCTGCTGTTCGTGCCCGGCCTTGGCATCGACGCGCGCTGGTTGAGCGCCGAGACCCGCACGCGCGGACTCACGCTGCACTGGCACGCGGACGCCGCCCCCTGAGGGGCAGCCGCGGTGCCGCGGCTAAAATCGCGGGCTCCGCAACCTTCGGGCGCCTTCGCCCGCCTGCGCATCGAGCGTTTGCCATGGCACTGATCGTCCACAAGTACGGCGGCACCTCGATGGGCTCGACCGAGCGCATCCGCAACGTGGCCAAGCGCGTGGCCAAATGGGTGCGCGCTGGTCACCAGATGGTGGTGGTGCCGTCGGCGATGAGCGGCGAGACCAACCGCCTGCTCGGCCTGGCCAAGGAAGTGTCGCCGGAGAAAGCCACGCCGCAGACGATGCGTGAGCTCGACATGATCGCCTCCACCGGTGAGCAGGTGTCCGTGGGTCTGCTTGCCCTCGCGCTGCAGGCAGAGGGCGTGGCGGCGGTGAGTTACAGCGGCTGGCAGGTGCCCGTGAAGACCGACAGCGCCTACACCAAGGCGCGCATCGAGAGCATCGACGATGCACGCGTGCGCGCCGATCTCGCGGCGGGCAGGGTGGTGATCATCACCGGGTTCCAGGGCATCGATGGCGATGGCCATGTCACCACGCTGGGCCGCGGCGGCAGCGATACCAGTGCGGTTGCGGTGGCCGCCGCCATGAAGGCGGCGGAGTGCCTGATCTACACCGATGTCGACGGTGTCTACACCACCGATCCGCGCGTGGTGCCCGAGGCACGGCGCCTGCCGGTCATCAGCTTTGAAGAGATGCTGGAGATGGCGAGCCTGGGCAGCAAGGTGCTGCAGATTCGCTCGGTGGAGTTCGCCGGCAAGTACCGCGTGCCGTTGCGCGTGCTCTCCAGCTTCACGCCGTGGGACATCCCGCTGGCCGAGGAGGCGGCGTCGGGCACGCTGATCACTTTCGAGGAAGACGAGAAGATGGAACAGGCCGTTGTTTCAGGCATCGCGTTCAATCGCGACGAGGCCAAGGTGACGATCATGCGGGTGCCCGACAAGCCCGGCATCGCGTATCAGATCCTGGGTGCGGTGGCCGACGCCAACATCGACGTCGACGTGATCGTGCAGAACGTGAGCCACGACGGCAAGACCGACTTCTCGTTCACCGTGCACCGCAACGACTACGCGCGTGCGATCGACCTGCTCAAGACCAAGGTGGGTCCGGCGCTCGAGGCCAACGAGGTGGTGGGCGATGCCAAGATCTGCAAGGTGTCGATCGTCGGCATCGGCATGAAGAGCCACGTGGGCATCGCGGCCAAGATGTTCCGCACGCTGGCCGAAGAGGGCATCAACATTCAGATGATCACCACGAGCGAGATCAAGACCTCGGTGGTGATCGACGAGAAGTACATGGAACTCGCGGTGCGCGCGCTGCACAAGGCGTTCGATCTCGAGTCGCCCCAGGCGGCGTAGCCGTCCCATTGCAGCGCAGGGCTAGAATGCGCCCCACCTGGCCTTCAGGAGACGTGACCGAGTGGCCGAAGGTGCTCCCCTGCTAAGGGAGTATGCGGGCAAAACCTGCATCGAGGGTTCGAATCCCTCCGTCTCCGCCAAGACCCCCGCGACCGTTCGCCGTGTGAGCCGCAGAAGCTGACACATGGTGTGAGGCGCGTGCGGTCGCTCGGTCCCGCGCGATCTCAGGTGGGTCCTCTCCCGGGCGGCTGCGTTTCCGACCCTGCCCGCAACACCTGATATGTGCCGATCGGCCATTTTGCGCGCAGAATTTGCCAGGTAGATCCTTCGCGAGCGGGAACGCCGATTGCCTCATACCGGCCTCGTCTCGGCTGGATGGCTTCATGAGCTGGTCAACACGCCCCGCGCCTCCGATGCTGGCGCCACCGACGGTGGCGAACAGCTGTGCGTTGGCTGCCACGCAGGTGTCCGGCATCGCTGCGCGTGCCGGCATAACGTCCCCTGCAGGCCGCGACGGCGCCGAAGGACATGTCCGGTCCGAAGCCGAGGCAGACCGGGTGAACGTTCCCGGTCCCGTCCATGCGCTGATGGCGGGTGGAGCCGCCGCGGTGCTTGTCGGCATCGCCGTCGGCGAAAGCGGCGAGGACGCGTTGGGCAAGTGGATCGTCGCCTTGGGCGCGCTGGCCTACCTTCTCGGCCGCCTCTTTGTCTGGTCACTGGTTTGGCGTCCACCGCACTCGAGAAGCGGTGCGATCTTGTCTCTCGAGAGCGAGCTCCTGCGCGCCGAGAGCCGTCATCTCCATGCCGGGGATCGCGCCGGTCACTTCGCGTCCGCGGCACCGGTTCTGCGATCGGTCGGGGGCCGGCGGCGCCAGGGGCTGCATGCCCGACGAGCGCTCAGCTCGCTTGAAAGGGCCGCGCGCTTTCGAGCGCAGCGGGGCGCTTCTCAAAGGCCATCGCAGCGCGCCAATGCCGGCGGTTGGTGGGTCGTCTGACCCCAATCACCGGCGGCCGGCGTACCCAAATGTCGAGCCGGCAGAGGGGTTTGAATCGTGCACAGCGGCGAGCGAGGAGGTAGAACCGTGGCCATGCCCAGATGGGAAAAACTGATGTGGTGCAGCGCGGCGCTGCTGTTCGTCGTGGCGATGCTGGCCAAGTTCGCGACACAGATGTCTTCCTTTCTCCGCGGTTGATTCGCTCGGGTCCGTCGTCCGGGGTGTCGCAGCCGCGGCGCCGGCGTGGGATCATCCGCGTGTTCCGGCCTTGGCGCGCCCCTTGATCGACACCTACTCCGCCAGCACCAACGCCCCGCCAGGGGCGTTTGCTTTTGCGTCGGCAGCCCGATGAGTTCGGACCCTCTGTACGACGTTGCGATCGTCGGCCTGGGGGCCATGGGCAGTGCCACCGCGCTCGAGCTGGCCCGCCGCGGTATCGGCGCGATCGGCTTCGACCGGTTCACCCCGCCGCACCCCTTCGGCTCGTCGCACGGCGACTCGCGCATCATTCGCGAGGCGTACTTCGAGCATCCGGTCTACGTGCCCATGGTTCAGCGCGCCTTCGAGCTGTGGCGCGAGCTGGAGCGCACATCGGGTGCCGCGTTGCTGCGCTGCACCGGCGGCTTGATGATCGGCGCGCCGGGCAGCACGTTGGTCGCCGGTGCGCTGCGCAGCGCAAGGCTGCACGGCCTCGAGCACGCGTTGCTGTCGGCTGACGATATTCGCGCACGCTTCCCAGTGCTTCACCCGGAGTCGGCGATGGTGGGGGTGTGGGAACCGCGCGCCGGCATCTTGTCAGCCGAGCTTTGTGTGAGCGCGCAACTCCGGCAAGCTCAACGGCATGGTGCGACCCTGCACCTCGACGAGCCGGTGCAGCGTTGGCACGCCGATGGCGATGGCCTCGCCGTCGTCAGCGCGCAAGGCCGCTATCGCGCGCGGCAGTTGATCCTGAGCGCGGGTGCATGGGTGAACACCCTACTGGCCGATAGCCCGCTGCCGGTGCGCGTCGAGCGACAGGCGCTGCACTGGTTTGCGCCGGCACGCGATGCCGGTGCATTCAGCCCCGAGCGTTGTCCGATCCACCTGTGGCAGTTCGACGGCCAACGCTTCTTCTATGGTTTTCCGGATCTCGGCGCCGGGGTGAAGTTGGCGTTTCATCATGGCGGCGAAACCACCGATGCGGCCGATGTGCGCCGCGACGTGGCGCCCGACGAGGTGAGTGCGGTGCGCGCGGCGCTGCGGCGTTTCGTGCCCGCGGCGGACGGCCCTTGCCTCTCGTCGGCGGTTTGTCTCTACACCAATGCGCCCGACGAGCACTTCTGGATCGACCGCCACCCGGCACATCCCAATGTCTGGGTGGCCAGCGCGTGTTCGGGCCACGGCTTCAAGTTTGCGCCTGTCATCGGCGAGATCCTGGCCGACCTCGTGCAACACCGAAAACCGCGGTTCGAGCTCGGATTGTTCCGTTGGCGCTGACGTGCGCGCCGCGCATTGCACAATGGCGCGCCAGCATGGCTTGGAGCGGCAGCGCATGAAGATCGCGATCCTCGGCGGCGGCAACGGTGCCTATGCGGCCGCGGCCGATCTGGCGCAAGCAGGCCATACGGTGCGGCTGTGGCGACGCGACGCCGCCGCGTTGCAGCCGCTGGTCGATGCCGGCTCCATCGAGCTGAAGGACGCCGATGGCACTCGCGACGTGCCACTCGCGCTCGCCAGTGCCGACATCGGCGCGGTGCTGCGCGATGCAGCGCTTATCGTGATCCCGTCGCCGGCGACGGCACAGGCCGACATCGCGCGCCAGATGGCGCCGCACCTCGAGAACGGCCAGGTGGTGTTCCTGCCGCCCGGCACGTTCGGCAGCGTGGTGATGTCGCGAATCGCACGCCAGGCCGGCGCGCGGGCCGACGTGGCGTGGGCCGAGACCGGCACGCTGCCGTACCTTGCGCGCAAGCACGGCGAGCGCACCATCAACGTCACCATCCGCGCGGTGCGCCTGCCCACCGGCGTGTATCCGGCGCGCAAGGCCAGCGAGGCGCTCGCGGTGATCCGTGCCGCCTACCCGAGCGTGCACGGCTGCGGCGATGCGCTGTCGGGCGCGCTGATGAACGCCGGGCCGATCATCCACCCGCCGCTGATCGTGCTGAACGCCGCACCGCTGCAGCACTTTGAGCGCTGGGACATCCACAACGAGGGCACGCAGCCCGCGGTGCGCGCGGTGACCGACCGGCTCGATCAAGAGCGCATCCGCGTGCGCGAGGCGCTCGGCTACGGCGCGCCGCACTATCCGCTGGCCGATCACTACGCGAACGACCGCTGGATGTATGGCGACGCGCACAAGAAGCTGGTGAAGTCGGGCGACTGGCGCGAGCACATCGACCTGCACCGTCACCGCTACATCACCGAGGACACCGAGCTCGGGCTGGCGTTTCTCGCGTCGGTGGCCCGATGGGCGGGCAGCGACGCGCCCATCGCCGAAGGGTTGCTGGCGATCGTCGGCGGTTTTCTGGGGCGCGATCTGCGCGCCGGGCCGCGCACGCTCGAGGCGCTGGGTCTGGCAACGATGAGCCGGGCGGCGCTGCTTCGGCTGCTGCACGAGGGGGAGTGACCCGATGGCGCGATTTGCCGCCGTGGGCGCCGGCCGCATGGGGCGCGGCGTGGCCATTGCCTTTGCGTACGCAGGGCACCGCATCGCGCTGGTCGACCTGAAGCCGCGCACCGCCGAGGCCTGGCAACGGTTGCGCGACGATGCGCAAGCCGAGATCCGATCGAGCCTGCAGGCGTTGGCCGTCTTGGGTGCGATTGACGAGGCGCAGGTCGATGCGATCGCGCAGCGTGTGGAGCCCGTGCCGGCTGAAGCTGCCGCGCACGCGCTCGGCGACACCGAGCTGGTGTTCGAAGGCGTGCCCGAGACGATGGCCGCCAAGCAAGACGCGTTCGACAAGCTCAACGCCTGGTGCGGCGACGACGCCATCCTCACGTCGACCACCAGCAGCATCCTGGTGACGCAGCTTGCCGAGCGCGTGCGCAAGCCCGAGCGCTTCCTGAACATGCACTGGCTCAACCCGGCCTACGTGATCCCGGTGGTCGAGCTGAGCACGCACGCCGGCACCAGCGCGGCCACGCTGGCGCGCACGCGCGAAATCATGCAGTCGATCGGCAAGCTGCCGGTGGTGTGCGGGCCGGCGCCCGGCTACATCGTGCCGCGGCTGCAGGCGCTGGTGATGAACGAGGCGGCGCGCATGGTGCAAGAGGGCGTGGCCAGCGCCGAGCAGATCGACCTCGCCACACGCTACGGGATGGGATTGCGCTTTGCCGCGCTCGGCGTCGTGGAGTTCATCGATTTCGGCGGCTGCGACATCCTGCACCACGCAAGCCGCGAGATGGCGGGCTCGATCGACGCAAAGCGCTACACCGCGCCGGCGATCGTCGAGCGCATGATGCAGGAAGGCCGGCTCGGCTTGAAGACCGGCAGCGGCTTCTATGACTACACCGGCCGTGACGTGGCGGCGTACCGTCGCGACGTGCTGGCCCGCACGCTGGGCATGCTGCGCCACGCCGGGTTGTGGCGGCCGCCGGCCGACGCGACCCAGCCATGACGATCCGTCGCGGCTACGTTGACCTGCCGCACGGCCAGGTGCACTACGCCGAATGCGGCCACGCCGGTGCACCGGCCGTGCTGTTGCTGCACCAGACACCGCGCAGCTGGGCCGAGTACCGCGCGGTGCTGCCGCTGATCGGCGCGCGGTATCGGGCGCTGGCGATGGACACCGCCGGCTTCGGCAACTCGGATCCGTTGCCGGGGCCGGCATCGATCGAAGAATGGGCTGGTGTGGCGGCGCGTTTGCTGGGCGCGCTCGGCATCGCGCAGACCCATGTCGTGGGCCATCACACCGGCGGCGTCATCGCGGTGGAACTGGCAGCACGCCACGCGCCGCGGGTGCGCTCGCTGGTGCTGTCGTCCACGCCGTACACCGACGAGCCGTTTCGCCGCGCGCGCGCCGAGCGTCCGCCGATCGACGCGGTCCCGGCGAGCGAGGACGGCGAGCATCTGGCGCGGTTGTGGCGCCAGCGCCAGGCGTTCTACCCCGCCGGGCGGCCCGAACTGCTGCAGGCGTTCGTCGCCGACGCGTTGAAGGTGCAGGGCGATCTCGAGGCCGGTCATCGCGCCGTGGCGACGTACCGGATGGAGGAGCGCATCGGTGCCATCGGGCAACCCACGTTGGTGATCCGCGCCGCCGACGATCCGTTTTCCGCGCCGCACGCGGCGGATTGGCTGCAACACCTGCCGCAGGCGCGGCTCGTCGACATCGCGGGCGGCATGGTGCCGCTGCCCGATCAGTTGCCCGAGGCGTTCGCACGGGCCGTGATCGGATTTCTCGACACGCTGCGTTAGTCGTCCGCCGATTCGACCGTCGGCGACGACCGGTGCAGCTCGATCAGCTTGCGCAACGTGGCCTTCAGGTCTTCGGACCGTTGCCGGCCAAAGGGTTCCAGCACCCGGCGCTCATGCTCCTGCGCCTGTGGAATCAGCTGGGACACCAGCTGCGTGCCGGCGGGGGTGATGCGCACCAGCGTGACGCGGCGGTCGCCGCCGCTGGGCAGGCGCTCGACGAGGCCGCGCGCCTGCATGCGGTCGAGCACGCGGGTCACGGTCGGCTGCTTCATCGTCGTGATCTGCGCCAGCTGCCCGATGTTGATCGGCTCGCTGCCGGCCAGCGACGCCAGCACTCGCCACTCGGAGACGGTGAACCCCTGCGCGGTGACAACGAGGTGGAACTCTGCGGAGATCAACCGGCTCGCCTGCGCCAGCAGCGCCGGCAGGTAGTCGTCGACGAAGTGGGGCTCGGCGCGTCGCGCTTTGGTGGGCATCGGCGCGATTGTGCTGCCCACGGGCTGATCCCGACATGCCCGGCCGGCTCGGCGCAAAACGCTTGACGTATGAATTTGCATATGTTCAACTGTAAATCATCGCGCGGGCCGCAACCGCAACCCGCCGCGCGGCACGCACCCGCGTGCGAAGGGGCACGATGGCAGAGCGCTCGTTCGTCGAAGAGGTCAAGAAGCTGCGGCTCGGCGCCGGCGAGGTGTTCCGGGGCGAGGGCATCCTGGCGGTGACCAAGGCGCTGCTGGAGTCGGGCGTCGGGTATGTTTCCGGCTACCAGGGTGCGCCGATCTCGCACCTGATGGATGTGCTGGCCGACGCACAGGACATCCTGGCCGAGCAGGGCATCCGCTTCGAGAACAGCGCAAGCGAGGCCACCGCCGCGGCGACGCTGGCGGCATCGGTCAACTACCCGCTGCGCGGCGCCGCCACCTTCAAGTCGACGGTCGGCACCAACGTCGCATCGGATGCGCTGGCCAACCTGGCCTCGGGCGGCGTCACCGGCGGTGCGCTGATCGTGGTGGGCGAGGACTACGGCGAGGGCTCGTCGATCATGCAGGAGCGCGGCCACGCCTTTGCGATGAAGTCGCAGATCTGGCTGCTCGACCCGCGGCCCAACCTGCCTTCGATCGTGCAGGCGGTCAAGCAGGGCTTCGCGCTGTCAGAGGCCAGCCGCACGCCGGTGATGCTGCAGCTGCGCATCCGCGCCTGCCATGTGCACGGCGAGTTCATCGCGTCCGACAACGTCAAGCCCGCATTCACCGTGCGCGATGCGCTGCACCACCCGCAGCGCGACACCGGCCGCATCGTGCTGCCACCGGCGAGCTTCGTACACGAGCAGGAGAAGATCAAGGATCGCTGGCCCGCGGCCGTGCGCTTCATCGAGCAGCACGGGCTCAACGAGTTCTTCTCCGAGGCGGCCGACGACGTCGGCATCGTCGTGCAGGGCGGCAACTACAACACGGTCATTCGCGTGCTGTGCAACCTCGGCCTGGCGGACGTCTACGGCAACACGCGCATCCCGCTGTACGTGATGAACGTTGCCTATCCGGTGATTCCCGGCGAGGTGCTGCGCTTTTGCTCGGGCAAGCGCGCGGTGCTGATGATCGAGGAAGGGCAGCCCAACTTCATCGAGCAGAACGTCGCCACCATCCTCCGCCAGGCCGGGTGCGGCACCGCGCTGCACGGCAAGGACATGCTGCCGATGGCCGGCGAGTACACCGCGGCCGAGATGTTGAAGGGCACGCGCGCGTTCCTCGAACGTTATGGTCGCGTGCAGCCGGCCCTCTCTGCGGCGCGCACCGCAGCCAGAAGCGCGGTGATCCCGCTCAAGCCGCTGTCCGAAAGCGTCAACGCGCGGCCCCCCGGCTTTTGCACCGGCTGCCCGGAGCGGCCGATCTTCACCGCGATGAAGCTGGTCGAGCGCGAGCTGGGGCCCCACCACGTCAGCGCCGACATCGGCTGCCATCTGTTCTCGATCCTGCCGCCGTTCAACATCGGTAACACCACGATGGGCTATGGGCTCGGCGCGGCCGGCGCCGCGGCGCTCAACACGGCCAATGGTGCTCCGAGCGGAAAGCGCGCGATCAGCGTGATGGGCGACGGCGGCTTCTGGCACAACGGCCTGACCAGCGGCATCGCCAACGCGGTGTTCAACCGCAGCGACAACCTGACCATCGTGGTCGACAACAGCTACACGTCGGCCACCGGCGGGCAGGACATCCTGTCGTCCAGCGCGCACAACGCCACCCGCAGCACCGGTCATGCGATCGAGTCTGCGGTGCGCGGCGTCGGCGTCAGCTGGGTGCGCACGATGCGCCGGACCTACGACGTGGCAGGCATGCGTGACGCGCTGAGGGAGGCGCTGACCACGCGCGAGCAGGGCCCCAAGGTGCTGATCGCGCAAAGCGAATGCATGCTCAACAAGCAGCGCCGCGAAAAGCCGCAGCAGCGCCAGGCGGTGGCGGCGGGAAAGCGCGTCGTGCGCGAGCGCTTCGGCGTCGATGCCGACACTTGCACCGGAGACCACTCCTGCATCCGGCTGTCGGGCTGCCCGTCGCTGTCGGTCAAGCCCAACCCGGATCCGCTGCGCACCGATCCGGTGGCCACAGTGCTCGACTCGTGCGTCGGCTGCGGCTTGTGCGGCGAGGTGTCGCACGCGGCCGTGTTGTGCCCGTCGTTCTACAAGGCGCAGATCGTCAGCAACCCCACGGCCTGGGATCGGATGCGCCAGCGCGTGCGTGGCGCGGTGATCGGCTGGCTGCAACGGCGCGATGCGCGGCAACGCGCGCGCCACGCGTTCTGAGAGCAACGATGGCCGGCGTGCAACCGATCAAGATCGCGGTCCTCGCGATGGGCGGCGAGGGCGGCGGTGTGCTGGCCGACTGGATCGTCGACCTCGGCGAGCACAACGGCCACATCGCGCAGACCACCTCGGTGCCCGGCGTCGCGCAGCGCACCGGCGCCACGATCTACTACGTGGAGCTGTACCCGCGCGCGCAAGCCGAACGCGACGGCGGCCTGCCGGTGCTGGCGTTGATGCCGCTGCCCGGCGACGTCGACGTGGTGCTTGCCTCCGAGCTGATGGAGGCCGGGCGGGCCGTGCAGCGCGGCCTGGTGACGCCCGAGCGCACCACGCTGATCGCCTCGACGCACCGCGTGTACAGCATCGCCGAGAAGACCGCCATGGGCGACGGCCGCGTCGACAGCGAGCAGCTGATCGGGCACGCGCAGGCCGCGGCCAAACGTTTCGTGCGCTTCGACATGGCGCAGGCCGCCGAGGACGCCGGCAGCGTGATCAGCGCCGTGCTGTTCGGCGCACTGGCCGGCACCGGCGTGCTGCCGTTCTCGCGTGCGCAGTTCGAGGCCACGATCGAGCGCGGCGGCGTCGGCGTGAAGCCCAGCCTTAAGGCGTTTGGCGCGGCCTACGGGCGCGCGATGGCTGACGATGGCTCCGATCGGCCGCCAGCCGCACCCAGCCCCGTCATCGCTCCAGGCGCCGTGCGCGAGGAGCGCGTGCGTGGCGTGCTGGAGCGCATCGACGGCAGCTTCCCGGTCGAGGCGCGCCATGTGCTGATCGAAGGCGTGCGCCGGCTGATCGATTACCAGGATCCGGCCTACGCCGAGCTCTACCTGGATCGCCTGGCCCGCATCGCCCAGCTGCCCGCGCAAGGCGAGCCGCTGCTGCAGGAAACGGCCCGCCACCTCGCGCTGTGGATGAGCTACGAGGACACGATCCGGGTCGCCGAGTTGAAGACGCGCGGCACGCGTTTTGCACGCGTGCGCGACGAGGTACGCGCGCGCGACGACCAGGTGCTCGCGATCAACGAGTTCATGCACCCGCGGCTGGAAGAGATCTGCGACACGCTGCCCGCAGGCCTGGGCCGTTGGCTCGCGGGCTCCGGCTGGCCGCGCCGTGTGGTCGAGCGTTTTGCGCGTCGGGGCCGGGTGGTGCCCACGAGTTCGCTGCGCGGCTTTCTGATGCTGTTTGCGCTGGCCGGGCTGAAGCGCTGGCGCCGCGGCACGCTGCGTTTTGCGGTCGAGACGCGGCGCATCGAGCAGTGGCTCGAGCAGATCGTGCGCAGCGCGGCAACCAACCCTCAGCTTGCCGTGGAGCTCGCGCGGTGCCAACGCCTGGTCAAGGGCTACAGCGACACGCACGCGCGCGGCTGGCACAACTTTGAAACCTTGATGAGCGCCGCACAGCGCGCCGGATCCCAGCTGGCGCCGGCCACGCTGCGTGAGCTGCGCGATGCCGCATTGGCCGACGAGCAAGGCCATGCGCTGCGCAGTGCGCTGACGCATCACGCTCTGGCCTGATCCCATGTCGAACACCCCAGCCCTGCTGCAGCTGCGCGTGACCGAGGCGCGCGAACTGAACCCGCTGATCCGCCTGTTGCGCCTGCGTGCCGACGATGGTGCAGCGCTGCCGGGCTACAGTGCCGGCGCGCACCTGCGCGTGCGCGTGGAGCTGCCGGACGGCAGCCTCGACTGGCGCCACTATTCGCTGGTGAACCTCGCGCCGCATGCGGACGCCGGAGCGGATCCCGGCGAGTACGTGATCGCGGTGCGCCGCGACGACGACGGACGCGGCGGCTCACGTTTCATGCACCAGCGCGTGCAGACCGGACAGCTGCTCACCATCGAAGCGCCGAAGAACGAGTTTCCCCTTCGCGAACACGGCGGCTGCGCGGTGCTGGTGGCGGGCGGCATCGGCATCACGCCGCTGGCCAGCATGGCGGCGCAACGCGTCGCGCTCGGCGCGCCGGTGCGCCTGCACTACGCCGGCCGCACGCGCGAGCTGATGGCGTTCGTGCCCGAGCTGCAGCAGCTGCTGGGCGAGCACCTGCGGCTGCACGTCGATGCCGAAGCAGGCGCTCCGTTGAACGTCGAGGCGCTGCTCGACGCCTGCTCACCCGAGGACCAGCTCTATGTCTGCGGGCCCAAGCCGATGCTCGACACGCTGCTCGCGCGCACGCAGGCGCGCGGCTGGACGCGCGAGCGTGTGCACTTTGAGGTGTTCAACGCGCCGGCGGTGGGGTCGGCCGAGCATGCTTTCGAGGTGGTGCTGGCACAAAGCGGCCGCAGCGTCGCGGTGCCGGCCGATCGTTCGATCCTCGATTGCCTGATTGACGCCGGCGTCGATCCGCTGTTTGACTGCAAGCGCGGCGAGTGCGGCGTCTGCGGCACGCCGGTGATCGAAGGCGAGATCGACCACCGCGACTATGTGCTGAGCGCGCTCGAGAAGCGCGAGGGCGGCGTGATGCAGATCTGCGTGTCGCGCTGCAAGGGCACGCGCCTGGTGCTGGACCTGTGATCGGAAGGGATGCCATGAGCAAGTACCGAGGCCAACCCGATGCCGTGCGCGCGCTGGTGCGCGACACCGAGGTGCACAAGGACCTCTACGTCGATCCCGAGCTGTTCGAGCTCGAGATGGAGCACCTGTTCGCCAACACCTGGGTCTACGTCGGCCATGCCAGCCAGGTGCCGAACAAGAGCGACTACTACACCACCACGGTGGGCAACCAGCCGGTGGTGATGGTGCGCCACACCGACGGCAGCGTGAAGGTGCTGTACAACCGCTGCCCGCACAAGGGCACCAAGGTGGCCGGCGAGGTGCACGGCAATGCCGGCCGCTTCTTCCGCTGCCCGTATCACGCTTGGACGTTCAAGACCGACGGCAGCCTGCTGGCGGTGCCGCTGAAGAAGGGCTACGACAACACCGGCTTCGAGAGCTGCGAGGCCAGCAAGGGCATGGCGCCGGTGGGCGCGGTGCACGTCTATCGCGACTTCGTGTTCTGCCGCCTGAATCCGCAGGGAATCGCCTTCGAGGAGTTCTTCGGCGAGTCGCTGTCCACGCTCGACAACATGGTCGATCGTTCGCCTGAAGGCAAGCTCGAGGTCGCCGGTGGCGTGCTGCGCTACATGCACCGCTGTAACTGGAAGATGCTGGTCGACAACCAGACCGATACCTGCCACCCGATGGTGGCGCACGAGTCGTCGGCCGGCACCGCCGTGCGCGTGTGGGAGCAGTCGCCCCCCGGCACGCCCAAGCCGATGGCGGTGGAGCAGTTCGCGCCGTTCATCAGCTCGTACGAGTTCTTCGAGAACATGGGCATCCGCGTCTGGGGCAACGGCCACGGCCACACCGGCGTGGCCGACTCGATCCATGCCGCGTATTCGCCGGTGCCGGGCTACCAAGAGGCGATGGTGGCGGCGTACGGTGAGCAGCGCGCCAAGGAGATCCTCGGGCTCGTGCGCCACAACACCGTCTACTTCCCCAACATCATGGTCAAGGGGCCGATCCAGACCTTGCGGCGCTTCCTGCCAATCGCGGCCGACAAGACGATGGTGGAATCGTGGACCTTCCGCCTCGTCGGCGCGCCCGATCTGCTGCTGGAGCGCACGCTGATGTACAACCGCCTGATCAACGCGCCCACGTCGATGGTGGGCCACGACGACCTCGAGGTCTACGAGCGCGCGCAAGAGGGCTTGCATGCGCGCGGGCTCGACTGGATCAACGTGGCCCGGCTCTACGACCCGGCCGAGCGCGGTCAGACCAACGTGGCCACCAACGGCACCAACGAGTGGCAGATGCGCAACCAGTTCCGCGCCTGGAGCCGCTACATGCTGGCGTCGATGCGCCAGGAGGCGGTGGCGTGATCACCGCACGGCCGTTCCGAAGGCGATGGCTCCCCCTCGGGGGGAAGGCCCGTAGGGCCAAGGGGGCGACATGACCAACCAGGAGCTCATCGACTTCGTCTATGCCGAAGCGCGCTTGCTCGACGACCAGCGCTTCGACGAGTGGCTCGATCTGTTCACCGACGACGGCCACTACTGGATGCCGCTGGCGCCGGGCCAGCAGGATGCACGGTTGCACGCATCGCTGATGTACGAGGACAAGCTGCTGCTTCGCGTGCGCGTGGAGCGCCTGGGCGGCGCACGCACCTACTCGCAGCAGCCGCGCAGCCGCTGCCACCATCTGCTGCAGCAGCCGAGCGTGGAGAGCGCCGATCGTGATGCCGGTCGCTACACGGTGCGCACGCCGTTCCACTACGTCGAGACGCGGCTCGACGAGATGACGCTTTTTGCCGGCTGGGCCACGCACGAGCTGGTGGCGGTCGACGGCAAGCTGCGCATCCGGCTCAAGCGCGTCGACCTCGTCAACTGCGACGCGGCGTTCGGCAACATCAACCTGTTCATGTAACGATGACATCGGCCGGCGTCACCGTCGCCCAGGCGTTCGCGTCGTCGGCGCAGCGCTTTGGCGCGTTGCCGTTCCTGTGCGTGCTGCCCGAGACGGCCGATGTCTACGGCGTCCTGGCGGGCGAGATCTCGTATGCCGACATGCAGCGGCGCGTCGACGCCTTGCGCGCCGCGTATGCGGCCGCCGGCTACGGGCATGGCCATCGCGTGGGGCTGCTGCTGGAGAACCGGCCCGAGTTCTTCGTGCACTGGTTCGCGCTCAACGGCCTCGGCGTGTCGGTGGTGCCGATCAACGCGGAGCTGCGATCGGCCGAGCTCGAGTACCTCGTGGGCCACTCGGAGATCGCGCTCGCGGTCGCGTCGGCCACGCGGCACGAGGCGCTGCATGCCGCCGCCGGCGCCGCGCGGCGCACGATGGCGGTGATGCGCGCGCACGACACGCCGCCGCCTGCGCCTTTCGTGGCCCCACGGGCCGACGCGCCGATCGGCATCCGCACCGAGTGCGCGCTGCTCTACACCTCGGGCACCACCGGCCGGCCCAAGGGCTGCATCCTGCCCAACCGCTACTACCTGCATGCCGGCGCCTGGTACGCCGCCATCGGCGGGCTGGCGCAGCTGCGCGAAGGTCAGGAGCGATTGCTGACGCCGCTGCCGCAGGTGCACATGAACGCGATGGCGTACTCGACGCTGGCAATGGTGATGACCGGCGGCTGCCTGATCGCGCTCGACCGTTTCCATCCCAAGACCTGGTGGCAGAGCGTGCGCGAGTCGCGTGCCACCGTTGTGCATTACCTCGGCGTGATGCCGGCGATGCTGATGAAGGCGCAAGCCGCTGCGCAGGACCGTGAACACGCGGTGCGCTTCGGCTTTGGCGCGGGTGTCGATCGCAGCCTGCATGCGGCCTTCGAGGCGCGCTTCGGGTTTCCGCTGCTCGAAGCGTGGGCGATGACCGAGACCGGTGCCGGCGCGGTGGTGATTGCCAACCGCGAGCCACGGCAGGTCGGCACGAGCTGCTTCGGCCGCGAAGGCGCGGATGTCGAGGTGAAGCTGGTCGGCGAGAACGGTGAACCCGTCGGCATCGACGAGCCCGGCGAGCTGCTGGTGCGCCACGCGGGCAGCGACCCGCGCGACGGTTTCTTCGCCGGCTATCTGAAGGATCAGGCCGCGACCGACGAGGCCTGGGCCGGCGGCTGGTTCCACACCGGCGACATCGTGCGCCGAGGCGCCGAAGGGCAGCTGCACTTCATCGACCGGCGCAAGAACGTGATCCGCCGCAGCGGCGAGAACATCTCGGCGGTGGAGGTCGAGAGCGTGCTGCTGCAGCACCCGCGCGTCAAGGCGGCGGCGGTGGCGCCGGTGCCCGACGCGATGCGCGGCGACGAGGTGCTGGCATGCATCGTCGGCGACGGCATCGCGGCCGATGCCGATGCGCGCCGCGCCGCCGCGGCCGATATCGTCGACTGGTGCCTGGCGCGCCTGGCGTACTACAAGGCGCCGGGCTACGTGGCCTTCGTCGATGCGCTGCCGCTCACCGCGTCGCAGAAGGTGCAGCGCGGCGAGCTGCGCGTGCTGGCGGCCGCGGTGGTCGGCCAGCCGCACTGCATCGACACCACGGCGATGAAGAAGAGGGCGACATGAGGCCCTGCTCGGCCGCTCCCGGACTCGCAGGGGCCTTGACAGGCCCGGGGGCCCGCACCGCAGTGCGGAGCACGGAGGTTCGTCGATGACGCGCGGTGGACGCATGTCGTACGAAGGCGTCGCGGTCGCCGTGCCGGTGACGGTGCCGTACGTGCGCTATTCGACGCACAACGCGCACTGGTTCATCGGCCAGGCGCTGCACGCGCTGCTCGACGCGTCGCACCTGGCCAAGCAGCAGATCGACGGCCTCACCGTGAGCAGCTTCTCGCTCGCGCCCGACACGGCGGTGGGGGTCACGCAGCACATGGGCCTGTCGCCGCGCTGGCTCGATCACATCCCTACCGGGGGTGCGTCGGGCGTGATGGCGCTGCGGCGCGCGGCGCGCGCGGTGCAGGCGGGCGACGCCGACATCGTGGCCTGCGTGGCGGCCGACACCAACCATGTCGACTCGTTCCGTCTCACGCTCGGCTCGTTCAGCCAGTTTGCGCGCGACGCCAGCTACCCGTATGGCTCGGGTGGGCCGAACTCGATCTTCGCGTTCATCACCGCGAACTACATGCGCACATATGGGGCCACGCGCGAAGACTTCGGCCGCATCGCGGTGGCCCAGCGCGCCAACGCGCTGAACAATCCGAATGCGCTGTTCAAGAAGCCGCTGACGCTCGACGAATACATGGGAGCCCGGCCGATCGCCGAGCCGATCCACTTGTTCGACTGCGTGATGCCGTGTGCCGGCGCCGAGGCCTTTCTGGTGATGCGCGAGCCCAAGGCACGCGAGCTCGGATTGCCGCACGCGCTGGTGCGCGGCGCGATCGAGCGCCACAACGCCTATGCCGACGACCCGATCTTCGTGCGCGGCGGCTGGCGCGTGGACCGCGACGAGCTGTACGCGCAGGCCGACGCCACGCCGGCCGATGTCGACTTCGTGCAGACCTACGACGACTACCCGGTCATCGTGATGACGCAGTTCGAGGATCTGGGCTTCTGCGACAAGGGCAGCGGGCCCGCGTTCGTCCGCGCACAGACGCTGACGCACGACGGCACGTTCCCCAACAACACGAGCGGCGGGCAGCTGTCGGTGGGCCAGGCCGGCGCGGCCGGTGGCTTTCTCGGCATGACCGAAGCGATCCGCCAGCTCACCGGGCAAGCCGGTGCGCGCGCGGTGAAGGACGCCAAGCTCGGCCTCGTCACCGGCTTCGGCATGGTCACCTACGACCGCTGCCTGTGCACCGGCGCCGTCATTCTCGGAACAGCGCCATGACGATGCCGCTGATGAAACCCAAGCGCAAGAACCCGGTCTTGCGCACGCGGCAGATCAACCTGCCGCCGTGGGGGCGCAGCCGCGTGGCGCTCGGCATGACGGCAGCCGCGGCCGAGGGCCGCTTCGAGCTGCAGGTGTGCGGCGACTGCAGCGCCGTGCAATACCCGCCGCGCGAGGCGTGCCACCGTTGCCTGTCGGCACGCCTGCAATGGCGCGCACAAACGGGTGAAGGCACCTTGCTCGGCCTCACCACCTTGCACCACAGCAACGACCTGTTCTTCCGCGAGCGCCTGCCATGGCGTCTGGGGCTGGTGCACCTCGACGCCGGCCCGTCGCTGATGGTGCACGTGCACCGCGAGGTCGGCGACGCGCCGGCGCGCGTGCACGTCGGCGCGCGGCTCGACCGCGCCGGGCAGGCGGTGCTGATCGGATTTCCCCAACAAGGGAGCGAACACATGGCTGACGACCCGATGCTGCGCGAGATGACCAGCGACCCCAAGTTCCGCAAGGTGCTCGTCACTGACGGCAAGACCGCGGTCGGGCAGGCGATCGTGCACGCGCTGGTGAAGGCCGGTGCCGACATCGTCTGGGTCGGCCATGCCGAGCCGTGGAAGAAGCTGCCCGGCTTCGACGACATCACCGCGCTGCCGCAGGTCACGCTGGTGCCGCTGGACCTGACCAATGGCCGCTCGGTGGCCGAACTGGCCGGCGAGATCGGCGGCAAGGTCGACATCGTGATCAACAACGCCGAGGTGCACCGCGCGTTCGGCATCGCGGCGCGGCGCGGCACCGACGTGGCCAAGGCCGAGATGGACATCAATTACTTCGGCGCGCTGCGTCTGGCGCAGGAGTTCGGCCCGGCGCTCAAGGGCCGCTCGGCCGACGGCGTGACGCATGCCGCGGCGTGGGTCAACCTGCTGTCGATCTACGCGCTCTCCAACTTCCCGCCGCACGGCACGTTCTCCGCGTCTAAGGCCGCGGCCTATTCGCTGGCGCAGTGCCAGCGCGCCGAGATGCGGCCGGCCGGCATCCGCGTGATCAACGTGTTCCCCGGGCCGATCGACGACGAGTGGAATCAGAACCTGCCGCCGCCGAAGGTGGCGCCTGCCGCGCTCGCCAGTGCGATCGTCAAGGCGCTGCGCGATGGCGTGGAAGACGTCTACCCCGGCGACGTGGCGCAGGAGTGGCTCGAACGCTGGCGCGACAACCCCAAGGTGCTCGAGCGCGAGCTCGCGGCAGGAGGCCAGTGACCATGACCTCTCAAGTGCTCACCGGCCTCGTCGCGTCGCTCGCCAGCGGCCGCATTCGCGTGATCGACCTGACGCAGACGCTGACGCCCGACTTCCCGCAGATCGCGCTGCCCCCCGAGATGGGCCAGTGCTGGCCGTTTCGCATCGAGGAGGTCTCGCACTACGACGAGCGCGGGCCCGGCTGGTACTGGAACAACTTCTCCTGCGGCGAACACACCGGCACGCACTTCGACGCGCCGATCCACTGGATCTCGGGCCGTGACCTGCCCAACAATTCGGTGGACACCATTCCCGCGCAGCACTTCGTGGCGCCGGCCTGCGTCATCGATTGTTCCGAGCAGGCCAAGGCCGATCCGGACTACCTGCTCGGCGTGATCGACATCGAGGCGTTCGAGGCCAGGCACGGCCGCATTCCGGAAGGTGCATGGGTGCTGATGCGCACCGATTGGTCCAAACGCAAGGACCCCGAGGCCTATCAGAACTTCGACGAGACCGGCCAGCACACGCCCGGCCCGAGCGCCGAGGCGGTGAAGTTCCTGGTCGAGCAGCGCGGCGTGCTCGGCTTCGGCTCCGAGGCCATCGGCACCGACGCCGGCCAGGGCTACCACCTGCGGCCGCCGTATCCGTGCCACTACTACATGCATGGCGCCGGCCGCTACGGTCTGCAGTGCCTGAGCAACCTCGACCTGCTGCCGCCCACCGGCGCGGTGCTGATCTGCCCGCCGCTGAAGATCGAGAAGGGCAGCGGCAGTCCGTTGCGTGTGCTGGCATTGGTGGAGCAGGGATCATGAGTATTGATCTCGACGTCGCAGTCGTCACCGGCGGCAGCGTCGGCATCGGCCGCGCGATATGCGAAGACCTGCTCGTGCGCGGCTACGAGGTGGTGTCGCTGGCGCGGCGCGCGAGCGGGATCGACCACGCGCGCATGCACGACATCGAGGTCGATCTGATGGACCGTGCCGCCACCGCGCAGGCAGTGCAGGAGCTGGCGCGGCGCTTTGCACTGACGACGGTGATTCACAACGCCGGCGTGATCCGGCCCGCGCTGCTGTCAGAGGTGCAGCTCGACGACCTGGGCGCGCTGGTGGAGCTGCACCTGGGCGCGGCGATCCAGCTCGTGCAGGCCGCACTGCCGGCGATGCGCCAGCGCAAGTTCGGCCGTGTGGTGCTGCTGTCGTCGCGCGCCGCGCTGGGCGCGCAGACGCGCACCAGCTATTCGGCCACCAAGGCCGGCATGCTCGGCATGGCGCGCACCTGGGCGCTGGAGCTGGCGGCCGACGGCATCACGGTCAACGTGGTGGCGCCGGGGCCGATCCACAGCGACATGTTCTATGACGTGATCCCGGCCGGCAGCGAGCGCGAGAAGAAGCTCGCCGCATCGATCCCGGTGCAGCGCATCGGCGAGCCGGCCGACGTGACGCGCGCCGTGGCGTTCTTTGCCGACCCGGCGGCGGGCTTCATCACCGGGCAGGTGCTGTACGTGTGCGGCGGCAGCAGCGTGGGAGGGCTCACGCTTTGAGCCACACGGCAAGCGACATCGCGGCGCTCGTGAAGGACGATCGCGTGCACCGCGACGTGTATATCAGCCCCGAGCTGTTCGCGCTCGAGCAGCAACAATTCTTCGTGCACACCTGGCTCTACTACGGCCACACCAGCCAGGTGCCGAACGCCGGCGACTACTTCGCGCAGGACATCGCCGGCCGCCCGCTGGTCATGGTGCGCCAGAGCGACGGTGGCATCCGCGTGCTCTACAACCGCTGCGCGCACAAGGGATCGCGCCTCGTGAGCGACGAGAGCGGCAACGTGGGCCGCTTCTTCCGTTGCCCGTACCACGCCTGGACCTACAAGCTCGACGGTGCACCGCTCGCGGTGCCGATCAAGGCGGGCTACGAGGGCACGCGGCTGCACGAATGCGAATCGGGCCGCGGCATGAGCGCCGTGCCGCACGTGGCGGTGTATCGCGACTTCGTGTTCATCAAGCTCGGCGACGCCGGCCCCGATTTCGAGAGCTACTTCGGCGAGGCGCTGCGCGCGATCGACAACCTGGTCGATCGCTCGCCGGTGGGCAAGCTGCGCATCGAGGGCGGCGTGCTGCGCAACATCGTGCACTGCAACTGGAAGATGTACCTCGAGAACATCAACGACACGGTGCATCCACCCTCGACGCACGAGTCGGCCACCGCAGCAGCGGGCCGGCTGTGGGAGGGCCAGCCCACCGATGCGCCGAAGCCGATGGCGATGGAGCAGATCCTGCCGTTCGCCGCCAGCTACGACTTCTTTGACCGCATGGGCGGTCGCGTCTATCCCAATGGCCACAGCCTGCTCGGCGTCAACTTCAGCATCCACTCGGGCTACGCCGCGTTGCCCGAGTACGAGGCCGCGATGCGCGCCGCGCACGGCGACGCACGCGCCGCCGAGATCCTGGAGCGCTCGCCGCAGAACGCGCTGTGCTTCCCGAGCCTGGCGCTCAAGGGCTCGCCGCAAGCCATCCGCGTGATCCGGCCGCTGGCGGTGGACCGCACGCTGATCGAGGCCTGGAGCTTCCGCGTCGAGGGCGCCCCTGACATCCTGTTCCAGCGCTCGCTCACCTACAACCGCCTCGTGTTCTCGCCGATGTCGGTGGTGGCGCACGACGACGTGCACCTGTTCGAAAGCATCCAGCAGGGCCTGCGCGCCGACGGCAACGAATGGATCAGCCTGCACCGCGGCTTCGATGCTCGGGAGTTGGAGCAGAGCACGGCCACAGTCGGTGGCACCAACGAGCTGTTGATGCGCAACCAGTTCCGTGCCTGGGTGAAGTTCATGACGTTGGGGATGATGTGAAGCTCGTGGAAGCCTCCAATCAGCGTGTGGCGCGGCGCGGTGAGCGGTACCCGGGGCGGGCTCCTACTGGGTCGGTCGGCGCTGCGCGCCGACTTCGCAGCGGTGCTCACTCCGAGAGGGCGGCTGCGATGCCGCTCGCAGCGGCCCTGAACGGGCCACTGCCTCATGGCTTCTCGCCGGTCCGGCCCCTGCGGGCCCGGACTTCCCCTCTCTGCGTTCCGCTCCTCGCCGCCCCACAAGTCGCCCACCCCGGATACCGCCCACCGCGCAGAGACGCTCGTGGTGTGCGTCGTGGAATACCCGGCCGCGGCTTTGCCTTGCTCGGTGTTTGCGTGGGAGTGGCCGAATGATCGACTCCACCATTGAGCGCGAGTTGAGCAATCTCATCGTGCACGAAGCCGCGCTCATCGACGCGCGCCGCTTCGATGAATGGCTCGCCCTGTTCGCCGACGATTGCCGCTACTGGATCCCGCTGCAAGGCGCCGCGCAGGCCGAAGACGCGCAGCACAACGCGCTGGCCGACGAGGACAAGCTCCTGCTGAAGCTGCGCGTCGAGCGCCTCAAGAGCCCCAAAGCGCATTCGCAGCACCCGCCGAGCCGCTGCCAGCACGTGCTGCAGCAGCCTCGTGTCGTACAGGCCGATCTCGCAGCCGGAAGCTGCGAGTTGCACACACCCTTCATCTATGTCGAATCGCGCGGCGAGCAGCAGTTGATGCTCGCCGGCGTGGCGCGGCACCGGCTGGTGCGGCGCGAGGAGAGTTGGCGGATCGCGTTCAAGCGAGTCGATCTGCTCAATGCCGGCGCTGCGCTGCCGGCGATCCAGTTGTTCCCGTGACGTTCGTCCATCCAACCCATCGGAGATGCCGACATGACAACCTTGATTCGCAACGCGGCACTGGCCACAGGGGCCCTGGCCTTCGCCGCAGCAACGCTCGCCGCTGACCTCAAGGTCGGCCTGAGCGTGTCGCTGTCGGGCCCGAATTCGTCGCTTGGCATCCCGTATGCCAAGGGCATGCAGGCGGCGGTGGCCTACAAGCCCGAGATCAACGGCCGCAAGGTGCAGCTGATCGTGCTCGACGACGGCTCGGATCCCACCAATGCCGGCCGCAACGCGCGCAAGCTGGTCGAGGAGGAGAAGGTCGACATCCTGATGGGATCGTCGGGCGTGCCGGCCACGATCGCGATCTCGCAGGTGGGGCGCGAGAGCAAGACGCCGATGATCGGGTTGTCGCCGATCTCGCTGCCGCCGGCCGAGAGCGACTGGACCGTCACGGTCGCGCAGCCGCCGCAGCTGATGATCGACGCCGTGGTCGCGCGCATGAAGCGCGACGGCGTCAAGACCGTGGGCTACATCGGCTTCACCGACGCCTGGGGCGACCTGGTCTACAACTCGCTGATGAAGGCGGCCGAGCCGGCCGGCATCAAGGTCGTGACCAACGAGCGATATGCGCGCTCGGACCAGTCGGTGACCGGCCAGGTGCTCAAGATCGTCGCCGCGCGGCCCGATGCCGTGATGACCGGCGGCTCGGGCACGCCCGGCGCGCTGCCGTACCTGGCGCTGGCCGAGCGCGGCTTCAAGGGCGGCGTGTACGGCCAGCACGGATTGATCAACCCCGATTTCGTGCGCGTGGCGGGCGCCTCGGCCAACGGCAGCTACATGCCCACCGGCCCGGTGATCGTGGCCGAGCAGTTGCCCAACGACTATCCCACCAAGAAGCTCGCGCTCGACTTCCGCAGCACGTTCCAGAAGGTCAACAACGCGCCCACCACCGATGCGTTCTCGGCCTATTCGTTCGACGCCTACATGGTGTTCGCCGATGCCGTCGCGCGCGCCAAGGGCGAGCCCGGCAGCGCGGCGTTCCGCCAGTCGTTGCGCGATGCGATCTTCAGCGCCAAGGAAGTGATCGGCACGCACGGCGTCTACAACTTCAAGCAAGGCAACCTGTACGGCGTGGACGAGCGCGCCCGCGTGATCGTCAAGCTCGAGGGCGGCCAGTGGAAGCTGGTGCCGTGACGCAGAGCAAGTCATGAGACCCCCCCGCTCACTTCGTTCGCTGCCCCCCGAGGGGGCTTCAGCCTCCTTGAGGCGGCTCGGCGGAGGCTGACATGACCTGGGACGTCGCCCTCATCCTCGGCATCGACGGCATCGCCAACGGTGCGATCTACCTGCTGGCCGGCCTCGGGCTGGTGCTGATCTTCTCGGTCACGCGGGTGGTCTTCGTGCCGTTCGGCGACGTGGCCGCGTTCGCCGCGCTGAGCCTGGCGGCGTTCGAGGTCGGGCGGCTGCCGCCCACCGTGGGGCTGGTGGCGATGCTGGCGCTGCTGGCCGTGGTGGCCGAGGTGTGGAGCCTGGTGCGGCGCGGCGAGACCGCGCGCATACCGCGCGCCGTGCTCGGCTGGGGCGTGCTGCCGCTGCTGCCGTGTGCGCTGGCGTGGGCCTGCGCGTCGATGTATGGCGGCAAGCTGCCGCATGCGCTGTCGGTGGTACTGGCCGTCGCGCTGGTGGTGCCGATCACGCCGCTGGTGGCGCGCGTGGCGCTGCAGCCGATCGCCGACGCGTCGGTGCTGGTGCTGCTGATCGCGTCGCTCGCGCTGCACTTCTTGTTGTCGGGGCTCGGATTGCTGTTCTTCGGCCCCGAGGGCTTTCGCACCGCGCCGCTGGCCGCTGGCGCAATCACGCTGCCCGGCGGCTTTCCGGTCAGCGGGCAGGTGATGCTGATGCTGGCCTCGGCGGTGGTGCTGAGCGGGCTGTTCTTCCTGGCTTTCGAGCGCACGGTGGCCGGCAAGGCGCTGCGCGCCACCGCGGTCAACCGCGTCGGCGCGCGGCTGGTCGGGATCCGGCCTGCGCGCACCGCGTTGCTGGCCTACACAGCAGCGTCTCTGCTGGCCGGGTTGATCGGCGTGCTGGTGGCGCCGATCACGACGATGTATTACGACTCGGGCTTCCTGATCGGACTGAAGGCGTTCGTCGCCGCCATCATCGGCGGGCTCGTCAGTTATCCGCTCACCGCGATCGGCGCGCTCGCCGTCGGCGTGGTGGAGAGCTTCGGCTCGTTCTGGAGCGGAGCGCTGAAGGACGTGATCGTGTTCAGCCTGCTGATCCCGGTGTTGCTGCTGCGCTCGGCGCTGGCGCGGCACGCCGAGGAAGAGCAGGAGGAGATCGAGACATGAGCCGCTGGGCCGCTCCCGAGGCGACAACGAAGTTGCGGCGAAGACTCACAACTGCGCGAAGCGCTTGTGATGGCGCAGCCAATACCGTAGCGCGCAGCGCGGAGGATCGTCGATGACGCGGCGGATGTGGGGGGTTGTCGCCGCCGTCGTGGCGCTGGCCGTTGCGCCGGCGCTGATGGGGCGCTTCGGCGTCTCGCTGCTCAACGACATCGGCATCGGCGCGCTGGTGGCGCTCGGGCTGGTGATGCTCACCGGCGTCGGCGGCGCCACTTCGTTCGGCCAGGCCGCGTTCGTCGGCATCGCGGCCTACACCAGCGCGTGGCTCAGCACCGTGCAGGGCTGGTCGCCGTGGCTCGGGCTGCCGCTGGCGCTGCTGCTCACCGGCGTGGCGGCGCTGGCCATCGGCGCGCTGACCTTGCGCTTGGGCGGACACTTCCTGCCGCTGTCGACCATCGCGTGGGGGCTGTCGATCGCGCTGCTGTTCGGCAACATCGAAGCGCTGGGGCGCCACACCGGCATCTCCAACGTGCCGCCGATCGCGCTGTTCGGCGTGTCGCTGTCCGATCCGCGCGCGGTGTACTACCTGATCTGGCTGCTGGTCGGGCTGGCGGTGCTGTTCTGCCACAACGTGCTGCAGTCGCGCCCGGGGCGCGCGGCGCGCGGCCTGCGCGGCGGCGCGATCCTGCTGGCCAGCGTGGGCGCCGATGCGTTTCGCGTGCGGCTGATGCTGTTCGTGCTGGCGGCGCTGCTGGCCGGACTTGCCGGCTGGCTCTACGCGCACGCCAACCGTTTCGTCAGCCCGGCGCCGTTCGACGTGCGCGCCAGCATCGAGTACCTGCTGATGGCGGTGGCCGGCGGGCTCGGCCACCTGGGCGGCGCGCTGGTCGGCGCGGCCGCGGTGCTGGTGATGAAGAACGCGGTGCAGGACGTGCTGCCGATCTTCACGTCGGCGGGCGGGCGCTTCGAGGCGGTGGTGTTCGCGCTGCTGTTCATCCTGCTGTTGCACCATGCGCGCGGCGGCGTCATGGGCTGGGTGATGCGTTGGACGCACAAGCGCATGGCGCCCGCGCCGGTGTCGTTGTCACCTGCCCAGGCGGCACCGTTGCCGCGCCGCACGCTGCCCGTGCGCGGCGAGCGACTGCTCGCGGTGCACAACGCGGTCAAGCGCTTCGGGGGCCTGGTGGCCGTCAACGATGTGAGCTTCGAGGTGCGCGCCGGCGAGATCGTCGGCCTGATCGGCCCCAATGGTGCCGGCAAGTCGACGATGTTCAACCTGCTGACCGGCACCGCGCCGATGACCTCGGGCCGCGTCGAGTTCCTGGGCCAGGACATCACTGGCGTCGCGCAGCGCCGCGTCGCCAACCGGGGCATGGCGCGCACCTTCCAGCACGTGAAGCTGAGGCCGAACATGAACCTGCTCGACAACGTGGCGCTCGGCGCGCACGGCCGCACGCGTTCAGGGGTGCTGGCCGCCGGCCTGCGGCTCGACCGTCGCGAAGAGGCGCAGATCATGGCCGAGTCGCTGGCGCAGCTCGAGCGCATCGGCCTGCGCGAGCGTGCGCACGAACTGGCGGGCAGCCTGCCGCTGGGCACGCAACGGCTGCTCGAGATCGCGCGCGCGCTCGCCGGAGATCCGGTGCTGCTGGTGCTCGACGAGCCGGCGGCCGGGCTGCGGCGCCAGGAGAAGCAGGCCTTGGCCGATCTGTTGCGCAAGCTGCGCGCCGACGGCGTGACGATCCTGATCGTCGAGCACGACATGGATTTCGTGATGAAGCTGGTCGATCGCCTGGTGGTGATGAACTTCGGCTCCAAGCTGGTCGAAGGCGTTCCGGCCGCGGTGCGTGCCGATCCGATGGTGCAGGCGGCCTACCTCGGCGCCGCGGTCGAGCCCGCGCCGGCGGCTGCCGATGCAGCGCCTGCGCTGGCCACAGAGAACGGGGCAGCGGGACGATGAGCACGGTGATGCTCGAGATCGGCGACCTGCACGTCTCGTACGGCCAGGTGGATGCGGTGCGCGGCGTCTCGCTGCAGCTGGCGCACGGGCAGATCGTCTCGGTGATCGGCCCCAACGGTGCCGGCAAGACCACGCTGCTCGGCGCCGCGATGGGCCTGCTGCCGTCCAAGGGCACGCTGCGCTTCGACGGCGAGAACCTCGAGGGCCTCGATGTCGAGGCACGCGTCGAGCGCGGCCTGACGCTGGTGCCCGAGAAGCGCGAGCTGTTCGGCGAGTTGTCGGTGCTCGACAACCTGATGCTCGGTGCCTACGCCAAGCGCGCCGGCGCCACTGCGCTGCGCGGGCGGCTCGACGCCGTGTATGCGCGCTTTCCGCGCCTGGCGGAGCGGCGCGCGCAGCGCGCCGACACCTTGTCGGGCGGCGAGCGGCAGATGCTCGCGCTGGGCCGCGCGCTGATGTCGGCGCCGCGCCTGCTGATGCTCGACGAGCCCAGCCTCGGCCTGGCGCCGCTGATCGTGCAGGAGATCCTGTCGATCGTGCGCGGATTGCGCGCCGATGGTGTCTCGATCCTGCTGGTGGAGCAGAACGCGCGCGCCGCGCTCGAGAGCTCCGACCACGGCTACGTGCTCGAGACCGGAGAGATCGCGCTCAGCGGCGAGTCGTCGGCGCTGGCCAAGGATCCGCGCGTGCAGGCCACCTACCTCGGCGGAGGTACCGATGACGATTGACGCGCTGCCGCCACCCGAGCGCACGCTGCCGGCGATGCTGCGGCGTGGCGCCGGGCGTGCGCTGGTCGCGTTCGGTGACGTCTCGTGGAACGTGCACGATGCCTGCGAGGCCGCGGCGGGCCGCGGCGCGGCGCTGCGCGCCGCCGGCGTGGCGCGCGGCGACCGCGTGCTGCTGATGTGCGGCAACCGCATCGAGTTCCTCGAGGCGTTCCTCGGTTGCGCCTGGATCGGTGCGGTGGCGGTGCCGGTGAACACGGCATCGATGGGGCCGCAACTCGAGTACTTCCTCGCCAACAGCGGCGCGCGGTTGCTGGTGATCGAGGCGCCGTTCGTGCAGCGGCTCGCGACGGTGGATCTGTCGCGCACTGCGCTGCGGGCCATCTGGGTCATCGGCGCGGCGGAGCCTGCGGTCGGGACCGTGCCTAGCATCGCCTGGCCGTCGCGTGGCCAGGCGATCGAGCCGGAGCCGGTGCAGCCCGGCGACCCGCTCGCCATCCTCTACACATCGGGTACCACCGGGCCGGCCAAAGGTGTCATCTGCCCGCACGCGCAGTTCCACTGGTGGGGCGTGAACAGTGCGCGCATCCTCGGGCTCGACGCCGGCGACGTGTTGTGCACCACGCTGCCGCTGTTCCACATCAACGCGCTCAACACCTTCGCGCAGGCGCTGGTGACCGGCTGCCGCGTGGTCTACGAGCCGCGTTTTTCGGCTTCGGGCTTCTGGCCCGCGATGCGGGCAGCGGACGCCACGGTGGTCTACCTGCTCGGCGCGATGGTGCCGATGCTGCTGGCGCAGCCCGCGAGCGGAGACGAGCGCGAGCACCGCGTGCGCATCGGTCTAGGCCCCGGCGTGCCCGCGGCTGCGGCCGAGGCGTTCCAAGCGCGCACCGGCGTCACGCTGCTCGAAGGCTACGGCTCGACCGAAACCAACTTCGCGATCGCATCCACGCGCGAGGCGCGAGGCCGTGGTGTGATGGGCTGGGTGCAGCCCGGCTTCGTTGCACGCGTGGTCGACGAGCACGACGTCGAGCTGCCGGCCGGCGTCGCAGGCGAGCTGGTGCTGCGCGCCGACGAGCCGTTCGCCTTTGCCAGCGGCTACTTCGGCATGCCGGAGAAAACCGTCGAGGCGTGGCGCAACCTGTGGTTCCACACCGGCGACCGCGTGGTGCGCGAGGCCGACGGCGCGTTCCGCTTCGTCGACCGCATCAAGGACGCGATCCGGCGACGCGGCGAGAACATTTCGTCGTACGAGGTGGAGCAGGTGCTGCTGAGCCATCCGGCGGTGGCCAGCGTGGCGGTGTACGCGGTGCGCTCCGAGCTGGCCGAAGACGAGGTGATGGCCGCGCTGGTGCTGCGCGACGGCCAGCGCTGTGCGCCGCAGGAGCTGGCCGCGTTCTGCGAGCCGCGCCTGCCGCACTTTGCGATCCCGCGCTACATCGAACTGATGGACGACCTGCCGCGCACCGAGAACGGCAAGGTGCAGAAATACCGGCTGCGCGAGCGTGGCGTCACGAGCGCCGCCTGGGAGCGGCCGGCACGCGCAACGCGAGCCACGCCGTCGCGAAGCGACGGCAAATCGACGATAGGCAGTGAGGACTCTCGATGAAGATCGTCTGCATCGGCGGCGGCCCCGCCGGCCTGTACTTCGGGTTGCTGATGAAGAAGCTCAACCCGGCGCACGACATCACCGTGGTCGAGCGCAACAAGCCGTACGACACGTTTGGCTGGGGCGTGGTGTTCTCCGACGCCACCATGGACAACATGGAGCGTTGGGACGCCGAAACAGCGGCCGAGATCCAGCAGTCGTTCGCGCACTGGGACGACATCGAGCTGCTGTTCAAGGGGCGACGCTTGCGCTCGGGCGGCCACGGCTTCGTCGGCATCGGACGCAAGAAGCTGCTCAATATCCTGCAGGCGCGCTGCGAGCAGCTCGGCGTGAAGCTGGTGTTCGAGCGCGAAGTCGATTCGGACGAGGACTACCCCGACGCCGACCTGATCATCGCCAGCGACGGCATCAACTCCAAGATCCGCAGCAAGTACGCCGCGACCTTCAAGCCCGACATCGTCACGCGGCCCAATCGCTTCATCTGGCTCGGAACCCACAAGCTGTACGACGCGTTCACGTTCGACTTCCGCAAGACCGAGCATGGCTGGTTCCAGGCCCACATCTACAAGTTCGACGACGGGACCACGACCTTCATCGTCGAATGCCCCGAGCACGTGTGGCTCGCGCACGGCCTCGACAAGGCCGACCAGGAGGCGTCGATCGCGTTCTGCGAGGACCTGTTCGCCGACAACCTGCAAGGTGCCAAGCTGATGACCAACGCGCGGCACCTGCGCGGTTCGGCGTGGCTCAACTTCCAGCGCGTGGTGTGCGAGCAGTGGTGGTTGAAGAACGAACACGGCAGCCACGTGGTGCTGATGGGCGATGCGGTGCACACCGCGCACTTCGCGATCGGCTCGGGCACCAAGCTGGCGATCGAAGACGCCATCGAGCTGGCGCGCCAGTTCCAGCGGCTCGGCGACAAGGCGGAGCACATCCCCGAGGTGCTGCCGGCGTACCAGGAGGCGCGCCGCATCGAGACGCTGCGCATCCAGAACGCGGCGTGGAACGCGATGGAGTGGTTCGAGGTGTGCGGCGCGCGCTACTGCGACCAGCTCGAGCCCGAGCAGTTCATGTACTCGATGCTGACGCGCAGCCAGCGCATCAGCCACGAGAACCTGCGCCTGCGTGACAAGCGCTGGCTTGACGGCTACGAGCGCTGGTTCGACGAGCGCTCGGGGCTTCATAAGGTGAACGCAGTGCCGCCGATGTTCACGCCCTACACGGTGCGCTCGGTCACGTTGAAGAACCGCGTGGTGGTATCGCCGATGGCGCAGTACTCGTGCGTGGACGGTATCCCGGGCGAGTTCCACCTCGTGCACCTGGGCTCGCGTGCGCTCGGAGGCGCCGGCATGGTGGTGGCGGAGATGACGTGTCCGTCGCCCGAGGCGCGCATCACGCCAGGCTGCCCAGGCCTGTGGAACGAGGCGCAGGCCCAGGCCTGGAAGCGCATCGTCGACTTCGTGCACCGCGAGAGCGACGCCAAGATCGCGATGCAGCTCGGCCACTCCGGCGCCAAGGGCTCCACCAACGCGCCGTGGGACGATGCCGGCGCCGATTACCCGCTGCCCAGCGGCAACTGGCCGGTGATCGCGGCGTCGCCGGTGCCGTACCTGGACGACGGCGGCCCGATCCCGAAGGCGATGGACCGCGCCGACATGGAGCGCGTCACGGCCGACTTCGTGCGCGCGGCGCGTTACGCGGCCGAGGCGGGATTCGACTGGCTCGAACTGCACTGCGCGCACGGCTACCTGCTGTCGAGCTTCATCTCGCCGCTGACCAACCGGCGCACCGATGCCTACGGCGGAACACTGGCGAACCGGCTGCGCTATCCGCTCGAGGTGTTCGCCGCGGTGCGTGCGGTGTGGCCGCAACACCTGCCGATGTCAGTGCGCATCTCGGCGCACGACTGGGTCGAAGGCGGCATCACGCCGGTCGACGCGGTGCAGATCGCACGCGCCTTCAAGGCCGCCGGCGCCGACATGATCGACTGCTCATCCGGCCAGGTCAGCGCGCATCAGAAGCCGACCTATGGCCGCATGTACCAGACGCCGTTTGCCGACCGCATCCGCAACGAGGCCGGCATCGCGACGATTGCGGTCGGTGCGATCTCGGAAGCCGACCACGTGAACAGCATCATCGCGGCCGGGCGCGCGGACCTCTGTGCGATCGCGCGGCCGCATCTCGCGAATCCGGCGTGGACGCTGACCGAGGCGGCCAAGATCGGGTTTACCGACATCGCCTGGCCCAAGCAGTACCGCACGGCCAAGCAGCAGATGGAGAACAACTTCGCGCGCGAGAAGGCGATGGCGGCGCAAGGGGTGAAGTCGTGATCCGTCGGTCGTTGGCGCGGCGCGGCGGGCGGTACCCGGTAGCGGCTCCTACTGTCGCGGTCGGCGCTGCGTGCCGACTTCGCTGCGGTGCTCGCATCACGAGGGCGGCTGCGATGCCGCTCGCAGCGGCCCTGGACGGGCCACTGCTTCATGGCTTCTCGCCGGTCCAGCCCCTTCGGGTCTGGACTTCCCCTCGCGCTGCTCCGCTCCTCGCCGCGCCACAAGTCGCCGCCACCGGGTACCGCCCACCGCGCAGCACCACCGAGGTCCTCGTCGATCAACACCGCGGTGGTGCCGGCAAAGCCGCAGCCGAGCGCCGGCGCATGCCCGGCCGCGGCCTTGCCTCGCTCGGCCTTGCGCATGCGAGGGAAGAGCACAAATGAAGCTCAACGACCCCTCGCACACCGCGCTGCGCGAAGCCAACGGCCTCGGCCTCGAGGGCCGTGCGCGCCAAGGCGACCATGCCAAGCTCAGGCTGTGGCTGCGCCTGCTGTCGTGCACCACGCACGTGGAGAACGAGATTCGCCGGCGGCTCCGGGCTCGCTTTGACATCTCGCTGGCGCGCTTCGACTACATGGCGCAGCTCTATCGCCATCGCGATGGGCTGAAGATGCGCGAGCTGTCGCGCTACTTGATGGTGACGGGCGGCAACATCACCAGCCTCACCGATGAGCTGGAGCACGATGGCCTGGTGGTGCGCGAAAGCAGCCCCACCGACCGGCGCGCCTGGATCGTGCGGCTGACGCCCGAAGGGCGCAGCGGTTTCGAGGAGATGGCGCGCGAGCACGAGGAATGGATCGTCGAGCTGTTCGCAGGCCTCGACGATGCCGCGGTGCCCGAGCTGTACGACCTGCTCGGCAAGCTGCGCGTCCATCTGGTGTTGAACGAACAAGTCGCCGCCGGGCCGCCCCTAGGCGACGACGCCCCCTTGGGGGGTCGACGCCACCGGCGTCTTGGGGGCCAACAGTCCGGAGACAAGGAATGAACGAATCTCTACGTGTGGATCCGGCATTGATCGCGGGCAACCGCCGGCCGGCGGCGGGTTATCAGGCCAAGCACTTCGGCTGGTCGCTGAGCGACGGCATCGCGCAGATCACGCTGAACCGGCCCGAGCGCAAGAATCCGCTCACCTTTGACTCGTACGCCGAGCTGCGCGACCTGTTCGGCCGCCTGAAGCATGCCGATGACACGCATGTGGTCGTGATCGCCGGCGCGGGCGACAACTTCTGCTCCGGTGGCGACGTCAACGAGATCATCGGGCCGCTGATCCGCCTGAAGGCGCCCGAGCTGCTGATGTTCACCCGCATGACCGGTGATCTGGTCAGGGCGATGCGGGCCTGCCCACAGCCGATCGTCGCGGCGGTCGACGGCGTGTGCGCCGGAGCCGGCGCGATCATCGCGATGGCTTCCGATCTGCGTATCGGCACGGCGCGCAGCAAGACCGCGTTTCTCTTCAACCGAGTCGGCCTCGCCGGCTGTGACATGGGCGCGTGCGCCATGCTGCCGCGCATCGTCGGGCAGGGGCGCGCGAGCGAACTGCTGTACACCGGGCGTTCGCTGGGTGGCGAGGAGGGCGAGCGCTGGGGCTGGTTCAACAAGCTGTGCGCGCCCGAAGCGCTGCAGACCGAGGCGATGACGCTGGCGCGTGCACTGGTCGAAGGGCCCACGTTCGCAAACGGCATCACCAAGACGATGCTGCACCAGGAGTGGTCGATGACCATCGACCAGGCGATCGAGGCCGAGGCGCAGGCGCAGGCTCTGTGCATGCTGACCGAGGACTTCTCGCGCGCGTACCACGCTTTCGTCGCCAAGCAGCGGCCGCGCTTTGAGGGCAATTGAGATGGCGGATACCCGATACCTCGATTGGCCGTTCTTCGAGCCGAGGCATCGTGCGCTGGCGCGCGAGGTGAACGCATGGGCCGCGGCGAACGTGGCCGGACACCACGGCACCGACGTCGATGCCCAATGCAAGGCGCTGGTGCGCGCGCTGGGCAGCGCCGGCTGGCTGCGCCATGCGGTGGCGGGCACCGCGTTCGGCGGCGCCGCCGAGGCGATCGACACGCGTTCGATCTGCCTGCTGCGCGAGACGCTGGCGCGCCATGACGGCCTGGCCGACTTCGCGTTTGCGATGCAGGGTCTGGGCTCCGGCGCGATCAGCCTGGCCGGCACCGACGCGCAGAAAGAGCGCTACCTGCCGCGCGTGGCGCGCGGCGAGGCGATCGCGGCGTTCGCGCTGTCGGAACCCGAAGCCGGCTCCGATGTCGCGGCCATGGCGTGCGCCGCGCGTGCCGATGGCGACGGCTACGTGCTCGACGGCGAGAAGACCTGGATCTCCAACGGCGGCATCGCCGACTTCTACGTGGTGTTCGCGCGCACCGGCGAAGCGCCGGCTGCAAGAGGCATCAGCGCCTTCATCGTCGACGCCGGCACGCCGGGCTTCGAGATTGCCGAGCGCATCGACGTGATCGCGCCGCACCCGCTGGCGCGTCTGCGCTTTGCCGGCTGCCGCGTGCCGGCCGCGCAGCGCATCGGCGCGTCGGGCGAGGGCTTCAAGGTGGCGATGCGCACGCTCGACGTGTTCCGCACGTCGGTGGCTGCCGCGGCGCTCGGCTTCGCGCGCCGCGCGCTCGACGAGGCGCTGCGGCGATCGACCACGCGCCGCATGTTCAAGCAGACGTTGGCCGACTTCCAGCTCACGCAGGCCAAGCTGGCGCAGATGGCCACCACCATCGACAGCGCCGCGCTGCTCACCTACCGCGCCGCATGGCAGCGCGACGGCGGCGAGCCGGTGACGCGTGAGGCCGCGATGGCCAAGATGGCCGCCACCGAAGGTGCGCAGCAGGTGATCGACGCCGCGCTGCAGATGTGGGGCGGGCTCGGCGTGGTGAGCGAGCAGCCGGTGGAGCGGCTGTACCGCGAGATCCGCGCGTTGCGCATCTACGAAGGCGCCACCGAGGTGCAGCAGCTCATCATTGCGCGCGAGCTGCTGAAGGACATGTCCGCATGAAGCGTTTCGAGCGCGCGCGCTCCATCCGCTTCTCCGACTGCGACCCGGCAGGCATCGTGTTCTATCCGCAGTATTTCGTGATGTTCAACGGGCTGGTCGAGGATTGGTTCAACGACGCGCTGCAGGTGCGCTACAGCGATATCGTCACGACTCGCCGTGTCGGTCTGCCCACCGTGCGGCTCGAAGCCGAGTTCAAGGCCGTGAGCCGGCTCGGCGACGCGGTGCAGTTGGCGCTCGAGGTCGGCCGCCTGGGCGCGCACTCGCTGACGCTGGCGCTGCAATGCCTTGGAGAGCACGGTGACGTGCGCATGCGCATGCGCCAGACCCTCGTCACCACGTCGCTGGAGACGCACAAGGCCATCGAGGTTCCACCCGACGTGCGCGACGCGGTCATGCGATTCGCGCAGATCGATTCATGAAGGAGAGCCCCATGCAAGTGCTGCTGCCGCCCGGTTGGCCGCGCCCCAAGGGTTATGCCAACGGCGTTGTCGCCAGCGGTCGCCAGGTGTTCATCGCCGGCATGATCGGATGGGACGCCGAAGGCGTATTCCACACCGATGACTTTGCCGGCCAGGTGCGGCAGGCGCTGCTCAACATCGTCAGCGTGCTGCGCGAGGCCGGTGGCATGCCCGAGCACATCGTGCGCATGACCTGGTACGTGACCGACAAGCGCGAGTACCTCGCCGCCGGCCGGGAAGTGGGGCGCGTATTCCGCGAGGTCATCGGTTCGTACAACGCGGCCATGACCGCGGTCGAAGTACGTGCGCTGATCGAAGACCGCGCCAAGGTGGAGATCGAGGCGACCGCGGTCATCCCCGACGCGCTGCCGTGACCGCGAAAGCACCGAGCACATCTCGCAGGTTTCTGCAACCGTGAGCCGGCGCTTCGCCGGACATGCGCGCCGGGCATGGATCCTGTTGGCCGTCGCGCCATGGATCCTGATCGCTCCGCAGGGTTTCAAAGTGTGCAAGGACGGTGCCCACTAGCATCCGCCCCGCTGTGCCACGTCGGCGCAGCCGTTTTGCTGCAGAGGGTGCTCAAGCGATGAACCTCGCCCGTACGGTGTTCCTGGAATCTCAGATCGGTGCCGTCGAAGAGTTGCCGCGCACCGGTTCCGCGCTGGAAAACCCGTTCGTCTTCGATGCCGTGGCCAACGACCTGAAGCGCATGGCGGCGTCGGGCCTGGTGGAAGTCGTCGAAGAACGGCGTACCCGCGCCGATGGCGGCGACACGCTGATCGAATCGTTCCGATATCGCCGATTGCGCGCGGGCTGAGGCCGCCGGCTCGTTGTGGCTGCGCGTGTCGTCGCAGACACGGGGCAGCCGCGCCGCGCGCTCAACGCCAGAACGGCTTGGAGTCGAGCGTCTTGACCAGCGCCTTGCGCGCGGCACGCGCGGTGACGGAGAGGTGCGCCTGCAGATAGCCGGCGGCGAACCACGCGGCCGGGCGCTCAACCGCATCGAGCCGGAACGCCTCGGCTGCCACGGCCACGTCGTTGTGGTGGCCCAGCGCATCCTGCGCCGCATTCATGCGCTTGAGGTAGGCCTGCACGGCGTGTCCCGGCCACAGCGAGCCGGTGAGTTCGGCCAGGTAGCGCAAGCGCTTGAGACGCTTGCGCACCTGATGCTGCCGTTCCAGCAGCAAACGTTCAAAGCGCCGGCCGTCGCGCTCGACCTGGCGATGCAGCTCGTCGAGCCGCCGGGCCAGCAGCTCTCGAGTGGCCTGCGGGCTGAGTTCGGCAAACTGCGCCGCCTCGCCGTGCGCCAGCGCGAGGATCTGCACCAGCGTGATCTGAAACGTGGGGTCGCGCACCACGGCCACCGGGTCCACCTGCTCGGGCGGCGTCCAGGTGAGCAGCGGCGCCGACACCGCTTGCAGCAACGGACGGACGGCGGCAGACACCACGTCGTGGTCGCGCCGTTGCCCGAGCCGGCCGAAGGTGGCCGACAGCACCGTGGCCCACTCCGGCTCGATCGCCGGGGACAGCGCCGACAGCTCGCGCAGCACCGTGCGCAGCCGGCGCAGCCCGACACGCAGCTGGTGGATGGTCTCGGCGTGCTCGCTGCCCTCGGCGATCAGGCCGGCGTTGGAGATCACCTGCTGCAGCGTGGCCTGCAGCACGGCACGCATCACGGTGGCGCCGTCGGAGCGGTGTGCCAGCTGCGGCTGTCGCGCCTTGACGGGCGGCGGTGGCTGCTGCGGCTGCAGCAGACGTTCGCCGCGTTCGGCCTTGGTGGTGGCATTCAGCCACAGGGCGCCGTGCCGGATCCATGCGGTGGCCAGATCGAACAGCCCTTGTGTGGGCCCCGATCGGAGCTCCAGCTCCAGCTCGGCGATCGTTGCCCGGCGCTGGCCGGCGCTGACGTGGCCCAGGTCGAGGGCGACCTCGACGGCGCTGCCGCGTTCGGCCCGAACCACGCAGGCCAGGCGCTGCACGTCGGTGGCAAAACGCTCCACCAGGCCACCGTTGGGCGCCGCCTGCAGCGACGCGGCCAGCACCTTGCCGGCGTCGCTGTCGTCGTGGCGATGCACGTCGAGCGCCGGCACACGGCCCGGCGCGCCGACCACGCGCGCCTCGTGCTCCATGCGGTGCGCGATGCCCTGGCCTTCGGCCTTGAGGGTCTGCATCCATTGCCGGCCCTCCCGGCGCAGCCGCAGCGCGATGCGCGCGCGCGCCAGGCGGCGGTTGGGCGTGTCGAAGTAGTGGGCGCGCAGGCGCTGCGAGCGTGCCCCATGCGCGCGCAATGCATCGCGCAGCGATGTCAGCGCCGCTTCGGGCACGTGGAACTTGAGCTCGAGCTCGCCATGGGCGGGCTCTGGCACCGGCTCGATGCGCTTGGGTTTGGCGTTGTTCACGGTGCCATCATGCGCCGAAGGCAAAGCGGCGCAGCAGCACGAACGGCCCGTCGGCGCGCAGCTGCGCGAACAGCGCGACGCCGCCGGCCCGAAGCGGTTGACCCAGCGCGACGGCAAAGTGCCGTTCGGCGCGCTGCTGCAACCCCGATGCATCCGGCGGATCGGCATCGCTCAAGGTCAGGTGAAAGCGCCACTGCGCCAGCACATGCGGGTAGCCCCAGCTGTCGAGCATCAGCTTGTGCTCGCGCGAGACCGCCTGGCGCTCGCGGCGCCGGCGCTCGAGCGCATCGGGCGGCGCACGCCAGAGATCGAGCTGGGTGACGCAGCGATCGGCCAGGCGCCACAACGGATGCCCGGCGTGCAACGACGCGGCCGGTCGCAGCGCCAGAAACCCGTCGAGCCAGCCCACCTGCAGCGGCGGCATCGCAAAATCGGCCGACGTGCGCGCGAGGCGCACGATCTCGTGGAACAAGCCCTTGGGGTCGACGCCGGCGCGCAGCCGAAACGGCGCCTTCAGCGTGGCATGGAAACCGTAGTGCCAAGGCTGTGCGGCATGATCTGGCGGCACACCTCCATCGGTCATCTCGGGGTTGCGGCCCAGCCACGCATTGCCGGCCACCCACAACGGGTGCTCGCGCGGCGGCACCCAGTACAGCGCATAACGCGGCGACGGTTCGTTGGACCGCCGTGGCGGGCGGGCAGCGAGCGGGACCATGGCGACCGTCATACGCGTTTCACAAAGCGCCGACATCCTCTGCGCCGTCAATGGCACCCGTATGACATCACGCGCACAGTCTCTTCGCCGCCGTTGGATGTCGGTGCTGGCGCATGCGCCGCAAGAGCCGTTCAACCGGCTGGTTGCCGGCGCACTCGGCACGCATGCGTTTCGCACGCTGCGTGCGCCCGAAGTCGGCCTCGCCATGGTGCGCGCGCGCGCCGATGGCGCCGGCGCGCAGTTCAACCTCGGCGAGGCGACGATCGCGCGTTGCGCGCTGCGCTACGACGGACCCGATGGCGTTACGACCGTGGGGCTCGGCTACCGGCTCGGGCGCGACGTGGGGCGCGTGCGCCAGATGGCCGCGCTGGATGCGCTGCTGCAGCACAGCGCGCATCAGGCCGATCTGCTGCGCAGCGTGATCGAGCCGCTGGCCGCGGCCATCGATGCCGAACGCGCGCAGGCGCAACGCCGTGCCGCGGCCACGCGGGTGCAGTTCTTCACGCTGCAGGCGGAGGTCGCCCGGTGAGCACGGTGCAGGCGCCCGCGCCCGGCTTTGCCGAGCCGGTGACGGCGACACAGGCGTGTTTCCGCGGCGTGTTGTGGGCGCTGTCGCATCCGGGGCGCGCCGCCGAGCTGCCCACCACCGAAGATGCCAGGCCGCCGCGACTGGCCGCCGCCACCGCGGCGCTGCTGCTGACCCTGCTCGATGCCGAGACGACGGTGCGCCTGCACGGCTCGCTGCGCGATGCGTCGGTGCTGGCGTGGCTGCGCTTTCACACCGGCACGCGCGAGGCCGCAACGGACGAGGGCGCACCGTTCGTCGCGGTGCGCGCCGATCAGCTGAACGCCGCGCTGTGGTCCACGCTGCCGCTCGGCAGCGACGAGGCGCCGCAGGACGGCTGCACGTTGATCGTCGAGCTGCCCCTTTCGGTGGATGCGCCGCTGCAGCGCTTGTCGCTGCGCGGCCCCGGCGTGCCGGGCGAGCGTCTGCTCGAGGTGGCCGGCGTGCCGGCGGCCTTCTGGACGCACCGCGTCGCGCTGCAACGCGAGTTTCCGCGCGGGTTCGACATGCTGCTCGCGCGCGGCCGCGACGTGATCGCGATCCCGCGCAGCGCGCGCGTGGAGATGTTGACATGAGGCCCCCACGCTCGCTTTACTCGCTGCCCCCCGAGAAGGGTGAGCGCGGACGTGGACGGTCCAGTGGACCGGCCGCGCCTGGCGAACGGTTGGTCCGTCAGGACCAGCGCGGCCTGCAAGGCCTTCAGCGCCTTCGGGCGGCCGGGCGGCGCTGACATGTACATCGCTGTCAAAGGCGGCGAGCAGGCGATCGAGGCGTCGCGTGCGTGGCTCGCCCGTGCGCGGCGCGGCGACCCGCAGGTCAGCGAGCTCGAGGTGTCGCAGATCGCGCAGCAGCTGCCGCTGCTGGTGGGCCGCGTGATGTCCGAAGGCTCGCTGTACGACCCCGAGCTGGCGGCGCTGGCGCTCAAGCAGGCGCTCGGCGACCCGATCGAGGCGGTGTTCCTGCTGCGGGCCTACCGCACGACGTTGCCGCGCCTGGCCTGCACCGAGCCGCTCGCCACCGCCGGCATGCGCATGCAGCGGCGCGTGTCGGCGATCTTCAAGGACCTGCCGGGCGGCCAGTTGCTCGGCAGCAGCTTCGACTACACGCAACGCCTGCTCGATTTCGCGTTGCTGCGCCCGGCCGGCACACCGGCACCCGCGCCCGAGGGCACGGCGGAGCCGCGGCAAACCGATGCGCAGAGCCCGCTCGACGTGCTGGCTGCCGATAGCCTGATCGAACCCGCCGCGCCGGCGCCGGGCGACCCTGCGCCGCCGGACATCACGCGCGATCCACCGGTGTACCCGCTGCCGCGCGCGGCGCGGCTGCAGATGCTGGCGCGCGCCGACGAAGGCTGGGTGCTCGGGCTGGGCTATTCGACGCAGCGCGGTTATGCCAACAGCCATCCGTTTGCCGGCGAGATCCGCCACGGCAAGGTCAACGTGGAGCTGGTGCCCGACGAGCTGGGATTCGCGATCGACATCGGCGAGGTCGAGCTGACCGAGTGCCAGATGATCAACCAGTTCGTCGGCGGGACCGGCGCGCCGCCGCAGTTCACGCGCGGCTATGGCCTGCAGTTTGGCCACGGCGAGCGCAAGGCGATGGCGATGTCGCTGGTCGATCGTGTGTTGCGCGCCGACGAGTTCGGCGAGCGCCAGACCAGCCCGGCGCAGCAGCAGGAGTTTGTGCTGCCGCACGGGGACAACGTGGAGGCGTCGGGCTTCGTGCAGCACCTGAAGCTGCCGCACCACGTGACGTTCGAGTCGGAGCTGCAGCTGATCCGCGCGTTGCGCGAGTCGGCCCTCGTCCGCAGCGCGACCGCCGACGCCGAGTTGCCGGTCACGGAGTGTGCCAAGTGAGCGCGGCACCGCCGGTGCCGATCGCCGAGGGCTACAACTTCGCCTACCTCGATGAGCGCACCAAGCGCATGATCCGCCGCGCCATCCTGAAGGCGGTGGCGCTGCCCGGGCACCAGGTGCCGTTTGGCTCGCGCGAGATGCCGCTGGCCTACGGCTGGGGCACCGGCGGCATCCAGGTGACGGCGGCGGTGATCGGCCCGCTCGACGTGCTGAAGGTGATCGACCAAGGCTCGGACGACACCACCAACGCGGTCAACATCCGCCAGTTCTTCCAACGCACCACCGGTGTCGCGACCACCGAGCGCACGGCGCAGGCCACGCTGATCCAGACGCGCCATCGCATCCCCGAACGGCCGCTCACCGAATCACAGATCCTGGTCTATCAGGTACCGCAGCCCGAGCCGCTGTACAAGCTCGAGCCGCGTCGCGCCGAGGCGCTCAAGCTGCATGGCGCCCAGGAGTACGGGCTGATCAACGTCAAGCTGTACGAAGACGTGGCGCACTGGGGCCGCATCGATGCAAGCTACGACCACCCGGTGCGCGTCAACGGCCACTACGTGATGTCGCCATCGCCGATCCCGAGCTTCGACAACCCCAAGATGCACCAGTCGCCGGCGCTTCAGCTGTTCGGCGCCGGACGCGAGAAACGCATCTATGCGCTCCCGCCGTACACCGACGTCCAGAGCCTCGATTTCGAAGACCATCCGTTCAGCGTGCCGCGGCAGGTTCATGCCTGCACGTTGTGCGGCTGCCGCGACAGTTTTCTCGATGAAGTGCTGATGGCCGACGGGGAACGGCTGTTTGCATGCTCCGACAGCGACTGGTGTCGTGAACAGCGCGAGGACCGGGGATGAGCCGGCTCTCGCATCCCGACACCGACCCGATTCTTCGCGTGCGCCACCTCTCGCATCGCTTCGCTGCCGTGCCGGACAACCGCTGGGCCCTGCGCGACGCGACCTTCGAGCTGCACGCCGGCGAGGTGGTGGCCATCGTCGGTGAATCCGGTTCGGGCAAGAGCACGCTGCTGCAATGCATTGCCGGCCGCATCGAGCCCACCGCTGGCGAGGTGCACTACCGCGATGCGGACGACCGCTGGCGTCATGTGCAGGCCCTGAGCGAGCGCGAGCGCCGTGTGCTGGCGCGCACCGAGTGGGGTTTCGTCGAGCAGCACGGTGCCGATGGCTTGCGCATGGACGTGAGCGCCGGCGCCAATCTGAGCGAGCGGCTGATCGGCCAGGGCGTGCGGCACTACGGCCGCCTGCGCGCCAGCGCACTGCAATGGATGCGGCGCGTCGAGCTCGACGAGGCGCGCGTCGACGAAACGCCGCGCGCGTATTCGGGCGGCATGCGCCAGCGCCTGCAGATCGCGCGCAACCTGGTGACGCGGCCGCGCCTGCTGCTGATGGACGAGCCGACGTCCGGGCTCGACGTGTCGGTGCAGGCGCGCCTGCTCGACCTGCTCCGGCTGCTGGTGGGGCGCCTGCACCTGGCCGCGCTGATCGTCACGCACGACCTCGGTGTGGCGCGCCTGCTGGCGCAGCGCACGCTGGTGATGCGCGACGGCTGCATTGTCGAAGCGGGTCTGACCGACCGCGTGCTCGACGACCCGCAGCATGCCTACACGCAACTGCTGGTGTCCTCGGTGGTCTCGGCATGAGACATCCAGTGTCAACCTCCGTGCTCCGAAGCCTTGAGGGCGCCGAGGTGGAGCTGGGGGTCGTAGGGTTTGCGATCGACCCAGGCGCGCCAGATGACGCGCAACCAGGCGCGCGCGAGGATGCGGATGGCGTGTGGATGGTCGCAACCGCGATGACGAGCGGCGGTGTAGATGTTGCGTGCCCACAGATTGGCATGACGGGAGTTGTCGGCCAAGGTGGTGATGGCGCGGCGCAAGCGGTGATTGCACGCCCAGCGGAAGCCCACGCAGCGGCGCTTGCCCGACTCATAGGTCAGCGGCACGACACCGGCCTCGGCGGCGAGGCGATCATCGCTGGGGTAGCGCTCGCGCACGTCGCCGATCTCGGCAAGGATCTGAGCGGCACACACGCGCCCTGCACGCGGGAAGGACATGAAGATCAGACCGTCGGGCAGCGAGTGCACGAAGTGCTCGATGCGTCGGGTGAGCGAGGCCAGTTGCTCGACCAAGGGCTTGAGCACGCTCACCAGGGCCAGCACGACATCGCCCATGGCCGCTGTGGTCAGCGCGCCGGTGTGTCCAGGCGCTGCGGCGCGCAGGCGTGCCAGCAGTTGCGCAGGGCTGCGATGACCGCTGTAGTGCTGGGCGCGCAAGAAGCGCCCGAGTTGCACTTGGCCCAAGCGAGCTGCCATGGCCGGCGCTGGATAGCGGCGCAGGAACGCCAACCCGATAGGCGAGTCCACGGCGGCGAAGATGCGCGCAGCGCCGGGCCAGAAGGCCTCCAGCGTGGCGCGCAACTGGTTGGCCAACGCGATGCGGGTGGCCACCAGTTCATCGCGCGCACGCACCAGCGCGCGCAAGGCGCGGATGGAGTCCGATTGCGGCGACAGCGGCGCCCAGCGATGGCCGTCGGTGCGCAGCAAATCGGCCAGCAGGTACGCATCGCTGGCATCGCTCTTGGCGCCGTGGCTGCGATAGCGCGGCCGGCTGGCTGCCACGGCGTTGGGATGTATCGGGAAGACCTGGTGCCCGGCTTCGACCAAGGCATCGACGATGAGGCCCGAGGGGCGCTCGATGGCGATGCGCACGCGCGGGCCAAAGCGCGCCAGCCGGCGCAGCAGCTCGGCCAGGCCGTCGCGATCGTGAGCGACGCTGAAGCGCTCGAGCACGTGCCCGGTGGCGTCGATGATGCACACCGCGTGCGTGGTTGTGGCCCAGTCCAGGCCGACGGAAACATCAGCACTCATAGACAGACTCCTAGCAGTTGCGCTATGACTGCCCGTGTCGGAAGGCGCGACGGGGAGCTCATTGATCGGCGCTCCAGCTTCCAAGGCGTGGCGCTACATCCAGTGGCCCGTTGTGGCCTTCCGGCACCCCACGGCGCCGCGGGTCTCATGCGGGCCTTCAAGAGGCAGCCGCGCAAGGCAGTCACCGCGAGGGCACGGAAGTCGGTCACACCATCGGCTGCTCTCCTTCGCGGTGTCAATACCGGGGAGGATGCCCAATGAGCGCGCACGGCCGCTCCGAAGCGCGAATCCCGAAGCGCCCAGCGCGGAGGGTCCGATGAAGAGAGATGCGTGGCCGTTGCAGCCGCCCGTGCCGGTGCTGCGGGTGTCCGGACTGGCCAAGGCGTTCACGCTGCACCTGCGCGGCGGCCTGCGCCTGCCGGTGCTGCACGGCGTGGCGCTCGAGGTGCGGGCCGGCGAATGCGTGGCGCTGGTCGGTCGCTCGGGCAGCGGCAAGAGCACGCTGATGAAGTGCCTGCACGGCAGCTACGGCATCGATGCGGGCGAGGTCCGGTTGCACGGCGGCACCGGGCCGGTGAACCTGGCGCAGGCCAGCGTGCAGCAGGTGCTGGCGCTGCGGCGGCGCGACATCGCCTACGTGAGCCAGTTTCTGCGCGCGCCGCCGCGCGTGTCGGCGATCGACGTAGTGGCCGAGCGAGTGCTGCAGTCCGAGCCGGCTGCACCGCTCGACGATGCGCTCGATGCGGACGATGCGCGCGTCGACGCGGCGCGGGCGCAGGCCGGCGCGCTGCTGCAGCGCCTGAACCTGCCCGAGTCGTTGTGGTCGCTGCCGCCGGCCACGTTTTCCGGCGGCGAGCAGCAGCGCGTCAACATCGCCCGCGGCCTGGTCGTGCCGGCCCGCCTGCTGCTGCTCGATGAGCCCACCGCGTCGCTCGACGCCACCAACCGCCAGGTGGTGATCCGGCTGATCCACGAGGCCAAGGCCGGCGGCACCGCGGTGGTCGGCATCTTCCACGACGAGGAAGTGCGCGATGCCGTGGCCACGCGATGCATCGAGCTGCAGCGGGCGCTGAAATGACCCACGAACAGATCTTCACCCGCGCCCGCGTCGTGCTGTCGGACCGCGTGCTGCCGCATGGCACGGTGGTGCTGCGCGATGGCCTGATCCATGACGTGGCGAGTGAAGCGAGCCACGTGTCGACGGCTCAGGACCTGTGCGGCGACTGGCTGCTGCCGGGTCTGGTGGAGCTGCACACCGACGCGCTCGAGCGCCACGTGATGCCGCGCCCGAAGGTGAGTTTTCCGATGCAGGCCGCGGTGCAGGCGCACGACGCCGAGATTGCCGCCGCCGGCATCACCACGGTGCTCGATGCGATCGGCGTCGGCGACCCGTACGGCGATGGCTTTCGTGCGCACGACCAGAGTGCGCTGCTCGATGTGCTCGATTGGATCGAAGCCGCCGGGCTGCTGCGCGCCGACCATCGCATCCATGTGCGCTGCGAGCTGCCGGCTCCAAACGCGCGCGAGCTGTTCGAGCCGTTCTCGACGCACCCGCGGCTGCTGCTGATCTCGCTGATGGACCACACGCCGGGGCAGCGCCAGTGGTCGCAGATCGAGCAGGCACGCGTCTACTACACCGGCAAGAAGGGCTGGAGCGACGAACGGTTCGAGCACGAGGTGCGCATCGCTCCACAGCGCCAGGCCGAGCATGCGGCGCCCAACCGCGCGTGGTTCATTCACTTTGCGCGCCGGCACGGCATCGTGCTGGCCACGCACGACGACACCACGCCCGAGCATGTCGACGAAGCGGTGGCCGCCGGCGCGGCGATCAGCGAGTTCCCCACCACGCTGGAGGCGGCGCAGCAGGCCAAGCGCGTCGGCCTGTCCACCGTGATGGGTGCGCCCAACGTCGTGCGCGGCGGCTCGCACTCGGGCAACGTGGCGGCCATCACGCTGGCGCGCCAGGGTCTGCTCGATGCGCTGTCGAGCGACTACGTGCCGGCCAGCTTGCTGCAGGCGGCCTGGAGCCTGATGCGCGAGGCCGGCTACAGCGCGCCCGAGGCGGTAGGTGTCGTGAGCCTCAACCCCGCACAGGCCTGCGGCCTGCTCGACCGCGGCCAGATCGCCGTGGGGCTGCGCGCCGACATCGTGCGTTTGCGCGAGATCAAGGGGCTGCCCGCGGTGCGTGAAGTCTGGCGCAGCGGCCGGCGCGTGGCCTGAGCCGGACGTGGGTCCGTCCGCGCGGACCGGTGTCGCGCGCCTGCGACCGAGGCCGGCGCCTGCACAGCGCCGGCGCGCGCCACCAGCCTGATCCGGCGCGTGCGTTGCATCGGCGCCGAGCGTGACGGCATGCCGCGCCGCACGCACGCCGAGACGCTGTCCTGTAGCCGGCGCCCGCAACGCCGGCTTACATTGCGCCCATGCTGCAGTCCGCACCGGTGCCGATCCTGACCGCGATCGATGTCGAGGTCATCGTGGTGGCGGCGCTGGCGATCCTGTTCGGCGCGGTGTGGCTGCGTGATCGCGAGCGCGGCATGGCGTGGCTGTCGTTCGGCTTTGCGCTGATGGCGCTGTGGTACTTCAACAGCGACCGGCTGGTCATCACCGGCTCGACGATGTCGGCGGCGCTGCTGCGCCACTGGGCAATCGTGATCGCCGCCGCGGTGTGGGCGGTCAACGCCGGCGTCATCGCGTACCTCGGCCCGCCGCAGGGATGGATGAAGTGGCTGGTCTTCGCCTGCTGGCTGCCTACGCCGCTGCTGATGGTGGCGCTGGGTCTCGGAGTGTCGTTGCCGGTGCGCCTGTTCCACGTTGGGTCGCTGCTGTGCTACCTGGCCTCCGCGGTGCTGGCGTTCCAGCGCCAGCGTGACGAGCCCGGCGCTGGCCACCTGCTGCTCGGCCTGGTGCTGCTGTCGCTGCCGCTCACGCCGTTCGTGATGCTGGCGCTCGGCATCCCGGCGGCGCAGTTGCGTTATGTGGCCGCCGTGCCGGTGGCGCTGTTCGGACTGATCCTGCTCACGGTCAGCCTGCTGCGCCGGCGCCGGCGGCTTGAGGCGGAGGTCGTGCGCCGCGCCGAGGCCGAGGAGCAGCTGCGCAAGGCCAATGCCGAGCTGGAGTCGCGCGTGCAGCAGCGCACGCTGTACCTGCAGGAGCTGGTGCAGGGCCTGGAGGAGTTCAACCGCAGCGTGTCGCACGATCTGCGCGGTCCGCTGTCGGGCATGGCAAGCCTGGCGCGCCTGGCGCACGAGAAACTGCTGCAAGGCGATGCCGATCTCGCCAAGCGCGCGCTGCCGGCCATCGCCGAACAGGCCAACGCGTCGACCCAGCTGGTGAGCACCTTGCTGCAGCTGGCGCGGCTCGACGATGCCAAGCTGCAGCAGGAACGCGTCGATCTCGAGGAGCTGGTGCGCTCGGCGTTCAACGAAGTGACGCTCGCACTCGGGGCCGCCGCGGCGCCGCCGGCGTTGCGCCTGAGCCGCCTGCCGGTGGTGACGGCCGACGCCTCGCTGCTGCGGCCGGCGCTGGTCAACCTGCTGGCCAATGCCGCCAAGTTCTCGCGCGAGGCGCCGGCGCCGGCGATCGAAGTCGACGCGAGCGTGCACGGCCGCAGCGTCACGGTCAGCGTGCGCGACAACGGCGTCGGGTTCGAGCCGGCGGTAGCCGACAGGCTGTTCGATCCCTTCTACCGCGGTGATGCCGCGCGTTTCGAGGGCCATGGCCTGGGCTTGCACATCGTGCGCCGCGCGATCGAGCGCCACGGCGGCCGCGTGTGGGCCCAGAGCGGCGGCAGCGGCGCGGCGTTCTGCTTCACGCTGCCCGATGCCGCGCCGGCGCCGGTGGCCACCACCAACGGCAGGCCGGCGGCGCTGGTCGCCTAGCGCTCGGTCAATCCGGCCCGTAGGCCAACGCCTCCGAGGCAGCGCGCCGCTGGCGCAACGTGTCGACCATCGCCAGGTAGTAGGACAGCGGTGGCGTGCGCTGACCCGGCGTCTTGGCGGCATCGTCCCAACGCCGCAACGCGAGAGCCTCTTCGGCGTGCGGCAGGCTCGCGAACCAGCGTTGTTCGTCCAGGCTCATCGCACCGCCTTGCAGTTGCAGCGAATGCCGTGACGCCGGCGACAGCTGGGCGAGGTAGTCGCGATCGGTCGCCACCAGGTAGCGCTTGGCTTCCACGTGCAGGCGGATCGGCTCCAGCATGTCGCGGCCGAATTCCAGGCTCAGCAGACCGAGCGCACGCTGCTCGTGCGCATCGTCGGTGTCGTCATCGCTGGCGCTGCCGACGAAGTGGCCGATGTCGTGCAGCAGTGCGGCGGCCACCAGGGCGGGCGTCGAGCCGGCCCACTCGGCGAGCTGCGCGCATTGCAGCGCATGCTGCTGCGCCGTCACCGCCTCGGCGCGACGGCTGTCGTAGAGCGTGTGGCCGTGCGTCAGGAACAGCGTCTCGATGCGTTGAATCAGGTCCACCCGTCGTCTCCTCAGATCAATCGCCTGCGCAGCTGCGCCGACACCAGATCGATCAGCGCCACCGACACCACCAGCATCAGGAGCACGGCGGCGGTCTGCGCATACTGAAAGCCCCGGATCACCTCCCACAGCACCATGCCGATGCCGCCGGCGCCCACCATGCCCACCACCGAGGCCGAGCGCACGTTGGCCTCGAAGCGGTACAGCGCATACGAGATCCACAGCGGCAGCACCTGCGGGATCACGCCATAGAGCACTTCGGCCAGCGGGTGCGCGCCGGTGGCGCGGATGCCTTCCACCGGCTGCGGGTCGATCGCTTCCACCGCCTCGGAGAACAGCTTGGCCAGCGTGCCGGTGGTGTGCACCCACAGTGCCAGCACGCCGGCGAACGGACCCAGACCGACCGCGACGACGAACAGCAGCGCGAACACCATCTCGTTGATCGCGCGGCACGCGTCGAGAAAGCGCCGCACCGGATGGCGCAGCCACCAAGGCGAGAGGTTGCTGGCGGCCAGCAGCGCCAGCGGGATCGACGTGACGATGGCCAGCGCCGTGCCCCACACCGCGATCTGCAGCGTGACCACCAGCTCGTCGAGATAGAAGCGCCACTCGCGGAAATCCGGCGGGAAGAAGCCGCTGGCGTACTGCAGCATGTTGCCGCTGTCGCGCCACAAATCGAGCGGGCGCATGTCGGCGCCGCGCCAGCTGCCGGCCAGCAGCGCCAGCAGCAGGCCCCAACCGAGCAGTGTGGCGAGGCCGTTGCCTTCGCGGCGCGGGAGCGGCGCCAGGCTCGGCGCGCCTGCGGTCACTTGGCGCTGGCCACCTGGCGGCCCAGCTCGGCGAGCTTGTCGTCGATCTCCTGCAGGCGGCGCTTCTTCTCGTCGGTGGCCATGTTGGCATCGGCTTCGATCTTGCCGCGCTCGCGCGCCAGCTCGAGCTGGCGGATCGGCACCAGCTGCGCGTTGCTCGACGGCTTGAAGCCCGACAGCACCAGCGTGGCCAGGATCTTCTTCTCGCGCTCGTCGCGGCCGTAGCCGAGGAAGAAGTCGCGCACCTTGGCCTTGGTGGCGGCGTCGAGGTCCTTGCGCCACAACATCGGGTCGCTCGGGATCAGCGGCGAGCGCCACACCTCGCGCAGCTCGGCGGCCTTCTCTGGCTGCTTGATCTTCATGCGCGCCACGCCGTCGCTGGCCACCGTGGCCACGTCGATCTGCTTGCTCGCCACCGCCAGGATGTTGGTCTCGTGGTTGGCCCGCACCATGCGCTTGAAATCACGCGTCGGGTCGACCTTGTTCGCGGCGAACGCGTAGTAGCCGGGGACCAGCGCGGCGCTGGTGGAATTGGGGTCGCCGAAGCCGAGCGTCAGTTGCGCGCGCGCCTTCAGCACGTCTTCCAGCGTGCGCAGCGGGCTGTCCTTGTGCACGATCATCAGGCCCCAGTAGCCTTCCGAGCCGTCGGCGTTGACGATCTTGGCAAACACCTCGCCATTGGCGCGGTCCACCGCCTCGGCGCCGGACTTGTTGCCCATCCACGCCACCTGCACCTTGTTGAAGCGCATGCCTTCGATCACGCCGGCGTAGTCGGGCGCGAAGAACGCGTTCACCTTGATGCCGGTGACTTTCTGCATGTCGTCGAGCAGCGGCTGCCACGCATTCTTCAGGTTGGCCGACGACTCGGTGGAGATGATGCCGAAGTTCAGTTCGTTCACCTGCGCGGAGGCGGTGCCGAACCACAGTGCAGCCGTGGTGGCCAGCAGCGAGAGGGTGTTGCGTCGATTCATGATCGTCATGTCGGGTCCCGGGGTTGAGGACGGTTGATCAGGCAGCCTGGAGTTCAGGCGCCGCGTCGAAATCGGCCGCTCGTTCGCCGGCCTCGATCAGTTCGTCGGCCTGCGAGTCGTACAGCTCGCGCAGCCGCTGCTTGCTCAGCGCACGCGTCGGGCCGTCGTAGACGATCTCGCCGTGGCGCAGCGCCACCGTGCGCGGACAGAATGCGAACGCATAGTCCACCTGGTGCAGCGACACCAGCACGGTGGCGTTGAGCTCGCGATTCAGCTCGGCCAGCAGCGACATCACGCGCCGGCTCGACGTGGGGTCGAGCGACGCGATCGGCTCGTCGGCCAGGATGACCTGTGCACCTTGCACCACGGCGCGCGAGATCGCGGCGCGCTGCTGCTGGCCGCCCGACAACGTGGAGGCGCGCTGCCAGGCGCAGGCCTCGATGCCGACGCGCGTCAGCGCCGCATGGGCGCGCGCCAGTTCATCGGCCGGGAAGCGGCCGAGTGCCCAGCGCCAGGCCGGCATGCGGTACAGCGCACCGGCCAGCACGTTGGTCATCACCGGCAGCCGGTCCACCAGGTTGAACTGCTGGAAGATCATGGCCACCTTGGCGCGCGTGCGCCGCACGTGCGGCGCCAGGCGGCCACCGGCCTGCACAGTGGCGCCGAGCACCTCCACGCGGCTCTCGGATCCGGCGTCGGCCACGTGCAGGCCTGCCAGCGCACGCAGCAGCGTGGACTTGCCCGAGCCCGATGCGCCGAGCAGCGCCACCATCTCGCCGGGCCGCACCGACAGCGACACGTTGTGCAGCGCGGGCTTCGCGCCGAAGTGCTTGCGCAGGTTGCTGACTTCGATCGCTTTGGGCATCACGGCGGCGATGCTCGTGGCCGCCGATGACGGCGCTGTGACAGCGCTGCGTCTACTCGCGGCGCGGCCGCAATCGCTTGAGCGCGAACAGCGCGATGGCGCCGGTCAAGGCGCCGATCAGGCCCACCATGATCCAGAAGCCCGTGGGGTGCTCTCCAAGGGGGATGCCGCCGACGTTCATGCCGAACAGACCCGACACCAGGTTGATCGGCAGCGCCATCACGGTGACCATGGTGAGCAGGAACAGGCTGCGGTTGTTCTCCTCGGCGACGCGTGCCGCGGCTTCGTCCTGCATCAGTTTGATGCGCTCCTGCAGCCCGGCGATGTCGCGCAGCACCAGCGCGAACTCCTCGTTGGCCTGGCGCAGTCGCTGCACGTCTTCGGCTGCGATCCAGGACGGCGGATTGACCAGCACGCGCATCAGCGCGCCCGGCTCGAGCGCGAGCAGGCGCTGCAGGCGCACCATCAGCCGGCGCAGGCGCGCCAGCTCGGCATCGTGGCGCCGGTGTTTGCCGGCCAGCACCTCGTCCTCGATGTCGTCGACGCGTTCGGTGGTCTTGCGAACCACGCGTTGCAGCTCGTCGGCCTGCTCGCGCAGCAGGTGGTCGAGCAACGCCACGCTGCTGGGCAGCGGCGTGCCGCGCCTGACCGCCATGCGCAGCCGGTCGACCGCGCGCAGCGGATGGCGCCGCGCGCTGACGACCACGTGCTCGCTCACCGACAGCCACAAGGTCGCGACGTCGCCGACGTCGAAGCTGAACTCGAACGCCACGTCGTTGACCACGGCGAACAGCACCTCGCCGTCACGCTCGATGCGGGTGCTGCGCGAGCCGGTGTTCAGGGCCTCGAAGAAGTTCTCGCTCAGGTTGGCGTGCTGGCGCAGCCAGCGTTCGGCGCCTGCGTGGCTCAGGTTGAAATGCAGCCAGACGAACCCGCGCCGAATGCCGCCGGGCAGGGGCGCGGCTTCGTTGAGCGGCTGCGCCGGTTCGCCCGGCACGAAGCGAAAGCCGCAGATCAGGCCATGCTCGTCGCTGCCGTAGGGCAGCACCGGCGGTGTCAGCAAGGTGGCGTTGTTCATCGGATGCGACGGCGATCGTAGTGACTGACGCAGCACGCCGCGCGTCACCAATCTGTCATATGACCTTCACACAATGCGCGTTTGCCCGGCGACGGCCATGAACGACAAAACCGACCACGGCGAACTGCTGCAGCGCCTGCAGAACGAATTGATCGACAGCTTCGACGAGGAGCTCGAAGTCGAATTCGAGGATCGCAGCCAGTTCGACCTCGACGCCGACGGGCCGCAGGCCGATGCCCGGCGCAACGAGCGGCGCGCCTACTTCAGGCAGCTGTTCCGACTGCAGGGCGAGCTCGTCAAGCTGCAGGACTGGGTGGTCGCCACGCGCCAGAAGGTGGTGGTGGTGTTCGAGGGCCGCGACGCGGCGGGCAAGGGTGGCGTCATCAAGCGCATCACGCAGCGCCTGAACCCGCGCGTGTGCCGCGTGGTGGCGCTGCCGGCGCCCAACGACCGCGAACGCACGCAGTGGTACTTCCAGCGCTACGTGCCGCACCTGCCGGCCGCCGGCGAGATCGTGCTGTTCGACCGCAGCTGGTACAACCGCGCCGGCGTCGAGCGCGTGATGGGCTTCTGCGGCGACGACGACGTGGAGGAGTTCTTCCGCTCGGTGCCGGAGTTCGAGCGCATGCTCACGCGCTCGGGCATCAAGGTGCTGAAGTACTGGTTCTCGATCACCGACGAGGAGCAGCACCTGCGCTTCCTCAGCCGCATGCACGATCCGCTGAAGCAGTGGAAGCTGAGCCCGATGGATCTGGAATCGCGCCGCCGCTGGGAGGCCTACACCAAGGCCAAGGAGGCGATGCTGGATCGCACCCACATTCCGGAGGCACCGTGGTGGGTGGTGGAGGCCGACGACAAGAAGCGCGCCCGGCTCAACTGCATCGCGCACCTGCTGGGCCAGTTTTCCTACCGCGAGGTTGACCATCCTCCAGTGGTCTTGCCGCCGCGCGAGCGGCATCCCGACTACTCGCGCCGGCCGGTGCCGCCCGAGATGTTCGTGCGGGAAATCCACTGAGCGCCTGTTCACGCGCCGCCGGTGCGGCCGCGGCCGAGTCGTCACAGCGCTGTCATGCCGCCCGGGGAGCATGCGGGCTCATGAACACCGCGCAACTGCAGCTCGATCGTCCCCACGTTCATCGGCATCTGCCGCCGGCGCCGCGACGCGGCCGCGACGAGTCTTCTTTCGATGTGCGCTGGGCACGCAGCGAGCGCGAGGTGGCCGAGGCGCAGCGCCTGCGTTACCAGGTGTTTGCCCAGGAGATGGGGGCTCGGCTGACGCCGATGCTCGGAATGCCGCCGATGCACGACGTGGATCGCTTCGACGAGCACTGCGAGCACCTGATCGTCCGGGCGCAACTGCCCGGCACCGGCGACCGGTGCGCGGTCGGCACCTGTCGGGTGCTGACGCCGGCCGGCGCCCTGCGCGCCGGCGGCCTGTACAGCGACGACGAGTTCGACCTCACGCCGATCGATGCGCTGCGCCCGCTGATGCTGGAGCTCGGCCGCTCGTGCGTCGACCCGGCGTATCGCCAGGGCACGGTGGTGATGCTGCTGTGGAGCAGCATCGTGGCATTCATGCAGCGCAACGGGCTGCGCTGGGCCATCGGCTGCGCCAGCGTGCCGATGCGCGACGGCGGCCATGCCGCCGCCAGCCTGTGGCGCGGCTTGTGCGAGACGCATCTCGCCGCGCCCGAGTGGCGCGTGACGCCGCGCCGCCCGTTGCCGGTGGAGCAGCTGCGCCAGGACCTGAAGGTCGAAGCGCCGCCGCTGATCAAGGGCTACCTGCGTTGTGGCGCGCAGCTGCTCGGCGCGCCGGCGTGGGACGCCGAGTTCGGCACCGCGGACCTGCCGCTGCTGATCGACGTGAAAGCGATGTCGGATCGCTACCAGCGCCGCTTCACCGATTGATCGTGCGCCGTGGAAGCGGCGCGTGCACCAGCGCGATGCTGAGCCAGACGGCGACGCTGAAGTACAGCGACATCCACAGCACCTCGCTCTTCCAGTCTTCCCAGCGGTGCGACACCACCCAGCGCGCCGAGACGTCGAGCGCGCCCTGCGCCAGCGTGAGATAGGGGCGCCCCGCTGCCTCGTCGGCGAGCCAGCGCGACCAGTACATCGGTACGTCGACGGCGAACATGAACAGCACGTAGACCACGCCGGCGGCGCACCACAAGGCCATCAGCGGCCGCATCGACGGCGGGCAGCGCGGCCAGATCGCGAGCAGGCTCGCCACCAGCAACGCGGCACACAGGCCCCAGATCGTTTCTTCGATCACATGACCGAGGTTCGACGTGGTCAGCACCGAGTACCACGAGAAGGCCTCCGCCACGGCGATCAGCGGCACCATGACCCAGGCGGCCGTGCGGCCGAAGCCGCTGCCGGTGGCGCGTGACGACTCGCGCAGCAGCAACGCCCACTGCGCCACGAAACACAGCTCGGCCACGGTGGCCACCGAGCGCCCGACCAGCACGCTGGACCACCAGGAATCGAACATCACCTGCCGTGGCACGTCGAAGACCGGCAGCACCGAGCGGTAGGCGCAGCCGAGCACATAACCGGCCGACAGCACCAGCAGCCAGCGGCGCAGCACGAACTCCGATGGCTCCAGGCGCGGCTGCCGAACGCCAAGCGCGACGCCGCTGGCCATCCAGCCCACGACATTGACCGCACTGACCACGCACAGCACGGTCCACCACACGAGGACGGGATCTGTCACGATCCTGTCATCGTGCCATGCTGGTGCAGCCCTTACGTCAGGGTTGGTACGAGAGCCAGCGCTTCAGCCTGTGGCGTCGCGCCATGCGACCAATCGATGATCTCGAGCCGCCCGTCGGCGTGCTCCACCAGCGCGGTCAGGCTCTCGACCCAATCGCCGTCGTTGCAGTACAGCACGCCGTCGATCATGCGCATCTCGGCATGGTGGATGTGCCCGCACACCACGCCGTCCACGCCGCGGCGCCGCGCCTCGCGCGCCAGCGCGGCTTCAAAGTCGGAGATGAAGCTGACCGCGCGCTTGACTTTCAGCTTGAGGTACCTCGACAGGCTCCAATAGGGCAACCCGAGGCGCGCACGCAGCGAGTTGAAGTGGCGGTTCAGCTCGAGCGCCACGTCGTACATCTTGTCGCCCAGAAAGGCCAGCCAGCGCGCGTGCTGCACCACGCCGTCGAACAGATCGCCGTGCGTCACCCACAGGCGGCGGCCGTCGAACGTGCGGTGGACGCAGTCGTCCTCCACGTCGACGCCGCCGAAGTTGTGGCTGACGTAGCGGCGCGCGAACTCGTCGTGGTTGCCGGGCACGAAGACCACCTGCGTCCCCTTGCGCGCCTTGCGCAGCACTTTTTGCACCACGTCGTTGTGCGCCTGCGGCCAGTACCAGCTGCGCCGGAGCTGCCAGCCGTCGATGATGTCGCCCACCAGATACAGCGTGTCGCACTCGACGTGGCGCAGGAAGTCGAGCAGCGCCGCGGCGCGGCAGCCGGGCGTACCGAGGTGCAGGTCGGAGATCCACACCGTGCGAAAGCGGTGGCTCGCGGGTGGCTCCGGGATCGATGCGCCCGGTGCCGAGACGGCGGGGTCGTCGCGGCGCATGCGCAGAGCATTGCGTTATCGCAAGACACGCTCGTGACAAGGCGCGCTTCTTGCCCCGTCCGTCGTTCCTCTGTCACCACCACGCCACATCGCGGCCGTCCAATGCCGCGGTCTCGCGTCGCACTGGGGTCATGCCGCCGAGCTTTCACCGCATCAACGCCGCGCAGTTCCTCTCGGCGCTGGCCGACAACGCGCTGCTGATCGTGGCCATCGCGCTGATGCAACGCACCGGACAGCCGGCCTGGTGGGTGCCGCTTTTGAGGTTCTTCTTCATCATCGCCTACGTCGGGCTCGCGCCGTTCGTCGGTGCGCTGGCAGATGCGGTGCCCAAGGCGCGGCTGATGGCATGGATGAACGCGCTCAAGTGGCTCGGCGCGGCGGCGCTGGCGCTGGGCCTGCACCCGCTGCTGGCATTCGGTGTCATCGGCATCGGCGCTGCGGCCTATGCGCCGGCCAAGTACGGCCTGGTCACCGAACTGGTCGAAGCTCAGCAACTGGTGGCCGCCAACGCCTGGATCGAGGTGACTGTGGTCTGTGCAGTGCTGTTGGGCACGGCCGGTGGCGGCTATCTGGTGAGCCGGGAGTTCGAGTCGACGCTGTTTGCGCTGGCGATCCGCAGCTGGGCGGTCGAGCAGCGGCTGGTCTCGGTGAGCCTGGCGCCGGCGCTGCTGGTGGTGCTGTTGCTGTACGGCGCATCAACGGCCATCAACTGGAGCATCCGCTGTGCCGCACCGCGCCTGGTGGCACTTCATCTGCCGGCGCTTGGCCGGGAGTTCGCATCTGCGCACTGGACGCTATGGCGGGATCGCGACGGTGGCCGGCTGTCGCTGGCGGTCACGGCGGTGTTCTGGGGCGCCAGCGCGGTGATGCAGTTCGCCGTGCTGCGCTGGGCCACCGAGCATCTGGGCCTGTCGCTCACCGCCGCCGCCTATCTGCAGGCGGCGGTCGCCGTGGGGCTGGTGGTCGGGGCTGCCATCGCCGGGCGACACGTGGCGCTGGCGCGCGCGCCGCGCATGATGTGGGCCGGCGTGGCGCTCGGCATGCTGGTGGCCCTCGGCCCCTGGCTGCGCGATCCGTGGTCCGCCGCCGCGCTGCTGCTGGCCGTGGGCACGCTGGGCGGCGTGTTGATGGTGCCGATGAATGCGCTGCTGCAGCACCGCGGCTGCGTGCTGCTGTCGCCGGGCCGCTCGATCGCCGTGCAAGGCTTCACCGAGAACGCCAGCGTGCTCGCCATGCTCGCGGTCTACTCCTGGACCGTGTGGCTCCAGGTGCCGATCACGCCGACGATGGCCGGCTTTGGACTGGGGCTGGCGGCGACGATGGCGCTGCTGTGGTGGCGCTTTCGCGGCTTGTCGGGCCGACGTGTGCAGGACCGGGCGCAGCCTGCGGCATAGCGCGGCCAGCGCCGGGCCGCTCCCAAGCGGCCGCGCGACCCGCTCGGCGGGTGGTGGCGCGTACTCGCGCCGCCGGGTGCGCCATTCAGATAGCTGACGGCCGCAGCAGCAACGGGCTCTGGTTGGCTGCGTGACGCAGCACGGCGTGCAGCAGCACGGCCTCGAGGTCGTCGATCACATGGCGCCAGTCGAGCAGCGCGGCGCGTCCGCGGGCGTGTTGGCCGCGCACGCGCAATGAACGGCGGTCTCGTGCGACGTGCAGGGCCTGCTCGATGAACGCCGGGGCGTCGGGTGGCGGCACCAGCACGCCGCTGTCCGGGCTGACCAGTTGCGCGGCGGCCGCACAGTCGAAGGCCACCACCGGCAGCCCGCTCGCCATCGCTTCGGGCACCACGTTGCCAAAGGTCTCGGTGAGGCTCGGAAACAGGAACAGGTCGGCCGACGCATAGTGCGCCGCCAAGTCGTCGCCGCGGCGCACGCCGGCCAACAGGGCCTCGGGCCAGCGGCGCTGCAGCGTCGCGCGCAACGGGCCGTCGCCCACCAGGACGAGCCGTGCCTTGATGCCGCCGGCGCTGATGGCATCGAAGGCGCGGCACAGCAGCTCGATGTTCTTCTCCTGCGCCAGGCGCGACACGCACAGCACGACCAGCGTGTCGTCGTCGGCACCCCAGCGCGCGCGCAGCGCCGCATGGCGGCGGCCGGGATGAAAGCGCACCGTGTCGACACCGCGCGACACCACCTCGAGGTTGGCGAAACCCAGATCCTCGAGCTGCCGGCGCATCGCCTGCGTGGGCACCATCGTGCAGGCGGTGCGGTTGTGAAAGCCGCGCAGGTAGCCGACGATGGGCCGCTGCAGCCAGGCCAGCCCGTAGTGCCGGCTGTACGCATGGAAGTTGGTGCGGAAGTCCGACACCACCGGCAGCTGCAGGCGGTGCGCGGCGCGCAGCGCGGACCAGCCGAGCGGACCTTCGGTGGCGATGTGCACCACGTCGGGCCGTTGTTCGGACCACAGCCGCTGCAGCGCGCCGCTGCACGGCACGCCCATGCGCAGCGACGGATAGCGGGGGATCGGCACGCCGCGCATCAACGCCTCGTTGAAGCGCACGCCTCTGAGCGGCACGTCACCCGTGTGCTGGCGCAGGCGCACCAGCTGGATCCGGTGCTGGCGTTCCTTCAGTCCTTCCAGCATGCGCTGCAGCGTGACCGCGACGCCGTTGACCTCCGGTGGATAGGTCTCGGTCACCACGGCCACCGACAGCGGCTGGCGCACCGCGGACAACACGTCGACTCTTGCGGGCAGGTCGGTCATCGCGTTCATGCGCGCATGGTTACGTCGCTGCGTCACAGCTTGATGACAGCCGTTGCATCGCTCGTCACTCCCACGTCACATGCGCCGCACACGATGCGCGGCGGGTGCGGCACCGAGCCGCGCCATCCGTGACAAGGAGGCAACGACAGTGAACTCGTTCATGAAGACACTGGCAGAACAGCGTTGGGACGACCACCGCTACTACCACCAGAGCCGCATCAACCAGAGCCTGCACCTGGTCAGCGCCATCGCGTTCTTGTGCGCCTACGCGATGTTGTTCATCGACCCCGCGCTGGCCGGGTTGCTCGGCTGGGGCGTGTCGATGGTCACGCGCCAGGCCGGACACTTCTTCTTCGAGCCCAGGGGCTTCGACCACGCGAACAACGTGAGCCACGAGTACAAGGAAGCGGTCAAGGTGGGCTACAACCTGCAACGCAAGGTGGTGTTGATGTCCGCCTGGGCGCTCTCACCGTTGCTGCTGTGGTGGTCGCCGTCGCTGTTCGGTCTGATCGATCCGACGCCGGGAAGCGCCGGCTTCGTCCATGACGTGGGTCTGTTGTGGCTTGCGCTCGGCGTGGCCGGACTGCTGGTGCGCGTGCTGCAGTTGATGGTGACGCGCGGCTTGGAGACCGCCTGCGTGTGGGTGGTGAAGATCCTGACCGATCCGGTCTACGACATCAGCCTGTACTGGAAGGCGCCGTACTTTTTGGCACGCGGCCAGTTGATCGACCCCGACCCGAACAAGCACTAGGCGCTGCGCCTCGAGAAGCGGTGGGCCAACATCTCGCGCAGCACGCCGCGGCGGATGCCGCGGTTGGTGAGCGCCGGCATCGGCCCACCACCAGCCGTCGGCCTGCATCGCGCGCGCCGCGGCCACGAACACCTCGAGCACCGCCTGAAAGTCGACTTCGGTGTGGTTCAGCGTGAAGATCAGTCGGCCGGTGCCGATCCAGCTCAGCGCCACGCCGTGCAGCCGCAGGTAGAACTGCAGCATCCAGTTGTAGCGCGAGGGCTCCGTGTAGAGCACCGTCCAGATGCTCGACAGGTTGGCCACGCGCACCGGCACGCCCGCGGCCTCGAGCGCGGCGTTGAAGCGTGCCGCGCGTGCGTTCCAGCGCTCGTCCAGGCCGTCGTAGAGCGCCGCCACCTCGGGGCTCTCGAGCCGGTCGAGGAACGCGCTCATCGACGCCATCACCGCCGGGTGCGCGTTGAAGGTGCCGCGCGCGAAGCAGATGTCGGCCGGGCGTTCGTCGCGGAAGCGCTTCATCAGCGCCGCGCGCCCGCACACCACGCCCACCGGCAGCCCGCCGCCGAGCGTCTTGCCGTAGGTGACCATGTCGGCCTGCACGCCGAAGTACTCCTGCGCGCCGCCCTTGGCGAGGCGGAAGCCGACGAAGATCTCGTCGAAGATCAGCACGATGCCGCGCTCGCTGCACACCGCGCGCAGGCGCTTCAGCCAGTCCGCGTAGGCGGCGCGGTCGACGCCGGCGCGGCGGCTGCTGTCCACCAGCGACGAGTCGCCCGGCGCACTGGCGTTCGGGTGCAGCGCCTGCAGGGGGTTGACCAGCACGCAGGCGATGTCGCGCCGGGTGCGCAGCACCGCGAGCGCACGTTCGTCCATGTCCTTGAGCGTGTAGGTCTCGCGCGGCGGCACCGGGTTGCCGGGGCCGGGCTGCACGTCCTCCCACCAGCCGTGGTAGGCGCCGCTGAAGCGCACCAGGTGGCGCCGGCCGGTGTGGTAGCGCGCCAGGCGCACCGCCTGCATCACGGCCTCGGTGCCGCTCATGTGGAACGAGACCTCGTCCAGGCCCGAGAGCGCCTTCAGGCGCTCGACGTTGCGCGCCACGCACGGGTGGTACGAGCCGAGCACCGGCCCCAGCGCATCGGCGGATTCCACGGCCTCGCGAATGCAGGCCTTGTAGAAGTCGACGCCGAACACGTTGACGCCGTACGAACCGGTGAGGTCGTGCAGCACGTTGCCGTCGAGGTCGGTCAGCGCGGCGCCGGCGGCCGACTGCACGAACGCGCCGACGCGCAGGTGTTTGCGCAGGTGCTGCGCGTACTGGAACGGCACGCGGTAGGCGGCGGTGAACTGCAGATCGGAGATGCCGGCGCGTGCGGCGTCAGTGGCCTGCAGCGAGCGCGGGAAGCGCGCTTCGTAGCTGGCCTGCAGCCACTGCAGCGCGGCCTGGCGCCGCGCCTGCACTTCGGGCGGCGCGCCGTCGGAGCCGAAGAACTGCGCCTCGTCGTAGGCGTAGCCGGGCACCAGCGACGCCACACGCTTGGCCAATCGCGTATGGCCGGCCAGCGACGGGTGTTTGGCCGATGAAAGCTGCAGTCGGCGACGCGCCAGCACAAGCGCACCGACCAGCACCGCCGTCGCAAGTGCCGACAAGGCAAGGGTTTGACTCATGTGCGCTTCATACGCGCGCCGATTGACAGGACCATGAACATCAAAACGATGCGCGACGGCGTGCTGCTGCACGAAGGCCTGAACTTCGTGCTGACCAATCGCATACCGCGCCTGGCCGTCAACCGCGCGATCGGCTGGTTCAGCCGCATCGAGAGTCCATGGCTGACGCGGCTGTCGGTCGCGGTGTGGCGCTGGTTCACCGACCTCGACCTGAGCGATGCGCGCGAGCAGCGCTTTGGCAGCCTGCATGCGGTGTTCACGCGCGAGCTGCGGCCCGGCGCGCGGCCGATCGACCCGGACCGCAGCGCGCTGGTCAGCCCGTGCGACGCGATCGTGGGCGCCTGCGGCGACGTGCAGGGCCTGCGCGTGCTGCAGACCAAGGGGTTTCCGTACACGCTCGACCGGCTGTTCGGCAGCGCCGAGGCAGCGGCTCCATGGCGCAACGGCTGCTACGCGACGCTGCGCCTCACGTCGAGCATGTACCACCGCTTCCACGCCCCGGTGGACGCGCGCATGGAACACGTGACGCACATCCGCGGTGACGCCTGGAACGTGAATCCGAGCGCCCTCAAGCGCGTGCCGGGGCTGTATTGCCTGAACGAGCGCGCGGTGATTCGGCTGCGCCTGCCTGATGGCGAGTCGCTGGCGCTGGTGCCCGTGGGCGCGATCCTGGTGGCGAGCATCCGGCTGCACGCGCCGCAACTGCACCTGCACCAGCGCTACGAGGGCGCCGACGAGATCGCCTGCGACGTGCCGCTGCACAAGGGCCAGGAACTCGGCTGGTTCGAGCACGGCTCGACCATCGTGCTGTTCGCGCCGCCGGGCTTCGTGTTGCGGCCGCACGTCGAACCCGGGCTGCGCATCCGGATGGGCGAGGCGTTGATGACGCTGCCGGTGCACGCGGCAAGCCGGTGAACGACGCGATGGGGCAGCCGATTCGCGGCGGCTGGGCGGGTGTTGACGGCCCCCCGGCCGATGTCCCAAGCTTTTCCCTCGATTTCCAACGCATTTCCACAGACCTGTCCACTGGCCCTGCGACGCCCCCACCGGTAGCATCACCAGCGTTGCCGGGGGGGCGCGATGAAGCCGCAGCTGAAGTTGATCTGTGCCAGGTGCCGTGGATCGGGCTGGCTGTGCGACGAGCATCCCATGGAGCCCTGGGACCATGCCGATTGCGACGCTGCGGGCGTCGCCTGCTCCTGCAACGCGCTGGCCGCGATGCCGCACGCCGACGTGTTCGTCGAGTTCGACGGCCTCAACGAAGCGCAAGCCTGATCCGCTATCCCGCCTGTCGCGGTGCCATGCGCGGCGCGGCTGACGTGGCCTTGGTGCGCGCCTTGGCCAGTGCAGGGCCGGCATAAGGTCGCCACGCGTTCTCCGGCTGGCTCAGGCGGTCGGCGATGATGGTGAAGACACGCGCGTTCCAGCCCAGTCCGCAATGGCTGCCGTCGACCTCGATGTTTTCGGCGCACGGTCCGCCGTCTTGCAGGCAGGTTTGCCACGCCACGATGCCGTCGCTGCGGCTGAACACCGACGTGGTGGGCACGTCGGGCGGCGTGCGCAGCTGCTTCATCAGCGCGTCGTCGTAGGCGGGCGCGCGGCCGTTGACGAGGCGGTAGACCCATGCCGCGTGCGTGTGCTCGGCCCGGCCTGCGAACGGCGTGCCCACGCTGACCACTTGTCGCACGCGTCCGCGCAGGCGCTTGGCGACCTCGCGCGCGTAGAAGCCGCCGAGGCTCCAGCCGATCAGGCTGATCGTGCGCGCGTCGCGCGCGGTCAGCGCGTGCACGTGGCGCGCCAGCTCGTCGAGCCAGGCCGTGACATCGCCGCGCGGGCCGGTGTTGAAGCCGCGCCCCCAGTCGCATGCGGCGTAGCCGAGCGTGCGGCACAGCCCCACCAGCGGGGCGGTGGAAGCCTGGTTGGCGGCCAGCCCGGGAAACACCACCACCGGATGGCCGTCGCCGCGCGGTAACGTCGCGATGTCCATCGAACGCATGCGCAGGTACTCGACGGCCGCGCGCACCGGTTCGGTTCCCAACAGCATCCAGTGCGGGGCGCGAATCGGTGTGTTCATGTTCCGGAGGCGACGGGTGGTTGCTGCGCTCATGGAGGCAGCCGGCGTGCCCACAACGGCACCCTCGGTCGCTCGATTCGATGTCGGAAAGCGCTGACGTGCCGAAGGTGGGCCGCTCAGCGCGCCGGAGCACTGCCGTCGCCGGCGCCCAGCGCGCGCTGCATCAGCACGGTGTCGACCCAACGCCCGTGCTTGAAACCCACCGATCGCAGCGTGCCGACCGCCTCGAAGCCGAGCCGGCGGTGCAGCGCGATCGAACCGGCGTTGCGGCTGTTGCCGATCACCGCGAGCATCTGGCGCCACGGACCGCGCTCGCAGCGCTCGATCAACGCCTGCAGCAGCGCGCTGCCGATGCCGCGCCCGTCGAGCCCTTGTGCGACGTAGACCGAGTCTTCCACCGTGAAGCGATAGGCGGGCCGCGGGCGGTAGGCGGTGGCATAGGCGTAACCCAGCACGTGGCCGTCGAGCTCGGCGGCGAGGTACGGCAGGCCCGCCTTCAGCACCGCGGCGCGTCGCTCGGCCATCTCGGTGACCGACGGCGGCACTTCTTCGAAGGTGGCAATGCCGTGCAGCACATGGTGCGCATAGAGCGCCTGGATTGCCGGCATGTCGGACTCGGCGGTGTCGCGGAGCAGGACGGGCATCACAAAGGCTGAAGCTGGCAGGTGTAGCGCAGCAGCAGCGGATGCGCCGGCGTGCCACAGCTGCAACGCTCGAGCACCATCGGCGAGATGCCGCAGGCACGGATGATGCGGATCACCTCGTCGGCGCGCGCAAAGCCGCTGGCGTGATGGCCCCAGGCGCACACCACGTGGCCGCCGCCGCGGTGCGTGGCCCGGGCCGTGGTCTCGATCCAGTCGTCGTTGAGCGGCCCGACCGGGTAGCCGGCCGCACGCAGGTCCTTGGGGTAGCGCGCCGCATGCGCGTACAGGTTCACCACGTCGATGCCGGCATAGCCAAAGCGCTTGGCAAAGCCCATGCACTTGCGGATCGTCGCATCGTCGACCGTGTCGTCGGCAAGACTGGGGTTGAGCATCACGAAGCACAAGGTGCCGCGCCCGAAGTGCCACGCGCGGCTCAGGTGGTAGCGGTAGCGCCGGTCATGGCTGAACACGGCGCTGCGGATGACGTCGTCGGTGTCGTCGGTCGGGTGAGGGCGTGTCGCGAGCATCGGCCGACACTGTGCCAAAAGTCGGCCGCCGCTCGCGTTACACGCTGTGACGGTTCTCGGGATACGCGGCGGGCGGGTCCGGGCGGCGCGGGGCGCGGAGGGCGCTTTCGGCCCATGAGCGATACTGCCCGCGCATCGCTTGCCCGAGTCATGCCTATGGCTGCCACCGACACGCCGCGCAAACCGTTCTCGATGATCCGCGAGTTCCATCTCGCCGACTGGTTCACGCTCGGCAACGCGATCTGCGGCACCGGCGCGCTGTTCTCGGTGATGACCTACCTGCAGGTGCAGGACGTGCGCCACATCCACTTCGCCTGCGCACTGGTGCTGGCGGCGCTGGTGTTTGACGTGCTCGACGGCCGCATCGCGCGCTGGCGGCAGAAGAGCTCGGCGCTGGGCCGCGAGCTCGACTCGCTGGCCGACGTGATCTCGTTCGGCGTGGCGCCCGCGGTGATCGCCTACGGTTGCGGCATGCAGGGCCTGTACGACCGCATCGTGCTCGGCTACTTCGTCGCCTGCGGCGTGTCGCGCCTGGCACGCTTCAACGTGACGGCCGAGGCGCTCTCCGGCGGCACCGGCAAGGTGAAGTACTTTGAAGGCACGCCGATCCCGAGCTCGATCCTCCTGGTGTTCGTGCTCGCGGCTGCGGCGGCCTCGGGCGCCATCGGCGACCAACTGTGGTGGGGTGCGCTGAAGCTGGGCGGCTTCACGCTGCACCCGCTGGTGCTGCTGTTCGCGCTGTCGGGCTCGCTGATGATCAGCCGCATCCGCATACCCAAGCTTTGAGCGCCGCGCGGACCCGTCGGCCTCCAGGTGAGCAAGCAGGGTGCCGCAGGTCGTTTCAGTGCAGCGGCTGCAGGATGCGCCGGAAGCGGTCGATGTCGAGCGGCTTGTGCAGCAAGTAGTCGATGCCGGCCTGCTCGGCGGCCCGTTCGTCGTCGACCCCCTGGGAGCCGGTGACGGCGATCACCACCAAGGAATGGTCGTGCGTGGCGCGCAGGCTGCGCGCCAGATCGATGCCGCTTGCGCCGGGCAGCCCGAGGTCGAGGATCACGCACAACGGCGAGTGCTCCGCGATCACCGCATGGGCCTGCTCGGCGCTGGCTGCCGTGTGGACGCGATAGCCGTCCAGCTCGACCAGCGACTTCAGCGCCTCGCGTGCCTCTGGGTCGTCCTCGACGATGACCACAGGCACTTCTTCGGTCATCGCGGTGCGGGGTTCGTTGCGGGGCAGCCAGGCGTCCATGAGGAAGTGGTGGCGGTGATGGGTTGATCGGGCAATGGCAATTGCTGTGCCCAGACCCCAGGCCGTGGTGCCGGCCCCAAAGAAGAACCGGCCAGGTTCTGGCCGGGCCGGTTGGAAGAACGGCCCGGCTCTTTCCGGGCCGGTCGGGTCCGCCGCTCGGATCAGTAGCGGCGACGGTCGTGGCGATCGTGGCGGTTCGGGATGCCGTCGCCGTCGCGGTCCCACACCGGGTTGTACAGGCGGTCATGGCGATTGGGGATGCCGTCGCCGTCGCGGTCCCAGCGCGTGGGCTGGCGATAGCCGCGGTGATGGTCGTACACCGGAACCCGCACCGGCGCCGGGTAGACGACCGGCGTCGGGCGCACCACCGGCACCAAGACCGGGGCAGGCCGGATGATGGCCGGGGCGGGAAACACGGGGCCGTTGGAACCGATGGTGACCGACCAGCTGACGTCGGCGGCCTGGGCGGCCCCCGCACCCAACACGCCCGTCAGGGCCAGTGCGGCAGTGGCGAGAAGTCGGGTCTTGTTCATGCGTTGCTCCTGGTGTGCGACCTTGCCGGCCGCACTGCCACAACGGGCCGGCTGCGGGCGCCGACCACCGGGCAACGTCAACGCTGCGTAAAGCTGCGTGAAGCGCGCGGGGCAGCCTTGTTACGACTCCGCTGCGGGCGGTGGCTGCTCTTCGTGCTTCAGTGGCGTCAGCAGCCAGAGCGTGAGGAACGTGAACAGTGAAATGATCACGGCCACGTCGAAGGCGCCGAGGCCCACGGCCGCACCGGTGGCACCGGTGGCCCACAAGCTCGCCGCCGTGGCGGTGCCGCGCACCGAGCCGCGGTCCTTCAGGATGGCGCCGCCGCCGATGAACCCCATGCCGGTCATCAGTCCCTCGATGATGCGCGCCGTGCCTTCCGGGTGGCCGGCGAGCATCAGTTCCGTGGCTTGCACGATGCCGCAGGTGGCGATGGCCACCAGCGGAAACGTGCGCACCCCGGCGCTGCGCTCGTGGCGTTCGCGGTTCCATCCGATCGGCAAGGCGAGCAGGTAGGCCACCGAGAGCGCGATCAGGTGCGGCAGCACCCGGAACTCGAGATCCGTGCCGAGCAGCGACAGCATGCGGACCTCAGTCGGCGCGGGGCCGCTCCCGGGAAAGCGGCTTGCGGCCAACGCGCCTGGCAGGGGCCGCGAGCCAGGCGTGCCTGGAAACGGTCATGTCACGCGTCGATGCGGATCAGCGCGAGGCCGCTGTTTGCATCGTGCACGCGGCGCAGGTGGGCGGGCGACTCGATCAGCAGCACTTCCAGCGTCGGCCGCACCTGCGCCTCGAGCAGGTGGCCGCCCACCGTGCTGCCGTCGCGCCGACCGAGCACGACATGCACATGCACCTTGGGTGCCTTGCCGTCGAGCGCGATGTCCCCCACCAGCGACAAGACCTCGACCTGCTCGTCGACCGCGATGCGGTCGTACTCCTTGCGCTCCCAGTTGAAGTAGCCGAGCGTGGCGCCTTGGAACGCGCCGATCGCGGTCAGGCGGCTGGCGCTGAGATCGTGATCGGCGGCAAAGGCCTGCAGGGTCGACATCACTTCGTCGCCCGCATCGAACACCAGCGCGATCGTGCGCTCGGGGGCGTCGTTGATGACTTTGGCTTTCATGGGTGGCCTCTCGCCGCCGAAGATAGCGGCGGCGCGGCGTGCGCACGATCGTCCGGCGCCGCATCGTGCTGTAGGACGGGAGCACCGTTGGCGGGAGGCACGCTTAGCGCGTGCCGTTGACGGGTGGCAGGCTCAGCGCGTGGCGTTGGGGGAGGCACGCTCAGCGCGTGGCGTTGGGGGAGGCACGCTCAGCGCGTGCCGTGGCCGTGTCCAGGGCTTGCGCCGCGGTAATGGTCGGCCAACACGTCGCGGCCCCAGTCGCCGTCAAAGTCGCGCCAGACCGAGTGCACGTGGTTGCCCCCCGAGTTGTCGAACTCGATCAGGAACTTGGCGCCTTGCACGCGAAAGTAGAACGGCTGCCCCGGCTCGGTGGGCCCGGCCCAGCCGAAGCGCAGCGAGGCCAGCCCGTTGCCTTCGCGCACACGCGCCAGCCGCGCCTGCACCAGCTCGGGCTTCAGGTGCTCGGCGAATGCGGTGATCAGCGTCAGCAGCTGAGCCTGTTGCGGCGCCGACAGCGCATCGAATCCGATGCCCTGCGGCTCGGGCGCACGGGCTTGCGCGGCGTTGCGCGTGACGATGTCGCCGTAGGTTCGCGTGTCGAAGACGGCGCTGCCGCGCTGGGTCGGCGACAACGATGCAAGCAGCGCGCGCGCCAGGTCTTCCTCGCGGCCCAGCACGCGCGTGCCGGCGCGCGGTGCGTTGCCGATGTCGCGCGGCATGCGCGCCGGGTTGGCACCGAAGAACTGCGGCAGCGTGGCGACGTAGCGGTCGCCTTGCAGCGTCCAGTGCAGCGACAGGTGATGGCCTTCGATGCGCCAGCCCCATGCGCGCTGGCCGGCGTCGGGCTCGCCGTAGATCGCCACCGCATAGTTGTCGGGGTCGCGCTGCAGGCCGAAGGTCTCGAGCTGGCGCAGCGCGATTTCCAGTGCCATCACCGCGCGCACCTTGTCGAGACCGTTTTCGCTCAGCGCCGTGCGCAGCAGCGCGGTGGTGGCACTGCGCTGCGCCGACGACATGTCGCGCCACGCGATGCCGGCACGCCGGCGCGGCGTGTAGTGCCAGTCGGTGCGTGCCGCCAGCGTGAACGGCTGCATCAGCGCGTCGCGGTCCGCGGCAGGCGTGGCATCGCGCAGGCGCGCCGCGGCGCTCGATGCACTGAGCGGCTCGGCTGCTGCGGGCACCATCGCCACCACCGCGGTCATCGCCGCGATGCGCCACAGCGCCGCGACCCAACGCCGCTGCCGGCTGGCTGACGCGGCAACATTGGCGGCAGGCTCCACGGGAGCGATGCTACGCGCTGCGCGTCCCTGCGTCGCGCACGCGCCGTCAGGGCGCGACTTCGGAGCGCTTGACCTCGAGGATCTCTTCCTTGCGAGCGGCCATCTTGGAAGCCATGGCCTGCAGATCGAGCTGCGTGCGTTGGACCTGCGGGAACACCAGGTCTTCTTCGTCGGTCACGTGCTGGTCGATGGCATCGCGCAACAAGCGCACGCGCGTGTTGAACAGCGGATCGCCCGCCGATGCGTCCACCAGCTGCGCGATCAGCTCCTTGGCGCGCCCGTGCTCCTCGAGCGCCCGATCCAGCAGACGCGGGTCGGCGATCGACTTGCGCGCCGCCGGATAGAACAGCTCTTCCTCGATCATGGTGTGGGCCGTCAGCACGGCGCACAGGTTCTCGATCAGCGACTGCCGGCTGTCGGCGTCGGCATGCAATGCGCACAGCTCGTCGAAGCGTTCGAACAGCTGGCGCGCCTCGACATGGTCGGCCTTGAGCAGGGTGACGGCATCGGTGAGCGGGGCGGCGCGAGGGGTGCCGGCTGGATTCGCGCGGGCGGATGTTGCGGCCATGTGACACTCCTTTGCTGAAGACGCGAGCGCGATGCGGCAAGGCACGTTCCTTGGAGGTGCCCCTCGCAGTGCGCCCGACGGCCGCGGTTTCACGGCGCAAGTTTTGCCGACAAGACATCCATCCAACGGAATTCCGGTGCCCGGGTAAGCTTCGCGCGCAACCCCCACAGGCGAACCGATGTCCCGATTGCGCCGATTGCTGGCCACCTTGGTCCTGTTGCTGGCCCTGCAACCGCCCGCCGACGCGGAGTTTCGCCGCGGCCGCCTCGGCTTCACGGTGTACGTGCAAGTCGACGGTTCGTATGCCAAGCCCGTGCTGAAATCGGTGCACGTGCAGGAGATCGAGCCCGGATCGCCGGCCGAAGCGGGCGGACTGCAGATCGACGACGAGATCGTGCAGGTGCAGGGCAAGCGGCTGGCGGGCGCCAATGCGCGCGAGGTGGCGGCCATGGTGCAGGTCCCCCCAGGGCAGCGGCTGCGGCTCGTGGTGCTCGGCCGCGACGGCCATCGGCGCGAAGTGACGATCGTGGCCGGGCCGCCGGTGAAGAGCCGGCGCTGAACGCCGGCACGGAGGCCACGGCGCCAAGCCCTATGATCGGCGCGACATGATCCAATCCCGCCTGATCGGGTTGACCACCGCTGCGCTGGTGCTGGCCCTCGCCTTCGTGCTCAACCCCTCGGCGCAGAAGCACCGCGACGCGATCCGGGCCGCGGTGAAAGACCGCAGTCCGCTGGCCGGCGCGCTGGGCGTGGGCGCGCTGACCGCGTTCACGTCGACCTACCAGTCGTGGGGCGTGTGCTCGTTCACCACGGTCAACGATCGCACCATCAGCATCGGCGCATTCGGCCTCGTGCACGTGCGCGACGTGGTGCCCGACGGCAAGTGAATTCAGACGCGCCGATTCCGTACCTGCAGCGCACGCGCAGCTACTACCAGGCGCTCGGCTACAACGCGCCGTACGAGTGGGCGCGCCAGGACCAGGTGCCTCTGCAGCCGCTGGCCAAGCCGCTGAGCGAATGCCGCGTCGGCGTGGTGACCACCGCGGCGCCGTACCGGAGCGACAAAGGCGATCAGGGTCCCGGTGCGCCGTACAACGCGGCGGCCAAGTTCTACCGCGTGTACTCGGGCGATACCGCCGTCGATCCCGATCTGCGCATCTCGCACGTGGCGATCGATCGCGCGCACACCACTGCCGAGGACATCGGCAGCTACTTTCCGCTGGCGGCGCTGCGCCGCAGCGCGACGGCGCGCCGCATCGGCGGCGTCGGGCCGCGCTTTCATGGCCTGCCCACCAATCGCAGCCAGCGCGTGACGCTCGAGGTCGACGTGCCCGAACTGGTGTCGCGTTGCTGCGCCGATGCGGTTGACGCGGTGCTGCTGGTGCCCAACTGCCCGGTGTGCCACCAGAGCGTGAGCCTGGCGGCGTGCGCGCTCGAGCGCGCCGGCATCGCCAGCGTCGTGATGGGTTGCGCCAAGGACATCGTCGAGCATGTCGGCGCGCCGCGGCTGCTGTTCACGGACTTCCCGCTCGGCAACGCAGCGGGCCGGCCGCGCGACGTCGCGTCGCAAGACCTGACGCTCGAGCTGGCGCTGCGCTTGCTCGAGAGCGCAACTGCGCCGCGTTGCACGGTGCAATCGCCGTTGCGCTGGAGCGAGGACCCGGCATGGAAGCTCGACTACTGCAACATCGAACGCCTGTCCGCCGACGAGATCGCGCGCCGCCGCGCCGCCTTTGATGCCGGCAAGGCATTGGCCCGCCTGGTGCGCGACGACGCGGGCGTGGGCGAGAATCCAGCGCGCGCATGAGGAGTTGAGATGTCGCAACCGCACACCGAGCTGGTGTTCAGCACCGAAGACCAGGCCTGGATCCGCCGCGAGAAGATCGTGGTGCCCAAGTTCTGGCAGGGCCATGCAGTGCCGCCGCTGGTGGGCGACGTGGTGCGCTTTGGCGGGCGCCAGTTCGTGATCGAGGCTCGGCTGTGGGAGCACGTGGACGGCCAGCCGCTGCTGCGGCTGTTCGTCGGCAACGCACGCGCCGAGAGCGATACGTCGCTCGGCAGTCTTTGATGAACCCACGCAGCATGCGGCAACTGGGCATGAAAGGTCAGGCATGTTCGATCTGAAAGGCCGCGTGGCCATCGTCACCGGCGGCAACGGCGGCATCGGTCTCGGCATGGCCCGCGGCCTGGCGCGTGCGGGTGCGCGCGTGGTGGTGGCCGGGCGCAACGAGCAGAAGTCAAGCGCTGCCGTGCGAGAACTCAAGGCGCTGGGATCCGACGCGTTCGCGCTCGCGATCGACGTGACCGATGAAGCCGCGGTGCAGGAAATGGTCGATGCCGCGGCGCAGCGCTGCGGTCGCCTGGACATTCTGGTCAACAACGCCGGCATCAACATCCGCAAGCCGGCGCACGAGCTGTCTCTGGCCGAATGGAAAGAGGTGATCGAGACCAACCTGACCAGCGCGTTCGTCTGTTCGCGTGCGGTCTATCCGCACCTGAAGCACAGCGGCGGGGGCAAGATCATCAACATCGGCTCGATGCTGTCGATCTTCGGTGCGTCGTTCGCGCCGGCCTATGGCGCCAGCAAGGGCGGCCTGGTGCAGCTGACCAAGTCGCTCGCGGTCGCGTGGGCCGGCGACAACATCCAGGTCAACGCCGTCCTTCCCGGCTGGATCGACACCGATCTGACCAAGAAGGCGCGCGAGCAGCTGCAAGGCCTGCACGAGCGCGTGCTGGCGCGCACGCCGGCCGCGCGCTGGGGCGCGGCCGCTGACTTTGAAGGCATCGCCGTGTTCCTGTCGAGCGCGGCGTCCGACTTCATCACCGGCACCGCGATTCCGGTCGATGGCGGCTACTCGACGCAGGTCTAGGATGCCCCACGCTCACGCGCAGGCATGAACGTCTTCATCGCCGGCGGCACCGGGGCGATCGGCCGGCACCTCGTGCCGCTGCTGGTGCGCAGTGGCCATCGCGTGACCGCGTTGACGCGCAGCGCGCAAGGCGCGGCTGCGCTGCAGGCGATGGGTGCGACCGCGGTGCTCGGCGACGTGTTCGACCGCGCGCGGCTCGAGGCCCACATGGCCGAATTCGAGCCCGAGGTGGTGTTGCACCAGCTCACGGCTTTCAGCACCACCGACGGTGACCCGCTGCAGGCGACCATCCGCGTGCGCACCGAAGGCACACGCAACCTCGTGGCAGCGGCGCGCGCGGCCGGCGCGCGCCGCCTGATCGCACAGAGCATTTCGTTCGTCTGCTCGCCGCGGCACGATGGCCTGGCCGACGAAGACACGCCGCTTTACCTGGACGCGCCGCCGGCGATGCGCCCGTTGGTGGACTCGATCGCCACGTTGGAAGCCGAGACTCTTGGCGCGGTCAACCCGATCGGCACGGTGTTGCGCTACGGTTTCTTCTATGGCGCGGGCACGAACTTCCATCCTGAAGGAGCGACCGCGGCGGCCATTCGCAAGGGACGCCTGTCGCTGGTGGGCGAAGGCGCCGGCCGTTATTCGTTCATCGGGCTGCCCGATGCCGCCGCCGCCACGCTGCAAGCCCTGCAGCGCGGTGCCGGCGGCGTGTTCCACATCGTTCAAGACGCGCCGGCGGCATTGCGCGAATGGCTGCCTTGGGTCGCGCAGCGGCTCGGCGCGCCGATGCCGGCGTCGCTGGACGTGGCCGCGGCGCGCCGGCAGCTGGGCGACACGATGGTCTATTTCATGAACGAGCAGCGCGGTGCCAGCAACGCCAAGGCGCGGCGCGAGCTCGACTGGGTGCCACGCGAGAACTCCTGGCGCCTTGCCTTCGATGCGCTGTTTCCGCCACGTTGAGACCCATGGCCACGCGGCGCCGGACCCATCCATCCCAACGACTGGCACGACAGTCGGTGGAGCTCGCGCTGGCTGCGCCGCAGGTGGTGATGCACCGCCTGTCGCGCATGGCGCTGGCCGGTGCGTCGCCGACGCAGCGCGACCGGCGCGAGTTCGTGCGCATGGGCCAGGAGAAGGCGCTGGCGTTCTGCCAATCGGGCGCTGCGTTCTGGGGCGAGCTGCTGCGCATGCAGTTGCAGATGGCGCAGGCCTGGCTGGTCGCCGGCTGGGCCGTGGCGCTCGGTGCGCGGCCGAAGGGCTTGCCTGCCAGCCATTCGCAACGCGCCGCGGCGCGCGCATGGTCGGCCGCGCTCGGGCCGCTGCACGTTACGGCTGTAGCGAACGCGCGCCGCCTGGGCGGTGGCAAGCGCCGCAAAATGCGCGCATGACGCGCATCGCCATTCTCACCTTCGACGGTTTCAACGAGCTCGATTCGATCGTTGCGCTGGGCATCCTGAGCCGGGTGCGCAAGACCGATTGGCACGTCACGCTGGCCTGCCCCACGCCGACCGCCACGTCGATGAACGGCGTGACGGTGCACGCGCAGTCGACGCTGGCCGGGGCCAACTCGGCCGACGCCGTGATCGTGGGCAGCGGCGTGCGCACGCGCGAGATCGCCGCCGATGCGGCATTGATGTCGGCGCTGCAGCTCGACCCGAAGCGGCAGTTGATCGGCGCGCAGTGCTCCGGCACGCTGCTGCTGGCCAGGCTGGGATTGCTGGGCACGCTGCCGGCGTGCACCGACCTGACAACCAAGCCCTGGGTGCAGGAGGCCGGCGTCGAGGTGCTCAACCAGCCATTCGTGGCGCACGGCAACGTGGCCACCGCCGGCGGCTGCCTGGCGTCGCAGTACCTGGCCGCATGGTTGCTCGCGCGTTTGCTCGGGCGTGAGGCGGCCGCGGCCGCGCTGCACTACGTGGCGCCCGTAGGGGAGAAGGAGCTCTACGTGTCGCGTGCCATGGAGCACGTGGCGCGCTGCATCTAGCCGCGCCGCGATCGATGGCACTTTGCGCCCGACATGCGCTCTAATCCGACCGCATGGTGAGGAGCCATTGATGCACGCGTGGTTTCGGGCGGGGCTGCTTGTTGCGCTGGCGCTGCTGCCGTGGGCCGCGCGTGCCGAGTCGCTGCGCTGCAGCGGCGGCATCGCCAGCGAAGGCGACTCGCGCCTGTCGGTGGTCTACAAGTGCGGCCAGCCGATGATGCGAGACTCGTACTGCGCGCCGGTGTACTTCAGCCAGAGCCGCAACCTTTACCTCGTGCCGGAGCCGTTTGCCAGCGCGTACCTGCCGTGCCAGCAGACCGAGGAGTGGCTGTATGACCGGGGCCCCGGCAATCTGGTGGCCACGGTGCGCATCCGTTCCGGCGTGGTCCAGTCCATCGTCTACGGGCGCCAGCCGCGCTGACGCAAGCCAGGGGGCGCGATGGCGATCGGCTGGCTGACCGTGCTGAAGATCGTGCCGTGGGCCGACGTGATCCAGAACGCACCGGTCGTCGTCGACGGCGCGAAGAAGCTCTGGAACGCAGCGTCGCGCCAACCCCGCCAGCCCGCGGCCGCGCCGCAACCGACGAGCACCAGCCCGATCGCGCAACTCGAAGGCCGCATCGACGCGCTCGAAGCCACGCTCGCCGACCAACATGCGCAGCTGTTGGCGTCGTCCGAGTTGATCAAGGCGCTGGCCGACCAGAACGCCCAGCTGATCGGTCGTATCGATGCACAGAGGCGCAAGCTGATGTGGCTCGGCGTCATCAGCGGCGTGGCGGCGCTGGCCGCGGCTTCGAGCTTGTGGCTGCAGTGGACGTGAACGGGTCGATGACCCTGGTCGTCGAGGACCCGGTGCCCGGCATCGAGCTGACCTTGGGGCGCCGCGCCTGATCGAGCCGAAGGAGCACAGAACATGTCGACCATCGAATCGCGGCTGGCTGCGCTGGGGCTGCAACTGCCGGCCGCGCTTCAGGCGCCGCCCGGCGTCAAGCTGCCGTTTCAGTTCGTGCGCGTGGCTGGCACGCGCGCCTATGTCTCGGGCCATGGGCCGCAGAACGCCGACGGCTCGATCGCGCAGCCGCTGGGCAAGCTCGGTCGCGAGCTCACGGTGGAGCAGGGTTATCGACAGGCACGCAGCGTGGCGCTGGCGATTCTCGGCAGCCTCAAGCGCACGCTCGGCGACCTCGAGCGCGTGCGTCAATGGAACCGCGTGTTCGGCATGGTCAATTCGGCGCCGGGCTTCAACCAGCAGCCGGTGGTGATCAACGGCTTCTCCGATCTGATCCTCGAGCTATACGGTCCCGTTGCCGGTGGCCACGCGCGCAGCGCCGTCGGCATGGCCGAGCTGCCGTTCGACATTCCGGTGGAGGTCGAGGCCGAGGTCGATCTGCACGCATGAGGGGACGTGGCATGTGCCGCAACATCAAGACCTTGTTCAACTTCGAGCCGCCGGCCACCGAGCTGGAGATCCGCGACGCGTCGCTGCAGTTCGTGCGCAAGCTGAGCGGCTTCACCGTGCCGTCCAAGGCCAACGAGGCAGCCTTCGAGGCCGCGGTGGAGAAGGTGGCCGCTGCCGCGCGCGAGCTGATCCGCTCGATGGTGACGCAGGCGCCGCCGCGCAACCGCGAGGTGGAGGCCGCCAAGGCGCGCGAGCGCTCTGTGGCTCGCTTCGGCGCGCGCGAGGAGGCGTGAGCATGCTGTTCATGGTGATCGAGCGCTTTCGCGACAACGACATGGTTCCGGTCTACGAGCGCGTGCGCGACAAGGGCCGTTCGCTGCCCGACGGACTGACCTACATCGACAGTTGGATCGAACCCAACTTCTCGCGCTGTTTCCAGCTGATGGAGTGCGACGACGCGCGCCTGCTGCAGGAGTGGGTGTTGCGGCTGCGCGGCTCCGGTGCCAGCTTCGAGTTCATCCCGGTGGTCCCCAGCGCGCAGACGCGCGAGGTGGTGGCCCCGCACTTGAGGGCGCCGTGATGGCCGGCTGGATGCTCTACCACTACGGCGTGTCACCGTATGCGGAGAAGGCGCGCTTGTTGCTTGGCCACAAGCAGCTCGCCTGGGGTTCCATCGAAGTGCCGGTAATCCCGCCGCGGCCCGGACTGCAGAAGGTGCTGGGCGGGTTTCGTCGCATCCCGGTGCTGCAGCGAGGCGCCGATTTCTTCTGCGACACGCGCCTGCTGCCGCACGTGCTCGATAGCGTGCATCCCGAGAGGCCGCTGTTGCCGCGCCACGCGTGGGTCGTGTCGACGCTGATCGCGCAGTGGGTCGAGCCGCGCGTGTTCCTGATGATGGGTCCGGTTCGGTTCGAGAGCCGCGACGACTTGCAGGCGCTCGAGGCCATGGGGCTGGTGCCGGGCGACTTCCTGCGCGACCGCGCGCCGTTCATGGCACCGGCGGTTGACACGCGCCGCTCGGGCACCGTGCGGGCCAGCGCGCGCGATCACGTGGTGTCGTATCTGGCCCTGCTCGAGGCCTTGCTGGACAACGGGCAGGGTTACCTGTGTGGATCCGAACCCTGTGCGGCGGACTTTTCCGGCTATCACACCGTGTGGTGGCTGCGCGCAGCACCGCGCCGCCACGCGCTGCTCGATCGGTTCTCGGCGCTCGGTGCATGGGCCGACCGAATGGCCGCCATCGGTCACGGCCGGCCGCGGCCGACTTCCATTGATGAGGGCCTGCAGGCTGCTTGCGATGCACAGGCCGATGCCGGCTGGCAGCCGGATTGGCCTGCGGTGAATGATGTACGCCTGGGTTGCGAGGTGAGCCTGCAGCCGGACGACTACGGCCGCGACCCGGTGTTCGGCACCCTGACGGCCGTGACCGAGCGGCATTTCACCCTGACGCGCGAGGCGCCCGACATCGGCTGGGTGCGGCTGCACTTTCCGAAGGTCGGCTACGAGGTCGTGCTCGCCGAGGCAGCGTGACGCTTCGCGCTACGATCGATCGACCATGACCATCAACATCCAGCCGCTGACACCCGACGACCGTGCCGCGTGGGAGGTGCTTGCGCGGGGCTACAAGGAGTTCTACAAGACGCCGACCACCGATGCCGAGTACGCGGCGGCATGGAGCCGGCTGCTGGCGCAAGACGGCGTGCATGGGCTCGCGGCCCGGGTCGACGGCCGATTGGTCGGCCTCGCACACTACCTGTTCCACACCTCGGTCTGGGCCACGACCAACTGCTACCTGCAGGACCTGTTCACGCTGCACGCCGCGCGCGGCAAGGGCGTGGCGCGTGCCTTGATCGAGGCGGTGGCCGCCCAGGCACGCCAACGCAAGGCGGCGCGCTACTACTGGCTGACGCAGGAGCACAACGCCGTGGCGCGCGTGCTGTACAACAAGGTCGGCAAGTACCAGGGTTTCATCCGCTACGACTACCCGCTGTAGATGAACAAGCCATTGCACATCGGCATCGTCGCGTGCTCCGCCGAAGGCGCGGCGCTGTGTTATCGCACCATCTGCACCGAAGGCGCAGATCTGCTGGGCCCGCACGCGCATCCCGAGGTGTCGATGCACACGCCGCCGCTGGCTGACTACATGGAGCGGATCTACCGCAACGACTGGGCCGGCGTGGCCGAGCTGATGCTCGATTCGGCGCACAAGCTGGCGGCCACCGGCGCCGACTTCCTGATCTGCCCGGACAACACCATCCACCAGGCGCTGCCGCTGGTGCGGCCGCGCTCGCCGCGTCCGTGGCTTCATATCGCGGAAGAGGTGGCGCGCGAGGCGGTGTCGCGCGGGTACCGGCGCCTGGGGCTGACCGGCACACGCTGGCTGGTGATGAGTGATGTCTATCCGCAGGCGCTGGCCGCGCACGGCCTGGCGTTTCAGCGGCCGAGCGATGCCGATCGCGACGAGATCAACCGCATCATCATGGACGAGCTGGTCTACGGCCGCTTCAAGCCCGAATCGGTGGCCGTGTTCCAGCGCGTGATCGAGGGCTTCAAGCGCGACGGCTGCGATGCGGTGGTGCTCGGGTGCACCGAGATCCCGTTGATCATCCACGACGGCAACTCCGCGCTGCCGACGCTCGACTCTACCCGCCTGCTGGCACGCGCCGCGCTGCGCCAGGCGGTGCAAGCCAACCGCTGAGCACCATGCCCTGCGCCGAAACCCTCGAGCGCTTCATCGCACGCGTGGAATCCAACGCCCATGTGGAGGCGATCGAGGAGTTCTACACCGAGCACGCGACCATGCGCGAGAACATGGCACCGCCGCGCACCGGCCGTGCCACGCTGATGACGCAGGAACGCGTCACGCTGTCGCGCGTGCGCTCGGTGCAGTCGCGCTGCGTGCGGCCCGTATTGGTCAACGGCGATACCGTGGTCGTGCGCTGGATCTTCCGCTTCGAGGCGCCCGACGGCCGGGTGCGCGAGATGGAGGAACTGGCCTGGCAGCGCTGGGACGGCGAGCGCATCGCCGAGGAGCAGTTCTTCTACGACCCGGCGCAGCTCGCCTGGCGCGATCCGGCCTAGCAGCCGCGGCGTTGAGGCCCCGCATCACTGCAGCGGCTTGAGGTCGCTGAGCAGCGTCGGGACCAGCTCGCTGACCGTGGGATGCACGTGCATCGCGCGGCGCAAGGTGGTGTAGGGCTGGCGCGCCGCCATGGTGTCGACAAAGGTGTGGATCACCTCGTCGGCGTTCAGGCCGAGCAGCGCGGCGCCGAGGATCTGGCGCGACTGCGCATCGACCAGCACCTTCATGAAGCCCTGGGTTTCGCCGGCCTCGCGCGCGCGGCCGACGCGGGTCATCTGCATGCGGCCGATCAACGCGGGCTTGCCGCGCTCGCGCACCTCTCGCTCGGTGAGGCCCACGCGCCCGAGCGGCGGGTCGACGAACAGCGCATAGGTCATGATGCGGTCGCTGAGCTTGCGGTGCTCGTCGCGGAACAGGTTGCCGGCGACGATCTCGTAGTCGTTGTACGCGGTGTGCGTGAACGCGCCGCGGCCATTGCAGTCGCCCAGCGCCCACACGCCGGACACGTTGGTCTCGAGCTGCTCGTTCACCGTGACATAGCCGCGTTCATCGCAAGCGATGCCGGCGCGATCGAGGCCCAGATCGGCCGTGTTCGGCGTGCGTCCGGTGGCCAGCAACAGGTGCGAGCCCTCGACCTCGGGCCGGCCGCAGGAGGTGCGCACCGCGATGTGCCTGTCGCGCGGCGCCACGGCGACGCACTGCGACGCGGTGTGCACGTGGATCCCCTCGCCCTCGAGGATCTGCTGGATCGCGGCCGACACCTCGTCGTCCTCGCGCGCGATCACGCGCGGCGCCATCTCCACCACCGTGACCTGCGATCCGAAGCGTCGGTACATCTGCGCGAACTCCAGGCCGATGTAGCTGCCGCCGATCACGATCAGGTGCTCCGGCAGCCTGTCGAGCTCGAGGATGCTGGTGTTGTCGAGCGCCGGGACGCGGTCCATGCCCTCGATCGGCGGGCGCGCCGCGCGGCCGCCCACGTTGAGGAAGATCTTGGGCGCACGCAAGCGCCGGCCGTTCACCTCGACGGTGTGCGCATCGACAAAGCGCGCCGCGCCGAAGATCAGCTCGAGCTTGTCGGTGCCATCGATCCAGCGCTGCAGGTTCTGGCGCGACTGGTTCACCACGCCGTCCTTGCGAGCCTTCACCGCGGCCATGTCGACACGCACGCCGCCATCGAGCTGCACGCCCCACTCGGCGGCGCGCCGTGCCACCTGCGCCGCGCGTGCGCTGGCCACCAGCGTCTTGGTGGGGATGCAGCCGTCGTTGACGCAGGTGCCGCCGAGGCGCACGCGTTCGATCAGCGCCGTGCGCAGCCCGTGCTGTGCACACTCCACCGCCAACGGAGGTCCGGCCTGGCCGGCGCCGATCACGATGGCGTCGTACGACGTGGTGTCCATTTGTGGTCTCCCGGGCTCCAACGGCCCCGGTCGTTCGTCGTGGCCGGCGAACAAACCTTGCAGCCATGGTGCACCCTGCCGCCGACCCGGCAGCCGGTGCGGCGGCATCGGCCGCCCGGCGTCAGGGTCTATGCCGCGCCGCTGCGCCGCTGGCGGGCTCTTCGCTACGGGAATGCGAACAGCAACGGCGGCACGGCCGCCCTGGCATCGATCGACTGGCTCTTCGTCGCGCCACCCGATGTCGCCTCCACCGAGTACAGGCCGGTTGCGGCGTTGTCGGCGTTGAACGCGAGTGCGGGCGGCGTGGCCGCGTACCCGGCCCAGACCGGCGTGGCCAGCGGCAACTGCAGCGAGAACGTGCCGTCCGTATCGTCGGCGGCGGTCCATGCCACTTCGATCGAGGTCGGATTCGGTGTCGTGGCCAGGGTCTGGAGCGCGCGCACCGAGGCGGACGCAGGCGGCGTGGTCGTCACCGTGCCTGTCACCGTGCGCGGAGCCGACGCGGCTGCCGGCGGCAGCAGTGGTGCCGAGGCGGCACCCACGATGGTGGGCGCGGCTGCTGCCATCACGGGGACACCGGTGATTGCGGCAGTGGCACGGGTCGGGTGGGTCAGCACGAGCGTGTACGAGCCCACCGGCACCGGGTAGAGCACGAACTTGCCGGTCAGCGGGTCGGGCGGCGTGGCCTTGACCGGCTCTCCAGCGGCCTGCGCCGACACCCGCGCGGTGGCGGCGATCGAGGGGTCGACGTAGCCTTCGATGCGGCCGACATCGGTGATGCGTGGGATCACCGTGACCACCGGCTTCAGGTTGTATTGCCCGGAGTTGCCGCGACGCACGATGGACTTGCAGGCATCGAAATCGAGCACCACGTCGGCAATCTGGTTCGCACCGACATCGATGTTCACGTTGAGCTTCAGTCCGGACTGCTGTGCGCTCGGCGTGGTCAGCGCGACCTCTCTGCCGCCGCTGGGAACCACGGAGTTGGCCAACGGTGCGCCGTTGCCGTTGTCGGCCAGCACGAGGCGCAGCTGCGTGTAGCGGCCGGCGGGCAGCGGCGTCTCGCCCAGTTCCGCGAGCACGCCGTTGGTCAGCGACAGCAGGTCGACGCGGCGCCGCGGCGAGACGACGAGATCGGTCCAGCCGGCGTCGTTGTCGCCGGCGCCGCTGCTTTGATGCACGCGCACGCGCTCGATCGTCACGTTGACGGCGTCATAGCCGCATGCCGGCGCGTCGGTGAGCGCGACACGCAGCGTGCCCGTGCCGTCGGCGGTTTCACCGCTGCCGCCGCACCCGGCCAGTGTGATTGCGGTTGCGGCGCAGGCCGCGGTCAGCGTGGAGACGAACAGAGTGCGCATCGTGTTTTTCCTTGCCAACGATAGTATGTGCTTTTAGCCCATATAGGGACGCTCCAAGGAACGAAGTGCGAAGACCCCGGCTACGGGCGTGGCTTTGCGCCACGCAAGAGCGCCCGCTACGCGCGGGCGGCCGGCAGCCAGCGTGCCAGCGTGTCGTACAGCGTGGCGGCGTGCACCGGTTTGGCCACGTGGTCGTTCATGCCGGCGGCCAGGCAGGCGGCGCGATCCTCGGCGAACGCGTTGGCCGTCATCGCGACGATCGGGATGCCCGACAGGCCCGAAAGGGCGCGGATCTGGCGGCTCGCCTCCAGGCCGTCGAGTTCCGGCATCTGCACGTCCATCAGGATCAGGTCGTAGCCGCCGGCGCGTGCCATCTCGATGGCGCGCCGTCCGTTGTCGGCCACGTCGACCTCGCAGCCGGCCGCGCGCAGCAACTCCCTGGCGACCTCCTGGTTGATCGCGTTGTCTTCGGCGAGCAGCACGCGGGCGTTGAAGCGCGCGGAACCGGCCGGCTGGTGTTGCGGTGCATCGGGTATCGCGTGCCGGCCGGGCTGAACGCGCACCGTGACCCAGAAGGTGCTGCCGGCACCCGGCGTGCTCTGCACGCCGACCTCGCCACCCATCAGCTCGACCAGCTGACGCGTCACCGCCAGGCCCAGGCCGGTGCCGCCGAAGCGGCGCGTGGTGGAGCTGTCGGACTGCTCGAACGCGTCGAACAGCTTGTCGATGCGATCGGGCTCGATGCCGATGCCGGTGTCGCGCACCTCGAAGCGCAGGCGCGCGCCGGTGGCCTCCTGCTCCAGCAGCATGCCGCGCAGCGACACCGAGCCGCGCTCGGTGAACTTGATCGCGTTGCCGAGCAGGTTCATCAGCACCTGCGACAGCCGCATCGGGTCGCCGCGCACCTGCTGGGGCAGGCCGCTCGAGTCGACGTGCAGCTCCAGCCCTTTGGCGTGCGCCGATTCGGCCACCATTGCGCAGCTGCGCGACAGCAGCTCGACGAGATCGAAGTCGAGCACCTCGAGCTCGAGCTTGCCGGCATCGATCTTCGACAGGTCGAGCACGTCGTTGATCAGCCGCAGCAGGTGGTGTGCCGCATCGGCGATCTTGCCGAGGCGGTCCTGCCCCAGCGCGTCGCGCGTATCACGCTGCATCAGATGCGTCAGGCCGATGATCGCGTTCATCGGCGTGCGGATCTCGTGGCTCATGTTGGCGAGGAACGCGCTCTTCGCGCGCGTGGCGGCCTGTGCCCGGTCGCGCTCGACCACCAGCTCGTCGTTGAGCGACTGCAGGCGCTGGTTGGCCAGCTTGCGTTCGGTGATGTCCATCGCGAACACATAGAAGCCGCGCACCTGACCGTCGGCCACGTCAGGCAGAAACTGCACCAGCGTCGTCGCAGGCTGGCCCTGCCGGTCGGTCTCTTCGCGCTCGAACGTCTGCGCGCGGCCGGCGAGCGCAGCGCGGATCTGCGGCTCCACCGGCTTCCAGCGCGCGGCCGGAAAGACCTGGTCGACCGTGCGGCCGACGATGTCTTCGCGCTTGAAGCCGAACCACTCGCAATAGGAGCGGTTGGCGAACAGGCAGCGCATGTCGCGGTCCCAGTAGACGATGCGGCCGGGCAGGTTGTCCGCGATCGTGCGCGCGAACAGCTCCGAGCGCGACAGCGCGCGCGTGCGTTCGTGCACCAGCGACTCCAGCTGGTCGCGCCGGCTCTTCAGCTCGGCATCGGCGCGCAGACGTTCGCCGATGTCGTGCAACACCGCCAGCGCCGCGGTGCGGCCTTGATACTCGATGCCGCTGCTCGATACCGCGATCGCCACGCGCGTGCCGTCGGGGCGCTCGAGCTGGTACTCGTTGTAGGCCGTGCCGCCGCGCTGGAGCACGTCTTGCAGCGCGGCGCGGTGGCGTGCCTGCGCGTCGGCCGGCAGCAGCTCGGTGGTGGCCAGCCCGATCAGCGCGTTGCGCGGGCGGCCGAAGATCGTCGCGGCCTGCGCATTGGCGAACACGATGCGGCCTGCGTCGACCAGCAGCACGCCGGCCGTGGCGTGCTCGAGTGCTTCGCGCTCCCATCCGGTCTCTCCGGGTCTGCCGACCCGGCGCATCCAATCCATCGCTCGCGCGACTCCTGCGACACTGGCAAAGAAGCATAGCCTACGCAGGTATTCACGGGCGCATGCAGGGGTCGCTGACAGAATGCGGGCGATGCGCGTCATGAAGCTCGCATTGGCACTGTTGCTGGCGGCCAGTCTGGCCGCCAACCTGGTGTGGCTGTCGCGCCTGTGGGGCGAGCCGGCGCGGCGCAGCTCGACCCAATCCGCCGCCATCGACCAGTTCGAGGTGATCCGTACCAAAGGCGGCCTGCTCGCCGTGAGCACCATCAAGGCGCCGGAGTCCTTCCAGGCCACGGCCGACCACACCGTGCTCGGCGTGCCGGTGGGCCAGACCACTAGCCAGATCCGCGTGCAGGCGGTCTACGCCTACCACGTGGAGCTGGCGCCCGAGTGGAAGGTGACGCTGCGCGACAAGACGTTCATCGTGATCGCGCCGCGCGTCAAGCCGACCCTGCCGGTGGCGATCGACACCGCGCGAATCGAGCGCTATGCGTCGGGTGCGTGGTCGTTGTTCACCGGTGCGGCCGAGCTCGACCGGCTGCAGCGCTCGATCAGCCAGAGCCTGGCGGCCAAGGCCGGGCTTCCGAGCTACATCCAGTTCCAGCGCGAGGCGGCGCGGACCACGGTGACCGAGTTCGTCACCAAATGGATGCTCGGGCACGAGCGCTACAAGACGGCCGGCGACTACAAGGTGCGGGTGTTCTTCGCCGACGAGCCGATCGAGGCGCTTGGCTCGGCGCCGCCGCCGTTGGTCAAGGAACAGTAGACGTCACTCGTGCCGCAGCGCCTCAATGGGATCGAGCCGCGCCGCGCGCCGCGCCGGGAAGTAGCCGAACACCACGCCGATGCCGGCCGAGAACACGAAGGCCAGCAAGTTGATGGCCGGGCTGAACAGGTAGGGCACTTGCATCACCTGCGCCAGCACCAGCGACATCGCCGTGGCCAGCACGATGCCGATCACACCGCCGAGCGCGGCCAGCACCACGGCCTCGATCAGGAACTGCAGCATCACCTCGTGCTCGAGCGCGCCGATCGCGAGCCGCACGCCGATCTCGCGCGTGCGCTCGGTGACGCTGACCAACATGATGTTCATGATGCCGATGCCGCCCACCAGCAGGCTCACCGCGGCCACTGCGCCGAGCAGCGTGGTCATGATTTTCGTCGTACCCGACAGCGTGTCGGCCACCTGCTTGGTGTCGAGCACGTTGAAGTTGTCGTCATCCGCGTCGGCCAGCTTGCGGCGCTCGCGCAGCAGCTGCGTGAGGCTGGCCTTGATGCGCTCGGCGTCGCTGCCGTCTTCCATCGACACCAGCAGCGTGTTGACGCGCTGGTTGCCGAGCACGCGGCGCTGTACGGTGTGCAGCGGCAGCAGGACCACGTCGTCCTGGTCGTTGCCCATCGCGCCCTGGCCCTTGGCGCCGAGCACGCCGATGATTTCGCAGGAGAACTGCTTCACCCGCAGCGCTTGTCCCACCGGAGAGCCGCTGGCAAAGAGCTCGCGACGCAGTGTCTCGCCGATCAGGCAGACCGCGGCGCCCGCGTTCAGCTCGTTGTCGCTGAACAAGCGGCCTTCGCGCACGGTCCAGTTGTTGGTGGTGAAGTAGTCGTTGGTGCTGCCGGTGAGGGTCGTGGTCCAGTTGCGGCCGTTGGCCACCACCGTGCCGCCGCTGCGCGCCTCGGGCGCCACCGCACGGATGCCACCGATCTGCGTGGCCACGGCCTGCGCATCGGCTTCCTTGAAGTACGGCGCGCCGCCGCTGCCCGGGCCCAGGCGCTGGCCGGGCCGCACCATCAACAGATTGGTGCCCAGGCTGGTGATCTGGTCCTGCACCGCGCGCGTGGCCCCGTTGCCGAGCGTGACCATGGTGATTACCGCGCTCACGCCGATCACGATGCCGAGGATCGTCAGGAACGAGCGCAGCAGGTGGCGGCGGATCTCGCGCAGCGACAGCAGCAGCGTGTTCCACCACATCATCGGACCTCGTCGGAGGCCACCAGCCCGTCGACAAACCGCACCACGCGGCGCGCATAGGCGGCCATGTCGGGCTCGTGCGTCACCATCAGCACGGTGATGTCGTGCTCCTCGTTGAGCTTGCGCAGCAGTTCCATGATCTCGAGGCCGCGCTGCGAATCGAGGTTGCCGGTGGGCTCGTCGGCCAGCAGCACCGCCGGCTCGCAGACGATGGCGCGCGCGATCGCCACGCGTTGTTGCTGGCCACCGGACAGCTCGGCCGGCGTGTGGTGCTCCCAACCCGTCAGGCCCACCGACGCGAGCGCGCGCTGGGCCATCGCATGGCGCACCGAGGCCTTCTCGCCGCGGTACAGCAGCGGCAGCTCCACGTTCTCCTGCGCCGACGTGCGCGCCAGCAGGTTGAAGCCTTGGAACACGAAGCCGAACCAGCGCCGGCGCAGCCGCGCGCGCTGGTCGCGCGACAGCCGCTCCACCGAGACGCCGCGAAACTGGTATTGCCCTGCAGTGGGAGTGTCGAGACAACCGAGGATGTTCATCGCGGTGGACTTGCCCGAGCCGCTGGGCCCCATCACCGCCACGAACTCGCCGGCGCGGACGTCGAGGTCGATGCCGCGCAAGGCTTGGAAGCTCGCCGTGCCCGTGCCGTAGGTCTTGGTCACCCCGCGCAAGCGGATCAGCGGCTCGCCAACCGCTACCGTCGCACCGGCCGCGTGGTCGTGCGGCACCGGCGGCGCCACGCGGCCCGGCGGTGCGCGCATGATCGTGCCGGTGTCGCTCACCTGGCGGCCCCGCTGCGTTGATCGGTGATCACCTGCAAGCCGGCTTCCAGGCGATCACCGGTGACTTCGGTGACGCGGCCGTCGGTCAAGCCCGTGATCACCGGAATCGCCACCGGCTGTCCGTCGCGCAGCACCCAGACCTGGCGCAGGCCCGGCGCCTGCGCTGCCGCACCCGCCGCATTGCCGCTGCGCCGGCCGCCGAGCCCCGGCGCGCGTGGCATCAGGCTGCCGACGATGCCGCTGCGCGCACCCGATGCGGGCGCTGCGGCGGTCGCGCCGCCGGGCGTGAAGCGCAGCGCCGTGTTCGGTACCAGCAGCACCTGCTGGCGCCGCGCCGCGGTGATGGTCGCCGTGGCGGTCATGCCGGGGCGCAGCGACAGATCCTGGTTGTCGACGTCGAGTTGCGCCTGGTAGGTGACCACGTTGTCGGTGGTGGTGGAGCCATAGGCCACGCGGTTCACCGTGGCCGGGTACTTGCGGTTCGGATAGGCGCTCACGGTGAACGTGGCCTGCTGGCCCACGGCCATCGATCCGACATCGGCCTCGTCGACATTGACCAGCAGGCGCAGGCGGCGCAGGTCGTCGGCGATGGTGAACAGCGTGACGGCCTGCAGCGACGCGGCCACCGCGTTGCCCGGGTCGACCTGCCGCGTCAGCACCACGCCGTCGCCGGGCGCGCGGATCGATGCCTTGCGCAGGTTGGTCTCGTCGGTGGACAGCGCGGCGCGTGCGTTGTTGACGCCGGCGCGGGCGCTGTTCTCGTCAGCGCGTGCACGGTCGAGCGTGGCGCGCGCGGTGTCGAGCTCGGTCTGCGACGGCACTTTGCCGCCGGAGATGCGGTGTACCTCTTCCAGCCGCCCCAGGTTGCCCTGTGCTTCCTTGGTTGTGGCGACGGCCTGCGCCACGTTGGCTTGGGCGGCGGCCAGCGACGCGCGCGAGCGCACGATCTGGTCCTTGAGCTTGGCCGTGTCGAGCTGCACCAGCACCTGGCCTTTCTTGACGCTGTCGTTGATGTCGACGTACACCTCGGCGACCGTGCCCGACATCTCGCTGCCGATGTTGGTGGTGCGCGTCGGCTGCAGCGTGCCGTTGGCGGTGACCTGCATCTGCAGGTCGCCGCGCGTGACCGGCGCGGTGACGTAGCTCGTTTGTGCACGCGCCCCGCGCTGCGACCACCACAGCCCTGCGCCGGCCACGGCGGTGATCAGCAGCAGCGTGCCGATCCACAACGACGGGCGGCGCCACCACGCGCGCTGGGGCGCGCCGATCAGTTCGTTGACGTCTGGCGCCGCTGCCGGACGAAGTTGGGTTTCGAGGCTCATGGTTGGTGGGCCGCCTGCAAGGCGGGCTCCTCAGGAATCCAGCCGCCGCCCAACGCCTTGACCAGGCGCACTTGCGCGGTGGCCACGTCGGTGCGCGCGGCGGCCAGGCTGTCTTGCGCGCTCAGCTGCGTGCGCTGGGTGTCGAGCACGGTCTGGAAGTCGATCAGGCCGCTGCCGTAGCGCTGGCGCGCGATCAGCGAGGCGTTGTCGGCGGCCTCGGCGGCACCCTGCAACATGTCGCGGCGCTCCTGCGCGCTCTTCAATCCGACCAGCGCGTCCTCCACGTCCTTCAACGCGGCCAGCACCGTGCCCTGGTAGACCGAGCCGGCGCCGGCGAGCGCCGCGTCGCGCGCGTCGACCTGCGCCTTCAGCGCGCCGCCGTTGAACAGCGGGATCGACACGCCGGCCAGCAGCGCGGCGGCACCGCTGCCCGACGCGCCGAGCGCACCGAGCGTTAGCGCGCTCAGCCCGATGTTGCCGCTCAACGTAAAGCTCGGATAACGCTGGGCGTCGGCCTGCGTGGCACGCGACGCCGCGGCGCGCACCTGGCTCTCGGCGCCGCGCACGTCGGGCCGCTGGCGCAGCGTGTCGGCCGGAATCGTCAGTGCGATGCCAACGGGTGCGACCGGCGCTTCGCCGGTGATCGCCAGCTCGGGCAGCCGGCCCGGCGCGCGCGCCGTCAGTACGGCGATGCCGTGCGCGGCCTGCGCCAACGTGGTTTCGAGCAGGGGGATCTGGGCGCGCGTGCGCTCGACCTCGGCGCGCGCCTGCTCCACCTCCAGCGAGGTGCCCAGGCCGGCCTGCGTGCGCCAGCGTGCGATCTGGAGCGTCTCTTCCAGCAGCTTCAGGTTCTCGCGCGCCACGTCCAGGCGCACCCCGGTGCCGCGCCAGGTGAGGTACTGGGTCGCGACCTCGGCCGCCACCGTGACCTGCACGTCGCCCAGCGATGCGGCACGCGTCAGCACGTCGGCCTGGGCTGCGTCGACGCCGGCGCGGTTGGCGCCGAACAGATCGGGTTCCCAGCTGGCGTCGAAGCCGGCCCGGAACAGACTGCCCGCCGGCAGGCCACCGCTCTTGCTGCGCTGGGCCGAGCCGCTGGCATCGAGCTGCGGCAACAGCGTGGCATGGCTGACCGTGACCAAGGCGCGCGCCTGGCGCAGGTTGGCGATGGCGGTGTGCACGTCGGTGTTGGCGCGCAGCGCGAGCTCCACCAGCGCGCTGAGCTGCGGATCGTTGAATGCACGCCACCAGTCGCGCGTGGCGGCGCGCCCCTCGATGCCGTCGCGGCTCGAGGTCCAATCGGCCGGCACGTCGACCGCGGGGGCTTCGCCCGAACGCTGCGGCACGAGGCCGGCACAGGCCGACAGCCACACGGTGGCGGCCACGGCAAGGCCCAACCCCCAGCTGCGTCGCAAAGACGGGGGCGGCACGGCGTCGCTCGGTGTGATGGCCAGTCGCATGGTGGGCAGGATCGGCGCATGCCGTTGCCTGCGTCGTTCCGCTCGGTAAAGCCGAGTAAAGCGCAGCGGCCGTGCCGCCGCTTGACATGCCGCAAGGCCGCGCGCGGCAGCGGCCGGTCAACTCGCCAGGTCGCGCAGCTGCAGCACCGGCCAGCCGCGCTCGGCGGCGATCGCGGCCAGCCGCATGTCCGGGTTCACCGCCACCGGATGGCGCACCGCGGACAGCAGCGGCAGGTCATTGACCGAGTCGCTGTAGAAGGTGGAATCGCAGTCGCGCAGATCCATGCGCTGTCCTTGCAGCCACTCGTGCAGCCGCGCGACCTTGCCGTCGCGCATGTTGAGCGCGCCGGCGATGCGTCCGGTGAAGCGGCCGTCGGCGTCGACGTCGCACTCGGTGGCGATCAGGTGCGGCAGTCCGAGGTGCACCGCCGTCAACTCGGTGAGGAAGCGGTTGGTCGCAGTGGTCAGCACCACCAGCTCGCCGGCGTTGCGGTGGCGCTCGACCAGCTCGTGGGCCGCACGGCCGATGCGCGGCGCGACCACGGCATCGATGAACTCGCGGCGCAACGGCTCCCACTGTGCGGGCGTGCGCCCGGCCAGTGTGGAGACATAAAACTCGCAGAACGCGTGCGGGCTGACGGTCCCGGCCCGGTACTCGCGCTCCATGCGCGCGTTCTTCTCCTGGAACACCGATCGATCGATGGCGCCCTGCGCGAGCAGGAAGTCGCACCACAGCACGTCGGTGTCGCCGTCGAGCAGCGTGTGGTCGAGGTCGAACAGGGTCAGCGGCAGCGGTCGCGCCATGTCAGGCTGCCATGCCGTCACGGCGACCGCAGGTGCCAGGCCTTGGGGCGCGTGAAGGTCTGGATGCCATGGGTCGACAGCGTGAGGCCGATGCCCGAATCGCCATGGCCCGACCATGGCAGCCGCGGGCTCACGCGGTCGCAGCAGTTCCAGTACACGCTGCCGGCGTTGACGCGCGCCAGCAGCTCGCGCGCCTTGGCCTCGTCGCGGGTGTATACGCCGGCGGTGAGGCCGTAGCGCGTGTCGTTCATCAGAGCCACGGCCTCGTTGTCGCTGCCCACCTTCTGGATGCCGATGACCGGGCCGAAGCTTTCTTCGCGCATCAGCTCCATCGTGTGGTCGACGTCGGTGAACACCGTGGGTGCGTACCAGTTGCCCGGGCCCGGCAGGCGTCGGCCGCCCATGTGCAGCCTGGCGCCCTTGGCTTTGGCATCGGCCACCTGGGCGTCGAGCACCGCGAGCTGCGGCGCACGCGTGACCGCACCGATGTAGGTGTCGGCAGCCATCGGGTCGCCGACCTTGAAGCCCTGGACGGTGGCGACGAAGTGCTGCACGAAGGCATCGTGGATCGCCGCATGCACATAGATGCGCTCCACCGAGCAGCAGCTCTGGCCGGTGTTGTACATCGCGCCGTCGGCCAGGCTCTCGGCAGCGGCCTTGGGATCGGCGTCGGCACGGACGTAGGTGGGGTCCTTGCCGCCGAGCTCGAGCTGCAGCTTGACCAGCCGCGGGGCCAGCGCCTGCGCGATCTTCACGCCGGTGGCATGGCTGCCGGTGAAGAACAGGCCGTCGATGCGCTGGTTCAGCAACGCGCCGCCGATTTCGCCGCCGCCCACGAGCGGCTGCATCACGTGCTCGGGCACGCCGGCTTCGTGCAGCAGCCGCGTGATGTGCAAGCCGGACAGCGTCGCGAACTCCGACGGCTTGTACAACACCGCGTTGCCGGTGAGCAGCGCCGGCACGATGACGTTGCAGCCCACGAAGTACGGGTAGTTCCAGGCCGAGATGTTGGCCACCACGCCGAGCGGCACGTGGCCGATGCGCTCGCTCATGCCGACGTCGTCGAACACCGCTTCGTCGGCGATCGCACTTTCGGTCTGCGCGAGAAAAAAGTCGATGCGCGGCAGCAGGCCGTTGATCTCGTTGCGCGACTGGCTGATCGGCTTGCCGACTTCCTGCGTCAGCGTGGCGGCAAGCGTTTCGAGCTCGGCGACGAGGCCGGTGCGAAAGCGCTGGATCGCCGCCAGCCGCTCGCGCAGCGCGGTGGCCGCCCATGCGGGTTGCGCCGCGCGTGCCGCAGCGGCCTTGGCGGCCACCGATGCCGCATCGTCGGCCGGGCGTTCGTCGATCTGCTGGCCGGTGGCGGGGTTGTGAATCTTCAGCGTGGACATGCTTGGAGGCGTCTCAAGTTCAGGCGTACTCGGCTCGGGTAGCGCGCGCCGCGCGCAAGAAGTCGCGCAGCAGCGGCGCGTCGTCAAACGTGTCGGGGTCGCCGGGGATGTGGAACTCCGGGTGCCATTGCACCGCCGCCACGTACGACGGGCCGGTGCGGCGCACGGCCTCGATCATGCCGTCGTCGGGGCAGCAGGCCTCGACGACGAAACCGGGCGCCAGGTCCTTGATCGCCTGGTGGTGGATCGAGTTGACGATGCCGTTGCGCACGTCGGGATAGAGCTGCGCCAGCCTGGAGTGCGGCACCAGCTCGATGGCATGGAAGTGGCGCTCGAAGGTGGAGCCGTCGCGGTGCGCGCGCGACGTGGGGCGCTGCGTGGCGATGTCCTGCAGCAGCGTACCGCCGAACATCACGTTGAGCAGCTGCAGCCCGCGGCAGATGCCGAACACCGGCTTGCCGGCGCGCACGAACGCATCGATCAGCTCGATCTCGTAGCGGTCGCGCACGCGGTCGCCGGCCCAGTCGGGATGCAGCGGCGTTTCGCCGTAGGTCTCGGGCGCGACGTCGTTGCCGCCTTGCAGCACCAGGCCGTCGAGCGTGTGCGCGTAGTCGTCGAGGTCGAGATCGCTGCGCGTGACGATGCTGTCCTTGGTGACTGCGGGAATCATCACCGCCATGGCATGCCCCGACAGCACCCAGTGCGCCACGCTCTGCTCAAGGTAGTGCAGGTTCTTGGTCCAGATGCCGCTGACGTTGATGCCGGCGCTGCCCGGCGTGTAGATGCGCGCCGAGACCCCGATCAGCAGGGGTCGTTCGCCCGAGCTCATGCGCGCGCGGCGCGCGCTGCCCGCGCCGCGTCGAGAAAGTCAGCCAGGATCGGGCCGTCGTCAATCACGCCGTGCTCGAGCGGCTTGTGGAACTCCGGATGCCATTGCACCGCGGCCACGTAGCTCGGTCCGCGCCAGCGGATGGCCTCGATCAGCTCGTCGTCGGGACAGGTCGCCTCGACGGTGAAGTCTTTCGCCAGCCGGTTGATGCCCTGATGGTGCACGCTGTTCACCTGGAAGCGCGACGCGCCGGGGTACAGCTGCGCGAGCCGCGTGCCGGCAACGAGCTCCACCTGATGAAAGTGCTGGTCATAGAGCTCGGCCTGGCGGTGTGCCAGTGCCTGCGGCTTGAGCGTGCCGATGTCCTGCAGCAACGAGCCGCCGAACGCAACGTTGAGCACCTGCAGGCCGCGGCACACGCCGAACACCGGCTTGCCCTCGGCCACGAACGCCCGCGCCAGCGCGGTCTCATACTCGTCGCGCACGCGGTCGCCGAGCCATTGCGGCTGCAGCGGCTCCTCGCCGTAGTGGCCGGGCCACATGTCGGAGCCGCCCATCAGCACAAGGCCGTCGAGCCAGGTGGCGTAGTCATCCAGCGACACCTTGCCGCGCGAGGTGTCGCCGAGCGGCGAGGGCACCATCACCGGCAGCGCCTCGCCATTTGAGGCGACCCAGTGCGCCACCGATTGTTCGATGTACTGCAGCGTCTTGCCGGTGAAGATCGGGCGTGCGGTGTCGGCATGGAAGAAACAAGCCGAGATCCCGATCTTCAAACGCTCTTTCATACGCTCACATTGCAGCGAGGAAGAACCGTTCGTAGTCTGCCTCGACTGTGGGGCGCGGGTTGGTCTGCGCGGTGAAATCCTTCGCGGCCAAGGGGACCAGCTGCGACAGGTGCGCGCGTGTGACGCCGTGCGCCGCCAGGCCGCCGGTGATGCCGATGCGGCTCTTGAGCGCACGCAGCCAGCGGATGAAGGCGGCGCCATCGGCATCGGGATGCACGTCGGCGGCATGGCACAGCTCGGCAAACTTCTCCGGCACGGCTTCGCGGTTCCAGTCGAGCACGGTGTCGATCATCAGCGCGTTGGCCAGGCCATGGTGCAGACCACACACCGCGCCGAGCGCGTGTGCGCACGCATGCACCGAGCCCAGGTCTTTCTGGAACGCGATGGCGCCCATCATCGAGCTCATCATCATGTCGCTGCGTGCGTCGAGGTTGCCCGGCTCGTGCACCGCGACAGCCAACGCGCGCGCGCCGATGCGCAGGCCCTCGAGCGCGATGCCGTCGCACAGCGGGTGGTAGGCCGGCGACAGGTAGCTCTCGATGTTGTGCGTCAGCGCGTCCATGCCGGTGGCCGCGGTCACGCCGGGCGGCAGCGCGAGCGTCAGCTCGGGGTCGGCGAATACCGCCTTGGCCAGAAGCTTGGCGTCGAACACGGTACGCTTGTGGTGCGTGTCGTTCTCCGACACGACGGCAGAGCGACCGACCTCGGAGCCGGTGCCCGAGGTGGTGGGCAGCGCGACGAAGTGCGGCAGCTCGTGGACGATCGGCAGCACGTTCGGGTGGTCCCACACGTACTCCAGCACGTCGCCCGGGTGCGTGGCCATCAGGCCGACCACCTTGGCCACGTCGAGCGCCGCGCCGCCGCCGAAGCCGATGACGCAGTCGGCGCCGTGCGCCGTGAACGCCTTGCTGCCTTCCATCACCATGGCGCAGGTCGGGTTGCCGTGGATGCCGTCGAACACGGCCGTGTCCAGCTCACGCAGGTGCGACCTGAACTCGGCCAGCACGGGCAGCGCGGCGAGCGCACGGTCGGTCACGATCAACGGGCGCTTGAGGCCTTGCTCGAGCAAGTGCGGACCGACCCGCTTGCGTGCACCGGCGCCGAAGTGGATGGTGGTGGGGAAGGCGAACTTGGTGATGGTCATGTCAGCGGCGCCCGGCCGCCCGAAGCCGCTGACGCGCCCCCTCGGGGGGCGGCGAGCGAAGCGAGCGTGGGGGCGTGTTCACTAGATGATCTCGAAGTAGCGCTTCAGCTCCCAATCGGTCACCGCGTCCTGCCACTGCCGGTGCTCCCAGTGGCGCGTGGCGGCAAAGTGGTCGACAAAGGTGTCGCCGAACCAGTCGCGCGCGATGGCCGACTCCTTGAACGTGTGTGTGGTGCGCAGCAGCGAGCGCGGCGCGCGCGGGATGTTCTCGGCGCCCTGGTTGGTGCCGGTGATCGGCGGTGCGGTGAGCTTGAGACCTTTCTCAACGCCGTGCATGCCGGCCGCGACCACCGCGGCCATCGCGAGATAGGGGTTCACGTCGGCGCCGGGGCAGCGTGTTTCCAGCCGCGTGCTCTTGGGGCTGCCGGCGATCACGCGGAAGCTGGCGGTGCGGTTGTCCAACCCCCAGGTCGGTTTCACCGGCGCCCAGAAACCATCGACCAGGCGCTTGTAGCTGTTGATGGTGGGCCAGAACATCGGCGCGAACTCCATCAGGCAGGCCACCTGGCCGGCAAGGTAGCTCTCGAACAGCTTGCTCATCGAGCGCTTGCTCTTGTCGTCGTAGAACAGGTTGCGCTTGCCGTCGGACAGGCTCTGGTGGATGTGACCCGAGCAGCCGGGGTACTTCTGGCTCCACTTGGCCATGAAGCTCGGCATCACGCCGAAGCGCTTGCCGATCTCCTTGGCGCCGGTCTTGAACAGGATCGCGCGGTCGGCGGCTTCGAGCGCCTCGCTGAAGGTGATGGCGGCTTCGTAGACACCCGGGCCGGTCTCGGTGTGCAGGCCTTCGATCGGCACGCGGAACGCCGCCATCTCGTCCATCAACGCGTTGAAGAAGCCGCGGTTGTCGGCCATGCGCAGCAGCGAGTAGCCGAACATGCCGGGCGTGATCGTCTCAGGATTGAGGCCCTGCTTGGCGGCCCAGCTGTGCGGCGACTCGGCAAAGTTGAACCACTCAAACTCCATGCCGGCCATCACGTCGAAGCCGAGCTTGCGGGCACGCTGCAGCACGCGCTTGAGCGTCTGGCGCGGGCACACGGGGAAGGGCGAGCCATCGGCGTTGACGAAATCGCCAAGGAAGAACGGCACTTGGTTGTCCCATGGCACGTGGCGCGCGGTGTCCAGATCCAGGCGCGCCAGCGCATCGGGAAAGCCGTGCTGCCAGCCGGTGACCTGCGTGTTGTCGTAGCACTGGTCTTGCGAGTCCCAGCCGAACACCACGTCGCAGAAGCCGAAGCCGCCCTTGGGATGCGGCTCGGCGGCGCCGAGGAACTTGTCGACGTGCAGGTACTTGCCGCGCAGGATGCCGTCGATGTCGCTGACGGCGACCTTGACCTTCTGCGCGCCGGACTTGCGCAGCGCGGCGAGGGCGGGATGTTCTTTTGCGGTGGCCATGGCGGATTGTGCGTCTACAGCGCGGGTGCGCCGCTGGGGATGCCCATCTCGCGCAGCGCGTCGCCGACGGCGTTGACGGCCTGCTGCATCTCGTTGCGTCCGATGGCGCCGATGCAGCCGACACGGAAGGTCTCGATCTGCGTCAGCTTGCCGGGGTAGAGGATGAAGCCGCGCTGCTTGGCCGCCTCGTAGAAGCGCTTGAAGTCATAGGCCGCGTGGCCCGGTGCATGGAAGGTCACGATGATCGGGGCCTGGATCTGCGGCTTCAGAAAGGGCTTGAAGCCGAGCGCGCCCATGCCTTCGACCAGCGTGCTGCAGTTGTCGGCGTAGCGCCTCAAGCGTGCCGGTTGCCCGCCTTCTTCGACGAACTGCGCCACCGCTTCGGCCAGCGCCGCCACCACGTGCGTGGGCGGCGTGAAGCGCCACTGCCCGGTCTTTTCCATGTAGAAGTGCTGGTCGTGCAGGTCCATCGCCAGGCTCTGGCTGTTGCCGGCGCAAGCGTCGAGCACCGCCCGGCGCAGGAAGACGAAGCCCATGCCCGGCACGCCTTCGAGGCACTTGCCGCTGGCGGCGACCAGCGCGTCGAAGCGGATGGTGCGCGCATCGATCGGCAACGCGCCGAAGCTCGACATCGCATCGACGATCAGCCCTTTGCCGTGGCGCTCGCAGACCGCGGCCACCTCGGCCAGCGGGTTCTCGACGCCGGTGCCGGTTTCGCAGTGCACCAGCAGCACGTGCGTGACCGAGGGATCGGCCCGGAGCCGCTTCTCGACGGCGTCGGCCGATACCGGCACATCCTCGGCAAACGGCACCACCGTGGCCTTGCGGCCCATCATCTGCGTGAGCTTGGCGGCGCGCTTGCAGTAGGCGCCGTTGTCGGGCACCAGCACGTGGCCGCTCCGCGGCACCAGCGTCGCGACCGCCGCCTCGACGCTGAACGTGCCGCTGCCTTGCAGCGGCACCAGCACGTGGGTGTCGCGCCCGTGCACCACGTCGAGCAGCCGGGTGCGTAGCCCCGCCGTGATGGCGTTGAAGTCCGCGTCCCACGAGCCCCAATCCTTCAGCATGGCGAGCTTGGTGCGCAGCGTGGTGGTCAGCGGCCCCGGTGTGAGCAGGATGCGGTCGCGGTCCATCGTGGATCTCCGAAAGAGGTTCAACGCCCGCCGGCGCGCCAGGCTTGGGTGCGGCGGTCGATCCAGCGGCCCAGCAGCATGAACAACACCGTGGCCAGCGCCGACGCCGCCGCGATCAGCACCGCCATCGCGGCGGCCGGGCTCAGCTCGCCGGCCTCGTCCATGTTGAGGATGGCGATCGAGGCCAACCGGGTCTCGGGCGAGTAGAGGAAGACCACGGCCGAGATCGTGGTCATCGCATTGATGAAGAAGTAGCGTGCGATGTCCACCAGCGCCGGGGTGCAGATGGGCAGCGTGACGCGCCAGAACGTGCGGAACCACGGCACCTTGAGCGACGCCGACACGGCCTCGAACTCGGCATCCAGCGCCTTTAGCGCGGTCACGGCGGTGAGGTGGCCGGTGGTGTAGAAGTGCACGATGGTGCACAGGGTCATCAGCAGCAGCGTGTGGTACAGCCCGTGCAGCGGATTGTCCGGCGCGTTGAAGAAGAAGATGTATCCGAGGCCCAGCACCAGACCGGGTATCGCCATCGGCAGGATGGCCAGCATGCGCAGCACGCCGCGCATGCCCTGGAACGCGCGCACTTTCTCCTGCAGGTAGGCGCCGATGAAGACGAGCGCGGTGCCGATCGTCGCGCAGCCGGCGGCCATCTGCAGACTGTTGAGGAAGCCGGCGCCGACCTCGTTGTCGACCAGGCCGTAGGTGTAGTGCTTCAGGCTCGGCGTCAGGTTGTACGGCCAGAAGGTGGCGAACGACGCGAACACCGCCATGCCGAGCATGGCCAGCATCAGCAGCGCGATCAGGCTGCAATAGGCCGTCATCGCCAAGTCAAACCCGCGCGCAGGCCTGGGCGCGTAGGGCACCGCCCGCGCGGTCAGCATCGCGGTCTGCCGGCGCTGCACCGCGTGGTCGACGGCAAAGGTGAGCACGGCCGGCGCCAGCAGCAGGATGGCCACCACCGCGCCCTTGGCGAAGTCCTGCTGGCCGATCACGAGCTTGAACACGTCGGTGGCCAGCACGTTGAAGTTGCCGCCGATCACCTTGGGGATGCCGAAGTCGGTGATGACCAGCGTGAAGGTCACCAGCGCCGCCGAGATGAGCCCATAACGCGCGCCCGGCAGCGTGATGGTGAAGAACTTGCGCGCCGCCGAGGTGCCGAGCGCGTCGGCCGCCTCGTACAGGCGCGCGTCGGCCAGCGTCAGCGCCGACAGCAGGATCATCAGCGTGTGCGGAAAGGTTGCCAGGCACTCCGCCAGCACGATGCCCGGCGCGCCGTAGATCTGGTCGATGCCCAGCGCCTGCATTGCACCCTTGAGCACGCCCTGGTTGCCGAACCAGTAGAGCAACGACAGCGCCGACAGCAACGACGGCGCCAGCAGCGGCACCAGCGCCACGCCGCGGAACAGCCCCTTGAGCGGCATGCACGAGCGCGTGAGGGCGTAGGCGAAGCCGAACGCCAGCGGCACGGTGATCGCGGTGACCGCGGCCGACACCCACAAGCTGTTCCACAGGCTTTGCAGCAGCGCCGGCGTCTGCGCGTAGGCCACGAAGTTGGCCAGGCCGACGAATCGGCCGTCGCGGCCTTCGACCGCCTGGCGCAGGATGGCCAGCAGCGGCAGCGCCAGGAACACCACCAGCACGAGCACGATGGCGACGATGGCCGCCAGCGCGACGCGGTCGCTCCAATGCGAGCTCAGACGCAGCGGCGCAGACCCGGCGCGCAGCAACGCAGCCATCTTTAGAACACGCGCAGGCGCTCTTGCAGCAGCCGCAGGCGCAGGCTGGAGCCCACCGACAGCGACTGCTCGGCCAGGTAGTTGAGCGACAGGTACACCGTGAGCCGATGCGGACCGAGCGCCTCCGACGCCACCTGCACGTGGCAGTAAGAGCCGAGGAAATCGATCTTCTCGATCACCGAGTCGAACACCAGCGGATCGGCGTCGGCGATCGGGCGCGCCAGCACGTCTTCAGGCCGCAGGTACACGCGCACCTCGCGGTCTTCACCGGCGGAATGCCAGCTCAGCGCGCCGGTGTGCAGCCGGCCCTGGCTCACGCGGCCGGGCAGCACGTTGACCTTGCCGACGAAGTCGGCCACGAACGGCGAGGCCGGCTCGCGGTACACCTCCAGCGGCGCGCCGATCTGCTCGATCGCGCCCTGGTTCATCACCACGATGCGGTCGGCCACGGACAGCGCCTCTTCCTGATCGTGCGTGACCATGATCGTGGTGACGCCGAGCTTGCGTTGCAGCGCACGGATCTCCTGGCGCAGCCGCACCCGCTCCAGCGCGTCGAGCGCCGACAGCGGCTCGTCGAGCAGCAGCAGGCCGGGCGAGGTGGCCAGCGCGCGCGCCAGCGCAATGCGCTGCTGCTGCCCGCCCGACAGTTGCGCGGGATACTTCTTCTCGCTGCCGGGCAGGCCCACCAGCTTGAGCAGCTCGGACACGCGCTGTGCGATCTGAGCGCGCGCCATCCGGCGATTGACCAGGCCGTAGGCGACGTTGTCGGACACGCTGAGGTTGGGAAACAGCGCGTAGCTCTGGAAGACGATGCCGTAGTCGCGCTGCGCCGGCGGCAGGCGCGAGATGTCGCGGCCGTTCTGCCAGATCTCGCCGCGGCTCTGCGCCTCCAGGCCGGCGATGGCGCGCAGCAGCGTGGTCTTGCCGCAGCCCGACGGGCCGAGGAAACACATGAACTCGCCCTTGCGCACGTCGAGATCGACGTGGCGCAGGGCGACAAAGCTGCCGAAGGCCTTGTGGATGCCGCGAAGCTCGAGGGCGAGTTCGGTCGTCATCACGAAGCCAGAACGCCGAGCTGACGCGCGAGGCGCCCGCGGCCGCGGCGCACCGCCGGCGTCAGCGCTTCTCCGATTTGGCGTTGTAGCGCTTGTTCCATTCGGCAAGGATGCGCTCGCGGTTGCTCGCCGAGTAGTTGAAGTCCATCTTGATCAGCCGCGACTCGTAGTCGGCCGGGATGTTGGCCAGCTTGGGCGCGACACCGGGCTGCGCGGTGACGGCGAAGTTCTTGCCGTACAGGATCATCGCGTCCTTGCTGCTGGCCCAGTCGGCCAGCTTCTTGGCCGCCTCGAGCTTCTTGGTGCCCTTGTGGATCGCGAACGCCTCGAGGTCCCAGCCGAGCCCTTCCTTCGGGAACACCAGGTCGATCGGCGCCCCCTTGGACTTGTTGCTGTGGCCGCGGTACTCGAACGAGATGCCGGCCACGTATTCACCGGCGGCCGCCATGTTGCAGGGCTTGGAGCCCGAGTGCGTGTACTGGCCGATGTTCTCGTGCAGCGCGTCCATGAACTTCCAGCCGCCGCCCTTGCCATTTTCGTCGCCCCACATCTGCAGCCATGCCACGACGTCGAAGTAGCCGGTTCCCGAGGAGGCCGGATTGGGCATCACCACCTGACCCTTGTAGACCGGCTTGAGCAGATCCTTCCAGGTCTCGGGCTTGGGGATGTTGCGCTTCTGCGCCTCCACCGTGTTGAAGCACACCACGGCGCCGTAGACGTCCATGCCCCACCACGCCGGCGGGTTCTTCTTGTCGCGGTAGATGCTCATGATGGCGTCGAGATTGATCGGCGCGTACGGCTCGAGCATGCCCTGCTGGTCGAACAGCGCCAGTCCCGACGCGGCCACGCCCCAGATCACGTCGGCCTGCGGGTTAGACTTCTCGGCCAGCAGCTTGGCAATCACCACGCCGGTGGAGTCGCGCACCCACTTGATCTCGATGTTCGGCTCGGCCTTGTTGAACCCCTCCTGGTAGGCCTTGAGCTGGTCGGTCTCGAGCGCGGTGTAGACCAGAAGCGTGGTCTTCTGGGCCTGAGCCGAAGTGACCAGCGACAGTGCCGCCCAGACGAGCAGGGGGGCGATGCCCGGGATGCGCATGGTGGACTCCTCTTGGTGGATGTGGCGCCGGTTGGCCGTCAAGCAGGTTACGGGCCCGAGCCGGCCACGCAACGCATGACAACCCTGTGTCGCGGCGGTTCGCTCCCCTTGGGCAGACCCTAGCGCCGGCGCTTTTCGGCTGTCAACGGTATTTTGCCGATTGTTGACAATGTGCAATTCGCGGGCTCGAATCGCCAAACCGGTGCCGCCAGGCCTCGCCGCGGGGCGCGAGTGCGAAGCTGTTCGCGCGGGCCCTTGCGGCCCGCACGAGCGTTGCGCGCACAATGGCCCCTCGCGTCCGCCCAACGACCAAGGACAACGGCGGACGGCACCATGCGGTGCGTGACTTTCGGATTCATGGTTCATCTGCTCAATCTGCTCGCTGCGGTGGCCCTTCTGGTATGGGGCACGCAGTTCGTGCGCACCGGCATCCTGCGCGTCTTCGGCGAGAACCTGCGCCACATCCTGGCGGTGGGCATGGCCACGCGCGGGCAGGCGTTGCTGGCCGGCTTGGGCGTGACCAGCCTGATCCAGAGCAGCACCGCCACCTGCCTGATCGTCACGTCGTTCCTCGGCCGCTCGCTGGTCACGCTGTCGGCGGCGCTGGCGGTGATGCTGGGCGCCGACGTGGGCACCAGCCTGATGGCGGTGGTGTTCTCGTTCGACCTGTCGTGGCTGTCCCCGCTGCTGATCTTCGGCGGCGTGGTGGCCTTCATCTCGAGGGAGAAGACCACCGCCGGGCGTCTGGGACGCGTGGCAATCGGCCTGGGGCTGATGCTGCTGTCGCTGCAGTTGATCGTCGAGGCGACCAAGCCGCTAACCGAGTCGCCGACGGTGCGCACGCTGCTGGCCGCGTTGCCCAGCGAAGTGGCGCTCGACATGCTGGTGGGTGCCGTGCTGACGGTGGCGTCGTACTCGAGCCTGGCGATGGTGCTGCTCACCGCGACGCTGGCGGTCTCGGGCATGGTGCCGATGACCGTCGCGCTCGGCCTGGTGCTCGGCGCCAACCTCGGCAGCGGCCTGCTGGCGGTGCTGCTCACCGCGCGCGGTCCGATGGCCGAGCGCCGGCTGGCGATCGGCAACCTGCTGTTCAAGGTGGTGGGCGCGATTGCCGTCATCCCGCTGCTGCCCTATGTGCACGTCTGGCTGCAGCACGCCGGCGGCGGTCTGCATCAGCAGGTGGTGCTGTTCCATCTGGGCTTCAACGTCGCGCTGGCGGTGGTGTTCATCGGCCTCACCGGCGCCGCGGCCCGGCTGCTGATCAAGCTGTTCAAGGAGCCGCCGCGTGGCGTGCACCAGCGGCCCCAGCACCTCGACCCGTCGGCGCTGGCCACGCCGAGCCTGGCCATCAGCTGCGCCGCGCGCGAGGCGCTGCACCAGGCCGACGTGGTGGAGACGATGCTGCGCGGCATCGTGCCGGTGCTGCGCAACAACGACCTCGTGCTGGCCGAGGAGTTGCGCAAGCTGGACGACACCGTCGACCAGCTCTACACCTCGATCAAGCTGTACCTCACGCAGATCTCGCGCGAGGCGCTCAACGAGCGCGAGAGCCGGCGCTGGACCGACGTGGTGTCGTTCACCATCAACATGGAGCAGATCGGCGACATCATCGAGCGGGTGCTGCAGGACATCGAGGACAAGAAGGTGCGGCCTAACCGGCGCCTGTCGGACGCCGGCATGGCCGAGGTGTGCCACCTGCATGAGCGGCTGCTCGCGAACCTGCGGCTGGCGATGAGCGTGTTCCTTGACGGCCACGTGCGAGATGCGCGCAAGCTGCTGGAAGAAAAGGCGCGCTTCCGCGACCTGCAGTACGAATACGCCGCCAGCCACATCGCGCGGCTGCAGGACAACACCACACAAAGCATCGAAACCAGCTCGCTGCACCTGGACCTCATCAGCGATCTCAAGCGCATCAACTCGCACATCTGCTCGATCGCCTATCCGATCCTCGAGTCGGCCGGCGCGCTGACCGCCACGCGCATCCGGCCGTCGGTGCTCGCGCCGATGGATTCGGATCTGCAGAAGAGCGAATGAGGCGGGCTCTTCGCGCCTCGGTGGCGACCGCCGGCCAAGGGCGACCAGAGGGATCCCCTGCACCGGGCAAGCGCCAGCGATGACGCTCACCTGGCCCATCGTCCTCGCGGTGCTGTTCGGCGCGATCCTGCACGCCGGCTGGAACGCGCTGGTCAAATCCAGTGGCGACAAAGAGCTCGACACCGCACTGGTGCACTTTCTTGGCAGCCTGGTTGCGCTGCCTCCGTTGCTGTTGGTGGGCCCGCCGCCGATCACGGCGATGCCATTCATCGCCGCATCGCTGGTCATCCACATCGCTTACTACGTGACGCTGGCCGGCGCCTATAAGCACGGCGACCTCGGCCTCACCTATCCGATCATGCGCGGCAGCGCGCCGTTGCTGGTGGCGCTGGGCAGCTCCGTGGTGCTGGGCGAGTCGTTGTCGGTGCTGGCGTGGGTCGGTGTGCTCGGTGTGACCGCCGGCGTGGCGATGGTGGGCTTGTCGCACCCAGGCGAGGCGCTGCACCATCGGCGCGCGCTATTGTTCGCGCTGTGCAATGCGCTGGTGATCGCGGCCTACACCTTCGTCGACGGCAAGGGCGTGCGCATCACGGTGGCTCAAGGGGCGAGCGCGCTCAGCTACGTGCTGCTGCTGTTCGTGCTCGATGGGTTTCCGTATCCGGCGATGGTCGTGCTCACGCGCGATGCGGCCGGGCGGCGCGCGATCCTGCAGTACGCGAAGAAACGCTGGCCCCTGGCGGCGCTGGGCGGCACGGCGTCGATCGGCTCGTACGCCATTGCGCTGTGGGCGATGACGCGCGCGCCGGTGGCGGCCGTCTCGGCTTTGCGCGAGACCTCGGTGCTGTTTGCCACCTTGCTCGGTGCCTGGCTGCTGAAGGAGCGGCTCGGCGCGCAGCGCCTTGCCGGCGCCGGCGTGATCGTGGCGGGCGTGATGGCATTGCGCTTCGGATAGGGGACGCTCGCAGCGCAGGTATATTGTTGACAATCTGCAAACCGCCCCCTAGTCTTGCCCGATGCCGCCGCAATCCGAGCTGAACAAACGTGCGCCCACCGCAGCGGCGATTGAACTGCTGCGCGAGAACTCGCTGGCCATGCTGGCGCAGCGCGAGCTCGAGCGGCGCATCACGTCGGGCGAGATCGCGGTGGGTGCCAAGCTCAACGAGGTGGACATCGCCAGCGCGCTGGGGGTGTCGCGTGGGCCGGTGCGCGAGGCGTTCCGCGCGCTCGACCAGGCCGGCCTGGTGCGCGTGGAGAAGAACCGCGGCGTGTTCGTGCGCCAGGTCTCGCTCGAGGAAGCCAACGAGATCTACGAGGTGCGCGCCGCGCTCGAGGGACTGATCGGCCGGCTGGCCGCGCAGCGCATCCAGCCCGACGAGCTCGACCAGTTGCGCGCCGTGGTCAAGAAGATGTTCGCGCTCGACAAATCGCGCAAGGGCGAGGCGTACTTCCTGCTCAACGTGGAGTTTCACGACATCTTGCTGCGCGCGGCGCGCAACGCCGCGCTGGCCACGCACTACCGGCGCCTGGTCAACGAGCTCGACCTGTACCGCCGCGAGACGCTGGTGCGCGGCAGCGAGAACATTCCGGTGTCCACGCGCGAGCACGAGGCCATCGTCAACGCGGTGGCCAAACGCGACGAGCGGCTGGCGGAGCGTTTGCTGGTCGAGCACGTGCTGCACAGCCGCGAGCGGCTGCACGGCGCGCTGGCCAAGCCGGCGCGCACGCGTGCCGCATAGCCGCGCACCACTCAGAGGCCGTTGATGGAAAGCAAGCAACCGACCGTCGAGGTGAACGGCACCTCGTACCGCTGGCCGCGACGGCCGGTGGTGGTGGTGTGCATCGACGGCGGCGATCCGGCGTACCTGCGGCGTTTTCTCGACGAAGGGGCAGTGCCGCACATCGCGCGCTTCATCGCCCAGGGCTACGGGGCGGTGGCCGAAGGCTCGATGCCGTCGTTCACCTGCCCGAACAACATGTCGATCATCACCGGCACGCCCACGTCGAGGCACGGCATCTCGGGCAACTTCTACCTCGACACGCGCACCTGGGAGCCGGTGGTGATGACCGGTCCCGAGCTGCTGCGCGGCGACACCATCCTGAAGCGTTTTGCCGATGCCGGCGCCCGGGTGATCTCGATCACCGCCAAGGACAAGCTGCGCAGGCAGCTCGGCAAGGGCCTGGACGTCACCCAGGGGCACGTGTCGTTCTCGTCGGAGTTCGCCTCGCGCTGCACGCTGGCCGAAAACGGCATCGACAACGTGCTGCAGTTCGTCGGCATGCCGCAGCCCGACATGTACTCGATGGAACTGTCGCTGTTCGTGCTGGAGGCCGGCGTCAAGCTGCTGGCGCAGCGCCGGCCCGACCTGTTGTACCTGTCGCTCACCGACTGGGTGCAGCACAAGTACGCGCCCGACGAAGCCGAAGCGCGGCGCTTCTACCAGTCGCTGGACGATGCCTTCGGCCGCCTGGCGGCGCTCGATGCCACCGTGGCAGTCACCGCCGACCACGGCATGAGCGACAAGAGCAACGCCGCCGGCGAACCCAACGTGATCTGGCTGCAGGACATCCTCGATGCGCGGTTCGGCGTTGGCGCGACGACCGTGATTTGCCCGATCACCGATGCCTTCGTCGGCCACCATGGCGCGCTCGGCGGCTTTGTGCGCGTGTGGAGCCGCGGCGCGGTCACGGCGCGCCAGATCGTCGAGCACATCGCCGGCCTCGAAGGCATCGAGATGGCGCTGACGCGCGAAGAAGCCTGCAAGCGGTTCGACCTGCCGGCCGATCGCGAGGGCGACGTGGCCGTGGTGGCGCGGCAGGACGTGTGCATCGGCAGCAGTGCGCGGGCGCATGACCTGTCGGGGCTCAAGGGCCACCGGCTGCGCACGCACGGCGGCGTGTCGGAGACCCAGGTGCCGTTCATCCTGAACCGGCCGCTGACCGATGCGTACAAGATGAAGGCAGCGAGCGGAACCTTGAAGAGCTATCAGATCTTCGATTTCGCGATCAACGGCACGCAGTGAGCAAACGAGTCGTCAGCGAGGTCCGCCACGAGGCCATGCGCATCGCCGGCGAGCGCGTGCGCACCGATCGCGTGATCGAGGTGCGCTACCCCTACACCGGCGAGTTGGTGGCCACGGTGCCCAGGGCCGGCGTGGAGGACGTGCGGCGCGCTGTGGGCGCGGCGCGCGACTACAAGCCCACGCTCACGCGCCACGAGCGCTTTCGCATCCTCAACAAAGCGGGCGAGCTGATCGCGCAGCGCAAGGAAATCATCGCGCGCCAGATCACGCTCGAATCGGGTCTGTGCATCAAGGACACGCTGTACGAGGTGGGCCGTGCCAGCGACGTGCTGCTGTTCTCGGCGCAGCAGGCGTTGGTCGACGACGGCCAGAGTTTCTCGTGCGACCTCACGCACCATGGCAAGCAGCGCCGCGTGCACACCACGCGCGAGCCGCTGCTGGGCGTGATCGCGGCGATCACGCCGTTCAACCATCCGCTGAACCAGGTGATCCACAAGGTGGCGCCGGCGGTGGCGACCAACAACCGCATGGTGCTCAAGCCCACCGAAAAGACGCCACTGGCCGCGCTGCTGCTGGCCGACGTGCTGTACGAGGCCGGCCTGCCGCCGCCGATGCTGTCGGTGGTGACCGGCGACCCGGCCGAGATCGCCGACGAGATGCTGACGCATCCCGACGTCGACCTGGTCACCTTCACCGGCGGCGTGGCGATCGGCAAGCACATCGCGGCCAGGGCGGTCTACAAGCGCCAGGTGCTCGAGCTCGGCGGCAACGATCCGCTGATCGTGATGGACGATGCCGACGTCACCAAGGCGGCCGAGCTGGCGGCCAGCGGTTCGTACAAGAACAGCGGCCAGCGCTGCACGGCGGTGAAGCGCATCTTCGTGCACGAGCGTCTCGCGGGCGACTTCACCGAGGCGCTGCTGGAGAAGACGCGCGCCTGGACCTTTGGCGATCCGCTCGATCCGGGCGTCGACATGGGCACGGTGATCGACGAGCGCGCCGCGCGGCTGTTCGAGCGCCGCGTCAACGATGCCGTGGCGCAGGGCGCCCGGCTGCTGCACGGCAACCGCCGCGACGGCGCGCTGTACTCGCCGACGCTGATCGACCGCGTGCACGGCGAGATGGAGGTCGTGCGCGAAGAGACCTTCGGTCCGGTGTCGCCGGTGATGACGTTCAAGGACGTCGACGACGCGATCCGGCAGGTGAACGGCACGGCCTACGGCTTGTCGTCGGGCGTGTGCACCAACCGGCTCGACGACATCATGCGTTTCGTGCGCGAGCTGCACGTCGGCTCGGTCAACGTGTGGGAGGTGCCGGGCTACCGGCTCGAGCTGACGCCGTTCGGCGGCATCAAGGACTCGGGTCTGGGCTACAAAGAGGGTGTGCAGGAGGCGTGCAAGAGCTTCACCCACGTGAAGACGTATTCGCTGCCGTGGTGACACTGACCTCAGGGTCGGTAGGGCACGACCTTGTCCTGTTCGGCCGGATCGTTGCGCGCAATGATCGCGCGCGCCGGCTCGGTGGCGCTCAGGTTGATTGCCTCATGCGGCACGCCCGGCGGCACGAACAGGAAGTCGCCCGCTTCGCTGACCATCGATTGGGTGAGACCCTCGCCGTAGCGCGTCTCGACGCGGCCTTGCAGCACATAGATGCCGGTCTCGTAGCCGACGTGGATGTGCGGTTCGGCGCGCGCGCCCGGTGGAATCACCACCAGGTGCATCGACAGACCGGTGGCTTGCACCGTGCTGCCCGATACGCCGATGAAGTAGGGCAGGCGCTGCAAGGTGTCGACCGCGCGGTCGGGGCGGATCGCTCGTACGGTGTAGTCGGCGGCCGGTGTGTCCATGCAATCTCCATCGTCAGGAGCGGTGCACGATTCTATGGAGCCGTGCGCCGATGAACCTGCCAACTCACGCCCGCGTGGTCATCGTCGGCGGCGGCATCGCCGGCTGCTCCACCGCCTACCACCTGGCCAAGCTCGGCATCACCGACGTCTTGCTGCTCGAGCAGGGCAAGCTGACCAGTGGCACTACGTGGCACGCTGCCGGGCTGGTGGGGCAGATGCGGCCCAACCGCAACATGACCGCGATGAGCAAGTACGGCATCGAGTTGTACTCGACGCTGGAGCAGGAGACCGGTCTGGCCACCGGCTGGAAAGCCTGCGGCAGCGTCAACGTTGCAGCCACGCCCGAGCGCTGGCTGGTGCTGAAGAAACAAGCCGCGCTGGCGCGCAGCTTCGGCGTCGAGGTGCAACTGATCACCCCCGCCGAGGCCGGCGATCTGTACCCGGTGATGCGCACCGACGACCTGCACGGCGCGTTGTGGATCCCCGGCGACGGCAAGGCCAATCCGGCCGATCTGTGCATGAGTCTGGCCAAGGGCGCGCGCAACCGCGGCGTGCGCATGATCGAAGAGATCGAGGTCACCGGCGTCGTGACCGAGCGGGCCGGCGGCGCCGAGCGGGTGGCCGGCGTGCGCACGGCGCAGGGCGATGTGCGTTGCGAGGTCGTGGTCAATTGCGCCGGGCAGTGGGCGCGGCAGTTCGGTGCGATCTCGGGTGTGAACGTGCCGTTGTACTCCGCCGAGCACTTCTACATCGTGACCGGCAGGATCGACGGCGTGCATCCCATGCTGCCGGTGATGCGCGACCCCGACGGCTTCATCTACTACAAGGAGGAGGTCGGCGGCCTGCTGATGGGCGGATTCGAGCCCGAGTCCAAGCCGTGGGCCGTGGACCCGATCCCCAGCACGTTCCAGTTCCAGTTGCTCGACGAGGATTGGGACCAGTTCGAGATCCTGATGACCCACGCGATCCACCGCACGCCGTGCCTGGAAAGCGCCGAGGTCAAGATGCTGCTCAACGGGCCGGAGAGCTTCACCCCAGACGGCAACTTCATCCTCGGCGAGGCGCCCGGGTTGCGCCGCTACTACGTGTGCGCCGGGTTCAACTCCGCCGGCATTGCCAACTCCGGCGGCGCCGGCCGGCTGATTGCCGAGTGGATCGCCGGCGACGCGGCGCCGCGCGACCTGTGGGACGTGGACCTGCGGCGCTTCGGCACGTTCACGGCCAACCGCAGGGCACTGGCCGAGCGCACGGCAGAGACGCTGGGGTTGCACTACGCGATGCGCTGGCCGCGCCAGGAACTGCAGACTGCACGGCCGCTGCGCACGTCGCCGCTGTACGACCTGCTCGACGCAAAAGGGGCCGAGTGGGGCAGCAAGAACGGCTGGGAGCGCGCGAACTACTTCAGGCCGGCGGGCCGGCCCCGGCCCGAACCGGGGTTGGGCACACCGGGCTGGCTGCCCTGGCTGCAGGCTGAACAGCGCGCCACGCGCGAGGCCGTGGCGTTGTACGACCAGACGTCGTTCGGCAAGCTGCTGGTGCAGGGTCGCGATTCGCTGGTGCTGCTGCAGCGGCTGTGCGCCAACGATGTCGACGTGCCGGTGGGGCGTCTGGTCTACAGCGCGATGCTGAACGCTCGTGGCGGCTTCGAGAGCGATCTCACGGTGATGCGCCTCGGCGTCGAGCGCTTCCAGCTCGTCACCGGCTCGGCGCAGCCGCAGCGCGACCTTGATTGGATCACCCGCCACATTCAACCCGGCGAGCACGTGACGACCACCGACATCAGCGCGATGACGGCGGTGCTGTCGCTGATGGGCCCGAATGCGCACGAGCTGATGCGCCGCGTCAGCCCCGACGACGTGTCGCCGCAGGGACTGAAGTTCTCGCACACGCGCGAAATCGATCTGGGATTGGCCCGCGTGCGCGCTGCGCGCATGAGTTACGTGGGTGGTCCGGGTTACGAGCTCTACGTGCCGGTCGAGATGGCGCGCCACGTGTACCTGGCGCTGCACGAGGCCGGGTCCGATCTCGGCCTGACCGATGCGGGCTACTACGCGATCGACGCGCTGCGCATCGAGGCCGGCCGCCGCGCCTGGGGTGCCGAGCTCGGGACCGACGAAACACCGTGGGAGGCGGGCCTGGCGTTTGCGGTGAGGCTCGACAAGTCCGCGCCGTTCATCGGCCGCGAGGCCTTGAGCGCGTCGCGCGACGTGCCACTGCGCAAGAAGCTGCTCGGCTTTGTGCTCGACGATCCGGCCGCCTGGGTGTGGGGCGGCGAGTCGGTGCGGATCGACGGCGAGTCGGTCGGCGAGCTGAGTTCGGCCGGCTGGGGCCATGCCGCCGGCCGCTGCGTCGCACTCGGTTATGTGCGCGGCGCCGCCGCGCGTCAGGTGCACACGGGTACGCCGGTGCAGATCGATCTATGGGGCGAGCCGGTGCCGGCCAGGGCGTGGGACGACTTCATCGCACGCAGCGCACGCTGAAACGGACGGCTCAGTTGCCTGCGCGGCAGTTCAGCGGCAGGTACTTGGCGTCGACCTCGGTGCGGTTGTTGCCCTTGGCGCTCATCTTGTCCGGCGTCGCGGCATGGCCGCACACCCACGCCACCGGCACCATCGGTGCACTGTCCACCACCGCGGGCCGGAACGTCAGCGTCTTGCCCTTGATGGCGCCGTTGACCTGGTTGCCGAACACCACGTGCAACGCACCGCCCTCGACGGTGATCGACTGCACGTAGTTGCCGACAAGCTTGTCGCTGTCCGGCAGGCCTGCCTCGGCATTGTCGGCCGGCAGCTTCTGCGTGGCCGTCCACTTGCTGCTGACGGCGGTCTTGCCGACGTTGATCACGCTCGACGAATCGACGATCTGCTGCCGCACCATCGGCCCCTGAAAGCTGGGCAATGCCAGCGTCGCCAGGATCGCGAGCACGGCCACTGCGACGAGCAGTTCGACCAGTGTGAAGCCGCGGGCGGGTTTGCGCACGGTCGCCATATTGCGACAGCCAAGTGCCTGTGGCGCCGCCAGGCCCTTTGTCGAACGTGCGGCTGCTGCGCAGTCCTGCACGTCGCAACAACGGTCGATCAGACGTAGCGAAAGATCAGCAGCGCCAGGATCACCGAGGCGATCGTCGCACCCCACACCGGCGCCGGGATCAGCGCCAGCCACAGCAGGTGCAGGTAGCCGGACGACAGCAGCGAGATGAACAGGCGATCGCCCCGTGTGGTGGTCAGTCCCAGGATGCCGCGGCGCGGCGCGCCGCCCGGGCTACGCCACTCCCAGACGGCCATGATCACCAGCAGCAGCGCGATCACGCCGAAGAACGCGGCGGTCTGCCAGGTCCAGGCCATCCAGCCGAGTCCGCTTTGAACGGTCGGTTGCATCGCCGCCGTCCTTCAAACGCGGCCCAGGGCGAAGCCCTTGGCGATGTAGTTGCGCACGAAGTAGATGACGATCGCGCCCGGCACGATCGTCAAAGTGCCGGCCGCCGCCAGCAGGCCGAGCTCGTAGCCCGAGGTGCTGGCGGTGCGCGTCATGGTGGCGGCGATCGGCTTGGCGTCGACCGACGTGAGTGTCTTGGCCAGCAGCAGCTCGACCCAAGAGAACATGAAGCAGAAGAACGCCGCCACGCCGATGCCGGCCACGATGGTCGGCAGGAAGATCTTGATGAAGAAGCGCCAGAACGGATAACCATCGACGAAGGCGGTCTCGTCGAGCTCGCGTGGCACGCCCGACATGAAGCCTTCAAGGATCCATACCGCCAGCGGGATGTTGAACAGGCAATGTGCAAGCGCCACGGCGATGTGGGTGTCGAACAGGTTCAGCGACGAATAGAGCTGGAAGAACGGCAGCGCGAACACCGCGGGCGGCGCCATGCGGTTGGTGAGCAGCCAGAAGAACAGGTGCTTGTCGCCCAGGAAGCGGTAGCGCGAGAACGCGTACGCGGCCGGCAGCGCCACCGCCACCGACACCACGGTGTTGAGGACCACGTAGATCAGCGAGTTCACGTAGCCCATGTACCACGTGCGGTCGGTGAAGATCTTGCGGTAGTTCTCCAGCGTGAACTGCTGCGGCCACAACGAGAAGCCGCCGAGGATCTCGTTGGTGGTCTTGAACGACATGCTCAAGAGCCAATAGATCGGCAGCATCAGGAACAGGATGTAGAGCGTGGGGACGAGGGGCTTGAGTCTTGTCATGGCGCGTTCAAGCCTCGTCGTCCTTGGTCATCACCGTATAGAACAGCCACGACAACAACAGAATGATCAGGAAGTAGATCAGCGACATCGCCGCCGCCGGTCCGAGATCGAACTGGCCGAGTGCGATCTTCACCAGGTCGATCGACAGCACGGTGGTCGCATTGCCAGGCCCGCCGCCGGTCAGCACCACGGCCTCCGTGTAGATCATGAAGCTGTCCATGAACCGCAGCAGCACCGCGATCAGCAGCACGTGCTTGAGCTTGGGCAACTGGATGTGGCGGAAGATGGCCCACCTGCTGGCGCCGTCGATGCGCGCGGCCTGGTAGTAGGCGTCGGGGATCGCCGACAGGCCGGCAAACGTGAGCAGCACCACCAGCGAGGTCCAGTGCCACACGTCCATGGCCACGAGCGTGATCCACGCGGCCACCGGCTGGCGCGTGTAGTTGAACTCCAGCCCGATGCGGTTGAGGCTCCAGCCCATCAGGCCGATGTCGGGCAGCGCGAAGATGTTCCACATCGCGCCCACCACGTTGTACGGGATCAGCAGCGGCATCGCCATCAGCACCAGGCAGATCGACACGCCGATGCCTTTGCGCGGCATCGCCAGCGCGATCGCCACGCCGAGCGGTATCTCGATGGCCAGCACGATTGCCGTGAACAGCATCTGCCGCTGCAGCGCCTCGCGAAAGCGTGAAGAGGTCATCACCTGCTCGAACCAGCGCACGCCTTCGAAGAAGAACTCGTTGTTGCCGAAGGTCTCCTGCACCGAGTAGTTGACCACCGCCATCAGCGGGATCACGGCGTTGAAGGCGACCAGCAGCACCACCGGCAGCACCAGCCACCAGGCTTTTTGGTTTTGGGTCTTGGTGGTTGCCATCAGTCGACGCCGGGCCGCCCCAAGGCGAGTGAGCCCCCGCGGGGGGCAGCGAACGAAGTGAGCGTGGGGGTCAACATCTCAGTCGACGATCCAACCGTCGGCGTAGAGCTGCGTGCGCGCCGGCTCGAACGACACGTGGCCACGCTCCAGCGGCACAGTCTGCCCTTCGGCGATCAGCGCCTTGATGATGTGCTCGCCCGAGCGCGCGTCGACGATGCGAAAGCGGCCGATGTCGCTGACGCGCTCCACCTGCACCGGCAACCCGCTGTCGGCAAAACGCACGAACTCCGGCCGCACGCCGATCTCCGTCTTCTTGCCCAACGCACCCGCCGCGCCGCTGCAGGCAACCGGCACCGTGTGTCCGTCGTAGCGCGCGACACCGGCGGCATCCACCTCGCACGGCAGCACGTTCATGCCCGGCGAGCCGATGAAGTGGCCCACAAAGGTGTGGCGCGGCCGCTCGAACAGCTCCACCGGCGTGCCGGCCTGCACGACCTGGCCGTCGATCATCACCACCACCTGGTCGGCGAAAGTCAGCGCTTCGGTCTGATCGTGGGTCACGTAGATCATCGTCAGGCCCACGCGCTGGTGCAGCTCCTTGAGCTTGCTGCGCAGGCGCCACTTCAGGTGCGGATCAATCACGGTGAGCGGCTCGTCGAACAGAATGGCGGCCACGTCGGAGCGCACCAGCCCGCGGCCGAGCGAGATCTTTTGCTTGCCGTCGGCGGTGAGGCCGGAGGCCCGATGCATCAACGTGGGCTCGAGGTCGAGCATCGCGGCGATTTCGCGCACGCGGCGCTCCACGTCGGCGGCCGGAACGCCGCGGTTGCGCAGCGGGAACGCCAGGTTGTCGAACACCGTCATCGTGTCGTACACCACCGGGAACTGGAACACCTGCGCGATGTTGCGTTCCCCCGGCTCGAGCCGGCTGACGTCGCGCTCGCCAAACAGGATGCGGCCGCGCGTGGGCGTGAGCAGGCCGGAGATCAGATTGAGCAGCGTGGTCTTGCCGCAGCCCGACGGGCCCAGCAGCGCATAGGCGCCGCCGTCGCGCCACTTCAGATCGATGCCGCGCAGCGCCCAGTCGGCATCCACCGCGTCGCGCGGAGCAGCGCGGTAGCTGTGGCGCAGCTGTTCGAGGTGGATGGCGGCCATGTGGAGCGCCTATGCCGCCAGACGGCGCCCGTTGCCGTCGAAGTACAGGCAGTGATCGACGTCGAGCGCAAACGTCGCAGGCTCGCCCACCGTGTGGCTGCGCACGCCGTGCGCCAGCGACACCCAGGTGCCGCCGGCCAGCCCGAAGTGGATCACGCTCTCCGAGCCGGAGATCTCGCTGATCAGCACCGGGCCGCTCACCGGCACGCCGCGGCCGCCAGAAGGACGCACGTGGTGCGGGCGCAGCGCAACCGTGATCGCGCCGTCGGGCAGCGATTGCAGCGGCGCCGGCGCCGGCCAGTGCACGGAATCCAGCTCGATCTGCGGGCCGCGTTTGGTGGCGGCGGCCACGTTGATCGGCGGATCGGAAAACACGCGGGCACTCGTCAGGTCGGCGGGCTCGCGGTACACGCCGATCGCCGGGCCGAACTGCGTGACGCGGCCTTCGTGCAGCGTGGCCACGTGGCCACCCAGCAGCAGCGCCTCGCTCGGCTCGGTGGTGGCATAGACCACGGTGCAGCCCCGGTCGGCGAACAGTCGCGGCAACTCGTCGCGCAAGGCCTCGCGCAGCTTGTAGTCCAGGTTGGCGAGCGGTTCGTCGAGCAGCACGAGGTCGGCATCCTTGACCAGCGCGCGCGCCAGTGCCGTGCGTTGCTGCTGACCACCGGACAACTCCGCCGGCTTGCGCTCCAGCAGCGGGGTGAGCTTCAGCAACTCGGCAATGCGCCCGACGCGCGACTTGATGTCGGCCGCCGACGCGCGTGTCACGCGCAGCGGCGATGCGATGTTCTCGAACACCGAGAGATTGGGGTAATTGATGAACTGCTGGTACACCATCGACACGCGACGCCGCTGCACCGGCGTGGCCGTGACATTGCGCCCGCCGAACCACACTTCGCCCGCGCTGGGCTTGACCAGCCCGGCCATCAGCCGCAGCAGCGTGGTCTTGCCGGCAAGGGTCTCGCCGAGCAGCGTGTTGAAGCCCCGCTCGGCCAGCGTGAGGCGGGTGGGATGGATGTGGACGTCGGCGCCGACGCGAAGCGATACGTCCTTCAGTTCGAGTGTCACGTCGTCGGCCGCAAGGGGCGCCGCGAAAGAGGGCGCCGTGGCGATCGGTGCCCTGGGCAGGCGCGCTTGCAGTCCGCGCGCCCGCCCAGGCACCAGGGGAGGAGGCTTATGGTCGTTGTGTGCTCAGGACTTGGAGGCCCAGCGCTTGACGATCTCTTCGTACGGCATCGTCACGCCCTTGGGCTTCTCGTTGGCGAGCTTGGCCTTCGGACCGTCGGGCTTGCCGAGCCACTCCTTCGGATCCACCGGCTTGTTCAGGCGCGGCCCGCAGCCGCCGTAGGTCTTGGCCTTCTCGTCGGCCTCCTGCATGCGCGCCATCACCTGGTCCATCTCGGCTGCCAATCGGTCCATCGCCTGCTGCGGCTTGAAGGCGCCGGAGTTCACGTCGCCGATCTGCTGCCACCACAGCTGTGCCAGCTTGGGGTAGTCCGGCACGTTGACGCCGGTGGGCGACCACACCACGCGGTCGGGCGAACGGTAGAACTCCACCAGCCCGCCGAGCTTGGGCGCGCGCTCGGTGAACGACGCGTGCTTCACCGTGCTGTCACGGATGAAGGTGAGACCGACGTGGCTCTTCTTCACGTCGACCGTCTTGCTGGTCACGAACTGCGCGTACAGCCAGGCCGCCTTGGCGCGGTTGACCGGCGTGCTCTTGAACAGCGTCCACGATCCGGCGTCCTGGTAGCCGAGCTTCATGCCTTCCTGCCAGTACGAGCCCTTGGGACTCGGTGCCATGCGCCACAGCGGCATGCCCGAGTCGTCGACGGTGTTGTTGCCATCCTTCTTCGGCGCCACCATCGACGCGGTGAACGCGGTGTACCAGAACACCTGCTGCGCCACGTTGCCCTGCGCAAGCGCGGGCAGCGACTGGTAGAAGTCGTAATCGGCGGCACCGGGCGGCGCGTACTTGCGCAGCCACTCGTCCCACTTGGCAATCGCGTACACCGAGGCCGGGCCGTTGGTCTCGCCGCCGCGCGACACGCTCGCGCCCTGCGGGTTGCACGAGCCCTCGGGCATGCGGATGCCCCATTCGTCGATCGGACGGCCATTGGGCAGGCCCTTGCTCGAGGCGCCGGCCATCGACAGCCAGGCGTCGGTCATGCGCCAGCCGAGGTCGGGCGCGCGCTTGCCGTAGTCCATGTGGCCGTAGATGCGCTTGCCGTCGATCTCCTTGACGTCGACGCTGAAGAACTGCGCGATGTCCTCGTACGCGCTCCAGTTCACCGGCACGCCGAGCTCATAGCCGTACTTGGCCTTGAACTTGGCTTTCAGCTCGGGCTTGTCGAACCAGTCCTTGCGGAACCAGTACAGGTTGGCGAACTGCTGGTCGGGCAGCTGCCAGATCTTGCCGTCGGGGCCGGTGGTGAAGCTGATGCCGATGAAGTCCTTGACGTCGAGGTTGGGGTTGGTGACGTCCTTGCCTTCGCCGGCCATCCAGTCGGTCAGGTTCACCGCCGACTGCAGCCGCGAGTGCGTGCCGATCAGATCGGAGTCGTTGATGTAGGCGTCGTACAGGTTGCGGTTGGTCTGCATCTGCGTCTGCACTGCCTGCACCACCTCGCCCTCGCCGAGCAACTGGTGGTTGACCTTGATGCCGGTGATCTCCTGGAACGCCTTGGTCAGCGTCTTGGATTCGTACTCGTGCGTCGGGATGGTCTCCGACAGCACGTTGATCTCCAGGCCCGCGAACGGCTTGGCGGCGTTCATGAACCATTCCATCTCCTTGATCTGCTCTTCCTTCGACAGCACGGAGGGCTGGAATTCGGTATCGACCCAGCGCTTGGCTGCGTCCATCGAACCCTGAGCGGCAGGCGCCTGTGCCGTGGCTCCAGGCTGCGCGCTCGGAGCTGCGGCGGCGGGCGCGTCTTCCTTCTTGCCGCAACTGATCAACATGACAGTGGCCGCCACGGCCACCGCGGTCAGAACCGGTCTCCTATCCATCAATAGCTCCTCATTGGTTGTATCCCCTGCGGGCCAGTGCCACCGCGCGGCGATCCTAAGTTCGAAACAAAACGAATGTCAATCGAAGATTCACCGAGTCAAATCGCGCTCAAACGAACAGCTGTGCCCGTTGCAGGCGTGCGCTGGGCGAACCAGCGCTCCACCGCCGCGCGTTGGCTGTCACTCAGGTGCAAGCCCAGCTTGCTTCGACGCCACAACACATCGTCGGCGCAGCGTGCCCACTCGTGCTCGCACAGGTACTGCAGCTCCGCTTCGTACAGCCCCGGCGCCACCTCCTCACCGAGGTGGCCGGCTCGCAACAGCAACTCCACCAGCGATCCGTAGCTGCGCGACCAGCGCCGGACCAGAGCGCGCGGCAACTCCGGATGGCGCGCGGCAAGCGCGTTTTCGAAACGTGCGATGTCGTGGTCGGGGCGGTGCGTGATCTCGATCCAGCGCGACAGGTCGCCGCCGGGCAATGGCGTCTGGGCGGTCCACGCCAGCGATTTCACGCCCAGTCGCTCGCACAGCATCTGTGCGGCCTGCTCGGCGAGCTTGCGGAAGGTGGTGATCTTGCCGCCCCACACCGACAGCAGCGGCGCCGCGCCCTCGTGCATCTGCAGCAGGTAGTCGCGAGTCACCGCCGAAGGATCGCCCGAGTCGTCATCGAGCAGCGGGCGCACGCCGGAGTAGGTCCAGCGCACCGCGTCCGAAGTGACCGGCGCGGCGAAATAGCGGCTCGCCTGCTCGCACAGATAGGCGATCTCCTGCGCGTCGGCGTGTGCGTCGCCGGGATCTCCTTCGATCTCGACGTCTGTGGTGCCGATCAGCGTGAACTCGCCCTCGTAGGGAATGGCGAAGATGATGCGGCCGTCGGCGTTCTGGAAGATGTACGCGTGCTCGTGCTCGAACATCCTGGGCACGACGATGTGGCTGCCTTTGACCAGGCGCAGCGCCTTGTGCAAAGGCCGCTGGAGCTGCTGCTGCAGGAACGATGCCGCCCACGGTCCGGCGGCATTGACCAGAGCGCGTGCCGACACGCTGTACAGCGCGCCGTCGTCGCGCTTGAGCTCGACGCGCCAGCGCCCGTCTTCCCAGCGCGCTCGCTCGCAGCGGCAGCGCGTGAGCACGTGGGCGCCGTGCTGGCGCGCCTGCATCGCGCACAGCACCACCAGGCGCGCATCGTCGACCCAGCCGTCGGAGTACTCGAAGCCGCGGCGGAACTGCGGCTTCAGCGGCTTGCCCGCGGGATGGCGCGTCAGGTCGATGGCGTGCGAGGCGGGCAGCCATTCGCGTCGCGCCAGGTGGTCGTACAGAAACAGCCCGGCGCGGATCATCCACACCGGCCGCATCGAAGGATCGTGCGGCATCACGAAGCGCAGCGGCCGCATGATGTGCGGCGCGCTCTGCAAGAGCCGCTCGCGCTCGGCCAACGCCTTGCGCACCAGCGAGAACTCGTAGTGCTCGAGGTAGCGCAGGCCGCCGTGGATCAGCTTGGTCGATGACGCCGAGGTGTGCGATGCCAGGTCATGCTGCTCGGCCAGCAGCACCGACAGCGCCCGGCCGGCCAGGTCGCGCGCCACTCCCGTGCCGTTGATGCCTCCGCCCACCACCAACACATCGACTTCGTGCGGGACCTGCACCTCGCCTCGCATGCTTTCGTTTTGATTCGATTGGGTTCGTTTTAACGGAAACTGCGCGCTTCGACAAGCGGACAAGTCTCAGCACGCGAAGCGGCCGGCATCGCCTACGCTCGGCGCCGATGCCTCGCATCAAGAGCCCCCGCAGCCACGCTCGCGCTTTCACGCCCAATCCGCGACAAAGCGAACTGCTGGCCGCGGTGCGCGCCCAAGGCGCGTTGACGGTGGAGGCCATGGCCGAGCGCTTCGGCGTCACGCTGCAGACGGTGCGGCGCGATGTCGGCCTGCTGGCCGACGCCGGCCTGCTGGCCCGCTACCACGGCGGCGCACGCGTGCCGAGCTCGACCACCGAGAACATCGGCTACACGCAGCGCCAGCATCTGAACGAGCAGGCCAAGCGGCAGATCGCGCGCGCGGTGGCTCGGGCCGTGCCCAACGGCAGCTCGATGATCATCAACATCGGCACCACCACCGAGGCGGTGGCGCGCGAGCTGCTGCATCACAAGGGGCTGCGCATCATCACCAACAACCTCAACGTGGCGGCGATCCTGAGCGACAACCCTGAGTGCGAGGTGATCGTCGCCGGCGGGCTGGTGCGCTCGCGCGACCGCGGCATCATCGGTGAGGCCACGGTGGAGTTCATCCGCCAGTTCCGCGTCGACATCGGGCTGATCGGCATCTCGGGCATCGAGGCCGACGGCAGCCTGCGCGATTTCGACTACCGCGAGGTCAAGGTGGCGCGCACGATCATCGAGCAGTCGCGCCAGGTGTGGCTGGCCGCCGACCACAGCAAGTTCAACCGGCCCGCGATGGTGGAGCTGGCGCACCTGAACCAGATCGACACGCTGATCACCGACCGCGCGCCGCCGGAGGCGTTCACGCCGCTGCTGGCGGAAGCGAACGTGCAGTGCGTGGTCGCGGAATAGGCCCACCCCCGAAGCGGACTAGCAGCCGCTTCCCCCGAAGGGGCACAACACCAGCGGACCGGCAGAGCGGGATCCGCGGTGTTCGCTTGGATTCTCTTGGCTACCTGACGCTCTTTGCTACATGCCAACGTAGTTGGGTCCGCCGCCGCCCTCCGGCGTGACCCAGACGATGTTCTGCCTGGGGTCCTTGATGTCGCAGGTCTTGCAGTGCACGCAGTTCTGCGCGTTGATCTGCAGGCGCTGGCCGCCACCTTCAGCCGCCACGAACTCGTACACGCCGGCCGGGCAGTAGCGACTCTCCGGGCCGGCGTAGGTCGCGAGGTTGACGTTCACCGGCACCGACGCGTCCTTCAGCGTCAAATGCGCGGGCTGGTTCTCCTCGTGGTTGGTGTTGCTGATGAACACCGACGCCAGACGGTCGAAGGTGAGCTTGCCGTCGGGCTTGGGGTACTCGATCTTCTCGCACTGCGCCGCGGGCTTCAGGCACTCGTGGTCGGCTTTGGTGTTGTGCAAGGTCCATGGCGGGCTGTGGACGCCGAGCTTGGGCAGCAGCCAGTGTTCGATGCCGGTCATCAACTGGCCGATCAGCTTGCCGCGCTTGAACCACGCCTTGAAGTTGCGCGACTGCTGCAGCTCCTGGTGCAGCCAGCTCGCCTCGAACGCCTGCGGATACGCGCTCAGCTCGTCGAGCGAACGTCCTGCGGCAAGCGCATCATGCAGCGCCTGCGCACACAGCATGCCGCTCTTGATCGCGGCATGGCTGCCTTTGATGCGCGCGGCGTTCAGATAGCCGGCGTCGCAGCCGACCAGCGCACCGCCGGGAAACACCGTCTTGGGCAGGGCCTGCGGCGTGCCGTTGTTGATCGCGCGGGCGCCGTAGCCAAGGCGTTTGCCGCCTTCGATGTGCGCGCGGATCGCCGGGTGGGTCTTCCAGCGCTGCGATTCTTCGAAAGGATTGAGATACGGATTGGCGTAGTCCAGACCGATCACGAAGCCCAGCGTCACCTTGTTATCGGCCAGGTGGTACAGGAAGCCGCCGCCGAACGCGTCGGTCATCGGCCAGCCGGCGGTGTGCACCACCAGGCCGGGCCTGGCTTTTTCGGGCGGCACCTCCCACAGCTCCTTGATGCCGATCGCGAAGCTCTGTGGATCCTTGCCCGCGTTGAGCTGGTACCTGGCGAGCAACTGGCGTCCCAGATGCCCGCGTGCGCCTTCGGCGAACACGGTGTACTTGCCGTGCAACTCCATGCCGAGTTGAAAGCCCTCGTGCGGCTCGCCGTCCTTGCCGATGCCTACGTTGCCGGTGGCCACGCCCTTGACGCGGCCCTGTTCGTCGTACAACACCTCGGCCGCGGCAAAGCCGGGGAAGATCTCGACGCCCAGGGTTTCGGCCTGTTGCGCCAGCCACTTCACGACGTCCTCCAGCGAGATCACGTAGCAGCCGTCGTTGTGCAGATTGCGCGGCACCAGCCAGTCGGGCGTGCGCGTCGCACCGGTCTCTGAAAGGAACAGCACGTCGTCGCTGGTCACCGGCTGCTGCAGCGGCGCACCGAGCGACTTCCAGTCGGGGAACAGCTCGTCGATCGCGCGCGGATCCATCACCGCACCCGACAGGATGTGCGATCCGGGCTCTGAGCCTTTCTCGAGCACCACCACCGACACCTCGCGCTGCGCTTTTGCGGCGAGCTGCTTCAGGTGGATTGCGGTGGCCAGGCCGGCCGGACCCGCGCCGACGACCACGACGTCGTATTCCATCGTCTCGCGCGGCCCGTGTTGCTGAAGGATTTCTTGTGGTGTCATGGCCGCTCCAATGGACGCCGAACGTGTCCGCCGACGCGCGGCGATTTTAAGAGGGCGATCGTTCGGAGCGTGTTGCGCGCGTGCTATCGTCGCGACGATTGGAGCGGCGTGTCAGTCGGCGCCGTGGCGAGGAGTCGCGTGTGAGCTACAGCATCGATCTATCGGGTCGCGTCGCCCTGGTGACCGGCGCGTCCAGCGGTCTGGGCGCGCAGTTCGCTCGCACGCTCAGCAAGGCGGGCGCCGCGGTGGTGCTGGCAGCCAGGCGCGTCGAGCGGCTCAAGACGCTGCGCGCCGAACTCGAGTCGCAGGGTGGTGACGCCCACGTGGTGGCGCTCGACGTCACCGATCACGTGGGCATCCGGGCCGCGGTGGCGCACGCCGAGACCGAGGTCGGCGCGATCGACATCCTGGTCAACAACGCCGGCGTCGGCGGCACGCAGCACCTCACCGAGGTGACGCCGGACGACTACGACTACATCATGAACACCAACACGCGCGGGGCGTTCTTTGTTGCGCAGGAGGTGGCCAAGCGCATGATCGCGCGCGCCAAGGGCACGGCGCCCGGCACCTACACCGGCGGGCGCATCGTCAATGTGGCGTCGGTGGCCGGGCTGCGCGTCGGCAGCCGCATCGGCGTGTACTGCATGAGCAAGGCCGCGCTGGTGCACATGACGCGCTCGATGGCGCTCGAGTGGGGCCGTTTCGGCATCAACGTCAACGCGCTGTGCCCGGGATACATCGACACCGAAATCAATCACCACCAGTGGCAGACCGAAGGCGGGCAAAAACTGATCGCATCGCTGCCGCGCAAGCGCGTCGGCGAGCCGAAGGATCTGGACAGCGCGCTGATGATGCTGTGCGCCAACGAGAGCCACTTCATCAACGGCGCCGTGCTCGCCGCCGACGACGGCTACGGCGTCTGATCCGTTGACCGTGCGACGCGAACTGACCGCGCTGGAGGCCCGCGTGCTCGGCGTGCTGGTCGAGAAGCAGGCCACGGTGCCGGACACTTATCCGTTGTCGCTCAACGCACTGGTGGCCGGCTGCAACCAGAAGAGCGCGCGCGACCCGGTGATGAACGTCGGCGATGCCGACGTGCTGCAGGCACTCGATGCGTTGCGCGGCGAGAGCCTGGTGATCGAGTCGAGCGGCTCGCGCGTGTCTCGCTACGAGCACAACCTGCCGCGTGGGTGGGCGTTGCCGGGCGCCTCGGTGGCCTTGTTGGCCGTGCTGGTGCTGCGCGGCCCGCAGACGGCGGCCGAACTGCGCGCCAACTGCGAGCGGCTGCACCGCTTTGCCGACATCTCGGCCGTGGAGGGGTTTCTCGACGAGCTGCAGAACAAGTCGCCGTCTTGGGTGCGCCGGCTCCCGCGTGCGCCGGGCGCGCGCGAGGCGCGTTGGACGCACCTGCTGTGCGGCGAGCCGCCGGCCGACCTGCAGGCGGGTGTGCCGGCCAGCGTGCCCGACAGCGCCTTGGTCTCGGCCGCGGGTGAGCTGGCCGCGATCAAGGCCGAGCAGGCGCGGCTGCTGGCGCAGATCGAGGAGTTGCGCGCCACCGTGGCACGGCTGGGCGCCTCGCTCAACGACCCATCAAAAGGCAGCTGAATGAGGTTCGAGGCGCCGATCCACAAGAAGCTCGTCTACGAATCGGTCATCCCCATCCGCTGGGGCGACATGGATGCGATGGGGCACATCAACAACACGGTGTACTTCCGCTACATGGAGACCTCGCGCATCGACTGGTGCCGCAGCATCGGCTGCATGCCCGAGCAGAGCAAGCAAGGCCCGGTGATCGTCAACGCGTACTGCAGCTTCATCCAGCAGTTGCGCTATCCCGGCAATGTGCTGACCAAGCACTACGTCACCACCGTCGGCCGCACCAGCTTCGACACCTACATCACGATGGAGCGCGACGACGACCCCGGCACCGTCTGGGCCGAAGGCGGCGCACGCATGGTATGGATCGATTTCGCGACCAACCAGTCGCTGCCGCTGCCGCAGTGGCTGCGCGAGCAGATCGTTTGAGGCGCCTCACGCCGCCAGCAGCTTGTTCACCAGCTCGGGCGTCGTTGCCGCACCCACCTTGCGCATCAGCCGCGTGCGGTAGACGTCGACGGTGCGCGGGCTGATCGCGAGCCTCTTGCCGATCAGCTTGCTCGTCAGCCCCTCGATCAGCAGCGCGGCGATCTCGCGCTCGCGCGGCGTGAGATCGAGCTTGAGCTTGCGGCGCGACGACAGGTCCTCGAAGGCCCAGATGCCGGCCTCGTGCGGTTCTTTGGGATTCAATGCGCGGCCCGAGACGTGGCACCAGAACAGCTCGCCGGCGCGTGCACCGGCCATGCGCTTCATCACCCGATCGTCGGCATACCAACCCTGCGCGTCGAGGCTGGCCACGATGCGCTCGCCGGTGCGCTCGAACTCCTCGTGCGTCGGATAGAGCACCTCGAACGAGCGGCCGATCAATTGCGCGCGCGCCGCGCCGAACATCTCGAGCACGCGCTCGTTGCAGTCGATGATCTGGCGCTGGCGCGACAACACCAGGCCGATCGGCGCCAGCTCGAACGCGGTGCGGTAGTCGAACGACGGGATCGACCGCGCGCTCATGGCGGCACGACGCTCAGAGCAACGCGTAGGTCGTGGTGGCGTGCGCCGCCAGCGTGCCGCGCGGATCGGCCACCTCGATCTCGCCGAACACCAGGTTCTTGCCTTTGCGCAGCACGCGGGCGGTGACACGGGCGTGGCCGGCGTCACCGCCGATCGGACGCAGGAAGCTGGTCTGCAGTTGCACCGTGGTCATCGGCTTGAAGCCGCCGAGCGCGCTGCTCACGGCGAGCACCATCGCGGTGTCGGCCGCGGCCATCATCGTCTGGCCGCACAACACGCCGCCGCCGTGCACGTGCGGCGGCGTGATCGGCAGTGAAAGCACCACCTCGCCCGGTGTGGCGCTATCGACCCGCAGCGCGAGCTCGCGCACCCACGGTGCAAAGGTGTCGCCTTGCAGCAGCGCCTGCAGCGCGGGTAGGTCGACGGCAACGGTGTCAGCGGTGGGAGCGGCCATTAGGCGATTCTACGTAGCGTCTACCTAATGCATTAGGTAGTACGCTCCCTGACCAGTCGCCGCCGGGCCGCCCCAAGGCGACGACGTCCCCTCAGGGGGGCCGACGCCGCAGGCGGCTTGGGGGCAAGACAGGAGACAACCCGCATGAACAAGGTCTACCCGAGCGCCGCCGCGGCGCTCGACGGCATCGTGCGCGACGGGCAGCTGATCGCCGTGGGCGGTTTCGGCCTGTGCGGCATCCCCGAGGCGCTGATCGAGGCGCTGAAGGACTCGGGCGTGAAGAACCTCACCGCGATCTCCAACAACGCCGGCGTCGACGGCTTCGGCCTCGGCAAGCTGCTGGCGACGCGGCAGATCAAGAAGATGATCTCGAGCTATGTCGGCGAGAACAAGGAGTTCGAGCGCCAGTACCTCGCGGGCGAGCTCGAGCTGGAGTTCACGCCGCAAGGCACGCTGGCCGAGAAGCTGCGCGCGGGCGGCGCCGGCATCCCGGCGTTCTTCACGCGCACCGGTGTCGGCACCATCGTGGCCGAGGGCAAGGAGACGCGCGAGTTCGACGGCCACACCTACGTGATGGAGCGTTCCTTGCTGCCGGAGGTGTCGCTGGTCAAGGCGTACATCGCCGACAAGAGCGGCAACCTGCAGTTCCGCCGCACCGCACGCAACTTCAATCCCAATGTGGCAATGGCCGGCAAGACCACCGTCGTGGAGGTGGAGAAGATCGTCGAGACCGGGGCGCTCGATCCCGATCAGGTCCACCTGCCGGGCATCTTCGTGCACCGCATCGTGCTGAACGCCAAGCCCGAGAAGCGCATCGAGCAACGCACCGTGCGCGCCAAGGCGTAAGAGGAGACAGACAATGCCATGGACCCGCGATGAAATGGCGGCCCGCGCCGCCAAGGAGCTGCAGGACGGCTTCTACGTCAACCTCGGCATCGGGCTGCCGACGTTGGTGGCCAACCATGTGCCCAAGGGCATGGAAGTGTGGCTGCAAAGCGAGAATGGCCTGCTCGGCATCGGCCCGTTCCCGACCGAGGACGAGATCGATGCCGACCTCATCAACGCCGGCAAGCAGACCGTGACCACGCTGCCCGGCTCGAGCATCTTCAGCAGCGCCGACAGCTTCGGCATGATCCGCGGCGGCAAGATCAACCTTGCGATCCTCGGCGCCATGCAGGTCAGCGAGCAGGGCGACCTCGCCAACTGGATGATCCCGGGCAAGATGGTCAAGGGCATGGGCGGCGCGATGGACCTGGTGGCCGGCGTCGGCCGCGTCATCGTGCTGATGGAGCACGTGGCCACCAAGAAGGACGGCAGCACCGATCTGAAGATCCTGCCCAAGTGCACGCTGCCGCTCACCGGCGTGGGCGTGGTCAACCGCATCATCACCGACCTCGCGGTGCTCGACGTGACCGAGCGCGGTCTCAAGGTGGTGGAGATGGCCCCGGGCGTCACGCGCCAGGAGCTGCAGGCCAAGACGGGTGTGACGCTGCAGTAGACGGCAGACCGCATCGATGGGCGGGCCGCTGCGCGCGCGGGTGTGGTTATGCGCTACGGGGCGCGCGCAGTTGCGGTTGTGCGCGGCGCTGCGCACGCGCGTCGTCGCCGGCGCGGCCGCGCTGCTGCTGGCCGCGTGTGCGCTGGCGCCGCGCGATGCGTGGTGGGCCGACAGCGCGCCCGTCGATGCGTCGGCGCGCATCGATGGCACCGGCCGCACGGCGCAGCGTTTTGCCGTGGCGGCGGCCAACCCGCTGGCCACCGAGGCGGGCTACCGCGCACTCGGAGCCGGCGGCTCGGCAGTCGATGCCGCTATCGCGGTGCAGATGGTGCTCACGCTGGTGGAGCCTCAATCCAGCGGCATCGGCGGCGGTGCGTTCCTGCTGCATTGGGACGGCCAGCGCATCGACGCCTTCGATGGCCGCGAGACCGCGCCGGCGGCGGCCGATGAGAAGCTCTTCCTGCAGGCCGACGGCAAGCCGATGCCGTTTGCCGAAGCGGTGGTCGGCGGCCGTGCTGTCGGCGTGCCCGGCGCGGTGCGCATGCTCGAACTCGCGCACCGGCGCCACGGCAAACTGCCGTGGGCCCAATTGTTCGAGCCGGCAATCCGTCTGGCGGAGCAGGGATTCCCGGTCAGCCCCCGGCTGCACGCGCAGCTGCAGGCGGAACAGGCATTGCGCCGCCAGGCCCATGCGGCGGCCTATTTCTACGGCGCCGATGGCCAGGCCTGGCCGGTGGGCCATCGCCTGAAGAACCCGGCGCTCGCGGCCGTGCTGCGCGCGACCGCCGAGCAAGGAAGCGCCGCGTTGCACACCGGGCCGATCGCGCGCGACATCGTGCGGCGCGTGCAAGCGTTCCCAGGCAATCCCGGGCGCTTGACCGAAGACGATCTGGCGCACTACGAGCCGGTGCTGCGCAGCGCGTTGTGCGACGACTGGCTTGCGCGGTACCGCGTGTGCGGATTCCCGCCGCCATCATCGGGCCATCTCGCGGTGATGCAGATCCTCAAGCTGCTGCAGTTCGCGCCGCCGAGCGCACCGCCGCTCGTCGACGGCCTGCCGAGCGAAGACGTGGTGCACCGCTACAGCGAAGCCGCTCGTCTGGCGTTTGCCGACCGCGCGATGTACGTCGGCGATCCCGCGTTCGTGGCACCCCCGGCGGGCACGTGGCGCAGCCTGCTGGCCGACGACTACCTGCGCCAGCGCGCCGCGCTGATCGGCGCGCGCAGCATGCAGCAGGCCCAGCCCGGTGCGCCGACGGCTGCCTCGGCGCAGGGGTCGCAGCTGGAGCAGCCCGAGCACGGCACGAGCCATGTGTCGATCGTCGACGCGCAAGGTCGCGTGGTCGCGATGACCACCACCATCGAGGCGGTGTGGGGCTCGCGCATCCTGGCCGATGGCGGCACCGGGCTGCCCGGCGGCTTCCTGCTCAACAACGAGCTGACCGACTTCTCGTTTGCGCCGGTGGACGCCGCCGGCCGTCCGATCGCCAACCGCGTGCAGCCGGGCAAGCGGCCGCGTTCGAGCATGAGCCCGACGCTGGTGTTTAACCGCGGCAGCGGGGCAGTCGTGCTGAGCGCCGGTTCGCCAGGCGGTGCGGCGATCATCCACTACACGGCCAAGACCTTGATCGGCACGCTCGACTGGGGCCTCGATCCGCAAGCCGCGATCGCGCTGCCCAATTTCGGCAGCTTCAACGGTCCCACGCTGCTCGAGCGCGGCCGTTTTGCGCCTGCACTGGTTGATGCCCTGCGTGCCAGAGGCCACACGGTGCAGGAGATCGATCTCACCAGCGGGCTGCAGGCGCTGCACCGCACGGCACAGGGCTGGCGCGGCGGCGCCGACCGACGGCGCGAAGGCGTGGTGCTGGGCGACTGAAGCTGACCGCCTTGCGCGCGCCCATTCGGCGTGGGCTCACCCCCAGGCCCACGGGGTTGCCGCCGATCGTCCGGCGCCCGACGATGCGTGAACCCGATCACACGCTCCCATGTCGTTACCCGAGCCCCCACAAACACCCCCGTCGTCGCACAGCCTGCAAGGACTGACGCGAGAAGAAAAGATGGCGCTGTTGCACGAGGAGTTGGTCAAGCTGAATGCGCAGCTCGAATACCTGCGCCTGATGCTCAAGCTGCGGCCGCGCAAGCCGCGGCTCTGAACCCTGCGCTTCAGCCCGACTTGAGCGCGGCGGCGCACTCGCGCACGAGCGCTGGCCCCCGATAGATCAGCCCGGTGTAGATCTGCACCAGGTCGGCGCCGGCGGCGCGTTTGGCGCGGGCATCGTCGCCGCTCAGCACGCCACCCACTCCGATGATCGGCATCTCGGCTCCGAGCGCGGCGCGCAACGCGCTGACCACGCGGTTGCTTGCCTCGAGCAGCGGCGCACCCGACAGACCGCCGGCCTCTTCGGCGTGCGGCAGCCCGCGCACCGCGTCGCGCGCCACGGTCGTGTTGGTGGCGATCACGCCGTCGATGCCGTGGCGCTTCAGCGCGGCCGCGATCACCCGGATCTGCGCATCGTCAAGGTCGGGGGCGATCTTCACGAACATCGGCACGCTGCGGCCATGCTCGCGCGCCAGCGCGTCGCGCCGGTGCACCAGCGGCGACAGCAGCGCATCGAGCGCGGCATCGTTCTGCAGGCTGCGCAAGTCCTTGGTGTTGGGGCTCGAGATGTTGACCGTCACATAGTCGGCGTGCGGGAACACGCCCTCGAGCCCGAGCAGGTAGTCCTCGAGCGCCCGTTCGATCGGTGTGGCCGCGTTCTTGCCGATGTTCAAGCCGAGCACGCCGCCGCCGCTGCGAAAGCTGCGCGAGCGTCGCACGTGGTCGATGAAGGCTTGCAAGCCGTCGTTGTTGAAGCCCAGCCGGTTGATCAACGCATGCGCCGAGCGCAAGCGGAACAACCGTGGTTTCGGATTGCCCGGCTGCGCCAGCGGAGTGACCGTACCGACTTCGACGAAGCCGAACCCCATCGCGCCGAGGCCATCGATGCAGCGGCCGTTCTTGTCGAGCCCCGCGGCAAGGCCGATGCGGTTGGGAAAGCGAAGGCCGGCCAGACTGACCGGGTCTTGCACGCGCGGCTGCCACCACAGGCACTGCATCGGCGTGCCTTGCAGCCGGGCAATCGCATCAAGGGTCAACTCGTGCGCGCGCTCCGCATCGAGGCCGAACAGGAAAGGGCGGGTCAGCGCATAGGGCACGAGCGACATAATTGGGGCGACATTGTCTCGCACGGGCACGCCAGCCATGACCCAGGAAGAACTGAAGGCCCTCGTCGGCCGCGCCGCGTTGGAGCACGTGGTGCCCGGCGCCGTGATCGGCGTGGGCACCGGCTCGACGGTGAACCACTTCATCGACGCGCTGGCGACGATCAAGGCGCAGATCGCCGGCGCCGTGTCCAGCTCGGACAGGAGCACCGAGCGCCTGCGCGCGCACGGCATCCGGGTGCTTGACGCCGGCGAAATCGAGCGCATTCCGGTTTATGTCGATGGCGCCGACGAGATCGATCCGCGCGGACACATGATCAAGGGCGGTGGAGCCGCGCTGACGCGCGAGAAAATCGTGGCCGATCTGGCCGAGCGCTTCGTCTGCATCGCCGACGAGTCCAAGCGCGTCGACGTGCTGGGGCGCTTTCCGCTGCCGGTGGAGGTGATTCCGATGGCGCTGCCGCAGGTCGCACGCCGCTTTGCCGCGATGTATGGCGGGCAGCCGCAGGTGCGCGACGGCGTGCGCACCGACAACGGGCATCCGATTCTCGACGTGCACGGCCTGCGCATCGCCGATCCGCTGGCGATGGAGACCGAGGTCAATCAATGGCCGGGGGTCGTGACGGTGGGCATCTTCGCGCGCCACAAGGCGAGCCTGTGCCTGCTGGGCACCCGCAGCGGCGTGCAGACGCTGCGTTATTGATTGCCCGGCGTGCAGACGCTGTGTTATTGACCGCACGGCGTGCGGACGCTGCGCTATTGATCCGCGCCGCCCGTGCGCCCAGCGCGCGCCGCGAAGCGTGCCGCGTCGACCGCATCGAGCAAACCGCTGCCGATCGGCAGCGGCGTGCCGGTGATCATCGCAGCGAGCACTTCGCCGGCCAGCGCCGCCTGCGTCAAGCCGCGCGATCCGAGCGCGGCCAACAGATGCAGGCCCGGCACACGGGCGATGAAACGCGCCTGGTCCTGCCGCGCCTGCGCCGTGCGCTCGGGCGCAGGCAACGGCACGCCGCCAAGCAGCGGCAGTCGGTCGCGCGTGTGCACGCGCCAGGCCACACGGCCGCCGAGTGAAGCCATTGCCGGCCGCCATGGGCGGCCGCTCAGCCGCTGCAACGCATCGAGGTTGCGGCGGTGGTCGGCTTCGCGCAGCGTGGGGTCGGGGTCGTCCAGGTCGCTGGTGGCGCCGCACAACAGGCCATCGTCGAGCGCGATCGCGTAGCCGTCGCCGGCGACCGGCAACGCCGGACGCCATTCGGCCGCTTCCGGCGGCAGCCACGTCACCTGGCCACGGCTGCGCAGCAGCGGCCAGCCGCCTGGCGACAGCAGCGGCCCGACGCCATCGGCATTGGCCAGCACCAGCGTGGCGGCCGAGGCGACGACGCGGCCGTCGTCATCGAAGCAGTGCCATTCGCCATCGCTGCGCGTTATGCGTGCGGCGCGCTGCCCCAGGCAAAGCGCGATCAGCGGATGGTCGAGCCAGTGCCGCACCAGGCTGCGCGGGTCGATCCAGCCGCCAGCGGCGTAACACCAGGCCGCGCCGTTCACCAGACAGCCGGCGCGCATGCCGGCCTCGTCACCCGACAGCGCTTGCACGTAGTCATCCGGCAAGGCCTGTGTGTCGATCAGGCCTTGCATCGCAGCGAGATCGAGCGCGCGCTCGACGCGCAGCAAGCCGTCGAGCCGGCCGCGAACCGCGCCGCGGGCCAGCCGCGTCGAGAGCACCGCGTGCGCGCGCAGCGCACCGGCGCGAAACCAGCGTGTGTGGGGCGAATCGTCGGCATGCACCACACCGTGCAGCAGGCCCGCCGGTTGGCCGGAGCCGCCCTGGGCCGGCGCGCTTTGCGCATCGATCACTCGGCTCGGCACGCCCAGCGCGGCCAGGGCGTGCGCCGCTGCCGCACCCGCCAATCCGGCACCGACGATGGCCACCGCGCCGCTGGTGCCGCCGTAGCGTCTCCCGGCCGGCGGTTGCGGGCGATGCCGTGGTGCGTGGCGTCCGGTCAGCATCTCGCGTTTGTTGTCGAAGCCCGGCTGGCGCTGCCACTCGAAGTTGGCGCCGGCGAGTGCCTCACGCACGATGCGTGCGGTGCTCCAGGTGGCGATGGTCGCGCCGGGCGCTGCGAGACGGCCAAGCCGCTTGAGCACGCGCGGTTCCCACATCGCCGGATTCTTGGCCGGTGCGAAGCCGTCCAGGTAGAACGCATCCACCTGCGCCATCCATTGCGGCAGCCAGGTGGCGACATCGCCGAACGCCAGCAGCAGGTGCACGCGGCTGTGGGCGAAGTCGCGGCGGTGCAGGTCGGGCGTCAGCGGGGGCCACGCAGCCAGCAGATCGCGCGACAGCTCCGGCTCGCTGCCGTTGGCGTGTGCGCGGCGCAAATCGGAAGGCCGAGGCGGATGCCTTTCAACCGACAGGAACCACAGATGCGTGCAGCGCCGTGGATCGTCGCGCCACGCGGACCAGGTGGCGAGGAAATTGTGGCCGAGACCGAATCCGGTCTCGAGGACGACGAAGTGATCGCGCCCGGCCCAGCGCTGCGGCAGGCCATTGCCAGCCAGGAACACATGGCGCGCCTGTCCGAATGCGCCGGCGCGCGCGTGGTACACGTCGTCGAACGCGATCGCGCGTGGAGCCGCGGCATCGCTGAAGTCGATGCGCGCCGGCTCGAGCGGCGACGTCATCCGCCGTGCCCCGACAACCAGTGCAGCAAACGCTCGCGCGTGGCGCTCAAGCCTTGGTACTGGAGCGCCGCATCGCTCATCGATGCCAGCGCATCGTGCACGCGCCGCTTGCGCTCGCGGTCCTGCAGCGCGACGTCGAGCCGCTTCACTTGGACATGGATCGTGCACACCGCCTGCGATTGATGCTCGAGCGGAATGAATGTCTGGTGTTCGGTCCGCCACCAAGCTTGTGCCGCCAACGCATCGCCCTGGAGGTGGGCCGGCCAGGGGGACGGATCCACCCGATCCGGGTGAGCATGCAGCCGCGGGTGGCGCGTGATGGTCCAGCCAAAGCGTTCCCAACGGTGGCCGCCGGTGACCAGCCCGGACAGATGCGGCGCCGTACCGGTGATCGGCCTTTCAGCCAGCGGCGCTTGGAGCTCGGCAAACGGCCGCCCCACCGTGTGCTCGGGCGCCCAATGCGACGGCAGGGCAACCGCCAACCAAGGAAGCGTCTCGTCGGTCAAGTCGAGGATCGCAAAGTCTTCGGCGAAGGCCAAGGACAACAACACCGCGGGCCGCCATGCGTCGGGCAGCGCGTGCAGGCAATCGCCGGCCTCGGGCCAGGGTGTACGTGGCGGGTCGAGCTCGATCAGGCGGCCGTCGCGTTGCACGGCCCAGCCGAGGATCGGTGCGTGCCACATCGTGCCGTCGACAACGAAGGCCTGCGGCTGTTCGGCTGCCGCATGGGACGCCAGCGCATCCAGCGCCGGGCAAGCATCGAAGCCGTCACGCGCCCGCAGCGCCTGCCAGGGGTAGGCCTGGAACACCGCCAGCTTCTCGCGCAAGTGCACGGCCGTGCCGCGCTCGGGCGCGATGTTGGGCGTGAGTTGCGTGGTGCCCGGAGCGATGCGCCGCAGCCCGGCTTCCATGCGAAAGGGCGCCGTGACCGCGGCATCAAAATCGAACGGCATGGCGCCGATCATGCCCCCATCGCGCAGCAACGGCCCAGCGGGCCGTCGCGGTGAAGGCTCATGTCGCGCAGCGACGTGACGCCGCAGCCAAAACAAAGCCGGCCCCAAGGGCCGGCCAACGTTCATCTAGCTGGAGCCCCCTCCCGGAGGGGGCTCGGGGGAGCCAAACACTCGGTGCGAAGCACGAGCCGCGAAGGGGTCGTTCAGACCCGTTTGCGGTACTCGTGCGTCCGCGTGTCGATCTCCACCTTGTCGCCATCCTCGACGAACAGCGGCACCGAGATCTCGAAGCCGGTGCCAGCCAGGCGCGCCGGCTTCATCACCTTGCCCGAGGTGTCGCCCTTGACGGCGGGCTCGGTGTGGATCACGCGCTGCACGGTGGTGGGCAACTCCACCGAGATGGCCTTGCCTTCGTAGAACACCACCTCGACGGGCATGTTGTCCTCCAGGTACTGGATCGCGTCGCCCATGTTGTCGGCCTCGACCTCGAACTGGTTGTACTCGGAGTCCATGAAGACATACATCGGATCGGCGAAGTAGGAGTACGTGCACTCCTTCTTCTCGAGCACGATCGGGTCCATCTTGTCGTCGGCCTTGAACACCACCTCGGCGCCGCCGCCGTTGAGCAGGTTCTTCATCTTCATGCGCACGGTGGCGGCGTTGCGGCCCCCCCGGCTGTATTCGGTCTTGAGCACGACCATCGGGTCCTTGCCCTGCATGATCACGTTGCCGGCGCGGATTTCCTGAGCGAGTTTCATGGCACACCTTGAAGGTTGTCGTTCCGCGGAGGCCTTGAAAAGCATGGCCCACCGGGAAAGCCCGCCATTCTACCGTTTGCTCGCCACGAAGCCGAGCAGCCGGCTGCCCAGATCGGGCTGGGCGGCCAGATGGTCGCGCCAGCCGTGCACCGCGTCGCGCCAGCCCTCGAGAGCCGGCAGCGCGGGCGGCGCAGCGCCCACGCCGTTCCACCATTGAAACCAGGCGTCGATGCCGGCCGGCGGCGCGGCCGGCGAATCGGCCCGCCAGCGCGCGAGAAACGCCAGCAGCTTGCGCAGGTGCGCGCCGTCGTGCTGCGGGTAGAGCTGCCAGACGAAAGGCGCGCCGGCCCACAGTGCGCGCACCAGGGAGTCCTCGCCGCGCACCACGCTCAGGTCGCTGCTCCACAGCAGCCGGTCGAAATCGACCTGCGTGAGCCACGGCAGCAGCTGCGCGCGCAGAGCGCCGGATTGCATGGCAGGACCGAGCGCCGCCTGCACCTCGGCCTGTGCCGGACCCTGCGGCACCAGCAGCAGCGTCGGCTCGGCGCCGAGGGCCGACAGCCAAGCGCCCAAGCCCGGCTGCGCGTAGCTGAACAGCACGCTCACGCGCTCGTGCGCGCCGCGCACCACGTGCGCTGCCCGCAGCCATGCATCGCGATCGAATGCCGCGCGCGCACGCAGCAAGCCCGGCTCGCGCAGCAGTCCGCCGGTGGCGGCCGTGAACCCGGGGTAATAGAACCATTTGGTGAGGCCGCGTCCTGGGCCTTGCCACTGCGGCGACGGCAAGGCATGCGAACGCTGCGCGTGCGGCTCGGCACTGAGGTACTCGAGGTTGATCCAGCGCGGCGGCGGGATGGTCTTGGCCATCTGCTCCACATAACGCTCGGGCGGATTGCAGCCGAAGGCCTCGATCACGACCTCGGCGCCTTCGAAGTCGAGCGCGTCGCTCCATGCGATCACGTCGACGCCGGGGGTGCCGCGCGGCGCGATCCGGTGCAGCGGGCTGGCGTCGTCGATCACCAGCTGCACGGTCTCGCCGCGGCCGGCGAGATCGGCCGCCAGCCGCCAGCACACGCCCGCGTCACCCAGGTTGTCGATCACGCGGCAGAAGAGGGTCCAACGCACGGACCGCATTGTCGGGCTGGGTCCGGATAATTGCTGGTGCCATGGGCACCGAAGACACGACAGCCGAATCCGGGCGCGAGCAGTTGCTGGCCGAGGTTGCGGCGTTGCCGTCGCTGCCGGGCGTGTACCGCTTCTTCGACGCCGCCGACGGCGTGCTCTACGTGGGCAAGGCGCGCAACCTGAAGAAGCGCGTGTCGAGCTACTTCCACAAGGACCACAGCGACGCACGCATCGGCGTGATGGTGGGACGCATCCGACGCCTGCAGACCACCGTGGTGCGCAACGAGGCCGAAGCGCTGCTGCTGGAAAACAATCTGATCAAGGCGCTGGCGCCGAAGTTCAACATCCTGTTCCGCGATGACAAGAGCTATCCGTACCTCCGCCTCGTGACGCATGCCTTCCCGCGCATGGCGTACTACCGCGGCAGTGTGGATCGGCGGCACAAGTACTTTGGACCGTACCCGGGCGCCTGGGCGGTCAAGGAGACGATCCAGCTGCTGCAGAAGGTGTTTCGCCTGCGCACATGCGAAGACACGGTGTTCGCGCACCGCTCGCGGCCGTGCCTGCTGTACCAGATCCACCGCTGCTCGGGCCCATGCGTGGGGCTGATCGAGCGGGCCGACTACGCCCGCGACGTGGCCGACGCCGAGCGTTTCCTGCTCGGCGAGGCCGACGCGGTGGTGCAGAACCTGCAGTCGCGCATGATGGCGCTGTCCAACGCGCTGGAGTTCGAGCGCGCCGCCGCGGTGCGCGATCAGATCCACGCGCTGTCGCGCGTGCTGCACCAGCAGGCAATGGACGAGAGCAGCCTGTCGGCGCGTGATCGCGACGTGGACATCCTGGCCGTCAAGGTGCAGGGCGGCCGCGCATGCGTCAACCTGGCGATGGTGCGCGGCGGACGCCACCTGGGCGACCGCGCGTACTTTCCGAGCCAGGGCGCCGACAGCGGGCTGGCCGACGACAGCGCCGACGACGATGAAGGCGACGGCGCGCCGCGCAGCGGCGAGCAGCGCGTGCTCGAGGCCTTCATCGCGCAGCACTACCTGTCGAGTCCGCCGCCGCCCTCGCTGGTGACCAGCCATGCGGTCGACCCACGGCTGCTCGAGGCGCTGGGCGAGCAGTGCAAGGTGCGCCTGCACGCGCAGCACCAGCCGCGCGAGCAGCGCCGCATCTGGCTCGAGATGGCCGTCAAGGGTTGCGAGATCGCGCTGGCGCGCCTGCTGGCCGAAGAAGGTTCGCAGCGCGAACGCACGCGCGCGCTGGTCGACGCGCTCGATCTGCCGGTGGACGACCTCGACACCTTTCGCATCGAGTGTTTCGACGTCAGCCACACGGCCGGCGAGGCCACGCAGGCATCGTGCGTGGTGTTCCAGAACCACGCTATGCGCACGTCGGACTACCGCCGCTTCAACGTCGAGGGTGTGACCCCGGGTGACGACTACGCGGCGATGCGCCAGGTGCTGATGCGCCGGTACATCAAGCTCGCCGAGCTGGCCAACAGCGCCGAGGGCCCGACGGTGCAGGTGCGTTTGCCGGATCTGGTGCTGGTCGACGGCGGGCGTGGCCAGGTGGCGGTGGCGCGCGAGGTCTTCGAGGAGCTCGGGTTGGACCTGTCGTTGATCGTGGGCGTCGAGAAGGGTGAGAGCCGCAAGGTGGGGCTGGAGGAACTGGTGTTCGCCGACGGACGACCGAAGCTGCAGTTGCCGCACGATTCGGCCGCGCTGATGCTGGTGGCGCAGATCCGCGACGAGGCGCACCGCTTTGCGATCACCGGCATGCGCGCGCGCCGTGCAAAGGTGCGCACCGGCGGCAGTCGGCTGGAGGACATCGCCGGCGTCGGGCCGAAGAAACGGGCCAGACTGCTACAGCGGTTCGGCGGTGTGCGCGGCGTGACCGCGGCGAGCGTCGAGGATCTGGCCAGCGTCGACGGCATATCACGAGAGTTGGCCGAGGAGATCTATCGTGTCCTGCATTGAATCCAGAGCCCGCCTCACGCGCCGGGTGTTCGCCGCGGCCTGTGTGGCCGGTGTGGTCGGCTGTGCGGTCCCGCCACCGGCTCCCCCGCCGGCCCCGGCACCACGTCCGGGTGCAACCGCGCCGTCGAGCGCACGGCCCGCGCCCGCGGTGACGTCCAACGCCCGCACCTGGGACGAGTACCGCGTGCAGGCGGCGCGCCGCATCGTCGCTTCAAACCCGACCATCGCGCACACCGGCACGGTGCAGCAACCGTCACTGGCGATACCGGTGCTCGATGTCGAGCTCAACAGCGACGGCAGCGTGCGCAGCATCAGTGTGATGCGCGAACCCTCGCAGGCCAAGGACACCACGCGCATCGCGATCGACGCGGTGCGCCGCGCCGGGCCGTTCGGCGACGTCTCGCGGCTGCCCAAACCGTGGCGCTTCAGCGAGGCATTCTTGTTCAACGACGATCGTCGTTTCAAGCCGCGATCGCTCGACTGATCGCCGGTGGCCACGCCTGAAGTCCGTGGCGCCGCACGGACCGGGCACAATGCGGCGAATGATGTCCCCACGCTCGCTTCGCTCGCTGCCCCAAGGGCTCCCCAGGGGACCCTTGTCGGCTGCTGGGGCACGTCAGCGGCTTCGGGCCGCCGGCCGCCGCTGACATGTTCCTGACGCTGCCCACGCTGCTGACCTGGGCCCGCATCGCCGCGATTCCGCTGATCGCCGGCGTGTTCCATCTCCCGTTCGACGAAGCCACGCGCAACATCGTGGCGACGTCGATGTTCATCGTCTTTGCACTGACCGACTGGCTCGACGGCTGGCTGGCGCGGCGCCTGAACCAGGTGTCGTCGTTCGGCGCCTTTCTCGACCCGGTGGCCGACAAGTTCCTGGTCTGCGCGTCGCTGCTGATCCTGGTGTGGCTGCACCGCGTGGACACGCTGGTGGCGCTGGTGATCATCGGCCGCGAGATCGCCATTTCGGCGCTGCGCGAATGGATGGCGCAGATCGGCGCCTCGCGCAGCGTGGCCGTGCACATGGTGGGCAAGGTCAAGACGGTGACGCAGATGGTGGCGATTCCGTTCTTGCTCTATGACGGCACGTTGTTCCGTCTGATCGATACGCGGACCTGGGGCACGGTGCTCATCTACGTTGCCGCGGTGCTGACCATCTGGTCGATGGTGTACTACCTGCGCAAGGCGCTGCCAGAGATCCGAGCTCGCGCGCGATGAGCGCGCCACCAGCCGGGGCGCGATGAGCGTGCCACCAGCCTGCCCACAATGACCACGGCGTCGCCCCGCGGCGCGAGCTTGTGGCTGCGCTCCATGCCCGCCCTGTTCGTGCTGATCTGGAGCACCGGCTTCGTCGTCGCGCGCCTGGGCATGCCGCATGCCCCGCCGATGGGCTTTCTGTCGTGGCGCTTCGCGTTGTCGATCGTTGCATTCGGCGCGTGGATTGCGTGGGCGCGCGGCGTGCAATGGCCACGCGGACGCGCGCAATGGCTTCACCTCGCCGTATTGGGCACGCTGCAGCATGCCGGCTACCTGGGCGGGGTTTGGGCCGCGGTGAAGCTTGGCATGCCGGCCGGCCTGACGGCGCTGATCGTCTGTTTGCAGCCGGTGCTCACCGCGACATGGCTGTCATGGCGCGGCACGCAGCACCGAGTGTCGGCGCGCCAGTGGATGGGGCTGTGGCTGGGCCTCGGCGGCTTGACGCTGGTACTGTGGCACCGCATGCAAGGCGGCACGCTCGGCACCGGCTCGTTGCTGCTCGCCCTCGGCGCCTTGATGTCGATCACCGTGGGCACGCTGTACCAGAAACGTTTTGTTGAGCCTGTCGACGTCCGGTCGGCCAATCTGGTGCAGCTGGCCGCCGCCTTGCTCGTCACGCTGCCGTTGACGCTGCTCGAACACGAGACCGTGGATTGGAACGCCCAGCTGTGGTCCGCCATGGCGTGGTCGGTGCTGGTGCTGACGCTCGGCGGCAGCTCGTTGCTGTACCTGCTGATCCAGCGCGGTGCCGCCACCGAGGTGACGAGCCTGCTGTATCTCGTGCCGCCGTGCACCGCGCTGATGGCATGGGTCGGCTTCGGTGAGGTCATCACACCGAGCATGTGGCTCGGCATGGCGCTGTGCGCCACTGCAGTGTTTCTCGTGCGGCGCGGGTAGGCGCGCATCACCTGCTTGTCAAGCGGGGTGACACCATGCGCGAACGAGTGGGCCTGAAGATGAATCGGCCTAGAATTTCCGGCAGCCGCGCTTGACACCCATTGGGCCCGTCGCTGTAATCAGCGTCCGCGCGTCGCCCGCCCAACCAAACCAAATCTTCGAGACAACTCTTCGAGAGGGGGTCCCTTCGTGAACAAGTCCGAGCTGATCGAACACATCGCCAAGCAGGCCGACATCTCCAAGGCCGCCGCCACGCGCGCGTTGGAAGCGTTGATCGGCGGCGTCAAGTCGACGCTGAAGAAGAGCGGCAATGTGTCGATCGTCGGCTTCGGCACCTTCGCGGTGAGCAAGCGTGCAGCGCGCAGCGGTCGCAACCCGCGCACCGGCGCGGCGATCAAGATCAAGGCGGCCAAGGTGCCGAAGTTCCGTCCGGGCAAGGCGTTGAAGGACGCTGTCAACTGATCGGCGTGTCGGTTGCACCTGGCCAAAGCGGGTGCTTAGCTCAGTTGGTAGAGCGGCGCCCTTACAAGGCGTAGGTCGGCGGTTCGAGCCCGTCAGCACCCACCACCCGATGAAAATGGCCGCCCGCGAGAAGGCCTAGAATTCGCGGCGCCGGCAACGCGTGAATCCGCGCAGCGTGCGCGCTGCGAGCGAGGGAGGCGAACGGCGGTTCGCCTTTTTTGTTTGCCGCCTCACGACAGCCACCACCCCACACGGGACCGCCATGCTCGAATTCGTCCGCACCCACACCAGAATCCTGCAGTTCGTGCTGGTGTTGCTGATCTTTCCGTCGTTCGTGTTCTTCGGCATCCAGGGCTACTCGGGCTTCGGCGACTCGTCCACCTCCACGGTGGCCAAGGTCGATGGCAAGGCGATCACCAAGGCCGAATGGGACCAGGCGCACCAGCGCCAGGTGGAGCGTCTGCGCCGTCAATTGCCCAACGTCGATGTGAAGCTGTTCGACAACCCGGCCATGCGCCGCGAGACGCTCGACACGCTCGTCAATGAGCGCCTGCTGCTGGCGGCGACACACCGCCAGAACCTGACGGTGGGCGACGAGCGGCTCAAGCGCATCTTCCTCGAAGATCCGCAGTTCGCCGGCCTGCGCAATCCCGACGGCACGCTGAACCAGGCCATCGTGCAGGCGCAGGGCATGAGCAGCGAGATGTTCGTGGAGCAGTTGCGCCAGGAACTGGGCATGCAGCAGGTGCTGCGCGGCGTCTCGCAATCGGGCGTGGCGCCCGGCGCCGTGGCCAGCGTCGCGCTCGACGCGCTGCTGCAGCGTCGTTCGCTGTCATTCCAGCGTTTCGACGCGAAGAACTACTCCGCACGGATCACGCCCACCGATGCCGAGCTCGAGGCCTACCACAAGGCGCACGAGTCCGAATTCAGCGCACCCGAGCAGGCCACCATCGAGTACGTGGTGCTCGACCTCGACACGCTGAAGAAGAGCATCACCATCAGCGACAAGGAGCTGCTGGACTACTACGAGCAGAACAAGGCGCGCTACACCGTGGCTGAAGAGCGCCGTGCGCGGCACATCCTCATCGCGGCCGACAAGGATGCCAAGGACGATGTGAAGAAGAAGGCCAAGGCCCGGGCCGAAGCGCTGCTGGAGCAGGTGCGCAAGGCGCCGGCGTCCTTCGCCGACGTCGCGAAGAAGCACTCCGAGGATACGGGCTCGGCGCCGCAGGGCGGCGATCTCGATTGGTCGGGCCGCGGCGGCATGGCCTCCAAGGCGCTCGAGGATGCGGTGTTCGCACTCAAGCCGGGCGAGATCGGGCCGCTGGTCGAGTCGGAGTTCGGCTTCCACGTGGTCAAGCTCGAAGGCACCCGCGGCGGCCAGATCAAGCCGTTCGAAGCGGTGAGGGCCGAGATCAGCGAGGAGATCGCGAAGCAGAAGGCCAGCAAGGAGTGGGGCGAGAAGGCCGAAGCGTTCACCAATACCGTCTACGAGCAGCCCGACAGCCTGCAGCCGGTGATCGACAAGCTCAAGGTCGTCAAGCGCAGCGCCACCGTGCTGCGTCGTCCGGCGCCGGGATCCGCCGGCCCGCTGGCTTCGGCCAAGCTGCTGGACGCGGTGTTCGTCAACGACAACGTGCGCAACGGCAAGAACAACACCGAGGCCATCGAGGTCGGTCCCAACCAGCTCGCGTCGGCACGCGTCACGCAGTACCAGGCGGCACGCACGCTGCCGCTGGCCGATGTGCGCGACCGCGTGCGCGAACGCGTCATCGCCACCCGCGCCGCCGAGCTGGCGCGCAAGGACGGCGAAGCCAAGCTGGCTCAGTTGAAAGCCGCGCCCGCTGGCGAGTTGCCCGAGAAGGCCACGGTGTCGCGCCAGGAGCGGGGAAACGTGCCCTCGCAGCTGATCGACGCCGCCTTGCGCGCCGACGCCGACAAGCTGCCCGCGGTGTTGGGTGTCGACCTTGGCGATCAGGGCTATGCGGTGGCGCGTGTCGACGCGGTGCTGTCGCGCCAAGCGGTCGATGATGCGCCGCTGCGCCAACAGTATGCGCAGGCCTGGTCGGCGGCCGAGACGCGCGCTTACCTCGAGGCGTTGAAGCTGCGCTACAAGGCCGAGGTGCGTGCTGAAGCGGTCGCCGCTGCGGCTTCGGAGCCGGCGCGCTGACGCGCGGGCGATGCAAGGGGGTTGGGGTGGCTGATGGGACTCGAACCCACGACAACCAGAATCACAATCTGGGACTCTACCAACTGAGCTACAGCCACCACCGAGGGCCGTGATTATAGCGGCGCCCCTCTTGAAGGTCGGCTCTGGTCGAAGCGCGCGCGAGGCAGGAGCATGAGCGGCACGTCGGGCTTTCTTGCGCGCTGCGTGGCGCTGGTCGGGAACGTGGCCATCGCCTGGCGCCGTTTGCACGGCACGGTGCGCGAGCAGGCGGTCGGGGCCACGCCGAACATCCCGGCAGCACGATCGCAAGGCGCATTGCCGACGCTGAAGATGCCCAGTGCGCGCGGTTGGGCGCACGGCCAGACACCACAGGCTGCACCCGGCCTGCGCGTGAATGCCTTCGCCACCGGTCTGAAGCATCCGCGCTGGATGCTCGTGCTGCCCAATGGCGACGTGACGGTGGCCGAGGCGCTCACCGTGCCGGGGCCGCCGCGTTCGGTGTTCAGCCACGCCATGGTGGCGACCATGAAGCGCGCCGCGGCGGCCGGAGTGAGCCCGAACCGCATCACGCTGCTGCGCGATGCCGACGGCGATGGTGTGGCCGAGACGCATGAAACGTTCCTCGAGCACCTGAACCAGCCCTTCGGCATGGCGCTGCTGGGCGACACGTTCTACGTGGGCAACACCGACGGTGTGGTCGCGTTTCCCTATCGCGACGGTGCCACCCGCGTCGGCGCCGCCGGGCGCGTGCTGACCGCTTTCAAGCCTGGCGGTCACTGGACGCGCAGCCTGCTGCCGAGCCTCGACGGCCGCAAGCTTTACGTGGGGGTGGGGTCGCTCAGCAACATCGGCGAGCTCGGCCTCGAACTCGAGCGGGACCGGGCCTGCATCCACGAAATCGATCTGTCCGGCGGCAGCCGCCGCATCTTCGCGTCAGGTCTGCGCAATCCTGTGGGTCTGGCCTGGGAGCCCAACACCGGGGTGCTGTGGACAGTGGTCAACGAGCGCGACGGCCTCGGCGACGAGACGCCGCCCGACTACCTGACCTCCGTGCGCGAGGGCGGCTTCTACGGCTGGCCGTTCTGCTACTGGGGCCGCACGCTGGATGAGCGCGTGCCTCAGGATGCGGCGCTGGTGTCCCGTGCGATCACGCCTGACTATGCCCTCGGTGGACACACGGCATCGCTCGGCCTGTGCTGGATGCCCGCCGGGACGCTGCCTGGGTTCCCGGAGGGCATGGTCATCGGCCAGCACGGATCGTGGAACCGCAGCACGCTCAGCGGCTACAAGGTCGTTTTCGTGCCGTTCGCCGACGGGCGGCCGAGCGCCGCGCCGCGCGACATCCTGAGCGGCTTCCTCGCGCCTGACGAGCGCGAATCCTACGGTCGGCCGGTGGGCGTGACGATCGGTCCCGATCGCAAGTCGCTGCTGGTGGCCGACGACGTGGGCGACGCGATCTGGCGCGTGTGCGCCGCCTGAGGGCATCGGGTCCGACGCGGGCGGCGGGCCCGCGCTGGAACAGTCAAGTGAGGGGTTGGAGCGGGCGCCGGGCCGGCATAAAGTCGCACTCGTTAGCTCCTCTCTCCTAAGGGCGATCTGCGGAAGAGCGGCAGATCGGTGGGCCCGCCTCGGCGGGCCCTTCTTTTTTCGCAGCGGCCGGCCTGGCACGAGAGAACGAAAAAGCGGCCCGCGCAGCGGGCCGCTTTGCGGTGTGTCGATGCCGTCGATCAGGCTTGCACGACGATGTCGTTCTTGACGTCGGTCACGCCGTTGACGCTGCGCGCCAGGCGTTCGGCCGTCATCTTCTCGTCCAGTGACTTGGCGAAGCCCGAGAGCTGGACGGTGCCCTTCAGCGTTTCGACCTGGATGGCCATCGCGCTGACGCGCTTGTCCTGGGCGAACTTGGCCTTCACGCGCGACGTGATCGTGGTGTCGTCGACGTACGACCCCACCGACTGTTGATCACGCATCACGGTGCAGCCGGCACCGGTGAGCAGAGCCACGGCCGTGATCGCGGCGGTGAGAATGGTCTTCATGTGCGGTTCCTCGTGGGTGTGTTTGTGATCGGTGAAGGTGCTGGATCAGCCCTTGCCGACCACCAGTTGGTTGTCGACGCTCTTGACACCGTCCACGGCGCTGGCCAGCGTGGTGGCGCGCTCGCGGGCCGCGGCATCGGGCGCGGTGCCGCGCAGCGACACCCGGCCGCCCACGGTGTCGACGTCGATGCGCAGCGCACTCAAGGTCTTGTCCTGCGCCAGTTTGGCGTTCACCGCGGTCGTGATGGCCGCGTCCTTGACCTTGTCCGAAACGTCGTTGGTGGCACGCTCGGCGCCCTGGCCGATGTTGCCGGCCGCGCTCCGGGCCTCCTGCTGGACCTCGTTGGCTTTGCGTTCGGTCTTGGTGACCGCCTGGTCAACACGTTCGCCAGCCGTGCGATCTTCGGCGGGACGGTCGCAGGCGGCCAGCGCAGCGACGGCCAACGCGGCGGTCACCGCCGCGATCGGACGCAGCCGCAGGCGCCTGGTGTTGGTCTCTTGCATGTGTGCTCCTTGTCAATACCGCCACGACAGCGGATGCTGCAACGATAGGAACGCGCCCGACGCGCCGCGATCAGCGTGGCACGCTTCGTGCTGTCGGACGTATCCGACGCCTCACGCAACGCCGTGCGCGTTTGCGGGGGCGTTCTCGGCGGGCAGCGCAATCTGCGGCAGCTGCGCTTCGATCGTCGTGCCTTTGCCCGGCTGCGACGAGAGGTCGAGCCGGCCGCCGTGCGAAGCGACGCGAAAGCGCATGCCGGCCAGGCCGCGCGCGCGCATGGGCACGCCGCCCGTGTCGAAGCCCGCGCCGTCGTCGCGCACGCTCAAACGCGCCACCGTGCCGTCGTTGCGCAGCCGCACGTGCACCTGACGCGCCTTGGCGTACTTGGAAACGTTGGTCAGCGCCTCCTGCACGACGCGGTAGGCCGTGAGTTGCACGTCGTGGGCCAACGACACTTCGTCGATGTCGGTGTCCACCTTGACCTCGGTGCGACGCGCGAACTCGCCGCACAGCACTTCGAGCGCCGCCGTCAGACCCAGGTTGGACAGCGTCGACGGGCGCAGGTCTTCGATGATGCGCCGCTTCAGCGCGATGCCGGCATCGAGCGACTGCACCAGATGCCCGATGCGTTCGCTGATCTCGGGCGGCGCGCCCTTGAGCCGCGACTTGACACGCGCCACGTCGAGCTTGGCTGCGGTGAGCAGGCCGCCGAGCTCGTCGTGCAGTTCGCGCGCGAGACGGCTGCGCTCGTCTTCGCGCACGGTTTGCAGATGACGCGCCAGCTCGGTGAGCTCGACCGTGCGGCTTTCCACCTCGGTTTCCAGCCGGTCGCGCTGTCGCTGCAGCTCGGCGCGCTGCTCTTCACGCGCGGCATCGAGCCGCTTGCTCTGCTTGAGCATCCAGGCCAGCGACAACAGGCTCGCCAGCACCAATGCCGCGATGCCCACCCGGTTGAGCAGCAGCGTGTTGATCAGGTCTCGGCGCGCACCGGCCATCTTGACTTCTTCCAGCGCCGCAGTGGCCGCCACGAGCTTGTCGAGCGCGCGCATGTGGTCCAGCCCGATGCCCGTCTTGACCACCTCGAGGGCCCCCGAGACGTTGCTGCCCTCGAACAACTCGACGGTGGTCTTCAGCTCCGAGGCCTTGCGCCGCGTCAGGTCCTCGATCTCGCGCAGGTTGTCCTGCGCGTCGGGGTCGTCGGCGAACAACGCGCGCAGCCGGGCGAGCTGTGCCTCCAACTGCAGGTTGGCCTGCTCGTAGGGCTCCTTGTATTCGGGTTGGCCGGTCAGCATGTAACCGCGCTGCCCGGCTTCCGCAGCTTGCAGCAAAAGCTGCAAACGGCGCACCTCGCTGCGCTGCGTCTGGATCTCGTCGCCCAGAGCCATGCCATCGCGGGCGCGCTGGTAGGTCACTTCGTTGACCGTGAGGAACGCCACCGCCACCGCCACGACCAGCGGCGCCATCCAGGCGCGGCGCCGGGCGATCAGTTCCAAGGACCGTGTGAGCATCATGATGGGTTGCCCTTTTTGCGTCGGGCACGGCTTTCGCTTGTTGCGACGCTAGCCATGATCAGAATTGGAATCGTCGACGATCACGCCGTCGTGCGTGCCGGGCTCAAGCAATTTCTCGGCGAGCAGGTTGACCTGCGCGTCACCGGCGAGGCTGCGGACGGTGCCGGCGCGCTGCAACTGGCCCGCGGCGGCGAGCTCGACGTGTTGGTGATGGACCTGGCGATGCCCGATCAGAGCGGCGTCGACGCCCTGGCCGCCATCAAGGCGCGTTTCCCGGAGCTGCCGGTGCTGATTCTCAGCGGTTACCCGGAGACCCACTATGCCACCACGCTGTTGAAGCAGGGTGCCAGCGGCTATCTCAACAAGGAGTGCGATCCGATGGAGATTGCCGAGGCCATCCGCACCGTGGCGCGCGGCCGGCGCTACATCACGCCGGCGGTGGCGGAGATGCTGGCCGATCAGGTCACCGGCGACTCCGATCGGCCCCCGCACGAGGCGCTGTCGGAACGCGAGCTGCAGGTGTTCCTGCACCTCGCCCAGGGACAGACCGTGGGGCAGCTGGCCGATTCGATGTGCCTGAGCGTCAAGACGGTCAGCACCTACCGCACGCGGGTGCTGGAGAAGCTCAAGCTCAAGACCAACAGCGACCTGACGTACTACGCCTTGAAGAACGGCCTGATCCAGTAGGCTGAAGAGCCCGTCCGCGGCTCACGACGCGGCGGGCCGGTCAAAACGGCTGCCGTTGTGCGTGTCGGCCAGTGCCATGCAGTGTTCAACCAGCGCATCGATCTCGCCCGATTTGTCGAACACGCGGCTGGCGCCGAGGGCCAGGGCATGGCGGCGGATCTCGTCGGTGGCGTAGTTTGTCAGCACGACCCGTTCCGTGCGGTGTCCGTCGCGCTGCAGCGCGCGCAACACGTTCAGGCCGGTGCCGCGGCGCAGGAAGATGTCGACGATGGCGATATCGCACGCGTGCTGCGGGTCTGCCAGCCACTGCAGCGCTCCGGCCTCGTCTTCGGCGGTACCGACCACCGTCAGCGGCACCATCTCTTCGAGTGCGGCGACCAAGTTGTCGCGGATCACCGCGCTGTCCTCGACGATGAATGCCTTCAACGAACCCATGCCATGCTCGTGCGGGAGGGAGTGCTGCGGACGGTTCCCGAGTGTGCATCAGTGGCCCGGCTCGCGGCGTCGGGAGTTGACCGCCGCGAGCGTAGGACAGTTCCTACGCCGCCGGACTCACGGCCGCTTGCGCAGCAAGTTCACCACGAAGCTGCCGATGGCGAGCACGATGAACACGAAGAACAGGATCTGGGCGATGCCCGCAGCACCCGAAGCGATGCCAGTGAAGCCCAGCAGCGCCGCGACCAGCGCGATGATGAAAAACACGACAGCGTAGTACAGCATGCTTGCTCCTCGATCAAAGATGGATGACACGCAAAGGCTAGGGCGGCCCCACGTGGCCTGCAGTGGGCTGACGTGCCGACGCGAGGTCGGCCGGATGCGAAGCGCGCTGTAGGACGCGGGCCGGACGTCAACTCAGGGCCGTTCGCCGAGCTCCGGCACGCGTATCTCGCAGGTGACGCCGCGCGGACTGTTCTCGCGCCAGCGCACCTCGCCGCCCAGCAGCTTCACGCGCTTGCGGATGCCGCCGAGGCCCAGACCGTGCGCCCAGTCCTCGGGTTTGCGGCCGGCGCCGTCATCACTCACGAGCAGCGTGAAGCGGCCGCGCTCGAAACGGCCCGACACGTCGACGCACCCCGCTTCGGCGTGCACGATCACGTTGTTGATGAGCTCGCGCAGCATGCGAGTCAGCGCCGACCACTGCACCACCGTGAGGTTGACGTCGCGGTCGAAGTCGAACGACCAGTCCAGCTCGCAGTGCGCCGCTTCCAGCCGCTGCGTGATGTCGGCCTTCCACTCCGCACTCGCATGCGACAGCAGGTGCGACGAAGCGGCCAACCCGCGTGTCAGCGTCTTCAGGTCCTGCAACGTGTGGCGGACGTAGTCTTCCATCTCCGGGCTCTGCGCCTTGTACATCAGCGTCAGCAGGCGCGCGCCGATGTCGTCGTGCAGGTCCTGTGCGATGCGCGCGCGCTCCTCGTTGCGCCCTTGCTCCACCGCGCGGTCGAACGCCACGGCCCGCACGAGCTGCTCCAGCACACGATCGGTCAGGCGCGCGTCGTCGCGCGTGAACATGCGCCGGCCGCGACGCGCGAAGCGCAGCACCAGCGAGCCGCGCGGCTGGTTCTCTTCGGGCACGCCCGGCACGCGTGGCAACGGCACCACCATCGTCGAGCCATCACCGACCACACGCGCGCCGCCAGCGCTGCGCGAGGTGTGCGACAACTCGAGCGGCTCGAACAACTCGCGCATCAGCCGCGCGAAGTGCTCGGTGCTGTCGCCGCCGGCGGTCTCGATCTCGCGTGCGATGCGGTACAGGCTCTCGAACATGCGTTCGGTGGTCAGCATGTTGCTGCCCATCAGCAGGTTGAGCATCCATTGGCGCGCGCCTGCATAGAGACCGAGCGCGAGAAAGAGCGCCAGCGTGTGCGACGTGAACTGCCCCAACGCGAACACCGCGACGAACAGCAGGTCGAGCGAGGTGGCCACCGCGCTGATGCCGGCCAGCAGCGTGAACTCGCGCATCACCTGCTGCGAACGCGACAGGAACGGCACCAGCATCAGTGCCGAGGCCTGGAACACGTACCAGATCAGCGCACCGGGCCCGGCGGCGAATTGCTGCACTTCAGGATTGGGTTGCGACAGGGCGATCGCCGCCGTGAGCAGCAGCAGGATCGCGAGCACGGCCAGGCCGAGGCGGCGCATCACGATGACCATCGGATGCGGCTCGAGGCGATACGACCAGGTGAGCACGACGTAGCCGGCGGCGAAATAGCCCAGGTGCATCGTCTGCACCCACCACCACAGCCGCGGGATCTGGTTGAGTCCGACGGTGGCGATGAAACCCAGGCCGACCGCCCAGGCGGCCACCGCGATCAGGCCCTGGAATGGCAGCCGTCGTGGGTGCACGCTGAGCGCATGCACGCACGCGGCACTGGTGACCACGTCGCAGGCGATGCGCAGCCACAGGTCCAGGTGCGCCCAGCGCGCCGGGACGCCGAATGCTGACAACGTGTCCAGGCCGATCAGCAGCAGGTGCGTGGTCTGCGCCAGCGCCGCCACGCCGTACAGCAGGTTGCGCTCGTCCGGCTGCACCAGCACCACCACCGCGCCGATGAGGTAGAACACGAGCGCCAGGGCTGTCATCAGCCAGAACATCGAGCCCAGTCCGGCGTAGCCGCGCGGCACGGTGCGCACCTCGACCGTGGCGCCGGACTCCGCCAGCTGCAGCCGCACCGCACCTTGTTGCACCACGGCGGCGAAGGCGGCGCCGTCGGCCAGTTGGCGCCGGCGCTCGGCATCGTCGAGTACCCAGCGCGGCGACCGGCGCGCGAGCAGCACCTCGGTGGGCAGCAGCCGGCCGTCGGGGGACACCACGCCGAGCACCGTCTCACCGATGAACTTCTGCACGTCCGGGTCACCCGAGCTCGCCAGCACGAGCTGGCCCTTGGCATTGGTGCGCCAGGCCGCATCGACGAACGGTGTGGCCGACAGGGCGCGCAGCAGGGCAAACAATCCCACGCAGCCGAGCAGCGCCAGCACCACCAGGGCGCGGCGCCGCCAGCCGAGCCAACGCCCGGCTGCGACACCCCGGGGCGTCGGCTCGAGCCCGGAGGGCATCAAACCGGTCGAGTCGATGGCCGTGTTGGCAAACCCGCTGGTGGCCTCGGGAGCGGCCGTCGAATCGCTGGCCAGCGCGGACGCCGGGGTCATGCCCGCGTCGCGCGCAGCGGACACGTCAGGCCTCGACCGTGCGCGGCGCGAGCCTGGACTTCATCTCACACCAACCCCTGTTTGGTCGCCAGCACGGCGGCCTCGGCGCGGCTCGACACGTTGAGCTTCTTGTAGATGGACTTGATGTGGTCGTTGACGGTGAACCACTTGATGCCCATCAGGTTGGCGATCTCCTTGATCGTGAAGCCCTTGCTCAGGTAGGTGAGCACCTCGTTCTCGCGCGGCGTGAGACGCTCGTGGTCGGGGGTCCTCTCGATCGGCACCGGGCGGCTCGTGACGCCGAGGTCGGCCGGCCGGCTGAAACCGGAATCGGGCGAGCGCAGATCGCCGCGCTGGCTGTCGCGAAAGTGGTTGAGCAAGCGGCGCGCGATCGCGGGCGACAGCGGCGGCTGGCCGCGCACGATCTTCTGCAGTTCCTCCACCAGCACCTCGAAGCGGTCTTCTTTCAGAAGATAGCCGTCGGCGCCGCATTGCAGCGCAGGAAACAGATGGTCGTCGTCCGAGTAGAGCGTGGTGACGATCTTGGTGGCCGGATACTGCGCCAGCTCCGACAGCAGCTCCATGCCGTTGCCGTCGGGCAGTTCGAGGTCGACCATGACCAGCCGGAACGGGTCGACGCCGTGCAAGCCCTGCGCCCCGCCGGTGAGGTTGATCTGGCGGCGCGCGGTTTCGAGATCACCCGCTTCGGTGATCGTCAGCGTGTCGCTGAAGCTCTCGCGCACCACACGGCACAGGAAGCTGCGTGCCACCGGGTTGTCTTCGACGATGAGGACCTTGACGGCCATGCCGATTCTCCAAACCCTGAGTCAACGATGGGCCGCTCCCGGGTTGACTCAACCCCCTCGGAGGGCGGCGGCGGGCGATTGACGCCGCCTGGGGGCGCTGTTTTGCATCGTAGCGCAGATGCGACGCGCTGAACCGCGCCGTGGACGGCGCTAGATGTTGACCATGACGATCTTTCCGAGCGCCTCGCGCGAGGCCATGCGCGCAAGGGCCTCGCGCAGCCGCGGCATCGGGAGCACCTGGTCGATCACCGGCTTGATGCGACCCTGCGCGTACCATTGAGCGAGTTGCTGCAGGGCTTGGGCATTGGCCGCCGGCTCGCGGCGTACGAAGTCGCCCCAGAACACGCCGACGATCGATGCGCCTTTCAGCAGCGCCAGATTGAACGGCAGCGCCGGGATGCCGCCCTGCGCGAATCCCACCACCAGGTAGCGGCCACGCCATGCGATGGAGCGAAAAGCAGGCTCGGCCAGATCGCCGCCCACCGGGTCGTAGATCACGTCGGGGCCCTTGCCGCCCGTGTGCTGCTTGAGCGCTTCGCGCAGGTTGTCGGTGCTGTAGTTGATTGCCGCATCGGCACCGAGCGACAGGCACAGATCGACCTTGCGCGCGCTCGACACGCCGGCGATCACGCGTGCGCCCGCCGCCTTGGCGATCTGCAGTGCGGCCGTGCCCACGCCGCCTGCGGCACCGAGCACGAACACCGTCTCGCCGGCCTTGAGCGCGGCGCGGTCGATCAGCGCGTGGTGCGAGGTGCCGTAGGTGAACACAAAGGAGGCGCCGTGTTCGAACGTGAAGCCCGGCGGCATCGGGATCACACGGTTGGCATCGGCGATGGCATGCGTGCCGAAGCCGCCGGTGCCTCCGATCACCGACACCGGCGTGCCGGGCTGGAGACCCTTGACGTCCGCCCCCACGGCCTCGACCACGCCGGCATATTCAGAGCCCGGCACGAACGGCGGATCGGGCTTGAACTGGTACTTGTTCTGCACGATCAGGATGTCGGGAAAGTTCAGGCTCGCGGCACGAATCGCCACGCGCACCTGCTGCGACCCCGGCTCCGGCGTGGGCAGTTCCTTCCATTGCAGCGCTTCCACCCCGGTGGGTTGTTCGCAAAGCCAAGCGTGCATGTTTCGTTCTCCTGGGGCGCAGATGATACGCAGTGCGCCAGGACCGGAAGCGGTCAACCCCCAACCTACAATGCGCCTGCAAATGAGACCAGCACGTTCACGATGTCGGATGCGGCCGGCGCTGCACCTTGTCCGCAAGGACCCGCGGCGCCTGCAAGGCCTTCAGGACGTTCGGACGGACGCGCGGTCCTGACCCATGCGCATCCTCATCGCCAACGACGACGGTTATCTCGCACCGGGACTGACCGCACTGGTGAGGGCCTGCGAGGGGCTCGGCGACATCGACGTGGTGGCCCCCGAGAGCAATGCCAGCGGCACGTCGAACGCACTGACCTTGCATCGACCGCTCAACGTGTTTACCGCCGGCGGCGAGCAGCGCGGCTTTCGCGTCGTCAATGGCACGCCGTCCGACTGCGTGCACGTGGCGCTGACCGGTCTGCTCGAACGCAAACCCGATCTGGTTCTTTCAGGCATCAACAACGGCGCCAACATGGGTGACGACACGCTGTACTCGGGCACGGTGGCAGCCGCAATGGAAGGTTATCTCTTCGGCGTGCCGGCCATCGCGTTCTCGCAGGCCGAGAAGGGCTGGGCCGAGATCGAAGCCGCCGCGCGCGTGGCGCGCGACATCGTCGACCGCGCGCTGGCCGCGGTGCGCGAGCGCCCCGGTCCCTGGCTGCTCAACGTCAACATTCCCAATCGCCCCGATGCGGCGGCGCTGCCGCGCGTCATCACGCGCCTGGGACGGCGCCATGCGAGCGAGCCGGTGATCCGGCAGATCAATCCACGCGGCGAGGCCATCTACTGGATCGGGCCGGCCGGCAGCGCACGCGAAGCGGGCGAGGGCACCGATTTTTTCGCCGTGAGCCAGGGCCGGGTGTCGATCACGCCGCTGCAGGTCGATCTCACCGATCATGCGGCATTGCCGCTGTGGCATCAGGCGCTGGTGGCTTCGTGAGCCGCCGGGCCGTTCCCAAGGCGACTTCCCGCGGCATGCGCTGCGCAGAGGCTCGTCGATGACGACCGAACGGCGTCGAAGCGCGAACTTTCCTTTGCCGCTGGAGCGCGTGTCGACTGCGAAGCCGCGCGGCCCCGGCGAAACGCTGCGGCCGCAACGCCCCGTGCGTGAAGCTGTGCGCGACGCCCATTCGCGAGCCGGCCCGAGCGGGGTGGGATTGGACTCGGCGCATGTGCGTGCACGCATGGTGCAGCGGCTGCATGCGCAGGGCGTGCGCCACGAGAAGCTGCTGCATGCGCTGCATGCCGTGCCGCGCCATCTTTTCATCGACACCGCGTTTGCCGCGCAGGCCTACGAGGACACCAGCCTGCCGATCGGTCACGGGCAGACGATCTCCAAGCCGTCGGTGGTGGCGCGCATGATCGCCTTGTTGCTCGAAGGTTCGGCTGCGCGGGCCCGCAACGGCCTCGGCAAGGTGCTCGAGATCGGCACCGGCTGCGGCTACCAGTGCGCACTGCTGGCGCAGGTGGGCGATTCAGTGGTGTCGGTGGAACGCATTCGTGCGTTGTTCGACAAGGCGCGTGCGCATCTGGCGCCGATGCGCCTGGACCGCGTGCGCCTGGTGCACGGCGACGGCCTGCGCGGCCACGCGCCCAACGCCCCGTACCACAGCATCATTGCGGCGGCCGTGGCCGACGAGCCGGCCGCGGCCTGGCTGGAGCAGCTGGCGCTCGGCGGGCGGTTGATCACGCCCGTGCGCAAAGGCGCGCTGCAGATGCTGGCGGTTGTGGACCGCGAGCCGTCCGGGTACAAACGGGTCGATCTCGAGGAAGTGCACTTCGTCCCTCTAAAATCCGGCGTCGACTGACCTGCCGACCGCCTTGTCCGATGGCACCGCACTGCATGCGAAGGATCTCTGCTCGACCCGCACCCACCGGTGGCACGCGCTGGTGGACGCTGGCGTTGGTGTGCGCGCTCGTCGGCTGTGCCACGTCGCGCCAACCCGCACCCGTGGAGGAGCGCAACCCGCGTTCACCGGTGGTGCCGCCGTCGGCCACCGCGCCGATCCCTCCGGTGACCGCATCGGCCCCCACCGTCACGCCGGTGGTGCCGACGGCGCCGGTCGATCCCAATGCCAAGCCCGGCGCCGAGAACGCAGGCAAGCCCGGCTACTACACGATCAAGCCCGGCGACACGCTGATCCGCGTGGGCCTCGAGACCGGACAGAACGCGCGCGACATCGCGCGCTGGAACAACATCGAGAACCCCAACTCGCTCGAGGTGGGGCAGGTGATCCGCGTGGCGCCCCCGGGCACCGATCCGACCGCCACGACGGCGCGCGGCGTCAACGCGCAGCGCGTCGAAACGCGTCCGCTCGATACGCGGCCCACGCCGGCGCCGGTGGCCTCGGCGCCGACGCCCGCGGCACCGCCCCTCGCGGCGCCGCCGATCACACCGGCACCGCCGGCCATGCCACCGGTGGCGACCGCGCCATCCACCGGCGGCGCGCCGCCGGCCGCGCGCGAACCCGATGACGACGTGAACTGGACCTGGCCGGCTTCGGGTGCCGTGATCAACGGCTTTGACGAAGCCAGAAACAAGGGCCTGGCCATCAGCGGCAAGGCGGGCGATCCGGTGTTCGCCGCGGCCGATGGCCGCGTCGTCTATGCCGGCTCCGGGCTGCGCGGCTACGGCAACCTGGTGATCGTGAAGCACAACAACACCTACCTCACTGCGTACGCGCACAACCAGTCGCTACTGGTGAAGGAAGACCAGGTGGTTCGGCGCGGGCAGAAGATTGCGGAGATGGGCTCCAGCGATGCCGAGCGCGTGCAGTTGCACTTCGAGATCCGCCGCCTCGGCCGCCCGATCGATCCGGCGCGGTTGCTGCCCTCGCGTTGATGGGCTGACGGTACCCGATCATGGTCCGCCGACGCGAGTCGCCTGCTGCAGCGCCGGCGGCCCCGTGGACGGGCAACGGGCCTGCGTTGACAGCCAATCCCGCGGACTCGCTGGCACCCGAGGCGGTTGCACCGGCCGCACCACCGGTCGACGGCGCCGAATCCGACGGCGCCGATGCCGCCAACTCGCTGCAGGCCTATCTGCGCGACATCCGACGCGCGCCGCTGTTCACCGCGCAGCAGGAGTACACGATGGCGTGCCGCGCGCACGACGGCGACTTCGACGCGCGCCAGCGCATGATCGAACACAACCTGCGGCTCGTGGTGAGCATCGCCAAGAACTACCTCGGGCGTGGCTTGCCGCTGCCCGACCTGATCGAAGAGGGCAACCTCGGCCTGATGCATGCGATCGCGAAATTCGAGCCCGAGAGGGGATTTCGTTTCTCGACCTACGCATCATGGTGGATCCGCCAGAGCGTCGAGCGCGCCATCCAGCAGCAGGCGCGGCTGGTGCGCCTGCCGGTGCACGTGATGCGCGAGCTCAACCAGGTGCTGAAAGCACGCCGTCTGCTCGAGGCGAGGGCCGGCGCCTTGGCCGACGGCCGGCCGGTTCGCATCGAGGACATCGCGGCCCAGATCGAGATGCCGGCGCCGCAGGTCGAGTCGCTGCTGCAGCTGGCCGAACAACCGACGTCGCTCGACGCCACACGCGATCCCGAGGCGGGCGACGCCATGATCGACAACGTGGCCGACGACCGCGGCAGCGACCCGATCGGGTTGACGCTGAGCCATGAGGTCGGATTGCTGTTGAACCGCGGGCTGACCCAGCTGCAGCCGCGCGAGCGCGAGGTGGTGACCGGCCGCTACGGCCTGGCCGGCGGCGAACCCGAAACGCTGGAGGACTTGGCGCTGCGCCTGAACCTCACGCGCGAACGTGTGCGCCAGATCCAGCAGGAGGCGTTGCTCAAGCTCAAGCGCGGCATGGAGCGCCAGGGGCTCGATCGCGACAGCGTGTTTTGATGAGCGCCGCACGGTCGCTCCGAAAGCGCCCGCTCCCCCTTGGGGGGAAGGGCCACGGGCCCATGGGGGCCTGATGGCGACTTGGCCGGTCCTCGTCTTCGACATCGAGACCATTCCCGACGTGGCGGGCCTGCGCCTGCTGCGAGATGCCGACGTCGCGCTGAGCGAGGAGCAGGTGCTGGCGCAAGAAGTCGCGTTGCGCGCGGCCGAGGGGCGCAGCGACTTCCTGCCGCACCACCTGCAGCGCGTGGTCACGATCTCGTGCGTGTTCCGCGGCGGCGAGGGCTTGCGTGTGCACTCGTTCGTCGACCGCTCGCGCGACGGCGGCGCATCGGAAGAAGCGCGCATCGTGCAGCTGTTCTTCAACACGATCGAAAAGCGCGTGCCTCAGCTGGTGAGCTGGAACGGCGGCGGGTTCGACCTGCCGGTGCTGCACTATCGCGGGCTGATGCACGGCGTGGTGGCCAGCAAGTACTGGGACCTCGGCGAGGATGACCGCGAGTTCAAGTTCAACAACTACATCTCGCGCTACCACCATCGCCATCTGGACCTGATGGACCTGCTGGCGCTGTACCAGCCGCGCGCCAACGCGCCACTCGATGCGATGGCGCGCCTCTGCGGGCTGCCGGGCAAGCTCGGCATGGACGGCTCGGCGGTGCATGCAGCCTGGCTCGCCGGGCGCATCGAAGATATCCGGCGCTACTGCGAAACCGACGTGATGAACACCTATCTCTTGTACTGCCGCTATCAGCTGATGCGCGGCGGACTCACGCCGGCGGAGCACACGCAGGAGGTGGCGATGGTGCGCGGCGTGCTGGCGGCACTGCGCGAGCCGCACTGGGACGAGTACCTGGCCGCGTGGCCCGCAGCGGTGGCCGCGGAGCCCTGACTCGGCGCACCGCGGCACGCGCACCGTGTCGCGGGGATGTCAGCGTTTCCCAGGGGTCGATCCGCAACGGCCCGGCGCTAGCATGCGGCGCGCCTTCGCGTCTATGCCCAACCTCTGGAACATCGATCGCCTGCTGCCGGGACCCGACCGCGTGGTGCCCGGTGACACCTTGCCGGCGATGTTCTGGCATGCGGCGGCGGCGCGTGGCGAGCAGACCTGGCTGCGGCAGAAGGAGTTCGGCGTCTGGCGCAGCTGGAGCTGGAACCAGACCGCCGCGGCTGTGCGCGAGATCGCGCATGGCTTGATGGCGATCGGGTTCGAACGCGGACACACCGCGTCGATCATGTCCAACACCGTGGTCGAATGGGTGCTGGCCGACCTCGCCGTGCTGTCTTGCGGCGGCGTGTCGAGCGGCATCTATCCCACCGACTCGGCAGCGCAGGCGCAGTACCTTTGCGAGGACTCGCGCACGACGGTGTTGTTCGTCGAAGACGACGAGCAGCTCGACAAGGCGCTCGACGCCGCGAACCAGCTGCCGAAGCTGCGGCGCATCATCGTGTTCGACATGGAGGGTTTGTCGGACTTTCAGCACCCGCTGGTGATGAGCCTCGAAGCGCTGCGCGCGCTTGGTCGTGAACACCTGCAGCAACATCCCAAGATGCTGGAGCAGCGGGTGGCCGCGGTGCAGCCCGAGGACCTCGCGATCCTGGTCTATACATCGGGTACCACCGGCAAACCCAAAGGCGCCATGCACCTGCACGGCGGCCTCGTCTTCTGGCTGCGCCAGATCAATCAGATCGTCGGCCAGGACAGTTCCGACGAGCGCATGTGCTTCCTGCCGTTGTGCCACGTGGCCGAGCGCACCGGCGGCGAATACTTCGGCATGTACACCGGCGCCAAGCTCAACTTCGTCGAGAACCCCGACACCGTGCCGGAGAACGTGCGCGAGATCGCGCCGACCGTCTTCACCGCAGTGCCGCGCGTGTGGGAGAAGTTCTACTCCGCGGTGACCATCGCCGTGCGCGAAGCCTCGCGCACGCAGCAGCTGGCCTACGCGTGGGCGCTTGGCGTCGGCAACCGGGTGTTGGAACGTGTGGTGCAGGGCCAGCCGGTGCCGCAGTGGCTCAAGGCCAAGTTCATGCTGGCGCGCTGGATCGCGCTCGACAACGTGCGCAAGCTGATCGGCATCCACCGGGCGCGCTTCCTGCTCACCGGTGCAGCGCCGATCTCGCCCGACTTGATCCGCTGGTACCTCGCGCTCGGCGTGCCGATGTTCGAGGTGTGGGGCATGACCGAAACGGCGGGGTTGTCGACCTCCATGCAGGGTTCGCGCATCAAGCCAGGCTCCATCGGCAAGGCTGCACCCTTCAACGAGGTGCGCATCGACGAAGGCACTGGCGAGATCCTGGTGCGCGGCCGCAACGTGTTCGCCGGCTACCTCAACCAGCCGCAGAAGACCGCCGAGACGATCGATGCCGACGGCTGGCTGCACACCGGCGACGTCGGCACGGTCGACGACGAAGGCTACTTCCGCATCACCGATCGCATGAAGGACATCATCATCACCGCGGGCGGCAAGAACGTGACGCCAAGCGAGTGGGAGAACGAGCTGAAGTTCAGCCCCTATGTCACCGACGCCGTGGTGATCGGCGACAAGCGTCCCTACCTCACGGCGCTGGTGATGATCGACCAGGAGAACGTCGAGCGCTACGCGCAGGAGCGCGACATCCCGTTCTCGAACTACCAGAGCCTGACGCGCGCGCCGGAGATCCGCGAGCTGATCCAGGGCGAGATCGACAAGGTGAACAAAAAGTTCGCGCGCGTCGAGCAGATCAAGCGGTTCCACCTGCTCGAGACGCAGCTGACCGCCGAAGACGAAGAGCTGACGCCGACGATGAAGCTCAAGCGCAAGCTCGTGCATGCCAAGTACGCACCGCAGATCGAAGCGATGTACCAATGAATGCGTTCAACCAGGAGACACCATGAAGATAGTTGCGATCACCCTCGCTGCGGCGTTTGCCGCATCGGCTGCGTTGGCGCAGCAGGGCGTGACCAAGGACGAGATCGTGCTCGGCTCGATTCAGGACCTGTCGGGCCCGATCGCCGCGTTCGGCAAGCAGACGCGCCTGGGCATGATGCTGCGCGTGGACGAGATCAATGAGCAAGGCGGCGTCAACGGTCGCAAGATCAAACTGCTGGTCGAGGACTCGGCCTACGATCCCAAGCGCGCCGTGCTGGCGGCGCAGAAGCTGGTGAACCAGGACAAGATCTTCATGATGGTGGGGCACATCGGGACGGCGCAGAACCTGGCGGCAATGCCGGTGCAGTTCGAGAAGAACATCATCAACTTCATGCCGGTGACCGCCGCGCGTGAGATGTACGAGCCATTCCACAAGCTGAAGTACTCGTTCGCGGTGCCGTACTACGACCAGATGCGCGTGATGCTGCCCAAGATGGTCAAGGACAAGCAGGCCAAGAAGGTGTGCGCGATCTATCAGGACGACGAGTTCGGTCTGGAGGTGGTGCGTGGCGCCGAAGCCGGCCTGAAGACGCTGAACATGGAGATGGCCGAGAAGACCAGCTACAAGCGCGGCGCCACCGACTTCTCGTCGCAGGTGGCGCGCATGAAGGCGGCCAACTGCGATCTCGTCGTGCTCGGCACGATCATCCGCGAGACCATCGGAACCATCGGCGAATCGCGCAAGACCGGCTTCAACCCGACGTTCCTGGGTTCCAGCGCGGCGTACACGGACCTGATCCACAAGCTCGGCGGTCCGGCGATGAACGGACTCTACGCGTCGATGGGCGCGCAGCACCCATACCTCGACGAGGCGTCACAGCCGATCCGCTTCTGGGCCAACAAGTACAAGACCAAGTTCAACGAGGACCCGACGGTGTTCTCGGCCTACGGCTACAGCATCATCGATGCGTTCGCCAAGGCGGCGAGCAAGGCCGGCGGCAACCTGACGACCGACAGCTTCATCAAGGCGATGGACACGATGACGTTCCCGCCCGACATGTTCGGCAGTGCGGAGGCCACGTACACGCCGAAGAAGCGCCTCGGCAGTGCCTCCTCACGCCTGTCGCAGATCGTTGATGGCAAGTGGAAGGTGGTGTCCGACTACGTGACGCCTTGAGCGTTGCCGCGTTCATGTCGCCAAAGCCGCCCACGGGCGGCTTTCTTCTTGGGCGCTCCCGATAATGCGGCCATGTATGAAAGTGACGAGTGGCTGCAGGTCGAATCGCTCGATCTGGAGGGACAAGGCGTCGCACACCGTGCCAACGGCAAGGTGGTGTTCATCGAAGGCGCGTTGCCCGGCGAACAGGTACGCGTCAACGTGGCACGGCGCAAGAATCAATGGGAGCAGGGCCAGGTGTCGGCCGTCTGCCGCGAGAGTTCGCAGCGCGTGCGGCCCGGGTGCCCGCACTTCGGCTTGCACGCGGGCGCGTGCGGCGGATGCAAGGTGCAGCACCTGCACCCCGCGGCGCAGATCGCCGTCAAGCAGCGTGTGCTGGAGGACAACCTGCTCCACCTGGCCAAGGTGGTGCCGCAGCGCATCCTGCGGCCGCTGCAGGGACCGGCCTGGGGTTATCGGCATCGTGCGCGGCTGTCGGTGCGCCACGTGGTCAAGAAGGGCTGCGTGTTGGTCGGTTTTCATGAGCGCAAGTCGCGCTACGTCGCCGACATGACCGCCTGTCCGGTGCTGCCGCCACACGTCGGCGCGCTGTTGCCCAGCCTGCGCCAGCTGATCGGATCCATGCACGCGCGTGACCGCCTGCCGCAGATCGAAGTGGCGGTCGGCGACGACGTGATCGCCTTGGTGCTGCGTCATCTGGAACCGCTGAGCGCGCATGACCTCGCGCGGCTGCGCGCGTTCGCCGCCGAGCGCGGTGTGCAATGGTGGTTGCAGCCCGGTGGGCCGGACACCGCCGTGCCGCTGGATGCCGGCGGCGCCGAGTTGAACTACCGGCTGCCGGAGTTCGACCTGACGATGCCGTTCAAGCCCACCGACTTCACCCAGGTCAACCTGGGGATCAATCGCGTGCTGGTGTCGCAGGCGCTGCGGCACCTCGATGTGCAGCCGGGCGAGCGCGTGATCGACTGGTTTTGCGGCCTGGGCAACTTCACGCTCGCCATCGCGCGCCGCGCGCAGGATGTGCTGGGCCTCGAGGGCAGCGAGGCGCTGGTGCGCCGCGCGCGCGACAACGCAGCGCGCAATGGCCTGAGCGCGCGCACCCGGTTTGAGGCGCGCAACCTGTTCGAGCTCGATGCGGCTGGCTTGATGGACATCGGCAGTGCGCAACGCTGGCTGGTGGATCCGCCCCGCGAGGGTGCGTTCGCGCTGGCCAAGTCCGTGGCCGATCTGGCGCAGGTGCCCGAGTGGCGGCCGCCGCGGCGCATCGTCTACGTCAGCTGCAACCCCGCGACGCTGGCGCGCGACGCGGGGCTGCTGGTGCACCAGGCCGGCTACGCATGCTCGGCGGCAGGGGTGATCGACATGTTTCCGCACACGGCGCACGTCGAAAGTCTTGCGATCTTCGACCGCAAGACTTCGGCGTAGGCTCACATCGCGCCAGCGATGTGAGCCGGAGCCAATCGATGGCGGTGTTCGATCGGCCGTACAAACAACAAGGCCCCGCGAGCGGGGCCTAGCCGGAACAGCGGTGCGCCTTGTCTATTCGCGCTCGCCGCCGAAGATGCCCAGCAGCGCCAGCAGGCTCTGGAACACGTTGTAGATGTCCAGGTAGATCGCCAGCGTGGCCGAGACGTAGTTGGTTTCGCCGCCATCGATCACACGCTTGATGTCGTACAGCATGAAGGCGGAAAACACACCCAGGCACACGACCAGCAGCGTCAGCATGAGCGCGGACGACTGCAGGAAGAAGTTGGCGATGAAGCCGATGAAGACGACCAGGGCGCCGACGAACAGGAACTTGCCCATGCCGGAGAGGTCGCGCTTGATCAGCGTGGACAGCGTCGCCATCGCAAAGAAGATCACGGCCGTGCCACCAAATGCCGTCATCACCAGCGACGAGCCGTTCTTGAAGCCCAGCACGATCGCCAACAGGCGCGACAGCATCAGCCCCATGAAGAACGTGAAGGCCAGCAGCAGGTAGACGCCGGTCGACGAGTTCTTGGTCTTCTCGATCGCGAAGATCAAGCCGAAGGCGCCAACCAAGAACACGATCAGGCTGATCCCCGGTGTCATCGCCTGGGCGATGCCGGTGCTCAAGCCGACCCACGCGCCCAGCACCGTGGGTACCAGCGACACGGCCAGCAGCCAGTAGGTGTTGCGCAGGACTCGGTTGCGTTCGACGGCCAGCGCGCCGGAACCGGCGTAGCCGGGTTGGGTTTGCAGGCTTTGGTTCATGGATCCTCCGTGGATGGATGACGCGGGCTCAGACCCGTGGCGGCATTGTAAGTTCCGGTTGCCGCGAGCGTGCGGACCCGCATTTGGGCGGCACGTATAATTCGTGCCGCTTCACACCCCCCACGGCGCCTAGCGAAACTCCGTCGACGGTTTCCCCTCGGACTCCGCGCTTTCCGACCAGGAGCGGAGCTGGGCGCGCGAGAACCGGAGTTCCCCTTGCTGCCCGTTCTGCCTCCCGCCCTTCTTGCGCTCGCGGACGGCACCGTCTTCACAGGCCATGCAATCGGCGCCGCCGGCACCACGGTGGGCGAGGTCGTGTTCAACACCGCGATCACTGGCTACCAGGAGATCCTCACCGACCCGAGCTACTGCCGGCAGATCGTCACGCTGACCTACCCGCACATCGGCAACACCGGGGTCAACGCCGAAGACGTGGAGGCCGCCCGTGTGCATGCCGCCGGTCTGGTGATCAAAGACCTGCCGCCGCGCGCGTCGAACTTTCGCCAGTCGGCCACGCTGTCGCAGTATCTGCAGCGCGAGAACGTGGTGGCCATCGCCGGCATCGACACGCGCCGGCTCACCCGTGCGCTGCGCACCAAAGGTGCTCAGAACGGCTGCATCACCACGTTTGCTGCCGGCACGCGGGTCGCCGCGTCGGACGTCGCCGCGGCCGTGGAGCGCGCACGCGCCGCGCCGAGCATGTCGGGGCTCGATCTGGCGCAGGTCGTGTCGGTGGCCGAGCCGTACGGATGGACCGATACCGAGTGGCGCCTGGGCACCGGCTACGGGCAGGCCGCCTCCGGACGCTTCCATGTGGTGGCCTTCGACTACGGCGTCAAGCACAACATCCTGCGCATGTTGGCCAGTCGTGGCTGTCGTGTGACGGTGGTTCCGGCCAAGACCAGCGCCGAGCAGGTGCTGGCCCTCGGGCCCGACGGCGTCTTCCTCAGCAACGGTCCGGGCGATCCCGAACCGTGCAGCTACGCGATCGAGGCCACGCGCAGGCTGGTCGACCAGGGTTTGCCCACGTTCGGCATCTGCCTGGGTCACCAGATCCTCGCGCTGGCGTCGGGCGCAAGGACCTTCAAGATGAAGTTCGGCCACCACGGCGCCAACCACCCGGTGAAGGATCTGGACACCGGCCGCGTGTCGATCACCAGCCAGAACCACGGCTTCGCGGTCGACGAGAAGTCGCTTCCCTCGACGCTGCGCCCGACCCACGTGTCGTTGTTCGATGGCACGCTGCAGGGGCTCGCACGCACCGATCGGCCGGCGTTCTGCTTCCAGGGCCACCCGGAGGCCTCGCCCGGGCCGCACGACATCGGGTACCTGTTTGATCGTTTCGTGGCGCTGATGGAGAAACGCTGAGATGCCCAAGCGCACCGATCTGAAGAGCATCCTGATCATCGGCGCCGGGCCGATCGTGATCGGCCAGGCGTGCGAGTTCGACTATTCGGGCGCGCAGGCCTGCAAGGCGCTCCGGCAGGAGGGCTACAGGGTCATCCTGGTCAACAGCAACCCGGCGACGATCATGACCGACCCGGAGATGGCCGATGTGACCTACATCGAGCCGATCACCTGGCAGATGGTCGAGAAGATCATCGCCAAGGAGAAGCCCGACGCGATCCTGCCGACGATGGGCGGACAGACGGCGCTCAACTGCGCGCTCGATCTGCACAAGCACGGCGTGCTGGCCCGGCACGGCGTCGAGATGATCGGGGCCAACGAGCGGGCGATCGAGAAGGCCGAGGACCGCCTGAAGTTCAAGGACGCGATGACCTCGATCGGCCTCGACTCCGCCAAGAGCGGCATCGCGCACTCGTGGGAAGAAGCGCAGGCGGTGCAGAAGCACATCGCGGCGCAGACCGGCGGGCCCGGCTTCCCGGTGGTGATCCGCCCGAGCTTCACGCTCGGCGGCACCGGCGGCGGCATCGCCTACAACCCGGAGGAGTTCGAGGAGATCTGCAAGCGCGGCCTCGACCTGTCGCCGACCAATGAGCTGCTGATCGAAGAGTCGCTGATCGGCTGGAAAGAGTTCGAGATGGAGGTGGTGCGCGACAAGGCCGACAACTGCATCATCGTGTGCTCGATCGAGAACCTCGACCCGATGGGCATCCACACCGGTGACTCGATCACGGTGGCGCCGGCGCAGACGCTGACCGACAAGGAATACCAGCTGATGCGCAATGCGTCGGTGGCGATCCTGCGCGAGATCGGCGTCGACACCGGCGGCTCGAACGTGCAGTTTGCGATCCACCCCGGCAACGGCCGGATGATCGTGATTGAGATGAACCCGCGCGTCAGCCGCAGCTCGGCGCTGGCCTCGAAGGCCACCGGGTTTCCGATCGCCAAGATCGCCGCCAAGCTGGCGGTGGGCTACACGCTCGACGAGCTGCGCAACGACATCACCGGCGGCGCCACGCCGGCGAGCTTCGAGCCGAGCATCGACTATGTGGTCACCAAGATCCCGCGCTTCGCGTTCGAGAAGTTCCGCGAGGCCGATCCGCACCTGACCACGCAGATGAAGAGCGTCGGCGAGGTGATGGCGATCGGCCGCACGTTCCAGGAGAGCTTCCAGAAGGCGCTGCGCGGCCTGGAAACCGGCATCGACGGATTGAGCGAGCGCGAGACCGATCGCGAGGAGATCGTCGAGGCGATCGGCAATGCCGGGCCGGAACGCATCCTCTACCTCGGTGACGCTTTCCGCATCGGCATGAGCCTTGACGAGGTGCACGACGAGACCGCCATCGACCCGTGGTTTCTGGCCCAGATCGAGGAGCTGGTCGCGGTCGAGCGCCAGCTTGCTGGTCGCGCGCTAGCCAGCCTGAGTGCCGACGAGCTGCGTTACCTCAAGCAAAAGGGTTTCTCCGATCGTCGACTGGCCAAGCTGCTCGGCACGCACCAGCACGAGGTGCGCAGCGCGCGCCAGGCGCTGCACGTGCGGCCGGTCTACAAGCGCGTCGACACCTGTGCCGCGGAGTTCGCGACGCAGACCGCCTACATGTACAGCACCTACGACGAAGAGTGCGAGGCCGAGCCGAGCGCACGCAAGAAGATCATGGTGCTCGGCGGCGGACCCAATCGCATCGGACAGGGCATCGAGTTCGACTATTGCTGCGTGCACGCGGCGCTGGCGATGCGCGAGGATGGCTACGAGACCATCATGGTCAATTGCAACCCGGAGACGGTGTCGACCGACTACGACACCAGCGACCGGTTGTACTTTGAGCCGGTCACGCTGGAAGACGTGCTGGAGATCGTCGACAAGGAAAAACCGTCCGGCGTGATCGTGCAGTTTGGCGGCCAGACACCGCTGAAACTGGCGCTCGACCTGGAGCGTGCCGGCGTGCCGATCATCGGCACCACGCCCGACTCGATCGACATCGCGGAGGACCGCGAGCGCTTCCAGAAGCTGCTGCATGAGCTGAACCTCAAGCAGCCGCCCAATCGAACGGCGCGCACCGAAGAGGCGGCGATCCAGCTGGCGCACGAGATCGGCTACCCGCTGGTCGTGCGGCCGAGTTATGTGCTGGGCGGCCGCGCGATGGAGATCGTGCACGGCGACAAGGATCTCGAGCGCTACATGCGCGAGGCGGTGCGCGTGAGCGAGAAGTCGCCGGTGCTGCTCGACCGTTTCCTCGACGATGCGATCGAAGTCGACGTCGATGCGGTGAGCGACGGCACCGAGGTGATGATCGGCGGCATCATGGAGCACGTGGAGCAGGCCGGCGTGCACTCGGGTGACTCGGCTTGCTCGCTGCCGCCGTACTCGCTGCCGCCCAAGCTGCAGGACGAACTGCGCCGCCAGACCACGCTGATGGCCAAGGCCCTGAGAGTCGTGGGACTGATGAATGTGCAGTTTGCGATCCAGGGCGACGTCAGCAGCCCGGACGAGGCCGTGGTCTACGTGCTCGAGGTCAACCCCCGCGCGTCGCGCACGGTGCCCTTCGTCAGCAAGGCCACCGGCCAGCCTCTGGCCAAGATCGCGGCGCGCTGCATGGCCGGGCAGCGGCTCAACGACCAGCGCGGGGTGAACGGCCGAACGCCGGGTGAGGTGATCCCCCCGTACTTCAGCGTCAAGGAAGCGGTGTTCCCGTTCAACAAGTTTCCCGGCGTCGACCCGATCCTGGGGCCGGAGATGCGCTCCACCGGCGAGGTGATGGGCGTGGGGCGCAGCTTCGGCGAGGCCATGCTCAAGAGCCAGCTCGGCGCCGGATCGCGCCTGCCGGGCCGGGGCACGGTCGTCATCAGCGTGAAGAACAACGACAAGGACCGCGCGGTCAAGGTGGCCAGCGACCTGGTCGATCTGGGCTACCAGATCGCCGCCACGAAGGGTACGGCGGCCGCGATTGCCGCCGCGGGCATCGCCGTGACCGTGGTCAATAAGGTCAAGGACGGTCGCCCCCACATCGCCGACAAGGTCAAGGCCGGCGAGGTCCAGCTCGTCTACACCACGGTCGACGAGACGCGCACGGCCATTGCCGACTCGCGTCACATCCGCACGGCGGCCATCGCCAACCGGGTGACCTACTACACGACGATGGCCGGCTGCGAGGCCGCCACCGAGGCACTGAAGCACCAGGAAGACCTGAGCGTCTGGTCGCTACAGGAACTGCACGCCGAATTGCAATAAACTGGACCGGCGACGCGCCTTCCCAAGGCGCGTTTTCCCTGGTGACGCGCCTTTCGCGGCGCGTTATTCGTCTGACAGGACTGTAGCGATGGCCACCATTCCCCTGACGCGCCGCGGCGCGGAACTGCTGAAGAGCGAGCTGCAACGGCTCAAGACGGTCGAGCGCCACGCCGTCATCCAGGCCATCGCCGAGGCGCGTGGACAGGGCGATCTGTCGGAGAACGCCGAGTACGAAGCGGCCAAGGACAAGCAGGGCTTCATCGAAGGCCGGATCGCGGAGATCGAAGGCAAGCTGGCCGCGGCACAGGTCATCGACCCGGCATCGCTCGATGCCGGCGGGCGGGTCGTGTTCGGCGCCACTGTCGAGCTCGAGGACGAGACCGACGGGCAGCATGTGACGTACCAGATCGTTGGCGACGACGAGGCCGACCTGAAGCAGGGGCTGATCTCGATCAGCTCGCCGATCGCGCGGGCGCTGATCGGCAAGGAAAGCGGCGACGTGGCGGACGTGCAGGCGCCCGGCGGCGTCAAGAGCTACGAGATCGTGGGCGTGCGCTACGTCTGACAACCGCCGAGGCAACTGCGGCGCAGGCTCGCGTCCACGCGGTGATGCGCAGGCGCGGCCGGCCGGCCACGGCGCAGCGGCCTAACCGAGCGCTTTCTTCTTGATGCTGCTCACGCGCCGCTTGGCGCGCTTGATCAGTCCACCGGCCGTGACGCGCTGGTTGCCGAGCACCTTGACCTTCTTGATGGTCGGCCGGTGCGTCGGGCTCTTGGAGAACTTGACCAACCGGACCGTGCGCGGGCCGGGCAGGCGCTCATCGGCCGCCGCCTTGGCCTTGGGCGGTACCGGGCGCCAGAGCACCAGCAGCTTGCCGATGTGCTGCACCGGCGCTGCGTCCAACGCCTCGGCGGCGTCACCGAGCAATGCCTCGCGTGTCTCGCGCGAATCGGAGAACACGCGCACCTTGATCAGTCCATGGGCCGTCAGGGCGGCATCGAGCTCCCTGCGCACGGCGGCGCTCAAGCCATCGCTGCCGATCATCACCACCGGATCGAGGTGATGCGCCTGGCTGCGCAGGTTCTTGCGTTGTTCGGGGGTCAGGCGCAGTGCGGGCATCGGCCTATTATCGATGCGCCATGAAAGTCCGGACCAAGAGTGAAAAGGTCAACAAGGCTTGGTTGAACGACCACGTCAACGACCCGTACGTCAAGCTGGCGCGCAAGGAAGGTTACCGCGCCCGCGCGGCCTACAAGCTCAAGGAGATCGACGAATCGCTCGGCCTGATCAGGCCCGGGCAGCTGGTGGTCGATCTCGGCGCCGCGCCCGGTGCATGGAGCCAGTACGTGCGGCGCCGCTTTGCCCCGCGCTGCGCCGGCGCGGGCGGCGCGGCAGCGGGCGAGTTGAACGGCACCATCGTTGCGCTCGACCTGCTCCCGATGGAGCCGATCGAGGGCGTGCAGTTCATCCAAGGCGATTTCACCGAGCAGGCCGTCGCCGACCGCCTGCAGCAGGCGCTGGAGGGGCAACCCGTCGACGTGGTGCTCTCCGACATGGCGCCCAACCTCTCCGGCGTGGCGGTGAGCGACGCGGCCCGCGTCTCGCTGCTGGTCGAGCTGGCGCTGGAGTTCGCGCGCCAATACCTGCGCCCCGAAGGGTCATTGCTGACCAAGGTCTTTCACGGCAGCGGCTACAGCCAGCTGGTGCAGGAGTTCAAGAAGACGTTCCGGGTGGTCAAGGCGGTCAAGCCGAAGGCGTCACGGGACAAATCGGCGGAAACCTTCCTGGTCGGTCGCGGTCTCAAGGCGCGTTGAAAGCCTTGGCTGCAACCGCCTTTGCGCTTGCGCAGGAATGCGCAGTTCCAGCACGGTGCATCATGCGGTGGCCGCGGCGACCCACACCCTTGTGTGCACTAGAATCAACCCCAATTGAGCCCGTGGGCGCCGCATGGGTCGGCGGGCACCAGCCTCGAGGCGCATCGCCTCGCGTTGAGGCTGTAGGCTGGAAGGAGCCACGGTGAACAATCAATGGTTCTCTAAGGTAGCGGTCTGGTTGGTGATCGCGTTGGTGTTGTTCGCGGTCTTCAAGCAGTTCGACCGTGGCGTGACGCAGGGCTCGCAGATCGGCTACTCCGATTTCCTGGAAGAGGTTCGCGCCAAGCGCATCAAGGCCGTGACTCTGCAGGAGGGCAGCGGCGGCACGGAGATCCTGGCCGTCACCAACGACGACAAGCGCATCCGCTCCACCGCCACCTACCTCGACCGCGGTCTGGTCGGCGATCTGATCGCCAACAACGTCAAGTTCGACGTCAAGCCGCGCGAGGAGCCGTCGATCCTGATGAGCATCCTGATCAGCTGGGGCCCGATGCTGCTGCTGATCGGCGTGTGGATCTATTTCATGCGGCAGATGCAAGGCGGCGGCAAGGGCGGCGCCTTCAGCTTCGGCAAGAGCCGCGCGCGCATGCTCGACGAGAGCAACAACTCGATCACCTTCGCCGACGTCGCCGGCTGCGACGAGGCCAAGGAAGAGGTCAAGGAGCTGGTCGACTTCCTGAAAGACCCGCAGAAGTTCCAGAAGCTCGGCGGCCGGATCCCGCGCGGCGTGCTGATGGTCGGCCCGCCCGGCACCGGCAAGACCCTGCTGGCCAAGGCGATCGCGGGCGAAGCGAAGGTGCCGTTCTTCTCGATCTCGGGCTCCGACTTCGTGGAGATGTTCGTCGGCGTGGGCGCGGCACGCGTGCGCGACATGTTCGAGCAGGCCAAGAAGAGCGCACCCTGCATCATCTTCGTCGACGAGATCGACGCGGTCGGCCGCCACCGCGGCGCCGGCCTGGGCGGCGGCAACGACGAGCGCGAGCAGACGCTGAACCAGCTGCTGGTCGAAATGGACGGCTTCGAGACCAATCTCGGCGTCATCGTGATGGCGGCCACCAACCGGCCCGACATCCTCGATCCGGCGCTGTTGCGTCCGGGCCGCTTCGACCGCCAGGTTTATGTGACGCTGCCCGACATCCGCGGCCGCGAGCAGATCCTGAACGTGCACATGCGCAAGGTGCCGCTGGGCTCCGATGTGCGCGCCGACCTGATCGCGCGCGGCACGCCGGGCTTCTCGGGCGCCGACCTGGCCAACCTGGTCAACGAGGCCGCCCTGTTCGCCGCACGCCGCAACGGCCGCGTGGTCGAGATGTCGGACTTCGAGAAGGCCAAGGACAAGATCATCATGGGCACCGAGCGCAAGTCCATGGTGATGGACGAGGACGAGCGCCGCAACACCGCCTACCACGAGGCGGGCCACGCGCTGATCGGCAAGCTGCTGCCCAAGCTCGATCCGGTGCACAAGGTCACCATCATCCCGCGCGGTGGCGCGCTCGGCGTGACGGTGTCGCTGCCCGAGAAGGACCGCTACAGCACCGACAAGATCCTGATGCTCAACCGCATCTCGATGCTGTTCGGCGGCCGCATCGCCGAAGAGGTGTTCATGAACCAGATGACCACCGGCGCCAGCAACGACTTTGAGCGCGCCACGTCGATCGCACGCGACATGGTGATGCGCTTCGGCATGAGTGACGTGATGGGGCCGATGGTGTACTCGGAGAACGAAGGCGAGGTGTTCCTCGGCCGTTCGGTCACCAAGACCACCAACATCTCCGAAGAGACCATGCGCAAGGTCGATGCCGAGGTGCGTCGCATCATCGACGAGCAATACGCGATCGCGCGCAAGCTGATCGAGGACAACAAGGACAAGATGCACGCGATGGCCAATGCGCTGCTCGAGTGGGAGACCATCGACGGCGACCAGATCGAGGACATCATGGCCGGCAAGCCGCCGCGGCCGCCGAAGGACTGGACGCCGTCCGCCTCGAAGCCGAGCGGCGGCAACCCGCCGGTGAGCACCGACGGCGCGCCGGTCGCGGCGTCCTGATCGGTCGACGAACTTTGCCAACGGGGCCAGCAGGCCCCGTTTGTTTGGTACTGTCGCGCTGATGTTCTGGCAGACCTCGCGTCATAGGATCGACCTGTCGCGTCCACGCGTGATGGGCATCGTCAACGTGACGCCCGACTCGTTCTTCGACGGCGGTCGTCACCTGGCCACCGACGCGGCACGCTCGCATTGCGAGCGGCTGGTGCAAGAGGGCGCCGACATCCTCGACATCGGCGGCGAATCGACGCGCCCGGGCGCGCAGGCACCGAGCGTGCAACAGGAGATCGACCGTGTCATGCCGGTGCTGGAGCATGCATGCACGCTGGGCGTGCCGGTGTCCGTGGACACCAGCAGCCCAGAGCTGATGCGCTCGGCGCTGATCGCGCACGCCGATATCGTGAACGACGTGCGCGCGCTGCGCCGGCCCGGCGCGCTGCAGGTCGTGGCCGAGCACGGGTCGTGCGGTGTTTGCCTGATGCACATGCTCGGCGATGACCCGGCGACGATGCAGCAGGCGCCGGAGTACGAAGACGTGGTGGTGCAGGTGCGTCGCTTTCTGCAGGAACGGCTCGATGTGCTGGTGCGTGCAGGCATCGATCCGACACGCGTGGCGCTCGATCCTGGGATCGGGTTCGGCAAGACGCCCGAGCACAATTGGCAGCTGATGCAGAGGCAATCCGAACTCGTTGCGCTGGGCCGTCCCCTGCTGGTGGGCTGGTCGCGCAAGTCGATGTTGGGGCGATTGACCGGCCGGGGGCCCGAAGGACGGCTGGCTTCGAGCCTCGCCGCCGCGTTGGCGGCCGTCCAGCGTGGCGCGCACATCGTCCGTGTGCACGATGTCGCCGAGACCGTCGATGTGCTCGCGGTCTGGCGTCGCGCCGGGTTGATCCCGTGAGCACAATCAAGCTTGGGGCCAACAACAAGGATTTGGACGGCATGGCAAGACGCTACTTCGGCACCGACGGCATCCGAGGCACCGTGGGCCAGGCGCCGATCACGCCGGACTTCCTGCTGCGCCTGGGCCATGCGGTGGGACGCGTGCTGCGCCGGAACACACGTCGGCCCACGGTGGTGATCGGCAAGGACACGCGCATCTCCGGCTACATGATCGAGTCGGCGCTGGAAGCCGGCTTTGCGTCGGCCGGCGTCGACACGCTGCTCAGCGGCCCGATCCCCACGCCCGGCGTGGCCTACCTCACTCGCGCACTGCGGCTCGACCTGGGCGTGGTGATCAGCGCGTCGCACAACCCGTTTGCCGACAACGGCATCAAGTTCTTCTCCGCTGCGGGCGAGAAGCTGCCCGACGAGTGGGAGATGGCGGTCGAGACCGCGCTCGGCGAGTCGGCACAGTGGGTCGACGCGGCCGGCCTCGGCAAGGCGCGCCGCATCGACGACGCGGGCGGCCGGTACATCGAGTTCTGCAAGAGCACGGTGCGCCACGATCTGTCGCTGCGCGGGCTGAAGATCGTGGTCGATGCGGCGCACGGCGCGGCCTACCACGTGGCGCCCGAGGTGTTCCACGAACTCGGCGCAGACGTGGTGTCGATCGGCGTCGCACCCGATGGCCTGAACATCAACGACGGTGTCGGCGCCACCGCACCGGCGGCGCTGGTGAAAGCGGTGGCCGAGCACAAGGCCGACTACGGCGTGGCACTCGATGGCGACGCCGACCGCCTGGTGATGGTCGACCGCAGCGGGCGCGTCTACAACGGCGACGAGCTGCTCTACGTGATGGCGTCGGAGCGGCTCGCCAACGGCCAGAAGGTCGAAGGCGTGGTCGGCACGCTGATGACCAACATGGCGATCGAGCTGGCTCTGCGCGCGCGCGACGTGCCGATGGTGCGCGCCAAGGTCGGCGACCGCTACATCCTCGAGGAACTCACTGCGCGCAGCTGGCTGTTGGGCGGCGAAGGCTCGGGGCATCTGCTGGCGCTCGACAAACACACCACTGGCGACGGCATCATCAGCTCGCTGCAGGTGTTGCAGGCGGTGTGCCACAGCGGCCGCAGCTTGGCGCAACTGCTCGACGGCGTGGCGCTCTTTCCGCAGACGCTGATCAACGTGCGCCTCGCACCCGACGTCGATTGGAAGTCCAACCGCACGCTGGCCACCGAGCAGGAGGCGGTGCAGCGCGAGCTGGCCGACAGCGGCCGCGTGCTGATCCGTGCATCGGGCACCGAGCCGTTGTTGCGCGTGATGGTCGAAGCCAGCGACGCCGAGCTGGCGCGCGGCTGCGCCGAACGCCTGGCACGCGCCGCACGGGCCTGAGCCCCGCTCGCGCGGCACCCGACCGTGCCATGATGCGCGCGCGCCCTGTGGCGCGCCGTACCAAGGAGGCCCGCGCGTGGATCGAGCGCCGCAACTCGCCGCGATCGACCTGGGGTCCAACAGCTTCCGGCTCGAGATCTGCCGGGTCGAGCATGCCCATCTGGTCCGTAAGGAATACCTGAAGGACACGGTGCGCCTCGGCGCCGGGCTCGATGAAAGCGGGCGGCTCGACGACGCGTCGATGCAGCGCGGCTGGACGAGCCTGGCGCGGTTCGCCGAGCGCATCCGCGGTTTCGACGCGCGCACGATGCGCGCGGTGGCCACCGCCACGCTGCGCGAAGCGGCCAACCGCGAGGTGTTCGTCGCCAAGGCGCAATCGCTGCTGGGCTTTCCGATCGACGTGATTTCGGGACATGAAGAGGCGCGGCTGATCTATGGCGGCGTTTCGCACTTCCTGCCGCCCACCAGCGAGGCACGGCTGGTGTTCGACATCGGCGGGCGATCGACCGAGCTGATCAACGGGCACGGCCCGTTGCCGGAGCAGGTGGAGTCTTACGGGGTCGGCAGCGTCGAGCTGTCGATGCGCTACTTCGCCGACGGCCGCATCGGCGCGCGCAACTTTGCGGCAGCGCGCGTGGCGGCCGCTGCGGTGCTCGAGGGCGCCGCCGGCGCGCTCGGCGCCCAGAGCTGGGACGCCGTGTATGGCGCCTCGGGTACCGTGGGCGCGGTGTCCGACGTGTTGCGCGCGGAGGGGCTGACCGATGGTGCGATCACGCGCCCGGCGATGGACGCGGTGACGCGGCGTCTGATCGAAGCCGGCCACGTCGACCGCGTGCAGCTCGCCGGCCTGAAGGACGAACGGCGCGCCGTCATCGGCGGCGGCGTGGCGATCGTGCAGGCGCTGATCGACCTGCTGCAGCTCGAGCGCATCGAGCCGGCGCGCGGTGCGTTGCGCCACGGCGTGATGGTGGAGATGCTGCAGCGTGACCTGGCCGCACCCGATGTGCGCCAGGCCACCGTGCAGCGCCTGCAGAAGCAGTTTGGCGTCGATGCCGTGCATGCGCAGCGCGTCGAGCGGATGGCGTTGTGGCTGTTCGAGGCGCTGCGTCCGGCCAGCGACACCGCACTGCGGCGCGCCGGCGACAAGCTGCGCTGGGCCGCGCTGCTGCACGAGGTGGGCATGGCGGTCTCGCACGAGGACTACCACAAGCACGGCGAATACATCGTGCGGCACGCCGACGCCGCCGGCTTTGCCGAGCACCAGCTGGAGCGCCTGAGCACGCTGGTGCTGGCGCAGCGCGGTGGCCTGCGCAAGGTGGAAGAACGGCTGGCCGCCGATGCGCTGCTGCGCGATCAGGTGCTCGCGCTGCGCATGGCAACCATCTTCTGCCACGCGCGGCGCGACCCGGCGCCGGCCAGGATGCGCATCGGACACCACGGGGCTGGCTGGGTATTCGCCATCGACAGCCCGTGGTCGCAGGCGCATCCGCAATCGATGCACCTGCTGCGCGAGGAAGAGAAGGCCTGGTCGCGCACCCCCTGGCCGTTGCGGCTGCAGATCGACTGAACGCGACCGTCAGGTCGCTTCGGGGCAGGCTCACTTCGCGCGAGCGAAGTGAAGGCGCGAAGCGCCGGCCGGAGCCAACCCGCTACATCACCTCGGGCGACTGCACGCACACCACATAGGTCTGCGTGCGTCCCTCGCCGTCGCGCTCGCCGTCGCCGGCGCGGTTGCGCAGCCACCAGACCGCTCCCTTGCGGATCGTCCACGGCGCAGCACGCCCGGTGAGCAGCAGCGAGGCGAGTTCGCCCAGCGCAGGCTGATGCCCCACCAGCAGCACCGTGCGCCGTCCGTCGGGCCAGCCGCTGACGGCGAGCAGATCCTGGGGCGACGCGCCCGGACCGATCGAGTCGACGGTGGTGAACTTGCGTTCGAGCCGGGCGGCCGTGCGCTGCGCGCGCTCCGCAGGGCTCACGAGGATGCGCACGCCGTGCGGCATCTGCCGATGCAGCCACATTGCCATGCGCGCGGCCTGCCGTTCGCCGCGTGCCGTGAGCTTGCGCTTCATGTCGTCGCGTGCGGCGTCTTCGCCGTCTTCGGCATCGGCATGGCGCCACAGAATCAGGTCCATGCGGCGTCTCTCAGCGGCGCGCGGCGTCATAGCGCCGGCTGAGTTCGCGCTGTGCCGAACGCCCGGGCTTGCCGCGCAGCTGTGCCAGTCGCTCGTAGTGACCGTCGGGCATCATCTGCCAAGCGTCGCGTTCGTCGTGCAGGTAGGCGGTCAGCGTCTCGTCGATCAGGCGCTGGCGCGTCGCCGGGTCGGCGATCGGCCATGCCAGCTCGATGCGGCGGAACATGTTGCGGCCCATCCAGTCTGCACTCGACAGGTACAGCTTCTCGTCATCGCCGACGCGAAAGTAGAACACCCGCGAGTGTTCCAGAAAGCGGCCGACGATCGATCGCACGCGCACGTTGTCCGAGAAGCCCACGCGCCCGGCGGGTACCACGCAGGCGCCACGCACGATGAGGTCGATCGACACGCCGGCGCGGCCAGCCTCGGCGAGCGCCAGGCCGAGCGCCTCGTCGGTGAGCGCATTCATCTTCAGCACAATGCGCGCCGGCTTGCCCGCCTTGGCGGCGGCGGTGCACGCGTGCACATGCTCCATCATCCGGCGGTGCAGCGCGAACGGCGCCATCAACAGGGCCTTGAGGCCGGTGACGCGGCTCTGGCTGGCGAGGTGCTGGAATACCTGAGCCATGTCGGCCGTGATGCGCGCATCGGCCGTCAGGTGGCCCACGTCGGTGTACAGGCGCGCCGTGTGCGGGTTGTAGTTGCCGGTGGACAGGTGCCCGTAGCGGCGCAGGTGGCGCCCCTCGCGGCGCGTGATCAGCAGCATCTTGGCGTGGGTCTTCAGGCCGACGATGCCGTACACCACCTGCGCGCCCAGCGCCTCGAGCCGCTCGGCCCAGTTGATGTTGGCCTCTTCGTCGAAGCGTGCCTTCAGTTCCACCACCACCACCACTTCCTTGCCGCGGCTGGCGGCCTCGAGCAGCAGGTCCATCAGCGCGGAGTCGGCACCCGCGCGATAGATCGTCTGCTGGATCGAAAGCACCTGCGGGTCGTGCACCGCTTCGCGCAGCAGCGACACCACCGGCTCGAACGACTCGAACGGGTGGTGCAGCAGCAGGTCTCCTGCACGCAGGCGTTCGAACATCGAGTCGAACAAGGGCACGGTGGCGGGCAGCGCCGGCGTGTACGGTGGAAAGTGCAGCGCCGGGTTCGGAGCGAGGTCGATCAGCTGGGCCAGGCGCACGAGGTTCACCGGTCCGTCGACGCGGTACAGCGCCTGCTCGGTCAGGTTGAACTGCTCGAGCAGGAACTGCCACAGCGGCTCCGGGCAGGAGATGGCCACCTCGAGGCGCACCGCGCGCCCGAACTGGCGCTGCGACAGGCCCAGGCGCAGCGCCTGCCGCAGATTCGTCACCTCGAGCTCATCGACCACGAGGTCGGAGTCGCGCGTGACGCGGAACTGCGAAAACCCCTCGACGTGGCGCTCCGGAAACAGCTCGTGCAGGTGCGCGCGGATCACGCTCGACAGCAGCACGAAGCCCTGGCGCCGTCCGGTGAGCTCGTCAGGCAGCTTGATCACGCGCGGCAGCGCGCGTGGCACGCGCACGATGGCGATGTCGTTTTCGCGGCCGAACGCGTCGCGGCCGTTGAGCCGCACGATGAAGTGCAGCGACTTGTTGGCCACCTGGGGAAACGGGTGCGCCGGATCGAGGCTCACCGGTACGAGCAGCGGCCGCACCTCGCGCGCGAAGAATGCGCTGACCCAGCGCCGCTGCGCGCCGTTGCGCTCGCCGTGCGACAGGATCTGGATCCCGGCCTTCTTCAGCGCCGGCGTGAGGTGGTCGTTGTACAGCGCGTACTGCTGGTCGACCAGCGCGTGGGCCGACAGCGAGATGTCGCGCATCGCCGCGGCGGCGTGCGCTTGCCCCGCCGGGGTGGCCGGCTGGCGCAGCTCGTCGAGCGTGTCGGACACGCGGATCTCGAAGAACTCGTCGAGATTGGACGAGACGATGCAAAGATAACGCAGCCGCTCCAGGAGCGGCACGTCGGCATGACGGGCCATCTCGAGCACGCGTGCATTGAACGCCAGGGTGCCCAGGTCTCTGTGGAGCAGCGGTGGCGACGCGGCCGGACTCACCGGGGGGATTGTCGCGCCGGTTCGTGACAGTTGTTTGACAGGCGGTTGTCGCTTTCGTGAAGCACCGGTCTGCCGGTTTTCACGCCTGCGACCCGGGCGGCGGCTGTCATGAAACTGTCACGGGTCGCGGTCCATGATGCAGCGACGCCTCGGACGCTGCGGGGCGGCAAGGACTGGCTCTCGGAGCTCATGCCATGCATCCCGTCATTGCCGGTTTGGTTGCTCTGCTGATCCTGCTCGCGATCGCGTCGGTCGTCCTGTTGCACCGCAAGGCCAGGGCGGCGCTCGCGGATCACGATCCACGAAGCGAGGATAGCGATGCGATCCTGGTTGACCCGGCCCGCTCCCGATCCGCCTGAACGTTGTCCCGGACCGGGTGTCCGGTTGTCATGAACCTTGCGCCGAAGCGTCACGAACCCGTCATACGGTCCTCCTACAGTGCTCGCTGACACAAATACCGATGAAAGGAACACCATGCGTACGATGCGAATCGAGTTGGCGGCCGTTGCGCTGGCACTCGGGTCTTTGGGCGCTGCGGCGCATGCCCAGGTGGTGAAGATCGACGGCTCGTCGACCGTCTATCCGGTCACCGAAGGCGTGGCCGAGGACTTTCAGAAGCTGAAGAAGGGCGCGGTCAAGGTCACGGTCGGCATCTCGGGAACGGGCGGCGGTTTCAAGAAGTTCTGCCGCGGCGAGACCGACATCTCCAACGCCTCGCGCCCGATCCAGAAGAAGGAGATGGACGACTGCAAGGCCGCAGGCATCGAGTACTTCGAGCTGCCGGTGGCTTTCGACGCGCTCACCGTTGTGGTCAACCCGAAGAACGCGTTTATCAAGCAACTGTCGGTCGAGGAACTCAAGACCATGTGGGAGCCGGCCGCGCAGGGCAAGGTCACCAGCTGGAAGCAGGTGAATCCGGCATTCCCCGACGCGCCGCTCAAGCTGTTCGGCGCCGGGGCCGACTCGGGAACGTTTGACTACTTCACCGAAGCGGTCACGGGCAAGTCCAAGTCCAGCCGTGGCGACTTCACCGCCTCCGAGGACGACAACGTGCTCGTGCAAGGGGTGTCGCAGGACGTCAACGCGCTGGCCTTCTTCGGCTATGCCTACTACGCCGAGAACACGAGCCGGCTGAAGGCCGTGCCGATCGCCGAGAAGGCCGGCAAGCCGGCGGTGTCGCCGAGCGAGAAGACGGTGCTGGACGGCTCCTACCAGCCGCTTTCGCGGCCGATCTTCATCTACGTCAGCGCCAAGTCGCTGGCCAAGCCGGAGGTCAAGGAGTTCGTCGAGTACTACATGAAGGAAGGCGCAAAGCTCGCCAAGGAAGTGAAGTACGTGCCGCTGCCTGCGAAGGCATACACGACGAACCTGGAGCACCTTGCCAAGGGCAAGAAGGGCACGGTGTTCGGTGGTGCTTCCGAAGTCGGCATCACGATCGAGGCACTGTTGGCGCGCGAAGCCAAGCTCTGAAAGGCGGCATCCGCCCGTACTGACACGCGCCGTGCTGGGAGCGCATCGCTGCCAGCACGGTTTCGTTTGCCGGCGCAACCCCTCAAGGCTCCTCGCAGCGGAGACCTAGAATGAGCTCGACAACAACGACCTCGAGTGTCGCCTTGACGACCGAACCACCCGTCGGTGGCTCCAAGCTGGCCGAGTATGCGCGACTGAAGCTGCAGCGCAAGCGGCGCGAGCGACTGATCGAGGGCGTGCTCTTGCTCGCGGCGTGCGTGTCGGTGTTCACCACGCTCGGCATCGTCTACATCCTGCTGAAGGAGTCGGTGCTGTTCTTCTCGCACGTGCCGGTGTGGACGTTTCTCACCGATACGCAATGGACGCCGCTGTTCGACGACGCGCACTTCGGCATCGCCGTGCTGCTCGCCGGCACGGTGAGCAGCTCGCTCGTGGCGCTGTCGATCGCCATCCCGCTCGGCACCATCATCGCGATCTACCTGTCGGAGTTCGCCGGCCACAAGACCCGCGAGACGATGAAGCCGCTGCTGGAGCTGCTGTCCGGCGTGCCGACCATCATCTACGGCTACTTTGCGCTGTTGTTCGTGACGCCGCTGCTGCAGAAGATCTACCCGGACCTGCCGGGTTTCAACGTGCTGTCGGCCGGCATCGTGATGGGCATCATGATCATTCCCTACGTATCGTCGCTCGCCGAGGACGCCATGCGAGCGGTGCCGATGAGCCTGCGCGAGGGGTCTTACGCGATGGGCGCCACGCGGTTTCAGACTGCGGTCAGGGTTGTCGTGCCGGCCGCGCTGTCGGGTATCGCGGCGGCGTACATCCTGGGCATCTCGCGCGCCGTGGGCGAGACCATGATTCTTGCCGTGGCGGCGGGCATGCAGCCGAACCTGACCTTGAATCCCCTCGAACCCGCCGCAACGATCACGTCGTACATCGTGCAGGTCGCGCTGGGAGATCTGCCGCACGGCAGCATCGGTTACCAGACCATCTTTGCAGCCGGGCTGATGCTGATGCTGCTGACCCTGTTCTTCAACCTCGTCGGCTATTGGATGCGCCGGCGCTTCCGGGAGGCCTACTGATGAGACACCGCCGGGCCACGCCTGGGTGCATCGCTTCTCCTCGGAAGGACGCGAGCGCAGTGGAGAGGGGGGCACGATGAGTGCCGCCGTGTCGTCGCGACGGGAGACGCTGCGCGCGATCATCCGAAGCCACAAGCGCTGGGACGCGGTGTTCGGCGTGCTCGGCCTGCTGGCGATGATGGTGGGTGTCCTGACGCTGGCCGCTCTGTTCACCAACATGGCGTTGGATGGCATTCCGCGCCTGACCGGCGACTTCTTCACGTCGTTTCCCTCGCGTCGCGCGGGCCAGGCCGGGATCCTGTCGGCGTGGGTCGGCTCGATCCTGGTCATGGCCGTCACCGCGCTGTTCGCGGTGCCGATCGGCGTGGCGGGCGCGGTGTACCTCGAGGAATACGCCAGGAAGAACTGGTTCACCGACATCATCGAGATCAACATCACCAACTTGGCCGGCGTGCCTTCGATCGTGTACGGGCTGCTCGCGCTGGGTTTGTTCGTCTACGTGTTCGGGTTCGGCCAGAGCATCCTGACCGCCGGGCTGACGCTGGGCCTGCTGATCCTGCCGATCGTCATCGTCACCACGCGCGAGTCGCTGCGCGCGATCCCTCAGCATGTGCGTGAAGGCGCGTACGCCTGCGGCGCCACACAATGGCAGGTGGTGCGCGACCACTTGCTGCCCTACGGCACGCCGGGCATCCTCACCGGCGTGATCATCGCGTTGTCGCGTGCCATCGGCGAGACGGCCCCGATCATCACGATCGGGGCTCTCACGTTCATCGCCTTCCTGCCGCCGGTGCCCTTCACCGGCGACCCGCCGGCCGGCGTGTTCGACTGGCTGTTCTCGCCTTTCACGGTGATGCCGATCCAGATCTTCAACTGGACATCGCGTCCCGACGCCGCCTTTCATGCCAACGCGGCCGCCGCCAGCTTCGTGCTGGTGTTCATGACGCTGGGCATGAACGCCGTCGCGATCTGGCTGCGCTACCGCTTGCGCAAGAACATCAAATGGTGAACCGCCGATGACCGCCACCCTCACGCTTCCCGAACGGCCCCCTGCGCTGAAGGCCGAGTCGAAGAATCTCGATTTCTACTACGGTTCATTCCGCGCCCTCAAGAGCGTGTCGATGCCGGTGTACGAGAACAAGGTCACTGCGCTGATCGGCCCCAGCGGCTGCGGCAAGAGCACCTACCTGCGCTGCTACAACCGCATGCACGACCTGTACCCCGGAAACCGCTACGAAGGCAGCATCGACCTTCATCCGGACCAGGTCAACGTGCTGCATCCATCGGTCGATCCGATCGAGGTGCGCATGCGCGTCTCGATGGTGTTCCAGAAGCCGAATCCGTTTCCGAAGTCGATATTCGAGAACGTGGTCTATGGTCTGCGTGTGCGCGGCGAGAAGTCGCGCAGCTTTCTCGAGGACAAGGTCGAGGCGGCGCTGAAGGGCGCGGCCTTGTGGGAGGAGGTGAAGGACCGCCTCGACGAAGTGGCGGTCAACCTGTCGGGCGGCCAGCAGCAGCGGCTGTGCATCGCCCGCTCCCTCGCCACCGACCCCGAGATCCTGCTGTTCGACGAACCCACGTCCGCGCTCGATCCCATTGCCACGGGCAGCATCGAAGAGCTGATCAGCGTCATCAAGGGCAAGGTGACGATCCTGATCGTCACGCACAATATGCAGCAGGCGGCGCGCGTTTCCGACTTCGTGGCCTACATGTACCTGGGCGAGTTGATCGAGTTTGGCGAAACGCGCGAGATCTTCATGAAGCCCAAGCGCAGGGAGACCGAGGACTACATCACCGGCCGCTTCGGATGACCAGTCCGACGACAACAGCGGGATCCGCCATGACAGAAAAGCACCTTTCCACGCAGTTCGACGCCGAACTCACCGACATCTCTGCACGCGTGCTCGAGATGGGTGGGATGGCGGAGGCCCAGGTGGCTCAGGCCATCTACGCGCTCACCCACTTCAGCGGCGACACCGCGTCACAGGTGCTGGCCCGTGAGGAGCAGGTGAACCAGCTCGAAGTGCAGATCGACCGCGAGCTGTCGACAATCATCGCCCGGCGCCAGCCGACGGCGCGTGATCTGCGTCTGTTGATCGCCGTGTCCAAGACCATCGCCAACCTGGAGCGTGTGGGGGACGAGGCCGCGCGGGTGGCGCGTACCGTGCAGCGCCTGCTCAACGCCGGCGTGTCCAGCCGCATGCGGCTGCCGGTGAGCGACCTGGAGTTCGAGTCGGAGCTCGCGATCAAGCAACTGCGCAAGGCGCTCGATGCCTTTGCCCGGCTCGATGTCGAGGCCGCGCTGGAGGTGCTCAAGCAGGACGACCAGATCGACCGTGAGTTCGACGGCCTGATGCGCAAGCTGATCACCTACATGATGGAAGACCCGCGCACGATCTCGGCCAGCATCGATCTGGTGTTTGTCGCCAAGGCGATCGAGCGAGTGGGCGACCATGCCAAGAATCTGGCCGAGGTCATCATCTACGTGGTCAAAGGCGCCGACGTGCGTCATAACTCCCCTGAAACTGCCGCGTCGATGGCACGATGAGCCGTATCCTGGTTGTCGAAGACGAGCTCGCGATCGCTGAGTTGATCGCGATCAACCTGCGCCACGCCGGGCATGAGGTCGCGATCGCCGTCGATGCGGAACAGGCGATCAACGAAGTCGATGCCGTTCTGCCCGACCTGGTGGTGCTCGACTGGATGCTGCCCGGGCAGTCGGGGCTCACGCTGGCGCGCCGCTGGCGCGCGGATCCGCGCACGCAGTCGCTGCCGGTGATCATGCTGACGGCTCGCGGCGAGGAGAGCGACAAGATCGCCGGTCTCGATGCCGGTGCCGACGACTATCTGACCAAGCCGTTCTCCACGCACGAGTTGATGGCACGCATCCGCGCCGTGCTGCGTCGCAAGGCGCCCGAGGCGCTGGAAGAGGCGGTGAGCGCCGGTCACCTGAGGGTCGATCCGGCCACGCGGCGCGTCAGCGCCGGCGCCCAGGATCTGCGCCTCGGGCCCACCGAGTTCAAGCTGCTGCACTTCCTGGTGACGCATCCCGAGCGCGTGCACAGCCGCAAGCAGTTGCTCGATCGCGTGTGGGGCGACCATGTGTTCATCGAGGAGCGCACGGTCGACGTGCACGTGAAGCGCCTGCGCGATGCGCTGGCACCGGCAGGCTGTGCCTCGATGATCGAGACCGTGCGCGGCGTGGGATACCGACTGGTTCGACCTTCCAACTCGCTGGTGACCCCGTAGCAAACGAGAGGTCGGTCATGGTCTGGTTGTTGCCCCGGGTGTTTGCGGCGTTGGCCGCCGCCGCTCTCGGTGCAGCGCTGGGCTACTTGGTGGGCGATGCCATCGGCTCGCACCGACCGTCATGGGGCTTCGTCGGCGCGTTCGCCGCGGTGGCGCTGGCGGTGGCCTACGACCTGTTGCGTGCGCGGCCGTTGCTCAACTGGCTGCGCGGCACGCAGACACAGGACGCGCCTCGCCATACCGGCTTCTGGGGCGAACTGGCGTACCGCATGGAACGCGTGTTGCGCAGCCGCGAGCAGGATCTGGCGCATGAGCGCGAGCGTCTGACGCAACTGCTGTCGGCCATCGATGCCTCGCCCAACGGCGTGGTGCTGATCGACGAGAACGAGCGCATCGAGTGGTGCAACGCCACGGCGGCGGACCACCTGGGGATCGAGCCCGTGCGCGACCTGCGTCAGCGCGTGACCAACCTCGTGCGCGCGCCGGTGTTCGTGGCGCATCTGCAGTCAGGCCCTGCGGAGCATGCCGTCACCTTCGAGCTGCCCGGACGGCCCGGTGCACTGTCGGTGTGGGTGCGGCCCTACGGCGCCGAAGGCCAGAAGCTGCTTTTGACGCAGGACATCACCGAGCGGCTGCGCACCGACGAAATGCGGCGCGACTTCGTCGCCAATGTGTCGCACGAGATCCGCACGCCGCTCACGGTGCTTTCAGGTTTCGTCGACACGATGAACCAGCTCGAGCTCACCGAGGGCGAGCGACGCCGCGTGCTGTCGCTGATGAAGGAGCAGACCGACCGCATGCGCAGCTTGCTTGATGACCTGCTCGTGCTCGCGCAGCTCGAGAGCGCACCGCGCCCCCCGGTGGACCGCTGGGTCGACGTCGACGTGCTGATGCAGCGTGTGCAGGCAGATGCCCAGATGCTGTCCGGCGGCAAGCACAAGCTGCAGTTCGACGTTGACAGCGGCGCCAGCATTGCGGGCGCCGAGTCCGAGTTGTTCGGTGCCATGCTGAACCTGGTGGTCAACGCGGTGCGCTACACGCCGGCCGGGGGCACGGTCCGCGTGTCGTGGCAGCGTCGTGCGCAGGGCGGCGGCGCGTTCGAGGTTCGCGACACCGGCATCGGCATCGCGCGCGAGCACCTGGCGCGACTAGGCGAGCGCTTCTACCGCGTCGACGATGGCCGGTCGCGCGGCACCGGCGGCACCGGGCTCGGCCTGGCCATCGCCAAGCATACGGCGCAGCGCCACGGTGGCGAACTGCAGTGCGACAGCGAGCCCGCCAAGGGTTCGAGTTTTCGCCTCGTGTTCCCGGCCTCTCGCGTGAAGCACCGCCCGGCCGTCGCGGCTGAAGCACTCAGCGCCGAAACACGCCCGTGATCTCGTCCTTGTCGGTGGGTCGGCGCTCCAGCGCCACGGTGGTCCACCCGGACGGTGGCAGCGGCGGATTGGCCAGTGTGCCGGCCTTGACCCAGATCGGGCACGCCTCGGTGTCGGCATCGGGCCGGGTGTCGACCCGCCAGCGGCCGTGGTACTCGAGCGCCGCGGTCAGCGCACGCGGCAGGGCGGGTGCGGCGATGCAAGGCACGTCGCTCGGGATGTGGCGCCTCAGCAACTCCACATGGGCGCGATAGCTGCGCGCGTAGTTCAGCGGCGGCAGCCACAGCGTCATCGCAAGGTTCCATGCCAGAACCACGCCGCCGGCCGGCAGCACCAGGCTGCGCCAGATGGCCGCGCGATGGCGCGCGGTGCGCCATCGCACCACCCACAGCCAGGCCAGCGTGGCGAAGCTGGCCGCAATCAGCGACAGCCAGGCAAACTGCGGCTTGAAGCCCGGCGCGAGCTTGGCCACGTTGGCCGCCACCTTGGCCGGCACGCCGGCTTGCATCGCGATATAGATCAGCCACACGGCGAGCGCGAGCAGCGAAAAGAAGAACACTGAGAACCAGTCGATCGCCGAGCCGGTGCTGCGCCGCAAGGTGGGCAGCGCAAACGCAGCCAGCACCGCGACGCCCGGCAGACCGAGCAGCAGCGCCCGGTCGGAGCCGCCCATCACGAGACAGGCGACCAGCCCGGTGCCGAGCACCGCGAGCGGAATCGACAGGTGGCGCCGCATCAAGTGGTGGCGCCATTGCCACAGCGCCCACAGGGCGAGCAGCCAGGCCGGCCACAAGAACCACAACCACTGTCGCGCCACGTGCAGCACCGCACGGGCCGAGTTGGGCGGCGTGACGCGCCACGCCCATTGGTCAAGCAGCCAGGCCGAAACTGCCGCCAGCACGGTGGCGGCCGCCACCCAGCCGCCCAAGCGCCGAACCTCGCCATAGGTCGAACGCAGGCAGATCGTCGTGCCGGCAATGCCGAGCACGGCCGCGACGCTGGGGGCGCCGCTGCAAGCCAGCGCCGGCAGCGCAAACACGATGCCCGCCCGGGCTCTGCGCGGATGGAAAGCCGCGACCGCCATCGCCCACTGCACGGTGGCCACGGCCGCCAGTTGCGCCAGCTCGGGCGTTGTTTCGTGACCGAGTTGCAGCAAGCCCAGCGTGGCGATCAACGCCAGGATCGAGGCGTCAGCGATCGCCCTGGCGTAGTCGACCGCATGGGCCTCGCCGCCGAATGCGAACGGCAGCGGCTGCGCGGCCTCGGTGCGGGCCAGCGCGAAGCTGCCGTACCACAGCGCCACCATCGTCGCGGTGAGCAGCAGCGCAAACGGGACGCGCACGGCCAGCGCCGGGTCGAGCCACGGTGACGTGAGCGCGATGAAGGCGGCGCCGATCCAGTGCGGCAGGTGGGCCGCATCGGTGGGCACGCCGCCGAGCGCGGGCGCCAGCCACGAGGTGCGGCCTTCGGCCATGGCCAGCATCTGGCCGAACGCGGTGAGGTCGGCGTTCTTCCACGGGTCACGCCCGAACACGCCCGGCAGCACATAGGCTGCGCACAGGAGCAGCAAGGCAGCGCGCGGCAGCGGGCGCGCGGCGTCGCTCGTGACCAGAGCGGGGATCGGCGCGGCGCTCACCGATCAATCATGCCGCACACAAACACAACGGGCCTCCGGGCCGTTGCGGTGAAGGCTCATGTCGCGCAGCGACGTGATGCCGAAGCCACAACAGCCGCAGGCCGTTGCAGTGAAGGCTCATGTCGCGCAACGACGTGATGCCGAAACCACAACAGCCGCAGGCCGTTGCGGTGAGGCTCACTTCGCGCAAGCGAAGTGAAGGCGCGAAGCGCCGGCCGAAACCAAAAAGGCAGCCGAGGCTGCCTTCGTGCCGGAGCGCGCGACGCTCACTTCTTCAGGCCGACGCGCGCGAACTTGTTGCGGAACTTCTCGACCCGGCCGCCGAGGTTGTCCACGCTCTTCTGCGTGCCGGTGTAGAACGGGTGCGATTCGCTCGTGGTCTCGAGCTTCACCAGCGGCAACTCGCGGCCGTCGTCCAGCGTGATCGTCTCCTTGGTCTGCAGGCACGAGCGCGTGACGAACTTGAAGCCGTTGGACAGGTCCACGAAGCAGATCTCGCGGTACTCGGGGTGGATGCCTTGTTTCATTGCGGGCCTCAGGTCGAATGCGGGAGCCATGAGCAGCGGAGAACGCTGCGCACACTTTCCGGGAGGAAGCGGCGGATTATAGCGGGGGTGCGTTGTCACCCGCCGCGCCGCATCATGTCGAAGAAGTCCAGGTTGTTCTTGCTGGCCTTCATCTTGTCGAGGATGAACTCCATCGCCTCGATCTCGTCCATCGGATACAGCAGTTTGCGCAGGATCCAGGTCTTCTGCAGGATCTCGGGCTTGAGCAGCAGCTCCTCGCGCCGCGTGCCGCTCTTGTTGAGCAGGATCGACGGGTAGACGCGCTTCTCCGACATGCGCCGGTCGAGGTGGATCTCGCAGTTGCCGGTGCCCTTGAACTCCTCGTAGATCACCTCGTCCATCTTGGAGCCGGTGTCGATCAGCGCGGTGCCGATGATGGTGAGTGATCCGCCTTCCTCCACGTTGCGCGCGGCGCCGAAGAAGCGCTTGGGCCGCTGCAGCGCGTTGGCGTCGACGCCGCCGGTGAGCACCTTGCCGGAGGAGGGCAGCACGTTGTTGTAGGCACGCGCCAGGCGCGTGATCGAATCGAGCAGGATCACCACGTCCTTCTTCAACTCCACCAGGCGCTTGGCGCGCTCGATCACCATCTCGGCCACCTGCACGTGGCGCGCCGCGGGTTCGTCGAAGGTGGAGCTGATGACCTCGCCACGCACGGTGCGGATCATCTCGGTCACTTCCTCGGGCCGCTCGTCGACCAGCAGCACGATCAGGTGCACGTCGGGGTAGTTGGCGACGATCGCATGCGCCAGGTGCTGCATCATGATCGTCTTGCCGCTCTTGGGCTGCGACACGAGCAGCGCGCGCTGGCCTTTGCCGATGGGTGCGATCAGGTCGATGATGCGGCAGGTGATGTTCTCGTCGCTGGCCTTGATGTCGCGTTCGAGCCTGAACTGCTCCTTGGGGAACAGCGGCGTCAGGTTCTCGAACATGATCTTGTGCTTGCTCTCCTCGGGCGTCAGGCCGTTGACCTTGTCGACCTTGACCAGCGCGAAATAGCGCTCGCCGTCCTTGGGCACGCGCACCTCGCCTTCGACCATGTCGCCGGTGTGCAGGTTGAAGCGGCGGATCTGGCTCGGCGACAGGTAGATGTCGTCGGTGCTCGCCATGTAGCTGGTGTCGATCGAGCGCAGGAAGCCGAAGCCGTCGGGCAGTACCTCGAGCACGCCGTCGCCGAACACCTGCTCGCCGCCCTTGGCGCGCTTTTTCATGATCGCGAACATCAACTCCTGCTTGCGCATGCGAGCGACGTTCTCGATCTCCAGTTCTTCGCCCATCTTGATGAGCGCCGAGACGTGAAGCGTCTTCAGTTCGGACAGGTGCATTCGTTCAACCAGAGGTGGATGACAGTCGGGCCCGTTGCCGCGGGCGCGAACGGACTTCACCGGCCGTGACCCGAAAGCGTCACCGCCCGCGCGGGGCAGGCGAGCCTTGAAGCATCGGGGTTGGGGCCGAGTCCGCGCGCTGAAGTGGGTACGCGCGGCGGCAATCCTGTGGCGGCTTGATCAGCCGGTTTTCATCCGGCTGGACCGCAATGCGGGCGATTATAGATGACCGTCGAGAAACGCGGTCAACTGCGACTTCGACAGCGCGCCGACTTTGGTGGCGGCCAGTTGCCCGTCCTTGAACAACATCAGCGTCGGGATGCCGCGGATGCCGAACTTGGCCGGCACGTCCTGGTTTTCGTCGACGTTCATCTTGGCGATCTGCAGCCGGCCGGTGTAATCCTTGGCCGCTTCGTCGAGGATCGGCGCGATCATCTTGCACGGGCCGCACCACTCGGCCCAGTAGTCGACCAGCACCGGCTTGTCGGACTTCAGCACGTCGGCATCGAACGATGCGTCGGACACGTGTTTGATCAATTCGCTGGCCATCAAGAATCCTCCGTGCTGCGCACTCCGGATGTCGCCCTGGGAGCGGCTCGGCGGCTCGTGAGCGATCCTGTATCGGCGGGTCGCTCGACCGTGGAATGCGGGCAGATTCTGACACATCGACCTTGACCTTGCCCGCGGCCGCACAATGCAATTGCCTATGAGAACGATTGCTCCGCAGGTGTTGGCGCCCGGTCTCGCGCCGGTCCAGATGTGGGATGCGGTTGCTGCGGCCACGCAGGCCTGGCTCGACGAACAACAGGTGGCAGCGGCCGATGCGGTGGTGCTGCTGCCTTTTGCCGATCTGCTGGCACCGGCGCGTCGCGCCTTCGCGCAGCGCTTTGTGTGGATGCCGCGCCTGCACACGCCGCGCACGCTGGCGGCCGCGCTGGGGCCGCCAGCGCAGCGCGCAGCCGGCGAGCTGACCGGCGACGGCACAATCGATCGTGTGAATGCGCGCGACCTGTTGCGCAGGCACGGGTGGGCACGCGAGTGGCTGCAACGCGACGCGCACGGATTCGACGCCGCGCTGCAGCGCCTGGTGCACACGGCGCAGGCGCTGCAGCAGCACGCGCGCGCATGGCAGCCCGCCGAGCGGGTTGCCTGGTTCGCTCACGCGCGCAAGCAGGTGGGGCCCGGCGGCGGTCCCGGTACGGCGCAGCGCCTGTTGCTGAGGCTGGCGATGGAGTGGGCCGCGCTGGCCGGCACGGCCGACACCGACCGCTTGTTCGCGCACCGGCCGTCGGCGTGGGTGGCGCTGACCTTGGGCGGCGACGAAGCGCTCACGCGCAATCTGTTGGGCCACGCTGCAGGACAGGACGTGCCGGTGCTGGCGCTGTCGGCCGATCCGGCATCGGAGGACCCGTTTGACGCCTGGCCGGAGCACTGCCGGCTGACGATCGAAGCGACCGACGACGTCGAGTCCGAGGCGATGGCCGCGGCGGCGCAGGTGGCGCAGTTCCTGCAAGACGGCGTCACGCCGATCGCGCTGGTGGCGCAAGACCGCGCCTTGGTGCGGCGCGTGCGCGCGCTGCTCGAGCGGTTGCAGATCGACGTGATCGACGAGACCGGCTGGTCGCTGGCGACCACGCGTGCCGGTGCGCATGCCGTGGCGGCACTGCGCGCCGCGCGCGCCGCAACCGCGTCCGACGATGCGCTCGATTGGCTGAAGGCCGACCTCGACGAGGCGCAGTCCGACGGGTTGGCGATTCTCGAGAAAGTGTGGCGCGGCCAGCGTGTCAGCGCGGCGGCGCGCGAACGTGCCGCCTTGTTGTGGGAACGCGAACGCGCACGGCTCGAGGACTTTGCCCGCCCGAGCCGTCGCGCGCTTGGCCAGTGGCTGCAGGCGTTCGATGCGTTGTTGTTCGGCGCGCCGCACAGTGCCGCGCGGCGCGACGATGACGCCGGCATGCAACTGCGGCATGCGCTGCGCATGGGCGACGCCGGCCACGCGGCCGGCCCGGCCTGGGACGCGGCCCAGGCGTCGGTGTGCAGCCTGGACGAGTTCGCGCAGTGGGTCGAGGACGCGCTCGAGCAGGCGAGTTATGTACCCGGTGCGGGTGCCGCATCGGCCCGGGTGGTGGTCACGCCATTGTCGCGCGCCATTGGGCGCGACTTTGCCGCCGCCGTACTGCCCGGCAGCGACGAGTTGCGGCTCGGACCGTTGCCCGACGAACCCGGCCTGCTCGACGAGGCATCGCGTAAGGCTCTGGGCCTGCCTGAGCGCGCGCAGCGCCAGCGGCGCGCGGCCCTGGCGTTCGTGCAGCTGCTGCGGCTCCCGCAGGTGGCGCTGCTGCACCGTCGAGCGGAAGGCGATGAGCTTTTGTCGCCCAGCCCTTGGATCGAGCGGCTGCGCCTTGCGCGAGTTGCGCGGGGCGCTGCAGCGCCCGACCTGCGAACGTCTGCGCTGGCCGCACGAGTGGTCTCGGCCGCACCGGTGCGGCACCCACGCCCGGTCGCCGGCACGGCATTGCCGGATTCATGGAGCGCGAGCGCGGTCGAAGCGCTGCGCCAGTGCCCGTACCGCTTCTTCAGCCGTGCGGTGCTGCAGCTGTCCGAGGCCGACGAGCTCGACGATGACGCCGACAAGCGCGATGCCGGCCGCTGGCTGCATGCCACGCTGGAACGCTTTCATGTTGCGCGCGGCGCACAACGCCGGGTGCCGGCCGATGACGTCGCGGCGCTCGTGGCCGTCGGCCGCGACACGCTGCTGGCACTGGTGCAGGAGCGTCAGGTGTCCGAAGAGGCGATGCTGCCGTTCACGGCGGCATGGCCTACTCTGGCCGAGCGCTACCTGCGCTGGCTGCACGAGGAGGAGCAAAAGGGCTGGTCATTCGAAGCGGCTGAACTGCGCGTCGAGATGCCGCCGATCGAAGGGGCCACGCTGCGCCTGCATGGCCGCATCGATCGGGTCGATCGTTGTGCGCGTGGCGACGCGGTGCGGCTGATCGACTACAAGACGCAGTCGAAGGATGCGCTGCGCAGCAAGGTTCGGCAGCCGCTGGAGGACACGCAGCTCGCGGTGTATGCCGCGCTGCAGTCGGCACGCGATGAAGGCCGCTCTGCGGTGCGGGCCAGCTACCTGGCGCTGGATGACGACGAAGCCGTGTGCGAGGTGGAGCATCCCGAGGTCAAAGCCAGCGCGCAGCGGCTTGTGCATGAGCTGGCGCAGGAGCGTGCGCGCATCGAGGCGGGTGCCGCGCTGCTCGCCCTGGGCGAGAGCCCGGTGTGCGACATCTGCGAGGCGCGCGGCCTGTGCCGACGCGACCACTGGGCCGAGCCCGAAGAGGAGCGCGCCGTTGCAGGGTGAGCCGGCCTATCGTGCCGACGGACAGGCCTGCACCGAGTCCGTGTTCTATGCGCTGGCCTGCGACCCGGCGCGCAGCGCCATCGTCGAGGCCTGTGCCGGGGCCGGCAAGACATGGCTGCTGGTGTCGCGAATCGTGCGCGCGCTGCTGGACGGCGCCAGGCCCGAGGAGATCTTGGCGATCACCTTCACGCGCAAGGCGGCGGCCGAGATGCGCCTGCGGCTGCACGACTGGTTGCGCGAGTTCGCCACGGCGTCCGACGAGCAACGCGCCACAGAGCTGCAGCGGCGGGGACTCAACGTGTTGCAGGCCGAGATCCAGGCGCCCGCGTTGGCCGCGCTGCAGGCGCGTGTGCTGGCGGCGGGCCAGGAAGTTCAGGTCCACACGTTCCACGCCTGGTTTGCGCAACTGCTGCGCGTGGCGCCTCTGGAGGTGCTGGACGCGCTCGGTGTTCACCCATCGATGGCGCTGATCGAGGAGGTGGACGATCAACTCGGCGAGCTGATGCGGCGTTTCCAGCGCCAGGTGCTCGACACGCCTGCGCTGCTCGACGACTACCGGGCCCTGATCGAGCGGCACGGCCGGCGCGATCTCGAGCGCTGGCTGCGTGCGGCGATCGACAAGCGGCTCGAGATCGAGCGCGCCGACGCGCGGGCGCACCTCGAGTCGACCGTGCCCTCGGCTCAGCAACAGTGGCCGGAGTGCGCGGCATACGGCCATCCGGTCGAGCGCATGGTGGCCGATCGTTCGCTGCGGCGGCTGTTCGGCGACGCGGTCGACGGGCTCGGACGCCACAATGGCAAGCTCGAGCGCGATGCCGGCACCGCACTGGCCGGGGCGCTCGACCTGGCCGACCCGCGGGCCGCGCTGAAGCAGGCGCGCAAGGCCTTGTTCACCGACAAAGGCCCGCCGCGCAAGCTCGACGCCTCGCCCGCGCTCGACGCGGCCGTCAATGCCGTGCTGCGGCTCGAACTGCAGGTGGCACAGCAGGACGCGCACGACGATCACCGGTGCATGGTGCGGCTCAGTCGAGCACTGCTGGAGTGCTGGCGTGTGCTGAAGCGCGAGCGCGCGCTGATCGACATGCAGGACCTCGAGCGCTGCGCGCTCGTGATGCTGTCCGATCCCGCCATCGCCGGCTGGGTGCAACAGCGGCTCGATGCGCGCTTGCGGCACGTGCTGATCGACGAGTTCCAGGACACCAGCAACCTGCAGTGGCAGGCCTTGCTCGGCTGGCTGTCGTCGTATGCCGGTGCCGGTGGCGGCGCCAGCGGGCGGCGGCCGCTGGCGGTGTTCATCGTGGGCGACCCGAAACAGAGCATCTACCGGTTTCGCGGCGCCGAACCGCGGGTGTTCGACGAAGCGCGGCGCTTCGTGGTCGAGGGCCTCGAGGGACACGACCTCGCATGCAACCACACCCGGCGCAACGCCACTGCAGTGGTGAGCGCGGTGAACGCGGTCTTCAACCAGGCAGTCAACGCCGGCGAGTTCGACGGATTCATCGCGCACAGCACCGCGCGCGCCGATGACGCACCCGGCCACGTGTGGCACGCAGCTGAACCGGCGGGCGGAGCGCGGGAGGCCGCGCAGCGGCGTTCCGACTGGCGCGACTCGCTGACCGAGCCGCGCCACCAAGCCAAGGAAGCCCGCGCGCAGGACGAGGCGCGGCGAATCGCGGCCGGCGTGCGGCAGCTGTTGGACCAGGGCGTTGCCGCGGGAGATGTCATCGTGCTGGCACGCCGGCGCGTCACGCTGGCCTGGGTCGCGCAGGCGCTGCACGCCTTGCACGTGCCCTGCGTTGCCGCCGAGGAGCTGCGATTGGCCGACGTGATCGAGGTCAAGGACCTCGTGGCGCTGCTCGACGTGTTGGTCTCGCACGGCAACGACCTGGCGTTGGCGCAAGCGTTGAAGAGCCCGTTGTTCGGTGCCAGCGATGCCGAGCTGCTGGCGCTGTCGCAGCGGGCCGACCGCCGCTGCGCGACGGTGTGGTGGAGCGCTTTGATGGCGTGGCACGACGCACCGCCGGCGCTGCAGCGCGCACGCACACTGCTGGCGTCATGGTCCGACGCCGCGCGCCGCCTGCCGCCACACGACCTGCTCGACCGGGTGGTGCACCAGGGCGACCTGATGGCGCGCCTGGCGGCGGCCGTGCCGGCCGATCGCCGCGTCGCGGCGCTGGCGGCGGTCAACGCGTTGATCGCGCTGTCGCTGTCGCTCGAGGGTGGCCGCCACGCCAGCGTGTACCGCTTCGTGCGGACGCTGCGCCAGCGCGCGCTCGGCGTGAAGGCGCCGGCACGCAGCGACGCAGTGCAGTTGATGACCATCCACGCCGTCAAGGGGCTGGAGGCGCGCTGCGTCTGGGTGGCCGATGCCGATCCGGCCGAGAACCACGGATCCGAGCCCGGCGTGCTGGTGGACTGGCCGGTCGACCACGATGCGCCGCGCCGCGCTGCGTTCGTGGCCGACCTGAGATCGCCGTGCGCATCGTTGGTCGACCTGCAGGCGCGTGAGCGGGCCGCCACGCAGCGCGAGGAACTCAACGCGCTCTACGTCGCGATGACGCGCGCCAGAGAGATGCTCTTCCTCAGCCGCACGCCGCCGCGCCGCGGCGTCGGCCTCACCTGGTGGGCCCGCGTCACGCCGCACAGCGTGGCCCTCGAGCCAAACGAGTCCGGGCGCGGCGTGGCATCGGCGGCCGACGAACGCATCACGATCCGGCAATTGCCCGAGCCCGTGTCGGCCCGCGTTGCGTCCGCTTCGGCCGCACCGACCGCGCCGCCGTCGTACGCCGCGCGGCTGGGACGCGCGGTGCACCGCGTGCTGCAGTGGGCGTCGGCTGGCGAGCCGGACCTGGCCGGGTTGGCGCGCGCCGCGGTGATCGAGTTCGAGCTGCCACCTTCGGCCGCAGCGGCGGCCGAAGGCTACGCACGCACGATCCGTGGCAGTCCTGCGCTGCAGCGATTCTTCGATCCCCGACAGGTGGCCTGGAGCGCCGACGAGTTCGACCTCGTGCACCAGGGCGACTGGCTGCGCGTGGACCGGCTGGTGCGATTCGGTCCGGCCGACGATGCGCACTGGTGGGTGCTCGACTACAAGCTGGCGCTCGACGCCGCCGCCGATACCGATTTGCGCGGGCAGCTCGAGCGTTACCGCGCGGCCGTGCGTTTGTTGGCGGGCGGCTCGCCGGTGCACGCCGCGTTCATCACCGGTGACGGCGCGCTGCACGAGTTGCCGGCCCGTGCCGACGGCTGAATAACCCGGCGCTAGACGGCCACTTTGGCCGATCGGGGCGCTGCGGCAGCGGTTTCAATCGTGCGCAAGAGCGGCCGTGAAGCGACCGCCCGAGTGCCCCTGTTTTGCCGCCGCGAATGACCGCATCCGATCCCGCGCACGACGCCAAGCGAGCGACCGCCCAGCCGGCGGCATCGCCGGCCTTCGGCCCGTTTCGCCTGCAGCGGTTGCTGGGCAAGAGCGCGCAGACGTTGGTATGGCTGGCCACCGATCCGCGCGTCGACGCCGAACGCGTGTTGGTGATGCCGCGCGCCCAGGCTCCCGACCGCGCCCAGTTGGAGCGCCATCTGCAGGCTGCCAGCAAGGCGATGCGCGTGGCCCATCCGGGCCTGGCAGCGGCCGTGGAGGTGGGCGAGCATGACCGCTGGCCCTACATCGCCTACCCACGCGGCCAAAGCAACACGCTGGCCGAACTCACCGGCGCCCAGGGGTCGCCCGCGCTCGACGTGGCGCGCTGGAGCGTGCAGCTGCTCGACGGTCTGGCGTTCGCGCACGAAGCCGCTTTGGCGCATCGCGACATCCAGGCCTGGATGGTGCTGATCGACGAGTCCGGCCGGGCGCGCCTGATAGGCCTGGAGGCCGCCGCGGCGCCGCACGACCGGATGGTTCTGCCGGCCGACGCTGCGCACAGTGTGACCGGCCTGCAGGCGCAGCGTCGCGACGCCGAGCGCGACGTCCTGGCGTTCGGCCTGGTGATGCATTACGCGCTGACCGGCCAGCACGCGTTGGAGCAGACCGATTCGGCCGTCGCCATGGCGCTGATGCCGCCGCAGGGCCGCGAGCCCGTTCGGCTGCCTTGGACCACGGCCAGGCCGCTGCCCGAGGCACTGCGCGTGATTGCCAACCGCGCCACGGACCGGCAGGAGCGCAATCGATACCACAGCGCGCGCACGCTGGCGCGCGCGCTCGAGGGCTGGATCCAGGCCGAAGAAGCCGCCGATGGCGGCCCGCTCGCGCTGTTGGCCGACCGCCTGCGCAGCAACGGCGCGCTGCCGTCGTTGCCGGGCGCGGCCCGCCGTGCGGCACGCCTGGCCTTGATGGAACGCGAGCGCACCAACGAGCTGGCCGAGATCGTGCTGCAGGATCCCGCGCTCACTTTCGAGCTGCTGCGCGCGGTGAACACGGCCGAAGTGCGTGGTGCCATGATTGCCGGCAGCGGCCCGGTGCTGACGATGCGCCGCGCGATCGCGATGGTTGGTCTCGACGGCGTGCGCCGCGCGGCGCTGTCGTTGCGCGATTGGCCCGGCCCGTTGGGTGGCGCCGCGGCCACGGCGCTGGAACGTGCGATCGAGCGTGCGCAGCGCGGCGCGCGCATCGCACAGCTGCTGCGCCCGCCCGGCTACGACGCCGAGGTGATCCACCTGGTGGCGCTGCTGCAATGCCTTGGAAGGCTTGTGACGCACTACCACTTCCCGGAGGAAGCCGCGCAGATCCAGCGACTGATGCAGGCGGTGCCATCCGACGAAGAAGGTCGACCTGACGAGCCTGGAATGAGCGAGGAGAGTGCCTCGCTGGCCGTGCTGGGCGTGGAGATCGACGCACTCGGTGCCGCGGTCGCACGGTACTGGGGTTTGGACGAGTCGGTGCTGCACATGATTCGCCGTTTCGCGCCGCGCAACACGGTGCGCACGATCGAGAACGACGACGACATGCTGCGCGCCACGGCAAGCTGCGCCAACGACGTGGTCGATGCGCTGAGCCTGCCGGCGCGTCAAAACGCGGCCGCGATGCAACGGGTGGCGCAGCGTTACGCGCGCGCGTTGAACCTGAGCCTGCGCGATCTGCAGTTGGCCGCGCAAGGGCAGTCGCCGCACGACGCGTCAGGCGATCGCGACGGGCCCCTGTCGACCTGGCACGCCGCATGAACGCAGCCGATCGAGCCGTTGCCCTTGCGCGGCCGCTGTCCCACACGGCCGGTGCACGCGTCGGTCGCTTCGTGCTCGTCGACACGCTCGGTCGCGGCGCACAGGCCACGGTGTGGCGCGCCCATGATCAGCGGCTGGATCGCGAGGTGGCGCTCAAGCTGCTGCTGCCCGGTGCCGAGACGCTGTCGGTCAACCAGTGGCTGCACGAGGCGCGCGCCGTGAGCCGCCTGTCGCACCCGAACATCGTGCCGGTGTTCGAAGCCGACGAGGCCAACGGTCAGCCTTATCTGGTGTTCGAGCTGGTGCGCGGCCGCACGCTGGCCGAGGCGTTGCGGGCCGGCGGCGCGATGACGCCGCGCGCCGCGGTAACGCTGTTGCGCGGGGTGCTCGAGGCACTGCGCGCGGCGCACGCGCAAGGCATCGTGCACCGCGACCTGAAGCCGTCGAACATCCTGCTTGACCCCGATGGTCGCGCGCGCGTGATGGACTTCGGCATCGCGGCACGGGTGTCCGACGGCGTCGGCCACATCTGCGGCACGCCGGGCTACATGTCGCCCGAGGCCGCGCAAGGCTTGCCTCCGACGCCGGCGATGGATGTGTTCGCCGCCGGGATGATCCTCGGCGAGCTGCTCATCGGCAGGCAGCTGCTGCAGGAGCGCGATCCGCACCGTGCCCTGCATCGCACGATCCACGAGGACGTGGCGTTGCCCGAGTCCGACGCCATCGATGCCAGCCTGCGCGCGATCGTGCAGCGCGCGCTGACGCGTGCCCCGGGAGCGCGCTATGACGGCGCCGGCGCGATGGGGGCCGCGCTCGATGCCTGGGTGCAATCCGCGGACGGTCCACCCGCCGCGCCGTCGTCGAACGGCACGCTCGATTTCCTGCTGCGGCGCATGCGCCACAAGAGTGACTTTCCGGCGCTTTCCGATGCGGTGGCACGCATCCAGCGCGTGGCGGCATCGGACAACGAAAGCCTGAACAGCTTGGCGGCCGAAATCCTGAAGGACGTGGCGCTCACCCACAAGCTGCTGCGTTTGGTGAACAGCGCGTCGTTTCGCCACGCCGGCGGCGGCACGATCTCCACCGTGTCACGCGCGATCGCGCTGGTGGGCTTTGCCGGCGTGCGCAACATGGCACTGTCGCTGGTGCTGCTGGATCACATGCACGACAAGCGTCATGCAGCGCAGTTGAAGGAGCAGTTCCTGTGCGCGTTGATGGCCGGCCAACTGGCCAGCGAGCTGACGCTGCAGGCGCGCGAATCGGAAGAGTCCTACCTGGGTGCTCTGCTGCACAACCTGGGGCGCCTGCTGACCGAGTTCTACCTGCCTGAGGAAGCCCGAGCCATCCGCGAAGAGCTGCGGCCGCACGCCGCGCGCCTGGGTAACGCGGCCCCCACCGCGGAGCAGGCCTCGCAGCGCGTGCTCGGCCTGGGCTTTCAGCACCTCGGCATCGGGGTGGCACGCGCCTGGGGCCTGCCCGAGACGCTGCAGCAATGCATGCGCACTCCGGAGGGCGACCCACCGTCGCGGCGTGTCGACGGCGGCGCGGAACGGCTGCGCTGGTTGGCGCGTGCCTGCAACGAGATGGCCGAGGCGGCCATGCGTGTCGACGAGAGCACGGGCCCGATGCCCGAAGCACTGGCGGCGCGTTACGCCACCGCGCTCGGCTTGGCACCACGCCAGATGATTCAGGCCGTTGACGCGTCACGCCGCAAGCTTCGCGAGCTGGCCCATGCGATGGGCCTGCGCCTCGAAGGCGACTCGCCGGCGCGTCGCCTGATCGAGACACCGAGCGCGCCGCCGGTTGCCGCAGCGGCGAGCGGCGCAGCGCCGGCGGTCGATGCCGCCGGCGTGGATGCCGCGACCCTCGTGATGCCGCGCATCGAGACCGTGCCGCCTGCGCGGCCGGCGACCGACGTGCTCAACGCCGGCATCCAGGACGTGACCAACACGCTGGCACAAGAGTCGTTTCGCTTGAACGAAGTGCTGCGCATGATCCTCGAGACCATGTACCGCGCACTCAGTTTCCGCTGCGTGCTGTTCGCTCTGAAGGATCCGAAGACGGGCGTGCTCACCGGCCGCTTTGGGCTTGGCGAAGGCGCATCCTCATTGGCTGCGCAGTGCACCGTGCTGCTGCAGGGCTCGCAGGTGAGGGCACAGGATCTGCTGGCTGCGGTGTGCCACAAGGGAGTGGACACCTTGATCGCCGATGCCACGGCGGCCAACGTGGCGTCGCGCCTACCCGCGTGGCTGCGGCGCGAGCCGCGGGCTCAGACCTTCCTGCTGCTGCCGATGGCGATGAAGGGTTCGACGTTCGCGCTCATCTACGCCGATCGTGCGCAGGCGGGCAGCATCGCTGCCGGCGAGAAGGAGCTGTCGCTGCTGCGCACCTTGCGCAACCAGGCCGTGATGGCCTTTCGGCAGGCCGGTTGAACAAGCCAAAACAAAAGCGGCCACCCCGGCGGGGAGACCGCTTTGTCAGGAGCGCGCGAGGTGCGCGCTGCTGGAAGAGTTACTTCTTCTCGCCCGGCGTGGTCTCGCCGGCCTTGGTCTCGCCTGCCTTGACCGCCTTGGCGGTCTCGGCCTTGCGCTCCGCGCGATCGCGCACCGACTTGGTCTTTTGCGACTCCGGCATGCCTTCGCCTTCCTTGATCTCGCCGGCCTTCACCGCCTTGGAGGTCTCGGCCTTGCGCTCGGCACGATCGCGCACCGACTTGGTCTTCTGCGAGCCCGGCGTCCCTTCACCACCCTTGGTCTCACCGGCCTTGACGGCCTTCTTGGTCTCTTCCTTCACTTCGGCGCGCGACTTGTCCTGGGCGAACGCGTTGTGCGAAAGCAGGGCCACGGCGGCAGCGACGAGCGAGAGTGCGGTCTTCATCTTCATTGGCAAACTCCTGGTTTGAGTCGAGGGAGCGGACACTGCGACGTAAGCCATGACGCTCGGACCATGTACCCTCATCTGGTCTTGGACGCCTTCGCGGCTGACGCATCGAAGGGAGCGGGGGCCTCAATCCGTGATCTTAACGTTGGGCACCCGGTCGGGTTGACACGGTGCCGCAAAGGGACAGGCAGGAGCCTTTGGCGCCGGCGAATCGTTGCGTCGGCGCCGCAACTCTCGTGCGGACCTAGGGTTACCCCTTTCAAGACGACAGCCTACGGCATGCATTGCGTGGGTCCAAGTGACGAGCCTTGCCCTCGGCACTGGTTGCAACGGCTAGGGCTGCTTGGTTCCCCACCTGACCCGGTTGACCGCGCTTCCATGCGAGGAGGCCCGTCGCGCGGAATTGTAGGCGAGGGTTGGGCAACGTGCCGCTCTCAGCGCAGCTGCAGTTCGCCTTCGTCGAACCGCAGCCCGAGCGGCTCGATCACCAGTTCCTTCGGGCCGGCGTGCACGCTGCCGGCGACCCGTGCGCCGATGCCCATCTGCTGCGCCACCTCGACCGTGCGCGCCGCGTCGCGATCGGCGACGAAGAGCGCAAAGCCCGCTCCCATGTTGAGAGTGCTGTACGCCTCGCGATCATCCAGGTTTGCATGCCGCTGCATGAAGGCCAGCACCGCAGGCATGCCGGGGAGGGTGTGGATGCGGTAGCTGAAGCGCTGCGGATGGCGCAGCAGCTTGCGCCAGCCGTGGCCGGTGATATTGGCACAGTAGTGCGGCGTGATCCCCGCCTGCCACAGCGCCTCGGTGACCGGTGAGTACAGGAGTGTCGGCGCGAGCAACGCGTCGCCGTAGCTCAGGCCGGGGGTCACCGGCGTCAGGTAGCCTTGCGGCAGGCGCTGCGCCAGCTTGCGGGCCAGGCTCAAGCCGTTGGCGTGGATGCCGCTGGAGTCGAGCAGCACGATCGCATCGCCGGCCCCCAGCCGGTCGCCGAGCGACAGGCGCTGCTTGGGATTGACCAGGCCTGTGCAGGCGGCCGCCAGGTCGATGCGGCCCGCCTCGACGATGCCGGCCAGCGCCGGCGTCTCGCCGCCACCCCAGGCGATACCGCAGGCTTCGCAGGCGCGCTGCCAGCCGGCGACCAGTGCGCGGGCGCGGTCGGCATCGGCAAACCACTCGGAACCGCCCGCCGCCCAATAGGCTTGCACCACCAGCGGCGTGGCGCCGACGGTGATCAGATCGTTCACCGCCATCGCAATGGTGTCTTGCGCGATGCCGTCGTAGTAACTCTTGCCGGTGAGGCGGGCCATCTCGTCGGCCACCAGCGCCTTGGAGCCCAGGCATTCGACAATGCTTGCGAGATAGAACGGCCCCACGTCGACGACATAGGCCGACTCTCCGCGCGATGCCTTGATTTCGCTGAACCCGTGCGCGCCGAGCCCGGCCGCCGTGGCGGCGGCTGCCTGCTGCGCGCTGACCTTGAGCGGATCGATCAGCCGGTAATCGACACCGGCTTGTTGGTAGCTCAGTGTCGCGTGCGATTCGATTGGCTCGGTGGTTTTCATCGGGGCCGATTATCCGGCAGTGGCGATGCGCGTCGCGGGACGGGCGCGCGAACCAGGCTCGTAGAATCGGCGCATGAAGTCGACGGTTCTGGCGCGCAAATACCGGCCGCGTCATTTCGGCGAGATGGTGGGTCAGGACCACGTCGTGCGCGCGTTGAGCAACGCGTTGGCCAGCGGGCGGCTGCACCACGCCTATCTGTTCACCGGAACACGGGGCATCGGCAAGACCACGGTGTCAAGGATTCTGGCCAAGAGCCTCAACTGCACCGGCGTCGATGGCACCGGAGGCGTCACGGCCGAGCCTTGCGGACGGTGCCAGGCCTGCACCGAAATCGATGCCGATCGCTACATCGACTACATCGAACTCGATGCGGCCTCCAACCGCGGTATCGATGAGGCGCGCGAGCTGATCGAGCGCGCCGCCTACAAGCCGAGCGTCGGCCGCTACAAGGTGTTCATGGTCGACGAGGCGCACCAGCTCACCAAGGATGCCTTCAGCGCGCTGCTCAAGACTCTGGAGGAGCCGCCGGAGTACCTGAAGTTCGTGCTGGCGACCACCGATCCCGACAAGATGCTGCCCACGGTGTTGAGCCGCTGCCTGCAGTTCAACCTCCGGCCGATGGCGCCGCAGACCGTGCAGGAGCATCTGGCGCGCGTGCTGGCGCTCGAGCACGTGGAACACGATGCCGGTTCGATCCGGCTGCTGGCGCGCGCCGCGCGCGGCTCGATGCGTGACGCCCTGTCTTTGACCGACCAAGCCATCGCGTTCGGCGCCGGCCGGCTGCAGGAGGCTGCCGTGCGTGCGATGCTGGGCAGCGTCGAGCGTTCGGTGGCGGCCGGCTTTGTGCAGGCGCTGGCCGGTCGCGATGGCGCCGCGTTGATGGCCGGGGTCGATGCGCTGCGCACGCGTGGCCAGTCGGCCTCGGGCGCGCTCGAGGAGATTGCGACGCTGCTGCAGCAGATGGCCATCGCCCAAGCCGTGCCGGGCGCACTCGACGCCGACGATCCTGACACGCCGGAAGCCACGCGCCTGGCATCGGTGCTGCAGCCTGACGAGACACAACTGCTGTATAGCATCGCGCTGCACGGCCGCGCCGAGCTGCAGCTGCTGAGCGACGAGTACGCGGCTTTCGCGATGGTGTTGCTGCGCTTCTTGGCTTTCCCGTCGTCGGGCAGCGCACCAGCGCTGGAGCCCGGCAGCCGCACTGCGTCGCCGGTGGCTTCGTCGGTGCCGGTCGCGGCCTCGGCGGCGCCCGCTGTCGCAGCCACGGTGCCACCATCGCGGGCCAGCGAGGAGCCGCCGCCATGGGTCGACGCGGTACCGGACGAGGTGCCGGCTGGGCAGACGATCGCACTGCCAGCGGCAGCGCCGGCCGCTCACACGCCGGCATTGCAGGCCACGCCACTGGGCGAACGTTGGGCCGCGCTGGTGCAGCAGCTGGTGCAGCGCGGCCTGGTGGCAGCGCTGGTGCGGGAGCTGGCGATGCAGAGTCAATGGGTCGAGGAGACGTCCGGGGCCCGAGGCGCCCTTTGGCGCCTGCGCGTCGAACGCGAGTCGCTGCGCAGTGCCGCGTTGCGCGACAAGTTGCAGTCGGCGCTGTCGACGCTGCACGGCTCGCCGCTCGAGCTCGAGCTGCTCGCCGGAGCGCCTTCCGACACGCCGGCGCTGCGCGAGGCTGCCGCGCGCGAGCACGCGCAGCAACAGGCCGAACAGACCATGACCACCGACCCGGTCGTGCGCGAGCTGATGGCGCAGTTCAAGACCGCACGCATCGTCCCCGGGTCGATCAAGCCCGTGCAAAGGAACCCCTCACCATGATGAAGAACCAACTGGCCGGCTTGATGAAGCAAGCCCAGGCGATGCAAGACAACCTGCGCAAGGCGCAGGAGGAACTGGCCACCATCGAGGTGGACGGCGAGGCAGGCGCCGGTCTGGTGAAGGTCACCATGACCTGCCGCCACGACGTCAAGCGCGTCAGCATCGATCCCAGCCTGCTGGCCGACGACAAGGACATGCTCGAAGACCTGGTCGCGGCCGCATTCAACGACGCGATCCGCCGCGCCGAAGCCACCTCGCAGGAGAAGATGGGCAAGCTCACCGCCGGCATGCCGCAGATTCCCGGCATGAAGTTCCCCTTCTAGCGGTCGCCCGGCCTCAGTGACCGAACGCGCGCTGCAAGACCTGCTCGAGGCGCTGCGCCGCCTGCCTGGGGTGGGTGCGAAATCGGCGCAGCGCATGGCCTTTCACCTGTTGCAGCACGACCGCGAAGGCGGGCGGCGCTTGGCCAGCGCGTTGCAGGTGGCCGATCAGCGCGTGCGCCATTGTGCGCGCTGCCACACGTTCACCGAAGACGAGGTCTGTGCCACCTGCCTCGACCCACACCGCGACGCGCGCCTGCTGGCGGTGGTGGAAACTCCCGCCGACCAGGCGGCGCTCGAACGCAGCGGCAGCTTTCGCGGCCTGTACTTCGTGCTGATGGGGCGCCTCAGCCCGCTCGACGGCGTGGGCGTGCGCGACATCGGCATCGCGCCGTTGCTGGATCGGGTTGGGGACGGGGTGATCGAGGAAGTGATCCTCGCGACCAGCTTCACCGCCGAAGGCGAGGCCACCGCCCACGTGATCACGCAGGCGCTCGCGGCTCGCGGCGTCAAGGTCACGCGGCTGGCGCGCGGGGTCCCGGTGGGCAGCGAACTCGAGTACGTCGATCTGTCGACGATCGCGCACGCGCTCAGCGACCGCCGCTAGCGCGGCGATGCACTAGCGCTTGTGCGCCATCGCCGGCTTGTTGGCCGTGCCGGCAAGCTTGCTGCGCGCGGTGTTGCGCGTCTTGGCCGGCACCATCACGACGATGTTCTGACCCCTGCGGAACTTGCCGTTGACGCCGACCCGGTTCCAGTGCGCCACCAACTCGGCGCTCACGCGGTACCGCTTGGCGATCGCGGCCACGCTGTCGCCGCGGCGGCCCGCGCGAAAACTCACACGCCGCAGGCCGCGGGTTTCGGAAGCCAGCGTGAGCGTACCGTTTTCCGCCAGGTGCTCCGGCACGTCGTGCAGCGTCTCTTCGGGCCGCGGCACCACCAGCGCCGACCCCGCGCGCACCAGCATCGACGGCGGGATGCGGTTCACGTCGCGCAGCTCCGCCTCGCTCATGTCCACCAATTCGGCCACCTCGGCGAGTCGCAGGGTGCGCGGCGCCACCCACACCGTCCAGGTGGCCAGCGGTCCATCGTGGCGCGGCAGGTTGCGCACGAACGCATTGGCGTTGTCGTACGGCAGCAGCACCTGGGGCGTGCCGGCGGCAAAGATGACCGGGCGATTCATCTGCGGGTTCAGATACTGGAACTCCTCCAGAGGCATGCCCGCCAGCTTGGCTGCCAGCTCCACGTCGATGTCACGCTCGATTGACACGCTGAGGAAGTACGGGTGGTTTTCCAGCGGAGGCAACGTGAGACCGTAGCCCTCCGGGTTGGCCACGATGTTCTTCACCGCTTGCAGCTTGGGCACGTAGTCACGCGTTTCCAGCGGCATGCCGCGCAGGCTCTCATAGACCGTGGCCGCCTTCTTGTCGCGTTTGCGCTGCAAGGCGCGCCTCACGTTGCCTTCGCCCCAGTTGTAGGCTGCCAAGGCGAGATGCCAGTCGCCGTTGAACATGGCGCCGAGGCGCTCGAGGTAGTCGAGCGCAGCACGCGTCGACGCGAGCACGTCGCGCCGGTCATCGCGGAAAGCGTTCTGCTTCAGTGCGAATACACGCCCGGTGGCCGGCATGAACTGCCACATGCCGGCCGCACGCGCCACCGACATCGCCTGCGGGTTGAATGCGCTTTCGATGAAAGGCAGCAGCGCCAAGTCCATCGGCATGTTGCGCTTCTGCAGCTCTTCAGCAATGTGATAGAGGTAACGGCCGCCACGCTCGGTCATGCGTGCCACGTAGTCGGGACGACCGGCGTAGTACTGCTCCCACTTGCGCACCCGTGGGCCGGTGAGCGGCGCAATGCTGTAGTTGGCGCGCAGCCGGGACCACAGGTCGATGCGCGTGGCGGGATCGTCGAAGTCGACCCTTGTTTCAGGGCGCAACGGGTCGGCGGCTTCCGGGGGTATCGGCGGTGCGGTGTTGTCCGGTGCGTTCAAGGCCGGCACGGAGGCCGCCGTGTCCGGCAGCGCGGCCGCGACCGCCGGTGCCGACGCCGGAGGCGCGGCTGCCACGGGCACAGAAGCCGCCGGCGCCGGGGTCGCGACCCCCTCGGCGGGCGTTGGCGTGGTGGTGGGCTCTGCAGTTTCAGTCTGCGTGGGCGCCACGGTGCAAGCCGACACCACAAGCGCCAGCGCGATCGATACAGCAGACGAAACTGGAGACTTCACGTGTGCAACGAGCCGAGCCGCGCGGCGGCAGTGCGTTGGATTGGCGATCGGGCTCGGATCATTGTCCGGGCACCGGTGTTCCGCGCGGCGTTGCGTACTTCACGCGAAAGGCGCCCGGGTGGTGAGTTGGCCGTTGATGCCCGCCGCGCGCAAACAACCCGGGCCCAGACGGCCGAACAGCCAAGCAGAGGTCACTAGAATGCCCCGGAGCCCGTTGTCGCGCTGCGCAGTCCAGAAGAGGCCACCGGGCGCTGCACGCGAAAGTGAACGAATGAGCGACGACCTTCAGGCGTCGCGACGAGAACGCCCCGCTGCACGCACCCACTCGAGCATGACGACGCGAGACGAAGCGATTATAGAGTTCGCCTCCTGGCTGCAGAGCCCGCCGGGCCGCTACCTGCTGCAGTGGGAGCAGGCACGGATGGACCAGGCGGTGGCTGACCTGTTCGGCTTCCACGCGTTGCAGCTCGGCTTGCCGCAGCTCGATGCGTTGCGCGCCAATCGGATGCCGCATCGTTGGGTCGCGCACGATTCGATGGTCGTACCCGAGCGGGTGGAACTGCCCGCGCCGGCCGACGACATCAGCACCCAATCGCCCAACGTGCCGGTGGCCTTGCACTGCGATTTCGACGCGCTGCCGTTTCCGAGCCAGAGCATCGACCTGCTGGTCTTGCCGCATGGGCTGGAGCTGGCGCGCGATCCGCACGAGACGCTGCGCGAGGCTGAGCGGGTCCTGGTGCCCGAAGGACGCGTGGTGATCGCCGGCTTCAACCCGGCCAGCCTGTGGGGTCTGCGCCAGCGCCTCGGCGCGGCGCGTCAGCGACTGGGGCTTTCGAACCGGCCTCGCTACCTGCCGCGCGCAGGTGAGTTCATCGGCTACTGGCGGCTGCGCGACTGGTTGCGTCTGTTGAGCTTCGAGGTCGAGCACGGCCGTTTCGGCTGCTGGCGCGCGCCGGTGCGCTCGCAGCGCTGGCTCGACCGCTGGGCCTGGATCGAAGGCACCGGCGAGCGCTGGTGGCCGGTGTTTGGCGCGGTGTACTTCGTGGTGGCGGTCAAGCGCGCGCGCGGCATGCGTCTGGTCGGGCTGGCACGACGCGAGAAACTCCAGCCCAAGGCTGCGCCGGCCGTGGTGGCGCGCCGCCGCCGGGAACCCGCAGAGGTCGATTGATCGCAGGCGCCGCCGAGGCGCCATGGGGGCACGATGAGCGATTCGGTGGTCGTCTACACCGACGGGGCCTGCAAGGGCAATCCCGGGCCAGGAGGTTGGGGCGCTCTGCTGCGCTGGAAGGGGCATGAAAAGGAGCTCTTCGGCGGTGAGCCCGACACCACCAACAACCGCATGGAGCTCACCGCGGTGATCGAGGCCCTTTCGGCACTGAAGTCGGGCTGCCGGGTCGCTGTCTACACCGACAGCGAATACGTGAAGAACGGCATCACCACCTGGATCCATGGCTGGAAACAACGCGGCTGGCGCACGGCCGACAGGAAGCCGGTGAAGAATCTGGAACTGTGGCAGCGTCTGGAGGCTCTAGCAGCGGTGCACGACGTGCAGTGGCATTGGGTGCGCGGCCACAACGGCGATCCGGGCAATGAGCGCGCAGACGCGCTGGCGAATCGCGGCGCGGACAGTGTGCGATGAAGGCGCTCGTCCCCCCGCAGTCAAGGCAGGGGCTTGGCGCCAAGGTACACGGCGGCCGCAGAGGGCTTGATCTACAGTAGGTGCTACTGGGCACGTCTGGATTCATGAAGATCGTTCACACGGGTGTCGTGGTGGTTGCATTGCTGGGCGCTGGTGTGCTGGCGTGGTGGTGGCAGAACCGCGCGCCGGCGCAAGCCGCCACGATGCCTGCCGCGACGGGTGCAGCGAACGATCGCGGCGTCGGCACAGCCGGCACAGGACAAGGAGGTCCGGTCGCCGTGGAGGTCGGGCGCGTCGAAGCGATGCGCCTGGAGGACGACACGCAAGCGGTCGGCACGGTGCGTTCCCGCCAGGGCGTGATGCTGCGGCCCGAGGTGAGCGGGCGCGTCGCCAGGCTCGCCTTCACCGACGGCCAGCGCGTCAAGCGCTCTCAACTGCTGGTACAGCTCGACGATGCGCTGCAACGCGCCCAGTTGCAGCAGGCCGAGGCCCAGGCCAGCATCGCGCGTACCAATCTGCAGCGCAACAAGGAACTGCTGGCGCAGAACTTCATCAGCCAGAGCGCGGTCGACCAGAGTCGATCCAGCCTCGAAGTCGCCGAGGCGCAGGTGGCCTTGGCCAGGGCGCAGCTGGCGCGCATGCAGATCGTGGCTCCGTTCGACGGGGTGGTCGGCATCCGTGCGGTCAACGTCGGCGACTACGTGAAAGACGGCGCCGACCTGGTCAACATCGAAGATCTGTCGTCCGTGTGGGTCGACTTTCGATTGCCTGAGCGCTTCATCGCGCGCTTGAAGCCCGGCCAGGCCGTGCAGGTCACGCTCGATGCATTGCCCGGCAAGCAATACCTCGGGCGCATCGATGCGCTCGATTCGCAGCTCGACGCCAACGGCCGCTCGGTGCTGGTGCGCGCCAAGCTGGCCAACGCGGGCGGCGAGTTGCGCGCCGGCATGTACGCGCGCTCGCGCGTCGTGTTCGACGTGCGCGAGGGCGCGCTGGTGGTACCCGAGGAGGCGCTGGTGCCGCTGGGCGACAAGCAGTACTTGTACAAGCTGGTGGTTGATGGGGAGAACAAGATTGCGCAGCGTATCGAGGCGCGCATCGGCGCGCGCGTGCCCGGCAAGGTGGAGGTGCTCGAAGGACTGAAGGCGGGCGACCACGTCGTGATCGCCGGGCAAACGCGTTTGGGCCGCGGCGAGTCGGTGCCGGTGCGCGTGGTCGACCTCACCACGCGGCCCGGCGCCAACCGGCCGGCTGCGGCGCGCCCCGGAGCCGCCTCGGGTGCGGCGCGCAACTCGTCGGTGCTGTGAGCTGACGATGCGCTTGTCCGAGATCTCGGTGCGACGTCCGGTGTTTGCATCGGTGCTGTCGCTGATGGTGATGCTGCTGGGCCTCGTGTCCTACGGCAAGCTCGCCGTGCGCGAGTACCCACGCATCGACGAGCCGGTGGTCACGGTCAACACGCGGCTGATCGGCGCGTCGTCCGAGGTGATCGAGTCGCAAGTCACCAAGCCGCTGGAGGATTCGATCGCCGGCATTGACGGCATCGACATCCTGACCTCGCTTTCGCGCTCCGAGCAAAGCCAGATCACGGCGCGCTTCAAGCTCGAGAAGAACCCCGACGATGCAGCTGCCGACGTGCGCGACCGTGTCTCGCGCATCCGCCAGCGCTTGCCCGATGCGATCGACGAGCCGGTGATCGCCAAGGTCGAGGCCGACGCGTTCCCGGTGATCTGGCTGGCCTTCAGCAGCGACGTGCTGAGTCCGCTGGAGATCACCGACGTCGTGACCCGGATCGTGAAGCCCCGTTTGCAGACGGTGCCGGGCGTGGCCGACGTGCGCATCTGGGGCGACCGGGCGTACTCGATGCGCATCTGGGTCGATCCCGACAAGCTCGCCGCCTACCGCCTGACCACGCAGGACGTCGAAGACGCGCTGCGGCGCCAGAACCTGGAGGTGCCGGCCGGGCGCATCGAAAGCCAGCAGCGCGAGTTCAACGTCACCGCAAGGACCGATCTCAACACCGAGGCGCAGTTCCGCGAGGTGGCCCTCAAGTCGTCCAACGGCTTCACCGTGCGGCTGAAGGACGTGGCGCGCATCGAGCAGGCCCCGCTCAACGAGCGCTCGAGCGTGCGCCTGAACGGCGTGCCGGCGGTGTCTGCAGGCGTCATCCGCAATGCCACCGCCAATCCGCTCGACATCTCGGCCGGAGTGCGCGAGATCATGCCCAAGGTGCAGCAGGACCTGCCGCCCGGGCTCACGGTGAGCGTGGCCAACGACAACTCGCTGTTCATCGACCGGTCGGTCAGGTCGGTCTTTACCACCATCACCGAAGCGGTGGTGCTGGTGGCGCTGGTGGTCTTCGTATTCCTGCGCACGCTTCGGGCGTCGATCATTCCGCTGGTCACCATCCCGGTCAGCCTGATCGGCTCGTTTGCGCTGATGGCGCTGGCGGGCTTCACGATCAACACGCTGACGCTGCTGTCGTTGGTGCTGGCCATCGGCCTGGTGGTCGACGATGCCATCGTTGTGCTGGAGAACATCTTCCGCCACATCGAGGAAGGCCTGGCACCGTTCCAAGCCGCGATCAAGGGCGTGCGCGAGATCTCGTTTGCCGTGGTGGCGATGACGCTGACGCTGGCCGCGGTGTTCGCGCCGCTGGCGTTCACGCCGGGGCGCACCGGCCGCCTGTTCGTTGAATTTGCGCTCACGCTGGCCGGAGCGGTGATCGTCTCGGGTTTCGTCGCGCTCACGCTGTCGCCGATGCTGTGCAGCAAGCTGCTGCGCCACAAGCCCAACCCGAACTTCTTCGATCGTTTCATCGAAGGCGGGCTGACCCGCCTGACCGGCCTGTACACCGGCACGTTGCGCTGGGTGCTGGGCCACCGTTGGGTCGTGCTGCTGGTGATGGTGTCGTCGGGTGTCGTGAGCTGGTGGCTGTTCAGCACCGCCAAGCGCGAGCTCTCGCCGATGGAGGATCGTGGCGTGATCATGGCGGTGGTCAATTCGCCCGATGGCGCCACACTCGACTACACCGCCAAGTACCTGCGCGCGATCGAGCGCATCACGGCGGACTATCCGGAGATCGACCGCACGTTCGCCATCAGCGGCAATCCGAGCGTCTCCCAGGGTATCGCGGTGTTGCGCACGGTCGACTGGGAGGCGCGCGACAAGACCACGTTGCAGATCGCGCGCGAGCTGACCGGCAAGATGGCCGGCCTGCCGGGCGTGACGGCGCGTCCGGCCACGCCGCCGAGCCTGGGCCAGGGCTTCCGCGAGGTGCCGGTCAACTACGTCATCATGACCAGCGACTCGTACGCCAACCTGGCCAACGTGGCGCAGCAGTTTCTCGCCGAGATGGCGAAGAACCCCGGCTTCGTCAACCCCGAAACCGACCTGCGGCTGAACAAGCCCGAGATCCTGATGGAGGTCGACCGCGAGCGCGCCGCCGACGCCGGCATCAGCGTCGACCAGGTGGCGCGCACGGTCGAGACCATGCTGGGTGGCCGCCAGGTCACGCGCTACAAGCGCGATGCCGAGCAGTACGACGTGATGGTGCAGACCCAGCCGACCGGGCGCACCACCCCGGAGGACATCGAGAAGATCTTCGTGCGCGGCCGCGGCGACACGATGGTGCCGCTGTCATCGCTGGTGCGCGTTCGCGAGTCGGTCAGTCCGCGCGAGCTGAACCACTTCAACCAGCGCCGGTCGGTGTCGATCACGGCGAACCTGGCGCCGGAGTATTCGCTCGGAGAGGCTTTGCAGGCCATGGACGGGATTGCGGCCAAGGTGCTGCAACAGGGCTATGCCACCGAGCTCAACGGCGTGTCGCGCGAATACCGCTCGGCCAGCGGCGCGCTCGGCATTGTGTTCGTGCTGGCGCTGCTGTTCATCTTCCTGGTGCTGGCGGCGCAGTTCGAAAGCTTTGTCGATCCCTTCGTGATCCTGTTGTCGGTGCCGCTGTCGATGGTGGGCGCGCTGGCTGCGTTGCAGTTGGCGGGCGGCACGCTCAACGTGTATTCGCAGATCGGCCTCATCACGCTGATCGGACTGATCACCAAACACGGCATCCTGATCGTTGAGTTCTCCAACCAGCTGCGGCAGCAGGGCCGAGACATCCGCATGGCGGTGGTCGAGGCGGCTGCGCTGCGCCTGCGCCCGATCCTGATGACCACCGGTGCCATGGTGCTCGGTGCGTTGCCGCTGGCGCTGGCGCAAGGCGCCGGCGCCGAGAGCCGCCAGCAGATCGGCTGGGTGATCGTCGGCGGCATGTCGGTGGGCACGCTGCTCACGATCTTCGTCGTGCCGACCGTCTACACCTGGTTCGCACGCCGCGGCGTGCCGGGAGAGATCACGACCCCCGCGCTGGAAGACGCGCCGGCCGCCGCGCGCTGAGGCGTCTACCCGCCGATGTAGTGCATCTCCACGCGGCGTTCTCCGCTGCCCGGAGGCGCCTGGTGCGCGCCGCGCAACTCGGAGTAGCGATCGTCGCGCGCGCCCCACAGCAGCGCCAGCGCCGACGCGATCTCGGCATCGCTGTGGCCGCCGCGCAGCAACGCACGCAGGTCGTGGCCCCGGCTCGCGAACAGGCACATGAACAGTTTGCCCTCGGTCGACAGGCGGGCGCGGTTGCAGTCGCGGCAGAAGGCCTTGGTCACGCTGGAGATCAGCCCGATTTCGCCGGCCTCATCCATGTAGCGCCAGCGCTCGGCCGTTTCGCCGGGCGCCACCGGCTCCAGCGACTCCAGCGGCCAGCGGTTCTGCAGCCGCTGCAGCACCTGCGCGGACGGCACCACCTGGTCCATGCGCCAGCCGTTGGTGGCGCCGACGTCCATGTACTCGATGAAGCGCAGGACGATGCCGGTGCCGCGGAAGTGCTGCGCCATCGGCACGATCTCGTGATCGTTGACGCCGCGCTGCACCACCATGTTGACCTTGATCGGTGCCAGGCCGGCGGCGCGTGCGGCGTCGATGCCGGCGATCACGTCGGCCACCGGAAAGTCCATGTCGTTCATCGATCGGAACACACGGTCGTCGAGCGCGTCCAGGCTCACGGTCACGCGCTGCAGGCCGGCCGCCTTCAGCGCGGCGGCCTTGCGCGCCAGCAGCGAACCGTTGGTGGTGAGCGTGATCTCCAACGGCCTGCCGTCGGGGCCTGGCAACTCGGCCAGCATGGCCACCAGGTCTTCGATGCCCTTGCGCAGCAGCGGCTCGCCCCCGGTCAGGCGGATCTTGCCGACGCCGTGTGCGATGAACAGCCGGGCCAGCCGAGTGATTTCCTCGAAGGTGAGCAGCGACGCGTGCGGCAGGAAGGAGTAGCTGCGGTCGAACACCGACTTCGGCATGCAGTAGCTGCAGCGGAAGTTGCAGCGGTCCGTGACCGAGATGCGCAGGTCGCGCAGCGGGCGGCCGAGTCGATCGCTGAGCAGACCGCTGGGCACGATCGGCTGCGGCGGGATCGGCGGCACCGACCCGGCGTAACGCAGGTCGGCCAGTGGGATGACGGTTTCACCCATGGAATGCATTGTGCCGTGCTTGACCGCCCGCCCGCATGCGCCGGGCGAGCGAGCCTAGTTGGCGGCCGGTGAGAGCGCTGTGGCGCGCCGTGCGCCGGTGAAGCGGCGCCCCCAGTAGTCGCTGTCCAGCCGTTCGAGACGCACCCGGGCGCCGCTGCGCGGCGCATGGATGAAGCGACCGTCGCCCACGTAGATCCCCACGTGCGAGAAGGGGCGCCGCAATGTGTTGAAGAACACCAGGTCGCCGGCGCGCAACGCGTTGCGCGACACCCGGCTCAACGATCGATCGTGCGCCTGGTCGTCGACGCGGCGTGGCAGGTTGATGCCCAGGGTCTGGCCGAACAGGTGGCGCGTGAAGCCGCTGCAGTCGAATCCGGTGTCGACACTCTGGCCGCCCAAGCGGTAGGGGCGGTCGAGGAAATTCAGCGCAGCGATCACCACGTCGGCCGCGGCGTCGCGTACGAGGACGCGGGTGGGCGAGGGTGGATTCGCCCGGCCGCTGCGTGACAACCACTCTTCGAGCGCGTCTCCTTCGGCGTGCGCCCAGGGCGCCACCCACGCGCTGCACACGGCGGCCATCAGCCCGCGCACGATCTGTTTGCGATCCACGGCGTCCAGACTACGTCGGCCGTTGAGCAAAGTCAAACTTACTTCAGTAACCACAATGGGTTACAGCCGATACTTCAAGCTCAATCACAGCTTAGCGCAGCCGACCGAGGCAGGGCGCCCCCGAGCGCCACCCGGGGTCCTGCGCGCCGACAATGTCGCCATGCACTACACCGATTTCTACCGCCGTTCGATCGAAGAGCGAGACGCATTCTGGGCCGAAGAGGCGACTCTGATCGACTGGCAGCGGCCGTTTGGACAGGTCTGTGACTACGCGAATCCGCCGTTCGCGCGCTGGTTCGTGGGCGGCCAGACCAACCTGTGCCACAACGCGGTCGATCGGCACCTGGCCACACTGGGCCAACGGCCCGCGCTGATCTACGTGTCGACAGAAGTCGATCGAGAGCGGGTGTACAGCTTTGCGGAGTTGCACAGCGAAGTGCAGCGCATGGCGGCGTGCTTGCTGGCGCTCGGCGTGAAGGCGGGTGATCGCGTGCTGGTCTACATGCCGATGATCCCCGAGGCGGTGTTCGCAATGCTGGCCTGCGCGCGCATTGGTGCGATCCATTCGGTGGTGTTCGGCGGCTTTGCCAGCGTCAGTCTGGCCAGCCGCATCGACGATGCGCGCCCGGTCGTGGTGGTGAGCGCCGATGCCGGCAGCCGCAACGGCAAGGTGGTGCCGTACAAGCCGCTGCTCGATGAAGCGATCCGGCTTGCGGCGTACAAGCCGGGCCGGGTGCTGATGGTCGATCGCGGATTGAGCACGTTCAACCGCGTGGATGAGCGCGATGTCGATCATGCGACGCTGCGCGAGCAACACCTCGACGTTCAGGTACCGTGCACGTGGTTGGACGCCACGCACCCGAGCTACACGCTTTACACCAGCGGCACCACCGGCAGACCCAAGGGCGTGCAGCGCGACACGGGCGGTTACGCTGTGGCGTTGGCTGCGTCGATGAAACACATCTTCCGCGGCGCCCCAGGTGAAACCTACTTTTCCACCAGCGACATTGGTTGGGTGGTGGGCCACAGCTACATCGTCTACGGTCCGCTGATCGCCGGCATGGCCACCATCCTGTACGAGGGCCTGCCGGTGCGGCCCGACGCGGGCATCTGGTGGCGCCTGGTCGAGAAGTACAAGGTCACCGCGATGTTCAGCGCACCGACCGCGGTGCGCGTGCTGAAGAAGCATGATCCGGCTTTCTTGAAACGGTATGACCTGTCGTCGCTGCGCGCGCTGTTCCTCGCCGGCGAGCCGCTCGACGAACCGACCGCGAGCTGGATCGCCGAGGGGCTCAACAGGCCGGTGATCGACAACTACTGGCAGACCGAAACAGGATGGCCGATCCTCACACTGTGCAACGGCGTCGAGCCGGCGCCCTCCAAGTTCGGCTCGCCCGGCAAGGCGGTCTACGGCTATGACGTCAAGCTGCTCGACGAGGCCACGGGTCGCGAGCTCACCGAGCCCAACCAGAAAGGCGTGCTGGCGATCGAGGGCCCGCTTCCGCCGGGCTGCATGCAAACCGTCTGGGGCGACGACGAGCGCTTCGTCAAGACCTACTGGAGCACGATCCCGGGCCGGCTGGTTTACAGCACGTTCGACTGGGGTATACGTGACGAAGAGGGCTACTACTTCATCCTGGGCCGCACCGACGACGTGATCAACGTGGCTGGTCACCGCCTCGGCACGCGCGAGATCGAAGAGAGCATCTCGAGCCACGCCAACGTGGCCGAGGTGGCCGTGGTCGGCGTCGCCGATGCGTTGAAGGGTCAGGTGGCGATGGCGTTCGCGGTGCTGAAGGATCCGTCGTTGGCCGCTACGCCCGAAGCCGCTCTCAAACTCGAAGGCGAGATCATGAAGGTGGTCGACGATCAGCTCGGCGCGGTGGCTCGACCCGCGCGCGTGCGCTTCGTCGCCGTGCTGCCCAAGACGCGCTCGGGCAAGCTCCTGCGCCGCGCCATCCAGGCCGTGTGTGAAAGCAGGGACCCTGGCGACCTCACGACGATCGAAGATCCGACGGCGCTGCAGCAGATCAAGGATCTCGTGGCACCCTGACAGCCAAGCAGAAACGGCGAGGACCAGCGGCACGCGCGCCAGCGGCTCCCGACCTCGTGATGCAGGGCCCCGACGCGCAGGAGCCCATCGCGCCGTGGAACGCTTACAGCACGTCGGAGGCGTAGTCGGCCAGGCGTGAGCGTTCGCCGCGCGCCAGCGTCACGTGGCCGGAGTGAGGCCAGCCCTTGAAGCGGTCGACAGCGAAAGTCAGGCCCGAACTGCCTTCGCTCAGGTAAGGCGTGTCGATCTGCGCCAGGTTGCCGAGGCAGACAATCTTGGTGCCGGGGCCAGCCCGCGTGATCAGCGTCTTCATCTGCTTGGGCGTGAGGTTCTGTGCCTCGTCGATGATGACGAACTTGTTCAGGAACGTGCGACCGCGCATGAAGTTCAAGCTCTTGATGCGGATCTTGCTGCGCACCAGGTCCTGCGTGGCGGCGCGGCCCCATTCGCCGGCGCTGGAGTCGCCGCGCGCCAGCACCTCGAGGTTGTCGTCGAGCGCGCCCATCCACGGGCCCATCTTTTCCTCTTCGGTACCAGGGAGAAAACCGATGTCTTCGCCGAGCGGCACGGTGACGCGGGTGACGATGATCTCGGTGTAGCGCCGATCGTCGAGCACCTGGCTCAGGCCCGAAGCCAGCGTCATCAGCGTCTTGCCGGTGCCGGCGGTGCCGGTCAGTGTGATGAAGTCCACCTCGGGATCCATCAGCAGGTTGAGCGCAAAGTTCTGCTCGCGGTTGCGCGCCGTGACGCCCCATACCGCGTTCTTGGCGTGCGTGTAGTCCTTGAGCGTCTTGAGCACCGCGGTCTTGCCGGTGATCTCGGTGACACGCGCATACAGCGGCGCCGCACCCGGGGACTCGAGGAATACGAACTGGTTGATCATCAGCGCCGGCACCAGCGGTCCGGCGATCCGGTAGTACGTGTGGCCGCCCTGGCTCCAGCTCTCCATGGTCTTGCCATGGCGCTCCCAGAAGTCGGCCGGCAGCGGCAGCAAGCCGGTGTACAGCAGGTCGCCGTCATCCAGAGTCTTGTCGTTCTGGTAGTCCTCGGCGGGCAGACCGAGCGCGCGCGCCTTGACGCGCATGTTGATGTCCTTGGACACCAGCACGATGTCGCGCCCCGGCTGCTGCTCACGCAGCGACTTGACGACGCCGAGGATCTGGTTGTCGGCCTTGCCCTGCGGCAGTCCGGCCGGCAGCTTGACCTCCAGCAGCGTCTCCTGGAAGTACAGGCGGCCGAGCGCTTCTCTCTTACCGGTCTTGGACAGCGCAATGCCGTCCTTGGGATTGAGGTCGCTGCCCGAGGCCAGCGCATCGAGTTCGCGGCTGGCCTGGCGCGCGTTGCGAGCCACCTCGCTCATGCCGCGTTTGTGGCTGTCGAGTTCCTCCAGCGTGATCATCGGCAGGAAGACGTCATGTTCTTCAAAGCGGAACAGGCACAGCGGGTCGTGCATCAGCACGTTGGTGTCGAGCACGAAGAGACGCGCCGGCCCGGCCGGGCGAATGGGACGCGGCTTGGCTTCCGGGGCCAGGACCGCCGGCTTGCCGATTTTGGTCTCCTGGCGCGGCGCCGACACCGGCGCCTCGGCGGGCTTGAGCGCCAGCGGCTCCCTGCTCGAATCAGCGCTCGGCTGCAACGAGCGTTTGGCAGTGCGGGCAGCGGCCTGGGTTTCGTAGTCGGTGGCGGACAGCAGGGAGGCTTTGGAGGCAGGCGGCTTGGGCAGTGGCATACGGCGGTGCGGCGATTGACCAAACAAAAAAGCCGCACAGTCGACTGTGCGGCCTTGTCTCAACGGGTGAAACGCTGTTCGCGACTCACGGGCATGCGGACCATTATGCCGCACGCTGCAAAAGCAGCATCAGGCGGCTTTCTTCAACTCCTTCACGGCCTTCAACACCTCGTCGACGTGGCCGGCCACCTTGATGCCGCGCCATTCGGCGCGCAGCACGCCCTTGGCGTCGATCAGGAAGGTGCTGCGCTCGATGCCCTTGACCTTCTTGCCGTACATGATCTTGTTCTTGACCACGCCGAACATGTGACACAGCTTCTCTTCGGTGTCGGCGATGAGGTCGAACGGCAGCTCCAGGTTCTGGCGGAACTTCTCGTGCGAGGCCATGTTGTCGCGCGACACGCCGAACACCACGGCCCCGGCCTTGACGAAATCCTTGTGGCGATCGCGGAACTGCATGGCCTCGGTGGTGCAACCGGGCGTGTGATCCTTCGGGTAGAAGTACAGCACCACCACCTTGCCCAGGAACCCCTGAGGCGTGAACTTCACGCCGCTGGTCGCGACGGCTTCGAACTCGGGCAGGGGTTTGTTCAGGACAGGCGTCATGACGGGCGTTTTGATTGTCGGGGTGCCCCGCGGGCACAGCGCGTGATTATAAAGTTTCGCCGCAGGCGGTCCGCCTGCAGGGGTACCGGAGCTTTGCGGCGTCCAGTGTCCGACGCAGCGCTTCAGGCTGCTTCGAGCAGCAGCGCCGCCACCACCGAACGGCGCTCGCTCACCAGCACGTTGTAGGTGCGGCAGGCCGCCGCCGTGTCCATCGACTCCACGCCAATGCGCTGTGCGATCAGGTTGCGCACAAGCGCGGGCGGCGCAAAGCGCAGCCGCGCACCACTGCCGAAGATCACCAACTCGGGATTCAGTTGCAGCAGCTCATCGAAGTGGACTTGCGTGAGTGCGCCGAAGTCCACCGGATCCCATCGTCGGACCGGGCCGGACCACGGCACGATCAGGTTGCCATGGTGGATCTGATGGCCCACCCAGAGTCGCGCACCATCGTGCCGGGTGATGGTGTTCACCCCGTCGAGGGAATCCGGCTGGAATTTCACGCTGCAGTGTCCGCATGCGAACTCGCGCACCGATGCCGATCGGTCGAGCAACTTCGCTATGGTTAAATTGTAGTTTGCGCAGCGCAGCATCACCGATGGCGTCTGCCTTCAACAAGGAGCGCATAGCGGTGAAGCCGATCGCCAAATCCAGCAAGCTCGCCGATGTCGGCTACGACATCCGCGGCCCGGTGCTGGAAAAAGCCCGCCAGATGCAGGAGGAGGGCCACAAGATCATCCAGCTGAACATCGGCAACCTCGCCGTGTTTGGCTTCGACCCGCCCGACGAGATCGTGCAGGACATGATCCGCAACCTTCCGGCCAGTGCGGGCTACACCGACAGCAAGGGCCTGTTCGCGCCGCGCAAGGCGGTGGTGCACTACACGCAGGAAAAGAACATCGCTGGCGTCGGCGTCGACGATGTCTATCTGGGCAACGGCGCATCGGAGCTGATCGTGTTCAGCCTGAATGCGCTGCTCGACGCGGGCGATGAGATCCTGGTGCCGGCGCCGGACTACCCGCTGTGGACCGCTGCGGTGTCGCTCTCGGGCGGCAGGCCGGTGCACTACCGCTGCGATGAGCAATCCGGCTGGTTGCCGGATCTGGCCGACATCCGCAAGAAGGTGACGCCGCGCACGCGCGGCATCGTGGTGATCAACCCCAACAACCCGACCGGGGCGTTGTATCCCGACGACCTGCTGCGCGACATCGTTGAGATCGCGCGCACGCATGCGTTGATCGTGTTTGCCGACGAGATCTACGACAAGACGATCTACGACGGCGGCACACACACCAGCATCGCGTCGCTGGCCGACGACGTGCTGTTCGTCACCTTCAACGGGCTGTCGAAGAACTACCGCGCCTGCGGCTATCGCGCCGGTTGGATGGTGGTTTCGGGCGACAAGCGCGATGCCAAGGACTACATCGAAGGCCTGACGATGCTGGCGTCGATGCGGTTGTGCGCCAACACGCCGGGGCAGCTTGCGATCCAGACCGCGCTCGGCGGCCACCAAAGCATCAAGGACCTGGTGGCCCCGCATGGCCGGCTGACCAAACAGCGTGACCTGGCCTACGATCTGCTGACCGCGATTCCCGGCGTCAGCGTGGTCAAGCCGAAGGCCGCGTTGTACATGTTCCCCAAGCTGGATCCGAAGATCTATCCGATCCAGGACGACCAGCAGTTCGCCTATGAACTACTCGCCGAAGAGAAGGTGCTCATCGTGCAGGGCACCGGCTTCAACTGGCCAGAGCCCGATCATTTCCGCCTGGTATTCCTGCCAAACGTCGATGACCTCACCGAGGCCATCGGTCGCATCGAACGCTTCTTGTCCCACTACCGAAAACGGCACACCACATGAAACCGATCCAAGTCGGCCTGCTGGGCATCGGCACGGTGGGCAGCGGCGCCTTCAAGGTGCTGCAGCGCAACCAGGAAGAGATCCAGCGCCGCGCCGGGCGCGGCATTCGCATCACGACGGTCGCCGATATCGACGTGGCGCGTGCGAAAGGGATCGTCGGCGACGCGGCACAGGTGGTGGATGACGCCAAGCGCATCATCGCCGACTCCTCGATCGACATCGTGGTCGAGTTGATCGGCGGCACCACCATCGCCAAGAGCCTCGTGCTCGATGCAATCGCCGTTGGCAAGCACGTGGTCACCGCCAACAAGGCCCTGCTCGCCGTGCATGGCAACGAGATCTTTGCCGCTGCCCACAACAAGGGGGTGATGATCGGCTTCGAAGCCGCGGTGGCGGGTGGCATTCCGATCATCAAGGCGCTGCGCGAGGGGCTCACCGCGAATCGGCTCGAGTGGGTGGCCGGCATCGTCAACGGCACCACCAACTTCATCCTGAGCGAGATGCGCGAAAAGGGGCTCGACTTCAACACCGTGCTCAAGGAGGCGCAGCGCCTGGGCTATGCGGAGGCCGATCCGACCTTCGACATCGAAGGCATCGATGCGGCGCACAAGGCCACGATCATGTGTGCCATCGCCTTCGGCGTGCCGATGCAGTTTGACAAGGCACACGTCGAAGGCATCACCGCGTTGCAGGCCACCGACATCCGCTACGCCGAGCAACTCGGCTACCGCATCAAGCTGATCGCGATGGCGCGGCGCAATCCGCAAGGTATCGAGTTGCGCGTGCACCCCACGCTCGTGCCGGCCAAGCGCCTCATCGCCAACGTGGAAGGTGCGATGAACGCGGTGGTGGTGCAGGGCGATGCCGTCGGCACCACGCTGTACTACGGCAAGGGCGCCGGGTCGGAGCCCACCGCGTCGGCGGTGGTGGCCGACCTGGTCGATATCACGCGGCTGCACACCGCTGACCCCGACCACCGCGTGCCGCATCTGGCGTTCCAGCCCGACGCTCTGGCCAACACGCCGATCCTGCCGATGGACGAAGTGGTCACTGCGTACTATCTGCGCTTGCGCGTGGCCGATCAGACCGGCGTGCTCTCGCGCATCACCACGATCCTGGCCGAACACGACATTTCGATCGACGCCGTGCTGCAGCGAGAGTCCGCCGAAGGCGAGCGCCAGACCGACCTGATCATCTTGACCCACGACACGCGCGAAGGCCGCATGAACCAGGCGATGGCGACGATGCAGGCGCTGCCCACAGTGCTGGCCCCGATCGTGCGCATCCGCAAGGAAGAGTTGAACTGATGCGCTACGTGAGTACCCGTGGCGATGACACGCCGCGGCGCTTTTGCGAGATCCTGCTGGAAGGCCTGGCACCCGATGGCGGTCTGTACCTGCCTGAGCGTTATCCGCGGATCGATGCAGCCACGCTGGGGCGCTGGCGCGTGCTGCCGTACGCCGACCTGGCGTTCGAGATCCTGTCGCTGTACATCGACGACATCCCGGCCGACGACCTGCGCGCGTTGTGCCGCCGCACCTACACCCGCAGCACGTTCGGCAGCGACGCGATCGTGCCGCTGCGCATGCTGGAACCGGGCCTGTTCGTCGAGGCGCTGTCCAACGGCCCGACGCTTGCCTTCAAGGACATGGCGATGCAGCTCCTCGGTGCGCTGTTCGAGTACGAGCTGGCGCGCCGCGGCGAACGGCTGAACATTCTCGGCGCCACGTCGGGCGATACCGGCGGCGCGGCCGAATACGCGATGCGCGGCAAGCAAGGCGTGCAAGTCTTCATGCTGTCGCCGCACGGGCGCATGAGTCCGTTCCAGCAGGCGCAGATGTTCAGCCTGCAGGACGCCAATATCCACAACATCGCGATCGAAGGCGTGTTCGACGATTGCCAGGATATCGTCAAGGCGGTTGCCGCCGATCTCGACTTCAAGCGCAGGCATCGCATCGGCAGCGTCAATTCCATCAACTGGGCACGTCTGGTGGCTCAGGTGGTGTATTACTTCGCTGGCTACTTCCAGGCCACGAGGTCCAATGACGAGCTTGTGAGCTTCGCCGTGCCGTCGGGCAACTTCGGCAACGTGTGCGCCGGCCACGTGGCTCGCATGATGGGCCTGCCGATCCAGCGCCTGATCGTCGCCACCAACGAGAACGACGTGCTCGACGAGTTCTTCAAGAGCGGGCGCTACCGTGTGCGCGCGGCCGCCGAGACGCGCGAGACCTCCAGCCCGTCGATGGACATCAGCAAGGCGTCGAACTTCGAGCGCTTCGTGTGTGATCTGCTGCAACGCGACACCGTGGCGACGCGCCAGTTGTTCGGAGAGCGCGTCGTGCGCGACGGCGGCTTCGCGCTCGACGCGGCCACGCACGCGCGCTGCGCGTCGTATGGCTTCGTGTCGGGACGCAGCGGGCACGCAGATCGGCTGGCGACCATCCGCCAGGTCTGGGAGCAGCAGCACGATCTGATCGACCCCCATACCGCCGACGGCCTGAAGGTCGCATGCGACCTTCGGCAACCGGGTGAGACCATCGTGGTCCTGGAGACCGCGCTGCCGGTCAAATTCAGCGAGACCATCGTCGAGGCGATCGGGCAGCAGCCTGAGCGGCCCGCTGCCCTCGCGGGTCTGGAATCGCTGCCGCGCCGCGTCGAGGTGATGCCGGCCGACGTGGCCAGGGTCAAGGCGCTGATCGCGCTCCACGACAGGCACGCCTGACCTCCCGGACGCAGCCCTGCCGTGCGCGCGGCAGACGGGCTTGGCACAATCGCTCGAAGCCACGAGCCCTTCGCCATGAGTCCCACCCCTGCGCGCTCCGACCGTTCGCCGCTGATGAGCCTCGACGAGGCGGTGTCGCGCCTGGTGGAAGGCGCACGCGCCCATGCGATCACCGATACCGAGATGGTGTCGACTTTCGACGCCCTGAACCGCGTGCTCGCCGAAGAGGTGCGTTCCCACCTGAACGTGCCGCCTGAGGACAACACCGAGATGGATGGCTACGCGCTGCGTGTGGCCGACGTGCCGGCCGCCGGCGCCGTGCTTGCCGTGTCGCAGCGCGTGCCGGCCGGGCAGGTGGGGCAGCCGCTGCAGCCGGGCACCGCGGCGCGCGTCTTCACAGGCGCTCAGATCCCGGCCGGTGCCGATGCGGTGGTGATGCAGGAGCTCTGCGAGGCGCTCCCGCCGGAGCGTGACGGTGAGATCGGCCGCGTGCGTGTGCAGGCGGTGCCCAGCGTCGGCCAGGCGATCCGGCGCCGCGGCGAAGACGTGCAACAGGGTGCCGTCGTGCTCAGGCCGGGCATGCGGATGACGCCGCAAGCGATGGGCATGGCCGCGTCGGTCGGAGCCGGGCAGTTGCGGGTGTGCCGCAGGCCGAGGGTGGCGCTGTTCTCTACCGGCGACGAACTGGCGATGCCCGGTGAGCCGTTGAAGCCCGGCGCCATCTACAACTCCAACCGTTTCACGTTGCGTGGGCTGCTTCAGGCCGCGGGATGCGACGCGATCGATCTCGGCATCGTGCCCGACTTGCTCGACGCCACGCGCGACGCGTTGCGCCGCGCCGCTGCGCAGGCCGATCTCGTGCTCACGTGCGGTGGCGTGTCGGTGGGCGATGAAGACCACCTGAGGCCGGCTCTGCAGGCCGTGGGCCGGCTCGACCTGTGGTCGATCGCGATCAAGCCCGGCAAGCCGCTGGCTTTCGGCGCGGTGCGGCGCGCCGATGGCGGCGAATCGCTGTACATCGGGCTGCCCGGCAACCCGGTGTCGAGCACGGTGACTTTCTTGGTCGCGGTGATGCCGGTGCTGCGCGTGCTGTGCGGCGCAGCACCCGAAGGGCCCAAGCCGATCGCGATGACGGCCGGCTTCGACTGGCCCAAGCCGAACGCACGCCGCGAGTTCTTGCGCGCGCGTATGGCCGCCGATGGCCGGCTCGAGCTCTATCCCAACCAGGGCTCGGGCGTGCTCACGTCGATGGTCTGGGCCGATGGGCTGATCGACAATCCGGGCGGGCGCCCAATCGCGCGCGGCGACACGGTGTCGTTCCTGCCGCTGGGGCTGCTGCTGCAATGAAGATCCAACTGCGCTATTTCGCATCGCTGCGCGAGGCGCTGGGCGCGCACGAGACGGTGGACGTCCCGCCCGGGACCACACTGGGTGCGCTGCGCGATCAGCTGATCGGGCGCGGCGGCGAACACGCGCGCTGCCTGGCGCGCGGACGCGCGGTGCGCTCGGCGCTGGACCAGGTCATGGCCGACGACCGTGCCGCGCTCCATGACGGCGCCGAGGTCGCGTTCTTTCCGCCGGTGACCGGCGGCTGATCGACAATCCCGCCATGCGCAGCACGGTCACGATCCAGCAGGCCGACTTCGACCTGAGTGCCGAAGTCGCCTCACTGCGCGACGACGACGCGCAGGTCGGGGCGGTGGCTTGTTTTGTCGGCACGGTGCGTGATCGCAACGACGGCACCAGCGTCTCGGCGATGGAACTCGAACACTATCCCGGCATGACCGAACGTGCGATCGAGTCGATGATCGGCGAGGCGCGCCGGCGCTTCGACATCCGCGGCGTGCGCGTGATCCACCGGGTGGGCCGCTTGATGCCGCACGACCAGATCGTGCTGGTGGCGGTCACCTCGGCGCATCGCCACGACGCCTTCCAGGCCTGCGAGTTCCTGATGGACTACCTGAAGACCCAGGCGCCGTTCTGGAAGAAGGAGAGCACGCCCGAAGGCGCGCGCTGGGTCGATGCACGGCAAGCCGACGATGCGGCGCTCGCGCGCTGGGGACTGCAGATGGACAACGCCGCGTGAGTGCGGGCGTCACATGGACCGCGGCTGCCGCCGTGGCTGGCGGTTCGGCCGTCGGGGCGTTGTGCCGCTGGGGTGCCGGGCTGTGGCTCAATGCGCGGTGGCAAGGTTTTCCGCTGGGCACCCTGTTCGTCAACGTCGTCGGCGCGTTGCTGATCGGGGCCGCGATCGCCTGGTTCGAAACGCGGCCGTTCGATCATCTGCGCCTGTTCATCACCACCGGTGTGCTCGGCGGCTTCACGACGTTTTCGGCCTTTTCGGCCGAGTCCTTGGCATTGCTGGAGCGCGGCCAATGGTCCCTGGCACTGGCGCACACGCTGGTTCATGTGCTGGGTGCTCTGGCTTGCGCGGCCCTGGGCGTGATGCTCATGCGCGTGGTGGCGGGGCCTTGACCCGCGGCCCGTTCGAAGGGGGAGCCGAGTCGGCCGCGCTGCGTTCGGCGCTCGGGCGCTTTGCCACCGGCGTGACGCTGGCCACCTGCACCGACGGCAGCGGCGATCCGGTTGGTCTCACCGTCAACTCCTTCGGTGCGCTGTCGCTCGAGCCGCCGCTGGTGCAATGGTCGCTGCGTTGCGAGAGCCCCAGCCTGCAGGCGTTCCAGACGGCGGAACACTTTGCGATCAATGTGCTGACCGAGCAGCAGGTCGAGCTGTCGCGTCGTTTTGCGTCGACCAGTGCCAGCGCCAAACGTTTCGAGTTGGGCCGCTGGAGCGCCGGCCACCACGGCGCGCCGGTGCTGGCTGGGGCGTTGGCGGTGTTCGAATGCCGCCGCACGCGCGCCGAACGCCACGGCGATCACGTGCTGCTGATCGGCCAAGTGCTGCACCACAGCGCGCACTCGGGTGCGCCGCTGCTGTTCCATGCAAGCCGCTACCGTCGCCTCGGCGACCCGATGTAGCCGCGCTTGATATCTCGCAATCGGCGCGCCGGCGGGCTTGAAATGGACTCCACCTGCCCCTAAGTCCATCGGCAAGATTCGAGGATAGCCATGCGATTGGACAAGCTCACCACCGCGTTCCAGCATGCCCTGGCCGATGCCCAGAGCTTGGCCGTGGCACGCGACAACCCGTACATCGAGCCGCCCCACCTGCTGTCGGCCATGTTGACCCAGCCCGACGGCCCCAAGGCCCTGCTCGACCGCGCGGGTGCCAACACCGCGGCGCTGCGCACGGCGATGGACACGGCCATCGGCGCGCTGCCACAGGTGCAGGGCGGAGGCCAGCCGGTGCAGCCGGGGCGCGACTTGATGTCGCAGCTGCAGGCCGCCGACAAGGAAGCCACCAAGCGCGGCGATCAGTTCATCGCCAGCGAGATGTTCCTGCTTGCGCTGGCCGACAGCAAGACCGACATCGGCGGCATCGTGCGCGGGCACGGCCTCACGCGCAAGGCGCTCGAGGCGGCGATCGACGCGGTACGCGGCGGGCAGAAGGTCGATTCCGCGGAAGCCGAAGGCCAGCGCGAGGCACTGAAGAAATACACGCTCGACCTCACCGAGCGGGCGCGCCAGGGCAAGCTCGATCCGGTGATCGGCCGCGACGACGAGATCCGCCGCGCGGTCCAGGTGCTGCAGCGCCGCTCGAAGAACAACCCGGTGCTGATCGGTGAGCCGGGTGTGGGCAAGACCGCGATCGTCGAGGGCCTGGCGCAGCGCATCGTCAACGGCGAGGTGCCCGAGAGCCTGAAGGACAAGCGGGTGCTGGTGCTCGACATGGCGGGCCTGCTGGCCGGTGCCAAGTACCGCGGCGAGTTCGAGGAACGCCTGAAAGCGGTTCTGAAGGAGGTGTCGCAGGACGAGGGCCGCATCATTCTGTTCATCGACGAGCTGCACACGATGGTCGGCGCCGGCAAGGCCGAAGGCGCGATCGACGCCGGCAACATGCTCAAGCCGGCGCTGGCGCGCGGCGAGCTGCATTGCATCGGCGCGACCACGCTCGACGAGTACCGCAAGCATGTGGAGAAGGACGCCGCGCTCGAGCGGCGCTTTCAGAAGGTGCTGGTCGAGGAGCCGAGCGTCGAGGCTACGGTGGCCATCCTGCGCGGCCTGCAGGAGAAGTATGAGGTGCACCACGGCGTGGAGATCACCGACCCGGCGATCGTCGCCGCGGCCGAGCTGAGCCACCGCTACATCACCGACCGCTTCCTGCCGGACAAGGCAATCGACCTGATCGACGAAGCCGCTGCCAAGATCAAGATCGAGATCGACTCCAAGCCCGAGGCGATGGACCGTCTCGACCGCCGCCTGATCCAGCTGAAGATCGAGCGCGAAGCGGTCAAGAAGGAGAAGGACGAGGCATCGATCAAGCGCGCCGGTCTGATAGAAGACGAGATCGCCAAGCTCGAGCGGGAGTACGCCGATCTCGAGGAGATCTGGAAGAGCGAGAAGGCCACCGCGCAGGGCTCCGCGCAGGTGAAGGAAGAGATCGACCGCATCCGCCACCAGATCGACGAGCTCAAGCGCAAGGGCGACTTCAACAAGGTCGCCGAGCTGCAGTACGGCAAGCTCCCCGATCTCGAGACGCGCCTGAAGGAAGCGCAGGCCAAGGAGTCGAACAAGGGCAAGAGCGGGAAGCCGCAGTTGCTGCGCACGATGGTCGGCGCCGAAGAGATCGCCGAGGTCGTGTCGCGCGCCACCGGCATTCCGGTGAGCAAGCTGATGCAGGGCGAACGCGACAAGCTGCTGCAGATGGAAGCCAAACTGCACGAGCGGGTGGTGGGCCAGGACGAGGCCATCACCGCGGTGGCCGATGCTATCCGCCGTTCGCGCGCCGGGCTTTCCGATCCCAACCGGCCGCTGGGCAGCTTCTTGTTCCTCGGCCCGACCGGCGTCGGCAAGACCGAGCTGTGCAAGGCGCTGGCCGGCTTCTTGTTCGACAGCGACGAGCACATGGTGCGCATCGACATGAGCGAGTTCATGGAGAAGCACTCGGTGTCGCGGCTGATCGGCGCGCCACCGGGTTACGTGGGCTACGACGAGGGCGGACAGCTCACCGAGGCGGTGCGGCGCCGGCCGTACAGCGTGCTGCTGCTCGACGAGATCGAGAAGGCGCACCCCGACGTGTTCAACGTGCTGTTGCAGGTGCTTGACGACGGTCGACTCACCGACGGCCAGGGGCGCACGGTCGATTTCAAGAACTGCGTCATCGTGATGACGAGCAACCTGGGCTCGCAGATGATCATGCAGATGGCGGGCCAGCCGAGCGACCGCATCCGCGACGCGGTGTGGAACGAGGTCAAGTCGCACTTCCGACCGGAGTTCCTGAACCGCATCGACGAGACCGTGGTGTTCCATGCGCTCGACGCGCAGCACATCGCATCGATCGCTCGCATCCAGCTCAAGGTGCTGGAGCAGCGGCTCGAGAAGATGGACATGAAGCTCGACGTGTCGCCTGAGGCGTTGGCCGAGATCGCCAAGGTCGGCTTCGATCCGGTGTTCGGTGCGCGGCCGCTCAAGCGCGCGATCCAGCAGCGCATCGAGAACCCGGTGGCGCGCCTGGTACTGGAAGGCCGCTTCGGCCCGAAGGACGTGGTGCCGGTGACGGTCTCGGGCGGCGAGTTCCAGTTTGGGCGCGTCGTGCACTGAACGGCGACTCACAACGACAAAGCCCTCCGCGAGGAGGGCTTTGTCTTGCCGACGTGAAACTCAGGCCGCGGATGCGCTGTCCTGGTCGAGGCGTTGCAGTTTCATCTTCACCAGCATGAGGTTCGCCGCGTGGCTGTCCAGCACCGCGTGCAGCGCCAGGCCGGCGTGGCCGGCGATCGCCCGCACGATCAGATGATGGTCGTTCAGAGTCACCGAGATGTCAGGCGCAGCGATGGTCAGACCCATGGCTTTTGCGGCGGTGTTGGCTGCTTCATGCAAGGCTGCACCTTGCGTGGCAAGCGACGCCGGGCCGGGCCGCGAACCCGCATGGGCCAGTGTGCGCTGGGTCGCCAGCTCGAACACGCAGCAGCTGATGACGCCCGGGATGTCAACGCATTGGCGTACGTAGGCGTGCCAGGGGTTGTCGGGCTCGACCGGTGCAGCGGACGGCCGCGTCGGCGGCATCGGTTGCATCGGCAAGGGCTTGGGCACCGCGGGAACAGGACGAACCGGGGCGGGAAAGGCAATCGGGTCACGTTGCTGCGCCGCCTGCGACACGGGTTGTGCGCTCGCGCTGCCCGGTGACTCGCCGCGTACGCGGTTCCATGCGTTGCTGATCGCGGTCCACGCATCGGACGGCTTGACCGCCTGCGGCGCGATCGAAACCTGCACGCCGCTGCGTCCCGCCAGCATGGACACCTGATGATGCAGAGCCCCCGGCGGCGACAGCGGCACAAAAAGCAGGTTGCGGCTCGGCCACGGACCGCGCGCAATGCCTTCGCGCAGCGGCTGCAAGGCCGATCCGAGTGCGTGCGATGGAAGGTCGCCCACCATCACCACGCCGAGCCGGCTGTAGGCCAGCAGCACCCGAGCCAGCTCGGCGCGCTGCTGCGTGTCGGCATCGACGCGAGTGGAATACACGCGCAGCATCTGACCGTTGGCACCGGGCAACTCGGCAAACTCCAGCGCGGCCAGCGCCATGCCGTGACCCTGACGCCGGATCACCAGCTTTTGCACCTTGCGCTGCGTCGCGGCGGCCAGGCCGGCGAGGATGCGCGGAGACGAATCGGCGGCCACGTCATGGATCACGATGAAGTCCGAGGCCCACTGCTGAAACTGCTGCTGCAGCGCCTCGGCCGGATCGCACACCACGAACATCTCGTGGTGCTGGTCGCCGATGCGCCGGCCGATCTCGCGCCGCTCGGGTGCCAGGTACTCCTCGCGGGTGCCGAGGATCTGCGTGGCCACATGCGTCAATTCACGCGTCGCCTGCCACTCTTCTTCGGGCACGCGCGAGTGGGTCGATGCGTCCCATTGGGACATCTCGTGAATCGGTTTGGCCATCTGTGGGTTCTCCTCGGCGGTCCAGCCCGCGCGGGATGCAACAAGTGTAGGTGGCGAGCAGGCAAGGCCGCGGGATTTCGTCACAATGCACGCCCCTGTCAAGGCTGCGCATCCGCCCCCCGTGAGGGGTCGTGACAACGGTGGCGTCATGGCGGCTGCCGGCGTCGCACAAACTGCAAGAGACATGGAAACATCGGTGCCCCCCACCTCCGTGGTCGTGATCGGTGCCGGCCTGGCCGGCCTGACGGTGGCGCTGGAGCTGGCGCAGCACGGCCCGGTCACGGTGCTGGCCAAACGCAGCTTGAGCGAGGCGGCCACCGCATGGGCGCAAGGCGGCATCGTCGGCGTGCTGGGCGAGGACGACAGCATCGAGTCACATGTGCGGGACACGCAGGATGCCGGCGCCGGCCTGGTCGACGCCACCACCGCGCGTTTCATCGCCGAGCACAGTGCCGCGGCCGTGCAGTGGCTGGTGGACCAGGGCGTGCCGTTCTCACCCGACCCGGCAGGCCCGCTCGGCTTGCACCTCACGCGCGAGGGCGGGCACGCGGTGCGCCGCATCGCGCACGCGGCCGACGCCACCGGCCGTGCGATCCACGAGGTCCTGCTGGCCATGGCACGCGCCCATCCCAACATCACGCTGCGCGAGCGCTGGATGGCGATCGACGTGATCACGTCGCGGCACTTGAGCGCCCACATGGCCGGGTCGCGGGCCGGCCCGCCCCCCGCGGCGGGCAAGGATCTCGGGAGCGGCCCGTCGCTCCTTGAGCGCCGCACCGAGGCATCGCGCTGCTACGGCGTGTATGCGCTCGACATCGACTCGCGCCGCGTCGACACGCTGAGCGCCTCGGCGGTGGTGCTGGCTACCGGTGGCGCAGGCAAGGTGTATCGCTACACGACCAACCCCGAAACCGCCACCGGCGACGGCATCGCGATGGCGTGGCGCGCCGGCTGCCGCATCGGCAACATGGAGTTCATCCAGTTCCACCCGACATGCCTGTACCACCCGCAAGAACGCAGCTTTCTGATCACCGAGGCGTTGCGCGGCGAGGGGGCCCATCTGAAGTTGCCCGATGGCACGCGCTTCATGGCCCAGCACGATCCGCGCGGCGAGCTGGCACCGCGCGACATCGTCGCGCGGGCGATCGATTTCGAGATGAAGAAACACGGCCTCGACCACGTGTGGCTCGATGCCACGCATCTCGGCGAGGCGTTCTTGAAGGAGCACTTCCCGACCATTCACGCGCGTTGTCTGGCGCTTGGCATCGACATCGCTCACAAACCAATTCCGGTGGTGCCGGCGGCACACTACACCTGCGGCGGCGTGGTCACTGACCTCGACGGCCGCACCGATGTCGCCAATCTTTATGCGGTGGGCGAGACCACTTACACCGGGCTGCACGGGGCCAACAGGCTGGCAAGCAACTCGTTGCTCGAGTGCGTGGTGCTGGGGCGCACCTGCGCCGCGCACATCCTGAAAGCCGGCACCGCCGACGTGCCCAACGTACCGGCGTGGGATGAAAGCCAGGTGGAAGACGCCGACGAGCAGGTGGTGATCGCGCACAACTGGGACGAGCTTCGTCTGCTGATGTGGAACTACGTCGGCATCGTGCGCACGACCAAGCGTCTGGAGCGCGCGCTGCATCGCATCGAGCTGCTGAAGAACGAGATCGACGACTACTACGCCAACTTCCGCGTTACGCGTGACCTGCTCGAGCTGCGCAACCTGGTCGAATGCGCCGAGCTGATCGTGCGTTCGGCGCTGGTGCGACACGAGAGCCGCGGACTGCATTACAGCCGAGACTTCCCGAGCACGCTGCCGGTGAGCCTGCCCACCGTCCTGACGCGGCCGGCGCGCAGCAGAGGCTGAGCTTCAATCGACGACGCGCAGCGAGAAGTCGATCGCCCGCACGTCCTTCGTCAGCTTGCCCACCGAGATTCGGTCCACGCCGGTGGCCGCGACCGCGCGCAGCTGGTCGAGCCCGAGACCGCCGGAGGCTTCGAGCAGCGCGCGGCCTTGCGCGACGGCGACCGCCTCGCGCATCTGCTCCAGGCTGAAGTTGTCGAGCAGCACGCTGCGCGCGCCCTCGGCGAGCGCCTCGCGCAACTGCGCGAGCGTTTCAACCTCGATCTGGATCTCGACGCCGGCATGTAGTGCCTGCGCACGGCGCCACGCGGCGGCCACGCCGCCGGCGGCCGCGATGTGGTTCTCCTTGATCAGGATGCCGTCCCACAGCGCCAGGCGCTGGTTGGCTCCACCGCCGACCCGAACGGCGTACTTCTGCGCCTGCCGCAGTCCGGGCAAGGTCTTGCGCGTGTCGAGCACGACGCAGCCGCGCGCATGGGGCGACGCACCCTCGATGGCACGCACGTGTGCGCGCGTCACCGTGGCGGTGCCCGACAACAGCTGCAGAAAGTTCAGCGCCGGGCGCTCGGCTGTCAGCAGCGCGCGGGCTTCGCCTTCGATGTCGCACACGACGCCGTCGGCAGGCAGGTCGGCGCCTTCGTCGTAGCGCCAGTGCACTGCGGTATCGGCGCCAACGGCGTGCGCGATGCCATCGAACCAGTCGCGGCCGGCCAGCACGGCGGGCTCGCGCACCCGCACCTGTGCCTTCACGCGACGGCCTGCGGGCAACAGCCGGCCGGTCCAGTCGCCGCGTCCAACGTCTTCGAGCAGGGCGTCGCGGATGTTGCGTTCGCGTGCCTGCTGAAGCGTCTCGTTGAACTCGAAGCGCAAATCCGCGGACATCAGGCTGCCCCGATATTCGGCACAAAGCCTTGCTGCGGTCCGGAGATCGCCTCGGGATGCGCAGCCACGAAATCGAGCATGCGCTCGATGCAGCCAAGCGCCTGCGAGCGCGTCGGCTCGGGCACGTGGATCTCGCCGGTGCCGTGCCGCAGCGCCGCCAACACGCCCTCGAGGCCGTTCATCGCCATCCAAGGGCAATGCGCGCAGCTCTTGCACGTGGCGCTGGCACCGGCGGTGGGCGCCTCGATCAGCATCTTGTCCGGAGCCAGCTGCCGCATGCGGTGGAACATGCCCTTGTCGGTGGCGACGATGTACTCGCTGGCCCGGCCGTCGACCACCGCCTTCAGCAGTTGTGAGGTCGAGCCGACCACGTCTGCCTGACGCACCACGCTCTCGGGCGACTCCGGATGCACCAGGACCAACGCTTTCGGATGCTCCTTGCGCAGCAGCTCGAGCTCCACGCCCTTGAACTCGTCATGCACGATGCAGGCGGCGTCCCACAGCAGCATGTCGGCGCCGGTCTGCTGCTGCACGTAGCGGCCCAGGTGCCGGTCCGGCGCCCACAGAACTTTGTGGCCACTGTCGTGCAGGTGTCTCACGATGGCCAGCGCGCACGAGCTGGTCACCATCCAGTCGGCGCGTGCCTTCACCGCGGCGCTGGTGTTGGCGTACACGACGACCGTGCGGTCCGGGTGCGCGTCGCAAAAGCTGGCAAAGTCCGCCGGCGGACAACCCAGATCGAGCGAGCAGGTGGCCTCCAGGTCGGGCATCAGCACGCGTTTGTGCGGCGACAGGATCTTGGCCGTCTCACCCATGAAGCGCACGCCCGCGACGATCAGCGTTTGCGCGCTGTGGTCGCGGCCGAAGCGCGCCATCTCGAGTGAATCGGCCACGCAGCCGCCGGTGGCCTGCGCCAGGTCCTGCAGGTCGCCATCGACGTAGTAGTGCACCACCATCACCGCGTTGCGCGCCTTCAGCTCGTATGCGATCGCGGCCTTCAGCTCGTCGCGACGCTGCGGTGTCACGGGTTCGGGAACCGTGGCCCACGCGTGGGCCACGCAGCTGGCGCCGCTGGCATCGGCGCGCGTGTAGTCGTACAGAACCTGGGCCATGCGAGCGCTGCCGCGCAGCGGCCTCCCTTGGAGAAGGATGCTCCGATCCTAGCGGAGCCATCCCCGCCGCACTCAGATGAGGTGCTTTTCGGCCTGCAGCATCTTGAACCGGATCAGCGGTACGTTGGCCAGGCGCCGGTCGAGCATCAGCACCAGGCCGAAACGGCTCGGCACCGGCAGCCCAGCACGCAGCAGCTCGATGCGCGAGCCTTGCGTGACCATCAGTTCTTCGCTCTCCGCGCCGTATTCACCGCCGGCGGCACTGAACACGCGACGTGCGGCGGTCAGCCGGCGCGCGCGTGCGCCGAGGTCGAACGTGAGGCTGTCGCGGCTGTCGTGCGCCAGCAGTTCGCCGGTGCTCAGATCGACCACGCCGCAGGCGATCACGCCTTCTGTGCGCACGAGACCGAACAGCGCCTTGGCAACGCTGGCGTCGTCGAGCAGTCGCGCCTGCGTGGGCGAGAACGTCGGCGCGTTGACGCAGGCCTCCCAGGCCGACAGCACGGTGTTCCAGACCGTCGACGCGCCGTTCAGCGTCTCGGCCAGCGCGGTGGCGCGCACGCGCGGGGGCCACGGCTGGCTCAGGATGCGATGCCGCATCGCGCCGGAGTTGGGCGGCAGGAGGAACACCAGCCACGGGCAATGCCAGTCGGGCTGTTGGGTCGCGATCAACAGTGAGCGCAGCAGCGCGTCCAGCGTGTGCGGCTGGAGCGCGCCGACGATCACCGCGGTCATGTGCGAGCGTTCGGCCAGCGCGTTGACGATCTCGTCGTGCTCGAGCCCCTGGGCGCGCACGTCGGCGTGGTAGATCTTGAGCGGACCCGCGGCGCGGCGCGGCACCGCGGTGCGCTCCACCACCGCAAGAGTGCGCAGCGTGGCGCGCTCGCGCAGGTGCAGCTTTTCCACCGGGTTTCCGGTGGCGTCGGACAAGGCCTTGACCACCGCCGGCGCCCACAGGCGCGACGGGTCGAGCAGCGTGATCATCGAAGGCGCAGTGCCGAGGTCGGCGCGCGTGGCGTGAAAGTGCTCGCGGATCGACTGCGCCGGTGACCCGGCGACAAACACGTCGACCGAGTGCGGATCCTGCTCGCGCGGCAGGGCGGTGGGCGCCTTTTCTTCGAGTACAGCGGTGGCCGCGAAAGCCACTTCGGTGGGCGCATAGGCGCTGCCTCTGCCGGCGGGCCGCGGCCCGAGGTCACCGAAAAGCGTCTTGAGCATCTTGTCCTTCTCCCCGCATCAAACCGCCGCGCGGGCTCGGCCCACGACGTGCGACAGAGCAATCTAGGTTGGATGCCGCGCGTGCGCCTGTTGCGGTGTACGTGAATGTCACGACGGCGCGGTGTGATCTTTGTCGCACTTGCCGAGGGGCCGAGCGCGGCAGCCGGCGCGGACCCGCGCCACGCAGCCATGGCTCTGAACGCACGCCGTATCGCGGGCTTACCAACATTCACAGTTCTTGCGGCGCCACGGGTCCGTCGCCTCGCTTCAGAGGAAGCCCCCGAGGCCTGTCGATAATCCGGGCTGCACTCGACAAGGACGATCATGACGCAGCGAACCGCCGGGCATGCGCTGGTAGAGGCTCTGGTGGCACAGGGTGTCGACACCGCCTTCGGCGTGCCCGGCGAGAGTTTCCTGGCCGTGCTCGACGGCTTTCATCAGCACGCCGAGCGCATTCGCTTCATCGCGTGCCGCCAGGAGGGCGGGGCTGCGTTCATGGCCGACGCCCAGGGCAAGCTGAGCGGTCGGCCCGGCGTGTGCCTGGTCACGCGCGGTCCGGGGGCGAGCAACGCCGCGGTCGGACTGCACACCGCCTTCCAGGACTCGACGCCGATGGTGCTGTTCATCGGCCAGGTGGCCAGCGACCAGCGTGATCGCGAGGCGTTCCAGGAAGTCGACTACCGTCAGATGTTCGGCCCGGGCACGCTGGGCATGGCCAAGTGGGCGGCACAGATCGACAGCGCGGAGCGTCTGCCTGAGTACGTGGCGCGTGCGTTCCACACCGCCATGCAGGGCCGGCCGGGCCCGGTGGTGCTGGCGTTGCCCGAAGACATGCTGACCACGCCGACCTCGGCCCCTGTGCTGCCGCGTGTCACGCCGGCGGCTGCCTGGCCGGCACCGGGCGCGTTGCGTGAGCTTCGCCAGTTGTTGCTTGCGGCCAAGCGCCCGCTGGTGATCGCCGGCGGCAGCGGCTGGGACGCCGAGGCCTGCGCGGCGCTGCAGCGCTTTGCCGAGAACTGGCAATTGCCGGTGGGCTGCGGCTTTCGCTTTCAGGACACGTTCGACAACCGCCACCGGCTCTATGCCGGCGACATCGGCATCGCGATCCAACACAAGCTCGCCGAGCGCGTGCGCGAGGCTGATCTGATCATCGCACTGGGCGTGCGGCTGGGCGAAATGACCACCAGCGGGTACACGCTGCTGCAGGCACCCAGACCGGCGCAGAAGCTGGTGCACGTGCATGCAGGCGCGGAAGAATTGGGCCGCGTCTATCACGCCGACCTGCTGATGCAGGCATCGATGTCGTGCGCTGCCAAGGCGCTCGAGACGCTGGCGGCGCCCAATGACGTGCCGTGGGGCGAATGGGCCGCGCGTGCCAACCTCGACTACCAGGCCAACCTCGCGCCGACGCCGACATCTCCGCTCGACCTCGCACAGGTGATGAAGACGGTTCAGGCCATGGCGCCGGCCGACACCGTCTACACCAACGGCGCCGGCAACTTCGCCGGCTGGCTGCATCGCTTCGTGCAATACCCGGGGCTGCAGCACCATGGCCGCACGCAGCTCGCACCGACCTCGGGGGCCATGGGTTATGGCGTGCCAGCTGCCATCGCCGCGTCACTGCTGCACCCCGGACGCACGGCGATCAACGTGGCCGGCGACGGCGATTTCCTCATGACCGGGCAGGAGCTCGCCACGGCCACCGCCTATGGCGCCGGTCGGGGCCGCGGCAGGCTGGTGTCGATCGTGGTCGACAATGGCAGCTACGGCACGATCCGCATGCACCAGGAGCGCGAGTACCCGACGCGCGTCAGCGGCACCGATCTCGTGAATCCCGATTTCGTGCAGCTCGCCCAAGCCTACGGCTGGCGCGGCGAGCGCATCGACCGCACCGAGCAGTTTGAGCCGGCGTTCGCGCAGGCGATGTCGGCCGACCGTCCGACCCTGCTGCATCTGAAGCTCGACACCGACGTGATCACGTCGCGCACGACGATCACGGCGCTGCGCGCAGCGGCGTTGAACAAGCCGCGCCATTGAACCGGCGGGCGACGATCATGGCCCGGTAGAATCGCTGTCGTTCGGGGTGTAGCGCAGCCTGGTAGCGCAACTGCTTTGGGAGCAGTGGGTCGCATGTTCGAATCATGTCACCCCGACCACATCCACCTTCCGTGCCGCAGACATGAACGATCGCTGCGTCCTGTTCACGCGCCGGCGCAGCGTTGCGGGTGTGTTGTCGCTGGGCTTGGCATCCGGTGGATTCGCGCAATCCGCTTATCCCGATCGCCCGATCACATTGATCGTTCCATTCGCGCCCGGCGGCATCGCCGACCTGACCGCCCGCGCCGTGGCCAAGGAGATGAGCGCCACGTTGAAGCAGCCCATCGTGATCGACAACCGGCCGAGCGCCGGTGCGATCGTCGGTGCCACTGCCGTGGCGCGCGCGGAACCCGACGGATACACGGTGCTGCTGCTGAGCAACGCCAACGCAGTGAGCGCGGGGTTGTTCCGCAAGCTGCCATTCGACGTGCAGCGCGACTTCACGCCGGTGACGCTGCTCGGCACCTTCGACCTCGCGCTGTTCGTGCGCCAAGATTCCGCGTTGAAGAGCGTGCGTGACGTGATTGCTCAGGCCAAGGCCCGGCCGGGCAAGCTGACCATCGGCACGATCGCCAGCGGCAGCACCCAGCACCTGTCGGCAGAGCTGTTCAAGTCGATGGCGCAGATCGATGCGCTGGTCGTGCCGTACAAGGGCACGCCCGCTGTCATCACGGCGCTGCGCGCCGGGGAGGTGGATCTGGCGTTCGAGATCCTCGGACCGATGCTGCCGCAGGTGCAGGCGCAAGCCGTGCGCGCTCTGGCGGTCACGTCGGACAAGCGCTTTGCCGGCCTGGACGCGGTGCCGACGGTGCAGGAGTCGGGTTTGCCCGGCTACATGGCCGCGTCGTGGAATGCATTGGCGCTGCCGGCCAGGACGCCTGCTCCGCTGGTGCAGCGGCTGCAACGCGCCGCGCGCGATGCGCTGGCCGTGCCGGCGGTTCAGGCCCAGCTGCAGGCCCTGGGTGTGCGCGCACAGGGCAGCACGCCCGAGCAGTTGCAGCAATGGCTGGCCGACGAGATACGGCGCTGGTCGCAGGTGATCCAGAGCGCAAAGATCGAGCTGCAATAGCCCCTGGGCACGCCATGAACCTGAAGCACCTCGAAAGCTTCGTGCGCGTGGCCGAGCTGGGTAGCTTCAGCAAGGCGGCGCGCGTGCTCGACATCGCGCAGCCCGCACTCAGCCGCCAGGTGCGTGCGCTCGAGACCGATCTGCGCGAGACGCTGCTGCTGCGCAACGGCCGCGGCGCCACGCTCACCGACGCCGGACGGCGCTTGTTCGAGCACGGCGTGCAGATCCTGCAGCGCGTGTCGCAGGCGCGCGAGGACCTCGGCGTGCAGCGTGATGCCGCGGTGGGCCATGTCACGATCGGGCTGCCGCCGAGCATCGGTCGGCGCCTGACGCGACCGTTGATCGAAGGCTTTCGCGAGCACTTGCCGCGTGCGCGCTTGACGATCGTCGAAGGCTTGAGTGCCAACATCGCCGAATGGATCGCCAGCGGGCGCGCCGACATCGGGCTGCTGTACAACCCCGACGCGCTGCCGGCACTGGAGATCACGCCGCTGCTGCGCGAGCGGCTGTGCCTGGTGGAGGCGGCGCCGGCGCGCGGACGCCGCACCCGGACGCCGCTGCCGCTGCGCGAGCTGGCCAACTATCCGTTGATCCTGCCGGAGCGGCATCAGGCGATCCGCCGGCTGCTGCAAACGCAGGCGCATCTCGCGGGCGTGAAGCTCAACGTGGCATGGGAGGTGTCGAGCGTGCCCGCGATCATCGACCTGGTGTGTGCGCGCGTGGGCTACGCGGTGCTGAACGCGAGCGCGGTCGATGCCTCGGGCCGAGGCAGCGAGCTGGCGGTGAGGCCGATCGTCGAACCCGAACTGGTCAGCGTGCTGTTCCTCGCGCAATCGGCCACCAAGCCGAGCACGCCGCTGACGCGCCGCGTGGCGCGCCTGCTCACCGAGCTGATCGAGGCGCCGCGTGTGCCGGTGCGCAAGGCCCGGCGTTGAACACGCGGGGCCATGCCGCCGCGGCATAACTGCTAGTAGGCTCAACGTCTAGCCGGGGAGGCCAGACCGCGCACAATCGCAGGCGTCGCTGCACGTGCTGCGGCCCCCGACATGAGCCAACGCATCACCGGCATTTCATCGATGGCCACCCGCGCGTTGCTGGCGGACCTGGCGCGCGCGTACGAACAGCAGACTGGCGCCCTGGTCACCATTGAATCGGTCGGCGGCGTCGACGCCGCCAAGCGGGTGCAGGCCGGCGAAGCCTTCGACGTGGTGTTCCTGGCCTCCGACGCGATCGATCGGCTGATCGCGTCCGGTCATGTCTTGGGCGACCGCATCGACCTCGTGCGTTCCCCAGTGGCCGTCGCCGTGCGCAAAGGTGCGCGGCGGCCCGACGTGAGCACCGAAGCGGCTCTGAGAGCCGCCGTGCTCGCCGCACCGCGCATCAGCTACTCCACTGGGCCGAGCGGCGTGCACCTGCAGAGGCTGTTCGAGCGCTGGGACATCGCGGCCGAGTTGGCGCCGCGCACGGTCCAGGCGCCCCCCGGCGTTCCGGTTGGTTCGCTGGTCGCACGCGGCGACGTCGACCTTGGGTTTCAGCAGCTCAGCGAGCTGATGCATCTTGAGGGTGTCGATGTGATCGGCGGACTGCCCGGTGACGCGCAGTTCATCACCACGTTCGCGGCCGGCGTGTGCGCCCGGTCGACCCAGACTTCGGCGGTGCAGGCGATGCTCGCTTTCATGAACTCGCCGCAGGTGGCCGAGGTCAAGCGCCGTCACGGCATGGAACCGGCCTGAAGGAGACCGCATGATCATTGACTGCCACGGCCACTACACCACTGCGCCCAAGGCGCTGGAGAACTGGCGCAACGCACAGATCGCCGGCATCAAGGATCCGTCGGTGATGCCCAAGGCGAGGGAGCTCAGGATCACCGACGACGAGCTTCGAGAGTCGATCGAGACCAACCAGCTCAAGCTGATGAAGCAGCGCGGCTCCGACCTCACGATCTTCAGCCCGCGCGCCAGCTTCATGGCGCACCACATCGGCGACTTTCAGGTCTCGAGCACCTGGGCCGCGATCTGCAACGAGCTGTGCTACCGCGTGTCGCAGCTGTTTCCCGACCACTTCATACCGGCAGCGATGTTGCCGCAGTCGCCCGGTGTCGACCCCAAGACCTGCATTCCCGAGCTGGTGAAGTGCGTCGAGCAGTACGGCAATGTCGGCATCAACCTGAACCCCGATCCGTCGGGCGGCCACTGGACATCGCCACCGCTCACCGACAAGCACTGGTACCCGATCTACGAAAAGATGGTGGAGTACGGCATCCCGGCGATGGTCCACGTGAGCACCAGCTGCAACGCATGCTTCCACACCACCGGCGCGCACTACATCAACGCCGATACCACCGCGGTGATGCAACTGATCCAGGGCGATCTGTTCAAGGATTTTCCGACGCTCAAGTTCATCATCCCTCACGGCGGCGGGGCGGCGCCGTACCACTGGGGCCGCTACCGCGGGCTGGCGCAGGAGCTGAAGAAGCCGCTGCTCAAGGACCACCTGCTGAACAACGTCTTCTTCGACACCTGCGTCTACCACCAACCCGGCATCGACCTGCTCACGCGCGTGATCCCGGTGGCCAACGTGCTGTTCGCCAGCGAGATGATCGGTGCCGTGCGCGGCGTGGATCCGGAGACCGGCCACTACTACGACGACACCAAGCGCTACGTCGAGGCCGCGAAGCTCAGTGCCGAGGAGCGCGCCCAGATCTACGAAGGCAACGCGCGCCGCGTCTATCCTCGGCTGGACGCTGCGCTGAAGCAAAGAGGAAGATGACATGTACCAAATCGGCATCGTCAAGCGCAACATCGTGCGCGCCGACCGCTCGGCGACCGAGCGGCTCGCCGGCTTCGGCGTGGCCACCGTGCACGAGGCGATGGGGCGCGTCGGTCTGATGAAGCCGTACATGCGGCCGATCTATCCTGGCGCGCAGATCTCCGGCACCGCCGTGACGGTGCTGCTGCAGCCGGGCGACAATTGGATGCTGCACGTCGCAGCCGAGCAAATCCAGCAAGGCGACATCGTGATCGCGGCGTGCACCGCGGAGAACGATGACGGGTTCTTCGGCGACCTGCTGGCCACCAGCTACCGCGCGCGCGGCGCCAAGGGGCTGGTGATCGAAGCCGGCGTGCGCGACGTGAAGGTGCTGACCGAGATGGGCTTTCCTGTGTGGAGCAAGGCGGTAAGCGCCAAGGGTACGGTGAAGGCCACGCTCGGTTCAGTGAACATCCCGCTGGTGTGTGCCGGTGCGCTGGTGCATCCCGGCGACGTGATCGTTGCCGACGATGACGGCGTCGTCGTGGTGCCGGCGGCGATGGCCGGCAAGGTGGCCGATGCCGCCGCCGCGCGCGAGGCCAACGAGGGCGAGAAGCGCGCCAAACTCGCGTCGGGGGTGCTCGGCCTCGACATGTACAACATGCGCGAGCCGCTGCAGAAGGCGGGCCTGAAGTACATCGACTAGGCGGGCACGATGCGCATCGCGCTGATCGGTTATGGCGAGGTCGGCCGCATCCTGGCGGAAGACCTGCGCGCATGCAGCGCGTCGATCGCAACCTTCGATGTCAAGTTGGCCGATGCCGCGGGCGCCGCGATGCGCGACCACGCGCAGCGCCTGGGCGTGCAGCTCGCCGAAGCGCACGCCACGGCGGCGCGCGATGCCGAACTGGTGATCTCGGCCGTGACCGCGAGCCAGGCGGTGGCCGTGGCGCGCGCCTGCGCCCCAGGGCTGAGGCCCGGTGCGTTCTTTCTAGACTTCAACTCGGCCTCGCCCGGCGCCAAGATCGAAGCTGCTGGCATCGTCAATGCCGCAGGGGGCCGGTATGTCGAGGGCGCGGTGATGACTTCGGTCCCGCCGTATCGCATCAAGGTGCCGCTGCTGCTCGGCGGGCCCGATGCCTCGGCGCTTGTGCCGGTCTTGGATGCGCTCGGGTTCGCGGCCAAGGTGCACAGCGCCCGGCTCGGTGTGGCATCGGCCACCAAGATGTGCCGCAGCGTGATGATCAAAGGTCTCGAGGCGATGGTGATCGAAGCCTTCACCACGGCGCGCCACTATGGGGTGGAAGACGCCGTGCTCGCTTCGCTCCGGGAGACCTTTCCCGACATTGACTGGGAAAGGCAGGGCGCCTACCTCTTCCAGCGCGTGATCGAGCACGGTCGGCGGCGCAGCGAAGAGGTGCGAGAGGTGGCCGTCACCGTGCGTGAGGCGGGGCTGGAACCGTGGAGCGCAACAGGCACGGCCGAACGGCAAGCCTGGGTGGCCGACCTGGCCGACGCCGGGGTGTTCGGCCGCAAGGGCGAGCCAGGTTTCGCGCGCAGCGCCGACTGGCGCACCGAGGCCGATCGCATCCTCGCTCATCTGGAGAAAGCGAACAAAAGGTGAAGTTCGAGAAGACCCCTGGCTGGCTCGATTGGTACCAAGCGCCGAGCAAGCCGCAGTTCAAGCTGCCACCGGGCAGCGTCGATGCGCACTGCCATGTGTTCGGCCCCGGCGAGCAGTTTCCGTTCGCGCCCGAGCGCAAGTACACGCCATGCGACGCCAGCAAGGCGCAGCTCTTCGCGCTGCGCGACCACCTCGGCTTCGCTCGCAACGTGATCGTGCAGGCCACCTGTCACGGCGCCGACAACCGGGCGATGGCCGATGCCTGCCGCAGCTCCAACGGCAAGGCACGCGGCGTGGCCACCGTTAAGCGCGGCGTCACCGACGGCGAGCTGCAGGAGCTGCATGCGGCCGGCGTGCGTGGCGTGCGCTTCAACTTCGTCAAGCGGCTGGTCGACTTCACTCCCAAAGACGAGCTGATAGAGATCGCCGCGCGCATCAAGCCGCTGGGCTGGCACGTGGTGATCTATTTCGAGGCGGTGGATCTGCCCGAGCTGTGGGACTTCTTCACCGCGCTGCCGACCACCGTGGTGGTCGACCACATGGGCCGGCCGGACGTGAGCAAGCCGATCGACGGCCCGGAGTTCGCGCTGTTCGAGCGCTTCATGCGCGAGCACGACAACGTGTGGAGCAAGGTGAGCTGTCCCGAGCGTCTCTCGGTGTCCGGCCCGCCGGCCCGGGCCGGCGAGCGCAGTGCGTATCGCGACGTGGTGCCCTTCGCGCGTCGCATCGTCGAGCGTTTTCCCGAGCGCGTGCTGTGGGGGACCGATTGGCCGCATCCCAACCTGAAGGACCACATGCCCGATGATGGCCTGCTGGTGGACTTCATCCCGCATATCGCTGTCACGGCCGACCTGCAGCGCAGGCTGCTCGTCGACAACCCGATGCGGCTGTACTGGCCGGAAGAATCCAGACAATGAGGGGACCGACGTGATTCGTGCCCTTTGCGTGGTCGCGGCCGCCGCCGCGCTCGCCGCCTGCACGAGCGCACCTCCGCGCAGCGCGCCGGTGGCCTGCGCGGCGTTGCCGGCGGCGCTGGCCGCGATGAGCAACGTGCGCATCACCGCCGCGACCGCGGTGGCCGACGACGGGAAGGGCATGCCCGCGCATTGCCAGGTGACCGGTGTGGCCAACGAGCGCACCGGAGCCGATGGCCGTCAGTACGCCATCGGCTTCGAGATGCGGCTGCCGGCGGCGTGGAACCAGCGCTTCCTGCATCAAGTCAATGGCGGCAACGACGGCAAGGTGGTGCCGGCACTCGGCGCCTTGCCGATATTGGCCAAGAACGGTCTGCAGCGCGGCTTTGCGGTCATCAGCTCCGACTCGGGCCATCGCGAGGATGACCCGGCCAACAACGCCGCGGGGCTCGCCAGGAGCAACGTGTTCGGCCTCGACCCGCAGGCGCGGCGCGATTACGGCTACGGCGCGAACGACACGATGTTTTCAGTGGCTCAGGCGTTGATCAAGGCGCACTACGGCCAGGCTCCGCAGCGCAGCTACATGGCCGGATGCAGCAACGGCGGTCGCCACGCGCTGGTGGCCGCCACGCGCTACGGGGATCGCTACCACGGCATCCTCGCCGGCGCGCCGGGACTCAACCTGCCCAAGGCGGCGGTGCAGCACGCGTGGGACGTGCAGAGCTGGCAGATGGCCGATCCCGACATCCGCAAGGCCTTCAGCCCGGCCGACATGCAGCTCGTGGCCGCCAAGGTGCTGGAGCGCTGCGACGGGCTCGACGGCGCGGCCGACGGCATCGTCGGCGACCTGCCACGCTGCCAGAGCGCGTTCAAGCTCGGCGAGCTGCAGTGCGGCGGCGAGAAGACGGCGCAGTGCCTGAGCGCCAACCAGGTGAGGGCCCTGGAGCGCGCGTTCGCCGGTCCGCGCAACAGCAAGGGCGAACTGCTCTACAGCGATTGGTCTTGGGACGCCGGCGTCGGCGCGGGCAACTGGCGTTTCTGGAAGCTCGAGAGCCAGATCCCGCCATGGAATCGGATGCCGCTGATCGCGACGATGGGCGCCGGCTCGCTGTCGTACATCTTCACCACGCCACCCACGCGCACCGGAGGGTCGCCGGACGAACTGATCAAGTTCCTGAGCGGCTTCGATTTCGATCGCGATGCGCCGCGCATTTTCGCCACGGACGCCACGTTCACCGAATCGGGGATGCAGTTCATGGCCCCACCCGACGTGGACGACCCCAGGCTCGCCACGTTCCGCGACAACGGCGGCAAGCTCATCGTCTATCACGGCAACAGCGACGCGGTGTTCTCGGTGAACGACACCACCCGCTGGTTCCGCAAGCTGCAGGCCAACGCCGGCGGTGCCGAGTTCGCGCGTTACTACCCGGTGCCCGGCATGGCGCATTGCAGCGGCGGTCCAGCCACCGATCAGTTCGACGCGCTCGGTGCGCTGGTCGAGTGGGTTGAGCAGGGCAAGGCGCCGGCCGCGTTGAACGCGAGCGTGAACCCCAACAACAAGGAGCTGCCCGCCGCCTGGTCCAAGGCCCGCACGCGGCCGCTGTGCCCGTGGCCGCGAGTCGCGCGCTACAACGGCAGCGGCAGCCTCGATGAGGCGGCCAGCTTCCGATGCAGCGCGCCATGACGGAGTGACGCACACATGTCGCTGAACAAACCCTACCTCGATGTCCCCGGCACGACGATCTTCGACGCCGAGCAGTCACGCAAGGGCTACTGGCTGAACCAGTTCTGCATGTCGCTGATGAAGGCCGAGAACCGCGCGCGCTTCAAGGCCGATGAACGCGCCTACGTCGACGAGTGGCCGATGACCGAGGAGCAGAAGCAAGCCGTGCTGGCGCGCGACCTGAACCGCTGCATCGCCGCCGGCGGCAACATCTACTTCCTCGCCAAGCTCGGTGCCACGCATGGCAAGAGCTTCCAGCAGATGGCCGGCAGCATGACCGGCATGAGCGAGGAGGAGTATCGCGACATGATGGTCGCCGGCGGCCGCTCGGTCGAAGGCAACCGGCGCGTCGGCGAAGGCGGCGACGCGCAGGCGCAGCGTCAGCCGCAGGGCAAGTCCGGCCAACCTTCCAAACTGTGAACCCCATGGCGCGCATCACCGCAAGTGTCTACACCTCGCACGTGCCGGCCATCGGCGCGGCGCTCGATCTCGGCAAGACCGGCGAGCCGTACTGGCAGAAGGTGTTCTCGGGCTACGGATTCTCCAAGCGCTGGATGCAGCAGCAGCGGCCCGACGTGATCTTTCTCGTTTACAACGACCACGCCACGGCGTTCAGCCTGGAGGTCATCCCCACCTTCGCCATCGGCACCGCGGCGGAGTACCCGGTGGCCGACGAAGGCTGGGGGCCACGACCGGTGCCCAAGGTGATCGGCCACCCCGAACTGGCCGCGCACATCGCGCAGAGCGTGATCCAGGATGACTTCGATCTCACGCTGGTCAACAAGATGGACGTCGACCATGGCCTCACCGTGCCCTTGTCACTGCTGTTCGGCCAGGTGCAAGCTTGGCCGTGCAAGGTGATTCCGTTCGCGGTGAACGTGGTGCAGTATCCGGTGCCGTCGGGCCGACGCTGTTTCATGCTCGGCCAGGCGATCCGCAAGGCGATCGAGTCGTACGACGAACCGCTCAACGTGCAGATCTGGGGCACCGGTGGCATGAGCCACCAGCTGCAGGGGGCGCGTGCCGGCCTCATCAACAAGGAGTGGGACAACCGTTTCCTCGATCGCCTGATCGCCGACCCCGCCGGTCTGGCGCAGGTGCCGCACATCGAATACGTGCGCGAGGCCGGCAGCGAGGGGATCGAGTTGGTGATGTGGCTGATCGCACGCGGCGCGATGGCCGACGTGGCCGGCGGGGCACCGCCCAGAGTGGCGCACCGCTTCTATCACGTGCCCGCATCGAACACGGCCGTGGGTCACCTGATCCTGGAGAACTGACATGACCATCAACGTGGCGCTGGCTGGCGCCGGCGCATTCGGCATCAAGCACCTCGACGCGATGAAGAACATCGCCGATGTGAAGGTGATCTCGGTGGTCGGCCGCGAGTACGACAAGACCAAGGAGGTGGCTGACAAGTACGGGATCGCACACGTCACGACCGACCTCGACGAGAGCCTCAAGCTCAAGGAGCTCGATGCGGTGATTCTGGCCACCCCGACCCAGATGCACGCTGCGCAGACCATCGCTTGCCTGCAGGCCGGAAAGCACGTGCAGGTGGAGATCCCGCTGTGCGACGCACTGAAGGACGGCCAGGCCGTGGTGGCGATGCAGAAGCAGACCGGCAAGGTGGCGATGTGCGGCCACACGCGGCGCTTCAACCCGAGCCACCAATGGGTGCGCAAGCGCATCGTGGCCGGCGAGCTCAACATCCAGCAGATGGACGTGCAGACGTACTTCTTCCGCCGCACGAACGTGAACGCCCTCGGACAGCCGCGCAGCTGGACCGACCACCTGCTTTGGCACCACGCCGCTCACACGGTGGACTTGTTCGCGTATCAGGCGCGCTCGCCGATCGTCAAGGCCAATGCCATCCAGGGTCCGATCCACCCCAAGCTCGGCATCGCGATGGACATGAGCATCCAGCTCAAGGCCGCCAACGGCGCGATCTGCACGCTTTCCTTGAGCTTCAACAACGAGGGGCCGCTCGGCACGTTCTTCCGCTACATCGGCGACACCGGCACCTACATCGCGCGCTACGACGATCTCTTCAATGGCAAGGACGAGAAGATCGACGTTTCCAAGGTCGACGTGTCGATGAACGGCATCGAATTGCAGGACCGCGAATTCTTCGCCGCCATCCGCGACGGCCGTGAACCCAACGCCAGCGTGAACCAGGTGCTGCCGTGCTACGAGGTGCTGCATCGACTGGAGCAGCAGCTCGAACCGTGAGACCCACCAACCTGACAGAGGAGACAAGACGATGAGGATCACCCGCAAGGCCTTTCTGGGCGCCATGGCCGGTGCCGCCACCACCTCGATGCTGCCGGCGGCGCGCGCCGCCGACGTGACGCTGCGCTTTCACCAGATGCTGCCGCCACAGGCGACGATCCCCTCCAAGGCGATCAAGCCCTGGGCCGAGAAGGTCGAGAAGGAGAGTGGTGGGCGCATCAAGGTCCAGCGCTTCGACGCCATGGCCCTCGGCGGCAAGCCGCCCGAGCTGTTCGACCAGGCCAAGGACGGCGTGGTCGACATCATCTGGACCGTGCTGGGCTACACGCCGGGTCGGTTCCCCAAGAGCGAGGTGTTCGAGTTGCCGTTCTCCAGCGGCAAGGCCGAGCCCGCGTCGAAGGCGTTCCAGGAGTACGTGCAGAAGAACGCGATGGACGAGTTCAAGGACGTCAAGCTGATCTGCGTGCACGTTCACGGCCCCGGCCTGATCCACAGCAAGGATCCGGTCACCAAGCTGGAGGACCTCAGAGGCATGAAGGTGCGCGGCGGATCGCGCGTCATCAACGTCATGCTCGAGCAGCTGGGCGCCACGCCGGTCGGCATGCCGGTGCCGGCGGTCGGCGAGGGGCTGTCCAAGGGTGTGATCAGCGCCACCACCATCCCATGGGAGGTCGTGCCCGCATTGAAGGTGCAGCAGATCGTCAAGAACCACACCGGCTTCAGCGGCAACACGGGCCTGTATACGCAGACCTTCGCGGTGGCGATGAACAAGGGCGCGTACGACAAGCTGCCGCCCGACCTGAAGAAGGTGATCGACGCCAACAGCGGACAGGTGGCCGCGGCTGTGTTCGGCCGCGCGATGGACGACGGCGACGCCGCCGGCCTGGCGCTGGCGCGCAAGGGCGGCAACAACATCATCACGCTCGACGCCGCGGAAACGCAGCGCTGGCAGCGTGCGGCGGCCGGCACGCGGGCCGCCTGGTACAAGGAAGTCAGCGACAAGGGGCTCGACGGCCAGAAGCTCGCCGCCGAGGCCGAGGCGCTGATCGCCAAGTACTCCAAGTGATCTGATCCCGCCGGTTCGTGCCGGTCCCTTTGGCACGGGACGTCCCAAGCGGCGTCCCGTGCTGTCGTGAAGGCATCGATGAAACACCCTGTCTACGCAACGAGCCGAGCCATGGCCTGGATCGGTGCCCTCGTGCTCGCTTTGCTGGCCGCGATGAGCGTGCTGAGCATCATCGGGCGCGCGCTGTCAGGCCTGGGTCTGGGCCCGGTGCCGGGCGATTTCGAACTCGTCGAGGCCGGCACCGCGCTGGCCGTGTTCTGCTTCCTGCCCTGGGCCCACCTGAAGCGCGGCCACGCGGTGGTGGATCTGCTGTGGCGTGCCTATCCGGCTCCGCTGCGGCGCGTGCTCGACGTCGCGTCCGACGCGCTGATGTTCGGCGCTTGGGCGCTGCTGATCTGGCGCATGGGGGTGGCCATGCTCGACTATCGCGCCAACGGCGAAGTCACGTTCATCCTGCAGTTCCCCGTCTGGTGGGGTTATGCGGCCTCGATGATCCCGGGTGTGCTCGGTTGTGTGGTCTATGCCTGGCGGTTGCTGGAGTCGGTTGGCCTGGCGACGCCCCCCGAGGGTTTCGAGCCGGCCCCGGCCGCGCATTGACATGGATCCCTTGACCCTCGCTGCGTGGTCGTTCCCGGTCCTGCTGCTGCTGATCTTTCTGCGCATCCCGATCGGCCTGGCGATGCTCGTGATCGGCCTCGTCGGCTCTTGGCAGGTCTACGGCAGTGCCGCACCACTGCTCAACCAGCTCAAGACGCTGGCCTACGGCCAATACAGCACACACTCGCTGTCGATCGTGCCGTTGTTCCTGCTGATGGGACAGTTCGCCACGCTGGGTGGCATGTCGCAGGCGCTGTTCAAGGCGGCCGAGGCGTTTCTCGGTCACCGCCGGGGCGGCGTGGGCATGGCGGCGATCGGTGCCTGCGCCGGATTCGGGTCAATCTGCGGCTCGTCGCTGGCCACTGCGGCGACCATGGGGCAGGTGGCGCTGCCCGAACTCAAGCGCGCGGGCTACAGCGGAGCGCTCTCCAGCGGGCTGCTCGCTGCAGGGGGCACTCTGGGCATCCTGATCCCGCCGTCGATCGTGCTGGTGATCTACGCCATCCTGGCCGAGCAGAACATCGCCAAGATGTTCGCGGCGGCCTTCGTGCCCGGCATCCTGGCAGCACTGGGCTACATGCTGGTGATCAACCTGTATGTGCGCTTCTCGCCCGCATCAGCCGGACAGGTCGAACCGATGCCGTGGGCCGAACGCTGGCAGGCGCTGGTGGCGGTGTGGCCGGTGCTGCTGATCTTCGGCGTCGTGATCGGCGGGATCTACGGAGGGATCTTCACGCCCACCGAGGGCGCTGCCGTCGGTGCCGTGGCCACCGGGCTGCTGGCCTGGCGGCGCGGAGGGCTGCGCGGCACGAGGCTGCGCGAGGCCTTTGAGGCCACGGCAAGCGCCACGGCGATGGTGTTCTTGATCGTGCTCGGCGCGGCTGCCTACAACAGCTTCCTGGCGCTGTCGCAACTGCCGCAGGAGCTAGCGTCGTGGGTCGGCGAGCAGGGCTTCGGCCCGTACCAGGTGCTGTGGGCCATCTTGTTGTTCTATCTGATCGCCGGCTGCGTGATGGACTCGCTGTCGATGATCCTGCTGACGATCCCGATCTTCTTCCCGATGTTCACCGGCCTCGAGTTCGGTCTGCCTGCCGAGGACGCTGCGATCTGGTTTGGCGTGCTCGTACTGATCACGGTCGAGGTCGGGCTGATCACGCCGCCGGTGGGAATGAACTTGTTCGTCATCCAGTCGATGGCCCCGTACATCCGCATGCGCGACACCTACCGCGGCGTGATGCCGTTCGTCGCCAGCGACCTGATCCGCGTCGCGATCCTGGTGGCCTTCCCGGCGATCACGCTGTTCGTCCTGAGGCTCAATCCATGAACCCGCGACGCATCGGGCCATTGACCGTCAGCTCCATCGGCCTGGGCTGCATGAGCTTCAGCCACGCCTATGGCACGCCGCCGCCGGACGAGCGCGCCGAGCGGGTGATCCTCGCCGCGCTGGATCGCGGCGTGACGCTGTTCGACACGGCCGCGCTGTACGGTTTCGGCGCCAACGAGACGCTGGTGGGTCGCGTGCTGCGGGCGCATCGCTCGAAGATCGTGCTTGCGAGCAAGGGCGGGCTGGCTGGCGTGCCGTTTCCAGACGGCATGAAGCGGGTGATCGACGGCCGGCCCGAAACGCTGCGTCGCAACTGCGAGGACAGCCTCGGGCGCCTGGGCACCGACGTGATCGACCTGTACTACCTGCACCGATGGGACAGGCAGGTCCCCATAGAGGACTCGATCGGGGCGATGGCCGACCTGGTGAAGATGGGCAAGGTGAGGACACTCGGGCTGTCCGAGGTGTCGGCGGCCGCCTTGCGGCGCGCGCACGCGGTGCACCCGATCGTGGCCGTGCAGTCGGAGTATTCGCTGTGGAGCCGAGTGGTCGAGATCGCTGTGCTCGGTGCCTGCCGCGAGATCGGCGCCACGCTGGTGGCGTTCAGCCCGCTCGCGCGCGGCTATCTGACCGGCGCGCTGCGCGACGTCAACGCGCTTGAACCCAAGGACATTCGCCGCCAGATGCCGCGCTTCGCGCCGGATAACTACGCAGCCAATCTGCAGAAGCTGACGCGGTTCCTCGCGATGGCGGGCGAGGTCGGTTGCACACCGGCCCAGCTGGCCATCGCCTGGCTGCTGCACCAGGGGGATGACATCGTTCCCATTCCCGGGACGACGCAGCTGGCACATCTGGACGAGAACCTTGGCGCCGCCAACGTGCGGCTGAGTGCGCAACAGGTGGCCTACATCGGAGCGCTGCTGCACGATCGCACCGTGGCCGGTGCGCGCTACAGCGCGGCGTCGCAATCCGAAGTCGATACCGAACAGTTTGGCTGACGGACGGGGCGGTGAAGCACGGACGACGTCAGCGCCCGGCGAGGCATTGGGTTCGGGTACGGGAAGCCGTCAGCGCACAGCAACTCGAATGTCAGATGGCCAGTTTACATAATATACATTGTCGCGCTATGAACTCAACCCAGCGCGAACCATCCGACGCCGTCTCCCGACGGCCGACGCATCAATAGATCGTGCCGAGTTCCGTGTCGCTCACGGCCTCGCCGTGGCGATCGTCGTATCCGTGCGGATCGTCGGAGTCGCGCTTGGGAATCAGCGGCTTGTCCAGCGGACGGCATACACGGCTGGCCAGAGCGCCGAGGCGGCCCGACTGTTCGATCGCCTGCAGCACCGCCTGGGGATTGATCAGCATGGCGAAAGGATCGGCCACGGTCGTCATGTCGGCGGCGTTGTCTTGCGGGTTGTGCATTCGAGCTCCATCGGGTCTGAGTGGATGGGCTCGAATGTAGGCAGCATGGTCAAGTGCTCAAAGAGCACGCGTGACGTTTGCGCGTGGCGGAAGTCATTGCCCGTGCACGACTTTCAATCGGACTCAGCGCAAGCGTGAATCAAGTCGCTTGGCGAGCGCCTCTCGGCCGGCGGCGCGCGCGAAATCGGCAGCCGTGAGGCCACGGCTGTTGCGCGCGGAGGGATCGGCCTGTCGCGCCAGCAGCAGTTCAGCCGATTGTTCGGTCCCATATCCGGCGGCCATCATCAAAGCCGTGCTGCCATTGGGTGAGCGCGCTTCGGGCAAAGCGCCTCGTTCGAGCAGCCAGGCCACGACCTGGGGTTCGGGTCCTGACGCAGCGTAATGCAGCGCGTTCCACCCTGTCTGGTTGATGGCTGCACCACGCTCGACCAGTCGACGAACCAGGTCGAGGTTGCCTTTGAGCGCGGCCAGCATCAACGCCGTCTCCCCGGCGCGATTGGGCGCGCCCACATCGATCTGCGGGTGACTGAGCAGGGTCTCGATCACCTGGCTGGAGCCTTCGCGCACGGCCAGGGTCAGCGCCGACTGGCCCGATTCTTCGTGTGTGTTGGGATCGAAGCCGCGCGCCAGCAGCTCGGCCACGCCGCGCGTGTTGTCGGTGCGCACGGCACGGAAGAAGTCGTCAAAGGCGCCAGCCATGCTTGACGAAAATAAAGCTATGACAAATAGATAAACAGAAATCTTAAAGTAATACATGACAATCAAACGGGTGCGTGCGCCAGTGCTGGAACACCAAACAGCCTCTCAAAGTTGCGGCTGGTTGCCCGCGCCACGTCCTCGAGCGGCAGGCCTTTGACCCGCGCGACGGCCGCAGCCACGTGGGGGACAAACGACGGGTTGTTGACCTTGCCCCGGTGTGGCACCGGTGCCAGATAAGGGCTGTCGGTCTCGATCAAGCAGCGATCGAGCGGCACGAAACGGACAACTTCACGCAGGTCGTCCGCGTTGCGGAAGGTCACGATGCCGGAGAACGAGACCATGAAACCCAGGTCGAGCGCGCCGCGTGCCACCGCCATCGTCTCGGTGAAGCAGTGGAACACGCCACCGGCTTGTTCGGCGCCCTCCTCGCGCAGGATGGCCAGCGTGTCGTCAGAGGCGCTGCGCGTGTGCACGATCAAGGGCTTGCTCGCCTGCCTCGCGCTGCGAATGTGAACGCGAAAGCGCTCGCGCTGCCACTCCATCTCGCCGAGCGTGCGATGTCCGAGGCGGTAGTAGTCGAGACCGGTCTCTCCGATACCGACCACCTTGGGTAACGCGGCGAGCGCCGTAAGACGCTCGACGGTCGGCTCTTCGATGTCTTCGTTGTCGGGATGCACGCCGGCGCTGGCCCAGAAGTTGTCGTAGCGCAGCGCGAGCGCGTGCACGTCGGCAAACTCTTCGAGCGTCGTGCAGATGACGAGCGCGCGGTCCACGCCGGCCGTGCTCATGTCGGCGCGGATCGTGTCGATGCGATCGCGCAAGTCCGGAAACGTGAGGTGGCAGTGCGAGTCGACGAACATGGCGCCATTGTGGCGCCTCGGATGCACGACGCGCGTGCGCGCAGACCCGTCAGATCGTCTGTGTGGGTTTCGCCGACTGCAGTTGCGTGCCGAGCAGCTCTTCGATCTTGAGCTTCAGCAGACGCGTCTTCTCGTCGTTGGGGAACCGCACGCCCACGCCCTGCGTGCGGCCGCCGGACGCATTGGCCGGCGTGATCCACGCCACCTTGCCGGCGACCGGATAGCGCTGCGGATCGTCCGGCAGTGACAGCAGCAGGTAGATGTCTTCGCCGATCTTGTATTCGCGCGTGGTCGGCACGAACAAGCCGCCGTCGAGCAGGATCGGAACATAGGCGGCGTACAGCGCGCCCTTCTCGCGAAACACGAGCTGGATCACGCTCGGGCGCGATGCAACCGCGCCGGCGTTGACTGCGCGACCTGAAGGCTCGCTCATGTCCGCGGTGCCCGTCCGCCCGAAGCCGCTGATGCGCTCCTGGAGCCACGAACGGGCTCCTGCGCAGCCCTGGGGGCAGCGAGCGAAGCGAGCCTGGGGGTCTTCATCCGGCCAAGTGTATCGAATGGCCTGTGCCGCGTCGGGCAGGCTTGTGCTCCGATGCCCAGCATCGCGCGCCATTCGTCACGAGGGCTTCCACCAGCAGTGACGCGTTCCAAGGATGCTCGTCGTGACGTGCAGCACGAAGCAACTCCTGGTGCCACGCCTGCAGCGCGTGAAGCGGCGCGGCCGGCGGCATCTGAGCCTCATCGAAGAAGCGCGGCCTCGAGCCGGCGGCCTGCGCCATCGCATCGTGCGCGATGCGCAGCAGCAGGTCGATCACCATCGGCAGCGGCTTGCCGACAAGCCCTTGCGCGTCGCCACGTGCGACGGCGCGCGGCAGTGACAGCAGATCTCGTTCGGCGAAACCCGCATCCAGCAGCGCCTGCGCCGCCAGCGGACTGCCTCCCGCCACTGCCAGCGTCGGGGCTCCGGCCGTCGCACCTTGCGCCTGGAGCCAGGCCAGTGCCGTGGCGGTGTCGGGGCTCTTCAGGGCGAGGCGCTGCACGCGGCTGCGGATCGTGGGCAGCAGGCGTTCAGGGTCTCCGCCCGCAAGCACGATGCGCAGGTCGCCGGGGGGCTCTTCCAGCGTCTTCAACAACGCGTTGGCTGCGGCCATGTTCAGCGCTTGCGCGGGATACAGCACCAGCGCACGTCCGCGCTTGGAGCCGGCGCTGCGCTGCGACCATTCGATCGCTTCGCGCACCTGCTCCACCTTGATCTCGCGGCTCGGTCTGGTGCCCGCCTTCAGCAGCGGATCGTCGTCGGTGAGCCAATCGAACTCGACACGCAGCGCTTCAGGCACCACCACCCGCATGTCGGGGTGCGTGCGCTGGCGCGCCAAACGGCAGCTCGCGCAACGCCCGCAGGGCGCCCGGTCGGACTGCTCGCACAACCAGGCCTGCGCGAGGGCGAGTGCGAGCTCGAACTGGCCGGTGGGCACGCCGGCATGCAGCAGCAAGGCATGCGAGCGCGTGAGCCGCTGTGCGTGAGCCAGTGCCTCTCGCAGCCACGGCAGCGGCAGCTCGCCGTTGTCGTTCACTCCCACGGGTTCACCACCAGCCACGGCGCGTCACCTCATGCTCGACTTGGGACCACACGGTCTGCAGGCTGCCGCGCGCATCAATGCGCACAAAACGTGCCGGATGCTCGGCACAGCGGCGCGCATAGCCGTCGCGCACGCGCTTGAAGAACGCCTCGTCCTCGCGCTCCAGGCGATCGGGGGCGCGCGCGGCGGCGCGCCGCGTGGCCGCCTCGATCGGCTCGACGTCGAACCACAGCGTCAGGTCCGGCGTGCGTGTACCCTGCACCAGGCGTTCGAGCTGCTGCAGCACGGTCCAATCAAAGCCGCGCCCGGCGCCTTGGTAGGCGAACGTGGCATCGGTGAAACGATCGCACAGAACCGTGTGGCCCTGCGCCAGCGACGGCTCGATGCGCTGCCGCAGGTGGTCGCGCCGCGCGGCGAACACCAGCAGCGCCTCGGTCAGTGCGTCCATTTCATCGTGCAGGAACAGCTCCCGCACGCGTTCGGCCAACGGCGTGCCGCCGGGTTCACGCGTCAACACCACGGTGTGGCCGCGCTCGCGCAGCCAGCGTGCCAGTGCTTCGACGTGCGAGCTCTTGCCGGCACCGTCGATGCCCTCGAACGTGACGAAGCGCCCGGTCACCGCCCGCCTCGCTGGAACTGGTTGACGGCGCGGTTGTGCTCCAGCAGCGATTCGCTGAACACGCTGCTGCCGTCGCCGCGCGCCACGAAGTACAGCGCTTTCGTACGTTCCGGGTTCACAGCCGCCTTCAATGACGCCAGACCGGGCATCGCGATCGGCGTGGGCGGCAGACCCGGCCGCGTGTAGGTGTTGAACGGCCCGTCGGTCAGCAGATCGCGCTTGCGCAGATTGCCGTCAAAGGCCTCGCCGAGCCCGTAGATCACCGACGGATCGGTCTGCAGCGGCATGCCCACCTTCAGGCGGTTGGTGAACACGCCGGCGATCTGCGCACGGTCGCTCGCCTTGCCGGTTTCCTTTTCGACGATCGACGCGAGGATCAGCGCCTCGTTCGGCGTGCGCAGCGGCAACTCGCTGCCGCGCGACTCCCAGGCAGCGTTCAGGTGCCGCTGCATCGTCTGATACGCGCGTTTCAGCACGGTGAGGTCGCTGACGCCTCGGCTGTAGACATACGTGTCCGGAAAGAAGCGCCCTTCGCCGGCGACGCCGTTGGCGCCGATGGCCTCCATCAGCTGCGCATCGCTCATGCCTGCGCTTACCGGCTTCAAGTGCGGCGCACGCGCCAGCTCGGCACGGAACTGCTTCAGGGTCCAGCCTTCCAGCAGGCGCACGCGCTCGAAGGCCTCGTCACCCTGCACCATCTTGGCCAGCAGTTGCCGGGGCGACACGGACGGGCCGGCGACATAGCTGCCGGCGCGGATGCGACGCGCGTCGCCCGACCAGCGGAACCACTCGTACAGCAGGCGCGGCGGCACGCGCACGCCGGCTTGGACCCAGGCATGGGCGACTTCGCGCGGGTTGGTGCCGGGCTCGATCGACAACTCCACGCTGTTCGACGCCAGCGGCATCGGTTGATCGAGCCAATGCCACACCCACGCCGCCGCGCCCGCCAACGCCAGCGCGCACAACACGATCAAGCGGCGCAACAGTTTCATGCCGCGCCTCGTGCGCGGCTGCGCCGAGTCCCTGCTGCGCCTGCGCCCATGGGCACTGATGATAATCGGCACCCATGAGCCCGCCGGGCCGCCCCAAGGGCGCATACCGGAGGGTGATGCCCGAAGGTTCCTGAATGAGCACCCCTGCGGCTTCCTCCTCGATCGACGGCGGCGCATTGCGACTGTCCGACTTGACATTGCTGCGCGCACGCGGGCCCGATGCGGGTACTTTTCTGCAGAGCCAGTTGACGCAGGATGTGCTCGGCCTGTCGAAGGATCAAGTCCGCTTGAGCGGGTACTGTTCGCCCAAGGGCCGCTTGCTGGCGAGCCTGTGGGTCTGGCGCATGGCCGACGACGCGTTCGGGTTGCTGTGCAGCACCGATCTCGCCGTCACGCTGCTCAAGCGCCTGTCGATGTACGTGCTGCGCGCCAAGTGCAAACTCGACGATGCGTCCTCCGAGTGGACCGTGTGGGGACTGGCGGGCGCCGTGTCTCAGCAGTGGCTTGCCGGAGATGCTGTTTCGCCGGGCCGCGCCACGATGCGCGATGGTGCCTGGGTGCTCGGTTTGCCGGCCGCCGAGGGCGTGGCGCGCCATCTGCTCGTGCAGCCCGCGCACGCGAGCGCCCCGCCGCTGCCCACGCTCCAAGAAAGCCGCTGGCAGCGCCTCGAGGTGGCCAGCGGCGTGCCGCGCATCACGGCAGCCACGGTCGAACAGTTCGTGCCGCAGATGATCAATCTCGAGCGGGTCGGCGGAGTGGACTTTCAGAAGGGCTGCTATCCGGGGCAGGAGGTGGTGGCGCGCAGCCAGTATCGCGGGACGCTGAAGCGGCGCATGCATCTGTTTGCGACCGATGGTGAAGCACGGCCCGGACAGGAACTGTTCCACAGCGGCGACCCGTCGCAGCCTGCCGGCATGGTGGTGAATGCCGCCAGCGATGCTTCGGGCACGCGACTGCTGGCGGAGGTCAAGCTGGCCGCGCTCGACAGCGGCAGTCTCCACCTGGGCGGCGCACAAGGCGCCGCACTGCATCGACTCGAACTGCCCTACTCCGTCGCCACCACGGCCGATGCGTGAGCCAGCAGGTTGAGCACACGTCGCGAGCTGTACGTCTACTACCGCGTGCCTGAGTCGCACTGGCGCGGTGCGGCCGACACGGTGATGGCGTGGCAGCGCGAGTTGTGTCTTCGCCATCCCGGCCTCCACGCACGCGTGTTGCGCCGACCCGAGGCGCACGACGCCGTCATCACGCTGATGGAGACCTACGCCGGCACGGTCGATGCAGCCTCGGAGGCAGAACTCGCTCGCGGTGCGCCGGCGCTGCACGATTGCGTGGTGGGCGAACGCCACGTCGAGCGCTTCGACACGCTCGATTGATTCGCTGCCCGCTACAGAGCGCGCACCATCTCCACGTGTGGAATGCCGGCCTCCTCGAACACCGGCCCGCGCGCGACGAATCCGGCCCGCGTGTAGAACGGCGCCGCGCCGAGCTGCGCATGCAGCAGCGCCTCACGATCGCCGCGTTCGCGCGCGTACTGCAGCAACGCGTCGAGCACCGCGCGGCCGATATGGCCGCCACGCATCGGCGCCAGCACGGCCATGCGACCGATCTTGGCCACGCCGGGTACGTGTTCCAGCAGGCGTCCGGTGGCCAGCGGCAGGCCGAAGCGGTTGCAGGCCAGCGCGTGCACGCAGTCCTCGTCGGCACCGTCCCACTCCATCTCCGCTGGGATGTGCTGCTCGTCGACGAACACCTGCGAGCGGATCTTGCGCGCGGGCTCTCCGAGCTCGCTCCAGCGCCCGACGCGCACGTCGACCATCGACTTGCCGGCTTCAAACGCGTTGAGCAGGTCGCGAAACTCCGGTGGAATCGGCTTGGAGGTCATCGTGGCGGGGTCGGCGAACACATAGACCAACTCGCCGCTCACCAGCAACTGCTCGCCGCGAAAGACCGCACAGCCCAACACCATCGACGAGTTGCCGATGCGTTGCGTGCGCACGCCGACCTCGATCTGGTCGTCGTAGCGCGCCGACGCGGCGTACTCCACAGTGGCCTTGCGCGCGTAGAAGTCACCCGCGAGGTAGGCCATTGTCTCGTGGTACGGGATCGCCAGCGCGCGCCAATAGCCCGCCACCGCAGTGTCAAAGTACATCAGGTAGTGCGCGTTGAACACGATCTGCTGCATGTCGACCTCGGCCCAGCGCACGCGCAGGCGTTCGAAGAAACGGAATTCGGTTCGCGCAGTCGTCATGGCATCCTTCAAGACCGTGCGGCGCTGCCGCATGGGCAAAGCATACCCAACCGGCCTCCCCTGCAAGGAATCCCATGGCACGCATCTACTACTTGACGCAGATCGAGCTCGACCACGGCGCGGTCGCCCTGCTCCCACAGGAATGCAATGCGGCCGCGATGCGCCGGCCACTGCTCGTCACCGACCCCGGCGTGCGCGCGGCCGGCGTGTTCGAACGTGCGGTCAAGGCCTTGGGCGATCGCGAACACGCGGTCTTCGACCAGACGCCGAGCAATCCCACCGAGGCTGCTGTGCGCGCCGCGGCCGAGATCTTCCGTCGCGAGCGATGCGATGGCCTGGTAGCGGTCGGCGGCGGCTCGAGCATCGATCTCGCCAAGGGCGTCGCGATCGCCGCCACGCATGACGGACCGCTGAAGACTTACGCCACCATCGAAGGCGGCAGCCCGAAAATCACGTCCAAGGTCGCGCCGCTGGTCGCAATACCCACCACCGCGGGCACCGGCAGCGAGGTGGCACGCGGCGCCATCGTGATCGTGGACGATGGCCGCAAGCTCGGCTTCCACAGCTGGCATCTGTTGCCCAAGACTGCGATTCTGGATCCCGAACTCACGCTCGGCCTGCCGCCGCTGCTGACCGCAGCCACCGGCATGGACGCGATCGCGCACTGCATGGAGACTTTCATGGCGCCGGCGATCAATCCGCCGGCCGATGGGATCGGACTCGACGGGCTGGAACGCGGGTGGTCGCAGATCGAACGCGCCACTCACAACGGAGCCGATCGCGACGCGCGCTGGCACATGATGAGTGCCAGCATGCAAGGCGCGATGGCGTTTCAGAAAGGCCTGGGCTGCGTGCATTCGCTCAGCCACAGCCTGGGCGGCGTGAACCCCAGGTTGCACCACGGCACGCTCAACGCGATGTTCCTGCCCGCGGTGGTCCGCTTCAACGCCAGCGCCCCGTCAATGCGCGATGAGCGCCGACTGCAGCGCATGGCGCACGCAATGGCCTTGGGGAGCTGCGATCCGCAGGGCCACGCGGTGGCCGATGCGATCCGCGACATGAACGCTCGCCTCGGGCTGCCGAGCGGTCTGCGGGCGATGGGCGTGACACCCGATCTGTTCGAGCGCGTGATCGACGGCGCGCTGGCTGACCACTGCCACAAGACCAACCCGCGCCTCGCCAGCCGCGACGACTACCGGCGCATGCTGGAAGAGTCGATGTGACGCGGCTTCACGGCGCAGGCTTGGTCCGGTGCAGCCACGCCACGACGATGCCGAGCAGGAGCAGGCCGATCGCATCGAACACGATCTGCTTGCCCACCAGCGCACCGGGCAGCGGCTGCACGGCAAAGTAGATGAGATAGGTCGGCACGACCGTCAGGAGGGCCACGGCGATGCCGTAGCGGATGCCCTGCTCCAGCCACGGCTTGTCGGGCGCAATGCCGCGTTGGTAGATCCAGACGAAGGCACCGGCCAGCAGCACGTGCGCCAGGACCATCCAGCCGAAATACGACTGTGCATCGGCCTCGGGTCGGAACAGCTGCTGCGATGCCCCGTAGTCGCGACCGAGCAACATGCCGTGCACGACCATGTCCTTGACCATCCAGACGGCGAACAGCACCACCCAAGCCACGACGAATCGCTTGTTCATGTCGCGTCCTCCTCGTGCCGGCTGCGGCCGGCACGGCGGCGATTGCAGCACCGGCGACCCCAGGCCACCACGGAGGAAACGCCAAGGCAAGAAGAAAGCCCGACGGCTTTTGGCCGTCGGGCCCATGCGGCAGGCGGCGGTCATGCCGCCCTCTGCGAACGGGTTCAGCCGTGCTTCTGGTCGAAGAACTGCTCGTCCTCGGTGGAGCCCTTCAGCGCCGCGGTGGACGATTCACGCTCGATCGTCGTGGTCACCGCGTCGAAGTAGCCGGTGCCAACCTCGCGTTGGTGTTTCACCGCGGTGAAGCCCTTCTCGGCGGCGGCGAATTCCTTCTCCTGCATCTCGACAAACGCGCTCATGTTGTTGCGCGCATAACCGTGCGCCAGCTCGAACATCGAGTAGTTGAGGCTGTGGAAGCCGGCCAGCGTGATGAACTGGAACTTGTAGCCCATGGCGCCCAGCTCACGCTGGAACTTGGCGATCGTGGCGTCGTCGAGGTTCTTCTTCCAGTTGAAGCTCGGCGAGCAGTTGTAGGCCAGCAGCTTGCCGGGGAACTTGGCGTGGATCGCATCGGCAAACGCCTTGGCGAACGCGAGGTCGGGCGTGCCGGTTTCGCACCACAGCATGTCGACGTAGGGTGCGTACGCCAAGCCACGGCTCACGGCCTGGTCCAGGCCCTTGCGCGTGCGGTAGAAGCCTTCGACCGTGCGCTCGCCGGTGAGGAATGGCTTGTCGTTTTCGTCCACGTCGCTGGTCACGAGGTCGGCCGCCTCGGCGTCGGTGCGCGCCAACAGCACGGTGGGCACGCCCATCACGTCGGCCGCCAGGCGCGCCGCGACCAGCTTGGCCACGTTCTCGCGTGTCGGCACCAGCACCTTGCCGCCCATGTGGCCGCACTTCTTCACCGAAGCCAGCTGGTCCTCGAAGTGCACGCCGGCAGCGCCCGCCTCGATCATCGCCTTCATCAGCTCGAACGCATTGAGCACGCCGCCGAAACCGGCTTCGGCGTCGGCAACGATGGGCGCGAAGAAGTCGATGTCGTTCTTGCCTTCGCTCCATTGGATCTGGTCGGCGCGCATGAAGGTGTTGTTGATCTTCTTGACCACCTTGGGCACCGAGTCCACCGAGTACAGCGACTGGTCGGGGTACATCTCGCCGTTGCTGTTGGCGTCGCCCGCGACCTGCCAGCCGGAGAGATAGATTGCCTTGAGGCCCGCCTTCACCTGTTGCAGTGCCTGATTCCCGGTGAGCGCGCCGAGCGTGTTGACGAAGGGTTCGGTGTTGACCAGCGTCCACAACTTCTCGGCGCCGCGTTTGGCCAGCGTGTGCTCGATCGGCAGCGATCCGCGCAGCCGCACGACGTCGGCGGCGCTGTAGCCTCGCTTCACGCCCTTCCAGCGCGAATCCTGCGCCCACTCACGTTCGAGCGCGGCGGCTTGTTGCTCACGGCTTGCTTGTGTCATCGACAGGCTCCTTGGTTCAAAAAATGGTCCGATGGCTTGAATGCTGCGTGGCACAAGCCTAGCCGTGAGGAGCAGTCGATGGAAGAGCTCTGTCTTATAGAAGACAGAAATTATTATTCTTATAAATCAAATATTTACTGTGATCGTTCCGGATTGTGGTTAAACCACGATTCATCATGAAAGACGATCTCCGATGGGCTTTCGGCGTCATTCCGCAATTTGGAATGCGTTTGCCGCATCATGAAAGAACACCGGTCGGCTGAAGCCATTGCTCATATACATGGTCAGCCATGCGCTGCTGAGCGCGCAAGTGGCGCGCCGTGTCGTCGCGCACACGCTGCTCTCCATGCACGCTCGCATGGTGGCGCTGCGCTTCGAGGTATTCGGGCTCGGCTTGCGACAGCCACAGCCGCACCTTGGGGTCGTCGACCTCGAGGTGGAACTGCAGCGCCAGGTGAACGCCGATCGAGAACGCCTGGTGTCGACAAGCTGGATTCGTCGCCAGCGGCACCGCCTGGCTCGGCAGATCAAACGCCTCGTAGTGCCAGTGGAACACATGGTGTGCGGGTTGGGGCCCGAACCATGCGCGGCCCTGCGGCGAATCGAACCACTCGACGCGTTGCCAGCCGATCTCCGGGGCCGGCGATGCCGCGACCTTCGCGCCGAGTGCGCGCGCCATCAACTGGCCGCCCAGACAATGCCCGAGCACCGGAACGTCGCGCGCCATCGCCTGCCCGATCAGGCGCTCGGCCGTGCGAAGAAAGGGGTGTTCGTCGTTGACGCTCATGGCGCCCCCCAGCAGCGCGAGCGCCCGATAGCCGCCGATCTCCTCCGGAAAGACAGCGCCACTGGCAGCGCAACGCACATCGGCGCCGATGCCATGACGCCGCAGCCACGTCCCGAGAAAGGCCGGGCCGTCATCGGCCATGAATTGCAGGATCAACACCGGTGCCATTGGATTCCCTCTTGCGGCAGCGGTACCGATGATGCCGCGCGCGCCGGGCGGCCGCACGCCGGCGAAGGCACAATGGGTCAAGCCACCCGCCGCACCGACCCGGAGACCAACAATGAAGCTCGATGCCTATTGGATGCCTTTCACGGCAAACCGGCAGTTCAAGAAGGCGCCGCGCCTGTTGGCGCGCTCCAGCGGCATGCACTACTGGACCCACGATGGTCGCCAGATCCTCGACGGCGTGGCGGGCTTGTGGTGCGTGAACGCCGGCCATGCGCGACCGAGGATCGTGCAGGCCATCCAGCAGCAGGCCGCTGAGATGGGCTTCGCGCCGCCGTTCCAGATGGCGCATCCCAAGGCGTTCGAGTTGGCCGAAGAGGCGGTGAAGTTGGCGCCTGCGGGCATGACCAAGCTGTTCTTCACCAACTCGGGCTCCGAATCGGTCGACACCGCGCTCAAGATGGCGCTGGCTTATCACCGGGTGCGCGGCGAAGGTCATCGCACGCGCCTGATCGGACGCGAGCGCGGCTACCACGGCGTGAACTTTGGCGGGCTGTCGGTGGGTGGCATCGTCTCGAATCGCAAGATGTTCGGCGCGATGCTGGCCGGCGTGGACCACATCCGGCACACGCATGACCTCTCACGCAACGCGTTCTCGGTGGGCCAGCCCGAGAATGGCGCCGATCTCGCCGACGATCTCGAGCGCCTGTGTGCGCTGCACGATCCTTCGACCATTGCCGCCGTGATCGTCGAGCCGATCGCAGGCTCGGCTGGCGTCTTCCTGCCGCCCAAGGGTTACCTGCAGCGCCTGCGCGAGATCTGCGACAGGCACGGCATCCTGCTGATCTTCGACGAGGTCATCACCGGCTTCGGCCGCACCGGTCAGCCCTTTGCGGCGCAGACCTTCGGCGTCACGCCCGACCTGATGACGGTGGCCAAGGGCCTCACCAACGGTTGCGTGCCGATGGGCGGCGTGTTCGTCAAGCAGGTGATCCACGACACGTTCATGAACGGGCCCGAGCACCTGATCGAGTTCTTTCACGGCTACACCTACTCCGCACACCCGCTGGCTTGCGCGGCGGGCCTTGGCACGCTGGCCACCTATGCCGAAGAAGGGCTGCTGACGCGGGCGGCCACGCTGCAGGGCTACTTTGGCGAAGCGCTGCACTCGCTGAAAGGCCTGCCCAACGTGATCGACATTCGCAACCTCGGCCTGGTGGGCGGCATCGAACTGCAGCCGATCGCCGGCGAGCCGGCCAAGCGCGCGTTCAACGTCTTCCTCGACTGCTTCGACAAGGGTGTGCTGGTGCGCACCACCGGCGACATCATCGCGTTGTCGCCGCCGTTGATCGTCGAGCGCCAGCAGATCGACCAGATGGTCGACATGCTGCGCGGTGCGATCCAGCGCGCTGCGTGACGCAGCGCCCGGCCGCGCACGCATCCCAGCCGCACCGGTACCATCCGCAGGCCATGAACGCGCCGTGGGCTGCGTATGCCTGCCTTGCGCTCAGCATGACGCTGGTCGGCAGCTACGTCGGCCTGTCGAAGCTGCTGTTGAGCGCGTTCCCGGTCTTCCTGCTCGCCTGGCTTCGTTTCGGCATCGCCGCGCTGGCCATGCTGCATTGGGTGCCGCGCGCGGCCGGCGAGACCGCGCTGTCGCGTCATGACCGCGCTCTGCTGTTCCTGGAGAGCTTTCTCGGCAATTTCCTGTTCTCCATCTGCATGCTCTATGGCGTGCTGTGGAGCTCGGCTGTGTCGGCCGGTGTGGTGATGGCCGCCATTCCGGCCGCGGTGGCGCTGCTGTCGCGCATGTTCTTGCACGAACGCATCTCCGGGCGCGTGGCCGCGGCGATCGCATGCGCGGCGCTCGGCATTGCGTTGCTGGCCGTCGCTCGCCCCGCGGAGCCGTCCGGCGCTGCACAAACGCCGTGGCGCAGCATGGCCGGGCATCTGCTGCTGGTGGGCGCCGTGTTCTGCGAGGCGAGCTACGTGGTGATCGGCAAGCGCTTGGCGGCGCAGGTGTCGCCGCGCCGCATCAGCGCGTTGATCAACCTGTGGGGCCTGCTGCTGGTGACACCGCTCGGTCTCTGGCAGGCGTGGTCGTTTGATTTCGCCGCCGTCGCGGCGCCGACCTGGGGCCTCTTGTTGTTCTACTCGCTCGCCGCCAGCGTGGCCACGGTGTGGTTGTGGATGCGCGGCCTGCGCCACGTGCCGGCGTCGCGTGCCGGCGTGTTCACCGTGCTGCTGCCCGTTGCAGCGGCGCTGGTCGGCGTGATCGTCCTGCGCGAGCCGTTCGGCGCTGCGCACGCCGCGGCGTTTGCACTGGCGCTGCTGGGTTTGCTGCTGGCCACATGGCCGGCGGGGCGCGATGCCGTGCCTGCCGGCATCGGTCCGCCGTAGCTCAGCCGGCGGCCTGCACGTCAAGCGCCGGCTCGGCGGCCAGCGCCTGGCGCGCAAGCCCCGACACCTCATCGGGTGCCAGCGCGCGCAGGCGGTGGTCCGACCACACCTGCCGCCAGCGCCGCGCGCCGGGCTGACCCAGGTGCAAGCCCATCATGTGACGTGCGATCGCTGTCCACGGCGTGCCATGCGCATCGGCCTGCTGCGCCATGTAGCGCACCATCGCACGCTCCACAGCTTCTCGATCGATCGCACCGCGGACCTCGCAACCGAACGCGGCCGCCTCCCACTCATGCAGGCGCCACGGGTCGTGGTAGGCCGCGCGGCCGATCATCACGCCGTCGACACGAATGAGTTCGTGCACCACCTGCTCGGTCCGCGTCAGGCCGCCGTTGACGACGAAGGTCCACTGCGGGAAATCGCGTTTCAGCTGCAGAACCGTGTCGGGCCGCAGCGGCGGAACCTCGCGGTTGCGCTTGGGGCTCAAGCCGTCGAGCCACGCATTGCGCGCGTGCACGATGAACACGCTGCATCCGCCCTCTCCCACCGTGCCGACGAAATCGCGCACGAAGGCATGGCTCTCAACGCGGTCCAGGCCGATGCGGTGTTTCACCGTCACGGGCAGCGCCGCGGCATCGCGCATCGCGCGCACACAATCGCGCACCAGCGTCGGCTCGGCCATCAGGCAGGCACCGAACGCGCCGCGCTGCACGCGCGGGCTCGGACAGCCGCAGTTCAGGTTGATCTCGTCGTATCCCCATTGCGCCGCCAACCGAGCGCAGCGCGCCAGATCGGCGGGCTCGCTGCCACCGAGCTGCAGCGCCAACGGATGCTCGGCGCCATCAAAGTCCAGGTGGCGCGGCACGTCGCCGTGCAGCAGCGCACCGGTGGTGATCATCTCGGTGTAGAGCCGCGTGCGCGGGGCGATCAGGCGGTGGAAGTACCGGCAGTGCCGGTCAGTCCAGTCCATCATCGGCGCCACGCACAGGCGCCACGGGTTTGCAGCCGGTGAATCCACGATGGCGCAATGTTAAGCGGCGCACTGCCACTTGCTTGCAGTGCCCGATAGGCACATCGGTTGCTCAGGCTGCTGTATGGCCTCGGTACGCGGCGACGTCCGCATCGGCATCTCGGGTTGGCGCTACGAGCCGTGGCGTGGCGTGTTCTACCCGCCCGGACTGGCGCAGCACCGTGAGCTTGCATTCGCATCGCGCATGCTGCCGACGATCGAGATCAACGGCTCGTTCTATTCGCTGCAGCGACCCGAGTCCTACCTTGCATGGCACGACGACACACCGGAGGACTTCGTCTTCGCCGTGAAGGGACCGCGCTACATCACGCACATGCTGCGCCTGAAGGGGTTCGAGCAGGCTTTGGCCAACTTCTTCGCGTCGGGTCCGTTCGCGTTGGGTGCCAAGCTCGGTCCGATCCTGTGGCAGTTCCCGCCGCAACTGCCGTACAGGCCGGATCGATTCGCGGCGTTCTTTGCCGCGCTGCCCCAGGACACCGAGGCCGGCATCGCGCTCGCGAAGCGCCGCGACCGTCGGCTCGAGGGGCGCAGCTGGCTGCGTGTGGAGCGGCACCACGCTCTGCGCCACGCCGTCGAGATCCGTCATCCGACGTTCATCGATGCCGAGTTCATCGAGCTGCTGCGCGAGCACGGCATCGCGCTGGTGGTTGCCGACACCGCAGGGCGCTGGCCGTTGATGGAAGACCTGACGGCCGAGTTCGTCTACGTTCGTCTGCACGGCGACGAAGAGCTGTATGCCAGCGGCTACGGCGATGCGGCACTCGACCGCTGGGCACAGCGCATCGACGTGTGGTCGCGCGGCGCACAGGTGCACGATGCGCAGCTCGTGGCGACGCACGATGCGCCGCGCCGCCGCCGCGACGTGTACTGCTACTTCGACAATGACGTGAAGGTGCATGCCCCGTACGACGCGGCTCGCTTGGCCGCACGGCTCGGCGTGCCCACCGGATTGCAGGCCGACGGCCGGTTCACGCCGCCGCCAGGACTGCCCGCTGCGCGCGCCAGGGCGCCGGCCGGGCGTGAGCGCGGCAGCTAAACAGCCGCGACCGAACCCGCGACCCCAGCCGACCTGAGTTTTCCGCACCCCTGGCCGCGGGCTTGCCCGGCCGCGCCACCCGATCGGCTTGTTCGATCTCAGGCCGACGATCGAACAAAGCCTTGCGACGGCAAACCTCAACGGCGCGTCGTGCCACGGCGGCACCGTACTCACGCACAATCAAGCCGGCCAACGGTTGGCGCGGGGCCGGCGCGATGACCGGCATCGATGCGCGGACGCTGCGCGACGTCGTGGGCCACGGCGTCGTAGCTGCACGACGGCTCCGTCGCCACGCTGGTCGATGCCGTGCGTGCACACAACAAGGTGTCGGTGAACGACACCGATCTGAACCGGCAGCCGGCGCAGGCGGTTCCGCAGGCGGTGGCCGCAGCGATGCGGCGGCGTGCCGCCCGACCGCTTGCCGTAAACCCCAGGGCCAACCTGACTTGGCCGGGCGGCCTGGCACGGTCCCTAGAATGGGTGCGTCCCGGCCCGTCGTCGTCGATGACCGCTACGCCCCCCTCCACTGCCCCCACCCCCAGCGTGCTGGTGGTCGACGATGACCCGCAGGTCGGCGAGTTGCTGAGCGGATACCTCGGAACGCGCGGATTTCGTGTGGCCACGGCCGCCAACGGCGCGCAGATGCGCGAGCGCCTTCAGCGCGAGCCGTTCGACCTCGTGCTGCTCGACCTCGGCCTGCCGGGCGAGGACGGTCTGCACCTCACCGGTTGGCTGCGCGAGAACTGGCACGGCGCCATCATCATCGTCACCGGCCGCGGCGAGGCGGTGGACCGGGTGGTGGGCCTCGAGCTGGGCGCCGACGATTACGTGGCCAAGCCGTTCGATCTGCGCGAGATGCTGGCGCGCGTGCGCGCGGTGCTGCGCCGCGCGCCGCCGCACGGCGGCGCATCGGCGGCGGGCTCGGTGCTGCACTTTGCCGGCTTCCGTCTCGACACCAAGGCCCGATCGCTCAAGCGCCAGGGCGGCGAAGAGGTGCCCCTCACCAGCGGCGAGTACGAGCTGCTGCTCGCGTTCGTGATGGCGCCGCACAAAGTGCAGTCGCGCGATGAGTTGCTCAACGCCACCCACGGACGCGATGCCGGCCCGTATGACAAGACCATCGACGTGCAGGTGGTGCGGCTGCGCCGCAAGATCGAACGCGACGCCACCCAGCCCGATCTGATCAAGGCCGTGCGCGGCGCGGGCTACGTGTGGACGGCCGACGTGCGACGCGACCACGCCACGCCATGAGCGCGGGTTCAGTGAGCGCGCCGGGCCGCTCCCAAGCCCGAATCCCGGAGCGCGCAGCGCGGAGCAAGGTTTGTTGACCGACCTGCACCGACGCCTGATCGAGGCCGCGCCGGACGGCGTGGTGGTGGCCGACGGCGACGGGCGCATCGTGCAGGTCAACCCACGCGCCGAGGCGATGTTCGCGCACGACGCCGGCCGCATGCAGGGGTTGCGCGTGGAGGACTTGCTGCCCGAGCGCTATCGCGCGGCGCACGCCAGCCACCGCAGCCATTTCATGGCGCATGCGAGCGCGCGCCCGATGGGCACCGGGTTGAACCTCGTGGGGTTGCGGCGCGACGGGGTCGAGTTTCCGATCGAGGTGGGTCTTGCGCCGCTGGGCGAGGGCCTGACGGCGGCGTTCGTGCGCGACCTGGGCCCGACGCATCGCGGCCAGGCCGCCTTCAAGCAGGCGCGATACCAGGAAGTGGTGCGCCGCTTCAGCCAGGAGGCCTTCACCGAGATGGATCTCGAGCGTGTCGTGCAGCGCGCGCCCGAGACCCTGGTGGCGGCGCTCGAATGCGATGCGAGCGAGCTGTTCATGTTGAGCAAGGACCGGCGCGAGTTTCGGCGTCGCGCCGCGTTCGGCGCGCTGTCCGGCGCGGCGCCGGTGTCGGCCGATGACAGCGCGGCGCTGGCGGGCTGGGTGGCCTCGTCGGGCCAACCGCTGGTGATCGAAGACCTCGAGGCCGAGCCGCGCTGGCGGGCCGAGATCATGCGCGGCTTCGGTTTTCGCAGCGCGATGGCGGTCCCGCTGCAGGTGCGCGCCCAGACGGTTGGCGTGCTCACCGCATGCAGCCGCCAGCCGCGGCGCATCTCGCACGAGGATGTCAGCGTTTTGACGGCGGTGGCCTACCTGCTGTCGGTGGTGCTGGAGCGCCAGCAAGGCGAGGAGCGTCTTGCGCAAGGCCAGAAGATGGAAGCGCTGGGCCAGTTGACCGGTGGGGTGGCGCACGACTTCAACAACATCCTGACGGTCGTGCTGGGCAACCTGCAACTGCTCGACGAGCTGCTGCTGACGCAACCGGCCGCGCACAAGCTCGCGTCGGCCGCCACGCATGCGGCGCGGCGCGGCGCCGACCTGACGCGTCAGCTGCTCACGTTCGCGCGAAGACAGCCTCTGGCGCCGCGGGCCATCGCGGTCGATGCCTTTCTGCAGGCGTGGTCCGAGTTGCTGACGCGCACGCTCGACGAATCGATCCAGGTGGTGATCGGCGCGTGCGACCCTGATCTCATCATGCAGGCCGACCCCAGCCTGCTCGAGACCGCGCTGCTCAACCTGGCGCTGAACGCGCGCGACGCCATGCCGCACGGTGGCCGCCTCTCGGTGCAGGCCGAGGCGATGGCGGTGTCGGCCGACGACCCTGCCGACACGCGCGAGCTCAAGCCCGGACGCTACGTGGTGCTGTCGGTCTCGGACACCGGCCATGGCATGGATGCCGAGGTGATGAGCCATGTGTTCGAGCCGTTCTTCACCACACGCGACGGTCGCGGCAGCGGCCTCGGCCTGGCGATGGTCTACGGCTTCGTCAAGCAGACCGGCGGCGGCGTGGCCGTATACAGCGAGCCGGGATTGGGCAGCACCTTCAAGCTGTACCTGCCCCAGGTCGATGACCTGATGGAGCCCGAAGCCGCGTCAGAGGAACGGCGTGGCGGCCACGAGCGCGTGCTGCTGGTCGAGGACGACGAAGGCGTGCGGGTGCTCGCCCAGGCGTTTCTCGAAGCGCTCGGCTACCGCGTCGTGGCAGCCTCCAACGCCGCACAAGCGCTCGAGCTGCTTGGCCAGGATCCGGCATTCGACCTGCTGTTTTCCGACGTGGTGCTGCCCGGAGGCTTGAGCGGACCGCAACTGGCGCATCTCGCGGTGCAGCAGGTGCCGACCCTGCGCGCGCTGCTCGCATCGGGTTACCCGCGCGATGCCTTGACCGGTCTGGACGACGACCTCGCCGACGTGGCCTTGGTCAGCAAGCCGTACTCGCGCGACGACCTGGCACGCGCGGTGCGCCTGGCCCTTGACGGGCGCTGAGCAGTCTTCTTTCAGCGAACTCCGGCTCTGCCGCGCCCGAGGGATCAGCTCACGCGGCCGCTTGCAGCGGCAGGCTGTCGGTCGTCTTGGGCTCGGGTCCGATCGCGATCGCGCGCAGCGCGTCGACGTCGAGCAGCTCCACCTGGCGCAGGTTGACCTTGATCAGGCCTTCGTCATGCATGCGCGACAGCAGGCGGCTCACGCTCTCGAGCGTGAGGCCGAGGTACGAGCCGATCTCGGCGCGGCTCATGCGCAGGTAGAACGCGCGCGATGACTGGCCGAACGACGCGTAACGCGTCGACAGCTCGAACAGGAAGCGCGCCACGCGCTGCGCCGCGCGCATGCCGCCCAGGCGCTTGAGGTGCTCGCGTTCCTTGCGCAGCGCGGCGCCGAGATGACGGTACAGGTCCTGGCGCAGCTCGGGCAGGCTTGCGCAGGCTTCTTCGAAGTCGGCCAGCGGCAACGCCATCACCTCGCTGTCTTCGAGCGCGATCACGTCGGTGGCGCAAGGCTGGCCGGCCAACGCGTCGGCGCCGATCAGGTCGCCGCGCATCGGGAAGTCGAGGACCAGCTCCTCGCCGCTGTCACCGGGAATCGAGGACTTCAGGCAACCGAAGCGCACCACGTACACCGCCGAAGCCGGCATGCCGGCGCGGTGCAGGTAGGTGCCGCGGCGCATGCGACGCGCCGTCCACGGCATGACGGCGTCGACCTGCGCGAAGCTCGGCAGCGCCAGCTGCTGGCAACCATCGCACAGCGCGCGGTCTGCTGGTGCCAGGCGGGTCACGTTGTCGGCGCTGTCGGCGTGCGGTGCGGTCATCGGTCTGCTCGTGGGGTTTGATCTCGAGCAAGACTGTAGAAACCCGTGCCGGCGAACCGATGAACGGTCGGCGTCGCTCGGCAACAGACGACAACAGACGGCCACCCGCCGGCGGCCCGGGCCGTCAAGCGCCGGCAGCGCGCGATGCGGCGGTGTGCCTGAAGAACCAGCGCCGCGCACCGCTCACGTCAAAGCGTTGCCAGCGCTCGGGATCCTGCCGCAGGCGGTCGGCCACCGCGTACAGCGCCAGCGGGTTGACGCCCATGCCGACGTGACTGGCGGCGATCTCGATGTTCTCGGTGTGCGCGCGCGGTTCGTTGACGCTGCAGTGCCAGGCCACGACGCCGTCGCTGCGCGACAGGATCGACGTGGTGGGCACCGGCGGAGCCTCGCGCAGCTGACGGTGCATTTCGTGGTTGTCGTGCACCGACTGGCCGCTCAGCCACTCGTACACGCGCCAGGCGTTGGTGGCGCGCGGGTGGCCTGCAAACGGCGAGCCGAGCGTGATGACGCAGCGCGTCAGGTGCGGCAACTCCTTGGCCAGCTCACGCGCGTACACGCCGCCCAGGCTCCAGCCGACCAGACTCACCTTGCAGCCGTGGCGCTCGGCGAGTTGCTGCACGCGCCCGCGGCAGGCCTGCAGCACGCCGTTGCGCGGACCGAAGTTGAACCCTTGCCGCCACGAGTGCGTCCAGTGGCCCCGCCGGCGCAGGAAACGGCGCAGCGGCAGCGTGGAAAGGTCCGACGCCGCCAGTCCGGGAAACACCAGCACCGGGTGGCCGTCGCCTGGCGGCAGCCGGCTCAGCCAAGGCGCGGCGGCCAGCAACGCGGCGGCCTCCCACGGCGCGCGCGCTTCCATCAGCATCAGCAAAGGGCCAGGGGCCCGCGCCTGATCGGGGGCCGAATTCGGTGTCGAGAACGTTGCGGCTTGGTCTTGGGCCTTCATGCCGGGCGCCGGTGGCGCTGTTTCCGAGAATCGCGACGGCCCATGTTACCCACGCGATGCAGAGCCGACTGGAGGGCCTTCCCTAGCCTGCCCCCCGTCTGTGGTCTTGGCCAGACACCCATGCGCGGGCGAATGCGGCCAGGTCGTCGTACACCGCATCGGCATGCCGGCTGTCGCCCGGCTCGAGCGCGTGGCCGCTTCTCACCAGCACGCAGTGGCCCACGCCGGCAGCCCGACCCGCCTGCACGTCGCTCAGGCGATCGCCGACGATCACGCTGGCCGACAGGTCGAGCGAAAGCTCGCGTGCCGCTTGCAGCAACATGCCAGGTCCCGGTTTGCGGCAATCGCACGCCCGTCGATAGGCGTGCACGGCCGCATCGGGCAGATGCGGGCAGTGCAGCACCGCATCGAGCTGCACGCCGATTGCGGCCAGCTGCGCACGCAAGTGCGTGGTGAAGCGTTCGTAGTCGTCGATCGAATACAGTCCGCGCGCCAGACCGCTCTGGTTGGTCACGACCACCAGGCGCCAACCCGCCGCCTGCAAGCGCGCCATCGCCTCGTCGCTGCCGGGAATGAAGCGGAACTGCTCCACCTTGTGCACGTAGCCGAAATCGACGTTGATCACGCCGTCGCGGTCGAGGAACACGGCGCGCTGTCGCGTCACGGCGTGTGTCAGGCTTTGCGGATGCGCTGGACCAGCCGCGTCGTGGAGTAGCCGTCGACGAACGGCAGCGCGACCGCCCGACCGCCCCAGCTGCGCACCAGCGCGGCTTCGCGCAGCCGATCGACGTCGTAGTCGCCGCCCTTCACGTACACGTCAGGACGGATGCGCTCGATCAGCTCGCAAGGCGTCGGCTCGTCGAACAGCGCGACATGGTCCACCGATTGCAGCGCCGCGACCACCAGCGCGCGGTCCAGCTCGTTGTTCAACGGCCGGCCGGGCCCCTTGCCGAGCGCGCGCGCCGACGCGTCGCTGTTGACCGCCACCAGCAGCGCGGCACCAAGCGCACGCGCCTGTGCCAGGTAGCTCACGTGCCCGCGGTGCAGCACGTCGAACACGCCGTTGGTGAACACCAAGGGCCGCGTCCAGTCGCGCTTGGCGTCGAGCGCGGTGCGGTTCAGGAACTTGGGCGATTCGGCTGGCGGCACAATGCGCGGACCTGTTCGTTTCGATCGAGTCGGCATTGAGTCTACCGTTTGACGATCACTTGGCCGAGCACCGGGCATTGTTCGCGCAGCTCGACGCGCTCGCGCCCGACGTACAGCGTGCGGCGGCGTTGATCGCCGCGGCGTTGCGCAACGGCGGCAAGGTCATGTTCTGCGGCAACGGCGGTTCGGCCGCCGACAGCCAGCATCTCGCGTCGGAGCTCACCGGTCGGTTTGTCGATGACCGGCGCCCGCTGGCCGCGCTGGCCCTGTCGACCGACAGCTCGGCGCTGACCTGCATTGCCAACGACTATGCGTTCGACCAGGTGTTCGAGCGCCAGCTGCGCGGCCTGGGTCGGGCCGGCGACGTGCTGGTGGCGATCTCGACTTCAGGGCGCTCGCCCAACGTACAGCGTGCGGCCAGCGCGGCGCGCGAGCTGGGCATCGGCGTGGTGGGGCTGCTCGGTCGCGACGGTGGGCCGATCAAGGGATTGAGCGACGTCGCGATCGTCGTGCCGAGCCCGACCACCGCCCGCATCCAGGAAGCGCACATCTTCATCGGCCACACGCTGTGCGCGCTGGTCGAGGAGTCGCTGGGCCTGTGAATCAATCCGCCGGCTGCGCGGCCAGCCAGTCGACGTAGCGCCGCACGCCGGTGGCCACGTCGATGAAGGCGTGGTCGCAGCCCGCGGCGCGCAATGCCGTCAGGTCGGCCTGCGTGAAGCACTGGTACTTGCCGACCAGTGCCTGAGGAAAGTCGACGTACTCGACCAGGCGCTGCGCCACCATCTGATCCAGCGGCAGCGCGGCCTCGCCGGCGCGCACGCGCCATGCGTTGACCACCGCATGCGCCACGTCGTTGAACGGCTGGGCACGGCCGGTGCCCACGTTGAACACGCCCTTGACGCTGCCGTGCGCCAGAAACCACAGGTTCACAGCCACGACGTCGTCGACGTGGATGAAGTCTCTTAGCTGCCCGCCGGGACCATAACCGCCGTAGGCGCCGAACAGCCGCACGCGCCCTTCCGCCCGGAACTGCGTGCTGTGATGGAACGCCACCGACGCCATGCGTGCCTTGTGCTGCTCGTGCGGCCCGTACACGTTGAAGTAGCGCAGGCCGACAACCTGCGCGCTGGCCCCCTTGAGCATGCGCCGCACCACCTGATCGGCGAGCAGCTTGGAGTAGCCATAGACGTTGAGCGGACGCTCGTGCTCGGGTGCCTCGCGAAACACCGTGCTGCCGCCGTACACCGCGGCCGACGACGCGTAGATCAGCCGCGTGCCGCGCGCCTGGCAGGCATCGAGCAGGTCCTTGGTGCAGCGGTAGTTGAGCGCCATCATCAACTGCCCGTTGTGCTCCATGGTGTCGGAGCAAGCGCCCTGGTGCAGCACGGCATCGAGCGGGCCGAAGTCACCGCGCGCAAAGCGCATGTAGAACTCGCTGCGGTCGAAGTAGTCGGCGATGCGTGCGTCGCGCAGGTTGCGGTGCTTGGCCCCGTGCGTCAGGTCGTCGACCGCGATGATGTCGTCGATGCCGATGGCATTGAGCCCGCGCAGCAGGTTGGCGCCGATCATGCCCGCCGCGCCGGTGACGGCCACTTTCATGGCTGCGGCTCCGCACCGAACAGCTCGTCGTACGCGACGCTCGCCGTGCCGAACCGGCTGACGACGATGCCGGCCGCGCGGTTGGCGATCGGCACCGCATCGCGCGCCGACAGGCCGGCCGCAAGCATCGCGGCCATCGTCGCGATCACGGTGTCGCCCGCGCCGGTCACGTCGAACACCTGGCGGGCCTGTGCCGGCACGTGCAGCGCGCCCTGTGCATCGAACAGCGTCATGCCTTCCTCTGCGCGCGTGAGCAGCAGGTTGTCAATGTGCGTGTCGCGGCGCAGTCGCGCGGCCATTGCGGCCAGCTCCGCCTCGTCGTGCCACGGCGCCATGGCCTGCGCCAGCTCGTTGCGGTTGGGCGTGATCACGCTGGCGCCGGCATAACGCGAGAAGTCGCGGCCCTTCGGATCCACCAGCACCGGCTTGCCGGCCGTGCGCGCCAGCTCGATCATGCGGCCGATGTGCGCGAGGCCGCCCTTGCCGTAGTCGGAGAACAGCACCGCGTCGTGCGCGGTCAGCACGCGTTCGAAGTCGCCGAGCATCTGCGCCAGCAGCTCGTGATCGGGGCGGTTCTCGAAGTCGACGCGCAACAGCTGCTGCGAGCGGCCGACCACGCGCAGCTTGATCGTCGTGCGCAGCGCGGCATCCTGCCCGAGTACGCGCCCGACGCCCTCGCGCTCCAGCAGCCGCACGATGGCGCGCGCCGGCTCGTCGTCGCCCATCACGGTCAGCAGCGTGGCCTGCGCGCCGAGATGCCGCACGTTGAGCGCCACGTTGGCGGCGCCGCCGAGCCGCTCTTCCTCGCGCTGCACCAGCACCACCGGCACCGGCGCCTCGGGGGAGATGCGCTCGACCGCGCCGAACCAATAGCGGTCGAGCATGGCGTCGCCGACCACCAGCACGCGGGCCGCGGCCAGGCGCTTGCGTTCGATCGTCATCATGCCGTGGTGATCATGCCTGAAGGCGCAGCGATGGAGCGCGGCCGCAGCGCGCGCCATGCCTGCAGCACCGCATCGACGCTCAGGCTCATCACCTCGGCGCCGAACGTCATGGCTCGCGGCCCGAGCACCTGCACGTTGTCGCTCGGCGGGCGCGGCCGCCAGCGCTGCCATCCGGCCTCGCCATACAACACCACCAGCGGGCAATCCATCGCGCCGGCGATGTGCGCGGGTCCGGTGTCCACCGAGATCATGCTGTGTGCGCAAGCGGTGAGGCCGACCACGCGTTGCAGCGTGGGTTGCATCGCGGCCACGTTGACGATGCGTGTGCGCGCCGGCGGCGTGCCGGCTGCATCGACGATCTCCTGCACCAGGCCGCTCTCGCGCGACGAACCGCAGACCAGCGCGGCGGCATCGGGCAACTCGGCCAGCAGCGCGCGGATCACCGCACCCCAGCGCTCGGCCGGCCAGTGCTTGTCGTGTCTTGCGGTGCCGATGCGGCCGCGCTTGTGCGTCTTCTTGTGGCCGGGCTGCAGCAGCACCAAGCGGTGCGTCGCCAAGCCGTGCTGCTCAAGCCACGTTTGTGTCTGTGCGTGCCACTCGGGCGGTACGTGCAGGCGCGGGCGCGGCGCCACCGGGGGTTTGTGCGCCGGGCCGGGCACCGCCGCGGCATCGAGTTGCGCCACGTCGAGCCACCAGTCGGCCCAGTGGGCCTCGTTGCCGGGCCAGTGTTTCCAGGCGCGCACCAGGTGGTCTTCGGGCAACCCGGCTTCCTGCACGATGCGCTCGGCGTGCGCGTCGGGATCACACAGGTAGATCGGGCCGCGGTGCGCGCGCAGCCATCGGCGCGCGGCCCAGCGCGACGGCATCAGCCAGAACGGGGCACGCCGGCTGTACACGAGCCGCAGTTCCGACACGGCCGGGTCGGCCTGCAGCAACAGCGGCGTCCACACACCCGACGCCAGCAGATGCACCGGCTTGCCGTAGCGACGCCACAGCGACTCGAGCAGCACGGTCAACAGCACCAGGTCGCCGACCGCGGGAAAGCGCATCACCACCGGCGCGTCAGGATCGGCGGTGTGCGAGGAATGCAGGTCTGGCAACGAGATCGGCATGCGGTGCGGCGCCGCAGTCTAGCCTTGAGGTGCCAGCGCGCTGAGGCGTGCGCGCAACGCCAGCAGTTCGTTGCCGATCAGCGCGGCAAGCACCAGCGTGCCGCCGGTGAGCGCGGCCTGGCTCGGTGCCTCGCCAGCGCCGAGCCAGGCCCAGGCGACGCCGAAGATCACCTCGAGCAGCGCCAGCAGCGCGATCTCCGGACCCGGCAACACGCGCGTCAGCCACACCGCCAGCAGGCACGGGATCGCCAGCTGCACGAAGCCGAGCAGCGCGAGCAGGCCCAGGTCGTGGCCCGATGCGCGCAGCGGCCAGGCCAGCGGCAGCGTGGCCAATGCGGACAACACCGCGCCGATCCACACCGCCGGCAGCATGTCGTGCGACGGCTCGTCCGGGTCGGCGTTGCCGTGCGAGATGTGCTGCAGCAAGGTCCAGTTGGCCGCGCCTGCCAGCGGCACCGCGAGCGCGACCGCCATGCCGGCCAGCGCGCCCGAGCCGAGCTGCATCTCGCGGCCGAACATCCAGGCGATGCCGACGCCGGCCAGCGCGATCGCCACCCAGGTGCGCCGCGGCAGTCGATGGTGCAGCACGATGCGCGCGAAGATCGCCGTGACGAGCGGCGCGATGGCCAGCGTGACCAACACGTTGGCCACCGAGGTCAGCGTGATCGCGACCATGAACGCGGTGAACATCACCGACCAGCACAGGCCCGACACCCACAACGGCCAGCGCCCGCGCCGGACCTCGCGCCACCAGGCCGCGCCGCGCATCGCCGACAGCGCCACCGTCAGAGCCAGCACGGTGAACCCACTGCGCCAGAACGTGACCTCGAACGCTCGCGCCGCTTCCAGATGCCGCGTGACCACGCCTGCGATGCTCCACATCAGCGTGACGAGGACCATCAGGAACACAGCCTTGGTGTGGCTCATTGCTGTCTGGGTTTCGAGGGCCGCGCAGCGGCCCGGGCGCCTGTCAGGCTGGAGCCCCCGCTCGGAGGAGGCTCGGGGGAGCAAACGCCACGGCGAAGCCGAAGGCCTTCGCCTGCGCAAACCCGGCAGTCAGGCAGCCTCCCGGGCCGCACGCTTGCGGTCATGCTCCTTCAAAAACCTCTTGCGCAGCCGAATGCTCTTCGGCGTGATCTCGACCAGCTCGTCGTCGGCGATGAACTCCACCGCGCTCTCCAGCGTCAGCTCGATCGGCGGCGTGATCTTGATCGCGTCTTCCTTGCCCGAGACGCGGAAGTTGGTGAGCTGCTTCTGGCGCACCGCGTTGACCACCAGGTCGTTGTCGCGGCTGTGGATGCCGACGATCATGCCTTCGTACACCGGATCGCCAGCCTTGACGAACATGCGACCGCGGTCGTCGAGCTTGCCGAGTGCGTAGGTGACGATCTCGCCGTCTTCCTGGCTGATCAGCACGCCGTTCTTGCGCCCGCCGATGTCGCCCTTGAACGCTTCGTAGCCGTCGAAGATGTGGCTCATCAGGCCGGTGCCGCGTGTGATGTTGAGAAACTCGGTCGAGAAGCCGATCAGCCCGCGCGCCGGGATGCGGTAGTCGAGTCGCACGCGGCCGCGGCCGTCGCTCTGCATGTCGGCCAGCTCGCCCTTGCGTTGCCCCAGCTCCTGCATCACCGCGCCCTGGTGCTGGTCTTCCACGTCGACGGTCAGCAGCTCGATCGGCTCGTGCCGTTCCATGCCGTTGGGGCCGTCCACCTCGTGCAACACCACGCGCGGGCGCGAGACGGCCAGTTCGTAGCCCTCGCGGCGCATGTTCTCCAGCAGGATGGTCAGGTGCAGCTCGCCGCGGCCCGAGACCTCGAACACGCCGTCTTCGTCGGTGTCCTTCACGCGCAGCGCCACGTTGCTCTGCAGCTCGCGATCGAGCCGGTCGCGGATCTGCCTGCTGGTGACGAACTTGCCTTCGCGCCCGGCCAGCGGCGAGGTGTTGACGCAGAAGTTCATCGTCAGCGTCGGCTCGTCGACCTGCAGCAGCGGCAGCGGCTTGGGATCGTCGAGGCTGGTGATCGTCATGCCGATGCCGATGTCCTCGATGCCGTTGACCAGCACGATGTCGCCCGGGCCGGCGCTCGCGGCCTGCTGCCGCTCCAGCCCCTCGAACGTGAGCACTTGGTTGATGCGCGCCTTGCGCGGCGTGCCGCTGACGCCCTCGCAGACGGCCACGTCCATCGCCGGCTTGATCGTGCCCTGGTTGACTCGGCCCACGCCGATGCGGCCGACGTAGCTCGAGTAGTCGAGCGATGCGATCTGCAGCTGCAGCGGCGCGTCCGCGTCGCCGGCATGCGCGGGCACGTGCTGGAGCACGGCCTCGAACAGCGGCGCCATGCTGGTGCCGACCTCGTTGGCGTTCATGCTGGCCCAGCCGTTCAGGCCGGACGCATAGACCACCGGGAAGTCGAGCTGCTCCTCGCTGGCGCCGAGCTTGTCGAACAGGTCGAAGGTGGCATTGATCACCTCGTCGCAGCGCGCGCCGGGCCGGTCGACCTTGTTCACCACCACGATCGGCTTGAGCCCCAGCGCGAGCGCCTTCTTGGTGACGAAGCGCGTCTGCGGCATTGGGCCCTCGACGGCGTCGATCAGGAGCAGCACGCCGTCGACCATCGACAGCGCGCGTTCGACCTCGCCGCCGAAGTCCGCGTGACCTGGCGTGTCGACGATGTTGATGTGCGTGCCGTTCCAGGTGACCGCGCAGTTCTTCGCCAGGATGGTGATCCCACGTTCGCGCTCGAGGTCGTTGGAGTCCATCACGCGTTCGGCCACCTGCTGGTTCTCGCGGAAGGTGCCGCTCTGGCGCAGCAACTGGTCCACCAGCGTGGTCTTGCCGTGGTCGACGTGGGCGATGATGGCGATGTTGCGGATCTGGGTGTTCATACGGATTCGGATTCAGCAACGATCGTCGCTTGCACTTCGAGGGGACTCAACAATCGGTCGGCGATCAGCTCGCCGGCGCTGATGTGGGCGCTGCCGAGAAACGCATGCGGCTCGCTGCCGTACACACGCACCGCAGCGGCGTCGGCGCCATCGATGCGGCGGCGCAGGCCCGTCAGGAAGCGCCCGGCTTCCTCGGATGGCAGACGCACGGCGGGCCACTCGGCGAGCAGACAGTCGGTCGGCTTCAGCCGCGTGTCGCGGGCGGCTGCTTCCATCGCATCGAGCGCATCGAGCGTGATGGCATCACGCAGGTCGAGCCGACCCGCGGCGGTTCGGCGCAGCGCCGACAGGTGCGCGCCGCACTCGAGCGCCTGCCCGATGTCGTCGGCCAGCGCACGGATGTACGTGCCCTTGCTGCACGAGACGTCGAGCACCAGCTCGGCGCCGTGCCACGACACCACGTCGATGCGGTGGATCGTCACGCGGCGCGGCTCGCGCGCCACCTCGACGCCGGCGCGTGCGTAGTCGTACAGCGCCTTGCCATCCTTCTTCAGCGCCGAGTGCATCGGCGGCACCTGCTCGATGGCGCCGATGAAACGTTGCAGCGCCGCGTCGATCGTGGCGCGATCCACGCTGATGCTGCGGCGTTCGATCACCGGGGTCTCGCGGTCGCCCGACGCGGTGCGCTCGCCGAGCGCGAGCGTGGCGCGGTAGCACTTGTCGGCGTCGAGGCAGGCTTGCGCGAACTTGGTGGCGGCGCCGAAGCACAGCGGCAGCAGCCCGCTGGCCAGCGGGTCGAGCGTGCCGGTGTGTCCGGCCTTCTCGGCGCGCAGCAGCCGCTTGGCGCGCTGCAAAGCCTGGTTGCTCGTCATGCCGACCGGCTTGTCGAGCAGCAGCACGCCATGCACGGCGCGGCGTTGTGCCTTCACGAGCCGTCCTCGCCGGAGCGGCCTTGATTGGCCTTGCGGATCAGCGCGTTCAGATCGGCCGCTCGCTCGGTGGTCTTGTCGAAGTGGAAGTGCAGCGTCGGCACGGTGTGGATGGCCAGACGCTTGAACAGGCCGTTGCGCAGCCAGCCGGCCGCCTCGTTGAGACCGGCCTCGCAAGCCACCGGGTCACCGACCAGCAGCGAGAAGTACACCTGCGCATGCGCATAGTCCGGCGAGACCTCCACGCTGTTGAGGGTGACCATGCCGATGCGCGGATCCTTCAGCTCGCGGATCAGCTCGGCCAGATCACGCTGGATCTGGTCGGCGACGCGAAAGCTGCGGTTGGGGATCGACTTCTTGTGGCGCATGAAACCTACCAATCAACCCCGCTCCAGCGGGGCTTCCCCAAGGTCACGCGCAGATCCGGCTCCGCCGGTCTGCTGCGTGAGCCCCCTCGGGGGGCAGCGACCGGAGGGAGCGTGGGGGCTAAAGTGTCCGGGCGACTTCCTTGATCTCGAAGAACTCCAGCTGGTCGCCCTCGGCGATGTCGTTGTAGTTCTTGATGTTGAGACCGCACTCGAAACCTTCCTTGACCTCGCGCACGTCATCCTTGAAGCGCTTGAGGCTGTCGAGCTCGCCGGTGAACACGACCACGTTGTCGCGCAGCACGCGCACGCGTGCGCCGCGCCGCACGATGCCGCTGGTGACCATGCAGCCGGCAATCGCACCCACCTTGCTGACGCGGAACACCTGGCGGATCTCGGCGTTGCCGATGACCTCTTCCTTCTGCTCCGGCGCCAGCATGCCGGCCATTGCAGCCTTCACCTCGTCGACGGCGTCGTAGATGATGTTGTAGTAGCGGATGTCGATGCCGTTGTTCTCGGCCAGCTTGCGTGCACCGGCGTCGGCGCGCGTGTTGAAGCCGATGATCACGGCCTTCGACGCGATCGCCAGGTTGACGTCGCTCTCGCTGATGCCACCGACCGCGGCGTGCACCACCTGCACCTTGACCTCGTCGGTGGACAGCTTCAGCAGCGACTGCGCCAGCGCCTCCTGCGAGCCCTGCACGTCGGCCTTGATGATCAGCGACAGCGTCTGCGTCTTGCCTTCGCCGATCTGCTCGAACATGTTCTCGAGCTTGGCCGCCTGCTGCTTGGCCAGCTTGACGTCGCGGTACTTGCCCTGCCGGAAGGTGGCGATCTCGCGCGCACGGCGCTCGTCGGCCAGCACCATGAACTCGTCACCGGCCTGCGGCACCTCGGTCAAGCCCTGGATCTCCACAGGGATGGAGGGTCCGGCTTCGGTGGTGGGCTTGCCGTCCTCGTCGAGCATCGCGCGCACGCGGCCGTAGCTGGCGCCGGCGAGCACCACGTCGCCGCGCTTGAGCGTGCCCGACTGGACCAGCACGGTCGCCACCGGGCCGCGGCCCTTGTCGAGCTGCGCCTCGATCACCAGACCGCGCGCCATCGCATCGGCAGCCGCCTTCAGTTCCAGCACCTCGGCCTGCAGCAGCACCTGCTCGAGCAGGTTGTCGATGCCCTGACCGGTCTTGGCCGACACCGGCACGAAGGGCGAATCGCCGCCGAACTCCTCGGGCACCACGGTCTCGGCAACCAGCTCGTTCTTCACGCGCTCGAGGTTGGCCTCGGGCTTGTCGATCTTGTTGATCGCCACCACGATTGGCACCTCGGCCGCCTTGGCGTGGTGGATCGCCTCCTTGGTCTGCGGCATCACGCCGTCGTCGGCCGCCACCACCAGGATCACGATGTCGGTGGCCTTGGCGCCGCGCGCGCGCATCGCCGTGAACGCGGCGTGGCCCGGCGTGTCAAGGAATGTGATCGTGCCGCGCGGCGTCTCCACGTGGTAGGCGCCGATGTGCTGCGTGATGCCGCCAGCCTCACCGGCCGCCACGCGTGTGGAGCGGATGTAGTCGAGCAGCGAGGTCTTGCCGTGGTCGACGTGGCCCATCACGGTGACCACCGGTGCGCGCGGCATCATCTCGCCGGCCTGGCCAGCGGTCTCTTCCTCGGTGAACGCCTCGGGGTCGTCGAGCTTGGCCGCCAGCGCCTTGTGGCCCATCTCCTCGACCACGATCATCGCGGTCTCCTGGTCGAGCTGCTGGTTGATGGTGACCATCTGGCCCAGCTTCATCAGCTGCTTGATCACTTCGCTGGCCTTCACGCTCATCTTGTGCGCGAGGTCGGCCACGCTGATCGTCTCCGGGATGTGCACCTCCTGCACCACGAACTCCGCCGGTGCGGTGAACGCCGGCGCGTCGTCGCTGCGGTCGCCCTTGCGTGCGCCGCGCGGTGCGCGCCAGCCGGCGCGGGCCCCGCCCGAGTCGCCGCGGGTCTTGAGCGCGCGCTTCTTGGCGGCATCGTCGGCCCAGCTCGACGACAGCTTTTCCGACTTGACCGACTTCTTGTCGCCAGGCTTGGCCGTGGTCGTGCCGGGCGCTGCGGTGGCACCGGCAGCGGCCTTGGGCTTGTGAATCGTGCCCTTGATGCCTTCCTTGCCCGCCTCGCCGGGCTTGGCGGCTTCCTCGGGCTTCTTGGCCGTGAGCACCTTCTTGGGCGCGGCCATCATCGCCCGGATCGCGGCGGCTTCAGCCTCGGCCGACTTGCGGCGGTTGTCGGCTTCGGCCTGCTTGGCGCGCTCGGCGGCTTCGGCGCTGCCTGACTTGACAACGCGCAGCGCCGGCTTGGCCGGCGCCGGCGCGGCCGCAGGCGGCGTGGCGACCGGCGGCGTGACGGCCGGCGGCGTGACGGCCGGCGGCGTTGCGGCCGTTGCGGTGGTTGCGGCTTCAGCCGCCGCGGGCGCCTCGGCGGCGGCCGCAGCGGCCTTGGCAGCCGCCTCGGCGGCGGCCGCCTCGCGCTCGCGGCGCTCCTGCTCTTCGCGCGCGCGCCGCTCGATGTCTTCCTGCTGACGGCGCAGCAGCTCGGCCTGGCGTGCGGCTTCGGCCTCGCGGCGTTGCAGTTCGGCGGGGTCGATAACCGGTGCGGCCGGCTCCTCGACGGGCGTGGCCACGGGCGTGTCTTCGCGCTTGACGAACACGCGCTTCTTGCGCACCTCCACCTGGATGGTGCGCGCCTTGCCGGAGGCGTCGGCCTGCTTGATCTCGCTGGTGGACTTGCGCGTCAGCGTGATCTTCTTGCGCTCGGCGCCCGACGTGCCGTGCGCGCTGCGCAGGAACTCGAGCAGGCGCTCCTTGTCGGCATCGGTCAGCTTGTCGTCGGGCGACTTCTTGGCCACCCCGGCTGATTGCAGCTGCTCGAGCAGAGCCGCACTCGGGCGGTTCAGCTCGGCGGCAAACTGGGCAACGGTGGTCACGGCCATGTTGAGGGTGTTCCTTGGCGTCGGTGTGTGGTCAATGCTCGTCGGGCGCGTCAGGTGCTGAACCAGTGTTCGCGTGCCTTCATGATCAGCGTCTTGGCCGGCTCGTCGGCGAGACCGGTCAGCTCCTGCAGCTCGTCGACCGCGAGGTCGGCGAGGTCGTCGCGCGTGTTGACGCCGCCTTCGGCCAGCTTGCCGATCAGCTCGGGCGTCAGGCCTTCGAGGTCCTTCAGGTCCTGCGACACTTCTTCGACGCGCTCCTCGCGCGCGATCTCCATCGTCAGCAGCGCATCCTTGGCGCGGGTGCGCAGCTCGTTGATGGTGTCTTCGTCGAACGACTCGATCTCCAGCATCTCCTGCAGCGGCACGTAGGCGATCTCCTCCAGGCTGTTGAAGCCCTCGGCGATCAGGATGTTGGCAACCTCTTCGTCGACGTCGAGCTTCTCGACGAACAGCTTCCTGACCGAATCGGACTCCTGTGCCTGCTTGGACGCCGACTCCTCGGCGGTCATGATGTTGATGCGCCAGCCGGTCAGCTCGGAGGCCAGGCGCACGTTCTGCCCGCCGCGGCCGATGGCGATGGCCAGGTTCTCCTCGTCGACCACCACGTCCATCGCGTGCTTTTCCTCGTCGACGACGATCGACTGCACGTTGGCCGGGGCGAGCGCGCCGATGACAAATTGGGCCGGATCCTCCGACCACAAGACGATGTCGACCCGCTCGCCGGCGAGCTCGTTGGTCACCGCGTTGACGCGCGAGCCGCGCACGCCCACACAGGTGCCGATCGGATCGACGCGCTTATCGTGCGACTGCACGGCGATCTTGGCGCGCGAGCCGGCGTCGCGCGCGCAGCTCTTGATCTCGAGCAGGCCCTGCTCGATCTCGGGCACCTCCTGCGCGAACAGCTCCATCATGAACTGCGGCGCCGAGCGCGACAGCATGATCTGCGCGCCGCGCGCGGTGGGATCCACGCCCAGGATCACGGCGCGCACGCGGTCGCCGGTGCGCAGGTTCTCCTTGGCGATCATCTCGCTGCGCTTCAGGCGCCCTTCGACCCGGCCCGATTCGACGATGAGGTCGCCCTTGTCGGCGCGCTTGACAGTGCCCACGAAGATCTTGTCGCCGCGCGACATGAAGTCGTTGAGCAGCTGCTCGCGCTCGGCGTCGCGGATCTTCTGCAGGATCACCTGCTTGGCGGCCTGCGCGCCGATGCGGCCGATCGGCACCGAGTCGATCGGCTCCTCGATGTGGTCGTCGACCTCGATGTCGGGGATCTGCTCCTTGGCCTCGAACAGCAGGATCTCGGCGTCGGGGATCTGCAGGCCGGCCTCGTCGGGCACCACGTGCCAGCGGCGGAAGGTTTCATAGTCGCCGGTGTCGCGGTCCACCGCGACGCGGATGTCGACCTCGCCGCCGTGTAGCTTCTTGGTGGCCTGGGCGAGCGCGGCCTCGACTGCGCCGAAGACGACATCGCGCTCGACGCTCTTCTCGCGCGAGATCGCGTCGACCAGCATCAGCATTTCCCGGTTCATTGCTTCCGATCGCCTTTCTTCGACTTTCACCGCTGCTCCTCAAGCGAATGTGGCTTTGCCACTTTGCCTGACCCCCTCGGGGGGCCGGACGGGCGAAGCCCGGCCTCGGGGGCAGCTGCGGCCGGCCGCGCGCGGCGGCCCTTGAAATCCAGCTGCGGAACGAGCCGCGCCTCGCGCACCTCGCTCAACTCGAAATCCAGCGCTTCGGCCGGCGCGACACCCGCCGCCTTGCCCTCGGGCGGCGGCAGCAGCAGACGCCAGCCGGCATCGCGCGGCTGCAGCACGCCACGCCAGCGCTTGCGGCCCTGGAATGGCGAGCGCAGCGTCAGATCGACCTCGCTGCCGGCAAACCGATCCCAATCGGCCGGCTTCTTCAACGGCCGGTCGACCCCGGGCGACGACACCTCGAGTCGCGCATAGTCGATGCCGTCGACATCGAGCGCGTACTGCAACTGGCGCGTGACGCGCTCGCAGTCGTCCACCGTGACGGCGTCGCCGGCGCTTTCATACCGGTTGCCGGGCACACGGTCGATCGTGACGCGCAGCAGGCCGCCCGCCGAGCGTTCGACGTCGACGAGTTCATAGCCCAGCGCGCTGACCGTGCGGTCGATCGCCTGCTGCCACGACACTGCTGTTTCCGGCATGGAGATGCCCAACTTCCACCAAGCTCCTAAAAAAAGCGCCGATGGCAAAAAAAATGGGCTGGAGGAATCCGCCCATTTCGTTTCACCAGCGAAGGTGGGATTCTACTCCTGCAAGACCCATACCGGCAAGGTCCGGGCCCGGCCAGCCCTGACGGATGCGAGAATGGCCGCCCTCGAAAACTCCCGCAGCGGCCGCCCCACATGGGATTCCTCTCCGGCAAGCGCCTGTTGATCACCGGCGTGCTCAACAACCGCTCGATCGCCTATGGCATCGCCCGCGCCTGCCACCGCGAAGGCGCCGAGCTCGCGTTCAGCTACCAGGGCGAACGGTTCAAGGAGCGCATCGCCGAATACGCGGCCGAGTTCGGCTCCAAGCTCACGTTCGAATGCGACGTCGCAAACGACGCCGACATCCAACGCCTGTTCGCCCAGCTCGGCGACGCCTGGGATGGGTTCGACGGCTTCGTGCACGCCATCGCCTTCGCGCCGCGCGAGGCGATCGCCGGGGACTTTCTCGACGGCATGACGCGCGAGAACTTCCGCGTGGCGCACGACATCTCGGCCTACAGCTTTCCGGCCATGGCCAAGGCGGCGCTGCCCCGGCTGCGCAGCGGCGCGGCGCTGCTGACGCTCACCTATCTGGGCGCGGTGCGCTACGTGCCCAACTACAACACCATGGGCCTGGCCAAGGCCTCGCTGGAGGCCAGCGTGCGCTTTCTGGCGCAGAGCCTGGGCGCCCGGGGCGTGCGGGTCAACGGCATCTCGGCCGGGCCGATCAAGACGCTGGCGGCCTCGGGCATCAAGGACTTCGGCAAGCTGCAGGCCGAGTTCGCCGCCGCCACGCCGATCCGACGCAACATCACGATCGACGACGTGGGCAACGCCGCGGCGTTCCTGCTGTCCGACCTGGCCGGCGGCATCAGCGCCGAGATCGTCTACGTCGACGGCGGCTTCAGCCACATCGGCGGCGGCGCGGCACCGAGCCCGTAGCGGCCGGAGCTGGCGCTGCCGGGGCAGTTGGCGGCGCGCCAGGCGAGAAGCAAGCGGCTGCCGGACCCATAGGGGGTGGTCAGGTCCGCACGCAGTCCACGTAGTAGGAGCGGCGAAAGCCCTCGGTGTCGTTCTCGACCAGGCCGTGCACGTCGGTGTCGAAGCCCGGGAACTTGGCGTTGAAGTCCTGCGCGAAGCGCAGGTACTCGACGATGCGGCGGTTGAAGCGCTCGCCGGGAATCAGCAGCGGGATGCCCGGCGGGTAAGGCGTCAGCATCGCGGTGGTGATGCGACCCTCCAGCTCCTCGATCGGCACCCGCTCGGTGTCGCGGTGCGCGATGCGCGCGAACGCGTCGGCCGGCTTCATCGCCGGCTGCAGGTCCGACAGGTACATCTCGGTGGTGAGCCGGGCGATGTCGCCCTTGGCATAGGTCTCGTGGATCGATTGCGCGAGGTCGCGCAGGCCCATGCGCTCGTACTTGGGGTGGTGCTGGCAGAACTCCGGCAACACGCGCCACATCGGCGCGTTGCGGTCGTAGTCGTCCTTGAACTGCTGCAGCGCCGTCAGCAGCGTGTTCCAGCGGCCCTTGGTGATGCCGATGGTGAACATGATGAAGAACGAGTAGAGGCCCGTCTTCTCCACCACCACGCCGTGCTCGGCCAGGTATTTGGTGACGATGGCCGCCGGGATGCCGGTCTTGGCGAACTTGCCGGTCACGTCGAGGCCCGGCGTGACGATGGTGCTCTTGATGGGGTCGAGCATGTTGAAGCCCGGCGCCAGATCGCCAAAGCCGTGCCACTTTTCGTTGGCCGTGAGCATCCAGTCGTCGCGCTTGCCGATGCCCTCGGTGGCGAGCTTGGGCGGGCCCCACACCTGGAACCACCAGTCGCGGCCCCAGTCCTTGTCGATCTTGCGCATGGCGCGGCGGAACTCCAGCGACTCGAGGATGCTCTCCTCCACCAGCGCGGTGCCGCCGGGCGGCTCCATCATGGCGGCCGCCACGTCGCAGCTCGCGATGATCGCGTACTGCGGCGACGTGCTGGTGTGCATCAGGTAGGCCTCGTTGAACAGATGCTGGTCCAAACGCCGCGATTCGGCGTCGGCGACGAGGATCTGCGAGGCCTGCGACAGGCCGGCCAGCAGCTTGTGCGTGGACTGTGTGGAGAACACCATCGACGTCTTGGTGCGCGGCCGGTCCTTGCCGATTGCGTGCATGCCCTTGTAGAAGTCGTGGAAGGTGGCGTGCGGCAGCCACGCTTCGTCGAAGTGCAGCGTGTCGGTGAAGCCATCCTGCATCGCCTTGATCTGGTCCACGTTGTAGAGCACGCCGTCGTAGGTGCTCTGCGTGATGGTCAGGATGCGCGGCTGCTTGTGCCGGTCGCCGTTGCCGGCCAGCAGCGGGTTGGCGGCGATGCGCCGGCGGATCGTCTCGGGCTCGAACTCCGCGCGCGGGATCGGCCCGATGATGCCCAGGTGGTTGCGCGTCGGCGTGAGGAACACCGGCACCGCGCCGGTCATGATGATCGAGTGCAGGATGCTCTTGTGGCAGTTGCGGTCGACCACCACCACGTCGCCCGGCGCCACCGTGTGGTGCCACACCATCTTGTTGCTGGTGCTGGTGCCGTTAGTCACGAAGAAGCAGTGGTCGGCGTTGAAGATGCGCGCCGCGTTCTTCTCGCTGGCCGCCACCGGTCCGGTGTGGTCGAGCAGCTGGCCCAGCTCGTCCACCGAGTTGCAGACGTCGGCGCGCAGCATGTTCTCGCCGAAGAACTGGTGGAACATCTGCCCCACCGGGCTCTTCAGGAAGGCCACGCCGCCGGAGTGCCCCGGGCAGTGCCATGAGTACGAGCCGTCCTGCGCGTAGTCGACCAGCGCCTTGAAAAACGGCGGCGCCACGCCGTCGAGGTAGCTGCGCGCCTCGCGGATGATGTGGCGCGCCACGAACTCCGGCGTGTCCTCGAACATGTGCACGTAGCCGTGCAGCTCGCGCAGGATGTCGTTGGGCAGGTGCTGCGACGTGCGCGTCTCGCCGTACAGGTAGATCGGGATCTCGGCGTTGCGGCGGCGGATCTCGTTGATGAACACGCGCAGGTTCACCACCGCCGGGCCGAGGTCGGGGCCACCTGGAGTGAACTCCTCGTCGTCGATCGACAGGATGAACGCACTGGCGCGGCTCTGCTGCTGGGCGAACTGGCTCAGGTCGCCGTAGCTGGTGACGCCCAGCACCTCCATGCCTTCCTTCTCGATCGCCTGCGCCAGCGCGCGGATGCCCAGGCCCGACGCGTTCTCGGAGCGGAAATCCTCATCGATGATGACGATGGGGAAGTGAAAACGCAGCATCGTGGGTGGCCTCCGGCCGGTGCAGTGGTATGGCGAGCGAGCGCGGAAGTGTAGGACCGATTGATGACGATCGCGGCGTCGCTACACTCTCGCGCACGCGACATTTCCAGCGGGAGGAAAGGTCTATGAGTTGGGCGTCGTCCACCTTGTGGTGGGTGGTTGCGGGCGGGCTCGTCGCCGCCGAGCTGGCCACCGGGACCTTCTATCTCCTGATGCTGGCGCTGGGCGCCGCTGCCGCCGCGCTCGCTGCACACACCGGCGCCGGCGTCACCCTGCAGCTCGTGATGGCGGCCATCGTCGGCGGCGGCGCGGTCACCGCGTGGCGCCTGCACCGCCAGCGCCAGCCCAAGGCGCCGCCGGCCGAGTCCAACCGCGACGTCAACCTCGACATCGGCTCGCGCGTGCAGGTGGGCGCGTGGAACCCTGACGGCACGGCGCACGTGGCCTATCGCGGCGCCACCTGGGCGGCGCGGCACCAGGGCTCCGGCCCGGCGCAGCCCGGCATGCATGTGATCGTGGCCGTGCGCGGCAATGAACTGGTCCTGCAACGCGCGGATTGAACAACCGTCCCGAGGGAGAGCCATGGAAATCGTCGCGATCGTCATCCTCGTCGCCGCCGCCATCTTCGTGGTGCGCTCGCTCAAGGTCGTGCCGCAGCAGCACGCCTGGGTGGTGGAGCGGCTGGGCAAGTACCACGGCACGCTGGCGCCGGGACTGAACATCCTGGTGCCGTTCATCGACCGCGTCTCGTACAAGCATTCGCTGAAGGAGATCCCGCTCGACGTGCCGAGCCAGGTCTGCATCACCAAGGACAACACGCAGCTGCAGGTCGACGGCATCCTGTACTTCCAGATCACCGACGCCATGCGCGCCAGCTACGGCTCGAGCAACTACGTGATGGCGATCACGCAGCTGGCGCAGACCACGTTGCGCAGCGTGATCGGCAAGATGGAGCTCGACAAGACCTTCGAGGAGCGCGACCTGATCAATGCCTCGGTGGTGAGTGCGCTCGACGAGGCGGCGCTCAACTGGGGCGTGAAGGTGCTGCGCTACGAGATCAAGGACCTCACGCCGCCGGCGGAGATCCTGCGCGCGATGCAGGCGCAGATCACCGCCGAGCGCGAGAAGCGCGCGCTGATCGCCGCCTCCGAAGGACGGCGCCAGGAGCAGATCAACATCGCCACCGGCGAGCGCGAGGCGTTCATCGCGCGCAGCGAAGGCGAGAAACAGGCCGAGATCAACAAGGCGCAGGGCGAGGCAGCGGCCATCGTGGCGGTGGCCGAGGCCACTGCCGACGCGATCCGCAAGGTGGCCGCCGCGATCCAGCAGCCGGGCGGCGAGCAGGCGGTGCAGCTCAAGGTGGCCGAGCGCGCCGTCGACGCCTATTCCCACCTGGCGCAGAAGAACAACACGATGATCGTGCCCGGCAACATGTCGGAAGTGGCCGCGCTCATCGGTACCGCGATGACGCTGGTGCGGGGAGCGGCGAAGGCCTGAGCCGATAGAATCGCCGGCCACGTCCTTCTACGCGGAGGGATGGATGAGCGGTTTAAGTCGCACGCCTGGAAAGCGTGTGAGGGTTAACAGCCCTCCGCGGGTTCGAATCCCGCTCCCTCCGCCAGCTCAGGCCTTCTGCCCAGCGAGCATCGCGCGCAGCACGTCGGCGGACTGGTCGAGCTCGCTGGCGCGCTGCTCGTACTCCGCTTTCGCGCTCGGCATTCGGTCGGGCCAGCGCTCGGCCAGCCGGCGCAGCGCACCGGCCTTCTCCTGCACTGCGCGCATCGCGGTGTAGAGGCCTTCTTCGACGGCGACGCCCTGGTCGACCAGCAGGCTGGCCTGCGAGTACCCATGGCCGGTGTGGCAGCGGTAGCGCAGGTGCTGGCCCTCTTCCAGCTCCCACAGCGCGCCCCGGCAAGCCGGGCAGGTGAACGGCGACAACCGGCCCAGCCCGCCCATGGCGTGCGTGCTTCGGCTCAGTCTGGCCATCTGCACCTCGTGCTCCAGTGAGGGCGGAACATCCCACGGCTCAAAAGGGCCGGGAGCCTCCTGCACCAGGCTCGTCAGCAATGCCGCAATACCTTCCAGCGGCAATCGGTGATCGATGCGCTGAAAAAGCTGGTGGCCGCGCTGCCGGAAGACTACCTCGGCGCGGTCTTCGTCGTGCTGCACGACGCCGCCGGCGGAGGTGCCGATCGCGACGATGTCGCGCCGTGTGGCTGCCGCGGTGCTGCGGTCGCAGGACGCCTCGGCATTGGATGCCGGCGCAACACCGGCATCGGCGCTGGAAGGGACCTCCATGGCGCACCGGAGCAATGCGCGTACCCTGCGGCGGCCCGGTTCAGTCGGAGCGGGGGGGTGACTCCTGCAGCAGCCTCAGCACTGCATCGGGGTCGACCGGCTTGACGAGGTGGTGATCGAAGCCGGCCTCCTGCGCATGCTCGACGTCGTCCTGCTGGCCCCAGCCGGTGCAGGCGATCAACAGCGGTTGGTGCTCGCGGCACCGTTCACGGATGCCGCGCGCGAGCTCGTAGCCGTTCAAGTCCGGGATACCGATGTCAAGCACGCCGACATCCGGCTTCCATTCGGTCGCGATTCGCAGGCCCTCGGCACCGCTGTAGGCCACGCGCACGTCGTGGCCCAGCATCTCCAGGATGGCGGCCAGGGTCTGGGCCGCGTCGACGTTGTCGTCCACCACCAGCACCCGGCGCTTCGGGTGCGTGTCTGTGATCGTGGTGGAGTTGGGCATTGCGTCCTCCCGTGCCCGCAGCTGCGGCGTCAGTGGCAGGCGCACGACGAACTCGCTGCCTTGCCCGGCGCCCGCGCTGAAGGCCTCAATGGTGCCACCGTGCTGCTCAACCAGGCCACGCGTCAGCGCCAGCCCGATGCCGAGGCCACCGCGCGCGCGCTCCAGCGCCGGTTCCAGCTGCGAAAACATGTCGAACACGCGCGGCAGCTGCTGCGCCTCGATACCGATGCCGCTGTCGCGCACGCTGACGCGCACACTGCGCTCCTGCGGCGTCACGGTCAGCTTGATCAATCCGCCGGGGTCGGTGTACTTGGCGGCGTTGTTCATCAGGTTGCCGAACACCTGGGTCAGCCGCGTCAGGTCGCCATACAAGAACATCGGCCCGGGCGGCACATCGAGCTGCAGCCGCTGGCCCTGCGCCTCGATCAGCGGGCGCGTCGCCTCGAGTGCTTGCTCCACGGCGCTCAGCAGGTCGATGCGGTCGCGCCGCAGCTCGATCTTGTTGCGGGTGACGCGGCTCACGTCGAGCAGGTCCTCCAGCAGGCGGGTCATCTGCACCACCTGGCGGTCGATCACGTCGCGACACCAGGCGAGCTGCTGCGTAACGTGCTGATCTTCGTGGCGCATGATGCCCACCGCGTTGCGGATCGGCGCCAATGGATTGCGCAGCTCGTGCGCCAGCGTGGCGATGAACTCGTCCTTGGCGCGGTCGGCGCGCTTGAGCGACTGCTCGCGCGCATGCAACTCGTCGAGCAGCTGCGTGCGCTCGTGCATAGCCGAGGCCTGGTCGCACACCGTCTGCATCACCTGAAGATCACCTTCGCGAAAGTGCTCCCGCGAAGTCGATGCGAACGCCGCCACGCCGTACACGTGGCCGCGCGCGATCAGCGGGAAGCCCGCGAAGCACAACACACCGGCCTGCTGCAGCGAGCGGGCCTGCGGCAACTCGCTGGCGTGCAGGTGGTTCAGCACCACGGGGCGGCGCTGCTCGACGACGATGCCGCAAAGCGAGTGGTCGAGCGGTGCGCTGCGCATGCTTTCGAGCAGCTCGGACCCCAAGCCCTGCGCCGACTGCAGCACCAGCGCCTGGTGATCGCCGGTGAGCGCATAATTGAGCTGCACCTCGCTGCCCACCGCATCGGCGACACGCTCGAACAACTCCTGCTGCAGCAGCGAGGGGTCGTGCTTGCCGAGAATCAGGGCCTGACCGGCGTGCGACAGCGCGTCAAGTTGGCGCAGACGCCGGCGCAGCGCGGCGTCTGAGCGCACGCGCTCGCTGATGTCGCGCGCGATCATCGCCGAGCCGATCAGATGGCCGGCGGCATTGCGCACTGGCGACAGCGTGATCGCTAGCGGCACGGTCGCGCCGCCTGCGGTCAGACGCTCGGTCTCGAACTGCGTGATGCGCTCCCCGGCACGCAGCGCACGCAGCATCCGGGCCTCCTCGGCCCGGCACTGGTCTGGCACCAGCGCATCCATCGTGCTGCCCAGCATGTCGCCGGCCGGCAGGCCGAACATGCGTGTGGCGGCTTCGTTCCACGACGTGATCGAGCCCGCCGGGTCGCGTCCGATGATGGCATCGTCGGACGCCGACACGATCGCCGCGAGCCACGCCATGTCCGCCTGCGTTCGCATGCGTTCCGTGAGATCGATCATCGCGGTGCGGCACTGCATCGCTCCGCCGGTGTCAGGCGAAAGCGCCATCTCCAGCGAAACCCAGCGCGCCGTGCGGATCTCGGGCGCGAGCTGCACCTCGAGCGTTTGCGGGCCCTCCAGGCGCAACAGCCTGCCCTGGCTCCGGCGAAAGCGCACACGCTCGCTGGGCGCCAGAAAGTCCTGAAAGCGCCGCCCGATCAGTTGCCCCGCCGTCTGATCGAGCATCGTGCAGGCCAGCCGGTTCACCTCGACGATGACGTCACCGCTGCCGAATGCCACGAAGGCCACCGGTGCGCGCTCGAAGAAGTCGGCATAACGGTCGCGTGACTGCTCCAGCGCCGTTTGGGCCTGCCGCAGCTGTTCGTTCTGAGTCTCGAGCTCGATCTGGTGCACCGACAGCTCGTGCATCAGCCGCTCGGTCTCGGCGCGGTCCAGCGGCGCGGCGCTTGGCGCGTCGCCGGCATGGCGCCAGGTGCCGTGGACGTTCGGGGCTTCCGGGCCGCGACGCGGCGCCGTCACCGATGACTCGACACGTTTGCCCACACAACCCTCGACTGCAGATCTGTCCGGCGCCGCTCAAGTCAGAGGTCGCCCCCATCCGCCCTCGATTTGAGGCGCTATTCTGGCCTCGCCTCGCCCGATAAGCGCGACATCACCCTGCCCCTGGCGGTCCAGGGGAAATACCCACCCGAAGCGGCAAACGCCGTTCCCCGGCGGCTCAGCGGGGGCCGGCCTGCCGGTCCCTGAGATCGAACGAAACCACCAGCAGCGAGCGGGGCTTTCCGTTCGGGGCCGCGCAGCGCGCTCACGCGCTCGTGTGTGCGGATGCGGGTGCCGTCGGCACGCACGTAGCGCTTGTCGGTCTGCACGTCGGAGCCGTCGGCGGCAGCCGCCTGGAACTGCGCCTGCACGCCGGCGAGATCCCCCGGAGCGGTGATGTCGGTCATGTGCCGGCCCAGGAGCTCGTCTCGGGTGTAGCCGAGCATCTCGCACAACCGGTCGTTGGCGAACAACAGCCGGCCTTCGAGGTCGATCTCGCTGACGCCGGCGTAGGCCTGGTTGATGAACTTGCTCAGGCGTTCCTCGCTGCGCTGGAGCGCCTCCTCGGCCTTCTTGCGTTCGCTGATGTCCACTAGCGTGATGACGGCACCTTCGATGAGGTTGTCCAACGTCCGGTACGGGCGGATGCGCATCAGATACCACATGCCGCCCTTGACCTGCACTTCGGCTTCCTTGGGCACCAGCGTGTCGAGCACGGCCTGGGTGTCATCGACCATGCGGTCGTAGACGACGAAGTTCGACACCACGTTCTCCAGCGGCCGGCCGACGTCGCTCGCGATGAAGTTGATCACCTGGGTGGCGGCCGGCGTGAAGCGGGCGATGCGCAACTGGTGGTCGACGAACACCGTCGCCACACTGGCCGGTGCGGCCGAAGATGAACAGCACCTGGCCGCGGCTGTTCACCAGCACGCCGGGCTGCGATTAGTGCTCCAGCAAAGCGCGTTCGGTGACGCGCCGCAGCTGGGTCGCCTCGTTGGCACGCGGCTCGTCCGCCCCTGCGGCCGGCGCGCCCTCGTGCAGCGGGGTGAGCGGCGGGGCGAATGCCGGCAGCTCCGGCCGCGCGCCAGGCCGGTCGCTGGTCAGGCGCCGGTAGAGTTTCCACTTGCGATCCACCACTTCGAACAGGCGCGCGCTCTCGCCCGAGCTTTCCGAGTTGCCGAGGAACAGCGCCCCCCGGGCACCAGCGCGTAGTGAAACAACGGGATCAGCTTGCGCTGCAGATCGGGGTTCAGGTAGATCAGCAGGTTGCGGCAGCTCACCAGGTCGAGCTTGGAAAACGGCGGGTCCTTGATCACGTCTTGCTCAGAGAACACCAGCAGGTCGCGGATGTGCTTCTGGATGCGATAGGTGCTGCGCTGCGCGTCGTGCGTGAGGAAGCGCTCGAGCCACTCCTCGCTGACGCTGGCGGCGATGCTGGCCGGGTAGATGCCGGTGCGCGCATGCTCGATCGCCAGGCGATCGATGTCGGTGGCGAACACCTGCAGCTTGAGGACACGTTAGCGTCGGTGGGCGCTGCGCTGTCGTTGCTGGAGGGCGGCGGTGCCTCGCGGTTCTGCGAGGCGTCGCTCGCGGGCGCACGCTTGCGGCCGGTCTTGGTCGGTTTCCTCGGCTCGCTCCTGTGTCACTTTCCGGCCGCTGGCGCAGCACTTCGATGGTACGCCGCCGTGCGTGCGCAAAAAGGAAAGGGCGCCGAGCGGCGCCCTTTGTAGACCAGGATGAACCGATGCGTCAGTTCAGTGGCACCTTCTTGCCGCCTTCATACTTGTACAGCGTCATCGCCGGGTTCTTCAGCTCGCCGTCCTTCTCGAACGAGATGTTGGCGGTGACGCCCTTGTAGTTGATGGCGGCCAGCTTGGGCAGGTAGACCTTGGGGTCGGTGGAGCCGGCGTCGACCATCGCCTGCACCAGCACGTGCACCGCGTCGTACACGTACGGCGAGTACACCTGGAACTGCTTCGGGTACTTGGCGTCGTAGCGCGCCTTCCACGCCGTGCCGCCGGGCATCTTGGCCAGCGACGAGCCGCCCTCGGCGCAGACCACGTTGCCCAGCGTCTTGGCGCCGCCCGACAGCTCGATGATCTTGTCGGTGCAGATGCCGTCGCCGCCGAAGTACTTGACGTTCGACAGGCCGAGCTGCTCCATCTGGCGCAGCATCGGGCCGGCCTGGGGATCCATGCCGCCGAAGAAGATGCCGTCCGGATTCTTGGACTTGATCGCCGTCAGGATCGCCATGAAGTCGGTGGCCTTGTCGGTGGTGTACTGCTGGTCGACGATCTGGATGCCCTTGCTCTTGGCGGTGGCCGCGAACACCTCGGCTACGCCCTGGCCGTAGGCGGTGCGGTCATCGATCACCGCCACCTTCTTCAGCTTGAGGTTGTTCACCGCGTGCAACGCCAGGCCCGCGCCGAGCGCGTTGTCATTCGCCAGCAGGCGGAACGCGTTCTTGAAGCCCTGCTGCGAGTACTTGGGGTTGGTGGCCGACGGCGTGATCTGCGGGATGCCGCACTGGTTGTATACCGCCGATGCGGGAATCGTGGTGCCGGAGTTCAGGTGACCGACGACGCCGGCGACCTTGGCGTCGCACAGCTTCTGCGCGGCAGCCGTGCCCTGCTTCGGATCGGCCGCGTCGTCTTCGGCCACCAGCTCGAGCCGGACCTTCTTGCCGCCGATGGTCACGCCCTTGGCATTGAGGTCTTCGATCGCCATGCGTGCGCCGTTCTCGTTGTCTTTGCCGTAGTGCGCTTGCGGACCCGACACCGGACCGACGTGGCCGATCCTGACCACGTCTTGCGCCGACGCGGCACCGGCAATCAGAGCCACCGCCGCGGCAGCGATCACATTCAGTTTGACTTGCATCTGTTGGACCTCCAGGGGAGTTGAAACCGTATATTCAGGGTGATTTCTGAACGGGCGAGACGATACCCCAATCCAGACCCCTGCTACATCGGGAATCCTCGGGGCGCTAGCTCGGGCTAACCAGGGCGCCCAAGGCAGGTTTCAGCGCGCCGCAAATCGGCGCACCGAAGCCCCACAACGCAGCACTCGTGAACCGCGATGACGTTGGCACGCGGGCTCAGCCGCCGCGGTGGCGCCCGAGCTCTTCGTTGACGGCCTGCTCCACCGCCTCGCGCAGCTTGCGCGCCAGCTCTTTGCGCATCTCGTCGGCCAACGCGGTGTAGATGCGCGACACGGTGGGTGCCAGTGCCTCGCGCAGCCGATGCTCGAACAGCACGTCGATGCGCGGCTGCAGGCGCTCGATCACCTTGGTGACGATGCGCGTCTCCTGCATCAGGGCCTCGGCCATCAGCGTTTCCGGCGCCACCTGCGCATCGGCGCGCGCCGGCCCGGCGGGCGTGCCGGCGGGTTCGGCCGGCAGGTCGATGATGACTTCGGTCAGCGTCGGCACGCGCTGCGGTTTCTTGGGCTCTGTGCTCACTGCGCACTCCCCTCGGCAGATGTCGCCCCGGCCAGCACCGGCGTCAGCCCTTGGCTCACGTAGTGGCGCCAACGTGCGCGGCCGGCCTGGCGCGCGTCGGGCGCATCGCCCACCAACTCGAGCACGCGCGCGACGCGCTGCGGCTCCTCGAGGGGCTCGTCGCCGAGGTTGATCGCCACGTCGGCCGGCGGCCAGCCGACGCGTGCATCGAGCAGCCAGATCGGCGTGCGCTGCATCGCGGCGCCGGGCTGCTCGCCGGGACGCACGCGCAGGTGCGGAATGAACTCCAGCTGCTCGAAGGTCCACAGCATGACGTCAAGGCGGCTCAGGCGCTCGGGCTCGCCGCAGACGATGACGCGCGTGCCGCGCCGATAGGCCTTGCGCAGCAGGCGGCAGCTGTAGTCCATGACGTCGGCGATGCCGGTGTGGAACTCCAACTGCGCCATCGCCGCTGTCCTTCAGCCGCTGTGGATCGTCTCAGTCGGCCGCGGCGCCCGCCTGCGCCAGTACGAAGTGCGTCAGCAGCCCCACCGGCCGTCCGGTGGCGCCCTTCTGCGCGCCCGATTTGTACGCGGTGCCCGCGATGTCGAGATGGGCCCAGCGCAGCTTCTTGGCGAAACGTTTGAGGAACATGGCCGCGGTGATCGCGCCGCCGGCGCGCGGGCCGACGTTGGCCATGTCGGCGAAGTTGCTCTTCAGCACCTCGTCGTACTCGGCGTCCACCGGCATGCGCCAGCACGGATCGAGCGCGGCGTCGCCGGCGGCCGACAGCGCCTGCGCCAGATCGTCGTGCGGCGTGAACAGGCCGCTGCGGTGGTGTCCGAGCGCGATCACGCAGGCGCCCGTGAGCGTGGCGATGTCGACCACCGCACGCGGCTTGAAGCGCTCGGCATAGGTGAGCGCATCGCACAGGATCAGCCGGCCTTCGGCATCGGTGTTGAGGATCTCGACCGTCTGGCCCGACAGGCTCTTGACCACGTCACCGGGCTTGACGGCCTTGCCGCTCGGCATGTTCTCGCAGGTGGGGATCAGGCCGATGAGGTTGAGTTTGGGCTTCAGTTGCGCGATGGTGCGGAAGGTGCCCAGCACGCTGGCGGCGCCGCCCATGTCGAACTTCATCTCGTCCATCTCGCCGGCCGGCTTGATCGAGATGCCGCCGGTGTCGAAGGTGATGCCCTTGCCCACCAGCACCACCGGAGCCTCGCTGTCCGGTGCGCCGTCATAGCGCAGCACGATGAAGCGCGGCGGCTCGTCGGAACCTTGCGCCACCGACAGGAAGGATCCCATGCCGAGCTTCTCGATCTCCTTGCGGCCGAACACTTCGATCTTCAGTTTCATCGCGCGGCCGAGCTCTTGGGCCTGCTCGCCGAGCATCGTCGGCGTGCAGTGATTGCCCGGACGGTTGGCCACCTCGCGCGCGAGCGTCACGCCGGCCACGATGGCGGCGCCGCGCTTGAGGCCCTGCGCCACCGCGGGTTCGTCGGCGCGCGCGCACAGCAGTGTCACCTTCGACAGCTTGCTGCCGTTGCTCGCACTGGGCTTGGTGTGCCGATACACGTAGACCGCATCACCGGTGGCGCCGGTGAGCGCCTCGGCATGCGCGGCCGTTACGCGGTCGACACCGGCCAGCCACACCGCCAGGTGTTTGCCGCCCAGCGCTTTGAGCTGTGCCAGCCCTTGCGCCAGCGCGGCCTTGACGGCTCGTGGCGCCGTATCGGCGGCCACCGCCACGGCCGCGCGCGGCGCCTTCACGCCCGCCAGCTTGCCGAGGTAGAGCGTGCGCCCGTTGTCGAGCACCAGGTCGCCCTCCTTGAGCGCCGACTGCAGCGCCTGCGCCAGCGGCTTCGGCAAGTCCTGCGGCAGCTTGTTGCCGGCGACCAAGAGCAGCAACGCATCGGCGTTGAAAGCCGACACGCCCGCCACCGTCGTCGCCTGATGTCTGAAGTCCATAATCACAGTCGGTTGTTGGTGAGCCCCCAAGGCTGGGCTGAAGCCCAGCCCGCCCCCCGAGGGGGTCAAGGAACTCGGGAGCGGCCCTTCGTTCTTGAGAGGTCCGTCGATGTTATTCGATTCAACGCTGCGCAAAGAGCTGGCGCGCGGATTCGGCGCGACGCTGGTGGTGATCCTGACCATCGTGATCACGATGATGTTGATCCGCGTGCTGGGCCAGGCGGCCAACGGCGTGGTGGCGCCGACCGACGTGGTGCTGCTGATGGGCTACACGGTGCTGAGCCACCTGCCGACGATTCTGGCGCTGAGCCTGTTCGTGGCGATCGTCGTGACGCTCGGACGGATGTACCGCGACAGCGAGATGGCGATCTGGTTCACCAGCGGCGTGGCGCTCACGCGCTTCATCGCGCCGGTGCTGCGCATGGCCTGGCCGGTGCTGCTGGTGGTGGCGCTGCTGGTGCTGCTGGTGTGGCCATGGGGCAACCGCAGCAGCGCCGAGCTGCGCGAACGCTACGAACAACGCTCCGACTTGTCGCGGGTGACACCCGGTGTGTTCCAGACCTCGCGCGACGGCAGCCGCGTGTTCTTCATCGAAAAGAGCAGCGAGGAGGCGGTCAACGCCAAAGGCGTGTTCGTGCTGTCCAACGGCGCGCACGACGAGTCGCTCACGTCGGCGCGCGGCGCCCACGTGGAGACGATCGGCAACGACCGTTTCCTGGTGCTCGACAGCGGCCAGCGCACGCACCTGGACCGCGAAAGCGGCGAGCGCACGCTGGCCAGCTTTGCGCGCTACCAGATCCTCACCGGCGAGCAGCAGGTGCAGCGCGCGTCCAACCGCTCGCCCAAGACGCTGCCCACGGCCGATCTGGTGCGCGAGCCGACGGCACGCAACCAGGGCGAGCTGATCTGGCGCCTGGGCCTGCTGTTCGGCGCGGTCAATCTGGTGCTGCTGGCGATCGGCCTGTCGGCCACCAATCCGCGCCGCGCCAACAACTGGAACCTGCTGTTCGCGCTGCTCGGCTTCGTCGTGTACTACAACCTCCTCAACCTGTCCGTGGCCTGGGTGTCGGGCGGCAAGCTGGCGCTGGGACCCGCGTTGGCCGCGGTGCACGGCGGCGCCTTCGTGCTGGCCCTCACGCTGATCTGGTGGCGCGACCATGCCAGCGTCTGGCGCCTGCTGCGCAGGACCCGCGCACATTGATGAAGCCCTCACGCTCGCTTCGCTTGCTGCCTCTCCACGAGGGCCGCCTTCGCACGGCCGGGCGCCGCCGGGCATGAAGACCGTCCGCCGCCTGCTGTACCGCGACATCATCTGGTCGGTGGTGTTCGTATCGGTGGCCTTCCTGTCGCTGTTCTACTTCATCGATTTCGTCGACGAGCTCGAAGGCATCGGTCGCAACAACTACACCGCGTTTCACGCCGCCGCGTCGGCGGCGCTGGAACTGCCCGGGCACTTCTACGAGCTGGCGCCGATCTGCGTCCTGATCGGCACCATCTACTCGATGGCACGGCTGGCGCAATCGTCGGAGTACACCATCCTGCGCACCGGCGGCCTGGGCCCCGTGCGCGCGCTGAGCCTGCTGGCGGCGCTCGGGCTGTTCTTCGCCGCCATCACGTTCCTCGTGGGCGACTATCTGGCGCCGGTGTCGGAACGCGAGGCGGTGCTGCTGAAGGCATCGTTTCGCGGCGGCCTGCAGCTCGGCCGCACCGGCGCGTGGCTGAAGGAGCGCCGCAACGGACCTGAAGGAGAGCGTTCCATTTCGGTCAACGTGCAGCGCACCGCCTCCAGCGCCGAGCTGCAGGGCATCCGCATCTTCGAGCTCGACAACGACGGCCGCCTGCGCACGCGCATCGAGGCCAAGACCGGCCGGGTCGACGACCGCTCGGTGTGGCAGCTGCGGCAGGTGGAACGCACCGAATGGCCCACGCCGGAGCAAGCGGCGCGCGGCACGCCGGTGTCGGTGCAGCGTTTGGACGCGCTGGCCTGGCCGAGCAACTTGTCGGCCGCGGTGGTGGCGGCGGCGGTGCTGCCGGTGAGCACCATGTCGACGGCGGAGCTGTACCGGTACAGCACGCACCTCGGCGACCAGGAGCAAGCGTCCCAGCGCCACGAGATCCAGTTCTGGAAGAAGGCGCTCTATCCGTTAGCCTGTCTGGTGATGGTGGCGCTGGCGCTGCCCTTCGCCTACCTGCACGCGCGATCGGGCGGCGTCAGCCTCAAGGTGTTCGGCGGCATCATGCTCGGCATCAGCTTCGTGCTGCTCAACAACGTGTCGGGCCATCTCGGCATGTTGCGCAACTGGGCGCCGTGGGTCTCCGCCGCGGCGCCGGGCATGTTCTACCTCGCGTTGTCGATGGCCGCCTTCACGTGGCTAGTGCGGCACCGATGAACGGCCTCATCTTGTTTGCGCACGGCTCGCGCGATGCGGCCTGGGCGGCGCCGTTCGAGGCGGTGGCGGCACGGCTGCGCCGCCAGCGGCCGCAGTGGTGCGTGTCGCTCGCCTACCTCGAGCTGATGCAGCCCGATCTGGCGGCGGCCGCCGCGTCGCTGGTGCAGGCGGGCTGCACCCGCGTCGACATCGTGCCGATGTTCCTGGGCACCGGCGGCCATGTGCGGCGCGACCTGCCGGCGCTGGCGCAGCAGCTGCGCGATCGGCACCGCAGCGTCGATTGGATGCTGCACGCACCGATCGGCGAGCACCCCGACGTGATCGAAGCGATGGCGCTGGCCGCGCTCGACGGCACCCCATGACCGACCCCACAACAACATGAACCTGCACCAGTTCCGCTTCGTGCAAGAGGCCGCGCGCCGCAACCTGAACCTCACCGAAACCGCCAAGGCGCTGTACACCTCGCAGCCCGGCATCAGCAAGGCGATCATCGAGCTGGAAGAGGAGCTTGGCGTCGAGATCTTCGCGCGCCACGGCAAGCGCCTGCGCCGCATCACCGAGCCGGGGCAGCTGGTGCTGAAGTCGGTGGAAGTGATCATGCGCGAGGTGGCCAACCTGAAGCGCATCGGCGAGGAGTACTCCAAGCAGGACGCCGGCACGCTGTCGATCGCCACCACCCACACGCAGGCGCGCTACTTCCTGCCGCAGCCGGTGGCGGCGCTGCGCAAGCGCTACCCCAAGGTGCAGGTGGTGCTGCATCAAGGCACGCCGGCGCAGGTGGTGCGCATGCTGCAAGACGACAGCGCGGAGATCGGACTGGCCACCGAATCGCTGGCCGACGTTGCCGATCTGATCTCGCTGCCGTGCTACGAATGGCAGCACGTGGTGGTGGTGCCGGCGGGGCATGCGCTGGCCAGCGTGGAGCGGCCCACGCTGGAACAGCTGGCCAGCGAGCCGCTGATCACCTACCACCCGACGTTCACCGGCCGCACGCGCATCGACTCGGCCTTTGCGCGCGCCCATCTGAAGCCGATGGTGGCGCTGGAGGCGATCGACTCCGACGTGATCAAGACCTACGTGCGGCTCGGCATGGGCGTGGGCATCGTCGCCGAGATGGCGGTGCGCGACGATCCTGCAGGCGGCGATCTGGTGTGGAAGCCCGCCGGTCACCTGTTCGGCAGCAACCTGACGCGCGTGGCATTCAAGCGCGGCGCCTACCTGCGGCAGTTCGTGCTGAGCTTCGCCGAGCTGCTGTCCGATCGGCTGACGCGGCCGCTGATCCAGCGCGCGATGAACGGCGACGGCGCCGACTACGAGCTGTGAATTACGATCGCTGAAGTTCCGTCTTCCTGGCCCCATCCGATGAGCGCCGTTTTCGCACGCACCCCCGCCGTCGCCAGCCGCCTGCCGCACGTGGGCACCACCATCTTCACCGTGATGTCGGCACTGGCGGCGCAGCACGAGGCGGTGAACCTCGGGCAGGGGTTCCCCGATTTCGATTGCGACCCGGCGCTGCTCGATGCGGTGAACAATGCGATGCGCTCGGGGCTGAACCAGTACCCGCCGATGGCCGGCGTGCCGGCGCTGCGCGAGGCCGTGGCGCGCAAGATCGAGGCGTTGTACGGCGCCCGCTACGACCCGAACGACGAAATCACCATCACCGCCGGTGCGACACAGGCCATCCTCACGGCAATCCTGTGCGCCGTGCACCCGGGTGACGAAGTGATCGTGCTCGAGCCCAACTACGACAGCTACGTGCCCAACATCGAACTGGCCGGAGGTCGTGTGGTGCGGGTGGCGCTGTCCGCGGGCACGTTCCGTCCCGACTTCGCCGCCATCGGCGCCGCCATCACGCCGCGCACGCGCGCCATCATCGTCAACACGCCGCACAATCCGAGCGCCACCGTGTGGACGCGCGACGACCTCAACGCACTCGCCGCGCTGCTGCGACCCACCGATGTGCTGCTGATCGCCGACGAGGTGTACGAGCACATGGTGTTCGACGGCGCGTCGCACGCGAGCGCATCGGGCCATCCGGAGCTGGCGGCGCGCGCGTTCGTGGTGTCGAGCTTCGGCAAGACCTACCACGTGACCGGCTGGAAGGTCGGCTACGTGGCGGCACCCAAGGCCTTGACGGCGGAGTTCCGCAAGGTGCACCAGTTCAACGTGTTCACCGTCAACACGCCGGTGCAGCATGGGTTGGCGCGCTACATGGACGACCCCAAGCCCTACCTCGAGCTGAGCGCGTTCTATCAGCGCAAGCGCGACCTGTTCCGCGCCGGCTTGGGGGCCACCCGGCTCCGGCTGCTACCGAGCCAGGGCAGCTACTTCCAGTGCGTGGACTACTCGGCCGTGAGCGAGCGCAGCGAGGAGGACTTCTGCCGCTGGCTCACCACCGACATCGGTGTGGCGGCGATTCCGTTGTCGGCGTTCTACGACGACGGGCGCAACCAGAACCTCGCGCGCTTCTGCTTTGCCAAGAAGGACGAGACGCTGAACGCCGCGCTCGATCGGCTGGCACGGCTGTAGCGCCGTGCGTCGTTATTTCTTCGGCTCCGGCTGCGGCGGCAGATCGGCGAAGTCGCTGCGCTGATCGGGGTTGCGCAGCTCGAGGTCATCACGCCGGAAGACCACCGTGTCGTCGATCGACAGCGGTTTGGTGGGATCGAGATCGACCGCGCCTTGCGAGCCGCTCGGCCGGTCGTCGAACTCCAGCGGCATCGAAGGCCGCAGCACCTCGATCGGCGGATCGGTGGCGCGGCTCAACTCGGCCAATCCGGCGGCCGACGTGAACAGGTGCGGCCGCGCCGTGGTGGGCTCGAAGGTGCCGGGCGACTCTGTGAGCGGCAGCAGCACGTCGATCGACGTGGGCGGCCCGCCCTGATGATCGAGCAGGTCACGCGCCAGCGAATAGAGAAACAACACCTCGCGATAGGCCGGCAGCTCGAACAGTTCGCCGCCGTCGCGGCGGAACATCAAGGCCTCGAGCTCGGCCATGGCGTCGAGCGGACTGGGCCAGACCTGCTGCAGCCGCTGCACGATGCCTGGGTACTCGTCGAGCGAACGGCCGTGCTGCAGGTCGGAATCCCAGTCGGGCGCGTACGCGTTGAAGCGATGGTTGAAGCGCTCGCGCGTGCGTTCGTACGACTCGCGGTCGCCCAGGCGCCGGTAGATCTCGAGCAGCTTCAGGTACGGCAGCGGGCTGGTGCCGCCGGTGGCGCGGATGTGGCCGATCAGCAGGTCGATCGCCGCATCGTCCTGGCCGAGCACGACGAAGAACTCGGCCTGTTGTTCGAGGTCGATCAGCTCTTCGATCGACACGTCGCGCGTCTCCTGCTGCGACGTGAACAGCGAATCGCGGAACGCCGGGCTCTGCGTGCGGCCGGGCGGCGCCGCTGTCGCCGGGGGAGCCGCGGGGCGCGCCGGCGCCGCGGCCGGCGCCATGTGGGGCGGCAGCGTCATCGGATGCAGCGTGGGCGGATTGGGCGGCGGCAACTTGCTGTTGGCGGCCTGCCGGGAGGCGGCCCACCACTGCGCCTGTTGTTCGCGCTGCAGGCGTCTCGTGCGCAGCCACAGCCACAGCGCCAGGGCCGCCATCAGCGCCATGCCCGCGCCGAGCCATGGCGTGAGTCGGCTGGCGGCCTGGGCACGTGCCAGCTGTGCCCGCAGCACCAGCGTCTGCTCGCGATCGCGTTCGATATCGGCCCGCAGCTTGGCCACACCTTCTTCGATCTGGCGCATGCGGTCGGCCGCTGCGTCGGCCGTGGCCACCGCGGCGCTGGCGGCTTGATCGGCCGCGGCAGCGCTGGCGGCGACGGCAGCGACACGCACCGGCGTTTCCTTTTGCGCCACGGCGGCCGACGCGGCGGTTGCCACGGCCACCGGATCAACCGGGTCGAGCTGCAAACGCGGTCCGCTCGGTGCGCTCGGCTCCGCGCGGCGTGCCGCGGTGGCCACGCGCGCACGCGGCGCCGCAGCCGTTGGAGCGGCGTTGGGCGTGGCGCGCGCGACGCGGCGCGCTGGAGCCGGCGCCGCACCGGCGGGCCGCGGGGTCGTGGCGGTCTGGGGCGCGGCGGCGGTTCTTGGCGGCGGCGCGCGCGGCGTGGTGGCAGCGGGCAGCGCCGAAGGGCTGGCGGCGACGGCATCCCCCGCCCCGGGCATCGGCGCGGACGCGGGCGCAGGTTCACTGCGTGGCGCTGGGGCGGCCGTGGCTGCATCGCTGCGCGCGACCGGCTGCACGGGCTCCGGTGCGGCCGCCACGGTGACCAGCGGCGGATCGGCCAGCACGGTGAAGCGGCGCTCGAGCCGGTTGCCGCAGCCCAGGCTGATGGTGATGGTGACGAAGGGCTCTTCGATCGCCACGGTGGACGTGACACGCACGACGCGCTCTTCGGCCACCGGACCGGGCTCGACCTGGATGTGCAACGTCGACGGCGGGATGCGCTGCTCGCCTTGCAGCACCTCGGCGGTGATGCACGGCGAGGAAAGCGACTCGTCGCTCGCCAGTTGCACCGCCACCGCAAAGTTCAGGGTGGCGCCGAGCGTGACCTGCGCCGGGGCTCGGACGATGCCCAGCGCATTTGCGTCAAGGCCGAACACGCCCGTCAGACCGGCCACCAGGATGATGCTGCGAGCATTCATGCAGGGGGCACCGTCGCGGCTGACTGGGAACAATGCATCGGGTTTCCGTACCGCGCGGCACTCTAGCATGAAGGCCTCGCGATCCCGGGCGGCTGAGGCGATCGAGGCCATGCGTGAGAGAATGTTCGCGCTCGTGCGTCACGCCGCGCACGAGCCGGATGTGCCATGCCCTCGGAGCTTCTTACCGAACGCCGCGACCGCGCGCTGATCCTCACGATCAGCGACCCGGCCACGCGCAACACCCTGTCGCCGCAGGTCTACGCCGCCGGCGTCGAGGTGTTGAGCGCGTTCGACTCCGATCCGGCGCTGCGCTGCGTGATCCTGCGCGGAGACGGCGCGCACTTTTGCGCCGGGGGCGATCTCAACCGGCTGGCCGCCTCGCGCGAGGCGCCGATCGACACGGTGCGCGCCAACATCGACCGCTTTCACACCTTTGTGCAGGCGATCCGGGAGTTCCCCAAGCCGGTGATCGCGGCGGTCGAAGGCCATGCCGCGGGCGGCGGTTGTTCGCTCGCGCTGGCATGCGACCTGATCGTGGCCGCCGAGAGCGCGCGTTTCACGATGTCGTACGGGCGTGCCGGGTTCTCGCCGGACGGCGGCGGCACCTGGCACCTGGCGCAAGCGCTGCCGCGTGCACTGGCGCTGCAGCTGATGTGGCTGCCCGAGCCGATGACCGCGCAAAGGTGGCACGCACTCGGCCTGGTCAACGCGGTGGTCTCCGACGGCCAGGCCCTGGCCGAGGCGCTGGCCTGGGCGGAGCGCTTGAGCCAGACCGCGAGCAACGCGGTGGCGAGCGTGAAGGCACTGGTGGAGCACGCACGTTCGCGCACGCTGCGCGAGCAGCTCGATGCCGAACGTGACCAGTTCGCCGCCAACCTGCAGCACGACAACGCCGCCGAGGGGCTGCGTGCGTTCTTCGACAAGCGCAAGCCGCGGTTCTCTTGAGCCCTTCTTATTGGTCGTAGCCGGGATACGCGCGCTGCAACCGGCGCAGCAGCCCCGGCCAGACGAGCTGGGCTCCCTGTCCCTTGGTGACCTGCTGTGCCACCTGCTGTGCGCCGGCAATGATGGATCTGCCGATCGGGATCAGTTCGCCGCCGGCCTGCGCCCTCACCTGGATCGTGCAGGCGGCTTCGAACAGGTACATCGCCTGCCAGGCCTCGGCCACCGACGTGCCGACGGTCAGCAAGCCGTGGTTGCGCAGCATCAGATAGCGGTGGCTGCCGAGGTCGCGCACCAGGCGCGGCTTCTCGTCGTCGTTGAGCGCCACGCCTTCGTAGTCGTGGTAGCCGATGTCGCCGGCGATGAAGATCGACTGCTGCGAGATCGGCAGCAGCCCCAGCGCTTGAGCCGACACCGCCACGCCGTTGAGCGAATGGGTGTGCAGCACGCAGCTGATGTCGTGGCGCGCCGCGTGCACCGCGCTGTGGATGGTGAAGCCGGCCGGGTTCACCGGGAACGGCGAATCCTCGACCTTGTTGCCTTGCGGGTCGATCTTCACCAGGCTCGACGCGGTGATCTCCTCGAACATCAGGCCGTAGGGGTTGATCAGAAAGTGCTCCTGCGGCCCGGGCACGCGCGCGCTGATGTGCGTGAACACCAGGTCGTCCCACTTGAACAGGGCCACCAGGCGGTACGCGGCCGCGAGGTCGACGCGCAACTGCCACTCCTCGGGCGAAACCTGGTCACGGCGGCTGGGCAATACGAGCGGTGCGGCACTCATGGTGGTCCCTCTCACGGACGCTTCGGTGGGCATGGACAATACCGGTTGCTGCCGGTGCGCGCCAGTCGCCGGCGCGACAAGGATGAAGAACCCGTCCGCCCTCACGCCCCAGGAGCAGCAGCACATCGATTCCGGTGTCTGGTTCTCGCGCTTGTCGGCGCCGCTGCGCGACGACATCCTGGGGCGCTCCGTGGTCAAGCGGTATGCCGACGCCGCGCCGCTGGCCTCGCGCGGCGGGCCGGCTGACCAGTGGTGCGGCGTGGCCAAGGGCGCGGTGCGCATCTCGAGCGTGTCGCTGTCGGGCAAGCAGGTGGTGCTGACCTACGCCGAACCGGGCACCTGGTTCGGCGACATCGCGCTGTTCGACGGCCTGCCGCGCACGCACGATGCCAATGCGCACGGCGACACCACGCTGCTGGTGGTGCGTAAAGCCGATTTCAAGGAGCTGCTGGCGACCCACGTCGAGCTGTACGACGCCCTGCTGCGGCTGAACTGCCGGCGCCTGCGATTGATGTTCGACCTGATCCAGGATCTCAACACCCTGCCGCTGGCCGCTCGACTGGCGCGCCAGATCCTGATGCTGGTCAAGAGCTACGGCGTGACGCAGGGCAACGAGATCCGCATCGCACTGCAACTGGCGCAGGAAGACCTGGCGCAGCTGCTCGGTGCCTCGCGCCAGCGCGTGAACCAGGAGCTCAAGGGCTTCGAGCGGCAGGGCGCGGTGCGTGTCGAGCCGACGCGGCTGGTGGTGCTGTCGCGCGACAAGCTGATGGCGATCGCGGAACGTTAGCCTGAGGACACAGATGGAATCGATGGACCAGTTCATCGGCACGAAGGCGGTCTCGGAGCGCCACGCGTTCGATGTCGCCGCGTTGCAGCGACACCTGGAGCGCGAGCTGCCCGGCTTCGCCGGGCCGCTGCGGGTCGAGCAGTTCAAGGGCGGCCAGTCCAACCCCACCTACAAGCTGATCACGCCGCAGCGCACCTACGCCATGCGCAGCAAGCCCGGCCCGGTGGCCAGGCTGCTGCCGTCGGCGCACGCGATCGAGCGCGAGTTTCGCGTGATGAGCGCACTGGCGGGCACGGCCGTGCCGGTGGCGCAGATGCACCTGCTGTGCGACGACGAGTCGGTGATCGGGCGCGCCTTCTACGTGATGGAGTTCGTCGAAGGTCGCGTGTTATGGGAGCAGTCGCTGCCCGGTCTCACGGCACCGCAGCGCGGTGCGATCTACGACGAGATGAACCGCGTGATCGCGGCGCTGCACAGCGTCGATGTTGCGGCGGTGGGCCTGTCGGACTACGGCAAGCCGGGCAACTACTTCCAGCGCCAGCTGGCACGCTGGTCCAAGCAGTACATCGCGTCGCAGCTGCAGGTGATCCCCGAGATGGATCGTTTGATCGACTGGCTGCCGGCGCACCTGCCCGCCTCGGCACTCGACGAATCCCAAGTGTCGATCGTGCACGGCGACTACCGGCTCGACAACCTGATCTTCCACGCTCACGAGCCGCGCATCGCCGCGGTGCTCGATTGGGAGCTGTCCACGCTCGGCCACCCGTTGGCCGACTTCAGCTATCACTGCATGGCCTGGCACATTCCGCCCGGCACGTTCCGTGGCATCGGCGGGCTCGACCACGCCGCGCTCGGCATCCCGAGCGAGCACGACTACGTGCGGCGTTACTGCGAGCGCACCGGACGCGCCGATGCCGAAGCGGTGATGGCCGACTGGAACTTCTACATGGCCTACAACCTGTTCCGCCTGGCAGCGATCACGCAGGGCATCGCCAAGCGGGTGGTCGAAGGCACGGCCGCCAGCGCGCAGGCGCGCGCCACCGGCGACACCACGCTGGCGCTGGCACAGATGGCCTGGCGTTTCGCTGAATCATGACCCACCCCCGAAGCGGCCTAGCGGCCCTCGCTGGCGGCGAACAGTCCACCGGACTGTTCGCCTCCCACTCGGCCCCCTCAAGGGGGCGACACCAGCGGTCCGGCAAAGCCGGATCCGCGGTGTCCGCTTGAAAGGAGCAGAAGATGGACTTTGCATACAGCACCCGCACGCAAGACCTGCAGGCCCGCGTCAAGGCCTTCATGGACGAGCACGTCTACCCGGCCGAGGCGCGCTATGCGCAAGAGCTGCGCGCCAACACCGAGGCCGGCAAGCGCTGGACACCGCTGCAGGTGATCGAGGAACTGAAGCCGAAGGCGCGCAAGGCGGGCCTGTGGAACCTGTTCCTGCCGGACAGCGAGCTCGGCGCCGGCCTGAGCAATCAGGAGTACGCGCCGCTGGCCGAGATCATGGGCCGCGTGCCGTGGGCCAGCGAGGTGTTCAACTGCTCGGCGCCCGACACCGGCAACATGGAGGTGCTGGTGCGCTACGGCACGCCGGAACAGCAGAAACAGTGGCTGACGCCGCTGCTGGCCGGCGAGATCCGCAGCGCCTTCGCGATGACCGAGCCGGCGGTCGCGTCATCGGACGCCACCAACATCGAGGCGCGCATCGAGCGCCGCGGCGATCAATACGTGATCAACGCGCGCAAGTGGTGGACCTCCGGCGCCGGCGACCCGCGCTGCAAGATCATGATCTTCATGGGCAAGACCGATCCGTCGGCGCCGCGCCACTCGCAGCAGTCGATGATCCTGGTGCCCTTCGACACGCCGGGCGTCACCGTGCTGCGCCCGCTGTCGGTGTTCGGCTACGACGACGCGCCGCACGGCCACATGGAGGTCGACTTCAAGGACGTGACCGTGCCAGCATCGAACATGCTGCTCGGCGAAGGGCGCGGCTTCGAGATCGCCCAGGGCCGGCTCGGACCGGGCCGTATCCACCATTGCATGCGCTTGATCGGGCTGGCCGAGCGCGCGCTCGAGTTGATGTGCAAGCGCGCGGTGCAGCGCGTGGCCTTCGGCAAGTCGGTGGCACAGCAGACCGTCACGCAGGAGCGCATCGCCGAGGCGCGCTGCGCGATCGAGCAGGCGCGTCTGCTGACGCTGAAGGCCGCGTGGATGATGGACGTGGCCGGCAACAAGGCCGCCAAGGCCGAGATCGCGATGATCAAGGTGGTGGCGCCCAACATGGCGTGCCGCGTGATCGACTGGGCGATGCAGGTGCACGGCGGCGGCGGCGTCAGCGAGGACTTTCCGCTCGCCTATCACTACGCGTTGTCGCGCACGCTGCGTTTTGCCGACGGGCCCGACGAGGTGCACCGCAACGCGATCGCCAAGATGGAACTCGGCCGCCACGCGGCTTGACCGCCGTCCGATCCGACCACCGAGAAATCGCACCCGCGATTCCTCGCTGACGCATCAGAAGCTCGAGCCGCCTTCTTGCCGACCCCACACCGAGGGCCGCGTCGAGACGTGCGGCAGCGCCGAGTCACGCCATTCGCCGGCCACACGGCGCGCTTCGGTGAGCGCCGTCTGGAACAGCGCCAGCCAGTGGTCGAGCGCTTCGGCGCTCGGCGTTTGCAGCCCCAGGCGCATGCTGACGCGACCGCGGCCGACCGACAGCACGAACGCGTCGGCCTCGGGCAGCGCGCGCGCCGCATCGAGCAGCGCCGGGCCCAACGGCCCGGACAACCAGCGCTGCAGCCACGGCTTGACGCTGGACACGGCGCCGAACCGGACGCCCATGTTGCCCAACTCGCTGGCGCTGAGCTTGGAATACATCACCAGCCAGCGGATCTCGGTGGGCGTCTGCGTGTCGACGCGGGTCTGCACACCTTCGACGTACTCGTTGTAGACCTTGGCTTCGGAGGCTTCCATCAGCAGCCGGTTGAGCACCAGCACCTGAATGTCGCGGTGCAGCCCCAACTCGGCCATGAAGCGCACCTCGCTTCCGGGGATGTAAGGGCGCTGCGACGGACCCCACTCGATGCGCCACGGCACGCTGCCGTGGGCGCCGTCGATCACGAACCCTTCGTCGTCGCGCACGCGGCGGTACGAGGCTCCCTTTGACTGAGCCCAATGCTCGATGCCCTGCAGCCCTGGCTTCGGCGCGGCGGCTGACCACCAGCGCTTGAGTTTTCGCAGCATCGGTTTTGAGGCGCGCGGCGGGGAGACCTGATGGCGCAAGTGTATTCCCGGGCCGCTGCCATCCACCGCAAGACGCAAGTCCCGCTCGAGGAATGTTCACTCGCCACAACGGAGCTGGCTGCGCTGCATAGAATCGCTGCCCGTGACACGCTGCCCGTAGCTCAGTTGGATAGAGCAGCTGCCTTCTAAGCAGCAGGCCGGGGGTTCGAATCCCTCCGGGCAGGCCAAGCGCTCGGCGCGCATTGGGGTTCTGGTGGGCGGTGCAGGTTTCGAACCTGCGACCTCGTCGGTGTGAACGACGCGCTCTACCCCTGAGCTAACCGCCCTGCAAGGGGCCGCGATTATGCCATGGCCGGTTCTGCCCGCTCCTGGCGCCACAGCGTGCGACCGCCGCTGGCCTTGTCGAGGTCGGCCAGTACCCGTGCATGCGCCGCCAGCTCTTCCGCGCTTGGCTCGACGATGATCAGCTCGAAGCTCGACAGATCGATGGCGACGCCGTTGATGGCGCTGCCGGCGTCGGCCTGTGCGACGTCGATCACCAGCGAATCCTGGCCTCGCGTCATGCGGATGTAGACCTCGGCCAGCAGGCCGGCGTCCAGCAACGCGCCGTGCAACGTGCGGTTGGAGTTGTCCACCTCCAGTCGCCGGCACAAGGCGTCGAGCGAGTTCGACTTGCCGGGGTACATCTCGCGCGCCAGCGACAAGGTGTCGGTGACCTTGCTCACCATCGACGCGAACGGCGGGCGCCCGAGCCGTGCGAACTCGGCGTCCATGAAGCCGACGTCGAACGCGGCGTTGTGGATCACGATCTCGGCGCCTTGCAGGAACTCGACCAGCTCGTCGGCCACCGCCGCGAACAGCGGCTTGTCGGCCAGAAAGTCGTCGGTCAAGCCGTGGATCTTGAGCGCGTCGTCGGAGTTCGGCCGCTGCGGATTGACGTAGAAGTGTTTGGAGCGCCCGGTCAGGCGGCGGTTCACCAGCTCGATGCAGCCGATCTCGATGATGCGGTCGCCGCTCTCGGGCGACAGCCCGGTGGTTTCCGTGTCGAGGAACACCTGCCTCATGTCTGGGGATTCCTCCGGCTGGCCCACACCATCAGCGCGATGCCGATCAGCACCATCGGCACGCACAGCCACTGTCCGCGCGACAGGCCCAGTGCCTGCAAGCCGAGAAAGCTGTCCGGCTCGCGAAAGTATTCGACGACGAACCGCAGCACGCCATAGCCGACCAGGAACGCGCCCGACACCTGGCCGATCGGCCGCGGCTTGCGTGCATAGAGCCACAGCAGCAGGAACAGCAGCAGGCCCTCGAGCGCAAACTGGTACAGCTGCGACGGGTGGCGCGGCACGGCGGTTCCTGACTGCGGAAACACCATCGCCCACGGCAGGCTCGGATCGGCCGGACGTCCCCACAGCTCGCCGTTGATGAAGTTGCCGATGCGTCCGGCCGCCAGCCCGGTCGGTACGCATGGCGCAACCAGGTCGGTCACTTCCAGCCAGGACCGATGCCGCAAGCGGGCAAACAGCATCATCGCGCCGATCGCGCCCAACAAGCCGCCGTGAAACGCCATGCCGCCCTTCCACACCGCAAGCGCTTCGAGCGGATGCGCTGCGTAGTAGCCCGGCTTGTAGAACAGCACATAGCCGAGCCGGCCGCCGATCACCACGCCGAGCACGCCGTAGAACAGCAGGTCCTCGACGTCGCGTTTGGTCCAGCCTGCCGCGGCGAACGGTGGCTGCGCCACGCGGACGCGCGCCAGCCACAGGAACAGCGCGAACGCCACCAGATAGGTCAAGCCATACCAGTGCACGGCGATCGGCAGGCCGATGCGCGACAGGTCGATTGCCACCGGGTCGAATTGCGGATGCACCAGCACCTGCATCGGTTCAAGCCTCCTTGCGAAAACCGCGCGATTGTCGCCGCAAAGATGGACGCTCGGCCGCCACGGGTACGATACGTTGCCCGCTCGAATCGCAAGGACCTGCCCAGCATGAGCCGCAGGGACGCTCCCAAGGCGAATACCGGAGTGCAAAGCACGTAGGATCCCCAATGAGCATGAACCGACGCTCCAAGAACATCACCGAGGGTGTGGCGCGTGCGCCGAACCGGTCGATGTACTACGCGATGGGCTACCAGCCCAGCGACTTCTCCAAGCCGATGATCGGCGTGGCCAACGGCCACTCGACGATCACGCCGTGCAACTCGGGCCTGCAGCGGCTGGCCGATGCCGCCGTGGAGGGTCTGAAGGAGGCCGGCGCCAATCCGCAGATCTTCGGCACGCCCACCATCAGCGACGGCATGGCGATGGGCACCGAAGGCATGAAGTACTCGCTGGTGTCGCGCGAGGTCATCGCCGATTGCGTGGAGACCTGCGTCGGCGGCCAGTGGATGGACGGCGTGCTGGTGATCGGCGGCTGCGACAAGAACATGCCGGGCGGCATGATGGGTATCGTGCGCGCCAACGTGCCGGCGCTGTACGTCTACGGCGGCACGATCCTGCCCGGCCACTACAAAGGCCAGGACCTGAACATCGTCAGCGTGTTCGAGGCAGTCGGCCAGTTCTCCGCCGGCAAGATGAGCGAGGAAGACTTCTGCCAGATCGAGCGCCGCGCGATTCCCGGCAGCGGCTCTTGCGGCGGCATGTACACCGCCAACACGATGAGCTCCGCGTTCGAGGCGCTCGGCATGAGCCTGCCGTATTCGTCGACCATGGCCAACGTGGAGGACGAGATCGTCGGCAACGTCCGGCGCGCGGCGCAGGTGCTGGTCGAGGCGGTCAAGAAGGACTTGAAGCCGCGCGACATCGTGACCCGCAAGTCGATCGAGAACGCGGTCGCCGTGATCATGGCCACCGGCGGCTCGACCAACGCGGTACTGCACTTCCTCGCGATCGCGCACGCCGCGGGGGTCGAGTGGACGATCGACGACTTCGAGCGCGTGCGCCGCAAGGTGCCGGTGCTGTGCGACCTGAAGCCGAGCGGCAAATACCTGGCAGTCGATCTGCACCGAGCGGGCGGCATCCCGCAGGTAATGAAGATGCTGCTGCAGGCCGGCCTGCTGCACGGCGACTGCTTGACCATCACCGGCAAGACCGTCGCCGAGTCGCTGGCCGACGTGCCGGACACGCCGCGCCAGGATCAGCACGTGATCCGCGGCATGGCTGAACCGATGTATGCGCAGGGTCACCTGGCGATCCTCAAAGGCAACCTCTCCCCCGAGGGCTGCGTCGCCAAGATCACCGGCTTGAAGAACCCGGTGATCACCGGGCCGGCGCGGGTGTTCGACGATGAACAATCTGCGCTGGCCGCCATCATGGCCAACCAGATCCAGCCGGGCGACGTGATGGTGCTGCGCTACCTGGGGCCGCGCGGCGGGCCGGGCATGCCCGAGATGCTGGCACCCACCGGTGCGCTGATCGGCCAGGGCCTCGGCGAATCGGTGGGGCTGATCACGGATGGGCGCTTCTCGGGCGGCACCTGGGGCATGGTGGTGGGGCACGTGGCCCCCGAGGCCTATGCCGGCGGCCTGATCGCGCTGGTCCACGAAGGCGATTCGATCACCATCGACGCTCACCAGCTCAAGCTGCAACTCAACGTGCCGGAAGCCGAGATCAATCGGCGCCGCGCTGAATGGCGCGCGCCGGCGCCGCGCTACAGGCGCGGCGTGCTGGCCAAGTTCTGGAAGAACGCGTCGAGCGCGAGCTTCGGCGCCGTGCTCGACCGCTTCGAGAGCTGACGCGGCTCGGCAGGCGCCGGGCCGCACCTCCCGGGGGGCCGGTTCACGCCTTGTCGTCGGCCGGACGTGTCGGCGGAAGCTCCTGGCGACTCGGCAGGAACGCCGTGATCACGTCGCGGTTGTGGCGTTCTTCTTCGGTCTTCTTCTTGGCCACCGCCATGGGCGGCGGTTCGACCTTGCGCGCTTCCTTGATCACGGCGACGCGCCGGTCACGCTTCCAGTTGAGGCCGAGCGCTTCCATGTGCTTGCGGCGACGCTCGTGTTTGCGCTCTTCCATCTTGTCCATCGCACGGCGCATCGTCAGCCCGCTGGCGTCGGCGAAGGCCCACCACAGCACGGCGAGCCCGAATGGCGCCAGGATCCACAACCAGGACCACGTGGCCGCGAAGCCGAAGTCAGCCAGCTTCATCAACAACAGCAGGCATCCGATGCCGACGAACCACATGACGCACTCCCGCCGCACCGGCGCCCTCCGAAGCGGGGTCAACCGGGCGCTCTAAAATCCCGTTCAGGCCACTGTACCTGTCACCTCCGTCTGAGCCCGAAAGGAAATCATGAAAAAACTCGTCATCGCGACGATTGTTGCCGCTGCGGCCAGCCCTGCGGCCTTTGCCAACGCACAGCTGGCCGAGAAGAAGAACTGCCTCGCCTGCCATCAAACCGACAAGAAGCTGGTCGGTCCATCGTACAAGGACGTGGCGGCGAAATACGCCGGCCAGAAGGACGCCGCAGCCAAGCTGGCCGAGAAGATCCAGAAGGGTGGCACCGGCGTGTGGGGCCAGATCCCGATGCCGGCCAACCCGCAGGTCAACGCCGATGAGGCGAAGACGTTGGCGACCTGGATCCTGACGGTCAAATAGGACCCCGCTCCCAGCAACAGAAGGCCCCGCAGTGCGGGGCCTTTTTCTTGAGGGCAGGCGAAGATCAGTTGGACTGCGCCAACTGCTCCAGGATCGCTGGGTTCTCCAACGTTGACGTGTCCTGCGTGATGGCCTCGCCCTTGGCGATCGAGCGCAACAGCCGCCGCATGATCTTGCCCGAGCGCGTCTTCGGCAGGTTGTCGCCGAACCGGATGTCCTTCGGCTTGGCGATCGGTCCGATTTCCTTGGCCACCCAGTTGCGCAGCTCGTTGGCAATCTTCTTGGCTTCTTCGCCGCTGGGCCGCGCGCGCTTGAGCACGACGAACGCGCACACCGCCTCGCCGGTGACGTCGTCCGGGCGCCCGACCACGGCGGCCTCGGCCACCAGCTCGGTGTGGGCGACCAGCGCCGACTCCACTTCCATCGTGCCCAGGCGGTGGCCCGAGACGTTGAGCACGTCGTCGATGCGGCCGGTGATCGTGAAGTAGCCCCGCTCGGCGTCGCGGCTGGCGCCGTCGCCGGCCAGGTAGTAGCCCTTCAGCTCCGGCGGGTAGTAGCTCTTCTTGAAGCGCTCCGGGTCGCCCCAGATGGTGCGGATCATGGCGGGCCAAGGCTTCTTGATGACGAGGATGCCGCCCTGCCCGTTGGGCACGTCGCCACCGGTCTCGTCGACGATGGCGGCCGTGATGCCCGGCAACGGCAGCGTGCAGGAGCCGGGCACCAGCGGCGTCACGCCCGGCAGCGGCGTGATCATGTGGCCGCCGGTCTCGGTCTGCCACCAGGTGTCGACGATCGGGCAACGGCCTCCGCCGACATTGGCGTGGTACCACTCCCATGCCGCCGGATTGATCGGCTCGCCCACCGAGCCGAGCAGGCGCAGGCTGCCCAGCCGGTAGTTCTTGGGATGCGTCTGCGGGTTGGTTTCCGACGCCTTGATCAACGATCGGATCGCGGTTGGCGCCGTGTAGAACACGCTGACCTTGTGCGCCTCGATCATCTTCCAGAACCGCCCGGTGTCCGGATAGGTCGGCACGCCTTCGAACACGATCTCGGTGGCCCCGCAGGCCAGCGGCCCGTAGGTGATGTAGGTGTGGCCCGTGACCCAGCCGATGTCGGCCGTGCACCAGAAGACGTCGTCGGGCTTGATGTCGAAGGTCCACTTGGTGGTAAGCGCGGCGTGCAGCAGGTAGCCGCCGGTGGAGTGCTGCACCCCCTTGGGCTTGCCGGTGGAGCCTGACGTGTACAGCAGGAACAGCGGATGCTCGGCGCTGACCCATTCGGGCTCGCAAGTGCCGCTCTGGCCGGCCGCCACGTCGTGCAGCCACCGGTCGCGCGCCGGGTTCCATTGCACCGAGCCGCCGGTGCGCTTGTAGACGATGACGCACTTGATGCTGTCGCAGCCGCCCATGGCGAGCGCCTCGTCGACGATGCTCTTGAGCCCGAGCGCCTTGCCGCCGCGCATCTGTTCGTCGGCGGTGATCACCATCACCGCGCCGGCGTCCTCGATTCGGTCGCGCAGGCTCTGGGCCGAAAAGCCACCGAACACCACCGAGTGCGTGGCCCCGATGCGGGCGCAGGCCTGCATCGCCGTCACGCCTTCGATCGACATCGGCATGTAGATCACCACGCGGTCGCCCTTCTTCACGCCCTGGGCACGCAGCGCATTGGCCAGCTTGCAGGTGCGATCGAGTAGCTCGCTGTAGGTGACGCGCGTGACCTGGCCGTCGTCGGCCTCGAAGATCAGCGCCGTCTTCGAACCGAGGCCGCGCTCGACCTGCACGTCAAGGCAGTTGTGCGATGCGTTGAGCGTGCCGTCTTCGAACCACTTGAAGAACGGCGCCTTGCTGTCGTCAAGCGTCTTGGTGAATGGCGTCTTCCAGCGCACGTGTTCGCGCGCCAGGCGCGCCCAGAAGCCGGCGTGGTCGGCTTCGGCTTCCTTGCACAGCGCCTGGTAGGCGGCCATGCCGGAGATGGTGGCGTTCTTCACCGTTTCGGCGGACGGGGGGTAGACGTGTTGTTCGCTCATCTCTTGCTCTCCTGTGGCCTCGCTGCCGGCCGGCCGGGCGACGCAATGTGGCGCGGCGCGCTGACGATGCGCTTACTCTAGCGACGGATGGTCACACGGCGCCACTAGAATTCGCCCGCCCCGTCGCCCGCCTTTTGCCGGCCCGGTTCGCTCCAACCTCGCACATCCATGGCCCTAACCGATCCCGCCGCTGCCCGCCTGCGCCCGCTTCCCAACCTGATCTTCGCCAGCCGCTGGCTGCAGTTGCCGCTGTACGTCGGGTTGATCGCGGCACAGGGAGTCTACGTGTGGCACTTCCTGATCGAGCTGTGGCACTTGATCGAGGCCGCAGCCGGCAGCCAGACCGCGGTAGCCGCCCTGGTCAAGAGCGTGGGCTACACCGGCGTCGACGTGCAGGGCTTGAACGAAACCATCATCATGCTGGTCGTGCTGGCGCTGATCGACGTGGTGATGATCAGCAATCTGCTGATCATGGTGATCGTCGGCGGCTACGAGACCTTCGTGTCGCGCATGAACCTGGAGGGCCACCCCGACCAACCCGAGTGGCTGAGCCACGTGAACGCCTCCGTGCTGAAGGTCAAGCTGGCCACGGCGATCATCGGCATCAGCTCGATCCACCTGCTGAAGACCTTCATCAACGCCGCAAACTACACCGACAAGGTGTTGATCGCGCAGACCGCCATCCACATCACCTTCCTGCTGTCGGCGATGGCGATCGCCTACACCGACCGCCTGATGGCACCTGCGCCGGGCGCGGCGCATTGAGAGTCAGAGATGACCACCCTCCACCCTCACTTTCGTTCGCTGCCCCCGAGAGGACGCTCAATGCCTTCGGGCGGCCGAAGGGCATTGACATGACCACCACGATCCGCCCCGCCGACCTCGTCGAGAGCGTCGCAGCCGCACTGCAGTACATCAGCTACTACCATCCGGCCGACTACATCAGCCACCTGGCGCAGGCCTACAAGGTCGAGCAAAGCCCGGCGGCGCGCGATGCGATCGCGCAAATTCTCACGAACTCGCGCATGTGCGCCGAAGGCAGGCGACCGATCTGCCAGGACACCGGCATCGTCAACGTGTTTCTCAAGGTCGGCATGGACGTGCGCTTCGAGGGATTCAGCGGCTCGATCGAAGACGCCGTCAACGAGGGCGTGCGGCGCGGCTACCTCGATCCCGACAACAAGCTGCGCGCCTCGGTGCTCGACGATCCGTTGTTCGAGCGCAGGAACACGCGTGACAACACACCAGCGGTGATCCACGTGGAACTGGTGCCGGGTGACAAAGTTGACGTCACGGTGGCCGCCAAAGGTGGTGGCAGCGAGAACAAGAGCAAGTTCGTGATGATGAACCCCAGCGACAGCCTGGTCGACTGGGTGCTGAAGACCGTGCCGACGATGGGTGCCGGGTGGTGCCCACCGGGCATGCTGGGCATCGGCGTCGGCGGCACCGCGGAGCGTGCCATGTTGCTCGCCAAGCAGGCGCTGATGGATGACATCGACATGGCGGCGCTGCTGCAGCGCGGCCCGAAGAACAAGCTCGAGGAGCTGCGCATCGAGTTGTACGAGAAGGTCAACGCGCTCGGCATCGGCGCGCAAGGTCTCGGCGGCCTGACCACCGTGCTCGACGTGAAGATCAAGACCTATCCGACGCACGCTGCCAGCAAACCCGTCGCGATGATCCCCAACTGTGCCGCCACGCGCCACGCGCACGTGGTACTCGACGGCTCAGGGCCGGCGTACCTCGACCCGCCGAGCCTCGACCTGTGGCCCGACGTGCATTGGGCGCCCGACTACAACAAGAGCCGCCGCGTCGATCTCGACACGCTCACCAAGGCCGAGGTCGCAAGCTGGAAACCGGGCGACACGCTGCTGCTGTCGGGGCGCATGCTCACGGGGCGCGACGCCGCGCACAAGCGCATCCAGGACATGCTGGCCAGGGGCGAGCCGCTGCCGGTGGACTTCACCAACCGCGTCATCTACTACGTGGGTCCGGTCGACCCGGTGCGCGACGAGGCCGTGGGGCCGGCCGGTCCGACCACCGCCACGCGCATGGACAAGTTCACCGAGATGATGCTCAGCTCTACCGGCCTGATCGCGATGATCGGCAAGGCCGAGCGCGGTCCGGCCGCGATCGAGGCGATCCGCAAGCACAAGAGCGCCTACCTGATGGCCGTGGGCGGGGCCGCCTATCTGGTGGCCAAGGCGATCAAGGCGGCCAAGGTCGTGGGTTTCGCCGACCTCGGCATGGAAGCGATCTACGAGTTCGATGTCAAGGACATGCCGGTCACGGTGGCGGTCGACGCCGGCGGCACCAGCGTGCACAACACAGGCCCGCGAGAGTGGCAGGCGCGCATCGGCAAGATCCCGGTGGCCGCAGCGTGAGTTCGCCCCCCTGCTCGCTGCGCGCTCCGCGGCTTGGGGCGGCCCCGTGCCGGTGAGGACGCCTGTTCGATGCGTTAGGCTCGGGCCTGGTGCACCACGCGCTGCGGGTACGGGATCTCGACGCCGTTGTCGTTCAGGCAGCGCAGGATCGCGAAGTTCACCTCGCTGCGCACGTTGGCTTCGCCCTTGGAGACGTCGCCGATCCAGAACGTGACGGTCAGGTCCAGGCCGTCGGCGCCGAAGCCCGCCAGGAACACCACGCAGGTGGGCTCGGCCAGCACGCGCGGCACCGTGCACACCGCGTCGTGCAGCTTGGGCAGCAGCGCTTCGATGTCGGTGCCGTAGGCCACCTGGATCTTGGTGGTCACCGCGACCTTGCTGTCTGCGAAGGTCAGGTTCTCCACGCGCTGCGTGATGAACATCTCGTTGGGCACGAGCGACTCGCGGCCGTTGCCGGCACGCACCACGGTGTAGCGCGTCGTGATGTCGGTGATGCGGCCTTCGAAGCCGTCGACCTTGACGATGTCGCCGATGCGCAGACTGCGCTCGGCCAGGATCACGAAGCCGGAGATGTAGTTGGACGCCAGCTTCTGCAGGCCGAAGCCGATGCCCACGCCGAGCGCGCCGCCGAACACCGACAGCGCGGTGAGCGGGATGCCGGCGGCCGACAGCGCCATCAGCAGCCCGACCAGCAGCAGCAGCGCGCGCGTCGCGTTGGCCGCCATCTTGCGAACCGACATGCTGACCCGCTCGGTGGCGAGCAGGCGCGCCTCGATCGCGGCCGACAGCCACAGCATCGCCACCAGCGCGACCAGCGCCGTCAGCACGCCCTCGACGATGCCGCGCAACGACACGTCGGAGCCGCCGATCTTCCATTGCAGTGCCTCGAGCCGGTCCACCACCATGGGCAGCAGCCCGGTGAGCCACAACACCAGCACGATCCAGACGAACCACGACAACGTGCGCTCGAGCGCCCGCACCAGTGCCGAGTGCGGGAATGCGACGTGCAGGACGCGTGCCATGGTCCGGATGACCGCCAGGCTCGCGAGGATCGCCACCGCGATTCGCAGCACGGCCACCGGCATCAACAACGTCAGGCCGTAGCGCGCGGCCACCACCAGCCCCAGCGCCAATATCGGAAACAGCACGCCATCGATGCCGTGCTCGCCGAACCAGATGCTGCCGGGCGCCCGGCCGCGGGCGGCGCGCACCACACCCCACGCGACCAACAGGCACAGCGCCACCACGGCCAGCTCGGCCAGCGCACTGGTCCGAGTCAGTCCAGCCCACAGCTCTGTGAGCTTCTCGGGGCCCATCGGGCGGTCAGACGTCAGCCAGCACGCGCAGATGCGCGGCGACGCTGCGCGCCAGCGCGCTGAGGTTGTACCCACCCTCCAGGCACGACACGATGCGGCCCTGGGCGTGACGCGCAGCCAGCTCCTTGATGCGCTGCGTGATCCACTCGTAGTCGGCCTCGACCAGGCCGAGCTGGCCGAGCTCGTCTTCACGATGCGCGTCGAAGCCAGCCGAGATGAAGATCATCTCGGGCTTGTAGGCTTCCAGGCGCGGCAGCCAGTGCGCCTCGATCAGCTTGCGGATTTCGGGCCCGCGCGTGTACGGGGGCACCGGCAGGTTGACCATGTTCGGCCCCATCGGGCTGGAACCGGTGCCGGGGTACAACGGATGCTGGAAGAAGCTCACCATCAGGATGCGATCGTCGCCGGCCACGATGTCTTCGGTGCCGTTGCCGTGGTGCACGTCGAAGTCGACGATGGCGACGCGCTGAATGCCCATCACGTCGAGTGCATGGCGCGCCGCCACCGCCACGTTGTTGTAGAAGCAAAAGCCCATCGCGGTGTCACGCGTGGCATGGTGCCCGGGCGGCCGGATGGCACAGAACGCCGCCTTCGCTTCACCGCGCACCACGGCCTCGGTGGCGGCCACTGCCGCGCCGGCGGCGCGCTGCACCGCGCGGCGCGTGTGCGCGCAGGCGATCGTGTCGGGGTCGAACGCGTGGTGCTCGCCATTGGTCTCGAGCTCGGCCAGCACGTCGTCGAGCTCGTTCACGTAGTTCTCGCTGTGCGCCAGGCACAGCGTCGGCCGGTCGACGAGCGGCGCTTCGCGGAAGGTGAGTGCGGTGTCGAGCCCGGTGGCGCGCAGGTGATCGGTGATGGCGTCGAGACGCGCGCCACACTCAGGGTGGCCGCGACCCATATCGTGCAAACGGCACTCGGGGTGGGTGAACACGAGGGTGGTCATTTAGGGACCCAGGGCTTTTGCGTTAATGTGCCGCGCATGGCCGACAACAATGACGTGACCCGCCAGCTCGCAGCTTTGGTGGACCAGATTAGCACGATCATCGTCGGCAAGCGGGCACAGATCGAGGACTGCGTGGCCTGCCTGCTGGCCGGCGGCCACCTGCTGATCGAGGACGTGCCCGGCGTCGGAAAGACCACGCTGGCACATGCACTGGCGGTCTCGCTCGGCCTGAAGTTCTCCCGCGTGCAGTTCACCGCCGACCTGATGCCGTCCGACCTCGTCGGCGTCAGCGTCTACGAGCGCAGCAAGGAGGCCTTCGTGTTCCACCACGGCCCGGTGTTCGCTCAAGTGCTGCTGGCCGACGAGATCAACCGCGCCGGTCCCAAGACCCAGAGCGCGCTGCTCGAGGCCATGGAGGAGCACCAGGTCACGGTGGAGAACGAGACACGCGCGCTGCCGCAGCCGTTCTTCGTGATCGCCACGCAGAACCCGGTGGACCAGCTCGGTACCTACCCGCTGCCGGAATCGCAGCTCGACCGCTTCCTGATGTGCATCACGCTCGGCTATCCTGACCGAGCCTCCGAGCGCGCGCTGCTGGCCGGCGAGGACCGCCGCGGGGCGATCGAACGGCTGCGGCCGGTGATGACGCAGGAGTTCCTCGTGGCGGCGCAAACGCAGGTCCATTCCGTGCATGCCTCCGACGCGCTGCTCGACTACCTGCAGGCGCTGATCGCCAGCACCCGCTCGGGCCAGTGGTTCACCGAAGGCCTGAGCCCGCGCGCCGGCATCGCCTGGCTGCGCGCCGCGCGCGCCCGCGCGCTGATGGGCCGGCGCGACTACGTGGCACCCGATGATCTGCAGGCGGTGGCCACACAGACCATCGCACACCGGCTGCTGCCGGTGGCCGGCGCCGGGCGCGGGCGTGTCGAGCAGGTGCGCGCGATGCTGGAGTCCGTGGCCCTGCCGTGAGCGCGCACGGTCGCTCCGGAGCGCTGATGAACGTCGCGGGGGGTCGATGATCGCCGAACGCCTGCGCGGCTGGTTCGAGAACCGCCTGCCGCTCAGCGACACGCACACCCTCAACCAAGGCAACATCTACATCGTGCCCACCAAGGCCGGCTTCGCCTTCGCGCTCACGCTGGTGCTGATGCTGATCGCCTCGATCAACTACCAGCTCAACCTGGGTTACCTGCTGACCTTTCTGCTCGCCGGAAGCGCCCTGGTGTCGATGCACCTGACCCATGGCACGCTGCGCGGCCTCACGTTGCGCGCCAAGCCACCGGGCGCGGTGTTCCTGGGCGAGAGCGCCGAAGTCGAGGTGGTGCTGACCAACCCGCGCGCCGCACGCCACGGCATCGGGTTGGCCGTGAGCCGCGCACGACCGCTGTCGTTTGCGTGGTGCGACGTGCCGGCGCAAGGCAGTGCCGTCGCGCGTGTGCGCTTCGCCACCTCGCGACGCGGCTTGATGCGCGTGCCCACGCTGATGTGCGAAACGCGCTTTCCGCTCGGGCTGTTTCGCGCCTGGACCGTGTGGCGCCCCGCGGCGCAGGTGCTGGTGTATCCGAAGCCCGAGGATCCACCGGTGCCGTTGCCTTCGACGCAGGCCGTGCCCGGCTCTTCGAGCGCGTCGCGCGCCGCCGCCGGCGCCGAGTTCGACGGCGTGCGCAGCTACCGGCGCGGCGATGCGATGCGCCGCGTGGTCTGGAAGAAGGCCGCGCGCACCGGCGAGTTGGTGAGCCGCGACACCAGCGAAAGCGCCAATCGGGAGTTGTGGCTCGACTTCGACGGTGCCGCGCTGACCGACGCCGAGGCCCGACTGTCGCGGCTCGCGGCCTGGACGCTGGCCGCCGAACACACCGGGCTCGCGTTCGGACTGCGCATACCCGGCGTCGAACTGCCGCCGGCGCAGGGTGATATGCAGCGCCGCGCCGCCCTCGAGGCGCTGGCGCTCTGGCAATAGCAGCGCAGGATGAGACCCCCACGCTCGCTTCGCTCGCTGCCCCCCGAGAGGGGTGAGCCCGGACGTGGCCGGTCCAGTGGACCGGCCGCGCCTGGCGAACGGCTGGTCCGTGAGGACCAGCGCGGCCTGCAAGGCCGTCAGCGGCTTCGGGCGGCCGGGCGCCGCTGACCGCATGGCCTGGCTCGAAACCACCCTGCCCCGCTGGCCCGGCTGGCGCCACCTGCCGCGCGAGACGCGCGACACGCTGTTCCTGCTTGCGGTGATCGGCTGGACCGTGCTGCCGCATCTGGCGCGGCTGCCGTGGTGGTGCGTGGCACTGAGCGCGCTGGTGCTGGTGTGGCGCGCCCACCTGGCGCTGGCCAGCCTGCGCCTGCCGGGACGCATGCCGATCGCCGCCTTGCTCATCGTTGCGGCGCTGCTCACGGTGTGGAGCGAACAAAGCCTGTTCGGCAAGGAAGCCGGCGTCACGATGCTGGTGGTGCTGATGTCGCTCAAGACGCTCGAGCTGCGCGCGCGCCGGGACGCACTGGTGGTGTTTTTCCTCGGCTTCTTCCTGGTGCTGACGCACTTTCTCTATTCGCAGTCGCTGCTCACCGCGCTGGCGATGCTGGTGTCGGTGTGGGGTCTGCTCACCGCGCTCGTGCTGGCGCACATGCCGGTGGGCAAGCCATCGCTGCGCCAGGCCGGCGCGCTGGCCGCTCGCAGCGCGCTGTTCGGCGCCCCACTGATGGTGGTGCTGTTCGTGCTGTTTCCGCGCGTCGGCCCGCTGTGGGGAACGCCGCAGGATGCGATGGGCCGCACCGGCCTGTCGGGCACGCTGCGCCTGGGCGGCGTGGCCGAGATCGCCAACGACGACTCGATCGCGTTTCGAATCAAGTTCGACAACGAACAGGTGCCGGCCGGAGAGGATCTGTACTTTCGCGGTCCGGTGCTGACGCGCTTCGACGGCATCGAGTGGCGGCGGCGTGTCTATCGCTCGAGCGAGCTGGTGCACTCGCCGCAGGTGCTGACGCAAGGCAACGGCATCGGCTACGAGGTGACGCTCGAGCCCAGCCGGCTGCCGCTGCTGCCGCTGCTCGAGTTCACGCCCGACGTGCCTGGTGCAGCGCCCAAGGTGGACACCTATACCTTGTCGCAGCGCCCGGACTTGCAGTGGCAGACCGACCGCGTGGTGGCCGAACGCGTCCGCTATTCGGCGCGCGCCTGGCTGCGGGCACGCCACGGCGGCGAACTCGATCCCGGCGAGCATGCCGAGGCCTTGCACCTGCCGGAAGGCTTCAATCCGCGCATTCGCGCCTGGGCCGCCGACTTTCGCCGCGAGCACAACCTGCCGCGCGGCGACGTGCTGGCGGCAAGCACGGCCCTGCTCACGCACATCCGGCGCGCCGACTTCAGCTACACGCTGGCGCCGGGAACCTACGGTCGCGATGCGGTGGACGAGTTCTGGCTCGACCGGCGCGCCGGTTTCTGCGAGCACTTTGCGGTGTCATTCGTCGTCGTGATGCGCGCCCTCGGCATTCCGGCGCGCGTGGTCACGGGCTATCAGGGCACGGAACGCGCGCTCGATGGCTACCACATCGTGCGGCAGAGCCACGCGCATGCGTGGGCCGAAGCCTGGCAAAGCGGTCGCGGTTGGATCCGACTGGATCCGACCGCCGCGGTAGCGCCGGAACGCGTCACGCGCAGCCTCAACCTCGTGCCGACGCCCGGTCTGGTGGCGGGCGCCTTGCGCAACGTCTCGCCGGAGCTGATGGCGCAGTTGCAGGCCGGCTGGGAAGCGCTGAACAACCGCTGGAACCAGTGGGTGCTGAACTACTCTCGCGTGCAGCAGTTCGACCTGCTGCACAGCCTGGGGATTCGTTCACCCGATTGGCAATCGCTCGGTCTGGTGCTGCTCGGCCTGCTGGTCAGCGGCGCACTGGCCGGTGCCGCCTGGGCCTTGTGGGATCGCCACCGGCAGGATCCCTGGCAGCGCCTGCAGGCGCAGGTGCGCAATGCCCTGGCGCCGCTGGGCGTGCGGGCGCGGCCGCACGACCCGCCGCGCCGGCTGGCCGCGCTGGTGCGCGAACGCCTCGGCGACCGCAGCGACCTGCTGGCTTATGAACTCGACGCGCTGGATCGCGCGCGCTACGGCCCGAAGGCACGCCGCAAGCCCGACCCGGCATGGTGGCACCGGTTCTCGTTCGAAGCCACGCGCCTGCGCAGGACGCCTGAGGTCTGACGAGAATATCGGCGATGAAACGACGTGCCTTCGCTGCGGCCCTGCTGTCGCTGTGCCAGCCGACGTTCGCGAAGAAGGGGAGTGCCGCGCGGGTGCACGACGCGCTGGGCCGCTTGTATGGGCGACGCACCGACATCATGCTCGCGGCCCAGGCGATCGCGCTGGAACAGGATCTGGAATCCGGCTGGGTCGAGGCCGTGCTCGCGCAGGCGCGTTTCGTCGCCCAGGTGGCGCAGCTCATCATGCCGGGCGCGACGCCGGCGGCCAAGAACTGGCACGCCTATCGCGCACGCTTCGTCGAGCCGCGCCGCATCGAAGCCGGCGTGCGCTGGTGGCGCGACAACGAGCCCTGGCTCGCACAGGCCGAACAACAATTCGGCGTGCCGAGCGAGATCGTGGTGGGCATCGTCGGCGTCGAAACCTACTACGGCCGCATCACCGGCGGTTATCGCGTCATCGATGCGCTGTCGACGCTCAGCTTCGACTTTCCCACCGGCCGCACGGATCGCAGTCCGTTCTTCCGATCCGAACTGGGCCACTTCCTCAAGCTGGCACGGCGCGAGGGCTGGGACCCGCTGGCCATCAAGGGGTCGTACGCCGGCGCGATGGGCCTGCCGCAGTTCATGCCGAGCAGCGTGCTGCGTTATGCGATCGACTTCGACGGCGACGGCCGCGTCGACCTGGCGGCCAGCTCGGCCGACGTGGTGGGCAGCGTGGCACGCTTTCTGGCGGAGCACGACTGGCAGCGCGGCATGCCGACGCACTACGCGATCGAGCCCCCGGCCGAGATCCTGGAGCGGGCACGCCTGCTGGTGCCCGACATCGTGCCGAGTTTCAGCGCGCAGCAGATGGTCGAGCGCGGCGCCAAGCTGTCGGACGCAGGGTTGCAGCACGAAGGCGCGCTGGCGTTGATCGAGCTGCACAACGCCGAGCTGCCGCCCAGCTACGTGGCCGGCACGCAGAATTTCTATGCGCTGACGCGCTACAACGCGTCGAGCTACTACGCGCTGTCGGTCGTCGAGCTGGGGCGCGCGGTGGCCGCGGCACGCTGAATGGTGCACCCGGTGGCGCGGGTACGCGCCACCACCCCGCCGGGCGGGTCGCACGGCCGCTTGGGAGCGGCTGAGGCAGCGGCCGCGCGGCTGGCGCGCTCAAACCGGCTCGACCGTCACTTGCACCTGCGGCCGGGCCGCCGTGCCGCCGCGGATCACGCCGCGCAGCGGGGCCACGTCGCCGTAATCGCGGCCCCAAGCCAGCGTGACATGTTCCAGCGAGGGGCGCAGGTTGTTGGTGGGGTCGAAATCGATCCAGCCCTGCACCGGGCACCACACCGAAACCCACGCATGCGAGGCGTCGCTGCCGACCAGCCGCGGCTGTCCGGCTGGGGGACGCGTCGACAGATAGCCGCTGACATAACGCGCAGCCAACCCCATCGAACGGCACACCGCAATCATCACGTGCGCGAAATCCTGGCACACGCCGCGGCGCAGCTGCAGCGCCTGCAGCGCATCGGTGGCGACGTCCGTGCTCTGCGCGCGGTACTCGAACTGCTCGTGCACACGCTGCATCAGCGCGCCGACGGCGTCGAGCAGCGGCCGGTTCGGTGCAAACAGGTCGCCGGCAAACCGCACGAAGGCCGCCGAGCGCGGCGCATGCGGCGATCCGAGCGCGAACTCGCACGCCTCGGGCATCGTGCTGCCGGCACGATAGCGCAGGCGCGCAGCCACCTGCTCCCAGGGCGGGCTCAACGCTGCGTCGGCCGCGGCTGCGGCACTCAGCGCGGCCTCGAACGACGAGAACACCTCGAGTCGGTCGTGCACACGCGCATGGCTGAAACAATGACGCCAGTTGCCGAACACGTCGGTGCTGGCATCGAGCTCGTGCGCGGACTCGTCGGGTTCCGGGGTCACCTCCAGGCACCAGTTGGAAACCGTCTGCGCCGGCGTGGCACGCGGCCGCAGGTGCGCCATGTGGTGCGCCAACTCCACCGGCGCGTCGTACTCGTAGCGAGTCAGGTGACGCACGCGCAGCGTGGCGGCAGCGGCAGCACCGGCGTTCATTGCCACACCGACCGATCTGGGCCCGCGACGTGCGCGAACAGGTGATTGCCGATCGCGTCGGACAGCTCGAACACCGAATCGACCATGCGGTGCAACGCCGCGATCAGCGCACGCGGCCGGCCGGCGGCATCGAGCTGCGCCATCTCGTCGATCGACCAGGTCTCCGGCGTCGGCAGCGTCTCGGTGACCTCGTAGGCCCAGGCGCCGTCGTGGCGCGCCAGCTTGCGCAGGCGGTCGCGCAGCGTGCGCACCACCCAGGCCAGCGCGCGCGTGCTGTCGGTGTCGAACACCAGCAGGTCGAGCATCGGCAATATCTCGCGCCGGTTCTGGAAGCGCGCGCGGTAGGTGATCACGCTGTCGAACAGCCCCAGCAGCAGCACGAAGCCTTCGTCGGACTCGTGCAAGCCGAGTTCGAGCCCGCGGGCCAGCGCGTGGCACAGCGTGTTGAGCCGCTCGACCTGCCGACCCACCGACAACAGCCGCCAGCCGTCGTCGCGCACCATGCGGTCGGTCTGTGCGCCGGTCACCGCGGCCAGGTGCATCGCGGTGCGACCGAGCACGCCCACCACGTCCGCCACCGGCGCGGCGCCGCCCTCGCGCGACGACAGTGCGAGCGCCGATGCCACGTGCTGCTCGAAGTGGTCGTCGAGCTCCTGGATCAGTTGCCAGTGGTCGGGCGAAAGCCGTTCGCGCAGGGCCTGCGCGCAACCCACCAGCGCACGCAGGTTGTAGCCGACGCTGGTGCTGCCCGCCGCTGCGGGCAGCGCATGCACCAACGCACGTTCGAACACGCGCATCGACTGGTTGGGCGTCGGTGTGCCTTCGGGCACCAGCGCATGGCGCTGGGCCAGTTCGCCGAGCCATTCGCGCACCGGCGTTGACGCCGAGCGCAGGCTCTCGAGCGCCAGCCGCACCAACCCGACCACGAACTCCGAGCGCTCGGTGTAGCGCCCGAGCCAGTACAGGTTCTCGGCGGCGCGGCTGGTCACCGTGCGTTGCTGCTCCAGCAGGTCGGCGCTCGACAACGGCGCGCCGAGCAGCGTGGTGGAGTCGACCTCGCCGCTGGCGATCACCCACAGGTCGGCGCTGGCGCTGCCGTGCTGCATCGACAGCCACGGGTCGAGGCCGCGTTCGCGAGTCAAAGCGAGTTGGCCACCGGACTCCGCCCGCTCGGGGAGCGGCGGCGCGCCGTTCGCCGCCTGGGGGCGCTGCTTGCGCGCCGCCACGCGGGCCATGCCGCCGGGCAACACCCGCCAGCCGCCGCGCCCGTCGGTCAACGCGAACACGCGCAGCACCGCGGGCCGCAGCTCGATGGCGCCGGATTCCCAGGCCGGCGTGTGCGACGGCAACACGCGCGACTGCAGCGTGAACGCCGCCGGATCGGCATCAACCCGGGCACCGAGCGCAGCGCGCGCCAGCGGGTCGAGGTCGGCCGCCACCACCGGCTCGAAGCCCTGCGTGGTGGAGCTGACCGGAAACGTCGGCGCGACGACGAACTCGGCCAGACGCGCGCGCTGCGCCTGCCACACCGAGTCTTCGCCGCACCACCAGTGCGTCGACGCGGGCAGCGACAGCTCCTCGCCGAGCAGGCGCTTGGCGACACCGGGCCAGAACGCCGCCAGCCCCGGACTTTCGAGCACGCCGGCGCCCGGCGTGTTGGCCACCACCACCTCGCCGGCGCGCAGCGACTGCAGCAGGCCGGGCACGCCGAGCGCCGAATCGGCACGCAGCTCCAGCGGGTCTAGCCATTCGTCATCGATGCGGCGCAACACCACGTGCACACGCTCCAGGCCCTGCATCGTCTTGAGGAACACCTGGCGGTCGCGCACCGTGAGGTCGCTGCCTTCGACCAGCGTGATGCCGAGGTAACGCGCCAGGAACACCTGCTCAAAGTAGGTCTCGTGCCAAGGGCCCGGCGTGAGCAGCACGATGCGCGCCCGCTCGCCGGCGCTCGTCAGCGTGCGCAGCGCATTGACGAACGACTGGAACGCCGAAGCCACCCGCTGCACGCGCAACTCGGCAAACGCCTCCGGAAACTCGCGACCGATGATCAGCCGGTTCTCCAGCAGATAACCCAGGCCCGATGGCGCCTGCAGGCGCTGCGCCAGCACCCACCAGCGTCCTTCCGGCCCGCGCGCGAGGTCGAACGCGGCCACGTGCAGGTGCACTCCGCCCGGCGGCACGATGCCGTGCGCCGGCCGCAGGTACTGCGGATGCGCGAACACGAGCGACGGCGGCAGCAGCGCATCGCGCAGCAGCGTCTGTGGCCCGTACACATCGGCCAGCGTCGCGTCGAGCAGCCGGGCGCGCTGGATCACGCCGCGTTCGAGCGCTGCCCACTCGTTTGCACCGAGGATGAACGGCAGCAGCTGCAGCGGCCATTCGCGGCTCGCGTCGCCTTCCGGCGCATGCACGTTGTAGGTGGCGCCGTCCTCGCGCACGCGGCGTTGCACGCGTGCCGCGCGTGCGGCCAGCTCGTCGGCCGCCGCGCCGCCGTTGGCGCCAAGCGCGTCGAAGAAAACCTGCCACGCCGGGCTCGGCGCGCCGGGCGGCGTCGCCGGGGCACTGGCCGCGTCCCGCAGCTCGTCGAAAGCCTCGTGCGGGATCACGCCGGCCCAGCGCAGGCCGCGCTGCGCGTCACGGTCGGCGTGCGCGGGCTCCTCGGCGGGATGCTCGGTCATGCGTGCATCATGCCAATGGGGCCCGCTTGGCGTCGCCCCCGATCCTCAGGTGCGCGAGACGCTGCACGTCATTGCCGGCGCAGATCGAGCGTGAACGGGAACTCGAGGCTGCGCGTGGGAGGCGACTCGATGCGCTCGGCGAATCCCTCGCCGGGCGTGTGGCCGAGCGGGAAGAAACGCGCCAGCCGCCGGCTCTCGGCCTCGTAGGCGTTGACCGGGAAGGTGGCGTAGTTGCGCCCACCCGGATGCGCCACGTGGTACTGACAGCCGCCGAGCGAGCGCTGCATCCAGCGATCGACCAGGTCAAACGTCAGCGGCGCATGCACACCGATCGTGGGATGCAGCGCCGACGCCGGTTGCCATGCTCGGTAACGCACGCCGGCCACGAACTCACCCACCCGGCCGGTGGGCTGCAGCGGCAGCACGCGGCCGTTGACCGTGATGACGTGGCGCGGGTCGATCAAGCCGGTGGCGCGCACCTCGAGCCGCTCGAGCGACGAATCGACGTAGCGCACCGTGGCGCCGGCGCTGCCCTCCTCGCCCATCACGTGCCACGGCTCGAGCGCCTGCCGCAACACCAGGTGCACGCCGCGCGCGGCGATCTCGCCCACCTTGGGAAAGCGGAACTCGAAGTGCGGCGCGAACCAGGCGCTGTCGAAGGCAAAGCCCGTGCGGTTCATCTCGGCGAGCACGTCCTCGAAGTCCATCCAGACGAAGCTCGGCAGCAGGTAGCGGTCATGCAGTTCGGTGCCCCAGTGCACCAGCGCATCGCGATACGGCTCGTGCCAGAAACGCGCCACCAGCGCGCGCAGCAGCAGTTGCTGCACGATGCTCATGCGCGCATGCGGCGGCATCTCGAACGCGCGCAGCTCGAGCAGGCCGAGCCGGCCGGTGGCCGAATCGGGCGAGTACAGCTTGTCGATGCAGAACTCGCTGCGGTGCGTGTTGCCGGTGACGTCGATCAGCACGTTGCGCAACGTGCGGTCCACCAGCCATGGCGGCAGCTCCTTGCCATCGACCGCGCTGTGGCGTGCGATCTCCGCCAGCGCGATCTCGAGCTCGTAGAGCTGGTCGTTGCGTGCCTCGTCCACGCGCGGCGCCTGGCTGGTGGGCCCGATGAACAAGCCGCTGAACAGATAGCTCAGGCTCGGGTGGTTGTGCCAGTACGCCAGCAGGGACCCCAGCAGATCGGGCCGACGCAGGAACGGGCTGTCGGCCGGCGTGGCGCCCCCGAGCACGAAGTGATTGCCGCCGCCGGTGCCGGTGTGGCGGCCGTCGAGCATGAACTTCTCGGTCGACAGGCGCGCCGTCCAGGCCGTGTCGTAGAGGAACTCGGTGTGGTCGACCAGTTCGGCCCAGTCGTGCGCGGGGTGGATGTTGACCTCGATCACGCCGGGGTCGGGCGTCACCTGCAGCACCTTTAGCCGCGGGTCGCGCGGCGGGGGATAACCCTCGAGCACGATCTTCACGCCGAGGTCGGTCGCCGTGACCTCCACCGCGGCAAGCAGTTCGAGGTAGTCCTCGAGCCGCTGCAGCGGCGGCATGAAGACATAGAGAACGCCGCTCGCGCGCCCCTGCGCCTCGGCCTTCGGCCCGTTGGCGCGTCGTGGGTCGCGCGCCTCCACCACCAGCGCCGTGCGCGTGATCCAGTGCGCCGACTCGAAGCGCTGCGGCGAGCGCGCCAAAGCGGCGGCATCGAGCGGGCCCGCTTGCCCGGCACCCGCGTCAGGAAACGCCGCGCCATCGGCCTGCACCGCCTCCATCGGCGCACCGCGCTGTCGAGCGACGGTGCCGCCCTCGGCGAAACCGCCGCCGATCGCGTGCGGCGCGTACTGTCCGCGGATCTGTGACGGCGCGGGCAGCGCCGAGCGCGGAGCGAACGGATCGGCCTCGATGTGGTACGGGTACTCGCCCGGCGTCACCCAGGGCAGCGAATCGAGCGGCAGGCGGTAGCCCATCGGCGAGTCGCCCGGCATCAGATACATGCGTTCGTCACGGAAGAACCACGGGCCCGTGATCCAGCGCGGCCCACCCAGGCCGGGGCGGTCGGCTTCGCGCTTCAACGGCAGCGCATAGCCGATGGGATGGCTCAACCCCTGGTCGAAGATGCGGCGCAGGCGGATGCGCTCCAGTTCATCGTCGAGCCGCGCATCGAACGGATCGACATTGACCGGCAGTTTGCGCTCGCGCCACAGGTAGTACCAGGTGTCTTCGTAGCCGGTCTGGATATGGTCGCCGGTGAGCCCGAGCCGGCGCGTCAGCGCCTCGATGAAGCGCTTGGCATCGGCACTGCTGTAGGCGTGCGGGTCGCGCTCGTCGGCGAACAGCGACGGGTCGTGCCAGCACGGTTGGCCGTCGGCGCGCCAATAGACGCTCAAGGCCCAGCGCGGCAGCTGCTCGCCCGGATACCACTTGCCCTGGCCGAAATGCAGGAAGCCGCCGCGGCCATAACGATCGCGCAGCCGCTGCACCAGGTCCTGCGCATAGACGCGTTTGGTGGGCCCCAGCGCGTCGGTGTTCCATTCGGCGCCGTCGCGATCGTCCACCGACACGAAGGTGGGCTCGCCGCCCATCGTCAGGCGCACGTCGCCGGCGTCGAGCCGGGCATCGACCTCGCGCCCGAGCGCCAGCACCGATGCCCACTGCGCGTCGGTGTAGGGCTTGGTGACGCGGGGCGACTCCCAGATGCGCGTGATGCGCATCGTGTGGCCGAACTCGACCTCGCTTTCGTCGACCGCACCGGTGATCGGCGCCGCGCTCGATGGCCGCGGCGTGCAGGCGAGCGGTATGTGGCCTTCTCCGGCCAGCAGGCCCGAGGTCGGGTCGAGGCCGATCCAGCCGGCGCCCGGCAGGTAGACCTCGCACCACGCGTGCAGGTCGGTGAAGTCGACCTCGGTGCCTGCCGGTCCGTCGAGCGCCTTGACGTCAGGCTTGAGCTGGATCAGGTAACCCGACACAAAGCGCGCCGCCAGGCCCAGGTGACGCAGCAGCTGCACCAGCAGCCACCCGGTGTCGCGGCACGAGCCCGACGCGAGCTGCAGCGTCTGCTCGGGCGGTTGCACGCCCGGCTCCATGCGGATCAGGTAGCGGATGTCTTTCTGCAGGCGCTGGTTCAGCGCCACGAGGAAGTCGATCGTGCGCTGCTCGCTGCGCGGAATCGAGTCGAGCAAGGCGCGCAGCCGCGGCGTGGCCGCATCGGCCTGCAGATACGGCGCCAGCTCCTGCTTGAGCCCGTTGTCGTACACGAACGGGAAGGTCTCGGCGCCGGGCTCGAGGAAAAAATCGAACGGGTTGTAGACCGACATCTCGGCCACCAGATCGACGGTGACCTTGAACTCGGCGGTCTTCTCGGCGAAGACCAGGCGCGCAAGGTAGTTGGAGAACGGGTCCTGCTGCCAGTTGATGAAGTGCTCACCCGGCTCGATGCGCAACGAGTAGCTCAGGATCGGCGTGCGGCAATGCGGCGCCGGACGCAGGCGCACCACCTGCGGCGACAGCCCGACCCGGCGGTCGTACCGGTAGTGCGTGACGTGGTTCAGCGCGACATGAATGCTCATCTAGCCCCCTTGGCGCTGCGCGCCGTCCCCCGTGGGGCAGCGAGCGCCTTCGAAGCGCTCATGCCGACACCAGAAAATCTCTGCTGATGCCCGCGCCGATGTCGTTCACCCGATCGAGAAAGTGCGTCAGATAGGCATGGATGCCGGTGGCAAGGATCTCGTCGATGCGGCCGAACTGGAGATCTGACTTCAAGCGCCCGGCGCGTCGCTGGGTGTCTGCGCTCTGGGCATTGGCCACCAGGCTCAGGTTGTCGACCACGCCGTTCATGCAACTGGCCAACGAACGCGGCATGTCGGGCCGCAGGATCAACAGCTCGGCCACCTTCTCCGGCACGATCACGTTGCGATAGACCTTGCGGTAGATCTCGAATCCGGACACCGAGCGCAGGATCGCCGACCAGTGGTAGAAGTCGATTTCCGGCGCATCGTCGGGTTGTTCGTGGCCGAAGTAGTCGCCGTTGAGCGCGTGGAACTTCACGTCGAGCAGCCGCGCGGTGTTGTCAGCGCGCTCCAGGAACGTGCCGATGCGGATGAAATGCAGCGACTCGTCCTGCAGCATCGTGCCCACGGTGACGCCGCGCGACAGGTGCGAGCGAAACTTCACCCACTCGAAGAACGCGCTCGGATCGCGCTCGAAGCCCACCTGACGCAGCATGCGGTTGAACTCCAGCCAGGTCTGGTTGGTGGTCTCCCACAGCTCGGTGGTGATGGTGCCGCGCACCGCACGCGCGTTCTCGCGCGCCGCGCGCAGGCACGACACGATGCTCGACGGATGTGTTTCGTCGCGCACCATGAAGTCCATCACGTGGCGCGGGTCGATCTTGCCGTGGCGCAGCTCGTAGGCGCCGGTCAGCTCGCTGATGCCCAGCATGCCGAGCCATCCCTGTTCCGCCCGGTCGGCCGACTGCGGCAGCAGCGAGGTCTGGTAGTTCACGTCGAGCATGCGCGCGGTGTTCTCGGCCCGCTCCATGTAGCGCGCCATCCAGAAGAGGTGGTCTGCGGTGCGAGAGAGCATGCTCACACTCCTCTTTCGCCTGGACCGAGCGAGGCAAAGCCGCGGCCGGGTATGTGCCGGCGCTCGTGTGCAGCGGCCGGCCCTGCGGGCCGACTCCCCTGCGCTCCTCGATCGCATGACCCGCGTCGAAACTCCCGCCGCTCACTTCGTTCGCTGTGGTCGAACAGTCGACGCGAGTCAGATGGACGAAGCGCGCGAGTACGCGCGCGGCCATGCGCTCTGCGGTGCTCAGCGCCGCACAATGTCGCTGCCGGCGCACACCCGGCCACGGCTTTGCCGCACCACCGAGGTATTCCGCGATGCGCACCACGAGCGTCTCTGCGCGGTGGGCGGTACCCGGGGTGAGCGACTTGTGGGGCGGCGAGGAGCGGACCAGCACAAGGGGAAGTCCGGCCCGCCAGGGCCGGACCGGCGCGAAGCCATGAAGCAGCGGCGCGTTTAGCGCCGCTTGCGAGTGGCATCGCAGCCGCCCTTGTGATGGGAGCACCGCAGCGCAGTCGGCCCGCAGGGCCGACCGACCCAGTAGGAGCCCACTCCGGGTACCGCCCGCCGCGCCGCGCGACTGCTTCGACCATCGCCATCACACCTCCAACACCCACGTGTCCTTGGTCCCGCCGCCCTGCGACGAGTTGACCACCAGCGAGCCCTCCTTCAACGCCACGCGCGTCAGCCCACCGGGCACCATCTGCACCGTCTTGCCCGACAGCACGAACGGCCGCAGATCGATGTGGCGTGGTGCGATGCCCGACTCCACGTAGGTCGGGCAGGTCGACAGCGACAGCGTCGGCTGCGCGATGTAGTTGGTCGGGTTGGCCACCAGCTGATCGCGAAACGCCTCGATCTCCGCCTGAGTCGCTGCCGGTCCCACCAGCATCCCGTAGCCGCCCGCACCGTGCACCTCCTTGACCACCAGGTCGGGCAGGTGGCTCAACACGTACTTGAAGTCCTGCGGCTCACGGCACAGGTAGGTGGGCACGTTCTGCAGGATCGGTTTCTCGCCGAGGTAGAACTCGATCATCTTCGGTACGTACGGATAGATCGACTTGTCGTCGGCCACGCCGGTGCCGATGGCGTTGGCCAGCGTGATGTTGCCCTTGCGATAGACCTCCAGCAGTCCGGCGCAGCCGAGCGTCGAATCCTTGCGGAACGCCCGCGGATCGAGAAAGTCGTCGTCGACGCGGCGGTAGATCACGTCGACGCGCTGCGGACCCTGCGTGGTACGCATGTAGACGAAGCCGTCCTTGACGAACAGGTCCTTGCCTTCCACCAACTCCACACCCATCTGCTGCGCGAGGAACGCATGCTCGAAGTAGGCGCTGTTGTACATGCCGGGCGTCAGCACCACCACGCTCGGTTCGTTGACGCCGGCCGGCGCCACCGCGCGCAGCGACTCCAGCAGCAGGTCGGGGTAATGCGCCACCGGCGCCACGCGATGAATCGAAAACAGCTCGGGGAACAGCCGCATCGTCATCTTGCGGTTCTCCAGCATGTAGCTCACGCCGCTGGGCACGCGCAGGTTGTCCTCGAGCACGTAGTAGATGCCGCTGCCGTCGGGATTGGCGGCGCGCACGATGTCGATGCCCGCGATGTGCGAGTACACGCCGCCGGGCACGTCGACGCCCACCATCTCCGCGCGGTACTGGGCGTTGCGCAGCACCTGCTCGGCAGGCACGATGCCGGCCTTGAGAATCTCCTGCCCGTGATAGACGTCGTGCACGAAGCGGTTCAGCGCGTTGACGCGCTGGCGCAACCCCGCTTCCATCTGCTGCCATTCGCCCTTGGGGATGATGCGCGGGATGACGTCGAACGGGATCAGCCGCTCGGTGCCCGAACCGTCTTCGTCCTTGGTGCCGTACACCGCAAACGTGATGCCGACGCGACGGAACACCATCTCCGCCTCCTCGCGCCGCGCCTGCATCGAAGCGCCTTGCTGCTCGTCGAGCCAAGCCCGGTACGCGCGGTAGTGCGTTCGCACACCGGCAGGGCTGTTCATCTCGTCGAAGCTCGCCTTCATGGACGCCTTTCTCCTGTGTCGCCAGGGGAAGCAACTTTTGCACCCAAGGCCTGGTCGTTCCAGTGCCAGTAGCGCCGCCGGGTGTCGCGCGCGCACTCGAACGAGCCATCGTGCCACGTCCATGCACCGCAACGGTCACTGCGCACCAGCATGATGCCGCGCGCCTGGTAACGCGCCAACACCTCCGCGGCTGGGTGGCCGTATCGGCTGCGGTATCCGGCTTGCACCATCGCCAGCCGCGGCTGCACGGCATCGAGAAAGACATCCGTCGACGAGGTGCGGCTGCCGTGGTGAGGGACCAGCAGCATGTCGCTGTGCAGCGCGGCGCCGAGCCGCGCGACCAAAGCGGCCTCCTGCGCGGCCTCGATGTCGCCGGCCAGCAGCACGCTGCGCCCGGCGGCGTCGACCACCCGCAGCACGCATGACAGCGCGTTGGGCCTGGCGTCCTGCGCGCGTTCGCCGGCCGCCGGATGCAGGAACTCAAAGCGCACGCCGTCCCAGCTCCAGGTCTGACCGGCTGCGCACGGCTCATGCGCACCGGCCAGGCCGCGCAACGGATGTGCGTCGGCCAGCGAGGTGTGCCAGCTGCCGATCGGCAGTGCTGCGCTCAGCGACTCGGCGCCACCGACGTGGTCGGTGTCGCGATGGCTCAACACCAGTCGGTCGATGCGCGTCTCGCCGCGAGCACGCAGCAGCGGCACGACGATGCGTTGCCCCGCGTCGGCGTCGCGCGAATAGGCCGGCCCGGCGTCGTAGACCAGCAGCCTGGACTGCGTGCGCACCAGTACCGACGTGCCCTGGCCCACGTCGAGCACCACCAGTTCGAACCGCCCGGCCGGTGGCCGCGCCAGCGCCGGCCACAACATCGGCAGCACCAGCGGCAGCGCCAGCACGCGCAGCCGCCACGGCAGTGGCAGCAGGCCCAGTAGCGCCGCGAACAATCCGCAGGCCACGGCCCAGGCCGGCGCGGCGGGCGCATGCCACACCGCGCCCGGCCAGGCGGTGATCCCCTGCAGCAGCGCCACCAGCGGACTCAGCACCCCGGCCGCGGCGTGCCAGAGCCATGGCCATGCCACCCCGAGCAAGGCCAGCGGCGTAACCAGCAGGGTGACCCACGGGATGGCGATCAGGTTGGCCAGCAGCCCGACCAGCGAGACCTGCTGGAAGAAAGCCAGCGACAGCGGTGCCAGCCCCAGCGACGCGACGGCCTGCGCACGCGCCGCGGCGCGCACGCGCGGCCAGGCACCGGCGGGCCGGGCGTCGATGCGCAACGGATCGTTCGCCATCAGCAGACCCACTGCGGCAAACGACAGCCAGAAGCCGGCCTGCAGCAGCGCCCACGGGTCGAACGCGACCACCAGCGACGCCACGCCAAGCAGCACCAGCGGCCAGGGCCAGCGCAGTCCGGCGCTGCGCAACAGGACCACCGCTGCCAGCATCAGCAGCGTGCGCTGCGCCGGCACGCCGAAACCGGCCAGCAGCGCATACCCGGTGGCCACCAGCAATCCGCCCCAACGGCCGGCTTGCGGCGCCGGCATCCACAGGCAGGCGCGAGCGCTGCGCCGCCACAGCCAGCCGACCAGCCCGCCGGCGAGCCAGGCGAACATGGTGATGTGCAGGCCGCTGATGCTCATCAGGTGCGCGACGCCGGAGTCGCGAAACAGATCCCAGTCGGCGCGTGCGATGGCCGCCTGGTCGCCGACCGTCAACGCGGCCAGCACGCCGCCGAGCCGCGCATCGTCCAGGCGCAGCACCACCGCATCGCGCAGGGCCTGGCGTGCGCGCTCGATCGGGCGCTGGTGGGTCTCGTCCAGCAGCGCGGGGCGCGCGCCGGCCAGCGCGCTGCGCACGCTGCCGGTGGCACCGATGTCGTGCTCGAACAGCCACAGCTCCCCGTCGAAGCCATGCGGGTTCATGGCGCCGTGCGGCCGGCGCAGGCGCACCGGCAGCTGCCAGCGCTGGCCGGCGCGCAGGTCGGGCCGCAGCGCCGCCACCGATCCGTCGTCGGCCAGGCCGTACAGCCAGACCAGCGACACACGCCGCGGCGTCACCGCCTGCGCCTGGCCATCGAATGCGCGCTCGACCGCCAGCACGAAGCGCACGCCCTCCGGCGACAGCTGCGGCATCTCGTCGACGATACCGATCAGCAGCAGCTCGCGGCCTTCGAGCGCCGGTGCGAGCTGCTGGTCCAGCCGATGTGCGGCACGCAGGCTGGTGGAGGCAAACGCCAACGCGCCGAGCGCCATGCACAGCAGCAGCAGCGCCATGCGGCTGGCGCGCATCGCCGCGTACAGCGCCAACGGCAGCGCCAGCGCCACGATGGCCACGTGAGCTTCAATGGGCCACAACGTGGCCTGCTGCAGTTGCAGCGCGGTGCCGGCCAGCCAGGCCAGCAGCGCGGCGGCCGCTCGCAGCCCCAGGTCGCCACGCGATGCCTGCATCGCCGGGAGTGTAGGATGCCGCTCCACTGTTTCCGGGAACTGCGCATGTCCGTCTACGACCGTCTCTCCGCGCTGGGCATCACGCTGCCGCCGGTGGCCACGCCGGCGGCTGCCTACGTGCCTTTCGTGCGCACCGGCTCGCTGGTGTATCTGTCGGGCCACACGGCCAAGCGCGACGGCAAGCCCTGGGTCGGCCAGCTCGGCGTCGGCATGACCACGGCCGAGGGCAAGGCCGCGGCACGCGCAGTGGCCATCGACCTGATGGGCACGCTGCACGTGGCGGTGGGCGATCTCAACAAGGTCCGGCGCATCGTCAAGCTGCTCGGTCTGGTGAACAGCGCGCCCACGTTCATCGAGCACCACCTGGTGATCAACGGTTGTTCCGAGCTGCTCGGCGAAGTGTTCGGCCCGGCGGCGCCGCATGCGCGTTCGGCCTTCGGCGTGGCGCAGATCCCCACCGGGTCTTGCGTCGAGATCGAGCTGATCGCCGAAGTGGCGTGAACGGCCGCATCCAGTACGGCAGCCGCATCTTTGCGCTCACGCTGCTGCTGTCGCTCGGCGCGCTCGGCGCTGCGCTCGTGAGCCAACATCTATTCGACATGCAGCCGTGCCCCTGGTGCGTTCTGCAGCGCCTGGTCTTCGTGGCACTGGCGCTGGCCGCGTTGCTCGGCCTGCTGTGGCGCTCGGTGGCGGGCGTGCGCGTGGCCGCGCTGGCGAGCGCCATCCTGGCGGCGCTCGGCGTGGCCGCGGCGCTGTGGCAGAACCAGGTGGCCGCGCAGTCGGCGTCATGCAACCTGACGCTCGCCGACCGCATCATCTCCGGCCTGCAACTCGATGCGCTGCTGCCGTCGGTCTTCGCCGCCACGGCATCGTGCGCCGATGCCGCGGTGCGGCTGTTCGGCATGCCGTACGAGCTCTACAGCCTGGCCTTGTTCGCGCTGCTCGGTCTGGCCGCACTCGTGGTGCTGGTGCGCCGCTGAAAGCGCGGCTTGACGGCGCGCAACGGCGCGCTCGGCGCACTGGGCATGATGCGCCGATGCACACCAACCGCCACGTCGAGCCCTTTGTGACCTGTGATGTGCTGATCGTCGGCGCCGGACCGGCCGGTCTGGCCCTGGCCGCGGCGCTGGGCGCCACCGGCATGCGAGTGACCTTGCTCGAGCAGCAGGCGCGCGCCGGTGTGGAAGAGCCGGCCGACGACGGGCGCGAGATCGCGCTGACGCACCGCGCGCGGCGCATCCTGGAGCAGCTGGGGGTGTGGCAGCGCGTTGACGCCGATTCGATCGCCCCGTTGCGCGAAGCGCGTGTGCTCGACGGTAACGCGCCGGCCGGCCTGCGCTTTGCCGCCGAAGGCGTCGAGGCGCTCGGGTGGCTGGTGTCGAACCACCGGATCCGCCGCGCCGCGCTCGACGCCGCGCTGGCCCAGCCGTCGGTCACGCTGGTCGCGCAGGCCCGCGTGACGGCCCTTGACATCGGCCCGCGCCACGCACGTGTGACGCTGGCCGATGGCCGCGTCGCCCAGGCGGCTCTGGTGGCGGCCGCCGACAGCCGCTTCTCCGGCACACGCCGGCTGGCCGGCATCGGCGCATCGATGCGCGACTTCGGGCGCAGCGTGGTGGTGGGCTGCTGCGCGCACGAGCGGCCGCACGACGGCATCGCGTGGGAGTGTTTCGGTTATGCCAACACGCTGGCGTTGCTGCCGATGACCGGCCCGCGTGTGTCGGCGGTAATCACGGTCGACACCCAGCACGCGGCCGAATGGATGGCGCTGACCGACGAGCAGTTCGCGCGGCGCGTCGAGCAACAGGCGCAGGGCCGGCTCGGCGCCATGCATGCCCTGGGCGCGCGCCATCACTACCCCCTGGTGAGCGTGTACGCCCACCGCTTCCGGGCACCGCGTTTCGCCCTGGTGGGCGACGCCGCGGTGGGCATGCATCCGGTCACGGCACACGGCTACAACTTCGGCCTCTACGGCGTGGCGGTGCTGGCGCGCGAGCTGGTGCGTGCGCGGCAAGCCGGCACCGACCCGGGCCGGCCGGCCGCCCTGGAGCGTTACGAGCGGGAGCACCGCCGCGCCACCGTGCCGATCTACCTCGGCACCAACGCCCTCGTGACGATGTTCACCGACAACCGCGGCTTCGCCCGCGTGGCGCGCAAGGCGGTGCTGCACGCGTCGGAGCATGCGCCGGCGCTCGGCCCGTGGATCCGGCGCACGATCACGCGCCAGCTCACCGGTGGCGGCGCAGGCGCAGGTTTCAGCGCAACGACGCGTTGATCTTTGCCAGCGCCTTGGCGCCGGGGCACAGCTCGGCTTCGCCGAGCGCGTTGAGCGGCCGGCTCACGGTCTTCAACGCGGTGTGTAGGTCGGCGGCCTTGGGATCGACGTAGATCAGCCCAGTCACCACCTCGCCGTGCGCCTGCAACTGCTGCAGGTGGTTCATCGCGTTGAGTCGGTCGGTCGGGTCGTAGTCGGCATGCAGCTTGCGCAGGCGCATGATGGAACCATCGGCGTTGGGCAGATCGATCGTTTCGCCCGGTGCCGGCTCGGCCTTGACCTCGGGTGCCAGGTCGATGAAGTCGATGCGGTTCACCGCCTGATTGTGCTGCCGCACGTAGTCGTAGCTGCGGGTGCTGCCGGCGTGGTTGTTGAACGCCACGCACGGGCTGATCACGTCGAGGAACGCCGCGCCGCCGTGTTCGATGGCGCCCTTGATCAGCGGGACCAGCTGTGCCTTGTCGCCCGAGAAGCCGCGTGCGACGTAACTAGCGCCGAGCTGCAGCGCCATGCCGATCATGTCGACCGGCGAGTCGTTGTTGATGGCGCCCTTCTTGGCCTGGCTGCCGCGATCGGCGGTGGCGGAGAATTGGCCCTTGGTCAGGCCGTAGACGCCGTTGTTCTCGACGATGTAGACCATGCGCACGCCGCGGCGCATCGCATGGGCGAACTGCCCCAGCCCGATCGACGCCGAGTCGCCGTCGCCCGAAACGCCGAGGTACAGCAACTCGCGGTTCGCCAGGTTGGCGCCGGTCAGCACGCTCGGCATGCGGCCATGCACGGTGTTGAAGCCGTGGCTGGCGCCGAGAAAGTAGTCCGGCGTCTTGGAGCTGCAGCCGATGCCCGACAGCTTGGCCACGCGATGCGGCTCGACGTCGAGCTCCCAGCACGCCTGCACGATGGCCGCGGAGATCGAGTCGTGGCCGCAGCCGGCGCACAACGTCGACACCTTGCCTTCGTAGTCGCGCCGCGTGTAGCCGACCTTGTTCTTGGTCAGCGTCGGGTGGTGCAGCTTGGGTTTGGTGATGTACGTCATCGGATCTTCTCGCGCCGCGGCGCGACGGCCAGCGCATGCACGTGCTTGGTGATGATGTCGGTGATGAAGCGCGCGGTGATCGGCGTGCCGTCGTAGTGCAATACCGCGATCAGCCAGGACGGATCGATCTCCAACTCGTTGATCAGCAGCGTGCGCATCTGCGCGTCGCGGTTCTGCTCGACCACGAACACGTGGTCGTGCGTGCCGATGAACTCGCGCACGCTCTCCGGGAACGGGAACGCACGCAGCCGCATCGCATCAAGGTAGATGCCTTCCGCGGCCAGCGCGGCCAGCGCCTCGTCCATCGCCGGCGCGGTCGAGCCGAAGTAGATCACGCCGAGCCGTGTCTTCTTGGGCGCAGCGCGCACCAGCGGCTGCGGCACGAGGCGGCTCGCGGTGTCGAACTTCTTCAGCAGCCGCTGCACGTTGTAGATGTAGTCGGGACCCGCCTCGGAGTAGCGCGCGTACGCATCGCGCGTGGTGCCGCGCGTGAAGTACGCGCCCTTGGTCGGATGCGTGCCCGGCAGCGTGCGCCACGGGATGCCGTCGCCGTCGACGTCCTTGTAGCGGCCGAAGTCCTTGCCGGCCTCGAGCTCCTCGGCGCTCATCACCTTGCCGCGGTCGTAGCGGCGGCTGTCATCCCATTGCAGCGGCTCGCACAGGCGCTGGTTCATGCCGATGTCGAGATCGGTCATAACGAACACCGGCGTCTGCAGGCGGTCAGCCAGGTCGAGCGCAGCCGCGGCGTGCTCGAAGCACTCGGCCGGGTCCTGCGGCAGCAGCATCACGTGTTTGGTGTCGCCGTGCGATGCATAGGCGCTGGAGATCAGATCGGCCTGCTGCGTGCGCGTGGGCATCCCGGTGGACGGGCCGCCGCGCTGCACGTCGATGATGGTCATCGGGATCTCGGCGAAGTAGGCCAGTCCGATGAACTCGGTCATCAGCGAGACGCCGGGGCCCGAGGTGGCGGTGAACGCGCGCGCGCCGTTCCATCCCGCGCCGGTGACGATGCCGATCGATGCGATCTCGTCTTCGGCCTGCACGATCGCAAAGCGGTTCTCGCCGGTGTCGGGATCGACGCGCAGCCTGCGGCAGTAGCGCTCGAACGCCTCGGCCAGCGACGACGACGGCGTGATCGGATACCACGCGCACACCGTGGCGCCGCCGTACACGCAGCCGAGCGCGGCGGCGGCGTTGCCTTCCATGAAGATGCGATCGCCCACCAGGTTGGCGCGGCGCACCTTCAAGCCCATCGCGGGGCTCTGCGGCGGCCGCAGGTGATCGGTGGCGAAGCTGCGGCCGGCGTGCAGCGCGCGCACATTGCTCTCGAGCAACCGTTCCTTGCCCTTGTACTGCTCGCCGAACAGGCTCTCGATCACCGTGGAGTCGACGTCCATCAGCACCGACAGCGCACCGAGCACCATGATGTTCTTGAACAGCGTGCGCTGGCGCGGGTCTTCGTAGGTGGCGTTGCAGATCGCGGTGACCGGCATGCCGATCACGTTGATGTCGTCGCGGAACGCGCTCGTCGGGATCGGCCGCGTGCTGTCGTAGAACAGGTAGCCGCCGGGCTCGATCTCCGAGACATCCGCGTCCCAGGTCTGGGGGTTCATCGCCACCATCATGTCGATGCCGCCGCGCCGGCCGAGCCAGCCCTGCTCGCTGACACGCACTTCGTACCAGGTGGGCAGCCCCTGGATGTTGCTGGGAAAGATGTTGCGCGGGCTCACCGGCACGCCCATGCGCAGGATCGCCTTGGCGAACAGCTCGTTGGCCGATGCCGAGCCCGAGCCGTTGACGTTGGCGAACTTGACGACGAAGTCGTTGACCGCTTCGATGCGCTTCATTGAGCCCCCTTGGCGCTGCGCGCCGCCTGGCCCACGGAGGGACCAGGCGCTCGCCAGGCGTGGGCCGGCCGCCCGGGCGGGGC
>JAHCKM010000004.1 GCA_026125795.1 Burkholderiaceae bacterium
CGACGGCGGCGCCTGCGCCACCCGCTTCAGCGCCAAAGCCTCCGACCGAAAGGACCTCGGCGGACACGTCGTCATTCACCGCCTTAAACAGCGGGCCGCCCGGCGACCTGACGCGCGACCACCCAGCGCCGACGGATCGCCGAAGCGCAGCCGGGCCCCCGGAGCGGGTCGATCCGGTGTTCATGGCCGAGTCGCCCACCACGCTGCCGCCGCCGGCACCGGCGCCCGCACTGCATGCGTCGCCGAGCGCGGCGCCATCGTCCGACGCGTGGCCACCGGTCGCGCCGCCCGCGCGGCGCTCGGTGCCGCCGTGGCTGAGCGAAGCCGAGGTGGAGCACATGCGGCGCGCGCACGAGCCGGCGTCGCGCTGGCCGGGGCTGCTCGGCCTGGCGCTGTACATGGTGGTGCTGTTCGCAGGCGCATGGTGGGCCGCGCGATGGATCCTCGACAGCCAACGCGTCGAGACCCGCCCGCGCCCACCCGACAGCGCAGCCACCACCACGCCCGCGCCCGCACCGGATCCGGCCGCGCCGAAGGCGATGCCCGCGCCGCAGGCGGCGGCACCGGTCCCGAAAGCGGCGCCTGCGGCCGCCGCGCCGGGCGCACTGACCGTCGCGCTGCCGCCCGACGCCGGCTCGGCGGCGCCAATGCTCGACGCGATGATCCAGCGCGTCGCCGAACCGGCCGGCATTCAACTGCGCGCCGCCGCCGGCAATCAGGCCGCGACGCTCGCGCTGATGCGCACCGATGCCCTGTTGGCGGCGCGTGCGGCCAACGCGCCGCCGCTGCAGGTGGTGGCGCCGCTGTACCAAGAGCAGATCCAGGTGCTGGTGCGCACCGACTCGCGCTGGGACTACGTGCGCGAGATCAAGGGGCTGCGCATCAACATCGGCCCGGCCGACGGGGCGCGGGCACGCACGGTGCGCGCGCTGTACCAGCAGATGTTCGGCGCCCCGCTGCCGCCGGCGCAAGCCAACGAACTCGACCTCGACGCCGCGCTGGGCACGCTGCAGCAGCGCGGCGGACCGGTGGACGCGGTGATCGTGGTGTCCGACGTGCCGGTGGAGTCGCAGCTGCAGCCGGCGTTGCAGCGGCAGGTGCGCGAGCTGACGATCGATGCCCGACAGATGAGCACCGTGACGTCGCTGCCGGCGTTTTCGATCTCGCGGCGCACGCCGCAGGATCGCGCGCGGCTGTCGGTGGCCACCTTTCTGGTGGCGCCGGGCGCGCCGCCACGCCCGCACGATGCCGCGTTGCGCAAACTCGCGGCCGCGCTGTGCCGCGCGCAGCCCGCGCTGCAATCGCAGAACTCCCCGCTGATGCGCGGCTGGCGCCAGGGTCAACAGCCCGACGTGGGCTGGAGTTACGTGTTGCCGCGCACGCCGAGCGCGGCATGTCCTCAGCCCTGATCAGGGCACGCCGTACACCGCGTCCTCGTACCAGCCGAGCGCAGCCATGTCGCGGGCACGCAGATGCGCCTCGCTGGGCATCATGAACTCGTCGAGCTGCGGCGGCCTGGCCGTGGTACCGGCCAGCATCGCATGCGCCTGGCCCCGGTGGTGCGTCTGGTGGTTGAACAGGTGCGCCAGCACATGGCCGGCGCGGTCGTGCTGCAGGTGGGTGTCGCGCGGCATCTCCACCATGCAATCAAGCGCGCCGGCCGTCAGCGCGTCGCAGAACGACACCAGACGCATATCGCTGGCGGCTTGGCGCGCTGCGAGCGCAGCCAGCCCGTCACTCGGCGCAAAGTCGTCGATCACGCTGCGCAGGTCGGGGTCGCCGTGCAGCGCGCCGACGTAGTACAGGTCGACCGCCAGGATGTGGTTCAGCGTCTCGGCCAGGCTCGGAAAGAAGCCGGTGCGCGGTGCATGGAACTCGGCATGCGACAGCGGCTCCATCGCGCCGTGCAGGCGGTGGTTCGACAGGCGGTTGGCGTGCGCCTGGATGCGCAGGTAGTGGGTCAGCTCCATCGTTCGGGTCTCACGCCGGCTTGGGCGGCTTGCTCGGCTTGTCGGCCGTCGGTGCGCCCGAACCCTTCCAGGCGTCGAAGCCGCCCTCGATGTGCGCCACGTTCTCCAGCCCCATGTCCTGCAGCGTCTTGGTGGCCAGCGCCGATCGCCAGCCGGCGGCGCAGAACAGCACGTAGCGCGTGTGCGGGCGCGCGAACAGCGGCTTGTGGTAGGGCGACTCGGGGTCGACCCAGAACTCCAGCATGCCGCGCGGCGCATGGAATGCGCCGGGAATCACGCCCTCGCGCTCGAGCTCGCGCACATCGCGGATGTCGATGAACTGCACGTCGTCGCGCCCATGCAACTCGCGCGCCTGGTCGACGCTGTAGGTGGTGATCGCGGCCATCGCCTCGTCGACCATCGATTTCACTGTCTTCATCGCCTTCATCCTTCGCTCGAACGCCCCGGTGGCATGCCTATGATGCGCCACGCCGACAGTAGGGTGGAGGGCATTCGACCATGATGCTGACGACGAACCAGCGGACGGCGCTCAGGCGCATCTTCGGCCTGCTCGCCGAAGACCTGCACGAGCGAGAGATCCGCGCCCGCATCGGCGCCGCACTGCTCGAGCTGATGCAGGCGGATCACTTTGCGTCGTTCGTCTGGGACGGGCAGCGACAGCGCTTCGGCGGCGGCCTGTGGCTCAACATGGACGATGCCAACCTGGCACGCTACGACGCGCACTACCAGTTCCATGACCCGATCACCTTCGCGCTGCAGTCGCGCCGCCACGCCACCGCGGTGAGCGCGGTGATGCCGCACGCGAACTTGAAGCGCACCGAGTTCTTCAATGACTTCCTGGCCCGCGATGGCCTGCACTGGGGCATCAACCTGCACGCTTTCGACGGCCCGCGTGCTTTGGGCGACCTGCGCATCTGGCGTGGGCGCCAGCGGCGTGAGTTCGACCGCCACGACTGCGCGCTGCTCGATCTGATCGAGCCGGCGTTCGTCGCCGCGCTGAAGCGCTGCACCGGCGCCGACGACGCCGCATGGGCGCGCGGCTTGAGCGCGCGCGAGCGGCAGGTGGCGCGCTGCGTCGGGCGCGGCCTCACCGACAAGCAGATCGCGCTGGAGCTCGAGGTCGGCGTGGCGACCGTGCGCACCTACGTGCAGCGCTTGTTCGCCAAGACCGGCGTGCAGCGCCGCGCCGCGCTGGCCGCACTGGCGGCGCGTGGCACCGCGCCGCATTGAGCGTCATCGAGCCGGCGGCGGCAACCGTCCGAACACCGCTTCGAGCGCCAGGCCGATCGCAACCAGGCGGCGGTCGCTGCCCGCCGGCCCATCGAGCTCCAGGCCGACCGGCAGCTTGCTGCTCGCGCCGAGCGCGATCGGAATCTGCAGCCCCGGCACGCCGGCGTTGCTGCCGGGGTCGGTGTTCTGGATCACGCCGATGAAGGTCGGCACGCTGGAGGACTCGGCGTTGGCCGCCATCGCGACCTTCGGCACGGTGGGAAACACGAGCGCATCGAGCTTGTGCCGCTTGAACGTGTCGGCGTAGAGCTTCTGCAGCGCCGGCCGCGACGTCTTCGTCGCCGCGTCGTACGCCGGCTTGGCATCGCTCACGGTGTTGTTCGGCCCGGGCAGCTTGCGCGGGATCACCAGGCCTTGATAGGTGCCCTTGACGTCGGGGCTGGCGATGGCTTCTGCCATCTTGTCGATCGTCAGGCCGGTGCCGGTTGCGCGCAGGTACTTGACGACGTCGTCGTAGGCCTCGTAGAGCGCCAGCGGGAAACCGACCGCACCGTTGAGCTCCATCAGCTGCGGCATTTCCACGTCGACCAGCGTGACGCCGGCGCCCTTGAGCTGGGCCAGCGCGGCGTCGAACGCCGCTTGCGTGTCGGCGTCCATGTTGGCCAGCAACGGCTTGGCGAGGCCGAGGCGCACGCGCTTCAGCTCGGCCGGCTTGACGGGCGCACCGCCGGCGATCACGCGGTCGAGCAATTCCACGTCGGCCATGACCAGCGCCATCGGCCCGGCGGTGTCGCGCGTGTGCGAGATCGGCAGGATGCCTTGCTGCGGATAACGTCCGACGCTGGGTCGCAGCGCCGTGCACCCATTGAACGCGCACGGGATGCGCACCGAGCCGCCGGTGTCGGTGCCCAGCCCCGCCATCACCACACGCGCGCCGAGCGCCGCACCGGTGCCCGACGACGAGCCGCCGGCGCTCTTGCTGGCGTCGTAGGCGTTGCGCACGCCGACCTCGGCGCCGGTCTTGAACGCGGGGTTGTAGCCCGAGATGCCGAATGCCAGCTCGTGCATGTTGGTCTTGCCGATGACGATGGCGCCCGCCGCGCGCAGCTTCCGGACCACCGGCGCGTCAGCCTTGGGCTTGAAGTCTTTCAGCGACGGCGTGCCGCCGGTGCTCGGCAGGCCGGCGACGTGGATGTTGTCCTTGACGACGATCGGCACACCCGTCAGCGGCTTGCAGCCCTGGCCGCGGCTGCGTGCCACCGCAGCGTCGATTTGCCTGGCCGCCGCCAGCGCGCCGGCCTCGTCGAGCGTGACGAAGGCGTTGAGGTCGGCGCGCTCCTTGGCGCGCCCGAGCGCGGCACCGACCAGCGCCTCGCTTTTCAGCTTGCCGGCGCAGATGTCGCGCGCCGCCTGGGCGGCATCGTTGGGTGCTTGCGCCGATGCGGCGACGCAGGCCAGCGCACCGGCGACAGCCAGCGCAGTCTTGATGGCGGTGTGGCTCATGGCTCGCCCTCCTGTGGCACGCGCGATCTTGCGCCGCACGCGCGCAGAAGTCTGTCCATGGAATCGACGACAGCGCGCCGGCACGCGCAGGTCGGCAGCGTTCAAGCCGGGCGCGGACCGGTGGCGATCTCGACCCCTTCACGCTGCTCGATCCAGCGCACCAGCTCGCTGACGCTCGCGCCTGCGCCCATCGCGCGGTCGGCGGCCTGCCACAGCGGATGGCCGGCTTCCGCGAGCGGCATGCGGACGCCGGCCTGGCGCGCCACGCCGAGCGCGATGCCGATGTCCTTGAGCATCAGCTCGAGCTTGAACGGGTCGTCGAACTGGCGGCTGATGATGCGCTGGTGGATGTGCGTGCGCGTGATCCACGAGCCGCCGGTGGATGCGTTGAGCACGTCGGTCATCACCGCCGGGTCGAGCCCGCAGCGTGTGCCGGCGACCAGCGCCTCGGCGGTGGCGGTGAGCGTCAGCGCGGTGACCAGGTTGTTCAGGCACTTCATCGTGTGGCCGGCGCCGAGCGGCCCGAGGTGGAAGACCTGCTGGCCCATGGCATCGAGCAGCGGTCGCACACGCTGCACGTCGGCCAGCGCGCCGCCCACCATGAACACCAGCTCGGCCGCCTCGGCGCCCCACTGCGCGCCGGAGACCGGCGCGTCGACCATCGAGGCGCCGCGCGCGGCCAGCGCGGCCGCGGTCTCGCGCGTCAGCCACGGCTCCGACGACGACGTGTCGACCAGCAACGCGCCGGGTTGCAGCGCCGCCGCGATGCCGTCGCTGCCGAGCACGGCGTCGCGCACCACGCGGCCGTTGGGCAGCATCGTGAACACCACGTCGGCGCCTGACGCGGCGGCGCCTGCGCTGCTGCACGGAACCGCCGCGGCATGCGCGGCCTGCAGGCGCTGCAGCGCCTGCGGCGCGACGTCGAAACCCTGCACGCGGTGGCCGGCTTCGCCCAGGTGGCGCGCCATCGGCACGCCCATCACACCGAGGCCGACGAAGCCGACGGTCAGCGGCGCGGTGGTGTCATGCGCTGTCATGTCGCCCCCAAGAGCCGTTCGAGGGGGAGCAGCCTACGGCGCTCATTGCAGCGCCCGCCCGATCAGGATCTTCTGCACCTCGCTCGTGCCCTCGTAGATCTGGCACACGCGCACGTCGCGGTAGATGCGCTCGACGGGAAAGTCGCTCACGTAGCCGTAGCCGCCGAACACCTGGATCGCCGCCGAACAGACACGTTCGGCCATCTCGCTCGCGTTTAGCTTGGCCATCGCGGCTTCCTTCAGGCACGGACGGCCGGCGTCCTTCAGCGCCGCGGCGTGCCAGATCAACTGGCGCGCCGCTTCGATCTGCGTGGCCATCTCGGCCAGCTTGAACTGCACCGCCTGGTGCTCGAAGATGGGCTGGCCGAAGGTGCGCCGGTCCTTGCTGTAGGCCAGCGCCGCCTCGAACGCCGCGCGCGCCATGCCCACCGCCTGGCTGGCGATGCCGATGCGCCCGCCCTCGAGCCCCGACAGCGCGATCTTCAGGCCCATGCCTTCGTCGCCGAGCCGGTTCTCCGCCGGCACGCGGCAATCGTCGAACAGGATCTGCGCGGTGTCGCTGGCGTGCTGGCCCATCTTCTCCTCCAGCCGCGCCACGGTGTAGCCCGGCGTGTCGATGGGCACGATGAAGGCGCTGATGCCTTTCTTGCCGGCCGCCTTGTCGGTCACCGCCATCACGATCGCGAGATCGCCGTTCTTGCCGCTGGTGATGAACTGCTTGACGCCGTTGAGGACGTAGTGGTCGCCCGAACGGACCGCGCTGGTCTTCAGGCCGCCGGCTTCGGAGCCGACGTGCGGCTCGGTGAGACAGAACGCGCCGAGCATGTCGCCGCGCGCCAGTGGCACCAGGAAGCGCCGCTTCTGGTCGTCGTTGCCGAAAGCCGTCAGGATCGAGCAGACTGGGCAGTTGTTGACGCTGACGATCGTGCTGGTGGCGCCGTCGCCGGCGGCGATCTCCTCGAGGATCAGCGACAGCGCGAGATGGTCGAGTCCGGCGCCGCCCCAGGTGTCGGGCACGGCGACGCCGTAACAGCCGAGCGCGGCCAGGCCGCGCAGCTCGTCGTGCGGGAAGTGGTGCGTCTTGTCCCACGCCGCGGCGTGGGGCGCGATGCGCTCCTGCACGAACGCACGCACGGCATCCTGCACGGCGCGATGATCTTCGGACAACAGCATCGTTCGGCCCCCGTTGCGCCGGGCCCCGCAAGACCCGAACGCCTGCATTGTCGTGGCATCGATGCGAGGCTGCGCGCGCTATCAGCCGACTCCGCTTCGCTTACCGCCTGCGCGATGCTGCTCGAGCGCGAGCGCGCTCTCGCCGCCGGTTGCAGCGGCCACATCGACAAGCCGATCGACACCCGGACCTTCATCGCGTGGTTGCGGGGCTACCTGGGTCCGGCGCAGCCGTCAACGTGACGCCGGCGTGGGCGGCGTTCGCAGGCGGCGCGGGCCACTGGCCGGGATAGAGGCGTTCGAGCGCATCGTTGGCGGCGTGACGCAGCTTGGGCAGCAGCGCGCCGGCCAGGCGCTCGGCGTCGCTGGCAGCATCGAGACGCGTGCCGCGGGATTGCCACAGCGCCTGCAGCGCATCGGCGTGCGGCCGCAAGGCGGCCGTCACCACCTCACGCCAATGCGCCGGTGCCTCGCCCTCGATCCATTGGCCGCGCCCGCGGCCGAAGTGCGCCACCGCGAGATAACGCAGCAGCGCAGACTCGACCATCGGCGCCATCGCCTCGGCACTCCAACCGACCCACGGCGGGCCGCCGCCGCGCATCACGTTGATGCCGCGCGCCAACCCGGCACCGCCGAGCGCACCGAGCAGGCCGCCGGCCAGCAGACCGCCGCCCATCGTGAGGCCACCGCTCAGGAGATCGGCCTTCAGCCCGGCCAGTGCGCCGCTGAGCATGCCGCCGACCAGCGCCGCCGAACCCTCGGGAACGCGAGCGCGCACCTCGAACTGCGTGGCCACGCGCGCCAGGATGTCACCCTGCGCACGGCCTTCCAGTCCATGCAACGCCAGCAGCTCGACCGTGCTGGCGCGCACGTCATCGTCGAGTTGCGCCGCCAGTGCCGCACGCGCCCGCGCGGTGGGGTCTGCGCCATCGCTCGCTCCTCCAAGCAGCGGACCGAACCGGCCAAACAGGACCTTCGCCCGATCGGCCAGACCCGCTGCCGGTTCGATGCGCTGTCGCGTGCAGGCGATCTTCGCGAGGCTGCGCGCCAGCACCGCCATGGCGTGCTCGAAGCCCTCGGCCCGCTTGTCTTGCCAGGCCTCGCACAGCCGCGCCATGGCCTCGCGCTGGGCACCATCGAGCACCGATTGCACCGCGCGCAGCAGCGTGAGCTCCTGCACCCAGCAGCGTGCGAAGGCATCCATCGGCAGCACCTGAACGCCGGCGCGCAGGCCCTGGACGTGACGCCGCCAGCGCGCCACGTCGTGCGCCTCCTCCGACGGCGCCCGTGGCGGTCCGAGTTGGTTCAGCAGCACCAGCACCGGCTTGTCCAACCAGGCCAGCAGTTCCATCTCCGCCTCGATGTAGGACGCGGCCTCCGGCGACTCGGCGGCATTCACCAGGTAGAGCACCGCATGCGAGTGCTCGCGCACATGGTGCAGCGCTTGCTGGGTGGACCAGAAGGCGCGATCGCGCCAGCGGTCCCACACCTCGGTCATGAACCAGCCCAGCGCGCGCCCCTGCAGGCGCAAGCGGCGCACCAACCGCACGCTGTCGCCCAACCCGGGCGTGTCCCACAGGCGCAGCTCATCGCCCTGGCTGCTGCGCACCAGCAGATGGTCTTCGCTCAGTTCGGTGACATGGGGCTCGTCGCGCACCTCGCCCACGTCGCTCTGCAGCAGCGTGCGCGCCAGCGTGGTCTTGCCGGCATTGGTGTGCGCGATCAAGCTCAGCGCGATCGACACGGCGTGGGGGCCGCGGGTCGATTCAGGGGCACTCATGTTCCTGCGGGTGCCCGTGGCGCGTCGCCCACCAGCGCGGCCTCGAGGCCGTCCAGCGCGACCGCGCTCAGGCGCACGTCGTGCGACGCGGCCCAGCGCCGCCACGCGCCGCGGCGCTCGTCGATGCGCTCGGGCATGCCGGCAAAACGCTGTCGGTACGCCGATTCGTCGCACACCACGAGCAGCGGCACCTGTGGCGCGGCACTCTGCAATGCGCGCACGAACCGGCCCTGGTGGTCCTCTTCGGGTGTCGCAGCCAGATCGACCAGCACCACTCGCACAGTGGCGGGCTGCGCGCCCAGGCGCCGGGCAGCCTCATCTTCGTCGCCCACCGCGGTGGTGGCCTCAATGTCGAGCTGCAGATCATCGCCGAACTCGCGCCGCAGCAATGCGCGCAAACCGAGGGCCGCTTGTGCGCTGGGAGACTGCGCGTAGGGACACACCCGCACCTGGCTCTTCTGCCGCCGCAGGAGCCGCACCTCGCGCTGTGTCGCGACATCGGTCAGTGGCACCTCGATGCGCCGTGCGCGCAACAGCGCCCGAACCAGCGCCGCCAGCGCCAGCAACAGCCGGGGCATCACCACGGCCAGCACGAGGGTCGCGGCATACAGGTGAATCCACGGCGCGGCTGGCGCCGTGGCCGGCTGAGCCGGCGAGGACAATCGCATCGCTTCGATCGCGCTCGCATCGGGCACCGGAATGCCGATCAACGCACCGGCCGGCGACAGGACCGGCGCCAGGAGGGTATGCACCTGCGTGGCATCGAGGAAGGTGCTCTGCCAGCCGGCGCGGTAGTCGAGCACCAGTCCGCGCAGGTACATGCCGCCCAGCAGGCCGATCGCCAGCGCGGCGGCCGCCACGTGCAGCAGCACCGCGATGCGAGCCAGCGCGAGCCCCGCGGACAGTTCGGCCCAGCGCCGTGTGGCGATGCGCAGCGGGCCGCTGGCGCTCTCGTGCTGCCACCACGACAGCAGCGCGCGGCGCAAACTGCCGGCCGCGGCGTCGCCACGCGTTGCCCGGCCCAGCGGCACGAACGCCAACAGCAGGTAGACCGCGAGGTTCCAGGCGACCACCGCCCACACGCCCGGCGCCAGCACGTCGACGATCTGGTTGCGTCCCAGCAGATCGACCCCAAAGCCGCCGGCCAGGCCGATCACCACGGCCAGCAGCACCCAGCGCCAGCGCCAGCCCGGACGGCCGAGCCAGCGCCGCACGGCACGGTCGCGCGGCTCGAGCCGCTGCACGGCGTGGCGCGCGCGCTCCGACAACAAGCGCTCCAGCGGCGCATCGGCCGGCAACGAGCGCGCGGCCAACTGTGTCGCCCAGGCCGCGTCTTCACGCGTCCACAGCGGTGAATCGGCGGCGTCGAACGCCTGCAGCAGGACGACGCGTCGCGCGGCGGCCTCGTCCATGGGCTCAGTCGGCACCGGGCCGCCCCAAGCCGACTGATCCCCCTCGGGGGGATGCGAGCGTAGCGAGCAAGAAGGTCCAGTCAGTCGGCGCGGCGCGCCGCGCTGCGCGTCAAAGCAGTTCGACCGCCATCGCGGTGGCCTCGCCACCGCCGATGCACAGCGCCGCGATGCCTTTCTTCAGGTTGCGCTTCTTCAGCGCACCGAGCAGCGTGACGACGATGCGCGCGCCGGAGGCGCCGATCGGATGGCCCAGGGCCACGGCGCCGCCGTGCACATTGACGATCTCGTGCGGCAGGCGGAACTCCTGCATCGCCGCCATGGTCACCGCCGCGAAGGCCTCGTTGACCTCCCACAGGTGCACGGCCTTGGGGTCCCAGCCGGATTTCTTCAGCACCTTCTGGATCGCGCCGACCGGCGCGGTGGTGAACCACTCGGGCGCCTGCGCATGCACCGCGTGCGCGACGATGCGCGCCAGCGGCTTGGCGCCGAGCTTGGCCGCGGTGGACTCGCGCATCAGCACCAGCGCCGCCGCGCCGTCGGAGATGCTCGACGACGTGGCGGCGGTGATGGCGCCGTCTTTCTTGAACGCAGGCTTCAGGCCGGGGATCTTGTCGAGCTTGGCCTTGAACGGCTGCTCGTCGAACTTGATCACCGTGTCGCCGCCTTTGCCGGCCACCGTGACGGGCGCCATCTCCCAGCCAAAGCTGCCGTCCTCGTTGGCGGTCTTGCTGCGCTGGGTGGACGCGATCGCGAACTGGTCCATCGCCTCGCGCGTGAACGCGTACTTGCCGACGCAACTCTCGGCGAACACCCCCATCGCCTTGCCGCGCTCGTAGGCGTCTTCCAGGCCGTCGATCGCCATGTGGTCGTACAGCGCGGCCTGACCGTAGCGCACACCCTTGCGCACAAAGGTGAGGTGCGGCGCATTGGTCATGCTTTCCATGCCGCCGGCCACCATCACATCGGCGCTGCCGGCTGCCAGCATGTCGTGCGCGAACATCATCGCGCGCATGCCCGAGCCGCACATCTTGCTCAGCGTGACCGCGCCGCTGGAATCGGGCAGGCCGGCGCGGCGCATCGCCTGGCGCGCCGGCGCCTGGCCCTGGCCGGCCATCAGGCAGTTGCCCATCAGCACCTCGTCGACCGCGTCGCCGGGCACGCCGGCACGCTCGACCGCGGCCTTGATGGCCACGGCGCCCAGTTCCCAGGCCTGCAGCGACGAAAAGTCGCCCAGCATGCCGCCGATCGGCGTGCGGGCTGCGGAAGCGATGACGATGGATTCGGCCATGGTGGACTCCTTCGAACGGTTCAGTAGGTGGACAACAACGGCGTGCCGCGCTCTTCGTGCGCCACGCTCTTGATGTAGCTCTGGAAGCCGGGGTCTTCGCCGCGCAGCAGCAGGGGCAGCGCGTTGTAGAAATCGTCGCGGCGGCACCACTCGCGCATGTAGTCGTCCCAGCTGTTCCAGCGCCGTTTTTCGGTGGGCGTCATGTCCTCTTTATACGCCACCAGGTAAGCCCGTTCGAACAGCGAGATCAACATGTCGAAGATCACCATCATGCGTTCGTTCTGCTCCGGCGTCGGATGGCTGAGCGCGCTGCTGGTGCGCAGCTGCAGGTCGGCGTTGGCCAGCACGATCTTGAGGAAGTCGTTGTAGGCATCCGACAGCATCTGGTAGGCCTCTTCGTCCTCGTTGTCGCGCTCCTGGCGCTGCTGGTAGAGGAACACGGCGATCGCGAACGGCAGGCCGATCACCGTGACGACGAAGCTCGCGATCTCCCAGCCATCGCGCCAGTTCATGTCGATGCGGTGGCTGGCGCCAGCGGCGAGCGCCGCCGCAGGTGAGCGAAGCGGCGGTGCGCGTCGTACGGGAACACGTCGTGCACATGGCCGGCCAGGATGCGCTCCTTGTGGCCCTGCCAGAACGCCGGATCGAGCAGGTCGGCGTGGTGTTTCAGGAACACCTCGCGCACGCTCGGGTTGCCGAGCAGGAACGGGCCGAAAGTCTCCGGGAACACGTCCTTCGGGCCCACCGGATACCAGACCTCGCCGGACAGCTCTTCTTCTTCGGTGCGCGGGGCCGGCACGCGACGGAAGTTGCAGTCGGTGAGGTACTCGATCTCGTCGTAGTCGTAGAACACCACCTTGCCCTGTCGCGTGACGCCGAAGTTCTTCCACAGCATGTCGCCGGGAAAGATGTTGGCCGCCACCAGATCCTTGATGGCATTGCCGTATTCGATCACCGCCGACTCGATTTGGCGCGCGGTGGCATCGTGCAGGTAGATGTTGAGCGGGATCATGCGCCGCTCGATGTAGACGTGCCGGATCACCAGCGCGTCGCCGTCTTCCTCCAGCAGGCTGGCGCACTCCCGGCGCAGCTCGTCGACCAGCGCGTCCTCGAATCGCTGGCGCGGGAAGGCCACGTTGCTGTACTCCAGCGTGTCGGCCATGCGGCCGACCCGGTCGTGGTTCTTGACCAGCAGGTACTTGCCCTGGATCTGCTCGCGCGTGGTGTCCTTCTGCGGCGGGAAGGTGTCCTTGATGACCTTGAACACGTAGGGAAACGACGGCAGATCGAACACCAGCATCACCATGCCCTTGATGCCGGGCGCGATGCGGAAGTGGTCGCTCGAGTGGCGCAGGTGGTACAGGAAGTCACGATAGAAGATGTTCTTGCCCTGCTTCTGCAGGCCGAGCGCGCTGTACAGCTCGGAGCGCGGCTTCCTCGGCATCATCGAGCGCAGGAACTGCACGTAGGCGCTCGGCACCTCCATCTCGACCATGAAGTAGGCGCGCGCAAAGCTGAACAGCATCAGGAGATCGTCTTCGCCGAACAGCGCGGTGTCGATCACCAGCCGTTTGCCGGCGGTGTGCAGGATCGGCAGCGCGAACGGCGTCTCGTTGAAGCCGTTGACGATCTTGCCGACGACGTAGGCACCCTTGTTGCGGAAGAACAGGCTCGACAGCACCTGGATCTGGAAGTTGGCGCGCAGGCGTACCTCGCCGGTGTGCGCGTGCAGCGCGCTCAGCACGTGATCGACGTCGCGACCAAGGTCCTCGAAGTCGTTCTTGAGCTGGAAGTTGGTGACGACGCGCAGCAAGGTGTCGTGCAGCGTGTCGCGCGTGGGGTAATACGCACGATAGGTCGGCAGCGACGCCGGCTCGTCGTTCTCGATGTATTCGGTGGAGATCGCCGGCCGCACGAAGATGAAGTCGTTGCGGAAGTAGCTGCGGTGCAGGATCTTGGTGGTCACCGAGTTGAAGAAGGTCTCGGCCAGTTCGGGCTGGTGGTGGTTGGTCAGCAGGCCGATGTAGTGCAGCTTGGCCTGCTGCCACGCGTCCATCGACAGGCTGCCGATGTCGAACTCCTTCTGCAGCCGCTCCACCGCCTCGTCGACGCGGCGGTCGTAGAACTCGATGCGCTCGCGCTGTGCGCGCTGCTGGCCATGCCAGTCGGCCTCCTCGAAGCGCGCCTTGGCGGCCCGGCTGGCTTCGCGAAACAGCCGGTAGTGCTTGTTGAACCCGTCGAGCAGCGCCTGGGCGACGTCGAACGCGCGGCTGTCGGTGAGCTGGTGCGGGAACATCAGCGCTGCGCAGAGCGTCGCCCGGTGTAGCGGTCTTTCAGTGCGCCGAGCGCCAGCCCGTAAGCGGCGCCGAGGGCTGCGGCGTTCGGCACCGTCATGCGCAGGTCTTCGAGCAGGCCGTTGTGCAGGCCGTAGATCCAGCCGTGCACGACCACCTTCTGGCCGCGTGTCCACGCGTCGCCGACCACCGTGGTTTCGCAGACGTTGAGCGCCTGCTCCAGCACGTTGAGCTCGCACAGCGCGGCCAGGCGCGTGTCGTCGTCGGGCAAGCCTTCGATGAACACCCGGTGCTTGTTGCGCACGTCCTGCACGTGGCGCAGCCAGTTGTCGGCCAGTCCGATGCGGCGGTCCTCGAGCGCGGCGCGCACGCCGCTGCAGCCGTAGTGGCCGACGACGATGATGTGCTTGACTTGCAGCAGGTCGATCGCGAACTGGATCACCGACAGGCAGTTCAGGTCCGAGTGCACCACCACGTTGGCGACGTTGCGGTGCACGAACAGTTCGCCGGGCAGCAGGCCGACGATGTCGTTGGCCGGCACGCGGCTGTCGGCGCAGCCGATCCACAGGTACTGCGGCGCCTGCTGGTTCTGCAGCCGCGTGAAGAAGCCGGGCGTGCGGCGCTCGATCGCCTCGGCCCACTGCCGGTTGGTGTTGAACAGTTCGCCGAGTTCGGTGGTCAAGGTGCCTGCTCGCCTGGTACAGCAACGGCGACGATTGTCGCCTGTTCAGAATACGACGGCCGTCCGGCCGTTTCGCGCATGACAACGGCCGTCCGGCCGTTTCGGCGAGGCTCAGGGTCGCGCAGCGAAGTGAAGGCGCGAAGCGCTGGCGGGAAGCAAAACGGCGGCAGGCCCGCATGAGCCTGCCGCCGTTTCATCTGCGCCGAGACGGCATCCTCCCCGGATCCCCCTCCGCCTCGTAATGACAGCTGCGCCGCGCAGTGTGCACGGCACCTCTGGCGCTTGGCATCCTCACGTTGTGGGAGGCCGAGTCAGCGCCGCGTCAGTCGAGCAACGGTACCGGTTGGTCGTCGAGCAGGCGGCGCGCGCGCTGGTAGTCGGGCACCACCGACCGCACGTGGTCCCAGAAGGCCCGGCTGTGGTTCATCTCTCGCAGGTGTGCCAGCTCGTGGGCCACCACGTAGTCGATCACCGGCAGCGTGAAGTGGATCAAGCGCCAGTGCAGCCAGATCGATCCGTCGCTGCTGGCGCTGCCCCAGCGCGTGGCCGCCGAGCTGAGGCTCAGGCGCCTGACGCGTACGTCCAGGCGCGGCGCAAAGTGTGCGCAACGCTCCTCGAACACCCGGCGCGCCTGGCGCTGCAGCCAGCCCTGTACCACCTCGCGCAGTTGCTGAGGCCCCGCAGCGTGCGGCAGGCCCACGCGCAACACGCGGCGCGGCACGCCGGGCAGGTCCATTGCAGCGGCATGCGCATCGGCCTGCAGCACTGCGCCGGCGACACGCGGGTCGATCACCATCACCACCGGCTCGCCGAGAAACGGCAGGCTGGCGCCTTCGCGCCACGTCACGCGCGCCGCTTCGAGGCGCAGGTTGCGCTGCTGCTGCTCGGCCAGCTTGGCAAGGATCCAGTCGCCGCGCTCGAGCAGCGCCTCGTCGACATCGGCACGGCGCACCCAGCGCGGTGCGCGCACGCTCAAGCCCTCGAGCCCGATCGAAAAGCCGATGCTGCGCCGGCGCGCGACGCGAAACTCGTAGGCCACGCGGTGGCCCTGCAGCAGGATCTCGCGCTGGGCACGCGGGTGTTGCAGCAGCGTGGGCGGCGCCACCGTTGGCGGCGGCGCCGGTGCGGCATCGGCGCGCGGCACCTGCAACAGCGGCGCCGCAGGCGTGTCGTCGACATCGAACAGCAGGAGCTGTCCCGGCTGGGACCACGCAGGTGGGCGCATGCGGCCGATTCTACGAACGGCGCTGAGGCGCTACGACGGCTGTGCCACGGCGCTCGGCTGTCCGGGCGCCGGATAGGCCTCGGGGTCGAGGCGGCGCATCTCGGCCTCGATCCAGCGCTCGATCTCGCGCATCAGGTCATCGGGGTCGCGCCCGCTGGAGGCGATCGGCCGCCCGATCGAGATGTCGATGACGCCGGGCCTGAGCAGGAAGCTCTTGCGCGGCCAGCACTTGGCCGACGTGACCGCGATCGGCACCACCGGCGTGCCGGTGGCCACCGCCAGCCGCGTGGCTCCGCTCTTGTACTGGCCCTGCGAGCCGCGCGGCGTTCGCGTGCCTTCGGGAAACATGATGACCCACACGCCATCGCTCATCAGCCGTGCGCCCTGTTCGGCCACCTTGGCCCAAGCCTCGGCACGCCGGCTGCGATCGATGTGGATCATGTCGAGGCGGCCCATCGCCCAACCGAAGAATGGAATCCGCAGCAGTTCTTTCTTGAAAACGAAGGCCAGCGGATGCGACATCAAGGTGGGCAGCGCGAAGGTCTCCCAGGTGGACTGGTGTTTCGGCGTGAGGATCACCGCCGCCCTGGCGCTCGCCGCGGTCGGCAAGTGCTCCATGCCCTGCACGCGATAGCGCACGCCGCAGATCACGCGCGCACCGGAGATCACCACGCGCAACCACGCGATGCACATCCAGTACAGCGTGGCCCCGCGCGTGAAGATCGACGCCACCAGCACCGCGGTGGCATAGGGGATCACGGTGACCCCCATCCACAGCAGGAACAGCAGCGAACGCAGCAGCGCGAGCAGCCGGCCCATGCGGGCCTCAGTGCAAGCCCGCGGGGCTCGACGTGGGCACGTGAGCGCGCGCAAGCAGGAAGTCGACGAAGTCGCTGAGGTCGTCGTGCACCTCGGCGCTCGGCACCTGCTGCACGATCTCGACCACTTGCGCGTCGGTGAGCGCGGCGGCACGGCCGGTGCGCACAAAGTGCGGCTCGCAGCCGGCGATGCGCGCGGCCTGCAGGTCACGCAGCGTGTCGACCACCATCGGCACGGTGCGCAGCTCGATGCCGTAGCGCTGCGCAATCTGCTTCATCAAGCCCGGCTTGGGCTTGCGGCAATCGCAGTTGTCCTCCGGCGTGTGCGGGCAGAAGAACACCGCGTCGAGACGGCCGCCCACCTCGGCCAGGCGCTGCATCATGCGCTGGTGCACCGCGTTGATCGACGCCATGTCGATCATGCCGCGACCGATGCCGGACTGGTTGGTCGCCACCACCGTGTGCCAGCCGGCGTGGTTCAGCCGCGCCACCGCCTCGAGCGCGCCGGGAATCGGCTCCCATTCGTCGGGCGACTTCACGTGGTCCTCGCGGTACGCGTTGAGGATGCCGTCGCGGCCGAGGATCACGAGGCGAGGGATGTGGACCATGGCACCTTCTTGATCCTCAAGCCGCCAGGCGCGACAGGTCAGCCACGCGGTTCATCGACCGGTGCAGGTGCGACAGCAGCGCGAGGCGGTTGGCGCGCAGCACCGGATCGTCGGCGTTGACCATCACCTGGTCGAAAAACGCATCGACCGGCGCCTTCAGCGCCGCCAGCTCGCGCAGCGACGCGGTGTACTCGCCGCGGTCGAACAACGCGTCGGCGCGCGGCGCCACGCTGGCGATCGAGCCGCGCAGGGCCTTCTCGGCCGGCTCCACCAGACGCGCCTCGTCGACGTGCGCGGCCGGCTGCGCATCGCTTTTCTTCAGGATGTTGGTGATGCGCTTGTTTGCGGCGGCCAGGGAGGCCGATTCCGGCAGCGACGAAAACGCCTTCACCGCAGCCAGGCGCGCCGGCAGCTGGGCCCAGCTCGGCGGCCGCAACGACACCACGGCATCAACCTCCTGCGTGCTGTAGTCCAGGTCGCGCAGATAGCCGACCAGCCGGTCGTACAGAAACGTCGTGACCTCCTCGACCGCGTGGTTGGAAGCGAACACGCGCACCGCCGCCTCGACCAGCTGCGGCACGGCGAGCGGCAGGTTCCTTTCCACCAGCATGCGGATCACGCCCAGCGCGTGGCGGCGCAGCGCAAACGGATCCTTGTCGCCGGTGGGCACTTGGCCGATGCCGAACAGACCCACCAGCGTCTCGAGCTTGTCGGCCAGCGCCACGACCAGCCCGGCATCGTTGCGCGGCAGGCTGTCGCCGGCGAAGCGCGGCTTGTAGTGGTCTTCAATCGCGATTGCCACGGCCTCGGGCTCGCCATCGTGGCGCGCGTAGTAGCCACCCATCACGCCCTGCAGCTCGGGGAACTCGCCGACCATGTCGGTCAGCAGATCGGCCTTGGCCAACTGCGCCGCGCGGTCGGCCTGCGCCGCCAGTGCGGCACCGCCGCGCGGGCCGAGCTGCAGCGCGATGGCGCGCGCGATCGCACGCACACGCTCGACGCGGGCGCCCATGGTGCCGAGCCGGGCGTGGTACACGACCTTGTCGAGTGCGGGCACGCGCGATTCGAGGGACTTTCGGCGGTCCTGGTCGAAGAAGAACTTCGCGTCGGCCAGGCGCGGCCGCACGACGCGTTCATTGCCCTGGATCACCGCGCTTGCATCGTCGGGCCGGATGTTGCTGACGACGAGGAACTTGTGGGTCAGGGCTCCTGCGCCGTCGAGCAGCGGAAAGTATTTCTGGTTGGCCTTCATCGTCAGGATCAGGCACTCAGGCGGCACCGACAGGTACTGCGGCTCGAACTGGCACAGCAGCACGTTGGGCCGCTCCACCAGCGCGGTCACTTCGTCGAGCAACGCATCGTCGTCGACCGGCGTGAGCTGCAGCGCGCCGGCGGCATGCTGCAACTGGCGCACCACCTCGGCACGGCGGTGCGCAAAGCTGGCGATCACGGCGCCTTGTTCTTCCAGCTGGCGCGCGTAGTGATCGGCGTCCTGGACGCGGATCGGCTCGACATTCGCCTCGAAGCGGTGCCCCCGGGTGTCGCGGCCCGCCTGCAATCCGAGGGCTTGCACCGGCACGACCTCGGCACCGTGCAACGCGATCAATCCGTGCGCCGGGCGCACGAACTGCACACTGCTCCAGCCATCGGCCAGTTGGTAACTCATCACCTTGGGTATCGGCAGTTTTCCGATCGCATCGTCAAGCGCGCCCTGCAACCCGACGGCCAGCGTCGACCCCTTGGCCAACGAACGCATGAACAGCGCACGCGCCTTGCCTTCGCCGTCTTCGTACAGCCGATCGCTGCCATCGACGGTATCGGGCCAGCCGTCGGCGAGCCCCTCGCGGCCGAGCTTGGCGAGCGCCTTGCGCAGAGCAACCGTCGGCCGCCCCGCGGCGTCGAGCGCGACCGACGACGGCATGACCTTGCGCACGACCTCCTCGTCGGGCGCCACCGCGAGCGCCGCACTGACGTGCACGGCCAGCCGGCGCGGCGTCGCATAGGGCGTGGCGACCGAATGGTCGGTGGTGAGGCCGCGCGCCTTCAGGCCGTCGAACAGGCATGCGGCGAACTCCGCGCCCAGGCGCTTGAGCGCTTTCGGGGGCAGCTCCTCGACGAACAGTTCGACCAGCAGGCTCTTGGCGGAGGACATCAGGCGTCTTCCTTCGCCAGCGCGGCGAGCGTCTCGTCGGCCCACGCCCTGGGCGCCATGGGAAACTGGAGCCGGGCGCGGCTGTGCAGATAGCTCTTGGCGACCGCGCGCGCCAGGTTGCGGATGCGGCCGATGTAGGCCGCGCGCTCGGTCACGCTGATGGCGCCGCGCGCGTCGAGCAGGTTGAACGTGTGTGCCGCCTTGAGCACCTGCTCGTACGCCGGCAGCGCGAGTTGCTGCTGCATCAGGTGCTGCGCCTGGCGCTCGTGCTCGCTGAACGCTGCCAGCAGGAACTCGACGTTGCTGTGCTCGAAGTTGTAGGCGCTTTGCTCCACTTCGTTCTGGTGGTAGACGTCGCGGTAGCTGATGCCCGGCGCCCACTGCAGGTCGAAAATGCTCTCGACACGCTGGATGTACATGGCCAGGCGCTCGAGCCCGTAGGTGATCTCGCCGGTGATCGGCCGGCACTCGATGCCGCCCACTTGCTGGAAGTAGGTGAACTGCGTCACCTCCATGCCGTTGAGCCACACCTCCCAGCCCAGGCCCCAGCAGCCGAGCGTGGGGTTCTCCCAGTCGTCTTCGACGAAGCGCACGTCGTTCTTCTTCAGATCGAAGCCAAGCGCCTCGAGCGAACCGAGGTAGAGGTCGAGGATGTCGGCCGGCGCCGGCTTCAGCACCACCTGGTACTGGTAGTAGTGCTGCAGCCGGTTCGGGTTGTCGCCGTAGCGACCGTCCTTCGGACGCCGGCTCGGCTGCACATAGGCGGCCTTCCACGGCTCGGGGCCGAGCGCGCGCAGAAAGGTGGCGGTGTGGCTGGTGCCGGCTCCGACTTCCATGTCGTAGGGCTGCAGCAACGCGCAGCCCTGCGCGTCCCAATAGGTCTGCAGCTTGAGGATCAGTTGCTGGAAGCTCAGCATCGTGGCCCGCAGGAGTCCCACGGCCCTGTTGAGGAAGGCGCGATTTTATGGGGGGCCGGCGCGGCGCCGTGCGTTCCACGCACAACACGCGACCACCACGAGCGCGAATGCGAAGTAAGGCCACAGCTGCAGCCGCGCGGCCCACCACGCATAGGGCGTGATGCCGTCCCGGCCCTGCACGGCCGCATCGAGCACGCCGCGTGTGAACGGCGCCAGCTGCGCGACGACGCGGCCCTCGTGGTCGATCACCGCGGTGGCGCCGGTGTTGGTGGCACGCAGCATCGGGCGCTGAAACTCCAGTGCGCGCATGCGCGAGATGTGCAGGTGCTGGTCCACTGCGATCGTGTCGCCGAACCAGGCGATGTTGCTCAGGTTGACGAAAGCACCCGGCGCGACCGCCTCGTCACCGAAGCGCAGGGCCAGTTCGTCACCGTAGAGGTCTTCGTAGCAGATGTTGGGCGCCCAGCGAACGCCCGCGAAGGCGAACGAGGGCGGGTTGAGCGACCCGCGCATGAAATCACCGAGCGGGATGTTCATCAGCGTGGTGAACCAGCGAAAGCCTGGCGGAATGAATTCGCCGAACGGCACCAGGTGCTGCTTGTCGTAGCGATAGGGCGTGTCGGATGCCGACAGTCCGAGCACCGAGTTGCTGTAGCCGCGCTCGTAGTCCCCGAGCGGAATGCCGATCAGCGCCGCGCGTCCGGCCTGCCCAAACTCGCGGCGCAACGCCTCCATGTAGCCCGGCGAGAGCTCGTTCAGTTGCGACGGCAGCAGCGGAATCGCCGTCTCCGGGGCCACCACCAGCGCGCCGCGCGCCGCGCGCAGCGTGTCGGCCAGCCAGGCCAGGGTGGCGGGGAGCTGCTCGATGACGAACTTCTCGTCCTGCGGCACGTTGGTTTGCAACAGGCTCACGTGAACCGTGTCGCCGGCGCGGCTGTGCGACGCGGGTCCGGTCGCGGCGCCAACGAGCACCAGCAACGCCAGCACGCCGGCGCGGGGCGCGCGCAACGCATGCGACAGCAGTGCGGCAAGCCATGCCGACACCATGCCGATGCCCAGCACGCCGAGCCAAGGAGCGAGCGCGGCCAGCGGCGAATCGACGTGCGCATAGCCGGACACGATCCACGGAAATCCGGTGAAGAGCCAGGTGCGCGCCAGCTCGGCGAGCAGCCAGGCGGCGGCGAACAACAGGCTGTCCGGCCACCATACGCCGCTGCGCCAGCGCGCGACGAGGGCCATGGCGCCCGCCAGGTACAACGACAGCGCCGCGCTCAGCATCAACACGGCCAGCGCCGCCAGCGGAGCTGGGAGATGCCCGTAGCGGTGCATGCTGATGAACAGCCACCACACGCCAGCGCCGAGCCAGCCGACACCAAAAACCCATCCGAGCGCGGCTGCGCGGACCGGCGTGGCCCGCAGCACCAGGTGGGCGAGCGCGGCGACGCACCCCAGCTGCAACGGCCACAGCTCGGTCCGCACGTAGGCGACGGTATGCGACACGCCGAGCGCCAGCGCGAAGAGCCACACGCCGAGGCCGCGCGCACGCAGCACGTGCTCGTCGGCTTGCGCCGCGCTCACCATGCGCCCTTGGCGCTTGGGGCTCAAGCGCCGGGCTCGCGGTGCACCGGCGACACCTTGAACCAGCGCACCGCGCCGCCGCGCGTGAGCATCACGGTGAATGCCAGGCCGCCCACCTCCACCGTCTCTCCGCGCCGCGGGACGCGGCCGTGCTCGTGGGCAACCAGCCCGCCGATGGTGTCGAATGCCTCGTCAGGCAGCTGAACGCCGAGCACCGAATTGACCGCGCTGATATCGGCGTCGCCCGCGATGCGCTGGGAGCCGTCGGCCAGCGTGTAGATGCCCTGGTCGCCCTGGATCTCGTCGAATTCGTCTTCGATCTCGCCGACGATCTCCTCCAGCACGTCTTCGATGGTGATCAGCCCGGCGGTGTTGCCGAACTCGTCGATCACGATCGCCAGGTGGTTTCGGTTGGAACGGAAATCGCGCAGCAGCTCGTTGAGGTTCTTCGATTCGGGCACGAACACGGCCGGCCGCAACAGCGTGCGCAGGTTCAGCTCGGGTGCACGCTGCAGCTTCAGCAGATCCTTGGCCAGCAGAATGCCGATGATGTTGTCGCGTTGGCCTTCGTAAACCGGAAAGCGCGAGTGGCTGGTCTCGATCACCACCTCGAGCAGCTCGTCGTAGGGCGCGTCGATGTCCAGCAGGTCCATGCGCGGAGCGGCCACCATCACGTCGCCGGCGATCATGTCGGCCATGCGAATCACGCCTTCGAGCATGATGCGCGACTCCGGGGCGATCAGCTCGCGGCTTTCGGCGTCGGCCAGCGTCTCGATCAGCTCGGCGCGAGTATCGGGCCCGGGGGACAGGAACTCCACCAGGCGCTCGAACAAGCCACGCTTGTCGCCGCTCGAGCGAGAGTCGAGCCGCATCGGGCGGCTCTGCTGCGGATCAGACACGTCGGGTGGAAGTGGGTCTTCAGCGCGAGAATACCCCAATCGCCCCGGGCGGGAACCCCGCCGGGATCGCATCCACCGGAAAGCCGGCCTTGAAAGCCCTGCCCGGTGACCCCACATCCGCCTGCTCACCGGAGCCTCGCATGTCCAACGGATTGATCCCCGCCACCATCCTGACCGGCTTCCTGGGCTCGGGAAAGACCACGCTGCTCAAGCGTGTGCTGACCGAGCAGCACGGCCAGAAGATTGCCGTGATCGAGAACGAATTCGGCGAAGAGAGCATCGACAACGAGATCCTGGTGGCCGACACCGGCGAGCAGATCATCCAGATGAACAACGGCTGCGTCTGCTGCACCATCCGCGAAGATTTGCGCTCCACGCTGGCGACCTTGGCCGAGAAGAAGCGCAAGGGTGAGCTCGACTTCGAACGTGTGGTGATCGAAACCACCGGCCTGGCCGACCCTGGTCCGGTGGCCCAGACCTTCTTCATGGACGACGAGATCGCCGAGACCTACCTGCTGGACTCGGTGCTGACGCTGGTGGACGCCAAGCACGCCGAGCAGCAGCTCGACACGCGGCTCGAGGCGCGCCGCCAAGTGGGCTTTGCCGACCAGATCTTCATCAGCAAGACCGACCTGGTCGACAACCAATCGGTGGACGAGCTGGTGCACCGCCTCAAGCACATGAACCCGCGTGCGCCGCAGTCCAAGGTGCACTTCGGCGAAGTGCCGATCGACAAGGTGTTCGACCTGCGCGGCTTCAATCTGAACGCCAAGCTCGAGATCGATCCGGAGTTCCTGAGCACGGACGAACACGATCACCCCCATGGTCACGAACATGACCATGACCATGACCACGAACACGGCGAGCACTGCGACCACCCGCACCACCACCACCACGATGACGACGTGAAATCGTTCGTGTTCCGCAGCGACAGGGCCTTTGCCGCCGCCAAGCTCGAGGACTTCCTCGGCTCGATCGTGCAGGTCTACGGCCCCAAGATGCTGCGCTACAAGGGTGTGCTGTACATGAAGGGCAGCGAGCGCAAGGTGGTGTTCCAGGGCGTGCACCAACTGATGGGCAGCGACCTCGGCCCCAAATGGGCGCCGGGCGAGAAGAAGGGCAGCAAGATGGTCTTCATCGGCATCGACCTGCCGCGCGAGATCCTCGAACAGGGCCTGAAGGCCTGTCTGATCTGAGGGTCATCACCCCCGTCAACCGTCCCGACTGAACCGGATTTCACGCCACCTTGACGTGGCTACAATCCGCGCGCCCGAATCGAGGCGGGAAACCCACAGCCGCGCAGCGGAAGCGGGTATAACCGCTTCCCGCCAGGAGTGATGTCGACGTGAGCAAGAGCCCGGCCAAGAAGGCGCCCGCCCGCGGCAAGGCCGCTGCGGCGAAGGCTGCCCCGCGCAAGGCAGCTGCCAAGCCCACAGCGCCGGCCAAGCCGGTCAAGGCGGCCAAGTCGAGCAAACCCTCCACCAAACCCGCTGCGAAAGCCAAGGCCCCGGCCAAGGCTCCCGCAAAAACAGCTGCCAAAGCCGGAACCAAACCGGCGGCCTCGAAGACCAAGCACGTCGCCCCCGCCAAGGAGTCCAAAGGCACACCGGCGCGCGCCCCTGCCGACACCCAACCCTCTGTCCCGAAGCCGCTGAGCGCCGCACCAGCACCGATCGGGGTCACGAGTCCAAAACCGATTCCACCCGCGCCCCTACCGGCCCCGAGCACCTTGTCCAAGACCACCGACAAACTGCTGGCCAACCCCGCGGCCACCGCCAGCACCCGATTCACCGAGCGTTTCGCGCCGCCGCGGCCGCCGCAGCGTGTGCTGCCTGAGCCCATGGAGCCCGTGCGGCCCGCAATCAAGTCCGATCCTCGACTGGCCAACGCATGGAAGAACAAGGCTGGGCGCGATCTCACCGAAGACGAGTTGCTGGCGATGCCCGATGCCGAGTACATGAACGAGAAGCAGCTCGAGTTCTTTCGCACCCGCTTGCAGGCGCTGAAGGACGACTTGCTGTCCAACGCCGGCGAGACGACCGAGCATCTGCGCGAAGACACGTCGATCGTGCCCGATCCGGCCGACCGTGCCACGATTGAAGAGGAGCATGCGCTGGAGTTGCGCACGCGCGATCGCGAGCGCAAGCTATTGAAGAAGATCTCCCAGTCGCTGGCTCGCATCGACGCCGGCGATTACGGGTATTGCGACGAGACCGGCGAGCCCATCGGCCTCGGCCGGTTGCTGGCCCGACCCACTGCGACGCTGTCGCTCGAGGCGCAGCAGCGCCGCGAGCTGAAGCAGAAGATGTTCGGCGACTGATCCTTCGCAAGCAGCCGCTCTCGCTTGACCATGGCCGACCAGCAGCCCAAGGACGAAAGCTTCTTCCGCAAGGTGGTGCGCTTCGTGGCCAATCCGGCCACCGATTGGGCCGACCTGAACTCGCGTCAGGACGATGGCGGCGAGCTCGATCTCGAGAAAAGCGAGCTCAAGGCGATGATCGAGCGCAAGCGGCGCAACGACTTCGTGCGCAAACGCGAGTTCGACATGCTGCGCAAGATGCGGCGCGAGGGCCTGTCGCCCGAGCAGCTCGCGGCGCTCGGCCACTCGTCACGGATCGACGATTCCGAGGTGCGCATCACCGACAGCCCGGCGCGACCGGTGGATGCCGGTGTCAAGCAGAAGATCGACGAGATCGAGCAGCAGATGGTCGGTGACGGCGGTTATGCCGGCAGCCAGAAGCGCACGCCCGAGTTCTACAACGCCCCGACCCAGCCCGCTTCGCTGCCGGCCACGCTGGGCCGCACCGCGGCGGCACCGCTCGAGGGCGGCGCCGTGGTCACCAACGACCCGGACCAACTGCCCGCGTTGCCGCCGCTCGGCAACGACCTCGAGTTCTCGCCTCCGGCGGCCGCGCCGTCGCCGGTGGTGATGGGTGGCGGCATGTCGCCGCTCGCGCCGGCCACCTCTGCCGCGATGGCCCCGCCGCGCGCGGGTGGGGCCAACGTGCCCGAACTCGAAGTGAGCGAGGTCGTGCACGACCCTGAGCTTGACGAAGCGGTGATCGCTTTTGCCAACGCCGACTTCGCTCAATGCGAGCACTCGCTCTCGCAACTGGTTGGCCAAGGCGGATCGCGCAGCGATCATGCCGAAACCTGGCTCGTGCTGTTCGACCTGCACCGTGCCACCGGCCAGCACGCCAAGTTCGAGTCGCTGGCGGTGGACTACACGCACCAGTTCGGTTTGTCGCCGCCGCAGTGGTTCTCGCTGCCGAAGATGGTGGCCGAAGCGGCCGCGGAAGAAAAACCTTCCGGCGCGCCGCGGGTGGCCGGAGAGGTGGGCTGGGTCTGCCCCGACGTGCTGGACACCGATGCCATCGCGCGGCTGCGTTCGGTGACGCTGCAGCTGCCGCTGCCCTGGGTGTTCGACTGGGCAGGGTTGAAGCGCGTCGATGCCGATGCCGCGGGTCAGTTGTCGGAGCTGCTGCGCCATTGGGCCGGGCAGGCGATCGAGATGCGGTGGCTCTCGGGCGAGCAGTTCCTCACCGTGCTGCAGGATGCCTCTCCCACCGGCGTGCGCGATGCCGACCCGGCGTTCTGGCTGCTGCGCCTTGACGCGCTGCGCGTCGCCAACCGGCCGGACCAGTTCGACGAGACCGCGATCGACTATTGCGTCACCTACGAGGTGTCGCCGCCGTCATGGGAACGCGCCAAATGCAGCGTGCGAATCAGCGGCTCAACGCTGTCGACCCGCTCGCCACCGATGTCGATCGTCAGCGAGGTGTCGACCTTCGTCGAGTCGAGCAGCATGGGCGACGAGCTCAACGCCGGCGTGCAGGTGGCCTCGGTCGACCTGTCGGGCCAGCTGGTCGGCGACATCGGCGCCACGCTGGCCAAGCTCGATCGCGAGATGACCTCGGCGCCGATCGTGTCGGTGTCCTGTGCGCGGCTGATCCGGGTCGACTTCGTCGCCGCCGGCGACCTGCTGAACTGGGTGCTGGCCAAGCGCAGCGAGAACCGCGCCGTCAACTTCGTCGATGCCAATCGCCTGGTGGCGCTGTTCTTCGGCGCTATGGGCATCAACGAGCACGCCAAGGTCCAGGTGCGCAAAATCTAGCGCGAGCCGCCGGCGCCTGCCGCGCCGGCATGATCGTTGCCCCGCCCGCTGGCCGCTCCATGTCAACCGAATCCCCTGTCCTGCACGGCACCACCATCGTCAGCGTGCGCCGCAACGACGGCCCCGGGCCGCGCGTGGCGCTGGGCGGCGATGGGCAGGTGACGCTGGGCCAGATCGTCGTCAAGGCGGGGGCGCGCAAAGTGCGCCGCCTGCACCATGACCGCGTGCTGGCCGGCTTCGCCGGTGCCACCGCCGATGCGTTCACGCTGTTCGAGCGCTTCGAAGCCAAGCTCGACAAGCACCAGGGGCACCTACAGCGGGCTGCCATCGAACTGACGCGGGACTGGCGCACCGATCGCGTGCTGCGCCGCCTGGAGGCGATGCTGGCGGTCGCCGACCGGGAGACCTCGCTGATCATCACCGGCAACGGCGACGTGCTGGAGCCCGAGCATGGCATCGTCGCCATCGGCTCGGGCGGCGCGTTCGCACAGGCGGCCGCGCGGGCGTTGATCGCGCACACCGCGTTGCCGGCGCCCGAAGTGGTGAAGCGCGCGCTCGAGATCGCCGGCGAGCTGTGCATCTACACCAATCAGCAGCACACCATCGAGGTGCTCGAGTAACCGCTGCGGCGCGCAGATGCCGCCGACCGACGTATGTCCGACCGCATGACTCCGCAGGAGATCGTCTCCGAACTGGACCGCCACATCGTCGGCCAACAGGCCGCCAAGCGCGCGGTCGCCATCGCGCTGCGCAACCGCTGGCGACGCCAGCAGGTGGACGAGAAGCTGCGCGGCGAGATCACGCCGAAGAACATCCTGATGATCGGCCCGACCGGGGTGGGCAAGACCGAGATTGCGCGCCGCCTCGCCCGCCTGGCCGACGCCCCGTTCATCAAGGTGGAGGCCACCAAGTTCACCGAGGTGGGCTACGTCGGCAAGGACGTCGATGCCATCGTGCGTGACCTCGCCGACATCGCGATCAAACGCGAGCGCGAGATGGCGATGCAACGCCAGCGCGCACGCGCCGAGGACGCTGCCGAAGAGCGCGTGCTCGACGCGCTCGTGCCACCGCCACGCACCGGCTTTGGCTTCGAGGCCGGCAGCGAGAAGGGCGGCGGCGACAATACCGCGCGCCAGGTGATGCGCAAGCGGCTGCGCGAGGGCGCGCTGGATGACAAGGAGATCGAGATCGAGATCGCGGAGCCGCGCAGCGGCCTCGAGATCATGACGCCGCCCGGCATGGAAGAGATGGCCGAGCAGATGAAGAACCTGTTCAGCCAGATGAGCGGCACACGGCGCAAATCGCGCAAGCTGAAGATCGCCGAGGCGATGAAGCTGCTGGCCGACGAGGAAGCCGCCAAACTGGTCAACGACGACGAGGTCAAGACACGCGCGTTGGCCAACACCGAGAACAACGGCATCGTCTTCATCGACGAGATCGACAAGATCGCCGCACGTTCCGAGGTGAGCGGGGCCGACGTGTCGCGCCAGGGCGTGCAGCGCGACCTGCTGCCGCTGGTGGAGGGAACCACCGTCAGCACCAAGTACGGCATGGTCAAGACCGACCACATCCTGTTCATCGCGTCGGGCGCGTTCCACCTCTCCAAGCCGAGCGATCTGATTCCGGAGATGCAGGGCCGCTTTCCGATCCGCGTGGAGTTGGCGCCGCTTTCGGTGGATGACTTCGAGGCCATCCTCACCAGCACGCACGCCAGCCTGATCAAGCAGTACCAGGCGCTGCTCGGCACCGAAGGTGTGACCCTGCAGTTCGACCCAGCCGCGATCCGCCGGCTGGCGCAGATCGCCCACGACGTCAACGAGCGCACCGAGAACATCGGCGCACGGCGCCTGGCCACCGTGATGGAGCGGCTGCTCGACGAAGTGAGCTTCGATGCGCCGAACCGCGGCGGCCAGACGGTGCACGTCGATGCTGCCACCGTCGATGCACGGCTGGCCGAACTGGCGCTCAACGACGACTTGTCGCGCTACATCCTCTGAGACCCTGGCCGGCCGCCGGTTCAGGCCTCGGCCGCGCCGATGGCGAGCAGGCCGTCGAAGATCAGTGAATCGACGTGCTCGAGCGGCAGGTCTGTGATCGGCGCCAGCTTGACCGCGGCGCCGCCGCCCATCAGCACCAGCGGATCCTGCCCGCAGCGCGCCTGCAGGCGGCGGTACTGCCGCCGCACGGCACCTGCGATGGCATAGGCGCCCCCGCTCATCAAAGCGTCGCTGGTGTTGGTGGGAAACTCCACCACTTCGCCGGTGGGCACCTTCAAGCCTGCGGTGCCCATCTCGAGCGCTTTCAGCATCAGGCCGAAACCCGGGAGGATCAAGCCACCCAGGAAACGACCGTCGGTGTCCAGCGCGTCCACCGTCACCGCCGTGCCGACCATCACCACCAGCGCAGGGCGCGGCTCGCCGCGCGACAGCACGCGCCAGCGCGCGCCGATCAACGCCACCCAGCGATCGGCCCCGAGGCGAGACGGATGGTCATAGCCGTTGCTGACGCCCGCGAGCTGCGCGCCCGGCACAACCCAGCGCGGCGCCACGTCCCACACCTCGAGCTGCTGCTCGACGCGCACCCGCACGGCATCGCCGGCGACGATGCAGCCGAGCACACGCGACGGCGGCGCGAGCTGCTTCCAGTCACCGTCGGCCAGATCGTCGATGGTTTCGAGGAAAGAGGCACCGTGCGCGCGCGCGTGGCTGCCCGGGCGGGCCTCGTCGTACAAGGCCCATTTCAGCCGCGTATTGCCGATGTCCAGCGCCAGGAACGTCATGCCGTGAGCGTAGCAGCCCCGCCGCCCAAGGTGTGTCAGCGCTGCCCCGGGTCCGGCAAGCTCAGCAGGTGGCGTACGTGGCGCAGGGTTTGGGCGGCGATGATCATGCGGTGCGGCTTGCGCAGCCGCTGTTCCACCTCGTCGAGCAACGACTCCACGTCGTCTCGCGTCGTGGCGCGCCGGAGTTTCATCAGGGTCAGCGAGCCGGACACCGGCGCTTGCGCGCGCAGCGCACGCATGAGGAGCTCCCGCGCCTCCTGCAGCGGCCGGTCGATCTCGGTCTCTGCGACCGGCGGCAAGGTCGACCAGCCGGATTCCGGCAGCAGCGAACGCACCGACGGCAGCAGCGACGAATCACCCGCCGGGCGCGACTCCAACGGCAGGTCGACGTGTTCGGTCCGCGGCTCGGGCAGTGCGACCAGACCCATGCCGACGAGTTCGCTGAACACCGAAGCGGCCACGCCCGCCGCCTGGGCGGTGGCGACGATCTGGCCGACGGTACGACGGCCGTCGACCAGCAGCAGCACGGTGCGGTGGCGCTGGCTCAATCCGCGGGTGCGATGCGCCAGCTCTGCAACGCCGTCAGCCGTCTTGGACGGTACGGTCTCCTCCTCGGATGACACAGGTTTCTCCACGCAGGCGGGCTGACCTCCAGCCCCGGGGCGCTATTGTCGCCACGGCACGTTCGGTCGACAGCCGGCGCGACCGGCACGGCCCGTGAAGAACCCGACGCATACTGCGGTCCATGCAACGACAGACTCGAGGTCCGGTGGCCGGAGCAGTCCAGGCCCGCACCGCCAGGACCGCACCCATGGACCGCAAAACAACGACAGCCACGCAGACTTTCACCGACGCACAGGCTGCACTGGACCACGCCAGCGCCCTGTATGACGACGGCATCCGCCGCCTGCGCAAGGCGCTGCAGGCGTTCATCTCGGGTCGCCAGTTCCACTCACGCGTGCGCGAGGTCTATCCCTGCGTCCGCGTGCGCACGCAAACCGTGGCACGCAGCGACTCGCGGCTCAGCTACGGTTTTGTCGCCGGCCCGGGTGTGTATGAGACCACGCTGACGCGACCGGACCTCTTCGGCGACTACTTCCGGGAGCAGTTTGCACTGCTGTTGCGCAATCACCGCGTCGCGCTGGAGGTGGGTCCATCGACACAGCCGATCCCGGTGCACTTCTCGCTGGCCGACACCGACCACCTCGAAGGCTCGCTGAGTGCTGAGCGCCGCGTGCTGATGCGCGACCTGTTCGACCTCCCGGACTTGGCCGCAATGGACGACGGCATCGCCAACGGCACCCACGAACCCGGCGAAGGCCAGCCGCAGCCGCTGTCGTTGTTCACCGCGCAGCGGGTGGACTATTCGCTGCACCGCCTGCGGCACTACACCGGCACGGCGCCGGAGCACTTCCAGAACTTTGTGCTGTTCACGAACTACCAGTTCTACATCGACGAGTTCATCCGCCTCGGACGCGAGCAGATGGCTTCGAAAAAAAGCGACTACGTCGCCTTTGTGGAACCGGGCAACGTGGTGACACGGCGTGCCGGCATCAAGGCGCTGCCTGGCGACGAACTGGGCATCTCCCCCGATCGGCTGCCGCAGATGCCCGCTTACCACCTGCTGCGTCCGGACCGCAGCGGCATCACGATGGTCAATATCGGCGTGGGGCCGGCCAACGCCAAGAACATCAGCGACCACGTGGCCGTTCTGCGGCCGCACGCCTGGCTGATGCTCGGCCACTGCGCCGGTCTGCGCAACACCCAGCAGCTCGGAGACTATGTGCTGGCACACGGCTACGTGCGCGAAGATCATGTGCTGGACGAAGAGCTGCCGTTGTGGGTGCCGATCCCGCCGCTGGCCGAGATCCAGCAAGCACTCGAGCAGGCCGTGGCCGACGTGACGCAGCTCAAGGGCTTCGAACTGAAGCGTGTGCTGCGCACCGGCACGGTGGCGTCCACCGACAACCGCAATTGGGAGCTGTTGCCGCATCCGGGGCCCGAGCGGCGCTTCAGCCAGAGCCGCGCCATCGCGGTGGACATGGAAAGCGCGGCGATCTCGGCCAACGGCTTTCGCTTTCGGGTGCCGTACGGCACCCTGCTGTGCGTGAGCGACAAGCCCTTGCACGGGGAGATCAAGCTGCCCGGCATGGCCAACCACTTCTACCGCGAGCGCGTCGACCAGCACCTGCGCATCGGCATGCGCGCAGTCGAATTGCTGCGCCACCTGCGGCTGGATCAGCTGCACAGCCGCAAGCTGCGCAGCTTCGCCGAGGTGGCGTTCCAGTAGCCGCGCCGTCGGAACCCGCGGCGCGCGCATGGCACGCGTGTTTCCCCTTGCGCAGCCGCCGCGCCCGGCATAGGCTGGTGCTCCGATCGACCCGCGGCCACCGGGCCTGATTCCAGGAGCAGGAGGCCGAGCCCGCCAGGAGCAATCCTGGGCACGAGGAGGACCCCCATGCCAAGCCCAGCCTCTCCCAGCATCGCCGCCATCCGCACCTTGGCTTTGGTCGGACCGGCGGCGGCTGGGAAGACGGCGCTGGCGGAAAGCCTGCTGCACCGCGCCGGCATGATCGGTGCACCCGGCAGCCTTGAGCGTGGCACGACGGTCAGCGACCACGACCCGCTCGAACGCCGCATGCAACATTCGCTCAACGCGTCGATCCTGCATCTCGATCACGCCGGCACGCGCGTGCACATGATCGACACGCCGGGAGCGCCGGATTTCGTGGGCCAATCGCTGCCAGCGCTGGAAGCGGTGGAGACCGCAGTCGTCGTGATCAACGCGGCCACCGGCATTGAACCGATGGCGCAGCGCATGATGGACTATGCGGCCTCGCGCCACCTCGACCGCATGATCGTGGTGAACAAGATCGATGCCACCGACATCGATCTGCCAGGGTTGCTGCAGCAGATCCAGGCCACCTTCGGCAAGGAATGCCTGCCCCTGAACCTGCCCGATGCGGGTGGCTCGCGTGTGGTTGACTGTTTCTACAACCGCGAGGGCCACAGCGATTTCGGCAGCGTCGATGCTGCCCATCGCGCCCTGGTGGAGCAGGTGGTAGAGGTCGATGCGGCCTTTGTCGAGCGTTACCTCAATGACGGTGATGTCGATGCATCGGAGCTGCATGCGCCGCTCGAGCAAGCGCTGCGCGAGGGCCACCTGATTCCCGTGTGTTTCACGTCGACGCGCAACGGCGCGGGCGTGGCCGAGCTTCTCGACGTGATCGTCAAGCTGCTGCCGAATCCGACCGAGTCGAATCCGCCCGATTTTCTCAACGGCGAAGGCGACGCCGCAGTCCCGATGCACGCCAGGCCCGACGCCGACGCCCACGTGCTAGCGCACGTGTTCAAGGTCACGGTCGATCCGTTTGTCGGCAAGATGGGCGTGCTGCGCATCTGGCAGGGCACGATCACCAAGGACAGCCTGCTGTACGTTGGCGATGCACGCAAGCCGTTCAAGGTGGGGCACCTGTTCATGCTGCAGGGCAAGGACCATGTCGAGGTGGCGCGCGCCTTGCCGGGCGACATCTGCGCGCTGGCCAAGGTCGATGAGCTGCACTTCGACGCGGTGCTGCATGACGCGGCCGAAGACGACCACATTCATCTGCAGCCGTTACCGTTTCCTGTGCCGGTACACGGCCTGGCGATCGAACCCAAGCGCCACGGCGATGAGCAGCGCATGTGGGAGATCCTGACCAAGCTGGTCGCCGAGGATCCTTGCTTGAAGGTTGAGCACGTGGTCAACACCAACGAGACCATCGTCTACGGCCTGGGCGAATTGCATCTGCGTATGCTGCTGGAGCGACTGCGTGAGGTCTACAAGTTCGAGGTCCAGACGCGCCCGCCGCGCATCGCTTACCGAGAGACCATCACGACCAAGGCCGAAGGCCACCACCGGCACAAGAAGCAGACCGGCGGTGCAGGCCAGTTTGGCGAGGTGTTCCTGCGCGTCGAGCCGCTGCCGCGTGGAGCCGGCTTCGAATTCGTCGATGCGGTGAAGGGTGGCACGATACCGGGCCAGTTCATCCCGGCGGTGGAAAAGGGCGTGCGCGAGGTGCTGTCCGGCGGCGCGATTGCGGGCTATCCGGTGGTCGACGTGAAGGTCACGGTGTACGACGGCAAGCACCACTCCGTGGACAGCAAGGAGATCGCGTTTGTCACCGCCGGCCGCAAGGCGTTTCTTGCTGCCGTGCGCGAAGCGCGGCCGATCGTGCTGGAGCCGATCGTCAACGTGGAGATCACGGCGCCCGACGTGTCGATGGGCGACATCACAGGCGACCTCTCGGCCAAACGCGGACAGGTAAGCGGCAGCGCCAACGGCAGCAACGGCACCATGATCATCCAGGCACTGGCACCTTTGTCAGAACTTTCAGGCTATCAGTCGCGGCTCAACGCTATGACCTCGGGTCAGGGTCGCTACACAATCGAGTTGTCTCACTATGAGCCGGTGCCGACACCGGTCCAACAGCAACTGATGGGACAGTTCAAGATCAAGGACGAGGACTGAGCGCCGGATATTCGGACAGGTGCTGGCTAACGCATCGCCAGCGACCGCTTGCGTGTCGGCGCAGGAAACAGAGCTTCAAGTTCTTGCCACACCGCATTGGGTAGTTGGAGGCGCTGGCTGTTCCAGTTGTCGAGCAGATGCGCTTTGCGACCGGCTTTCGGTATCGCCATCACCTGCGGCTGGCGCAGCAGCCACGCCAGCGCCAACTGCGCCGCAGAGACACCATGTGACGCCGCCAGCTTCTTCAATGCTGGATTGCTGGTGATCCGCCCACCGTCGATGGGGCAGTAGGCCATCAGTGCGATACCGTGCTGACGTAGCCACGGGAGCAGGTCGAACTCCACGCCGCGCTCGCTCAGCGAGTAGTACACCTGATTGGCCGCACACGCGTCTCCGGACTTCAAGCCAGCAAGGTCGCGCATGTCGTCGATGTCGAAGTTGCTGACACCCCAGTGGCGAATCGCGCCCGCATGCTGCAAGCGCTGAAAGCCCTCGATTGTCTCGGCCAGGGGCGTCTCGCCACGCCAATGCAGCAGATACAGGTCGATCGTGTCGAGTTGCAGCCGGCGCCGGCTGGCATCGCAAGCTCGACGCAGCCCGGCTACGTCGGCGTGATAGGGGTATGCCTTGCTGACCACCAAGAGCTGCTCGCGGCGCACACCTTGCGAGCGCATCTCGTCGGCCAACGCGCGACCCAGCACCTCCTCGGCTCCACCTTCGCCGTACATCTCGGCAGTGTCGAACACCCGATATCCGATCTCGACGGCGTCCCGAATCGCAGCCACCTCTTGCTCCGAGATCGATGGATCTTCGCCGAAGCGCCAAGTGCCAAGCCCAAGCGGCGGCCAGCTTTCTCCGGAGCTGCTTAAGGCGATGCTTGCTGCGGCTGGACCCATGGCGGACATGCTACGCCGCTCCCGGCCACACTCGGTCCTTCGTCCGCCGTCACGGGCTCTGCGAGCCGCTGGCTGACGGTTGGGTCGTTCGCTGCGCCTGCCTCGTCACTGAACGCCAGGCCACTCCGGGGCCTCAAGTTTGGTCTGGATGCGCCGAAATAGCGACCACGATCACAGGGACCTCCTCCATGGGCGCCGACCCCGCAGTGGCATCTACCACCTGCTTGCCGCGCGATGCGGCAGGTTGGGTGTCACTGTGGCGCAACGCCGAGATTCCAGTGCTGGACGAAACGGCTCGGCAGCTTGAAGAGCTGCGCGCGCGTGAGGACGACGTGGATGCGCGCCTGCTCTCCACAGTGGTGGCGGCCGATCCCTTGATGTGCCTGAAGCTGCTGGCCCACGTGTCCACGCATCGCTCATCGAAGCGCATCACTGACACCGAAACTGCAACTGCGGCTCTTGTGATGATGGGCATCGGTCCGTTCTTTCGGCAGTTCGGCCCGCAACCGAGCGTTCAGGAGCGGCTGTGTGAACAACCCGAGGCGCTGGAAGGCTTGCAGCGGGTGCTGGGTCGCGCTCGCCGAGCTGCATGTTTCGCGCTGGGGTTCGCGGTACACCGCATGGACCACGATGCCGAGGTGATCCACGAGGCCGCTCTGCTGCATGACTTTGCCGAGATGCTGCTGTGGTGTCATGCGCCCGGTTTGGCCCTGGAGATTGCCCGGCGCCAAGCTGCCGATCCGACGCTACGGTCAGCCGTGGTGCAAAGGCACGTCCTCCATGCGGAGCTGGGCGACGTACAGCAGGGGTTGATGCGCGCATGGCGCTTGCCCGAGCTTCTGGTGCGCATCAGCGACGGTCATCAAGCTCGCACCGCTAAGGTACGCAACGTGCTGCTCGCAATCCGATTGGCGAGGCACACGAAGGATGGCTGGGACAACGCCGCCATCCCGGACGATGTGAGCGACATCGCTGCATTGCTCAATCTGCGGCCGGAGCCGACCTTCAAGCTGCTGCGCGAACTCGACGGCTAGATGCGGGGCTGCTAGTGAAGGGTGCGCGCAAGGACGTCGTCAAGAATCGGTTGATGAAAGGCGAGGTCGACGTGCGCAACGCCGGGCACGTGATGGTTTCTTGCGTCCTCCAGAGTGGCATTGCAGGCCGGGAAGACAATGTTGTCGCAGTGTCCGAAGTAGCACGTGAAGAGTTTGCGCCGCGTGCGCGTTTCGCTGGCGGCCAGATCGAGCAGCCAACGGTTGCCCTCGCGCATCTGTCGTGTGTTCTCGCTGAGCGCGAAGCGTGCCATCGATGTCCCGGCATGCGGAGTACCGATCGTGACCACCGAGTGCACGCGGCTGTCGGCTGAGTGAGCACGCAGCCAGGCCCGCACTGCCAACCCTCCCATGCTGTGGGCCACGATGATCGGGGCCCGCTGGGTGACGTGCTCGATCTGAGCCACGGCAACCTCGATGCACTGCACGTAGCGGTCGATCGGACCCAGTACGGGCTCCAGATTGATGGCCATGAAGGGCGTGCCCGCGCGACGCAGCTGCCTCATCCACGGGTTCCAGAGTCCGCGATTGCAGACGAAACCATGGATCAGCAGCACCCCACGTCGGCCGGGAGACGCCATCACGCCATCGGGTTCAGCCCTGGATCTGAAAGGCTGCCGCCATGCAAACACACGAAGCCCCGTGATGACTTCTCCCCACCACGCGCTGAAGAGGGCTGGCGCAGCGGGACTGGGAACCCCAGGACCCGGGTGCACGGTCCGCAGCCAGAGGAACTCGGCGCCCAGCGCGATGGCGTGGACGTTGACGAGCAGCACGGCAAGCATCAAGGCTGCCCACCATGGCGCTCCGGAACGAATCGCGAAGGTTGCGGCGATGGCCGCGAACGTGACCAGGACCGCGACCCAGATGCGTTGGATCCTTGCCAGCATCGTCTAGCTTTGTGTGGGTCGCAGCCAACCAAGGGCTGTATCGGCCAGATGCCTTAGGCTGCGCAGATGGCCAATGGGACGCAGGGCATCCGCGCGCACCTGGAGCAGGTGGCGAGCCTGCGCGCCGCCCGCACAGCGGATGGCGAGTTGGCCAGTCGTGTGGCCGCCATCAAGCAGTTCCAGCATGCGCGGTTCAACCGCGACTATGCGAGCTTGCTTGCTAGCGAGCGATACGGCGAGGCCGCTCGGTTCTTTCTGAACGACCTCTACGGACCGGCTGACTTCGCCGATCGTGATGCCCAATTCGGACGTGTCGTGCCGGCCATGGCGCGGCTTCTCCCCGGTGAAGTGATGCATACAGTAGAGCAGTTGGCGGAACTGCATGCGCTGTCCGAGAGCCTGGATCAAGAGATGGCCGAGAGACTGGCGGCATCTCCCGTCGATGAGCGATCGTATCGTGCCGCGTGGCAAGCAGTCGACCGGAGCAGCGACAGGCACCGACAGCTCGACCTGTTGATCGCCATTGGCGAATCGATCGACCGACACACGCGTACGCCCCTGTTGGCGGCAGCGTTGCGCGTGATGCGCGGGCCGGCCAGGGCAGCGGGTCTTGCCCAGCTGCAGTCGTTCCTCGAGCGCGGCTTGGCTGCGTTCGTCTCGATGCGCGGCGCCCAGCGGTTCTTGGACACGATCGCCGACAACGAGCGACGGACCATTGCTTATCTATTTGCCGATAGCCCCAAATGAAAAACCCGACCATTATCTGGTCGGGTTTCTCTCAAATATTAGCCTGACAATGTCCTACTTTCACACGGGAATCCGCACTATCATCGGCGCAGAGGCGTTTCACTGTCCTGTTCGGGATGGGAAGGAGTGGGACCACCTCGCTATGGTCATCAGGCTTGACTTGTTGCCACCTTGCGTCTCCGCACGGTGACCAATCCACAGAATCGAATCAGTTGATTGCACCAACCGGCATAACCCTTGACGGTTTCGTCAAAATTATAGGGTCAAGCCGCACGAGCAATTAGTACCGGTTAGCTCAACTGGTTACCCAGCTTCCACATCCGGCCTATCAACGTCCTAGTCTTGAACGACTCTTTAGGGGGCTCAAGGCCCCGGCAAGACTCATCTTGAGACGAGTTTCCCGCTTAGATGCTTTCAGCGGTTATCTCTTCCGCACTTAGCTACTCGGCAATGCCACTGGCGTGACAACCGATACACCAGAGGTGCGTCCACTCCGGTCCTCTCGTACTAGGAGCAGGCTCTCTCAATCTTGCAGCGCCCACGGAAGATAGGGACCAAACTGTCTCACGACGTTTTAAACCCAGCTCACGTACCTCTTTAAATGGCGAACAGCCATACCCTTGGGACCGGCTACAGCCCCAGGATGAGATGAGCCGACATCGAGGTGCCAAACACCGCCGTCGATATGAACTCTTGGGCGGTATCAGCCTGTTATCCCCAGAGTACCTTTTATCCGTTGAGCGATGGCCCTTCCATACAGAACCACCGGATCACTTAGTCCTACTTTCGTACCTGCTCGACTTGTCAGTCTCGCAGTCAAGCACGCTTATGCCTATGCACTATCAGCACGATTTCCGACCGTGCCTAGCGTACCTTCGAACTCCTCCGTTACGCTTTGGGAGGAGACCGCCCCAGTCAAACTGCCCACCATACACTGTCCCCAACCCGGATCACGGGCCAAGGTTAGAACCTCAAACACACCAGGGTGGTATTTCAACGTTGGCTCCACGGCACCTAGCGGCACCGCTTCAAAGCCTCCCACCTATCCTACACAGATCTGTTCAAAGTCCAATGTAAAGCTACAGTAAAGGTTCATGGGGTCTTTCCGTCTTTCCGCGGGGAGATTGCATCATCACAAACATTTCAACTTCGCTGAGTCTCTGGAGGAGACAGTGTGGCCATCGTTACGCCATTCGTGCAGGTCGGAACTTACCCGACAAGGAATTTCGCTACCTTAGGACCGTTATAGTTACGGCCGCCGTTTACTGGGACTTCAGTCAAGAGCTTGCACCCCATCATTTAATCTTCCAGCACCGGGCAGGCGTCACACCCTATACGTCGACTTTCGTCTTTGCAGAGTGCTGTGTTTTTAATAAACAGTCGCAGCCACCGATTCTCTGCGGCCTCATTGGGCTCCGTCTGTACGACTTCACCTACTAAAGGCACACCTTCTTCCGAAGTTACGGTGTCAATTTGCCGAGTTCCTTCTCCAGAGTTCTCTCAAGCGCCTTAGAATACTCATCTCGCGCACCAGTGTCGGTTTGCGGTACGGTCGTGTGCAGCTGAAGCTTAGTGGCTTTTCCTGGAAGCAGGGTATCACTCACTTCGGAAGCAAGCTTCCTCGTTATCACCTCTCATCTAAGCCCGGCGGATTTGCCTACCAGGCACGACTACAGGCTTGAACCGGACTCCAACAGCCGGCTGAGCTAACCTTCTCCGTCCCCACATCGCACTACACATCGGTACAGGAATATTGACCTGTTTTCCATCAGCTACGCATCTCTGCCTCGCCTTAGGGGCCGACTCACCCTACGCCGATGAACGTTGCGTAGGAAACCTTGCGCTTTCGGCGAGGGGGCTTTTCACCCCCTTTAACGCTACTCATGTCAGCATTCGCACTTCTGATACCTCCAGCAGACCTCACGATCCACCTTCACAGGCGTACAGAACGCTCTCCTACCACTTGCACTTGCGTGCAAATCCGCAGCTTCGGTAACTGGCTTAGCCCCGTTACATCTTCCGCGCAGGACGACTCGATCAGTGAGCTATTACGCTTTCTTTAAATGGTGGCTGCTTCTAAGCCAACATCCTGACTGTTTTAGCCTTCCCACTTCGTTTCCCACTTAGCCAATATTAGGGACCTTAGCTGGCGGTCTGGGTTGTTTCCCTCTCGTGTCCGGACGTTAGCACCCGGTGCACTGTCTCCCAAGCTGTACTCATCGGTATTCGGAGTTTGCAATGGTTTGGTAAGTCGCCATGACCCCCTAGCCATAACAGTGCTCTACCCCCAATGGTAATACTTGAGGCACTACCTAAATAGTTTTCGGAGAGAACCAGCTATCTCCAGGTTTGTTTAGCCTTTCACCCCTATCCACAGCTCATCCGCTAGTTTTGCAACACTAGTCGGTTCGGACCTCCAGTGCGTGTTACCGCACCTTCATCCTGGCCATGGATAGATCACCTGGTTTCGGGTCTACACCCAGCGACTAGACGCCCTGTTCGGACTCGGTTTCCCTTCGCCTTCCCTATTCGGTTAAGCTTGCCACTGAATGTAAGTCGCTGACCCATTATACAAAAGGTACGCCGTCACCCTTGCGAGCTCCGACTTTTTGTATGCATGCGGTTTCAGGATCTATTTCACTCCCCTCCCGGGGTTCTTTTCGCCTTTCCCTCACGGTACTAGTTCACTATCGGTCGATTACGAGTATTTAGCCTTGGAGGATGGTCCCCCCATCTTCAGACAGGATTTCACGTGTCCCGCCCTACTTGTCGCACCCTCAGTTCCACTGCCAACTTTTCTCATACGGGACTATCACCCGCTATGGTCGGACTTTCCAGACCGTTCTGATAAATCAGCAGCTAAATGGTGCAGGCTGGTCCGATTTCGCTCGCCACTACTTTCGGAATCTCGGTTGATGTCTGTTCCTCGGGCTACTGAGATGTTTCAGTTCGCCCGGTTCGCTTCTTGCTCCTATGAATTCAGAGCAAGATACCCTTGCGGGTGGGTTTCCCCATTCGGAGATCTTCGGATCAAAGCTCATTTGCCAGCTCCCCGAAGCTTATCGCAGGCTATCACGTCCTTCTTCGCCTGTAATCGCCAAGGCATCCACCACATGCACTTAGTCACTTGACCCTATAACTTTGACGCCTTGCTGTAAAGGCGTCGCCAAGGACTCTTCGATCTTGCGATCGGTTTGAGTATTCGCGTTATGCCGTCCTTCAGGCTCATTGCTGAGCCGAAGTCTGGTGACGCAATCAAATGTTGTCGACGGCACGGTGCGCCATGAGGGCGCTTTCCGTCAACAACGCTGATTCGACTCTATGAATTGTTAAAGAACGACAGCCGATCATTCGATCGCACTGGCAACACATCACGTGGATGACTTGCCAGTGCGCCAAGAGAAAAGATTGGTGGAGGTGAACGGGATCGAACCGATGACCCCCTGCTTGCAAAGCAGGTGCTCTCCCAGCTGAGCTACACCCCCAAGAAGATCGTGGTGGGTCTGGTTGGATTCGAACCAACGACCCCCGCCTTATCAAGACGGTGCTCTAACCGACTGAGCTACAGACCCTCGCCTGCGCGCACCGATCGGTTCACCACGCGGGCCAGATGGAATGCACCTGCGGCTCGGAAAGCTCTTCCGAACCTTGATACTGCCGTCAACGACAACCGATAAGTGTGGGCGAAAGAATTTGAATGCGTCTTCCAGAAAGGAGGTGATCCAGCCGCACCTTCCGATACGGCTACCTTGTTACGACTTCACCCCAGTCACGAACCCTGCCGTGGTAATCGCCCTCCTTGCGGTTAGGCTAACTACTTCTGGCAGAACCCGCTCCCATGGTGTGACGGGCGGTGTGTACAAGACCCGGGAACGTATTCACCGCGGCAAGCTGATCCGCGATTACTAGCGATTCCGACTTCATGCAGTCGAGTTGCAGACTGCAATCCGGACTACGACCGGTTTTCTGGGATTGGCTCCCCCTCGCGGGTTGGCAACCCTCTGTACCGGCCATTGTATGACGTGTGTAGCCCTACCCATAAGGGCCATGAGGACCTGACGTCATCCCCACCTTCCTCCGGTTTGTCACCGGCAGTCTCATTAGAGTGCCCTTTCGTAGCAACTAATGACAAGGGTTGCGCTCGTTGCGGGACTTAACCCAACATCTCACGACACGAGCTGACGACGGCCATGCAGCACCTGTGCCCAGGTTCTCTTTCGAGCACTCCCATATCTCTATGGGATTCCTGGCATGTCAAGGGTAGGTAAGGTTTTTCGCGTTGCATCGAATTAAACCACATCATCCACCGCTTGTGCGGGTCCCCGTCAATTCCTTTGAGTTTCAACCTTGCGGCCGTACTCCCCAGGCGGTCAACTTCACGCGTTAGCTACGTTACTGAGAAGAAACCTTCCCAACAACCAGTTGACATCGTTTAGGGCGTGGACTACCAGGGTATCTAATCCTGTTTGCTCCCCACGCTTTCGTGCATGAGCGTCAGTACAGGCCCAGGGGACTGCCTTCGCCATCGGTGTTCCTCCGCATATCTACGCATTTCACTGCTACACGCGGAATTCCATCCCCCTCTGCCGTACTCCAGCCATGCAGTCACAAGTGCAGTTCCCAGGTTAAGCCCGGGGATTTCACACCTGTCTTGCACAACCGCCTGCGCACGCTTTACGCCCAGTAATTCCGATTAACGCTTGCACCCTACGTATTACCGCGGCTGCTGGCACGTAGTTAGCCGGTGCTTATTCTTCAGGTACCGTCATCCCCCCGAGGTATTAGCTCGAAAGATTTCTTCCCTGACAAAAGCGGTTTACAACCCGAAGGCCTTCTTCCCGCACGCGGCATGGCTGGATCAGGCTTTCGCCCATTGTCCAAAATTCCCCACTGCTGCCTCCCGTAGGAGTCTGGGCCGTGTCTCAGTCCCAGTGTGGCTGGTCGTCCTCTCAGACCAGCTACAGATCGTCGGCTTGGTGAGCCTTTACCCCACCAACAACCTAATCTGACATCGGCCGCTCCAATAGCGCGAGGTCTTGCGATCCCCCGCTTTCACCCGTAGGTCGTATGCGGTATTAATCCGGCTTTCGCCGAGCTATCCCCCACTACTGGGCACGTTCCGATGTATTACTCACCCGTTCGCCACTCGCCACCAGGGTTGCCCCCGTGCTGCCGTTCGACTTGCATGTGTAAGGCATGCCGCCAGCGTTCAATCTGAGCCAGGATCAAACTCTTCAGTTCGATCTCTGCAAGTTTGCTCGATTCGGAATTGAAGTGAACTTCACTTCTTCATCCGTGAGCGTTTGCGGACTCGACCGTGAGGCCGCGTCCATGGCATTCGCCTTCAAACGCCCACGCTTATCGGCTGTTGCTTGTTAAAGAGCTGCGCCTTTGGGGCGCCACCGACCGCTGTCGGCAAAGAAGGCGGAGTATGACACGATCTGTGGACCCCGTCAAATCCGCGGTCTGCGATTGGACTCCGCGAACCATTGCTGGCCGCCGCCAAGAGAGCCAATGAGTATACACCGTAATGTTGCGAACCTAGACAGCTGGGGCCACGGTGGGGCCTGAGGTCTCATGGATCTGCCGGGTCCACTCCATCATCGGCTCATCACTTGCCAACGTGGCAGGCAGACGCGGCACCAGGCGCCTGACATCAGCGCGAAGGATGCGCTGCTTCACGGCGGAGATCTGCGATGGTTGCATCGAGAAGGAGCGCAGGCCCATCGCGAGCAGCAACTCCGTGAACGCGACGTCGCCAGCCATTTCGCCACAGATGCTGACGTGCTTGCCCGCGCAGTTCGCCGCGTCAATCGCTCGAGCAATCAACTGCAGCACGGCGGGATGCCATGGGTCGTAGAACTTGGCAACGGCCTCGTCTGCACGATCGATCGCCAGCGTGTACTGAATCAGGTCGTTCGTGCCGATCGAGACAAAGTCCAGCTCGCGCAGAATGCTCGGAACGATTAGCACCGCGGCGGGCACTTCAATCATCGCCCCCAGTTCAACGTCCTTGTACGCATGGCCTGCCTCGCTCAATTGCTGCTTGGCCCGCGCCAGCGCCTCACGGGCCATGCGGATCTCCGACAACTGCGCAACCATTGGCAGGAGCACGCGGACCGTACCGAATGCGCTCGCCCGCAGAATGGCTCGGAGCTGTTGCCGGAACATCGCCGGCTCGGCGAGGCTCCAACGAATCGCGCGCAATCCGAGAGCCGGATTGAGTCCGTACTCGTGGCGCAACTCGTGGATCGTCAGTCGATCCAGGGGTTTGTCTGCGCCAATATCCACGGTACGGATCGTCACCGGCAAACCATGCATCGCTTCCACGACGCCGCGGTAGGCCTCGAACTGCTCGTCCTCACTCGGCAATTCGCCGCCACGGTTCATGAACAAAAACTCGCTGCGAAAGAGTCCAACTCCCACCGCGCCAGAATCGACCGCCACCACTGCGTCTCGCGGTAGCTCGATGTTGGCAAGCAACTCGACAGTCTCGCCGTCGAGCGTCACCGACGGCATGTGGCGCAAACGGTGCAGGCGCGCACGCTCGAGTTCGCTCTGACGCTGCCGGAACCGGTATTCCTCGAGCACGATCGGAGAAGGATCGACCACCACGACTCCGGCATCGCCGTCGATCACGATCCAGTCGTCCTGCCTGATCAATCGACTCGCCTCGCGGGCGCCCACCACGGCAGGGATGTCCATACTCCTGGCGACGATTGCGCTGTGCGACGTCTTGCCTCCCACGTCGGTCACGAAGCCGGAGAACACGCTGCCCTTGAACTGAAGCATGTCGGCCGGCGCAATGTCGTTGGCAATCAATACCAGCGGGTCTTCGGTGCCGTGCACGCCGGCCGAGGCCGGTAGCAGGGGACCGGCGCGGGACAGAGCGCGCAGCATGCGCTCGACCACTTGCTCCAAGTCGGCCTTGCGTTCGCGCAGGTACTCATCGTCCATCTCATCGAACTGGCGCGCCATCACTTCGAGCTGGGCTGAAAGCGCCCATTCGGCGTTGTAGTGGCGGGACCGGATCCACTGCTTGGTCGCCCCTGTCAAAGCCTCGTCGTGCAGCAGCATCAAATGAACATCGAGCAATGCTGGCAGTTCGGCCGGGGCTTCGATCGGCAAATCACGCTTCAAGGTGGTCAACTCAGTCGCCACCACGTCGCGTGCTTGCCTCAGCCGGTCGATCTCGGGTTCAACGCGAGACTCGTCAATGTAGTAGTGCGCAACATCGACCCGGCTCGAGGCGATCAGCACAGCCCTGCCGATCGCGATGCCGCGAGAAACCGCCTGCCCAAAGACTTGGATGCTCACCACTTCACTCTAGCAGTAGGAATCCTCTGGTACCGACCTTCCTGGCGCAATTGAGGCCGCGCGACGCAGTGCGAACGGGATTACTCCCCTTCGCCAAACTTGTCGTTGACAAGGGCGGCGATAGCTTCAGCGGCCTGTGCCTCGTCGGCCCCTTCGACCTCGAGCTCAATCTCCGTGCCGAGCCCCGCGGCGAGCATCATGACCCCCATGATGCTCTTGGCGTTCACGCGGCGGCCGCTGCGCGACAGATGAACCTCACTGGAAAAACCGCTGGCGAGCTTGGTCAGCTTGGCCGACGCGCGTGCATGCAAGCCGAGCTTGTTATTGATCTTTAGTACGGCCTTGATCATGGTCACCCGATCTGAGCGTTTGGACCTGGGGCCGGCTCGGTGCCAATTGCATGACACCCTGCACCGCTCCGCTGAGAGCGCGATCCACGACAGCCGCCAGAGGATTGTTGCGGTAGGTCACGGCGCGCAACAACATGGGCACGTTCACGCCGGCGACAACCCGCACCTGGGCGCCATCGGCCAGGCGCATCGCCACATTGCACGGCGTCGCGCCGAACACATCGGTAAGCACGAGCACATCCGACTCGCCGGTCGCCGCTATTGCGGCGCGTGCCGCGCCTTCGACCTGGTCGGGCGTCGCCTCCGGAGTCACGTCGATTGCCTCGATGCCTGTCTCGTTGGGAAACACGTGCGCCACGACCGCCTTGAGCGAAGTCGCGAGCGGCGCGTGAGCAATAAGCAGCAAGCCTGCCATGTCGGACAACCTAGTGGCAATTATCCCAGGTGCGCGACGACCGCTGGAAAGCGTCCAGGTCCGGGGAAGGAACCACCAAGCGCCCGGCGTCAGCCATGCCGGACACTGCGGGCCAACGCGGATCGTGGCCCGCCTCCACTGTCGCCGCTATTCGTCGATGCTGCTGCCTTCCCCGCCAATGCCATGAGAGGCAAAGACGCCATTTGAACGCGAACGAGCGAACACCGTGCGAAGTGCAGTCGCGGTCGCGCGTGATTCGGCGACCGGTGTGTTGCGAGGACACTCAGACGCCCAATTTGAGCCCAGCGAAGAACACCGACGCGACCTCGGGGTCCGGCCGATCACCGACCACGATTGCCTGGTACACGCGAGTTCCGCGCGTGAACACCGCCAAGTATTCGGTGACCTCCGAGCCATCGGGGCGACGCCCGGTGAGAACGAGGCGTGCCGCTTCCGCGTGAGGCGTCATGCCTGGCACATCAAGATCGAGCGACAGCACCCCACCGGGTCTTGCACTGACGTTGCGTGAAGCTGCTTCGCGCAGCGACACGAGCGTGACGCCGACGTCGCGGACATCGTCCAGTTTCAAAGCTCCCACGGCGAAGGTATTGCCGCTCGCAGCGCAGGCGTGCATGGTCATCTCACTGCGGCCTTGAGGCAGGATCACCTCGCGCGACAACGTCGCCGGCCGACAAGGGAACATGGCTTCGATATCGAGGCCTGCCGGGCGTACTCGCCGCCAGTCGAGTGCGGGCGCGCAAGCACACAAAAGGCCAAGCGACAAGCAAACGCTGCGCAACAGCACCATCCCAGCGATTATCCGGACGCTCCAGAACTTGCCGGCACGTGAACCCGTTCACGCCGGAAGCATGCAGTAACGACTCAGGACCCGCGGCCATGGGATTCCCGACCGCCTGACTCAAAGCGACCATTGGCGCATGGATCTGTCGGAGTTGAGTTCACCAGGGTCGCCCGCGCGGCCAGAGCCCGGTACCCCTAGGCCGGCGTTTGATTCAAGCGATGCGGCATGGCAACTGGCCTGCCAGATCGGTGTCGAAGTGGCGACACCGCTGACCCACGCGCTCGAGCGTGCGCTCGAACTGCAAGCCACCGGCCGCATCGATCGCCCAGGTTTGCACACTCTGGTGACGCAGATCGAACAAGCGCGCCGCGCCAGCATGGTGGGCCAGCAGATTGCGCGCCTCGCGCAAGGCGGCACGCAACAGCAATACGAGACGCTCAACCTCACGCAGTCGATTCGTGATGTGCTGGCGCAGCGCCAGGGTGAACTCGACTCGCGCGGCGTGGTTGTCAAGCAGGTTCTGAAGCCAGCTGAGGTTATTGTTGATGCCACGCTGCTGACAGCGCTGATCCATACGTTGTTCGATTGGGCGCTGCGCCATGCCTGTTCCGCGGTGGACATTCAACTCGACATGAAGTCGTGGCCACCACACGCGCGCCTGGTGTGCCGTTTCGATCACCTGCCACCTGACAGGGTGGTAGTGCGTCCCTTCGGCACTCATGCCGACGCGATGCTGGCGCAGCATGCATCCACGCTCGACTCCTTGCCATGGCAGCTGCTGGTGCAACTCGTGCACACGATGCAGTTACTGATCGAGCGCCAGGATGTGGGCGGCAGCACGAGCCTGACCCTGGAGTTTCCCCATACCGCCAATGACAGCCTGGAAGGCGCCTCCTCATTCGATGTCAGCAGTGGCTTCGCGCTCGCCCGCGAATCGCGTCCGCTGTCGGGCAATCATGTGCTGGTGATGGCGCTTCGTCGCGATGTCCGTAACCAGATTCGCCAAGCAGTTGCGCACATGGGCCTGACGCTCGACTTCGTCACCACCACCGATGCGGCGCGCGAGTTCTGCCAACAAGCCCTACCGAACGCCATCGTCTACGAGACTGCGATCCACGACGGTGCTTTCGAGCGCTTGCGCAATGAGATCCGCCAGCAATGCCTCGAGCTGGCGTGGATAGAAATCACCGAGCAAGGCGAAGCGTTCGAGATTTCGAGCTTTGGCGGCATGTCGATGGCGCGCGTCGGACGCGATGCGATTGGCACCTCTCTGCCCTCGGCATTGACGTTCGAACTCGCCAAAGGCCTGTAGCGGTACCGCTTCAGCGGCCAAACGCCTTGCGCAAGATGGCGCTTCCGGTGGCAACCGGATCGCGCCGGATCTTGCGCTCCTCTTCACCAATCATCAGGTACAGCCCGTCGAGCGCCTTGCCCGTCACGTGCTGTTGCAGGTTGGCATCCGCGGGTTTGACCAAGCCGAAGCGGCTTGCTCGCTCAGCCACCGCGTTGTACTTTTCGGCCAGCGCCACGCGCTCGGTGGCGCGCGTGACGATGGGCAGGAACTTCTCCCCAAGCAGTGTCCGTGTCTTGCCTGCGAAGTACTCGGTGACCGACGTGTCGCTGCCACGCACGATTCGCAACGCGTCGTCGACCGAGATGTTTCGGGCCGCCTGAACCAACAGCGACTTGGCCTCCGGTACGGCCAGTTCGGCAGCACGGTTCATGCTGACGACCAGTTCATCGATGCGCTTGCCCAGGCCGACACTGCGCAACAACTTCGACGCGTCCTCGAGATAGCCCGGCAGCGGAATGCGCACCCTGGGATTGGCCAAGAATCCATCCGTCCTGCCCAGCAGGCCCACGGCAGCGAGCGCGCCGCGTTCGAGCGCCAATCGAACGCCCCGTGCCGCCTCCGACTCGGTCGGTCCGGCGGCAAACACCAACGAGGAACAAGACAACACCAAGCCAAGGCTCGCTGAGCAATGCCGGCGATCTATCACGAAGTCCCCTCTGCGCGATTGGTACCGACACGCTACACGGTGTGCGGTACCCCCGCCTCGGCGGCCTGCCGGTCAGCGTGGTAGCTCGAACGCACCAACGCCCCGACGGCAGCATGCGTGAAGCCCAGAACCTGCGCCTGCACTTCGAATGCCTTGAACGCTTCGGGGTGCACGTAGCGCAACACCGGGAGATGATGGCTTGAAGGCGCAAGATACTGGCCGATCGTCAGCATGTCGACGCCGTGCATTCGCATGTCGCGCATGACGTCGACAATCTCGTCGTCCGTCTCACCAAGCCCCACCATCAGGCCACTCTTGGTAGGGATGTGGGGGAACATCTGCTTGAAGCGCTGCAGCAACTGCAGCGACGTGCGGTAGTCCGACCCTGGCCGCGCTTGCCTGTACAGCCGCGGCACGGTCTCGAGATTGTGATTCATCACATCCGGAGGGGCCTGTCCAAGGATCTGGAGCGCGCGTTCCATGCGGCCACGAAAGTCCGGCGTCAGGATCTCGATGCGCGTGTGCGGTGACTCCTTGCGGACCTCGCGGATGCAATCAACAAAGTGTCCTGCACCGCCATCGCGCAGGTCGTCGCGATCGACGCTGGTGATCACCACGTACTTCAGCTTCAGCGCCGCAATCGTTACCGCCAGATTGCGCGGCTCGCTGGTGTCGAGCGGATCTGGGCGGCCATGACCCACGTCGCAAAACGGGCAGCGCCGCGTGCACTTGTCGCCCATGATCATGAACGTCGCCGTGCCGTGCCCGAAGCACTCGCCAATGTTGGGACACGAAGCCTCCTCACAGACCGTGTGCAGGCGATGCTCGCGCAGGACCTGCTTGATCTCGTAGAAACGGCTGCTTGGCGAACCGGCTTTCACGCGGATCCACTCAGGCTTCTTCAGCCTGGGCGCTGCCACCACCTTGATCGGGATGCGCGACGTCTTGGCCTGCGCCTTCTGTTTGGCGGTGGCGTCGTAACTGGCGGTGTCGATCGGGGGGTCGCTGGACATGCGAAGGGCTCACGGCGATAGCAGGGTTGCCAAGCGTGCGCCAAGTCGATCGGCCACAGCGCCCCACTGCGCATCGGCGCCCAGTGTAGCGAGGTCGATCGATCTCAGTCCGGGATGGCCGCAGGGGTTGATGCGTGCAAAGGGTCGCAGGTCCATCGACACGTTCAGCGCCACGCCATGGTAGGTGCGGTGGTTCGTCACCTTGACTCCGAGGGCGGCCACCTTGGCCAGGCCGGCGAACCGATCCGCAACGTTGCTCGCGTAACGGGCGTGGCCCGCCGGGTCGTCGAGCCGGACGAACACGCCCGGGGCGCCACTCACCCGATGACCGGTGAGACCCTGCTCGGCGAGCACGTCATGCACGGCCTGCTCGAGCCGGTAAACGTACTCCTTCACATAGATGTGCAGGCGCCGCAAGTCGATCATTGGGTACGCCACCACCTGTCCCGGTCCGTGGTAGGTCACCTGGCCACCGCGGTCGGTTCGTAACACGGGGATGTCGCCGGCGTCGAGCACATGTTCGTCGCGCCCGGCCACACCGAGCGTAAACACCGGTTCATGCTCGACCAGCCAGATCTCGTCGGGCGTGTCCGACGTGCGTGAGCGGGTGAATTCGCGCATCGCAGCTTCCACCGCGCCATAGTCGCGCCGCCCGAGCGATCTGATGTGCATGGCGCTTGCCCAGCTACAGCACCACCTTGACCATCGGATGCGCCGACAGCTCGCGGTAAAGAGCGTCGAGCTGCGTGCGGCTGTTCACTGTGACCGTGATCGTGATGCCAAGGTACGTGCCGGCGCGGCTTGGCCGCAGCTCGAGTTTTGACTCGTCCAAGTCGGGATCGTGGCGCCGCGCCACCGCCACGATCGCCTCGACAAAGCCATCCACCTGCAAGCCCATCACCTTGATGGGGAACTCGCTGGGGTACTCGATCAGCGAGGCAGATCCGCCGTCCCGCTCCGGCATGTCAAGCGCCCTCAGATCGACTGCGATTCTTTGGCGCGCTGGTATGCCTCGTACAGGCGCGCATACACCGGACCGGGTTTGCCGCGCAACGCGCCGTGCCCGACCGGCTGGTTGTCAAGCTTGGTTACGGGCAGTACCTCCTTGCTCGCCGAGCTGATCATCAACTCGTCGGCGGTGCGCACGTCGTCTTCGGCGATCGGCCGCAGGTTATAGGCGATGCCTTCTTCCTCGCACAGCTCACGCAGAAGTTCATAACGAATGCCCTCCAGCACGTGCTCGCTGCGCGGCGCGCCGAGGACCGCGCCCTCATGCACGACCCACACGTTGCTGCCCGAGCCTTCGGTCAGCCAACCGTCCCGAAACATGATGGTCTCAGCCGCGCCATGGTCGGCCGACATCTGACGTGCCAATACATTGCCCAACAGCGAAACGCTCTTGATGTCGCCGCGCTCCCAGCGGAAATCCCGCGCCGTGATGCAGGCCACGCCAAGGTGGCGTTGCTCGGCAGCCGGTGGCTTCATCGGGTTGCTCATCAAGAACACCGTTGGTGTGATGCCTTCGGGCATCACATGGTCACGCAACGCGACGCCGCGTGTGACTTGCAGGTACACCAACTGGTCCTCGGCAGGCACCAGGCTCACCAGCCGGCGCACTTCGCGCAGCCACACGTCGCGCTGGTGAGGGTTGGGTATGCGCAGCTTGTCCAAGCTGCGCGCCAACCGTGCCATGTGCTCGTCAAAACGGAACAAGCGCCGCCTGTACACCGGGATCACCTCATAGACCCCGTCGCCGAAGATGAAACCCCGATCGAGTACGGAAACTTTCGCCTGGTTCAACGGCTGCAAGTCGCCGTTGAGCAGGCACGGTGTGTCGGGTAGTTGGGTCATGGGTGCCTCGGCGACCGCGGTTGTTCTGCGCGGTAGGGGACTCAGCTTAGCGCAGGCTCACTTGATCCACAGTCGTAACGAGTCCCAGGCGCGGCCAAACAGGCCGGCCTCAGGGACAGCGTCCTGGACCACCAGCGGCACGGTCGCCACCGCCGCGCCACCCGAAGTCACAACTTTCAGCGTGCCAACACGCTGGCCCTTCGTGAGCGGGGCGACCAGCGGATCGGTACGCTCGATCGTGGTCTTGAGTTTGTCGCCCTCCCCGCGCGGCACCGCCACGTACAGCACCCCCGCGGCGCCCAACGATGCCTCCCGCTGCGCCCCCTTCCACACCGGAACGCGGGCCGCGGGTTTGCCGTCTTCGAACAAACGGACTGCGTCCCAGGCAGTGTAGCCCCAGTTAAGCAACTTCTGGCTTTCGCTGGCGCGCGCTTCGCGCGACGCCGTGCCGAGAACCACGGTGAGCAGGCGGCGCTTGCCGTTGGGGAACTCGCGCAGCGCACTGGTCACAAGGCAGTAGCCCGCGGACTCGGTGTAGCCGGTCTTCATGCCATCAACGCTAGGGTCGCGACCCAGCAGCAGATTGCGGTTGTCCTGCTTGATGTTGTTGAAGGTGTACTGGCGGATCGCGTAGTAGGGATAGAACTCCGGGTGCTCGCGGATGATGTGCGCCGCGATGGTGGCGATGTCGCGGGCGCTGCTGTAATGCCCGGCTTCGGTCAGGCCGGTGACATTCTTGAACTGCGTGTTCTTCAGACCCCACGCCTGCGCCTGCCGGTTCATCATCGCGACGAACGTCGCGAGGTCTCCGCCCACGCCCTCGGCCAGCGCCACCGCAGCGTCGTTGCCTGACACGGCGATCATGCCCCTGAGCAATTCGTCGACCTTCGGCGTCATCCTCGGGTCGATGAACATCAGCGAGCCGCCGCCTTTGCGCTCGGCCCAGGCGCGCACCGACACGGGCAGCGTCTGCTCCAGCGTGATCTTCTTGTCCTTCAAGGCGTTGAACACCAGGTAGGCCGTCATCAGCTTGGTCAATGACGCCGGGTCGATCTGCTTGTCGGCCTCACGCTCCGCCAGCAACTGGTCGGCGTTCAGATCGATCAGCAGGTAGTTGCGCGCGGCCACTTCGGGCGGCTGCAAGGGTTGTGCATGTGCGGCAGCGACACTCAAACAGACGAACGCGGCAGCCATCCATCGCTTCAACATCGGTTCAGAGCCTTTCAATTGGCAACTACGGTGCCACGCGCTGGTTATCGCGACAACCCTCGCACGACGAGGTCGCGCAAGCGCGTCAGCTGTCCATGGAAGAAGTGGCCCACGCCCGGCAGCACAACCACCGGCAATTGCTGCGGGCGCGCCCAGTCGAACGTGGCCTGTAACGGCACGACATCATCGGCTTCGCCGTGGATCACCAGTGTGTTCGGCGCGACATGCGGCATATCGAACGTCGCAGTGGCCGGGCCCACCAACACCAGCCGCACGGGTGAACCCGTCTCACCCAGACGCGAGGCGATTCGCGATGCCACATAACCGCCGAACGAGAAACCGGCCAGCGCGAGAGGCAGTGTGTCGTCGCGAAACGCGTTCACCACTGCCATGGCGTCTTCGACCTCGCCCTGACCCTCATCCCAATGCCCCTGCGAAGCGCCAACCCCACGGAAGTTGAAGCGCACCGCGCGATAGCCCAATTGCACAAAGGCACGCGCCAGGGTCTGGACCACCTTGTTGTCCATCGTGCCACCATGCACCGGATGCGGGTGGCACAACACCGCCACTCCTGCGAGGGCGCCATTGGGCTCCTCAACCGCGACCTCGATGCGTCCCGCCGGGCCGGCGACCTCCGACCGTTTGCTTGCCGTGATCATCAACGTCCGACGTCGGGCGGTAATACAAGGCGCTCGACCACTTGGCCCTGCTTCAGGTGTGAGTCAACGATATCGTCGATGTCCTCGCGATCGACATAGGTGTACCAGACACCTTCTGGGTACACCACCGCGACCGGACCGCCTGCGCAACGATCGAGGCAACCAGCCTTGTTCACACGCACGCCGCCCGGGCCAGCCAGGCCGAGCGCCTTGACGCGCGCCTTGCAGTGGTCGAGAGCTTCTTGCGGCCGGTGCTGCGCGCAACAGGCTTCCCCATTGGTCCGCTCGTTGAGGCAGAAGAAGATGTGATGCTTGTAGTAGCTCATGTCGCGGTTTGGCGCGCAATTGTAGAGACGTGGGAGTTCGAGCTCTCCGCAAGGTTCAACGATCGCTCAGTCTCGACCGGCGATCTGGCGCAGCAGCCACAGCATGGCCAGGTAAGGCCATGACCAGCCGATCCACTGTGCGAGTCCATGAAAACGGATGAAGCGTCCTTGCTCCCAGTCGTGCAGGCTCTGCGCGTAGTACGGATCCGCGGGTGCCTGGGCCACCATGGCCAGTCCGGCCGTGATCACCACCAGCCCCAGCGCGGCCGCCGTGCGGCGACCGCTGCCAAAGACAACCAGCGCCAGCACGCAGCCCAACGCCAGTCCGGCCAAGCTCGTGCTGGTGCACCAGGCCAACGCATGTTGCGGTCCGAAGTTCAGTGCCGTCGACAGTGTGGTCACGCCAAACGCCAATGCCGTGGCGCCGAGCGCGAGCCAGACTCGACGCAACCCGGGCCGCGCCATGCTGTACGTAAGCAGACACGGTCCGAGCAGGCCGAGCGCCACAGCCAGCAACTCGGCGGGCGGCGACAGACGCGCCGCGTGCACGGGCCCCGCGTGGAGCCATTGCAGCCACGGCGCCGTGGCGGCGATGCGGGTTGCGGCTGCATGCACTGCCTCACCCATCGGCTCCCAAACATGGCCGAGGCCCAATGCAACCGGAGTCGGAAACAACAAGCCCACAGGCCACAGCATCAACAGTACGAAACCGGTGCGGCTTTGCTGCGCAAACCAGCGCTCGCCGGTGCGTTGCAGCCAACTCCACGAGCCGGTACGGGCAATCCAGACACCGAGCGCCGCGCCGAGCGCCGCCCCAGCACTGTTGAGCAGCCAGTCGAGGAGCGAAGGCACGCGTTGCGGCAACAAGCCCTGGCCCACCTCGAGCACATACGACAAGGCAGCGGCCGCCAACACGGCGCGCCACCATGTGCCTGCACTGACTGCGCTGCCGCGTGCCAGGGCCGAGGCCGCCAACACGCCGAGCGGCACGTAACCCACCAAGTTGGCCGCGATGTCGAACGCATCACGCCAACGCGGCCAGGGCAGGCGCAGCAAACCCAGCAGCACGTCGCTGGTGGGCCAGCGCCAGCCGCTGAACGGGAACCAGCTCGCATAGACCACCAGCGCCGCCCATGCCAGCAGCAGCGGCAGCGCAGCGCGCTGCCCAGGCGTCGCATGCGCGCTCACCGCGTCAGAAGGGCTTGATCACCACCAGCACGACCGTGGCGACGAACAATACAATGGCCACCTCGTTGAACACGCGGTACCAGCCCTCGCTGCGCCGGTTGGCCATGCGCACGAAGCGCTTCAGGATGGCGCCGCAGGCGTGTTGGTAGCCGATCGCCAGGGCGACCAGCACCAGCTTGACATCCAGCCAGCCGTGCTCGAAGCCGCGCCACACATCGAACCCCCACCAGAGCCAGAACCCGAAAGCCAACGCAAACAGCATCAGCAGATTGGCAAACCGGTACAGCCGCGTGGCCATCAGCAACAAACGTTCGCGTTCGGCATGGCTCGCGGCGGCGACCCCGGCCAGGTTGACGAAGATGCGCGGCAGATAGAAAAGGCCGGCAAACCAACTCGCCACGAACACGATGTGAAAGGCCTTCACCCACAGGTAGCCCGCGCCCATTGCACGATTATCGTGGCGGCTTCACTGCAGGCTTGGTGCGACCCTGCCGGACGCCGCCAAAAAAAGCCCCGATCACAGGGATCGGGGCTTGCAAGCCTTATCGCTGTCATCACGGTAAGGCACCTGCTCAGGGAGGAAAAGCAGGGAACGACAGCCTTGCGACTATCATTCGCGGACGATCCTAGCAGAGCGATTTCCTTGTGTGACTCCGCGTAACACCGGATGGAACTGGGCCGCCAGCACAGTTGGCCCCTTGCCCCTGAAAGGCCGCGCGAAGTGCTTGCCCTCCCGCCATTTCCCACCAGCCGACCGCGCCGTTTGCGCAAAGACGCCTTCACCAGGGCGCTGGTGCGCGAGCACAACCTCAGTCCATCGGACCTGATCTACCCGGTGTTTGTGCTCGATGGCGAGCGCCGCAGCCAAGACGTGGCGTCGATGCCTGGCGTGCAACGCCTATCGGTCGACCTGTTGTTCGCCAAAGCAGAAGATTGCCTGAAGCTCGGCGTGCCGGTGATGGCGCTGTTCCCGGTGATCGACCCGGCGCTGAAAACGCCGGACGGCGGCGAAGCCGTCAAGCCTGACGGCCTGGTGCCGCGAGCCGTGCGCGCGCTGAAAGAGCGTTTCCCTGAACTCGGACTGCTCACCGACGTCGCACTCGATCCGTTCACCAGTCATGGACAAGACGGCCTGCTCGACGCGAGCGGCTACATCCTCAATGACGAGACCGTGCAGGTGCTGGCACAGCAGGCGCTGGTGCAGGCTGCGGCCGGTGTCGACATCGTGGCGCCGAGCGACATGATGGACGGCCGCATCGGTGCGATCCGGCGCGCGCTCGACGGCGCGCAGCGCATCCACACCCGCATCCTGGCCTACAGCGCCAAGTACGCGAGCGCCTTCTACGGTCCGTATCGCGAGGCGCTGGGTTCGGCATCGGCGCTCGGCAAAGCCGACAAGAAGGTCTACCAGATGGATCCCGGCAACAGCGACGAGGCGCTGCGCGAGGTGTCGCTCGACATCGCCGAAGGCGCCGACATGGTGATGGTCAAGCCGGGGATGCCGTACCTCGACATCGTCTCGCGCGTGAAGCGCGAGTTCCTGATGCCGACGTTCGCCTACCAAGTGAGCGGCGAATACGCGATGTTGAAGGCGGCCGCTGCGAATGGCTGGCTCGACCACGACGCGGCGATGATGGAAGCGCTGCTGGCCTTCAAGCGTGCTGGCGCCGACGGAGTGTTGACCTACTTCGCGCTCGATGCGGCGCGCCTGCTTCGCAAGGGCTGATACCGCCCGAGCTTCCGTCTGCGAAGGCATCAGTTGCGCCAGGCGACCGCCACTGCCCGCCGATCTCAGCGCGCATACGGGTCCGCAAAGCCGAGTGCGCACAACACCTCGGTTTCGCGCGCCTGCATGCGGCGCGCGTCGCGCACGCGCTCATGGTCCATGCCCTGAGCATGCAGTGCACCGTGCACCAACAGGTGCGCGTAATGGGCCGCCAGATCAATGCGCTGCTCGCGCGCCTCGCGCTCGATCACAGGCGCAGCCAACACCAGATCGGCGACTACCACGGGCTCCATCTGGTAGCCGAAGGTCAGCACGTTGGTGGCGTAGTTCCGGTGCCGAAAACGCCGGTTGAGCTCACGCCCCTCCTCGACACCGACAATGCGCACCGTCAGTTGCGCTGGCGCGCTCAGGCTGGCACGCAACCACCGTTGCACGCGATGGCGCGGGAGCAGCGCGCGATGCGACGGGTCGGCAAACTGCAGCGACAGTCTTAGTTCGACGCTCACTGGCGCATCCTTGGCACGTCCGTGCCCGTCCGAAAGGCGCCCCTCCGACGGCCGGTTCGGCCTCATGCGCGTTCGTGCGGCGCTGGTTTTGCCCGCGCCGCGTCATAGGCGTCGACGATGCGCGCCACCAACGGGTGGCGGACCACGTCGGCAGCGGTGAAGTGGGTGAACGCCACACCCGGCACATCCTTTAGCACGTCACGTGCGTCGAGCAAGCCGCTGGCTGCACCGCGCGGCAGATCGATCTGGCTCACGTCGCCGGTGACAACCGCCTTGGCGCCGAATCCGATGCGCGTGAGGAACATCTTCATCTGCTCGGGCGTGGTGTTCTGCGCCTCGTCGAGGATGACGAAGGCATGGTTCAGCGTGCGGCCGCGCATGAACGCCAGCGGCGCGATCTCGAGGTTGCCGCGCTCGAAAGCCTTGGTCACACGCTCCAGCCCCATCAGGTCGTACAGCGCGTCGTACAGCGGTCGCAGGTACGGGTCCACCTTCTGCGCCAGGTCTCCCGGCAAGAAGCCGAGGCGCTCCCCGGCCTCGACCGCGGGCCGGGTGAGCACGATGCGCTGCACCAGGCTGCGTTCGAGGGCGTCGACAGCGCAGGCCACCGCCAGGAAGGTCTTGCCTGTGCCCGCCGGCCCGATGCCGAAGGTCATGTCGTGCGACAGGATGTGACGCAAGTACTGCACTTGGTTGGGCGTGCGGCCGGCAAGGTCGGCGCGGCGTGTGTGCAGCACCGGCGTTCCGCCATCGTCGCCCTCGACGGGCGCGGTCGTTGCGGCTCCGACGAGCGCGAGGTCAACCGCCTGGGCGTCGAGCGCCCGCGTCGCGCGATCGTAGAGCTCGCACAACACGGCCAGCGCGTGTTCGGTGCGCGCCTTCGCGCCTTCGATGCGAAATGCCGCCTGGCGACGCGTGATGCGCACATTGAGTGCCGACTCGATCATGCGCAGGTGAGCATCGGTGGGACCGCACAGGCGGGCCAACCGCCGGTTGTCGAGCGGCGTGAACTCGTGGCGCAGGATCATGGTGGCGCGGACGCGGCAACACAGCATTGTCGCGCCTGCGTGCACGGCCGCGATCAAGCCCGGGTGTGCCACCTTCCCTCGGCGCGGCGAAACGCTTGCTGCACAATCGTCGCGCCCCGCGCACCCTGTTTGCGCCGGGAACCTTGGGATCACATGCGCATCGCACCTGCTCCGTGAGTCAGCCTTTCGCCGCTACATGGCTATTGCCGCCTGGGCTGCCCGGGCGCGCGGCACGCGCGCTGTTGATTCTCGGGCTGTGTCTACACACGCTGCTGTGCAGCGCGCAGACGCTGCGCTTCACCCACGCGCTGGCGATAGCGGCAGACACTGAGCACTTTCCCGCCGAGTTGCCGCAGGTACAGCAGGTGGCTTTGCCCGACGATTGGGCATCGACGCGCCCGGAGCAGACCGGCCCGATGTGGTACCGGCTCACGTTCGATGCGGATGCGGTGCGTGCCAGCGGCGAGTTGCTCGCCCTGTACATCGAGCGGGCCTGCAGCGCGGTGGCGGTGCGGCTCAACGGCAAACTGGTGCACCTGTCCGGCCGGCTCACCGAGCCGGTGTCGCGCAACTGCCAGCGCCCGCAACTGGTGGCCCTGCCGATCGCATGGATGCAGCCTAGCAACAACCAGATCGACCTGAAGGTGGTGGGCTTTCCGCTGCGCCAGGTGGCGTCGCGCCAGCGCGCTGGAGGACTGTCGGCCATCGAGCTCGGGCCTTACGCCGCGCTGGCCAACAAGCATAGCTGGCGCACCGTGGTGTCGATCCGCCTGCCCGAGGTCATCAGCGGAAGCTTGCTGCTGGTGGGCGCGTTGATCTTCGCGATGGGCTGGCTCAACCGCGCGCAAAGCTTTCTCGCCTACTACGGCGCGCTGCTGATCGGTTGGGCCATGGTGCTGTCGCGCCAGTGGATGTCGGACATGCCATGGCCGAATGCAAGCTCCGAGTTCCTCCTCGCGATCCTGGCGTCGTTCGTCACGCTGGCAGCGGTGCAGTTCCTGCTGCGCTACGCGGGCGAGCGCCGGCGCTGGATCGACGTTGGCCTGCCGGCGCAATGTGCCGTGATGCCCTTGACTCTGATGGTGATGGGCGCCCAGCACCTGCACGCGATGGCCACCTTTTGGTATGTGGTGCTCGCGGTCGAGGTCGGTGCGGCATCGCTGTTGTACCTGCGCAAGACCTGGCTTATGCGCAGCGCCCAGTTCTGGCCGATGGCGATGCTCGGCGCGTGCATGGGAGTGGCCGCGCTGGTGGAGTTCACCGCGCAACAGTTCGGCGTCGACGCGCGCCTCGTCGGAGCGGCCCAGATCATCCCGCCGCTGATGTTCGTGGCCTTGGGCTTGCGCATGGTCCAGCAGTACGGCCGCCAGCTGCAGGACGCGCAGCACGACCGCGCCGAGCTGGAGCGCCGCGTGCAGGAGGCGTCAATGCAGATCGAGCGCAACTTCGCGCAGCTGGCCGATCTCAAGGTCGAGCAGGTGACGCAGCAGGAGCGCAAGCGCATTGCTGCCGATTTGCATGATGACCTCGGTGCCAAGCTGCTGACGATCGTGCATACCAGCGACAACGAACGGATCTCGACCCTGGCGCGGGAGGCGCTCGAGGAGATGCGCCTGTCGGTGCGCGGCCTCACCGGCAAGCCGGTGCCGCTGCTCAACGCACTCGGCGACTGGCGCGCCGAATTCGTGTCGAGACTGTCGCAAGCCGGTGTCGACGGCTCGTGGCACGCTCCCGCGGACGATGACGTGCCGCAGCTGCTATCGGCTCGAGCATTCGTGCAGACCACGCGCGTGCTGCGCGAGGCGGTGAGCAACATCATCAAGCACAGCGGCGCATCGCGTTGCACGGTGCGCTGCACCATCGCCGAGGGTGATCTTCAAGTGGTGATTCAGGACAACGGCAAAGGCATTCCGCTAGAACTCGACGGCCGGCTCGATCGCGGCCACGGCATGGCCAGCATGAAGCATCGCGCGAAGCAGCTGCAGGGCCAGTGCCTGGTGGAGTCGGGACCGGGATATGGGACCGTGATCCGCCTCACGATTCCGCTGGACAGGCACCTTGCGGCCGCTTGACCCGGGTTAGGATGTTGCGGTTCACCACCGCGGAGGCATGATGAAAAACATCCTGCTGCTCGAAGACCTGCCCGAAATCCGTTCCTGGCTCAAAGCGCTGGTGACGCAAGTCTTTCCCCACGCACAGATCGTCGAATGCGCGCGTGTGCACGATGCGCTGGCGCAGGTGTCGGCACAGAAGTTCGAGCTGGCACTGATCGATCTCGGCCTGCCCGACGGCTCGGGTGTCGACGTGGTGTCGGCGCTACGCGAGTCGCAGCCCGAGGCACAGTCCGTGATCGTGACGATCCACGACGACGACGAGCACCTGTTCCCGGCCCTGCAGGCGGGTGCGTACGGCTACATCCTCAAGGAGCAGTCGCGCGAGCTGATCACCGAGCAATTGCAGCGCATCAGCCAGGGCGAGCCACCGTTGTCGCCGAGCATCGCGCGCAAGGTCATCGCCTACTTTGCGGCGCAGGCGAAGCCGCAGGCCAATGCGCTGCCGCACGTGCAGCTCACCGAACGCGAGAGCGAAGTGCTGCTGCGCGTGGCCAAGGGCTTCACCCTGCCGGAGATCGGCGTGCAGCTGGGCTTGTCGCGCCACACGATCGCCGACTACGTGAAGCAGATCTATCGCAAGCTCAACGTCAGCTCGCGCGCCGAGGCGGCGCTCGAAGCGCAGCGCCTCGGACTGTTCGGCCGCCGTTGACCGGCTGCGGGCGGGTCGGCCGGCGATAATCGCCGGCCATGATTGGACGCCTGACTGGCACGCTGGCTGAAAAGGCACCGCCGCAGGTGCTGATCGACGTGGGCGGCGTGGCCTACGAGCTCGACGTGCCGATGAGCACGTTCTACAACCTGCCCGCCGTGGGCGAGCGCCTGACCCTGCTGACCCACCTGGTGGTGCGAGAGGACGCGCACCTGCTGTACGGCTTTGGCGGCAGCGACGAACGCGCGACGTTCCGGCAGCTGATCCGCATCTCGGGCATCGGCCCGCGCACGGCGCTGGCGATCCTGTCGGGCCTGTCGGTCCCCGAGCTGGCCCAGGCGGTGTCGCGGCAGGAGAGCGCGCGGCTCGTGAAGGTGCCCGGCATTGGCAAGAAGACCGCCGAGCGGCTGCTGCTGGAGCTGAAGGACAAGCTCGCGCCCGATCTGCAAGGCCGCGCCGCGGCCGGCAGCGACGCGCAGGGCGACGTCGTGCAGGCTCTGCTGGCGCTCGGCTACAACGAGCGCGAGGCCATGGCAGCGTTGAAGGCGCTGCCGCCCGATGTGGCGGTGAGCGACGGCATCAAGCTGGCGCTGCGCGCCTTGTCGCGCTGAACCACGACAATCGCCACATGGGCATCCAGACCGACGATCTCAGCGGCGCAGCGGCAGTCGCGCGCACGGTCGGCGCGGCGCGCCAGTCGCCGCAGGAAGAGGCGCTCGAACGCGCGTTGCGGCCGCGCCAACTGAACGACTACGTCGGCCAGGCCAAGACGCGAGAACAGCTCGAGATCTTCATCGGCGCCGCCAAGCAGCGCGGGGAGGCGCTCGACCACGTGCTGCTGTTCGGTCCGCCCGGGTTGGGCAAGACCACGCTCAGCCACATCATCGCGGCGGAGCTGGGCGTGAACCTGCGCCAGACCTCGGGCCCGGTGCTCGAGAAGCCGAAGGACCTCGCGGCGCTGCTGACCAACCTCGAGCGCAACGATGTGCTGTTCATCGACGAGATCCACCGGCTGTCACCGGTGGTCGAGGAAATTCTGTACCCGGCACTCGAGGACTACCAGATCGACATCATGATCGGCGAGGGACCGGCCGCGCGCTCGATCAAGCTCGACCTGCAACCCTTCACGCTGGTGGGCGCCACCACCCGTGCCGGCATGCTGACCAACCCGCTGCGCGACCGCTTCGGCATCGTGGCGCGGCTGGAGTTCTACACGCATGAGGAGCTGGCGCGCATCGTGCATCGCTCGGCGCAGCTGCTGTCGGTGCCGATCGACCAGCCGGGCGCGGCGGAGATCGCTCGCCGCGCGCGCGGCACGCCGCGCATCGCCAACCGGCTGCTGCGGCGTGTACGCGACTATGCCGAGGTGAAGGCGCAGGGACGCATCACGTCGCAGATTGCCGATCAGGCGCTGGCGATGCTCGACGTGGACCCCCTCGGCTTCGATGTGATGGATCGCAAGCTGCTCGAGGCGGTGGTGCACCGCTTCGATGGGGGCCCAGTGGGCCTCGACAACGTGGCGGCGGCCATCGGCGAAGAACGCGACACGATTGAAGACGTGATTGAGCCTTATCTGATCCAGCAGGGCTATCTGCAGCGCACGCCGCGCGGGCGCATGGCCACACTGGCAGCGTATCGCCATCTCGGCGTGGTTCCCCCGAAGGCAATGCCCACGGACCTGTTCTCCGGCCTCGACCGCGCTCCCTGAACGTCAAGCCGCCGCAACCGCAGGCGCACGCCGGCCTTCACCGAGCCGGCCCACCATCCAAAGTCCGGCAAGGATCAGCGTCGTACCGCCGAGCAACTCGGGCATGGACCACTCGTGCGCATGCCACAGCAGCCAGCACACGGCACCGAGCAGCACGACGAACAATGCCAAAGCCAGCCACTGCGTGCCGCGCGAAGTGGGCGGGTCGTAGCGCACGACCTGTTCGATGCGAAACGGCGGCTTCGGAAAGCGCTCGGCCACGTCGACCGGGCGCCAGCCGGGCGGCTTCAACCAGATGCGCAGCTTGTCCCACCATGACCGCGCATGCACGGCATCGTGGGTCAACGCCGCATAGACCTCGAGATTCGCCCGCAGTGGATTGAAGCTGCGCAGCGGTGCGCGCGTGCCATAAATACAGGGCTCTTCGTCGTCCTCTTCGTGGAACGTGCCAAACAAGCGGTCCCAGATGATGAGAATGCCGCCGTAGTTGCGATCGAGGTAGCGGTCGTTCACTGCGTGGTGCACGCGATGGTTCGACGGCGAGCAGAACCAGCGATCGAACCAGCCGAGCTTGCCGACCTGCTGGGTGTGCACCCAGAACTGATACAGCAGGTCGATCAGCGCCACGGTGCCGAACACCAGAGGTGACACACCGATGACCGCCATCGGCAGGTAGAAGATCCAGCCGAGCAGCGCGCCGCTGGAGGTCTGTCGCAGTGCGGTCGACAGGTTGTACTCCTCGCTCTGATGGTGCACCACGTGCGCAGCCCAGAAGATGCCCACGCGATGGCCGGCGCGGTGCAGCCAGTAGTAGCACAGGTCATACAGCAACAGCGCGCCAATCCATACCGCAACTGAGTCGGTCGGCAGCTGGAACAACGACACGTGCTCGTAGACGGCGGCGTAGATACCGATCGCGAGCACCTTGGTGAACAAGCCGACCAGCTGGCTCAGCATGCCGAGGCCGATGCTGGAGATCGCGTCGTGCAGGCGATAGGTGTTGCGACCGCGCACGAGGCCAACTGCGAGTTCGAGTGCGATCGCGGCCAGGAAAACCGGGGTGGCCAAAACGATGATCTGCGCCGGCGTCACGCCGTCAATGTACTGCGGAAGGCGGCCGGCGCGCTGACGATCGAGCGTCGCTTCCGCTTTCGCGGCGGGCGCGGACACGGCGGACTCGCGCGCTCGGTCCCGTGAACAAGTTCACTCGTTCGCAGGGTGCCTCGCCGCCCGTCCGCAATAGCGGGCCACTCGTCCAAGTCGCGTGTGCACGGCGCGCTCACTTCCGAATAATCGCGCGCCATCGGATGACTCGATCCATGTTTCACACCCAAGAGGTCCCCATGCAGAGCTACAGGAGCGCGGGCTTCACCCTTATCGAAGTGATGATCACCGTTGCGATAGTGGCCATCTTGTCCATGGTCGCACTGCCGTCGTATCGCGACTACGTGCGCCGCACGGAGGCCACAGACGCCACAGCCACCTTGGCAACCGGCCGTGCGCGCATGGAGCAGTACTTCCAGGACAACCGCAACTACGGGCCCACAGCCGGCACCGCTTGCGGCCCTAGCGTGCCGACGAGCAAGTACTTCACTTACTCCTGTGCCACGAGCAACTCCGGTGCGAACTTCACATTGACAGCCACCGGCACCCCCGGTGGTGCAGGAACGCACACCTACACCGTCACAGACAACGGCACGCGCAGCACGACGTTCTTCAAGGGCGCGGCGCAATCGGGCAAGGCCTGCTGGCTCATCAAGGGAAGCGAATGTTGAACATCTCTCACCGGCACCCAGCGGCCGGCTTCACGCTGATCGAGATGCTGATCGCCGTGGTGCTCCTGGGCATCCTCGCGATCGCGGCAGGACCGTCGTTCCACACGTTCATGGTCAACACGCGCATCCGCAACGTGGCGGAGTCGCTGCAGAACGGGTTGCGCCTGGCGCAGATCGAGGCAACCAAGCGCAATGCGCAGGTCGACTTCGTCATGACCACGGCGTCGCAGTTCACGTCGAACCCGACCAACGGCGCTCCGACGGCCAGCGCATCAGGTACAGCATGGGTGGTGCGCGAGCCGGCTTCGACGTTCATCGCCGGCAAGGTCACTGCCGAAGGCAGCGACTCCGTCAGCGTCACCGCCAGCGTGCCCGCGGGCTGCGCGGCGTTCGACGGCAACATCAACTTCGACGGTCTCGGCCGCACGCTGCTGCCCTGCAACCTGACGCTCGCGGTCGACGACAGCACCAGCAGCGATTCTTCGAAGCGGCCGCTGAGCGTGTTGGTGTCCCCGGGCGGAAAGATCCGAATGTGCAACCCGCTGTTTGCCGCTGGCGATCCGCAGGCCTGCAGTTGAGGGAGAGCGCAATGTCCTTGCACCGTTCCCATCGAGCCGTCGCCATTCATGGGCGCCGCACCGGCGTTCACGCGCGCGGCGTCGTGCTGATCGAGATCCTGGTCGCCGTCGTGCTGTTCTCGATTGGCGTGCTCGGACTGATCGGTGTGCAGATCGCCTCCATGAAAAACGTCGGCGAATCGCAGTACCGAGTAGAGGCGGCAATGCTTGCCAACAGTCTGGCGGCGCAGATGCGCACGTCACCGGCCGCCACCCGGGCCACGGACTTCGCTTCGCCCGGCGGTACTCGCTATGCGACGTGGAAGAACAGCGTGACATCCACGCTGCCCGGCGCCAGTGCAACGCCACCCAGCGTGGACACCAGCACCTACCCGACGGTGACCGTGACGATCACATGGCGCGCCATCAACGACACGGCCACGCGGCAATACGTTGCAACAACGACCCTGGACTGAAGGGGCGGAGCGCAAAGATGACTTCCATTCATCGGGTTCGACCCGCCGCGTCACAGCACCAGCGCGGTGTGGGTCTCATGGAGATCCTGGTCGGCATGACCATCGGCGTCATCACGCTGCTGATCGTGATGCAGCTCTTCATGACCACGGAGGGCACCAAGCGCACGACCACCGGCGCGAGCGACGCCCAGCAGGCCGGAAGCTTCTCGACCTACGCGCTCGAGCGCCAGCTGCGTTTGGCCGGCACGGGGTTCGCGCACATGAGCTCGGCCATTTGGGGGTGTCCGCTCAGGGTCTGGCGCAGCAACGCTTCCATGGTGCCGTTGCCGAATGATTTGAGCCCGGCTTCGACCACCTACGTCAACCACTTCAAGACGCCAATCGACAGCGGTTTGAGCGGGCAGTCGCTTCGCATGACACCGGTGCTGATCGTCAACGGCGGCGGCAATGCCGATGCCGACGCCGGCAGCGCGAGCCCCGACACGCTAATCGTGATGGCGGGCCAGCATGAGTCGGCCACGCTTCCCTATCTATCCACCAACACGGCACCGTCGACGACCTCAGCTTCGATCGTCAACACGGTCGGCATCAACCAGAACGACCTGCTGATTGCGCGCGACGTCAATCCGACCCCCGGTGTCACCGACTGCCGCGTGGTCCAAGCCACCGATGCCGTCTCCCCTGCCACTGCCGTTGGGGTCGTGCCGAACCCCGTGAACTTCGCCGGCGGCACCTACACACCCTCATCGGGCACGCAAGCGCTCAGTGGCTACTCCGGCTCTTTTCAGCTCGGCAACTTGGGATCAGAGCCGGCCTTCTTCGCCTATGCGCTGGGTTCGGATGGCACGACGTCAGACTCGTTGCTGAGCTACAACCTGTTCGGCGGTGCGCTCGCAAGCCTCGCGGACAACATCGTCAACCTGCAGGCTGTCTACGGTGTGGCAGGTACCTGGAACAGCCCAGATGTCGCGAGCTGGCAAGCACCCACGGGAGTCTGGGCGGCCAACGCGTTGATGGACGGCTCGGCCGCGTCGGCTGACCGCATCCAACGGATCCGCGCCGTGCGTCTGGTCATCGTGGCACGCAGCGCGCAATACGAGAAAGCCGCCGATTGGACGGCGCCCACGCTGCCGCTGCTGTCCGACCTGAACGGTGCCACGCCGGCCGCAAACATGTCGATGACGTTCTCCGGCAATGCACAGCGCTTTCGCTACCGCAGCTACGACATCACCGTACCGCTGCGCAACATGCTGCTGAAGGACAACGTTTGAGGACGCCATGCTTGATGCAAGAACTTCCTCTCATAGCTGTGTGCTGATCGCACACGGGCATGGGCCCGTGCACAGGACAGAGCGCGGCGTCGTGCTCTTCGTGGTGATGCTGGTGCTGGTGGTGATGGCGCTGGCGGCGGGAGCGCTCGTGCGCTCCGTCGACACCGCCAGCCTCGCTGCGGGCAATCTATCCTTCAAGCAGAGCACGCTGTCGGCCACCGACGTGGGTGTCGAGGCATCGATCGCGAAGTTCCGGACCGGCTCGACTTTGGCATTCGGTCCTGCGACTCAGGCCGACCTCGCGAGCGAGGCCTATTTCGCCACCATTCAAGCCACCGATGCACGCGGCGTGCCGACGGCGCTGCTCAACAAAACGACATTCGACAGCGCGCACTCGGCAAACTGTTTCTGGGCCACACCCGACTGGGCCACCACGCGCACAGCCTGCACGTCCGCAGCGCCAGCCTCGAGCATGGGCCAGGTGCGCTACCTGATCGACCGGCAGTGCACCGTTGCAGGACCCTACAACGACGAAACCTGCAACACCGCCGGCGACGGCGGCACGATGACCGGTGGCAGCGAAGACAGCCTGCACACCGGCGTCGAGAGCTCGCCGGCCTATCGCGTGACGGTGCGCGTCGACGGACCCAAGAACACGGTCAGTTTCAGCCAAGTGGTCTTTCGACCCTGACTCGAATCCAGCATCCCGGGAGGCCTAGATGAAAAGCAGATCTTTGACCGTGGGCAAATCATGGCTTGCCACGGCACTCGTGGCGATCCAGGTCTGGGGACCTTTCGTCAGCCAGGCCAAGGCGGCGCTGCTGACGATCGGCGATTCGCCGATCGTGGCCAGCTCATCGGTCTCGCCCAATCTGCTGTTGACCCTCTCGGTCGAGTGGCCGACCGGCGTGGTCGCTGCATACAACGACAACAGCAGCACCACGACGGGATTCGAATGCCCAGGTCGAACGAGCGAGGGCAGCATCGGCAACGTGGGCCGCTGCTATTTCGATACGCGGGAGTACCTCGGGTACTTCGATCCGAAGAAGTGCTATCTGTACGACGCAACGAACGAATACTTCTATCCCAGCAGTTTCGCCACCGGGACCAACTCCCACACCTGCAGTGCCAAGTGGAGCGGGAACTACCTCAACTGGGCGACAGCGCACTCGCTCGACGTGTTCCGCTTCACGATGACCGGGGGCGATCGCGTCATCGACACGGCGACCGAAACGGTGATCGAAAAATCCTTCCACAGCGGGACGGGTGGGCATGGCCAGTTTCCCATCAAGCGAGTGCGCGACACCAGTTCCGGTAGCGGCGCCGTTCCCGCGGTACCACCGAATACGGTAACGCCCTACACCTACTCGAACCTGTTCGCCCGCGTGACGAACGGCACCACGGCCATCTCGAAGGCTGGGGTCGCGAACTCCCTGGGTCGAGTGGTGCAGTTCTCCGACAACGCGGACTTCAGCACCAACCTTCAAACCTATCTCGTTCGTGTGAAGGTCTGCGACGGAACCGTCGGTCGCGAATCGAACTGCACCCAGTACGGTTCGAGTTGGAAACCCACGGGCCTGATCCAGAACAACGCTGATCGCATGCGCTTCGGGGTGATGTCGTACTTGAACGACAACGCCAAGGAACGTCCGGGCGGCGTGCTGCGCTCACCGTTGAAGTTCGTCGGTCCGAACAACATCATCCCCAACGGGACGCCGACGGCTAACGCAAACCCCGAAATCAACGCCAATGGCACCCACATCGCCAACCCGGATTCGGGGCTGGCCACCGCGAGCGGCGTGACCAACAGTGGCGTCATTCACTATCTGAACCAGTTCGGCAAGACCTCGCAGTCGTACAAGAGCTGGGACACCATCGGCGAGATGGTTTATGAGACAACCCGGTACGTCCGCAACCTGCCGGCCTCCACCCAGTACACAGCCGGCATGACGACCGCCATGGCCGACGGCTTCCCGGTGGTCACGAACTGGGACGCCAGGGACCAGAGCCAGGTGCAGAACCGGGCCATCCAGTACTCCTGCCAGAAGACCTTCTTTGTCGGCATCGCCGACACCAATGCCTGGTGCGACGTGACGGTGCCGGGCAACACGCTCGTGCCCGACAGTTGCGGGGCGAAGAACTCCGCGTATTCGGGCACGGACAGCCAGATCAATGTGGCCACGCTCGGCAACGCGATCGGCGCTGCCGAAGGCAGTGGCAACCTCGGAACGACATTCGCGAATACCGGCCGCGACAACACGTACCACGCCGCAGGCATTGCGTACTGGGCCAATTCGACCGACATGCTGCCTGACGATCTGAGCAAGCCGTGGACGACGGGGAATCAAACCGCGCAGTCCTACTGGGTCGACGTGCGCGAGACGGGCAGCGATGGCCCGACCGGCACCCAGATGTGGCTGGCGGCCAAGTACGGCGGCTACAACAACACAGGTGCCACCCCAGGCACGTTGAAGCCACTGCCGACAGCCACGATCGACTACGACAAGGACGGCGACGGTACTCCAGACAACTACTACACCGGCGAGCGCCCGGACAAGATGCACACCGCGTTGAAGTCGGTGTTCCAGAACGTGCTCGACGTGACCTATGCGGGCGCTGGCGCCTCGGTCTCGACGCAGAGCCTTTCGGCCGGAGGCAGCTCGTACCAGGTGCGCTATTCATCCCTCAACTGGACCGGCGACGTCCTGGGCAACACCTTGACCTTGAGCGTCGATAACCCGGCCACGGCCGCCGATGAAGGCGGTGTCCCGACAGAGACCAACGTCTGGAGCGCGGCCACCAAGTTGAACGCGCTGACAAGCGGCACCTACTCAAGTACCGCGCGCAAGATCGTCACCTTCAATGGCACGGCCGGCGTGCCGTTCCAGCTCAGTGGTGGGATGACGTCCACACAACTGGGTTACCTGGGCGCCACCAGCACCGATCAGACCGATCTGATCGAGTACACGCGCGGACGGCGTGACAAGGAAGACACCACGTCCAACCTGGCCGCCAATCGAAAGTTCCGCGCGCGCACCAGCGTGCTGGGCGACATCATCAATTCCAAGGCCACTTACGTCGGCGCGCCGCCCGAGCGCTACAACGAGGCCACACACGCCGGATTCACCGCCTTCAGGACGGCGGCGGCAGTCGCCAACCGCACGCCGATGATCTACGTGGGCGCCAACGACGGCATGATGCACGCGTTCAACGCCAGCACGTCGGATACCGACGGGGGCAATGAGAAGTTCGCCTACATCCCGAGCTTCGTGTTGTCGGGCCCGAGTTCGCCGTCCACGCCGAGCGTCGATGGCCTGGCCGCCCGGGCGAGTCTCGGAAGCTTCACGCACAAGTACTACACTGATCAGACACCGATGGTGCGCAGCGTCAACTTCGCGCACACCGGTGCGGCACCGTCCGGTGGGTTCACCGGTGTCACGCCCGACTGGCGCACGCTGCTGGTCGCCGGACTCAACAAGGGTGGCCGCGGCTATTACGCGATGGACGTGAGCAATCCGGCGCAGTGGACGTCCGAGGCCGCCGTGGCCGGCAAGGTGCTGTGGGAGTTCACCGACGCCGACATGGGTTACAGCTACGGCCGTCCGGTCATCGTGTACACGAAGAAGTACGGCTGGGTCGTGATCGTGACCTCCGGCTACAACAACACGCGGGGGCCGGCGGCCAATCAGGGCAAGGGCTATCTGTACGTGCTCAACGCCAAGACCGGCGCGTTGCTCGAGAAGATCGGCACCGGCGCAGGCGACGCCACCACGCCCAGTGGCTTGGCCCAAGTCAACGCATTCATCCCGGACTTCCGCGAGATGACGGTTGACTACGTGTACGGCGGCGACCTGCTGGGCAACCTGTGGCGATTCGACTTCACGCAGCCCGCCGGCACCGTGGGCACGTATCCGGCGCCAGTGAAGTTTGCGGTGCTCACCGACGGGACCAATCCGCAGCCGGTAACGACCGAACCGAAGATCGAGATCGATCGCGATCGCGTGTCGCGCTGGCTGTTCATAGGTACCGGCCAGTTGATGAGCGATGCCGACGTGCCATCCACCGCGGTGCAAACCATCTATGCGTTGCGTGACGGTAGCGTGTCGTCCGCAGACACCACCGGCCCGTTCCCGCTCGATCGCTCCTCGCTGGCCGCGCTGACCAACCCGGTTGCGGGGGTCACACCCACGGCCCATGGCTGGTACATGGACCTGACGCTGAACCCCGGCGCATCGGGCAGCCCGGCCGAGCGGGTGGTGAACACGCCGACCGCCAATGAGGGCTTCATCGGATGGGTCACGCAGAAGCCCACCGACGATCCATGCGCCCCGGGTGTCGTGAGCTACGCGTACCTCCTCGAGTACGCCAATGGCAAGACGCGGCTGACAGACAGCGGCGGCAGCTGGGTGTCCTCATACCAGGCACCGACCACGAGCGGCTTCTTCCTGGAGTGGGTGTTCCTGCGCAGTGCCGAAGGCCGAATGCGCGGCATCGTGTCCACGTCATCCGGCAGTACCGTCGGCGGCGTGCCGGCCGGCGGACTGCTCCCACCGCCACAGAAGCTGGGCATCACGCCGGGCACGCCGAAACGCCTGCAGTGGCGCGAGATCGTGCGATAGCGCTTTCCACCCACTCATTGGCTTTCTATCGCAGCCGGCACCTCCAGGTGCCGGCTGTCGCCCCAACCGACCAGCATCAAACCCTGGTCGGTATGCAGCAGCCGATTGATTGACGCGTTGGTGAGCGTCCAGGTGCGCGGCGCGTCGAGGGCCACGCGCATCGCGGCGCGGTGCAAGCAGTCGAGCACACCGCCGTGGGTCACCCACACCACCGACTGACCGGCAAACTCGTCTGTGAGGCGCACGACCGCATCGTTCACGCGACGAAAGAAAGCGCCGAGAGTCTCTCCGCCATCGGCGCCAAACTCCGGATCGCGCGCCCGCCAGCGCGTTGTGCCCGCGGGCCAGTGCCTGGCGATGTGCTCGTAGGTGAAGCCCTGAAAAACGCCGAACGAGCGCTCGCGCAGCGCGCGCTCGCGGCACACCGGCAGGCCGCGCCGCCGCGCCAGCGGCATCGCGGTCTGCATCGCACGCGACAGATCGCTCGACACGATGGCATCGATCGCTTCGCCGTCGAGCGCCTCCGCGATCTGCTCGGCCTGCCAACGCCCGAGCCCGTCGAGCGCCGTATCGAGCTGCCCCTGCATGCGTGTCTCGGCATTCCAGGCCGTCTGGCCGTGCCGAATGGCAATGATGCGCGTCGGTTCGTTCAACGCCAGTCGGTCGCCGTCAAGCGCGCACCAGCCGCTTGTTCAGCGTGTAGGTCCCCGACAGCGTCGCTTCGCCCAGTACCTTGCCCGCCAGCGCCTCACGCACCTGTGGGCCGGTGAACGCGCCCTCCACCGGCAGCCGGTCGACCGACACGGCATACAGCGTGAACACGTAGTGGTGCACCAACGAATCGTTGAACGGTGGGAACGGACCGTCGTAGCCAAAGTACTGGCCTGCCATCTGGAGGTCGTTGGCGAACCATCCGGTGTAGTCGTTCAGCCCGTGTCGCGCTCCGTGGCCGGCCGACGGGCCGGCCTTTCCGCGCGCGGTGAATCCGCGGCTGAACTGCGCCTCTGCAATCGCGTTCAGGCCAGGCGGGATGTCCACCATCACCCAGTGGAAGAAGTCGACGCGCGGCAGATCGGCCGGCACCTCCCGATCGGTCTTGTTCACGTCGTCGCCGCGGCTGGGCACGTCGAAGTCGTGGCAGATCAGCACCAGCGAGCGCGTGCCGGCCGGCAACTCGCTCCAGGCCAAGTGCGGATTCAAGTTGTCGGAGAAGCCGACTCCGCCTGCGGCGTCGAGCTTGCCGGCCGCGTAACGCGCGGGGATCGAATCACCGTTGCCAAAACTGTCGCTCCACAACTTCATCGCTTCACCCGCTCGATGTTGCCGCCCTCACACACCCCAGACGATCGGCTCGCCGGCCGCATGCGACCGTTTGAGCATCTCGATCATCGGCCACACCCGCTGCTTCAAGCCCACGCCGCGGTCGCCATCGTTGTCGGCCGGCGCGTCGCTGCGCGCGGCGGCGTCCTGCAGCATGCGGACCGCCTCCGGCATGTCAGCAACCTCGATGATGCCTTTGGCTGCCGGTTCGCGCCCGATCAGGCGTAAGAGTTGGTCGCCATGCGGTTGCAGCATGATCACATCGCCGGCTGCCTTGCTTTTGAACTTGTAGATCATCGCGTGCGGCTCTGCTGCGCTCAACGGTACATGTAGCTGCGTTGGAACGGAAACACCGACTGCGCACCGCGCATCGGCCCTTCGTCGACATTGCCGCTCGGGCGCGCGGCGAGCATCTGGTGCAACGAGATCCAGCCGCGCTCAAAGCTCATCGCCGAGCCGGCGAGATACAGCCGGTAGGCACGCACCACGCGCTCGCCGGCCAGCTCGGCGGCACGGGTCAGGCGCGACTCGAGCGCGTCGGACCAGGCCCACAGGGTACGGGCGTAGTGTGGGCGCAGGTTCTCGATGTCGAGCGCCTCCAGGCCGGACTCGGCCATCTCGCGCAACACATACGACACGTGCAGCAGCTCGCCGCCAGGGAAGATGTAGCGCTCGATGAACTCGCCGATGCCGGCGCCGAGCTGCGCATTGCGTGTCCCGCCGGCGGTGATGCCGTGGTTCATCAGCAGGCCGCCAGGCTTCAGCAAGCGCCGAATCTTGTCGAAGTAGGTCGGCAACATCGCGCGGCCCACATGCTCGAACATGCCGATCGACGCAATCTTGTCCCACGGCTGGTCTTCGGGCAGCGCACGGTAGTCAAGCAGCTGCATTTGCACACGCCCTTGCAGGCCACGTTCGCTGATCAGCCGGTTCACGTGCGCATGCTGGTTCTTCGACAGCGTGATGCCGGTGGCGTGCACGCCGTAGTGTTCCGCGGCCCACAGCAGCAAACCGCCCCAGCCGGCCCCGATGTCGAGGAATCGTTCGCCCTCACGCAGCATCAGTTTGCGACAGACATGGTCGAGCTTGGCTTCCTGCGCATGCGCCAGCGGCATGTGGGCGTCGCGGTAGTAGGCGCACGAGTAGACGCGCCGCTCATCGAGCCACAGCGAGTAAAAGTCGTCCGAGACGTCGTAGTGAAACTGCACCTGCCGCGCATCGGCTTCGGCGCTGTGGTGACCCACCGATTTGGCGCTGCGCAACAGATTGCGCCACCAGGAGCTGCGGCCGCCCGACGTGGGGTCGCCCGGGATCAGCTGCGACGCCACCGCCATCACGTCGCGCATGCCACCATCGATGTCGAGCCGACCCTCGACGTAGTCGCCGGCCAGCCGCCCCACCTGGCCCGCCGCCAGGTGCGCCAGCGGCGATAGCTCGCGCAGCTTCAGGGTGACGCCGGCTTCGGCTGCACCGACGCGGCGCCCGCCCGGCAGCACGACGGCGGCGCCGGTTTGCAGGTTTGAGAACTTGCGTTCAATCAGGTTTTCGATCGGGTTCATGGCGGGGCAGCCCAGGCGACGGATGTCAGCGGCGCCCGGTCGCCCGAAGCCGCTGCCGCGTCCCCTCAGGGGGCAGCGAGCGAAGTGAGCGGGGGGGCCTGGTCATGGCGCCAACTTTACAAACAATTTGCGCCCCCGCCATCGGGGTGAGGCAGTACACCGTGTGCGGCGTGTGGCCGCCGACCCGATCAGGCGGCGACTTGCTGCCGGTGCCCGGTTTGTTCCACCACAGCCGGCTCAAAGAAGTACACCACGCGCTGGCGCGGGGCCAGGTATTGCAGCGCGTCAGCCTGCAGCTGCTGCGGGCGCAGGCTGCGGCGGATGCCGACGTCGGCATGGTGCTGCAGGTCGGCTTGCAGAGCCTCGCTGGCCGGCACCGCCGGGTCGAACAGCAGCACACGCGGCTTCAATGGCCGCGTGGAGTTCACCCGGGTCACCAGCGCAAGCCGGTCATCGGTCAATTGCACGACAGAGCCTGCCGGATACACACCCATCATGCGGATGAAGGCGTTGAGCATCGACGCGTCGAACTTGGCGCGAGTCTGCGCAAAGATCAGCGACAACGCTTCGTGCGGCGTCAGTGCGTGCGCCGGCACCGCCGGATCGCACAGGTTGTCGTACCGGTTCACCAGCGCCACGATGCGTGCCGCTGCGGTCATGCGATCGACGTTGAGCTTCTGCGGGAATCCGCTCCCGTCGGCCATCTCGTGGTGCTGGGCCACCACCAGCAGTGCACCAGGCGACAGTCCCATGCGCTTGCCGTGCGCCACGCCGCGCGCCACATGCTCGCGGTAAAGCGCCTGGTCGGCGGCGCAGGCCTGCGCATCGCCTCGGCGCACGCGCTCGGGCAAGTCGAGCTTGCCCACATCGTGCAACAAGGCGCCCACCCCCAGGTCGAGCATCTCGCTCTCGCTGAAGCCGAACACGCGGCCCATCAGCATCGAGATCACCGCCACGTTGAGCGCATGCGTCGTGGTGCGATCGGCTTGCACATCGGCCAGCACTCGGATGCAAAGCTCCCCGTCGACCATCATCTTGGCCAGCAACGCCTGCGTCAGACCCTCGGCGGCCTCACGGGCCGCTTCGGGCTGCTGAGGCACCAGGTCCGTCAGCGCCTGCCATGACTTGGCCGCCTCGCCGTATTGGCGCGAGCACAGGCGTTCGGCTTCATGCTGCGCGGCGAGTTGTTGCTGGCGATTTGCGGATGTTCGTTGAAGCGGCGTCTCGATCCGCACCTCCGGGTCGCCGGTGTGCGCGCTTGGCCGCGCCGGCTCAGGGATGGGCTCGCTCTTGTCGGGACACCAACGCACCTGCGTGACGCCGAGCCGCTTGATGGTGTTGATCTGGTCCTGCGAGCTGAGCCGGAAGCTCGACAACGCGAACGGATGCGCCCACCACTTGAGATCGAGGTGGATGAACATTCCGACGCGCAACTCTTCGACGGCGATCGTGGCCGACATGACCCAACCCATGTGTCTGCAAGCCCGGCGGCCTGCTGGCTGGATCTTCGGCCGGGCCAGTCGGCAACTTGACCCTCGGCAAGCACGGAACGCCCAATCTGCCGCAGTCGCTACGCTCGGACACAAACGCAGCGCGGTTCAGCGCTGGATGCGCGTGGACAGCACGATGGCCGAAGTGGTGCGCTCCACGCCGTCGAGCGCACCGATGCGATCGATCAGCCGATCGAGCTCGCCGATCGACGATGCCGCGACGATCGCGATCAGGTCAAACGGCCCGCTCACTGAATGCAGCGTGCGCACCTCGTCGATGCGCCGCAGCGCCGTCTCGATCGGCGCCGCCCGGCGCGGCTCGAGCGTGATCATCACGTGCGCCCGCACCAGCGCGGCCTCCGCCGAATCGCTCACGGCAATCGTGTAGCCGGCGATCACGCGCTCGCGTTCAAGACGCGCGAGCCGGCTTTGCACCGTGGTGCGCGACAGCCGGAGCCGGCGTGCCAGATCGGCCGTGGGTGCACGCGCGTTGTCGCGCAACATCGCGAGCAGCGCGCGATCGGTGTCGTCGAGGCGATATGAGCTCATCGCCGAAGAGTTTCGGCGAAATGACGAAAGATAACAATCGTTTCGTCAGGCCGTTTTGTTCATTCTGCAGCTCTCGCAAGGACAATGCGGTGCACGTCGCCGGGCCGCGGCGCAGGAGTGCTTGATGAAAGACGTGCTCATCGTCGGTGCCGGCAAGATCGGACAGGTGGCGGCGCAGCTGCTTGCCCACAGCGACGACTACCGCGTGACGCTGGCGGACCAGTCGCCCGACGCGCTCGCCGACGCAGGCGCCATCTCGGCCGTGAGTCCCGTCGCGCTCGACGTGGCGGATGGTGCTGCGCTGCGACGAGCCCTGGCCGGGCACTTCGCCGTGCTGAGTGCCGCGCCCTTCCACTTGACGGTGCACATCGCCGAAGCCGCCCGCGACGCCCGGACCCACTACCTCGACCTGACCGAAGACGTGGCGAGCACGCGGCGCATCCGCGAGCTGGCGCAGGATGCGACCAACGCGTTCATCCCGCAATGCGGGCTGGCGCCGGGCTTCATCTCGATCGTGGCGGCGGACCTGGCACGCGGCTTCGACAAGCTCGACAGCGTGCGCATGCGGGTCGGCGCGTTGCCCGCCTATCCGAGCAACGCGCTGAACTACAACCTCACCTGGAGCACCGAGGGGGTGATCAACGAATATATCGAGCCCTGCGAGGCCATCGTCGAGGGCCGGCGCGTCGAGGTGCCGGCGCTGGAGGAGCGCGAGGAGTTTGCGCTTGACGGCGTGTTGTACGAAGCCTTCAACACCTCCGGCGGACTCGGCACCCTGGCTGAAACGCTTGAAGGCCAGGTGCGCACGCTGAACTACCGCACGATCCGTTATCCCGGCCATGCCGCGATCATGAAAGCGCTGCTGCACGACCTGCGGCTGCGCGAGCGCCGTGCGCTGCTGAAAGACATCCTCGAACACGCCGTGCCGGCAACGATGCAGGACGTGGTGGTGATCTTCGTCACCGTGAGTGGCTGGCGCGATGGCCGGCTGATGCAGGAAACCTATGCGCGCAAGATCTACGCGCAAGGGCAGGCCGGCAAGCTGCGCAGCGCCATCCAGGTGACCACCGCCGGCAGCGCCTGCGCAATGGTCGATCTGCTGGCGCAAGGCCGCCTGCCGCAGCGCGGCTTCGTGCGCCAGGAGGACGTGGCGCTCGCCGACTTTCTCGCCAACCGCTTCGGCAGCGTGTACGCACAGGCCGATCAGGCGCGCGCGGCGTAGTTGGCGCGCTGGCTCGCCTCGCCACGCCACTGCGTGGGCGTGCGGCCCGACAAGCGCTGGAAGAAGCGGGTGAAGTAGCCCGCGTCGCCGAAGCCGAGGCCGAGCGCGATCTGCTTGATGCTCAGCGTGGTGTACGCGAGGTCGCGCTGCGCCTCCAGCAGCACCCGCGCGTGCAGCAATGCCAGCGCGCTACGTCCGGTGAGCTGGCGACACACGCGGTTGAGCTGCGTCGGCGTGATGCCCAACTGTTGCGCCAGGCTCGCCAGCGTGGGCTGCGTGCGAAACGACGCATCAACCAGCGCCCGGTAACGTGCCAGGTGCATGGCCGCGCGCGAGCCGCGTGCGGTGGTCTGTGGTTCGCTGCGCGGCGCCGCACGCTCCAGCGCCACCAGCAACGCGCACAGAGCGGCATCGATCGCCAGCGCGCGCCAGGCCTGCGTGCCCAGGAACTCGGCCCTCAGCTGCGCCGCTGCCCGACCGATCGCCGTCGTCGCATCGCCGCGCAGCGGCAACACGCGCGGCTGCAGCAGGCGCGATGGCAACGCCGGCGCAGCGGCCAGCAGCTGCTCGATGTGCGCCTGCAGCACCGTGAATACGCTGCCGTCGATGCCCGGCTGGAAGCGGAATCCATGCGGCACCAGCGCCGGCAAGGTCAGCACGCATGGCGCGCGCAAGGGCACCACCGCGCCGTCGATCGTGGCCTGACCGCGGCCGCTGCGGATGTACAGAATTTGAAAGAGCGTTGCATGCCGATGCGCCTTGATCTCCCATCCGTGGCGGCTGCTGCGCTCCGCGATCGATTCGCAATGCAGCCAATCGGTGGCAGGTCGGGCGTCGGCTTGGCCGTACAGCGTGTAGGTGGGCAGGTGGGCGGTCGTCATCGCGGCTCGAATGTTCGAATTGTGCAAGCTGTGGTGGCTTCCGTCCATTGAGCCCACGCGCCGCGCGGCCTACGCTGCCGGGTTTCAGGTGTCGCTGGGAAGCGGTGCCGGCAGGAGACAAACATGCGCACCCAAGTCGCCATCATCGGCGCCGGACCCTCCGGTCTGCTGCTCGGAGGCCTGCTCAGCCACGCCGGCATCGACAACGTCATCGTCGAGCAGCGCAGCGGCGACTACGTGCTCGGGCGCATCCGCGCCGGCGTGCTGGAGCAGGGCACGGTGGAATTGCTCGACAGCATCGGTGTCGGCGCGCGCATGCATGCCGAGGGCCTGCCGCACGACGGCGTCGAGTTGTGTTTTGGCGGCAAGCGCCACCGCATTCCCCTGTTCGAACTCACCGGCAAGCGCGTGATGGTCTATGGCCAGACCGAAGTCACGCGCGACCTGATGCAGGCACGCGCCGACTCGGGCCGCACCACGGTGTACGAGGCCGACGCCGTCAGCGTGCACGACTTCATCGATGGCCAGCGACCCAGCGTGCGCTACCGCAAGGACGGCGCCGTGCACACGATCGAATGCGACTTCATTGCCGGCTGCGATGGCTTTCACGGCGTGTGCCGCGCCAGCGTGCCGGCCGACCGCATCACGCTGCATGAAAAGGTCTACCCGTTCGGCTGGCTCGGCCTGCTGGCCGATGTGCCGCCGCTGTCGCACGAGCTGATCTACCTCAACCATGAGCGCGGCTTCGGGTTGTGCAGCATGCGCAGCCGCACGCGCAGCCGCTACTACGTGCAGTGTTCGCTCGACGACAAGGTCGAGCAGTGGTCCGACGACGCGTTCTGGACCGAGCTGCGCGCGCGGCTGCCGGCCGACGCCGCCGCCAACCTGGTGACCGGCCCGTCGCTTGAGAAGAGCATCGCGCAGTTGCGCAGCTTTGTGTCCGAACCGATGCGCTTCGGCCGCCTGCTGCTGGCCGGCGACGCCGCGCACATCGTGCCGCCCACCGGCGCCAAGGGCCTGAACCTCGCCGCCAGCGACGTGGCGTATCTCGCGCAGGGGTTGGTCGGCCACTACAAGGGCAGCGCCACCGAGCTCGAGCACTATTCAGAGCGTTGCCTGCGCCGCATCTGGCGTGCCGAGCGCTTTTCCTGGTGGATGACCTCGCTGATGCACAACTTCCCCAGCAACGGCTCATTCGACCGCAAGGTGCAATTGGCCGAACTGGACTACCTGGTGCACTCCGAGGCGGCATCCAAGGCGATGGCAGAGAACTACGTGGGCCTGCCGATGTAGCGGCGGCCAACCCGCCAAAGCCCGCATGCGGGCCGCCCGGCAGCGCTGGCATGATGCGACGACCTCCAGCCTGGGAACGCCGCATGATTCTCGAGATCGCCGACATCCGCATCCCGCCCGGCCAGCAGGCCGCGTTCGACGAAGCCATCCAGCGCGGCATCGCCACGGTGGTGACCAAGGCCAAGGGATTCCGCGGCTTCAAGGTCAACAAGGGCATCGAGTCGCCCGAACGCTACGTGCTGATGATCTTCTGGGACACGCTGGAGGATCACACCGTCGGCTTCCGCCAGGGTCCGCTGTTCGCGCAGTGGCGCGCCATCGTCGGACCGTTCTTCGCGCAGCCTCCCCAGGTCGAGCACTTCACCTTGCTGGCCAAATCGGAGTGATTCCATGCCGCGCGCCGACGCCCTTGCCGATGCGGCACGCGAGTTCGACAGCGGCGCGTTCCAGCGCACGTTGGCGCGCCGCATCGCACATCCCACCGAAAGCCAGAACCCCGAGCGCGCCGGCGCGCTGCACGCCTACCTCAGCGACGAGATCGCGCCGTCTCTGTCGGCGCTCGGCGTGCGCTCGCAGGTGTACGAGAACCCGCTGCCGGGCAAGCAGCCGTTCTTGATCGGCCGCTGTGTCGAGGATCCAGCGCTGCCCACCGTGCTGGTGTACGGCCACGGCGATGTCGTGCGCGGACTCGAAGGGCGCTGGCGCGACGCGCTCGACCCGTGGACCCTGCAGGTGCAAGGCGAGCGCTGGTACGGCCGGGGAAGCGCCGACAACAAGGGCCAGCACAGCATCAACATCGCGGCGTTGCAGGCGGTGCGCGGCGCGCGTGGCGGTCGGCTGGGCTTCAATCTGACCTGGCTGCTCGAGATGGGCGAAGAGACCGGATCCCCGGGGCTCGCCGAGTTCTGCCGCGCGCACCGCAACGAGCTGACCGCCGACGTGCTGATCGCCAGCGACGGCCCGCGCCTGCGCATCGAGCGACCCACGGTCTACCTCGGCACTCGCGGCGTGGCCAACTTCGATCTGGCATTGAAGCTGCGCGAAGGCGGCCATCACTCGGGCAACTGGGGCGGCCTGCTGCGCAATCCCGGCACCGTGCTCGCCCATGCGATCGCCAGCCTGGTCGACGCGCGCGGCCGCATCACGATCGAGGCGTTGCGCCCACCGCCGATTCCGGCCTCGGTCAAGCGAGCGCTGGCCGACATCGAGGTCGGCGGCGGCGCCGACGAGCCCCCCATCGATCGCGACTGGGGCGAACCGGGCCTGACCCCGGCCGAACGCGTGTTCGGTTGGAACACCATCGAGGTGCTGGCCATCGGAGTCGGCAACGCGCTGAACCCGGTCAACGCCATCCCGCATGAGGCGCGCGCCACGCTGCAGCTGCGCTTCGTGGTCGGCACCGATGCGCTGAACCTGCGCTCGCACGTGCTCGGGCATTTGCAGCGGCATGGCTTGCATGACATCGAGGTCAGCGAGCCGGTGGTGATGGCGGCCACGCGGCTCGAACCCGACAACGACTGGGTGCGCTTTGCGCTGCGCTCGATCGAGGAAACCACCGGCTGCAGGCCTGCGCTGCTGCCCAACCTTGGCGGCTCGCTGCCCAACGACGTCTTCGCCGAAATCCTCGGCCTGCCCACGGTGTGGGTGCCGCACTCCTACCCCGCGTGCTCGCAACACGCACCCAACGAGCATGTGCTGGCACCGTTGATGCGTGAAGGCCTGCTGATGATGACCGGCGTGTTCTATGACCTCGGCGAGCAGGCCGCCACGCTGCCGCGCCGTTCCCACAAGGACAACGCATGAACCAGGACCTGGCCGATTGCACGGCGACCGAGCTGCTGGCGCTGTACCGCTCGAAACAGGCGTCGCCGGTCGAGGCCGCACGCGCGGTGCTGTCGCGCATCGAGCGCCTGAACCCGAAGCTGCTCGCCTACTGCCACGTCGCACCCGACGAGGCGCTCGCATCGGCGCGTGCCAGCGAGGCACGATGGCAGCGCGCCGAGCCGATCGGCGCGCTCGATGGCGTGCCGGCGTCGATCAAGGACCTGATCCTCACCAAGGGCTGGCCCACGCTGCGCGGCAGCCGCACCGTCGACGCCAACCAGCCGTGGGACATCGACGCGCCGGCCAGCGCGCGTCTGCGCGAGGCCGGCGCCGTGCTGCTGGGAAAGACCAGCACGCCGGAGTTCGGCTGCAAGGGCGAGACCAATTCGCCGCGCACCGGCATCACGCGCAACCCTTGGGACACGAGCAAGACGCCCGGAGGCTCCTCGGGGGGCACCGCGGCTGCGGTGGCGGCGGGCTTGGGTCCGCTGTCGGTCGGTACCGACGGCGCCGGCAGCGTGCGCATTCCGGCGGCGTTTTGCGGCAACTTTGGCTTGAAGCCGAGCTTCGGCCGGGTGCCGGCCTATCCGCTGTCGCCGTTCGGCACCGTGGCGCACCTGGGGCCGCACACGATGAGCGTGCGCGATGCGGCGCTGATGCTCAACGTGCTCGCGCAGCCCGACGCACGAGACTGGACTTCGCTGCCATACGACGCACGCGACCACACCGTCGGGCTGGACGACGGCATTCGTGGGCTGCGCATCGCCTGGTCACCCACATTGGGTTATGCGAAGACCGTGCACAGCGAGGTGGCCGCTGCGTGCGCCAAGGCGGTGGAGGCGCTGCGAGAGTTGGGTGCACACGTCGAGGCGGTCGACCCGGGTTTCGAAGACCCGTTGGAGATCACCTGCGGGCTGTGGTTCGTCGGCGCCTGGACCTTGTGGAACACGCTGACGCCGGCGCAGCAGAAGGTCACCGACCCCGATTTCGCGGCCGAGGCCGAGCTCGGCAGCCGGCTCAGCGCGCTCGACGTGCAGCGCCTGCAGCTGCGCCGCGGCGCGCTCGGGTCGCACATGCGCCAGTTCATGCTGCGCTTCGACCTGCTCGTCACGCCGACGGTCGCGGTGCCGGCGTTCGACGCCAAGCCTGCCGGTCATGCGCCGTTCGACACGAGCACGATGCTGGGTTGGACGCCCTTCTCGTATCCGTTCAACCTGACGCAGCAGCCGGCCTGCACGATCCCGTGCGGTCTCACATCGGCGGGCCTGCCGATCGGGCTGCAGATCGTCGGGCCGATGTTCGGCGACGCGCTGGTGCTGCGCGCCGCGCGCGCCTACGAGTCGGTGCGGCCGATCACGCGGCCCGACTGGCGCCGGATCACGTGACCGACATCATCGACTTCGATGCGCACGCGCTGTCGCGCGCCATCCACGCGCAGGAGGTGTCCTGCGTCGAGGTGATGCAGGCGTACCTGGCGCGCATCCATCGCGTCAATCCGCGCTTCAACGCGATCGTCAGCCTCGCGCCCGACGATGCGTTGCTGTCGCAGGCGGCGCAGCGCGACGCCGAGCTGCAGCGCGGAGCAAGCCGCGGATTCCTGCACGGCATGCCGCAAGCGATCAAGGACGCAGCGAGCGCCATCGGCTTTCCCACCACCTACGGCAGCCCGCTGCTGAAGGACCACGTGGCGCACATCGACAGCTTGATGGTCCAGCGCATGAAAGACGCCGGCTGCATCGTGATCGGCAAGACCAACATGCCCGAGTTCGGTCTCGGGTCGCACACCTTCAACACGCTGTTCGGCGCCACCGGCAACGCCTGGGATCCTTCCCGGAGCGCCGGCGGCTCCAGCGGCGGTGCGGCGGTGGGCCTGGCGCAACGGCTGCTGCCACTGGCAGACGGCTCCGATTTCATGGGCAGCCTGCGCAACCCCGCGGCGTGGAACCACGTGTTCGGAATGCGCCCGAGCCAGGGCCGCGTGCCCTATTGGCCCACCGCCGACGCCTGGGTCGCACAACTCGCCACCGAGGGCCCGATGGCGCGCACCGTGCGCGACCTGGCCCGGCTGCTGTCGATCCAGTCCGGCCACGATCCGCGCGTTCCGCTGTCGATCGCACAGGGCACGCAGGACTTCATGCCAGGGCCCGATGCTTCGGTGGGCGGCGCGCGCATCGCATGGCTTGGTGATCTCGGCGGCCATCTCGCGATGGAGCCCGGCCTGTTGGCTGCGTGCGAGCGCGCCTTGACGACCCTGGCTGACGCCGGCGCATGGGTGGAACCGCATGCGTCGCTGGGCGTCGACCTGGAGCGCGTGTGGCAGGCATGGCTGGTGTGGCGGCGTCTGCTGGTGGCCCCGCGCGTAGCCGCCGCACTCGCGCTGCCGGGCGCCACGCGCGAGCAGATCAAGCCGGATGCGCTGTGGGAGCACGACCAGGCGCAAGCATTGAGCGCCACCGAGTTCATGCGCGCCAGCGAGACGCGCACGCGATTCCATGCGCAGATGTTGTCGCTGCTGCAGCGCTTCGATGCACTGGCGTTGCCAGTGACCCAGGTGTGGCCGTTCGACGTGCACGCGCTGTGGCCGCGCGAGATTGCCGGCCGCACGATGGACACCTACCACCGCTGGATGGAGGTGACGCTGTACGCCACGTTCGCCGGCTTGCCAGCGATCAGCGTGCCCGCAGGCTTCGACCCCATCCGGGGCGTGCCGACCGGCTTGCAGTTGATCGGCCAGCCGCACGGCGATGCCTCACTGCTGCGGCTCGCCGCCGGCTACGAGGCGCTGATCGGGCCGGAGCTCCGGCGTCGCCCGCCGGAGCCCTGACCCCGCCCCGCCTCACGCGTGCTGCAAGGTCACGGTCCGTCCCACGTGTAGATCGGAATCTCCTCGATCTCGGTGCCGAGCTGCAACACGATGTGCCGGTGCGACGTCAACTCGATGGTGGCGGGATCGCCGGTGAACTCGGTCACCGTGCCGTTGTCGACCACATACACCGCCGTCAGCGCATCCGTCGTGATGCCGGCCACGTTGTTGGCCAGCAGCGGCATGCCCCAGACCGCGAAGAACTGTCCCAGCGTGTAGGTCGCGGCAGTGGCACCCTCGGTGTGGATGCGGCCCGATCGGTCATCGGTATGCGTGTGGATGCTGTAGACGCAGGTCAGCGCGCCGGTGGCGTCGCGCACGATGCCGATGCGACCCGGCAGCGCCAGTTGTTCGCCGTTGCGAACGATCGACAGGTGCGTGAACTTCGTCGACGTGGTGTTGACCGGCCCGCACGCAACGCCTGCCACTGTTTGGCCCGTGCCGCCGATGGCGGTGACCCCTTCGGGGAAGGCCGTCGTGCCGATCTGCCGGGCGTCCTGGATGCTGCCGCCATCGACGGTGGTGGGCAGTCCGGGTGCTGGCGCAGGCGAGGGCGCAGGTTCGGGTGCAGGAGCCGGAGCGGGTCCAGGCGCGGGCGCGGGTATCGGCTCGGGGGCGGGCGCGGGGTCGTCTCCACCGCCTCCACCGCATGCGGTGGCAGCCGCCACGACAAAGAGCGCCGACAACCGGGCAAGGCTGGCAGCACGTGATGTGCAGACCGGGCTGAGGTTCTTCATGAGTTGTCTCCAAAGGTCGGCCGCCATCGTCCGGAGCGGCCGTTCCGCGCCGCGAAGCGGTCGGGCGCGATCCGGCAATTGACGTTCCCGAAATGTGCGCAGCGCACAATGGAACCCCCAGCCGCATGCATGCACGCACGCCGCCGATGAACGCCCGCTTGCCATCCCCTTATCGCGAGGAAGTGCCGATCGTCGATGCGCTGCTGCAATCGCTGGCCGGTCGACTCGACTGGCATGCCGTGGTCGCTGCCGCCACGCCTTGGGTGCAGGCTGTGCGCGACAAGCCTGCGCCGTTCTGGGCACTGGAGTCGCTGCTGCGCGAGTATCCGATCAGCAGCGCCGAAGGACTGGCACTGATGCGCCTGGCCGAGGCGCTGCTGCGCGTGCCCGATGCCGAGACCGCCATCGCGCTCACCGCAGATCAGCTCGGTCGTGCCGATTTCGCGGCCGAGGGCGACAGCGAGTCGCCGCATCGTTTGTTGGCGACGCTGTCGTCGAGCGCCATCGTGCTGGCCAAGCGCTGGTTGCCGGACGTCGGTGAACGACCCGGGCTGCTCGAGCGCCTGGGGTCGCGCACCGTTGTCGCTGCCACCGTGCGCGCGATCCAATTGCTCGGTCGACAGTTCGTGCTCGGCCGCCACATCGACGAGGCGCTCCACGAAGCAGCCGCTCAGCGCCGCGAGGCACCCACGCTGCGCTTTTCGTTCGACATGCTGGGCGAGGGCGCGCGCACCGAGCGCGATGCGCTGCGCTACCTGGCCGCCTACGACGGCGCGATCCGCACGATTGCGACGCAGGCGCCGCGAGGCGGCGCTGCAACGCCGGCGCAGCGCGACGGCATCTCGATCAAGCTGTCGGCGCTGCATGCGCGCTACGAAGACGCGCAGCGTGAGCGTGTGATGCGCGAGCTGGTGCCGCGGCTGACACCGCTGCTCGATCTGGCGGCCGGTGCCGACATCAACCTGACGATCGACGCCGAAGAAAGCGATCGGCTCGAGCTGTCGCTCGACGTGTTCGATGCGCTCGCCGCCCACGTGCAGCAGCGCGCAGCGCGCTGGAGCGGGTTCGGGCTCGCGGTGCAGGCCTACCAGACGCGCGTGGTCGAGGTGATCGACGAGGTGGCGCGCATCGCGCGCGCGCGGCGCCTGCGCTTCATGGTGCGGCTGGTCAAGGGTGCCTACTGGGACGGCGAAATCAAGCGCGCGCAGGAAGGCGGCTTCGACGGCTACCCGGTGTTCACGCACAAGCAACACACCGACATCGCATACCTCGCCGGCGCGCGTGCGCTGATCGCGCACCACGAGCTGATCCTGCCGCAGTTCGCCACGCACAACGCCGGCACCATCGCGGCGATCGTGCAGATGGCACATGACCAGGGCGCGGGCTTCGAGATGCAGCGGCTGCACGGCATGGGCGAGGGCGTGTACCGCGAGGTGCTGGCCTCGTTGCCGCAGCTGAATCTGCGCGCATATGCGCCTGTGGGAGAGCACCGCGACCTTTTGGCCTATCTGGTGCGGCGCTTGCTCGAGAACGGCGCCAACTCGTCATTCGTTCACCAGCTGTCCGACACCAGCGTGCCGGCGCATGAGCTGCTCGCGTCGCCGCTGCAGCGCATGCCCGCTTCAGGCCAGCCGTTGCCGCGCAATCTGTACGGGCCGGCGCGCATCAACCCGCGCGGCGTGGACCTTGCCTGCATCGACCAGCGCATGCCGCTGTTCGAGGCATGGTCGCGCGTCTCGGTGCCGGTGGTGCACGAGGCCGATGCTGCCGCCGTCGAAGCCGCGATGCAGCAACTGCGCGCCGGCTGGTTCGATTGGAACGCGCGCCCGGTGCAGGAGCGCGCCAACATCCTCGAGCTGGCCGCCGAGCGGCTGCAAGAGCGGCTGCCGGAGTTCTGCGCGCTGCTGGTGGCCGAAGGCCGCAAGACCTGGGGCGACTGCGTTTCGGAAGTGCGCGAAGCGATCGACTTCTGCCGCTACTACGCGCTCGAGGCGCGCACGAGGCTCGCGCCGATGTCGCTGCCCGGACCCACCGGTGAGCGCAACGAGCTGCGCCTGCATGGTCGCGGCGTGTTCGTGTGCATCTCGCCTTGGAACTTTCCGCTCGCCATCTTCGCCGGTCAGGTGGTGGCGGCGCTCGTCGCCGGCAATGCGGTTGCGGCGAAACCGGCCGAGCAGACGCCCGGCGTCGCGCAGGCGTTTGTCGAGCTGCTGCACGAGGCCGGCGTGCCGCACGACGCATTGCGCTTGCTGCACGGTTCAGGCGACACCGTTGGCGCGAAGCTGGTGGCGCACCGGTTGTGCGCCGGCGTGTGCTTCACGGGCTCGACGCAGGTGGCCAAGCACATCCAGCGTGCGCTGGCCGCCTCCGACGGTCCGATCGTGCCGCTGATCGCCGAGACCGGCGGCCTGAACGCGATGGTGGTGGACTCGACCGCGCTGCCCGAGCAGGTGATCGACGCGGTGGTGCAGAGCGCGTTCCGCTCGGCCGGCCAGCGCTGCTCGGCGTTGCGGTTGCTGTGCGTGCACGAGTCGATAACCACGCCGCTGATCGAGATGCTGGCCGGCGCGATGCACGAGCTGCGCATCGGTGCACCACAGGAGCTGTCCACCGACGTCGGCCCGGTCATCGACGCCGAGGCACACGCCAATCTGTCGCGCCACGTGTCGCGGCTCGAACGCGACGCTCGCCTGTTGGCGCGCAGCCGCATCGACGACCGGTTTGCGGCCACGCACATCGCGCCGGTGGCGTTCGAGATCGATGCGATCGAAGACCTGCGTGAAGAGGTTTTCGGCCCGGTGCTGCACGTGGTGCGTTACGGTGGCGGCGTCGATGCGCTGGTCCAGCGCATCAACGCGCTCGGCTACGGCCTGACGCTGGGCGTGCAGACGCGCATCGACAGCCGCGCGCTGCGCATTGCCGAGCGCGCCGCCATCGGCAACGTCTACGTCAACCGCAACATGATCGGCGCGGTGGTCGGTGTGCAGCCGTTCGGCGGCGAAGGCCTTTCAGGCACCGGCCCGAAGGCCGGTGGCCCGCATTACCTCTACCGCTTTTGCGCCGAGCAGACGCTGACGATCAACACCGCGGCGGCCGGCGGCAACGCGTCGCTGCTGACCGGCCAGACCTGATGCTCAGCGATCCAGGCGCTGCTCGCGCCACAGCGCGGTGGCCTGTTGCACCGGCCGATCCGAGAAGCTGAAAAGCACGCATTCCTCACGCGCCTGCAGCTGCAGCCGCTGCCACGAGGGCACGACGAAGTGATCGCGTGGTGCAAACTCGAAGCGCTGTTGCGCCGCGTCTTCGCCGAGGATGGCCACGCCGTGGCCCTCGACGACGCTGAACACGGCACCGTCGGTCTGCCGATACGGCTTGCCCTCGAAGCGCGCCGGCAGCAGCTGAAGGAACGCTGCCATCGTCGGCGTCGGCGCACCGCCGGTGGCCGGGTTGATGTAGGCAAGCTTGACGCCGTCCCAGGCGTCGAGCGCGCCATCGCGCTGCAGCCGCGCCAGAGCTTCGCGCGACCGCGCATAGGGGTAGCTGAAGATCGGGGACGTGGCACCATGCGGCGAGGCCTCGCGCAGCGGCGCCATGTTGGCGCCGTAGCGCGCGAGGTTGTGGCCTTCCGGTCGCGTGACGGCTTGCGACGCGGTGCTGGCGTTCTCGGCGAAGCCGGCATCGAAGAAGCGCACGATCGGGATGTCGAGCCCGTCGAGCCACACCACCGGTGCTCCGGCATCGCTGCCATGGTCGTGCCAGGTCCACGCCGGCGTGATGATGAAGTCGCCCGGCTGCATCGTCGTGCGCTCGCCGTTGACCGCGGTGTACGCCCCCTGGCCCTCGACGACGAAGCGCAGTGCCGATTGTGTGTGCCGGTGCGCCGGTGCCACCTCGCCGGGCAGGATCAGCTGCAGCCCGGCATAAAGCGACTGCGTGATGCTCGCCAGGCCCGGCAACCCGGGGTTCTCGAGCACGAGCACACGGCGCACCGCCTCGGCCGCGCTGATGATCTCGCCCGCGCGCATCAGGTGCGGCCTCAGCGCGTCGTAGCGCCAGTGCGCAGCGACGCATGGCGTGGCCGGTTGCATCGGCACCAGGGCGTGCAGTTGCTCCCACAACGGACTCAGGTGCAGCGACTGAATTGCCTGGTAATACGCCTGCCGTTCGGCGGCGACTCGGGCGTTGGGATCGGGTCGTGCAGACATGTGGTGTCTCCTATGCGGCGAGCGGCCGCTCGGGATCGATGCCCCGATAGAGCCCGTGCGTGCCGATGAAGCCGGCCGACTCTTCGCCCGATTGGAACATGGGGTTGCGCAGCTCGCGCATCATCGTCGCATCCGAAGAATCGCTTCGCATACTAAACATATGCGAACGAAGCACATCCGGGTTACTCCGTATACGAAACAATCGTCCGGGGCCGCAGGCTGCCCGCGTGCCGACCCGACGCCCCGCCGCCGCGCCCGATCTCGCCGAGCTGCCCGGTCACCTGATCCGCCGCGCGCATCAGCATGCGGTGGCCGTGTTCGCCGAGACCCTCGGCGAGCGCGAGCTGACACCGGTGCAGTTCGCGATCCTGCAGGCGCTCGACACGGAAGGCGATATGACGCTGACGCGTCTGGTGGACGCGATCGCGCTCGATGCCGCCACATGCGGCTCGACGCTCGACCGCCTCGAGGCCAAGGGCCTGGTGCTGCGAGTGGCTTCCAGCGACGACCGGCGCCGCAAGCACCTGCACCTCACGGAGCAGGGCCGCCGCCTGCTCGCCCTGGCCTGGCCGGCCGTGCGCGCGTCTCAGGCGCAGATCGTGCAACGGCTCAACCGCGGTGAGCAGCGCGAGTTCGTGCGCCTTCTGCGCAAGCTGATCGGGCTGGAGCAGTAGCCGGCGTCAGCCGCGCAGCGACCACTGGCCGTTGCTCTCGTCGGCGCGACCGTCGGCCTGCAGCTTCAACAGATGCGCACGCAGCGATCGGGCCGCCACGGCATGCAGCTTGGGTGGCACGTCGGCATACACGACCGGCAGCAGCGCGTCGATGTTTCCGCGACCCAGCTGATCGATCGCGGCCAGCACCTTGGCCTCACGCTGCAGGCGGTGCGCGATGGTCTTGCGCACCACGTCGTGCGGGCGATCGATCAGGAAGCCGTGGCCCGGCGCCAGCCATTCGAGGTATTCGTCCAGCAGCGCGCGCAGCGACTGCAGATAGGCCCGCATGTCGCCGTCCGGTGGGTTGATGACGACCGTCGAACCCTGCATCAGGTGGTCGCCGGTGAACAGCAGCCTTTCCTGCTCCAGCAGATAACACAGGTGGTTCGAGGCATGGCCCGGCGTGTGGATCACGCGCAGGGTCGTTTCCGGACCGAGTTGAATGCGCTCGCCGTGCGCGAGCGCGGTATCGGGCTCGAACGCGCGGTCTTGCCACTCGGGAAAGTCGGCGACGCGGCCGCACAGCGGCGCGCCGGTGGCGGCCTTGAGCGCCTGTGCCGCCGGTGAGTGATCCTTGTGGGTGTGAGTGACGAGGATGCGCGTGACCGGCCCCGGCGCGGCAGCGAGCAGCGCCTGCACGTGCGCCGCATCGTCGGGGCCCGGGTCGATCAGCGCGCAGGGTCCGCCGGGATCGCCGACGAAATAGCTGTTGGTGCCCGGTCCGGTCATCACGCTGCCGTTGCCGGCCGTCACGCGCACGATCCGCGGCGACAACCGTACTGCGCGGCCTGGCACCAGCTCGATGCCGACATCGCCGCGGCCATCGGGATCGAGCCGGCCGATCTCGGCATATGCCCAATGCGCCGGCAGCACCGGCCGCATGCCCCCGGTGCTGCTGCCGATGCGCGGCATGGTCAGCGGAACGTCGCCCTGCTGCGCGGCAAAGGCGATCACGTCGGCGGCGTGCTCGAACCTCGCCAGCGAACGCAGCGTCTCTTCGGTCACCAGCATGAGCTTGAGCTGCCGCTGCGCGGACAGCGCCTCGGCGGGCTTGAGCCACATGGCTTCGGCCGACTCGGTTTCATCGGCGCTGGCGTGCTGGCCGGGCGGCGCGATCGCCACCAGAAAGCGGGTGTCGAAGCGCTTGGGGCGTCCCGGCGGCGTGAGCCAATGGCTGAAGTACTGCACGCGGTCGGTCGCGAGGCGCCAGCCGTGCTGCTGGCATACCGACGCAATGTCGATGGCACCGTCGTTGAGCCGTTGGCGCAAGGCCATCACCGCAGCCGCATCGCCGAGCGCGGCGGGGTCGGCCCAGCGGCCCTGCGCATCGACGGCCAGCAGCATGCCGGATTCTTCGAAGCACTCGCGGATGGCGGCAACCCAGTAGTCGAGTCCGCCATCGGTGATGCCAAGGCGCCTGCTGGCCTGCACATCGGTCCACCCGATGCACAGCGGGTGCGCGCGCACGTCGGCCCGATCGAGATGTCCGCCGGGGAACACCGCGGCGCCGCTGTTCTGGTCCCCCGAGCGCTCGGCACGACGCAGCATCAAGACCTCGAGTCCCTCGGTACCGTCGCGCAGCACGATCAGCGACGCCGAATGTCGCGGCGCCGGCTTGGGCGGATGGCTCACCGTGCAGCCCTCGCTTCAGGCACGCGCAGTGCGCCGCTTGAAACCAGCGCCTGGAGGTCGTCGTGCGAGAAGCCCGCTTCGAGCAACACGGCCTCGCCGTCGCTGCCCGCCGCACGCGGGGCCTGCGGCGTGGCGGCGCTGCTGCGTGAGAACCGCGGCGCCGGTGCCGCCTGCACCACGCCGTCGATCTCGACAAACGCGCCGCGCGCCTGCGCGTGCGGGTGCGACGGCGCTTCGTGCAGCGACAGGATGGGCGCGACGCAGGCGTCGGTGCCGTCGAGGTCGCGGCACCAGTCGTCGCGCGTGCGCGTGGCCAGGCGCGCCGCGATCGCCGCCCGCATCTGCGGCCACGTGCGCGGGTCGTACTGGCGTTCGACAAAGCTCGGGTCCAGGCCGACGCGCTGCGCGAACTCGGCAAAGAACTTCGGCTCCAGGCAACCGACCGCCAGATGTCGGCCATCAGCCGTGGCATAGGTGTCGTAGAACGGCGCGCCGCCGTCGAGCAGATTGGCGCCGCGCGTTCGCGCATCCCAGCGGCCGGACGCCAGCATGCCGTGGAAGATCGACATCAGCGACGACGCGCCGTCGACCATCGCGGCATCGACGACCTGGCCCCGGCCCGAGCGCTGACGTTCGAACAGCGCGGCCATCAGGCCGAACGCCAGGTACAACGCGCCACCGCCGTAGTCGCCGATCAGATTGAGCGGCGGCACCGGTTTGCCGCCGGCCGGCCCGATGGCGTGCAACGCACCGGCGAGCGCGATGTAGTTGATGTCATGACCCGCGGCTTGCGCGAGAGGGCCGGTCTGCCCGAAACCGGTCATGCGGCCGTAGACGAGCTTCGGATTGCGCCCGAGGCAGTCATCGGGCCCGAGGCCCAGGCGTTCGGCCACGCCGGGACGCCAGCCTTCGATCAACACGTCGGCGCGGTCGATCAGCCGCAGCGCGGCGGCGCGTCCAGCATCCTGCTTGAGATCGAGCGCCACGCTGCGGCGGCCGCGCGCCGTGACATCGAACCTGGGATCGAGCGAAACGCCGAGGCCGCTCGGCTCGACGCGGTCGATGCGGATCACGTCGGCGCCTTGGTCGGCGAGCAGCATCGCGCACATCGGCCCGGGGCCGATGCTGGCCAGTTCGATCACACGCAGTCCGGCGAGAGGTCCCATGGCTCAGTGTGCACCAGTCGTGCTGCGCGCGTGTCGAGCCTTGCCCGGGTCAGGCCGCCGCCTCCAGCAACAGGCGCGCCAGCGGGCCCGGCGCGCTGACCATCGCGTCATGCCCGGTGGCGATTTCGCGCACGCGCCAGCCCGGTTCGGCGCGCACGCGCTGGCGCATCGGCGCGATGCTGGGCCACGCGGGACTGGTGCAATCGATGAACGTGCGCGGCAACGCAGCCAGCCGCGCGGCGTCGAACGCCAGAGGCTCCCGATACAGGCCGAACGGGTGCGGCGTCTGGCGGCGGTTGACCCAATCACAATCGGCACCGGTCAGGCCATAGAGCGCGGCGTCCGGAGGCGGCAGCGCGCCCTGCGGGTGCGCGGCCGAAGCCGCCAGGCGCTGCGCCACGAGCTCGGGCGCGTGGTGGGTCGACCAGCTCTCGCCGGGATGCGGCACCATGGCGTCGATGTAGACCAGGTGCCGCAAGATGCCGGATTGGCGCGCCAGCAGGCGGTCGGCCGCCCCGGTGATCGGCAGCCCTCCGTAGCTGTGACCCACCAGCACCACGTCGCTCAACTCCTCGCAAGCGATCAGATTGACCACGTCGTCGACGTGCGTGCCCAGCGTGATGTCGCGTGACAGCAGGTGGGCACGCTCGCCAACGCCGGTGAGCGTGACCGCAAACACCTCGTGGCGGGCCGCACGCAGAACCGGCATCACGCGGGCCCAGCACCAGGCGCCATGCCAGGCTCCATGGACCAACACAAACGTCGCCATCGTTGCCTCAGCTCAGCGTCACGCGCGCGAACTTGCGCTTGCCAACCTGCAACACGAATGTGCCGGCCGCCACCTTGAGCGCCTTGTCGCTGACCACCGCGCCGTCGATGCGCACGCCGCCTTGGTCCACCAGGCGCAGCGCCTCGCTGGTCGAGGGTGCGAGGCGCGCATGTTTGAGCAGCTGGCCGATGGCCAGGGGCGCACCGGCGAGCACGATGGCTTCGATGTCGTCCGGCACGCCCCCGCGCGCGCGCAGCTCGAAGTCGTGCGCGGCGGCATCGGCCGCCGCGGCGTTGTGGAAACGCGTCGTGATCTCACGCGCCAGCAGCACCTTGGCGTCCTTGGGGTTGCGTCCCACCTCGACCTCGCGCTTGAGCGCCGCGATCTCGGCCGTGGACCGAGCGCTCAGCAGCTCGTACCAGCGCCACATCAGCGTGTCACTGATCGACAAGACCTTGGCGTACATCGTGTTGGCGTCTTCGGTGATGCCGACATAGTTGCCCTTGGACTTGGACATCTTCTCGACGCCGTCCAGGCCCTCGAGCAACGGCATCGTCAGGATGCACTGCGGCTCCTGGCCGTACTCCTGCTGCAGGTGGCGCCCCATCAGCAGGTTGAACTTCTGGTCGGTGCCGCCGAGCTCGAGGTCGCTGTTCAGTGCCACCGAGTCGTAGCCCTGCATCAATGGGTAGAGGAACTCGTGCACGCTGATCGGCGTGCCGGCCTCGAAGCGCTTGCGGAAATCGTCGCGCTCCATCATGCGCGCGACCGTGTAGCGCGCAGCCAGCTGGATCATGCCGCGCGCGCCCAGCGGATCGCTCCACTCGCTGTTGTAGCGAATCTCGGCCTTGTCGACGTCGACCACCAGCCCGATCTGGTCGAAGTAGGTCTTGGCGTTGGCCTCGATCTGCTCGCGCGTGAGCGGCGGTCGAGTCGTGTTGCGGCCCGACGGATCGCCGATCATCGACGTGAAGTCGCCGATCAGCGGGATCACGGTGTGGCCCAGGTCCTGCAGCTGGCGCATTTTGCTGAAAACCACCGTGTGGCCCAGGTGCAGGTCGGGCGCTGTGGGATCCAGGCCAAACTTGATGCGCAGCGGGCGCCCGGTGGCCGCACTGCGCGCGAGTTTCTTCTGCCAGTCGGCCTCTGGCAGCAACTCTTCACAGCCGCGCAACGTGACAGCCATTGCTTCACGCACAGCGTCGGTAATCGGGTAATCGGGCGCGGTCGACATCGGAAACGTCAGGGTGCGGTGCGTGCTTTTCCGCAGGAGGAGGAAAGGGGGGCTCGGTATACTGCCGAGCCGAGTGGGCGGTCGCGCAGTAGCGCCTGCTCACTTCGGCCAAGTGTCCGTGGCACAGCGCCGCGGCGATTGTAGGGTCACACCCTTGGCGGGCGCGGGCACGCGTTGTGCTCTCGATGGCGCCGGCCCAGTGGGTTGGCGGTTGATGGACTGAACGTTGGGACTCGCTGAATCCGCACAGGTCTTTGCTGTCCGCGCCGCCCACGGCGTCGCGGACGCACTGCGTCGTCACCGCAAAGGCCTGGCGATGCTGAGCTCGTTGCTGCTGGCGGGCACGGCGATCACCGCCTTCGGCATCGCCCCGATGGCGCCCGATCCGGCCCAGTTGCCCCGGCGCCAAATCACCGAGGCGATCGAACCACCCGGCCTGCCCGCCCAGCTGCTGGCGCTGGCGTCGCACGATCTGGTGCTGGCGCGTGCCGAACAGACACGCGCCAGCGACAACGCCGAGTCGCTGCTGCGGCGGCTGGGCATCTACGAGCCGCAGCTCGCCACGTTCATGCGGCAGAACAACGACACGCGCCGGCTGTTCGAAGGCCGCCCCGGCAAACAGGTATTGGCGCGGGTGAATGCCGACGGCCGGCCGCTGGAGCTGGTGGCGCGTTTCGCGCCACCGAACACCGAACAATCGAGCACGCACTTCACGCGCGTGACGATCGAACGCGTCGGCGACCAATGGCGCGCCAACAGCGAACTCGCGCCGCTCGGCGCGCAGGTGCGTGTGGCCGGCGGCACGATCCAGACCTCGCTGTTCGCCGCCACCGACGAAGCCCGCTTGAGCGACTCGATCGCGGTTCAGATGGTCGAGCTGTTCGCCGGCGACATCGACTTCCACCGTGAGATCAGGCGTGGCGACACCTTCAGCGTGGTGTATGAGTCGCTCAGTGCCGACGGCCAGCCGGTCACTTGGGCCGAAGAGACCGGCCGCATCCTGGCGGCCGAGTTCCAGAACTCTGGCAAGGTGCACCAGGTGATGTGGTACGCCGACGGCAACGGCAAGCCCGGTTACTACAGCTTCGACGGCCAGAGCCGGCGCCGCACCTTTCTGGCGAGCCCGCTGGCGTTCTCGCGCATGACCTCCGGTTTCTCGATGCGCATGCACCCCATCCTGCAGTCGTGGCGCCGCCACCTCGGGGTGGACTATGCGGCACCCACTGGCACGGACGTGCGCGCCGTGGGCGACGGCATCGTCGACTTCGCCGGCTGGCAGAACGGCTATGGCAACGTGGTGCAGATCGCGCACGGCGGCGACCGCGTGACGCTGTACGCCCACCTGAGCCGCATTGAAGTCAAGCACGGCCAGCGCGTGGAGCAGGGGCACCGCGTGGGCAAGGTCGGCGCCACCGGCTGGGCCACCGGACCCCATCTGCATTTCGAGTTCCGCTTGCGCGGGCAGCACCAGGATCCGACACGCATGGCGCGCAGTGCTGAGGCGCAGACCATCGTCGGACCCAACCGACCGCGCTTCGAGGAGGCGGTGCGCGCGGTTCAGCGCCAGCTCGACATCGCCGAGACGCTGCGCGACTCGCCCGGTCAGGGCGAATGAGGCGCTGACGGCCGCGCGCCTGGATGGGCCTTTTCCTGGGTTTGATGTCGGGCACCTCGCTCGACGGCATCGACGGCGTTGCCGTCTCGTGGCCGGACGACGACGCGCCGGGCCTGGACGTGCTGGCGCACGTACACCAGGGCTTCGACGCGCCGCTGCGCGACGAGCTGATGGCGCTGAACAGCCCCGGTCCCGATGAACTCGAGCGCGGCGCCCGCGCCGGCATCGCGCTGGCCCGGGGCTACGCGGGCGTGGTGCGCGCGCTGCTGGAGCATGCCGGGACGCCCGCGTCCGGCGTGCGAGCCATCGGCGCGCATGGTCAGACCGTGCGTCACCAGCCCGACGCGCCCGGCGGCGGCTACACGATCCAACTCCTCAACGGCGCTCTGCTGGCCGAGCTGACCCGCATCGATGTCGTGTGCGACCTGCGCAGTCGCGATGTCGCCGCCGGCGGCCAGGGTGCACCCCTGGTGCCGGCCTTTCATGCCGACCGATTCGGCGTCCCCGGTGAGGCGCGCGCCGTGCTGAACCTCGGCGGGATCGCCAACCTGACCCTGCTGCCCGGCCAGGGCGACGCCGTCACGGGCTTCGACTGCGGTCCGGGCAATGTGCTCCTCGACGCCTGGGCGGCCAGACACCAGGGCGTCGTCTACGACGATGGCGGTCGCTGGGCGGCGCAGGGCGTCGTCGATGACGCGTTGCTGCAGCAGATGCTCACCGAACCCTTTTTTCAGCGCATGCCACCCAAGAGCACCGGCCGCGATCTGTTTCACGTCGGGTGGCTCGATGCGCAGCTGGCGCGCGCCGGTCGGAGCATCGCCGCCGTGGACGTGCAGGCCACGCTCGCCGAGCTCACGGTGCGTTCCGCCGTCGAGGCTTTGACCCGGCAGTTGCCCCTGGCGCACAGGCTGATCGTGTGCGGCGGCGGGGCTTTCAACCTCCACCTGATGGCGCGCCTGGCCGCCATGCTGCCCGCGGCGCAGGTCCAGGCCAGCGGCGCGTTGGGACTGCCGCCGCAGCAGGTGGAGTCCGTCGCCTTCGCCTGGCTGGCGCGCGAGTTCGTGCAGCGTCGCGCCGGCAATCGACCCGATGTCACTGGTGCCAGCGGACTCCGGCGGCTCGGCTGCCTGTACCCGGCCGCTTGAGCGCAGAAAACAGAACGGCCGCGCTTGCTGGCGCGGCCGCTGATGGAAGCAATCGCCCGAAAACGTCAGGCCGAGAAGCTGGAACCGCACCCGCAGGTGGTGGTGGCATTCGGGTTCTTGATCACGAATTGCGCGCCCTGCAAGTCTTCCTTGTAGTCGATCTCGGCACCGGTCAGGTACTGCAGGCTCATCGCATCGATCAGCAAGGTGACGCCATTCTTGGTCATCTGGGTGTCATCTTCGTTCACGGCTTCGTCGAAGGTGAAGCCGTACTGGAAGCCCGAGCAACCGCCTCCCTGCACGAACACGCGCAGCTTGAGCTCCGGGTTCCCCTCTTCGTCAACCAGCTCCTTCACCTTGGATGCAGCGCTGTCGGTGAAGATCAGCGGGGCCGGCATCTCGGCGCTCGGTTGCAGCGGCTCGGCAATGGCGTTCATGGGTTCTCCTTCAACGCTATGCAGTTTAGGGCAAAGCCCGAGGCGTCAAGGGGCCAGGGGCAATGCCGCCCGCGCGAACAGGCGGCCGAAGCGGTCGGGCCGTCTACGCGTCGTTGGACGCGGCCAGGATCAGCGACGGCCGCTCGGCGGCTTTCAGGGGCCGCAGTTCGCCGTCGATCTGGGCGCCCTGGTGCATTTCGAGCGCCTCGTAGCGGATGTCGCCGACCACCCGGGCCTTGGGCTGCAGCTCCAGAAGCTGGTGCGACTCGACAGGACCCTGCACCTCGCCATTGACGATCACATGGGCGGCGTGGACCCGGCCGATCACCTTGGCCCGTTCGCTGATCACGACCACGCTCGGCTTCGCGTCGTCGGCCACCACGTCGCCGCGCACCTCGCCGTCGATGCGCAGCCCGTCGGAGAAGCGGATTTCGCCCTGCAGCACCGAACCTTCGCCGATCAGCGTGCGAATCGGAGGTTGTGCCTTCTTGCCGTTGAACATGCTTCAAACCTCCAGTGCCTTGGTTTTTCGTGTCTCGCGGTCGATCAGAGCTTCACCGTCTGCGTGGCGCGAACGCTGCCCGACTGGTCCATCACCCTCACCTGCAATGACTTGACCACCGCTTCTTCAGGGTACTCCAGCAGCCCCTCGACCCGGGCGTACTGCTTCAGCTGCAGCGGCTTGCCGCCGCCGGGCATCGGCAGGCTCCAGGGTCGTCCATCCACCGTGCCCTCGAGCGTCAACTCGTAACGGCCGCTGAACTCGCTCAGCGCCTTGCCGTTCTGCATCACCAGCATCTGGTAGCGCAACTGGCCTGGGGCGCGCGCCTCGGCCTGCAAGGCACGCACCGCGAGCTTCTCGCTGGCCGAAGGCGGGAACATGCGTTCGAAGAAGCCGAGATCGCCCTTCAACGCAAGGTGTTCGGTTTCCAGCTGTTTGAGCTGCTGCACCAAGCGCTCCTGCGCCACACGCTCGGCCTTCAGCAGGCTTTCGGCGGTGTTGGCCACCGCCTGGGACTTGTCGCGGTCCTCGCGCAACTGTTGCACCTCGACACGCAAGCGCAACAGCTCTTCCTTGGCATCGCGCTCGAGCCCGGCGATGTCCTTTCCAAACTCGAAGGCCCACAAACCGATCGCCGCCGAGAACCCGAACACCAGCGCGATCACGGCCCAACGCAGCGGCCATGGCAGGTGCCGCGTGACGATGACACGCGGCGCGCTGACACTCAGGCGGCGGCGAAACAGCTTCCAGCGCATGCGTGGGTCGCGGGACCTCAGAAACGAACGAGGCCGCATCGTAGCGGCCTGCGTTCGTGCGCTGCGGCGCGAAATGCGCGCTTAACGCTTGCTGAATTGCTTGCGGCGCCGCGCGCCGTGCAATCCGACCTTCTTGCGCTCGACCTCACGCGCATCGCGGGTGACGAAGCCGGCGCGGCTCAGATCGGGCTTGAGCGCGGCGTCGTAATCGATCAGGGCGCGGGTGATGCCGTGGCGCACTGCGCCGGCCTGACCGGACTCGCCGCCCCCGTGCACGTTGACCTGGATGTCGAACGCGCCGTCATTGTTGGTGAGCATCAGCGGCTGCTTGACCACCATGATCGAAGTCTGGCGGCCGAAGTACTGCTCGACCGGCTTTCCGTTGACGGTGATGTCGCCCTTGCCCTTCTTCAGAAACACACGCGCCACAGAGGATTTGCGCCGGCCCGTGCCGTAGTTCCAATTGCCGATCATCGTGTGTCCTCAGATCTGCAGCGCGCGCGGCTGCTGGGCGGTGTGCGGGTGCGATGCGCCACCATACACCTTGAGTTTCTTGATCATTGCGTAGCCGAGCGGACCCTTGGGCAGCATGCCCTTGACGGCCTTCTGCAGCGCCCGCTCCGGGTGCTTGGCCTGCAGGTCCTTGAACTTCACCGAGGTGATGCCGCCCGGGTAACCCGAATGGCGGTGGTACATCTTTTGCTCGGACTTGTTGCCGGTGACGCGGATCTTGGACGCGTTGACGACGATGATGAAATCGCCGGTGTCGACGTGAGGCGTGTAGATGGCCTTGTGCTTGCCGCGCAGTCGGTGTGCCACTTCGCTGGCGACACGTCCGAGCACCTTGTCGGTGGCATCGAGCACAAACCACTCGTGCTTCACTTCGGCCGGCTTGGCGCTGAAGGTCTTCATGAGGGCTCTTTCGCTGGGTGCGCGCCGCCTGCGCGCGGATGGGATGCGCTGGAACTTCGGCCGGAACTCGGGGCGCTGCTTGTGGTTGCAGCCTCCCGTGATCCTTGTGCAGCCTGAAATGTCAGCGCTGGCGGGAAAAGCCGCGCAGTATAGCCGAGCCTGGCGGGTGCCCCGCGACGCGGCAATCCCGCTTGGCCGGTGAGCCCTTTGCTGCATTGCGGTAGGATGAGTCTAGGGTAAACCCTGATCATGATCATCGAAGCCCCTCCGATCCCTGCCCCGGTTCAGCCGTCCCGGCCAACGCCGCCGCCACGCCCTCCGGCCACCTGGGTGCCGATCCGGTCGTTGGCGGCGCGCCACCGCGACCGCATCCTCTCCCACCTGCTCGAGCTGCCAGCACACGACCGGTATCTGCGCTTTGGCTTTGCCGCATCGGACGCGCAGATGGCCGAGTACGTCCAGCGTCTGGACTTCGACCGCGACGAGGTCCTGGGCATCTTCAACCGGAGGCTGCGTCTGTTGGCGATGGCGCACCTGGCCTATCTCGCCCCAGAGCCGGGGCAGGCCGAACACCGCGCAGAGTTCGGCGTATCGGTCGCCGCCAACGCGCGCGGACGCGGGTACGGCAGTCGCCTGTTCGATCTGGCCGTGCTGCATGCTCGCAACCGCGGGGTGCGCACGTTGCTGATCTACGCGCTGCGCGAAAACACGCCGATGCTGCGCATCGCCCACAATGCCGGCGCGCAAGTGGTGCGCGAGGGCAGCGAGGCGCAGGCCGTACTGAAGCTGCCGGCCGATTCCATGGCTTCGCATGTCGAGCAGTTGGTGGAGACCAACGCCGCCGAATGGGACTACCGCCTCAAGCTGCAGGCCCGCCGGATCGAACGGCTGCGCCAGACCTTGTTGCAGATCGGCGCGCAAACCGACGCGCCGCAAGATCCGCCCTCCTGAAGAGAGTCCCGGATCCCGATCGCTGCCGCCCGCAAGCGAAGGGACCGTGCGCCTCCCGGCACCGGTTAACATCGCGCACAACATGCAGCAGACGCTCCCGTGGATCGTGGCCCTCGTGGCCGTGGCGGTACTGGCCCCGGCGGTGGTGTGGCTTGCATTGCGACCCCGCGTGCCCAAGGCGACGCCATTGCCCGCGGAGTGGAACCTCTCGGCGCGCCCGGTGTTCAGCACCGATGAGCGCCGTGTGTACCGCCAGCTGCGCGAGGCCTTGCCGCACCACATCGTGCTGTCCAAGCTGCCGTTGGTGCGCTTCTGCCAACCCACCGATCCGCAGGAAGTGCGCTTCTGGTACGAGTTGCTCGGTGCCATTCACGTCACGTTCGCGGTGTGCAGCGCCAACGGTCGCGTGCTGGCGGCCATCGACCTCGACACCGATCGCGGCAACTCGCGCCGCGTGATGCAGATCAAGCAGGCGGTGTTGGCGGCCTGCCGCGTGCGCTACCTGCGCTGCCCGGTCGATCACCTGCCGTCGATTCCCGAGCTGCAGCTGTTGGTACCGCAAAGCGCCGCCGCGTCGCGCGGACCGCAGCCGGCCGCGCCGCCGGCGCACCCGCGCCGCGAAGTGGCCACGGTCACGGCATCGAGCCGGCGGCGCGACCGCGCCACGCTGTGGCAGGACTCCAACTTCTTCCAGGACTCGTTCTTCGCGCCGGACAACCGCGGCGAGTCGAGTTCCGGCACGAGCGAGTTCGGCGCCCTGGGCGGCAACGAGCGCCCTGGGCTTGAAGTGCACGAGGGTCCGCCCACCGAGCCGCCGACCGAGCCACCACCCGACGGCGGCGCCGTGGTGATCGAGCCGCAGCGTTTGTCGTCCACCCCGACGCGCCACTGAGCCGCCGCGCATCGAACGATGCGCCACACGCCGACCCACCCGTACGAGCGACTGACGCCGCAGTGCGTGCTCGATGCGCTGCAGAGCGTCGGCCAGCGCGGCGATGGGCGCATCCTGCAGCTCAACTCGTACGAGAACCGCGTGTTCCAGGTGATGCTGGAAGACGGCTCCGCGGTGGTGGCCAAGTTCTACCGGCCGGCGCGCTGGAGCGATGAACAGATCCTCGAGGAGCATCGCTTCGCGCTGCAGCTTGGAGCAGCCGAGATCCCGGTGATCGCACCGCTGGAGCTGCGGCCCGACGCCGATGGGCCGATCGATGCGATGCGCACCCTCGGTGACCCGCCCACGCTGGCTGTCTGGACCGACGAGGACACCGCGTTTCGCCTCGCGGTGTATCCCCGGCGCTCGGGTCACGGCCCCGAGCTCGACGATCCGTCGGTGCTGCAGTGGCTCGGCCGCTTCGTCGGACGATTGCATGCGGTGGGCGCGGCCGAGGCGTTTGGCGCGCGCCGCCGCATCGATGCGCAGACCTACGGTCACCGGGCACTGCAAGCGCTGCTTCAGGGCGACGCGATCCCGCGGCAACAGGCGGACGTGTTCGAAGCCACGGCACGGCGGGCGCTCACCGAAGTCGAGCGCGCCTACGCAGCGGCCGGTGAACTCGCCACGCTGCGGCTGCACGGCGACTTCCATCCGGGCAACATCCTTTGGCGCGACGAAGGTCCGCACATCGTCGACCTCGACGATTGCTGCAGCGGCCCGGCAGTGCAGGACCTGTGGATGTTGCTGTCGGGATCGCAGGAATCGATGCGTGCACAGCTCGCGCACGTGCTCGAAGGCTATCGCGCATTCATGCGCTTCGATACGCGCGAGCTGGCGCTGATCGAACCGCTGCGCACGCTGCGCATGCTGCACCACAGCGCCTGGCTGGCCGAGCGCTGGAGCGACCCGGCGTTCCCGGCGGCGTTTCCGTGGTTCGGCAGCGCGGCCTATTGGTCACAGCAGACCGAGGCGCTGCGCGAACAGATCCAAGCGATGCAGCAGGCGCCGCTGGCGCCCTGACTCGCGCGCGTCAGGCCGGCGGCGCCGCCAACAGCCGCGTCACCCGCTGCACGTAGTCGGCCGGGTTCTCCAACTGGCCGCCCTCGGCCAGCCAGGCCTGATCGAACACGATCTGGGCCAGATCGTCGAACTGCGCGCCGTCGCCTTGCAGCCGCTGGATCAAGGCATGCTGCGGATTGATCTCCAGGATCGGCTTGGCCTTGGGTGCATCTTGCCCGGCCTGTTTCAGCAGGCGCGACAGGTGGGCACTCATGTCGCCTTCTTCGACGACCAGGCATGCCGGCGAGTCGACCAGACGCGTCGTCACGCGCACGTCCTTGGCGCGCTCCTTCAGGCTGGTCTTCAGGCGTTCGAGCAACGGCTTGAACTGCTCGGCCGCGGCATCGGCCTGCTTCTTCTCCTCCTCGTCCTGCAGCTTGCCGAGATCGACCGCGCCCTTGGCGACGCTCTGCAGCGCATGGCCCTCGAACTCGTACAGGTGCGACAGCATCCACTCGTCGACGCGGTCCGTCAGCAGCAGCACCTCGACGCCTTTCTTGCGAAAGATCTCGAGCTGCGGGCTCGACTTGGCCGCCGCAAGGCTGTCGGCCGTGATGTAGTAGATCGGCTCCTGGCCTTCCTTCATGCGCTTGACGTAGTCGGCGAACGACACGCCCTCGTCGGCCTGGGTGGAGGCGAAGCGCAGCAGCTTGGCCAGCCGCTCGCGGTTGGCGAAGTCCTCGCCGATCCCCTCCTTGATCACCGCGCCGAACTCGTTCCAGAAGCACTGGTACTTGGCCTTGTCATCGGCGCTGTCGCTGTCGGCCAGCGACTCCAGCATAGACAGCACGCGCTTGGTGCTGCCCTCGCGGATCGCCTTCACGTCGCGACTCTCCTGCAGCAGCTCGCGGCTCACGTTGAGCGGCAAGTCGCTCGAATCGATCACGCCCTTGACGAAGCGCAGGTACACCGGCATCAGCGCCTCGGCGTCGTCCATGATGAAGACGCGCTTCACGTACAGCTTGACGCCGCCGCGCTTGTCGCGGTTCCACAAGTCGAACGGCGCCTTGGCGGGGATGTAGAGCAGCTGCGTGTATTCGCTGCGCCCCTCGACCCGGTTGTGCGTGTAGGCGAGCGGCGGCTCGGCGTCGAACGCGATCTGCTTGTAGAACTCCTGGTACTGCGCGTCGGTGATGTCGCCCTTGGGACGGGTCCACAGCGCGGCGGCCTTGTTGACGGTCTCCCACTCGTCGGTGAGCACCTGCTCCTTCTTCTCCTCGTCCCACTTCTCCTTGCGCATCAGGATCGGCAGCGAGATGTGGTCGGAGTAGCGCGAGATGATCGACTTCAGCTTCCAGGGCCGCAGGAAATCCTCCTCGCCGTCACGCAGGTGCAGCGTCACGTCGGTGCCGCGCGTCGGTTTGTCGATCGCCTCGACCTCGAAGTCGCCGACGCCTTCGCTGCTCCAGCGCACGCCCTGATCGGCCGGCAGCCCCGCGCGGCGCGTTTCCACGGTGATGCGGTCGGCCACGATGAAGCCGGAATAGAAGCCGACGCCGAACTGGCCGATCAGGTTGGCGTCCTTTTTCTGGTCGCCCTCGAGCTTGGCCATGAACTCGCGCGTGCCGCTCTTTGCGATCGTGCCCAGGTGCTCGATCGCCTCGTCCCGGCTCATGCCGATGCCGTTGTCGCGGATCGTCAGCGTCTTGGCCTGGGCGTCGAACAACACGCGCACCTCGAGGTTGGGCGCATCCTCGTACAGCGCGGCGTTGTCCAGCGCCTCGAAGCGCAGCTTGTCGCAGGCATCCGACGCGTTGGAGACCAGCTCGCGCAGAAAGATCTCCTTGTTGGAGTACAGCGAGTGCGTGACCAGGTGCAGGATCTGCTTGACCTCGGCCTGGAAGGAATGGGTTTGTTTGCTCATGTCGGCTACAAAGCGGGTTGGGAACGTTCGCGCGCGAGCATGTGGGGCCGGCCCCACAGGCTTCAAGGGCAAGGCCCCAAACCGCCCGGCGCGGGCGAAGTTTGACTCGCTTCTGCGGCGTGTCTTGTGCAAGATGCCGGCGCCTTCATCCGAGACCACCAGCCACACCACCTCGCATGCCACCTGTGGCCCAACAGATCGCCGACTGGTTTGGCACGCTGCTGCGCGGCCCATTGGCGGGTCTGCGCGGGGCCGACCCGGTGCTGGGCCTGGCCGTGATGGTGCTGGCCGCGCTGGTGGTGGCCAGCGTGCTCAACCGGCGGCTGCGCCTGCCGCGGCTGCTGGGCTACCTGTTGGTGGGCGCGCTGGCCAGCCCGGCATTGCTCGACCTGCTGGAGCGCACCGACCTCGATCCGTGGAAGCCGCTGATCGACCTGGCGGTGGCGGCGCTGGTGTTCGAGCTCGGCACCCGGTTGCGGCCGCGCTGGCTGCTCGACAACCCCTGGCTCGCCGCCAGCAGCGTGCTGGAGGCGGCCGCCGCGGCCGCCGCCGTGGGGCTGGCGCTGGTGCTGCTCGGTGCGCCTGCGGCGAGCGCGGCAGCGGCCGCCGCGCTCGCGGCTGCCACCTCGCCGGTGATCACGATGGCTGCGCTGCTCGAGGCACGGCCGCGCGGCCAGGTGGCCGAGCGCCTGCTGATGCTGAGCGCGATCAACAGCGTGCTTGCGGTTCTGGCGATCAAGCTCTGGCCGGTGCTCGCGCAGGGTGTCAGCGCGAGCGACTCTCTGGCTTTGTTGGGCAACGCCAGCGCGGTGATCTTCGGCTCGCTGCTGGTCGGTCTGGCGTGCGGCGTGCTGCTCGACCGCCTGGCGCTGCTGCACCAGGATCTGGCGACCATGCCGGTACTGCAGCTAGCCCTGGTCATTCTTGCCGCATTGTTGGCGGTGGCGTGGGGGCTGTCGCCGTTCATGACGCTGCTGGTGGCGGGCATGACGGCACGCTCACGCATGCGCCACCGGCTCACGGTGGAGCCCTACCTCGGCAGCGCAGGTGCGGCGTTGACGGTGATGCTGTTCGTCAGCTTCGGCGTGTTGTCGACCGTCACCGACCTGCTCAACCTGCTGCCGTGGGTGCTGGCGATCATCGTGGCGCGGCTGATCGGCAAAGGGCTCGCGATCTTCGCCACGGCGCGCCCCAGCGGGCTGTCGTGGCGCCAGGCCGCCGCGCTGACGCTGGCGCTGCAGCCGATGAGCAGCCTGTCGGTGCTGCTGGTGGCCGACTCCTTCGGCTGGCGCACGCAGCTGCCCGGCGCCGACGCCAACGTGATCCAGGCGCTGCTGGTGGCCACGACGCTGATGCAGCTGAGCGGGCCGCTGTGGACGCTGCTGCCGCTGAAACACGTCGTGCGCGAGGCCGACGAAACGCAGAGCTGACGGATGAAGCCCCCACGCTCACTTTCTTGGCGCCTTCGGGCGGCCGGGCACCGCTGACATGGCACTCGAGCCCTTCACCGCCTCGCAACCGCTGACCCTGGGCGTCGAGCTCGAGCTGCAGCTCGTCGACACGCACGACTTCGACCTGACGCCGCGCGCCGAAGACCTGCTGCGCGAACTCGCCGGCCACAGCGGCAATTGGGACGTGAAGCCCGAGATCACGCGCAGCATGATCGAGATCGGCACGTCGATCCAGCGTTCGTTCGTGCCGCTGCGCGACGAGCTGCACGACCTGCGCAGCCAGATGTCGCGCGCCGCGCGCAAGCTCAACATCGCCATCTCCGGCGGCGGCACGCACGCCTACCAGCACTGGCGCGCGCAGCGCATCTTCCCGACCGAGCGCTTCCACTACATCAGCGAGCTGTACGGCTACCTCGCCAAGCAGTTCACCGTGTTCGGCCAGCACGTGCACGTGGGCGTCCCCAACGGCGACGAAGCGCTGTGGCTGCTGCACGCGTTGTCGCGCTACGTGCCGCACTTCATCGCGCTGGCCGCGTCGTCGCCCTACGTGCAGGGCGAGGACACGGGCTTTCACTCGGCGCGCCTCAATTCGGTGTTTGCGTTTCCGCTGTCGGGACGTGCGCCGTTCGTGCTCACCTGGGAGGGCTTCGGCCAGTTCTTCGACAAGATGACGAGCACCGGCGTCGTTCAGTCGATGAAGGACTTCTACTGGGACATCCGGCCCAAACCCGAATTCGGCACCATCGAGCTGCGCGTGTGCGACACGCCGCTGCAGGTGGACAAGGCGGCGGCGCTCGCGTGTTACCTGCAAAGCCTGTGCCGCCACCTGCGCGAAGAGCGCCCGTTCGAGCCGGTGGAGGACGACTACCTCGTCTACACCTTCAATCGCTTCCAGGCCTGCCGCTTCGGCCTGGACGGCGATCTCGTCGACCCCAAGACCAAGCAACGCAGCAAGCTGCGCGACGACATCATCCGCACGCTGGCGCGCATCGAGCCGCACGCGCTCGACCTGCAGGCGCTGGACGCCTGCAACCTGATCCGCGAGTCGCTGAGCGAGGGCAACGACGCCACCTGGCTGCGCAGCATCCGCCGAGGTGAGGTGCCGATGCCGGCGGTCGTCGAGGCCGCTGCGGCACGGTGGATGCAAGCCTGAGCCGCCGTCACAGCTCCGTGCGGATGCGCCACAGCTCCGGGAACAGCGTCACGTCGAGCATCTTGCGCAGATAGGCCACGCCGCTGGTGCCGCCGGTGCCACGCTTGAAGCCGATCACGCGCTCGACCGTCGTCACGTGGCGGAAGCGCCAGAGCCGGAACGCGTCTTCCAGGTCAACCAGCTCCTCGCCGAGCTGGTACAGATCCCACTGCGCCTGCGGGTTGCGGTACACGGTCAGCCAGGCCTGGTCGACCTGCGAATCGGCCGTGTAGGGTTGCGTCCAGTCGCGCTCCAGGTGGCCGGCCGGCACGGCCAGGCCGCGGCGGTTCAACAGGCGCAGCGCTTCGTCGTACAGCGATGGCGCGTGCAGCGCCGCCTGCACGACCGCCAGCCGCTCCGGCGCGTGCGCGTGCTGCTTGACCATGGCCGCGTTCTTGTTGCCGAGCATGAACTCGATGCAGCGGTATTGCCAGCTTTGAAAGCCGCTGCCCGATCCCAGGTACGGCCGGATCGCCGAATACTCCGGCGGTGTCATCGTACCCAGCACATCCCACGCATGCACGAGCTGCTCCATGATGCGGCTGACGCGGGCCAGCATCTTGAAGGCGGGCGCGAGGTCGTCGGCGGCGATCGATGCCACCGCGGCGCGCAGCTCGTGCAACATCAGCTTCATCCACAGCTCGCTGGTCTGGTGCTGCACGATGAACAGCATCTCGTTGTGGTCGGGCGACAACGGGTGCTGTGCCGCGAGCACCGCATCGAGATGCAGGTAGTCGCCGTAGTTCATCTCGGCGTGCGCGCCGGCGGCGCTGTCGGTCGTCATCGTTGTTCCTTGCAGGCGGCTCGCGTGCAGACCCCGTGCCTCACGTGCGCCGAGCCGCTTGCTATTCTCCCGCCTCCCGCCCGATGGCTGCCGATCCCGCCTCACCCACGCACGCTGGCCACCGCTTGATGCTGCACTGGCAGCGCGTGCGCGCCACCGTGCAAACGCGCACCGCGCACCTGGCGCCGACCACACGCGCGATGTTGTGGGCCGCCGGCGCGGGCTCGTTGTTCTCGCTGCTCAACGCGTTGATGCGCGAGCTGTCGCTGCACGTCGATCCGTTCCAGGCGCAGTTCCTGCGCTACTTGTGCGGCCTGCTGGTGCTGCTGCCGATCGTGCTGCATCGCGGCTTTGCCGCCTACCGGCCGCACAACGTCGGCGGCCAGTTCCTGCGCGGCGGTGCTCACACGCTGGGGCTCGCGTTGTGGTTCATCGCGCTGCCCAGGATCCCGCTGGCCGACATGACGGCCATCGGCTTCACCACGCCGATCTTCATCATGATCGGCGCGCGGCTCGCGTTCGGCGAACCGATGCGCTGGGAGCGCTGGATCGCCACGCTGGCCGGCCTGGCCGGCGTGCTGATCGTCGTCGGCCCGGCGCTGTCGGGCAGCGGCGGCGTGTTCCACCTCGTGATGCTGGCCTCGGCGCCGGTGTTCGCGGCATCGTTCCTGATCACCAAGGCCCTGACGCGTTACGAGACCACCGGCACGATCCTGGTCTGGCAGTCGATCACCGTGGCCTGCTTGAGCCTGCCGCTGGCGCTGCTGCACTGGCAGGCGATCGGCGCCTGGCAATGGGCCGCCTTCATGCTGACGGGCGTGCTGGGCAGCGCAGGCCACTATTGCCTGACGCGCTCGTTCACACGCGCCGACATCTCGGCCACACAATCGGTGAAGTTCCTCGACCTCGTGTGGTCTGCCCTGCTCGGCTTCATCCTGTTCGCGGACGTGCCGACGCTCTCAACGTTGATCGGCGGCACGATCATCTGCGCCGGCACGGTGTGGTTGGCACGGCGCGAGTCGCACTCCACGCGGAGCTAGGAACGTGTCACCAGGGGAGACTTGGTGGCCTGGGGCGGAATCGAACCACCGACACGCGGATTTTGGTTCCGACGTCACATCGCTTCGCGATATGAGTCTCCACCGCAACGCGCAAGGCGCGTTGTCAGTCCGCGGACGATGAGCTGATTGGTGGCCTGGGGCGGAATCGAACCACCGACACGCGGATTTTCAGTCCGCTGCTCTACCAACTGAGCTACCAGGCCGGGTGCGCGGCAGCGAATGTTGCCGCGCGAAAGGAGCGCGATTATAGCGGGGCGCTTCGACGCGCCCCGGGGTTCACACCGTGGTGCCGCGCTTGTTGCGCGTGAGGTCGACACCGAGCTGCTTGAGCTTGCGGTACAGGTGCGTGCGTTCCAGTCCGGTCTTTTCGGCCACGCGCGTCATCGAGCCGTTCTCCTTCGCCAGGTGGAACTCGAAGTAGCACTTCTCGAACGAGTCGCGCGCCTCGCGCAGCGGGCGATCGAGGTCGAACGATTGTTCGGCCTGCGGCCCAAGCGGCAGCGGCGACAGCATCGGCGCGATGCCGGCGCCGGGCATCGGCGCATCGTGCAGCAGCGCGGCCTCCATGCGGTACACCGTGGGACCGCTGCCGTTGGTGCTGCTGCCCGACGCCGGACGCGGCGACGGCTTGGCCAGCGATTGCTCCACCGCACGCAGCAGCTTCTGCAAAGTAACCGGCTTCTCCAGAAACGCCGACGCGCCGAACTTGGTGGCCTCGACCGCGGTATCGATCGTGCCGTGGCCGCTCATCATGATGACCGGCATCGTCAGCAGGCCCGCGGCGCCCCACTCCTTCAGCAGAGTGATGCCATCGACGTCGGGCATCCAGATGTCCAGCAGCACGAGGTCGGGGCGCATGCGTTCGCGCACGGCGCGTGCCTCGGCGGCGTTCTCGGCCAGTTCAACCGAGTGGCCCTCGTCCGACAGGATGTCGGACAGCAGGCCCCGGATGCCCAGCTCGTCATCGACCACCAGAATCGTTGCCATCCGCTCAATGCACTTGTGTAGCCGCTCCGCCTGCGTCTTGGGTTGTCTGAGCGCCCCCGGCGGTGGGTGTTGCAGGGCCCAGTCTGGAAAATGATAACGAAACTTGGGCCCCTCCAACCGGAGCGTCTGCCGCGTCGCCCTGGCGCAGGTTGCCCAGACGCACGCGGGCACCGTGTTCATCGGCGATCTTGCGCACCACGGCAAGGCCGAGACCGGTGCCTTTGCTCTTGGTGGTCACATAGGGTTCGAAGGCGCGGCGCAGCACCTTGTCGGCAAAGCCCGGACCGTTATCGGTGACGAGCAGACGCACGGCACGCGCCTCGTCGCCCGAGCCGTGCGCCAGCTCCGTGCGCAGCACCACGCGACCGTCGGCCCGATCGGCCACCGCATCGAGGCCGTTTTGCAGCAGGTTGTGGATCACCTGACGCAGCTGCGTCGCATCGCCCATGATCGCGGGCAAGGCCGGCGCGAGCTGCGCCTGCACGCGCCCGTGCTCCAGCGCCTGGCCATAGAGCGCGAGCACTTCCATCACGACGGCGTTCAGATCCAGCGGCGTCAGCCGGGCCGACGGCAGGCGCGCGTAGTCGCGAAACTCATCGACCAGCTGCTTCATCGCCTGCACCTGGGCGACGATGGTGCCAACCGATCGTTCGAGCAAGGCACGTTCGCTCGCGCCGAGCTGCGCCTCGAGCTTGTGGCGGATGCGCTCGGCCGACAGCTGGATCGGCGTCAGCGGGTTCTTGATCTCGTGCGCCAGGCGGCGCGCCACTTCGCTCCAGGCCAGCGAGCGCTGCGCCGACACCACCTCGGTGATGTCGTCGAACACCATCAGGCGCGAGTCGTTCGGCAGCGTCGCGCCGCGCACCAGCAGGTTGAGGGTGGTCTGCTCGTTGACCTTGAGCTCGAACGCATCCTGCCAGTGGTCGCGTTCGCCCGCCTCCGGGCTGGCGCTGTGCAGCTCGTAGCGCTGCCACACCTTGTGCGCGAACTCGCTCATGCCGGGCACTTCGTCGAGCGGCCGGCCGACGAACGCCGACAGCGGCTGGCGCAGGATGCGCGTGGCGCCCGGATTCACCGTGTCGATCGCGCGCTGGCGGTCGAACACGATCACGCCGGCGCTCAGAGAGTCCAGGATGGTCTGCAGCCGCGTGCGCGCGCCCTCCAGCTGCGCCACGCCGCGACCCACCTGCTCGCGTGCGTCGGCCAGCTGCTCGGTCATGCGCGCAAAGGCGCGCGTCAGGCCGCCAAGCTCGTCGCGCGACGCGAACACCGGCTTGGCCTTGAGGTCGCCTTCGGCTACCTCACGCACGCCGTCGGCCAGCACCACCAGCGGCCGCGCGATCTGGTTGCCGAGGATCGCCGCCACCAGCACGGCGCCGAACACCGCCAGCACCAGCGCCAGGGTGAGCGTGCCGATGTACATGCGGCGCAGCCCATCCTGCGCGATGGCACGGCGCTGGTACTCGCGGTAGGCGTTCTGCACCGCGAGCGCGTTGGCCACCAGCTGCGGCGACACCGTGCGCATCACGTACAGGAAGCGCTCTTCGCGTCCCGCCAGGCTGATCTCGTTGCTCGGAATGGGCACCAGCGCGCGGATGCGCACCGCGGGACGCAAGCCGCCGGCCGCCGGCTCGTCGTCCAGGCCCTCAAACTGGCTGACGGCGCCGCTGACGCGGGCCTGGCGCAGCAGGTGCGGCGCAGGCCGCGGCGGCGCGATCGAGCCCGCCTGCGCGCTGGCCTGGGCCAGCAGCTGGCCGTTGGGGCCGAGCAGCATCACGTCGCGGGCGTCGATCTGCTCGCGCACGCGCTCCAGCGTGATCGGCCCGATCGACGGGCGCGGCGTCTCGGACAGCCGCTCGGCCGCCAGCTTGGTGTTGGACACCAGGTCGGCGCTCAGGGCCTCGAGCGTGCCGCGGCCGAGCGCCAGGCCGGCATCGAGCGCGCCGGCCACCTGCGCGTCGAACCAGGTCTCGATGCTGCGCGAGACGAACTGCACCGACACGGTGTAGATCAGCACGCCCGGCACCACACCCACCAGCGCAAAGATGCCGGCCAGCTTCACCAGCAGCTTGCTGCCGAACTTGCCGCTGCGCAGCCGAAACCACAGACGCGTGGCCGCGATCGCAATCACCAGAAAGAGCGCCGCCGCGACCGCGAGGTTGACCCAGAACAGCCAGACGAAACTGCGCTCGAACAAGTCGAGCTCGCTGGTGAGCGACAGCATGAACGCAATCACCAACGCCGAGCCGACCACGGCCAGCAGCGAGATCGCGAGGGCCCAGCGCAGCGACTTGCTCATGTCAGCGCCGCGCCTCCTCGACCACCCGCTCGTCGACGCGCACCGTGCGCGCAATGCCGAGCGACCAGTCGTTGCCGAGCCCGATCTGCAGCGGCTGCGGCAGTTGTGTCGGGTCGAGCCGGTAGCTGAACTCCAGGTAATAACGCTGGCCGGCACCGAGTTGGCTGCCCTCGGCCAAGGGCCACCCGCTGACGCGCGAGATCACCGCCATGGCATCGGACAGCGTGGCGTAGCTCTGACCGAGCGGCCCCAGCGCAACGCGCCAGTTGCCGCTGAGCGGCTGGTACGACAGCCGGTAGCTGCGCGCGACGCGCGCCACGCGCTCGTCGCGCCAATACCAGCGCGAGCGGAACAGGGTGGCATCGATATCAAAGTACATCGGCACGCCGCGACGCAGCGCATCTTCGATCGCGCGCGACAGCGTGAGCCGCGCGCTGAATTCGAGTGTCAGCGTGCCTTCGTTGGCGCGCAACTCCAACGTGGTCAACTCCACGCCCTGCGCGTGTGCACCGGCTGCGGCGCAGAGGCACACCAGCCACAGGCACGCGCCATGCCACAGCCGTGCCAGCGCCCGCTGCACGGCCCTGCCCCGGGCGGCGTGCCGGGCCGCGCGCGGCCCTGGACCTGAAGTCGTCGCGCGGCGCATGGGCTGGCTGCTGGGGCTCTAGGGCTTGCGGATCAAGGCGTAGAAAAACCCGTCCCCCACGACCGGCGTCGTGGCGAATCGATCAGGATCATTGTCCGGCAGCGGCAGCAGGTGGCCGGGCGCCGCCGGGTCGAGGCGCGCACCTCGCGCGCCATGGCGTTGCAAAAAAGCGTCGATCTGCTGCTGGCCCTCGACACGGAAGATCGAACAGGTCACATAGAGCAACACACCGCCGGCGGCCAGCGTGGGCCACAGCGCATCGAGCAGCTCGGCCTGCGTGCGCGCGAGAGCCACCAAGTCATCGGCGCGGCGCAGCCACCGCACATCGGGATGGCGCCGCACGACGCCCGAGGCGCTGCACGGCGCGTCGAGCAGCACCGCGTTGAACGGTCGGCCGTCCCACCACGCGGCGGTCAGCCGTGCATCGGCGCAAAGCAGCTGCGCGCGCAGCTGCAGGCGCTGCAACCCCTGCTGCACGCGCTGCAGTCGCGCTGCATCGACATCGAGCGCCGTCACGTCGAGATCGGACAGCTCCAGCAGGTGCGCCGTCTTTCCCCCCGGCGCGGCGCAGGCATCGAGCACTCGTGCGCCGGGGCCCAATCCAGCGCCGAGCAACAACGGCGCCGCGCGCTGCGCCGACAGGTCCTGCACCGACACGTCACCCTCGGCGAAGCCCGGCAGCTGCGCCACCGGGCACGGCGTGTGCAGCCACACCGCCTGCGGCCCCACCACCTGCGCGCTGCGGCCGTTGGCGTGGAGCTGCTGCACATAGGCCTGCGCGGTGGTGCGCCGCGCGTTGACGCGCAACACCATCGGCGGTGCGGCGTTGTTGGCGGCGAGCAGTTCGCGCCATTGCCTGGGCCAATCCTGGCGCGCGCGCTCGATCCACCACAGCGGATGGTTGAATGCCGCCACGCCCTGGTGCTGCACCGCTTCGAGCAGCGCCGCGCGCTCGCGCAGAAGACGCCGCAGCACCGCGTTGACGAAGCCGGCGGCCGCCGGTGCGCGCTGGCGCGCAGCCTGCACCGCCTGATCGACCAGCGTGTGCTCCGGGTAGGGCAGCGTGCCGTCGGCGCCCGGCAGCAGCAGCGCCAGCGCGCTCAGCAGCAGCGCGTCCACCGGTGGCTGGGGCGCGCGCGGCGCCAGCCGCTCGCGCAGCGCCTGGGCGGTGCCGAGGCGGCGCATCACGTCGCTGGCCAGCGCCAGCACGCCCGGGCGCAGGTCGGCGGGCACCCCTTCGATGGCGGCCGTCAGCGAGCGGCCGGCGCGCACGGCGGCCACCGCGTCGGCGGTGCGCTCGAGCAGACGGGCCAACGGAGGGGCCGCAGCGGTGACCATCGGGGCAGTCTAGGGTCTGGCCAGACGGCCTGCACGGTGGTGTGCAAGGGCTTGACCGGGCTGAGACAATCGTTGCGTCGAGCGCCCCGAGGCTTTGCCGCCATGCCCAAATCCACCGCCATCACCCGCGTGCTGCCCAGCGAGGCCGACCTGGCCGCGATGCCGGCCTCCGAACGCATCCGCTACCGGCTGATCGGCGCCGATTGCCGCTACCACGCCAACGACAACATCTCGGCCTTCGTGTTGCCCGGCGAGCTCGACGAGCTGAAGGCCGAGGTGCAGGCCAAGATGCAGGACGTGCTGCGCACCCTGGTGATCGACACCGACAGCGACCACAACACGCAGGGCACGGCCGAGCGCGTGGCGCGCATGTTCATCGACGAGGTGTTTCGCGGCCGCTATGTCGGCGCGCCCAAGGTGACCGAGTTTCCCAACGCATCGCGCCTGAACGAGCTGATGATCGTGGGCCCGATCAGCGTGCGCAGCGCCTGCTCGCACCACCTGTGTCCGATTCTCGGTCGGGTGTGGATCGGCATCCTGCCCAACGAGCATTCCAACCTGATCGGCCTGTCGAAGTACGCCCGCCTCACCGATTGGGTGATGACGCGCCCGCAGATCCAGGAAGAAGCGGTGGTCATGCTGGCCGACGCGCTGCAGGAGCGCGTGCGGCCCGACGGCTTGGCGATCGTGATGGAGGCCGACCACTTCTGCATGCACTGGCGCGGCGTCAAGGACGACGACTCGGCGATGACCAACAGCGTGATGCGCGGCGCGTTCCTGAAGGACAACCACTTGCGCCGCGAGTTCCTGTCGCTGCTGGCCAAGAAGCGCGACAGCTGAAGCGAGGAGACCACACCATGCTGGTCCGATTGATGTACGTCAGCCGCGCCGTGCCCGCGGTCGATGCCGAAGAGCTGCATTCGCTGCTGCGCCAGTGCCGCGCCAACAACCCGAAGCACGGCATCACCGGCGTGTTGTGCTTCGCCGACCGCGTGTTCCTGCAGGTGCTCGAAGGCGGCCGTTCGGCGGTGAACCAGCTCTACCGCCGCATCGCGGCCGACGCGCGCCACCACGACGTGGAGCTGCTGTCGTACCAGGAGATCGACGAGCGCCGTTTCGCCGGCTGGGCGATGGGCCAGGTGCAGATGTCGGCGCTGAACCCGGCGCTGCTGCTCAAGTACTCGGCCAGCGCGACGCTCGATCCGTACGCGGTGCCGGGGCGGGTGTCGATGGCGCTGTTCGACGACCTGGTCGCCACCGCCGCGATCCACTGCGATCGCAGCTAGGCGCTTCAGCGCCTGGGCAACAGCCGCTCGCCAGGCCGCAGGGCCGCGTCATCGGCCATCTCGATCGCCACCTGCGTGCACACCGCGCGGCACAGCGTGGCCACACGCTCGCTCTCGAGCCGGTAGCGGATCTGCGTGCCCTCGCGGCGCCGGCCCAGAACGCCGGCGCGGTACAGCGTGGACAGGTGCTGGCTCATGTTGGGCTGCGTGGTGTCGATTTCCTCCAGCAGCTGCGACACGTTCTTCTCGCCGTTGCACAGCGCGCTGATGATCTTGAGCCGGATCGGCGTGGACAACACGGCGAACAGCTCGGCCACGCTGTCGAACACCGCATCTTGCACTTCGGAATCGGCGGGCACTTGGGCCTTGCGGTTCATGATTTCATTCTATCGAGCGTCTGCCGCGCTTCAGCGCGATCCTGGTCTGACAGTCCGGTCAGCTGCACTCATTTGCCACCCTGGCCTTCCATCAGAAGATAGGTGTTGTAGGCATTCATCCGGTTGGCTTGCTTGAACAGCGGCACCGCCTCGAAACGCGACCAGTCGGTCCTGGCATAGGCCTCGTCGAACGGCTCGAGCTCGCGCGCCGCGCGACCCATGGTGTCGCGCAGGTACCGCAAGTAGTCGCGCGTGAGCTCGAGGTCGCGCGTGGGGTTGGTCGTCGCCGGTCCGTGGCCGGGCACGACGACGCGCGGCCGTGCCTCGATCAGTTTCTCCAACGATTCGATCCAGCGCCTGGAATCGGCCTGGCCGACGAACGGCACGCGGCCGCGGAACACCAGGTCACCCGCGAACACGACGCCGCTGGCCGGCAGCACCACCGCAAGGTCTTCGGAGGTGTGGGCGGGCCCGACATGGCGCACCTGCACGACGGTCGAGCCCAGCGTCAGCTCGGTGTCCCGTTCGATCCACAAGTCGGGTTCGACCAGGCGGATGGATTCGTCGACCCACGGGAATAGCTCCTCACGGCTGGCTCGCAGACGTAGCCGCGCCGTGTCGGACGCCAGGTATTCACGCGCGCCGACGTGCGCGACGATGCGCGCGCCGGCAGCCTTGAAGGCCTGGAGCCCGTAGATGTGGTCGGCGTGGTAGTGCGTCACGACGACGTGGCGGATCGGCAGCGGCGTGAGCCGGCCGATCGCTTCGATCAGGCTCTGCGCCAGCGCCGGCGTGCCGAGCGCATCGATCACCAGCACGCCCGCGTCGGTGACGACGACGCCGGCGTTCGACACGAACCCCTGGTTCAGCGCCGAAGCCATGGCGGCTTCGCCCTGCACGAAGTAGATGCCCTCGGCCACCGGCTGCAACGACATCGGCACGGTGGCGCGCTCGGCTTGTGCGAGCGCGGCATCGGCGGTGAGCGTCAATACCGCGCCCAGCAGGAGCGCCTGCAACGACCACCAGCCGCGCCACAGCCGGGCCAGCCTTGCACAGGCGGCGGAGTTGCGCTGCATCATGGAATCACCATTACATCCGCATAGACTGATATGAGTCATCATAGATCGGTTGCGCCGTTGTGCGTGCTGCACGGCAGGCGGGAACCGGCCGCTCAACCGGAGCCTCTCATGAAGCGCATCTCCACCCTGATCCTTGCTGCCGGCGTGGTGTGCACGGCGGCAGCCCAGCAAGGCACGTTCGCGACCCGATCGCTGACGCCGGAGGCCGCGCTGACTGCCGCGCGCGCCGCGTTGGAGCACTGCCGCAAGAACGGCTGGCAGGCCAGCGTCGCGGTGGTCGACCGCGCCGGTCTGACGCAGGTGTTGCTGCGCGACCGCTTCGCCGGCGCACACTCGATCGATGGCGCGATGAACAAGGCATGGACGGCGGCTAGCTTTCGCACGCGGACCACGGCGCTGGCCGGTGACACGCAGGCGGGCAAGCCGATGAGCGGCGTGCGCGCACTGCCGCGCGTGTTCGCCGCCGGCGGCGGCGTGCCGATCGAGGCCGGCGGCCAGACGCTGGGCGCGATCGCGGTATCCGGCGCGCCGGGTGGCGACGCCGACGACCAGTGCGCCGCGGCGGGTGTCCACGCGATCGCCGACCAGATCGAGTTCTGAACCGCCCGCGACGCCTGCGCATCCGCATGATCGACGCGTTGCTCGCACGGTTCGGCGAGGCGCCGACGCTGGCGCTGAGCGGCCTGCTGATCGGCGTGGCCTTCGGCTTCTTTGCCCAGCGCTCGCGGTTTTGCCTGCGTGCCGCGGTGATCGAGTTCGCGCGCAGCACACGCGAGGGGCGGCTCACGGTCTGGCTGTTTGCGTTTGCCACCGCCGTGGTGCTGACGCAGGCATTCGCACTGGCCGGCTGGTTCGACGCCAGCGACGCGCGCCAGCTCAGCGCCCGCGGCAGCCTGTCGGGCGCGGCGATCGGCGGCATGCTGTTCGGCATCGGCATGATCCTCGCGCGCGGCTGCGCCAGCCGCTTGCTGGTGCTGGCCGCACACGGCAACCTGCGCGCGCTGCTGTCGGGCCTGGTGTTCGCCGTCACCGCGCTGTCGGCACTGTCAGGGCAGTTGGCGCCGCTGCGCCTGGCGATCGCGCAATGGTGGACGGTCGAGGGCGGTACGTCGCGCGACTTGCTGCTGTCGACCGGCATCGGACACCTGGGAGGCCTGCTGTTCGGTGCCGTGTGGCTGTTGGCGGCTCTGTGGTGGGCGTGGCGTCAGCGCGTTGGGTTCTGGGCCTGGTTCGGTGCAGTCGGCTGCGGCGCGATGGTGGCGCTGGCCTGGCTCACCACCTACCGCCTGTCGCGCAGCGCATTCGACCTCGTCGTTCCGGTGCAGAGTCTGTCATTCACCGGCCCGGCCGCCGACGTGCTGTGGTGGGTCGTGGCTGCGCCGCCAAGTCCGTTGAAGTTCGACCTCGGCCTGGTGCCGGGAGTCGTCATCGGCTCGTTCGCCTCGGCCGCGCTGTGGCGCGAACTGAAGCTCGAAGGCTTCTCCGGTGGACAGAGCATGCGCCGCTATATCGCCGGCGCACTGCTGATGGGCTTCGGCGGCATGCTCGCCGGCGGCTGCGCGGTGGGCGCAGGTGTGTCGGGGGCATCGGTGTTCACCGTGACCGCATTCGTCACGCTGGCGGCGATGTGGGCCGGCGCGGCCGCGACCGACTGGCTGGTCGACCGGCACCACGAGACCCGGGCCGCGCCGCCGGGCGCGCAACCTGCCGGTGCCCCGGGCCGAGCCGCGGGCGCCGGCTACGCCGCCCCGTGAGCGGCGATCAAGTCGCGAGCATGTCGGACCAGATGTTCTCGGCCCACGACAGCGCGTTGCGCCCCTCCACCTGATTGGCCGCGGCCGACAGGCCGCCCGATCCGGGCACCGTCTTGAAGGTCTTGTCGGCAGCGTCGTACTGGTGCACCGAGGCCACGTGGATCACGTCGCGCGCGGTGACGAAGCTGTAGCAGGTGTTCATCACCACCGGCGTTGCGTTGACCGATTGGCCCTTGAGCAACTGGATGATCGCCGCAGCGGCGACCTTGGCGTGCTGGTTGGCCATGTGGCCCGACTTGGGCATCGCCGGCGCCGAGAACGTGGCGTCGCCGAGCACGTGGATCCCGGGCACCGCGGTGGACTCCATTGTCAGCCAGTTCACGCCGGCCCAGCGGTTGTTCATGTTGAGCAGGCCGCTGGTGCGCGCGATGTCGCCGGCGCGCTGCGGCGGCACCACGTTGAGCACGTCGACGCGCACGTCGTCGAACTCCAGCTTCGCGGTGTTGGTCGCGGCATCGACCGCCTTCAACTCGTTGTTGGGCCGGTACTCGACGATGCCCTTGTAGTGGTCGGCGAACGCCTTCTCGAACAGCCCCTTCTTGGAGGTGATCTCGGGGTTGGCATCGAGCACCAGGACCTTGGACCTCGGCTTGGACTGCTTGAAGTAGCTCGCCACCATGCAGGCGCGCTCGTACGGCCCGGGTGGGCAGCGGTACGGCGCCTTGGGGATCGTCAGGGCGTATACACCCCCGTCGCGCATCGCTTCGAGCTGGCGGCGCAGCGCCACCGTCTGCGCGCCGGCCTTCCAGCTGTGCAGCACCTTGTCCTGCGCTGCCGGGCTGGCGAGACCGGCGACCTGGTCGAGCATGAAGTCCACACCCGGTGACACGATGGCGCGGTCGTACGGCAACGTGCGCCCGTCGGCCAATCTCACGACCTTGGCTTGCGCGTCGATGGCCACGGCCTCGCCCTGGATGCGCTTGACGCCGATGGCCTCGAGGCCGGCATACGACACCGTGATGTCGGCGATCTGCTTGTGTCCACCGAGAACGAGGTTGGAAATCGGACATGACACGAATGTCGGGTTGCGCTCGATCAACGTGACGTCGACATTGCCGCCCCACATGCGCAGGTAGCGCGCCGCGGTGGCGCCGCCGAAGCCGCCGCCGACGATCACCACCCGGCCGATCGACGGGCCTGCGCCCAGGGTGCCGCAGCCGGCCATCGGTACGGCCGCTGCAGCGGCCAGCCCGGCGCGCAACACGCGGCGGCGCGACAGCGACAAGGTCGAGGAATGCTGGTTCATGGTGCTCCTCACTTCTTCCCCGGTTGGGCCGCGAAGAACGCGGCGATCGACTTGAGTTGGTCCTCGGTATAGCCCTTGGCGATCTGGTGCATGATCGTCGCGGGCTGCGCCCCACTCTTGTAGTCGGCGAGCGCGGCGAGGATCTTCTGTGCCGATACGCCGGCCAGGGGCTTGACGGTGTCGCCCTTGGCATGGCCGTTGGTGCCGTGGCAGTTGGCGCAAGTGGCCGCGAGGTTGCGCCCGAGATCGGCGTCCTGTGCGTGGGCCGCGCAGGCCATGGCCAATGCCATGGCGCAGGCCAGCCGGATGGTGATGGTCATGGTTGTTCTCCTGGTTGGGTCCATCGACTGCGCCGCTGCGCGCTCGGTGGACGCGGCGCCATTCTGAAGGGTGGCCGCCGATCAGGACACGGTGGCTTCATCGATGCGCTTGTCACCCTTGTTGTCGACCCAGCTGATCGCGACCTTGTCGCCGGGCTTTGCCCCCTTGATCGTGAACTGCAGGAACGGGTTCTTCGACACCGCCGGCCCCCACTGCGCGCTCAGCACCGGCTTGCCGTTGTGCGTGGCGCTGACTTCCTGGATGAACCACGCCGGTATCGTCTTGCCCGCGCTGTCCTTGCGCTGGCCGGTTTCCATCTCGTGGCTCATCAGCACGCGCACCGTGGTCTTGTCACCGGCGGCCTGCGCGCGGATTCGCATCGGATCTGCCATGTTCTCTCCTTGCCTATGCACCCACGCGCCGGCTTGCATGCCGGCGCAGCTCGCCAGGCGCATGACCGTCCGCAGGGACGCTCATGCGTCCGGGCTCACCCACCGCAGCCGCCCAGCGTGACCTTGACTTCCTTCTGCGCGTACAGCACCTTGCCGTCGCCCATCATGGCCACCGCGTACACGTTGGACGACTGACCCATCTTCACCCGCGTTGAGAAGTTCGGCTCCACCGCATCGGTCACGTCGAACACCGCCGCCAGCGTGTTGGGGTTCTTCTCCACCAACAGCAGCAGCCGCTTGACGCCCGGCAGCGCGCAGGCACACGCCAGCGGCACCACCGCGCCGTTCTCGGCGATGTCCGGCCCGGTCAGCGTCACGTCCTTGCTCTCCACCGGCGCCGCACCACCGAGCGCCTTGACCGCATCGGCCATCGACCTGGCTTCGAAGGCCGCCTGCGACCATGCAGCCCGCGCTGCGGCGGGAAGGAGGCCGGCCGCGGCCACCATGCCCGCCACGGCCGCCGACCGCTGCATCACCTTGCGTCTGGAGTGCATACCCGTGTCTCCTGGATGCGGATGGAATGGACGCCGCTCGAGGCCCCACGTGCGAGCGGGGGCGAAGGCACACGTCGACTGCTGCGATCGTCGCGCGTACGGCGTCATCCCCACACTACCCACATGGGTTATCGGCCATCACCCATAGCGGTAATAGACGCCCCCCGGCGGCTCCGACGTAATACACGCAATGTGGCGACCGGCTCGGGTGGTCACGCGCGCGGCCGCCGAACGGCGCCGGCCGCAGCGCCCCTCGATGGAGACAAGCATGAACTACGACAAGGAATTCGACGCTTCGGGCTTGGCCTGCCCGCTGCCGATCGTCAAGACCAAGAAGTCGCTCGCCGACATGGCATCGGGCCAGGTGCTGCGCGTGGTCGCCACCGATCCCGGGTCGGTGTGCGACATGCAGGCTTTTGCCGAGCAGACCGGCCACGCGCTGCTGTCGTCCACGACCGAGGCGGGCAAGTACGTCTTCCTGCTCAAGAAGGCTTGAGCCAATCCCCGACAGGAACCGCAATGGCAGCGAAGAAGATGGCGATCATCGCCACCAAGGGCGCGCTCGACATGGCGTACCCGCCCTTGATCCTGGCCTCCACCGCGGCCGCGCTGGGCTGGGAGGTGCAGGTCTTCTTCACCTTCTATGGCCTGCAGCTGCTGCGCAAGGACTTGAGCGGCATCAAGATCAGCCCGCTGGCCAACCCCGCGATGCCGATGCCGGTGCCGATGCCGGTGGTGGTGCAGATGCTGCCCGGCATGGAATCGATGGCCACGATGATGATGAAGGCCAAGATGAAGAAGAAGGGCGTCGCCTCGCTCGAGGAATTGCGCTCGCTGTGCCTCGAGGCCGACGTCAAGTTCATCGCCTGCCAGATGACGGTGGACCTGTTCGAGTTCCAGAAGAGCGACTTCATCGACGGCATCGAATATGGCGGCGCCGCGACGTTCATGAAGTTCGCCGGCGAGACCGACGTCTGCCTGTTCATCTGAGGCCATGGGTCGTCTGCGCAGCCTTGGGTTTGCCTCACGGTCCGCGCCCGTCGTGCCGGATGCGCCATGAACGCCACTGCGGGCACCGTCACGCTGATCGTCGTCTGGGGCGGCTTCGCCCTGGCGTTCGCCTTTGGCGCGGTCGCCAACAAGACCAACTTCTGCACCATGGGCGCGCTGTCCGACATCGTCAACATGGGGCACTGGGGCCGCATGCGCATGTGGCTGCTGGCCATGGCAGTGGCGATGCTGGGGGCGGGATTGTTGGCCTACACCGGGCAGGTCGACCTGTCGAAGACGGTGACGCAGCGACCGATGCTGCCTTGGCTGTCGCTGCTGGTCGGTGGCGCCGCCTTTGGCGTCGGCATGACGCTCAGCGGCGGCTGCGCCAACAAGAACCTGGTGCGCGTGGGCGGTGGCAGCGTGCGTTCGATCGTCGTGCTGGTCTTCCTGGCGATCGCGTCGTACATGACGCTCAAGGGCCTGTTCGGCCAGTGGCGCGCCAGCCTGCTCGACCCGGTGGCGGTGAACCTCGCCGACCTCGGATGGAAGGACCAGGGACTGGCCACCGCGCTGGCGCAGACCACCGGCGTGGCGCAGGGGACCGCCTTGCTCGCCACGCTGGCCGTGCTGGTTCTCGGCCTGTTGGCGTTCGTGTTCAAGGACAGGCGTTTCCGCACCAACGTCACGCAGATCGGCGGCGCGGTGATCATCGGCGCACTGGTGGTGGCTGGCTGGTACGTCAGCGGACACGTGGGCTTCGGCGAGAACCCGGACACGCTGGAAGACGTCTACTTCGCGACCAACTCGCGCACGCTGGAGTCCATGAGCTTCGTCGGCCCGCTGGCCTACGGTCTGGAGCTGCTGATGTTGTGGACCGACCAGTCGCTGCACGTCACCTTCGGCATCGCCAGCGTGCTGGGGGTTGTGCTCGGTTCGGCCGCCGTGGCGTTGGCCACGCGGACCTTTCGCTGGGAGGGCTTCGCCTCGCTGGGCGACCTGCGCCGACAGCTGCTCGGTGCCTTGCTGATGGGCTTCGGCGGCGTCACCGCGCTGGGCTGCACGATCGGCCAGGGCCTGTCCGGCATCTCGACGCTGGCCATCGGGTCGTTCATCGCAGTGGCCGCCATCATTGCCGGCTCGGTGGCGACTCTCAAGTACACGTTGTGGCGCGAGGAGCGCATGGCCTGAGTGCCGTTGCGTGCGCGGCAGCTCCGGCATCGTCATCTGGGTGCGATGCGGCGCGTCCGATGCGGCTGCCACTGCACGACGGCCTGCACGATCGTTGCCCACGGCAGATCGGTCAGGCTGCCGTGGCGCTCGTGGGCCAGGCCCACCATCCGGTGCACATCGGCCTGCGGTGCTGCGAGCGCCTGCTGCATGGCCTGCAAGCCGCCGCATTGCAGCCGCAGCGCCTGCGCGTGGATCAGCGGCTGGCCCGGCGCGGGCAGGCGCAGCGTGAAGCGCGCGCGTTCGTGCAGCAGTGCGGACAGCGTGCCGCAGTTGGTGCGCGCGACCGGCGACGGGCACTCGATGACCTCGCGCTCGCCCAGGGCGCGCCGCTGCGCCAGCTCGCACACCGCGGCTCGAGCCAGCAGCGCCTTGGCGAAGATGCAGGCGGACCGGCTCTCGCAGCAGGCGTTCGGCGACGGCGCATCGTCGCTCATGGGGTCGGGCCGTTCAGTCGTCGCCGGCGGGGCCGGGCTCGCGGATCTGGCACAGCAGATCTTCGGCCAACTGCTCGCTCTCGGCAAACATCACCTTGATCCTGGCACCGCCTTCGACCTGCGCGGCACGCAGCGCCTTGGCGTGGGCCGACGCGTCCTTGAACGTCGTGAACTCGGCCAGTTTGCGGATCCGTGCGAAGGGCTGGATGCTGAACACGAAGTAGGGCATGGCCGTGCGATCAGAGGTAGCTCTTGCCGAGCCGACGCTTGCCGGGTACGGCCTTCTGAATGATCACCCCGCGCACCGCGGCCAGGTCGGGCAGGGCATGCTCGCGGTAGGCTGGGTGCAGCGCGCGCAGCACCCAGCCGTTGCCGCGGCGCTCGATGCGGCGCAGCGTCCACTCGCCCGCCATCTGGGCCAGCACGAAGCTGCCATCGTGCACCGCGCCATCGGGCTCCACGATCACGATCTCGCTGTCGAGGAATTCGGGCGCCATGCTGTCTCCCAGCACGCGCAGCGCGAACACCTCGCCGCCGCTGCAACCGTCGAACGGTGCATTCGTCATACGGTTTGCGACACCACCTGCGCGGCGGGCACCCCGGCATCGATCAGCGCAGCGCCGAGCGCTTCGACGAAGGCCTGCGGCCCGGCGAGATAGAAGTCGCAATCGATGTCGAACAGGTCGGCGCGCATGGCCGCGGCCATTTGCCGAGCGCCGGCGGCCGCGTCGCCGTGGGTGAACAGCGCGTACTCGAACGGATCGAGCGCCTCGGACCAGGCGCGGCATTGATTGACCTGGAAGTGGCCGTCGCTGCGCGTGGCCAGCCAGAACAGCGACAGCGATGGCGCCGTGTCCAGCGACAGCGCGTGCTCGATCAGGCTCTTGATGGGGGCGAAGCCGGTGTCGCAGGCCGCGAACACCAGCGGATGCGTGCTGTCGGCGAGCACGAAATTGCCGAGCGGTCCCCACAGGTTGATGGCATCGCCGACTTTCAGCGTGCCGTCGAACACCTGGCGCGCCAGCGCGTTGTCGTCGTCTCGGGCGATGAAGAAGTGCAGGTTGCGGTCGTCGCACGGGCAGCTGGCTACGGGATAGGTCGCGCGCACGTCGTCGCCGGCGGTCGCTGCCGAACCCGCGCGGCCCAGGGTCACCGACTGGCCGGCCAGGAAGCGCAGCCGGTGGCTGCGCGGCGTCTGCAGGTGCAGCAGCCGTGTGTCCGGCGCCAGTTCGCGCAACGCGCGCAGCGTCGTGACGATCTGTTGCGGCGCGATGTCCTCCGGCCCCTGGGCCTCCAGCGTTTCGAGCGTGATCTCGCTGCTGGCCGCCGTGTGCGCGCAAGCCAGCACGTAGCCCTGCTGCTTCTCGGCCTCCGACAGCGGGTAGTCGAACGGCACCACCTTGCTCACGGCGCCTGAGATCACCCGCACCTTGCACATGCCGCAGGTGCCGTTGCCGCAGCCGTAGTTCAGTTTCATGCCGGCGCGCAGTCCCGCCTGCAGCAGCGTGTCGCGCCCTTCGACGGCAAACTGATGCCCGCTGGGGCGCAACGTGACCTGCGCCGACACCACCTTCAACATGTCGTCCATGACGTCCAGAACATCGACCGATTCAGTGGCCAGTGCACGCGCCAGCCCGTCGTTCAGCTGGCGTTGCAGCGCGAGCAGCCGCGGATCGTCGCCGCCGGCTTGCTCCAGCAACTCGCGCATGCGCTCGCGCAGCTCGATCACCAGCGCGTGATAGCGCTGCAGATGGCGCTGCACATCGGCCAGCTCCTGGCTCTGGCGGAACACCCGCTGCGCCAGCACCTCCTGGCTCGGCAGAAGGCGCTCGCGCACGCGCCGGCCGAAGGCATCGTCCTTGATGTGCGTGACGCGCTCGAGCATGCCGCTCGGCTCGAACTCGGTCTGCGGATAGAGCTTCAGCAGCGTCTCGGTCGACACCAGCCCGTCGTGCAACTCGATCTCGCCGGTGCGCACGCGCTGCTGCAGCGCGCTGCGCGGCACGCCCACCAGTTGCGCGGCGCGCCAGACGGTCACCCATTGGGCCAAGGCGCCTCCGGCATGGCAATGCGGTCGAGGTAGCGCGCGCGGTACAGCAGGCGCGCCGCGGCCGGGTCATCGCAGAAGCCGCTGCGATCGTGCAGCACGTTGTTGGCCACCAGGCCCATGCCGGCCTCGAGCCTGATGCGCAGCACGCCGGCGTTGTCGTCGCTCAGGAATCGCTCGAGAAAGGCCGCCGCCTCGCGCGTGGCCGGATCGTCCTTCCACTCGATGCTGCGCGTGCGCGCCGTGTAGCGCATGTGCAGCGTGCCGTCGTGCGCATCGACCGAGAACACCGGCCCGGCCTGCGCGGCGCGGGCGACGCCGGTCTCGTCGTCGCGGCCCGGGATGACCATCGCGTCGTCGGCCATCAGCGCACGCATCCAGCGTGGCGACGCGTCGCGCAGCGCGATGTAGGCCAGCTCATGGTCGAGCAGCGCGTTGACGCCGCCGCTCGCCGCCGGGCGCACGCAGTGCAGGATCATCGCGCGGATGCGGCGCTGCGGCGGGTTGTAGTAGCCGTCGGTGTGCCACCGGATCGGCTTGTCGGTGTACGGAATGAAGCCCCCGCGATCGTCGCGACGCGGCGCCGGGCCGTCCCAAGCCGCGCGCTCCCCCTCGGGGGGAACGGCGCGCAGCGCCGAAGAGGGCAGCGGCCGGCTGACCGCGATGCTCGAAACCCCGTCCTCGTCGGCCAGCCAGTTGGCATCGAGCCGGTGCAGGCCGAGTTGTGCGCCGACACCGCGGGCCAGGGCCTTGTCGGCGCCGGATCTCGCGCAACGGTAGATCGCCATGTTCCAGCGCGCGCAACGTTGCAGCAGCGCCGCGCGTTCGCCCATGCTGAGCGCCGATGGATCGGCGACGTCGACGATCAGGTCGGCCGCGCGGCGCGGCCGCGCGCCCAGCTTGGCGGCACGCCAGCGCCGGTAGCTGGCTTCGTCGTCGAGGTCAAACGGGCTGCAGCCGCGCTGCAGTCGTACCGGTTCGGCGGCCGCGCCCATGGCCCTCAGTCCCCGCTCAGGGTCGCGCGCCGGCGCGGGCGCGACTCGGTCGACAGCAGGTTGCGCATCGCATCCTGCACCACCTGCACGGCGGCCGGTGCCTCGCTGGCCATCACCTGGTCGAGCACCCAGCGCCGATCCTCGGGCGGCAGCGTCGGCTCGAGCCGGCTGCCCAGATAGCGCACGAAGTTGAAGTCGGGCGCGAAGCCGAGCGCCGACGCATCGGCATGCGGATCGGCGCCGAACTCGGCATAGTGCGCGCTCAACTCGTTGACCAGGTCGATGAAAGTGTCGCCGTGCGCAGCGCCGTCGCTACGCGGCCCCATCAGCTCGGCCTCGTTGTCGGCCAGCGTCGACGCCACATGCCGCACCAGGGCGACCGTGAACGCCTGCCGCGTGGCGCCATCCATGCGTGCATGGGCGATGCGGTCGACCACCGCGATCAGGAACACCAGCACCTCGCGCATGAACACGAAATAGGGCGCGCCCGCATCGATGTGGAACGCGGCGCCGCGCATGCGCTTGAGCATCTGGTGTGCGGTGCGCCAGACGATGAACGCCATCGCGCTGGCCTGCTGCTCGGGTGTTCTTTGCGTCCCGGGCTTGAACCAGTGGCTCTTGATGCGCAGGCCGGGCAGGTTCATCGGCGTCGACTCCGCGCGGCGCCCACGACAAGGGTGCGGTCCACCCGTGGCAGGCAGCGCACGCACATCAGTAGCCGCCCTTGCCGAGCGGCTGCGGCAGTCCCGCCACCTTGGCGCCCTGCTTGGCCGGACCGAGGGGGAACAGCTCGTACAGCACTTTGCTGTCGCAGCCCGGCAGGGCCTCGGACAGCCCCTTGAGCATGTTGCGAAAGTTCGGCGTGTGGCCGTGTTCGCGGTACTCGTCGCGCAGGTAGGCCACGACCTTCCAGTGCGCGTCGGTGAGCTCGATGCCCTCCGCCGCGGCGATCACGCGCACCACGTCGTCGCTGAAGTCGGGCTCCAGCAGATAACCCTGCTCGTCGGTTGCGAGCTCCACGCCGTTGACGCTGTATCCCATCGATTTGATCTCCTGCCGAGCAACGCCGACCTCAGGCGCGCAGCGCCGCCGCCGACCTGTGGGGCACGAAAACGCCGCAGCCGAGCGCGCGGTGGCGGCCGAGCCCGGCTTCGAGCATCTGCAGTGAATCGGCCGGCGACAGGCCGTCGAGCATCAAGCTGAATCCGGTGACGTCGCCCTCGCCTTGCACCGCCACGACGTGACGACGGCCGCAGATGGCTCGCCCGCGCACGCCCAGGCTCTCGAGCTCGCGCTCGACGCCGGCCTGGAACTCGATCTCGTCGTCGATGCCCGCGCTCACCAGATGCGAATAGAGCGTGCCGTGCGCGAGCAGCTCGCGCACCTGCCCCTGTCCGAGCTGCAACGCACAGGGCCCGACCTCGAGCTGCGCTCCGTTCAGCGGCGCCAGTGCCGCCTGCTGCTCGCGGCGCACACGCAGCGCCAGGCGCGCGCGCTGCGACAGCAAGGTCCCGCCTGCCACCACATTGACGCGATGCACCCCCAGGCCTGGCCACGCCGTCAGGCCCGGCAGCGCGCGTTCGAGCGCATCGGCCAGTGCCTGCCGGTGCTCGCGCGGCAGGCAGGTGCCCGACAGCGGGAACACCACGTCGACCATCGTGGCGACGATCGTGTCCACGGCATCAGTCCTTGGGTTGCGTCTGGGCCCAGCGCAGCAGCGCGTCGCCCCACGCCTGCGCGGTCTGCGGATCGATGTCGAACACGGTGAAGCGGCTCTTCTCGCGGATGCGCGTGCGCAGCAGGCTCATGCCGCCTGCAACGTGATCCAGCTGCTGCAGTTCGATCTCCTGGCCGCCCAGCGGCACACGCAACTTGGCAACCGGCGTCAGGCGCGTCATTCGATGCTCCGAATGTGGCATTGAGCGCGGTGCCTCCGAGGGCGTCCATACCCGGTACGGGTGAGCGGCGCATAACCCATCCGGGTAATGGCGAGGCACACCTTCCCGTCTATCGTTGTCTACCTCCGTGGGTGATGGCATGTGCCCCTTGCCGCCAGCACTCGCGCCAGGGGCGCTCGAGCGCTGTCAGTGGTGCTCGGGATGCACAACAGGAGACGACCTCGATGGCCAAGAAACCACACGCCACCCCGATGCTGGACGAGCTCGAGAGCGGGCCCTGGCCCAGTTTCGTCACCGGCCTGAAGCGGCTGGCCAACGACAAGGACTACATGGTCGACCTGATGGGTCAGCTGGAGACGTCCTACCGCACCAAGAAGGGTTACTGGAAGGGCGGCACCGTCGGCGTGATGGGCTACGGCGGCGGCGTGATCCCGCGCTTCACCGAGCTGAAGGACGAATCCGGCAAGCCGATGTTCCCCGACGCGGCCGAGTTCCACACGCTGCGCGTGCAGCCGCCGGCCGGCATGCACTACGACACCCAGGTGCTGCGGCAGATGTGCGACATCTGGGAGCAGCACGGCTCGGGACTGATCGCGTTTCACGGCCAGAGCGGCGACATCATGTTCCAGGGCGCCAAGACCGACAAGGTGCAGGACGCCTTCGATGCGCTCAACGAGCTCGGCTTCGACCTCGGTGGCGCCGGGCCGGCGGTGCGCACCTCGATGAGCTGCGTCGGCGCCGCGCGCTGCGAGCAAAGCTGCTACGACGAGTCGCGCGCGCACCGGCAGGTGATCAACACCTTTCTCGATGATATCCACCGGCCGGCGCTGCCCTACAAGTTCAAGTTCAAGTTCTCGGGCTGCCCGAACGACTGCATGAACTCGATCCAGCGCTCCGACATGGCCGTGATCGGCACCTGGCGCGACAACATGCGCACCGACGAGGAGCTGGCGCGCAGGTGGTTCGCCAAGCACGGCATGAACGAGTTGGTCAACGACGTGATCTCGCGCTGCCCGACCAAGACCATCATGCTCAAGGAGGTCGGTGACGTCGCGCAGGGCGACAAGATCTCCAGCGTGCGCATCAGCGACACGCATGCGCTGGAGATCGACAACAGCAACTGCGTGCGCTGCATGCACTGCATCAACGTGATGACCGGCGCGCTGGCGCACGGCACCGACACCGGCGCCACGATCCTGATCGGCGGCAAGCGCACGCTGAAGATCGGCGACCTGATGGGCACCGTGGTGATGCCGTTCATCCCGCTGAAGACCGACGAGGACTACGCCGCGCTGGTCGAGCTGGCGCAGAAGGTGATCGACTTCTTCGCCGAGAACGCGCTGGAGCACGAGCGCACCGGCGAGATGATCGAGCGCATCGGGCTGGTCAATTTCCTGGAGGGGATCGGCGTCGACATCGACCCCAACATGGTGGCCACGCCGCGCACCAACCCGTACGTGCGCACCGACGGATGGGACGACGAGGTCGCCCGCATCCAGGCCAAGAAGGCCGCGGCGTGATGTTGACCCCCACGCTAGCGGCTTCGCCGCGTCGCTGCCCCCAGGGCTCCGCAGGGGCCCCTTCGTGGCCCATGGGGCGCAGCCGCCTTGGGGCGGCCCGGCGGCGGTTGTGTCGCATCGAACAAGCATAGGAGCCTGCCCATGCGCACCCCGATCGAGAGCGGCTGCCCCGACCCGAAGCCGTTCATGCACCCCACGTTGCTGAAGAACTACGGCAACTGGCGGTACCACGACCGGCCGCGCCCCGGCGTGCTGCACCACGTGTCGCACTCAGGCGACGAGGTGTGGACGGTGCGCGCCGGCACGCAGCGGCAGATGGACGTCTACACGATCCGCAAGCTGTGCGACATTGCCGACACCTTTGCCGACGGCCACGTGCGCTTCACGATCCGCTCGAACATCGAGTTCATGGTGGCCGATCAGAGCAAGGTTGCGCCGCTGATCGAGGCGCTCACCAGCAACGGCTTTCCGGTCGGCGGCACCGGGAACTCGGTGTCGATGATCGCCCACACGCAGGGCTGGCTGCACTGCGACATTCCGGGCACCGACGCATCGGGCGCGGTCAAGGCGCTGATGGACGACCTGTACGGCGAGTTCATCAAGGAGGAGATGCCCAACCGCGTGCACCTGTCGACCTCGTGCTGCGAGATCAACTGCGGCGGCCAGGCGGACATCGCGATCATCATCCAGCACACCAAGCCGCCGAAGATCAACCACGACTTGGTGGCCAACGTGTGCGAGCGTCCGGCCGTGGTGGCGCGCTGCCCGGTGGCGGCGATCCGCCCGGCGCTGGTCAACGGCAAGCCGTCGCTCGAGGTCGACGAGAAGAAATGCATCTGCTGCGGCGCCTGTTATCCGCCCTGCCCGCCGATGCAGATCAACGATCCGGAGCACTCCAAGCTGGCGATCTGGGTCGGCGGCAAGAACTCCAACGCGCGCGGCAAGCCCACCTTCATGAAGATGGTGGCATCGGGCCTGCCCAACAACCCGCCGCGCTGGCCCGAGGTGTCGGCCATCGTCAAGAAGATCCTCTACACCTACAAGGCCGACGCCCGGTCGTGGGAGCGGGTCTCCGACTGGGTCGAGCGCATCGGTTGGCCGCGTTTCTTCGAGAAGTGCGACCTGCCATTCACCAAATACCTGATCGACGACTGGCGCGGCTCGCGCTCGAGCCTGAACGCGTCGACCCACATCCGCTTCTAGGGCCGCGACGATGAAGTTCGGCTTGCTCGTCAGCGAAGGGCCCTACACGCACCAGGCCAGCGACACGGCGTATCAGTTCGCCGCTGCCGCGCTGGCCAAGGGCCACGAGGTGCAGCGCGTGTTCTTCTATCACGACGGCGTCTACAACGCGACCAAGTTCACCGAGCCGCCGCAGGACGACCGGCACATCGTCAACCGCTGGTCGGCGCTCGCCGCCGAGCACAAGGTCGACCTGGTGGTGTGCGTGGCCGCCGCGCTGCGCCGCGGCATCAAGGATGAGGTGCTGGCACCGGGCTTCCGCATCTCGGGCCTGGGCCAGTTGGTCGACAGCGGGATCAAGGCCGACCGCCTGGTCACCTTCGGCGACTGAAGCGCAAGGCGGCGCGAGATGAAACCCCCACGCTCACTTCGTTCGCTGCCCCCCGAGGGGGCGCAGGCCCCCCTTGGGGCGGCCCGGCGGGAGGCCAGATGAAGAAGTTCATGTTCGTCAACCGCAAGCCGCCCTACGGCACGATCTACGCGCTCGAAAGCCTCGAGGTGGTGCTGATCGCCGCCACCTTCGACCAGGACGTGAGCCTGGCGTTCGTCGATGACGGCGTCTACGAGCTGGTCAAGGGGCAGAACAGCAAGGGCATCGGCATCAAGAACTTCTCGCCGACCTACCGCGCACTCGAAGGCTACGACGTCGAGAAGCTGTACGTCGAGCGCGAGTCGCTCGACGCACGCGGGCTGACCGAGGCCGACCTGCTGGTGCCGGTGCAGGTGCTGGGCAGCGCCGAGATGGCCGCGCTGATGGCCGAGCAGGACGTGGTGCTTTCCTTCTGAGGCCGGGCATGCTGCACATCGTCAACAAGTCCCACGCGCAGACCACCACGCTGCAAAGCTGCCTGCGACTGGCCCAGTCCGGCTCGGCGCTGCTGCTGATCGAAGACGCCGTTTACGCGGCCACCACCGCCGGCGCCGCAGCGTCGGGCGTGGTCGAGGCCCTGCAGCGCCTGAAGGTCTATGCGCTGCAGCCCGACGTCGACGCGCGCGGCATGACCGGCAAGCTGATCGACGGCATCACCACGGTCGACTACGGCGGCTTCGTCGACCTGGTGGCCGAACACCCCACCTGCCAGTCCTGGCTTTGATGCCGGCCTGATCGCACCCACTCATCACGCTCCGGAGAGAAACCCCATGGGCATCGAAGTCAACGGCACGCCTTACGAGACCGACGAGGAGGGTTATCTCGTCAACCTGGCCGACTGGAACGAGGAGATCGCCAACGCGATCGCCAAGTCCGAGAACGTCGAGATGACGCCCAATCACTGGGAAGTCGTCAACTTCCTGCGCGACTACTACAACGAATATCAGATCGCGCCGGCGGTGCGCGTGCTGACCAAGGCCATCGGCAAGCAACTCGGCCCCGACAAGGGCAACAGCAAGTACCTGTACGAGCTGTTCCCGTACGGCCCGGCCAAGCAGGCCTGCAAGATCGCGGGCCTGCCCAAGCCGACGGGCTGCGTCTAGGCGTCGCGCCGGCGATCGATTCAGCCACAGGCTCAAACATGAGCGTGCTGACGATTGCCTACGCCGCGTTGTTCTACGCCGCGACCGGCGTGCTCGTGGTCGGACTGGTCGCCAAGGTCAGGGTCTACCTGCGCACGCCCGCGCCGCTGAAGATCCCCACCACGCCGGCGCCCACCACCACCACCGGCGTCGCGCTGCGCCTGACGCGCGAGGTGGTGCTGTTCGAGAGCCTGTTCAAGTCGAGCAAGTGGACCTGGCTGTTCGGCTGGATGTTCCATGCCGCGCTGTTGCTGGTGCTGCTGCGCCACCTGCGCTACTTCCAGCAGCCGGTGTGGACGCCGGTCGTCTGGGTGCAGGCCTTCGGCACCTACGCGGGCTTCGTCATGGCCGCGGGCCTGGCGGGCCTGTGGGCGCGCCGCTTCCTGGTTGATCGCGTGCGCTACATCTCCACGCCGTCGGACCACCTGCACCTGGCGCTGCTGCTGGCCATCGCGCTCTCCGGCCTGGGCATGCGCTTCGTGGCGCACACCGACATCGTCGCGCTCAAGGCCTTCATGCTGGGCCTGATGCGTTTCGACCTGCAACCATTGCCGGCCGATCCGTTGCTGCTGGTGCACCTGACGCTGGTGGCACTGCTGATGATCGTGTTTCCGATCAGCAAGCTGCTGCACGCACCCGGCCTGTTCTTCAGCCCCACGCGCAACCAGGCCGACACCTCGCGCGAGGCGCGGCACATCGCGGCGTGGGCCGAGGCGCTCGACAAGTAGCACGACCATGGCCACCACCGCGTTCGAGACGCCCAAGCTCAAGCCCTACCCGGTCATCCCGCTGGTGGCCGAGGGCGCGATGGCGCACAGCAAGCCGTTCGTCGCGTCGCCGGCGATCCAGAGCAACCTCGGTTTCCCGGGCGAGCTCACGGAAGGCTGGGAGCAGCGCGCCGTGGCCAAGATGGGCGAGTTGCTCGGCAAGTACCGCTCCTTGCGCGTCTACATGGACGCCTGCGTGCACTGCGGCGCCTGCTCCGACAAGTGCCACTACTTCCTCGGCACCGGCGATCCCAAGAACATGCCGGTGGCGCGCCAGGACCTGATGCGCGCGGTGTACCGCCGCTACTTCACGTTCGCCGGCAAGCACTTTCCCAAACTGGTCGGCGCGGTCGACATGACCCGCGAGGTGCTCGACGACTGGTGGCGCTACTACAACCAGTGTTCGGAATGCCGGCGCTGCAGCGTGTTCTGCCCCTACGGCATCGACACCGCCGAGGTCACGATGGCCGCGCGCGAGATCATGGACTCGGTGGGACTGGGGCAGAAGTACGCCAACGAGATCATCGGCAAGGTGCATCGCATCGGCAACAACCTCGGCATCCCGGGGCCGGCGCTGGAAGACACGCTGCTCGGTCTCGAAGAGGACACCAAGGAAGAGACCGGCATCGACGTGCGCTTTCCGCTCGACGTCGAAGGCGCCGAGGTGCTGCTGGTGACGCCGAGCGCCGACTTCTTCTCCGAGCCGCACGTCGAAAGCCTGATCGGCTACGCCAAGGTGTTCCATGCCGCCGGCATCAGCTGGACGCTGAGCTCCAGGGCCAGCGAGGCCGGCAACTTCGGCCTGTTCATCGGCAACTACGAGCAGATGCGCAACATCTCGCTGCGTGTGAAGGAGGCCGCGCAAGCCCTGGGCGTCAAGCGCATCGTGGTCGGCGAATGCGGGCACGCCTGGCGCGTGGCCTACAGCTTCTGGAACACGCTGATCGGCCCGTTCGACTGGCTCGATGCACGCTACCCGGTGCCGCAGCACATCTGCGAGTTCACGCATGACCTGATCCAGCGCGGCGCGTTGCAGTTCGACAAGGACAGGAACGACGACCGCATCATCACCTTCCACGACTCGTGCAACGTGGCGCGCGCCTCGCGCATGGGCAACATGCCCGGCGGGCAGTTCGTGATCCCGCGCGAGATCATCAAGGCGGTCGCCAACCACTTCCACGACATGGCGCCCGGCACGATCCACGAAGCCACCTTCTGCTGCGGCGGTGGCGGCGGCCTGCTGACCGACGACCTGCTCGAGCTGCGCGTCAAGGGCGCGCTGCCGCGCATGGAGGCGCTGAAGTCCGTGGTCGACGAGCATGGCGTGAACTTCATGGCCACGATCTGCGCGATCTGCAAGGCCCAGTTCAGCAAGGTGCTGCCGTACTACGGCTTCGACATGGGCATGGTCGGCGGCGTGCACCAGCTCGTCAGCAAGGCCATCCGGCTCGGCGCCGCGCATTGACCATCAAGTTCCAGGAGACCGCATGTCGTCCGCACCGTCGTCCGCCGATGTCAAGCCGCTGACCTTCCGCCGCTACAAGGATGGCGACGCCAAGCCGCTGGCCTGGCAGCAGGAGATCTTCGACGCCGACCACTCGCACAAGTGCCCCACCTACATCCAGAGCACGCCGCCTTGCCAGGGCTCGTGCCCGTCGGGCGAAGACATCCGCGGCTACCTGAACATCGTGCGCGGCATCGAGAAGCCGCCGGCCGGCGTGCCGTGGCAGGAGTACGCGTGGCGCCGGCTCACCGAAGCCAACCCGCTGCCGTCGGTGATGGGCCGCGTGTGCCCGGCGCCGTGCGAGTCGGGCTGCAACCGCAACCAGGTGGAAGATTTCGTCGGCATCAATTCGGTCGAGCATTTTCTCGGCGAATACGCGATCGAGAAGAAGCTCGCCTTCCCGAAGCCCGAGACCCGCACCGGCAAGAAGGTGGCCGTGATCGGCGGCGGCCCGGCCGGCCTGTCGGCGGCCTACCAGCTGGCGCGCAAGGGCCACATGGTGACGATCTTCGACGAGCGCGCCGAGCTCGGCGGCATGATGCGCTACGGCATCCCGGGCTTTCGCACGCCGCGCGCCGTGCTCGACGCCGAGATCGCACGCATCGTCGACCTCGGCGTGGCCACGCGGATGAACTGCCGCATTGGCACCGACGTCACGCTCGAGCAGATCAAAAGCGAGTTCGATGCCGTGTTCCTCGGCCTGGGTGCGCAAAGCGGCCGGCCGCTGCCGGTGCCAGGCGCCGAAGCCCCCAACTGCGTCACCGCCACGGCGTTCCTGAAAGCCTTCAACGACGGCCGCATGCTGCACGTGGGCAAACGCGTCGTCGTGGTCGGCGGTGGCGACACGTCGATCGACGTGGCCACGGTGGCGCGGCGACTCGGCCACATCGACCAGGTGCACGAGTCCGACCGCCCCGAACACGCCATTGCCGGCTATGCGGCCCACGACGCCGCGCTGCTGTCGGCGCGCCAGGGCGCCGAGGTCACGCTGACGTCGGTGTTCGGCATCGACAAGATGCAGGCCAACAAGCACGAGATCGAGCAGGCGCTGGCCGAAGGCATCGCGATCCGCGGCGGTCTGGCGCCGCTGGCCGTGCTGCGCGACGGCAGCGGCCGCGCCACCGCGCTGCGTGTCGTGCGGTGCGAGGCCAGGTTCGTCGGCGGCCGGCTCGAGATCAAGCAGGTCGCTGGCACCGAAGAGGACATCGCGGCCGACCTGATCGTCTCGGCGATCGGCCAGGCGGTGGATTTCAGCGGCCTGGAGGCGCTGAACAACGGCAAGGGCGCCATCAACTCCGACAAGAACTACCAGGTGCAGGGCCAGCCGGGTCTGTTCGTCGGCGGCGACGTGGTTCGGCCGCACCTGTTGACCACCGCGATCGGCCATGGCGCGATCGCCGCCGACGGCATCGATCGCCACCTGCGCGGCGAGCCGCCCGACAAGCGGCCCAAGATCGACGTGCACAGCTTCGACCTGACGCGCAAGATGGTCGAGAAGGGCCTCAAGGTCACGCGCATCGAGCAGCCGCTGTGGGGCACCGACGCCAGCCCCGGCGCGATCCACAACTACGACAACCGCTCCGACCGTTACGTCATCCCGCACACCGAGCTGTTCCTCGGCCACTTCAACCACACGCCGCGCAACCGGCGCAAGGTGGTCACCCTCACGGCCGAGCAGGCGCTCAACAACTTCGAGGAGCGCCTGGTGCCGCTGCTGGAGGCCCAGGCCCAGGCCGAGGCCAAACGCTGCATGAGTTGCGGGCAGTGCTTCGAGTGCGACAACTGCGTCGTCTACTGTCCGCAGACCGCGGTGTTCAAGGTGCCCAAGGCCAAGTCGACCATGGGCCGCTACGTCGACACCGACTACACCAAGTGCATCGGCTGCCACATCTGCAAGGATGTCTGCCCCACCGGCTACATCCAGATGGGGCTGGGGGAGTAGCCGGTGCTTTCGCGCGCGCTGGTCCTGGTGTTGCTCACGACCTCAGGCGTCGCGTTCGGCGGCGACGGCCGCACGCCGCTGCCGGTGATCGAACCCGCCACGGCGGGCGCGCAGTGCGTGGAGCCTGCCGAGGTGATGCGGCGCAACCACATGCGCTTCCTCGAGCACCAGCGCGACGACACGGTGCGCGGGGGCGTGCGCGGTGCCAAGTACAGCCTGAAGGCCTGCATCGACTGCCACGCCAGCACCAAGACGGCCAGCGTGGCCCGGGGCGAGACCAACTTCTGCGTCAGCTGCCACAGCTACGCTGCGGTGCGGATCGACTGTTTCGACTGCCACACGAGCAAATCGTCCAAGCTCGTGCAGGGATCGGTCAAATGAGTCGGCGCGGCTTCCTCGGCGTGGCCGCGGCCGGGCTGGCCGGCGCGGTGCTGGCCCCCGGCATCCGGTTGATCGAGATCGCGCAAGCCGCCACGCCCGGCGCGGGCGCGAGCCCCAAGGTGCGCTGGGGCATGCTCATCGACACCAGCAAGTGCGCCGAAGGCTGCACCGACTGCGTCGACGCCTGCAACGCCGAGAACGGCCTGGCGCCGGCCAAGCGCAGCACCGATCCGCAATGGATCCGCAAGATCGAGATCAAGGAGGTCAAGACCGGCCGCACCGCCTCGCTGCCGGTGATGTGCCAGCACTGCGCCGATCCGCCGTGCGTCGACGTCTGCCCGACCGGGGCCTCGTTCAAGCGCGCCGACGGCATCGTGCTGGTCGACCGCCACAGCTGCATCGGCTGTCGCTATTGCATGATGGCCTGTCCCTACAAGGCGCGCTCGTTCGTGCACGAGCCGCTCGCCGATCAGAAGGCCGACGTGCCGCGCGGCAAGGGCTGCGTCGAGAGCTGCACGCTGTGCGTGCACCGGCTCGACAAGGGCAACAAGACCACCGCCTGCGCCGAAGCTTGCACCAAGGCCGGCCACGGCGCGATCGTGTTCGGCGACCTCAACGATCCGGCCAGCGAGATCTCACGGCGCGTGCGCGCCGTCGCCAGCACGCAGCTGCGCGCCGACCTCGGCCTCGACCCGGGCGTGCGCTACCAGGGGTTGTGAGCCATGGCCCAGACCTTCAGGCGCCTCGAGCAGAAGATCTTCTACGGCTTGCTGGCCGCCGGCGCTGCCGTCACGCTGGCGGGCCTCGGCGCCGCGCACTGGATGGACGAGCGCGGCCACATCGTCACCGGCATGGATAACCAGGTGGTGTGGGGCCTGCCGCATGTGTTCGCGATCTTCATGATCGTTGCCGCCTCGGGCGTGCTGAACGTCGCCTCGATCGGCTCGGTGTTCGACCAGCCGGTCTACAAGAAACGCGCACCGCTTTCGGGGCTGCTGTCGCTGGCGCTGCTGGCCGGCGGCTTGATGGTGCTGATGCTCGACCTGGGCCGGCCCGAGCGCGTGATCGTCGCCGCCACGCACTACAACTTCACGTCGGTGTTCGCGTGGAACGTGTTCCTCTACAGCGGCATGTTCGCGATCGTCATGATCTACCTGTGGACGATGTTCGAGCGCCGCTTCAATCACCATGCCAAGGCTGCCGGCATCGCCGCGCTGGTGTGGCGCTTCGTGCTGACCACCGGCACCGGGTCGATCTTCGGCTTCCTGGTGGCGCGTCAGGCCTACCAGTCGGCGCTGCTGGCGCCGCTGTTCATCGTGCTGTCGTTCGGCTGGGGCCTGGCGGTGTTCCTGATCGCGCAATCGACGATGGTTGCGTGGAACGAGCAGCGCCTGCCCGCCGACGTGCAGCGCCGTCTGGCGCGGCTGCTCGGCGTGTTCGTCGCCGCGGCGCTGTACCTGGTGGCCGTGTACCACGGGACCAACCTGTACTTCGCACGCCAGGGTGCGTTCGAGGCCTTCATCCTGCGTGACGGCGGCATCTACCCGCTGTTGTTCTGGCTCGGCTTCGTCGGCGTCGGATCGCTGCTGCCGGCGCTGCTGCTGTTCCACCCGCGCCTGTGCGGCGCACGCGGCGCGCTGGCCGCGTCGTCGCTGGTCCTTGTGGGCGCCTTCGCGTTCCTGTACGTCTTCGTCATCGGCGGGCAGGCCTATCCGCTGGACATCCTGCCCGGCTACGACGTGCGTAGCACGTTCGGCGACGGCGCGATCGCCCACTACGTGCCGCGCTGGCCCGAGCTGCTGCTGGGGCTGGGCGGCGTCGGCGCCGCGTTCGTGATCACCGCGGTGGGCATGCGCGCGTTCGACTTCCTGCCGCATGACGACCTGCCCGCCCCGTCCACCGCCCAGGCCGGATGAGATGAGCACGCCGCGCCTGCTGATCTCCGCCGCGCACAAGTCCTCTGGCAAGACCACGCTGGCGATCGGGCTGGCACGTGCGCTGGTCGAGCGCGGGCTTGCGGTGCAGACGTTCAAGAAGGGCCCCGACTACATCGATCCGATGTGGCTGGCGCGCGCCAGCCATCGGCCGTGCTTCAACCTCGATCCGCATTTGATGCAAGACGGCGAGATCGCCGCGCTGTTCGGCCAACGGGCAGCGGGCGCCGACCTCAGCCTGGTCGAAGGCAACAAGGGCCTGTACGACGGCCTGGCGCTCGACGGCAGCAACAGCAACGCCGCGCTGGCACACCGCCTGCAGCTGCCGGTGCTGCTTGTGATCGACGCACGCGGCATGACGCGCGGCATCGCCCCGTTGATCCTGGGCTACCAGGCTTTCGACCCAGCGATCCGCATCGGCGGCGTGATCCTGAACCAGCTCGGCGGCGCGCGCCATGAGGCCAAGCTGCGCGCGGTGATCGAGCACTACACCGACGTGCCGGTGCTGGGCGCGGTGCAGCACGACGCGCGGCTGGTGGTGCGCGAGCGCCATCTGGGCCTGATGCCCGATGCCGAGTTGTGCGATGCCGACGCGCAGGTGCGTGGTATCGCGACAGCGGTGGCATCGCAGGTGGACCTGGATCGCGTGATCGCGCTGGCCGACTCGGCCGCGGCATGGTCGGCAGGCGGCTTGCGCGTGGCGCACAGCCGGGCCAACGCGCCCGACGTGCGCATTGGCATCGCGCGCGACGCGGCGTTCGGCTTCTACTATCCCGACGACCTGGCCGCGCTGGAGGCCGCCGGCGCTCGCCTGGTGCCCTTCGACACGTTGCACGACGCGCACCTGCCCGCGGTCGATGGCCTGCTGATCGGCGGCGGCTTTCCCGAGACGGCGCTCGCCGGGCTGCAGTCCAATGTGTCGTTGCGTGCCGAACTGCGCGCAGCCATCACCGGCGGGCTGCCGACCTATGCCGAATGCGGCGGGTTGATGTACCTGGCGCGCTCGATCCGATGGGGCGACCGCCAGGCGCAGATGGTCGGCGTGATTCCCGGCGACGCGGTGATGCACGACCGGCCGGTGGGCCGCGGCTACGTGCAGGTGGCCGAGACACGGCACTTCCCGTGGCCGAGTGGGGGCGCTACGCAAGCCGTCCGGCTGGGCCATGAGTTCCACCACTCCAGCCTCGAGAACCTGGCGCCCGGCCTGCGCTTTGCGTACGAGGTGCAGCGCGGTCACGGCATCGACGGCCGCCGTGACGGCGTGCTGATGCACAACCTGCTGGCGTCGTACGTCCACCTGCGCCACGGCGCAGGCAACCCATGGCCGCAACGCTTCGTGGCGTTCGTGCGCCAACGGCTTGCGCGCGCCGGCGCCGGCGCGCGCGTGCGCACCCCCCAGGTGGCGTGAACGCGAGTTGACACCGATGAGCGACTCACAGCAGGTGACCCTGGATCCGCACGTGATGGTCAACGGGGTGCCCATCGCAACGGACTCCGAAGGCTACCTCTGTCATCTCGATGATTGGTCGGAAGACTTCGCGCGCGCGCTGGCGGCGCGCGAGGGCCTGACGCTGACCGACGAGCACTGGGAGGTCATCCGCTTCCTGCGCAGCCACTACGCCGAGCACGGCGTGCAGGCCCAGGTGCGCGTGATGATTCGCCACTTCGCGCCGCTCTGGGGGCCGCAACGCGGCAACAACCACCACCTGCACGCGATCTTTCCGCGCGGCGGCCCGCAGAAGCAGGGCAACCGGCTCGCCGGCCTGCTGCGCACCAAAGGCGAACACTAGGAGCATGCGATGTTCACCTTGACGCCCGATGCAGCCGCGCAGATCCGCGCGGCCGCCGCCGGCAGTGGCGCCGACGAGGCCCTGCGCGTGGCCGCGCGGCACGACACCGACGGCTCGATCGTCTACGGCATGGGGTTCGACGAGCCGCGCGAGGGCGACATGCCGCTCGAGGTCGAGGGCATCCGGTTGTTGATCGCCCCACCGTCGCAGGCACTGCTGCAGGCGACGCGGCTGGACTTCGTCGAACTCGAGCCCGGCCGGTTCGGCTTCATCTTCATCGCCGATGAGGCCGCAGCGAAGGAGCCGACGCGCCGCGGCTGCGGCGGTGGCGGCTGCAGCAGCTGCGGCGGTTGAATCGCCGCCGGACCAGGAGACAAGCCATGAATTCGTTCGTCGACATGAACGCCCTGTTGGCGCGCTGCCGGGTCCCGCAGGGCAAGGTGTTTCTCGTCGGCGCGGGCCCGGGCGATGCCGACCTGCTGACGGTGCGCGCCGCGCGCCTGCTGGCCGACGCCGATGTCGTGGTGTACGACAACCTGGTGAGCCCCGAGGTGCTGGACCTGGTGGCGCAAAGCGCCGAGCGCATCTACGTCGGCAAGGAACGCGGCCATCACAGCATGGTCCAGGCCGACATCAACGCATTGCTCGTGCGGCTGGCCCGCGCCGGGCGCCAGGTAGTCCGCCTGAAGGGCGGTGACCCGTTCGTGTTCGGCCGCGGCGGCGAGGAGCTGCAAGCGCTGGCCGCCGAAGGCATCGGCTTCGAGGTGGTGCCCGGCATCACCGCGGCCTGCGGCGTGGCCAGCTATGCCGGCATCCCGCTGACGCATCGCGACCTGGCGCAGTCGTGCCTGTTCGTGACCGGCCACCTGAAGGACGGCAGTTGCGACCTCGACTGGCCCGCGCTGGCGCGGCCACGACAGACACTGGTGATCTACATGGGCCTGGGCGGGCTGGCCGAGATCTGCACGCAGCTGATCTCGCACGGCCTGCCCGCCACCACGCCGGCGGCGGTGGTGGAGCAGGGCACGACGCTCGATCAGCGCGTGGTCAGTGCCACATTGGCAGACCTGAGCGCGCGCGTCGAGCACGCCGAGCTGCGGTCACCCTGCCTGATCATCGTCGGCGAGGTCGTGCGCCTGCGCGAGCAGCTGGCCTGGTTTGGCGAGCGGGCCGATGGCCAGGTCCGCGCACCGGCGCTGGCAGCGACGCACCTGGCCTCCGCCGCGTGAACGCAGGCCCTGGGGTCGGAGTGCCGAATCGGCGCGCGCGCTCAGCGGCCGATGCGGCTTTCGCCCGCCACGCGCGATTCCACGGCGAACACCGCGGCCTCCACGCGCGAGCTGAGGTTCAGCTTGGACAGGATGTGCCGCACATGGAGTTTCACGGTGTCCTGGCTGATGTCCAGCGTGCGCGCGATCGCCTTGTTGCTTTCGCCGCGCGCCAGGTGGTCGAGGATCTGGCGCTCGCGGTCGGTCAGCGAATCCAGCAGGCCCTTGCGGTCGCTGCCCTTCGTGCCCTGCTGCAGCATCTGCGCCAGCTTCAGCGTCATGGCCGGTGCAACGGTCAGTTCGCCGCGCGCCGCGCGCTCGATGCCCGCGATCACCTCTTCGGGCTCCATGTCCTTGAGCAAGTAGCCGCGCACGCCGGCACGAAGCGCGGCCGCCAGATCGGTTTCCGCATCGCTCATCGTCAGGATCACGGCCGGCGTGTCGATGCCTTCGGCGCGCAGACGGCGCAGCAGCGTGAGGCCATCGGTCGCCGGCATGCGCAGGTCCAGCACCACCAGGTCGGGCTTGTGCTCCTGCAGCGCAGCGGCCACCTTGTCGGTGTCACCGAGCGCGGCCGCGACCTGAACGTTTCCGCGGTGGTGCAGCAGGTCGGTCAGTCCATTGCGGCACAGGGCATGGTCGTCGACCAGCACCACGCGCAGCGGCTGCCCGCTCATCGACGAGCCTCCAGGCTCACGCCGGCGGGAAACTCGAGGTGGACGCGCGTGCCGCCGCCGTCGCGCGCGCGCACGTCGAGATGACCACCCAGGGTGGCCGCGCGTTCGCGCATGATGTCCAGGCCGTAGTGCGCGACGTCGCCCGGCGCATCGGCCCTGGCCGGGCCGGCGCCGTCATCCTCGATCTCGACCACGATCTGGCCGCGCTGCTGCTCGATCGTCAGCCAGGCCTGGCGCGCACCGGCGTGCTTGGCGATGTTGGCGAGTGCCTCCTGCACGATGCGCAACACCTCGAACTCCTGCGCGGCCGACAACCGCAACTCGGGCACACGATCCTCGAAGGTCAGGTCGACGCGGGTAAGCTCGGAGAATGCGGCCACGCTCGAACGCAGCGCGTGCTTCAACCCCGCCGGGTCCATCGGCGCCCGCAGGTGCGCCAGCACCTGTCGCAAGTTGGTGTGCGCGCTGCTCACCGCCTTGCGCACGTCGGCGCAGTAGCTCAAAGCCGCGGTCTCGTCGCGGCTCGTGATGGCCTCCTGCAGCAGCGGCATGCGCATCTTGACGAAGGCCAGCGTCTGGGCGATCGAGTCGTGCACCTCGGCGGCCATCGCCTGGCGCTCGTGCAGTACGGTGGAGCGCAGGTTCTCGCGCTCGAGCGCGGCGCTGTGCAGCGCCAGCCCCAGCAGCTCGCCGATCGAATGCAGCAACGCCGTCGAGTCGGCATCGAGGACCGAACGGGAGTCGAAGAACAGGTTGTACAGGCCGAGCACCCGGCCGCGGTGGGTGAGCGGCACCGCCAACAGGTGCCGGCATTCCTGCCCGAAGTAGGGGTCGGCACTGCGGCGCGCGCAGTGGCCGACGTCGTCGGCCCACATGACGGTGTCGCGTGTGAACGCCGAACCGCAGACCCCGCAAGCCGGATCCACCGAGCGCTCGGCGCAGACAACGTGATCGGGCAAGCCGACCTGGCTGATCATCTGCAGCCGGCCGCCTTCGTGCGACAGCACGCGCACGGCGCCGGCACGCGCGCCGGCGATCTGCATGACCGGGGCCAGAAATCGTGCCAGCAGGTCGGGCAGATCGCCACCTGCGGCCAGACCGGCCGTGATCTCGGCCAGGATGCCGCCGTCGGACGTGCATCGTCCGCCGCGCGTGGACCGCTGGGTGCCCGCTTCAGGCCAATCGATGTGCATCGGTGCGCCCGGTCGGACCGGGTTGTCTCCTTGTGGCTCTGGATCGGTATTGGAACCGGCGATTCAGCGTCGCGCCATCGGACGCACCCCGACCACGGGCGGTGAATCGCAGCCCAAGGATAGGTGCCCAGGCCCTGAAAAACATGACGCACGTCAATGTCGCTGAAGGGCAAGGGCATAGGCTGGACACCATGAGGACACAGGGGTGAGAGCGCCGTTGGCGGCGCCTGACCGAGCGTTATGGACCTACTCGACTTCGCCCGTGGGCCGGCACTGGTGGCCGCGCTCGCCGTCTTCGCCCTGGGCACGCTGTGGCGGCTGGGTCATGTGTTGTCGCGACCCCGCCTGCCCGATCTGTCACCGGCCCGCAGCGGCGCGCCGTCGGCCGCCGCCGGCGCCTGGCACGCCGTGCTGCGCGGCATGTGGCCGCGCCGCGAACTGCGAGCCGGCACGCGCTTCGCCACCGTCAACGGCTACGTCTTCCACCTCGGCCTGGCGCTGGTGGTCTTCGGCTATGCGCCGCACATCGCCTTCATCCGCCGCCTGACGGGGCTGAGCTGGCCTGCGCTGCCCGACGCGGTGATGTACTTGGCCGCAGCCGTGACCATCGTGTCGCTGCTGTTGGCCGTCGTGGTGCGCCTGACCGACCCGGTGCTGCGGCTGATCTCGACTCCCGACGACCACATCAGCTGGGCCCTGACCCTGCTGCCGATGTTCACCGGCATGGCGGTGTTGTCCGAGCCGTCGGCGGCGCTGCTGGCGCACGACCACGCGATCTATCGCGGCCCGCTGGCCGTTCACCTGTTGTCGCTGGAACTGCTGCTGCTGTGGTTTCCGTTCGGCAAGCTGATGCACGCCTTTCTGTTCGTGTTCTCGCGCGGCGCCACCGGCGTGCGCTTCAGCCATCGAGGCGTCCGGATATGAGCCTTGCCCGGCCGGCGTTCGACAAGCAGGGCCCATTGACCGACGAGCAGCGCGTCGATGCCGCGCTGCACGCCTTCGTCGGCGAGTTCGGCGTCATCGCGTCGCTGCACATGGAGAGCTGCGTGCGCTGCGGCCTGTGCGCCGAGGCCTGCCCGTTCCATGTGGCCACCGGCGACGCCAAGTACACGCCGATCCGCAAGCTCGAGCCCTTGCGCCGCGCCTACCAGCGCGAGGCCGGGCCTTTCGCGCCCCTGGTGCGCGCGTTCGGGCTGGTGAAGAAGCTCTCCATCGCCGAGCTCGAGCAGTGGCAGGAACTGATCTACGACTCGTGCACGATGTGCGGCCGCTGCACGCTGATCTGCCCGATGGGCATCGACATCGCCGAGCTCGTCAAGGAGGCGCGGCACGGCATGTTCAAGGCCGGCCTGGTGCCCGAGCGCCTGGCGTTGATGGACCGCGCCGCGCAGCAGTGGGGCAGCACCGCGACCCCGGGCGAGGACCTGCCCGACATCCTGCAGGAGGCGGCGCAGCAGCATGGCGTGGCGATCCCGTGCGACCTCGCGTCGGCCGAGATGCTGGTGACCGCCGCGCCCGCCGAGCTGGGCGAACACACCAAGGCGCTGGCCGCGGCGGCCAAGATCCTGGACCGCACCGGCATCCGCTGGACCATGCACAGCGCCGGCTTCGATGCCTCGAACGTCGGCTTCAACAACGGCGATCTGGCGCTGCAGGAGCGGCTGACGCGCTCGATCATCGACACCGCGGTCAGGATCGGCGCCACCACTGTCCTGCTGCCCGAGTGCGGCCATGCCTACGGCGCGGCGCGCTGGGAAGCCGCCAAGTGGTACGGCCGCGAGTTGCCGGTGCGCGTGATCCACATGACCGAGTTCCTCGACGAGATGCTGAGCCAGGGCCGCATCCGCGTGAAGCGCATCGGCGACAGCGCGACCTTTCACGATCCTTGTCAGATCGTGCGCCGCGGCGGGCTGGAAGCGGCGGCGCGCCGGGTGCTTGCAGCGCTCGGCTTCGAGTTGATCGAGCTGCAGGACCACGGGATCGCCGGCACCTGCTGCGGCGGCGGGGGCGGCGTGGTGTCGAATCAGCGTGCCACGCCGCTGCGCCACAAGGTGTTCGACATCAAGCGCGCCCAGGTCGAGGCCAGCGGCGCCAAGCGCTTCGTCACCAGCTGCGGCCAGTGCCGCATCACGCTGGAGATGGGCGCCAGGCAAGTGCACTGGACACAACCGATCGAGAGCTTGCTGGAGCTGGTGGCCGACAACCTGGCGGACTAGATTTCAGCCCCACGCTCACTTCGTTCGCTGCCCCCCGAGGGGGCGCTCAGTCGGCTTGGGAGCGGCCCTGCGCCGACTGAGGCATCAAGCGGACCTCGGCGTCGGAGCGATCTGCTCGCAATGCCGCACGAAGGCCTCGGTGCCGCGGCCCAGGTGCTTGTCACGGTGCAGCACGATCGCCAGGCGCCGCGTGGCGCGCGGCAGCCGGGTGCTCAGCTCGACCAAGGTTCCTTGCGCCAGGTCGCGTGCAGCCGCCTCGCGCGACAGGCAGCCCAGCGCCGCACCGGCGGCCACCACGCGCTTGATCGCCTCGGCGCTGCCGAGCTCGAACGCCACTTGCAGTGGGCCGACCTGTTGCAGCAGCCAGCTGTCAGCGGCCTCGCGTGTGCCTGACCCCGCCTCGCGCAGCGCCCAGCTGGACTCGCGCAACTGCCGCGCGGTGGCGCGGCGGCCAGCCAGCGCGTGGTTCGGCGCGGCCACGATGATCAACTCGTCGCGCAGCCACGGGCGCACCACGAGATGCGGATGCGTCTGGGTGCCTTCGATGAACCCGACGTCGACGTCGAATGCAGCCACCGCGGCGATCACGTCGCGCGTGTTGGCGATCATCAGCTGCACCGGGCTGGCCGGGTGCGCGGCCTGCCAACGGGCCAGCACGTCGGGCAGCAGGTATTCGCCGATGGTCAGGCTGGCAGCCACACGCAGCGGCGCCTCGTGAGCACCGGTGAACCGGTGCTCGAGCTCGGCGGCCTGATCGAGCAACGAGGCGGCCAGCGGCAGCAGCGCGCGGCCGTTTTCGTTGATGACGAGGCGCCGGCCGACCCGATCGAACAGCGGCGAGCCGAGCGTGCGCTCCAGCTCGGACAAGGCGGCGCTGGCCGCCGACTGCGAGCGTGCCACGCGGTCGGCCGCCGAGCGCGTCGAGCCCGCGCGCGCCGTGGCGACGAAGACCTCGAGCTGACGCAGGTTGATCCGCAGCCGCGAGGTGCGCAGCGCAGGGGATTGATCGGTTCTGTCGGTCACGATGATCAATATTGTCCGTTTTTTCTTTTGAAGGGGTCATGCCTACCATGCGCGCGCGATGAAACCCACGTTGGTGCGCCCGCACGGCAGCGCGACGCTCAGGCCGTTGCTTCTCGAAGGGGCAGCGGCTGACGCGGAGCGACTGCGCGCGGCCGACATGCCGCGCGTGGCGGTCAGCTCGCGCGAGCGCGGCGACATCCTGATGCTCGGCATCGGTGGCTTCACGCCGCTGGGGGGCTTCATGGGTGAGGCCGACTGGCGCGGCGCCTGCGATCGCATGCAGCTCGCCAGCGGGCTGTTCTGGCCGATCCCGATCACGCTGTCGGTGTCCGAGGCCTTTGCCGCCGCGATCCCGGCGGGCGGTGAGATCGCGCTGGCCGACCCCGACGACGGCCACCTGCTGGCCACGATGCGCGTCGTCGAGCGCTACCGCATCGACAAGGGCCACGAGTGTGTGCGTGTCTTTCGCACCACCGACGCGGCGCACCCTGGCGTGAAGATGGTGATGCAGCAACCGCCGGTCAACCTGGCCGGACCGATCAAGGTGCTGTCGCAGGGCGGCTTTCCGCAGACCTACGGCGACCTGTACATGACGCCGGCGCAGACGAGGAAGCTGTTCGAGTCGCGCGGCTGGTCGCGCGTGGCGGCGTTCCAGACGCGCAACCCGATGCACCGTTCGCACGAATACCTCGCCAAGGTAGCGATCGAGGTCTGCGACGGCGTGCTGGTGCACTCGCTGCTCGGCGCGTTGAAGCCCGGCGACATCCCGGCCGAGGTGCGCACGCGCGCGATCGCGGCGCTGGCGAAGCACTACTTCGTGCCGGCGACCATCGTGCAAGCCGGCTATCCGCTGGACATGCGCTACGCCGGCCCGCGCGAGGCGCTGCTGCATGCGCTGTTCCGACAGAACTACGGCTGCTCGCACCTCATCGTCGGGCGCGACCACGCCGGCGTGGGCAGCTACTACGGGCCGTTCGACGCGCACCGCATCTTCGACGAGATTCCCGACGGCGCGCTCGAGACCCAGCCGCTGTGCATCGACGTCTCTTTCTGGTGCTACCGCTGCGGCGGCATGGCTTCGGGGCGCACCTGCCCGCACGGCGACGCCGACCGGCTGCAGGTCAGCGGCACGCAGTTGCGCAAGTGGCTGTCCGAAGGCCACCCCGTGCCGGCCGAGTTCAGCCGGCCCGAGGTGCTGGAGATCCTGCGCCACTACTACGCGGGTCTCGAAAACACGGCCTGCGCACGATGAAGATCTGCATCGTCTCCGACAGCCACGACCGCGCCGAGCCGCTGGCCGATGCGGTGCGAGCGGCCAAGGCCGCGGGGGCCGAGGCGGTGATCCACTGCGGCGACCTGATCGGCACGCAGACGCTCAAGCCGGCGCTGGAGCACGGGCTGCCGGTGCACCTGGTCCACGGCAACAACCTCGGCGATGCGGCGGCGCTGGCGCGGTTGGAACGTGCCCGCGGCGGACAGCTGCACTACCACGGCCCGGATGCGCGCATCGAGCTCGGTGGCCGCCGCGTGTTCGTCGTTCACTACGACGACCACGGCTACGCGGCGGCGTGCACCGGCCAGTGGGAGCTGGTGTGCTGCGGCCATTCGCACCGGGCTGAAGTTCGGCGCATCGACGCTGTCAATGGCGGCTCGAGCTGGCTGGTCAACCCGGGCACGGTGGCCGGTCTGGCCGCGCCGCGGACCTGGGTGCTGGGCGACCTGGCGGCGATGCGGTTCGAGGTGCACGAGCTGGGCCAACGCGGCGAGGACGCCGCGCCCGCATAGAGACGACCGCGTCGTTGCGCGGCCCGCGGCCCGCTGCGCCAACGCTTCCGTGAGACCGGGCCCGAGAAGATCGACAGGAGACTCGCACGATGTTCACGACCAACCCCTTTGCCGCAGTGGCCGGTGCGCTGCCGGCCCACGCGCTGCAGGTGTTCGTGATCCTGATGGCGCTGGCCGTGGTCGTTGGCACGCTGCTCGACATGGTTCACAAGGGCAGCGCGAAGTACTTCTTCGCCAAATCGCGCAAGACCCGCGGCCAAGGCAAGCCGGTGGATACGGGGTCGATCGCGGTGAAGACCGTGATGGTCGACGTGCTCGCCTCGGGCGAGTTCTGCAACCCGCGGCGCCGCATCGCCCACCTGCTCACGATGTACGGGTTCATCCTGTATCTCGTCGCCACCGCGATCATGGTGTTCGCCTACCCGACGGCCGCGGCACCGACGCCGGCCCTGCTGGTGCAGCTCTGGTGGCTCGGTGGGTTGATGGTGCTCGCGGGCGGTTATTGGTTCTGGTTCTTCATCCGCGTTGACGTCGCGGCCGAGGGCCAGTCGCCGTTGCGCGTGATGCGCGCCGATCTGTTCATCCTCTCGCTGCTCGCCAGCGTGACGCTCGGCCTCGTCTGGGCCTGGCTGCAGGCGCGCGGCAGCGCGGCCGCCGGCATCCTGTTCGGCCTGTACATCGTGGCCACCGCGGTGCTGTTCGTCGGTGTGTATTGGTCCAAGTTCGCGCACATGTTCTTCAAGCCCGCCGCGGCCTTCGAGAAACGCGTTTCCGAGGCCAACGGCACGAACGCGAACCTGCCGACGCAGACCCGGGACGATCCTGCGCAGCGCCAGAGGCATTCGATGGAGCTGCTGCGCAATGCCCCGATGGACATGGGGCTCGGCATCAAGCGCGAAGCGCCGCGCCACTACTAGAAGACATCCCGCACGGTTTAGCGCAACGAATCAAGGAGCCAGCCCATGCCTACCTTCGTCTACATGACGCGGTGCGACGGATGCGGACATTGCGTCGACATCTGCCCCTCGGACATCATGCACATCGACAAGACCTATCGGCGCGCCTACAACATCGAGCCGAACATGTGCTGGGAGTGCTACTCCTGCGTGAAGGCCTGCCCGCAGCATGCGATCGATGTGCGCGGCTACGCCGACTTCGCCCCGTTGGGCCACAGCGTGCGCGTCGACCGCGACGAACGCAAAGGCACGATTGCCTGGCGCATCAAGTTCCGCAACGGCACCGAGAAGAATTTTCTTTCGCCCATCACCACCAAGCCGTGGGGACAGGCGATTCCCAAGCTCGCTGAGGTTCCGGGGCCCAGCAAGGAAATGCGCGACGGCGAGCTGCTCTACAACGAGCCCAAGTACATCCGCATGGACGACGGCGGTCTGCGTTCGCTCGCCGCCGCCGGCCTGAAGCTCAAGATGGGGGTCACCTACTGATGGCTTACGAAACGATCATCGAAGACGGCATCGACATTCTTGTCGTCGGTGCGGGCCTGGGCGGCACCGGTGCCGCCTGGGAGGCGAGATTCTGGGGCCAGGACAAGAAGATCGTCATCGCCGAGAAGGCCAACATCGATCGTTCGGGCGCGGTCGCCCAGGGTCTGTACGCCATCAACTGCTACATGGGCACACGATGGGGCGAGAACCAGCCCGAGGACCACGTGCGCTACGCCCGCATCGACCTGATGGGCATGGTGCGCGAGGACCTGCTGTTCGACATGGCCCGCCACGTCGACTCCACGGTGCATCAGTTCGAGGAGTGGGGCCTGCCGATCATGAAGGACCCGAAGACCGGTCGCTATCTGCGCGAAGGTCGGTGGCAGATCATGATCCACGGCGAGTCCTACAAGCCCATCGTGGCCGAGGCTGCCAAGAAGTCGGCCGACAAGGTCTTCAACCGCATCTGCGTCACCCACCTGCTGATGGATGACAGCAAGGAGAACCGGGTGGCCGGTGCCGTCGGGTTCAACGTCCGCACCGGGAACTATCACGTCTTCAAGTCCAAGACCGTGATCTGCGGCGCGGGCGGTGCCTCCAACATCTTCAAGCCGCGCTCGGTGGGCGAAGGCTCGGGACGGACCTGGTACGCACCGTGGTCGTCGGCATCCGCGTACGGCCTCATGATCAATGCCGGCGCCAAGATGACGCAGATGGAAAACCGCATCGTGCTGGCGCGCTTCAAGGACGGCTACGGCCCGGTCGGGGCCTACTTCCTGCACCTGAAGACCTATACGCAGAACGGCCTCGGTGAGGAGTACGAGTCCAAGTGGTTCCCCGAGCTGCAGAAGATGGTCGGCAAGGAGTATCTCGATCCGGAAGCGTCGCACCTGACGCACCGGCCGATCCCGACCTGCCTGCGCAACCACGCTCTCATCAGCGAGGTCAATGCCGGCCGCGGCCCCATTCACATGGTGACCATGCGCGCCTTCCAGGATCCTCATCTGGAAGAAGTCGGCTGGGAGAACTTTCTCGGCATGACCGTCGGACAGGCGGTTCTGTGGGCCGCCACCGACGTGGATCCGAAGAACGAGAACCCCGAACTGACCACGTCCGAGCCCTACGTGATGGGCTCCCACGCGACCGGTTCGGGCGCCTGGTGCTCCGGCCCCGAAGACGTTTCGCCGCCCGAGTACTTCTGGGGCTACAACCGCATGACGACGATCGAAGGTCTGTTCGGTGCCGGCGACGCGGTCGGCGGCACGCCGCACGCCTTCTCGTCGGGGTCGTTCACCGAGGGCCGCCTCGCCGCGAAGGCAGCCTGCAAGTACATCGATGACGGCAAGGGCGAAGGCATCGTCGTCAGCGATGAGCAGATCAAGCGCCGCAAGGCGGAGATCTACAAGCCTCTGGAGCACTACCGGATCTACCGCAACGAGATCGTGGCGGGCGACGTGAACCCGAACTACATCAATCCCAAGCAGGGCCTGGACCGCCTGCAGAAACTGATGGACGAGTATTGCGGCGGAGTCACCGTCAACTACATGACCAACGAGAAGCTTCTGAACATCGGACTCAAGAAGCTCAAGATCATGGAGGAAGACCTCGAGAGCCTGGCCGCCAAGGACATTCACGAGTTGTTGCGGGCCTGGGAGCTCAAGCACCGCCATCGCGCCGCCGAGTGCGTCACCCAACACACGCTGTTCCGCAAGGAGACCCGTTGGCCGGGCTACTACTACCGCGGCGACGCCATGAAGGTGGACGACGCCAACTGGCACGTGCTGACGGTTTCGCGGCGCGATCCGAAGACCGGCGAGTACACGATGGAAAAGGCGCCTTGTTATCACCTGATCGCCGATGAGAAGGAAGCTGCAGGCGACCCACCGACGCTCGCATCGACCGTCGGTCAAGAAGCGCAGGAGAGCCCGCAGTGATGCCGACCCTCGCGCCCGCACAGACGCACGCGAACATCACCGAAAGAACAGACGAGGAGATCCTGGCCATGGCCAGGCCGCTGTGGCTCGACCTCATCAAGTATTCGAACGAAGGCAACTACGGAGCATTCGCGAAGAACTTCTCCGGTTCACTGGCACGTGCCGTCGACCAGGTCGTTGCCGGCCACCAGTTCGCCAACAGCGAGCTGGCGCGCAATCTGTCGGTCGAAGCCGACTCGCTGGGCATCATCCGCCGCGGCGAGCACGTGACGGTTCTGTACCGGCAGCGTTGCAGCAAGAAGCCGGGCGAATGGCTGGGCAGGCTGGTGCTCGGCTACGAGGACGGAAAGGTCAGGATCTTCGGTGCATCGATCTTCTGAACGATCGGGCTGGTTTGACATGAGCGAAGGCATCCGCGACGGCAAGTTTGTCGAGCTGACCTACAAGCTGACCGACAAGAAGCTGGGGCATGTCCTCACCCGCGTGGAGTTTCCGTTGGGCTACGTGCACGGACACAACGAAATCCTGGCGCCTTCGGTTCATGCGCAGCTCGAAGGCAAGTGCGCCGGCGACGTGATCGAAGTGGAGATCGATGGGAATCAGATCTTCGGCCCCAGGGACGAATCGCTGGTCTTTTCCGATTCGCTCGAGAACGTCCCCGAGCAATACCGGCAAGTCGGCACCTCGATCCTGATGGAGAACGACAGGGGTCAGACCCGCAGCTTTCTCGTGACCCATCTGGACGACGAGCGGCTGACGGTCGACGGCAACAACCCGCTTTCGGGCCGTGTGGTCGTGTTCACGCTCGAGATCCTGAGCGTGCGCGACGCCACCGATGAAGAGACGAGAGCGGGCGGGGCGATTCCCGCGGTCGCCGATATCGACCCGTCGCGCTTGCGACCGGTCTGAGTTCACCGCAAGAGAGGAGACTCATGAGCGAGCACAAGAAGCAGCCCCCAGCCAAGGTTCCTGACGGCGTGACGCGCTATCTGACCACGCGCCAGATGGCACCCAATCAAAAGGGCTTCGTCGGCTTCGAAACCATCTGGAAGCCGTTCCAGAAGGAAGCGCCGTACAAGACACCGAAGAAGCCGTAGACGCCGACCGGCGCGCTTGGCGAGATGGCCGTGCCATGGCGCCATGGCGCCGCACGCGCCGGGTCAGAGATCGTTCGATCAACCATGGGAGACCCGCAGATGAATCGACGACATGCAATTCTGTCGACCGCCGGCGCGGCGCTTGCAGGCGCCGCCGCAGTGCACGCACAGACGCCGGGCGCGACCAAGGAACGCGTCGTGATCCAGATCAGCACGCCGGATCCGAAGATGTGGAACCAGGCGCTCAACTACCTCGAGAACCTGCGCGACCTGTACGGCGCCGACAAGATCGAGCTCGAAGTCGTCGCCCTCGGCCAGGGCATCGGCGTCCTCAAGCTCGAAGCGACCCAAGGCCCGCGCGTCGCCGACGCGCTCAAGGCAGGCGTGAAGGTCAACGCGTGCGAGGTGACGATGCGGCGCCAGAAGCTCTCGCGCGAGGACATGCTGCCCAACATCGGCTACGTGCCGGCCGGACTGGGCCAGATCATCAAGCGCCAACGCGAGGGCTGGGCGTACATCAGCGGCTGAGGTCAGGCGTCGCCTCTTGCGTCGCCTCTTTCTGATCGAGACGCTCGAGGTTGTGCGCGTGGTACTCGGTGGCGCAGCCGACAAGCGGGCTACACCTGACGCCAGGGCAGCCCGTGCTTGCGCCAGCCGCCGAGCGTGCCGCGGTGGTGCTCGGCGTCGAGTTCGCCCTCGAAGCCTTCCAACACGTTGGCCACGCTCGTGAAACCGTGCTTCTCCAACTCGAGCCCGGCGTCGATCGAGCGCTTGCCGCTGCGGCAGATCAGGATGACCGGCCGGTCCTTGCGGCCGGCCATGCGCAGCACCTGCTCCGCGAAATGCGGGTTGACCTCGAAGTCCGGCGCCGTGTTCCATTCGATGTTGATCGCGTCGACCGGGTGGCCCACGTAGAAGAACTCGACCTCGGTGCGGCAGTCGATCAGCAGTGTGTTCGGGCTCGCCTGGATGGTGTCCCAGGCCTGCTTCGGATGTAGGTGTTCCATCGCGGTGTCTCGGCGTTGTGGCGCGATTTTGCCAACGTCGCCGGCCTGCGTTGGGACAGCCTCGTCATATCGGCATTCCGCAGGCCCATAAGGGACACCGCGGCGATATCCCGGATGGGTAGTGCGCGCTACGCCATTGCGGTAGTAGACGCCCCGCGGGCGCGCCGGCCCAATCGGTCGAGGCATGACGACCTCGCATCGCCTGGGGCCTTGACCACCGCACGTGGCGCGCCGCAGATCCAGCTCGTACTTGAACATGGCGCCAGTCCCCCTGCACGACCCCACCGCCGACCCGCATGCCGGCGCCGCGCACGAGACGCGCAACACCACCTGCTACATGTGCGCGTGCCGGTGCGGCATCCGCGTGCATCTGCGCGACGGCGTGGTGCGCTACATCGACGGCAACCCCAACCACCCGCTGAACCAGGGCGTGATCTGCGCCAAGGGCTCGTCGGGGATCATGAAGCAGTACTCCCCGGCACGGCTGACGCGGCCGCTCAAGCGCCGCGAGGGCGCGCAGCGCGGCGACGGCGACTTCATCGAGATCGAGTGGGAAGAGGCCTTCGCGACGCTGGCCGAGCGGCTGGCGACGATCCGCGCCACCGATCCGAAGCAGTTCGCGCTGTTCACCGGGCGCGACCAGATGCAGGCGCTCACGGGCCTGTTCGCACGCCAGTTCGGCACCCCCAACTACGCGGCGCACGGGGGCTTCTGCTCGGTCAACATGGCCGCGGGCCTGATCTACACGATCGGCGGATCGTTCTGGGAGTTCGGCGGCCCGGACCTCGACCGCGCCCGGCTGTTCGTGATGCTCGGCACCGCCGAGGACCACCACTCCAACCCGATGAAGATCGCGCTGGCCAAGTTCAAGCGCGACGGCGGGCGCTTCATCTCGGTCAACCCGGTGCGCACCGGCTACTCGGCCATCGCCGACGAGTGGGTGCCGATCCGCCCCGGCACCGACGGCGCCTTCCTGCTCGCGGTCATCCACGAGATCCTGCGCCTGGGGCTGTACGACCGCGACTTCGTCGTCCAGTACACCAACGGCGGCGAACTGGTGAACCTCGATGCCGCACACGACGAGTACGGCATGTTCGTGCGCACCGAGGTGCCGGCCGAGGAAGCCTGCTACGACCCGCAGAACAAGCTGTGGTGGGACCGGCACACGAACCAGGCGGTGGTCACGCACACGCCGGGCGCCGACCCGTACCTGCTGGGCGAGTTCAAGTTGTCCGACGGCACGCCGGTCAAGCCGGCGTTCCAACTGCTGCAGGAACGGGTCAAGGACTACACCGCCGAGTGGGCAGCGCAGATCACCGGCATCGCCGCCGACACGATCCGCCGCCTGGCGCACGAGATGGGCGTCACGGCGCGCGACCAGCGCATCGAGTTGCCGATCGCGTGGACCGACGCCTGGGGCCGCGAGCACGACACCGTGACCGGCAATCCAGTGGCCTTCCACGCGATGCGCGGGCTGGCCGCGCACTCCAACGGCTTTCACACCGTGCGCGCGCTCGGCATTCTGATGTCGCTGCTGGGCACGATCGACCGGCCCGGCGGCTTTCGCCACAAGGCGCCGTTCCCGCGCCCGATCCCGCCGTGCGCGCGCACGCCCAACGATGCGCGCGCGGTGCGGCCGAACCGGCCACTCGACGGCATGGCGCTGGGCTGGCCGAGCGACCCCGACGACCTGTTCGTCAACGACGACGGCTCGCCGGTGCGCATCGACAAGGCCTTCTCGTGGGAGTACCCGCTGTCGGTGCACGGGCTGATGCACAACGTCATCACCAACGCCTGGCGCGGCGACCCGTACCGCATCGACACGCTGCTGATCTTCATGGCCAACATGTCGTGGAACTCCACCATGAACACGGTGGAGGTGCGCCGGATGCTGAACGACCGCGACGAGAGCGGTCAATACAAGATCCCATTCCTGGTCGTCGCCGATGCGTTCCATTCGGAGATGACGGCGTTCGCCGACCTGATCCTGCCCGACACCACCTACCTCGAGCGGCACGACGTGATGTCGATGCTCGACCGGCCGATCTCGGAGTTCAGCGGGCCGGTCGACGCGGTGCGTATCCCGGTACTGCCACCCAGCGGCCAGTGCAAGCCGTTTCAGGAGGTGCTGATCGAGCTGGGCACGCGGCTCAAGCTGCCCACCTTCGTCACCGCCGACGGGCAGCGCAAGTACCGCGACTACCCGGACTTCGTCGTCAACTGGGAGACCGAGCCCGGCTCGGGCATCGGCTTCCTGGCCGGCTGGCGCGGCAAGGGCGGCGAGAAGTTCCTCGTCGGTGAACCCAACCCGCGGCAATGGGAGATGTACCAGCAGCACGACTGCGTCTTCCACCACGAACTGCCGCGCAGCTACCAGTACATGCGCAACTGGAACCAGGGTTACCTGGAGTGGTCGCGTGCCAATCGCATCACGCGTTATGCCGAGCCGATCCTGATCCACCTGTACTCCGAGGTGCTGCAGCGCTTTCGCACCGCGGCACAAGGCAAGGGCATCACGCGCAAGCCGCCCGAGCACCTGAAGCAACGGCTCGAGACCTACTTCGATCCGCTGCCGTTCTTCTACGAGCCGCTGGAGTCGCACGTCACCGACAAGCACCGGTACCCGCTGGCCGCAGTGACGCAGCGGCCGATGGCGATGTACCACTCGTGGGACTCGCAGAACGCCTGGCTGCGCCAGATCCACACCTACAACCTGCTGCACATCAACACCCGGACCGCGCGCTCGCTGGGCATCGCCGACGGCGACTGGGTGTGGGTGGAGTCGCAATGGGGCCGGGTGCGCTGCAAGGCCGCGCATTCGCAGGCGGTGGAGCCGGGCACGGTGTGGACCTGGAACGCGATCGGCAAGGCACCGGGTGCGTGGAATCTCTCCACCGACGCCAACGAGTCGCGCGACGGGTTCCTGCTCAACCACGTGATCAGCGAGGAGCTGCCGGTGCGCGGCAGCGATCAGCGGACCTCCAACTCCGACCCCGTCACGGGCCAGGCCGCGTGGTACGACGTGCGCGTGCGCGTGGTCAAGGCCGATGCGACCGATGACGCGCACGCCGAGCCGCGCTTCGAGCCGATGCGCCGCTATCCCGGCATGGCGGCGCGGCCGCACGAGCTGGCCGCAGCCTCGCCCGGCGCATCGACGAAAGCGGCCCCATGAGCCGCCGGGCCGCGCCCAAGGCGACAACGCAGTTGCGGCGAAGACTCACAACTGCGCGAAGCGCTTGTGATGTCGTAGCCAATACCGAAGCGCGCAGCGCGGAGGATGCGCAGTGAGCCGCCGTCAACTCGCGCTCGTCATCGACCTCAACGTGTGCGTGGGTTGCCACGCCTGCGTGACGAGCTGCAAGGAGTGGAACGGCCAAGGCGCCGCCGGTCCGCTGAGCGACCAGAACCCTTACGGGCCCGACCCGAGCGGCACCTTCTTCAACCGCGTGCAGACCTTCGAGGTCGGCGAGTTCCCGCATACCGAGACGGTGCACTTTCCGAAGAGCTGCCTGCATTGCGAGGAGCCCCCGTGCGTGCCGGTGTGTCCCACCGGCGCCTCGTACAAGCGCGAGGAAGACGGCATCGTGCTGGTCGACTACGACAGGTGCATCGGCTGCAAGTACTGCAGCTGGGCCTGCCCCTACGGCGCGCGCGAGCTCGACCAGAACCAACGCGTGATGAAGAAGTGCACGCTGTGCGTCGACCGCATCTACGACCCCAGGCTGCCGGAGGCCGACCGCATGCCGTCGTGCGTGAAGGCGTGCCCGACCTCGGCGCGCATCTTCGGCGACATCCACGATCCACAGTCCGAGGCGTCGCGTGCGATCCGCGACAACGGCGGCTACGCACTGATGCCCGAATGGGGCACGGCGCCGGCCAACCACTACCTGCCGCGGCGCAAGACCCGGCTGCGCATCCACGAAGACGAGCTGGTGCGCGCCGACAACCCGCTGCGCGTCGAGGGCCACCTGCCGCAGCCGGCCGCAGGCAGCGCCACGTTCGAGGACGCGAGCTTCTAGCCGCGCCGCCGCACACCGCCCATGCATCCCGCCTGGTCCGTCATCCTGCTCACCACGCTGATCGGCGCCGGCCAGGGCCTGTTCCTGGCGCTGGTCACGTTGCAGGTCCATGCGCTGGTGGGGCTGCTGCCGCCGGCCGCGGGGCGCGGCCTGTTCGTGGCCGGCAGTGCGGTGGCGCTGGTGCTGCTGATCGCCGGGCTCGCGGCGTCGTTCTTCCATCTCGGCCGGCCCGAGCGTGCGTGGCGCTCGGCGGCGATGTGGCGCACCTCGTGGCTGTCGCGCGAGGTGATCGTGCTGCCGGCTTTCATCGCGGTGGTGGCGCTGTATGGCGCGCTGCACGCCACCGGCTGGACGCCGCCATTGATGACCTCGGCGCAGGGACTCGCGGTCGACCTCGGCCTCGCCGTCGGTCTGGTCGGCACGTTGCTGGCATTCGCGCTGTTCATCTGCACCGGCATGATCTACGCGTGCCTGCGCTTCCTGGCCGAGTGGCACACGCCGCTGACGCCGCTGAACTACACGCTGCTCGGTGGGGCCTCCGGCTTCTCGCTGGCGGCAGGTCTGGCGGCGCTGGTCGAGCCGCAACGCGTGGCTTTCCTGGCCGGCTGGGCGATCGTGCTCACTGCATTGGGGGCGCTCGGCCGCCTGGCCGCGCTGCTGCGCAATGCGCGGCTGAAGCCACGCTCGACGATCCAGTCGGCGATCGGCATCAAGCACCCCCACGTGACGCAGCGCTCGATGGGCTTCATGGGCGGCTCGTTCAACACACGCGAGTTCTTTCACGGCGCCACGCCGCAATGGCTGCGTGTGGTGAAACCGGCATTCATCGCGCTTGCCTTTGTGCTGCCGATGGTCGGACTCGCCGTCGCGCGCGCGCGGCCCGTCGACGCCGCTGCCTGGCTCGCCGCCGCCTTCGTGGTGCAGTACATCGGCCTGCTCGCCGAGCGCTGGCATTTCTTCGCGCAGGCGAACCACCCGCAGAACCTGTACTACCAGGCGGTGTCGTGATGCGCGCGCGTGCTGTCGGAGCCCTGTTGCTGCTGCTCGCGCAGTCGGCGCACGCCGGCCAGCCCGGCGGCGGCGCGCTGCCTTGGTGGGTGTGGCCGCTCGGGCTGTTCGTGGTCTGCTTCGTCATCGGCATCGTCGCGGTGCCCGCCGGCATCGGCGGCGGCACGCTGTTCGTGCCGATCGTCGGCAGCTTCTTTCCGTTTCACCTCGACTTCGTGCGCGGTGCCGGGCTGTTGGTCGCGCTGGCCAGTGCGCTGGCGGCCGGCCCGACGCTGCTGCGCAGCGGGCTTGGCAGCCTGCGATTGGCGTTGCCGATGGCGGTGCTGGCGTCGGCGTCTTCCATCGGTGGCGCGATGCTCGGCCTGGCGATGCCGGCCGCGATCGTGCAGATGCTGCTCGGCACGCTGGTGCTCGGCATCGTGGCGCTGATGCTGGTGTCGAAGCACTCCGAGCATCCGCAGGTCGAGCGCCCCGACGCGCTGTCGCAGGCGCTCGCGCTGCATGGCGTGTTCGTCGATGGCGCATCACGCCGCACGGTGTCGTGGCAGGTGCACCGCAGCGTGCCGGGGCTGCTGGTGTTTCTCGGCATCGGCGTGCTGGCCGGCATGTTCGGCATCGGCGCTGGCTGGGCCAACGTGCCGGCGCTGAACCTGCTGATGGGCGCGCCGCTGAAGGTGGCCGCCGGAACCTCGAGCGTGGTGCTGTCGCTGGTCGATTCGGCGGCGGCCTGGGTGTACATCCACAAAGGCGCTGTGCTGCCGATGATCGCGGTGCCGTCGGTGGTGGGCATGATGCTCGGTGCCCGCATCGGCGCGCGGCTGCTCAGCGTGCTCAAGGGATCGGTGATCCGGCGCCTCGTGATCGCCGTGCTGCTGTTCGCCGGCGCCCGCGCCTTGCTCAAAGGCGCCGGGGTGTGGCCATGAAGAACCCCGGCGACGTGCTGGTTCAGCCGCCGGAGCAGGAACGCTACGCGCAGTGGCAGGCGTGGGGCACCCGCGCCGGGCTGGCGGTGCTGCTGCTGAGTTTCGCGGCCTATCTGCTGGGCCTCTCCGAGCCGCACATCGAGATGTCGCGCTTGCCCGAGTTGTGGGTCCACCCGGTGGACCGCTTCCTCGAGCTGTCGAACACGCCCACCGGCTGGGGCTGGCTCGCGCTGGTGCACCGTGGTGACATGGCGGGCCTGCTCGGCATCGCGATCCTGGCCGGCTGCTCGGTGGCCTGCCTGCTGGCGCTGGTGCCGCTGTACCTGGCGCGCGGCGACAAGGCCTTCGCCGCGGTGTGCGTGGCCGAGGTGATGGTGGTGGTGCTGGCCGCTTCGGGCTGGCTGATCGGAGTGCACTGATGGCCGCACCGTTCGCTCGCTTGCTGCTGGCCACCGAGCACACCGAGTTCGATGCTGGTGCCGAAGCGCTGGCGCTGACGCTGGCGCGCCGGTGCGCGCTGCCGCTGGCCGCGGTGCTGCCGGTGGTGAGCAACCCGGAGTTCGAAGTCGCCGCGCCCCAACTGGCGGCCCGGGCGGACACCGAGGCGGCGCTGCGCCGCGATGCGCTGGAGGCGCTGGCGCGCGCGCAGGGGGTGGCGTTGGACGTTGCGGTGCGCCGCGGGCCCGAGCCGGATGTCGAGATCATCGACGAAGCGCGCCAACGTGGCGCCGATCTGATCGTGATTCGGCGCCGCGGCAAGCGCGGCTTCCTGGCCAAGCTGCTGGTTGGCGAGATGGTCAGCAAGGTCGCCGCACAAGCGCCGTGCAGCGTGCTGATCGTCCCGCGGCAGGCGCAGATGTGGACCCAGCGCGTGATGGTGGCGATCGATCCGCAGTCGCCGGACGACACCAGCCTCGCCCTGGCGGCGGGCATTGCGTCGGAATGCCACCAGCCTTTGCGCGTGCTGTGTGTGGCCGGTGACGCGGCCGGGGCCGAGCACGCCGGGCGCGTGCTCGCAGCGCTGCAGCACCGGGCCGCCGCGATCTGCCCGGCCGTCGACGGCGAGGTGCGGGTCGGGCGTGCCGCGAGCGAGATCCTGCCGGCGGCCAAGGCCTGCAACGCCGATCTGCTGGTGATCGCGCGCCGGCGCGGCGATCGGCGGCCACGCATCGGCATCGGCGGCACCACGCAGAAGGTCATCGGACTGGCCGAGTGCCCGGTGCTGGTTCATGTCCATCCATCCCTCGGCAGCCCGTGAATCGGTATGAGCGACGCACTGAACTACCTCGTCAAGGCCCGCCCGCAGGCGATGGGGCACTACTTCGCCTTCCTCAAGGATTGCGGCAAGCACCTGGATCCGAAGACGCGCGACCTGATCTCGGTGATCACCAAGGTGCATGCGCAGACCGAACGCGGCTTTCGCCAGTACCTCGGCCGCGCGCTGCGCGACGGCTGCACGCCGGCCGAGATCCTCGATGCGCTGCTGATGGCGTTTCCCGCGCTCGGGCTGGCCAAGATCGTGTGGGCGGTGGACATCCTGCTCGAGATGGGCCTGCCGGAGTTCCAGCCGGCGGCGCTGGGTGCCGAGGGCAGGTGGCACGACGTGATGGCGATCACCGGCCTCGCGCCGGGCGGCGTGACACGCGTCGATTGCGATGGCCGAGGCTTGTTCGTGCATCACGGCGACGACGGCTGGAAGGTGTTCGACAGCCGCTGCCCGCACCAGACCACCAACATCCCGCACCTCGCACTGCAGGGCACGCAGCTGACCTGCCCGAAGCACGAGTGGTCGTTCGACGTGCGCACGGGGCGCTGCACCGCCAAGGGCGATCGGCCGCTGCACCAGTGGGAAAACAAGATCGTCGACGGACGTCTGCTGGCGCGCTGGTGACCACAGCGCGGCACGTGATCTCGACGAATCGACCGCCGCTTCAGGATTTTTCAACCGGAGACAACGATGAACACCCCACGATCCCTGCTTCGATTCCTGCCGGCGGCTGCGGCCTGTTTGGCCGCCCCGGCGTTTGCGACCAACGGCTACCTGCCGCACGGCTACGGCATGAAGGCCAAGGGCATGGGCGGCGCATCCACCGCATTGGCCGAAGACAGCCTCGGCGGCGCGACCAACCCGGCGGCGATGGTGTGGGCCGGTGCCCGCATGGATGTGGGGTTGGACGTCTTCATGCCCAAGCGCGACGCCGAGCGCAGCGGCGCGGGCGTCGCGTCGATCAACGGCAAGGTCGAGAGTGACAAGACACGCTTCTTCGTGCCGGAGTTCGGCTACAACCACATGGTCAACAGCGACCTGTCGGTGGGCGTCAGCGTCTATGGCCACGGCGGCATGAACACCACTTATCCGCAGGGATCGTTCCAATGCCCGACCGGGCCGACCACGGTGGCGCCGGCCAACATGCTGTGCGGCAGCGGCACGCTCGGCGTGGACCTGTCGCAGCTGATCGTCGCGCCGACGCTGGCCTACAAAATCCATCCACGGCATGCGGTGGGCGTGGCGCTGCAACTGGGCTACCAGCGGTTCAAGATCGTCGGCGCACAAGCCTTCGCCGGCCTGAGCAGCGCACCGGCGAACGTCAGCAACAACGGCTACGACAGCTCCAGCGGCGTCGGTATCCAGGTGGGCTACCAGGGCCGCATCACCGACACGCTGAGCATCGGTGCGGCGTACGCGCCGAAGATGAACATGGGCCGCTTCGACAAGTACAGCGGCCTGTTCGCCGGCAACGGCGACTTCGACATCCCCGAGCACTACAGCGTGGGGCTCGCCTTCTCGCCGCTGCCGGCGTGGACCCTCGCGCTCGACGTCGGCCGCATCAACTACAGCGGCGTTCCCGCGGTCGGCAACCCGAGCTCGAACGCCGCGCCGCTCGGTGCGGCCAACGGGCCCGGTTTCGGCTGGCAGGACATCGACGTGTTCAAGCTCGGCGTGATCTGGCGCCTTAGCGACACCTGGACGCTGCGCGCTGGCTACAACCGCGGCGACAACCCCATCACCCCCGCCGACGTCACCTTCAACATCCTGGCTCCTGGCGTGATGAAGACACACTACACGGCCGGCTTCACCTACGCGCTGGCCAAGGACAGCGAGTTGACCGGTGCGCTGATGATCGCACCACGCCAAAGCGTCACCGGGCCCTCGATGTTCAACTCGCCGGCCTTCTTCGGGCCGGGCGGAGGCGGCAACGAGACCATCGGCATGAAGCAGACCAGCTTCGGCCTGTCGTGGGGACGCAGGTTCTAGGGCCTGTTCATTTCAGTCCCGCGATGTAGGCCGACACGGCCTTGGCCTCGAGCTCGGTGAGCTTCGAGGCGACCGAGTGCATCACCGCGTTGTCGTTGGTGCGCTCGCGGGCGTTGAACTTCTTCAGCTGGTTCTCGATGTAGGCCGCGTGCTGGCCGGCCAGGCGCGGCAGCGTCTCGCTGCCCTGTCCCTTGGCGCCGTGGCACGAGGTGCACGCCGGCACGCCCGAGTACGGGTTGCCGCGGCTGAAGATGAACCATCCCACCTGCGCCAGCTCGCCGTCGGCCACCGGATGCGACTGCGCCGGGCGCGACTCGAAGTAGCGGCCCAGCAGCGCAAAGTCGGCCGCCGACAGATCCCGCACCATCGGGCGCATCGTGTCGCTCTTGCGCCGGCCCGATTGGTAGTCGGCCAGCTGCCGCTCGATGTAGCCGGCATGCTGGCCGGCCAGCCGCGGGAAGACCGGGCTCGAGCTTTCACCATCGGTGCCATGGCAGATGAAGCACTTGCCCTGGACGATCTCGAGCGCTCGCTCGGCATCCGGGGCCTGTGCGGCCGCGTTGCCGAGCCCGCCTGCCAGCAACAGCGCGAAGGCTCGTGCGACTGCCAGCGGCTTCACGTCGCTTCGGCGCTGCCGGAGTTGCCCGCCATGCCGAGCAGCGCCGGCGTGTTGATGCGCCGCGGCTTGACGCGCCCGCCCTGGATCTTGAGCCACGCCTCGACCAGCTCCCACACCGGCCTGACACCCGGCGCATGGCGCGCCTCCTCGGCCACCGGCGCCCAGCCGGCCACCTTGTAGGTCCTGCCCGCTTCGATCGGCTTGCCGTTCAGCCGCATGTCGCTGATGCGCGAACCCATCTTCCCGGCGGGATTCATCGTGTAGGTCAGGCCGCCCACGCGCACCATGTCGCCGCCCTGCTGGTAGTAGGGATCGGGGTTGAACAGGTTGTCGGCGACGTCTTCGAGCACGGTCTTGATCGTTTCTCCGTTCATCGAGGTGAGCGTGGCATACGGGTAAGTGATCGCGAGCTGATCCATCAGCAACTCGCGCGTGATCGTGTCGCCCGGCAGCAGGCTGGTGCCCCAGCGAAAGCCCGGCGAGAACGCGATCTCGGCGCCCTGCACGTCGATCAGCGCATCGCAGATCAGCTGATCCCAGCTGCCGTTGAAGTTGCCGCGCCGATAGAGCAGGCCGTCGGTCACCGCGAGCTTCTCGCTCAGCTTGGCCTCGTACGGCGCGCGCAGCTTCGTGATCAGTGCATCCATCGCCGCATCGGCGGGCAGCAGCTCGGAGAACACCGGCAGCAGCCGGTATCGGTAGTCGGCCACCTTGCCGCCCTTGACCTGCAGGTCCATCACGCCGAGGAACTTGCCGTTGCTGCCCGCGTTGGTGACCAGCGTGGTGCCGCCCGCGTTCTTCACCGGCACCGCCACCGGCACGCCGTCGTGCGTGTGGCCACCCAGGACCGCGTCGACGCCGCGCACCCGCGTGGCCATCTTCAAGTCCACGTCCATCCCGTTGTGCGACAACACCACCACCACCTGCGCGCCCTTGGCACGCGCCTCGTCGACCACCTTCTGGAGGTTGTCGTCCTGGATGCCGAAGCTCCAGTCGGCCACCAGGTAGCGTGGGTTGGCGATCGGCGTGTACGGGAAGGCCTGGCCGACGATCGCCACCGGCACCCCGTTGATCTCGCGCATCACGTAGGGCGCGAACACCGGGTCGCCGAAGTCGGCGGTCTTGACGTTCTGCGCGACGAAGTCGATGCGGCCTTTCAGGTCCTTGTCGACGATCTGCTTGACGCGCTCCATGCCGTAGGTGAATTCCCAGTGGCCGGTCATCACGTCGACGCCGAGCAGCTTGCAGGCCTCCACCATGTCCTGCGCCTGCGTCCACAACGACGTCGCCGACCCCTGCCAGGTGTCGCCACCGTCGAGCAGCAGCGCTCCAGGCCGCTGCGCCTTGAGCCGCTTGACCAGCGTGGCCAGGTGCGCGAAGCCGCCCACCTTGCCGAAGCGGCGCGAGGCGGCCTCGAAGTCGAGGTGTGTGAACGCGTGCGCCAGATTCGAGCCGGCCGGCACGCCGGCGGCCTTCAGCAGCCGTTCGCCCACGAGGTGCGGCCACTGGCCCTGCAACGTGCCGACGCCCAGGTTGACGCTGGGCTCGCGAAAGCGGATCGGCTTGAGCTGCGCGTGGCAGTCGGTGAAGTGCAGCAGCGACACCGCGCCCGCACCTTGGAAGGCCCCGGGCACGTCGTACAGCGCGGCCTGCGCGCTCTGCGCATCGGCATCGCCCCAACGCGCCAGCCCCATGCCCGCGGCCGATGCCGCGGCCAACACCTGCAGAAACTCGCGCTTGCTCAAGGTCATGATAAGTCTCGGCTTATGTACTGCGGCCGAAAAAGCCCGCCGCAGCGGGCTGGCGCCGGCGCGATGCGGCTCACTGGTTCACGGGCGACTTCGGGTCGAGCAGCAACGCCATCACATCGCGCAACTGCTGCTCGTTGAGCAGCCCCATGTGGCCGAAGCGCGGCATGTTCGAACACGCCGCATAGGCCTTGCTGTTCCACAGCTTGGCCCAGGTGTACTGCACGATGGCGGCGGACGACGGGTCGGTCACGTCCTTCACGCCACGCAGCTTGCCGTAGTTCCACAGGCTCGGGCCGATGGTGCCGAAGGAGATCTCCTTCTTGTCGATCTGGTGGCAGTTGTAGCAGTTGGCGCCGTTGTCCTTGGGGTCGGCCGACTTGTCGGTCCACGTCATGCCGCGACCGTTTTGCGCCAGCTTCTCGCCCTGGCGCCAGTCGCCCAGGTACTGGCCGCCGCCGGGCCACTTCACGCCGGCCAGCGAAGCGGCCTCGATCTGCTTGGCCACTTCAGGTGGCGGCGCCGTGGCCGACGAACACGCCTGCTGGCCCTGGTCCTGATTCAAACGATCGACCTTGGCGATGCCCTGGTCGCGGAACGACGCCTTGATGGCCATCGAGGCCTGGCGATCGAGCTCGGCCGAAGAAGGCGTCGACGCGCAGCCCGACACCAGCACGCCCGCCAATACGATGCCCCCGGTGGTTGTGAACTTCATTGCCGCTCCCGCTCAACGCTTGATCGAAGGCGCGATCGACTCCGCGCCCTTGGCATTCACGCCCATGTACGTGCTGACCGCGATCGTTGCCTCCGAGCCGAAGCCCGGAAACGGAAAGCGCTGTTGGCGGTAGCAGTCGTTCAGGCGCAGTTGCATGCTCCACATCTGGCCGTTGCTGACGCGGTATGCGGGCCACGCCGCGAAGCCGATGCCATCACCCGGGTTCTTGGTCAGGTTGGGCAGATCCTGCAGCCGGATGCGCTTGCTGTCTTCGCCGTGGCAAGACGCACACGAGAAGTCGTACGGCCCGCCGCGGAAGAAGAACACCCGCTTGCCGATCTCGTAGGAGCGCCGCTCCTCGGCGTGCGACTGCGGCAGGTTGAAGCGCATGCCGCGCGATGCAGCGGCCACGTAGGTGGCCAGCGCCGTGACGTTGTTCTGCTCGCCGCGGCCGAACGGCGTGTTGGCGATCTCGGCGCCGTTGAGGCCCTGCAAGGTCTCCATGCAGCTGACCAGGCGCGACTCGAGATCCTGCACCTTCTTGGTGTCGGCGAAGTAGCGTGGCAGCTCGACGAAGGCGCCCTTCACGACGCCCGGGCCCTTGCCAAGGTCGCAGGCCTCGAGCGACGCATTCTTCGGGCCGCGCTTCTGCTTCCACAGCGCCTCACCCTTGGCCTCGAACAGCTCGGCCGGATTGCCATCCTCCAGCATCTTGCGGTACTCGGCGATGCCGTCGGCGGCAGACTTCTGCGCCTGCGCACCGGCGCCGACCACAGCGATTGCGCTCAGCGCGCACACAGCGATGACTCTCACTCGGTTTGTCTCCTTCATGCTGGGGCCGCGCGGATCAGCTCACGGTGGCTTCGTCGGTTCTTTTGTCGCCGCGGTTGTCGACCCACGTCACGGCGACCTTGTCGCCCGCCTTGGCCCCCTTGATCGTGAACTGCAGGAACGGGTTCTTCGACACCGCCGGCCCCCACTGCGCGCTCAGCACCGGCTTGCCGTTGTGCGTGGCGCTGACTTCCTGGATGAACCACGCCGGTATCGTCTTGCCCGCGCTGTCCTTGCGCTGGCCGGTTTCCATCTCGTGGCTCATCAGCACGCGCACCGTGGTCTTGTCACCGGCGGCCTGCGCGCGGATTCGCATCGGATCTGCCATGTTCTCTCCTTGCCTATGCACCCACGCGCCGGCTTGCATGCCGGCGCAGCTCGCCAGGCGCATGACCGTCCGCAGGGACGCTCATGCGTCCGGGCTCACCCACCGCAGCCGCCCAGCGTGACCTTGACTTCCTTCTGCGCGTACAGCACCTTGCCGTCGCCCATCATGGCCACCGCGTACACGTTGCTCGACTGACCCATCTTCACCCGCGTTGAGAAGTTCGGCTCCACCGCATCGGTCACGTCGAACACCGCCGCCAGCGTGTTGGGGTTCTTCTCCACCAACAGCAGCAGCCGCTTGACGCCCGGCAGCGCGCAGGCACACGCCAGCGGCACCACCGCGCCGTTCTCGGCGATGTCCGGCCCGGTCAGCGTCACGTCCTTGCTCTCCACCGGCGCCGCACCACCGAGCGCCTTGACCGCATCGGCCAGGCTCTTGGCCTCGAACGCGGCCTGCGGCCACGCCGCGCGCGCCAGCCCCGGCAGCATCCCGGCACTCGCCAGCAGCGCCGCCACCCGGGCACCGTGCGTCAATACCTCGCGTCTGGTCTGCATGTGTTCCAACTCCTGATCTCGATTGAGGCGCGCGTGCACCGCACGCACAACCATAACTGCGCACACCGTCCCGTCGGCTGCGCATTTTCCATATTACCCATCCGGGCTACGGGACAACGCGCATGCACAGCGGTGCACGCACGACGGCACACCGCACGCCAGCATCAGCTGACGGTGGCTTCGTCGGTTCTTTTGTCGCCGCGATTGTCGACCCATGTCACGGCGACCTTGTCGCCCGCCTTGGCTCCCTTGATCGCGAACTGCAGGAACGGGTTCTTCGACACCGCCGGCCCCCACTGCGCGCTCAGCACCGGCTTGCCGTTGAGCTGCGCGCTCACCTCCTGGATGAACCAGGCCGGAATCGTCTTGCCCGCGCCGTCCTTGCGCTGGCCGGTTTCCATCTCGTGGCTCATCAGCACGCGCACCGTCGCCTTGTCGCCGGCGACCTGTGCGCGGATTCGCATCGGATCTGACATGCTCTCTCCGTCCTGCTCGTCCTCGGCCGCACCCCGGCCAGGTTTCACTGCCGCGCACCCTGTGCGATCCACTGCGCCAGCGTCCTCGCGTCGGACTCCGGCAGATTCTGAGGCGGCATCGGCATCGTGCCCCACGCACCCGCGCCGCCGCTACGGATCTTGTCCTGCAGGTACACCACCGCATCGTCGCGCGCGGCGTGCTTGCGTCCGACGTCGCGGAATCCCGGCCCGATCAGCTTGCCCTCCAAGCCATGGCACGCGGTGCAGCCGTGCTTGCCGGCGAGCGCCCATGCGCTCGACGCGCCAGCGGCCGGCTTGACGGCCACGGTGGTGCTATCAAGTTTGCGTGCAATGCCGTCATCGTCGTCTGCCGGGCGCGCCGTGTCGATGCCGCGCTGCGCCCCCACCGCACGGTTCTGCTCGGCGAGGTTGCCGTGCGCGTTGCGCGCGTGGTCGGGCAGCAGCGATGCCACCTTGGGCTCGGCGACACAATCACGCTGACACGCACGGGCCCTGACGTCGGGGGCCGTGCGCGCGCTGTTTGCGCCCGGCCACAACGCGTGGGCCATTGTCGTGCCGGCACGGTTGGGCAGCCGCCGCTGTGCCTGCGCCATCGTGGCGTCGGAGAGCACGAAATCGTCGGGCACCACGCCGCCGAGATTCAACAGGAACGCGGTCACCGCATACACCTCGTCGGTCTTCAGCGATTTCGGCGCATTCCAGGGCATCGCGCGATTGATGTAGTCCCATAGCGTCGACACGGTCGACAGCTTCATCAGCGTGGTGCGACCGGGAAACGACGCGTCGGTCAGGCGTGCGGCGCGACCGCGCTTCACGTCGTCGGCCGTCGTGCCACCCACCAAAGGCTGGAACACCTCGTTGGATTCGCCGAACACGCCATGGCAGCTGGCGCATCGTTCTTCCCATAACGCCTGGCCCTGGGTCACGCTGCCCGATCCCTTGGGCAGGCCCTTGAAGTCGGGCCGCACGTCGATGTCCCACGCGGCCACCTCCTTGTCGGTGGCCTTGCGGCCGATGCCGGGGTATTCACCGGGCTGCGCACACACGGTCGTCGCCAGCAGCAGAGCGACGGCCGCGCTGGCGCTACGAAAGCTGCACATTGCGCACCTCGCCGCTTTCGGTGACCAGCCACGACTGGATCGCGTTGTTGTGGTAGATCGAGCGCGAGCCGCGCACCGCGCGCAATTGGCGATAGGTGGGCTGCACGTAGCCGGTGTCGTCGATGGCGCGGCTTTGCACGATCGCCGGCTTGCCGTCCCACACCCAATCGAGATTGAAGCGGGTCAGGCACTTGTCCATCACCGGCGCCTGCAGGCGCGCGCTGCGCCAGTTGCGCCCGCCGTCCACCGACACGTCGACGCGCTTGATCTTGCCGCGCCCCGACCACGCCAGGCCGGTGATGTTGTAGAAGCCGCGGTCGAGCAGCACCTGGCCGCCCGACGGCGTCGTGACCACGCTCTTGCACTCCTGGATGCTGGTGTACTGGCGGTGCTTCCCATCGGGCATCAGGTCCACGTAGTGCAGCGTCTCGTCCTTGGTGCCGTAGGGCCGGTCGCCCACTTCGAGGCGGCGCAGGTACTTGACCCAGCTGACGCCCTGCACGCCGGGCACCACCAGCCGCAGCGGGTAGCCGTTCTCCGGGCGCAGCATCTCGCCGTTGCAGCCATAGGCCACCAGCACCTCGCCGCGCTCGACCAGCTCCATCGGGATCGTGCGTGTCATCGACGACCCATCCGCGCCCTCGGCCAGCACGAAGCGGCCGCGCTTGAAGTCGGCGCCGGCCAGCTCCAGCAGCGTGCGCAGCTGCACACCGGTGAACTCGCAGCAGCTGAGCATGCCGTGCGTGTACTGCACGGTCGGCACCGCGACGTTGCCCCACTCCATGCCGGTGTTGGCGCCGCACTCGATGAAGTGGAAGCGCGACACCGACGGCAGGCGCATCAGTTCGTCCATGGTGAAGACCATCGGCGTCTTCAGCAGCCGCGCATCCGAGCCGTTGAGCATCAAGCGGTGCTTCGACGGGTCGATGTCCCACCAGCCCTGGTGGTGGCGCTCGAAGTGCAGCCCGTTGGGCGTGACGATGCCGAACAGCGACTGCAGCGGCGCGAACGACACCGAGGACTGGGCGGTCTGCGTCAGACCCGGACTCTGCCGGCGCTGCACGTTGCCTTCGTACTGCGACGGCTTGCCGTATCCGTCGGCAGCCACCGGCTTGCCCAGTCCGCGGCTGTGTTCCGGCAGGTCCAGGATGTTGGGGTCACCGCCGGCCGCGGGCACCGGGTTGGACTGCGCGTGTGCTGCCGCCGCGGTGCCGCCGGCCAGTGCGGCGGCAAACGCGCTGCGGATGAAATCGCGCCGGCCGCGACGCGCCTCTTCGGCGACGCGTGCAACCGACGCCGGGCCAATGAAGCCTTCGGGCGCTTTCAGCCAGCGCCCGGTTGTGCTGATGGGAAAGGCGTCTTGCATGCGATCCGGTCCGTGCAGCTGCGCACTATACATCCGGATATAAGCACATAACAATATGTACGGCCGCCAAGTGCGGACGCATTGGGGTAAACGACAGGCTGGGGCCCGGCAAGGGCACCCGCGGTTCAGGCCACGTCGAGGTTCTCGAAACAGGCCGCCACCACCGGCGGCAGCGGGCTTTCCAGCAGGTGCGCGGCGATGCGCAGCGCCTCGGCCGCCGGCGCGCCGAGCTGGCCCGCAGGCGACAGCGCCACGGCGGCCTCGACCCAGCGCCGCACCAGCACCGGCCGCAGCATCCACGGCAGCGCCTGCACATCGTGCAACGCGGCCACCAGCGCGTTGGCATCGGGCATGTCGCGCGTGGCGCCGGCGTCGGGCCAGGGCTTCATCACCTCGAGCCACCAGCGCTCGCCGCTGGCCTGCGTGCCCGACACCACGTCGAGGTCGATCTCCGGCGACGGCACGATGCGCGACAGGAAGGCGGCAAAGCGCCCGATCTGGCGCGCGGTCTCGGTGGCCAGCCCGTCGAGGTCGACGTCGGCCGCGGCCGGCTGTGCGATGGCGCGCACGTCACCCAAGGCGTGGCGGATCGCGAGCCAGCGCAAGCGATCGAGCGCGAGCGCGCGGCCGTCGGCGGCGATCAGGCGGCGCACCGCGCGCAGCAGCTGCTGGCGCTTTTCCAGCGGTCCCTGCGCCACCCGCGCGACGAACTTCTCGAGCCACGGCACGCGCGTGGACGGTGGCAGCTTGATCAGCTCGTTGCGCAACTCCTTGGCGCCCACCGTGTGCCGGCATTCATCGCGCCACACCGCCAGCTCGCGGGCGCGGCCTGGCGTGAGCAGCAGGGCCAGCACGCCGGCATGCAACTGCCCCGGCCCGGCCACCTGCGCCAGGCGGGCGCGCAACTGCGCCTGCTGCACCGGATCGGGCACGCTCGGCGCCAGCGCTGCCGCAGCATGCGCGGGCACCGGCTTGTCTTCGGGGTCAGCCGCCATCATTCACTCACAACGTGCCGGCCGCTTCGAAGCGGAACACCGGCGCCAGCAGGCGCGTGGGGAACTGGCCGATGGCCTCGTTGTAGGCGGTGCTGGCCTGGTTGAAGCGCTGGCGCGCCTCGAGCAGGCGCGGCCCGAACGCGAACAACGCGAGCATCTGCGTGGCCACGGTCTCCTGCGCGTGCAGCGCCGGATCGGACTCCACCTGGTTCAGCACACGCGCCACCGTGGCATTGAGCGCGGCCTCGGCGCTGGCCAGCGTGGCCGCGGTCGCGGCACGCGAGGGCCGCACGCGCACCGCCTGCACGCCGGCGTGCAGCTGCGCCTGCGCCGAGCGCAGCGCATCGACCGAACCGCGGCCGGTGGGCCACAGCTCCCACAACGCATCGGACAGCGCATGAATCGCCTGGCCGCGCTGCTCCAGCAGCGCATCGACCTGCGCCCAGGCCTCGGCGATCGCGGCGCGCAGGCCGACGATGCGGTTGTGCGCGCCCACCATCCAGAAGATGCTGACCACCAGCGCGGCCAGCAGCAGCCATTGTGTGGAGTTCACCGGAGCAGGCCCAGGACGCTCACGCGCGCAGCTCGCCGTCGCCCAGCACGATCCACTTCTGCGACGTCAGTCCCTCGAGGCCGACCGGTCCGCGCGCGTGGAACTTGTCGGTGGAGATGCCGATCTCCGCGCCGAGGCCGTACTCGAAGCCGTCGGCGAAGCGCGTGCTGGCATTGACGATCACGCTGGCGGAGTCGACCTCGCGCAGAAAACGCATCGCATGCGCGTGGTTCTCGGTGAGGATGGCATCGGTGTGGTGCGAGCCGTAGCGGTTGATGTGCGCGATGGCTTCGTCCAGGCTATCGACCATCTTCACGCTGATGATCGGCGCCAGGTACTCCTCGGACCAGTCGGACTCCTGAGCCGGCACGGCCTTCAGCTTGGGCACGCCGCGCACCGCCGCCAGCGCACGCCCGTCGCAGCGCATCTCGACGCCCTTGGCCGCAAACAGCGCCGCGATGCGCGGCAGGAACGCATCGGCCTGGCCGGCATGCACGAGCAGCGACTCGGCGGCGTTGCACGGGCTGAACTTCTGCGTCTTGGCGTTGTCGGTGACCTTGAGCGCCATCGCCAGATCGACCTGCGCGTCGACGTAGACATGGCAGTTGCCGTCGAGGTGCTTGATCACTGGCATCTTGGCCTCGGCCGCCACACGCTCGATCAGGCTCTTGCCGCCGCGCGGGATGATCACGTCCACGTGTTCCTTCAAGCCGAGCAAGCAGCCCACGGCGGCGCGGTCGGGCGTGGCGACCACCTGGACCGCCTCGGTCGGCAGCCCCGCCAGCGCCAGCGCACGCTCCACCAGACGGCCCAGTGCCTGGTTGGATGCCAGCGCCTCGGAGCCGCCGCGCAGGATCGCGGCGTTGCCGCTCTTGATGGCCAGCGACGCGGCCTCGATCGTCACGTTGGGGCGGCTCTCGTAGATCATTGCGAACACGCCGAGCGGCACGCGCATGCGTCCCACCTGGATGCCACTCGGCTGGCGCTTGAGCTCGCTGATCTCGCCGATCGGGTCGGGCATCGCTGCGATCTGCTCGCAGCCCTGGGCAACGGTCTCGATGATCGCCGGCGTGAGCTTGAGCCGATCGACCAGCGCGCCTTGCAGGCCGGAGTCGCGCGCGGCCGCCACGTCTTCGTCGTTGATCTGCGTCAGCGCCGGAACTTCAGCGCGCAACAGGCGCGCCAGTTCGCGCAGCGCCGCGTTGCGCGCCGCCAGCGGCGCGCGCGCCATCGCGGCCGACGCCGCGCGCGCGGCGGTGCCCAGATGGGCGATGTACACAGGAATGTCGGTGGGTTTCATGAGGATCCGGCGAGCGGCATTGTCCCACCGGCGCTACAGATGCGCCAAGGCCGCAAGCCACAGCGGCGCGGTGAGCGCAAAAGCCAACGTCGACACCACGATCGCCGCCGTGGCCTCGGCTTCGTCGGCTCGGTAGCGCTGCGCAAAGATCAACGCGTTGCTGCCCACCGGCAGTGCGGCCATCAGCACCACCACGGACAACGGCGCACCGGAAAGGCCGAAGCCCCAGTGCGCCAACAGCAGCACCAGCGCCGGCATCAGCAGCAGCTTCACCAATGACAGGCGCAGCGCGGTCGCCACCGGCCCCTTCAAGCCGTAGCTCTGCAACGACAGGCCGATCAGCACCAGGCACACCGGCACCACCGCCGCCCCCAGCACCTGCAACAACTGGTCGATCAACTCCGGCAGCACCCCGCCGGCGGCGTTGAAGGCGAGGCCCACCACCAGCGGGAGCACCACCGGATGGGTCACCATGTTGCGCACCATCGTGTGCCATGCGCTGACCGAAGCAGCGGACTGCGAGCGCGCCACGTCGTGTTCGACCAGCGTCGTCAGCACCGTCAGCAGCACCAGGCCGTGCAGGCTCACCAGCGTGAGGTGCAGGCCGAGGCCGCTTTCGCCGAACAGCGCAGTGGCCAGCGGAATGCCCACCTGCACCGCGTTGCCGTAGCTCGCGGTGATGGCGCGCACCGAGGCGCGCGCCGGATGGGCGGCATGGTCGCGCAGCCGGAACACCGCGTAGACCCCCAGCATCGTCAGCAACGCCGGCACGAAGAACGCCGCCAGCGTGCGCCACGGCAGGGCCGCCAGATCGAGCCGCGCCGCGGTGCGAAACAGCAGTGCCGGCACGAAGATCATGAAGGCCGAGTTGGCCAGCACGCGCGCGCTGTCGCCATCGCCCAGCCAGCGCCTGCGCCCGGCCCACCAGCCGAGCGCGACGACGATGAACATCGCCAGCAGCTTCTGCAGCACGAGCCACGACATGGGCCGCGCCTGTCGTGCCGTCAGCCCTTGCCGCTCTTGCGCGCCGCGGTCTTCTTCGCAGCCGCCTTCTTGGCTGCCGTCTTCTTGGTCGCGGGCCTGGCGTCTTCGGTCTTGGCAGCCGCCTGCTTGGCCGCCTTCTTGGCCGGCGCCGGTGCGGACGCCGCAGGAGCGGGTGCCGCACCCTTTGCCGCGCTGCCCTTGCCGGCGCGCTGCGGCCGCGGCTCGAACTCGAACACCACCTTGCCTTGTTGCGCGTCGAACTTGAGGTAGGCCTTGAACTTGCGCCGCGTCTTGTTGGAGATGAAGTTGTCCAGCAGGTCGGTGCGTCCGCCGGTCAACAGCTTGTGCATCTGTTCGTTGGACACCGGCTGCTGCAGGATGATCTTGCCGCTCTTGAAGTCGCAGGTCTGCTTCGGTCCGGTGGCGCGTTCGCAGACATAGCTGGTGCCGTGTTCGAACACGCTGCCCTTGCACTTGGGGCAGGGCCCGATCGACGTCTGTCCGGAGAAGTCCACCGGCTCGCCGTCTTCCTGCGCGCGGCGCGCCTCCTCGCCGAAATCGAACTCGAGCTTCCAGTTGCGGATCTCGTCGTCGAACACCAGTCGCAACTCGGCCGAGAACGGCCAGCCGGCCTTGGAACGAAAGCCCTCCAGCGGCCCGATCTTCTTGTCGCGCAGGAACGCTTCGGCCTCGGCGATCTCGAAGCTGCGCCCACCCGGGATCTTGGTGATGCTGAAGTCGCAAGCCTCGCAGGCGAAGCGGCGGTAGTTCTCCTTCACCACGCCGCCGCAGTTGGGGCAGGGCGTGTGCAGCGTCGCGTAGTCGCCCGGGATGGTGTCGCGGTCGTACTCCTTGGCCTTGCGCACGATGCGCTGGGCCATCGCCGCCACGTCTCTCATGAACGCATCGCGCGACAAGCGGCCATGTTCGATCTCGAGCAGCCGGTACTCCCAGTCCCCGGTCAGCTCGGGCTTGGTCAGGTCCTCGACGTCGAGCCCGCGCAGCAGCGTCATCAGCTGGAACGCCTTGGCGGTGGGCACCAGCTCGCGGCCCTCGCGCAGCATGTACTTCTCGAGGATCAGGCCTTCGATGATCGCCGCGCGCGTGGCCGGCGTGCCGAGGCCCTTGTCGTGCATCGCGGCGCGCAGCTCGTCGTCCTCGATCAGCTTGCCCGCGCCTTCCATCGCCGACAGCAGCGTGGCTTCGGTGTAGCGCGGCGGCGGCCGCGTCTTCTGCGCCAGCACGTTCACCTCGACGTTGCGCACCGCCTCGTCGGGCAGCACCGGCACCAGGTTGGCATCCTCGTCCTGCACCTCCTTGCCGTACACCGCCTGCCAGCCGGGATTGACCAGCACGCGACCGTTGGTCTGGAAACGATGTGCCCCAACGCTGGTGATGCGCGTGGTGAGCAGGTACTCGGCCGGCGGGAAGAACACCGCGATGAAGCGCTTGACCACCAGGTCGTAGAGCTTGGCCTCGGCCTCGCTCAAGTGCGTGGGCGTCTGCAGCGTCGGGATGATCGCGAAGTGGTCCGACACCTTGGCGTTGTCGAACACGCGCTTCATCGGCTTGACATAGTCGGCCTTGATCGCCTGCCTGGCGTGCCTGCTCAGCTCGCGCATCGGTCCCGGCAGGTCGGCGTCGGCCAGCACCGACATCGTCTTCTTGACGACGCCGAGATAGTCCTCCGGCAACGCCCGCGAGTCGGTGCGCGGGTAGGTGAGCGCCTTGTGCCTCTCATACAGCGCCTGCGCCAGCGACAGCGTGGTCTTGGCCGAGAAGCCGAAGCGACCGTTGGCCTCGCGCTGCAGCGTGGTCAGGTCGTACAGCAGCGGGCTCGACTGGGTGCTGGGCTTGCTCTCCTCGCTGACGCGCCCGGTCTGTCCGCGCACCGCCTGCTCGATGGCGCGCGCGTCGGCCTCGGTCCACAAGCGGTCGGCGCGTTGCTCCGCATCGTCTTCGTTCTTCTTCCACTTGGGGTCGAACCACTTGCCCTCGTAGGTGCCGGCCTGCGCCAGGAAGGCGGCCTTCACCTCCCAGTAGTCGCGCGGCACGTGCTTGCGGATCTTTTCCTCGCGCTCCACCACGATCGACAGCGTGGGCGTCTGCACGCGGCCCACGGTGGTGAGGAAGAAGCCACCGTCGCGCGAGTTGAACGCCGTCATCGCGCGCGTGCCGTTGATGCCGACCAGCCAATCGGCCTCTGAGCGGCTGCGCGCGGCGTCGGCCAGGCCGTGCATCTGCGCGTCGGTTCGCAGCGCCTCGAAACCGTCGCGGATCGCCTGCGGCGTCATGCTCTGCAGCCACAGCCGATGCACCGGCTTGGCCAGCTTGTCGCCGCCGGCGTACTGCACGATCAGGCGAAAGATCAGCTCGCCCTCGCGTCCGGCGTCGCAGGCGTTGATCAGCTCGGTCACGTCCTTGCGCTTGACCAGCTTGACCACCGCATTCAGGCGCGACTTCGACTTGTCGATCGGCGCCAGGTCGAAGTGCGGCGGCACCACCGGCAGGTGGGCGAAGCTCCACTTGCCGCGCTTGACGTCGTAGGCCTCGGGCGCCTTGATCTCCACCAGATGCCCCACCGCCGACGTGACCACGTAGCGCTCGTTCTCGAAGTGGTCGGCGTGTTTGTCGAACTTGCCCGCCATGGGCGTGAGGGCGCGCACGAGGTCCTGCGCGACGCTCGGTTTCTCCGCAATGATCAGTGACTTCCCCATGTTCGGTTCGCTCGTGTTCCCTGCATCCGGTGTCGGCGCGGCGGATGGCACCGCCGCGCGTGCCTACAATCGCTGCCGTCCTCGCGCGCGCACGCACACGCGCGCGCGCCTGATTTCAATGTACCCAATGAAAAAGCCCAGTCCCAAGACCCGTCCGAAACCGTTGCGTTCCCCCGTCGAGTCCCGCCCCGCATCCAACGGCAGCAACGGCGCCGCCGACAGCGGACGTCGCATCCAGGTGCGGCGTTCGGGCGTGCACGGCCGCGGCGTCTATGCGATCCGCCCGATCCGGAAGGGCGAGACCATCATCGAATACAAGGGCGAGATGATCACCTGGAAGCAGGCCGAGCGGCGCCACCCGCACAATCCCAAAGACCCGGACCACACGTTCTTCTTCCACATCGACGAGGAGCACGTGATCGATGCCAACGTCGGCGGCAACGCGGCGCGCTGGATCAACCACGCCTGCAATCCCAATTGCGAGTCCGACGTCGACGAAGAGAACCACCGCGTGTTCATCAAGGCGCTGCGCGGCATCAAGCCGGGCGAGGAGCTGTTCTACGACTACGGGCTCGTGCTCGACGAGCGCTACACGCCGAAAGTCAAGAAACAGTTCGCTTGCCGATGCGGTGCGCGCGACTGCCGTGGCACGATGCTCGCGCCCAAGCGCTGACGCAAGGCCGAGGCAGCGCCGCGGCGCCTGAAACGCCATGCAAGAACCCGCATCGATCTCATGGCACACCGAGGCCTTGTGGAGCGAGTTGACGACGCTGCTGCCCGGGCTGTCGATCGAAGTGCTGGCGCGCTGCGAATCGACCAACACGGTGCTGGTCGAACGCGCACGACGCTCCGGCGGGTCGGCCGACGCCCCGCCATCGCGCCCCGGCGAGCTCGAGCCGCCGATCAGCGGACCGATGCCGCTGACCGCCTCCACGCCGCTCGGTCGGCGTGCCGGTGACACGCAGCCGTGCCTGCTGGTGGCCGAACAACAAACCCGCGGCCGCGGACGCTGGGGCCGCAGCTGGCAGTCGAGCGCCGGCGCGTCGCTCACGTGTTCGCTCGCGCTGCCGTTCGCACCGCCCGATTGGTCGGGGCTGTCGCTGGCGATCGGCGTGGCCCTGGCCGATGCACTCGATCCCCGCGATGAGCGCGATGCGCCGCACCTGGAGCTCAAGTGGCCCAACGATCTGATGTGGGTCGATGGCTCGGGGCAGGGACGCAAGCTCGGCGGCATCCTGATCGAATCGGTGCCGGTCGGCGCGCAGCGCATGGCGGTGATCGGCGTGGGGCTCAATGTGGCCGAGCAGCCGGTCAGCGACCTCAGCAACGGATTCGCCTGCCTGCAGGAGTTCATTCCAGGCATCGATGCACCCGGCGCGCTGCATCGGATTGCCAGGCCCTGGATCGAGGCGGTGCTTCAGTTCCAGCAGGCCGGCTTCGCGCCGTTCCGCGCGCGCTTTCAGCGCCGCGACCACCTGGCCGGACGTGCCGTCACGACCACGGCAGAAGACCTGCCGGGCGGCGTGGCCGAGGGCATCGACGCCAGCGGCGCGCTGCTGGTGCGCGTGGACGGCACGTTGCGCAGCATCAGCGCCGGTGACGTGAGCGTGCGGCCCACCGACGAAGCCGATGGCTCGGTGGCCGCCGGGCCGGCGCCATGATCCACGCGGGGCCGTCGGCGTGATGCGTGCGCTGCTGGTCGCGCTGGCCGCGGCCAACGTGCTGGTGCTGGCGTGGTCGCTCAACTGGCTGCCTTTTTTTTCACTGCCGCGCGAGCGCGAGCCCGAACGTTTGCAGCGTCAGGTGCGGCCCGAGGCGGTGCAGCTGATCACGCCGAGCGCGGCCAGCGCTGCGTTGCAGGCAGCGGCCGCTCAGCGTGCGCCGGGCGGCGTGGCCGCAGCGCCGGGCACCGATGGCGGCGCCACCGTGTGCCTGGAGGCGGGGCCGTTCGCGGCGTCGGAGGTGGCTGCGGCCGAGCGTGCGCTGCGCGATCTGAAGCTCACCAATCTGGAGTGGACGCAGCAGCGCAGCGAACGCGGCGGCTCGTACATCGTCTACCACGGCCGGTTCGCCGACAACGCCGCGCTGCAGCGCAGGCGCGCCGAACTGCAGCGCCAGCAGATCAGCGCCGAGCCGGTGACCAGTTCACCCGACCTCGAGCCGGGCTTGTCGTTCGGCCGCTTCGACACGCGTGCCGCGGCCGATGCGGCGCTGGCGCAGATCCAGCAGCAAGGCGTGCGGCCGTCGCGCGTGGTGACGATCAACACCCCGGTGATCGTGACGCTGCTGCGCGTCGAGCGCGCCGACGGTCCGATGGCCGCGCGGCTGACACAACTGAGCCTGCCGCCGGCCGGCTCGGGCTTCAGGCCGTGCGCGACGCCGCCTTGACGCGGCCCAGTGCCCACACGGCGCAAGCGAGCGCCAGCAGGCCGAGCGCGCCGAGCGCACCGCCGCCGGCTTGGGGCGCGGCATCGAGCGTCGGCTGCGGCGACGCCTGCGGTGCTTCGGCTCCCGCCGCCAGCTCGGGACTGTCGAGCACTTCGGCGTTGCGTGCCGGCGGCACGTAGCCCGCTGGATCGCGCGCATAGAACAACGCCTGCTCGGCATCGAGCATGCCGGCGCCGCAGGTGGAGGCCGTGCACAGGCAGCTCGCGGAGTTGTCCATCGAACAGGCCTGCAGCCACGGCGAGACCACGTGCGGCCGCGCCGACCGGCGCAATCCGTCGACCAACTGCTCGAGCGTCAAGTCGGGATTGATCGACAGCATCAGCGCCGCGGTGCCGGCCACCACCGGCGTGGCGAAGCTGGTGCCGAAGCTGCGTGCGTAGATGTTGTCGCCCGGCTCCGCGGTGCCGGCATTGAACAGGCTCAACAGGCCGCCGTCGCCGAGCGATGCGCCGGCGTTGTCGCCACCCACCGTGGCCAGCGTGACCTCGGACCCGAAATTGGAGTAGCGCGCCTTGAAGCCGTCCCGGTTGAGCGCGGCCACCGCAACCACGCCGAGGCAATTGGCCGGTCGCATCACCGCGCCCTGGCCGTTGCCGGCAGCCGTCACCACCAACACGCCGCGCGCGCGCAGCTCGTCGATGGTGCTTTGATAGGCCGCACTGCAGGGCTTGTTACCGCCGAAGCTCAAGTTGATCAGGCGCACCGGGTTCGGGTTGAGCGGCAGCCACCCGCGGTAGCCGTCGCGCACCCAGAGACCGGCGGCCCAGCGCATGCCATCGACGATGTCGGCCACCTCGGCGCCACACTTGCCGGCCACGCGCACCGGCACGATGCGGGCGTCCCAGCCGACCGCGGCCACGCCTTCGTTGTTGTCGGTGCGGGCGGCGAGGATGCCGCTCACGACCGTGCCATGCCACGAGCTGCGCTCGGTGTCGCAACCGGAGAACGCGTCCTGCGCGCTCTCCGACGCGCTGACCCAATCGCCGGGATCGGTGGGATCGAGGTCGCGGCCGCCGCCGTCATTGGCCATCTGCGGGTCGCTGACCATGTCGGCACCCGACAGCCACATGCCCTGCAGTTCCGGGTGTGCGGTGATGCCGGTGTCGAGCACCGCAACCGGCACGGCCGCGCTGCCGGTGGCCCAGGTCCATGCGCGTTGTATGCCCGGCACGCCGCGCAAACGTGCGTCGATGCGGTTGGCATCGGTGCCGCCGGCAGGGTGCAGCCACCATTGGCCATTGGTGCCGGCGAAGTAAGGATCGCTCGGTGTGGTGTTGTGCAGCACGCGCTCGCGGTCGTTGGGCTCGGCCCACGCAATCTCGGGCGACGCGCGCAGCCGCTCGAGGATCGCATCTGTCTCGGCCGGTGACAACGACCGGCCGAAGTCCAGCACATGGGCGGCTCGGCCCTGCGGCCGCGTTGCGACGGGTGCGACGCCAGCGGCGGCGATCACGCGTTGCACGCGTTCGCGTTGCAGCGCGGCGGCATCGATCTTTTCGGCGTGCAGCGCCGTGTTGCGCTCGGGCGCGCCGTGCGGCGTGGCGTCCTTCAGCTCGACAATGAAACCGCGCGGCGCGGCTGCCTGGGCGGCCACGCCGAACGCCAGCGCGGCGAGCGCAGTGAGCAGACGGCGCAGAAGGGCGTTGACGACTGGAACGGCCACGGTGTTCAACGAGGCCGCAGTATTCCCACCGTCCTCGTAACTGAACACCCACGAACGGGCGGTGATGTGGCGCGGCGAACACAGCGCGGCGCGTGTTGCGCAATCTCACCGCAGCCGCGGCGTGCGGCGCGCCCTGTAACTTACACAGCGCGGCGCGGACGCAGTACAACCCAGGCGATCAGCAGCGCGAGCAGCCACGACCACGACAGCGCGCCGCCGCCACCGCCGCTGCCGTTGCTCGGGTTGCTCGGCTGTTGAACGGGCGGTGTGGCAGCCACAACAGCCAAGTCGCTCGTATGGAAGACGTTATTCGCTCCGACGCGCAGGCGAACGGTGAATGTGCCTTCACCAACAACATTGACAATCGCGCTAGATCCGTTGGTAGGCCCTTGAAGCGATGCGACAACGCCTCCCGACTGCAAGGGCAAAGACCACTCGTAGCTGGAAATGGTGGCAGCACCTCCCAGCGACGTGGAACCATCCACTGTGATTGAAGTGTTGGGCAGCACTATCGCAGGTGTCGTAAAGATCAATGCTCGCGGTTGAGTCGGAGAACCGGCGGCTGTGACCGCGGCCGCCGCGTCGAGCATGCCCGCGCCGCAGGTGGAGGAGGTGCAGTTGCATTCGTTCTGCTGTGTCGAACTTGGCGGTTGGCACGTCGCCACACCGGGCACCACCGGGAACGGCCGCGCTGCGCTCCGCATCGTCGTGCGCACCTGGGCTGGCGTCAGCTCGGGGTTGCGCGACAGCATCAACGCCGCAACGGCGGACACCATCGGGGCCGAGAAACTGGTCCCGAACGACGGATTGTCGAGGCCGTCGCTGTAGGTGTTCGTCCCCGGCACCGTGGTGCCGCTGTTGGTTGCGCCCAAGATCGGAAACAAGCAGGCGCCGGTGAGATTGACGCAGTTGCCACCGGGTGCAGAAATCGCCACCTGCGGGCCGACGTCCGAAAAGCCCACCTTGGTGCCGACATGCCGCAAGCCGCCCACACCGATGGCGCCATTGCAATTGGCCGGTTGCCCCACCGCCGTGCCCACGCCGTTGCCGGCCGACACGACGACGCTCGCACCTGCGCCGGTCACCGCGGTCACGGCTGCCTGATACAGCGTGCTGCACGACTGCGCCGAACCCAGGCTCAGGTTCAGCACCTTTGCCGGTGTGGTGTTCGTCGGCGCGGTGCCCAGGTCGCTCCCGGAAGGGATCGCCAAGCCCGCGGCCCAGTACATGGCCGCGATCACGTCGGAGGTGAAGCCGCCGCACTTGCCGAGCACTCGCACCGGCATCACGCGCACGTTGCGCCCGGTGCCGGCCATGCCGGCGCCATCATTCGTGGCCGCCGCGACGAGCGACGCGGTCTGCGTACCGTGCCAGCTGCTGAGTTCTTCCACGCAGCCTTGACCGGCGAACACGCCGTCGACTTCTGCCTGCGTCACCCAGTCGCCGGGGTCCGACGGATCGGCATCGCGCCCGTCGCCGTCGTTGGCGGTGGCGAAGTTGTTGGCGAAGTCCTCCGACACGAAGTCGTAGCCGCGCAGCAGCTTGCCCACCAGATCGGGGTGGTCGCCGCGCACGCCGGTGTCGAGCACGGCCACCACGATGGCCGGAGATCCGAGCGTCAGGTCCCAGGCCAGCTCGGCATTGATCGACGACACCTGTCCGTCCACGGCCGGATTGCGCAGGTACCACTGTCCGGCCGCAGGCGTCACGTTGCCGCTCTGCGGCCCGTAGAGCGGATCGTTCGGCGCCGCCGCACGCTTGACCCGCACGTCGACCTCGGCCACCTCCACGTCCGGATCCGCCTGCAACTTGGCCACCAGCTCGGCCGAGGACAGCCCCTGCCCGAACACCACCTGCGTGCGCGGTGCCACCGGGTAGCCGTCGCTCATCGCCACGCCGTGGCGCTGCGACAGCCTTGATGCGTGCTGCACGCGCGGCAACTCGCCGGCCCGCGCGGACAGCGCGCTCTCGCGCATCAGCGGGCCGTCGCCCTTGAACTTGACGATCACTCGCGCCGACTTCGATGCCGCGGGCGTGCCGGACAGCGGAGCGGCCGCCAGGGCCGGCAACGACAGTGCCGCACACAGGACGAGGGCCTGACCGAACAACGGATGCTTCATGTAAACACTTTCATCGGTGGGCCCGCTAGCGCGAGGCGTCGCGCGACGGTTTGGCGGGAATCTGCACGCGGCCTTCGGCATCGATGCCCACCGCGAACGTGCGATCGGCCCGGATGCGCGCCATCGCGGCGCGGCAGGCATCGGCGTCGGCGCACAACAAGGACATGCGATAACGGTGCGGCGCCAGTTGCATCGCCTCGCGCACCGGCACGCCGGCCAGGCGCGCCGCACGATCGGCGACCTCGGCCGCGCCGGGCCACTCGCCGGCGGTGTACAGCAGCACGCGTTGGTAGGGCTCTGCAGGAGGCGGCGTTTTCGCGTCCGGCCCCGCGCAAGCGGCCAGCAGCGCCAGCGTCAGCGACACCATCCAACCTTGCCAGGGCCTGCTGCACATTTGTCTAGCCTATCGGAAAGCGTGCTGCCGTAGGTTTCGCTGCGTAAAGTCAAAACGGGCCGGCAACACGACAAGAGCCGCGCATGCGGCTCTTGCACAACGAATGAGGTGAGGAAAGCGCTGACGCGAATTTGCCGCCATCAGCGCCACGGAGGACGCCGGACGGGCCGGCGACGCCACGAACGGGGCAAGGGAAACGCCGCGCTTATTTCGCCGCCATCAGCGCCACGGTCGTATCGAGCATGCGGTTGCTGAAGCCCCATTCGTTGTCATACCAGGACAGGACCTTGACGAGGTTGCCGTTGGTCACCCGCGTCTGCGGCGCGTCGAACACCGAGCTGTGGCTGTCGTGGTTGAAATCGCTCGACACCAGCGGCTCGGTGGAGTAGCCGAGGATGCCCTTCCACGCGCTGCTTTGCGAGGCTTCCTTCACGAGGGCATTGACCTCGTCCTTGGTGGTGTTGCGGGCCGCGACGAACGTGAGGTCGACCACCGACACGTTGATGGTCGGCACGCGCATCGCAAAGCCGTCGAGCTTGCCGTTGAGCTCGGGCAGCACAAGCCCCACCGCGGCGGCGGCGCCGGTCTTGGTGGGGATCATGTTCATCGCGGCGGCGCGCGCGCGGTGCAGGTCCTTGTGGAACACGTCGGTCAGCACCTGGTCGTTGGTGTAGCTGTGGATCGTGGTCATCAGGCCGCTGACGATGCCGAGCTTGTCGTGCAGCACCTTGGCCACCGGCGCCAGGCAGTTGGTGGTGCAGCTGGCGTTGGAGATCACCGTGTGCGAGGCCTTCAGCATGCCGTGGTTGACGCCGTAGACCACCGTGCCGTCGACGTCCTTCTCGGCCGGAGCGCTGATGATCACCTTCTTTGCGCCGGCCTCGAGGTGCGCCCCGGCCTTGGCCTTGCTCGTGAACAAGCCCGTGCATTCGTGCACCACGTCGACGCCGAGCGCCTTCCACGGCAGCTCGGCCGGGTTGCGCACCGCCAGCACCTTGATGCGATCGCCGTTGACCACCAGCGCGTCGCCGTCGGCGCTCACGGTGCCGGGGAACTTGCCGTGCGCGGTGTCGTATTTCGTCAGGTGCACGTTGGTCGCGACGTCACCGAGATCGTTGACGGCGACGATCTGCACGTCCTTGCGGCCCGACTCGTACAGCGCACGCAGGATGTTGCGCCCGATGCGGCCGTAGCCGTTGATGGCAACTTTGATGGTCATGCTTCGTACCTCCGAACAAGTGAAGAAAGAAACCCCTCAGCGTGCGAGCACCGACCGCACGGTGTCGGCCACGTTGGCCGTGGTGAAACCGAAGTGCTTGAACAGCAGCGGACCGGGTGCGCTCTCGCCGTAGCGATCGATGCCGACCACCGCGGCGCAGCCGTACTTCCACCAGCCGTCGGTGACGCCGGCCTCCACCGCGACGCGCGGCACGCCGGCCGGCAACACTTGCGTCTTGTAGGCGGTGTCCTGGCGGTCGAACACCGTGGTCGAAGGCATCGACACCACGCGCACCGCGATGCCGTCGCGCGCCAACTCGGCCTGCGCGTGCAGCGCGAGCTGCACCTCCGACCCGGTGGCGATGATCACGGCCTGCAGCTTCTTGTTGGCGCCGACTTCGGCCGGCTCGGCGAGCACGTAGGCGCCACGCTCGATCGAATCCAGCGATGGCTTGGGCGCATACGGCAGGTTCTGCCGCGACAGCAGCAGCGCGGTCGGTCGATTCGCCGCCGCGATCGCCGCGCGCCATGCCACCAGGGTCTCGGCGGTGTCGGCCGGACGCCAGACGTCGAGGCCGGGGATCAGGCGCAGCGCCGCCGCATGCTCCACGCTCTGGTGCGTGGGGCCGTCTTCGCCGAGGCCGATCGAATCGTGCGTAAACACGTGGATCACGCGCTGCTTCATCAAGGCGGCCATGCGGATGGCGTTGCGGCTGTAGTCGCTGAACGTCAGGAACGTTCCACCGTACGGGATGAAGCCGCGGTGCAAGGCGAGGCCGTTCATCACCGCGGCCATGCCGAACTCGCGCACGCCGTAGTTGATGTGGCGGCCCGGTGAGCCGTCGTCCGCCACCTTCGGCGCGCCGTCGGCGTTGAAGCGCAGCGCCGGCGTGCTCGAGGTGTTGGTCAGGTTGGAGCCGGTCAGGTCGGCCGAGCCGCCGAGCAGCTCCGGCAGGGCTTGCGTGAAGACCTCGAGCGCGAGCTGGCTCGCTTTGCGCGTGGCCACGGCTTCAGCCTTGGCATGCGCGCCCTGCAAGGCCTGGCGCGCCAGCGCGTCGAACGATGGGGGCAGCTCGCCGCCGCAGCGGCGCAGCAGCTCGCCGGCGAGCTCGGGATGCGCCGCGCGATAGGCCGCGAAGCGCTCGTTCCAGCGCGCCTGTGCGGCGCGCCCGTTGGCGCGCGCGTCCCACAAGTCGGTCGCGGCCTTGGGCAGCTCGAAGGCGCCGTGTCCCCACTGGAGCGCCTTGCGCGTCGCCGCGACTTCGTCGACGCCCAGCGCCTCGCCGTGCGCCTTGGCGGTGCCGGCACGTGTCGGCGCACCCTTGCCGATAGTGGTGCGGCAGATGATCAACGTGGGCTGGTGTTGCGCATCGGCCGCCTGGATCAGCGCGCCGTCGACGGCGTCGACGTCGTGTCCGTCTACGGGTCCGACCACGCGCCAGCCGTAGCCGGCGAATCGCTGGCGCACGTCGTCGGCGTACCAGGGCTTGACCGGGCCGTCGATCGAGATGCCATTGTCGTCGTACAGGGCGACCAGCTTGTTGAGCTTCCACACGCCGGCGAGCGCGCAGGCCTCATGGCTGATGCCTTCCATCAGACAGCCGTCGCCCACGATCACGTAGGTGCGGTGGTCGACGATGGCATGGCCGGGCCGGTTGAACTGCGCCGCCAGCAGCTTCTCGGCCAGCGCCATGCCCACCGCGTTGGCCAGGCCCTGACCGAGCGGGCCGGTGGTGGTCTCCACGCCGGGCGTGACACCGACCTCGGGATGCCCCGGCGTTTTGCTGTGCAGTTGGCGGAAGTTGCGCAGCTCCTCGATCGGCAGGTCATATCCGGTGAGATGCAGCAGCGCATACAGCAGCATCGAGCCGTGGCCGTTGCTCAGCACGAAACGATCCCGATCGATCCAGGCCGGGTCGCTCGGGTTGTGCTTCAGGTGCCGTCCCCACAAGGCCACCGCGGCTTCGGCCAAGCCCATCGGCGCACCGGGATGCCCCGAGTTGGCCTGCTGCACGGCGTCCATCGCCAGGGCGCGGATGGCATCGGCCATCAAGCGGGTGTCGTCGGATGCAGATGGCACGGTGCGGCGCGGGCTGTGGGAGAAAGTGTCAATTCTAGGTGGCCCGCTCGTGCGCAGCCGGCTCGCGTCGGAACACAATGGTCCAAAGCGGGTGGTCGATTGCGGCCTTTGAGATCGCGCAAATCCGCGCGTGAAGCCGTTGGGGAACATGGAACACGCAAATCTCCGGGCACTGCGCCCGCTGCTGCGCGGCGTGCAACTGGCCGCGGTCCTGTTGGCCGGGCTCGATCTGCTGCTGCTGGCGCTGCGGCTGGCCGGCCTGCTGCAGCCCGAACAGGCCCTGGGTGCACGCCTGTTCAGCGCAGCGGTGTCGGTGCTGCTGCTGGCGGCGGTGTTGATCACGACGCGCCGCCTCGAGCGCAGCCTTGCCCGCTCGGAGACCGCCAGCCGACAACAGCAGCAGGTGTTCGACGCGCTGGGGGCCGGCATCGTGTTGTTCGACGCCCAGCACCGCATCGTGCTGTGCAACGAGAACTTTCGGCGCACCTATGCCCGCCTGGGGGCTGCCGCGCAGCCCGGAGCGACGTACGAGGAACTGCTGCGCGCGCTGGTGGCGGCCGGCATGGCCCCGGAGGCGGCGGGCCACGAGCAGGACTGGATCGCGCAGCGGCTGCAGGCGTTCGGACGCGGCGGGCCGGGGCTGATGCGCCAGTTGCCCGACGGCAGCTGGCGCCGCATCGTCGAACAACGGTTGGCCGACGGGAGCGTGCTGGCCCACATCGTCGACGTGAGCGAGCTGGTGGCCAAGGAGCAAGCACTGGACGCCGCGCGCCGCGATGCCGAACGGGCCCGGGCCCGCCTGGCCGGCGCGATCGAGGCGCTGCCGGCGACTTTCGAGCTTTACGACGCCGACGATCGCCTCGTCATGTGGAACCGCGAACTCGCTCGCGCCTATCCGCACATGGCGCCGCATCTGGGCAAAGGTCTGCGCTTCGAGGAACTGGCGCGCTTGAACCTGGCCGGCGGCGGGCAGCCCGACTTCGCCGCTCGCCCCGACGACTGGGTGGCGCTGCGCCAGGGCGAGCGGCGCGAAGGCCGCGCACCGTCGCACCTGGTGAACGACGGCCACGGTCGCTGGCTGCGCGTGTACGAAACCCGCTTGGCCGATGGCAGCATGGTCGCGATCCGCGTCGACGTCACCGATGTCGAGACGCAGCGGCGCGCGCTGGACGAGGCCCGTGCGGAACTGCTGCGCTCGCGCCAGCGCCTGGAGGACGCGATCGAGGCCATGCCGGCGGGCTTCGAGCTGTACGACGCCGACGACCGCCTCGTCATGGTCAACCGCATGAACCTGCAGATGTACCCGCAGCTTGCCGATCTGGCGACGTCGCGACCGACCTTCGACGAAGTGGTGCGCGCCAACGCGGAGCGCGGCGGCCTGCCGCTGGTGCAGTCGCCCGAGGCGCTCGACGCGCATCTGGCGCGGCGGCATGCGGAACGCCGAGCGCCGGGTGACGTGCGGGTGCACCGCATCGCCGAGGACCGCTGGGTGCGGGTGCACGAGCGGCGCACGCGCGAAGGTGGCATGGTGGCCGTGCGCCTGGACGTCAGCGAACTGATGCGCCGCGACTCGGAGCTCACGGCATTGAATGCGCAACTCGCGCGCCTCAACAGCGAGCTGTCGGTGCTGTCGCAGACCGATGCGCTCACCGGGCTGGCCAATCGCCGGGCCTTCGACCTCCGGCTCGCCGAAGAGGTCTCGCGCGCCGTGCGCCATGGCATGCCGCTGGCATTGCTGCTGGTCGATGTCGACCACTTCAAGCGCTACAACGACCGGTACGGCCATCCGGCCGGCGACGAGTGCCTGCGCCGGGTGGCCGCGGTGTTGCGCGAGCATGGACGGCGCCCGACCGATCTGGTGGCACGCATCGGGGGCGAGGAGTTTGCCTTGCTGATGCCCCACGAGGACGTCGCCGGCGCGTTCGCGTCGGCGCAAAGCTGCGTCAGAGCGGTCGACGACGCCGGCATCCCGCACGACGCGTCGCCGCTGACCGGCTTCGTCACCATCAGCGTCGGGGTCGCCGCGTTGCGCGATGGCGTTTCGGGCGCCGCGGCGTTGCTTGGCGCAGCCGATGCGGCCCTCTACGCGGCCAAGGAGCGGGGCCGTCACCGTGCGGTGTTGGCCGCGGACGCCGAATCGCCGCACTGATCGTCCGGTTGAAACGGGCGCGCGCATACACTGCGCCCCGCGATGTCCGCCCCCAACCTGAAGGCGCTGATCCTCGCGGCCGGGCGCGGCGTGCGCATGCGGCCGCTGACCGATCGCACGCCCAAACCGTTGCTGGTGGTGCGCGGCAAGCCGTTGATCGAGTGGCACCTGCTCGCACTGGCGCGCGCCGGCGTGCATGACGTGGTGATCAACACCGCCTGGCTGGAGGAGCAGTTCCCGGCCGCACTCGGCGACGGTGCCCGTTTCGGGCTGCGCATCAGCTACTCGATGGAAGGGCGCGATCACGGCGGCGCGCTGGAGACCGCGGGCGGCATCGCCAAGGCGCTGCCTCGACTGGCGGACACCGACGACGATTGTTTCTGGGTGGTGTCGGGCGACGTCTTGCTCGGCGACTTCGGGTTCGATGCCGACGCGGCACGCCGTTTTGCGTCGAGCGCACGGTGGGCGCACTTGTGGCTGGCGCCGAACGCGCCGCACCACCCGGGCGGCGACTTTGGCATCGACGCGCAAGGCCACGCCGTGTCCGATGCCGCAGAGCGCCGCACCTGGGCCAGCGTTGGTCTGTTCCGGGCCGTGATGTTCAAGGGCGTCGCGATCGGAACGCGGATGCCGCTGCGGCCGCTGCTGGAACAGGGCATTGCGCAGCGTCTTGTCAGCGCCGAACGCTGGGACGGCGAATGGACCGACGTGGGCACGCCGGAACGACTGCAGGCGCTCAACGCGGCGAGCTGAAGGGTCGCCTCCGGTCTCAGCCCTCGCGCAATGCCTCCAGCGCCTGCCCGACGCGCTGCATCGCCGATTCGATGCCGAGCAGTTCGGCGCTGCTGACCTGAGCGGCCATCGCCTGCACCACCTCGGCCTGCGCCGCCATCGTCTTGCGCGCGATCGCCTCGCCGCTGCGCGTCAGGCGCAGGCGACGCACGCGGGCGTCGGCCGGATCGATCTCGCGCTGCAGCCAGCCGCGCTGCTCGAGCGACACCACCAGCGCACTGACATGGCTCTTGGCGGTGAAGCAGCGCGCCGCCAGCGCCTGCTGACTCAGGCCCGGCTCGTTCGCCACGTTGGCCAGCACCTCGTGCTCGGCGATGCGCACGCCCAGGGGCGCCAGGCGCAACGCCATCACTTCATCGCACAACAGGTACGTGCGCACCACCGCCAGCCAGGTACGCACCGCATTCGGCTGAGCACCCGCCGGCACCGGGCGCGGCGTGGCGGCATGCGCGCGCGTGGACAGCGACCGTTTCAGCGGCGTCTTCATGGGCATTCAATTGGTTCGAGAACGAACTATACTGTTCGGGATCGAACCAATTCTAGGCGCTTCCGATGAACCTGTACCTGCGGCTGCTGTGGGCCTTGTTGCGCTGCTGGCGCCTGCCGGCGCTGACACCGCAAGACACCCTCGAGCGCAGCTTTCGCGTGCTGCCCAACGACCTCGACATCAACGGCCACATGAACAACGGCCGCTACCTGACGGTGATCGACCTGATGCTGATCGAGTTCTTCGTGCGCACCGGCTTTGCGCGTGTGATGCTGCGCGAGGGCTGGCGGCCGATGTCCGGCGGCGCGATCATCAGCTACCGCAGGGGCCTGCAGCCGCTGCAGCGTTATCGCGTGCGTTTTGCGCTGGCCGGCACCGACTCGGCGTGGAACTACATGCGATTTCACTTCCTGCGCGACGACGGCACGCTGTGCGCCACCGGCTACATGAAAGGCGCCGCGGTCGGACGCGGCGGGTTGGTGGGCAACGACGTCAGTTATGCGCGCCTGGGCGTCGCACACGCTCCTTCACCCCTGCCCGAGGCGGTGGCGCACTGGCTGGCGGCCGAGCGACGCGCCATGGCCGACGCCACGAGCTGATGCCGCTTTAGCGGCGGCGCAACAAGGCCGCCACCGAGGCCGCGGCGCGCACGCCGTGCGTGTAGGCCTCCTCGAACACCGAGTACGCCGACAGGTCGGCGTGCGCGAACAACACCCGGCCCACGGCGCGGGCGAGCGCGCCCAGCGCCGGATCGCCGCGCGCACCCGGCACCGGCACTCGCATGGCATGGCCGTAGCGCATCAACTCGATGCGCCGCAGCTTGTGCGGCAGGTCGGGGTGGGCGACCGCAAGGTCCTCGACCACGCGCCGCGCCCACGGCCGCCAGTCGTCGCGCGCCAGCGCGGCACGCTCGGATTCCGGCAACGCCCAGTACGCCGTCAGCACGCTGGCCTGCGCATCCATGCGCAGGCTCTGGTGCTGCGCCGACACGTAGCCGAGCGACGGCGCGCCATAACGCACGTTGTCCCACGCCGCAGGCGCGCCCTGGGCACGTTCCAGCAGTGGCGCACCGAGATGCATGTTGGCCACCAGCCACGGCGCGTAGCGCGATCGGCCCGCAGCCGCCCGCAGCGCCGGCATCGGCGTGCGCAGCACGCGCCGCGCCACGAACAACGGCAGTGCCAGCACGACCGCCTTGGCATCGATTCGCACCGCTTGCTGCGTGCGTTCATCGAGTGCGAGCACCCGCGCGCCGTGGCGATCTTCATCCACTTGCAGCACGGTGTGCGACGCGAGCACGCGTTCTTGTGCGGGCGCGGCGAGCCGCTCGGCGAGCCAGGCGTTGCCTTCGGGCCAGGTGAACACCGGATCGCGCTCGGGCACGTCATCGCCCGGCGCCGCGAAGCCATGGCGACTCGCGAAGTACTGCAGCCCGGCCCACGCCGACACGTCGCTCAAGCCGGCACCGTAGTCGTCGCGGCAGGCGTAGTCGAGCCACCACAGCAGCTGCGCGTCGTCGAGCGCATGCTGCCGCAGCCACGCCGCGAAGGTCTGCGCATCGAGCACGCGGTGACCGTCGGTCCATGCGGCGCGCTGCGTCGGCAGCGCGAACGCACGCTGCGTCGGCAGACCGGCCGTGAGCGCGCGCCGCACGCGCTCGACCTCCTGCGCGAATGCACGGTACTGCCGCAACGCGGGCGACCCTGGCGCGGCGGGCGGCAGCAGCCCCTCGTGCCATGCGCCGTCGAAGAACAACCGCTCCTGCGGGCTGTGGCACAGGTGGCGCTCGTCGGCCACCGTTCGCCCGCCCTCGTGGCGCAACAGGCCGAGATCGAACAGCAGCTCGCGGACCTCGTGCGCATCGGCCCCGGGCACGGGCAGGTAGTGCGCGCCCAGCGGACAGCGCGACGGGCCGAGCGTGTGGCCGCGGCTGTTGCCGCCCACGTGGTCCTCCATCTCGAGCAGCACGAAGTCATCGATGCCGCTGCGCGCCAGCGCGCGCGCGCAGGCGAGCCCGGCGATGCCGCCGCCGGCCACGACCACGTCACAGCGCCGCTGCGCCGCCGCGGCGACGACCGTGGGCGCGTGGTCGCGCACGCGGTGGCCGCGTGACAGCGCGGCGCCGATCCAGGCGCCGTCGTACGTCGTGCGATCGCTGCGGCGGCATCCGGCCAGCGCGCCGACGCCGGCGGCCAGCGCCGCGCGGCGCGTCACTGATGCGCCTTGCCCCATTCCTCTTCGTAGGTGTGCACCAGCACCTGATTCGACAACCGATTCGGCTGCGCCGCCACGCGCGCCATGTCGGGCGGAAACTGCAGCAGCGCCGGCAGGCCGTCGACCGTGAGAAAACGCAGACCCGGCGGCAGCACGCGTGGCGGCGACCAGGGGCGCCGATGCATCAGCACGAAGCCCCATTCGCCGAAGCTCGGCACGTGCGCGTGGTACGGCGTGGCGCTGAGGCCCACCGCTTCGATCGTGCTGACAACCGTCCAATAGCTGCGCCGCGCCAGCAATGGCGAGGTGGTCTGCACCGCCGCAAAGCCGCCCGCGGCGAGGTGGCGATCGACGCGTTCGTAGAAGCTGGTGGTGTAGAGCTTGCCGAGCGAGAAGTTGGTCGGATCGGGAAAGTCGATCACGATGGCATCGAACATCTCGTCGTTCGAATCGAGCCAGGTGAATGCGTCGGCCTGCACGATCGTCAGCTTGGGGGAGCGCAGCGCGTGGTCGTTGAGGCGCGCGAGGCCGTCGTGGTCACGGAACAGACGCACGATGTGCGGGTCGAGCTCCACCAGCACGACCCGCTCGACGCCCGGGTGCTTCAGCACCTCTCGCACGGCCAGCCCGTCGCCGCCGCCGAGCACCAGCACCTTGCGCGGTGCACCGTGCGCGCCCAGCGCCGGATGCACGAGCGCCTCGTGGTAACGGTACTCGTCGCGCGAATGGAACTGCAGGTTGCCGTTCAGGTACAGGCGCATGCCGGTGGGGCCCGAGGTGACGACGATGCGCTGGTAGTCGCTCGACTCGCGTACGATCACGCCGTCGCCATAGAAGCGGTCCTCGGCCCAGCTGGTGAGCGCATCGGCGCCGAACAGCGCCGCCACCAGCGCCGATACCACCGCCGCACACGCCAGCGCGTGGCTGCGCCAGCGCAGCAGCTCGGCGCGAAACAGCCACAGCGCCCACAGCGCGACCGCCGCGTTGAGCAGCCCGAACAGCACGCCGGTGCGCACCAGGCCGAGCTGCGGCACGAGCAGCAGCGGGAACGCCACCGCCACCATCAACGCGCCGAGGTAGTCGAAGGTCAGCACCTGCGACACCAGCTCCTTCAATGCATAACGCTCGCGGAACTGGCGCTTCAGGATGCGCATCACCAGCGGGATCTCCAGGCCGACCAGTGTGCCCACCACCAGAACGAGCGCGTACAGCAGCAAGCGGAACGACGCCCCGGCACCGGCCGGCAACACGCTGTGCGCGGCAAACAGCGCGGCAGGCAACAAGCCGCCGATCAGGCCGACGGCCAGCTCGATGCGCAGGAACTGCGCCACCAGATCGCGCTCGACATGACGCGACAGCCACGAACCCAGGCCCATCGCGAACAGATAGGTGCCGATGACGGTGGAGAACTGCAGCACCGAGTCGCCGAGCAGGTAACTCGCCAGGGCGCCGGCGGCCAGCTCGTACACCAGGCCGCAGGCGGCGACGACGAACACCGAGGTCAGCAGCGCGACCTCGGCCGGGCTCGGCGCCGTGGGCGCGCTCGATGCAGCGGAGCGTGAGGTGGGATTCAGGAATGGCGCGCGCGGCGCATCAGGCGCCGCGCGTGCGATACGGTAACCCGGATCGCCAGGTCGGCGGAGCGCTCAGCTCTTGCGCCGGCGCGCCGCGCCCACACCCACCAGCCCGATGCCCATCAGGGCGAGGCTGCCGGGCTCGGGGACCTTCAGGTTCACGTCCAGGCTCGAGCCCTGCGGATACCAGTTGCTGAGGCCCGAGTAGTCGAACGACGTGACAATGGTGGCCGAGTAAATGCCGCTCAACGCCGCGGTCGTCGAACCGCCGGCGGTGCTGAAGCCGTTGGACGAGAAGAGCGTCTGGGCGGTGCCGAAGGCCTGGTTGCTGTCATCGACGTAGGCGGTCCACGACGCCTGCGCGCCGTAGGCGCCGGCACCGCCGCCGAAGGTCGCGAAGACCATCGGATCGAAGGTCGCGTCCAGGTCCGTGTGCGTGAACTTGATCGAGACGTTGCCGTCGGTGCGGTCACCGACGACAGAGGCGGTCAGGTGCATCGCCAGCGGGTCCGAGGCACTGGTGCCGAAGCCTGCGGTGACCGACCAGCCACCGAAGGCGCCGAAGTAGCCCACGATGCCGGCATCGCCGACGATATCCAGCGCGCTGCCGTCGGCCACGTTGAGCGTCGACGTGCCGTCGCTGATCTGGAGCACCAGCCCGGCGTGCGAGACAGCGGGCGCCAGGGCAAAAGCCGCGGCCAGGGCGAAGGAAGCAAGGACTTTGTTCGAATTCACGGCTTCGGACTCCAGGTGCGGCGACTTGAGTTGCGATGCACTCGATTGCGGATGCGGCGACTATGCACGAGGCACCGGTCACGAACGGGCCGCTCGCGGCCCCTATCCGCGGGGGTGAACCCCGCAGTCGCGCACCGCGGATTCACCGATGGTTCAGCCGTGGATCGCCGCCGCCACGATCTGTCCGATCGCGATGAACATCGCGCCGACCACGATCGCGAGCGCGAGGTTCTTCTTGTCGCAGATCTCTTCCCACAGCTTGTACGGCGTCAGCTTGTCGATCGCGACGAAGCTCAGCCACAGCACGACGACGCCGATCAGCGCGTACAGGATCGTGCCGAATATGACGTTGGGCTTCAGCCATTCGAGTCCCATGAGTTCACCTCCTGTGAAGTTACTTGTGGCCGCCGCCGGAGCTGTAGCCGCCGAATGATCCACCGCCGCTGCGAAAGCCGCCGCTGCTGCGCGTGCTGCGCAGGCACTGCTGGTACTCGTTGCTGGCTTCGCCGAATGCCGCGCGCACCTGCGCGCAATCGCTGCTGCGGCTGGAACAGAAGCCCATCATCAGCACCACCAGCACCACCGCCACGATCAGCATCACCTTCAGCAGCCCGCTGTCGAGCGCGGTGGTCTTGCCGGCGTGGCGCTTGAGCGCGCTGCGCAGTTCGGGCGCGACCACGAAGGCACGCGCCAGCGTCGCCGGGTCGAGCGTCGCGCCCTCCGACCACGTGACTTCGCTGCCGCTTTGTTCGCGCGAGAGCCGGCGGTTCGATGCCGCACCGGTGCCGACGTAGTCGGTGACGAGCGCGCGCTCGTCGCGCCGCACGCGCCAGTAGAACTCACCCAGCACCCAGGTCACCAGCGCCGGGTAGGTGTACTGCTTGCGGTACGTGCGGCCCTGCCAGGAGGCGCTGTCGCCACGCACCTGCGGCGCGCCGGTGAGCGGCTTGACCCAGCTCCAGCCGTCCTCGCTGTCGACCAGGAAGACGAAGCCTTCGGTGCTCTGGTACAGCAGGTACTCGCGCCAGTAGGTCTGCTCGTCCTCATCGTCGTCGGGGATGTCGCAGCGTTCCTGGTAGCCCACCACTTGCCACTCGAGCTCACCGCCGTCGAACGCCAGCTTGCCGGTGCTGCCCAGCGCGATCTGCGGCTCGGCGCCGTCATGGCCTGAATTCGCCTGTGCGTAGTGCGACAGGTCGGCGCCGACACCCTGCGACACGTCGATCACCGACTTGCAGTTGTGGCACGCGACCGACTGCGTGGTCGCCAGCTTCAGCTCGAGCGCGGTGCCGCAGCTCGGGCACTGAAAGCTCTTGCCGGACAACGTCTTCTCGGAGCCGTCGCGCAAGCCCGACATCGCCAGGTCGGCCAGACGCACCGCGCGGCCGATCGACCACACCACCGCGGCCGTGTCGCCGTAGTCGAGCGTGCCGACCTCGTCGCGTTCGTTGCGCAGGTCGGCGACGATGAACTCCGGGCCGTCGGGCCGCGGCGGCCGCGGCAGCTCGCCCTGCGCGGCGATCAGCCGCGCGCGCGTGACCGACGCGACGCTCCAGGCCGCGTTGTCGACCAGGCGGCGCTCGCCGGCGACCAGCTCGTCGGCCGGCGGCGCCGCGCCTTGCAGCGGCGCATCGAACGCGAACACATAGGCGCCGTTGTCCTCCGACAGCCAGCCGCTCTTGCCGCTGTCGAACAGGGCGTGCCATTCGTTCCAGGTGCCGTCGGCATAACCGTACTGCAGCCGGCCGACCAGGCTGAACGCCGCGCCCTGGAACTTGCCGGCTGCGCCAAGCTGCAACGGCGAGTGATCGTCGAACAGCTCGGCGCTGGTGCCGATGCGGCGCAAGGCGTCGCCATCGCGCAGCAGCGTGCTGCGGCAGAAGCCGCACACGGCGCTCGCCGACGCCGCCGAGCGAAACTCCACCGGCGCGCCGCAATTCGGGCACGCAGCGCGATAGGCGCGTTGCGGGGAAGTCGCCACGCGTCGGCTAGAGCGGGTTCAGCGCGACCAGGTGCCGCTTCACCGCACCCAGCCCGCCGCCGGGCCGCTCCCAAGGCGGCCCAGCCCCTGGAGCCACGAAGGGGCTCCTGCCGAGCCCTGGGGGCAGCGAACGCAGTGAGCGTGTGGGCCCACGGTTCGTCAAGTCAGCTTCTTCAGCAGCTCGGCCTTCTTGGTGGCGAACTCTTCTTCGGTGAGCACGCCTTTGGCCTTGAGCTCGCCGAGCTTCTCGAGCGTGGCCATCACGTCAGCCGGCTTCACGCTGCCGGCGCCACCGCCCTGCAACCCGGCTTGCAGCTGCTGTGCCATCACCTGGCCGAGCGCGACGCCGGCGCCCAGCCCCATAGCATCGCCGGCCACGCTGCCGCCGCTGCCCACGCCTTTGGCCAGCTCGGGCATCGACTGCGCGGTCTGGTACTGCATGAACTTGCCCATGTCGCCACCGACCATGCCCATGCCGATCTTCTGGTCGAGGATCTTCTGAAGTTCCTCGGGCAGCGACACGTTCTGCACCGTCACGGCTTCGAGCTTCAGGCCGATCGCCTCGAAGCTCGGCGCGGTGGCTTCCCGGATCTGCTTGGCGAACTCGATCTGGTTCGCCGCGAGATCGAGGAACGCGATGCCCGATTGCGCCACCGCGTCGCTGATGTGCTGCAGCATCAGGCCGCGCAACTGGCCGTCGAGGTCGGCCACGCCGTAGGTGTCGCGCGTGCCGGAGATCTCGGTGTGGAACTTCTTCGGGTCGGCGATGCGGTAGCTGTAGTTGCCGAACGCGCGCAGGCGCACCGCGCCGAAATCCTTGTCGCGGATCGTCACCGGTTGGCTGGTGCCCCAGCGCTGGTCGACCTGCTGGCGCGTGCTGAAGAAATACAGGTCGCTCTTGAACGGGCTCTCGAACAGCTTGTCCCAGTTCTTGAGGTACGTGAGCACCGGCAGCGTCTGCGTCGTCAGCTTGTACATGCCGGGCCCGAACACATCGGCCACCTTGCCTTCGTTGACGAAAACCGCCATCTGGCTCTCGCGCACGGTCAACGAGGCGCCGTACTGGATCTCGTTCTCGGCCATCGGAAAGCGCCAAGCGAGCACGCCGTCGCCCTGTTCGGTCCACTGCAGGATGTCGATGAACTGTTTCTTGATGAAGTCCATCAGGCTCATGGAGCACTCCTTGACGCGTGAACCCCGGACATCCGGGTGCGGCGAATAATACGGTCCTGCGAGCGCCGTGCCGGCGCTCACCGTTTGGGGTGTGTCGTGACAAAGACGTCGAGTTCGCTGCGCGTGGCGGTGGTCGGCGCCGGGCCGGCGGGCCTGGCACTGGCCCTGCTGGCCGCCCGACGCCTGCCGCACGCGCAGGTGTGCGTGTTCGACACGCGTTCGGCCGAGCAGGACGTGTCGGCCGATCCGCGCACGCTGGCGCTGTCGCTCGGCAGCGTGCAACTGCTGCGGCGTCTGCAGGCCTGGGACGACAGCGCGGCACAACCGATCACTGCGGTGCACGTGTCTCAGGCGCCGCCCAGCGGCGTGTTGTGGCCGGGCGCCGCGCCCGAGGTCTGGCTGCGCGCAAGCGACGAGCGCGTCGAGATGCTCGGTGCGGTGCTGAGCTATGGAGCGCTGGTCGCACCGCTGCAGCGCCTGTGGCAGGAACGCTGTGCCGCCGAGCCCACGCGCCTGTCGGCGCGCTGGGGCACGCCGGTGACGGGCCTGAAGGACCTGGGCCGCTCGGTCGAAGTCGACGCCGCCATCGTCGAGACGTTCGATCTCGCCGTGGTGGCCGAAGGCGGCGTGTTCGCCGAGCAGGCGCGCAAGGCGCTGGTGCACGATTACGGCCAGACGGCATGGGTTGGTCAGGTCACGCTCGAGGGCGGGACCCAGGGCTTGGCGATCGAACGCTTCACCGGCAACGGCCCGTTGGCGCTGTTGCCGCTGCCGTCGCTCGACACGCAAGCCTCGGCAGCTAACCGACGGCGCGCCGCGCTGGTGTGGTGCGTCGCGTCGAACGACGACCCGGTCGAGCCGCTCGCCGACTCGCAACGCATCGCGCTGATCAACGCGCTGTTGCCCGAGCCCGCGGGCCGCGTGGTCGACCTGGCGCCACTGAAGCGTTTTGCGCTCGGGCTCAATGCCGAGGCCACGCTGGTTCAGGGCCGTACGGTGCGCATCGGCAACGCGGCGCAGACGCTGCATCCGGTCGCAGGCCAGGGGCTCAACCTCGGGCTGCGCGATGCGTACGCGCTGGTCGACGCGCTGCTCGATGCGCCGTCGCTGCCGAGTGCGCTGCGCCGCATCGAGTGGGCGCGCGCGCCCGACCGCTGGGCCATGATCGCCACCACCGACTTCCTGGCGCGCAGCTTCACCTGGCGCTGGCCGGGGCTGGGGCTGTTGCGCGGCAGCGCGTTGGCGCTGCTCAACGCCGCGCGGCCGGCCAAGTCGGTGCTGGCGCGGCAGATGATGTTCGGACGGCGTTGACCGTCGCCCGCCCGGCGGCACGGCGTTTGCCCCGGCACTGCACCGGCATGCGCCGGGTGCACCCGGATGAACAACGCCTCTCGATGCCGACCCCCTGCGCTGCCGCGGATGGCAGCGTGGATGGTTGCGGCGGCACTGGCTGCATGCGGGGGCGGCTCCGACGATTCCGACACAGGCGGCGCCCAGGGCAGCGGCGCCGGACCGACCTGCGGCTTGGCCGGCTTCCAGAGCGAAGTGCTGCAGCGCGTGAACGCGGTCCGCGCGGCCGGCGCCCAGTGCGGTACGCGCGGCGGGTTCAGTGCCACCGGAGCGCTGCAGTGGCATGGCGCTCTGGTGGACGCCGCGACGCGCCACTCGCAGGACATGGCCGAACGCAACTTCTTCTCGCACACCGGCAGCGACAACAGCACGCCGGGGCAGCGCATCACCGAGGCCGGGTATGACTGGAGCCTCGCCGGCGAGAACATTGCGGCTGGCTACCGCAGCGTGCAGGAGGTGATGGACGGCTGGATGTCGAGCGACAGCCACTGCGCCAACATCATGAACCCCACGCTGCGCGACATCGGCGTGGCCTGCGTGCCCGGCACCGCGAGCAACACCTACGGCACCTACTGGACCATGGATCTGGCCGCGCCTTGAGCGGCCCTGTTGGCTGCAAGTCGCTCGGCCCGGATGTGCGAAGCCCGCCGGGTCCAGCGCAGCGTTCCGACGCCGACTGTCACCCGTGCGTGCGGCGGTGCGTCAGCGCCGGCAGCTGCCGCCGCACGGCGTCGATGCGCGCGCGATCGATCTCGGCGAGCACCACGCCCTCGCCTTCGTCGCGCACCGCCAGCACCTCGCCCCACGGGTCCACGACCATGCTGTGCCCCCAAGTGCGCCGGCCGTTCTCGTGCGTACCGCCTTGTGCCGGTGCGAGCACGTAGGCCTGGTTCTCGACCGCCCGCGCGCGCAGCAGCAGCTCCCAGTGCGCTTGACCGGTGGTATAGGTGAACGACGACGGCACGCAGATCAGGTCGCACGGCGGCGTGCACAGCGCCCGGTACAGCTCGGGAAAGCGCAGGTCGTAGCACACCGACAGCGCCGTACGAAGACCGTGGGCCTCAAAGGTCACCGGCGTGTCGCCGGCCTCGAGCACGCGGCCTTCGTCGTAGCGCTCTTGTCCGTTGTCGTACGCGAACAGATGGATCTTGTCGTAGCGAGCCACACGGCGGCCGTCGGGCGCGTAGACGCAGCAGCTGTTGCGCACGCGCTCGGCGTGCGCCGTGCGCATCGGCAGCGTGCCGCCCACCAGCCAGACGCCGGCGCGCCGCGCACAGTCGGACAGCCGCTGCTGGATCGCTCCGGAGCCGTCGTGCTCGGCGATCGCCAGCTTGTCGGTATCGCGGCGGCCCAGGTGGCAGAAGTACTCCGGCAACGCCACCAGCGAGGCCCCGGCGCGCGCAGCCTGGTCGATCAGGCCGGCAGCGGCGTCGAGATTGTGTGCCACGTCGGTGGTGGACACCATCTGCAGCGCGGCGATCTTCATTGAGCGGCTCCCGTCGGGCGCTTATTGTGTGCCGGTGCTACTGGCCGCCTCGGATGGCTTGCGCTCGATGCGGTCGATCTTCGGATCGTCCCAGCCGCCGGTGACATGGAACTCGCGCGTGTTGGCCGCGATCAGCGGCCGGCGCAGCAGCCACTGCGCGACGAACGTGCCCAATCCGATCGCGGGATTGATCGCGGCGTAGGCCAACGATGCGGTGCCGGCGTTGATCTCCGGAACGACGAACACCCGCAGGTCCTGCGTCTCGCGCTGCAGGTCGGCCTTGCCGTCCATCAGCACCGTGGCGTTGACGCCGTGCATGCGCAGACTGTTGATGCCGGCCACGCCGGCCGCGAGCTGGATGTCGCCGTCGATCTTGTCGAACGCAAAGCCTTCCTGGAAAACGTCGCGAAAGTCCAGCAGCAAGCGGCGCGGCAACGCCTGCAGGCTGAGCACGCCGAGCAAGCGCGCGGCGCCGGCGTCGGCCTTCAGGAACTGGCCGGCTTCGAGCGCGAGCGTCAGCTGGCCGTCGAGGCTGGGCAGGTCGAGCGCCAACGGCGAGGCGGACCAGGCCAGCTGGCCCTGCAACTTGCCCTTGCCGCCGCGCAGGGTCTTGCCGAATCCCAAGCGCTCGATGAACGCACCGCTGTCGGCCAGGTCGAGCTGCAGGTCGATGGTCGTGCGGCGGCGCGCCGGTCCAGCCGCCCCGGGCACCGCGCTCCACTGGCCACTGGCGTTCAACGTCGCCTCGGGCGAGCGCACCAGCAGCCGCTGCAAGCGCCACTCGCGCAGCGACGTGCCGGGTGCCACGCGGTTGAGCGCTTCGATCTCGACCCGACCGAACTTGCGACCGCGCCATTCGAAGTCTTCGATCACCACATCCATCGCCGGCACCGACGAGGGGGTCACATCCGCCGACGCCGGCTCGCGCGTGGGGGCCGCCGCCGGGTCGCCAGCCGGCAGGTGCAGGCGCGACAGGCGCGCCTGCAGTTGGCCGGCCGCATTGGCACCGCGCGGCTCGCGGTACTCTGCCGAGCCGGTGAGTTGATCCGACTGCAGCCTGGCCCGCCACGCCTCGTCGCCGTCGCGCCCGCCGCGCTGCAGCTCTACCTGCGCCGCGGTGAAGCGGCGGCCGGCGACGGTGAGCTCGCGCGCGTGCAGCGTGATCTGCCGCGGCACATATCCCGCATCTGCGCCGCCAGCACCACCGGCGGTGGCAGCCCCCAGCGCGCTGCGCCAGGCATCGAGCGACACCGGCTGCGTGAACTCGGCCAGCGCGTGCGCGCCGGCCACCGGCGGCGGGGCCGCGGTGTTGATGCCGACCGCTCCGCGCAGCACGCGAGCGCCCTCCGGCCTCAGCTCGCGCAGGTAGTTGGCATGCAGCACGTTGCCGACCTCGATGCGCAACTGGTCGCGCGGCGGCTGGCTGCCGTCCAGCGTGTCGGGCTGCAGCGCGGTCTGCACGCGCAGCGGCCACTGCGCCTCGGCCGGCTTGTCGAACGGCGGCGGCAGGTTCAACGCCAGGCCGGCGAGGTTGCTGGTCAGCAGGAACTCCGACTGGCCCTTGTGAAAGCCCAGCTGCAGGCGGTAAGCGGTCTGGCCCTGCAGCGACGCCGCCAGCTTGCTCGCCGCGCCAAGTTCGCCGGCACGCCGCAGCCCATCGACGCTGGCCGTGCCCTGGCCGGTGAAACGCAAACTGCCGTCGGCCTGCGTGCCGCCTTCGAATCCCAACTCACCGCCCAGTGCACGCGCCGCGCCGCCGACGATCTGCACGCCCCTGTGCGTGAAATCGACGCGGCCGCGCGCATTGGCCAGCATCGGCACGTCCGGTCGCAAGCGCACGTCGTTGCCGGCAAGTTGCACGCTGCCTCGCAGCGTGGTGTGGTCGAACCGGCCCAGCGGCAGCTGCAGGGCCAGCCGCAGCTCGGCGTTGCCGCTGCCGCTGGCCTGCGCCAAGGCGCCGCCCATCATCTCGCCGACCGGTGTCGTGTTCACGTAGCGCAGCATGTCGGCCAGCGCGCCACGCGCCTGACCGTCGATCTCGAGCACCGGCTCATGCGTGAAGTCCTTGATCTGTGCCCCGACGTTGCGCAGGTCGGCGCCGAAGATGCGCCCCTGCGCCTGGCGGATCGCCATGCTGGTGCGGTCGAACACCAGCTCGCCTTCGGCGCGCGTGACCACGGGCCACGGCGACTTGTAGGCGGCCTCGTCGCCTTGCCCCGGATAGTCGGGCACGTAGGCGATGCTCACATCCTTGGCCTGCCCGGCGATGCGAAACACCGAGTCGCGCGCGGCCTTGGGGCCATGGAACGGAAAGTCCCACAGGTCGCCTTTGATGTCGAGGCTGGCGCTGCTCACCGTGCCGCCGAGCACCGCACGCTCGACGTAGCCGCGCGCAGGCGCCGGCAGGCCGAGCGGCAGGTAACGCGCCACGCTGGTGGCGCGCGCATCAGCCAGCTTGCCGTGCAGCTCGAGCACGCCCGGAAAGCGACCGCCGCGCGCCACGCCGGCGCCGTCGCCGGTGCGCCAGCTGCCGCTCAGTTCGCCTCTGGCGTCGTCGTTCTCGAAGCGGACGTCCTTGACGCGCAGCTCGACCGATCGGCCCTGCGCGCGCGGCGCTCCCACGCGCCAGGACAGCTGGGCATCGAAACGGCGCAGCGGCACCACCGGCTTGTCGAACACGCCCGGAAACTCCATCGCACCATCGGCCATGGCCAGCCGCGCCTCGCCGCCCACGTCGCTTGCCTGCAGGTCGATGTCGGCGTTGAGCCAGCCCGGCCGTCCGACGCCGCCCTGGGCCGCCGCGCCGGCGGCGATCGACAGGGCCTTGATGCGCGCGCGCACCTGGTATTGGCGCGGGTCGTCGAGCGGTCCGTCCCAGCGCGCCACCAGGTCTTGCACGGTGCCGCGCGGTGCCAGCTCGGCCATGCCCTTGCGCACCGTCTCGCCGAGCGGCACGCGCGCGGCGATCGACGCCATGGCCGCGAGGTCGAGCCGGTCGGCGCTGAACTCGCCGGCCGTCAGCTCGGTCTCGCCCGCGCGCCCGGTGACGAAACGCCAGCTCGCGTCGACGTTGCTGTCGGCCCAGACGACACCGTCGGTGGTGGCAAAACTGAGCCGCCGCGCCGACACGCGTGCGTGTTGCGCGCCCCGCTCGCCGTCGAGCCGGCCGCTCAGATGCTCGAACTGCAGCGGCTGCACCTGCTTGGACAGCCTCAGGCCGACGTCGCGCAGGGCCAGATCGACGGTGGCGGCGCCGGCTTGACCCTCGGCCAGGTCGACCCACGCGCGCAACGCGCCGCGGCCCTCGCGCAGCTCGAAGGGCAGGTCAACGTAGCTGCGCAGCAGCGCCACGTCGACATGCGGCAGCTCGGCGAACAACGTGCCGCGCCAGTGGCGCCAGTCGCCGGCACGCGCCACCAGCGACTGGCCCATGCGCGCCCGCAGCGAGAAGCGGTCGCCCCACTCGGCCTGCGGCGTGGCGTCGATGCGCAGATCGTGAAAGCGCAGGCCGTTGCGCACCACCACCACCGTGTCGGTGAGCTGCAGCGGTGCGGCACCGCGCTGTTCGTCGATCCAGGTCAGCGTGGCGTCGCGGATCACGAACTCGCCCTGCTCGAAGAACCAGTCGGCCGCCGGGTTGCCGCCGCCGTCGTCGCTGCGCATCTCGCCGGCCAGATCCAGCCCGCCGACGCTGATGCGCCCCTGGGCGTCGCGCCGCACCACCAGCTCCGCGCCATCGATGAGCAGTTGCTCGAAGCGCAGCTGCAGCGCCATCAGCGACGGCACCGACAGCGCCGCATGCACGCGCGGCAGGCGCAGCGCCTCGCGGCCGCGGCGGTCTTGCAGCACCACGTCGCGCAGCTCGGCCGCCGGGATCCAGCCGCCGGAGCGCACCTGGATCTCGCCGATGCGCACCGGGGCACCCAACGAACGGCTGGCCATCGCCTCGATGCGCGGCCGCCATTCGTCGATCCGGGGCAAAATCCCCCAGTGCAGAATCAGCCACGCGGCCAGCAGTAGGCTCCACACGAGCAGCAACACGCCGACCAGCAACCGCAAGGCGCGGGTCGACCAGCGCCACAAGGAGCCGCGCGACGCGATGACGGTGGGGGCGGGGGACATCGAATGAAGCTATACGTGCTCAAGTCGCGCAGCGACGTCGTGTGCATGCGCGTGCAGATCGGCTCGCGGGCACCCTAGCACAGACGCCCGAGAGCTCGACGTGCACACCGACGGCATCGTGAACCCCGCGGCCAGCGAGACGCACAACGCGTCGGCAGCGCCGGCCGAATACAGCCGTTACGTGCAGCGCGTGCGACGCCGCTTCGGCAGCGACATCGCGCTGCTGGCACCGGGCGTGCCCGATGCCGGCGCCATCGACGCGCTGGTGTCGTGCCTGCTCGGGCAGGGTCGTGCGCTCGGTTCGGCGCTGCGCCTGGCACGGCACGCAGTGATCGAGCGGCTGGTGGTGCTCGACGTCGAGCAGGCCGCGCCGCTCGAGCAGGTGACAGCGGCGATGACCGCGCTGGCCGAGGTGGCGCTGGAGCGCGCGCTGGCCGCGGCCCTGCACGACGAAGACGCTGTGCACGGCGAGCCGCTCGACGCCGAGGGCCGGCGCATTCACTTCTGGATCGTCGGCATGGGCAAGCTGGGCGCGCGCGAACTCAACGTGTCGTCCGACATCGACCTGGTCTACCTCTACGGCGACGAGGGGCAGACCGCCGACCACGCGTTGAGCGCCCACGAGTACTTTGCGCGCGTGGCGCGGCGGCTGCATGGATTGATTGCCGAAGTCACCGACGAAGGGTTTGTCTTTCGCATCGACCTCGCCTTACGTCCCAACGGCAATTCCGGGCCGCCGGTGACGAGTCTGGCCACGTTGGAGCTGTACTTCCAGGTGCAAGGACGCGAATGGGAGCGTTTTGCCTGGCTCAAGAGCCGCGTGATCGCGCCGCGCGCCTGCGTCGTCGACGGCCGTGCGCGCACCCTCAGCGCACTGGTGACGCCGTTCGTCTACCGGCGCTACCTCGACTACGGCGTGTTCGAGGGCCTGCGACAGCTGCACCGGCGCATCCGCGAAGAGGCCCAGCGCCGTGCCGCCGGACGGCCCGAGCGCGCCAACGACGTGAAGCTCTCGCGCGGCGGCATCCGCGAGATCGAGTTCATCGTGCAGTTGCTGCTGGTGGTGCGCGGCGGGCAGTTTCCGGAGATCCGCACGCGTTCGACGTTGCGCGGCCTGCAGCGGCTGGTGGCGCACGGCCTGATGCCGGCCGACACCGCCGCGCGGCTGGCCGAGGCCTACACGCTGCTGCGTCGCATCGAGCATCGCATCCAGTACCTGGACGACCAGCAGACCCATGTATTGCCCACCGTCGATGCCGACTTGTCGTGGATCGCGGGCTCGATGGGCATCGACGGCCAGTCGGGTTCCTGCCAGCTGCTCGATCGCCTGGGCACGGCGCGCGAGTTTGTCGCCAACGAGTTCGATGCACTGCTGCACGACGGCCAGGCGCCGCTGCCGGCGCGCTCCCCATCCGGCTGCAAGTCCTGCGGCAACAGCCCGCTGTCGATCGACGCGGCCGGCCTGCAGGCGCTGCTGCCGGCTGCCATGGCGCAGCGCGTTGCACAGTGGTGCGACAAGCCGCGCGTGCAGAGCCTGCGCGACGAAACCAAGCTGCGGCTCGGCCGCGTGGTGCAGCGCGCCGCGGCCTGCGTGGCCGACGGCCGCTGCACCGAGGCAGCGGCGCTGCGTTTCATCGACTGGCTCGAGCCGCTGCTGCGCCGCGAGTCGTACGTGGCCTTGCTCGATGAGCGGCCCGAGGTGCTGCAGCGCCTGCTGCGACTGCTCGGCCTGGCGCGCTGGCCGATGCAGTACCTGATGCGCCACCCCGGCGTGATCGACGAGCTGGCCGATCCGCGCCTGATGCACGAGCGCTTCGCACGCGAGGAGCTGACGGTCGACCTCGAGCAGCGCCATGCGGGCTGGCAGCGCGGCAACGAGGCCGACGAAGGTGCGCTGCTCGACACGCTGCGCCACGCCCACCATGCCGAGGTGTTCCGCACGCTGGTGCGCGACGTCGAAGGGCTGATCACGGTGGAACAGGTCGCCGACGATCTGTCAGCGCTGGCCGATACGCTGATCGACTGCACGCTGCGCTGGGCGTGGATGCGGCTGAAGAACCGCCATCGCGACACGCCTCGCCTGGCGGTCATCGGCTACGGCAAGCTCGGCGGGAAGGAACTCGGCTATGGCAGCGACCTCGACGTGGTGTTCCTCTACGACGACAGCGACGAGGTCGACCGCGATCGGGCGCAGGAGGTGTACGGCGCCTTCGTGCGCAAGCTGATCACCTGGCTCACGCTGCGCACGCCGGCCGGCCAGCTGTTCGACATCGACACCGCGCTGCGGCCCAACGGCAACTCGGGTCTGCTGGTCACGTCGATCGCCTCGTTCGAGCGTTATCAGGAGGGGCGCGGCAGCAACACGGCGTGGACCTGGGAGCATCAGGCGCTCACGCGGGCACGCTTCTGCGCCGGATTCAGCGGCGTGGCGCCGCGCTTTGACGCCGTGCGCGACAAGGTGCTGCGTTCGCCGCGCGACCCGGCCGCGCTGGCGCGCGAGGTGGTGGCGATGCGCGAGCGCGTGCGTGCGGCGCACCCCGTGCCGGACGGCGTGTACGACGTCAAGCACAGCCCGGGCGGCATGATGGACGCCGAGTTTGCGGTGCAGCATCTGGTGCTGGCGCACGCGCACCGCCATGCCGACCTGATCGACAACGTGGGCAACATCGCGCTGCTGCAGCGCGCCGAATCGCACGGGCTGCTGCCGGCGGGGATCGGCCAGACGGCGGCGCAGGCCTATCGCGAACTGCGGCGCGCCCAGCATCGCGCACGCCTGGACGAACAACCGACGCAGTTTGCGCCCGACACGTTGGCCAGGGAGCGCGACGCCATCGTCGCGTTGTGGCGGGCGGTGTTCGATTGAGCCGGCGCCGGGCCGCGCCGAGCACGGGGGCTCTCGAGTGAGCGCGTGGGTCGGGGCGTCATCCAATCCGTTCGATGCGCGCCCGGGGACGCTCGGGTGGTGGACCGTTGCCGCCTGCCTCGCACTGGGAAGCCTGGCGGCCTGGTGGGTCGACGCCGGCCGACTCGACTGGCAGCCCGATCTCGCTGCGACACAGCCATGGCGCTGGTGGAGCGGCGCCTGGGTGCATTGGAGCTGGGGACACCTGGCTGCCAACCTGGCCGGCACGGCGCTGATCGGCGCTTTGGGCGCACGCGCACACGCCGACCGGGCCGACGCCTGGGCTTGGTTCGTCGCCTGGCCGATCACGCAACTGGGCCTGCAATTGCAGCCGGCGCTGCTGCACTACGGCGGCCTGTCGGGCGTGCTGCATGCCGGCGTCGTGATCGCGGCGATCGGCCTCGTGCAACGCGAATCGGGGCTGCGGCGCGGTGTCGGCGCATTGATCCTGGCCGGCGTCGCGCTCAAGGTCGGGCTCGAGCAGCCTTGGCAGGGTCCGTTGCGGGAGGTTGCGGGCTGGAGCATCGCCATCGCACCGGCCGCGCATCTCAGCGGCGCCGTCGCGGGCTTGTGCTGCGGACTGGCCGCGGCGGCGTGGCGCCGGCGCGCCGCGAGAGGCTCGTCGCCCGACCGTTCGCATCGGCATCGATGACCGATCGCAAGCTGCACCTCGACACGGTGGCCGTGATGGCGCTGCTGGCGTGCTGCGCCGTCTGGGGCCTGGGACAGGTGGCTGCCAAGGTCACCCTGGCCGAGGTGCCGCCGCTGACGCAGGCCGCATTGCGTTCGTGCGGCGCCGCCGTGCTGGTGGCGCTGTGGGCCGGCTGGCGCGGCATCCCGCTGTTTCATCGCGACCGCACGCTGGCGGCCGGGTTGTGGGCCGGTCTGCTGTTCGCGGTGGAGTTCGGGCTGATCTTCACGGGACTCAAGTTCACCACCGCGTCGCGCATGGTCGTGTTTGTCTACCTCGCGCCGTTCGTGGTCGCGCTGGGCATGCCGCTGATCGCGCGCAACGAGCGGCTCGACGTGCTGCAGTCCGTCGGGCTGATCGCCGCCTTCGGCGGCGTGGCCTGGGCCTTTGCGGAGGGCTTTCAGCAGCCGTCGGTGGGCGAACTGCAGTGGCTCGGCGACGCGCTCGGCGTTCTCGGCGCGGTGTTCTGGGGCGCCACGACCTTGGTGATCCGCGGCACACGCCTGAGCGTGGCTGCGCCGGAGAAGACGCTGCTGTACCAGCTGGCGGTCTCCGGCCTTGCGCTGGGGCTGGCGGCGTGGCTCACCGGCGAGCCGTGGCCCGCGCGTCTGAGCCTGCTGCCGGCCACGGCGTTGGCGTTCCAGGTGGTGGTGGTGTGCTTCGCCAGCTACCTGTTGTGGTTCTGGCTGATGCGCCACTACCCGGCCACACAATTGTCGGCATTCACGCTGTTGACGCCGGTATTGGGGCTGCTCGCCGGCGTGGCGCTGATGGGCGATCCCCTCACGCTGCGACTGATGGCCGCACTGGTCGCGGTCAGCGCGGGCATTGCGCTGGTCCACCGCGGCGGCCCGGCCGTTCGGGTGTCGCCGATGCGTCAAGGCGGGCGCGATGAGCCGACCTAGACTGCGGCAAACCCCGAGGAGCACGCCATGCTGAAGCTGCACGGCTCTGCAATCTCCAACTACTACAACAAGGTCAAGATGGCGCTGCTTGAAAAGGGCGTGCCATTCGAGGAGGTCCATGCGGCCACCGGCAATCCGGGCGAAGACATGCTCGCGTGCTCGCCGCTCGGCAAGGTGCCGTACATCACCACCGAGCGGGGCGCGCTGTGCGAGAGCCAGGCGATCCTGGAGTACCTGGAAGCGGCGCACCCGCAGCCGCCGTTGCTGCCGGGCGATCCGTGGGAGGCCGCGAAGGTGCGCGAGCTGTGCACGTTCGTCGACCTGCATCTGGAGCTGGTGGTGCGCGAGCTCTACACGCAGGCGTTCTTCGGCGGCAGCGTGAGCGAGGCGCACCAGGCGCGGGTGCGCAAGCTGCTGACCAGGAACATCGCGGGCTTCAAGCGCCTGGCCCGTTTTGCGCCCTACCTGGCCGGCGAGCACTTCACGATGGCCGATTGTTCGGGATACGTGAGCCTGCCGCTGGTGTCGATGGCCACCAAGGCGGTGTACGGCGAGTGCCTGCTCGGAGCGGCCGGCATCGAATGGAAAACTTACATCGCACGGGTCGGGCAAAGGCCGAGCGCCCAGCGCGTCACGGCCGACCGCAAGCGCGACACCGAGCGCGCCGCCGCCGAGCGTGCTGAAAGCAAGCGCTAGGAGCACGCTCCAGGGTCGCACGCCCACCACAGTGCCGTGATGCGGAATATCCGCGCACCGACAGGGCGAAATGGCGCCTGCCCGCCACCGTCTGATCGCGACGCCTCGCAAACTCACGGAACTCCGCTGACCGCACGGGATCACATCGAGCGTCGCGCATATGCCAAGTGAGGCAGTGCGTACGTGGTGGCCGGTCCCTGGGGGCGGGACAGGCATCCTGAACGTGTTTTTGTTGTGCAGCCTGCCGGTCCCCGGCAGAAATCCCGGAGCGCTTCTCCTCCTCCTCCCTCCCTCCCTCCTTCGCTGCGGGGCGCTGCACAGCAACCTTTCTTCTGACGACGGCGCGCCATCCGGCGCGCCGTTCGTTTTTGGGCGCGCGGGCAGCGCGCCGAGGGTCAGCGCAGCCAGCCTTTGCGGCGGAAGTAGACGAAGGGTGCGACCACCGAAGCCACCATCAGCCCAAGGGCAAGCGGATAGCCCCAGGCCCACTGCAGCTCCGGCATCGCCCGGAAGTTCATGCCGTAGATGCTGGCGATCAACGTCGGGGGCAGCAGCGCCACCGAGGCTACCGAGAAGATCTTGATGATCTTGTTCTGGTTGATGTTGATGAAGCCGACGGTGGCGTCCATCAGGAAGTTGATCTTGTCGAACAGAAACGCGGTGTGCGAGTCGAGCGAATCGATGTCGCGCAAGATCTGGCGCGCCTCCTCGAACTGCTCGGCATTGAGCATGCGGCTGCGCATCATGAAGCTGAGCGCGCGCCGCGTGTCCATCACGTTGCGCCGGATGCGGCCGTTGAGGTCCTCCTGCCGCGCGATCGCCGCCAGCGCGGCTGCCGCGGCCTTGTCGTCGACCTCCTGCTTGAGCACGCCGTTGCCGACCGCCTCCAGGCTGTCGTAGACGCCTTCGAGCGCGTCGGCGGAGTACTCGGCGTCGGCATCGAACAGCTTGAGCAGCACGTCCTTGGCGTCTTCGATCAGTGCCGGGATGCGGCGCGCGCGCATGCGCAGCAGCCGGAACACCGGCAGGTCCTCGGAGTGCACCGAGTGAAGCACGCCGTCCTTCAGGATGAAGGCGACGCGCACGTTGCGCGACGTGCTCTCTTCGTCGATCAGGAAGTCCGACCGGATGTGCAGCTCGCCGTTGTCTTCCTCGTAGAAGCGCGCCGATTCCTCGAGGTCGTCGTCGACGATGTCGGCCGGCAGGGTGAGCCCGAACCGCTCGGCGATCCAGCTCTTCTCTTCGTCGCTCGGCGCCTCGAGGTCGACCCAGATCGGCCGCAGCGCAGCCAACGCCTGCGCGCTGTCGATCTCCTCCTGGAACAGCCGGCCGTTGACGAGTGTGAAGACATTGAGCATGCGGCACGCCTGGCACGGCTGGCTTCGGCCCGAGCCGGACCTCCACCTGATCGGGTTGGGTCGCCAGCGGCTTCGACCGCCGACCGGCACCGCGCTTCAGCACGCGGTGTTGCGCAAGGCGGCGCGGATTATGGCACCGGGCTCTTGCGGCCTTCTGCAAGCGCTGTTGCAGCGATGCAAGGCCTTCAAACCGGAGGATGCTACACCGGCAGGTGGGGTTGTGGGTGAACGTGAAGCGGCGCATAGTGACTCGCACTGCGGCCCTTCGCGCTGCTCTGCGCGCAGCGGCTCCATCGCCGTGGAGGTGCCGTGGGCCTGATCCGTCAACCCAGGAAAGGAAGTTCCCGATGAATTTGACGATCAGCGGGCATCACCTCGAAGTGACGCCCGCCTTGCGCGAGTACGTGCTCACCAAATTGGATCGTGTCACGCGACACTTTGACCAAGTGGTCGACATCACGGTGTTGTTGTCGATCGAGAAGCTGCGCGAGAAGGAAAGGCGACAGAAGGCCGAAGTGACATTGCATGTCAAAGGCCGCGACATCTTCGTGGAGCAGTCGCACGAAGACCTCTACGCCGCGATCGACCAGCTGATGGACAAGCTCGACCGCCAGGTGTGTCGTCACAAGGACAAGGTGCAGGACCACCATCACCCCGCGCCCAAGCGACTGGCTGCCTGACGCCACGCTGACATCCACATGGCCTGCACGCCAGGCCATACCGCAGACGGCCCTTCGGGGCCGTTTCCATTGGGGCTGCACTCTATTTCGGCGGGGAAGCAACACCCCGGATGCACGTGGCTTGTCCACTGTGCGGTGCAGCAATGCGTTTCTATAATTCATCGAACTGTCATGGGACTCCTCGTCGCGGCCAGCAGTGTCTGACCGGTCCGCCGTGGTGTTGAGCTGATGAATCGTCTCGCCGCCATCCTGCCCGCCGGCAACGTGCTGGTGAACGTGGAGGCCACCAGCAAGAAGCGCGCGTTCGAGCACGCCGGCCTGCTGTTCGAAAACCTGCACGCCATCGCGCGTGCCACCGTGACCGACAACCTGTTCGCCCGCGAACGTCTCGGCTCGACAGGACTCGGCCACGGCGTCGCCATTCCCCATGGCCGCATCAAGGGTTTGAAGAGTCCGTTGGCCGCCGTGCTGCGGCTGCAACAGCCGATCCCATTCGATGCCCCTGACGACGAGCCGGTCAATCTGCTGATCTTTCTGCTGGTGCCGGAGGCGGCCACGCAGCGGCACCTGGAGATCCTCTCGGAGATTGCCGAGATGCTGTCGGACCGTTCGCTTCGCGAGCGGCTCAAGAGCGAGCCCGATTCGGTGTCGCTGCACCGGCTGATCCACGACTGGCAGGCGGCACAGACGCTGGCGTGAAATGACTCCCTGGCTCGCTGCGCTCGCGCCCCGCCGAGGGGGATCAGGCCTCTTCGGGCGGCCGGTCGGCGCCTGAACGCGCGTCCCCGCCGGGCACACGATGAAGCCCACCTCGGTCAGCGCAGAGGCTTTGTTCGAGGCCCAGCGCGAGGTGCTCCATTGGGAGTGGGTGGCCGGCCATGCGCACCCGGAGCGCCGCTTCGACGACGCCGCGGTGCGCGACGCGCAATCGGCGGCCGACCTGGTGGGCTACCTGAACTACATCCACCCGTATCGCGTGCAGATCGTGGGCCATCGCGAGGTGGCCTACCTGTCGTCGGTCAGCCCGGAGGACCAGGAGCGCCGTATCTCGCGAATCGTCACGCTCGAGCCGCCGGTGCTGATCACCGCCGACGGCGTGGCGCCACCGCCGCGGCTGGTGGCGATGTGCGACCGCGCCGACATCCCGCTGTTCGTGACCGGCGAGTCGGCCGGCCAGGTGATCGACGTGGTGCGCAGCTACCTGGCGCAGCACTTTGCCGAGCGCACGACGCGGCACGGCGTGTTCATGGACATCCTCGGACTCGGCGTCCTGCTCACGGGGGAGTCGGGACTCGGCAAGAGCGAGCTCGGGCTGGAGCTGATCTCGCGCGGCCATGGCCTGGTGGCCGACGACGCGGTCGACCTCTACAAGGTGTCGCAGTCGTCGCTGGAGGGCCGCTGCCCTGAGCTGCTGGCCAACCTGCTCGAGGTGCGCGGCATCGGGCTGCTGGACATCAAGGCGATCTTCGGTGAGACCGCCGTGCGACGAAAGATGCGGCTGAAGCTGATGGTCCATCTCGTGCGCAAGGAGACGATGGAGCGCGACTTCGAGCGCCTGCCCTACGAGCCGCTGTACGAGGACATCCTCGGCATCGCGGTGCGCAAGGTGATCATCGCGGTCGATGCCGGCCGCAACCTGGCGGTGCTGGTGGAGGCCGCGGTGCGCAACACCATCCTGCAGTTGCGCGGCATCGACACCTACCAGGAGTTCATCGCGCGCCACCAGAAGGCGATGGAGCAAAGCGGCGGCTGAGCGCCTGCGCCCGGTCGCGCGTCACTTGGACGGGCGGTGCGGGCAGCTCTTCTTGGTGCAAACGGCGTACAGCGACAACGAGTGGTCGTTGATCTCGAAGCCGCGAGCCAGCGCCACCGCCCGCTGGCGTTGTTCGATCTGCGCGTCGTAGAACTCCTCGACGCGGCCGCAGGTCAGGCACACCAGGTGATCGTGGTGCTGGCCCTCGTTGAGCTCGAACACCGACTTGCCCGACTCGAAGTGGCTGCGCTTGAGCAACCCGGCCTGCTCGAACTGCATCAGCACGCGATAGACCGTGGCCAGGCCGATGTCCGCGCCTTCGGCGAGCAAGGCCTTGTAGACGTCTTCGGCGGTCATGTGGCGCACCGCCGTCTTTTGGAAGACTTCGAGAATCTTGATGCGCGGCAGCGTGGCCTTCAGGCCGCTGCTCTTCAGTTCGTCGACCTGGGTCATGGCTGCAGGTACCGGGCGGGAGGCTCGAAGCGGACCGATAGAATCGCCGCATCATAGCCAGCTTGGGCGCACGCTCGAAGCGCCCGCCGCAGCAGCACCATGACCCGTATGTGCCCATCCCGCGCGATCGCGCACGCAGCCGTGGCGGTGGCGGCCCTCGTGGCGCTCGGCGGCTGTGCGTCGCTGCAATCGGAAGGCAACCTGCTCGGGCTGATCACGCCCTACCGCATCGACGTGGTCCAGGGCAATGTCGTCACCAAGGAACAGCTGGCGCTGGTGCGTCCGGGCATGAGCCGGGTGCAGGTGCGCGACGTGCTGGGTTCGCCGCTGGTCACCGACGTCTTCCATGCCGATCGTTGGGACTATGTGTTCACGATCCGGCGCCCCGGCACGCAGCCCCAGCTGCGCAGCGTGGTGGCCTTCTTCGAAGGCGATCGCCTGCTGCGCGTCGAGGCCCCTGAACTGCCGTCCGAGCGCGAGTTCGTGGCGTCGATCAGCCGCACGCCGGCCAGCGGCAAGTTGCCGCAGCTCGAACTGACGCCCGAGCAGCGCGCCGCGCTGCCGGTGCCACCGAAGCCGGCCGCACCGGCGCCCGAGCCGCAAGCCACCGGCCCGGCGCGCGAGTACCCGCCGCTGGAGTCCGAATGAGCGCGCCGCAAGGCCGCCACCCGCAGGCGCGTTCGCTCGCGCCGAGCCGCCGGGCGCACAGCGCCAAGGGTGCCGCATGACCGGCGCGCCGCTGGCGATTGCCGTGACCGGCGCGTCTGGCCGCATGGGCCGCATGTTGATCGAGGAGGTGATGCGTGCCGACGATTGCAGGCTGGTCGGAGCGCTCGATGTACCCGGCAGCCCCGCACTCGGCCACGACGCCGCCGCATTTCTCGGGTTGTCGAGCGGCGTGCCGGTGGCGAGCGACCTGCGCCGGGGCCTGGCCAGCGCGCGCGTGCTGATCGACTTCACGCGCCCCGAAGGCACGCTGGCGCACCTGGCGTTGTGCCGCGAGCTGGGCATCGCCGCAGTGGTGGGCACCACCGGCATGGAGCCGGCGCAGAAAGCGCAGATCGCGCAGATCGCGCAGCAGATCCCGATCGTGATGGCGCCCAACATGAGCGCCGGTGTCAACGTGATGCTCAAGCTGATCGACATGGCCGCGCGCGCGCTGAACCAGGGCTACGACATCGAAATCATCGAGGCGCACCACCGCCACAAGGTTGACGCGCCGAGCGGCACCGCGCTGCAGATGGGCGAAGTGGTGGCCCAGGCGCTCGGGCGCGACCTGGCGAAAGTCGGTGTGTTCGAACGCCACGGCGTGACCGGCGAGCGCGACCCGTCGACGATCGGCTTTGCCACCGTGCGCGGCGGCGACATCGTGGGCGACCACACGGTGTTGTTCGCCGGCACCGGCGAGCGCATCGAAATCACGCACCGCTCGGCCAGCCGTGCCACATATGCCCAGGGGAGCCTGCGTGCCGCACGTTTCCTCGCCGGCAGAAGCAACGGCCTGTACACGATGCAAGACGTGCTGGGTCTGAAATGACGCCCCCTGGCCCGCTGAACCTAGCGACTCAGGGTCTCCGGGCGGCCGAGCGCCATTGAGATGGAGGGACTGCAACAGTTCTGGCAGCAGACCGACGGCGTGGGCCGTGCGGTGGCCCTGCTGCTGCTGGCGATGTCGATCAGTGCCTGGGTCGTGATCCTGTGGAAGGCCTGGGTGCTGCGACGAGCGCGGCGCGACATCGCGCGTGCGGTGCCGGCGTTCTGGGCCGCGGAGACGATCGACAGCGCGCGCACGCAGTTGCAGGCGCTCGATCGCGAGCAGGTGCTGGCGCCGCTGCTGTCGGCGGCCACTGCGCGACCCGCGGCCGGCACGCTCGAGACCTCCGGCGTGCTCGAGTCGCAGTTGACGCGCCGGCTGCGCGACGCGCTGCACGGCGGGCTCGCGCACCTGCAGTACGGCCAGGTGCTGCTGGCGTCGATCGGCAGCACCGCGCCGTTCATCGGTCTGTTCGGCACCGTGTGGGGCATCTACCACGCGCTGGTCAGCATCTCGGCGGCCGGCTCGATCACGATCGAGAAGGTGGCCGGGCCGGTCGGCGAGGCGCTGATCATGACCGCGGCAGGGCTCGCCGTCGCGATCCCCGCGGTGCTGGCCTACAACCTGTACGGCAAGTGGGTCGCCGCCTGCGAGGCCGAGCTCGAAGGCTTCGCACACGATCTGCGCGAGATGGCGCTCGACGCCGGCAAGTCCGGCGCGCTCGCATGAACGGGCGCCGCTGACGACATGGCTTTCGGCCGCCTCGAGCGCAGCGCCGCGGCGCAACCGATGAGCGACATCAACATGACGCCGCTGATCGACGTGATGCTGGTGCTGCTGGTGATCTTCATGATCACCGCGCCGCTGATGACCTCCAGCCTGAAGCTCGATCTGCCGAAGACCGAGGGGGCCAAGCCGACCGATGCGGCGCAGTTCGTCACGCTGGCCATCGACACGCAGGGCCGGTTCTTCTGGGGCGACGAGCCGGTGTCGGTGGACACCCTGCGGCTGCGCGTGCGCGAAGCCGCGGTGCGCAATCCGACCACCGAGGTGCAGCTGCGCGCCGACAAGACGGTGTCGTACGGCCGTGTAGCCGAGCTGATCGGCGTGGTGCAAGAGGGCGGCTTGTCGCGCGTGGGTTTCGTCACCGAGTCGGGCGCCGAGCCCGCGCGCTGAACCGCGCCTTTGCTCGCACCGCCGGCGTCCCCGCGATCGCTCGGGCGCGGCGCACCTGCCTCCTACAATCCGCGCCATGCACGACAAGTACGTTCCCGCCGACGTCGAAGCCGCGGCCCGCGCCCATTGGGAAGCGCGCGACGCCTATCGCGTCACGGAAGACCCGGACAAGAAGAAGTTCTACGCCTGCTCGATGCTGCCATACCCGAGCGGCCGGTTGCACATGGGCCACGTGCGCAACTACACCATCAACGACATGCTCGCGCGCCACAAGCGCATGCAGGGCTACAACGTGCTGATGCCGATGGGCTGGGATGCCTTCGGCCTGCCGGCCGAGAACGCGGCGATGAAGAGCAAGGTCGCGCCGGCAGCGTGGACCTACGACAACATCCGCATGATGAAGGCGCAGTGCAAGGCGCTCGGGCTGGCCATCGACTGGTCGCGCGAGCTCGCCACCTGCGACCCCGCCTACTACAAATGGAACCAGTGGTTCTTCCTGAAGATGCTCGAAAAGGGCATCGCGTACCGCAAGACGCAGATCGTCAACTGGGACCCGGTCGACCAGACCGTGCTTGCCAACGAGCAGGTGATCGACGGCCACGGCTGGCGCTCGGGTGCTCCGGTTGAGAAACGCGAGATCCCGGGCTACTACCTCAACATCACGCGCTACGCCGAAGAACTCCTCGACTGCACGCTCAACCAGTTGCCGGGCTGGAGCGACCGCGTGCGACTTATCCAGGAAAACTGGATCGGCAAGAGCTTCGGCGTCAACTTCGGCTTTCCGTACACCATCGATGGCGCGTCCAAGCTGCTACGCGTGTACACCACGCGCGCCGACACGATCATGGGTGTGACCTTCGTCGCGCTGGCGGCCGAGCACCCGCTGGCCACGCGGCTGGCACAGGACAGGCCCGAGTTGCAACCCTTCATCGACAAATGCAAGCTCGGCTCGGTGATGGAAGCCGACTTGGCCACGATGGAGAAAGAGGGCGTGCCCACCGGCTTCTTCGTCACGCACCCGTTGAGCGGCGAGAAGGTGGAAGTCTGGATCGGCAACTACGTGCTCATGGCCTATGGCGAGGGCGCGGTGATGGGCGTGCCGGCGCACGACGAGCGCGACTTCGCTTTCGCCAAGAAGTACGGCCTGCCGATCCCGCAGGTGATCACCGTGCCCGGCGAAACCTTCAGCACCGAAGGCTGGCAGGAGTGGTACGCCGACAAGCAGCGCGGCGTGTGCATCAACTCCGGCAAGTACGACGGCCTGGGCCACGAGGCCGCCGTGGATGCGATCGCGGCCGACCTCAAGGCCAAGGGCTTCGGCGACAAGCAGGTGCAATACCGCCTGCGCGATTGGGGCATCAGCCGCCAGCGTTACTGGGGCACGCCGATCCCCATCATCCACTGCGACACCTGCGGTGTCGTGCCGGTGCCGGAGAAGGATCTGCCCGTGGTGTTGCCCGAGCACCTGATCCCGGACGGCAGCGGCAATCCGCTGAACAAGTACGGGCCGTTCCTGAACTGCGCCTGCCCGAGCTGCGGCAAGCCGGCGCGGCGCGAGACCGACACGATGGACACGTTCGTCGACAGCGCGTGGTACTACATGCGCTATTGCTCGCCCGATGCTGCGACGATGGTCGATGCGCGCAACGACTACTGGATGCCGATGGAGCAGTACATCGGCGGCATCGAGCATGCCGTGCTGCACCTGCTGTATGCGCGCTTCTGGACCAAGGTGATGCGCGACATGGGACTGCTCAAGTTCGACGAGCCGTTCCTGCGCCTGATGAACCACGGCATGCTGCTCAACCACATCTTCTTCACGCGCAACGACAAAGGCGGCAAGGACTACGTGCCGCCGACCGAAGTCAAGCCCACGCTCGACGCGCACGGCCACACCGTGGGCGGCACCACCGCCGACGGCACGGTGGTCGAATACGGCGGCGTCGGCAAGATGGGCAAGACCGAGCGCAACGGCGTCGATCCGCAGGATCTGATCGATCAATACGGCGCCGACACCGCACGACTGTTCGTGATGTTCGTCGGCGGCCCGGAGGACGCGTCGGTGTGGTCCGACACCGGCGTCGAGGGCTCGTCGCGCTTCCTGCGCCGCCTGTGGCACTTTGTGGGCCGCCATGCCGACACGCTGCGCGCGGCGCCCACCGACGTGGCGCAGATCGGCGCGGCCGCCAAGGCACTGCGCCGCACGGTGCACGCCGAGCTCAGGCAGGTGCTCTACGACTACGAGCGCATGCAGTACAACACCGTCGTCTCCGGCGCGATGAAGCTGCTCAACGCGCTCGAGAACTTCCAGCCCGAGGCCGAGTCGGCGGGCGACGCGGCCGCGCTTCGCGAGGGCGTGTCGGTGTTGCTGCGCGTGCTGTACCCGGCCTGCCCGCACATCGCGCAGGTGCTGTGGCATGAGCTGGGCCTTGCGGCGGCGTTGGGCGAGCTGCTCGATGCGTCGATGCCCGCGGTCGACGAAGCGGCGCTGGTGCGCGACGAGATCGAGCTGGTGCTGCAGATCGCGGGCAAGACCCGCGGCACCATCCGCGTGGCCGCACAAGCGGACAAGACCACGATCGAGCGCACCGCGCTCGCCAGTCCGGAATTCGCCAAGTTCGGCGACGGCAAGCCTGCCAAGAAGGTGATCATCGTGCCCAGCCGCTTGGTCAACGTGGTGGTCTGAGCCAGCGTCGACCACCATGCCCGACCGCCGCAGCGCCGCCGCCTGGGTCCTGGGCTGCGCCGTGCTCGCCGGCTGCGGCTGGCAGTTGCGCGGTGCCACCGAACTGCCTTTTTCGCGCATCGCGCTCGAGGGCTTTGCGCCGCGCTCGCCGCTGGCCGACGAGCTGAAACGCGCGCTGGCGCAAAGTGCCGAGGTCGTGCCCAGCGCCGCGCAGGCGCAGGTCGTGCTGCACGCGCTCAACGACAAGCGCGAACGCAGCGTGGTCGCATCCACCGCGTTCGGGCAGGTGCGCGAACTGACGCTGCGCGTGCGGCTGGAGTTCCGCCTCGCCACGCCGGGTGGCCGCGAGCTGATCCCGGCCACCGAACTGCTGCTGTCGCGCGACATGAGCTACAGCGAGACGCTGGCGCTGGCCAAGGAATACGAAGAAGCCCAGCTGCTGCGCGCGATGCAATCCGACATCGTCGCGCAACTGATGCGGCGCCTGGCGCGCGTGAAGAACGTGGCGAGCTGAGCCGGCGATGCAACTGCGCCCTGACCAGCTCGCCGCCGCGCTCGCACGCGGACTGAGATCCCTCTACACCATTCACGGCGACGAGCCGCTGCTGGCGCAGGAAGCCGGCGATCAGATCCGTGCCGCCGCGCTGGCCGCCGGCTACAGCGAGCGCAAGGTGTTCAGCGTCAGCGGCGCGCATTTCGACTGGTCGAGCCTGCTCGGCGCGTCGCAGGCCATGAGCCTGTTCGCCGAGCGGCAGCTGATCGAGATCCGCATTCCCGGCGGCAAGCCCGGCAAGGAGGGCTCCGAGGCGCTGCAGCGTTATTGCGAGACGCTGTCCGACGACGTGGTCACGATCATCCATCTGCCGCGACTGGACCGGCAGCAGCAAAGCAGCGCCTGGTTCGCGGCGGTCGACGCCGCCGGCGTGTCGGTGCGCGTGGACCCGGTGGAGCGCAAGGCGCTGCCGTTGTGGATCGCGCAGCGCCTGGCCGCGCAGGGACAACGCGTGCAAGAGGGCGACGCCGGCGCGCAGACGCTGGCGTTCTTCGCCGACCGCGTCGAGGGCAACCTGCTCGCCGCACACCAGGAGCTGCAGAAGATCGCGCTGCTGTATCCGCAGGGCTGCCTGAGCTTCGATCAGATCGAGGCGGCGGTGCTCAACGTGGCGCGCTACGACGTGTTCAAGCTCGGCGAGGCGGTGCTCGCCGGACAGACCGCGCGGGTGCTGCGCATGCTCGACGGGCTGCGCGCCGAAGGTGAGGCGCCGGTGCTGGTGCACTGGACGCTGGCCGAGGACATCCGCGCGCTCAAGCGCACCAAGGATGCGGTGGCGCAGGGCAAGCCGCTGCCGATGGCCTTGCGCGAGGCGCGCGTGTGGGGCGCCAAGGAGCGTCTGTTCGAGCGCCTCGTTCCACTGCTGTCGGACCACACGCTGGCGCATTGGGTCGAGGCCGCCAGCGTGTGCGACGGTCTCATCAAGGGCCTGAGACATCCGCACTGGCCGCTCGATGCATGGGACGGCCTGAAACGCCTCGCGTTGATGGTCACGCAGCACACCGCGGCGCCCAAGCCGGCGCAGCCGTTGCGGCTGGCGCTGCAGGCCACCTTCTGAGGCGGCGGCTCAGTAGCCGCGCGTGCGATCAACCAAATGCGCGATCGGCTGGCCCTCGGCCAGCGCGCGCACGTTGGACGCCACCACCGCGGTGGCGCTGCGCGGGTCGGTGAGCGCGGCCACGTGCGGCAGCACCGTCACCTTCGGGTGGCGCCAGAACGGATGCTTGGGATCGAGCGGCTCGCTGTCGAACACGTCGAGTACCGCATGACCGAGGCGCCCGCTGCCCAGCGCCGCCCGCAGATCGGCCTCCACGACGTGCGCGCCGCGCGCCAGGTTCACCAGCGCGGCTCCGCGCGGCAACGCGCCGAAGAACCTTGCATCGAGCAGGCCGCGCGTGGCCGGCGTGAGCGGCAACAGGTTGACCACGATCGCAGTGCCGTTGAGGCATGGCCACAACGCGTCGTCGCCGTGCACGTGCACGACCCCGGCGGGCACGTCACGCGGCGAGCCGTCGCGCGTCCAGGCGGTCACGCGGTAGCCCTGTTGCGCCAGTGCGCGCGCACACGCCAGCCCCAACGTGCCGAGACCGAGCAGGGTCACCGGCAACTCGTCGGCGCGCCGCTGCGGCAACTGCCGCCACACGGCGTTGCGCTGCTGGCGCTGGTAGACAAAGAACCCGCGGTGCAACGACAACACCGCCCACAGTGCGGTTTCGGACATCGCTGCGGTGAGCGCCGGGTCGACCATGCGAGCGATCGGCACGTCGGGCGGCAAGGTGGGGTCGTCGAACAAGCGGTCGACCCCGGCCCACAACGATTGGATCAGGCGCAGGCGCGGCAAGCCGTCGAGGCTGTGGGGCGCCGGATTGGCGACGATGGCCACCTCGATGCGCATGCGGTCGAACAGCTCGCCGCTGGTCACCAGATGGTGCTTGGGCATCGCCTGCGTCAGCAGCGCGCGCCACTGGTCGCGCTCGGCGTCGCCGAAACGGCCGGTCAGCAGCAGGTTCATGCCGTTGCGGCCCGGCCGGCTGAGGTCGCAGGCGAGCCCAGTGGGCCTCCAAGCGGCTCCTTGGAAGCTGCGCGGCCACCGACCGCCGCCGGCGGCTGCGGCGCGCGCTTGTGCCGCGCAGCGATGCGCCAGCGCGACGCGCAGGCTGCCTCCGGAGCGAGCGTGGGGGTCATCCGATGCTGCGTGCGCGTTGCAGCAGGCCACGCAACGCGTGCTCCACCGTGGCGGCGCGCACCTGCGCACGGTCGCCATCGAAGCGCCGATGCTCGCTGCTGATCCGCACCGAGCCATCGGCATGGCGCTGCGCGAAGCCGAACCACACCGTCCCCACCGGCTTGGCCGGCGTGCCGCCGGCCGGCCCCGCCACACCGGTGACCGCCACCGCCAGGTCAGCGCCGCTCGAGCGCTGCATGCCCTCGGCCATCGCACGCGCCACCGGCTCGCTGACCGCGCCGTGTTGCGCCAGCAGGCCGGGCGGCACGCCGAGCAAGGCGGTCTTGGCCGCGTTGCTGTAGCTGACCACACCACGCTCGAACCAGTCGCTCGATCCTGCGAGGTCGGTGCAAGCGGCGGCAATCATGCCGCCGGTGCAACTCTCGGCGCTGGCCATGTGCCGACCGCTCGCGCGCAGCGCGTCGGCCAATGCGCTCACCAACGCGGCGATGTCTTGCTGCGCCATCGTCACAGCCGCCACAACGCGATCACGATCAGGGTGCACAAGGCCGCCACCAGATCATCGAGCAGGATGCCAAAGCCCTGGCGTGCGCCGATCGGGCTGCCGGCGCGCGCCTTGTACCGTGCATCGCCCCAGGCCACCGGTCCCGGCTTGGCAACGTCGAACAGCCGGAACAGCACGAACGCCGCCAGCTGTCCCAACCAGCCCGTGGGCATGACCAGCCACAGCACCAGCCAGAACGCGACGATCTCGTCCCAGACGATCGCGCTCGGATCGCTCTGGCGCAGCGCTTGCGCACAGCGCGTGCAGGCCCACCAACCGAGCACGAACGACAACACCAGCACTGCAGCCCATTGCCAGTCGTTGAGCCAGGGCTGCATCAGCAGGAACGCGGCCCAGGCCCACAGCGTGCCGACCGTGCCGGCCGCCTTGGGCGACAGTCCGCTGCCGAAACCCAAGGCGATCAGATGCGCCGGATGCTCAAACAGGAAGCGCCGGTCGGGCCGTCGCGGCGCGTACCCCGCCACCGGAGGCAGCGGCAGCGTGCTCACGAGAGGACCCTGCGCAGGGCACGCTGCGCCATGCGCGCGTTGGAGCGGCCATGAGCGCTCATGCGTCACCAGCAAAATGATCGAAGCCGCGCGGCGGTTGCGGCAGCACACGGCCATCGGGCATGCGCACGCGCAGACCCGCCTCGGCCTGCACCGTCCCGATCCGGATCACCCCCACCCGTGCAGCCTCGGCAGCCCGTTGCACGGCAGGGCGCGCCGCTGCCGGCGCGCTGAACAACAGCTCGTAGTCGTCACCGCCGCCGAGCAGGCAGCGCTGCTGCACCGGCTCCGGCTGCGCCGCCAGCACAGCCGAACGCGGCAAGGCGGAATAGTCGATCTCCGCACCGACGCGCGAGCGCGCCAGCACATGACCGAGGTCGCCGGTCAGTCCGTCGCTGAGGTCGATCGCCGCGTGCGCCAGGCCGCGCAACGCCTGGCCCAGCGCCACTCGCGGCTGCGGCCACTCCATGGCGCGGCGCAACGCGGCGAACCCGTCGCCTGCCAGCTGCGCCTGATCGCGCAGCACTTCGAGCGCCAGCCGGGCGTCGCCGAGGCCACCGCCCGGCGGGTGACTGACCCACAAATCGTCGCCCACGCGCGCGCCATCGCGGCGCAGCGCCTGGCCCGGCGGCACGTCGCCGAACACGGTGATGCCGACACACAGCGGTCCTGCCGTGGTGTCGCCGCCGACCAGCTCGACGCCGTGTGCGTCGGCCAGCTCGTACAGCCCCTGCGAAAAACCGCCGAGGAAACTTTCGTCGACGCGCGGCAAGGCCAGCATCAGCGTGAATGCAGTCGGCGTGGCACCGCAGGCCGCGAGATCGCTCAGGTTGACCGCCAAGGCCTTGTGTCCGAGCGCGCGCGGCGGCACGGTGGACAGGAAGTGGCGCCCTTCGACCAGCAGGTCGCTCGACACGGCGCACCACTGGCCGGGCGTGGGCGCGAGCAACGCGCAATCGTCGCCAACGCCTTGCACCGCCCGCCGCGGCGGACGCGTGAAATAGCGCTCGATCAGTTCGAACTCGCCCATCGTTGCGGCAGTGACGGCATCGGCACATTGTGGCGCACCCACCGCGCCGCCCACACGCGCCCGCGTCAACGCAGGCTATGACGCCGGCTCGCGCAACCGGTTGGCCAGCGCCACCGCCGAGGTGACGCCCATCTTCTCGAAGACGCGCGCCCGATGGACCTCGACCGTGCGCACGCTGATGTGCAACTCGTCCGCGATCAGCTTGTTCGGTCGGCCGGCGACGATGAGCCGCATCACCTCGCGCTCGCGCTCGGTGAGGTCGGCCAGCGCACGCTGCAGCGCGTGCCGTTCGCGCCGCTGGGCGATCGCTTGCGCGCTGGCGGCGAACGCCTGCTCGATGCGGTTGACCAGCTTGTTGTCGGAGAACGGCTTCTCGAAGAAATCGAATGCACCCCGCTGCACCGCCGCCACCGCCATCGGCACGTCGCCATGGCCGGTGAGGAAGACCACCGGCAGCACCCGGGTCAGCTCGGCGCGCTGCAGCCGATCGAACAGCATCAAGCCGCTGTCGCCGCCCATGCGCACGTCCAGCACCAGGCACGACGGGGCGTCGGGCCAGCTCGCGTCGCGCGTGGCAAGCATCTCTTCAAACGCCTCGGCGCTGGAAAAGCGCTCCGACACGATGCGACGCGTGCGCAGCAACCAGGCCAGCGCCTCAAGCACCACGGTCTCGTCGTCAACCAGATAGACGATGGGCAGCCGGCCCACGTCGGCGGGGTGCGAACTCGGCATCATGGTGTGTGCGGTGCGTGTGCGGGAGCGGCTCCAGATGCCGCCTCGGCGCCGGCGGGGGCCAACGGCAGCGTAAACCGGAACTCGGTGCCGCCGCCAGAGCCATCGGCGCGACGCGGCCGCGGCGCGAAGTCCAGCGCCCCGCCGTGTTGCTCCACTACCGTGCGGCACAGCGACAGTCCCAGTCCCATGCCGTCGACCCGGGTGGTGAAGAACGGCGTGAACAGGCGACGCGCCACCTCGGGCGCGATGCCGGGGCCGCTGTCGACCACGCTGAAGGCGACCCAGCGGTTCTGCACCACCTGCGAGCGCAACTCCAGCACGCGCTGCTCGGCCGGCGTATCGACCTCCATGGCCTGGATCGCGTTGCGCGCGAGGTTGAGCAGCACCTGTTCCACCATCGTCGCATCGGCCAGCACGCGCGCATGCGGCTGTGCCAGATCGAGATCGATGCGCGTGCCGCTCTTGCGCGCCTGCAGCCGCACCAGCGGCAGCACCGCATCGACCAGCGCGTGCACCGCCACCGGCTCGTGGCGGGCCTCGCGGCGGCGCACGAAGTCGTGCACGCTCTTGATCACGCGGCCGGCGCGCGCGGCCTGCTCGGCGATGCGTTCGACGGCCAGACGGATGTCTGCCTCGTCGTGCGGCGCACCGGCGGCCAGCAGGTTCAGCGAGCCGTTGGCGTAGCTGGCGATCGCCGCCAGCGGCTGGTTCAGTTCATGGCTCAACAGCGACGCCATCTCGCCCACCGTGGCCAGGCGCGCGCTCGCCTGCAGCCGGTCTTGCTGGGCCCGTGCCAGCTCCTCGGCGCGGCGCCGCTCGGTGATATCGACCGCCGCGCTCATCCAGCCGGTGTGCCGGCCCGCGGCATCGAGCAGCGGCGCGTCATAGACCACGACCGGAAAGCGCTCGCCGTTGCGGCGCACGAACTCTGTTTCGTAGCCGCCGCTCGCACCGGCGGCGGCACGCGCCTGCCGCTCGACGCGGCGGGCGCGGTACTCGGCCACGCGCTCGGCCGGCCAGTACGGCGGCGGGTCGGCATGCAGCAACTCCTCCGCGCCGAAACCCACCATCGCGCAGAAAGCCGGGTTGGCATAGGTGAGCCGGCCCTGCAGATCCTGCGCGCGCAAGCCGGTGATCAGCGAATCCTCCATCGCCTTGCGAAAGGCCAGTGCGTCGGCCAGCGCCGCCTCGGCGCGCGCGCGGCGGCGCACATCGCGCACCAGCAGCAGCACGAGGGCGAACAGCGCCAGCGACAGCCCCATCACCAGCGCCGTGGCCAGGTTGGGAATCAGGCGCGGGCCGGTGCGCGCCGCATCCACGCGCAGCTGCAACCACTGACCCGGCAGATCCACCGCATGCTCGGCGCGATAGATGCCGGCGCCGCGCGCCGCGCCGGCGCGCGCCACGCGCGTGCCATCGGCCTCGACAAACGAGAACTCGTGCCCGCGGCCCATCTCCACACTGACCGCATCCTCCAGCAGCGCCGGCAGCGCGAGCGTGGCCACGAGGTACCCGCGCGTCACGCCCGACGACTGCAGCGGCATGCACAGATCGATCAACTCGCCGCCCCTGCCGTCGGCCAACGGCACGAAGAAGCTGCGCGAGAAACGCGGCGCGGCGTCGCGAAGTGCCGCCGTGCAGGCCAGGTGGGCCTCCTGGCTGACCTCGACGCGCGGCAGCCGCTCGAACCAGCCCGGGCCGTACGGCGTGTCCACCGCCTGCAGCACGCGCCAGCTCATGTCACGCTCTTCGATGCGCACCCACTCGCGCTGCCCGCGCAACCATTCGGCGGCCTGCACCGGCAGCGCGGCGCGCTGCTCCGGCCAGGTGAGGCTCTGCATCGACTGCACGGCACGCTGGGTGCGCCGCTTGATCTCCGCAGCCGTGGCCAGCGCCACCGCCTCAACCTGCTCCTGCGCGCGGTTGCCCTCGTACTCCAGCGTCAGCACCACCAGCAACGACTGGGCGACCAGCAGCAGGACCACCAGCAGCGCCCACAACAGGCGGCGTCGGCGCACACGCGGCGCCGGCGCGGCAGCGGGATCGGCAGGCGAGGGCATGGCGGTGGTGCGATCTTGCAGGCGGCGCAGCGGCCTGCCCGTACGCAGTTTCGCGCATCGCGTCGGTGCCGATCCGCATCGCGTGGCCGGCAGGTGCGCTCCTACAATCGCCGACCCTGCCTGAGCCCGGAAGTCGACATGTCCAGCTATGAAGCCAAACGCGCGGAACTGCGCCGCGCCGCGCTTGAGTACCACGAGTTCCCGACGCCCGGCAAGGTGGCGATCGCCGCGACGAAGCAACTGATCAACCAGCGCGACCTGGCGCTGGCGTATTCGCCCGGCGTGGCGGCGGCGTGCGAGGAGATTGCGGCCGATCCCGTCAATGCCTACCGCTTCACGGCGCGCGGCAACCTGGTGGCCGTGGTCACCAACGGCACGGCCGTGCTCGGCCTGGGTGACATCGGCCCGCTGGCCGCCAAGCCGGTGATGGAGGGCAAGGGCGTCCTGTTCAAGAAATTCGCCGGCATCGATGTGTTCGACATCGAGGTCAACGAGAAGAACCTCGACAAGCTGGTCGATTGCATCGCGGCGCTGGAGCCGACGTTCGGCGGCATCAACCTCGAGGACATCAAGGCGCCGGATTGTTTCTATGTCGAGCGCAAGCTGCGCGAGCGGCTCAAGATTCCCGTGTTCCACGACGACCAGCACGGCACCGCGATCGTCGTGGGCGCCGCGCTGCTCAATGGCCTGAAGGTGGTCGGCAAATCGATCCACGAGGTCAAGCTGGTGGCATCGGGCGCCGGCGCGGCCGCGCTGGCGTGCCTCAACCTGCTGATCAAGCTCGGGCTGCCGCGCGAGAACATCTGGGTCACCGACCTCGCCGGCGTGGTGTGGAACGGGCGCACCGAGCTGATGGACCCTGACAAGCAGGAGTTCGCGCAGGACACCAAGCTGCGCACGCTCGCCGAGGTCATCGTCAACGCCGATGTGTTTCTCGGCCTGTCGGCCGGCGGTGTGTTGAAGCCGGCGATGGTCAAGGCGATGGCCAGCAAGCCGTTGATCTTTGCGCTGGCCAATCCCACGCCGGAGATCATGCCCGAGGAGGTGCAGCAGGTGCGAGGCGACGCGGTCATGGCCACCGGCCGCACCGATTACCCGAACCAGGTCAACAACGTGCTGTGCTTCCCGTACATCTTTCGGGGTGCGCTCGATTGTGGCGCCACGACGATCACCGATGCGATGGAAGTCGCCGCGGTGCACGCCCTGGCCGAGCTGGCGCAGGCCGAACAAAGCGATGTCGTGGCCGCCGCCTACTCGGGCACCACGTTGACCTTCGGCCCCGAGTACCTGATCCCCAAGCCGTTCGATCCGCGCCTGATGATGCGCGTGGCGCCCGCGGTGGCCCAGGCGGCGCAGGAGTCGGGCGTCGCACTGCGGCCGATCGCCGACATGGACGCCTATCGCGAGAAGCTGCAGACCTTCGTCTATGCGTCCGGCACGACGATGAAGCCGATCTTCACGCTCGCCAAACGCGCGGCCCACAAGCGCGTGGTGTTCTGCGAGGGTGAGGAGGAGCGTGTGCTGCGTGCCGTGCAGGTGGTGGTCGACGAGAACCTGGCGCGCCCCACGCTGATCGGGCGTCCGCAGGTCATCGAACAACGCTGCGAGAAGTTCGGCCTGCGCCTGCAAGCTCAGCGCGACTACGACGTGGTCAACACCGATCACGACGAGCGCTATCGCGACTACTGGCAGACCTATCACCGCCTCACCGAGCGCCAGGGCGTGACGGCGCAACTGGCCAAGATCGAAATGCGGCGCCGCCTGACATTGATCGGCTCGATGCTGCTGCACAAGGGCGAGGTCGACGGCATGATCTGCGGCACCTGGGGCACCACGTCGACCCATCTGGTGTTCATCGATCAGGTGGTCGGCAAACGGCCGGGCGTGAAGACCTATGCCTGCATGAACGGCCTGATGCTGCCGGGGCGCCAGGTCTTCCTGGTCGACACCCACGTCAACGCCGATCCCAGCGCCGAGGAGATCGCCGAGATCACCGTGATGGCCGCCGAGGAGATGCGGCGCTTCGGACTGATCCCGAAGGCGGCGTTGTTGTCGCACTCCAACTTCGGCTCGAGCAACCATCCATCGGCGGTCAAGATGCGCAACGCGCTGCCGTTGGTGCGTGCAGCAGCACCGTGGCTGGAGGTCGACGGCGAGATGCACGGCGACGCCGCGCTCGACGCGCGTTACCGTCACGAGCTGATGCCGCGCACCACGTTGTCCGGCGAGGCCAACCTGCTGGTGCTGCCTAACATCGACAGCGCCAACATTGCCTACAACCTGCTCAAGCAGGCGGCCGGCGGCGGCATCGCGATCGGTCCGATCCTCATGGGGCCGTCCAAACCGGTGCACATCCTGACCCCGTCGGCCACGGTGCGGCGCATCGTCAACATGACCGCGGTCACGGTCGCCGATGCGAACGCTTTCCGTTCATAGTCAGCGCTTCGCCGGTCTTGTCCGCCGCAGTGACAGGATGGTGCACTGCAAAATCTAGCTCGTACTGAATGTGTGCGCACGCTCAAGATCCCTTGCCCGTGCCCAAGTTTGAGGCACCGGTCTTGAGCTTTTGTACCGATTCCAGTACGATAACGGCTTCAAAGTTCAGGGTTTACCCGTGGATTGGACCGGTCGGTCGGTGCTGTCGGGGGCTCTCCTAAAGTTAGGGCTCGCTGCAGCAGTCGCCGTTTCGGCGATAGGAACCGATCCAGCTCAAGCCAGAGGGCCGATCACGGCGAGTGATCCGGTGGCACTGGCGGAGTTGCCCCCAGAGGCGCAACAGACCCAAAGGCTCATCGAAGCCGGGGGTCCGTTTCCGTACTCCAAGGACGGCGTGACGTTCGGCAATCGCGAACGACTGCTGCCGCGACGTGAGAGGGGCTACTACCGCGAATACACCGTTCCCACGCCAGGATCGCGGAACCGGGGCGCACGGCGCATCGTTTGCGGCGGCATCCCGGCCGTGAAACCCGAGGTTTGTTATTACACCGAAGACCACTATGCGAGCTTTCGCCGGATCGTGCAGTGAGCCCTCGGACCCTTGCCACAGTCGTTTCCTGATCGCCCAAAGGACAGAGACCATGCTGCTCCAGACAGTCCGTCCCAACATCGTCCAGTCGATTCGCGCCTATCGCGTCGAAGACCTGATGCAGGCCGCCGAGAACGCCGGCCAGCACTTTCTGTATGCCGACCTTTCGACCGCGCAGTCGAAGCAAGAGGTGCTGGACAAGATTGCCGACTCGTTCCTGTTTCCGAACCACTTCGGCAAGAACCTCGATGCGCTGTACGACTGCATGACCGATCTGGTGCACAAGGCCGGCGCCCAGCCGGGATTCGTGGTGGTGCTGGAGCAACTGCCCGACAACCCACGCTTCGACCGCGAGGCGCGCGAACAGCTGCTCGACGTGTTCCGCGACGCAGCCGATTTCTGGGCCGAGCGCCGCATCGCTTTCCGCTGCTTCTATTCGTTTGCAGTGGCGCGCGGCATCGAAACCGGCAACTGGGAACGCGGCCACGAGGGCCACGCCACCGTGACCGAGAAGCCCGCTGCCAAGAGCGTGTCGAAGAACGGCGCCAACCCGAACTTCGGCATGAACATGCCGCTGATGAGCAGCGCGTTCGACACGGCCATGTGGTTGAACGCCGCCTGATGGGGACCAGAAACCCGGACGAACAACGTCCGGGGCCGCGAGTTCAGCGCGCTTCGGCGCGCTGAATCGTTTGGGCGAGCCGCACATATTCGGCCACCGGCACTTCCTCGGCGCGGCGCTGCACGTCGAACTCCACGTCCGCTCCGGCCTGTTCGAGCCAGCGGCCGAGCGTGTGCCGCAACAGCTTTCGGCGCTGAGAGAACGCCACCTTGACTATCTCGGACAACCGCTGCGGGTCGACGGGCGCAGGCTCGCGCCGCGGCACCATGCGCAGCACCGACGACACGACGCGCGGCGGGGGGTCGAACGCGGTGGGCGGCACGTCGAACAAGGTCTCGATGTCGTAGCGCCACTGCAGCATCACGCTGACGCGGCCGTAGTCGCGCCCGTCGGGGCGCGCCGCGATGCGATCGACCACTTCCTTCTGAAGCATCAGGTGCTGGTCCGCAATGTGCGCGGCGAATGCCAGCAAGTGAAACAGGATGGGTGTGGAAATGTTGTAGGGCAGGTTGCCCACCACCCGCAGCGGCTGGCCGGCGACGCGCGCCAACGCCGCAAAGTCGACCTCCAGAACGTCGGCCTGCACGAGTTCGACGTCGCCCACCGAACGCCAGCGAGCCGCCAGGTCGCGGTCGAGCTCGATCAGCGTGAGCCTGGCGCCGCTGGCGCGCAGCGGCGCGGTCAACGCGCCCAGGCCCGGCCCGATCTCCACGACGTGCTCGCCCGGTCGTGCATCGATCGAGCGCACGATGGCGTCGATCACGGCCGCATCGACCAGAAAGTGCTGCCCAAATCGTTTGCGGGGCGCGTGCTTCGACGCGCCGGCACGACCGCTCACCTCGCCCCCAGGCTCGCTGCGCTCGGGTCCCCCCGAAGGGGAGCGAGCCGCCTTGGGGCGGCCCGGCGGCGGCTCATTGCGGCGGCTCGCGCATCTCGATGTAGGCGCGTGCTCGCAGTTCCTTGGCCCACTCCTGGTAGGCCGACTCGAATTTCCGTTCGCGCAGCGCCGCGCGCGCCTGTTCACGGATCTCCTTGTCGCTCAGCGCGACCTGGCGGCGCTCGACGACCTGGATCAGGTGCACGCCGAAGCGGGACACCACCGGCGCCGAGACCGCATTCGGCGCCAGCCGGTTCATCGCGTCCTCGAACTCCGGCACGAAACCGCCCGGCGACACCCAGCCTAGGTCGCCGCCGCCGGTGGCACTGCCATCCTCCGACACCTCGCGCGCCACGTCCTCGAAGCGGCGCAGGCCGGCTTCGATCTGTCGTTTCAGGTCTTCAAGCCGCCGTGCGGCATCTTGTGCGCTGGCTTGCGCCGACGTGCGCAGCAGGATGTGACGCGCGCGCGTCTGGGTCACGCGGTGCGCCTCGCCCGCCCGCCGCTCGATCACCTTGATGATGTGAAAGCCGGCGCCGCTCTTCACCGGCTGAACGGTGACCTCGCCCGCCTTCAGGTTCTTGGTCGCCTCGACGAAGAGATCGGGGAGGCGACTCGCCGGACGCATGCCGATCACGCCGCCATTGGCGCGGTTGCCGTCCTCGGACAACTCGCGCGCAACGGCGGCAAAGTCGGCGCCGCCCTGTATGCGCGCCAGCGCCGCGTCGATGCGCGCACGACGCTCGGCCACGGTGGCCTCGCTCGCGCCTTCGGGCACGGTGACAAGGATCTGCGCCAGGTTCAACTCAGCCGCCGCCTCGGCGGCGTCACGCTGCTGCTCGACCATCTTGTCGATCTCGGCGTCGGTGGTGCGGATGCGAGCCTGCACTTCGCGCTCACGCACGCGCTCCACCAGGATCTGGTCGCGCAGGCTGCTGCGAAAACGTCCGAACTCGATGCCTTCCGCGGCGAGGCGCTTGCGCAATTCGGGCAGGCTGATGCGGTTGGCGGCCGCCACGCTGCTGACGGCACGGTCGAGCTCCACCTCGTCGACCTTGATGCCGCTGTCGCGCGCGTAGGTGACGAGCACACGCTCGTCGATCAGCGCATCGACCACCTGCTTGCGCAGGACGTCGCTGGGCGGCAACCGCGCACCGCTGCGCCGCCCTTCGTCGCGCGCCCGCGCGCTGCGCTGTTCAACCTCGTTGGCGGTGACGAGCTCGCTGTTGACCACCGCGACGATGTAGTCGCCGATGCGCAGCGTGCGCTCGGCCGCCGATTGGGCCAGCGCAGCCGCGCCCGCCATGCCGAGCGCCAGCACGAACACGCGGGCCAGGTTGCGTCGCTTGAAGATCTCAATCATCGATCGGCGGTTCATAGGGGCCTTTGCGCTCCTCGCGCAGCAGCCGATAGCCGGGGATATTGTCCTTCAACACCTGCAGCGGGTTCGAACCGATGCGCGACAACCCGACCAGCTCCAGTTGCAGCAAGTATCGCGTGGTCGCCTCGGTGCGGCCGGTGGACAGTCGCTCGGCCACGAAACGCCCGATCCAGCAGCCGGCGTCGTACTCGAAACCCACCAGCGAATCGGTGAGCCGGCTGTCGCGCGTGCTGTAGTTGACGCGGCCCACCGCGTACAGGGTGCCCTTGCATTTGCCGTTGCCGCCGTTGCGCTGGCCTCGGTAGACCGGCCATTGCCAGCCGAGTTCAACTTGCTCGGACAAGCCGCGAGCCAGGCGGTAGGTGGCGCTCAGCGCATGGAATGGCGCCGGCAGGTATTGCACGCCGACGATCGAGCGCACGGGCCGGCTCAGCTCGGCGCTGTACTGCACGGCCACGTCGAAGCGCCAATTCGGCACCAGCGACGTCGAGCCGTCGAGCAACACGTCGGACAGGCGCTGGGTCAGCGGCGCACCATCCGGCGTGACGCGCTGGTCGCGAAATAGGTAGCGCTGCGCGATGCCCAGCCTCAGCGTCTCGGCACCGGTGTCGGCATCGAGCCAGCGTGTCGTGGCGCCGGCGGTGATCTGGTGCGCGTCGGACACGCGGTCGAAGCCGGAGAACGCGTTTTCCGTGTAGACGGAGATGGTGTTGAAGTCGATCGGGCCGGAATCGAAGTTGGGCAGCGTGGCCTGTTCGCGAAACGGCGTGTTCACATAGAACAGACGCGGTTCGAGGGTCTGGCGCTGCGCCTTGCCGAACCAGCGGCTGTCGCGCTCGAACACCGTGCCTGCATCGATGCTGACCGTGGGTACCGTGCGGCTCATGCGCGTGCGCCCGTCGACCAGCGGCTGGTCGAGCGCGTAGCTCGCGCTGTTCAGGCTCAGTTTCGGTCGCACGAAGAACGCCGGCGTTTCGAACGGCCGCGACAGGCTCGTCACCGCGTGCCAGCGCCAGCCGTTGGGCCTGGTGCTGTCGGGCACACCGTCGGCGCGCGTGAACCGGTTCACCTCCGAGTCCACGCCGAAACGCGCTCCGAGCGGCAGCGCGGCGTCGAGGCCCGCACCGACCTGGCCGCTGCGATCGTAGGGCGCGACGATCTCGGCGCCCGGCTCGGTGCTGCGCAGCACCTGCCAGCGCTGCGTGCCGACGAACCAGCGGGCGAGCAGCCCCGCCCGCTCGAAGCGCTGGTCGACCTGCGCTTCGAGCGGCAGCAGCCGCGGCGTGAACGAGCGGATCTGGCGCGAGAAGTCCTTCCAGTAGTCGTCGTCCGACACCCGAATGCCGCTGCCGCCGTAGTGGATGTCGTGCCGCCAGTTGCCGTCGTGGGCCACGTCGGCGAGCCAGCGGTCACGCCCGGCGACACGATCGCCCGGCAGGCCGTTGAGCTCGATGCGGCCGAGGTCGCTCGGCTCCAGATAGCGGAATTCGACGCCGATCGCCGCGCCGCGGCGCGTCAGCACGCTCGGCGTGATGGTGGCGTCGCGGTTGGGCGCGATGTTCCAGTAATACGGCACCGACAACTCCAGGCCGCTTCTGGAGTCAACGTTGACGCCGGGCGGCAACCAGCCCGACTTGCGCTCGTCGGTGAGCGGAAAGCTCAACACCGGCGCGGCCAGGATCGGCACACCCAGAAAGCGCAGCACCGCCCCTTCGGCCACGCCTTCGTTGCCTTCCAGATCGAGGCGCACGCGGTCTGCGCTGAGCAGCCAGTCGGGATCGCCCGAACCGTCGCGCGGGCAACTGGTGTAGGTTGCAGCCACCGCGACGAAGCGCGACGCATCGAGAAAGTCAAATCGCTGCGCCGTGCCGCCGGCGCCGGTGCGCCCGAGCGTGAATTGCGGTTCGAGAAAGAAACCTTCGAAGCGCTGCACCTGCAGCTCCAGCTCAGGGCCCCAGTAGTGGTTGCCGTCGCGGCTGATGCGCACGTTGCCGCGCGCACGCGCACGATCCTCGGCGCTGTCGTAGCTGATGCGATCGGCGCGGATCACGGTGCCGGCGCGGCGGAACTCCACGTTGCCTTCGGCGGCGATCTCGAGCTCGGGCCGACCCTGCAGCCGATCGGCGCGCAGCACGGTGGAACGCCCGCGTGCCGCGTCGCCACGCGGCGGCGGCGCAAGTTGCGGGCTGGGCTGCAGTTGCAGCGGCGTGTCGGCAGCCGATGCGGCCGATGCCGGCGGCGCGGCGGCATCGGCCGTCTGCGGCGTCTGCGCGCGCGCCGTCAGCGCACACAGTGCCGTCGCCGCCAACAGCGACCGCGAGAAGATCCGTTGCACGGCGGCGCAGCGATGGAGCGTCGGCACGAGGGCTGTTGTTCTGACGACGGGCGAAAGCGCGCCTTCGTACAATGCGCGCGATTATCCATCGGGCCCCGTGAGGCCTCGGACGATGCCTTCGTTCCACTCGCCCATCGGCATCACCTGGCCCAACGCGCAACGCCGCACGGCCTTCGAACAGTGGCTGATGCCGCTGGCGCAGACGTTTCACCTGGACCCGGCGACCCTCGCGCCGGCCTCGGCCGATGCGAGCTTTCGCCGGTATCTGCGCATCGGCTCACCGACGCGCACGTTCATCGTGATGGACGCGCCGCCGCCGCAGGAAGACGTGCGCCCGTTCGTCGACATGGCCGCACGCATCAAGGCCGCCGCGCTGCATGCCCCCGACGTGCTGGCGGTCGACGAGGCGCAGGGGTTCCTGCTGCTGAGTGACCTCGGCAGCCGCTTGTACCTGCAGGCGCTGACCGACGCCGATCCGGCCGAAGCCGATCGCCTGATGCGTGAGGCGATCGGCGCGCTGGTGCAATGGCAGACGCGGGTCGATCCGGTGGGGCTGCCGCCGTACGACGATGCCTTGCTGCGACGCGAGTTGCAGCTGTTTCCCGATTGGTGCGTGCAGCGCGAGTTCGGCATCGAGTGGAACGACGAACAACGGGCCACGTGGCAGCGTTTGTGCGACCTGCTGGTGCAAAGCGCACTCGCGCAGCCGCGCGTGGCGGTGCACCGCGACTGGATGCCGCGCAACCTGATGATCGCCACGCCCAACCCGGGCATCCTCGACTTCCAGGATGCCGTGCTGGGCCCGGTCACCTACGACGTGGCCTCGATGCTGCGCGACGCCTTCATCTCGTGGGACGAGGAGCGCGAGCTCGACTGGGCGGTGCGCTGGTGGCAGCAGGCGCGCGCCACGCCGCCGTTGGCCGGCCACACCTTCGCCGACGACTTCGGCGAGTGTTGGCGTGCGCTCGAGTGGATGGGGCTGCAGCGCCACCTGAAGGTGCTGGGCATCTTCTGTCGCCTCAAGCACCGCGACGCCAAGCCGCACTACAGCACCGACCTGCCGCGCTTCTTCGCCTACGCCACGCGTGTGGCGCTGCGCTACCGGCCACTGGCGCCGCTGCTGACGCTGATCGAGCCGCTGTCGGGACAGGCGGTGCGCGCCGGCTACACGTTCTGAACGGCTCCGGTCAAGGGCACGCCGCCATCGCCTGCGAGACCGCGGCGGTGAGCCGCTTGGCATACGGCACGTGCAGGAACTCGTTCGGCCCGTGGGCGTTGGCTTTCGGCCCCAGAACGCCGCACACCATCATCTGAGCGCTGGGAAAGCCTTCGGCCAGCATGTTCATCAGCGGGATCGTGCCGCCTTGGCCGATGAAACCGAGCGGCGCGCCGTAGTGCGCGAGCGAGGCCTCGTCGAGCGCCGTCTCCAGCCACGGCGACAACGACGGCGCGTTCCAGCCGGTGGCCCCGAGCGCGCCGGCGCGCCCATCCGGATGGAAGGTCACACGCGCGTTGTACGGAGCGTTGTACTCCAGCAGCTCCTTCAGCTTGACCGACGCCTCGTGGCCGTTGACCAGCGGCGGCAGGCGCAGGCTCAGCTTGAAAGCGGTGTAAGGCCTGAGCACGTTGCCCGCGCTGCCCAGCTCGGGCAGGCCATCGACGCCGGTGACCGACAGCGTCGGCCGCCAGGTGCGGTTGATCAGCGCCTCCACCGGATCGGTGGTGGTCGGCAGCGATGCGCCGCCGTCGGCGCCGCAGGCCCACGGAAAGCGCTTCCACACTTCGGGGCCTAGTGTGGCCGCCGCGGCGCGCGCCTGTTGCAGCCGTTCGCTCGGGACCTCGCAGTGGAACGCCTCGGGCAGCAGCCGGCCGGTGCGGGAATCCTCCAGCCGATCGAGCAGCTGGCGCAGGATGCGAAAACTCGACGGCACCAGACCGCTGGCATCGCCGGAGTGCACACCTTCGGTCAGGATTTCCACCTTCAGCACACCCGACACCATGCCGCGCAACGACGTGGTGAGCCACAGCTGGTCGTAGTTGCCGGCACCGGAGTCGAGGCACACCACCAGCGACACCTCGCCGAGCCGCGGCTTCAGCACATCGAGATAAGCTGGCAGGTCGAACGAGCCGCTCTCTTCGCAGCTTTCGATCAGGCCGATCACGCGCGGGCGCGGGATGCCCTGCGCATCGAGCGCCTCGATCGCCGTGATCGCCGCGTACACCGCGTAGCCGTCGTCGGCGCCACCGCGGCCGTACAGCAGTCCGTTGTCGAGCTTGGGCGTCCACGGGCCGAGGTCGTTGCGCCAGCCGTTGAACTCGGGCTGCTTGTCGAGATGTCCGTACATCACCACGGTGCCGGAGCTGCCCGCCTTGGTGGCCGGCACCTCGAACACGAGCACCGGGGTGCGCCCTTCGAGCCGGATCAGCTCGAGCTTCAGGCCCGCGACCTTGCGCGACTCGACCCACGCGGCCGCCTCGCGCACCACGTGGTCGATATAGCCGTGCTTCTGCCACTGCGGGTCGAACATCGGGCTCTTGGCCGGCACCTCGATGTAGCGCTGCAGCGCCGGCACGATGCGCTCATCCCAGGCGCGATCGGCGAAATGGCGCAGCGCATCGACCTGTGCGGCCGACACGGTCGGTGCGGTGACGGCGGGATCGCGTGCGTTCATCGGTTCACTCCTGTGGCCTGGCGGCCGCGCCGAACGGCAGCGTGCCCAACCAACGCGTCAGCTCGGCCAGCGGCTGCTCTCGATCGGGCTCGTTGAAGATCTCGTGCGCCATCTGCGGATAACAAGTGTGCGTCAACCACGCGCCCGGCGCAGCCGCCGCGAACGCGGCGCTGCCGGCCGCCGCGACGCAGCGGTCGGCGCCCGCCCACAACAGCAGCGTGGGCACGCACCAACGCGAGGCCACCCGGCGCACCTGCTCACCGGCCTCGACGATGAAACGCACCAGCATCGGTGTCACCCGGTCGTGCACCAGCGGATCGTCGATATAGGCGCGCACCACCGCCGGATCGTTCGAGATCCACGCCGGCTTCAGGCCATTGCCCACTGCCAGTTGAGGCGCCAGCCGTCCGAGCAACGCCAGCAACGCGCGCTGTGCGCCGTTCATGCCCGGGTCGAGCGCCGGCGATGACAGCACCAGCGCATGGACCGGACGCGACCATTGCGCGCGCGGCGCGGCAAACGCCTCGGCGACGAAGCGTGCAGCCACCAATCCGCCCATGCTGTGGCCGAGCAGCACCAGCGGACGCTGCGGCTCGCTGTGCAGCGCATCGATCACCACGGCCAGGTCGTCGAGCAGGCTGTCGGGCTGTGCGATCGTGCCGCGCCTGCCGCCCGACGCGCCGTGCCCGCGGTGGTCGTAGCCCGCCACGTCCCAGCCGGCCCGGTTCAGCACCGCCGCCAGCGCGTCGTAGCGGCCGATGTGCTCGCCGAGTCCGTGCACGATCAGCACCACGCCGCGCGCGCCGCTCTTCAGCGTCCAGCGCCGCAAGTGCAGCGGCAGGTCGTCGCGCGTGTGCAAAGCCTGCATGTCAGCGGCGCCCGGCCGCCCGAAGCCGGTGCCGGCTTTGCAGGCCGCGCCGGCCCCGGGGGAACAACGATCGAAGCGTGGCGCCATCGGGCTTCATTTCGTGCCGGAGTGTAGGCACGCGCTGACCTCCTCCGGCCCGGGCAAGCCCTCAGTCCACGGTGCGCTCGCTCGCGCTAGCCTGTTCGCACGGGAGTTGGCGCATGACTGAGTTCTTCGATCTGACGCACGACGCGCGCACCGGCATCGCCGAGATCGTGCTCAACCAGCCCGCGCGCCTGAACACGATGACGCCGGCGTTCTTTCCGGCCGTGCGCGATGCGGTGCAGGGCCTCGACGACGCCGGCGTCACGCGCGTGCTTGTGCTGCGCTCCAGCGGCAAGCACTTCTCGGCCGGCATGTCGCTCGACGTGTTCGGCGGGGACTTCACGCTGCTCGACACCCGCGACCCGCGTGCGCGCCTGAATTTCCAGCACGGGCTGCGCCGCCTGATGGCGTGCTTCGATGCGCTCGAGACCGCGCGCTTCCCGGTGGTGTGCGCGGTGCAAGGCGGTTGCATCGGAGGCGGGCTCGATCTCGCGCTGGCGTGCGACATCCGCATCTGCACCGCCGATGCGTTCTTCACCGTGCAGGAAATCCACATCGGCATGGCGGCCGACCTGGGCTCGCTGCAGCGCCTGCCCAAAGTGGTGCCGCAAGGCATCGCGCGCCAGATGGCATTCACCGGAGAGCGGCTCGACGCGGCGCGTGCGTTGACCGCCGGATTGGTCAACGCGGTGCTGCCCGACGCCGATGCGTTGCGCGATCATGCGTTGCAGCTGGCCAAGCACATCGCCGCCAAGAGCCCGTTGGCGATCGCCGGCAGCAAGATCGCGCTCAACCACGCGCGCGACCACGGCACCGCCGAATCGCTGCAGCAGATGGCGCTGCTGCAGAGCGCGATCTTCGACACCGCCGAGATGGAACGCGCGATCCGCGCCTGGCGCGACAAGGTGCCGGGCGAGTTCGCGCCGCTGCCACCGGCGGCCAAGGTGTAGCGCCGATGGCGCGGGTGTGGCGTGCCGCCGTGTGTGCGCTCGGCCTCTCGGTGGCCGGGACGGGCTTTGCGGGCGAGCGCAACGACAAGTCGCCGTGCAGCGCGCCGGAGCACCACCAGTTCGACTTCTGGATCGGCCACTGGGAAGTCTTCCTGCCCAACGGGAACAAGGCCGGAGAAAACCGCGTCGAGCCGATCGAGGGCGGCTGTGCCTTGCTCGAGCAATGGAACGGCACCCGCGGCCCCACCGGCAAGAGCCTCAACATCTACGACGCGCTGCGGCGCGTCTGGCACCAGACCTGGGTCGATTCCACCGGCGGGTTGCTGGTGCTCGAAGGCCAATGGATGGAAGGTCGCATGGTGCTGTCGTCCAGCGCGAATCCGATCCAGCGCATCACCTGGTCGCCGCAGCCCGATGGCAGCGTGCGCCAGCTGTGGGAAAGCTCCAAGGACGGCGGCAAGACCTGGAGCACGGCCTTCGACGGCAAGTACGTGAGGAAGAAGTAGCTCCGTATCAGGTACCGCGCTGGAACTTGAACACCGCCACGCTGGCACGCAGGTTGGGCCAGCGCCGCAGCGCCCGTCCCTGTTGCAGGCCGAAGCTGTCGAGCACGGTCAAGCCATTGCGCCGCGCCAGCACCCCGAAGTCGGCAAACGTACCGACCCGGATGTTCGGTGTGTCGTACCACTGGTACGGCAGCGTCTTGGTCACCGGCATGCGGCCGCGCGCCACCGACAGCCGGTTGGGCCAGTGAGCGAAATTCGGAAAGCTGACAATGCCGATGCGCCCGACACGCGCGGTCTCCTGCAGCATGCGTTCGGTGTTGCGCAAGTGCTGCAGCGTATCGAGCTGCAGCACCACGTCGAAGCTGCGGTCCTCGAACAACGCCAGGCCTTCCTCCAGGTTGAGCTGGATGACCTGCACGCCACGTTGCACGCACTGCAGCACGTTGGCGTCGGCGATCTCGATGCCGTAGCCGCTGCAGCCGCGCCGCGCCCCCAGGTACGCCAGCAGCTCGCCGTTGCCGCAGCCGAGGTCGAGCACGCGCGAGCCGGGCGGCACCAGCTCGGCGATCACTTCAAGATCGCGCCTCTCGCTCATGCTGCAATGGGCCGCTGCGGGGCATTGCCGCCCGCTCGCGGGGGCGCGACAGGGTGGGGCGGCTGGTCGACTGGGCGCAACGCGCTCGCTTCGAGCGCGACGCGCTCGAAGTAGGCGCGCAGCAGCGCGTGGTAGCGCGCGTCGTCGAGTAAGAACGCGTCGTGGCCGTGCAGCGCGTCGATCTCGGCATAACTCACCGCGATGCGGTTGTCGACCAGCGCCTTCACGATCTCGCGCGAGCGCTCGGGTGCGAAGCGCCAGTCGGTGGTGAAGCTCACGATCATGAAGCGGTTGTTCCTGGCCGGCGCGAATGCCGCCGCCAGATCGCCGCCGTGCTCGGCCGCGGGGTCGAAGTAGTCGAGCGCACGCGTGATCAGCAGATACGTGTTGGCGTCGAAGTACTCGCTGAACTTGTCGCCCTGGTGCCGCAGGTAGCTCTCGATCTGGAACTCGATCTCCTGCGTCGTGTAGCCGAGGCGGCCGTTGCGCAGGCCGCGCCCGAACTTGGCGGCCATCGAGTCGTCCGACAGGTAGGTGATGTGGCCGATCATGCGTGCCACGCGCAGGCCGCGCGCCGGCACCACCCCGTGCGCGTAGTAGTGACCGCCGTGGAAGTCGGGGTCTGTGATGATGGCGCGGCGTGCCACCTCATTGAAGGCGATGTTCTGCGCCGACAGGTTCGGCGCCGAGGCCACGGCGATGCAGTGGCGCACGCGCTGCGGGTGGCGCATGGTCCACGCCATCGCCTGCATGCCGCCCAGGCTGCCGCCGATCACCGCCGCGAGCTGGCGGATGCCCAACGCGTCGATCAAGCGCGCCTGCGCATCGACCCAGTCTTCCACCGTCACCACCGGAAAGTCCGCACCGTACGGACGGCCGGTGGCCGGGTTGTGGTGCATCGGGCCGGTCGAGCCGAAGCAGGAGCCGGGGTTGTTGACGCCGATCACGAAGAAGCGCTCGGTGTCGAGAGGCTTCCCGGGTCCCACGAGGTTGTCCCACCAGCCCTCGCTGCGCTCGCGGCCAGCATGCACGCCGGCCACGTGCGCGCCGGCGTTCAACGCATGGCAAACCAGCACTGCATTGTTGGCGTCGTCGTTGAGCGTGCCGTAGGTCTCGTAGACCAGCGTGTAGTCGCGCAGTGCCGCACCGCTGCGCAGCGGCAGCGGCTGCTCGAAGTGCTTGCTCAGCGGTTGAACGATCCCGATCGATCCCATCGATGCCCGACCAAAACAACAAACCCGGCGCCGCCTGTCGATGCGGACGCCGGGTTTCGGGCGTCCCTCTTTAGCGGTATTTGTAGAGCGCCCGCAAGCCGGAACAAATCGGCGCTGTGGCCGCCAGTATAGCCAGGGCGTGCAATTTTTCTCGAACCGCCATGCGCACGCCGGCCGTGCCGCGCCGCGCCCACCTCGACCGAGGGGTCGGCAGGGCGCGACCGGTTGCGGTTGTTCACGTCTGCGCCGAACACGACCGCTCATACTCCAACGTCGCTGTCACACACCGCCGTTCATGAGTCCGCAGGCCCTGCTCAAGCGCTTCTACGCCGCGTTTTCGACGCTCGACGCGCGCACGATGCAGAGCTGCTATGCGCCGCATGCCCAATTCGAAGACCCGTTGTTCGCGCTGCAAGGCGCCGAGCAGATCGGTGCGATGTGGCAGATGGTCTGCCAGACCATCCGCAACGGCGGGCAGGCCGTGTGGCGCCTCGAAACACACGAGGTCGAGGCGGCCGGCGGCGAACGCGGCAGCGCGCGCTGGGAGGCGCGCTACCGCTCCGGCGCGGCCGGCCGCATGGTCCACAACGTGGTCGAAGCGCACTTCACGTTCGAGGACGGCTTGATCGCCACCCACTCGGAGCAATACAACTTCTGGCGCTGGTCACGCCAGGCGCTCGGCTCCACCGGCCTGATGATGGGCTGGTCGCCGATGCTGCGCAACCAGGTGCGGCGTCAGGCGCAAGGCAAGCTGCAGCGTTTTCTGGCGCATCGCGCCGCGGCAGGCGTCGCACCGTGAGCCCGCGCCGCCAGGCGCGCTGAACTGCACGCGCAACGCCGGCCTTTTCGCCGGGCCGGCGCGCAGCGGCCGTCCTACGATGCACGCACCGCAATCGGGTGAGAGAGGTGCTCATGCCCGCCTGGCTGCCCACCCTCGACCGCTACTTTCCGATCCGCTACCTGTTCTGGTTGTTCTGCGCCGTCGCTGCGCTGTTGAGCGCCTTCGTCTGGGTCGCTTTCGATCAATGGGGCTGGGTCGCGCTGCTGTTCGCGGCTCTCGTGGCCTTGGGCGTGCGCGACTCGCTGCAAAGCCGGCGTGCGGTGCTGCGTAACTATCCGGTCATCGGACATCTGCGCTTTCTGCTCGAGTTCATCCGGCCCGAGATCCGTCAGTACTTCATCGAGAGCGACAACGAGGCACATCCGTTCTCGCGCCAGCAGCGCTCGCTGGTGTACCAGCGCGCCAAGGGCGACCCTGACAAGCGACCATTCGGCACGCAGCTCGACGTCGGCGCGCAGGGCTACGAGTGGATCAACCACTCGCTGATGCCCACGCACGTGGCGTCGCACGACTTCCGCGTGCTGATCGGCGAAGGTCGTGCACGGCCGTACTCGGCCAGCGTGTTCAACATCTCGGCAATGAGCTTCGGCGCGTTGAGCGCCAATGCGATCCTCGCGCTCAACGGCGGCGCGCGGCGCGGCGGCTTCGCGCATGACACCGGCGAAGGTTCGATCAGCGTACACCACCGGGTGCACGGCGGCGACCTGGTCTGGGAGATTGGCTCGGGTTACTTCGGCTGCCGCCACGACGACGGCACGTTCGACGCCGAACGCTTTGCAGCCACCGCCCGCGATCCGCAGGTGAAGATGATCGAGATCAAGCTCAGCCAGGGTGCCAAGCCGGGTCATGGCGGCGTGCTGCCGGCGCCCAAGGTCACGGCCGAGATCGCCGCCGCGCGCGGCGTGCCGATTCATGTGGACTGCGTGTCGCCGGCGCGGCACAGCGCGTTCGACACACCGCTCGAGCTGATGCGGTTCGTCGAGCGCCTGCGCGAGCTGTCGGGCGGCAAGCCCACGGGCTTCAAGTTGTGCATCGGCCATCCATGGGAATGGCTGGCGATCTGCAAGGCCATGCTCGAGACCGGCATCACGCCGGACTTCATCGTCGTCGACGGTGCCGAAGGAGGCACCGGCGCGGCGCCGCTGGAGTTCACCGATCACGTCGGCGCGCCGCTGCAGGAAGGACTGCTCCTGGTGCACAACACGCTGGTGGGTTTGAACCTGCGCTCCAAGATGCGCCTGGGCGCCGCCGGCAAGGTGGTGAGCGCCTTCGACATCGCACGCCTGATGGCGCTCGGCGCCGACTGGTGCAACGCGGCACGCGGATTCATGTTCGCGCTCGGCTGCATCCAGGCGCAGCACTGCCACTCGGGCGCATGCCCGACCGGCGTGTCGACGCAGGATCCGTTGCGCCAGCGCGCGCTGGTGGTGCCCGACAAGATCGAGCGCGTGGTCCGCTTTCACCGGAACACGCTCGAGGCCTTGCGCGAGTTGGTGCAGGCGGCCGGGCTCAAGCACCCCAATCAGATCCGCGCCACGCACATCGTGCGCCGCGGCGGAGAGCGCGAGGTGCGCCTGCTGGCCAACCTGCTGCTGTTCGTGCAGCCGGGCGAGTTGCTGGCGGCGATGCGCGGCGAGGCACGCTGGCCGCACGCGGTGTTTGAGATGTACTGGCCGCGCGCGCAGGCCCACAGCTTCGCGCCGGCGCACTGAATCGTTGGCTTCCCCCGTCTGCGGGGCGCATGCTCTCGCGCTTGAGGGATGCGTGACACTGCGCACAGGCGCAACAATTGGTCACCTGCACTTGCCATGTGCGGGTCCGAACCATGAGCCGTCTCGTCCTTGTCGCCCGCGATCCCAACCAGGCACTGCAATGGCGCAGCGCGCTGGCGGCCGGCGGTGCGCACGAGGTGGTGGCCGTCACCAACGGCGCACGTTCGGCTCAGGCCCTGCTGCAGCAACACCGTCCCCAGCTGGTGGTGTGCGATCTGCGGCTGATCGACGGTACGGCGCTGGCGATGATCCAGTGGCTTGCGCTGCAGCCGCACCGACCCCTGATCGTCGCCGTGGCGCGCGAAGAATCCGAACCGCTGCTGTTGGAGGCCCTGCGCGCGGGCGCCGACAACCTGTGCGTGTCGGCCCCCGATGACATGGCGGCGCTGGCCGCTGCGGTCGAGCAGACGCTGCGCGGCGAAACCGCGCTCACGCCGCCGCTCGCGCGCGCCTTGCTCGAGCACTTTGAACACAGCCACGCAAAGCTCGGCCGCCACCGCCTCCCTGGGGACGAACAAGGTGCGCTCGAACTCGAAGCGCCGCAGCGCGAGCTGTTGATGCGCCTGGCCGCCGGCTACGACGTGGAACAGCTCGCACGTGCGCAGACGGTGGCCACGCGCGTGTTCGGACAGCGGCTGCGCGCGGTGGTGCGCAAGCTGCAGTGGGACGTGCGCGCCGGTTCGCTGACGTTGCAGCTGGACTGACCCACGGCCGCCAGGCCCGTTCGCGGCGAGCTCACGTTCGCGCAGCGACGTGAAGGCGCAGCGCGCCGGCCGCTTCAGGGCTGGGGCACGGTGTCGACGAAACTCTTGCGTGCCGCCAGCTTGTCGGACAGGCGCGCCAGGTTGCTGTGCTCGCCGCGCCAGTCGATCTGCGGGAAACGGAAGTCGAGGTAACCGAGCGCGCAGCCGGTCGCGATGTCGGCCAGCGTCATGTGCAGCCCGGCACACCACGGTTTTTCGCCCAGGCCGCGTGCCATCGCCTTGAGCGCCGCGTTGACGCGGCTCATGTTGCGATCGATCCAGGCCTGCGAACGCGCGTCGCCGCGCGGCCCCCAGTTGGCTTCGAGTCGCGCGGCGATGGCGGCATCGAGCGCGCCGTCGGCCAGCGCCTCCCAGGTGCGCACCTCGACGCGCTCGCGTCCGGTCGGCGGGATCAGGCGACCCACCGGCGACAATGTGTCGACGTACTCGACGATTACACGCGAATCGAAGATGGCCTCGACGCCTTCGACCACCAGGCACGGCACCTTGCCGAGCGGGTTGGACTTCAGCATGTTGTCGTTGCCCCAGACATCCTCGAGCACGTACTGGTAGTCCAGCTTCTTCTCCGCCATCACGATGCGCACTTTGCGCACGTAGGGGCTGGTGTTCGATCCGATCAGCTTCATTGGGTGGTGGCGGCGTCCCTGGCTTCGGGCTGATTCTAGCGAGCCGGCCCCGGGCAGGCGGCCGCCCACTTCGGTGCTCAGCTGGTGAAGTCGACCTGTGCCGGGCGGCCGGGCAGGCTCAACGTGGCGCTGGCCGCGGCACTGCGTGCGATCACCCGGCCGGCGCGCACCACCACCAGGCGCGCGGCGCGCAGGCGGATTGCCTCGACGGGCGAGCGGGCCTGCAGCAGCACACAGTCGGCGCGGCAACCCGGCTCCAGGCCGTAGCCGTCGAGCCCCAGGATGCGGGCCGGCACCTGGGTCACGGCATCGAAGCACGCACGCGCCTGCGCCGCCGACGTGAGCTGACCGACATGCAGCCCCATCGCCGCCACCTCGAGCATGTCGGCCGACCCGAACGCGTACCACGGATCCATCACGCAGTCGTGGCCGAAGGCCACCGGCACGCCGGCGGCCATCAGTTCGGGCACGCGGGTCATGCCGCGGCGCCGGGGGTAGGTGTCGTAGCGACCTTGCAGCGTGATGTTGATCAGGGGGTTGGCCACCGCGTTCAATCCCGATTCGGCCATCAGCGCAATCAGCTTGTTGGCGTACGCGTTGTCCATCGAATGCATCGACGTCAGGTGCGAGCCGGTCACGCGGCCGTGCAGCCTCAGCCGTTGTGCCTCGAAGGCCAGCGTCTCGACGTGGCGCGACGCCGGGTCGTCGGTCTCGTCGCAATGCATGTCGACGCGCAGGCCGCGCTCGGCGGCCAGTTCGCACAGCAGTCTGACGCTCGCCGCACCGTCGCCCATGGTGCGTTCAAAGTGAGGGATGCCGCCCACGACATCGACGCCGAGGTCGAGCGCACGCTTCAGATTGTCCAGCGCGCCGGGTGCACGCAGCACGCCGTCCTGCGGAAACGCGACCAGTTGCAGCTCGAGGTAGGGCTTGACCTCCTGCCGCACCTGCAGCAGCGCGCGCACCGCCAGCAAGCGCGGATCGCACACGTCGACGTGCGAGCGGATCGCGAGCAAGCCCCGGGCCACCGCCCAGTCGCAATAACGCAGCGCGCGCTCGGCGATCGCCTCCTCGGTCAGCAGCGGCTTGAGCTCACCCCACAGCGCGATGCCCTCGAGCAAGGTGCCGCTCTGGTTGACGCGCGGTTGACCGAAGGTCAGCGTCGAGTCCAGGTGGAAATGCGCATCGACGAACGGCGGGCTGACGAGCCAGCCCTGCGCATCGAGAAGCTCGCAGCCCTGGGGCGCCTGCAGGCCGGACCCGACCTCGACGAAACGACCGTCGCGTGCCAGCAGGTCGATGCCGCGCCGCCCGTCGGGCAGCGTGGCGTTGCGAACCAGCAGTTGGCTCACTTGGTACCGAAGATGCGATCGCCGGCATCGCCCAGGCCCGGCACGATGTAGCCGTGGTCGTTGAGCTTCTCGTCGATCGCCGCGGTGTAGATCGGCACGTCGGGATGGTGCGTGTGGAAGTTCCTGATGCCTTCCGGCGCCGCCAGCAGGCAGACGAAGCGGATCGACTTCGGGTGCGACTCTTTCAGCCGGTCGACCGCCGCGACCGCCGAGTTGCCGGTGGCCAGCATCGGGTCGAGCACGATCGCATCGCGTTCGTTCATACCGTGCGGCATCTTGAAGTAGTACTCCACCGCCACCAGCGTCTTCGGGTCGCGGTACAGCCCCACGTGGCCCACACGGGCACCGGGAATCACCTCGAGCATGCCGTCGAGAAATCCAGTGCCGGCGCGCAGGATCGCCACGAACACCGTCTTGCGGCCTTCGATCACGGGGCTGCGCATCGTCGCCAGCGGCGTCTCGATCTCGATCAGCTGCGTCGGCATGTCGCGCGTGACCTCGTAGGCCATCAGCATGCCGATCTCGCCGAGCAGACGCCGGAAGCTGCTGGTCGAACGGTCCTTCTGCCGCATCAGCGTGAGCTTGTGCTGCACCAGCGGATGCGCGATGACGTGGACCTCTGGCGGGTTGGAACTCAAGGCGTGCTCCTCGTCGAACGCCACCGCGCCGAAAGGGCGGCGACGGTGCTCAGAATACCGTGCCGTCGCTCACCACCACCACGGGCGGCAAGCCGCCGTCGCGCCGCTCGGCAGCGATGGCGCGGCCGGCAGCCCAGGTGCCGCCCTCGAGCAGGCGCGCCAGCGGAAACGCCGCCTCGTCCACACCAAGCAAGCCGCGCACCTGCGGCGCGAGCTCGTCGAGCAGGCTCACGGTCAGCGCACGCCACTCCACGGTCCACAGGTCGCCGGGCTTGACCGCGTGCTGCGCAAAGTTGGCATCGCGCGGCACGATCACGCCGGCATCGAGCAGCAGGCCGCCGTTGCGATACTCGGGCAGTCCGGTCAGCGCATCCACGTCGTGCACCTGCACGCCCGCCCACTGCAACGGCTCGAGCAGCGAGTACGCCAACCACTGAGACAGCTTGTGGAACGGCACCCAGCCCGCATCGAGCCCCTCGCCGCCGGCCGCCGGGTGCGGCCACACGTCGCCCAGCGGCGCGCCCTGCAGGGACTGCCCGGTCGGCCAGATGCCGCTCAAGGTGTCGAGCAAGATGCCGAGCACCCGGGCGGCACCGACCTGGTGGTGCGATACCACGCGCAACGGACGATGGTGGTGCAGTTCGGGAGCATGACGGTGGTGCGTCAGCGCATCGAACAGGTGTCCCGGCTGCCCGCTGGCGGTGTACACGTCCGGATGCGCGCGCAACGCGTCGGCCAGCCGGTGCAGCAACGCCACGCGCCCTTCAAGGCCGACCAGCGGGTTGTCCAGGCTGACCTGGAACATCTCGGCCAGCGCGCGCGCATCGAGCGCCGCCAACGCCCTGGCGTCGACGCGCAGCGGGTCGCCCGCCTCGCTCGAGAAGCGGCCGGCCATGAAGGCGCGAAAGCTGGCCACCGCCAGCCCTTCGGAGCGCGCGAACACCTGCCCGCTCTCGCGCTCGCGGTAGCTCCATCGGCTGCCGGCGCCGGCATCGAGCAGCACGCTGACCAGCGCCAGGTCGATGCGCGAACGTGCCACCGCGGCCTGGCTGCGGCCGTTGAGCCGGGCATCGAGCTCGCTCCTGCGGTCCACGCCGCCCGCTTCGAAGTGGCGCCAACGGCTGTGGAACGGCACGTTGAGCGTCGGGAAGCGCTCGCGCGTCAGCGCGGCCACGCGTTGCGCCACCGCGCCGAGCTGCGGGCGATGGAGCGTGAAGTGATCCGATTCGCCGCGCGCGACGCGCTCGGCGATCGCGGCGCAGCGCTGGCGGATCGTGGCCGGCGCGCGCAGACGCCGCACGGCCTCGTTCAGGGCCGCGCTGCGCGCACCGGCCGGCGCGTCCGGAGCCGGCAGCGCCCCCTCGGGGGGTCGCGAGGGCAGCGCGCGTGGGGGCTCGTGGTTATTCAAGCCCGCGCCCCTTCACCGCGGCGAGCTGTGCCTCGTCGGGCACGGCGCCGTCGGTGAAGTAGCCGGCCGCGATCTTGGCCTCGATCTCGACGCGCGCGTCGGCCGGCACCAGCGCGTCGGGGATCTTCACGCGCTCGCCCACCTCGATGCCGCCGCCGGTGATGGCGTCGTACTTGTCGTTGCTCATGCTGACCAGGCGGTGGATCTTGCGCACGCCGAGCCAATGCAGCACGTCGGGCATCAGCTCCTGGAAACGCATGTCCTGCACGCCGGCGACGCATTCGGTGCGCAGGAAGTACTTGTCGGCGCGGTCGCCGCCTTCCTGGCGCTTGCGCGCGTTGTAGACGAGGAACTTGGTCACCTCACCGAGCGCACGCCCCTCCTTGCGGCTGTATGCGATCAGGCCGACACCGCCGTCCTGCGCGCCCTGGATGCACTCTTCGATCGCGTGCGTCAGGTAGGGGCGGCAGGTGCAGATGTCGGAACCGAACACGTCGGAGCCGTTGCACTCGTCGTGCACGCGCGCGGTCAGCGTCACGGCAGGGTCGGCCAGGTCGCGCACGTTTCCGAACACGTACAGCGTCTGGCCACCGATCGGCGGCAGGAACACCTCGAGGTCGCTGCGCGTCACCAGCTCGGGGTACATGCCGCCGGTCTCTTCGAACAGCGCGCGGCGCAGGTCCGCTTCGCTGACGTTGAAACGCCTGGCCACGCCCGGCAGCCACCACACCGGCTCGACCGCGATCTTGGTCACCGCGGCCGACGCGTCCGGCAGCAGCACCTTGCCGTCGACGACCAGACGCTGGAACGCGAGCGCCTGCTTGATTTCGGGCAGGTGGATGTGCGCCTTGGTGACGGCGATGGTCGGCCGCACGTCGTAGCCCTGGGCGAGGTAATCGGCGAACGCGTTCTGCACCGAGGCGCCCCACGGATCGATCGACACGATCTTCGACGCGTCGCCCCATTGTTCGTACGGCCCGATCAGATCGGTGGGAGCGGTGTCGGTCAGATCGGCGCGGTGGCCCTTCGTGAGGTTGCCCGCAGCCACCGCGAGTGCGCGATACACGCCGTAGCTGCCGCTGTGCGTTCCGATCACGTTGCGCTGGCTGCGGTTGCTCGTGGTGCCGACGATCGGCCCGCGCTCCAGCGCGTCGGCCGCACCCCAGTGGATCGCCGGCGCACCGCTGGGCCCCTGCCCCGGATGCGAGGTCAGGCGAATGTGACGTGGCGGTTCGGCCATGCGCTGCACCAGATCATCAAGCGCGCAGCATAGCGCCGCCCAAGGGCGAGTGGATGCGCCTGACTCGGGCGCGGCTTCAGCGTTCGCCGCGCCGGTACGGCTTCATCAGCGCCTGCGGGTACGCGGCCCGGCGCGCCACGACGACCAGTGCGACGATCGCCATCACGTACGGCAGCATCAGGTAGAACTGGTACGGGATGTCCAGCCCGAACGCGCCGCCGCCGGCCTGCTGCAGCCGCAGCTGCAGCGCGTCGAAGAATCCGAACAGCAGCGCGCCGAGCAAGGCCTTGCCCGGCCGCCACGACGCGAACACCACCAGGGCCACACAGACCCAGCCGCGTCCGTTGACCATGTTGAAGTAGAACGCGTTGAACGCGGCCAGCGTCAGGAACGCACCGGCCACGCCCATCAGCGCCGAGCCGGCCACGATGGCGCCGGTGCGCACGTGTGCCACGTTCAGGCCCTGCGCCTCGGCCGCGCCCGGGTTCTCGCCGACCATGCGGATCGCCAGCCCGAGCGGCGTGCGCATCATCATCCAGGCCAGCAACGGCACCAGCAGCAGCGCCAGCAGGGTCAGCGGCGTCTGGGTTTGCAGCACCGGCAGCGGCAGCCAGCCGGACATGTCGGAGAACGGCTGGATCGTCGGCGGGCTGTCGACCTTGGGGAAGCTGACGCGATAGGCATAACTCGCCAAGCTGGTGGCCAGCAGCGTGATGCCGAGCCCCGCGACATGCTGGCTCAATGCCAGCGTGACGGTGAGCAGCGCGTGCAGCAGCCCGAACGCCATGCCGGTGAGCGCGGCCACGCCGACGCCGGCCCACAGACTGCCGCCGGCGTGCACCGTGAGCCAGCCGGCGAACGCGCCGGCCACCATGATGCCCTCGATGCCGAGGTTCAGCACGCCGGCGCGCTCGCACAGCAGCACGCCGAGCGTGCCGAAGATCAGCGGCGTGGCGATGCGCAGCACCGCCGCCCAGAACGGCACGCTGGCCAGAAGGTCGAGCGTTTCGCCAAGCATGGGGTTAGGCCCTAGCGCAGGCGGATGCGCCAGCGCGTCGTCATCGTCGCCACGAGCACCGCGATCAGCGACACCGCGACGATCACGTCGGCGATGTAGGTCGGCACGCCCACCGCGCGGCTCATGCCGTCGGCGCCGACCAGCATGCCGGCCACGAACACCGCCGCGAACACGACGCCGACCGGGTGCAGCCCGGCCAGCATCGCCACCACGATGCCGCCGTAGCCGTAGCCGGGCGACATGTCGAGCGTGACGTAACCGGCGCGCCCGGCCACCTCCACCGCGCCGGCCAGACCCGCCAGCGCGCCCGAGATCAGCGCCACCTGCCACACCACGGTGTGCACCCGCATGCCGGCAAACGCGGCCGCGCGTGCGTTGGCGCCGACCGCGCGGATCTCGAAGCCGAGCGTGGTCCGGCGCAGCAGCAGCGCCAGCAGCGCGGCCAGCAGCAGCGCGATCAGCAGCCCGCTGTGCACGCGACTGCGCGGCACCAGCGGCTGCAACTGCAATGCATCGGCGATGGCCACGCTCTGCGGCCAGCCGAGCGCCGACGGGTCCTTCATCGGCCCGTCGAGCATCGCCGACACCAGCAGCAGCACGATGAAGTTCAGCAGCAGCGTGGTCACGACTTCGTCGACCCCGAGGCGCGACTTCAACAACGCCGGCACCAGCAGCAGCAGCGCGCCCGCCAGGCACGCGGCGGCGATCATCGCGATGAACAGCAGGCCGGGCGGCGCGGCGAATCCGCTGCCGCCGTGCAGTCCACCGACCGCCACCGCCGCCAGCGCGCCAGCATAGAGCTGACCCTCGGCGCCGATGTTGTACAGCCGGGCGCGAAACGCCACCGCGGCCGCCAGACCGGTCAGGATCAGCGGGGTGGCACGTGTCAGCGTCTCGGTCCAGGCAAAACGCGAGCCGAAGCCGCCTTCCAGAAGCAGTGCGTACGCCCGGGCCACCGGTGCGCCGGCCCAGGCGACCAGCAGCGACGTCACGAGCAGCGTGAACAGCAGCGCCGCGGCGGGCGCGGCCAGCCACATCCAGACCGGTGTGTGCACCCGGGACTCAAGCCGCATGGCGCGATTGTGCGGCGGCGCCACCCATCGCCAGACCGAGTGTGGCGGCGCTCCACGCGTCGCGCCGCCGCACGTCGCTGAGGCGCCCGCGCGTCATCACCGTGATGCGGTCGGCCAGCGCGAGGATCTCGTCGAGATCCTCACTGATCAGCAGCACGCCGGAGCCGGCCGTGCACGCCTCCAGCAGGCGCCGGTGCAGATCGGCCACTGCGCCGACGTCGAGGCCCCAGGTCGGCTGGTGCGCCACGATCAGCAGCGGCACGGTGTCGCGGTAGTGGGCGCCGGTGAGGGCACGCCCGAGGATCAGCTTCTGCAGGTTGCCGCCCGACAACGCACGTGCCGGCGCGTCGAGCCCGAGCGCACCGGCGCCACGCACGTCGAAGCGCTCGACCAGGGTGCGTGCATGCTCGCGCGCTCGGTCCGTGCGCAGCACGCCAAAGCGCGCGAAACGCCGGCCGGCATACCGCTCGAGCACCGCGTTCTCCCAAAGCGCCAACTCGCCGATCGCGCCGACGTTCTGGCGGTCTTCGGGGATGCGCGCCACGCCGGCGCGCACGAACGCACGCGGGTCGGCGGGCAGCGCGCGGCCCCCGATCTGCAGCGTGCCGGCCGCCAGCGGCACCAGACCCGACAGCAGATCGGCCAGCGTGCGCTGTCCGTTGCCGGCCACGCCGGCAATCGCCAGCACCTCGCCGCCATGGACCTCAAGGCTCAGTTGCGTGAGCGGCGGCCGCTCGCCGTTGCCCGCCACACTGGCATCGCGCAGCGTGCAGACCACGCGCGACGCGGCCGGCGCGGCGCGCGTGGGCTGCCGCGCCACGGCGTCGATGGCGTGGCCCACCATCGCCAGCGCCAATTCATGCGCGCCCACTGCGGCGGCATCGTCGAACTGCGCCACGAGGCGGCCCGCACGCAACACCGCGATGCGGTCGGACACCGCACGCACTTCGTCGAGCTTGTGGCTGATGAACAGGATCGCCATGCCCTGCGCCACCATCTTCTTCAGCGTGGCGAACAGCGCACCGGACGCCTGCGGCGTCAACACCGCGGTGGGCTCATCGAGGATCAGGACCCTGGCACCGCGGACCAAGGCCTTCAGAATCTCGACGCGCTGGCGCTCGCCCACCGACAGATCGGCGACACGCGCCTCCGGGCTCACTTGCAGGCCGAAGCGCGCGGCGGCGTCGAGCAGCCGGGCACGCGCCTGACGGCGCCGCGAGAACGGCAGCCACAGCGGCTCGGTGCCAAGCATCACGTTGTCGAGCACGCTCAGGTTGTCGGCCAGCGCAAAGTGCTGATGCACCATGCCGATGCCTGCCGCGAGCGCGGCCTTGGGCTGTCCTGGCGGCAGCGTGCGCCCGTCGACCTCGATCGTGCCGGCATCGGCCAGGTAGTGGCCGAAGAGGATCGACACCAGCGTGCTCTTGCCGGCGCCGTTCTCGCCCAGCAGCGCCAGCACCTCGCCGGCGCGCAGCTCGAGCGACACCGCATCGTTGGCCACCAGCGCGCCGAAGCGCTTGGTGATGCCGCGCATGCGCAGCGCAACCACCGGTGCTGACGGGCCCGCGTCGGACATGGGATCGCGCCGATCAAAGGCCGCATTGTCCACAGATGTGCGCGGCGCTCGCGTGCGCGCAGACGGTGCGCGCCACACAACAACCGAAGGGAATTGCCCGGTTGTGATCCAGCGGTGTGCCGTGCTAGGGTTTCCGGGCCCGCAACGGGCAGTCGGCCACCCGCAGCGGCGGCCGCTCACACACAAGAGGAGACACGATGCGACGGTTCACGATTGCGGCGCGTGTCGTCGCAGCGACGGTGGGTCTGAGCTTGTCACTTGCGGCGGGCCATGCCGGCGCGCAGGACAAGAAGGTGCGTGCGCAGATGGGCTGGGCCTTTCCCAGTTCCACCGGCCTGCTGGGACACACGCAGACCCGGTTGGTGGAGATGCTGCGCACGGTGTCCGGCGGCAGCATCGACGTCAAGGGTTTCGAGCCCGGCGCGCTGGTGCCGTCAAACCAGTACCTCGATGCGGTGGGCAACGGCTCGCTCGACATGGCCTGGACGGTGTCGGGCTTCTGGACCGGCAAGGACATCGCCTTCGCGATGTACGCCTCGGTGCCGTTCGGCCCCGGCGTCGGCGAGTACCTGGCCTGGATGAAACACGGCGGCGGCGAGAAGCTGATGAAGGAGCTGCACGCCAAGTACAACGTCGAGGCGCTGAACTGCGGCGTGATCTCGCCCGAGGCGTCGGGCTGGTTCCGCAAGGAGATCAAGTCGCTCGATGATCTCAAGGGCCTGAAGATGCGCTTCTTCGGGCTGGGCGCCAACGTGATGCAGAAGCTCGGCGTGTCGACCCAGCTGCTGCAGGCCGGCGAGATCTTCCAGGCGCTGCAGCTCGGCACCATCGACGCCACTGAGTTCTCGATGCCGGTGATGGACCTGACGCTGGGCTTTCACCAGGTGGCCAAGTTCTACTACTTCCCCGGCTGGCACCAGCAGGCCACGATCAACCAGCTGATCATCTCCAAGCAGAAGTGGGCCGAGTTCAGCGCGACGCAGAAGGCGCAGATCCAGGCTGTGTGCGACGCCACCACGGCGCTGCAGTTCGCCGAGGGCGAAGCGGTGCAGTTCAAGGCGATGAAGGACATCCAGGCCAAGGGCGTCAAGCTGCTCAAGTGGCCGCAGAACTTCCTCGATGCATTCGAGAAGGCCTGGGACGAAGTGGCGCAGGAGCAGGCGACCAAGAGCCCGGAGTTCAAGAAGGCGTGGGATTCCTACAGCGCCTTCCGCAAAGACTACGCGATCTGGCGCGACATGGGCTACCTCAAGTAGCGCGCGACCTCTTCTTTCTTTCGCGTTCGCGAGCGGGAGCGCGCCGGATACAGGCGCGCTCCCCAGCCGGCCTGCACAGCGGCCGGGCCCTCACCCCGGAGCCGCTATGCATGCGCTGCTGAAAGTTTCCGACTGGATCGAGGCCGTGCTCGGGCACATCGCCGCCGCGGGCGCCTGGGCCTTCATCGCCTGCATCGCGGTCATCACGCTCGACGTGGTGACACGCAAGTTCGGCTTTCAGCTGCCCGAGATGGGGTCGACGCGGCTGCAGGAGCTGGAGTGGCATCTGCACGCGGTGCTGTTCTGCACCTGGCTCGGCTATGCGTATTTGCGCAACGCCCATGTGCGGATCGACGTGTTCATCGCCGGCGTCGGACCGCGCGGCCGCCTGTGGCTGGAGTTCTGGTGCTGCCTGTTGTTCGCGCTGCCGTACCTGCTGGTGGCGCTGCCGTACGCGCAGGAATTCTTCCTGGTGTCGCTGCGCCAGGGCGAAAGCTCCGACGCGCCCACCGGCCTGCCGGCGCGCTGGGTGGTCAAGGGCTTCCTGTACCTCGGCTTCTTGACCGTGCTGGCGGCGGTGCTGGCGGTGCTGGCGCGCTGCGTGGTGGCGCTGTTCGGCAGCGCCGAGCTGGCCGCGCGCGCACACACGCCGTTTGCGCACAAGAGCTGAGCCGGGAGCAGCAGCATGGAATGGCTGATCGACCACCTCGCCGTGGTGATGTTCTTCGCGCTGATCTTCATCATGTTCCTCGGCTATCCGGTGGCCTTTTTGCTCGGCGCCATCGGCATCGGCTTCGGCTTCCTCGGCATCGCGGCGGACGTGTTCAGCATGAACCAGTTCGCCAACCTGTTGCCGCGCATCTACGGCCAGGCGGTGCAGAACCAGGTGCTGGTGGCGATACCGATGTTCATCTTCATGGGCACGATGCTCGAGCGAAGCGGCGTCGCCGAAGACCTGCTGCACAGCTTGCAGCTGCTGATGCGGCGCGTGCCCGGCGGCCTGGCGATCGCCGTCACCGTGCTCGGCACCATCATGGCGGCCACCACCGGCATCGTCGGCGCCTCGGTCATCATGCTGACGCTGATCGCGCTGCCGGTGATGCTGGCCAAGGGTTATGACAAGTCGCTGTCGGTGGGCACCATCGCCTCGGCCGGCACGCTGGGCATCCTGATCCCGCCCAGCATCATGCTGGTGATCATGGGCGACTTGGTCGGCGTGCCGGTGGGCACGCTGTTCACCGGCGCCGTGCTGCCGGGGCTGCTGATGAGCGCGCTGTACATCGTGTTCATCCTGCTGGTGTGCTGGCTCAAGCCGGCGCTGGCGCCACGCGTGGGCGGCGGTCTCGACGCCGGCGACGACCCCCTCACGGCCGCGCTGCTGTTCAGGAGCTTCCTGCCGCCGGCGCTGCTGATCACGCTGGTGCTGGGCTCGATCTTCGCCGGCTGGGCCACGCCCACCGAGGCCTCCGGCGTCGGCGCTCTGGGCGCCATCCTGCTGGCCATCGGCAACCGGCGCTTCAGCCGCGCGGTGCTGCGCGACGTGATGACCTCTGCAGCACTGACCAACGCGCTGGTGTTCTTCATCATCTTCGGCGCGACGCTGTTCTCCTATGTGTTCCGCGCGCTCGGTGGCGACGACGTGGTGGCCGAGCTCCTCAAGGCCACCGGCATCGACACCGGCTGGGAGGTGATGCTGTTCGTGATGGGGCTGGTGTTCCTGATGGGCTTCTTCTTCGACTGGATCGAGATCTGCCTGATCGTGCTGCCGATCTTCGCGCCCATCATCGGCGGCCTCGACTACGGCACGGCGCTGCAGGGCAAGCAGGTGATCCTGGCCTGGTTCGCGATCCTGATGGCGGTCAACATGCAGACCGCGTTCCTGACGCCGCCGTTCGGCTTTGCGCTGTTCTACATGAAAGGCATCGTGCCGCGCGGCGTGACCATGGTCGACATCTACAAGGGCATCACGCCGTTCGTGGCGGTGCAGCTGGTGGCGCTGGCGCTGTGCATCGCGTATCCCGACATCGTGCTGACGCTGCCGCGCTGGATGGGGTTCATCGACTGACCGCGGCCGCCAGGCCGCCGGTCACCTGGCCGTGGCCCAGGGCTGCCCGGTCACTTGGCCGTTCCCTTCGGCTGGTTGTCATCCACCTTGACCTTGAACGAGCCGTCGAGGATGGCCTTCTCCTTGGCCTTGACCTTGGCCAGCAGGTCGGCCGGCACCTTCTTCTCGAACGTGCCGAGCGGCGCCATCTCGCTGCCCTTGGCCTTCATGTGCGACAGGTGGCCGTAGTCCTCGGCCTTGAACGCACCGGCCTTCACCGCCTTGATCGCCGCGTCGATGGTCGGCTCCATGTGCCACAGCGCCGATGCCACCACGGTGCCGGGATACTTGTCCTGCGTGTTGATCACGTTGCCGATGGCCAGCTTGCCGCGCTCCTTGGCGGCGTCGCTGACGCCGAAGCGCTCGGCGTACATCACGTCGGCGCCCTTGTCGATCATCGCGAATGCGGCCTCCTTGGCCTTGGGCGGATCGAACCAGCTGTTGATGAAGCTGACCATGAACTCGACCTTCGGGTTGGTTTCCCTGGCGCCGGCCATGAAGGCGTTCATCAGACGGTTCACCTCGGGGATCGGGTAGCCGCCGACCATGCCGATCTTGTTGCTCTTGCTCATGCCGCCGGCGATCATGCCGGTGAGGTAGGCCGGCTCCTGGATGTAGTTGTCGAACACGCCGAAGTTCGGCGCCTGCGGCTTGCCCGAGCTGCCCATCAGGAAGCTGACCTTCGGATAGGCCTTGGCCACCTTGCGCGCCGCGGCCTCCACGGCGAACGACTCGCCGACGATCAGCGTGTGACCGGCCTCGGCATACTGGCGCATCACGCGCTCGTAGTCGGCGTTGGCGACGCTCTCGCTGAACACGTACTCGATGTCGCCGCGCGCCACCGCGGCCTTCAGCGCCTTGTCGATGCGGCTGACCCACTGCTGCTCGACCGGCACCGTGTAGATCGCGGCGACCTTGAGCTTGTTTTGCGCCAACGCGCTGCCGGCGAGCGCGGCGCACGCGGCGGCGGCACACACGAGCAAGGTCGAGCGGCGGGACGATGGCATGTGGAGATCCTCCGGGTGTGTTGTGGATGCAAGGGCCGCGACGCAAGTCCCATGCCGGAACGGCCGTCGCACGATGGTCATTTGGCGGGCAGTCGGCGCGCGCCGTCAATCGGGCTTTGGTCCGGTTGTCAGAATCCACCCGGCGGCGTCGCACGCCGCAGCCAGTTGTCGGACGACCAGCGGCTGCGCGCATCGATCGCGTGCAGCGTATAGGCATGGCGTGACGCGGCCGACCGGTTGGCCGCGCTGTAGTGCGGCAGCAGCCCGTGGAAGCACACCAGCGTGCCGGCGGCCACCTCGAGCGGTACCGCGTCGGCCCCTTGCGGCCACGGCGTGTCGTCCAGCGTGACCGTGCGCACCGCGTCGCCGGCGCGCACGAAACGCCTGCGCAGCGGGCCGCGGTGCGCGCCCGGCGCCACCCACAGGCAGCCGTTGTCGACCGTGGCGTCCTCCAGCGCGACCCAGAAACCGGTGACGGTCATCGGCTCGCTGTGCAGGAAGGTGGCGTCCTGGTGCCAGTGCACCTCGCCGCCGATGCCCGGCTGCTTGAAGATGAACATCGACTGCCACAGCTGCGTCTGCGGCAGGCCGAGGTCGGCCGCCAGCTCGGCCCAGATGGGACCGTGCGAGAACGCGGCAAACACCGGGTCGAGCTCGTGCAGCGCGTGGCCGATCTTGTTGATCGACTGCGCCTTGGGCTGGCGCAGCCGGCCGTCGGCGTCGAACGCCTCTTCCTCGAAGAAGCAGCGCACGCGCTCGGCCGAGCCGAGGAACCAGTCGTCGGCGCCCTGCCGATGCGTGGTAAACACGCCGCTGCCGGCTCCGGGGTCGAAAACCTCGACGATCTGCTCGGCGCGCCGGCGCAGCGCATCGGTCTCGTGCCGCGGCTTGAAGCCGGGCAGCACCAGGTAGCCGTCTTCACGGTAGCGCTGTCGGAGAACCGGGTTTAGCATGCGCGCCCTCGGCGGTCGAAGACGAAACGACGCCGATCTTAGATTCCAACACCAACCACAAGCGGCACGGCGCTTGCATTCGGCCGTCGCGTCGCACCGAAGGAGACCGCCATGCCCCTCGCCCGCCGCCCCGTGCTGCGTCCGTGTCCCGTGCCGCTGCACCGCATCGCGGCAGCCGCAGCCCTCGCCGGTGCGCAGCTTGGTGCATCGGCGCAGCAGGCCACGGCCACCGACGCCGCCACCGCGGCCGAGCCGGGCAAGCTGCCCACGGTGACGGTCACCGCGGAGCGGCGCTACGAGAACATCCGCGACGTGCCGAACTCGGTCAGCACGATCGGCGCGGAGCTGCTCGACACCATCAACACCGGCGGCCAGGACCTGCGCGGCATCTCGGGCCGCGTGCCGAGCCTGAACATCGAGTCGTCGTTCGGCCGCGCGTTTCCGCGCTTCTACATCCGCGGCTACGGCAACACCGACTTCCGGCTCAACGCATCGCAACCCGTGTCGCTGATCTACGACGACGTGGTGCAGGAGAACCCGATCCTGAAGGGTTTTCCGGCGTTCGACCTCGCCCGTATCGAAGTGCTGCGCGGCCCGCAGGGCACGCTGTTCGGCCGCAACACGCCGGCCGGTGTCGTCAAGTTCGAATCCGTGCGGCCGACGCGCAAGTTCGAGGGCTACGGCAGCTTGGCGGTGGGCAGTTTCCGCACCATCAACGCCGAAGGCGCGCTCAACGTGCCCACCGGCCCCGACTCGGCGCTGCGCGTGTCGCTGCTGAACCAGACGCGCAAGGATTGGGTGCACAACACCAATCCCACGGGCCTGACGCAGGACTTCGAGGGTTACCGCGACAGCGCGGGACGCGTGCAGTGGCTGTTCGCGCCGCACAAGGATTTCGAGGCGCTGGCCAACGTGCATGCGCGCGACCTCAACGGCTCGGCGCGGCTGTTCCGCGCCAACATCATCCAGCCGGGGACCAACGATCTGGTGGCGGGGTTCGACGAGCGCTCGGTCACCAACGACGGCAAGAACGAGCAGACGCTGACCAACGTCGGCGCCAATCTGCGCCTGCGCTGGGGATTGGGCGGCGATCTGTCGCTCCACTCAATCACCGGCTACGAGCACGTCAAGGCGTACAGCCGCGGCGACATCGATGGCGGCACGCCCGGTCCGATTCCGTTCTCCTCGGAAACGGCCGACGGCATGCCCAAGCACCGCCAGATCACGCAGGAGTTCCGCGTCGAGTCGAGTTACCCCGGCCCGTTGAATTGGCAAGGCGGTCTCTACGTCTTTCACGAAGACTACAAGGTCGAGAGCTTCAGCTTCGACACGCCCAACGGCAGCGCGCAGGACGGCTACCAGCGTGTGCGTCAGAAGAACGATGCCTATGCGGTCTTCGGCGCCGTCAACTACGCGGTGACACCCGAACTGAAGTTGCGCGGCGGCATTCGCTACACGCGCGACGAGAAGCAGTTCGACGTCGAGGATTACAGCAACAGCGGGTTCGCCGCTTGCGTCGGTCCCACATTGGGGATCCTGCCGCCGCCGATCCGTTGTACCTTCGCCGATCTGCTGGCCGCCGAGGGCCCGGGTGGGAGCCTGTCGGCTTCACCGAGAGACAGCAAGGTCAACTGGGACCTGAGCGGCACGTACGCGTTGAGCAAGGCGCTCAATCTCTATGCACGCGTGGCCACGGGCTTTCGCGCGTCGAGCGTGCAGGGCGCCAGTGCGTTCAACTTCAAGTCGGTCGCCAGTCCGGAAACCAACACGTCGTACGAGGCCGGCGTGAAGGCCGATCTGTTGGACGGCCGGGCACGCGTCAACTTCGGCGTCTTCTACTACAACGTGAAGGATCTGCAGTTCACCGCGGTGGGCGGCGCGGCCAACGCCAACATCCTGCTCAACGCCAAGAAGGCCACCGGCCAGGGCTTCGAGCTGGACGGCCAGGCCTATTTGACCGAGAACCTGCTCGCGACGTTGGGAGTCGGCTACAACGACACCAAGATCAAGGATCCGAATCTCGAAGTCGCCGGCTGCGGCAGCGTGCCTGCCTGCACGATGACCGATCCGACCGGCCCCAACGGCGGCCGCCTGGTCGACGGCAATCCCCTGCCGCAAGCACCGAAGACCACGGTCAACCTCACGCTGCGCTACGGCCAGCCGATCGGTGCCGGCGAATGGTACGTGCTGACCGACTGGGTCTATCGCAGCAAGATCAACTTCTTCATCTACGAGTCGGTCGAGTTCACCGGCAAGCCGCTGACCGAAGGCGGGTTGCGTCTGGGCTACCTGTGGGGCAACGGCAAGTACGAGGCGGCGGCCTACGTGCGCAACATCACCAACCAGATCCGCGTGGTCGGCGGCATCGACTTCAACAACCTCACCGGCTTCATCAACGAGCCGCGCACCTACGGCGTTCAGCTCAAGGCGGCGTTCTGATCACCAAACGCGCGGATCGCCGCCGCGGCCTGCGACCGCACGCCGGCCTCGAGGAACGAATGACGCGCGGCCGCCAGCTCCATCGCCAGCAGCTCGGCGCGCGTGAGGCCGCCTTGGCGCAACAGGCCTTCGGCCTCCTGCGACATCGTGATGCGCGACATCAGCGGGTTGTCGGTGTGGAACGACACGCTCAGGCCGGCGCGGTGCAGCGCGCCGATCGGGTGCGCCGCGATCGACGGCGCCGCGCCGGTGTGCACGTTGCTGGTGGGGCACAACTCCAGATGCAGGCCGCACCCGCGCACCTCGTCGATCAGGCGCGCCCCGTCCGGTGTTCCGAGCGCGTCGGCCAGCCGCACGCCATGGCCGATGCGGCTGGCGCCCAGCCGCCCGGCCTCCAGCACCCGGGATGCGACATCGGCCTCGCCGGCGTGCAGGGTCAGCGGCACGCCGCTGACCCGCGCAATGCGCAACGCATGCGCATGCTCGGCCGGCGGATGACCGAGCTCTGCGCCAGCCAGGTCGAATCCGATCACGCCGCGTCCGAGGTAGCGCGCCGCCAGCGCGGCCACGCGCTCGGCCTCGGCCTTGCTGCGCTCGCGCATCGCGCACAGGATCAAGCCGCTCGGCAACGCGCTGCGACGCAACCCGGCCACCAGGGCCTCGATCGCGGCCTCGACGCGCAGCCCGTGTGCCTCGAACAGCGTGGGCGCAATGCGGAACTCGGCCAGCACGCAGCCGTCGGCGCGCGCGTCCTCGGCCGCCTCGAAAGCCACACGTTCCAGCGCCGGCAGCGTGGCCATCGCGCCCACGGTGAGCGCAAAGCCGCGCAGGTACTCGTCCAGGCTGCCGGCGTGGGCACGCGCGTCGAACCATGCGGCCAGGGCCTCATGATCGGCGGCCGGTGCCTCCAGCCCGCGTGCGCGCAACAGCTCGAGCAGCGTGGCCGGACGCAGGCCGCCGTCGAGGTGCTCGTGCAACAGCACCTTGGGGCAAACGCGCGACCACTCGGCGTCGGTCAGGGCCTGGGACATCGATGCATCGTAGTCCAGGTGGCGCCCGCATCAAGAGTCTTGTTATCCTGGGCCATCCACGAATGGAGCCAACGACCATGACGCTGCAACGCTGGGCCTTTGTCGGTTTCGTCGGTCTCGTCGCGCTGGCGTCCACCGCGCAGGCGCAGCCGGCGATCGTCTACGACATGGGGGGCAAGTTCGACAAGTCGTTCAACGAGGCCGCCTACCAGGGCGCCGAGCGCTGGAAGAAGGAAGCCGGCAAGAACTACCTCGACTTCGAGATCGCCAACGAGGCACAGCGCGAGCAGGCGATGCGTCGCATGGCCGAGCGCGGCGCCAATCCGATCATCGGCGTGGGCTTCTCGCAGGCCTCGTCGATCGAGAAGGTGTCCAAGGAGTTTCCCAAGCTCAACTTCGTGATCATCGATTCGGTGGTCAAGCAGCCCAACGTCGAGTCGATCGTCTTCAAGGAGCACGAAGGCAGCTTCCTGGTCGGCATGATGGCCGCGCTGGCCAGCAAGAGCGGCAAGGTCGGCTTCGTCGGCGGCATGGACATCCCGCTGATCCGCAAGTTCCAGTGCGGCTATGAGCAGGGCGCCAAGTACGCCAACCCCAAGGTCGAGGTGACAGCCGCGATGACCGGTACCACGCCGGCCGCGTGGAGCGACCCCACACGCGGCGGCGAGCTGGCCAAGGCCCAGTTCGGCAGGGGTGTGGACGTGGTGTTCGCCGCCGCCGGCGGCACCGGCGTCGGCGTGTACCAGGCCGCCAAGGACGCCGGCAAGCTGGCGATCGGCGTGGACAGCAACCAGAACCATCTGCAGCCCGGCACGATGCTCACGTCGATGGTCAAGCGGGTCGACACCGCGGTCTACAACAGCTCGAAGAAGGCCAGCCCGGGCACGGTGACCGCGCTCGGCCTGAAGGAAGGCGGCGTCGACTACGCGATGGACCAGCACAACGCCAAGCTGGTCAGCGCCGACATGAAGAAGAAAGTCGACACGGCCAAGGCAGACATCATCGCGGGCAAGATCAAGGTCGCCGACTACATGGCCGACAACGCGTGCAAGTACTGATGTGATGGAACCCGCCGCGCCGGCCGCCCACCCGGCCGCGCCCGCCGTGGCGATGCGCGGCATCCGCAAGCGCTTCGGCGCGGTGCAAGCCAACGACGGCGTCGATCTCACGGTGGCCGCCGGCACGGTGCACGGCATCGTCGGCGAAAACGGCGCCGGCAAGAGCACGCTGATGTCGGTGCTGTACGGGCTGATCCAACCCGATGCCGGCACCATCGAGATCGACGGCGCGCCGGTGCAGGTGCGCCATTCGCGCGACGCGATGCGCCATGGCGTGGGCATGGTGCACCAGCACTTCATGCTGGTGGAGACCTTCAGCGCGCTCGACAACATCGTGCTCGGCGCCGAGCCCGACTGGCGGCTGCCGGCGGCGCGCGCCGCCGCGCGCCAGCAGCTCGAAGCGCTGATGCGCGACAGCGGGCTGCAGGTGCGGCTCGACTCGGCCGTGGAAGAGCTTCCGGTCGGCGAGCGCCAGCGCCTGGAGATCCTGAAAGCGCTGTACCGCGGCGCGCGCATCCTGATCCTCGACGAGCCCACCGCGGTGCTGACGCCGCAGGAGACCGAGCAGCTGTTCGGCACGCTGCGCCAGCTGCGTGCACGCGGCACGACGATCCTCCTGATCACGCACAAGCTCAAGGAGATCATGGCGCTCACCGACCACGTGACGGTGATGCGCGCCGGCCGCGTGGTGCTCGACTGCGCCACCGCGAGCACCAGCACCGATGCGCTGGCGCAGGCCATGGTCGGACGCCGCGTGCATCTCGGCCGCGGCGATTCGACCCACTCGGCCGCTGGCGGCGCGCCGCTGCTGCAAGCCAGCGGCCTGACCTGGCGCGATGCCCTGGGCGTGACGCGCCTGGCCGACGTGTCGCTCACGCTGCACGCCGGCGAGATCGTCGGCATCGCCGGTGTCTCGGGCAACGGGCAAAGCGAGTTGCTCGACGCGCTGTCGGGCTTGCTGGTGCCCGAGGCCGGCACGCTTGCGATCGGCGGCCGCCGGTTCACGCCGGCGCATTGGCTCGACCCGGCCACCGCCCGCGAGCTGCACGTGGCGCACGTGCCCGAGGACCGCCACCGGCGTGGCCTGGTGCTGCCGTTTGCGGCGTGGGAATCGGGCGTGCTCGGTTACCACACACGGCCGCGTTATGCACACCACGGCTGGATGCAGCAAGGTGCGATGCTGGCCGACACGGCGCAGATGATGGAGCGTTACGACGTGCGCCCGCGCGATCCGCGTGCGCAGAGCGCGCAGTTCTCCGGCGGCAACCAGCAGAAGCTGGTGCTGGCGCGCGAGGCGATGCCCGATCCCAAGGTGCTGCTGGTGGGCCAGCCGACGCGCGGCGTCGACATCGGCGCGATCGAGTTCATCCACGGCCGCCTGCGTGCGATGCGCGATGCCGGCGGCGCGGTGCTGGTGGTGTCCTCCGAGCTCGACGAGATCTTTGCGCTGGCCGACCGCGTGCTGGTGATGACTCGCGGCCGTATCACCGGCGAGATGCCGATCGAGCAGTGCACCGAGGCGGCCCTGGGCTGCCTGATGGGAGATGCAACGCCGAGCGCCGGCGCACCGGCGACCGCCGACGCCGCCACTCCATGACCTCGCCGCAGCCGCTGCCGCGCTGGTTCGATCTCGGCGTGCTGCCGGTGTTCAACCTTGCCTTGGCGTTGCTGGTGTGCGGCGTGGTGGTGCTGGTGATCGGCATGGACCCGGCACAGGTGCTGGCGCTGCTGATCAAGGGCGCCTTCGGCAGCCGCCTGGGCCTCAGCTACACGCTGTATTACGCCACCACCTTCGTGTTCACCGGGCTGGCGGTGGCGGTGGCGTTCCACGGTGGGCTGTTCAACATCGGCGGCGAAGGCCAGGCGATGCTCGGCGGCATCGGCACCGCGCTGGTGGCGTTGTGGCTGGCCGACAGCTGGCCGGCATGGGTCGTGCTGCCGCTGATGGTCGTGGCTGCGGCCGCGTTCGGCATGGCATGGGCCGCCGTGCCGGCGGCGCTGCAGGCCTGGCGCGGCAGCCACGTGGTGATCACCACGATCATGTTCAACTTCATCGCCTCCGCCCTGCTGTCGTGGCTGTTGATCAACGTGCTCAAGGAGCCGGGCAACATGACGGTGGAGAGCAAGAGCTTCGGCCCCGGCGCGCAGGTGCCGGCGCTGCACCAGTTGCTGGCGGCGCTCGGCATCGAGTGGCCTCGGTCGCCGCTGAACCTGAGCGTGCTGCTGGCGGCGCTGGCCGCCGTGCTGGTGTACCTGCTGGTGTGGCGCTCGCGCCCCGGCTACACCTTGCGCGCGGTGGGCTTCGCGCCCGAGGCCGCGCGTTACGCCGGCATCCGCCCGCGCACGCAGATCCTGTTCTCGATGGGCCTGTCGGGCGCGCTCGCCGGCCTGGTGGGCATCAATGAAGTCGCCGGCGTGCACGGCCGGCTGCTGCTCGACTACGTGGTCGGCGCCGGCTTTGCCGGCATTGCGGTCTCGCTGATCGGGCGCAACCACCCGGTGGGCATCGTGCTGGCGTCGCTGCTGTTCGGCGCGCTGTACCAGGGCGGATCGGAGCTGGCGTTCGAGATCCAGGGGTTCAGCCGCGACATGGTGTTCACGCTGCAGGGACTGATCGTGCTGTTCTCGGGCGCCATGGCGACGGTGGCAGCGCCGACGCTGGCGCGCGTGTACTTCGCGGTGACGCAACGCCGGGCGCTCGCGCATGGATGAAATCGCGATCGGCACGCTGATCGCGTCGACGCTGCGCGTGTCGACGCCGCTGATCCTGTGCGCGCTCGCCGGCTGCCTGAGCGAGCGCTCCGGCGTGATCGACCTCGGTCTCGAAGGCAAGATGCTGCTCACCGCATTCACCGCCGGCGCGGCGGCCGCGGTGTTCGGCTCGTTGGCGCTGGCGCTCGCGCTCGCCGTCGCGGTCGGCGTGGCGTTGTCGATGCTGCACGGCTATGCGTGCGTCAGCCACCGCGGCGACCAGGTGGTGATGGGCATGGCGATCACGATGACCGCGGCCGGCTTGACCGTGGTGCTGGGCATCGCCTGGTTCCACCAGGGCGGGCAGACGCCGGCCTTGCCCGATGCCGTACGACTCGGACCTTGGCTCGCGGGTGCCGCCAACACGCTGCGCGAGGCCTGGGCGCCGATCGCACTGCTGGCCATCGGCCTGCTTGGCCACAACGCTATGGTGTACCTGGCGCTGCTGCTGGTGCCGGCTGTCTGGTGGCTGCTGGCGCGCACGCGCTTCGGGCTGCGCCTGCGCGCCGCCGGCGAGAACCCGGCGATGGTCGACGCCGCCGGTTTGTCGGTGCAGCGGCTGCGTTATGCCGCGCTCGGCCTGAACGGCGTGTTGTGCGCACTGGCAGGCAGCTACCTCGTGCTGGCGCAGAACCCGTCTTTCATCCCGCACATGACTGCCGGGCGCGGCTACATGGCGCTGGCGGCGATGATCTTCGGCAAGTGGCAACCGGTCGGCGCCCTGTGGGCCTGCCTGCTGTTCGGCTTTCTCGACGCCGCCGCGATCCGGCTGCAAGGCCAGCCGCTGCCGCTGATCGGCACCGTGCCGGTGCAGGCGATCCAGGCGCTGCCCTATGTGCTGACGGTGGTGCTGCTCGCCGGCTTCATCGGCCGTGCCCGCGCACCCAAGGCCTTGGGTGTACCGTACGCAAAAGCGCACTGACCCCATGCCCGCGGTGTCCGACGACGACCTGCAAGCGCTCGCCGCAGCGGCACGCGCGGCGCGCGAGCACGCGCACGCGCCCTATTCGCGCTTTCGCGTCGGTGCCGCGCTGCTCGATGAGCACGGTCGCGTGCACTGCGGCTGCAACGTCGAGAACGCGGCGTATCCGCAGAGCCTGTGCGCCGAGGCGGTGGCGTTGGGCGCGCTGGTGAGTGCCGGAGCCCGGCGCGTGCGCGCGGTGGTCGTGGCCGGCGGCGACGGCCCCGAGGCCCTGATGCCGTGTGGCGGCTGCCGCCAGAAACTCGCCGAGTTTGCCGCCGCCGACACGCCGGTGGCGTCGGTCGACCCGCACGGCTGGCGCGCGCGCCACACGCTCGGCGAGCTGTTGCCGTTTGCCTTCGGGCAAGGGCACGTGAAGCCGCGATGAACGAACGGACCCAGGCGTTCGACGATGCCGTCGCGCAAAGCGCGGCCCGCATCCGCGCGAGCGGGCGCCAGCCGCGCATCGCGGTGCTGCTCGGCTCGGGCTGGCATGAGTTCTCCGCCGCGGTGCGCGACACGGTGTCGATGCGCTACGCCGATCTGCCCGCGTTCCCGGTGCTCGGGATCGCCGGCCACGCCGGCACGCTGGTGCTCGGGCGCTGCGGCGCGCACGAGGTCGCCGTGCTCGCGGGCCGCAAGCACGCCTATGAAACCGGCGACGCGCAGGCGATGAAAGGCGCCATCGCCACGCTGGCCGCCTGCGGCGTGCAGGTGCTGGTGCAGACCAACGCCGGCGGCAGCCTCGAGCCGTCGATGCGTTCCGGCGCGCTGATGCTGCTCACCGACCACCTGAACATCACGCAACGCTCGCCTTTGCAGGGCGATACCGGTTCGGAGCGCTTCGTCGACCTGCGCGACGCCTACGACCCGAGCCTGCGCCGGCAGGCGCACGCCGCCGCACAGCGCCGCGGCGTCACGTTGCACGAGGGCGTGTACGCCTGGGTGCTCGGCCCGCAGTTCGAGACGCCGGCCGAGATCCGCATGCTGCAGCGCCTGGGCGCACAGGCGGTCGGCATGAGCACCGTGCCGGAGACGATCCTGGCGCGGCGCTTCGGTCTGCGCGTGCTGGCGCTCTCGTTGATCACCAACATGGGCTGCGGGCTGCACGACGAAGCCCTGAGCCACGCCCACACACTGGCCAGCGCGCAAGCCGCCGGCGCGCGCGCGGTGCCGTTGCTGCATGCGATCGTCGAGGCGCTGGAGGTCTGACATGGCGGTTGCACGCACCGAACAAGACGCCGCCCGCATCGCCCTCGCCTGCCTCGATCTCACCAGCCTGAACGATGGCGACACCGACTCGCAGGTGATCGCGCTGTGTGAGCGCGCCGACGGGCCGCACGGCAAGCCGGCCGCGCTCTGTGTGTGGCCGCACCTGGCGCAGGTGGCCGTGCGCCATGCACCGCCCGGCGTAAGCGTGGCCGCGGTGGCCAACTTCCCCGACGGCAGTGTCGACACGCAGCGCGCGCTGGCCGACACGCTGCGCATCGTGCAGGCTGGCGCGCAAGAAGTGGACGTGGTGCTGCCGTACCGCGCGCTGCTGGCCGGCGATGACAAGACCTGCGCCGAGCTGCTGCGCGCGGTGCGCCGCGCTTGCGAGCCGCTCACGCTCAAGGCGATTCTTGAAACCGGCGAGCTGCGCGAACGGCGCTGGATGCAGCACGCCGCCCGCATCGCGCTCGCCGAGGGCGCCGACTTCCTCAAGACCAGCAGCGGCAAGACCGCGGTCAGCGCCACGCCAGAGGCGGCGCGTTGCCTGCTGCAGGAGATCCGCGCCGACGCTCGCGCGCGCGCATCGGTGGGGTTCAAGGCCGCGGGCGGGATACGCACGGTGGCCGATGCAGCAACCTACATTGAACTCGTCGAACAAGCGCTGGGCACCGCCGCGCTCGTGCCGGCGCGCTTTCGCTTCGGCGCCAGCGGGCTGTTGAACGACATCGAACGGGAGCTCGGCGGTGGCGCAGGCCGCGCCGAGCCCGACATGCGCTACTGAATTGAACCCACGGGTCCACGACATGACACAACGACGAGGGGTGCGCCGGGCCACGGCGCCCGCGCTGGTTCTGCTCGCACTGCTCGCCGCCTGCGCCGCGCCGCGGTCCACGACGCCGGTGCAGGTGAAGATCCTGGCGATCAACGACTTCCACGGCAACCTGAAGCCGCCGCAAGGCGGCATCCGCATCCGCGACCCGCAAGACCCGAGCAAGACCATCAACGTGCCGGCCGGCGGCAGCGAGCACATGGCCAGCGCGCTCAACGAGCTGCGCGCGAAGAACCCGAACCACATCTTCGTCGCCGCCGGCGATCTGGTCGGCGCCACGCCGCTGGTGTCGGCGCTGTTCCACGACGAGCCGACGATCGAGGCGATGAACCTGATGGGGCTGGAGGCGAGCGCGGTCGGCAACCACGAATTCGACAAGGGGCAGTCCGAGCTGCTGCGGCTGCAGCGCGGCGGCTGCCATCCGGCCGACGGCTGCAAAGGTCCGCGGCCGTTCGGCGGCGCGCGCTTTCAGTACCTCGGCGCCGGCATCGTCGACACGCGCAGCGGGCAGAACCTGCTGCCTTCGACCCACATCAAGCGCTTCCAGGGCATCCCGGTGGCGTTCATCGGGCTCACGCTGAAGGACACGCCGACGATCGTCGTGCCGGCCGGTGTCGCGCACCTGAAGTTCGGCGACGAGGCCGAGACGATCAACGCGCTGGTGCCGGGCTTGCGCCAGCAAGGCATCGAGGCCATCGTGGTGCTGATCCACGAGGGCGGCATGCCGACCGGCGACTACAACGAATGCCCGGGAATCTCCGGGCCGATCGTCGACATCGTCAGGAAGCTCGATCGCGCGGTCGACGTCGTGATCAGCGGCCACACGCACCGCGCCTACAACTGCCGCATCGACGACCGTCTCGTCACCAGCGCCGACCGCTACGGCACGGTGGTCAGCGAGATCGACATCACGCTCGACCCCGGGAGCGGCGACGTCACGCAGGCGCGCGCCGACAACCTGATCGTGCGCACCGACCGTTTCGCCAAGGACGCGGCGCAGTCCAAGCTGATCGCCACCTACGAGCAACTGGCGGCGCCGCTGGCCAAGCGCGTGGTCGGCCGCGTGGGCGCGCCGCTCACCCGCGACGAGAGCCCATCCGGCGAGATGCCGGTCGGCCTGGTGATCGCCGATGCGCAGCTCGCTGCCACCGGCGAGGCCGGGGCACAACTTGCGCTGATGAATCCCGGCGGCGTGCGCGCCAACCTCAATGGCGACGCCAGCGGCCAGGTGCGCTACGAAGACCTGTTCGCGGTGCAGCCGTTCTACAACAACCTGGTCACCGTCACGCTCACCGGGGCGCAGTTGCAGCTGGCGCTGGAACAGCAGTGGCTCAACCAGCCGCGACCTCGCGTGCTGCAGGTGTCGCGCGGCTTCAGCTACACGTGGGATGCGAGCAAGCCGCCCGGCCAGCGTGTCGTGCCGGGCAGCCTGCGGCTCCATGGCGCGCCGATCGAACCCCAGCAGCGACTGCGCGTCACGATCAACAACTTTCTGGCCGGCGGCGGCGACAACTTCAGCGTCTTCAAACGCGACGGCCAGGACCCGCGCACCGGCATCATGGACATCGATGCGTTCGAACGCTACGTCGCCGCACAAGGCACCGTGTCGCCGGTGACGACGCCGCGCGTCCAGCGCATGAACTGATCCCGGTGAGAGCCCAGGAGATCATTCGCGCCAAGCGCGAAGGCCATGCGCTGGACAATGCCCAGATCGATGCCTTCGTGCGCGGCCTGTCCGCGCGCACGTGGAGCGAAGGCCAGGTCGCCGCGCTCGCGATGGCGATCTGCCTCAACGGCATGACGCGGGACGAAACCGTGGCGCTGACGCGTGCGATGACCGCATCGGGCGAGGTGCTCGATTGGTCGCGTGAGCGCTTTCACCGACCGGTGCTCGACAAACACAGCAGCGGGGGCGTCGGCGACAAGGTGAGCCTGCTGCTGGCACCGCTGGTCGCCGCCTGCGGCGCGGTGGTGCCGATGATCTCCGGCCGCGGACTCGGCCACACCGGCGGCACTCTCGACAAACTTTCGGCGCTGCCGGGCTACCGGCTCACGCCGCCGCGGCGCACGCTGCTGCGAGCGCTGCGCGAAGCGGGTTGCGCGATCGTGGGCCCCAGCGCGCGCATCGCGCCGGCCGACCGCCGTCTCTACGCGATCCGCGATGCCACCGGCACGGTGGAATCGCTGCCGCTGATCACCGCGAGCATCCTGTCGAAGAAGCTGGCCGCCGGTCTGCAGGGTCTGGTGGTGGACGTGAAGGCGGGCAACGGCGCGTTCTGCGCGTCGGTCGCCGAGGCGCGCGAGCTGGCCACGTCGCTGGTGGCGGTGGCGCGCGCCGCCGGGCTTGCGACCACGGCGGTCGTCACCGACATGAACCAGGTGCTCGGCCATGCGGCCGGCAATGCGCTCGAGGTGCGCGAGGCCATCGACGTGCTGAGCGGCCGCGCGCAATCGCCGCGGCTGACCGAGCTGACGCTCGAGCTGAGCGCGCGCCTGCTGCAGCTCGGCGGCCTGCATGCCGACCTGCAAACGGCCCGTTCGCACGCGCAGCGCGCGCTCGACAGCGGTGCCGCCGCCGAGCGCCTGGCGCGCATGGTGGCCGCGCTCGGCGGCCCGCGCGATGTGCTGGCCGACGCGGCCTTGCCTGCCGCGCCCTGCGTGCGCGACATCGTCTGCCCGCGTGACGGCGTGTTGGCCGCGATGAACACGCGCGCCGTCGGCCTGGCGGTGATCGGGCTCGGTGGCGGGCGCAACGTGGCCGGTGCACACATCGATGTGCGCGTCGGCTTCGATCGCATCGTGCCGCTGGGCAGCGCGGTGCAGCGCGGCGAGCCGCTGGCGCGTGTGCATGCGGCATCGGCTGCCGACGCCGAGCAGGCGTCGGCGGCGTTCTGCGCCGCGCTTCAGGTCGGCGACCGGCCCGTGCCAACCGCACCGCTGGTGTACGAGGTGGTGGCCGCCGCCTGAGCCGGATCGGCGCGGGGCCGCACCTACAATCGAGCCCTTGCGCCGCTGCACCGTGGTGCCGCGGCCCGCCTCGATGACGCCCTCCCCGCTCACCAACCTGTCGCCGCTCGACGGCCGCTATGCGGCGAAGCTCGATGCGCTGCGTCCGCTGCTGTCGGAATTCGGCTTGATGCACCGGCGCGTGCAGGTGGAGGTGGAGTGGTTCATCGCGCTGTCCGACGCCGGCTTCGCCGAGTTTCCGGCGCTGTCAGACGGTGCGCGCACGCGCTTGCGCGATCGGGTGGCTCGCTTCGCGATCGCCGATGCGCAGGCGATCAAGGACATCGAGCGCACCACCAACCACGACGTGAAGGCAGTGGAGTACTGGCTGAAGTCCGGGCTGCAAGACGAACCCGAGCTGAAGCGCGCCGCGGAGTTCGTGCACTTCGCGTGCACCAGCGAGGACATCAACAACACCAGCCATGCGCTGATGCTCAAGGCCGCGCGCGATGCCGTGCTGCTGCCGGCCCTGGATGGCATCGCGCAGCGCCTCACGTCGATGGCGCACGCCTTCGCCGACGTGCCGATGCTCAGCCGCACGCACGGCCAGACCGCGAGCCCGACGACGCTGGGCAAGGAAATCGCCAACGTCGCGGCGCGCGTGGCCACGGCGCGCCAGCGCATCGCCGCCGTGTTGCCGCTGGCCAAGATGAACGGCGCGGTCGGCAACTACAACGCGCACCTCGCGGCGTATCCCGCATTCGACTGGGAGGCCTTCGCGCGCCGCGTGGTCGAGCGGCAGCTCGGCCTGCAGTTCAACGCCTACACGATCCAGATCGAGCCGCACGACTGGATGGCCGAGCTGTTCGACGCGGTGGCGCGCGCCAACACCATCCTGATCGACTGGTCGCGCGACGCCTGGGGCTACATCAGCCTGGGCTACTTCAAGCAGCGTTTGAAGGCGGGCGAGGTCGGCTCGTCGACGATGCCGCACAAGGTCAACCCGATCGACTTCGAGAACGCCGAGGGCAACTTCGGCCTGGCCAATGCACTGCTCGCGCACCTGTCGGCCAAGCTCCCGATCAGCCGCTGGCAGCGCGACCTCACCGACAGCACGGTGCTGCGCAACATGGGTGTGGCGCTGGGCCATGCGCTGCTCGGCTACGACTCGCTGCAGCGCGGGCTCGACAAGCTCGAAGTCAACCGCGACACGCTCGCCGCCGACCTCGACGCGTCCTGGGAGGTGCTGGCCGAGGCGGTGCAGACCGTGATGCGACGCCACGGCCTGCCCGAGCCGTACGAGCAGCTGAAGGCACTGACGCGCGGCAACGTGATCACGCGCGAGGCGATTACCACGTTCATCGAGGGCCTGGCGCTGCCGGCCGATGAAAAGGCGCGTCTGCGTGCGCTGACGCCGGCCGGCTACACCGGGATGGCCGCGACGCTGGCCAGGCGATTCGGGGCATGAGCAACCCCCCGTTCACCGACAAGCTGCTGGCCGCCGAGCGCGCACACGACTCGCTGCTGTGCGTCGGTCTCGATCCCGAGCCGGCCCGGTTCCCCGGTGCGTGGCAACACGACCCGGCGCGCATCTTCGACTTCTGCGCCACCATCGTCGATTCCACGCGCGACCTGGTGATCGCGTTCAAACCGCAGATCGCCTTCTTTGCCGCCAACCGGGCCGAGGACCAGCTCGAGCGACTGATGGCGCACATCCGCAAGGTGGCACCGCAGGTGCCGGTGATCCTCGATGCCAAACGCGGCGACGTCGGCTCCACCGCCGAGCAGTACGCGCGCGAGGCGTTCGAGCGCTACCAGGCCGACGCCGTCACGCTGAGTCCGTTTCTCGGCTTCGATTCGATCGAGCCATATCTCAAGTACGAGGGCAAGGGGTTGATCCTGTTGTGCCGCACGTCGAACCTGGGCGGTTCCGATCTGCAGTCGCAACGCCTGGCCAGCGGCGACCTGCTGTACGAGCACATCGCGCGCCTGGCGCACAACGACTGGAACCACAACGGCCAGCTCGGCCTCGTGGTGGGCGCCACGTTTCCGGCCGAGATCGCGCGCGTGCGCGAGCTGGCGCCGACGCTGCCGCTGCTGCTGCCGGGCGTGGGCGCGCAAGGCGGCGATGCGCAGGCCTGCGTGCAGGCCGGCTGGCGCGGCGACGGCTCCGCGACCAGCGGGCCCATCATCGTCAACAGCGGTCGCGCCATCCTCTATGCGAGCCGTGGCAACGAGTTTGCCGCCGAGGCGCGCAAGGTGGCCGACGAGACACGCGCGCTGCTCAACAGTGCCCGGCAGGCCCAGCCCAGCCAAGCGCGCTGACGCGCGGCCAGCGCCGGGCCGCTCCCAAGCGGCCGCGCGACCCGCTCGGCGGGTGGCGGCGCGTACTCGCGCCGCTGGGTGCACCATCTACCCCAGCAGCGGCTGCAGCGGCAGCTCGCGCAGGCGTTTGCCGGTGAGCGCGAACAACGCGTTGGCCAATGCCGGCGCCACCGGCGGCAATGCGGGCTCGCCCATGCCGGTGGGCGGCAACACGCTCGGCACGGTGTGCGTCTCGATCGCCGGCGTCTGCGCCAGCGTGACCATCGGCTGGTCGGGGAAGTTCTTCTGCCTGACCGCGCCGCCCTCGATGTCGATGCGGCCGTACAGCGCCGCGCTCAATCCCATCACCACCGACGACTCCACCTGCTGAGCGACGCCTTGCGGATGCACCACGGTGCCGCAATCGAGCGCGGTCACGACACGCAGCACGCGCAGCTGCTTGTCGACCGACGACACCTCGACCACTTGCGCGCAGATCGTGCCGAAGCTCTCGTGCAGTGCCAGCCCGCGCGCGCGCCCTCTGGGCAGCGCCCGGGACCAGCCGGCTTTGTGCGCGGCCAGCTGCAGCACCGCGGCGTGGCGCGGCTTGGTGTCCAGCAGCTCGAGGCGGAACCGCAAAGGGTCCTGCCGCGCCGCGAACGCCAGCTCGTCGATGAACGACTCCTTGAAGAAGGCATTTTGCGAATGGCCCACCGACCGCCAGTTGCCCACCGGCACGCCGCTGCGAGTGGCCACGTGCGCGATGCGCTGGTGCGGGATCGCATACGGCAGGTCGTACAGGCCTTCAACCGTGGTCTTGTCGGGTACATCGATCGGCCCGGCGAACGCCGGCAGCACGCGCTCGATCCAGCGCGGCTCGAGCGCGTCACCCGCGCTGTGCGCCTCGAACGCCTGCAGGCGGCCCTGCGCATCGAAACCGGCGCGCAGCAGCGCCGCACCGGCGGGGCGGTAGAAGTCGTGCATGAAATCTTCTTCGCGCGACCACGACAGCTGCACCGGCCGGCCGCCGGTCTCCTGCGCGACGCGCACCGCCTGGGCGACGAAATCCACCTCGAGCCGCCGCCCGAAACCGCCGCCGAGGTAGGTGACGTGCACCGTCACCGCCGCAGGATCGACACCGGCCACGCGCGCCGCCGCATCGCGCGCCAGGCCGGGTACCTGGGTCGGCGCCCACAGCTCGACGCGGCGATCGGCATGGATGCGCACGGTGCAGTTCATCGGCTCCATCGTCGCGTGCGCGAGGTATGGCGCGCGGTACAGCGCCTCGACCCGGCGCGCGCTGCCGGCCAGCGCCGCCGCGCTGTCGCCGCGGCTGTGAAAGCCAAAGCCGCTGCGTTGTTCGGCGGCGCCGCGCGCGGCGGCTTCGAGCGAGGCTTCGATGCGCTTGGAGTCCAGCGCCCCACCCGGCCGCGGCTGCCATTGCACTTGCAGCGCACGTGCCGCCTCGCGTGCGTGCCACGTGGTGCGCGCCAGCACCGCCAGCGCGGCATCGGCGCCGCCAAGCGGCGGCAGCCGCACGATGCGCTCGACACCGGGCAGCCTGAGCGCCGCGTTGACATCCACCGGACCCGGCGCGCCGCCGATCATCGGCGCATGCACGACGCTGGCGTACACCAGATCGGGCAGCCGCACATCGAGGCCATAGACCGCGCGCCCGTCGCATTTGTCGACCAGGTCGATGCGGCGCGCCGGCTTGCCGATCACGCGCAGCGCATGGCGCGGCTTCAACACGACGTCGCCCGGCGGCGACAGCGCGGCCTGCTCGACCAGCTGGCCGTAGTGCGCGCGCGGTCCCGAGCTGTGGCTGACGATGCCGTCGCGCACTTCCAGCTCGGCCACCGGCAGCTTCCAGCGCAACGACGCCGCGCCCAGCAGGCGAGCGCGCGCCGTGGCCGCGGCCAGGCGCAGCGGCAGCCAGGCATCGGCCACGCTGGCCGAGCCACCGGTGACGTTGATGCCGAGTTCGCGCGCGACCTTCAGCGTGATCCAGCGCGCCGCACGGAACGCCGTGGACTCCTGCCCCGGCTCGCGTGCGTCGGCGTGGAACGGCAGAAAGCCGACGAAGCTCTCGGCGCTGCCGAAGATGGCCTCGTGTCCGGCCTGCCGCAGCCGCACGCGCTGCAGCGGCACGTCGAGCTCCTCGGCCACCAGCATCGCGAGCGCGGTGTGCACACCCTGGCCCATCTCGCTGCGGTTCATCGCCAGCACGACGCCACCGTCCTTGGTGATCTTGATCCAGCCGTTGAGCGCGATCTCGCCGTCAGCGGCCGGCCACAGGGAGGCCGACCCCAGGCGGCTGCGCGGCGGCGTCAGGCCCCAGCCGACAAGCAGCGCCCCACCGAGGGTTGCAGCCGACAGCACCAGGCTGCGGCGGCGCAGCGCGGTCACGGCCGCGGCGGTGCGCGGCGTCGCACGCTCATCGTCTGTCTCGCCGCCGCCTTGATGGCCTGGCGCACGCGCGGGTAGCTGCCGCAGCGGCACAGGTTGGTCATCGCGGCGTCGATGTCGGCATCACTCGGCTCGCTCTTGTTCGCGAGCAGCGCGGCGGCCGCCATCAACATGCCGCTCTGGCAGTAGCCGCATTGCGGCACCTGGTGTTCGACCCAGGCCTGCTGCAGCGGATGCGGTCCGTCGGCGCCGGCCAGTCCTTCGATCGTGCGGATCTGCTTGCCCTGCAGCGACGACAGCGGTGTGACACACGCGCGCGTGGCGGCACCGTCGACCAGCACGGTGCACGCGCCACAGGCGGCCACGCCGCAACCGTACTTGGTGCCGGTGAGCTGCAGCACGTCGCGCAGCACCCACAACAGCGGCATGCGCGGATCGACCTGCGCGTCGTCCACGGCCCGCAACTGGCCGTTGATCGAAAGGTCCATCGTCTCGGTGGGTGGGGCGACCGCGGCATTGTCGCCCCGCACGGGCTGCGCTGTGCGCGATGCGCGTTTGGCTTCGGCCGGCGTTACACGCCTTCACCTCGCTTACGCGACGTGAGCTACGCCGAAGCGACCTGCCGGTCGCTTTCAGCCCGCGTCGACCCGCAGCTAGTCGAGTTCGACGTCGGTGTGCACGGCACCAGCACGGTCGGCGCGCGCGCTCAGGCTCAATCGGGTGCCGCGCGGCGCGCGCACCACCCACTCGGCCACCGCGCGGTCGGCGGTGACCTCGCGATTGGGCAAGAATGCCTGCAACGAGGTCTTGACGGCATGGCCGGCGAGCTGCGGCCCGACGAGACGCGGCTTGCCGCTCAGCAGCGAACAGCCTTCGGGCAACAGCACCTCGAACACGACCCCGCGCGCGATCTTGCGCTCGAGTGCACGTGCGCTCACGTAGGCCGGCAGGTAGCCCGCGTTGGCCACTGCAAAACGCACACGCCAGGTGTCGGGTCCGAGCGCACGAACCTCGGTGCGCAACAGCTCGAGCTTGGGCAGGCTGAGTGCAAGTTGAGTCAGCCACGGCGGGAACCGTGCCGCCTCTCGCTCGCGCAGGTGCGGCGGCGGATTGCGCCAGTAGTTCAGGCGATCCCAGCCGCCCAGCTCCACCGCGCCGAGCTGCGGGTGCAGGAACGGATACCAGGTGACGTGGGCTTGGCCGCCGCACTGCGCATCGCTCCAGCGCAGCAGTTTGAGGTCGTCTTCCGGCGGATGCTCGCGGTACCAGTGGATCCAGTCGTAGTCGGTGATGCCGGCTTCCTTGTTTGGCGCCCAGATCTCCACCGTCCAGAACAACGAGCCCAGGTGCTCGTAGAGCCAGTCCTGCGTGCCGGTGATGACCTCTTTGGGGTGGTAGCGGAAGTCCTCGTAGATGCTGATCGCCGGATAGCCGGTGAGCTTCTCGCCCAGCGCCGACAGCCGCTTGTAGACCCACAGGTCTTCCGGCGTCATGTCGTCGTCGGCCTGCGTGCCCATCGGCCGCAGGATCACGCCGGAGTGGGTGTGGAAGCTGACGCCGGCGCCGATGTTGGGATGCCTGACGATGAAGTCCACCATCGCGCGCACCTCGGGCTCGCTGGTGGGATACGGCCCGGCTCCGACCTGCTCGAACTCCTGGCGCCAATAGGCCGGGAAGTTGCGGTTCAGATCGAGCCCCTCGCGGTCGCGGTTGACCTGGATCTGCAGGCCGTCAAAGTGGGTCAGCGTGCCTTCGGGCATCACGCGCCAGTAGGTGCCGCCGAACTCGCCCGGCTCGCGCGGGATCATCAGCCGCGCGTCATCCGGGTGGCTCTTCCACGCGCCGTTGGGGTCAGCGATGCGCATGAACAGCACACGGCCGTCGCCATCGACGTCTTCGATCGTCAGCCCTTCGACATGCGGCTCGTCGAACGGATAGGGGCGCGTCGACGATCGGATGTGGCGCGGCCGGTCGGCCAGTGCCAGCTCGGCGCCATCGGGGTTCAGGCGCGGGCACAGGTAGATCACGCGCGTGTCGAGCAGCCGCGTGGTGGCGCTGTCGGAGCCATAGCCGGTGACGAGCTGGTGCAGCCAGTACAGGCAGGCGGTGCTCGCAGCGAGCTCGCCGGCGTGGATGTTGCCGTCGCACCAGAAAGCGGGCTTGTCGGTGTCGGGGCCGCTGCCGCGCTGCGTGATCACGGCGACCCAGATGTCGCGCCCTTCATGGCTCTTGCCGATCGATTCGATGCGCACCAGATCCGGCCGCGCATCGGCGTAGTCGTGCAGCAATCGCGTCAGCTCGGCGTGGCGGTAGAAGAGGTCGAAGCGGGGAACGGGCAACTCGGTCATCGTCATGCGAGCCAGGCAATCACGTGGCGGCGTATGTGTTCAAGTGTGGCAGAGCGCTGCACAGGGTCCTGGCCGAGCGCACCTCGCGCAAACCCGGCCGCGGCCTTTGCACTCTGGCGCGACCGGGCGAGCTCATTGGGCATCCTCCGGCCTGCGGCCTCCGGTATTCGCCTTGGGAGCGGCCCCGGCGGCTCATGCGAGATGCTCGCCGCGCACGAACACGCGCAGCTCGCCGGGAACCATCGCGTGCCAGTCCTCGCCGGCGGTCAGCGGCTCGGTGGCGACGATCGCCACGCGGTCGGCAGGCGTCGTCAGCGCGGCGAAGTCGACGCTGAGATCCTCGTCGGCCAGGCGCGCGTGCGAGAACGGATGCCGCCGCTGCAGCCAGTGCAGTCGCGTGGAGGCGTGCGCCCACAGCGCCTGGCCGTTGGACAGCAGCAGGTTGAACGCGCCGTGCGCCGCCGGCAGCGGCAGCAACTCGGCCAGCGTGCGCGTCAGCTCGCCGATCGTCGGCACCGCGGCGTGCGCCTTGGCGAGCTCCTGCATCAGCCAGCTGAACGCCCGCTCGCTGTCGGTGTCGCCCACCGGTCGAAACGCGCCGTGCAGCCGCGGGTGAAAGTCCTTCAGGTCGCCGTTGTGCGCGAACACCCAGTAGCGCCCCCACAGCTCGCGCATGAACGGATGCGAGTTCTCCAGCGCCACGCGACCCTGCGTGGCCTTGCGGATGTGGGCGATGACGTTGTCGCTCCTGATCGGATAGCGCTTGACCAGCTCGGCCACCGGCGAGGAGCGTGCGCCGTGGTGGTCGACGAACAGGCGCAGACCGCGGTCTTCGAAGAAGGCGATGCCAAAGCCGTCCTTGTGCTCGTCGGCACGCATGGCCAGGCCGGTGAACGAGAACATCACGTCGGTCGGCGTGTTGGCGTTCATGCCGAGCAACTGGCACATGCCGCTATCGTGCCATCAGCCCCGCGGCCCTTGCTAGCGGATCGGCAGGAACAGTCGAGCGATGCCGCGTGCGCTGACCAGATTGCCGGGGTTGCCGGTCTCTTCGAGCACGCCCTCCATGCGCTTGAGGATGCGCGGGCTGCGGTTGGCGCGCCATATCAGCAGGTCGGCCAGCCAGGGGTGGTCGTTGACGCGGTTGGCGCGCTCGTACAGATCGAAGCGCGGCTTGAGCGCACCGATCGCAGCGCGATAGCGCGCATGCGCCGCGTCGAGGGCTGCGGCACCCCCAGCATCCGCCGGGGCGGCCGCACGTGCATCGATCAGCGTCTTGGCGGCCAGCATGCCGGTCTCCATCGCCTTGCCGATGCCCTCGCCGGTGAACGCATACGTGCTGCCGGCGGCCTCGCCGGTCACCATCAGGCCGGGACGTGTCAGCGCCGCGCCCTCGAGCGAGCAGCGCAGCGGCGCGCCCTTCAACTCGCCTTGCGGCATGCCGCCGCGCATCAGCTCGCGCGCCGGCGCATACACCTGGCAGAAGGCGGCGAACATGTCGCGCAGGTTGACCTCCTGCATGGTCTGCCGGCCATCCACCTGCTTGCTGTGGCTGTGCGCCAGGCCGACGCCGATGTTGAAGACGCCGTCGGGGCACGGAAAGATCCAGCCGTAGCCCTTGCGCAGCCGCTTGTGCCACACCACCTCAAGGTCGGTGATGCGCCCGGCCATCGCCGGGTGGTGCACATACCCGCGCAGCGCCACGCCGCTGGGCGTGCGGCGCTCGCACATGCCGGCGGCAATCAGTGCCTGCGGCACCGCGCCGGTGGCCAGCACCACCTGTAACGCACGCAGCTCGTGCATCTTGTCGCCGACCTTCAAGCGCGCACCGGCGACCCGCTCGCCGTCGAGCAGCGGCGCCTCGAAGCGTGTCGGGGCGTGCAGCTGTGCCCCCGCGCGCACGGCGCCGCGGCAGATGATGTGGTCGAGCTGGCGCCGCGGCAGCACCGCGAGGCGTCCCGGCACGTCGACGCGCCCGCCGCGCGGCCCGATGCAGCCGACATGGCGCACGCGTTGCGCCTGTGCCATCACCTCGTCGTACACACCCAGGCGCTGCAGCGCGGCGTGCGCGTCCGGGATCAATCCATCGCCGCACACCTTGTCGCGCGGGAACGCGTGGGCATCGACCAGCACGGTGTGCATGCCGGCGCGCGCCAGCAGCTGCGCGCAGGCGCTGCCGGCCGGGCCGGCACCGACCACCAGCACGTCGCATGAAGAGGGCAAGGAAGGCTCGGCCATGTGCGACGCGGGCGCCGAGAGCCGCACCCGCAAGGCAGCGGATTGTAGAGAGCCGGCCTGTTGGCTCGGCTGGTGGCTTCGCCACCGTCACCTCGCGATGCGATGTGAGCCTGCGCCGCAGCGGCCTGCGCCCGCTGTCAGGCCGGCTGGAGCTGTGGCTGCTCTGGCGTCAATGCCGCCTTCACCCGCTGGCGCCACGCGTGCAGCAGCGGCTCGGTGTACCCGCTGGGCTGCTGCTTGCCCTTGAACACCAGATCGAGCGCGGCCTGATAGGCGGCGCTCGTTTCGGCGTGACCGGCCATCGGCCGGTACAGCGGATCGCCGGCGTTCTGCCGGTCGACCACCGCCGCCATGCGCTCGAAGGTGGCGCGCACCTGCGCCTCGGTGACGACACCGTGGTGCAGCCAGTTGGCGATGTGCTGGCTGGAGATACGCAGCGTCGCGCGGTCTTCCATCAGGCCGACGTTGTGGATGTCGGGCACCTTGGAGCAGCCCACGCCCTGGTCGACCCAGCGCACCACGTAGCCCAGGATGCCCTGCGCGTTGTTGTCGATCTCCTGCTGGCGCTCGGCGGCGCTCCAGTCGGCCTTGGCGGCCACCGGCACCGTCAGCAGATCGTCCATCAGAGCGTCGTATTCGTCGTCGAGCCGGATCTTCTCGAGCTCCTTCATCACCGCGAACACGTCGACCTGGTGGTAGTGCAACGCGTGCAGCGTGGCGGCGGTCGGGCTCGGCACCCACGCGGTGTTGGCGCCGGCCTGCGGGTGCACGATCTTCTGCTTGAGCATCGCGCCCATCAGGTCGGGCATGGCCCACATGCCCTTGCCGATCTGCGCCCTGCCGCGCAGGCCGCATTGCAGGCCCACCAGCACGTTGAGGCGCTCGTAGGCGGCGATCCACTTGCTGGCCTTCATGTCACCCTTGCGGATCATCGGGCCGGCCAGCATGGCGGTGTGGATCTCGTCGCCAGTGCGGTCGAGGAAGCCGGTGTTGATGAAGGCCACGCGGCTCGATGCCGCGGCGATGCAGGCTTTCAGGTTGACGCTGGTGCGGCGTTCCTCGTCCATGATGCCAAGCTTGACCGTGCTGTCGGGCAGGCCGAGCAACTGCTCGACGCGCGCGAACAATTCGGCCGCGAAAGCCACCTCTTCGGGTCCGTGCATCTTGGGCTTGACGATGTAGATCGACCCGGTGCGGCTGTTGCGGATGCCGTTCGAACGGTCGCTCTGCAGGTCGTGCAGCGCGATCGCGGTGCTGACCACTGCATCGAGGATGCCTTCGGGGATCTCCTGGCGCGCCTCGCCCACCAGGACCGCCGGGTTGCTCATCAGGTGGCCCACGTTGCGCACGAACAGCAGCGAGCGGCCGTGCAGCGTGAGCTCGCCGCCGCCGGGCCGGGTGTAGACGCGGTCGGGGTTCAGGCAACGCACGAAGCTCTTGCCGCCCTTGTTCATGCGCTCGGTCAGCGTGCCTTTGAGGATGCCGAGCCAGTTGCCATAGGCCTGCACCTTGTCGTCGGCATCGACCACCGCCACCGAGTCTTCGAGGTCGAGGATGGTCGACACCGCCGATTCGATCACCAGGTCGCACACGCCGGCAGCGTCGTCGCGGCCGATCGGGTGCGCCTTGTCGATGCGGATGTCGAGGTGCAGCCCGTTGTGCACCAGCAGCACGCCGGTCGGCGCATCGGCGTCGCCCTGGTAGCCGAGGAACTGCGCGGGCTTGGCGAGCGTCGTGGACGGGCCGCTGCGCAACGCCACGACGAGCTGGCCCCCGACCACGCGGTAGGCGGTTGAATCGACGTGCGAGCCGCGCTTGAGCGGCGCGGTGCGGTCGAGCACGTGGCGGCAGTATTCGATGACCTTGGCGCCGCGCACCGCGTTGTAGCCCGGGCCGCGCGTGGCGCCGCCGTCTTCGAGCAGCGCGTCGGTGCCGTAGAGCGCGTCGTACAACGAGCCCCAGCGCGCATTGGCGGCGTTCAACGCATAACGCGCGTTGGTCACGGGCACCACCAGTTGCGGGCCCGCCTGGCGCGCCAGCTCGTCATCGACGTTGGCGGTGCTGATCTTCACGCGCTTGGGCACCGGCACCAGGTAGCGGATCTGCTTGAGCATCTCGCGGTACGCGCGCCGGTTGCGGATCGGCCCGGGGTTGGCGCGGTGCCAGGCATCGAGCTCGTTCTGCAGCCGATCGCGCTCGGCGAGCAGCGCGGCGTTCTTCGGCGCCAGGTCGCGCACGATGGCGTCGAAGCCCTGCCAGAACACGGCCGGCGCGATGCCGGTGCCGGGCAGTACCTCGCGCTCGATGAACGCGTGCAGGTTGGCGGCGACATGCAGGCCATGGACGGTGATGCGGTCGGTCATGGTTGGAGACTTGGGGTCAGGAGGGGAAGAAGTCGAGCACCGCGCGCAGGCTGGTGCCGGTGCGTGTGGGCGGTGTGTCGAGCGGATCGAGCGGCACGCCGCTGCGGTTGATCCACAACGTCGTGTAGCCATACCAGGTGGCGCCGATCGCGTCCCAGGCGTTGCTCGACACGAACAGGATGTCGCGCAGCGGCAGCCCGAGCGCCGCGGGTCCGAGCGCGTACACCGCATCGTCGATCTTGAAGCGCTGCACGCTGTGCGCGCTCAGCACCGGGTCGAGCCAGGCGGAAAAGCCGGCATGGCCGATCACCGCATCGAGCATCGGCGGATCGCCGTTGGACAACACGCCGCAGCGCACGCCGCGCGCCTGCAGGTCACGCAGCACCGCCTCGTTCTCGGCGAACGGCGCCAGACCGCGGTACTCGCCCATCAGCGCGTCGCTGGCCGCGGGCGTGAGATCGCACTGCAGCCGCGCGCATGCGAACTGAAGCGCCCGCAGGGTCAGGTCGCTGAACGGACGGTAGCGGCGGCTCATCGAGACCAGCCGCGTGTATTCAATCTGCTTGTCGCGCCACAGCAGCGCCAGCCGCTCGCCGAAGCCGGGAAACAGGGCCTCGGCGCGCACGCCCACGCTGTAGACGTCGAACAGCGTGCCGTACACATCGAACAGCACGGCACGCGGCGTGGGCAACGGATGGACAGGAGACATGGGCCACACACTCTATGCGTTGGCGGGGTGCAGATTGGGTGCCGTGCGGGCGCTGGATTGATGACGATACTGAACTGAATACTTGCAGCAACTCAACCATTGCCAGCCGTGTGGGTTTGGTGTTACAGCAACACCGAAGCCAATCCCTGGGAAATCTCAATTGATCTATGACATCCACAAGGCTAATGTGGATCGATGGACCGGTTGAAGCAGATCGAGTCGTTCGCGGCCGTCGCTACCAAGGGCAGCCTGACCGCGGCGGCCAATGCCGAGGGCGTGGCGCCGGCGGTGATCGGCCGGCGCATCGATGCACTGGAAGAGCGCTTGGGCGTCAAGTTGCTGGTGCGCACCACGCGCCGCATCACGCTGACCCACGAGGGCAGCGCCTTTCTGGAGGACTGCCAGCGCATTCTGGTGGACCTGGCCACCGCCGAGGCCAGCGTCACCGAAGGTGGCGTGAAGGCTAGTGGTCACTTGCGAATCACCGCACCGGCCGGCTTCGGGCGGCGTCACGTGGCGCCGCTGGTGCCGCGCTTCCTGGGCCTGCATCCCGACGTGAGCTTGTCGCTGAACCTGTCCGACCGTGTGGTCGACATCGTCAACGAAGGCTTCGATTGCGCGGTGCGCGTCGGCGACCTGCCCGATTCAAGTCTGGTCAGTGTCCGGCTGGCCGACAACCGCCGCATGTGCGTGGCCACGCCGGAGTACCTGAAGCGCCACGGCACGCCGAAGACCCCGGCCGAGTTGAGCAAACACCGCTGCCTGCTGTTGTCGTCGGAGTCGAGCCAGCCGCGCGGCTGGGCCTTCACGGTGGACAACAAGGTGATCCACGTCCGGCCCGCCGGCACGCTCGATTGCAGCGACGGCCAGGTGCTGCACGACTGGTGCGCGCAGGGCCTGGGCATCGCGTGGCGCAGCACGTGGGAGGTGCAGGACGAGGTGTCCGACGGTCGCCTGATCGCCGTGCTCGAGGAATTCGCGGCACCGCCCAACGGCGTGTACGCGGTGTTTCCGCAGCGCAAGCACCTGCCGCTGCGTGTGCGCTTGTGGATCGACTTCATCAAGCAGGCCTACGGCGAAGCGGCGTACTGGGACCGCGCCACGCGTCAACCCTTGGCGGCATGAGCCGCACGGCCGCTCCGAAGGCGAATTCCGGAGCGCGCAAGCGCGCAGGATGCCCAATGAGCCGCACGGCCCCTGCAAGGGCGAACGCCGCAACGCGCAGCGTGGAGGTTCTTCGATGATGCTGCTCGAGGCGGCGCTGGCCTACCTGCACCTGATCGCCATCCTGACGTGGATCGTGTTCATCGGCTCGAGCACCGCGCTGGCGCGTGCCGAGTGGCTCAACGAAGCCGCGCTGGCGCGCCTGGCGCGCGTCGATCGCATCGCTGCCATCGCCGCGATGGCGGTGCTGTTCACCGGCATCGCACGGGTCGCCTGGGGCATCAAGGGCGCGGCCTGGTACGGCGCACAGCCGTTGTTGTGGACCAAGCTGGTGCTGTGGCTGGTGATGGTCGGCGTCGGCGGGCGCGCCTCGCGCCGCATCCAGCGCTGGCAGCGTGACTGCGCCGCGGGCCGCGGCCTGCCGGGCGCCGATGAGATCGCCAAGGTGCGCAAGCGGCTGATGGCCGCTTCACACCTGATGGTGGTGATCCCGCTGGTGGCGGTCTGCCTGGCGCGCGGGATCGGCGTGCGTTAAAAGAGGCTTTGGCTCCGGCATCACATCGCTTCGCGATATGAGCCTCGCCGAAGCGTGACCCGGCGGCCTCGCGGCTGTGCTGCTTTGGCTCCGGCATCACATCGCTTCGCGATATGAGCCTCGCCGAAGCGTGACCCGGCGGCCTCGCGGCCGCCGGGTCACGCTTTCAGGCACTCGCTCATGAACTTCTTGCGCTCGTCGCCCTTCTTGCCGGCGGCTTCCTTGTTGCAGGCCTTCATCTTGTCCTGCTGGGTCACCTTGGTGGACAAGCAGGACTTCATGAACGCCTTGCGCTCCTCGCCGGCCAGTTTCTTCTCGCCGGCCTCCTTGTTGCATTCGCTCATCTTGTTCTGCTGCGCGGAGGGCTTCTTCTCGTCCGCGGCCTGCAGCGACATCGACGCGGCAGCCAGCGTCAACGCCAGCACGGTCATCAGTGGTTTCATGGTCTTCTCTTCCTCGTGCGAAGTGGCTTGATTGCCGCCGGCGATTGAACCATCAGCCATCCGCCGGCGGCAATCGCCTGAACGCAACAGGCGCCTCGCGCGCCGACCGGTCCATTGATCGCGGTCAATTCCGGCATCACAGGATGCGCCGCGGATGATGCAGCGCCTCGTGCGCCGCATGCAGCCGGCGCACCAGCACGCGGATGAACGCCGCGTCGAAAAGGTGCCGCGTGGTGGCCGAAAAACGCTCCATCGTCTCGGGCGTGAACGACACCGTGGTGGCGCTCTCGGCCACCACCACGTCGGCGCCGTGCACGCGCAGATCGGGGCTCGGCGCCAGGTACACCATCTCGCCCACCGAGGTGCCGGCGCCGAGCTGCGCCACACGCTGCCCGTCGCGGAACACATCCACCGAGCCGGCCGCGATGATGTGAAAGCTGCCGCCGGGCTGGCCCTTGCGGTACAGCGCCGCGCCGAAAGCATGGCGCTGCCACAACGCCCGGTGCACCACCTCCCACAGCTCCACGTCGCCGAAGCCGCTGAAGAAGTCGAGTGAGCGCAGCAGGATGAAACGCTCGGAGTCGAGCACCTCGCGCAGGCCGGCGCGCGGCACCTCGCGCCGCGCAACCAGCGTGGACAGCGCCTGCGCGAACGCATCCCAATCGGCATAACGGTCGCCGCGCGCCTTCGACAACGCACGCTGCACGATCGCGTCAAGACCTCTCGGCACGCCGTCACGCAGGCCGACCAGCGACGCGGCCTCGGCGTTGCAGATCTGGTGCATCAGGGCGGCCTGGTGCGCGGCATCGAACGGCGGACGGCCGGCGATCAGGTGGTACATCACCGCAGCCAGCGAGTACTGGTCGGCGCGCGCGTCGAGGTCGGCGCCGTCGAGCTGCTCGGGCGACATGTAGGTGAGCGAACCCACGCGGAACACCTGCGTGCGTTGCGTGTGCAGGTTGAGCGCGCTGCCGAAGTCGGTGATCTTCACGTCGCGCACGCCGCCGCCTTCGACGCTGGCCAGCAGGTTGGCCGGCTTGACGTCGCGATGGATCAGGCCCTGGCGATACACGTAGCCCAGCGCCATCGCACACTTGAAGCCGAGCTCGACGATCTGCTCCAGCGAAAGCAACGTATCGGGCCGGCAGTATTCGCGCAGCGTCGAGCCCGGCACGTATTCCAGCACCAGGTACGGCTCGTGCGGATCGTCAACCGCGTCGTACAGCTGCACGACGTTGGGATGCTTCAGGCGCCCCACCAGCGCGGCCTCGGCAGCGAAGAAGCGCGCGCTGAAGTGCGCTTCCATCGAATCGACCAGCGACGAGCGGCGCACGCGTTTGATCGCCACCAGACGGTCGTGGAAATCATCGCGCGCCAGGAACACCTCGCTGGTGGCGCCCTCGCCGAGACGCGAACGCACCGGGTACCGCCCGATGCGCTCCGGCAGGGCCGGCGTCACCGCGGCGGCGCGTTTGGATGCGACTTGGGAAGCGGATTTCGCCATCTGGGCAAGGCCATTGCGACGGGTGCAAAGCATTGTCGACCGGAACGCGGCTGCGCACGCGATGAACATTGCGCCATTTGCGGCCGCGTTTGCGGGCGTGGCCGGCAAGGAGCGCGAGGGCCCAACCGTAGAATCGCTCGATGATCCAAGCCAAGGAGGAGCTGCTGCAGGCGCTGCACAGCGCATTGACGCAGATGGCCCCCGGGGCAACATTGCAGGCCGCGTTCGAGTCGCCCAAGCATGCCGAACACGGCGACCTCGCGATCACCGCCGCGATGGGACTGGCCAAGGCGCTCAAGCGCCCGCCGCGCGACATTGCCGCGAGCCTGGTGTCGACGCTGAAGGGCGAGCCGGCGGTGCAGCGTTGGGTCGACGCGCTCGAGATTGCCGGCCCGGGCTTCGTCAACCTGCGCCTCAAGGCCCAGGCGCGCCAGCGCATCGTGACAGAGGTGCTGCAAGCGGGCGCCGGCTTCGGACTGCGTCGCGCGCACGGCGGCCGCGTGATGGTGGAGTTCGTGTCGGCCAACCCCACCGGCCCGCTGCACGTGGGCCACGGTCGCAATGCCGCACTCGGCGACTGCGTGTGCAACCTGCTGGCCACCCAAGGCTGGCAGGTGACGCGCGAGTTCTACTACAACGACGCCGGCGTGCAGATCAACACGCTCGGTGCTTCGGTGCAGGCCCGCCTCCAGGGTCTGAAGCCCGGCGACGCCGCCTGGCCGGAGGCGGCGTACAACGGCGAGTACATCGCCGACATCGCGGCCGACTACCTGGCCCGCAAGACGGTGCGCGCCGACGATCGTGAAGTCACCGCCGGCGGCGACGTCAACGACCTCGACGGCATCACGCGCTTCGCGGTGGCCTATCTGCGCCACGAGCAGGACCTCGACCTGCGCGCCTTTGGCGTGCGCTTCGACACCTACTACCTCGAATCGAGCCTGTACACCGACGGTCGCGTCGAGCGCACCGTGCAACAGCTGGTTGCCGCCGGCAAGACCTACGAGCGCGACGGTGCGCTGTGGCTGCGCAGCACCGACTACGGCGACGACAAGGACCGGGTGATGCGCAAGTCGGACGGCACGTACACCTATTTCGTGCCGGATGTCGCGTACCACGTCAGCAAATGGGAACGCGGCTTCACCAAGGTGATCAACGTGCAGGGCAGCGACCATCACGGCACGGTGGCGCGCGTGCGAGCCGGGCTGCAGGCCGCCGGCGTCGGCATCCCGCCCGGCTATCCGGACTATGTGCTGTACAAGATGATCACCGTGATGAAGGGCGGCGAGGAGGTCAAGATCTCCAAGCGGGCCGGCAGCTACGTGACGCTGCGCGACCTGATCGAGTGGACCAGCCGCGACGCGGTGCGCTTCTTCCTGAGCAGCCGCAAGTCCGACACCGAGTTCGTCTTCGACGTCGACCTGGCGCTCAAGCGCAACGACGAGAACCCGGTCTTCTACGTGCAGTACGCGCATGCGCGCATCTGCTCGGTGCTGGCGTTGTGGCAAGACCAGCGCGCCGTCGACGCGCGCGAGGCCAGCGCAGCCGAGCTCGAGCGCCTGGTCGCACCGGCCGAAACCGCGCTGATGCGCGAGCTGGCGCGCTACCCCGACGTGCTGGCGCGCGCGGCGGACGAGTTTGCACCGCACGACCTGGCGTTTTACCTGCGCGACGTGGCGGCGGCGTTCCATGCGTACTATTCGGCCGAGCGGTTCATGGTCGACGACGCCGCGCTGGCGCGCGCACGCATCGCGCTGCTGACCGCGACGCGCCAGGTGCTGCGCAACGGCTTCGCGGTGTTGGGCATCTCGGCGCCGGACAGCATGGGCCGCGAATCGAACGAGGAGTCGTGATGAACAATCGCCCGTCCCGGCAACGCGGCGGCTTCGTGATGGGGCTGATCGTCGGGCTGCTGGTCGGACTCGCGCTGGCCCTGGCGGTGGCGCTCTACGTCACGAAGACACCCGTGCCTTTCGTGAACAAGGTGCAGCAGCGCACTCCGGAACAAGATGCCGCCGAGATCGAGCGCAACAAGAACTGGGACCCGAACGCGCCGCTGGCCAGCAAGCCGGTCGTCCCCCGGCCGGCCGGCTCGTCGCCGGCCGGGATCCCGCCCGGCATCAATCCGGTGCCGCCACCGGGCATCACACCGGTGCCTCCGAGGTCCGCATCGGCGGTGGCCGAGCCGGCCCGCTCGGCGCGCGATCCGGCGGCGATCCTGTCGGGGCGGGATGCACAGCCGCCGATCGCCATCGCCCCGCAGTCAGCCAGGCCGGGGGTCGATCCGTTCATCTACTTCGTGCAGGTGGGCGCTTTCAGCAAGCCGGAGGACGCCGAGGCGCAACGGGCCAGGCTGGCGATGCTCGGCTACATCGCCAAGGTAACCGAGCGCGAACAATCGGGCCGCATGATGTACCGCGTGCGGGTCGGGCCGTACCAGATGCGAGACGAGGCCGAGTCGCTGCAAGCCAAGCTGCAGTCGGGCGGCGAGACCGCCGCGTTGGTGCGTGTGGAACGCTGAAGGTCATTACGCGCACCAAGCACCCTCACAACACCCCAGGAAAGGATCTTCATGAACCGCCGCCATTTCAACCTGTGCCTCGCGGGCGCCTGTGTCGCGGCGGGTTGGCCTGGGCTCGTCCTGGCACAGGGCGCCCCAGTGGAGGGCAGGGATTACGCGCGCCTGGCGCAGCCGGTGCCGATGCCCGCTTCCGGCAAGGTCGAGGTGGTGGAGTTCTTCGGTTACTGGTGCCCGCACTGCAACAGCTTCGAGCCGGCGATCGACGCTTGGTCGCGCAAGCTGCCCGCCGACGTGTCGTTCCGGCGCGTGCCGGTGGCGTTCTCCGCGCCGCAGGAGCCGTACGCCAAGATCTACCTCGCACTCGAGGCCATGGGCCAGCTCGATGCGGTGCACCGCAAGGTGTTCGCCGCCATCCACGTGCAGCGCCAGCGGCTGGAGAAAGAAGCCGAGATCACCGCGTTCATGACGGCCAACGGCATCGACGCGGCCAAGTTCATGGACACCTACAAGGGCTTCACGGTCGCCAGCAAGTTCAAGCAGGCGCGCCAGCTCGCCGATGCGTACAAGATCGACGGTGTACCCACCATCGGCGTGCACGGCCGTTACTTCACGTCGCCGTCGCTCGCCGGCGGCGCCGACCAGGCGCTGCGTGTTGCCGACTATCTGATCCAGCGCGCCAAACAGAGCTAGGCCCGCCCGACCGGCGCATCGAACCGGCGCGCAATTTCTCCGCACAGCAGCCCCTTTGCTGCGGGCACGCGGGCTAGAATGGCCTGCAAGTTCTGTGCCGACTAATGCCTTCTTCGCTCCTTCGCCGCCCGGCCGAGCCCGCGACTGTCGCGGCGGCGAGCCGTCGGGCCGCCTGCGTGGCCTTGGCGCTGAGCCTGGGCACCCCGTGTGCGGTGGCTGAAAAGGCCGATCGGACCAAGCCGCTGACGATGGAGTCCGATCGGCCGTGCACCGTCGACCTGGTGCGCCAGGTCAGCGTGTGCACGGGCAACGTGGTGATCACGCAGGGCACGCTGGTGATCCGGGCCGACCGGGTCGAGCTGCGCGAGACGCCCGACGGCTACCGCACCGCCACGGCGATCGGTTCCGCCGCCAGGCCGGCGATGTACCGGCAGAAGCGCGACGGCGGCGACGAGCAGGTCGAAGGCAGCGCCGAGCGGATCGAATACGACGCGCGCGCCGACACGCTGCGCTTCATCGGCAGCGCGCAGGTGCGCCGCGTGCGCGGCACGGTGACCAGCGAAGACATCCAGGGCGCGCTGATCGTCTGGGACAACGCGGCCGAGGTGTTCAGCGTGCAGGGCGGCGCGGCCACGCCGACCAACCCCGGCGGCCGCGTGCGCGCGGTGCTGAGTCCGCGCGCGGCCGACGCCGCCGCGTCGGCCGCCAGCGCGGCGGACAGCGCGACGTTGCGGTCCAGCACGTCGCTGGGTGAGCGCAAGTGAGCGCGGCCACAAGGGGAGCGTCATGAACGCCCCGCTGCCGGACAGCGTGCTGAACAGCCGCCTGGAAGCCACCGGTCTGCAAAAGACCTTCGGATCGCGCAAGGTCGTCAGCGAGGTGCATCTGGCCGTGGGTGCGGGTGAAGTGGTCGGGCTGCTCGGGCCCAACGGGGCCGGCAAGACCACCACGTTCTACATGGTGGTGGGCTTGGTGCGTGCCGACGCCGGCGAGATCCGCATCGACGGCCAGCCGGTGCAGACCAAGCCGATCCACCAGCGCGCGCGCCTGGGTCTGTCTTACCTGCCGCAGGAAGCCTCGATCTTTCGCAAGCTCACGGTGCAGGAGAACATCCGCGCGGTGCTCGAGTTGCAGCTCGGTCCCAACGGCCGGCCGCTGGCGGGCGCCGAAATCGAGCGCCAGCTCGAGCAGCTGTTGCGCGAGCTGAGCATCGAGAAGTTGCGCGATTCTCCGGCGCCGGCGCTGTCGGGCGGCGAGCGGCGCCGCGTCGAGATCGCGCGGGCGCTGGCCACCCAGCCACGCTTCATCCTGCTCGACGAGCCGTTCGCCGGCGTCGATCCGATCGCGGTGATCGAGATCCAGCGCATCATCGGCTTCCTGAAGAGCCGCGGCATCGGCGTGCTGATCACCGACCACAACGTGCGCGAGATGCTCGGCATCTGCGACCGCGCGTACATCATTAGCGAGGGCCGCGTGCTGGCCGAAGGCACGCCGCAGCAGATCGTGGAGAACGCCGACGTGCGGCGCGTCTACCTCGGTGAGCACTTCCGCATGTAGTCCAGGAACGAGAGCCCGCGCAGCCATCATGAAACCCTCGCTCCAGGTCCGTCTGTCGCAGCATCTGGCGTTGACGCCGCAGCTGCAGCAATCGATCCGCTTGCTGCAACTCTCGACGCTCGAGCTGCAGCAGGAAGTCGAGCAGATGCTCGACCAGAACCCGTTCCTCGAGGCCGACGAAGAAGCCGCAGCCGAAGCGCCGGTGGAACGCGCCGGACTCAACGACAGCCCGGCCGAAGCCCCGGCCGAAACGGCGCCCGAGCGCGAGGAGGCAGCGTTCGAAGCCAGCGACGAGCCAAGCGGCATCGACGGCACCGACTTCAGCGCGCTGGAGCGCCGCGAGTGGGAAAACGGCACCGAGGGTGACGACTTCGACGGCATCCGCGAGCTGCCGAGCGCCGCCGCCTCGGGCCCCGGGCCCGACGACGACCAGGAGGCGCAGGATCGCACCGCGGCCGCGCCGTCGCTGCAGGACCACCTGCGCGGCCAGATGGCGCTGATGCGACTGTCGGCGGAGGACCGCGCCGCGCTGTGGACGCTGATCGAGTCGCTCGACGCCGACGGCTACCTGGCCGACACGCTGTCCGAGATCGCCGAACGGCTGGCACCGGATCCGCTGGAGCGCGAGGAGTTGCTGGAGCGCCTGCAGTGCGCGCTCAAGTGGCTGCAAAGCCTTGATCCGGCCGGCGTCGGCGCGCGCGACCTGGCCGAATGCCTCACGCTGCAGCTGCGCGCCGGCCCCGACGTACCCGCGCGGGCGCTGGCAATCGACATCTGCCGGTCGCATCTCGAGCTGCTGGCCAAGCGCGAGTTCAAGAAGCTGAGCGCGGCCACCGGCGCTGACGAAGCGCAGCTGCGCGACGCGCGCGACCTGATCGTGCACTGCGACCCCAAGCCGGGGCGCGCGTTCGGACAGAACGATTCGACCGTGGTCGTGCCCGATGTGATCGTGCAGCGCGTGGGGCGCGCCTGGAAGGTGCAGCTCAACCCCGACGTGATGCCCAAGCTGCGCATCAACGACCTCTACGCGCAGGCGATCCGCGGCCAGCGCAACGGCACCGGCGCCGGCCTGAACGCGCGGCTGCAGGAGGCTCGCTGGTTCGTCAAGAACATCCAGCAGCGCTTCGACACCATCGTGCGCGTGTCGCAGGCCATCGTCGAGCGGCAGAAGGGCTTCTTCACGCACGGCGCGATCGCGATGAAGCCGCTGGTGCTGCGCGAGATCGCCGACGAGCTGGGCCTGCACGAGTCGACCATTTCGCGCGTCACCACCGCCAAGTACATGTCCACGCCGTACGGGACCTACGAGCTGAAGTACTTCTTCGGCTCGTCGTTGTCGACCGACGCCGGCGGCAACGCCTCGAGCACCGCGGTGCGCGCGCTGCTGCGCCAACTGGTCGCGGCCGAGGACGCGAAGGCGCCGCTGTCCGACGGCCAGCTCGCGCAGATGCTGTCGGAGCAGGGCATCCAGGTGGCACGCCGCACGGTGGCCAAGTACCGCGAAGCGCTCAAGATCGCGCCGGCCAACCTGCGCAAGAGCCTGTGAGCGGCGCCCGGTCGCTCCGACGCCCCTTTGTGGGCCAGGCGGCGCGCAGCGCCTAGGGGGCACGGTGAGCGCCCGGATTGAACTGTTCCTGCCCTGCGCGGCAGGGGTCGAGCCTTTCCTCGCCGAGGAGGTGGAGTCGCTGGCCGGCCGCCCGGTCGCAGCCGCGCGCGGCGGTGTCGCGCTGCCGGCTGACGCGGCGCTGGCCATGCGCCTGAACCTCGAGAGCCGGCTCGCACAGCGCGTGCTGTGGCGCGTGGCGCAAGCGCGCTACCGCGGCGAAGACGATCTGTATGCGCTCGCGCGCACCGTGCGCTGGGGCGACTGGATCACGCCAAGGCAGACGCTGCGTGTCGACACCACGGCGCGCAACGCGCCGCTGAAGAGTTTGAACTTCGCCGCGTTGCGCATCAAGGACGCCGTTTGCGACACGATGCGCGAAAGCGCCGGTGCACGCCCCGATGTCGACACGCGCGACCCCGATCTGTCGCTGGTGCTGCACCTCGACGGCGAGCGCGCGGCCTTGTATGTGGACACCTCGGGCGTGCCGCTGTTCAAGCGCGGCTGGCGCGCAGCGCAGGCCGGCGACGCACCGCTGAAGGAGACGCTGGCTGCCGCGCTGCTGGCCGCCGCCGGCTGGCGCGGCCGCGCCGAAGACGGCGTCTTGCTCGATCCGTGCAGCGGCTCCGGCACGATCGCCATCGAGGCGGCGCAGATGGCCTGCGGGCGTGCGCCGGGGATGGACCGCCGCTTTGCATTCGAGCGGCTGACGCCGTTTCGCGACCACGCCGGCGCTTGGCGCGAGATGGTGGCCGCGGCGCGCGCGCGTGCGCATCCGAGCGCGGTGCCGATCTTCGCCGGCGACGTGTCGTTCCGCATGACCGACTTCGCGCAGCGCCATGCCGAGCAGGCCGGCGTCGCGGCGGCGATCCAGTTCAAGGCCGGCGACATGCTGCAGCGCCCGCCGCCGGCCGAGCGCGGCACGATGGTGCTGAACCCGCCATACGGCGAGCGGCTGGCACCCAAGGGTCGCGGCACCGCGCCACGGCCGGCGCGCGAGCAAGTGCAGGGCGCGCCCGACATGCGCAGCTTCTTCGCCGCGCTGGCGGCACACTGGAAACGCCACTACGCCGGGTGGACCGCCTGGATCCTGAGCCCCGACATGAAGCTGCCGGCGCACATGCGCCTGAAGGAAACGCGCCGCGTGCCGCTGTGGAACGGGCCGATCGAATGCCGGTTGTTCCGCTTTGACCTGGTGACGGGTTCGATGCGCGGCGCGGCCGACGCGGGTCAGCCTCAGGACACGGCGCCCTCAGGCGGCTGAGCGCGGCGTGCACGACGCAGCCGCGCCAGCCACACCAGGGCCCCCGCCGTGGCGGCGATCGGCACCAGCGACGCCAGGTTCATCCACTGCCAGCCGCCGGTGGTGACCAGCGCACCGGAGCTGAACGACGTGATCGCCATCGTCGCCATCACGCTGGTGTCCATGGCGGCCTGCGCGGTGGTTCTCTCGTTGGGTCGGTAGGTCTCCGTGAACAGCGTCGTGCCGCCGATGTAGAGGAAGTTCCAGCCGACCCCGAGCGCCGCCAGCGCGCCGGCGAAGTGCATCACGTCCTCTCCCGACAGCGCGAACAGCACGCATCCGAGGTTGAGCAGCGCACCGGTGGTCATCATCGGCAGCACGCCCACGCGCTTGATCAGGTGCCCGGTGAAGAAGCTGGGCACGAACATGGCGAGCACATGCACCTCCAGCACCAGCGCGGCGGCGCTGAACGGATGCTTGCATTGCTGCATCGCGATCGGCGTGGCCGCCATCAGCAGGTTCATCACGCCATAGCCGAGCGCGGCCGAGACAATGGCCACCACAAAGTTCGGCTGCCGCGCGAGCTCGCGCAGCGGGCGCCCGGGGGCGGCACTGCTGCCGGCTTCATGCAGCGGCGGAAACGGGATCCGGCGTATCAGCAGCCAGGCCACCACGGCCACCCCCATCAAGGCGACGTAGGCGCCGGTGAACGGCTGCGCCATCAGGTCGCGCGTGGCGGTGGCGAGGTTGGGGCCCAGCACGCCGCCGAGGATGCCGCCGGCCAGCACCCACGAGATCGCGCGCTCCTTGTACGAGACGTCGACCACCTCGATCGCCGCAAAGCGGTACAGCGCGCCGTTGGCGTTGTAGTAGCCCGCCAGCACGGTGGCCACGAGCAGCAGCGGAAAGCTGCGCAGCGTGGCGGCCAGCGCACACAGCGCCGCCGACACAATGGCCACGCCGAGCCCGATCTGAAAGCAGGTGCTGCGGCCATAGCGCCGCTGGTGCCGCGCCACCAGCGGCGCCGCCAGCGCGCCACCGCCGACGTAGGCCATGATCGGCAGCGTCGCCATCCAGCCCAGCGGCGCGAGCTGCAGCCCGACCAGGCCGTTGATCGCGATGAAGGTGACGTTGTTGGTGAAGAACAGACCCTGACACAGGGTCAACAACAAGAGGTTCCGGTTCATCCAGCCTCCGACGAGCCGCCTCTAGGAGGCTGGTGCCCCCTTGGGGGCAGCGAACGAAGTGAGGCGCCATCGGGCTCATGATCCTCCAGTGCCAGCCAGGCCAGCGCCGCCAGCGGCGCTGTGTCGGAGCGCAGCACGCGCGCGCCCAACGAGCAGGCGACGAAGCCGGCGGCGCGCGCCGCCGCCTCCTCGCCGGCGGTGAATCCGCCTTCGGGCCCGCTCAGCAGCACCACCGCGTCGCCCCCGCTGCGCGCCGGCGGCCACGGTTGCGCATCGTCCAGCGAGAGCAGCCAGCGCGTATTGGCGGCAACGGCTGCCGACGCGCGCAGCCAATCGGGCAGAGCCACCGGCGCTTCGATCGGCGGCACCCGGTTGCGCCCGCATTGTTCGCAGGCGGCAACGGCCACCGCTCGCCAATGCGCCGCCTTGCGCTGGGCACGCTCGCCGGCCACACGCAGCACCGAACGCTCGCACACCAGCGGCTGGATCGTCGCCGCGCCCAGCTCGGTGGCCTTCTCGATCAGCGCGTCCATGCGCTCGTTGGCCGGCATGCCGACCGCGAGCGTCACGCGCAGCGCCAGCTCGCGCTCGATCGCCTGATGGCGCAGTGTGCGCACGCGCACCTCGCGGCGCGTCATGGCGGTGACGGCGCCCGCCCATTCGCCGCCGTGGCCGTCGAACAGCGTCAGCGCGGCGCCCGGCTGCAACCGCAACACCTGCACATGGCGCGCACCGGTGGCGCCCAGCCCCAGCTCCATCCCCGGCGCCAATGGTTGATCGACATGGATGCGCGGCACCGGCATCCCGCGAGTGTCCCACGCGCAGACCTGACGCCGCTCCAGCGGCGCATCACGAGCGGGCACCGCCCCCACAAGGGAATCGGCGGGCTTGCGCCTATCTCTCGACTCCCGGCGTCAAGAAAGAACCTCTTGACGCTTAACAGCTAGGCCGCGTCGGGGGTGGGTCGATCCCGCAGCTCGCGGCGCAGGATCTTGCCGACCGGCGTCTTGGGCAGATCCTTGCGGAACTCCACCACCTTGGGCCGCTTGTAGCCGGTGAGGTTGGCTTCGCAATAGGCGCGCACGTCGGCCTCGCTCAGGCCGGGGTCGCGCTTGACGATCACCACTTTCACCGCCTCGCCGGTCTTGGCGTCGGACACACCGACCGCGGCCGCCTCGAGCACGCCGGGCATCTGCGTCAGCACGTCTTCCACCTCGTTGGGGTAGACGTTGAAGCCGCTGACCAGGATCATGTCCTTCTTGCGGTCGACGATTCTGAAGTAGCCGCGCTCGTCGACCACGCCGATGTCGCCGGTGCGAAAGAAGCCGTCGGCGGTCATCACCTTGGCGGTCTCGTCGGGTCGCTGCCAGTAGCCGGCCATCACTTGCGGGCCGCGAATGGCGATCTCGCCCGGTGTGCCGAGCGGCACCTCCTTGCCGTCGTCATCGAGCAGCGCGATCTCGGTGTTGGGCATCGGCAGGCCGATGTTGCCCGAGTAGGCGGTGGTGTCCACCGGATTGCAGGTGGCCCCAGGGCTGGTCTCCGACAGGCCGTAGCCTTCGCAGATGGGGCAGCCGGTCTTTTCCAGCCACAACCGCGCCGTGGCCTGCTGCACCGCCATGCCGCCGCCGACGCTGATCTTCAGCGAGCTCCAGTCGACCTTGTCGAAATCGGGGTGGTTGGCCAGTGCGCTGAACAGCGTATTGACCGCCGGAAAACTGTGGAACTTGTGCTGCGACAGCTCCTTGAGCACCGCCGGGATGTCGCGCGGATTGGGGATCAGGATGTTGCAGCCGCCCATGCGCATCGACAGCATCATGTTCGTGTTGAAGCCGAAGATGTGATACAGCGGCAGCGCACACACGGTGACGATCTGCTCGCCGGCCGGGATCTTCTTCAGCGCCGGCTGGTACCAGGCCTCGGACTGCAACAGGTTGGCCACCAGGCAACGATGCAACAGCACCGCGCCCTTGCTGACGCCGGTGGTACCTCCCGTGTACTGCAGCACCGCGATGTCGTCGGGGCCGATCTTGGGCGCGGTGTAGGTCTTGCGGCGGCCCTGCGACAGCGCGTCGTTGAAGCGCACCGCCTGCGGCAACGAGAACGCAGGCACCATCTTCTTCACGTTGCGCACCACATGGTTGACGATGGCGCCCTTGAGAAAGCCGAGCATGTCGCCCATCGCGGCGAGCAGCACCTTCTTCGTCGGCACCGCGTCGAACACTTGCGCCAAGGTGGCGGCGAAGTTCTCCAGGATGACGATCGCCTTGGCACCCGAATCCTTGAGCTGGTGCTCGAGCTCGCGCGGCGTGTACAGCGGGTTGACGTTCACCACCACGTAGCCGGCTCGCAGGATCGCCGCGACGGCCACCGGGTACTGCGGCACGTTGGGCAGCATCACCGCGACACGATCGCCCTTGTCGAGGCCGAGCGATTGCAGATAGGCGGCCAGCGCGCGCGAGGCATCGTCAACCTGGCCGAAGGTGATGCTCTTGCCCATGAACAGATAGGCCGGCAGGTTGCGGTACTTGGTGAAGCTCTCCTCCATCAGCGTCACCAGCGACGCGTAGAGGTCGACGGGAATCTGCGCCGGCACGCCCGCGGGGTACTGCTTCAGCCAGATCTTCTCCATTGGCAAGGCGCTCCTCTCGCGTGGGCGATTCTCGGCGAGCGCCGCAGGCGGCACGATCAGGGGATTCGATAGCGCTGGCGCGCGAGTCGGCCAGTGCGGCGCCAAGGGTTGTTCCCGCGGTGCGCAGGCACGCCCGATGAGCACCCCGATTCAGGCAGCGACAGCGAGCTGATGAACTACCTGTGGCGCATGGTGGTGCCGATGCGCCGCGAATTCGGCCGCGCGCTCGACGTGCATCACTTCCTGCACGACCTGGAGTACGCGCGCTTGCTCAGCCCTGCAGCGCGGCCCAGACCTCGTCGAGCATCTTCTTCGCATCGCCGAACAGCATGCGGTTGTTGTCCTTGTAGAAGAGCGGGTTGTCGACACCGGCATAGCCCGAAGCCATGCTGCGCTTCATCACGATCGAGGTCTTGGCCTTCCAGACCTCGAGCACCGGCATGCCGGCGATCGGGCTCGTCGGGTCGTCCTGCGCTGCCGGGTTCACGATGTCGTTGGCGCCGATCACCATCGAGACGTCGGTGTCCGGGAAGTCGGCATTGATCTCGTCCATCTCCAGCACGATGTCGTAGGGCACCTTGGCTTCGGCCAGCAGCACGTTCATGTGACCCGGCATGCGGCCAGCCACCGGGTGGATGCCGAAGCGCACGTTGACGCCCCTTTCGCGCAGCAGCTTGGTGATCTCGAACACCGTGTGCTGCGCCTGCGCCACCGCCATGCCGTAGCCCGGCACGATGACCACGTTCTTGGCCTCGCGCAGCAACTCGGCCGTCTCCACCGCGCTGATCGGCGCCACCTCGCCCGCCGGCTGCGCCGCACCGCCTGACGCGGGAGCGCCACCACCGGTGCCGAAGCCGCCGGCGATCACGCTGATGAAGTTGCGGTTCATCGCGCGGCACATGATGTAGCTCAGGATCGCGCCGGACGAGCCCACCAGGGCGCCGACCACGATCAGCAGGTCGTTGCTGAGCATGAAGCCGGTGGCCGCGGCGGCCCAACCCGAGTAGCTGTTGAGCATCGACACCACCACCGGCATGTCGGCCCCACCGATCGCCATCACCATGTGGATGCCGAACAGCAGTGCGACCACCGTCATCACGATCAGCGGCGTCATGCCGGCCTGGATGTTCGGCGCGTGCAGGAACTCGCGGCCGAACCAGATCACCACCAGCAGGCCCGCCAGGTTGAGCCAGTGCCGCGCCGGCAGCAGCAGCGGCTTGCCACCGATCTTGCCCGACAGCTTGCCGAACGCGATGACCGACCCGGAAAACGTCACGGCGCCGATCAGGATGCCGATGTAGATCTCCATCTCGTGGATCGCCTTCTCGGCCTCGGTCGGGAAAACGGTCGAAGTGTCGACGTAGCTGGCGAAGCCCACCAGGCAGGCGGCCAGGCCGACCAGGCTGTGCATCAGCGCCACCAGCTCCGGCATCTGCGTCATCTGCACCTTCTTGGCGGCGAAGAGGCCCACGGCCGCGCCGACCACGAGCGCACCGACGATCCACGCATAACCGGCCGGCGTGACGCGCGGCCCGAGCACCGTGGCCAGCACGGCGATCGCCATGCCGACGATGCCAAACACGTTGCCGCGGCGTGCGGTCTCCGGGTTGGACAAGCCGCCGAGGCTGAGGATGAACAGGATCGTGGCGCCGATGTAGGACACGGTGGCCAGGCTCGAAGTCATGGCAGCCTCCGACGAGCCGCCTCTAGCCGGCTGGGCGCCACGGAGCCACGAAGTGGCTCCTTCGGAGCCGTAGGGCAACGAACGGGGTCAGCGTGCGGGTTCATGTTTCTCCCGTTCACTTGCGGAACATCGCCAGCATGCGACGCGTGACCGCGAAGCCGCCGAACATGTTGACCGCCGTCAGCGCGAGCGCCACGACGGCCAGCCCGAGGATCAGCGCGTTCGGTCGGTCCGCGCCGGCGCCCGCGAGGGGCGGCGCGATCTGGATCAGCGCGCCGATGGCGATGATCGACGAGATCGCGTTGGTCACGCTCATCAACGGCGTGTGCAACGACGGCGTGACGTTCCAGATCACCATGTAGCCGACAAAGCAGGCCAGCACGAACACCGTGAAGTGCGACAGGAACGACGCCGGCGCGTACAGCCCCACGAGCGCGAAGAGCAAGACGCCGACACCGAACACGATGGCCAGCGAGCGCATGGACATCGGCTCGCCCGCACCGTGGCCATGCCCCTTGGGTGCGGCCACGGCGACCGCCGCGGCTTTGGGCTTCGGCGGCACGGCCGGCAGCTTGGGCGGCGGCGCCGGCCAGGTGACTTCACCGGCCTTGAGCACCGTGAGGCCGCGGATCGCGTCGTCATCGAAATTGACGTCGATCGTGCCGTCCTTGGTCTTGCACAGCTCTTCGGTCAGGCGCAGCAGGTTGTTCGAGTACAGGGTCGACGACTGCTTGGCCAGCCGGCTGGCGAGGTCGGTGTAGCCGATGATCGTGACGCCGTGGCGCAGCGCCACCTCGCCCGGTACGGTGAGCTCGCAGTTGCCACCCTGCTCGGCGGCCATGTCGACGATCACGCTGCCGGGCCGCATGCTTTGCACCATCTCGGCGGTGATCAGCTTGGGCGCCGGCTTGCCGGGGATGAGCGCGGTGGTGATGATGATGTCGACCTCCCGGGCCTGCTGCGCGTACATCGCCCGCTGCGCGGCCTGGAAGCCCTCGCTCATCACCTTGGCGTAGCCACCGCCGCCGGAGCCTTCTTCCTCGTAGTCGACCTTGACGAACTCGCCGCCGAGCGAAACCACCTGGTCGGCCACCTCGGCGCGCGTGTCGTTGGCGCGCACGATGGCGCCCAGGTTGGCCGCGGTGCCGATGGCCGCCAGCCCCGCCACGCCAGCCCCAGCAATGAACACCTTGGCCGGCGGGATCTTGCCCGCGGCCGTGACCTGGCCGTTGAAGAAGCGGCCGAAGGCATTGGCGGCCTCGATCACCGCGCGATAGCCGCTGATGCCGGCCATCGAGGTCAGTGCGTCCATCTTCTGCGCCCGCGACAGCTGGCGCGGCAGGCAGTCGATGGCCAGCACGGTGGCCTTCTTGGCCGCCAATTGCTGCATCAGTTCGGGGTTCTGCGCCGGCCAGACGAAGCCGATCAAGGTGCCGCCCTCGCGCATCAGGCCCACCTCGCTGGCGCTCGGCGGGCGCACCTTGAAGACGATGTCGGATCGGGCCCACAGCTCGGCAGCGGTGTCCACCACGTCGGCGCCGGCGGCACGGTAGGTGTCATCGGCGAAATGCGCCGCATCACCCGCGCCGCTTTGCACCGCCACCGAGAAGCCGAGCTTGACGAGCTTTTCAACCACGTCGGGCACGGTGGCCACGCGCTTCTCGCCGGCCGCGGTCTCCTTGGGAACTCCAATCCTCAAAGCCATGAACTGAACTCCTCAGGTCTGCGCGGGTATGCCGATTTGCATCGCTTGTTCTAGCGGCCGGCGCATTCTGCCAGCCATCGGTAGCATCGCCCCATGGGCGACACCCGATGGAAAACCAGCGTCACGGTGGCTGCGATCGTCGAATGCGAAGGGCGCTATCTGCTGGTGGAGGAGCAGACGACCGATGGCTTGCGGCTGAACAACCCCGCCGGCCACCTCGACCCCGGCGAATCGCCGCTCGAAGCGGTCGTGCGCGAGGCGCTGGAGGAAACCGCGCGCGCGTTCACGCCACGCGCGTTGGTGGGCGTGTACCTGTCGCGTGTGCAGCGCAACGATCCGCCGACCGACATCACCTATGTGCGCATCGCCTTCAGCGGTGACGTGAGCGAGCCGCTCCCCGGACGTGCGCTCGACCCCGCGATCGTGCGCACGCTGTGGATGGCACCTGACGAGCTGCGCGCGAACGCCGCGCGCCATCGCAGTCCGCTTCTGATGCGCTGCATCGACGACCATCGGGCGGGGCGGCGTTATCCGCTGGAACTGGTGGTCACGGACCCATCGGTTTACGGTGGCACGCCTTGACCCTGGTTGTGCGCCCGGGGTGCGCCAAAAAATAGAATCAGGCCATGCGCAAGTCTCGCGTGGTGGTCGGCCTGTCCGGCGGGGTCGACTCCGCGGTCGCCGCCTGGCTGCTCAAACGCGACGGCCACGAGGTGGTCGGCATCTTCATGAAGAACTGGGAGGATGACGACGACAGCGAATACTGCTCGTCGAACATCGACTTCGTCGATGCCGCCGCTGTGGCCGACGTGATCGGCATCGAACTCGAGCACGTGAACTTCGCGGCCGAGTACAAGGACCGCGTGTTCGCCGAGTTCTTGCGCGAGTACCTGGCCGGCCGCACGCCGAACCCCGACGTGCTGTGCAACGCCGAGATCAAGTTCAAGGCGTTTCTCGACCACGCGCTGCGTTTGGGCGCCGAGAAGATCGCCACCGGCCACTACGCACGCGTGCGCGCCAGCGGCGGCGCGGTGCAGTTGCTCAAAGGCGTGGACGGCAGCAAGGACCAGAGTTACTTCCTGCACCGCCTGAACCAGGCCCAGCTCGCGCGCACGCTGTTCCCGGTGGGTGAGCTCAAGAAGACCCAGGTGCGCGAGATCGCGGCCGAAATCAAGTTGCCGAACGCGAAGAAGAAAGACTCCACCGGCATCTGCTTCATCGGCGAGCGGCCGTTCCGGGAGTTCCTCAACCGCTACCTGAGCCACGAACCGGGTCTGATCGAAGACGAGCGCGGCCGCGCCGTCGGCCGACACGTGGGGCTGAGCTTCTACACGCTGGGCCAGCGCCAGGGGCTCGGCATCGGCGGCATCAAGCCGCACAAGGCTGCGCGTGGCGGCGCCGATCACGCGCCGTGGTACGTGGCACGCAAGGAGCCGGCGCGCAACACGCTGCGCGTCGTGCAAGGGCACGACCACCCTTGGCTGTTGTCGCATCGGCTCGCTGCCACCGACGCGAGTTGGGTCGGCGGCGCCGCGCCGGCCCGGGGCCGCTATGCTGCCAAGACGCGTTACCGCCAGGCGGACGCGACGTGCACGCTGCAGGAGCCGTCGCCCGCGACCTTCACGTTGGAGTTCGAGCAGCCGCAATGGGCCGTGACGCCGGGCCAGTCGGCGGTGCTGTACGACGGTGAGGTGTGTCTGGGCGGCGGCGTGATCGACACCAGCACGGCCTGAAACGGCGCGCGTTAGAGTGCGCCGGGCATGAGCAAACAACGATTGAGTCGTTGGATGCGCCGAGCGCCCCACGAGAATGGCGGCTTTCGCATCACGGGGCGCGGCCGCCATTCGGTTGTCGGGTAAGGCGTTTGAACTTTCAGCAACTGCGTTCGGTGCGCGAGGCGGCACGGCGCGGCTTCAACCTGACCGAGGTGGCGGCGTCTCTGCACACGTCGCAACCCGGCGTGAGCCGTCAGATTCGCGAGCTCGAGGATGAACTGGGTCTCGAGATCTTCGTGCGTGCCGGCAAACGCCTCACCGGGCTTACCGCGCCGGGCGAGGCCCTGCTGCCGATCGTCGAGCGGCTGCTGGTCGAAGCCGACAACCTCAAGCGGGCCGGCGACGATTTCGCGCAGCAGGGGCGCGGCACGCTGCGCATCGCCGCCACGCACTCGCAGGCACGCTACGCGCTGCCGCCGGCGGTGCGTGACTTCCGCACCACGCATCCGCGCGTGGCGCTGCACATGCACCAGGGATCGCCGCATCAGATCGCACAGATGCTGCTCGACGGCAGCGCCGACGTCGGCATCGCCACCGAGGCGCTGGCGCAATACGATGAGTTGCTCGCGCTGCCGTGCTACAGCTGGACCCATGTCGTCGTGGTGCCGCCGCACCATCCGCTGGCGGCCTTCGCTTCACCCGGCGGCGGGTTGACGCTGCAGCAGCTGGCGCGCCATCCGATCGTCACCTACGAATCGGGCTACACCGGCCGCGCGCACATCGACCAGGGCTTCGCCAAGGCCGGCCTCGTGCCCGACGTGGTGCTGCAGGCGATGGACGCCGATGTGATCAAGACCTACGTCGAGCTCGGCCTCGGCGTGGGCATCGTGGCGGCAATCGCCTTCGACGAGGAGCGCGACACCCACCTGCGTGCGCTCGACGCACGCCACTTGTTCGCGGCCAACATGACGCGACTGGCGGTGCGTCGCGGCGCCTACCTGCGCGACTTCGTCTACGACTTCATCGCCGGCTTCGCGCCACCGCTGACCAAGGCGCTGGTGCAGCGCGCGCTCAACGCGCCGCCCGGCACCGACCACGGGCTGTAGCGGCCGTCAGACGATCGGCGCCGGGTCGTGCTCGACCGCGGCCTCGCCGTCGACGACGAAGCGTGTCACACGGCGCGGCCGCAAATGCGCCGTGGCCCCGGGCGCGAGCTTCAGGCTGTCGCGCAGCTGCTGCCAGCGGGTGCGCGTCAGCTCGACCTCGAGATAGCTGCCGTCGTCGCGCTGGAACTCCAGGCGCGTCAGCGGGCCCAGCGTCAGCACCTGCGACAGCCGGGCGCTGAACGACCGGTCATCGGGGGCGGCCACCAGGTCGAGCTCGTGCGGGCGCACGTAGCTCACGTCGCCCTGCACAGCGTCGCGCGCGCCGTGGCCGAGCCGGCCGTGGAACAGGTTCACGTCGCCGAGGAACTGCAGCACGAACGGCGACGCCGGCTTGTCGTACACCTCGTCGGGCGCGCCTTGCTGCTCGATGCGGCCTTCGTTCATCACGACGATGCGGTCGGCCACCTCCATCGCCTCGTCCTGATCGTGCGTGACGAACACGCTGGTCACGTGCACCGTGTCGTGCAGCCGGCGCAGCCAGCGGCGCAGCTCCTTGCGCACCTTGGCGTCGAGCGCGCCGAACGGCTCGTCGAGCAGCAGAACCTTGGGTTCCACCGCCAGCGCACGCGCCAGCGCGATGCGCTGGCGCTGGCCGCCGGAGAGCTGATGCGGGTAGCGGTCGGCCAGCCAGTCGAGCTGCACCAGCTTGAGCAGCTCCATCACCTTGCCGCGGATCTCCCTCTCGCTCGGCCGCGTCGACTTCGGCCGCACGCGCAGTCCGAACGCCACGTTCTCGAAGATGCTCATGTGCCCGAACAGGGCGTAATGCTGGAACACGAAGCCGACCTGGCGCTCGCGCACGTCGGTGCGGGTGGCGTCTTCGCCGTGGAACAGCACGCTGCCTGAATCGGGCACCTCGAGCCCGGCGATGATGCGCAGCAGCGTGGTCTTGCCCGAACCGGAAGGTCCCAGCAATGCCACCAGCTCGCCGGCCGGAATGTCCAGGTTCAGGTTGTCGCACACCACGGTGGCGCCGAACCGCTTGTTGAGGTTGCGTACTTCGATGCTCATGCTTTGCTCGCTTTGCCGGCCAGCCGCTTCTCGGACTTGACGCGCTGCTCGACCCCGTACTTCAGCACCAGCGTCACCAGCGCCAGCAGGGCCAGCAGCGACGCCACCGCGAACGCCGCGGCCGACTGGTACTCGTTGTAGAGGATCTCGACGTGCAGCGGCATCGTGTTGGTCTGGCCGCGGATGTGCCCCGACACCACGCTGACCGCGCCGAACTCGCCCATCGCGCGCGCGTTGCACAGGATCACGCCGTACAGCAGCGCCCACTTGATGTTGGGCAGCGTCACGCGCCAGAAGATCGACCAGCCGCCGGCGCCGAGCACGCGTGCGGCTTCTTCCTGCTCGGTGCCCTGCGCCTGCATCAGCGGGACCAGCTCGCGGGCGACGAACGGAAAGGTCACGAACACGGTGGCCAGCACGATGCCGGGCACCGCGAAGATGACCTTCAGGTCGTGGTCGCGCAGCCATTCGCCGAACCAGCCTTGCAGCCCGAACACCAGTACGTAGATCAGCCCCGAGATCACCGGGCTGACCGAGAACGGCAGATCGATCAGCGTCAAAAGCACGTTCTTGCCGCGGAACTCGAACTTGGCGATGCTCCATGCGGCGGCGATGCCGAACACCAGGTTCAGCGGCACGGCGATGCCGGCGGCGACGAGGGTGAGCTGGATCGCCGACCACGCGTCGGGCTCGACGATCGCGGCCAAGTACACCTCGACGCCCTTCTTGAGCGCCTCGGCAAAGACGATCGCCAGCGGCAGGAACAGGAAGAACGCCAGGAACGTCAGCGCGCCGCCGATCAGCAGCCATTTGACCCACGGCGGCTCGCTGGTGGCGCCGCGGATCGCTTGCGGCGCCACGCCGGCGCGCTCGCGCGACGGCAACGGCAGCGCGTTGGCCGGAACGCTCACCGCCCTTGCCTCCTGCGCGTCCACGCCTGCAGGGCGTTGATCGCCAGCAGCAGCGCAAACGCCGCCACCAGCATCACGCTCGCGATCGCGGTGGCGCCGGTGTAGTCGTACTGCTCGAGCTTGGTGATGATCAACAGCGGCGTGATCTCGCTGACCATCGGCATGTTGCCGGCGATGAAGATCACCGAGCCGTATTCGCCGAGGGCGCGCGCGAACGCGAGCGCAAACCCGGTCAGCAGCGCCGGCGTCAACACCGGCAGGATCACGCGCCAGAAGGTCTGCAGGCGGTCGGCGCCCAGCGTGGCGGCGGCTTCTTCCACCTCCTGTTGCAGGTCTTCGAGCACGGGCTGGACCGTGCGCACGACGAACGGCAGGCCGATGAAGGTGAGCGCGACGAACACGCCGAGCGGTGTGTAGCTGACCTTGAACGGCAGCAGCGATCCGATCCAGCCGTTCTTGGCGTAGAGCGCGGTGAGCGCGATGCCGGCCACCGCGGTGGGCAGCGCGAACGGCAGGTCGACCAGCGCGTCGACCAGGCGGCGCGCCGGAAAGTCATAACGCACCAGCACCCACGCCACCACCAGACCGGCCACCACGTTGACCAACGCCGCCGCGAACGACGCGCCGAATGTCAGCCGGTACGACGCCAGCACGCGCGGCGAGGTCACGGCGTCCCAGAACGCCGGCCACGTCATCGTGGCCGTCTTCAGGAAGGCCGCCGACAGCGGCACCAGCACGATGAAGCTCAGGTACAACAGCGTGAAGCCGAGCGCCAGGTCGAAGCCCGGCAACACGCTGTGGCGCTGCAGCAGCGCACGCGACAGAATCACGGCGGGCTACTTCTTCGTGTAGACCTGGTCGAACACACCGCCGTCGGAGAAGTGCGTCTTCTGCGCCTTGGCCCAGCCGCCGAACAGCTCGTCGATCGTGAACAGGCTGACCTTCGGGAACACCTTGCCGTACTTGGCCGCCACCTTCTCGTCGATCGGCCGGTAGTAGTGCTTGGCCGCGATCTCCTGGCCTTCGGGGGTGTACAGGTACTCCAGGTAGGCCTGCGCGACGGCGCGCGTGCCGCGCTTGTCGACCACCTTGTCGACCACCGTGACCGGCGGCTCGGCCAGGATGCTGATCGATGGGTAGACGATGTCGAACTTGTCGGCGCCGAATTCCTTCAGCGACAGGTGCGCCTCGTTCTCCCAGGCCAGCAGCACGTCGCCGACGCCGCGCTCGGCGAACGTCACCGTCGAGCCGCGCGCGCCGGAGTCGAGCACCGGCACGTTGGCGAACAGCTTGGCCACGTACTCGCGGGCTGTGGCGTCGTTGCCGCCGGGCTGCTTGAGCGCCCAGCCGTAGCCGGCCAGGTAGCCCCAGCGCGCGCCGCCCGAGGTCTTGGGATTGGCGGTGATCACCGAGACGCCCGGCTTGACCAGATCGCCCCAGTCCTTGATGCCCTTGGGATTGCCCTTGCGCACCAGGAAGATGTAGGTTGACGTGTACGGCGAGCTGTTGTGCTTCAGGCGCTTCTGCCAGTCGGCCGGCAGCAGCTTGGCGCGCTCGCCGATCTCGTCGATGTCGTAGGCCAGTGCCAGCGTCACCACGTCGGCTTCCAGCCCGTCGATCACCGAGCGCGCCTGCTTGCCCGAGCCGCCGTGCGACTGTCTGACGATCACGGTGTCGCCGGTCTTGGCCTTCCAGTGGGCGGCGAACGCCTTGTTGTAGTCGGCGTAGAGCTCGCGCGTCGGGTCGTAGCTCACGTTGAGCAGCGTGATGTCCTTGGCGTGCGCGGCAGCGGCCAGCAGCACCGTTGCGCCGAGTACGACGACGGCGCGCCGGGAAAGCGAAGAAAGCAACATGAAGTCCTCGAACTCAGTTCATCGAATGTCCGCATGCTAGGGAGCGTGTGCCGCCAGGCGAACGAATCGATGTGCGCATCGATATGCGGTTTCCGACTAGAGAACCGCTAGATCGCGAACGACCATTCCAGCAGCGACGCGCGCGCCGCCCGCCGGTCACGCGCCAGGCGCTGCTCCTGCGCGAGCACCCAGCGTCGCGCCAGCGGCAACGGCCCGAAGCCCGCTGCCACGTTGATGTGGCCGACGTCGCCCAGACTGATCGAGTGCGCACCCCATCGCCGTGCCCAGCGCTCGCCGGCGGCAAAGCCGAGCCACGGATCGCTGGTGCTCAGCACCATCGTGACCGGCCGCGGCAGCGAGTGCTGCGGCAGCAGTTCGCCGACGCCGAACCGGTCGGGGTCGGCCGGCGCCACCAGCAGCGCCGCGGCCACCGAGGTCTTCGGCTCGTGCGCCAGGTGGTGTGCGAGTGCCAACGCGCCGAAGCTGTGTGCCACCGCGAGCCAGGGCCCGCGCCAGCACGATCGAGCGTGGCTCCGATGCGCAACGACCAGCGCTGCAGGTCGGCCGCCGCCCAGTCGTGCTGCACCACGCGCACCGCGTCGCGGCTGAAGCGCTGCAGCCAGCTTTGCCAGTGGTCCGGCTCGCTGCCGTGCAGGCCCGGCACGATCAGCAGGCGCGCCATCGCTAGAGCGTGGCGATCGAGACTTCGGTGGCCTTGACCAACGCCACCACTTCCTTGCCGGCGATCAGACGCAGCTCCTTGATCGAGCGCGTGGTGATCACCGAGGTGACCAACAGGCCGCCGGCGGTCTCGACGTCGAGCTCGCTGACCACCGGGCCTTCGATGATCTCCTTGATCTTGCCCTTGAACTGGTTGCGCACGTTGACGGCGGTGATGGTCATGGCAAAAGCTCCTTGGGCGAGTGGGTGTCGGATTGCAGATCGGTGGGTAGCTGACCGCACGGCTTCGCGCTCGGTCCAACCGACGAGGAGGCCACGATACGCAGCGGCCCTCGCGCCGCAAACGAAGCGATTCGCGCTTGCTTATCGGCACCGCGCATGTGGCGCGGCGCGCGATCGGCGTCAGTCGCCGGTGCGTCGGCGGATGCCGGCCGCCAGCGCGTCGATCGCGGGCGTGGCCTGCAACGGTGCCCCACTGGCATCGAGCACGGTCGCACGCAACAAGCGGCGCAGCGTTTCGGCTTGTGGCGTCAGCGGGCCGATGAAATGCACCCGCTGCGCGTCGGCCACCAGCAGCGTCGGGAACGTCTCGACGTCGTAGTCGCCGATCAGATCGGCTTCGTCCTCGATGTCGATCCAGTGCGCGGTCACCGCAACGCCGGCGCGGCGCAACTCGTTCACAGCGGCGTCGAAAGCAGGCCGGTATTCGTCGCAGGTGCGGCACCACGCGGCGCACAGACAGGCGACATGGACCGCGGGCACGCTGGACATGCGCCCGATCGTAGCGACGCCGCCTCGCACGCGTTCAGATCGCGGCCAATGCCCTCGTGAGGTCGGCGCGCAGATCGGCCTCGTCCTCGATGCCCACCGACAGCCGCACCAGCGCATCGCCAATGCCGAGCGCGGCGCGGGTCGCCGGCGGGATGGTGGCGTGGGTCATGATGGCCGGGTGCTCGATCAGGCTCTCGACGCCGCCCAGGCTCTCGGCGAGCGCGAAGATGCGCACCGCTTCGAGAAAGCGCTTGGCGCCGGCGAGATCGGTCTTCAGGTCCAGCGACACCATGCCGCCGAAGCCGTGCATCTGCTTCTTGGCCAGCGCGTGCTGCGGGTGCGACTGCAAGCCGGGGTAACGCACGCGCGCCACCTTGGGCTGTGTCTCGAGCCATGTGCTGAGCGCCAGCGCACTGCGGTTGTGGCGCTCCATGCGCAGCGCCAGCGTCTTGACGCCGCGCAGCGCCAGAAAGCTGTCGAACGGGCCGGCGATCGCGCCCACCGCGTTCTGCAGAAAACCCAGGCGCTCGCGCCACTCGGCCTGGCGATCGTCGCCGGCCACCACCGCGACGCCGCCGATCACGTCGGAGTGCCCGTTCAGGTACTTGGTGGTCGAGTGCACGACGATGTCGAAGCCCAGCTCCAAGGGCCGCTGCACGTACGGGCTGGCGAAGGTGTTGTCGGCCACCGCGATCAGGTTGTGCTCGCGCGCGATCTGCGCCAGCGCGGCCAGATCGGCGAGCTTGAGCAGCGGGTTGCTCGGCGTCTCGACCCACAGCACCTTGGTGTTGGGCCGGATGGACTTGCGCACCGCGTCGAGGTCGGCCAGGTCGACAAAGCTGAAGCTCGTGCCGGCGCTGCGCGTGCGCACGCGCTCGAACAGCCGGAACGTGCCGCCGTACAGATCGTCGCTCGCCACCACGTGTGATCCGGCGTCAACCAGCTCGAGCACGGTCGAGATGGCGGCCAGACCCGAGGCGAACGCGCACGCGGTCGCGCCGCTTTCCAGATCGGCGATGCAACGTTCGAAAGCCCAGCGCGTGGGGTTGTGCGAGCGGCCGTAGTCCAGGCCCTTGTGCACGCCGGGGCTCGATTGCACGTAGGTCGACGTGGCGTAGATGGGCGGCATGATCGCGCCGGTGCTCGGGTCGGGCGACTGTCCCGCATGGATCACGCGTGTCGCGAAGCCCTGCTTGTGCGTGGTCGCCTTCGAATCGTCGCGCTTCATCGTCGCGCCTTTCGTAAATGGTTGAGCAGGTCGAATCGCGTGATCAGACCATGGAATCGCTCGGCATCGGCGACGATCGCGACCAAGCCACTGTCGAGCACGTGGCGCAGCGCGGCGATGTCGGCATCGGGCGGCAGCGTGTGCAGCCGCGTGCTCATCGCCTGCGCCACCGGCTCGCGGTAGCGCGAGCTGTCTTCCTGCACCCGCAGCAGCAGATCCGACTCGTCGATCACACCGACCAGCTCGCCCTTGTCGTCGAGCACCGGCAGCTGCTGCACGTCGGCCAGCCGCATGCGCTGAAACGCGGTCAGCAGCGTGTCGTTCGGGCCGACGCTGATCACGCTGCCGTCCTCGGCCCGGCGCGCGATCAGGTCGCGCAGGTCACCGTAGCGGCGCTGCGCCAGCAGGCCTTCATCGATCATCCAGGCATCGTTGTAGACCTTGCTCAGGTAGCGCGTGCCGGTGTCGCAAACGAAGCTGACCACCCGTTTGGGCTGCGTCTGCTCGCGGCAATAACGCAATGCCGCCGCCACCAGCGTGCCGGTGGACGAACCGCCGAGCAGCCCCTCGGCCTTGAGCAGCTCGCGCGCGGTGGCAAAGCTCTCGGCGTCGGGAATCGAGTACGCCTTCGACACGACGCTCATGTCGGCATTGGCCGGCACGAAGTCCTCGCCAATGCCCTCGACCGCCCACGAGCCCGGCGCACCGTGTTTGCCGGTCATCACCAGGTCGCACAGGATCGAGCCGGCCGGATCGGCGAGCACGAACTGCAGCCTGGGCTGCACGCGCTTGAAGTAGCGCGCGAGGCCGGTCAAGGTGCCGCCGGAGCCGACGCCCACGACGATCGCATCGAGGTCATGACCGCACTGCTGCCAGATCTCGGGGGCGGTCGATGTCTCGTGCGCGAGCGGGTTGGCCGGGTTGTTGAACTGGTCGGCAAAGAACGCGCCGGGGATGTCCCTGGCCAGCCGCGCCGCGTAGTCCTGGTAGTACTCGGGGTGGCCCTTGCCGACGTCGGAGCGCGTCATGCGCACGTCGGCGCCGAGTGCCTTCAGGTGCAGCACCTTCTCGGTCGACATCTTGTCGGGCACCACGAGCACCACGCGGTAGCCCTTGGCGCGTGCCACCAGCGCCAGCCCCAGGCCGGTGTTGCCGGCGGTGGCCTCGATCACCGTGCCGCCGGGTTTCAGGCGGCCGTCGGCCTCGGCGGCCTCGATCATCGAGCGGCCGATGCGGTCCTTGATCGAACCGCCGGGGTTCTGCGACTCCAGCTTCAGCAGCAGCGTGCACAGGCCGGTGTCCAGCCGCGTGACCGGCACCAGCGGCGTGTTGCCGATCAGATCGAGCACGGCGGGTTTGTCGGCACGCGCCATGCCTGCGTTATCCGAGGGTCTCGACGACTTGTCAACGGCACGGTCACTGGCTGCGTACAGTGCGCAGTCGGAGGCCCCCATGAGCGACCCCTCGATCCAGCCGCACCTCGACCTGTCGGCCGCGCCGGACCACGATCCGCTGGAAAGCGCCGAATGGCGCGACGCCTTGCTGTCGGTGCTGCGCACAGCCGGCCCGGCGCGGGTGCGCCAGCTGATGGACATGCTGGCTGCGATGGCGCGCGATCCGTCGATCGGCTGGCAGCCGGCGCGCGGCACGCCGTACGTCAACACCATCGCCGCAGCGCAGCAACCGCCCTTTCCCGGCGACCTGGCGATCGAAGAGCGGCTGGCCTCGCTGATGCGCTGGAACGCGCTGGCGATGGTGGTGCGCGCCAATCAGGCCTACGGCGACCTGGGCGGCCATATCGCGAGCTACGCCAGCGCGGCCGACCTGTTTGAAGTCGGGTTCAACCACTTCTTCCGCGCGCCCGATGCCACGTCGGGCGGCGACCTGGTGTTCTTCCAGCCGCATTCGGCACCGGGCGTGTACGCGCGCGCCTTCCTCGAAGGCCGTTTGAGCGAGCACGACCTCGCGCACTACCGCCAGGAGATCCACGCGCGCGAGCACGGCGCGCAAGGGCTGAGCAGCTACCCGCACCCGTGGCTGATGCCCGGCTTCTGGCAGTTCCCCACCGGCTCGATGGGCATCGGGCCGATCAGCTCGATCTACCAGGCGCGTTTCATGCGCTACCTGCAGCACCGCGGGCTGCTCGACGCCGGCACGCGGCGCGTGTGGGGCGTGTTCGGCGACGGCGAGATGGACGAACCCGAGAGCATGAGCGCGCTGACGCTGGCGGCGCGCGAACGGCTCGACAACCTGACCTGGGTGGTCAACTGCAACCTGCAGCGGCTTGACGGCCCGGTGCGCGGCAACGGCCGCATCATCGATGAGCTCGAGGCGCTGTTCGCCGGCGCCGGCTGGCGCGTGATCAAGCTGGTGTGGGGCTCCGACTGGGACGGCTTGTTCGCGCGCGATGCCGGCGGCGCGCTGGCGCGCGCCTTCGCGCGCACGGTGGACGGGCAGTTCCAGACCTTCGCGGCCAAGGACGGCCGCTACAACCGCGACCACTTCTTCGGCCAGGACCCGCAGCTCGCCGCGCTGGCGCAGGGCCTCACCGACGAGCAGATCGACCGCCTGAAGCGCGGCGGCCACGACCTGGTGAAGACCCATGCGGCCTACCACTCGGCGGTGCGCACACAAGGCCAGCCGACCGTGATCCTGGCGCAGACCAAGAAGGGCTATGGCATGGGGGCGGCCGGCCAGGGCCGCATGACCACGCACCAGCAGAAGAAGCTCGAGCGCGAGGACCTGATCGGATTTCGCAACCGCTTTCACCTGCCGCTGTCCGATGACGAGGCTGCCTCGCTGACGTTCTACAAGCCGGCGCCCGACAGCGCCGAGATGCGCTACCTGCAGGCAAGGCGCGCCGCGCTCGGCGGGGCGCTGCCGGTGCGCCGCAGCGCCGCGCCGCGCATCGCGGTGCCGGCGCTCGCCAGCTATGCCGCGTTCGCCACCCACGCCGACGGCAAGGAGATGAGCACGACGATGGCCTTCGTGCGCATGCTGACCAATCTGCTGAAGGACCCGGCGCTGGGCCCACGCGTCGTGCCGATCGTGGCCGACGAGGCACGCACCTTCGGCATGGCCAACCTGTTCAAACAGGTGGGCATCTATTCGAGCGCGGGCCAGACCTACGAGCCCGAGGACATCGGTTCGCTGATGAGCTACCGCGAAGCCACCGATGGGCAGATCCTCGAGGAAGGCATCAGCGAAGCCGGTGCGATCAGCAGCTGGACCGCGGCGGCCACCAGCTATTCGACGCACGGCCAGCCGATGCTGCCGTTCTACATCTACTACTCGATGTTCGGCTTCCAGCGCGTCGGCGACCTGATCTGGGCTGCTGCCGACCAGCGTTCGCGCGGCTTCCTGTTGGGCGCCACGGCCGGCCGCACCACGCTCGGCGGCGAAGGCCTGCAGCACCAGGACGGCAGCAGCCTGCTCACCGCGGCCATGGTGCCGAACTGCCGCGCCTACGACCCCTGCTTTGCCGGCGAGTTCGCGCTGATCCTCGACCACGGCATGCGGGAGATGCTCAGCGAGCAACGCGACGTCTTCTACTACGTGACGCTGATGAACGAGAACTACGCGCAGCCGTCGTTACCACCCGATGTCGAAACCGATGTGATCAAGGGGCTGTACCGGTTTTCGTCGCACCGCGCGACGCCCAGTCGCGGCGAAGTGCGCCTGCTCGGCTCCGGCGCGGTGCTGCGCGAAGTGATGGCAGCGGCCGCGCTGCTGGCCGACGACTGGCGGATCGACGGCGAGGTGTGGAGCGCCACCAGCTTCAGCGAGCTCGAGCGCGATGCGCGCGAGACCGCGCGCTGGAACCGGCTGCACCCCACCGCCACGGCGCGCGTGAGCCACCTGCAGCGCTGCCTGCCGGGTGTGACGCCCGTGGTAGCGGCCAGCGACAGCGTGTGCGGCTGGCCGCAGCTGGTGGCCGGCCATATCGAGGCACCGTTCAGCGTGCTCGGCACCGACGGCTTCGGCCGCAGCGACACCCGTGCGGCGTTGCGCCGACACTTCGAAGTGGACCGCCACCATGTGGTGCTGGCCGCGCTCGATGCGCTGCGGCGGCAGGGCACCGTGGACGCGGCGCTGTGCGCCGCGGCGATCGCGCGCTACGGCATCGATGCCGAGCGCGACACGCCGTGGCGCGTCTGAGTCGGTCCCCTTTGCTCGCTGCGCTCACGAGCCCGAGGGGAGCCAACGGCTCAAGGCACCCCGGCGCCGACGCACCGGCTACAGCGTGGTCTGGATGCTGACGATGCGGCCGCTGCGCGGCTCGACCTCGCAGCGGTAGGTGAACGGCGAAGAGTTCATGCCAGGTGCACGTTCGAGTGCACCACGCCCCTCGAGCGCGATGCGTTCGTCGGGTGCGGGGCGCAGCTGGCGCGTCTCGCCGTCGAGCACGATGCGCCCGGCGCGCGGATGTTTGCTCTTGAGCGACTGCACGGCCGCGCCTTCGCAATCGATCACCGACACGTGCGTCAGGTCGGGCTGGAACGGCTTGTCTTCAATCACCGCGAGGTCGCGGAACACCACGCCCGACGTGGCGCCGGTCTTGGTGTTGATCGCGCAGCCGTAGCTGAATGGCATCGTGCGGCCGCTGGTGCCGCGGTAACGGCCCTCGCCCTTGAGGCTGGTCTCGTCGTCGGTCGACGGCGTCAGCACGCGTTTGGACTTGATGAACTGCACGTCCTGCGCGTCGCGGCCGCGCATGCGCTTGACCGCATCGGACACCGCGGCCTCGCAGTCGTCGGCCGCCTTGGCGGCTTCGGTTTGCGCCAGCGCGACGCCGCTGCCGAGCAGCGCCATTACGAGCAGCACGGCGCGGAAACAGGTGGAACGTTTGACAGCCATGGCGAAGCGACCCCGATTGCCTGTATTCGTTGCGTTGATGGTGTCGCCTTTCATCGCGGCGGGCAAGGCTCAAAACGGTAACGTCAGCACGTGCCCCGCTCAGCCAAGGGGCTCCGAAGGCAGGCGCTCGAGCCACTGTAACAACAGCGCGTTGACGCGCGCGGGTTGCTCCCAGGTGAGCAGGTGGCCGGCACCGGCCACCACCTCAAGCTGCGCGTGCGGCACTGCGGCCGCGATCTCACGCGCATGCTCTAGCGGCGTCAGCAGGTCCTGATCGCCACACGCCACCAGCAGCGGGCAGCGGATGTCGCCGAGCCATGGCCGCATGTCGGCGCGCGCCATCACGGCGCGGTTCTGCGCAATCAGCTGCTGCGCACCGATGCGCATCACCTGCGCCACGTAGTCGTCCACGCGAGCGCGGTCGCCGGCATGGTCGGGATGGAATGCGAACATCGCGTTGGCGCGCAGCACCGTCTCGGCACGGCCGGCCTCGAACTCGACTATCGCGTCGCCGCGCAGCTTCAGCAGCTCGGGCGTGTCGGGACGCGCGGTGGTCGACAGCAGTGCCATCGCCGCGACGCGCCCCGGTGCCGCACGGTGTGCGTGCTGGGCCAGCATGCCGCCCATCGAGCTGCCCACCAGCACCAGCGGGCCATCGTGCTCGGCCAGCAGCGCGCGCGCCATCTCGGGCAGCGTGGCATGGCGCTGGTGCACGTCGCTCACGCACACACGGTGATGCGCCTCGAGCGCTGGCAATTGATCACGCCAAAGCGCTGCATCGCACGCCAGGCCGGGCAACAGGATCACCGTGTGCATCGTTCTTGCATACGATCGAGCGGACAATGGAACCATCATGACCGAACTGATCGTCATTCGGCACGGCGAGACCGACTGGAACCGCCAGCACCGTTTTCAAGGGCAGATCGACGTTCCGCTGAACAGCACCGGCCGTGCCCAGGCCGAACGCCTGGCGCACCGCCTGGCCAGCGAACGCTTCGACGTGGTGGTGGCGAGCGACCTGCAGCGCGCACATGCCACGGCGCAGGCCGCCGCCGGGGGCCGGCCGATCGAAATCGATGCGTTGTGGCGCGAACAGGCGTTTGGCGTGGCCGAGGGCCTCGATGCGCCGGCCATCACACGACAGCACCCCGAGTTGTGGGCGCAGTGGCTGCGCCACGACGCCGATTACGCCCTGCCGGGCGGCGGCGAGAGCGTGCGCGCGTTTCAGCAGCGCGTGCTGCGCGGCGTGCAGCGCGTGGTGCAAGCGCACACCGGACGTTGCATCGCGGTGTTCACGCACGGCGGCGTGCTCGACATGTTGTGGCGCGCGGCACACAACCTGCCACTGCACGGTGCGCGCAGCTGCGAGATCCCGAATACGGGCATCAACCGGCTGCGCTGGCGCGATGGCGCGTTGCAGATCGTGCAGTGGGCGGATGCAGCGCACCTGGACGGGTTGCCGGCCCAGCCCGACACCACGCCACTGAGCGCGCGCAGCGTCGCAGCGGCGAGCGCGGCCTGAAGGAGCGCCGAGCCGGGCATCACCGGGCCCGGCGGACGCTCAGAACGGGATGTCGTCGTCCATGTCGTCGAAGCCGGTGGCCGACTTGGCCGCCGGCTTGCCGGCCGGCGCGCGCGGCGCGGGGGCGCTGCGGCCCTCACCGTGGTCGTCGCCGCCACCACCGCCGCCTCCCATGCCTTCACGGCTGCCGAGCAACTGCATCTGTTCGGCGATGATCTCGGTGGTGTAGGTGTCCTTGCCTTCCTTGTCCTGCCACTTGCGCGTCTTCAGGCGGCCCTCGACATAAACCGGGCGGCCTTTCTTCAGGTACTCACCGGCGATCTCGGCCAGACGGTCGTAGAACACCACGCGGTGCCATTCGGTCTCCTCCTGCTTCTCGCCGCTTTCGCGGTTCTTCCAGTTGCGCGTGGTGGCCACGCTGACGTTGCACACCGCCGAGCCGCTCGGCGTGTAGCGCACCTCGGGATCGCGCCCGAGGTTGCCGATGATGATGACCTTGTTGACCGATGCCATGGGTGCGCTCCTCGCTGGGCGGAAGGGTTCGCTTTCGCGACCCCGATGCGCCCATGATAGCCACGCGGCCCGCACGCGCCATCGCACCGAGGAGCGCCCTCGATGGCGGGCCCTCCTGCGGTGGCGCGTGAACAAGGGGCTCGAGTTTGCGGTTTGCATCTGGCGCGGATGCAGCCTCGCTACCATTGGCGCCTGCCATGACCTTTCCGATCATCGCCGAGCCGGCCTCGGGAACCGACGTGCTGTCGCTGTTGCACGAGGTGTTCGGCTACAGCGAGTTCCGCGGTCCACAGCGGGCGATCGTGGAGCACGTCTGCGCCGGTGGTGATGCGCTGGTGCTGATGCCCACGGGCGGCGGCAAGAGCCTGTGTTATCAGGTGCCGGCGATCGCGCGGCATCGCGCCGGCCGCGGCGTGACGCTGGTGGTGAGCCCGCTGATCGCGCTGATGCACGATCAGGTCGGCGCCCTCGAGGAGCTTGGCGTGCACGCCGCGTTCCTCAACTCGACGCTCGAGTCCGACGAGGCGCGGCGCATCGAGCAGCAACTGCTCGCCGGGCGCCTGGTGCTGCTGTACGCCGCGCCCGAACGCATCCTGACGCCGCGCTTCATGGCCATGCTGCAGTCGCTGCACGAGCGCGGCCTGTTCGCTTTGCTGGCGATCGACGAGGCGCATTGCGTCAGCCAGTGGGGTCACGACTTCCGCGAGGAATACCTGGGGCTGTCGCAGCTGCACGAGCGTTTCCCCGACGTGCCGCGCATCGCCCTCACCGCCACAGCCGATGCCCACACGCGCGCCGACATCGTCGAGCGGCTGGCACTGCAGCAGGCACGGCCGTTCATCAGCAGCTTCGACCGGCCGAACATCTGCTACGCCGTGGTCGAGAAGGACAATGCACGCGCGCAACTGCTGCGCTTTCTGCGCGACGAGCACGAAGGCGACGCCGGCATCGTCTATTGCCAGAGCCGCAGGAGGGTGGAGGAGACCGCGGCGTGGCTCGTGGGCGAAGGCATCGCCGCGCTGCCCTACCACGCCGGTCTGGCGTCCGATGTGCGCAAGCGCCACCAGGATCGTTTCTTGCGCGAAGACGGTTTGGTGATGGTGGCCACCATCGCCTTCGGCATGGGCATCGACAAGCCCGACGTGCGCTTCGTGGCGCACCTCGACCTGCCGAAGAACATCGAGGGCTACTACCAGGAGACCGGACGTGCCGGACGCGACGGCGCGCCGGCCAACGCCTGGATGGCCTATGGCCTGGCCGACGTGGTGAACCAGCGTCGCATGATCGACGAGAGCGTCGCCGGCGAGGACTTCAAGCACGTGCAGCGCGGCAAGCTCGATGCGCTGCTGGCGCTGGCCGAGGCACACGACTGCCGCCGCGTGCGGCTGCTCGGCTACTTCGGCGAAAGGAGCATGCCGTGCGGCAACTGCGACAACTGCCTGCGTCCTCCCGCCACCTGGGATGCCACCGAGGCTGCGCGCAAGATGCTGAGCTGCATCTACCGCTTTCGGCAGCACGGCGGCATCGGCTTCGGCGCCGGACACCTGATCGACGTGCTGCGCGGCAAGCACACCGACAAGACCGCGCAGCACGGCCACGAGCGGCTGTCGACCTTCGGCATCGGCGTGGGGTTGAGCGAGGCCCAGTGGCGTGGCGTGGTGCGCCAGCTGGTGGCGCTGGGCCACCTGCGCACCGAAGGTGAGTACCACACGCTCGCGCTCAACGAATCGGCGCGCGCGGTGCTGAAGGGCGACGTGCCGATCGTGCTGCGCGAGCCGCGCGAGCCACCGGCGCGTGCAAAGAGCGGCAAGGCGGCGCGCGGGCGCGCCACCGACACCGGCGCGGCCGCACCGGTGCTCGATGCCGCGGCGCAGGCGCGCTTTCAGGCGCTCAAGCTGTGGCGCGCCGCGGTGGCGCGCGAGCACAACCTGCCGGCCTACGTGGTGTTCCATGACGCCACGTTGGCGCAGATGGCCGACCGCTCGCCGGCTTCGCTCGATGAGCTGGCCGGCATCAGCGGCGTCGGCGCCAAGAAGCTGCAGGCCTACGGCGCCGATCTACTGCAAGTGATGCACGGCGCGGCGGCGCCATGAACGACCTGCTGTCGTTCTCTCAGCGCACGGTGATCTGCACCACGGCACTGTCGCCGCTTTGCCCGGCGCCGTCGAAGGCGCGCGCGAAGTAGCGCCACACCGTGCCCGGGTCGCTGGCCGGGATCTCGGTGTCGAGCTCGTAGGGCGCGAACCCATCGCTGCCCAGCAGCACCGCGCCCTGCGCGTCCTCGCGGTAGAACGACACCACATCGACCCCGAAGTCGTCTCTCGCGGCGGCGGCCAGGCGCACGGTCGCGCCTGCGGGTGCTTCGCTGGCCGAGGCGGTCAGCGCCACGCTGGGCTCCCGGTCGCCCGAATCGCCGAGCTCCAGGCCGAGGTAGACCCCACCGCCGCAGGCGGTCAGCGCGGCCACGCCCCAGGCGGCCAGCGCGCGTGTGCCTCGCATCAGGCAAGTCCGGGTCCAGACCACGCGCCCATCGTACGCGGGGCCGTCTGAAGCATTTGCTGACAAGCGATTGACCCCGCGATCGCCGCTCGTGCGTTGAACCCTCGTGCGGCCGTGATGCGGCCGCCCCCACATGGCAGACTTCATGCGATGAACAACGACGCGGCACCTCACGCGGTGCACGCCGACGATGACGACGTGGCGCTGATGTCTGCCTTCGCGGCGGGCAACGTGCAGGCTTTCGAATGGCTGTACCAGCGCCACCACGCGACGCTGTACCGCTTTGTGCGGCGCCTGCTCGGCCGCGACGGGGCGTCGCAGGCCGACGAGGTGTTCCAGGACACTTGGCTGCGCGTGGTGCACGCCAAGGAGCGTTATGTGCCGCAGGGCGCGAGTTTTCGCACCTGGTTGTTCACGCTGGCGCACCATCGCGCGGTCGACGTGCTGCGGCGCTCGGGGCGCGAGTCGCCGCTGCTCGAGGATGACGGCGGCGAGCCCTTCGTGCCCGACGGCACGCCATGGTCGGCATGGCCGCGCCCGGAGCACGCGATCGACGAGCTGGTGTTCTGGCGCCGTGCCGGCGCCAAGCTGCTGGAGTGCCTGGAGCAGCTGCCGGTGGCGCAGAAGACCGCATTCCTGCTGCACCATGAGGACGGCATCACGCTCGACGAGATCTCGCGCGCGCTCGACATCGGCTTCGAGACCGCGAAGAGCCGGCTGCGTTATGCGCTGTCCAAGCTGCGCACGTGCATGGGCGCCTACCTGGACGCGGCCACGCTGAACCGGCGTCAGATGCCCGAGGCGGCCGCGGCCGACGGTGCGGCCGACGACGCGGCCGCGGCGGGCCCGCATCGGCTGGGAGCTCGCGCATGAGCGATGACCTGTCGCACGACACGCATCTGCGTGCCGCGTTGCGCCACGCGCCGGACCATGCGTTGGCGCCGCCCGCCGGCGTCAGCCAGACCATCCTGAGCGCGGCGCGGCGCGCGCATCGCCCGGTGCGCGCCCCAGTCACGGCGTCGCCTGTGGTGCGCGTCACCGCCGCGCGTCCCCGTACGCTCGATTGGCTGCTGCGATGGTTCGCGTCGCCGCGTCTGGCCGGAGGCCTCGCCACCGCCCTTGTGGCGGCGCTGAGCCTGGGGCTGTGGCTCGATCTCGGTGATCAACCGGTGATCGAGCGCGAGCCGGTGAGCCGTAGCGCCCCGATGCGCGGCGTCCAGGAGCCGGCCGTACCGGACCGTGCGGACGTCGGGCATGCGCGCGATGCGCAGCCGGCGCCGGCACCCGCCGCCGAACCACCCCGGGCACGGGCCAAGACTGCACCCGGCGCCACGGCGAGCGCGGGCGGCACCGAACGCAAGCTGGAGCGCGCGGAGCGCCCGGTGCCGCCGGCCGCGACCGAGTCCGCCCGAGGCGAAGGGCCTGCCGCGCAGCACGCCGACGATGCGGTGGCCAAGGCCTCCCCACCGGCCGTCGCAACTCCGCCAGCGGCGCCGCCGGCTCCGATGGCCGACTCCGCAACCGCTGCCACGCCCGCCGCACCGGGCGAGAACCTCGCGCAGCGCAACGATGCCGCGTTGCGCAGCGAACAGCGCATGTTGTCGGCCGCTGGCCGCGCCGCAGTGGCGGCCGCGCCGGATGGTGCGCGCGCGATGGCCTCCGAGACGGGTACCACGGCCGATGCGGCCGGCGCCACGTCACCGGCGATGGCGCTGCTGCGCCGCGCACGTGGCGAATTGGCGGGCGGCGCCGCGCGCTGGAGCTGGACGCCACCCGGCTCGCCGCTGATGGCCCCGTTCGACGACCCCGGCCAGGCCTGGCTTGCGCGCGTGGTGCAAGCCGCGCGTAACCGCTGGACCGATGTCAGCGAACGCGCCGGCAGCGGCGACGCGATCGAGGTGCGCTGGTGGCGCGACGAGTGGCCGCAAGCCACGCTGCGCCTCGAGAGCGACGGCCTGCGCTGGATCGAGCACGGCGGCCGCATCCGCTTCGCGCCGCTCGATGCCGCCACGCTGGCACGCCTGCGCAGCCTGTAGACGCGGCGCTGCCGCGCTGGCGCGTGGCGGCGCCCTCCCCGTAAGATGGCCGGTTCCGCCCGCCGCAGCCGCCATGCCGAAACCCGACGACGTGCACTCGCAATCCGGGACGTTGCACGTCCCCCATGAGCAGTCCCGGAAGTTGCACGCCCCTCACGAGCAGTCCCGGACGTTGCACGCCCCTCACGAGCAGTCCCGGACGTTGCACGTCCCTCACGAGCAGTCCCGGACGTTGCACGTCCCTCACGAGCAGTCCCGGACGTTGCACGTCCGGGGTGCCCGCACGCACAACCTGAAGAACATCGACCTCGACATCCCGAAGCACGCGCTGGTGGTGATCACCGGGCTGTCGGGCTCGGGCAAGTCGAGCCTTGCCTTCGACACGCTGTATGCCGAAGGGCAGCGCCGCTACGTCGAGAGCCTGTCGGCGTATGCGCGCCAGTTCCTGCAGCTGATGGACAAACCGGACGTCGATCTCATCGAAGGCCTGTCGCCGGCCATCAGCATCGAGCAGAAGGCCAGCTCGCACAACCCGCGCTCGACCGTGGGCACCATCACCGAGGTGCACGACTACCTGCGGCTTTTGTTCGCGCGCGCCGGCACGCCGTTTTGCCCCGATCACGGGTTGCCGTTGCAGGCGCAGAACGTCAGCCAGATGGTCGACGCGGTGCTCGCGCTGCCGGCGGAAACACGGCTGGTGATCCTGGCGCCGGTGGTGCGCGACCGCAAGGGCGAGTACGGCGAGCTGTTCACGCAGATGCAGGCGCAGGGCTTCGTGCGATTTCGGATCGGCTCCGCCGGCGGCGAACGACGCATGTTCGAGGCCACCGAGCTGCCCAAGCTGAAGAAGACCGAGAAGCACGACATCGACATCGTGATCGACCGGTTGCGCGCTCGGCCGGAGATGAAGCAGCGCCTGGCCGAGAGCTTCGAGGCGGCGCTGCGCATCGCCGACGGGCGTGCGATCGCGCTGGAGCTCGACAGCGGACGCGAGCACCTGTTTTCCAATCGCTTCGCGTGCCCGGTGTGCAGCTACTCGCTGCCCGAGCTGGAGCCGCGGCTGTTCTCGTTCAACTCGCCGGTGGGCGCCTGCCCGCACTGCGACGGCCTGGGGCAGGTGACCGCTTTCGACCCGGAACGGGTGGTGGCGTTTCCATCGTTGAGCGTGGCCGCCGGCGCGGTCAAGGGCTGGGACCGGCGCAACGCCTACATGTTCTCGATGATCGAGAGCGTGGCCAAGCACTACGGCTTCGACGTCGACACCCCGTTCGAGCAGTTGAGCGCCGAGGCGCGACACGTGTTGCTGCACGGTTCAGGCACGCAGGACGTGGAGTTCATCTACAGCGCCGAAGGCGGCAAGGGACGCGTGCGCACGGTGAAACGCTGGCATCCGTTCGAAGGGATCCTGCCCAACTACGAGCGCCGCTTTCGCGAGACCGACTCGGTCGCGGTGCGCGAGGAGCTTGCGCGCTACCAGGCGGCGCAGCCTTGCCCGCAGTGCGACGGCACGCGGTTGCGGCGCGAGGCGCGCCATGTGCGGCTGGCCGGGGCAGGCGACGCCGAACCGTCGCTCGGCAAAGCCATCTTCGAGATCGAACGCGCCACGCTGGCCGACGCGCTGGCGTATTTCGAGGCGCTGCAGCTGCGCGGCGCCAAGGCCGAGATTGCCGACAAGGTGGTGCGCGAGATTCGCGCGCGCCTGAAGTTCCTCAACGACGTGGGGCTGAGCTACCTGAGCCTGGACCGCGGCGCCGACACGCTGTCGGGCGGCGAGGCCCAGCGCATCCGGCTGGCGAGCCAGATCGGCTCGGGGCTGACCGGCGTGATGTATGTGCTCGACGAGCCGAGCATCGGACTGCACCAGCGCGACAACGCGCGTCTGATCGACACCCTCAAGCGGCTGCGCGATCTGGGCAACAGCGTGCTCGTGGTGGAGCACGACGAAGACATGATCCGCGCCGCCGACCACTGTGTGGACCTGGGGCCGGGCGCCGGCGTGCACGGCGGCGAGGTCGTGGCACAGGGCACGCCAGCGCAAATCGCGGCTGACGGCGAATCGCTCACCGGGCAGTTCCTCTCGGGCCGCCGCCGCATCGCGGTGCCGGCGCGCCGCACGCCGTGGCCGACGCCGTCGCTGATCGACGATGCGAACGACCCGGCCGCAGTCCGTCTGCGCATCGTCGGCGCGCGCGGCAACAACCTGCGCGACGTGACGGCCGAGATCCCGGTCGGTCTGTTCACCTGCGTGACCGGCGTGTCGGGCTCGGGCAAGAGCACGCTGGTCAACGACACGCTGTACGCCGCGGTGGCGCAGCACCTGAACGGCAGCGCGCAGGAGCCGGCGCCGCACGAGTCGATCGAGGGCCTCGACGCGTTCGACAAGGTGATCGCGGTCGACCAGAGCCCGATCGGCCGCACGCCGCGCAGCAACCCGGCCACCTACACCGGGCTGTTCACGCCGATCCGCGAGCTGTTTGCCGAGGTGCCGGCGGCGCGCGAACGCGGCTACGGGGCCGGGCGCTTCAGCTTCAACGTGGCCGGCGGCCGCTGCGAGGGCTGCCAGGGCGACGGCGTGATCAAGGTCGAGATGCACTTTCTGCCCGATGTCTACGTACCGTGCGACAGCTGCCGCGGGCTGCGCTACAACCGCGAGACGCTGGAGATCCGCTACAAGGGGCTGAACGTCAGTCAGGTGCTCGACCTGACGGTGGAGGACGCGCACCGGTTCTTCGACGCCGTGCCGACCCTCGCGCGCAAGCTCAAGACGCTGCTCGACGTGGGCCTCGGATACGTCAAGCTCGGCCAGAGCGCCACCACGCTGTCCGGCGGCGAGGCGCAGCGCGTGAAGCTGGCGCTGGAGCTTTCCAAGCGCGACACCGGACGCACGCTGTACATCCTTGACGAACCGACCACCGGACTGCACTTTGCCGACATCGAGCTGCTGCTTTCCGTGCTGCACCAGCTGCGCGACGCCGGCAACACCGTGGTCGTGATCGAGCACAACCTCGACGTGATCAAGACCGCCGATTGGCTGATCGACCTCGGCCCCGAGGGGGGCGCCGGCGGCGGCCGCATCGTGGCCACCGGCACGCCGGAGGCGGTAGCGGCAACCCCGGAGAGCCACACCGGACGGTTTCTCCGGCCGGTGCTGGGGGACGGTGGCTAGGGCCGTTCAGAACGGCGCAGGAGCGCATGCGGCCAAACAAAAGGCCGGCGCTAGGCCGGCCTCTGTTGCGCGCTGCAGGCCCCGTCTAAGGGCCCTGCGCAGGCGTCACTTCAGGTGCGCATTGATCAGCTTGGTCATCTCGAACATCGAGACCTGCGCCTTGTTGAAGATCTCCTTCAGCTTGGAGTCGGCGTTGATCATCGTGCGCTTGACCTTGTCCTGCAGGCCGTTCTTCTTGATGTAGTCCCACACCTTCTTGGTCACCTCGGTGCGCGGCAGCGGCTTGTCGCCGATGACGGCGGCCAGCGACGCGCTGGGCGTCATGGCTTTCATGAAGGCCGCGTTCGGGGTGCGCTTCTTGGCGGGTGCCTTCTTCTTGGCGGCCTTCTTGGCCGGCGCCTTCTTCTTCGCCGGGGCAGCCTTCTTCGCAGCCTTCTTGGCCGGCGCCTTCTTGGCGGCCTTCTTGGCGGCCTTTTTCGCCGGGGCCTTCTTTGCTGCTTTCTTCGCAGCCTTCTTCGCAGTTGCCATTTCGATTCTCTCCATCACGTGAGTGGTTGATGTGCCGGAACCCGGGTGAGAGTCGCGTGAACTCTCGTTTCTCACATGGTCCCTGCGGGCGCGATGGTACAGAGAGTTTTCCCCGGTGAGAAGCTTTTTTCCCTCGTGGAGAGCGCTTTTCTCCCTCGTGGAGCGCATTTCTGTCGCCGGCGCGCATCACGCGCGCCCCTGTGAAGCGCCTGCTGCGGCGCTATGCTCGTGACCCATGAAGCTCCTCGTGCGTTGGTTGTTGTTGGCTGCTGCGCTGCTGCTGGTGGCGCACCTGTACGCCGGCGTGCAGGTGGCGAGCTTCGGCTCGGCGATGATCGCCGCCCTCGTGCTAGGCCTGCTCAACACGCTGGTGCGGCCGCTGCTGGTGCTGCTCACGCTGCCGGTGACGCTGCTGACGCTCGGGCTGTTTCTCTTCGTGATCAACGCGCTGATGTTCTGGGCCGCCGCTAGCATCCTCGACGGCTTCAGCGTCACCGGCTTTCCCGCCGCGCTGATCGGCTCGCTGATCTACAGCCTGGCCGGTGTGGTGATCGACATGGCGATCGAGCGCGTGTTCGCGCCGGCGCCGGCGTGATCGTCCACCCCCGAAGCGGCCTGGCGGCCGCCTCCCCCTCAAGGGGGCAACACCAGTGGACCGGCAAAGCCGGATCCACGGTGTTCGCTTGGGCGGCAAATGCTGTGCGCCCGATGCGGCAGCAAACGTCGCTTGTTTCGTTCGTCGCGCTCGACGAGCGCTCTACTCAGGCTCGCGCGGCGCGCCGTTCCTGCCGCGCAGCTCGTCCATCAGGCGACGCCGCTGGCCCTCGAGGTCGCGCAGCCGCGCGTCGATCACCGACGATTCGATGAAATCCGGCGTGCCGCCGGCGCGTGCCAGCCGCTGGCCCGCGCGCAGGCGGTCGATCGCGCCGCCAAGGTCGCCGTTGGCGGCGTGCGATTCGGCCAGCGCACGCACCGCGCGCAGCGCCTGCCCCTGGCGCTCGGCGCACGCCGACAGTGTGGCCCAGGCGAGCGCGTCGGTGCGGTGCTCGCTGACCCAGGCCTGAAGCAGTTCCGACTGGCGCTTGACGCGCGTGTTGTCGTTGAGCGCGAGCGCGACCTGCGTGTCGAGCAGCAGGCGCGGACGCGAGCCGTCGTCGGGCACGGCGGCGATGCGCCTGGCGGCGAGCTGCGCATCGCCCTGCGCGAGCGCGACCTCCACGCCGAGCAGTGCCCAGATGCGTGCGGCGCGCGGCGGCAGCGCGGTGCCGGCGATCTGGCGCTCGCCCTGCGCCAGTGCGTCGGCCGCGCGGGCAAAGTCACGCAGCTGCGCCGACGCCAGGGCGCTGGCGTAGAGCGATCCGAGCCGCTCCTGGACATCGGCGGCGCTGGACTTGTCGAGCTCCTGCAGGCGTTGGCGCGCCGGCACCGTGGGGTCCATCAGCACCCGCGCGCGCGCCTGCATCAATGCGTGTTCCGGCCGCGCCAGCGTGCCCGGCGCGCTGCCCTGGCGCGCGCGCGCCTCGGCCACTCGCTCGGTGGTGAGCGGGTGGCTGCGCAGGTACGGGTACGAGCCGTTGTCGACCAGGCGGTTGGCGTGATCCAGGCGCTCGAACATGCGCGCCATGCCCGACGACGCGAAGCCGGCTTGGCCGAGCACCTGCAGACCGATGCGATCGGCTTCGCGCTCCATGTCGCGCGAGAAGTTGAGCTGGCCCTGCAACGCCGCTGCCTGGCTGCCCATGATCGCGGCCTGCGCCGCATCAGTGTTGTTGGCGCGCGAGGCGGCGATCAGGCCGGCAATCATGCCGGCCAGCGCCAGCAGGCTCTGGCGGTTGCTGGTCACCACGCTGCGCGCGATGTGGCGCTGCGTCAGGTGGCTCAGCTCGTGTGCCAGCACCGACGCCAGCTCGTCAGCGCTACCGGTGAGGCCGATCAGCGCCAGGTGCACGCCGACATAGCCGCCGGGCAGCGCGAACGCGTTGACGCTGCGATCGCGCACCAGGAACGCCTCCCAGGAGAAGTTGGCGTCAATGTCAGGCGTGATGTCGCCGTGCCGGCGCGCGGCCGCCACCAGCGGTTGCCAGATCGCTTGCAGGTACTCCAGCAGGATCGGGTCGTCGAGGTAGGCGGGGTCACGGCGGATCTCGCGCATGATCTGCTCGCCCAGGCGCTTTTCGGTCGTGACGGTGACTTCGTCGGAGGCCGACTCGCCGAGCGACGGCAGGCGCACCTGGGGCCACACCGGGGGTGCGGCGAGCGCGCCGCACAGCAGTGCGACGGCGAGACCGCGCCGCGACTGTGCCTTCTGGCGCCTGCGGGAAATGGCCGTGACTCCACTCACGAGCCTATGATCGCACCGCCGCGTTGCTCGCTTGTAAACGGACCCTTTTGCCCGCATGACCAAGTCTTCCAGCGACAGCCCGCTGACCCATTTCGACCCGCAAGGCCGCGCGCACATGGTGGACGTGTCGGCCAAGGCCGAGACACATCGCGTGGCGCGCGCGCGCGGCACCATCCGCATGCAGGCGGCGACGCTGGCGCTGATCGCTTCGGGCGGCGCCGCCAAAGGGGACGTGATCGGCGTCGCGCGCATCGCCGCGATCCAGGCCGCCAAGCGCACCGCCGAGCTGATCCCGCTGTGTCATCCGCTGCCGTTGACGCGTGTGGCGGTGGAATTCGAGATCGACCGCGGCGCCAACGCCGTGCACTGCACCGCTCAGGCCGAGACCCTTGGCCGCACCGGCGTCGAGATGGAGGCGCTGACGGCGGTGCAGGTGGGGCTGCTGACGGTGTACGACATGTGCAAGGCGGCGGATCGTGGGATGGTGATGGGGGATATCCGGCTGCTGGAGAAGAGCGGGGGCAAGTCGGGGGAGTGGAAGGCACAGCCCTGAAGGGCAGCGCGCCCTCGTTCGTGCGCGCTCTCAGCGCTGGACGAATTCACGCCAGTGGACTTCTCGCGTCGGCGGCTGGCACTGAAACTCTTGTGTCGATTGCGCGGGATCGCTGCACGGCGCGAAGTACTCATCGGCCCCGGGATTGCGAAACTCGCGGATGCGCGCTGCCAGCCAGCGCGCCTTGTCGAGCTCTCCCTGCGCCGCGAGTGCCTGCGACCACGCGATCATCAGGCGCACGTCGAGCAACTGGTGTGGAGCGCGCTTGAACGCCAGCTCTTGTGACGGCGATAGCGGGGCTTTCGGTGGACCGAAGGCAGTCGCGGCCGCGTAGTCGGCGTGGTGGCCGAAGAGGGGGCTGCGCTGGCCGCGCGCAATGCGTTCTTCGAGGGGTGCAGCATCTTCGGGCGGGTCATAGATCACCACCACTTGCCGGTAGTCCAGCGCGGCGGCGACGGCGCCGATGGCCATCGTGAGGCCGAGTGCCATCGCGGGTCTGAACGATCGGGCCGACAACGATGCGCTATTCACTGCCGATTGCACCGGCCCGGTTCCCGCCAGACAGAAGCCCCATGCAAACGCCGTCGGCAGCAGGAAGTAGGTGTACCAAAGCGGGTACTCCAGCATGCTATGCAGGCCGATCATCAGCACCACGACCCACGAAGTCCTGCCGGCAATTCCGTGCTGGCCTTCGGCACGCCAAGCCCGGCGCCAAGCTTGAAATAGTGCGAGCGTCAACAGCGCCAACATCAGCACGGCGATCGGATACCCCAACTCGACCGCGAACTGCAACGCCAGGTTGTGCGTGTGATCGAAGAACGCGACAGGCCGATCCGGGAAGGCCGTCAGCGTCCACGCCAAATTGAACTCACCGAATCCGACTCCGGCGCCAGGCTCATCCCCAAGGAGGGCGAGTGCGTTCGACCAGATCCCAAAGCGCGAACTCGAAAAGTCGCCATTCGATCGCAGGACCAGTCGATCCTCTGTCCCGGAAGGTACATGGGGCCTCGCAGCGATGCTGCCCCATGCGGCAGCGTAAAGGATCGGGGCCAGCAGCAACAACACGCGAGCCGGCTTTGTGAGGCGGTGATCCACCAACGCCCAGAGCGACAACAACAGAGTACCTAGTGCACCGGTGCGCGATCCACTCAAGACCAACGCAACGACCAGGAACAGCGCCAGCGAAAACAGAAAGCCCGGTCTGAGGCGCCGCAACTCGTGCAAGCCCACAGCTCCGACCAAGGACCAAAGCAGCAACGTGCTCAGGTGGTTGGGCTGACGCAGGTTTCCCACTGCACGCCCCGGCAGAGTTGACTGCGCAATCCAGCGTCCGTCGGACCAGCTCGGCAAATAGACCTGAATCAGCGCGATCACCGCACTCACGACGCCAGCCGCGACGAGCCCGGTAGCAAACCACGCGAACACCTTGGGCGCGTCGCTGTGTCGTCCGATGGTCGCCCCCAGAACGGACACCACGGCAGCACATCCAATGAGAAGCGCCGCCGAGATCGCGATGGGTGCGGGTAGTGATGCGGCAGCACCAGACAGCGCGGCACAGACTGCAAGTACGATTGCCGCGACGACCAATGCCCAATCGTCGCGCACAGCTGCTGCAGTGTCGGTCGACGCGTCACTGGCGAAGACCACCGCGCCCCACAGGCCGGTCGCCAGGCACTGGTTCAGCAGTGTCGGAGACGGCGGCAGATTGAACGCCAGCAGCATGGGCACCGCGGGTGCCAGCAGCATCAGTGGCACAAACATACGCGAGTTAAGGTTCGGGGCCGCTGTCGACATGACCTGCGGGCGCGATCCTAGCGCCCCGAACGCCGACGAGCACTAAGGAAAGGAAATTGACTTGAGCTGCGGGTGCTGCTGCTGAGCGGCGCGCCAAGAGTCCTGCCCCTCCTTGCAACGAACGGGTTGATGCATCTTGCAGATCAGCGCTAGCGTGCGCGCAGACTCGTCGGCGCGGCCGTTCAGCCCTGCGGCCAGCGCGTACCGGAGCATTGCCGGCGGCGCTGCAGTGCGACGCGTGACGCTGCGCATCCAATCGAGCGTCGCCGTGTCCATGCCCGCGGTGACCGGCGTCGACCAGAACCGGTGGTACTCGCGCGGGACGTCGATCAACAGCACGTTGGGCGGTGGAACGCTCTTGACCTTGTCGGTGCCGATTCGAGCCATCACGAAACGCTGCTGGCGCACGGAGTCCTCGACCTGCATGTATTCGACGCCGGTCCAGAACAGGAACCCAGTGAGCACGGCGGTCAACGCACCCATCGCGCTGGCGGATGCCCGGAGCGATGGGTTCGACTGCCCTTGGGGCTGTGAGCGTTGGGCATCGATGGTTCCCATCATCAAACCTAGCGGTACGACAAAGTACAGGTAGTCCACCGGGAACTCCAGCATCGCGTGCGCCCAGACCGCGCCAATTGCCGCCAAGACGGCCCAGGTGGAACCGTCCCTGCAGGCGCGAATCGCCTTGACCAGCCACGCCGCAATGCCCAATACGATGACGAGCCCCAACGGAATACCCACCCATGCAAACACATCGAGAACGAAGTTGTGGCTGTTCTCGAACATCTCGCCTTGCGTCGGGTTGTCGAGAGCGGCGGCTTGTTGCGCGAGCATCACCTGATTCCACCCATAGCCAAACCAGGGCGCTCGACCGATCGCGTCGCACATGATCTGCCAGATGGTGAGCCGCCCTGCTGCTGCGACTCGCTCTTCAAGGCCTGCGGGTGCCAGTTGAAGAGCATTGGTCAGGTACGGCCACACCAAGACGCCAAACGCGAAAGCCACGACACCGGTGGCCACCCAAACCCCCGGCAAACGCAACACCGCGCGGTGGCGCATCGACAACCACCATATCGCCAGCAAGAAGACAAACATCCACGCTGTGCGCGACTGCGTCGTCAGCATGCCCAGCCCGAACCAGGCAACCAGCACTGCTGTAGTCGCACCGGATAGCTGCCGCTCTTCGAAGGCGCGCAGCGTTGCCGCCACGCCCATTGCCAACAAGGTGACCAGGTGATTGGGCTGCGCGAGGTTGCCGTAGGCGCGCCCGCTGAGCGGCAACCCGACGATGTAGATGCTGTCGCTGATGCGAAGCCACTGCATCAGTGCCAGCGCAACCGAGATCGCGGCGCCCAGCATGATCGACACCATCAACGCGTTGTGCCAGCGCTTGCCGTGCCTTTCGTCGAGTGCTGCACCGACCGCCATGCTCAGTGCGAACGATAGGAGAAACAGGCTAGGAACCAGCGCGTCGGACAGAAACGCGAGTTGCCCGGCGAGCAACTGCACCCAGGGAACGCCTGCAAAGAGCAATGCGATTCGGCTCAACCACGGCCACCTGAATTGCACGGCCTTGCCCTGCGGCACAAACACGCTGGCGGCGATCAGTGTGCCGCCGAATCCGGCCATCCACTGCTGCTGAAACGTCGACCATGGCAGGTAGTGCCCAGGCATCAACCAGCCGAGTGCCAGCAGGCCCAATCCGAGCAGCAACAAAAGTGGGGTGTCTCTGGCAAAGCTCATGATCAGAACTGTGAGTGAATGGAGAAAGGGCGCCGAAGCGCCCTTTCTCTTTCAGGTCAGCGATCTAAGAGTTACTTGCACGAGCCCGGCAAGTACTTCTTGGGCATCGTACCCGCGGCACACCGGAACTCGCTGATCTGGGTACCGACGTTGGTCGTGAAGGCGGCCGCAGTCGCGCCGATATAGGGCGTCAGCGTAAGGGTCGTGCTCGCAGCCAGCTTCAGGCTCGGATCGGCGGTCGTCGTGACGGTGATGACGCCGTTGGCGTCTGTCGTAATGGTGTTGACGTACTTGGTGGCCGGTCCGGTTGTCACCTCGCAGCCCCAGTCATTGCCCACCGGCGCGGCCGACGCGCTACCGGTCTGATAGACCTCGGCGACGGTCGTGCGGCACTGGCTGGACGCCAGGATCGCTTCCGAGATCTTGGCCTTGACCGTGTAGTCCTGATAAGCCGGCAGCGCGACCGCCGCCAGGATGCCGATGATCGCCACGACGATCATCAGTTCGATCAAGGTGAAACCTTGTTGGACGCGTTTCATGGGTTGACTCTCCTTGGGAGCTTTGGTGGGTTGGGTTCCGCCTGGTTCGAATGCAGAGGGCGTGCCAGCCACAAAAGCGGGCAAACGGGCATCAGCTTGGGAGTTAGTTCACGCTGGTTACACCCGAAGTGCCCAATCGCGTCAGATGTGTATGTTGCCGTGTGACGCATCCGGTCACCCCGCGGCAACACCGCCTTACTAGTCGATCGGGATCACCTGGCCCGGCGTCAGCGCCTTGATGCGGTGCGGGCTGTTCAGCGCGGCGATCTCGCTCATCACGGCGTCGACCTCGCCCGGCTTGATGTGCGTGATGAACACGGTTGTGGGGCTGTCGAGCCTTGCCAGCTCCTGACCCAATGCGGCCGGGCACAGGTGGCGACTGACGCGCGCGAGTTGGCGCTCTTCGTCGCTGAATGCGGTCTCGATCACCAACGCTCCGATGCGCATGCCGTGCAGCCGCGTCCACAAAGCGGGGTTGGGGCCGGTGTCGCCGGTGTAGATGAACGCGCCGCGCCGCGCCACCGGGGCGCCGTGCACCGCGAAGCCGACCGCAGGCACCGTGTGCTCCGCGGGCAGCACCTCGATGCGACGCTCGCCCAGCGTGATCGTCTGGCCGATTTCGAACGGCACCAGCTGCAGCATTGGCGCTTCAGCCGACGGAAGACGCGTGAAGTCGGGCCAGATCACGCCGTTGAAGATGTGCGTGCGCAGCGCCTCGATGGTGGCCGGCAGCGCGTGCACCTGGATCGGCACGCGGTTCTTACGCGTGCGCATCACGCTGTCGGCCAGCAGGCCGATCGACAACACGTGATCAAGGTGCGAGTGACTGATCAGGATGTGGTCGATCTCGCTCAGCTCCTCGAGCGTGAGATCACCGACACCCGTGCCGGCATCAATGAGGACATCGTGGTCGAGCAGGAACGCGGTCGTGCGGCTGGTGCCGCCGATCGAGCCTGAACAGCCGAGGACACGGATCTGCATGGAAGTCGTGGTCGCCGTCCTCGTGCGGCTCGGGTGGGGACTCAGTGTCGTGACGTTCGAAGCATGCCGCGGCTGGGTATCGGCGCCCCGCGCGCATCAGCAGGCATGCGCATGTTGCGGCGCAGCGCACGATGATGCAAGGCGGGAAATTGGCGTTCGCGCCTGCGGGCGCCACCCCGTGGTGCACACGATGCGCAGGCCGTGACAAGCGTCACGACGGGTGACCCCAGGTGTCGCTCAGCTCTGGATGAACTGCATCTGCGTGCCGGCCAGCTCGATCACATCGCCGTTCTTCAGATGGACCGAGTCGCCAGTGAGCGGTGCGCCATTGATGGCCGGCCGGTGCGCGCCCTCGACGTGCGCGATCACGTAGCCGCCTGGCCGCTTGGTGATCGAAGCCACTTGCACGCCGGGCTTGCCGACAGTGGTGACCACTTTGGTCAGCGCCACCTCGCGGCCCGCGGCGGCGCCGTTGAGCACCTTGATCGATGCCGGATTGCTGTTGGCGCCGAGCGTGCCAAAGCCCGAGTTCGCACCCAGGCCCGAGGTCTGCGAAAACGCCGGTGCCGATGCGCCGGCCGCACCAGGCGCCTGGGCGCCCTGGCGCATGATCATCGTCTTTTCGTAGTCGCCGCCTTCTTCGACCAGGTACTTGATCTTGTACTTGCCGATCTCGACCGTGTCGTTGTGGGCCAGCAGCTGCTTCTTGACAGCCTTGCCGTTGATATAGGTGCCATTGGTGCTGTTCAGGTCTTCGATGAAGACGTCTTGCCCCACCATCTGCAGCACGGCGTGCTCCCCGCTGACGGCGAGGTTGTCGATCACGATGTCGTTGTAGGGCCGGCGGCCCAGCGTGGTCTTGTCCTTGATGATCTGGACCTCTTTGATGACCACACCATCAAGTGACACCACCAGCTTGCCCATGCTCGTCCTCGAGTGAATGTCCGCACGCGCAGCTTTGCGCGTTCAGTCGCCGCAGCAGTCGCCCTCTATCGCTTGAACGGCCACCACGAACGGCCCGTGCCCCCAGGGCCTGCGGTCGCGCGGACCAGAATGAGGGAGATATTATCCTTTCCGCCCGCCTCGTTGGCCGCTTCCACCAGCGCCGGCCCCGCGGAATCGATCGACTCGTGGGCCTGCAGCAACTGTGCGATGCCAGCATCGTCGACCATGTCGGACAGGCCGTCCGAGCACAGCAGGTAGACATCGCCCGTCTGCACTTCGTGCAGGTGGGTCTCCAACAGCACGGTGTCTTCCACGCCGACCGCGCGCGTCACCAGGTTCTTGTTGGCCGAGAACGCGGCCTGCTCTGCGGTGATCAGGCCGGCGTCGATCTGCTCCTGCAGCAACGAGTGGTCGCGCGTGATCTGCGACAGGCGCCCAGAGCGCCAGCGATAGGCGCGCGAGTCGCCCACGTGCCCGAGCAGCAAGCGCGATTCGCGGAACACCGCCACCACCAGCGTGGTGCCCATGCCGGCGTACTGTGGATTGGAATTGGCGGCGTTGAAAATGGCGCGATTCGCGTTGTCGACGCAGATGTCCATCGCGCGCCGCACTTCGGTGTCGGTTGCGTGGCCGGCCGCCTCCTGCAGCCAGCGTCCGAGTTCGGTCTTGATGAACGACGTGGCCATCGTGCTGGCCACCTCACCGGCGTTGTAGCCCCCCATGCCATCGGCCAGCACGGCGAGCGCGTTGACGGTATCGACCTCGACCGAGTCCTCGTTGTTCGAGCGCGACCGGCCGGCATCCACGGCATGGAAATACTCGAAGCTCATGGCGTAGGCAGCGGCGTCGGTGCGTTGGGCGGCGGGCGCGCAGATTGTGCCTCGGAACGACCTGCGCACAGCGCTTCAGTGCAGTCCCTGGTCATGGGGTTCGCCGCTGTGCCGCAGCGCGAATTCCGGCACACGCCAGCAGCCGGGTGGCCAGTGCATCGGCATCGGCGGGTCGCGCGGCCGGGCTCTTTGCCAGGGCCTCCATCACCACGGCTGACAGCACCCCATCGAGATCGGGCCGCAATTGCGCCAGATCAAGAGCCGGCTCGGTCGCCACGGCGCGCAGCAGCGCGCCCAGGTTGTCGGCCTGGTGCGGGCGCTGGCCCGAGAGCAGCTCGTAAAGGGTGGCGCCAACGCCATACACGTCGGCGGCCGGGCCGACCTCCCCACCGGCAAGCTGCTCGGGCGCCATGTAGTCGGGCGAACCCAAGGTCACGCCGGAGCGCGTTTGTGTGTGCTCGCCCATCCGCGCCAAGCCAAAGTCGCCCAGCTTCACCGTATCGGTGGCCCAGTCGACCAGCACGTTGGCGGGCTTGACGTCGCGATGCACCACCCCTTGCAGGTGGGCATGGGCCAGCGCCGAGGCAACGCGCGCGCCGATCCGGGCCACCACCGGCGGGGGCAGAAGGCGCGCCGGATGGGTGTAGCGAGACAGGTCACAGCCACGCACGAGCTCCAGCGCCATCCACGCGCCGCGCTCGCTCGGCCCTGCATCGAGCACTTCGACGATGTCCGGGTGGTGCAGGCCATGCAACACCGTGGCCTCGCGCCGAAAGCGCTCGAGCGTGTCGTGCCACTCGGCCGATGCCGGACGAGCGCCAAGCTCCAACAGCTTCAGGGCAATCCATCGTCCGTTGCGCCGATCCTGCGCCAGGAACACCTGCGTCGCGGAGCCCTGCCCAATGCGCCGCTCAAGGCGGTAGTTGGCGAGCCCGCCGCGGGCCGGCTCGCGTTCCGGATCAGTGTCGGCTCGCTGGCGTCGCGAGATCCAACCCCACATGCAGGCCTCGTTGGATTGGAGCGGCCGACGACGCGCTGCGACGCCGGGCCGACCGTGTACACCCGCCCATCATTGCTTGTGCCCGCGCCGAGCGGCCAAACGCCGTCGTATCACGGTGCCGATCGACAGCACCAGCGCAGCGCCCACGGCACCACCGACATTGACCTGCCAATGCGGCAGTTCGCCGATGCTCGCCACCAGCGCCGGATCGGTGAGCAGCATTTCGCCAGCCAGGAAGCCGAGCAGCGCCGCGCCCGCCAAGATGATGATGGGAAAACGCTCCATCACTTTCAACAGCAACTGGCTGCCGAAGATGATCAGCGGGATGCTGAGCGCAAGGCCGATCACCAGCAACAGGGTGTTGCCCTTGGCCGCGGCAGCCACCGCCAGCACGTTGTCGAGGCTCATCACGAGGTCGGCGATCAGGATGGTGCGAATCGCGCTCCAGATGCCAACTTTGTCGTCGCTGGCTTTGCCTTCGCCTTCGTCGTCGTCAAGCATCAGCGAGACGCCGATGTACACCAGCAGGATCGCGCCGATGATCTTGAGCCAGGGCCACTTCAGCATCTCGACCGCGATGATGGTCAGCACGACCCGCATCACGATCGCCGCGGCGCTGCCCCAGAAGATCGCCATCCTCTGCTGATGCGGCGGCAGCGATCGCGCTGCCAGCGCGATCACTACCGCGTTGTCGCCCGACAGGATGATGTTGACCCAGATGATTGAGCCAAGGGCCGCCCAGAAGGCGGGCGATGCGAGTTCCATGCAGACTCCGAGTCGATCGACGCGGTCGCCGGCGCTTGCGCGGGCGGCGGCAAACAGCCGGCGAGTTTAAGAGTGCGTTGCAGGCAACGCGTGCGGGCTACTACGAACGAACCATGAGCACGCCGCGCCCCCTCGCTCCCGAGGTGCGCGGCGTTTCGCTTTACAGCAGGGACTTCAACAGCCGAGCCATCTCGCTGGGATTGCGGGTGACTTTGAAGCCGCACTCTTCCATGATGGCCAGCTTGGCGTCGGCGGTGTCGGCACCGCCCGAGATCAACGCGCCGGCATGCCCCATGCGTTTGCCCGGCGGCGCGGTCACGCCGGCGATGAAGCCGACCACCGGCTTCTTCATGTGGGCCTTGCACCAGCGTGCGGCGTCGGCTTCGTCGGGACCGCCGATCTCGCCGATCATGATCACCGCGTCGGTGTCGGGATCGTTGTTGAACAGCTGCATCACGTCGATATGCTTGAGGCCGTTGATCGGGTCGCCGCCGATGCCCACCGCGCTCGACTGGCCGAGGCCGATCTCGCTGAGTTGCGCCACCGCCTCGTAGGTGAGCGTGCCGGAACGCGACACCACGCCGACGCGGCCCGCCTTGTGGATGTGCCCTGGCATGATGCCGATCTTGAGCTGCTCGGGCGTGATCAAACCGGGGCAGTTGGGTCCGAGCAGCAGCGTCTTCTTGCCGCCGGCGGCCTCCTTGGCCTTCATGCGGTTGCGCACCATCAGCATGTCGCGCACCGGAATGCCTTCGGTGATGCAGATGACCAGGTCGAGGTCGGCCTGCACCGCCTCCCAGATGGCGTCGGCCGCGCCGGCCGGCGGGACGTACACCACGCTCACGGTGGCGCCGGTCTGGGACTTGGCGTCGGCCACGCTGGCGAAGATCGGTATGCCTTCAAAGTCTTCGCCGGCGCGCTTGGGGTTGACGCCCGCCACGAAGCAGGCCTTGCCGTTGGCATAGTCGCGCGAGCCGCGTGTGTGGAACTGGCCGGTCTTGCCGGTGATGCCCTGCGTGATGACGCGGGTGTTTTTGTCGATAAGGATGCTCATGGTGTGTCCTGCGGCGGTTCAACGAACGGCGGCAACGATCTTGGTCGCCGCATCGGCCATGGTGTCGGCGCTGATGATCGGCAGGCCTGACTGCGCCAGCAGCTTCTTGCCGAGGTCTTCGTTGGTCCCCTTCATGCGCACCACCAGCGGTACCGTGAGGTTGACCGCCTTGCACGCGGCGATCACGCCCTCGGCGATGGTGTCGCATCGCATGATGCCGCCGAAGATGTTGACCAGGATGCCCTTCACATTGCGGTTGCGCAGCATGATCTTGAACGCCTCGGTCACCTTCTCGGCCGTGGCGCCGCCGCCCACGTCGAGGAAGTTGGCCGGCTCGCCGCCGAACAGCTTGATGGTGTCCATCGTCGCCATGGCGAGACCGGCGCCATTGACCAGGCAGCCGATGTTGCCGTCCAGGCTGATGTAGCTCAGATCGAACTTGCTCGCCTCGACTTCGGCCGGGTCTTCTTCGTCGAGATCGCGGTAAGCAACGATGTCCGGGTGCCTGAACAACGCGTTGGCGTCGAAGTTGAACTTCGCGTCGAGTGCCTTGATGTTGCCGTTGCCCTCGAGAATCATCGGGTTGATCTCGGCCAACGATGCATCGGTTTCCATGTAGCAGCGGTACAGGTTCTTGAACAGCGTGACCGCCTGTGCCTGGCTGGCCACCGGAATGCCGATGCCGTGCGCCAGTTCGCCCGCCTGCGCGTCGCTCAGGCCGGTGAGCGGATCGATGAACACCTTGATGATCTTCTCGGGCGTGTCGTGTGCCACCTGCTCGATGTCCATGCCACCCTCGGAGCTGCCCATCAGCACCACCTTCTGCGTGGCGCGATCGGTCAACACGGCGACGTAATACTCCTTCTTTATGTCGGCGCCTTCTTCGATCAGGAGGCGCCGCACCTTCTGGCCCTGCGGGCCCGTCTGGTGCGTGATCAGCTGCATGCCCAGGATCTGGCCGGCCAGCGTTTTCAGCTCGTCGAGCGAACGCGCGAGCTTCACGCCACCGCCCTTGCCGCGGCCGCCCGCGTGTATTTGCGCCTTCACGACCCACACCTTGCCACCGAGTCGCTGAGCGGCCTCGAGTGCCTCTTGCGTGGTGAATGCCGGATAACCGCGCGGCACCGGGACATCGAAGTTGCGCAGCAACTCCTTGCCTTGGTATTCGTGGATTTTCATGAGGACGCTCAACTGGAGTGGAGAAGACGGTTCGCGCGGCGACGTCGAGATCGCGCGACATGATTTCGGGCGACGGCGCACGAGGGCGGCGCGCCGCATGGCGCGCGCAATTTAGCACGCGAGCGAGCGCGCAGAACCCAAAGCTGAGCCTAACGACTGCCTCGGAAGCCGCCACTGCCTCAAGCGGAGGCAAAGCCCGTCAGTTCGATTCGATCTCGTGATCGATCGATACGATTCTGTGCACCACTTCGGCGGAGAAGCCACGCGCGGCGAGGAAGCGGGCCTGCCTCGCACGGGCCGACGGCTCGCGCGGCGCCGCGCCGAACTTCTTGCGCCACACCTCGCGCGCTCGCGCGAGTTCCGAGGCGCGCAGCTGCGCCATCGTGTCGACATCGAGCGCCACACCGTGTTGCCGCAGCTCTTGTTCGATGCGCCTGTTACCAAAGCGCGCACTGCGTGCGTGCAAGCGCGACTCGACGAAGCGCTCGTTGCTCAAGTGGCCCTGCGCCGTCAGTTGTTCCAGCAGCTCGTCGACTTCAGCGGGCGTGTGTTCGGCGCCTGCGGCACGCAGCAACTTGTCGCGCAGCTCATGTGAGCTGTGTTCGCGGTTGGCCAGCCAGCGCAGCGCACGAGCCTTCAGCGACAGCGGCTGGCCCATGTGGTCCGCTGATCTATTCAGGCGCGCGCTCCGGCAACAGCGGCACACCCATCGAATCACGGATCTTGTTCTCGATCTCATGCGCGATGTCGGGGTTCTCGCGCAGGAACTCGCGTGCGTTGTCCTTGCCCTGACCGATCTTCTCGCCGTTGTAGGCGTACCATGAACCCGATTTCTCGAGCACACCGGCGACGGCGCCCATGTCGACGATCTCGCCTTCGCGGCTGATGCCTTCGCCATAGAGGATGTCGAACTCGGCGCTCTTGAACGGTGGTGCCACCTTGTTCTTCACCACCTTGACCTTGGTCTCGCTGCCGATCACCTCCTCGGCTTTCTTGATGCTGCCCGTGCGGCGGATGTCGAGCCGCACCGATGAATAGAACTTCAGCGCGTTGCCGCCGGTGGTGGTTTCGGGGTTGCCGAACATCACGCCGATCTTCATGCGGATCTGGTTGATGAAGATCACCATGCAGTTGGTCTTCTTGATGGTGGCGGTGAGCTTGCGCAGCGCCTGGCTCATCAGCCGCGCCTGCAGGCCGGGCAATGAGTCGCCCATTTCGCCCTCGAGCTCGGCCTTCGGTGTCAATGCGGCCACCGAGTCAACGATCACCAGATCAACCGAGCCCGAGCGCACCAGAGAATCGACGATCTCAAGCGCCTGCTCCCCAGTGTCGGGCTGGCTGATCAGCAGCTCCTGCAAGTTGACGCCGAGCTTCTGCGCGTAACCGGTGTCGAGTGCGTGCTCGGCATCGATGAAGGCGCAGGTGCCGCCGACCTTCTGCATCTGCGCCACCACCTGCAGCGTGAGCGTGGTCTTGCCCGAGGATTCCGGCCCGTAGATCTCGATCACTCGGCCGCGCGGCAGACCGCCGACCCCCAGCGCGATGTCGAGCCCCAGCGAGCCGGTGGACACCACCTCGATCGGCTCGACGATCTCGCCGTCACCCAGCCGCATGATCGAACCCTTGCCGAACTGCTTCTCGATCTGCGCCAGTGCGGCCTGCAGGGCTTTGGCTTTTTCGGTGTTGAGCGCTTTCACGGGTGCATCCATCGCGGTGGTCCTCCTGGAGTTGGGATGATTATGGCAAACAAGCTGGATGTTTGTACAGTAGTTTCTCGGCCCCTGCAAGGGCGCGCCCGCACCCGCGCCGACAGTCGCGCTGCCTAGAATCACCCGAGCAGACGAAAGCAAAGGCAGGCCACATGCCGCGGCGCGAGTCGCCGCCGGGCCGTCCCAAAGCGACGGCGCCCCCACGGGGTGCCGCCGCCGAAGGCGGCTTGGGGGCCAACAAGGAGACAGGTCGATGCGCATCCTGATCGCCGAAGACGACCGGGTGCTGGCCGACGGCCTGCTGCGCGCACTGCGAGCCTCCGGTTATGCGGTCGACCAGGTCAGCACCGGCACCGAAGCCGACGCAGCGCTCGCCGCCCATGCGTTCGACCTGCTGATCCTCGACCTCGGCCTGCCCAAGCTGCATGGCTTCGAGGTGCTGCGCAAGCTGCGCGCGCGCGGCATGGCACTGCCGGTGCTGATCCTCACCGCGGCCGATAGCGTGGAGCAGCGCGTCAAGGGCCTTGACCTCGGCGCCGACGACTACATGGCCAAGCCGTTTTCGCTGCAGGAGCTGGAAGCGCGGGTGCGCGCGCTGACGCGGCGCGGCCTGGGCACCGCGTCGAGCATCATCCGCCACGGTCCACTGACGTTCGACGCCACCGGACGCGTGGCCTACATCAATGATCAGCTGGTCGAGCTGTCGGCGCGCGAGCTATCACTGCTGGAGGTGCTGCTGCAGCGCGCCGGACGGCTGGTGAGCAAGGATCAGCTGGTCGAGCGCCTGTGCGAGTGGGGCGAGGAAGTCAGCAACAACGCGATCGAGGTCTACATCCATCGGCTGCGCAAGAAGATCGAGCAGGGTCCTATCCGCATCGCCACCGTGCGCGGGTTGGGCTACTGCCTGGAGAAAGTCTCGGCATGAGGAGCCGTCGGCCCGCTTCCAAGGCCAGTGCCGCAGCGCGCCGCGCGAATGTGGCCTCATGAACCCCGCTGTTGTGATCCGCTGACCCGATGCCGTTGTTCCAGCCGTTCCCACCCGAGCGACGCTCATTGTTCGGCGAGATTCTCGATTGGATGCTCGCGCCGCTGCTGGTGTTGTGGCCAATGAGCCTGGCGCTGACCTATGCCGTGGCGCAGAACATCGCCAACAAGCCTTACGACCGCGACCTCGGCGAGATGGCGCGCACCATCGCTCGCCAAGTGTCCTTCGAAGGGGGCAAGGGGTCGGCGCAGGTGCGGCTGCGCCTGCCCGAGGTCGCCACCGAGTTGCTGCGCGCCGACGACACCGACCGCGTGTACTTCCGCGTGCTCGGCGCGCGCGGCGAACACGTGGCCGGCGACACCGATCTGCCGGTGCCCGACGCGGAGCCGGTCACACTCGACGAACTGCGCTTTCGCGATGATGAGGTGCAAAGCGAGCCGGTGCGCGTGGCCTACCTGTGGGTGCAGGGCGTCGCCGCGGGCGGCGAGCCGTCGCTGGTGCAGGTGGCCGAGACGCTCGGCAAACGCTCACGCCTGACCACCGAGATCATCAAGGGCGTGATCATTCCGCAGTTCGTGATCCTGCCCGTCGCGGTGTTCCTGGTCTGGCTGGCGCTGGCACGCGGCATCCGGCCGCTCAACGAGTTGCAGCAGCGCATCCGGCGCCGCCGCAGCGAGGACTTGAGCCCGATCGACGAATTCGAGGCGCCGGAAGAAGTGGCGCCTCTGGTACGCGCGATCAACGACCTGCTGGCCCGGCTCGATCAATCGATCGGCACGCAGAAGCACTTTCTCGCCGACGCCGCCCACCAGTTGAAGACGCCGTTGGCGGGTCTGCGCACGCAGGCCGAACTGGCCCAGCGCGAGATCGACAGCGGCCAGCAGGACGCACGTTCGCTCAAGCGCTCGCTGCAGCAGATCGCGCACTCGAGCCAGCGCGCGGCGCACATGGTGAACCAGCTGCTGTCGATGGCGCGCGCCGAGGACAAGGAGTCGGCACTGCGCAAGCAGGAGGTGCGCCTGTCGCGCCTGGCGCGCGAGGTGGTGCGCGACTTCGTGCCGCGTGCGATGGAAAAGCGCATTGACCTCGGCTACGAAGGCCCCGAGCACGACGACGGGCTGACGCGGTTGATCGGCCAGCCGCTGCTGATCCGCGAGCTGATCCGCAACCTCGTGGACAACGCGCTGCAGTACACACCGGCCGGCGGCGAGGTGACGGTGCGCGTGACGCCCGATCCGTTCGGTCAGGTCGTCGTGCTGCAGGTCGAAGACTCCGGCCCCGGCATCCCGGAGGCCGAGCGCGAGCTGGTGTTTCGCGCCTTCTACCGCGCACTGGGCACGCACACCGACGGCAGCGGGCTGGGGCTGGCGATCGTCAAGGAGATCGCCAGCCAGCACGACACCACGGTGACGCTGACCGACGCCAACACGCGCGCCGGCGACGCTTCCGCACAAGGGCCGGGGGCGTTGTTCACGCTGCGCTTCCCGCGCGCCACGACCGGGGCTCCCGCCGCGGCGTGAGTACCGCCGCGTGAGGACCACGGCGCGAGCCCCCGATAGGCCTCAGCGCCCGGCGAACAGCCGACGCATCAGCATCAGCAAGCTGGCGTCGTCGAGCGAACGCAACCCCTCGTCGCAGGCGCGTGCAAACAACGACTGCGCCACCGCTCCCAGGGGCGGCTCGATGTGCGCGCGCCGTGCCAGCTCAAGCGCCAGAACGGTGTCCTTGGCCAGCAGGCTGGTGTGCGCGCGAGCCGTGAAGTCGCCGGCCAACGCCCGTTGCATGCGGTCGCTGCCGATCCAGCTCTGTGCGCTCGATTGGTCGATCACCTGCAGTGTGCGCTGCGGATCGAGACCCAGGCGTTCGGCCAAGGCCAGTGCCTCGGCCGCGCCGGCGAGGTTGACAGCCGCCAGCAGGTTGTTCACGAGTTTCGTGCGCGCGCCGTCGCCAGGCCTTGTGCCGATGCGCACGAGGCGCGACGACAGCCATCGCAGCAGCGGCTCTTGATGCGCGAACACCGCATCGTCACACGCCACCATCAGGCTCATCGAACCGTCGCGCGCGCGCTGTGGCCCACCGGACATCGGTGCGTCGATACAGGCCACGCGCCCCTCCAGCATCCGCGACGCGAGGCGCTCGACCTCGTGCGGCGCAATCGTCGGGCACAGCATCACCGTCGAGCCGCCGTGCCAGCCGGCAGACGCACCGCCGGCGCCGAACAGCACCGCTTCGCATTGCGCCGCATCGACAACCGCCACGATCACCAGCGGGCAGCGACGCGCCAACTCGGCGCCATCAACGGCGCGCTGCGCACCGGCCGCGACCGCGTCCGCTTCAGCTTCGGGGCGGATATCGCGCACCCAGACCTCGAAGCCGCCATCGAGCAGGCGCCGTGTCATCGCCCCGCCCATGTTGCCAACACCGATAACGCCGACGTTCATCTGCGTTCCGCAGGCAGCGCCATCGCGCCACGATGGCGCGTGCCGATACCGATGACGCCGACCGAGGTCGACTTTGCGCCGACGGGCATCGCGGCCCCGGCCCGCGCGCCCATCAGCTCTGCATCAACGTGCGGCTGCGCGCGATCGACATCAGCAGGCCGAGTCCGAGACCCAGCGTGACCATCGCCGTGCCGCCGTAGCTGATGAACGGCAGAGGGATGCCCACCACCGGCAGCACTCCGCTGACCATGCCCATGTTGACAAACGCATAGGTGAAGAAGCTGAGCGTTATCGCACCGGCCAGCAGCCGCGCGAACACCGTGGGCGCCTCGCCCGCGATCATCAACCCGCGCAGGATCAGCAGCGTGAAGCCGAGCAGCAGGCCGATCACGCCGAACAATCCGAACTCCTCGCCAAACGCCGCGAAGATGAAGTCGGTGGTGCGCTCGGGGATGAACTCCAGGTGCGTCTGTGTGCCGTTCATGAATCCCTTGCCAGTGAGTCCGCCCGAGCCGATGGCGATCATGCCCTGGATGATGTGGAAGCCCTTGCCCAACGGATCGGACGTGGGATCGAGCAGCGTGCAGACGCGGTGCTTCTGGTACTCGCGCAGTGCGACCCAGACGACGTCGGGGTCGCACAACCGCTCCTGGCTGACGACAAGCGCAACGATGCCGGCAGCACCGAGCACCAGCACCGGGATGATCAACTTCCACGACAAGCCGGCGAAGAAGATCACATAGAGGCCGGCCGACAAGATCAGGATCGCGGTGCCGAGATCGGGCTGCTTGACTACAAGGCCGACCGGCACCAGCAGCAGCAGCCCGGCGATGGCGAAGTCAGGCGCGTGCAGGCGGCCCTCGCGTTTCTGGAACCACCACGCCAGCATCATCGGCATGGCGATCTTCAGGATCTCGCTCGGCTGCACCACCACGCCCACGTTGAGCCAGCGCGTCGCCCCCTTTTTGGTGATCCCGAACAGCGCGGTGGCCACCAAGAGCGCGAGCCCGATTGCGTACAACGGCACCGCCAAGCCCATCAGCTTTTGCGGCGGTATCTGCGCGACGACGAACATGATGACGAGCGCCAGCATCATGTTGCGCGCATGGTCGACGAAGCGCGTGCCGTGATCGAAGCCGGCCGAATACATCGTGATCAGCCCGGCCGCCGCCAACAGCGCCGCCGCGACCGCCAGCGTGGCGTCGAAGCCGCTGAACATCGGCCGCACACGCTGCCATAAGGTCGGTTGCTCGAAGACGGCGCTCATCGGTGCCTCAACGCACCCGTGCGGCCAGCTGCACGTCGGTGAGCTGCGGTACCAAGACCGACGCGGCAGCCGCCGGCGCTCCCGGCAGCGCATAGTCGATCGCCGGGCGTTGTTTGCCGACGATCGGGCCTGACTTGCCTTGTTGCGTGAGCGCCATGTCCTCAGCGCTCGGCACCAGCCCAAGCAACAGGTAGTCGAACACTCGGCGCGCCATCGGCGCTGCGGCCTCGGAACCGAAGCCGGAGTTCTCGACGATCACCGCCAGCGCGACAGTCGGCGCTTCCAGCGGGGCGAATGCGATGTACCAGGAGTGGTCGCGCTGGTGCTCCTCGAGCTTCGCCGCGTTGTACTTTTCGTTCTGCTTGATCGACACTGCTTGCGCCGTGCCGGTCTTGCCGCCCGTCTTGTACGGCGCACCGAGGAACGAGCGCACCGACGTGCCTTCCTGCGTCACCCCGTGCATCGCCTTGGTGATCAGCTCGACGTGTTCACGCTTGAACGGCAGCGGTTCCATCGCCTCGCTCGCAACGCGCTTGCGCTCGTGCGTGACGATGTCCTCGACGTCACGCACCAGCCGCGGCTTGTAGCGCTGACCGCCCGACACCAGCGTTGCGGTGGCACTGGCCATTTGCAGCGCGGTGAAGTTGTTGTAGCCCTGGCCAATGCCCAGCGAGATGGTCTCGCCGGCATACCACTTCTGCATCTCGGGCTTGCGGTAGGCGCGACGCTTCCACTCGGTGGACGGCAGCAGCCCCGTGACTTCGCCGTCGATGTCGATGCCGGTCTTGCGGCCGAAGCTGAACGGCGACAGCTGCTCGTACATCAGATCGACGCCGAGCTCGTTGGCCAACGAGTAGTAATAGACGTTGCTCGACTTGACGATCGAGCGATTCATGTCGACCGGTCCAAGGCCCTTGTCGCCATGGCTGCGGAAGGTGTGGTTGCCAAACTGAAACGTACCGCCGTCGTGAATCACCGTGTTCGGCCCGCGCTTGCCGCTGTTGAGCGCCGCCATCGCCATGAACGGCTTGAACGTGGAGCCGGGCGGGTAGGTGCCGCGCAGCGCGCGGTTCAGCAGAGGCTTGTCGATCGACTCGTTCAACTCGCGCCAGTTCTCGACGTCGATGCCATCGACAAACAGGTTGGGGTCGAAGCTCGGCTTGCTGACCAGCGCCAGCACTTCGCCATTGCGTGGGTCGATCGCCACCAGCGCGCCGCGGCGCTGGCCGAACATCTCTTCCACCAGCGCCTGCAGCTTGATGTCGACCGACAGGCGCAGGGTGTTGCCCGGCGTCGCGCCCTGGCTGTTCAGCCGCCGCACGGCACGACCGCCGGCGCTGGTCTCGACCTCTTCGAATCCGGTTTTGCCATGCAGATCGTCTTCGTAGGCTTGCTCCAGACCGAGCTTGCCGATGTATTCGGTGCCCTTGTAGTTGGCCTGGCGCTCCTCGTCCCAGTCTTCGATCTGCTTCTTCTCGGTCTGGTTTATGCGGCCGATGTAGCCGATCAGGTGCGCGCCGGTCTCGCCCAGCGGATAGTGGCGGAACAGCCGCGCGCGCACTTCGACCCCCGGAAAGCGGAAGCGCTGAGCCATGAAGCGCGCCACCTCTTCGTCGGTGAGCTTGGTGCGGATCGGCAGCGACTCGAAGCTCTTGCTTTCTTCCACCAGCCGTTTGTAGCGACGCCGGTCGCGCTGCTGGATGTCCACCACCTGCGCCAGCTCGTCGATCACCGATTCGGTGGACGCTCGCAGCTTCGATGGCGTGATCTCCAGCGTGTAAGCCGAGTAGTTGGTGGCCAGCACGACGCCGTTGCGATCCAGGATCAGGCCGCGGTTGGGGACGACCGGCACGATCGCGATGCGGTTGGCCTCGGCCTGCGTCGACAGCTCATCGTGCCTCCACACCTGCAGCCACAACAGCCGCGCACCGAGCAGCAGAAAGCCGAGCACGACGAAAGCGGCAGCGGCGATCAGGCGGCCGCGAAAGCGGTCCAGCTCGACTTCGACGTTGCGCAGTTCGATCATCGCGGCACCAGGACTGGTTATAGCGGCCGGTTCTCGTCCGGATCGGGCGCACGGCGCTGCGGTGCCAACAAAATCCACACTGCCACGGGCCATAACAAGGCCTCGATGGTCGGTGCGATCAGCAGCTGCCAGCCCGGCAGGCTGCCGCCGGACACCAGCCGCACCGCCAGTGCGACGCCGTGCGCCGCGGCCAGCAGCGGCCAAACCTGCAAGGCCTGCTCGAACACCGAGAACCACAGCAGCCGGCGGTGGATCGTCACTGCGAGGAAGCTCAACAGCGTGTAGGCCAGCGCATGCTGACCGAACAAGGCGCCCTGGTGCACGTCCATCAACAAGCCCAGCACGAAGGCGATGCCCACGCCGACGCGCAGCGGCTGGTGAACGTTCCAGAACACCAGCACCAGCGCGAGCAGGTCGGGCATCGCGGCCTGGCGACCGAGCGGAATCAGGTTGAACCCCAACGCGAACACCAGCGACGCCACGATGAACAGCGGATTGACCGGCAGCAGCAGCTGGTCGGACCCACGCGGCATGATCATGACGTGTGCTCCGGTATGAGCCCCGTCGTTGCGCGGCTCATCGCTTGCTTCCGCGCCGCGCCGGCTTGGCTTCGGGCTCGGGCTCGGGGCGTGGTGGCATCTGCGCGCCGAGAGGGTCAAGCACGAGCACATGTCGCACACCGTCAGCCTTGGCGTTGGCCACGAGGCTGATGCGCGCGAAGCCGGACTCGACCTTGCGGTCAACCTTGGTCACGGTGGCGACCGAGAGGCCCGGCGGGTACACGCCGTCGACGCCGCTGGTCAAGAGCAGGTCACCTTCCTGCACGTCGGCGTTGCCGGCCATGAAGCGCAGCTCCATCGTATCGCCGCCGCCGGCGCCGAAAGCGGCGCTGCGCTGCTGCGTGCGCGGGTTCAACACCGGAATTGCGGCGTCCTTGTCGGCGAGCAGCGTCACCTCGGACGTCAACGGGTAGACACGCGTCACCTGGCCGAGCACGCCCGAGTCGTTGATGACGGGCGACCCTGGCTTCACGCCGGCGGCGGCGCCGCGGTCGATGAACAGCTTGCGTGAATAGGGGTCCGTGGCTTCGTACAACACCTCGGCGGTGCGGCTCTTGACCAGCAGCGCCGGGCGGAGGTCGAGCAGCGCGCGCAAACGCGCGTTCTCCGCCGTCAGTTGCTCGATACGAGCTGCGCGCTCGGCCTGCGCCACCAGCTTGGCGCGTGCGTCTCGCTCGCCGGCGATCGCGCGCTGCAGGCCGATGAAGTAGTCGCTGCCGCCTTCCACCAGCTCCACCGGCACCAGCAACGCGCGCTGCACCGGCAGGAGCGCGGTGGCCAACACGGCGCGAATCGGCTGCGTGTACTTCAGCCGCGAATCGGCGGCCATCAGGAAGATGGCGAGCGCCGAGAACACCGCGAGCTTGGTCAGCGCCGACGGGCCCTGCCGAAAGAAGGGCGGAGGTGTGCGGTCGAGCGTCCCCAGTGGCATGGGGGAAGGCTACGTCACTCGGACGTGAAGATCGAGCCCAGGCGCTCCATGCGCTCCAGTGCCATGCCACAACCGCGCACGACGCAGGTCAGCGGGTCTTCGGCCACCAGCACAGGCAGGCCGGTTTCCTCGGCCAGGAGGCGGTCGAGGTCGCGCAGCAGCGCGCCGCCGCCGGTGAGCATCATGCCGCGCTCGGCGATGTCGGCGCCCAACTCGGGCGGCGTCTGCTCGAGCGCGTTCTTCACGCTCGAGACGATCTGGTTCAGCGGGTCGGTCAGCGCCTCGAGGATCTCGTTGGAGGAAATCGTGAAGCTGCGCGGCACGCCCTCGCTCAGGTTGCGACCCTTGACCTCCATTTCCTTGACTTCCGAGCCGGGAAATGCGGAACCGATGCTCTTCTTGATGCCTTCGGCGGTAGGCTCGCCGATCAGCATGCCGTAGTTGCGGCGGATGTAGTTGATGATGGCTTCGTCGAACTTGTCGCCGCCCACGCGCACGCTGCCCTTCCACACCATGCCGCCGAGCGAGATCACGCCGACTTCGGTGGTGCCGCCGCCAATGTCGACCACCATCGAGCCCGAGGCCTCGCTCACCGGAAGGCCGGCGCCGATCGCCGCGGCCATCGGCTCCTCGATCAGGTAGACCTCGCTGGCGCCGGCGCCGAGCGCGCTTTCGCGGATGGCCCGGCGCTCCACCTGGGTGGAGCCGCACGGCACGCAGATGATGATGCGCGGGCTCGGCTTCATCATCGAGCGCGGGTGGACCATCTTGATGAACTGCTTGAGCATCTGCTCGGTGACCGTGAAGTCGGCGATCACGCCGTCCTTCATCGGCCGGATCGCCTCGATGTTGCCGGGCACCTTGCCGAGCATCGCCTTGGCCTCGGCCCCCACGGCCTGGATGGTCTTCTTGCCGTTGGGTCCGCCTTCGTGCCGGATCGCCACCACCGAGGGCTCGTCGAGCACGATGCCCTTGCCGCGCACGTAGATCAGCGTGTTCGCGGTGCCGAGGTCGATGGCCAGGTCGGTGGAGAAATAGCGGCGCAGGGATCCGAACATGCTGAGGCGATCAATTTGTTCGCGTTCGTCGGGCGTGCGCTGCGAGAGAAGCCGGCCGCAAGCGGGGCGCGCGAGGGTCTTCGATGGCGCGCGATAATACAGCACCCCCTTTGATTCCTGCGTGCGAAGAAAGGCTTCGGACGCATTCCTGCACAACGTTCCTCCCATGGCGCTGACCCCTCAAGACGTGAGCCGCATCGCGCATCTCGCACGCCTCGCACTCAGCGCCGACGAAGAGCGCGCGATGCTGGCGCAGCTCAACGGCTTCTTCGGCATCGTCGAGCGTATGCGCCAGGTCGATACGCGCGGCGTCGAACCGCTGTATACGCCGCTGTCGGCACTGGGCTCGGTGGCGCTGCGCCTGCGCGACGATGAGGTGACCGAAACCGACGAACGCGAGCGCAACCAGCGCAGCGCGCCACAGGTGGAAGACGGCTTGTACCTTGTGCCCAGGGTGATCGAGTGAGCGCATCCGGCTGCTCGGACGCGCTCACGCCCTGGAGCGCGCAGCGCGGAGGCTGTCGATGACCCCCGATCGCCTGGGTGTGGCCGAACTGCGCCAGGCACTGGCGGCGCGCGACGTGTCGAGCGTCGAGCTGACGAAACATCTGCTCGCACGGATAACTGCTCATCACGAGTTGGGCGCCTTCCTGCATGTCGATGCGCAGGGCGCTCTGCAAGCGGCTGCGTCGGCCGATATGCGCCGCGCGCGAGGCGACGGCAGCCCGCTGCTCGGCATCCCGCTCGCGCACAAGGACGTCTTCGTCACCGCCGATGCCCCGACCACCGCCGGCTCGAAGATGCTGGCCGGCTATGCCAGCCCGTTCGATGCGACGGTGGTGGCCAGGCTGCGGCAAAGCGGCGCGATCAGCCTCGGCAAGCTCAACTGCGACGAGTTCGCGATGGGCTCGGCCAACGAGAACTCGGCCTATGGACCTGTGCGCAACCCGTGGGACCGCGCCCGCGTGCCGGGTGGATCGTCCGGCGGGTCTGCCGCCGCGGTGGCCGCGCGCCTGGTTCCCGCGGCCACCGGCACCGACACCGGCGGATCGATCCGACAGCCGGCCTCGTTCACCGGCACGACCGGCATCAAGCCGACCTACGGCGTCTGTTCGCGCTACGGCATCATTGCCTTCGCGTCCAGCCTCGACCAGGCGGGCGTGCTGGCGCGCTCGGCCGAAGATTGCGCGCTGCTGCTGTCGGCGATGGGCGGCCACGATGCGCGCGACGCCACCAGCGCCGAGCGGCCGCCGCAGGACTATGCAGCGCCGCTTGCGCAGGGCCAGGCCGGCGCGTCGGCGTCGCGCCCGCTGCAAGGCCTGCGCATCGGGCTGCCGCGCGAGTTCTTTCCCGCCACCCTGAGCCCCGACGTCGAAGGGGCGGTGCGTGCCGCGTTGGCCGAGTTGGAGAAACTCGGCGCCACGCTGCTTGATGTGAGCTTGCCGCGCACCGAGCTGTCGATCCCCGTCTACTACATCATCGCGCCGGCCGAGGCGAGCTCGAACCTGTCGCGCTATGACGGCGTGCGTTACGGCCACCGCACCGCCCAGCCGGCGGACCTGCTCGAGATGTACCGTCAGACCCGAGCCGAGGGCTTCGGGCCCGAAGTGAAGCGCCGCATCATGATCGGCACCTATGTGTTGAGCCACGGCTACTACGACGCCTACTACCTGCAGGCTCAGAAGCTGCGCCGCATGATCGCCGACGATTTCCAGCGCTGCTTCAAGGATTGCGACGTGATCGCCGGCCCGGTGGCGCCAAGCGTAGCGTGGAAGATCGGCGAACAGGGCGACGATCCGGTCAAGGCGTATCTGGCCGACATCTTCACGTTGCCCGGGAGCCTGGCTGGCCTGCCCGGCATGAGCGTGCCGGCGGGGTTCGGCGAGCAACGCATGCCGGTGGGTCTGCAGTTGATCGGCAACTACTTCGACGAAGCCCGGCTGCTGCAGACGGCACATGCGCTGCAGCAGGCCACCGATTGGCACCGCGCGGTGCCGCCGGGGGTTTAGCGCCATGGCGACGAGCCCGTTGGTGCGTGGCTACGAGGTCGTGATCGGCCTTGAAACGCACGCGCAGCTGCACACGCGCAGCAAGGCGTTCTCCGGCTCGCCCACCGCGTTCGGTGCCGCGCCCAACACGCAGGCCAGCGCGGTCGATCTGGCGCTTCCCGGTACGCTGCCGGTGCTGAACCGCGCAGCCGTGGAGTGTGCGATCCGCTTCGGGCTCGCGATCGGCGCGCGCATCGCGCCGCAATCGATCTTTGCGCGCAAGAACTACTTCTATCCCGACCTGCCCAAGGGCTACCAGATCAGCCAGTACGAGACGCCGGTGGTCCAGGGCGGGCGGGTCCCGTTTATGCTCGGCAACGAGCGCAAGACCGTGACGCTGACGCGCGCCCATCTGGAAGAAGACGCCGGCAAGTCGCTGCACGAGGGCAGCGGCGCACTCGGGCATGGCATGTCGGGCATCGACCTTAACCGTGCCGGCACGCCGTTGCTTGAGATCGTGACGGAACCCGAGATGCGCTCGGCCGCAGAGGCGGTGGAGTACGCGCGGGCACTCCACACGCTGGTGGTGTGGCTCGGCATCTGCGACGGCAACATGCAGGAGGGCAGCTTCCGCTGCGACGCCAACGTGTCGGTGCGCAGGCCGGGCGGCGAGCTCGGCACTCGGCGCGAGATCAAGAACCTGAACTCGTTCCGCTTCATGCAGCAGGCCATCGAGTTCGAGGTCAACTGGCAGATCGATCGCCTGGAAGACGGCCTCGCGATCGAGCAGGCCACCGTGCTGTTCGATCCCGACAGCGGCGAGACACGAGCGATGCGCAGCAAGGAAGACGCGCACGACTACCGCTACTTCCCCGACCCCGACCTGCCCCCGCTGGTCATCGAAAGCGCCTGGATCGAACGGGTCAAGGCCGCGATGCCCGAGTTGCCGGGCGCCATGGCCGAGCGCTTCGTGCGCGACGATGGCCTGCCGGCCTATGACGCGGCGATGATGACGCAAAGCCTCGCGTTCGCCACCTACTACGAGGCGGTGCGCGCGCGCTGCGGCCAGCCCAAGTTGGCGGCCAACTGGCTGATGGGCGAGGTCTCCAAGCGACTGAACGCCGGCCAGCAATCCATCGAGAGCTGTCCGATCGCGGCGCCGACGCTGGGCTCGTTGATCGCGCGCATCGCCGACGGCACGATTTCCAACAACGCAGCGCGCCAGGTGTTCGATGCGCTGTGGTCCGGCGAGGGCTTCGACGTCGACGCCCTGATCGCCAGCAAGGGGCTGAAACAAATGAGCGACCGTGGCGCGCTCGAGGCCCTCGTCGACCAGGTTCTGGCTGCGAATCCGAAGTCGATCGACGAATACAGGGCCGGCAAGGACAAGGCGTTCAACGCGCTGGTCGGCCAGGTGATGAAGTCAAGCCATGGCAAGGCCAACCCGGCCCAGGTCAACGAGCTGCTGAAGAAGAAGCTGGCGCGCTGACTACCGCGCGGCAGGAAGACAGTGCGACCGCGCCGGCCGAAGCCGAAGGACCGTATCGCTCAAGTCAAGGCGTGATCTTCAGCTTGCACTGCACTTCACTCTTGCCCTCACGCAAGCGCAGTTCGCCCCTGTTGGCGATCAGCTCGTAGCCGGCCTTTCGGTTCACATAGTGGCCGTCGCGCGCCGACTTGATGCGCTGCAGCGTGTGGTCCTGGTCGCCCAGGTGCAACTGCGCCTTTCGCGGCGTGAAGTCGATCTTGACCTCGCGGTCCTCGCCGCACTGATAGGTGGCTGGTCGCGCCAGCGCGACACCGCCCGACAGCACCAACCCGCTTGCGAGCACTGCCGCGGTCAGTCGATGCATCGCGGTCTTCAACGCCGTTCGGCCTGCGCGGCCGGGGCCGACACCAGATTGATCGATCCGGGCCGTGCGCCATTCCAGAGTTTGCGCAGGTGCTCGAGCTCGGCATCGTAGAGACCGTTGATGCGCTGCAGCTCCGCTTCCTGTGTCTGGATCAGGTCGCGCTGCGCCGCCACCGAGGTCTCGTTGGCTTCGAGCTGCTGCTTCAGGCGCGGCGGCATCGCGCGGCCGCGGTAGAACTCGACTTCGTTCAGCAGCGGCTTGCGTTCCGTCTCGAGTTCGGCGATGCGTTTCTGCGACGTACGCATCCCCACGCGCACCACCTCGAGCGCGGCCTCGCGCGCTCTCTGGTGTGCGGCTTCGTTCGGAAAGCGCGCCTTCAGGTTGCGATCGCGGCGCACCGCATCGCTGAGCGCGGCCCGTTCCTCGGCCATCTTGCGCTCGGCGGCCTCGCGCTCGGCGCGCTCCTCGGCGGTCAACGTGGGCGGCACGATCCGCTTGACCGAGCCATCGGCGTTCAGCACCCGCTGCTCACGGTCGATGCACTCGACGATCGGACGGTCCGACGTGCGGCGGATGCCGCGGTCATCGGTGCAGGTGTAGATGCCACCGTTCGAGCGCGACTGCGCGTGCGCGCGTTGCGGCAACACTGCCGCGGCGCCCAGACACAACACTGTGCCGAGGGCCAGCAGGCGGCCCGTTCGTGCCGTGGCGGTGTCTGTTGTTCGCGAGCGCTGGACGACCAAGGTGCTCAGACTCCGTATCGGTCCCGGTAGGCCGCCACGCGGCCCGCATGTGCTGCGAGCGTTCCAGCACCCGCCGCTGAAAGATACTCCAACAGGTCGGCCAACGTGGCCACCGCCACCACCTGCATCCCCAGTTCGGTCATGACGTACTGCACGGCCGAGTGCGCCTTGTCAACGCCGCCCTCGGCGGCACGCTCCTGACGATCCAGCGCGATGGCCACGGCCGCCGGTGTCGCTCCCGCCTGGCGTATCCATGCCACCGACTCCCGCACCGAGGTCCCGGCCGAGATCACGTCATCGATGACCACAACGCGGCCGGCCAGCGGCGCGCCGACCAGGCGACCCCCCTCACCGTGGTCCTTGTCTTCCTTGCGGTTGTACGCAAAGGGCACGTTGCGGCCCAGCCGCGCCAACTCCACCGCCACGGCCGACGCGAGCACGATGCCTTTGTAGGCCGGTCCGAACAACATGTCGAAGCCAAGACCCGACTCGATCAGGCGCCGTGCATAAAATTCGGCGAGCCGGCCCAGCTTGGCGCCATCGTCAAAACCACCGGCGTTGAAGAAGTAAGGCGACAGCCGACCGGCTTTGGTCTTGAACTCCCCGAAGCGCAGCACGCCGGCGTCGACCGAGAAGCGCACGAATTCGAGGGCGAGCGCATCGGCACGGTGGGTTTGTGCATTCATTGGAGGAACCTCGAAGTGGCATTTCGCCTGGTCACGCTCAACCTGAACGGCATCCGTTCGGCGGCCAGCAAAGGGTTCGTGACATGGGCTGAAGCTGCGGGCGCCGATTGTATGGGCGTGCAGGAAGTCAAGGCCCAGCACGACGACGTGGTCGGACGCTTTGAGCGCATCGGCAACCTGCGCGGCCACTTCCACTACGCACAGAAGAAGGGTTACTCCGGCGTCGGTGTCTATGCGCGGCGCAAGCCAAGCGACGTGATCGCCGGATTGACGCACGACGAGTTTGACGCCGAAGGTCGTTACGTCGAGGCGCGCTTCGACACGCCGAAGCGCAAATTCAGCGTGATCAGCTGCTACTTTCCGAGCGGCAGCTCCGGCGAGCAGCGGCAGGCCGCGAAATACCGCTTCCTCGACGTGATCTACCCGCATTTGCTCAAGCTGAAGGCCGAGCGCGAATTCATCCTGGTGGGCGACGTCAACATCGCGCACAAGGAGATCGACCTGAAGAACTGGAAAGGCAATCGGAAGAACTCCGGCTTCCTGCCCGAAGAGCGCGGGTGGATGACGCGCCTGCTCGAAGAGGCCGGGCTGGTCGATGTGTTCCGGCACTTGAACGCCAAACCCGATCAATACACCTGGTGGAGCAACCGTGGCCAGGCACGCGCCAACAACGTGGGCTGGCGTCTTGACTATCACCTGGCCACTCCAGGTATTGCCGCGAAGGCGCGGCGCGAGTCGATCTACCTGACGCAGCGTTTTTCCGATCACGCGCCGGTCACAGTCGATTACGACTTCTCCCTCTGAGCGGCCGCAAGTCGCACTGCGCGAGACCGGCGCGTGAATCGATCACTCGGCCGCGGTTCGTTTCGCACGCCGCGCGATCGCATGAGCCCCATCGGCGCGAGACTTGCATACCGCGAGGCCATGCACCTCGCGTCCCACCACCGACGCCGGAACGTTCCATGAAAATGCCGTGCCTCGCACCGAACCTGGTCGCCGTCACCTTGATGGCAGCGGCGTGGCCGGCGCAGGCCGACGTATTCCACAGCCTTCCGGAAGGGGTCGGCACGGTGGTGATTCATGCCAAACCGCTGTCATCCAACCTCGCGCTGGTATTCGATCCGGTTTGCCTGGTTCCCAAAGACCAGAACACCGATCGTGACGCGGCGACGGTCAGCCGCAGGCGCGTCGATCCGCGTGCCGGCGCATCGGGCGCGGCACCGATGCTCGGCGCGCGGCCAGGCATTCCGCAGCTTGCGAGCGCAATGCAGACCATGTTCGACCCTGAGCGTGCGCAACTGCGTGACGGCATCGCCCGCGCACGTCTCATGCCGCAGGTGTCGATCGGCACGGGCCGGCGGTTCTGACGATCCCGCAGAACCCGCCTCAGCGCGGCCCTTGCGTCTGGAAGCGCCGCTTCAGTTGCGGCAGCAAACCCCCGGCGCGCACGCGATCGAGCAGGAAGGGGGGAATCGGCTCGCAGTGAAACACCGCGCCGCGGCCTTGAAGCTCCCGCCCGCGGGCGTCAGCCACACAGCGCACCACGCCCTGCTGCGCATCGAACTCGATCCGTTCGCCGTCGGCGAGCGCCTCGGCGTCGCGACACGTGAGCAGCAGCAGCCCGACGTTGAACGCGTTGCGGAAGAACAGTCCGCCGAACGACGGCGCGATCACGGCCGCGATGCCGAGGTGCACCAGCGCCGCCGCCGCCTGTTCGCGCGACGAACCGATGCCGAAGTTGGGTCCGGCGACGATCACGTCGCTGGCGCGAACCTCGAGCGCGAACTGCGGCCGCAGCACTTCAAGGCAGTGCTGTGCAATGACCTCGGCGCTGTACTTGATCCACACCACCGGCGCCAGCGCGTCGGTATCAACGTCGGCCGGCAGTCGCCAGACCCGGTGGCCGAGCGCATTGTCCGTGCCGGGGCGTCGAGACACCTGCAACAGGCTCGAGCGCGCAGCCGGAATGGTCATCGCGCCCCCTCGCTCGCCGCGCTCGCTTCCCCCCGTGCGGGAGCGAGCCGCCTTGGGGCGCCCCGGCGGCGTCGGCTCATCAGCGCACGCCCTCGATCTCGCCATCCCACAGCACCTCGCGCGGGTCGGTGATGCGGCCGCGCAGCGCGCTCGCGGCCACCGTGTACGGCGAGGCCAGGAACACCTGCGCGCTGTCGGGCCCCATGCGTCCCTTGAAGTTGCGCGCCACCGAGGCGATCGTGGTGCTGTTCTCCGGCAGCGCGGCTCCGTAGGCGGCACACAGGCCGCACGCGCTCGGCAGGATCTCCGCGCCGGCCTCCTCGAGGCGGCGCAGGATGCCTTCGCGCTCGGCCACCTCGCGGTCGCGCAGGCTGGCCGGCGCCACCAACAAGCGCACCGACGTGTGAACGCGGTAGCCGGCCAGCACGCGCGCGGCGGCACGCAGATCGTCAAGCTTGGCGCCCGTGCACGCGCCGATGTAGGCCACCTGCACCGCTGTGGGTTCGATGTCGGCCACGTCGCGTGCGTGCGCCGGACTGCCCGGCAGCGCGATCTGCGGCGCCAGCGTCGAGGCATCGAAGTTGTGGCGCGCACCGGGCGCGTCTTCGTCGCTGCTCCACGCGCCGAGCTCGATGTCGCGCGCACCGGCCTGCCACAACCACGAGCGCGTCTCGTCGTCGGGCGCGATCAGGCCCACCTGCGCACCGAGCTCCGCGCTCATGTTGGCCAGCGTCATGCGCTCGCCCATCGACAGCGCCGACACGGCCTCGCCGCAGTATTCAACGGCCTGGTAGTGCGCGCCGTTCACGCCGAAGCGCCCGATCATCGACAGCATCATGTCCTTGGCGGTGACGCCAAAGGCCAAGCGCCCGCTCCAGCGCATGAACACGGTCTGCGGCACACGCACCCAGATCGAGCCATCGACCAGCACCCCGAGCATCTCGGTGGTGCCAACCGCAAACATGTAGGCTCCGAAGGCGCCTCCCGTGCAGGCATGCGAGTCGCCTCCGACACAGAACATGCCGGGTCGGATGTGCCCGTGCTGCGGCACCACGATGTGGCAGATGCCCTGGTTGTCGTACACATGGGGCAATGCCAGCTCACGCGCCCATTCGCGCGCGATGCGCACGACGCGGCGCGCTTCGTCGTCGCGCTCGTGCACATGGTGGTCGATCACCAGCACCACGCGCTCGGCGTCCCAGATCGGCGCCTGCAACTCGGCCAGCATCGCCTTCAAGCGACGCGGCCCGCTGGAATCGTGCAGCATCGCGAGGTCGACCTCGCACGTCACGAACTCGCCCGGCTTGACCGCGCTGCGTCCACTGGCGCGGGCGATCAGCTTCTGCGCCAGCGATTGGGGTGCTGCGGCCCGGATTGCAGGGTCAACGGTCATTGCGGGCGGCTGCTCCTCGGGTCAACAGCGGCTGGCGACGGCAGCTTGTTGACCCAGACCCGCGCATCGATGCGGCCCACGCGGGACAACTCGGTGCGGTAGGCGTAGCGGTCCGGTCGGTACAGGCCGAGCAGCCACAGCACCGGGCGGTCGCGGCGGTCGAGCACCAGACGCTGCACCGACAACAGCGCCGAACCCACGGCAACGTCGAGATGGCGCGCCACCTCGGCATCGGCCAGACGCGCCGAAATCACCTGCGTGGCACGGCCGACCTGCACGCCCGATTGTTCCAGCAACATCAGGATCGGCTTGCGCGCCAGGTCACGGCGGCCGAACGGCGCGAGCGCCTGCGGCACGTGGGTGGTGATGTGCGACAGCGGACCCTCGCGTATGAGACGCACGCGCTGCGCTTTTTGCACCGGCTCGCCCTCGACCATCTCGAGTGCTTCAGCCACCGAGGCCGGACAGGGCACGGTGCGCACCGAGAGCACCTTGATCTGCGTGTGCAGCTGCAAGCCGATCGGGTTCTCGAACAGCGATCCGGCGCGTTGGCTGTCGCCACGCAGGGTGTCGCGCCGCGCCACGGACGCGGGCAGCGGCACGGTGCCACGGCCCGGCGTGCGCCGGATCAGGCGCTCGGCCGCGAGCAGACCGAGCGCCTTGCGAACCGTGACGCGCGCGACGCCGAACTCGTGCATCAATGCGATCTCGCCGGGTACACCCTCGCTGAATCGGCCCTCGTGCAATTGCTCACGCAGCACCAGGTAGACCTGATGGTATTTGGGCACCGGCACGGCGGATGTCACGGCGCGCACCGTACAAACGTCTCTTTGTTCTGTCAATGGGACATTTGAAATCGTGTTGCTCGCGTGCGATCTGCCCCTGCATGGACGCGTTGTTCGGCCGATACCAAGCGCACAACGTGCCACACACTGTCGTCATCATGAATCGCACATCATTCCGCCGCTCGCCGGATTTCCACCGCAGAGCTTCGCGTCCCAGCCTGTTCGGCGCCCTCGAGTGGGAAGAGTTGCCTTCGTTGGCGCAGTCCCTCAGGCGGCACGAGCTCGGTTTTGCCGGATCGGCATGGACCGCCACGCAGCGCCTGGAGCTCTTCGACTTTGACGACGCACCCCCGCCAGCGCCGTTCTCCGAGCCGATCGACGGCCTGCACGTACGCGAGATCGACGGATCGGAGGTGTTCTGCCACTTCTTCGGTCGCCCCGGCACGAGTCATTGACACAACCCCGCGCAGCCGCGCGGGCGGGCACGGGTCGCAGGCCGTCTGCGTCAGACCTTGCCGGCCGGGCTGCGCACGAACACCGACCACACGCGCGCGAGACTGGCCGCACCGTCGTTGCCCTTGACGTCGGCCAGGGTCTTGACGGCGTCGTCCTTGCGCCCCGCCTGCCATAGCGCCAGGCCCAGGTGCAGCCGAGCTTCGTCGGCACGCCGCAGGTTGCCCTTGGCCAGGCCCTGCTCCATCAGCTGCACGCCTTTGGCCGGCGTGCCGGCGGTCACGTGTGCGAAACCCAGGTTCACCAGCGCGTCACCGTCGCGCGCGCTGCGTGCGGAGCTCTCCGCGCGCGACAGATCGGCGCTGTCCTTCTCGGCCGCCTTGCTGGCGCGCTCGCGCAGCGCGGTGTGGTTGGCCGCATCCTTGCCATTGCCCAGCAACGACAGCGACAGGCCACGATCGATGACCTTCAGCGCCTCGGCGGGGTAGCCCGCGTTGAGCGCGAGCTGCGCCATCTCGACGTACTCATCGGCGCCGCGCATCAGGTTGGCCGCGAAGCGCAGCCGGTACACGTCGAGCCACAGCCGTTCGGAGAAGCCGGGCTGCTTGGTCACGCGCGACAGCAACTCAGTCCAGTACTCGGGCTTCGGATAGCTCATCGCCATGCGCTCGAGCGTGCGCACGTAGCCGGCGTCGTCCTTGGCTTGCACGTAGCTGCTGCTCAGCAGGCGCAGGGTCTGCTCCGATGGCGTACGTCCGGCCGCTTCGTCGGCTGCGACGCGGGTTTCGAGTTCCTCGGCCGCAGCCTTGTATTCGTTGGCCAGGTACAGCGCCTGCGGCAGCAGATCGCGCAGTGACGCGTCGCTGCCACCTTCCTGCAGGTAGCGGCGCAGCCACGACACCGAACGCAGATAGTCCTTCTCCTGGTAGGTGAGCTTGGCCAGCAGCTCGACCATCTGGAGTTGATCGGCTCCGCCGAACTGGTTGCTTTGCACCACGACTTCGAGCGAGCGGATGGCTTGCGCCCAATCGCGTCCGCTCAACGACACGCTGGCACGCCCGCGCTCGATCACCGCCTGCTCGAACATCGACAGGTCGGGCACGGCAGCGGCTTCTCGCAGCTTCGTTTCGGCCTGCTCCTTCTGCCCCGCGCGTGCCGCTTCCTGTGCCGCATTGACCGGCGTCGCCACTTCGGCCCGCAGCGTCTTGGCGGGGCTGTCGCCGGGCGGCGGCGCTGCGGTCGCTTGTGCGCTCGCGGCGCCGGCGCTGAGGGCCAGTGCGGCCACTGCCGCGGCACGCACCGTCAGGGTGAAGAGGGCTTGCATCATGCGTGTCATCTCGGCTGGGGAAAACGATGCGAGGGCGCGATTGTCGCCCCGGCAGGCGGCCGACGTACCATGGCCGCATGAACGACACCGTTCCGATCGAACTTGAAACCGGGCCCGACCCGCAAGCCAGCGTGATCATCCTGCACGGCCTGGGCGCCAGCGGCGACGACTTCGCGCCGGTGTGCGAGCAGATGTCGCTGCAGCCGGTGGGCGACGTGCGCTACGTGCTGCCTCACGCGCCGATGCGCCCGGTCACCATCAACAACGGCTTCGTGATGCCGGCGTGGTACGACATCCTGGCGCTCGGCGGCCCTGCGCGGGAGGACGAGGCCGGCTTGCGAGCATCGCAGCGAATCGTCGAGTCGCTGATCGAGCGCGAGGTGGCGCGCGGCGTGCCGAGCTCGCGCATCGTCGTCGGCGGCTTCTCGCAAGGCTGCGCGATGGCGCTGCTCACCGGTTTGCGACACCGCGACAAGCTGGCCGGCATCGTCGGTCTCTCGGGCTACTTGCCGCTGGCCGACAAGACGGCGACCGAGCGCAGCGCGGCCAACGAGGGCACGTCGATCTTTCTGGCCCATGGCCGGTTCGATCCAATGATTGCGCTGCCGCGTGCGATGGCGTCGCGTGACGCGCTCATTGCACTCGGTTACGACGTGCAATGGCATGAGTACCCGATGGAGCATTCGGTGTGCCTGCCGGAGATCGAAGACCTGCAGCGATTCCTGCTGCAGAGACTAGCGCGCTGAGAAAGTTCGAAAGGAGCACCCCATGCGACTGCTCAGCACCGCTGCCGGGTGTTTGTGCGCCGCCGCGCTCGCGGGCGTCGCCGCCGCCGCCGACGCCCCCGTGTCCGAGCGCCTCATGGGATCCGACGTGTTCATCGGCGGCGCAACGGTCACCGTGCACGACGCGGTCGGCGGCGATCTGTTCGTTGCCGGCGGCACGGTCGACGTTGACGCCGCCGTCGGTGGCGACGCCGTCGCGGCCGGCGGCAAGGTGCGCATCGGCGCCGCCGTCGCCCAGAGCGTCTACGCCGCCGGCGGACAGGTCAACGTCAACGGCAAGCTCGGGCGCAACCTGCGCGTCGCCGGCGGCCAGGTGGAGCTTGGCCCCAACGCCGAGGTCGTGGGCAACGTATCGGCGGCGGGCGGACAGGTGCGAATCTACGGCGCCGTGCGTGGCCATGTGCAGGCCGCCGGCGGCCGGGTGCTGATCGATGCGCCGGTCGCGGGCGATGTGTGGGCCACATCGGGTCACGTCGAGCTCGGGCCGCGCGCGCGCATCGCAGGCAAGCTGCGCTACCGCAGCGGCGAGGCGCTGCACCAGGATCCTGCCGCGCAAGTGAGCGGCGGCATCGAGCAGCTGATGCCGAGGTGGGGCGGCAGTGCCGCTTCGACACCCGCGTCGCCGGAGCCGCCCCCGCGCCGGCAGGGCGTGGGCGCCATCGGCTGGGTCTTGACTGCCGGTCTAGTCGTGCTGGCCTCGGTATGGCTCGCGCTCGCGCCCGTCGTCAGCGCGCGCTCCAGCCGGGTGTTGCGCGAGCGCACCGGCATCAGTGTGCTGCTCGGCTTCATCTGGCTGGTGTGCGTGCCGGTGCTGGCGCTGCTGCTGTTGCTCACGGTGATCGGCATTCCGCTGGCGCTGTTCGTCGTCGCGGCCTACCTCGCGGCGTTGCCGCTGGCCTATGTCTCGGCGGCGGTCGGCCTTGGCGACTGGGCGTTGACGCGCTGGCGCGCTGCGCGCGCGTCGGCGCTCGGCTGGCGCGTTGGTGCCGCGGCGCTGGTGCTTGCGTTGCTCAACGCGCTGGGCAACGTGCCCTGGCTCGGTGCGCTGCTCGTGTTTGCCGTGCTGCTCGGCGGGCTGGGTGCGCTGTTGCTGCTGTGGCGCAAGCCGTCGCCACCGGCGACCGCTTGAGCCGCCCGGGCTGCAACGCCGTGGACCCTTTTCAAGCCGGAGCAGCCGGCGTATGTTGCGTGTCCCACATCGCTGCAGCGCCAGGAGAATTGCATGAGCCACCTGCCCGGAAAGTTCGTCTGGTTCGAACACCTGTCGGCCGACATCCCGAAAGCGCGCAAGTTCTACGACGCCCTGTTCGGTTGGCACACCGAGTCGCTGCCGATGGGCGCGCAGCGCTACTCGATGATCCTCAACGGCGACGGCACGACCAGCGAGGGCATCGGCGGCTACCGCCATGTGGCGCCCACCGAGCGGCCGAGCTGGCTGAGCTACATCTCGGTGGAGGACGTCGATGCCTGCTATGCCGCCGCCTTGGCCGCCGGCGCCCGCGCCGTGTCGGAACCGATGGACTTTGGCCCGTTCGGCCGCGGCGCCACCCTCACCGATCCCACCGGGGCCACGTTCAGCATCTGGAAGAGCAGCCAGGGCGATCACCCCGACCCCGCCAGGACACCGATCGGCGGTTGGTGCTGGAACGAGCTGTGGACCACCGACGACGCGCGCGCGCTCGCGTTCTACGAGCAGGTGTTCGGCTACACGCACGACACCATGGACCTCGGCGACGACGGCACGTATTACATGGTGAAGACGGGCGAGATCAGCCGCGGCGGGCTGATGCACTCGGTGCGCGCCGACGCGCCTTCGATGTGGCTGCCCTACGTGGCGGTGGCCGATTGCGACGCGACCGCGGCGCGCGCCAAGGCGCTCGGCGGCAAGGTGCTGATGGAGCCGACCGAAATTCCCAACATCGGCCGCTACGCGATCGCCGAAGACACGCTCGGCGCCGCGGTCGCGTTCATCAAACTGGCCGGCTGACGCGCGCGGCGCCGCGCACTTCGGCTCAGTCGCGCGGCGCCTGCGTGACGATCACGCGGCTGGCTTTCAGCTGGGCGATCTGTGCCGGGTCGAAGCCGGCTTCGCGCAGCACCTCGTCGTTGTGCTCGCCGAGCAGCGGGGCGGGTCGGCGCAACGAAGCCGGCGTGCGCGCAAAGCGCGTCGCCGGCCGCACGCCGACGATTCCGCCCTCGCTCGGATGGCGTTGGTGCTCGAACAGCCGCACGGCCTGCAGGTGCGGGTGAGCGGGCAGCTCGTCGATCGTGTAGATGCGCGTCGCCGCGATGTCGAGGGCCTCGCACAGCGCCAGGCACTGTGCGCTGGTCATGCGTCGAGTGACCCGCGCCATGTCGTCGTAGATCTCGCGGATGCGCGCGTTGCGCTCGTGGCGATCGTCGAAGTTGTATTTCGACGCCACGTCCTCGTGGCCGGCACGCTGAAAGAACTGGCGCCACTGTGCGCCGCTGTAGGGCAGCATCGCCACGTACCCATCGCGCGTCGGCGCCGGGCGCCGGCCGCCGGACAGCAGGCGCTGGTAGCCGGCGCCGCCGTGCGGCGGATCGAAGCTCAGGCCGCCCAGGTGCTCGGCCAGCATGAACACGACCATCGTCTCGAACATCGGCACCTCGACGAACTGGCCGCGCCCGCTGCGCTCGCGCTCGTACAGCGCGGCGAGCACCGCATTGGTCAGCGCCAGCCCGGCGGTCTTGTCGGCGATCAGCGACGGCACGTAATCGGGCTTGCCGTCGGTATGGCCCAGCAGGGCGGCGAGCCCGCAGGCGGCCTGGATCACATCGTCGAATGCTGGCTTCTCGGCGTCGGGACCGCCGCTGCCGAAGCCCGGCGCCACGCAGTACACCAGGCGCGGATTGTCCGCGGCCACCGCGCCGTATCCAAGGCCGAGGCGCTCGATCGCCGAGGGCCGCATGTTGTGCACCATCACGTCGACCGTCGGCAGCAGGCGCTGGATCACCGCGACGCCGTCGGGTGACTTCAGGTCGATGCACAACGAGCGCTTGTTGCGGTTGATCGCCAGGAATATCGAACTCAGGCCGCGGTTGCGCGTGGTGCCGTTGGCGCGCATGCGATCGCCCTCGGGCGGCTCGATCTTGATCACGTCGGCGCCGTAGTCGCCGAGGATCTGGGTGGCCAGCGGCCCCAGCACCACGGCGGTCAGGTCGAGCACACGCACGCCGGCCAGAGGCCCGGTGGCAGGAGGTGTCGTGTCGCCCATCGTCCAAAACACGAAGGCGGTTGCTTCAGGCATCGAGTTCACTTGAGAATGCCCCGCAGCAGCAGCCGAGAAAACCCGAGGAGGTCCGACCGATGGAGGGCTTGCGCATCAGCCCGGGTTTGTTGCCGCCCGAGTGCGAGGCGTTGCGCGCGCAGGTGCGCGCATTCCTCGCCGAGCAGCTGGCCGGCGTGCCGGTGTCGCGGCGCGTGCGCAACTGGTCTGGTGCCAACGCGCAGTTCACGCGCGCGATGGCGTCGCGCGGTTGGATCGGCATGACCTGGCCACGGCGTTATGGCGGCCACGAGCGCTCGTCGCTGGAGCGCTACGTCGTGCTCGAGGAGATGCTGGCCGCCGGCGCGCCGGTGGGAGCACATTGGGTGGCGGACCGGCAGAGCGGACCCTTGCTGATGCGCTTTTCGCCCGACGTGCTTGCGCCGCGCTACGTGCCGCGCATCGTGCGCGGCGAGGCGTTCTTCTGCATCGGCATGAGCGAGCCCGATGCGGGCTCCGACCTGGCTTCGATCCGCACACGAGCAGTGCGCACGGCCGATGGTTGGGTGATCAACGGCCGCAAGGTCTGGACGTCGCGCGCGCACGTGGCCCACTACATGATCGTGCTGGTGCGCACCGCAGGACGTGCCGACAACCGCCACGCCGGCCTGTCGCAGCTGCTGCTCGACATGAAGACCCCGGGCATCACCGTGCGGCCGATCGTCAACCAGCTCGACGAGCACGACTTCAACGAGGTCACGTTCGACGACGTGTGCGTGCCGCACGACCACCTGATCGGCACCGAAGGCGAGGGCTGGCAGCAGGTGGGCGCTGAGCTCGCGTTCGAGCGCAGCGGTCCCGAGCGCTACCTCAGCAGCACGCAACTGCTGCTGGAGATGCTGGATGCGGCCGATGCCGACAACCCGCGTCATGCGGTGGCGCTCGGGCGCGTGGTGGCGCACTACGCGGCGCTGCGCCAGATGTCGCTCGGCGTGGCCGGCATGCTGGCGCGCGGTGAGAACCCGGCGTTGCCGGCGGCACTGGTGAAGGACCAGGGGGCGCTGGTCGAGCAATCGATGCCCGACTTGGCGCACGAGCTGTTCGGTGGCGCGGTCGAGCCCGACTCCGCCCTGGACCAGGCGCTGCGCTACACGACGCTGGCGTCACCGTCGTTCTCGTTGCGCGGCGGCACGCGCGAGATCCTGCGCGGCATCATTGCCAAAGGGCTGGACCTGCGATGAGCGAGGACCAGCGTTTGATCGGGCACAGCGTGCAGCGCCTGTTCGCCGAGCGGGTCGACAAGGCGGCGCGCGAGCGCGTCGAAGCCGGGGCCTTCGACGACGCCCTGTGGCAGCGGGTCGTCGACAACGGCTTCACGCGAGCCCTGGCCACCGAAGAAGCCGGCGGTATCGCTGCCACATGGAGCGCCGCGGTGCCGATCCTGCACGGGATCGGCTACTGGCAGGTGCCGTTGCCGGTGCCCGAGACGATGGTCGCGCACCTGCTGCTTTCGCTGGCCGGCGTCGAAGCGCCCGCGGGCCCGATCGTGCTGATCGAACAGGGTTGCGGCAACACACTGCGCTTGATCGGCGGCGGGTCGGAGCCGCGCCTGGAGGGCACGGTGCCGCACGTGGCCTGGGCGCGCCATGCGCCGACCGCGCTCGTGTCGTCGAGCGAGCGCCAGCTGGCACTGGTGGATCTGCGCCAGGCTGCCGTGCGCTGCGAGCCGCATCTTGATCACGCACGCATGCCGTCGGACACGCTGCGCTTCGATGGTGCGCGCTGCATCGCGCAAGCGGCCAGCCCGTTGGCGCTGGCCCAGCCGGTGTGGACGCTGGGTGCGCTGACGCGTGCGCTGATGGTGGTCGGGGCGCTGGAATCCGCGCTCGAACAATCGGTGCGGTACGCCACCGAGCGCGTGCAGTTCGGCAAGCCGATCGGCAGGAACCAGGCGATCCAACAGCAGCTGGCGTTGATGGCCGGCGACACGGCTGCCGCGCGCATGGCGGCGCTCGCCGCGGCCGCCGATGCGCCGAGCGTGACCGCGCGCGATGCGCCGGCGGCGCCGTTTTCCATCGCGGCGGCGAAGGTGCGCGCCGGCGAAGCCGCCACGCGCGCGGCCGGCATCGCGCACCAGGTGCACGGCGCGATCGGCTTCACACGCGAGCACCCGCTGCACTTTGCGACACGGCGTCTGTGGGCGTGGCGCGGGCAGTTCGGCAGCGACGCCTGGTGGGCGCAGGCCTTGGGGCGCGCAGCCATCGCTGGCGGTGCGGCCGCCTTCTGGCCGTCGCTGACGCGACGTCGTTTTGATCGCGCCTTCGACACACTGGGGCCGTGATGACCGCCACTCCTGCAGCCGATGACATCGGCGTTGAACTCGACGGCCACGTGGCCGTGGTCGAGCTCCGCCGGCCACCGCACAACTTCTTCGACGTGGCGCTGATCACTGCGCTGGCCGACGCATTCGAGGCGCTGGATGACGACGTGCATTGCCGCGCCATCGTGCTGGCCGCAAGCGGCAGCGCCTTCTGCGCGGGAGCCGACCTGAGCACGCGCTCGGCCAACCCGCCGCAGCGCAGCGCCCACGCGGTCAATCCGCTGTACGGCGAGGCGATCCGCCTGTTCGCCTGCACCAAGCCGGTGGTCGCCGCCGTGCACGGCCCGGCGATCGGCGGCGGCCTTGGGCTTGCACTGGCGGCCGACTTTCGCGTCACTTGCGCGCAAGCGCGCTTCTCGGCCAACTTCAACCGGCTCGGCTTCCACCCCGGCTTCGGCCTCACCGTGACGCTGCCGCGGGTCGTCGGCGCGCAGCAGGCAGCGTTGCTGTTCTTCACCGGGCGGCGCATCGATGGCCACGAGGCGCTGCGCATCGGCCTGGCTGACGTGCTGGTCGCGCAAGACCAGGTCCGCCCGCGCGCGCTCGAGCTGGCCGCCGAGATCGCCTTGTCGGCGCCGATCGCCGTGCGGGCAACCCGCGCGACGCTGCGCCGCGGCCTGCTCGACCAGATCCGCATCGCTGTGGCGCACGAGAGCGCGCAGCAAACCGCGCACTACGCGACCGACGACTTCCAAGAAGGCATTGCCGCGATGGCGGCGCGCCGGCCGCCGCAGTTCAAGGGGCGCTGACGCCGACACCGAGCGGCTGCTTGCCGCGATTTCAAGCGCGCTCGTGCGGCGAGCGCTCGAGCTCGGCGTTCAGTTCGGCGCCCAGCAGCACCGAATAGGCCGAGACGAGGAACCACATCAGCAGCACCACGATCGCGGCCACCGAGCCATAGGTGCGGTCAAGGTTGCCGAAGTTCGACACATAGAGGGAGAACAGTGCCGACCCGCCGAGCCACAAAACAGCCGCTGCAATCGCACCCCAGCGCACCGCAGACCAGTCCGGCCGCTGCCGGCTCGGTCCGTAGCGGTACATCACCGCCAGCCCACCGACGACCAGCACCGCCATGACGGGCCAGCGCGCGTAGCGGATCACCCCCTCGAGCACGCCCGACAGGCCAAGAAAGCGCAGCACGGCGGGCAGTACGGCCACGGCGGCGATCGCCATCACGACCGCGCACACGCCGGCCAGCGTCAGCAGCAACACCAGCAGCTGGCGGCGCAGGAAACCGCGCTCCTCGCGCTCGTCGTAGGCGATGTTCAGTGCCTCGATCAATATGCGCACGCCCTTGCTGGCGCTCCAAAGCGTCAGCAGCAGGCCCCCGGCCGCACCCCAACCGAGCGAGCGCCGGTCCGCCTGCACCAGTCCTTGCATCTGCACCAGCAGCACGTCGAGCGCCTGCTGCGGCAGCAGGCCGCTCAAGGCGGCCACTTGCTGACCGATGTGCGCCGGGTCGAGCAGCAGGCCGTACACCGCGACCACCGCAGCGATCGCAGGGAAGACCGCCAGCAACCCGTAGAACGCGACACCGGCGGCAACGATCGACAGCCGGTCGCGGCGCACCTGCCGAACGACACCCCGCACCAGCCGTGTCGCACGCACCGGCCGCGTCGCCATCTCGGCCCCACCCGCGGGTGGGGCCTGGTCGTCGCGCGCCAGCGTGGTGGCCATCGAGCATGGCCGGCAAGCCACATTCCGTGCCGAGGAACCACGGGAGCGGCAATTGCCGCGAAGACCTCGAACCGAAGGAGCACGACATGACCGACACCACCGACCCGGGCCAACGCCCGCGCTTCGCCGACGAGGCCGCGCAGGCCGCCAAGAGCGCGGCCTCGGGCGCTTGGCGCGACGCCAAGCACGGCGTCCGAGAAGAGATCGAGCACAGCAAAGACGCTGCCGCCGATGGCATCGAGCGGGTGGCCGACGCGCTGCACGAGGGCGCACGCCGCAGCCAGTCCGACAGCGACGCGGTGGCGCGTCTGGCCGGCGTGACCGCCGACGGCCTCGAGCGCGTCTCGCAGGCACTGCGCGGCAATGACATCGGCGCGATGTTGCGCGGCGTCGAATCGTTCTCGCGCCGCCAGCCGATGGCGTTCTTCGGCATCGCGCTGGCCACCGGTTTCATCGCGGCACGCGCGATGAAGGCATCCAACGACTAGGAGACGAGCATGGCCATGAACCCAAGCACGAGCGGCGATGGCGCCGGCCGCGCAGCAACCGGCAACCGCCCGATCGCCGGCTTGTTCTCAGACCTGTGGCGCGAGACGACCACGCTGGTGCACGACGAAATGGAGCTGGCCAAGGTCGAGCTGACGCAGCGGGTCAGCGATGCCGGACGCGGCGCCGGCGCGGTCGCGATCGGCGGTGCGATCCTCTTTGCTGGCGTGCTGGTGCTGCTCGGCGCCGCCGTGGCGGCTCTCATGATGATGCTGCCGCCGCAGGTGGCACCGTGGTTGGCGCCGCTGATCGTCGGCGCCGTCGTCTGCATCGTCGGCGCCATCGCGCTGCGCAGCGGCCGGCAGAGGCTGAAGGCCCGCAACCTGGCGCCGCAACGCACCCTGGAGTCGCTGCGGCAGGACCGACAACTCGCGCGGGAGCACCTGCAATGACCACCCCTGCACGGACCAACGGGCAACGTCCCCCCGAAGAGATCCAGGCCGAGATCGAACGCACCCGCGGCGAGCTCGACCGCACGCTGAGTGCGCTCGAGGAGCGCCTGACGCCGGGCCAGCTGGTTGATCAGGCGTACGGCTACCTCAGGCGCAGCGGCGCCCGCCAGTACTTCGAGCACCTCGGCGAGTCGGTGCGCCGCGACCCGATTCCGCTCGCACTCGTCGGCATCGGCCTGGCGTGGCTCATGGTGGCCGATCGCCAACGTCCGCTGCAGCCCCGCGAGCCGTCCTCGGGCGGGATGCGGGAAACGATGTCGCACGGCGCGCGGCGGGCCGCGGAATCGGCGCATGCGGTGCGCGACGCCGCGTCGCAAGCGGCGCTGCGGGCGCGCCACCAGGCCGAGCGCGCGCGCAGCGGCTACCACCGCCTTGTGGAGGAGCAGCCGTTGGCACTTGGCGCCGTGGGGCTGGCGATCGGCGCGCTGCTAGGCGGCATCGCCCCCGGATCGATGCCCGACGACGCTCCGAATGCCGCGGACGACGCTTCGAGCGACGACCGTGCTGCACGCGCAGGGGCGGCCGGGGCAGGGCCGCTGGACTCCTCGGGCGCGGACGATCCCGTCGTGTGACGGGCTGCAGCTGGCGGCTCGCCTGCCGCTGGAGCCTGTGCATGCGGCCGGATCCATTGGATGCATCCGATGCACTAGCGATCGACGCGGAAGTTGACGAACTGCCACGGGTCGGAGCGATCGAGCTCCTCGTCGAACAGCGTCGCGCGATGCTGCAGCGGCGTCCAATCGCTGTGCACGCCGGCCAGCTCGCCGAGGTAAGGCCCGATCACCCGCAGCATCTCGTCATGCGGCAGGTCGTCGGGCTCGAGCACGCCGCGCTCGGGATGACGGATGGCCCACTCGACGCCGGCCATCACCGGCGCCGCCACCTGCAGCGTGGTCGCGCTGTTGTGCGGCGCGAGCCGGCGCGCCGCTTCGGTGGTCAGGCGCGAGCCGTACCAGAACGCGCCGTGGCGCGGGCCCATCAGCAGCACGCCGAGTTCGTCGCGACCCGAGACGATGTCGTCGCGCATCAGCCGCGTCTTGTCCTGCGGGCGCCACTGGCGACCCGCCAGTTCGTGCAGCGACAGCACCGCGTCGTCGCACGGATGGTACGCATAGTGCACGGTCGGCCGGTACGCGGGCCGAGCCGGATCACCGACCGTCAGATGGTCGGCGATCGAGATCGACTCGGCATGCGTGATCAGGTAGCCCAGAAACGGTCCCGCCAGCGGCGTCCAGGTGCGCACGCGCGTGCCGGCCCCGGGCCGCTTCAGGTAGATCGCGGCCCGGCAACCCGACTCGTGCCGTGCCCCGTCGTCCGGCAGTTGGCGCTCGTGCGAACCCCAACCGAGCTCGGCCGGCTGCAGGCCTTCTGAAATCAGGCCGTCGCTCGACCACGTGTTGACGAACTCGTTGCGCTGCTTGCGCCGTTGGCTGATCTGGTCGTCTCGTTCGGCGACGTGGATCACACGCACATCCAGCCGCTGCGCGAGATGCGCCCACCCTTCGCGCGTGTGCGGCGCCGGCGTACCGGGGCCGGCGAGCTCCAGCAGCGCGCGCTTCACCAGGAACGACACCAGGCCCGGGTTCGCACCCAGCGTGATGATCGCCGTGTTGCAGTTCTGCGCGTTGTGGCGCAGCGCCAGCACGTCCTCTCGCAACGCGTAGTTGGTGCGCAGCGCGGGCGGTAAAGATCGGTTGGCGTAGCCGCCCGGCCAGGGTTCGGTGCTGGCGTCCACGTACAGCGCGCCTCGCCGCTGGCACAGCTCCATCAGGGCCTTGCTGCTGACCTCGAGCGACAGGTTGAGCAGCAGGTCGCCGGCTCCGAGGCGGGCTTGCAGCTCACGCCGGTAGTTGTTGCGATCGATGCGCAACGGCGAGCGCCGAATGCCGTATTCCTGCGCGATGTCGGCGCCCCGTTCTGACGGTGACACGATCTCGATCTGACCGGGCGTGATCTCGATGTGGCGCAGCAACAGCGGCAGCACACCCTGCCCGATGCCACCAAAGCCGAGCATCACGAGGCGGCCGCCAAAGCGGGTTCTCCCGGAGTAGAGCGTCACGCGGCAGCGGAGCAAACGAAGTTCCCGGCGCCCCATTCGTCGGCGCGCAAACGCGGGATACGGTGCTGCTGGCGCGCAGGCCGACGTTGAACCGGCAGCGCCGACGGACTCAGGCGCGGACCGGCGCCCGAGCCTATAGCCACTTGTGCGCCGGCGCCGTCAGACGTCGATGTTGGCGGCGCGCAGCGCGTTGCTCTCGATGAAGTCGCGCCGCGGCTCGACCTCGTCGCCCATCAGCATCGTGAACACGCGGTCGGCTTCGATCGCGTCTTCGATCTGCACCTTCAACAGGCGGCGCACCGCGGGATCCATCGTGGTTTCCCACAACTGCTCGGGGTTCATCTCGCCCAGGCCCTTGTAGCGCTGGCGGCCGACTTGGCTTTCGGCCTGCTGCATCAGCCATGCCATCGCGACGCGGAAGTCGCCGGCCTTCAGCTCCTTGCGCCGATCACCCTCGCCGCGCACCACGACCGCATCGGATGTCAGCAGTCCCTTGAACGTGGCGCCGGCGCGCGCCAGCACCTCGTAGTCGGTGCCGTGGATGAAATCCTGCGTGATCACGCTCGACTTCACGTTGCCGTGGTGACGGCGGCTGATGCGCAGCAACGGCTTGTCGGTGCGCGCGTCGATGTCGGCGCTGACCTCGGCGTCGGTCAGGGCAGCGGCCATCGCCGCGGCGCTCGCCTCGGCGGCGGCCGGCGTGTCGAGATCGAGCGCCAGCCCGTCGGCGATCGTGCGCAGGGCCGCGCCGTCCATCCAGTTGGCCAGGCGCGTGATGACACCATTGGCCAGCACATACTGGCGCGCCAGTTCCTCCAGCGCGCTGCCGTCGATCGGCGGCTTGCCCCCGCCCGGCTCGATGCTCGCTTCTTGCAGCGCCACTTTCAGCATGTAGGCGTCGAGGTCCGGATCGTCCTTCAGGTATTGCTCGTTGCGGCCGAGCTTCACCTTGTACAGCGGCGGCTGTGCGATGTAGACATGGCCGCGCTCGACCAGCACCGGCATTTGGCGGTAGAAGAACGTGAGCAGCAAGGTGCGGATGTGCGCGCCGTCGACGTCGGCGTCGGTCATGATGATGATGCGGTGGTAGCGCAGCTTGTCGGCGTTGAAGTCCTCCACGCCGATACCGGTGCCCAATGCGGTGATCAGCGTGACGATGGCCTCGCTCGACAGCAGCTTCTCGTAGCGCGCCTTCTCGACGTTGAGGATCTTGCCGCGCAACGGCAGGATCGCCTGGAACTTGCGATCCCGGCCTTGTTTGGCCGAGCCGCCCGCGCTGTCACCCTCGACAATGTAGATCTCGCACAGCGCCGGATCCTTCTCCTGGCAGTCGGCGAGCTTGCCCGGCAGGCCCATGCCGTCGAGCACGCCCTTGCGCCGTGTCATCTCGCGCGCCTTGCGCGCGGCCTCTCGGGCGCGCGCGGCGTCGACGATCTTGCCGCACACCGTCTTGGCGTCGAGCGGGTTCTCGAGCAGCCAGTCGGCGAGGGCCTTGCTGACCACGTCTTCGACCGGCCCGCGCACTTCGCTGGACACCAGCTTGTCCTTGGTCTGGCTCGAGAACTTGGGTTCCGGCACCTTGACGCTGACGACGCAGGCCAGGCCTTCGCGCATGTCATCGCCGCTGATCTCGACCTTGGCCTTCTTGGCCAGCTCCTGATCGTCGATGTACTTGTTGATCACGCGCGTCATCGCCGCGCGCAATCCGGTCAGGTGCGTGCCGCCGTCGCGCTGTGGGATGTTGTTGGTGAAGCACAGCACCGTTTCGTTGTAGCCGTCGTTCCACTGCATCGCCACTTCGACGCCGATCGTCGAGCCCTGCTCGCTCGCCTTGTCGGCGTTGACGTGAAAGATGTTCGGATGCAGGACGCGCTTGCCCTGGTTGATGAACTCGACGAAACCCTTGACGCCGCCTGCGAAGGCGAAGTTGTCTTCCTTGGCGTTGCGCTCGTCGACCAGGCGGATCTTGACGCCGTTGTTCAGGAACGAGAGTTCGCGCAGCCGCTTGGCCAGCACGTCGTAGTGGAAGTCGATGTTCTGGAAGATCTCGTCGTCGGGCAGGAAGTGCACCTCGGTGCCGCGCAGCTCGGTGTCCCCGGTGATGCGCATCGGCGACACATCAACGCCGTCGCGCTGCTCGATCACGCGCTCCTGTGGCACGCCGCGCTTGAACTCGAGGAAGTGCACCTTGCCGTCGCGCCGCACCGTCAGGCGCAGCATCTTCGACAGCGCGTTCACGCACGACACGCCCACGCCGTGCAGGCCGCCCGATACCTTGTAGCTGTTCTGGTTGAACTTACCGCCGGCATGCAACTCGGTGAGCGCGATCTCGGCCGCCGAGCGCTTGGGCTCGTGCTTGTCGTCCATCTTCACGCCGGTGGGAATGCCACGACCGTTGTCGATCACCGAGATCGAGTTGTCGGTGTGGATCGTGACCACGATGTCGTCGCAGTACCCCGCCAGGGCCTCGTCGATCGAGTTGTCGACCACCTCGAACACCAGGTGGTGCAAGCCGGTGCCGTCCGACGTGTCACCGATGTACATACCGGGCCGCTTGCGCACGGCCTCCAGCCCCTCGAGGATCTGGATCGAGCCCTCGCCATAGCTGGAGTTGTCGGACCTGGAATCGGGACTGGTCGAATCGCTCATCAATGACTTCTAGAGGGCCCGAAGGGCCCGGGCAATGAACTGACTGGAACCCCCGCCTGGCGGGGGCAGGGGGTGCACAACGGACCGGCAACGCCGATGCGGTCTGAAGCCAATGGCTTCAGATCCGCATCGGCATCACCACGTACTTGAAGCCCGCCTGCTCGGGCACCGTGATCAGCGCGCTGGAGTTGCCGTCCTGCAACTCGACCTTGACCATCTCCTGGTTCAGGTTGGCCAGCGCATCGATCAGGTAGGTGACGTTGAAGCCAATCTCGATCGCATCGCCGTTGTAGTCGATCTCGAGCTCTTCCTTGGCTTCTTCCTGCTCGGCGTTGCTGGCCGCGATGCGCAAGGTGCCGGGCTCCACGTTGACGCGCACGCCCTTGAACTTCTCGCTCGTCATGATCGCGGCGCGTTGCAGGCTGGCCAGCAGCGGCGCGCGTCCGAGCACCACGGCGTTCTTGTGGTTCTTGGGAATGACGCGGTTGTAGTCGGGGAACTTGCCTTCGACCAGCTTGGTCACGAACTCCATGCCGCTGAACGCGAACTTGGCCTGGTTGCCGGCGAAACGCAACTCGATGGGTGTGTCTTCGTCGCGCAGCAGGCGTTGCAGTTCGAGCACGGTCTTGCGTGGCAGGATCACCTCCTGCTTCGGGATGTCGGATTCGAGCTGCGCCTGCGCCAGTCCGAGGCGGTGGCCATCGGTGGCCACCAAGGTCAAGGTCTTGCCTTCGGCGACGAACAGGATGCCGTTGAGGTAGTAGCGGATGTCGTGCACCGCCATCGCGAAGTGCACCTGGTTGATCAGGTGCTTCAGCGTCTTCTGCGGCACCGCGAACGACGGGCCGTAGTCCGCCGCTTCGTTGACGAGCGGAAAGTCCTCGGCCGGCAGCGTCTGCAGCGTGAAGCGGCTCTTGCCCGCCTGCAAAGTGAGCTTGTTCTGCGCCGACGACAGCGTGATGAGCTGGTCGTCGGGCAGGCTGCGCAGAATGTCGATCAGCTTGCGCGCGCCCACCGTGGTGCCGTAAGTGCCGCCGTCTCCGCCCAGCTCGGCCTTGGTGCGCACCTGGATCTCCAGGTCGCTGGTGGTCAACTCGATCGTCGGGCCGTTCTTGCGCAGCAGCACGTTGGCAAGAATCGGCAACGTGTGCCGGCGCTCGACGATGCCCGCCACCGCCTGCAATGCGCCAAGCAGGGCCTGCTGCGGAGCTTTCAAAACGATCATGTCTTCCTCTTCAACTTGGTCGTTGTAGTAGGCACACGGGCCAACTGTGGAGAATGCTATTTTCGCCTGTCTTTGCGCGGGTTTAGAGCGCCACCAACCCTGTGGGCGGCAATGGGGTCAGCGGGCTCGCAAAGTTGAACAACCGGCGCGACGGCGAGCGAGCTGTGGATGACGGTGCAGTTGTTCGGCTGTTGTGCACAGACTTGCCCGTTGCCGCGGCATCAGCCCTTGAGGGTCTGTTCGAGCACGTGCAGTTGCTGGTTGAGTTCGGTGCTCTTGCCGCGCTCGCCGCCGATCTTGCGCACCGCGTGCAGCACGGTGGTGTGGTCGCGCCCGCCGAACAGCTCGCCGATCTCGGGCAAGCTCTTTTGGGTCAGCTCCTTGGCCAGGTACATCGCGATCTGGCGCGGGCGCGCAATCGACGCCGGACGCTTCTTGCTGTACATGTCGGCCACCTTGATCTTGTAGAAATCGGCGACCATCTTCTGGATGTTCTCCACCGAGATCTGCCGGTTCTGGATCGACAGCAGATCCTTCAGCGCTTCGCGCGCCAGGTTGATGTTGATTTCCTTCTGACTGAAGCGGCTGTAGGCCAGCACCTTGCGCAGCGCGCCCTCGAGTTCACGCACGTTGGCGCGCACGTTTTTGGCGATGAAGAACGCCACGTCCTCCGGCATCTCGGTGCCTTCGGCCACCGCCTTCTTGATCAGGATCGCGACTCGCATCTCGAGTTCGGGCGGCTCGATCGCGACCGTGAGCCCGGCGTCGAAGCGGCTGGTCAGCCGTTCGTCGATGTCGACCAGACCCTTGGGATAGGTGTCGCTGGTCATGATGATGTGGGCGCGCTTGGCCAGCAGCGCCTCGAACGCGTTGAAGAACTCCTCCTGCGAACGCTCCTTGCCGGCGAAGAACTGGACGTCGTCGATCAGCAGCAGGTCCAGCGAGTGGTACTTGGCCTTGAGTTCGTCGAAGGTCTTGCGCTGATAGTTCTTGACGACGTCGCTGATGAACTGCTCGGCATGCAGATACAGCACGCGCGCATCGGGTCGGTCCTTCAGCAAAGCGTTGCCCACCGCGTGCACGAGGTGGGTCTTGCCCAGGCCGACGCCGCCGTAGACAAACAAGGGGTTGTACATGACGCCGGGGGCGCCGGCCACGTGCAGCGCGGCCGTGCGTGCCATCTGGTTGGCGCGTCCCGCGACCAAGGTGTCGAAGGTCAGCGCCGGGTTCAGCTTCTGGCGCGTCGCAGCCGCCGCGGCGAGCGCCGGCACGGATCGGGCCGCGCCGTTGAGCGGCGGGCGTCCTGCTTGAGGGTCGGGCGCGGCGGCCGGCAGCACCTGATGCAGCCACGCGCCGGCCGCTGCGGCGCCCACGGCGGGGCGTTGCCCTGCGGCGGCCAACGCACGCGGAGGCAGGGTCTCGCGCGGCGCCAGGCTCAACTCGAGCCGGATGGGCTTGCCCGCCAACTCGCTCAGCACGTCCTCGATGCGGCCGGCGTACTGCGAGCGGATCCAGTCCAGCTTGAAGCGATTGGGGACGCGCAGCGACACCACGGCGCCGCCCGCATCGCCATCGCTGACATCGGCAGCGGGCAAGGGGCGGATCCAGGTGTTGAACTGCTGTTCGGGGAGTTCGGCAGCAAGCCGTTCGCAACCACGTTGCCAGAGGTCGACGCTCATTTGTGGACAAGTTCTTTTCAGAGCGGCGCGATTCTAGGCCAGGCCGACGCGCCAGGACGCGGTTATCCACAGTTCGTGGGCGGCGGTCAATGCCCCTGCGCAGGCGCAAGTTGCCGTGCAAGTGTTTGACCCGAAAAGAGGTTTTTGCTTTAATTCGCGGTTTCCCGAACGGCAAGGACCGTTGCGCGAGAGCGCGGCTTTTTGATGCAACGGCACCGGAGCGGGCCGTCGGGCTGCCCGGCCTGATCGCGACGCGGCCTTCAGGTGGCACGGCGGTGACAGGGGCGCAGCCGGCTGCGCCCGACCCAGTCACTTCCGCACCATCGCCGTTCACTTGTTCTTGCCGAATCGCCCACTGCGACTGTCGTTGCGCCACTGAAGATCTGCTCAAACCATGAAACGCACCTATCAGCCTTCGAAAGTCCGCCGCGCTCGCACGCATGGTTTTCTCACGCGCATGAAGACGCGCGGCGGTCGTGCGGTGATCAACGCCCGGCGCGCCAAGGGCCGCAAGCGGCTGTCGTCGGTCTGACCGGCGCGCTTCTCGGCTTGCGAACAGCGCCCGTCGTCGCCGCGATGCTGGGCCGCATGCAACGCTCGGCCGACTTTGAACGTGTGCTGGCCACTCCCGCCCGCGCGAGGAGTGCTCACTTCGCCGCGCACCACGTCGCGCAGGCGCCGGGCCGTGCCAAGCAGGCGGTCGTGGGAGCCCAGAGCGGCAAGTTGTCCACAGGCGATCCAGAAGCTTGCTCACAGCCTGTGGATGAGTCGGGCGCACCGGCGCCTGATCGTTGTTGGTTTGGTGCGGTTGTTCCCAAGCGGCACGCGCGGAAAGCGGCCACTCGCAACCTGTTGCGGCGCCAGATCCGTGCCGCGATGGACCGCCACCATGCCGGCCTGCCGCACGGATTGTGGCTGGTGCGCCTGCGGGCACCTTTCGATTGCCGCCGGTACCGTTCGGCCGCTTCGGACGCGCTGCGTGGCGCGGCTCGAGTGGAACTCGATGCCTTGCTGAAACGGGCTGCCGAATGAGCGCGCCGTTCACATGGGCGACTGTGCCGCGCCGCGCGCTGATGGCGTTGGTGCGGGCGTACCGCTTCGCGCTCAAACCATGGCTGGGCAGCGCTTGTCGCTTCGAGCCCACTTGCTCGGCCTATGCGTTGCAGGCCCTGGAGCGGCACGGCGCGATGGCGGGCAGCGCGCTCAGCGCAGCCCGACTGTTGCGTTGCCACCCCTGGTGTCATGGAGGCATCGACCCGGTGCCCGAGCACACCCCCCGATGGTTCACCGGACTTCTCTCGTCGAAGACACGCCCATGATGGATATGCGCCGCACGATGTTGTGGCTGGTGTTCGTGATGTCCCTCGTCATGCTGTGGGACGGCTGGAACCGATATACCGGCGCGCCGCCGCTGTTCGGTGCGGCGCCGCCGCGGCCGGCGGCCAGCGCGCCGGCGCTGCCGCAGCCCGGTACCGCCCCGGGCACGGCAGCCCGTGCCGCAGGCCACCAGCACGGCCGCGACGCCCACGGCCCCGTCCAGCAGCGTGCCCGGCACGGCACCGGCGCCGGGTGGCGAGGCGATCACGCTGACAACCGACCGGGTGAAGGCCACCATCGACACCCGCGGTGGCGAGTTGGTGCGCTTGGAACTGCTGCACTACGTGGACAACGTCGATCGCCAGCGCAACGTCGTTCTGTTCGACCGCAGCCGTGAACGGCTGTACCTTGCGCGCAGCGGCTTGGCCACGGTCGATGGCGTGGCCTACCCGAATCATGAGACTGCGATGACCGCGAGCGCCGGCCCGCGCGAGCTGGCGGCCGGCGCCGACACGCTCGAGTTGAAGCTGGAGTCACCGCCGGTCAACGGCGTGGTGCTGCGCAAGACGTACACGTTGAAGCGCGGCGACTATCGCATCGGCGTCAAGCACGAAGTCGTCAACACCTCGGACAAAACGCTGCAACCGCAGCTTTACCTGCAACTCGTGCGTGATGGCAACGCGCCCGCGGGCGAGTCGAGCTTCTACTTCACCTTCACCGGCCCGGCGGTGTACACCGACGCCAAGAAGTTCGAGAAGATCGACTTCAGCGACATCGAGAAGAAGAAGGCCGGCCAACTGGGCAGCGCCAGCGACGGCTGGATTGCGATGGTGCAGCACTACTTCGCGTCGGCCTGGCTGATCGGCAATGGCCCGCGCGAATACGTGACCAGCAAGCTGGGCGACAACCAGTATGCAGTGGCGATGATGGTCAAGCTCGGTGCTCTGGCGCCCAACGCAACGCTGGTCCACGAGGCCACGTTGTTCGCCGGCCCGCAAGAAGAGAAGAAGCTCGAAGCGATGGCTCCCGGGCTCGAACTGGTCAAGGACTACGGCTACTTCACGATCCTCGCCAAGCCGTTGTTCTGGCTGTTGGACAAGCTGCACGGCGTGCTCGGCAACTGGGGCTGGGCGATCGTCGCACTGGTGGTGCTGCTGAAGATCGCGTTCTACTGGCTGAATGCGGCTGCCTACCGCTCGATGGCCAAGATGAAGGCTATCAACCCGAAGGTGATGGAGATGCGCGAGCGGCTGAAGGACAAGCCGCAGCAGATGCAGCAGGAGATGATGCGCATCTACCGCGAAGAAAAGGTCAATCCGCTCGGCGGCTGCCTGCCGATCCTGGTGCAGATCCCGTTCTTCATCGCGCTGTACTGGGTGCTGCTGTCGTCGGTCGAGATGCGCAACGCGCCGTGGATCGGATGGATCGCCGACCTCTCGGCGAAAGACCCGTACTACATCCTGCCGCTGCTGATGACCGGCTCGACGCTGTTCCAGACCTGGCTCAACCCGACGCCGCCCGATCCCGTGCAGGCCAAGATGATGTGGATCATGCCGCTGGTGTTCAGCGTTATGTTCTTCGTCTTCCCCGCCGGCCTGGTGCTCTACTGGTTGACGAACAACATCCTGTCGATCGCGCAGCAGTGGTTCATCAACCGGCAACTTGGCGTGGCCCCGAAGCTGGGCGCGGCCAAGTAGCAGCGCAACGCGTGTGCAATCACCGTGACGCTTGCACGCGTCGCGATTCATGCCCCATTCGGGGGGTTGGAACGTGCATGCGTGAGGTTCATCATTGATTCAACCCATCGGCATCGATGCCGATAAGCGAAAGAGAAACTCGGTGGCCCGCTCAAGCGGGCCACATTGGTCCTAAGCGGGGCCGACCCGGGGAATCCGGCTCTGGAGCGCGAAAAAGAACGGTTCAAGCGAGCCGCTCAACGCTCCCCCCCGCGCCAATCCGCAACCCGCCCGACTTACGTCGGGCGGGTTGTTCTTTTGGTGGCCGCCGTGGCGGCCCATGCCCGTCGGCCACAATTTGCCGATGCTGTCGCGCCTGGCCGACCCCATCGTCGCGATCGCCACCGCTCCCGGGCGTGGCGCGGTGGGCATCGTGCGCGTGTCGGGTCGTGCGTTGCCGCCGCTGATCCAGGCGGTGTGCGGGCGCGCGCTCGAGCCGCGCCATGCGACGCACGTGGCGTTCCGGGCCGCCGACGGTCAACCGGTCGATGACGGCCTTGCGCTGTACTTTCCGGCACCCGCTTCATACACGGGTGAGGATGTGCTCGAGCTGCATGCGCATGGCGGCACCGTGGTGCTGCAGCTGCTGCTTGCGCGCTGCCTCGAGGCCGCCGCCGAGCCGATGGATCGTGGTGGCGAGCCGCGCCTGAAAGGCCTGCGGCTGGCCGAACCGGGTGAGTTCACCACGCGCGCATTTCTCAATGGCAAGCTCGACCTCGCGCAGGCCGAGGCCGTGGCCGACCTGATCGACGCCGGCACCGAAGCCGCGGCGCGCTCGGCGGCGCGCTCGCTGCAAGGTGAGTTCTCACGCCAGATCGATGCGTTGGCGAGCGAGATCATCGAACTGCGCACGTTGGTCGAAGCGACTCTCGACTTTCCGGACGAAGAGATCGACTTCCTTGAGCGTGCCGACGCGCTTGGCCGGCTCGGGCGCATCGCCGAGCGTCTTCAATCGGTGCTGGCCGGCGCGCGCCGCGGCGCGTTGCTGAGTGAAGGTATTCACGTGGTGCTGGCTGGTCAGCCCAACGTCGGCAAGAGTTCGCTGTTGAACGCCCTGGCGGGAGCCGAGCTGGCCATCGTGACGCCGATCGCCGGCACCACTCGCGACAAGATCAGCCAGACGATGCAGATCGAGGGCGTGCCGATTCACGTGGTCGATACCGCGGGCTTGCGATCACCGCAGGACGTGCGAGACGAGGTCGAGCGCATCGGCATCCGGCGCAGCTGGGACGAGATTGCACGCGCCGACGTCGTGCTGGTGCTGCACGACCTGACACGCTGGCACGAGGCCGCGACGCGTGCCGCGCAGGCGGCGATCGAAGCGCAACTGCAGCAGGTCACGCAGGCGCCGCGCCTGCACGTGCTAAACAAGTGCGATGCGGCTGCGGCGCCAAACGATGCCGGAGGGGCGATCGTCATGTCGGCGCTCACCGGCGCGGGGCTCGAAGACCTGCGGAAAGCGCTGCTGCATCAAGCCGGCTGGCACGGTGGCACCGAAGGCGGTTTCATCGCGCGCACGCGCCATGTCGACGCGCTGCGCCGTGCCGGCACACACCTGGCGGCCGCGGCCGATCATGCCCGTCGCGGCGACGCGGCGCTTGAACTGCTGGCCGAGGAGCTCCGTCTGGCGCACGAGGCGCTCGCTGCGATCACCGGCGCGTTCACCAGTGACGATTTGCTGGGCGAGATCTTCGGGCGCTTCTGCATCGGCAAGTGAGCCGCCTGCGCTTGATCGCGCCGCGTCACACGCGCAGCAACTTCTCCTCGGCCAGTGCCAGGGCCTCGGGAAGGCCAGACAGCACCAGGGTGTCGCCGGGGGCCAGCACGTGTGCATCCTCGGGCACCAGCACGCGGCCCGATGCCAGGCGCATCGACACCACCTGCACGCCGGTGGCGTGCAAGGCCTGGTCCTGCAGCGCGCGCCCGACGCATGATGCCGCGGCCGGCAACGTCACGCTGGCCAGGCGTGCCTGCTGCAACTCGTTGACCGTGTCGTCGTCGGCGCCGTGGAAGTGGCCCTGCAGCAGGCGGTAGCGTGCATCACGCGCATCGCGCGTGATGCGGATGACGCGCTGCATCGGGACACCGACCAGCGCCAGTGCCTGGGCGGCCAACATCAGCGAGCCTTCCAGCGTCTCGGGCACCACCTCGGCAGCGCCGGCCTCGCGCAGCTTCTCGAGATCGCTGTCGTCGATGGTGCGCACGATCACCGGCACGCGGGGCGCGTGTTCGTGCACCAGTTGCAGGATCTTGAGCGCCGACGCGGTGTCGGGGTAGCTCACCACCACCGCGCTGGCGCGCACCAGGCCGGCAGCCATCAGGCTGCGCAGGCGCGCCGCATCGCCGAACACGACGCTTTGGCCCGCGGCCGCGGCCTGGCGCACGCGGTCGGGGTCCAGATCGAGCGCCATGTAGGCGATGCCCTCGCGCTCGAGCAGGCGCGCCAGGTTCTGGCCGCTGCGGCCGTAGCCGCAGATGATCACGTGCTGCTCGGTGCGCATCGCTTTTTTGGCAATGGCGGTCAGCTGCACGGATTGCAGCATCCAGTCGCTCGCCGACAGCCGCATCACGATGCGTCCGCTCCACATCACGATCAGCGGCGTCAGCAGCATCGACAGCACCATCGCTGCCAGCACCGGGCTCATCCAGTTGCCCACCAGCAACTGGTTCTCGACGCCGAGACTCAACAACACGAAGCCGAACTCGCCGGCCTGCGCGAGGTACAGACCGGTGCGGATCGCCACGCCGGGCGAAGCACCGAAGGCGCGCGCCAGCAGCGCCACCAGCACCGCCTTGGCCAGCACGGGCAACAACGTCAGCAGTAGCACCAGCAGCCACTGGTCGATCACCGGCCGCCAGTCCAGGCGCATGCCGATGGTGATGAAGAACAGGCCCAGCAGCACGTCGTGAAACGGGCGGATGTCGGTCTCGACCTGGTGCTTGTATTCGGTCTCGGCCACCAGCATGCCGGCCACGAAGGCGCCGAGCGCCAGCGACAGACCGGCCATCTCGGTGAGCCATGCCAGGCCCAGCGTGACGAGCAACAGGTTGAGAACGAACAGCTCTTCGCTCTTGCGCCGCGCCACCAGCGTGAGCCACCAGCGCATGACGCGCTGGCCGCCCAGCAGCAGCAGCGCCAGCAGCGCGGCGGCCTTGGCCAGCGCGACCGCCAGCGTGACGCCGAGTTGCTGGTCGCCGGCGCCCAGTGCGGGAATCAGTACCAGCAGCGGCACGACCGCAAGGTCTTGGAACAGCAGAACGCCCATGACACGGCGGCCGTGCTCGCTGTCGAGCTCGAGCCGTTCGGCCATCAGCTTGACCAGGATGGCGGTCGACGACATCGCCATCGCGGCGCCGAGCGCGATGGCGCCCTGCCACGTCAGGTCCCACGCGCGGCCAAGCGCGGTGAAGCCCCAGACCAGCAACGCATTGCCGATCACCGCGCCGATGATGGTCAGGCCGACTTGGGACAACCCCAGGCCGAATACCAGCGCGCGCATGCTGCGCAGCTTGGGCAGGTTGAACTCCAGCCCGATCACGAACATCAGGAACACCACGCCGAATTCGGCCAGCGAGCGCGCGCCCGCGGCGTCTCCGGCCAGCGACAGCGCGTTGGGTCCGATCAGCACGCCCACCGCGAGATAGCCGAGCATCGGCGGCAGCTTGAGCGAGCGGCACGCCACCACGCCGAGCACGGCGGCAACAAGGTACAGCAGAACGACTTCCAGCGTCGTGGCCACCCGGATCCCTCGAGACCGGCCGCTTCAGGCACGCGGCCTAGAATGTCCGCATCCTAAGCGAGCCTCGAGCGTTCCCCGACGTGGCTGTCACCCACCAGTTCGATGCGCAGCGCGCGCTTGCGCTCGCTGCAAAGACCTTCGATATCGAGGCGCGAGCGCTGCTCGGGCTGACGGCGCGCCAGGGCGACGCGTTCGCCAACGCGGTGCGCACGATGCTCGAGTGCACAGGACGCGTGATCGTGATGGGCATGGGCAAGAGCGGCCACGTCGGCCGCAAGATCGCCGCCACGCTGGCCTCGACCGGCACGCCGGCGTTCTTCGTGCATCCCGCCGAGGCCAGCCATGGCGATCTCGGCATGGTCCAGCCCGCCGACGTGTTGCTGGCGATCTCCAACAGCGGTGAGAGCGAGGAGCTGGCGGTGCTGCTGCCCGCGCTCAAGCGCCTGACACTCACCTTCATCGCGATGACGGGCAACCCGGACTCCACGTTGGCCAAGCACGCCGACATCGTGCTGTCGTCGCAGGTGGATCAGGAGGCTTGCCCGCTCAACCTGGCGCCCACTGCCAGCACCACGGCGCAGATGGCGCTCGGCGACGCGCTGGCGGTGGCCTTGCTCGACGCGCGCGGCTTTCGTGAAGAGGACTTCGCGCGTTCGCACCCGGGGGGCTCGCTGGGCCGCAAGCTGCTGATGCACGTGAGCGACCTGATGCGCAGCGGCACGGCCGTGCCGCGTGTGGGCCCGCGCACGCCGTTCACCGAGATGCTGCGCGAGATGACCGGCAAGGGTCTGGGCTTCACCGCGGTGGTCGACGAGCAGGAACAGATCCTCGGCATCTTCACCGACGGCGATCTGCGCCGTCTGATCGAACGGGGCGCAGACTTGCGCGGGCTGATCGCGCAGCAGGTGATGCACCCGTCACCGCGCCGTGTGCGCACCGACGCGCTTGCGGTGGATGCGGCCGACTTGATGGAGCAGCACAAGATCACGAGCGTGCTGGTGGTCGATGAGCAATCGCGGTTGGTCGGGGCGTTGAACTCCAACGACCTGATGCGCGCCAAGGTGATCTGAACATGACGCCACCGGCGGTGCACTTCGCGCCGGAGCTCTTGCTGCAGGCACAGGGCGTGCGCGCGGCGATCTTCGACGTCGACGGCGTGCTGACCGACGGTCGCCTGTACATCGGCGAGCACGGCGAGACGATCAAGACCTTTCACACGCTCGACGGGCACGGCATCAAGCTGCTGGCCGCCGGCGGCATCGAACCGCTGGTGGTGAGCGGGCGCGATTCGCCCGCGCTGCGACGGCGCTTGGGCGACCTCGGGGTCACGCGCATCGCGCTCGGGGCGGGCCACAAGCTGCTCGCGGCCGAGCCGCTGATGCAGGCGCTGCAAGTCGGTTGGCCGCAGGTCGCGGTGATCGGCGACGATTGGCCCGACTTGCCGCTGATGGAGCGCGCGCGCTTCGCCTGTGCGGTGCCCGATGCGCACATCGAGGTGCGCGCGATCGCGCACCACGTGACCCGCGCGCGCGGCGGCCGCGGAGCTGCGCGCGAGTTCTGCGACCTGCTGCTGTGTGCCGCCGGCCGTTATGCCGATCTGTTGCAGGCGCAGCGCGGCAGCCTTGACGTTCGATGAGCACCCTCGCGCCTCCGGAACTGCATCTGCCCGACCTGCCTGAGGTCGAGGTCTCGCTCGGCGCGCCCGCTGCAGCGCCGCGGCAGCCTCGCCGCCCCGTCAGGCTGCGGTTGCGCGAAGGGCTCGGGGCCTATCTGCCGCTGCTGTTGATGGCAGTGCTGGCGTTGGGCACCTGGTGGCTGGTCAAGAACACGCCGCGCCCGGCCACCGGAGAAGAAACCTCCGAGATGCGCAGCGATCCCGACTACGAAATGCGCGACTTCGCGATCACCCGTTTCGGGTCCGACGGACGCGCCACGGCGCGCATCGAAGGCGACTGGTTGCGCCACTTTCCGGATACCGATCGCCTCGAGATCGAGCGTGCCCGCGTGCGCGCCTACACGCCCGATGGACGCGTGACGCAGGCGCAGGCGGCGCGAGCGCTGGCCAACGGCGATGCAAGCGAGTGGCAGTTGAGCGGAGGCGCGAAGGTGGTGACGCAGATGCGATCCGGGCCGCCGCTGGAGATCGACGGCGAGTTCCTGCACGTGTTCGTGCGCACCGAGCGCGTGCGTTCGCACCTGCCGGTGCGGTTGCGCCAGGGCGACGACGAGATCCATGCCGGCGGCATCGAGGTCGACAACCTGGCGCAGCGCGTGCAGCTCAGTCCACCGGTGCGCGGTAGCTTCTCGCCGCGTGTCGCATCGCGCATGCACCCCGCGCGCCCGCTCCCCCAATGACGGCAACGCCTGCGCCGCTGGCCTTCATCACCGGCGCTTCCAGCGGCATCGGCCAGGCCGTGGCGGCGCGTTTCCATGCCCAGGGCTGGCGGCTCGCGCTGGTGGCGCGTCGCGATGCCGAGCTGCGCGACTGGGCTCGCGCGTCCGGTTTCGACGAGTCCGCGGTTCAGGTCTATGCGGCAGACGTGCGCGACATCGGGGCAATCACCGCAGCCGGCCGAGCCTGCATCGAGCGTCAGGGGCTGCCCCAGGTGGTGATCGCCAACGCCGGGATCAGCAGCGGAATCGACAGCGCGGTACTCGAAGACCTCGAGGTGATGCGCGCGACGCTCGATACCAACAACCTGGGGATGGCCGCGACGTTCCAGCCTTTCATCGAGCCGATGCGCCAGCGCCGTGCCGGCACGTTGGTGGGCATTGCCAGCGTGGCCGGCATCCGCGGGCTGCCCGGGCATGCCGCCTACTGCGCCAGCAAGGCCGCGGTGATCGCCTATTGCGAGAGCCTGCGCGGCGAGTGCCGGCCGTACGGCCTGCGCGTGGTGACCATCGTGCCGGGTTACATCGACACGCCGCTGACGCGCGGCAATCCGTACCCGATGCCGTTCCTGATGCCGGCCGAGCGGTTTGCCGCGGCTGCGATGGACGCCATCGTGGCAGGCCGCAGCTACCGGGTGATCCCGTGGCAGATGGGCGTCGTGGCCAAGTTGCTGAGGTTGCTGCCCAACGCCGTCTTCGATCGGCTGCTCGCGGGCCGTCCGCGCAAGCCGCGCAGCGCCGCGCAGCGTGCTGAACGCCGCGGCGGCCAGCCTCCATGACAAAGGGCGCCCGCAGGCGCCCTTGTTCACGATGCAGCGAGTGCGATCAATAGCCTTGGCCGCCGCCGCCGCGCGGGCCACGGCCGGTGCCGTACGGGCTGCGGCCACCACCGCCGCCGCCGTACCCGCCACCACCGCCGCCGCCACCGCCACCGCCGTACGAACCGCGACCACCACCGCCGCCACCACCGCCACCGTACGGCCCCCGGCCACCACCGCCGCCAAAGCCGCCCGGGCGCTCCTCGCGCGGGCGTGCCTCATTGACGACCACCGCGCGGCCTTCCAGCGGCTGGCCGTTCATCGCGTGGATCGCGGCTTGCGCCTCGGCGGCGCTGGACATCTCGACGAACCCGAAGCCCTTGGAACGGCCGGTCTCGCGGTCCATCATGACCTTGGCCGATGTGACGGTGCCGAATTGTGCGAACGCAGCCTGCAACGATTCGTCGCGCACCGAATACGCGAGGTTGCCGACATACAGCTTGTTTCCCATCGGGGGAAGCTCCTTCTCAATACCTAAAATCCAAGTGGAGCTTCAACCCAGCGTGAACCGATCAAGCAAAGGCGCCGCCTCCAAACAAGGGCCGTGGGCAAACAACACCCCGGCACGATTATCAGCATAAGTCCCAGTTGCCGCCATCGCAGCGGCCTCGGGCAAACCCGCAACGTGTGCGCAGGGGCTTTTTGACCTGCATTTGCGGTCGTTGGTGTGGCGCCGTTGCCGCAAGCGCCGGAACGTTTGGATGCCCAACACACGAGCCGATGCGCCGCGTTGCGACCGCTCCATGTGAAACACATGCATGGCTGGAGCCACATTGCGACGGCGCCGCAGCTGCGCTCGGCAACCGCGCCTGCGCGCCGGCCGAGAATCTCTCCGATACCGAGTGCACACCAGACTGGTGCTGCTGCGACGGGGTTATTCCCGATGTTGGCGCCTGGGTGCCCTTCTACAGTTCGGCCACCGCGAATGCCTGCGGGCGGTTCTATCCGGGGGCATGAGCCGGGTTGGGGTTGAGGAGACAAACGTCGAGGCGCCAGACCAAAAGTCTGGCGCCTTGTCTTTTCCGGGAACGGGCTTGTGCAGTCAGACGAATTGCACCGCCGCGGCGCCCTGAATCATTCGATGGTGGCGCGCCCACCGCATTACGCTGGGTTCCACTTCCCGCTGTACCCGCGCCACGACAAGTTGCGCGCGCCGCCCCCATGCCCGTTGAAGCGAAACTCCGCACGCTCGAGATCGACATCCCGAGCCAACCGCAATCGCTGGTGCGATTGAGCTTGCTGATGGCTGAGGAACAGCCCAACCTGTCGGCGCTGTCGGCGCTGATCGAGACCGACATGGGGCTCGCGGCGGCCGTTCTGAAGGCGGTCAATTCGTCGCTCTACGGCTTGTCGGGTCGTGTCCAGACGGTGCAACAGGCCATCACCTTTCTCGGCATGCGCGAGGTGGCGGCCATCGTGCTCGAGATCGGACTGCGCTCGGTGTTCCCGCCGACGCCGGAACTGCAGGCGATCTGGCAGCGCGCCGGGCAACGCGGTCTCATCATGGGCCGCCTGGCGGCTTTGCTGCAGATGGATGCGTGGGCCGCGCACTCGGCCGGCCTGTTCGAGGAGTGCGGCAAGGCGGTGCTTTTCCGCCATGCGCCCGACCACTACCGCTCGGTGTTGCGGGCGGCCACCAATGACGTCGAGCTGGTCGAGCTGGAAGCGGCGGCCTTCGGTGTCAGCCACGATGCGTTGGGCGCGGCCCTGTGCGACTCGTGGGGCCTGAGCCCGGCGGCCATCGCATCGGTGCGCCACCACGTGAGCGCTCAGGCCGACCTGCAGCTGCCCGACACGATGAAACGCCGCTCGATCGTGGCGCTGTCTGTGGTTGCGGCCACGATGCTGCGCGACGCCGATGAGGAGCTGCTCGATGAGCGTGTCGGGCAGATCGCCCCGCACTGCGACATCGACACGCAGGGCCTGCTGCGCGCCGCACGCCGTGTGCAGGAGCAGTGGGCCCAGGCGGTGGCACGCGGTCGCCAGGCGCAGCCGTCGGCACCGCCCAGCTAGGGGGCTCGCTCCAGAGTCGGCTCAGGAAAGCCCCGACGCCCGGCCCGGGGCGACAGGCTACGCTCGCACGCGCCGCGTCGGCGACGACCGCGGCCCCGAGACTGCAGCCAACAAGAGGCCCACGATGAGCGCCAATCTGGTTTCGCCCGACACGCTGGCGTTGCAACGCCTGTACCACTGGGAGCGCACCGCGCCTGACAAAGTGGTGCTGACCCAACCCACCGGTGGTGGGGCACTGCGCGAGTTCACCTGGCGGCAAACGCTCGACCACACGCGGCGCATCGCCGCTTACCTCAAGAGCCAGGGCATCGCGCCGGGTGACCGGGTGGCGATCCTGTCGAAGAACACCGCGTGGTGGCTGATGTGTGACTGGGCGATCTGGATGGCCGGCGGGGTGTCGGTGCCGCTGTACCCCACGCTGGCGGCCGACACGATCCGGCAGATCCTGACGCACAGCGAATCCAAACTGCTGTTTGTCGGCAAGCTCGACGGCTGGGACGGCATGAAGGCGGGCGTGCCGGCCGGCCTGCCGTGCATCGGCATGCCGCTGGCGCCGACCAACAGCTATCCGCAGTGGGACGACATCGTCGCGCGCACCGGGCCGCTGCCTGGTGAGCCGGTGCGCGACGGCGACGAACTCTCGACCATCATGTACACCTCGGGCACGACCGGTGCGCCCAAGGGCGTGATGCACAGCTTTGCCACGTTCGCCTGGTCCGTGACCGCGGGACTCAAGCGCGTGCCGGCGATCAACGCCAACGCGCGCATGCTGAGTTATCTGCCGCTGTCGCACGTGGCCGAACGCACGCTGGTCGAGCACGGCATCCTGGCCACCGGCATGCATGTGTTCTTTGCCGAAAGCCTCGACACCTTCACCGCCGACCTGCAGCGCGCGCGCCCGACGGCGTTCTTCTCGGTGCCGCGGCTGTGGGTCAAGTTCCAGCAGGGCGTGCACGCCAAGATGCCGCCGGCCAAGCTGCAACGACTGCTCGGCATCCCGATCCTCGGACGCATCGTGCGCAAGAAGGTCCTGAGCGCGCTCGGGCTGGACCAGTGCGAGTTCGCCGCCGGCGGCGCGGCGCCGATGCCGCCGGAGCTGCTGCGCTGGTACAACCGCCTCGGCCTCGACCTGGTCGAGGTGTACGGCATGACTGAGAACTGCGGCGTGTCGCACGCCACGCTGCCCGGCAAGAGTCGGCCCGGCACGGTCGGGCTGCCCTACGAAGGCGTGCAGTCGCGCATCGACCCGGCCAACGGAGAGATCCAGGTCAAGAGCCCGGGCCTGATGCTCGGCTACTACAAGGAGCCCGAGCTGACGCGCGAGGCTTTCACCGCCGATGGCTGGCTGCACACCGGCGACAAGGGCACGCTCGATGCCGAAGGCAACCTGCGCATCACCGGTCGCGTGAAAGACCTGTTCAAGACCAGCAAGGGCAAATACGTGGCACCGGCGCCGATCGAGGACAGGCTGGTCATGCACGAGGCCATCGAGGCGTGCTGCGTCACCGGCGCCAACCTGGGCCAGCCGCTCGGCGTGGTGATGCTCAATCCGCAGGCCGCGGTGCGCGCCGGCGACAACGGCGCGCGCGGGGCCCTCGAACAATCGTTGTCGGCCCACCTGACGCAGGTGAATGCGGCGCTCGACCCGCACGAGCAACTCGACTGCCTGGTGGTTGTGACCGAGGCGTGGACGGTCGACAACGGTTTCATCACGCCAACCTTCAAGGTCAAGCGCAACCGCATCGAAGAGGTGTATGCGCCGCGCTACGAGTCGTGGGTCGGGGCGCGCAAGCCGGTGATCTGGGTGAGCTGAGGCTCCGGCGGGTTCAGGCGCCTCGGCGCAGCAGCGCGTGCAGCGCGATCGCGCCGAACGTCGCGGTGCCGATGCCGCCGAGCGCGAAGGCGCCGAACTTCAGCGTGAAGTCGCCGGTGCCCAGCACCAGCGTCACCGCGGCCACGATCAGGTTGGTGTTGTCGGAAAAATCGACGCGGTTGTCGACCCAGATCTTGGCGCCGGCGATCGCGATCAGTCCGAACACCACGATCGACACGCCGCCCATCACCGCCAGCGGGATCGCCTGGATCAAAGCGCCGAACTTCGGGCTGAAACCGAGCAGCAGGGCGACCAGCGCGGCGACGATGAACATCGCCGTCGAGTAGATCTTGGTCGCCGCCATGACGCCGATGTTCTCGGCGTAGGTGGTGACGCCGGTGCCGCCGACGCCGCCTGACACGATGGTGGCCACGCCGTCGCCGAGGAATGCGCGTCCCATGCTGGCATCGAGATTGCGCCCGGTCATCGCGCCGACGGCCTTGATGTGACCCAGGTTCTCGGCCACCAGGATGATCGCCACCGGCGCGATCAGCAGCATGGCCGGGGCCGAGAAGACCGGGGTCGCGAACTTCGGCGCGCCCAACCAGGCCGCGTGGGCCACGCCCGACAGGTCGACCGGCTTGCCCAACCCCATGCCGTTGGTGAGCACCGCATAGATCACCGTGGCCACGATCAGGCCCACCAGAATCAGCAACCGCTGCGCCATGCCCCGCGTGTACACAGCAACCACGCCGACACAGACGAAAGTCAGTGCCTGCATCCAGGCATCGAACGGCGTCGGCGCCATGTTCTTGATGGGGATGCCGGCGAGGTTCAGTCCGATCACCGCCACCACCGCACCGGTGACCACCGGCGGCATCAGCCTCTCGATCCAGCCGGTGCCGACCGCCATCACGATCAGGCCGATCACCGCGTACAACACGCCGCAGGCGATGATGCCGCCCAGCGCGACGCCGATGTTGGCGTTGGGCCCGCTGCCTCCATAGGCCGACGCGGCGATCACCACACCGATGAAGGCAAAGCTCGAGCCGAGGTAGCTCGGCACCTTGCCGGCCGTCACGAAGAAGAAGATCAGCGTACCCACGCCGCTCATCAGGATCGCGACGTTGGGATCGAAGCCCATCAGGATCGGCGCCAGCACCGTGGCACCGAACATCGCGATCACGTGCTGCACGCCCAGTGCGGCGGTCTGCGGCCACGGCAGGCGTTCGTCGGGCGCGACCACGCCGCCCGGTTGCGCGATCACCTCGCGCCATTGGAACAGGCTCATCGAGTGCCTCCTCGTGGGGTTTCGTTCTTGTGCGCCGGCGCGGCGGCCGGCGGCGCGAGTCTATGACCCGCGACGCACCAACGTCACGAGGAAATGTGTGGGGGAAAAAGATGGGGAGCGGGACATTGGCACGAGGCTCGCTCTCAACCACCCGTGCCGGCCCGCTCCCCTTTGGACGTCAACCCTGTCCCAAACCTTGACGCGTCAGCCCGATATCAGGGCTGGCGGTGAAACTGAAACGACAGCTGCGTGCTGGGCCGCGCGGCGCGCAGCACCTGGGCGTTGCCGGTCGGCCGCACCGGCTGGCGCGGCGGCGTGGCCTGCTTGGGCACGGGCTTCAGCACGGTCGGCGGGTGGCTCACGGCGGCTCCCAACGATCAACGGAAGGCCGAGGCCACGCGCAGCGACGCGCTCGGCTGCAATGGCGTCACGAAGGCTTCGCTGGCATCGTCGGCGACGCTCACCATCTCGGGCGCCAACGCCGCGGACGCGCGCTGCGCCCACTCGGCCAGCGCACTGCCGGACGGAAAGCGCAGCGCGGCCGGCTGCGCCAGGCGCAGCAGCGACGAGGCGCCGCCGTGCACGCGGTGCGCCGCCGCGCGCATGCGGCGCGGCCGGGCGAGAGGTGCAAATCCGCTGGGCATCGTCGGGTTCTCCTATGGCATGTCGCGTGTGCTGTCGAGCGGTGCAAGCGCATCAAGCATGCCAAGGCCCGCACGGGTGCCGACGCGTGATGGCGGTCACGAACAGCCGTGTTGGTGCCGCCGTCGCGCGGCGCAGGTGACCAGACTTTTGTTACAGGTCTGACCGGCTTGGTCAATCGCGGCGCAGGTGCTGCATCGCCGATGCGATCACCGCAGGGTCCTCGAGGATGCGGCGGTGACCGAGGCCTTGTGTCACCTGCAGCCGAGCGCCGCGCAGGGCGCCGGCCAGCGCGCGGCCGGTGGCCAGGGGCGCGGTGCGGTCGTCGCTGTCGTGCAGCACCAGCGTCGGGCGCGTCACGCGCGCTCCGAGCCAATCCGGCCCGAACTGGTCGACGCCCACGCCCTCTCGGCGCAGGATGGCTTGCTCCATGCGCTCGGCCAGCGCCTCGGTCAGGCCGAGCCCGGCGGCAAACCAGCGCAGGAACAGCGCCGGTGGCGGCGACGGCGCGATCAGCACCAAGCGCTCCACGGTCAGGCCGCGCGCCACCGCATGAGCCGCGGCCAGCGCGCCCAGCGAATGCGCGACCACGCCATGCCACGGACCGAGGCCGGCCGAAGCGGAGAACAAAGCGCGCACCCACTGCGGCAGCGTGGCCCGTTTGCCTTGACTGGCGCCGTGCGCCGGCAGGTCCAGCAGCACGGGATCGAAACCGGCGGCGGCAGCGGCTTCGCCGAGTGCGCGCATCTGTTGCGCATCGCCGGCCCAGCCGTGTGCCAGCAGGACCCGCGGACGGCCCGCAGTGTCCCGGCGTTGCCAGCTGACGACGATGCCGCTCTCGAAGCGATGCCGATGCGGCCGCCAATGTGGCGGCACGTTCAACAGGCGCGCGCGGCGGCCGCGCGCCAACGGGGTGAGGAACAGGCGCATCGCGAGCGCCGTGCCGGCCTCGGTCGACAACGAATGCGTCGCTCGCACGGCCGCGGCGACGGCGCGTGCCGCGGGCGAGGCATAAAAGGCGGCGGCGGGGTTGGATGACATCGGGTTCATCGGGGCTCCTGGTCGAAGGCGGCCGTACGTTGCGCACGGTCGTGCGAATGCTCAGAACGTCAAAGTCGGCACGGTTCGGACATCTCCCGAGCCGGATCAGGCGCGCCGGCCGCGGGCCGGCGAGGAAGACATGCGGTCGGCGATCAGGCGCTGCCAGGTGTGGGCCGCGCGCTGCAGCGCCCGTGCGTCGCCGAGGAAACGGGCGTCGCGCATCGCGCCGGTGAACAGCGCGTCCATCTCGAAGGCGAGCTGTTCGGCATCGGTGTCGGCGGCGAGATGGCCCTCGTCGACCGCCTGCATCACCGTGCGCTTCAGTGCCGCGCGCCAGCGTCGCACGCCGTCGAGCAGCAGCTCACGCACCGGCCCGACGCGGTCGTCGTACTCGAAGGCGCCGGCGCAATAGATGCAGCCTTGCGGCACCTCGACGCGCCGCGCGCGCTCGAGCCAGCGATGCATCAACGCGTTCAGGCGCGGCAGGCCGCGCGGCTCGCGCAGCGCGGGCACCAGCACGTCCTGCACGAAGCGGCGGTCGTACTCTTCCAGCACCAGCGCCTGCAGCTGCTCACGCGAACCGACACGCGAAAACACGCCGCTCTTGGACAGCCCGAGCCGCTTGGCGACCTCGCCGATGGTCAGGCTCTCGAGCCCGTCCGACGCCGCCATCGACAGCGCTGTGTCGACGATGGCGGCCAGCGTGAGCTGGCTGCGGCTCTGGGTGGTGGACATCGGGCCCAATTTAGCACGATCGTGCGAAGTTCGTGCGAGCAACTGCGTTTCAACCGCAACGACCGCGCGTCCGACTCAGGTGGCTTGGTAGCCGCGCGGGATCGCGCCCAGCAGCCGGCGCGTGTATTCCTGTACCGGTGCTGCCAGCAGAACGGGCGCCGGCGCCTGCTCGACCACCTCGCCGTCCTTCATCACGAGCACCTCGTCGCTGACGAAGCGCACCACGCCGAGGTCGTGGCTGATGAAGACGTAGGCCAGGCCGAGGTCGTCCTGCAGGTCCTTGAGCAGGTTGAGCACCTGCGCCTGCACTGACACGTCGAGCGCGCTCACCGCCTCGTCGAGCACCAGCACCTCGGGCTCGAGCGTGAGGCAGCGCGCGATCGCGATGCGCTGGCGCTGGCCACCCGAGAACTCGTGCGGGTACTTGCCGAACGCGGAGTCGTCGAGGCCCACCTTGCCGAGCAGCGTGCGCGCGCGCTGCTCGCGCTCGCGCTGGTTGGCGCCGATGCCGTGGATCGCCATCGGTTCGGTCAGCGTCTGGCCGATCGTGAAGCGCGGATTCAACGACGCGTACGGGTTCTGGAACACGATCTGGATGCGCCGGCGCATCGCTTGGCGCTCGTGATCGCTCAAGGTCAGCAGATTGCGGCCATCGAACAGCACCTCGCCGGCGGTGGGCTCGTGCAGGCGCAGCAGCGTGAGGCCCATCGTGGTCTTGCCGGAGCCCGATTCGCCGACCACGCCCAGCGTGTGGCCGCGCCGCAGCTTGAAGTTGACGTCGCGCACCGCCTTGAACTCGCGCTTGCCGAACAGGCCCTCGCGCAGGAAGAAGCTCTTGGCCAGCGCGCGCACCTCCAGCAACACCGGGGCGTTGGGATCCTTCGGCTTGGCGGGGCGCGCGGGCGTGATGCCTTCGATGTGCTCGTCGATCACCGGCAGGCGTGCGCTGGTGTTGGCCAGGCTCGGCCGGCAGGCGAGCAGCGCCTTGGTGTACAGATCGTGCGGCTGCTGGAAGATGCGCGCCACCGGGCCTTGCTCGCGCACCATGCCCTGGCGCATCACCACCACGTGATCGGCGATCTCACCCACCAGCGCGAGGTCGTGGCTGATGAACAGCACGCTCATGCGGTGGCGCTCCTGCAGCTTGGCGATCAACTCGAGGATCTGGCGCTGGATCGTCACGTCGAGCGCGGTGGTGGGCTCGTCGGCGATCAGCAGCTTGGGTTCGCATGCCAGCGCCATCGCGATCATCACGCGCTGCTGCTGGCCACCCGAGAGTTCATGCGGATGGCTGTCGAGGCGGCGTTTCGCCTCGGGGATGCCGACCTCGTTCATCAGCGCCTCGGCACGCTCCATCGCGGCGCGCCGCCCGAGCTTGAGATGGCGCTGCAGCGGCTCGGCGAGCTGCTGGCCCACCGTGAAGACCGGGTTCAGCGACGTCATCGGGTCCTGGAACACGCAGGCGATCTCTTTGCCGCGCAGCGCCTGTAGCTCGGGCAGCGACGCCTTCATCAGATCGCGCCCGTTGTACTCGATGACGCCGGAGCGCTGCGCGTTGTCGGGCAGCAGGTTGATGATCGACATCGCGGTGACGCTCTTGCCCGAGCCCGATTCGCCCACCAGCGCCACAGTGGTGTGCTCGGGGATGTCGAAGCTCACGCCGTCGACCGCCTTGGCCAGCGTGACCGAGCCCCGCTCGCCCAACCGGAATGCGACCTTGAGGTCGCGGATGCTCAGCAACATGTTTATTCGGCGCCGCGAAGTTTTGGATCGAGCGCGTCGCGCCAGGCGTCGGCCATCAGCGAGAACGCGGTGACGAACACCGCCATGAACAGCGTGGCCGCGGCAAGCTGCCACCAGTAGCCGAGGATCAGCTCGGCCTGTGCCTCGGACAGCATCGTGCCCCAGCTCACCTGATCCACCGGCACGCCGAGGCCCAGGTACGACAGGATCACCTCGGCCTTGATGAAGCCCACCACCAGCAGCGACAGCCGCACCAGGATCACGTGGCTCACGTTTGGCAGGATGTGCCTGAACATGCGCGAGCCTGCGCTGGCGCCGATAGCCTCCGCAGCGCGCACGTATTCGCGGTTGCGGTGCTTGATGAACTCGGCACGCACCTGGCGGTAGACGCCGGCCCAGCCGGTGAGCCCGAGGATCAGCACCACGGTGCCGATGCCGCGGCCGAACACCGCGGCGAACGCGAAGATCAGCAGGATGTCGGGCACCGCGGTGAAGACGTTGTAGAGCCACTCGAGAAAGTCGTCGATGCGCTTGCCGATGAAGCCGGCAGCGGCGCCGAACAACGTGCCGATCAGCGTGGCCAGCACCGCCGCCAGCACGCCGACGAAAACCGAGATCTCGGTGCCCTTGATCGCCTTGGACAGCACGTCGCGCCCGAGGCGATCGCCGCCGAACGGCAGCGTGTCGACACGCGGCGTCTCCTGCGTCTTCATCTGCGCGGCGCGCTCGGCCCACTCCTTGTACTTGGGCGCCAAAGGATCGATGTCGCTGAGGTCGACGTTGGGGCCCTTCGGCACTTCGATCGTGCCGAGGTCCTCCGGCGGTCTAGGTCCGAGCACGGTGGGCGGCGCGTTGGGCACGCCGACCTCGCGTTGCCAGTTGCCGGCCACCACGCCGGTGGCCGACAGCGCGATCAGCACCAGGAAGCCCGTCACGATCAGCAGCGACACCATGCCGACGCGGTCGTTGCGGAAACGCCGCCATGCGGTGCGCCACACGCCTTCGGAATGCGCCAGCGCGGCCGGCGCGATCGGCAGCACGGCGCTCATGTCGCCCCCTTGGGCCTGCGGCCCTTCCCCCCGAGGGGGAGCGAGCGCCTTCGGAGCGGCCGGGCGGCGCTCATGTCGCCCCCTTGAGCCTGCGGCCCTTCCCCCCGAGGGGGAGTGAGCGCCTTCGGAGTGTGCGGGGGCGCTCATTTCAGCACCACACGCGGATCGACCAGCTTGTAGAGCAAGTCGGTCGCCAGGTTGATCAGCATCGTCAGCATCGCGAGGTAGACGGTGGCGGCCTGGATCACCGGATAGTCGCCGCGATTCACCGCCAGGTAGACCTCGCGCCCGAGCCCGGGGATCGAGAAGAAGATCTCGATCAGGAACGAGCCGACGAAGATGCCCGGCAACGAATAGCCGATGTTGGTCAGGATCGGGATCATCGCGTTGCGCAGCACATGCTTGAACAGCACCGTGTTCTCGGTCATGCCCTTGGCGCGTGCGGTGCGCACATAGTCGTGGCCAAGCTCATCGAGGAAGAAGCTGCGGTACAGGCGCGTCTGCGGTGACACGCCCACCAGCACCGCCAGCAGCGCCGGCAGCGGCACGTAGGTGAGCAGGTTGGTGAGCAGCGAGTCGCTCCAGCCCTGCACCGGGAACCAGCCGAGCTGGAACGCGAACACGTACTGACCGATGATGATGTAGACGAGGAACGAGATCGACAGCGCGATGGTGGTGATCACCATGATCGAGCGGTCGCTCAACGAGCCGCGCCGGTAGGCCACCCACATCGCGATCGGCAGCGCCACCAGCGTGTCGAGGATCAGGATCGGGATCATCACCGTCAGCGTGGCCGGCAGCCGTGTCGCGAACAGGTTGGCCAGCGACTCGTTGGTGGCCCAGCTGCGGCCCCAGTCGAAGGTGACGATCTGCTTGAGGTAGATGCCCAGCTGCACGTACCACGGCTGGTCGAGCCCGAGCTGCTTGGTGATCGCCGCCACTTGTTCCTGCGTGGCGTTGAGCCCGCCGAGGATCACCGCCGGGTCGGCGCCGAAGTACTTGAACAAGAAGAACACCAGCATCACCACGCCGATCAGCGTGGGCACCATTTGCCACAGGCGCCTGATGAGATAGGCCCACATCGTTGCTGCTCGCACTCCCGCGGCGCCCTTTTGAGGCACGCGCTGTCCGGATCAAGATGCGCGAGTGTAGGGGCGCGGCGTGCCGTGCCGACCCGCGTTTGCCCGGCAGTGCACCGCGGCGCAGACCCGGCTCACGTGCACCGCGCCGGCGCACTAGACTTTGGCTCTTTCATCCGGCGGCACGCCCGTGCGAGCGTGCGACTCGGCGTCGATGGTTCGATCCCTGCTGTTCGCGCTGGCCCTGTGCGGGTGTCTCGCCGCGCCGGCGCATGCTGGAGGCCCGGTGGCCGCTACCTCTGCGGCGCCCAGAGTCCTGCGCTATGCGTTTCCCACCGCCGAGTCGGGGTTCGATCCGGCGCAAGTGACCGACCTGTACTCCAACACGGTGCTGGCGCACATCTTCGAGGCGCCGCTGGAGTACGAGTACCTGGCGCAACCGGCGCGCATGCGCACCAACACCGCCGCGGCGCTGCCGGAGATCTCGGCCGACTTCCGCCGCTTCGTGTTCCGGATCCAGCCCGGCATCTACTTCGCCGACGACCCGGCATTCAAGGGCCAGCGTCGCGAGCTGACGGCGCAAGACTACGTGTACACCATCAAGCGCCACTACGACCCGCGCTGGAAGAGCGGCAAGCTCTACCAGTTCGAGGCGGAGCGCATCCTCGGCCTGAGCGAACTGCGGCGCGAGTTGATGGCGCAGAACAAGCCGTTCGACTACGAGCGTGAAGTCGAGGGCCTGCGAGTGTTGGACCGCTACCGTTTCGAGGTGAAGCTGGCGCAGCCGTCGCCGCGTTTTCACCAGCTGTTCACCGATCCGGCAACCACCGGCGCGGTGGCGCGCGAGGTGGTGGAGTTTTACGGCGAGCGCATCGCCGAGCACCCGGTGGGAACGGGTCCATTCCGCCTCGTCGAGTGGCGGCGCAGCTCGCGCATGGTGCTGGAACGCAACCCGACCTACCGCGAGGTGTTGTACGACGAGCATCCGCCCGCGGGCGACGCGCGTCGTCAGGCGATCGCGGCGGCACTCAAGGGCCGGCGCATGCCGTTGGTCGACCGCGTCGAGGTGGCCGTGATCGAGGAGCCGCAGCCGCGCTGGCTGTCGTTCCTGAGCGATGAGCAGGACATCGTCGAACGCATCCCCGACCAGTTCTGCGAGCAGGCGCTGCCCAACAACAAACTCGCGCCGCACCTGGCCAAACGCGGCATCCAGATGGTGCGCTACCAGCGCAACGACGTGTCGGTGTCGTACTTCGCGATGGAGCACCCGGTAGTGGGCGGCTACACGCCCGAGAAGGTGGCGTTGCGGCGCGCCATCTCGCTGGCGGTGGACGTGCAGCGCGAGATCCGCCTGGCGCGCTACGGCCAGGCGATTCCCGCGCAGTCCATCGTGGCGCCGCAGGTGTGGGGCTACGACCCCGAGTTCAAAAGCGAGATGAGCGAGTTCGATCGCTCCAAGGCGCGCGCGCTGCTCGATCTGTACGGCTACGTCGATCGCAACGGCGACGGCTGGCGCGAGCAGCCCGACGGCACGCCGTTGACGATCGAGTACGCCACATCGCCGGACAAGGCGTTCCGCGACCTCTACGAGCACTGGACCATCAACATGAAGGCGATCGGCATCCGCATCGTGCCGCTGATCCGCCAGTGGCCTGAGCACCTGAAGGCGTCGCGTGCCGGCAAGCTGATGATGTGGGGCGTCGGCTGGTCGGGCGGACCGGACGCCGAGGCCTTCCTGGTGCTGGGCTACGGGCCGAACAAGGGCCAGGCCAACCATGCGCGCTTCGACCTGCCGGCGTACAACGCGGTGTTCGAGCGCCAGCGGGTGTTGCCCGACGGGCCGGAACGCGCCGCGCTGCTGGACGAAGCCAAGCGCCTGATGGTGGCCTACATGCCGTACAAGGTGCATGTGCACCGCATCTGGACCGACCTGTCTCAGCCCTGGGTCACCGGCTACCACCGCAACGTGTTCGTGCGCGAGTTCTGGAAGTACGTCGACGTCGACATGGCCGAGCGCGCGAAAAGGAGCAGCGATTGAGCGCGCCCACGCGCCGCCACGTGCTGCAGGCGGCGGCCGCCGCCGCACTGCCCGCAGCCGTGCATGCGCCGGCCGCCGCAACCGAAAGGAAGGTGCTGCGCCTGCTGTTCCAGGGCGCCGAGACCAGCCTGGACCCGGCACGCATCTCCGACATCTACTCGCGCGCGTTCACGGCGCACATCTTCGATGCGCTGTACGGCTACGACCACCTTGCGCGGCCCGCCAAGGTGGTGCCGCTCACCGCCGACGGCATGCCCGACGTGTCGGCCGATCACCGCGTCTGGACCATCCGGCTCAAGCGCGGCATCCGCTTTCCCGACGATCCGGCGTTCGTCGGACGGGTGCGCGAGCTGCAGGCGCGCGACTACGTCTATGCGATCCAGCGCGTGGCCGATCCGGCCAACATCAGTCCGATCGAGGCTGACGTGGCCGAGCTGCGCATCGTCGGCCTGCGCGAGGCGCGCGAGGCGGCCCTGAAGGGCGGACAGCCGTTCGACTACGACCGCCCGATCGAAGGTCTGCGCGCGCTCGACAGCCACACGCTGCGCATCGAGTTGCGCGAGCCGAGGCCGCGCTTGCTGTATCAGTTGGCGAAGTCCGATCTGCTCGGCGGCCAGGCACGCGAGGTGGTCGAGTTCTACGGCAAGGACATCGCCGAGCATCCGGTGGGAACGGGTCCGTTCCGGCTCAAGAGCTGGCGCAGGCACTCGCGCATCGTGCTCGAGCGCAATCCCTTCTACCGCGATGTGCGCTACCACGCCCAGCCGGCGCCGGACGATGCCGAGGGCCAGGCCCTGCTCGGCCAGTTCAAGGGTCGGCGTCTGCCGATGGTCGACGAGGTCGACGTGGCGATCATCGAGGAGCTGCAGCCCCAGTGGCTGGCGTTCCTGCGCAACGAGGTCGATGCGCTGGCCGGCGACACCGGCTTCCTGCCGAGCCAGTTCACGCCGGTGGCCATGCCCGGCGGCAAGCTGGCGTCCGATCTCGCGCGCCGTGGCGTGCGAGCCTACCGCCAGCTCTCGCCGGACTGCACCTTCAGCTACTTCAACATGGAAGATCCGCTGGTGGGCGGCATGGGTGCATCGCAGGTGGCGTTGCGGCGTGCGATCAGCCTGGCCTACGACACGCAGGAGGAGATCCGCGAGATCCGCAAGGGCCAGGCGATCGTCGCGCAGTCGCCGCTGCTGCCGCACACCACCGGCTACGAAGCCGGCTTCAAGAGCGAGATGAGCGACTACGACCCGGCGCGTGCCAACGCGCTGCTCGACCTGTTCGGCTTCGTCGACCGCGACGGCGACGGCTGGCGTGAGCGGCCCGATGGCAAGCCGCTGGTGCTCGAGATGGCCACCGAACCCGAGCAGATCTATCGCGCGTACGCCGAGCTGACGAAGAAGGGCCTCAAGAAGATCGGCATCCAAGTGAACTTCAAGATCCAGCAATGGAACGAAAACCTGAAGGCCGCCGAGGCCGGGAAGCTGATGATGTGGATGGTGGGCAACGCGTCCAGCACGCCGGACGGGCAGGGCATCCTGTCGTGGCTCTACGGCCCGCAAGCCGGCAACGGCAACCTGGCGCGCTTCTACATGCCCGAGTTCGACGCGCTCTATGAGCGCGCACTCGTGCTGCCCGACGGCCCCGAACGCGCGGCGCTGTTCCGGCAGGCGCAGCGCATCGCGGTGGCCTATATGCCGTACAAGGTGCGCACGCACCGCATCTTCACGGATCTCGCGCACCCCTGGATGTCGGGCTACCGTCGGCCGCTGTTCTGGCAGGACTGGTGGCACATGGTCGACGTCGATCCAGCGCTGCGCGCCAGGCAGGTGTCTTGATGGGCGGCGCGCTGAAGCGACTGCTGTTCGTGTTGCTTGCATTGGCGGTCTGCGCCCCGTTTGCGCAGGCCGACGAGCGCAAGGTGCTGCGACTGCTGTTCAGCTCCGGCGAGACCAGCTTCGACCCGGCGCGCATCTCGGATCTGTACTCGCGCGCCGTCACCACCCACATCTTCGAGGCGCCGTACGAGTACGACTACCTGGCGCGGCCGACCCGCGTGCGACCGCTCACGGCCGCCGGCATGCCGGAGGTCTCCGACGACTTCCGCGTCTGGGTCGTGCGCATCCGGCCCGGTATCTATTTCGCCGATGACCCGGTGTTCAAGGGCCAGCGGCGCGAGCTGGTGGCACAGGACTATGTCTACGCGTTCCAGCGCGTGATCGATCCCGCCAACATCAGCCCGATCCAGCCGTCGACGCTCGATCTGAAGATCAAAGGGCTCGCCGCGGCGCGCGACGCGGCCGTGAAGAACAACAAACCCTTCGACTACGGGGCGCCGATCGAAGGCTTGCGCGCGCTCGACCGCTACACGCTGCGCATCGAGCTCGAGCAGCCGCGCCCGCGTTTTATCGACACGTTGACGGCGTCCGACCTGCTCGGCGCGCAGGCCCGCGAGGTGGTGGAGCACTACAAGGAAGCGATCGGCGAGCACCCGGTGGGCACCGGCCCGTTCCGGCTCAAGAGTTGGCGCCGGCACTCACGCATCGTGCTGGAGCGCAACCCCGGCTACCGCGAGGTGCTGTACGACGCCTGGCCCGCCGCTGCCGATGCCGAAGGCCAGGCCATGCTGCAAAAGCTCAAGGGCCGCCGGCTTCCGCTGATCGACGAGGTCGACATTTCGGTGATCGAGGAGTTCCAGCCTCAATGGCTCAGCTTCCTGAACAAGGAGGTCGATGCGCTCGCCACGTCGACCGGCCACGTGCCGAGCCAGTTTGCCAACCAAGCCGCGCCGGGCCGCAAGCTGGCGCCCAACCTGGCCAAACAGGGCGTGCGCATGCACGAGAACCTGGCGTCGGACAACGCCTTCACGTTCTTCAACATGCTCGATCCGATGATCGGCGGCAACGCGCCCGAGCAGGTGGCGTTGCGCCGGGCGATCAGCCTGGCCTACGACGTGTACGAAGAGATCCGCATGATCCGCCGCAGCCGTGCCGTGCCGGGGCAGACGCCGATCACGCCGCATACGACCGGCTACGACCCGCAGCTCAAGACGGAGATGAGCGATCACGACCCGGCACGCGCACAGGCCTTGCTCGACCTCTACGGATTCGTCGACCGCGACGGCGACGGATACCGCGAGCGGCCCGACGGCTCGCCGCTCGAGCTGGTGATGGCCACCGAGCCGGAGCAGATCTACCGCGACTACAACGAGCTTTGGCGCAAGTCGATGAAGGCGGTGGGGATCCGCATCCGCTTCGAGACCCGTCAATGGGCGGAGAACCTCAAGGCCGCCGACGCCGGCAAGCTGATGATGTGGATGCTCGGCGAGTCCTCCGCCGGCCCCGATGGCCAGGACGCGCTGGCGCGCATGTACGGGCCGCTGGCCGGCAACAACAACCTGGCGCGCTTTCAGCTCGAGGAGTTCGACCGCCTGTATGAGCGCGCCCAGGTGCTGCCCGATGGGCCGGAGCGCGCGGCGCTGTTCCGCCAGGCGCAGCGCATCGCGGTGGCCTACATGCCGTACAAGATCCATGCGCACCGCATCCACACCGATCTGACATACCCTTGGGTCTATGGTTTTCGGCGGCCGCTGTTCATGGGCCAGTGGTGGCACATGGTCGATGTCGATCCGGCGCTGCGCCGCGAGCGGCTCCATTGACGGGGTTTGGCGATGAAGAAATGGCTGTTCGTCTTGTTTGCGGCACTCGCCTGCGCCGGCTCAGCGCAGAGCGCCGAGCGCAAGGTGCTGCGTTTGGCCTTCACCAAGGCCGAAACCAGTTTCGACCCGGCGCGCATCGTCGACCTGTATTCGCGCACCGTCACGGCCCACATCTTCGAGGCGCCGCTCACCTACGACCACCTGGCGCGTCCATTCAAGCTCAAGCTGCTCACCGCCGAATCGATGCCGGAGCATTCGCCGGACTATCGGGTGTGGACGATCAAGATCCGGCCCGGCATCTACTTCGCCGACGATCCGGCCTTCAAGGGGCAAAGGCGCGAGCTGGTGGCGGCCGATTACGTCTACCAGATCAAGCGCATCGCCGATCCGAAGAACAAGAGTCCGGTGGTGGCGAGCGTGCTCGAGACCAAGTACATCGGCCTCAACGCACTGCGCGACGAGGCGGTGAAGAACAACAAGCCGTTCGACTACGACAAGCCGATCGCAGGGTTGTCGGCGCCGGATCGCTACACGCTGCGCATCGAGTTGGAGGAGCCGCGGCCGGGTTACACCGAGTCGTTCGCCGGCTCCGACCTGCTCGGAGCGGTGGCGCGCGAGGTTGTGGAGCACTACGGCGACCAGATCGACGCCCACCCCGTGGGCACCGGGCCGTTCAAGCTGAAGAGCTGGCGGCGCTCGTCGGAGATCGTGCTCGAGCGCAACCCGCAGTACCGCGAGCGGTACTACGACGCCGAACCGGCACCCGACGACAAGGCCGGCCAGGCCATCCTCGCCAAGCTCAAGGGCAAGCGCCTGCCGATGGTCGACGAGGTGCGCGTGGCGATCATCGAACAGAGCCAGCCAATGTGGCTGTCATTCCTCAATACCGAGGTCGATGGGCTGGTCACCAACGCCGGGCGCGTGCCCCCCGACTTTCTCGGCATCGCGATGCCGGGCGGCAAGCTGGCGCCGTTTCTCGCCAAGCGCGGCATCCAGGGTTTGCGCAACGTCAACCCGGATTCCGGCCTCGCGTACTTCAACATGGAAGACTCAGTGGTAGGCGGCTACACGCCGGAGAAGATCGCGTTGCGGCGCGCGATCAGTCTGGCCTACGACGTCGACTTCGAGATCCGCAACATCCGGCGCGGCGGCATCCGCGCGCAATCTCCCGTGGTGCCGCACACCGTCGGCTACGACCCGAAGTTCAAGAGCGAGATGGGCGACTACGACCCGGCGCGCGCCAAGGCGCTGCTCGACCTCTACGGCTATCTCGACCGCAACAACGACGGCTGGCGCGAGCTGCCTGACGGCAAGCCGCTGACCATCGAGATGGCGAGCCAACCCGACGACCTGTCGCGCAAGTTCGACGAGTTGTGGAAGAAGAACCTCAACGCAGTCGGCATCCGCATCGTCTTCAGGCAGGCGCAGTGGCCGGAGAACCTGAAGGCCGCACGGGCAGGCAAGCTGCAGTTCTGGCAACTCGGCTCATCGGCCGCCTCCTCCGATGGCCAGGGTGCTCTGGGTCGTCTGTACGGTCCGCAGGCGGCCAGCCAGAACCTGGCGCGCTTCAAGCACGCTGAGTTCGACAAGATCTACCAGCGCATGCGCGAGATCCCCGACGGACCCGAGCGCGAGGCCCTGTTCCTCAAGGCCAAGCAGATCGCGGTGGCCTACATGCCCTACAAGCACACCGCTCACCGCATGGAGGCCGACCTGCTGCACGGGTGGGTGGTCGGGTACCGCCGCCCGCTGTTCTGGCAGGAGTGGTGGCACATGGTCGACATCGACACCGACCGGCAGGCCGAGCTGCTGCACTGAGATGTCGCTGCCCGAAGCCCAGATCACCCGGTTCCGGCGCTTCCTGCGCGATACACAAGGCCTCGAGTTCGACACCTACGACGCGCTGTGGCGCTGGTCGGTGACGGACCTGGAGGCGTTCTGGCGTTCGATCTGGGAGTTCTTCGACGTCCGCTCGCCGACGCGCTGGACGCGCGTGCTCTCGAGCCATCAAATGCCTGGCGCGCGCTGGTTCGAGGGCGCCCAGGTCAACTATGCGCAACAGGTGCTGCGCCACGTCGAAGAAGCCCATGCGGGCGGACACGCGGCGATCCTGTTCGCCGACGAGGCGCTGCTGGCGCAAGGGCGCATCGAGACGCTGTCGTGGCCCGACCTGCGGCGCCAGGTGGCTGCATGCGCCGCCGCGCTGCGGCGCCAGGGCGTACGACGCGGCGACCGCGTCTGCGCCTACCTGCCGAACCGGCCCGAGACCGCTGCGGTGTTTCTCGCGTGCGCGAGCATCGGCGCGATCTGGTCGATCTGCTCGCCCGACATGGGCCCGGTGGCAGTGCTTGACCGCTTTCGCCAGATCGAGCCCAAGGTCTTGATCGCCTGCGACGGCTACCGCTACGGCGGTGCGGCGCACGACCGGCGCGGCGTGCTGCGCGAGCTGGTCGAGCAGTTGCCGAGCGTGCAGCACCTGGTGCTGCAGTCGTTGCTGGGCACCCCAGCCGATGTCGGCGGCGTGCTGCCGGCGCGCTGCGCGGTACACGCGCTGCCCGCCTGGCTGCAGGGCGATGTCGCGTTCGAGCCCGAATGGCTGCCATTCGACCATCCGCTGTGGGTGGTGTATTCCAGCGGCACCACCGGCTTGCCCAAGCCGATCGTGCACAGCCACGGCGGCGTGATGCTCGAGGGCCTGAAGCTGATGACCCTGCACAACAACATCGCGCCGTCGGCCGTCAGCGGGGATCGCTTCCACTGGTACTCGAGCACCGGCTGGATCATGTGGAACTGCCAGATCGGCGCGCTGCTCGGCGGCACCACGATCTGCCTGTTCGACGGCAGCCCCGCGGGTCCGTCGAAGGCGCCCGACTGGACCACGCTGTGGCGCTTCGTGGCGCTCACGCGCACCAGCTTCTTCGGCGCCGGCGCCGCGTTCTACGCGTCGTGCCTCAAGGCCGGGGTGTCGCCGAAAGACGTGGCCGACCTGTCTGCGCTGCGTGGGATCGGCTCCACCGGGTCGCCGCTCGCCCACGAGTGCTACCGCTGGGTCTGGGATCACTGCCCCAAGGTCGACGGCCGCGACATCTGGCTCACGCCGATGAGCGGCGGCACCGACTTCGCCGGCGCCTTCATCGCCGGGCTGCCCACGCTGCCGATGGTCGAAGGCGAGATGCAATGCCGCTGCCTCGGCGCGGCCGTGGAGGCCTGGAGCGAGCCCGACGCAAACGGCCGCGGCCGCAGCCTGATCGACGAGGTCGGCGAGCTGGTCTGCACCCAGCCGATGCCGTCGATGCCGCTGTACCTGTGGGGCGACCACGATGGCTCGCGCCTGAACGACAGCTATTTCGACATGTACCCCGGCGTCTGGCGCCACGGCGACTGGATCCGCATCGTGCCGCACCCCGAGAGCGGCGCGGCCGGCGCGATCATCTACGGGCGCAGCGACGCCACCATCAACCGGCACGGCGTGCGCATGGGCACGTCGGAGCTGTACCGCGCCGTTGAAGCGCTGCCCGAGGTGCTCGACAGCCTGGTTGTCGACCTCGAATACCTCGGCCGCGAGAGCTGGATGCCGCTGTTCGTGGTGCTGCGCGAGGGCCACGCGCTCGACGACGCACTGACCCAGCGCATCAAGGCTGCGGTGCGTGCCGCGCTGTCGCCGCGCCACGTGCCGAACCACGTGTTCCAGGTCGCGGCGATCCCACGCACGCTGTCGGGCAAGAAGATGGAACTGCCGGTCAAGAAGCTGCTGATGGGCGCCGACCCGGCGAGTGTGCTCAAGCGCGACGCGATGGCCAACGCCGACAGCGTGGATTGGTTCATCGAACTGGCGCACCAACGGGGAATAAACCCTGCCGAGCCCGCGTAAGCCTGTGGTGTGGACCCCCAAGCTCACTCCGTTCGCTGCTCCTCGAGGGGGCGTTCAGTCGGCTCGGGAGCGGCCCTGCGCCGACTTGTGGACCCCCAAGCTCACTCCGTTCGCTGCCCCCCGAGGGGGCGCTCAGTCGGCTCGGGAGCGGCCCTGCGCCGACTTGTGGACCCCCGAGCTCACTCCGTTCGCTGCCCCCCGAGGGGGCGCTCAGTCGGCTCGGGAGCGGCCCAGCGCCGACTGATGTGCAAGCCGACGACGTGTTCCGCCAGCAGCTGCTCGGGGTGATCCCGCGCCTGCGGCGCTACGCGCGCTCGCTGGTGTTCGACGGGGCGGCGGCCGACGATCTGGTGCAAACGACCTTGGAACGTGCACTCGCCCATTGGCATCAGTTCGACCAGCGGCGTGACCTGCTGGTGTGGGTGCTGTCGATCGCGCACAACGCGCACCTCGACCAGCGCCGTCGCGACGCGCGGCTGCAGGTGGTGGACCCTGAGCGCGCCAGCGCCGACCAGGATGCGCTCGGCGGCGATCCCGGCGTGGACGTGGGTCTGCGCATCGACCTCGTGCATGCGCTGGCGCGCCTGTCGCCCGAGCAGCGCGAGCCGCTGCTGCTGGTCTCGGTGGAGCAGCTCACCTACGCCGAGTGCGCCGAGGTGCTGCGCATCCCGGTGGGCACGGTCATGTCGCGCGTGTCGCGCGCGCGCGCCACGCTGCGGCAGTTTCTCGATGGCAGTGCGCGCTCGCCGGCAGCAGGCCACTTGAGGCGGGTCATATGAACGCCGCGGCCCAACGCCCGGACGACGCGCTGCTGTCCGCCTGGCTCGACGGCGAGGTGGAAGGCGCCGATTGCGCACGCGTGCAGGCGTGGTTGCAGGAGCACCCGGAGGACGCCGCCCTGGTGCGGCTGTGGGCCGCCGACCGCGACGCCTTGCGCGCGCGTTTCTCGCCGACGCTCGACGAACCGATCCCGGAGCGCTTGACGCAAGCCGTGTGGCGCCGCGGCGGCGCGCGCCGCGGGCTCGCGTGGAGCGGCTGGGGGCAGGCAGTGGCGGCGGTGGCGCTGCTCGCGATCGGTGCGGTCATCGGTGCGCTGTGGCGCGGCGGCACGGCGCTCGAGCCGGTGGCCGGCAATGGCCAGAGCTGGACGCAGCGCGCTGCGGTGGCGCACGCCGTGTATGCGCCCGAGGTGCGCCATCCAGTGGAGGTCAACGTGCGCGAAGGCGACGCCGCGCAGCAGCGCGAGCAGGAAGCGCATCTGTCGCGCTGGCTGACGCGGCGGCTGTCGGTGCCGGTGAAATGCTTCGATCTGCGCGAGCAGGGCTTCGAGCTGGTGGGCGGCCGCCTGTTGCCCGATGCGGGCGGCCCGAGCGCGCAGCTGATGTACCAGGACGCGATGGGCATGCGTGTCACGGTGTACCTGCGCAAGGCCGCGGAGCAGGATGCCCCGGCCGCGTTCAGCTATGAACGCCGGGGCGACTTGGGCATGTTCTATTGGGTCGAGGGTCGCAGCGGTTTTGCGCTGGTGGGCCCCCTGTCGCGCGAACGACTGCTGGCCCTCGCGCAGGCGATCGCCCGGCAGGATCAGGCGCCGGCCGGCACACCGGCGCGCTGAGCGGCCCGCGGGTGGGCGCGGGCCGGTTCCCTAGAATCGGCCGATGCCGACGCTGCCTGTGGCCGCCGCACGTGCGCGTTCGCGCGTGGCCGCCGCACACCGATTGTTCGTCGTCATGGTGCTCGGCTTTGCGTCGGGCCTGCCGCTGGCGCTGACCGGCCAGGCGTTGCAGGCCTGGTTGAGCGTGGAGGGCATCGACATCGCGACCATCGGCTTCCTGAGCCTGGTCGGCCTGCCGTACACGTTCAAGTTCCTGTGGGCGCCGTTGATGGACCGCTTCGAGCTGTTGCCGCAGCTCGGCCGCCGGCGCGGCTGGCTGGTGGTGACGCAGCTCGGGCTTGCGCTGACGTTGCTGCTGCTGGCCGCGACGCCGCCGAAGCAGTCGCTGCAGGCCTTTGCGCTGCTGGCGCTCGCGGTGGCTTTCGTGTCGGCGTCGCAGGACGTGGTGATCGATGCCTATCGAACCGATCTACTGCCCGCCAGCGAGCGCGGCCTCGGCTCGTCGCTGAACGTGCTGGGCTACCGGCTGGCCATGATCGTGTCGGGCGGCGTTGCGCTGATCTGGACCGATCCGACGCAAGGCGGCGGCTGGACCTGGAGCGAGGTCTACCGCACGATGGCCTGGCTGATGGTCGGCGGCGCGGGGTTCTCGCTGCTGGCGCTGCCGCGGCTGGCGCCGCTGCAAGGGCCGCGCCCGGTGGCGCGCAACGACGTGTTCGGCTTTCTTGCCGTGCTCGCCGCGGTGGCGCTGGGCTATGTGCTGACGCGCGAGTACGGCGCGGCCATCGCGCGCATCATGCTGTCGCCGTGGCTGGCGGGCAGCACGCTGAGCCCGGCGCTGCAGGCGCGCTGGATCGATCTGGCCACGCTGCTGCTCGGCATCGCGTTCACGCTGCCGCTGGCAGCCTTCGCGGCCCGCAAGGCGCGCTTTCAAACGCTGCTGTCGGGCTTGTCCAACTACTTCGCGCAGCCCGGCGCAGCGGGCTTCCTGGTGTTCATCGTGCTGTACAAGCTCGGCGACGCGTTTGCCGGCTCGCTGATGACGCCGTTTCTGCTGCAGGCCATGGCCTACAGCTCGGCCGAAGTCGGCGTGGTCAACAAGATCATCGGGCTGTGGCTGACGATCGGCGGCGCGCTGCTCGGCGGCGCACTGATGCTCAAGCTCGGGCTTTGGCGCGCGCTGATGTTGTTCGGCGTGCTGCAGATGGCCAGCAACGTCGGGTTCTGGTGGCTGGCCAGCGTCGGGAAGGGCCAACTGCCGGGTCTGACGATTCCCGCCTTCGACCTCGGCATCGTGGAGCTGGCGCAGGCCACGCCCGTCGACGGTGGCCTGCTGCTGGTGATCGCCGCCGAGAACATCTCCGGCGGCATGGGCACGGCGGCGTTCGTGGCGCTGCTGATGGCGCTGTGCAACCAGCGGTTCACCGCCACCCAGTTCGCGCTGCTGAGCGCATTTGCGTCGGTCGGCCGCGTGTGGGTGGGACCGCTGGCCGGTGTGCTGGCCGAGGCCATCGGCTGGCCGACCTTCTTCATCGTCTCCACCGTGCTGGCGGCGCCGGCGCTGCTGATGTTGTGGTGGATGCGCTCGCCGGTGCTCGCCCTGGAGCCGCCGCCGCGCACGGGCGCGGTCGACGACTGACGGCGCCGCCTGTGCGGCCTGCCTAGAATTGCCGGAACCCGGCACGCCGTGTGCCCTCGAAAGACCGTGATGAGCAGCGAACTGACGGTTCACGCCACGATCGACGCGCCCGCGTTGGCCCACGGCCGGCGTTGCCGCTGCGCGCTGCACGGCCGTCGGCTGTTCACCGGCGGCTTGCTGGCGGCTGCCGCGCTGCCGGGCACGGCGCTGGCGCAGATCCCCGAGTGCAAGCGCTCGAGCTTCACCAAGGTGGTGTCGGCCGAGCAGCTCGAACAGGCGGCCAACCAGCAATACCGCCAGATGCTGCAGCAGGCGCAGAGCAAGAAGGCGCTCGGCCCGAAGGACCACCCGCAGGTGGTGCGGCTGCGCACCATCGCCGAGCGCATGGTCCCGTACACGGCCGACTGCAATGCCGACGCACGCAACTGGAAGTGGGAGGTCAACCTGCTCGGCTCGCAGGAGCTCAACGCCTTCTGCATGCCGGGCGGCAAGATCGCCTTCTATTACGGCATCCTCAGCAAGCTGCAGCTCGACGACGACGAGGTGGCCGCTATCATGGGCCACGAGGTCTCGCATGCGCTGCTGGAGCACGCGCGCGAGCGCATGGGCAAGACCACCGCCACGCGCCTGGGCATCGAGCTCGGCGCCGCGCTGTTCGGGCTGGGCAATGCCGGCCGCATGGCCGGGGATCTTGGCGGCCAGCTGCTGACGCTGAAGTTCAGCCGCGACGACGAGTCCGAAGCCGACGCGCTCGGGCTGATTCTCGCGGCCAAATCCGGCTACAACCCGCGTGCCGGCGTCACGCTGTGGCAGAAGATGCTGCAGGCCAGCAAGGGCGCGCCGCCGCAATGGCTCAGCACCCACCCGTCGGGCGAAGCCCGCATCCGCGAGATCGAGAACCGGCTGTCGGTGGTGGAGCCGATCTACGCGTCGGCGCAAAAGCCGCCGCAGCGGTTTGGGCCGCCACCCAAATCGGCCAGCTGAAGCCCAGCCGAGCAGGCCCTGCACCAAAGTGGCCTCGGGGTTTCACCGAGGCTGGTGACCGGTCTTTGTCGCCGCGACGCCTTGCGGTTGCCGGCATGGCGCTGCATCCACCAGAATGGGGATGAAAGAGACAAGCGTCGGCAGCAGCATGACGACCGATTCAAGGGAAGGGGAACCCGGTTGGCCGCAGCTGCACCGAGTGCGGCGCGCCATTGTGGTTGTCGACATGGTCGAGTCGGTGCGACTGATGCAGCAGCACGAGGACGACGTGATCGATCGCTGGCGCCGCTTCGTGCACGAGGTGCGCACCCAGGTGCTGCCGCAGCACGGCGGCCGCCTGGTGAAGAGCCTGGGCGACGGCATGCTGCTGGAGTTCCAGAACATGCGCTCGGCGATGGCCGCCGGCTTTGAAGTCCAGTCGCGCGTCGGGCCCTATAACGAGCAGATCCCGGCCGATGCGCGGATCCTGCTGCGGCTGGGCGTGCACGCGGGTGACGTGGTCAGCGATTCGCTGGACATCTATGGCGCCGGCGTCAACCTCGCGGCGCGGCTGGCCGGTGCCGGGTCGGCGGGCGGCATCGTCGTCTCGGCCGAGGCGCGCGACGAGCTTGCCGATGGGCTCGATGCGCAGTTCGAGGACCTCGGCGACCTGTACCTGAAGCACGTGGCGCAACCGGTTCGGGCCTTCACGGCCCGCGCGGCGCGAGCGCCTTCGCGCGAGGACCCGCCCATGCCGCCGGCCGAGGACTTGCGGCCGGTGCTGGTGATCATCCCGTTTCAGTGCCGCCGGGGTGACGACGCGCAACACGTGCTCGGCGACCTGATCGTCGACGAGCTGACGGCGTTGTTGTCGCGCGTGTCGGAGTGGCGCGTGATTTCCAAGCTCTCGGCATCGGCGTTCGCCAGGCGTGAGTTCCGCATGCACGAGCTGCAGGCCACGCTGAAGGCCGACTACGTCGCCTACGGCGCGTACTCGCTGGACGGCGATCGCGTGCGCCTGCAGCCGCAGCTGGTCGACTGCCACAGCGGCGAGGTGCTTTGGGCCGACGCGCTGACCGAAGACCAGCGTGCCGTCCTGAACGGGTCTGCCGAGGTGTTCACGACGATCAGCCACGCGATCGCCTCGGCGTTGTTCGGGCACGGCATGCGCCGCGTCGCGGCCCTGCCGCTGCCGCGGTTGGACAGCCATGCGCTGCTGCTGGCCAGCGTGGCGCTGATGCACCGCGCCCGACGCAGCGAGTTCGAGAGCGCGCGCGAGGTCATCGAGCACTTGCAGGAGCGCCATCCGCGCGCGCCGCAGCCGCATGCGTGGCGCGCCAAGTGGCATGTGCTGCGCGTGGTGCAGGGTTGGTCCCAGGACACGGTGCGCGATGGCGACGAGGCCCTGACGGCCGGCAACCGGGCGGCGGATTCCGACTCGTCGTCCTCGCTGGCGCTGTCGATGCAGGGCTTGGTGCAGGCCTACCTCAAGCACGACTTCGACGCCGCCGCCGACTGCTACGACGAGGCGCTGGCGCTGAACCCGAACGAGTCGCTGGCCTTGCTGCTCAAGGGCGTGCTGCACGCGTTTCTCGGCGAGGGCGGACAGGCCTATCCGTTGACGCAGCATTCGTTGACGCTGTCGCCGTTGGACCCGATGCGCTATTTCTACCTGTCGCTCAGCGCCGCGGCGGCCATCTCGGCGCGGCGCTACGACGAGGCCATCGACCTGGCCACGCGGTCGCTGATGGCCAACCGGACGCATTTGTCGACCTACCGGTCGCTGGCGATCGCGCAGTCCTTGAGCGGGCGCGTCGATGAGGCGCGCAGCACCGTGCAGGAGTTGCTGTGCTACGAGCCGGGGTTCACGGTGAGCCGGTTCCTGCAGCGTTATCCCGGGACCGCGCTGGCGCCGGCGTACGCGCACCAGCTCGCCGACGCCCTGGCGCAGGCGGGTTTGCCGCGATGACGCGCTCGCCGGGCTCCGGCACCGATCGTTGGGGAGAGATGCGATGAGCTACTTTGCGGGGTACGCCGGCTACGCAGGTTACGCGGGTTATGCCGGCTACGCGGGATACGCGGGATACGCCGGCTACGCGGGTTATGCCGGCTATTCCGGCATCGCGCCGCTGACCGACACCAGCGCCAGCCCGTTGGGCGCCGACGCATTGCTGCGCTCGCGCGAGGCGCTGTACGTGCCGCCGAGCGGGCCCGCAGCATGGCAGGGGCAGTGGAGCGCGCCCAAGCGCTGGGATACCGACGACGTGGCCAACCCGCCCGCAATGCTGCCGCCAACCGAGGATCACGCCAACCTCATGCGCTGGGACATGCGCATTCGCGCCGCGCTGCTCGACGTGGAGCTGCTGGGCCAGCTCGAGTTCACGCAGCCGGACCCGGAGACGCTGCAGCTTTCCAGCCGTGCGGCCAGCGGTGCCCTGGTGAAGATCACGCGGCCGTCGCGCTCGGTTTTCGAGGCGCAGCTCGAGTGGGTCGAGAGCTGGTCCACGCGGCGCGAGGAACGCCTGGGTGAGATCGTGTCGCAGCAGCTGCCGCAGGTGGCGCACTGGGCGTCGCTGCTGCAGCTGACGCCGCAGCGGCATCGACACACGCTGGAGCTGCTGGAGACGGCGCTGCGCTTCGCGATGCTGGTGGTCATGCGCTTCAAGCACGCGCTGTGCTGTCCACGGCCGAGCGAGTATTCGCCGAACGTGCAGCCGCTGATCCCGGTGCCCAACTACTCCGCGCTGCCCAGCGGGCATGCCACGGAATCGCACATGGCCACGCACCTGCTGCTGGCGCTGACCGCGCAGTCGCCGGGTTCGGCGCTGGCGCAGCAGTTGCGCCGCCTGGCGGCGCGCATCAGCGACAACCGCGTGGTCGCCGGCTTGCACTTTCCGGTCGACAGCGCGGCCGGGCAGGTGCTGGGCATCGCGTTGGCCACGTATTTCACGGCGCTGGCCACGCAACAAGCGGCCACCGAAGGCTGGACGTTCATCGGCACCGAGGCCAGCGCGACGCCCGACTGGAATCCCGAGGCGATCTATGGCGCCGCGCTGCCCGACCACCTGCAGCGAGATGCCCGTGTGCTGACCGATCCCGCTGCTGCGCCGATGCTGCGCCAGCTGTGGAAGCTGGCGCGTGCCGAGCAGATCGACATGGGATTTCGCTAGCGAGGCGCCCATGAGCTGGCGTCGACTCGATCTGAGCGATTGCGCATCGCTGGCCGGGGCCTTGCACGTCGATCGCCTCGACGTGCACGCTGTTTGGGCCTGCATCACCGGCTATCGAGGTTATCAGCGACCGCCGGGCAGGCGCCTTCCGATCGTTCTGGAGCTCGCGCAGGACGTCACTGCCGAGCAGCGCGTGCGCATCGCCCGGTGGGTCAACGTGCCGAACGTGTACGACCCGGCCAGCGAACGGTTCTGGACCGGCTGGGTGGATGAAGCCCATCTGCCGCTGCTCAGCGCCGAGCCCGGCGTGGCCCGCTGGCGCTTCGGCATGCCGCAGAACCGCCAGGCATGAAGGATTCGCTCGCCCCGGCTGCGCCGGTGCCCTGCGTGGGCATCATCGATCACGGCATCGCCTTCGCGCACGCCAAGTTCCGGTGGCTCGGCAGGCCGGCGCAGACGCGTGTGCTCGCGTTCTGGGATCAGGATCCCGGCGCGGCCGGGCGTGTTGCACCCTGGTCGGGTGTCCCGGAGTTCGGATACGGCGCGCAGCTGTCCGCGCTGGACATTGACGCGGCCATCGCGCGGCACCCGAACGACGAGGCGGCGCTGTATCGGGAGCTCCAGTACGAGCCGGCGCGCAAGCGCCATTCGCACGGCACGCATGTGCTCGATCTCGCCGCCGGTTGCCCCGATCCGCTCAAGCCGCCGCGCGAGGAGGCCGATCCATCGGACCGCGGTGCGTCGCAGGCGCCGATCGTCGTCGTGCAGATGCCGCACCAGCCGGTCAAGGACACCTCGGGCGCGTCGCACGGCGTGCACGTGCTCGACGCGCTGCACTACATCGCCGCGCGAGCACCGGCGGGCCGGCCGGTCGTGATCAACCTGAGCGACGGAGCCTACGGTGGTCCGCACGACGGTCAGTCGATGTTGGAATGCGGCATCGACGACTTTTTGCGGCGCCATGCCCACGTTCATCTCGTGCTGGCGGCGGGCAACGCGCACGAGGCTCGCCTGCACGCCAGCTGCCCCGACGCGGGTCTGGCTGCGGGCGAGGCCTGTTCGTTCGACTGGCAGATCCTGCCGGAGGACGGTGCCGACAGCTTGTTGGAGGTCTGGCTGGACGACCGGTACGCCGCCGGCGAGGTGTCGCTGCAGTTGACCCCACCGGGCCGCGCTTCGGCCGTGCAGGTGGTCTTGGGCGACAGCTGGATGCTCGAGCCGGGCCCCGGCGCGGTGGCGGCGGCCGTGATCTCACGCATCGATGCGCCCAATCGCTGGCTGCGCAGCATGTTCCTGGTCGCGGTGGGCCCCACCGTGCGGTCGCTGCGCGAGCGTGCCGCCCCGCACGGGCTGTGGCGCGTGACGGTCACCAACGAGACCGTGGCTGCGCGGCCGGTGCGGGTGGATGCCTGGGTCGAGCGCGGCGACTCGGCCCTGGGCGATCGGCCGCTGAAGCGCCAGTCGATCCTGTGCGCCGATGCGCTCGTGCCCGGCGCGGTCCGTGGCGAGCGCACGCTGGGCAGCCTGTCCGGCAGCGCGGAGGCCATCGTCGCCGGGGCAAGGTACCGGCGCGGCGTGGCCTTCAGCGGGCCGCGTCCGGCGGCGATGACCGCCCAGGCGCGCTACTCCTCGCGCGGTCCCGGTCGCGCAGCGCCGGCGGCCTCCACCGGCCCCGACTTTCTGGCCCCCGGGGACGAGGCACCGAACGCACCCGGGCTGACGGCCGCCGGAAGCTTGTCGCACAGCGCATGCCGCCTGGGCGGGACCAGCATGGCGGCGCCGATCGTGACCCGACGCATCGTCAACCTGCTGTGCGGCGACGCGCCGCCGGCAGGTCGTGAGGCGTTGCGCCAGGCGTTGGCACGAGGACTCGACAGCGAGGTACCGCCCCGTTCCTAAGGGCCGACCTTGCGTTTACCGAGCAGGACCAGCGCGCCGGCGCCGCCGGAATCGCAGGAGTCGGGCATCGGGACCACGGTCAGGCGCAGGCGCTGCTCCGCCTCGCCCAGCACGGCGCTACCGCGCCGGCGCCGCACGCATGCATCGGCCAGCGCCTGGTGCAGCGGTACCACGTCGCGCGGGCTGCGACTGCGCAGTGTGCGGCCGAGCAACTGCAGCGGATGCTCCGCATCGAGTTCGGCGCGCGCCATCGGGTTGGCGTGCAGCACGTGCCCGTCGTCGGCGACGAGCAGCAGGCCATGGTCGAACTGGTCGAGCATTGAGGCGAGCGCGGCGGCGAGCGCAGGCGGTCGCGCGGGCCGCCCGGCGCCGTGTTGGAGACCCAGGCGCGGCGGCGCCGCGCTGCGTGTGAGGGCTGTTTCGTTGCCGTGCAGGCCGGCTGGCAAGTCGAGCATGGATCGTTCCGGGACCGCGGCCGACAGGCGCGACTGGGGCCAAGAGTAGACGTCGGCGCCCCGTCCGAGCCGGACCGATTGCCGCGCCGCCGTGTGACGCATTCACATCGCCTGGCCCCATGCCGCTTGCAGGCGGGCACGGGGCCACCCGCAGCCCCGGCATGACCCCCGATGGAGGGACCCCGCCCGGTGGCCCTCGATGTTCCGCCAGCCGGGCGATGGTGCCGGCACGGCGTGGCGTCGACGATTCGCTGCACACGTCACCCACCCGCCGGAGCCGAAACGATGAAGTTCACCACCCGCGCCGCGCCGCCCGCCGCCACCGCCCCCTCGCTCGTGCTCACGCCGCTGCGCGAGTTGGCCTTGTTGCCGTTGCTCGAAGAGCCGGCGCTGGCGGCGGAGGCCGACTTCAGCCGCTGTGGCTGGTTCGACTCCAGTCTTGAACTGGCCGCCGGGCTTGAGGTGATCGAGTTCGTCGACGCCCTGCCGGCCGGCCTGCCGTTCGAGACGCTTTGACGGTGGCGGCTCATCCGCTTCGTCCGCCGCCGATGCAGTCCGTCGGCGCCGGTGTGCGGCTGGTCGCAATCCGATCGCAGCGCAGCGAACCGCTGCCTACAGTGCACTCCATCGACGAGGCCGATCTCGCCATCGCAGCAACCAGGAGAGCACCATGTTCCGCACCTTCGCCGCCCAAGCCGTTTCGTTCAGCCTGGCCCTGGTGATCACGCTCGCGACGCTGATGGGGCTCAACAGCCTGGCCTCGACGGAGAGCGCGGCGCATCCACAACAGATCGCCACGGCCAAGGCCCCGCAGGCCTGAGCGGCCGGATCGCCCCGGCATTCGCTGGCTCGTTGACGGCCGACTCCGGGCCTCTACGATGTCGATTCCAGTCATGCATGCCGGAGCCCACGATGAAGGCCGTCTGGAAGGACGTGGTGATCGCGCAAAGCGACGACACGGTGGTGGTCGAAGGCAACCACTACTTCCCTGAGAGCTCGCTGAAGGCGGAGTACACCACCTTCAGCAACCACCGCACGAGCTGTCCATGGAAAGGGCAGGCGCACTACAAGAGCCTGCTCGTCAACGGCGAGATGAATCCCGACGCGGTGTGGTACTACCCCGAGCCGAGCGAGGCGGCCCAGGCGATCAAGGGTCGTGTGGCGTTCTGGAAGGGTGTGCAGGTGATCGAGTGACGCACGAGCGCTGAGCGCGGCCATCGTGGCGGCCGAGCAGCTGCTGCCGTTCGTCGGCCTGCTGTCGCAAGCCGTGCTGGCGCTGCTGTTCGCGATCGTCTGGCGCACCTTGCGTCGTCGCTGGGCGCTGTGGCTCGCGCTCGGTTTCACGGCCAACGCCGCGATGTATGCCGCGATGCTCGCCGGCACCGTGCAGGTGGCGCTGGCCGGCCGGCCGTCGACGCTGATCGCGTTGCTGTCGGTGCTGGCAATCGTGCTGATCACCAACGCCGTGATCCACTACGTCAACATCGGCGCCGTTTGGTCGCGGCGCTTGAACGCCACCTCGGTCGCCGTTGCAGTGCTCGCGGTGGGCCTGGGCGTGGCGGGCTACCTGTCGCGCGCCGTCGGGCTCGGCGTGCTGGCGCTGTACGTGGTGTCGTGGGCGGCCCTGTTCGTGCGCGCGGCGCGGCTCGAGCCGCACAGCGGTCACGGGCTCGTGATCGTGGCGCTGCTGGCGTATCCGGCCACCTGGGCCGCTGCCGTGCTGGGCTGGGTGCGCCCCGAACTGCTGGCCGGCATCGGCGTGCTGCCGTTCTCGGTGCTCGGCGCGACGCTACTCACCACCGGGTTGCTGCGGGCCCAACGCCAGGCGGCGCTGGCGTTGGTTGAACGCGAACACGCGCAGGAGCAGCTGCGCATCGCGCACGAGTCGCTCGAGCAGCGGGTGGCGCTGCGCACCGCCGAACTGCGCGAGGACATCGAAGGGCTGGAGAGTTTCAACCGCAGCGTGTCGCACGACCTGCGCGCGCCGCTCGGCGGCATCGTGGGTGTGGCGCGTCTGGGGCGCGAGGCGCTGACCGCGGGCGACACCGCGCAGGCGCGCCGCATGCTCGATCTGATCGAGAGCCAGGCGGTCAATTCGGTCCAGCTGGTCGAGGCGCTGCTGTCGCTGGCGCGTGCCAGCGATGCCCCGATGCAGGTGGCCGCAGTGGACACCGGCGCGCTGGCGCGGGGCGTGGTCGATGCGCTGGTGACGCCATCAAGGTCCGCGCAGGTCGCGGTGGCGCCAACCATGCCCACGGTGCAAGCCGACGCCGAGTTGCTGCGCCAGGTCTTTGCCAACCTGATCGGCAATGCGATCAAGTTTGCGATGCATGCGGGCCAGCCTCGGGTCGATGTGGGCACCGACCGCGTGCGTGGCGAGACCGTGTTCTTCGTGCGCGACAACGGCGTCGGCTTCGAGCGCGGCGCGGGCGAGCGGCTGTTCAAGCCGTTCGTGCGCCTGCATGACCGCAGCTACGACGGATTCGGCGTCGGGCTGTCGATCGTCAAGCGCATCGTCGACCGCCATGGCGGCCGCGTCTGGGCAGAAAGCCGGCCCGGGCAAGGCGCGAGCTTCTATTTCACGCTGGGGTGAGCCTGCAGGCCCCGCTCTGGGGCGCGCTCAGGCGGCGAGCTTGCCGCTCTGAAAGTCCTGCACCGCCTGCATCAGCTGCTCGCGCGTGTTCATCACGAACGGACCGTACTGCGCGATCGGTTCGCGCAGCGGGCGGCCCGCCACCAACAACGCGCGCGCCGGCGCCTCGCCCGCGCGCAACACGAGGCCATCGCTGCCCGGCGTGTTGGCGAGGATCGCCATGCGTTGCGAATCGATCTGGCGCCCGGCGATCGTGACCGAGCCGCGGTACACGTAGACAAAGGCGTTGTGCTCGGCCGGCAAGGGTTGATGGAAGCTGGCGCCCGCATCCAGATGGATGTCGAGCAGCAGCGGCTCGGTGCGCTCGCGGTGCATCGCCCCCGCCAGGCCCTGGCTGGTGCCGGCGATCACACGCACGGTCGCGTCCTTCAGCCGAAGCTCGGGGATCTCGGTGCTCGGGATGTCGCGGTAGCCGGCCGGCTGCATCTTGTCCTGCGCGGCCAGGTTGAGCCACAACTGAAAGCCTTCCATGCGGCCGTCTTCCTGCTCGGGCATCTCGCTGTGGATCACACCGCGGCCGGCGGTCATCCACTGCACGCCGCCGTTGGTGAGCAGGCCTTCGTGGCCGGCCGAATCGCGATGCCGCATGCGGCCGGCGATCATGTAGGTGACGGTCTCGAAGCCGCGGTGCGGGTGGTCGGGAAAGCCGCCGATGTAGTCGCCCGGGTTGTCGGTGCCGAAGGCATCGAGCATCAGGAACGGGTCGAGCCGGTGCTGCAGGTCGCTGGTCAACACGCGCGTGAGCTTGACGCCGGCGCCGTCTTGCGTGGCCTGGCCGGCCACCACGCGTTCGACGCCGCGCTCGTTGGTGAGGATGGTGTTCATGGCGGCGATCGTGGCACGAACGCCGCATCCCGTGGCCCCAAAGGGCTTGAATGCGGCATTCGATGCGCTTGCGCCGGCCGGCGCATTCGGGCACTGGCTCGAGGCGATCCTGCAGTTCGGGCACGGCCTGATCAGGGTCGGCGAGCCGACGGGTGCGCGCGGAGCGGCGCAGGGTTCAGCAGCGAACGCGCGGCCGTTCAATAGTGAACCTGGGGCCTCTGGTCGGTGCGGCGGGCCGATGCTTCAATGCCTGCATCGGGAGGACCGATGGACCGCTGGGCCTTGGTAATGGGATGCATGACGTTGCTGACCACGCGCCGGGTCGCGTGGGGGCAGCTCGGACGCCCCGTGCACGCCGACGAAGCGGTGTCGCAGGGCATGGCATGGACCGCGGCGCGACCAGGAGGCCGGTCGTGATGCGGCGCCGGCAAGTCACCGCATCGATCGCAGCGCTGCTGGTCACACGCGGGCACGCGGCGCATGCCCAGGCCGAGTCGCGATCGCTGCGCGTGGGTGTGCTGCGTCCCGGTGTGCCGCCGCTTCCGGGGGATGATCTGCAGTTGACGCTGCTGCCGCTGGCTCTGCGGGAGCTGGGCTACGCGGAGGGCCGCAATCTGCTGATCGATGCTCGGTGGGCCCACGGCGAGCTGCAGCAGATGCCGGCTCTGGCGCGCGAGCTGGTCATGTCGGCGTGCCATGTGGTGGTCGCCGTCGGCAGTGCGGCCGTGCAGGCCATGAAGCAGGCCAGTTCGACGCTGCCGGTTGTGATGTTCGGCAATTTCGACCCGGTGAGGCTCGGCCTTGTCAGCAGTCTCGCGCGGCCCGGCGGCAACGTGACCGGTGTGTTGATCGCGCCCGACGGCACGCTTGCGGGCAAGCGGCTCGAGTTGCTGAAACAGGTCGTGCCTCAAGCCACGCGAATCGGGCTGTTGATCCCCGACGAGGACTCGATCCACCAGCAAGTGCTGGAAACACGCGCGGCGGCGAAGGCGTTGGGTGTCGTGATGCCGGTCGTGACTGTCCGCCAGGGGGACTATGCCGGCGCCTTCGCGGCGTTGTCACGGGAGCGGGTGGCCGGTCTGATCGTGGCGTCGCACCAATACTTCGTGCGCGATCGCGGGCGCATCGTCGAGCTCGCGGTGATGCACCGCCTGCCCGCAATGTACGAGTGGCGCGAGCAGGTCATCGCCGGCGGATTGATGACCTACAGCACCAGCCTGCACGGTCTGTACCAGCGGGTGGCGTCCTACGTGGACCGGATCTACAAGGGAGCCAACCCGGGGGACCTGCCGGTCGAGCGGCCGACCAAGTTCGAGCTGGTGGTCAACCTCCGGGCGGCCCGGGCGATCGACCTCGTGGTTCCGCCTGCGCTCCTGATGCGTGCCGACGAGGTGATCGAGTGAGACGCAGGCTTGCGATGTGCGCCATGGCCTGCGCGGTTCCGGCTGCGTCGCATGCCGCGCCGGCGCGCGACGGCAAGGTCGCGCGTATCGCCATGCTGGTGCCTGCGCCACAACAGGCGCGCGCGGCGGGCATCGTCAAGGCGCTCGGGCCGCTGGGGTGGCAGGTGGGTCGCAACCTGCATGTCGAACTGCGCGTCAGCGACGCGCCGCCCCTGCTCGACGCGCACGCCGCCGAGGTCGTCGCGCTGGGCGTGGACCTCATCGTGGCGCTGCAGACGCCCGCGGTGCTGGCGGCCCATCGCGCGACCCGCCGTGTGCCGATCGTGATGGCCGGCGCGGCGATCGATCCGGTGGCCGGCGGGCTGGCGCAGTCGTTGGCGGTTCCGGGCGGCAAGTTGACGGGGATCACGGTGCAGGGCGCGCATCTGGCGGGCAAGTCGCTGGAGATCGTCAGCGAGCTGCGCACGCCGACGCGCAACGTCGGCCTGCTGGCCAACGGCACGGACCCCTTCACGCGCGACCTGCTGACCAATCTGCAGCAGGCCGCGGCGGCGTTGCGGGTCCGGCTGCACACGGCCGAGGTGGGCGCTCCGGCACAGTACGAAGCGGCGTTCGCGACTTGGGCAGCGGCGCGCACCGATGCGGTCTTCGTGCAGCCCAGCCTGGCCATCGAGCGAGCGGCCATGTTGGCGCTGGCGCATCGGCTGCCGTCGTTCTCGTTCGTGCGTGGTTATGTTTCGGCGGGCGGGTTGCTCGCCTACGCCGCCAACCCCGACGAGTTGGCGCGCCAATCGGTGGACTACATCGATCGCATCCTGCGCGGCGCCGATCCGGGCGTGCTGCCGATCGTGCAATCGAGCAGCTTCGACTTGTCGATCAACCTGCGTACGGCCAAGGCGCTGGGCCTGCAAGTGCCGCGCGCGCTGATGCTGCGGGCCAGCGAGGTGCTGGAGTGAGGCGGCGCTGTGCCATCCAAGTGGCGTCGCTGCTGGCGCTTGCGGGGCCGTACGGGGCGGCGTGGGGTCGGACATCCGCGCCGCGGCGCATCGGCGTGCTGGCGCCTAGCACCGCCGAGCGCGAGGCAACGACGCTGAAGCCGTTCTTCGACGAGATGGAGCGCCTTGGCTGGCACGAAGGCGAGCAGGTCCGGTACGACCGCACCTATGCCGGCAACCGGCATGAAGACCTGCCGCGCCTGGCCGCCGAGCTGGTGCGGCGGCGGCCCGAGCTGATCTACGCGCCGCCGTCGCCTGCAGCCGTGGCCGCCAAGGGCGCGACCGCGGTGATCCCGATCGTGTTCGCGACGGCCACCGACCCCGTCGGCACGGGGCTCGTGCAGAGCCTGGCGCGGCCGGGCGGCAATGTGACGGGCATCTGCAGCGTGATGGATTCGCTGGCGCCCAAGAGCCTGGAGCTGCTGCAGCAGCTGTTTCCCGCTTTGCAGCGGGTGGGCCTGCTCGGCGAGCGCCAGGATGCGCGACTGCGGCTGGATCGTGAGGCGCTGACGCCGTTGCTGGCGGCGCGTGGCATGCAGCTCGTGCTCGGCGAGGCGACGAACCCGCAAGGCGTCGACGCCGCGGTGGAGCGCCTGCTTCGCGCCCGGGCCGAGGTGGTCCTGACCAATTCGTCGCTCACCTTCAACCTGCGCGACCGGCTCGCCGAGCGGTTCCGTGCGCACCGGGTCGCGCTGGTCGGCCACCGGGCCGAGATGGTGGAGGCGGGCGCGCTGTTCAGCTATGGCGCGTCGTTGCCCGATCAGCTGCGCGCCTCGGCCCTGGTGGTCGATCGCGTGCTCAAAGGCGCGCGGCCAGCCGACATCCCGGTCGAGCAGCCGACTCGCTTCGAGCTGGCGCTCAACATGGCCACGGCACGTGCATTGGGCGTCGAGGTTCCGCCGACAGTGCGCCTGCGCGCCGAGAGGGTGGTCGAATGAAACGGCGTGCGCCGCCTGAAGTTGGTGATCCACCGCAGGACAGCGAGAGCGCTCGGCGTCACACTGCCGCACGAGCTGCTCGTGCGTGCGGACGAGGTGATCGAATGATGGACCGTCGACATTTCGAAGTTGTGTTCTGCGGCGCGCTGTTCGCAATGGCCGTGCACGGCCAGGAGCGTGTCTACCGCGTGGGCTACCTGAGCTGGCAGGACGAGGGCAGCTACCACGACGTGACCTTGCGCGGCTTTCTCGACGGGCTGCGCAGCGAAGGCTTCGTCGAGGGCAAGAACCTGCAGATCGTGTTTCGTTCGGCCTCGAACAACGCCGATCGCTTCAAGCCGCTGGCCAACGACCTGGCTCGCATTCCGGTGGATCTGTACTTCGCGCCGGCCACGCCGATGGCCACTGCCGCGTGGTATGCGGACAAGAAGACGCCGATCATCGTCGCGACGATCCTGGACCCTGTGGAGCTGAAGTTCGTCAAGACGCTCGCGCGTCCCGGCACGCGAGTGACCGGTGTCACCACGATGAGCGACGAGCTCACCATCAAGCGCATGCAGTTGCTGATGGAAGTCGTGCCCGGGCTCAAGCGGGTGGGCGTGGTGATCGACGAGGCGATGCGCGATGCCTGCACGCAAGAGATGGACCATGCCATGAGAGCGGCGCGCCAACTCGGCCTGACGCTCGTGGCGGTGCACATCGATCGGCCCGAGTTGCTCGACGTCGGGTTCAAGAAGTTGCTCGATGCCAAGGTGCAGGCGGTGACCAGCACACTGCTTTCGACCCGCAACAACCTGGAGAAGGAATACGCCGAGGCCGCGCTCAAGCACAAGCTGCCGTCGATGTTCGAGCAGGAGATCGGCGCACGCCACGGCGGTCTGATGAGCTACGGCCCCGACTTCGAAGACGTGTTCCGCCGTGCCGGCCGCCATGCCGGCCGCGTGCTGAAGGGCGCCAACCCCGCCGAGCTCGCGATGGAGGAGCCGCGCCAGTTCCGCATGGTGCTCAACCTGAAGACCGCACGCGAGCTCGGCATCACGATCTCGCCCGCGGTCCGCTTGCGCGCCGACGAGGTGATCGAGTGAAGAACCGCAATCCCGCAGCGGGCGCCGGCGGTGCCGCGCGGCGCGCGGTACTGGGCGCGGTCGTGTCGCTGTCGATCGTCGGAGTGGGTGCCGCCGAGCCGATGCCGATGGCCCCGGGTGGCCGGCCGTGGCACCTGGGCTGGCTTGCTCCACCGGGGCCGGAGACGCTGGCCGCATTCGTCGCAGGCATGCACGACAAGGGGTGGGTGCGCGACGAGCACTACACGATCGACGTGCGCGCCTCCAACGATGCGCGGCAATTCGTGAAGCTGGCCGACGAGCTGGTGGCTCTTGAGCCCGATGTGCTGCTGGGCATCGAAACCACCTCGCGCGTGCTTCAGCAACGCACTTCGACGATTCCGATCGTGATGATCATATCGATCGACCCGGTCGGCGCCGGCCTGATCCAGAGCTTGGCCCGACCCGGCACCAACGTGACCGGCATGTCGGGTCAGTACGAGGGGCTGGTGGCCAAGTGGATCGAAGCGCTTGTCGAGATCGTGCCGAGCACCCAGCGGGTTGCGTTCCTGGGTGACCCGGGCTGGTCGGATTCGTTGCGCCGTCGAGAGGTCGTGCACCAAGCCGCTCAGGCAAAGGGCATTGCGCTGGAAATGGTCGAGATCGGTGCCGACGCCCACAGCTTGCGCTCGGCCTTCGATGCGCTCGATCGGCGCCGCCCTGACGGCCTGGTGATCCCGATCCAGGGGGGAACGTTGGCCCATGCGCCCGCGATTCAGGAAGCGGTGCGCCGGTTGCGGCTGCCGGCCGTGGGTTTGTTGCGCGCCGGTGGCTTGGTACAGATCGGCCCGGACTTCCGGGCGACCGCGCGCGAGTGCGCCGACTTCGTCGACCGGATTCTGCGCGGCGCTCACCCGGCCGACCTGCCTGTGCGACAGGCGACGTCGTACCGGGTGACCCTCAACGCACGCCTCGCGCGGGAGATTGGGGTTGTATTGCCGCTGTCGTTGCGAGTGCGCGCCGACGAGGTGATCGAATGAAGGTCCCGCGCTGGCGCCTGTTCCCCAAGTACGCCACGCTGATCATCGCGGTCGTGGCCAGCGTGCTGGGCGCCAGCAGCGCGGTGAGCCTGGTGTTCTCGTGGCGCGAGATCAAGTCCCACCTCGTGGCGCTGCAGGCCGAGAAGGCGCAAGGGGCGGCCACACGCATCGAGCAGTACATCCTCGACATCGAGCACCAGATCGGCTGGACCGCGTTTCCGCGCGTCGACACCACCGGCGACGCACTGGAGCAGCGCCGCATCGAGTACCTGAAGCTGCAACGCCAAGTGCCGGCGATCACCGAGTTGTTGTGGATCGGCCCCGACGGTCGCGAGCGGCTGCGCGTGTCGCGCCTGGCGATGGACGCCGTGAACGCCGGCACCGATTTGTCGAAGGAGCCGGCATTCGTCGCCGCACGCGGCGGTCGCACCTGGTTCGGTCCGGTGCAGTTCCGCAAGGAGTCCGAGCCCTACATGGCGATCGCGCGGCCGGCCGGCGGCGACGGCGGCGTGACGGTGGCCGACGTGAACCTCAAGTTCGTGTGGGACGTGGTGTCGCGCATCAAGATCGGCGCGATGGGCCAGGCCTACGTGGTCGATGCCACCGGCACGCTGATCGCCCACCCCGACATCAGCCTGGTGCTGAAGAAGACCGACCTGAAGTCGTTGCCGCAGGTGGCCGCCGCGCTCGGCCCAGGCGCGGTGGTGTCGGGCGAGGCGCGGGATCTCGCCGGCAAGGAGGTGCTCGCCGCCACCGCCGGCATCCCGGCGTTGAACTGGACCGTGTTCGTCGAGTCGCCGCGTGCGGAGGCCTTTGCGCCGCTTTACGACTCGATCGTGCGACTGGCGCTGCTGCTGGTGGGTGGATTGCTGCTGGCGGCGGCGGCGAGCTTCTTCCTGGCCCGCGCCTTGGTGCGCCCGATCCGCGCACTGCAGGAGGGCACGGCGCGCATCGGCGCCGGCGAACTGGGCCAGCGCATCGAGGTGCAATCGGGCGATGAACTGGAGGACCTGGCCGAACGCTTCAACCACATGAGCGCCGAGCTGCAGGCGTCGTATGCCGGCCTGGAGCGCAAGGTGGAGGCGCGCACGCGCGAACTGAGCGATGCGCTGGAGCAGCAGACGGCCACCGCCGAGATCCTGAAGGTGATCAGCGCGTCGCCCACCGACGTGCAGCCGGTGTTTGACGCCATTGTGGCGAGCTGCCAGCGCCTGTGCGGCGGCAAGTCGGTCAACCTGCTGCTGGCCTCGGGTGACATGGTCGAGCGCGTCGCCAGCGCCAGCGAGGGTGACGTCACCGGCGGTGCCGACGTCGCCCGCTGGCCCCTGGACCACGACAGCGTGTCGGGCGATTGCATCCTGCGCTCGGTGGTGGTGCCGGTGCCGGACCGCGAGGCGGTGTTCGAGGTCTATCCACGCACCCGCGAGCTGGCCACGGCAATCGGCTGGCGATCGGCCGTGTTCGTACCGCTGCTGCGCGACGGCAAGGCGATCGGCTGCATCGGCATCCTGCGCTCCGCGCCGGGCACGTTCGATGCCAAGGAGGTGTCGCTCGCGCAGGTGTTTGCCGACCAGGCGGTGATTGCGATCGAGAACGTGCGCCTGTTCAACGAGACCAAGGAGGCGCTGGAGCAGCAGACCGCCACCGCCGAGGTGCTGCGCGTGATCAGCGGCTCGGTTGCCGACACCGCGCCGGTGTTCGAGAAGATCCTTGAAAGCTGCAGCCGACTGTTCGACAGCTCGGAGCAGGGCATCGTGCTGCTGGGCGGCGATCAACTGCTGCGCCTGGGTGCGCACCGCGGCTCGGCACGAGAGCGGCTGCAGGCGATGTTCCCGGTGACGGCGGACGACAGCCCCGAGGGGCGCGCGCTGCGCGAACAGCGCGTGCTGCACTACCCCGACGTGCTGCGCGACGCGCCGGCAGGCAGTCAGACGCAGAAGGTGGCCGCGTCGCTTGGCGGACGGACCTATTCCCAGGTGTTCGCGCCGATGCGCTGGGAAGGCCAGGGTGTGGGCTATCTGTACGTCACGCGGCTGCCTCCGGCGCCGTTCTCCGACAAGGAGATCGACCTGCTGAAGACCTTTGCCGACCAGGCCGCGATCGCGATCCAGAACGCGCGCCTGTTCCATGCGCTGGAGGACAAGAGCCGCCAGCTCGAGGCCGCCAACCGCCACAAGAGCGAGTTTCTCGCCAACATGAGCCACGAGCTGCGCACGCCGCTCAACGCGATCATCGGCTTCTCCGAGGTGCTCACCGAGCAGATGTTCGGCGACGTCAACGACAAGCAGATGGAGTACCTGAAGGACATCCATTCCTCGGGCCAGCACCTGCTGAGCCTGATCAACGACGTGCTCGATCTGTCGAAGATCGAGGCCGGCAAGATGGAGCTCGACCTGTCGTGCTTCGACCTCGGGCTGCTGCTCGAGCACTCGGCCACCCTGGTGCGCGAGCGCGCGCAGCGCCACGGCCTGATGCTGGAACTCGACGTCGGCGAAGGCCTGGAAGAATGGGTGGCCGACGCGCGCAAGGTCAAGCAGGTGGCGGTCAATCTGCTGTCCAACGCGGTCAAGTTCACCCCCAACGGCGGCCGCGTCAGCGTGCGGGCGCGCCATCTCAATGGCGTGAACGGCCTGGCCGGAAGCTGGGCCGAGGTGTGCGTCAGCGACACGGGCGTGGGCATCGCGCCGCAGGATCAGGCGCTGGTGTTCGAGGAGTTCCGCCAGGCCAGCGGCGACGTCTTGCGCAAGGCCGAAGGCACCGGCCTCGGCCTTGCGCTGGTGAAGCGCTTCGTCGAGTTGCACGGCGGTCAGATCACGCTGGAAAGCGAGCCTGGCCGTGGCTCGACGTTTCGCTTCGTACTGCCGCAGCACGAGGTGAAGGTGGTGCAATGAGCACTCGGCGTGCCACGCTGATCACCGGCGCCGGGGTGTGGGCCGGCGTGCCAATGGTCATGGCGCAGGCCGCGCGCCAGCGCCGCATCGCGATCCTGTCGAACGCGTTGCCCCCAGCCGACATGGCCGGCGCCGACCCTCCCAACCCGACCGTGCGCGCGCTGGTCCACGGCCTGCGCGGGCTGGGCCATGTTGAGGGAAACAACCTCATGATCGACCGCCGCTCGGCCGAAGGTCGGCTCGAGCGCATCCCCGCGATGGTCGAAGACGTGATCGCTCAACGGCCCGACGTCATCTTCGTCTTCGGCCCCCTGCTGCTGCGTGCCGCGCAGCAGGCCACGGGCTCGATTGCGATCGTCTCGATGGGCGGCGGATCGGCGATCAGCGCCGCGAACATGCCACGACCCGGGGGCAACGTGACGGGGCTCGTCACGGATGCCGGGTTCGGCGCGATCAACGGCAAGCGGCTCGAACTGCTCAAGGAAGCGGCGGCGCCCGTGAGCCGCGTGGTGGCGATCCGACCGCCCGTGCCGGAAGGCGAGGCGATGTGGTCGCCCGAGATCGAAGACGCGGCGCGCCGCCTCGGCCTCACGCTGTCGATCGCCGCGGCCGCCGGCGCCGCTGATTTCGATGCGGCGTTTGCCGCCATCGTGCGCGATCGGGCGCATGCGATCTTGTGCGTGGACACGCCGGCCAACGCCGGCAGCGCGCGCCGCATCATCGAATTCGCGGCGCGCGAGAAGCTGCCCGTTGTCTACGCACAGCGCGTGTACGTCGAGCGTGGCGGACTGATGTCCTATGGGGCCGACCTCGTGGACTTGGGGCGGCGTGCCGCCGTGCTGATCGACAAGATCCTGAAGGGCGCCTCGGCCGGTGACCTCCCGATCGAGCAGCCGACCCGTTTCGAGCTGGTGATCCGGCAGGGCACCGCTCGCGCGCTCGGCCTGGCCCTGCCGCGAGCGCTGCTGCTGCGCGCCGACGAGGTGATCGATTGACCGCGACAGTGGCAGCGAGGGACACCATGAGCACGATCCTGATCGTCGAGGACAACGCCAAGAACATGAAGCTGGTGCGCGACCTGCTGCAGCACCATGGCCACCGCACGTTGGAGGCCGACACCGGGGAGCAGGGGTATGCATTGGCGCTCCGCGAGCGGCCCGACCTTGTGCTGATGGACATCCAGCTGCCCGATGTCAACGGCGACACCGTGCTGGCGCGCATCCGCGAAGACGCGTCGTTCGACGCCATGCCCGTGCTGGCGGTGTCGGCCTCGGTGATGCCCGACGAGCAGCAGCGCATCGTGCGCTCGGGGTTCGACGGGTTCATCGCCAAGCCGATCTCGATCAAGCCGTTTCTCGCCGCCGTGCAGCGCGCGCTCGAGCAGGGGCGGGCGAAGTGACGTCTCACATCCTCGTGGTTGACGACGTCGAGAAGAACGTGCGTCTGCTGGCCGACGTGCTGGGGGCGCGCGGCTACCGCACCAGCACCGCAGCGTCGGGCAGCGCGGCGCTCGATTCGATCCGGCGCGACCCGCCCGACCTGGTGCTGCTCGACGTGATGATGCCGGGGATGGACGGCTACGCCGTGTGCCGGGCCATCCGCGCCGACCCGGTGCACGCGATGCTGCCGGTAGTGCTGGTGACGGCGCTCGATCCGGCGCAGGAGCGCGTCAAGGGTCTCGAGGCGGGCGCCGACGATTTCCTCAACAAGCCGGTCAACCAGGCCGAGCTGATGGCGCGCGTGCGCTCGCTGCTGCGCATCAAGGCCTATCACGACGAGATCCAGCGTCAGAAGGCCGAGCTCGCCGAGTGGAACCGCACGCTCGAGCAGCGCGTGGCCGACGGCGTGGCGCAGCTGGAGCGGGTGGGGCGGCTGAAACGGTTTTTTTCGCCGCAGCTGGCCGAGGCGATCGTCGGCGGCGACGCGAGCGACCCGCTGGTCAGCCACCGGCGCGAGATCACGGTGGTGTTTCTCGACTTGCGCGGGTTCACCGCGTTCACCGAGACCGCCGATCCCGAGGACGTGATGGGCGTTCTGCGCGAATACCACGCGGCGATGGGGCGGCTGATTCTCGAGCACGAAGGCACGCTGGAGCGCTTCACCGGCGACGGCATCATGGTGTTCTTCAACGACCCGGTGCCGATCCCCGACGCGGCGCCGCGTGCGGTGCGCATGGCGCTGGCCATGCAGGCGGCGGTGGCCCAGCTGGCCGACGGCTGGCAGCGCCGCGGCTACCGCCTGAGCATGGGCGTGGGCATTGCGACGGGCTTCGCGACCCTCGGGGCGATCGGCTTCGAAGGCCGCATCGACTACGGCGCCATCGGCACGGTGACCAACCTGGCGGCCCGGCTGTGCGCCGAGGCGGCCGGCGGCGAAGTGCTGGTGTCGCAGCGCGTGGTGGCTGCGCTCGGGCCCGGGTTCCAGACCGAGGCGCGCGGCGAGATCCAGCTCAAGGGCTTCCAGCGACTGGTGCCGGTGCTGCGCGTGTGCGGCTGACGCCGCACATGCGGCATCATTCGCGCCGTGGAGGGCCTTTCACCCAGCCAGGCCGCGTCGGCCAGCACGCTGCCCGAGGAGTTGCTCGGTGCGTTGACTGCGCTCGGCCACACCCGCGCCTATGCCAAGGGCACGATCGTCGTCACCGAGGGCGAGCCGGCGCTGTCGATGTACTTGATCCATGAAGGCACGCTGCGCGTGTTCGTGTCCGACGAAGAAGGCCGGGAGGTGGAGCTGAACACCATGGGCCCGGGCGAGTACTTCGGCGAGCTGATGCTCGGCAGCCAGGTGCGCACGGCCACCGTGCAGACCACGTCGAAGGCCCGGCTGACGATGATCACCCGAGCCGAATTCGAGCAAGCGCTGGCGGCGCAGCCGGCGCTGGCGTTTCACGTCATCCAGCACCTGATCGACCGGGTGCGCCAGCTCAGCCGCAACGTGCAGGGCTTGGTGTCGATGGACGTCTATGGACGCGTTGTGCGCCTGTTCAACGAGCTGGCGCGCGACGACGGCGGCCAACGCATCGTGCCCGGGCCGCTGAGCCAGCAGAAGATCGCCGACCGGGTCGGGGCCTCGCGCAGCATGATCAATCGCATCCTGCAGGACCTGGCCGCGGGCGGCTACATCGAGGCCAGTCGCGAGCAGATCGTGCTGCGCAAGCCGCTGCCCAAGCGCTGGTGACGCGGTGCAGGCGGCAGGCGGTGGCGCAGGGGCGGGCGCGGGCATCGGCACCGCGCACCGTCGGCGCCTGCGCGAGATCTGGCGCTCGGCCGGCTGGCCTTGCCAGGACCTGATCGAGGTCGAACTGCTCGCCGCCGGGCTGCTGCAACGCCAGCGCGACGGCGACGGCCGCGAGACCCTGCGCGTGAGCGATGCCGGCATCGCGCTGCTGGCGCTCACGCTGCAAGGCAACCGCAACGCGCGCGACCCGCACGAGGCCCTGGTGGCGCGTGTGGCTCGGGAGATGCAGCGGGCCGGCCGGGTGGTCTGGCGCGGCCTGTCGCTTCGAGCCAAGGTGGGCTCGGGCGATGCCGCGGCGTGGGCGATGGCGATGCCCGACGTGTTTTCGATCCGGCACACCACGGTGGAGGACCATGTCGAGCCGGTGGCGCACGAGATCAAGGTGCGCCGCGCCGACTTGCTGGCGGACCTGCGCCGTCCCGAGAAGGGCGAGGCGTATCGCGAGCTCAGCAGCCAGTGCTGGTACGTGCTGCGCGAAGGCATCGGCACGGCCGACGAGATCCCCGAGGCGTTCGGCGTGATGTGCGCGCGCGAATCGGCGCTCGAGGTGCTGCGGCCGGCGCCGCGGCGCGCGCTGAAGCTGCCGTTCGCCACCTGGATGGCGTTGGCACGGTCCGCGCCCGAGCCGCTGGACGACGAAGCCCAGGGCCGGCTCGGGGCGCCGCACGGCGCGTCGTACTGAATCAGTGCTGCACGGCTGCGCGCGCCGACGCGCGGGCGGCCGACGGCGCGAGCAGCAGATACAGCAGCGGGCCGAGCGAGCCGAGCGCCAGCGTGACCAGCGCATAAGGCCAGAAGCGCCGACCGTGTGCGGCGGCGTCGCGCCACATCCAGGCCAGCACCAGCACGAGGGCGATGACGATGTCGACGTACACCTGCCAGCCGGCCGGTGTGCTCAGCAGTTGTTCATAAAAGCCGACCAGTCCGGTCTGTGCCAGCACCCAGAGCGTGAAGGCGCTGAAGGCGGCGGTGACGGCGATGAGCAGCGGTCGCATGGCGAATCTCCTTTCGTCGGTGTGGATGCGATGCGTGCACTGTCGCCGCGAGCGATCGTGGCGGCTACTACGTCTCAGGTCATGGCGTTGCGTCGGGCTTGGTCGGATCGCTGGCATACGCAGCGTGCAGGTGCGCCGGCTTGGCCGCGCGCTTGCGCATGCGGATGTTGAGCATCTCGACGGCCAGCGCGAACGCCATGCCGAAGTAGATGTAGCCCTTGGGCACGTGATGGTCGAAGCCCTCGGCGATCAGCACCACGCCCACCACCACCAGGAACGACAGCGCCAGCATCTTGATCGACGGGTGGTCCGACACGAAGCGGCCGATCGCGCCGGCGAACAACATCATCAGCCCCACCGACAACACCACCGCGGCCACCATTACCGCGATCTCGTCGACCATGCCGACCGCAGTGATGATCGAATCGAGCGAGAACACCATGTCGACAATCAGGATCTGCAGGATCACGGCCGCAAACGTGGCCTTCACCGCGCTGGAGGCGTGGCCTTCCTCGCCTTCGAGCGATTGATGGATCTCGCTGGTGCTCTTCCACAGCAGGAACAGGCCGCCGGCAATCAGGATCAGGTCGCGCCCCGAGATCTCCTCGCCGAGCACGCTGAACAGCGGCGCCACCAGGCCGACGATCCAGGACAGCACCAGCAACAGGCCGATGCGCATGAACATCGCACCGCCCAGGCCGATGCGGCGTGCCAGGTCACGGCGCTCGCGCGGCAGCCGGTCCACCAGGATCGAGATGAAGATGATGTTGTCGATGCCGAGCACCAACTCCAGCATCGTCAGCGTGGCCAGCGCAATCCAGGCCTGCGGGTCGGTGAGAAGTTCCAACATGGCGGTGTCCTCGTGGGCGTTGACGGCGGCGCATTCTGCCGCCTCGTGCAAGGGCCGCGTCGATCCCAGGGCCACGGCCGATGCGGGCCTGCGGGGCGCCCGCGGCCGGCGCACAATCAACGCTTGGCGTGGCGTCAAGCGGAGGTTCCATGGCTCGTCGACCCGGCTTGTTTGGTGTGGCCAGCGCGTTGGCGGCGATGGGATTCAGCGCGGCCGCGTGGGCGGCCGATGCCGTGGCCTGGCAGCCGGCCGCCAACGACGCCGACATCGAGCGGGCATTTGTCAGCGCGCGTGCCGAGAACAAGCCGGTGCTGCTGTACTGGGGTGCCAAGTGGTGCCCGCCGTGCAACCAGCTCAAGGCCACGCTGTTCAACCGCCACGATTTCATCGAGCGCAGCAAGTCGCTGGTGCCGGTGGAGATCGACGGCGATCTGCCGGGCGCGCAGAAATTGGGCAGCCGCTTCAAGGTGAGCGGCTACCCGACGATGGTGCTGATGCGCAGCGACGGCACCGAGATCACGCGCCTGCCGGGTGAGGCCGATGCACCGCGCGTGCTGCAGCTGCTGCAGCTCGGCCTGGCTGGGGGCCGCCCGACCAAGTCGGTGCTGGCCGACGCGCGCGACGGCAAGCCGATCAGCGGCCCCGAGTGGCGCATGTTGGCGTTCTACTCCTGGATCACCGACGAGTCGCAGCTGGTGCCGGCTGCCGAGAGGCCCGGCGTGCTGGCCGAGCTCGCCGCCGCCTGTCCGCCGACCGAAGCCGACAGCGCGACGCGCCTGATGCTCAAGGCCATGGCCGACAGCGATGACGGCAAGGGCGTGAGGGCCGATGCCGCGCTGCGCAAGCAGGTGCGCGGCTGGCTCGCCGACCCCAAGGTGGCACGCGCACAGATGGACGTGCTCACCAACCACGCCGCCGAGATCACCAAGGCGCTGTCGGCGCCCGGCACGGCCGACCGCAAGACCATCGTCGCGGCCTACGACGCGGCGCTGCAGAAGCTGCAAGCCGACCGCACACTGTCACGCGCCGACCGGCTCAGTGCGCTCAATGCGCGCATCGACCTCGCGCGCATCGACCTGGCCAAGACCGAGCGCCACCCAAAGATCGCGCCGGCGCTGCAGAAGCAGGTGCGCGAGATGAGCGCATCGGCCGATCGCGAGATCACCGACGGTTACGAGCGCCAGGCCGTGATCACCGGCGCGGCCTACGTGCTGGGCCAGGCCGGGTTGTGGAACGACTCCGACGCGCTGCTGAAGGCCAACCTCGCGAAGAGCCACTCGCCCTACTACCTGATGAGCCAGCTCGGCGGCAACGCACGCAAACTGGGCCAGAAGGACGAAGCGCTGCGCTGGTACGAAGAAGCCTTCGCGCGCAGCGAAGGTCCCGCCACCCGGCTGCAATGGGGCGCTCAGTACGTGAGCGCATTGGTCGAGCTGGCGCCGGCCGACGGAGCACGTGTCGAGCGCGCGGTGTCGCGCATGATCGACGACGCGGCGCAAGACAAAGCTGCCTTCGATGGACGCAGCGCGCGCTCACTGGCGCGCGTGGGCAAGCAGCTCGTGCAATGGAATCGCGACGGCAAGCACGACGCGGTGCTCGAACGGCTGCGCGCCAAGCTGGTGCCGGTGTGCGCCAAGCTCGATGGGGACGCCGCGTCGCGCGCCGCGTGCGAAGGCACATTCCGGACGGCGGGCAAACCGAGCGCGTGATCGGCGCCGGCGCGGCCCGGGTGCGCTGCGTCGGCCACAATGCGCGCCCATGGCACGATGGCGTTGTTGGTGGGCCGCATGTTGGAGCGTCGCGTGGCTGTGCGGGGCGTCGGCGTGGGCTCAGACGGCACCACTGCAGCCGTGCCGGCTCAAGGGCGTGGTGCACGAGGCGCAGTGTGGAAGCGTGAAACGTCCGCTCGACCCGGCGCGGCCCGAGGGCGCTGCAATCGACGTCCACTTCGCCGTGCTGCCGGCGCTGGCACGCAACAAGCTCGCCGATCCTGTGTTCTTCATCGCCGGTGGGCCGGGACAGAGCGCGATCGAGCTGGCGGGCCCGCTGGCCGCGCAGTTTGCACGCCTGAGCAACCGGCGCGACCTGGTGCTGGTCGACCAGCGCGGCACCGGCCGCAGTGCGCCGCTGCGCTGCGATGACGATGAAGACGCGCTGCGCCCGCTCGCCGAGACGATCGACGAGGCCGCGCAGCTGAAGCGGCTGGCGGCGTGCCGCGAGCGCCTGAGCGCGTTGCCGCACGGTGATCTGCGCCACTACGGCACCACGGCCGCGATGGGCGACCTCGACGCGGTACGCGTCGCCCTCGGCTTCAAGCAGATCAACCTGGTGGGCGCCTCCTACGGGACGCGCGCCGCGCTGGAGTACATGCGGCTGTTCCCGCACGCCGTGCGCCGCGCCGTGCTTGACGGCGTGGCGCCGGCCGACATGGCGCTGCCGGCGTCGTTCGCCACCGACAACCAGGCGGCGTTGGACGGTTTGTTCTCCTGGTGCGCCGACAATGCCGATTGCCGTGCGCGTCATCCGAGGCTGCGCGAGAAGTGGCAGGCATTGCTTGACTCGATGCCGCGCGAGGCGACGGTGGTTCATCCGTTCAGCGGGCGCGAAGAGCGCCTGCGGCTGACGCGTGAAGCGGTGCTCGGCATGGTGCGCACGCCGCTGTACCTGCCGTCGCTGGCGGCCGCGCTGCCGCAGGCCATCGCCGATGCGGCCGACGGCCGCTTCGCCGCTCTGGCCGGCCTGGCCTCGGCGCTGAGCGGGCCCGGTCGCACCCTGTACACCGGGATGCACTTCTCGGTGCTGTGCACCGAGGATCTGCCGCGCATGCCGCTCGCACCGGAACCGGACGCCACGCAGTTCGGTCCCGCGTTCGCGCGCGTCTACCAGCAGGCTTGCGCCGCGTGGCCGCGTGGCACCGTCGACCCGGCCTTCTACACGACGCGTCCTGCCTCGGCGGCGATCTGGCTGCTGTCCGGCGGCGACGATCCGGCCACGCCACCCCGCCACGCGGCCCGCGTGGCGCAGGCCCTGGGCCCGAAGGCGCGACACACCGTGGTGTCGCACGGCGGGCATGGCGTGATGGCTTTGCCGTGCCTGCGTGATGCGGTGCAGCGCTTCATCGATGCGGCGAGCGACGAAGAAGCGCTGAAGCTCGACGGCGATTGCGCGGCCGCGGTACCGCGTCCGAGGGTGTTCGTGCCGTTGGCGTCGGCGGCGTCCGCGCCATGATCGAGGTGAACGCGGTGCACAAGCGCTTTGTGTCCGGACGCGGGCGCAAGGCCAAGGTGGTGCAGGCGGTGCGCGGCGTGAGCTTTCGCGCCGCCGACGGCCGCATCACCGCGGTGCTCGGGCCCAACGGCGCCGGCAAGACCACCACGCTGCGCATGGCGGCCGCGCTGCTCGAACCGGACAGCGGGCACATCTCGGTGGACGGCATCCACGTCGCCGCACGGCCCCAACAGGCGCTGGCGCGCATGGGCGTGCTGTCGGACGCGCGCGGGCTCTACCCGCGCCTCACGGCACGCGAGAACATCGTTTACCACGCACGACTGCATGGTTTGGCCGACGCTCCTGCACATGCACGTGCGGAGCAGCTCGCAGGGCTGCTCGATTTCAGCGGCCTGCTGGAGCGCCGCACGGATGGCTTCAGCCAGGGCGAACGCATGAAGACCGCGCTGGCGCGCGCGCTGGTGCACGATCCGCCGAACATCGTGCTCGACGAGCCGACCAACGGTTTGGACGTGCAGTCGATCCGCGGCCTGCGCGACGTGCTGCGCCGCCTGCGTGACGAACACGGCAAGTGCATCGTGTTCTGCACCCACATCATGCAGGAGGTGCCGCGGCTGTGCGACCACGTGGTGGTGGTGTCGCACGGTCGCACGGTGGCCGAAGGCAGCGTGGAGGAGTTGTGCCGCCGCGCCGGTCACGCGGACTTCGAAGAGACCTTCGTCCGGCTGGCGTTCGGCGCCCCATGAGCAAGGCCCGCCAGGCCGAAGGCTCCAGAGCGCGCGCATGAACGGCGCGTGGGTGGTCTTCGCCAAGGAGCTGCGCGACGCGCTGCGCGACCGTCGCACGTTGCTGGCCGTGGTGCTGTCGTCGGTGGTGATCGGGCCGGTGGTGCTGTTCGCGCTGTCGGCCCTGGTGGCCAGCAGCGAGCAGCGCGCCGAGTCGCGCGAGGTGCTGGTGGTCGGGCTCGAGCACGCGCCGAGCCTGCGCAACTTCTTGGCGCGGCAGACGCTGGTGGCGAAGCCCGCCCCCGCGGACTACGAGCAGCAGATGGTCAAGCGCCAGCTCGCGGAACCGGTGTTGGTGATCCCGCCCGACTTTGAGCGGGAGCTGGTGCGTGGCGAGCGGCCGGTGCTGGAGGTCGTGAGCTCGAGCGCCAACCCGCGCGCCGGCGTGGGCGTGCAGCGCGTGCGCCGCGCACTGCATGCTTTTGCGCAGGAACAGGCGCTGCTGCGGCTGACCCATCGCGGGGTCGCGCCTGCGCTGCTGGAGCCGGTGAAGATCGAGGACCGTGACCTCGCCGACCCGCGCGCGCGTGCGGCGCAGCTGACCGGCATGGTGCCGTTCTTCGTGTTGATGGCGGTGCTGTATGGCGCGCTCAACGCAGCACTCGATACGACGGCCGGCGAACGCGAGCGCGGCTCGCTCGAGCCGTTGCTGATGACGCCGGCGTCGCGTCTGTCGCTGGTGATGGGCAAGTGGGGCGCGGTGGCGGCGGTGGGGATGCTGATCGCGGTGCTCAGCTGCTTGAGCTTTCTGCCGGCGCAGAGCCTGCTGCGCAGCGAGACGCTGGCGGCGTTGTTTCGCTTCGGGCCGCGCGAGGCCGCACTGTTCCTGGCGCTGCTGCTGCCGTTGGCGGCCACGTTGTCGGCGTTGATGATGGCGATCGCCATCCGCTGCAGAACCTTCAAGGAGGCGCAAGCCAGCAACACGGTGGTGATCCTCGGCGTGTCGCTGCTGCCGCTGCTGTCGCTGTTCAATGACAGCGGCGAGCAGCCGTGGCACGTGTGGGTACCCGCGCTGGCGCAGATCACGCTGATGGGTCGCGTGCTGCGCGGCGAGGCGTTTGCTGCGCTGGATCTGCTGATTCCGCTGGCCGTCGCGGCACTGCTGGCGGCGGCATGCCTCGTCTACATTGCGCGACATCTGCGCGCTGCGGCGACACGTTGAGCGCCAGCGGCAGCGCGCGGGGTCAAGCCGCCTGTTCGTTGATCGTGAGCACGCGTTCCACCTCGTCCTGCCAGTCCAGCGTGTGGACCACCTCGTTGAGGTAACGCAAGGCTTCCAGCATCGAGAGCCCATCGCCGTCGGCGTGGACCAGGCGCAGGTTGGTCACCACCGACAGCGGATCGGCCATGGCCACGACGCCGCGCGACAAGTGGATCCAGTCCCATGCCATGCCGACCTGTCCGCCGTTCAACGGCGCGGCCCAGATGGTCTGGCCCGCGGTGCGGCTGACCTGGTCGCCGGGGTTCGTGATGCGGGTACCCAAATGCCGTAACGGCCATCGTGGCGGGGTTTCAACCTGCCACAATAGTGGCGGCCAAGCGCGAACGGTCCAGGGGGGACAAGCGTGTGAAGCGGCTTTCATCATGGCTCGCGACTCGTTGGTTTGAAGTGGCGCAAGTGTTCGGCAAGTCGCTACCGATGAGAATCTGTAAGACCTTCCAGGTCGGCGGACGGTGAGCACGCTGTTGTTGAATTAGGCACATGCTCCAGGGTGGTTATTTGTCGGTGCTCCAGGCCCGGGACCGTGATGAGTTCCGGGACGAAGTGGTGCGTTTTGGCCGCGCCTTGGGGTTCGACACCGTCACCGCCGTGACGGTCATCGATCGCGGCATCGGACGTAGCGACTTCGTGGTGGTGGACAACGCGCCGCAGGCGTTTCTCGGCGTCTACAACAACACGATGTCGCATCGGCGCGATCCGGTGATGCAGCACTGCAAGCACCAGAGCCTGCCGATCATCTGGGACCAGAGCACCTACCTCACACAAGGCCAGGGCGACCTGTGGGAGGAGCAGGCCAGGTTCGGCTACCAGACGGGCATCGCGATGGCGCTGCACTTGCCCGAGGGCAAGCACTTCATGCTCGGTGTGGACCGCGACCGCCCGCTGCCGGCCGATCGGCACGAGCTGACCCGGCTGGTGGCCGACCTTCAGTTGTTCACGGTGCACGCGCTGGACGCTGCCATGCGTGTCCTGCTGCCGAATGACGCGCCGATCGATCTGCCTTCGTTGACGCCGCGCGAGCTGGAGGCTCTGCGCTGGACGATGGACGGCAAGACGGCGTGGGAAGTCGGCTCGATTCTCGGCATCAGCGAACGCACCGCGGTGCTCCACCTGAACAATGCGATGCGCAAGCTGGGCTGCGTCAACAAGCACCAGGCGGTGCTGAAGGCACTGCGCCTGGGCTTGATACGCTGACGCAGTTACGCAATATTTGGCCCGCAAACGGCGCCCCTGTCACCCTGTAAGAGTTGACAGTTCCATGGTCGACCGACGCCTGCTGAAATCTCCTTCATGCGCCAACAACAGAGCGCAGTGCCCGAGACGGAGATCCACATGCAGCAGACCCGCAAGACATCCTTCCTCAAGCTTCTTCTCGCCCCGAGAAAGGCGCAGACGATCGAGCCCAAGAAGCCGGTTCAGCCTCTGGACGAGCGGCAGCTCAGCCGTGTGGCTGGCGGCGTTGGCGAAACCAACCTACCCAAGAGCGGCTGGTAGGAAGGGCGGCGCACCCTTTTCTCGACGCACCGGCGCTTCCCCCCTCCGGCCGGTTAGTCGGCGGCCCGGCTTGTCCGGGCCGTTCTGCGTTCTGGTTCCAGCCGGTGTATCGCGCCCCCGCGTCGCTGCGCGAAGTGGGCTTCTGCCGAAGCGGCCTGACGGCCGCTTGGTGGCCGCGATTTCATGAGCACGCCGCTGTTTCGTCCTGAAGCGATCGAGGCGAGTCGCCAGCAATGGCTGGGCGAGGTGCGGCTCGTGCGGCCGGTGTCGTTGTCGGTGCTGGTGGTGCTGCTGCTGCTGTGCGCGATGGCGATCGGCACGTGGTTGGTGCTGGGCGAGTACACGCGCAAGGCACACGTGCGTGGTGTGCTGGTGCCCGACCGAGGCTGGATACGGCTGGTGTCGCCGCAGGTGGCCACTGTGGCGGAGCGGCGGGTGTCCCAGGGGCAGGCCGTGCGCGCCGGCGATGTGTTGTTCGTGTTGTCGCTGGAGCACCAGACGCGCGACGGCGGTGCGCAACAACGGGTGCATCGCAGCCTGCTCGCGCGGCAAGACAGCCTGCTCGAGAGTCTCGACGCACAGCAGCGCTTGAGCCGCGAGCAGGATGCCGCGCTTTCGTTGCGCTTGAGCACGCTGCAGCGCGAGACCGGCCAGCTCGACAGCGAGATGGAGTTGCAGCGCCAGCGACTGCTGCTGTCTCAGCAGTCCCTTGCGCGGTTGGAGTCCCTGCGTGCTGAAGGCTTTGCGACCACGGCACAGATCCAAGCCAAGAGCGAAGAGGTGCTCGGCTTGCGTGCGCAAGTGGCGTCGTTGGAGCGACAGCGCAGCACGCTCGCGCGCGACATCGTGGCCCTTGAAGGGCAGCGCCGCGAGTTGCCGCTGCAGGTGCGTGCGCGCGCTGGCGAGCTGCAGCGCGAGGCCCAGGCGCTCGCCAAGGAGGCTGCCGAAAGCGATGCCAAGCATGAGCTGCTGATTCGCGCGCCGCAAGACGGTACGGTTGCGGCGGTGTTGGCCGAGCCCGGCCAAAGCGTTGCGCCCGACGCGGCGCTGGCGAGCCTCGTGCCGGCCGACGCGCGGTTGCAGGCGCACCTGTATGCGCCGTCGAGCGCGCTGGGGTTCATCCGTCCCGAGCAGCCGGTGCATCTGCGTGTGGCCGCGTTTCCGCACCAGAAGTTCGGCCACCAGCCCGGGCAGGTGCTGCAGGTATCGAGCACGCCGCTGCAGGCCGGTGAGCTGGCCGCGTTGCCGCTGGCCTCCAAGCCCAACGAGCCGTTGTATCGCGTGACGGTGTCGCTGCAGCAGCAGCATGTGATTGCCTATGGACGCGAGCAACCCTTGGCGGCCGGCATGCAACTGGAGGCCGATGTGTTGCTGGAGCGGCGCCGGCTGGTCGAGTGGTTGTTCGCGCCGGTGCTGGGCATCGCCGGCCGCGTGTGAGTCGGCGCAGTCGATGACGGCTCGAGAACTGCGCATCGGTTTCGGGGCGGCCGCCGTGCCGGTGATCCTGCAGAACGAGGCCGCCGAATGCGGGTTGGCGTGCCTGGCCATGGTCGCGGCCTCGCATGGGTTGCACACCGATCTGGCGACCTTGCGCCAACGGTTCAGCCTTTCGCTGAAGGGCGCGACGATGGCCGATCTGGCTGCGATGGCGCGCGCGCTCAAGCTGCAGGCGCGCGCGGTTCGTGCCGAACCGGAGCAGCTCGACCAGCTGCCGTTGCCGGCGATCCTGCACTGGGACTTCAATCACTTCGTGGTGCTGGTCAAGCTCAGGCGCGACGCTGTGCTGATCCACGACCCGGCGCGCGGCGCGCGTTGGGTCAAGTGGGCCGTGCTGTCGAAGCACTTCACCGGCGCGGCGATGGAACTGACGCCCGAGCCCGGCTTCACGGCGCGCGAGGATCACCAGCGCATCAGCGTGCGACAGTTGCTGGGCCGCGTGAGCGGCCTGAAGCGTTCGCTGGCGCAGATCGTCGTGCTGGCGCTGGTGCTCGAGTTCTTCGTGCTGCTGAGCCCGTTCCTCATGCAGTGGGTGGTCGACGACGTGCTCGTCAGCGCCGATCGAGATCTGCTGGTGACGCTGGGCGTGGGCTTCGCGATGCTGGTGGGCATCCAGGCGGCGACCGCGGCGATCCGCTCGTGGGGCGTGCTGCATCTGTCCGCCACGCTGAACCTGCAGTGGCTCGGCAATGTGTTTGCGCACTTGCTGCGACTGCCGCTGGCATGGTTCGAGCGCCGGCACATGGGCGACATCTGGTCACGCTTCTTCGCCGTGCAGCAGATCCAGAAGACGCTGACCACGAGTTTCCTCGAGGTTCTGCTCGACGGTGCCTTGGTCGTGGCCACGTTGGCGATGATGGCGCTGTACAGCCCGGGGTTGAGCGCGATCGTGCTCGGATTCGTGGCGGCCTACGCATTGCTGCGCTGGGCCTTGTTCGCGCCCATGCGACGCGCCACCGAAGAAGCGCTGGTGCACGATGCCAAGAAGACCAGCCACTTCCTCGAGTCGCTGCGTGGCGTGATGGCGATCAAGCTGTTCGGTGCCGAGGCCGATCGGCACTCTCGGTTCATGAACTTGGTGGTCGACGCGATGAACGCCGACATCGTCGTGCGCCGTCTCGAGGTGACGCTTTCCGTGGCGCACCGCGCACTCTTCGGTCTCGAGCGCGTGCTGGTGATCTGGGTCGGTGCGCTGCTGGTGCTGGACCACGCACTGACGGTCGGCATGCTGTTGGCCTTCGTGGCCTACAAGGAGCAGTTCTCGCAGCGTGTGGCGGCGCTGATCGACAAGTGGGCCGAGTTGAAGATGCTCAAGGTCCAGGGCGAGCGGCTGGCCGACATCGTGCTGGCCGCGCCGGAGGACGCGCGTGCTGACGGGCCGCTGCTGCGGACACCGGGCGACGCAAGCCCGCCCCCGCGCATCGAACTGCGTGACGTGCGCTTTCGTTATTCGGACAGCGAGCCCGAGGTGCTGCGTCAGATCAACCTGAGCATCGAGCCGGGCGAGTCGGTGGCCATCGTCGGCCCGTCCGGTTGCGGCAAGACGACGCTGATCAAGCTGATGCTCGGCATCCTGAGGCCGGTGCAAGGCGAGGTCCTCGTGGGGGGTCGGGCGCTGGAGTCGTTCGGGGCCGCATCGTGGCGCGCGATGGTGGGCACGGTGATGCAGGACGAACCACTCTTTGCCGGGTCGATCGCCGACAACATCAGCTTCTTCGATTCACGACCCGACATGGCCCACGTCATCGAGTGCGCGCGCCTGGCTGCCGTGCACGACGAGATCGATGCACTGCCGATGGGTTACCACACGCTGATCGGCGACATGGGCGCCACGTTGTCGGGGGGACAGAAGCAGCGTGTGCTGCTGGCGCGTGCGTTGTACAAGCGGCCACGCGTGCTGTTCCTCGACGAAGCCACGAGCGCGCTGGACATTGACCGGGAGCGCCTCGTCAACCAGTCGGTGCGACAGCTGCGGCTCACGCGCGTGATCGTGGCTCATCGGCCCGAGACAATAGCCACGGCCGACCGGGTCGTGGTGCTCGACGCCGGTGCCGTGTCGCACGATTTGCGCGCCGTGGTGGGGAGCGCCGTGGGGGTTCGCCCGTAGCGGTGCGGTCGCCGTTCGTGTGCGGCCTCAACCGGCCGTTCCTACAATGTGCGGCTGGATGTGAGCGGGGCTTCGATGCAGTTTCCCAAGCGCTTTGACGTGATCGTCGTCGGCGGTGGCCATGCGGGCACCGAAGCCGCGTTGGCCGCCGCGCGCATGGGGTGCCAGACGCTGCTGTTGACGCACAGCATCGAAACGCTGGGGCAGATGAGCTGCAATCCGTCGATCGGCGGCATCGGCAAGGGCCATTTGGTCAAGGAGATCGACGCGCTCGGCGGCGCCATGGCCGCGGCCACCGATGAGGCCGGGATCCAGTTCCGGATCCTCAACGGTTCCAAGGGGCCGGCGGTCCGTGCGACACGCGCCCAAGCCGACCGGGTGCTGTATCGCGCGGCGGTGCGCAGGCGGCTCGAAACGCAGCCGAACCTGTGGCTGTTTCAGCAGGCGGTCGACGATCTGATTCTTCAAGTTGACCGTGTGGCGGGTGTGATCTCGCAAGTGGGCGTTCGCTTTTATGGGAATGCAGTGGTGCTGACGGCCGGGACTTTTCTCAACGGCCGGATTCACGTGGGGTTGGACAACCATCCGGGTGGGCGCGCCGGCGACGCGCCGTCGATCCTGTTGTCGGAGCGGTTGAGGGCGCTGCGGCTCCCTCAGGGGCGGTTGAAGACGGGCACTCCGCCCCGCCTGGACGGGCGCACGATCGACTACTCGCGGCTGCTCGAACAGCCGGGCGATCTGGACCCGGTTCCGGTGTTCAGCTATCTCGGGCGTGCGGCACAACACCCTGGCCAGGTCTCCTGCTGGATCACCCACACCAATGAGCGCACGCACGAGATCATCCGGAGCGGCTTCGATCGAAGCCCCATGTTCACCGGCGTGATCGAGGGTGTCGGTCCGCGTTACTGCCCGAGCATCGAGGACAAGGTGAACCGCTTTGCCGACAAGAGCGGCCACCAGATCTTTCTGGAGCCGGAGGGCTTGACGACGCAGGAGGTGTACCCCAACGGCATCTCGACTTCGTTGCCGTTCGACGTCCAGCTCGCCGCGGTGCACTCGATGGTGGGGCTGGAGAACGCCCACATCGTGCGCCCTGGCTACGCCATCGAGTACGACTACTTCGATCCCCGCGGATTGAAGGCCAGCTTTGAAACGCAGACGATCGCCGGGCTGTACTTCGCCGGTCAGATCAATGGAACCACGGGCTACGAGGAGGCGGCGGCTCAAGGGCTGCATGCCGGCGTGAACGCAGCGCTCGGTGTCCTCGGGAGGGCGGCCTGGACGCCCCGAAGAGATCAGGCCTATTTGGGCGTGCTGATCGACGACTTGGTGACCAAGGGGGTGTCGGAGCCGTACCGCATGTTCACCAGCCGCGCGGAGTACCGCCTGCAGCTGAGAGAGGACAACGCCGATCTTCGGCTGACCGATGTGGGCCGCTCGCTCGGGTTGGTCGACGATATACGTTGGGATGCCTTCAATCGCAAGCGCGATGCGCTGGCCCGCGAAACGGAACGCTTGCGGACGACCTGGGTGCACCCAGGTCTCGTGCCGTCGGACGTGGCCGCGAAGCTGCTGGGCAAGCCGATCGAACGCGAGTACAGCCTGCGCGAGCTGTTGAAGCGGCCCGGCGTCGGTTTTGATCAGCTGGCGGCGCTCCAGCGCGAAGCCCAACCCGACCGCAGCGTTTCACGTGAAACACTTCACGCTGAGCTGGGGCCGGAACTGGCCGACGCGGTGATTGAGCAGGTGGAGATCAGCACCAAGTACGCCGGCTATATCGACAAGCAGATTGACGATGTCGAGCGCGCGCGCGGCCATGAGGAGTTGGTGTTGCCGGCCGATCTCGACTACTCCAAGGTGACCGCGCTCAGCTTTGAGGTGCGCCAGAGGCTCGAGCAGCAGCGGCCGGCCACGCTGGGCCAGGCGTCGCGAATCTCGGGCGTCACGCCGGCTGCCATTTCGTTGCTGATGGTTCATCTCAGAAAGCGGCGTCTCGCCGGTTCTGGTGCTGCGGGCAGCACATCGGTCGCTGCCTAGCTGCATGGCTGTTGCCGCCCCACGTCACACCAAGGAACTGGGCGACCGACTGACGTCGGCCCTGGCGACGCTCGACCTCGCCACCACCGCGCAGCAGCGGGATCGTCTGCTGGCATATGTGGCGCTCCTCCATCGCTGGAACTCGGTGCACAACTTGAGCGGGGCGCACGACCCCGTGGGGTTGCTCGAGCAGCACGTGGTCGACTGCCTTGCCATCGTCCCGTCACTGACCCGGCATGCCGAGGACCGCTCGCTCACGCTCCTCGACGCGGGCACGGGCGCCGGATTGCCTGCCGCCGTATTGGCCGTCATGTGCCCGCACTGGACCATCACCGCGGTCGACTCCGTTGGCAAGAAGGTCGCATTCCTGCGTCAAGCGGTCGGTGAAATGGGGTTGACGAACCTGCATCCGGAGCAAGAGCGTCTTGAGCGCATGTCCGGCGCCAAGACGCGTTTCGACGTCGTCACTGCGCGGGCGTTCAGCTCGCTCAGGCACTTGGTAGAAAGCACCCGGCATCTGATCGATCCGCGGGGTGCGTGGGCCGCGATGAAGGGCCGGCCGTCGACGGTCGAGCTAAGTGATCTACCGGTGGACTGCCAACTGTTTCACGTGGAACCACTCCGGGTTCCGGGGTTAGACGGGCAACGATGCCTGGTTTGGATCAAGCCCGCCGTGCATTGAAGGAACCCATGGCTCACGTCTTCTGCATTGCCAACCAAAAGGGTGGGGTGGGCAAAACCACAACGACAGTCAACTTGGCGGCCGCTCTGGCCAAAGTCGGCCAGCGGGCGCTGCTGATCGACCTCGACCCGCAGGGCAATGCCACCATGGGCTCGGGGATCGACAAGCGGGCGCTGACGCTGTCTGTCTACGACGTGTTGCTCGAGCTGGCCAGCGTGGCAGAGGCTCGAAGGCGGTCCGAGGTGGGTGGCTACGACGTGCTCGGTGCAAACCGCGAGCTCGCAGGAGCGGAGATCGAGCTCGTCGGGCTCGAGAGGCGCGATCAGCGCCTGCGTGGTGCGCTATCGGCGGTCGCGGCGGACTACGACATCGTTGTCATCGACTGTCCGCCGAGCCTCAGCCTGCTGACGCTCAACGGTCTGTGCAGTGCTCACGGCGTGGTCGTGCCAATGCAGTGTGAGTACTTCGCATTGGAAGGTTTGACGGACTTGGTGAATACCATTCGCCAAGTGCATGCAAACCTCAACCCTGAGTTGCAGATCATCGGCCTGCTGCGCGTGATGTTCGATCCGCGCATCACCTTGCAGCAGCAGGTGAGCGAGCAGCTGAAGGGCCATTTTGGCGACAAGGTGTTCGACGCCGTGATCCCCCGCAATGTTCGGCTCGCCGAAGCCCCCAGTTATGGCCAGCCCGGCGTGGTGTTCGACCCGTCAGCAAAGGGTGCGCTCGCTTACCTTGAGTTCGCACGCGAAATGGTCGAGCGCGTGAAGCAGATGGCGTGAGGCAAGTGGCAAGGTTCCCAACCGCATTGCTTTCGCGCGTCGAGGACGCAGGCCTCAACGCTTCGGCCCCGCCACAGCAGCGCTGGGTCGATGGCTGGCTGGTACGCTTTTGTCCCGGCAAGGCCAAGCGCGCTCGGTGCATCAACGCCGTCGCCCCGGGCCGGCTCTCGGTGGCCGAGAAACTTGCGCTCTGCCAGCGGGTTTTCGACGACGCTAGACTGCCGCTGATCTTTCGCATCACCCCGCTGTCACAGCCGAGCATGCTGGACAGTTGGCTGGAGAAAGAAGGCCTGCGGGCGTTCGACGACACCCGGGTGATGATTCAGGCAGACCTGTCAGCCTTCGAGGTCGAGTCATTGGGAGCCGACGTCTCGATGAAGCGTGTCAGTCACAGCGCCTTCGCTCAGATCGTCGGGCAGCTGCGCGGCTCGCCGCTGGCTCAGCAGCAGGCCCATGCCCAGCGCCTTGAGCTCTCGCCGGTGCCCTTTGAGGGATGGGTGCTTCGCCGTGCCGGGGAGTCCGCCGTGCTGGCCTGCGCTCAGACCGCACAGGAAGGTGAACTGGTGGGCCTGTACGACGTCTTCACCGCCGGCCGCGAACGCAACAGGGGCTGGGCTCGAAAGTTTTGCGCAGAGTTACTGCAAAGAGCCCGCGAGAAGGGCGCAACAACAGCCTATTTGCAGGTCGATGCGGACAATCATCCTGCGCGAGCGGTCTACCACCGCCTGGGCTTTGCGGACGGCTATGCCTACCACTATCGGACGTCGGTGCCTCCGGCCGATTGACCGGGGCCGCGGCGTCACGCCACCAAGCCGAGCCCTTCGTCCAGCCCAAGGTGCACGTTCATCGCTTGCACCGCAGCCCCGCTCGCACCTTTGCCCAGGTTGTCCAGCCGCGCCATCAGGATCGCTTGGTCCCCGCTGGCAAACACGAACAGCTCGCACCGATTGGTGCCGTTGCAGGCCTGCACATCGAAGTAGCCCTGCTCGAGAATCGCCGGGTCCGCAAAAGGCATCACCTTGACGAAGCGCTCACCAGCGTAACGTTTGGCCAATGCCTCGTGTATCTGACGCGGATCGACAGGCTTCGATAGAGCCCCGAGGTGCAAGGGCACACTTACCGCCAGACCTTTATAGAAGTTGGCGACGATCGGCATGAAGATCGGCCGTATGCGCAACCCAGAGCGCACCAGCATCTCGGGCACGTGCTTGTGAGCGAGGCCAAGGCCATACGGGCGAGGGGCCGCCAGGTTCGCAACCGTAGGCTGCGCTTGGTACTGCTCGATCATCTTGCGCCCGCCGCCCGAGAAGCCGGTGATCGAGGTCGCCGTCAGTCGCACGTCGGTGTCGAGCAGCCCCGCGTCGAGCAAGGGCCGCACGAGCAGGATGAAGGCCGTGGAGTGACAACCGGGATTGCTGATGCGCTTGCTGCGACGCAGCTGCTCACGCTGATCCGGCGCCAGCTCTGGCAAGCCGAAAGCCCAGGCCGGATCGGTGCGGTGAGCCGTGCTGGCATCGATGATGCACGTGCGGGGGTTGGCCACGAGCGCGGCCGATTCGCGCGCGGCCACATCGGGCAGGCAAAGAAAGGCCACGTCCGCGGCGTTGAGGAGCCGGGCACGCTCGGCATGGTCCTTGCGCAATTCCTGCGCGATGCGCATCACCTCGACGTCGCTGCGACGCGCGAGCAGCTCGTGGATCTGCAGACCGGTGGTTCCTTCCTGACCGTCGACGAATACCTTGATGCCCATCGCTCGCTCTCCAGTCCCGTCCCCTGCCGGACTGCGTTGCAAGGATATCGTCAATCGGGATCGAGCGAGGTCGCCAAGGTCGCGGCTTGTCCGACAATGCAGCGGATGGCAATCAAGAGACCGAAGGGGCTAGGCATGGGGCTCGAGGCATTGCTCGGCCCCAAAGTGGTGGAAACGCCGCCCGCCAATGGCCAGGCGCCCACGAGCCTGCGGCTCGATCGGCTCCGACCCGGCCGTTATCAGCCGCGCACGCGCATGGACGAGGGCTCGTTGGCCGAGCTGGCACAAAGCATCAAGAGCCAGGGCCTGATGCAGCCGGTTCTCGTGCGGCCCACCGGCAACGACGTGTTCGAGATCATTGCCGGTGAACGGCGCGTGCGAGCGGCCGGCATGGCCGGGCTCGACGAAGTACCCGTCCTTGTGCGCGACGTGCCCGACGAAGCGGCGGCCGTGATGTCCTTGGTGGAGAACATCCAGCGCGAAGAACTCAACCCGCTGGAAGAAGCGCAGGGCCTGCAGCGCCTGATCGATGAATTCCACCTGACGCACGACCAGGCCGCGCAGGCAGTCGGCCGCTCCCGGAGCGCCGCGAGCAACTTGATGCGCCTGCTCAACCTGAGCGAGCCCGTGCAGAAGCTGCTGATGGCGGGCGACATCGAGATGGGCCATGCTCGGGCATTGCTCTCACTGGCGGCGGCCGAGCAGATCTTGTGCGCCCACGAGATCGTCGGCAAAGGCCTGTCGGTGCGCGACACCGAGCGCTTGGTGGCGCGCCGCACCAGTGCCGCGACAGAGGCGCCCAAACGCGCCGTAGCGGAAAAGTCGCGCGATATCGCGCGCTTGGAAGAACAGCTGGCCGACCGCCTCACCGCCCCGGTCGAGATCCGCATCAAGCGTCGCGGCGCCGCCACCGATCGCGGCGAGATCGCGATCGGTTTTCGCTCGCTCGACGAGCTGAACGGCGTGCTGGACAAGCTCGGCCTGAGCGAGCGCTGATTGATCCAGCGCAAGGCCCGTCCACACGGGTTGCATGCGGCTGCCACGCACCGAGAAAGCCGGCGTGCGCTCCGTCACGGCGCATGCGCAGGTCGACAGGCTTGCGGCACTATTCACATCGGTGCATCGGTGGCTCCGACGCATAGTGGGCATCCGTCTTGCAAGTCAGCGCTGAGTGGCGTGCCGGCGTTAGCGACTAACATGGGGTTTCCAGCGCCGGGCAGATGGGGTGATGCACGGATCGAACAGTGCCGGATTGCGGGCTTTACTCGATGGCTAGAGTCACGCAGGATGGGACATGCTGATCAAAAGGCGCACGAGATGACCCGCTAGCGGGTCTGAAGCAGACCGGAAAGCTCTGATGGAGCCCGGGCCCGTACAGCCGGGACTTCATCAGAACTTCCCAGATGTGGGCGGCACCAAAGTGTGTCGACGCATCCGTCCGATCAAGGAGGTCCGCATGGACGTGATCAGCAATTTCGCCGCACGCTTCGAGCGCACGAGAGAAGAAGAGCTCTCGCTCGAAGAGTACCTGGCCGAATGCAAGCGCAACCCGCTGGCTTACGCCACCGCGGCCGAGCGCATGCTCAAGGCCATCGGCGAGCCGCAGATGGTGGACACGCGCAACGATCCGCGCCTGTCGCGCATCTTCGCCAACAAGGTCATCAAGATCTACCCGGCCTTCGCCGAGTTCTTCGGCATGGAAGATTCCATCGAGCAGGTGGTGTCGTACTTCCGGCACGCTGCACAAGGCCTGGAGGAAAAGAAGCAGGTGCTGTACCTGCTGGGCCCGGTGGGCGGCGGCAAGAGCTCGATCGCCGAGCGCCTGAAGCAGCTGATGGAGCACGTGCCGTTCTATGCCATCAAGGGCTCGCCGGTTAACGAGTCGCCGCTCGGCCTGTTCGACGTCGGCGAGGACGGCCCGATCCTCGAGAAGGAATACGGCATCCCGAGCCGCTACCTCAACCGCATCATGTCGCCGTGGGCGGTGAAGCGGCTCGAGGAGTACGGCGGCGACATTCGCAAGTTCCGCGTCGTCAAGCGCTACCCGTCGGTCCTCAAGCAGATCGCGGTGTGCAAGACCGAGCCAGGCGATGAGAACAACCAGGACATCAGCTCGCTGGTCGGCAAGGTCGACATCCGCAAGCTGGAGACCTATGCGCAGGATGACCCGGACGCCTACAGCTACGCCGGTGGCCTGTGCCTGGCCAACCAGGGCCTGCTCGAGTTCGTCGAGATGTTCAAGGCGCCCATCAAGGTGCTGCACCCTCTGCTGACCGCCACGCAGGAAGGCAATTTCAAGGGCACCGAAGGCTTCGGCGCGATCCCGTTCGACGGGATCATCCTGGCGCACAGCAACGAAAGCGAGTGGAAGTCGTTCCGCAACAACAAGAACAACGAGGCCTTCCTCGATCGCGTCTACATCGTCAAGGTGCCGTATTGCCTGCGGGTCAGCGAAGAGATCAAGATCTACGAGAAGCTCATCCGGCACTCGTCGCTGGCCGACGCCACCTGCGCACCGGGCACGCTGAAGATGATGGCGCAGTTCGCTGTGCTCACGCGCCTAAAGGAGCCCGAGAACTCGTCGCTGTTCTCCAAGATGCAGGTCTACGACGGCGAGAACCTCAAGGACACCGACCCGCGCGCCAAGAGCTACCAGGAATACCGCGACTACGCCGGCGTCGACGAGGGCATGAGCGGCATCTCCACGCGCTTTGCCTACAAGATCCTGTCCAAGGTGTTCAACTTCGACAGCCAGGAGGTGGCCGCCAACCCGGTGCACCTGATGTACGTGCTGGAGCAGCAGATCGAGCGCGAGCAGTTCCCGCAGGAGACCGAGCAGAAGTTCGTCGGCTACATCAAGGAGCAGCTGGCGCCGCGCTACGCCGAGTTCATCGGCAAGGAGATCCAGACGGCGTATCTGGAAAGCTACAGCGAATACGGCCAGAACATCTTCGACCGCTACGTCACCTACGCCGACTACTGGATCCAGGACCAGGAGTACCGCGACACCGACACCGGCGAGGTGTTCGACCGCGCGGCGCTGAACGCCGAGCTGGAGAAGATCGAGAAGCCCGCCGGCATCGCAAACCCCAAGGATTTCCGCAACGAGATCGTCAACTTCGTGCTGCGGGCGCGCGCCAACAACCAGGGCAAGAATCCGGTCTGGACCAGCTACGAGAAGCTGCGCGCGGTGATCGAGAAGAAGATGTTCTCCAACACCGAAGAGCTGCTGCCGGTGATCAGCTTCAATGCCAAGGCCAGCGCCGACGAGGCCAAGAAGCACGAGGATTTCGTCAACCGCATGATCGACAAGGGCTACACGGGCAAGCAGGTGCGCCTGCTGTGCGAGTGGTACCTGCGCGTGCGCAAGAGCAGCTGACTGAAAGGCAGCTGACGGGGACTTCGGTATGTTGCAGATCATCGACCGCAGGTTGGCCGGCAAGAACAAGTCGATCGGCAATCGTGAGCGCTTCCTGCGCCGCTACAAGACGCAGATTCGCGAGGCGGTCAAGCGCGCGGTCGACGGCCGCGGCATCCGCGACATCGAACGCGGCGAGGAGGTGCGCATCCCGAAGAAGGATGTCAACGAGCCGGTGTTCCACCACGGCCAGGGCGGCGTGCGCGAGATCGTGCACCCGGGCAACAAGGACTACGTGCGCGGCGACCGCATCGAGCGGCCCAAGGGCGGCGGTGGTGGCGGCTCGGGCAAGGGGCAGGCGAGCGACTCCGGCGAGGGCGAAGACGACTTCACCTTTGCGCTCAGCAAAGAGGAGTTCATGCAGGTCTTCTTCGAGGATCTGGCCCTGCCGCACATGATCCGCACGCAGCTGGCCGAGACGCCCGAGTGGAAGAGCCAGCGTGCCGGGTTTACCGCAGAGGGCACGCCGAACAACCTGCACGTGCTGCGCTCGATGCGCGGTGCCATCGGCCGGCGCATCGCCATCGGCTCCGGCTCGCGGCGCGAGTTGCATGAGCTCGAGGACAAGCTGGCCGAACTGAAGCGCCATCGCGATCGCAGCGACGCCGTGAAGGAGCGTGAGATCCACGATCTCGAGGAGCAGATTGCGGCGCTGCGGGCGCGGCTGCTGCGCATCCCGTACCTCGACCCGATCGACCTGCGTTTCCGCAACCGCATCAAGGTGCCGGTGCCCACCACCAAGGCGGTGATGTTCTGCCTGATGGACGTGTCGGGCTCGATGGACGAAGCGCGCAAGGACCTCGCCAAGCGTTTCTTCATTCTGCTGTACCTGTTTCTCACCCGGCACTACGACAAGATCGACCTTGTGTTCATCCGCCACCACACCCAGGCGCAGGAGGTCGACGAGGAGAACTTCTTCCACGCGCGCGAAACCGGCGGCACGGTGGTGTCGAGCGCGCTGGTGCTGATGGAGGAGATCATCCGCGCGCGCTACTCGCCCAGTGAATGGAACATCTACGGCGCGCAGGCCAGCGATGGCGACAACTGGCACCATGACTCGGGCCGCTGCCGCGAGCTGCTGTCCGACAAGCTGCTGCCGCTGGTGCGCTACTTTGCGTACGTGCAAGTCGCCGAAGAAGAGCAGAACCTGTGGGAGGAGTACTCGCAGCTCGCCGAGGCCCACCCGCACTTTGCGATGCGCAAGGCGACCGAGGCCTCGCAGATCTATCCGGTGTTCCGCGACCTCTTCAAGAAAGAGGGCACGGCGGCGGCCGCATGAGCCGTGCGAAGCCGCTGCGCGGCCCGCTGCCGCTGGGCAAACGGCCCGAGCAGCACCTGCCGGGCCCGAGTGACTGGTCGTTCGACCTGATCGACCAGTACCACGTCGTCATCAGGCGCACCGCTCAGCGCTTCGGCCTCGACACCTATCCGAACCAGCTCGAGGTCATCACCGCCGAGCAAATGATGGACGCCTATGCCAGCGTCGGCATGCCGGTGAACTACCGTCACTGGAGCTATGGCAAGGAGTTCATCTCTACAGAGAAGAACTACCGCCGCGGCCATATGGGATTGGCCTACGAGATCGTCATCAACTCCAACCCCTGCATCAGCTACCTGATGGAGGAAAACACGATGGCCATGCAGGCGCTGGTGATCGCGCATGCCGCCTATGGCCACAACAGCTTCTTCAAGGGCAACTACCTGTTCCGCATGTGGACCGATGCGTCGTCGATCATCGACTACCTGGTCTACGCCAAGAACTATGTCGCCGAGTGCGAGGAGCGCCACGGGCTCGACGCCGTGGAGGAGTTTCTCGACTCGTGCCATGCGCTGGCGAACCACGGTGTCGACCGCTACCGTCGGCCCAGTCGCAAGTCGCTGGCGCAGGAGCTGCGCGAGCGCAAGGAGCGTGAAGCCTACGCGCAGCGCCAGGTCAACGACTTGTGGCGCACGCTGCCGCGGCGCGCCGACAAGTCCGGCGAGGCGTCGGAGATACGGCGCTTTCCCGAGGAGCCTCAGGAGAACCTGCTGTACTTTATCGAGAAGAACGCGCCGCTGCTCGAGCCCTGGCAGCGCGAGGTGGTGCGCATCGTGCGCAAGGTGGCGCAGTACTTCTACCCGCAGCGCCAGAGCCAGCTGATGAACGAGGGTTGGGCCACGTTCTGGCACTACCACATCCTGAATCAAATGTACGACGACGGCTACCTGACCGACGGCGTGATGATGGAGTGGCTCAAGTCGCACACCAACGTGATCTACCAGCCTCCGGTCGGGCACCCGGCGTACAGCGGCATCAACCCGTACGCGCTCGGCTTCGCGATGTACAACGACCTCAAGCGCATCTGCCAAGCGCCGACCGACGAAGACCGCCAGTGGTTCCCCGACATCGCCGGCGCCGACTGGGTGCCGACGCTGGACCACGCGATGCGCAACTACAAGGACGAGAGCTTCATCGGCCAATACCTCAGCCCGAAGATGATGCGCGAGTTCCGCCTCTTCACGATCGTTGACGACGAGAAGGAAAGCGAGCTCGAGGTCGCTGCGATCCACGACGAATCGGGCTATCGCCGCGTGCGCGAAGCTTTGTCGCGTCAATACGATCTGGGCTCACGCGAGCCCAACATCCAGGTGTGGAACGTCAACCTGCGCGGCGATCGTTCGCTGACGCTGCGGCACTTCCAGCACAACGACCGGCCGCTGTCCGACAGCGCTCAGGAAGTGCTCAAGCACGTTGCCCGGCTGTGGGGATTCGGCGTCCAGCTCGAAAGCGTCAACGCGGCAGGCGAGGTGACGGGCACGTGGTCGGTCACTGCCCCCGAGCACGACAACTGAGCAGGCCGGAAGCACTCACTTCACTGACACGTCGATCCCGAGTCTGGCGATCGTCGCCTTCGGATTGATCAGGTTCACGCGTCCTTTTCGGTCGGCGTTGGCCAGGATCATTGCCTTGACCTGCGTGGCCGTCAGCCCGGGATCGAGCGCAAAGAGCTTGGCCGCCAGGTTGGTCACCTGCGGCGCAGCCATCGACGTGCCCGACAACTTCAGGCGCTCACCGCCGGGGATCAGGCTGTCCACTTCAAAGCCGTTGGCGTGCACGACCACCGTCTTGCCGAAGCTCGAGAAGCTGGTCTCGTCGCCCGCCTGATCGACCGCTCCGGCGGTGATCAGGTTGGGCAGATCGAACCCGGCCGGGATGTACTCGACGAAGTCGGCATTGTTGTCCTCGTTGCCGGCGCCGGCGACGAACAGGATCTCCGGCGCGCCCTCGAGCGCAGCCTTCAGCGCATCGCGCTCGATACCGAACAACGCCTGCGCGATCTTCTTGCGGTCCTCGCCGTCCTTGCCGATGCCGTGATAGGCCAATGCCGACTCGTAAAAACCGGGTCCGTAGCGCCAGCTCATGTTGACAACGCGGGCGCCGGCAGCCTTGAGCCCCTCCGCCGCGCGACGATAGACCGCCGCAAACGAGCGCGCCAGCGCCTCGCTCGGCATGGGCGGCGCGCTGAGGTGGCTCCAATGCATCGCCACCGGATACACCGACGCGAACGGATTGCCCGCCACGGCGATCCCGGCCACATGGGTGCCGTGGGTGTACATGGTCGCCAGCGCAAGGTCCTCCTTGAACGCCTTCACCTGCTCGGGCTTGATCTGCGCCAGGGTGCGCTTCAGCAGCCGCGCCTCGTCGGTGTCGAGCGCCGCGCGCAGATCGAGGCTGCCTTTGACCAGGCGCTTCAGCGTCGGCCAACGCGGTTGTGCATCGCCGAGCGGGCGCAGCAGGTCGGACACTGCGTTGCCGTCGCGGTCGAAAGCCAGGCCGCGCTGAGCAGTGCCCCTGAACAGCGCCATGTCGACACCGGAGTCCCAGATGCCCACGACCACGGGCTTGGCGGGCGCCGACATCGGCAATGTGATCAAGCGCCCACTCCAGCGATCGGGCTTGGCGGGCGAGGCCTTCATCTGACGCTCGATCAGCGGCGCCAGTCCGGCGATGATCGCGGCACGGTGGGGCAGCAAGTGGTCGAGCTGCGCGCGCGCACCGATCAACGCAGCCACCATGCTGTCGTCGACCCGGCGGTTGGCGTTGCGCGCCGCCTCGTCGGCCTGCGCGCGCATGCCGCCGATCACCAGCGACGGCTGAGAGATCTCGAGCTGGCCCTTCATCGCCTTGACGCTGTCCTGCACGTCGGTCCAGGGCATGGCCGAAAAGCGCTGCGCAACCCAAGCCTGCAGCGCGTCGGCGTCCTTGCCTTCTCGTTTCATCCGCGCCACCAGCTCGGACAACACCCCGATGGTGAGCTTTGGCCCGGGCTTGTCCTGCAGTGCGCGCAGCTGCACCGCCAGCGGTGCCACGGCCGCCCAGTCGCCGCGCAGCAGCGCGATATTCAGCCGAGTCGACACCATCGCCCGAAGCGTGGCGGCGTCCTGGATGTCGAAGCGCGCCAGGTCGGCGACGATGTCGCGCTCGAGCGCGTCGGCCAGCGGCATCAGGTCCGACACCGGACCCTCCAGCAGCTCGCTCGGCAGCTTTGGCAGCAGGTGCGTGCGCCGCGGCAGCTGGTCGGCGCGCGAGATCGGCGTCTTGGCGGCGGCCGGGTCGTGCGGCCAAGCCGGTGCGGGGATCAATGCCGCCCATGCCGCCAACGCGCCCAGGCACGCCCACATCGCGGGAGGGGTGCGTCGCGTCGAGCGCTGAGCGTCGGGCGTCATCGGACGTTTCGATGTGTGTTGGGTCCCGCACGCTAGCGGCCGCGCCGCAACCCGGCGAGCCCGATGCGACGGATGGCGGCTTGCCGGCCGCCGATCACGCACCCCTGCGGGCTCACAACGTGAAGATCTTGCCGGGGTTGAGGATGTTCTTCGGATCGAGCGCGCGCTTGAGCGTGCGCATCATCTCGACGCTCGCCTCACCGGTCTCTTCCACCAGGAAGCCCTGCTTGTGCAGTCCCACGCCGTGCTCGCCGGTGCAGGTGCCTTCCAGCCTCAAGGCGCGCCGCACGAGCTGCAGGTTCAGCCGCTCGGCGGTCTCCCACTGCGTCGGGTCCTTGGGGTCGATCAGGTAAGCCACGTGGTAGTTGCCGTCGCCGACGTGGCCAACGATGTAGTACGACAGCCCCGAGTCATCGGCCTCGCGCACCGACTCGCCGATCGCCTCGGCCAGGCGCGAGATCGGCACGCAGGCGTCGGTGGTGACCGTGCGGCAGCCCGGCCGGGCCGCCATGCCGGCAAAGTAGGCGCGGTGGCGCGCCGTCCACAGCCGCGTGCGCTCCTCGGGCGTGGTGGCCCACTCGAAATCCTCGCCGCCGTGCTCGTGCGCCAGCCCCTGCACGACCGCGGCCTGTTCCTTCACGCCGCTGTCGCTGCCGTGGAACTCCATCAGCAGCATCGGCGTCTCGCGCAGACTCAACTTCTCATGCTTGTTGACGGCGCGCACGGCGTTCGCATCGAGCAGCTCGACCCGTGCGATCGGCACGCCGAGCTGGATCATCTCGATCGTCGTGTCGACCGCCGCTGCCACGGTCGGAAAGTGGCAGATCGCCGCCGAGATCGCCTCGGGCAGCGGGTACAGCTTGAGCGTCACCTCGGTGATCACGCCGAGCGTGCCCTCGCTGCCCACCATCAGCCGGGTCAGGTCGTAGCCGGCGCTCGATTTCTTGGCGCGTGTGCCGGTGCGGATCACGTCGCCCGACGCCGTGACCACCTCCAGCGCCAGCACGTTCTCTCGCATCGTGCCGTAGCGCACGGCGTTCGTGCCCGACGCCCGCGTGGCGGCCATGCCGCCCAGAGTGGCGTCGGCGCCCGGGTCGATCGGGAAGAACAGACCCAGGTGCTTCACCGCCTCGTTGAGCTGCTTGCGCGTGACACCGGGCTGTACGGTCACGGTGAGGTCTTCGGGGTTGATGCGCAGGACCTCGTTCATGCGGCCGAGATCGAGGCTGATGCCGCCTTGCACAGCCAGCAGATGGCCCTCGAGCGACGAGCCGACACCAAACGGGATCACCGGCACGTCGTGCTGGGCCGCGAGCTCGACTGCGGCGGCGACGTCGGCGGTCGACTCGCAGAACACCACTGCATCGGGCGGCGCCACTTCGAAAGGCGACTCGTCGCGGCCGTGCTGATCGCGTACTGCCTGCGCGCGGCTCACACGATCGCCAAAGCGCTCGGACAATGCCTTGTGCAGGCTTTCGGGCGCCGGGCGCCGCACGGCCGATGTCAGTTCATGGGGTGCGTTCATCGTCAATCTCCCGGCCGATGGGCCATTGTAGAAAGCCGGCGCGGGGACCGGGACCGCGGGGTTACGATGCTGCAATGGCTTTGCCCCCCCACTGACATGGGTCATCGTCTGACCCGCATCGCCACGCGCACCGGCGACGACGGCACCACCGGCCTGGCCGACGGCAGCCGTGTGCCCAAGAGCCATCTGCGGATCGCTGCCTTGGGTGATGTGGACGAGCTGAACTCCCAACTCGGCGTGCTCCTGGCCGAACCCTTGCCCGACGACGTGCGTGTGCTGCTGCAGCAGATCCAGCACCAGTTGTTCAATCTCGGCGGCGAGTTGTCGCTGCCGGGGCAGACGCTGTTGAAGCCGGAGGAAGTGGCGGCGCTCGATGTTGCGCTGGAGCACTACAACGCCACGCTGCCGGCGCTGGCCGAGTTCATCCTGCCTGGCGGCGCGCGCAGCGCCGCCCTTGCGCACGTGGCGCGCACCGTGGCGCGGCGCGCCGAGCGCGCGCTGGTCGTGCTCGGCGCGGCCGACGCGGTCAACGCCGCGCCGCGCCAGTACCTCAATCGGTTGAGCGACCTGCTGTTCGTGCTGGCACGTGTGCTCAACCGCGCCAACCTCGACGGCCTGGGCGGCGACGACGTCTACTGGCGCAGCACGCGTCTGGAGCGCGACGCCAAGAGCTGACGAGCACTCATCAGCGTCGACGCGTCCGCACCGCGTCGCTCAGCGTCTGGAGCACCTTGACCGAATCATCCCAGCCGATGCAGGCGTCGGTGATGCTCTTGCCATACTCGAGCGCCCCCGGGTCGTCCTTGCCGGGGCTGAACTTCTGTGCGCCGCCGTTGAGGTGGCTCTCGATCATCACGCCGAAGATGCAGCGCGTGCCGCCGGCTATCTGCGAGCCGATGTCGCGCGCCACGTCGATCTGGCGCTGGTGCTGCTTGCTGGAGTTGGCGTGGCTGCAGTCGACCATCAAGCGGCACGGCAGCTTGGCTTCCTCGATCTCGCGGCAGGCGGCCGCGATGCTGCCGGCGTCATAGTTCGGCGCCTTGCCGCCGCGCAGGATCACGTGGCAGTCGTGGTTCCCCTTCGTTTCGACGATCGCGACCTGGCCGTTCTTGTGCACGGACAAGAAGTGGTGTGGCCGCATCGCCGCCTGGATCGCGTCAACTGCAATCTTCAGGTTGCCATCGGTGCCGTTCTTGAAGCCGATCGGCGCCGACAGCCCTGAGGCCAGCTCGCGGTGCACTTGGCTCTCGGTCGTGCGAGCGCCGATCGCGCCCCAGCTGATCAGGTCGCCGATGTACTGCGGGCTGATGACGTCGAGGAACTCGCTGCCGGCCGGCACGCCGAGCCGGTTGATGTCGAGCAGCAGCTGTCGCGCGATGCGCAGCCCCTCGTGGATGCGATAGCTCTCGTCGAGGTAAGGATCGTTGATCAGGCCCTTCCAGCCGACCGTGGTGCGCGGCTTCTCGAAGTACACGCGCATCACGATCTCCAGCGTGTCGTGAAAGTGCTTGCGCTGATCGCGCAGCTTGCGCGCGTACTCGAGCGCCGCCGCGGGGTCGTGGATCGAACACGGGCCGATCACGACCAGCAGCCTGTCGTCGTCGCCGTGCATGATCTTGCGCACCGTCGAACGCGTGTGGCCGATCAGCTTCTCGACCGGCGTGCCGGCGATCGGAAAGAACCGGATCAGGTGCTCCGGCGGCGGCAGCGGAGTGACGTCGCGGATGCGCTGGTCGTCGGTCTGGCTTGTCTTTTCGCTCAGTGCGTAGCCAAGGGTCGCGCTGTCTTGCGGCGTACCGCTGGTCGATCGGGGGGCCATCGAGTGCTCCTGGATTTCGCGAGGGCAAGAAAAAACCGCCGGTGTTGCCGGCGGTTTTGTCTGGTTTGTGTCGTGTCGTCAGGTGCGCACGTTCGTCCAGCCGCCGGTTGGGGGCGAGAACCAAAAGTACGCAAAGAAGAACGGGTCGCGACGCATGGGGCGCGACTCTAGCACGCTTCCTGAACGCTTTGCGCGGCGCGCTCGGGCCCCGCTTTCTCGGTGGCTCATGCGGTGCCTCCCACGGTCAGCCGGTCGATGCGCAGCGTCGGCTGGCCCACGCCCACCGGCACGCTCTGGCCGTCCTTGCCGCAGACGCCGACGCCGGTGTCGAGCGTCATGTCGTTGCCGATCATGCTGACGCGCGTCAGCGCGTCGGGGCCGTTGCCGATCAGCGTGGCGCCTTTCACCGGGTACAGGATGCGGCCCTTCTCGACCCAGAACGCCTCGCTGGCCGAGAAGACGAACTTGCCGCTGGTGATGTCGACCTGACCGCCGCCGAAGTTGGTGGCATAGAGGCCGCGGTCGAGACTGGCGACGATCTCCTCCTTGGTCTTGTCGCCGCCGAGCATGTAGGTGTTGGTCATGCGCGGCATCGGCACATGCGCGTAGCTCTCGCGCCGGCCATTGCCGGTGGGCTTGAGCTTCATCAGGCGCGCGTTCATCGAGTCCTGGATGTAGCCCTTGAGGATGCCGTCCTCGATCAGCACGTTGCGCTGGGTCGGATGGCCTTCGTCGTCGACGTTGAGCGAGCCGCGACGATCGGGCAGCGTGCCGTCGTCGAGGACCGTCACGCCTTTGGCCGCCACGCGCTGGCCGACGCGGCCGGAGAAGGTGGATGAGCCCTTTCGGTTGAAGTCGCCTTCCAGGCCATGTCCCACCGCTTCGTGCAGCAGCACACCCGGCCAGCCCGGGCCCAGCACCACGCTCATCGCGCCGGCCGGTGCCGGCCGCGATTCGAGGTTGGTGAGGGCCGCATTGACCGCTTGGTCGACGTAGCGGGCGAGCACGTCGTCTTGAAAGTAGTTGAGGCCGAAGCGGCCCCCGCCGCCCCCGCTGCCGATCTCGCGCCGTCCGTTCTGTTCGGCAATCACGGTGATCGACACGCGCACCAGCGGGCGCACATCGGCCGCGCGTGTGCCGTCGGCGCGCGCCACGAAGATCACATCGTATTCCGCGGCCAGGCTTGCCATCACCTGCACGATGCGCGGGTCGCGTGCACGTGCCATGCGCTCCACGCGCTCGAGCAACGCCACTTTCTGCGTGCTGTCGAGCGTGGCAATCGGATCGATCGAGGCGTACAAGGCGTGGCTGGCGCCGATCTGCGCCGCGCCGTCGCCGACCTTCACCCGTTTGCTCTGACCTGCTGCGGCGATGCTGCGCACCGTGCGCGCTGCATCGAGCAGGGCGGCGTGCGAGATGTCGTCGGAGTAGGCGAACGCGGTCTTCTCGCCGGCCACCGCGCGCACGCCCACGCCCTGGTCGATGCCGAAGCTGCCGCTCTTGACGATGCCTTCTTCGAGGCTCCAGCCCTCGTGGCGCGTGATCTGGAAGTAGAGGTCGCAGTCGTCAACCTTGTGGCCGCCGATGCAACCGAGTGCTTCCTGCAGCGCCGGCTCGTCGAGTGCCGCGGGTTCGAGCAACAAGCGGCGCGCCAGCGCCAGGCGTTCAATGGTGGGTTCGCGCGAGATCATCGGGCCATTGTAGGGAGGCGCTGCGATTTACACAGCTTTACCGGCGTGGCGTGAGCGGGCTTGTCGCGATCGGCGTTGTCGAGACGGGCGGGCTGAGCCGCGCTCGAAAACGAACAACTGCACACGAGGAACACATGCACAGCACGATCAGATCCTTCTTGGCCAGCTTGGCTATGGCCGCCGCGTCGGCCGGCGCGATGGCACAAGCGACCGCACCCGCGGGTGCGGCTTCAACGCCGGGCATCGACAAGCGGCAGGTCAACCAGGAAAAGCGCATCGACCAGGGCATCGCCTCGGGCGAGCTGACCCGGCGCGAGACGCGCCGCCTCGAGCGCGAACAGAAGGCGATCAACCGCGCCGAGGACAAGGCCAAAGCCGATGGCGTGGTCACCGCCAAGGAGCGCCATCGCCTGCACCACGCCCAGAACAAGGCCGGCCGTGACATCAGGCGGCAGAAGCACGACGGCCAGCGCCGCGCTGCCAGCGCACCGGCATCGTGACAATGAGGCGCTTGCGGTCAGCGCTCGTCGTCGGCAGCGCGGCGCTGCAGCGCCTGTCGGTACAGCGCGTTGCGCGGCGCGCCGCTGATGCGCGCGGCCAACGACACCGCCTGCTTGAGGGGCAGCTCGTCGAGCAGCACGGTGAGCACGCGCTGTGCCGCCGCATCGACCCCGACACCGTCGCCGTTGTCGCCGGCCACCTGCGTGGCCGCATGCAGCACGAGCACGAACTCGCCGCGGGTGCGGTGACCATCGGCCGCTAGCCAGGCGGGCAACTCGCGCACCGGCAGCGTCGCCACGGTTTCAAACTGCTTGGTCAGCTCGCGACACACCGTGACGCGCCGAGAGCCGGCGCGTGCCGCCCAACTCTCGGCCAATGACACGATGCGGTGCGGCGATTCGAGCCACACCTGCGTGCCGGGATCGTCGCAGGCCATGTCCAGCGCATGCTGGCGCACCTGCCCCCCGTGCGGCGCAAAGCCGCAGAAGCGAAAGCCCGCCGCGGCGTCGCCAGCCACGCTGATCGCCGCGGCCACGCTGCTGGCGCCCGGGATCGGCACCACGCGAAACCCTTCGCCCGCCACAGCCTGCACCAGCGCCGCGCCAGGGTCGGACATGGCCGGTGTGCCGGCGTCGCTGGCATAAGCCACCCGCTGGCCGGCGCGCAGCTGCTGCACCACCACGGTGGCTCGCTCGCGCTCGTTGTGCTGGTGCAGTGCGATCAGCGGCTTGTGCAGGCCGAGGTGATGCAGCAATGCCCCGGTGACGCGGCTGTCCTCGCAGGCCACCGCGTCCACCAACGCCAGCACATGGACCGCGCGCAAGGTGAGGTCCGCCAGATTGCCGATCGGCGTGGCAACCATATAGAGCGCCGGTGCGGGATACTGCTGCGCCCCGGCGGCAGCGGCTGCCGCTTGTTGGACCTGCAACGCGTCGATGCTCAAGCGGAGACCAATCGTGGCTGTGCAGCCGAAAGGAGCGACAAAGACGGCGGCGACGTCAACCGGCGACCGCGCCGAGGCGCTCGCACTGGAACACCTCCTGCGCCATGGGCTGACCCTGGTGTGCCGCAATTATCGGGTGGCGCGCGGACCGCGCGCACGTGGCGGCGAGATCGACCTGATCCTGCGAGAACGCGACGGAACCCTGGTGTTCGTCGAAGTGCGGTCGCGCGCGGGCACATCGTTCGGCGGCGCGTTGGCCAGCGTGGGGGTTGCCAAACAACGCAGCCTCGTGTTCGCTGCGCAGCACTACCTGGCGCGGCTCGCACACTTGCCACCGTGCCGCTTCGACGTGGTGGCAGTCGAGGGCGCAGCGCTGCAGTGGGTGCGCGCTGCTTTCGATGCCTGAGGCCGCAAGCCGCTCGCCGCAGGCCGCCTTTGGCAGGGGCCGTCGAGCCGCTGACTTATCATGACCGCCCATGCTCGAGCAGCGCATCCAGCAGCAGTTCTTCGATGCTGTGGACCTGAAGTACCAGTCCTCTGAAGGGCTGGTCAAGCCGGTAGCCGAAGCGTCGCAGGCGATCGTGGGCGCCCTCACGGCCGGAGGCAAGGTGCTGGTGTGCGGCATCGGGCCGTCGGCCGCGTTGGCGTCGTTGTGCGCGGCCCAACTGATGGGGCGCTTCGAGCGCGAGCGGCCTGGGCTCGCGGTGCTGGCGTTGGGGGCCGACGCGGTGGTCGCCAACCAGCTGGCGCTGTCGGACGGTTCGCACGCGATGCTGGCGCGTCAGGTTGCCACGCTCGGGGCCCCGGGCGATCTGCTGCTGGTGCTCGACCCCGAGGGCGAACACGAGGCGCTGCTGGCAGCCGTGGATGCTGCGCATGCCAACGACATGGCGGTGATTGCGTTATTGGGACGGACCGGCGGCGCGCTGCGCGCTGCGTTGGGCGAGACCGACGCAGCGATCACCGTGCCGCACGACCGCAGCGCACGTGTGCTGGAGATGCACCTGCTGATCCTGCACTGCCTGTGCGACGCGATCGATCTTCAACTTTTGGGAGAACAGGACCCCGCATGATCCGAACAAAATCAATACGCACCGGACTGGCCCTGGCGCTGGCCGCCACACAACTGGCTGCCTGCGCGCCGCTGCTGGTGGGCGGCGCGATGGTCGGCGGCACCATGATGGTGTCCGACCGGCGCACTGCCGGCACGCTGCTGGAAGACCAGGCGATCGAGCTGAAGGCCAACAACCGCCTGAAGGAAGTGATCAACGATCGTTCGCACGTCAACGTGACGAGCTACAACCGCACCGTGCTGCTGACCGGCGAGGCGGCCACCGAAGCCGACAAGGCCGCCATCGAACAGACCGTGCAGAAGGTGGACAACGTCAAGTCGACCGTGAACGAACTGGCGGTGACGATCCCGTCGGCGCTGTCCACGCGTTCGAACGACGCGTTGCTGACGGGCAAGGTCAAGGCCACGTTCATCGACGCCAAGGATCTGCAGGTCAACGCGTTCAAGGTGATCACGGAGCGCAGCGTCGTCTACTTGATGGGCCGGGTCACCGAGCGCGAAGCGACGCGCGCCACCGAGCTGGCGCGTTCGGTCAGCGGCGTGCAGAAGGTGGTGCGCGTGTTCGAGATCGTCACCGAACAAGAGCTCGCCGACAGCACGCCGAGGAAGTAGGTCCTCTGCGCTAACGCAGCCGCTTGATCAGGCTGGAGGTGTCCCAGCGCGTGCCGCCCATGGCCTGCACGTCGCCGTAGAACTGGTCGACCAGCGCGGTCACCGGCAGGTGCGCGCCGTTGCGCCGCGCCTCGTCGAGCACCAACCCCAGGTCCTTGCGCATCCAATCGACCGCGAAGCCGAAGTCGAACTTGTCATCGATCATCGTGCTGCCGCGGTTGTCCATCTGCCAGCTCTGCGCGGCGCCCTTGCCGATCACTTCCAGCACGAGCTTCATGTCGAGCCCGGCTTTCTGGCCGAACGCGATGCCTTCCGACAGGCCCTGCACGAGCCCGGCAATGCACACTTGGTTCACCATCTTGGCCAGCTGGCCCGAGCCGCTGGCGCCCACCCGGGTGACGGCACGCGAGAAGGCCATCGCCACCGGCTTCATCGCATCGAACGGCCCTTGATCACCGCCGCACATCACGGTGAGCATACCGTTGACCGCACCGGCCTGCCCGCCGGACACGGGCGCATCGACGAACTGCAAGCCCTTGGCCTTGCCGGCCGCATAAAGCTCGCGCGCCACCGCAGCCGAAGCCGTGGTGTGGTCGACGAATACCGCACCCGGCTTCATGCCGGCAAACGCACCGTGGTCGCCGAGCACCACCGAGCGCAGGTCGTGGTCGTTGCCGACGCAGCAGAAGACGAAGTCGGCGCCGGCGGCCGCCTCGCGCGGGGTCGGCGCCGAACGGCCGCCGTATTCCTTGGCCCAGGCGTGCGCCTTGGCCTCGGTGCGGTTGAACACGCACACGTCGTGCCCGGCGCGCGCGAGGTGCCCCGCCATCGGGTGGCCCATCACGCCGAGTCCGAGAAAGGCGGTCTTGCGCGACGGCGTCTGCTCGTAGGTCTTGGTCATGGCAGCCTCGAAACGGAAGGGCCGCCAGTTTAAGTCGTGCGTCCGATCCGCCAGCTCGCGGCGTCTCACAACTTGGGACGCGCGCCCGGGGCCGTCAGGCGGCCCCGGGGCTCAGACGATTGTCAGGTGCTCGGTGCCTGCTGCGAGATCCTGGTTGCGGGCGCGCGCGCTGTTGAGCTTGATCTGCAGCCGCAGGTCGTTCACCGAGTCGGCGTTGCGCAGTGCGTCTTCGTACGAGACATGGCGCTGCTCGTAGAGGTCGAACAGCGCCTGGTCGAAGGTCTGCATGCCGAGCTCGCGCGAGCGCTTCATCAGCTCCTTGAGCTCGCCGACCTCGCCCTTGAAGATCATGTCGGACACCAGCGGCGTGTTGAGCATGATCTCCACCGCGGCGATGCGGCCCTTGCCTTCTTCGCGCGGCAGCAGGCGTTGCGAGATGATGGCCTTGAGGTTGAGCGACAGGTCCATCAGCAGCTGCGCGCGCCGCTCCTCGGGGAAGAAGTTGATGATGCGGTCGAGCGCCTGGTTGGAGCTGTTGGCGTGCAGCGTGGCCATGCACAGGTGGCCGGTTTCGGCAAACGCCACCGCATGCTCCATCGTCTCGCGGTCGCGGATCTCGCCCATCAGGATCACATCGGGCGCCTGCCGCAGCGTGTTCTTCAGCGCGTGCTCCCAGCCGTCGGTGTCGATGCCGACCTCGCGCTGCGTCACGATGCAGTTCTTGTGCGGGTGCACGAACTCCACCGGATCCTCGATCGTGATGATGTGGCCGTGCGAATGTTCGTTGCGCCAGTCGACCATGGCTGCCAGTGAGGTGCTCTTGCCCGATCCGGTGGCCCCCACCATGATGACCAGGCCACGCTTGGTCATGGCCACATCCTTCAGCACCTTGGGAAGGCCGAGCTGGTCCACCGTTGGCAACGATTGCGGGATCACGCGGAACACCAGCCCGATGTGGCCCATCTGCACGAAAGCGTTGCAGCGGAAGCGCCCGATGCCCTGCGGCGAGATCGCGAAGTTGCACTCCTTCGTCTTCTCGAACTCCGCCGCCTGCTTGTCGTTCATCACCGCTCGCGCCAGCGCCATGGTGTGCTGGCCGGTCAGCGGCTGCGGGCTCACCTTAGTGACCCGCCCGTCGACCTTGATCGCGGGCGGAAAGTCGGCCGTGAGGAACAGGTCCGAGCCGTTGCGCGAGATCATCAGGCGCAGCAGGTCGTTGACGAATTTCGAGGCCTGATCGCGTTCCATTGTTGTCTCTCCCTGCGCAGCCTCACGAAGAACTGGTCAGCAGCGCGCTCAGGCGCGCGCTGGCCTGGCGCAGGCGCAGCGACAAGCGGCGCGCGAGCGCGGCGAGCAGCACCGCTGCCAGGCGCGGATCGTCCTTCATCATGCGATCGAGCGTCTGCGCCTCAAGTACACCCACGATGCACGGCGTCAGCGTGCGGCACGAAGAGAAGCGCGTACCCGCGTCGAGCAGCGACATCTCGCCCAGCAGGTCGCCGACGCGTGCCTCGCCCAGACGCGCGCGGCCGCCCCAAGGCTGCACGCGGTCGACCGCGATGGTGCCCTCGAGCACGATTAACAGGTAGTCGCCCTGTTCGTCCTGGGCGATCACCTCGCGATCGGGCGCCAGGCTGACGAAACCCAGGTATTGGGTCAACCGCTGCATCTCGCCTTCGCTGAGCGCCACGGTGTGACGGTCGTTGTTCCAGGCGCGTGCGAACTTGGCGCTGCCCTCGGCCGGATCGACCACCCTGGCCTGCAGCTGGCTGGCTCGAACGGCCCACGGCACCAGCGTCGGCGTTTCTTCCTCGCGCTCGAGGAACATGGTGGAGAAGTAGCCGGAGTCCGGCGTCTCGGGGTTCTCTCGGCGGGTTCCGCCGAGGCGATCGAGCAGTTTCTTCACGGCCAGGGTACGGCGTTTCAGCCGGGAAAGTTTTCGGGCGTTTTGGCCTTGGCGCGCGCCTCGGCCGGCGAGATCACGTTGCGGCGCACGAGGTCAGTCAGGTTCTGGTCTAGCGTCTGCATGCCCAGGCTCTGTCCCGTTTGGATCGACGAGTACATCTGAGCGATCTTGTTTTCGCGGATCAGGTTCTTGATCGCAGACGTCGCGATCATGATTTCGTGCGCGGCGACGCGGCCCGAGCCGTCCTTCAGCTTGCACAGCGTCTGCGAGATCACCGCGATCAGCGATTCCGACAGCATCGCGCGCACCATGTCCTTCTCGGCCGCCGGGAACACGTCGACCACGCGGTCGATGGTCTTGGCCGCGCTCGACGTGTGCAGCGTGCCGAACACCAGGTGCCCGGTTTCGGCAGCGGTCAACGCCAACCGGATCGTTTCCAGGTCGCGCATTTCGCCGACCAGGATCGCGTCGGGGTCTTCGCGCAGCGCGGAGCGCAACGCGTTGGCGAAGCTCAGGGTGTGCGGGCCGACCTCGCGCTGGTTGATCAGGCACTTCTTGCTCTCATGCACGAACTCGATCGGGTCCTCCACCGTCAGCACGTGCGCGTACTCGCTTTCGTTCAGGTGGTTGACCATCGCCGCCAGAGTGGTGCTCTTGCCCGAGCCGGTGGGTCCGGTCACCAGCACCAGGCCGCGCGGCTTGAGCGACAGCTCGGCGAAGATCTTGGGCGTGTTGAGCTGCTCCAGTGTCAGGATCTTGCTCGGAATCGTGCGGAAGACGGCGCCCGCGCCGCGGTTCTGGTTGAACGCGTTGACGCGAAAACGCGCCAGGCCCTGGATCTCGAAGCTGAAGTCGCACTCCAGCGTGTCCTCGAAGTGCTTGCGCTGCGCATCGTTCATGATGTCGTACACCATGTCGTGCACCTGCTTGTGCTCCAGCGGGTCCACGTTGATGCGGCGCACGTCGCCGTGCACGCGGATCATCGGTGGCAAGCCGGCCGACAAGTGCAGGTCAGACGCCTTGTTCTTCACCGAGAACGCGAGCAGTTGCGTGATGTCCATGAGGATGTGCGCGTTGGAGTAGGCTCGCTGGATTATGAGCAGCGTCGAAGCGAAGTTACAACAAGTGCGCACGCGTATCGCGACTGCGTGCGCGACCTCGCAGCGTCCCGTGCAAAGCGTCACGTTGCTGGCTGTGACAAAGACTTTCGGGCCGCAGGCGGTGCGCGACGCACTGGCGGCCGGACAACACGCCTTCGGCGAGAACTACGTGCAGGAAGCGCTCGAGAAGATCGAGTCGCTGGCCGATGTGCGCGAGCAGCTCGAGTGGCACCTGATCGGACCGTTGCAGAGCAACAAGACGCGCGTGGTGGCGGCGCACTTCGATTGGGTGCACACGATCGATCGGTTGAAGCTCGCCGAGCGCCTGTCGGCGCAGCGGCCCGAGCAGCTGCCGCCGCTGCAGGTGTGCCTGCAGGTGAACATCAGCGGCGAAGGCAGCAAGAGCGGCGTCGCGCCGGAAGACGCGTCGGCGTTGGCCGAGGCGGTAAGCGCCTTGCCGCGTTTGCGGCTGCGCGGACTGATGGCGATTCCCGAGCCGGCGGGCGACTTCGACGCGCAACGCGCACCGCACCGCGCCCTGGCGCGGCTGTTGTTCGATCTCAACGCCGCCGGACAGGTGCTCGATACCCTGTCGATGGGCATGAGCGCGGATCTCGAGGCCGCGATTGCCGAAGGCGCGACCATCGTGCGTGTGGGCAGCGCGATCTTCGGCGACAGGCCGCGTCCGGCCGCCAACTGAGACGGCCGTCGGGCTTCTGGCTTCGGCCGGCGCTGCGCGCCTTCACATCGCTGCGCGATGTGAGCCTGCGCCGAAACGGCCTGCGGCCGTTTTCAGGGATAGAGCCCGCGTTCCTGCCGCGCCATCAGGATGCGCTCGCACGCCACTGCGAAGGTCGCGGTGCGCAGCGAAATCTTGTGCTGATCGGCGGTGTCCCAGATGCGGCGCAGCGCGCCGACCATGATCTTGTCGAGACGCAGGTTGATCTCGTCTTCGGTCCAGAAGAACGACGAGAAGTCCTGCACCCATTCGAAGTAGCTGACCGTCACGCCGCCGGCGTTGCAGATCACGTCGGGCACCACCAGGATGCCGCGGTCGCCGAGGACGTCGTCGCCCACCGGCAGGGTCGGGCCGTTGGCGCCCTCCAGCACCAGCCTGGCCTTGATGCGCCGCGCGCGTGCCGCGTCGATCTGGCTTTCCAGCGCCGCCGGGATGAGGATGTCGCACTCCACGTCCCAGAACGCCTCGTTGTCCATGCTTTCGGCGCCGGCAAAGCCGGCCACGCCGCCGGTCTCCCGGACATGCGGCATCAGCGTGGCCATGTCCAGCCCGTGCGGGTTGGCGATGGTGCCGGTGTGGTCCTGCGCGGCCACGATCTTCGCGCCCGAGCCGTGGAACAGCTCCGCCGCCGACGATCCCACATTGCCGAAGCCCTGTACCGCGACGCGCGCGCCCTGCAGGTTGAGGTTGATGCGACGCGCCGCTTCGCGCCCGGTCACGAAAACGCCGCGGCCCGTGGCCTTCACGCGTCCCAACGAGCCGCCGAGGTGGATCGGCTTGCCGGTGACCACGCCGGTGGCGGTGGCACCGACGTTCATGGAATACGTGTCCATCATCCACGCCATGATCTGCGCGTTGGTGTTTACGTCGGGCGCGGGGATGTCCTGCTGCGGACCGATGATGATGCCGATCTCGCTGGTGTAGCGCCGCGTCAGCCGCTCCAGCTCCTTGGTCGACAGTTTCTTCGGTTCGACGCGAATGCCGCCCTTGGCGCCGCCATATGGAAGGTTGACCGCGGCGTTCTTGATCGACATCCAGGCCGCCAGAGCCATCACCTCCTCCAGCGTCACGTCGGGGTGGTAGCGCACGCCGCCCTTGCCCGGCCCACGCGACAGGTTGTGCTGCACGCGAAAGCCCTCAAAGTGCGCCACCGAGCCGTCGTCGAGCTCGATCGGCACGTCGACGATCAGCGCGCGCTTGCAGCGTTTGAGCGTCTCCGCCCAGCGCGCCAGCGGGCCCAGGTATGGCACGACGCGGTCCACCTGGGCCAGGTAGGTGGCCCACGGACTGCTGGGAGACTCATCGACGTACGACAGGGTGCTCATGCTGGTTCTCCGCTCGGTTTGCGCGACGGCAGGCGCGCACTGTAGGTCGGCGTGTCACCCTTGTGCAACCGAAGACTCGGTTCGTCGCCATGCCGAAAGCCCGCCCCTCATTCACGTGCCGCCACCATCGGGGCGCGCGGACGGCACCGCGGCGAGCCAGGGCGCAGGTCTACACTGGCCTGCATGAACAGCGGCATCAAGCCCGAGATCGCCTTCATCGGCGGCGGCAACATGGCCAGCGCGTTGGTCGGCGGCTTGCTGCAGAACGGACGTGTGCCGGCCACGGTGCTGGTGATCGAGCCCGACGACCGGCAACGTGCCAAGGTCGCGCTGCAGTTCGGGGTGCTCGCGCTGGCGGTGGCCGATGCCCAACTGGCCGACGTGCCGCTGGTGGTGTGGGCGGTCAAGCCGCAGGTCTTTGCCGCCGCGGCGCGATCCTGTGCGGTGCACGTCGGCAAGGCCTTGCACCTGAGCGTGATGGCCGGCATCCGGACGGACAGCCTGATCAGCGCCACCGGCAGCGAACGGGTGGTGCGCGCGATGCCCAACACGCCGGCCCTGATCGGGCAGGGCATCACCGGTTTGTATGCGACAACGGCGGTGGATCCGGGCGAGCGCGCCGCGGTCGAGCGCGTGCTCGCGCCGAGCGGCGAACTGCTGTGGTTGCCGCGCGAGCGCGACCTCGATGCGGTGACCGCCCTGTCGGGCTCCGGGCCGGCATACGTCTACTACTTCATCGAGGCGATGATCCAGGCGGCCGGAGAGATGGGACTCACGGTCGAGCAGGGTCGTCGCCTCGCGCTGGCCACGTTTGCCGGTGCCACCGCGCTGGTGCAGCAGTCGACCGAATCACCGGCCGTGCTGCGCGAGCGTGTCACCTCCAAGGGCGGTACGACCTACGCCGCCCTGATGTCGATGGACAAGGACGCTGTCAAGGCGGCGTTCGTGCGCGCGCTGCACGCGGCCAACGAGCGCGCGCACCAGCTTGGCGACGAGTTCGGCAACAGCCCCGTCGCACCGGCGCCCACGCGCTGAGGTGTTCGACCCACGCGCGCTGCGTGGCCGACGTGTGCTCAGTCGCTTTCGGAGCGGCCCGGCGCTGACCCGGCCGCACTCTTAACGCAGCGACAAGTCGATGGCCACGCCGGCAAACACGCTGGCGCCGAGCCAGTGATTGGCCACGAAGGCCTTGAAGCAGCCCTCGCGCGCGCGGGCGCGGATCAGCGAGTAGTGCCACAGCGCCTGCAGCGCCGCAGCGGCGATGCCGACGAGAAACCACAGGCCGAGCCCGAGCGAACGCCCCAGCCAGGTCCAGATGATCAGGTGGATCGCATAACACAGCATCACCGCGGCCACGTCGAAGCGGCCCAAGGTGATGGCCGATGTCTTCATGCCGATGCGCAGATCGTCATCGCGATCGACCATCGCGTACTCGGTGTCGTAGGCAAGCACCCAGAAGGCGTTGCCGATCAGCAGGCCCCAGGCATGCGGCGGCACCGCATCGGGCACCGACTGCAGCCCCCAGTCGCGGCCGCCGAGCACGGCTGCAAAGGCCATCGGGATGCCAAAGCTGAAGGCCACGCCGAGCACGGCCTGCGGTATCGACACCACCCGTTTGGCGAATGGATACAGCAGCGTGATCGCCAGCCCGGCACACGAGAGCCACACCGTGGGCGGGTTGGTGGTCAGCACCAGCGCAAAGGCCACCAGCGCGAGCGCTGCGCCCAGCGTCAACGCTTCGCGCACGCTGACGCGGCCGCTGGTCACCGGGCGCTCGGCCGTGCGCTTGACGTGGCGATCGAAATCGCGGTCGGCCACGTCGTTCACGCAGCAACCGGCGCTGCGCATGATGACCGTGCCGGCGACGAACACCATCAGCAAGTGCCAGCCGGGGAAGCCGTCGGCCGCGATCCACAGCGCCGACAGCGTCGGCCACAACAACAACAGCCAGCCCGCGGGACGATCCCAGCGGATCAGGTCGAGGTACAGCGCCAGACGCGGCGCGGCGGCGATCATCGTTGCAGTGGCGGTCGGCGACGGACTCGGGCTTCCGCTATTCTCGCGCCGTACGGCCGGTGCGCCGCCGGTGCACCGGCCTCGCAAACCAGAGAGACATCCATGAACGTCGCGCTGTGGCTGGCCCGTGCGGCGCAGCGCTTTGGCGCCTCGACTGCGATCGGCCACGGGTGTGAGGCGTGGTGCAGCTACCGAGAGCTGGCGCAGCGCGCCGCGGCGCTGGCGTCGTGGCTGCGCTCGCAAGGCATCGCGGCAGGCGATCGGGTCGCGCTGTTCGCCCCGAATCGGCCCGAGTACCTGGTGATGATGTGGGGCGCGTGGTGGTGCGGCGCTGCCGCGGTGCCGATCAACGCCAAGCTGCATGCGCGCGAAGCGGCGTGGATCCTCCAGCACAGCGGCGCGCTGGTGGCCTTGTGCGACGTGTCGATCCGCGATGCGCTTGCCGTGCTGGTGCCCGGCGTGCGGCTGCTCACCGAGCTGCCGGCGCTCGAGGACGCCGAAACAGTGAATGCGCCGGTCGAACGGGCCGACAGCGACCCTGCGTGGCTGTTCTATACCAGCGGCACCACCGGGCGGCCGAAAGGCGTGGTGCTCGGCGCCCGCCAGCTGCGCGAAGCGAGCCTCGGGTACCTCAGTGAAGTGCAAGGCGTCGCGGCAGGCGACGTGATGCTGCATCCGGCGCCGTTGTCGCACGGCGGCGGGCTGTACCACTTGCCCTACGTGATGCACGGCGGGGTCAATGTCGTGCCGGTTTCGGGAGGCTTCGATCCTGCGGAGATCGTCGAGCTGGCCGCGCACTGGCGCAATGCCTCGTTCTTTGCCGCGCCCACCATGGTGCGGCGCCTGGTCGACCACGTGCAGCAAAGCGGGCGCACGCCCAAGGGGCTCGCCACCATCACCTATGGCGGCGGGCCGATGTACCTGGCCGACATCGAAAGGGCGCTGCAGTCGATCGGTCCGCACTTCGCGCAGATCTACGGCCAGGGAGAGAGCCCGATGACGATCACCGTGCTGCCGCGCGACGTCATCAACGACCGCGCGCATCCGCGCCACCGGGAACGGCTGGCTTCGGTGGGCCATGCGCAGCCGATGCTCGAGCTGTCGATCCGCGGCGCCGACGGCACGCCGTTGCCCGCCGGCGCCACCGGTGAAGTCTGCGTGCGCGGCGACGTCGTGATGCAGGGCTACTGGCAGCAGCCCGAGGCCACCGCGGCGGCCATCCGCGACGGCTGGCTCTACACCGGCGACGTCGGCCGGCTCGACGAAGAGGGCTACCTCACGCTGCTCGACCGCAGCAAGGATCTGATCATCAGCGGCGGCAGCAACATCTATCCGCGCGAGGTGGAAGAGGTGTTGCTGCGGCATCCGGCGGTGCACGAGGCCAGCGTGATCGGCCGGCGCGACGCCGAATGGGGCGAGGTGGTGGTGGCCTACGTCGTCGCGCGCACGCCTGTGGACCCCGCTGCGCTCGATGCGTTCTGTCGCGAGCATATTGCGCGCTTCAAGCGACCCAAGATCTACCGCTTCGTCGACGCGCTGCCGAAGAACAACTACGGCAAGGTGCTGAAGACCGAGCTGCGCGAGCGCGAAGCCCGGCAGGGCGACGCGGCGGCGCCGGCGGCGTAGCATGCAGCGACGCAGGAGCGAACATGAGCACGTCAACCAAAGGCCGCTGGAAGCACGATGGTGTGCGCGTCGTGCCGGGCAACCAGCTCGATCCCAACACCGCGCAGACGCCCGGGATGGACCGCAAGGCGGCGATCAACTTCGCGCGCGTCGGCGCGCAGAAGCTGTGGGCCGGCACGGTGCACATCCACCCCGATGCCAAGACCGGCGCGCACCACCATGGGCCGCTGGAGAGCGTGATCTACGTCGTCAGGGGCAAGGCGCGCATGCGTTGGGGCGAGCGGCTGGAGTTCACCGCCGAGGCTGGGCCGGGTGACTTCATCTACGTGCCGCCGTACGTGCCGCACCAGGAGATCAACGCCAGCCCGACCGAGGTGCTGGAGTGCGTGCTGGTGCGCAGTGACGGCGAAGCCGTGGCGGTCAACCTCGACATCGAGCCGGTGGAGAAGCCCGAGTCCGTGTTGTGGATCGATCCGATCCACCGCGCATGACCGTGCCGATCGACTAGCGCCCGCTCAGGTCGGTCGCCCGCGCGCGCAGTCCGGCGTCCGCTCGCATCTGGTACTTGGCCACGCGGTGGGTCGGCGTCAACGGCAGCGACTCCACGATCGCCACGTAGCGCGGCACCTTGATCGCCGCCAGGTGCTTGCGGCACCAGTCGGCCACCTCATGCGGCGTGACGGTGGCGCCGGGCCTGGGCACCACGGCGATCAGGATCTCGTCTTCGCCGAGCGCATCGGGCACCGGAATGGCTGCCGCCTGCAGCACCTGCGGGTGCGACTCGACCACGCGGTCGAGCTCCGCACCCGAGATGTTCTCGCCGCGCTTGCGGATGATGTCCTTCTTGCGTGCGATGAACCAGAAGTAGCCGTCGGCGTCGCGCCGCGCCAGGTCACCGGTGAGAAACCAGCCGTCGCGAAACGCCGCGCGCGTCTGCTCGGCGTCGCGGTAGTAGCCCTGCATCACGAGCGGCGTCTTCACCACCAGCTCGCCCACCTCGCCGTCGGGCAGCTCGCGGCCGTCGTCGTCCACCACCTTCAGGCGCGCCAGCTGGACTGCCGGGTCCGGATGCACGCTGGGCCTGCCCATGCTGCCGATCTTGTGCGGACCTTCGAACGGGTTGTTCAGCGCGCCGGGGATCTCGCTCATGCCGTAGCCCTCGATCAGCGTCGGTACGCCGAACTCGCGCTGGAACACGTCGTAGGTCTCGGCGGTGAAGGGCGCGCCGTAGATCTTGCGCAATGTGTGGCCGGGCACGAACTCGCTGCGCGGCCGGCGCAGCAGGATGTTGCTGACGGCGGCGATGGTGTTCGCCTCGGTGGCGCGCGTACGCGCGGCGTCGTGCCAAAACGTGCTGGCCGAGAAGCGCGGCACCAGGATCAGCGTGGCGCCCGCGGCCAGCGCGCCGGCCAGCGAGTAGAACAGCGCGTTGATGTGGAACATCGGCAGGATGCACAGCAGCCGGTCGTCGGGCTGCAGGTACATGCGGGCGACGAAGCCTTCGCCGGCCAGGATCAGCGAGCGCTGGCCGTGCATGACGCCCTTTGGAAAGCCGGTGGTGCCCGAGGTATAGATGAACACGCAGGGCGCATCGGGTGTTTGGGCATCGGGCGGCACGGCGGCGTCGCGCAACGCATCGAGTTCGTCGTCGAACACCGGCAGCACGTCGTTCGCGCCGCGATTGAGCACCAGCCACGGCGCCTGCGGCAGCGCGGCAATCGCCGCGCGCACCGTTGGCAACGCATCGGGCGAGCACAGAATGCCGCTGACCTCCGCGTGACCGAACACATAACCCGCCTCGGCGGCCTTGTAGTCGGGGTTCACCGGCACCATCACCGCCCCGATGCGCGCCAGCGCCAGCAGCAGCACCACCGTGGACGGATGGTTGGTCGACATCACGCCGATGCGGTCGCCGGTGCGTACGCCGCGCGCCTGCAGCCAGGCCGCCGCACGGCCGACGCGCTCACGCAGCTGCGCATAGCCGATCGACTGCTGCTCGAACACCAGGCACTCGCGCTGCGGTGCCGCGGCGGCACGGCTGTCGAGCAGCGAGGCCACCGTGCCGGCGTGCGGGCGGTACAGCCTCAGGACTTCGAGCGGGGGCAGCATCGCGCCCATTGTGCAGCGCTTGACTTTGACGTTGCGTCAAGCCTGAACCTGCCGCTCCCGCAACCCCATTCAATGGAGCCAACATGCTCAAGATCCATGGCGTGCCGATTTCGGTGCACACCCGCAAGGTCATCGTCGCCGCGCGGCTGAAGAAACTGCCGTTCGAGGTGGTGCCGGTCGTGCCGGTGATTCCCGACAACCAGCCGGCGAACTGGCGCGAACTGAGCCCCACCGGCAAGATCCCGGTGCTGCAGGACGGCGACTACACGCTGGCGGATTCGGCGGCGATCTGTGCCTACCTCGAGCGCCGGCAACCCGAGCCGCCGCTGTACCCGAGCGACGAGCGCCGCTACGGCCACGCGCTGTGGCTCGAGCAATACGCCGGCGGCACGGTGTTCCGCGATGTCGTGCACGTGCTGTTCCACGAGGTGGTGGTGAACCCCAAGATCAAGGGCATCGCCACCGACCAGAGTCGCGTCGACCAGGTGCTGACGTGCGTCGTGCCCGACGTGTTCGGCTACCTCGACGCGGTGTCGGGCGAAGCGTTCCTCGCCGGCGATGCGCCTTCGGTGGCCGACCTGGCGGTGGCGTCGAACCTGGTGACCCTGCAGTACATCGGCTTCGCGCTGGAGCGGGAGCGCTACCCCAAACTTGCGAATCTGTTCGACCGCGTGATCCGTATCCCTGCCATGACCGACGCGCTGCGTGCCGAGCAGCCGGTGGTCCAGCAGATGAACCTGAAGAGCGAGTTCCTCAACGCGGTGCTGAACTGACAGAGCGAGCGCAGCATGTTTCGCATCGGTGACTTCTCGCGCATCGCGCGCGTGTCGGCGCGGCTGCTGCGCTTCTACGACGAGATCGGCCTGCTCAAGCCGGCGCACGCCGACGCGCAGACCGGCTACCGCCACTACACGGTGGCGCAGCTGGCCCAGCTCAACCGCATCACCGTGCTGAAGGACCTCGGCTTCAGCCTCGAGCAGATCGGCCACATGCTGCAGGCGCCGCTCGGCGCCGACGAGCTGCGCCGCATGCTGCTGATGCGCCGCAACGATGCGGAACAAAGGCTGGCACAGGAGGCGCAGCGCCTGCGCCACATCGAGACGCGCATCGCGCAGATCGAGACCGAAGGCGCGCTGGCCGTCGATGACGTGGTCGAGCGGGCCGAGCCGGCGCACCGGCTGCTGTCGCTGCGCCGGCAGGTGGCGTCGTTTGCCGAGGCGCGCGGCCTGATCGGCGTGCTGCGCGAGCAATCGCGCGCGCTGCTGCCGCGCACCCACGGCTGCAAGCTCATGGTGCTGGCACACGCGCCGCAGTTCGAGAGCGACGAGTTCGACGCCGAGTTCGGCTATGCCGTCGAGCACATCGATCTGCTCAAGCCGCCCAAGAGCTCGGGGCTGGTGCTTCGCGAGGTGCCGGCGGTCGCGCGCATGGCGGTGTGCGTGCGCGTCGGCCTGCCGGAAGACGCACACCTCGTCACTGCCAAGATCGGCCGCTTCGTCGCCGCCAACGGCGACGAGCTCGACGGCCCGAGCCGCGAGGTGTTCCTACAGCCTCCCGACCCGGCACGCATGCAGGAGTCGGTGGTCGAGATGCAGTTCCCAGTGCGGCGGCGGCGCGGCGGCACGGCGTGACGCGTTGCTGGACGGGCACGGGTCGAGCCGGCATGCGTGTCGCCGCGAGCCGGGCCGCCGAGGCATGTGGCTTGCCCCATCGCCGGCATGGCTCGGCACGCGTCGCTGTCGGAGGTTCGCCCGCCGGATCCGTCACCTGGCAGCCCGGCCGATGTCGCGCACCGTGCCCAGGCCTGGGAGCACCAGCGCCACAGCGCGCGCAGCTGCCGCGAGTGTCCGTTGTTCGCCCACGCCACGCAGACCGTTTTCGGCGAGGGCCCGATCGGCGCCGCGCTGATGCTGGTGGGTGAAACACCCGGCGACCAGGAGGACCGGCAGGGCCGCCCGTTCGTCGGTCCTGCCGGGCGCCTGCTCGACCGCGCGCTGGCCGAGCTCGGCTGGGACCGTGCCACCACCTACGTGACCAACGCGGTCAAACACTTCAAATGGGTGCCCGCGCCGCGCGGCAAGCGCCGCATGCACAAGACGCCGGCGCAGCGCGAGGCCGATGCCTGCGAGCACTGGCTCGAAAGCGAGATCGCGCTGGTCCAGCCGCAGGCGCTGGTCGCGCTCGGTGCCACCGCGGCGCGGCAGTTGTTGAAGCGACCGGTGGCGGTGCTGCGCATGCGGGGCCAATGGCTGGAGCGCGAGGACCGGCGACCGGTGCTCATCACCTTGCACCCGTCGGCGTTGCTGCGCCTGCAGAACGACGCGCGTGAAGCGGCGTACGGCGCTTGGCTCGAGGACCTGAGGCGCGCCGGCCGATTTGCTGCCGCAACGGCGCAATAGACCTCATGGGCACCACGATCCACACCGCGCAGGGCAGCCTGTTCGACCCGACCGCGGCCCTGCCGCACGGGCGGGCCTGCTCGGCAGCGCGGCACGGCTGCGCTTTCGGCCCTGGCCGCCGCGCGATCCGAAGAAGAACGACATCCTCACGCCGGAGCTCAGCTCCCGCTCGGCGTATCGCATGGCGCCCACCGCGCGTTGGGGCTGGCAGCACAACGTGCCGCCCGTGCCGGCGCTGCGCTATTCGGTGACCATGCGCACCGTGCGCCAAGGCGCTGCAGCCTAGGCCAGCTGCTTCTGGAACACCAGCCCCGCGTGCTCGCGCAGCGCGTGGAACTTGATCTTGGGCCAGTTGCTCTCGATGGCACGCAGCTCCGGCGCGTACTCCACCAGGATGGTCGGCGCGTTCACCGCGTCGTAGGCCATGCGGTGCGCGTTGCCGTCGATGAAGCGCTGCAGTTCGCGCTCACCGCCGTCGGCCTCGTCGCAGGTGACCCAGCGCGCGATCGAATAACGTGCCGGCTGGATGCGCGCCTTGCAGCCGTACTCGTGCTCCAGCCGGTGCGCCACCACTTCAAACTGCAGCTGGCCCACCGCACCGAGCAGCAGCACGCTGCCCGCCACCGGGCGGAACACCTGGATCGCGCCTTCTTCGCCGAGCTGCGTCAGCCCGGCCTTCAGCTGCTTGGTCTTCAGCGGGTCGGCCACCTCGACGGTGCGGAACATCTCGGGCGCGAAGAACGGCAGGCCGGTGAACTGCAGCGGCTCGCCTTCGGTCAGCGTGTCGCCGAGCTGCAGCACGCCATGGTTCGGGATGCCGATGATGTCCCCGGCATAGGCCTCGTCGAGCAGCTCGCGCCGCTGCGACAGGAAGCTCACCACCGTGTTGGGCTTGAGCTCCTTGCCCGAGCGCGTGACCTTCAGCCTCATGCCGCGCTGAAAGTGGCCCGACGCCACCCGCACGAAGGCGATGCGGTCGCGGTGCGCCGGATCCATGTTGGCCTGGATCTTGAACACCACGCCGGAGAACTTGGGCTCGTCGGCTTGCACGGTGCGCTGCATCGCCGGCTTGGGGCCCGGCGGCGGCGCCAGGTCGACCAGCGCATCGAGCACCTCGCGCACGCCGAAGTTGTTGATCGCCGAGCCGAAGAACATCGGCGTCTGGTGTCCGGCGAGGAACTGCTCTTCGTCGAACGCCGGAGCGGCCTCGCGCACCAGCTCGATGTCGTGCCGGGCGTGCTCGTACTGCGCACCAAAGCGCTGCGGGTAGGCCGGGTTGTCGATCCCCTGCAAGATCTCGTCGCCGTCGCGGTTGCGATCCTCGCCCGGCACGAACACGCGCATCTGCTCGCGCTTCAGGTCCATGACGCCGTGGAACACCTTGCCCATGCCGACCGGCCAGGTGAACGGCACCACGTTCATGCCGAGCTCGCGCTCGATCTCGTCCATCAGCGCCAGCGGCTCCTGCACCTCGCGGTCCATCTTGTTGACGAAGGTGAGGATCGGCGTGTTCCGTGCGCGGCACACCTGCAGCAGCCGTCGCGTCTGCGGCTCGACGCCGTTGGCCGCGTCGATCACCATCAGTGCCGCGTCGACCGCGGTCAGCACGCGGTAGGTGTCTTCCGAGAAGTCCTGGTGGCCCGGCGTGTCGAGCAGGTTGATCACGCAACCGCGGTACTCCATCTGCATCACCGAGGAGGCCACCGAGATGCCGCGCTGCTTCTCGATTTCCATCCAGTCGCTGGTGGCGTGGCGCGACGCCTTGCGCGCCTTGACCGAGCCGGCGATCTGGATCGCGCCGGAGAACAGCAGCAGCTTCTCCGTCAGCGTGGTCTTGCCGGCGTCGGGGTGGGAAATGATGGCGAAGGTGCGGCGGCGCCGCACCTCGGTGGTTATGTCGGACATCGAGAGTGCGCGCATCGACGGCGCGCGAGGCGGATTTCAGGTGTCACGCGCGCGCAGCACGCAGCGGCGCTCGCGACGGCAAGGCGCGATTATCCTAGGTCGGCCGCGTGCATCTCAGAGACCGCCATGTACCTGCCTGTCCACTTCGAGGAGACCCGCACGCCGGTGCTGCACGACCTGCTGAGCGCCCACCCGCTGGCCACCTGGGTCGTACAAGGCGCCGACGGCCTGGTCGTGAACCACATCCCGTTCCTGATCGACACCGACCGCGGTCCGTTCGGCACGCTGGTCGGCCACGTGGCGCGTGCCAACCCGGTCTGGAGGCAGCTCGCTGCGAGCGTGGCCGTGTTCCAAGGCCCGCAAGCCTATGTGTCGCCCAACTGGTACCCCAGCAAACATGCACACGGCAAGGCGGTGCCGACTTGGAACTACGCGGTGGTGCATGCGCACGGCACACCGCGCGCCGTCGACTCGCGCGACGCGCTGCTCGACATCGTGACGCGGCTGACGCAGGCGCACGAGGCGGGCCAGGCCGCGCCGTGGGCCGTGAGTGATGCGCCGGCCGACTTCATCGAGCAGATGCTCAAGGCCATCGTCGGCATCGAGATGCCGATCGAGCGCTTGGTCGGCAAGTGGAAAGTGAGCCAGAACCGCAGCGAGGCCGACCGCCTCGGCACCGAGGCCGGGCTGCGCCACCAAGGTGAGGCACAAGCCCTGGCGATGGCGGCGCTGGTGGCCGAACGCCCCTCGGGCAAGCGCTAATAAGAATCGTTCTCATCTCATGCTAAGCTGACGCTCTCGAACGCCGCAGCGGTGCACGCTGCGCGCTTCGATCCCTCAGCCAGCCGGGACGCGCAGCGATTGCGCGCCAGCAAGCCGAACTCCAACAACTTGCTGAACCGCCTCGATCGACGAGGCGGTTCCCCGATCGCGGAGGTGAGTCGATGTCCCGCCATGCCTCGCGGCGCAAACGCGCTGTGCTTCAGCCGGAGTGCCGCGCACACGCCGCCAGCACCACGCCGCCGTGTCCACCGTTATTGCCGTTGGGCGCCATCGCCGCGGGCTTCGGCCTGTGGGGCGGTGCCGCGATGGCACAAGGCCAGCCGGCGGCCGCAGAGCCGGCGGCGGCCGCTGCGTCGGCACCCGCGGAGGGCACGATGCCGCCGGTGCGCGTGAAGGGACGTGCCGAAAGCGACAACACGTCGGTGCGCGCAACGACCACCACGATCGGCAAGGGCGTGCAGGAGGTGCGCGACATCCCGCAATCGCTGACGGTGGTCACCGAGAAGCTGATGGAAGACCGTCGCACCGAGACCCTCAAGCAGGCGCTGAAGCAGACCTCCGGCATCACGTTCCAGGCCGCCGAGGGCGGCGAGGAAGACATCCGCCTGCGCGGCTTTCCGCTCGCCACCAGCGGCGATATCTACGTCGACGGCATGCGCGACCCGGCCTTCTACGACCGCGACACCTTCAGCTACGACCGCGTCGAGCTGCTGCGCGGCTCGGCATCGATGCTGTTCGGCCGCGGCTCGACCGGCGGCGTGGTCAACCAGGTGCACAAGCAGGCCTTTCTCGACAACGCCAGCGAGGTGAGCTTCACGCTCGGCTCGGGCGACACCATGCGCTTCACCGGCGACTTCAACCTGAAAACCGGCGAACGCTCGGCGCTGCGCATCAACGCGATGACCACCGATGCCGACCAGTGGGGCAACTTCATCGACAAGCAGGGCCTGGCCCTGAACGCGCGCTTGGGCATCGGCAGCGACGACGAGTGGATGCTCGGCGGCTATCACCTGCAGAACCACAACGGCGTCAACTACGGGCTGCCGTGGATCCGCCGATCGTCGTCGCAGACCAGCGGCAACCCGTCGACGATCATGGAGTTCCTCGACCCCAGGGTCTACTACAACGCGGCGAGCGACTACAACGACAGCAGCGCGTCGTACGCCACGCTCACCAACACGCGGCGCTTCTCCGGCGGCAGCCTGCTGAAGACGATGCTGCGCAGCGGCCATTTCACGCGCGATCTGCGCGCGGGCACGATCCGTTTCTGCACCTTCAACGCCACCACGGCGCCGACCTGCCCGGCGTCGCCGCCCGGCCTCGACAACGTGAGCGACGCCACGGTGCTGAACCGCGGCACCAACAACAAGGTGCAGGAGATGTACACGACCTACCTGCAGAGCGACTACTCGGTGTCTTTCGAGAAGTTCGGCTTCAAGCACGAGGTGCTGGCCGGACTCGATGCGGCCCACGAGGAGTTCACCGGCTACCGCGCCGTCGAGGCGGTGGACGGCAGCACGCTGAACAAGAACCTCCAGCGCACCACGCTGGGCACGCCCAACGACGGCGGCGGCTTCGTCGACGAGAGCCTGCGCGCGGTGCGCCGGCAAAGCGCGTTCGACGCCAAGTCGATCGGCGTCTACGCGCAGGATCTGATCCAGGTGGCCGAGCATTGGAAGATCCTTGCCGGCCTGCGCTACGACAAGGTCAAGGGTAGCTATCAGTCGTTCCAGGCACAGTCGTCGGCCACCGTGGCGCTGGGCACCGTCACCGCCGATCGCGGCCGCTCCGACGGTCTGTGGAGCAAGCGCTTCGGCGTGCTGTTCCAGCCCAGCGACCGGCAGACCTACTACGTGAGCCACGGCACGTCGTTCAACACCTCGGGCGACACCTACCAGTACGACCTGCCCGGCAGCAACACGCCGCCCGAGGCGAGCCGCAACATCGAGATCGGGGCTAAGCTCGACCTGTTCGATGGCCGGCTCAGCACCGCGGTGGCCGCATTCCGCACGACGAAGTACAACGAGCGCAACCGCGATTCGCCGAACGGCACGCCGATCGACGACTATTTGCTGTCCGGCCAGCGCCACGCCAACGGCCTGGACATCAACCTCGCCGGCCGCATCAGCGCGCAGTGGGAGCTCTACGGGTCGTACACCTGGATCCCGTCGGCGACGATCGATGCCGGCAACCCCGACGGCACCACGCTGACCGGCGAGCAGGTGGGCCAGCGCCCGTCGATGACGCCGCGGCACAGCGGCACGATCTGGAGCACCTACCAGGTGACGCCGAGGTGGCGTTTCGGCGCCGGATTGAATGCGCGCAGCTCTGCAACGCCGCTGCGCAACCCCGCTGGCATCGTGGCGCCGAAGTTCGTCACCGGCGACCTGCTGGCCGAGTACACGCCGACCGATCAGGTCGCGCTCAAGCTCAACGTGCTCAATTTGACGGACAAGCACTATGCCGACTCGCTGTACAGCGGGCACTACATCCAGGGTGCACCGCGCACGGTGCAGGTCACGCTGACCACGCGGTTCTAGAGGCTGACGATGCTGCTTCACGTGCCGGACGTGTTGACTGCGGGCGAACTCGCCGAAGTGCGCGCGCTCCTCGAGCGCGCGCCGTGGGGCGACGGCCGTGTCACCGCCGGCGTGCAGAGCGCGCAGGCCAAGAACAACGAGCAGCTGCCGCAGGACGCGGCAGAAGCGGCAGCGCTGCAGCAGATCGTCATGCGCGCCCTGAACCGGCACGCGCTGTTCTTCAGCGCCGCGCTGCCCAAGCGCGTGTTCCCGCCGTTGTTCAACCGCTACGGCGGCGCGGCCAACGCCTTTGGCAACCACGTCGACAACGCGGTGCGCTACCTGCCCGGTGGGCGCGCCGAGCGCGTGCGCACCGACGTGAGCTGCACGCTGTTTCTGAGCGACCCCGCGAGCTATGACGGCGGCGATCTGGTGGTCGAGGACACCTTCGGCACGCGCAGCGTCAAGCTGCCGGCCGGCGACCTGGTGCTCTACCCCGGCACCAGCGTGCACCGGGTGGAGCCGGTGACGCGCGGCTTTCGCGTCGCCAGCTTCTTCTGGCTCGAGAGCATGGTGCGCAGCGACGAGCAGCGGCGCCTGCTGTACGAGATGGACACGCAGCTGATGCGGCTGCGCGCCAGCGTCGGTGAGACCGATCCTGCGGTGATCGGCCTCACCGGCACGTATCACAACCTTCTTCGCATGTGGGGCGACGTATGAAATCGCTTCTTGCCGCCATCACGCTCGTGTCGGTCGCTGCTGCGCAGGCCCAGCACGCAGAGCGCTGCGAGCCGATCTCCAAGCAAGGGTGGAAGCCTCAGGCCGAACTCGAGCGCATGCTGGCCGATCGGGGCTGGAAGATCAGCCGTGTCAAGATCGAGAACGGCTGCTACGAGGTCTACGGCCGCGACGCCAAGGGCAATCGCCGCGAGACCTTCTTCCATCCGAAGAATTTCGAGGTCGTCACGGCGCCCAAGCCATGAACATCCCGGTGTGGGACCGGGCGTGGTGCTCGCTTACGCACGCGACGTGCTGGCCGGTAGCGCACCACGCCACATCGGGCACAACCCGCTCGGCGGCTTGATGGCCGTGGCGCTGTGGGCCAGCATCGGGGGGCTTGCGCTGACGGGCTGGCTCTACACCACCGATGCCTTCTTCGGCGACGCAACGGTCGAGGCGGTGCACGAGGCCATCGCGTGGGCGATGCTGCTGCTGGTGCTGCTGCACGTCGCCGGCGCGATCGTCACCGGACGCGGGCACCACGAGAACCTGGTGGCCGCGATGTGGCACGGGCGCAAGCGCGCAGCGCAGGCGGGCGACATTGACCAGGTCCCTGAACAGGGCCACGTTCGACATGCCGCACACTGTTGCGCATGCCCGAGTTGCCCGACATCACCGTCTACGCGGAGAGCCTAGCGGCCAAGCTGAGGGGCGACACGCTGCAGCGCGTGCGGGTGCTCAATCCGTTCGTGCTGCGCACGGCACTGCCGCCGATCACGCAGGCCGACGGCGCGCGCGTCACCGGCATCGAGCGGCTCGGCAAGCGCATCGTGCTGGCCTTGAAGGCAGCCGACGATGTTGAGCTGTTCCTCGTGATCCACCTGATGATCGCCGGCCGGTTGCGCTGGCTCGCGGCCGGCGCCAAGCCACCGGCCAAGGGTGCGTTGGCCACCTTCATGTTCAACGCCGGCACCTTGCTGCTGACCGAAGCCGGCACCAAGCGCCGCGCGTCGATCCACCTCGTGGCCGGGCGCGCGGCGCTGCAGGCGATGGATCCCGGCGGCATCGACGTGCGGCAATCCGACGTCGCCGCGTTCGCGCGCCAGCTGAAGGCCGAGAACCACACGCTCAAGCGCAGCCTGACCAACCCGCGGCTGTTCAGCGGCATCGGCAACGCCTATTCCGACGAGATCCTGCACCGCGCGCGGCTGTCGCCGATCGTGCTGACAAGCAAGCTCACGATCGAGGAGATCGCGCGCCTGCACCAGGCCACGCGCGAGGTGATGACCGAATGGATCGAGCGGCTCTCAGCCGAGGCCGCGCGGGCCGGCGGATGGCCGGAGAAGGTGACGGCCTTTCACCCGGCCATGGCGGTGCACGGACGTTTTGGCCAGCCGTGTCCGGTGTGCGGCTCGCCGGTGCAGCGCATCGTGCACGCCGACAACGAGACCAACTACTGCGCGCGCTGCCAGACCGGCGGCCGCTTGCTGGCCGACCGCGCGCTGTCGACGCTGCTCAAGGCCAGCTGGCCCCGGCACATCGACGACATCGAGTGACGCGTCGGTCTTCCAGCAGCGGACGCAGCATCCGGGCGGTCTCTTGGCTACGGCTCACATCGCTGCGCGATCTGACCCCACGCCGAAAACGGCGTGGGAACTACTCTTCCAATAGCGATCGCAGCATCCACGCCGTTTTTTCATGGATGTCGAGTCGTTGGGTCAGCAGATCGGCCGTCGGCTGGTCGTTGGCTTCATTGACCAGCGGAAACAGCTCGCGCGCCGTGCGGGCCACCGCCTCGTGGCCCTGCACGAGGATGCGCACCATCTCCAGCGCCTTGGGCGGCGTGGCCGGCGCGTCGGGCACCGTGGCCAGCGAGCCGAACTGGCCATAACTGCCCGGTGCCGCATGGCCGAGAGCGCGGATGCGCTCGGCGATCGGGTCCACCGCGTTCCACAGCTCGGTGTACTGGGTCATGAACATCGCGTGCAGCGTGTTGAACATCGGACCGGTCACGTTCCAGTGGAAGTTGTGCGTGGTCAGGTACAGCGTGTAGGTGTCGGCCAGCAGGCGGCTCAAACCGTTGGCGATGGCCGCGCGGTCCTTGTCGCCGATGCCGATGTGGATGCCGGGAGCGGTGGTGTGGTTCTTGGCCATGGCGTGCTCGCTTTCTGTCGTTGGGACGGGGGGTGCGTACGGATCAAGATAGGTGCTGATCGGCGCGCGGTCCATTTGATAGAGACAAGTGTCGCGATAGGGCCCGTCGTTCCCGGGATCTCCACTGGAACGGCACCACTTGTTCGGAACCATCACCTTGCCCATGATGTCCGGGCGCTGGCGCGCGGCGGCGCCACGTTTCAAATGTGCCCCCGGGGTCCCATGACGGATCTGACGCGGCTCAAAAGAGCGGTCTGGTTGTGAGCCTTTCGTGATCGCGGGCCGATTTCCACCGTGCATGCCCATCCCCGGCCATCGAGGGTCGGCACCGAGCCAACGACGGAGCACCGATCATCCACACGCCGAGCGCATGGGCGCACGCAGCGCTCACCGTAAGCCGCCATCGCCGGCTGTTGTGGAACGCGTCGACGAAAGCGACGAGGCGCTGATGACCCTGCCGACGTGTCGGCTCGAGGAGCTGTGGCCGTGGACCGGCCCGTGACCGCGCGCCGCGGGACGTCTCACTGGCCCGCGGTCTTCTGTGCCGGCGGCAGCGGCTCGGGCACGCGGTTCTTGATCGGCGGCACCGTGCGCAGGTAGGCGTACACCGCCTCCAGGTCGGCATCGGTGAAGTTGTTGTAGACGGGGATCGGCATCGGCGGCAGCACCGGCCGGCCGCGTCCCATGTGGCGGCCGGTGCGAATGGTGCTCATGAAGTCCTTCAGCGTCCATTGGCCCAGACCGGTTTCGGCATCCGGCGTCAGGTTGGCCGTGAAGCTGACGCCCCACGGTCCGGCGTGCGCGGTGTTGGTGGCCGACGACGTGACCAGCCAGGGTCCGGCCGGCAACGTTGGTGCGGGCGGCATCTGAAGCGCCTCGGGGTGGCCAGACAGCATGCGGCTCATGTCGGGCTCGGGGCCGTTGGGGCCGATCTTGAACGGGGTGTGGCAGTCGTGGCATCCGCTGGTGTTCACCAAGTACTTGCCGCGGGCCACCGGGGTGGTGTGGTCGGCAGCCGCGGCGCGCGGCGACGCGGTGAGCACCGTGGCCGCGAGCGCGGCCAGCGCGGCCGCGGTGCAATAGATGTGGATCACTCTGGGGTTCATGGCGTGGGGCTCCTCGATTCAAGGGAAAGGTCGTGGCGGATCCACCGCTCGACGAGGCGCAAGCCCTCGTCGTCGGCGATGTCGGTGCCCAGTGGCGGCATCTGCAGGCGCGCGTCGCGCGAGCGCATGCGCAGCGCGAGCGTGCTGCGCCCGGGTGCGCCAGGCTCGATCAGGTTCGTGGCGTGCGGCCAGGCCGGTGTGCGGAAGCGTCCGGCGACGGCCAGCACCGAGCCCAACACGTCGCTGCGGCTCGCCTCCGGCTGTGCAGCCGATTGCGCCAGCGTGAGGCGCAACGGCACGCCGGCGCCGCTGCGGTTGTGGCAGTGGCCGCAATTGGCGTGCAGATACCCGAGCGCGGCGCGTTCGGTGGCCGATCGGGCCGCGATCTGCGGCGGTTGCTGCTGCAGTGCGCTCGGCAGGTTGCGCACCGAGCCGCGCTCGACCCATTCGTTCAGCGGCAGCTGCAGCGCATTAAAGCCGAGCACCGGCGTGGCCGTGCTCTCGTGGCAGCCGGTGCAGTCGGTGCGCGACGGCACGGCGTAGCGGCCACCGGGCGCCTGCGCCACCGGCCAGCCAGCCACGCCGCGCGCCGGCGCCAGCACGGCGTCGCTGCCGTCGCCGTTCCACAGGTAGGTCGCGTAGCGCCACGAGCCGTCGGGCAGCCGCTCGATCGTGCGCGTCTCGATGCGCCGGCCGGCGTGGCTGAACTCCTTCCACAGCTTGGTGCCGGGCGGAAACTGCCACGCGTCGGCTTGCGTGGCGTCGATGGAGGTGCCCGGCGGCAGCGCGATCCAACGCCGCTTGTCGGCGCCGTCGGACCACAGCGGGTAGTGCGGCGCAAAGGGCAACACGCCGGGGCGCACCAGCTGCGTCGACCCGGCGGCGTACAGCCCCGTGTCGCTCAAACGCTCCGGCAGGGCATCATCGGCGGCCGCATGCGCGGCGCCCGCCAGCAGCAGCGCGAGCCCCACACGGGCCGGCCCGCGACGCCGCGGGCGGCGGGCGCTGGGGTCGAAGCGGGCGGCGGCATCCATGATGGGGTCGCAGTGTGTCGAGCGCCTCGGCGCGCCACATCGCCCATTGGAGCCATGCCCGTGCCACGCGCGGGCCAGCGCGTGGCACGGGCGCGATCGCTCAGGCGGCCAGGTCGAAGCGGTCCAGGTCCATCACCTTGGCCCATGCAGTGACGAAGTCGGCGACGAACTTCTCTTGGCCGTCGTCGGCCGCATAGACCTCGGCCAGCGCACGCAGCTGCGAGTGCGAGCCGAACACCAGGTCGACGCGCGTCGCGGTCCAGCGGGGTGCGCCGGTGGCGCGATCGCGGCCTTCGAACACGCCGGGCTGGTCGACGACCGGCTTCCACACCGTGCCCATGTCGAGCAGGTTGACGAAGAAGTCGGTGGTCAGCGCGCCGGGCGCGCGCGTGAACACGCCGTGCGAGCTGCGATCGGCGTTGGCGCCGAGCACGCGCAGACCACCCACCAGCACCGTCATCTCCGGCGCGCTCAGCGTCAGCAGTTGCGCCTTGTCGACCAACAGCTGCTCGGGCGTCAGGCTCGGTGATCCGTTGACGAAGTTGCGGAAGCCGTCGGCCACCGGCTCGAGCACGGCAAAGGATTCGACGTCGGTCTGCTCCTGCGACGCGTCCATGCGCCCCGGGGCGAACGGCACCGTGACGGCGTGGCCGGCGTTCTTCGCCGCCTGCTCGATGCCCACCGCGCCGCCCAGCACGATCAAGTCGGCCAGCGACACCTGCTTGCCGCCCGCTGCCGCGCGGTTGAACTTGCGCTGGATCGCTTCGAGCGCCTTCAGTACCTTGGCCAGCTGCGTCGGCTGGTTGACGGTCCATTCCCTTTGCGGTGCCAGGCGGATGCGTGCGCCGTTGGCGCCGCCGCGTTTGTCGGAGCCGCGGAAGGTCGACGCCGACGCCCAGGCCGTCGACACCAGCTGCGCGACCGAGAGGCCCGAGGCGAGGATCTCGGCCTTCAGCGCGGCCACATCGGTCTCGTCGACGAGCGCGTGGTTCAGCGCGGGGATCGGGTCCTGCCAGATCAACGGCTCGGCGGGCACCTCGGGGCCGAGGTAGCGTGCGCGCGGCCCCATGTCGCGGTGCGTCAACTTGAACCAGGCGCGCGCGAAGGCATCGGCGAACTGATCGGGGTGGTCGAGGAAACGCCGCGAGATCTTTTCATAGGCCGGGTCGAAGCGCAGCGACAAGTCGGTGGTGAGCATCGTCGGCAGGCGCTTCTTCGAGGGATCGAACGCGTCCGGAATCGTCGGGCTGGCGCCCTTGGCCACCCACTGGTGCGCGCCGGCCGGGCTCTGGGTCAGCTCCCACTCGTGGCCGAAGAGGTTGGCGAAGAAGTTGTTGCTCCACCGGGTCGGCGTGGTGGTCCAGGTGACGTCGAGCCCGCTGGTGATCGCGTCGGCGCCCTTGCCGCTGCGGTAGCTGCTCTGCCAGCCGAAGCCTTGCGCCTCGATGGGCGCCGCCTCGGGCTCCGCGCCCACGTGCGATGCCGGACCGGCGCCGTGTGTCTTGCCGAAGGTGTGGCCGCCGGCGATCAGCGCCACCGTCTCCTCGTCGTTCATCGCCATGCGCGCGAAGGTCTCGCGGATGTCGCGCGCCGCGGCGAGCGGATCGGGCTTGCCGTTGGGGCCCTCCGGGTTCACGTAGATGAGACCCATCTGCACCGCACCGAGGTGCCCGTGCAACTGGCGGTCGCCCGAGTAACGCTCGTCACTCAGCCAGGTCTTCTCCGAGCCCCAATTCACGCTCTCTTCCGGCTCCCAGGTGTCGGCGCGTCCGCCGCCGAACCCGAAGGCCTTGAAGCCCATCGATTCGAGCGCCACGTTGCCGGCCAAGACCATCAGGTCGGCCCACGACAGCTTGTTGCCGTACTTGCGCTTGATCGGCCACAGCAGCCGGCGCGCCTTGTCGAGGTTGCCGTTGTCGGGCCAGCTGTTCAGCGGGGCGAATCGCTGCTGGCCGCCGCCCGCGCCGCCGCGCCCGTCGCCGGTGCGGTAGGTGCCCGCGCTGTGCCAGGCCATGCGGATGAACAGTGGCCCGTAGTGGCCGAAGTCGGCTGGCCACCAGTCCTGCGAGTCGGTCATCAGCGCATGCAGGTCTTTCTTCACCGCGGCGAGGTCGAGGCTCTTGAAGGCCTTGGCGTAGTCGAAGTCCGCGCCCATCGGGTCGGACCGCGTCGAGTGCTGGTGCAGCACCTTGAGATCGAGCTGTTCGGGCCACCAGTCGGTGTTGGACCGGGGACGGCTCGCGGTGTGCGCGAACGGGCACTTGGCTTCGGATGACATGGGCACTCCTTGCGACTGGGATGCCCGCACTGTAGGCAGCTACGATAGGTTAAGCCAATTCGAAACGTCTATTCAATAGATAGACAGAGAAACTCCCGGGCAGGAAAACCCCGGCATCGAATCGATGGCGTCGATCGGTTCGATGCGCAATGATCATTTCCGTGCGGCTGCGCCCATTCGTAAGCTGCACGCGCCGGTTCGGCGAGGATCGAACGCGGCCACCCGATCAACAAAGGAGACAAGTGATGGGCACGCGAGGCATCACGCGGCGGCAAGCCGCGGCCGCGGTGGTATTGCTCGGCGTCGGTGGCGCGGTGCGCGGCCAGAGCGGCCCGATCCGCATCGGCAGCACGCTGGCGTTGACCGGTCCGCTCGCGGCCACCGCGCAGATCCACAAGATCGTCGGCGAGATCTTCATCGAACAACGCAACCAGAAGGGTGGCTGGCTCGGCCGGAAGCTCGAATGGATCCTGAAGGACGACCAGAGCAAGCCCGACCTCGCGCGCACGCTGTACGAGCAGCTCGTGACCGCGGACAAGGTGGACCTGTTGATGGGCCCCTATGCCACCCCCGGTATCCTTTCGGCGATGGGCGTGGCGCAGCGCTACGGCAAGGTGCTGGTGCATCACACGCTGGGCATCCCGTCGCTGGCCAAGTACGAGATGTCGTTTCCGGCCTGGTCGCTCGGCACCGACCCGGGCAACACCGTGCCCAAGACGGTGTTCGACGCGCTGGCCGCCGGCCCCAAGCCGCCGAAGACCGTGGCGGTGGTGACCAGCAAATTCCCGCCGATCCAGTTTATGAGCGCCGGCGCGCGCGAGGCGATCAAGAAGCGCGGCCTCCAGGAAGTGCTGTTCCTCGATTGGGACTTCGGCAACCGCGACTTCGGCCCGATCGCCAACCGCGTGAAGGACGCGAAGCCCGACTTCGTGTGGGTCGGGGCGATCGGCCTTGAGGGCAACATGCTGCTCGACGCGATGAAGAAGATCGACTACGTGCCGCCGCAGCACTTCTATCTCTACCCGTCGCCGGGCCCGCTGGTCACGCTGCCGGAAGCGAAGAACGCGCTGTCGGTGACGATCTTCGAGGAGCATCCGCCGTTCACCAACGCGCCGGGCGCCGCCGAGTTCATCAAGATCTACCACGAGCGTGCCAAGGCGGCGAACCTGCCCGACATCTCGGTGGAGGTGCAGGCCGCGGCGAGCTACACGGCGTGGCAGATCCTCGAGGCCGGCGTGCAGGCCACCAAGGGCTTGGACGACAAGGCCATCGGCACCTGGCTCAAGGCCAACCGCGTGGACACCATCCAGGGCAAGCTGCGCTTCGACGGCAGCGGCCAGTACGGCGACGACCTGATGCGCGTAAAGCAGGTGCAGAACGGGCAGTGGAAGGTGGTGTGGCCGAAGGATTCGGCTGCGCCCGGCGCCACGCTGCAGACGAACTGACGCGCTCACGGCGATGACCTTGCCGAGCGCCACGCTGCTGGCGCAGAGCGTCCTGTCGGGCATCTTCGTGGGTGCCCTCTACGGCCTGCTCGGGCTCGGCCTGAGCCTGTCGTGGGGGCTGCTGCGCATGATCAACTTGGCGCACTTCGCGTTCGCGTTCCTTGCGGCGTATCTGTGCTGGCAGATGGCGTCGAAGGGCATCGACCCGCTGGCCACGCTGCTCGTCATCGTGCCGCTGTTCTTCGCCATCGGCACGGGGCTGCACTGGGCGGTGGCGCGCTTTGCCATCACGCCATTCAACTCGCTTTTGCTGAGCTTCGGCCTGACCGGCATCGTGGAGGCGCTCATCCAGGCGATCTGGACGGCCGATTTCCGCAAGCTCGAGTCGAGCTACGGCGAGCACACGTGGAAGGTGGGCGGGCTGTACATTCCGCTGCCCGAGATCATCACGCTCGGCTTCGCGCTGACGCTGTCGCTCGCGGTCTGGGCGGTGTTGCGCCACACCGACCTGGGCAAGGCGCTGCGCGCCTCGGCCGAAGACGCGCCGATCGCCGCCGCTTTCGGCATCAACCAGCGCCGCAACGCGTTGCTGCTGGCGGGCACCTGCTCGGCGCTGGCCAGCGTGGCGGGCGTGTGCCTGGCACTGGGCTTCACGCTTGCGCCGTCGCAGATCTATGCGTGGATCGGCGTGGTGTTCGCAGCGGTGATGCTCGGCGGGCTCGGCCGCGCGCTCGCGCCGCTGGTGGCCGGCATCGTGATCGGCGTGAGCGAGGCAGTGACCATGGCGGTGACGGCGCCGTCGTGGGCGCCGTTGGTTTCGTTCACCTTGCTGATTGCCATCCTCCTGCTGCGGCCGGGAAGGGCCGCATGAATCGGACCGTGAGCGCAGAGGGCAGGGACTCGATGGCTGCCGGACCGGCCGCGTCGGGCTCGACCTTCCCGCGCACGCCGCTCGCGATACTCGCCGCGGGCCTCGCGCTCGCGCTCGTGCCCTGGCTCGGCCTTCCCGCGTTCTACGACTCGCTGCTCTACCTGGTGCTGCACTGGATCGTGCTCGCCACCTCGTGGAACATCCTGTCGGGCTACTCGGGCTACTTCTCGTTCGGCCACGGTGCGTTCTTCGGCGGCGGCCTGTACACCAGCGCAACGCTCATGGACAAGGCCGGCTGGCCGTTCCTGTGGACGCTGCCGGTGGCCGCGGCGACGGCCTGCGTGCTCGGCGTCGTCGTCGGCGCGATCGTGTTCCGCGTCAAGGGCATCCGCGGCGAGGTGTTCGCGTTGCTCACGCTGGCAGTGACCTTTGTCCTCGGCACCGTGATCGTGAACACGCCGATCGACGGCGGCAGCGGCGTCTCGCTGGCGGCGGTGGACGTGCCGAAGATCGGGCCCACCGCCTCGTCGACGTTCTACCTGCTCGCGCTCGGCGCGGCCACGCTGACGATGCTCGTCGCTTGGTGGGTCGCCACGTCCAAGCTCGGCGCGGGTCTGTTCGCCATCCACGACGACGAGGACGCCGCCGAGGTGATGGGCGTGCCGACCTACCGCTACAAGCTGATCGCGTTCGGCATCTCGTGCGCACTGGCCGGCGCGGCCGGTGGCATCCATGCGCTGTTTCTCAACTACGTCAGCGTCGGCGACGTGTTCACCATCACGGTGCCGCTGACGGTGGTGCTGATGAGCGTGCTCGGCGGCTCGCGCCACTGGGCCGGGCCGGCGGTCGGTGCGGTGGCCATCACGCTGCTGCTGTACGCCTTCACCGGCTCCAACCTTGCGGTGGCGGGCAAGGCGCTGATCGGCCTGATTCTGATCGCGGCGATCCTGTTCATGCCGGACGGCATCCTGCCGCGCCTGCAGCGCTGGCGGCTGCGTCAGCGCCTGTCCGTGACGCCGGTGACCGAGCCGACGCCGGCCACCGTGCCGGCGCCGCCTGCGGCGGCTGTGCCGGCCGGCAGTGTGCTGCTCCAGGTGCGCGGCCTGCACAAGGCCTTTCGCGGCGTGCGCGCGCTCGCCGGCGTCGACGTCGACGTGCGGCGCGGCGAGATCCTGGGCCTGATCGGTCCCAACGGGTCGGGCAAGTCGACCTTCATCAACGTCGTCAGCGGCCACCACGCGGCCGACGGCGGCCGGGTGGTGTTTGAGGGCCACGATCTGGTGGGCCGCGCCGCGCACGGCATCGCGCGCGCCGGCATCGCGCGCACCTACCAGATCCCGCGGCCGTTCGCGCACCTGAGCGTGCTCGACAACGTGGCGCTGGCGACGATGTTCGGCGGCGCGGTGCGCAGCCCGGAGGCGGCGCGCCGGCAGGCGATGCAGTGGCTCGAGTTCACGCGCCTGGTCGACAAGGCACAAACACGCCCCGACGAGCTGAACCTGCACCAGCGCAAGTTCCTCGAGCTGGCGCGCGCGCTGGCATCGCGGCCGCGGCTGGTGCTGCTCGACGAGGTGCTGTGCGGCCTGACGCCGAGCGAGATCGACGATGCGGTGGCGCTGATCCGGCGCATCCGCGAACAGGGCTCGACCATCGTTTTCGTCGAGCACGTGATGCGCGCGGTGGTCGCGCTGACCGACCGCGTGGTGGTGTTCAACCACGGCGAGCTGCTGGCCGAAGGCGCCGCTGCCGACGTGATGCAGCGGCCCGAGGTGATGACCGCCTACCTCGGCCAGGCCGGACCGCCGCAGGCTGGCGCCCATGCTTGAAGTCGAGAACCTGCAGGTGGCCTACGGAGCCGCGCCGGCGCTGTGGGACGTGTCGCTGACGCTGCGCGCGGGCGAGCTGCTCAGCGTGGTGGGCCCCAATGGCGCGGGCAAGACCACGCTGGTCAACACGCTGGCCGGCATCCTGCGCGCGCGCGGCGGCCGCATCGTCTTCGACGGCCGCGACATCACCGCCTGGCCGGCGCACCGCTTCTGCGAGGCCGGCATCGCGGTGGTGCCGGAAGGGCGCCGTCTGTTCGTCGGCATGACGGTGCGCGAGAACCTAGAGCTCGGCAGCCTGCTGCCGGCGGCGAAGGCGCGGCGCTCGGCCTCGCTCGAGGCCGTGCTCGCGCTGTTCCCGGCGCTCAAGGCCAAGCTCGACGCCGCTGCGGGCGAGCTCTCGGGCGGCCAGCAGCAGATGGTGGCGATCGCGCGTGCGTTGATGGCGCGGCCGCGCCTGCTGCTGCTGGACGAACCGTCGCTCGGACTGTCGCCGCTGATCGTGCACGAGATGTTCAGCGCCATCCGCCGCGTCAACGCCGAGGGCGTGTCGGTGCTGCTGGTGGAGCAGAACGTCGCCATGGCGATGCAGCTGGCCACCCGCGCCTACGTGCTCGAGGAAGGCCGTGTCGTCGCCGAGGGCACGCCGCACGATCTGATGCAGCAGCCGGAGATCCAGCGCGCCTACCTCGGCGCGTGACCGAACCAGGCGCGCCGCTGCGGCGCGCGACCATCAGGAGAAACTCATGTTGTTCCCCACCACCATCGTCGGCAGCTTTCCGCAGCCCGACTGGCTGATCGACCGCGAGAAGCTCGCCGGGCGATTTCCGCCGCGCGTGCGCGCCAGGGAGCTGTGGCGCATCCCGCCGCAGTACCTGGAGCAGGCGCAGAACGACGCCACCATCGTCGCGATCCGCGCGCAAGAGGAAGCCGGCCTCGACATCGTCAGCGACGGCGAGATCCGGCGCGAGAGTTATTCGAACCGTTTCGCCACCGCACTGGACGGCGTCGACCTCGACAACCCCGGGACCGCGCTCGACCGCTCGGGCCATCCGAACCCGGTGCCGCGCATCGTCGGGCCGATCCGGCGCAAGCATGCGGTGGAGGTGGAGGATCTGAAGTTCCTGCGCGCACACACCACGCGCCAGGTGAAGATCACCGTGCCGGGCCCGTTCACGATGCTGCAGCAGGCGCAGAACGACTTCTACAAGAGCGAGGAGGACGCCGCGATGGACTACGCGGCGGCCGTCAACGCCGAGATCAAGGACCTGTTCGCCGCCGGCGCCGACGTGGTGCAGATCGACGAGCCCTACATGCAGGCGCGGCCCGAGAAGGCACGCCAGTACGGGCTGAAGGCGCTCAACCGCGCCCTTGAAGGCGTGACCGGCACGACCGCCGTGCACATCTGCTTCGGCTACGCGGCCATCATCCACCAGCGCCCGAGCGGCTACTCGTTCCTGCCGGAGCTGGCGCAGTGCAGCTGCAAGCAGGTGTCGATCGAGACCGCGCAATCGAAGCTCGACTGCTCGGCGCTCGCGCCGCTGGAGGGCAAGCACGTGATGGTCGGTTGCATCGACCTCGACTCGCCCGAGGTGGAAACGCCCGACACCGTGGTGCAGCGCATCGAGCGTGCGTTGCCCTATGTGAAGCGTGAGCACGTGATCCTGGCGCCGGACTGCGGCATGAAGTACCTGCCGCGTGAGCGCGCCACGGCCAAACTGCAGGCGATGGTGCAGGCGGCGCAGATCCTGCGGGCCCGCTACGGCTAGGCGGCCGCTTGCACGCGCAGGCCATTTGGGCGCCTAATCGCCGCCTCGGGTGACTTCGCAAGGCGCCATGAAGGCTCTCGTCTGGTCGTGCACGGTGTTCGCGCTGGGCGGCTGTGCCGGCAGCGGCACGCCGTACCGCGACCTCGGCGTCGCGGCCGCGTCAGCCGCCGCCGACTCGGCCAGGCTGCTGGTGTTTCGGGTCGGCGACACCCCGCAATACTGGGTGCGGTCGGCCGGTCTCATGATCAATGACGTTGCACAGCCTGGACTGACGCCCGGGCAGTTTCAGGCCTTCGACGTCGCCCCGGGCCGGTATCGCATCGTCGTCGACATGTGGGATGTGCCGGGGCGCTGCGAGCTCGTCGTCGAGGTGGCGGGCGGCAGCGAGCGCTACTTTGAAGTCTCGCCCAGGCTGGCCCCGGCGGCCGCCACGCTGCCGATGGCGCTGGTGCCGGTGAATTCGTTCGGCAGCCTGCTGGCCAGCGGAGCGGTGATGATGACCGGGCTTGCGGTCGAGTCGGCCGGCAAGGCCTGTGGCGGCGCATTCCAGGTGGTCGAGCAGCCGAGCGAGCAGGCGCAATCCCGTCTGGCCTCGCTGCGCGCATCGCGCTAGCGCCATCAGGTGCGCCACGGCAGCGGCAGAACGCTGCCGTCGGGCAGCCAGGTGCCCACTGGCGTGCCGCCGAACACACCGACAATCTCCAGCGGCTCGTCGCCGCTGTTGTGGATCTGGTGCATCGACTCGCGCGGCAACACCAGCGTCTCGCCGGCATGAAACGCATGCACCTGGCCGTTGATGTGCAGCTCGCCGCGACCCGACAGGCACAGCACCACCTCGTCGATGTCGTGGCGATGCGGTGGCGTGGCGGCGCTGGCGGCCACGCTCTGGCGCCACACCGAGAGCTGCTGCAAGCCGTCGTCGTGGCCGGCCCAGGTGGCATGCGCCACGCCGGGGATGGGCGTGGCAACCGGTGCGTCTTGTGCGATCACGGTCATGTCGGTCTCCTTCTGAACGTGGCCACAGTGTGGGCGCCGGCCATTGATTCGAGAAGGTATTCACTCGCCACAACATTGCCGACAAAATGTCGGCAATCGATTCGACGCCTCGCATGAAGGGTTTCCAGCAGTTCCTCGCCTTCGCCGAGACCGCCAAGCACGGCAGCTTCGCGGCCGCCGCGCGCGAGCTCGGTGGCGCGCCCTCGACCGTGGCCAAGGCGGTGGCGCGGCTCGAGGCCTCGCTGCGCGTCAAGCTGTTCCACCGCACGACGCGCCAGGTGAGCCTCACGCCCGACGGCGAGCGCCTGTTCCAGCGCTGCCAGCGCGTGCTGTCCGAGCTCGACGAGCTCGAAGCCGATGCGGCCGGCACACGCGCCGAGGTTTCCGGCACGCTGCGCGTCGACCTGCCCATCGTCTACGGCAAGCAGGTGGTGCTGCCGGCGCTTGCTGCGCTGCGGCGCGAGCATCCCAACTTGCAGCTCGACGTGCGTCTGCAGGACGGTTATGCCGACCTGGTGCGCGACGGCATCGATGTGGCGGTGCGTGTCGGCGAGCTGCGGGACTCGACGCTGGTCGCGCGCCGCTTCGACCGTCAGACGATGGTTCTGTGCGCCAGCCCGCGCTACCTGGCCGAGCGCGGCATGCCCCGTTCGGTGGACGACCTGAAGTCGCACGCCGCCGTGGTGTTCCGGTTGCCTACCAGCGGACGGAACCGCCCCTGGCAGTTGCGCCAGCGCGATCGGCCCGTGGAGGTGCATCCCGGCTCCGCCGTGCGCATCAACGATGGCGAAGGCATGGTGGCGGCGGCATGTCTCGGCATGGGGCTGGTGCAGCTGCCTGACTATTTCGTGGCGGACGAGATGGCGCGCGGCGAGCTGGTGGAGGTGCTGCCGTCGTGCCGCCCCGAGGCGCAGCCGATCAGTGCGGTCTACCCGTCAGGGCGGCTGGTGCCGGCACGCGTGCGCGTGCTGCTGGAAGCGCTGAAACCGCTCGGGCGGCACAAGCGCTAGAGACAACGCGGCGCATCACTCGGTCAGCCGCTTCACGCCGCGCAGCTCGCACGCATAGACCGCGTTGCGCAGCGCGGCAATCGCCTCGTAGCGCGTGAAGCTGCGCCGCCAGGCCAGCACCACGCGGCGCGACGGCACCGGGGCGTCGAAGGCGATGTACTTCACGTGGTCCTGCGGCTCGCGCGGCACGCTGAGCTTGGGCACGACCGTGATGCCCATGCCCGAGGCCACCATGTGCTTGATGGTCTCCAGCGACGAGCCTTCGAAGCTCTTGCGCATGCCGTCGGTGTCGGTGGAGAAGCGAGCGAACTCCGGGCACACCTCGAGCACCTGGTCGCGGAAGCAGTGCCCGGTGCCGAGCAGCAGCATCGTCTCGCGCTTGAGTTCCTCGGCGCTGATCGACTTGCGCTTGGCCAGCGGGTGCGACTTCGGCACCGCCACCATGAACGGCTCGTCGTACAGCGGCGCGATCGCCAGGCCGGTGTCGGGAAACGGCTCGGCCATGATCGCGCAATCGAGCTCGCCGGTGCGCAGCATGTCGAGCAGCTTGACGGTGAAGTTCTCCTGCAGCATCAGCGGCATCTGCGGCGTCATCTCGATCGCGTGCTTCACCAGATCCGGCAGCAGGTAGGGCCCGATGGTGTAGATGATGCCGAGCTTCAATGGCCCGGCCAGCGGGTCCTTGCCGCGCTTGGCGATCTCCTTGATCGCCGCCGCCTGCTCGATCACCTGCTGCGCCTGCCGCACGATCGCCTCGCCGAGCGGCGTGACGCTGATCTCGTTGGCGCCGCGCTCGAAGATCTTCAGGTCGAGCTCTTCCTCCAGCTTCTTGATCGCCACGCTCAACGTCGGCTGCGACACGAAGCAGGCTTCCGCCGCGCGGCCGAAGTGGCGCTCGCGGGCCACGGCGACGATGTAGCGCAGTTCGGTGAGCGTCATGCCGGCATTGTCGGCCAAGCGCGCTCGGGCCAGCTCACGCCTTGAAGTACTCGGCCTTGCCCCCGAGCCAGCGCTCGACGTGGGCGCGCGCCGCGTCCGGGTGCTGGTCGAGCAGCTTTGGCGCCACGGCACGCGCATGCTGCAGCAGCGGCGCGTCCTCGGCCAGGTCGGCAAAACGCAGCAGCGCGTCGCCGCTCTGGCGCGCGCCCATGAACTCGCCCGGTCCGCGGATCTCCAGGTCGCGGCGCGCGATCTCGAAGCCGTCGTGCGTTTCGACGATCGCACGCAGCCGCTCCTTGGCGGTGGGCGACAACGGCGCGCTGTACAGCAGCACGCACACGCTGGCCTGCGCGCCGCGACCGATGCGCCCGCGCAACTGGTGCAGCTGCGCCAGCCCAAAGCGCTCGGCATGCTCCACCACCATCAGGCTGGCGTTTGGCACGTCGACGCCGACCTCGATCACCGTGGTCGACACCAGCACCTGCATCTGGCCGCCGGTGAACAGGCTCATCACCGCCGCCTTCTCCGCCGCCGGCATGCGGCCGTGCAGCAGGCCGACCATCTTGTCGGGCAGCGCGGCGCAGAGCTGCCCGTGCGTGGCGGTGGCGTTCTGCAGGTCGAGCTTCTCGCTTTCCTCGATCAGCGGGCATACCCAGTACACCTGCCGCCCGTGCCCCACCTCGTCACGGATGCGCGCGACCACCTCGTCGCGCTTGCCGTCGGCGAACAGCTTGGTCACCACCGGCTGGCGGCCCGGCGGCAGCTCGTCGATCGTGCTGACGTCGAGGTCGGCGAAGTAGCTCATCGCCAAGGTGCGCGGGATCGGCGTGGCGCTCATCATCAGCAGGTGAGGCTCCAGGCCCTGCAACGCGAGCTTGCGGCGCAGCTGCAGCCGCTGCTGCACGCCGAAGCGGTGCTGCTCGTCGACCACCGCCAGCCCCAACTTGGCGAAATGCACGTCGTGCTGAATCACCGCGTGCGTGCCGATCACCAGTGCCGCCTCGCCGCTCGCGACGCGTTCGACCATCTGCGCGCGCGCCTTGCCTTTGCGGCTGCCGGTGAGCCATGCCATGCCCACGTCGAGCGGCGCCAGCCACTGCACCAGCTTGCGAAAGTGCTGCTCGGCCAGGATCTCGGTTGGAGCCATCAGCGCGCACTGCCAGCCCGACTCGATGGCTTGTGCCGCGGCCAGCGCGGCTACGACGGTCTTGCCCGATCCGACATCGCCTTGAAGCAGCCGATGCATCGGCTTGGGTGCGGCGAGGTCGGTGCCGATCTCGCGCGCCACGCGCTGCTGCGCAGCCGTCAGCGTGAACGGCAGCGCTGCGAGCAGGCGGTCGCGCAGCCCGTCGCGCGTGCCGTGCAGCACCGGCGCCTTCAGGTGCGCACGCTCGCGCCGGGCTTCGTGCTGCGACAGCTGCTGCGCCAACAGCTCTTCGAACTTCAGGCGCTGCCATGCCGGATCGGCGTGATCGGTCAGCGCGGCCAGCGACGCATCGGGCGGCGGGTGGTGCAGCCGCTGCAGCGCCTGACGCAGCGACGGCAGGCCCGGCGGCAGTGCATCGGGCGGCAGCACTTCAGCCAGCGGTGTGCGCTGCAGCGCCGACGCAATCGCCTTGCGCAGATAGGCCTGCGGCAGTTGCGCCACCGTGGGATACACCGGGGTCAGCGTGCCGGCCAGCGGCGTGTCCGCATCCACCGCCTTGAACGCCGGGTGGACCATCTCGCGCCCGAAGAAGCCCACGCGCAGGTCGCCGCGCGCGCGCACGCGCGTGCCGCGCGTCAGCGTCTTCTGGTGCGACGGATAGAAGTTCACGAAGCGCAATACCAGCGTGCCGCTGTCATCGGCGATGCGCGCCACCAGTTGGCGTCGCGGGCGGTATTCGACGCGTGCCTCGGTGACCACGCCTTCGACCTGCGTCGACTCGCCGTCGTGCGCGTCGGCGATGCGTGTCAAGCGGGTCTCGTCTTCATAACGCAGCGGCAGATGCAGCGCGAGATCGATGTCGCGCTGGAGGCCCAGGCGCTCCATCGCGCGCGCGGGGCCTGACGCACGGGTCACCACCCCGCCTTGGGGTATCGTGCGTTCTTGTGCGGGCGCTTCGGCCATGGAACCATTGTCGCCGTCCCTGATCAAGGCCGGTGCAGCCTTCGGACGCACGGATGTCCTTCACCACCTACACGCTCGGCGACTTCGATTTCAGCCTTCCCGACGGGCTCATTGCGCAGCTTCCGGCGCCGCAACGCAGTGCCTCGCGTCTGCTCGATGGCCGCGGCAGCACCCCGTCGGACCGGCAGTTTCGCGATCTGCCCTCGCTGTTGAATCCCGGCGACCTGCTGGTCTTCAACGACACGCGCGTGATCAAGGCACGCCTGTTCGGCGAGAAGCCCACCGGCGGGGCGGTGGAGGCCCTGGTCGAGCGCGTGCTGCCCGACCATCGGGTGCTGGCCCAGTTGCGGGTCAGCAAGGCGCCGCGTCCCGGCACCACGATCCGCTTTGGCGATGCGTTCGATGCCGAGGTGATCGGGCGCTCGGGCAGCGATGGTTCGATGTACGTGCTTCGATTCCCGTCGGAGCCGCTCGTGCTGCTGGAGCAGTACGGCCACGTTCCGCTGCCACCCTACATCGCGCATGCCGACGGTGCCGTCGATCACGAACGCTACCAGAGCGTGTTTGCGCAGCGTCCGGGCGCGGTGGCTGCACCGACCGCCTCGCTGCACTTCGATGAGGCGGTGCTGGCGGCGCTCGAGGCGCGCGGTCTCGCAAGAGCCGCCATCACGTTGCACGTCGGTGCCGGCACGTTCCAGCCGGTGCGCAGCGACAACCTCGCCGAACATCGCATGCACAGCGAGTGGTACGACGTGCCTGAGCTCACCGTGCAGGCGATCGAAGCGGCGCGTGCGCGTGGCGCTCGCGTGGTGGCGGTGGGCACGACCGCGCTGCGCGCACTGGAGTCGGCGGCTCTGAGCAGCGCTGCCACACCCTCATTGGCCACCGGCGCACGCGAGACCGAGTTGTTCATCACGCCCGGCTTTCGCTTCCGCGTGGTCGACACGCTGATCACCAACTTTCACCTGCCCAAGAGCACGCTGCTGATGCTGGTGTGCGCCTTTGCCGGATTCGACCATGTGCGCGCGTTGTACCGTCACGCGATCGAGGCACGCTACCGCTTCTTCAGCTATGGCGACGCGATGCTGCTCAACCGCCGGTGAGCGACGCGGCGACAACCGAAGGTTGCAGCGAAGGCTCACATCGCATAGCGATGTGACAACCGAAGGTTGCGGCGTCGGCTCACATCGCGCAGCGATGTGAAGGCGCGAAGCGCTGGCCGCAGCCAAGGCGCGCAGCGCCGGCCGGAGCCACAATCCGCGCCATGCTTCAGTTCGAACTGCTGGCCACCGAAGGCCAGGCGCGGCGCGCGCGCCTCACGCTGAACCACGGCGTCGTTGACACGCCGCAGTTCATGCCGGTGGGCACCTACGGCAGCGTGAAAGGCGTGCTGCCGTCTGCGCTGCAGGCGATGGGCGCGCAGATCATCCTGGGCAACACGTTCCACCTGTGGCTGCGCCCGGGCATCGAGGTGATCCGCAGCTTCGGCGGTCTGCACCGCTTTGAAGGCTGGAACGGCTCGATGCTCACCGACTCCGGCGGCTTCCAGGTGTGGTCGCTCGGGGACATGCGCAAGATCAGCGAGGAGGGCGTGCGCTTCGCGTCGCCGGTCAACGGCGACAAGCTGCTGCTGACGCCCGAGGTCAGCATGCAGATCCAGCACGTGCTCAACAGCGACATCGTGATGCAGTTCGACGAGTGCACGCCATACGAGACCGGCGGCCGCATCACCACCGAGGGCGAGGCGCGCGCCTCGATGGAGCTGTCGCTGCGCTGGGCGCGGCGCTGCATCGCGGAGTTCGAGCGGTTGCAGAACCCCAATGCGCTGTTCGGCATCGTGCAGGGCGGCATGTTCGAGCGGCTGCGCGAGGAGTCGATGGCGCAGCTCGTCGAGATGAATCTGCCGGGGTACGCGATCGGCGGCGTCAGCGTGGGCGAACCCAAGGACGACATGCGGCGCATCGTCGCGCACACGCCGCGGCGGTTGCCGCCAAACAAGCCGCGCTATCTGATGGGCGTGGGCACGCCGGAGGATCTGGTCGAAGGCGTGGCCTGCGGCGTGGACCTGTTCGACTGCGTGATGCCGACGCGCAACGCGCGCAACGGCCACCTGTTCACCCGCTTCGGCGACCTGCGGCTGCGCAATGCGAGGTACAAGGACGATCCTCGGCCGATCGACGAGACCTGCCGCTGTCACGCATGCGCGAGCGGCTTCTCGCGCGCTTATCTGCACCACCTGGATCGCTGCGGCGAGATGTTGTCGCCGATGCTCACCAGCATCCACAACCTGCACGTCTACCTGAACCTGATGCGCGAGATGCGCGAGGCGATCGAGCAGCAGCGCTTCGCCGCCTGGCGTGCGGCGTTCGAGACCGACCGGCGGCGCGGGCTCTAACCCGCCGCTTCGACGCCAGGCCGCGTACCGTCGCGCTCGGCTGGCACCAGGCGCGTCACGCGCCGCCCGGCATGGAACGTGTCAAGCTCGGCGCGCAGCCGCTGCAGCGTCGCCGCGCGCTCGTCGCGATAGAACAGGTTGTGGCTCTCGAACGGAACCAGCCGGCCCTCGGACAGCGCCGAGATGCCCAACACGCCGCCGCACAACGAGCAGATGCCGAAGCCGGCGACTCCCAGGCCCAGCACGAGCAGAAGCAGCCCGCGCACGAAGTTGCTGGCCATCGGTTCAAGCCTCCAGCAAGCGGCCGACGTGGGCCCTCAGGTTGTCGGGGCTCACGTCGCCGGCCGGCAGCGCCGACCCGGCCACCAGGGCGACCCGGCTGAACAGGCCACGCCGAAACGGCTTGACCATGGCCGATCCTTCGACGCGCGAGAAGAAGGAGCCCCACAGGTTCTGCAGCGCCACCGGCACCACGGGCACCGGGCGGCGCTCGAGGATCTTCATGATGCCCCCCTTGAACGGCTGCAACTGGCCGTCGCGCGTGATGGCGCCCTCGGGAAAGATGCCGAGCAGTTCGCCGTCGGCCAGCACCCGGTCGGCAGCTTCGAACGCCGCGGCGTACGCGGCGGGGTCTTCCTTCTGTGAGGCCACGGGGATTGCCTTGCCAAGCCTGAACAGCCAGCCGAGCAGCGGGATCCGGAAGATGCGGTGGTCCATCACAAAGCGGATCGGCCGCGGGCTCGCCGCCATCAACAGCACGGCGTCGACAAAGCTCACGTGGTTGCAGGCGATGATCGCCGGCCCTTCGGTTGGGATGTGTTCGTCGCCACGCACCTTGAAGCGGTAGACGACGCGCGAGGCGACGAACGCGATGAAGCGCAGCAGGTACTCCGGCACCAGCAGGAAGATGTAGAGCGCCACCACGAGGTTGGCCAGCGCGGTGAGGCCGAACACCTGCGGAATCGTCAGCCCCAGCGCGAGCAGCGCGCCGACGATCAGGCTGCTGGCGATCATGAACAGCGCGTTCAGGATGTTGTTGGCAGCGATGATGCGCGCGCGGTGGCTGGCCGGTGCGCGCAGCTGGATCAACGCGTACATCGGCACGCTGTACAGGCCCGCCGACAGGCTGAGCGCGAACAGGTCGAACAGCACGCGCCAGTGCGCAGCCTGGCCAAGAAACGCGCCCACGGTCTGTGCGGGCACGTCGGGCAATCCACGCGATGCGAAATAGAGATCGGCGGCAAACAGCGTCATGCCGATCGCGCCGAGCGGCACCAGCCCGATCTCCACATGGCGACGCGACAGCGACTCGGTGAGCAGCGCTCCCGCGCCGATGCCGACCGAGAACACCATCAGCAACAGCGACGCGACGTGCTCGTCGCCGTGCAGCACGTCCTTGGCGAACGACGGGAACTGCGCCAGGAAGACCACGCCAAAGAACCACATCCAGGAGATGCCCAGCAGCGAGCGGAACACCACGATGTTGCCGTGCGCGAGCTTGAGATTGGCCCAGGTCTCGGTGACCGGGTTCCAGTTGATCCTCAGGTTGGGCGCCGTGGGCGGCGTTGCGGGAACCCACTGCGACACCGCGCGGCCCAGCACGGCAAGCACCAGCGACACCGCGGCCACCGCCTGCGCGCCGCCGAGCCAGCCGCCTGCCGGCAGCGCGATCAGCAGGCCGCCGGCCAGGTTGCCCAGCAGGATCGCGACGAAAGTGCCCATTTCGATCATGCCGTTGCCGCCGGTCAGCTCGCGCTCGTCGAGGTGCTGCGGCAGGTAGGCGTACTTCACCGGGCCGAACAGCGTGCTGTGCAGCCCGAGCAAAAAGATGCACGCGAGCATCAGCGCGACATTGGTGCTGGCCAGGCCGATCGCCGCCAGCACCATGATCACGATCTCGAGGTTCTTCACGAGCCGCGTCATCAGGGCCTTGTCGTACTTGTCGGCCAGTTGGCCCGAGGTGGCCGAGAACAGCAGGAACGGCGCGATGAACACCGCGCCGATCACCAGGCCGGCAAGAGCGGGCGGCAACCAGCCGACCTGCAGCTTGTAGGTCACCAGCACGGTGAACGCGAACTTGAAGACGTTGTCGTTGGCCGCGCCGAGAAACTGCGTCCAGAAGAACGGCGCAAAGCGCCGCTGTGACAGCAGCGCGAACTGGTTCGGGTGCGGTTGTGCACTCACGGTGTGGGTTCCCTCCGATCAGGCGCGAAGCTCTGGTTTGGGCGCGACTGTAGCGGGCAACTTCATTCCCGGGAGCACCTTGACCGGCGCCGAGCCGAGTTGTGCGAGTTGCAGCCACCAGAACACCGAGTCGACCGTGACGGTTTCGATGCGGTCAGCGAAGCGTTTCTCGTTCGGGTGGTCGTCGAAAGCGATGTTGGCCGCGGTGGCGCGTGCGCCCAGACGCGTGAGCGGCCTCAGGCGAAGCACCGTGGGCTCGTAGCCGCGCAACTGCAGCCAGGCTTGGGCCTGGCGTCGCGTGGCGGCGGCCGGCTCAAGCGCCCCCGCCAGCGTTTCGAGCGCCCACTGGTTGCTTTGCTGGTACGTTTGGGACCACGGATAGGCCAGCATGTTGTAGTGCGGCGTGTGCCATTGCGGCAGCCGTGCGTTGTCGCGCAGCAGCGGCAGCAGCCTGGCTTGCGCGTCGACGCTCAGCACGACGAACGCGGCCTCGTAACGATGCGGCCGGTCGAGAAAGAAGTCGCCCAGCCCCTGGCGGTACAGCGCAGCGTCTGCGCTGCCGCAGTGGTTGAGCTTGTGCGCCACCCGCCACACCGGTGTGCCGCCTGCGGTGTCGCGGTAGGCAAAGCCAAGGTGCGAGTAGCTCAGACCATACTTGCTCAGATCCTGACCGGCGCGCGCCAGCACCACCACGCTCGCACCGCTGGCGTCGAGCATCCGCGCCGTGGTCTCGGCCAAGGCCATGCTGCGTTCGACCGCGCGCGTTTCGAGCGGTCGGTCTTCGCAAGGTCGTCCAGCAACCGCCGCTTGTGCCGCCACGGCCAGCGTGAGTGACAGTGCGCACCGTGGCAGCGGCCTCACCGCGTCACCCGTTCGTTGTGGAGCAGCGAGGCGCCGATCTGATTCGGCACGAAAGCGATCGCGTGGCCGGCAGCGGAGATCAGGTAGCCGGTGCTGAGCGCGGTGACCAGCACGGCGCTGCCCACGGCGGCCAACGACGCGCCGGCCAGGTGCCCGGAGAAGTGCAGCGTGGCGCGCGCGCCATCGGAGGCGCGTTCCAGCACCCACACCGTGCCGGTGGCCGAAGCCTGCACCGACACGACCGTCAACGCCGCGCCGCCGACCAGCAGCATCGCCGGTGCGGCGATCGATACGGCGACCGGCAGCGCCGACAGCGCGCTCGATTCCGAGGCCTGGTTATGGGCGTGCGCGGCCAGCGAGGTGGTCGCGAGAGTGGCCGCCATCGCGAGTGCGGCGGCCCGTCGACGAAGCGAGGTCATGCGAGGTCCTTGGGGGGATGAGAACGGTGGAGGTCAGCGCGATGCGAGCGCTGTCATTCGTGGTGCGCGACGTCGCGCTGGCCGGCCAAACGGGCGTCGAACAGGTCGGCCTCGTAGGCGTCGCGCAGCGTCTTGGCGAGCGTGAAGGTGCTCGAGATCAGGAACAGCCAGCTCACCAGCAGATAGGCCTGCCACACCGGCTGGATGTCCATGCGCACCAAACCCCAGCCGGTGAGCGTCATCGCGACGAAGAACCCGCCCCAGACCACGGCCTTCCACATCGGCGAGTCGACGCGGCGCCGCTCGTTGTCGCGCACGAACTTGGCCAGCGCGAAGGCGCTGGATAGACAGAACACATAGCCCATCACCATGAAGGCCCGGTCGAGGTCCGTGCCCGGCAGCCACGCCAGGCCGATCGCGCACAGCGATGCGGCGATGCCGAACGAGATCCACACCTGAAGCTTCCAGGCCGCGGTGTCGCGGCGCGGCACGGTGAGGTTGGTGCTGGGGGTCATGCGGTGGCCTCTGGGGCTGTTGAACATGGGGCGGGAGTGTGGGCTCGTTCGCCGGACCAGTGCAACGAGGAGAGACGATGTTGCGTAGCATTGGCTTCCTGGTACCTTTATTCGATACCCAACCCCGCACATCCCATGTCGACCACGCAGGCGCTGATCGAACGCATGAAAACCGAGCTGAAGTCGGCCGGGCTCACCTACGCGGCGCTGGCGCGCGAGCTCGGCATGGCCGAGTCGAGCATCAAGCGCATGTTTGCGCGCGGCGAGATGCCGCTGTCGCGCGTCGACGAGATCTGCCGCGTGCTCAAGACCGACTTCGCCGAGTTGGCGCGGCATGTGGCCGACACCAAGCCGCAACGGCGCGAGCTGACGCTCGAGCAGGAGCAGGCGGTGGTGTCCGATCGCAGGCTGCTGCTGATGGCGATCTGCTGCCTCAGCCAGTGGACCTTCGAGCAGATCGTCGCGACCTACCGCTTCACCGATGCCGAATGCATCAAGTACCTGACACAGCTCGATCGCCTCGGCGTGATCGAGCTGCGCCCGCTCAACCGCTACCGGCTCCACGTGGCCAAGACATTTCGCTGGCGCCCCGACGGGCCGGTGATGAACTACTTCCGCAAGGACGTGCTGGCCGACTATTACAGCGGCAGCTTCGACGGCGAGGGCGAGATGCTGATGCTGGTCCACGGCCAGATCGGACGCAGCTTGGCGGCGCTGTTCAACGAGCGCCTGCAGCGCGTGGCGCAGGACTTTGCGCAGCAGCATCTGGCCGACCAGCGGCTGCCGCCGGACCAGAAGCGGCCCTACACGGTGCTGATCGGCATGCGCTCGTGGCTGTTCGCGGCGTTTCGCGACCTCAAGCGTGAAGGCGATGCCTGAAGGGCGCCGCAACCTGTGGGTTCCGCGCAAATTGCGGGGGGTTTGGTCATACCTCCTTTACGGGCGCTCCCCCGGCTTGCGGTGGTTACGACGCGATTACACTGCGCCCAAAATTTGCCATCGACCGAGCCAAGAGACCCTCTCAGGCCGTCGCTCCTCACGCCCTTGCCGGCACGCAAATCGCTCTATCCCCACACCCGCGGCTTTGGCCGAACCCCGCTGCAGGGTTAGCTCGACCGTCGAGCGCCTGCGGGGTTGGTCCAAACCCGCTTCTTGACCTTCGATGATTGGATCTTCCATGAACAGCCCTCGCCTGGAAGGTGTGCGCTTGAATGCGCCTGCCTACGTCAAACACCAACGGTTGCTCGACTGGGTGGCGCGCATGGCCGCGCTGACGCAGGCCCAAGACGTCTACTGGTGCGACGGCTCGCAGGGCGAGTACGACCGGCTGTGCCAGCAGTTGGTCGAAGCCGGCACCTTCAAGCGGCTCAACCCGGCCTTGCGCCCCAACAGCTATCTGGCACTGTCCGATCCGAGCGACGTGGCGCGCGTCGAGGACCGCACGTTCATCTGCAGCGCGCGCAAGGACGACGCCGGCCCCACCAACAACTGGGTCGACCCCAAGGAGATGCGCGCCCTGCTGGAAACCGGCGACAACGCGCTTTTCAGGGGCTGCATGCGCGGCCGCACGATGTACGTGGTGCCGTTCTCGATGGGGCCGCTCGGCTCGCACATCTCGCACATCGGGGTGGAGTTGACCGACTCGGCCTACGTCGCCGTCAGCATGCGCATCATGACGCGCATGGGCCGCCAGGTGTTCGAGGTACTGGGCGCCGATGGCGATTTCGTGCCGTGCATGCACACCGTGGGAGCGCCGTTGGCGGCGGGGCAGAAGGACGTGGCCTGGCCGTGCAACAAGACCAAGTACATCGTGCACTACCCCGAGACGCGCGAGATCTGGAGCTACGGCTCGGGCTACGGCGGCAACGCGCTGCTGGGTAAGAAGTGCTTCGCGCTGCGCATCGCTTCCAAGATGGGCCATGAGCAGGGTTGGCTCGCCGAGCACATGCTGATCCTCGGCGTCACCTCGCCGGCCGGTAAGAAATACCATGTGGCGGCGGCTTTCCCCAGCGCTTGCGGCAAAACCAACTTCTCGATGCTGGTGCCGCCCAAGGTCTTCGACGGCTGGAAGGTCACCACGATCGGTGACGACATCGCCTGGATCAAGCCGGGAAAGGACGGCCGGTTGCATGCCATCAATCCGGAATCCGGCTATTTCGGCGTGGCGCCGGGCACCAACTACAAGACCAATCCGAACTGCATGGATTCGCTCAAGCGCGATGTCATCTTCACCAACGTGGCGCTCACCGATGACGGCGACGTCTGGTGGGAGGGCATGACCGACGAGCCGCCCGCTCACCTGATCGATTGGAGGGGCTTGGACTGGACGCCCGCGATCGCCAAGGAAACCGGCGCCAAGGCCGCGCACCCGAATTCGCGCTTCACGATCGCCGCCACCAACAATCCGGTGCTGGATCCTGAGTGGGATTCGACCACCGGGTACCCGATCGACGCGTTCGTCTTCGGCGGGCGCCGCTCCACCACCGTGCCGCTGGTGACCGAGGCGCGCAGTTGGGCCGAGGGTGTCTACATGGCGGCCACGATGGGCAGCGAGACCACGGCCGCAGCCGCCGGCGCGCAGGGCGTGGTGCGGCGCGACCCGTTCGCGATGCTGCCGTTCATGGGCTACCACATGGGCGACCATTTCGAGCACTGGCTTGCGATGGGCGCCAAGCTGCAGGCGGCGGGCGTGCCGCAGCCGCACATCTTCTGCGTCAACTGGTTCCGCAAAGGCGCCGACGGCAAGTTCGTCTGGCCGGGCTACGGCGAGAACATGCGCGTGCTCAAGTGGATGCTCGAGCGCATCGAGGGCCGTGCCAGCGGCGTGGAGCACCTGTTCGGCATCAGCCCGCGCTACGAAGACATCACCTGGGATGGACTCAGCTTCACGCGCGAGCAGTTTCATTCGGTGATGTCGATCGAGCGCGCCGACTGGCAGTTGGAACTCGAGCTGCACGGCGAGCTGTTCGACCAGCTCTCGGCGCGTCTGCCACAGCAGCTGCTCAGCACCAAGGCGCAGATCGAGCGCAAGCTTGCCGCGTAGTCGCGGTGACCGGGCGCTCGAACGATGCGCTTGCAGCTGCTGTCGGACCTTCATCTCGAGACCGAAAACTTCGATGCCACGCCGGCGCCGGGAGCCGAGGCCCTGGTGCTGGCCGGCGACATCGATGCCACCTGGCTCGCTTTCGAGCGTTTTGCGCACTGGCCGGTGCCGGTGTTCCTCGTGGCCGGCAACCACGAGTTCGACGGCCGCGAGTGGAACGATGCGTGGCCCGCATTGCGCTCGCACGTTGCGCGCTTCGGCATCCGGCTGCTCGAGCGTGAAGCTTGTGGGCTGACCGGCCGCGACGGCCGCTGCGTGCGCGTGCTCGCCACCACGCGCTGGTCGGACTTCGATCTGTTCGGGCCGGCCCAGCGCGAGCGTGCGATGCGCTCGGCGGCCTACTTCATGCGCCTGATGAACTCAACACGCGATGGGCGGCCCTTTGACCCTGCTGCCATGCGCTCAGAGGCGCTGCTGTGCCGCCAGTGGCTGGCCGACGAACTGCAACGCCGGCACGGCTGCGATGCCACCGTGGTGGTCACCCACTTCGGCCCGAGCCTGCGCAGTGCCGATCCTCGTTATGGGCGCCAAGCCAGCACGGCGTCGTTCGTCAACGATGACGATGCGCTGGTCCCGCTCGCCGACGTGTGGCTGCACGGACATCTGCATTGTTGCCATGACTATCGGATGCAGCGGCCAGGCGGTGGCAGCACGCGCGTCGTGTGCAATGCGCTCGGGCTGCAGAGCAAGGGCGAGGGTGCCCGCTTCGATCCGTGGTGCGTGGTCGATGTCTAGCGCGCTGCTCGTCGCGCTGCGGCGTGCCGCCGGTGTTCAGGCCGGCTTGTGACGCTCCACCCAGCGGCGGATCCAGGCGAGCGGGTCGTCCAGGTCGTCCGTCGTCGCGCCGGTCTTGGGGGCTTCGATCGACATCTCCATGCCGTACGCGGTGCCCAGGTCCGAGGGGTCTTGGGCGGGGCCTGCGCCGCTGTGCGGCTGCCCCGATTGTGTGGGGACGGGGCGATCGCTGGCGTTGGACATGGGGCCTCCCGCGGCATGCCGAGGCAGTGTGCGCGCCGGTGCGATGCACCAGTAAGGAGAAAAACCACGGAAGCGCCGACCAGATCGATGCGGCCAAACCCGCCGACGGCGCGCGCGCAAGTCGCGTGGTGCGGCGTGTCCCCGAACCGACAGATTGCGGGTTAGGGATGGGCGAACCCGCAGTGCCTCTCCTAGAGTCCGTCGCAACGCTGTCACGCGAGATTTCGAGCCGGTGGTTCTGTGTGGACGAACCGGCGCGGGTGCGGTGCCCCAACGGGTGGGGCGCCGGCTGCAAAGGTCCCAACGACGTCCTCCCTGAGGACTTTCAGCCCACGCCTCGTGCGTGGGCTTTTTCTTGCCCGGGCCGCGCGGCGCGATACCTGCGCGGGCCGGCGTAGCATTGCACTCCGGTCCGCACCCTGAGCGCGGGCAACTCACAGGAATCGAACCATGGGCGCACCCGAACCCTTTACCGCCACCGCCGACGTCGGCCACTACATCGCGGGGGAGTTCACACCCGGCGCCGGCACGCGCCGTCAGCCGGTTTTTAATCCGGCCACCGGTTCGGTGGCGCGCCAGGTGCTGTTGGCCAGCGAGGCCGACGTCGCCGCGGCCGTCGCGGCGGCGACGAAGGCGTTTCCGACCTGGGCTGACTTCGCGCCGATCCGGCGCGCGCGCGTGCTGCAGAAGTTCCTCGATCTGCTGAACCAACACCGCGACACCATCGCCGCGATGATCACCGGCGAGCACGGCAAGGTGTTCACCGACGCACAAGGCGAAGTCACGCGCGGCATCGAGATCCTCGAGTTCGCCTGCGGCGTGCCGCAACTGCTCAAGGGCGACTACACCGAGCAGGTGTCCACCGGCATCGACAACTGGACGATGCGCCAGCCGCTCGGCGTGGTGGCCGGCATCACGCCGTTCAACTTTCCGTGCATGGTGCCGTGCTGGATGTTCCCGCTGGCACTGGCCTGCGGCAACGCGTTCATCCTGAAGCCGAGCGAGCGCGACCCCAGTGCGAGCCTGTTCATGGCCGAGCTGCTCAAGCAGGCTGGCCTGCCCGACGGCGTGTTCAACGTGGTGCAAGGCGACAAGGTGGCGGTCGACGCGCTGCTGGCGCATACCGACGTCAAGGCGCTGAGCTTCGTCGGCTCGACGCCGATCGCGCAGTACATCTATGAAACCGGCGCCCGCAACGGCAAGCGGGTGCAGGCGCTGGGTGGCGCCAAGAACCACATGGTGGTGATGCCCGATGCCGACCTCGATCAGGCGGTGGACGCGCTGATCGGCAGCGCCTACGGCTCGGCCGGCGAACGCTGCATGGCGATCAGCGTGGCGGTCCTGGTGGGCGATGTTGGCGACAAGATCATGCCCAAGCTCGCCGAGCGGGCGAAGACGCTGAAGATCAAGAACGGTATGGCGCTCGACGCCGAGCTCGGCCCCGTGATCACCCAGCAGGCCAAGGACCGCATCGAAGGCTACATCGAGCAGGGCGTGAAGGAGGGCGCGAAGCTGGTCGTCGACGGCCGTGGCACGGCGATCGCCGGCCACGAGGGCGGCTTCTTCACTGGCGGCACGCTGTTCGACCACGTGACGCCCTCGATGCGCATCTACAAGGAAGAGATCTTCGGTCCGGTGCTGTCTTGCGTGCGCGCGCACGACTTCGCCGAGGCGCTGCAGCTGGTCAACGACCACGAGTTCGGCAACGGCGTGGCCTGCTTCACGCGCGACGGCAACGTGGCGCGCGAGTTCGCGCGCCGCGTGCAGGTGGGCATGGTGGGCATCAACGTGCCGATCCCGGTGCCGATGGCCTGGCACGGATTCGGCGGCTGGAAGAAGAGCCTGTTCGGCGACATGCATGCCTACGGCGAAGAGGGCGTGCGCTTCTACACCAAACAAAAGAGCGTCATGCAGCGCTGGCCCGAGAGCACACCGAAAGGTGCCGAGTTCACGATGCCGGTCTCCAAGTGAGCGGCACGTTCCCGGCGCCGCCGGCGCTGGTGCCGCTGACGCAGATCCGCTGCGAGGTGGGCCAGCTGGTCAGCCTTGGCCAGGCCAAGCACGGCGAGCGGCGCTACGTGCCGCTGCTCGGCGGCACGGTGCAAGGCCCAGAGCTCAACGGCCGCATCGTCGAGGGCGGCGTCGACTGGCAGGTCAACCGCGCCGACGGTGTGCTCGACATCGCCGCCCACTACGTGATCTGCGCCGACGACGGTACGTTGATCGAGGTGCAGAGCGACGGCATGCGCCACGGGGCCCCCGAGGTGATGGCACGGCTCGCGCGCGGCGAGGCGGTGGCCGCGCACGAGTACTTCTTTCGCACGCTGATCCGCTTCACCACTGGCGCGCCGCAATGGCTGCACCTCAACAAGGTGATGGCGCTCGCGGTCGGGCAACGCCAGGCGAACCGGGTGCTGCTCGACGTCTACCGCATCACATGATGACCGCCAGCGGCGCGTCGGCGCCGTGGATCCGCGATCGGATCATCACCTCACACGGTTATGGCCACGCCGGACCAGTGCCAAGGCCACGAGCGCAGCAATCGACAGGCCGAGCGTCGAAGGCTCGGGCACTCGGCCGGGTGCCGCGGCAGTCCACACGGCGATGGTCACGTCGATGTTGGGGGTCGTGTCGAAAGCGCTGCCGATCAAGCCAACGGTGGTGAGGTCGTCGGCATCGGCAGGCCGATTGTTGAAAGTCACCGCGTTGTCCGCCAGAGTCGACCCGGCGCCGAAGATGGTCGTGATCAGACATTGCCGCGTCGACGAGCAGCCGCGCGTCAGCTCCGGGGCCGCGTCGTACACGCCGACGAAGACCTGGTCCATCAGTGCCTGCCCCGCAGCCACTGCATCGAGCAACGTACTGAAGGTGAACTGCGTGCAGCCTGCCTGCAGCGAGTTGCAGCTGCCATCCTGAAAGCTCACGTCATACAGGGTGCCGTTGACCAGTGCACCACCGGCGCCTGTGAGCAGGCCGTTTTCGATGCGCAGCAGCACGTCTGCTTGCACTGGCGCCGAGGCAGCGAGCAGGCTCGCGCCGAGAATGCCGGCGGCCCGCAGCCGGCGAAAGGATTGCCACTTCATACCCGGCTCCTCCCAGGTTGGCCTGCAAAGCGAAGCTCGCGCCGCCTCGTGGCCCGACAACCCCCCGCCACCTGCAGAGTACGCCCGCGCATGGTGGTGGCCAAGGGCGGAGATGCATGCGCCCCCCGATTCGCGGGGGCAGTCAAAGCTTAGTCGGAGCCGCGTCCACCGATAGGCAGGCGAGCGTCCCCGGCGATTGCACGCGCATCACCAAACCGGAGCCGACGTGGCCACCATCCGCGGCCGCGTCGTCAGGTCCCGATCACGCCGCCATCGCGCTTGCGGATCACCACCGTCGCAGAGCGCGGCCGGCCGCCCGGCTTGTAGTCGGGCCAGCGCGAGTACTTGCCCGGGTCGGCGGGGTCGCTGCGGTCGCTTGGCGTCTCGCCGGGGTGCTGCACGTTGATGAACATCGTGGTCATGTCGGGTGTCAGCGTCGCGCCCGTGATCTCGCAGTTGATCGGCCCGGTGAGAAAGCGCCGGATCTCGCCGGTGGTGCGGTCGCACGCCAGCATCTGGTTGTTGCCGATGTTCTTGAACTCGCCTTTGTACATCTGGGTGGCATGCGCATCGGTCTGGATCCACAACACGCCGCGCGCGTCGAGCACCAGGCCATCGGGGCAGCCGAAGATGTCGCCTTTGACGTTGCCCTTGGCCTCGGCGCGTTCGTTGGCCGGGTCGCCGGCCAGCACGAGGTGGCTCCACTTGAAGCTGGTGCCGTCGAAGTCGCCATCTTCCTTCCAGCTGATCACACCACCCATCGAGTTGTTGGCACGCGGATTGGCCGCGTCGACGCCGGGCATGTTGGGCCGGCCGCGGCTGGAGTTGTTGGTCAGCGTGCAGTAGACCTCGCCGGCTTTCTGGTCGATCGCCAGCCACTCGGGCCGGTCCATCTTGGTGCCGCCCAGCGCATCGCTGGCCTGGCGCGCCTTGATCACCACCTCGCCCTGGTCGGCAAAGCCGTTGGCCGCGGTGAGCGGGCCTTGGCCATGCACCATCGGCAGCCACCGTCCGCTGCCGTCGGCATCGAAACGGCCGACGTACAGCGTGCCGTGGTCGAGCAGCTCGCGGTTGGCCTGTGCCTTTGTGACGTTCCCGCCGCCGGGCGCGATCTTGTCCCTGCTGACGAACTTGTAGATGTATTCGAAGCGTGCATCCTCGCCGGAGTACACGACTGCGCGTCCGTCCTTGGTGATCGCAATCCACGCGCCCTCGTGCGCCGCGCGGCCGAGCGCCGTGCGCTTGATCGGCGTGGAAGACGGATCCATCGGATCGATCTCCACCACCCAGCCGAAGCGGTTGGGCTCGTTGCCGTGTTTGGTCGCGTCGAAGCGTTCGTCGGTGGTGTACCAGGGGTAGAACGGTTCCTTGCGCAGCCCCCAGCGGCGCTGGTGTGCGTCGAGGTTGTCGCCGGCACGGAAGTAGAACGCGAAGTTCTCTTCGCCCGACAGGTACGTGCCCCAGGGCGTCTGCCCGCTGGCGCAGTTGTTGAGTGTGCCGAGCGCGAGGCGGCCCGCCGGATCGGCGGCGGTCTTCATCATCGAGTGCCCTGCGGCGGGGCCGCCGATCGCAAACGGGGTCGCGGCGGTGAAACGACGCGCATAGCGCGACGGGCGCACCATCTGCCAACGCCCGCCGTCGTCGATCTGCACCTCGATCACCGACACGCCGTGCGCGTTCTGCGACTTCATCGTCTTCTCGGATGACCAGGTCTTCATGCCGTCGGGATGCAACAGCCCGTCGTCGGTGTACTCGTGGTTCATCACCAGCAGCCCGCGCTTGCTGCCATCGAGCGGGTAGTAATGCAGGCCGTCGTGGTGCATGCCCATCTGCACCGCCTGGTCGGCGGCCGAGTTGGACGCGTCGTGTCTCCAGTCGGGGATGTTGCCGGCCACACCGATCGGCTCGCCCCAGGGCGCGAACGCCCGTGCCACGTACCCCTCGGGCACGCGCAGGGCGTCGCCGGCATCGGTGCTGATGGCCTTGAAGCCGAGCAGGGGTCCGCTCGTCGCGGGCGTGGTGGCGCAGGCAGCCAGCCATGGCGCCATCACGCCCGACACCAGCGCACCGACCCCGCCTTGCAGCACCACCCGGCGCCGGGGGTCGCTGACATCGTGGATGCTCGGATTGCTCGATGGGTTGCTGTTCTCCATCGTGTCGAAGTCCTTGGCCATCGTCGTCTCCTCGTTGTGAGTCTTGCTTCTACAGCCGTTCGGTCTCTGCCGCGCGCGGCTGCCACTTCATCAGCCGCTTCTCGATGCGGCCGACCGCGGCATCGAGCAGCAGCGCGAACGCCGTGAGCACCAGTATGCCGGCCATCACGGTGTTGATGTCGAACGTGCCCTCGGCCTGCAGGATCAGATAGCCCACGCCCTTGGCGCTGCCCAGGTACTCGCCGACCACCGCGCCGACGAAGGCCAGGCCCACGCTGGTGTGCAGCGAGCTGAACACCCAGCTCGTGGCGCTCGGCAGGTAGACGTGGCGCAGCAGCTGGCGGCCGTCGGCGCCCAGCATGCGCGCGTTGGCCAGGATCACCGGGCTGACCTCGCGCACGCCCTGGTAGACGTTGAAGAACACGATGAAGAACACCAGCGTGATGCCGAGCGCCACCTTGCTCGCCACGCCCAGGCCGAACCACACCGCGAAGATCGGCGCCAGGATTACGCGCGGCATCGAGTTGAGCGCCTTGATGTACGGATCGAGTATTGCGGCGGCCACCGGCGACAGCGCGAGCCACAGGCCGAAACCCAGGCCGAGCGCGGTACCCAGGCCGAACGCCAGCACCGTCTCGAGCAGCGTGATTGCCAGATGGCCATAGATGTCGCGCGTGACGAAGAACCAGTTGACGACGCGCGACGCGATCTTCAGCGGCTCGCCGAAGAAGAACGCCGCCTGCGTGTCGTCATCGAACACGAACGGCGGCACCAGACCCGGGGTGGTCAGCACGTGCCACAGCATGAACACCGCGACCAGCACGCCCACCTGCCACAGGCGCAGGTTGGCGGCCTGCGGCTTTATGCGGTTCCAGATCGTCATGGCGTCTTGCGCAACTGCTGCTGGTAGCCGCGCAGCACCTCGTCACGCAGCACGTCCCAGATGGCTCGGTGCAGCTCGATGAATCGCGGCGCGGTGCGTACCTCTGCCACATCGCGCGGGCGCGCAAGGTCGATCGCGAACTCCCCGATTGGGCGCGATGCCGGACCGGCGCTCATCACCACGACACGGTCGCTCATGGCGATCGCCTCGTCGAGGTCGTGCGTGATGAACAGCACCGCCTTTCGCCCCTTGCCCCCCGGCGGCCGCGCCGCCGCCGCGCCGACCGGGGCGCCCGCCGAGCCAGTGGCGATCCGTCGCTCGTCGCCGGCCCACAGTGCCAGCACTTCGTTTTCCATCAGCTGCCGAGTCTGCACGTCGAGCGCCGAGAACGGCTCGTCCATCAGGATCAGGTCGGGGTCGAGCGCGAGGGTCTGCGCCAGCGACGTGCGCTTGCGCATGCCGCCCGACAACTGATGGGGGTAGCGGTCGCCGAAGCCGGCCAGGCCCACGCGCTGCAGCCAGCCCTCGGCCTGCTCGCGCGCCGCCTGGAGCGGCGTGCCGCGAAACTGCAGCCCTGCCATCACGTTGGCCAGCGCCGTGCGCCACGGCATCAAGCTCTCGGTCTGGAACATGTAGCCCGCGCGCCGGTTGATGCCGGCCAGCGGCTCGCCGAACACGCGCACCTGACCCGCGCTGGGCTCCAGCAGGCCTGCGGCCACGTTGAGCAAGGTGCTCTTGCCGCACCCGGTGGGCCCGACCACCGACACGAACTCGCCATCGCCCACCGCCAGGCTGACCTCCTGCACCGCGGTGTAGCGCTGCGCCGGGTCGTCGCGACTGGTGAACGTGCACGCGACGCCGGTCAGTTCGAGGGCAACAGCGGTCAAGGAGTCCTTTCTTGCCTATGGACCCACGGCCGGGCCTGCATCCCCGGCCGGTTCGGCGGGCGCGCGGCAGTCCGCAGGGACTGCCACACGTCCAGCCTCACCCCTTGGGGTACTTGGCGTTGGCCTTCTTGGCGAACTCGTTGGTGAAGACCGCGGGCAGGTCGAGCTTGGCGCGCGCGATCTCGGCGTCGATGCTGGCCAGCGCGCGAAACGCCGTGTCGGGGCCTTTTTCGGGGAACAGCCCGTCGGGCGACAGCGCACCCTTGGCGGCGAGAAACGCATCGATGTAGATCGCGCGGTCGCCGAGCAGGTAGCTCTCCGGCACCGCCTTGATGATGTCGCCCGGACCGGCGGCCTGGATCCACTTGTCGGCGCGCACGATCGCGCTGGCCAGCGCCTGCGCGGTGGCGGGGTTCTTCTCGACGAACTCGCTCTTCGCGTACAGGCAGCCGGCCGGCATCGGGCCGCCGAACACCTTGTTGGCCTCGGCGACGATGCGCGTGTCCGACACGATCTTCAGGTCGCCCGAACGCTGCAGCAGCGTGATCACCGGGTCGAGGTTGCTGATGGCGTCGATCTGCCCCGAGCGCATCGCCGCCACCGCGCCGCTGGAGGCGCCGACGCCGATGAAGCTGACGTCGGTGGGTTTCAGGCCCGCCTTGGCGAGCACGAAATTGGCCATCACGTTGGTCGAACTGCCCGGTGCGGTGACACCGATCTTCTTGCCCTTGAGATCGGCCACCGTCTTGAAGTTGGGCAGCGTCTTCGGGCTCACGCCGAGCACGATCTGCGGGGCGCGGCCCATCAGCGCGAAGGCGCGCAGTCTCTGGCCCTTGGCCTGCATGTTGACGGTGTGCTCGAAGGCGCCCGACACCACGTCGACGCTGCCGCCCACCAGCGCGCGCAGCGATTGCGAGCCGCCGGCAAAGTCATTGATCGTCAGGTCGAGCCCTTCGGCCTTGAAATAGCCGAGCGACTCGGCGATCGTCAGCGGCAGGTAGTACAAGAGGTTCTTGCCGCCCACGGCGAGCGTGACCCTGGGCTTCTCGAGCGCCTGCGCGCGGGCGACGAACACGGGCGCGGCCAGCGCGGCCGGGGCGAGCGAGATCAGCGTGCGGCGTTTCATGAGCGGCCTCATGGCAATGGCGGAAGTGAGCCTCGCAATGTACCGAAGCGCACTGTCCCTGCGACCCAGGGCCTGCCCCAAGGCAGCGGCCGCATGCCGGCGACAATGCCTGTCGCATCGACGGCATAGGAGGTTGCACCCGTGACGACACCCAGGATCGCGCTGGTCACCGGCGCCAGCCGCGGCATCGGTGCCGCCACTGCGCGGCTGCTGGCCGAACGCGGCCACGACGTGGCGATCAATTACACGCGCAACGCCGCCGCCGCCGAAGGAGTGGCGGCCGACGTGCGCGCGTGCGGCCGCCGCGCGCTGCTGGTGCAGGCCGACGTGGCCGACGAAGCCGCCGTGCTGGGAATGTTCGCGGCGATCGACGCCGGCCTCGGTCGCCTCACCGCGCTGATCAACAACGCCGGCATCGTCGACATGAAGGCAAGGCTCGACGAGATGAGCAGCGCACGCTTCAAGCGCATGCTCGACGTCAATGTGCTCGGCACGCTGCTGTGCTCGCGCGAGGCGGTCAAGCGCATGAGCACGCGCCACGGCGGCGCCGGCGGCACGATCGTCAATCTGTCGAGCATCGCCGCGTCGCTCGGCGCACCGTCGATGTACGTGGACTATGCCGCCAGCAAAGGCGCGATCGACAGCCTCACGCTCGGGCTGGGACGCGAGCTTGCAATGGAAGGTGTGCGCGTCAACGCGGTGCGGCCGGGCATCATCGACACCGAGATCCATGCCGACTCCGGCGACGCGCAGCGCGCGCACAAGTCGGCCGCGCTGATCCCGATGGAGCGCCCGGGCACCGCGCTGGAGGTCGCGCAGGCGATCGTGTGGCTGGTGTCCGACGAGTCGAGCTACGTCACCGGCACCGTGCTGGCGGTGAGCGGCGGGCGCTGACGCGCGCGCGGCCGCTCCGGCTGTAAGCGCGCCTGCAGTCGCGCGACTACCTCCCGACGATCAGCAGGAGCCGCGGATGGGCGCGATGACGCCACGGTTGACTTGCGCGAGCGAAGGCGTGTCCCCGGAACAAGGGCCGCCCGGCACGCGGCCGCGGGATGCGCACGCGCATGCACGTGATCACACTGGTCGCGTGCGTGCCGCCTGCGTCTGGCGCGCACAGGGAGCGAAGGCCATGGCAATGGCACCCGGATTGCGCGAAGAGCTGGCCAACACCGCCAGCCACGCTGTGGGTGCGCTGCTCGCGCTGGCCGCGCTGCCGGTGCTGGCCGCCGAAGACGCCGTGCGCTCGAACGGGCGCCACCTGGGCGTGTGGGTGTTCGCGGCGACCATGCTGCTGGTGTACGCGGCTTCATCGATGTACCACGCAGCGCCCGCCGGCCATCCGACCAAGGGCCTGCTCAAGCGGCTCGACCATGCGGCGATCTACCTCTTCATGGCCGGCACCTTCACGCCGTTCGCGCTCGGTCACGCGCTGGGTACGCCGTTGCTCGCGCTGGTGTGGGCCGTGGCCATTGCCGGCGTGGCGCTCAAGCTGGCCGGGTGCCTGCGCAACCGCGCGCTGTCGACCGGGCTGTATCTCGCCTTCGGCTGGCTGGTGATCGCGGCCGCGCAGCCGCTGTTGGCCACGCTCGGTCGCGACGGCGTGTTGTGGCTGCTGGCCGGCGGTATCGCCTACACCGCCGGCGTGTTGTTCTTCGTGCTCGACCAGCGGCTGCGCTTCGGCCACCTGGTGTGGCATGTGCTCGTGCTGATCGGCAGCGGCTGCCACTTCGTGGCGGTGCTGAAGCACGCTTCACTGGGTTGAGGCCTGTCGGTACCGCAGGGCTGACCGCGCCTCAACGCCGCTCGACGATCAGCGGCACCAGTTGCAGCGCACCGCGCACCTGCTCGGCGGCGCCCGAGGCCTCGACGCGTGACGCATACGGCCCGGCCTGCAGCCGGTGCAGCTCGCGGTCGATGAACACCGCCATCAGCGGCGTCAGCCACTCGACCTCGCGCTCGACCTTGCGCTGAAAGTCGAACGCGCCGTCGCGCTCGCGAAACGCGCCCAGCTGCAGCCAATAGCCCGGCGCAGCCAGCGCGATCGGCCGCGCGGTGCGCAGCGGCTCGGGCTCGTCGTCATCGGCTGCGCTCGGGGGCGCCTCGGTCGACGGCGCGATCGCCACTGCGCTCACCGTTCCCGCCGGCACCTCGGGCGGGCTCACGCTGGGCGGCACCACGGTCACCGGCGCGCTCGGCGCGGGCACGGTCGTCACGCGTGCCGCCGGCGGCGGTGCCTCGGCGAGAACGCGCGCGCCGTCGTGCCTCCATGCGCCGGTGCGGATGGCTTCGTGCGTGATGCGCTCCACCTCGACCGGAGTCACCGCGTTGAGCACGCCGAGCTTGAGCGCCGCGGTGTAGCTCAGGTCGATCACGCGGCCGCCGTGGAACGGGCCGCGGTCGTTGATGCGCACGATGACCTCGCGGCCGTTGGCCGGATTGCGCACCCGCGCGTAGCTCGGGATCGGCATCGTCTTGTGCGCGGCAGTCATCGCGTACATGTCGTACCGCTCGCCGCTCGACGTGGGACGGCCATGAAACTTTCTGCCGTACCACGAGGCCAGGCCGCGCTCGCTCAAGGCCACGTCAACGGCCAGCGGCGTGTACCAGCGGCCGAACACCTCGTACGGCTTGTTCGGCCCGCCGTTGCGCAGCGGCTCGATGCGCGGATCGGCATCCGGCACCTGCGCCAGGTTGGGCGGCGGGTTCGCGCCCGGGCCGTCGCGACCGGGCAACGGCGCACGCGAGCTGCTGCTGCGCGGCGTGCTGCTGCAGGCCAGCAGTGCCAACGCGCTCAGCACGATCACTGCCCACGACGACGCGGGCCGCAGCAGCGGATGCATGGGACGTCACCATACACCAGGCGCGCGGCGCGCCCGCCGCACGGGTGAATTACGCTCGCGGTTCGGCGCGCGGCCGCGTGCCATCACAACACCAAAGCACGAACGGAGCCGTCGAATGAAAACCCGCGCAGCCGTGGCCTGGAAGGCCGGTGCCCCGCTGACCATCGAAACCGTCGACCTCGAGGGTCCCAAGGTCGGCGAGGTGCTGGTCGAGGTGAAGGCCAGCGGCATCTGCCACACCGACCACTACACGCTGTCGGGTGCCGACCCCGAAGGTCTGTTCCCCGCCATCCTCGGACACGAGGGCGCCGGCGTGGTGCTCGACGTGGGGCCTGGCGTGGCGTCGTTGAAGAAGGGCGACCACGTGATCCCGCTGTACACGCCCGAGTGCCGGCAATGCAAGTTCTGCCTGTCGCGCAGGACCAACCTGTGCCAGCAGATCCGCGCCACGCAGGGCAGGGGGCTGATGCCCGACGCGACCAGCCGCTTCTCGCTCGACGGCCGGCCGATCCTGCACTACATGGGCACGTCGACCTTCGCCAACCACATCGTCGTGCCCGAGATCGCGCTGGCCCGGATCCGCCGCGACGCGCCGTTCGAGACGGTGTGCTACATCGGCTGCGGCGTCACCACCGGCGTCGGCGCGGTGCTGTTCACCGCCAAGGTGGAGGCCGGCGCCAACGTGGCGGTGTTCGGCTTGGGTGGCATCGGCCTGAACGTGATCCAGGGCGCGAAGTTGGTCGGCGCCGACCGGATCATCGGCATCGACATCAACCCGGCGCGCGAGGCGATGGCCAGGCGCTTCGGCATGACGCACTTCATCAACCCGAAGTCGGTGGACAACGTGGTCGATGCGGTTCAGCAGCTCACCGACGGCGGCGCCGACTACAGCTTCGAGTGCATCGGCAACACCACCACGATGCGCCAGGCGCTCGAGTGCTGCCACAAGGGCTGGGGCGTCAGCGTCATCATCGGCGTGGCCGCCGCCGGGCAGGAGATCGCGACGCGGCCGTTTCAGCTCGTCACCGGCCGCGTCTGGAAGGGCTCGGCCTTCGGCGGCGCGCGCGGCCGCAGCGACGTGCCGAAGATCGTCGACTGGTACATGGACGGCAAGATCCAGATCGACCCCCTGATTACGCACAAGCTGAAGCTCGAGGACATCAACCGCGGCTTCGAGTTGATGGAGCGCGGCGAGTCGATCCGCTCGGTGGTGGTCTACTGAGCGCGTCGCCGGGCTCTGCGTGTGCTGGAGCCTGGCGCGCCCGGCGCGGATCGAACGCGCGACCCCTGGCTTCGGAGGCCAGTACTCTATCCACTGAGCTACGGGCGCTGAGCCTGCGCGCAACACGGTGGCAGCGCGCGAACTCGAGGCGGGCGATTCTATCAGCGGCACCCTGGTGCAGCCCTGGAGCGAGGGGACGCGCCGATATAATCGCCCGGTTTTGCCCCGCGGCGCCGTTTGCGCACTGCCGGAGCGAGCCAAGCCACCCAACAGGTCTCGATTCATGAGCGACGCCGCGCACACCGACAACGATTCGCACGAAGGCCCGATCCGCACGCCCAAGCAGTTGGTCGTCACGGTGGTCGCTGCGTTCGTGCTGCCGGTGGTGATCATCATCATGCTGATCAACTTCGTGGCCTCGGACACCAAGCCTGCGGCCGGCAGCGAGGGCCTGTCGGCCGAAGCCGTGGCGCGTCGCATCGCGCCGGTGGGCGTGTCCGAGTTCAAGGACCCCGGCGACGTCAAGTCGATGAAGACCGGCGAACAGGTGTTCCAGGCGCAGTGCGCGGCCTGCCACAACACGGGCGCGGCGGGCGCGCCCAAGCTGGGCGACGAGGCGGCCTGGTCGGCGCGCATCAAGACCGGTCTCGATGCGCTGCTCGGCTCTTCGCTCAAGGGCAAGGGAAACATGCCGCCGCAAGGCGGCGGCGATCACAGCGATTTCGAGATCGCGCGTGCGGTCGTGTTCATGGCCAACAAGTCGGGCGCCAAGTTCGACGAGCCCAAGCCGCCCGCGGCGGCGGCCAGCGCCGCGGCCGCCAAGTAGCCGCGTTCGCGCCAGCACGCGGGTGGCGCGCGAGCCGTCGTTTCAGCCGGTCATGCGGGCCAGCGCCGCCGCGCGCGGTGGCGCCTCGGCCGGCCCGACGGGCGATGTGTGGCGGTCCAGAAATGGCGCCACCGCTGCCAGCCAGGCCGCCGGATTGTCCTCGTGCACGATGTGCGACGCGTGGGGCACGCTGATGCGCGACGTGCGCGGCAGCAGTTCCTGCAGGCGGTCGATCAGGCGGTGGAACAGCGCCGGGCTGCGCGCGCCCTCGAGCAGCAGCGTTGGCGTGCGCAATTGCCGCAGGCGATCGGCCGGCAGATCGGCTAAGCCGGAGCCGGTGAGCTCGGCCGGGATGAAGTTGCGACGTGCCATCTCCAGCCTGCGCGTCGGCAGCTGGCGATAGCCTTCGCGCCCCAGCACGGCCACCGCCATGTGCCGCAGCGCGGTTTCGCGGTCGCCGCGCTGCAGCGCACGCCGCGCCGGGGCGACCCCGCGAAGCCCGAACTGGACGATGGCCAGCGCGGTGCGCGGTCGCGTCAGCGCCAGGCGCAGCAGCTCCGGCGCGGTCGGCGTGTTGCCGGTGAACAGACGCAGGGCAGGCGGTTCGCACAACACCAGCGAGCGCACGGCATCGGGGCGGCGCAGCGCCAGCAACAGGCACACCAGAGCGCCGTAGGAGTGGCCCACCAGGTGCGCCGGCGCCAGACCGAGCGTTCGCATCAGGCGATCGAGATCGTCCACGTGGTCGCGCATCGCGTAGTCGGCGGTGGCGGGAAGCGGGTCGTGCGGCCAGTGATGGCGCCGGCTGTACAGCACGACGCGATAGCGCTGGCCGAGTGGCTCCGTCACCGGCCGCCAGGTGCCGATGTCGCTGTTTGAGCCATGGACCAGCACGACCGGCACACCCGACCCGCGTTCGGTGCAGGCCAGGTGCACGGAGCCGAGGTCCAGGGTCGAGAGCCGTTCTCGGGTGCCCATGTCTTTTTGCACCGATGGATTCGGTCGACCGCGTCGCGGCACCGCAGGTTCCTGCCGTGCCGCTGGCTTTTTCCTATCGAAAGCGGGAGATCGTTCGCCTCCGCCGCCCCGGTCCACAGGTGCCAAGCGCATCCGCCAGCGGGCGCGCGGCGTAGACCGCAGGCAGGAGCGCCGACGGCCGGCGCAGCAACGGCGGAGCCAGGATGTCGGGCAGGTGGCTGGGCGATCGATCAGTGCGCTTCGGGGGCGCGTACCGGCTGGGGCTGCAGCACGAAGCCGAAGCGCTGCGGCATCGCCGCGAACGGCAGCGACTGCGGCGACCACAGGCCCTGGTCGATCGCCTGCGCGGCGTCGAGCATGTCCTGGCTGTGCACGATGCCGAAGCCGCGCGGTGCGTCGAGGAACAGGCGGCCGTGCTCGTCGACCCAGCTCGAACGCACCGTGGCCGGCTCGCCGGTGTGCGCGCGCACGCTGAGCGCGTCGTGCTGCCAGGCCAGCCGCCACACCAGCGGCGCCGCCTCGAGCTCCACGTAGACGCGCTGCGGCCCGTTCTGGAAGAACCAGCAGCCCCGCGCGTCGTGTTCGTAGTTGCGGTGGATGAACTCCAGCAGCTTGTCGTGGCGGATCACGCTGCCTTTGACCTGCGGAAACGCGCCGGCGCGCTGGATGCGCTCGTCGCGCATGAACCACTGGCCGCGCGCGTCGAGCGCGAGCCAGCCGTAGCAGTGCGGCACACTGGGCCACTTCTTCAGCGCAGCCTTGACGATGTCGTCCACGGCGACGACCTTAGCTCATGCGTGCCGGGCGAACCAGCCCATCACCGCGTCGGGCAGGGACATCAGATGGCCGGGGAACGCGCCGCCCGGAAAGCCCGCGTGGCCGCCGTGCGGCGGCTGCCACAGCGTCACGTGCGAGCCGCCGTCACGCGGCAGGCTGGCCGCCGGCACGAACGGATCGTTGCGCGCGTTGAGCGCCAGCGTCGGCACGCGGATGCGCGCCAGGTGCGGCTTGGCCGACGCGCGCGCCCAGTAGTCGTCGGTGTCCCTGAAGCCGTGCAGGGGCGCGGTGAACACGTTGTCAAACTCGTGGAGCGTGCGGGCGGCGCGCAGCTTCTCGCGGTCGAACAGGCCCGGGTGCTGCGCCAGCTTGGCCAGCGCCTTCGGCTTCATGGTCTGCAGGAACATACGCGTGTACACCAGCCGGTTGAAGCCGCGTCCGATCGCCAGCCCGCCCGCGGCCAGATCGAGCGGCGCGCTCACCGAGGCGAGCGCACGCACGCGCGTGGCGGCTGCAGCGCCGTTTTCGCCGGCCCAGCGCAGCAGCGCATTGCCGCCCAGCGACACACCCACCACGCATGGCGGCGCAGCCGCCGCGGCGCGCAAGCGCGTCAGCAGCCAGTCGACCTCTTCGTAGTCCCCCGAGTGATAGGCGCGCGGCGCGCGGTTGATCTCGCCGGAACAGCCGCGCCAGTGCGGCACCGCAAAGCGCCAGCCGTGGCTGTGCGCCCAATGTGCGAAGGCGCGCGCGTAGTGGCTCTGCGACGAGCCTTCCAGGCCGTGCAGCAGCACCAGCAGCGGCGCCTGCGCAGGGGCGGCATCGACGAAGTCGACGTCGATGAAGTCGCCGTCGGGGGTGTCCCAGCGTTCGCGCCGCCACGGCACGGCGGGAGGGGCACGTGAGCACAGCACCGGCCAGATCGTCTGCAGGTTGCCGCCCGGCAACCAGTGTGGCGCGCGCAAGGTCTGGGGCAGGTCGGCGTGCGTGCGGCCCATCAGTGCAAGGTGGAAGGCGCCTCGTCGGGCTCGCCCGGCTCCTGCACGCTGCCCGGGCTGGCGTGGTGCGCCACCAGGCGCCAGCCCTGCGTGCTCTTGCTGTAGACGTTGGTCGCGACGACAAACCCCTGCTGCAGGCCCTCGCTGCTTTCGATGGTCACGGTTTCGATCAGGTTGTGCACCGCGCTGTCGAGCGACACCACGCGGCGCACCGAGCCGGCACGCACCGGGATGCCGCCGCGCTTGAAGATCGCCTCGAACGACGCGCGGATGGCGCGCGCGCCGATCACGCGCGGGCCGCCGGGATGCACGCAGACGATGTCGTCATCGTCGGACCACACCGCCATCAGCTTGTCGAGATCGGCCTCGCGCAGCGCCTCGTAGAACTGCGCTTCCACGTCGTCCGGCGTGGCCTGCAGGTGTGCGGCGGGCGGGCGGGGCATCGCCATGGCAGGGGTTCAGCGGAAGACCACCGTCTTGTGCCCGTTCATCAGCACGCGGTGCTCCACGTGCCAGCGCACGGCACGCGCCAGCACCAGGCACTCGACGTCGCGGCCGGCGGCGGTCATCTCGTCGGTGGAGCAGGCGTGGTCGACGCGCGCCACGTCCTGCTCGATGATCGGACCCTCGTCGAGGTCGGGCGTCACGTAGTGCGCGGTGGCGCCGATCAGCTTGACGCCGCGCGCATGCGCCTGCGCGTACGGCCGCGCGCCCTTGAAGCTTGGCAGGAAGCTGTGGTGGATGTTGATCGCGCGGCCGGCGAGCTGCGTGCACAGCTGCGGCGACAGGATCTGCATGTAGCGCGCCAGCACCACCAGATGAATGCGTTCGCGCTCGATCAGTGCCAGCAGCTGCGCCTCCTGCGCCTGCTTGGCGGCCGCATCGGCTCCGGGCGCGAGCGGCAGATGGTGGAACGCGATGCTGTTGCTCTTCACCAGCTCCTCGTGCGTGCGGTGGTTCGACACCACGCACGGCACGTCGATCGCGAGCTGGCCGCTCCTCACGCGAAACAGCAGGTCGTTCAGGCAGTGGCCGTGCTGGCTCACCATCAGCAGCACGCGGGCGCGCTCGGCCCGCGCATGGAAATGCAACGCCATGTCGAACTGCTTGCGCACGTGGCCGAACAGCGCCGCCAAGGTGGCGGTGTCGGCCAGCTGCGGCGGCGCGGCGAAGTGCACGCGCATGAAGAAGCGGCCGGTGGCGTCGTCGCCGTCGACGTCGCCGAACTGCTGCGAGTCGACGATGTTGCAGCCGGCCTGGTACAGCAGGCCCGACACCGCATGCACGATGCCGGTGGCATCGGGACACGACAGCGTGAGAATGTATTCCTGCGCGCTCTTCATGGGCGCGCATTGTAGGCAGCCGCGTGCGCCGAAGCAGGAGAGGACCCGTGGACACCACCACCGAGCGCAGCACCTGGGCCGCGCGCAGCCACGAGCTGGCACAACTGATGTCGCGTTCGGCGCTGGGCGACCGCGACGCCTTCGCGCGCCTGTACGACCTGACCAGCGGTCACCTGTTCGCGGTGGTGCTGCGCATCCAGCGTGACCGCGCGTTGGCCGAAGACCTGCTGCAGGAGGTGTACGTCAACGTCTGGCGCGCAGTGGGCAGCTTCGATGCGGCGCAGTCGCAGCCGATGACCTGGCTCACCAGCATCGCACGCAACAAGGCCATCGACTCGCTGCGCCGCGCGCAGTCGCAGCCGGTGCTGCAGAGCGTGCACCGCGACGACGATGACGACGACCGGCCGGATCTCGACCAGCAGATGGCCGACGAGTCGGCCGGCCCCGCGGACCTGCTGGCACAGGCGGGCGACGCGCGGCGCCTGAACACCTGCATGCAGGGACTCAGCGCGGCGCAGCGCCAGAGCGTGGCGCTGGCGTTCTTCGACGGGCTGTCGCACGCCGAGGTGGCGGCGCACCTGCACCAGCCGCTGGGCACGGTGAAGAGCTGGGTGCGGCGCGCGCTGATGTCGCTGAAGGAGTGCCTGGAGCGTGCCGCACAGCGCGACGCGGTGGGAGTCTGAGATGAAGAAGCCCGGGCGGTGCTGACATGGACTACGCCAAACCCGATCTCGCCGATGCGCTGGCCGCGCAATACGTGGCCGGCACGTTGCGCGGCCGCGCGCGCACGCGCTTCGAATCCTTGCTGATCGCGCACGCGTCGCTGCGCGCCGCGGTGCGCCGCTGGCAGGACCGCCTGATTCCGCTCACCGCGGTGCTGCCGCCGCAGTCGCCGCCGCTGCGCGTGTGGCAGGGTGTGGAGCGCAAGCTGTGGCCGCAGCTCGCCGCGGCGGCCAAGCCGCTGCCGTGGCCACAGCGTGTCGGCGTCTGGCGCGCCGTGTCGGGTGTGGCGACCACCGCCGCATTCGCGCTGGCGCTGCTGCTGTCGGTACCCACGCCGCAGGCGCCGCCGATCGTCGTGGTGCTGCAGGGCACGGGCGACGCCGCACAGCCGCCGGGCTCGTTCGTGGCCAGCTTCTCGGCCGACGGGCGCTCGCTCGTCACGCGGCCGCTGCAACCGGTGGCGGTGCAGACCGATCGTGTGCTCGAGCTGTGGGCGGTGCCGCCGCAAGGTGCGCCGCGTTCGCTGGGCCTGATCTCCAGTAGCGGCGCCACCGTGATCGCGCGCGACAAGCTGCCGAAGGAAGTGCTGAACACGGCCAACACGTCGGCGCTCGCCGTCAGTGTCGAGCCGCCCGGCGGCTCGCCGAGCGGCGCGCCCACCGGGCCGGTGGTGTTCGCGGGCAAGTTGACGCTGTAGGCGGTTTTGCGCGTTCCGGGGGGCGCGGCGGGCGCCGCGTGGCCTGCATCTTGCAGCCTGTGGCGCCGTGAGCAACAGCGGCGACTTGGTGCTGGCCGTCATCACCGCGGCGGCCACGGTGCCCGACCTCGACGACGAGGACGGCTGGGCCGAGGCCGACCGCCTGCGCGTGCTGGTGGGCGGCCTGCGCGATGCTGGCTACCGCGTCGGTGCCGTGCTGCCGGCCGACGCCGATCTGCACGATCGATTGACCGCGCTCGCACCCGACGTGCTGGTGGTCGACGCCGAGAGCGGCGCGCGCGACGCGATCGAGCACGTGGTGTGGGCATCGCGCGATGCGCCGCGTCCGATCGTGCTGTTCACCGACGAGCACGACCCCACACACGTGCGCGAGGCGGTGGCGCAGGGTGTGGTGGCCTACGTGGTGGCCGGCATGGCACCCGAGCGCGTGCGCCCGGTGATCGACGTGGCGATCGCGCGCTTCGAGCACGAGCGCGCCTTGCGCGTACAGGCCGCGCGCGGGCGCGAGCGTGACAAGGCGCAGGTGATCGTGGCGCGCGCCAAGCAACTGCTGATGACGCGTCATCAGTTGAGCGAGCCCGAGGCCTATGCGCGTCTGCGTCGCACGGCGATGAACCAGGGGCTCACCGTGGCGGAGGTTGCACAGCGGCTGCTCGAGGTGGGCGACTTGTTCGGCTGAAGCACGCTCGATCGGGTGAAGCGTGCGGCCGCGCGGCCACCGCGTGGCGCACGTTTGGTGCGCTGCACCGCGCCGGCATGCCGGATTGGTGCGCCGGGCCGCGTGTTGAGCAGAAAGTCACGGGCCCGCCCCGGGCATAGCCCTGGCACGCGGCTTGCGAGATGAGGCCTGCGGTTCAACGGCGAACCGCGTCGTGAAATTCGAACCCTCGGGGTTCAGGACAAAGGCGTCCGATGGTCGTGCTGCGCGAGCGCACGGTCACGGGCGCCTTCTTGTTTTGGCACCGATCAGTTCGTCAGGCAAAGGCTCGCACGGTGCATCGTTCGATCGTTCCGGTCCAGGACACTCGAGACAAGCGTCCACGAGCGCTCGATCTCACGCGGCGCCGCTGGCTGCAGGCGGCCGCGGCCATCGGCGCCGCCGCGGGCACACCGCAGCGCCACGCCTGGGCGCTCGGCTCCGACGCACCGGAGAAGACGGAGGTGAAGGTCGGTTTCATGCCGCTCACCGACTGCGCCAGCATCGTGATGGCCTCGGTGCTCGGCCTCGACAAGAAGTACGGCATCCGGATCGTTCCCACGCGCGAGGCCAGCTGGGCAGGCGTGCGCGACAAGCTCGTCAGCGGCGAGCTCGACATGGCGCACGTGCTCTACGGCCTGGTGTACGGCGTGCACATGGGCGTGGGTGGCCCGAAGAAGGACATGGCCGTGCTGATGACGATCAGCAACAACGGCCAGGGCCTGACGCTGTCGCGCAAGCTCGCCGACAAGGGCGCGGTCAACGTCGAGACGCTGGCCCGGCTGATGGCTGCGGAGCAGCGCGTCTACACCTTCGCGCAGACCTTCCCCACCGGCACACACGCGATGTGGTTGAACTACTGGCTGGCCAGCGCGGGCATCGATCCGCTTCGCGGCGCCCGCGTGATCACCGTGCCGCCGCCGCAGATGGTGGCCAGCATGCGGCGCGGCCACGTGGATGGCTTCAGCGTCGGCGAGCCGTGGAACCACCGCGCCATCATCGATGGCATCGGCATCTCCGCGGCCACCAGCCAGGACGTCTGGAAGGACCACCCGGAGAAGGTGGTCGGCACGACCGGCGAATTCGTCGCGCGGCATCCCAACACCTGCCGCGCCGTGATCATGGCCGTGCTGGAGGCCAGCCGCTGGATCGACGCCAGCGTGCACAACAAGCTGAGGATGGCCGAGACCATCGCCGCCAAGGGCTACGTCAACACCAGCGTCGAGGCGATCAACCAGCGCATCCTCGGCCGCTACCAGGACGGCCTGGGCCGCACCTGGGACGACCCCAACCACATGAAGTTCTTCGCCGACGGCGCGGTCAACTATCCGTACCTGTCCGACGGCATGTGGTTCCTCACGCAGCACAAGCGCTGGGGGCTGCTCGCCGAGCATCCCGATTATCTCGGCGTCGCGCGCGCGGTGCAGCAGACCGCGCTGTACCGCGAGGCGGCGGCGCAGGTGGGCGTGGCCGTACCCGGAAGCGACATGCGCACCAGCCGCCTGATCGACGGCATCGAGTGGAGCGGCAACGAGCCGGCCGCCTACGCCGACGGCTTTTCCATCCGCGCACTGCCGGCACAGGCGTACGCCTAGCGAGTCAATCGGTGGACAGTCTTCGCGCCCATCGCTGCCGTTTCGTTTCATCTCCCGACCATACCGATCGAATCACTGACTGAAGGAGCCATCGCCATGAACTCGCCCCTCCGCAACGACCGCCGCCGCCTCGTTGGTGCCGCCCTTGCCGGTGCCGCCGCGGCCGCGGGCCTCGGCTTGCCGCGCTCCGCGCAGGCACAGAAGAAGGCCTATCCCGAGAAGGAGTCGCTGAAGTTCGGCTTCATCAAGCTCACCGACTGCGCGCCGCTGGTCATCGCCTACGAGAAGCGCTTCTTCGAGGACGAAGGGCTGAGCGTCACGATCGAGGCGCAGGCCAACTGGAAGGTGCTGCTCGATCGCGTGATCGACGGGCAGCTCGACGGCGCGCACATGCTCGCCGGGCAGCCGCTGGGCGCCAGCATCGGCTTCGGCACCAAGGCCGACGTGATCACCGCCTTCAGCATGGACCTGAACGGCAACGCGGTCACCGTCTCCAACGAGGTCTGGAACGACCTCAAGCCGCTGCTGCCCACGGCCGACGGCAAGGTGCAGCACCCGATCAAGGCCGAGTACCTGAAGAAGGTGGTCGACAAGTGGAAGGCCGCCGGCAAGCCCTTCAAGATGGGCATGGTCTTCCCGGTCTCGACGCACAACTACGAACTGCGCTACTGGCTCGCCGCCGGCGGCCTGCACCCGGGCTTCTACACGCCAAGCGACGTCACCGGCACCGTCAAGGGCGACGTGTTGATCTCGGTGACGCCGCCGCCACAGATGCCGGCCACGATGGAGGCCGGCACCATCAACGGCTACTGCGTGGGCGAGCCCTGGAACCAGCAGGCGGTGTTCAAGGGCATCGGCGTGCCGGTGATCACCGACCACCAGATCCAGGCGCACAACCCCGAGAAGGTGTTCGGCGTCACGCAGGGCTGGGCCGACAAACATCCGAACACCCACGTCGCCGTGGTGAAGGCGCTGATCCGCGCCGGCATGTGGCTCGATGCGTCGATGGCCAACCGCATCGAGGCGGTGAAGATCCTGTCCAAGCCCAACTACGTGGGCGCCGATGCGGCGGTGATCGCCAATAGCATGACGGGCACCTTCGAGTTCGAGAAGGGCGACAAGCGCCCGGCGCCCGATTTCAACGTCTTCTTCCGCAACCACGCGACCTACCCGTTCTACAGCGACGCCATCTGGTACCTGACGCAGATGCGCCGCTGGGGCCAGATCGCCGAGTCCAAGCCCGACAGCTGGTACTTCGAGACCGCGAAGAAGGTCTACCGCCCCGACATCTACCTGCAGGCGGCCAAGGCGCTGATCGCCGAAGGTAAGGCCAAGGAAGGCGACTTCCCGATGAAGTCCGACGGCTTCAAGGGCCAGCAGGGCGGCTTCATCGACGGCATCGTCTACGACGGCCGCAAGCCCAACGAGTACCTGGGCAAATTCAAGATCGGCCTGAAGTCCGCGGACAAGGCCTGACCTCACGAGGGACCTCTCACCATGCAAGCGATCCTAAGATTCATCGGCGGCGGCCGCGCCGATCCGCGCGAGGCCGCGCGCGCGCTGATGCTGTCGGCGGGCGTGCCCGTCATCGCGTTCGCGCTGTTCCTGCTGCTGTGGTCGGCGCTGGCCGCGCGCATCCAGACCAGCCTGGGCGCGGTGCCCGGCCCGGTGGCCGTGGTGCAGCAGGCCAAGGCCCTGTGGGACGACCATGTGGCCGAACGTGCTCGCCGCGCCGCCTTCTACGAGCGCCAGGAGGCGCGCATCCAGGAGCGTCTGGCGGCCGAGCCCGGCTACGTGCCCACCCGCCCGGCCTACACCGGCAAGCCGACCTATCTCGACCAGATCGGCACCAGCCTGTTCACGGTGTTCGCCGGCTTCGTGCTGGCCTCGCTGGTGGCGGTGCCGCTGGGCATCCTGGCCGGCTCGTCGAAGATCGTGCAGGCGGCGATCAACCCGATCGTGCAGATTTTCAGGCCGGTGTCGCCGCTGGCCTGGCTGCCGATCGTGACGCTGATCGTCAGTGCGCTGTACGTCACCAGCGGGCCGCCGCTGTTCGAGAAGTCATTCCTGATCTCCGCGATCACGGTCACGCTGTGCTCGCTGTGGCCGACGCTGATCAACACCGCGGTCGGCGTGACCTCGGTCGACCGCGATCTGGTCAACGTGGGCCGCGTGCTGCAGCTGCCGCTGCTGACGCGGGTGCGCAAGATCATCCTGCCGTCGGCGCTGCCGTTCATCTTCACCGGCATGCGGCTGTCGCTCGGCGTGGGCTGGATGGTGCTGATCGCCGCTGAGATGCTGGCGCAGAACCCGGGCCTGGGCAAGTTCGTCTGGGACGAGTTCCAGAACGGCAGCTCCGATTCGCTCGGCCGCATCCTGGTCGCCGTCTTCACGATCGGCATCATCGGCTTCGGCCTGGACCGCGTGATGCTGCTGGCGCAGCAGCTCGCGGCCAAGCGCTGAAGCGGAGGTTCGCGATGGAATTCGCCATCAAGAGCCTGCACGGCGCCGCCGCGCGTGCCCCGCTGGCGCGCACGCAAGCGCGCGCCGCTGCCGCCCCCGCGTTGCAGCCGGTGAGCGCCGCGGCCGCGCTCGAGCTGCGCGGCATCGCCAAGGGCTACGGCAGCGGCCGCGGCCGCAGCGAAGTGCTGCACGACGTGAACCTGCGCATCGAGCCCGGTGAGTTCGTCGCCATCGTCGGCTTCTCGGGCAGCGGCAAAACCACGCTCGTCAACCTGCTGGCCGGACTCACCACGCCCGATGCCGGGCAGGCGCTCCACCTGGGGCAGCCGATCACCGGGCCGGGGCCCGATCGCGGCGTCGTGTTCCAGAGCTACTCGCTGATGCCCTGGCTCACGGTGCGCGAGAACGTCGCGCTCGCGGTCGACCGCGTGTTCGCTTCCGACGTCGCGGCGGCGCGTGCCGAGCGCGTGAAGCGCTACGTGTCGATGGTGGGCCTGTCGGCCGCAGTGGACAAGAAGCCGGCGCAGCTTTCGGGCGGCATGCGCCAGCGCGTGGCGGTGGCGCGCGCGCTGGCCACCGACCCCGACGTGCTGCTGCTCGACGAGCCGCTGTCGGCGCTCGATGCGCTGACGCGCGCGCAGCTGCAGGACGAGATCGTGCGCATCTGGGGCGAGAACCGCAAGACGGTGCTGCTGATCACCAACGACGTCGACGAGGCGCTGATGCTCGCCGACCGCGTGATCCCGCTGGAGATCGGGCCGCGCGCCAAGCTCGGTCCTTCGTTCGCGGTCGACATCGAGCGGCCGCGCGACCGGCTGGCGATGAACCACGACGCGCGCTTCCGGCAACTGCGCGGCCAGATCACGCAATACCTGCTCGACATGGCACACGCACACGCCGGCACGCGCAGCGCCGAGGTGATCGCGCTGCCGGCGCTGAAGCCCGCTGCGCTGCACGCGGCGCCGAGCAAGACGCTGCCCGAGCTGCTGCGCATGCGCCATGCGGACCTGGCCGCGTGCATCGAAGCCGAGGCCAGGGCGCAGGCGCTGCCGGACCACCCAGCGGCTCCGTCCGGCGGCGAAGGCGGCGCCGCGCGCAGCCACGACGATCGTTTTGCCGAGTTCTCGCGGGTGGTCAAGGTCTACCCGACACCGGCCGGCCCGCAGGCGGTGGTGGACGGCTTCGAGCTGAAGATCGCCAAGGGCGAGTTCGTCTCGCTGATCGGCCATTCGGGCTGCGGCAAGTCCACCGTGCTGTCGATGATGGCCGGCCTCGCCGAGATCAGCGAAGGCGTGATCGTGCTCGACGGGCGCGAGGTGCGCGATGCCGGTCCCGACCGCGGCCTGGTCTTCCAATCGCCCAGCCTCGTGCCGTGGCTGACCGCGTTCGACAACGTCATGCTCGGTGTGGCGCGCGTGTTTCCGCATGCCACGCCAGCCGAGCGCGCCGACACGGCGGGCTACTACCTGCAGCGCGTGGGCCTCGGCTCGGCGATGAAGAAGAAGGCGAGCGAGCTGTCCAACGGCATGAAGCAGCGCGTGGGCATCGCGCGCGCCTTCGCGCTGCAGCCCAAGCTGCTGCTGCTCGACGAGCCGTTCGGCATGCTCGACGCGCTGACGCGCTGGGAGCTGCAAGAGGTGCTGATGGAGGTGTGGGCGCGCAACCGCGTCACCGCGATCATGGTCACGCACGACGTCGACGAGGCGATCCTGCTGGCCGACCGCGTGGTGATGATGACCAACGGCCCGCGCGCCAAGGTCGGCCGCGTGATGGAGGTGCCGCTGCCGCGTCCGCGCAGCCGCGAAGCCCTGCTCGCGCACCCGCGCTACTACGAGTTGCGCGAGGAGCTGCTCGGCTTCCTGGAGAGCTGCGGGCACCAGCACTGAGGCCGTCCCTTCGCCGCCGCAGTACACAGGCATGTCGCAGCGCACCGCGCTCGCCCCCGACCCGATCGTTGTATCGGGTGCTGCGGCGGTGCGGCACGCACTGCCGGCGGCGCGTGCAACAGCCGAGCCGCCGGTCGTGGTGGTCGGCGCCGGGCCGGTGGGCATGCGCTTCGCGCAGGAGCTGGCGCGGCGTGCGCCGCACATTGACATCGTGGTCTACGGTGACGAAGCGCTGCCGCCGTACAACCGCGTGCGGCTGTCGTCGTTCCTCGCCGGCGAGCTGGGCTGGGCTGGCATGGTCGACGAAACGGCGGCGCACGGCATCGGCCGCATCGAGATGCGGCTGGGCACCGCGGTGGTCACGATCGACCGCGAAGGCGGCCAGGTGGTCGACGCGCGCGGGCACACACAGCGGTACCGGCAGCTGGTGCTGGCCACCGGGTCGCGCCCGGTCGTGCCGCAGGTGCCGGGCATCACGATGGCCGGCGTGCTGACCTTTCGCGATCTGCGCGATGCCGAGCGACTGATGGCGCGGCGCGTGCGCAGCCGCCACACCGTGGTGGTGGGCGGCGGCCTGCTCGGGCTGGAGGCGGCGCGTGCGATGCGCCGCTTCGGCACCGAGGTCACCGTGCTCGAGCACAGCGCGCGCCTGATGGCGCGCCAGCTCGACGATGGCGGCGCCGCCGTGCTGCGCGCCGAAGTGCAGGCCTGCGGCATCCAGGTGGTGACCGGTGATGCGCTGAAGGAGGTGCAGGGCCGCGAGCGCGTGCAGCGCCTGCTGCTGCGCAGCGGCACGCTGCTGGCGTGCGACACGCTCATCGTGGCCGCCGGCATCGTGCCGCAGGTGCAGCTCGCGCTGCAGGCCGGGCTGCCGATCGGCCGCGGCGTGCGCGTGGACGACCACCTGCGCACCGCCGATCCGCGTGTCTTCGCCATCGGCGAGTGCGCCGAGCATCGCGGCCGCGTCTATGGCCTGGTGGCGCCGGGCTTCGAGCAGGCGGCGGTTGCCGCGCACGCGGTGGCCGGCGGCGGCGCCGCGTACAGCGGCTCGGTGAGCGCGGCGCGGCTCAAGGTGGTCGGCACGCCGGTGTTCAGCATCGGTGCCGTCGGCGACGACGTGCCGCCGGGTGCACGCACCGTCGCGCATGCCGATGCCAGCCAACGCACCTATCGCAGCGTGGTGCTCGAGCGCGGGCGCCTGGTCGGTGCGACGGCGGTGGGCTCCTGGGACGAGGTGGCGCGTGTGCAGGAAGCGGTGACGGCCGGCCGCCGCGTGTGGCCCTGGCAGCGCTGGCGCCTGCGCCGCCACGGCCGGCTGTGGGCTCAGGCCGAGGCGGCGGAGGTGACGGCATGGCCCGACGCCGCCATCGTCTGCCAGTGCACCGGCGTGAGCTGCGGCACGCTGCGCGAGGCGATCGCCGGCGGTGCCGCGACGCCGCAGGCGCTGTGCGCGGCCACCGGCGCCTCGAGCGTGTGTGGCACCTGCCGGCCGCAGCTGCAGGCGCTGCTCGGCGGCAGCGCGGCGCCGGAGCCGGTGCTCGGCGCGGTGTGGCTGTGGCGCGCCGGCATCGTCGCCGCGCTGGCGGCGCTCGCACTGCTGCTGCTGCCCGCGATCGACTACCCCGACAGCGCCGCGCTGCGCTGGCGCTGGGACCTGCTGTGGCGCAACGCGCAGATCAAGCAGATCAGCGGCTATCTGATGCTGGCGCTGATGCTCGCGCTGGCCACGCTCGGTCTGCGCAAGCGCGTGCGCCGCATCGCGCTCGGCCGCTTCGACGGCTGGCGTGTCGCGCACGGTGTGATCGGCTTGGCCGCGCTGGCGGTGCTGGTGGTGCATAGCGGCGCGCGCCTGGGTGCCAACCTGAACTTCGTGCTGTCGCTCTCGCTGCTCGGTGCCGCGGCCGCTGGCGCGTTAGGCAGCCTGAGCGTCGCACGCGAGCACCGCTGGCCGGCGCTGGCGCGCGCCTGGCGCCGCCATGCGGTGTGGACGCACGTGCTGCTGCTGTGGCCGCTGCCGGTGCTGCTGGCGCTGCACGTGCTGAAGTTCTATTTCTTCGGGGGCCGCTGGTGACGCGCGCGCGCTTGTGGGCGCTGTGGGCGCTGCTGTCGCTGGTGCTGGCCGGCGCGCTCGGTGCCGGCCTCGCGCTGGACAGCGAGGCCAAGGAATCGCCGCGCTGGACGCTGCGCCGCGCGTTCCTGCCCGGCGGCACCTCGCACGGCCACCACCAGATCGAGCTGCGCTGCGAGAGCTGCCACGGCGGCGCCGCGTTCGCCGGGCCCGACGCATTGCAGGACGCGTGCATGCGCTGCCACGGCGCGGAGCTGAAGGAGGCGCGCGACTCGCATCCGCGCAGCAAGTTCACCGATCCGCGCAACGCCGAACGCGCGGCACGGCTGGACGCCGCGCGCTGCGTCACCTGTCACGTCGAGCACCAGCCGGGCATCACGCACGCCGCCGGGCTCACGCTGCCGCAGGACTTCTGCGTCATCTGCCATGCCGACATCGCACAGGAGCGCCCCACGCACGCCGGGCTCGGCTTCGCCGGTTGCGCCAGTTCCGGTTGCCACAACTTCCACGACAACCGCGCGCTGTACGAGGACTTCATGCTCAAGCACGCGCCGCAGCCGGCGCTGCTGCAGAAGACGCAGCGCCCGGCGCGCGATTTCGCGCGCGTGGCCGAGGAGATCGGCAGCTATCCGTCCGAGCGCTTTCCGCTGCGGCCGCTGCAGGCGCACGACGGCGGCAGCCACGCCACGCCGGCGATCGCGCAGGATTGGCTGGCCAGCAGCCATGCCCGCAATGGCGTCAACTGCAGCGGCTGCCACGCCCCGAGCGGTGACGCCGGCTGGGCCGACAAGCCGCCGCGCGCGGCGTGCGCAGGCTGCCATGCCGACGAGGTGCGCGGCTTCGGCGCCGGCAAACATGGCATGCGCGAAGCCGCCGGGTTGGGCGCGATGCAGCCGGCCATGGCGCGCATCGCGATGAAAGCCGACGCCGCCGAGCGCAGTCTGGATTGCACGAGCTGCCACGGTGCGCACCGCTTCGACACCCGGCAGGCGGCGGCCGATGCCTGCCTGGGCTGCCACGACGACCGGCACAGCCGCGCCTGGCAGGCCTCGCCGCATGCCGCGCTGTGGCGCGGCGAGTTGGCCGGCACGCTGCCGCCCGGCAGCGGCGTGCCGTGCGCCGCCTGCCACCTGCCGCGCGTGGAACACCGCACCGAAGACGTCCGGCGCACGCTGGTGCAGCACAACCAGAACGACAACCTGCGCCCCTCGGACAAGCAATTGCGCAGCGTCTGCCTGGGCTGCCACGGCCTGGCCTTCAGCCTCGACGCGCTGGCCGATCGTGCGCTGGTCGAGCGCAACTTCGCCGGCCGCCCGGCGGTGCATGTCAACAGCATCGAGATGGCGCTCGACGCCGAGCGCCGTGCCGATCAGTCGCGCCGCAAGGGCGCAAGCGCAGCAAAGGGTGGCTCATGAGCCCCGCGCTGCTCTTGCGCTGCCGCTCCAACGCTTCTTCACCCGGAGGGTCTTCCCAATGAAACGTTTGTCCCTTTCCCGCATTTCCACCGTCCTTGCCGCGGCCGCCTGCCTGGCCTGCGGCGGCGCGCTCGCGCAGGCCGCCGCCGGCTGGTCGTACAAGGACATTGCCGACTCGCTGCACATGATCATGGAGTCGGACCGCACCGTGTACACGCGGCTGATCGTCAACCGGCTACAGAACGAAGAGAAGGTGATCAAGGCCAGCGAGCACTGGAAGGACGACAAGGCGCTGGTGCTGCCGGCGCAGATGTTCCGCTATGGCGCGGAGATGGTGCAGGAGAAGGGCGCGGGCTTCAGCTACGCGTTGCTGTCGGACTGGGCGGTCAACAAGCAGAACGCACCCAAGACCGCCGTGGAGAAGGAGGGCTTGGCCGCGGTGGTCAAGAGCGGCGCGCCGTTCTACAAGGAGGAGACGCTCGGCGGCAAGAAGTTCTTCACCGCCGTCTATCCGGACAAGGCGGTGGCCAAGGCCTGCATCGTCTGCCACAACGATCACAAGGACAGCCCGAAGCGCGACTTCAAGATGGGCGACGTGATGGGCGGCGTGGTGTTGCGGCTGCCGATGAAGTGATGGGCGCAGCGCCGTTTCGCATGCTGCTCGTCTGTGCCGCGCTCGCCGCGCACGGCGCCGCCATCGCGCAGGGCGCCGGCCCGTTCCCGGAGCCCTCCGATACGCGCCTGCGTGCCGGTCGCACGGTCTGGCTCGGCACCTGCCGCGACTGCCACGGCAACAGCATGTCGGATGCACCGACCGTGAAGAACACCAAGGACTGGCAGCCGCGCCTGGCGCGCGGCCGTACCGCCCTGTATGCCAGTGCGCTCGGTGGGCGCAAGGGCGCAGGCGGTACGGAGATGCCGGCGCGCGGAGGCAACGCCAACCTGACCGACGACCAGGTCAGGGCGGCAGTCGACTACATGGTCTGGCTCGTCGAACCCCGAAAGGAAATGCAATGACTCCTGCTGAAGTGAACCTGATCAAACTCACCTGGTCGCGCGTCGTGCCGATCAAGGAGACCGCCGCCGGTTTGTTCTACGGCAAGCTGTTCGAGCTCGACCCTTCGGTCCAGCCGATGTTCAAGGGCGACATCAAGGAGCAGGGCGCCAAGCTGATGGCGACGCTCAACGTCGTGGTCGAGAGCCTCGACAGGCTCGACCAGGTGGTGCCGGTGGCCAAGGAACTGGCGATCCGACACGTGCCGTACGGCGTCAAGCCGGGGCACTACGACACCGTGGGCGCGGCCCTGCTGTGGACGCTGGAGCAGGGTCTGGGCGCCGGCTTCACGGCCGACGTGAAGCAGGCCTGGGCCAAGGCCTACACCACGCTGGCCGGCGTGATGAAGGAAGCGGCCTACGCGCCGGCATGAAGCGATCGCAGCAGCGCACGAGGCGAGCATGAGGCACTGATGGGGCGCTCACCCATTCATGATCACCTGCAGGCTGGTCTCGTAGGCGGCCGTGAGTGCGTCGAAGTGATCGAGCAGCCGCTCGCTGCTGTGCGCCATCGCCGTGCGCCCCTGCGTCTGGCCGGCCTCGTGCAGGCCGCGCAGCAGGCGCAGCCATTCCTCGCGCGCCGCCAGCAGCCCGGCGCGCACCACGGGCGAGGTGAGCGGCGCGCGTTCCAGCTCGTCGAGCGCCTGTTCGAACTCGGCGATCTCGTGCTCGATCGCCGGCGTGCCGGCGTGCGCGGCTGGGAGCACGCTGGCCAGCAGCGCCAGCTTCACGATGCGCTGCGCGCGCATGCGCTGGCGGCCGCAAAGGTTGACGATGCGCACCGAGCGCACGCCGCTGCCGGCCTCGATCGCGGCGACGAGCCGCTCGGCGGCCTCGAGCAGCGCGGCCGCCGCCGCATCGGCCGCGACGAGGTCGGTGCGCGCGGCCGGCGTGTCGAGCGCGGGCTCGAGCGAGCGCCACGCGGCGTCCGCCTGCGCCAGCTCGGCGGCCGCGTTCAATGCGGCGCCCACGCCGTGCAGGTGCGCCAGCGCGGCCTGCACGCGCTCGCGCGATTGCGCCAGCCGCGCGGCGGTGCTGCGCACCTCGATGCGCGCCGCGCGCAGCGCCAGCAGCTTGACGATGCGCTGCGACAGCATGCGCAACTGGCCGGCGCGGTTGATCGCATCGGCGCGCTGCGCGGCCTCGACCACCGCGCGCGACATCTCGGCCACGCGGAGCTGCGCGTGCATCGAGGCGCCGCGCAGCAGCTTGAAGGCCTCGTCCTCGCCGATGCGGCGCGCGCTCATCAGCACGCCCTTGGCGCGCTCGATCCACTTGCGCTCGTCGAGCTGCTCGCGCGAGCGTTCCAGCTCGGCGCGTGCCGCCGCGTCGCGGCGCGCACGCGCCCGCGCCAGCCGCAGCACCGCATCGAGCCGCTGCGCCGCATAGCCGTTGACCACCCAGGCGTGCACGCCGGCATCGAGCGCGCGCTCCAGCGCGGCGTCGCTGGCGTCGGCGGTGAACACCACGCGCGCGCAGGCCGCAGGCGCCTGCGCCAGCGCGTCGAACAGCGCGTCGTCGGGCTGCGCCATGTGGCACACCAGCAGTTGCGGCGCGTCGTCGGCGTGCATCGTGTGCACCAGCGTGTGGCGCGAAACCGGCGTCAGCGGTGCATGGCCGAGCGCGCGCAGTGCGGCGAGCAGTTCGGCTTCGACGAGCGCATCGGCCAGCACGAGCGCGCGCAGCGCGGTTTCAGCGGGCATGGGTCACGTGGTTGGGCATCGCGTGGGGCTTCGCGCGAGCATAGGCCACCCCGGCGTGGGGCCGCTGGCATGCGGCTTGCGAGGTTGGAGGCGTCGGTGCAAAGACGCACCGCATCGGTGATGGTGCCCGCCCGTCCGCTGGCGGCCCACACGCAGGCTCGTCTGCCGGCCGCAGGGCCGTTGACGGCGAGCGCGTGCGGCCATCGCACCCTCCAACCCATCACGGTCGCGTGTGCGCAGTCGTTGCTGCGTGGCCGTTCTTGCGCCGCCGCCTTTCATGTCCACGTCCGCTTCGAGTTTCGCGCGCTCCGGCCACCTGCCGACGCTGGTGGCGGCGTTTCTCTATTTCGCGTTCTCGTGCTGCATCTGGGTGCTCAACGGTGCGATGGCGCCGTTCATCAGCGAGGCCTATGGCCTGACGCCGGCGCAGAAGGGGCTGATGCTGTCGGTGCCGATCATCGCCGGTGCGCTGATGCGCTTTCCGCTCGGCGTGCTGGCGCAGTACATCGGCCGCAAGGCCGCCACGCTGGTCGAGATGGGGCTGATCGCGGTGGCCATGCTGTACGGCTGGCTGATGGTGGAGAGCTTCAGCGACTTGTTGAAGATGGGCGTGCTGCTGGGCATCGCCGGTGCCAGCTTCGGCGTGGCGCTGTCGCTTGGCTCGGGCTGGTATCCGCCGCAGCACAAGGGCCTGGCGATGGGGCTGGTGGGCGCCGGCAACGTCGGCACTGCGGTGTCGGTGCTGGTGGCGCCGCCATTGGCGCTGCACTTCGGCTGGCAGACCGTGTACGCCTTCGCCGCGGCCGCGATCACGCTGCCGATGACGGCCATCGTGCTGTTCGCGAAAGAGCCGCCCGACGTCGACAACCACGCCAGGCTGCGCGAACACGTGGCCTGCCTGTTCGAGAAGGACGGCTGGGCTTTCAGCCTGATCTATGGCGTGACCTTCGGCGGCTTCATCGGCCTGACCACGTTCCTGCCCACCTACTACTACGACCAGTTCGGCGTCAGCAAGGTGCAGGCGGGTCAGTTGACGATGCTCGCGGCCTTCATGGGTGCGGCCGTGCGCGTGATGGGCGGCTGGGTGTCCGACCGCTGGGGCGGCGTCAACACGCTGACGCTCGTGCTGGTGGTGGTGGCGGTCACGCTGGTGCTGGCCGGCATGGCGGACCAGTCGCTGGCGCTGACCACGTTGCTGCTGATCGCCTGCTTCGCCGCGCTCGGCGCGGGCAACGGTGCGCTGTTCCAGCTCGTGCCGTTGCGCTGGCCCACCACCACCGCGGTGGCCGGCTCGATGATCGGCGAGATCGGCGCGTTGGGCGGCGGCATCGTGCCGAATGCGATGGGCCTGTCGAAGCAGTACCTCGGCAGTTACATGTGGGGCTTCGTCGGGTTCGGGTCGCTGGCGGTGGTGATGCTCGTCGTGATGCGCATCATGCAAATCAGATGGACACGCACCTGGGCAGAGCGGGGCGGGCGTGCCCGCCCCGCTCTGCCCGCGGGCGCAAATGCACGGCTGCCCCGAGCCCCCTCCAAGCGGGGGCTCCAGCATGAGTGACAAAGCGGCCTGCGGCCGCCTAGCGCGGCAGGAACAGCAGCCAGTAGATCAGGAGCGCGTTGAGCAGCAGCGAGACGCCGAGCGCGATCTTCATCAGCGAGTGAGGGTCGCGCAGCGCCAGCGGCGTGGCCGGTGGGGCGGCCAGCGGGCGCGAGGCGCCGCGTTCGAGCGCGATCACCAGTTCCTCGGCGGTCTCGAAGCGCTGCTTCGCGTCGCGCGCCACCGCCTTGCACACCAGATGATCGAGCCAGATCGGCACGTCGGGCGCGTGGCGCGACGGACGGGCCGGGTCGCGCCGAAAGCGCGCGCGCTGGTACGGCTCGATCTCGCCGTACGGCAGCTTGCCGGTGAGCCACTGGTACAGCGTGACGCCCAGCGCGTAGAGGTCGCCGGCGGCATCGGGCGCGGCGGGCTCGTCGTCCCACTGCTCGGGGTTCATGTAGCTCGGCGTGCCGGCGTGCAGCGTGCGCTGCACCTTGGGCTCGCGCCCCGACAGCGCGACGCCGAGGTCGAGGATGCGCCACTGGCCGTCGTCACCGCCGTGCAGGTTGGCCGGCTTGATGTCGCGGTGCACCACGCCGGCACGGTGCAGCCGCCCAAGCGCATGCGCGCACGCGATGGCCGCGGCCACCACCTCGCTGATCGGCGCGCGCGGCTTGTCCTGCAGGCGCTGCTGCAGCGTGCGGCCGGCATGCCAGTCGTACACGACGTAGAACGCGCTCGGCTCGTGCAGCTCGTGCACGCGCACGAAGCCGGCTGCATCGCCCGGCGCCAGCCGCTCGGTCAGGCGGGCGCCGAGCCAGGCCTCGTGCGCCAGCATTGCGCGCTCCTCGTCGTCGCTGGCGCGGCTTTCGTGCAGCGTCTTGATCGCCACCAGCGCGCCGCTGGCATCGCGCGCCTGGTAGAGGCGGTGCACGCCGGTGTCGGCCACCAGCGCCGTGATGGTGAAGCCATCGAGCGGCGCGCCGACGTTCAGGCGCGGCGGCACGGGCAGCGTGCGCGCCTGCCCCAACACGTCTTCGTAGCGGCCGGCGGCCAGGCCGCGCACGCGCAGCACCAGCGCGGTGGCGTTGTCGTCGCCGCCGGCGGCCAGCGCCTCGCGCACCAGCGCCGCGCTGGCGGCCTGCGCGTCGCTGGCCTGCCGCGCGATCGCGGCCAGGCGCTGGCGCGACAGCGGGCGGTGCACGCCGTCGCTGGTGAGCACCAGGCAGTCACCCGCCTGCAACTCGCGCTGCAGGTAGTCGACGCGCACGTGCTCCTCCAGGCCGATGGCGCGCGTGAGCTGGCCCGCGAGCCGCATGTCGGGCAGCACGTGGTCCTGCGTCAGTTGCGTGCATTCGCCATCGCGCAGCAGCCACGCGCGCGTGTCGCCCACGTGCGCCAGCGTGAAGCTGTGGCCGCGCAGCACCACGGCCGTCAGCGTGGTGAGCGCGGTGCCGGCGTCGCGCTCCCAGGCGCGGCGCCGGTTGTGGTCGGCCAGCCAGGCGTTCTGCGCCTCGATCAGCCGATCGAGCGCGACGGTGGTGTCCCATGTGGCCGGCGTGCCGAAGTAGTCGTGCACCAGCGTCATCACGGTGGTCTGTGCGGCCAGCAAGCCGGCGCCGCCGGTGGACACGCCATCGGCCAGCGCGGCGATCCAGCCGAGCGGCTCGTCGGCCGCGACCGGCCGGCACACGGCGGCGAAGTCTTCGTTGCTGCTGCTCGGCCCGCGCTCGCTGGCATGGCCGACGTCGATATCGAAACTCACTTGGCCCCCTTGGCGCTGCGCGTCGTCCCCCAAGGCTTGGAACGAGCCCCTTCGTGGCCCCTGGGGAGCGAGCGCCTTCGGAGCGGCCGAGCGGCGCTCCGGCGCGCATTGTGTCGTTGGCCCGGCGTTTGCATGAACGAAGTTGTCGAGGTGGTCGCATGAAGCGAATGAAACTGGTGCTGGTGGGCAACGGCATGGCCGGCGTGCGCGCGCTCGAAGAGCTGCTGAAGATCGCGCCCGAGCTGTACGACATCACTGTGTTCGGCGCCGAGCCGCATCCGAACTACAACCGCATCCTTTTGAGCCCGGTGCTCGCCGGCGAGCAGACGATCGACCAGATCATCCTCAACCCGCTCAGCTGGTACGAAGACAACGGCATCGCGCTGCACACCGGCAAGACGGTCACGAAGATCGACCGCATCAAGCGCTGCGTGATCGCCGACGACGGCACCGCCGCCGAGTACGACCGGCTGCTGCTGGCCACCGGCTCCAAGCCGTTCATCCTGCCGGTGCCCGGCAAGGATCTGCCCGGGGTCATCAGCTACCGCGACATCGCCGACACGCAGGCGATGATCGATGCCGCTGCGAAGTACAAGCACGCGGTCGTGATCGGCGGCGGGCTGCTCGGCCTGGAGGCCGCCAACGGCCTGACGCAACGCGGCATGGATGTGACGGTGGTGCACATCATGCCGTGGCTGATGGAACGCCAACTCGACGATGCAGCGGGCAAGCTGCTGCAATCCTCGCTCGAACAGCGCGGCATCCGTTTCCTGATCGGCGCGCAGACCATTGGGCTGAGAGCGGGTCCCGATGGCCGTGTCGCGGCGATTCACTTCAAGGACGGCTCGTCGATGCCCGCCGAGCTGGTCGTGATGGCCGCCGGCATCCGGCCCAACACCGAGCTCGCCGAGAACACCGGGCTGCACTGCAGCCGCGGCATCGTCGTCAACGACACGATGCAGACCATCACCGACCCGCGCATCTACGCGGTGGGCGAGTGCGCCGCGCACCGCGGCATCGCCTACGGGCTGGTGGCGCCGCTGTTCGAGCAGGGCAAGGTGTGCGCGACGCATCTGGCGCAGTTCGGCATCGGCCGCTACAGCGGCAGCCAGGTCAGCACCAAGCTCAAGGTGACCGGCATCGATCTGTTCTCCGCCGGCGACTTCATGGGCGGCGCGGGCACCGAGGAGATCGTGCTGTCCGATCCGAGGGGCGGCATCTACAAGAAGCTGGTCGTCAAGGACAACAGGCTGGTCGGCGCCTGCCTGTACGGCGACACGGTGGACGGCAGCTGGTACTTCAAGCTGCTGCGCGAGGGCCGCAAGGTCGACGACATTCGCGACAAGCTGATGCACGGCGAGAGCAACATCGGCGACACCGGGCATGAAGGCCACAACAAGGCCGCAGCGATGGCCGATGCCGACGAGGTGTGCGGCTGCAACGGCGTCAACAAGGGCACGATCTGCAAGGCCATCAAGGACAAGGGCCTGTTCACGCTGGAGGAGGTGCGCAAGCACACCAAGGCGAGCGCGAGCTGCGGCTCGTGCACCGGGCTGGTCGAGCAGCTGCTGATGTTCACCGCCGGCGGTGACTATTCCGCCGCGCCCAAGAAGAAGGCGGTGTGTGCCTGCACCGAGCACAGCCACCAGGAGGTGCGCGACGCGATCCGCGAGCACAAGCTGTTGACCAACGACGCGGTGTTCCGCTTCCTCGAATGGCGCACGCCCAACGGCTGCGCCACCTGCCGCCCGGCGATCAACTACTACCGCATCAGCACCTGGCCCAAGGAGTCGCGCGACGACCCCCAGAGCCGCTTCATCAACGAGCGCAGCCACGCCAACATCCAGAAGGACGGCACCTACTCGGTGATCCCGCGCATGTGGGGCGGCGAGACCACGGCCTCGGAGCTGCGCCGCATCGCCGACGTGGTGGACAAGTACAAGATCCCCACCGTCAAGGTCACCGGCGGCCAGCGCATCGACCTGCTCGGCGTGAAGAAGGAGCAGCTGGTGCACGTGTGGCGCGACCTCGGCATGCCGAGCGGCCACGCCTACGCCAAGGCGCTGCGCACGGTGAAGACCTGCGTGGGCAGCGAGTGGTGCCGCTTCGGCACGCAGGACTCCACGCAGATGGGCAAGGACCTGGAGCGCGCGCTGTGGCGCATGTACGCGCCGCACAAGGTCAAGCTCGCGGTGTCGGGCTGCCCCCGCAACTGCGCCGAGGCCGGCATCAAGGACGTGGGCGTGATCGGTGTCGACTCCGGCTGGGAGATCTACGTGGCCGGCAACGGCGGCATCAAGACCGAAGTGGCGCAGTTCTTCTGCAAGGTCAAGACCGCCGAGGAGGTGCTCGAGTACTCCGGCGCCTTCCTGCAGCTCTACCGCGAGGAAGGCTGGTACCTCGAACGCACGATCCACTACGTGAACCGCGTCGGCCTCGACCACGTGAAGAAGAAGGTGCTCGACGACGCCGTTCTCCGCCGCGCGTTGTGGCAGCGGCTGCAGGACGCGCTCGAGGGCGAGCCCGATCCGTGGTTCGAGCACGCCAAGGCGCAAGTCGATCTGCGGCAGTTCGAGCCGTTGCCCGCCGCCGAGCGCAAGACGGAAGGAGCCATGCCATGACCGAGTGGGTGAATGTCTGCAGCGTCGACGACATCGCGCCGCTCGGCTCGCGGCGCGTCGCGCGCGAGCGCGGCATCGCGGTGGCGCTGTTTCGCACCGCCGACGACCGGGTGTTCGCGCTGCTCGACCGCTGCCCGCACAAGGGCGGTCCCTTGAGCCAGGGCATCGTGTTCGGCGACAGCGTCGCCTGTCCGCTGCACAACTGGACGATCGCTCTTGCCGACGGCCAGGCGAAGGCACCCGATCACGGGTGCACCGTGCCATTCGCCTGCAAGGTCGAAGGCGGCGACGTGTTCCTCGATGTCGGCGAGTTGGCCACGCGAGCGGTCGATCTCGCGCCGCCGGTGGCCGGACCGCGCGTGCGCGAGCACTGCTGATCGACCCAGGGAGCGCAAACAAGATGATCTTCGGACGCCGCGGTCGCAAGCCGATCCGCATCCCGGTCAAGGCCGTCGAGCAGTGGAAGTACACCACGTGCAACTACTGCTCCACCGGCTGCGCGATCGAGATCGGGCTCGATGCGCAGGGGCGCATTGTCACCAGCCGCGGCCATGCCGGCGCCGACGTCAACCGCGGCAAGCTGTGCATCAAGGGCCTGCTCGAGCACGAGCTGTTCGATTCACCGGGCCGCGGCAAGGTGCCGCTGATGCGCAACAAGGCGCACGAGACCTTTGCGCCGGCGAGCTGGGACGCCGCGCTCGACCGCAGCGCCGCCGAGATCAAGCGCATCCAGGCGCAATACGGACGCGATGCGTTCGCGGTGGTCTCGACAGGACAGCTTCTCACCGAAGAGTTCTACACGCTGGGCAAGCTGGTGCGCGGCCAGATCGGCACCAACAACTACGACGGCAACACCACGCTGTGCATGGCATCAGCCGTGTCGGGCTACAAGCGCAGCTTCGGCAGCGACGGGCCGCCGGGCTGCTACGAGGACTTCGAGCACACGCACTGCCTGATGGCCTTTGGCTCCAACCTGCCGGAGCAGCACCCCATCATCTACTGGCGCCTGAAGGAGGCACTGGAGAAGCGCAAGTTCCCCGTCATCGTGGTCGACCCGCGCGTCACGATGCTGGCGCAGTTCGCCGACATCCATCTGCCGATCACGCCGGGCACCGACGTCGTGCTGCTCAACGCGATGCTGCACGTGATCTTCAAGGACGGTCTGGAGGATCGCGCGTACATCGAGCAGCACACGCAGGGCATCGAGGCGCTGCGCGCGCTGGTGATGAGCAGCGACTACGACCCGGTGCACGCACAACACGTGTGCGGCATCGACGAAGACCGCATCCGGCAGGTGGCGCGCCTGTATGCCAACGCGCCGGCCGCCATGAGCATCTGGACGATGGGCATCAACCAGTCCACGCACGGCTCGGATGGCGTGGTGGGCATCAACAACCTCAACCTCGTCACCGGCAACATCGGCAAGCCCGGCGGCACGAGCCTGTCGATCACCGGGCAGTGCAACGCGATGGGCACGCGCGAATGGTCGTCGTGCTCCGGTTTGCCTGGCTATCGGGCGCTGGAGAAGGAGAAGGACCGCAAGACGGTGGCCGAGTTCTGGGGCGTCGACGAAAGCTTCTTCCCCAAGAAGCGGGGCATGACGCAGACCGATATCTTCCCGGCCATCGAAGACGGCCGCATCAAGGGCCTGTGGCTGGTGGCCACCAACCCGATGACCTCGATGCCCAACCAGCCGCGCATCCGCAAGGCGATGGAACAGCTCGAGTTCCTGGTGGTGCAGGACGTCTACGAGGACGTCGAGAGCAACGAGTACGCGCACGTCTACTTGCCCGCCGCGGTGTGGGCCGAGAAGGAAGGCTGCCACACCAACACCGAGCGTCGCGTCAACCTGACGCGCAACGTGTTGAAGCCCTATGCCGACTCCAAGCCCGACTTCTGGATCTTCAAGGAGATGGCCAAGCGCTTCGAGGACCGCCACAAGATCCACTTTGCCGACCGACCCGAGGGCGCGTTCGAGGAGATGAAGCTGCTGTCGGTCGGCGCCGGCCGCACGCTCGACATCTCGGGCATGAGCTACGACCGCATCGAGGCGGCGCGCGGAATCCAGTGGCCGTACAGCGCCGAACGGGCCGCGGCCGACGAAGCGCGTGTCGGCCCGGCCGGCGCGTTGGAGATGAAGCAGCGCCAGGACTTCAAAGGCAATCCGCGCCTGTACACCGACGGCGTGTTCCAGACCGACACCGGACGCGCCAATCTGATCGCGCTGCCGTTCATCGACAACAACGAGCGGCCCGATGCCGAGTACCCGTTCTGGCTCAACTCGGGGCGCGTGGTCGAGCACTTTCACACCCGCACGCGCACCGGAAAGATCGGCAACTGCAACAAGTTCAGCCCGACGCCGTACATGGAGATGAACCCCGACGCGGCCGACGAGCTCGGCGTGGCGCACGGCGCCTACGTGCGCGTGGTGAGCCGGCGCGGCGATGCGGTGGTGATGGTGCAGTGCACGCACCGCGTGCCGCGCGACATGCTGTTCATCCCGTTCCACTTCCACGACTGCGTCAACCGCCTGACGCTCGGCCTGCTCGATCCGTACTCGCGCCAGCCCGCCTTCAAGCAGAACGCCGCGCGCGTCGAGAAGATCGATCAGCGCGAGGCGGCGCGCCTCAACCTCGAACGGCGCGCGTTCTGACGATGAACACCGCGGCGCGTCTGTTCCACTTCCTCGGGGGCGAGGCCGGGCCCTGGCGTGTGATCGCGCAGCAAGCGGTCGTCGGCGCGCCGCTCGCGCCGGTGGAACACGTGGCGGTGAGCCCCACGCCAGATTCAGCCTGCGGCTGGGTGTTGCGCGGCATCACCAGCAACGAGCGTTATGTCGAGCGAGGCGAGAAGGAGGCGCTCGTCGCACGTCAGCAAAGCCTGGGACGGCCGCAATCCACGCGCGCTGCGCTGATCCCGCTACGCAAGAGCGCGGCTTGGTGGGCACTGACGCAGGACGAGCGGCGCGACGTGTTCGAAGCGCGCTCGCGCCATATCGAGACCGGACTGCGCTATCTGCCTGCTGTGGCAAGGCGGTTGCACCACTGCCGCGATCTGGGGCCGGACGAGCCCTTCGACTTCATCACCTGGTTCGAGTACGCGCCGGTCGACGAACCGGAATTCGACGAGTTGCTGCAAGCACTTCGTGCCACGCCCGAATGGGCTTTTGTGGAGCGCGAGGTGGACATCCGCCTTGCCGCTTTGTGACGGACGGGCCCATGCTGAACATCAAGCTCAACCCACTCACCGGCGAGGCCTTCATCCAGGATGCGCCCGCGGCACCGCCGGCACGGCCGTTGTGGGAGCCGCGCACCGAGGAGCAGCCGTACGCGCTGCTGCCTGAAACGCCGCTGCCGGAGCGCAACCGCTACGGCCAGAAGATCGATCTCATCGAGCACACCGAGGGCCAGTTCCAGCCCGGCCGCTCGATGTACATCAACGACAACCCGGCGGTCGGCTCCAACCCCAACCGCAACAAGCAGCACGGCTTTTATTTCACCGCCGACAACTGCATCGGCTGCCACGCCTGCGAAGCCGCCTGCAGCGAGAAGAACGAGAACCCGCCGCACCTGGCGTTCCGCTCGGTGGGTTATGTCGAGGGCGGCAGCTTCCCCGACTTCAAGCGCCTCAACATCTCGATGGCGTGCAACCACTGCGACGATCCGGTGTGTCTGAAGGGTTGCCCGACACGCGCCTACACCAAGCACACCGAGTACGGCGCCGTGCTGCAGGACCCGGAGACCTGCTTCGGCTGCGGCTACTGCACCTGGGTGTGCCCGTACAACGCGCCGCAGCTCGACCCGGTGAAGGGCCAGGTCAGCAAGTGCAACATGTGCGTGGACCGGCTCGAGGTGGGCCTGAAGCCGGCGTGCGTGGCCGCCTGCGTCGGCAATGCGCTCGATTTCGGCGTGATCGAGACCGTGCCCGAGCGGCGCGAGCAGGCCAAGGTGGAGATCCCGGGCTTTCCGTCGCCGGAGATCACCAAGCCCAACATCCGTTTCCAGCAGATCAAGCAGCTGCCCGACGAGATGAAGCGCACCGACTCGATGCCGGTGAAGTACCACCGCGACGAGGACGGCCGCTACCGCACCGCAGTGGACCAAAAGCGCGGCAAGGACGCGCAGTGGAACTGGAAGCGGCTGTCGTCGCGCGAGAACCCGCTGGTGCTGTTCACGCTCGCCGCGCAGGCCGCGGCCGGCGCGTTCGCGCTGCAGTTCGGCGGCGCGCTGGCCGGCATTGCGGGTTTCACCGCGTTCGCGCAATCGCCGCTGTACGCGACGCTGGCGATCGTCAACTTCATGCTGGTGGCGTTCGGCCTGTTCATGTCGACGATGCACCTGGGCAAGCCGCAGCGCTTTTATCGCGGCTTCAACAACCTGCGCCACTCGCCGGTGTCGCGCGAGGGTCTGGGCATTGCCGTCTTCATTGGCGGCCTCGGGCTGCACATCCTGGCCAGCCTGCCCGGCAACGCCTGGTTCCAGGCGCTGTCGCGCGCGCTGTCCGGCGCTGACATCGGCGCGCTCGCGGCCACGTCGGCGGTGCGCGTGCTGGGCGTCGGCTCCGGCGTGCTCGCGCTGCTCGGGGCCGGCGCGGGGCTGTACTACATGAACCGCTGCTATCGCATCCCGGCGCGGCCGTTCTGGAACCACTGGCAGGTGGCCACCGCATTCGGTGGCAGCGTGCTCGCGCTCGGATCGTTGCTCGCCGGCGCGGTGGTGCTCGGCACCTTGGCCGCGCTCGATGCACCGCGCGACACCGCCGCACTGGTGTTCGGCGCGCTGTTGAGCGCGGGGCTTGCGATCGAAGGCATCGGCCACGTCGCGCATGCCAAGGCAATGGGCACGGCCGCGCACGAGGGCGGCGCGTCGTACTACATCCAGTCGACGACCTTCGGCAAGACCTACACGCTGCGCAACACGCTGCTCGGTGCCAATCTGCTGCTGGCCTTGTGTCTGCTGACCGTGCTGGCGGTCGACGGCGCCAGCGCGTACACGCTGGCCGGCTGGGCGCTGGTGGGAGCGGTCACCGTCTTCACCAGCCTGATCGGCCGTGCGCTGTTCTACGTGCTGGTGCTGCCCACCACGATGCCTGGCGCGTTCTTCTGGAAGAACAAGGGCTTCGAGGAGCACGCGCGCCAGATCGGACTGGCGCGTCTGCCGCAGGTGGGGGTGGCGCCGCTGCGGCATTAGCGGCATAACGGCGAACCCGGGTCGGGCGCCACGGCACGTCGCCGCGGCGCCGTCGGTACCCGGCAACCTGGGGGCGTGTCTCCGAGGCACGCTTCATCGCCATGAAGACCTGCCGCGCCTTCGCCTTCGCGTCATCCCTTGCCTGTGTCGCGGTTGCTGCCGGCGCGCAGCCCAAGCAGGAAGTCAAACCGCCGCAGGCCCAGGCCTGGATCGACGTGGCCACCTTCTCGGGCCTGGGCCTGCCGATGGGCGGGCCGGGCGGCGCGGGTGGACCGGGCAGCGGCAGCCCGATGGGTGCGCTCGGCGGGCTGTTCGGCGGCGGCACCAACAAGGTCAGCTTCCTGATGACGCAGTCCGGCGGTGCCGGGCGCTTCGTGGACACGACGTTGATGACGCGGCGCAATGCCCAGCTCGCCGAGGCCACGCAGAACGTGCCGCCGGCCTTTCTCAGCCCGGCGCTCAAGCTCCTCGCCCCGCGCGAAGCCGCGCCGGCCCCACGCGAGACCGACGACGAGGTGGTTCAGGATCCGCCGAAGCCGCAGGGCAGGATCTCGTTGTACTGGGGTTGCGGCGACACGGTGCGCGCCGGCCAGCCGCGTGTGGTGGATCTGGCCAACGCCAGTCCGGCCGATCTGGCACAGGTGTTCCAGGCGCGCCGCGCGACGCAACGCGGTGCGCATGCCGCGAACGGACGTCCGCACTGGCCCAATCCGACCGATGCTCGCGCGGTGCCCGACGGCGCGTCGCTCGTGGGCGCGCATGAGTTCGTCGGCAACGGCGTGCCCGAGGGCTTCCGCTTCAGCGTGCCCGCCGCGCAGGACCTGATGCCGCCGCTGCAACTGCAGCAACTCGACCAGGACGGCGCGCTCGCGCTCAACTGGACCGCACCGCCGAACGCGCGCGCCTTCTTCGTCGCCGCGATCGCCGCGCGCAGCCAGAACGACATGGTGATCTGGACATCGAGCGAACTGCCCGACCTGGGCATGGGCCTGATCGACTACCAGACCAACGCCGCGGTCGACCGCTGGCTGCGCGACAAGGTGCTGCTGCCGCCCGGCGCCACGCGCTGCACGGTCCCCAAGGGCGTGCTTGCCGAGGGCGCGATGCTGCGTGCGATCGCGTACGGCCACGAGCTGAACCTCGCGCATCCGCCGCGCCCGACCGACCCCAAGTTGCCATGGGAACCCGAATGGGCGGTCAAGGTTCGTGTCAAGTCGGTGGCCTCGGCGATGGTCGGAATGCCGTCGATGGAGTCAATGCCGCGCGGCGGCACGCAGGAGGCGAAAGACGCCGAGCCGGCCGAGAAGAAGGACGCGAAGAAGCCCAGCGCGATGGATCTGCTGCGCGGCGTGATCGGGCGCTGAGCCGGCGCCGGAACGGGCACGCGGGCGGCGGTTCAGTGGCCGCCGGCCACCTTCTCGCCAGCCTTGAGCCGGTATTCGGTGCCGCAGTACGGGCAACGCCCCGAACCCTGCACGCTCAGGTCAAGGAACACCCGGGGATGGTTGCTCCACAGGGGCATCTTGGGGTTCGGGCAGAACACCACGCCCGGACCCTGCAGGTCCTTGGCGGCCACCTCGACGATCGATTTGTTCGGGTCGGCACTCATGCATGCACCCTTGGCGCTTCGCGCCGTCCTGCCGAGCGGCAATGAGCCCCTTCGGGCAGCCGTGTGGGGCTCATACCGCAGTCAGCCACTCGGCGTACTTGGGATTGCGTCCGTTGACGATGTCGAAGAACGCGTTCTGGATCTTGGTGGTCAGCGGGCCCCGTGCGCCCTCGCCGAGCGTGACGCGGTCGTACTCTCGGATCGGCGTCACCTCGGCCGCGGTGCCGGTGAAGAACGCCTCGTCGGCGATGTAGACCTCGTCGCGCGTGATGCGCTTCTCGACGATCTTCAAGCCAAGGTCGGCGCAGATCGAGAAGACGGTGTTGCGCGTGATGCCGTTGAGCGCGCCGGCCGACAGATCCGGTGTGTACACCACGCCGCCCTTGATGACGAACAGGTTCTCGCCCGCGCCCTCGCTGACGAAGCCGGCCGAGTCGAGCAGCATCGCTTCGTCGTAGCCGTCTTCCGTGGCCTCCAGGTTTGCCAGGATCGAGTTGGTGTAGTTGCTCACCGCCTTGGCCTGCGTCATCGTGATGTTGACGTGGTGGCGCGTGTAGCTCGAGGTCTTGACGCGGATGCCCTTCTTCAAACCTTCTTCGCCCAGGTAGGCACCCCACGGCCAGGCCGCGATCATCAGGTGGATGGTGTTGCCCTTGGGGCTGACGCCGAGCTTCTGGTCGCCGATCCAGGTGAGCGGGCGCAGGTAACAGCTGTCGAGCTGGTTGACGCGCACCACCTCGCGCTGCGCGTCGCACACCTGCTCGAAGCTGTAAGGGATCTTCATGCGCAGGATCTTGGCCGAGTTGAACAGCCGCTCCGTGTGCTCGCGCAACCGGAAGATCGCGGTCTTGCCGGCGGCCGTCTTGTACGCGCGCACGCCTTCGAACGCGCCGCAGCCGTAGTGCAGCGTGTGCGTCAGCACGTGGATCTTGGCGTCGCGCCAGTCGACCAGCTGGCCGTCGAACCAGATCTTGCCGTCGCGGTCGGACATCGACATGGGACTTCCTTCGCGGGTGATGCGGACGGTGATTCTAGGCCGCCGTGCCTTCGAAGACGCGGCGCGCGTGCACACCCAAACCCGTGGCGACGCTGGCAAAGCGATCGCCGCGCACGGTGGCGGCGTTCGGCGCCACCGCAGCGATGGCATCGATCAACGATTGCAGCCCGGTGGAGCCGCCGGTGAAATACATCGCGTCGAGCCGGCCGGGTTGCAGGCCGGCCTGCTGCAAGGCCTCGCGCGCCGCGGCGACGATGCGTTCGCGGTCGGCCGCGATCGCGTCCATCGCCTGCGGCTCGCGCAGCAGCGTCGCCAGGCCTGCTTCGACCATGGCCAGGTCGATCGGTGCGGCGGGCACGCCGGACACCGCGATCTTCGCCTCCTCGGCACAAGCGGCCAGCGCGTGGCCGAGGCGTTGCGTGAGGATGGTCATCAATCGCGCATGCAGCCTTTCGTCGGCATACCAATCGCGCATGCCGCGCCATTCGAGCACGCGCGCCGGCGTGTAGCAGGTGTTGATCAGGTGCCAGGTCGCCAGGTCGAAGTAGATGCCGCTGGGCACCTCGCGCGGCGCGCCGCCGTCGGCGCGCGCTGGGCCGAGTGCACCGTGGCCGGCCAGCGGCAGGATGTATTGCAGCTCGATGCGGCGGTCGAAGTCGGTGCCGGCCACGTGCACACCGTGGTTGGCCAGGATGTCGTCGCGCCGGTCGAGCCGTCTGCGGCGTCCGGGGCCGATGCGCACGACGCTGAAGTCCGACGTGCCACCGCCGATGTCGGCCACCAGCACGATCTGCTCGTGCTGCGCCGTCTGCTCGTGGTGGAACGCCGCCGCGATCGGCTCGTACTGGAACTGCACGTCGGTGAAGCCCGCTTCGCGCGCCACGCGCGCCATCGCGTCCTGCGCCGCGGCGTCGCGCTCGGGCTCGTCGTCGACGAAGAACACCGGCCGGCCGAGCACCACACGATCGATGACGGAGCCGGCGCGCGCTTCGGCCTTGGCCTTCAGATGGCGCAGGTAGCTGCCGATCACGTCGAGGTAGCGCACCGAATGGCCGCCGCCGACCTCGGTGCTGCGCTCGACCAGGCTCGACCCGAGGATGCTTTTCATCGAGCGCATCAGGCGGCCTTCGGTGCCTTCGACATAGGCGGCAATTGCCGCGCGGCCATACAGCCGTTGCGGCTGCTGATGCACGGCCAGGCCTTCGACGGCATAGAACACCGCCGTCGGCATGCCGGTGAAGCCGTCTTCGAGCGCCACCAGCTCCACCGCTGCGCCGCCCGGCGCCGGCAACGCGACGGCCGAGTTGCTGGTGCCGAAGTCGATCGCGCAGTACGCGCGCTGCGGGCTCATGAGGGCGCGGGCGTTTCGTTGGCCGGGTCGGCCGCGCGCAGCAATGTCCAACGGTCGACCTTGCCGTCACGCAGTTCGATGCGCACCGCGTCGCCGCCGGCGTCGCGCCACTCGAAGGTTTCCGGATCGTCCGACACCTTCGTGCCCAGGCTCTTGGTGACGGCCAGGACCTGCGGCAGCCGCTGGCCGCGCTGCAACTTGGCATGCAGCATCACCGCGTTGGGCACCTGGCCCACCGGCGCGGCGCCGGCGCGGCGCAGCACGCGCAGCGCGCGGCTGAACTGCAGCAGCAGCCAGAACACGATCATCGTCACGGCCAGCACCACGCCCTGCCAGCCCCATTGCGCATAGCCGATGGCCACCGCCAGCGCGGCCAGCGCCCAGCCGAGAATCGGGTTGTTCAGCACCGCTCAAGCACCGCCGTCGCCGGGCCGCGTGCCGTCGGCGCGGTCCCAGCCGTAGGCGCGCTCGACCTTGGCGATGCGCAGCTCGTAGTGCGAGTACCACTGCGCGCGGCCGCGGTTGCGCGCCGCGGTGTGCTCGAGCACGCGGCGCCAGGCTGCGATGTCGTCGAGGCTGCGCCAATACGACACCGTGATGCCGAGCCCAGAGGCGTCGCGCGTGCTCTCGACGCCGAGGTAGCCCGGTTGCTGCGCGGCCAGCTCGACCATGCGGTCCGCCGTGGCGCCGTATTCATGGTCACCCTCGGTGCGCTGCGACGTGAAGATCACCGCGTAATAGGGCGGCTGCGGGCGGGGGGCAAAGCGTGACATCGAAGCCCTCTGGCGAAAAAGGGCGCGAAGCATAACGCCTGCGCTACAGCGCGCGCACGATCTCGATCGCTTGTTCGACGCGCTCGACCGCGTGGATCGTCAGCCCCTCGAACGCACGCGCGTCGGCGGCGCGCGGCGCATTGGCCTTGGGCACCAGGGCGACCGCAAAGCCCAGCTTGGCCGCCTCGCGCAGCCGCTCCTGGCCGCGCGGCGCCGGGCGCACCTCGCCGGCGAGGCCGACCTCGCCAAACGCCAGAAAGCCGCGCGGCAGGGCCTTGCCGCGCAGCGAGCTGTGGATCGCCAGCAGCACCGCCAGATCGGCCGCCGGTTCCTGGATGCGCACGCCGCCCACGGCGTTGACGAACACGTCCTGGTCCATGCAGGACACGCCGGCATGGCGGTGCAACACCGCCAGCAGCATCGCCAGGCGATCGCGGTCCAGTCCCACCGAGAGCCGGCGCGGCGCGACGCCGCCGGAATCGACCAGCGCCTGCACCTCCACCAGCAGCGGCCGCGTGCCTTCGAGCGTGACCAGCACGCAAGAGCCCGGCACCGGCGCATCATGGGTCGACAAGAAGATCGCGCTCGGGTTGCTCACGCCCTTCAAGCCGCGCTCGGTCATCGCGAACACACCGATCTCGTTGACGGCGCCGAAGCGGTTCTTGATCGCGCGCACGAGACGGAAGCTCGAGTGCGTGTCGCCTTCGAAATACAGCACCGTGTCGACCATGTGCTCCAGCACGCGCGGGCCGGCGAGTGCGCCTTCCTTGGTCACATGGCCCACCAGCACGATCGCGGTGCCGCTGGACTTGGCAGCGCGCGTCAGGTGCGCGGCACATTCGCGCACCTGCGCCACCGAGCCGGGCGCCGACGTGAGCGCGTCGGAGAACAGCGTCTGGATCGAGTCGATGACGCAGAACCGGGGGCGTTCCGATTCGATCGCCGCCAGGATGCGCTCGAGCTGGATCTCGGCCAGCACGCGCAGCGGCGCCTCGCGCAGCCCGAGCCGGCGCGCGCGCAGCGCAACCTGGGCACCGGATTCTTCGCCGGTGACGTACAGCACCTTCATCGTTTGCGCGAGCCGCTCGGCGGCCTGCAGCAGCAGCGTGCTCTTGCCGATGCCGGGGTCACCGCCGATCAGCACCACGCCGCCTTCGACGATGCCGCCGCCCAGCGCGCGGTCGAGCTCGGCCAGGCCGGTGGGCGTGCGTTCGATCTCGGCCGCTTCGATCTCCGACAGCGTGGCCACCGGCTGCGATCCGGCGATCGGCTTGTAGCGGTGCCGTTGGGCCTGAGGCGTCTCGGCCACGCCTTCTTCGAGCGTGTTCCATGCGCCGCAGTGCGGGCATTTGCCGAGCCACTTGGGGTTGGTGCCGCCGCAAGCGGTGCAGGTGTAGACGGTCTTGTCGCGCGCCATGTCAGCGGCGCCCGGCCGCCCGAAGGCGTTGACGCGCCTCCGGAGCCTCGAAGGGGCTCCGGCGCAGCCCGGTGGGCGGCCGGCGGAGCGAGCATGGGGGCTGGTGCATCGGCGGCATTGTGCGGGTTGCGGCTGTACTGGCATGCCTGTGCTGCGGCCGGCGCGCTGGCGGACGATATTCTCCCGCGCTTGCGTCTGCTTGAATCGCCCCGCGTGCTGTTCTGGGTGCCCACGTTGATCTGGGCTTCCACCTGGCACGTGATCCTTTATCAGCTGGCCGAAACGCCGCCGCTCAACTCGGTGGCCTGGCGCTTTCTGCTGGCCGGCCTGGTGCTGCTCGGGGTGGCGATCGCGCGCGGCGAGCGTTGGCGCCTCGAGCCCCGCTGGCATGGCTGGATCCTGTTGGCGGGCCTCGTCCAGTACAGCATCAACTACTGGGGCGTCTACGAGGCCGAGCGCCACATCCCGTCGGGGCTGGTGGCGGTGTTGTTTTCGTTGATGGTGTTCGGCAACGCGCTCAGTGGCTGGTGGCTGTTCGCTCAGCCGGTGACGCGGCGTTTCCTCGTCGCCGCGGCCTGCGGCGTGCTCGGCGTGGTGCTGATCTTCTGGCCCGAGGTGGTGGCCACCGGCGCACGTCCCAACGCGGCGCTCGGCCTGGGCGTGGGCGTGCTCGCGGTGGTGATGGCCTGCATCGGCAATGCGCTCACGCTGTCGCTCACGCGGCGCGGCGTGCCGCTGGTGCCCATCCTCGGCTGGGGCATGACCTACGGCGCGCTGTTGCTGCTGGCGATCGCGGCGGCGCAGGGCAGCCTGGGCGCCGTCGGCCGCAGCGCCGCGTGGTTTGCCAGCCTGCTGTACCTGACGTTGTTCGGCACCGTGATCGCGTTCTTCGTCTATTTCCGGCTCGCGCAGCGCGTGGGACCGGCACGCGCCGCGATGACCGGTGTGATGATTCCGCCGATCGCGCTCGCGATCTCGGCTGCGCTCGAGGGCTGGCGGCCCACCGCCCTGTCGCTGGCCGGCGTGGCGCTGTGCCTTGGCAGCGTGTTCGTGGCCACGCGCACGCCGGGATCCGCCCGATGACCGTCAGGGTTCGCCGCGGCGTGTGGCCTTGATCGCGCCGCGCCTGGCCTTGTCCTGCAGGCGGCGTTCCTTCGACGCGCGCGTGGGCGCGGTGGCGATGCGACGGCGCGGCAGCTGTGCCGCGGCGTCGATCAGATCGCGCAGCCGTTCGAGCGCCGCGGCGCGGTTGCGCGGCAAGCTGCGGTGCTCCTGCGCCTTGATCGTGATCACGCCGTCGGCGCCGATGCGCTGATCGCTGCGCGCGCGCAGCCGGGCCTTCAGCGCATCGGGCAGGCTCGACGACTCGATGTCAAAGCGCAGCACGACGGCATTCGACACCTTGTTGACGTTCTGGCCGCCGGCGCCCTGCGCACGCACCGCCTCCACGCGCACCTCGCGCTCGTCGAACACGAACGGAATGCGTGGCACGGCCCCATGCCCCTACGCGATGCGCACCGGTACGCGCGGCGCGAGCGCGCACATGAGCTCATAGGCCACCGTCTGCGCCGACGCGGCCACCTCGTCGATCGGTAGCACGGTGCCCTGCGGTCCCTGACCCCACAGCGTGACCTCGCTGCCCAGGCCGGCCTGCGGCAGCGCGGTGAGGTCGACCGTGATCATGTCCATCGAGACGCGGCCGACGGTGCGGGTGCGCATGCCGTCGACCAGCACCGGCGTGCCGCTGCCGGCGTGGCGCGGATAACCGTCGGCGTAGCCGCAGGCGACGACGCCGATGCGCATCGGCTGTGCGGCACTGAAGGTGTTGCCGTAGCCCACGGTGTCACCGGGCGCCAGCTGCTGCAGCGCGATCACCTGCGCGCGCAGCGTCATCGTCGGACGCACGCCCCAGTGGGCGGCCGTGTGCTGCGGATGATCGGGCGCGCTGCCGTACACCATGATGCCGGGGCGCACCCAATCCGCCGCGGCGGCCTGCGCGTGGCGCAGCACCGCTGCGCTGTTGGCCAGGCAGCGCTCGCCGCTCAGGCCCTCGGTCGCGCGCTCGAACGTGGCCAGCTGCGCCGCGACACCGCCCGCGCCGTCGGCGTCCGAGAAATGCGTCATCAGCGAGATCTCGTCCACTTGCGGCAACGCGTTCAAGCGCGTCCAGGCGGCGCGGAACGCGCAGGGCGCGAAGCCGAGGCGGTTCATGCCGCTGTTGAGCTTGAGGAACACGCGGTGCGGCTGTTGGGTCTTGTGGCGGCCCAGCCAATCGATCTGCGCGTCCTGGTGCACCGTGTGCCACAGGTTCAGGCGCGAGCACAGCTCGAGGTCGCGCGGCTCGAAGCAGCCTTCGAGCAGCAAGACCGGGCCGCGCCAGCCGAGCTGGCGCAGTGCTGAAGCCTCGGCCAGATCGAGCAGCGCGAAGCCGTCGGCGCCGCGCAGCGCCTCGTACACGCGCTCGATACCGTGTCCGTAGGCATTGGCCTTGACGACCGCCCAGACGCGCGCGCCGAGCGCACGCGAGCGCGCCTGCGCCAGGTTGTGCACCAGCGCGTCGTGGTGGATGAGGGCTTCGATCGGGCGCGGCATGGAACCACAAGTGTGCCTCGTCCTCGAAAGAGGCCGCTTGCATGCCGCGACCTGCCGAGTGGGCAGCAGCACGTGCACGGACCGAAGTCACGATCGGCCTGCATCGCAGCGTGCTATAACCCGCCGCCCACGGTGCACACCGTCCGTGCGCCGTTGGGGGGCGCCGCTGCCGCAGAAGCGCATGAAAAAAGGCTTCTACACCATCATGTCGGCGCAGTTCTTCAGCTCGCTGGCTGACAACGCGCTGCTGGTTGGCGCCATCGAACTGCTGAAGAGCACCCACGCTCCGGCGTGGCAGGTGCCGGCGTTGACACCGATGTTCGCGCTGTTCTACGTGCTGCTGGCGCCGCTGGTGGGCGCGTTCGCCGACGCGATCCCCAAGGGCCGGGTGATGTTCATCTCCAACACCATCAAGGTGCTGGGCTGCCTGATGATGTTGTTCGGCGGCCATCCGCTGCTGGCCTATGCGGTGGTGGGGCTCGGCGCGGCGGCTTACTCGCCGGCCAAGTACGGCATCCTCACCGAGCTGCTGCCGCCGTCGCAACTGGTCAAGGCCAACGGCTGGATCGAGGGACTGACGATCGCGTCGATCATCCTCGGTGTGTTGCTGGGCGGCCAGCTCGTCGGGCAGCGCATCGCACCGCTGCTGCTGGGCTTCGACTTGCCGAGCATCGACACCGGCATCGACACGGCACCCGAGGCGGCGATCGCGTCGATCGTCCTGCTGTACGTCGTGGCCGCGGTGTTCAACCTCTACATCCCGCGCACCGATGCGCCGCTGCAGCCGTTGAACATCAGCATCGTCGAGCTGGTGAGCGACTTCAGCCAGTGCAACGCACGCCTGTGGGCCGACAAGCTCGGGCAGATCTCGCTGGCCACCACCACGTTGTTCTGGGGTGTCTCGGGCAATCTGCGCGTGATCGTCTTTGCCTGGGCCGCGGCGGCGCTGGGCTACGGCACGACGCAGGCATCGTCTTTGGTGGGTGTGGTGGCGATCGGCACCGCATTGGGCGCGCTGGTGGCCTCCTGGGCCATGCGGCTGGACAGCGCCACCCGCGTGATCCCGCTCGGCGTGGCGATGGGCGTGCTCGTCATCGGACTCAACGTGATCCGCGAGCCCTGGATCGCGGCACCGTTCCTCGTGATGCTCGGCGCGGCCGGCGGCTTTCTCGTCGTGCCGATGAACGCGCTGCTGCAGCATCGCGGCCACAACCTGATGGGTGCCGGCCGCTCGATCGCGGTGCAGAACTTCAACGAGCAGGCCGCGATCCTCGGCCTGGGCGCGTTCTACACCGGCATGACCAAGCTCGGCCTGTCGGCGTTCGTGGCCATCGCGGTGTTCGGCATCTTCGTGGCCGGCACGATGTGGTTGATCGGCCGCTGGCACCGCAGCAACACGGTGCAGCACCGCGACGAGGTCGAACGGCTGCTGGCGATCGCGCGCTCCGACAAGCAGTGACGATCGAGCGGCCTGTGAAGCGGTTCAGGTGCGGAAGCCGGCCACGAACTCCTCGCGGCTCAACGATCCGTCCTTGTCCTTGTCGAGCTCCTGCCAGCGCGTGGCGATGCCTGGCATGCGCGTGATTTCGCGCTTGGACACCTTGCCGTCGGAGTTGGTGTCGATGCGCGCGAACAGCGCGTGCGGCGACTTGTCCTGTGGCGGTGCCTTGTCCTGTGGCGCTGCCTTCTGCGCGGCCGCCACGCTCGGCATCAGCAGAGCAGCCAGGGCGATGGCCGCCGGCGCGAGCCAGCGGCGGGTGCAGGGGTGGATGCGTGACATCGCTGATCTCCTTGTGGGCCCGGCGGTCGCCTTCGGCGCCGGCGCCTCGAGGAAGCGGCGGCGCCTTGGAGCGGCCCGGCGGCGTACGGGCCGGATCACGGCCCGCTCGTCACGCACCATTTTTCGTGCACTTGCAACCGGAGTTGCCAACAGGGGCACCGGTTGAACTCGAATCCCATCACCCGGGTCCAAGGCGCTGCATCGGCGGCGCCGGTGCTGGCCTTGTTGTTCAACGCCTTCACCTGGGGCGTCTCGTGGTGGCCGTTTCGCCACCTGCAGGCACAAGGCGTGCATCCGCTGTGGGCCACCGCGCTGTGTTACCTGCTGGTGAGTGCGGTGCTCGGACTGCGCCGCCCGGCCGCGCTTCTCGACGTGCTGCGCACGCCGGCACTCTGGGTGCTGGTGTTCGCCTCGGGGTGCACCAACGCCGCCTTCAACTGGGGCGTCACCACCGGCGACGTGGTGCGCGTGGTGCTGCTGTTCTACCTGATGCCGCTGTGGACGCTGCTGCTCGCGCGTTGGCTGCTGCATGAGCCGCTGCACGGCGGCGTGCTGCTGCGCGCGGCGCTCGCACTGGGCGGCGCGCTGGTGGTGTTGTGGCCGGCCGAAGGCGGCTGGCCGGTGCCGCAGCAGAAATCGGACTGGCTCGGCCTGATCGGCGGCGTGGCGTTCGCGCTCAACAACGTGATACTGCGCCGTGAGTCGCACCGCGACGCCGATGCGCGCGCGCTGGCGATGTTCAGCGGCGGCGCCGTGATCGGCGGCACGGCGGCGCTGTTGGGCGCTGCAGCCGGCGTGGCGCCGCCGCCGTGGCACAGCGCGGCGGCCTGGGGCGCTCCGGTGGTGCTGCTGGCGCTGTGGTTCATGGGCTCCAACCTGGCCCTGCAGTTCGGCGCCGCACGCCTTCGCGCCAGCACGACGGCGGTGGTGATGGTCAGCGAGGTGCTGTTCGCCAGCGTGTCGGCGGCATGGCTGGGTGCGGCGACCTTGACGGTGGCCACTCTCGCCGGTGGCGGCTTGATCGCAGCGGCCGCTCTGCTCGCGGCGTGGCAGGAACGGCGCAGCTAGCGCGGCCGCATGCCCACCACCGCCAGCAGCTCGTCGGCCACCAGCGGCTTGCCGAGATAGGCGTCACAGCCGGCGAGGCTGCCGCGCACGCGGTCGGTCTGTGTCGCGTGGGCCGACACCATCGCCACCACCGGCGGTCGGCCGGTGCGACTCATGCGCTTGATGTGGCGGCACAGCGCCAGGCCGTCCATGCGGCTCAACCGCCCCAGCTCGACGTCGAGAAACACGTACTTGAAGTCGTGCGCGCGCAACTGTTCGAGCGCCTTGTCGCTGTCGGTGGCGGTGCGCGAGCGCAGGCCGAGCTCGCCGAGCTTGATCTCGAGGAAGCGCAACGCGATCTCGCTGTCGTCGACCAGCAGAGCGTCGCAGCGGATTTCCTTGGCCGGCGCTGCAGGCGCTGGGTCAGCCGCAGCCATGCGATCGGGAAACAGGTCGGCCAGTTCCGACAGCTGCGAATCGAGCAGGCCGGGCACCGTGGCGCCGGCGTCGGCGCTGTTCAGCCCGGCGGGCTGTGCCAATGGAAGGGTGCGCGGCTGCACCGGTGCAGCCGGTCTCGGCGCTGCCGCAGGCACTGCTGGCACCACGGTGTCCGCCGGCCCGTGCACGCGTTGCACCGCGGCGTCGAGCTCGCGCAGCAGCGACAAGGCGTCGATCGGTCGCTTCAGGCGCGCCAGCGCACCGGCCGGCACCGTGGTGCCGCCGACGAACAGCGTGTCGGCGAGGCGGCCGGCATCGAGCGCGCGCTGCAGCGCCGACCGGGCATCGCCATCCACCACGAGAAAACGCGCTTCCTGCGGCGTGGCGACCAGCGTGTACGTCGGCGTGCGCGTGCCGGCGAGAGCGAACTGCATTGCCAGCGCTCGACGTTCGAAGTCGCTGAAGCCGAGCAGGCAGACGCGGAGGTTTGATGCCATGCGAAAGGCCGAAGGAGGATGTGCAAAGCGCGCGACGCTGCGCGAGCAGCTATGGTCGGCGCCGGTCCGACGCGCGTCAATGTGCGTGTCGCACGCCGCGCGGGATAACATCACGGCGCCGCGTGCTGCGAACGAAAAGGCGATTCAAATGGCACAAGCCGACGTGTGGGGATTCGAAGCTCAGACCATCGCGGGACAACGCGTGAAGCTGAGCCGCTACAAGGGCAAGGTGCTGTTGATCGTCAACACCGCCAGCCAGTGCGGCTTCACGCCGCAGTTCGACGGCCTGCAGGCATTGTGGCAGGCCTATCAGGACCAGGGCCTGGTGGTGCTGGGCTTCCCGAGCAACCAGTTCGGCGCGCAGGATCCGGGCAACAATGAAGAGATCGCGTCGTTCTGCCAGCTCAACTACGGCGTGTCCTTCCCGATGATGGCCAAGATCGAAGTCAACGGAGCGGGTGCCCACCCGCTGTACCAATGGCTCACGCGCGAGGCACCGGGCGTGCTCGGTAGCCAGGCGATCAAGTGGAACTTCACCAAGTTCCTGGTCGGTCGCGACGGCAGGACGATCAAGCGTTACGCGCCGCAAGACGAGCCCGCCAAGCTGGTGGCCGACATCGAGGCCGCGCTCGCGGCCTGAGCGTCGAGGGCGCTGTTGGCTGCTGACGCCGAGGCGCTGGCGCGGCTGTTCGTCCACTTTGCCGAGCGCGAGGTCACCGACGATCCGCTGTACGTGGCACTGTGCCTGCATGCGGCTGCGCTGCCGGCGCTGCTGGCGCTGATGCAGCACGCGCCGCCCACGCAGCGTGTGCCCAACCTGCTGCTGGCGGCCGTGCACGATCGTGTGCTGGCCGGCGTGTCGCATCCGCTGCGCGAGTACTTTCCAAGCGCCGGCGGCACGCGCGAGCCCGATGCGGCATTGGCTGCAATCTTCGATGACTTCGTCACGACGCAGCACGACGCGTTGCGCACCGCGCTGGCCACGCGCAGCACGCAGACCAACGAGATCGGTCGCTGCGCCGTGTTGTGGCCGGTGCTGTGCGCGCTGGCGCGGCGCGGGCAGACCCGACTGGCGTTGTTCGACTTCGGCAGCAGCGCTGGCCTGAACCTCGGCGTCGACCGCTACCGCTACGACTATGGGCTGTTCGTGTCGGGCGCGGGCGGCGCCGACGCACCGCGGATCGAATGCCACGTGGTCGGCGATGCGCGTGCGCTGCAAGGTGTTGCGGTGCACGCGCCGCGGATCGTCGAGCGCATCGGCGTCGACCCGGCGCCGGTCGACGTGCACGATCCGGCGCAGCTGCGCTGGCTGCGCGCCTGCCTGTGGCCGTACGACCTCAGACGCCGCGCGCGCCTGGACGCTGCGGTGGCGCTGGCGCAGCGCAGCGACTCTCGCGTGCGCCGCTGCGACGATTGCGCCGCCGCCATCGAGCCCTGGCTCGACGGCCTGCCGGCCGATGTGCTGCCCGTGGTGTTCAACAGCTGGGTGCTGCACTACCTGGACCCGGCGGCGCGCCATGCGCATGTGCTGAAGATGCGTCGGTGGGTGCAGCGGCGCGGCATCGTTTGGCTCAGCGCCGAGGGCGCCCACATCGCGCTCGGTGCAGCGCCCGCGCCCGCGGGAGGCGACGCGCGGGTCAGCGACGCGCAGCTGGCCAACGGCTCGTTGTGGTGGCTGACGCAACGTGATGCCGGTGCGGGTACGGTGGTGGCCACGCTGCTGGCGCGTTCGCACCCGCATGGGCGCTGGCTGCAGTGGCTCGATGCGCGGGCGGCGTCTTGATGCCGTGCCACCGATAATCGCCTCTCGTCTTGCAGGAGCAACCCGTGTTTGAGCATGTCGAGCCGTATGCCGGTGACCCGATCTTCGCCTTGGTCGACGCTTTCAATGCCGACCCGCGGCCGCACAAGGTCAATCTGTCGATCGGCATCTACTTCGACGACGAGGGCCGCATCCCGGTGCTGGCCAGCGTGCGCGAGGCCGAGGCGCAGATGCTGGCGCAAGGTGGCGCCAAGCCGTATCTGCCGATGGAAGGCGCCGCCGACATGCGGCGCGCGGTGCAGGCGCTGCTGTTCGGCGCGCAGCACGAAGCGGTGATGGCGGGCCGTGTCGCGACGATCCAGTCGGTGGGTTCCAGCGGGGGCCTGAAGGTGGGGGCCGATTTCCTCAAGCGCTGGTTCCCGGGCAGCGGCGTGTGGATCAGCGATCCGAGCTGGGACAACCACCGCTCGATGTTCGAAGGCAGCGGCTTCACGGTGAACACGTATCCGTACTACGACCCCGCCAGCGGCGGCGTGCGCTTTGAAGCGATGCTGGCGGCGATCGAGCAGCTGCCTGCGCGCAGCATCGTGCTGATTCACGCGTGCTGCCACAACCCGACCGGTGTGGACCTCACGCACGCGCAATGGGACCGGCTGGCGCCGGTGCTGAAGGCGCGCCAGCTGATCGGCTACCTCGATCTCGCCTACCAGGGCTACGGCGACGGCTTGAACGAAGACGCCTACGCAGTGCGCAAGCTCGCCGATTCGGGAGCCGCCTTCGTGGTGGCCAACTCGTTCTCCAAGAGCATGAGCGTGTACGGCGAGCGCTGCGGCGCGCTGTCGGTGGTATGCCCGACGCCCAAAGAAGCCGAGCTGGTGCTCGGCCAGCTCAAGCTGACCGTGCGGCGCATCTATTCCAGCCCGGCAATCCACGCCGCCGGCATCGTTGCCCGCGTGCTCACCGACGGCAAGCTGCGGCCGATGTGGGAGGCCGAGGTGGCCCAGATGCGTGAGCGCATCCAGGCGATGCGGCGCGCGCTGCACGAGGTGTTGAGCGCGCGGGTGCCCGGCCGCGACTTCGGCTACCTGCTGACGCAGCGCGGCATGTTCAGCTACACCGGCCTGAGCGCGCAGCAGGTGGACCGGTTGCGCGAAGAGCACGCGGTGTACTTGATCCGCTCCGGTCGCATGTGCGTGGCGGGCCTGAACCGCGGCAACGTCGAGCGCACCGCGCAGGCATTTGCCGCCGTGCTGGCTGGCTGACAGCGGCCGCGAGGCCGCTGCGGCGAGGCTGACTTCGAGCAAGTCAAGGTGCAAAGCACCGGCCCGAGCCAAAAAGGTGGGCTCACGCCGGCGCCTGCACGGCGCTGTGCAGCACCTCGCGCAGCCAGAGGTGCGCCGGATCGTCGTCGCGCCGCAGGTGCCACACCATCTCTACATGCACCGCCCCGGGATCGAACGGCAGCTCGCGCGTGGCCAGTTCACCGGGCCGTCCCGTGGCTGCCAGGAATGACAGCGGCAGCACGGTCAGCAGGTCCGACTGCGTGACCACGCGTCCCGCGGTGAAGAACTGGTTCACCGTCAGCACGATGCGGCGCCGCCGCCCCATGTCGGCCAGCGCACGGTCGATCAAGCTGAGCGAGCGGCCCGAGAAGCTCACCTGCAGGTGGTGCGCGGCGCAGAACGTTTCCAGCGTGAGCTTCTTGCGCGCCAGCGGATGGTCGCGCCGCATCACGCAGACATAACGCGTGTCGTACAGCCGCTCGTGGCGCAGCGTGTCCTCCTGAGTCAGCAGCGCCGCGATCAGGTCGGGAAAGTGCCCGACCGCCAGATCGGCCGTTCCCTGCTCCAGCAATTTGCGAGGGTCGCGCGTGGTGAGCGGCAGCACGCGCAGGTTGGCCGCCGCCTGCACCGACTCGATGGCGCGCACCAGCCACGGCGCCAACAGTGCCGCGGTGGCGTCGGCCATCGCGATGCGGTAGTTCACCGCATCGGTGCGCGGATCAAAGTGCTCCGGCGCGAGCGCCCGCTGCAGCGTGGCCAGCGAGCGCCGCACGCGCGGCCACAGCGCCTCGGCGCGCGGCGTGGGCTTGAGGCCGGACGCCGTGCGCACGAACAGCGTTTCCCCGAGCGACTCGTGCAGCCGCTTCAGTGCGTGGCTCGCAGCGGGTTGAGTAAGTGCTAACACGTTGGATGCGCGCGTCAGATTGCCCTCGGCCATCACGGCGTCAAACACACGCAAGAGGTTGAGGTCGAGCGTTCTGAAGTTGATGGGCAGGGAGCGATTCAACATGCATGCTGTTTATAACGCTGTTGCCCAGTCTTCAATTGAAATGTGTACGTGTAAACCCTATGCTGCATTGCAACTAAATCAGCAAGGGGAACCGCATGTCATCCATCACCGTCACCGGTGTTCCGCGCGTCAAGGCCCCGCGCGGCGCGATCTGGGCCGCGCGCGGTGCCGTCGCCGTCTGGGCGGCGCTGTCGCGCTGGCTGGCGGACAAGCCGCTGCAGATCCGCTCGGCAGCCGTGGAGGCCGCCGTCGAAGCGGCTCGCGTGCGCGCCCTGGCGCGCCGCCACGCCAACACCGATCCGGGCTTCGCGGCCGACCTGATGGCGGCGGCCGATCGCCACGAGGCCCAGCACGCCGATCGCTAAGTTCGGGATCGGGCCCACGAAAGGAGTCCTCATGAAGACGACCACCAAGTTGAGCGAGATGCAGCGTCACCGTGCGCTCGTGGCCGGCGAACGTCTGGGCGAGGCGCTGCTGGTGCTGTCGCGCTGGCTGTCGCGCGCCATGCAAGCGTTGCGCGCACCCGTGCGCGCCTCAGGCCAGTAGAGTCCTTCTGGCGGCTCGCGCCTGTCTCTCGCAGGCCGTGAAGTGAGCCCGTCCGGGCGACCGGGCGGGGCTCACACGCCCAGGTAACGCCTCCACAGCGTCGGGTCCGCTGACAACGCGTCGGACGAACCGGCCCACGCGACCCGGCCTTTTTCGAGCACCACATGGTGGTCGGCAAGCCGGATCAAGCGCTGCACGTACTTGTCGATCACGAGGATCGATTGGCCCGCATCGCGCAGCTGCGACAGGGCGTGCCAGATCTCCTCGCGCACCAGCGGCGCCAGGCCTTCGGTGGCCTCGTCGAGGATCAGCAGCCGCGGGTTGGTGACCAGTGCGCGGCCGATCGCCAGCATCTGCTGTTCACCGCCCGACAGCTGCGCGCCCCACTGGCTGCGTCGCTCGGACAGGCGCGGGAACAACTGGAACACCCGCGCCGCGTGCCACGGCGTGCGGCCATCGGCACCGGGCCGCGTGAATGCGCTGAGGTGCTCGAGCACGCTCAGGTTGGCATAAACCTGCCGCCCCTCGGGCACCAGCGCCACCCCACGCCGCGCGATGCGGTGCGCCGGCTGCGCGGCGATCGAGTCGCCGGCAAACCGCAAGGCCTCGGCCTGCGACGCGATGATGCCGGTGATCGCATGCACCAGCGTGGTCTTGCCCATGCCGTTGCGGCCGAGCAGGCCGACCACCTCGCCGGATCCCACGCGCAAGTCGACGCCATGCAGCACCTGGGCACTGCCATAGCCGGCGCGCAGCCCCTTCACCTCGAGCAGCGGCTGGTCGGCCGGGCTCATTCCTGCCCCAGGTAGGCCGCGACCACCTGCGCGTCGCGCCGCACGTCATCCGGTCTGCCGCTGGCGATGATGCGACCGCTGACCAGCACCGAGACACGATCGGCCAGCCGGAACACCGCGTCGACGTCGTGCTCGATCAACAACAGGGCCGCGTCATGTCGCAAGCCATGGATCAGCGCTTCCATGCGCGGCGACTCGTCGGCGCCGAGACCTGCCATCGGCTCGTCGAGCAGCACCAGGCGCGGGCCGGCAGCGATCGCCATGCCCACCTCGAGCGCACGCCGCTGGCCGTGCGACAGCGCGTGGATCGGCGCGTCGGCCTGGGCCTCGAGACCGAGGCGGGGCAACAGCGCACGGGCGCGCTCGAACAGTGCCGTCTCGCGCGCCACCGGCCGCCATGCGCTCCCGCTGCCACCGGAGGCGGCCTGCAACGCAAGCGCCACATGTTCGAGCACGCCAAAGCTCGCGAACAGCCGCGTGATCTGAAAAGACCGCGCCAGCCCGCGACGCGCCCGCTGATGGGCACTCAAGGCGGTGATGTCATGGCCGTCGAAGGTGATGCGTCCGGCGTCGGGCGCCAACTGGCCCGCGAGCTGCGCCACCAGCGTGGTCTTGCCGGCGCCATTGGGCCCGATCAGCGCATGCACCTCGCCGAGCCGCACCTGCAGGTCGACGCCGTCGGTCGCCACCACGCCGCCGAAGCGTTTATGCAGCGCCTGCACGTCGAGCAAGGCGGGGGCGTTCATCGCCCGATCGCCCGCTGCAGCAGGCCACCCAGACCATTGCGCGCGAACAGCACCACGGCCAGCAGCACCCAGCCGGTCCAGAACTCCCAGTGCTCGGTATAGGCCGACAACACCTCGCGCAACAGCAGCAGCACGGCGGCGCCGGCCAGCCCACCCCACAACGTGGCCACACCGCCGAGGATCACCATCACCATCAGCGTGCCCGACTGCGTCCAATGCAGCACGTTGGGGCTGACGTAGCCCTGCTGGTTCACCGCGAGCAGCCCGGCGATGCCGCCCAGCATGCCGGCCGCCACGAACACCAGCAGCCGCAAGCGGAACGTGGCGAAACCGAGCGCCTCGGCGCGTTGCTCGTCGTCGCGGATCGCGAGCACCGCGCGGCCCAGCCGCGACGGCACGAAGCGCGCCAGCGCATAGAGGCTCGCTGCCAGCACGGCCAGCGCCGTGTAGTAGAAGGCGGTGGTGTTCTTCAGGTCCAGCCCCAGGCCGAACATCGAACGTGCGCGGATGTTCAAGCCTTCGTCGCCGCCGTAGCCCTTGATCGAGTTGGCCAGGTAAAACAGCATCTGGGCGAATGCCAGCGTGATCATGATGAAGTACACGCCGCGCGTGCGCAGCGAGATCGCGCCGATCAGCGCCGCCACGAGTCCGCACACCAGCAGCGTGGCCGCGACGTGCAGGTAGCCGTTGCCCAGTCCCTCGCTGACCATCACGCCCGTCACGTAGGCGCCCAGGCCGACGAACGCCGCGTGGCCGAACGACACCATGCCGCCGTAGCCGAGCACCAGGTTCAGGCTGGTGGCCGCGATCGCATAGACCAGCACGCGGCCGGCAAAGCTGATGTAGAACGACGCGCCGAGCGCGTCGAGCAGCCACGGCAGCGCCAGCGCGAACGCACACACCGCGGCGAACGCGATGCGTTTCATGCGCGCGCGGGGAACAGGCCTTGCGGCCGCACCGCGAGCACCACTGCCATGAACACGTACACCGCGATCGACGCGATCGCCGGCCCGGCGGCGCTGGCCCACTGCGGCGGCAAGAACTCGCGGAACGCCTGCTGCAGCAGGGTGCGGCCCAGCGTGTCGACACAGCCCACGAGCACCGAGCCGACCAGCGCGCCGCGGATCGAGCCGATGCCGCCGATCACGATGACGACGAAGGCGAGGATCAGGATGTTCTCGCCCATGCCCACCTGCACCGCCAGCAGCGGCCCGAGCAGCGCGCCGGCCACCGCGCACAGGCCCGCGCCGATGCCGAACACGGCGGTGAACAGACGCCGCACGTTGACCCCCATCGCCTCGGTCATCACGCGGTTGGCGGCGCCGGCCCGCACCAGCGCACCCAGCCGCGTGCGCGCCACCAGGAGGTACATCGCCACGGCGAGTGCCAAGCCCACGCCGAGGATCAGCAGACGGTAGGCCGGGTAGCTCAACCCGGGCAGCAACTGCACCGGACCGGCCAGCACGTCGGGCGCCGACAGCGGCAGGTCATTGCCGAACACCATCTTCACGCCGTCGTTCAGGATCAGGATCAGCGCGAAGGTGGCCAGCACCTGCGACAGATGGTCGCGCGCATACAGCGTGCGCAACAGCGTGGTCTCCAGCAGCATGCCGAAAGCCGCCGTCAGCACGATGGCGCCGAGCACGCCGGCCAGGAACGAGCCGGTCAGCCCGACCAGCCATGCGGCGATGAACGCGCCCACCATGTACAGCGAGCCGTGCGCGAGGTTGATCATGTCCATCACGCCGAACACCAGCGTGAGGCCGGCCGCCAGAAGGAACAGCATCAGCCCGAACTGCAGCCCGTTGAGCAGTTGTTCGACGACCAGGAGCCAGGGCATGCCGGCGCCTCAGTTGGCGCCGGGCCGCTCCCAAGCCAACTGAGCGCCCCCTCGGGGGGCAGCGAACGCAGTGAGCGTGGGGGTGAACATCAATCAGGGCTTCATCTTGCACTCGCCGACATAGGCGTCGCCGTGGTCCTTGAGGATCGGCTCGCCGATCGACTTGTTGATCAGCCCGCCCTTGCCGTCGGAGCCGACCGTGCGCACGTAGTAGTTCTGGATCGGGTACTGGTTGGTGTTGAACTTGAACGGACCGCGCACCGAGTCGAACTTGGCCGCCTTCAGCGCCTTGCGCAACGCCTCGCGGTCCTCGAGCTTGCCTTTCACGTCGCGCACCGCGGCGTTGATCAGCAGCGCGGCGTCGTAGCCCTGCGATGCGAACACCGACGGCACGCGCTTGTACTCCTTCTGGAACTCGGCCATGAACTTCTGGTTGGCCGGGTTGGGGAAGTCCGGCGACCAGTGTGCGGTGTTGAACAGGCCCGCCATCGCGGCGCCCACCGGATTGATGATGTCCTGGTCGGCCGAGAAGCCCGGCAGCACGAGCTGGATGTCCTTGCCGAGGCCGGCGCCGACGAACTGCTTGATGAAGTTGATGCCCATGCCGCCGGGCAGGAAGATGTACAGCGCCTGCGGCTTGGCAGCGCGGATCTCGGCCAGCTCGGCGGCGTAGTCGAGCTGCCCGAGCTTGGTGTAGTTCTCGCCGATCACCTGGCCCTTGAACATGCGCTTGAACCCGGCCAGCGAGTCCTTGCCGGCCTGGTAGTTGGGCGCCAGCAGGTACACGGTCTTCAGGTTGCGCGTGTTGGCGTATTGGCCGGCGGCCTCGTGGTAGGCATCGTTGGGCCAGCTCACCGCGTAGAACAGCGGGTTGCAGTCCTTGCCGGCGATCGACGACGGCGCCGCGTTCGGGCTGATGTAGATGGTGTTGTTGTCCAGCGCCTCGGGCAGCGCGGCCAGCATGATGTTGGAGAACACCACGCCGGTCATGAAGTCCACCTTGTCGCGCTTGACGTTCTTCTCGAACAGCTGCTTGGCGACGTCGGGCTTGAACTGGTCGTCGCTCACCAGGACCTCGGCCGGCAGCCCACCGAGCTTGCCGCCGTTCAACTTCACCGCGAGCAGGAAGCCGTCGCGGATGTCGATACCGAGCGCCGACGAGGGCCCCGACAGCGTGCTGACGAAGCCGACCTTGACCTTGTCGGCGCCCAGGGCGGCGCCGCCGGCCAGTGCGGCGGCCACTGCGATGGCGCCGATGCGCAAGCGCGAGCGAAACGAAGACCTCATGTGTGCCCCTTCCTTCAAACCCAGATTTGGATCACGTAGTCGAACGGTGCCTGCGCGTTGAACAGGTCGACGCGCTGCAATTGGATCTTCAGTTGGCCGTCGGCGCCGCGCCTGAGCGTGTGGCGGTAGCGGCCGCCGAAGTGGCGGATCGAATCGCGCCGCAGCTCCATCATGTGAAAGCGCGAGCGCACGACGATGCGGTCCTGGCCCGCTTCCTCCAGCGCGACGTGGCTGACGAGGTGGTTGGTCTCCCACAGCGGCGCCTGCGACCAGGCGTTGGGATGCGTGACGCGGCCCTTGCGGATCTCCATCATCGGCTTGTCTTCGATGAAGATCGACGGCGAGCTTTCCCACTCGGTCTGCTCGGCGCGCGCGGGCATCCAGTAGATGCCGTCGTCGGCGAACAGGTCCATCCAGGCCTGCCACTGCTTGGCGTCGAGCAACTCGGCCTGGCGGAACAGCAGCTGTTCGACCTCGCGCTGCAGGTCGGCGCCAGCGCTGCCGAGCAACGCGACCGGCAGCTCCCGGCCCCGGTGCGGCGTGCGCGGCGAATGCGTCGGCTCGATCGCCTGCGCGCCGGTCGGTCCCCTGTCGGTGTCACCCGCGATCACCACGTCCTGATCGAGCAGGTGTGCCATGTCCGGGCCCGCACTGGGGATGGTCTTGGCTTGTGTGGCCATCATGCAGCTCCTGTGTTGGCCCCCATGCCGCCTTCGGCGTCGGCCCCCCGAGGGGGCGTCGTCGCCTTGGGGCGGCCCGGCGGCGACTGCATGTAGCGCTTCCACGCGGCGAACTGGCTGCGCATCACCACCTCCGACGTGCCGTGGTTCGAATACGCCACGCCGTTGTCGATGCGGTCGTCGCCCATGTTGCGGTGAAAGCTCACCCAGTCACCGCCGTCGGACTGCAGGCCCCACTGTCCCTTGGTCCAGTTCTCGAGGTCGTCGGCGTTGATCATCGTGGCCGGCGAGTTCACCAGGTTGTAGTACCACAGACTGCGCCGGTAGATGGCCTCGGGCGCACCCTTGAGGCGGAAGTGCCAGATCTCCGACAGCGTCTTGTCAGGCGAGATCGGCCGCAAGCAGCGCAGCTGCTGCAGCGGCGACTGCACCGAGAGATACGGGTACACCAGCACGTGGTGGATGCTGCGCGACAGGTACTCCTCGGTCTTCTGCTCGCCGTAGGCCTTCTTCAGCAACGCCTCGTATTCCAGCGTGTCCTTGTCCTGCGGCCTCAAGCCCATGTAGGCCTTGAGGATGCCGTGGCCCTGCGGGTAGTTGATGGTCTGCACGCTGTCCCACTGCTCGAAGCTCGACGCAAACGCCGACAGGTAGTGGTAGTACAGCGGCACGGATTCCTTCTGCTCCTTCAGCCGCCGCTCCACGCGGCCCGCCGCGATGCCTGTGCTCTGGTGCGTCACCGACGGATGCAGCGCGTCGAGCTGGTTCTCCATGAAGAACTTCCAGTTCGACTGCTGGATCACGCGGTGGCACACCGGCACGATCTCCACCTCGCCCAGCGGCGAGCGATCGCACATGTCGTCGAACGCGACCTTGGCCTCGCCGAGGAACTCCAGCAACGTGGGTCCGTCGGCGGCCAGGCTGGCGAACACGAAGCCGCGGTAGCGGTCGACGCGCGCGGCGCGCTTCATGTGGCAATCGGGGTTGTTCTTGTCCATGCGCGTGCCCTCGTAGCCCTTGGCCAGCGGGATCGCGCGGATCTTGCCGTCGAGGTGGTAACTCCACGCGTGGTACGAGCAGACGAACGCATCGCCGGTGTTGCCTTGCAGGTTGCCCACCAGCTGCACGCCGCGGTGCGCACAGCGGTTGTGCAGCACGTGGATGCCTCGGTCGGCGGCGCGCACCATCACCATCGGCTGGCGGCCGATCGTCACGGCGACGTAGTCGCCCGGGTTCGGGATCTGCGACTCGTGGCCGCAATAGACCCACACACGCTCGAAGATGCGCTCCATCTCGCAGTCGAAGATCTGCTGGTCGGTGTACACGCTCTTGTGCACGCGGTCAGGCTCGACGAATCGGGCGACATCAAGGGTGTTGTCCTGCATGGCGAACTCCTTTGCTCAGGCGGCGCGCTCCTGCGCAGCCGGCTCGTGGTCCAGGTTGGTCTTCATGCGCGCCAGCGTCGAGCGCAGCCGGTCGATGGCGCCGGTGGGCAGCCCTTCGACCGCGATGCGGTTCAGCGTCTCCACGGCCGGCCACACGCGCTGGAACAGGCGCTCGCCGCTCGCGGTGGGTGCGAGCCGCGTCACGCGCAGATCGCTGGCGTCGCCAAGGCGGGCAACCCAACCCGCTTGTTCCATGCGATCGACCGTGCGCGTCAGCGTGGTGCGGTCGATCGTGGCGAGATCGGCCAGCTCGCTCATCGAGCAGCGACGGCGAGCGCACAACGACGCCAGCACGCGCCACTCGGGCACGCGCAGGCCGAAGGTGCGCAGCTCCTGCGTCAGCCGGCGGTCGCGGCTGCCGATCACCTGCGTCAGCCAGAAGAACGGGTGCTGCTCGAGCTCGAAGCGTGGCGGCGCAGAACGGGCCATGGACAAACGTACCGCGACTTATGTGCGTTTGCAACTGTCTCGAACCCGTACCCGGCAAGCTTGTCCGCGAGCGCAGCTCTAAGCGCGGCGCAGCCGTGCGCGCCAATCGCCGGGGCTCTGACCAAAGCGGGCCTTGAAGCTGCGGCCGAACGCCGGCAGATCGCGAAAGCCGTGTGCCAGCGCGATGTCGCCGATGCCGCGTGCGCGCCACGCCGGATCGGACAATGCCGCGGCGCAGCGCTCCAGGCGCTCGTCGCGCAGCCAGCGCATAACGCCGGTGCCCATGCTGGCGAACGCACGCTGCAGCGAACGCGGCGACACCCGCTGCGCGCGTGCGAGCGCGTCGATATTCAGGTCGGGGTCGGCGATGCGCTCGCGCGCGTCGCGCTGCGCCCGCTGCACCAGCGCGCGCCGCGCGTCGATCGGCGCGTCGCGGTGCAGCGCGCTGTGCGCGGCCAGCAGGTGGAACAGCTCGTCGAGCAGCACCGCCGCCTCGTTGTCGTCGACTTCGGGCAGCGCAGCGTCGAGCCCCTGCACAAAGCCGTGCAGCACGCGGCCGAAACCGCCGACCGGCTGCAGGCGCTGCGCCAGGCGGCGTTCGAGGTCCGGCGCGAGCGGCCCCACGCAGCTGCGCGGCACCTGGATCACCGTCTGGCGAAAGGTGTGGTCGAACTGCAGGCGATACGGCCTCGAGTTGTGGAACAGCAGCATGTCGCCCGGCCGCAGCAGGGCGTGTGCGCCGGCCTGCTCCACGCCGCAGGTGCCGCTGCGTTGCAGCATGAAGGTGTAGACGTCGCGTTCGTCGGCGCGTGCAATCTGCGCCGCGCCGCGGCTCACGCACTGTGCGCCGGCATCGACCTGCGAAAACACGCGGCCGCATGCGGCGCGCACGTCCATGCGCGCATGGAACGCCTGGCGCGCGACCGGCTCGGCGTCCATCGGCACGTAGACCGAGCAGACCACCTCGCGCCAGAAGCCGGCCCGCTCGCGCGGCGTGACGCGCGCGGTGTCGAACTGCAGGTTCATCGCTCGTCCTTGACGCTGCGCGCAAAGCCGGTTGGCGCGCGCTGCACACGCACACGCGTGCCGCGCACCTAGCATGGTCCCGCGCCGACGCAGCGTCCGGCGCCCAGTGGATTCACTCTACTGCCATCGAAAGGAAACGTCATGCCCGCCAAACCCGCAAAACCAGTGCTCGGTGGCCGCGACAAGGTCAAGGTCGCGATCGCGCAGAAGTCGCCGGTGTTCATGAACCTCGATGCCAGCGCGGAGCGGGCCGAGGCGCTGATCCTCGAGGCGGGGCGCAACGACGCGCAGCTGGTGGTGTTTCCCGAGGCCTGGCTCGCCGGCTATCCGTACTGGACCGAGGGCTGGGACTCCGCGTTGCCGCAATGGGCGGGCGGCCGAATGCAGTTCCGCGACAACGCGCTGGTGGTGCCGGGCGAACACGCCGAACGCATCGCGCAGGCCGCGCGCAAGGCCGGCTGCTATGTCGTGCTCGGCTGCAACGAGATGGACGCGCGGCCCGAGGTCAGCACCATCTACAACAGCCTGATCTTCTTCGCCCCCGACGGACATGTGATGGGCCGTCACCGCAAGCTGATGCCCACCTTCACCGAGCGGTTGTTCTGGGGCCACGGCGACGCCGACGACCTGGTCGTGTTCGACACCGAGATCGGCCGCCTCGGCGGCTTGATCTGCGGCGAGCACCTGATGACGCTGGTGCGCGCGGCGATGATCGCGCAGGGCGAAGACATCCACGTCGCGGTGTTTCCCGGCGCGTTCGAGCTGCACACCGGACCGCAACTGGAAGAGCCGGAGAAGGCCGGCTGCTTCTGGGGCCACTTCGAGGTGCGCGCGCATGCGTTCGAAGCGGGTGCGTTCGTCGTGTCGGCGTGCGCGGCCATCAACGACGACGACGTCGCGGCCGACTTTCCGTACAAGGGCAGGATGAACATCGGTTATGCCAACGGCGGCAGCGAGGTGGTGGCACCTTTGGGCATCGCGCTCGCAGGCCCCACCTATGGCGAGGCGATGGTCTACGCCGAGCTCGAGGCCTGGATGATCAAGGCCACCAAGGCGATCGTCGACACCATGGGCCACTACGCGCGGCCCGACGTGCTGCGCCTGCTGGTGCGGCGCGAGCAGGGTTGGATGCAGGCTGGCGCGGCACGCGACCTGTCGCCGCTTCGTACGGTGCTCAACGATGACGCGCTCAAGCGTGCGGCCGACAAGCGCGACGTCGACTCCGACACCGTGATCGAGATGGCCGAGGGCGTGCGCCGCGCGGTCGGCTGAACGTGGCATGAAGGCGGGCGGTTGCACCGACCGCCCGTTCTTCAATCGTGCTTGATGGCGATCGTCTTCAGCGTCGAGAAGCCGTACAGCGCCTCGAAGCCTTTCTCGCGCCCGTGGCCCGAGCTCTTGACGCCGCCGAACGGCAGCTCGACACCGCCGCCGGCACCGTAGTTGTTGACGAACACCTGGCCGCACTGCAATCGACGCGCCACGCGCAACGCGCGGCTGCCGTCTCGGGTCCACACGCCGGCCACCAGGCCGAAGGCAGTGCCGTTGGCCTGCGCGATCGCGTCGGCCTCGTCGTCGAACGGGATTACCACCTGCACCGGGCCGAAGATCTCCTCCTGCGCCAGGCGGTGGTCGTTGCGCACCGGCGCGAGCAGCGTCGGCGCCACGTAGCAGCCGTTCTTGGGCAGGTCATCATGGAGTTCGGCCTGTGCGGCCACGCGCAGGCCGCTGTCGCGCGCCGCCGCCAAATAGCCTTGCACCAGCTCGCGCTGCCGCGCCGAGATCAGCGGCCCGACGTCGGGGTCGTGGATCGCCGGGCCGACCACCAGTTTCTTGTAGCGCTCGGCCATGCGTGCCACCACGTCGTCGAAGATGTCGGCCTGCACCAGGATGCGTGACGCCGCCGAACAGGTCTGGCCTGCGTTCTGCACGCCGGCGTTCACCAGGAACGGCAACGCCGCGTCGAGGTCGGCATCGGCAAACACGAGTTGCGGGCTCTTGCCGCCGAGCTCGAGCGTCACCGGCACCGTGTTCCTGGCAGCCGCGGCCTGCACGTGTTGGCCCACTGCCACCGAGCCGGTGAACGACAGGTGCCGCACGCCGTGGTGGCGCGACAGCGCCGCGCCGGCCTCCTCGCCGAGACCGGGCACGACGTTGAGCGCACCCGCCGGCAGACCGCAGTCGTGTGCGATGCGCGCGAACGCCAACGCCGTGAGGCACGCTTCTTCCGCCGGCTTGAGCACGCAGGCGTTGCCCATCGCCAGCGCGGCACCGACCGAGCGGCCGATGATCTGCATCGGGTAGTTCCACGGCACGATATGGCCGGTGACCCCGTGCGGCTCGCGCAGCGTCAGCGCGGTGTAGCCGGGCGTGAACGGGATCGTCTCGCCCATGACCTTGTCGGCGGCACCGCCGTAGAACTCCAGGTAGCGCGCCAGCGCATGCGCATCGGCCAGCCCTTGTTTGACCGGCTTGCCAACGTCGAGCGCCTCCATGCGGGCCAGCACGTCGGCCATCTCGGTGACGCGCGCGCCCATGCGCGCCAGGATGCGTCCGCGCTCGGCCGCGCTCATCGCGCCCCAGGGGCCGTCGAGCGCGGCCTGCGCCGCCACCACCGCAGCGTCGATCTCGGCCGGCCCGCCGCGTGCGATCTGGGTCAACTCGCTGCCGTCCGACGGATTGATCAGCGGCAGCGTGCGGCCGAAGGATGCGCTTTGCCAATGGCCGGCGATGAACACCGCGCGGGTGTCGAAGTCGATCGATTGCATGCGTCCTCCGGGTCCTGATCCCTTGCAGTCAAGGGTGGCGACGGCTTTCGGGCATCATATTCCGCCTCCATGATGACCCCACGCTCGCTTCGCTGGCTGCGGCCGGCGCTTGGCGCCTTCACATCGCTGCGCGATTTGGGCTCGCGCCGCAACCTTCGGTTGTCGCTGCCCCCAAGGGCTCCGAAGGAGCCGCTGCGTGGTTCCTGCGCGTCAGCGGCTTCGAACAGCCGGGCGTCGCTGACATGAGCGTGTTCCTGCTCAAGCGCTTTGCCACGTTTGCCGCCACGCTTCTGGTGGCTTCGGTGCTTGTGTTCGCGGTGCTCGATCTGTTGCCCGGCAACGTGGCCCAGGTGATGCTTGGTGACACCGCCACGCCGGAGTCGATTGCAGCGCTCGAGCAGAAGCTCGGGCTGAACCGACCCGCGCTGGTGCGCTATGGCGACTGGATCGGCGGGCTGCTGCGGGGCCGCACCGCGATGAGCCATTCATACGACACGCCGACCGCCACGCTGATCTATGAGCGCCTGCAGGTCACGTTGCCGCTGGCGCTGATGGCGATGGTGCTCACGGTGCTGATCGGCATCAGCGCCGGCATCTTCGCGGCCGCACGCCAGAACCGGATCGGCGACGTCAGCATCATGGGATTGAGCCAGCTCGGCATCGCGGTGCCCAGCTTCTGGTTCGCGATCCTGTTGATCCTGCTGTTCGCGGTGAAGCTGCAATGGGTCAGCGCCGGCGGCTTTCCCGGCTGGACCGAAGACGACGGCGGCGGGCCGTGGGATGGTTTTGTTGCACTGCTGCTGCCGGCGGTTGCGCTCGCGGTGGTGCAGGCCGCGGTGCTGGCGCGCTGGACGCGCTCGGCGGTGCTGGAAACCCTGCGCGAGGACTACGTGCGCACCGCGCGCGCCAAGGGTCTGAGCCGGCGCGCGGTGCTGTGGCGGCACGTGCTGCGCAACGCAATGATTCCCGTGCTCACGATCCTCGGCTTGCAGTTCGCCTTCTTGATCAGCGGCACCATCGTGGTCGAGAACGTGTTCGTGCTGCCGGGCATCGGCCGCCTGGTGTTTCAGGCCATTGCCAACCGCGACCTGGTGGTGGTGCGCGACGTGGTGCTGCTGCTGGTGGCGATGGTGGTGATCGTCAATTTCGTGGTCGACGTGTTGTACGCGGTGATCGATCCGCGCCTGAAACCGAGCGACGCATGACAGGTCAGCGCGCCGCACGGCCGCTCCGGGGGCCAAGGCCATGAGCGCGGTGATGGTCGGCGCCGCGCCGCAGAGCCACTTTGCCATGCGGGCGCTGCGTCATCCGAGCTTCGCGGTCGGAGCGCTCTTGTCATCCTTGCTGCTGCTTGCCGCCGTGATTGCGCTGGTGTGGACGCCGTACCCGCCAGCCGACATCGACATCCCCCACAAGCTGCAAGGCTCGAGCGCCGCGCACTGGTTCGGCACCGACAGCCTCGGGCGCGACATCGCGTCGCAGCTTCTGGCGGGGGCGCAGGCGTCGATCCTGGTGGGCGTGTTCGCGGTGCTGATCGGCTTTTCGATCGGCACCGGCCTCGGCCTGCTCGCTTCGGCGCGCGGCGGCTGGGTCGAAGAGGGCGTGATGCGGCTGTCGGACTTCACGTTCGCGTTTCCGGCGCTGCTGTCAGCCATCATGCTGGGCGCGATCTACGGGCCGGGGCTCGTCACCGGCATCGTCGCGATCGGCGTCTTCAACATCCCGGTGTTCGCGCGCGTCACGCGCGCCGCGGCCAACGCGATCTGGGCACGCGAATACGTGCTGGCCGCGCGTGCGGCGGGCAAGAACCGCTGGCAGATCACCTGGCACCACGTGGTGCCCAACATCGCCAGCGCGCTGATCGTGCAGGCCACCAACCAGTTCGCCACCGCCATCATCGCCGAGGCCGCGCTGAGCTACCTCGGCCTCGGCACCCAGCCCCCGATGCCGAGCTGGGGCCGCATGCTCAACGAGGCGCAGACGCAAATGTTCCAGGCGCCGATGCTTGCGGTGTACCCGGGCATGGCCATTGTGCTGGCGGTGCTCGGCCTCAACCTGATGGGCGACGGCCTGCGCGACCTGCTCGACCCCAAACTCGCGCGCAAGAGATGACCATGAAGACCCTGAAGATCGATTTTGTCTCCGACGTGGCGTGCCCGTGGTGCGCCATCGGGCTGAACTCGTTGGAGCGCGCGCTGGAGCGCACGCGGCCCGATCTGGATGCCGTGCTGCACTTCCAGCCGTTCGAGCTGAACCCGGCGATGCCGGCCGAGGGCGCCGACACGGTGCAATACCTGTCGGACAAGTACGGCATCACACCGGAACAGATCGCGCGCAACCAGGCCAACATCCGTCAGCGCGGCGCCGACGTTGGCTTTGCGTTCGGGCCGCGGCCGCGTGTGTGGAACACCTTCGATGCGCACCGCTTGCTGCACTGGGCCGGCTTGCAGGGCAGGCAGCGCGAGCTGAAGCATGCGCTGCTCAAGGCCTACCACGGCGAGGGCCGCAACCCCGGCGCGCACGACGTGCTGGTCGAGCTGGCCGGCGCCGTCGGGCTCGACGTCGATGCGGCGCGCGAGGTGCTGCAAAGCGGCCGCTATGCCGACGAGGTGCGCGCCGCTGAAGGCCTGTGGCAGCAGGCCGGCATCCACGCGGTGCCGGCCATCGTCATCAACGACCGGCACCTGATCTCGGGCGGTCAGCCGCCCGAGGTGTTCGAACGGGCGCTGCGCCAAATCGCCGAGCAGGAAGCCTGAGCAGCGCATCGTGGCCCGCAACGTCGAGATCAAGGCCCGCATCGACAGCATCGAAACGCTGATGCCTATGGCGCGAGCGCTCGCGCAGCGCGATGCCGAGCTGATCGCGCAGGACGACACCTTCTTCCGCGTGCCGCACGGCCGCCTCAAGCTGCGCGAGTTCGCCGACGGCAGCGCCGAGCTGATCCATTACCACCGCACCGACACGGTCGATGCCAAGCTGTCCGACTACCGCCGCGTGCCGGTGCCCGATGCCGCGGCGCTGCGCGAGGCGCTCGGGCGTGCGCTCGGCCTGCTCGGCCGCGTGCGCAAGCAGCGCTGGCTGCTTCTGGCGGGGCAGACGCGCATCCACCTCGACCGCGTCGAGGGCCTGGGCGACTTCGTCGAGCTCGAAGTGGTGCTGCGCGAGGAGCAAAGCGAGGCCGACGGCGTGCGCATCGCCGAGCAGCTGATGCACGAGCTCAGGCTGGCGCGCGCGGAGCGCACTGCCGGCGCCTACGTCGACTTGCTGGCGTGAACGCCATGCACTTGCTCGAGGTCGACAATCTGCGCGTCACGCTCAACACCGGGCGCGGCCCGGCTGACGCGCTGCGTGGTGTGTCCTTCGCCATCGATCGCGGCGACACCGTGGGGCTGATCGGCGAATCGGGGTGCGGCAAGTCGATCACCGCGCTGGCGCTGATGGGCCTGTTGCCCGAGGGTGCGATCGTCACCGGTTCGATCCGGCTCGAAGGGCGCGAGCTCGTGAACCTGCCCGAAGGTGAGCTGTGCCAGTTGCGCGGGCGCCGCATGGGCATGGTGTTCCAGGAGCCGATGACCGCACTCAACCCGCTGCACACCGTGGGCCACCAGATCGCCGAGCCGTTGCGCGTGCACCTCGGCTTGAGCGCGCGCGACGCGCGGGCGCGCGCACTCGAGCTGTTGCAGCGCGTGCGCGTGCCGCAGGCGGCGCGCCGGCTCGATGCCTATCCGCACCAGCTCTCGGGCGGCCAACGCCAGCGCGTGGTGATCGCGATCGCGCTGGCCTGCGGGCCCGATCTGTTGATCGCCGACGAGCCGACCACGGCGCTCGACGTCACCGTGCAGCGCGAGGTGCTCGACCTGATCGCCGAGCTGGTCGCCGAGCGCGGCATGGGGCTGCTCTTGATCAGCCACAACCTCGGCGTGATGGCGCGCACCGTGCGCCGGCTGATGGTGATGTACGGCGGCATCGTCGCGGAACGCGGGCCCACCGACAGCGTGTTCGCGCGGCTGGCGCATCCGTACACGCGCGCGCTGTTCGCGTCGCGCCCGCGCCTGGGGCTGCCGCGTGGCACGCGGCTGCCGACGATTGCCGGGCGCGTGCCGGAGCTGGCCGATCTGCCGCATGGGTGTCCGTTCGCCGATCGCTGCCCGCGCGTCGTGGACGAGTGCCGTGCGGCCATCCCGCCGGCGCTGCCGGTCCACGCCGCGCACGACGCCCGCTGCATCCGCATGCACGAGGCGCCCGAGGCCGTGCATGCCTGAGCCGCTGTTGATCGCCGAACAGGTCAGCCGCCACTACCGGCTGCCGCGCGAAACCGTGTTCGGTGCGCCGCACGTGGTGCGCGCGCTCAACGACATCAGCTTCACGCTGCAGGCCGGGCGCAGCCTGGGCGTGGTGGGCGAATCGGGCTCGGGCAAGAGCACGTTGGCACGCCTGGTGATGGCGCTCGAGAAGCCCGACGCCGGCCATGTGCGTTTCGCCGGCCAGGATCTGGCGGCGCTGGATGCCAGTGCGTTGCGCCGGGCCCGCGCGGGCTTCCAGATGGTGTTCCAGGATCCGTACGGTTCCCTCGACCCGCGCCGCACCGTGCGGCAGACGGTGTCCGAGCCGCTGGCGGTGCTGCACGGCGCCGCACGCGGCGAGCAGCGCGAGCGGGCCGACGAGGTGATGGCCGCGGTGGGCTTGCGATCGAGCGATCTCGACAAGTACCCGCACGAGTTCTCCGGCGGCCAGCGCCAGCGCATCGCCATCGCACGCGCGCTGATCACGCGGCCTCGGTTGATCGTGGCCGACGAGCCGGTGAGCGCGCTCGATGTGTCGGTCCAGGCGCAAGTGCTCAACCTGATGCAGGACCTGCAGGACCGCTACGGCGTGACCTATCTCTTCATCAGCCACGACATCGCGGTGGTCGACCTGGTGTGCGACGAGGTGCTGGTGCTGCAACACGGCGTGGTGGTGGAGCGCGGCGCCACGCGCGAGGTGTTCAACCACCCGCAGCACGACTACACACGCACGCTGCTGGCGGCCGCGCCGCAGGCCGAGCGGCCGGTGCTGCAGCCATAGGGTTGGCACGCCGTGCCGCGATGTGCAAGTTGAGGCACCATGGCCGGCTGGGAAGCCGACAGGAGTTTGACGATGACATTGCACCGACGCGGCGCGCTGGCCGCTTGCGCACTGATTGCCGCCCTGGCCACTGCAGGGGCCGCGCCGCCCGCGCAGGCACAAAGCAAGAAAGACAGCGTCACGCTGGCCATGGTGCTCGAGCCGCCGGGTCTTGATCCAACCATCGCGCCGGCCGCGGCGATCGGGGAGATCGTTCATTACAACGTGCTCGAGGGTTTGACCAAGATCAACGTCGACGGCTCGGTCACGCCGTTGCTGGCCGAGAGCTGGACCATGGATCCCGACGGCCGCAGCTACACCTTCAAGCTGAAGAAGGGCGTCAAGTACCACGACGGTGAGGCGTTCGACTCGGCGGCCGTGAAGTTCAGCTTCGACCGTGCCAAGGACGAGAAGAGCACCAACAAGGCCAAGGGCGCGGTGTTCAACAACATCAGCTCGATCAGCGCGCCCGATCCGCACACGGTGATCCTCACGCTGAACAACGCCGACGGCAACTTCCTGTTCCGCATGGGCGAGAACACCGCGGTGATCCTGCACCCCAAGAGCGCGGCCGGCACCGCGACCAAGCCGATCGGCACCGGACCGTTCAAGTTCGACGACTGGAAGAAGGGCAACTCGGTCACGCTCACCCGATGGGATGGTTTCCGCGACGCCAAGTCGATCAAGCTCAAGCGCGTGACCTTCCGCTTCATCAACGACCCGGCGGCGCGCGTGGCGGCGCTGCTGGCCGGCGACATCGACGGCGTGCCGCGCCTCGACGCGCCGCAGGCGGTCAAGCAGCTGCAGGCCGACAAGCGCTTTGTTGTCGAGATCGGCTCGACCGCGGGCAAGGGCATCATGACGATCAACAACAAGAAGAAGCCCTTCGACGACGTGCGCGTGCGCCGCGCGCTGATGCATGCGATCGACCGCAAGGCGTTCATCGACGGCGTGCTCGAGGGGCTGGCCAAGCCGATCGGCAGCCACTTCGCGCCCACCGATGCCGGTTACGTCGACCTCACCGGCGTGTACCCCTACGACCCCGAGAAGGCCAAAGCGCTGCTGAAGGAAGCCGGCGTGGCCACCCCGCTCAACGTGACGTTGACGCTGCCGCCGCCGCAATACGCGCGCAAGGGCGGCGAGGCGGTGGCCGCGATGCTGGCCAAGGTCGGCGTGGTGGCCAAGATCGAGAACGTCGAATGGGCGCAATGGCTTGGCGGCACGTTCAAGGGCAACTTCGACCTGACCATCATCAATCACGTCGAGCCGCTCGACTTCATGCAGTACGCCAACACGGCCTACTACTGGGGCTACGACAGCAAGGCGTTCCGCGACCTGGCGGCCAAGTACGCGGCCGAGACCAATCCGAAGGAGCGCACGCGCCTGTTCGGCGAGCTGCAGAAGAAGCTCACCACCGATTCGGTCAATGCGTACATCTTCAACCCCGCGCAGGTGGCGGTGTCGAGGAAGGGCCTGAAAGGCTTGTGGGCCAGTTCGCCGATCTTTGCCAACGACATGGCGTCGGTGTCATGGCAGTGAAGCTGGCTCTCCGTGGCTGATTTGCACCGGCTCGACGCGAGCGAGCTCACCGCGCTGTACCGCGCACGAAAGGCCTCGCCGGTCGAGGCCGTGCGCGCCGTGATCGCGCACATTGAGCGCAGCGAGCCCAAGCTGCACGCGCTCTACGCGTTCGACCCGGATGCGGCGCTTGCCGCAGCGCGCGCCAGCGAAACACGCTGGGCCGACGTCCAGCCGCTGTCGGCGCTCGACGGCGTGCCCGGCACGCTGAAGGAGAACATCGCCACCAAAGGCACGCCGGTGCCGGTGGGCACGGCCGCTTCGCTGCTGACGCCGGCCGCCGAAGACGCGCCGCCCGCGGCACGCTGGCGCGAAGCGGGCGCCGTGCTGCTGGCCAAGACCACGATGCCCGACTACGGCATGTTGTCCTCGGGCCTGTCGAGCTTTCACGAGCTGGCGCGCAACCCGTGGGACCTGAGCATGAACCCCGGTGGCTCGAGCGCGGGCGCGGGCGCGGCGTCGGCCGCGGGCTACGGACCGCTGCACGTCGGCACCGACATCGGCGGGTCGATCCGCCTGCCCGCGGGCTGGTGCGGCGTGTTCGGCTTGAAGCCGAGCCTGGGCCGCATCCCGATCAAGCCGCCGTACCCCGGCCGCGCGGCCGGCCCGATGACCCGCACCGTGATGGATGCGGCGCTGCTGATGGCCGAACTCAGCAAGCCCGACTGGCGCGACACGATGAGCTTGCCTTACCAGCTCATCGAGTGGACCGCGCTGGATCGTGATGTCAAGGGGCTGAAGCTCGGCTTGCAGCTCGATGCCGGTTGGGGTCTGGCGGTCGATCCCGAGATCCGTGATGCCGTGGTGGCCGCGGCCCATGCATTCGAAGCCGCCGGCGCGATCGTCGAGCCGATGCCGGCGTTCTCGACGCGCGCGATGATCGACGGCATGGACCGCTTCTGGCGCATGCGCAGCTGGCTCGACATGCAGGCGCTGCCGCCCGAGCGGGCCGCCTTGGTGCTGCCCTACATCCGCGCCTGGGTCGAGCCAGCCGCGCGGCTCACCGCCGCCGAGGTGTTCGACGGCTACAGCCAGATGGGTGCGCTGCGCGACGCGGCCGTCCACGCCTGCCAGCCGTACGACTTTGTGCTGTCGCCGGTGAGCCCGGTGTCCACCTATGCCGCCGAATGGGCTGGCCCGACCAACGACCCGGCGCGGCCGCTCGAGCACATCGCGTTCACGCTGCCGTACAACATGAGCGAGCAGCCGGCGGCGTCGATCAACTGCGGCTACACGGGCAGCGGCTTGCCGATCGGGCTGCAGATCATCGGCCACCGGCACGATGATCTGGGTGTGCTGCAGGTGGCGCGGGCGTACGAGCAGATGAGGCCGCAGCAAAGGCCCTGGCCGATGCAGTGAACGCCAACGCCGCGAGCGCTGCCGAGCCGAGCGCGGCATGCACGGCAACGACACCCGTCACGCCGAAGCGCTCCACGGCCAAACCGAAGACGAGGGTCAGAACCGCGTAGCCGCCTGCGGCACGCAGCGGCGACGTGCCTCGTTGGCCGCGACGCGCCGGCGCCCACAGCTGTCCGCCCCAGGCCAGACCCCACGCCGCACCGTGGGTGAGCGCAAGGCCCAGCAAGTCGTGCGGCGCCGGTGCCCACAGCGCGATCGCGGCGCCGAGCGCCAGCAACACCGCGCACACGCTCGCCAAGCGTCGCACGGACCACGTGCCGATCGACGCGCGCAGCAGCCACACCGGGCCGAACATCGCGGCAAGGTGCAGCAGCACCATCGCTTCGGCGGGCACCGATTGCGCGCGGCACCACGCGGCCATCCACGGCAGCGCCGCCATCATCGGCAGCATGGCCAGGCCGGCGAGCAAGGTGGGCCACTGCAGCGAGTCGCGCCACGCGCCCGCTGGCCATGCGGGCAACGAGCAATCGAAGAGGCCGGCGCGGCAACCCGGCGTGCGCTGCGAGGCCGCATCGCGCTGCAAGGCGACCAGCACGATCGCGATGAGCACGACGAAGACACCGAGCCGCAGCGAGAGCGCGGTCCCGTCGCCGACGTCACCGAGCGCCAGCCCGGCCCACAGCGCGCCGACGCCTGCCGCACCGATCGGCGGTGCCGGTGCCACGTGCTGGGCGAGGCGCAACCCGCGCACCACACCGGAGGCCAGCGCGGTCAGCGCGGCCCAGCCGAGCAGCGCGACCCACAGCGCCGCGAGGCCGCCACCATGCGCCGTGCTCCACAGCGCAAATGCTGTGATCAGCGCGGTGACGATCAGCGACGCTGCGCGCGCCGGTGCGTGCAACGCGCCGCTGGTGGCCACGGTCGCCGCGGCGCCGAGTGCGAGCAGCCACACCGCCACCATCGCAAAACCGCTCGCGACACCGGGCGCCAACGCCATTGCAAAGCTGCCGATGCCGACCCAGCCGGCGATCAGCAAGGCCCAGGCGCAAGTGCGCGCCGCGTTCAGGCGCCGGGGCGAGCGCAATGGCGCGTTCACGGGAACGCCTCGGTGGCGAACGCGGCCGGCCACAGCAGCCTGTGACCGGTGCTGGCCGTGAAACGCGCCACGTCATCCGGCGTGTCGATATCGACGCGATAACGCCGGTTGTCGGTGTCGAACCAGCGCACGCGCTCGGGATGTGCGGCGCGCCATTTGCGACACGCGGCATCCGATGCACCGGCCAGCCACTCGTCGCGCAACGCGGCGTCGAAGATCACCGGGTTGCCGGGCAGCGCCGCGCCGTCGACGCTGACGCGCGGCACCACCATCGACGCGCTCCCGCGCTGCTTGAACGCGCCGATCAAGGCGACGATGTCGGCCTCACCGATCAATGGCTGGTCGGCCAAGCTGACGATCACCGCGTCGAGCCGTGGCGACAGCGCCTGCAGTCCGAGGCGCACCGACGTGTGCTGGCCTTGATCCGGGTCCGGGTTGCGCACGATCGTGATCGGGAACGGCGCAACCGCGGGCTCGATCGCATCGGCATGGTGGCCGAGCACGACCACCAGCTCGTCGACGCCGGCACCCGACAGCGCGACGCACTGGCGCACGATCAGCGGCACGCCGCCGAGCTCGAGCAGCGCCTTCGGCCGGTGGCCCAGGCGCGATCCCGCGCCGGCGGCGAGCAGCACCGCACCGATCGTCGTGCGGCTGTACAGGCCGTTGGCTTTGAGGAGGCAGCCCATCGTCGTGTCCTTTCAGCGCAGCGCGTCGATCACCTTGGGCATCGCATCGCGCAAGGCGCGCAGATTGCCGCCGGCAGCGAGCAGGTCAATGTGCGGCTGCGCTGCCTGCATGCCGAGCGAGACCGGCGCAAAGCCGGGCTCGTCGAGCAGCGGATGGATCCACACCACGCAACGCGCACGCCGCTTGAGCTCGGCCAATGCGTCGGACAGGTGCTGCGGCTCGCCGGTGTCGTAGCCGTCGCTGAAGATCAGGATTGCGGTACGCGAGTGCACCAGCCGCGCCGCGTGCTCGCGGTTGAATTGCGCCAGGCTGTCGCCGATGCGCGTGCCGCCGCCGAAGCCCTGCGCGATGAAGTGCAGTTGCTCCTGCGCGCGCCACGGGTCGGGGTCGTGCAGGGCGCGCGACACCGCGGTGGTGCGTGTATGGAAGATGAAGCTGTGCACGTCGCTGCGTTCGGCGGCGAGCGCACGTGCCAGCCGCAGGTAAAAGAAGCTGGTCTGCGACATCGAGCGGCTGACGTCGATCAGCAGCACCAGACGCGGCTGCACGCGGCGCCGCTGCCGCCACGACAGGCGGATCGGCGTGCCGCCGCTGGCCACGCTGCGCCGGATCGTCGATGGCAGGTCGAGCCGTCGGCCGCGCTGCGACGGGTGTGTGCCGCGCAGCTGGATGTGCCGGATGCGGCGCGCGAAGCGGCGCATCAGCGCCTCGATGTCGACCGTGTGCTCGCGCGCGGTCAGCGTGCGGAAGTCCGCTGAGGTGAGCGACTCTTCGCGGCTGGCCACGTGCGGCGGGCGCAGCGCGTCTTCGTCGTCGCCGTCGGCCGATGCGTCGCCGACGACGGCGCCGGCTTGTTGGCCGCTTGCCGCCGCGCGTGCCTCGCGCGCCACCGGCTGCTGCCAGCGGTTGGCCGGCAGGAACCAGGCATCGAAGAGATCATCGAAGCGCCGCCACTCGTCGGCGCGCCCGCACAGCAGGGCCTGCAGGCTCCAGCGCAGCACGTCACCCTGCAGCACGCCACTGGCCTGCGCGGTGCGCAACGTGGGCACCGCATCGGCGCCGACCGCGAAGCCGTTGGCGCGCAGGAACGCCGGAAAGCCGGCAAGGCGATCGGCCGCACGCGTGCCGATCGCGTTTGTGTCCATGCTCAACATGCCGCCGCCGAACATTAGGAGTGGCGGCTGCATCAACATGCGGCCGCCAGTCGCGCCACCACCTCGCGCGGAAACGCCGCGCGGTCCTCGCGCGTCTTGATCAGCGCGCTCAGGGTGTCGAGGATGCGCTCGGCACCGTCGACGTCGATCACCGACACGTTCAGTCGCAGCAGAGCGGCCGCCCAGTCGAGCGTTTCGGCGATGCCGGGCTTCTTCTGCAGATCGATGCGTCGCACCGCCTGCACGAAGGCCACGATCTGCTGCGCCAGCGCCGGCGCCACGTCGGGCGCCTTCTTGTGCACGATCGCCAGCTCCTTGTCGTGGTCGGGGTAGTCGATGTACTGGTACAGGCAGCGCCGGCGCAGCGCGTCGGACAGCTCGCGCGTGCCGTTGGAGGTGATCACCACCATCGGCCGATGCGTCGCGCGCACGGTGCCCAACTCCGGGATCGAGAGTTGCCAGTCCGACAGGAGCTCCAGCAGGTAGGCCTCGAAGGCTTCGTCGGCGCGGTCGATCTCGTCGATCAGCAGCACCGGCGCGGCGTCGCCGCTGATTGCCTCCAGCAGCGGGCGCTTGAGCAGATAGCGCTCGGAAAAGATGTCCTGTTCTTTCTGCTGCAGGCCGCGCTCGTCGTGCTCGAGCAGCTTGATCGCCAGCAGCTGGCGCTGGTAGTTCCACTCGTACATCGCCGCGTGCGCGTCGAGCCCTTCGTAGCACTGCAGGCGGATCAACCGCGTGCGGCGCACCGCGGCCAGCACCTTGGCCACCTCGGTCTTGCCGACCCCGGCGTCGCCTTCCAGCAGCAGCGGGCGCTGCAGGTCGTGCATCAGCAGCAGCGCCGCCGCCAGCGACGGCTCGGCGATGTAGCCGGCCTGGGCCAGGTCGCGCTGCAACGCAGCGAGCTCGTCGCTGCGCGCTGACTTCATGCTCTCCTGCCGAACAACGATCCGAGCCAGCCTTTCAGCACGGCCCACAACAACGCCAGACCGTTCAACGGCTTCGCCTCGGCGACGGGTGGTGGCGTGGCCGGCGCACTGCCCGCGACAGCCGGCGCAGCGGCAGTCGCCTGCATCGCCTGCACCCGGGCGGCGAAGTTGGCCGCGAACTGGCCCAGTATCTGATCGGTCACCGGCCCCATGAAGCGCTGGCCGAACGTTGCGGCCTTGCCGCTCACCGAGACATCGCTGGTGCCGATCAGATTGCACGACGCCGCGTCGACCGCATCGACGCGTGCCGTCAGGTCCATCGTCGCGCCCGAGCCGCCGGCCGAGTCGGTGCCCTTGGCCAGCAGCTGCAACGTGCGCGCCGCGGCATCGAGGCGCTTGACCTCGATGTCGCCGCGGAACGACATGTTGGCCGGCCCGAGCTTGAGGGCGACCGTGCCTTTGTAGTGTGTGTCGTCGATGCGTTCGGTCACCTTCGCGCCGGGCATGCAGGCGGCCACGCCCTCGATGTCCTGCAGCAATGCCCACGCGACGTCGGCCGACGCCGGCATCGGGAACGTCTTTTCGAGTTGAACCTTCATCGTGTGCGGTCAGTGCTTGTTCAGCCCGAACTCCTTGAGTTGCTGCCAGACGCGGAACGCGTTGTGCGGCATGTCCATGTGCGTGACGCCCAAGTGTGCGAAGGCATCGATCACCGCGTTGCTGAAGCAGGGAATGCCGCCGACGTGCGGCGACTCGGCCACGCCCTTGGCGCCGATCGGGTGGTGCGGACACGGCGTCACGGTGTGGTCGGTCTCCCAGCGCGGCGTTTCCACTGCGGTGGGCAGGAAGTAGTCCATCAGGCTGTTGCCCAGGTGGTTGCCGTTTTCGTCGAACGGCAGCTGCTGCCCCATCGCGACTGCGAAAGCCTCGGTCAGCCCGCCGTGGATCTGGCCCTCGATGATCATCGGGTTGATGCGCGTGCCGCAGTCGTCGAGCGCGTAGAAGCGGCGCACCGAGGTGGCGCCGGTGAACTTGTCGATGTCGACCACGCAGAGGTATGCGCCGAACGGGAACGTGAGGTTCGGCGGGTCGTAGTACGACACCGCGTTCAGCCCCTGTTCCATGCCGGCGGGCAGGTTGCCGGTGTGCGACGCGAGGCACAGCTCCTTCATCGTCTTGGCCGACGCCGGGTTGCCCTTCACCTGGAAGCGGTCGATCTCCCACTCGAGGTCGCCTTCACCGACCTCGAGCAGGTGCGCGGCGATCTTCTTGGCTTTCTCCTTGATCTTGCGCGCGGCCATCGCGGTGGCCGCACCCGACACCGGCGTCGAGCGCGAGCCCCAGGTGCCGGCGCCGTACGGCGCCTTGTCGGTGTCGCCTTCCTCGACGACGATGTCCGACGCGGGCAGGCCGAGCTCGGTGGCGATGATCTGCGCGTAGGTGGTCGCGTGGCCCTGGCCCTGCGTCATCGTGCCCAGGCGCGCGATCACGCCGCCGGTGGGGTGCACCCGGATCTCGCAGCTGTCGAACAGGCCGATGCCGAGGATGTCGCACACCTTGGTCGGCCCGGCGCCGACGATCTCGGTGAAGGTCGAGATGCCGATGCCCATCAGCGTCGGGCAGTTCGGGTCGGCGCGCTTGGCTTCCTGTTCGCGGCGCAAGCCGTCGTAGTCGACCGCCTTCAGCACCTTGTCGAGCGCGGCGTGGTAGTTGCCGGAGTCGAGCGTCCAGCCGAACGACGTGGTGTACGGAAACTGCTCCGCCTGCACGAAGTTGCGGCGCCGGATCTCGGCCTTGTCGACACCGACCTTGAGCGCCAGCACGTCCATCATGCGCTCGATCAGATAGACGGCCTCGGTCACGCGCAGCGAGCAGCGGTAGGCCACGCCGCCCGGCGCCTTGTTGGTGTAGACCGCATCGACGCGCGCATACGCATTGGGGATCGCGTAGCTGCCGGTGCAGATCGAGAACAGCCCGGCCGGCAGCTTGCTCGCCGACACGTGCGAGTTGAATGCGCCGTGGTCGGCCAGGGCGGTGAAGCGCAGGCCCTTGATGCGGCCGTCCTTGTCGGCCGCGAGTTCGCCTACGCCGTGGTAGTCGCGCGCGAAGCCGGTGGTGGAGATGTTGTCGATGCGCGATTCGATCCACTTGACCGGCACGCCGGTGACGATCGAGGCCACCGTGGCCACCACGTAGCCCGGATAGATCGGCACCTTGTTGCCGAAGCCGCCGCCGATGTCGCCGCCGACCACACGGATCTTGCTCTCGGCGATGCCCGACAGCATCGCCAGCACGGTGCGCAGCAGGTGCGGGATCTGCGTCGTCACGTACAACGTGAGGTTTCCGGTGGCCTTGTTGAACGACGCCACGCAGCCGCAGGTCTCGAGCGGGCACGGGTGCACGCGCGGGTTCAGGATCTCCTCGCGCACCGTGATCGCGGCGCCCTTGAACGCGGCGTCGGCGGCGTCCTTGTTGCCTGCCTCCCAGGTGAAGATGTGGTTCGGGTGCGTGCGCGGGCCGTGGCCGACCTCCTTCTTGTCGGCGATGTCCTCGCGGATGATCACCGCGTCCTTGTCGAGCGCCTTCTTCGGGTCGACGATTGCCGGCAGCTCCTCGTAGTCCACCTCGACCAGCGCGGCGCCGTCGTAGGCGGCGTATCGATCGGTGGCCAGCACCATCGCCACTTCCTGCAGCTGGAAGTGCACCTTCTGGTCGGCCAGCACCGCCTGCACGTCGGCGCCGACGGTGGGCATCCAGTGCAGCTTGACCGGCTTCAAGTCGTCGGCGGTCAGCACCGCGACCACGCCGGGGCAGGCCAGCGCCTTGCTCTTGTCGATGCGCTTGATGCGCGCGTGCGCGAACGGGCTGCGCACGATGGCGCCGAACAGCATGCCGGGCAGCTGGATGTCGTCGATGTACTGCCCCTGGCCGCGGATGAACTTGGCGTCTTCCTTGCGCAGCAGCGAGGTGCCCATGCCCTGCAGCTGATCTTCGCGCAGCTTCAACTCAGATTGGTCGCCCATGGCGTGTCTCCGTGTGTGCGTCGCTGAGGGGATTCAGGCCGTGGCGGCTTGCGCTGCGGCGAGCTTCCTGGCCGCCGACTGCACGGCCTTCACGATGTTCTGGTAGCCGGTGCAGCGGCACAGGTTGCCGGACAGCCCGTAGCGGATCTGTTGTTCGCTCGGGTTCGGGTTCTCCTTCAGCAACCGGTAGGCGCGCACCAGCATGCCCGGCGTGCAGTAGCCGCATTGCAGCCCGTGCTCCTCGTGGAACGCCTGCTGGATCGCGTGCAGCACGCCGCCTTGCTCCAAGCCCTCGACGGTGAGCACCTCGGCGCCATCACACTGCACCGCCAGCATCGTGCAGGCCTTGACCGACATGCCGTCGACGTCGACCGTGCAGGCGCCGCAGTGCGAGGTCTCGCAGCCGATGTGCGGTCCGGTGTGCGCCAGGCGCTCGCGCAGTGTGTGGATCAAGAGCTCGCGCGAGGGCACCGTCAAGGCGACGGACTTGCCGTTGAGCCGGAACGAGATCGTGTGGGTGTTCGACATGGATCGTTTCCTTTCCCGTCAGGCCTTGGCGCGCGACCGCGCGCTCAGCAGTGCGCGGCGCGCCATCTCGCCGGCCATCGCGGTCTTGTAGTCGGCGTCGCCACGCAGGCACACGCCGGGCGAGCACGCTGCGGTGACCAGGCGTACGGCTTCGGCGAGCGAGGCGTCATCGAGGGGCTTGCCGGCCAGGTAGCCCTCGGCCTGGTTGCACTTGAGCGGCGTCGGGCCGGCATTGGTCAAGGCAATCGACACACGCGCCACGGTGCTGCCCTTCATCTGCAGCAGCACGGCGGCGGCCGCGGTGGCGAAGTCGCCGGTCTTGCGTTTGAGCTTGGTGTACGACCAGCCGGTGCCCGCGGCCGGCACCGGGATGCGGATCTGCGTCAGGATCTCGTCGGGTGCGGCGCGTGTCTCGTACAGGCCGACGAAATAGCCGTCGGCCTTGACGACACGCTCGCCCTTCGGACCGGTGAGCACGAACGACGCGTCGAGCGCGAGCATCAGCGCCGGATGGTCGTTGGCCGGATCGCCGTGGCAGATGTCGCCACCGATCGTGCCGCGGTAGCGCACCTGCGGGTCGGCGATCTGGGCCGCGCCCTCGGCGAGCAGCGGCAGCTTGTCGGCGATCAACGATGAATCGAGCAGCTCGTGCTCGGTGGTCATCGCGCCGATGCGGATTTCGTCGCCGGCCTGGCGAATGCCTTTCAGGTCAGGGATGCGGCCCAGGTCGATCAGCGCACCCGGCGTGGCGAAGCGCAGCTTCATCATCGGCAGCAGGCTGTGGCCGCCGGCCAGCAGCTTGGCATCGGGCCCGAGCGAGCCGAGCAGTTGCACCGCGTCGGCGACCGAGCGCGGCGCGTGGTAGTCAAAACCGGCTGGAATCATCGTCAGGTCTCCTCGTCGCAGATCACGCTCGACAGCAGCGCTGCCACCTTCACCGCGCCGCGGCGCTGCGGGCGCACACGTTAGACCGGCCCCGCGCGCCGCGGCGGCCGCGCTGCACGAACCGCGCCGCGGCCGCCATGAAGCGCGGTGGCGAGCGCATGAGCCGTACCTTGCGCCTCGCGCGGGGCGAGCGATTGCGGGAAAACCCGCGCCGCCAGCGGCGCGGGCGGCGCACCGTCGAATCAGCGTTCGGCGGCGGCCTCGGCGATGCCCAGACGTTGGAGCAGGCGCGGCACGCTGGTGCGTGCCACCGGCAGCGCGCGCTCGTCGCCCTGCAGCTTGAGCGACACCCGGCCGTCGTCGCGCACGATCTGTTCGGCGAAGTCGAGATTGGCCACGCAGCTGCGGTGGATGCGCAGGAACACGTTGCTGTCGAGCCGGCCTTCGAGATCGCCGATCGCCAGGTTGCAGAAGCTCGAGCCCTGCGCGGTGTGCACCCAGGTGTAGTGGCCCTCGGCGCGGATGTAGCGCACGGTCGACGCATCGACCAGCACGATGCGGTTGGCCGCCACGGTCGGGATCTTCAGCAGCTGGCGTTTCACGTCGGGGCGCTGAACGCCGGGCTCGTGGTGCATCACCGCATCGGTGATGTCGTAGAACACCAGCGTGTGGCCCACGGCCTCGCCGCGCTCGTCGGACATCTTGGTCACCTTGACCAGCAGCACGCGCTCCGGGATGTTGATGATCATCGTCATCGGCGGCGGGTTGCTGACCGGGCATTCGGCCTGGTCGATCAGGAACTTCACCTTGGGCTGCGAGCGCTCCGGATGAAACGACAGCACCACCTTCTGGAACGGCTGCTTGTCTTCCACCGGCAGCACGCGGCGCGCGAAGCTGTTCATCGCCACGACCTTCATCTCGCGGTCGAGTTGCACCAGGCCGACGTCGCTGCGTTCCAGCAGGTACAACGGACTGCCCATGCTCACGCGTGCATCCACGATTCAGGCCCTCCCGGCAAGGCGTCGAGCGTGGATTCAAGCATCAATGCGCCGCGCGCGCATCGGGCCGATGCCGAGGTGCGCCCGCCGCGATAGAGTTGCCCCACATGGCACTCAAGGACACGCGCGGCAACCTGCTCGGCACCGATTCGGCGCCGGCGCGCGACGCCGCCGAGACGGCACTGTGGCGCATGATGTCGTTCTACGACCCGCCGATCGACGACCTCGACCGCGCTGTTCGCGAGGATCCGCACTGGGCGCTGCCGCACGTGATGAAGGCGGGTTTCCTGCTCAGCCTGACCGAGCCCTCGATGCGCTCCGAGGCGCGTGGCCATCTCGAGCGCGCGCAAGTGCTGCTCGCCACGGCGCCCGCACGCGAGCGCATGCACCACGAGGCCACCACGCGCGTGCTGCACGGCCGCTGGCACGATGCCTGCGCGTTGTGGGACCAATGGCTGCTCGAGCACCCGCGTGACGCGCTGGCGCTGCTATGGGCGCACCTGTGGGATTTCTACCGCGGCGATGCGATCAACCTGCGCGCGCGTCCGGCACGCGCGCTGCCGGAGTGGGACGAGGCCGACCCGCTGTACCCGCACGTGCTGGCACTGCACGCGTTCGGCCTGGAGGAGAACAACCTGCAGGTGCAGGCCGAGGAGGCGGGCCGGCGGGCGCTGGCGCTCGATCCGCGTTCGCCGTGGGCGATCCATGCGGTGGCCCACGTGATGGAGATGCAGGGCCGCTTCGACGACGGCGCCGCGTGGCTGCGCCAGCACCAGCGCCAGTGGGCCGAAGGCAACGGCTACGCCTGCCATCTGTGGTGGCACCTGGGGCTGTTTCGCCTCGAGGGCCTCGACGACATCGGCGTGCTGCGCCTGGTCGACGCGCATCTGGCCGGCGACGCGTTGCAGGTGACGCTGCAGCGCGTCGATGCGGCGGCCATGTTGTGGCGCCTGCACCTGCTCGGCGTCGACGTGCGGGAGCGTTGTGCTGCGCTGGTGGCGCAGTGGGGTCGCGTCGGCGCCGGGCCGCCCCAAGCCGGCGGCTCCCCCTCGGGGGGACGCGAGCGCAGCGAGCAAGGGGGCAACGAGCTCGACGACAGCGCCGGCTACTACGCGTTCAACGACGTGCACGCGCTGCTGGCGATGCTGGCGGCCGACGATGGCGCGCGCGCCGAGCACTGGGTGGCGCGCTGTGCGGCGCGTGCGCTGGCTGCAAACGATGCGCCGCACAGCAACCACGCGATGGCACGCGACGTCGGCGCGCCGCTGATGCGCGCGCTGATGTGTTTTGCGCGCGGCGAGCATGCGGCGGCGGCACAGGCACTTTATGCCGTGCGCGCCAAGGCACAGCGTTTTGGCGGCAGCCACGCGCAGCGTGACCTGGTTGACCAGACGCTGCTGGCCGCAGCCGCCGCCGAACCGGCGGCGCGCGCGCTCGGCCGCGCGGTGCTCAACGAGCGACGCAGCGCCAAACCGGTCACTCCGTTGACCCGCCGCTGGGCCGATCGGCTGGGCGTGGCGCTGGCTTGAATCAACCGGAACGAGCATGGATCATCCGCTGAAGGTGACCGAGGACCACATTGGCGAGCACCTGCGCGAGAGCGAGGCGTCGGGCGAGCTGCGCCGCGCGCCGAGCTACGGCAAGCCGCTCCACTTCAACGACGGCTACGACGAGACGCCGCCCGAGCTGCGCATGGCGATGAAGGTGCTGCACGACGCGGGCGTGGCACCGCCCGAGGTCGAGCTGATGCACCGGCTGGCAGCGCTGCGCCGCGACGCGGCGTCGGCCACCGATGCCGAGCAGGCGCGCGAGCTGTCGAGAAAGGCCAGCGATCTCGAGCAGCTGATCAAGCTGCGGCTGGAGCGCCTGCGCAGCGGCACGCTGTGAGCGCGCGCCTCAGACGAAAGGCTCTCCGAGCGACTCGTCGGCCAGCACGCGCTGCACGGCCGGCCGCTGCAGCATGCGCTGCAGGTACGGGCCCAGGTGCGGCCACTCGCGCGCCGGCCTGGCCGCCGGGCCTTTGAAGCCGCGCGTCCAGCGACTCATCACGAATGCATACGGATCGAGCGCGCTGTAGGTCGCGCCCGCGAGCCACGGCTGGCCGTGCGACGCGAGCTCGGCGTCGAGCTGCGCCAGCAGTTCGCCGATGCGCTGCTGGGCATGCGTGCGCACCTGCGCGGCGCCGTCGACGTTGCCGGCATCGACCCAACGCTCGGGGTAGAAGTAAGGCATCAACGTCGCCTGCAGCGAGTTGGTCAGCCAGACCAGCCACTTGTAGAAGTGCGCACGCTCCGCCGTGCCGACGGGGGGCGCCAGGCCGGCTTGCGGATGGGTGTCGACCAGGTGCAGGCAGATGGCCGCGGTTTCGTACAGCACCAGCGCGCCGTCCTGCAGCACCGGGATCAGCCCGTTGGGATTGAGCCTGAGGTACTCGGCCTCCTTGTGGGCGCCGCGCGTGCGGTCGACCAGCTTCAGCTCGAACGGCACCTTGAGCTCGTGCAGCAGGATGTGCGGCACCATGCTGGCATTGCCGGGGTAGTGGTGCAAAACGAGCATGCGAGAAGTCTCCGGCACGGCACGGGCGGGTCGCCAGTGTGCCGCAACCCCGGGCCGCTTCGAGGGGGCCGCCGTCAGGTCGCGCAGCCCGCTTCGACGCTCGCGACCGCGCCGGTGGCCACCGGCGCCGGAATGCGATAGCCGTAGCGCACGGCGGTGAGCTCGGCCAGGATGCCCACCGCGATCTCCGGCGGCGTGCGCGCGCCGTTCTTGAGCCCCACCGGGCCGTGCAGACGGTCGAACTCGGCCTCGGTGATGCCGAAGTGTTCGATCAGCCTGTTTTTCCGCTTGGCCTGGTTGGCGCGCGAGCCGATCGCGCCCACGTAGAACGCCGGGCTCCTGAGCGCTTCCATCAGCGCGAGGTCGTCGAGCTTGGGATCGTGCGTCAACGCGATGATCGCGGTATGGCCGTCGACCTTGAGCTCGGTCAGCAGGTCATCCGGCATCTGGCGCGACAGCGTGGCGCCCTCGATGTGGAACCCGGTGGCGTACTCCTCGCGCGGGTCGCAGACGATCACCTCGTAGTCGAGCGCCTTGGCCATCTGGGCCAGGTATTGCGTCATCTGGCCAGCGCCGATCAGCACCAGCCGCCAGCGCGGGCCGTGGTGGGTGGTCAGCGCGGTCTCGGTGAGCTCCAGCTCGTCGGTGTCGCCGGCCGCTTCGAGCACGACCTCCCCGCTGGCGATGGTCAGCACGCGCCGCACCCTTTCACCCTTGGACAGCCGCTCCAGCAGCTCGCCGATGCGCGTGCGTGGCAGCACCGGCTCGAGCACCAGCTCAATCAGGCCGCCGCAGGGCAGGCCAAAACGGTGCGCCGCGTCGGCGTCTATCCCGTAGCGCACCACCTGAGGCACCCCGCGGGTCAGCACGCCCTCGCGCGCCTTGTCGATCAGGTCGTCCTCGATGCAGCCGCCCGACACCGAGCCGGTCACCAGGCCGTCGTCGCGGATGGCCACCACCGAGCCCGGCGGGCGGGGCGCCGAGCCCCATGTGCGCGTGATCGTGCCGAGCACGACACGGCGGCCATCGGTGCACCACTGGGACACCTGACGCAGCACTTGCAGATCCACGTTGTCCATCGAGCTTGAACCTCCAGTTCGGACCGGTCCGGTCAGCCATTGTGCGCGAGCGAGACGACGCGCGCTGGCACGCGATCGCCGGCGCTCCACGCCGGCGGCCTTGTTGCGCCTTGGAACAGCTTGGGCCGCTCGGCTCCTGGGTTGGCGCGGCGCATCAGGGTTAACCAGCCGGTGCGTCCATTCGGTGTGCGACCTACCATGAAAGTTCCTGCCTGCGCTGGCGCCGTGCCACGCGCGCGCATCCCCAAGGCCAAACCCAGGAGACACCATGGGAATCCCCCTCACGCTCACCGTCAACGGGGCGTCGGTGACCCGCGAAGTCGAGCCGAGCACCCTGTTGGGCCGGTTCCTCCGCGAAACGCTGCGCCTGACCGGCACTCACATCGGCTGTGACACCACGCAGTGCGGCGCCTGCACGGTGCACGTGAACGGGCGCGCGGTGAAGAGCTGCACCATGCTGGCCGTGCAGGCCGCCGGCGCCGAGGTCACGACGATCGAGGGCCTGGCCGCCAAGGACGGCACGCTGCACCCCATGCAGGCGGCGTTCCGCGACTGCCATGGCCTGCAGTGCGGTTTCTGCACCCCGGGCATGGTCATGAGCGCGGTGGACCTGGTGAAGAACCACAACTGTTCCACAGAAGAACAGATACGCGCCGGGCTGGACGGCAACCTGTGCCGCTGCACGGGCTACCACAACATCGTCAAGGCCGTGGCGCAAGGCGCCGCGGCCATGAAGTGAAGAAAGGGGGACCGAGATGAACGCACCCCAAGCCGGATTCATCGGCCAGAGCGTCAAGCGGCGCGAGGACGCGCGCTTCCTGACCGGCCGCGGCCAGTACACCGACGACATCACGCTGGAAGGCCAGACCTACGGCGAGTTCCTGCGCAGCCCGCACGCGCATGCGCGCATCAAGAAGCTCGACACCGCGGCCGCCGCCAAGGCGCCCGGTGTGCTGGGCATCTTCACCGGCGAGCATTTCAAGCAGGTGGGTGGCCTGCCGTGCGGCTGGCTGATCAACAGCCTCGACGGCACGCCGATGAAAGAGCCGCGTCACCCGGTGCTGGCCGACGGCAAGGTGCGCTACGTGGGCGACCGCGTCGCGCTGGTCGTGGCCGAGACGCGCGAGCAGGCCGAGGCGGCCGTGCAGCTGATCGAGGTCGACTACGAGGAGCTGCCGGCGGTGGTCGATGCCGCCAAGGCGGCGCAGGCGGGCAGCGCGGTCCACGACGAGGCCCCCAACAACACCTGCTACCACTGGGGCATCGGCGACAAGGACGGCGTGGATGCCGCGCTGAAGGGCGCCGCGCACGTCACGACCTTGAGCTTTCGCAACAACCGGCTGATCCCCAACGCGATCGAGCCGCGCGCGGCCAACGCGTCGTATGACGCCAACGCCGACAGCTACACGCTGTACGTGGCCAACCAGAACCCGCACGTCGAGCGGCTGCTGATGTGCGCCTTCGTGCTCGGCATCCCCGAGCACAAGATGCGCGTGGTGGCGCCCGACGTCGGCGGCGGCTTCGGCTCGAAGATCTTCCTCTATGGCGAGGAGACCGCGCTGGTGTTTGCCAGCAAGGTGATCAGGCGGCCGATCAAGTGGGCGGCGTCGCGCTCGGAGGCTTTCCTTTCCGATGCGCATGGCCGCGACCACATCACCACCGCCAAGCTCGGCCTCGACAAGGATGGCAAGTTCCTGGCGCTAAAGGTCGAGACCACGGCCAACCTCGGCGCCTACCTGTCGACCTTCTCGTCGGCGGTGCCCACCATCCTCTACGCGACGCTGCTCGCCGGCCAGTACAAGACGCCGAAGATCTGGTGCGAGGTGACCGCGATGTTCACCAACACCACGCCGATCGATGCCTATCGCGGCGCCGGGCGCCCGGAGGCCACCTATGTGGTGGAGCGCATGGTGGAGACCGCGGCCTCCGAGCTGCGCATCGACCCGGCCGAGATCCGGCGGCGCAATTTCATCACCGAGTTCCCGTACGCGACGCCCGTGGGCCTGACCTATGACACCGGCGACTACGCCGCCACGCTGAACAAGGCGCTCGAACTCGGCGACGTGGCCAACTTCGCCAAGCGCAAGGCCGCCACCGAGGCCAAGGGCCTGAAACGCGGCATCGGCTACTCGGCCTACATCGAGGCCTGCGGCATCGCGCCGTCGAGCGTGGCCGGCGCACTGGGCGCGCGCGCCGGCCTGTTCGAGGCCGGCGAGGTGCGGGTGCACCCGACCGGCAAGGTGACGATCTTCACCGGCAGCCACAGCCACGGCCAGGGCCACGAGACCACGTTTGCGCAGGTGGTGGCCGACCGGCTCGGCATCGCGATGGATGACGTGAGCATCGAGCACGGCGACACCGGCAAGATCCTGTTCGGCATGGGCACCTACGGCAGCCGCTCACTGGCGGTGGGTGGCACGGCGATCGTGAAGGCCGTGGACAAGATCATCGCCAAGGGCAAGAAGATCGCGGCGCACCTGATGGAGGCCGCCGACACCGACGTGGTGTTCGAAGGCGGCGCGTTCAAGGTGGCGGGCACCGACAAGAGCGTGCCGTTCGCGCAGGTGGCGCTCACCGCCTACGTGCCGCACAACTTCCCGCACGACAAGCTGGAGCCCGGCCTGAACGAGAACGCGTTCTACGATCCGAGCAACTTCACCTATCCGGCCGGCACCTACATCTGCGAGGTGGAGGTCGACCCGGCCACCGGCGCGGTCAAGATCGACCGCATGACCGCGTGCGACGACTTCGGCAACGTGATCAACCCGATGATCGTCGAAGGCCAGGTGCACGGCGGGCTGGCGCAGGGACTTGGCCAGGCGCTGCTCGAGCACGGCGCGTACGACGAGGACACTGGCCAGCTGCTCACCGGCAGCTACATGGATTACGCGATGCCGCGCGCCGACGACTTTCCCACTTTCAACGTGGAGACGGTCAAGGGCACGCCCTGCACGCACAATCCGCTCGGCGTCAAGGGCTGCGGAGAGGCCGGCGCGATCGGCTCGCCGCCGGCGCTGATCAACGCCATCTGCAACGCGCTGGGCGTCAAGGACGTGCCGATGCCGGCATCGCCGTACAACGTGTGGAAGGCGGCGCAGTCGCTGGGCCGCTAAGCCGAACAGGAGAACACCATGCAAGCATTCAACTACGCCAAGCCGTCGTCGCTGGCCGATGCGGGGCGCGCCGCCGGCGGCGCCGACGCCAAGCTGCTGGCCGGCGGCCAATCGCTGCTCGCAGCGATGAAGCTGGGCCTCGCGGCGCCCGCGGCGCTGGTCGATCTCGGCGGCCTGAAGGAGCTGCAAGGCATCAGCGTGTCGGGCGGCGTCGTCAAGATCGGCGCGATGACCACGCACGCCGCGGTTGCGGCGTCGAAGGAGGTGCAGCAGGCGATTCCGGCGCTGGCCGCTCTCGCGGCCGGCATCGGCGACCGCCAGGTGCGCAACCGCGGCACCATCGGCGGCAGCCTGGCCAACAACGACCCGGCGGCCGACTATCCCGCCGCGGTGTTGGGCCTGGGCGCGACGATCCACACCGACAAGCGCACCATCGCAGCCGACGACTTCTTCAAGGGCCTGTACCAGACCGCGCTCAACGACGGCGAGATCATCACCGCGGTGAGTTTCCCGGTGCCGGAGAAGGCCGGCTGGCAGAAGTTCAAGCAGCCGGCGTCGCGTTTTGCGCTGGTGGGCGTGTTCGTCAGCAAGGGCAAGGGCGGGGTGCGGGTCGCGGTGACCGGTGCCGGCCCGGGCGTGTTCCGCGCCACGGCGCTGGAGCAAAAGCTGAGCAGCAGCTGGTCGGGCGCGGCGTGCGACGGCGTAAAGATCGATTCCAATGGCCTGAACAGCGACCTGCACGGCTCTGCCGAATACCGTGCAGCGCTGATTCCCGTGCTGGCGAAACGGGCCGTCGGCTGAAGCGCTCTATCCCGCCTGTGACACACTGACAACGGCCGAAAGGCCGTTGCGTCGAAGGCTGACTTCGCGCAGCGAAGTCAAGGCGCGCTTGCGCGCCTGCCGAAGACAAAACGCCGCACCGAAGTGAGTCGCCTTATGACGACGACCGACCTCCCGACCAGCATCGACGAGCTGCAACAGCGTTTGCTCGCGCTCGACTACGTGGCCGACCGCCAACTCGCCACCGCGGTGTTCCTGGCGCTGAAGCTGCAGCGCCCGCTGTTCCTCGAAGGCGAGCCGGGCACCGGCAAGACCGAGATCGCCCGCACACTGAGCGTGATGCTGGAGCGCGAGCTGATCCGCCTGCAGTGTTACGAGGGCCTCGACCTCGCAGGTGCCGCGTACGAATGGAACTACGGCCGCCAGATGCTCGAAATCCGCCTGGCCGAAGGCACGGGCGTCAATCGCGATGCGCTGGCCGGTGAGCTGTTTTCGAAGAAGTTCCTGATCCAGCGCGCGCTGCTGCAGGCGATCGACCCGGCGCGCAGCGTGCCGCCGGTGCTCTTGATCGACGAGTTGGACCGCGCCGACGAGCCGTTCGAGGCCTTCCTGCTCGAGGTGCTGTCGGAGTTCCAGATCACCATCCCCGAGTTCGGCACCGTCAAGGCCACCACGCCGCCGATCGTCGTGCTGACGTCGAACCGCACGCGCGAGATCCACGACGCGGTGAAACGGCGTTGCCTGTACCACTGGGTCGGCTTTCCCGACGCCGCGCGCGAGCTGCAGGTGCTGCAGCGGCGGGTGCCGGGCGTTTCGCAGCAGCTGGCACAGCAGATCGTCGGCTTCGTGCAGCGCATGCGCCAGGTCGAGCTGTACAAGCAGCCCGGCATCGCCGAGACCATCGAATGGGCGCGCGCGCTGATGCAGCTCGACGCGCTGGTGCTCGACCCCGCGGTGATCCAGGACACGCTGGGCGTGCTGCTGAAGTACCAGGACGACATCGCGCGCATGCAGGGCGGTGAAGCGGCGCGGCTGTTGGAAGAGGTGCGCAACGCGTCGCGTGCGGCGGTGTGAGCCATGCTCGTCGCGCCGCGCCAGTCCCCGGGCCACCTGGCCGAGAACGTCATGCACTTCGCGCGCGTGCTGCGCAGCGCGGGTATCTCGGTGGGCACCGATCGCATCCAACTCACGCTGCAGGCGTTGGGCATCGCCGGATTCGACAGCCGCAACGATTTTCATGCGGTGCTGAGCACCTGCATGCTCGACCGCATCGAGCACAAGGAGCTGTTCGACCAGGCGTTCGAGCTGTTCTGGCGCGATCCTGATCTGGAAGGCCGCATGCGCGCGATGCTGCTGCCCAAGGTGCGCGCGCAGGCTGCGCTGACACCCGAACAGCGCGAGAACCGCCGCCTCGGCGACGCGCTGTTCCCGAACCCGCGGCCCGATGCCCCGCAGCCGCAGCCCGACGAGCAGATCGATCTCGATGCCGCCTTCACCGTCAGCGACACCGAGGTGCTGCGCAAGGCCGACTTCGACACCATGAGCGCCGACGAGTGGCGCGCCGCGCGCCGCGCGCTGGCGATGATGCGCTGGGTGTTCGAGCCCTTGCCGACGCGCCGCGCTTCGGTGTCGCCGCGCGCCGGCCGCATCGACTGGCGGGCCACGCTGCAGACGATGGCGCGTCACGGCGGCGAGCTGGGCACGATGCGCTGGCGCCGGCCGCGGCCGTTGCCGGCGCCGATGGTGGTGCTGGCCGACATCTCCGGCTCGATGAGCCGCTATTCGCGCATGCTGCTGCACTTTGCGCATGCGCTCGGCCATGCCGAGGCGCGTGTCGAGAGCTTCGTGTTCGGTACACGCCTCACGCGCACCACGCGGTTGCTCAAGAGCCGAGATCCCGATGTGGCCGTGTCGCAGGTGGTCAAGGCGGTGGAAGATTGGTCCGGCGGCACGCGCATTACCCACTCGCTGCACGAGTTCAACCAGCGTTGGGCGCGGCGCGCGCTGAGCAGCCGCACCACCGTGCTGCTGATCAGCGACGGCCTGGAGCACGGCGACACCCAGGCGCTGTCGCACGAGATGGAGCGCCTGGCCAAGAGCTGCCGGCGGCTGATCTGGCTCAACCCGCTGCTGCGTTTCGAAAAGTTCCAGCCGCGTGCTGCCGGCATCCGCGCGATGCTGCCGCATGTGGATCGATTCTTGCCGGTGCACAACCTGGAAAGCCTGGAGCACCTGGTGCGGTTGCTGGGCAGCCCCGACAAGCCCGAACGCCTGCATTGACAACCAACCCGCCATGCAACTGAGCAACCAACAAACACTGCCCGTCACCCAGGCGCAGGCCTGGGAGGCCCTCAACGACGTCTCGTTGTTGCAGGCGTCGATTCCGGGCTGCGAGTCGATCACGCCCACCGGCGACAACCAGTACGACGTGGCGATCACCGCCGCGGTGGGCCCGGTGAAGGCGCGTTTCAAGGGCAAGCTCCGCCTGCAAGACCTGCAGCCGCCGACGTCATACACGATGCACTTCGAGGGCCAGGGCGGAGCGGCCGGCCACGGCAAGGGCAGCGCGCAGGTGCGGCTGGAGAGCAGCGGCGCGCGCGAGACCGTGCTGCACTACAGCGCCAATGCCAGCGTCGGCGGCAAGCTGGCGCAGATCGGCTCGCGGCTGGTCGACATGGCGGCGCAGAAGATGGCAAACGACTTCTTCGCCACCTTCAATGCCAAGCTGTCGGAGCGTTATGGCGCCGCCGCGCCGCCGGCGGCCCCGGCCGGCGCGTGGGCGCGTTTCGTGGCATGGCTCAAGCGCTTGTTGGGCGGGTCGTGAACGGTCGGCTCGACCTGGTCTGTCTTGGCGAGGCGATGGTCGAGTTCAACCAGTCGCGCGACGATCCCACGCACTACACGGCTGGCTTCGGCGGCGACACCTCCAACTGCGCGATCGCCGCGGCGCGCATCGGCGCCCGGAGCGGCTACATCACGCAGCTCGGCGATGACGTGTTCGGCCAGCAGTTGCAGGCCTTGTGGTGTCACGAGAAGGTCGATGTCACCGGCGTGCGCGTGCTGCCCGGGGCCGAGACCGGCGTGTATTTCGTGACGCACGGGCCGCAGGGCCACGCGTTCACCTATCGGCGCGCCAACAGCGCGGCCAGCCGCATGTCGCCCGAAGATGCCGGCTTCGCGCCTTGCCTGCAGCAGATCGCGCAGGCGCGCGCGCTGCACGTCTCGGGCATCTCGCAGGCGATCTCGGCGTCGGCGCGCGACACGGTGTTTGCAGCCCTCGCGCTGGCGCGCGAACGTGGCGTGCACGTGTCGTACGACTTGAACTTCCGGCCTCGGCTGTGGAGCGTGGAAACGGCGCGTCCGGTGGTCGAGCGCACGGTGCCGCTGTGCGACATCTTCCTGCCGAGTGTGGACGAGGCCGAGCTGCTGGCCGGCACGCGCGGCCCGGAGCAGGCGCTGCAATGGGCGCATGGTCTGGGTGCACCGACGGTGCTGTTGAAGCTCGGTGCAGAGGGATGTTGGGTGTCGCACGCAGGCCAGGTGACGCGACTGCCGCCACACCGAGTGCAGCCGGTCGATGCGACCGGCGCCGGCGACTGTTTTGCCGGCTGCCTGCTGGCCCGCCTGGCGAACGGCGACGACGTCGTCGCCGCCGCGCGCGCAGCCAATGTGGCGGCGGCGCTCAGCACGCTGGGCGTGGGCGCGGTGGCGCCGCTGCCGACATGGCCCCAGGTGCAGGCCGCGATGGCGGACCGGGACTGATGCGCTTGTGGCGTGGGTTGGCGCTCGCCGCAGCGCTGTTGGCGGCCTGCGCCGGCGCGTGGCCGCAGTCGCCGGTGGCCGCGCGACCGCGCATCGCGCTGGTGTTGTCGGGCGGCGGCGCACGCGGCGGCGCGCACATCGGCGTGCTCAAGGTGCTGGAAGAGCAGCGCGTGCCGATCGACATCATCGTGGGCACCAGCGCCGGTGCCATCGTCGGCGCGTCGTATGCGAGCGGCATGCCGCTGACCGAGATCGAAAAGGAGATGAAGACCCTCAGCACCGCGACGCTGTTCCACGACCTGTCGCGCGACGACGTGCCGCTGCGCCGCAAGGCCGACGACGCGCTGAACTACATCGGCCCCGAGGTCGGCCTCGGCCCCGGCGGGCTGGAGCTGCCCAAGGGCGCGGTGGCCGGCGTCGCGCTCGAGGCGGTGCTGCGCCGCCTCACGGCGCGGCAGCGCGACAGCGACTTCGACAAGCTGCCGATCCGCTTTCGTGCCGTGGCCACCGACGTGGCCACGTCGGAGATGGTGGTGCTCAAGCAGGGCAGCCTGAGCGCGGTGATCCGCGCCAGCATGGCGATCCCTGCGGTCGTCAACCCGGTGGAGATCGACGGCCGCCTGCTGGTTGACGGCGGCGTCGTGCGCAACCTGCCCATCGACGTGGCGCGCAGCCTGGGCGCGCAGGTGGTGATCGCGGTCAACATCGGAACGCCGCTGCTACAGCGCAAGGAGATCACGTCGCTGCTGTCGGTGTCGGACCAGCTGACGCGCATCCTCACCGTCAACAACGTCAACCAGTCGCTCAAGGAGCTGACGCCCGACGATGTGCTGATCACGCCCGACCTCGGTGTGGTCGCGACATCGGACTTCGATCGCCTGCCCGAGGCAGCGGCCGCCGGCGAGGCAGCGGCACGCCAGGTGGTTGACCAGCTGGCGCGCTGGCAGCTGGCGCCCGAGGTCTACGCGGCGCTCACGGCCGCGCGCACGGCCACCGGCGCCAGCACCGACGTACGCATCCAGGAGGTGCGCATCCAGGGCCTGGAGCGGGTCAACGAAGACGTGGTGCGCGCCGCGATGGAAACCCAGTCCGGCAGTGTGTTCGACGCCACCAAGGCCGACAACGACATGCGCCGCATCTACGGCCGGGGCGACTTCGAGCGCGTGAGCTACTTCCTCACCGAGCTGCCCGGCGGCGGCCATGCGATGACCACCGACGTCGGCGAGAAGGCGTGGGGCCCGCACTACCTGCGCCTCGGCTTCGGCCTGTCCACCGACTTCGAAGGCACGTCGTACTTCAACCTGCTGCTGACGCACCGCTGGACCTGGCTCAACCGGCTCGGTGCCGAGTGGCGCAACGACGTGCAGATCGGCCACAACGAGCGCCTGCGCACCGAATGGCATCAGCCGCTGTCGTCGGCGCAGCGCTGGTTCGTCTCACCCTATGCCGAGCTGGCGCGCGAACCGTTCGACTTCTTCGACAATGAAGGGCGTCGCGCCGCGCGCTTTCGGCGCGACATCCGTCAGCTCGGCCTCGATGTCGGCGTGCCGTTCGGCAACGTCGGCGAGGCGCGGCTCGGCGTGGTGCGCGGGCGCGTCAAGCTGGGCACCGACATCAGCTTCATTCCCGGTTCGGAGGTGGTGCCGCCGTCGGAGGTGGCCGGCGCCGTGTTGCGCCTGCGGCTCGACGCGCTCGACAGCGTGCGCCTGCCGCGCGCCGGCTACGCGCTCGACCTGCGGCTGTTCCGCTCCTACCCGCAGTGGGGTGCCGACGAGGCCTACAGCCGGCTCAGCACCAGCGCTCAGGGCGCGTTCTCGCTCGGGCCGCATGCGCTGCAGTGGGCCGGCTTCGTGTCGCGCGCGATCAGCGAAGACCTGCCCTTCCACGAGCTGTCGAGCCTGGGCGGCTTTCTGCAGCTGTCGGGCTACCAGACCGGCGAATTCATCGGACGCGGCGCGCGTTTCGGTCGCCTGAGCTACACCTACCGCATCGCTCGACCGGGCTTTTTCGAGGGCATGTCGGTCGGCGTGTCGGGCGAGGTGGGCCGCATCGGCGACGAGGTGCGCGGACCGAATGCCGCGGAAACCCGCCATGGCAACGCGGTGTTTCTCGTCGTCGACTCGTTCCTCGGCCCGTTGTACCTCGCCTATGGACGCGCCAGCTCGAGCAACCAGGCGGTGTATTTGTTTCTCGGCCAGCCTTGACCTGGGATGCCCCGCTGCCGACACTGCGCCAGCACCGACTGCAAGGAGATCTCATGCCGCCACGCTCACTGCGTTCGCTGTCCGCCGAGGGGTCCCAGCCTCCTGGAGGCGGCTCGTCGGAGGCTGACATGATGAACACGCTGCATCGCGCCTACCCGTTGGGCGCCTGGCTGGTGGGCTGTGCCGCCGCGCTCGTCGCACCGTCGGCGCTGGCGCAAGGCAACGCGCCGGGTTGGTGGTTCCAGGTCGGCGCGTTCAGGCCCAACGTCGACACGGTGCTGCGCATTGACGACACCGGGGGCGCCAACGGCACGCAGTTCGACGCCGAGAGCGCACTCGGCCTGCCGCGGCGCAAGACCTTGGCGTCTGGCTTGATCGGCGTCCGGCTGGGTGAGCGTTGGCGCCTTGAGGTCGAGCACTTCGCGCTCAACCGATCGGTGCGCCAGTTCCGGATCACCGAGACGTTGGTGATCGACGACACCACCTATCCGGCGTCGGCGCTGATCGACACCGATTTCGATTCCAAGGTCACGCGCGTCAGCGGCGGCGTTTCGTTCGTCAAGACCGACACCGCCGAGCTCGGCATGGTGATCGGCGCGCACGTCACGCAGTTCGAAGTCGGCATCTCCGGCACGTTCAGCGCCGGCGGGGGCGCGCCGGCCACGCTGCGGCGCGAGGCGCGCGATGTGACCGTGCCGTTGCCCACGGTGGGCCTGTTCGGCCGCGTCGATCTTGCGCCGGGGTTGGCATTGAACGGCCGCGCCGATGTGTTCTCGCTGAGCCACCGCGACATCGACGGCCGGCTGCTCAATCTGCAGGCCAACATCACTTGGCACTTCACGCCCAACCTCGGCATCGGTGCCGGTTATCGTTTCACCGACTACAAGATCGAGTCGGGTGACAGCGAAGATTTCCGCGGCCGGCTCGAGTACGAGTTCCGCGGCCCGCAGTTGTTCCTGGACCTGCGCTTCTAGCGCGGCTCGACCCTTTCGGGCCGCTACGAGTCGCGCACGCGCCGGAACAGGTCGGCCAGCGTCTTGCCGGCCTCGTCGCGAAAGCGCTCGTCGAGCTCGGTGACCTCGACGATGCGGTCGACGCGGAAGCTGCGAAAGTCGTTGCGCAGCTCGCACCATGCGGCCAGCGTCCACACCGCGTCCCAGAAGAACACGCCGAGCGGGCGCACGCGGCGCCGGCTGCGCGCGCCTTCCAGGCTGTGGTAGTCGAGCTCGAGCAAGCGGCGCGCCTCGAATGCCTCACGCAGCACCAGCAGGCGCTGACGCGTGGCCAGGTCGGTGCCGCCGACGTCGATCGCATACACCGCCATGCCCTCCGCGGCCGCGCGCGCGGCCGAAGGCAGCACCGCGAGGATCTTGGCCAGCGCATGTTCCGCGTCGCGCGCCAGTGCGGTGTCCAGGCGCGGCTGGGCGAGCCGCGCGCAAGCGACCAGCGCCTTGGCTTCTCCGGTGCTGAACATCAATGGCGGCAGGTCGAAGCCGGCGCGCATGCGGTAGCCCACGCCGGCCTCGCCCTCGATCGGCACGCCTTGCTGCTGCAGGTCGGCGACATCGCGGTACACCGTGCGAAGCGACACCTCGAGCCGCTCGGCCAGCCACTCGGCGGTGGTGAGCCGGCGGCCGCGCACCAGCTGCACGAGTTGGAACAGCCGATCGGCACGTCGCATGCGGCGATGGTACGTGCGGGTGGGCGCTCAGCTCATGGCGTGCAGGCCGACGACGTTGCCCTCGGTGTCGGCGATGTGCGCCCAGTAGCCCATGCCGCCCGGCAGCGCGGTCTTGCGCGTGACCACCTTGCCGCCGGCATCGGCCACGCGCGACAACGCCGCGTCGATCGACGGCGATGCGTCGAGGTAGACGCGAGTGCCTGAACCCGAAGGTGACACCGGGTTGGGGCCGATGTTGATGCAGCCCTGGGTGCGGCCTTCTGCAGCGGGAAAGATCGCAAGCTGTTCCTGCCCCATCGTCTCGCGCTTCAATGTGCGCTCCAGCACGGCTTCGTAGAAGCGCTGCGCGCGGTCGAGGTCGCGCACCGGGATCTCGAACCAGCTGATGGCGTCGGTGTTCATGAGGGCTCCTTTCGAGGATGCAGTGGAAGGAGCCGTCATGCTGCGCGGCCGTTGCTGACAGCGTGGTGTCAGCAGGCGGGGATCAGGTGGCCACCGTCTGCCGCACGGCGCGCTCCCAGCGCTGCATCAACTCGTCAACCCGATCGCGTTGCATCGTCGGCAGGAAGCGGCGCTCCACCTGCCACTGCGCCGACAGTTCGTCGAGGCTCTTGTACACGCCGCTGGCCAGTCCGGCGAGGTAGGCGGCGCCGAGCGCGGTGGTTTCCACCACCTTGGGCCGCACCACCGGGATGCCGAGCAGGTCGGCCTGGAACTGCATCAGCAGGTTGTTGACGCTGGCGCCGCCGTCGACGCGCAGCTCGCTCACGGTGGCCACGCCTGCCGCCTTGGCGTCGCGCGCCATGGCCTGCAACAGCGCCGCGCACTGGAACGCGATGCTCTCGAGCGCTGCGCGCGCGATGTGCGCCACCGTGCTGCCGCGGCTCAAGCCCACGATGGCGCCGCGCGCGTCGGCGTTCCAGTACGGCGCGCCCAGGCCGGTGAAGGCCGGCACGAACATCACGCCGCCGGAATCGGGCACGCTCTCGGCGAGGGCCTGCACCTCGCCGCTGCCAGCGATCGCTTTCAAGCCGTCGCGCAGCCACTGCACGACCGCACCGGCGATGAACACGCTGCCTTCGAGCGCGAACTCGGGCGTGGTGGAGATCTGCGCGGTGGATGTCGTGACCAGCCCGTTGGTCGAGACCTGGAAACGCTCGCCGCTGTGCATCAGCATGAAGCAGCCGGTGCCGTAGGTGTTCTTCGCCAGGCCGGCCTTGAAGCAGGCCTGGCCGAACAAGGCGCTTTGCTGGTCGCCGGCGATGCCGGCGATCGGAATCGGCGCGCCGAACCATTGCGCATCGGTCTCGGCGAACACATGGCTCGACGGCAGCACCTGCGGCAGCAGGCTGTCCGGTATCTGCAGCGCCTTCAGCAGCTCGCGGTCCCACTGGTTGTGGCGCACGTCGAACAGCATCGTGCGCGACGCGTTGCTGACGTCGGTGGCGTGCACACGCCCGTTGGTGAGCTTCCACAGCAGCCACGAATCGATGGTGCCGAAGGCCAGCGCACCGTGCGCGGCGTCGACATGCGCGTTGCTCACGTGATCCAGCAGCCAGCGGATCTTGGTGCCGGAGAAGTACGGGTCGATGATCAATCCGGTGGAGCGGCGCACCTGCTCGGTGAAGCCTTCGCGCGCGCGCAGCTGCGCGCACAGCGGCTCCGTGCGCCGGTCCTGCCAGACGATCGCGTGGTGGATCGGCGCCCCGCCCTGTCGGTTCCACAACAGCGTGGTCTCGCGCTGGTTGGTGATGCCGATGGCCGCGATGTCGCCGGCTTTCAAGTTGGCCTTGGCCAGCGCCTCGCGTCCCACCGCGAGCTGCGTGTCCCAGATCTCGTTGGCGTCGTGCTCCACCCAGCCGGGCTGCGGGTAGATCTGGCGGAACTCGCGCTGCGCCATCGCAACGATGCGTCCACTGGCGTGGAACACGATCGCGCGCGAGCTCGAGGTGCCCTGGTCGAGTGCCAGCAGGTGTTCCTTGGTCATCTCAGCCTCCGCCGAGCCGTCTCAAGGAGGCTGAAGCCCCCTCGGGGGGCAGCGAACGTTGTGAGCGTGGGGGCATGGCTTGTCTCCGATCGATCTTGTCGGCCAAGCATAAACAAGCGCGCCGGCTGTCAAGGTGGCGGCTGTAAAACCAACGTTCGGCGTGCGCACGGTCACGCAGGACACGGCGGACACGGGTTCGAAACACCTGTACGCGATGCGGCTGTCCACAGTGGCCCGCATGGTTTCGCCGAGCATCTCCTCACCACGTGCCCATGCTGCGGCGGTCTGCCTGACTGCGCTGTTGGTGCTGCCGGGCTGCGGCCTGCTCGCGCCTGCGCCGGAACCCGTGGCACCGCCACCGGCACCCATGCCGGCGCCCCCGCCACCGAAGCCGGCGCCGCCGCCGGTGCAGGAGGCGCGACCGCGCGTCGAACGCCTGAACAGCGGGCCGCCGAACCACGCCTACGAGGTCAAGGGCGAGCGTTATGAGCCCGAAAAGACCGACGTGCCGATGTTCGAAACCGGTCTGGCGTCTTGGTACGGCAAGCCGTTTCACGGCCGGCGCACCGCCAGCGGCGAGATCTACAACATGAACGCGATGACCGCCGCGCACAAGACGATGCCGTTGCCCAGTTATGCGCTGGTGCGGAACCCGGCCAACGGTCGCGAGGTGGTGGTCAAGGTCAACGACCGCGGGCCGTTCATCAAAGGACGCGTCATCGATCTCAGCCGCGCGGCGGCCCGCAAGCTGCGCATCGGCGGCGTCGCGCAGGTGCAGGTGCGTCGCCTGACGCACGACGAGATCAAGACGGGATCCTGGAAACTGCCGGTGCAGCGCGTGGCCACCGTGCCCTAGCAAACGTGCTCGTCCGTCTGCGACACTCGCAGGCTGATGACGCAGGCGTCGCTGATTTCAGGATCGTTGTTTGCGTTGGCCGCCGGGCTGATGTGGGGCCTGGTGTTCGTCGGGCCGTTGCTGCTGCCGGAGTATCCGGCAGCCGTGCAGTCGTTCGGGCGCTATCTCGCGTTCGGCCTGATTGCACTGCCGCTGGCCTGGTTGGACCGCCACGCGCTGCGCCAGTTGACACGCGCCGACTGGATCGAGGCGCTGAAGCTCGCGCTGGTGGGCAACATCGTCTACTACTTGTTCCTCGCCAGCAGCATTCAGCGCGCCGGCGGGCCGCTGCCCACGATGATCATCGGCACGCTGCCGGTGGTGATCGCGATCACGTCGAACCTGCGCGACGCGCAACGCGACGGCCGCCTGCCGTGGGGCCGCCTCGCGCCGTCGCTGCTGCTGATCGCCGCCGGCATCGCGTGCGTCAACCATTCCGAGATCGCCGCGCTGCGCGCCGATCCGCAGGCCGATCTGGCGCGCTACGTCCTCGGCGCCTTGCTCGCGGTCGGCGCGGTCGCCTGCTGGACCTGGTACCCGATCCGCAATGCCGACTGGCTGCGTGCGCACGGCGATCGCAACCCGCGCAGCTGGGCCACTGCGCAGGGGGTGGCCACGCTGCCTCTGGCGTTGATCGGCTACGCGCTGTGGTGGGGCCTCACCGCGTGGCGCGGCGATGCGTTTGACATGCCGCTCGGCCCAAGGCCCTGGTTCTTCGTCGGTCTGATGCTCGCGATCGGGCTGTTTGCATCGTGGCTCGGCACCTTGTGCTGGAACGAGGCGAGCCAGCGGTTGCCCACCACGCTGGCCGGGCAGCTCATCGTGTTCGAGACGCTGTCGGCGCTGGCCTACGCGTTCATGCTGCGTGGGCACGCGCCCGCGGCGCTGTCGTTGCTCGGCATCGTGCTGCTGGTCGCCGGTGTGGCCTGGGCCCTGCGCGCCAAGCCGGAGCCGCTGGCCGCCGAGGGCCATGCCGCATAAGCAAGCCGCACGCCTGATCGACGCTTGTCCATCCAACTAGGGGGATCGCGCGCAACACCCGATCGATAGAATCGTGACCTTTTGCACACTGGCGCGCTGCATGGCCGTTGCCACCCTCGCAAAGAACACGCCGTTGCTCGAGCTCAAGAGCGCGTCGCTCACCCTCGTGGCGGTCGTGCTGCGCACCACCGACCTCGCCGTGCTGGCGCAGGATCTGACCGAGCGCGAAGCGATTACGCCCGGCGTGTTCGACAAGGATCCGGTGGCCATCGACTTGTGGCGCGTGCGCGAGTGCGTCGATCCGATCGACTTCACGTCGTTGATCGCGCTGCTGCGCAGCCACAACCTCGTGCCGGTGGCGGCCCGAGGCGGCAGCGCCGAGCAGATGACCGCAGCGGCGGCCGCGGGTCTGGCCGAGGCACCCGATGCGCCCCGGCCGCGCGAAGCCGCACCGCCGTTGCTCACCGAGAGCATCCGAGAGGTGCAACTGCCGCCTCCGCCGGTGCTCGTCGTCGACAAGCCGCTGCGTTCCGGGCAGCAGGTCTATGCGCGCGGACGCGACGTGGTGGTCCTGTCGGTGGTGAACCCGGGCGCCGAGGTGATCGCCGACGGCCACATCCATGTGTATGCGCCGCTGCGCGGCCGTGCGATCGCCGGTGCCAAGGGCGACGGCACGGCGCGTATCTTCACGACCTGCATGCAGGCCGAGCTGCTGTCGATTGCCGGCGTGTACTGCACCGGTGAGGCCGCACTGCCGAGCCACCTGCTCGGCAAGGCGGTGCAGGTGCGCATGCACGACGACCAGCTGGTGGTCGAACCGCTTGCGTGCTGAACAGCCTTTCTCCCCACCGTTCCCTGAAAGGACCCATTCGCGATGGCGAAGATCATCGTCGTGACCTCCGGCAAGGGAGGGGTCGGCAAGACCACGACCAGCGCCGCGTTTGCGTCGGGCCTGGCGCTGCGCGGCCACAAGACCGCGGTGATCGACTTCGACGTCGGTTTGCGCAACCTCGATCTCGTCATGGGCTGCGAGCGGCGCGTGGTGTACGACTTCATCCACGTGATCCAGCAGGAGGCCAAGCTGACGCAGGCGCTCATCAAGGACAAACACTGCGACAACCTCTCGATCCTCGCCGCCTCGCAGACGCGCGACAAGGAGGCGCTGACACAAGACGGCGTCAAGCGCGTGCTCGACGAGCTGGCCGATCTCGGCTACGAATACATCATCTGCGATTCGCCGGCTGGCATCGAGACCGGTGCGCTGATGGCGATGCACTTCGCCGATGAAGCCCTGGTGGTGACCAACCCCGAGGTGTCGTCGGTGCGCGACTCCGACCGCATCCTCGGCATGCTGGCGGCCAAGACGCAGCGCGCCATCGACGGCGCCGAACCGATCAAGGAGCACCTGCTGATCACGCGCTACGACGCCGCGCGCGTGGCCGGCGGCGCCATGCTGTCGGTGCAGGACATCGAGGACATCCTGCGCATTCCGCTGATCGGCGTGGTGCCGGAGTCGGAGACGGTGCTCAACGCCTCGAACCAGGGCGTGCCGGCGATCCACATGAAGGCGAGCGCGGTGTCCGAGGCCTACAAGGACGTGGTGCGGCGTTTTCTGGGAGAAAGCCGCGAGATGCGCTTCACCGAGGCCGCGCGGCCGAGCTTCTTCCAGCGGCTGTTCGCGAGGGCTTAGCAAGTGATGTCGCTGCTGTCCTTTCTGTTCGGCCGCAACAAGAAGTCGGCGCACGTGGCCAAACAGCGCCTGCAGGCGGTGCTCGACCACGAGCGCGCGGCGCGCGGCCCACGTGCCAAGCCCGATTACCTGCCGGCGCTGCAGCGCGAGGTGGCCAAGGTCGTCTCCAAGTACGTCAAGGTACCCTCCGGCGACGTGCAGGTGCAGCTGCAGCGGCGCCACGACAACAAGCAGGTGCTCGAGGTCAAGGTGCGCCTGCCGCAGGGCGCGCGTTAGCGGATCAGCGGCCCCGCCCGCGCTTGGCGCGGAAGATGCTTGAAGGTCCGCGCGTGAAGACCTTCGTTCGTATTGCCGAAGTCTGGGTGCCGTCGGCCGACGGCACGTTGTTGGAGCTGTCCGGTGGCCTGTTCGACGCCGCGCCGGCACTCGGTGCGTTGAGTCGCTCGATGTGCTTCGGGCGTGCCGAGGGGCTGCCGGGCCGGGCGTGGGAAGAAGGCCGGCCGGTGATGCTGCGCCGACTCGATGGGCCGGTGTTTCGCCGTGCGCAAGCGGCACGCGCCGCCGGTCTCACCTGCGCCGTGGCGGTCCCCACCTTCGTCGCCGGCGCGCTCACCTCGGTGGTGGTGCTGCTGTGCGGCGACGACGAGGGCGACATCGGCGCGATCGAGCTGTGGCACAACGACCCGCGGCTGACCGGCGACCTCACGCTGGCCGAGGGTTATTTCGGCGCCACGATGCCTGAACTCGAGATGCTGACGCGCGACGGCTCGTTGCCGCGCGGCGCCGGCGCACCCGGCCTGGCATGGCAACGCGACGCGGCGGTGTTCATCGACAACGTCGGCACGTCGCCGCAGTTCCTGCGCGCCCAGACCGCGGCGCATGCCGGCATCGTGCGCGCGCTGGCATTGCCGTGCAGCGTGCGCGTCGATCAGACCTGGGTGCTCAGCTTGCTGTCGTCGGCCAGCCGGCCGATCGCACGTCGCATCGAAAGCTGGTTGCCAAGCGAGCTGCGCACGCACCTGCAGCGTGCCTACGGTCATTGCGAGGTGCGCGGCCGCATCGCTGCCGACGCTCCGCGGCCCGACAGCGCCGGCAGCCCGCTGGAGACGGCATGGGTCACCGGCGCCGCGCAGGTCACGGGCCGCGACGCGGTGCGCCGCCTGCACGAGGGTGATGCGGCCGCGGCCGGCTTCACCGGCATGCTGGCGATTCCAGTGGTCAGCGAGAACACGGTGTCGGAAGTCGTGGCGCTTTACTTCTAGCCCGACAGCGCCTGATCGAGCACCTCGACCCAATGGCGCACCGGCGTGGTGGTGCCCGATTGCAGGTGCTGGATGCAGCCGATGTTGGCCGACACGATGGTGCTCGACTGCAGCGCACCCAGGTGTGCGAGCTTGCGATCACGCAGACGGTGCGCCAGCTCGGGCTGCAGCACTGAATAGGTGCCGGCGGAGCCGCAGCACAGGTGGCTTTCCTGTGGCGCTTCGATCTCGAAGCCGAGCTCCTGAAACGCGGCCTCGACATGTCCGCGCAACTGCTGGCCATGCTGCAGCGTGCAGGGCGCGTGGTAGGCGAGCCGCCGCGCAGGTGCCCGGTGCAGGCGCGGCTTGAGCGCCGGCACCAGCTCGGGCAGCAACTCACTCAGGTCCCGGGTCAGCGCGCCGATGCGTTGGGCCTTGCCGGCGTACGCGGGGTCGTTCGCCAGCGCGTGTCCGTACTCCTTGACCGTCACGCCGCAGCCCGACGCGTTCATGACGATCGCTTCGACCCGGCCGGCATCGGTCAGGCCTTCGACCAGCGGCCACCAGGCGTCGATGTTGCGCCGCATGTCGGCCAGCCCGCCTTCGCGGTCGGCCAGATGCGTGCGCAGCGCACCGCAGCAGCCGGCGTCGCCCGCCACCAGCGTCTGGATGCCGGCGGCATCGAGTACGCGCGCGGTGGCCGAGTTGATGTTGGGCATCATCGCCGGCTGCACGCAGCCCATCAGCATCAGCACCTTGCGCGGGTGCGTGCGCTTGGGCCAGCGTTGCGCCTGCGCGCTCGGACTCGGCGGCACCTTGTGCTTGAGCACCGCGGGCAGGAACGGCCGCGCCAGGCGCCCGAGCTTCAGCGCCGGCTCGAACAGCGGTGAGGTCATGCCTTGCTTGAGCGCCCAGCGCGCCGCGCGCTCGTGCGCCGGCCGCTCGACGCGGGCCTCGACAACGGCGCGACCGATGTCCACCAGCTCGCCGTACCTCACGCCCGAAGGGCAGGTGCTTTCGCAGTTGCGGCAGGTGAGGCAACGATCCAGGTGCACCTGGGTCGCGCGCGTCGGCGCTTCGCCCTCGAGCACCTGCTTGATCAGGTAGATGCGGCCGCGCGGGCCGTCGAGCTCGTCGCCGAGCAGCTGGTAAGTCGGGCAGGTGGCGGTGCAGAACCCGCAGTGCACGCACTTGCGCAGGATCGCTTCGGCCGCCTCGCCTTCGGGCGTGCCCTTGAATTCGGAACTGAGCTGCGTTTGCATCGTCAACGGCGCCCGGCCGCCCAAGGCCGTTGACGGCCTTGCAGGCCGCGCCGGCTTTCGCGGAGCCGCGGTTCGCAAAGCCCACCTGCCACGGGGGACGGCGAGCGCAGTGAGCTGGGGGGCATCATCAGGTCAGGTCGTAGCTGAGAATCCAGTAGTGGAGGTGTTCGATCCACCGCGGGTTCCACGCCCGCGCACCGAGCGCGGCAAACGCCTGCTCCCGCGTCGGGAAGTTCTTCAGCACTTCGTGCACGCTGCCGTCGTCGAGCGCGCGCTGCTGGTAGGTGTTGCCGTCCGCGTCGCGGCGCGAGATCGGGGTGCTGCTGCCGTGAACGTAACGGTTGTCGAGCATCACCACACGCGCGCCGGGCTCGAGCCGCGCGTGCAAGGCGTGGAGCCACGATGGCAGTCGCGCCAGCGGCACGTGGCTCCACCAAAAGCCGGCAAAAGCGCCGTCGAAGCGTTGGCCCTCGATCTGCGCGAAAGTGTAGGCGTCGACGACGGCGAAGCGCACGTTGGGCGGCATGGCCTTGGCCCGAGCCACCGCCATCGTCTCGGGGTTCAGGTCGGTCGCGAGCCAGCTCGTCGCTGCGCTCGCGCCGTGCGGCGTCCACCAGCCGGTGCCGCAAGCCACCTCGAGCACGCGGCGCGCGGCGAACGGCGCGGGCAGCCACGCTTCCATCGACCGCAGCTCGGCCTGCCTTTCGGGTTTGTAGTACACGCGCTCATAGACCTACGCGCGCTGCGCGTAGTACGCACGCATGGATTCTTCAGTGGCGGCTGGTTGCATCACAGATCGGGATAGAGGCGGCCCGGGTTGAACAGGCCATCGGGGTCGAAGCGCGACTTCAGCTCGCGGTGGATGCGCAGCAACGGCGCCGTCAGGGGCGTGAAGGCCCCACCCGCCTTGCCGCCACGAAAGGCGCTTGCATGACCGCCGGCCGCGGCAGCCAGCGTGCGCATGGTCGGCGCGTCCGCCTGGTTGACGATCCAGCGCTGCCCGCCATGCCACTCGATCAATTGCTCGCCTTGTGCGGCCAGCGGCGGCGCGTGCGGCGCCACCGACAGGCGCCAAAGCGTGGCACCGGCCTTCACCGCCTCGGCGGCGGCGACGAAGAACTCGTCGCGCTGGTCGCGCAGGTCGCGCCAGAACCGTTCGGCGACCGATCCGTCGATCGCTTCGCCGCCGAGCGTCTGCACAGCGGTGCGCACCGCCGCCTCCGCGCCGGCCAGTTGCACCACCAGCATGTCGTTCCACCACGCGCTGGCGCGCAGCGGCAGCGGTTGTCCGGCCCAGCGCTGCAGTTGTTCGAGCGCTTTGGATTGCGGCCATTCGAAGCGCACGGTGGTGCGTGCCGGCGCAATCGGCAGCACCTTCAGCGACACCTCGAGGATCGGCCCCAGGATTCCCATCGAGCCGGCCAGCAGGCGCGAGACGTCGTAGCCGGCCACGTTCTTCATCACCTCGCCGCCGAAGCGCAGCACGTCGCCGCGGGCGTTGAGCAGCGCGGCACCGAGCACGAAGTCGCGCACGCCGCCCAGCGCCGCGCGCGCCGGCCCGGCCAGGCCGGCAGCGACCATGCCGCCCACCGTGCCGCCGCGCGCCGCGGCTTGTTCCGCGCCGTCGAAGCGCGGCGGCTCGAACGCCAGGCACTGGCCGCGCTCGGCCAGCGCCGTCTCGAGCTCGGCGATCGGCGTGCCGGCGCGCACCGTCACCACCAGTTCGGTGGGTTCGTAGCGCGCGATGCCGGCAAGCGCTGCCATCTCCAGCGGCTCGCCGCGCGGCAACTCGCCATAAAAATCCTTGCTGCCGTGGCCGCGCAAGCACAGCGGCGTGCGCGCGGCACGCGCGCTGGCCACCTGATCGATCACACAGCGCAGCGCCGCGTCTTCGGCGCCGCGCGCCTGCGCGCTCAAAACCGCTCCAGTTCGGGAAACGGCAACAACCCCTTCTTCACGTGCATGCGGCCGTACTCGGCACAGCGGTGCAGCGTGGGGATCACCTTGCCGGGGTTGAGCGTGCCGCCGGGGTCGAAGGCCGCCTTCACGCCGAACATCAGCTCGCGCTCCTGCTCGCTGAACTGCACGCACATCGAGTTGAGCTTCTCCACCCCGACGCCGTGCTCGCCGGTGACGGTGCCGCCGAGCGCCACGCTCAGCTCCAGGATTTCGGCGCCGAACGCCTCGGCGCGCTGCAGCTGATCGGCTTGGTTGGCGTCGAAAAGGATCAGCGGATGCAGGTTGCCGTCGCCGGCATGGAACACATTGACGCAGCGCAGCCGGTGGCGGTCTTCCATCTGCGCGATCGCGGTGAGCATCTCGGCCAATCGTTTGCGCGGGATGGTCGAGTCCATGCACATGTAGTCGGGGCTGATGCGGCCCGATGCGGGAAACGCGTTCTTGCGACCGCTCCAGAACCTGAGGCGCTGTGCCTCGTCGCGGCTGATCTCCAGGCGTGTGGCACCGGCCCCGGACAACACGGCTTGCATGCGTGCGACCTCCTCTTCCACCTCTTCGGGCGTGCCGTCGCTCTCGCACAGCAGGATCGCGGCGGCATCGAGGTCGTAGCCGGCGTGCACGAAGTCCTCGACCGCTGCGGTCATCGGTTTGTCCATCATCTCCAGCCCGGCGGGGATCAGGCCGGCCGCGATGATCGCGGCCACCGCATCACCGGCCTTCGTGATGTCGTCAAAGCTCGCCATCAGGCAGCGCGCAACGCGCGGCCTCGGGAGCAGCTTGACGGTGACCTCGATCGTCACCGCCAGCATGCCTTCGCTGCCGACCACGATCGACAGCAGATCGAGTCCGGCGCTGTCGAGCGCGTCGGCGCCGAACTCGACCGGCTCGCCTTGCACCGTGAACCCGCGCACCTTCAGGATGTTGTGCAGCGTGAGGCCGTACTTCAGGCAATGCACGCCGCCGGAGTTCTCGGCCACGTTGCCGCCGATGGTGCACGCGATCTGGCTCGACGGGTCGGGCGCGTAGTAAAGCCCATGCGGCGCCGCCGCTTCGCTGATCGCGGCATTGCGCACACCGCATTGGACGAGCGCCGTGCGCGCGATCGGATCGACCTTCACGATGCGGTTGAACTTGGCCAGCGACAGCGTCACGCCGAGCGCGTGCGGCAACGCGCCGCCCGACAAGCCCGTGCCGGCGCCGCGCGCCACCACCGGCACCTGCAGTGCGTGACAGGCCTTCAGCACCGCGGCGACCTGCGCCTCCGTCTCGGGCAGCGCCACCACGAGCGGCTGCTGGCGATAGGCGGTGAGCCCGTCGCATTCGTACGGCAGCGTCTCTTCGCGCCGCCACAGCAGCGCGTGCGGCGGCAGCACGGCCGCAAGGGCGGCCACCACGTCGGCCTGGCGCCGCGTGCGCTCGGCGTGCGTCGGGCTGGGGGCAGCGGCGTCCATGCCGTCAACTGTAGCGGCTCGATTCGCCGCGTCGCGGTCAAGGGCGACCGAATCTTCAGTCGAGGAACGCCGTCAGCACGCCGGTGTAGCCGTACAGGTGTCGACGCGCGATCTCGCCGGCGGCATAGAAGCCCACCAGCGGCACGTCGCCCAGCGCGCGGCGCACGGTCTGCAGCTCGGCCGAGGGCGCACCGAAGTGCGCGCCACCGCGGCCGGTGCACGAGACATAAATCGCGCCGGCGATGCGCCGCGGCGCGGCGAGGGTCTCATTGCCGGCGACCGCGACGCTGCTCTCGGCCTCTTCGCGCACCTCGGAGCAGATGCGCACCAGGTCGCGTCGCGCTGCCTCGACGTCGCGCGTGCAGAACGCGAGCTGCGAGCCGACCTCGGCGCTGTCGGCGATGGCGATCGCTGCGCGGTTCGGATCCACACCGATCAAGTGGCGCACGCGCGTGTCGGCGCCGAACTGCCCGCCGCGCGCCAGCGCAGCGTCACCCTCGTCCGTCAGCCCGACCAGCGTGCGGCGCAGCGCGACCACGGCGCGGGCCGGGTCGCTCAGATCGACGCCGAGCTCGTCGAGCAGCACCGGCAGCGCGGGTTGGCCGTCGAGTTCGAGGACCAGATTGCGTTCGGCGCTGCTGATGCGCCGCGGCCTGCCCATCGGTTGACAGCCCTGCGTGACACGTGACACCAACGCCACGTCGGCACTGAACGCCACGCCGGACAGACCCCCTTCGAACACGCCGTCGGCCAAAGTCAGCGTGCGCGTGCGCGAGCTCGCCAGGCCACCGAACAGGTAGCGTGACTGCAGCCGTTCGCTCAACTCGCCGATCAACGCGGGCAGCTCGTGTGTCGCCGGGTCGGCATGCACCAGCGCCGACCAGGCGTCGTCGCGCGCCAGCGGTGCGCGGCCGCTGAACAGCGTGAAACTCGTGCGCGGCAGGTCGCACAACATCAGCACGATGCCGGGCGTGTCGAAGTACTCGATGCCGCTGGCTGCAACGCCGATGCCCACGCCGCCGGCCACCGACACGCCGGGCCACGTGGCGCGCACCGCATCGAGCAGCGCTTCGGCCTGTGCCGCGTGGTGGTCGGTGAAGTACAGAAAGCCGAGTGTCGGCTTGAAGGTGGTGTGGCTGGCGGCGGTGCGCTGCAGCTGCGAGATCGCGCGTGCCAGAGCCTGCAAGCCATCGGCGTGCGCGGCGTGGGCGTGCAAGAAGGTGGTGGCCACGTCAACCGGTTTTTCGCTTGCGCGAGGGCGCCCGCGCGCGGGCGGACGCAGGCGGGGCAGATGCCGCGCGCACCGCGCTTTGCGCCACCGCCGCCGGCATCGACGCGGCCTTCCTCAGCGTGCGGCCGGCGGCATCAATCGATTGTTTGGCCACGGCGCCCGCCAGGTTCTTGGCCGCGTCGGCGGTGCCGTCCTTCATGGCCTGCACGGCGAGCTGCGTGAACTGCTGCGTCAGCGCGCCCCACCACTGCATGGGATCGACCACGCCGGCGTTCGACGCCGGGGCGCCGGCCGCCGTGGAGGCACGCGCGCCCTTGGTGGAGTGGCTGCCCTGGGGCGCGCCGTCGGTCGCGCGCAGCTTCATCGCGTTGCCGAGGTCGCCGACGGCGACGTTCATCGTCTTGAGCGTCGACAGCGTCATGCGCTGCACCTCGAGCGCCTGGATCGTCGTGGCCAGCATGCGCGCGTTCTGCTCGAGCCAGAACTGCACCGTGCGCAGCTCCTCGATGCGTTTTTCGATCTCGGCGGGGTCCAGCGTGGGGGCGATCCACTGGCCGACGTTGGGCATCGCGGCGCCCGCGTTCTTGACCAGCCCCTGCAGGAAGTCGAAGCCCGGCACGAGCTTGGTCAAAGCGGGGCTGGAGTCGGCCATGAAGTTTCCTGCAACGGCGGGTGGTGGGTGAGCGGCCATCGTAGCGGCGATTGCCGGTGCCTGTCACCGCGCAGCCTTCTAAGGCGGAACCAGGCGTTCCACCGTGTAGCCGCGCGCGGCCATCAGGCGCGGCAGACCCTGTTCGCCCGTCATGTGCAAGGCCCCCACCGCAACCAGCACGCGCTTGCCGTCGCGGTGCAGCGCATCGATGCGCTCAGCCATCGGGGCGTTGCGCTCGTCGTTGAGGCGGCGCATGAATGCGCGGTCTTGCGGCGTGTCGGCACACTCGCACCACTGCGCATAGTCTTCGATCTCCTGTAGGCGCCCTTCGGCCCAGGCTTCGGCGAGACGGCGCAACAAGGGGCGTGCGCGGCCCTTTTCGAGCTGCTCGAGCGACTGGTCGAGCAGGCGCTGCGCCTCGCCCGGGTCATTGGGCAACAACAGCGCGAGCTGCGACTGCGCAGTTTCCAGCGACACGATCGGGCGTTGCTGCGCGCGCGCGGCGGTGGCCAGCACGATCTCCTGCGCAAAACTGGCATCCAGCCCCTCCCAGCGTGCCGCCAGCACGGTGAGCGTGATCGCCTGCATCAGCGGATTCAGCCGTTGCAGCGCCGACTCGGGCACACAAGCCGCCGCAATCTGGCGCGACAAGCGCGCGCGTTGTGCGTCGGTGAGCGGCATCGGCGCGGTGGCCAGGGCCGGCGGGTTCTGCAGCACGGCCGGATCGGTCAGATCGAGTTCGAGCGCCAACGTGTCGGTACGGGCCAGCGCCTCGCGCAAGCGTGGGCCTGCGAAGATCCATGGCATGCGGCCCATGTGCAGCGTGCCGAACAGGTACGAGCTGCGACCATGCTGGGTGATGCGCCACAAGAAGCCGCGGTCGCGAGCGTCGCGTTGCGCGGCCTGGACCTGTTCGGCGGTGGGCGGCTTGGCCACCGGCGGACAGCCCGTCGCTGCACCCGGCGCGCTCGCGGCCTCGGCCGCGGCGGCAATCTGGCTCGCGCCCCAACACACCAGCGCAAGCCACAGATGCCAGCGCCGCCGATGCGTGGGCCGGGAATTGAGCAAAGGTTGGATCGGCATGCGCATTCCCGCTCATCGATGGCACCATTGTGCGATGCACCGCTTGCCGCGCCTGAATCCTCGGTTGTGGCGCGCGGCGCTGCTGGGAGCCGCAGTGGTGTTGGGTCACGCGTGGCTGCTGCAGCTGGCGGGTCGCTCGCCGGTCGGCGGGGTTTCGCGACCTGCGACTGTGGTCGAAGTGCGCCTGTTGCGGACGCCTCTGCCGCAAACGGAGCCTGCCGCCGTCGCGCCGGCCGTGCCGGTGGCGACCAGGCCGGCACCCGCCGCGCGTCGGTCCAAGCCTTTGCCTGTGCAAGGCAACCCTCCGCCGGTCGGCGCGTTACCTGCGCCGGCCAAGGTGCCGGGTCCAGCCGCGAACCCGCCGCCCACCCGCGTGCCGCCGTCGAGCGATCTCGTGTTCGTTCTGCGCAGCGGCGCACACAGCGGCGAAGCGCGCCTGTCGTGGCGCGCCGATGGCGAACGTTATGGGTTGTCGTTGCACGCCACGCTGCCCACGGGACGCGAGGTGGAGCAACACAGCGAGGGAGGTTTCGATGCGGCGGGGCTGGCGCCCTTGCGCCTGGCCGACCGGCGGCGTGGCCGTGACGTGCGAGCCGCCAATTTCCAGCGCGAACACGGCAAGGTCACGTTCTCGGGGCCGCGCTGGGAACTGCCGCTGGAAGCCGGCACGCAGGACCGATTGAGCTGGCTGGTGCAACTGGCCGCGTTGGTCGGCGGAGGAGGTGAAGCGCTGCGCGACGGCGGCGAGCTGGCCATGTGGGTGGTGGGCGCACGCGGCACGGCCAGCCACTGGCGGTTCGAGGTGCGTGGCCTGCAACGCGTCGAAATCGACCAGCAAGAGGTCGATGCGTGGTGGCTCGTGCGCGAGCCCGCCCACCCCTACGACCTGCGCGTGGAAGTCTGGCTGAGCCCGCAGCAGGGGCACTGGCCGCTCAGGCTGCGCCAGACGCAGATACCCGGAGGCGAACCGCTCGACTGGTTGTTGCAGCGGTCCCCACCCGGCGGTTCCCAAGGGAGCTAGCAGCAGGGAGGTCTGAGACTTGCATCGCTCCCGGCACTTGGATTGCCCGTTCGGGGTGGGCTCGGTCTTGAAACGCAAGCCCTGCGCCTCCAGTTTCGAGCACAAGGAGTGCCGCCTCATGCAAATGCTCTACAACTCGGACCACTATGTCGTCGTGGAATTCGACATGGGTGCCGACGCGCCCGATGGCGGGGACGGCAAGGGCGGCTACGAGATCGTCGACAAGCTCTCGCGCCGCGGCATCTTCTTGAATGGCGCCGTGGCCGACGGCTTCAAGGCCGGTGTGGATGCCCTGGTCGAGCGCGACCCGACCGAAGAAGAGGTCGACGACTTCATTGCCGGCTACACGCAACTGGCCCAGCAGCCCGTGATCCTGCACTGAGAGCCGCCGCGCGGCCGTTGCCGCGGGCTCACGTCGCGACAGTGAAGTGAGCGTGCAGCGCCCGAGCGGAGTCGACGCCACGCGAATCGCGCGGTCGTGCCCCGGAACAGGGGGTGCACATGCGTCGACGGAGCGGGGCACCGCGTGGCATCCGTCACCGTTACATCTCCGGCGTCATCGCGCCGCCACCCACAATCGACGGCGATTTCGTGTCCGGCCTCTGGCCGCGATCCTGCGCCGTGATCGACGTTGACTCCCGCCCTCTGCTGTTGTTGCTCGCCACGCTGGTGTCGTTGCTGACGGCCGGCGTGTTGACCCACGCGTTGAAGTCCGCGCGCTCGCGCGATCGTGTTCTGGGCTGGGGCTGGGTATTCGCCGGGGCCGTGGCCGTGGGCACCGGCCTGTGGTCGATCCAGGCTCTGGCGCTGCTGGGGTCGCAACTGGGCAGCAGTCAGAACTTCACCTTCAAGGCGATCGCGCTGGCGTGGGGCGCCAGCGTGGTCGCTGCGGGCGCGGCCCTGATCGCGGCACGGGAGATCGCCTCGGCGCGCCTGCGCCTGTGGACGCTGCCGCCGCTGCTGAGCGTGATCTTCGGTGCGGCGCTCGGCGTCAGCGTCAACGTGCTGCCAGCGAGCAGCACCTTGGCCGGGTGGAGCGTGCCGTGGTCCGCGGTGGCCCTGTTGTTGCTCGGTGCCAGTACGGTGGTCGCGCTGTGGGGGTCACACGGCGCCGCGGGCCAGGCGAACGAAGACACGCGGCTCCATGCGGCGGCCGGCATCTGCGCGCTCGGCATCGGGCTGGCGGCAGCGCACGCGATGGCGCTGCACGGCATGCGGTTTGGCCCAACCGCAGAGCCGGCGGCGCCGGTTGCCGGCCTCGATGCGCTGGGCCTTGTCATGGCTGCTTCGGTCGGCGCACTGGCGGTCGCGATCGCGGTGCTCAGCGCATGGTTCGACGGGCGCAACCGCGCGCACACCCGCTCGCTCGCCACCTCGCTCAACGAGGCCAACATTCAATTGCGCCGACAGGCGTTCTGCGATCCGCTGACCGCGTTGCCCAACCGGCTGCTGTTCGAAGAACGGCTGCACCAGACATTGCAGCGGGTGGGCCGCACGCCGAGCGCGATGGCGGTGTTGTTCATCGACCTCGACGGCTTCAAGCCGATCAACGATTCGTTTGGCCATGCCGCCGGCGACGTGGTGTTGCGCGAGGTCGGCGCACGCCTGCTCGACCTGGCCGGCCAATCGGGTACGGCGGCACGCGTCGGAGGCGACGAGTTCCTGCTGCTGGTGCCGCAGCCCGGCAACGCCGAGGGCGCCGCCGCGGTGGCGCAGCAGGCGCTGCAGGTGCTGGGGCGGCCCTACAAGCTGCCCAACCGCGGCGAGGTGAAGCTGTCGTGCTCGATCGGCATCGCGCTGTTTCCCGAGCACGGATCGACCGCCAAGCTGATCGCCAACGCCGACGCGGCGATGTACGCCGCCAAGCGCACCGGCGGCTCGACCTATGCGTTCTTCGAGGCGCGCATGGATCTCGACGTGCGCGAGCAGGTGGAGATGCAGACCGAGCTGCGCCTCGCGCTCGAGCGCAACCAGCTCAAGCTGTACTACCAGCCCAAGATCCACGGCGCCTCGGGGCAGGTGACGGGCGTGGAGGCGCTGATCCGTTGGGACCATCCGGTGCGCGGCCTGATGAGTCCCGAGGTGTTCATCCCGGTGGCCGAACGCTTCGGCCTGATCGGGCACATCGGCAACTGGGTCATCGAGGAGTCGTGCCGACAGATCCGCCAATGGCTCGATCTCGGGCTGCGCATGCGCGTGGCGGTGAACCTGTCGATGCACCAACTGCGGCAAGACGACCTGGTGCCGCGCATCCGGCGCGCGCTCGACGCGTACCGCGTCGATCCCGCGCTGCTCACATTCGAGATCACCGAATCGGTGGCGATGGAAGACACGCAGGCGACGATGCGTTCATTCGGTCACCTGGCGCGCGTCGGCGCGTCGCTGTCGATCGATGACTTCGGCACCGGCTACTCGAGTCTGGCCTACTTGCGCAAGCTGCCGGCGCGGCAGCTCAAGATCGACCGTGGTTTCGTCGCCGACGTCGAGCACAGCTCCGATGCACTGGCGGTGGTCGATGCGGTGATCAAGCTGGCACACGCGCTCGGTTTGAAGGTGGTGGCCGAAGGTGTCGAGACCGAGCGCCAGCGCGACGTGCTGCTCGGCCTGCGCTGCGACGAGCTGCAGGGATATCTGTTCGCGCGCCCGATGCCGGCACAGATGCTCACCGTGTGGGCGATGAACGGCGAAGACGATGCGCACGACATCGAGTTCAGGCACTCGCTGTTTGCCGGCCACGTGCCGAGCGCGCTGCAGTGAGCGCGCCCGGCCGCTGCGAAGCGCTCAAGAACCACAGCGCGCAGCGCGAAGGTCCATCGGCGCCTTCAGCCACAATGCAGCCATGACGTACACCCGCGGCGCCCGGCTGCCCGAGATCCTGCAACAGCGCATCGTCATCATCGACGGTGCGATGGGCACCATGCTGCAGGCGCGCAAACTCACCGAGAGCCACTATCGCGGCGCGCGCTTCGCCGACCACGGCACGGACCTGCGCGGCAACGGTGACGTGTTGAACCTGACGCTGCCCGACGTGGTGCGCGAGATCCATGCCGAGTACCTTGCGGCCGGTGCTGACGTGATCGAGACCAATACGTTCGGCGCTACCCGGATCGCGCAAGAAGACTATGGCCTGGCCGAGCACGCACGCGAGATGAATGTGGCGGCGGCACGCATCGCGCGTCAGGCGGCCGACGCGGCCAGCACGCCCGAATGGCCGCGCTTCGTCGCCGGCGCGCTGGGGCCGACGCCGCGCACCGCAAGCATCAGCCCCGACGTGAACGATCCGGGCGCGCGCAACACCGATTTCGACGCGTTGCGCGCGGCCTATCACGAGCAGGCCGCCGGGCTGCTCGAAGGGGGCGTCGACCTGTTCCTGGTGGAGACGATCTTCGACACGCTCAACGCGAAAGCGGCGATCTTCGCGCTCGACGAGTTGATGGAGCAGACCGGTGAGCGCCTGCCGGTGATCATCTCCGGCACCGTCACCGACGCTTCGGGCCGCATCCTGTCGGGTCAGACGGTCCAGGCGTTCTGGCACTCGGTGCGACATGCGCGGCCGATCGCCGTGGGCCTGAACTGTGCGCTCGGCGCCGCGTTGATGCGCCCCTATATCGAAGAGCTGTCCAAGGTTGCCGGCGACACCTGGATCAGCTGCTATCCGAACGCCGGTCTGCCCAACCCGATGAGCGAAACCGGCTTCGACGAGACGCCCGAGGTCACGGCGTCGCTGCTCGAGGAGTTTGCACGCGCGGGCTTCCTCAACATCGCGGGCGGCTGCTGCGGCACCACGCCACGGCACATCGGCGAAATCGCCAGGCGCCTCGGCGCTTACAGGCCACGCAGCCGGCGCGATCCGTTGTTCACGCCCTTGCTGGCTGCGACGGCCTGACTAAGGCGACGGCTTCTGCCCCGCGCGGGGAAACGCGTTGCCGGGCGGCGGCAGGTTCTTGTCCTCGAGCCTGTCGATCGCGATCGGTCCGGGCACGACGCGCAGCGTGACGGCATCGGCCGTCGACGGCGCCAGCACGACCACGCGCAGACCGATCACACCGCGCCCCTGCAGATAGCTGCGCATGGCCGCGCCGCGCGCTGGTGGCCCCGGCGTGGCCAGGTGCACCTTGGTGCTGGCCTGGCGTGCCATCGACACGGCCACCTTGTCCATCACCGCGCGCAGCGGCGGCTTGGGGGCATTGGACTTGTCGTCGAACGAGAACTGCATCGGCACGTCGACGCGCATCGAGCCGTCGGCTTCGGACGCAATTGCCACCGGCGTGCCGTCGAACAGTTGCTTCATCCACGTGACCTCGGCCGCCAGGACGTTGGGCGGCGGCTGGCCCGGACGCGGCGGCTCGGCCGGCGCTCCGGGCGGTGTGGAGCCCGGCGGCACCTGGGTCGGAGCGGCACAGCCGGCCAAGATGGCGGCGAGCAACACAGGCCAGGCAAGGCGCGTCTTCATGGGGGTCCGTGACCGGAAACAGGGCTCGAAGTGTCGCGCATCTTCTAGAATCCACGCTCGGCTCGAGGAGCGTTGCGACGGCATCGAAGGTGCTGCCAGGCTCGGGCCGCGGGCGCATCGCGCCCAAAGACGCAACGGCGCTCACCCCGGCCTCCTCGAGGCGCCGCGGGTGGATCGCGGTGGCTCGACGAAGGCCCTGATTGCCTGCATGCCGCCGCCATGACCGAACCCATCGACAAGACCCTGATCGCGCCGCTGTTGTTGTCCGGCCTGGAACCGCTGCGGCTGGAGGCGGGCTCGCTGTTCGTCAACATCGGCGAGCGCACCAACGTCACCGGCTCGAAAGCGTTCGCCCGCATGATCCTCGAAGGCCGCTTCGAAGATGCGCTCAGCGTGGCGCGCCAGCAGGTTGAAAACGGCGCGCAGGTGATCGACATCAACATGGACGAGGCCATGTTGGACAGTCAGGCGGCGATGGTGCGCTTTCTGAACCTGATCGCCAGCGAGCCGGAGATCGCGCGTGTGCCGATCATGATCGATTCGTCGAAGTGGAGCGTGATCGAGGCCGGACTGAAGTGCATCCAGGGCAAGGGCATCGTCAATTCGATCTCGCTGAAGGAAGGCGAGGCCGAGTTCAAGCGCCAGGCCACGCTGATCCGCCGCTACGGCGCCGCCACGGTGGTGATGGCGTTCGACGAGCAGGGCCAGGCCGACTCGCTGCAGCGCAAGACCGAGATCTGCGCACGCGCCTATCGCATCCTGGTCGATGAGGTCGGGTTCCCGCCCGAGGACATCGTCTTCGACCCCAACATCTTCGCGATCGCCACCGGCATCGAGGAGCACGCGAACTACGCGGTCGATTTCATCGAGGCCACGCGCTGGATCAAGCAGAACCTGCCCGGCGCCAAGGTGTCGGGCGGCGTCAGCAACGTCTCATTCAGCTTCCGCGGCAACGAGCCGGTGCGTGAAGCGATCCACACCGTGTTCCTGTACCACGCGATCCGCGCCGGCATGGACATGGGCATCGTCAACGCCGGGATGATCGGCGTGTACGACGAGCTTGAAGCCGGGCTGCGCGAGCGGGTGGAAGACGTGGTGTTGAATCGCCGCCCCGACGCCACCGAGCGCCTGCTCGAGATCGCCGAGGCAGTGAAGGGCGCCTCGAAGGACGACAGCGCCAAGCTGGCGTGGCGCTCTGGCGGCGTGGAGCACCGGCTCGCGCACGCGTTGGTGCACGGCATCACCGAGTTCATCGTCGCCGACACCGAGGAGTGCTGGCAGGCGATTCACCAGAAAGGCGGCCGCCCGCTGCACGTGATCGAAGGGCCGCTGATGGCCGGCATGAACCAGGTCGGCGAGCTGTTCGGCGCCGGCAAGATGTTCCTGCCGCAGGTGGTCAAGAGCGCGCGCGTGATGAAGCAGGCGGTTGCCCACCTGCTGCCCTACATCGAGGCCGAGAAGAAGAAGCTGGTCGATGCCGGCGGCGAGGCCAAGCCCAAGGGCAAGATCGTCATCGCCACCGTGAAGGGCGACGTGCACGACATCGGCAAGAACATCGTCACCGTCGTGCTCCAGTGCAACAACTTCGAGGTCATCAACATGGGCGTGATGGTGCCGTGTCAGGACATCCTGGCCAAGGCACGCGTCGAAGGCGCCGACATCATCGGCCTGTCGGGCCTGATCACGCCGAGCCTCGAGGAGATGCAGCACGTCGCCGCCGAGATGCAGCGCGACGACTGGTTCCGCGTCAAGAAGATTCCGCTGCTGATCGGCGGCGCCACCACCAGCCGCGTGCACACCGCAGTGAAGATCGCGCCACAGTACGAGGGGCCGGTGGTCTACGTGCCCGATGCGTCGCGTTCGGTCGGCGTGTGCGCGGATCTGCTGTCGGACCAGCGCGCGGCCAGATTCATCGCCGAGCTCACGGCCGACTATGAAAAGGTGCGCGCGCTGCATGCCGCCAAGAAGCCGGCGGCGATGGTCACGCTGCAGCAGGCGCGCGCCAACAAGACGCCGATCAACTGGAATGCCTATGTACCGCCGAGGCCCAAGTTCATCGGCCGGCGTGTTTTCCGCAACCAGGACCTGTCGGAGATCGCGGCCTGCATCGACTGGGGTCCGTTCTTCCAGACCTGGGACCTGGCCGGCAAGTTTCCCGAGATCCTGCGCGACGAGATCGTCGGCGCGGAGGCGACGCGCGTGCTCTCCGACGGCAAACGCATGCTGCAGAGGCTGATCGAAGGGCGCTGGCTGCAGGCGCACGGCGTGATCGGCCTGTGGCCGGCCAACACGGTGGACGACGACTGCATCGAGGTCTACGCCAACGAGTCGCGCCGCGACGTGCTGCTGCGCTGGTGGCCCCTGCGCATGCAGACCGAGCGGCCGGTGATCGACGGTGTGCCGCGTCCCAACCGCTGTCTGGCCGACTTCGTCGCGCCGCGCGGCGTGCGCGACGACTACGTCGGCCTGTTCGCGGTGACCGCCGGCATCGGCGTCGACAAGAAGGAGCAGCAGTTTCTCGCCGACCACGACGACTACAGCGCGATCATGCTGAAGGCTCTCGCCGACCGCCTGGCCGAGGCCTTCGCAGAGCGGCTGCACCAGCGCGTGCGCACCGACCTGTGGGGCTATGCGCCCGACGAGGCGTTGAGCAACGACGAGCTGATCGCCGAGAAGTACCGCGGCATCCGGCCCGCGCCGGGTTATCCGGCGTGCCCGGATCACACGATCAAGCGCGCGATGTTCCACGCGCTGCAGGCGCACGAGATCGGCATGGATCTCACGGAGAGCCTGGCCATGATGCCGGCCGCAAGCGTCAGCGGCTTCTATCTCGCACACCCGGAATCCGTCTACTTCAATGTGGGCCGCATCGCGCGCGACCAGCTCGACGCCTGGGCCGCAGCCCAGGCGCTCGATATGGCCGACGCGCAACGCGCGCTGGCGTCGATCTTGTAAGTAACAGCGGCGCCTCGTCGCCGCGCGCGCACCAGGGTGCGTAGCAGTTGCGAGCCGTTGTAAGGCCGTGGCGCGCACCTCCAACAACTTGGAACAGCGCACGCGCGTCTGCTTCTCAGAATCGCTGCACCGCGCACCGCAAGGTGCGGGCACAACAACCGGGGTGGAGGAAGCGCCGTGTTCGTCACCGTGTTCGGCGCGCCGTGGCGGCGCCAGCTGTGGAGCAGCACCTTGCTCTCGCTTCTGTTGCTCGCTGCGTGCGGCGGCAACAAGGACGACGAAGCGACAGCCGATCCGGCCGCGCTGCCGGCATCACGCACCGAGGCCGCGGCATTCCTGGCCAAGGCGACCTTCGGGCCGACCGAGGCCGACATCGATCGTGTGATGGCACTGGGCTACGCCGGCTGGATCGACGAGCAGCTGGCCATGCCGGGCACCTCGCACCGGGCGAGCTGGGAGGCGGCCGACGCCGCGATCAAGGCGGTGGACCCGAATTCGGGGGCGGGGCAAGACCCGGTCTTGTATTCGTTCTGGAAGCAGGCCGTGTCGGGCAACGACCAATTGCGACAGCGCATGGCCTATGCGCTGTCGCAGATCATGGTGATCTCCATGGTCGACGGCACCGTCGGCGACAACCCGCGCGCCGTGGCCGCGTGGCTCGACATGCTGGGTGACAAGGGGCTCGGCAACTATCGCGAACTGATCCAAGCGGTGTCGCTGCACCCGATGATGGGCGTATACCTCTCGCACCTGCGCAACCAGAAAGCCGATGCGCGCACCGGGCGTGTGCCCGACGAGAACTACGCGCGCGAGGTGATGCAGCTGTTCTCCATTGGCCTGATCGAGCTCAATCCCGACGGCACGCCGAGGACGAGCGCCGGCCAGCCGATCGAAACCTACGGGCCCGCCGACATCGCCGGTCTGGCGCGCGTGTTCACCGGCTTCAGCTGGGCTTGCCCGGGCGCACCGGCCAGCGGCTGCTTCTTCAACGGCTCGTCGAACAATGCATCGGACCCTGACCGCTCTTTCAAGCCGATGATCGGCTACGCGCAGTACCACAGCACCGAGGTCAAGACGTTCCTCGGCACGACGATTCCCGCGCAGTCGAGCGCCGATCCGCAAGCCAGTCTGGGAGCCGCCCTGGATGCGCTGCATCGGCACCCCAATGTCGGCCCGTTCATCGGCAGGCAGTTGATCCAGCGTCTGGTCACCAGCAACCCGAGCCCCGGCTACGTGAGATCGGTGGCCAACGCCTTCGCCGACAACGGCGCCGGCGTGCGCGGCGACATGAAGGCGGTGGTCAAGGCGGTGCTGCTTCACCCCGAGGCACGGCAGAGTTCGGACACCGCGGGCAAGGTGCGCGAACCGGTGCTGCGGCTGTCGGCACTGCTGCGTGCGTTCAACTACCGCTCCGACACCGGCGAGTACCGCATCGGCAACACCGACAACCCGGCCACCTCGCTGGGGCAGACGCCGATGCGTGCACCCAGCGTCTTCAACTTCTATCGACCGGGCTTCGTGCCGCCCGGTTCCAGCGCAGCGGCTCAGGGCCTCGCCGTGCCCGAGATGCAGATCGTGCACGAGACGAGCGCCGCCGGGTATGTCAACGTGATGCGCGATGCGATCGGCAGCGGCGTCGGTGCCACCACCAACGCCAGCGGCAGCAGCCGGCGTGATTTGCAGCCGGACTTCACCGCGGAGATCGCACTGGCCGATCAACCCGGCGAGTTGATCGATCGCATCGGCGGCAAGCTGCTGTACGGCGCGATGCCGGCCGATCTGAAGAGCGAGATCCAGGGCGCGGTCGATCGCATCGTGATTCCTGCGCCGACGTCGAGCAACGCGAACCAGGTGGCCGCCGCAAGGCGCAACCGCGTCAATGCCGCGCTGTTCCTGACCATGGTGTCGCCCGAGTTCCTGGTGCAGAAGTGAGTCACGCGATGAAGCCTGCTGTTCAGTTTGACGCCTCGCGCCGCCTGTTCCTGCGCCAGGGTGCGGCGTTTTCAGCCATGACCGGCGCTGGCGCGCCGCTGGCGTTGAACCTCGCCGCGCTCGGCACCGCACACGCGCAAGCTGCCGGCGAGTACCGCGCGCTGGTGTGCATCTTCCTGTTCGGCGGCAACGATGCCTACAACATGGTGCTGCCCACCGACAGCGCATCGTTTGCCAACTACTCAGCGGTGCGCAACCAGGCGCCCGATTCGATCGCGTTGCCGGCCCCGGGCACCGCCCCGAACGCGGGCGCGGCCGCCGGCACGCCGGCGCGGCTCGGCGGCGTGCTGCCGATCGCGCCGTTGAATGCGCAAGGCCGCACGTTTGCGCTGCACCCGCTGATGGGCCCGTTGCGCACCCTGTTCGACACCGACCGCCGGCTGGCCATCGTGCCGAATGTGGGTCCGCTGGTCATTCCCACCACCAAAGCGCAATACGGCCAGTCGAGCCATCCCAAGCCGGCGAACCTGTTCTCCCACAACGACCAGCAGAACACCTGGCAGGCGCTGGCACCTGAAGGTGCCACGCAAGGCTGGGGCGGTCGCCTGGCCGACATGCTGTTGAGCCGCAACGCCAAGCCCGTGTTCACCGCCATCTCCTCGAGCGGCTCGGCGGTGTGGCTGGCCGGTGCCAGCGTGCGCCAGTACCAGGTGTCGACCAACGGCGCGATCCGGATGGGCGTCGACGGCAATGGCCGCATCTACGGCTCGACCGACGTCGGCGCCGCGATGCAGCGCATCGTGTCGCGCTCGCGCGGCACGCACCTGTTCGAGGCCGACATGGCGGCGGTGTCGGCGCGTTCTCTCGATGCCGAATTGGCGCTGCGCAACGCCCTGAAACCGCCGAGCGATCCGTTGTTCGGCACGGCGCCGGCCAGCGGAAGCTACAACGCCAACAGCGATCCGCGGCTGATGTATCCCAATCCGCTGACCGGCGCCAACGCGGCGAATCCGCTGGCGCAGCAGCTGCAGATCGTGGCGCGTCTCATCGACGCCGCGTCGCATGCCGATGTCGCGGCCAATCGGCAGGTGTTCTTCGTCAGCATGGGCGGGTTCGACACGCACGATGCGCAGAACCGCGGTCAGGCCGACCTGATGGCGCGCCTTGCCCATGGCCTGGCGTACTTCGATGCCACGCTCGGGCTCATGGGCGCGCGCAACCGCGTCACCACGTTCACGGCCAGCGACTTCGGCCGCACCTTCACGAGCAACGGTGATGGCACCGACCACGGATGGGGCAGCCACCACTTCGTGATGGGTGGCGCGGTGAGGGGAGGAGACCTGTACGGCACGTTCCCGGTGCTGGGTACCAAGAACGCCAACAACAACAACTTCGACTCGAGCCCCGATCAGCTCGGCAATGGCGCGCTGTTGCCCGGCACCGGGGTGCAGCAGCTCGGCGCCACGCTGGGGCGCTGGTTCGGGGCCAGCGAGCAGGAGCTGCTCGACGTGTTTCCGCGCCTCAACGAGTTCGGAACCAGCAACCTCGGTTTCATGGTCTGACGAGAACGCAGTGAAGCGCTGTCCTCGTGACAGTGCCCGGTGGGTCGCGCGGGCCGGCCACCGCGGCGGTCAGGGTTCGGGCAGGCCGCGGCGCAGCTGCATCGCCTCGGCCAGATGCGACGCATCGATGTGCGCCGCGTCGGCCAGGTCGGCGATCGTGCGTGCCAGCTTGATCACGCGGTGCAGGCTGCGCCCCGACCAGCCCAGGCGCCGCGCGGCGTTCTCGGCGAACTGCCCTGCCGCTGCATCGAGCGCGCAGTGCGTGTCGATGAGGCGCGGCTCGATGTCGGCGTTGACGCCACCCTGACGCTGCAGCTGCCGCATGCGCGCCGCAGCAACGCGCTGCGCCACCGTGGCCGACGCATCGCCGTCGGCCTCCGAAAGCAGCGCCGACGGTGCCGCCGCCTGCACCTCCACCTGCATGTCGATGCGGTCGAGCAGCGGGCCCGAGATCTTCGACTGATAACGCGCCACCTGATCCGGGGTGCAGCGACAACGGTGCGGGCTGCCGGACGGTGCACCGAGCCAGCCGCACGGACAGGGATTCATCGCGGCCACGAGTTGGAAGCGCGCGGGGAACACGGCCTGGCGCGCGGCGCGCGAGATCGTGATACGGCCGCACTCGAGTGGCTCGCGCAATCCTTCGAGGCTGCTGCGGGCGAACTCCGGCAACTCGTCGAGGAACAGCACGCCGCCGTGCGCCAGCGAGATCTCGCCTGGACGCGGCGGTGATCCGCCGCCGACCAGCGCCACCGCGCTCGCGCTGTGGTGCGGTGCGCGCACCGGCCGCTGGCCGAACGCGGCCGCATCGAAGCCGCGCGCTCCCAGGCCCAACAACGCGGCGCTCGCCAGCGCCTCGTCTTCAGTCATCGGCGGCAACAAGCCGGGCAGGCGCTGCGCCAGCATCGACTTGCCGCTGCCCGGTGGACCCAGCATCAGCAGGCTGTGGCCGCCGGCGGCCGCGATCTCGAGCGCACGTTTGGCGGCGGATTGGCCTTTCACGTCGCGCAGATCGGGCGCGCCGAGCGCGGGCGCGAGCTCCAGCGGCTCGGCGCGCGGCAACTCGCCTGGCGCATCACCCGGCGCCATGGCGCGCACCACGTCGAGCAGGTGCGCCGCGGTGCGAACGTCGAGGCCGCGCGCCAGCGCCGCCTCACGGGCGCTCGCCGCGGGCAGCACCAGTGCACGTTGCGGATGCTCGCGCCGCAAGGCCAGCGCCAGCGCCAACGCGCCGCGCACCGGCCGCAACTCGCCCGCGAGCGACAGCTCTCCCGCGAACTCATGTCGCGCCAGACGTTGCCCATCGAGCTGGCCGTCGGCGGCCAGGATGCCGAGCGCAATCGGCAGATCGAAGCGGCCGGACTCCTTGGGCAGGTCGGCGGGCGCCAGGCTCACGGTGATGCGCTTGTTGTGCGGGAACACAAAGCCGCTGTTGGTCAGTGCGGCGCGCACGCGTTCGCGCGCTTCCTTGACCTCGGTATCGGCCAAGCCGACCAGCGTGAAGCTCGGCAGTCCGTTGGCCAGGTGGACCTCCACCTGGACAGCGGGTGCGTCCAGCCCATCGAGCGCCCGGCTGGCGATCGTTGCCAACGACACTTCGGCTCTCCTCCCTGTGGCGATTGTGCGTCAGCGAGCGCTACCAACCGCAAGGGCTGGAGCAGATCGCACCAGCAAGGTGCGATCTGCACCGAGCCATGCGATCCATGCCATACAACGGTGCGCCGGTCTGGTGCCGACCATGGCACGGAAGCTGCAATCGGCCCACCGGCGACTTAGCAACCCAAACGGAGAGAAGGCATGAAGAAACCGGTGCTCGCTGTCTTGACCCTCGCGATGGCTGGCCTGTTCAGCGCTGCGGCCCACGCCGACGGCCTGACCGCCAACGTGTCGTTGGTCAGCAAGTACAAATACCGCGGGCAGGACCAGGCCGACCCCACGAAAGACGCAGTTCCCGCGCTGCAGGGCGGCTTCGATTACACGCTCGGCGGCTTCTACATCGGCAACTGGAACTCGGCGGTGGGCTTCGGTCACGGCACCGAGATGGACTTCTACGGCGGCTACAAGGGCAAGGTATCGGTGCTCGACTACGACGTCGGCGTGCTGCAGTACTACTACCCGGGCAGTGCCGTCAGCGGCCTCAACACAACCGAGGTGTACGGGCAACTCGGCTGGCAGTTCATCACCGCCAAGTACTCCCTCACGGTGTCGGACGAGTACTTCGCCATTCCGGAAAGCCGCAACACGGGCTACCTCGACATCAGCGCCAACTACGAGGTGGCCCAGGGCCTGACGTTGAACGCGCATGTCGGGCAGACCTTCTTTCCGAGCGACGCGAAGAATGCAGCCGGTGTCGTCAACTACACCGACTACAAGCTCGGCCTGACCTACGACCTGGGCAACGGCTTCAGCGTGTCGGGCGCGGCGGTCGGCGCCAACAAGAAGAACGTCTACGGCGACATCAACAAGAGCCGCCTCATCCTGGCCCTGAACAAGAGCATGTAATCAACCGGGACACGGTCCTCGCTCAGGGGACCGTGTTCTTCCAACGTTACGGAGGGTCTCATGAAGATGGTGACCGCGATCGTCAAGCCGTTCAAGCTCGACGAAGTGCGTGAAGCGCTCAGCGCAATCGGCGTGCAGGGCATCACGGTGACCGAGGTCAAGGGTTTCGGTCGCCAGAAGGGCCACACCGAGCTGTACCGGGGCGCCGAGTACGTGGTGGACTTCCTGCCCAAGGTGAAGATCGAAGCGGCGATCGACGATGCGATCGTCGATCGTGTCATCGAGGCGATCGAAGCCTCGGCCCGCACCGGCAAGATCGGTGACGGAAAGATCTTCGTCACGTCGCTCGAACAAGTGGTTCGCATCCGCACCGGCGAGACCGGCAAGGACGCGTTGTAAGTCCTACCCCGAACACACGAAGACCTTCAACATGAGAAAGCTCATCGCTTCCATAACGCTCGGCCTGGCCTTGCTGGGTCTGGCGGACGCGTCGTTGGCGCAAGCCACCGCGGCCTCGGCACCGGCCGCCGACGCGCCGGCCGCCGCCGCCTCGGCGCCTGCCGACGCGGCATCGGCACCCGCAGCCGCTCCGGCGCCGGTGGCCAACAAGGGCGACACGGCGTGGATGATCGTCGCCACGCTGCTTGTCATCATGATGACCGTGCCTGGCCTGGCGCTGTTCTACGGCGGCCTCGTGCGCAGCAAGAACATGCTGTCGGTGCTGATGCAGGTGATGGTCACGTTCTCGCTGATCGTCGTGCTGTGGGCCATCTACGGCTACAGCCTGGCGTTCACCGAGGGCAACGCCTACTTCGGCGGCTTCGACCGGCTGTTCCTCAAAGGCATCTTCAACCCGGCCGACGGCACGTTCGCGATGGGGGCGACCTTCAGCAAGGGCGTCTACATCCCCGAGCTGCTGTTCGCCGCGTTCCAGGCCACGTTTGCCGGCATCACCTGCTGCCTGATCGTCGGCGCCTTCGCCGAGCGCATCAAGTTCTCGGCGGTGCTGCTGTTCATGGTGCTGTGGTTCACGTTTGCCTATGCGCCCATTGCGCACATGGTGTGGTACTGGATGGGTCCGGATGCCTACACCGGCGCAGACGTGGTCGACGCGATGAACGCCAAGGCCGGGCTGCTCTGGCAGTGGGGTGCGCTGGACTTCGCCGGCGGCACGGTGGTGCACATCAACGCGGCGGTGGCCGGCCTGGTGGGCGCCTTCATGGTCGGCAAGCGCGTCGGCTACGGCAAGGAAGCGTTCATGCCGCACAGCCTCCCGCTGACGATGGTCGGCGCCGCGATGCTGTGGGTGGGCTGGTTCGGCTTCAACGCGGGCTCGGCGCTCGAAGCGGGCAACTCCGCGGTGCTGGCGTTCATGAACACCTTCACCGCCACGTCGGCCGCCGTGCTGGCCTGGTGCGTCGGCGAAACGCTGATGCGTGGCAAGGCCTCGATGCTCGGTGCGGCCTCCGGCGCTGTGGCCGGCCTGGTGGCGATCACGCCGGCGGCCGGCAACGTCGGCCTGATGGGGGCCATCATCATCGGCGCGGTGGCCGGCTTCGCCTGCCTGTGGGGCGTCAACGGGCTGAAGAAGATGCTCGGTGCCGACGACTCGCTCGACGTGTTCGGCGTGCACGGCATCGGCGGCATCGTCGGAGCGCTGCTGACCGGCGTGTTCAACACGCAGTCGCTTGGCGGCCCCGGCCTGGTGACCGACTGGGTCACCGCGACGGTCGGCTCCAACGGCATCGGCGCGCAAGTGTGGATCCAGCTCAAGGCGGTGCTGCTGACCATCGTGTGGTCCGGTGTCGTCGCCGCCATCGCCTACAAGATCGTCGACCTGGTGATCGGCCTGCGGGTCAGCGAGGAAGAGGAACGCGAGGGACTGGACATCTCGTCGCACGGCGAAACCGCCTACAGCAAATAACGAGAACGGACACAGCGAGCTTGGGGCCGCCTGTAAGGCGGCCCTTTTTTCTGTGCGTCATCCAGCGGCCTTTTGCCTCTGGTTGGCGGCACGGCAGGTGGCGCAGAACGGCAGCGGGCGCACCGAACCGGGAGCCGCCGCTCGGTGCCGGCCTAGAATTGCAGCGCGTCAGCCCCCACCTTTGCCGGCATGGTCCCGCATCTCGTCACCGCTCTCACCGGCCCGATCAACGAGCTCGAGCAGCGCATCCTCGAATCGATGCCGGCCATCGAGCGCTGGTTTCGCCTCGAGTGGATGGAGCACACGCCGCCGTTTTATTGTTCGGTGGACATCCGCAACGCCGGCTTCAAGCTGGCCCCGGTCGACACCAATCTGTTCCCCGGCGGCTTCAACAACCTGACGCCCGAAATGCTGCCGCTGGCGGTGCAGGCGGCCATGGCGGCGATCGAAAAGATCTGTCCCGAAGCAAAGAACCTGCTGTTGATTCCCGAGCGCCACACGCGCAACGCGTTCTACCTGATGAGCGTGCAGCGCCTGATGCGGGTGTTCCACCAGGCCGGCCTGAACGTGCGCCTGGGCACGCTCGACGACGAGATCCGCGAGCCCACGCGTCTGCCGCTGCCCGACGGCACCGAGCTCACGCTCGAGCCGCTGCGGCGCGTGCGCGGCCGGCTCGGGCTGAAGGATTTCGATCCCTGCACCATCTTGCTCAACAACGACCTGTCGGCCGGGGTTCCCAAGGTGCTGCAGAACCTGCACGAGCAATACCTGCTGCCGCCGCTGCACGCCGGCTGGTCGGTGCGGCGCAAGAGCCGGCACTTCCAGAGCTACGAAGAAGTGGCCAAGAAGTTTGCCAAGTTGCTCGGCATGGACCCGTGGCTGATCAATCCGATGCACGCGCATTGCGGCAAGGTGGACTTCACGGCCAGCGAAGGACTCGACTGCGTGCGCGCCAACGTCGAGGCGATGCTCACCAAGATTCGCCGCAAGTACAAGGAATACGGCATCAACGAGAAGCCGTTCGTCGTCGTCAAGGCCGACAACGGCACCTACGGCATGGGCATCATGACCGTGCGCGACCTCAAGGACCTCGAGGAGCCGAGCCGCCGCACGCGCAACAAGATGAGCGTGGTGAAGGAGGGCCTGCCGGTCACCGAAGTGATCATCCAGGAGGGCGTGCCCACCTACGAGCGCATGAACGACGCGGTGGCCGAGCCGGTGGTCTACATGATCGACCGCTATGTGGTCGGCGGCTTCTATCGCGTGCATGCCGAACGCGGCGTCGACGAGAACCTGAACGCGCCGGGATCGAGCTTCGCGCCGCTGGCCTTCGCCGACAGCCATCACCTGCCGCGCATGGGGGAGAAGCCTGGCGTCAGCGCACCGAACCGCTTCTACATGTACGGCGTGATCGGGCGCCTGGCCATGCTGGCGGCCAGCTACGAACTCGAGGCGACCGACCCCGAGGCCGAGGTCTACGCATAGCCCGAGGCGCGATGGACGCTCGGGCGTCCTGGCCGGGCGCACAATAGCCGCTTTGTTTCGAAGGCCCGCGGCGAAACGGGTCGTTCCTCAGTGGCCCCTCCGGCAGAGAAACCCGCCCCCGGTGTCGTCGCTGCGCTGACGCTCGGCGCCCTCGGCGTGGTCTACGGCGACATCGGCACCAGCCCGCTGTATGCGCTGAAGGAGGTGTTCCACGGCGGGCACGTGGCGGTCACCCGCGAGAACGTGCTCGGCGTGTTGTCGCTGATCTTCTGGACGATCACCGTGATCGTCTCGCTGAAGTACGTGCTGCTGATCCTGCGCGCCGACAACAACGGCGAGGGCGGCTTGATCGCGATGCTGGCGCTGGCGACCACGGCGGTGAAAGACCGTCCGCCGCTGCGGCGGGCGCTGATGGTGGTGGGGTTGTTCGGCACGGCGGTCTTCTACGGCGACGGCGTGATCACGCCGGCGATCTCGGTGCTGTCGGCGATCGAAGGGCTGCGCGTCGCCGCGCCGGCGCTCGAACACTGGGTGATCCCGCTGACGCTGATCGTGCTGACGCTGCTGTTCGCGGTGCAACGCTACGGCACCGGCGGCATCGGCAAGACCTTTGGCCCGATCACGCTGGTGTGGTTCATCGCGCTGGTCGCGCTCGGGCTGCCACACATCGTCGCGCAGCCGTCGGTGCTGGCTGCGCTCAATCCGATGCACGCGATCGAATTCGCCGTCAGCTATCCGCTGGTGACCTTCATCGCCCTCGGCGCGGTGGTGCTGGTGGTCACCGGCGGCGAGGCGCTCTACGCCGACCTCGGCCACTTCGGCAAGCTGCCGATCCGCATCGCCTGGTACGGCCTCGTGATGCCGGCGCTGGTGATCAACTACTTCGGCCAGGGCGCGATGCTGTTGGGCGATGCGCAGGCCATCGAGAACCCGTTCTACCTGATGGCGCCGCGCTGGGCCCAACTGCCGCTGGTGGCGCTGGCCACTGCGGCCACCGTGATCGCGTCGCAAGCGCTCATCACCGCGGCGTTCTCGGTCACCAAGCAGGCGATCCAGCTCGGCCTGTTGCCGCGCATGAACATCCTGCACACCTCGGTGCGCGACACCGGCCAGATCTACGTGCCGTTCGTCAACTGGAGCCTGTTCGTCTTCATCGTGCTGGCGGTGATGCTGTTCAAGTCATCGTCCAACCTGGCGGCCGCCTACGGCATCGCGGTGACGCTGGACATGTCCATCACCACCGTGATGACGTTTTTCGTCATCCGCTACGGCTGGCGCTATCCGTTGGCGCTGTGTGTTGCCGCGACCGGCTTCTTCTTCGTGGTCGACATCACGTTCTTCCTGTCCAACATGCTCAAGCTTGCTTCGGGCGGCTGGTTCCCGCTGCTCATCGGCGGCGGCATGTTCACGCTGATGCTCACCTGGAAGCAGGGGCGCAAGCTGGTCAGCGATCGGCTGCACGACGACGCGATCGAGCTGAAGGGCTTTCTCGACGCGGTGTTTGTCAGTCCGCCGACGCGGGTGCCGGGCACCGCGGTGTTTCTGGTGGCCGAGTCGGGCCTGACGCCCAACGCGCTGATGCACAACCTCAAGCACAACAAGGTACTGCACGAGCACAACCTGTTCGTGACCGTGAAGCACCACGAGGTGCCGTGGATCGGATTCGACCGGCGTGTCAGCCTGGAGGCGCTGGGCCACGATTGTTGGCAGGTGACGCTGAACTTCGGCTTCAAGAACGACCCCGACGTGCCCGAGGCGCTGCAGTTGCTGGCCGACCGCGGCATTCCGCTGCCCGACATGGACACCAGCTACTTCCTCAGCCGTGACATCGTGATGCCCTCGCTCGGCAAGGGCATGGCGCTGTGGCGCGAGAAGCTGTTTGCCAGCATGCATCGCAACGCGGCGGCCGCAGCCGACTTCCTGAACCTGCCCAACAACCGCGTGGTCGAGCTCGGCGCCAAGGTCGAGATTTAGCGTGCCGACCCTCGTGCAGCCCAGGTATGCGCGCTTGACCGACAATCGCGCGCCATGAGCCTCCTGTTCGTAGCCGATCCGCTCGAAGCGTTCAAGATCTACAAGGACACCACCTTCGCGATGATGCGCGAGGCGGCGCGGCGCGGCCACGAGCTGTGGGTCTGCGAGGCCGGCGATCTGGTCTGGCGCAAGGGCGCACGCGTCGTGGCGCGCCGCGCGCGCGCGATCACGCTCACCGGCGAGGCCGAGCGTTGGTTCGATGTGGTGGCCGAGCGCGAGCTCGCGCTGGCCGATGCCCGGGCCGTGCTGATGCGCAAGGATCCTCCGTTCGACAGCGAGTACTTCTACGCCACGCACCTGCTGCAGCAGGCAGAGCGAGAGGGCGCGCGGGTGTTCAACAAGCCGGCTGCGCTGCGCGACCATCCGGAGAAGCTGGCGATCCTGGAATTCCCGCAGTGGATTCCCCCGACGCTGGTCACGCGCAGCGAGCAAGCGGTGCGCGCCTTTCACGCCGAGCACCGCGACATCATCGTCAAGCCGCTGGATGGCATGGGCGGCATGGGCATCTTCCGCGTCGGGCCCGACGGCATGAACCTCGGTGCGATCGTCGAGACCATCGGCAACCACGGCGCCACCACGGTGATGGTGCAGCGCTTCCTGCCCGAGATCGTGCATGGCGACAAGCGCGTGCTGCTGATCGATGGCGAGGCGGTGCCCTATTGCCTGGCACGCATCCCGCAAGGCAGCGAGGTGCGCGGCAATCTCGCGGTCGGGGGCAAGGGCGTGGCGCAGGCCCTGTCGGAAGGTGACCGCAAGATCGCGGCCGCGATCGGCCCGGTGCTGCGCGAACGTGGGCTGCTGCTGGTGGGCATTGATGTGATCGGCGACATGCTGACCGAGATCAACGTCACCAGCCCCACCTGCTTTCAGGAGATCGCGCAACAGACCGGCTTCGACGTGGCGCGCGTGTTCGTCGACGCGCTCGAGCGCGCGCTGGCGGCGTGACCGGCGCGGTGGCGATGCCGCGCGCGTGGCAAGGCGACGCCTTTTCCGCCGCGCTCGAAACCGTGCTGCACACGCCGCGCCTGCGCCTGGAGCCGCAGCGGCCCGAACACGCAGACGCGCTGTTTTCGCTGCTCGGCGATGCGCGGCTGTACACGCACATCCCGCAGGAGCCGCCGCCGTCGCTCGATGTCCTGCGCGAGCGGCTCGCGCTGTTGAGCACGCGGCGTTCGCCGCAGGGCGACGAGCTGTGGCTGAACTGGGTCGTGCGTGACGCGCGCGAGGGCGCACTGCTCGGCCGCGTGCAGGCCACGGTGCGCGCCGATGCGCCGTGTTATCTGGCGTACGAGGTGTTCCCGGCGCATTGGCGGCGTGGCATCGCCACCGAAGCTTGTCGGCGCGCGATGCACTGGCTGATCGACGAACTGCAGGTGGAACAGTTCACCGCCGAGGTCGATTCGCTCAACACCGCATCGCTGCGTCTGCTGCAGCGGCTCGGCTTTCGGCGTGTGTCACTGCGCGCCAACGCCGATCGCTTCAAGGGCCGCGCCAGCGACGAATGGATGCTGCGCCTGGACGCCGCCGACTTCGTGCGCGGGTGCGTCGCATCGCCCGCCAGCCGATGACGCAGCGCATCCCGCCGCGCGCCCTCGTGCTGCTGCCGATCCTGTGGCTGGTGTGGGGCACCAACTGGCCGCTGTTTCCGCTGGCCACGCGCGAGGTGTCGGTGTGGACCTTTCGCGCCGTGTCGGTGCTGTTCGCCGGCGCGGCCCTGCTGTTGGCAGCGCGCGTGATGGGCCAGCCGCTCGCGATCCCGCGCAGGCACTGGCGCACGATCACCGTGGCGACCTTCTTCTACCTCGTGGTGTGGAACATCGCGAGCACCTACTCGGCGCTGATGATCCCGTCGGGGCAATCGGCCGTGCTCGGTTTCACGATGCCGCTGTGGTCGGCGTTGATCGCCTGGGCGGTGCTGGGCGAGCGCCTGAGCCGTCGCCTCGTGCTGGCCATCGTGTTGGGCGCGCTTGCCGTCACGCTGCTGATGTGGAAGAGCTTTGCCGCGTATGCGCAGGCGCCGCTTGGCCTCGTGCTGGGGCTCACGGCCGGAATCGGCTGGGCCGTCGGCACGCTGATCCTGCAGCGCGGCCGCGTGCAGGTGCCGGCCACCGTGCTCACCGGCTGGCAGCTGCTGATCACCGCCGTGCCGATCGGCATCGGCGCGCTGGTGTTCGGCGACCACCAGTGGTTCATGCCGTCGTGGACCTCGATCGGATTGATCGCCTACATCACGCTGGTGCCGATGTGCATCGGCAACCTGTGCTGGTTCTCGATCGTCGGCCTTTTGCCCGCGCACGTCGCCGGGTTGTCGTCGATCCTGGTGCCGGTGGTGGCGATGGTGTCGGGCGCGCTGATGCACGGCGAGCCGCTCGGCCCGGTGCAGTGGCTGGCGATGTTGTGTTCGGCGGCGGCGATGTGGCTGGCGTTGTTCAGGCCAAGCCAGGCCTGAGCGGTGTTCGCCGCTCACACGGCCGGCGCCAGGCGCCCCAAGCCGGCCGCGTGCCGGCCGCGCCCCCTCGGAGGGCCGAACGAAGTGAGCGTGGGGGCTAACGGCTAGGACCGGGTGCTGCGGCCGCGCAACCAGCCGTCCGGCGACGATGCCGCTGGATGCATGCGGCTGACGATCAGGCCGCCTTGCAGGTACAGCGCGTTGAGCAGGCGCATCGCGCGTTCGCGGTCGAGACCCGGCCACTCCGCCACCTCGCGCAGGTTGCAGGTGCGGCGGCGCAGCCGGTCGACCGCCACGCCGAGGATGCTCGGCATCTCGAGACCGCGCAGGTTCACGCCGGGGGCCACGCGGTACGCCGCGGTGCCGCCGATCTCGGGCAGCAGGCGTTCGCGCGAACCGCGCAACGCCATCTCCCACAACAGCGGGGCGAGCGGCGAGTACATCTGCGCCTCGCCCACCAGCGAATGCTCGGGGTGGCCGGGTGCGCGCAGCATCGCCGGCTCGACCTGCATCACCTGCAGTTCGCTGAGCCGCGTGGCGAGGAACTGCGGCATCGGCACCGGGCAGTGCACCAGGCGCTCGGCCGGGAACAGCGTCAGCGGCACGACGCGGTCGGTCCACTGCAGGTTCACCGTCAGCGGGTAGCCATGGCGCAGGCAGGCGGCCAGCACGTCGAGCAGTTCACTTTGTTTGCCGTCGCGCTCGAAGCGCTCGAGGTCCTGCATCAGCGAAGGGCTGAGCGAGCTCAGGCGCGTGGAGTTCGCGTCGACGCTGCCCACACGCACCAAGTCGTCGAGGTAGCGCTGGAATGCGCTCACGCGCATCAGGTCGGGTTCGCCGAGGGGCAGGGTGGACTGGAACATGGCGGGCGGATACGAATGTTACTAGCCTAAGCCCGGTGTTCAGACCGAATCTCTCGAAGAGATGCGCTCGCGCAGTGCATCTCTGGCTCGTTCAAACGCGCGCCAGAAGCGGGCGTCCTGTGCGCTGGCGAAGTTGATGCGCATCAAGCGGCTGGGGCGCGCCGGCACATGGAACAAACGCCCAGGTGCAACCAGCCAGCCGTCAGCAGCCATGCGCTCGGCCAGCGCCTCGGTGTCGACGCCGGTGTCCACCCAGCCGAACAGGCCCTGGGGCTCGGCTGCCATCGTGCAGCCCGCTTCCTGCACCAGCCGGACCACGCGCGTGCGCGCCGCCGCCAGCCGCGCGGTCACGCGTTCGGCGTGGCGTCGCAGCAGCCCTTGCTCGAGACACCAGGCCACCGCACGCTCCAGCACCGCCGGGGTGGTGAGCGAGCTCAACAGCTTGGTGTCGACGATGGCGTCGACCAGCGCGCGTGGTGCGGCCAGTGCGCCGACGCGCCAGTTGGGCGCCAGGATCTTGGAGAACCCGGTGACATAGATGGTGCGTCGCAGTCCGTCGAGTGCGGCCAGCCGCGGGGCGTGGCTCGGCGCCAGCCAGGCATAGGTGTCGTCTTCCACCAGGATCAGGTCATGCGCTTCGGCGAGCTGCAGCACCTGGTGCGCCGCCGCCAGCGACAACGTGGCGCCGGTGGGGTTGTGCAGCACCGACACGGTCACGTACAGGCGCGGTCGGTGAGCCTGGATCCGTTCGCGCAGTATCTGCAGATCGGGTCCGGCCGGGCCGCGAGGCACCGGCAGCAGGCGCATGCCCAGGCCGGTGAGGCGCGCGTGCTCCACCGCCCAGCCGGGGTCGTCGACCAATACCGCGTCGCCCGGCTTCAACAGCGTGCGCGCCACGATGTCCAGGGCGTGCGTGGCGCCGACCGCTGTGACGATCTGCGACGCGTCGCACGCGATGCCGAGCTCTCCCGACAGGCGACGAGCCAATGCGCCGCGCAGACCCGGATCGCCGGCCGGCTCGCCGTAGCGCAGCGCGTCGTCGCCATCGGTCATGGCGCGGCGCAGCGCGCGCTGCAGCAGCGACGGATCGAGCCAGGTCTCGGGCAGCGTGCCCAGGCCCGGGCCTGGCAGCGAGGCGCGCGTGCGGAACATCGCCCGGATGAGAGCGGCCGCGTCCACCGGAGCCGGCAGCGCGAGGTCCGCGTCGGCATGCAGGCGCGCCGCCGGCGCGGCGGTGGACGGACGCACGAAGAAGCCGCGCTGGCGCCGCGCCTCGACCAAACCGTGCGCCTGCAGCCGGTCATAAGCGGCCACCACGGTGCTCGGGCTCACGCCGTGGGCGCGCGCGCAATCGCGCACCGACGGCAGCCGCGCACCGGGCTGCAACAAGCGCTGGCCGATGCGCTGCGCATAGTGCGCCGCGAGTCGCTCGCCCAGCGTGCCTTCCGGTCCGGACGGTGTTGCGGGCGTGGCGAGGGGCGGGCTGTGGCGGTGATCCATGTGTATGGCCTCCTTGATCAGTACAGATGGTTGATCTGTGCGGCCAAGTGTACTGAAACTGTATTGATCGTCTGCCTAGACTGGATGCCATGAACAGCATGACCAGCGCGGTCGCGTTGCCTGCCCCATGTGCCGCCGAACAGGCCGTGGCACGGCGTCGCGGATTTGCCTACGGCACGCTCGGCGTCGCGTTGTTCGCGTTGACGATTCCGATGACGCGCCTGGCCAGCGGCAGCCTGGAGGCTCCGCAGCTGTCACCCTGGTTCGTCGCGCTCGGTCGCGCCGCACTGGCGGGCTTGCTCGCACTGCTGTACTTGTTGGCCGTGCGTGCGCCGCGGCCCAGCGCCGCGCAGTGGCGCGGGCTCGCGCTCACCGCCGGCGGTGTGGTGTTCGGTTTTCCGGTCTTCATGGGGCTGGCGGTCCAGCGCGTCGATGCCGTGCACGCGTCGGTCGTCACCGGCATCCTGCCGCTGGTGACGGCGGTGTTGGGCGCCTGGCTGCTCGGCCAGCGTCAGCGCGCGCCGTTCTGGTGGTGCGCCGTGCTCGGCATGGCGCTGGTGGTGGTGTTCGCGTGGTGGCGCGGTGGCGCGGCGCTGCAAGCCGCCGACGGGCTGCTCGCCGTGGCCCTGGTGCTGGGTGCGCTCGGTTATGTGTGGGGCGCTCGCCTGTCGGCGTCGATGCGGCCCGAGCACGTGATTTCTTGGGTGCTGGTGCTGTCGCTGCCGCTCACGCTGCCGCTGGCATGGGCCACGCGGCCGAGTGCGCCGGTGCAGGCCGCGTCGTGGGCCGGTTTTGCCTACGTGGCGCTGTTCTCGATGTGGATCGGCTTCTTCGCGTGGTACCGTGGCCTGGCACTGGGCGGCACGGTGCGAATCAGCCAGGTGCAGCTGCTGCAGCCGTTCCTGTCGATCCTCGCGGCCGTGCCGATTCTGGGCGAGCGTGTCGATGCGGCCACCGGGGTGTTCCTGTTGGCCGTGATGGTCGTGGTGTTCGCGTCGCGCCGTGCTGCGAGCGCAGCCGCTTCCTCGAAAGGACCGTGAGCATGAACCCCGGCCCCGCCGCTCCGAAGGCGGCTCGTACCGCAATGAACAGCATGGAGGTTCCGCAATGAGTGTTTGGCTGCCGGCGCGTCGCAGCGCGCGCATGAATCCGTCGATCATCCGCGAGATCCTGAAGCTCACGGAGCGTCCCGGCGTGCGATCGATGGCCGGTGGCCTGCCGTCGCCCGACAGTTTTCCGGTCGACGCGATCCGCGTGGCCTGCGCCAAGGTGCTGCGTGACGCGCCGCGCGAGGCGCTGCAGTACGCCGCGAGCGAAGGCTTCGGCCCGCTGCGCGAGTGGGTTGCCGCGCACCTGGCCAAGCAGGGCCTGGCGGCGCGCGCCGATCAGGTGCTGATCACCACCGGCTCGCAACAAGGACTCGACCTGGTGGCCAAGGTGCTGATCGACGCGGGTTCACCGGTGGCGGTGGAGACACCTACGTACCTCGGCGCGCTGCAGGCTTTTGCGCCGTTCGAGCCCAACTTCGTGTCGATCGAATGCGACGACGACGGCCCGCTGCCGCCATCGATGGCCGCGCTCGCCACGCGCGCGCCGGGCACGCGCTTCGCGTACCTGCTGCCGAACTTCCAGAACCCCACCGGCCGAGTGATCCCGCGCGCGCGCCGCGAGGCGCTGGTGCAGGCGGCGCGCAGCGCCCGCGTGCCTTTGGTGGAGGACAACCCGTACGGCGACCTGTGGTTCGATGAGCCGCCGCCGCCGGCGCTGTCGTCGTTGTGGCCCGAAGGCTGCATCTACCTCGGCTCGTTCTCCAAGGTGCTGACGCCGGGCTTTCGGCTCGGCTACCTGGTGGCGCCGCCGGCACTGGCGCCCAAGCTGCTGCAGGCCAAGCAGGCCGCCGACCTGCACACGCCGGGCTTCAACCAGCGTGTGGTCTACGAGGTGGTGCGCGACGGCTTCCTCGATCAACACGTGCCGACGATCCGCGCGCGCTATCGCGCGCAGCGCGACGCGATGGAAACCGCGTTGCAGCGCCACATGCCTGCCGGCACCAGCTGGCACGCACCGCGCGGCGGCATGTTCTTCTGGTTGCGCCTGCCCGAGGGACTGGATGCGATGCAGTTGCTCGAATCGGCGGTGGCGGCGGGGGTGGCCTATGTGCCCGGCGCGCCGTTCTACGCGCACGCGCCCGATGCGCGCGCGCTTCGCCTGAGCTTCGTCACGCTGAGCCCGGCCGACATCGCCGAGGGTGTTGCCGCGCTCGGCCGCGTGCTGCAGCAGGCACACGCGGCGCTCGCGCTGCCGACGCCTTGAGCCCCTGCCTTCAATCGGTGCGACGCCATGACACAGATCCGCCGCTACAGCGAAGTCGACGTGTTCACCGCGCTGCCGCTGCTGGGCAACCCGCTGGCGGTGGTGCACGACGGCCGCGGCTTGAGCGATGCCCAGATGGCCGCGTTTGCGCGCTGGACCAACCTGTCGGAGACCACGTTTCTGCTGCCGCCCACGCTGCCTCAGGCCGACTACAAGGTTCGCATCTTCACGCCCGAGCGCGAGCTGCCCTTCGCCGGGCATCCGACGTTGGGCAGTTGCCATGCGTGGATCGGCGCCGGCGGCCGGCCGCGCAGCGCGGATGAAGTGATCCAGGAATGCGGTGTCGGCCTGGTGCGCATTCGCCGCGACGGAGCGCGCCTCGCGTTCGCCGCGCCTGCGCTCAAACGCAGCGGCCCGCTCGAGCCCGACTTGCTGGCGCGCATCGAGCGCGGCCTCGGCTTGCCTGCCGGCGACGTGGTGGACCACCAATGGGTCGACAACGGCCCGGGCTGGTGTGCCGTGCGGCTGGCCTCGGCCGAGCGCGTGCTGCAACTGAAGCCCGACTACACGCAACTGCGCGGCCTGAGTCTCGGCGTGGTGGCGCCGCATCCGGCGGGCGGCGACGCGCAGTTCGAAGTGCGCGCGCTCATCGGCCACGGCCCGGGGTATGAAGACCCGGTGACCGGCAGCCTCAACGCCAGCCTGGCGCAATGGCTGATCGGCAGCGGCGTCGCGCCGCCCCAGTACGTGGCGGCACAAGGCGCCGCGCTGAAACGCGCCGGCCGCGTGCACGTGCAGCGCATCGGCGCCGACACCTGGATCGGCGGCGATGTCTGCGAGGTGGTGGCCGGTACAGTCGTGTTGTGAACGCAAGGGTCGATCACCTCGTCATCGCCGCCGACTCGCTCGAGCAAGGTGCGTTGTGGTGCGAACGAACGCTTGGCGTGCAACCGGCCGGCGGTGGCCGGCATGCGCTGATGGGAACGCACAACCGCTTGCTGTCGATCAGCAGCGAGCGCTTTCCCGAGTGTTATCTCGAGATCATCGCGATCGATCCGGCGGCCGCGGCGCCGGCGCGACTGCGCTGGTTCGGCCTCGACGCGCCGGCTCTGCGCGAGGCCGTGCGCGTGCAGCCGCGGCTGGTGCACGTGGTGGCGCGCACCCGCATGATCGAGATGGTGCGCTGGGGGTTGATCAACAGCGGATTGAATCCAGGCGAACCGCTGGCCGCGCAGCGCGAGACATCGCAAGGGCTGCTGAAGTGGCGCATCACCGTGCGTGACGACGGGCGGGTCGAGTGCGCCGGCGCGCTGCCGACACTGATCGAGTGGCAGGGCGACGCTCACCCGAGCAAGCAGCTGCCGCGCTCGCCGGTGGCGCTGCAAGCGCTGACGCTGCGCGGCGTGCCGGCGCAGGCGCTCGATGTGCTCAAGCTGCCGGCGGTGCAGGCCGCGGCGCTCCAGGCGGGCGCGGCGGCGCCGCTGTCGGCCACGTTCGACACCCCGGGCGGCCGCGTGGTGCTCGATGCGTGGCATCCCGATGCATGAGGTGCGCATGACCGAAGAACTGTTCCGCGACGACGCCACGCTGCAGCAGTGCGAGGCTCGCGTGCTTGCCGTCGATGCCGGCGGCATCCGGCTCGACCGCACGGTGTTCTATCCGCAGGGCGGCGGCCAGGCCGGCGACGCCGGCGTGCTGCGCCTGCCCGATGGCCGGGAGCTGCGCATCGTCGACACCAAGAAGGGCGCAACGCCCGGCGACATCGTGCACCTGCCAGCGCCCGATGCCGATGCGTCGATGCTGACCCCGGGCTGCACGGTGACCGCGGTGATCGACTGGCAGCGTCGGCACCGCCACATGCGCTTTCATACCGCCACGCATCTGTTGTGCGCGCTGGTCCCGCATCCGGTCGACGGCTGCTCCATCACCGCCGACTACGCGCGGCTCGATTTCCACATGACCGAGCCGCTCGACAAGGAGGCATTGACCGCCGGTCTGGCGCGTTTGATCGGCGAAGCACACGTCGTGCGCCATCGCTGGATCACCGAGGCCGAGCTCGATGCCAACCCGCAGCTCGTGCGCAGCATGAGCGTGCAACCGCCTCGCGGCCAGGGGCGTGTGCGCGTGATGGAGGTCGACGGCGTCGACCTGCAGCCGTGCGGCGGCACGCACGTGGCCAACACGGCCGAGATCGGCCGTGTGGTGGTCACCAAGATCGAAAAGAAGTCGGCCAAGACCCGCAGGGTCGTACTCGGCTTTGCCGAGTCAGCCGAAGGCTGAGGCCGGCTTTGCCGAGGCCGGGCGGGATCAGTTGCTGCTGTACTTCTCCGCCCGGTAGTCGTCGTGGCAAGCCTTGCAGGCTTGGCCCAGAGAGCCCAGCGCGGTCTTGATGTTGTCGAGATTGCCGGTCTTCGCCGCCGCCTCGAACTTCTCGGCCTCGGCCTGCATCTTGCCGGCCAGGTCTTTCACCTTGGCCTGATCCTTCCAGACCTCGGGCTTGGCGCGCGTCGGCGCACCCTTGTCGGAACCTTCGACGAACGCCGCGAACGGCAGCTTCGACATCGTGACGACGATGGCGGCGTTGTCGGCGGCCGCCTTGGCGTCGAACGGCACCCGGCCCTGTGCCATCGCGCCGACCCGGCCCAGGTGGTTGGCCATCACCGTGAAGACCGACTGCCGGTACTTGATGGCGTCCTCGGGCTTCTGAAACTGTGCGTGCGCGCTCAGGCTGGCCAGCGCGCCGAACACGGCGACGGCAGTCACGATCAGACGTTTCATGCAGATTCTCCAGCGTGGGGTCGGTTGGACGTTGAGGCACCGGGCCTGGGGCGGCGCGGCGGTCGGCGAGTGTACGTGCCGCCGTCCCGAGGCATTCCGCGCATCGGTGAATCCACCGATCGAACGCTCGGGTATGGACGCGCTTGGGACTGCAGATCCGCTATCGTTGCGGCTCGCCGCCGCGCAGGAGCGCCCGAAACGCCATGACCGAGACCAGCACCCCCACGCCCCCTGGCGAGCGTGCGGTGCGTGTGTGGGACCTGCCAACCCGGCTCTTCCACTGGGCACTCGCGGTCGCGCTGGTCGCGCAGGTGATCACCGGCAAGATCGGCGGCGCCGCGCTGCCCTGGCACTTTCGCATCGGCTATTGCATCTTTGCGCTGATCGTGTTCCGGCTGGTGTGGGGCTTCATCGGTGGACACTGGTCGCGCTTCAAGAGCTTCATCTACGGCCCGGCCAGCATGCTGCGCTATCTGCGCAACCGCCAGGTCGCAGGCGACCTGTTCCATGTCGGCCACAACCCGCTGGGCAGCGCGTCGGTGTTCGCGATGCTCGGAATCCTGGTCGTGCAGGTGGCCACGGGCCTGGTGGCCGACGACGAGATCGCCACCGTCGGCCCGCTGAATCGTTTGGTGTCCACCTCGTTCGCGTTGAGCGCCACCGCCTGGCACAAGGGCGCCGGTTTCGGCATCATCGTCACTCTGGTGGTGCTTCACATTCTCGCGATCGTGTTCTATCGGGTGCGCAGACGGCAGGACCTGATCGGTCCGATGTTCAGCGGCGACAAGGTGCTGCCCGGGTCGGTGCCCGGCAGCGTTGACGATCGCATGAGCCGCGTGCGCGCGCTCGCCGTCATCGTGGCCAGTGCGGGCCTGGTGGCCGCCGTCGTCAAGCTCGGAGGCTGACCCAGATGTTGCGCAGGTCAGCCGCGTTGGCGGCACGTCAGGCAGCGGCGTCCGCGCTAGTGGCGCCGAACATCGTGCTCGTCGCACCCGAAACGCCCGCGCAGATCGAGGCCACACGCGCCATCTTTCGCGAGTACGCGGCCGGCCTCGGGGTCGACCTGTGTTTCCAAGGTTTCGAGGCCGAGCTGGCGGCGCTGCCCGGTGAGTACGCCGCGCCGCGCGGCTGCCTGCAGCTTGCGCTGGTCAACGGCGAGGTCGCCGGTTGCGGTGCGTTCCGGCCGATCGCCGACGTGGACTATGCCAACGCCTGCGAGATGAAGCGCCTGTTCGTGCGCCCGGCGTTTCGCGGCCTCGGCCTCGGCCGCCTGATGGCGCAGGCGCTGATGGATCAGGCGCTGCGCGCCGGCTACTCGGTGATGCTGCTGGACACGCTGGACGACATGGAAGCCGCGCGCGGCCTCTACACGGCGCTCGGGTTCGAAGAGATACCGCCGTACTACTACAACCCGATCCCGGGCGCCCACTACTTGAAGGCGCCGCTCGAATGAGCAACCGGGCCGTCCCCAGGCGGCGCGCGCGCCCACCCGGGACCGCGAGCGCCGCGAGCAAGGAGGCTGAATGACCGCGCCGCAAGCCGTGGAACTGCGCCGCGGCGCATTGCGCCTGGCCCTGCGGCCCGACCTGGGCGGATCGATTGCGGGCCTGTGGCTCGACGATCTGCCGGTGCTGCGCTCGGTCGAGCCCGCAGCGCTGACCGCCGCGCGGGAATCGGCGTCGTACCCGCTGGTGCCTTACTCCAACCGAATCGGCGAGCGTCAGTTCGAATGGCGCGGCCGACGCTACCAGCTCGCCGCCAACTGGCCGGGCGAACCGCACGCGCTGCATGGCGTCGGCTGGATGAGTGCCTGGCAGGTGATGCAGCGCACGGAAGATCGGGTCATGCTGGCGCTCACGCATCCGAGCGACGCGCACTGGCCGTTCGCGTTCCATGCCGAACAGACCGTCGAGCTGAGCGACACGTCATTGCGCATCATGCTCGTGGTGGCCAACATCGACGCGCGCGAGACGCCCATGGGCATGGGCTGGCACCCTTGTTTCGTGCGGCGCGCGCGCAGCCGCGTGCACCTGGAGCTGACGCACCGCTGGGAGGCCGATGCGGGCAAGCTGCCGACGCATCGTGTCGAGCAGAACGGGCTGGACGCCGACGTCGCGGTGCTCGACTTCGACAACTGCTTCGACGGCTGGCGCGGCCCGGCACGGATCCGCGACGAGAAGCTGTCCCTGCGGATGACCTCGTCGCTGACCCACGCGGTGATCTACACGCCGCCGGGGCGCGACTTCTTCTGCGTCGAGCCGGTGAGCCACGTGAACAACGCGGTCCGCAGCGCCGATCCGATCGGCCAGGGGCTGATCGCGCTGGCCAGCGGCGAAAGCGCGCAGGCCTGGATGCAGCTCGACATCGCGCGCACCTGACAACGGCCGCAAGGCCGTTGCGGCGAGGCTCACTTTGCGCAGCGAAGTGAAGGTGCGAAGCACCGGCCGGAGCCACAGCGCACGTGCGCGCGAGCTTGCGAGCATCTTCAGTTGCGCGCGCGACGTGGCGGCAGCCGCCGCGTCTGGCCGACGGCCAGCGTGAAGAAGCGCGAGTCGTCCACGTTGAGCCCGCGCCGGGCTTCGGCCAGCTTCTGCGGTGGCTCGTCGAGCGACTCGTCGGTCAGCTCGAAAGTCCCCCAATGGATGCCAAGCGAGGCCTTGGCGCCGACATCGAGGTGGATGCGCACCGCCTCTTCGGCGTTGACGTGCTGCTCCCTCATGAACCAGCGCGGCTCGTAGGATCCGATCGGTACCAGCGCGATGTCGAATCCGCCGCCTGAAGCGGCGCCCTGCCGGTCGGCGAAGCGCGCACGGATGTCGGCAAAGTCCTTCGAGTAGCCGGTGTCGCCGGCGAAGAACACATGCAGCTGCGGCGCGAACAATGCGTAACCGCCCCACAGCGTCTCCATGCGATCGGTCAGGCTGCGGCCCGACCAGTGCTGCACCGGGGTCAGCACGACCTCGACGTCGCCGAGCTTGTGCGATTGCCACCAGTCGAGCTCGACCACGTGGCTGATGCCCTCGCCGGCAAACCAGCGCTTCAGGCCCAACGGCACCACGAACAGCGGCGGACCGCCGTTCTGCGCGGCCAGCAGCTTGACGCTGGCCGCGTCGAGATGGTCATAGTGGTTGTGCGAGATCACCACCAGATCGATGCGCGGCAACTCGTGCGGCCACAGGCCCGGCTTCTGCGCCCGTGACGGGCCGAGAAACGACAGCGGCGACGCGCGGTTCGAGAACATCGGATCGGTCAGCACGTTGAGTCCGCCGAGCTGCACCAGCACCGTGGCGTGACCGATCCACGTGACTGCGGGCACCATGGCTGCGCCGGCCTTGGCATTGTTCTGGATCCATCCGAGGTCGGGCACGATCGTCGGCGTGGCGGTCTTCGGCGGTGCGGGCAAGCCGTCGCGCCAGGCCTGCCACTTCCAGCGCAGCAGCGCCATCAGCCCGCGTGGCGCGAACTCCACATAGTTGTTCTGGAACGTGCCGTCGCGATGGTGCGGCGCGCGCCCTTTCACCGAGGCCTGTTCGTTGGCGCACGCTGTCAGCACAAGCGCCAGCAGCGCGACACTCAAGCGTCGCAGGGGCGACCGGGCGCTGCGTGTCGGCAGCGGGAGGACATGGGTCTGATGGTTTGGCGTCACAGCGCGCGATTGGAGCGCAAGCTTCGTCCGGTGTGTCTGAAGGTGTCGGCCGCCTCGGGTATTTCCGTATAATCCCGCGGTTTGCCGTCGACAGTCGGCGTGATCGCAGGTGTGCCCGTGTCGGAGCGAAAGGAAGAGCCCGGTGCGCGTTCAACGTGGGACGACGAAGACGCGGCAGACGAGCGCTTCGAACGATTGACGCCGTCGCAGGCGGCAGCGTTTCGTGCGCGCAACCCGCAGGTGTCTCCCTGGCGGGTGATCGCGGTGCAAGCCGCGGTCGGTGGGGCGGTGGCGCTGTTGGCGTGGCTGCTCGGTGGCGGACGGGAACATGCGTGGTCGGCGCTGTATGGCGCCGTCACGGCGGTGGTGCCGGGTGCGTTGTTGGCGCGCGGCATGACCAGCCGGATCACTCGCCTGTCGCCTGCGGTCTCGGCCGTCGGCGTCATGGTGTGGGAGACGGTGAAGATCGGAGCGACGGTGGCCCTGCTGATGGCAGCCCCGCAGCTCGTGCGACCGTTGAGCTGGCCGGCATTGCTGGTGGCATTGGCGGCGTGTTTGTCGGTGTACTGGTTCGCGCTGTTGTGGCGCGGACGCAAGAGTTGAGCGAACAAGAGCGTTTCTTTCATGGCAGCCGAATCGCACGCCGCACCCAGCGCCGGTGAATACATCGTTCACCACCTCACCCACCTGCGGAACACCGAACCGAAGTCGCTGGTCGACTTCTCGGTCGTGCACTGGGACTCGGTGTTCTTCTCGGTGCTGCTCGGCGCGCTCGGCTGCTGGGTGATGTGGCTGGTGGCGCGCAAGGTGACCTCCGGCGTGCCGGGGCGCCTGCAGGCCGCGGTGGAGTTCCTGGTCGAGATGGTGGAAGACCAGGCCAAAGGCATCGTGCACAACGCGAACAGCCGGCGCCTGGTGGCGCCGATGGCCTTGACGGTGTTCGTGTGGATCGTGCTGCTCAACACGATGGACCTGCTGCCGGTGGACCTGCTGCCGTTGATCTGGCAATGGATCTACGGCGCCGCGGGCGGCGATCCGCACCATGCTTACCTGCGCGTGGTGCCCACCGCCGACATCTCGGTGACGATGGGCCTGTCGATCGCGGTGCTGATCGCCTGCCTGATCTACAACGTGAAGATCAAGGGCATCGGCGGCTGGTCGCACGAGCTGATCGCCGCGCCGTTCGGCTCGCCGAAGCTGACCGCCAACCCGCTCACGTGGATCGGCTTCCTGCTGATGTGCGTGGCCAACTTCGCCATGCAGTTGCTGGAGTTCGTGTCCAAGACGGTATCGCACGGCATGCGTCTGTACGGCAACATGTACGCGGGCGAGCTGATCTTCATGCTGATCGCGCTGCTCGGCGGGGCGTTCACCTTGTCGGCCACCGGTCTCATCCTCGGCGCGCTCCACGTCTTCGCCGGCACGGTCTGGGCGATCTTCCACATCCTGATCATCGTGCTGCAGGCCTACGTCTTCATGATGCTGACGATGGTCTACATCGGTCAGGCCCACGACACGCATTGACGTGTCTGAGGTCGCGCGCTGCCTTCTTCCAACTTCCCTTAGCCCACTGTCCTCTTTCGAAGGAAACACAACATGGAACTCATCGGTCTCGTAGCGATTGGCGTCGGCCTGATCATCGGCCTGGGTGCTGCTGGCGCCTGCATCGGCGTGGGCATCATGGCCAGCAAGTATCTGGAGTCGGCGGCCCGCCAGCCCGAGTTGATGGGCGAGTTGCAGACCAAGGTGTTCCTGCTGCTGGGCCTGATCGACGCGTCGTTCATCATCGGTGTGGGTATCGCGCTGTGGTTCACCACGGCCAACCCGTTCCTGGCGCAACTCGCGAACCTCCCCAAGTGAGGTGCCGCGCCGGGCGACACCGGCGCGCACGCGGTCGAGCGCCCCTCGCGGGCGCTTCGTTCACCGTCATTCGTGATTGAGGCTTGAGCCGTGAACATCACCAGCACCCTGATCTTTCAGATGATCGTGTTCCTGATCCTGATCTGGTTCACGATGAGGTTCGTCTGGCCGCCGATCGTGGCCGCGCTCGACGAGCGGGCCAAGAAGGTCGCCGAAGGCCTGTCGGCCGCCGACAAGGCCAAGGCCGAGCTCGCCAACGCCAACAAACGCGTCGAGCAGCAACTCGCCGCTGCGCGCGACGATGCCGCCAAGCGGTTGGCCGATGCCGAGCGCCTGGCGCAGCAGATGGTCGAAGAGGCCAAGGCCAAGGCCAGCGAAGAAGGCGCGAAGATCATCGCGCAGGCCCGGGCCGAGGCCGAGCAGGAGTCGGTCAAGGCACGCGAGGCGCTGCGCGGGCAGGTGGCCGCGCTGGCCGTCAAGGGCGCCGAACAGATCCTGCGCAAGGAAGTCAATGCCGGCGTGCACAGCGACCTGTTGAACCGTCTGAAGACCGAACTCTGATGGCTGAGCTCGCCACTATCGCAAGGCCGTATGCCGAGGCGCTTGACCAGTCGGTGACCGGTGCCGACGCGCTCGCGCTGATCCCGCAGCTGCAGTCGCTGGCCGCGGTGGCGGCCCACCCCGACATGCAGCAGCTGGCCGACAACCCGAAGGTCAGTGCCAAGCAGGTGATCGAGGTGCTGACGGGCGTGGTCCAGACATCGCTCGATCCCAAGGTGACCAACCTGCTGCGCACCGTGGTCGAGAACAGCCGCCTGGCGGCGCTGCCCGAGATCGCGTCGCAGTTCAACGCACTGGTGAAGTCGCGCTCGGGCACCAGCGATGCCACGATCGAGAGCGCGTTTCCGATCGACGCCGCGCAATTGCCGCAGGTGGTGGCCGCGCTGGAGAAGCGTTTCGGCCGCAAGCTCAACGCCACCGTGGCGGTGAACCCTCAACTGATCGGCGGCATCCGTGTCGTGGTGGGTGACGAGGTGCTCGACACCTCGGTGCGCGCGCGGCTGGAGAAGATGAGGCTGGCGCTGGCGGCGTGAGCGCGGCAGCTGTTGGCGAACCGAATTGAGATCCATCGTTGCCGGCGCTGAACGCCGGCACAGGAGCTGAACATGCAACTGAATCCCGCTGAAATCTCCGAACTGATCAAGAGCCGCATCGAAGGCCTTGGCGTTTCGGCCGACATCAAGAACCAGGGCACGGTGGTCACCGTGACCGACGGCATCTGCCGCATCCACGGCCTGTCCGACGCGATGCAGGGCGAGATGCTGGAGTTTCCGCCCAACAAGGCAGGCCAGCCCACGTTCGGCCTGGCGCTCAACCTGGAGCGCGATTCGGTCGGCGCGGTGATCCTGGGCGAGTACGAGCACATCTCCGAAGGCGACACGGTCAAGTGCACCGGCCGCATCCTGGAAGTGCCGGTGGGCCCCGAGTTGATCGGCCGCGTGGTCAATGCGCTCGGCCAGCCGATCGACGGCAAGGGCCCGGTCAACGCCAAGATGACCGACGTGATCGAAAAGGTCGCGCCGGGCGTGATCGCGCGCCAGAGCGTGAGCCAGCCGGTGCAGACCGGACTCAAGTCGCTCGACACGATGGTGCCGATCGGCCGCGGCCAGCGCGAGCTGATCATCGGCGACCGCCAGACCGGCAAGACCGCGGTGGCGATCGACACGATCATCAACCAGAAGGGTCAGAACATGACCTGCGTCTACGTCGCGATCGGGCAGAAGGCCAGCTCGATCAAGAACGTGGTGCGCTCGCTGGAGCAGTACGGTGCGATGGACTACACCATCGTCGTCGCCGCGTCGGCTTCGGAATCCGCGGCGATGCAATACGTGTCGGCCTACTCGGGCTGCACGATGGGCGAGTACTTCCGCGATCGGGGCCAGGACGCGCTGATCATCTATGACGACCTGTCCAAGCAGGCCGTTGCCTACCGCCAGGTGTCGCTGCTGCTGCGCCGCCCGCCGGGCCGCGAGGCGTTCCCGGGCGACGTGTTCTACCTGCACTCGCGCCTGCTCGAGCGCGCCGCGCGCGTGAACGCCGACTACGTCGAGAAGTTCACCAAGGGCGCCGTCAAGGGCAAGACCGGCTCGTTGACCGCGCTGCCGGTCATCGAGACGCAGGCCGGCGACGTGTCGGCGTTCGTGCCGACCAACGTGATCTCGATCACCGACGGCCAGATCTTCCTCGAGACGTCGCTGTTCAACAGCGGCATCCGTCCCGCCATCAACGCCGGCATCTCGGTGAGCCGTGTCGGCAGCGCCGCGCAGACCAAGCTGATCAAGGGCCTGTCGGGCGGCATCCGGACCGACCTGGCGCAGTACCGCGAGCTGGCGGCGTTCGCGCAGTTCGCCTCCGACCTCGACGACGCCACCCGCAAGCAGCTCGACCGCGGCGCGCGCGTGACCGAGCTGCTGAAGCAGGCGCAGTACTCGCCGCTGCCGATCTCGCTGATGGCGGCGTCGATCTTCGCGGTCAACAAGGGCTTCCTCGACGACGTCGACGTCAAGAAGGTGCTGTCGTTCGAACACGGCCTGCACCAGCACCTGAAGTCGAGCCATGCCGCGCTGCTGAACAAGTTCGAGACCGACAAGGCGATGGACAAGGCCGGCGAGGAAGAGCTGACCAACGCGATCGCCGCGTTCAAGAAGTCGTTCGCCTGAAATGACGGCCCCCACGCTCACTCCGTTCGCTGCCCCGGGTGCCCGACAAGGGCCCCTTCGTAGCCCGTGGGGCACGGCCGGCTTGGGGCGGCCCGGCGCTCGGCCGGGGCGTCGCTAACAGACTGGAGTGCACTATGGCCGCTGGTAAAGAGATCCGCGCCAAGATCAAGAGCTTCGAGAACACGAAGAAGATCACCAAGGCCATGGAGATGGTCTCGGCCTCGAAGATGCGCAAGGCGCAGGACCGCATGCGCGCGGCGCGTCCCTATGCGGACAAGATCCGCAACATCACCGCCAACCTGTCGAAGGCCAACCCCGAGTACCGCTCGCCTTACCTGCGCAAGGTAGAGGGCACGCCGAAGGCGGTGGGCTTCATCGTCGTCACCACCGACAAGGGCCTGTGCGGCGGCTTGAACACCAACATCCTGCGCGCCGTGACGCAGAAGATGAAAGAGGTGCAGGGCGCCGGGGCGCAGGTGCAGGCGGTGGCCATCGGCAACAAGGGCCTGGGCTTTCTCAACCGCATCGGCGCCAAGGTGGTGAGCCAGGCCACGCAGCTCGGCGACCGCCCGCAGATCGACAAGCTGATCGGCCCGGTGAAGACCATGCTCGACCTGTTCGTCGGCGGGCAGCTCGATGCGGTGTACCTGTGCTACACGAGGTTCATCAACACGATGAACCAGGAGCCGCAGGTGCAGCAGCTGCTGCCGCTCACCGCCGAGCATCTGCAGCAGACCGCCGAGGAAAAGTCGCAGTACGGCTGGGACTACATCTACGAGCCCGATGCGCCGGCCGTCATCGACGAGCTGATGACGCGCTACATCGAGGGCCTGGTCTACCAGGCGGTGGCCGAGAACATGGCCAGCGAGCAGTCGGCGCGCATGGTGGCGATGAAGGCCGCCACCGACAACGCCGGCAACCTGATCGCCGAGTTCAAGCTCATCTACAACAAGCAGCGCCAGGCCTCGATCACCAAGGAGCTGTCCGAGATCGTCGGCGGCGCTGCCGCCATCAGCGGCTGAACCAGCCGAGATACCGAATACCGTTCGAAGGATTCATTGAAATGGCACAAGGCAAGATCGTTCAGTGCATCGGCGCCGTGGTCGACGTGGAGTTCCCGCGCGACCAGATGCCCAGGGTCTACGATGCGCTCAAACTCGAAGGCACGGCGCTCACGCTGGAGGTGCAGCAGCAGCTCGGCGACGGCGTGGTGCGCACCATCGCGCTCGGCAGTTCCGACGGCCTGCGCCGCGGCGTGACGGTGGTCAACACCGGCAACCCGATCACCGTGCCGGTGGGCAAGGCCACGCTCGGCCGCATCATGGACGTGCTGGGCAATCCGATCGACGAACGCGGCCCGGTCGATCAATCGCTCACCGCGTCGATCCACCGCAAGGCACCGGCCTACGACGAGCTGAGCCCGTCGACCGAGCTGCTCGAAACCGGCATCAAGGTGATCGACTTGATCTGCCCGTTCTCCAAGGGCGGCAAGGTGGGCCTGTTCGGCGGCGCCGGCGTTGGCAAGACCGTGAACATGATGGAGCTGATCAACAACATCGCCAAGGCGCACTCGGGCCTGTCGGTGTTTGCCGGCGTGGGCGAACGCACGCGCGAGGGCAACGACTTCTATCACGAGATGATGGAGTCCAAGGTCGTCGTCAGCGAGAACCTCAGCGAGTCGAAGGTGTCGATGGTGTACGGCCAGATGAACGAGCCGCCGGGCAACCGCCTGCGCGTGGCGCTCACCGGGCTGACCATCGCCGAGTCGTTCCGCGACGAGGGCCGCGACGTGCTGTTCTTCGTCGACAACATCTACCGCTACACGCTCGCCGGCACCGAGGTGTCGGCGCTGCTCGGTCGCATGCCGTCGGCGGTGGGCTACCAGCCCACGCTGGCCGAGGAGATGGGCAAGCTGCAGGAGCGCATCACGTCGACCAAGGTCGGCTCGATCACGTCGATCCAGGCCGTGTACGTGCCGGCCGACGACCTGACCGATCCGTCGCCGGCCACCACGTTCGCGCACCTGGACGCCACCGTCGTGCTGAGCCGCGACATCGCCGCGCTCGGCATCTACCCGGCGGTGGACCCGCTGGACAGCACCAGCCGGCAAGTGGACCCCAACGTGGTCGGCGAAGAGCACTACAGCACCACGCGTGCGGTGCAGGGCACGCTGCAGCGCTACAAGGAGCTGCGCGACATCATCGCGATCCTGGGCATGGACGAGCTGAGCCCCGAGGACAAGCTGGCGGTGGCGCGCGCGCGCAAGATCCAGCGCTTCCTGAGCCAGCCGTTCCACGTGGCCGAGGTGTTCACCGGCACCGCGGGCAAGTACGTGCCGCTGAAGGAGACCATCCGCGGCTTCAAGATGATCGTCAACGGCGAATGCGACCACCTGCCCGAGCAGGCGTTCTACATGGTCGGCTCGATCGACGAAGTGTTCGAGAAGGCCAAGAAACTGCAGTGATGTCCCACCCCCGATGCGCCTTCGGCGCCTCCCCCTCAAGGGGGCGCCGCCAGCGGCCCGGCAGAGCCGGATCCGCGGCGTCCGCCTGGTTGCAGCAGCGCGGTGCCACCTTTGGCGTCGCGACGGAGAACTGAATGGCATCCACCGCCACCATCCACGTCGACGTCGTCTCGGCCGAAGAAAGCATCTTCTCCGGCGAGGCCAAGTTCGTCGCGCTGCCCGGCGAGATGGGCGAGCTGGGCATCTACCCGCGCCACACGCCGCTGATCACGCGCATCAAGCCCGGCGCGGTGCGCATCGAGCGTGCCGACAACGGCGAGGAGGAGTTCGTCTTTGTCGCCGGCGGCATCCTCGAGGTGCAGCCCCACACGGTGACGGTGCTGGCCGACACCGCGATCCGCGGCCACGACCTCGACGAGGCCAAGGCGCTCGAGGCCAAGAAACGTGCCGAAGAGGCGATGCGCGACGCCAAGAGCGACATCGACCTGGCCAAGGCGCAAAGCGAGTTCGCCACCATGGCGGCACAGATCGCGGCGATCGCCAAGCTGCGCAAGAAGTAAGCGGCTCCTGCGAAGGACACGAAGCTCGCATCGGCAGGCTTTGTTTCTCCAGCGATCAGTTCAGCGTCGGCTCGTCGGGCAGCTCGTTCGGATTGGCCTGCCCGGCGCCGAGCGGAAAGTGCTTCGCCAGCAGCACGTCGACCGCATCGATCGCCGCGCTGAGGCCCTCTTCGTAGCGCTTGGCGCGGAAGGCCTCGCGCATGCCGGCGACGATGCGGGCCCACTCATCGTGGCTCACGTGCGCGTTCAGGCCACGGTCGGCGACGATCTCGATCGCGTGTTCGGCCAGCAGCAGGTAGATCAGCACGCCGTTGTTGTGCGCGGTGTCCCACACGCGCAGCTTGCCGAACATCGTGATCGCGCGGTCGCGTGCGCTCAGGCCGCGCCACAGGTACGACAGCGGCAATCCGGCTTCGACGCAGACGCGGATCTCGCCGCTGTGGTGGCGCTCGCTCGCCGCCACGCGCTGGCGCAAGCGTTCGATGACGGCAGGGCCGATCGCGCGGCGCGTGTCGGTCTCGTCGAACGCGCGGTGTTTGAGCATGCGCAGCCAACGGTTCATCGGGCCTCCTGCCATCACCAGTCGCCCGACGCGCCGCCGCCGCCGAAGTCGCCACCGCCGCCCGACGAGAAGCCGCCGCCACCGCCGTAGCCCCCGCCACCCCAGCCGCCACCGCCGCCGCCCCAGATGATCGGCGGTCCGCCGCGGCGGCCGCGTGTGGCGCTGCCGATGCCCAGCACGCCGACCAGGATCAGTGCGACCACGCCGGCCAGCGCCGCCACCGCCAGGCTGGCGCTGAACCACCACGCCAGGGCGCCGGCGCCGCCGCCGGTGACCAACGAGCCGAGCTTGCGGCCGAAGACGCCGGTGAGCATCGAGCCGATGATGGGCACGGCGACAAAGAAGAACAGCGCCCAGTCCTCCCAGTTGAAGCCCGGCGTGCCGCCCGAGGCATCGCGCTGCGCATCGGGCGGCGGCAGGCCTTCGGGCCGGATGCGTGCGGCGATCCGGTCGATCGCCGCGTTCAAGCCGCCGGCGTAGTCGTTGCGCTTGAACGCCGGGCTGATCGTCTCGGTGATGATCTGGCGCGCCGCGAGGTCAGGCACCGCGCCCTCGAGCGCCTTGGCCACCTCGATGCGGATGCGCCGGTCGTTCTTGGCCACCACGATCAGCAAGCCGTCGCCAACGTCGCGGCGGCCGATCTTCCACTGGTCGGCCACGCGGTGCGCGTAGGCCGCGATGTCCTCCGGCTGCGTGCTGTTGACGATCAGCACCACGATCTGCGTGCCGAGCTCGCGCTCGACGCTCGCCAGATGCTGCTCCATCGACTGGCGCTGCAGGCTGTCGAGCGTGTCGGTGCGGTCGATCACGCGGCCCTCGAGCGGCGGCACGGGCATCAGGTCTTGCGCTGACGCACCGAGGGCCGCCGCCAGCGCGAGCCCGCCCGCAGCCAGCCAGCGCCAGGCCGCACGCCGCAGGACTGCGAGCATCATCAGATCCTCAGCCGCGCACCAGCGGCCGCGCCGTCACTTCGACGCCGCGGGTGCGGCTGGGTTGGCCTTGTTGAAGTCGACCGTCGGCGGCCGCGAGATCGCGGCCTCGTTCTCCACCGTGAACGACGGCTTGACCGAATAGCTGAACAGCATCGCGGTCAGGTTGGTCGGAAACTGGCGCGCCAGCGTGTTGTAGTCGGCCACCGCCTTGATGTAGCGGTTGCGCGCCACGGTGATGCGGTTCTCGGTGCCCTCCAGCTGCACGCGCAGGTCCTGGAAGCCCTGGTTGGTCTTGAGGTTGGGGTAGTTCTCGCTCACCGCGATCAGCCGCGACAGCGCCGACGACAGTTCGCCCTGCGCTTGCTGGAATCGGTTGAACGCCTCGGGGTTGTTCAGCGTCTCGGGCGTCACCTGGATGCTGGTGGCCTTGGCGCGCGCCTCCACCACCCGGGTGAGCGTCTCCTGCTCGAAATTGGCCTCGCCCTTCACCGTGTTGACGATGTTGGGGATCAGGTCGGCACGCCGCTGGTACTGGTTGAGCACCTCGGACCAGGCCGCCTTCACCTGCTCGTCGAGCCGCTGGAAGTCGTTGTAGCCGCAGCCCGAAAGTCCCAGGACGGCCGCGGCCGCGACCAACCAGGCAATCACACGCACGCGCAAACCCATGGAGAACCTCCTCGTGATGCAGACGCCGGCGCTGATGCTACCCGCGTCGCGCTTCGATGTTGGGGCAAGCGAGATTCCTTCAAGTCGATTTCTGTGGTGCAGTCAAAACCCTCTGGCATGCATTCAAGGAGCCGTTCCATGAGCTTGAATCTGTTGCGCACCGCCGCGGGCTTGGCCGTGGCGCTGGCCGCCGGCGCCGTGCAGGCGCAGGAGGTCACGCTGCGGCTGGTGAGCGCCTTCGCCGAGAACGGCACGTACGTGCAGCGCCTCCTGCCGTGGATCCAGAAGGTCAACGCCGAAGGCAAGGGCACGCTGCAGATCAATTTCATCGGCGGCCCCAAGGCGATCCCGCCGTTCGAAGCCGGCAACGCGGTGAAGACCGGCGTGGTCGAGATCGCGATGTCCACCGGCGCGTTCTACACCAACGTGATGCCCGAGGCCGACTTCCTGAAGCTGACCGAGATCACCATCGCCGAGCAGCGCAAGAACGGCGCCTTCGACGCGATCAACAAGGTGTGGAACGAGAAGGCCAACATGCAGTACCTGGGTCGCATGGTGGAAAACCAGGCGTTCCACATCTACACCAACAAGAAAGTGGACAAGCCCGATCTCACCGGGCAGAAGATCCGCATCACGCCGGTGTACCGCGAGTTTTTCCAGGCGCTCGGCGCCACCGTGATCACCACGCCGCCCGGGGAGGTGTACAGCGCGCTCGAGCGCAACGTGGTCGACGGCTACGGCTGGCCGATCGGCGGCATCTTCGACTTGAACTGGCACGAGAAGACCAAGTTCCGCATCGACCCGGGCTTCTACGACGCCGAGGTGTCGTTGGTGATGAACCTGGCGGCGTACAAGAAGCTCACTGACGCGCAGCGTGCCTACCTCAACAAGCAGGTGCTCGCGCTCGAGGCGGACAACGGCTTCTGGGTCAAGTTCACCGCCGACGAGACCGCGCGCCAGGAAAAGGCCGGCATCCAGGCGATCAAGTTCGACGCCGCGACGAGCAAGGCCTTCCGCGACAAGGCCTATCAGGTCGCCTGGGAGGCGGCGACCAAACAAAGCCCGGAGATCGCGGCGCGCTTCAAGCCGTTGTTCGCCAAGTAGGCCGGGCGCCGCCGGACGCGTGGCGTTCGACCGACTGTCCGGTGCCTTCGGGCGTTTGCTGGCGGCGCTGGCGCTGCTTGGCTGCGCGATCCTGTTCGCGATGATGATGGTCATCGTCGCCGACGTGCTGCTGCGCAACGTGGCGATCCCGGGGTTGCCGCGCGGCTTGCCGTGGAGCAACGAGGTCTCCGAGGCGATGCTATACCTGCTCACGCTGTGCGTCGCGCCGTGGCTGTTGCGCCAGGGCCAGCACATCCGGGTCGATATCGTGCTGCGTGCGATCCCGCCGCGCGTCGCATGGGGGCTCGAATGGCTCGGCGACATGCTCGGCCTCGCCTGCTGCACGGTGATGGCGTGGTTCGCCGGACAGGCGGCGTGGGCCAGCTACAAGGCCGGCGCGGTCAACATCAAGACGCTGGTCACACCCGAGTGGTGGTGGCTGTCGCCGCTGCCGCTGGTGTTCGTGCTGCTGGCCATCGAGATGCTGTTCCGCATGGGTCGGCTGGCGCGCAGCGAACGAGCCCCACGCGCCGACGCGGTGAGCGCTGCCTGATGAGCTGGCAACTGGCCGCCTGGTTGATGCTCGGCGGCTCGACGCTGCTGCTGTTCGTCGGCATGCCGGTGGCGCTGACCTTCGTCACCATCAACATCGTGGGCGCCTTCATCTGGATGGGCGGCGAGATCGGCCTGAGCCAGCTCGCGCGCTCCAGCGTGATCTCGCTGACCTCGTTCTCGCTGACGCCGATCCCGTTGTTCGTGCTGATGGGCGAGGTGCTGTTCCACACCGGCCTTGCGCTCAAGGTGATCGAAGGCATCGAGCGGCTGATCACGCGGGTCCCCGGCCGGCTGGCGGTGGTGGCGGTGGTCTCGGGCACCGTGTTCTCGGCGATCTCGGGCTCGACCATAGCGACCACCGCGATGCTGGGCTCGCTGATGCTGCCCGTGATGCTACAGCGCGGCTACCACCCGCGCCTGGCCACCGGGCCGATCATGGCGATCGGTGCGGTCGACATGTTGATCCCGCCGTCGGCGCTGACCGTGCTGCTGGGCTCGCTGTCGGGCATCTCGATCTCCAAGCTGCTGATCGGCGGCGTGATGCCCGGACTGATCCTGTCGATCGCGTTCGTGATCTGGATCGTCGTGCGCGTGCGCTTCACGCCGGCTCTGGCGCCTGGCGAGCACGAGGTCGCGCTGCACAAAGGATGGGCACGCTGGCGGCCGTTCGTGCTGTACGTGCTGCCCTGCCTGTCGATCTTTGGCGTCGTCGTCGGCGCATTGGTTGCCGGCTGGGCCACGCCCACCGAATGCGCCGCGGTCGGCGCGTTCGCGACGCTGGTGTTCGCCGCCGGCTACCGGGCACTCACGCGCCGCGCGATGATGCAGGCGCTGCGCGGCACGGCGGCGATCTCGGGGATGATCCTCTTCATCATCCTCGGCGCGACCACGTTCGCGCAGATCCTGTCGTTCTCCGGCGCCAGCAACGGGCTGGTGCAACAAATCACCGGCCACGGCCTGTCGACCGGCGCGATCGTCGCCGCGATGATGGGCATGCTGATCTTCCTCGGCATCTTCGTCGACCAGGTCAGCATGATGATGATCACTCTGCCAATCTTCATGCCGGTGGTGCAGGCGTTGCAAATCGATCCGGTGTGGTTCGGCGTGATGTACCTGATCTGCATGCAGCTCGGCCTGCTGCTGCCGCCGCACGGTCTGCTGCTGATGACCATGCGCGGCGTCGCGCCGCCCGCGGTGACGATGGCCCACATCTTCGCCGCCGTGGCGCCGTACGTGTTGATGAGCCTGCTGCTGCTCGCCGCCGTGTTCTGGCTGCCGGCAATCGCCACCTGGCTGCCCAAGCAGATCGGCTGAACCGCGGCCCGCATGCCTTTCACCAGGGCATCCACTCCAGCAACTGCTCGTTGGCCAGCGTGCGCTGCGACGCGCTCATCGGCCGCATGCCGGCGACGATCTGCTTGATGCGATCGCGGTCGATCTCGCGTGCGCGCACGGCGCGCTGCAGTTGCGCCTCGGGGTTGCGCAGCAGGCTCACCAGCCAGGCCGACGAAACAGGGCCGATCTTCGACGCGCTCTTGCCGAGGTAGACCTGCGCCGCGCGCTCGGCGCCGCACACGCCGTCGCCCCACGGCGCGAGCGCGAGGTACAGCTGCAGGATGCGCGCCTTGCCCAGCGTGCGCTCCATCTCCACCGCATAGAGCAGCTCGCGCAGCTTGCGCGTGGCGCTGCGGTCGTCGCCGGTGATCGTGATCTTGGCGAGTTGCTGTGTCAGCGTGCTGCCGCCGCGCAGCGGCGCACCGTCGCGCTGGTTGTGCTGCCACGCCGCCAGCATGGGGTCCAGCTCGTAGCCGGGATGCTCGTAGAAGCGTGCGTCCTCGGCCGCGATCAGCGCCCGCGGCAGCCAGCCGGTGAGCGCGGCGGCGTCGCCGGCCGACGTGCGGCACGCCGGCGGCAACTGCGCATCGAGCAAGCGCTCCGTGCCGAGGCCCGACACGGTGAAGTCGCGCAGCAGCGGCTTGGCCTGCCAGACGCCCTCGGGCCAGCGCGCGCTGGCCGTGAATGCCAGCATGCCGCCCACCTGCGCGGTGGCGGCTTCGGGCAGGTCGTGGCCCAGCACCTGCACCACGCTGGCCATCGCCGTCGGTGGCATCGCCAGCCGGAGGTCGGCGCCACGCCGGTCGAGCTGCGCGGTCAGGTTGAGCGTCAGCTCGTGCGCGTCTCCGGCCAGTGTCAGCGTGCCCGCGAAGCGGCCTGCGCCTTCGTGGCTGGCGCGCAGGTGCGCGCGCGCAAACTGCAGCGGCGCGGGTCCGAGCGACGGCAGGTGCATGCGGCACGGCGCGCAGGCGGCGTGCAGATCGTGGCCGTTGCGCTGCAGCTGCCAGCGGCCGAAGCGCGTGCGCAGCACGCGGCCGTCGAGCAGCGGTGCGGCCAGCGGGTGCGCCGCCCAGCGAATGAGCCCCGGCATGCTGAGCTCAACCGGCCAGGGTCCGAGGTGAACGGTGGTGCGCCATTCGTCCGGCGCCGGCTTGAGCGCGTGCAGCGCGATGCCGAACACGACGGCCATGAACACGGCGCCGGCACACAGCAGCAGCGACGTGCCGAACAGCGCGCGGCGCAGCCAGGTTCTGCTCTTCAGGCTCATCGTGCCCCCTTGGGCCTGCGGCCCGTCCCCCAGGGCTCCGAAGGAGCCCCTTCGTGGCTCCTGGGGAGCGAACGCCTTCGGAGCGGCCGGGCGGCGTTCACAGCCCCTCCACGCGCGTCATCGCACGCCACGGCCCGGTGGACTGGCCCAGCGCAGCCGCCCAGAACCACGACGACGCGTCGACGAAACCCTGACCTTGTGCGTCGACGATGCGCTCGCAGACGCGCACGCGCCCGCCGTCGCGCGCGGCGACGAAGCAGCGCCACAGCCGTGCCTCGGCGTCGTGTTGCAGGTGTGTGTGCTCGACGCGATAGCCCAGCGCGCGAAAGCAGTCGCCGGCGGGGTGCAGCGCGCGCGTCGGCCGCGCCACGTCGCGCAGCACCCAGACGTCGCCCGCCGCTTCGAAGCGGCCGATGCGGCCGGGAAACTTCTGCACGAAGCGCTGTTCGACTGCCGTCAGGGCCAGTGGACGCAACACCTCGCCGTGGATCTCGCGCGGCCATTCCTGCGCCGGCAGCGGGTGGCGCGCCTGGGCATGGCCGCGGCCAGCCAGCGGCCACACGGCGCACAACACCAGCACCACGGCGAGCATGCGCGGCCAGTGTTCAGTGGCCAGCAGCGCGCACCGGCGACGCAGGCGTCCGATGCGCAACCTAGACACCGGGTGTCTCCTTGCGTTGCATCAGCCACCCCACCGCGACGCACACGGCGCCGAGCACGATCAGGCCGATCGCCTCGTGCCACGCCGCGGCCAGCCCGGCAGGGTGCGACTCAAGCGCCACCAGCACGCTGTTGCGCAGCACGTTGCCGAGCAGCACCAAGATGCCGACACCCATCGCTCGGCGCGCGAACACGCGGTCTTGCAGGCCGAGCGCGGCGGCAGCGCCGCAGGCGGTGAAGTACGCCAGCCAGGCCATCTGCACGCCGGAACACGGGGCATCGACGATCACGAGCTGGCCGTTCACCACCATCGACGCGCCGCCGCGCCGGGCGTCGAACCCCACGAGCTGCAGCGCCCAGGCGCTCAGCTGTGCGGTGATCACGCGCAGCGGGAACCCGAGGTAGAACTGCAGCGACGCGATCCACGGCAGCGCGAGCACAACGAGGCCCGCCAACGGCAGCCGCGGCCGTGCGGGTGGCCACCATGCGAACAGCGCGCACACCAACGACAGCGCGGCCAGCAGCGAAGCCAGCAATGCCGGCACGCCGATCCACCACGCACCGTTGGCCAGCAGCGCAACCGCCATCGACGCCAAGAGCCAGCCCACGCGCGGCGTCAGGCGCAGGCTCCGGCGCTGCCACACGACCAGCGTGGCCACCGCCGCCAGCGCCAGCAACCCGAGCGGATCGTCCGAGCCGTCGACGGCGCGCTGCACCAGGTACGCGCCGTGTGGCCACAGCGCCAACGTGTGCAGCGCGAGCCAGGCGGTGGCACCCAGGTGCACGGGGCGGCAGGGCAGCGTGTGTGCCAGAGTCACGGCGTGCCCCTCAGCGTGCCGCCGCGGCAGCGATGCGCCGGCGCCGTCCCCACGCGGCCATGCCGAGCAGTCCCATCATCATCAGCGCAAATGCCAGCCGCGGTTCCGGCGTGCTCGGCACCACGGCGCCGAAGCTCTGCGCGGGCGCAGCGCCGACGGCGAGCTTGCTCACGCCCTCGGGCAGCGGCAGCGGCTGGTCCACCGGCACCGCGGATTGCTGCGTGCGCACCACCTGGTCGACGGCGATGAAGCTGGTGTAGTTCGTCAGCAGCCCGTATTTCAGGCCGAGCGCGGTGATCGGCTCGCGCTGCGTCTGGCCGCCCATCAACGCCTCCTCGTCGCCGAGCTGCGCGATGCGCTGGCGCGCCCACAGGTGCTTGAGCGCCACGGCGTCGGCGTCGGGCGGCGGCGCGTCGATCACGTCGGTGTGCGTGCCCGAGGCGCCGTGGCCCTGCAGGATCAGCTTGGCACCTTGCGCGTCGCCGCGCCACTTGCCCCACACCAACACAGGCCGGCCCGCCATCACGTCGGGCAGCGACGCCGGCTCGACGTCGTACACGTCCAGGCCGGCGAAACGCGCCTTCACCTGCGTCAGCACCGGCGCGTCGATCATGCGGCGCAGCCGTTCGGCCTGCTCCGCCGCGCGCTCGGGCTTGGTGACGATGAACGCCTCGCCCTGGCCGGCGCGAGCCAGGCCTTCGATCAGGTGGCGGTTCACCGACGAGCCGATGCCGAACGCGAACACGTTGGCTTGGTCGAGGTTGCGGCGCACCAGCTGGAACACCTCGTTCTCGACCGCGACGTAGCCGTCGGTGACCACGATCACGCTGCGCGACACGTCGGCCGGCTTGGGCAGCGCGGCCACGCGGCGCAGCGCCGGCACGATCTCGGTGCTGCCGCCGCCGCCCATCTGGTCGATCGTCTTGATGGCGCGTGCGATGTTGGCCTGCGTGGCCGGCACCGATTGTTCCGACAGCACGCGGCTCGAGCCGGAAAACAGCACCACGTTGAAGCTGTCGCTCGGGCGCAGGCCGCCGATCAGGTTGCGCAGCAGCACCTTGGCCGTGTTCAGCGGATGGCCGTGCATCGAGCCCGAGATGTCGACCACGAAGATGTAGTCGCGCGGGTTGATCTGCACCGGCGCCACCTGCTGCGGCGGCTCCACCAGCGCGAGGAAGAAGTTCTCCTGCGACGCGTCCGGCGCGCGGTACAGCATCAGGCCGGTGGCGGTGCGCTCGCCGCCGAGTCGGTACTCGAGGATGAAGTCGCGGTTGTCGCGCATGCCTTCGTCGGCCAGCGCCAGCGTGACGCGATCGGTGCCCAGGCCCTGCGTCTCGAGCCTGTGCGTGCGGCTCAGAACCTCGCTCACCGGCAGCGGCGCATGCAGCTGCACCGACAGGTCGAACGTGGTGTCCGACGCCACGCCTTCGGGCAGGTGCGCGGTGGCCGACAGGTGGCCGTTGGCCGGCGATGCGCTCGGTGATCGATAACGCGGTCCGACCACCGTGGGAAACACGAAGCGGTACTGCCCCGCGTCGGGCGCGATCAGCTCGGTGTACTTCAGCTCCACGCGCACGTCGTCGCCGGGCAGGATGTTGGCCACGTTCATCGAGAACACGTTGGGCCGCTCCTGCTCCAGCAGCGCGGTGGTCTTGCCCTCTCGCTTGGCCGCGTCGTATGCCAGCCGCGCGCGCTGCTTCTCTCGGATCTGCGCGCTGATCAGGCGCTCGCCCAGCCGCACGTTCATCGCGTGCACCGCGGCGCGTGTCGAGCCGGGGAAGATGTATTTCGCTTCGATCGGGCGCTGGCCCTCGTTGCGGTAGTGCTGCGTCACCACCACGTCGGCGATCACGCCCGAGATCTTCACGTCGACCCGTGTGCCCTTGAGCGGCAGCGCGTCGAGCGTGGGGTCGTCGCTCTTCACATGGAAGTAAGGGCTCTCGGCGGCGCGGGCCTCGGCATCGTCGGCGTGCGCCGGCGCCCACGCCACCAGGGCGAATGCGGCGAGGATCGACACGACGATGCAGGCGAGCACGCGGCCGATGGACAGCGGCGTGTGCGGGGCGGATGTGCGTGGCATGGGGCGGCTCCGAGGTGTCGAGCGCGCGTGGCGCTCGTGATCACTGTCGGGTCGCCGTGCGAACGGCGTTCGAAGCCTCGGTGGCCCCGGGCCGCCGAATGTGCGTGCGCGGTGAAACCGGCGTGAAGTCGCCGGCCTGCATGCCGGACATCGGGGCGCCTGCCATGCCCCCGGTTCGCGGGATCAGAGTCGCGTGATGCGGGCAAACGCTGCCGTTACGATCAGTCACACCCTGCTCTGATCGCGGGGGCGGAGGGATGGGCTCGCGCCGGTGCGCGCTGAAGCCTATGGGGAAGAGGGGGAAATCTCGTGACGGGAATCAGTCTGCGTCGCCACGCCGCAGTGGCCGGTCTTGCTGCCGTTTCGTTGCTCGCCGCCTGCGGCGGCGGCAACGATGCCGATCCAACCACCGATGCGCGCGCGGCGCGCGACCGGGCAGGGCCGCTGGCGGTGGCCGCGCCGGCGCAGTCGGCGTGGTCGGCGTCGCGCAGCCTGCCGCTGGTGCCGGTATCGATCGCCAACCTGCCCGACGGCAAGGTGCTGATGTGGTCGGCCGAAGAGAAGTTCAGCTTCGGCGCCGCCACCGGGCGCACCTACGCGGCGACCTTCGACCCGGCGACCAACAGCGTCACCGAGCGCACCGTCACCGAGACCGGCCACAACATGTTCTGCCCGGGAACCACCAACCTTGCCGACGGCCGGTTGCTGGTCAACGGCGGCATCAGCGCCGGCAACACGAGCATCTTCGATCCGGCGACCAACACCTGGAGCACCGGGCCGGCGATGAACATCCCGCGCGGCTACCAGGCCAACACGATCCTGAAGGACGGCTCGGTGCTCACGCTCGGCGGCTCGTGGAGCGGCGGCGTCGGCAACAAGCACGGCGAGGTGTGGACCGCCGCCGGCGGCTGGCAGCGCAAGACCGGTATCCCGATCGACCCGTTCCTGTCACCGGATCCTTCACGCAACTTCGGTGGCGACAGCCACTTCATGCTGCTGCCCGCCGGCAACGGCAAGGTGTTCCACGCCGGCCCCGGCATCAACATGCACTGGATCGGCACCGAGGGCACGGGCAGCGTCACCGACGCCGGGCCGCGCGGCGACGACGAGTTCAGCATCAGCGGCACCGCGGTGATGTACGAGCAGGGCAAGATCCTCAAGACCGGTGGCGGCCCGGGCTACGACAGCGTCAACGCCAACGCCAACAGCTATGTGATCGACATCAACGGCGGCGTGACGGTGCGCAAGCTCGCGCCGATGGCGTACCGCCGCGCCTTCCACAACAGCGTGGTGCTGCCCAACGGCCAGGTGCTGATCGTCGGCGGCCAGACCTATGCGGTGGGTTTCTCCGACAACAACTCGGTGCTCGTGCCCGAGCTGTTCGATCCGTCGAGCGAAACCTTCACGGCACTGCCGCCGATTGCCGTGCCGCGCAACTACCACAGCGTGGCGATCCTGCTGCCCGACGCGCGCGTGGTCTCCGCCGGCGGCGGCCTGTGCGGCGCCGGCTGCGCCGCCAACCACCCAGACCTGCAGGTGTGGACACCGCACTACCTGCTGCGGCCAGACGGCACGCCGGCCACGCGCCCGGCGATCCAGAGCGCACCCGCCAGCGTGGTCTACGGCCAGACGATCACCGTCACCACCGACAGCCCGATCGCGTCTTTCGCGATGGTGCGCATGTCGTCGACCACGCACACCGTCAACAACGACCAGCGCCGTCTGGCGCTAACCTTCCGCAACACCGGCACCAACACCTGGGCGGTGGACGTGCCCACCAACCCCGGCTGGGCACTGCCGGGCGACTGGATGCTGTTCGCGATGAACGCCGACGGCACGCCGTCGGTGGCGAAGATCGTGCGCATCTCGCTCGCCGGCGCACCGCAGTTCACGGCCATCGCCGACCAGAGCAGCACGGTCGGCGCCGCGGTCTCACTGCAGCCCACGGTCACCGTGCCCGGTGGTGCGGTGGCCACCTACGAGGCCAGCGGTCTGCCCGCGGGCCTCGCGATCAACAACTCCACCGGTCGCATCGAAGGCGCGCCCGGCATCGCCGGCACGTCGCGCGTGACGATCCGTGCCACCGCCAACGGCGTGACGACGAGCACCGACTTCCTGTGGCACGTGGTGACGCCCGGCGTCACGCGCTACGTGCGGCTGGAGGCGCTGTCGGAGACCAACGGCAACGCCTGGACGTCGGCTGCCGAGATCAACTTGCTGGGGTTGGACGGCCAGGTGCTGTCGCGCACCGGCTGGCAGGTCAGCGCCGACAGCCAGGAACTGGCCGGCGAGAACGGTGCTGCCGCCAACGCGATCGACGGCAACACCGCGACCATCTGGCACACGCAGTGGCAGGCGGCCAATCCGGTGCACCCGCACTGGATCGTGATCCAGCTCGGCGGCGCGACCGATGTCGGCGGCCTCAAATACCTGCCGCGGCAGGACGCCACCTTCAACGGCACGATCGCGCGCTACAACGTCTACCTCAGTGCGGACGGCGTGAACTGGGGACTGCCGGTGGCCTCGGGCAGCTTCTCGGACCTCGGCGTCGACAAGACGGAGAAGACCCTCTACTTCCCGAACCTGGCACGCGGTCACGTGGCCACACAGTCTTCGACCTACGACGCCAGCAGCGGCGCTGCAAAGGCGATCGACGGCAGCGTCGACGGCGCATTCGCGTCGGCGTCGGTCGCACACACCACCGTCGAAGCCAACCCCTGGTGGGAGGTGGACCTCGGCGCCAGCCATGCGCTGTCGGCGGTGCGGCTGTGGAACCGCACGGACTGCTGCGCCGACCGGTTGTCGAACTTCTATCTCCTTGCATCGGACACGCCGATGCAGGGTCGCAGCCTGGCCAGCCTGCTGGCCGATGCCGCGGTATGGCGCAGCCAGTATTCCGGCACCGCGCCGCGCGCCACGACCATCGCCGCCGGCGGCGCGCGCGGCCGCTACGTGCGCGTGCAGCTTGCCGGCACCAATGCGCTGCAGCTGGCAGAGGTCGAGGTGCACGGCCGCTTGGCGACCAACCGCGCTCCGACCCTCGACACGCCGTCGCCGGTGACCACCGAGCAGGGTGTGGCCACCAGCCTCGGCGTGTCGGCGAGCGATCCTGACGGGGACCTGCTGACCTACAGCGCGGCCGGCCTGCCACCCGGCCTGACGATGGCCGCAGGCACCGGCCTGATCAGCGGCGTGCCGACCGCGGAAGGCAGCTACACCGTCACCGTCGTCGTCGACGACGGCCGCGGCGGCAGCACTGCCACACAGTTTCCGTGGACCGTGCTCACCGCCACCGCGCAACTGGAACCCGTGAGCGCGGCACCGGTGGTCAGCGGCGCCACGGTGAACTATGTCGCCGGCACCGCCAACGTCGGCAGCTACAGCTACCAGTGGGACTTCGGCGACGGCAGCGGCGCCACGCCGTGGAGCGATCAGCCGGCGGCGAGCCACACCTACACCGCGCCCGGCGTGTACTTCGTGACCGTGAGCGCGCGCACCCCCGACGGCCGCTTGTCGTCGCGCAGCTTCTGGCAGGCGGTGCAGGGCGCCACCGGCTCCGGCGGCCGCTCGTCATCGCCGCTGCTGCTCGAGCCGCGTGGCGGCGGCGCGCCGCGTCTGTGGGTGGTGAACCCGGACAACGACTCGGTCAGCGTGTTCGACACCGCCAACAAGATCCGCCTGGCCGAGATCGCGGTCGGCACCGCACCGCGCACGCTGGCGCTGGCGCCCGACGGGCGCATCTGGGTCGTCAACAAGGGCAGCGCCAGCTTGTCGATCGTGTCGCCCACCAACCTGACGGTCGTGCAGACGGTGAACCTGGCGCGTGCATCGATGCCCTACGGCATCGTGATCGGTGCCGACGGCACAGCCTTCGTGACGCACGAGGCCACCGGCATGCTGACGCGCATCTCGGCCGGCGGCGTGGTGGGCTCGAGCGTGCCGCTCGGTGCCAACCTGCGCCACCTCGCGCTCAATGCGGCCGGCACCCAACTGCTGGTGGCGCGCTTCGTGACGCCGGCGCTGCCCGGCGAGGGCACGGCCGTGGTGCAGACCAGCGCGGGCGGCAACCCGCGCGGCGCCGAGGTGCTGGTGGTCAACCCGGCATCGTTGGCGCTGCAGCGCACGGTCGTGCTGCAACACAGCGAGCGGCCCGACACCACGGTGGCCGGCCGCGGCATTCCCAACTACCTCGGCGCACCGGTGATCGCGCCCGATGGACAGAGCGCCTGGGTGCCGTCGAAGCAGGACAACATCAAACGCGGCAAGCTGCGCGACAACCAGGATCTGGACTTCCAGAACACGCTGCGCGCGATCAGTTCGCGCATCGATCTGGGCACGCTGGCCGAAGACCTGCCCGGCCGCATCGACCATGACAACTCGGGTATCGCCAGCGCCGCCGCATTCCACCCGGGTGGTGCCTACCTGTTCGTCGCGCTCGAGGCGAGCCGCCACGTCGCGGTGGTCGACGCGGCGGGGCGGCGCGAGCTGTTCCGCGTCGATGCCGGCCGTGCCCCGCAGGGCCTGGCGGTGTCGGCCGACGGGCGCACGCTCTACGTTCACAACTTCATGGACCGCACAGTGGGCGTGCACGACCTGTCGCCGTTGCTGGAGTACGGCGAATCGACGCTGCCGCTGTCGGCCACGATGGGCACGGTGGGCACCGAGAAGCTCGGCGCGCAGGTGCTCAAGGGCAAGCAGTTCTTCTACGATGCCCGCGACCCGCGTCTGGCGCGCGACGGCTACATCAGCTGCGCCGGCTGCCACAACGACGGCGGGCACGACGGCCGCACCTGGGACTTCACCGGTTTCGGCGAGGGGCTGCGCAACACCGTCAGCCTGCGCGGCCGCGCCGGCGCGCAGGGCCGCCTGCACTGGAGCGCGAACTTCGACGAGGTGCAGGACTTCGAGGGGCAACTGCGCACGCTCGCCCAGGGCACCGGGTTGATGTCCGACGCGTCGTTCAACACGGGCACGCGCAGCCAGCCGCTGGGTACCGCGAAGGCCGGCGTCAGTGCCGACCTCGACGCGCTGGCGGCCTACGTGTCGTCGTTGTCGAGCTTCGATCCCTCGCCGTACCGCACGGCCGGCGGCGCACTCACCGCGGCGGCCAGCGCCGGGCGCACGGTGTTCGCCGACCGGTGCACCGGCTGCCATGGCGGCAACGACTACACCGACTCGGCCGCCGGCGTGCTGCGCAACATCGGCACGATCAAGCCGTCGAGCGGGTCGCGCCTCGGTGCCGCGCTGACCGGCATCGACACGCCGACGCTGCGCGACGCCTGGGCCACCGCGCCCTACCTGCACGACGGCTCGGCCGCCACGGTGGAAGACGCGATCCGCGCGCACAACACCTTGACGCTGTCGGCCGCCGACCTCGCCAACGTGAGCGAGTTCGTGCGCCAGATCGGGCGCGAGGAGGCGGCCATTGCACCGGTGACCGGACTCAAGGGCGAATACTTCGCCAACGTGAGCCTGGGCGGCACGCCGGTGCTGACGCGCTACGAGGCCGTCAACTTCAGCTGGGGCACCGGCTCGCCGGGCCCCGGTGTGGCGGCCGACAACTTCTCGGTGCGCTGGAGCGGCGTGATCGTGCCGACGGCCAGCGGCAGCCATCGCTTCCAGACGTATTCCGACGACGGCGTGCGGCTGTGGGTCAACGGCGTGCAGTTGGTCAACAACTGGACGGACCATTCGCCCACGACCAACACCAGCGGCACGATCTCGCTCACGGCCGGCCAGCGCTACACGATCCGCGTCGAGTACTACGAGCGCGGCGGCGGCGCGACGATGCAGCTGCGCTGGCGGCGGCCGGGCAGCAGCAGCTACGTGGCCGTGCCGCTCGCAGCGCTGGCGCCGCAGTGAGGGGCGTGCGCGCCGGCCTGCTGATCGCCGGCACGACGGCTGCGGCAGCCGTCGTGGCGGCGCCGTTGGTGGCGCAGTGGATCAGGCAATCGCACGGCGCCGAACTGTTCGACGGACGGCGGCCGCTGGTGGCGCGCATCGCCGGCCACGACGAGCGGCTGCCGCCGATGGCCTCGCGCTGCATCAACTGCCATCGAGGTCCTCAGGCCACCGGCGGGATCCTGAGCGCCGAGGGGCTGACGCAACGCATCGCGCGCCGCGGCGGCCCGCCCTCGCGCTACGACAGCGGCACGCTGTGCCGGTTGCTGCGCGAGGGCATCGATCCGGCTCACGTGATGGTCACGCGCACGATGCCGCGCTTCGACGTCGACGATGCCGCCTGCGCCGCCTTGTGGGCCCACCTGTCGAAGCGATGAGCGCACCGGACCGTGCGGCGGGCCTGTCGCGACGCGCGTTCGTCGCAGGCGCGGCTGCAGCCTGCGCCGCGACACCGTCGGCGGCGCACGACGAACTCGGTCCGTTGACACCGCGGCGCCTCGCGCCTCCGTTGCCGCTGACCTTGCACGACAGCCGCCGCAGCCAGCTGCCGGCGCTGCTGCAGGGGCGCATCACCGCGCTGCAGCTGATGTTCACCGGTTGCAGCGCCATTTGTCCGGTGCAGGGCGCGGTGTTCGCGGCGCTGCAGCCGCTGGTGATCGGCCCGCTGCCGCACGTCCAGCTGGTGTCGGTGAGCATCGATCCGCTGGGCGACGATGCACGGGCGCTCGCAGGCTGGCGCGACAAGTTCGGCGCCGACCCGGCGTGGCTGGCCGCGGTGCCCGCGCCCCGGCATGCCGATGTGATGCCCGCCTTCCTGGGTGGGCGCAGCACCGATGGCCGCAGCGCCGATCGCCATACCGCGGCGACCTTCCTGTTCGACGCGCAGGGGCGGCTGGCGTTTCGCTGTGCGGCGCTGGCCAGTCCGCGTGATATCGCGGGGGCGATGCGCGAACTGGCGCGCGTCGGCTGAGGGGGCGCGCCGGCCCACCGGCGTAGGTCGTCACCGCGCCGAGCGCATGTCGTGCGGCGGCAGTTCCAGCGTCGCGAGCGCGCCGCCGCCTTCGGCGTTGCGCAAGGTCACGCGGCCACGGTGCAGCTCGGCGATCTGCTTGACGAATGCGAGACCCAAACCGGTGCTCTTGCGCTTGTTGTGCGGCCGCGCCAGCGAGAAGAACTTTTCGAACATCTTGGCGTCGGCGAATTCCGGGATGCCGGGACCACGGTCGCGGATCGTCACCTCCACGCGCCGGCCCCGGCGCGCCAGCGCGATCTCGACGGTGCCACCGTCGCTGGAGAAATCAAGCGCGTTGTCGAGCAGGTTGCCGATCGCGCGGCGCAACAACAGCGGATCGCCGTCGACGCTGGCGTCGTCGCCGTCGTGCAGCACCACGCGCAATCGGCGCGGCGCGCCCGCCGCCTCGGCGCTGGTGGCGAGGTCCTGCAGCAGCGGCCGAAGGGCCACCGTCTCGGTCGGCCCGAGCGTGCGCCGGCGCTCCAGTGCCGTCAGCTCCATCATGCGGTCGACCAGTTCCTGGATGCGCTGTGTCTCGCGCCCCACGTTGGCGATGAAACGCTGACGGTCGGCCTCGGGCATGCCGGGCTCGCGCAGCAGCTCGGCCGCGCCGCGGATCGCCGACAGCGGGCTCTTCAGCTCGTGCGTCAAGGTCTGCACGTAGTCGGCCACGTAGTGGCGCCCGGCGATGGCGTCGCGCATCTCGTCGAACGCGGCGCCGATCGAGCCGAGCACGCGCCGGCCGAGCAGCGCGGGGTCGAGCCGGCGCTGGCGCCGCACGTCGCGCCATGCGTCGGTGACGACGCCGAACGGCCGCACCAGCCACAGGCTGACGAACACCGCCAGCAGCAGCACCGACACGCCGGAGGTCACGCCCACCAGCAGCGTCTTGCGCCGCGCCGCCTCGATGAACTGGCCGAAGCTCAGCGCCGGCTTGGCCACCGACACGGCGCCGACGATGCGCTCGCCCACGCGAACCGGCACCGCCACCACCATCACCGACGTGTTGGCGTCGCCGTCGAGGTCCGGGCTGGTGCGCGCGCCGTACTTGCCCGCCAGCGCCAGCCTCACGTCGCGCCACTGCGAGAAATCCTTGCCCTCGTGACGGCCCAGCGAGTCGAACAGCACGATGCCTTGCGCATCGACCACCGTGGCGCGCAGCTCGACGCTTTCCTTCTTGATGCCGAAGATGTTGGCCTCGAAGCGCCGTGCGTACAGGTCGCGAAACAGCGGCTCGAGCCACGTGGTGTCGAGCCCGCCGGCCGAGCGTGCCTCGAGCAGGCTGGCCATCAGGTGCGCGGTCTCGACCAGCGACTCTTCGGCCGATTCGCGATAGCGCGGATCGATGTCGGCCAGCAGGCGCCACATCAGCACGCCGACACCGACGGTGTAGACCAGCAGGATGCCCACGAAGATGCGCGTGCGGGCCGTGATCATGCCGGCAGCGCCGGCGGCAGATCTTCGGCCAACGCGTAGCCCACACCGCGGTGCGTGCGGATCGGCTCCAGCGTCGGCGCCACCGCCTTGAGCTTGGCGCGCAGGGTCTTCACGTGCGCATCCACCGTGCGGTCGAGGCTCTCGCTCGAGCCATCCCACACCAGCTCGAGCAGCGCGTCGCGCGTGTACACGTGGCCCGGGCGCCGCACCAGCGTGCGCAACAAGCCGAACTCGTAGCGCGACAGCTCCAGCACGCGTCCGTAGAAGCGGATCTGCCGCTTGCCGTCGTCCACCTCGAACACCTTGTCCGGCACGGGCTCGGCCGGCGCCGGCGCGGCGGTCTTGGTGGAGCGACGCAGCACGCTGCGCACGCGCGCCACCAGCTCGCGCGGCGAGAATGGCTTGGGCACGTAGTCGTCGGCACCCAGCTCGAGCCCGACCACACGATCGATCTCGTCGCCGCGCGCGGTGAGGAACACGACCGGCACGTCGATTTGCGCGCGCAGGCGCTTGAACAGCTCGAAGCCGCTCATGTCGGGCAGGCCGACGTCGAGGATCACCAACGCCGGTGCGCGCTGTGCGAGCGCGGCGAGCGCAGCTTCGGCGCTGGCGCACCAGGCCGGCTCGAAGCCCTCGGTGCGCAGCGCGTACTGCAGCGTGTCGGCGATGCCGGGCTCGTCTTCGACGATCAGGATCAGCGGTCTCATGTCGAGCGCAAGATGATAGGTGCCCGGCCGGGCGCCGATAATCGCGCGATGTCCGCCGCGCCCCTCCGCAACGACGTCTTCCTGCGCGCCTGCCTGCGCCAGCCGACCGACTACACCCCGCTGTGGCTGATGCGGCAGGCCGGCCGCTACCTGCCCGAGTACCGCGCCACGCGCGAGCGCGCCGGCAGTTTCATGGGCCTGGCGACGAACCCCACCTTCGCCACCGAAGTCACGCTGCAGCCGCTCGAGCGTTATGCGCTCGATGCGGCCATCCTGTTCTCCGACATCCTCACCGTGCCCGATGCAATGGGTCTGGGCTTGAGCTTCGAGGCGGGCGAGGGCCCGCGCTTTGAGCGGCCGCTGCGCGACGAAGCCGCGATCCGCGCGTTGCAGGTGCCAGATCTGGCCAGGCTGCGCTACGTGTTCGATGCGGTGGCGATGATCCGCAAGGCGCTGGATGGCCGGGTGCCGCTGATCGGCTTTGCCGGCAGCCCGTGGACGCTGGCGTGCTACATGGTGGAAGGCGCGGGCTCCGACGACTACCGCCACGTCAAGACCTTGATGTACGCGCGGCCCGAACTGCTGCATCAGATCCTCACCATCAACGCAGCCGCCGTGGCGGCCTACCTCAACGCGCAGATCGATGCCGGCGCACAAGCCGTGATGGTGTTCGACTCCTGGGGCGGCGTGCTGGCGCACGACTGCTTCGCGCGCTTCAGCCTCGACTACACGCGCCGCGTCATGGACCTGCTCACGCGCGAGCGCGACGGCCGCGCGGTGCCGCGCATCGTCTTCACCAAGGGTGGCGGCCCGTGGCTCGAAGCCATCGCTGCCTGCGGGGCCGATGTCGTGGGACTCGATTGGACGGTGCCGCTGCGCACGGCACGCGCTCGCATGGACGATCGTGTTGCGCTGCAGGGCAACCTCGATCCGGCGGTGCTGTTCGCTGCGCCCGAGGTGGTGGCGGCGCAGGCACGCGCGGTGATCGATGACTTCGGTGCGCAGCGGCGCAGTGACGGACGCTGGGGCGGACACGTGTTCAACCTCGGCCACGGCATCAGCCAGCACACGCCGCCCGACCATGTGCACGCCCTGGTCGAGGCGGTGCATGGTCACTCGCGCCGGGTCTTGAGCGCTTCGCCGTAAGTGAGCGCTCAGAACTTGACTTATCCCCACTTTTGGCTAAGCGGATCCCGGGTTTGAAGGCGTCGCGTCGTGCATCACCGCGATCCACGCAATCTCGTGCCAAGTTCTTGATTTCATTGGTCCGACGGCGCCGCGCCGGGGTGACGGGCGAAAGTGCCAACGCATGCAGGATCAAGCAGTTAGACGACCGATCGCCAGCTTGCCCACAAAGTTGTCCACAGGGCCCCAGTGAAGATCAAAAGGCTTTTGCAATCAGCAACTTAGATGCGAACGTTGAGACGCAACTTTGCTTGCGGTTGCGGACCATCAGGCCGCGCAGGTGAACGACCGCGTGCGGCTCCAGGTGGTGGTCGAGGCGCCACGCCATGCCGGCCTGAGCGACACGCTGGAGTACCAGCATCCCGCGATATTGCCGGCCGGCACGCTGGTGCGCGTGCCGCTCGGGCGGCGCGAGGTCGCGGGCCTCGTGTGGCGCGCCACGTCGGATGGGACCCGGCCCACGACCGCGTTGCGTCCGATCGCGCAGGTGCTCGATGGGTTGCCGCCGATGGGCCAGGCGTGGATGGCGCTGGCCGAGTTTGCCGCCGGCTACTACCAGCGCTCGCTCGGCGAACTGGCCTTGAACGTGTTGCCCCCGGAAATGCGCCGCGTGAACGGCTCGCAACTGGCGCAGCGCCTGCTGCGCGCTCGGCGGGCATCGGGCGCGCAGGCTGAACCGGCTCCCGCGCCGGCGTTGCCGACGCTCACACCCGAGCAGGCCGCGGCGGTCGACGCGATCGAAGCCAGCGCCGCGGTGGCGCGTGCTGCGCCCCTGCTGTTGCACGGCGTGACCGGCAGCGGCAAGACCGAGGTCTATCTGCGCGCGGCCGAGCGTGCACTGGCGCGCGGACGGCAGGTGCTGCTGCTGGTGCCCGAGATCAACCTCACGCCGCAGTTGCTGGCGCGGGTGCTGCAGCGCTTTCCCGCGCGGCGCGTGGTGGCGATGCACAGTGCGCTGACGCCGGCGCAGCGGCTGCGCACCTGGCTGCTGGCGCACGTGGGCGATGCCGACATCGTGCTCGGCACGCGGCTGGCCGTGTTCGTGTCGTTGCCGCGCCTGGGCCTGGTGGTGGTCGACGAGGAACACGATGCGTCGTACAAGCAGCAGGAGGGTGCGCGTTATTCGGCGCGTGACCTCGCGGTGTACCGCGCCCACCTCGAGCGCGTGCCGGTGGTGCTGGGCTCGGCCACGCCGTCGCTCGAAACCTGGCAGCACGCCGGCTCGGGGCGATACCGCAGGCTGCCGATGGCGCAGCGCATCGCCGGCGCCACGCTTCCGCGCGTGCGCGTGTTCGACATGGGCACGCTGCCGCGCGCCGGCGGACAAGTCCCGCCCGCGCTGGCGCCGCCGGTGCTGCAGGCGTTGCGCCAGCGGCTCGAGCGGCACGAGCAGAGCCTGGTGTTCCTGAACCGGCGCGGCTATGCGCCGGTGCTGCACTGCCTCGACTGCGGCTGGAAGAGCGAGTGTCCCCACTGCAGCGCATGGCGCGTGTTCCACAAGCTCGACCGCACGCTGCGTTGCCACCACTGCGGCGCCAGCGAACGGGTGCCGCGCGCGTGCCCGGCGTGCGGCAACCTCGACATCCAGCCGATCGGCCGCGGCACCGAGCGGCTGGCCGAACAGCTGGCGCAGGAGCTGCCGGGGGCACGCATTGCGCGGCTCGATGCCGACAGCGTGCGCGGCAAGGGTGCGCTGGAAGTGGCGTTGGGAGCCATGCACGCCGGTGACGTGGACATCCTGGTCGGCACGCAGATGGTGACCAAGGGCCATGACTTCCGGCGCGTGACGCTGGTGGCCGCGGTGAATCCCGACAGCGCGCTGTTCAGCAGCGACTTCCGCGCCGGCGAGCGCCAGTTCGCGCAGCTGATGCAGGCGGCCGGCCGCGCCGGGCGCGACGCCGGGCAGGCGGCGGACAGCGAGATGTGGGTGCAGACCTGGCATCCGCGCCACGCGCTGTTCGCCGCGCTGCGTGCGCACGACTATGCGGCCTATGCCGAGCAGTTGCTGGCGGAGCGTCGCGCTGCCGGGCTGCCGCCGTTCGCGCACCTCGCGCTGCTGCGCGCCGAAGCGCGCGACGCCGCGGTGGCGCAGTCCTTTCTGCGCGCTGCCGCCGAAGTGGCGGCGGCCATGCCCGAAGGAGCCGACGTGATGGTCTACCCACCGGTGCCGCCGGCGGTGCCGCGCGTGGCCAACATCGAGCGCATGCAGATGCTGATCGAGTCGGCCGCACGGGCGCGGCTGCAGCGTTTCCTGAGCGCGTGGCTGCCGCAGCTGCATGTGCAGCGCAGCGCGTTCAAGGGCCTGGCACGCTGGGCGATCGACGTCGATCCGCTGGGGATTTGACCCACCCCCGAAGCGGCCTGGCGGCCGCCTCCCCCTCAAGGGGGCGACACCAGCGGTCCGGCGGAGCCGGACCGCGGTGTTCGCTTGGGGAGGCGCCCCTGGAGGGGCGCCGGGATGCGTCCGGTCAGGTCCCCGCGCCAAAGAACCACGCCAGCGACGTGAACGTCACGAACGACAGCGCGGTCGACGTCAGGATGATGCGCGCGATGCGGCCGTTGTCGGCGCCGAAGCGCTCGGCCAGCATCGCGACGTTGGCGGCGCTCGGCAGCGCCGCGGTCAGCGTGATCGCGGTGATCTGCAGGTCGGTCAGCGGCGCGCCGGCGGCGCGCGCTGCCAGCGCCAGTGCGAACACCAGCGCCGGGTGCAGCAGCAGCTTGGCCAGCGCCTGCGGCAGGTAGCGCTTGCGCGCCGTGCGCGTGTGCGCATGCTGGCCGGCGCGCCACAACACCGCGCCGATGGTGAACAGCGCCACTGGCGTGGCCGCATCGGCCAGCATCTTGATCACCGCATCCACCGGCCCGGCCGGACGCCAGCCGAGCGCGCCCAAGGTGCCGCCGAGCGCGATCGCCCACGGCATCGGATTGGACAACGCGCCGCGCAGCGACCGCAGCGCCGCTGCACGTGCGCCGCCGGCTGCCTCACCGGCCTGCGCCAGCGCGATGCACAGCGAGCTGGTGACGAACATGTCGATCAGGATGGTGGCGATCATCGGGCCGACGATGGCCGGGCCGAATAGCGCGGCCAGCAGCGGCACGCCCATGAAGCCGGTGTTGGGAAACGCCGTGACGAGCGCGCCGAACGAGGCGTCCTTCAGGCCCACCACATCGTCCAGCGAGAACGCGATCGCCACCAGCACCATCAGCAGCGCGCAGCCGAGGTAGACACCCAGCACCACCGGGTTGAGCGCTTCGGCGATCGGCGTGTGGAGGCCGAAGCGGAACAACATGCACGGCAGCGCGAAATAGAGAACGAAGGCGTTGAGCCCCGGAATCGCCGACTCGGGCAGCACGTGGCGCCAACCCGCCACGTAGCCCGCCAGCACCAGCGCGAAAAACGGCACCGTGACGGCGAGGATCGGCAGCAGCGCGGTCATCGGAGCCCGCCCGCTCAGACCGGCCGGGCACCCGGGTGCCTCGCGTCGACGACGAAACGCGCCGCCACCTGCACCGGGCTGTCGGGCCGCGTGGCATCGTCCACCGCCATCAGATCGGCCTGCAGCATCTGCGCGTCGAGTCGGCACGACACATAACCGCGCCGGTCGGAGCGGCCGTAGTGCAGGTGCGGGTTGTGGCGCAGCGCCTCGGTCACGCGCTCCTGCGCGGCACCGCGGCTCGCGATCGACGTGCCGCAGATCTCGGTGGCCACCACCGGCGAGCGTGGGTCGTCGAAGTCGCGCTTCAGGTCGGCCACGTAGTGCGCATGCACGTCGCCGCCGAACACCACCACGCCCGGCACCTTGCGCTCGGCCACCGTGCCGAGCAGCCGCTCGCGCGACGCGGCGTAGCCGTCCCAGCCGTCGGTCCAGGCCGTCGGATCGCTGGAGTTCCAGTTGAAGCGCGCCATCAGAGTCTGCTGGGCGACGAGGTTCCAGTGCCGCTGCAGATCCCAGCCGTCGGCGAGCCAGCGCTCCTGCGCCGCGCCCAGCAGTGAACGTTTCGGGTCGAGCAGCTCGGGGCAGTCGCGCAGGCGCACGGTGTTGGACCCGCCGCGGCCCTCGCGCGGACACGCCTGCGGGTCGCGGTACTGGCGGTCGTCCAGTGCGTGGATGCGCGCCAGCGCGCCCCAGTCGGTGCGGCCGTGGATGCGCATGTCGGCGCCGTTGGGCCGGATCGCCTTCGGAAACGGCATGTGCTCCCAGTAGGCGCGGTAGGCGGCCGCGCGCCGCGCCGCAAAGTCCGGCTGCAAGGCCTGGCCCTGCAGCCCGGCATAGTCGTTGTCGACCTCGTGGTCGTCCCACACCGTCAGCCAAGGCAGCGCCGCGTGCGCGGCCTGCAGCGCGGGATCGCTCTTGTACTGCGCATAACGTGCGCGGTATTCGTCGAGCGTGCGCACGGTGCCGCCGCTGTGCAGACGCAGCGCCGTGGGCAGCGACATGTACTCGTAGATGTAGTCGCCGACGAACAGCACCAGATCCAGGTCGGACTGCGCCACGTGGCGCCAGGCGGCGTAGTGGCCGTGGTCATAGCGCTGGCAGCTCGCGAGCGCGAAGCGCATGCCTTCGGTGGCATCCGGCGCGGGCGCCGTGCGCGTGCGCCCGACCGCGCTGCGCTGGCCGAGCGCCTCGAAGCGATACCAGTACCAGCGCCCCGGCTCGAGCGCCGCCGCTTCGGCGTGCACGCTGTGGGCCTCGGCCTGCAACGCGGTTTCGGTGCCGCGCGCCGCGATGTCGCCGAAAGACTCGTTGCGCGACAGCTCCCAGCGCACCGGCACCTGGGCCGGCAGATCGGCGCCCATTAGCCGCGTCCACAACACGACCGAATGTGCGCGCGGCTGCCCCGAGGCCACGCCGAGCGCGAAGCGCGGCACGTCGGCGGCGCGCGCATGGGGCACGAACGGCGGCAATGCGAGAGCGCCGGCCAGTGCAAGACAGTGGCGGCGCGCTGACGAAAACGGTTGCGGTGGTGTGCGCATCGTGGCGCGCGCTTCATACCACACCCGCGCTGCCGACCTCTGCACAAGCGCGCTGGCTATCATCGCGCGCCCGATGAGCACGACATCCACACCCACTCTCAATCCGGCGCAGATGCAGGCGGTGCAGCACACGCGCACGCCGTGCCTGGTGCTGGCCGGCGCCGGCTCGGGCAAGACCCGGGTCATCGTGCACAAGATCGCGCAGCTGTTGCGTGACGGCTTGCAGGCCGATCGAGTGGCCGCAATCACCTTCACCAACAAGGCGGCGGCCGAGATGCGCGAACGCGCGCGCGCGATGGTGGGCCCGCGCGCGGCGCGCGAGCTGGTGATCTGCACCTTCCACGCGCTCGGCGTGCGCATGCTGCGCGAGCACGGCGAGCGGCTGGGCCTGAAGGCGCGCTTCTCGATCCTCGACAGCGACGACGTGCTGGCGGTGCTGCGCGACGCCGGCGGCACCACCGATGCGGCGCTGGCACGGCGCTGGCAGTGGACCATCAGCGGCTGGAAGAACCAGGGCCTGACGGCCGATGCGGCCGACAGCGCCGCGGCCAGCGACGACGAGCGTGTGGCCGCGCGCGTGATGCGGCGCTACGACGAGCGCCTCGCCGCGTATCAGTCGGTCGACTTCGATGACCTGATCGGCCTGCCGCTCAAGTTGATGCGCGACCATGCAGACGCGCGCGTGGCGTGGCAGCAGCGCTTCGGCCACGTGCTGATCGACGAGGTGCAGGACACCAACGCGGTGCAGTACGAGCTGCTGAAGGCGCTGGTGGGCGAGCGCACCGCGTTCACTGCGGTGGGCGACGACGACCAGAGCATCTACGGCTGGCGCGGCGCGACGATCGAGAACCTGAAGCGCCTGCCGCAGGACTACCCGAACCTGAAGGTGATCATGCTGGAGCAGAACTACCGCTCCACCGGCGCCATCCTGCGCGCCGCCAACCACGTGATCGCCGCCAATCCCAAGCTGTACGCCAAGAGCTTGTGGAGCGAACACGGCGACGGCGAGCCGGTCAAGCGCATCGATTGCGACAACGAGGAACACGAGGCCGATCGTGCGGTGGCCTGGATCCAGTCGCGCCGAGGCCAGGGCGGCGGCGTGAAGTGGCGCGACTTCGCGGTGCTGTACCGGGCCAACCACCAGGCCAAGGTGTTCGAGCAGGCGCTGCGCCGCGCGCAGATCCCCTACCAGGTGTCCGGCGGACAGAGTTTCTTCGACCGTGCCGAGATCAAGGACCTGTGCGCCTGGCTGCGCCTGCTGGTCAACAACGACGATGATCCGGCGTTCCTGCGCGCGGTGACCACGCCCAAGCGCGGCATCGGTCACCAGACGCTGGCCGCGCTCGGCGAATTCGCGGCCAAATGGAAGGTGTCGCTGTTCGAGGCGTTGTTCAGCGAGAGCCTGCACACCGCGTTGCCGCGCAAGGCGCTCGACGCGCTGCACGAGTTCGGACGATTTGCCAACGATCTCGAATACCGCGCACGGCAGACACAGGGCGCCGAGGCGGCACGCGCCTTCCTGATGGACTGGCTGAAGGCCGTCGGCTACGAGCAGCACCTGCACGACGGTGAAGACCAGGCCCGGTTGGCCGAGGCGCGCTGGGCCAACGTGCTGGACTTCGTCGACTGGATCGCGCGCCGCTGCGGCGGCGAGGTGGCGGCCGACGGCAGCGGCACCGTGAACGAGGCCGGCAGCGTGATGCAGGTGGCGCAGACGATCAGCCTGATGCAGAGCATCGCCGAGCGCGGCGACGACGTCGACCAGGTCACGCTGTCGACGCTGCACGCGGCCAAAGGGCTGGAGTGGCCGCACGTGATGCTGGCCGGTGTCAACGAGGGTCTGCTGCCGTTCTCGAGCGAGGCCGAGCCGATCACCGCGCAGCGCCTGGAAGAAGAACGCCGGCTGATGTACGTGGGCGTCACGCGCGCACGCCAGACGCTGACGTTGAGCGCACTGAAGCGCCGCAAGCGCGGTCGCGAGACGGTGGCGGCGCAGCCGAGCCGCTTCATCGCCGAGATGAAGCTCGACGAACACCTGCAGCGCGAGGATCCGCGCGAACGTCTCAAGCGCCTGCGTGCCGAACTCGCGGCGCGCAGCGCCGCGCCGTCTGATCCTGCGGCGCGCAGCGTCGCGCCGGCGGAGCCGAACGCATGACACTGGAGCGCTGGCTGCCGCCGCTCACGCTGGCGAGCGCGCTGCTGGCGATCGCCGGCGGGGCCTGGGCGCTCGACCAGCGCGCGCTGCTGTTCGTGTTCAAGCCGTTGACCACGCTGTTGATCATCGCCCACGCGTGGCGTCGCGGCGCCGACGCGCCGGTTGTGCGCCGCCTGGTGCTCGCCGGATTGTGGTTCTCGCTCGCGGGCGACGTGGCGCTGCTGTGGCCGCAGCAAGGTTTCGTGCTCGGACTGGTCGCTTTCCTGATCGCGCACGTGCTGTACATCGTGGCCTTCACCCGTGAGCATCGGTTCGCCGCCCAGCCGGCGGCGTTTGCGGTCTATGCGTTGGTCGCCGGCACGATCCTCGCGTTCCTGTGGAGCCGCGTGCCGGCGGGTTTGCGCCTGCCGGTGGCGCTGTACGTGCTGGCATTGACCGCGATGGCGGCGCAGGCCGCGGTGGTGGGTGTGCTCGCGCGCGGCGACGAGGTGCACCGTGCGCGTGGCCTGCTGATCGGCGGTGCGCTGTTCATGGCCTCCGACGCCGTGCTGGCGATCAACCGGTTTGCGCTGCCCGTGCCGGCCGCGGGGTTGTGGATCCTCGCCACCTATTGGGCCGCGCAATGGCTGATCGCATCGTGGCTGCCGCCACGCAGCGCCGCTACATCCCCTTGAACAACCCGGCGTAGCTGCGGCTGACCTCCAGCTTCTCGGGGTGGCCCTTCACCGCCACGATCTGCCGCCCGCGAAAGTCGCGCGACACGCCGGCCACCGCGTGGATGTTGACCAGCGTCGAGCGGTGGATCTGCCAGAACACCTGGGGATCGAGCTCGTCGACCAGCTCCTTGATGGGCTTGCGGATCAGCGCCTCGAGCTGCGCGGTCTGCACGCGCGTGTATTTCTCGTCGCTGATGAAGAACAGCACGTCGGCCACCGGGATCATCTGGATCGTCGAGCCGACGCTGGCCTGGATCCATTGCAGGTAGCCCGCGGCGCCCGGATGCAGCTGCGCCGACAGCTTGTGCAGCAGCTGCTGGATCGGCGCACTGGCCGGCGCGTCGGCGGTGCCGCGCGAGGCCAGGCGCTTCTTCAGGCGCTCCACTGTCACGGCGAGGCGCTCGCGCTCGGCCGGCTTGAGCACGTAGTCGGCTGCGCCTTGCTCGAAAGCCTCGACCGCGTACTGGTCGTAGGCGGTGACGAAGACGATCTCGGGCAGCAGCGCATCGTCGGGCAGCTCGAGCTGTGCGATCTGGCGCGCCGCCTCCACCCCGGTGAGCCCCGGCATGCGGATGTCGAGGAACACGATGTCGGGCTGGTGCTGCTGGACCGCCTGGACCGCCTCCAGGCCGTTCTTGGCCTCGGCCACCAACTCGAGGTCGGGCCACACCTCGGCCAGGCGTGCGCGCATCTGCTCGCGCATCAGCCGCTCGTCGTCGGCCAGCACGGCGCGGTAGGGCTTGGTGCTCATGGTGCTCACGCGGCCATCGTAGTGGAGCGCGGCGCGGGGCGGACGGCGCGCCACAGCAGCCAGGCCAACAGCCACAGCGGCGACAGCAGCACGAGCAACAGCGCGGTGACCAGCACCAGCGGCAACAACACCGACAACAGCACGATCGGCACCACCGCGACCAGGGCGACCGCGATGCTGCCCATCGCGACGAACAACACCACCAGCACGGCCAGCGCCAGCCCGAGCGCGAGCATCACCTTGTGCGCCGGCGGCAGCGCGGCCAGGTTGAGGTCGGCGACGAGTGAAGCGCCGTCGACATGGACCTGCACCAGCGCCGGCTCGAGATGCTCGAATGCCTGCCAAGCACCGAGCGCGATCAACGCGACGAGCGCGAGCAGCAGCCACAGCGCCGCGCGCCAGGCCCAGCCCTGGAGCCGGGCGCTGTCCAGCGTGATCGTCGTGGCGTTCATGCCGGCTCTCCTTCGATGCTCTTGTACGGCACGGTCACCGTCACCGCGGTGCCGCCGCCCGGGTTCTCGCGCACGCTGAGCGTGGCCTTGTGGCCGTACAGCAGTTGCAGCCGTTCGCGGATGTTGGCCAGGCCGACGCCGGTGCCGGCGGTGGCCGCCTTGCCGAAGCCGACGCCGGTATCGGCCACCGTGACCGCGAGCTTGCCGTGCTGCACCTCGGCACGCACGCTGAGGCGGCCGCCCTCGGGCTTGGGCTCCAGGCCGTGCTTGATGGCGTTTTCGACCAGCGTCTGGATCATCATCGACGGGAACTCGGCCGACTGCAGTCCCTCGGGCACGTCGATCTCGGTCTGCAGGCGGTCTTCCATGCGCACCTTGAGGATCTCCAGGTAAGGCCGGATCACCTCCAGTTCGCGCTTGAGGTCTCGCGGACCGCCGTCGCCGGCTTCGCGCATCGTCGGCATCGACGCGCGCAGCAGCGCGATCAGGTTCTTCTGCATCGTGCTGGCGCGCGCCGGGTCGGTTTCGATCAGGTGGTCGATCGACGCCAGCGTGTTGAACAGGAAGTGCGGCTCGACCTGCGCCTGCATCGCCGCCATGCGCGCCTCGACCACCTGGCGCTTCAGCGACTCGGCCTCGGCCGTCTCGGTGGCCTGCGCGGCCTGGGCCTCGGCCTGGATCTGCTTCTTGTAGGTGACCTTGATGATCAGCGACGCCACGATCCAGAGAAACGCCAGCTCCGGCAGCGGGTCACCCAGGCGCGTGGTGCGCACGCGCTTGCGCACGACAGCCGCCGCGTCGCGTGCCTGTTCGGCGCGATCGCGCGCGGCGTCGGCCTGGTCGCGCGCCGCTTCGGCGGCGTCGCGTGCGGACTCGACTTCGTCACGCGCCGCCTCTTCGATGGCATCGACGATGGCGCGGCGCGCCTCCTCCACCGCCTCGCGCACCGCTTCGCTGGTGGCGCCGGGCGGCAGCCGGATCTCGACCGACGGCGTCTCGGACGGCGGCGCGCTCGCCGCGGCCGGTGCGCTCGCCGAAGCCGGTGGCGCCTTGGGCGTGATGCGCACGCCGCGCTCGTCAATCGAGATCTCGTAGCCATGCTCCCTGCTGCCGGCCTTGGGTTTCTCGATCTTGACGATCGGCTCGCGCGCCTTGCCGGGCGCCTGCGGCGGCGCGGGCGGCTCGGGGTGCGCCGGCGAAGCGGGGAGCGCCGGTGGAGTGGGAAGCGCCGGCGGCGTAGGGAGCGTCGGCGGCGTGGGCGGCTCCGGCAGGTCGATATCGATCACCTCGGACGTCCGCCAGCTGAACGGCGGCACGTTCTGCAAGATGGAAGCGACGATCAGCAGCAGCAGCGACAGCAGGGTGAAGCGCCACCACGTGATGCTGACCAGCCAGCCCGCATAGGCATGAAAGGCGCGCACGCTGGCGGCTGAAAAGCGCTGCCACCGGTTGGTGCGCAGCGCGGGGTCGGCAATCGGCATGGCCCGCAATGTACGCAACGCCCCGGGGCGGGCGCGCCACGCAGGCGACGCACTGCAGGGCCACGGCGCTCAGGTGTCGCCGGGCGTGACAGGCCGGCAGACCGCCGCACCGGCTCAAGTGCGCATCACGCGAGGCCGACCCGCACGACGGCGTCACACAGGACCGTGGGGTCCCTTTGGATCGCGAAGCCGGTGCTCACTGCAGCACTTGGAGCACGAACCCCAGCAGCGCGATCGCCAGCGTCACGCAGAGCACCAGCGTGAGCAGCGTCAGACCCGCGCGGTCGTCTTCGGCCATGTGCACCACCGGGTCGTTGGCCGGCTCGATCGGGAACACCGGCGCGGCGGCGGGCTGCCAACGCGTGCGCACCTGTGCCAGCGGCGTGGGTGGCACCGTACCGCCCATCACCAGCGGCTTGGGGCTTGGCGCACGGTCGGGCGGCAGCAACACCGGCCAGGGGCGAAGCGGCCGCTGGCGCGCCGTGCCGGCCATCGCACTCTGGGTTTGCAGGGACGTCATGGTGGTACCTCCGTGGTCCGCCTGAAACATCAGCGGGTTGGAGGCATTGCACCGGAGACGGCGTCGCATTGCGACGCAACCCTGCTACAGGGCGGATGTTCAAAAGTAGACGATCGGCAGACGATCGGGCGGCCGGCGGAGCGATCCCGGGCCACCGAGCCGTCGGCTCGCCGCAAGGCGGCGAGGTGCTAGCAGGCCGGCTTGTCCGGGTTGGGCGACCCGGACGAACCACCCGGGTTGGCAGGGCCGCCGGGCTTGCCTTGGCCCGAACCGCCGCCCGGATTGTTGGGGTCGAACTTCCGGTTGAACACCGGAAACTTGGGCGCCAACGCGGGCAGCAGGGCGAAGGTGTTGACGTTCCTGTGGTACTCGTCGATGAAGTCGATCCAGCGCGTGCCGGTGAGAAAGTCGATCGGCTGCGCCTCGCGGTTGGGCGAGCCGGCCGGCTGCTTGGAAGCCATGTAGAACGGCGAGCGCCAGTCCCAGACCCCCTTTCGCTCGGGGTCGGGCAGGAAGATGTTCATCGCCAGGCTCGGGTCACTGAAGTCCCACGGCTGTGCCGTGTCCATCCACGGGCTGCCGACGTCGCCGTAGCGCTTGACGCCCTTGAGCGCATTGCCGAGCGCCGTGGCGGCGGCGTGCACCGGCACGGCGCCGAAATCGTGCTTCAGCAGCTCGGCGGCGAGATCGCCGACGTCGCTCACCTGGTCGGGCACTGACAGCGCAAAGCCGGGTACGGTGTCGTACTTCTGCGCGGCCTCGACGGCAGCCTGCACCTTGGCCAGCACGGCCGGCCGATCGGCGGCATTGGCCGGCCGCAAGGCCGTGACCAGCGCTGCGGCCAGCACGTCGATGCATTGAACGATCTCGCGCATGCGGCCCAGGCGCACCACGCCGCCGATCGTCGGGTGGTTGCCCTTGAGTTGCAGCGGGCGCGCGTTCTCGTCGGCGAACCATTGCGCCAACGCTTCACGCGTGGCCAGACCGGCGGTGCGCAAGCGCCGGAACACCGCGGGGTAGGTCTCGCCGGAAGAGAAGAAGTTGTAGTTGCAGTAGCCGGTGGCGTAGTCGGCGTGGGGCGCCACCGCGTGCAGGTGTTCCACTGACATGTTGAAGCAGTTGTTGAAGTGGATCACCGCGGGCTTGGGCACGCCCTGGCGTTGCGACAGCCGCAGGCCGGCCGCCAGGCCCGAAGTGGACAGCGGCAGGTCGACGGCCGGGAGCACGGAGGAGAACACCGGCAGCACCGACGAGAACACCGGCAATGCCGGTGAGCCGGGCGCTGGGTTCAAGCGCACCTCGTCCTGACCGAACGTCCATTCATAGTCGCCGTTCGATGTGGTCTGCTCGGGTGTCAGATTGGCCGCATCCACCTCGGGCAGGTAACCCGCGCCGTGGCCCTCCAACGCCAATGCAATGGCCGCACACGGATTCAGTGCGTGGGTGCGGCGCAGAAATCCGGCGAGCGCCCGCGGCGAGGTCATGTCCTGCTTCCACACCGACGTGATGCGCATCGCCTTGGGTTGCAGCGCCGGGATCTCCACCAGGTAGCTGTCGTCGTCGTACAGGTCGATCAGCGCAGACACGTGCACGCCTTCGCGGGCGACGCGCTGCAGCGCCTTGACCAGCACCTGGCGCTGGATCGGAATGCCTGCCTGTCCGTCAGGGTAGCGACTGAGGACCGCGTCACTGCCGAACGGCGCATACACCGCGAGCACCACGCTGTCGGTGCCGTCGGGCTGCTTGGGGTTCAGCGGTTGCAGACGCGGCAGAGACTTCATTCGGTGCTCCTCGGTCGACGTAAGGGCGCGGATCAAAGCATGCGCTCGCTACACTTCACAATCCCTACGTTCCAACATGGCGAGCGGGCGCTTTGAAACCAGGACCGCTCGCGACCATGCCCGAAAGCCCAGCCACCGAAAAGACGGCGCGTGCCGTCCGTGCGCCTTCCGATAGCAGCGACGCGGTCGCGCGCGCGGTGGCGCTGATCGAGGCGGCATTGGTCGCGCGGCGCGCCGGCACGCTGGAGGAACCGGTACGTCAGCGCCCGCGCGCAGCGCGCTGGGTGATGCGCCGCTTCCAGCCGCTTGTGGTTGGAACGGTGGGCGATGCCCTGGAGGTTGAACAGCCGCTGGTGCTGATGGCCGACTGGCTGTTGCGCTGGGCGCTCACCCAGCTGCGGCCCGACCGCGAGCCGAGCTTCGAGGACATCGATCCCAAGGCCTGGCTCGATCTGACGGCGTGGCGGCCGATGCTGGCCGCCACCTGCTACGCCGGCGTGCTGGCGGTGCCCGAATTCCGGGAGCGCTATAGGCGGCGCATCGACGAGCCGGCGATCGAGAACCTGTGCGGGCTGTGGGGCGTGGGACCGAGCACGTTCTATCGCCACCTCGATCGCGCCAAGCGCACGATGGCCGAGCTGTTCGTGCGCGAGCCGATCGGCGTGCCGATGCGCTTTGCATTGCGGCGCTGGCTGCAGACCGAAGTCGCGCGCCGGCAGGGGCTCGACACCGCCGAGCGCCGTGCCGACTGGCACCAGCGCCAGGCCGAGCGCGCGCTGCAGCGCCACGACATCGGCTCGGCGCTGTGGCATCGCCTGGCCGCCGGCGACGTGCGGGGCTTCATCCACGCGCTGCAGCTCGACGCGCTGCAATCGGCCAACCATCCGGAGACCGATGCGTTGGTCGAGCGCATGGCTGCCGGCGCGTTGGCGGCGCGCGATCGCATGGAGATCGAGCTGGCACGCGCCGCGCTCGCGCGCACCCGCAACATGCCCGAGCGGACGCAGCAGGCCTGCGAGCAGGCGCTGCAGGTGGCGGTGGCCGCGCGCGACAAGCTGCTGATGGGCATCGCATATGGCGCGCTCGGCGCATTCCACGAAACGCGCGACGCCGACCGCGCATTCGCCTGCTACGAAGACAGCGCCGCGTGCCTGCAGCAGGCCGATCCGCAGCGCTCCGATCATGTGGCGGTGCAGGCGTACCTGACCACCTTGACTCGGCTGGCGTGGCTGTACCTGCAGCGCAACGACCCGCGCGCACGCACGGTGCTCGAACGCACGCAGCAGATCGGCGGTTCGATCGACGTTCCCGACGAGCTGGCCGGCATGCTCGCGCAGTCCTGGGGCGAACTGGCGCGCCGTTCCGGCCAGTTGCTCGAGGCGCTCGAGCACAAGCAGCGCGCGCTCAACATCTTCGAACGCCTGGGCGACCGGCGTTCGGTGCTGGCCACTTGGCTGAACCTGAGTTCCATCTACGCCGAGTTGCAGCAGTTCGATCGCGCCGGCGACTATGCGCGGCGCATCCTCGATGTCGCTGCACGCCAGGACGTCGAGCCGCAGATCGTCGCCGGCACGCACGTCAACCTGGGCGCCACCTACTACCTGCAGGGTCGCTACGACGACGCGATCGATCAGTACCAGCAGGCGCTGGAGGCCAGCGTGCGCAGCGGCTTGCGTATGGAGGCCACTCGAGCGCACTTCAATCTTGCCGAGGCGCACTACAAGCGTTTCCAGACCTCGCGCGATGCTCGCGACGAGCGCAACGGTGACCTGCACGTCGACGCCGTGCTGCAGGCGCCGATGGCCGAGAGCAGCCCGGCACTGCTCGAGCTGGCGCGCAAGCTGAAAGCCGATGTGCTCGGACAGCTCGAAGAGCTGGAGAAGGATCGCCTGATTCCACAGGAATCGGCCATCCACCTCGACGAGATGACGGAGATCCAGCGCCAGCGCGCCGTATTGGCGGTGCCGATCTCGCCCGAGGCCCATGTGCGCGCGCGCCTGGCGATCGCCCGCGCCTACCTCGACATCTCGATGAAGGAACGCGAGGCGGCGCTGGAGCTGATCGACCGGCATGGACTCGGCGCGTCGTTCACGCAGGAGCTCGGTGCGCTGCGTGCGGCCTTCGACCGCGAGCTCACGCGCGAACAGAAGCTGCTCGGGCATTGGCACGAGAGCGCGGCCGACCTGCTGCCCGAAACGACACGCGTGTCGTTGATCGAATGGCTGCTCGGCCGGGAGTCCATCAACAAGAGCGCCTACGCCGACCTGTGCGGCGTCAGCCCTGCCACGGCGTCGAAGCACCTGACCGTGCTGGCCGAGCGTGGACTGCTGCAGCAAACCGGCAAGGGCCCGAGCACACGCTATCTGCTGAGCGACTGAAAGACCGCGGTGTACGGCCATCGGCCGCGGCCGCCTTTGTGCTCAGGTTCAAACTGCTTCCCGCCGCGCGTCGCAACCACGGCGCCGGCTGCGCGGGTTACCACCATCGCGCCATGCCGGGGCGCTTGTTAGTCTCGTTGCACGCGGGGCGCGCATGGATCGCGCAAATGGAGTCATGCGTGTCCTTTGATCCGGCATGGCCAAGGCTTCTAGCCGCCGCCTCACCCTGAAGAAGGAGACCACGATGACCGACAAGATTGCGGCTGCCAGCGCCGCCGATTCTCCCGATGCAAAGCCGGCGCGGCGCCGGTTCCTGGGCGCAGCGGCCTCGGGCATCGCCGGCGCCGCCGCGATGGCTGCGCCGATGGTGTCGGTGGCCCAGTCGCCCATCGTGCTGAAGATGCAGGGCGCCTGGGGCGCCAAGGACATCTTCAACGAGATGGCCGAGGAGTACGTCAAGCGCGTCAACGAGATGGCCGGCGGCCGCCTGCGCATCGACTACCTGGTGGCCGGCGCGGTGGTCAAGCCGTTCGAGGTGATGGACGCCACCAACAAAGGCGTGCTCGACGCCTCGCACGGCGTGCCGGTGTACTGGTACGGCAAGAGCAAGGTGGCGTCGCTGTTCGGCTCGGGCCCGATCAACGGCTGCGACGCGCCGCAGACGCTGGCCTGGATCTACCGCGGCGGCGGGCTGGAGCTCTACAACGAGCTGCTGAAAAAGATCAACCTCGACGTGGTCGGCTATTTCGCGATGCCGATGCCCACGCAGCCGCTGGGCTGGTTCAAGAAGCCGATCACGCAGGCCTCCGAGCTCAAGGGCCTGAAGTACCGCACCGTCGGCTTGGCGGCCGACCTGTTCCAGGAGATGGGCGCCAGGGTCACGCAGCTGCCCGGCGGCGAAATCATGCCCGCGCTGGAAAAGGGCGTGATCGATGCCTTCGAGTTCAACAACCCCACCTCCGACATGCGCTTCGGCGCGCAGGACGTGATCAAGAACTACATGATGGGCAGCTACCACCAGGCGATGGAGTTCTTCGAGATCGCCTTCAACCGCAAGAAACACGATTCACTGCCCAAGGACCTGCAGGCGATCCTGCGCTACGCGGTCGAGGCGACCAGCTCGTCGAACTGGTGGACCGCGATGGACAACTACTCGCGCGATCTGCAGGATCTGCAGAGCAAGCACGGCGTGAAGGTTCTGCGCACGCCGAAGGCGGTGTTTCAGGAGCAGCTCAAGGCCTGGGACGTGCTCACCAAACGGCTGTCCGACGAGGATCCGTTCTTCAAGAAGGTGGTGGACTCGCAGATGGCCTGGGCCAAGCGCGTGGCCTACTACATGTTCGTCAACGAGGCGGACTACCACATGGGCTACGAGCACGTGCACAAGACCAAGCTGCCGGCCTGAAGTTGTTGACGGCCCCCTTGCTCGCTGCGCTCGCATCCCCCCGGGGAGGATCAGTCGGCTTGGGGCGGCCCGGCGCCGACTGAACGGCCCGGCTGGCGACACGGGGCGGCCACCAGACCGCCCCGTTTTCATGTGCGGCCTGAGGGAGGAAGTTCGACGTGCAACGCCTGATCCTCGCGATCGATCAGCTCAGCAAGACGGTCGGCCATGCTTTTGCGTGGTGCATCGTCATCCTCGCGCTCGGCACCGGCTACGAGGTGCTGGTGCGCTACGTGTTCAACGATCCGACGAGCTGGGCGTTCGACTTCAGCTACCTGATGTACGGCGCGCTGTTCTACATGGCCGGCGCTTACACGCTGTCGCGCGCCGGCCACGTGCGGGCCGACATGTTCTACCGGCGCTGGCGCCCGCGCACGCAGGCCGTGGTGGAGCTGGTGCTGTACGTGCTGTTCTTCTTCCCCGGCATCCTGGCGCTGATCGTGGCCGGCGGCGCGTACGGCTTCGAGTCGATGCGCCTGAAGGAGGTTAGCGTCAACAGCCCGGCCGGCGTGCCGATCTGGCCGCTGAAAATGATGATCCAGGTGGGCGCCGGACTGATCGCGCTGCAAGGCGTGGCCGAGGTGCTGCGCTGCGTGGTCTGCCTGCGCGCGGGCGACTGGCCGCCGCGGCTGCATGACGTGGAAGAGCTCGAGTTGCAGATCCTGCAGCAGCACGCACAAGCCGATGAGGCGCCCGGCGCTCGGCCGGCCGGATTGGGAGCTGGAAGATGAGCGATCCGGCCGTCGCCCTGGTGATGATGGGCATCCTGGTCTTCGTGATCTGCATCGGCTTTCCGGTCGCTTTCACGCTGATGGCGCTGGGCGTGGCCTTTGGCTATTACGCTTACTTCCAGCCCGACCAGGCCTTCTTCGACAACCGCGTCTTCTACCTGCTGACGCAGAACACCTTCACGGTGCTCAACAACGATGCGCTGGTGTCGGTCCCGCTGTTCCTGCTGATGGGCTACCTGGTCGAGCGCGCCAACATCCTCGACAACCTGTTCCGCAGCCTGCAGGTGGCGCTGCGCTTCCTGCCGGGGGCGCTCGCGGTCGCCACGCTGGCCACCTGCGCGCTGTTTGCCACCGCCACCGGCATCGTCGGCGCGGTGGTCACGCTGATGGGGCTGCTGGCGTTCCCGCAGATGATGAAGGCCGGCTACGACACGCGGCTGGCCTCCGGCGTGATCTGCGCCGGCGGCTGTCTCGGCATCTTGATTCCGCCGTCGATCATGCTGATCGTCTACGGCGCGATGGCCGGGCTGTCGGTGGTCAAGCTGTACGCGGCCGCCTTCATGCCGGGTTTCTTCCTCGCTGCGATGTACATCGCCTACGTGGTCGTGCTGGCGATCATCAAGCCCGAGCGCGCGCCGCCGCTGCCCAAGGACCAGAGCAACGTGCCGTTCGGCCAGGTGGTGGTGATGCTGCTGAAGTCGTTCTTCCCGCTCGCGCTGCTGATCATGGCGGTGCTGGGGGCGATCATGTTCGGCATCGCCACGCCCACCGAGGCGGCGGCGGTCGGCGCGATCGGCGCGGCGCTGCTCGCGGCCGCCTACCGCTCGCTGAGCTGGCAGAGCCTGCGCGAGTCGGTCTTCCTGACCGCGCGCACGTCGGCCATGGTGTGCTGGCTGTTCGTCGGCTCCGCCACGTTCGCCTCGATCTTCGCCTACCTCGGCGGCAATCAGATCATCAAGGAAGCCGTGCTGGCGATGAACCTGACCCCGCTGACCTTCATGCTGCTGGCGCAGGTGATCATCTTCCTGCTCGGCTGGCCGCTGGAGTGGACCGAGATCATCATCATCTTCGTGCCGATCTTCCTGCCGATGCTGGAACACTTCGGCGTCGATCCGGTGCTGTTCGGCGTGCTGATCGCGCTGAACCTGCAAACCGCTTTCCTGTCGCCGCCGATGGCGATGTCGGCTTATTACCTGAAGGGCGTCAGTCCGCCGTCGGTGCTGCTGACGCAGATCTTCAGCGGCTGCATGCCGTTCGTTTTCGTGGTGATCGCGACGATGGTGATCGTCTACGTCTTCCCCAGCATCGCGCTGTGGCTGCCGAACGCGATCTACGGCAGGTGAGGTCGGCGTGATGGATGTCTCCCGGCCCGAGCGCTTGTCGGCCAGCGAGGCGGCGCGTGCGGTCGCCAGCGGCGCGCTGAGCGCCGAGCAGCTGGTGGAGGCCTGCCTGGCGCGCATCCGCGAGGTGGAGCCGTCGGTGCAAGCGTGGCAGTACCTCGACGAGCAGCACGCGCTGGCGCAGGCCCGCGCGCGCGACTCCGATCGCGCCGAGGGTCGCCCCACCGGTCCGCTGCACGGCGTGCCGGTAGGCATCAAGGACATCATCGATACCACCGACATGCCCACCGAGGACGGCACCGTGCTGCACGCCGGCCGCCGGCCGGTGCGCGATGCTGCGGTGGTGGCGCAGCTGCGCGCTGCCGGCGCGGTGATCCTCGGCAAGACGGTCACCACCGAGTGCGCCACCTATGCGCCGGGCAAGACCCGCAACCCGCACGACCCCGCGCGCACGCCCGGCGGCTCGTCGTCGGGCTCGGCGGCGGCGGTGGCCGCAGGCATGGTGCCGCTGGCCATCGGCACGCAGTCCAATGCGTCGATCGTCCGGCCGGCGTCGTTCTGCGGCGTTCATGGCTTCAAGCCGACGCACGGGCTGATCTCGCGCCACGGCATCTTGAAGCTGTCGCGCTCGCTCGACAGCGTGGGCGTGTTCGCGCGCTCGCTCGACGACATCGCGTTGCTCACCGAGCAGCTCACCGGCTTTGACGAGAACGACCCCGACACGCAGCCCCGCGCGCGCCTGCCGCTGCAGGCCACGCTGTCCGCCGAGCCGCCGCTCACGCCGCGTGTGGCGCTGGTGAAGTCGCCCATCTGGGAGCGCGCCGACGCGTCGACCCGCGAGGCGTTTGAGGAACTGGCCGACGTGCTCGGCGTGCAATGCGAGGAGTACCCGCTGCCCGACAACGTGGCGCAGGCGTGGGATTGGCACCGCACGATCATGGAGGCGGAGATGGCCATGAACCTCGACGCCGAATACGAAAAAGGCCGTGAACGGCTCAGCGAGTCGTTGCGCGGCCAGTTGGCGCGCGGCCGCGAGATCAGCGCATTGGACTACCAGCGGGCGCTGGCCAGGGTGCCGCGGCTGATCGAGGCGTTCGACGAGCTGTTTGCCCACTTCGATGCGATCGTCACGCCCGCCACGCGCGGCACGGCGCCGCCGCTGGAAAGCACCGGCGACCCGGCGTTCGGCACGCTGTGGACCCTGACCGGGATGCCGGCACTGAGCCTGCCGCTGATGCACGGGCCGGATGGACTGCCGTTGGGCGTGCAGCTGGTCGGGCGCCGGCACGACGACGCGCGGCTGCTGCGCACGGCACGTTGGCTGCAAGCGCAGGTGGCCGCATCCGCATGACACCTAACCCGGGAGTCACACCATGGCATTGAAGGTTTTCGCCGGCATCGTGGCCGTGGCGTTGATGCTGGCCTACTTGTTGCCGCTGGTGCTCAAGCTGAAGGAACCGTCGCTGTACGCCGTTGTTGGCATCGCGCTGCTGATGATGCTGGTCGACCTGCTGCAGTCGCTGAAGTCACGCGAGGACTGAGACCGCGCACAAGGCAGTCCCTGCGGACTGCCTTGCGGCTGGCGAAGGCCGGACGCCATGCAGGGCGGCCGGCAAGAGAGACCGCGCGCCTCACTGCGCGATCGCCTCCACCGTCACCAACAGCCGCACCGTGTCGCTGACGAACGGCAGGCTGTGCGTGATGCCCACGGCGCCGCGGCTGAACTGGCCTTCGAAGTCGCCGCCGCAGACCTCGCGCCGGAACAGCGGGCTGGTATAGCAGTTGAATCGCACAGCCGTCAGCGTCAACGGCAGGCTGACACCCTTCAGCGTGAACTCGCCGCGCAGCGCCTTGACGCGCCCGGCCTCGTCGAACTCCATGCGCTCGGCCACCAGGTAGGCCTTGGGGTGCGCCTGCATCGCGAGCATGTCGGGCTCCCGCATGCGGGCGTCGAGCACCGACACGCCGGTGCTGGCCAGCGAAGTGTCGATCTCCACCTGCACGCGGCCGCGGCGCGCGCCGCGGTCGATCTCCACGTCGCCGTGCAGCGGCCCGAGCCGGCCGCGGATGGTGGAGGTGCCGAAGTGCGTCAGCTCGAAATGCGCAAACGTGTGCGTGGGATCGAAGCGGTAGTGCACCGGCTGAGCCTGCGCGGCGGCGGTCAGGGTGAACAGCAGGGCGATGGCAGCGAGGCTGCTCATGGCGTTTCTTGTCGTCATGCCCCGACATACGGAGTCCAGCGCGGCGGCGGACGCATGCGGCGCCAACACTGTTGGCGGCGATGCGCCGACGCCGCCGCACGCATCACGCCGCCCTGCCTTGCAGCAAGCCCGCTGCCGCCGTGCCGAGCGCGGTCTGCGTCTGCTCATCGAACAACCGGTGGCGCAGCGCGAAGTCCAAAGTCACCAGCGCGGCGTCGACCGTCATGTCTTGCGTGGCGGCGAGCGCGAGTGCATGCGGCACCTCGTGCAACTTCAGCTCGGCCACCTCGCCGTCCTGGTTGCACGGCGTGAGGCCGGCCGGCAGCTCGAGGTCGTAGACGTGGATCCACTCGCGCTGCAGCCCTTCGGGGATGTCGCGCAGCAGGCGCAGGACGCGCCCCGGCCGCAGGCCCTGCATCTGCTCGGGCCGCAGGCCGGCCTCCTCCCAGCCCTCGCGGATCACCGTGTCGCGCGGCGACTGGCCGGCCGGCACGCCGCCGCCGATCAGGTTGTCGAGCCGGTTTGGGTCCGTGGGCTTGCCCGGCGCGCGGCGCGCGATCCACATCTGCGCCGGGCGGCCCGACGCATCGGCCACGTAGCCGTTGCAATGCGCGCCCAACGTCAAGGTGCCCCAGAAGCGCGTGGCGGCGCGTTCCATCGACACGCCGATCGGGCGGCCGTTCACATCGAACAGCGCAAACGCTTCGTCGCGCCACGCCAGGATGAGGCCGTCGGCGCGCAGCGCGTGGTTGATCGCGGCCAGCGCGTCGAACCGCTCGTCGGCGCGCGCCACCAGCGTCACGCCGCGCTCATGCACGTGCAACCACTGCGGCCAGCGGTGAAGGGCATCTAGGTGCTCGGGCGACACCGATCCGGCCGTGATCGCCGTGCCGTTGAGGGCTACCGCAAACGGCACGCGCGAAGCCGGATCGTGCGCGCGTGCCGCGGCCAATGCTGGCCAGCGGTCCATCGGCGTCAAGCGCCGTCGAGCACCAGTTGGGTCTGCGTCACCACCGCGCACAGCTTGCCCTCGGCGTTGCGGATCGAGGTCTGCCACACCATCGTCGTGCGGCCGCGGTGCAGCGCCACGCTCTCGCCGCTGACCACGGTGCCCACTTTGGCGGCGGCGATGAACTTGGTGCTCGAGTCGGTGGTCGTCGTGCGCTTGCCGGCCGGCAGGTTCATGAAGGTGCCGATCGCGCCGAGCGTGTCGGCAAACGCCATCACCGCGCCGCCGTGCAGGATGCCGCCGGTGGTGCACAGGTCGGGCCGCACCGGCAGCTCGGCGAGCACGCGGCCTTGCGCCACCTCGCGCAGCTTCAGTCCCATCAGGCCCGGAAACAGCGGTGCGATGCGTTGCTGCAGTTCGGCCAGTTCGGACATGCGGCGCTCCTCGACGATGCGGCACCCGTCGCCGCGCCGGCATTGTGCGCCGCCTGCGGCGACCGCGCCGTCACTCGGTTTCGAAGCGCAGCAGCTGGTCGTCGATGCGCCACCAGTTGGCCATCTGGCCCACGTAGTAGTGCGAGCTTGGCCGCGTGCGCAACGGGCCGTCGATGATGCCGGCGCGCACGCTGACGACGTCGGGCTCCTCGGCATTGGTCATGAACAGCGGCGAGCCGCAGCGCTTGCAGAAGACGCGGTGGTGTCCCGGCGAGGACTCGTAGTTGGCCAGCAGCTCCGCACCTTGCGTCACGTTGAGCGCGGAGGCCGGCATGCGCGCATTGGTGGAGAACGGACCGCCTTGTGCCTTGCGGCACATCGCGCAGTGGCAGATGGCGATCGGCCCCGGCTCGGCCATCAGCGCGAGTTGCACGCCGCCGCACAGGCAGCTGGCGGTGTAGTGGGGGATGCTCATGCGTGGTGCGTCGGGCGTCAGGCCTCGCGGCATCTTAGTTCGCGGGCCCGCGCTGCGACGCAGTCGATGCGTGACGCTTGCCGCCGAAACGCGCAGCGGGTCAGCGTCTGTCTTCGCGCGGTTGTCTTGCGGCCAGCGTGCGCGTTTTTCGCTCGGTGGAGTCCATGTCGCGAAAAGCCACGATGTCGCGGCCGCGGTAGGCGGCGTAGTCCTTGATGTAGGCGGCATTGTCCGCATACGGCCCGGCGATATGGCCGGGGCGCTTGGAGTCGGCAAAGAAGAAGAGCTGCCCATCGCGCTCGAAACGCGCCACCCAGTGGCGGCGCAACACCTGGCCTTGGATCGGCGCCGGCGCGAACTCGATCATCAGGTAACTCGGCCGGGATGCCGGATCGATGCGCCGCAAGGTCTCCACCGCAAAGCGCGACAGGTCGACGCACACGCCCTTGGGCGCCGCAAAGAACGCGTCGGGCGCGTGGATTGGCAGGCGGCCGTGGCGTGCGCGCTGCGTCTCCGACAGCCGCAGCGCGCGCACCATGTCGTATTGGAAGCGCGCGCCGATCCATGCGTTGACATCGTCGGCACCGCGCCAGCGTGCCAGCGCGTCGTCATAGCTGGCGGGCTCGTATAGCGGCGTGGTGGGCGGCGTGCGCGCTTCGGGCGCATCGGAGGCCGGGTCGGCGCGTTGCCCGATGGCCATGCAGGCGCAGCACCAGAGCGCGCACGCGCAGATCAGGCTGCGCATCGTCGCGGCCTTCATGCGCACCTGCGTGCCGTCAGCACCGGATCGAGCCGCGGATGCGCTTCGATGCGCGGCGATCCGTGGAGCGGGCAGGGCATGCCGCATCGGTGCGGGGGGTTCAACGCGGCGCCGCCGGCTGCGGCGGGATGAAGGCCTGCTGCTCGGGCGAACCCGGCAGCGCGTGCACGTCATCGATCCACGGCAGCGCGGAGTGCTGCCAGATCTGCGCCTTGGGCACCAGCGCCGCACGCTGCCGGATGCAGCCGGTGCGGATGATCACCTGCGTGGCGTTTTCGGGCGCGGTGGCGAACAGCGGCGTGCCGCAGTCGGGACAGAAGGCCTGCACGCGCCGGTTGCCGCTGTCAGCGGTCTTGATGTAGCGCCTGGGTTCGCCGCGCAGCACGAAGTGCTCGACCGCTGCCGGCACGACGGCGCGAAACGGGGAACCCGACATCACCTGGCAGTCGCTGCAGTGACACACCATCACGCGCGCCGGATCGACCTGCGCGGTGAAAGAGATGCGTCCGCAATGACAGGCTCCATCGATCTGCATGATCACCTCCGGCGGTTGATAGGATTCTGACGCAAACCCCTGCGCGGACTCGATCGATGCCAGATGCAAGCCCAACATGCCCTGCCATCCCCGCCGCCATTCGTGTCGGCGTGGGTGGCTGGACCTTCGAACCGTGGCGCGACAACTTCTATCCCAAAGGCTGGTCGACCGCGCGCGAACTGGAGTATGCGAGCCGCAAGCTGACCGCGATCGAGGTCAACGGCACCTACTACAGCACGCAGAAGCCCGAGACCTTTGCCAAGTGGCGCGAGCAGACGCCCGACGGCTTCGTGTTCTCGCTCAAGGCCCACCGCTTCGCCACCAACCGGCGCGTGCTCGGCGAAGCGGGCGAGTCGATCGAGCGTTTCGTCAACAGCGGCATCACCGAGCTGGGTCCCAAGCTCGGGCCCATCGTCTGGCAGTTTGCGCCGACCAAACGCTTCGATGCAGCGGACTTCGAGGCTTTTCTGAAGCTGCTGCCGGCCACGGTGGGCGGCCTGCCGCTGCGCCATGCGCTCGACGTGCGCCACGAGACCTTCAGGACGCCGGCGTTCCTCGCGCTGGCGCGGCGTCACCGCGTCGCCACCGTGTTCACCGACTCGGACGACTATCCGTCGTTCGCCGACATCACCGGCGGCTTCGTCTACGTGCGCACGATGCGCACCGACGCGTCGCTGCCGCAGGGCTGCACGCCGCACGCGCTCGATCAGATCGCCGCCTGCTGCGAGGTGTGGCGCCGCGGCGGCGAGCCGGATGCGCTGCCGCGCGCCGAGGCGGCGGCCCCGCCCGCAGCGGCACGCGACGTGTTCCTTTTCTTCATCAGCGGCGCCAAGGAGAGGGCGCCGGCCGCGGCCATGGGCGTGATCGAGCGGCTCGGTTGACGCCCGTCAGACCGGCCGGCGGGCAAGCAGCGCCCACACGCCGGCGCCGGACAGCAGCGAACCGCCCACCAGGTTGAAGCGCCGCTGCGCGCGCGGCGATCCGAGCACACGGCGCGCCGACGCGGCGAACACCGCGTACAAGCTGGCGTTGAGCACGGCCAGCACGACGAACGTGGTGGCGAGCAGCCACAGCTGCGGCGCGACGGGCGCGCGCGCATCGATGAACTGCGGCAGAAAGGCGACGAAGAACACGATGCCCTTGGGGTTGAGCGCGGTCACGAGATAGGTGTTGGCAAACAGGCGCCAGCGCGACGCCGGCGCAATTGCCGGTGCGTCCTGCGCCGCAGCCATCGACACGCCGGCCCGCAGCAGCTTGATGCCGAGGTAGATCAGGTACAGCCCGCCGGCCCACTTGACCAGCGTGAACCACAGCGCCGACGTGGCGAGCAGCGCTCCCAATCCGAGCAACGACAGCGCCAGCGCCGTCGTGTCGCCGAGCGCGACCGCCAGCACCAGCGGCACGTTGGCGCGGCGGCCGTGTGCCATCGAGTAGCTGATGACGGTGAGGATCGTCGGGCCGGGGATGATCAGCAGCACCGCCGATGCGGCGGCGAAGGCGAGCCAGAGTTCGAGCGACATGGTGTGTGGGGCGTGCGGTGGGTCAGCGCGGCCGGGGATCCGCCGCGTGCGCATCATGCCGCAGCGTCCGCAACTCCAGCTGCGGCCGCACGCGTTGCGGCTCGCCGTCGATCGGCGCCGGCACGGTGCCGGTGCGCGTGGCACCGCATGCGCGGTAAAACGCCTCGGCATGCGGATCGGCGTCGATCCGCACCACGTCGTGGCCCGCGGCGCGTGCGGTGTCGAGAGCGCGCTGCAGCAGCACGCGCCCGATGCCGCGGCCGATGTGCGCCGGCTGCACCCACAGGTGTTCGATTTCGGCACGCGCGCCGTCGAATCGCAGTTGCACGAAGCCGACCGCCACGCCGGCGCACTCAGCGGCAAAGGTCGGGCACGCCGCGATCGACTCGGCCGTTACGCTCAGATCGTGGCGCCAGCCCGCCAGCGCCGCTTGCGAGTAGCCCCAATGCGCCTTGGAACGTTGCGCGATCGCGCTCAGCGCCGCGTGCTCGTGCGGCAGCGCGTGGCGGATGATCGGAGCGTTCACGGCCTGCCGTCCGTTCGGGGAGGGACTACTTCAGCTTCTTGTCCTCGACCTTGGCTTCGTGCATGGCTTCGGGCTCGAGCTCCTCCGCATGGCGGTTGAGGCTGAGGAACACGCCCCAGCCGGCGAGCAGACCGCCCAGTGCGAGCACCATGCCGGCGGCGTACAGCAGCAGCGTCGGATCCTCGTGGGCGGCGCGAAACGTCGCCACCAGGCATTCGATCGCCAAGGCCACCGCCACGACGACCAGAAAGCGCGACAGGAAGCGGCGCACCCGCGTGGGCCCGCTCACGTGGGCGTGGCGGACCACCTCCTCCTCGGTGATGGTCTGCGCGATCTGCAGCGCCACCACGGCTGCCGCCATCAGCCCCATGGACTCGATCAAACGCTGTGCCGCGTCGCGGCTGAGCCCGTCGCCGAATGCGGTCCAGGTGGCGTGCACCGCGATGCCCACCAGCAGCAACGAGGCCAGCGCAAACAGCACGGCGAGCACGAAGTGCACCACCGAGAACGCCTGCAGCATCGTCTTGACGGCCACGGGCACGTCATCGGCCGACGGTGCTTCGCCCGGCGTGCCGGTGCGGTCGCTGCGGGCGGGGGCCACCGCGCGTCAAGGCTTGGTCTGCGGCCGCGCCGGCGACGACGCGCCGGCGCCCGGGATGCCGACCTTCTTGGCCACACCGGTGACGGCGCTGCCCGCGGCCTTGGCGCCGCGTTCCACGCCCGCGGCGGCCGTACCGAGGCCGCGCTTGACCGCGTTTTCGGTCTTGGTCGCCACACCGGAGGCCTTGTTGGCCGCCGCTTGGGCCTTTTCGCCGGCGCCGGCCGATGCGCCTGCTGCCAGCGATCCGGCCAAGAGAACGATGCCGATTCGACGCATGAACCACACCACAGGCGTCTCCAAGGTTCTTGGGGTGCGCCGATCGTAGCGTGCGGGCCGTGTCGCGGTGCGCGAGCCCGGGTCAATGACCATCGCGGCGCCGCGGCGGATAGCGCCACCAGGCCCACAGCACCAGCAGCGCGAAGGCACTGTAGCCGAGCGTGAAGACCCAGGGCGGCGCGTCGTAATACAGCAGCCACTGCAGCCAGTGCTCGATGAAGCCGCCGCTGTAGGTGGACGCCCCGGCGCGGGCGCGCAGCGCCATCTCCAGCGTGGTGAGCGGGCACACCATGCCGAACCACGCCTCGGCCACGACCACGCCGATCGCCGCCAGGTGCGCGAGCCGGAACCACCAACGGTTGACCCAATTCCAGCGCCGACGGTTGCCCACCAGGACCAGCACCAGGCCACCGACGACGAACAGCACCAGCGCCACGTGCAGCACCAGCACGGCGTTGGCGAGCGCCACGTAGGTGCGGTCGCTCAGCATGCCGGTTCGCCGTCCGCGCCGGCGCGGATCCTCAGCGGGTCATGTCAGGCCGTGGCCCGTGCCCGGTCCGCCACGGCAGCCGACGCTTCGCCGCTGCGCCAGCGCGCCATCAGCTGCTCCCACTTGGGGCGCGCCGCGGCGAGGTGGCGCGCCTTCACATGCCCGTAGCCGCGGATCTCCTCGGGGATGCGCGCGATCTCGGCGGCCAGTTGCAGCCGCTCGATGCTCAGGTCGCGCAGCAGCTCGTCGATGCAGTTCCGGTACTGCTCGATCAACGCGCGCTCGGTCCTGCGCTCTTCGCTGCGGCCGAAGGGGTCGAACGCGGTGCCGCGCAGGCCCTTGAGTCGGGCCAGCACGCCGAAGGCGGTGCGCATCCACGGGCCGAACGGCCGCTTGACCAGCTCGCCCTTGGCGTTGCGCCGGGCGGTGAGCGGCGGCGCGAGGTGGTGCACCAGCTTGTAGTCGCCTTCGAACATCGACTCGATCTTCGACGTGAACGCCGGGTCGGTGTGCAGGCGAGCGACCTCGTACTCGTCCTTGTAGGCCATCAGCTTGAACAGGTAACGCGCCACCGCCTCGCTGAACTTGTGGGTCGCCGTCAGCGGCGCTTCGGCGGCGCGCACCTTGTCGACGAACGACTTGTACCGTGCGGCGTAGGCGGCGTCCTGGTAGCCGGTGAGGAACTCCACGCGCTTGGACACGACTTCATCGAGCGACGGCTTCTTGACGAACTCGATCACCTGCGCCGCCTGGAACAGCGTCGTGACGGCGGACATGTCGTGCGCGCAGCGCCGGCCCCATTCGAAGGCGGCCTTGTTGTTGTCGACTTGCATGCCGTTGAGCTCGATCGCGCGCAGCAGCGCGGCACGACTGACCGGCACGCGGCCTTTCTGCCACGCATAACCGAGCAGCAGCGGGTTGGTGTAGATCGAGTCGCCGAGCAGTTGCACCGCCACCGCGTCGGCATCCACCAGGCCGAGATGGTCCTTGCCCACCGCGGCCTGCAGCGCAGCCTCGCAGCCGCCGCTGGGGTTGCGCCAGTCGGGGTTGGCGACGAAGGCGGCCGTCGGCGTGGCATGCGAGTTGAGCGCGACATAGGTGCGGCCTTCGCGCATCAACGCCAGCGTGCCCTTGCCGGCCGCGACGATGCCGTCGCAGGCGATCACCAGATCGGCTTTGGCAGTGTCGACCTTGGTGGTGTGGATCGCTTCGGGCCGGTTGGCGATCTGGATATGGCTCCAGGTGGCACCGCCTTTTTGCGCCAGGCCCGCTGAATCCTGCGTGATCACGCCCTTGCCCTCGAGGTGCGCGGCCATGCCGAGCAGCTGGCCGATCGTGATCACGCCGGTGCCACCGATGCCGGCCACCACGATGCCCCAAGCGCTCTCGGCCAGCGGCAGCGTCGGCTCGGGGATCTCGGGCAGCGTGTGCGGGTCGGTGCGTTGCGCCTGTTTCTTCGGCTTCTTCAGCTGCCCGCCCTCGACCGTGACGAAGCTCGGGCAGAAGCCCTTCAGGCACGAGTAGTCCTTGTTGCAGGTGTTCTGGTTGATGCGGCGCTTGCGGCCGAACTCGGTCTCCACCGGCTCCACGCTCAGGCAGTTGCTCTGCACGCTGCAGTCGCCGCAGCCCTCGCACACCAGCTCGTTGATCACCACGCGCCGTGCGGGATCAACCATCTTGCCGCGCTTGCGGCGGCGCCGTTTTTCGGTGGCGCAGGTCTGGTCGTAGACCAGGATCGTGCAACCTTCGATCTCGCGCAGCTCGCGCTGCACGGCATCGAGCTCGTCGCGGTGCCGCACCGTGACGCCCGGCGCGAGGTTGACCGGGGCGTTGTACTTCCCGGGGTCGTCGGTCACGACCACGATGCGCTTGGCGCCTTCGGCCTCGAGCTCACGCGTGATCTGCGGCACCGTGAGCGCACCATCGATCGGCTGCCCGCCGGTCATCGCCACCGCATCGTTGAACAGGATCTTGTAGGTGATGTTCACGCCGGCGGCGATCGCCTGGCGCACGGCCAGAAAGCCCGAGTGGTAGTAGGTGCCGTCACCCAGGTTGGCAAACATGTGCGGCCGCGTGCTGAACGGCGCCTGGCCGACCCACGGCACACCTTCGCCGCCCATCTGCGTGAAGCCGACGGTGGCGCGGTCCATCCACACCGCCATGAAATGGCAGCCGATGCCGGCCATCGCCAGCGATCCTTCGGGCACGCGCGTGCTGGTGTTGTGCGGGCAGCCGGAGCAGAACCACGGCTGGCGCTCGGCACCGCCTGTGGCGCCGGTGGCCAGCGCACGTTCCTTGGCCTCGAGGATGCCGATGCGGGCGTCCATGCGCGACGCGATGTCGGCCGGCACACCGAGTTTCTTCAGGCGCCTGGCAATCGCCTGCGCGATGATCGCCGGCGTCAGGTCGGCATTGGCGCGCAGCAGCCAGTTGCTGCTCGGGTTGGGCCGGCTCCACTCGCCGCCCTCGTCGCCATCGGGCTGGTCGAACTTGCCGAGCACGTTGGGCCGCACATCGGGGCGCCAGTTGTAGAGCTCTTCCTTCAGCTGGTACTCGATGACCTGGCGCTTTTCTTCCACCACCAGGATCTCGGAGAGGCCTTGTGCGAACTCGCGCGTGATCATCGCCTCGAGCGGCCACACCACGTTGACCTTGTGCAGCCGGATGCCGATCGAGCGGCAGGTGTCGTCGTCGAGGCCGAGATCGGCCAGCGCCTGGCGCGTGTCGTTGAACGCCTTGCCGCTGGCGATGATGCCGAAGCGGTCGTTCGGCCCGCTGATCACGTTGTGGTTGAGCTTGTTGGCGCGCACGTAGGCGAGCGCCGCATACCACTTGGTGTCGAACAGCCGCGCCTCCTGCACCAGCGCGGTGTCGGGCCAGCGGATGTGCACGCCGCCGGGCGGCATCACGAAGTCGCCGGGCAGCACGATGTTCACGCGGTCCGGGCTCACGTCGATGCTGGAAGCCGACTCCACCACCTCCTGGATCGTCTTCATCGACGTCCACACGCCGGCGAATCGGCTCATCGCGAACGCATGCAAACCGAGGTCGAGGATGTCTTGCGCGCTCGACGGAAAAAACACCGGAAGGCCGCAGGCCTTGAAGATGTGGTCGCTCTGGTGTGCCGCGGTGCTGCTCTTGGCGACGTGATCGTCGCCCGCCACCGCGATGACGCCCCCATGCGGCGACGTGCCGGCGAGGTTGGCGTGCTTGAACACGTCGGAGCAGCGATCGACCCCCGGGCCCTTGCCGTACCAGATGCCGAACACGCCGTCGTACTTGTTGTTGGCCTTGTCGAACTCGAGCTGCTGCGTGCCCCAGATCGCGGTCGCCGCGAGCTCTTCGTTGACGCCGGGCTGGAACACCACGTGGTTGGCGGCCAGGTGCTTCTTGGCCGACCACAGCGCCTGGTCGTAGCCGCCGAGCGGCGAGCCGCGGTAGCCGCTGACGAACCCGGCGGTGTTCAGGCCCGCTTTCGCATCACGCGCGCGCTGCAGCATCGGCAGCCGCACCAGCGCCTGCACGCCGCTCATGAAGGCGCGCCCCGTTTCCAGCGCGTACTTGTCGTCGAGCGTGACGGTCTCCAGCGCCTTGCGGATCGACTCGGGCAGCGGGGCGTTCATCGGGCAGCGTCTCCTGTGCGGTCGGGCTCGGGTGCAGCCAGGGGCAAACGCCAAGTGTAAGAGGCGGTTCGCCACATGTCTTTTCTTTTGATGCCCGCAACGCGATACTTTGCGCAACGATCTTTCAAGAATCATGGCCTCTAGAGAAAGAAAAGCGCGCAAACCTGCGCGAGAAGCGCAGCCCGCCGCCGGCGAAGCCCATGGACCCGCACTCGATCGCTATGACGTGGCGATCCTCGGCGAGCTGCAGCGCGACGCGCGGCTGTCCAACGCCGAGCTGGCCTCGCGCATCGGCCTGTCGGCGGCGCCGACGTGGCGGCGCGTCAAATGGCTGGAGGAGCAGGGCTACATCACCGGCTACCACGCCGAGCTGGACCGCCGGCGCATCGGCCTGGGCGTGCTGGCCTTCGTGCGCGTCGATGCCGAGCGCAACAACGCCGCGGCGACGCGCGCGCTCGAGGAGGCGATCCGCGCGCAGCCCCAGGTGGTGGCCTGCCACTACATCAGCGGCGCCGGCACCTTCGAGCTGCACGTGGTGGTGGCCGACCTCGATGCGTATTCCCGTTGGGCGCGAGACGTGCTGTTCAAACTGCCCAACGTCAAGGACATCCACACCAGCTTTTCCTTGGGCGAGATCAAATCGGGCGCCGTGCTGCCGTTGGAACACCTGCGCCCCTGAATCGCGCACGTCGCACATTGCACGCGGACGGGGACCACGGCGCCGCCATTGCTCAAGTCGTCTGCGCGGGCGTCGATACGAGTCCGATGGGGACGACAACGTCACTGCGCGCCAAGCTGGCCGATGCGCTGCTCGGCACGGCCGCTTCGATGCGAGTGCGCACGTCGTTGACGCTGATCGCGCTGGTGGTCTACGTGATCTTCGCGTTCGTCCAGCACGGCGAGGTGATGCTCGGGCTGATCGACCTCGCCGAGTCGAACCGGCTGACCGCGTTCAACCTGATCGGCGCCTTCACGTTCTACGGGCTGGTGCGCAGCGGCCTGTCGGAGCGGCTGTCCGACGAGCCGTCGCTCACCCTGCCGCAGATGGTGTTTGCGATGGTCAGCATCACCTGGTCGTACGCGATCACCGGGCCGGCACGCGGCGCGGTGATCTCGATCATGATCTTCGTGCTGATGTTCGGCATGTTCAGGCTGCCGCCGCGCAGCGCGCGCGGGCTGGCGATGCTCGGCTTCGCGATGCTCGCCGGCGTGATGTTCTGGCGCTCTCAGACCGCGCCGCAGCGTTACCCGGTGAAGCACGAGGTGGTGCACCTGCTGTTCACCGCGATCGTGCTGGCGGCGTCGTCGACGCTGGCCATTACCATCGAGCGCATGCGCGCGCGGCTCGCTGCGCAGAAGAAGGAGCTTGCCGATGCGCTGGCGCTGAACCGCGAACTCGCCACGCGCGATGCGTTGACGGGGCTGCTGAACCGGCGCGCGATGGCGGAGCTGCTGGCGCGCGAGCACATGCGGATCGAGCGCGGCCAGGGGCCGCTGACCCTGGCGCTGCTCGACATCGACCACTTCAAGCGCATCAACGACGAGCTCGGACACGGCGCCGGCGACGAGGTGCTGCGCCGCTTCTCGTCGGTGGTCCAGGCGCAGCTGCGCGCGGCCGATGCGCTGGCTCGCTGGGGCGGCGAGGAGTTTTTGCTGGTGATGCCGGGCACGCGGGCCGAAGAAGCAGGCGTCGCACTCGAGCGCCTGCGCGCCGCGGTGGCTGCCGGCGGCTTCGACGCCATCGCGCCGCAGCTCAAGGTCGGTTTCTCGGCCGGCGTGGCCCAGGTGCACGGAGGCGAGACCCAGGACGCCGCGATCGACCGCGCCGACCGCGCGCTGTACCGCGCCAAACAAGCCGGCCGCAACCGCGTCGAAGTGGCTCAGCTCGCCTAAGCGACTGGCCGCGCTAAGGCCGCGGCCACAGCGCCCACACCCGCACCGGTTGCTTCATGCGTCCGGCCTGTTGTTCGGCGTGGGCGCCCCAGCCCCAGAAGTAGTCGATGCGCACGGCACCGGTGATCGCGCTGCCGGTGTCCTGCGCCATCACCGCGCGCCGCATCGGTTGCGACGACAGCGGCTCGGTGGTGTCGAGCCACAACACGCTGCCGTACGGCACCGACAGCGGGTCCACCGCAACCGAGCGGCCGGGCGTCAGCGGCGCACCCTGCGCTCCGCGCGGACCCACCGACTCGTCGGGCAGCGGCTCCTCGCGAAAGAACACCACGCGCGGGTTGCTCCACAACATCTCGTTGAGCCGCTTGGGGAAACGACGCGCCCAGTCGCGGATGGTCTCCCAAGAGGCCTCCTCGGCGCGCATCTCGCCTTGTTCGACCAGCCAGCGGCCGATCGACCGGTAGCCATGGTCGTTGTGCCCCGCGTAGGCCAGGCGCAGCAGGCGCTCGCGGCCGTCGGGCTCGGTGATGCGCAGCCGGCCGGAGCCCTGCACCTGCACCAGCAGCGCGTCGAGCGGGTCGGCCACGTAGGCGATCTCGTGCCCGCGCACGCTGGCGCGCGCCGCCGGCAGCGTGTCGAGCTGCTCGCGCGTCCACCAGGGCCTGCGTGTGGGGAGGTCGGTGGGCGGGCGCCACAGCGCCACCTGCATCGGCCCGCGCGGCACGCGGCTGGCGTTCAGATAGGGCTCGAAGTAGCCGGTGGCCAAGCCGGTGGTCTGGCCGTCGAGCGCTTCCACGCGATACGGCTGCAGCGTGCGTTGCAGGAAGTCGCGCGCCTGCGCATCGTCTGCAGGGTGCAGCGCGCCGGCCAGCTTGCACACGCCCGCCCAGCCATCGGCGGGCTTGGCGCAGCCGGCCAGCAGCGCCGGCCACAACTCGCGCGTGCGGTCGTCGCTCCAGCCGGGCAGGTCGCTCCAGGGCACCGGCACCCAGCGCGAACGCGTGCGTGCGATGGCCAGCGGTGCGCGTGCGGCGGCGGCCGCAGCGGGGGTCGTGACCGCGGCCGCGGCCGGCGGCGCGGCGACGGGGGGCGCCGGCATCGCGCAGCCGGCAGCGACGCCTAGAATCGCCGCCACCCCGTGGCGCGCCCCGCGTCGCGACACGCACACGCCACGCAGCGACCGCACGATGTGGGTTGTCATTCTCGAGATGCTGCTGGCGCTCGCGCTGCTGCTGTTCATCGTGTGGTGGACCATGTTCTCGGGCCGGCGCCGCGGCGAGCGCGGCGACGACGACAACGGCCCCGACCAGGGCCGGTGACCGCGTCGATCAATGCAGGGCGGCCGGGTCCGCCAGCGCGAACTCGGGGATCTCGGCTTCGAACCAGTGGGCGTCGTGCGTGATGCAGAAGTAGCGCCCGCGCATCGATCCCATCGGCGTGGCGATCTGCGCCCAGCTCGAGTACTCGAAGCTCTCGCCGGGGTTGAGCAACGGCTGATGGCCGACGACGCCGAGTCCGCGCACTTCCTGCACCTGGCTGTGGTGGTCGGTGATCCACCATTGCCGCGCCACCAGCTGCGCCGCGGTGTCGCCGGTGTTGGTGATCGTCACCGTGTAGGCATAGGCATGCTGGTCCTTGGCCGCGTCCGTCTGTTCGGGCAAAACGCGTACCGCCACCTTGCACGTGAACTCGGGCCTCGACATGGACGGCATTCTAGGCAGCAGGCGTGCGGCGCGTTGCACTGGGCGACAATGCACCGGAAAAGCCAGAGTCAACCATGGCCCGCACCGCCCGCATCGCCCCGAGCATTCTGTCGGCCGACTTCGCGCGCCTGGGCGACGAGGTGCGCGATGTGATCGCCGCGGGGGCCGACTGGATCCATTTCGACGTGATGGACAACCATTACGTGCCCAACCTGACCGTCGGCCCGATGGTGTGTGAAGCGCTGCGCAAGCACGCGGTCGGCGCCGGCGGCACGCGCGTGCCGATCGACGTGCACCTGATGGTGCAGCCGGTCGATGCGCTGGCGCAGGCCTTCGCCAAGGCCGGCGCCGACTGGATCAGCTTTCATCCGGACGCCAGCACGCACGTGGATCGCACGCTGCAGCTGATCCACGATGCCGGCTGCAAGGCCGGCCTGGTGTTCAACCCGGCGGCGCCCATTGACGCGCTGGAGTGGGTGATCGACAAGGTCGACCTGCTGCTGGTGATGAGCGTGAACCCCGGCTTCGGCGGCCAGAGCTTCATTGCGTCGGCGCTGCGCAAGATCGAGCGCCTGCGCCGGCTGATCGATGCCAGCGGACGCGACATCCGGCTCGAGGTCGACGGCGGCATCAAGGTCGACAACATCCGGCGCGCCGCCGACGCCGGCGCCGACACTTTCGTGGCCGGCAGCGCCATCTTCGGCCAGCCCGACTACGCCGCGGTGATCCAGGCGATGCGCCGCGAGCTGCAGGAGTAGCCGGCGCCTGCCCGGACTTCAGCTTTCGTGCGATGCGCGCGATGGCGGCGCAACACGGGCAGATCTCCTGGAGGTTGGAACGCGACCGGCCGGCAGTGCAGGCAGCGCGCGGGAGGGGGCCGCCAGGGATTTCGCACATCCGGCGCGATTCATGCGCAGCGTGGCTAAGATGAACGCGCTATTCGCTGCCCGAGGGGAAACGCATGCAACAAGCCGAACGCGAACTGCGCCTGCGGCTGGCCGCCTGTTATCGCGTGTTCGCGATGCTGGGCTGGGTCGAGATGATCTACAACCACATCACCGTGCGCCTGCCGGGCGGCGACGGCCATTTCCTGATCAACCCGTTCGGGCTGCACTACAGCGAGGTCACGGCGTCGAACCTGGTGAAGATCGACGTCGACGGCCGCGTGATCGGCGAGTCGCGCTGGCCGGTCAACCCGGCGGGGTTCACGGTGCACTCGGCGATCCACCGCGGCATCCCCGATGCGCACTGCGTGATGCACACGCACACCACCGCCGGCTGCGCGGTGGCCGGGGCGCAGGCGGGGCTCTCGATGGACAACTTCTATGCGGCGCAGTTGCACGACCGCGTGGCCTACCACGACTTCGAAGGCATCACCGTGCATGCCGACGAGGGCCCGCGCCTGCTGCGATCGATCGGCAGCCGGCCGGCGGTGATCCTGCGCAACCATGGGCTGCTGAGCTGGGGCCGCACCATCGAGCAGGCTTTCGTCGTGTTGTGGACGCTGCAGCGTGCCTGCGAGGTGCAGGTGGCCGGTGCCACGCTCGGGCCGACGATTCCGATTCCCGAGGTGGTGCAGCGCAAGTGCAGCGCCGACGCGCTGCAGTTCCACCCCGAGCACGGCGGCGGGCGCGACGTGTTCGATGCGATGGTGCGCCTGGTCGACCGCATCGATTCGAGCTACCGCGACTGAGTGGCCGGGCGCCGGCGCGGCGCCTTCCCGCAGCGCAGCGCCGGGTTTTTGCACTACCCTTTGGCTGCACGGCCCGTGAGCGGAAACTGCCGACGATGAATCCCAAGCCAATGAGCCCGCGCGGCGCGCCCGACACGCCGGCCGCGCCCGAAGACGTGGCGCAGCGGCGCGCGCGTTTCCGCGCTGCGCACGCACGCGCACTGGCGCAGTGCGCCGACCGCGGCAGCGCGTGGTCGATGCTGCGCTCCGCGGCCGCGGCCTGCCGCGGCGAGCTGGCCGATCGCTGGGCCGCCACACAGGCCCAGGACGCGGCCCCGGATGCGCCGCGCCGTGTGCACTACATGTCGATGGAATTCCTGATGGGCCGCGCGCTGCGCAACACGCTCGATGCCCTCGATCTCAGCGACGAGATGCAGTCGGCGCTGCACGACGGCGACCTGCCGCTGGCCGACGTGCTGGAGTGCGAGCCCGAGCCGGGCCTGGGCAACGGCGGCCTCGGCCGCCTGGCCGCGTGTTTTCTCGATGCGTTCGCCACGCTCGGCCTGCCGTCGTTCGGCTACGGCGTGCGCTACGAGTACGGCATGTTCGCGCAGGCGATCGCCGCCGACGGCCACCAGGTGGAACACCCCGACCACTGGCTTCGGCTGGGCAATCCGTGGGAGATCCCGCGTCCCGAGTTGCGCTACCGCGTCGGCTTCGGCGGCCAGGTGCACGGCGATGGCGCGGCGCGCCGCTGGCGCCCGTCCGAGGAGGTGGTGGCGATGGCCTACGACTTCATCGTGCCCGGCCACGGCACGCAGCGCGTGTCGACGCTGCGGTTGTGGAGTGCGTGCGCCGACGACGGCATCGACTTCGCCACCTTCTGTCGCGGCCAGCATCTGGCTGCCGGCGCCCACCGCCTGGCGGCGGACCTGCTGAACTGGGTGCTCTACCCCGATGACAGCACGCAGGCCGGCCGCGAGCTGCGCCTGAAGCAAGAGTTCCTGCTGGTCAGCGCGTCGCTGCAGGACCTGATCAACCGCCACCTGCGCGAACGCGGCACGCTGGCCGACCTGGGCGAGCGCAATGCCGTGCACCTGAACGACACGCACCCGGCGCTCACGCCGCTGGAGCTGATGCGCCTGCTGATCGACGAGCACGCGCTGCCGTGGGAGCGCGCTTGGGCGATCACGCGCCAGGCGGTCTCCTACACCAACCACACGCTGCTGCCCGAGGCGCTCGAGACCTGGCCGGTGCGCATGATGCAGGCGCTGCTGCCGCGCCACCTCGAGATCGCCTACGAGATCAACCACCGGCACCTGGAGGCGGTGCGCGCGTCGTTCCCCGGTGACGAGGAGCTGGCGAGCCGGCTCTCGCTGGTGGACCACAACGGCGAGGACCGGCTGCGCATGGCGGCGCTGTCCATCGTCGCGTCGCACCGCGTCAACGGGGTCTCGGCGCTGCACTCCGAGCTGATGGTCAAGACCATCTTCGCCGACTTCGCGCGCCTGGCGCCGCAGCGTTTCACCAACGTCACCAACGGCGTCACGCCGCGCCGCTGGCTGGCTCAGGCCAATCCGGCGCTCAGCCAGGTGCTCGATGCGCAGCTGGGCCCGGGCTGGCGCAGCGATCTCGAGGCGCTGCGTGCTTTGGCCCCCAGCCCGGCGCTGGGCGATCAACTGCTGCAGGCCAAGCGCCGCAACAAGCAGCGCCTGGCCGAGCTGGTGCGGCGCGAGCTGAAGCTGGAGCTCGACCCGGACAGCCTGTTCGACGTGCAGGTCAAGCGCATCCACGAGTACAAGCGCCAGCTGCTCAACCTGCTGCACGTGGTGGCGCGCTACCAGGCCATCGTGGCCCATCCGACCGCGCAGTGGACAGCGCGCACGGTGGTGTTCGCCGGCAAGGCGGCGTCGGCCTACCAGACCGCGCGCACCATCGTGCACCTGATCCACGACGTGGCGCGCGTCGTCAACGCCGACCCGCGCACCGGCGGTCGGCTCAAGGTGGCGTTCCTGCCGAACTACGGCGTGTCGCTGGCCGAGGTCATCATCCCGGCGGCCGATCTGTCGGAGCAGATCTCCACCGCCGGCACCGAGGCTTCGGGCACCGGCAACATGAAGCTCGCGCTCAACGGCGCACTGACCATCGGCACCTGGGACGGTGCCAACATCGAGATGGGGCAGGCGATCGGCGAGCAGCACATGTTCGTGTTCGGGCTGCGCGCCGACGCCGTGGTGCGCCTGCGTGCCGAGGGCTACAAGCCACGCCAACACGTCGACAACGACCCGGCGCTGCGCAAGGCGCTGGAGGCCATTGGCGGCGGGGCGTTCTCGCCCGATGAGCCCGCGCGCTATCGCGGCCTGATCGACGGCCTGCTGACGCACGACACCTACATGGTGCTGGCCGACTTCGCCGACTACCTGGCGGCGCAGCGGCGGGTCGACGCGTTGTACCGGCAGCGCGCCGCCTGGACCGCGGCGGTGTGCCACAACATCGCCGCGATGGGCCGCTTTTCGGTCGACCGCACGGTGCGCGAGTACGCGCACAAGGTCTGGCTCGTGCCGGCGCAGGGGTAGGTAGCAGCCGATGCGCAGCGCGCGCGGTCAGGGTATATCGCACTCTCGCACGTGGAGACGTCGATGGAACGCCTGATCGCCTCGCCGCAGATGATCCGCCGCACGATCGCGCTGGTGCTGGCCGGAGGCCGCGGGTCGCGCCTGAAGCAGCTGACCGACCGGCGCGCCAAGCCGGCGGTGTACTTCGGCGGCAAGTTCCGCATCATCGACTTCGCGCTGTCGAACTGCGTCAACTCCGGCATCCGCCGCATCGGCGTGGTGATGCAGTACGAGTCGCACTCGCTGCTGCGGCACCTGCAGCGCGGCTGGAGCTTCTTGCGCGCAGAGCTCAACGAGATGGTCGATCTGCTGCCGGCGCAGATGCACCATCACAGCGAGCACTGGTACCGCGGCACGGCCGACTCGGTGTTGCAGAACATCGATCTGATCCGCCACGGCGATCCCAAGTACATCATCATCCTGGCCGGCGATCACATCTACAAGATGGACTACTCGATCATGCTGCGCGACCACGTCGAGCACGGCTACGGCTGCACCGTGGGCTGCATCGAGGTGCCGCGCAACCAGGCGTCGTCCTTCGGCGTGATGGCGGTCGACGAGACCAACCGCGTCACGGCCTTCGTCGAGAAGCCGGCCAATCCGGCGCCGATGCCCGGGCGCGCCGACACCTCGCTCGTCAGCATGGGCATCTACGTGTTCGACGCCGACTACCTGTACCGGCTGCTCGAGGATGACGCCGCCAACCCCGCGTCGACGCAGGACTTCGGCCGCGACGTGGTGCCGCGCGCGGTGGCCGAGGGCCGAGCGTTGGCGCATCCGTTCGCCAAGTCGTGCATCGCCAACCCGAACGGCGCGCCGCCGTATTGGCGTGACGTGGGCACGATCGACGCGTTCTGGTCCGCTAACCTCGACCTGGCGTCGATCGACCCGGAACTGGACATCTATGACACCGACTGGCCGATCTGGACCTACCAGCGCCAGCTGCCGCCGGCCAAGTTCATCCCCGATCACAACGGCGCGCAGGGCATTGCCGTCAACACGATGGTCTCGGGCGGCTGCATCGTGGCCGGCTCGCACCTCACCAACACGGTGTTGTTCTCCAGCGTGCGCGTGCGCTCGTTCTGCCGCATCGACCAGGCGGTGGTGCTGCCCAACGTGAGCATCGGCGAAGGTTGCCGCTTGCGCAAAGTGGTGATCGACCGCCGCTGCAGGCTGCCCGACGACCTGGTCGTCGGCGAAGACCCGGAGTTCGACGCACGCCGTTTCGAGCGCACCGAAGACGGCGTGGTGCTGATCAACGACGAGATGCTGGCGCGCCTGTAGCCGGCATGCAGGTGTTGCAAGTCAGCGCCGAGATGTACCCGCTGCTCAAGACCGGCGGGCTGGGCGATGTCACCGGCGCGCTGCCCGATGCGCTGGCGCGGGCCGGGGTTGACGTGCGCCTGCTGCTGCCGGGCTTGCGCCCGATCCGCGATGGCATCGCCGGGTTGCGGCCGCTCGGCGAGTTCGTGGCGCCGTGGGGCTTGCACATGCAGGTGCTGTACGGGCAGTGGAACGGCCACGGCGTGTACGTGATCGACGCGCCGGCGCTGTACGACCGGCCCGGCAACGCCTACGTCGACGCCGACGGCGTGCCGTACGTCGACAACCACCGTCGTTTCGCGCCGCTCGGGCAGCTGGCGGCGCTGCTCGCGCACGGCTTCGATGCACGCTGGCGCGCGCAGATCGTGCATGCGCACGACTGGCACGCCGCGCTGGCGCCGGCGTACCTGCACCACACGCGCCGCCACCGCGCGCACCCGGCCGGCAGCGTGTTCACGGTGCACAACCTGGCCTTCCAGGGGTTGTTCCCCGCCGCGACCTTTGCCGAGCTGGGGCTGCCGAAGGTGGCGTTCCAGATGCATGGGGTGGAGTTCCACGGCCAGGTGTCGTTCATGAAGGCGGGTCTGCACTACGCCGATCGGCTGACCACCGTGAGCCCCACCTACGCGCGCGAGGTGCAAGGGCCGGAACAAGGCGGCGGTCTCGACGGCCTGCTGCGTCAACGCCGCGATGTGTTGACCGGCATCCTCAACGGCGTCGACACACGCATATGGAACCCGGCCACCGATCGGCTGATCGCGCAGACGTTCGACGCCCGGCGGCTGGCGCGCCGCGCGCTCAACAAGGTGGCGCTGCAGCGCCACTTCGGGCTGGCGCGGCGGCCCGACGCGCTGCTGTGCGGCGTGGTCAGCCGGCTGACCGAACAGAAGGGCCTGCACCTGGTGCTGGACGGGCTGCCCGAGCTGCTGGCGCGCGGCGGCCAGCTGGTGGTGCTCGGCAACGGCGAGCCCGAACTGGAGGCGGCTTTTCGGGCCGCCGCCCAGGCGCATCCGCGCGCTGTGGCGGTGTACATCGGCTACGACGAGACCCTGTCGCACCGTGTGTTCGCGGGCACCGACGTGACGCTGGTGCCATCGCGCTTCGAGCCGTGCGGCCTCACGCAGATGTACGGGCTGGTCTACGGCAGCCTGCCGCTGGTGCACCGCGTCGGTGGCCTGGCCGACACCGTGGTCGACGCCGCGCTGGAGAACCTGGCCGACGGCAGCGCCACCGGATTCGTGTTCGATCGCTTCGACGGCGCCGCCTACGGCGCCGCGCTGCGCCGCGCGTTCGCGCTGCAGGCACGCGGCGCGGAATGGCGGCGCGTGCAGCGTGCGGCGCTGCGCCAGGTGTTCGCATGGGATGCCGCCGCGGCACGCTATGTGGCGCTGTACCGTTCGCTGCTGCCCGCGGCGCACGAAACCACCCGGCCGTCCGAAGCGCTCGTCCCGGAGCGCGCAGTGCGCAGGTGACGGCCCCATGAGCTTGCGCCTGCCCGAACAGCTGGAGGCCGGCCATGCCGACCCGATAGGCGCATCGGTGCAGCCGGGCGGCGTCAACTTCGCCGTGTTCTCAGACCATGCGCGCGTCATCGAGCTGTGCATCTTCGACACCGGCGGTGCGCGCGAGCTCAAGCGCTACGCGTTGCACGGACCGGAGGATGGCGTGTTCCACGGCTTTCTGCCGGGCGTCGGGCCGGGGCTGGTGTATGGCTTGCGCGCGCACGGGCCCTACCAGCCCGAGCGCGGGCATCGCTTCAACCCGCACAAGCTGCTGCTCGATCCGTGCGCACGCGAGATCGTCGGCCGCCATGCCTGGCGCCCCGAGCACCACGGCTATGAACCCGGGCATCCCGAGGGCCATCGTTCCTACGACCGGCGCGACAACGGCCCCTACGCGCTCAAGTCGCGCGTGGCCGCGCCGCTGGGCGTGGCGCCCGGCCAGCTCAACGCACCGCGCATACGTCCGTCGGATCAGGTGCTGTACGAGCTGCACGTCAAGGGCTTCAGCAAAGCCCATCCCGACATCCCGCCGGCGCTGCGTGGCACCTATGCCGCGTTGGCCCACCCGGCGTCGATCGCGCACTTCAAGTCGCTGGGCGTGACCACGCTGTCGCTGCTACCGGTGCACTACAAGCTCGACGAGATGCGACTGGGCGACCGCGGTCTCGTCAACTATTGGGGCTACAACACGATCGGCTTCTTCTGTCCCGAGCCGACGCTCGCGTGCCAGCGCGACGATCCGTCGGCGGTCAACGCGGAGTTCCGCAGCATGGTCGCCGCATTGCATGAGCAGGGTCTGGAGGTGGTGCTCGACGTGGTGTTCAACCACACCGCAGAGGGTGACGAGACCGGCACGACGCTGAGCTTTCGCGGCCTCGATCACGCCAGCTGGTACCGCCTGCAGCCCGAAGACCGCAGCCGCTGCGAGGACTTCACCGGGTGCGGCAACACGCTCAACGTGGCGCACCCGCGCGTCATGCAGTGGGTGCTCGATGCGCTGCGCTATTGGGTGCAGGAGATGGGCGTCGACGGCTTCCGCTTCGACCTGGCACCGGTGCTGGGCCGCACCCGGCACGGCTTCGACACGCATGCGCCGTTCTTCAGCGCGCTGCGCCAGGACCCGGTGCTGGCGCGCGCACACCTGATCGCCGAGCCCTGGGATGCCGCGCACGGCGGCTACCAGCTCGGCCGCTTTCCGACGCGCTGGCAGGAGTGGAACGACAAGTTCCGCGACACCGTGCGCCGGTATTGGCTGATCGATGGCGGCGGGCACGGCGTCGGGCGCGGTGAGTTCGCGCGGCGCTTCACCGCGTCGAGCGACGCGTTCCACCACGGCCCGCGGCGGCCCTGGTCGTCGGTGAACTTCATCGCCGTGCACGACGGCTTCACGCTGGCCGACCTCACCAGCTACAGCCGCAAGCACAACGATGCCAACGGCGAGCACAACCGGGACGGCCGCAGCGACGAGGTGTGCGCCAATTTCGGCGTCGAGGGTCCGACCGATGATGCCGCGATCGACGCGCTGCGGCGCCGGGTGCGCCGCGCCATCTCGGCCACGGTGCTGCTGGCCCAAGGCACGCCGCTGTGGTGCGCCGGCGACGAGATCGGCCGCACGCAAGGCGGCAACAACAACGCCTACTGCCAGGACAACGCCACCAGCTGGCTCGACTGGGCGCACGCCGACGCCCAGATGCGCGAGTTCGTCGCCGCGGTGCTGGCGCTGCGCCGCAGCGAGCCGGCGCTGCGCTACAGCCGCTGGTTCCACCCGCCGCCGAGCGCGCCGGGCGAGCGCAGCCTGGCCTGGACCACGCCCGGCGGCGCGCCGATGCAGGTGCACGACTGGCACGACACCGGGCAGCACGCATTCGCTTGCCAGCTCGACGCGTCGCCGCGCAACGGCGACGTCGCGGGCTCGCGCCACCTGATGCTGGCGTTCAATCCGACCGCCAGCGCGGTCGAGATGCGGCTGCCGCCGGGCCACTGGCAGGTGGCGATCGACAGCGCATTGACCCTGGCGCCCGGCACTCGCGTGCCGGCCGAGCGGCTGCTCGCGGTGCCCGCGCGCGCGCTCGTGGTGCTGCGCGACGCCACCGACGTGCAAGAGGGTCCGTGATCCTCGACCAGCGCACGGCCGGCGTGCTGTTGCACATCACCTCGTTGCCGGGACCGCACGGCATCGGCGATTTCGGTCCCGGCGCCCATCACTTCGTCGACTGGCTGGCGTCCACCGGCCAACGCGTCTGGCAGGTGTTGCCCACCACGCCGATCGGTCCGGGCCACTCGCCGTACCAGAGCGTGTCGGCCTTCGCCGGCAGTCCGCTGATGGTGGCGCTGGAGCCGCTGATCGAACGCGGCTGGCTGGCGCCCCCGGCGCTGCCGCCCGGCGGCTTCGATCCGCGGCGCGTCGATTTCGAGCGCGTGATTCCGTGGCGCGAGCAGCAGCTGCGCGCCGCGGAAGCCGGTTTTCGCGCGTCTGCAAGCCGCGCCGACGAGCAGGCGCTGCGCGATTGGTGCGCGGCCGAAGCCGCCTGGCTGGACGACTACGGGCTGTTCATGGCGTTGGAGCGCGCACACGGCGGCGCGCCCTGGTGGCAGTGGAGCGCGCCCCTGGTGCAGCGCGATGCCGCGGCGTTGCAGCGTGCACGCGTGCAGCACGCCGACGAGATCGGGTTCTGGCGTTTCGTGCAGTGGTGCTTCTCGGTGCAGTGCAGCGCGCTCAGGGCGCATGCGCGCGCGCGTGGCGTGGCGATCATGGGCGACCTGCCGATCTTCATCGCCCAGCACAGCGCCGACTGCTGGGCGCGCCCCGACCTGTACAAGCTTGACGCTCGCTTCCAGCCCACCGTGGTGGCCGGCGTGCCGCCCGACCAGTTCTCGGTGGACGGCCAGCGCTGGGGCAATCCGCTGTACCGCTGGGATCGCATGGCCGCCGACGGCTACGCGTGGTGGACGGCGCGACTCAAGCGCGCCCTGGACCTTGCCGACGTGTTTCGCATCGATCACTTCCGCGGCTTTGCCGCGCACTGGGAGGTTCCGGCCACCAGCCCCACGGCGCGGCAGGGGCGGTGGGTGGCCGGTCCGGGGCGCGCGCTGTTCGCCGCGATCGAGCATGCGCTGGGACCGCTGCCCATCGTCGCCGAAGATCTCGGCCTCATCACGCCCGACGTGATCGAGCTGCGCCGCGCCTGCGGTTTTTCCGGCATGAAGGTGCTGCAGTTCGCGTTCGCCGAAGATGCGACGCACGAGTACCTGCCGCACAACTTCGAGCCCGCGACGGTGGTCTACACGGGCACGCACGACACCGACACCGTGCGCGGATGGTGGGATCACGCGTCCGCGCGCGAACGTGCCTTTGCCGGCACCTACTTGGCGTGCAGCACGCACGACGTGCACTGGGCGATGATCCGCGCGCTGTGCAACTCGGTGGCCAACACGGTGATCGTTCCGCTGCAGGACGTGCTGGGGCTGCCGCGTGCGAGCCGCATGAACCTGCCGGGCACAATGGGCGGCGACAACTGGGCGTGGCGCTTCGATTGGCCGATGGTCGGCACCGAGACCGGCCGTGTGCTGGGCGTGATCACGGCGGCCAGCGGGCGCGGCCCGTTCGGCCTGCTAGGCGCTTGACAGCACCGATGCGCCGCTTTCGACGGCACGCTGCGCCAGCAGATAGGCCGCCGCGTTCCAGCTCTGGCCGGCCATGCCCATCGGCGCCAGCGTGGCGCCGTGGAACCACTCGGTGAAGCGCCAGTCGTCGAGCTGGTTGATGCGCGCCAGCTGGCGCAGATCGGCGCGTGCCAGTTCGGTGCGCTTGAGCATCGCGAGCGCCGCAACCCAGAAGCCGCCGACGAAAGGCCAGATGCCGCCGTTGTGGTATTGGTGCGGATGGTTCTGCTGATGGCGCTCCATGTAGCCGCGCCACAACGTGTCGCGCGGGGTGATCGGGCGCAGCGTGACACGCACGGGATAGGGGTCCGACGCACCGGCGGCGCGCAGCGCCTTGACGATCTGCTGCGCACGCGCGTGGCTCGCCAGGCCGCACAAGATCGCCAGCAGGTTGCCGAACACGTCGCCCTCGTCGCCCACGAACGACAGGTTGACGAAGCTCAGGTACAGGCCCGCGTCGCGCCGGCCGCGCACCGCGTAGTGGCGCAGCAGCCGGGCACGGCGGTATTCCGGCACGTCGCGGCTGAAAGGATGGAACAGGTGGTTGAAGTGGTGGTGCGTGGCGTCGCGCTGTGGCAGTCCGTACTGGCACTTCACCAGGTACCACAGCGCGTTGGTGTACAGCACGAAGCCCGAGCGCGGCATGATGTCGGCCCAGTCGCTGGCTTCGTTCTGCTGCAGCAGGTGAAAGCGCTGGTGCTCCTGCGCCTGCAGCCACCGGATCGCGCGCTCGATGGGGCCGCGCCAGCGCGAGCGCACGCGCCGCAGCGGGCTCGAGCGTTGGGCGCGATGCACGGCGATCAGCCACCACAACGTGGCGTCGATGCAACCGAGATACCAGAAGTCGGCGTCCTGGCCGAGCGGATCGACGTACTTGGGGATCTGCCCGTTGGCTGCCTGCAACGCGGCCAGCGCATCCAGGCTGGCGATGGCGCCGCGCTCGAGCGCAGGCGCGCCGCTGCCGATCATCGCGAGTGCGCAGATCCCTGCATCGCGCCCGAAGACGCGCGTGTAGCGGCGCGCGTCGGCGGCCGCACTCGGCCGTGCGGCCAGAATGCCTTGCGGCATCAGGTTTTCCCGGAGCAACTGCAGCGATCGTTGTGTGGTCTCTTCGATCAGTGCACCGGTTCCTCCATCGACATCGCGAAACAGGGCACCGGGCTTCGGCATGGCGGGCCAGTGTCCCACATCACGCAAACCTCGAGGGACGGCCCGCCGTCATGCATCACGAACCAGATGACCCCACCGTTGGCAGGCCCGCGCCGCGCGGGACTTGACGCCGCCCCCACGCAAAGCCGAAAACTCCGCCACCGGCGCACAAGAAGAATCCGATGCCCACCGCACGCAAGCCGTCCACCGCCAAGCCGCGCGCCCGCGCCCCGGTCGCCACGCCGGCGGTGGGTGCGCTCACCGAACACGACGTCTATCTGTTCCGCGAGGGCACACACGCCGGTCTGGGCGAGAAGTTCGGCTGCCAACTCGCCGAGCATGGCGCGCACTTCGGCGTCTGGGCTCCGAATGCGGCGGCGGTATCGGTGATCGGTGACTTCAACGACTGGAACGCGGCCGCCCACCCGATGCAGGCGCGTGCCGATTCGTCCGGCGTCTGGGAGCGGTTCGTCGACGGTGTGACACACGGCGCCTGCTACAAGTACCGCATCACGGCGCGCGACGGCGCCCAGTTCGACAAGGCCGACCCGTTTGCGCTGTATGCCGAGGTGCCGCCGCTGACGGCATCGCGCGCGTGGCGGCTTGACCACGAATGGCACGACGACGAGTGGATGGGCCAGCGCCGCGCGCGCAATGCGCTGTCGGCGCCGATGTCGATCTACGAGCTGCACCTCGGCTCGTGGCGGCGGCGTGACGGACGCATGTTGTCGTATCGCGAGGCGGCCGACGAACTGGCCGCCTACGTGCTCGACATGGGCTTCACGCATGTCGAACTGATGCCGATCAGCGAGCACCCGTTCTACGGCTCCTGGGGCTACCAGTGCACCGGCTACTTCGCGCCGACCGCGCGCTACGGCACGCCGCAGGAGCTGATGGCGCTGGTCGACACGCTGCACCAGCACGGCATCGGCGTGATTCTCGACTGGGTGCCGTCGCACTTTCCGAACGATGCGCACGGCCTGGCGAGCTTCGACGGCACGTTCCTGTACGAACACGCCGACCCGCGCCAGGGCTTTCACCCCGATTGGAACTCGCTGATCTTCAACTACGGCCGCAACGAGGTGCGTGCCTTCCTGCTGTCGAGCGCGCGCCACTGGCTGCGGCGCTACCACTTCGACGGGCTGCGTGTCGATGCGGTGGCCTCGATGCTGTACCTCGACTACGGCCGCCGCGAAGGCGAGTGGGTGCCCAACCGCCACGGCGGGCGCGAGAATCTCGAGGCCATCGACTTCATGCGCAAGCTCAACGAGCTGATCTACCAGGAGTTCCCCGACGTGCAGATGATCGCCGAGGAGTCCACGGCCTGGCCGATGGTGTCGCGCCCCACCTGGCTGGGCGGCCTGGGCTTCGGCATGAAGTGGAACATGGGCTGGATGCACGACACGCTCGCCTACGTGCGCGAGGATCCGGTCTACCGCAAGTACCACCACGACCGGCTCACGTTCTCGCTGGTCTACGCCTTCAACGAGAACTTCGTGCTGCCGCTGTCGCACGACGAGGTGGTGCACGGCAAGGGCTCGCTGATCGGCAAGCAGCCGGGCGACAGCTGGCGCCAGTTCGCCGGCCTGCGGCTGTTGTACGGCTACATGTGGGCGCATCCGGGCAAGAAGCTGCTGTTCATGGGTGGAGAGTTCGGCCAGCGCCGCGAGTGGACGCATGAAGGTGAGCTCGAGTGGGGCGTGCTGCAGCACGCCGAGCACGCCGGACTGCAGCACTGGATGCGCGACCTGAACCGCATCTACCGGGCGCACGCGGCGCTGTGGGAGATCGACTTCGAACCCGCGGGCTTTCAGTGGATCGACGCCGCCGACCGCGACGCCAGCGTGTTGTCGTTCGTGCGCCGCGCCCGCGACGGCTCGATGGTGCTGGTGGTGTGCAACTTCACGCCGGTGCCGCGCACGAACTACGTGCTCGGCGTGCCGCGGCCCGGCTACTGGCGCGAGCTGGCCAACAGCGACGCACAGATCTACGGCGGCAGCGGGGTCGGCAACTTCGGCGGTGTGGCGAGCAATCCCGCGCCCGCACACGGCCGCGTGCACTCGCTGACGCTGACATTGCCGCCGCTGGCGGCCCTGTGGCTGGTGTGCGAGAACGACGGCTCATGAACGCAGCGCGCACCGATCACGCCGCGCCCGCAGCAGGCCTCGTTCCACCCGCCACGCCGGACGGCCGCGTGCGGGCCGTGATCGAGAACGTCACGCCCTGCATCGACGGCGGGCGCTTCGCCGCCAAGTGCATCGCCGGCGATGCCGTGGTCATCGAGGCGGACTGTTTCGCCGACGGACACGATGTGGTCGCCGCGCGCCTGCTGTGGCGCCGCGACGCCGACGCATCGTGGCACGGCGTGCCGATGGTGCCGCTGGGCAACGACCGCTGGCGTGCGCAGTTCGTGCCCGCTGCACCCGGCGGGTATCGCTACACGGTGCAGGCCTGGGTCGATCGTTTCCTGTCCTGGCGGCACGATTTCGAGCGCCGCGTCGACGAGGCCGACCTGCGCTTGGCCCTGCGCAGCGGCGCTGAATTGGCGGCGCAGGCGGCCGAGCGCGCCCGCGGCGACGCGGCGGCACGCTTGGCCGACTGGGCCCGGCAGCTCGAGCGCGCCGCCGGCGCCGAGGCCGATCCGGCGCAGCTCAAACCGCTCGGTCTCGATGGGGCAATGGCCGAAGCGATGATGCAGGCGCCGGATCTGCGCTTCGCCTGCGTGCATCCGCTGGAGTACGGCTTGACCGTGGACCGCGACCGGGCGCGCTTCTCCACCTGGTACGAGTTCTTTCCGCGCTCGGCGGCGCAGCAGCCCGGCGTGCACGGCACGTTCAAGCATTGCGAGGCGATGCTGCCGTACGTGGCGCAGATGGGATTCGACGTGTTGTATTTCCCGCCGATCCATCCGATCGGACGCAGCAACCGCAAGGGCAAGAACAACACGCTGACCCCCGAGCCGGGCGACGTCGGCAGCCCATGGGCGATCGGTGCCGACGAGGGGGGGCACATGGCGGTGCACCCGGCGCTGGGCACGCTGGCCGATTTCGATCGGCTGGTGCAGCGCGCCAACCAGCAAGGCATCGAGATCGCGCTGGACATCGCGTACCAGTGCGCGCCCGACCATCCGTACGTGAAGGCGCATCCATCATGGTTTCGGCGCCGGCCCGACGGCAGCGTGCAGTACGCCGAGAACCCGCCGAAGAAGTACCAGGACATCTACCCGTTCGATTTCGAGAGCGATGACTGGCAGGCGATGTGGCGCGAGCTCGCCGACGTGATGCGGTTCTGGATCGGCCACGGCGTGAAGATCTTTCGCGTCGACAACCCGCACACCAAGGCGTTTCCGTTCTGGGAGTGGGCCATCACGACGATCAAGGCGCAGCATCCCGACGCGTTGTTCCTGTCCGAGGCGTTCACGCGCCCCAAGGTGATGCACCGCCTGGCCAAGCTCGGCTTCTCGCAGAGCTACACCTACTTCACGTGGCGCAACACCAAGCGCGAGCTGACCGACTACTTCACCGAGCTGGCGCACGGCCCCGGGCGGCACTACTTCAGGCCCAACGCCTGGCCCAACACGCCGGACATCCTGCCCGAGACGCTGCAGTACGGCGGGCGGCCGGCTTTCATGGCCCGCCTGGTGCTGGCCGCCACGCTGAGCGCGAGCTACGGCATCTACGGTCCTGCCTACGAGCACCTCGAGGCCGCGCCGCGCGAGCCCGGCGCGGAGGAGTACCTGAACTCGGAGAAGTACGAGCTGAAGGCGCGTGATCTGCAGCGCGCCGACTCGCTGGCCGCCTTCATCGGTCGCGTCAACCGAATCCGGCACGACAATCCGGCGCTGCAAAGCAACGAGAGGCTGCGTTTCCTGCCGGTGGACAACGAACAATTGATCGCCTACGCGAAGTTCACGCCCACGCACGACAACGTGGTGATCTGCGTGGTCAACCTCGATCCGCACCATCCGCAGAGCGGCTGGGTCCAGCTCGACGCGCCGGCGCTCGGCCTGGCACCGGACGAGCCGTTCCAGGTACACGAGCTGCTGACCGATGCGCGCCACCTGTGGCAGGGCGAGCGGAACTATGTGAGCCTGGATCCGCAGCGGGTACCGGCGCACGTGTTCCGCTTGCGCCGGCACGTGCGGCGCGAGCAGGATTTTGACTACTTCCTCTGAACAGGCATTGGCGTTGAAGCCCGATCCGCAGACGATGCTCGAGCCCGCGACGGTCGAGCCTTCGAATGCCGACGATCCGCTGTGGTTCAAGGATGCGGTCATCTACGAGCTGCACATCAAGGCCTATGCCGATGCCAACGGCGACGGCATCGGTGACTTCCGCGGCCTGACCGAGCACCTGGATCACGTGCAGCAGCTGGGCGTCAACACGATCTGGCTGCTGCCGTTTTACCCTTCGCCGCTGCGCGACGACGGCTACGACGTGGCCGACTACGAGAACGTGCATCCGTCGTACGGCACGCTGGAGGACTTCAAGGGCTTCGTCGCCGAGGCGCACCGCCGGGGCCTGCGCGTGATCACCGAGCTGGTGGTCAACCACACGTCGGACCAGCACCCGTGGTTCCAGGCCGCGCGCAAGGCGCCCAAGGGCTCGGCCGCGCGCAACTTCTACGTCTGGAGCGACGACCCCAAGCTGTACAGCGGCACGCGCATCATCTTCACCGACACCGAGAAGTCCAACTGGACCTTCGACGAGGTGGCGCAGCAGTACTTCTGGCACCGCTTCTTCAGCCACCAGCCCGACCTGAACTTCGACAACCCGGCGGTGCGCGAGGCGGTGTTCAAGACGATGGAGTTCTGGCTCGCCGCCGGCGTCGACGGCTTCCGGCTCGACGCCATCCCGTACCTGATCGAACGCGACGGCACCTCCAACGAGAACCTGCGCGAGACGCACGACGTGATCAAGGAGCTGCGCGCGCGGCTCGACGCCAAGTACCCGGGGCGGCTGCTGCTGGCCGAGGCCAACATGTGGCCCGAGGACGTGCACGAGTATTTCGGCGACGGCGACGAGTGCCACATGGCCTACCACTTCCCGCTGATGCCGCGCATGTACATGGCCATCGCGCTGGAAGACCGCCATCCGGTGGTCGAGATCCTGGCGCAGACGCCGGAGATCCCGCCCAACTGCCAGTGGGCGCTGTTCCTGCGCAACCACGACGAGCTGACGCTCGAGATGGTGACCAGCAAGGAACGCGACTACATGTACCGGATGTACGCCAGCGATGCGCGCGCGCGCATCAACCTCGGCATCCGGCGGCGCCTGGCGCCGTTGCTGGAGAACGACCGCGCGCGCATCGAGCTGATGAACAGCCTGCTGCTGTCGATGCCCGGCACGCCGGTGCTGTACTACGGCGACGAGATCGGCATGGGCGACAACATCTTCCTCGGCGACCGCGATGGCGTGCGCACGCCGATGCAGTGGACCAGCGACCGCAACGGCGGCTTCTCGCGCGCCGACCCGCAGCGCCTGTACCTGCCGCCGATCCAGGATCCGATTTACGGTTTCGAGGCGGTCAACGTCGAGGCGCAAGGGCGCGAGCCGTCGTCGCTGCTCAACTGGACCCGCCGGCTGCTCACCGTGCGACGCAGCAGCCCGGTTTTCGGGCGTGGCCGCTTCACGATGCTGCACCCGGGCAACCGCAAGATCCTTGCGTACCTGCGCGAGCTCGGCGACGAGGTGGTGCTGTGTGTGGCCAACGTGAGCCGCATCGCGCAGCCGGTGGAGCTGGAGCTGGGCGCCTACCGCGGGCGCGTGCCGGTCGAGATGATGGGCGGCAATTCGTTCCCGCCGATCGGCGGCCTGCCGTATCTCCTGACGCTGCCGGCACACGGCTTCTTCTGGTTCAGGCTGGCCACCGACGCCGAGCCGCCGCGCTGGCACACCGAAGTGCTCCAGGTGGAAGACCTTCCGGTGGTGGTGCTGTTCGACGGCTGGAACAGCTTCTTCCGCGGCCGCGTGGTGCCATGGCGCATCGCGATGGCCGAAAAGACCCGCGTGCAGCTCGAGCGCGAGCTCCTGCCGCCGTATTTTTCGCGCCAACGCTGGTACGCCGCCAAGACCGAGAAACTCGAACGGGTGGAGCTCACCGAGCATGCGCAGCTCGGCAGCGGCGATCAGCAGTGTCTGCTCGCGCTCGCCGAGGCGCACTCGCCGGCCGGCGCGGCGCGCTACTTTGTGCCCCTGGCGATCGCCTTCGAGGACGACGACGAGGAGCGCACGCGCCAACTCGGGGCGGCGCCGGTGGCCAAGGTGCGCCAGCAGGCCAAGGTCGGCCTGCTGGCCGATGCGATGGCCGACGAGGCGTTCTGCCAGGCGCTGGTGCGCGCCATCGGCAGCGCACGCACGCTCAAGTCCGACGGCGGCGTCTTCCGGTTCACGCCGGGGCGCACCTTTGCCGCGGTGACCGGCGACGCCTTGAGCAGCGCCACGCCGCTGCGTCGGCTGACCACGAGCAGCAACTCGGTGAGCCTGCTGGGTGACCGGCTGTTCCTCAAGGCCTATCGGCGGCTGCAGACCGGAGAGAGCCCCGAGCTCGAGATGGGGCGCTTCCTCACCGACGTGGTCGACTTCAAGCATGCCGTGCCGGTGGCCGGCAGCGTCAGCTTCGTCGATGCCGCCGGCGCCGTGACCACGCTGGCGCTGCTGCAGGCGCAGGTCACCAACCAGGGCGACGCCTGGAACTTCGTCGTCGACCAGGTCGCCCGCACGCTGGAGGCTCCGGAGGGCACCGTTGAGGGCGACATCGGAGGCGTGGTCGAGCGCATGCGCGTGCTCGCCCGCCGCGTGGCCGAGTTGCACGTGGCGCTGGCCACGGCCACCGGCGACGCGGCGTTCGATCCCGAACCGGTCACCGCGGACGACGTTGCGAGCTGGTGTGCGGCGGTTGCGCGAGACCTCGACGAGACCCTGGGCCGGCTGCAGCGGCGCGACGAAGGTGCCGCGGTCGATGCATCGCGCGTCGAGCGCGCGCAGCAATGCGGCCCGGCTCTGCTCGAGCGCGTGCGGCGCATGGCTGCGTCGGCACCGGTGGGCGTGAAGACGCGCCTGCACGGCGACCTTCACCTCGGCCAGGTGCTGCTGCAGCGCGACGATTTCCTGATCGTCGACTTCGAGGGCGAGCCGCAGCGGCCGCTGGAGGAGCGCCGTCAGAAGCACAGTGCGCTGCGCGACGTGGCCGGCATGCTGCGTTCGTTCGACTACGCGCGCCATGCCGCGCTGAACAAGGTGGCCAAAACCGCGCCTGAGCTGGAGCGTCTCGCCGCACCATCGCGCGAGTGGGAGCGCCGGGTGCGCGAAGCCTTCATCACCGCCTACCGGCAGGTGGTGGTGGGCGCCGGGCTCTATGCGGACGACGCTACGTTCGGGCGAGCGCAGGAGCTGATCTCGTTGTTCGAGATCGAGAAGGCCTTGTACGAGCTGCGCTACGAACTGGACAACCGGCCCGACTGGGCTACCGTCCCGCTGGCCGGCATCGTCGCGCTCGCCGAAGCCCCGGCCTGATGAAGGAAATGCCATGCAAGAGCTGAACATGATGCTGGAGCCGGTGCGGGCGCTGCTGCTGCAGATCGGCGCCTTCCTGCCGCGCCTTCTGGTGGCGGTGGGCGTGCTGATCGTCGGCTGGCTGATCGCCAAGGCGGCACGTTTCACCACCGTGAAGGCGCTGCGCGCCTTCAACTTCCATGTGTTGACCGAGCGCGCCGGGATCGACGGCTTTCTGCAGCAAGGCGGCACCGAGAAGGATGCGACCGACCTGTTCGCGCTGATCGTCTACTGGCTCGTCATCCTGGCCGCGCTGATCATCGCCTCCAACGGGCTCGGGCTGTCACAGGTGACCGACCTGCTGACGCGGGTCATGCTGTTCCTGCCCAAGCTGCTGGTCGCGCTGGTGCTGCTGATCATCGGCTCGTACTTCGGCCGTTTCGTCGGACAGGCGGTCACCACCTATTTGCGCAACGCCGAAATCGCCGACGCCGACCTGCTCGGCTTCGTGGTGCGCTACGCGATCGTGGCCTTCGTTGTGCTGCTCGCTTTTGACCACCTCGATATCGGCGGCGGCCTGATCCAGAACACCTTCCTGATCCTGCTGTCGGGCGTGGTGCTGGCCCTGGCACTCGCGTTCGGCATCGGCGGCCGCGACTGGGCGTCCGCGCTGCTGGAGCGCTGGTGGCCGCGCGAACGGCGCCCCGGCGGCGACCGCTGACCAGCAGCGGCAAGCGCTGCTACACTCTCGCGCCGTGGAGACAGCACGCGCACACAACCGCAGGTCGCCCGGCCGGGGAGCATGGCCCTGGCGACGCGCGAACGACCTGACCTGACGCCTGCCGGCGCGCCGCCATGGTGCGCCTTCACGAGCCGGCGCCGCCGCCGGACACCATCGAAGGCATGCTGCCCGGCACCTTGAATCCTGGTCCGTTGTGCCACTGCCGGCGCAATGGCGCGATCTTCGAAGGTTTGTCGCTGTGATCACTGAACTCGAATTCAAGAGCCTGGCCGCCGACGGCTACAACCGCATCCCGCTGATCGCGGAGGCGTTCGCCGATCTCGAGACGCCGCTGTCGCTGTACCTCAAGCTTGCCGGCGGGCACAAACACAGCTTTTTGCTTGAGTCGGTGGTGGGCGGCGAGCGTTTCGGGCGCTACTCGTTCATCGGGCTGCCGGCGCGCACGCTGCTGCGCTCGACCGGCTGGCACACCGAGGTCGTGACCGATGGGGCGGTGGTCGAGACGCACGAGGGCAACCCGCTGCAGATCATTGCCGACTACCAGTCGCGCTTCAAGGTCGCGCTGCGTCCGGGGCTGCCGCGCTTCTGCGGCGGACTGGCCGGCTATTTCGGCTACGACACGGTGCGCTACATCGAGCCCCGGCTGGCGCAGGTGCAGAAGACCGGCGGGCTCGACACGCCCGACGTCGTGCTGCTGCATTGCGAAGAACTGGCGGTGATCGACAACCTGTCGGGCCGGCTGTATCTGATCGTCTATGCGGACCCGCACACGCCCGAGGCCTACTTCACCGGCAAGCGGCGCCTGTCGGAACTGGCCGACAAGCTGCGCTACTCGGTGTCGGCGCCACCGGTCAAGCGCGGCCCGTCGTACGCGGTGGAGCGCGAGTTCGGCAAGGAGGCCTACCTCGCCGCCGTGCTGAAGGCCAAGGACTACATCGCCGCCGGCGACATGATGCAGGTACAGGTCGGCCAGCGCCTGCGCAAGCGCTTCACCGAGAGCCCCCTGAGCCTCTACCGCGCCTTGCGCTCGCTGAACCCGAGCCCTTACATGTACTTCTACGACATGGGGTCGTTCCAGATCGTCGGCGCGTCGCCGGAGATCCTGGTGCGCCACGAGCACACGCCCGACGGCGACAAGATCACGATCCGCCCGCTGGCGGGCACGCGGCCGCGCGGCGCCACGCCGGAGCGCGACAAGGCCACCGAGGCGGAGCTGCTGGCCGATCCGAAGGAGCGCGCCGAGCATCTGATGCTGATCGACCTGGCGCGCAACGACATCGGGCGCATCGCCAAGACCGGCAGCGTCAAGGTGACCGAGGCCTTTGCCGTCGAACGCTACTCGCACGTGATGCACATCGTGAGCAACGTCGAGGGGCTGCTGCTGCCCGGCATGACCAACATGGACGTGCTGAAGGCCACCTTTCCGGCCGGCACGCTGACCGGCGCGCCGAAGATCCGCGCGATGGAGATCATCGACGAGTTGGAGCCGGTGAAACGCGGCATCTATGGCGGCGCCTGCGGCTACCTGAGCTACGCCGGCGACATGGACGTGGCGATCGCGATCCGGACCGGCATCATCCAGAACCAGACCCTGTACGTACAAGCAGCCGCAGGCGTGGTGGCCGATTCCATCCCCGAGATGGAGTGGCGCGAGACCGAGGCCAAGGCGCGCGCGCTGATCCGCGCCGCCGAGCTGGTCGAGGAGGGCTTCTGATGCGCCGCGCTGCGCTGCAACTGAAATGCGGCCGGCGCATCGCGCGCGGCGAAGCTCTGGCAAGATCCCGCGCCTACGGCCGGCAATTCGGAGGTCGACATGAAACGCCTGGGTCTGCTGATGGGTTGGCTTCTCGCACTGCTGGCGCCACCATCGGCGTGGGCCGCGCTCGACATCGGAGACCGCGCGCCGAACTTCAGCATCCCGGCGGCGCTCGGCGGCAACGTGTTCACCTTCTCGCTGGCCGAGCAGCTGGCCAAGGGGCCGGTGGTGCTGTACTTCTTTCCGCTGGCCTTCTCCGAGGGCTGCTCGCTGGAGGCGCACCAGTTCGCCGAGGCGACCGCGCAGTTCGAGGCGCTGGGTGCCAAGGTGATCGGCGTCTCGGGCGACGACATCGGCACGCTGTCGAAGTTCTCGACCCAGGTCTGCCAGAGCAAGTTCGCGGTGGGCTCGGATCAAACCAAGAAGGTGATTCAGTCGTACGACGCCGTGATGCGCGCTCAGCCCGACTACGCCAACCGCATCTCGTACGTGATCGCGCCCAACGGTTCGGTGGTCTACAACTACGTCAACCTGAACCCCGAGCGCCACGTCGAGCGGACGCTGCGTGCGCTGAAGGAGTGGACCGCGGCGGCGCAGAAGTCCAAGTAGCCGGCGAGCCGCGCGGCGGCCGTGCAGCCGCGCCGCGGGAGGTCTCGCCATGCTGCTGATGATCGACAACTACGACTCCTTCACCTTCAATCTGGTGCAGTATTTCGGCGAGCTGGGCCAGCAGGTGCGGGTGTTCCGCAACGACGAGATCACCGTCGAAGGCATTGCCGGGTTGAAGCCGGAGCGGCTCGTGTTGTCGCCCGGCCCGTGCACACCCAACGAAGCCGGTGTCTGCGTGCCGGCGATCCAGGCCTTGAAGGGCAGGCTGCCGATCCTCGGCGTGTGCCTGGGCCACCAGAGCATCGGTGCGGCGCTCGGCGGGCGCATCGTGCGTGCCCGGCAGCTGATGCACGGCAAGGCGAGCACGATCACCACCGACGAGCGCGGGCTCTACGCCGACCTGCCGCGCGAGTTCAGCGTGATCCGCTACCACTCGCTGGTGATCGAGCGCGATTCGTGCCCGCGCGAGCTCGAGGTGACGGCCACCTCGGACGACGGCGAGATCATGGGCGTGCGCCATCGCGAGGTCGCGCTCGAGGGCGTGCAGTTCCACCCCGAGTCGATCCTGTCCGAACACGGGCATGCGATGCTGCGCAACTTCCTGAGCATGAAGGTGCATTGATGGGTGCAACGGCTATCGATCTGCGCAGCGACACCGTCACGCGGCCGACCGCCGCGATGCGTGCCGCGATGATGCAAGCGCCGCTCGGCGACGACGTGTTCGGCGACGACCCCACGGTCAATGCGCTGCAGGACAAGGTCGCCGCCATGCTCGGCAAGGAGGCGGCGCTGTTCATGCCGTCGGGTACCCAGAGCAACCTGTCGGCGCTGATGGCCCATTGCCAGCGCGGCGACGAGTACATCGTGGGCAACGGCGCGCACACGTATCGCTACGAGGCGGGCGGCGGCGCCGTGCTCGGCAGCATCCAGCCGCAGCCGATCGCGAACCAGCCCGACGGCTCGCTCGCGCTGGCCGACATCGAGGCCGCGATCAAGCCGGACGACGCACATTTCGCCCGCACGCGGCTGCTGTGTCTGGAGAACACCTTCGGCGGCATGGTGCTGGGCATCCACTACCTGCGCCAGGCCACCGACCTGGCGCGCCGGCACGGTCTGGCCACGCATCTGGACGGCGCCCGCCTGTTCAATGCCGCGGTCGCATTGGCCGACGGCGGTGACGCACGGGCCAAGGCCAGGGAGATGGCGCAGCTCTTCGACACGGTGTCGGTGTGCTTCAGCAAGGGCCTGGGCGCGCCGGTGGGCTCGGCGCTGGTCGGCAGCCGCGAGCTGATCACCCGCGCGCACCGGGTGCGCAAGATGCTCGGTGGTGGCTTGCGCCAGGCCGGCGTGCTCGCGGCGGCCGCGTCGCATGCGCTCGACCATCACATCGATCGGCTCGCCGAGGACCATGCCAATGCGCGGCGACTGGCCGACGGGCTGCACGGACTGCCCGGGGTGCTGCAGGCGCCGGCCAACACCAACATGGTGTTCGTCGAACTTGCGCCCGGCGCCGGTTCGCGCCAGGACGCCGTGTCGCGGCTGCGCGAGCAGGGCCTGTTGTGCACCGGCCTGTACAAGCTGAGACTGGTCACCCACCTTGACGTGAGCGCCGACGACATCGATCGCGCGGTGCGCATCCTGCGCGAGACGCTTTGACACGGAGAGTCGCATGACCATCACCAACACCGAAGCGCTGACGCGCGTGATCGAGCATCGGGAGATCTTCCACGACGAGATGCTGGCGCTGATGCGCCGCATCATGAGCGGCGAGATGTCGCCGGTGATGATCGCGGCGATCGCGATGGGGCTGCGCGTCAAGAAAGAGACCATCGGCGAGATCGCCGCCGCGGCGCAGGTGATGCGCGAGTTCGCGCTGCGCGTCGAGGTGCCCGACAAGACGCACCTGGTCGACATCGTCGGCACCGGCGGCGACGGCTCGCACAGCTTCAACATCTCGACCGCGTCCACGTTCGTCGCCGCAGCTGCGGGAGCGCGCGTGGCCAAGCACGGCGGACGCAGCGTGTCGAGCACCTCGGGCAGCGCCGACGTGCTGGAGACGCTGGGCGCGTTCATCGGCCTGAACCCGGCACAGGTGGCGCAGTGCCTGCAGGAAACCGGCATCGGATTCATGTTCGCGCCCAGCCACCATGCGTCCATGAAGCACGCGGCGCCAGTGCGCAAGGAGCTGGGCGTGCGCACCATCTTCAACATCCTGGGGCCGCTCACCAATCCCGCCGGCGCGCCGAACCAGCTGCTCGGCGTGTTCCACCCCGATCTCGTCGGCATCCAGGTGCGCGTGCTGCAGCGCCTGCAGTCCGACCACGTGATGGTGGTCTACGGCATGAACGGCATGGACGAGATCTCGCTGTCGGGCGAGACGATGGTCGGCGAGCTGAAGAACGGCGAGGTGCGCGAGTACACCGTCCACCCCAGCGACTTCGGGCTTCCCGTGTACGACTCGCGCGTGTTGAGGGTGGCCAACACGACCGAGTCCGTGCAGTGCATCCAGCGGGCGCTGGCCGACGAGGATGGCCCGGTGCGCGACGTGGTGCTGCTCAACGCCGGTGCGGCGCTGTATTGCGCCGGCGTCGCCGGTTCGGTGGCCGAGGGCGTGAAACACGCGCGCGAGGTCGTGGGCTCGGGTGCGGCGGCGGCCAAGCTCGAGCAGTTCGTCAAGGCCACGCAACGCTTCCGGCCGGCCGCATGAGCTGTCCGGCCGCTCCCAAGGCGAATGCCGGAGCGCGTGGCGCGCAGGATGCCCAAGTGAGCCATAGGTCATGAGCGACATCCTGCAGCGCATCGTCGCGGCCAAGCACGAGGAAATCGCCACGGCCCGTGCGAGCCGCAGTCTGGCTGCGGTGCGGGCCGCTGCGCGCGACCAGCCGGCGCCGCGCGGATTCGAGGCGGCGCTGCGAACCGCGGTTGGCCAGGGTCGCGCCGCGGTGATCGCCGAGGTGAAGAAAGCCAGCCCGAGCAAGGGCCTGCTGCGCGAGCATTTCGTGCCCGCCGAGATCGCGCGCAGCTACGCCGAACATGGCGCGGCATGCCTCAGCGTGCTGACCGACGAGCCGTTCTTTCAGGGCGTGCCGGCCTACCTTGCCGAGGCACGCGCGGCCTGTGCGCTGCCGGTGCTGCGCAAGGACTTCATCGTCGACGAGTATCAGGTGCACGAGTCGCGCGCGATGGGCGCCGATTGCATCCTGTTGATCGTGGCGTGCCTCGACGACGCGCAGCTCGCAGGCTTCGAGGCCTGCGCGCACGAGCTGGGCATGGGTGTGCTGGTGGAGGTGCACGACCGGCCGGAGCTCGAACGCGCGCTGCGCTTGAAGACGCCGCTGGTGGGCGTGAACAACCGCAACCTGCGCACCTTCGAGGTGTCGCTCGACACCACACTGGCGCTGCAGCCGCTGCTGCCGGCGGACCGGCTGCTGATCGCCGAGTCGGGCATCCTGGCGCGACCCGACGTGCAGCGTCTGCGCTCGGCCGGCGTGCACGCCTTTCTGGTCGGCGAGGCATTCATGCGCGCGGCCGATCCGGGGCGCGCACTGGCCAGGTTGTTCGACTGATCGCCCCGGTGGCGCCCGCACCGCCCGACAACCGGCTGCGCGAGCCGTTGTCCGCGTCGCTCGACCGCGTGGCGCCCGACTGGCGCCCATTGGTCGAGCGCTGGCGCGACAGCACGCCAGGCCGTGCCTTGATCGCGCGCATCGAGGCGCGTCGCCGCGCCGGCGCGACCATCTATCCCCATGACCCGCTGCGCGCGCTCGCGCTGACGCCGCGCGCCGCCGTGCGCGTGGTGATCCTCGGCCAGGATCCCTACCACGGCCCGGGTCAAGCCGAGGGTCTTGCGTTCTCGGTGCCTGCGGGCGTGCCGGCGCCGCCCAGCTTGCGCAACATCCGGGCCGAGCTGACGCGCGACCTCGGCTTGCCGACTCCGCCCAGCGCCGGTCTGGCCGGCTGGGCCCGACAAGGCGTGCTGCTGCTCAATGCGGTGCTAACCGTCGAGGACGGTCGACCGGCCAGCCATGCGAAACTTGGATGGGAAGCGCTCACTGACGACATCATCAAGGATCTGGCGGCATCCGATAGGGCGCTCGCCTTCCTGCTCTGGGGTGCGCATGCAGCAGCCAAGTTGGCGCTGTTCGACGACGCCGCCCGCGCCCGTCACTCCATCTTGCTGGCCGCTCATCCGTCACCGCTGTCCGCGCGACGCGGCCCAAACCCCTTCATCGGCTGCGGGCACTTTCGCGCCGCATCGGCGTTCCTGGAGCGTGCCGAGCCCGGGCGCAGCCCGATCGACTGGAGCGTCTGAGTCGGACAGGCAAGACCCATGCCCGTGGTAAACTCCCCGGTTCGCTGCGGAGGGGTGCCCGAGTGGCTAAAGGGGGCAGACTGTAAATCTGTTGGCTTACGCCTACGTTGGTTCGAATCCAACCTCCTCCACCAGCAGCGCAATCGATGAACGGCTCCGGTCAGAGAAGGCTTGATCAGACCCAACCGAATGGCGTGTGGGCTTTCCGGGCGGGAGTAGTTCAATGGCAGAACCTTAGCCTTCCAAGCTAATGACGCGGGTTCGATTCCCGTCTCCCGCTCCAAACGTCATCGTCAGTGGTCTGGGCACAGCGCCTCCTCGGTACCCAGACCCGTGTCGATGCCCATGTGGCTCAGTGGTAGAGCACTCCCTTGGTAAGGGAGAGGTCGCGCGTTCGATCCGCGCCATGGGCACCAGATCATCGAAGTAGCAACCTGACTGGGAACGCGTGAGCGAACCCGCCCTCGTTGGAGCGATCAATGGCAAAAGGCAAGTTCGAACGCAAGAAGCCGCACGTGAACGTGGGGACGATTGGGCACGTGGACCACGGCAAGACGACGCTGACGGCGGCGATGACCTCGGTGCTGGCGTCGAAGTTCGGTGGTGAGGCCAAGGCGTACGACCAGATTGACGCGGCGCCGGAGGAGAAGGCGCGCGGCATCACCATCAACACCGCGCACGTTGAATACGAGACCGCCAAGCGGCACTACGCGCACGTGGACTGCCCCGGCCACGCCGACTACGTGAAGAACATGATCACCGGGGCGGCGCAGATGGACGGGGCGATCCTGGTGGTCAGTGCTGCCGACGGCCCGATGCCGCAGACCCGCGAGCACATTCTGCTGGCGCGCCAGGTCGGGGTGAAATACATCATCGTCTTCATGAACAAGTGCGACATGGTCGACGACGCCGAGCTGCTGGAGCTCGTCGAGATGGAAGTGCGCGAGCTCTTGAGCAAGTACGAATTCCCCGGTGACGACACCCCCATCGTCAAAGGCAGCGCCAAGCTTGCGATGGAAGGCGACAAAGGCGAGATGGGCGAAGGCGCCATCATGAAGCTCGCCGACGCGCTGGATGCGTACATCCCGCAGCCCGAGCGCGCCATCGACGGAGCGTTCCTGATGCCGGTGGAAGACGTCTTCAGCATCAGCGGCCGCGGCACCGTGGTCACCGGAAGGGTCGAGCGCGGTGTGGTCAAGGTGGGCGACGAAATCGAGATCGTCGGCATCCGGGCCACGCAAAAGACCACCTGCACCGGGGTGGAGATGTTCAGAAAGCTGCTGGACCAGGGCCAGGCCGGCGACAACGTCGGCATCCTGCTGCGCGGCACCAAGCGCGAAGAAGTCGAGCGCGGGCAGGTGCTGTGCAAGCCCGGCAGCATCAAGCCGCACACCCACTTCACGGCCGAGATCTACGTGCTGAGCAAGGAAGAGGGCGGGCGGCACACGCCGTTCTTCAACAACTACCGGCCGCAGTTTTACTTCCGCACCACCGACGTCACCGGGGCGGTGGAGCTGCCCAAGGACAAGGAGATGGTGATGCCCGGCGACAACGTCAGCATCACCGTCAAGCTGATCGCCCCGATCGCGATGGAAGAGGGCCTGCGCTTCGCCATCCGCGAAGGCGGCCGCACCGTCGGCTCCGGCGTCGTGGCCAAGATCATCGAGTAAGGGAACGGTTCCGCAGGGGTATAGCTCAATTGGCAGAGCGTCGGTCTCCAAAACCGAAGGTTGGGGGTTCGATTCCCTCTGCCCCTGCCACTTTCCGGAACTGAAAGCGTCCAGTCGCGATCCATGAACGCACCCGCATCGGTCGAAACCATCTCCACCACCGCCGACAAGGCCAAGCTGGCGGCAGCGGCGTTGCTGGTGGTGGGCGGCATCGCCGCCTTCTATCTGCTGGGGCAGAAAGACCTGTGGCTGCGCGTGGTCGCGCTGCTGGGGCTTCTGGCCGCGGCCGTGGTCATGTTCTTCATCTCCGAGCCCGGCAAGCAGCTGATCGCCTTCGGCCGCGATTCTTCGCGCGAGGTGCGCAAGGTCGTCTGGCCGACTCGCAAGGAAGCGATGCAGATGACGGGTTATGTGTTCGCCTTCGTCGTGGTGATGGCGCTGTTCCTGTGGTTGACCGACAAGACGCTGGAGTGGGTCCTGTACGACCTGATCCTGGGCTGGAAGCGCTGAAGGACATTCCTGAAATGAGTGAACAACAAGCCGCTTCGGAAGCCGCCGCCGCCGCGTCGGGTCTGCGCTGGTATGTCGTGCATGCCTATTCGGGCATGGAGAAGGCCGTCGAGCGCAACCTCAAGGAGCGCATCGAGCGCTCGGGCATGCAGGCCAAGTTCGGCCGCATCCTGGTCCCCACCGAAGAAGTGGTGGAGCTCAAGGGCGGCAAGAAAGCGGTCACCCAGCGGCGTTTCTTCCCCGGCTACGTGCTGGTCGAGATGTTGCTGGACGATGACACTTGGCACCTGGTCAAGCACACCAGCAAGGTCACCGGCTTCGTCGGCGGCGCGCGCAACCGGCCGGCGCCGATCTCCGAAGCCGAGGTGATGAAGATCGTCAACCAGATGCAGGAAGGCATCGACAAGCCCAAACCCAAGGTGGAGTGGCAGGTCGGCGAACTGGTGCGCGTGAAGGAAGGTCCGTTCACCGACTTCAACGGCGCGGTCGAGGAAGTGAACTACGAGAAGTCCAAGGTGAAGGTGTCGGTGACGATCTTCGGTCGCGCCACCGGCGTGGAGCTCGATTTCTCGCAGGTCGAAAAAGTCTGACGAGCCCTGCTCGACGGATTTCTCGCCGAAGGGCCGCGGGTCCGGAGGCAAAAGGTTCAGAGTCACTGTCGGTACCGACCCACCGTCAGCGACAGGTGTCCAGGGTCGATTGACGAGGAGCCCGCGGCGGCGGTTGTGCGCCAAAGGCGTTTGAACTCGAGGAGCCCCACGTGGCAAAGAAGATCGTCGGCTTCATCAAGCTGCAAATCCCGGCCGGAAAGGCCAATCCGTCGCCGCCCGTCGGTCCGGCGCTTGGCCAGCGCGGCCTGAACATCATGGAGTTCTGCAAGGCGTTCAATGCGCAGACCCAGAGCATGGAGCCGGGGCTGATGCTGCCGGTGGTGATCACCGCGTTTGCCGACAAATCGTTCACCTTCGTTCTGAAGACGCCGCCGGCCACGGTGCTGATCAAGAAGGCCATCAAGCTCGAGAAGGGCTCCGGCAAACCCAACTCTGACAAGGTGGGCAAGATCACCCGGGCCCAGCTCGAGGAGATCGCCAAGATGAAGATGAAGGATCTGACCGCTGCCGATCTCGACGCGGCGGTCAAGACCATCGCGGGCTCGGCCCGTTCGATGGGTGTGGTGGTGGAAGGGGTCTGACATGGCACGTCTTACCAAGCGTGAAAAGGCGTTGGCCGACAAGGTCGACAGCAACAAGCTCTACGCGATCGATGCCGCGCTAGCCCTGGTGAAGGAGTGCGCCAAGGCCAAGTTCGACGAGTCGATCGACGTTGCGGTGCAGCTCGGCATCGACGCCAAGAAGTCCGACCAGGTGGTGCGTGGCGCCGTGGTGTTGCCCAACGGCACCGGCAAGACCAAGCGCGTGGCGGTGTTCGCGCAAGGCGCCAAGGCCGAGGAGGCCAAGGCCGCGGGTGCCGACGTGGTCGGCATGGACGACCTGGCTGCCCAGGTGAAGGCGGGCAACCTGAACTTCGACGTGGTGATCGCCTCGCCCGACACGATGCGCGTCGTGGGCACGCTCGGCCAGATCCTCGGTCCGCGTGGGCTGATGCCGAATCCGAAGGTCGGCACCGTCACGCCCGACGTGGCCACGGCGGTGAAGAACGCCAAGGCCGGCCAGGTGCAGTTCCGCGTCGACAAGGCCGGCATCGTGCACGCGACGATCGGCCGGCGCTCGTTCGACGCCGACAAGCTGCGCGGCAACCTTGCCGCGTTGCTCGACGCGTTGAACAAGGCCAAGCCCACGACGGTGAAAGGCATCTACCTGCGCAAGCTGGCGGTGTCTTCGACGATGGGGGTCGGGGTGCGCGTCGACACGTCGACGGTCACCGCGGCAGCCGCTTGAACTGAAGGGATTGGATGGCTGCCGGCACGCTTTCCGGTGGCTTTGAAGGATGGTGGGGCGTGCGGTGCCAACAAGCTCCGCACGCGCCATCGAAGACCGCTGGTGGTGCCTGCAGTCGGCACCGTAATTGCGAGTCGTGCGACTCAATGCCAGCGCAGATGGCGGTCCCGCTGGAAGGACGTTTGTGGCATCGAAGGATCTTGATGGCGCAGGGGTTCGGAAGGCCAGGTCGCTGCAACCCGGTGCGCCGGCGCGTCGCCCAGACGGGCAACGCGTACGGCGTGATTCGTAAGGAGTAGACCTTGAGTCTCAGTCGAACTGACAAAGCAGCCGTGGTGGAGGACGTGGGCAAGGCCATCGCTCGCGCCCAGACACTGGCGCTGGCCGAGTACCGTGGCCTCACCGTCGAACACCTCAACACGTTGCGCCGGCAGGCGCGCGACAAGGGCGTGTACCTTCATGTGCTGAAGAACACCCTTGCCCGTCGCGCCGTCGCCGGCACCACGTTCGAGGTGGCGAAGGAATCCATGGTCGGCCCGCTGATCTACAGCTTTTCTGAAGACGCGGTGGCGGCAGCGAAAGTCATCGCGGACTTTGCCAAAGGCAACGACAAACTGGTCGTCAAAGGCGGCGCCTATGCGGGCAAGGCACTCGATGCGAACGGCGTCAAGGCGCTGGCATCGATCCCGTCCCGCGAGGTGCTGCTCGCCCAGATCGCCGGCATGTTGCGCTCGCCGATCCAGCGGCTGGCCGGCGTGCTGGCGGCTGTGGCCGAGAAGAAGGGCGCAGCCGCTTAAGCGCGCCTGCTTCACCGCATTCGATTCAAAGAACCCAATTTCAAGCATTCGAGGTAATCAAATGGCATTCGACAAAGACGCTTTCCTGTCGGCGATGGACAGCATGACCGTGATGGAGCTCAACGACCTGGTCAAGGCCATCGAGGAGAAGTTCGGTGTGTCGGCGGCGGCGATGGCGGCGCCCGCTGCCGGTGGCGGCGGGGGCGGCGGTGCAGCTGCGGCCGTTGAAGAGAAGACCGAGTTCACCGTGATGCTGACCGAGGCCGGCGCCAACAAGGTGTCGGTGATCAAGGCGGTACGCGAGATCACCGGCCTGGGCCTGAAGGAGGCCAAGGACCTGGTCGATGGCGCGCCCAAGCCCGTGAAGGAAGGCATTGCCAAGGCCGACGCCGATGCCGCGCTGAAGAAGCTGCTCGACGCCGGTGCAAAGGCCGAGTTGAAGTAAACGAGAGACGAAACAGGGTTCGGCGCTTGCGCGCCGAACCCTGTCCGGAGGTACCGCACAAGCGGCCTCGCGGAGACCACTTGCAAACGGCGCGTTCCGCGCCATTTGCAAGTGTTCTCTGATCCGACTGCAGAGGACTCGGTTTGGTCGGGCTCTCGGGTGCAATGCCCGCGAGTTGTCCGCCAGCGGCTGGTAGTGGCCAGCCACCAAGCTTGGTGCGCAACGCACAAAGTCGCCAGTCGCCGACCGCCTCAGCTCATGGCCCAGAGATGGGGCGGCCGAACCGGAGTGATCAATGGCGCAAGCTTCTCCCTACAGCTACACCGAGCGCAAACGCATCCGCAAAAGCTTTGGCAAGCGCGCGAGCGTGCTCAATGTGCCTTACCTGCTGACGATGCAGCGTGAGGCCTACGTGGCCTTCCTGCAGAAGGACGTTGCCCCGCAGAAGCGCAAGCCCGAGGGCTTGCAGGCGGCGTTCCTGTCGGCCTTCCCGATCGTGTCGCACAACGGCATGGTCGAGATGAAGTTCATCGAATACAACATGGCTAAGCCGCCGTTCGACGTGCGCGAATGCCAGCAGCGCGGCCTCACCTATGCGGCGGCCGTGCGCGCCAAGCTGCAGATGATCATCTACGACCGTGAGTCGCATCCGGCCAAGGTGGTCAAGGAGATCAAGGAACAAGAGGTCTACATGGGCGAGGTACCCCTGATGACCGACTACGGCTCGTTCATCGTCAACGGCACCGAGCGTGTGATCGTGTCGCAGCTGCACCGCTCGCCGGGCGTGTTCTTCGAGCACGACAAGGGCAAGACGCATTCGAGCGGCAAGCTGCTGTTCAGTGCCCGGATCATTCCGTATCGCGGCTCGTGGCTCGACTTCGAGTTCGATCCCAAGGACATCCTGTATTTCCGCGTCGACCGTCGTCGCAAGATGCCGGTGACGATCCTGCTGAAGGCGATCGGCCTGACCCCCGAGGCGATCCTGGCGCATTTCTTCGTGACCGACAGCTTCCGGCTGATGGACACCGGCGCGCAGATGGAGTTCGTGGCTGATCGGCTGCGCGGCGAAGTGGCGCGTTTCGACATCACCGACAAGTCGGGCAACGTGATCGTCGAGAAGGACAAGCGCATCACCGCGCGCCACGTGCGCCAGCTCGAACAGACCGGCACGCAGTTCATCTCCGTGCCGGAGGACTTCCTGGTCGGCCGCATCGTCGCCCGCAACATGGTCGACCCCGAATCGGGCGAGATCGTGGCCAAGGCCAATGATGAGTTGACCGAGAGCCTGCTGAAGAAGCTGCGCTCGGCCAACCTCAAGGAGCTGCACTGCCTGTACACCAACGAGCTGGACCAGGGTGCCTACATCAGCCAGACCCTCGGCCTCGATGAGACCGCCGACGAGCTGGCCGCGCGCGTGGCCATCTATCGCATGATGCGGCCCGGCGAGCCGCCGACCGAAGATGCGGTCCAGGCGCTGTTCGGCCGCCTGTTCTACAACGAGGACACCTACGACCTGTCGCGCGTGGGGCGCATGAAGTTCAACGCCCGCGTCGGCCGCGATGCGCCCGAGGGCCCGATGACGCTTGGCAACGAGGACATCCTCGACGTCGTCAAGATCCTGGTCGAGCTGCGCAACGGCCGCGGCGAGGTGGACGACATCGACCACCTCGGCAATCGCCGGGTGCGTTGCGTGGGCGAGCTGGCCGAGAACCAGTTCCGCTCAGGCCTGGCGCGCATCGAGAAGGCGGTGAAGGAGCGTCTCGGCCAGGCCGAGGCCGAACCGCTGATGCCGCACGACCTGATCAACTCCAAGCCGATTTCCGCGGCGCTGAAGGAGTTCTTCGGGGCGAGCCAGCTGTCGCAGTTCATGGACCAGACCAACCCGCTGTCGGAGATCACGCACAAGCGCCGCGTCTCCGCGCTGGGACCGGGCGGCCTGACGCGCGAGCGCGCGGGCTTCGAGGTGCGCGACGTGCACCCCACGCACTACGGCCGCGTGTGCCCGATCGAGACGCCGGAAGGTCCGAACATCGGCCTGATCAACTCGCTGGCGCTGTACGCGCAGTTGAACGAGTACGGTTTCCTCGAGACGCCGTACCGGCGCGTGCAGGACGGCAAGGTCACCGACCAGATCGACTACCTGTCGGCGATCGAAGAAGGCAAGTACGTGATCGCGCAGGCCAACGCCGGCCTCGACAACGAGGGCAAGCTGGTCGATGAGCTGGTGTCGGCGCGCGAGAAGGGCGAATCGGTGCTGACCTCGCCCGAACGCGTGCAGTACATGGACGTGGCGCCGGCGCAGATCGTGTCGGTGGCGGCCTCGCTCGTGCCCTTCCTCGAGCATGACGACGCCAACCGCGCGCTGATGGGCGCCAACATGCAGCGCCAGGCCGTGCCGACGCTGCGTCCGGAGAAAGCCTTCGTCGGTACCGGCATCGAGCGCGTGGCCGCGGTCGACTCCGGCACCGTGGTGGTGGCGCGCCGCGGCGGCGTGGTGGACTACGTGGACACCAACCGCATCGTGATTCGCGTCAATGACCACGAGACGGTGGCCGGTGAGGTCGGCGTCGACATCTACAACCTGATCAAGTACCAGCGTTCCAACCAGAACACCAACATCCACCAGCGCCCGATCGTGCATCGCGGCGACAAGGTGGAATCCGGTGACGTGGTGGCCGACGGTGCCAGCACCGACCTGGGCGAGCTGGCGCTCGGCCAGAACATGCTGGTCGCCTTCATGCCCTGGAACGGCTACAACTTCGAAGACTCGATCCTGATCTCCGAGCGCGTGGTCGGCGAGGATCGCTACACCTCGATCCACATCGAGGAGCTGGTGGTGATGGCGCGCGACACCAAGCTGGGTGCCGAGGAGATCACGCGCGACATCCCGAACCTGAGCGAGCAGCAGCTGGCGCGCCTGGATGAAAGCGGCATCGTCTACATCGGTGCCGAGGTGAATCCGGGCGACGTGTTGGTCGGCAAGGTCACGCCCAAGGGCGAGACCACGCTGACGCCGGAAGAAAAGCTGCTGCGCGCGATCTTCGGTGAGAAGGCGAGCGACGTGAAGGACACGTCGCTGCGCGTCGAGCAGGGCACCAACGGCACGGTGATCGACGTGCAGGTGTTCACCCGCGAGGGCATCCAGCGCGACAAGCGCGCGCAGCAGATCATCGACGACGAGCTGAAGCGCTTCCGCCTGGACCTGAACGACCAGCTGCGCATCGTCGAGGCCGACGCCTTCGACCGCATCGAGAAGCTGCTGATCGGCAAGGTCGCCAACGGCGGCCCGCAGAAGATCGCCAAGGGCACGACGATCTCGCGCGAGTACCTGGGCGAGGTCGAGAAATACCACTGGTTCGACATCCGCCCGGCCGACGAGGATCTGGCCAACCAGCTCGAGAGCATCAAGAACTCGCTGGAGCAGACGCGCCACAGCTTCGACCTGGCGTTCGAGGAGAAGCGCAAGAAGCTGACGCAAGGCGACGAGCTGCCCGCCGGTGTGCTGAAGATGGTGAAGGTCTACCTCGCCGTCAAGCGCCGCCTGCAGCCCGGCGACAAGATGGCCGGCCGTCACGGCAACAAGGGCGTGGTGTCGAAGATCGTGCCGGTCGAAGACATGCCCTACATGGCCGACGGCACGCCGGTGGACATCGTGCTCAACCCGCTGGGCGTGCCGTCGCGCATGAACGTGGGCCAGGTGCTCGAAGTCCACCTGGGCTGGGCCGCCAAGGGCATCGGCAATCGCATCGGCGACTTGCTGCAGGGCGAGGCACGCGTGGCCGAGCTGCGTCAGTTCCTCGACCAGCTCTACAACCGCTCCGGCGGCAAGAGCGAGACGCTGGAGCGCATGGCGGATGCCGAGGTGCTGGAGATGGCGGAGAACCTTTCGCAGGGCGTGCCGTTCGCCACCCCGGTGTTCGACGGCGCGGCCGAGAGCGAGATCCGCGGCATGCTGCAGCTGGCGTTCCCCGACGACGTCGCCGCGCGCAAGGGCCTGACGGCCACGCGCACGCAGGCGATGCTGCACGACGGGCGCACCGGCGAGGCGTTCGAGCGCCCGGTCACCGTGGGCTACATGCACGTGCTGAAGCTGCACCACCTGGTGGACGACAAGATGCACGCGCGCTCCACCGGACCGTACTCGCTCGTCACCCAGCAGCCGCTGGGCGGCAAGGCGCAGTTCGGCGGCCAGCGCTTCGGCGAGATGGAAGTGTGGGCGCTCGAGGCCTACGGCGCGAGCTACGTGCTGCAGGAGATGCTGACGGTGAAGTCCGACGACGTGAACGGCCGCACCAAGGTCTACGAGAACATCGTCAAGGGCGAGCACGCCATCGATGCCGGCATGCCGGAGTCCTTCAATGTCCTGGTCAAGGAGATCCGATCCCTTGGCATCGACATTGAACTGGAACGGAACTGATAGGAGAAAAGGATGAAGGGACTACTCGACCTTTTCAAGCAATTCACCCCCGACGAGCACTTCGATGCGATCAAGATCGGCATCGCCTCGCCGGAGAAGATCCGCTCGTGGTCGTTCGGCGAGGTGAAGAAGCCCGAGACGATCAACTACCGCACCTTCAAGCCCGAGCGCGACGGCCTGTTCTGCGCCAAGATCTTCGGGCCGATCAAGGACTACGAGTGCCTGTGCGGCAAGTACAAGCGCCTGAAGCACCGCGGCGTGATCTGCGAGAAGTGCGGCGTGGAGGTCACGCAGACCAAGGTGCGCCGCGAGCGCATGGGTCACATCGACCTGGCCGCGCCGTGCGCGCACATCTGGTTCCTGAAGAGCCTGCCGTCGCGCCTGGGCCTGGTGCTCGACATGACGCTGCGCGACATCGAGCGCGTGCTGTACTTCGAGGCCTACGTGGTGGTCGACCCCGGCATGACGCCGCTGAAGAAGTTCAGCATCATGACCGAGGAAGACTACGACGCGAAGCGCACCGAGTACGGTGACGAGTTCGTCGCGCTGATGGGTGCCGAGGGGGTGCAGAAGCTGCTTGGCGACATCGACCTCGACGTCGAGATCGAGAAGCTGCGCGGCGACATGACCGGCTCGGAGCTCAAGGTCAAGAAGAACTCCAAGCGCCTCAAGGTGCTGGAGGCGTTCAAGAAGAGCGGCATCAAGCCCGAGTGGATGGTGATGTCGGTGCTGCCGGTGCTGCCGCCCGACCTGCGGCCGCTGGTGCCGCTGGACGGCGGTCGCTTCGCGACCTCCGACCTGAACGACCTGTACCGCCGCGTCATCAACCGCAACAACCGGCTGGCGCGGCTGCTCGAGCTGAAGGCGCCCGAGATCATCGTGCGCAACGAGAAGCGCATGCTGCAGGAGGCGGTGGATTCGCTGCTCGACAACGGCCGTCGCGGCAAGGCGATGACCGGTGCCAACAAGCGCGCGCTGAAGTCGCTGGCCGACATGATCAAGGGCAAGAGCGGCCGCTTCCGCCAGAACCTGCTGGGCAAGCGCGTCGACTACTCGGGCCGTTCGGTGATCACCGTGGGTCCGACGCTCAAGCTGCACCAGTGCGGCCTGCCCAAGCTGATGGCCCTCGAGTTGTTCAAGCCGTTCATCTTCTCGCGTCTGGAGGCGATGGGCATCGCCACCACGATCAAGGCGGCGAAGAAGGAAGTCGAGTCCGGCACGCCGGTGGTGTGGGACATCCTGGAAGAGGTGATCAAGGAGCACCCGGTGCTCTTGAACCGCGCACCGACGCTGCACCGCCTCGGCATCCAGGCGTTCGAGCCGGTGTTGATCGAAGGCAAGGCGATCCAGCTGCATCCGCTGGTGTGTGCGGCGTTCAACGCCGACTTCGACGGCGACCAGATGGCCGTGCACGTGCCTCTGTCCATCGAGGCGCAGATGGAGGCGCGCGCGCTGATGCTGGCGTCCAACAACGTGCTGTTCCCGGCCAACGGCGAGCCGTCGATCGTGCCGAGCCAGGACGTGGTGCTGGGCCTGTACTACGCCACGCGCGAGCGCGTCAATGGCAAGGGCGAAGGCATGATCTTCGGCGACCTCGCCGAGGTGCAGCGTGCGCTCGACAACGACATGGTGGAAATCACCGCGCGCGTGTCGGTGCGCTTGACCGAATGGGTCAGGGACAAGGGCAACGGCAACGAGTTCGTGCCGCAGACCGGATTGGTCGAGACCACGGTCGGCCGCGCGCTGCTGTCGGAGATCCTGCCCAAGGGTCTGCCGTTCTCCAACATCAACAAGACGCTGAAGAAGAAGGAGATCTCGCGCCTCATCAACGCGTCCTTCCGTCGCTGCGGTCTGAAGGAGACGGTGGTGTTCGCCGACCGCCTGCTGCAGTCGGGCTTCCGCCTGGCCACGCGCGCCGGCATCTCGATCTCGATCGACGACATGCTGGTGCCCAAGGAGAAGCACGGGCTGATCGAACGCGCCGAAAAGGAAGTGAAGGAGATCGAGCAGCAGTACGTCTCGGGTCTCGTCACCGCCGGCGAGCGCTACAACAAGGTGGTGGACATCTGGGGCAAGACCGGCGACGAAGTCGGCAAGGTCATGATGAGCCAGCTCTCCAAGGAGAAGGTCACCGACCGCAACGGCCGTGCCACCGAGCAGGAGTCGTTCAACTCGATCTACATGATGGCCGACTCCGGCGCTCGCGGCAGTGCGGCGCAGATCCGCCAGCTCGCGGGCATGCGTGGCCTGATGGCCAAGCCCGACGGCTCGATCATCGAAACGCCCATCACGGCCAACTTCCGCGAAGGCCTGAACGTGCTGCAGTACTTCAACTCGACGCACGGCGCCCGCAAGGGCCTGGCCGACACGGCGCTGAAGACCGCGAACTCGGGCTACCTGACGCGGCGCCTGGTCGACGTGACGCAGGACCTCGTGGTGACGCAGGACGACTGCGGCACCGGCAACGGTTTTGCGACCCGTGCGCTGGTCGAGGGCGGCGAGGTGATCGAATCGCTGCGCGACCGCATCCTCGGCCGCGTGGCCGCGGTCGACGTGCTGCACCCGGAGACCCAGTCGACGATCGTGGAGGCCGGCGCCATGCTCGACGAAGAGGCGCTCGACGACATCGAGACGGCCGGCGTCGACGAGGTCAAGGTGCGCACGCCGCTCACTTGCGAGACCCGCTTCGGCATCTGCGCCAGGTGCTACGGCCGCGACCTCGGTCGCGGCGGTCTGGTCAACGTGGGCGAGGCGGTCGGCGTGATCGCGGCGCAGTCGATCGGCGAGCCCGGCACGCAGCTGACGATGCGCACGTTCCACATCGGTGGCGCGGCGCAGCGGGCGGCCGTGGCCAACAACGTGGAAGCCAAGTCCGACGGCATCGTCGGCTTCAACACGACGATGCGCTACGTGACCAGCGCCAAGGGCGAGCTGGTGGTGATCGCGCGCTCCGGCGAAGTGATCATCCTCGACAGCCATCACCGCGAGCGCGAGCGCCACAAGGTGCCGTACGGCGCCACGCTGAATGTGAAGGCCGATCAGCAGATCAAGGCCGGCACGGTGCTCGCCACCTGGGACCCGCTGACGCGACCGATCATCACCGAGTTCGCCGGCCGCGCGAAGTTCGAGAACGTCGAAGAAGGCGTCACGGTGGCCAAGCAGGTCGACGAAGTGACGGGCCTGTCGACCTTGGTGGTCATCGACCCCAAGCGCCGCGGCGCGGCCAAGGTCGTGCGCCCGCAGGTCAAGCTGCTCGACAGCATGGCTCAGGAGGTGAAGATCCCCGGCACCGACCACTCGGTGACGATCGGCTTCCCGGTCGGCTCGCTGATCCAGATCCGCGACGGGCAGGACCTCGCGCCCGGCGAGGTGCTGGCGCGCATCCCGGTGGAAGGTCAGAAGACGCGCGACATCACCGGCGGCTTGCCGCGGGTGGCCGAACTGTTCGAGGCTCGCAGCCCCAAGGACAAGGGCACGCTGGCCGAGATCACCGGCACGGTGTCGTTCGGCAAGGAGACCAAGGGCAAGGTGCGCCTGCAGATCACCGACCCCGATGGCAAGGTCTACGAAGAGCTGGTGCCCAAGGAGAAGAACATCCTGGTGCACGAAGGCCAGGTGGTGAACAAGGGCGAGCTGATCGTCGATGGTCCGGCCGACCCGCAGGACATCCTGCGCCTGCTGGGCGTCGAGGAGCTGGCGCGCTACATCGTCGACGAGGTGCAGGACGTCTACCGCCTGCAGGGCGTGAAGATCAACGACAAGCACATCGAAGTGATCGTGCGGCAGATGCTGCGTCGGGTGGCGGTGGCCAACCCCGGCGATGCGAACTACATCGCCGGCGAGCAGGTCGAGCGCTCGGAGTTGTTCGACACCAACGACCGCCTGCGTTCGGAGGACAAGCTGCCGGCCACCTACACCGACCTGCTGCTCGGCATCACCAAGGCCAGCCTGTCGACCGACTCGTTCATCTCCGCGGCCTCTTTCCAGGAGACCACGCGCGTGCTGACCGAGGCGGCCATCATGGGCAAGCGCGACGAGCTGCGCGGCCTGAAGGAAAACGTCATCGTCGGCCGCCTCATTCCGGCGGGTACCGGCATGGCGTACCACCAGGCACGCAAGGCCAAGGAAGAAATGGACGAGAGCGAGCGTCGTGCCATCGCGCTGCAGGAAGCCGAAGAGCTGGCGGCCGCGCAACTGGCCAGCGTCGACGCGCAGACGGCTGCCGCCGCCAGCGCCGGTGGCGGCGAGACCACGACCGAGTGAAGCGGTCCGAGCCGGAGATCAGGGGCGGCCTGCGGGCCGCCCTTTTTTCATGGCTCGCTGGCGATCTGGCCGGCCTGCAGTTGCCGCAGCTGCCACTGTTGGGCTGTGCCGATCGCCACCCCCTGCTGGGCTGCGCGCCGCCGCAGGCTCAACAGCGCGCGGTCGCGCGTGACCAGCCAGGATGGCCGGCACGTCAGGGCCAGGTCGATGAACATCTGGTCGGTCGGATCGCGGCACTCCAGCGTCGCGCACGGCAGTGCGGGCATCGCACGCATCTCGACCCATTGGCTCGCATCGATAGTTAGCGCATGCTCCCTGTTCGCCTCCCAGCGGCCGGCCAGGGGGACCTGCACCACGGCGCGCCACTCGGCAAGCATCGGTGGCGTGGCGCACCAGAGCCATTGCCGCCGCTCGATGGCAGACCCCAAAGCGACGGCGGCCGGCTCCCGGAACACGAGCCAATCGAGCAACGCATTGGTATCGATCACCACGCGCGGGGCGTCACGCGGAGGCCCGCTCATCGGCTGCCGTCCCGGACCCGGGCGCGCGGTCGTGTCTTCCTGAGCCAGCACCGCGCGCGCCCGTTTCTTGTGAGGCCTTCTGTCAGCGGCATATAATCCGCGGCTTTTCGGCAGATTCTGCTCGCGCTCTTTGTTGGGCGGCTCCAAGTCGGTCCAGACCTGCTTGGCCCATCCGGAGCGCTCGGCATTGTGCCGTTGAACGCAAGCGCCACCCACACCGGAACCGTTTCAGCCATGCCCACCATCAACCAGCTCGTGCGCCTCGGCCGCAAGGTCGAAGCGACCAAGAGCAAGTCGCCCGCGATGCAGAACTCGCCGCAACGCCGCGGCGTGTGCACCCGCGTGTACACCACCACGCCCAAGAAGCCCAACTCGGCGCTGCGCAAGGTGGCCAAGGTGCGCCTGACCAACGGCTTCGAGGTGATCTCCTACATCGGCGGCGAAGGCCACAATCTGCAGGAGCACTCGGTGGTGCTGGTGCGCGGCGGCCGGGTCAAGGACCTGCCGGGCGTGCGTTACCACATCGTGCGCGGCTCGCTCGACCTTCAGGGCGTCAAGGATCGCAAGCAGTCGCGCTCCAAGTACGGCGCCAAGCGGCCGAAGAAGGCGTAAGGCGCGCTACGCGCGCCAACAACGATAGCCGGTCCGCAGGACCGGCTACGGTGAAGCCGGATCCCGTTGGACCGGCGAGTAAGTGAAGGGCCCGCATGGCCCTTCGAGGCGTGAACCCGAAGGTTCACCCAACTGAAATCGAAGGAAGGAAAGCTCCCATGCCACGTCGTCGCGAAGTTCCCAAGCGCGAGATCCTCCCCGATCCGAAGTTCGGCTCGGTGGACCTCTCGAAGTTCATGAACGTCATCATGGAATCCGGCAAGAAGGCGGTGGCCGAGTCGATCATCTACGGCGCGCTCGACCAGGTCGAAAAGAAGGCGGGCAAGGACCCGATGGAGATCTTCCTGACCGCGTTGAACAACGTGAAGCCGATGGTCGAGGTGAAGTCGCGGCGCGTCGGTGGCGCGAACTACCAGGTGCCCGTGGAGGTGCGGCCCATCCGCCGCGTCGCGCTGGCGATGCGCTGGCTCAAGGAGTCGGCGCGCAAGCGCGGCGAGAAGTCGATGGCCGCGCGCCTGGCCAACGAATTGCTGGAAGCCAGCGAGGGTCGCGGCGGTGCGATGAAGAAGCGTGACGAGGTGCATCGCATGGCCGAGGCCAACAAGGCGTTCTCGCACTTCCGCTTCTGAGTTCGAACCGACCTTTTGACCCGCGCGGCCGCTCATCAGGGTTGATCCCAGCCCTGTAGGCGGCTCCTGCATTTGGAGTGAATCATGTCCCGCAAGACCCCCATCGAGCGCTACCGAAACATCGGTATTTCGGCGCACATCGATGCCGGCAAGACCACGACCACCGAGCGCATCCTCTACTACACCGGCGTGAACCACAAGATCGGTGAAGTGCACGATGGTGCCGCCACGATGGACTGGATGGAGCAGGAGCAGGAGCGCGGGATCACCATCACGTCGGCGGCCACCACCTGCTTCTGGAAGGGTATGGACCTGTCGTACCCCGAACACCGCATCAACATCATCGACACTCCCGGACACGTCGACTTCACGATCGAGGTCGAGCGCAGCATGCGCGTGCTGGACGGCGCGTGCATGGTCTATTGCGCGGTGGGCGGCGTGCAGCCGCAGAGCGAAACCGTCTGGCGCCAGGCCAACAAGTACAAGGTGCCGCGCCTGGCGTTCGTCAACAAGATGGATCGCACCGGCGCCAACTTCTTCAAGGTCTACGACCAGATGAAGGCGCGCCTGAAGGCCAACCCGATCCCGATCGTCGTGCCGATTGGCGCGGAAGAGAACTTCAAGGGCGTGGTCGACCTGTTCAAGATGAAAGCCATCATCTGGGACGAACCGAGCCAGGGCATGAAATTCGAGTACGGCCCGATCCCGGCTGACCTCGAGGCCGAATGCCAGAAGTGGCGCGAGAGCATGATCGAGGCCGCCGCCGAGGCGTCCGAGCCGCTGATGAACAAGTACCTCGAGTCGGGCGACCTGACCGAGGACGAGATCCGCCAGGGCCTGCGCCTGCGCACCATCGCCGGCGAGATCCAGCCGATGTTGTGCGGCACCGCGTTCAAGAACAAGGGCGTGCAGCGCATGCTGGACGCCGTGATCGAGTTCATGCCCTCGCCGATCGACATCCCGCCGGTGCAAGGCACCGACGATGATGAAAAAGAGACCTCGCGCAAGGCCGACGACAAAGAGAAGTTCGCCGCGCTCGCGTTCAAGCTGATGACCGACCCCTACGTCGGCCAGCTCACGTTCGTGCGTGTGTACTCCGGCGTGTTGAAGTCGGGCGACTCGGTCTACAACCCGATCCGCGGCAAGAAGGAGCGCATCGGTCGTATCCTTCAAATGCACGCCAACCAGCGTGAGGAGATCAAGGAGATCCTGGCGGGCGACATTGCCGCCTGCGTGGGTCTGAAAGATGTCACCACTGGCGAGACGCTGTGCGATCCCGACTCGATCATCACGCTGGAACGCATGGTGTTCCCCGAGCCGGTCATCTCGCAGGCCGTGGAGCCCAAGACCAAGGCCGACCAGGAGAAGATGGGCGTCGCGCTGGGCCGCCTGGCGCAGGAGGACCCGTCGTTTCGCGTGCGCACCGACGAAGAGAGCGGCCAGACCATCATCTCCGGCATGGGCGAGCTGCACCTGGAGATCATCGTCGACCGCATGAAGCGCGAATTCGGCGTCGAAGCCAGCGTCGGCAAGCCGCAGGTGGCCTACCGCGAGACGATCCGCAAGCCCGTGAGCGACATCGAAGGCAAGTTCGTGCGCCAGTCGGGCGGCAAGGGCCAGTACGGCCACGTGGTGCTCAAGATCGAGCCGCAGGAGCCCGGCAAAGGATTCGAGTTCGTCGACGCAATCAAGGGCGGCGTCGTGCCGCGCGAGTTCATTCCCGCGGTCAACAAGGGCATCGAGGATTCGCTGCCCAACGGCGTGCTGGCGGGTTATCCGGTCGTCGACGTCAAGGTCACGCTGACCTTCGGTTCGTACCACGAGGTCGACTCGAACGAAAACGCGTTCAAGATGGCCGCATCGATCGGCTTCAAGGATGGCTGCCGCAAGGCCAGCCCCGTGCTGCTCGAGCCGATGATGGCCGTGGAGGTCGAGACGCCGGAGGACTACGCCGGCTCGGTGATGGGCGACCTCAGCTCACGGCGCGGCATGGTGCAGGGCATGGACGATATGCCAGGCGGCGGCAAGGTCATCAAGGCCGAAGTGCCGCTGTCGGAGATGTTCGGCTACTCGACCACCTTGCGCTCGATGTCGCAGGGCCGCGCGACGTACACGATGGAGTTCAAGCACTACGCCGAGGCCCCGAAGAACGTGGCCGAGGCAATCATCAACGCCAGGACGAAGTAGACAACAACGGTAGCGGGCTCGCTGGCGCGAGCCCTGTCAGGTTGATTTTTACGCTCTTTGATACGGAGAGACTCAAATGGCAAAAGGCAAGTTCGAACGCAAGAAGCCGCACGTGAACGTGGGGACGATTGGGCACGTGGACCACGGCAAGACGACGCTGACGGCGGCGATGACCTCGGTGCTGGCGTCGAAGTTCGGTGGTGAGGCCAAGGCGTACGACCAGATTGACGCGGCGCCGGAGGAGAAGGCGCGCGGCATCACCATCAACACCGCGCACGTTGAATACGAGACCGCCAAGCGGCACTACGCGCACGTGGACTGCCCCGGCCACGCCGACTACGTGAAGAACATGATCACCGGGGCGGCGCAGATGGACGGGGCGATCCTGGTGGTCAGTGCTGCCGACGGCCCGATGCCGCAGACCCGCGAGCACATTCTGCTGGCGCGCCAGGTCGGGGTGAAATACATCATCGTCTTCATGAACAAGTGCGACATGGTCGACGACGCCGAGCTGCTGGAGCTCGTCGAGATGGAAGTGCGCGAGCTCTTGAGCAAGTACGAATTCCCCGGTGACGACACCCCCATCGTCAAAGGCAGCGCCAAGCTTGCGATGGAAGGCGACAAAGGCGAGATGGGCGAAGGCGCCATCATGAAGCTCGCCGACGCGCTGGATGCGTACATCCCGCAGCCCGAGCGCGCCATCGACGGAGCGTTCCTGATGCCGGTGGAAGACGTCTTCAGCATCAGCGGCCGCGGCACCGTGGTCACCGGAAGGGTCGAGCGCGGTGTGGTCAAGGTGGGCGACGAAATCGAGATCGTCGGCATCCGGGCCACGCAAAAGACCACCTGCACCGGGGTGGAGATGTTCAGAAAGCTGCTGGACCAGGGCCAGGCCGGCGACAACGTCGGCATCCTGCTGCGCGGCACCAAGCGCGAAGAAGTCGAGCGCGGGCAGGTGCTGTGCAAGCCCGGCAGCATCAAGCCGCACACCCACTTCACGGCCGAGATCTACGTGCTGAGCAAGGAAGAGGGCGGGCGGCACACGCCGTTCTTCAACAACTACCGGCCGCAGTTTTACTTCCGCACCACCGACGTCACCGGGGCGGTGGAGCTGCCCAAGGACAAGGAGATGGTGATGCCCGGCGACAACGTCAGCATCACCGTCAAGCTGATCGCCCCGATCGCGATGGAAGAGGGCCTGCGCTTCGCCATCCGCGAAGGCGGCCGCACCGTCGGCTCCGGCGTCGTGGCCAAGATCATCGAGTAGATGGTGCCCCGGGTGCCACAGACCCTTTCGGGCCTGCCCGGCACCCACCCTCGAGGGGTTCGCCAATGCCTTGGGGCGGCCCGGCGGCATTGGCGACCGGCCCCTCACGATCTGTGCGGTGCAGCCCTGGGGGCCGCACCATATTCGCTCTTTAGGAAACATCATGGCCAAACAGAAGATCCGGATCCGCTTGAAGGCATTCGACTACAAGCTGATCGACCAGTCAGCGCTCGAGATCGTCGACACCGCCAAGCGCACCGGCGCCATCGTCAAGGGGCCTGTGCCCCTGCCCACGCGCCAGCAGCGCTTCGACATCCTGCGTTCGCCGCATGTCAACAAGACCAGCCGCGACCAGTTCGAGATCCGCACGCATCAGCGGCTGATGGACATCGTTGACCCCACCGACAAGACGGTCGATGCGTTGATGAAGCTCGATCTGCCCGCGGGCGTCGACGTCGAGATCAAGTTGCAGTGATCGCCTGAGCGGGCGGGCGGTGCGGCCTCTGGCTGCATCCGCTATACTCGCTGGCTCGCCGCTTGGGGCTCTTTGGCTCCCGGGCGGCAGTCAACCAGCCCGGCAATCGATGCCGGGCCAACCAGCCCGGCCAATCGATGTCGGGCATGTGAAACAAAGGCGCCGGGCTGACCGGTGCTGGAGAACGAACCATGACGACCGCCGAACAAGGCCATCGTCTCGGCTTGCTGGGCCGCAAGGTGGGCATGATGCGCATCTTCACGGACGACGGCGATGCCGTGCCCGTGACCGTGCTGGACGTGTCCAACAACCGCGTCACGCAGGTCAAGACCGAAGCGACCGACGGCTACAACGCGCTCCAGGTCGCGTTCGGCTCGCGCAAATCCTCACGCGTCACCAAGCCCGAAGCCGGCCACTTGGCCAAGGCGGGTGTCGAGGCCGGCGAGCTTCTGCGCGAGTTCCGCGTATCTGCCGAGGTGGTCGGGCAGTACAAGCCTGGTGCAACCGTCCCGGTCACGCTGTTCGCTGCCGGTCAGAAGGTCGACGTGCAGGGCACGTCGATCGGCAAGGGCTTTGCCGGCACCATCAAGCGGCACAACTTCGGCTCGCAGCGCGCGTCGCACGGCAACAGCCGTTCGCACAACGTGCCGGGCTCGATCTCGATGGCGCAGGATCCGGGTCGCGTGTTTCCGGGCAAACGCATGTCCGGGCACATGGGCGACGAGACCGTCACCACGCAGAACCTTGACGTCGTGCGCGTCGATGAAGCGCGTTCGCTGTTGCTGGTCAAGGGCGCGGTGCCGGGCGCCAAGACCGGTTTCGTGACCGTGCACCCGGCGGTGCGTCAGCGCGCCAAGAAGGGAGCCAAGTGATGCAGCTCGAGCTCCTCAACGACCAGGGCCAAGCCACGTCGAAAGTCGATGCACCCGACACCGTGTTCGCGCGCGACTACAACGAGGCGCTGATCCACCAGGTGGTGGTGGCGTTCCAGGCCAACGCCCGTCAGGGTACGCGGGCACAGAAGAACCGCGAGACGGTGAAGCACAGCACCAAGAAGCCGTGGCGCCAGAAGGGAACGGGCCGTGCGCGCGCCGGCATGACCAGCTCGCCGCTGTGGCGAGGCGGTGGCCGCACCTTCCCGAACAGCCCGGACGAGAACTTCAGCCACAAGCTGAACAAGAAGATGTACCGCGCTGGCATGGCGTCGATCCTGTCGCAGCTCGCGCGCGACGGTCGGCTGGCGGTGGTCGATTCGATCAAGGTCGACGCACCCAAAACCAAGCTGCTGGCCGCCAAGTTCAAGGCGATGGGTCTGGACTCGGTGCTCGTGATCGCCGACAGCGTCGACGAGAACCTGGCGCTTGCCTCGCGCAACCTGGCCAACGTGCTGGTCGTCGAGCCGCGCTACGCCGATCCGCTGTCGCTGGTGTTCTACAAGAAGGTGCTGGTGACCAAGGGCGCGATCGAGCAGCTCAAGCAGATGTACGGCACGGAGGTGACCCAATGAGCACAGCCGCCCCCGCCCCCATTGCCCGGCCCAAGTTCGACGAAAGCCGCCTGGCTCAGATCCTGGTGGCGCCGATCGTGTCCGAAAAGGCCACGCGCGTCGGCGAGAAGCACAACCAGGTGCTGTTCAAGGTGCTGCGCAACGCCACCAAGCCCGAGATCAAGGCGGCCGTCGAGCTGATGTTCGCCGCGCAGAAGGTCGAGGTCGCCTCGGTGCAGATCGTCAACCAAAAGGGCAAGACCAAGCGCTTCGGGCGTTCGATCGGCCGCCGCGACCACATCAAGAAGGCGTATGTGTCGCTGAAGGAAGGCCAGCAGCTCAACTTCTCCGGGGAGGCCGCTTAAATGGCCGTCATCAAAGTCAAGCCCACGTCGCCCGGCCGCCGCGCCGTGGTGAAGGTGGTGCACAAGCACCTGCACAAGGGTGCGCCCGAAGCGTCGCTGCTCGAGCCCCAGAAGCAGAAGTCCGGCCGCAACAACAACGGCCACATCACGATGCGCCACAAAGGCGGTGGTCACAAGCACCACTATCGCGTGGTGGACTTCAAGCGCAACAAGGACGGCATTCCGGCCAAGGTCGAACGCATCGAGTACGACCCGAACCGCACCGCGCACATCGCGCTGCTGTGCTATGCCGACGGCGAGCGCCGCTACATCATTGCGCCGCGCGGACTCGAGGTGGGCGCACAGCTGGTGTCGGGGGCCGAGGCGCCGATCAAGGCCGGCAACACGCTGCCGATTCGCAACATCCCAGTGGGCTCGACGATCCACTGCGTCGAGATGCTGCCTGGCAAGGGCGCGCAGATCGCGCGTTCGGCCGGCGCCTCGGTCACGCTGATGGCGCGCGAGGGCACCTACGCCCAGGTGCGCATGCGCTCCGGCGAAGTGCGCAAGATCCACATCGACTGCCGCGCCACCATCGGCGAGGTCAGCAACGAGGAGCACAACCTGCGCCACTACGGCAAGGCCGGTGCGATCCGTTGGCAGGGCATCCGTCCCACCGTGCGTGGCGTGGCGATGAACCCGATCGACCACCCGCACGGCGGCGGCGAAGGCCGCACCGGCGAGGCGCGGCCGCAGGTGTCGCCCTGGAACACGCTGACCAAGGGCTACCGCACCCGCAAGAATAAGCGCACGCAGACGATGATCGTCTCGCGCCGCAAGAAGTGAGAGAGGCCTAAGAGATGGCACGTTCACTGAAAAAGGGTCCGTTCGTGGACCACCACCTGATGGGCAAGGTCGAGAAGGCCTCGGCCACCAAGGACAAGAAGCCGATCAAGACCTGGTCGCGCCGCTCGACGATCCTGCCCGATTTCATCGGCCTGACGATCGCGGTGCACAACGGCAAACAGCACGTGCCGGTGTACGTGACCGACCAGATGGTCGGCCACAAGCTCGGCGAGTTCGCCGCGACCCGCCTCTTCAAGGGTCACCCGGCGGACAAGAAGGCCGTGAAGAAGTAAGGGGCGGCGAGATGGCAACCGAAACCAAATCGATCGTGCGCGGCGTGCGCCTGTCGGCCGACAAGGGCCGCCTGGTGGCCGACCTGATCCGCGGCAAGAAAGTCGACCAGGCGCTCAACATCCTGAGCTTCACGCCACGCAAGGCCGCGGTGATCGTCAAGAAGGCGCTGGAGTCGGCGATCGCCAATGCCGAGCACAACGACGGCGCCGACATCGACGAGCTGAAGGTCAAGTCGATCTACGTCGAGCAAGGCGCCACGCTGAAGCGCTTTCGTGCGCGCGCCAAGGGCCGCGGCAACCGCATCAGCAAAGGCACCTGCCATATCTACGTGACCGTCGGCAACTGACGAGCGCCTGAAAGGTTCCCCATGGGACAAAAGATCCATCCGACCGGTTTCAGACTGCCCGTGACGCGGGCCTGGTCGTCGCGCTGGTACGCCGGCACGCGCAACTTCGCCAGCATGTTGGCCGAAGATCTGCAGGTGCGCGAGTACCTGAAGAAGCGCCTGAAGAACGCCGCGGTCTCTCGCATCCTGATCGAGCGCCCGGCGAAGAACGCGCGCATCACGATCTTCTCGGCGCGTCCGGGCGTCGTGATCGGCAAGAAGGGCGAGGACATCGAGAACCTCAAGGCCGAGCTGGCGCGCCGGCTCGGCGTGCCGGTGGCGGTCAACATCGAGGAGGTGCGCAAGCCCGAGATCGATGCGCAGCTGATTTCCGAATCGATCACCCAGCAGCTCGAGAAGCGCATCATGTTCCGCCGCGCGATGAAGCGCGCGATGCAAAACGCGATGCGTCTGGGTGCGCAGGGCATCAAGATCATGAGTGCCGGCCGCCTGAACGGCATCGAGATCGCGCGCACCGAGTGGTACCGCGAAGGCCGTGTGCCGCTGCACACGCTGCGCGCCGACATCGACTACGGCTTCTCCGAGGCCAAGACCACCTACGGCGTCATCGGCGTCAAGGTCTGGGTCTACCGCGGCGACAACCTCGGGCGCGCAGACGCCCCGGGTGCGGCGCCGAAGGCCGAGACGCAGGAAGACGATCGCCGTCCGCGTCGCGCGCCGCGCGGCGCGCCGCCCGGCGGACCCGGCCGCGGCCGTCCCGGCGAACGTGCGCCGCGCGCCGAAGCGCCCGAAGTCGCCAAGCCGGTCGATGCTGCCGCAGTCAACCCGGCCGCGCCGGGTGCGGCACCGGCCAAACCCGCCGTCAAGCGCGTGCGCAAGGTCGTCGCGCCGAAGGCCGGCGAGGGCAAAGGAGAGTAAGCATGCTGCAACCCGCCCGTCGCAAGTTCCGCAAGGAGCAGAAAGGCCGCAACACCGGCGTGGCCACGCGCGGTGCCGCCGTGTCGTTCGGAGAGTACGGTCTCAAGGCTACCGAACGCGGCCGCCTCACGGCGCGCCAGATCGAGGCCGCGCGTCGCGCCATCACGCGCCACATCAAGCGCGGCGGCCGCGTGTTCATCCGCATCTTCCCGGACAAGCCGATCTCGCAGAAGCCGGCCGAAGTGCGCATGGGCAACGGCAAGGGCAACCCGGAGTACTACGTGGCCGAGATCACGCCGGGCAAGGTGCTGTACGAGCTCAACGGCGTGCCTGAAGCGCTGGCACGCGAGGCATTCACGCTGGCGGCGGCCAAGTTGCCGTTGCGCTGCACGTTCGTGTCGCGCCAGGTCGGCGCCTGACATGAAATGAAGCCCCCACGCTCACCTCGTTCGCTGCCCCCCGAAGGGGCGTCGGCGCCCTTCGGGCGGCCGGGCGGGCGCCGAGCCGCGAAGGAATCCAGATGAAAGCATCCGAACTGCGCGCCAAGGACGTGGCGGCGCTGGAGAAGGAAGTCTCCGATCTGCTGAAGGCCCATTTCGGCCTGCGCATGCAGAAGGCCACGCAGCAGTTGACCAACACCTCGCAGATGGCCCGCACGCGCCGTGAAATCGCGCGTGCCAAGACCATCCTCGCCGAGAAGAAGAAAGGGGCCGCCAAATGACCTCGACCGTGGGTGAAATCGTCATCGGTGCGCCGGGCAAGAACCAACGCAAGCTCGTGGGCCGCGTGGTCTCCGACAAGCGGGCCAAGACCGTGACCGTCCTGGTGGAGCGCCGCGTCAAGGACGATCTGTACGGCAAGATCGTCGGCCGCTCGCGCAAGTACCACGCGCACGACGAGAAAGGCGAGTTCAAGATGGGCGACATGGTCGAGATCGCCGAATCGCGCCCGATCTCCAAGACCAAGAGCTGGGTGGTGACCCGCTTGGTGCAGAAAGCGCGCATCGTCTGATCGACGCCTCGCGCGGTGGGGTGATTGCCGCCGCGCGCAACTCGAGGGCCGGACCGCTGGAAGAATGGGCGCTCCGGCCCCAATCGTTTCTCCAGGAGACCGACTCATGATCAAGGTAGGTGACAAGCTGCCCGCGGGAACGCTGCAGGAGTTCATCGAGGTCGAGGGCAACGGCTGCACGGTCGGCCCCAACAGCTTCGACATCCAGAAGGCCTCGGCGGGAAAGACCATCGCCGTCTTCGGCCTGCCCGGCGCGTTCACGCCCACCTGCTCGGCCAAGCACGTGCCGGGTTATGTCGCCCGCGCCGATGAACTCAAAGCGGCCGGCGTCGACGAGATCTGGTGCACCTCGGTCAACGATGCCTTCGTGATGGGCGCCTGGGGTCGCGACCAGAAGTCCGGCGGCAAGGTCCGGATGATGGCCGACGGCAGCGCCGACTTCGCCAAAGCCACCGGCCTGACGCTCGATCTCACCGGCCGCGGGATGGGGCTGCGCTCGAACCGCTATTCGATGCTGGTGAAAGACGGTGTGGTCAAGTCGCTCAATGTCGAGGCGCCCGGCAAGTTCGAGGTCAGCGATGCCGACACATTGCTGCGCCAGGCCAAGGAACTGCGCTGACGTTTGACGCCCTGGCCACGGCCAGGGCATAATCCGCAGCTTCGCTGAACGGGCGGGCCCATCCCGCCTTTTCGGCTTTTTGCCCAAACCCACCGCACGGCGCCTGCGCCCTGCGGCCAACGGGCCCAAGACTGACCGGTGATCCCCCGCACGGGGCGATCCGGGAGAAGTTGGGGACAGCAATGATCCAAATGCAATCGCGGCTCGATGTCGCGGACAACACCGGCGCCAAGTCCGTCATGTGCATCAAGGTGCTGGGCGGCTCGAAGCGGCGTTATGCCGGCATCGGCGACATCATCAAGGTGTCGATCAAGGAAGCTGCGCCGCGCGGCCGCGTCAAGAAGGGCGAGGTCTACAGCGCCGTGGTGGTGCGCACCGCCAAGGGCGTGCGCCGGCCCGACGGCTCGCTGATCAAGTTCGACGCCAATGCCGCGGTGCTGCTCAACAACAAGCTCGAGCCGATCGGCACACGCATCTTCGGCCCGGTGACCCGCGAGCTGCGCACCGAGCGCTTCATGAAGATCGTGTCGCTGGCTCCCGAGGTGCTCTGACAGCACCGATTGCGAGGTATCAGCATGAACAAGATCCGCAAAGGCGACCAGGTGATCGTGACCACCGGTCGCGACAAAGGCAAGCGTGGCACGGTGACGCGCCGCGTCGACGAACAGCGCATCATCGTCGAGGGCGTCAACGTGGTGAAGAAGCACGTCAAGCCCAACCCGCTGAAGGGCACCACCGGCGGCGTGGTCGACAAGACGCTGCCGATCCATCAGTCCAACGTGGCGATCTTCAACGCCAAGACGGGCAAGGCCGACCGCGTGGGCTTCAAGATGCTCAGTGACGACGAGAAGAAGCAGCGCAAGACGCGCGACAACGGGATCCGCGTGTTCAAGTCCAGCGGCGAAGAGATCAAGGCTTAAGAGGCAAGCATGGCCACCAAGGAACAAGCCCCGAAGGCGAAGGCCGCCAAGGCCGAGAAGGCCGCGCCGAAGGAAAAGCCCGCCGGCAAGGAAAAGCCCGCGGCCAAGGTACCGGCCGGCAGCGAAAGCAAGCTCAGTGCGCCGCCACGTCTGCAGACCTTCTACCGCGAGAAGGTCGTGCCCGACCTGATGAAGAAGTTCGGCTACAAGACCGTGATGCAGGTTCCGCGCCTGCAGAAGATCACGCTGAACATGGGCGTCAGCGAGGCGGTGGCCGACAAGAAGGTGATGGACAACGCCGTCGGCGACCTCACCAAGATCGCCGGCCAGAAGCCCGTGGTCACCAAGAGCCGCAAGGCGATCGCCGCGTTCAAGATCCGCGAGAACGTGCCCATCGGCACCATGGTCACGCTGCGCGGCGTGCGCATGTACGAGTTCCTTGACCGCTTCGTCACCATCGCGCTGCCGCGCGTGCGCGACTTCCGCGGCATCTCGGGGCGCTCGTTCGATGGCCGCGGCAACTACAACGTCGGCATCAAGGAACAGATCATCTTCCCCGAGATCGAGTACGACAAGATCGACGCCATCCGGGGTCTGAACATCAGCATCACGACCAGCGCAAGGTCGGACGACGAGTGCAAGGCCCTGCTGGGCGCCTTCCGTTTTCCGTTCAAGCAATAAGGGGTCCGCACCGTGTCGAAACTCTCCCTCAAGCAGCGCGAAGAAAAACGCGAAAAGCTGGTTGCCAAGTACGCCAAGAAGTTCGCCGAGCTGAAGGCCATTGCCGACGACGCCAAGAAGTCCGATGAAGAGCGCTACGCCGCGCGTCTGCAGCTGCAGCAGTTGCCGCGCAATGCCAACCCCACGCGGTTGCGCAACCGCTGCGGCATCACCGGGCGCCCGCGCGGCACGTTCCGCAAGTTCGGGTTGGCGCGCAGCAAGATCCGCGAGCTCGCGTTCAAGGGCGACATTCCCGGCGTCGTCAAGGCCAGCTGGTAAGAGCGGCCCTGCAGGAGATCACATATGAGCATGAGTGACCCGATCGCCGACATGCTGACGCGTATCCGCAATGCGCAAGGCGTGGAGAAGGCCGTCGTGACGATGCCTTCGTCGAAGCTGAAGGTGGCGATCGCCCAGGTGTTGAAGGACGAGGGCTACATCGACGGTTTTTCGGTCAAGGCCGATTCCGGCAAGAGTGAGCTCGAGATCGCGCTCAAGTACTACGCCGGGCGTCCGGTGATCGAGCGCATCGAGCGCGTGAGCCGCCCTGGCCTGCGCGTGTACAAGGGGCGCCACACGATGCCCCAGGTGATGAACGGGCTGGGTGTTGCGATCGTCACGACGCCCAAGGGCGTGATGACGGACCGCAAGGCCCGCGCCTCCGGCGTGGGCGGCGAAGTGCTGGTCTACGTGGCGTAAACGGCCCGAGGAGAACGGAACATGTCCCGCGTAGGAAAGATGCCGATCGACGTGCCCAAGGGCGTCGACGTGCAGCTCACCGCCGACACGATCACTGTGAAGGGCGGCAACGGCACGTTGTCGCGTGCGCTGTCGAGCCATGTGCGCGTCAAGAACGACGCCGGCAAGGTCACCTTCGAGCCCGCCAACGAGAGCGTGCAGGCCAATGCGATGAGCGGCACGATGCGCGCGCTGGTCAGCAACATGGTCAACGGCGTGTCCAAGGGCTTCGAGAGAAAGCTCACGCTGGTCGGCGTGGGTTTCCGCGCGCAGGCGCAGGGCCAGAAGCTCAACCTGCAGATCGGCTTCTCGCACCCGGTGGTCAAGGACATGCCCGCCGGCATCAAGGTCGAGACGCCGACACAGACCGAGATCGTGATCAAGGGCGCCGATCGCCAGGTGGTAGGCCAGATCGCAGCCGAGGTGCGCGCCATCCGTCCGCCCGAGCCTTACAAGGGCAAGGGCATTCGATATGCCGATGAGCGCGTTTCCCTCAAGGAAACGAAGAAGAAGTAAGGAGCGGCCGCCATGCTGAACAAGAAAGACCAGCGTCTGCGCCGCGCGCGCCAAACGCGCGTGCGCATCGTCAAGCAGGACGCGGCGCGCCTCACCGTATTCCGCTCCAACCTGCACATCTACGCCAGCATCGTTTCCAACGACGGCGCGCGCATCCTCGCATCGGCTTCCACGGTCGAGAAGGACCTGCGGGCGCAACTCGGCGCAGCGGGCAAGGGCGGCAACGCCGCCGCGGCGTCGATCGTCGGCAAGCGCATCGCCGAGCGTGCCAAGGCCGCCGGCATCGAGAAAGTGGCGTTCGATCGCGCCGGTTTCGCATACCACGGCCGCATCAAGGCGCTGGCCGACGCGGCGCGCGAAGCCGGGCTGCAGTTCTGAGCGCAACCAGATAGGACACCCTCATGGCGAAGTTTCAACCGCGTGTTCAGGACGAAGGCCGCGACGACGGCCTGAAAGAAAAGATGATCTCGGTGAACCGCGTGACCAAGGTGGTCAAGGGCGGTCGCATTCTGGGCTTTGCCGCGCTCACGGTGGTGGGCGACGGCGACGGCCGCATCGGCATGGGCAAGGGTAAGGCGCGCGAGGTGCCGGTGGCGGTGCAAAAGGCGATGGAACAGGCGCGCCGCAACATGATCAAAGTGGCGCTGAAGAACGGCACCATCCACCACAACCTGCGCGGCGAGCATGGCTCGGCCAAGGTGCTGATGGCGCCGGCCAAGCAAGGTGACGGCATCATCGCGGGCGGCCCGATGCGCGCGGTGTTCGAGGTGATGGGCATCACCGACATCGTGGCCAAGAGCCTCGGCTCGACCAACCCGTACAACATGGTGCGCGCCACGCTGGACGCGCTGAAGCACTCGTCGACGCCGGCTGAGATCGCCGCCAAGCGTGGCAAGACGGTGGAAGAGATCTTCAGCTGATCGCGCCACCCAAGGAACCGTCATGGCAGACACCAAGACCCTCAAGGTCAAGCTCGTCAAGAGCCCGATCGGCTGCAAGCAGTCGCACCGCGACACGGTACGCGGCCTCGGCCTGCGCCGCTTGAACAGCGTGCGCGAGCTGCAAGACACGCCCGCCGTGCGCGGCATGGTCGACAAGGTTTCATACCTGGTCCAGATCGTCTGACGGCAGGCCAAGGAACAGCACATGCGACTCAATTCGATCAAGCCCGCCGAGGGCAGCAAGAAGGCGCGCCGCCGCGTCGGCCGCGGCATGGGTTCGGGCCTGGGCAAGACCGCGGGACGCGGCCACAAGGGCCAGAAGTCTCGTGCCGGCGGCTTTCACAAAGTGGGTTTCGAAGGCGGCCAGATGCCGCTGCAGCGCCGCTTGCCCAAGCGCGGCTTCAAGTCACGCCTGCTGGCGCTCAGCGCCGAGATCACCCTCGGCGAACTGGAGCGTCTGGGCAAGGACGAGGTCGATCTGCTCACGCTGAAGGCGGCGGGCTTGGTGCGCGAGCGGGTCAAGACCGTCAAGGTCATCAAGAGCGGCGAGCTCAAGCGCAAGGTGAGCCTGAAGGGTATCGGCGTGACCGTCGGCGCCAGGGCGGCCATCGAGGCCGCGGGCGGCAAGGTCGAGGCCGTGCCGGCCGCCGAGTGATCCAGCAGCTCAACCGAACGACACAGTCGACAGGTAGGCACCGGTGGTCACCTCAGCGAATCAACTGGCCAAGAGCGGCAAGTTCGGCGACCTTCGTCGCCGGCTGGTCTTCTTGCTGATGGCGCTCGTGGTCTACCGCATCGGCGCGCACATCCCGGTGCCCGGCATCGACCCGGTGCAGCTGCAGGAACTGTTCAAGAGCCAGGCCGGCGGCATCCTGAGCCTGTTCAACATGTTCTCCGGCGGCGCGCTGTCGCGCTTCACGGTGTTCGCGCTGGGCATCATGCCGTACATCAGCGCGTCGATCATCATGCAGTTGATGACCTACGTGGTCCCGACGCTGGAGGCGCTCAAGAAAGAAGGCGAGGCCGGTCGGCGCAAGATCACCCAGTACACGCGCTACGGCACGCTCGGGCTGGCGCTGTTCCAGTCGCTCGGCATCGCGCTGGCGTTGGAAGGTTCGCCCGGCCTGGTGCTGGTGCCCGGCTTCGGCTTTCGCATGACCGCCGTGGTGAGCCTCACCGCCGGCACGATGTTCCTGATGTGGCTCGGCGAGCAGGTGACTGAGCGCGGCCTGGGCAACGGCATCTCGATCTTGATCTTCGCCGGCATCGCGGCGGGATTGCCCAGCGCGATCGCAGGTCTGGGCGAGCTGGTGCGCACCGGCGCGATGAGCATCATCGTGGCGTTGTTCATCATCGCCCTGGTGGTCCTGGTGACGTTCGCGGTGGTGTTCGTCGAGCGCGGACAGCGCAAGATCCTGGTCAACTACGCCAAGCGGCAGGTCGGGAACAAGGTCTACGGCGGTCAGAGCTCGCACCTGCCGCTGAAGCTCAACATGTCGGGCGTGATCCCGCCGATCTTTGCGTCGTCGATCATCCTGCTGCCGGCCACGATCGTCGGCTGGTTCGCCACCGGCGATGGTCTGCGCTGGCTGAAGGACCTGTCGCAGGCGCTGTCGCCGGGACAGCCGATCTACGTGCTGCTGTACGCCGCGATGATCGTGTTCTTCTGTTTCTTCTACACGGCGCTGGTGTTCAACAGCCGCGAGACCGCAGACAACCTCAAGAAGAGTGGCGCGTTCATCCCCGGCATCCGTCCCGGCGAGCAGACCGCCCGGCACATCGACCGCATCCTGTCGCGGCTGACGCTGGCCGGTGCGATCTACATCACCGCGGTGTGCCTCCTGCCGGAGTTCCTGGTGCTCAAGTACAACGTGCCGTTCTATTTCGGGGGCACGTCGCTGCTGATCATCGTGGTGGTCACGATGGACTTCTGGGCCCAGGTGCAGAGCTACGTGATGAGCCAGCAGTACGAGTCGCTGCTGAAGAAGGCGAATTTCAAGACCAGCTGAACGAACAAGACGAGACGCGACACCGACCACCCTTATGGCGAAAGACGACGTCATCCAGATGCAGGGCGAGATCCTCGAGAACCTGCCCAACGCCACCTTTCGAGTGAAACTGGAAAACGGACACGTCGTGCTGGGACACATCTCCGGGAAGATGCGCATGCACTACATCCGCATCCTGCCGGGCGACAAGGTGACGGTGGAGCTCACCCCCTATGACTTGACGCGCGCCCGCATCGTGTTCCGCGCCAAGTGAACGAGTTCTGGAGAACGAGCAATGAAAGTCTCTGCATCGGTGAAGAAGATGTGCCGCAACTGCAAAGTCATCCGGCGCAAGGGCGTCGTGCGCGTGATCTGCACCGACCCGCGTCACAAGCAGCGTCAGGGCTGAAGACCTAGAGGACCACCATGGCACGCATCGCTGGCATCAACATCCCCGTGCACAAACACGCCGAGATCGGGCTCACCTCCATCTACGGCATCGGCCGACCGACTGCGCAGAAGATCTGCGATACGGTCGGCATCGCCTACTCCAAGAAGATCAAGGACCTCACCGATCACGAGCTCGAGAAGATCCGCGAAGAGATCGGCCGGCTCACGATCGAAGGTGACCTGCGCCGCGAGATCTCGATCAACATCAAGCGCCTGATGGACCTGGGCACCTACCGCGGCATGCGGCACCGCCGCGGGCTGCCGGTGCGCGGCCAGCGGACCCGCACCAACGCGCGCACTCGCAAGGGCCCCAAGAAGGGCGCCGCTGCGCTGAAGAAGTGAATCCAATGTCAGCCCCCACGCTCGCTTCGCTCGCTGCCCCCCAAGGGGGCGTCAGTCGGCTTGGGCGCGGCCCGGCGCCGACTGAGTCCGCCACGCATTCGAGGCACTGAACCATGGCCAAACCCCCCGTCAACACCGCCGCACGACGCGTCAGCAAGAAGGTCCGCAAGAACGTGGCCGACGGCATCGCGCACGTGCATGCTTCGTTCAACAACACCATCATCACCATCACCGACCGTCAGGGTGGTGCGCTGGCCTGGGCCTCGTCGGGCGGCCAGGGCTTCAAGGGCTCGCGCAAGTCCACGCCGTTCGCCGCCCAGGTGGCCGCCGAGACGGCCGGGCGCGCCGCGCAGGAACAAGGCATCAAGAACCTCGACGTGCGCATCAAGGGCCCGGGCCCCGGTCGCGAGTCGAGCGTGCGAGCGCTGGCGTCGCTCGGTATCCGCATCAACTCGATCAGCGACGTCACGCCGATCCCGCACAACGGCTGCCGGCCGCAAAAGAGAAGGCGCATCTGACGCCGACTCGCCCCACTGTCTGAGCGAAACACAACAACACCCGCCAGACTCGCGCAGACCGATGCCCTTGAAACTGCATCGGGCTTGCGTCAGATAGACAATCGAAGGAAAGCAAGTGGCACGTTATCTCGGACCCAAGGCCAAGCTGGCCCGCCGCGAAGGCACCGATCTCTACCTCAAGAGCGCGCGCCGCGCGATCAGCGACAAGGCCAAGTTCGACAGCAAGCCCGGCCAGCACGGCCGCACGTCGGGCTCGCGCACGTCGGACTTTGGCCTGCAGCTGCGCGAAAAGCAGAAGGTCAAGCGCATGTACGGCGTGCTGGAGCGCCAGTTCCGCCGCTATTTCGAGGAAGCCGAGCGCCGCAAGGGCAACACCGGCGCCAACCTGCTGGCCATCCTCGAGTCGCGGCTCGACAACGTGGTGTACCGCATGGGTTTCGGATCCACCCGCGCCGAGGCGCGCCAGCTGGTGTCGCACCAGGCGGTCACGGTGAACGACAAGGTGGTCAACATCGCGTCGTACCAGGTGAAGACCGGCGACACGATCGGGCTGCGCGACAAGGCCAAGAAACAATTGCGCGTGCAAGACGCGCTGAAGCTGGCCGAATCGGTGGGGCTGCCGGCGTGGGTGCAGGTCGATTCGTCCAAATTCCAGGGCGTGTTCAAGCAGCAGCCCGATCGGGACCAGTTCGGTGCCGACATCAAGGAAGCGCTCATCGTGGAGCTCTACTCGCGCTGACGCGGACAACGAGAGCGGGTTGCTGGCCCTTGGCCATCAGCCCATTCCGGTGATGCTTCGCTTACCGGGTGCGAAGCATTCATTCTTCATCCCGGCATGGTCCATCAGCCTTATCGGTGTAACGAGCCGAGGGTATTGAGAGGAACACAGGACTGCAATGCAAACCAATCTGCTGAAACCCAAAGCCATCAATGTCGAGCCGCTGGGCGGCCATCGTGCCAAGGTCACGCTCGAGCCTTTCGAGCGCGGCTACGGTCACACGCTGGGCAACGCGCTGCGCCGCGTGCTGCTGTCGTCGATGGTGGGTTATGCGCCGACCGAAGTCACGATTGCCGGCGTGCTGCACGAGTACAGCACGGTCGACGGCGTGGCCGAAGATGTGGTCAACATCATGCTCAACCTCAAGGGCGTGGTGTTCCGCCTGCACAACCGCGATGAAGTGACGCTGGTGCTGCGCAAGGAGGGTGAGGGCCCGGTCACGGCCGGAGACATCCAGACCCCGCACGACGTCGAGATCATCAACCCCGATCACGTGATCGCGCACCTGGCGCAAGGCGGCAAGCTCGACATGCAGATCAAGGTCGAGAAGGGCCGCGGCTACGTGCCGGGCAACCTGCGTCGCTTCGGCGACGAGCCCACCAAGAGCATCGGCCGCATCGTGCTCGATGCGTCGTTCTCGCCGGTCAAGCGTGTCAGCTACGCGGTGGAAAACGCGCGCGTCGAACAGCGCACGGACCTCGACAAGCTGGTGATGGAGATCGAAACCAACGGCGCCATCAGCCCGGAAGAGGCGATCCGCGCGTCGGCCAAGATCCTGGTCGAGCAACTCGCGGTGTTCGCGCAGCTCGAAGGCAGCGAGATCGCCGCGTTCGACCAGCCGGCGCAGCGCCAGACGCAGTTCGATCCGATCCTGCTGCGCCCCGTCGACGAGCTGGAGCTCACCGTGCGCTCGGCCAACTGCCTGAAGGCCGAGAACATCTACTACATCGGCGATCTGATCCAGCGCACCGAGACCGAGCTGCTGAAGACGCCCAACCTCGGCCGCAAGAGCTTGAACGAGATCAAGGAAGTGCTGGCCTCGCGCGGGCTCACGCTCGGCGCGCGGCTCGAGAACTGGCCGCCGCAAGGCCTCGACAAGCGCTGAGCACACACGATCAAGAAGAAGCGCAAGCCGTGAATCAAGGCTCCCCCAAGAAGAGCCGGCTTGCAATCCCCGGTACCTGACACGGCCGGGGCTCACAACGAAAGGAAAGCGCCATGCGCCACCGCCACGGACTCCGCAAACTCAACCGCACCAGCGAGCATCGCCAGGCGATGCTGCGCAACATGTGCGTCTCGTTGCTGACGCACGAGGCGATCAAGACCACGCTGCCCAAGGCCAAGGAGCTGCGCCGGGTCGTCGAGCCGCTGATTACGATGGGCAAGAGCCCCAGCTTGGCCAACAAGCGCCTCGCGTTCTCGCGCCTGCGCGACCGCGACGCGGTGGTCAAGCTGTTCGGCGAGCTGGGTCCGCGCTACGAGAAGCGCCCCGGCGGGTACACACGGATCCTGAAGATGGGGTTTCGCGTCGGCGACAATGCGCCGATGGCTTTCGTCGAGTTGGTCGACCGGCCGGAGCCGGTGGCCGCCGACGAGGCCGCCGCGGAGGGCGCGCCCAAGGCCGATTGAGCGCCCGCAGGGCGCGGCATGCGCCACGGTTCGGATGGGGCCGGCGCTTGCGCCGGCCTTTGTGTTTGCGGGCCCTGCGCGACAATCGACCGCGAGGAACCTGTGGTTCCGATGTGCTCCTAAACCACCATGACCGCGCGCATTCTCAGCACCGGGCACTTGCGTTTGTGGCTCCTGGCGGCGCTTGCGCTGTGGATGTCACTGGGCGCGCACGCCGCTGAAGATCAGTTCCTGGAGCCGGAAAAGGCGTTCCGACTGTCGGTGCGCGCGGCCGACGAGCGCCACGTCGAGGTGCTGTTCCAGATCACACCCAACTACTACATGTACCGCGAGCGCTTCGAGGTGAAATCACCCGAGGCCACGCTCGGTGCGGTGGTGATGCCGCAAGGCAAGATCAAGTTCGACGAGACGTTCCAGAAGGACGTCGAGACCTATCGCAACGAACTGCGCGTGCGCGTGCCGGTGGAGAAAGCACCGGCGCGGTTCGCATTGAGCGTGGTGTCGCAGGGCTGCGCCGATGCCGGACTGTGTTATCCGCCGATGACGAGCACGGCGCAGGTCAGCCTCACCGCCTTTGGCGGCGACGGCAGCGCGCGCGTCACGGCGGCCAACGTGGATGCGCTTCCGGGGGCCGGACTCTCCTCGCTCGCCACGTCAGGTGCCGCCGCGGTCGCGGCGAGCACGGCGCCCGCCGGCGCCGTCCTCTCTTGGTTTGATGGCAGCGGCGTCGACAGCGTGCTCAAGAGCGGCCGCTTCTGGCTCATCGTCGGTGCGTTCTTCGTGATGGGGCTGGCGTTGTCGTTCACGCCGTGTGTGCTGCCGATGCTGCCGATCCTGTCATCGATCATCGCCGGCTCCGGCGGGCCGGTGTCTCGCGGCAAGGCCCTATCACTGGCGGCAAGCTACTCTCTCGGCATGGCGCTGGTGTATGCGGCGCTCGGCGTGGCAGCGGGCCTGGCCGGCGAAGGTCTGGCCGCATGGTTGCAGTCGCCACCGGTGCTGGCCTTGTTCGCCGCGCTGTTGGTGCTGTTCGCGCTGTCGATGTTCGACGTCTATGAGCTGCGCCTGCCGTCGTCGTGGTCCACGCGCATCAGCGAACATTCGCAACGCCTGCCCGCCGGCCAGCTTGTCGGCGTGTTCGGCATGGGCGCGGTGTCGGCGCTGATCGTCAGCCCCTGCGTCAGCGCACCGCTGGCCGGCGCGCTGGTGTTCATCAGCCAGACGCGTGACGTGAGTCTCGGCGGGTCGGCGCTGTTCTCGCTTGCCGCCGGCATGAGCGTGCCGCTGATGGTGGTGGGCGGCTCGGCCGGCGATTGGTTGCCGAAGTCGGGCCCGTGGATGACGGCGGTCAAGCGCTCCTTCGGCTTGCTGTTGTTCGCGGTGGCGATCTGGATCGTGCAGCCGGTGCTGCCGTCTTGGACCGTGCTCGGCGCCTGGGGCCTGCTGCTGCTCGTCACCGGCTTCATGCTGCGCCCGTTCGACCGGCACGAGCACAGCCATGCCAGCGCGCCGCGCGCGTGGTTCAAGCAGGCGCTGGGCGTGGTGGCGCTGATCCTCGGTGCGATGCAGATCGTGGGCGCCGCGTCGGGCGGCCACGATCCGCTGCAGCCGCTGTCGCACTGGGCGCGCGGCAACGGCAGCGTGCGCAGCGATGCCGGCCCGCGCTTCCAGCCCGTGCGCAGCGTGGCCGAACTTGATCAGCTGCTGAAGGCGCCGGGCCGCCCGGTGATGCTCGACTTTTATGCCGACTGGTGTGTCTCTTGCAAGGAGATGGAGCGCTTCACGTTCACCGATCCGGTGGTGGCCGACAAGATGTCGCGCGCGGTGCTGCTCAAGGCCGACGTCACCGCCAACAACGCCGACGACCGCCAGTTGCTCAAGCGGTTCGGGCTGTTCGGGCCACCCGGAACGATCTTTTTCGATGCCCAGGGACGCGAGATCGAAGGTGTTCGTGTGGTCGGCTTTCAGAACGCGGAGCGCTTCGCAGCCACGCTGGGCAGCGTGGGCCTGTGACCTCGAACGGGCTTCTTGCCATGGTAGAATTTCGCCCACGATCGCGGGGTGGAGCAGCCTGGTAGCTCGTTGGGCTCATAACCCAAAGGTCGCAAGTTCAAATCTTGCCCCCGCAACCAATTCCGGCAGTGAGGCCTCCCACTGCAGCATCTGCCATAAACGCCGACCTTGCAGTCGGCGTTTTGTTTTGCAGGGCCGTGCGCGACGATGCGCGAGCGCCTGCTCCTGCGCCTGGACGAAGACCGCTCCCCACCAGGGCAACAGGTCGCCCCAGTTGAGCGCGCGGGCGCCGTCGGCCCTCGACTGAAGGGGCGTTTGCCGGCACGGGCACCGTCGGCGCCTTGACCGTTGCCACGGTCTGGGACAATCCCCGCCGCAAAAAACCCTGGGAGGAACCGCGATGTCGAAGTTCGTGGCCGGCGCTCCTGCGCTGGTGGTCTTGTGTTCCGGATGCGCCTCGATCACGCAGGGCAGCACCCATTCACTGCGCATCGACACCGAGACCGCACAAGGCCAGGCGATCGACGACGCGGATTGCGAGTTGACCAACGACCAGGGCACGACCACTGCACGTTCCGGCAGCGCCACGATCGTGCGCCGTTCGGCCAAGGATCTCGAAGTCCGTTGCATCAAGGCCGGGTATCCCGATGCGTCGGCGCGGCTGGTGTCGCGCGCCAACGCCGGTTTGGCGGGCAACATCCTGCTCGGTGGTGCGATCGGAGCGGTGGTCGATCACAACAGCGGCGCCGCCTACACCTACCCGAGCTGGATCAAGCTGGTGTTCGGTGAGCACGCCACGCTCGACCGTCGCGACGAGACGGAGGGCCGTGTGCTCGCCGCATCGCCGGGCTCGACCACCATCGTGCCCATGCGCGCGCCGGCTGCAACACCGCCTGGCACGATCGCCGCCGTGCCGGTCGCGGCTGCCGTGCCCGCCGCTGCCGGCGTGCCCGTCGCTGCGGCTGCGTCGCCCGGCGCGCTGGTGCGCGGCGACACCTTCGACTACCGCATCACCGACCGCAACACCCAGCGCTCGCGCACCGTGATGTTGCGCGTGCTGCGTGTCGACGAACGGCAGGTGACGTTCAATGACGGCACGCGTATCGAGAGGCCCAACGGCGAACTCGTGACGCTCGGCGCGCCGCTGCTGGGTGAACTCGATGCCGTGACGCCGCCCGGCGGCTGGTTGCCCGGCGGCCGGATGCCGCGGGGCATCTGGCCGGTCAGGTTCAGCACCGGCATCGGCGCCGACCGCAAGAGCTACGAGCTGACGGCGCAAGCCGGACGTGAGCAGCCGATCCGTGTGCAGGCCGGGCAATTCCAGGCCGTGCGCATCGACATCGACGGCTGGTTCGAGAACAACGCCGGGCACATCGCCGTGCGCGCGCCGTACCGGGCCACCGTCTGGGTGTCGCCCGAACTGCGCCGGCCGATCCGCTTTGAGGTCAAGTCGCGCAGCAGCGGCACCGTCGGCACCGCCGGCGTGATGCTCGACGAGACGGCCGAACTGGTGGCGATCTCGCGCGATTGAGCCGCATGCCCCTGCCCGGAAAGCCGAATTGCGCATCGCCTGCAATGGCTGCAAGCTGCGACGCTGGCAACATGGGCGCGACATGGCAACGGCAAACGGCTCCGCTGGCCTGAGACCGCCCGCCGATGAATCGATGAAGACAACAGAAACCCACGCCGAACTGCGCGATGCCGTGCGCGCCCTGTGCGCGCAGTTCCCCGACGCGTACCATCGCGAGGTCGATGCCAAGCGCGCGTACCCCGAGGCGTTTGTCAACGCGCTCACGCAGGCCGGTTGGCTGGCCGCGCTGATCCCGCAGGAGTACGGCGGCTCGGGCCTGGGCCTGACCGAGGCCTCGGTGATCATGGAAGAGATCAACCGCTGCGGCGGCAACTCCGGCGCCTGCCACGGCCAGATGTACAACATGGGCACGCTGCTGCGCCACGGCTCGCCGCAGCAGAAGCAGAAGTACCTGCCGCGGATCGCCCGCGGCGAGCTGCGCCTGCAGTCGATGGGCGTCACCGAGCCCAGCACCGGCACGGACACCACCAAGATCAAGACCACCGCCGTCAGAAAAGGCGACCGCTACGTCGTCAACGGCCAGAAGGTGTGGATCTCGCGCGTGCAGCACTCCGACCTGATGATCCTGCTGGCGCGCACCACGCCGCTGGCCGAGGTGGCCAAGAGAAGCGAAGGGCTGTCGATCTTCATCGTCGACCTGCACCACGCGATCCAGCACGGCATGACCGTGCGGCCGATCGCCAACATGGTCAACCACGAGACCAATGAGCTGTTCTTCGAGAACCTCGAGATCCCGGCGGAGAACCTGATCGGCGTGGAAGGCCAGGGCTTCAAGTACATCCTCGACGGCTTGAACGCCGAGCGCACGCTGATCGCCGCCGAGTGCATCGGCGACGGACGCTGGTTCATCGACCGTGTCACCGCGTACGCGAAGGAGCGCGTGGTGTTCGGCCGGCCGATCGGCCAGAACCAAGGCGTGCAGTTCCCGATCGCCGAGGCGCACATCGAGGTGGAAGCGGCCGACCTGATGCGCTTCGAGGCGTGCCGGCTGTTTGACGCGCAGCAGCCATGCGGCGCGCAGGCCAACATGGCCAAGTACCTGGCCGCCAAGGCGTCGTGGGAGGCGGCCAACGCCTGCATCCAGTTCCACGGCGGCTTCGGCTTCGCCTGCGAATACGACGTCGAGCGCAAGTTCCGCGAGACGCGGCTATACCAGGTGGCGCCGATCTCGACCAACCTGATCCTGAGCTACGTCGCCGAGCACGTGCTCGGCCTGCCGCGGAGTTTCTAGCGCGTGCGTCCACTCGATGGCATCACCGTGCTCGCGCTGGAGCACGTGATTTCGGCGCCGTTTTGCACGCGGCAGCTCGCCGATCTGGGCGCGCGAGTGATCAAGATCGAGCGGCCCGGCGCGGGCGACCAGGCACGCGGCTACGACCAGCGCGTGCGAGGCCAGTCTTCGCACTTCGTGTGGACCAACCGCTCGAAAGAGAGCCTCACGCTCGACGTCAAGCATGCGCATGCCACCGAGATCCTGCGTCGATTGCTCGAGCGCAGCGACGTGCTGGTGCAAAACCTCGCGCCCGGCGCCGCGGCGCGCATGGGCCTGTCGTATGACGCGCTGAGCGAGGCGTTTCCGAGCCTGATCGTCTGCGACATCTCGGGCTATGGCGACGACCGCGAACGACCCGGACCGTTTCGCGACAAGAAGGCCTACGACCTGCTGATCCAGAGCGAAGCCGGCTTCCTGTCGGTCACCGGCACGGCGGACGATCCCGCCAAGGCCGGTGCCTCGATCGCAGACATCGCCGCGGGCATGGTTGCCTACAGCAGCATCCTCGCGGCGCTGATCCAACGCGGGCGTACCGGCCGTGGTTGCCGGCTCGACGTGTCGATGCTCGAGGCCATGGTCGAGTGGATGAGCTTTCCGCTGTACTACGCCTACGAAGGCGCCGAGCCGCCTCCGCGCGCCGGCGCCGCGCACGCCACCATTTATCCGTACGGCCCATTTGCCGCCGGCGACGGCAAGGTGGTGATGCTCGGCCTGCAGAACGAGCGCGAGTGGAAAGTCTTCTGCGAGCGCGTGCTGCAGCGGCCGGCCCTCGCCACCGACGAGCGCTTTGCGTCGAACCCGCGCCGCGTCGAGCAGCGCGCAGCGCTGCGCGCCATCATCCTCGAGGTGTTCGCCGACCTGACCGCCGAGCAGGTGGTCGATCGGCTCGAGGCGGCGCAGATCGCCAACGCGCGCGTCAACGACATGCACGATGTCTGGCGCCACGAACAGTTGCACGCGCGCCGGCGCTTCACCGAGGTGATGACGCCGGGCGGCCCGGTGGCGGCGTTGTGGCCGCCGGCGTTGCCGGCGTCTTTCGAGCCGCGCATGGATCCGATCCCGGCGGTCGGCCAGCACACCGACGCACTGTTGCGCGAGCTGGGCTACGACGCGGCGGCGATCGATGCGCTGCGCCGCGACGGCGCCGTGTGAACCAATCGACCCAAAGGTCAGCGATGAACGATCTCACTGCAGGGGAACGACTGGCGCACTTCGCGGCGTCGCTGCGCGCGAGCGACGTGCCGGCCGCGGTGATGCGCCGTGCCGAGGATCTGCTGCTCGACTGGATCGGCTCGGCGCTGGCCGGCAAAGGTGCACGGCCGGTCGAGTCGATCGCTCGCTTCTGGCTCGCACAGGGTCCGGGCGATGGGCCGTCGGAGGTGCTGATCCACCGGCGTGGCTCGAGTCCGATCGTTGCCGCGGCGATCAACGCGGCGGCGTCGCACTTCGCCGAACAGGATGACGTGCACAACGGCTCGGTGTTCCATCCCGCGGCGGTGGTGTTCGCGCCCGCGCTGGCGGTGGCGCAGGCGCTCGGCCGGTCGGGGCGAGAGCTGCTCACCGCCGCGGTCGCCGGCTACGAGGTCGGCATCCGCGTCGGCGAGTTCCTCGGCCGCACGCACTACAAGGTGTTCCACACCACCGGCACCGCCGGCACGCTGGCCGCCGCCGCGGCAGCGGGTCATCTGCTGCGCCTGACGCCGCAGCAGATGTCGCATGCGTTCGGTTCGGCCGGCACGCAGTCGGCCGGGTTGTGGGAGTTCCTGCGCGAAGGTGCGGATTCCAAGCAGCTGCATTGTGCGCATGCGGCGGCCGCGGGACTCGGCGCGGCCTGGCTGGCGGCGGACGGCTTCACTGGTGCATCGCGCATCCTCGACGGTGCGCGCGGCATGGCCGCCGGCATGTCGAGCGACGCCGATCCCGCGCGCCTGACCGATGGCCTCGGCACGCGTTGGGCCACGGCCGAGACGTCGTTCAAGTTCCATGCGTCGTGCCGCCACACGCATCCGGCCGCCGATGCGCTGCAGGCGCTGATGCGTGAGGCGCGGCTCGCGGCGAACGACATCGCACAGGTGACGGCGCGTGTGCACCAGGGCGCGCTCGACGTGCTGGGGCCGGTGACCGACCCGCAGACCGTGCATCAGAGCAAGTTCTCGATGGGAACGGTGCTGGCCATGGTGGCGCTGCACGGTCGCGCCGGCATGGCCGAGTTCGACGCGCACTTCCGCGACGAGGCGGCCGTCGCGTTTCGCGATCGAGTTCGCATGGAGCTCGATGCCGAGGTGGACGCTGCCTATCCGGCACGCTGGATCGGCAAGGTGGAAGTCACCACCCGTGACGGACGTCACCTCGCGGCCCGGGTTGACGAACCCAAGGGCGATCCGGGCAACACGTTGAGCCGGCCGGAGCTCGAGGACAAGGCGGTGCGTCTGGCGCTGTACAGCGGCGGTGCCAGCGAAGCCGAGACGCGCGCGCTGGCGCAGCGCGTGTGGCAGATCGCCGATGCGCCGGTGCTGACGCGGCTGCTCGGCTGAGCAGGGCGCGCCCGCGGACGCACGCCCGGCGTCAGACGGCTCGACGGCGTGCGCGCAAGGTGCGCTGGTGCAGCTCGCACAGCCACGGCCAATGCACCTGCGCAGCGTCGGGGATGCCGCGCGCCGAGACGGTGGCATCGAGCCCGGCGCAGACCGCGAGAGCACCGTCGCCGCGGCAGTCGGCAAAGTACGCGCTGCGCGCCAGCAGCACCTCGATGCCGGCGCCACGCGCACTCGCGATGCCCTGCGGCGAGTCCTCGATCGCCACGGCCTCGTCGGGGCGCAACACCAGGCGCTGCAGTGCCATTTGGTAGACCTGCGGGTGCGGCTTCTTCAGCGGCGCTTCTTCGGCGCAAACGATGGCTGCAAAGCGTTCCGACCATCCGGCGCCGAGCGGGCGCACGAGCAAGGCCTCGACGTTCGCGCGGCCGGTGGTGGTGGCGATCGCGAGCCGCGCGCCGGCCTCTTGCCCCTCTTGCATCAGGCGCAGCACGCCGGGGCGCAGAGCGATCGCGCTGCGCGCCATCAGTGCAGCATAAGATGCGTTCTTGCGCCGGTGCAGCTCGCGCGCGAGCGCGAGGCGCTCGGTGGCGATGCGCGGCGCGTCGTCGCGCGCAGCGAGGTCGCGCAGCAGCCGCTCGAGGCCGCCGCTGGTGGCCAGCAGCTCGCGGTAGTGCTCGACACTCCAGCGCCACGGCAGGCCCATCGCCGCGAACGCCTCGTTGAACGCCACACGATGTCCGTCGCGCTCGGTCTCGGCGATCGTGCCGTCGACGTCCCAGATCAGCGCTTGCAGCGCAGCGGCCACCGTGGCATCAGGCGCGCGCCGCGAGCGCCGCCGCGCGCAGCGTCGCGATCGTGTCGCGCCAGCTCTTGCTGCCGAACACCGCCGAGCCGGCCACGAAGGTGTCGGCGCCGGCGGCGGCGATGAGTGCGATGTTGTCGGGCTTGACGCCGCCGTCGACCTCCAGGCGGATCGAACGGCGATGCTCGCGTTCGTAGGCATCGAGCCGTGCGCGCACGCTGCGAAGCTTGGGTAACGTCGACGCGATGAAGTTCTGGCCGCCGAAGCCGGGGTTGACCGACATCAGCATCACCAGATCGAGCTTGTCGATCGTGTGATCCAGCCAATGCAGCGGCGTGGCCGGGTTGAATACCAGGCCGGCCTGGCAGCCGTGGTCGCGGATCACCTGCAGCGTGCGGTCGACGTGGCGCGTGGCCTCGGGGTGGAAGCTGATCAGCCCGGCACCGGCCTTGGCAAACAGCGGCACCAGCGCATCGACCGGCTCGCACATCAGGTGCACGTCGAGCATCGCGCCGCTTGCATACGGCCGGATGGCCTCGCACACCATCGGCCCCACCGTCAGATTGGGCACGTAGTGGTTGTCCATCACGTCAAGGTGGATCCAGTCGGCGCCGGCATCCACCACGCCGGCCACCTGCTCGCCCAGCCGTGCGAAGTCGGCTGACAGCAAGCTCGGTGCGATGACGATCGGTGCGCGTGTGGTCATGCGGCCCGCCGCATCGCCGGACCATCCTGGGCGTAACGCTGGGCCAGCGCCGCCAGCGGCACCGCCTTGATCCGGGAGGCCTGTCCGGCGCAGCCAAAAGCCTCGAAGCGCTGGCGGCAGATGTCGCGCGCCGCCTCCGTGGCGGCCTTGAGGAACGCGCGCGGATCGAACTCCTCCGGTTGCTCGCTCATCACGCGGCGCATCGCCCCGGTCATCGCCAGCCGGATGTCGGTGTCGATGTTGATCTTGCGCACGCCGTGCGCGATGCCCCGCACGATCTCTTGCACCGGTACCCCGTAGGTGCTGCGGATGCGGCCGCCGTGCTCGCGGATCACCTGGAGCCACTCCTGCGGCACGCTGGAGCTGCCATGCATCACCAGGTGGGTGTTGGGCAGCCGCGCGTGGATCGCTGCGATGCGATCCATCGCGAGGATGTCGCCGGTGGGCTGGCGGCTGAACTTGTACGCGCCGTGGCTGGTGCCGATCGCGATCGCCAGCGCGTCGACGCCGGTTGCGGCCACGAACTCGGCCGCTTGCTCGGGGTCGGTGAGCAGTTGCGAATGGTCGAGCGCGCCGGCCGCGCCGACACCGTCTTCGTCGCCGGCCGTGCCGGTCTCGAGCGATCCGAGGCAGCCGAGCTCGCCTTCCACGCTGACGCCCACCGCATGCGCCATGTCGACCACGCGCTGTGTGACCGTCACGTTATACCCGTAGCTCGCCGGCGTCTTCTGGTCCTCGTGCAGCGACCCGTCCATCATCACGCTGGAGAAGCCGCTGCGGATCGCCTGCTGGCACACGGCAGGCGATGCGCCATGGTCCTGATGCAGGCAGATCGGCAGCGCCGGATGCTGCTCGAGCGCTGCCTCCACCAGCTTGCGCAGGAACGGCTCGCCGGCGTACTTGCGCGCGCCGGCGCTGGCCTGCAGGATCACCGGCGCATCGCAGGCCTCGGCGGCCTGCACGATGGCCTGGATCTGCTCCATGTTGTTGACGTTGAAGGCCGGAACGCCGTAGCCGTGTTCGGCGGCGTGGTCCAGCAAGGGGCGCAAGGCGATCAGCGGCACGGTCGGGCCCCTCAGAAGATGCTCACGCGCAGCCCGCGGTGCGTGGTGAGCGCGCGCGCGAGCTCGTCAAAGCTGTCGATCGTGCGATCCGGCGCATCGTCGCCGCGCAACGGGCCGCCGTAGCCGTGCGTGACGGCCCAGACGCCCACGCCGGCGGCACGCGCGGTGCGCACGTCGACCGCCGAATCGCCGATGTACAGCGCATCGTCGGGCTCGCACTGCAGCGCCTGCAACGCATGCAGCAGCATGCTCGGGTCGGGCTTGCGCACCGGCAGGGTGTCGCCGCACACCATCAGGTCGAAGCAGGCGTTCAGGTCGTGGCGCACCAGCAGCCGGTGCGCGAACACGGCCTCCTTGTTGGTGACCAGTCCCACCTGCATGCCGGCGCCGGTCAGGCGCTCCAGCATGCGGCGCACGCCGGGGTAGACGCGGCCGTGCTCGCCGCAGCACTGTGCATAGTCGAACTCGAAGGCCGGCCACAGCGCATTCACTTGTGCGTTGACCTCGTGATCGGGCACGCCGGCCGCACGCACCGCCTTGGCCAGCGACGCGCGCGTGCCGTCGCCGATCCAGCCGCGCACCTGCTCCAGAGTGACCGGACGCAAACCCAAGCGCTGCAGCGCCTGGTTGAGCGCGGCCGCGATGTCGGGCGCGGTGTCGATCAAGGTGCCATCGAGGTCGAACAGGATCGCTTGCATGCGGGTTCCTCGCCGAGAGAATTTACGCCTTCGCCGCGGCGGCATCCAGCCGCCGCAGCACCGATTGGACCAACGCATCGACCGTGAAGCCGAAATGCGCCATCAGCTGCGGTCCGGGGGCCGACTCGCCGAAGCGTGCCAGGCCGATCACGATGCCGTCGCGCCCGGCGTAACGCCGCAGGCCGTCGGGGTGGCCCGCTTCGATCGCGATCACCGGCAGCGCCGGCGGCAGCACGTCGTTGCGCCAGGCCTCGGATTGCGCATCGAACACGCGCGTGTTGGGCATCGACACCACGCGCACCGCGACGCCATGCGCCTCGGCCAGCACACGCCGGGCATCGAGCGCCAGCGCCACTTCGGAGCCGGTGGCCAGCAGCACGGCGCGTGGCTGCGGCGAGTCGCACAGCACATAACCGCCGCGCGTGATGTCGGCACGCTGCGCGAGCCGCGTGACGATCGGCAGCGCCTGGCGCGACAGCACCAGCGCGCTGGGCCCGTCGCGGCGCTGCAGCGCCTGCACCCAGGCCACCGCGGTCTCCAGCGCATCGGCCGGACGCCACACGTCGAGGTTCGGTATCAGGCGCAGCGCAGCGAGATGCTCCACCGGCTGGTGCGTCGGTCCGTCCTCGCCGAGTCCGATCGAATCGTGCGTGAACACGTGGATCACGCGCTGCTGCATCAGCGCGGCCATGCGGATCGCGTTGCGGCTGTAGTCGCTGAACGTCAGGAAGGTGCCGCCATAGGGCACGTGGCCGCCGTGCAGCGCGACACCGTTGAGCGCGGCCGCCATGCCGAACTCGCGCACGCCCCAGCTGAGGTAGTTGCCGGCGATCCGCTGCCGCTCGATGCGCCGGTGGCCATCGAAGTCGGTCAGGTTGGAGCCGGTGAGATCCGCCGAGCCGCCGAGCAGCTCGGGCAGCAGCGGAGCCAGTGCATCCAGCGCGAGCTGCGATGCGCGCCGCGTGGCCAGCGGCTTGCCATCGCGCATGAGTCGAGTGGCCAATGTGGCCACCACCTCGTCGGCGCGCGCGAACCAGTTGGCCGGCAGCGCGTGCCGCGTGCGGCGCTGAAACTCGGCGGCTTCATGCGGATGGGCCGCTGCAAAAGCCACGAAGCGTGCCTGCCAGGCGTCGCGTCGCGCGGCCCCCGACGCGCGTGCATCCCAGGCCTCACGGATGTCGTCGGGCAGCTCGAACGGCGCATGCGTCCATTGCAGCGTGCGGCGCAGCGCTGCTATGCCCTGTGCACCGAGCGGCGCGCCGTGCACGTCGGCCGTGCCTTCATGGCCGCTGGCACCCTTGCCGATGGTCGTGCGGCAGACGATCAGCGTCGGTTGCGCTCCGGGCTGTCGCGAGGCCTGCACCGCATCGGCCAGCGCCGCGTCGAGTGCTTGCAGGTCGTGGCCGTCGACCGGCCCCGCCACGCGCCAGCCGCACGCGCGAAAGCGCGCGGGGGTGTCGTCGGCGAACCAGCGGGTGACATCACCGTCGATGCTGATGCCGTTGTCGTCGTACAGCACGATCAGCTTGCCCAGGCCCAGCGTGCCGGCCAGCGAGATCGCCTCCTGGCTCAGGCCTTCCATCAGGCAGCCGTCGCCGACGCAGACGAACGTGCGGTGGTCGACCACGGTGTGCCCGTCGCGGTTGAACTCGGCGGCGAGCAGCGACTCGGCCAGCGCCATGCCCACCGCGTTGGCCAGGCCCTGGCCCAGCGGGCCGGTGGTGGTCTCCACGCCGGGCGTCACGCCGAACTCCGGGTGGCCCGGGGTCTTGCTGCCGAGCTGGCGGAAGCGCCGCAATTCGTCGAGCGGCAAGTCATACCCGGTGAGGTGCAGCAGCGCGTACACCAGCATCGACGCATGGCCGTTGCTGAGCACGAAGCGGTCCCGATCGGGCCACTGCGGGTCGGCCGGGTCGTGGCGCAGGTGCCGGCTCCACAAAACGGTGGCCATCTCGGCCATGCCGAGCGGCGCGCCGGGGTGGCCGCTCTTGGCCTGCTCGACCGCGTCGGCGGCCAGCACGCGCACGGCGTCGGCCATGCGCTGCAGCTGCGCGGTGTCGAGCGGCTGGGTGGTGAGTGGTGCGTTCATCCGTGAGGCCTCAGTGGGTGCGCCGCTTCAGATCCATCAGCCGCAGGATCATCGGCGTGAAGATCAACTGCATCGCCAGGCCCATCTTGCCGCCCGGGCAGACGATGTTGTTGGGCCGGCTCATCCACGAGCCCTGCAACATCGACAACAGGTACGGGAAGTCGATGCCCTTGGGGTTGGCGAAGCGGATCACCACCATCGACTCGTCGGCGCTCGGGATGTCCTTGGCGATGAACGGATTGCTGGTGTCCACCGTCGGCACACGCTGGAAGTTGACGTGCGTGCGGCTGAACTGTGGACAGATGTGCTTCACGTAGTCGGGCATGCGGCGCAGAATGGTCTCGACCACCGCCTGTTGGCTGTAGCCGCGCAACGTCTGGTCGCGGTGCAACTTCTGGATCCACTCCAGGTTGATGATCGGCACCACGCCGACCATCAGGTCGACATGGCGCGCTACGTCGGCCTCGGGGCCGACGTAGCCGCCGTGCAGCCCTTCGTAGAACAGCAGGTCGCTGTCGTCGGCCATCGGAGCCCACGGCGTGAACGTGCCGGGCTCGCCGTGCAGCTCACGGCCTTCGGCCGCATCGTGGATGTAGCGCCGCACGCGACCGCGGCCGCTCTCGGCGTACTCGGCAAACGCCTGGTCCAACTCGGCCAGGAGGTTGCTCTCGGGCCCGAAATGGCTGATCGGCGGGCCCTCGCCGTGGTCGGCACGGCGCACGCGCTCGCGCATCTCGATGCGGTCGTAGCGGTGGAATGAATCGCCTTCGATGACCTGCGCCGTGATGCCTTCGCGACGGAAGATGTGCGCGAAGCTCTTCATCACGGTGGTGGTGCCGGCGCCCGAGGAACCGGTGACCGCGATGATCGGGTGTTTGGTCGACATGTCAGTGCCGCCCGGCCGCCCGAAGGCACTGACGCGCCCGCTCCGGGGGCAGCGACAACCGAAGGTTGCGGCGCAGGCTCACATCGCGCAGCGATGTGAAGGCGCGAGGCGCCGGCCGCAGCCAAGAAAGTGAGCGTGGGGGCTTCACTTTTCAGGCCAGTTCTTGCGCGCGGAACAGCGAGCGCTCGTTGAACAACGGAGACACATACGGCTTGTCCGTGCCGCGGTCGTGCTCGTGGTGGTAGCGCTCGATGCGCGCCACCTCCTGGCGGCTGCCGAAGATCAACGGCACGCGCTGGTGCAACTCGGCTGGCGCCACGTCGAGCAGGCGCTCCCGGCCGGTGGACGCGGCGCCACCAGCCTGCTCGATCAGCCACGCGACCGGGTTGGCTTCGTACAGCAGCCGCAGGCGGCCGGTTCTGGCGGGTGATCTGTGATCTCGTGGATAGAGAAACACCCCGCCGCGCATCAGGATGCGGTGCGCCTCGGCCACCAGTGACGCGATCCAGCGCATGTTGAAGTCGCGACCGCGCACGCCGCCGTGGCCGGCCTGGCACTCGCCGACGTAGCGTTGCACCGGTGCCTCCCAGAATCGCATGTTGCTGGCGTTGATCGCGAACTCCTGCGTCTCTTCGGGAATGCGCAGTTCCGGGTGGGTGAGCGTGAACGTGCCGCGCTCGCGGTCGAGCGTGAAGCCGTGCGTGCCATGGCCCAGCGTCAGCACCAGCATCGTGGAGGGGCCGTAGATCGCGTAGCCCGCCGCGACCTGCTGATGGCCCGGCTGCAGGAAGTCGCTGTGGGCCCCCGACGGTGCGTCCGGCCGCTGCAGCACCGAGAAGATCGTGCCCACCGAAACATTGACGTCGATGTTGGACGAGCCGTCGAGCGGATCCACCGCGAGCAGGTAGCGTGCGCTGTCGGCTGCGCGCACGAGCTGCAGCTGCTCCTGTTCCTCGGACACGAGCGCCGCCACGCTGCCGCTGCGCGTGCAGTGCTCCAGCACCGCTTCGTGGGCCAGCACGTCGAGGCGCGCCTGGGTCTCGCCGTGCACGTTGCGCGCGCCGTGTGCGCCGAGAAAGCCGCCGAGCGCGCCGCGTGTGGTCATGCCGGCGATCGAGATCGCCGCCGCCGCCACGTCTTGCAGCAACGCCGCGAGCTGCGGCGGGTGGACGATGCCGCCCGAGGGGTCGGCGAGAAACTCCTGCAGCGTGGGTCGGTCGAGGTGCATGGTGGCAAGCGGTCAGTTGGAGGCGGGAGCGAACACGCGCGACGCACGGATGTCGGCCGCGGTCAGCGTCTGCAGCGCCAGCGCGTCGGCGGTGCCGCTGGCGTCGTCGAACAATCGATTGGCTTGGCGCAGCCGCGCGCGGTCGATGGCGTTGCGCATCGAGCGCGCGTTGGCGAAGTGCGGCTGTCGCACGCGCGCCGCGATGTACTCGCGCAGGGCGGCGCGCGCCGCGTCGTCGAACCGGTAGTTCCAGCCGCGTGCCATCTGCTCGGTGATGACGAGCAGCTCCTCTTGCGTGTAGTCGGGAAAGTGGATGTGGTGCGCGATGCGCGAGCTCAGCCCCAAGTTGGCGCGGAAGAAGGTGTCCATGCGGTCGCGGTAGCCGGCCAGGATCACCACCAGGTCGTCGCGCTGGTTCTCCATCACTTGCAGCAGGATCTCGATCGCCTCCTGGCCGTAGTCGCGTTCGTTCTCGGGGCGGTACAGGTAGTAGGCCTCGTCGATGAACAGCACCCCACCCATCGCCTTCTTGAGGATCTCGCGCGTCTTCGGCGCGGTGTGTCCGATGTACTGGCCCACCAGGTCGTCGCGTGTCACGCTGACCACGTGGCCTTTGCGCACGTAGCCCAGCCGATGCAGGATGCGCGCCATCTTCAGCGCGACCGTGGTCTTGCCGGTGCCGGGATTGCCGGTGAAGCTCATGTGCAGCGACGGCGCCTGCGCTTCGAGCCCGAGTTGTCGCCGTGCCGCCGCCACTACCAGGAGCGCCGCGATCTGGCGGATGCGCTGCTTCACCGGCGCGAGGCCGACCAGCTCGGCGTCGAGCTCGCCCAGCACGCCTTGCACGTGCGAGTCGCGCACCAGCGCACGCAGGTCGACCTGCGCGGTCGTGGCGCTGAGATGCTCGGTGTCGGCGGTGCCCATCGTCACGATCCGCGCAGCGGTCAGCGGCGGCCCGCAGGCCGCTCGGTGGCGTAGGCGTGCGTCGCGTAGCGCAACTGCCGCCCTGCGGCCTCTTGCCGATCGAGCCGGAAGCCGGGCTCGTCGTCGGGCCGCTGAACGATGAAGCTCATCACGATCGACTCGATGCCGCGCGTGTTGTCGAACGCATTGACCTTGATGTAGTGGCCGGGGCAGGCCTTGCGGCAGGCGTTGATCTCGTAGACCACCGCCGCGCCGTCCTGGATCTGGAACATCGGCAGGCCCCACATCTCCCAGTAGGTGTTGCGCGGATGCGGGTCGTCGGTGTGCTCCACCGACAGCGCCCAGCCGCGGCCGATCGCGTAGTCGACCTGCAGGCGGATCTCCGCGTCGCTGAGATCGGGCAGGAATGAGAACTGTCCCTGGGTGATGCGCATCAGATGTCCTTGTCGTGAGTCAGGCCGAGACGGTCGGCGTGGTGGCGAAATCCGGCGTGTCGGTCGACGTGTAGTTGAAGGTCACGTCCTTCCAGGTTTCGAGCGCCTGCTCCAGCGGCTTGCAGCGCCTGGCGGCGGCGCGCAGCACGTCGGGGCCTTCGGCGGCGATGTCCACGCCTTCGTTGCGCGCCTTGACCATCGCCTCGAGGGCGACGCGGTTGGCGACGGCGCCGGCCTGGATGCCGGCCGGGTGGCCGATCGTGCCGCCGCCGAACTGCAGCACCACGTCGTCGCCGAACAGGTGCAGCAGCTGGTGCATCTGGCCGGCGTGGATGCCGCCGGAGGCGACGGGCATCACCTTCTTCAAGTCGGCCCAGTCCTGGTCGAAGAAGATGCCGCGCGCGAGGTCCTGCCCGTTGTACGGCTCGCGGCAGACGTTGTAGTAGCCCTGCACCGTCATCGGGTCGCCCTCGAGCTTGCCGACCGCAGTGCCGGCGTGAAGGTGGTCGACGCCGGCCAGGCGCAGCCACTTGGCGATCACGCGAAAGCTGATGCCGTGGCTCTTCTGCCGCGTGTAGGTGCTGTGCCCCGCGCGGTGCATGTGCAGCACCATGTCGTTGCGGCGTGCCCATTCGCTCATCGACTGGATCGCGGTCCAGCCGATCACCAGGTCCACCATCACGATGCAGCTGCCGAGTTCCTTGGCGAACTCGGCGCGCTCGTACATGCCCTCCATCGTGGCGGCGGTCACGTTGAGGTAATGACCCTTGACCTCGCCGGTGTTGGCCTGCGCGCGGTTGACCGCCTCCATGCAGTTCAGGAAACGGTCGCGCCAGTGCATGAACGGCTGGCTGTTGATGTTCTCGTCGTCCTTGGTGAAGTCGAGACCGCCGGTCAGCGCCTCGTAGACGACGCGCCCGTAGTTCTTGCCGCTCAAGCCCAGCTTGGGCTTCATCGTGGCGCCGAGCAGCGGGCGCCCGAACTTGTCGAGCCGCTCGCGCTCCACCACGATTCCGGTGGGCGGGCCCTTGAAGGTCTTGACGTAGGCCACCGGGACGCGCACGTCTTCCAGTCGCAGCGCCTTCAGCGGCTTGAACCCGAACACGTTGCCGATCAGGCTGGCGGTCATGTTGGCGATCGAGCCCTCTTCGAACAGCGAGAGGTCATAGGCCACGTAGGCAAAGAACTGCGGCTCGCGCTCGGTGCCCGGGCCGGTGCCGGGAACGGGGTCGACGCGGTAGGCCTTGGCGCGGTAGTCATCGGCGGCCGTGAGCAGGTCGGTCCATACCACGGTCCAGGTGGCCGTCGAGGATTCGCCGGCCACCGCGGCCGCCGCTTCTTCAGCCTCGACCCCATCCTGCGGCGTGATGCGGAACAGGCAGATCACGTCGGTGGGCTTGGGCTGGTAGTCCGGGCGCCAGTAGCCCATCTGCCGGTACTTCAGGACGCCGCCCTTGTAGCGCTGCTTCAGGTCGGTGATCACGCCGAGGTCGACGGGGGAGTTCATGGGCGCTTGTCCTTGAGCCGGGGTTGGTGCGAGGCATTCTGAGAACTGTCTATCCGAAAGGAAAGTCAGCAATCTTTCCAGTTGAGTTAAGCTTTCCTGAATGAAGAATGTGACCCTGCGCCAGTTGCGTGCCTTCGTGGCCGTGGCGACCCACACCAACTTCTCGCGCGCGGCGGCCGAGTTGCATCTCACGCCCCCCGCTGTGTCGATGCAGATCAAGGAGTTGGAGACCGAGGTCGGGCTGCCACTTTTCGACCGCGAAGCGAGGCAGGTTCACCTCACGTTGACAGGCGAGTACTTGCTGACCTATGCGCGTCGGGTGCTGGCCGAGATGAAGAACGCGCAGGACATGGTGGCCACGCTGCGCAAGCTGGAGGGCGGCGACCTGGTGATCGGCATGGTCAGCTCGGCGCAGCAGTTCGTGCCGGCGCTGATGGGCGAATTCCGCGCCGAGCACCGCGACGTGTCGCTGCGCCTGCGCGTGGGCAACCGGGAGCAACTGGCGGCGTGGATGCGCGCCAACGAACTCGACCTTGCGGTAATGGGTCGGCCGCCGCGCGAGATCGCCACACGCGCGGAGCCGTTTGCCACCAACCCACTGGTGCTGGTGACGGCTGCCGACCATCCGTTCGTGCACATGGAGCAGGTGAGCGCGCTGCGGGTGTCGATGGAGACGCTGCTGCTGCGCGAACCCGGCTCGGGCACACGGGCCGCGATGGAGGACTATCTGCGCGAGCACCATCTGCACGCCGGCCCGACGATGGAGCTGCCGAGCAACGAGACCATCAAGCAGGCGGTGATGGCGGGCCTGGGCGTGAGCCTGATGTCACTGCATTCGCTCGGACTCGAGTTGCGCCAGCGCGCCATCGCCGTGCCCGAGGTGGAGGGGCTACCCATCCTGCGCCGCTGGTACCTGGTGAAGAACCACGGCAAGACGTTGTCACCGGCGGCCGAGGCCTTTCGCTACTTCCTGCTGGAGCAGGCGCAGGCGCGTCTGCAGCGGCTGTCGCCTGTGCAGTAGGCGCTAGATACTGCAAGCCACCGATGGAGACGCCCACGATGAGCGTGCTGAACGACGAGCTCGAGATCCGACGCCTGATCGAGCGCTGGGCGGTGTGGCGCGACGCCGGCGACTGGGAGCGCTTTGCCACTGTGTGGCACCCCGATGGGTGATGATGGCCACGTGGTTCCAGGGCCCGTGGCCTGAGTTCATCCGCGTCACACAGGAAGGCTGGGCCAAGGGAGTCAGCATCCTGCACCTTCTCGGCGGCTCGGCGATCGAGGTGGCTGGCGACCGTGCGATCGCGCAGACCAAGATGACGATCTCGCAGCGCGGTCCGGTCGAAGGCGTGGCGTGCGACGTGCTGTGCACCGGGCGCTTCTACGACTTTGTGATGCGCCATCTGGGTCAGTGGAAGTTGCTGCACCGTCAGCCGATCTACGAAAAGGATCGCATCGACCCCATCGATCCTGCAGTCCCGCTGCAGCTTGACGGCCAGGCACTGGCCGCATTGCCCGAGGGCTATCGCCACCTGGCGTACATCCAGCAGCGCATCGGCTACCGCGTGAAGCTGGACATGCCGATGCTAAAGGGCGCTGTCGTCGAAGAGTTGTACCGGCGTGGCGCCCGTTGGCTCGCAGGTGGTGAACTCGAGCGCTGAGCCGCGTCGGCTGTGCACAAAGCACAGTCCTCACCTTCGCTCACAGAGTTGACCAGCCGCGTCCCGCATGGACGCGCAGGGTCGTCACGCGCCGATCCCGCGTTCGCGGGGGTCGCCGTTTCTTCTGCGTCCGCTGGTAAGGCGATTGGCGCATGCCAACTTCTTGACGCAATTGGGTTTGGGGGCTCAGCGAAGATGCGCCGGCCTCGTGATGCGCGGACCTGTCCGTGTGCACGCGGGGCCAGGAACTCGAGCAAAGCCTTTCGCCCATGCGTCTGAACCTGCCCACGTTGCGTCCCCGTTCCGCCGGCCCCGTGCCCGCGGCGGTGCCGGCGTCCGGCCGCTGGTTCAGCCGCGACGAGGCGATCATGGGCACGGCGATCCACGTCGAACTCTGGGGCGAGGACGCCCGCACCGCCGAGGGTGCGATCGACGCCGTGATGGCCGAGATGCACCGCATCGACCGCCTGATGAGCCCCTACAAGAGCGACTCGGAGCTCTCGCGCATCAATCGCGACGCCGGCCGCAGAGCGGTGAACGTGGGTGCCGAGTTGTTCGGCCTGATCGAACGCTCGCTGCACTTCTCGCGAATGTCCGATGGCGCGTTCGACATCACGTTTGCCGGCGTCGGCCATCTCTATGACTACCGCAGCGGTGTCGCGCCCGATGCGTCCACGCTCGAGCGTGCTCGCCAAGCAGTCGGCTGGCGCCACTTGATCCTCGATGTCGGAGCACGCAGCGTGCGCTTCGGCCGCGACGGCATGCGCATTGACCTGGGCGGCTTTGCCAAGGGATACGTGGTCGACACCAGCATCGCGATCCTCAGGCGATTGGGCGTGCGGCACGCGGTGGTGGCCGCCGGCGGCGACAGTCATGTCATGGGTGACCGGCGCGGCCGTCCCTGGTCGATCGCGATCCGCGACCCGCGCTCGCCGCAGCGAGTGGTGGCCGTGCTGCCGTTGCAGGACACGTCGATCTCGACCTCGGGCGACTACGAACGTTACTTCGAGCGCGACGGCGTGCGCCACCACCACCTGATCGATCCGAAGACCGGGGTCTCGCCGAGCGCGTTGCGCAGCGTGACGATCCTTGCCGACGACGGGCTCACCAGCGAAGGCCTTTCCAAGTGCGTCTTCGTGCTGGGGCTCCAACGCGGCATGCAGTTGATCGAGTCGCAGCCGGGCGTCGACGCCGTGGTCGTCGACGCCGCCGGGGCCTTGCACTTCTCGTCCGGGCTGGCGGCTGCGAGCCGCGCCACCGGCGCCGAGACCCGGCAATGAGTTTCGCGAGCGAACGTCAAACGAATTTCAAGGAGGCGGTCATGAAATCGAAGAAGAGAAAAATGGTTCAACCCACGTTTGGCACCCTGGCGGCACTCCTGCTGCTGGCGGGGTGCTCGGGCTCGGGCGACAGCGACGACACCGTGGCCGTCAACGGCGACGTGGCGATCGCCTACGCCAAGCGCGTCAACACGTTGAGCATGAACCCGACCGACGGCGCGACATTCGCCGCTGGCGGCGACCTCATCATCCGCGAGAAGTCGTCGCCGAGCGCGCCGGAGCACAACGTCACCGCGGCCTACACGCGCGGTGTCGGCGATGTCTCGGACCCCGAGGTGTCGTACGACGGCAAGAAGATCGTCTTCGCGATGAACTGCCCCACGAGCAACAACGCGGCCATCGGCAGCGCGGCGTGCACGGGTCGCTGGAACATCTGGGAGTACACGCTGCCCAGCGGCGGTTTTGCCGGCGGCACGATGCGCCGTGTCACCAACTCGACCACCGACGACGACGTCGACCCGTACTACCTGCCCAACGGCGGCTTCGTGTTCGCGTCCAACCGCCAGACGAAGACAGCGCAGACCAACGGCCAGGCCATCGGTGCCCAGCCGTACTTTGCGCTCGACGAGTACGAGCGTGAGCGTGTGCTGAACCTGCACACGATGGACAACGACGGCGGCAACGTCACGCAGATCTCGAGCAACCAGAGCCACGACCGCAACCCGGTGGTGCGGGACAACGGCAACATCATGTTCTCGCGCTGGGAGCACGTGGGACCACGCAACCGCTTCGCCGTGTTCCAGGTCAAGCCCGACGGCACCGACATGTTCGTGTTCTACGGTGCACAAAGCCCGGGCAACAGCTTCCTGCATCCGCGCGAGATGGACGCGAGCGGCCCTCATGCCGGCAAGCTGGTGTCGTCGCTGATGTCGCTGTCGGGCACGCAGGAAGGCGGCGCGCTGATGATGATCGATGCGGCCAACTACTCGGAGAACAACGCCCCGGCGCGCGCCGGATTGCCCTCCGGCCAGGGCCAGCGTCAGGTGACGCAGCAGGCGCTCAACGATGGCCGCGGCTTCTCTCGTTTTGGCCGCGTGACCACGCCGTATCCCCTGTGGGACGGCACCAACCGCGTGCTCGGCTCGTACCGGCCGTGCGAAGTGACCAGCACGGTTCCAGGCAGCGCTCCGCAGGTGGTGTCGTGTGCCACGCTGATCGACTCGGAAGTTGCCGCGCTGTCGCAGAACAACATGATGCGCGGCGCACCGGTGCAGGGCAACGGCCGCACGCTGCAGGACAACGTGCCGGCTTCGTACGCGGTCTACATGTTCGACCTGCAGCAGAACACGCAGCAGATCGTCGCCGCGCCGCCGGCCGGCTTCATGTATGTCGACCCGGTGGCGATCCAATCGCGCCGCGTGCCGCAGGTGGCGCAGAACACGCTGGTCGATGCCACGCTGGCCGCGCAGAACCTGGCGTTGATCGAGGTGCGCAGCGTGTACGACACCGACGGTCTCAACCGCATGGGCAACGTGATGCTGGCCGATACCGCCGTGGAGAAGCCGGCGTCGTGCGGCAACACGGCCATCGTGCAGACCACGCCGCCGGCCGACCCCACCGAAACGCGGGGCTCGGTGCCCGATCTGCGCCGCATCAAGGATCCGGCAGATCCCGCCTACCAGTGCGCGCCGGCGCGCTTCGTGCGCGCGGTCCGGGCCGTCGCACCGCCGTCCAACATGATGGGTGGCCGCGAGGCCATCGGCGAGACCGAATTCGAGCAGCAGAAGATCCTCGGTTACGCGCCGGTGGAACCTGACGGCTCGTTCAAGCTGAACGTGCCGGCCGACACGCCGCTCGCGCTGGCGATCGTCGATGCCAAGGGCCGCGCCATCCAAACCCACCTGAACTGGATCCAGGTGCGCCCCGGAGAGCGTCGGACCTGCGACGGCTGCCACAGCCCGCGCCGCGGTGCGTCGCTGAACTCCGGCCCGCTGGTCGACCCGGCGAATCGTCCGGCTGCCTGGCTGCCGAGCATGGTGCCGAACCAGGGCGAGACGATGGCCTCGACTCGCACGCGACTCGACCCGACCGCGCTGCAGCTGGGCCCGGACATGGTCTCGACCGACATCTGGGCCAACGCGGCCGCCGGCGGCGTGCCCCGTCCGTCGCTGGAGATCCGCTACGCCGGCAACGCCAATGCGGCCGATGACCTGGCCACGCTGGTGCCCGTGAACGGCATCATCAACTACGCGCAGCACGTGGCACCCATCTGGACGCGCAACCGCGGCGCCAGCACATGCACCAACTGCCACGACGGCACCACCGGTCCGCTCGACCTGCGCTCCACCACGTCAGGCACCGGCCGCCTCACGTCGTACGAGGAGCTGCTGGTCGGAGACCCCGTGATCGATCCGGTCACCGGCCTACCGCAGATCGAGGTGCGCGAAGGCGTGCCGGAGGTCGTGCGCGGCGTGCCGCTGGTCGACACGATGGCCGGAAACGCGGTGGGCATCACGCGGGGCAGCCGCCTGGGCGAAATCCTCTACGGCGAGGAGCTGAAAGCCGGCGCCGAGGCGCGCACCGCGCACCCGACCCCCACGGCACCCGACCACGCGGCCATCCTCAACAAGGCCGAACTGCGTGTGGTCACCGAGTGGATGGACCTGGGCGGCCAGTACTTCAACAACCCGTTTGACAGCGGTGCGATGGCGGCCAACCCGCTCAGCGAGTCTGTGTTCAACACGCAGATCCATCCGATCCTGTCGACCACGTGCGCAGCGAGCTGCCACCAGGCCGGCGGTGTTCCGGACTCGACGGTGGCGCCGGGCACGTCGTTCCAGGGCAACCGCTTCGTGCTCACCGGCAGTGCGGAGGGCGATTTCGGTGTCACGCTGTCGATGATCTCCGACACGTGCAACCCGGCGTCCAACTACCTGCTGTCGCGTCCGTCGACCGCGCCGCACCCGTCGGGCGCGGCCTCCGGTGCCGCCGTGCCGCTGCCCGTGGGCAGCGCCGCCTACAACACGATCAGCAACTGGATCGCCGCCGGTTGCAGCGTGCAGACCAACAACGCAAGGACCGCGAGACGATGACGGACGAGTCAACGATGGGCCGCTCCCGAGGTGACTCGACCCCCTTGGGGGGCGGCGGCGGGCCCTTGCCGCCGCCTGGGGGCGCGTTCACGCAGCGAATCAGGCGGTCCGCTGCGACGGTGCGAGGCACCGTCGCAGCGGCCGCCGCCGTTTTGGGCCTCGTGTCCTGCGGCGGTGGCGGGAGCAACCCGCTCGACAATCCCGGCACGCTGAGCAACCCTCAGCTCACGGGCAACCAGCGGCTGGCGTTTGCCTACTTCCAGCGCTGTGTATTCCCGATCTTCAATGCGCAGCTGCCGATCCGATTTGCCGACGGCACGACGTCGGTCAACACCTGCGCGGCGTCGGGTTGCCACGACAACACCAACGGCACCGGCGGCGCATTTCGTGTGATTGGCAACGCGGCGCCGATCGACCTCACCAATCCGGCCAACACACCGGACATCATCCGTGCCAGCGACATGTACAAGAATTTCTTCTCGGCGCAGGGTGAGGTGGTATTCGGTTCGCCGATGACCTCGCGCATCCTGGCCAAGCCGATGGTCAACGGCGTGCTGCACGGGGGCGGTCTGATCTTCGACAGCGCGCAGGATCCCAATGCGCGTCTGATCCAGTACTGGGTCAACAACCCGGCGCCCACCGGTGCCGACGAGTTCAGCAACGCCACGTTCGGCATGTTCACGCCGGCCGATCCCAACACCGGCGCCTGCAACACCCAATGAAGCTGCTTCTGGCCGACCGGCCGCAGGGGTGCCGGGAGCTGGCCCGTTCTGTCATCGTGTGCGCGGCGCTGGCGATCGCTGCAATGATCGCTGCGCCGCCCGCGCGCGCGGCCGATCAGGCTATGCGGGCTGGGGCGGCCGACGGGGCCGAAAGGCTCAGGGTCGCCGATCCTTATCTTGAAATGCACACAGGCCCCGGAAGGGGCTTTCCGGTCTTCTTCGTGGTGCAGCGCGACGACTGGGTGGTGGTGCAACTGCGCCACACCGACTGGTACAAGGTGCGCACCGAAGGCGGCAAGGAAGGTTGGGTGCACCGCTCGCAGCTCGTGAACACGTTCACCGAAGCCGGCGGGCAGAAGACCTTCCGCGACATCGCGCTCGACGACTACCTCTCGCGCAGGGTGCAGCTCGGCGCCGCCTGGGGCCGCTTCAAGAAGGAGCCGATGCTCAAGCTGTGGACCAGCTACAAGTTCACCGAGACGCTGAGCCTCGAAGCCACCATCGGCCAGGTACAGGGCACGTTCTCCGGCACCGACATCTGGCACGTCAACCTGATGAGCGAGCCGTGGTCCGACCAGCGGCTGTCGCCGTTCTTCTCGATCGGCGTCGGACGCTTCAAGAATCTGCCCAATCAGACGCTGGTGAGCGCGCTGCCCACCGACGCCAAACTCTCCAACGCATCGGTCGGTGTGCGCTACTACCTCACCGATCGCTTCATCGTGCGCGCAGACTACACGCTGTACACGGCGTTCGTCGGCGATACGCGCACCGGCGAATACCGGGCCAAGACGATCGGCCTGGCGTTCTTCTTCTAAGCCGCTCTTTGACACGTTCAGCAACATGCGCACCTTCGCCCGCACCCTGATCTTGATTTCGCTGGCCGCGGCGCCGGCGCTGGCCGCGGCGCAGGCCACGCCGCCGCAGCCAAGCAACGAGCAGGTGATCCAGCCGCAGGTCGACCGGCGCGAAATCAAGCTGCCCAAGTACCCGTCGAAGGACTTCGCGATCGGCGTGTTCGGCGGCACCTACTCGACGCAGAACTTCGGCGCCAGCGCTGTGGCCGGCGTGCGTCTGGGGTACCACATCACCGAGGACATCTTCGTCGACGCCGTCTACGCGCAGACCAAAGTGAGCGACGAGAACTACCGCCAGATCCTGAGCGGCGGCCTGTTCGCGCAGCCGGAAGAGAAGCTCAAGTACTACAACCTCTCGGCTGGGTACAACATCCTGCCCGGCGAGGTGTTCTGGGGCCGCAACCGCGCGTGGGCATCGGCGCTGTACGTGATCGCAGGCATCGGCAACACCAATTTCGTCGCCAGCGACAAGGTCAACCGTCGCAACAGCCAGACCATCAATTTCGGCCTCGGCACGCGCGTGTTGTTCTGGGACCGCGTCGCGCTGCAGGTGGACCTGCGTTCGCACCACTTCACGCTCGACATCCTCGGCCGCAACGAGAGCACGAAGAACCTCGAGCTCACCGGTGGCGTGACCTTCTACTTCTGACCTCGAATCCTGACTTCCGGACTCACACATGAGCCCAAGCCTGCGTCCTCTGGTGTCCTCCATCAGCCGTCCGTTGCTGGCGCTGCTGCTCGCCGCCGCAGCCCCATGGACGGCCTCGGCGCCGCTGGCGCCCACGGTGCCCGCGCCCGACTTCACGCTGCGCACGCTCGACGGGCAAAAGCTGCGTCTGGGCGAGCAGCGTGGCCGTGTGGTGCTGGTGAACTTCTGGGCCACCTGGTGCGGCCCATGCCGGCAGGAGATGCCGCACTTGAACAAGCTGTACGAGAAGTACAAGTCGTCCGGCTTCGTGCTGCTGGGCGTCAACGTCGACGACGACACGCGCCAAGCCGCCGGGGTGGCCGACAAGTTGGGCGTCCGGTTTCCGGTGCTGCCCGACATCGACAAGCGCGTCAGCCGGCAATACGACCTGAGCGCCATGCCGTCCACCGTGCTGATCGACCGCGACGGCAAGGTCCGCTACCTGCATCGGGGCTACCAGAGTGGCTATGAGGCCACGTACGACAAGCAGATCCGGGAGTTGCTGAAGGAATGAAGAGACTGCTGCTCATCTGCGCGGTCGGCGCTGCTGTCGGCGGCTGCGCGTTCCCCGAGCCGTGGGTCAAGCCTTACGAGCGCGAGCGCCTGGCCGATCCGATCATGAAGCTGCAGCGCGAGTCGCTGGCCGCCAAGCACAACGAGCACGTGCGCGAGGTGCGCGAAGGCTCGCGCGGTGGCAACGGCGTGCAAGGGGGCGGCTGTGGCTGCAACTGACGCGGTGCTGCAGTTGCTTCGCCATCTCGGCCGCGGGCTGCGCGCCTTGTTGCAGGCCGGTCCGTTCGCCGGTTTGATCGGCGGCGCACTGTCGAGTGCACCGGCCGGCGCCGCCACGCTGCCCGAGGACAAGGCCGAGGCGATGTATCACCTCTATGACGGCGGGGGCGTCGAGGCGTCGGGCCCGTCGCTGCTGGTGCGCAAGAGCCTGTTCGACAAAGTGTCGTTGTCGGGCACCTACTACGTCGACATGGTCAGCAACGCGTCGATCGACGTGGTGACCACCGCCAGCCCGTTCAAGGAGACGCGCACCGAATACGGCCTGGCCGCCGACTACCTGTACCGCGACGCGCTGATCAGCCTGTCGGCCAGCACCAGCGACGAGCCCGACTACAAGGCCGACGGCGTCAGCATCGACGTGTCGCAAGAGGTGTTCGGCGGCATGACCACGGTGAACATGGGCTTCACGCGCGGCAACGACAAGGTCGGCAAGAAGGGCGACTTCGGGTTCTTCGACTACGCCAAGCACTGGCGCTACCGGCTCGGCGTGACGCAGATACTGACGCCGCGCTGGCTGGCGAGCCTCGGGCTCGAGGCGGTCTCCGACGAAGGGTTCCTCGGCAGTCCCTACCGTGCCGCGCGCGTGTTCGGCGCCGCGGTGCCCGAGCGCAACCCGCGCACACGCTCGAGCCGCTCGATCAAGCTGAGCACCATTGCCGAGGTGCGCCCGCGCACGTCGGTGCATGCCGAGTACCGCTACTTCTACGACACGTGGGACATCAAGGCCCACACCTTTCAGACTGGCGCCAGCGGCTACGTCGGCGAGTCGTTCCAGATCGATGGTTATGTGCGTTACTACAAGCAGAGCAAGGCGCTGTTCTACAGCGACAACGCCGCCGTCGATACCACCTACATCTCGCGCAACCGCCAGCTCGGCAGCTTCAACAGCCTGACACCGGGCGCGCGCGTGACCTACGTCTACAAGCAGGTGCCCGGCCAGTACGAAATCAAGGGCCACCTGAACTACGAGCTGATCCAGTTCAAGTTCAAGGACTTCACCGACATCCGCACCGGCCAGCTGTACGAGCACAACGCGCACGTGCTGCAGTTGCTGGTGACGGCCACGTTCTGATCGCCCCTCTTCTTCGAAGCGAGCGCAGCATGATCCGTCGTTTCCTCCAAGCCCTCTCATTCGGTGCGTTGCTCGTCGCACAGCACGTCAGCGTGTCGGCGCAAGCCACCAAGGCGACCGAGCCGGCGGCCGCGGCGAGCGCACCGGCTCTGAGCAACGCGCCGGTTTCCACCGCGGCCGTGGCTCCAGCCGCCGCGCCGGCCAGCCTTGACAGCCGGATCCAGGACCTCAAGGGCGATGTGATCCGCCTGAACCGCGATCTGCTGGTGCTGGAGGAGGAGCTGCTGTTTCCGGCCAACACGCAGGTGGCGTTGTTCGTGTCGATGGATGTCGGCAAGCTGTTCGAGCTCGACTCGGTGCAGATCAAGCTCGACGACAAGGTGGTGACCAACTACCTCTACACGCCGCTGGAGGTGCAGGCGCTGCACCGCGGCGGCGTGCAGCGCGTATACCTCGGCAACCTGAGGGCAGGCACGCACGAGATCGTCGCGTTCTTCACCGGCAAGGGCCCGCACGAGCGCGACTACAAGCGCGGCGCCACGATCAAGTTCGACAAAGGCACCGATCCCAAATACATCGAGCTGCGCATCAAGGACTCCACCGGCAAGCTGCAGCCCGAGTTCGACGTCAAGATCTGGCAGTGAAGTCGTGATGCAGGTTCGCTTTCCGATCGGTCGGGTCGCGTGGCGTCTGAACGCCGCCTTGGCTTCGATGGCGCTCGCCTGCGCGGTGCACGCGGCCGAGGCGCCCAAGCCCACCGTGGTCCAGGAGCCGCACTACGGCGACACGCTGTTCCGTTTCTGGCAGGACCAGTACTTCACGGCCATCACCGGCCTGATGACGTCGCAGCACTTCAACCGCGTGGCCCAGCATGCCGACGAGGCCGAGGTGCTACGCGGCGGCATGCTGCTCTCTTACGGCATGCACAAGGAGGCCGGCGAGATCTTCGCGCAGCTGATCGAGAAGGGCGCTGCACCGTCGGTGCGCGACCGCGCGTGGTACTACCTCGCCAAGATCCGTTACCAGCGCGGCTTCATCGATCAGGCGGAGGAAGCGGTCGCGCGCATCGAGAACAACCTGCCGCCGGCGCTGCAGGAAGAACGCGTGCTGCTGCAGTCGCAGCTGCTGATGGCGCGCGGCGACTTTGCCGGCGCCGCGCAGGTGCTCGAGGCGCTGGCCAAGAGCAGCAGCGCCGGCCTGTACGCGCGCTACAACCTCGGCGTGGCACTGGTGCGCTCGGGCGATCTGCCGCGCGGCATCGCGATGCTCGACGAGGTCGGCAAGGCGCCCGCCACGACGGAAGAATTCAAGGCCTTGCGCGACAAGGCCAACGTGGCGCTCGGTTATGCAGCCCTCGCCGACGAGAAGCCCGAGGCGGCCCGTGCGTTCCTCGAGCGCGTGCGCCTGTCCAGCATGTTGGCCAACAAGGCGCTGCTCGGCTTCGGCTGGGCATCGGCAGCGCTCAAGGAGCCCAAGAAGGCGCTGGTGCCGTGGAACGAGCTGGTCAGCGGCGCGCCGGGTCGCGACAGCGGTGACGCAGCGGTGCTCGAAGCGCGCATCGCGGTCGCCTTTGCGTACGCCGAGCTCGGCGCGTATGGGCAGTCGCTCGAGCGCTACCAGGACGCGATCAACGCGTTCGATCGCGAGCACGTGGCGCTCGACGAATCGATCGGCGCCATCCGCAAGGGCAAGCTGCTCGACGGCCTGCTCGAGAAGAACCCGGGTGATGAGATGGGCTGGTTCTGGAACATCCAGGAGCTGCCCGAGATGCCGCACGCGAGCCATCTGAACCAGGTGCTGGCGCAGCACGAGTTCCAGGAGGCGTTCAAGAACTGGCGCGACCTGCGTTTTCTGGCCAAGAACCTGCAGGGCTGGGCCGACACACTGGGCGTCTACAACGACATGCTGAGCAACCGTCGTCAGGCCTATGCCGACAAGCTGCCCAAGGTGCGCGACGACGCCGGCAAGCTCAACATCGCCGAATCGATCAAACGCCGCGACGCGCTGGTCGCCGAACTGGAGAAGGCGGAAGCAGAAGCCGATCACGCCGCCGTCGCAGATGCCGCGCGTCGCATACAGATCGAACGAGTGGCGGACGTGCAGGCATTGATGCAGCGTGCCGGCGCGGATCCGGAGGTGGCTGCGGCCGCCGAGCGCGTGCGCCGCGTCGCTGGCGCGCTCACGTGGCAACTGGCGCAGGAGTTTCCCGACCGCCTGTGGACCCTCAAGAAGGCGCTGCGCACCATCAACATGGAGCTCGAGCTGGCGCAGGCGCGCGATGCCGCGCTGGCGCAGGCGCAGCGCGACGAGCCGGCGCGTCACGAGGCGTTTGCCAGGCGCATCGCCGCGCTCGAGGGCACGATCCGCGCGCTGATCCCGAAAGTGGCCGCGCTCACCAGCGAGCAACAGGGACAGGTGCAGGAACTCGCGGTGGCCGAACTCACGCGCCAGAAGGAACGCCTGGCGGCCTACACGACACAAGCCCGCTTCGCGGTGGCCCAACTCTATGACCGCGCCGCATTGGCGCGCAAGCCCGATGAAGCGAGCAAGCCGTAACGCCGCCGCCCCGGGGCACTTGCGCACGCTGACGCTGTGCGCCGTTCTGGCGCTCCTGTCTGCATGCGCGAGCAAGCGCACGGCGCAAGAGGCCGACAACGCGCCCACACTCAAGACGCTGTCGGGCCGCGAGGCCGACGTGCCCGAAGACAAGGGCATCCAGGCCGACGTGGGCGATGCCATCGCCGCGTACCGCAAGTTCCTCGAGGCAGCAGCGCCCAAAGCGCAGCAGCGCACCGAGGCGATGCGCCGCCTGGGCGACCTGGAAATGGACGCTGCGGACGATCGCATCGCTTCCGGCACGGTGGCCACGCCGGACTACAAGGCGGCGATCACGCGCTACGAAGAGTATTTGAAGGAGCATCCCAAGGATCCGGCCAACGACCGCGTGCTCTACCAGGTGGCGCGCGCACACGAGCAGGGCGGCAATCTAGAGCAGGCGATCAAGACGCTCGACCGCCTGGTGGCCGAGTACCCCAAGACCCGGCATCACGACGAAGCGCAGTTCCGACGCGGCGAGATCCTCTTCGCGATGCGCGACTATGCCAAGGCCGAGGTCGCGTTCACCAATGTGATGAAGGGTGATTCCGGCAACCCGTTCCATGAGCGGTCGCTCTACATGCACGGCTGGTCGCTGTTCAAGCAGGGCCGCCTCGAGGACGCGCTGCAGTCGTTCTTCGCGGTGCTCGACCGCAAACCCGCGCTGAAGGATGAAGAGGCCGACATCGCCGATCTCGCCCAGCTCTCGCGCGCCGACCGCGAGCTGGTGGAAGACACGTTCCGCGTCACCAGCATCAGCCTGCAGAACCTGCAGGGCGCGGCGTCGATCCCGGGTTATGTCAGCAACGACGAGCGCAAGGGCTACGAGTTCCGCATATACCAGCAGCTCGGCGAGCTGTACATCAGACAGGATCGTGTCAAGGACGCGGCCGATACCTTCGGCGCCTTCGTCAAACAGCAGCCGCTGCACGTGCAGGCGCCGCAGCTGCAGGCGCGCGTGATCGAGATCTACCAGCAGGCCGGTTTCGGCACGCTGGCGCTCGATGCGAAGAAGGACTACGTGTCGCGCTATGGCATCGACAGCGAGTTCCGCAAGGCCAATCCCGAGGGCTGGGAACGCGCGCGCCCGCTGGTGAAGACGCACCTCACCGAACTGGCGCGCCATCACCACGCGCTGGCGCAAAAGAGCAAGTCCTCTGCCGACTACCAGGAGGCCGTGCGTTGGTACCGCGCGTACATCGGCTCGTTCCCCGAGGACCCGGACACCGCGCAGAACAACTTTCTGCTGGCCGAGCTGCTGTTCGAGGACAAGCAGCTGTTCGACGCCGCCACCGAGTACGAGAAGGTCGCCTACGGCTACCCGGCGCACGCCAAGAGCGCCGACGCCGGCTACGCGGCGCTGCTCAGCTACGCCGGTCTGGAGAAGGCGGCCGGCGCGAGTGACCTGTCAAAGCTACAGCGCACGAGCGTCGACAGCGCGCTGCGCTTCGCCAAGGCATTCCCGGGTGACACACGCACCGGCTCGGTTGTGACCAATGCGTCGGAGAAGCTGTTCACGCTAAAGGACGAGCGCGCCGCCGAGGTGGCGCAGATGGTGCTGAAGCTCGAGCCGCCGGCCACCGCCGATCAGCGCCGCGTGGCGTGGACCGTGATCTCGCACAGCGCGTTCGACAAGGGCGCCTTCGCCGATGCCGAGAAGGGCTATCGCGAAGTGATCGCGCTCACACCGGAGCGCGATCCCAAGCGCAGCGAGCTGGTGGAGCGCGTGGCAGCATCGGTCTACAAGCAGGGCGAGCAGGCGCGCGCCGAGGGCAAGCTGCGCGAGGCGGTGGGCCACTTCGATCGCGTGGCCACCGTGGCGCCCACATCGAGCATCCGCGTCAACGCGCAGTACGACGCCGCGGCCGCGTTGATGGCGTTGAAGGATTGGGACGCCGCCACTGCGGCGCTGGAAGACTTCCGCCGCCGCAACCCGAACCACCCGCTGGCCGCCGAAGTCGGCCCCAAGCTGGCCGCGGCCTATCTGGAGAAGGGCCAGGGCGCGCAGGCGGCGGTGGAGTTCGAGCGCCTGGCCGGCACGCACAAGGATCCGTCGATCGCCAAGTCATCGTTGTGGCAGGCCGCCGAGCTGTACGAGAAGAGCGGCTCGCGCAGCGCCGCTGCCAGGGCCTACGAGCGCTACATCAAGCAGTACCCCGAGTCATTGGAGACCAGCATCGAGGTGCGCTACCGCCTCGCGCGTCTGGCCAAGGCCGACGGCAATGCAACGCGCGAGTTCCAGTTGATGAAGGAGATCCACCAGGCCGACCTAGCCGGCGGTGCGCGCCGCACCGACCGCACGCGCTACCTCGGCGCGACCGCGGCATTGGCGATCGCCGAGCCGGTGGCCGATGCGTATCGAAAGGTTGCATTGGTCGAGCCTTTGCAGCGCAATCTGAAACTGAAGAAAACAAAGATGGAAGAGGCGTTAAAGGCCTATGCTGCGGCCGCAAACTACGGCGTGGCCGACATCACGACGGCAGCGACTTATCACACCGCTTCGCTGTATCAGGACTTCGGCAAAGCTATGCTCACTTCGCAACGCCCGAAGAAGCTGTCGAAGGCCGAGCTAGAACAGTACAACGTGATGCTCGAAGAGCAGGCGTTCCCATTCGAAGAGAAGGCGATGGAACTGCACGAGGTCAACGCCAAGCGTGCGGCCTCCGGCCTCTACGACAAGTGGGTGCAGGAGAGCTTCAAGTCGCTGGCCACCTTGCGGCCGGTGCGCTATGGCAAGTTGGAGCGCAGTGAAAGCGTGATCGATGCGATTCGTTGAACAACGCCTACTGCTGGCTCGCGGTTCGATCGCCGCGTTGGTTGCTGCGTTGTCGGCCTGCGCATCGATGCCGGATCCTGTGGCCTTGGTCAAGCAAGTGATCACGCCAGTCGAGGAGGCCAAGCCGGCACCCGAAGCCGCCAAGCCCGCTCAGCCGGTGGCCGCTGAGCCCGCAACGCCATCCGCGACTGCGCCGGCGGCTGCGGCGCCGGTGCAAGCCGAGCCTGAAGTGCCGGTCGACCCGCGTGCGCAGGCCGCGTTCGACACCGCGCGCCGTGCGATGCGTGCCGGCCGCGCCGACGAGGCCGAACGGCAACTCAAGGCACTGGCCGCCTCGCACCCCGAACTTGGCGGCGTGCACGCCAATCTCGGTCTGCTGTACCGCCAGGCCGGCAAGCTGCCCGAAGCGGTGGCGGCGATGGAGAAGGCCGTGCAAGCGAGCCCCAGACAGGCCGTGTTCCACAACCAGCTCGGCATCACCTATCGCCAGAAAGGCGAGTTCACCAAGGCGCGTGATGCGTACGAGAAGGCGATCGTGCTTGATGCCGCCTACGCATCGCCGGTGCTCAATCTCGGCATCCTGAACGACCTGTACCTGCAGGACCGCAAGCGCGCGCTGGCGCTGTACGACCAGTACCTCGCGCTGGCCGGCGGCGATGCGGCGGTCACCAAGTGGGTGGCCGATCTCAAGAACCGCAAGGACGACCACGTCGCGCTCAGCGTCAAGGAGAAACCATGACGCGCAATCGCGTGGCGGTCGTGCTCGCTGCTTTGGCGTCGATTCCGGCACTGGCGCAAGACCGTGCCGACATCGATCGCACGCAGATCATCGGCAACCGTGAGTTGCCCAAGGTGCTGTACATCGTGCCGTGGAAGAAGCCGCTGCAAGGCGACCTGTCGGGTCGTCCGTTGGGCAGCGTGCTCGACGAAGCGCTGGCACCGGTGGACCGCGATGTGTTCCGGCGCCAGGTGCGCTACGACGGCATGACCCAGGCGCGCCCCGCGACGCCGCTGGCCAAGTGACCTTTGTTTTCCCAGCCGCTCCAGCCCACGCTCGAGCCGACACAGTGACAGGAGAGTGAGTGATGAGTGCGTTCGATACCGCGGTTAAATTCTTCCAGGACAGCGGCCTGTTCATCTACCCCAGCATCTTGATCATGTCGCTGGGTTTGACGATCGCCATCGAGCGTTTCGTGTTCCTCGCCCGAGCCCGCGCCGAGAACCGCAAGCTGTGGGAGCAGATGCTGCCGATGCTGCAAAGCGGCAAGTTCAAGGAGGTGCAGCACGTGTCGGGCAAGTCCGACGCGGCCATCGGCAAGATCGTGTCCAATGGCCTGCACCGGATGCAATCGCCGGCGCGCCGCGAGGACATCGACGCCGCGATGGAGGAGGGCATGATGGAGATCGTGCCGCGTCTGGAGAAGCGCACCCACTACATCGCCACCTTCGCCAACGTGATCACGCTGGTTGGCCTGCTGGGCACGATCATCGGTCTGATCAAGGGCTTTACCGCGGTGGCCAGTGTCAACCCGGCCGAGAAGGCCGAGATGCTGTCGGCGTCGATCTCGATCGCGATGAACAACACCGCGTTCGCGCTGATGGTGGCGATCCCCTTCCTGCTGATTCACGCCTTCTTGCAGGCGCGCACCAGCGAGATCGTCGACGGCCTGGAGGCGGCGAAGATCAGCTTCCTGAACCTGGTGCAACGCGTGAAGGCCGAGGCCACGCCGGCGCGCTGATCCCACCCACGCTCCGTTCCGCAGCGAAAGCGAGATTGCCATGCGTGTGAGACGCCTGCGCAAGGAAGTGGCCGCGCTCGAGGTCACTGCGTTCATCAACCTGATCGTGGTGCTGGTGCCGTTCCTGTTGTCCACGGCCGTGTTCACGCGGCTGTCGGTGATGGACCTGAGCCTGCCGGCTCAGTCGAGCAACAAGCTCGAGCAACTCAAGGCCAACGACCTGAAGCTCGAGATCGTGATCCGCCCTGAGGCGCTCGAAGTCGGCGACCGCATCGGCGGCCTGATCCAGCGCATCGAGATGAAGGACGGCCGCCACGACGTCAAGGCGCTCAACACGCTGATGCAGTCGGTGAAACAGAAGTTTCCCGAGACCAAGGCCGCGAGCGTGCTGTCGGAGCCCGACACGTCGTACGAGGTGCTGGTGCAGGTGATGGATGCCGTGCGTTCGGGCCGCAGCGCCAACGGCGGCACCAAGCTCGTGCGCGTGGAGCTGTTCCCAGACGTGTCGGTGGGTGACGCGCCGGTGCGCACGAAGGGCTCTTGATGAACCTCACGCCGATCCAGAAACGCGCGGTGCGCAAGCGGCGCAACAAGACCGACCTGGACATGAACCTGGTCGCGCTGATCGACATCTTCACGATCCTGATCTTCTTCTTGTTGTCCAGTGCCACTGAGGTCGAGACGCTGCCGAGCTATCGTGCGGTCAAGCTGCCCGAGTCCACCGCCGACGCACAGCCGAAGGAAACCATCGTCGTGCTGGTCAGCGGTACCGAGATCGTGGTCGACGGCCGCAAGGTTGCCGATGTGGCCGACGTGATGAAGGCCAAGGACGATGTCATCCCGACCCTGCAGGCGGAGCTCGAGTTGTTGTCCAAGCGCCAGGTGATTCGCGAGAAGAACCAGGCGTTGAAGACGGCGGTCACTATCATGGGCGACAAGGACATCCCGTACCGCCTGCTGCGCAAGGTGATGGTCACCAGCGCGCGCGCCAACTTCACCGACGTGTCGTTCGCGGTGCGTCAGAGGTTCGAGGTATGAGAGCGGCCGCGGCCTCTGCGGGATCGCTCTACGCGATCTCGTTCCGCCAGTCGATCCTGCCGTGGGCCGACTCGCCGGCCGACCTGGCGCGATTCCGGCGCATCCGCAACCGCGTGCTGATCGTGGCCGCGCTGTTGAGCCTGCTGTTCCTGCTGCTGCCGCGCCCCCAGCACGACCGGACCGACGTCGCCGAGTTGCCGCCGCAGCTCGCCAAGATCGTCCTCGAGCGGGAGACGCCGGCCCCACCGCCGCCTCCCCCGGCGCCGGTGAAGGTGGAGAAGAAGGAAGAGCAAGTCGCCAACGCCCATCCGAAGAAGCCCGACGATCCGAAGCCCGAGACGGTGAAGCAGCCGGTGCCCGAGGCGCGCAACCCCAAGCCCAACAAGGCGCCGGGTGAAGAAGGCATCCGCCGCAAGGCCGCCGGCGTCGGTCTGCTGGCGATGAAGGACCAGATCGCCGAGATCCGCGGGGCCCCGGTCGCGGTGCAGCTCAATCAGGAGATCAAGCAGGGCAAGGGCGTCGGCACCGGCGTCGGCGCAGGGGTCGGTGCGGGCAATGAGCTCGGCATCCCGGTGCGCGCAATGATCACCAGCAACGTCACCGGCGGTTCCGGCGGCATCAACACCGCGGCCTACAGCCGCAACACCGGCGGCGGCGGGCTCGCCGGCCGCGCCACCACGCTGGTCGAAGGCGTGGCCGGTGGCGGCGGTGGCGGCGGGTATGGCGGTGGCGGCGTCAAGGGCGACGGCACCGGCGCAGGCCGTGGCGGCTCGCTGCACAAGGGCGGCAGCGGCAAGGCCTCGCGCTCGATCGAAGAGATCAAGCTGGTGTTCGAGCGCAACAAAGGCGCGATCTACGCCATCTACAACCGTGCGCTGCGCGAAGATCCGTCGTTGCAGGGCAAGGTTGTGGTCGAGCTGAAGATCGCGCCGTCGGGCGAAGTGGTCGACGTGCGCGTGCTGTCGAGCGAGCTGAAAGCCTCCGATCTGGAGCGCAAGCTGCTGGCGCGCATCAAGAGCTTCGACTTCGGCTCCAAGGACGTCGACGTGATGGTGGTGTCCTGGCCGGTGGACTTCCTGCCGTCGTGATCAAGCGGACCGGCGGGCGAGCCGCCGGTCCGCCGCCGACGCAAACTCCGGAGCGCGCCGCGCGGAGGCTTCTGCAAACGCCGGTTCGTCCATCATCGCGATCAGTTCGTCGAGCGTGCGATAGAAGCGCGCGGTGAAGTCGGCGCCGATGTGCGCCTCGATGTCGCGATAGACCGCCTCGATGCGTGGTGCCATGTGCGCGGCCAGGCGCCGGCTCGCCGGCGTGAGCGACACCAGCACGCGCCGCTGATCGTGGCCCACGCGCTCGCGCGTGACCCAGCCCATCTCATCCATGCGCGCAAGGATGCCGGTCAGGCTCGGGCTCGAGATGCAGCACCGCTCGACGATCTGGCGCGGCTCGAGCGGACCGTCTTCCTCCATCAGCACGCGCACGATGCGCCACTGCTGCTCGGTGACGCCGTGCGCCTTCAGGATCGGCCGGAAGTGCGCCAGCACGCCCTCGCGCGCGCGCAGCAGCAGCATCGGCAGATTGCGGTGGGCAAGACGCGACCCTGTGGGAGGTGGGGCGGCGGGTTGACGCGGCATGGCGCGCTCACTATATTGCTAACATGTTAGCGAATCAAGCCGACCTCGGGATCGCGTCGTTCGGGTTCGCGCCGTTTCGCTTCAGTGGCACGGTGATCGGCGTGCTGCTCAACCATGCGCCGGCGCTGGCCGCGCTGGGCGATGCGGCGCACGCGGCGCCTTACAAGGCGCCGCCGAAGGCGCCGGTGCTGTACATCAAGCCGCGCAACACGCTCGTCGCGAACGGCTCCACCTGTGAGCTGCCCGCTGGCGTCGCTGCGCTGCAAGTCGGCGCCAACCTCGGGATCGTGGTCGGCCGCGCCGCGTGCCGCGTGCCCCAAGCCGATGCGCTGTCATGCGTGGCAGGGTACGCGGTCGTCAACGACCTGAGCGTGCCGCACCAGAGCTTCTATCGGCCGTCGGTGCGGTTTAAGGCGCTCGACGGCAGTTGTGTCATCGGCCTGCCGCTGGCGCGCGAGCGCATCGCGGATCCCGATGTGCTGGGTGTGCGCGTGTTCGTCGACGGTGAACTGATGCAGCGCACCGACACCGGCATGCGCGTGCGGCCGGTGGCGAGGCTGCTGGCCGACATCAGTGAGTTCATGACGCTGGCGCCGGGCGACATCGTGCTGCTCGGCACGTCGCACGGTGCGCCGCTTGCACGCGCCGGCCAGCGTGTGGCAATCGAGATCGATGGCCTGGGCCGGCTTGAAAGCTCGCTTGCCGCTGCCGCGCCGCACGACCATCCGATGGAGCCGCACGCATGAACAGGACATGCGACCGTACCTGCGCACGGGCGCGCGCCTTGGAGTGTGCGGCGCATCTCGCGCCACGCGTGGTGCAACCATGAAACGCGCTCGGGTCGCGTACGGCGGCGCCATCCACGAGGCCACGCCGCATCCGCAAGGCCTGCGCCTCGCCGACGGCCGCATCGTGGCCGAAGACGCCGTGGTGTGGCTGGCGCCGTTCGAGGTCGGCACCATCATCGCGCTCGGCCTCAACTACGCCGACCATGCGAAGGAGCTGTCGTTCGGCAAGCAGGAGGAGCCGCTGGTGTTCCTGAAGAGCGCGGGCGCCGTCATCGGCCACCGGGGCCAGACGCGCCGGCCGAAGGACGCCACCTTCATGCACTACGAGTGCGAGCTCGCCGTGGTGATCGGCGCGCCCGGCAAGCAGATCGGCAAGGCCGATGCGATGCGGCACGTCGCGGGCTACACGGTGGCCAACGACTACGCGATCCGCGACTACCTGGAAAACTGGTACCGCCCGAACGCGCGCGTGAAGAACCGCGATGGCGCCACGGTGCTCGGCCCCTGGTTCGTCGACGCAGCCGAGATCGGCACGCCCGTGCACCTGAGTCTGCGCACGCTCGTGAACGGCCAACAAACACAAAGCGGCAACACACGCGACCTGGTGCACGACATCCCGTCGTTGATCGAATACCTGAGTGGCTTCATGACCTTGAACCCCGGCGACGTGATCCTCACCGGCACGCCCGAGGGCGTGGTCAATGTCAATGTCGGCGACGAAGTCGTCACCGAGATCGAAGCCATCGGCTGCCTCGTCAACACCATCGTCGACGACGCGACATTCGGCCGTTGAACCGAAAGACACCGCAAATGCGCATCCAGCACCTGATCGACGGCCGCCCGGTCGACAGCAAGACCACGTTCGAGACCATCAACCCGGCGACGCAGGAAGTGCTGGCCGAGGTGGCCGACGGCGGTACCGAAGAGGTCCACGCCGCGGTGGCGGCCGCGAAGGCGGCGTTTCCCGCCTGGGCTGCGCGCCCGGCCACCGAGCGCGCAGCGCTGATGCGCAAAGTGGGGGACCTGATCGCAAAGCATGTGCCGGAGCTCTCGCGCACCGAGACGCAGGACACCGGCCAGCCGATCGCACAAACCGGCAAGCAGCTGGTGCCGCGCGCGGCCGACAACTTCTACTACTTTGCCGAGATGTGCACCCGCGTCGACGGCCACACCTACCCGACGCCGACCCACCTCAACTACACGCTGTACCACCCGGTCGGCGTGTGCGCGCTGATCAGCCCGTGGAACGTGCCGTTCATGACGGCCACGTGGAAGACCGCACCTTGCCTCGCGTTCGGCAACACCGCGGTGCTGAAGATGAGCGAACTGTCGCCGCTGACCGCGGCGCGCCTGGGCGAGCTGGTGCTCGAGGCCGGCGTGCCGAAAGGCGTGCTCAACGTCGTTCACGGGACCGGCAGGGGCGCGGGCGAGCCGCTGTGCGCCCACCCCGACGTGCGGGCGATCTCGTTCACCGGCAGCACGGTCACCGGCAACCGGATCGTGCAGGCCGCAGGGCTGAAGAAGTTCAGCATGGAGCTCGGCGGCAAGAGCCCGTTCGTCGTGTTCGACGATGCCGACCTCGAGCGTGCGCTCGATGCCGCGGTGTTCATGATCTTCTCGAACAACGGCGAGCGCTGCACCGCCGGCAGCCGCATCCTGGTGCACAAGTCGATCTACGCCGGCTTCGCAGCGCGGTTTGCTGAACGCGCCCGGCGCATCCCGCTCGGCGACCCGCTCGACGGCGAGACCATCATCGGCCCGATGATCAGCCCGCAGCACCTCGCCAAGGTGCGGCGCTACATCGAGCTGGGGCCCAACGAAGGCGCGTCGCTGCTGTGCGGCGGCCTGGATGCACCACAACTGCCTGCGCACCTGCGCAAAGGCAACTACGTGCTGCCCACCGTGTTCGCCGACGTCGACAACCGCATGCAGATCGCGCAGGAGGAGATCTTCGGGCCGGTGGCCTGCCTGATCCCGTTCACCGACGAGGCCGACGCGATCCGCATTGCCAACGACATCCCGTACGGCCTGTCCAGCTACGTGTGGAGCGAGAACCTCGGCCGCGCGCACCGTGTGGCCGCGGCGATCGAAGCCGGCATGTGCTTCGTCAACAGCCAGAACGTGCGCGACCTGCGCCAGCCCTTCGGCGGCACCAAGGCAAGCGGCACCGGCCGGGAGGGCGGCACCTGGAGCTACGAGGTGTTCCTGGAGCCGAAGAACGTGGCGGTGTCGCTCGGCAGTCATCACATCCCGCACTGGGGATCGGCATGAAGGCCGAACCCCGTCGGGCTGACATGGAGCCCCTCCCAACCCTGCCCCGAGGGCAGGGCTCTCGCGCCGAGGAGGTCGTATGGGCAAGCTAGCACTCGCCGCCAAGATCACCCACGTGCCCTCGATGTACCTGAGCGAGCTGCCCGGCGAGCGCAAGGGCACGCGGCAGGACGCGATCGACGGCCACGTCGAGATCGGCCGTCGCTGCCGCGAGCTCGGCGTCGACACCATCGTCGTCTTCGACACGCACTGGCTGGTCAACGCCAACTACCACATCAACTGCGCGCCGCGCTTCAAGGGCACCTACACCAGCAACGAGCTGCCGCACTTCATCAGCAACATGCCCTACGAGTTCCCGGGCAATCCGGCGCTCGGGCAATTGCTTGCCAGCGTGTGCAACGAGCATGGCGTCGAGACGCTGGCGCACGACGCCACCACGCTCGGTCCCGAGTACGGCACGCTGGTGCCGATGCGCTACATGAACGCCGACCAGCGCTTCAAGGTGGTCTCGGTGTCGGCGCTCTGTACGGCGCACTACCTCAACGACAGCGCGCGTCTGGGCTGGGCGATGCGCAAGGCGGTGCAGGACCACTACGACGGCAGCGTGGCATTCTTCGCCAGCGGCAGCTTGAGCCACCGCTTCGCGCAGAACGGGCTCGCGCCGCAGTTCGCGTTCAAGATCTGGAGCCCGTTTCTCGAGACCCTCGACCGTCGTGTGGTCGAGCTGTGGCAGCAGGGCCGCTGGAAGGAATTCTGCGAGATGCTGCCCGAGTACGCGAGCAAGGGCCATGGCGAGGGCTTCATGCACGACACCGCAATGCTGCTCGGTGCGCTCGGCTGGTCCGACTACGACGGCAAGGTCGAGGTGATCACGCCGTATTTCGGCGCATCGGGCACGGGACAGATCAATGCGATCTTCCCGGTCACGCCGCAAAGCGGCGCGGCCATCCCGGCGGCCCAGGCCTCGGCCGCCCAGGGCTATCGCGAGTTCGCGCGTTTGTGAGGCGCGCCGCGCGGTGTGGCCATCCCGTCCCGGGTGGCAGGCCGATTCAACCGCGGTGTAGTCTTGCGTCATCCCCGTTTGTGGCTGCCCTGCCCATGCCCTTGCCGCCCCCCGACTGCGAGCGCAAACCCTCGCACCAACGATCGATCACGATCCGCGCCTACGCCCGCACCGACGGGCTGTGGGACATCGAAGGCCACCTCACCGATGTCTGGTCGGAGCCGATCCGCAAGGCCAACGGCATGTTGCCCGCCGGTGAGCCGATGCATGCCATGTGGCTGCGCTTCACGGTGGACCGCAGCGCGACCATCGTCGCCGCACAAGCCGCGACCGATGCGGGGCCGTACGGCGATGCCTGCGGCGCGATCGCGCCGGACTATGCCCAACTCGCCGGCGTGCGCATCGGCCGCGGTTATCGCGACGCCATCCGCACGATGTTCGGCCGCACCGCCGGCTGCACGCACATCAACGAGCTGGCCGGGGCGATGGGTGCGGCCGCGATGCAGGCGCTGTGGGGCGAGATGACGCAGAACCCCGAGCAGAAGCCGTTCAGCATCGACGGCTGCCACGCGCTGAAGTCATCGGGTCCGCAAGTGGCGCAGTTCTTCCCGCGCTGGTACCGACCGGAGGCTTGACCATGCCGCACTCATTGCACTCGCGCGCCGTCGTCGTCACCGGAGGATTCGGCGTGCTCGGCCGCGCGTTGGGCCAAGCCCTGGTGCAAGCCGGTGCGCGCGTGGCGCTGGTCGGCAGGGGGCCCGCGCCTGCCGATCCTGTGCAAGGCGCGCTCGCGTTGGGCGGCGTCGATCTCGGCAACGCCGCAGCAGCGCGCGCAGCCGTCGATGAGGCGGCGCGGCAGTTCGGCCGTCTCGACGGCCTGGTGAACGTCGCCGGAGGCTTCGAGTGGGAGAAGATGGAAGGCGGCAGCATCGACGCCTGGGAGCGCATGTTCCAGATCAACGTTCGCACCGCGGTGCTGGCCTCGCAGGCGGCGTTGCCGCATCTGCTGGCGCAGGGTCAAGGGCGCATCGTCAACGTCGGCTCGGCTGCGGCGGAGCACGCAGGTCTCGGCATGGGTGCGTATGCGGCGTCCAAGTCCGCCGTGGCGCGCCTCACCGAGGCCATGGCCGAAGAGTTCAAGGACCGCGGCATCACGGTCAACGCGGTGCTTCCGAGCATCATCGACACGCCCGCCAACCGCGCCGACATGCCCAAGGCTGACACCGGCCGCTGGGTCACCCCGCAGGCGCTGGCCAGCGTCGTGCTGTTCCTGCTGTCGGACGACGCAGCACCCATCACCGGTGCGCTGGTCCCGGTCAAGGGCAGGACCTGATCAAACCTCGACGACCAGCGCCGGGTCGAACGCCGGGTTCTCGCCGACGCCCTGCACCACGTATCCCCTCGGGTTGCACAACACGCGTGTGCCGCGCACGGTGTAGTCAAAGCTGTCGTGCGTGTGGCCGTGGATCCACAGCCGCACGCGCTGCGCGTCCATCAGGCGTTCAAGGTCGGACACGAAGCACCCGTTGAGCGGCGAGCCTTCGAAGCGCGGGTGCACGCTGCGCGGCGAGGGGGCATGGTGCGTGATCACCACGGTCGGTCCGTCGAACGGCCGCTCCAGCTGCGCCTGGAGCCACGCCGCGCTGCGATCGAACAGCGCCTGACTGTCCTGCGGCGAGAAGAGGCGGCTGCGCTGCGGATCGACGCTGATGCGCTGAAAGTCCCGCACCAGCTTCGGCGCTGCCGCCATCGCCGCGGCACGCAGGGTTTCGTCGGCCACGATCCGAAAGTCGCTCCATAGCGTGGTGCCGAGAAAGCGCACGCCGCCGAACTCCCAGGCGTCGCACTCCAGCACGTGCAGGCTGTCGCCGGCGCATTCACGGCGCAGCTGGATCAGCGTGTTGTGCAGATCGCCGCCATAGAACTCGTGGTTGCCGGCGACGTAGAGCGCCGGCTTGCGGATCTGGCGCGCCCAGGCGCAGGCCTTGTCGGGCCGCGCGATATCGCCGGCGAGCACCACCACGTCGGCACCGGTGTCAGGCACGTCCATCCCCGCGAGGCTGAGGTGGAGGTCCGACAGCACGTGCAGCTTCATGGCGGGCATTGTGCGGCTGCCGCCATGCGGCATCATCTCGGCGCTTGCATGGAGACTGGCACATGACCATTGACGCTGCCATCGTGGCCGGGTTCACGCCCACGGGCCGCTTGCGCGCATCGATCAACCTTGGCAACCCGATCCTCGCAGGGCGCGACGCGATCACCGGCGCGCCTTGTGGCGTGTCGGTGGACCTCGCGCAGGAATTTGCGCAGCGCCTGGGCGTGCAGCTCGAGCTCGTGGTGTTCGACACCGCAGGCCAATCGGTGCAGGCGGTCACCGACGAGCAGGCAGACATCGGATTCTTCGCCATCGACCCGCTGCGCGGCGCGGGCATCTCGTTTACCGCGCCGTACGTGTTGATCGAAGGGTGCTACCTGGTGCGCAACGACTCGCCGATCCGCGGCAACGACGAAGTCGACAGGCCCGGATGCACAGTCGTGGCGGGCAAGGGCAGCGCGTACGACCTGTTCCTCACGCGCGAGCTGAAGCAAGCGTCGATCGTGCGCGCGCCCACATCGCCGGCGGTGGTAGACACCTTTCTCGAGCTGCAGGCCGACGTGGCCGCCGGTGTGAAGCAGCAGCTGCAAGCCGACGCGCAGCGCCTCGGCGGCTTGCGTCTGCTCCAAGGCCGCTTCATGGTGATCCAGCAGGCCATGGGCACGCCCAAGGGGCGTGGCGCTGCAGCCGCGACGCAGCTGGCCGCGTTTGTCGAGGAGATGAAGTCTTCGGGTTTCGTGGCTGCGTCGCTGCAGCGCCATCGTGTCGAGGGCGCCTCGGTGGCGCCGGCCGCATCGCACTGAGCGAGCCGGGTATTGACCGCCAACGCGGCAAGGCCGAGGATCCATCGCCATGAGCGAGACCTACCACACCGGCATGCGCACGCTGCAGGATCGTTTCGACACGCGGCGGCTCGCCGACCGGCTCGACGAGAAGCTGTCGCGCACCGCGTTCACGCCCGAAGACCGCGAGTTCATCGGCAGCCGATCGTTGTTCTTTCTCGCCACCGCCGATGCGAGCGGCCAGCCCGACTGTTCGTACAAGGGCGGCGACCCCGGCTTCGTGCGCGTGACGGCCGACGACGAGCTGACCTTTCCCAGCTACGACGGCAACGGCATGTTCCGCAGCCTCGGCAATGTGCTGGCCAACGCAGCGGTGGCGCTGCTGTTCGTCGACTTCGAGCGGCCGAACCGTCTGCGCGTGCTGGGCCGCGCACACCTGGTGGAAGACGACGCCCTGCGTGCGCAGTGGCCGGGCGCCCAGCTGATCGTGCGCGTGAAGGCCACGCGCATCTTTCCCAATTGCCCGCGCTACATCCACCGCATGGCGACGATCGAGCCATCACCGTACGTGCCGCGCGCGGGCGAGGTGCCCCCCATCCCCAAGTGGAAGCGCTTCGAGATGTTCTGCGACGTGCTGGCACACGACGATCCGGCACGCATGCCGCCGGGCTGATGCCCGTGCGCCGCCGCGCGCGGCCCGATGGTGAACAATCGCGCCTGCGCCCGCGCGTCTTCTGATCCAACCCGCCCCATGCCGCACCTCGTGATCCTCTACACCCCGCAACTCGATCGCGAGACCGACATGAATGCGCTGTGCCTCAAGCTCGCCGACACCATGATCGCGCAGCGTGACGAGAGCGGCAAAGCCGTGTTTCCGATCGGCGGCACGCGTGTGCTGGCCTATCCAGCCGCGCACTTCGCGGTGGCCGATGGCGGCGCGGCGGCGCGCGCGCAAGGCCAGGGCGACGACTGCGCGTTCGCCTACTTCAACCTGCGCATGGGCCGCGGCCGCAGTGACGCGGTGAAGAGGGCCGCCGGCGAGGCCCTGGTCGAGGTGGCGCGCGAGCATCTGGCACCGGTGCTGCAGCGCAGACCGGTCGGGCTCACGCTGCAGGTCGACGAAGGCCAGGAAGCGTTCGACGGCAAGTTCGGCAACCTGCATCCGCTGTTCAACACGACATGAGCACGGCCAAAGGGGGCCAGATGACCACGCTCGATGAACGCACGATCGCCGCGCTCGCCAGGCAGCTCTACGAGGCGCGCAAGTCGCGCATCCAGCTGCGCCACTTCTCCAGGCAACACCCGTCGATGACGATCGACGATGGTTATGCGATTCAGCGCGCCTGGGTGCGGCTCGAGCAGGCCGACGGCCACACGATCGTCGGCCGCAAGATCGGCCTGACCTCGCGCGCCATGCAGCAGGCCAGCCAGATTCAAGAACCCGATTTCGCCCCGCTGATGAGCGACATGGTGTTCAGCGCCGGCAGCGACATCCCGATCGGGCGCTTCATCGCGCCGCGCATTGAAGTGGAGCTGGCGTTCATCCTCGGCAAGCCGCTGCGCGGCCCCGGTGTCACGCTGTTCGACGTGCTGGCCGCCACCGAGGTCGTGACGCCGGCGATCGAGATCATCGATGCGCGCATCGAGCAGCTCGATCGCGAGACCAAGGCGATGCGCAAGGTGTTCGACACCATCTCCGACTTCGCGGCCAACGCCGGCATCGTGATGGGGGGCCGGCCGGTGCGCCCGCATGACGTCGATCTGCGCTGGGTCGGCGCGCTGCTGCACAAGAACGGCGTGGTCGAGGAGACCGGGATCGCCGCCGGCGTGCTCAACCATCCCGCCAATGGCGTCGCATGGCTCGCCAACAAGATCGCGCCGTATGGCGAGTCGCTCGAGCCGGGCCAGATCGTGCTCGGTGGCTCGTTCACGCGACCGGTGTTGGCCCAGGCGGGCGACACGCTGCACGCCGACTACGGGCCGCTCGGAAGCGTCGCGTTCCGATTCGTTTAGTCGGCGGCGCGGCGTTGCGCCTTGCCCCGCGGCTGCGCGGCGCCGGCAGCGTGCTTCAAGCCTTGCGCCGCGTGCGGGCGGCGCTGGATCACGAGCCGCCTTGTTTGGCCGGCTCGCGCAGGAAGATCTCGACGCGGCGGTTCTGCGCGCGGCCGGCGACGCTGGCGTTGTCGGCCACCGGCACGCGCGATCCCTGGCCCTCGGTGCTGACACGCGTCGGGCTCACGCCCTTGCTGGCCATGTAGTCGCGCACCGCTTCGGCGCGGCGCACCGACAGCGGGTTGTTGATCGCGTCGCTGCCGGTGTTGTCGGTGTGGCCCACCACCCGCACCGCCATGTGGGCGTCGAGGCCGCGCGCGAGTTCGTCGAGCACCGGACGCATGTTGTTCTTGACGTCCGAGCGACCCACGTCGAACGAGAAGTCGCTCGGCACGTTGACCCTGAGCTGGTTGTCTTCGGTGCGTGCCACGCTGATGCCGGTGCCTTCGGTGGCCTCTTCCATCGCTTTGCGCTTGTCTTCCATGCGCTTGGACCACAGGTTGCCCGCCACCGCGCCGACACCGGCGCCGATCACCGCGCCCTTGCCGGGGCTATGCCCGGTGGCCGCGCCGATCGCCGCGCCGGCGAGCGCGCCGATGCCGGCGCCTTTCAGCGTGCCCTCTTCGCGCGCCGACATGTTCTGGCAGCCCGCGGCGAAAACCGCGGCGGCTGCCACCAGGAAGTAGGCCCGATTCGAGGCACGTGTCGTGTTCATCGCTGCTTTGGTCCCAACGTGGTTTGAAATCGCGCGGGAGCTTGCCCTCGCGCTCCAGCACCATATCGGCCGTGTCGGGCCTCGGGGTTTCCGATCGTGACGCGGGCGAAATCCGTCACGCCACGTCGGCCGTGTTTGTCGACATTGCGCGACCGTTGTGACCATGTTTGAATGCGCGCCCGTCCGCTGGAGGAGGCATCCGATGAACGTCACGCCACAAAGCCGGCGCTGGTGGCTCGCCGGCAGCGCCTGCATGGCCCTGGTTGCGATCACGCCGCGCGCGGCGCGTGCCGCGATGGGGCCCAACGACAAGTTCGATCTGCTGCTGCGCAACGCCAACGTGCTCGATCCGAGCCAGGGCCTGTCCGGCAAGCGCGACATCGGCATTCGCCATGGTGTGATCGAGGCGATCGAAGCCAGCATCGGGCCCGAGCGCGCCGTGCGCGTGATGGACGCCAACAACCGCCTCGTCACACCCGGGCTGATCGACCTGCACGCGCACACCTATGCCTATGGCTCGGCGATCGGCATCCCGGCCGACGAGCTGATCGCGCAGCAGGGCACCACCACCGTGGTGTCGGCCGGCGACGCCGGCGCCAACAACATCGCTGCCTTCCGGCGCCTGGCGATGCCGGGCTCGCGCACGCGCCAGTTCGCGTTCGTGCACATCGCGATCGCGGGGCTCGCGGGCTTTCCGGTGCCCGAGCTGTTCAACATCGACTACGCGCAGGTCGACGTCACCGCGCGTGCGGTGGCCGAGAACGCCGACTTCGTGATCGGCGTCAAGGTGCGCATGAGCGAGAACGTGATCGCGCGCCACGGCCTGGAGCCGCTCAAGCGGGCGATCGCCGCGTGCGAGAAGTCGGGCGTGCGGGCCTTGGTCATGTGTCATATCGGCGGCGTGCAGTCGCGCGAGCTGATGTCGCAGATCCTCGACCTGCTGCGCCCTGGCGACGTGCTGACGCACTGTTATTCCGGTGCGCCCAACGCGGCCGGCGAGGGGACCAATATCGTGCAGGACGGCAAGTTGCTGCCTGCGGCGCTGGCGGCCAAGCAGCGCGGCGTGGTGTTCGACGTCGGTCACGGCGGCGGCAGTTTCGACTACACGATTGCCGAGGCGGCGATCCAGCAAGGCTGCCCGCCCGACACGATCTCCTCGGACATCCACGTGTTCTCGGGCAACACGCCCGGCATGCCGTACCTGCACTGGGTGATGAGCAAGTTCCTCAACCTGGGCTTCACGCTCGAGCAGGTGGTGGCAATGGCCACCGTCAATCCGGCGCGTGTGATCGGCCGCGTGCCCAAGCTCGGCACGTTGCAGCAGGGGGCGCCGGCCGACCTGTCGATCTTCGACGTGGTCGAAGGGCCGGTGCTGTTCGTCGACACCCGCAACAACGAGCGCAACGGCAAGGTCTATCTGTCGCCGTGGAGCACGGTGATCGCCGGCATCGCATTCGGCCGGCCCTACCAGGCGCCGTTCACCGTGCGCTGACGGGCACGCCGGAACGCGGTGGTGTCGCCGTGCGCGCCGCGGCGGCGAGGCCGAACACCGTGCGCAGCCAGTCCACGCGTCTCACCACGAGGTAGACCCCGAAGCTGGCAACCAGCGTCAGCGCCGCCAGCAGCGGGCCTTCGATCGCCGGCGGCCAGCGCAGCGGCTTGAAGCCCATGGCGAACAGGACGATCAGCGTCTGGTGTGCGATGTACACCGGGAACACGCTCTCGGCCAGCGTGGCGCGCCAGCGGTGGTCGCGGTTCAGGTGCACACGCGCGAAGCCGACTGCAGCGACGATGGCCGACCATTGCATCGCGGCGAACATCGTGCGGCCGAGCCACGTCCACTGTGCGCGGGCCTCGGGCGTGGTGGCGAGCCACAGCGGCAGCACGATCATCGCGCCCCACGCGGCGAGTGCCACCGCCAGCGCGCTCCAGCGCAGTTCGGCGCAACGCAGCCATGCCTGCGAATCGCGCGCCCACGCCGCGCCGACGACGAACAGGCCCAGGTAGATGGCGTGCAGGTACCAGTCGCCCCACAGCGCATGCGACGGCGGAAAACGGTCGATCAGCGCCACGCGCAGCAGCGCCAGCACGGCGATCGGCGCCCACAACCCGGCGGTGCCGCGTTGCATGCGTGCCAGGCCGGTGGCGATCGCGTCGAGCGCGCGCGGCCACAGCCGCAGCAGCGCCCACAGCACGGCCGTGTAGACGAACAGGTAGGCCACGAACCACAAGTGGTTCCAGGTCGGCAGGATCAGGCAGCCGGAGCCTGGCTTGCAGAAGCCGGCGTGCCCGCTGAAGTAAAGCTGCAGGAAGTCGACGTAGCTGCCGCCGTAGCCGTGCTGCTGCACGACCTCGAAATACGACTGCGGCGGCACGATCACCGCCATGCCGAACAGCAGCGGCCACAACAGCCGCTTGCTGCGCCCGCCGAACCAGCGCGCCGTCGTGCCGTCGCGCAGCAGCATGTACGACGTGGCCGCGCCCGAGATCAGGAACAGCAGCGACAAGCGCCACGGCGACGACAACCGCATGAACGGCTCCAGCGCGGTGCTCGCATCGGGACTCTTCACGTGCCACGTCCAGCTCACGTAGTACATGCCCACGTGGTACAGCACGAGCAGCGCGAATGCGCCGATGCGCAGCCAGTCGAGGAAGTACTGGCGCTGGCTGAGTGTGTGCATGAGGGGCGCGTCCTTTGCCTTCGGGTGGGGGACGCCGTCACCGTAACCGCGGCCTGCGGCGGTGGCCACGCTGCGGGGGCGAAGCGGGGTGCCGCCGGGACCGGATGGACCAGCCGGTCAGCGCGCCCCCAGTCGCTGCATCAACTGCGCCCTGAACTGCCGCGAGCACGGGGCGCTTGCGCCGCTCTTCAGCATCACGGTGGCGTCGCCCTTGGGCAACGACTGCACCGAGGCCACCTGCGCCAGCGCCACCGCGGCGCCGCGTTGTGTGCGCACGAAGCCCTCGCCCAGGTCGGCCAGCAGCGCGGTCAGCGTGCGTCGCAGCAGCGGGGCGCGCTGGCCGGCATGCACAACCACGTAGTTGTCGGCGGCCTCGAGCCATTCGATCTCGGCCACCGACACCACCCAGGTGCGGCCGCGGTCCGGGATCACGAGCTGTGCCGGCGCCGGCCGGGCCGACGGCGCCGGCAGGGCGCGGCGCTGCAGCAAGCGCTGCACCGCGCGTGCGACGTGCTCGGCATCGGCCGGCTTGAGCAGGTAGTCGAGCGCCGCGGCGTCGAAGGCCGGCAGCGCGTAGTGGTCGAACGCGGTGACGAACACCACCGCCGGCGCCGGGTCGGGCAACGACGCGGCGACGCTCAGGCCGTCGACCTCGGGCATCTGCACGTCGAGAAACAGGGCGTCGGGCGCGTGATGCGCGCACAGCTCGAGGGCCTCGCGTCCGTTGCGCGCTTCGGCCACCACCTCGACCTCGGCGTGTGCCAGCAGCAGGCGGCGCAGCCGCGCACGCGCCGGCGCTTCGTCATCGACCAGCAGCACGCGAATCACGTCGACACTGCCGGCAACTCGAACCAGGCGCGCGCACCACCGCCCGGCAGCGCATCGAGCCCCACCTGCGCGCGCTCGCCATGCAGGGCAGCGAGCCGCTCGCGCAGCGTGCTCAGGCCGACGCCGTCCGCCGGTGCCTCGGCCACGCCGCCGCGGCTCTGTTCGACCTCGATGCGCACGCGGCCGGCGCGTCGTTGCGCGCGCAGCACCAGGTGCGTCGGCTCGCTGGAGCGCTCGACGCCATGGCGAAAGGCGTTTTCCATCAACGGCTGGACCGACAGCGTGGGCACCCGGCAGGCACGTGCATCGGGATCGACCTTGCACTCCAGGGTGACGCGGTCGGCGAAGCGCTCGCACATGATCGCGGTGTAGCCCTCGAGCAGCTTGAGCTCTTCATCGAGCGTGCAGGTGGGCTTGCGCGTGAGGTCGGTGGTGGCGCGCAGCAGCGCGGCCAGGCGCGTGAGCATCGAATCGGCGAGGTTGGGGTTGCCGTGGATCGTGGAGGCGATCGTGTTCAGCGCGTTGAACAGGAAGTGGGGCTCGAGCTGCTGCGTCAGCTGCGCCAGCTGGGCCGCCTGCGTGCGCAAGCGCTGCTCGGCCAGCGCGATGTGCGTGCGCAGCCCGAACACCACGGCGACGAACAGCGTGTAGAACAACGCGAACTTGGCGCACTCGTAGAGAAACACCTGGCCCCACGACGGGTGGTTGTAGGTCTCCCCCACGAGCGCCACGACGCCGTGGCGGATGGCGTAGACCACCACCACGAACGTGGGTGCCAGCACCGGCAGCCAGCCGAGCTGGCGCACGAACCAGCGCGCCGGCTGCGTCAGCAGGGCGTCGTGGCGCGGCGTGCGGCGCCACAGCAGCGCGAGCATCGCGCTGGCCACCAGGCACGACGAACCTTCCCACAGCAGCGGCCGCCACAGCGCGTGCGGCCCGTGGTCGTGCATGTGATCCTGCACCGCCACCGTGGCCATCAACAGCCAGAACGCCGCCCAGGCCAGCAGCCATCCGCTGCGTGCGCGCGCAGACCATGGGTTGAATTGCGCCGGGCTCATCGTTGCATCTGAAATCGGCGGATCATTGTCGGGCAGCATGCCGGGCCGCCGTCTCGCGGCATCATGCGCGGCTGCACGCGAGGCATCCGATGACCCAGGCGCCCAGTTTTGACACCCTGTGCGTGCAAGGCGCGCACGCCGCGGCCGGCGAGCCGGCCGTCGACAGCGCGCTGGTGCCGCCGATCGTCTACAGCGCTACCTTCGCCGCCTCCAATGCGCAAGCCTTTGCCGAGATGGCGAGCCAGCCGCGCCATGCGCGCTACTACACGCGCTACGGCAATCCGCTGCACGAGCATGTGGCGCGCCAGCTGGTCGCGCTCGAAGACGGCAGCGGCGCACACGATGCGCTGGTCACCGCATCGGGCATGGGCGCGGTCTCGCTGGTCTTGCTGGGGCTGTTGAAGGCGGGCGACCACGTGGTGGCGCAGACCAACCACTACATGGCCAGCGCCAAGCACTTTGCCGAGTTGCTGCCGCGCTTCGGCGTGCGCTGCACACTGGTCGACCAGACCGACCTCGCCGCGTGGGAGCGCGCGATCCAACCCGGCACGAAACTGCTGATGACCGAGACACCGGTCAACCCGACCTGCGCGTTGACCGACCTGGCCGGGGTGGCTCGTCTGGCGCACGCGGCCGGTGCCGTCAGCGTCTGCGACAACACCTTTGCGAGCCCGCTGAACCAGCAGCCGCTCGCGCTCGGCATCGATCTGGTGGTGCACAGTGCCACCAAGTACCTGGGCGGCCACCACGACATCACCGCGGGCGCGGTGATCGGCGCCAAGGCGCTGATCGACACATTGTGGCCGACGCAGATCTGTCTCGGCGCCACGCTGAGCCCGATGGATGCATGGCTGCTGCTGCGTGGCATTCGCACCCTGGCGCTGCGCGTGCGCCAGCACAACGCCAGCGCGCTGGAGCTGGCGCGCTGGCTGGAACAGCAGCCGCAGGTGGAGCGCGTGTTCTACCCCGGGCTCGAGTCGCACCCGCAGCATGCGCTGGCGGTCGCGCAGATGCGCGGCTTCGGCGGCGTGATGAACATCCTGATCCGCGGCGGCTACGAGCCGGCGAGCCGTTTCGTGCATGCGCTGAAACTGCCGCGCCAGGCGGTGAGCCTGGGCGGCGTCGAGAGCCTGGTGGTGCACGCCGCCGCGATGTGGCGCGGCACGATGAACGACGAGCAGATGCGCGTGGCGGGCATCGCGCCGAACGCGGTACGGCTGTCGGTGGGCGTGGAAGGCGTCGACGACCTGCGCGCCGACCTTGCCCGCGCGCTGGCCGCGGTGTAGGCCCTGGCCATGCCGATGGTTCTTTTGGCCGATGCGCGGCGCGCGCGCTCTGCCCACACTGCTGGATTGCACTCGACATTGGATGATGCAGGAACCACGATGACACAACCGAACGCCGGCCCCGAGGGGATGACCGCATGAAGACACTGCTGCGTCGCACGTTGATCGGCGTGCTGTCCTTGTTGGTCCTCGCGACGATCGCGGTGGCCACGCTGGTGTGGGTCGGCGAGCGCAAGCGCGATCGGCGCGTGGAACTGCCGCCGCTGAAGACGCCGGCGCTGGTTGACGATGCGGCCGCGCGCGAACGCGGTGCATACATCTACGCCTCGCGCGGCTGCGTCGATTGCCATGGTGTCGACGGCGCCGGCCGCGTGTTCGTCGACAGCGGCGGCCTGCGTGTCAAGGGCCCGGCGATCCACAGCGGCCCGGGCAGCGTGACGCTGCAGTACAAGGCCGAGGACTGGGACCGCGTGCTGCGCCATGGCGTCAAGCCCGATGGCCGTCCCGCGATGGTCATGCCGAGCGAGGACTACAACCGTTTCACCGACGCCGACTTTGTCGCGCTGGTTGCCTATACGCGCACGCTGCCGCCGGCCGGCGGCGGCGCCGCGGAGATCACGCTGCCGCTGCCGGTGCGCGCGCTGTACGGCGCCGGCGCGATCCAGGACGCCGCGGCCAAGATCGACCACAGCCTGCCGCCGCAGCAGCCGGTGGCCGAAGGCATCACGGTCGAGCACGGACAGTACGTGGCCAACATGTGCAAGGGCTGCCATGGTCCCGAGTTGGACGGCGGCAAGGTGCCCGGCGGCCCGCCCGACTGGCCGCCCGCGGCCCGGCTGACCCGCGGTGATGGCAATGCGATGGAGCGTTATCCGACGGCCGAGTCGATGATTGCGATGTTCCGCAGCGGCAAGCGGGCAGACGGCAGTGCGGTGCAGGTGATGCCGTTCGAATCGTTGTCGAAGATGAACGACACCGATCTGCGTGCGCTGCACGCGTACTTGAAGAGTCGCTAGCGCGGTTATGCCGCCGCCGGCTGCGCCGCCGGGGCCTCCGACGGCAGCCACGACACGATGGCCGCGGTGATCAACGCCACGCCGGCCATCGACGCGAACAGCGTGTCGAAGCCGGCGGCCTTGACCATCGGCCCGAGCAGCCACACCGCCAGTGAGCTGATGCCGATCGACACCGTGAGCCGCATGCCGGCTACGCGCGAGCGCATGCGGTCGTCGACGTAGCGCACGATCATGGCGTCGGTGAACGGGATCGCGCCGAAGATCAGGATCATCACGCCGGCCAGCGCCACGTAGAGCCACCAGCCCTGCGCAATGGCCGCCAGCGCCAGCAGCGGAGCCTGCGACAGCACGATCGTCAGGTACAGCCGCTTCAGCGGCATGCGGTCGATCAGCCGGCCGACCACGAGTTGCGCCAGCGACGCCAGCGCGTACACCGCGGCGAGCAGGGAGCCGAGCACGGCCGGATCGTCGATGCGGCCTTGCAGGCGCTCGGCCAGCAGCTGGCTGTTGCCGTTGGTGGTGAGGTTGAACAACAGGCCCGCGGTCACGCCGGCGGCTGTCATCACCGCGAACACGCGCGCCAGCATCGAGTTGGGCAGCGCCACCGCTGCCTTCTTGGTGCGTTGTGCCGGCGGCTCGGTCTCCTTGGCGGCCAGTCGCGCGAACAACAGCCCGCACGCGAGCGAAACCACACCCGGCACGATGAAGGCCATGCGCCAGCCGAAGTGCTTGACGAGGAATCCGGTCACGATCGCGGTGGCCGCGATGCCGAGATTGCCGGCCAAGCCGTTCACGCCGATCGTCGCGCCGGGCCGCACCGCATGCTGCACCAGCATCGGAATGCCCACCGGGTGGTAGATCGCCGCAAAGGTGCCGAGCAGCGTGAGCGCGGCGGCCATGGTCCACGGACCGGTCGCCGATGCCGCAAGGAACGCCGACGCGCCGATGCCGAAGAAGAACACCAGCATCATCTGGCGGCGTCCCCACAGGTCGCCGAGGCGGCCGGCCGGCAGTGAGCCGACGCCGAACATGACAAATGCGCCGACGCTGTAGGGCATCAGATCTTCCCAGCGCGCGAAACCGAACTCGCTCGCGATGGCGGCGACCGCGGTGGCGAACACCAGCAGGAACAGATGGTCGAGCGCATGGGCCACGTTGAGCAGCAGCGACACGGAGCGGCTTTGGTGCGGCATGGCAGGACCAGGGTCATTCAGCGCGGGGGTTGACGTATTGCACCACGATCGGCGCCGCGCTGCCGCCACCGGGACACCGGCGAGCCGGAACGCCGCTTTGCGGCGCTGCATCGAACGACTGCAGATGCACCACCGGAGCCCGCCATGCGCCAGCCATTGCCCCCACGCCCCCGTCTCCTGCCGCTTGTCGGCGCCCTCATGGCCGCCGCCGGCCTCGTCGCTTGCGGCGGAGATGATGACGACGACGATGCCGCACGCCAGGCCGAACTGGTGGCCGAAGGCAAGCAGATCTTCCGCTTCGACACCTTCGGCGACGAGGCCAAGTGGACCGACACCCTGCGCCTGCACGAAGTAGTGGGCTCCGCGGTCGATCCGACCACCGCGCTCGCGGTGGGCCTGAAGGTCGACGCCGAGGCCTTGCCGCCCGACGTGGTGGCCGGCATCGGCAACGGCAGCATCAGCCTGACCGATCCCGCCACCACGGTGGCGTTGCTCAAGCTCAACGCGGTCGTCGGGCTGAAAGGCACGGTCGAAACCGTCAACGGGCAGGACCGGCTCACGCGTCTGGGCACCACTTGTGCGTTGTGCCACTCGACCGTCGACGACTCCTTCGCGCCCGGCATCGGCAAGCGGCTCGACGGCTGGCCCAACCGCGACCTCAAACCCGGCGCGATCATCGCGCTATCGCCCGCGCTCGACGCGCAGGCGAAGCAGGTGTTCAACTCCTGGGGCAAGGGCAAGTTCGACCCGCGCTTCAACATCGATGGCGTCAACCAACCGGTGGTGATTCCGCCCGCGTACGGCCTCGAGGGCATCCACCGCATCACGCTCACCGGCGACGGCGACGACGTCGCGTACTGGAACCGCTATGTCGCGGTCACGCAGATGGGCGGCTTGGGCACGATGCGCGAGCCACGCCTCAACATCGACATCACCAACGGCACCGAGGACCGCGTGACCAGCAAGCTGCCGGCGCTGCAGGCCTATCAGCTCTCGCTGCCGGCGCCGACGGCGCCGGCGGGCAGTTTCGACGTGGCGGCGGCCGAACGCGGCAAGGCCGTGTTCGAAGGCGCGGGCGGCTGCGCAGCCTGTCACAGCGGTCCCAAGCTCACCGATGCCAACATCCGGCTTCATCCGCCGTCCGATTCGGTGGTGGAGCCCGAGACGCCGAGCTACATCGCGCGCTCGGCCACCAAGATGGTCCGCACGTCGCCGCTCAAGGGCGTGTGGCAACACGCGCCGTACTTCCACGACGGCTCGGCCGCGACCCTGGCCGACGTGGTCAACGTCTACAACACCAAGCGCTCGCTGAACCTGAGCGCGCAGCAACGCAACGACCTTACCGAATACCTCAAATCGTTGTGAGCCGGCGCGGCGCGACAACCGAACGTCTCGGCGCAGGCTCATTCGGGCGGAAGGCGCGCATGCGCCGGCCCGCAGCCACAATGCGCCGATGCGCAAGGACGAAGTCGCCCGTGGCCCGCTCGGGCGCGTGATCGCCATCGACTCGATCACGCAACTCGACGCCGACGACCAGGGCGCCATCGTGGTCTCGGGTTCGCACGGCGGCACCAGCTCGGGCACCTTCGCGCTCGAGCTGCCGCTGACGCTGGTGTTCTTCAACGACGCCGGCGTCGGCAAGGACGGCGCCGGCATCGCGGCGCTGGCCATGCTGCAGGCGAGCGGCGTCGCCGGCGCCACGGTGGCGCACACCAGCGCGCGCATCGGCGATGCGCTCGACATGTGGCGGCACGGCACGGTGTCGCACGTGAACGCGCCTGCGGCGGCGCTCGGCGTGCGTGTGGGTGATGGTGTGCAGGCGGCAGCCGAACGGCTGCTGCGTTGACGCTCAGGCTATCTCGTCGAGCAGCGTGCCGAGCATCCGGTCTTGCGTACGCAAGACCTTCAGGTTGGTCGTGAACAGGTGCTGCGCGAGCTTGAGGGCCACCAGGTCCTCGGCCAACGCATCGCCTTCAACCGCCGAGCGCTGAATCGTCGTGGCGACGCCGCCGCCCGGCGCGCTGTGCTGCGCGACCAGCTGCCGGTGGAATCCGGGCGTCAACGCGCTGGCGACGTTGTGCGCCGAGCCGGCCATGCGCGTTTGCGCGGCCTGCAAGCCGGACAGAGCGATCGATGACAGGGCGTGCATGGGCGAACCATTGTGGTCCGGCCACGTGGTTACATGTGCCTCGAGCGCGGCAGGACGTCACAGGCGATGGCCTTGCGGTAGGCTCGCGCGGGACACAGCGGGGAAAACGGCGATGCAACTGGCGATGGTGGGTCTCGGCCGCATGGGGGCCAACCTGGTGCGGCGCTTGATGCGTGCCGGTCATACGTGCGTGGTCTATGACGCCAACCCCGACGCGGTGAATGCGCTGGCCGGCGAGGGCGCGCTGCCGGCGCGAGACCTCGACCAATTGGTGGCCCAACTGGGTGCGCCGCGCAGCGTCTGGGTGATGCTGCCGCACGGCGCCGCCACCGAAGGCACCATCGCCGAACTGAAGCGCCGCCTGCGACCAGGCGACTTGATCATCGACGGCGGCAACAGCCACTTTCACGACGATGCTCGGCGTGCGCGCGATCTCGCGGCCGCGTCGATCGACTACCTCGACATCGGCACCAGCGGCGGGGTGTGGGGCCTGGAGCGCGGCTACTGCCTGATGATCGGCGGCCCGGCCGGTGCGGTGCAGCGCCTCGCGCCGATCTTCGACGCGCTGGCTCCCGGCGCCGGCCTGCAGCCGCGCACGCCGGCGCGTACGGGCGAGCCGGGCAATGTGGAGCGCGGCTGGCTGCATTGCGGCCCCGCGGGCGCCGGCCACTTCGTCAAGATGATCCACAACGGCATCGAGTACGGAATGATGCAGGCGATGGCCGAGGGCTTTGACATCCTGCGCAACGCCAACAAGCCGTTGCTGCCGGCCGAACACCGCTACGACTTCAACCTCGGCGACGTCGCCGAACTGTGGCGCCGTGGCAGCGTGGTGTCATCGTGGCTGCTCGACCTTGCGGCCCAGGCGCTGGCCGAGGACGGTGACCTCGCCGCGTACTCGGGCAAGGTGGAAGACTCCGGCGAAGGCCGTTGGACCGTGCAGGCCGCCATCGACGAGGCCGTGCCGGCTTCGGTGCTCACCGCCGCGCTGTACGCGCGCTTTCGTTCGCGCCAGGATGCCACCTTCGCCGACAAGATGCTGTCGGCGCTGCGCAAGCAGTTCGGCGGTCACGTGGAAAAGCGACCGTAGGTCGCTTTCGGCGAAGGCTTACATCGCGCAGCGATGTAAAGGCGCGCAGCGCCGGCGGAAGCCAAAGGCGCTGACGCAGAACCGACGGTTGCCGCCACCGGGTTTCTCCGGTCTTCAAGTGGCCTGGCCAATCATCATACGATTGGGACACGCCGATCCCCAGCACTGCGTGTGTGCGCGCGGGACGCGTGCGGTCACCACCCAACAGGAGACAACCACCCATGTCGATCCGTTCGCTGTCGGGCGCCACGCTGCTGAGCGCGGCCCTGTTCGCCGCCGCGCCGGCCTTTGCGCAGGACAAGCTCACCGTCTGGTGGGGCAAGGGCTTCTACAAGGCCGAGGACGATGCGCTGTTCGCGGCGATCAAGAAGTTCGAGGCGAGGCACAAGAACGTCAAGATCGAGCTGTCGCTCTATGCGCCGCAGGAGATGATCCCGAAGTCGGTGGCCGCGCTCGATGCCGGCAACCCGCCCGACGTGGCCTACGGCGACGTGTATGACTTCCAGGTGACGGCCAAGTGGGCCTACGACGGCAAGCTCGAAGACGTGTCGAGCATCCTCGACCCGATTCGCGCCAAGTTCGAGCCGGCGGCCCTCGCGACGACCTTTCTCTACAACGACCAGACCAAGTCGCGCGCGTACTACGCCTACCCGATCAAGCAGCAGACCATGCACATCCAGTACTGGAAAGACATGCTGTCGGAGGCGGGCTTCAAGGAAAGCGACATCCCGAAGGACTGGAAGGGCTATTGGGCCTTCTGGTGCGACAAGGTGCAGGCGGGCTACCGCCAGAAGAGCGGCAACCGCGCGTTCGGCACCGGCTTTCCGATGGGCGTGGACTCGAGCGACTCGTTCTATTCGTTCCTCACTTTCATGGACGCGTACAACGTCAAGCTGGTCAACGACTCGGGCAAGCTGCTGGTCGATGACCCGGCGGTGCGCCAGGGCCTGATCAACGCGCTGACCGACTACACCCAGGTGTACGGCAAGAACTGCACGCCGCCGTCGTCGACCAATTGGAAGGACCCGGACAACAACGTCGCCTTCCACAACAAGACCATCGTGCTGACGCACAACGCGACGATCTCGATCGCCGCCAAGTGGCTCGACGACATGAACAACGCCACGCTCACCGAAGCCCAGCGTGCCACGGCGAAGAAGAACTACACCGAGCTGATCGCCACCGCGGGCTTCCCCAACAAGCCCGACGGCTCCAAGATGACCTACCGCGCGGCGGTGAAGACCGGGGTGATCTTCAAGGACGCGAAGAACAAGGCGATGGCCAAGCAGTTCGTCGCCTTCATGCTCGACGAGGCCAACCTCACGCCATACGTCGAAGGCGCGCTCGGCCGCTGGTTCCCGGTGACCAAGGCGGCGCAGCAAAGTGCCTTCTGGAAGAGCGACCCGCACCGCCTGGCCGTGTACAACCAGTTCATGAACGGCACGACGCCGTTCGAATTCACCAAGAACTACAAGTTCACGGTGCTCAACAACGAAAACGTCTGGGCCAAGGCGATGAACCGCATCCTCAACGAGAAGGTGCCGGTCGACAAGGCGACCGACGAGATGATCGCCCGGATCAAAGCCGTCGCGAATTGATGGCCCACCCCCGATGCGGCCTGGCGGCTGCCTCCCCTTCAAGGGGGCGCCGCCAGCGGCCCGGCAAAGCCGGATCCGCGGCGGCCGCTTGGGGGGGCTGTTCAATGCGCGGGTGATCGCTGCTTCTCGCCGTCGAGCCACGCTGTCATGAGCCAAGCCGTTGCCGTCGCTCCTGCCGCACGGCCGGCGCGCCGCGCGCTGAACCGCTGGGAGCTGTGGGGCCGCGCGCTGGTGCTGCCGTACATCGTGGTGTTCGTCGTCTTCGTGCTGTACCCGGTGGGCTACGGCCTGTGGCTGGCGCGCAGCCCGCAGAACTACGTGCGGCTGTTCGACGACCCGATCTTCTTTCGCACCGCCATCAACACGGTGGTGTTCCTGTTCGTCGCGGTCAATCTCAAGATGCTGATCGCGCTCGGGCTGTCGGGTTTCTTCATCGTGCAGCGCTGGTGGGTCAAGGCGCTGGCGGTGCTGTTCATCCTGCCGTGGGCCGTGCCGTCGATCCCCACCATCCTGTCGGTGCGCTTCATGCTCAACCCCGAGTGGGGCGTGATCAACAGCACCATCTTCCGCCTCACCGGCCTGGACGGCCCCAACTGGCTCAACGATCCGACGCTGGCCCTCAGCTTCTCGATGCTGATGCACATCTGGAAGTCGCTGCCGTTCTGGACGCTGATCCTGCTGGCCGGCCGGCTCGCCATCCCGTCGGAGCAGTACGAGGCGGCGAGCGTCGACGGCGCATCGCGCTGGCAGAAGTTCCGCTTCATCACCTGGCCGGCGATGCGCACGCTGTACTTCACGTCGACCATCCTGTCGATGATCTGGACGCTGGGCGACTTCAACTCGGTGTACCTGCTCACCGGCGGCGGTCCGGCCGACCTGACGCACGTGCTGGCCACCCTCGGCATCCGCTACCTGCGGCTCGACCAGATCGAGCTGGCGATGGCTTCGATCGTGGTGGCGCTGCCGCTGGTCCTGCCGCTGGTGTATCTGATGATGCGCAGGCTGTCCAAATGAAGCGCAAGTCCGTCGTCAGCGAAGCGCAGCTGCTCTTGATCGGCATCCCGGTGCTGTTGTGGACGATCGTGCCGGTGTATCACCTGTTCCTGTTCGCGATCTCCGAGCGCGATTCGGCCACCTCGGGCCGACTGTGGCCGAAGAACCCCACGCTGCAGAACTTCGACGTGGTGTTCCAGCAGAAGCACTTCTACCTGAACCACTTCTGGGTGCAGCTGGGGAATTCGCTCGCGATCGCGCTGGCGGTCGGCATCATCACGCTCGCGGTGGCCACGGCGGCCGCGTTCGCGATCAGCCGGCTCAAGGTGCGCGGCGGCCGCGCGGTGATGAACCTGGCGCTGTTCACCTACTTCATCCCGGCGGCGTTCCTCGCGGTGCCGATGTACAAGACGATGGCCAACTACGGCCTCCTCAACAACCGCTGGTCGCTGGTGCTGGCCATGGTGACGATCGCGTCGCCGTACTGCATCTGGGTGCTCAAGCAGGCCAGCGACAAGCTGCCGTGGGAACTCGACGAGGCCGCGCGCATCGACGGCGCCACGCCGCTGCAGCTGTTCCGCCTGGTCTACGTGCCGCTGATGGTGCCGTCGCTGGTCGCGGTGGGAACCTATGCGCTGCTGCTGGCGTGGAACGAATACCTCTACGGCTTTCTGCTGCTGTCCAACGAAACCCATCTCACGCTCGCGGTCGCTCTCGGCAACTTTCTCGCCGCCGACGATTCGCCCTGGGAGCTGCTGATGGCCACCGGCCTCGTGTACGCACTGCCACCGGCGGCGATCTACTACGCATTCAAGCGGTACATGGTGTCCGGCTTGACCGCTGGAGCGGTGAAGAGTTGATATGGATTGGGTGACTGCGACGAACGAGCGTTCCTTGAGAGCGCTCTCCAACAGAGGGTTGGCGTGGCGCGGCGGGCGGTACCCGGTGTGGGCTCCTGCTGGGTCGGTCGGCCCTGCGGGCCGACTGCGCTGCGGTGGGGCTGCCGCAGCCGAGTGCCGGCGCACACTCGACCCCGGCCTTGCCACGCTCGGCCTCAGCAAGCAAGTCGCTTCAAGCGCAATGGATCATTGACCATGGCATCCGTCTCCTTCCGCGACATCAAGAAATCCTTCGGCAAGCTCGAGGTAATCCACGGCATCGGCTTCGACATCGCCGACGGCGAGTTCGTGGTGCTGGTGGGGCCGTCGGGGTGCGGCAAGAGCACGCTGCTGCGCATGCTGGCCGGGTTGGAGGAGATCTCCGGCGGCGAGATCGTGATCGATGGGCGTGTGGTCAACGACCTGGAGTCCAAGGACCGCGACATCGCGATGGTGTTCCAGAGCTACGCGCTCTATCCGCACATGACAGTGCGCGAGAACATGGGTTTTTCGCTGCGCCTGCGCCACGCCGACAAGGCCACCACCGACGAGCGCGTGTTGCGCGCGGCGAAGATTCTCAACCTCGACCAGCTGCTCGAGCGTTACCCGCGCGAGCTGTCCGGCGGCCAGCGCCAGCGCGTGGCGATGGGCCGCGCGATCGTGCGCGATCCCAAGGTGTTCCTGTTCGACGAGCCGCTGTCCAACCTCGATGCCAAGCTGCGCGTGGCGATGCGCGCCGAGATCAAGGCGCTGCACCAGCGGCTCAAGACCACCACCGTCTACGTCACGCACGACCAGATCGAGGCCATGACGATGGCCGATCGCATCGTCGTGATGCACGAAGGCATCGTCGAGCAGATCGGCACGCCGCTGGAGCTGTTCGACCGGCCCGGCAACCTGTTCGTCGCGCAGTTCATCGGCTCGCCGGCGATGAACGTGTTGCCCGGCACCTTGCGCCGCAACGGCAGCGGCGCCCATGTCGAGGCGCTCGGCGCGCGCTGGCCGGTGCCCGACGGCGTGGACGGCACCGACGGACAGCCGGTGAGCTACGGCATCCGGCCCGGCGACCTGAGCCTCGGCGCCAACGGCATCGCGGCCAAGGTGTTCGTCGTCGAGCCCACCGGCGCCGAGACCGAGATGCTGCTGCAGGTGGGTGATGCGCAGCTCACGCTGGTGATGCACGGCCGCACCACCGCGCGGCCGGAGGACCACGTGCAGCTCAGCGTCGATGCCGCGCATGCGCATGTGTTCGACCAAGCCAGCGGCCGGCGCTTGAACTAGCCGACGCCGTGCGACCGGTCGTCGTGATGGGCGTGTCGGGCAGCGGTAAGAGCACCGTCGGTGCGTTGCTGGCGCGCGCGCTCCAGGTGCCGTTCCTCGAAGGGGACTCGTTCCATCCGCCGGCCAACGTGGCGCGCATGGCGGCCGGCATCGCATTGACCGATGCCGACCGCGAGGGCTGGCTGCACACGCTGGCCGGTCAGCTGAGGCAACACGCCGGCCGTGGCGTGGTGCTGTCGTGTTCGGCGCTCAGGCGCCACTACCGCGACACGCTGCGCAGCGGCGCGCCCGACATGGCGCTGATCCATCTGTCGGGCTCGCCTGAAGTGCTGGCGCGGCGCATGGCCGGTCGCAGCGGCCACTACATGCCGCCGTCGCTGCTGACGAGCCAGCTCGCCACGCTGGAGCCGCCGCAGCCCGACGAAGACGCACTCACGCTGGACATCACGCGTTCGCCGGAGGCGCTGGTCAGCGATGCGCTCGCATGGCTGGGAGCGGCGCGTGCGGCGTAAGCCAGCCCCTTCGCTCGCCTCCCCCCGGGAGGCAGCCGTTGGCTCGGAGCGGCCGCGTGCCAACCCCGTGCGCGCGCCGCAGCGGCCGGCGCTGATGGTGGCGAGCAAGAACGCGCACGGCCACACGGTCGATCGACTCGGCGGCGCGATCGTCGCCGGGCGCTACGCGGTGGGCGGCACGCTGCCGGCCGAGCCGCTGCTGTGCGACGAGTTCGGCGTCAGCCGCACCGTGGTGCGCGAGGCGGTCAAGTCGCTGGCCGCCAAGGGCTTGCTGGTCGCCGGCCCCAAGGTCGGCACGCGCGTGCTGCCGTCGGACAACTGGAACTGGTTCGACCCCGACGTGGTGGCGTGGCAGACGCAGGCCGGACTGACGCGCGAGTTCCTGCGTGACCTGCAGGAGTTGCGCCGCGTGGTCGAGCCGGCGGCCGTGCGCATGGCCGCCGAGCGCGCCACCGCAGGCGACATCGTCGAGATCGAGGCGGCCTATGCCAGCATGCAGCAGGCCATTGAACGCGGCGGCGACTATGTCGCCAGCGATCTGCGCTTTCACCAGGGGCTGCTGCGCGCCGGCGGCAACCGCATGATGGTGCAGATGAGCAAGGCCCTCGGCGCCTTGCTGCGCACCAGCTTCGAGGTTTCGACCTCGCTGCTCCACGGGCCCGCGTCGTCGCTGCCGTTGCACCGCGCGGTGCTCGACGCGGTGATCGCCCACAAGCCCGGCGCCGCCGAGCGCGCGAGCCTCAAGCTGATCGACAGCGCGCGCGATGACATCGAGCAGGTGCTGGCGTCCGGGCGCCGCATCAAGGGCCTGCGGACCGCGAAGCCGAAAGGGGCTTGATCCGCGGCCCGATCGGGCCTAGGCTCGGACCCTTGCCCGACCACCCAAGCTGGGAGCTGCCATGAAGCTGTTGTTCACCGCGCTCGCGTTCGTCAGTGCCGGCGCGCTGGCCTGCCCTGCCGATGACGTCAAAGACGCGCAGGCGGCGCCTGACAAGGCCGCCGTCGAGGCCAAGGCCCCGGTGCGCGCGCCCACGGCGACCAAGCAGGTGGCGTCGAAGAAGACCCAGACCACCAAGATCGCCGCCGAGACGACGCGCAAGTCGTCGCTGTAGCGCTCGGTCCCCTCAGAGGATCCGGTGTAGCGGCACCACATCGGGTGCGCGCCACAGATCGATCGGGCTGACAAAGTTGTCCTGCAGGCGCAGCGTGATGCCCGCCTGCCGGCAACACTCGTGCACCAGTTCCGAGCAGATGTACTTGCGGTCGCGCGTGCGCCGCCCCACGCGGAACACGATGCGCGCGGCAATGCGCACGATCTCGCCGTTGTCGTAGGGTTTGGTCAGTTCGTCCAACCCCCAGCTGATCGCACGCTCCAGCGCCTCGCGCGCCGGGGTCGGCTGCAGCCGAGCGACCACGATCTCGCCGCGGTAGGGGCGCCTGCGGCCATGGTAGTCGCGCAGGTACTTCGACAGCGGCACCAGCCGCACGCCGATGCCGGTCTCGCTTTCCAGCACGAAGACGCGCCGCAGTTGCGCGTCGCGATAGACGATGCCGACATGGCTCCACACCGAGCGCGTGAAACGCTGGATCAGCCGCGAGAACACGTACGAGCCGGAGCAGAAGACCAGGTCGCCGGTCTGCAGGCTGGCGCGCGCGGTGTCGTAGCCGATGCGCGGCAGCGCTCTGATTTCACGCTTGGTGATCGGTGCGGCGATGGCGTCCTCCCGGTTCAGCCCGTCCGGATCGGCCGACGCGAGCGGCGCCACAGCGCTGCGAGCACGGGCCAGGCCAGGATCACGAACGTGGCCGCGGCCAGAAAGCCGGCGATCGGCCGCGTAAAGAAGGCCGATGCGTCGCCGTCGGCCTTGATCATCGAGGTGACGAAGTTCTCCTCCAGCATGCCGCCGAGCACCACGCCGAGGATGGCCGGTGCGGTGGGAAAGCCGTTTTCCTCCAGCACGAAGGCGAACAGCCCGAACACCAGGATCAGCAGCACGCCGAACACGGTGTTGTTGATGGCGAAGGCGCCGACCGCGCAGAACAGCAGGATCACCGGCATCAGCAGGTTCCGCGGCGCGCGCAGCACCGTCTTGGCCACCTTGATCGCCAGATAGCCGAGCGGCAACATGATCAGGTTGGCGAGGATGAAGACGAGAAAGATGGCGTAGACGTTCTCCGGGTTGTTGATGAACAGCGTCGGCCCGGGGTTCATGTTCTTCAGGTACAACACGCCGATCGCGATTGCGGTGATCGAATCCCCGGGGATGCCGAACACCAGCGCAGGTACCCAGGCGCCGGCCAGCGCCGAGTTGTTGGCCGCACCCGATTCGACGATGCCTTCGACGTGGCCGGTGCCGAACTTCTCGGGTTCCTTGGAAAAGCGCTTGCTCGATGCATAGCTGATCCAGGATGCAATGTCGGCGCCGGCGCCGGGCTGTATCCCGATCGCGGTGCCGATCGCCGAGCCGCGCACCAGCTGCCACTTGTACGCGCGCGTCAGCCGCCACATGCCGCGGAACACGTTGCCGATCTTGTCGGCGGCGACGATCGGCGAAGGATGCAGCGATGTCACGTAGCGCAGGATCTCCGACACCGCGAACATGCCCACCATCACCGGGATCAGCGACACGCCGCCGGTCAGCTCGGCGTTGCCGAACGTGAAGCGCGGATGCGCGCCCGGGTTGTCCAACCCCACTGAAGCGACCAGCAGCCCCAGCATCAAGGACGTCACCGCCTTCAGCTTGCTCGAGGCACCGATGAAGACGGCTCCCGACAGGCCGAGCACGACGAGCCAGAAGTACTCGAACGACGAGAACTTGAGCGCCACGTCGGCGAGCAGCGGCGCGAACGCGATCAGCACCGCGGTGCCGAACAGCCCGCCGATCACCGAGAACACGAGGCCCGCGCCGAGCGCGAGCTCGGCCTGGCCCTTCTTCGTCATCGCGTAGGCCTCGTCGGTGTAGGCGGCCGAGGCCGGCGTGCCGGGAATGCGCAGCAGCGCGCCGGGAATGTCGCCGGCAAAGATGGCCATCGCCGTGCAGCTGACGATCGCCGCCACCGCCGGCACCGGCGGGATGAAGAAGGTCACCGGCACCAGCAGCGCGGTGGCCATCGTCGCGGTCAAGCCGGGGATCGCGCCGACGAAGAGCCCGAACAACGCGGAGGCCAGGATCACCCACAGCACGTAGGGCTCGAACACCAACCCGAAGGCTTGTGAAAGCACGGCCGAGGTCATCGCGCCTGCACGATCAGCCTGGCATTCAGTACAGCACCGGCAGCACGCCCCACGGCAGCGGCACGCGCAGGCCTTTGTAGAACGCCACGTGGATCAGCACGGTGGCCACCACCGCCACGCCGAGCGCGGAGACCCAGCGCACGCGCAGAGCCCGCATCAACGCCGTCAGCATGACGATGCCGGTGGCGATGAACCCCAGCCGCTCGCTCGCCACCACGTACAGCAGCAGCCCCAGCATCGTGACGGCAAAGGCGATCAGCTGCGGCGGCCGGCCGGTCCATTCGCCGCGCTGGAACCACGGCGCGCGGCCGCGTTGGCGCACGCCCTGCACGATCAGCAAGAGGCCGCACAGCGCGAGCACGCTGGCGGCGATGCCGGGAAAGGCAGCCGGGCCGATGTTCTGGCCCGGGATCTTCGGGTAGCCCTGGATCGTCCAGAGCACCAGCAGCGACAACGCGAGGAACAGCGCGCCGAAGACGGCGTCGTTGAGCTTCAAGTGTGAGCGCGCATGGCCGCTCCAAAGCGCTCACGAACCGGAGCGCGCAGCGCGGAGGTTGTCATATGAGCGCGCTACTTGGCGATGCCCACGGCCTTCATCGTCGCGCCCAGGTCGGCATCCGACTTGGCCATGAACGACGCGAACTCCGCCGGCGGTGCCCACAACACGCCGAAGCCGCGGTTGGTCATGAAGTCCTTGAACTCCTTGGACTCGTGCGCCTTCTTCAGCGACGCCAGCAGCTTGTTCTGCACGTCGGCCGGGATGCCCTTGGGCGCCGCGATGCCGCGCCACGCCGCCATGGTCCAGCTGCTGCCGATCTCGGCCTTCAGCGTCGGCACCTTCGGAAACAGCGACGCCGGGCTCGGATCCATCACCGCCAGGCTCTTGACCTTGCCGGCCTCGATCAGCGCGCGCGCCTCGGGCAACGAGCACGGCACCACCTCCACGCCGCCGGCCACCAGATCATTCAGGCCCGGCGCGGCGCCATTGGAGGGCACCCAGGGCAGCGCCGCGGGATCGATCTTCTGGTCGCGCAACAGGCCGGCGATCGCCAGGTGCCAGATGCCGCCCTGGCCGGTGCCCGAGGCCTTGAACTTGCCGGGGTTGGCCTTGATCGCGGCCAGCAGATCGCCGAGGTTCTTGTACGGCGCGTCGGCGCGGACCTGCACGCCGGCCGGATCGGCGTTGACCAGCGCGATCGGCGTGTACGACGTGCCCTTCAGGTCGGTGAGACCCTGGTGGTGCATCATGCCGATCTCGACCGTGATCATGCCGATGGTGTAGCCGTCGGCCGGCGCGGCCGAGATCGCCTGGTGCCCCACGACGCCGGAGCCGCCGGTGCGGTTGACCACGTTGACCGGCTGCCCGAGATCCTTCTCCATCAGCGTGGCCAGCATGCGCGCCACCGCGTCGGTGCCGCCGCCGGCGCCCCACGGCACGATCAGGGTGATGGGCCGCTCGGGATAAGCGGCGAATGCGGCGCTTGCCAGCAGCGACGCGAGCAATGAAACAACGGCCTTGAACCAGCGCGTGCGCATGGGCTTGTCTCCTTGTCTTCGATGGCGGCAATGATGCAACGCGCATCGCACGCGCAGATGCGTCATGCGGGAAAGTCCCTGCCGCTCTCGCGCGCCGGCCACCCGAGGTTGTCTGACAACTCGGAGACCGCAGGGTCGCGGCGCTTGGCATGGGTGGGCGCTGCGTACACTGCGAAGCCGATGAAGATCGAAGCGCAACTCGCCGAGTTCGTCTGCACGCTGCAGCCGGAGCACGTGCCTGCCGCGGCGCAGCGTGTGCTGCGCCAGATGTTGATGGCGGTGTGCGGCACCGCGCTGGCCGGCGCCGCCGAAGACGGCATCGCCGCGCTGCGCGCGCTGCTGCTCGAGCGCGGCGGCGCACCCGAAGCGACCACCTTCGTGTTCGGCGACCGCTTGCCGGCCAGCGCGGCGGCGCGCTTCAACGGCACCTTGTGCCGCGCGCTCGACTACTGCGACGCGATGGCGCCGGGCCCGCACATCGGGTCGTCGTTGCTGCCCGCGGCGCTGGCGGCGGCCGAGCGGGCCGGCGGCTGCAGCGGCGCGGAGTTCCTCGCCGCATTGGCGGCCGGTGCCGAGCTGGCCGCGCGCCTGAATCTGAGCGAGTCGCAGTACGACGGCTTCGACCCCACCGGCGTGCTGGTGGTGTTTGCCGCCAGCGCGGCCGCATCGCGGGTGCTGAAGCTGACGCCGGCGCAGACGCTGCATGCGCTGGCGCTCGCCTTCAACCGCTGCGGCGGCAGCTTCCAGAGCAACGTTGACGGCACGCTGGCGGTGCGCATGGTGCAGGGCTGGGTCGCCGAGACCGGCGTCGATTGCGCGCAACTGGCGCAGCGCGGCGTCACCGGGCCGCCCAATTTCATCGATGGACACTATGGCTACGCGCATCTGTACGGGCGCGGTCGTTTTCAAGGTGCCGGTGCCATGCAGGAGCTGGGCAGCGTCTGGCAGTTGCAGCGTGTGGTGTTCAAGAAGTACCCGAGCTGCGGGGTCACGCAGGGCGTGACCGAGCTGGCGCTCGCGCTGGTGAACGAAGAGGGCCTGCAGGCCGAGCAGGTGGCGCAGGTCGAGGTGCGGCTGCCGCCGTATGCACACAAACTGGTCGGCCATGCGTTTCGCATCGGCAGCAATCCGCGCGTGGATGCGCAGTTCAGCGCCGGCTACTGCGTGGCCAATGCGATCGCGCGCGGGGCCTCGAGGCTGGCGCACTTTGCGCCGGTTGCGGTGGCCGATGCCGCTGTCGCGCGCCTGATCGATCGCATCGCGGTGGTGGCCGATCCGGCGCTCGACGCGCGCGGCCACACCGCGGTGGACCTGAAGGTCACCACCACCGGCGGGCGCGTGCTGCAGCGTGCACTCGACATCGCGCCCGGCTTTCCGGGCGCCGGGCTGAGCGACGCGCAGCACCGCGCGCGCTTTGACGATTGCCTGGCCTATGCGCCGCATGCGTTGCCCCAAGGACAGGCGGCGGCGTTGCTCGCCGCCATCGAAGGTGTCGCCGCGCTCGACGATGCACAGGAGTTGGCCCGCCTGATGGTGGCGCCGCGCGCGGCGTGAGCGCGCCGGGCCGCTCCCAAGCGCTCATCCCGGAGCGCGCAGCGCGCAGGGTCGTCCAGTGAGCCGCCCGGCCGCTCCGAAGGCGAATTCCGCAGCGCGCAGGCGCGGAGGATGCCCGATAAGCGCGCCGCGCGCGATTCAGGGCTCGGCGATCGCGCGCAGGCTCATGCGCTTGTAGGCCTCGACCAGCAGCGCGCCTTGCGCGCGCTTGTGCGCCAGCGCCAGTCGCATCGTTTCTTCGCCGAGCTGCCAGATCAGGAACGCCAGTGTGCGGATCCGCTTGGCGTCTGCCTTCGGATGCACGCGCTGGATCGCGGCGGCGAGCACCGCGCCGTTGGCCTCGCTCTCGGCCAGCTCGATCGCCATCAGGTCCTTGTCGGCGCGCATGCCGGCGATGATGTCGCGCCGCACCGGCTTGTCGAGGAACATCGCGTAGTACTGGTCCACCAGCGAGGAGAAGGCCTGCGCCAGGCCGGCCTTGTCGTTCGCAACGGCCAGGGCGTCTTCGATGCAGCGTCGGCTTTCGGCGGTGTACTGCTCGGCCAGCGTGCGCAGGATCGCGCGCTTGTCGGGAAAGTATTGGTACAGCGAGCCGATCGAGATGCCGGCCTGCGCGGCGATCTCGCTCATCCGCAGCGCGTCGCTGCCGTTGTCTGCGATCAACCGCTTGGCCACCGACAGGATGCGCTCCAGCCGTTCGTGGCTGCGTTGCTGGGCCGGCTGGCGGCGCGCCGCCGGCATCGCCGCGGACGTGGACTTTCGGCTTGACATCTGAATGTGAGTATCTATCATGTTTTGAACGTGAGCAATGCTCACGTTTCCTCACAGGAGATCTCCATGGCAACAACCCCTTCCCCCCATTCACTCACCCTGGTGCTCGGTGCGAGCGGCAAGACCGGACGGCGCGTCGCGCAGCGGCTGCGCGCGCTTGGGCACCCGGTGCGCCTCGGCTCGAGAAGCGGCGCGCCGCCCTTCGAGTGGACCCAACCCGACGGCTGGCCCCACGTGCTGCGCGGTGCGACGGCCGTGTACACCAGCTACCAGCCGGACCTGGCGGCGCCGGGCGCAACGCAGGCCATCGGCGCGTTCACCGCGCAGGCCGCTCGTTGTGGCGTGCGCCGCCTGGTGCTGCTGTCAGGGCGCGGCGAGCCCGAGGCGCAGGCCTGCGAGCAGATCGTGCGCGACTCAGGGCTCGAGTTCACGCTGCTGCGCGCCAGCTGGTTCGCGCAGAACTTCAGCGAAGGCCACTTCGTCGATGCCATCGTCGCCGGTGCGGTGGAGCTTCCGGTGGCCGATATCGCGGAGCCCTTCATCGACATCGACGACATCGCCGACGCCGCGGTGGCGGCGCTCACCGACGACCGCCACGTCGGCCGCCTGTACGAGATGACGGGGCCGCGCCTGCTGACGTTTGCGCAAGCGGTCGAAGAGATCGCGCGGGCCACGCGGCGCCCGATCCGCTACGCGCGCGTCGCGCCCGAGGCCTACAGCGCGTCGCTGCTGGCGCACGGCGTGCCGGCACAAGACGTGGCACTGATTCGCCATCTCTTCACCGAAGTGCTCGACGGCCGCAACGCCTCCCTCGCCGACGGGGTGCAGCAGTCTTTGGGCCGGCCGGCGCGCGACTTCGGCGCGTTCGTGCGCAGCGCCGCCTCCTCCGGGGTGTGGAACGTCCAGGGGCGGCAGCCGGCGCCGCGGGCCGCGTGATGGATGCGCTGCTGTGCATCGCCGGGCTGGGCAGCGCGCTGATCGCCGGCGTGTTCTTCGCCTTCTCGGTGTGCGTGATGCGTGCGCTCGCCGCGCAGCCGCCGGCGCACGGCATCGCCGTGATGCAGTCGATCAACACCGTGATCCTGAACCGCTGGTTCCTGGTGCCGTTCGTCGGGCTTGCGCCGCTCGCCGTGATGCTGGCCGTCGCCGCGTCGTGGCGCTGGGGCGAGCCCGGTGCGCCGTTCGTCGTGGCCGGTGGTCTGCTCTATGCGATCGGGTCGTTCGGCGTGACGATGCGCTGCAACGTGCCGCGCAACCAAGCGCTGGCCGCCGTGTCTGCACACAGCGACGAAGGCGCGCGTCTGTGGTCCGGCTACATCGATGTGTGGACCCGGTGGAACCACGTGCGCACGGTCGCATCGCTGCTGGCGGCCGCGGCGTTCATCTCGGCGCTGATGCACTGACCGACCGTCCCCCACGGCGGCGCTGACGGTCGCTGACCGCGCCCCGATCGACGCGCGGCGGCTGTCTGTCCTACACCGGGCGGCGGCCGTGCCCGACACGCCGGCCGGCAGCGCGTGGGCAGACTGGCAGCCATCATGCAGAACTTCTTCAAAGCCGGTGCCGTGGCAGGCGCACTGATGCTGGCTTGTGCAGCCGGCGCGCAGACCGGGGGCCACCGCATCGATCCGGCCACCGACAGGCCGACTGCCGACCTGAGCGGCCGCGCGCGCATTGGCATCGCGTCGTTCTATGCCCCGATGTTCTTCGGCCGCAAGATGGCCGACGGCACGCCGATGGATCCCGAGGGCGACAACGCCGCAAGCCGCACCCTGCCGCTCGGTACGAGGGCGCGGGTGACGCACCTGGAGACCGGCGAGAGCGCGGTCGTCACGATCCAGGACCGCGGTCCCTACGTGAAGGGACGCATCATCGACCTGTCGCCGGCAACGGCGCGACGCATTGGCATCACGCAGGCGATGGGCCTGGCCAAGGTGGAAGTGACGCCGATCGCCGTGCCGCTGCCCGATGGCCGCGTGCGCTGGGGCGAGGGCAGCCGGTACGCGATGGCCACCGGCGGGATGCGCGTGCAATGACGCGCCGCCGCCTCAGGGACGTGTGCCGAACTCCGCCCGCTCGGCGGTCCAGCGCAGCGCCTGCTCGCTGAGCGTGAAGCCGAGCCCCGGCCGATCGGGCACCCACATGCGACCGCCTTTCAGCTGCAGCGGCTCGTTGAACAGCGGTCCCAGCCACTCGAAGTGCTCGAGCCAGGGCTCCTCGGGATACGCGGCCGCCAGGTGCAGGTGGATCTCCATGGCGAAGTGCGGGGCCAGCTTGCGCCCCTTGAAGCTGCCGAGCGCCATGATCTGCAAGAACGGCGTGATGCCGCCGACGCGCGGCGCGTCGGGCTGGATGAAATCGCTGCCGTCGGCCATGATCAGCTGCGCGTGCTCGCCGAAGCTGGTGAGCATCTCGCCGGTGGCGATCGGCGCATCGAAGCGCGCGGCCAGTTGCGCATGGCCCTCGAAGTCGTAGGCATCCAGCGGCTCTTCGATCCAGGTGAGGTCCATCGGCTCGAAGGCGCGGCAGGCGCGCGTGGCCTTGGGCCGATCCCATTGCTGGTTGGCGTCCACCATGAGCGGGAACGCATCGCCCAGCAGCTTGCGCACCGCGCCCACGCGCTGCACGTCGACGCTCAGGTCCGGCTGGCCGACCTTGATCTTGATGCCGCCGATCCCGCTCTCGCGCGAGATCTCCACGTTCTTCAGCACCTGATCGAGCGGCGTGTGCAGATAGCCGCCCGAGGTGTTGTAGCAGGCCACCGAGTCGCGGTGCGCGCCCAGCAGCTTGGCCAGCGGAAGCCCGGCGCGTTTGGCCTTCAGATCCCACAACGCGATGTCGAACGGCGCGATCGCCTGCGTGGTCATGCCGCTGCGGCCCATCGACGCGCCGGCCCACAGCAGCTGGGTGAATAGGCGCGCGATGTCGTTGGGGTCCTCGCCCAGCAGGTTGGGCGCGATCTCCTTGGCATGTGCGTACATGCCGGCCCCGCCGGCGCGCTTGGAGTAGCCGAAGCCGATGCCGGCATGGCCGTCGCGCGTGGCGATCTCGGCGAACACGAACGCGATCTCGGTCAGCGGCTTCTGGCGGCCGGTGAGCACCTTGGCATCGCTCACCGGCGTGGCCAGCGGCAGGTGCACCAGGGACAACCGCAGCCACGCGATGCGATCACCGGCCTCGGCCGCCCTGCGCGCATCGGCAGCGACCTGGGCGTACGAGACGACGTTGGATTCGACGCCCTTCATGTCGTGCACTCCTCGATGCGATGCGATGCGATGCGAGGTGGGTCACTCCGCCTTGATTCCGGCGGCCTTGATCACCTTGGTCCACAGATCGATCTCGCTCTTGACGAATGCGGTGTAGGCCTGCGCGCCCGGCGCCGGCACGACGAAGCCGGTGGATTCGAGCTTCTGCTTGATCTCGGCCGAGGTCATGATCTTGCGCATTGCCGCCTCGAACTTGTCGACGATCGGCTGCGGTGTGCCCTTGATCAGCGACATGCCCGACCAACTGAGCGCCTGAAAGTTCGGAAAGCCGCTCTCGTGGATGGTCGGCACGTCGGGGTACAGGTGGTTGCGTTGCAGGCTGGTGCACGCCAGCGCGCGCAGCTTGCCGGCGCGCACATGCTGCAGCGCCACGTCCTGGTTGATGAACATCAGCGGGATCTGTCCCCCCAGAAGGTCCTGCAGCATCGGGCCTCCGCCGCGGTACGGGATGCCGACCATGAAGAAGCCGTTGCACTCCTTGACGCCCTTGGGGCACTCGCTGGCGCGCTGCTTCAGCAGCTCCATTGCCATGTGGCCCGACGCGGCGTGCGTGAATCCGTAGTTCAGCTTGCCCGGATTCTTGCGCACGTGGTCCACCAGCTCGGTGAAGGTCCTGAACGGCTGGCCCGGGTGCACCACCAGCAGATTGGGTCCGGTGTGCACCTGCGCGATGTGGATGAAGTCTCGCATCGAGTCGTAGCCGAGCTTCGGGTCGAGGCCGTGCGCCACCGCGTTCTGCCCCACGCCGGTCTGCACGATGGTGTAGCCGTCGGGTGCCATCTTGGATGCGCGCAGCGTGCCCACCGTGCCGCCGGCGCCGCCGACGTTCTCCACGATCACCTGCTGGCCCAGTTCCTTGGTGAGCGGCTCGGCCACCAGGCGCGCCATCACGTCGCTGGTGCCGCCTGCGGGAAACGGGCAGATGATCTTCAGCGGCTTGATCGGCCATGCGTCCTGAGCCCGTGCAGCGAAAGGCAGGGCCGTCGACGCGACAGCGCCGATGAAAGTGCGACGGAACACGCGCGGGTCTCCTTGTGCGGGTGCGGAAAGCAGGACCCTGCAATTGTCGAGAGGTCCCCTGAGGCGGCAAGCCTCGGGGCGCGTCGCCGGAGGCGCGGCTCCCAATATCCGGGACGTTAGGGCGGCGCGCCGCTGCCGGCGATGTGCTCCAGCACGAACAGGCGGCCCGACAGCGGCGCCGCGTCGAGCGACTCGCGGCTCAGTGCCTGGCGTTCGGTGGTGATGAACAGGTCGTCGCCGTCCGGTCCGCCAAGGGCGACCGCGGTCGGGTTGGGCACCGGCAGCGCGAGCACACGGTCCATGCTGCCGTCGGCCGCGAAGCGCACCACGCTCCAGCCGCCGCGCAGCGCGGCCCACACGCCGCCGGAGGCGTCGATCGCCAGGCCGCCGAGCCGGCCCGAACCCTTGGGCACGGTGGCCAGCCGGCGCAGCGTGCTGTGGTCGCGCTTCACGGCGTAGAGTGCACCGCTGTCGGCGGCGGCGATCACCAGCATCTGCGTGCGCGGGTCGTAGGCCAACGCGCTCGCCGGCTCGGCCAGATGCCAACCACCGACGAAGCTGCCGTCGTGCGCGAGCTCGGCCACGCGCCAGCGGTCGCCATCGGCCATGCAGGCCCACAACATGCCGTCGCTGCCCGGCGCGAGCGCGCTGCAGCGGCGGCGCGGCAAAGTGGGCAGCGGATGCAGCAGGCCGTCCAGCTCGAGGCGGTGCCAGCCGTCGGCGCACAACACCGCAGCGCCGGGGCCGTGCGGCAGCAGCGCCTCGATCGGTTGGTCAAGCCGCGCCAGCAACCGGTCGGCCTGCACGTGCGCCAGGTGCACCGTCGGCGCCAGCACGTCGGCCCACAACATGACGCCGGCTTCGGCATGCCAGAACGGGTGCGCGCCTTCGAACGCCCACTCGCCCGGGATCGCGCGCACCTCGCCTTCGGCACGCGGCGCGGCGGCGTCGCCGAGCTGTGCGCCGATGCGCCGCGCCGCTTCGGCGACCTCGGGGCCGAGCAGGTTGAGGCGCTCCATCGAAAGCCGGAACGAGGGCCCCGCGATCGAGATGGCGCCGCGCACCTGCCCTTGGGGGTCGATGATCGGCGCGCCGCAGCAGCGCACGCCGAGGATCATCTCCTCGTCGTCGATCGACCAGCCCCGCGTCGCCGTGAGCTTGAGCTCGGCCTGCAGGCGGCGCCGGTCGGTGATGGTGCGCGGGGTCTGTGCCGACAGCTCGATGTCCTTCACGATCGCGTCGCGCCGCGGCGCCGCCAGCGCCGCCAGGATCGCCTTGCCCTGGCTGGTGCTGTGCAGCGGCTTGCGCTGTCCGGGCTCGGTGTGCGAGCGCTGACTGTGCGCGCCGTCGCAGCGCTCGAGCGACACGACCTCGAGCCCGTCGAGCGCGGCCAGGTAGCAGGTCTCGCCGCTGATGTCGCGCAGCGCGCGCAACTCGGCGCCGGCGGCGGCCACCAGATCGGGCATCGCATAGCTGTGGCGTGCGTATTCGAAGCAGCGTGGCCCCAGGCAGTACACGCGCCGCAGCGGGTCACGGCGCAGCAGCCCGCGGCTGACCAACGTGCCGAGCAGCCGGTACAGCGTGGTGCGCGGCAGCTTCAGGCGGGCCTGCAGCTCGACCTGGCTGAGGCCGCCGTCGGCACGGCCGACCGCGTCGAGCACGTCGAGTGCCTTCTCCAGCGATGCGGTGCCGTCGGCGGGCTGCGTCCGCATGAGGAACTCCCAAATCGTGGGAACTGGGGTGAGTCCCGCACTGTACGCTTGCTTGGGTTGCCCGCGCGGCGCGCCTAGCATCGGCCGAGGCGAACCACGGCACCCGACCCCGATGAACCCGGCGACCACCCCGACGCCCTTGCCCGCGCGCGAACGCATCCATGTCAGCGACGCGGCGCTGCAACGCCTCGCGCGCGCCAGCAGCGGCTCGCTGACGACGCAGCTGTACAAGAAGGGCTTTCGCCAACCGGTGCTGGTGGGCCTGAAGCCGCTGCAGGGCGCGAGCGTGCAGCGTTTTGCCGGGCGCGCGTTCACGATGCGCTTCATCCCGGCACGCGAGGACATCGACACCTACGACACGCTGACCACCACGCCCAACGCCGACAACCTGCAGTGGGTCGGCGTCGAGCAGACACAAGCCGGCGACGTGATGGTGATCGACAGCCGCGGCGATGCCAGCGCGGCGTCGATGGGCCACATGCTGGTCACGCGGTTGATGAAACGCGGCGTGCGCGCGGTGGTCACCGACGGCGCATTGCGCGACGGCCGCGAGATTGCGCAGCTGCCGATCCCCGCGTGGTGCGCGGGCGTCACCGCCACCACGCGGCTGAGCTTCCACCACGTGGCCGATCTGCAGGTGCCGATTGCCTGCGCCGGCGTCGCGGTGTACCCGGGCGACGTGATCCACGGCGACGCCGACAACATCACGGTGGTGCCGGCCGCGCTGGCCGTGGAAATGGCCGCGCTGTGCGAGCTGCAGGACGACCTTGAAAGCTACCTCGCGATGCGCGTGCAGCGCGGCGAAGCCCTGTGGGGCCTGTACCCGCCGAGCGACGTCACACGCGCGGAGCACAAGGCCTGGGTCGCTGCCGGCCGGCCCAAACTCGATTGAGGAGCAACGGCATGCACGCCTACGAGGCGCTGATCCGCCGCTATTTCGACGCCTGCAACGCCGCCGACCATGCCGCGCTGCTGTCGTGCTTCACCGCGGACGCGGTGCACTACTTCCCGCCCGGCCTGCCGGACATCCCATGGCGCGGCGCCGACACGATCGCGCGCAATTGGATCTGGTGCGTGGAGCACCTCGGCTCGTTGTGGACGATCGAGAGGATGCTCGTCAGCGCGGAGCGCCACGAGGCCGTGATCGAGTGGACGCACTGGAAGCGCAAGACCCACACCGCGCAGCGCGGCGACGAGTGGTACGTGTTCGATCCGGCCAGCGGCTTGATCCAGGAGATCCGCGCCTACTACGCAGCCCCCGCGGTCAAGGACGCTGCCGCGCTGCCGCAGGTGCGGGGTACCTGCATCGGCGAACTGGTGGGCTTCGACTACGCTGGGCGCGGCTACCACCTCGACGCACCCCGATGACCCATCGCAAGACAGCCGATCAACTGCGCAGCGCGCGCTGGTTCGCGCCGGACGACTTCCGCTCCTTCGGCCACCGCTCGCGCGTGATGCAGATGGGCTACGCGCCGGCTGACTACGCCGGCAAACCGGTGATCGCGATCGTCAACACCTGGAGCGACGCCAACCAGTGCCATGCGCACTTCAAGACCCGTGTCGACGACGTCAAGCGCGGCGTGCTGCAGGCCGGCGGCTTCCCGCTCGAGCTGCCGGCGATCAGCCTGAGCGAGTCGATGGTCAAGCCCACCACGATGCTGTACCGCAACTTCCTCGCGATGGAGTGCGAAGAGTTGCTGCGCTCGCATCCGGTCGACGGCGCGGTGCTGATGGGCGGCTGCGACAAGACCACGCCCGGCCTGCTGATGGGCGCCTTCTCGATGGGCCTGCCGTGCATCTACCTGCCGGCCGGGCCGATGCTGCGCGGCAATTGGCGCGGCCACACGCTGGGTTCGGGCTCGGACGCGTTCAAGTATTGGGACGAGCGCCGCGCCGGTCGCCTGAGCGACGAGGCCTGGACCGAGATGGAGGCCGGCATCGCGCGCAGCCACGGCACCTGCATGACGATGGGCACCGCGGCCACGATGATGGGCATCGCCGAAGCCATCGGCATGACCCTGCCCGGCGCGAGCTCGATCCCCGCGGCCGATGCCAACCACATCCGCATGAGCGCCGAGTGCGGCCGCCGCATCGTGCAGATGGTGTGGGACGACCTGACGCCCGGGCGCCTGCTGAGCCGCGACAGCTTCGCCAACGGCATCGCGGTGGCGATGGCCGAGGGCTGCTCGACCAACGCGATCATCCACCTGGTGGCGATTTCGCGCCGCGCCGGCCACGCGGTGACGCTCGACGACTTCGATGCCGCGAGCCGCCGCGTGCCGGTGGTGGCCAACATCCGGCCGAGCGGCGACACCCACTTGATGGAGGACTTCTACTACGCCGGCGGCATGCGCGCGCTGATGACGCGCATCGCGCCGCACCTGAAGCTGAACGCGCTGACGGTCAACGGCAGGACGCTCGGCGAGAACATCGCCGGCGCCGAGGTGTTCGACGACGACGTGATCCGGCCGCTGGACAAACCGATCTATGCCGAAGGCGCGCTCGCGGTGCTGCGCGGCAACCTGGCACCCGACGGGGTGATCATCAAGCCGAGCGCGTGCGACCCGCGCTTGCTGCAGCACACCGGCCGCGCGCTGGTGTTCGACGACTATCCGTCGTTGAAGAAGGCGGTCGACGATCCGAATCTCGACGTCACCGGCGACGACATCCTCGTGCTGCGCTACGCCGGCCCGCAGGGCGGTCCCGGCATGCCGGAGTGGGGCATGCTGCCGATCCCGACCAAGCTGTTGAAGCAGGGCGTCAAGGACATGCTGCGCCTCTCCGACGCGCGCATGAGCGGCACCAGCTACGGCGGCTGCCTGCTGCACTGCGCGCCCGAGGCCTACGTGGGCGGCCCGCTCGCGCTGGTGCAGACCGGCGACCGCATCACGGTGGACGTGCCGGCGCGGCGCATTCACCTCGAGGTGGGCGACGACGAGCTGGCGCGCCGCAAGGCCGCGTGGAAGCAGCCCGCGCCGCGCTTCGAGCGCGGCTACGGCTGGATGTTCAGCCGCCACATCCTGCAGGCCAACGAGGGCTGCGACTTCGACTTTCTCGAAACGAGCTTCGGTGCACCGGTGAGCGAGCCGGTGATCTACTGAACGAGGAAACTCCGATGACGCCAGTCCGCATGCCGGGCAACTCGGCGGCACGCTCGCTGGCGTCGGCGCGGCGCGACGGCATCGTCTACGACAACGCCACGTTGGTCGCGCTGCAACGTTGCGCGCGTCAGCTCGGCGCTGCCCCCTTCGAGGAGACCCACTGATGCTCAAACCCGAGACCCGCCAGAAGCTGATGGCGGTCAGCACCGCGACGATCTGCACCGCGCTGTTCAAGCGCGGCCTGCGCACGCAGTTCATCCAGGACGTGCGGCCGGTCAACACCCAGCGCGACCCCAGGACGCCCAACATGGTGGGCGAAGCCTTCACGCTGCGCTACATCCCGGCGCGCGAGGACCTGAATCCCATCAGCGTGTTCCAGGACCGTGCGCATCCGCAGCGCAAGGCCGTGGAGGAGTGTCCACCGGGCGCGGTGTTCGTGATCGACAGCCGCAAGGACGCGCGTGCCGCGTCGGCCGGATCGATTCTGGTCACGCGCCTGATGAAGCGCGGCGTCGCTGGGATCGTGACCGACGGCGGCTTTCGCGACTCGCCCGAGATCGCGCAGCTCGCGATCCCCGCGTACCACAGCCGCCCGAGCGCGCCGACCAACCTCACGGTGCACCAGGCGCTCGACATCAACGTGCCCATCGGCTGCGGCGACGCGCCGGTGTGGCCGGGTGACGTGATCGTCGGCGACGGCGAGGGCGTGGTCGTGATCCCGGCACACCTGGCCGACGAGATCGCGGAGGAGGCCACCGAGATGACCGCGTTCGAAGACTTCGTGACCGAAAGGGTCCAGGAGGGGCAGTCGATTCTGGGGCTGTATCCTCCCACCGACGAGCGCAACCGCGACGCGTTTGCCGCCTGGCGCAAGTCCAAGGGGCGCTGACCCGCGCGGCCCCGCGGCCGTCGCCCAAAGAAGGAGATGACCGATGGGTGTGTATGTCGATGGCTTCGTGCTGCCGGTGCCGAAGAAGAAGATCGATGCCTACCGCAAGCTGGCTCGCAAGGCCGGCAAGGTGTGGATGGAGCACGGTGCCCTGGCTTTCCACGAGAACGTGGCCGACGACGTGAAAGCCGGCAAGGTCACGTCGTTCCCGCAGGCCGTCAAGCTGAAGAAGGACGAGGTCGTCGTCTTCTCGTGGATCGTCTTCCGGTCGCGCAAGGAGCGCGACAAGATCAACACCAAGGTCATGAAGGATCCGCGCATCGCCGGTATGGATGGCCAGGACATGCCGTTCGACGCCAGGCGCATGTTCTGGGGCGGCTTCAAGCAACTGGTGGCGCTGTGAGCCCCGCGCGGCCGCCCGAAGGGACTCAGCCCCCGCTCGGCGGGGAGGCGCGAAGCGCCAGGGGTGCCCGATGACGGCCCTGCGCGCGCTGGTGTTCGACGTGTTCGGCACGCTGGTCGACTGGCGCGGCTCGATCGCGCGCGAGTCGCAGGCGGTGCTTAGCTCCCGCGGCGTGAGCCTTGACTGGCCTGCGTTCGCCGACGCGTGGCGCGCGCAGTACCAACCGGCGATGGAAGAGGTGCGCACCGGGCAGATCCCGTTCTCCAAGCTCGACGTGCTGCACCGGCGCAACCTCGAGGTGGTGCTGCAGGAGTTCGGCATCCGCGACCTCGACGAGGCGACCAAGGTGCACTTGAACCTCGCGTGGCACCGGCTCGACGCGTGGCCCGACGTCGCCCGGGGATTGCAGCGGTTGCGCGAGCGCTACCGCATCGCGCCGTGCAGCAACGGCAATATCTCGCTGATGGTCGACCTGGCGCGGCGCAACGGCCTGCCATGGGACGCGATCCTCGGCGCCGAGATCGCGCACGACTACAAGCCCAAGGCCATCGTCTACCAGTCGGCTGCCGCGGCCTTCGACTGCACCCCGCACGAGGTGCTGATGGTCGCCGCGCACAGCAACGACCTCGCCGCCGCGGCCAGTGCGGGCCTGCGCACCGCGCACGTCGCGCGCCCGGATGAAAAAGGCCCCGGCCGCGGCGAGTCCGCGCCCAGCGTGCCGGTGGACCTCGCGGCGCGCGACCTGCTGCACCTGGCCGACCAGCTCGACGCGTTGCATTGACGGAGATTTCGCCCATGAGCACACCCATCGGCGTGATCGGCCTGGGCGCCATGGGGCGCGGCATGGCCGGGTCGCTGCGACGCGCCGGTTATGCGGTGCACGTGTTCGACGTGCGCCCGGATGCCGTGCAGGCCTTCGCGGCGGAGGGCGGTGTCGGCTGCTCGAGCCCGGCGGACATGGCCGCGCGCTGTGAGATCGTGGTGAGTGTTGTGGTCAACGCCGCGCAGACCGAGGAGGTGCTGTTCGGCGCGTCAGGTGCCGTCGAGGCGATGCAGCCGGGCGCGTTGTTCGTGATGTGCTCGACCGTCGACCCCAACGTGTCGATCGGATTCGAGAAGCGCCTTGGCGAGCGCGGCATCCTGTACCTTGACGCGCCGATCTCCGGCGGCGCCGCCAAGGCCGCATCGGGACAGATGACGATGATGACGGCCGGCAAGCCCGAGGCGTATGCGAAGGCCGGCAAGGCCCTCGATGCGATGGCCGCGCAGGTCTACAAGCTCGGCAACCAGGCGGGCAACGGCAGCAAGGTGAAGATCATCAACCAGCTGCTCGCCGGCGTGCACATCGCCGCGGCTGCCGAGGCCATGGCGCTCGGATTGCGCGAAGGCGTGGACCCGGCGGCGCTGTACGAGGTGATCACGCACAGCGCGGGCAACAGTTGGATGTTCGAGAACCGCATGGCGCATGTGCTGGCGGCCGACTACACGCCGCTGTCGGCGGTGGACATCTTCGTGAAGGACCTGGGGCTCGTGCTCGACACCGCGCGCGCCAGCAAGTTTCCGCTGCCGCTGGCATCGACCGCGCACCAGATGTTCATGCAGGCCTCGAGCGCCGGCTTCGGACGCGAGGACGACGCGGCGGTGATCAAGATCTTTCCTGGCATCACGCTGCCGAAGAAGAAATCCTGAGCATGACCATGCTGCTGCTCGGCGCGATCGCCGACGACTTCACCGGCGCCACCGATCTGGCCAACACGTTGGTGCGCGGTGGGCTGCGCTGCGTGCAGACCATCGGTGTGCCCGACGGCCAGCTCGATACCGAGGCCGACGCGGTGGTCGTGGCGCTGAAGTCACGCACGATCGCCGCGGCCGATGCGGTGGCGCAGTCGCTCGCTGCGCTGCGCTGGCTGCAGGCCCAGCACGCCGAACAGATCTATTTCAAGTACTGCTCCACCTTCGACAGCACGCCACAAGGCAATATCGGTCCGGTGACCGAGGCGCTGCTCGACACGCTGCACGGCCCGGGCCAGGGCTTCACGATCGCCTGCCCGGCGTTCCCGACCAACCAGCGCACGGTGTTCAAGGGCCACCTGTTCGTCGGCGACGTGCTGCTCAGCGACAGCGGCATGCGCAACCACCCGCTGACGCCGATGACCGATGCGAACCTGGTGCGCGTGCTGCAGGCGCAGACACAACGCAAGGTCGGCTTGGTCGCGCACGAGGTGATCGCGCAGGGCGTCGCCGCGATCCGCAAGCGCTTCGACGGGCTGCGCGCCGACGGCGTCGGCATCGCGGTGCTCGATGCGATCTCCGACGCCGACCTGATGCAGATCGGGCTCGCGTTGGCCGATGTCAAGCTCGTCACCGCCGGCTCGGGCATCGCGATGGGTCTGCCGCAGAACTGGGTCGCACACGGCGCGCTCGCCCACGCCAACGTGCAAGCGCTGCCGGCGGTGAGCGGCCGCGACGCGGTGGTGTCGGGCAGCTGCTCGGTGGCGACCAACGCCCAGGTGCGGCACTTTCGCGACCAGGGCCGGCCCGCGCTGCAGCTCGATCCGATGGCGCTGGCCGCCAGCGACGACGCGCTCGCACGTGCGCTTGCGTGGTGCGACGCGCAGCCTCCCGATGGCCCGCTGCTGGTCTATGCCACCGCCGAGCCGGCAGAGGTTCAGCGCGCGCAGGCCGAGCTCGGCGTCGCGCGTGCCGGCGAGTTGGTCGAACATGCGCTGGCCCGCATCGCGCGCGGTCTGGTCGAGCGCGGCGTGCGCCGTCTGGTGGTGGCCGGCGGCGAGACCTCGGGTGCGGTGGTGCAGGCTCTCGGCATCACGCAGCTCGCGATCGGCGCGCAGATCGACCCCGGCGTGCCCTGGACCGCGGCACGCTCGCCGGCGTGCAACGGCGATTGGCTGCACCTGGCGCTGAAATCGGGCAACTTCGGCAGCACCGATTTCTTCACCAAGGCGTTCGCATGAGCGCCGTACGGCCGCTCCGAAGGCGCACGCTCCCCCGCGGGGGGAAGGCCCGCAGGGCCAAGGGGGCACCATGACGCCGCAGGCTTTGCGCAGCGAGATCTGCCGCGTCGGCGCCTCGCTGTACATGCGCGGCTACGTGCACGCGAGCGCCGGCAACATCAGTGCGCGCACTGACACCATCACCCTGATCACGCCGACCGACGCCTGTCTGGGCACGCTGGAGGCCACGCGTCTGGCCGAAGTGAACGCGCACGGCGAGCAGACGACCGGCGACCGCGCATCGAAAACCCTCGCGCTGCACCGCGCGGTCTACGCCGCCGAGCCCGAGGCGCGCTGCGTCATCCACACGCACGCCACCCACTTGGTCGCGTTGACGTTGGCCGGCGTGTGGAGCGCCGACGACATCGTGCCGCCGCTCACCCCGTACTACGTGATGAAGGTCGGCCACGTGCCGCTGATCCCGTACCACCGCCCGGGCGACCCGGCGGTGGCGGCGCTGGTGGCGCAGCGCATCGCGCGCGCGCACGAGCGCGGCGCGCCGATCCGCGCGGTGATGCTCGAGCGCCTCGGGCCGGTGGTGTGGCACCGCACGCCGGCCGAAGCGAGCGCCGTGCTCGAGGAGCTCGAGGAAACCGCGCGGCTGTGGCTGATGACCAAGGCCGTGCCGCTCACCGACGCGCACATCGCCGAGCTGCGCACGCACTTCGACGCACACTGGTAGAGACAGCCATGCCCCGTTTCGCCGCCAACCTGAGCATGCTCTATCCGGAGCATGAATTCCTCGACCGCTTCGCCGCCGCGGCGGCCGATGGCTTCAAGGCCGTCGAGTACCTGTTCCCCTATGCGCACGAGGCCCGGCTGCTCGCCGCACGGCTGCGCGACCACGGCCTGCAGCAGGTGTTGTTCAACGGCCCGCCGGGCGACTGGGAGCGTGGCGAACGCGGCATGGCGGCTCTGCCCGGGCGCGAAGATGAGTTCCGGCGTTCGATCGACAGCGCCCTGCAGTACGCGCAGGCGCTGCAATGCCCACGTGTGCATGTGATGGCCGGGATCGCGCCGGCCGGCGTCGAACGCGCGAAGCTGCTCGCAACCTACCAAGCCAACCTCGCGTGGGCCGCGCAGCAGGCCGCAAGCACCGGCGTCACCTGCCTGATCGAGCCGATCAACACGCGCGACATCCCGGGCTTCGTGCTCAACCGGCAGGACGAAGCGCACCGCATCGTGCAGCAGGTGGGCGCGCCGAACCTGAAGGTGCAGATGGACCTGTACCACTGCCAGATCGTCGAGGGCGACGTGGCGATGAAGATCCGCCGGTACCTGCCCTCAGGCCGCGTGGGCCACATCCAGATCGCCGGCGTGCCCGAGCGCCACGAGCCCGACATCGGTGAGATGAACTACGGGTACCTGTTCGCTGTCATCGACGAAGTCTCGGCCGCATGTGGTTGGGACGGCTGGATCGGCTGCGAATACCGGCCGAGCCGCGGCGCGGCAAAGGGCGGAACCAGCACCGGCCTGGGCTGGCTCACGCAGGCACGGCGTCGCTCACCAGCTTGAAACAGTTGCGCCCGGCCTTCTTGGCCGCGTAGAGCGCGTCGTCGGCGCGGGCCACGAAGCCGAAAATGCCCTCGTGCGCGTTCGGCACCGCCGATATCGCGCCAAGGCTGATGCTCAGCGGCACGCGCTCGCCGCGATGGATGAAGGCGATCGCCTCCACCGCGCGGCGCAGCCTTTCGGCGACCACCGGCACCTGTTCGGGCGGTGTCGACGGCAGCATCACGGCAAACTCCTCGCCGCCGTAGCGCGCCACCAGGTCATTCAGACGGCTGACGGTGGCCGCGAGCGTGGCCGCCACCAGCTTCAGGCATTCGTCGCCGCCGACGTGGCCGACCGTGTCGTTGATCCGCTTGAAATGATCGATGTCAATCATGATCAGCGTCAGCGGGACCAGGTTGCGCGTGGCGCGCTCGTATTCGTTGCGCAGCGCGTCGTCGAAGTAGCGGCGGTTGTAGACCTTGGTCAAGCCGTCGGTGATGCTCAGCTTGGAGAGCTCGCTGTTGGCCGCAGCCAGGTCCTTCATCGCCTGTTGCAGCTCCTGCGTGCGTTGGGCTACGCGCCGCTCGAGCTCTTCGTTGGTGCGCTGCTGCAAGGCGAGCGCCTCGGCCTGCGCCTGGATCTTGTGCTCGCGCTCCACCTCGAGCTGCCGTGTCGCCTCGAGGGCCCTCAGCTGTGCCACCTCTTTCGATGTGCGCTCGCGCTTGATGCGATCGGCCAGCGCGATCGACAGCAGCACGGTTTCCACCACAAAGCCGATGTGCTGCGCGTTCTCGACCAGCCAGCCGCCGTCGATCAGGCCAAAGCTGAACAGCGACGTGGCGATGCTCGCCACCGCGATCGTGGCCCACGCGATCGCGAAGTAGCGCGCGGCCAGGTGACCCTGCAGCAGCAGGAACACCGAGGTGTAGATCACCGCCAGCGCCTCGAACAGGCCGACGCTGCGCGAGATCGGGTCCACCACATGCGCCGGCAGCACCAGCAGCAGCGGGATCTGCACGCACCAGAAGACGATCAGGCCCTGGTTGATGCGGTTCAGGTGCGGACGCGCATGCTTGAGGTCGAGAAAGCGCCGGATGAAGGTTGCCGCCGCCAGGAACGACACGCAGCCGAAGAAGTGGAACGCATGGGTCTGCAGCCACAGGCTGTCGGGCCACAGGTAGAGGCGGTCGAATCCGGTGCCCGCCGCCTCGAACAGGATCACCGCCGCCAGGTACAACGAGTAGTCGAGGTAGCTGCGGTCGCGCGTGAACACCAGCAGGCTCAGGTTGTACAGCAGCATCACCAGCAGCACGCCGAACAGCGCGCCGAAGAACGCGGTGTCGGTCACTTGCTTGGAGCGATACGCGTCCTGGCGCCAGACCTTGAGCGGCACGGTGTACTGATCGGCCTGCACGCGCAGCAGCACGGTGGCGCGCTGCCCGGCGTGCAGCGGCAGCTCGAAGCGATACGAAGGATCGCGCGCGGCGCCCGCGCTCAGGGGCTCGCCGATGGCGGCGCGCATTGGCGCATGCCACGTGCCGGCATCGGGATCGAGCCGGTGCAGGTCGACCGCATGCAATTGCGGCCAGTCGATCGCCAACAGCCAGTCGGGAGACGGCGATCCGTCGTTGCGCACGGTGAAGCGGATCCACAGCGCGGCCGGCAGATGCGACAAGTTGACCTTCTTGCCGCCGTGCTGCACCCAGCGTGACGCGGCCGCGCCGGACATGACTTGCTCACGCGTCAGTGGCTCGCCGGGACGCTCGTGCAGCAGCTCGACCCCTTGCTCAATCCACATCGACGCGGCCGGCGCCGCGAGCACGGTCTCGTTCGGAGCGGCCGTGGCCGGCAGTGCGAACAGGCTGCACGCCAGCAGCCACACGATCGCACCGAAACAGCTGCGCACCATCGATCCTTGCCCGGAAGACTATCGGTGGTATCGGCAGCCCCGGTCGTGCGCTGAAGGGCACCGCAGGACCATCGCGCGTGACAAGTTCCATCGGCGGCCACGCCGCCGCCGGCGGCGTCAGAACAGCGCGTTGGGCAGCACCAGCGAGACCCAGGGCACGTAGGTCACGATCAGCAGGAACAGCAGCAGCACCGCGGTCCACGGCAGCGCCGCGCGCGCCACCTGCATGATCGACATGCCGGTGATGCCGGTGGTGACGAACAGGTTCAAGCCGATCGGCGGCGTGACCATGCCGATCTCGAGGTTCACGACCATGATGATGCCGAGGTGGACCGGGTCGATGCCCAGCTGCGTGGCGATCGGGAACAGGATCGGCGCCAGGATCAGGATGATGCCGGTGGGCTCCATGAACATGCCGGCCACCAGCAGCAGCAGGTTGACCACCAGCAGGAACTGCCAGTCGGTCATGCCCGAGCCGATGATCGCCTCGGCGATCTGCTGCGGGATGCGCTCGGTGGTCAGCACGTGCGCGAACAGCAGCGCGTTGGCCACGATGAACATCAGCATCACCGTCACCTTGGCGGCATCGCGCAGCACGCGCGGCACATCGGTCAGGCCGATGTCGCGGTAAACGAAGACCGCGATCACGAATGCGTAGACGGCGGCCACCGCGGCCGCCTCGGTGGGCGTGAACACGCCGCCGTAGATGCCGCCCAGGATGATCGCGATCAGCAGCAGGCCCCACAGCGAATCGCGCCCCGAGCGCAGCACCTCGCGGAGCGGCGCACGCTGCTGGGACTGCAGCCGCACCGTGCCCGCGCGCAGGTAGATCGCCGCCATCAGCATCAGCCCGAGCAGGATGCCCGGGATCACACCGGCCATGAACAGCTTGCCGACCGAGGTCTCGGTGGCGGCCGCGTAGACGACCATCACGATCGACGGCGGGATCAGGATGCCGAGCGTGCCGGCGTTGCAGATCACGCCGGCGGCAAACGGCATCGGGTAGCCGGCGCGCACCATGCCGCCGATCACGATCGATCCCACCGCCACCACGGTGGCGGGCGACGAGCCCGACACCGCGGCAAACAGCATGCACGCCATCACCGAGGCCATGGCCAGCCCGCCGCGCAGGTGGCCGATGCAGGCGTTGGCAAAGCGGATCATGCGGCGCGCCACGCCGCCGGTGGTGAGGAAGGTGCCGCCGAGGATGAAGAACGGGATCGCCAGCAGCGTGTAGTGCTCCGAGGTCTCGAACAGCTTGAGCGCCAGCGAGGCCATCGAGTCCTGCGCGAACAGCAGGATCGTGATCAGCGACGACAGCCCGAGCGCCACCGCCACCGGCACGCCGATCAGCATCAGCACGAACAGCGCGATGAACAGCGTGGCGATCGTCACGGCGCGGCCGCCCCGCGCGAGCCGTTGGCATCGGCCGCCTTGAGCTTGAGCGCATCGCGCGCCTCGTCGCCCAGCAGGTGCACGTCGTCGCCGCGCAGCATGCGCCACAGCACCGACGCGAAGCGCAGCCCGAGCAGCGCGAAGCCCAGCGGCAGCACCAGCCGCGGGATCCATTGCTCGATCGGCAGGTCCTGCATCAGGATGCCCACGTCATGCATCTTGCGCACGTACGTCACGCCGCCCACCATCACCAGCACGGCGTAAGCGATGCAGGCCGCCGCCGCGACCACGCCCACCGCACGCGCCGCGCGCGGTCCGAGGTGGCGCACCAGCGCGTCGACGCCGATGTGCGCGCCGACGCGCACGCCGTACGACATGCCGAGGAAGATCAGCCATGCGAACAGCACGCCGGTGAGTTCCAGCGCCCACACGAAGCTGTAGTTGAAGACGTAGCGCGCCACCACCTGCATGAAGGTGATCAGCGTCATCGCCGCCAGCAGCAGCGCGACCAAGACCTCTTCGACGTGCTCGAACCAGCGCATGGATGGCCCCCAAACAAAAGGCCCGGGCATGGCCGGGCCGCGGCGCGATGCGCGACTACTTGTTGGCCTTGAGCGCGGCGTCGATCAGGTCACGCCCGATGTCTCCTTCGAACTTCTTCCACACCGGCTCCATCGACTTGCGCCAGGCCGCGACGTCGTCCTTGCCGAGGGTCTGGATCTTGGCCTTGCCGGCGGCCTCGATCTTCTTTCTGTCTTCCTGGTTGATGTCGTCGGCCAGCTTGTTGGCGTAGGTGGTCGCTTCGGCCATGGCCTCCGACAGGCCCTTGCGCACGTCGGCCGGCAGGCCGTCCCACCACTTCGCGTTGGTCACCACCATGTAGTCGATCACGCCGTGGTTGGTCTCGGCGATGGTCTTCTGCACCTCGTGGAACTTCTGCGAGTAGATGTTCGACCAGGTGTTCTCCTGTCCGTCGACCACACCGGTCTGCAGCGCCTGGTAGACCTCGGAGAACGCCATCTTCTGCGGGTTGGCGCCGAGCGCGCGGAACTGCGCCTCGAGCACGTCGGAGGCCTGGATGCGGAACTTCAGGCCCTTCACGTCTTCCGGGCGCTTGAGCGGGTCGCGGTTGGTCGACAGCTGCTTCATGCCGTTGTGCCAGTACGCCAGCCCCAGCAGGCCGCGGTTGGTCATCGACTTCAGCAGCGCCTGGCCCGCGGGGCTGGACTGGAAGGAATCGACCGCGCCGATGTCGTCGAACAGGAACGGCAGGTCGAACACCTGGATCTTCTTGGTGTAACGGTCGAACTTGGACAGCGACGGCGCGATCAGCTGCACGTCGCCGAGCAGCAGCGCCTCCATCTCCTTGGCGTCGCCGAACAGCTGCGAGCTGGGAAACACCTGCACCTGCACCTTGCCGGGCAGCTTCTTCTCGGCCAGCTCCTTGAACTTGAGCGCGCCCATGCCCTTGGGCGTCTTCTCGGCCACCACGTGGCTGAACTTCACGGTGATCGGAGTCTGCGCAGCCACCAGCGCAGGCGCCGAGAGGAAGGCGGCGCCGGCCAGCACGGCCACGCATTGGCGACGTCGCAGGGATGGTGTCGAGTTCATGGGCGTCTCCTGTGGGGGGTTGGTCGACCTTGATCCGTTGCGTGCGCAGGACGTCAACGGCACCAGCCGACCCATTATTCGCCGCTCATGCCCGCCATCGACTCAGCGTTGCTACTAGCTGCGCCGATGAATTGGTACAAACCTACCCCTTGGCTGCCGCCTCGCGCACGAAATCGAGCCGGTCCTGGCCGAAGAACATCTCGTCGCCCACGAAGCAGGTGGGGGCGCCGAACACGCCGCGCGCCACCGCCGCGTCGGTGTTGGCGATCAGCCGGGCCTTGACCTCGGCGTCGGCCACCAGCGACTGGAACTGCACGGGATCAAAGCCGGCGGCGCCGAGCGTGGCCGCCAGCACGGCGGCATCGCCCAGGTTGGCCGGCTCGACCCACATGGCGTGGAACATCGCGTCCACATACGGCATGAAGCGCTCGGGCTGCCGCATCTGCAGGCCGACCGCACCGCGCATCAGCGTGAGCGTGTTGATCGGAAAGTGCGGGTTGAACGTGAAAGGCACGCCGTAGCGGCGCGCGAAGCGTGCGAGGTCGCCGCCCATCCAGCGGCCCTTGGCCGGCACCATCACCGGGCTCTGGTTGCCGGTGGCCTTGAACACGCCGCCGAGCAGCATCGGCATGTAGCGGGTGGGCACGCCGGTGTCGGCCGCCAACCGGGGCATCTGGGTGTGCGCCAGGTAGGTGGTCGGGCTGCCGAAGTCGAACCAGAACTCGATCGCGGGCCTGATGGCGTCGGACATGGGGGCTCCTTTCGGTGCCGCCGATCGTAGCGGGTAAGCTCGCTGCCGATGAGCACCACCGAGCACGGCATGCCGCCGACAAGCCTTGTGAAGAGGGTGGCCATCGTCCAGTCCAACTACATCCCGTGGAAGGGCTACTTCGACCTCATCGCGCGGGTCGACGAGTTCATTCTGTACGACGACATGCAGTTCACGCGCCGGGACTGGCGCAACCGCAACCAGATCAAGACACCGCAGGGCGTGCAATGGCTGACGGTGCCGGTCCAGGTCAAGGGCAAGTACCACCAGAGCATCCGCGAAACCCAGGTCGACGGGCGCGACTGGGCGGCCTCGCACTGGAAGTCTCTGGTGGCCAACTACCGCCGCGCCCCGCACTTCCAGGATCTGGCCGGCCTGCTGGAGCCGATCTACCTGGGCTACGAGAGCGGCAGCCTGTCGGTGCTCAACCGCACGCTGATCGAGCGGGTGTGCGGCTACCTGGGCATCACCACCAGGATCAGCAACTCATGGGACTACCAGTTGCTCCCCGGAAAGACCGAGCGGCTGGCCGATCTGTGTCGCCAGGCCGGCGGCCGCGAGTACGTGTCGGGCCCGTCGGCCAAGGACTACATCGACGAGCAGGTCTTTGCCGATCGCGGCATCCAGCTCACCTGGTTCGACTACCAGGGCTATCCGGAATATCCTCAGTTGTGGGGCGAGTTCGTTCACGGGGTCTCGATCGTCGATCTGCTGTTCAACTGCGGGCCGTCGTCGGCGCAGTACATGAGGTACGTGCGGGCCCCGCGCTAGCGGCCCACCGCAGCCGACTCACCACCCCATTCACGTCGTCATGCCGCCGATGAATCCGTCCGATCTGAAGTCGATTCACACAGACGTCGCGAAATACTATTCGGACAAGCTGCACCAGCACGGCGACACGCCGCGCGGTGTGGACTGGAACGGCGAGCAAGGGCAGGTGCTGCGCTTTGCGCAACTGTTGCGCGTGGTGGATCTCGCGACCGCGTACTCGATCAACGACCTCGGCTGCGGCTATGGCGCGATGGTCCCGTACCTGCAGGCCGCGGGGGGCCGCTTCAGCTACCACGGCTACGATGTGGCCGAAGACATGGTCCTGGCCGCGCGCAGGCGCCACGCCGGCGCGCCGAACGTGGACTTCCATGTCGCCGCCGTGCCGACCCTGGAGGCCGACTACGGCGTGGCCAGCGGCATCTTCAACGTGCGGCTGGGCCACACCGACGCCGGATGGATGGATTACATCCGGTCCACGCTGGAGGCGATGAACCAGACCAGCCGGCGCGGCTTCGCCTTCAACTGCCTGACGTCGTACTCCGATGCCCACCGGATGCAGGACTATCTCTTCTACGCCGATCCATGCGCCTTGTTCGATCTGTGCAAGCGCAGCTACTCGCGAAACGTGAGCCTGCTGCACGACTACGACCTCTATGAGTTCACCATCCTCGTCAGGAAAGCCGCATGACTGCACCGCTGGTGATCTTCGGCGCCGGTGACATCGCGCAACTCGCGCACCACTGCTTCACGCGCCAGTCGAGCCGGCAGGTGGTGGCTTTCACGGTGGATCGGCAGTACCTGGACGCGCCCACGTTCAACGAGCTGCCCGTGGTGGCCTTCGAAGAGCTGGCGCAGCGTTACCCGCCGGCGCAGCACGAGCTCTTCATCGCACTCAGCTACTCCAAGCTCAACCAGCTGCGCAAGGAGAAGTACCTGGCGGCCAAGGCCATGGGCTACCGGCTCGCCAGCTTCATCAGTCCCAGGGCCACGGTGCTCAATGACGGGCGCATCGGCGACAACTGCTTCATCTTCGAGGACAACACGATCCAGCCCTTCGTCACCATCGGCAACAACGTCACGCTGTGGAGCGGCAACCACATCGGCCACCATTCGACGATCAAGGATCACTGCTTCATCGCCTCGCACGTGGTGGTTTCGGGCGGCGTGGAGATCGGCGAATGCACGTTCGTCGGCGTCAACGCCACGTTGCGCGACCACATCAAGATCGGCGAGCGCTGTGTCATCGGCGCCGGCGCACTGCTGCTGGACGACGCCGCGCCCGAGGGCGTGTACATCGGCGCAGCCACCGAGCGGTCCAAGGTGCCCAGCAGCAGGCTGAGAAGGATATGAGCGGGCGCTGGCGCAGGCTGGGCAAGGTCTTCGAGCCTCGCGGCGAGCGGCCATGGATGCAGACGCACGCGGCCGTGCCGATCGCCGAGCACCTGCAAGGCGACTTCTTCAAGGTCTATTTCAGCTCGCGAGATCCGCAGCGTCGGTCGCACACCGGCTTTGTCGTCATCGACATCAACCGTCCCGATGTCGTGCTGGACCTGAGCGCCGCGCCCGTGCTGTCGCCCGGCGAGCTGGGCACGTTCGATGACAGCGGCGCCATGGCCACCTGGCTGGTCAAGCAAGAGGGCCGATCGTGGCTCTACTACATCGGCTGGAACCTTGGCGTCACGGTGCCGTTTCGCAATGCCATCGGCCTGGCGGTTTCGCACGATGGCGTCAACTACGCGCGCCGTGCCAAGGGTCCGATCGTCGACCGCTCGATGGACGAGCCGCATTTCTGCGCCAGCTGCTGCGTGGTGGCTCAGCCGGACGCGTGGAGAATGTGGTACCTGTCATGCACCGGCTGGTCATTGCAGCAGGGCCAGCCGATGCACCACTACCACATCAAGTACGCCGAGTCCGATGACGGCATCCATTGGCGACGCAACGGCGACGTTGCGATCGACTATCGCAACGACCAGGAGACCGCCATCTCGCGTCCCTCGGTGGTGCAGGACGCCGATGCATGGCGCATGTGGTATTCGTTTCGCGGGCAGGCCTACCGCATCGGGTATGCCGAATCCGATGACGGCAAGGTCTGGCGCCGACAGGATCGGCAGGTGGGGCTCGACGTCGCCGCATCGGGCTGGGACTCGGAGATGATCGAATACCCCTTCGTGTTCGACCACGGCGGACAGCGCTTCATGCTCTACAACGGCAACGGCTATGGCCGCAGCGGCTTTGGCCTGGCCGTGCAGGAGGGGCGCAGATGAGTCCGCAAGCACAGCCGGTGCCGGTGCGCATCCCGTTCAACAAGCCGTACATGACCGGCAAGGAGCTGTGGAACATCGCGCAGGCGCACACCAACCTGCACCTGGCCGGCGACGGCGAGTTCACCCGGCGCTGCCATGCCTGGCTGGAGCGCGCGCCGCAGGTGCACAAGGCGTTGCTGACGCACTCGTGCACGGCCGCGCTGGAGATGGCGGCGCTGCTGGCCGACATCCGCCCGGGCGACGAGGTGATCATGCCGTCGTACACCTTCGTCTCCACGGCCAACGCCTTCGTGCTGCGCGGCGCGGTGCCGGTGTTCGTCGACATCCGGCAAGACACGCTGAACATCGACGAGCAGCTGATCGAAGCCGCCATCACGCCCCGCACCCGCGCCATCGTGCCGGTGCACTATGCCGGCGTGGCCTGCGAGATGGACACCATCATGGCGCTGGCGCGCCAGCGCGGCCTGCTGGTGGTGGAGGATGCCGCCCAGGGCGTGATGGCCACCTACAAGGGCCGCACGCTCGGCACGCTCGGCGCGTTGGGCGCCTATTCGTTCCACGAGACCAAGAACATCATCTCGGGCGAGGGCGGCGCCTTGCTGGTGAACGACCCGGCGTATGCGGACCGGGCCGAGATCATCCGCGAGAAGGGCACCAACCGCAGCCAGTTCTTCCGCGAGCAGGTGGACAAGTACACCTGGGTTGACACGGGCTCCTCGTATCTGCCGGGCGAGGTCATCGCGGCCTTTCTCTGGGCCCAGATGGAGGAGGCCGAATCGATCACGCGCCGGCGCATGGCGGCCTGGGAGCAGTACCACCGCGGGCTCGCCGGCCTCGAGCGCGAAGGCCTGCTGCGCCGACCGATCGTGCCGCCGGAGTGCCAGCACAACGCCCACATGTACTACATCCTGCTGCCGTCGCTGCAGGCGCGCACCGAGGTGATCCGCCGCCTGAAGCAGTCGGGCGTGAACACGGTGTTTCACTACGTGCCCTTGCACAGCGCGCCGCACGGCCTCAAGGTCGGCCGCTGCGCCGGGCCGATGACCCACACCGAGAACCTCTCCGAGCGCCTGCTGCGGCTGCCCATGTGGGTGGGTGTCGACGCGGCCGCGGTGATCGAGGCGCTGTGCCAGGCCGTCGCCTGAGCATGGTCGCCGCAACGCGGCTGGGCAGCGTTGCGCCACGATGAAGGTCGTTCACGTCGTCCCACGGCCCAGCATCTTCGAGCCGACCATCCGTCAACGCGCCGATGCGCTCGGGCACGAGTGCATCTTCTATCGCTTGCGCAGCCCCAAGGGTGAGCGGACGCGCGACTTCCTCGCTCTGTATCGCGCATGCCGAGCGCTGCCCGGGCGCCTGTTCGTGTTCCACATGGTCCCGCACTGGCGCGTCCTGCTGCTCTCGCTGCTGCTGCGCGACTTTCGCTATTGCCTGCTGTACTGGGGCGAGGACTACTACGCCACGTTCTTGAGCGCGGCCGCGTTCGAGCGGCATTGCCTGCGCAAGAGCGCCTTGCTGAACCCCGCCCACTATGGCCGCTATCGCACGTCGTGGCGCAAGGCCTACCGTCAGTTCGTCCGCCGGCGTGTCGGACTGCTGGTGCTGCGCCGCGCGGCGGCGATCGTTTCACTGTGCCCCAAGCAGTTCCGCATCCTCCGGCACTTCCACTTCAGGGCATTTCGCCAGCCGTTGCGCACGCCGCAGTTCTGGATGCGCGGCTATGGTCACGAGATCTCCAGCTCGGGAATCGACTACGCCGCGCCGCCGCCCGGCGAGGATCTGCGCATCCTCATCTGCCACAGCGCGGCGGCCACGGTGGCGCATCGCCAGTCGCTGGACATCGCGCGGCAGTATCAGCAGCGCTGGAATGCCAACGTGACGATCTGCGGCTTCCTGTCGTATTCCGGCGGAGAGGAGGCCGACCGCGACCGGCTGGAGGCGGACCTGAAGGCACAGGCCAGCTTCGCGGCGCGCGTGCGCTTCGAGCGGGCGTTCCTCACGCCCGAGCAGCTGCGCCACGTGCTGAAGCAGGCCGACGTGGCGCTGTTCTCGTGCCTGCGCGACGAGGGCGTGAGCCTGCTGTCGCAGTTTGCGCAGATGGGCGGCCTGTTGAGCTTCAACCGGTTTTCGATCAACCACGACTTCTTCAAGCACTACAGTCCTGCCAAGGTCTTGACGCACGAACAGTTCCTGGCATCCGAACCGCAGTCGATACGGCGGCGCCGACAGCAGCCGGCTGGCGCGCCGCCGCCGATGCTGGAGTACCGGCAACTCGGCCAGCTGGGGCTGATCGGTGGCAAGCTCGACCTGGGCGCTGCGGCGCGATCTGTCGAATCCGCGGCGCACGCCTGAGGCGGAGACTCGAGCATGGGCTATTCCTACAACTCCCTGGTCCGGATGGTCGATGCGAAGCACCGCTTCGCCGGCAAGGACGTGCTGACGCTGGGCAACCTGTTCCCGTTCGTCAAGCCCGGTCAGCAGGCGCCGTTGGCGGCCCGTGGCATCGACGTGTCGTTGCCGAAGGAGAAGTTCTCCTCACACCTGTTCACCCAGGTGCTGGGCGCGCGGTCGTACCAGTCGCTCGACGTGAGCGACTACCAGGGCTCGGAGATCATCGCCAACCTGAATCATCCGTTGCCGCCGGAACATCGCGGCCGCTACGACGTGGTGGTCGATGCGGGGACGCTCGAGCATCTGGCCAACCTCTCCACCGCGCTGGAGAACATCTTCGGGCTGCTCAGGCCGGGCGGGATCTACTACTTCGGCGTGCCCTGCAACAACTGGGTGGACCACGGGTTCTTCCAGTTCTCGCCCACGTTCTTTCGCGACCTTTGCATCGACAACCCCGGTCTGGTCCTGGATGACCTGTACCTGGGCACGGAAGACCGGTACTACGACTACGCGGCCCAGAGCCCGGCTTTCCTGCGGGCGCTGCTGGCGTCGCGGCACAAGCTCAACGTGCTGGGCATCATCCGCAAGCAAGGCGAGCAGCTGCAGCTGGACCTCACACAGTCCAAGTACCGATCGCTGCATGCGGGCGCAGCCCCGGCACAGCCGGCGCTGCGCAAGCCGGCGCACCGGCGCCTGCTGCGGGCCGTGCGCAGCGGCATTTCGTCGTGGCTGTCGCAGACCGCGCTGATCCCTCTGGGTGTCAAGGAGCGCGTGTCGAACGGCCTGTACCGGATGAAGATGCGGCGCCGGCAGCGGCGCCAGCTGGCGGCCGCGCAACGACACTGAAACACATGGGCATCACCGTCTACGGCATCACGAACTGCGACACCGTCAAACGCGCCCGTGCCTGGCTCGACGGGCGCGGCACGGCGTACGCGTTTCACGACTTCAAGAAAGCCGGCGTGCCGGCGCAGCGGCTCGACGCGTGGTTGCAGGCCGCCGGTTGGGAGGCGCTGCTCAATCGCAAGGGCACGACGTGGCGCAAGCTCGAGGCCGCCGCGCAGGCGCGTGTCGTTGACGCGCGCAGCGCCCGCGCATTGATGCTCGAACAACCGAGCGTGATCAAGCGCCCGGTGGTGGAGTGGGCCGATGGCCGCATCACCGTCGGGTTTGCCGCGGACCAATGGTCGGGACGCTGAGCCTGGCCCGCGTGCAAGGAGGACAGCGAATGCACAAACGAATCGTGTCGCTGGCACTGGCGCTGTGGGTGGCCGCGCCGGCCGCGCAACCGGCGGCCGGCGCGGCCTCACCCACCTACGACGCTGCGCTCGCGCAATCGCTCGGCGCCGACGAGCGTGGCATGCGGCGTTATGTGCTGGTGATCCTGAAGACCGGACCGACGCGCGTGGCCGCGGGCGCGGAGCGCGACGAGATGTTCAAGGGGCACTTCGCGAACATCGACCGCCTGTCCTCCGAGGGCAAGCTGGCCTATGCCGGGCCGCTCGATGGCGTGGACGGATGGCGCGGCCTGTTCGTGCTGGCCGTGTCGGATATCGACGAAGCGCGCCGTCACGTGGGCACCGATCCGGTGATCGTCAAAGGCGAGATGGTGGCCGAGTACCACGTGCACTATGGATCCGCCGCGCTGATGCTGGTGCGCGACGCGCACGCCAGGATCGCGCAGCAGCGCCGCTGAAACACCATCCGCGTTGCCCGCCTTGACGCGCGCGCGGGCGCGCACGGAGAATGGCCGCCCTTGATCCTGGAGGGTCGGTGTCCAGCCCATGTTTCGGACGCTGCACGGCGCTGCTGTCGCTGTGCGTGCTGTTCGCGCAGACAGCCAGCGGCGCCGACGTGGGCGGCTGGTACGCCGAGCAGCAGAAGGCCGCCGCGCGGCGCGCCGAGCAAGGTGCGGCCACCTGCCCGCAGGCGGTGGCGCTTGCTGCCGCGGATCCCACCGCGCTCAAGAGCTACCAGGCCGCGCACTGTTATCTGCAAGGCGAGGCGCCCGATCTGGTGGCCGCGCGTGCATGGCTCATGCGTTCGGCCGAGATGAACTTCCTGCCGGCGCAGCGGCTGCTGCGCGCGCTCGCCGCGGCCGAGGCCGCCGCGCATGCCAGCCAGCGCCATTGCCACGATCTTGGCGAAGGTCGCATGTTGTGCCACGGCGGCGCGCCCCCGCTGGCCAGCGCGGACCGCAACTGAACGACCCACCAACGACCCACGAGGAGACGAGCGATGAGAGCAGCGGCACGGATCGCGGTTGCGGCACTGGCCACGCTGGCATTGGCCGGCGCGGCGGCGCAGGAGTGCTCCGACAAGAACTGGAAGGCCTGCAAAGGCAAGCCATGGGTGATCGGCAACTCGATGGACACGCCGCTGGGCGACAAGTGGTGGCCGCACAAGCTCTGGGGCAAGGACGACGAAGCCGGCTCGACCAACTGGTACAAGAAGCCGGAGGTCGTGCAGCGTGCGCTGGCCGAGGCCAAGACCGGCAAGGTGTACCGGCTCGGCCGCGTTTACACCGCGACGATGCCGGCGTTCGGCGAGCGCAAGTTCGTGCTGCGCATCCCCGGCGGACCCACCGGCGGTCCGTTCGGCGCCAACATACTGATCTACAACGACGAGTTCCTGGCCACCGAGATCGGCCAGATCGGCACGCAGTTCGACGGGCTCGGCCACATCGGCATTGCCGTCAACGGCGTGGGTGACAAGAGCGAGATGCGCTACTACAACGGCTTCACGCAGGTGGAGGTCGGCGGCGCCAACGGGCTGGCCAAGCTCGGCATCGAGAAGCTACACCCGATCAACGCGCGCGGCATCCTGCTCGACATTGCGGCGCTGAAGGGCGTGGATGCGCTCGATGCCGGCTACGAGATCACGCTGGCCGACGTGAACGCCGCGCTCGACAAGCAGGGCATGAAGGACTTCCGATTCATGCCGGGCGATGGCGTGTTCTTCCGCACCGGCTGGGGCAAGCACTGGATCAAGGACAACGCCAAGTTCAACGGCGGCGAGCCCGGCATCGGCATGGAAGTGGCCAAGTGGCTGAGCGACACGGTGCAGGCCGGCGTGGTCGGCTCCGACACCTGGGCCACCGAGGTGATTCCCAACAAGGACCCGGGCTGCGCGTTCTGCATCCACTCGCACCTGATCACGCGCAACGGCATCGTCAACCAGGAGAACATGGACCTCGACGGCCTCGCCGCCGACAAGGCCTATCGCTTCATGTACGTGTACAGCCCGGTGCCGATCGCCGGGGCCACCGGCTCGATCGGCGCACCGCTGGCGATCCGCTGATCGGATGCGAACGACGCTCGAGCACCACGACGGCGGAGTCCGCCCGATGTGGTTGCGCAACTGCTGGTACGTAATCGCCTGGGATCACGAGATCCCGGCCGCCGACTCCGACGCGTTGTTCAGCCGCATCGTGCTCAACGAGCCGGTGCTCGTGCTGCGCAAGGCGGACGGCGGCTTCGTCGCGCTGGAAGATCGCTGTTGCCACCGCCTGGCGCCGCTGTCGAAGGGACGGCGCGAGGGCGACTGCGTGCGCTGCGGCTACCACGGCTTGAAGTTCGACGGCACCGGGCGTTGCATCGAGGCGCCCGGCATCCCCGTGGTGCCGGAGAAGGCGCGCGTGCGCAGTTATCCGGTCGTGCTGAAGAACCGCTGGCTGTTCGTGTGGATGGGCGACCCGGCACGCGCCGACGAGCGTCTGCTGCCGGACAACTTCTCCTGCGACCACCCCGAGTGGACACACAAGCCGGGTTATCTGCACTACGACACGCCGTACCTGCTGATCTGCGACAACCTGCTGGACTTCTCGCACCTGAGCTACGTGCACGAGGCCACGCTCGGCGGCAGCACGGCGATCGCGCAGGCGGTTCCGAAGATCGAGCGCATCGGTGGCCCGGGGCAGCAGGGCGTCAAGGTCACGCGCCATGTGCCCGACGTGCCGCCGCCGCCGTACTACCGCAAGATGCGCCCCATCGACAGCCATGTCGACCGCTGGTTCATCTACGAATTCCAGCTGCCCGGCACGCTGCTGATGGACTCCGGCGGCCGCCCGGTCACCGACGCCGCCGACGACATGAGCCGTGCGATCCGGTTGCACAGCTGCCAGACATTGACGCCCGAGACCGAATCGAGCACGCACTACTTCTTCCAGCAGTCGCATCCGGCCCGGGTGGGCGACGCGTCGCTCACCGAAGGCATCTACCAGAGCCTGATCGCGGCGTTCAACGAAGACCGCGACATGATCACAGCGCAGCACCGCAACATGCTGCTCCAGCCCGACGCGCCGATGCTGCCGCTGGCGATGGACGGCGCGCTGGTGCAGTTTCGGCGCCTGCTCGAGCAACGTCTGGCCGAGGAGAGATCCCCCGGGGAAAGCACCCTGCACACGGGTGTGGGCGATCGATGAGCCGGCGATCAGGGTAGCGTCACCGGCCGGATGGACGTGCGGACGACCGCGCCGCCGGGGTTGCAGGCGGTCAGTCCACGCTGCCCTTCGCAGCACGGGTCTTCGGTGTCTTCTTTCTCGCGATCGAGTCGCGGCAGGCCTTGCAGTCGTACAGCAGGCGCGCACACGTGAGCTTGACGGCCGGGCTGGCGAACTCCTGCTGCAGCAGCCCGGCCGCAGAGCGCGCCTTGCCCAAGGCGGACTCGAGCGTCTCGCCGGCATCATAGTTGGGGGATCGCACGACGTTCTGGGTGTACGCGGGCGTGAACGTCCTCACCTCGCCGCCGCGACGACGCTCGGCGTTCGTCTTGAACGCGCCCGCGCCCATGCCGTTGATCGTTCGAAGGGCCGCCGCGGCGCTCGCCTTGCTGGTCCCGAGGGTGGCCATGGCGTGGTAGACGACGGCGACGGCTTCCTCCTGTGTACACGGCTGGTACCACGACAGGTAGTCATAGAGGATCGCCAGGGCCAGCGAGGGCTCGGCCCTGCCATCCCACCAGCGCCGGCTTTTCGGGATGCTGCGCAGGTTGGTGACGAAACCCGCCGGCACCGTGATGGCCGGCGCGCCGTCACTGAAGGTCAAGGTCAATGGATCGCGCAGCATCCACATGTCCCTGCCGATGGCCGCGATCGACAGCGGTGTGATGCTGGCGCTGGCGGAGGGCGCGGGGTCCGCCGTGTGGCCGGGCGCGGCCGCACAGGCGATGGCCACCAGCAGTGCGAGGCGAAGGGTCATCACTCATCTCCCGGCGAGTCCGCGACGTTCGGCGCTTGCCGACGTGCTTGGACGAGACGCTTGGCCGACAGCAGCCCGCTCGAACCCCGGCACGGGTGCAAATGGGCGGCGGCCCCAGATGGCAAAACTCGTGCCGCATCCAAGGATCGCGCGACGGGCGACGCCCCCGGGCATGACGCTGCTGTGCGCGCGAGCCGCAGAGCCGTTTCTTGCCGTCGCGCGGGTAAGTCTTACGGGCAGAACCCGGGAAGGCCGGGCATCCCCGCGAGGGCGCGGATGGCTGTTGCGGCGGCTCGCAGCGGGCGCAGCCCTTGCTCTGACGACGGCATCGTGCGGCGCGCGGTGCCAAGAGCGCGTGCCATGCACCGCCGCTTCTTCGGCCTGTCACGTGCGTCACCATCGATGCCGAATGCACCGTTGTTCATCGTGCTGAACCCGGGATCGGGTCGGCAATCGCCGTCCGAGACCTGCGGCTTGATCGAAACCGTGCTCGGCAGCGCCGGACGACCGTTCGTCGTGCAGCACGTGGACCGCACGCACGATCTGCAGACGATTGCGCACGACGCCGCCGAGCGCGCGCATGCAGCGCGCGGCATCCTCGTCGCGGCGGGTGGCGACGGCACGGTCAGCAGCGTTGCGCAAGCGGCGCTGACGCGAGGCTGTCACTTCGGCTTGCTGCCGTGCGGGACCTTCAACTACTTCGGCCGGACCCACGGCATACCCTCCGACACGGCCGCGGCGCTCCAGGTCTTGCTCACCGGCACCGCCCATCCGGTGCAGCTCGGCCTGGTGAACGATCGCATCTTTGCGGTCAATGCCAGCCTGGGGCTCTATCCACAAGTGCTGGAGGACCGCGAAGCCTACAAGCAGCAGTACGGGCGCCGTCGTTCGGTTGCACTCGTCGCCGCGCTGCTGACGCTGCTGCGCGGCCAGCGCCAGATGCGCTTGCGCCTGGAGATCGGCGCTGCGGTGCGAGAGCTGCGCACGCTGACGCTGTTCATCGGCAACAACCGGCTGCAGCTGCAGCAGATCGGCATCGATGAGGCGCAGGCGGTCGAGCAGGGGCAGCTGTCGGCGATCGTGCTGCGGCCGGTCGGCGCGCTGGGTCTGGTCTGGCTGCTGATTCGCGGCGCTCTGGGCGCGTTGGGCGATGCCAGGGACGTGCAGAGCTTCGCATTCGATCGCATGACGGTGCGTCCCACGCGCTTCGCCGTTGGCGTGCGGCGCGTGAAGGTGGCGCTCGACGGCGAAATCACATGGTTGGCCGTGCCGCTGGAGTTTCGCGTCAGCCCGCAACCCCTGTGGCTGATCAAAGGGGCCGCCGAGAGCACCGGGTGATGACGACGCTGCTGCAGGTCTCCGATCCACACTTCGGCACCGAGCAGGCCGGCGTCGAGCGGGCGCTGGTGCACCTGGCGCGCGAGTTGAATCCCGACGTGCTGCTGATGACCGGCGACATCACCCAACGTGCGACTGCGGCACAGTTTGGCGCCGCGCGCAGCTTTGCCGAGCGCATCGGAGCGCCTCACCTGTTGGTGGTGCCGGGCAATCACGACATCCCGCTATTCGCGTTCGGGGCACGGCTGCTGAGCCCGTACGCGCGCCTGCAGGCGGCATTCGGACCCGACCTTGAACCCAGCTTCGAGTCCGAGACGATGCTGCTGCTGTGCGTCAACAGCACGCGCGCCTGGCGCCACAAGCACGGCGAGCTGTCGACCGCGCAGATCGAGTCGGTCGAGCGGCGGCTCGAGAAGGCCGATGAACGGCAGGTGCGAATCGTCGCGCTGCACCACCCGATCGCGGTGACGCGCAGCGAGGACGAGCGCCACCGGCCGCGCAGGCACGAGATCGCGCTGAAGCGGTGGGCAGCCGCTGGGGCCGATTTCATACTCGGCGGGCACATCCACCTGCCGTACACGCTGGCGCTGCATGAACACCAGCCGTTGTCGCGCCCGCTGTGGGCCGTGCAGGCCGGGACTGCCGTGTCGTCCCGCGTGCGTGACAACTTCTGCAACTCCGTCAACCGGCTGTGCTCGCTCGGCCCCAACGCGCAACACCCGCGCCGCGGCGTGGTGGAGCGCTGGGATTGCAGCGACAGCGCCAGCGCCTTCAGGCGCGTGGTCCGGCTCGAGCTCGGCTTGGGCGTGCGCCCTTGAACCCGCACGCGACGGGCTGCAACACATGCCGAGTTGCCCGGAGCTTGCCATGAGTCCCAGCGAAGTTCGGTCCCACATGCACAAGGTTGTCGCCCTGGCGGACCTGCTCCAGTGCGTCGAGACGGGCGCCGCCACCGCCACCGCCTCGGGTTATCGCCTGCTGGTGCAGCGGCTGCAGGTCGCGCTCGGCAAAGACCTGCCCGCCGACACGCTGCTGGCCATCCTCGACCGTTATCCCGCCGCCAGCGAGGTCTACGAGAACATGCACTACGAGCACAGCGGGTTGTTTCGCGCGCCGCTGGAACGATCGGTGTCGTCGGAGTTGATCACCACACACATCCTGCGCGACGTGGCGCGCGCGGCACGCAAGGCCTGACCGGGTCCCAGAACCCTGCGCCGCGCTACGCCGGGTACAGCCCGCGGGTGCTCGCGAACAGCCGCGCGACGCCCAGCAGCGCGTCGATGTTCGGCGTGGCGATGCCGATGCGCTGCGCGATCTCGCGCACCGCGCCGACGATGCCATCGAGCTCCAGCGTGCGGCCGGCCTCCACGTCCTGCAGCATGCTGGGCTTCATGCTGCTCAACTTGAGCATCATCGCGTGATGGTCTTCGGGCTGCTGGTCGATCGCGCAGCCGATCCGGGTGCCCACGGCCGAGGCCTCGCGCATCGCTGCGGAACAGAACACCCGCACCAGCGGATCGGCAAGCAGGCGGTGCGTCGACGCACCGGTGATGGCGGACACCGGATTGAGGGTCAGGTTGAGCCACAGCTTGTGCCAGATGTGGCGCCGGACGTCGGTCGAGTGCACGACCTCGAGGCCGGCCTGATCGAGCGCGCGGCCTAGTCGCTGAGCGCGTGCCGAGGCGCCGCCGGCGGGCTCGCCGATGACCAGCTTCTCGCCCGTGTTGTGCTCCACCAGGCCGGGCTCCGAGGTCGATGCGCTGATGTACACCGCGCAGCCGATCACCTGCTCGAACGCGATCGCCTTCGACACGACGCCGCCGGGGTCCACGCTGGTCAGCGGCGCCGCTTCGAGCGCCGGCACGCCGCGGCCAAACCACCACGGCACGCCGTTCATCGCCGGCAGCACCAGGGTGTGCGGCTCCAGTAGAGGCTCGATGCGCGGCGCCACATCGGGAAGCGATTGACCTTTGACCGCGATCACCACGAGGTCCTGCGGCCCGAGCTCGGCGCTGCGCTCGCTGGCGCGTGCCGGGGCGCTGCGCAGGTGGCCGTGCTGGCGCAGTCGCCAGCCGTGTGTGCGCAGGGCAGCGAGCGTGGCGCCGCGTGCCAGCGCGCCGACATCGTGGCCGGCCATGGCCAGCCGTGCGCCGATGAAGCCGCCGATGGCACCGGCGCCCACGATGCAGACTTTCATTGCGCAGCCTCCTTCACGATCCCTGCTACGCGCCGCTCGGCGGACTGGATGTGGGCGCGGCCGACGACCCGGCGAGCGCTTGTTGCAGGCACCGCGGCCGATGGAGCTCAGTCGTCGGCCAGCTCGAAATGAAAGACCTTGCTGATGATCTGCCAGCGTCCGTCGAGCCGCACCAGCGTCAGCAGATCGGTGAAGCGCTTGGGGCCGATCGCGCACTGCACGCGCGCCAGCGCCGTGACCGGACCGGCGAACTCGATGCCGGCGATGCGGTCGCGGCGCAACTCGTTGCGACTCGCCGGCGACGGGCGGCGCGCGACCACTTCAAAGTACTCCGGCATGCGCAGGTGCTTCAGTCGGCCTTCGGTGGCGCAGGCATAGATCGCCTCGGGATGGAACACCTGCCGCAAGCGCGCGGCGTCGCTGTGGTACAGGCCGTCGAAGTAGGTCTGCAGCAGCGCGACGATGGGCTCGAACGCGACGGCGCTCATCGCGTGGCTTTCGCGTCGCGCGAACGCTGGCGCCGCCGCGTGACGGTCTCGCCGGCGATGCCCCAGTTGTCGGTGTCGACCTCCTCGATGACGACGAAGGTCGTGGCGGGCTCCTTGTCGAGCACGCGCAGCAGCAGATCGGTGGTGCCGCGGATCAGCGCCTCCTTCTGCGCCAGCGTGACATCCTCTCGGGTGACCTGGATCTTGACGTAGGGCATGTGGCGGCTCCGGTGCCGGCAGTGGCGGTGTGGGCCAGCTTAGGCGTCGGCAGTGCAGCGCGAAATCGGGCAGCATGAACAACTGCGCTTACATCGAATGCCTGAATCACCGCCGCACATGACGCGCCACTTCGACGACATCAGCCTCGGCAGCCTCGAACTGTTCTGCCTCACCGGCGATCTGCTCAGTTTCACCGCCGCGGCCAACGCCGCCGGCCTGACGCCGCCCGCGGTCAGCCGCACGGTGGCACGGCTTGAGGCGCGGCTCGGCGCACAGCTGTTCGTGCGCACCACGCGCAAGCTGCGTCTCACCGACGCCGGGCGCGCTTACCACGAACAATGCAAGCTCGCATTGACGCAACTGGTCGACGCCGAGCGCGAGCTCAGCGGCGAACAGGGCACGCCGAGCGGCACCGTGCGCGTCAGCCTGCCCACGCCGTACGGGCACTTTCGCGTGCTGCCGCTGCTCGGCGCGTTCCGCGCCCGGTATCCGAAGATCGACCTCGAGCTGCACCTGAGCAACCGCAACGTCGATTTTGCGGCCGAGAACTTCGACTTCGCGATCCGCGGTCGCACGCCGCCCGACTCGGGCCTTGTTGCGCGCAAGCTCGAGGACGCGGCACTGGTCGTGGTGGCGTCGCCGCAGTACCTGCGCCGCCGCGGCACGCCGCGGTCGGTGGCTGCGCTCGCCGGGCATGACTGCATCCACTTCACGCTCCCGAGCACCGGGCAGATCGTCCCCTGGGTGCTGCGCGACGGCGGAACCGAAGTCGAACACACCGGGCGTGGCGCAATGCGCTGCCTCGATGACATCCTGGCGCCGGTGACCTTGGCGCGCGCCGGCGCCGGCATCGTGCAGACCTACCGCTTCATCGTCGAGCGGGAACTCACCGAAGGCGCTCTGAAGGAGATCTTGATTCCACACGCAGGCGCGTCGCGGCCGTTCTCGCTGCTGTTCCCGGCCAGCCGACACATGCCGCAGCGCGTGCGCGTGCTGATCGACTTTCTGATCGAGCAGCTCGGGCGACACCGGCACGCCGTGTAATCAATGATGTGCGGCTGCATGACTTCAACAGGCACGCCGCGCTGCCTAGCATCGGATCATGCTCAACCGGAATCAAAGGATAGACCGATGAACCCGCGCATCGTGATCGTGTACCACAGCGGCTACGGCCATACCGCGCGCGTGGCGCAGGCGGTTGCCGAAGGCGCCAACGCCGAGCTCGTGCGGATCGACGAGCACGGTGAACTGCCCGCAGCCTCCTGGGCGCAGCTCGACGCCGCCGACGCCATCGTGTTCGGCACGCCCACCTACATGGGCAACGTGAGCTGGCAGTTCAAGCGTTTTGCCGATGCCAGCTCCGCGGCCTGGACCACACAACGCTGGCGCGACAAGCTGGCCGCTGCGTTCACCAACTCGGCCAGCGTCGGCGGCGACAAACAGACCACGCTGTACAGCCTGTTTACGCTGGCGCAGCAGCAAGGCATGTTGTGGGTGGGCACCGGCCTGATGCCGGCCAACACCAAGGCGGCGCGGCGCGACGACATCAACTACCTGGCGTCGTTCGCCGGCCTCGGCACCGCCACGCCGGCCGATGCGTCGCCCGACGAGATGGTGCGCGGCGACCTCGAGACCGCGCGCCTCTTCGGTGAGCGCGTGGCCGCCACTGCGGCGCGCTGGAGCGCGGCCGCCTAGAACTTCTCGATCCACGGCCGCAGGTCGAGCTCGTGGGTCCAGGCGCTGCGCGGCTGCTGGTGCAGCAGCCAGTAGTTCTCGGCGATCGCATCCGGATCGAGGATGCCGTCGCGCTCCTTGAGCGCGTAACGATCGGGGAAGTTCTCCTTGATGAACGCGGTGTCGATCGCGCCGTCGATCACGACGTGTGCCACGTGAATGCCCCGGGGCCCGAGCTCGCGCGCCATGCTCTGCGCGAGCGCGCGCAGCGCATGCTTGGCGCCGGCAAAAGCCGCAAAGCCGGCCGAGCCGCGCAGGCTCGACGTGGCGCCGGTGAACAGGATCGTGCCGCGGCCGCGCGGCAGCATCGCCTTGGCGACCTCGCGGCCCATCAGAAAGCCGGCGAGCGCGCCCATCTCCCACACCTTGCGATAGACGCGCTCGGTGGTCTCCGCGATGCCAAAGCGCACGTTGGCGCCGATGTTGAACACCGCCACCTCGATCGGCGCGATGTCGCGCTCGATCGTCGCGACCAGCTCGGTCATCTGCGCCTCGTCGCGCGCATCGGAGCCGAAGCCGTGCGCCTGGCCGCCGTCAGCGCGGATGCGTTCGACGAGGGGCTGCAGCTTGTCGACGTGGCGCCGCGTGACGCAGGCGGTGAAGCCTTCGCGCGCAAAGCGCCGCGCGATCGCGCCACCGGTGGCGTCGCCGGCACCGATCACGAGAGCAGCTTTCGAATCCGTCATGTCGAGCGGTTCAGCGGTACACGCCATCCCACTCGGCGGGAAGCTCGGCGCTCAGGCCGTCGGGCGAGGCCAGCGGGCGGTTCAGGCGAAACACGGTATCGGGCGACACCGCGGCGTACTCCATGTAGCCCATGCGTGCGATCGGCCGCATGGCGCCGGTCTGCACCATGCCGTCGCGGATGAAGGCATCGTCGATGTACACACCGATCACCTCGCCGAACACCACCGTGTAGGCGGCCTCCGAGTGGCCCGGCGGCGCGGGCAACGGCTGCACCTTCCACAGCCTGCACTCGAGCGCCGCCGGCGACGCGGCCACGCGCGGCGCCTTGACAAAGCGCGACGGTGCGCGGTGCAGCCGCGTGAGCGCGAACTCGTCAACCTGCGACGCCACCGGTGCCGAGCTCAGGTTCATCGCGTCGCGCAGGTCCCAGGTGGCCAGCGAGCAGGTGAACTCGCCGGTCGCCTCGATGTTGCTCAGGCTGTCCTTATGACCGCCCGATGAGAACATCACCATCGGTGGACGGTCACTCACCGCGTTGAAGAAGCTGTAGGGCGCCAGGTTCGCGCGACCGTGCGCATCGACGCTGCCGATCCAGCCGATCGGCCGCGGAGCGACCAGTGCCTTGAAAGGGTCGTATCGCAGGCCATGGTCGCGCGCGCGGGCGTCGTAGTGCATCGGCGCGCGCTGCTAATGGTTGTCCTTGGGCACGAACGCCCCGCGCTGGCCGACCAGGAAGTCGAGGTCTGCGCCTTCGTCAGCCTGCAGCACGTGATCGATGTACAGCTTCCAGTAGCCGCTGCTCAGCCGCGGCGTCGGCGGCTTCCATGCGGCGCGGCGCCTGGCCAGCTCCTCGTCGCTCACGTGCAGGTGCAGGCGGCGCTTGGGGACGTCGAGCTCCACGAGGTCGCCGTTTTGCACCAGCGCCAGCGGCCCGCCGGCGGCGGCCTCCGGCGCCGTGTGCAGCACCACCGTGCCGTAGGCGGTGCCGCTCATGCGCGCGTCGCTGATGCGCACCATGTCGGTGATGCCCTGGCGCAGGATCTTCGGCGGCAGCGGCATGTTGCCCACCTCGGCCATGCCCGGGTAGCCCTTGGGGCCGCAGTTCTTCAGCACCAGCACGCAGGTTTCGTCGACGTCGAGGTTGGGGTCGTCGATGCGCGCGTGGAAGTCATCGGAGTCCTCGAACACCACCGCGCGGCCCTTGTGCACCATCAGCTCCGGCGTGGCGGCACTGGGCTTGATCACCGCACCGCGCGGCGCCAGGTTGCCGCGCAGCACCGCGATGCCGGCCTTGGCCTTGAACGGCTGCGCCATGGTCTTGATCACCGCGGGGTTGTCGTTGCGCGCCTCGGCGATGTTCTCGCGCACCGTCTTGCCGGTCACCGTCACGTGGTCCAGGTGCAGCACCGAGGCGATCTCCTTCATCACCGCGGGCAGCCCGCCGGCGTAGCAGAAGTCCTCCATCAGGTGCTTGCCCGAGGGCTGGATGTCCAGCAGGCACGGCATCTCGCTGGCCAGCCGCTCGAAGTCGTCGATCGACAGCTTCACGCCCAGCCGTCCGGCGATGGCGATCAGGTGGATCACCGCGTTGGTCGAGCCGCCGATGGCCGCCAGCGTGCGGATGGCGTTCTCGAACGCCGGGCGCGTCAGCAGGTCACCGATCAAGAAGTCCTCGTGCACCAGCTCGACGATGCGCCGGCCGGCGTTGCGCGCGATCACGTTGCGCCGGCCGTCGACCGCCGGGTAGGCGGCGTTGCCGGGCAGCCCCAGGCCCAGCGCCTCGACCATGCTGGCCATGGTGCTGGCGGTGCCCATGGTCATGCAGTGGCCGTGGCTCCTGTGCATGCAGCTCTCGGCGTCGAAGAAGTCCTGCAGCTTGAGGGTGCCGGCGCGCACCTGCTCGCTCATCTGCCAGACCCCCGTGCCCGAGCCGAGCTCCTGGCCGCGCCACTTGCCGTTGAGCATCGGGCCGCCGGAGACACCGATGGTGGGCAGGTTGGCGCTGGCCGCGCCCATCACCAGCGCCGGGGTGGTCTTGTCGCAGCCCATCAGCAGCACCACACCGTCGATCGGATTGCCGCGGATGCTTTCTTCGACGTCCATGCTGGCCAGGTTGCGGTACAGCATGGCGGTGGGCCGCAGCAGCACTTCGCCCAGGCTCATCACCGGGAACTCCAGCGGGAAGCCGCCGGCTTCGTAGACGCCGATCTTGACCTGCTCGGCAATCGTGCGGAAATGCGAGTTGCACGGGTTGAGCTCGCTGAAGGTGTTGCAGATGCCGATCACCGGCCGGCCGTCGAACTGGTCGTGCGGGATGCCTTTGCCTTTGAGCCAGCTGCGGTAGGCAAAGCCGTCGCGGTCTTGCCGACCGAACCATTGCTGGCTGCGCAGGTCTTGTGGGCGCTTGCGGGGTTTGGGGGTGGTCATCGGGTGTAGGGAAACGTGGCCTGGCGATGGTATCCCTTGGCGCCGACCGCGCGCGCCAGCGGGCTGCGAAAGTCCCCGCCCGCGCGCAGCCGTTCGATCAGCGCGGCAAAGTCATGGCGCGGCCGCCACTCGAGCTCGCGGCGCGCGCGTTCATTGACGTAGACGCGGTCGATGGTCGGCACCATGGCCCAGCCGCGCCGCGCGTATTCGGCATCGCAGTCCGGCACGTGGCGGCGCACCACCGCAGCGGCATCGCGGCGCAGCTCGGCGAGGTCGCTGGGTGTGAACGGCGTGGTGGCGCTGACGATGTAGCGTGCGAAGCCGATCTGGCGCGCCTTCTGGATCGCGAGCAGGTGCGCGTCGACCACGTCCTCGATGTCGACGCGGCGGTACAGGTACTCGCTCACCTTCAGGTTGTCGCCGTGGAACGCGCTGCGCGCATCGGCATCGTCGTCGTCCTCCGGAAAGAAGCGCGAGGTGCGCAGCACGATGCACGGCAGGCCGTGGTCGCGGTGCACCAGCTCGCACAGGTCTTCGGCCGCGACCTTGCTGGCGCCGTAGATGTTCTTGGGCACCGGCACCACGGCCTCGGTGATCCAGGCCGCCGGATCGCCGGCCGGTGGCACCAGCGCGCGGCCGAACGTGCTGGTGGTGCTGGTGAAGACGAACGCCTGCACCTGGGCGGCCACCGCTTCTTCCAGCAAGTTGAGCGTGCCGGTGATGTTGGTGTCGACGAAGTCCTGGCGGCAGTGCGTGACCACGTGCGGCTTGTGCAGCGTGGCTGCATGCAGCACCGCGTGCACGCCGCGCATGCAGTCGCGCACGAAGGTGCGATCGGCGATCGAGCCGACCTGCTGCGTGAACGGCGACGGCAGCACGTCGACGCCGATCGCCTGGTGTTCCGAGCCGGCCAGCACGCGCATCAGCGCCTCGCCGAGATGGCCGGCGCTGCCGGTCACCAGAATGCGCATCGATCGACTCCTGTTGCGAAAGCCGGCGACGATAGCGCAAGCGTGCCGTCGCCGGGATGCGGCGCCGTCCGCAGATGCGCGATGCGCAGTGGCCGGCCCGAAGCGTCGTTCGTCATCGGCGAAACAGGCCAACAGGCGCGATGCGATACTGCGGCGCCGCCAAAGCACGCCCCAAAGGTCCGCTCTTGAGCCTCCACGCCGACACGTTTCGACTCGACGGCCGCGTCGCGCTGGTAACCGGCTCGTCCACCGGTCTGGGCCTGGCGATTGCGCGTGGGCTGGGCCAGGCCGGGGCCACCGTGGTGCTGAACGCGCGCAACGCCGGCCGGTTGCAGGAGGCCGCGGCGCGGTTGGTCGATGAGGGCCTGACGGTGCACACGCGTGTCTTCGACGTGGCCGATGTGCAGGCGGTGGATGCCGCGGTCGAATCGATCGAGCAGGACGTCGGGCCGATCCAGGTGCTGGTGAACAACGCCGGCATGACGCGGCGCAAGCCCTTCACCGAACTCAGCGACGCCGAGTGGCACGAGGTGATGCACACCAACGTCGACAGCGCGTTCTACGTCGGCCGCGCGGTGGCGCGCCGCATGGTGCCGCGCGGGCGCGGGCGCATCATCAACGTCTGCTCGATCATCAGCGAGCTGGCGCGCCCGGGCACCGCGCCCTACGCCACCAGCAAGGGCGCGCTGAAGATGCTGACGCGCGCGATGGCGGTGGAGCTGGCGCCGCACGGCATCGCGGTCAACGGCATCGCGCCGGGCTACTTCAAGACCGAGCTGACTGCGCCGCTGGCCAACGACAGCGCATTCAGCAGCTGGCTGGTCAACCGCACGCCGGCGCGCCGCTGGGGCGAGCCGGCCGAGCTGGCGCCGGTGGCGGTGTTCCTGGCCAGCGATGCGGCGTCGTACGTCAACGGCCATCTGTTGATCGTGGACGGCGGCCTCACCGCCAGTGTTTGAGAGACACCGAACAACCCATGAGCGTGTTCACCAAGACCATCCTGTACACCGGGCCCGATGGCCGCGCCTGCTGGCGCGAGGAATCGCTGGCGCTCACCGAAGGCAAGCCGCAGGCGCGGCTGTCGCCGCTGCAGCAAAGCGGCGGCTACCAGCTGCGCGAGAGCCCGGTGGGGTTTCGCAGCGAGTTCCACTGCACCGAGAACCCGCAGTGGGTGTTCATCCTGCGCGGCCACATGGAGATCGGCCTGCAGGACGGCAGCTCGCGTGTGTTCTCGCCCGGCGAGCACTTCTATTCGGCCGACGTCTTGCCCGCCGGCGCTGCGTTCGACCCTGCCCTGCACGGCCACTGGAGCCGTCAGGTCGGCAGCGAGCCGCTGGTGACGCTGTTCGTGCGCGGCTGACCTGCCCTGTCGCGCGCGGCGCGCAGCGCGAGTGGCCGCGATTCAGCGCTTGCGACGGACGGTGGACAGGTTGATGGCCAACGCTTGCACCACACCCGACACCAGCGCGCCTTCGGACGCGCGGGCATCCTGGCCCATCACGCGGGTGCACAGGTCGACCGCCGTGCGCAACTGCTTCTCGGTGAGACGAGCCGCCGCCGCGAGCCATTCGCGCTCCTGCTGTTCGTCGTAGGTTTCGGTTTCGGCCAGGGGGTCCGCCTTTCGTGTGGGAGGCGCACTGTCCCACATCGGATCGTGCGACGCAAACGCAGCAGCCCGTGCGCGATTCGAGCGGCCGCGCAACGGGTGATACTGCACGCATCCCGTCGACGAGCCTGCCATGGACCTTTCGCGTTTCGCCCGCCGCCGCTACACGCGCGGCGCCACGCCGATCGAACCGATGCCGCGTTTCTCGGCCGCGCTGGCGGCGAGTTGCCCCGGCGGCAGGGGCCCCGAGGTGTGGGTCAAGCGCGACGACCTGCTCGGCCTTTCGCCCGGCGGCAACAAGACGCGCAAGCTCGAGTTCCTGGTGGCCGACGCGCTGCACCAAGGCGCAGACACGCTGATCACCTGCGGCGCGCCGCAGTCGAACCACTGCCGCATCACGCTCGCGGCGGCGGTGAAAGAAGGCCTGCAGTGCCGCTTCGTGATTGAGGAGCGTGTGCCCGACAGCTACCACGACGGTGCCACCGGCAACCACTTTCTGTTCCGCCTGTACGGCGTCGAGGCGATCACCGTGGTGCCCGGGGGCAGCGACATGGCCGCCGCGATGCAGGCGGTGGCCGACGAGCTCAAGCAGCAGGGCCGCAAGGGCTATGTCATCCCGGGCGGTGGCTCCAATGCGCTGGGCGGTCTCGGCTACGTGGCCTGCGCGCAGGAGCTGCAGCTGCAGGCCTTCGAGCGCGGCGTGGGCTTTGACGCCGTGGTGGTCGGCTCGGGCAGCTCGGGCACGCACGGCGGCTTGCTGGCCGGGTTCGTCGGCAACCGCATCGAAACGCCGATCATCGGCATTGGTGTCAGCCGTGACCCGGAGCAACAAGCGCCGCTGGTGCACGCCGAAGCGCAGGCGGTGAGCGACCTGCTGGAGCTCAACCTCAAGGTGCCGCGCGACGCGGTGCGCTGCATCGGCGGCTACTGGCAGCCCAAGTACTCGCTGCCCAACCGGCGCATGGTCGAGGCGGTGCAGATGCTGGCGCGCACCGAGGCCATCTTGCTCGACCCGGTGTACACCGGCAAGGTGATGGCGGGGTTGATCGGGCTGGCGCGCGCGGGGGAGTGGGGCGCGGGCCAGCGTGTGCTGTTCATTCACACCGGGGGCCTGCCGAGCCTGTTTGCCTACCAGCGTGTGGTGCTGGGACAGGACGACGTGGAGCGCTGACGCGGCACCCCGGCGCGTCCGGCCGAGGGGTCAGAGCAGCTTCTGCAGTTGTGCCAGGGCCCTGGATGGCACGCCGGTCCAGACCAGGTGCGTCTGGTTGCGCCGCACCTTGGGCGGCAGTACGTGCTGCTGCACTTCGCTGGCGGCCTTGAGCGCCATGAGCAGCGAACGCGGCACGATCGCGAAGCCGGTACCCGCTGCCACGCAGGCGATCATCGCCTGATACGAGGCGAGCTCCAGCGTGCGGGCCGGCAACATGGCCGAACCGCCCAGCCAGTCCTCCAGACACCTGCGGTAGGAGCAGCCGGCGGCGAACGCCACCACGCTCAAGCCGGCAAGGTCGGTGGGGCGGCGCACCGGCGGCATGCCTTTGGCTGTGATCAGCACCAGTTCCTCGTCGAACACCTTCACGCTGCTCATGCCCTCGGACGTGAAAGGCTCCGACACGAAGGCGGCCTCGACCTCGAACTGCGCCACGCGTTGCAGCAATGCCCCGGTGGTTCCGGTCACCAGCTCGATCACCACGCCGGGATGCAGTCGGTGGTAGCGCGAGAGGATCGGCGCCAAACGGCTGCCGGCCGTGCTTTCGAGCGCACCGATCCGCAGCACGCCCATCGGCTGCCCGCTGCGCAACTCGTTCTCGGCCTCGTCGGCGAGGCGAAACAGCCGTTGCGCATACGACAGCAGCAACTCGCCTTCGGCAGACAGCACCAGGCCGCGCCCGTGTTTCCTGAACAACGGGCGGCCGAGACGCTGTTCCAGCTGCTTGACACGCGTGGTCACGTTCGACTGCACGCGGTTGAGCTTGTGCGCCGCGCGAAGCACCCCGCCCTCCTGAGCGACCGCGCGGAAGATCTCGAGGCTGTCCAGGTCGATGCTTCTCATTTCAAGAACGGTCGATCACGATAATTCATTTGTGCGCGCGTCCGATTCTCGGTGCAATCGGCCATGGCGAGAAGCGAAGTCCCTGCTGTGCCGCTCGCGCTCGTGGCTGTCGCCGGGCTGATGTCGCTGGCGGTGGCCATGGGCATCGGGCGCTTCGCCTTCACGCCGGTGCTGCCGCTCGCGCTCGGCGAAGGGCTGCTGGACGTCGCGCAGGCGGGCTGGATTGCCGCCGCCAACTACCTGGGCTATCTGGTGGGGGCAGTCACCGCGGCGCGCGTGCCGCTGCGGCCGTCCGCTCTCGCCGCGACAGGCCTGCTGGCCACCGCGGCACTGACGGCCGCGATGGGATGGTCCGCCGGCACGTTGTGGTTGCCGCTGAGGTTCCTGGCGGGTGTGGCCTCGGCGTGGGTGTTCGTGGCCACCAGCGTGTGGTGTCTGGGCGTCCTGTCGTCGCGCAACGCCACCGCGGCGAGCGGGTGGGTGTACGCCGGTGTCGGCATCGGCATCGTGCTGGCCGGCGCGCTTTGTCTGGTGGCCGCGGCCGCCGGCGCCCGCTCGGCGTCGATCTGGCTGCAGCTGGGCGGCTTGGCACTGTTGCTGGCGGGGCCTGTGGTCTGGGTGATCGCGCGGCTGTCCGCGAGTCCGGCAACCCCACCCGCCGCGCCGGCGGGTGCTCCCCACGCCGCGGCCGCGGGCACCGCCGGTCTCGTCGCTTGTTATGGCGTCATGGGCTTCGGCTACATCCTGCCCGCCACGTTCCTGCCGGTGCTGGCGCGCAGCGTGGTCGACGACCCGCTCGCGTTCGGCCTGGCATGGCCGGTGTTCGGCGCCACCGCCGCGCTGTCGACCTGGCTCGGGGCCCGGGGCCTGCGCGCTGCGACGCGCCTGCGCACCTGGGCTGTCTGCCAACTGGCGATGGGACTTGGCGTGCTGCTGCCCGCGCTGTGGGCCAACGTCTGGACGATCATGGTTTCGGCCGTGCTCGTGGGCGCGACGTTCATGGTGATCACGTTGGCCGGCGTGCAGGAGATGCGGGCCCGGGCTCCCGGCCGGGCGTCGCGCGGGGTCGGCCGGATCACCGCGGCGTTCGCGCTCGGCCAGATGGCGGGCCCGGCCGTCTCATCGTTGCTGCTGCACACCACGGCCCACGGCCTCGCGCTGGCACTGGGCAGCGGCGCGCTCGCGCTGCTCGGCACGGGCGCGTGGCTGCTGGCGGCCGCTTCCCGAATGACCGTTGCACAGGAGGTTCTCAATGGTTGATCTGCATCGCACCCAACAGGGCTACGCGCACGATGCCGCTGAACGCCTGCCGATGCCGCCGATGGATCAGCTGAGCGCCGAGCAGCGAGCCGCGGCGCAGGCCCTGATCCAGGGGCCGCGCAAGGGCGTGTACGGGCCGTTCCTGGCGCTCCTGCGCAGTCCGATCCTGCTGGAGCGGGTGGCCAGCGTCGGCGAGTACCTGCGCTTCGCAAGTGTGCTCGAGCCGCGCATCCGCGAGCTCGCCGCCTGCGTTGCCGCGCGGCACGTCAGCAATCAGTTCGAGTGGGTGATGCATGCACCCCTGGCGATCCAGGCCGGGGTGTCCGCCGACGCCATCGAGGCGCTCCGGCAAGGCGCGCGTCCTCGCGGCTTGGCCGCCGACGAGGAGCAGGCGTTCGACTTCGCGCACGAGTTGTTCACCACACACGGCGTCAGCGAAGCCACCTACCGCGGCGCGCTCGCGCGCTGGGGCGAACAGGGTGTGGTGGAGCTCACCACGCTGCTCGGCTACTTCGCCATGGTGTCCTGGCTGATGAACGTGGCACGCACGCCTGCGCCGGCTGGCGCCGATCGAGCCGGCATCGACGCGTTTCCGCAGTGAGCGCCGCGCCGGCGCGAGCGGCCGTGCGGACCGCTCAGCCCGCCGTCGCGCGCGCGGCCGCACTGCGGCTGCGCGCGAGCTGCACGCCGCCCACCAACGCCGCGAGCGCAAGCCCCGCGAGATCGGTGGCCCAGCCCGGCTTGATGAGCAACAACGCCGCCACCACCAGCAGCGCCCGTTGCCACGGCGTGGCCGGCCGCAGCAGATAGCCGAACGAGCCCGCGGCGAGCAGGATCACGCCGAACGTCGCCGAGATCGTGGCGTGCAGGCTGGTGGTCCAGTCGCCGATCAACAGCAGCGCCGGCTCGTAGACGAACATGAACGGCACGATGTAGGCCGGCGCGGCCGCGCGCATCGCGGCCCAGCCCGAGGCCCACATGTTGGCCTTGGCCAGGCCGGCGGCGGCAAACACCGCCAGCGCCACCGGCGGCGTGATGGCCGACAGGATCGCGAAATAGAACGCGAACATGTGCGCCGCCGGCGTCACCGCGCCGAGCTTGATGATCGCCGGCACCAGCAGCGACACCATCACGATGTAGGCCGGCGTGGTCGGCATGCCCATGCCTAGCACGATGCCGGCCATCGCGGTGAGGATCAGCGCCAGCACCAGCGAGTTCTGCGCCAGCGCAATCACCACCTGCGTGAACGTGATGCCCAGGCCGGTGATCGTGACGCAGCCGATCACGATGCCGGCGCAGGCGCAGGCCATCGCCACCGCCAGCGTGTTGCGCGCGCCTTCCTCCAGCGCACCGAGCACGCTGCGCCAGGTGATGCCGGCGCGTGTGGTGGCGCGCAGCAGCGCCACCGGCAGGCACGCCAGCGCGGCCACCAGCGCCGACAGCGGCGCCGAATAGCCCATGAACAGGCCGGCCAGGATGATGACGATCGGGAAGAACAGATGGCCGCGGTCGATCATCACGCGGGGCAGGCGCGGCAGCTCGGCGCGCGGCACGCCGGCCAGGTGCTCGCGCTTGGCCACGAAGTGCACCGCCGAGAACACCGCCACGTAGTACAGCAGCGCGGGGATCGCGGCCCACAGCGCCACGGTGGCATACGGCACGGCGAGGAACTCGGCCATCACGAACGCGGCCGCACCCATGATCGGCGGCATCAGCTGCCCGCCGGTGGAGGCCACCGATTCCACGGCGGCGGCAAACGGCGGCCTGAAGCCGGTGCGCTTCATCAGCGGGATGGTGATCGGCCCGTCGACCATCACGTTGGCCACCGCCGAGCCCGACACGGTGCCGAACAGCGACGAGCTCACCACTGCCACCTTGCCCGGTCCGCCCGCCTGGTGGCCGGTGATCGACATCGCGAAGTCCATGAAGAGCTGCCCGGTGCCGCTGCGCTCCATGAAGGCGCCGAACAGCACGAACAGCATCACGTAGGACGCCGACACGCCGAGCGTGGAGCCGAAGATGCCCTCGGTGGAGTAGTAGAGCTGCTCCAGCAGCACCGGAAACTTCACCTGGGTGAACAGCGCCGCGTAGACGATGAAGACGATCGCCGTCAGCGGCAGCGCCCAGCCGATCACGCGCCGCGTGCCTTCGAGCACCACCAGAATCAACGCGATGCCGTGGAAGATGTCCCAGGGCGTGAGGTCGTCGATGTAGATGATGCGGTTGGTGAACGCCTGGTAGTCGATGAAGATGTGCAGCACCGCGGCCCAGCCGAGCAGCAACAGCGCCGCATCGAACACGCGCGCCGCCACGTTGCCGCCGGGGCGCAGCGGAAACAGCAGGAACACCAGCGTCAGCGCAAACAGCAGGTGCGTGCCGCGGAAGATCAGCGCCTCGGGCGGCCCGAAGCCGGCCACCCACATGTGGTAGATCGACATCGCCACCGCGATCGCGCCCACCGCGACGCGCAGCGCGCGTGTGGTGGGGGCGGCGGCGGTGTTTTCTTCCTGGGCCACGGCTCAAGCGAGGCCGAGGGCGGCCGGTCGGCGCCGGGCCGCTCCCAAGCCGACCGCGCCCCCGGAGCCACGAAGGGGCTCCTGCGGAGCCCTGGGGGCAGCGACCGCAGGGAGCGTGGGGGCCGACATCAAATCGCGCCCTTCTCCTTGTAGTACTTGGCCGCGCCCTTGTGCAGCGGCACGCCGATGTCGACCGCCATGTCCTTGGGCGTCAGGCCGGCGATCGGCTTGACCACCGCGGCCATCGCGTCGACGTTCTCGGCCATGGCCTTGGTCATCTTGTAGACCGTGTCCTCGGGCAGGTCGCAGGCGGCGACGATGTGCGTGGAGTAGCCGATCACCGGCACGTCCTTGTCCTGTTTGGGATAGGTGCCGGCCTTGATGACCAGCTTGTTGTAGCCGGGGTTGACCTTCTTCAACGCCGCCATCGTCTTGTCGTCCACCGGTACCAGTTGCACGTCGCGCGCGCTGGCCAGGTCCATGATGGCCGATGCCGGCGCCGTGGTGCCGAGCGTGAAGATCTGCGCGTGGCCGTCCTTCATCAGCGACACCGCGTCGGTGTAGGCGGCCTGGAAATTGGCCTTGGACAACGACTGGTAGTTCAATCCGTTGATCTCGAGCACCATCGCGGTCAGGATCTCGGCCGTGTTGCCCTTGGGCTGCGTGACCAGCGCCTTGCCCTTGAAGTCGGCGAACGAGTTGACCTTGGCATCGGCCGAGGCCACCACCTGGAAGTACTGCGGGTACAGGTTGGCCACCTGGCAGACGTTCTTCACCTGCTTGGGATACGGCGCGCGGCCGGCGATGCCGTCAACGGTGGTGCTGGAGTTGGCAAAGCCGATCTGCGCCTTGCCTTCGTCGACGCCGCGCACGTTGGCGATGCCGGCGCCGGGCGTCTGCTGGATCTGCAGGCCGGGCACGGCCTTCTCCCACATGCCTTTCAAGGCGCCGCCCAGCGGCACCCAGGAGCCACCCTGCGGGCCGGTCATCAGGGTCACCTGCTGCGCGAGGGCCGGTGCGGCCAACAGGCCGGCGGCGGCGACGGCGACGAACGAGCGAATCAGCGACATGGCAGTCTCCTGTGTGTTCGTTGGATGGGCTGCGCAGGGCTGCGCGCCGGCGGATCGGATCTCACGATCAGTCTAGCCACGATGCGCGGCCCACCATCAGAGGGTTGGACCCGGGTCGGCGTTGGCTTCGGCCGGTGCTTCGCACCTTGGCTGCGGCCGGCGCCGCGCGCCTTCACATCGCTCCGCGATGTGAGCCTACGCCGCTACTCCGGTTGTCACTTCGCGCTTTGCGCGAAGTGAGCCTGCGCCGCAACCGCCTGCGGCGGTTGTCAGTGGATGTGCGAGCCGCCGTTGATGTCGATCTCGCTGCCGGTCACGTAGCTCGACAGGTCGCTGGCCAGGAACAGCACGCAGCCGGCCACCTCGTGCGCGTGACCGGGCCGGCCCAGCGGCACGCCGGCCACGATGGCGGCCAGCCGCTCGGGCGTCATCAGGCCGGCCGTGATGTCGGTGTCGATGTAGCTCGGGCAGACGGCATTGACGCGGATCTGGTCGGGGCCGAGCTCGCGGGCGCAGGCCTTGGTGTAGCCGAGCACGGCGGCCTTGGCCGCCGAGTAGTGGCTGCCGCCGAACACGCCGCCGCCGCGCTGCGCCGACACCGAGCTCATGTTGACGATCGAACCGGCCTTGCGCTGTCGCATGTTCGGCACCACGGCCTGGGTCATGTGCAGCGTGCCGCGCATGTTGACGTCGAAGATGCGCTGGTAGCTGGCGTCGTCCACCTCCATCAGCCGCTGCGGGCTGGTGATGCCGGCGATGTTGACCAGCACGTCGATGCGCCCGAACTCGCGCTGCGCCAGGTTTGCTGCCGCTTCGCATTGGGCCTTGTTGGTCACGTCGCAACGGTCACCCAGGTGACCGCTGCCCGGCAGCGACGCCGCGGCGCGGGCGGCCGCGCCGGCATCGAGATCGAGCACCAGCACGCGCGCACCGTGCTCGGCGAACAGCCGGGCGCACGCCAGGCCGAGCCCGCGCGGGCTCGCGGCGCCGGTGATGATCGCGGTGCGGTCCTTCAGCAGCATGGCCGCAACTTCATAGGTGCACTCCTGGCGCTTCGCGCCTCCCCGCCGAGCGGGGGCTGAGCCCTTCGGGCGGCCGGGCGGGGCTCAATCGCGCAACGCCTTGCGCACGCTGGCGGCGACGCCCTCGGCGTCGAGCCCGTAGTGCCGGTACAGGTGGGTGGGCGGGCCGAGCAGCGAATACTGGTCGGGCATGCCGATGCGCACCAGCCGGGCACCCAGGGCCTCCTCGGCCATCACCTCGGCCACCGCCGAGCCGAAGCCCGACGACACGTTGTGCTCCTCGGCCGTGATCACCACGCCTTGCCGCGCGGCGCTGCGCACGGCCGCGCGATCGAGCGGCGCGATCGAATACATGTCGACCACGCCGAGCTCGATGCCATCGGCTTGCAGCAGCGCGGCCGCCTCCAGGCTGGCCGCCACCAGGTTGCCGATCGCCAGCACGGTGGCGTGCCGGCCCTCGCGCAGCGTGTGGCTGCCGCCGATGCGCCAGGCCGGCGGCCGGTCGTACACCGGCTTCTCGCGGCCGCGCCCGGCGCGCAGGTAGATCGGGCCGGGGTGCGTGATGGTGTGCGTGAAGGCGCTGCGGATCGCTTGGCCGTCGCACGGCGCCATCAGCGTCAGGCCGGCAATGGCGCGCAGCGCGCCGATGTCTTCGGTGCAATGGTGGCTGGTGCCGTAGAAGCCCATCGCGATGCCGGAATGGGTGCCGATCATGCGCACCGGCAGGCCCGGGTAGCAGATGTCGTTGCGGATGTTCTCCACGCCCATCAGCGCCAGGAAGAACGAGTAGTTGCTGATCACCGGCACGTGCCCGGTGGTGGCCAGGCCGGCGGCGGCGCCGATCATGTTGCGCTCGGCGATGCCGAAGTTGAAGTAGCGGTCGGGGAACCTGCGGCCGAAGTTCACCACCTGCGTCGGGCGCCCCAGATCGGCGGTGCAGACCACGATGTCGTGGCCCTGTTCGACCAGCTCGATCAGCACGGCGCCGGTGGTCAGCTGCGGCGACAGGCCGAGCGAAGTGGCCATGTCCCAGGTGGCGTCGTCGGCCAGGCCGTGCACGCGGCTCTCGCTCAGGTCGAGCTTGGCGCGCACCTCGGCGCTGATGTAGCTGACACCGGCCGCGCGCGGCTGCGGCACCCAACGGCTGGAATCGCTGGTCACTGGTGCACCCTTGCGCTTCGCGCTTCCCGCCGAGCGAGAGCGCGCGCTCCTTCGGAGCGGCCGTGCGGAGCGCTCATCCGATGGTCCCTTCGAGCACTTCCTGGTAGGCGCGCTCGAGGTCCTTCGGCCCCAGGTAGCCGAGGTGCCACTGCCAGCCGTGCTCCATGAACGACACGCCCTTGCCGCTGACCGTGTAGGCCAGGATGCAGGTGGGGCGGCCGTCGCTGCGGTTGAGCGCCGCATCGAGCGCCGCGCTCACCGCGTCGAGGTCGTGGCCGTCGTCGAGCGTAAACGTGCGCCAGCCGAATGCTTCCCACTTTGCCCGCAGCGGCTCGGTCTTCATCGTCTCCTGCGGGTGGCCGTCGGAGCCGGCGGCGTTGATGTCGACGATGCCCACCAGGTTGTCGAGCTGCCAGTGCGCTCCGGCGATCGCGGCCTCCCAGATCTGGCCTTCGGTCTGTTCGCCGTCGCCCATCAGGCACACCGTGCGCGCCGGCGAGCCGCGCCGTCGCGTGCCGAGCGCGATGCCCACCGACACGCTCAGGTTGTGGCCGATCGAGCCCGACGAGAAGTCGACGCCGGGCACTTTCTTCATGTCCGGGTGGTCGCCCAGCGGCGACTGGAAGCGCGTGTAGCCGTCGAGCCAGCTCTGTGGAAAGAAGCCCAGGTCCGACAGCACCGGGAACAGGCCGATCGCCGCGTGGCCCTTGCCCATCGTGAAGCGGTCACGGTCGGGCCATTGGGGCTCGTGCGGCCGCACGTGCATGAAGCGGTAGTACAGCGTGGCCACGATCTCGGCCATCGAGAAGCTCGAGCCGTAATGGCCGGAGCCGCAGATGTCGGTCATGCGCAGCGTCTCGAGCCGGATCAGCCGCGCCTTCTCGCGCAGTTGCTCCTTGCTCACCTGGTGCAGCGGGCGTGCGGGCATGTTGCTTCTCAGCGCACGGGGCCGGCGCCATTGAGCGCGCGGTACGCGCGGATCACCTGGCTGTCGTCGGCCGCTCCGTGGCCCAGGCCGCTGGCGGCCAGGAACATCTGCATCGCGCTGGATGTCAGCGGCAGGCCGGCCTTCAGCGCGCGCGCCTCGCCGAGCACGATGCCGAGGTCCTTGACGAAGATGTCGACCGCGCTGGTGACCGGCGGGTCGTCCATCATCATGCGCGGGCCGCGGTCGCCCCACATCCACGAGTTGCCGGCCGACACGCCGATGATCTCGTGCATCGTCGCGGTCGACACGCCGGCGCGCTCGGCCAGGTGCATCGCCTCGGCCGCGGCCGCGATGTGCACGCCGCACAGCAGCTGGTTGATCATCTTCGCGGTCGATCCCATGCCGGCGGCGTGGCCGCAGTGAAAGACGCGCGTGCCGACCGCCTCGAGCGCCGGGCGCGCGCGCTGCAGCACCGCGGTGTCGCCGCCGCACATGACGGTCAGCGTGCCGGCGTGGGCGCCTTTGACGCCGCCCGACACCGGCGCGTCGAGCGCATGCAGGCCCATGGACGACAGACGCTCGGCGGTGGCCGCGGCCAGCGCCGGCGGCTGCGTGCAGCTCAGGCAGACGATCGCGCCGGCGGGCAGTGCGGCGGCGGCGCCGTGCTCGAACAACACGCTGCCGGCCTGCTCGCCCGAGACGACCATCAGCCACAGCAGGTCGGCGCCATGCGCCGCGTCGGCGGCGCTCCGGGCGGCGCTGCCGCCGGCGGCCAGCAGCGCATCGGCCGCGCCGGGGCGCAGGTCGAAGCCGCGCACCGCGTGCCCGGCATGGAGAAGACGCAGTGCCATCGGTGTGCCCATCGCGCCGAGGCCGATGAAGCCAAGCTTCATCGCAGGCCAGCGCCGGGCCGCTCCCAAGCGGCCTGCGCTCCCCTCGGGGGACGCGAGCGAAGCGAGCAAGGGGCTGTCAAGTCACTATTCCTTGACGGCGCCGGTCATCGCGCTGACGTAGTGCTCGACGAAGAAGGCGTACAGGATCACCAGCGGCAGCGAGCCCACCAGCGCGCCGGCCATCAACGAGCCCCAGCGGTACTGGTCGCCGTCGGTGAAGGCCGACAGGATGGCCACCGGCACGGTCTTCTTCTCGGTGCTGTTGATGAAGGTGAGCGCGTAGATGAACTCGTTCCAGCACAGCGTGAGGCAGAAGATCGACGCCGAGATCAGCCCCGGCACCGCCAGCGGCAGGATGATGCGCGTGAGGATCTGCCAGCGGTTGGCGCCGTCGATCAGCGCACATTCCTCCAGCTCGTACGGGATGGTCTTGAAGTAGCCCATCAGCAGCCAGGTGGAAAACGGGATCAGGATCGTCGGGTAGGTGAGGATCAGCGCAAACGGCGTGTCGAACAGACCGTACTGGTACACCACGGTGGACAGCGGGATGAACAGGATCGACGGCGGCACCAGGTAGGCCAGGAAGATCGCGCCGCCTACCCACTGCGCGCCGCGGTAGCGGATGCGCGTGATCGCATAGGCCGCGAACACGCTGGCCACCAGCGACAGGATGGTGGCCGCGATCGCGATGAACATGGTGTTCCACAGCCACAGCGGGTATTCGGTCTTGAACAGCAGGTCGTTGATGTGCTCGAAGGTGGGGCTCCAGGTCCAGTACGGGTTGTGCTGGTCGAGGTCGAGCAGGTGCTCCTTGGGCTTCACCGCCGTGATCACCATCCAGTAGAACGGGAACAGCAGCACGATCACGATCAGCACCAGCGGGACGTACACGTTGACCACGCGCTTGGGCAGCGTGGACAGGTAGCTCATGCCCTCGGTGTGGTCGGCATCCGTCTTGACGGTGCTGGCGACGGTGGAACTCACTGTTCTTCCCCCTGCTGCCATCCTGACGGCCCCTCGGCCGCGCGCGGCCGATCCCCCGCGGGGATCTCGCCCGGCTTCGGGCGGCCGGGCGCCGGGCTCGTCGAGATCACGGGCGACGGCCGGCTCATTGTTCCTCCCCCTGCTGCCACTTGCGCCGCTGCAGCCCGAACCACGACACCATGATCGCGGCCAGCAGGAACGGCACCATCGCGGTGGAGATCGCCGAGCCCTCGCCGATGCGCCCGCCGAGGATCGCGGTGTTGTAGCTCATCGTGGCCATCAGCTCGGTGGCGCCGGCGGGGCCGCCGTTGGTGAGCACCTTGATCAGCTGGAAGTCGGTGAACGTGAACAGCACCGAGAACGTCATCACGACCGCGATGATCGGCGTCAGCAGCGGGTAGGTGATCTTCACGAACATCTGCCACGGCGTGGCGCCGTCGAGCGTGGCTGCCTCGTACAGCGACGGCGGCACCGTCTGCAGGCCCGCGAGCAGCGAGATCGCGATGAACGGCACGCCGCGCCACACGTTGGCGAAGATCACGCTCCAGCGCGCGTTCCAGGTGTCGCCGAGGAAATTGATGTTGCCGTCGATCAGCCCGGCCTGGCGCAGCGTCCAGCTGACGATGGAGAACTGCGGGTCGAAGATCCACCAGAACGCGATCGCCGACAGCACCGTGGGCACGATGAACGGGATCAGGACGATCGCGCGGATGATGGCCTTGAACGGCAGGTGCTTGTTGAGCAGCAGCGCCAGGTACAGCCCGATGGCGAACTTGGCGATGCTGGCGGCCACCGTGTAGAAGATGGTGAAGAACACCGCGGTCTGGAACTTGCTGTCCCCCACGATCCACTCGTAGTTCTCCAGCCCCACGAACGCGCCGGGCCGGCCGATCTTGGCGTCGGTGAACGATAGCCAGATGCCCAGCCCCAGCGGGTAGACCAGGAACAGCAGCAGGAACGCCGCCGCGGGCAGCATGAACAGCAGCCCGAGGAAATTGCGGTTTTGCCAGAGGTGGTTCATGGCAGGCGGCGCGCGCGGCCGGTGCTCACCGGCCGCGCCGCCCGAGTCAGCGGTAGATGCGCCTGGCCTGCCGCTCGGCCACGGAGATGGCCTCCTTGATCGAGGAGCGCCCGGTGCACACCGAGGCCACCATGTCGAGCACGATGAAGTCGGCCAGTGCGGCGGCCGCCTTCTCGCCCACCGAGCCCTGGCCACCCGCGGTGAGCGTGCGCTTGGCCACGTCGCGCACCAGCGAGAGCTTGGGATCGGTCTTCCACACCGGGTTCTCGTCGTAGGCGTTCAGCGGGTGCGTCAGGTAGGCCACCGAATCGACCAGCCACTTGTCGAACTGCTTGGCGTCCATCATGAAGGCGATGAAGGCCTTGCAGGCGTTGGGCACCTTGGAGTACTTCATGACCATCAGCGGGTAGGCGATGTGGAACTCGGTGGGCTTGCCCACCGGTCCCACCGGCCACAGCGCATGGTTCATGTCGTCCATGATCTCCTTCATCTTGGCGTCACCCTTGGCGGCGCCGGCCTTGGCGGCGGCGTAGATCGACACGCCGTTGTTGGTGAGCGAGACCTGGCTCTCCAGGAAGGCCTTGTTGTTGAAGGCATCGTTCCACGACGCGGTGCCGCTGACGAAGGTGTCCGACAGCGCCTTGATGTACTCCAGCGCCTTCACCGTCTCGGGCGAATTGATCACCACCTTGTCGCTCTTGTCCACCAGGTTGCCGCCGTGCGCCCACAGCGCCCAGTGCACCCAGGCGTTGCCGTCGCCCGAGGCGCGGCCTAGCGCGAAGCCGCCGGGCACCGACTTATCCTTCAGCCCCTTCATCAGCTCGAGGAAGCCGGCGGTGTCCTTGGGCACCTCCTTGAAGCCGGCCTTCTCGATCATGCTCTGGCGGAAGTTGATGACGTTGCCGTTGTAGGCCACGGGAATGGCGATCCACTTGCCGCCGCTCTTGCCGTAGGTCTCCGCGGTGGGCACCCAGCCGCCGTACTTCTTGCCCAGGTAGTTGGCGACGTCGGTGACCTCCACGCACTTGGTGGGGAACAGATGCGGCAGCGAGTACAGGCCCCAGAACATGTCGGGGCCCTGGTTGGTGTTGGCCGCCACGCTGGCCTTCGGCTGCACGTCGTCGAGCGACTCGTTGATCACCTTCACCTCGACGCCGGTGGCCTTGCTGAATGCATCGACCAGCGCCATGAAGCTGTCTTCTTCGCTCTGCACGAAGCGCTTCCAGCGCAGCAGCTGCAGCTTGGCGCCTTTCTCGGGCTTGAACGGCGCGTCCTGCGCCCAGGCCTGGGCGAACAACGCCAGGTTGGCGGCGGCGCCGGCGCCGGCGAGGGCGACGCCGCTCTGGAGCACGTGGCGGCGCGTGGTATGGCGTTCGGTCATCGGTGTCTCCTCGTTCGTGGTGCTGGATCGTGTGGGTTGGGCGAAAGGAGCGGCTTCAGATCCGTTGGCCGCTCGCCGGGTCGAACAGGTGCGCGAGCTCGCCGCGCGGCTTGAGCCGGATCCTCTGGCCCGGCTGGAACTCGTGGCGCTCGCGGAACACGCCCACGAGCTCCTGCTGGCCGAGGCGGGCGAACAGCTGCGTTTCCGAACCGGTGGGCTCGATGACGATCACTTCGGCCTCGAAGCCCAGCGGATCGTTGGCCGCCGCGATGTCGAGGTGCTCGGGCCGGATGCCGTAGATCACGTCGCGGCCGGCACCGGCCGCCGGTGCACGCGCCAACGGCAGGCGCGCGCCGCCGGCCGCCTCGACGAAGCTGGAGTCGAGCTTGCCCTCGATGAAGTTCATCGCCGGCGAGCCGATGAAGCCGGCCACGAAGCGGTTGGCCGGACGGTCGTACAGCGCCAGCGGCGAGCCGATCTGCTCGACGCGGCCGTCGTGCATCACGACGATCTGGTCGGCCATCGTCATGGCCTCGATCTGGTCGTGCGTGACGTAGATCGACGTGGTCTTCAGCCGCTGGTGCAGCTCCTTGATCTCGGTGCGCATCTGCACGCGCAGCTTGGCGTCGAGGTTGGACAGCGGCTCGTCGAACAGGAACACCTGCGGGTCGCGCACGATCGCGCGGCCCATCGCCACACGCTGGCGCTGGCCGCCGGAGAGCTGGCGCGGAAAGCGGTCGAGCAGCGCGTCGAGGCCCAGGATGCCGGCCGCCTGCTTGACGCGCGCCTCGATCGTGGCCTTGGGCTGCTTGGCCAGCGCCAGCGAGAAGGCCATGTTGTCGCGCACGGTCATGTGCGGGTACAGCGCATAGTTCTGGAACACCATCGCGATGTCGCGCTCTTTCGGCGGCATGCGGTTGACCACCTGGCCGCCGATGCGGATCTCGCCGCTGGAGATGTTCTCCAGGCCGGCGATCATGCGCAGCAGCGTGCTCTTGCCGCAGCCCGAAGGGCCCACCAGCACGGTGAACGAACCGTCGGCGATGCCGACGTCCACGCCGTGCAGCACCTCGACGTCGCCGAAGCGTTTCTTCACCGAGACGATGTCGACACCGGCCATGGCGCAATGGGTTGAAGGCGCCGTGCTCGCAGGCGGCGCGACGCCGTGCGCACCCTACGCGCGCCGCCGCAGGCTGTCACCGAGGGGATACCCGTTCCGGGCTGACAACTTGTCTGATAACCTGATGACATGGTGCCGCTGCACGCGCTTCGCTTGCCCGCCGAGGGGAGGCGCCAGCGTCTTCCGTCGGCCGGGCGTCGCTGACATGCCGACGCCAGGCACCGCTGCGCCGCGCGCTGCCTCGCAGCCGGCCGCCGAGCCGCTGGTGGCCGAGCGGCTGTCCGATCGCCTGGCCGCGCGCCTGATCGGCCAGATCGAAAGCGGGCGGTTGCAGCCGGGCGAGCGGCTGCCGAGCGAGGCCAAGCTCGCGGCCACGCACGGCGTGTCGCGCTCGGTGGTGCGCGAGGCGGTGCATCAGGTCAAGTCGCGCGGGCTGGTGCGCTCGCGCCAGGGCTCGGGCGTGTACGTGTCCACGCTGCCGAGTCCGCGCTCGCTCAGCTTCGACCCCAAGGTGCTGGAGTCGATGGAAGCGGTGGTGCAGGTGATCGAGCTGCGCCGTGTGCTCGAGGGCGAGATGGCCGCGCTGGCGGCGCAGCGCGGCTCGCGCCGTCAGGTGGCCGCCGTGCGGCGCGCGCTGCTGGCGGTGGATGCCGCCACGCGCGCCGGCGCGCTCGGCGTGGACGAGGACTTCGCGTTCCACCGTGCCATCGGCGATGCCACCGGCAACCCGCAGTTCGTGCGCCTGCTCAGCTTCATCGAGCAGTACCTGCTCGACGCGATGCGCATTTCCAGAAGCAACGAGACGCGGCGCGCCGAGTGGCTGGCGCAGGTGCATGACGAGCACCATGCCATCTATCGGGCGATCGAGGCACGCGATGCCGATGCGGCCCGGCAGGCGGCGATCCACCACCATCTGGGCGGCGAGAAGCGGCTGACCGAAGGCGGCCTGGTGCCGCGCAGGCGCCGCGGGGCGTCGCGCCCACAAGCACGGAGGTGACGAACGATGAGAGTGTTGATCACGGGCGGCACCGGCTTTGTCGGCTCGCGTTTGGCGCGCGAGCTGCTCAAGCGCGGCGCATTGAACGGCGAGCCGATCGATCAGCTGGTGCTGGCCGACCAGTTCCCGCTGCCCGAGGCGGCCGCCGACCTGGCCCAGGACCCTCGCGTGCAGGTGCGCGTGGGCAAGCTGCTCGAACAATGCGAGGCGTTCAAGTCCGAGCGCTTCGACGGCGTGTTCCACCTCGCCTCGGCGGTGTCGGGCGAATGCGAGGCCGACTTCGAGTTGGGCCTGCGTTCCAACCTCGACAGCACGCGGGCGCTGCTGGATGCCTTGCGCATCGCCGGCCATCGACCGCGCCTGGTGTTCTCCAGCTCGGTGGCGGTATTCGGCCCCGATGCCAGCAACCCGATGCCGCCGCTGGTGCGCGACGACACGCTGCCCACGCCGCAGACCAGCTATGGCACGCACAAGCTGGTGTGCGAGCACCTGGTGGCCGACTACACGCGCAAGGGCTTCATCGACGGCCGCAGCGCGCGGCTGATGACGGTGACGGTGCGCCCCGGCAGGCCCAACGGGGCCGCGTCGTCGTTCTTCAGCGGCATCATCCGCGAGCCGCTGGCCGGCCAGGAGGCGATCCTGCCGGTCGATCCGTCGGTGTCGCACCCGGTGTCGTCACCGGCACGCACAGTGCAGGGCCTGATCGCGGTCTTCGAGGCCACGCAGGAGCAGATGGGCGGGCGCGCGGCGCTCAACCTGCCGGCGCTCAACGTCAAGGTGAGTGAGATGCTCGACGCGCTCGAGGCGGTGGCCGGCAAGGGCGTGCGCGCGCTGGTCAAGCAGCAGCCCGACCCGACGATCCAGCGCATCGTCGCCGGCTGGTCCAAGGGCGCGGTCGCGGCGCGTGCCGAGCGGCTCGGGTTGCAGCCGGAGAAAGAGTTCGCCGACATCGTGCTGCAGTACATCCACGACCACCCGGGCGCGGTGACTGAACAGGCGCGCCGCGCCGCGGCGGACTACGAACGCGGTCGCGGTCACTGACCGAGGTTCACCGGGCGGTCAGGCCGGCGTGCCGCCCAGCGTCAGTTGGGCTGCGCCGGGGCGGCGCAGCCAGTGCGCCCAGCGCCAGCCGCGCGCTGCGGTGCGCGGCGCGTGCCGCGGGCCGTCGGCGCACACGTCGAGCGTGGCCTGCTCGCCCAGCGCCATCACGAACAGCGGCTGGTGGGTGTCGACGATGAAGCGCTCGCCCGGGTCGAGCACGATGTCGCGCGGGTCGTTGTCGATCGTGATCCACAACGTGCCCCGCACGGCGCGCAACTGCGTGCCGCGCGCGCCGTTCAGACGCAGGCCGCGGCGCTCGCCGACGGCCAGCCTTGCATGGGCGGTATTGATCCACATGGCATGCTCCTTCAGAATGTGAGCGGGCCGATACAGCCATCATTGCGGCCCAAGTGTCCCGGATGATCCACCTGCATCCATGTCGGCGCAAACGATGAATCGGAATCTTTGACATTCCTGCAGCGCATGCGAAGAGACATCGACCGCCTGCCCCCGCTCGACCTGCTGCTGGCCTTCGAGGCGGCGGCGCGCCACCTTTCGTTCACGCGTGCGGCGGCCGAGCGCTTCGTCACGCAGTCGGCCGTGAGCCGGCAGATCCGCGCGCTCGAGGACGACCTCGGCGTCGCGCTGTTCGCGCGCCAGCACCGCGCGCTGGTGCTCACGCCGGCCGGCGAGAAACTGCTGCTGGCGTGCCAGAACATGCTGGCGCAGATGCGCCGCACCATGGCGGGCATCCGCGCCCCCGCGGCGCGCGAGGTGCTGGCGATCACGTCCACGCCGAGCTTTGCATCGTTGTGGCTGATTCCGCGGCTGCGCGCGTTCACCCAGGCCCATCCGGCGGTCGACGTGCGCATCGACGCCAGCTACGAGATCCGCGACCTGCGCAACGACGGCTTCGACATCGCTGTGCGCTACCAGCAGGCCAGCGCGGGTGACGGCGAGCCGCTGTTTCGCGAGTCGATGCTGCCGGTTTGTGCCCCCGCGCTGCTGCGCGGCAAGGGCGCAGCGCCGCTGAAGACCGCGGCCGACCTGCACGCGCACACTCTGCTGCAGATGGAGGCGCTGGCCGGCTCGATGCCGCTGGAGTGGGAGTCGTGGCTGTCGGCGCACGGCCTGCCAGAGCTGCAGCCGCGCTCGATGCTCACGTTCTCGTCGTACAACGAGGTCGTGACCGCGGCGCTCGAAGGCCAGGGCGTCGCGCTCGGTCGCCGCCCGTTGATCGACGGGTTGCTGCGGCAGAAAAAGCTGGTCACGCTGTTCGGCACGACCAAGCAGACGGCCAAGGCCTATTTCGTGGTCACCGACCCGGCGGCGCGCGCACGACCCGCGGTGCGCGCGATGGAGGAGTGGCTTCGCGAGCAAGCCACGGCCACGGTGACGCGCAGCGCAAACGATTCAAGCGGACACCGCGGATCTGGCTTTGCCAGGGCCGCTGGTGTCGCCCCCTAGAGGGGGAGGCGGCCGCTAGGCCGCTTCGGGGGTGGACGACAAGCGCTTGCAGATCTCGAGCGACAGCGGCGACTGGTTCAGCGTGTAGAAATGGATGCCCGGCGCGCCGCCGTCGATCAGGCGGCGGCACAGGCGGGTGACCACGTCGAGGCCGAAGGCGCGGATCGACTCGGCATCGTCCATGAAGCCTTCCATCTTGAGCGCCACCCAGCGCGGGATCTCGATGCCGTCGCGCTGCGCGAACTGCGCGATGCGCGCGTAGTTCAGGATCGGCATGATCCCGGGCACGATCGGCACCGTGACGCCGAGCTTGCGCGCCTCGTCGACGAAGTGGAAGTACGCGTCGGCGTTGAAGAAGAACTGCGTGATCGCCGAGCTCGCGCCGGCCCTGACCTTGTCGGCAAAGAACAGCAGGTCGCGGCTGGCATAACGCTGCTGCGGGTGCACCTCGGGGTAGCAGGCCACCTCGATGTGCCAGTCGGAGCCTTGTGTCTCGCGGATGAAGCGGATCAGCTCCGCCGCATAGCGGAATTCACCGGCCGTGGCGGTGCCGCTGGGCAGATCGCCGCGCAGCGCCACCAGGCGGCGGATGTTCTGCGCGCGGTAGGTTTGCAGGATCTGCGCGATGCCGTCGCGCGTGGAGCCCACGCACGACAAATGAGGCGCCGCCTCGTACCCCATCGCGGCGATGGCGCTGACGGTTGCCAGTGTCTTGTCGCGCGTGGAACCCCCCGCGCCATAGGTGACGCTGAAGAACTCGGGCCGCACGGCGCTCAACTCGCTCACCACGGTCTTGAGCTTGTCGTCGCCCACCGGCGTGTTGGGCGGAAAGAACTCGAAGCTGATCGGCACGGGCAGTTTCATCGCAAGCTCAGCGGGTGGCGGCGGCTGCGCCGTCCGCATACGGGCCGAGCGCGGCCGCGACGAAGCGATTGGCCGTGGCCGGCAGGCCTGCCCGCTGGCTGCGCCGCACCACGGCGCCGGCCAGCCAGGGCAGCTCGAGCGGGCGGCCGGCGTCGAGGTCGTTGGCCATCGAGGCCTTGGCCTGTGCCGGCAGGCCGTCGACCACGGTCATCTGCTTGGCGACGAAGTCGTCGGCCAGCGCCACACCTTCGGCGCGCGCCAGGGCCGCGGTCTCTTCCATCACCAACTGCAGCAGCCGTCGCAGCTCGGGGTCGGCACGCACCACGCCGATCGGCTGGCGCGTGAGCGCGGTGAGGCTCGACATGCCGACCAGGAACACGAACTTCTCCCACATCACGCGGCGCATGTCAGGCACGAGCTCCACCTGGACGTTGGCGCGCGTGCAGGCGGCAACGAAGCTCTCGAGCACCGGGCGCTGGGCCGGCTGCAGCGCGCCGAAGCGCAGCGACGCGAAGCCACCGGCGTGCTCGATCACGCCGGGCTCGGCGATCTTCGCCGGGATGTAGGCGGCGCCGAGCGCGACCGGCGCGGCTCCGAGCGCCGCCGTCAGCACGTCGACGATCTCGACGCCGTTCTGCAGCGGCAGCACCACCGTCTCGGGCTTGAGCAGCGTCTTCAACTGCGCCGCGGCCGACTCGGCGTCGGGCATCTTGACCGCAAACACCACCAGGTCGGCCTTGGGCAGCGCCGCGGGGTCGTCGCTCAGCGACGGCACCGCGACCTGCACGTCGCCCAGCGGGCTCCTCACGTGCAGGCCGTGCTCGCGCATGGCCTGCGCATGGCGTCCGCGCGCCACGAACGAGACCTGTTCGCCGGCGGCCAGCAGCCGCGCTCCGAAATACCCGCCGATGCCGCCGGCTCCGTAGAAGGCGATGTGCATCATTTGCTCCCAGCAGCGTGCCGATGTTTCTCGGTGTGCCCAAGCGGCCGCCGCGGATCTGGCTCTGCCAGGCCGCTGGCCGCGCCCCCTTTGAGGGGGAGGCGGCCGCCAGGCCGCATCGGGGGTGGTCAATATCTATAGGTGTCGGGCTTGTAAGGGCCCTGCTTGGGCACGCCGATGTAGGCCGCCTGCTCGTCGGTGAGCTCGGTCAACATCGCACCGAGCTTGGACAACTGCAGCCGCGCCACCTTCTCGTCGAGGTGCTTGGGCAGCACGTAGACCTTGCCCTGCTCGTAGTAGTCGCTGTGCGTGTACAGCTCGATCTGCGCGATGGTCTGGTTGGCGAAGCTCGACGACATCACGTAGCTCGGGTGGCCGGTTGCACAGCCCAGGTTCACCAGGCGGCCCTTGGCCAGCAGGATGATGCGCTTGCCGTCGGGGAAGATCACGTGATCGACCTGCGGCTTGATCTCCTCCCACTTGCACTTCTCGAGGCCGGCGACGTCGATCTCGTTGTCGAAGTGGCCGATGTTGCAGACGATCGCCTGGTCCTTCATCTTGGCCATGTGGGCGAACGTAATGACGTCCTTGTTGCCGGTGGCGGTGACGAAAATGTCGGCCTTGTCGGCGGCGTAGTCCATCGTGACCACGCGGTAGCCCTCCATCGCCGCCTGCAGCGCGTTGATCGGGTCGATCTCGGTCACCCACACCTGTGCGCTGAGGGCGCGCAGCGCCTGCGCGCTGCCCTTGCCGACGTCGCCGTAGCCGGCCACCAGCGCGATCTTGCCGGCCACCATCACGTCGGTGGCGCGCTTGATGCCGTCGACCAGGCTTTCGCGGCAGCCGTACAGGTTGTCGAACTTGCTCTTGGTGACCGAATCGTTGACGTTGATGGCGCGGAACATCAGGCTGCCCTTGGCGCTCATCTCCTTCAGGCGGTGCACGCCGGTGGTGGTCTCCTCGGTCACGCCGATGATCTGTGCGCTCTTGCGGCTGTACCAGGTGGGGTCGCTCGCGAGCTTGGCCTTGATCGCCGCATACAGCTCGCGCTCTTCCTCGCTCTTGGGGTCGCTGATCAGCGAGGCGTCCTTCTCGGCACGTTTGCCCAGGTGCATCAGCAGCGTGGCATCGCCGCCGTCGTCGAGGATCATGTTCGGGCCTTCGCCGTCCGAACCCTTGGCGCCGAACTCGAAGATGCGGTGCGTGTAGTCCCAGTAGTCCTTGAGCGACTCGCCCTTGTAGGCGAACACCGGCGTGCCGTTTTGCACCAGCGCGGCGGCGGCGTGGTCCTGCGTGGAGAAGATGTTGCACGAGGCCCATCGCACGGTGGCGCCCAGCGCCTGCAGCGTCTCGACCAGCACCGCGGTCTGGATCGTCATGTGCAGGCTGCCGGTGATGCGCGCGCCTTTCAGCGGCTGGCTCCTGGCGTATTCGGCGCGGATCGCCATCAGCGCCGGCATCTCGCTTTCGGCGATGCGGATTTCCTTGCGGCCCCAGTCGGCGAGCGACAGGTCGGCCACGGCGTATTGGTCGGTGTGCAGCGGTTTCAGGACAGCGTTCACGGTGTGGCTCCATCGAGTGATGCAACCCGCAATGCACGTGTCAGGGGATCGAACTTCCCACCCGGCACGAACTGTCTGCGGGTGAGCGCCGTTGCAATTTGTAGGATTCCGAGCCTGGGACCTGAACGGCCTTGCAACGCTCCTCGGAACTGCGCGGGATTCTAGCAGCGCCTCGCGCTCCGGGCATGGGAGACTCGCGAGATGTGTTTGCCCCCACGCTCGCTTCGCTCGCTGCCCCCACGGCTCCGAAGGAGCCCCTTCGTGGCTTCAGGGGCGCGTCACCGCCTTCGGGCGGCCGTGCGCCGCTGACATGGATTCACGCGACTGGGGGAGTGTCGAGCCGTCCACGCTGGCCGCGGTGCACGGCGTGCTGACCGACATCGACGACACGCTGACACGGCAAGGCGCGATCGAACCGGCCGCGCACGACGCGCTGCAGCGGCTGCGCGCAGCCGGTCTTCCGGCGCTCGCGATCACCGGCCGCCCGATGGGCTGGAGCGAGCCGTTCGTGCGCGACGGCACGCTCGACGCCATCGTGGCCGAGAACGGCGCCGTGGCGCTGTTTCGTGAGGGCGACGCGCTGTGCGTGGAGTACGCGCAGGACGAGGCCACGCGTGCCGCCAACGCGCTGCGCCTACAGCAGGTGGCCGCGCAGGTGCAACGCGACGTGCCCGGCGCCACGCTGGCGCGCGACAGCGCCGGCCGCGTGACCGACATCGCGATCGACCACAGCGAGTTCGCGCACCTGGCCGCCGACGCGATCGAGCGCGTGGTGGCCATCATGCGGGCCGCCGGCATGAACGCCACCGTGAGTTCGATCCACGTCAACGGCTGGTTCGGCCGCCACACCAAGGTCTCGGGCGCACGCTGGATCGTGCGGCGCCTGACCGGCCGCGACCTGGAGCAGGAAATCGGCCGCTGGATCTACGTGGGCGACAGCCTCAACGACCAGGAGATGTTCGGCCACTTTCCGTTGAGCGTGGGCGTGGCCAATCTCAAGCGCTTTGCCGCCGAGTTGATCGTCTGGCCGGCCTATCTCACGCGCGGCGAGCGCGGCGCCGGCTTTGCCGAGGTGGCCGATGCGCTGATCGCGGCACGGTCCCATGCATGAGGATCGAGTGGACACGCTGCAAGGCAGCGGCTCGATGATGCGGACGGCCCGGCGCGTGCTCCTGTGCGCGGGGCTTCTGGGTGCGCTGGCGTCGTGCGGCGGCGGCTCCTCGGAGCCCGCGCCGTCGCACAGCGGCTTGTGCGCGAGCGGCGTGTCGCATGGCGTGGTGGCGCGCGCGCAGGCCAGCGTCGGCAAGAACGCCGCCGCCGCGGTGCTCGGTTGCAGCGGCGCGATCGGCCAGCCGCGCTGGACGCAGACCACTGGTCCCGCGGTGACGCTGCTCGCGGACAAGACGCAGACGCTCAGCTTCGACGCGCCGAGCGCCGGCAGCTACCGGTTTCAGCTGGCGTTCGTCGACCCCGCCGGCAGCGCGCGCACCGAAGAGGTCGCGCTCGAGGTGGCGGCCCACGTCGCGCCGTCGCTGCTGACGCTGCGCGCCAGCCATTCGGTGCGCATGGGCGGCAACGCGTCGGTGCGCGCCTGGCCCGCGGCCGGTACGTCGGTGCAGGCAATCCGCTGGACCCAGCTCGAGGGGCCGCCGGTCACGCTGAACACCGCCGACCCGTACGTCGCGATCTTCACCGCGCCCGCGGTCGGCAGCGACACGGTGATCCGGCTGCGCGCCACGCTCACCACCACCGGCGGCGCCACCGACAGCGACGAGGTGATGGTGCTCGTCGAGCGCCACACGCAGGCTGCGGCCGATGACGCGGCGGCGGTGTGGGCCGGCCAGCACGTGTCGCGCGTCTACCCGTTTCGCGCCGCCAGCCCGTATGCCGGCGACCTGGTGCCGTGCGCCTACGACGCCGCGTTGCGCAGCGACACGCTGTGTCCGCTGTCGCGCCTGCCGTTCCTCGCTCAGCAAAACGGCGGCGCGCCGCCGACGGTGGAGCAGGTGATGGACCGCGTGCTGGTCTCGCACGACTGGCTCGGCCGCAACTTCGAGACCTTTCTGCGCACGCAGGAACCACAGGGCGACTTCCGCCGCATGCTGATGAGCACCACCGCGGTCGTGCTCGGCACCCAGGTGCGGCCGTCGTTCTACTACGCCGCCACCGGCGCGATCTACCTCGACGCCGACAACTTCTGGCTCACGCCGGCCGAGCGCGACACGGTGAGCGAGGTGCCCGACTTCCGCGGCGACTTCGACCGCGACCTCGCCTACGGCGGCGTGTGGCGCTACGTGCAGAACAACCAGAGCATCTTCGTGTTCTTCGATCCGCGCGCGCGTGTGACGCGCGACGCGAGCCTCCTGCTGTACGACGCCGGCTGGCTGATGTACCACGAGCTCGGCCATGCGCTGGACTTCATGCCGCCGTCTGCGTACGGCGCGCTCGACCCCGGCCTGAGCGCGTGGGGCCACATCGCGCCGCGTTATGGCGCGGGGCGGCTCACGTCGAATGCGCTGGCCGCGCAGTTCCCGCTCTCGTCGGCGGTGCTGCGCGGGCTGGCGCAGGTGAAGTTCTGGGGGGTGGCCGCCGATGCCACACAACGCGGCTACACGCCCGATCAGGTGGCCGACTTCTTCAACACCGACATCGCCACCGACGAGTACAACTACTCGACGATCTATGAAGACGCTGCGATGACGCTCGAGGAGCTGCTGATGAGCCGCCGCCTCGGCATCCGGCGCGACGTGGCGATCACCGACAAGATCACCGACACCACCACGGGCAGCACGCTGATCGTGCGCTGGGGCCAGCGCGGGCGCGTCGGCAGCGACAACATCAAGCCGCGGGCGCGCGCGCTGGCGCAGGCGCTGGTGCCTTGGTTCGACCTGAACGAGGTCGACAACCTGCCCGCGCCGCTGCCGATGCGCACCGGCGAGTCGTGGAACGCCAACCTCTCGTTGCCCGCACCGCCCAGCGTGCCGCACAGCGAGATGGCGCTCGCGGTGCGCGAGCAACAGCACCGCTTCCGCCGCGAACTGCAGCGCATGGCGCATCACCGCCACCAGGGCACGCCGCCATTCCTGCGGCGCTGAAAGCGACCGTCAGGTTGCTTCGGCGCAGGCTCACATCGCGCAGCGACGTGACAACCGAAGGTTGCGGCGCAGGCTCACATCGCGTGGCGATGTGAAGGCGCGCAGCGCCGGCCGCAGCCAAAGCGTGCGGCGCGTGGCGCGCTACGGGTGGCGGTGCCACCAGGCCGCCGCCTCGCCGCGCGACTGCAGTGCCAGCTTGTCGAGGATGTTGGCGACGTGGCGCTTCACGGTGTGCGGGCTGATGTCGAGCGTGCGCGCGATGATCTTGTTGCTGCTGCCGCGCGCGATCAGCTGCAGCACCTCGGCCTCGCGTGTGCTCAAGCCGGCCCGCTTGCGTGCCGCGGCCGCGGCCGCCGGCGCCGCGCCCGATGCGGCCGAATCCGTGGCCGAACCGCGCCGCGCAGATTCGGCCAGCGTCGTCAGCTCCACCAGCAGGCGCGCGAGCTCGGGTTCCAGCTGCGCGCCCAGGCCTTCGGCGAGGGTGCGCAACACCGCCGGGCCCGCCATCAGCGCGTAGCCGGGCGAGGCCTCCTCACGCAGGCGCACAAGCGCCGGCACGGCCGCACGCGCCGCCGTGGCGGCAGCGCCGGCACGCAGCAGCGCGTGGGCGCCGCGCAGTTGCAGCTCCACCGCGTGCGCATGCACGTCCATCGACGCCAGCTTCGGCTCGATCAACTCGTACTGCCGTGCCGCTTCGTCCCAGCGGCCTTGTGCCGCGGCGTGGCGCAGGCGCACGGCAATGGCGCGGCCATTGAGCTGCTCGGCACTGCGCAGCGGATCTTCTTTCAGCCACGCAGCCCAGCGCTCCAGCACCGCCGGCGGCTCGTCGAGCAGGTGGCTGATGCGCACGCCGTACACGGCGAGGTGGTGCTGCCACAGGCGGCGTCGATCGGGCGCGGCGTCGCGGTTGCGCTCGCGCAGCGTCTCGAGCCGTGCGCGCACCTCGTCCGCGCGGCCGCTGATGGCACCTTCGATGAGGCGGAAGATCTGCACCGTGATGTCGGTTTCGCCCGAGCACGCGAGCCAGCGCTGGTCGTCCTCGGCGGCGCGCACCGCGTCGCGCGCCGCCTCGATGCGCCCGGCCCACAGGTGGTCATAGGCCTGCAGCATCGCCAGGTCGGCGCGCAGCGCCAGCGGCTGGCCGCGCAACTCGTGGGATGCGCCCGCGACAAAGCGCTGCATCTGCCGGCGCATGCCCGGCAGCGTGCCCCAGTTGGCCGCCGGCACGCACTCCCACCAATCGAACAGCGATGCACCGGTCTCGAGCGAGTCGAGCACGGCGCCGTACAGCTGCTGCACCTGGGCATGCTCGCCGCGCCGGAAGTGCTGCGTGGCGTCGGCGATCAGCATCAGGCGGCGCGCGCTCGGCGCCAGCGCTCGGGCGCGCAGCTCGGCGATCAGCGCCTCGGATGCTTCGTTGCGGTCGGCCACGTACAGCGCCATCGCCAACAAGCCCAGCGTGCGTTCGCGTGCCGTGCGCTGGCGCAGGGTCTCGCCGGCGGGCGGCGCGGGCAGCGCCTGCAGGCTCTCGGCGTGGCGGCGCACCGCGTCCCAGTCCCAGCGCAGCAGCGCCGCGCCGGCAGCCAGCGCGGCCAGCACCACCGACTGCGCGCGCCACTGCGCGTTGAACTGCGCCAGCGTGCGCTCGACCTCGCCCGGACCCTGGTGCAGAAAAAGCGCCGGCGCCGCATCGTCGAGGCTGTTTTCGGCGCCGGCCCAGTCGCTGGCCTGCAACAGGTAACCGACGCGTCGCAGCGGATCGGCCTCGGTGGCCGCGGCGCGCTGCAGCAGCAGCGGCAGCTCGCCCGGCAGCCGCTGCACCAGGCGCGAGCGCAGCGCGTCGCGCAACAGGTCGTGCAGCACCAGCGTGCGCTCGGGCGCCTCCAGCGGCGTGGCGAACAGGCCGCGGCGCTCGATGTCGTCGAGGCGCAACGCGGCCGCGGCATCGCCGCTCACCGCGCCGGCGCGCGCTGCCGTCAGTTCCGGCAGCACCGAGGTGCGCAGCAGGAAGTTGTGCAGCTCGTGCGGCAGCGCATCGAGCACCTCGCTGGCCAGGTATTCGAACAGGTAGCGTTCGCCGAGCGTGCGCGCCGTCGCGGCGCCTGCGCGTGAGGCGTGCGCCAGCAGCGCCAGCCGCAGACCGGCCGGCCAGCCTTGCGTGCGTTCGTGCAGCGCCGCGCCGGCCGCCGCGTCGAGCCCGGCGGCCGCGATCAGCGCGGCGCTCTCGTCGGCGCTGAAGCGCAGCGCCTCGGCGCCAAACTCGGCCAGCTCGCCGGCGGCACGCAGGCGCGCCAGCGCCAGCGCCTCGCGGCTGGTGAGCACCAGGCACCACTGGCGCGGCAGGCGCTCGATCAGCAGGTCGCCGAGGCCCACCAGATCGGCGTCGCGCGCGCGATGCAGGTCTTCGATCACGATCACGCCGTGCGCCACGTCGGCATGCGCCAATGCGTTGAGCAGCTCCTCGACGGCGCGGCGCGCGGCGGTGCTGCCCTGGTGCATCTGCGCCACCAGCGCGTCGGGCAGCGTACGCCACGGCAGGTCGAAGGGCTCCAGCGCCGCCGCCAGGCAGGCGAACAGCCGTGCCGCGTCGTCCTCGGCATCGAGCGAGACCCAGGCCAGCGCCGCATCGGCTTGCGCAAGGCCCTTGGCGAGCTCGGCCAGCGCGCTGGTCTTGCCGAAGCCGGCGGGCGCCTGCAGCAGCACCACGCGATGCGTGCGAGTGGCGGCCAGCAGTGCCTGATCGAGCACCGGGCGCGCAATCGTCTGCGCACGCGAGCGTGCCGGCCGGATCTTGGTGGCCGCAAAGCTCGGCGCCGCGCCGCGCGCGTCGAGCGTCGCCTCGCCAGGGGGTTCGATGGCCAGCGCCGTCATGCGGCAATGGTACGCAGCCGACTCAGCCGGCGCGCAGCCGCAGGCTCAGTTCGCCGCGCAGGTCCCAGCGCCGCCACAGGTCGGCCAGCGTCACGAAGGCCAGCGTGAGGCCGAGCGAGCCCCACCACTCGGTGGCGTTCTCGATGCGGTCCTGCAGCGCGGCGTCGGCCCACAGGCCGGCCAGTGAGTTGCCCAGGCCGAGCAGCACGATCGCGCCGAACAGCGCGAGCAGCACGCGCTCGTGGCGGCGCGGGAAATGCAGCGCGCCGTGGGCGTGCAGCCGCTGCAGCGCGCGGCCCAGCAGCAGCATCGCCAGGCAGGTGCCGCCGAAGTACACCACTGTGCCATAACGCCGCAGCCAGCGGTACACCACACCCTCGGTGCCGAGGAAGCTGCCGTACAGCACCAGCGCCACGCCAGCCGCCACGCCGAGCACGGCCAGCGCCGCGGCGCTGCGCGAGGCCGGGCCGGCGCTGCGCTTCAGCACCTGAGCCTGCAACAGCCAGGCCAGCGCCTGCAGCACCGCCGCCGGAAGCACGATGGCGCGGAACACGTGGTTCGCCAGGCCATGGCGGGCGGCGCGGCTGATCGACACGCAACCCTCGACGAAAGGGTTGCACGCCGGCACCAGGCCCTGGTGCAGCGCCAGCGCCAGCGCGATCAGCGCGGCCAGTGCCGGCAGCAGCCCGGCGGCGAGCGCCAGCGGCCACAGCGCGATGCCGTGCGTCTTCATCCGAGGCCGAGGAACGTGTACATGCGGTGCAACTCGTCGTCGACCGCCTGCACGAAGGCCGGCTCGCCGATGCGCGCGCCGACAAAGCCCACCTGCACCGACATGCGCCGATCGCGCACGCCGATGTTGGCCCAACCCACCACGCGCTCGCGCCACAGCAGCGGCAGCGCATAGTGGCCGAGCTGGCGCTTGGGCGCCGGCGTGTAGGCCTCGAAGCGGTACGGCCAGCCCCAGAAGCGCTCGAAGCGCAAGCGGTCCCACACCACCGGGTCGAACGGGGCGAGCAGCCACACGCGCTCCGGCGTCTCGGGTGCCGCCGCCGGGTCTTCGCCGGCGGGCCAGTACCAATCGGTGCCATCGACGTGCGCGTGGGCCAGGCGCGCCTTCGCCTGCGCGAAGGCGCGCGCGCGATCGCCGGCCCATTGCGGCGCCGCCAGCGCGAGGCGGTTCACCAGTTGGCGCAGCGTCACCGCGGGCAGCGGCGCGTACTTGGCGACGATCAGGTCGACCATCGCGTCCATGCGCGTGAGGATCTCGGCCTTGTCGGTGAGCGCCGGCCACGCCTCGCGTGCCGCGTACAGGCGTGTGCCGCCTTCGCGCCGCGCCACGCGCAACAGGCCGCGGTAGTGCATGCCGTCGAGCAACTCGGTGGTGGCGTTGCTCGAGCCGCCGAACCAATTGGTCACCTTGCCGTGGTCGAAGTGCGCATCGACCTCGCGCGGGTGCACGGTGCCGCGCTCGCGCACGAACGCGAGCACTTCCTCGGCTTTGCTCCAGCGTGCCTTGGACCAGGGCTTGCGTGCCTTGCGCGGGTGCATCAGCGCGTGGTGGCTGGCACCGAGGAAGCCATAGTTGACGAAGAAGTCCTCCTCGATGCCGAGTTCCGCGTAGCGCCGCTCGAGGTCGCCGGCCTGATAGGCGGTCACACGATGGCGCAGCGTGAGGTCCTGCGCGCGCGCCGGCGCTCGCAGCGGGTCGGCCTGCACGAACCCCAGGCGCTGCAGCGCGTCGGCCAGCGTGGTGGGGGCGAACAGGCTGCGCGCGAGCGCATGTCGGCGCAGGTGGTCCAGGCTGATGGGCATGGCCCGATCATGCCAAGCGGCGGCGCCAGGTGATGCGGGACAATGGCTCGCGATGACGGAAGCGGTGGATCGACTGACGGCGGCCCGGCTGCGCGAGCGGCTGGCGCGCTTCGACGTGCAGGCCATCGAAGCCGCCGGCTTGCGCCGTGCCGCCGTGGCGGTGGTCGTCACCGAGTCCGGTTACGGCGCCGCCGTGCAGGGCACGCCGGTGCACGAGCAGTGGAGCCGCGACATCGCTTTGCTGCTGACGCGCCGCGCCGCGGGGCTGAGCGCGCATGCGGGCCAATGGGCGATGCCCGGCGGCCGTATCGACGCCGGCGAGACGCCGGAGCAGGCGGCGCTGCGCGAGCTGGTGGAGGAAGTCGGCCTGCAACTGCCGGCCGACGCGGTCTGCGGCCGCCTCGACGACTACGCCACCCGGTCCGGCTACGTGATCACGCCGGTGGTGGTGTGGGCCGGGCCGGCACGCGATCTTTCGCCCAATGAAGCCGAGGTCGCGAGCATTCACCGCATCCCGGCCAGCGAGATGCTGCGCAGCGATGCGCCGCTGCTCAACCAGGTGAAGGGTGCCGAGCATCCGGTGCTGCGCATGCCGGTGGGCGAGCGCTGGATCGCCGCGCCGACGGCCGCGTTCATCTACCAGTTCCGCGAGTGGTGCCTGCTGCAGCGCGACACGCGCGTGGCGCACTTCGACCAGCCGTTCTTCGCGTGGCGTTGAACGCGATGCACGCGGCGCTGAACGGCCTGACCGTGCTCGAACGCGGCTGGCTGTCGTCGAACAACATCGTGATCCATGCCGCCGGCGACGAGCCCGGCACGGTGCTGGTCGACAGCGGCCATGTCGCGCATGCCGACCAGACCGTGGCGCTGGTGCGGCACGCGCTGCGCGGGCAGCGCCTGCAGCGCATCGTCAACACGCACCTGCACACCGACCATTGCGGCGGCAACGCCGCGCTGCAGCGCGCGTTCGGCGCGCCGATCACCGTGCCGCCGGGCAACGCCGGCGCAGTCGCGGCGTGGGACACGCTGCGGCTGACGCATCAGAGCACCGGTCAGCGCAGCGAGCGCTTTGTGCACGCCGCCACGCTGGCGCCGGGCGAACATTTCATGGCCGGCGGCCGGCGCTGGGATGCGATCGCGGCGCCGGGCCACGATCCGTTCTCGCTGATGCTGTTCGACGCGCGCGAGGGCGTGCTGATCTCGGCCGACGCGTTGTGGGAACACGGCTTCGGCGTGGTGTTCCCGGAGATCGATGGCGAGCCCGGCTTCGACGATGTCGGTGCCACGCTGGATGCGATCGAGCGGCTGCCGGTGCGGGTGGTGATCCCGGGCCACGGCGCGCCGTTCACCGACGTGAAGAGCGCGCTCGGCCGCGCCCGCTCGCGTCTGAGCGGGTTTCAGCAGGATCCGGCGCGGCATGCGCGCCATGCGGTCAAGGTGCTGCTCAAGTACCACGTGATGGAGGAGCGGCGCATCGCGCACGACGTGCTTCTGCAATGGATCGGCGCCACGCCGAACCTGTTGTCGTTGTGGCGACGCTTCGGCACGGCGCACAGCGATTCGCCCGTGCAGTGGTGCGACCGCTTCGTCGACGAGCTGGTGGCGCAGGGTGCGCTGTCGCGCGACGGCGACGACGTGGTCGATCGTTGACACGTGGTCCACAATGGCCGCGTCGAACAGCAGCGCCCGCGAGGGCCGGAGGCCCGACATGAACGCTGACTCGTACAAGGTCCTGTTGCCCGTCGATGGATCACCCGATGCGCTGGCCGCCGTGCGGCATGCGCTTCAGCGCAGCAGCACTGTGCCGGGCGCCAGCTTCGTGCTCGTCAACGTGCAGGGCCCGCCTTCGCTCTACGAGGTGATGGTGGCGCACGACGCGGATCGCATCGAGGCCGTGCGGCGCGACGCCGGCACCGATCTGCTGGGCGCCGCCGAGGCGCTGCTCGACGCCGCCGGCGCCGAATACGAAAGCGAGGTGGCCAGCGGCACCGCCGAGCACCTGATCGTCGAACTGGCCGAGAACTACCGCTGCCACGCGATCGTGATGGGCGCGCGCGGCATCGGGGCGCAAGCCGACGAGGGCGGCCTGGGTCCAGTGGCGCTCGCGGTGCTGCAGGCGAGTCCGGTGCCGGTGACGATCGTGCGGGCGGGTTCTGCGGGCGGCGCCGAGGAGGCGGCCGAGGACGAGAGCGCGGGCGAAGTCTGATTGCGGCGCGGCGCGGCGCGCCGCGCGGGCTGTCCTACAGGCCGGCTGCAGCCTTCAAGGCTGCAGCTTTGTCGGTTCGCTCCCACGTGAACTCCGGCTCCTCACGCCCGAAATGCCCGTACGCCGCGGTCTTCTCGTAGATCGGGCGCAGCAGGTCGAGCATCTGGATGATTCCCTTGGGGCGCAGGTCGAAGTGTTCGTTGACCAGTGCGGCGATCTTCTCGTCGCTCAGCTTGCCGGTGCCTTCGGTGTAGACGGTCACGTTCATCGGCTTGGCCACGCCGATGGCATAAGCCACCTGCACCTGGCACTGCTTGGCCAGGCCGGCGGCGACCACGTTCTTGGCGACATAACGTGCGGCGTAGGCGGCCGAGCGATCGACCTTGCTCGGATCCTTGCCGGAGAACGCGCCGCCGCCGTGCGGGCAGGCGCCGCCGTAGGTGTCGACGATGATCTTGCGCCCGGTGAGGCCGCAGTCGCCCTGCGGGCCGCCGATGACGAAGCGGCCGGTCGGGTTGATCAGGTACCGCGTGTTCTTGATCCACTCCTTGGGCAGCACCGGCTTGATGATGTTCTCGATCACCGCCTCGACGAACTCGGGCTTCATCTTCTTGCCGTCGCTCATCTCGGGCGCGTGCTGGCTCGACAGCACCACGGTGTCGATCGAGTGCGGCTTGCCGTCGACGTAGCGCATCGTGATCTGGCTCTTGGCATCGGGGCGCAGGTACGGCATGCGGCCGTCGCGGCGCAGCTGGGCCTGGCGCTCGACCAGGCGGTGCGCGTAGTAGATCGGCGCGGGCATCAGCTCAGGCGTCTCGTCGCAGGCGTAGCCGAACATCAGGCCCTGGTCGCCGGCGCCCTGGTTGAGGTAGTCGTCGCTGGCCTGGTCTACGCCCTGCGCGATGTCGTTGCTCTGCTTGTCATAGGCCACCAGCACCGCGCAGCCCTTGTAGTCGATGCCGTATTCGGTGTTGTCGTAGCCGATGCGCTTGATCGTGTCGCGTGCCACCTGGATGTAGTCGACCACCGCGTTGGTGGTGATCTCGCCGGCCAGCACCACCAGGCCGGTGTTGGTCAGGGTTTCGGCAGCCACGCGCGAGCGCGGGTCCTGCTTGAAGATCGCGTCGAGGATGGCGTCGGAGATCTGGTCGGCCACCTTGTCGGGGTGACCTTCGGAAACCGATTCCGACGTGAAGAGAAAGTCGTTCGCCACTTCAATACACTCCTCGGGTTTTGAGCCTGCCGACATTGGCAACTTCGCGTTGCCGGCTCACGTTGCGAGAGGGAGAGCGGCGAACGCTTTAGCGGCATTTGTGGAGCCTGATGAAGCCCGGCGCCACGGGCCCCAAAGCCCGCACGCGATCGCCCCGCAAGTGGTTCATTAACTCGGCGACGCCGCGATTATAGGAACGATGGCATTGCAGTTGACACGGCGGGGCTTGTTCACAAGCGCACGAATGCGGGGGTGTTGGGCAGGTCGTGGGCAGCTTGCCCCATGCAAGGCGTTCACATGCTGATGCGCGCCGCCACGCATGGCCTGATCGTGATGCTGTGGCTGCTGCACTGGCTGCCGCTGCCGGTGCTGGCGGTGCTCGGGCGCGGCCTGGGTTGGCTGGCCTGGCGGGCCGTGCCGAGCCGCCAGGACGTGGCGCTGCGCAACCTGGCGCTGTGCATGCCGGAGCTGAGCCCGGCGCAGCGCATGCACATCGCGCGCGAGCACTTCGCGTTGCTTGGCCGCGCCGTGGTCGAGCGCGGGCTGTTGTGGCACGCCAGCCCGGCGCGCCTGAAACGCCTGATCCACGTGGAGGGCGACGCCACGCTCCCCGAACACGCGGGCCAGCCGGTGATGTGGCTGGTGCCGCACTTCGTCGGCCTGGACATCGCCGGTGTGGCGGTGCAGCTGTTCCAGTCGCGCCCGGTGGTGTCGATGTACCAGATGCAGAGCAACCCGGTGTTCGAGAAGGCGGTGCTGCGCGGGCGGCTGCGCTTCGGCAACGGCAGGCTGTTCTCGCGCTGGGATGGCGCGCGTGCGGTGATTCGCGCGGTGCGCGAAGGCCATCACTTCTTCAACCTGCCCGACATGGACTTCGGCGCCAAGGACGCTGCGTTCGTGCCGTTCTTCGGCGTGCCGGCGGCCACGCTGCTCGCGCCGTCGCGCATGGCCAAGGCACTGGGCATGCGGGTGCAGCCGGTGGTGACCGAGGTGCTGCCGGGCGGCCGGGGCTATCGCGTGCGCTTTCTCGAGCCCTGGAGCGACTTTCCCACCGACGATGCGCTGGCCGACACGCTGCGCATGAACCGGTGGATCGAGGATGAGGCGCGGCGCATGCCGGCGCAGTACTTGTGGGTGCACAAGCGCTTCAAAACGCGTCCAAAGGGCGCGTCGTCGGTGTACTGACGCCGGTGTACTAGGATTCACCATGCGGTTGCGGTTCACCAAAATGCACGGCGCGGGCAACGACTTCGTGATGCTCGATGCCACCCGGGCGCCGATCGAGCTGTCGGGCGAACAGCTGCGCCGCCTCGGCGACCGTCGCTTCGGCGTCGGCGCCGACCAGATCCTGCTGGTGGAGCCGTCGCGCCGGCCCGACGTGGACTTTCGCTATCGCATCTTCAACAACACCGGCGACGAGGTTGAACATTGCGGCAACGGCGCGCGCTGCTTCGTGCGCTTTGCGCGCGACAAGGGGCTGACCGATCACGATGCGATTCGCGTCGAGACGATGAACCGCGTGCTCGAGCTGAAGCTGCAACCCGACGGCCGCGTGGCGGTCGACATGCAGGCCCCTGTGTTCGATCACGCGGCGCTGCCCTTCGATGCCAGCGGCCTGACGCCGCGCATCGTCAACGGCTTTCAGTTGTGGCCCCTGCCGCTGCGCGAGCGGCTCGCGGTGGAAGTCGCCGTGCTGTCGATGGGCAATCCGCACGCGGTGCAACGCGTCGACGACGTCGCCACCGCGCCGGTGGTCGAGCTGGGCTCGCTGATCGAGGCGCATCCGCGTTTTGCGCGCAAGGTCAATGCCGGCTTCATGCAGGTGCTGTCGCGCACGCAGATCGCGCTGCGCGTGTTCGAGCGCGGCGCCGGCGAGACGCTGGCCTGCGGCACCGGCGCCTGCGCCGCCGTGGTGGCCGGCATCCGCCTGGGCTGGCTCGACGGCAAGGTCGATGTGCAGACGCGCGGCGGGCTGCTGACCATCGAATGGCCCGGCGGCGATGCGAGCGTGATGATGACCGGCCCGGCGCAAACGGTGTACGAAGGAGAGATTGACCTATGAATTTGAGCGAAGCCGAGCTGGCGCGTTACCTGCTCGACACGCCGGACTTCTTCGAGCGCCAGGCCGACGTGCTGGCTTCGGTGCGCCTCACCAGCCCGCATGGCCAGCGCGCGGTGTCGCTGCAGGAGCGGCAGATGGAGATGCTGCGCGACAAGATCAAAGGGCTGGAGCACAAGATCATCGAGATGATTCGCGCCAGCCAGGAGAACGAGGCCATCGCCGAGCGTCTGCACCGCTTCACGCGCGCGATCCTGCTCACTCACAACCCGGGCGACCTGCCCGACGTGATCGTGCGCGAACTGAAGCACGAGTTCATGGTGCCGCGCGCGGCGTTGCGGCTGTGGGGCGCGGCCGATCCGTACACCGCGCTGCGCTTCGCGCAGGGCGCGTCGGACGACGTGCGCAGCTTCGCCGCCAGCCTGCACGCGCCGTACTGCGGCGCCAACTCCGGCTTCGAGGCCTGCGGCTGGCTCGAAGAGCCCGAGACGGTGGCGTCGCTGGCCATGATCCCGCTGCGACACGGCGCGGCAGAATCGACGCAGGCGTTCGGCCTGCTGGTGCTGGGCTCGCCGGACCCCACGCGTTACAGCGCCGACATGGGCACCGAGTTCCTGGCGCGCCTGGGCGAAGTCTCGAGCGCGGGCCTGACGCGCCTGCTGCCGGTGTTCTAACCCTTTTCTCGAGCGCACATGGCGGCCGAGCGCATGCTGCCCGACGACCTCGAGCGCTACCTGCAGCATCTGGCGGTCGAGCGGCACCTCGCGGCGCGCACGCTGGCGCTGTACCGCGCGTCGCTGGCGCAGCTGCACGCGTCGGCCGCAGCCGATGGCGTGGATCTGCACCAGGCGCAGCCGCATCATCTGCGGCGCTGGCTGGCCGCGTTGCGCGTGCGCAAGCTGAGTCCACGCAGCCTGGCGCTGGAGCTTTCGGCGTGGCGCGGGCTCTATCGCTGGTGGGGCCAGCGCGGTGCTGTGACGCACAACCCGGTGGATGGGCTGCGCGCCCCCAAGGCGCCCAAGCCGTTGCCCAAGGCCTTGTCGGTCGACCAGGCCGTGGCGCTGGCCGAGCAGGGGGCGCAGCAAGTCGGTGATGACGAAGACGCGCCGCTGCTGCGTCTGCGCGACCATGCAGTGATCGAGCTGCTCTACGGCTGCGGGCTGCGCGTGGGCGAACTGGTGGCGCTCGATGCGAGCTTCACGCCGGCGTCGCGCGGCTGGATCGACCTGGCCGAGCGCAGCGCGCATGTGCTCGGCAAGGGCGGCAAGCGGCGCAGCGTGCCGATCGGCGCGCTGGCCGGTGCCGCGCTCGAGCGCTGGTGCGCGGCGCGCTCGGCGCTGGCGCGCGCGGATGAAGCGGCGCTGTTCGTCAGCCGGCGCGGCACGCGGCTCTCGCCGAGCCAGGTGCGTGCGCGCCTGGGCCAGCTCGCGCGCGCAGCCGGGCTGCCGACGCACGTGCACCCGCACATGCTGCGCCACAGCTTTGCGTCGCACCTGCTGCAATCGAGCGGCGATCTGCGCGCGGTGCAGGAGCTGCTCGGCCACGCCAACATCACGACCACGCAGGTCTATACCAAGCTCGACTACCAGCACCTTGCCAAGGTGTACGACGCCGCACACCCGAGAGCGAGGCGACGCTGAGCGCTCGATCATGTCTTCGGCCCGGCGCTGCGCGCCTTCAGGTGTACGACGCCGCGCACCCGAGAGCGAGGCGACGCCAGCCAGCTGCGGCTACTTGGCGCGGATCGACAGGATGGTGATGTCGCTGCCTTTGTCGGCCTTGCCCACGTGCACTTGCAGCGAGGCCCTGGCCTTGTCGTCCATCAGGCTGAGCGAGGCACCCTCGCTGCTCGACATGTCGGTGAACTGCTTGCCTTCGGCCATCGCCTTCAGCTTGTCGCGGTAGAACGCCGCCACCTTGTCGGGCGTGTCGTCGCTCTGCAGGGCCATCTGCAGTGTCACGCCGTCACCGGTGGCCACACGCATGGCGGCGCTGTCGTTGGCCTTGGCGCCCGGGTAGAACGGCACGCCCAGATCGGCCTCGGTGATCTTGGCGCCGCCCAGTTCCATCTGCGTGCTCTTGCCCGATGCGTCGGTGGTCGCGACCTTCATGCCGCCTTCCGACATGCTGACCTTGGCCTGCGTGCCGTCCTTCGACAACGCCGACTCGATCATCTTCTCGGCCGCTTTCTCGCCGGCCGCCTCCTGCACCTTGCCGCAGCCTGCGAGTGAAACGGCAATGGCAGCGGTGAACGCAAACGCGACGCGATCCATGGCAACCCCTCCAGCCAGGTGAGGTCGCGATGGTGCGCCCCCGAAGGCCCGTCGTCCATCCCACGGCGCCGGCGGCAGCCACAACCGAAGGTTGCGGCGCAGGCTCACATCGCGCAGCGATGTGAAGGCGCGGCAGCGCCGGCCGCAGCCACAATCACGGCATGAAGGTCGTTCGACTGCGCGACGGCAAGGAGCGCTCGCTGCTGCGCCGGCATCCCTGGGTGTTCGAAGGCAGCATCGCCAAGGGCGGCGCCGATTCCGGCGAGACGGTGCGCGTGCAGGCCGACGACGGCCGCTTTCTCGCCTGGGGGGCGTACAGCCCGCGCTCGTCGATCCGCGTGCGCGCGTGGAGCTTCGATGAAGCCGAGCGCATCGACGCCGCGTTCTTCGAACGGCGGCTGGCCGCGGCGGTCGCGCTGCGCGCGCGGCTGCCGATCGCCAGCGACGGCGTGCGACTGGTGCACGGCGAGGCCGACGGCCTGCCCGGGCTGATCGTCGACCGCTACGCGGACGTGCTGAGCGCGCAGTTCCTGTCGGCCGGCGTCGAACGCTGGCGCGACACCATCGCCGACGCGCTGCTGCGCCTCACCGGCTTGACGCGCCTGTACGAACGCAGCGACTCCGGCGTGCGCAGCCTCGAGGGGCTGGCGCCGCGCGCCGGCTGGTTGCGCGGCGACGGCGCCACCGCGGTGGTGATCCGCGAGCACGATTGGACGCTGGCGCTCGACGTGGCCGGCGGACACAAGACCGGCTTCTACCTCGACCAGCGCGACAACCGGCGCCTGTTCGCTCAGTGGGTGCGGCAACTCGGCTGCCGGCGCGTGCTCAATTGCTACTGCTACACCGGCGGCTTCAGCGTGGCCGCCTGGGCCGGAGGGGCGCAGCAGGTGGTGAGCGTCGATTCGTCGGCCGCCGCGCTCGCGCAGGCGCGCGACAACGCGGCGCGCAACGGGCATGGCGAACGCGGCGGCGAGTTCGTCGATGCCGATGTCAATCAGACACTGCGCTCGCGCTTGCAGGCCGGCGAGTCTTTTGATGCCATCGTGCTCGATCCGCCGAAGTTCGCGCCCAGCGCCGCGCATGCCGAGCGCGCCGCGCGTGCCTACAAGGACATCAACCGCCTGGCGCTCAAGTTGTTGGCGCCAGGCGGGGTGCTGTTCACGTTCTCCTGCTCGGGCGGCATCGGTGCCGAACTGTTCCACAAGATCGTCGCCGGCGCGGGCATCGATGCCGGCGTCAACGCGGCGATCGTGCAGCGGCTCGAGGCCGCGCCCGATCACCCGACGACGATCGAGTTTCCCGAAGGCGAGTACCTCAAGGGCCTGGTGTTGCTTAAGACGGCGGCGGCGCCTGCCGCGACTCTGGCCGCGGCGTGAGGTCGACGCGCGGCTCGAACTTGGAGCGCCGCGTCGCGAAGTAGCTCTTGACGTTGCGCACGTTGGCGTCCTCGGTGAACAGGCGCTGCACCAGCGCGTTGTAGTGGCTCATGTCGCGCACCCACACCACCAACACCACGTCGGGTCCCGGCGCCACGCGGTAACACTGCTGCACGGCGGCTTCGGCAAGCGCGCGCGCCTCGAACGCATCGAGGTGCTCGACGCCCTGCCGGTCGAGCGTGACCTCCACGATCGCGGTGAGGCCGGCGCCGAAAGCCTGCGGCGACAAGATCGCCACCTGGCGCTCGATCACGCCGGCTTCCACCAGGCGCCGCACACGGCGCAGCGCGGTGGCCGGCGACACGTGGGCGGCGTCGGCCAGTGCCTGGTTGGAGCGCGCCGCGTCGTCCTGCAACAGTCCGAGCAGCCGGTGGTCCACCTCATCCAAGGGGAGTGAGACGATTGAATCGTTCATGAATGCCTTCTGTATGAAGTAAATCGACCAAGTGCCAACAGAAGGAGCCAATTCTTTCAGAATGCGCAGAAACAAGAAAGCCTATGCCATCGCAGTAGACCTAGCATCCGCGCACCTGAATCACGAGGCCTGAAAACACCATGTGCGGAATCGTCGGCGCGGTCAGCCCCAAGAACATCGTTCCGATCCTCGTCGAGGGGCTCAAGCGCCTCGAGTACCGCGGTTATGACTCGTGCGGCGTGGCCGTGCATCACGACGGCAAGCTGCGCCGCACGCGCAGCACCTCGCGCGTGGCCGAACTCGACGCGCAGGTGGCGGCCGAGAAGGTGAGCGGCGGCACCGGCATCGCCCACACCCGCTGGGCCACACACGGTGCGCCGGCGGTGCACAACGCGCACCCGCACTTCTCCGGTGACCGCATCGCGCTGGTGCACAACGGCATCATCGAGAACCACGACGAGCTGCGCGCCGAGCTGCAGGCCAAGGGCTTCAAGTTCGAGAGCCAGACCGACACCGAGGTGATCGCCCACCTGGTCAACCACCTGTACGACGGCGACCTGTTCGAGGCCGTGCAGCGCGCCACGCTGCGCCTGAAAGGCGCGTTCGCAATCGCGGTGTTCTGCCGCGACGAGCCGCACCGCGTGGTGGGCGCGCGCGAGGGTTCGCCGCTGGTGCTGGGCGTCGGCAAGGGCGAGACCTTTCTCGCCTCCGACGCGATGGCGTTGGCCGGCGTGACCGACCAAATCGTCTACCTGGAAGAAGGCGACGTGGTCGATCTGCAGATGGGCAAGCACTGGATCGTGTCGCGCCAAAGCGATGGCAGCTACAAGCGCGTGCAGCGCGAGGTGCGCACCGTGCATGCGCACTCGGGCGCCGCCGAGCTGGGGCCGTACCGGCACTACATGCAGAAGGAGATCTTCGAGCAGCCGCGTGCCATCGCCGACACGCTCGATGGCGTCGGCGGGCTCGATCCGTCGCTGTTCGGCGACGCCGCGGCCCGGGTGTTCGACGGCGTCGACCGCGTGCTCATCCTGGCCTGCGGCACCAGCTACTACGCCGGCAGCACGGCGCGCTATTGGCTGGAGGCGATCGCCGGTCTGCCCACCAACGTGGAGATCGCCAGCGAATACCGCTACCGCGAGAGCGTGCCGGACCCACGCACGCTGGTGGTCACGATCAGCCAGAGCGGCGAGACCGCCGACACGATCGCCGCGCTGAAGCACGCGCGCTCACAGGGCATGGAGCGCACGCTGACGATCTGCAACGTCGCCACCAGCGCGATGGTGCGCGAGTGCAAGCTCAACTTCATCACGCGCGCCGGCGTCGAGATCGGCGTGGCGTCGACCAAGGCGTTTACGACGCAGCTGGTCGCGCTGTTCCTGCTGACGCTGGTGCTGGCCAAGTACCGCGGCAAGCTGGCGCAAAAGGGCGAAGACGCGGCATTGCGCAACCTGCGCCACCTGCCGTCGGCGGTGCAGTCGGTGCTGGCGCTGGAGCCGCAGATCATCAGCTGGGCCGAACAGTTCGTGCCGCGCCAGCACGCGCTGTTCCTCGGCCGCGGGCGGCACTATCCGGTGGCGCTCGAAGGGGCGCTCAAGCTCAAGGAGATCAGCTACATCCACGCCGAGGCCTATCCGGCCGGCGAGCTCAAGCACGGCCCGCTGGCGCTTGTGGACGTCGAGATGCCGGTGGTGACGGTGGCGCCGGCCGACGACCTGCTGGAAAAGCTCAAGAGCAACATGCAGGAGGTGCGCGCGCGCGGCGGGCAGCTCTATGTGTTCGCCGACGCCGACACGCACATCGAATCGAGCACCGGAATCCACGTGATCCGCTTGCCGGAGCACTACGGCGCGCTGTCGCCGATCCTGCACGTGATCCCGCTGCAGCTGCTGGCGTATCACACGGCGTGCGCGCGGGGGACGGATGTGGACAAGCCCAGGAACTTGGCGAAAAGCGTGACCGTCGAGTAAGAGCTCGGCCGGGTCAGGCCGGTCGTGCCAGCAGCGACGCGATCTGTGAGCGATCGCGGCGCGCACACGCAATCGCCAGGGCACCGATCTGTCGCACCGTCTTCGGTGCCAGCAGCCACAGCATGCCCAGGTAGACCAGGGCGCCGGCCACGACGGCCACCCCGGTGGCCGGGATCGGCGTGATCGTCGCCTGGAGCGTGCTTGTCACCAGCCCGGCCGTCGCGGCCGCCAAGGCGGCTGCAGCAAGCGGGGCGGCCGTGCCCGACAGCTGATCGGCCATGCTCAGGCCGGTCGCGCGGCCGACCTGGCGCAGCGCAAGAGGCCAGGTGCCGAACTGCCGAAGCAACATCGCCGCAGCGGCGAACGTCACCCCGTATGGCGCGAGCAATGGGAACGCGACCAGGCTGACGGCGCAGCCCGCCGCAAACAGAAGCGCCAGGGCGCGCACGTGGCCGGTGCCGAGCAGGATGGCGGGGTTGTAGGCGCCGGTGGCGGATCGCACGCCGCCGAGCAGCAGCAACTGCACGGCTGGGACCGCTGCCAGCCAGCGCGGCCCGAACAACCACGGCAGCCACCAGGGCGCCAGCGCAGCCATGCCGAGGTAGACCGGAAACACCACCAGGCGCGACGCGGCGTACAGCCCAAGCACGGTGCGGCGCAGTTCGGCGGCGGCATTCTGCAGCCGCGCGCAGGTGGACATGGCCACACCATGGAGCGGCTCGGTCAGCAGCCGCGACAGTTCGCCGTACACACGAATCGCCAGCATGAAGATGCCCAGCGCCTGCGGCCCCAGCAGGTGCGACACCAGCAGCCTGGGCAGGTGCAGATCGGCATAACCGAGCGAGTAGGTCAGCAACACGCCGGCGTTGAAGCGCCACAGGTCGCGCAGGTGGTGCCAGCGTCCGCGCCAGGCCGGCCTCCAGGCGACGGCCAGATACGCACCGACCAGCGTGACCAGCACGCGCAACGCCTCCATGGCCACCAGGGTCCAGACGCCACTGCCTCGAAGGACGAGGATGATGCCCAGCGCGCACGATGCAATGGTCGCCGCGGCACCGATCTGGGCAGCGGCCTTGAAGCGGAGTTCGCGTGCCAGCAAGGCCATCGGGACGCGAGACGCAACGGCCAGCGGCAGCACGACCCCGAGTGCGGCCACGATGGCGGCCGCGTCGGTGTGACCCCCCAGCGCCGCCAGGGCCGTCGAGCCGGTCACCATCACGACGGCGACGGCGGTGGCCAGCGCCATCGTGAGCCAGAACGTGGCGTCGAGATGTCCCGGATCGATCTCCTTGCGCTGGATGATCGAGTCGGTGAATGCGCCGCCACAGACCATCTCGGCGATGCCGTAGACCAGCATCGCCACCCCGAACAGGCCATAGGTGGCCGGACCGAGCTCGCGTGCCACGAGGGTCAGCGTCACCAGGCCGAGCACGATCTGCAGCAGGTTGCGCCCCGTGGTCCACAAGGCGCCCTCGAAGAAGCGCAACGCCACCGAGCCGCGTGGTTCAGACATTGCCGCGGTACGCCAGGCAGGCGGCATGCGAATCGTCGATCGTCAGGTCGACAAGCCGCCAGTCGCCGCAGGTGGGCTCGGCGTTGTCGTCGTACAGCAGCGAGGGGCCTCCATCGGAGCCGTCGATGATCGAAATCGACCTCAGATCGCGGCTCATGCCTTCGCCGATGGCCTTGACGTAGGCCTCCTTGCGCACCCAGGTGCGGGCAAAGGCCTGCGCGCGTTCGGCAGCCGGCAGTCGATCCAGCCAGTGCTGTTCCTCGGGCGACAGAACGGCGCGGAAGTCGTCGATCTGCGCCATGTTGGGGCGGATGGTTTCCACGTCGACGCCGACCGGGCCCGACTCGTCGATCGCGATCAGCACCCAGCTGCCGGAGTGGCTCAGATTGAAGCAGGGTGCGCAGGGCAGACCGTCGAGCATCGGCTTGCCGTGCCGGTTGGCGGCGAAGCGCAGCGCCTGCGGCGCGACCCGCAGATGGCGGCCCAGCCACTGCCTCAATCGGGCGTGACCGACGATGTAGCGTGCCGCGTCGTCGCAGCGTGCCAATCGACGTGCCCGATCGCGTTCCTCGGCCCCCAGCAGGGGCCAGAGGTCGTCGAGGTGGGGCGCCTCTTCGGGCATGTGCAGTCGCAGGAGCGTCGAGCCCGCGCGAAGGCTGTCTCCAACCGGCGTCTGCACAACGGCTGTCATCGATGCCCCTCGGGCGGCAGGGACGCAAGCAGGCTGGCAAGCACGCTGGCCAGCGCCGGTGCGTGGTCGGCATCCAGCATGGCTTCGTGCGCGCAGTCGAGCGTGGCCACCTGCACGCCACTGCCGGCGAGCGGCCCCCAGCCCATCAGCGGATCGCTGTCATCGACGCCGGGTTCGATTGCACGCCGCAGCGCCCGGATGAGGGTGATGCGGCCGGCGTAGGGCGCTGGTTGGTACGCGGCCCAGGCCTCGTAGACCGGGCGCGCCCGCGACTCGATGTCGCGCACCAGCGTGGCCGAGCGGTCCACCGTCTGATGCGACTTGAAGACCGTGGGCTCCACCGTGTCCTGCACCCCCACGTACTTGCGCAGTCGCTTGACGCGTTCGATCACGTAGGCGGCGGCGTCGCCGGGATCGTGCGTGAATGCGTGCTTCAGGTGCGCGCCCACGCGCCACAGGAACGGCCGAAGCCGGGGGAAGCCGGGCGCCGCGCAATCGAGAAGCGCCAGCAACGCCACCGACTCGCCCTCGTCGCGCAACTGCTGCGCCATGGCGTACACGATCTTCCCGCCCAGCGAGAAGCCGGCCAGATGGTACGGACCTCGCGGTTGCACACGCCGCATGTCGGCGACCATCTCGCGCGCCATCTCCTCCAAGCTCGGGCTGCCGTCTGCCAGGCAGCGCAGCGAGTTGGTATCCAGCACATGCAACGGCTGGTCGGGGCCGAGATGGCGCGACAGCGCATGAAACGGCAGGATCGCGCCGCCGAAGCCCGAGACGAAGAACAGCGGTGCGCGCTGGCCATGGGGCTGCACGGTCACCACACATCCCGAGCTTGTGGCGTCGGCCGCGCGCAGCAGTGCGGCCTGGCGGCGCACGGTTGGGCCCTCGAACAGCGACGCCAGACCGAGCGTGCGGCCAAAACGCTTCTCGACGGCGTGCAGCAATCGGATCGCGAGCAGCGAGTGGCCGCCGAGATCGAAGAAGCTGTCGTCAACGCCCAGCGAGGCCACGCCGAGCACCTGCATCCATTCGGCCTTGAGCTGGCGCAGCAGATCGTCTTCGTCTTCGGCCGGGCTCGCATCGTGCACGGGGTCGGGCGGCGGCAACGCGGTGCGATCGACTTTGCCGTTGGGGGTCAGCGGCAACGCCGGGAGCGTGACGATGAAGGCCGGGACCATGTAGGGCGGCAGCGCCGCCGCGAGCTGCTGCTGAAGATGCGCAGCGTCCAGCGGCATCTGCTCGGCGGCTGCCACCACATAGGCCACCAGCCGCTTGTCGCCGGACGGGCCGCACTGCAGGTCGACGACGGCCTGTGCAACTGCCGGCAGCCGGCGCAGCGCCGCCTCGATCTCGCCCGGCTCGATGCGAAAGCCGCGCAGCTTCACCTGGCGGTCGGCGCGCCCGATGTATTCCAGCGTGCCATCGTGCCGATAGCGCACGAGGTCGCCGCTGCGGTAGAGCCGGTGCCCTGGCCGGAATGGGTCGGGAACGAATCGTTCGGCGGTGAGATCCGGCCGGTTCAGATAGCCGCGGGCGACGCCCACACCGCCGATGTAGAGCTCGCCGGGTACGCCGGGCGGCACCGGCTGGCGCTGCGCATCGAGCACGTGGCAGAACGTGTTGGCGATCGGCCGCCCGATCGGAATCGTGGTGTCGGCCGTGTCGATCCGATGCCAGGTCGCGAAGGTGGTCGTTTCCGTGGGGCCGTACACATTGAGCAGCCGGCGCGGTGCACCCGCGGCGAGCACCCGGCGCACGGTGGCCGTGTCCGCCGCTTCGCCGCCGAACAGGAGATGATCGAGGTGGCGGAACATGGCGGGCGATCGGGCCGCGAGTTCGTTGAACAGCGCCGTGGTCAGGAACATCGTGTTGATGCCCGCTGCCGTGATGCGCCGCTCGAGCGCCTGCTGGCAAAGCAGTTCGTCGTGCTGCACGAACGCCAGCTGTGCACCGGTGAGCAGGGCGCCCCAGATCTCGAATGTCGCCGCGTCGAACGAGTGATTCGACGCCTGCGCCACGACATCGCCCGGGCCGAGCTGCACGTAGTCGGCGCCGAGCACCAGGCGAGCCACCGCGATCTGCGGC
>JAHCKM010000005.1 GCA_026125795.1 Burkholderiaceae bacterium
GCCCCGCGTCGTGCGCCACCAGAGCGCTGCGCAGCACCTCGTGCCGATCCACCAGCGCAGCCAGCGCGGCGCCGAGCGAGTGCACGCACAAAGGACCTTGCAGGCGATAGGCGCGCACGATCAGATAGGCGTCGTCCGATCCGTTCAACTGATCGAGAAACCACAGGCTCTGCTGTGAAGGCGTGGCCGGCACCGTTGCGGCGGGGTCGCGACGGGGGATCGCGGCGCCGGCGCCGCGTCGCTTCAGTCGCAGCTGCAGCAGGCGCTGGCGTGCCGCCCGAGCCGCGTCGTCTGCCGACGATCGGTTGTCGTCGCCCACGCGGTCCGGATCCAGCGATGCACCAACGATCATCGGGTCCGCGGAGATCAGGAGGGGAGACGAGCGTCTTCACGCTCGAGCAGTGCAGCGACCTCGTCATCGGTCAGTGCGTCGATCTCGCGCGCAAGGTCTTCGGGTTGGCGCGCGCAGGCGTCGACCTGGGCGGCCAGCTCCGCCACGCTCGGACAGGCAAAGAGCGTGTGGGCGGGCAGATCCAGCCCGAAGTCGCGCGCGATGCCGGACATGACGCGTGTGCCGGCGATCGAGTCCCCGCCCAGCGCAAAGAAGCTCTCGTGGCGCCCCACGTGCGGACGTCCGAGGACTTCGCAGAAAAGGGACGCGATGTGCGCCTCGGTCACGCCGGATGGCGGATCGGCAGGATCCTCGCTGGGACTCGCGCAGCGCTGCGCCAATGCGCTGCGCAGCACCTTGCCGGTCGGGCCCAGCGGCATCGAGTCGACCACCAGGATGGTGGCAGGCACTTTGTACGGTGCCAGTCGTTGAAGCAAGAAGCGCCGCAGCTCGGCGGTATCGACCGACGCGCCGGCCTGCGCCACCACGGCAGCGGCCACGTCCTCGCCCAGGCTCGGATGGACCACCCCGAACGCCGCGGCCTGCGCCACCGCCGCATGCTCGAGCAGCTGATCCTCCACTTCGCGCGGCGCGATCTTCTGTCCGCCCCGGTTGATCATTTCCTTCAGGCGGCCGGTGATGACCAGATGGCCGTCCTCGTCGAACCGGCCGCAGTCGCCGGTGCGAAACCACGCACCGTGGTCGCCTACCGGCTCGCAGCGCACACCGGGCGCCCGGATGGCGATCTCGCCGATCCGGCCGGCCTTCACGGGTTGGCCGTCCGCGTCGAACAGGGTCAGTTCGACGCCGCAGGGGCGCCCCACCGTGCCCGGCTTGCGCCGGCCCGGCGGAAGCGGGTTGACCGCGATCGGCGTGCGCTCCGACATGCCGTAGCCCTCGATCAGCGGTGCGCCGGTCAAGGCCTCGACACGTCGCATGATGGCGGGCGGCATCGCGGCCGATCCTGCGCGGAGGAAGCGGAAGCGGTGGTCGCCGAGCTTGCGTCGATAGTCCTGCTCGTGGGCCAGCCACCACTGGTACATCGTCGTCACGCCGCTGAACCAGGAAGGTCTGAATTCAGCCATCCAATCGAACAGCGCTTGCCCGTCGAAGCCCGGCGCGTAGGCCACCCGGCCGCCGCTGGCCAGCGGGGCCAAGGTGTTCACGATCAGGCTGGCCACGTGGTACATCGGCCGCACGTTGATCGTGCAATCGCTGGCCGTCAGCTCGTAGGCCTGTACCAGGCTGAGCGCGCTGGCCACCAGGGCTTGCTGCGTCAGTTCCACCGCCTTGGGCTCACCGGTGGTGCCCGAGGTCTGGATGATCAGGCCGATGTCCGGCGGCTGGCACTCCGGTGTGCTCGCGGCGGTTGCCGCGCCGGCGTGAGTCAGCCGCAGCCGCCCCGCGGGCGCGTGCGCATCCGCGACGATCTCGATGATCGGGAGATCGTGCTCGAGCGCCACCTGCCGGGCCGCCGCTGCGCCGCCGCGTTCGGCCAGGAGACAGGTCACGCGCGTTGAGGCAAACCAGCGCCGCAGTTCCGATGCTTGTGCGTCCGGGTTCAAGGGCACACAGCAGGCGTGTGTGACGACCGCGAGGTACGCCGCTGCCATCTCCGGGCCGGCCGGCAGGGCAACGGCCACCCTCGCGTGCGGGCCGTGTCCGCGCGCGCGCAGCTCGGCGCCGATCTCCACGCACTGTTGCCAGAGCTCGCCGTACGACATCGGCGCGCGTCCGCGCGCGAGCAGTGCGGGCGAGGCAAGGTGCCGTTCGGCCGCACCCGCGATCAGCGAGCTGACCGTATGCGTATGGGCGCTGCCGCGCGGGACGGCACCGCCGTTCAGTTTCGACAAGTCGATCCTGCTTGAGGGCATCATGGCTTCGCGACGGGGAGTGCCATTCGCCGCGCGCGCGAGCCTTTGCTTCACGCCACGCGCCGTTCGGCCGGCGACTGCGAAGGGCAGACTAGCAGCCGGATGGCGGCAGGGCGCCCCCCCATTCCGAGGCGGCACCACGAGTGCGGGTGTCGAGGCGTCGCGCGAGACCGACGTTGTTGAGTCCGCTTGCGAGTATGGGAGTGGTCGCGTCGCCGCCGCCGGCCCCGGCGGGGCAGCGGCATCCTCGTTTGCACGTATAACCTCGCTTTGCGCCGCACTCACGAGGGAGTGGAGCGATGCGTGACCCACCATTCGGTGCTGCTCAGAGAGGCACCACGTTGGCCGAGGCGATGCCCTATCGCAGCGCAGCCGTGGCCAAGCGGTCCCGCTCACAGCGCCCGCGCGGCGCGCACAAGCGCCAGTCGACACGGGCCGCCCGGGGCTCGGCCACGCACAGCCTGCCCGCGCCCCCGATCCTGTCCCGGTCCGAGCGCCTGCGCGTCCTGTCCGGCTTCGAGACCGTGATCGGGAGCGTCTATGCGCACCTGCCGCTCAAGCGCGCGCGCTACGGATTCGATCCGGTGCAGCGGCTGCGCATCCTGCGCACGCAGGTCGACGCGTTCGACGACAACAACTTCCATGCCGAGCTGGCCGCCATCCTCACGCAGATGCGCGACTACCACACGCGCTACACCGGACCGGCCGCGTTCGAAGGCAAGGTGGCCGTGCTGCCGTTCCTGCTGGACCTGTACGGGCCGGAAGACAGCCCGACCTACGTGGTCACCAAGGTCGGCAAAGGGCTCGATGCGGGCTTCGTGCCGGGCGTGCTGCTGCAGTACTGGAACGGCGTGCCCATCGACCTCGCGGTGCTGCGCCACTCCAACGAAGAATGCGCCGGCCGGCCCGACAGCGTGCGAGCGGCGTCGCTGCAAAGCCTCACCTTCCGTTCCCTGCAGTTCGGCCCGCCGCCCGACGAGGAGTGGGTGATCGTGGGTTATCGCAAGGTCAACGCCGCCGGCAGGCCCAGCGGTGCACTGAAGGAGCTGCGCATCGCCTGGCGGGTGGTCGATCCGACGGCGGTGGCGGCGCTGCTGCCCAGCGCGCCCAGCGGCAAGCGCGCCGCGCGGCTGCGCCGTGCCATGGCGGTGAACCCGGCGGCGGCCGCCGTGCGTTTGGCCAAGATGCTGCTGTTTGCGCCCGAGGCGCTCACCGGCGCAAAGCCGCCTAACGCGCCGCATGTGGCGTCGCGCGCGTCGCGCCGGCGCGGCAACGGCGGCATCGCCGCCACCACCATCGACACCACGCTGCCCGACACGGTGCGTGTGCAGAGCCTGCAGGTGCAGGGCCGCTCGTTCGGCTACCTGCGCATCTGGGGCTTCGACACCGACCCCGACAAGTTCATCGCCGAGCTGCTGCGTGTGATCCCTCTGCTGCCCACCGAGGGGCTGATCATCGACGTGCGCAGCAACCCCGGCGGCTACATCGTCGCCGCCGAGCGCGCGCTGCAGCTCTTCACATCCAAACGCATCGAGCCGGTGCGTTTCTCGGCACTGGCCACGCCGTTCACGCGCGACATGGCCGTGCTGGCGGGCCTCGAGGGTGACCTCGATCCGTGGAAGGCATCGCTGCAGGCCGCGGTGCGCAACGGCGAACACTATGCACAACCGCTGCCGATCACCGCTCCCGCCGAGTGCAACGACATTGCCGTCGAAAGGCGCTACGCCGGGCCGGTGGTGCTGGTGGGCGACACCAACACCTACTCTTCCGGCGACATCTTCGCAGCCGGTTTCGTCGACCACGGCATCGGGCCGTTCGTCTGCGTCGGCGCGGCCACCGGCGCCGGCGGCGCCAACGTGTGGGACTACGCCGAGCTGCGCCGCGCGCTGGCCGGCACGCCGCTCGCGCTGCCGTCGCTGCCCGCCGGCATCGGCCTCACGTTCTCGTTTCGGCGCATCACGCGCAGCGGCCCGAGCGAAGGCCTGACGATCGAAGACGTCGGCGTGCAGGGCAGGCCGTATGCGATGACGCGCAACGACCTGCTGTTCGGCAACGGCGATCTGCTGCTGCATTGCATCGCGCTGCTGCGCCGGCCGCGCTGAACTGGCGCCGCTGGCGCGCGGAACTCGCGCAGCGACGCATCGCCGGGATGCCGCCGCCAATCTACGATGCGATGCGCCGCGCCTCCATGTAGTAGCGCTTCTCGTGGGCCTCGCCCATCGAGAACGTCTTGCGCGGCGTCGGTCCCTCGTGCACGACGCGGCGCATCAGCTCGTGCTTGCCGATGCCAGCCAGGTGCACCCCGACGCAACCGCTCTGCTGCGCGAGCCGCTCCAGCGCCTCGTCGCCGTGCACGTAGTCGACCTCGCGCGCCAGCCCGCGCCCGATCAGCGCATCGATGAACGGTTGCCACGTGCCGACCGCCAATGACGACGGCGGCTCGGCGATCTCGACCACGCTGAAGCGCGCGTCGGGACCGATCAAACCCGCGGTGATGCGCTCGCCTTGCGGCGCCTGCGCGACCTGCGTGCGCATCGCCGCGCCCGAGGGCACGTCGGTGCAGCTCACGCGCGCCCCGAATTCCTGCGCGAGCGCGGCACGCACGTCGACCGTGACGCCGAAAAGCAGGCGATGGATCGGCGCGAAGTCGAGCGCTGCGTCGTGGATGTTGACCACCTCCACCAGCGCATGGCGGCTCGGATGCTCGGGGCCGAGGCTCGCCTTGGCCTCGTCCCAGATGCACTTGGCGGTGGCCAGTGAATGGTTGCCGTCGCCCATCGCAAACAACATCGGCGGCGTGTCGTCGGGCACGCCGTAGCGCGCGGCGAAGGCGTGAGGGTCGGCCAGCGCTCGCAATGCGCGCACCATGGCCGAGGCCTGCTCGCGATCGATCGCGTGGCCCATGACGTGCCCGCCGCCGCCCATCAGGTCGGTCTCGTACAGCCGCTGCATCGATGTGCGTCGCTGCACGAGCGGGCCGATCACCGTGTTGGCCGGATCGTCGATCAGCACCAGGATGTGTGGCAATTCCAGCGGTGCGCCGCGGCGCACCGCGATGCGCGGCGCCAGGCGCGCCACCATCGTGCCCTCGGTGGGCCGGATCAGGCTCCTGGAGCCCGCAACGTGGTCGTAGTGCTCGAGGTCGAGCTCGAGCATCACGCCGTGCCGCGTGCGCCCGTGCACCGTGCGATCGACCAGCACCGGCCCGTCGTGCTCGACGAAGATGCCGTCGGCGAGGTGGCGCTGCATCGCGGCGCGGATGCGCGCGATGCGCGCCGGCGCATCGGCGGTGCCGAGGTACACCTCGGGGAAGATCAAGTGCAGGGTCGACGGCGCCGTGCCGACCTCGCGCTCGACCTCGCGCCAGTACTCGGGCTCGGATGTGTACTGATCGCAGGCCACCACCGCCCACTTGCGCAGGTCGATGCCGGGCCGCGGCAGCAGCAGGCGAGGCAGACGGAAACCGACGGATGAATCAGACAGGTTTTGCATCGATGCCAGGTTGCGTGGGAGCGCGTGAGTGTGCGCAGGCCCCATTGTCGTGCGGGTAGGGTCTCGTCCTACGCGCCGAGCCAGCGCGCGCCGACAGCCGCGCTCCGGGCCCAGGGCGCAAAGTGCCGGGCAGGCGCGTCGCCTATGGCCCGTTCCATCGGATTTCCAGTGCACGCGCCACGAACGTGCCGAACCGCGCTGGCCGGCCGCGCGCGATCGGTAAAGGTCAACGGCCGGCAGGAGCAGCACGATGAGCCAGCGCAAATCCAAAGACCCCGCACAGGAGAAGGAAGGCATCAACCCCGCACAGAAGAAGGAAGACGTCATCCGATCCGACGCGCCGATGCAAGGCGAGGGCAACTACAGCGCCGGCCGGCGCTACGACAAGTCGCAGCAGGACTTCGTCAAGTCCGGTCAGGTCGACGAGGCGGCGCGCAAGGCTGAACCGGACTCAGCGCAAGAGCGTGAGGACATGCAGAAGGCCGAGCAGGAAGGCCGGCGCCACGCGCGCAAGTGACCGCGTTGCCGGTGCACGCTCCCTGCGTCAGCAGGGCACCAGAGGCCGCCGATGCCGGCGGCCTCTGGTTTGGGTCGGACCGTTGGGGTCGGACCGTTGGCAGGGACTCTTCATGCGCGGCGCTGTTCGCCTTTGCGGCCGGGCACGCCGCATCATGGCCGACAATGTGGCCACCGCCGCCGGTGGCGGGATCTGCAAGTTCCGGAGGTGTGAACGATGCGCCGCCTGTGGTTGCCCGTCGCGCTGATCACCCTGCTGCTCGCCAGCTGCGCCACCGTCGTCAATCCGGTCACCGGGCAGGCCGAGCGCACGGTGATGGACGAGGCGGCCGAGGTCGCCGAAGGCAAGAAGGCGCACCCGCAGGTGCTGGCCGAGTACGGCAGCTACAACAACCCGCGCGTGCAGGCCTACGTCAACGAGCTCGGCCAACGCCTGGCCCGGCAGTCGCACCGCGCCGGCCTGCAGTGGACCTTCACGGTGCTCGACAGCCCGGAGATCAACGCGTTCGCGCTGCCCGGCGGATACGTGTACGTGACGCGCGGCATCATGGCCTACCTGGACAGTGAAGCGGACCTCGCCGGCGTGGTCGGTCACGAGATCGGACACGTCACCGCGCGCCATGGCGCGCAGCGCGCGACACGCCAGCAGACCGCCGGCCTCGGGGTGCTGGCGGCCAGCGTGCTGGGCGCGGTGTTTGGCGTGGGCGACGTCGCCAGCCAGGTGGCGCAGACTGCGGCCGCCGGCTACGTGGCGTCGTATTCGCGCGAGCAGGAGCTGCAGGCCGACCAGCTGGGCGCCGAGTACCTGGCGCGCAACCGCTACAACCCGAGCAACATGGTCGACGTGATCGGCGTGCTCAAGGACCAGGAGCGTTTTGCCGCTGATGTGGCCAAGGCTGAAGGGCGCGCCGCCCCGGCCGGCGCCAACTGGCTCTCGTCACACCCCAGCAACGACAAGCGCCTGGAGGACATCCGGCGCATCGCCGCCGGCTATAGCGGCAACTACGGCGACGACGGCCGTGCACGCTACATGGCGGCGACCGACGGCATGACCTTCGGCGAGAGCCGCGAGCAGGGCGTGACGCGCGGGCGCCAGTTCTTCCACGAGCCGCTGGGCTTCGCGCTGACCGCGCCGCAGGGCTTCAGGATCGTCAACAGCGCCGACGCGATCACCGTCGTCAACGCCGCCGGCGATGCCGGACTGGTGGTGAAGACCGTGCCGTCCGAAGCCGGCGCGACCCACGACGCCATCATCAAGAACGTGTTCAAGCCCACCGAGGTGCGCACCGATGCGCGCAAGCTCAACGGCCTGTCGGCCACGCACGTGGTCGGCCTGCGGCGCAGCGCCCAGGGCAGCACGCAGGCGTTCGAGGCCACTGTCGTCACCGGGCCGTCGGAGCGCCACTACGCGCTGCTGTATGCAGCGCGCGACGGCGCGGCGATGCAACGCGCCGCGGCCGCGCTGCGTGAGACCGAAGCGTCGTTCCGGCCGCTGACGGCGGCGGATCGCGCCGCCGCCAAGCCGTGGACCCTGAAGACGGTGCCGTTTCCGCGCGGCGGCTTTGCCGAGCTGGCCCGCCGCTCGCCGCTGCCCACGCGCGCCGAGCAGCAGCTGCGGCTGATCAACGGCGTGTACACGAGCAGCGGCGACCCGCAGCCGGGCCAGCCGGTGAAGATCGTCGAGTGAGCGTGCGCGCGCTGCAGGCGCGGCGCGGTCACCCGATCTCGTGCGGCTCGTCGGCGCGGCAGCGCCCGAGGATGGTCGCGGCGACGAAGGCGTCCTGCAATCGGCGCCGGTCGCCGAACAGCGTTTGCCTGGCGAAGCGCCGCCGCGAAGGGGCCGCGATCGGCGCCGTCGCGCGATAAGGCGACGCGACGGGCATGGCCGGTGGCGGCAGATCGGCATCGGGGCGCATGGGCCAGGGCGACTCGGGGCTCTCCTGCGGGGCCGGCTGGTCCGGCAGCGGCGCGTGGCGCACCGCCCTGGCGCGCTGCCGCCGCGCGGCGCGCTGCATCGCCCAGTTGAACAGCAATGCGATGCCGAACAGCAGCAGGATGAACAGCTCGGTGGGAACGCCTCTCACGGTGGCCTCCGTCAGGCCGGCGCGCTGCCGCCTTTGTCGCTGGTGCCGGCGATCTCGTCGCGCATCGCGGTGTCGGCCTGCACGTTCTTCATGCGGTAGTAGTCCATGATGCCCATGTTGCCCTGGCGAAACGCATCGGCCATCGCGCGGGGTACCTCGGCCTCGGCCTCGACCACACGAGCGCGCATCTCCTGCTCCAGCGCCACGGCCATCGCGCGGCGCTCCTCGGCCTTGGCCTGGGCGATCTGCTTGTCGGCGTTGGCCTGGTCGATCTGCAGCTTGGCGCCGATGTTGGCGCCGACATCGACGTCGGCGATGTCGATCGACAGGATCTCGTAAGCGGTGCCGGCGTCCAGTCCCTTGGACAGCACGTGCTTGGAGATGTGGTCCGGGTTCTCGAGCACGTTCTTGTGGCTCGATGCCGACCCGATCGTGCTGACCATGCCCTCGCCGACGCGCGCGATGATCGTTTCTTCGCCGGCGCCGCCGACCAGGCGGTCGATGTTGGTGCGCACCGTGACCCGGCACACCGCGATCAGCTGGATGCCGTCCTTGGCCACGGCGGCGATCTTCGGCGTCTCGATCACCTTGGGCAGCACCGACATCTGCACCGCCTCGAGCACGTTGCGCCCGGCCAGGTCGATTGCCGCGGCGCGCTTGAACGGCAGCGGGATGTTGGCCTTGTCGGCCGAGATCATCGCGTTGACCACGCGGACCACATTGCCGCCGGCAAGAAAGTGGGCTTCCAGGTCGTTGATCGAGATGTCCAGGCCGGCCTTCACCGCGCTGATGCGCGCGGTGATCACGGTGGTCGGCGGAACGCGTCGCAGCCGCATGCCGATCAGGGTCAGCAGGCCCACGTAGGCGCCGGATGCCCAGGCGGCGATCCACAGCGGGATCGGCACCAGGTACAACAGCAGCGCCAAGCCGGCCAACAGCGGCAGCAGCAGGCCCAGCCCCCCGATCAGGCCGACGATGTCATTCATCACGCGTTCCTTTCGGTTTGGTTTTCGGTGATGCGGCGCACGACGACGCGGTTGCCGTCCACGCGGGTGACCCTGATGGCCTGCCCGGCGTCGATGTGTTCGCCGTCGGACACCACGTCCACGCGCTGCCCGTCGATGTCGGCGATGCCGGCCGGCCGCAGCGGCGAGGTCGCGCGCCCGGTCTTGCCGAGCCACCGCATGTCACTTTCGGGCGCGGCGGCATAACCTTCGTCGGCCGGCAGTCCACGCTCCAGCACCAGCCGGCGCCCGAACGGCAGGCGCGGCACGAAGCGCAGCACCACCAGGCTCGCGAGCACGGCGAACACCAGCGCGAACACCACCCGGCCCGCCGCGGCCAGCACGTAGGCCATGGTGAATCCCGGCCCGACCAGGCTGAGGATGAGGCTGGCGAGCAGCGCGAGAATCCCGAGCACGCCGGCGATGCCGAACCCCGGAATGACCAGCAGCTCGAACGCGAGCAGCAGGATGCCGGCGAGGGCCAGCAGCAGTTCCTCCCAGCCCGCCAGCTGCACCAGCCAATGGCCCCAGAAGAACAGCGCCAGGCTCGTGATGCCCAACCCGCCGGGAATGCCGAACCCGGGCGTGCGCATCTCGACGATGATGCCGAGCATCGCGATCGTGATCAGCAACGAGCTGACCACCGGATGCGTCAGGAAACGGACCACGTTCTCGGCCCAGTTCGGCGACACGCGCCGCAGCTCCGGCGTGCCGAGGCCGAGCTTGAGCAGGGCCGACTCGAGCGTGTCGGCTCGCACGCTGACCAGCTGATGTTGCACCGCTTCATCGGTCGTCAGCGTGAGCAGCTTGCCTTTCTCGATGATGCCGGGGATCTCCACGTCGGCGTCGACCATCGCCTCGGCCAGCAGCGGCGGGCGCTTGCGGCTCTCGGCGGTGGCGCGGAATTCCTTGCGCACGTAGGAGACGGTCTTCTCGCCGACCGCCGCGGCCGACGCACCGGGCTGTCCCATCTGCACCGGCGTGGCCGCCCCGATCGTTGCGCCCTCGGCCATCACGATGTCCTGGCTCGCCAACGCGATCAGCGCGCCGGCCGAGATGGCGCGCTTGTTGACGAAGGCGATGGTGCGCACCGGCGCGTTCAGCAGCGCGTCTCGGATCTGCACGGCGGCGTCGACGCGGCCCCCGAAGGTGTTGATCTCCAGCACGACCGCGGCCGCGTTGGCCTGCGTGGCCTCGTCGAGCACGCGTTGCACGAATGGCGCGAGCCCGAGATCGATCATGCCCTCGATGGGCGCGACGTGGACCACCGGCCTCTTGTCCTGTGCGGTGGCGGAGGCCAACAGCAACATGAAAGGCAGCGCGAGCACGGCCAGCCAGCCAGCCGGAACCATCGCCGCACGGGGCATCGCACTCCTTCCAATGGGTCAGCCGGCGCCGTGACGGCGCTGCCATTAAACGTCGGGCCAAGGCGCACCGGCCGACCGCCGATGGCCGGGCTTGGCCGAGTATGAGTTCGACGCGACTGCGCCTGGCACAAGGGTTTTCGCAGGTGCCGCCGGTCGCGCACCCTCACGAAGCCTCGCACGGTCAGTGCGCGCCGTGCGTGCGCCGTCGGTCAGGGCCTGTTCAGCCGTCGGCGTACTTGATCGAGCAGCCGTAGGCGCGTGTCGTCGGTTGGCTCACTGCCTTGCCCGCGAGCGCTTCACCGACCGCCTGGTTCACGTAGTTGGTGGCCGTGGCGATGTCGGCCGGATTCGACGTCGGCTTGCTGTCGATCGCGCCGGCGTACAGCAGCAAGCCCCTCGGATCGATCAAGTACATGTGCGGCGTGGTGCGTGCGCCGTAGGCGCGGCCGATCTTGCCGCTTTCGTCGATCAGCGTGGCGCTGGGCGCACCGCCTTTACCCGCGATCCAGCCGGCCAGGTCTTTCGGCGGCCGGTAGTCACCGGCGTCCCTCGCGGTCGAACTGACGGCGAGCCAGGTCACGCCCTTGGCCGTGGCGGCCTTCTGCGTCGCCGGCATGTTGCCGCTGTTGTAATGCTTCTGCACGTACGGGCAGCCGGGGTTGACCCATTCGAGCACCACGTGCTTGCCCTTGAAATCCGCCAGCGACACGGTCTTGCCCTGCGCATCGACGGTGGTGAACGCGGGCGCCGGCTGGCCGATCACCGCTTGCGCCGATGCGCCGATCGCGGTGAGCGCGAGCGCGCCAAGGATCCAGGCTTTCTTCATCGATAGCTCCTGTCGGCTAGGGGAGACGCCGCTGCACCGCGGCCGTGTCGCGCGCGCCGGCCGCTTCGGGCCAGCGTGCCATGGAATCGCGGATTTCGGACACCGTGAGAATCTCGGACAACAACTGCGGCGCGCCGGCGCCTGGCCCGTACAGCGCGTACACCGGCACGCCGCTGCGACCGAGCGTGCGCAGCGCCTCGGTCACCGCCGGGTCGCGCCGCGTCCAGTCGGCACGCATCAGCACCACCCGCCGCTCGCGAAACGCTGCGGCGAGCGTGCCGTCGTTGAGCGTCAGGCGCTTGTTCACCTGGCAGGTGACGCACCACGCCGCGGTGAAATCGACGAACACCGGCCGGCCTTCGGCACGCACGCGCGCGAACGCATCGGGCGACCACGGTTGCCAGGCGCCGAGGGGGGCGTCCGTCGCAGCAGCGTCGGCACTGTGGATCGCAGCCGGTGGATGCAGCGTGGGCCAGGTCCAGACCGCCGCGGCCAGCACCGCGACCAGCGCGCTCGCACGCGCGAGCCTGCCGCCGAGGCGTTGAGCGGCGAAGGCCGAGAACACCCACAGGGCGAAGGCCAGCGCCACCAGCAGCGCCAGCAGCGTGGCGGCGCCGTCGATGCCGACCTGCTGGCCCAGCACCCACAGCAGCCAGACGACGGTGGCGAACATCGGGAACGCCATCGCGGTCTTGAAGCGCGCCATCCACGCACCAGGACGCGGCATCACGTGCGACAGCCCCGGCCACAGGCAGGCGGCGAGATACGGCGCCGCCATGCCCAGGCCGAGTGCCACGAACACCAGCAGCGCCTGCGCGCCGGGCAGCGTCAGCGCGGCGCCAAGCGCCGCGCCCATGAACGGCGCCGTGCAGGGTGAGGCCACCGCCACCGCCAGCACGCCGGTGAGCGCGTGGTCCACCACCGGATGGCGGCTGCGCAACGCGGCGACGCGGCCCGGCAGCACGCCGGCAAACTGGAACAGCCCGAGCAGGTTGAAGCCGATCAGCGCGAACAACACCGCGAGCGCCGAGACGAACAGTGGCGACTGCAGCTGAAAGCCCCAGCCGAGTTCGTCACCGGCCGCGCGCAGCGCGAGCATCAGGCCGGCCAGCGCCACGAACGACAGCACCACACCCGCTGTGTAGGCGATGCCGCCTGCGATGCGCAGGCGCCGCTGTTGCGCGTGCTGCGCAAAGCCGATCACCTTGAGCGACAACACCGGGAACACGCAGGGCATCAGGTTGAGCAGCACGCCGCCGGCGAACGCGAACGCCAGCGCCAGCCACAACGACAGCCCGCTGGCTGCGGGTGCGGGCCGCTCCGCGGCGGCCGGTGCATCCGGCGCGGCCGCGGCGCCGATCGGCGGCCACGCCGCCACCGGCACGCGCACCTCGACGGCCTGCGCATCGGCCGGCGCCAGCACGAACTGCAGCGTTGCCGGTGCCTCGCTGCGCTGCGCCGACAGCGGAACGCGCAGCAGCAGCCGCTCGCCGTCCCAGCGCTGCTCGCCGCGCGCCGCATGGTCGATCACGCCGGCATCGGCGGCAAACACCTGCAAGGCCTTGCCGTGCAGTGGCGACGGCAGGCCGCTGATGACCAGCGACAGCGCCTGCGGATCCACCGACGCCTGCGTGCGCGTGTCCACCGCAACCGGCGTTTGAGCCCTGGCGCGCGCAAATGCGTCGGCGAACCCCGCCGTGCTGGCGGCCGCCGGGATGCTCAGGCGGAATTCGCCCGATTGCGGAATGCACACTTCCTTGCACACCAGCCACTCGGCATTCAGGCCGACGTCGAGGTGCTCGCCCTGGAAAGCCGGTGTCACGGTGGCGGCCACCGGCAGCAGCACGGTGCCCTCGTAGCCGTAGTTGATCAACGGCCCCACCGGCAGGCGTCTGGGCGTCGGCCAGTCGATGGGGCCGGCGGTCACGCCGGCGGGCAGCTTCCATTCCAGCGTGGTCGGCAGGCCCGAGTCGCCGGGGTTCTTCCAATAGGTGTGCCATTGCGGCGCGTGCCGGATCAGCAGGCCCAATTGCAGCGGCTGGCCTGGCGCCACGCCCTGCGGCGCATGGGCCACCAGTTGCGCCTGCACCTCGTCGGTCTTGACCACGGCTGCGGGCTGGGCCAGCGCCAACGTCGGCAGCCACCACAACACGCAAGCCCATCGACGCGGATTCGGCATGCGCATCAGAGGCGTGGCCACGGTCTGGGTTCCGCGCTTCAACGCGACAGCCGGGTTGCCGTGCGTGCCAGATAGAACCATTCGTTGCCGACTTCGGCCGCCGGGTTGGGGAACACCACGTAACCGGCGTGCGGCGCGCGCACCTCGGTGCCGTCGTTGCGGCGCGCGATCGATTGGCCTTCGGTCACCGGGTCGAAGCTGATCCATTCGCGCACGAAAACATCGCCCGCGTGCAACCGAGGCACCACCTCGCAAAGCCGCAGCCCTTCCAGGCGCGCCGTCGGCGCAGGATCGGGCGCGTCGATCAGCCGCAGATGCGCCAACGTGTTGACGATCGCGCGATACGCCACGTCGGGCGCCGCCGGGTCGTCGTGCCGGCCGCATTCGAGCGTCAGCGCGCAGCCGCCGATCGAACGCATGTACTCGGTGGTGCCGATGCCGTAGCGCGGGTCGGTGTCGAGCTGCAGCCCGGTGGACCTGCCCAGCTCGGCACGGCGCGCCGCGCCCGCCGCATAGGTGCCGAGCCAGCCGTCGACCGCGCGCTGCACGCCCAGTCGCAGCGCCAGCGCTTCTTCCAGCGCCGCCTGTGCAAATGGCTCCAGCGTGCCGCTGTTGTTCTCCGGGCCGAGCATCACGAACGGCGCGCCGGCCGAGCGGAACGAATGCAGATCCAGCAGCACCTCGTGCTCGGCCAACAACGGGCACAACCAGTTGGCCACGTGGTCTTCGTACTCGCGCGGGGCATCGGTGGGCGCGAGCATGCGGTTGAGGTTGCGCTCGCCGTTGCGGCTGCGCCTGGCGTACGCCAGCGGGTTGGTCACCGGCACCAGCGTGAGGCGCCCTCGCGCCAGCGCCAGCGTTCCGGCATCCAGTTCCCCCAGCACGCGCTCGATCGCGCGCGTGCCGCAGGTCTCGTTGCCGTGCACGGCGCCCAGCACGATGAGGCGCGGGCCGGCCTGCGGGCTGGTGTACGAGATCGATCTGAACGGCAGTGCGGACATGGCGCAGACGATTCTAGGGAGCCGCGCCCGGACCCGCCGGCGCTCGGATACTGGCGCGCGTTAGACCAGCGGCCCGACGCGCGTCAAGAACCGTGACGCAAACACACAATTTCTTCGGCCGCGAAGCGCATTGCGCCATTGAACCGGCACATCGGCTGGAGATACTTCGACGCGCGCCCAAGCAGTACCGGTCGAACGCATCGGTGCCATGTCCCGACCCGATCGGCCCGCGCATGAAAACCCCCCCGTCGTCAATTCAACCCCTGCTGTGCTTGCTGGCCCTTGCGGCCGGCACACCGATGGCGGCCGAGCCGTTGTCGGCACCCGGCCTTTCGGCGCTGCGGATCGAGCGCGGCGTGCTCTATCGCGATGCGCCGTTGCTCACCACCGGCGGCGGCAGCCCACCGTACACCTTCGTGTTCGATGCGTCCGGCCTGCCGCCGGGGCTTCGGCTCGACGCGCGCGGCTTGTTGTCGGGCATCACCTGCAGCATCGCGGGCCGCTTTGCGCTCGGCCAGGTCAGCGTCACCGATGCGGCCGGCGCACGCGCATCCGCCGGGCTGCCCGACACGCCGTTGCATGACCCGCGTGCCGGCGGCTGCACGCTGGCCGTGGGCAGCACGTGGCAGGCGTCGTCGCTCGGCCAGCCGTTTCGCGGCCTGCTGCGGGCCGACGGCGGCCAGGCACCGGTGGCGTTCAGCGTGATCGCCGGCCAGCTGCCGGCCGGCCTGGTGCTGTCGCCCAACGGCGCGATCAGCGGGACACCCACCACCGCGGCGAGCCACCGCTTCACCGTGCTGGCGCGCGATGCGCAAGGCGCCACCGGCGTGCACGACGCCGTGCTGAACGTGATCGCGCTCGACGTGTCGCCCGCCACGCTGGCGCCGGGCAGCGTCGGCGATGCCTACAGCCAGGCCCTGTCCACCACCGGCGGCAGCGCGCCGTACAGCTACGTCGTCAGCGCCGGCAGCCTGCCGGCCGGATTGATCCTGAGCCGCAACGGCCGGATCACCGGCACACCGACCACGGCCGGCACGGCGCGCTTCACGGTCACTGCCACCGACGCGGCGCAGGTGGCCAGCACGCGCAGCTACACGCTGCGTGTCGGCAGCGCGCAGCACGCCAGCGCGAGCGCGTACCGCAATGCCAGCGAGGCCGCGCGCGCACAGTCGTCACTGGCGGCACGCGGCGCCATGGTGCACCACTACGCCGCCGCGCCGACCGCCCCGGCGCCCAACCATCCGGTGCGCGCGCTCGGCAGCGGCGCCGCAGCCGAGCCCGATGCTGCCGACCGGCTGGCCGACCCGGCAAGCGACGCCGCCGTCAGCGGCCTGCAGGTGGCCGAGGTCGAGGCGCTCAAGCGACTGAGCGCCGCGCAACTGCGCAACGTGCGGGCGCGCCTGGACGGCGACGTCGACTGCCGGCCCGAGTGGCAGCAGCTGCTGCACCTCAACACCGCGTGGCGCGACACGCGCCCCGCCGGCTTGGCGACCGAGGCGCCGCCGGCCGACAAGCCCGGCTGCACCGGCAGCCTGTCGGGCTGGGCCGCCGGCACGGTGGACTACGGTCGTGTGCCCGGTGCGATGGGCGCGGCCGGCAGCCGCTTCAGCTCGCCCGGCCTCAGCGCCGGCATTGACCTGGCGCCGCTGCAAGGGGTGCGCAGCGGCATCGCGCTGGGCCATGGACGCGACCGCAGCGATGTCAACGGCGAACTCGGTCGCATCGATTCGCGCTCCGACAGCATCACCGCCTATGGTTCCTGGGAGGCGCCGCTGGGCGTGCGCGTCCATGCGGCCTTGGGACAGCAGCGCACGCTGCTCGAGCGCCTGCGCGATGCCGGCGCCGACACGCTGCTGCCGGGCGTGCGCCGCGTCACGCAGCGCTTTGGGACGCTGGCGGGCAGCACGCGGGTGGATGTCGGCCCCTGGACGCTGGCGCCGCGCCTGGGGCTGGAGCACATGAGCGCGGCGCTCGGCGCTTTTGTTGAGAACGACACGTCGCCGCTGGCGCTCGCCTACGACGGCGCGCGCCTGGCCAGCAGCGATGTGCGCGGCGGCCTGGCGGTGACGCGCCAGTGGCGCCCGGCGCTCTGGACCGTGGAGCCCGAGCTCAGCGTCGATTGGCACCGGCGGCTGCAAGGCGGCATGACGCAGCCAATGCGCCCGGCCGACGACCCATTCGCGCCGGCCTACTCGCTGTCCAGCACCGAGCCCACCACCGAGTTCGCGCAGTTCGGCGTCGGCGTGCGCATGCGCCACCCGCTCGGCTGGTCGATGACGCTCGGCGCGCGCAGCACGCTCGACGCCGGCGCGCTGCGCAACGCGGGCTACAACGCCGCGATGCACTGGCCGTTCTAGGAGGCGCGCGGAAATCGCTGGTCGATTTCCACGCGGTTCGAACGGTGTGGGGAGGGCCGGCGGAGCCGGCCCTCCCCACAAGAGGGACCTTGCTGCGTGTTACTCCGCGAGGTCCGTGTGGGCGGGCGGGGCCCGCCCTGCATCGGGGTCGCCGCGCACGAGGTGCACATCGGTGCGGTTGATCGCGTCGGGTTTGGCGATCGCCAGCAGCACGACGAACTCGTTGCCGCTGCTGGCCAGGCCCTGGTAGTCGCCGAGGAACAGGCCGCCGGCGTTCGGCGCCTCGCTCAGGTCGAACGGCCCGGCCACGTGGGTCTCGACCCACGTCGACCCATCGGCCGACGTGACGAGCCAGGCGTCGGCCAGCAGCGTGTCGGCATCGGCGGTGTCGTTGCGCAGGTCGAAGTGCAGCACGCCGACGCGGCCGTCGGCGCGCACGTGCACCACCGGCGTGAAGGCGGCGACCGCGGCGTTGCGATTGATCGGCACCGGTGCGCTCCAGCTGCGGCCGGCATCGCCGGAACGCGCCAGCACGATGGCGTCGCGCGCGCCGCCGCTGAAGCGCGCGTCCTGCCACGCCACCCACACGCTGCCGTCGGGGCCGGCGCCGAGCGCCGGCAGGATGTTGCCGTCGCGCACGCGCATGCCGGTGGCCGGATCGCGCGTGCCCACGCTGCGCAGGCTGCCCACCACGATCGGCGTGCTCCATGTCAGCCCCTTGTCGAGCGAGTGCACGGCGACGATGCGCCGCGACGTGACGCCGCCGGACACGTCGGTCTGCGTGTAGACGTTCACCAGCGCACCGCGCTCGGGCCCACCCTCGAGCACGACGATGCGGTTGCCGATGGTGGTGCTGCGCTCGCTGCCCGCGCCGGCCAGCTCGCGCGGCGCGACGATGGCGCGTGCCGGCTCCCAGCTGCGGCCGCCATCGGTGCTGCGCGCGAACATCGTCGGCCCGGTGCCGCCGCGATCGTTCCGATTCCATACGGCATAGACCCGGTTCGAGTCGATCGGATCGGCGGTGAGCGTGTTCTTGTCGTTGTGGTGCAGCCCGTGGTCGTGGATCAGCGCCAGCGGCGTGCTCCAGCTGCGCCCGCCGTCGGTCGATCGGCTGACCAGCATCGCGCTCTCGGAGCCGTCCACCAACAGCGGTCCGGTGGTGGCCAGGCCCATCAGATGCGCCGTGCCATCGGGGGAGAAATCAACCCACGGATCCGTGACGCGCTCGAAGTCGCCGCTGCTGCCCGGGGCCGCGCCGCCGCAGCGTGAAATCGGGTGCAGATGGGTTTGCCAGCTCGCGCCGCCGTCGGTGCTGGACGCGCTGACCAGTGCGCGGGCGCTGCCGTTACTCCAGCGATCCTGCTGCCAGGCGCCGAGCAGGCGTTGCCCGCTGCGGTCGATCGCCAGCCACGGTTCCACCTCGCTGTGGGCGAACACCTGCCCCGCCACCGCGCCGCCGGTGCAGCCGGGGGCCACCGGGCTCAGGCCGCTCAACCGCAGCTCGGCGGGTGCCGGGGGCGCTGGGGGCTGGGGTGCGGGCCGTGGTGCCGGTGCCGGCGGTGGCGACGGTTCCGCGTCGCCTCCGCCGCCGCAGCCGTGCAGCGCGGCCGCAGCGCACAGCCAAGACATCGCGCGCCTGCGATGAAGCCCACCCCGCATGCACCACATCCCACGCCCCCGCAATGGAAACGGCGACACGATCCGCCGAGCGGCGGTCGCGGCAAACGCTGTGCCGCTTCAGCCGCGTGTGCTCAGGCGGGACGCAAGACGATGGCGTGGCCGGCCCGCCTACGGCTCGCTGGCGCCGCCACCGGCTGCGCCGCTCGCCTGCGACTGGTGCGACCGATCGGGCTGCGCCGGCTCGGAGATCGAGCGCAGCGCGCGGGCGGCCTGCTGTTGATCGCCCTTCACCGCCAGGTCACCGAGCGACACCATGCCCACCAGGTGGTTGTTCTGGTCGATCACCGGCACCCGGCGCACCTGTGACTTCTCCATGTAGGCCATCACGTCTTCGATCGGCTGGTTCTCGAAGCACCACAGCGGCTGGCGGCTCATCACGTCGTCGACCGGCGTGTTGGGATCGAGGCGCGCCTGCGCGAGCCCGCGCAAGACGAGGTCGCGGTCGGTCACGATGCCGACCAGCCGATCTTCGTTGCACACCGGAAGGGCGCCGACGTCGAGCTCCTGCATCGCCTGCGCCGCCATCACGACCGTGTCCTTGGGCGACAGCGAACGCACGCCGCGCGTCATCACGTCAGAGACTTGGGTCATCGCAGGCTCCTCACGTGGCCGCCGTCGCGTTGTGCGGCCACCATGTCGTTGAGCGTCTGGTCGATCGTTGCCGCCGCGACGCACGGTGCGGCGGCGGCGCTGTGCGGCACCGGCTCGCCGCGCATCTCGCGCGTCAGCTCGCGCAGCGCCTCGTGCAGCTCGCAACTCGTCGGGCGCCCCCACGGGTGGCGCCCGTTCCACACCTTGCGGATGCTCAGGCCGGGCGCGAGCAGGAAGGTGTGCGGGATCATCGGGCGCTCGTCGCCGTCGTCGGTGAGCACCGCGATGTCGAGCCGGTCGCGCACCTGGCGGGTCTCGTCGTGCAGCAGCGCACTCAGCGCGGCGCCTTCGTCGATCGGCGCCGCGTCGACACACAGCGCATCGGTGGTGATCGCCACCAGCTTGCAGCCAGGGCTGCCGGGCAGCGCGTGCACGCGGCCCAGCGCGGCGAGCTGCTCGCGGTCTCTGGGGCACTGCAGGCTGCGGATCAGCACCAGCAGCATCGGGTCGTCGCCCTGCAACGCGGAGAGCTGCTGCGCGGTACGGGTGCGATCGGGCAGCACGAAGTCGGGAAACCTGCGGCCCGGGGCAATGTCGCTGTGCATGCCGTCTCCTCTGGCAGCGATCGAAGACCGTGCGGCTCGCGCTAGCGGCCGGCGAAGTTCTGTGCGGCGAAATCCCAGTTGATCAGGTTGCCGATCGCCGCGCCCAGGTGCTCGGGCCGGCGCTCCTGGTAGTCCAGGTAATAAGCGTGCTCCCACACGTCCAGCGTCAACAGCGGGCGTTGTGACGTGATGAGCGGCGAATCGGCGTTGCCCGTGGTGACCACGCGCAGCGTGGTGCCGTCGAGCACCAGCCAGGCCCAGCCGCTGCCGAACTGCTCGGTGGCCGCCGTCTTGAGCTGCTCCTCGAGCTTGTCCTGGCTGCCGAAAGCGGAGCGGATCGCGTCGGCGAAGGCGCCGCTCGGCTTGGCTCCGCCCGGCGGGCGCAGCGAGCGCCAGTAGAAGGCATGGTTCCAGGCCTGGCCGGCGTTGTTGTACAGCTTGGCCATCTTCTCGTCCGACGCCTTGCGCTGCGCCGCTTCGCGCACGATGTCGACCAGCGTGGCCCCGGCCAACGGCGTTCCTTCGAGCAGCTTGTTGGCCTTCTCTACATAGGCCTTGTGGTGCTTGCCGTGGTGGGTTTTCAGCGTGGTGCTGGAGATGTGAGGCTCGAGCGCGTCGAAGGCGTAGCCGAGTGCGGGCAGTTCAATGGGCATGGGGGGTTTCTCCTGGTCAGCCCGGGCGCGGCAACCCTCATGCCCGTAGGGTGGAAGCCCCGCACGTGGCCCAACGGCCCGGCCGGTCCGGCGCGATGCCGCAAAACCTGCGGCAACCGGTCAGCGCGCCCGCGCGCGGCGCGCCATCCAGACACCGGTCAGCACCAGCGCCAGCGCGGCCAACTGCGTGAGCAGACCTTGCAGCGTGGGGTGCACGCCGAGCAGCGGGATCGTCACGAACGCCACCGGGCTGGCGTCGAGCACGCCGGCTTCCTGCAGCGCCGCGATACCGTGGCCGGCAAACACCACCGCCAGCAGCGCCAGCAGCCAGCCGGTCACCGCGAAGAACGGGCCGATCGGCAGGCGCACGCTGTACTTGAGGATGGCCCAGCCCAGCAGCGCCAGCAGCAGCGCGGCCGCGCCGGCGCCGCCCAGCACCGCCTGCCGTCCGGAGGCGCCGGCCTGCAGCCACAGCGCTTGGTAGAACAGCACGACCTCGAACGCCTCGCGGTACACCGCGAGGAAAGACACGCCGGCCATTGCCCACAGCGTGCCCTTGCCTAGCGCGGCGCTCACCCGGTCGCGGATGAAGTGCTGCCACGCCTGCGCGTGGCTCTTGCTGTGCAGCCACCAACCCACGTAGAGCAGCATCGCGGCGGCGAGCAGCGCGGTGATGCCTTCGGTCAGCTCGCGGTTGGCGCCCGAGATCGTGATCACGCGCTGGGCCACGAACCAGGTGACTGCGCCGAGCGCCAGCGCGCCGATCCAACCGGCATGGATCCACGTCATCGCTTCGTGCCGGCCGGTCTTGCGCACGAACGCGATGATTGCCGCCAGCACCAGGATCGCCTCCAGCCCTTCGCGCAACAGGATCAGCAGCGAGCTGAAGAACGCGGTGGCCGGTGCCAGTCCATCGCCCGACAGCTTGTCCTGCGCACGCTCCAGCAGCGCCTGGATGCGCGCCACCTGCGCACGGACCGCGTCGGCGCTCTGATCGCCGCCGATCGCGTGGCGCAGCGCCATCATCTCGCGCTCCACCTCCACGCGCAGCGGCGCGTCCACGTTGTCAAGGCTGCTTTCGACCAGCTCGAAGCCCTCGAGGTAAGCGGCGATCGCGGCTTGGCGCGCAGCCTCCTTGTTGCCGCTGGCATGGAGTTGCGCGCTCTCGTCGAGCATGGCGCGCGCGAAGGCCAGCGGTGACGGGCCCGCCGCCGACAGCGCCTCGGGAAACGCGGTGAGCCAGGCCAGCGCCGGCAAAACATCGGCGCCGTGCCGCGCCTGCACCTCGGCCGGCGACGGGCCCACCAGGTCCTTCAGCGCCGTGAAGGCCTGCTGGCCCCGGCCCTGCCTCCACGCCGCTTCGCCCTGGTCCAGCGACTCGGGCGTCTGGCGCAGCGTGGCGAGGTAGAAGGTGAGGGCCCAGCGCTGGTCGTCCGAGAGCTCCTTGTAGCCGCGCATGCCGGTGCCGCCGACACCCAGCGTCACGGTGTTGTACAGGCCGTGGAGGCTGCGCACGCGCATGCGATCGGCGTCGTGGAAGTTGGCCGGCGCCGGGTCGAGCCCCTTGCCGGCGGCGCCGTCGCCGCGACCCTCGGCGCCGTGGCAGCTGGCGCACTGCGCGTCGTACAGTGCCTTGGCTTCGGCCAGCCTGGGCGCGGCGCGCGGCGCCACCGTGAGCCGGTAGGCGGCGATCACGTCGGCCTTGAGCTGGTTGGCGCCGGCGTTCACCGCGTCGCCCGACGCCTTGGCCTGCACCCGCGCCAGCAGCGCGCGCGCCTGGTCGAGCAGCTGTGCGCGCGCCGCGATGTCGGGCATCAGACCGATCGACGTGATGGCCTGCCCGACGAAGTCGAGCTGCTCGTTGTACTCGGCCTCGTCGAGCACCTGGCCGTCCTTGACGAACTCCGGGTAGTCGACCGCCACGTAGTCGAGCAGGTGCACGATGGTGGCGCCGCGCTCCTGCGGAGCGATCTCCTGCGCCTGCACGCGCGGCAGCGCGGCGAATAGCAGCGCGCAGCCGAACAGCCATGCGCAGCCGAGCCGGAGCGCCGCGAGGCAAGAAGGGGACGGGGCTCCGGCGGCGCGTGTCATCAGCGCTGCTCCGGTTCGCTGACAAAGCCGATCCTCGAGAGGCCGGCCTTCGACGCATCGGCCAGCGTCTCGGCCACGGCGCCGTAGGCGGCGGCGTGGTCGGCGCGCAGGTGCACCTCGGGCTGCGGCTGCTTCTTGCCCTCGGCGGCGAAGCGCTGAGCGGCCTCGGCGCGCGTCACGGCCTCGCCGTTCCAGTAGCGCTGGCCGATGGCATCGATCGCGAACTCGATCTTGTCGGGCTTGAGCTGGTTCGGCGTGGAGCTGACCTTGGGCAGCTCGAGCTTGACCGCATGCGTCAGCAGCGGCGCGGTGATGATGAAGATCACCAGCAGCACCAGCATCACGTCGATCAGCGGCACCATGTTGATGTCGGACATCGGCGCCGAGCCGTTCTTGCCGTCGAAGCTTGCGAAGGCCATCGTGCTAGGCCTCCCGCCGGGCCGCCCCAAGGGAGGCCTGCGCCCCCTCGGGGGGCAGCGAATGAAGTGAGCGTGGGGGCTTCATGTTCGGGATCAGGCGTGGGCGGCGGCCGGGCGCAGCGGCGTCACCGGAGCCGCCTGCTGCGCGCTGCCGCGCAGCGTCTGCCCGAGCGTGAGGAACGACATCAGCTCGAACGCGAACGCATCGAGCCTGGCGGCCAGCACGCGGTTGGCGCGCGAGATGGTGTTGTAGCCCACCACCGCGGGGATCGCGACCGCGAGGCCGATGCCGGTCATGATCAGCGCCTCGCCCACCGGGCCGGCCACCTTGTCGAGCGTGCCCGAGCCGCTCAAGCCGATGGCCACCAGCGCGTGGTACACACCCCAGACGGTGCCGAACAGGCCGACGAACGGCGCGGTCGCGCCCACCGTGGCCAGCAGCGTGAGGCCGTTCTCCAGCCGCGTGGTCTCTTCGTCGAGCACCTTCTTGATGGTGCGCGTGAGGAACTCCTGCTCGCTGCCGGCCTCGGCGAGTTTGCGCGCACCGTGGCGCGCGTAGTGGTCGCGCGCATGCGTCGCGTGCGCCGTCAGGTGCGCAAACGGCTCGCGCACGCCGTGCGTGGCGATCTCGGCATGCACCTCGTCGAGCGACGTGGCGTTCCAGAACAGCGACAGAAAGTTCTCCGAGCGGCGCTTGCGCAGCGCGTGCGTCAGGCCCTTCACCGCGATCAGCGCCCACGAGGCCACCGACATCACCAGCAGCACCACGAGCAGCGTCTTGCCCACCGCATCGGCCTGCATCAGGAAGTGGCCGAAGCCCAGCGACGTCGGTTCCAAGATCAGCTCTCCAGTTCGAATTCGATCGGTACCAGCGTCCACACGACGAGCGGGACACCGTTCTCCGTGTAGGGCGCGAACAACGCGGAGCGCACCGAGGCGGCCGCGGATTCGTCGAGCCGCGCATGGCCCGAGCTGCGCGACAGCATCACCTGGCGTGCGCGTCCGTCGGCACCGATCTGCACGCGCAGCACCACGCGGCCGGCCTCGCGCAGGCGGCGCGACGCGGCGGGGTACACCGGCGCCGGCGGCGTCACGTAGCGCACCGCGGTGGGCGGGATGGTCTTGGGTTCCGGCGGCGGCGCCGGCGGGGGTGGCGGCGGCGCGGGCGGGGGCGGCTCGGGTGCGGCCACCACCACCGGAGGCGGCAGGTCGGGGATCGCCGGCACCACGAAGCTCGGCGGCTCTACGCTCGGCGCCGGCGGCGCGCTGATGATCGGCGGCGGCTCGCGCTTGGGCGGTGGCTTGCGCACCGGCGGTGGCGGTGGTGGCGGCACAGGCGGCGCCGGCGGCGCCACTAGGCTCACGAACAGCGGGGCGGCTTCGCTCACCGCGTGGCGCACCGCGTCGATCTGCATCAGCGCCCAGCCGGCCAGCACGTGAGCGCCGAGCACCCCCATCACCAGCGTGTGGCGTGCCGCGCCCGGCAACGGATCGCCACGCGCACTGAGATCGATCGGGGGCAGCCCGGCCGTTGTCATTGGGAGTCACTGCGCGCTGCGCGCTTCGAAGCGGCCGTGCGCGCTCATGGCCGAGGGCTTACTTCGTCAAGATCAGCTTGCCCAGCGACGTGACGCGCAGTCGATACAGCGTGCCGCGGTGGTCGATTTCCACTTCGGCATTGCCGCGCAGGATGTCGGTGCTGGCCACGCGCGGGCGCGACGTTGACACGGGCAACGCCGTGCGCAGCGACTCATCGGTTCCGGTGGTGTGGGGCCCGTTGGCGGGCGAGTGCAGGAGCAGCGCCATGTCGCAACGCCGTTTCAAGCCGCCACGGCTTCGATCGGGGCACCCGCCTGGCGGATGTCGCAGCGCCGGCCATTGCAGTGCGCGCTGTCAAACACCTCCTGCGCGCACTCGACACAGGCGCCGCAGCCGGTGCCCACGAGGAGCTCGTCCTGCAGCTGGTCGAACGACGCGCAACCCGCATGCGCCTCGCGCGTGATGTCGCGGTCGCTGACCCGGTGGCACACACAGACGATCATGGTTCGAAGGCGTTTGCTGCTGGAGCCGAGGCTCGATGCGCTGAACTGTAATGCGAATGGTTCGCATTGGCAAGCGCAAAGATACCCGGCCGCCCCAGGGCGGTTCATCGCGCGCGCCCGCGGCGCGCCGGAGCCGAGCCGCAGCCACGCCGGCCCGTTGCCGCGGCTTGCTTCATCGGAAAGTCAGCGCACGCCGACATCAAGGTCGACGAGTCTTGGAACGGCCAGCCTCAGCTCGGCGAGCCGGCGTCCATCTGCGATTGCAGCCAGTTCTGTTCGCCCACCTGACCCACCAGCTCGATCTGCGTTTCGAGCCAGTCGATGTGCTCTTCGGTGTCGACCAGGATGTGCTCCAGCAGCTCGCGCGACACGTAGTCGCGCACCGTCTCGCAGTGCCCGATGCCGTCCTTCAGCGTCTTCTGCGATCCCTGCTCGGCCTTGAGGTCGCAGCGCAGGATCTCGACCGCGCTCTCGCCCACCAGCAGCTTGCCGAGGTCTTGCAGGTTGGGCAGGCCGTCGAGCACGAGGATGCGGTCGATCAGCTTGTCGGCATGCTTCATCTCGTCGATCGACTCGTCGTACTCGTGCTTGGCGAGCCGGCCGAAGCCCCAGTTCTTCAGCATGCGGTAGTGCAGGAAATACTGGTTCACCGCCGTCAGCTCGAGCTTGAGCTGCTTGTTGAGGAACTCGAGAACCTTGGGGTCGCCCTTCATGCAAGCCTCGTCTTCGGCGTGGTTGGTATCGGAAGCCGGTGGCGATTGTGCGCGCGATCCCGGCGCGGCGGCGGTGCCCGCACGTCGGTCTCAGGACTGCGATTGAGAGCGAATCGCGCTTCAGCGCGGACGCGCGCGCCCCGGCGGATGCAGCTGCGCCATCCACTGCGCCCAATGCTCGATGCAGGCGCGGATCTTCGGCAGCCGGTGCCGCTCCTGCAGCATCACCGCGTACATCGTGACCGGCGTGGTCGAGAACTGCGCCGGCAACACCGGCACCAGCGCACCGATCTTCACCAGCGGCTGCGCCACCAAGTCGACGATGCGCGCGATGCCCACGCCGTGCTGCGCCAGCGCCACCACCACCGCGGTGTTGTCGGTGCGCGTGTGGCCCTGCACGAGGAACTCGTGCTCGGCCTTGTGCGCATCGCGCCAGGCCCAGCGGTTGAGCGATGCGGCGGCGGTGTTGCCGACCAGGCGGTGGCGCATCAGGTCGTCCGGCGTGCGCGGCAGCCCGTGCCGCTGCACATAGGCCGGCGACGCGTACAACGAGCGTGTCAGCAGGCCGATCGGCCGCGCCACCACCGTGTCGCCGGGCAAGGTGCCGGTGCGGATCGCGATGTCGATGCCGTCGCGCGCCATGTCGGCCATGCGGTCGTCGGCAGCGATGTCCAGGTGCAGTCGCGGGTGGCGCTCGTGCAGCGCAACCAGGCTGGGCGCGATCACCGCTTGCGCCAGGACCGAGCTGACGCTGATGCGCACCCAGCCCGCCGGCCCGCCGGTGCGGCCGCTGAGGTCGCTCTGCAGCTCCTGCGTGGTGTCGAGCAGGCGGCGGCCGTGCGCAAGCACTGCGGCGCCCTCGTCGGTGAGGCTCAGCCCGTGCGTGGAGCGGTGCAGCAGGCGCGCGCCGCACGCCGCCTCCAGCCGCGCCAGCGCCCGCGTGACCTGGCTCACCGGCGCGTTGCGCTCGCGCGCCGCGGCCGACAGCGTGCCCAGCTCGACGATGCGAGCGAACAGCGCCACGTCGTCGAGCTGCAGTTGCATCGCGGCATGGTAGCGGTGGTGTTGCAGAAACTGCAATACCGATTGGCAACCGCGATGGTTTCCGCGGCGGGCGCGGCTGCCTACATTGGCTGCCATGCCGAACCGCGAGAGGACACCGAGATGAGAACCAACGTCTATTCGATCGAGGCACAACGCCGGCTGATGGAAGAGCGCAACCTGCTGCGCGACCGCGCCAAGGCCGATGCTCAGCGGCTGCGCGACGAAGCCATCGATGGCTTCATCTCCGGCGCCGACGTGTTCGTGCGCGACGCCGCACAGCGCGCCGCGCGCGCCGCAAACCGGCTGGCTGCGCGCTTGCACCAGCACGCCAGGCAGCGCGCCGCCGCCCAGGGGTGAGGGCGGCGCGCCGCAGGCGTCAGCCGCGCAGGGTCACCAGCACCAGGCCGGCCACCAGCAGCAACATGCCGGCGATCTCGCGCCGCGTGAAGCGCTCGCGGAACAGCTTGAGCGAGATCGCGTAGCTGAACAGCAGCTCCACCAGGCCCAGCGTGCGCACGTGCGCGGCGCTGGACAGTGCGAACGCGGTGAACCAGCCGGCCGACGCCGCCGCGCCCATGAAGCCGGCAAACAGCGACGGCCGCCACAACACCAGCACCGCGCGCACGGTGCGCGGCTGGCGCGCGGCCAGATAGCCGCCGAGCATCACGCTCTGCAGCAACTGCGCCACCAGCAGCGTGGTGGCGGCGGACAGCAGCGGCGAGGCGGTGTCGGTCTGCAACGTTGCGCCGCGAAACGCCACCGCGGCCAGCGCAAAACACGCACCCGACACCAGGCCCCACCGCGCGGCGGCACTCGTCCAGCCGGTGAGCAGCGCGCGCAGCGGACGCTCGGGGTCGGCCGGCGCCAGCAGCAGCACGCCGAGCGTGCCGAGCAGCACCGCCAGCATCGCGGGCACGCTCAGCGTGTCGCCGAGGAACACCAGGCCGAACAGCGCCACCAGCAGAATCTCGGTCTTGGAGTACGCCACGCCGAGCGCGAAGCTGCGCGCCTGCATCGTGCGCAACAGCGCCGCGGTGGCCACGATCTGGCTCGCCGCGCCGAGCGTGACCCAGGCGAAGAACGTGCGCGTCGTGCCGGGCAGCCCCAGCCCGGTGACCGCACACACGATGGCCAGCCACAACGCCGCGAACGGCGCGCCATAGACGAAGCGCACCAGCGTCGCGCCCAGCGTGCCGAGCTCGCCCACCAGCTTGCGCTGCGTCGCGTTGCGCAGCGTCTGCGCGAACGCGGCGAACACGGTGATCGGGATCCACGCCCACTCGGTCGGCATGGGGCTGCATTGGAACATCGGCGCGCCAGCGTGCTCGTTGCGCGCCGCGTGTACCTGCAGCGCGGCACCCATGGCGCCGCGTGTAGAGTGCGCCGCCATGCGCGGCGCGGGAGCGAACCACACGATCGATCCCGCGCTGGTGGTGATCCTGGCCGGCGTCAGCGCGGCGCTGCACGTGGGCAAGCTGCCGCCGGCGATCCCCGTGCTGCAGCAGTCCCTCGGCCTGTCGCTGCTGCAGGCGGCGTTCCTGTTGTCGATGGTGCAAGGCGCCGGCATGTGCGCCGGTGTGGCCTTCGGTGCGTTGGCCGATGCATTGGGCTTGCGGCGCAGCATGCTGATCGGGCTCGGGTTGACCGCGTTGGCCAGCGCGCTCGGCGGCGCGTCGATGCACGTGGTGCCACTGCTGGCGCTGCGCGCGGTCGAGGGCTTCGGCTTTCTGCTCGTGGTGTTGCCGGCGCCGGGTCTGGTGCGTCGCCTGGTGCCGCCCGAGCGCATCAGTCTGATGCTCGGCATGTGGGGGGCCTACATGCCGCTGGCCACCGCCAGCGCGTTGCTGGTGGGCCCGCTGTGGATCCAGTGGCTCGGCTGGCGCGCGTGGTGGTGGCTGATGGCGGCGCTCACCGCGGCGATGGCGTTGTGGCTCGCACGGGCCGTGCCGGCCGGGCTCGCGGCGCCGGCTGCGTCCGCGCAGGCGCCGCTGCGCTGGCCCACGCGCCTGCGCCACACGCTGTCGGCGCGCGGACCGTGGCTGGTGGCCGCGAGCTTTGCGGTGTACTCGAGCCAATGGTTGGCGGTGATCGGCTTCCTGCCGTCGATCTACACGCAGGCCGGCATCAGCGGCGCGGCCACCGGCGTGCTCACGGCATTGGCCGCGGCGGTGAACATGGTGGGCAACATCGGCTCGGGCCGCTTGTTGCACCAAGGCGCCAAGCCGACCACGCTGCTGGCCGCGGGATTCGTCGCGATGGCGCTGACGGCGTTGCTGGCCTTCGCCGGCCACGACGGCGAGGGCGCGCATCCGGTGCTGCGTTACGCCGCCGTGCTGGCGTTCTCGGCCATCGGCGGCGTGATTCCCGGCACCTTGTTCTCGCTCGCGGTGCGCGTGGCGCCGGGCGAGCACACGCTGTCGAGCACGGTGGGCTGGGTCCAGCAGTGGTCGGCGGCCGGGCAGTTCATCGGGCCGCCGATCGTCGCGTGGGTGGCCGGCATGGCCGGTGGCTGGCACCACACGTGGCTCGCCACAGGTGCGTGCTCGCTGGTGGGTCTCGTGCTCACCGCGCTGATCGCACGGCTGCTGCGGCGGGCCTGACGACAAAAAACGATACACGGCGATACGGCGCCGAAAGGACGCCGCGCGCCGTCGTGCGCACGATGCGAGCCGTGTTCAACGCATCGGCCGCACGGCCGCGAGAAGGAAAGCATGATGAAACGCTGGCTCAAACGCACGCTGATCGGCGTGTTCGGTGCCTCGGTGCTGTTCGGCGGCCTGGCGGCGTGCTCGCATCGCTACCACCACGGCTACGGCCACAACATGAGCGAAGAAGACGCGGCCAAGATGCGCGCGCGTTTGATCGACAAGGTCTCCAGCCGCCTCGATCTCGACGAGGCGCAGAAGGCCAAGCTCGGCCTCGTGGCCGACCAGCTGCGCGCCGGGCGCCAGGCGCTGCGCGGCGATACCGATCCGCGCGCCGAGATCCAGTCGCTGGTGGCCGGCAACACGTTCGACCGTGCCAAGGCCAAGCTGCTGGTCGACACCAGGACCAGCGCCGTCCAGAGCAAGAGCCCGGAGCTGATCGCTGCGTTGGGCGACTTCTACGACAGCCTCAAGCCTGAGCAGCAGCAGAAGGTGCGTGAGTTCATGCAGCGGGGTCGCCATGGCTGGGGCCGCTGAGCTGCACCCGCACGGCCGCGCGCCGGCGCGCGCGCGCCCGCTCGGCGTGGTGGCGGCCTCGCGCGCCGACGCCGCGCTGGATCGCTGGCTGCGCGTGCGCCCGGCCGCGCTCGCGCTGCTGCTCACCGTGGTGGCGCTGGCGCTGCATGCGCTGGTCCTGGGTGCGCCCGCAAGCTGGGCGCAGTCGGCGCCGCTCGGCCTCCCGATGCTGCTGGCCGGTGCGGGCTGGGTGGCGTGGGCGGCGTGGGCCCTGCGCCGCGCCGGCACCGCGCTGCGATCGGCCGCGGCCCCATCGGTGCTGGTCGACGAAGGGCCGTACCGCTTGCACCGCCATCCGATCTACGCGGGCACGGTGCTGGCGATGCTCGGGCTTGGCCTCACGATCGGCGTGCCGCTGATGGCGATCGCCGCGGTCAACTTCGTCGCCATCGTCGCCACGGTGCACATCCCGCACGAGGAGGCGCGGCTGCAACGTGCGTTCGGCGGTTGGTACAGTGACTACGCGGCGAGCGTGCGTCGCTGGATATGACACAACGCGAATGCCGCGCCTGCTGCTGATCGACGACGACGAACAACTCGGAGCGCCGCTGGCCACCTACCTGCGGCGCTTTCAGTTCGATCTGGAGCACGCCACGCGCCCGAGCGAGGGGCTCAAGCGCCTGCGCCAGGGCGGCTTCGACGCGGCGATCCTCGACGTGATGCTCCCCGAGATGGACGGCTTCGAGCTGTGCCGCACGATCCGCAAGGAAAGCAACATCCCGATCGTGATGCTCACCGCGCGCGGCGACGTGATGGACCGCGTGGTCGGACTCGAGCTCGGCGCCGACGACTACCTGCCCAAGCCGTTCGAGCCGCGCGAGCTGCTGGCGCGCATCCAGACCATCCTGCGCCGCACGGCGCCCGCGGCCGGCAACGGCGTGCGCCAGCTGCGCTTCGACGGCGGCCTCGCGATCGACCTCGACCGCCGTACCGTCGAACGAGCCGACGCCGCGATCGACCTGACCAGCACCGAGTTCGAGCTGCTGGTGATGCTCGCGCAGGCCCCCGGCAAGGTGTTCAGCCGCGACGACATCCTTGAGAAGCTGCGCGGCCAGTCGGCCGAGGACATCCACACGCGCGCCGTCGACATCCTGGTGAGCCGGCTGCGCCGCAAGCTCGAGCCGCTGGACTGCATCAAGACGCTGCGCAACGCGGGCTACACGTTTGCCGGGGTGCGGGCATGAGCTCCGTGCCCGCGCGCGATGGCATCCGTGCGCGCTGGCATGCCGCACACGCGCGCTGGCACGCCAAGCACCACCAGTGGCGCCATTCGATGCGCCACTCGCTGAAGTGGCGCATCGTGATCGCGTTCCTGCTGCTGGCGCTGGCCATGACCGGCGTCTTCCTGATCGGCGCCAAGCGCATGGTCACCACGGGCTGGCAGTCCTATGCCAAGCCCTTGGTGGCCGACTACATCGACAAGCTGGTGCTGGAGATCGGCTCGCCGCCGAGCCTGGAGCGGGCTGGGGCCATCGTCGCGCGCTTGCCGGTCAGCGTGAAGATCGACGGACCGCGGGTGCAGTACGACTCGCATCCCGGTGCCCATCCATCCTGGAGCGTCCCCGACGACGACCCGCGCCACGGCCCGGAGAGCTGGGGGCTGGTGCGCACCACGGCCGACGGGCACCGCATCACCTTCGGACTGGTGAATGCGTTGCGCGGCGACCGGCCCCGCATCTTCGCCTGGATCACGCTGGCTGCGCTGCTCGGCATCACGCTGGCCGCCTATGCCTACGTGCACCGCATGCTGCGGCCGCTCCAGGGCATCGGCGACGGCGTGGCGCGTTTCGGCCGCGGCGACTTCGGCCAGCCGATTCCGATCGTGCGGCACGACGAGCTCGGAGACCTTGCCGATCGGGTCAACACCATGGCCACCAGCCTGCAGGGCATGCTCGATGCGAAGCGTGCGCTGCTGCTGGCCATCAGCCACGAGCTGCGCAGCCCGCTGACGCGTGCGCGCGTCAACGCCGAGCTGGTGGAAGAAGGTGAGCACCGCGACGCGCTGCTGCGCGACCTCTCCGAGATGCGCGACCTGATCACCGACCTGCTGGAAAGCGAGCGCCTCGCCACCGGCCACGCAGCGCTGCAGACCGAGAGCGTCAATCTCGCCGCGCTGGCGCGCGACGTCGTGGCCACCCAGTTTGCGCAGGCTCCGTTGAGGCTTGAACTCGATGCCACGGTGCCGGCGTTGCAGCTCGACCCGGTGCGCGTGAGGCTGTTGCTGCGCAACCTGATCGACAACGCGGTGCGCCACAGCGTGGGCGCGGTGGGTTCGCCCGTGGTGTCGCTGTCGATCGAGGCCGACGGCCGCGTCGCGCTCGGCGTGCGCGATCACGGCCCCGGCGTGAGCCCGGAGCAGCTGCAGCGCCTGGCCGAACCGTTTTACCGGCCCGACAGCGCGCGCACGCGCGCCAGCGGCGGTGTGGGCCTGGGCCTGTACTTGTGCCGCCTGGTGGCGCAGGCGCACGGCGGCGAACTGCGCATCCGCCGCGCGGAGCCGGGGCTCGACGTGGCGCTGCTGCTCAGACCCTAGGACGCCAACCCGGCGCCGGTTGCGCGCGCGGCGCGGGTGCAGGCGCCGGCGCGGGCACATGCCGACCCGCTTCTTCGTTCATGCGCTTGATTGCCGGTGTGGGCTGCGAAGGTGCCGGGCAACGCGGCAGCGCTGGGGCGCTCGTCGATGGCCGCGCCCGGCGCGGCGCAGCCGGTGAGGCCGGTGAGCAGTGCGGACCGCACGATCGAGTGGACGTTGAACGGAAACACGCCCATGCCTTGCGGTGGACCAGGCTGCTGGGTGGTGTCCAGTCGCCGCGCAGCGTTGCTTGGGCGCCGCGCTCCAGGCCTGCTGACATCACGCTGTCAGCAGGCCGCCCCGAAGATGCCGCGGCCCGAGCCGGCGCGACGGCGCACTTTTTTGTCGGAACTGCTGTCGATTCGGCGCGCGGCGAAACGTCGATGCGGTACGGGCGCTCGATGCCGGTCTTCAACGGCGCGCCGCATTACACCTGAAATGTATGAAAGCCGCGTTTCATCGACTCAACCCCTCCCTCGACGTTGATGGGGACACCCCGCGCTTCGTAGACTGCACCCACACGCAGGGACCCCCATGTGAGCGAACAGCCGGCCTTGGCGCTGGCTGCTCGCTCGCCCTGTTTTGGGCTCCCGATGCTGACTCCAGAAAGAAAGGCACCTGCATGAAAGCCTCGAACAAGGCCGGCCAACCGTTTCGTCGTTCGTCCGCGTCATCGCCTCGCCTGCCGCAGGTGGTGCACGCCGCGGTGGTGCTGGCCAGCATCGCCGCAGCGTCGGTGGCGCTGGTGGCTTGCGGCGACAAGTCGCACGCCCAGGGCGCAGGCCCGGCCGGCGGTCCGCCGCCGGCGGCGGTGTCGGTGATGGCGGTGGCCGCGACCAACCTGGCGATGAACTACGAGTACGTCGGCCAGACCGCCGGCTCGCGCGACGTGGAGGTGCGCGCGCGTGTCTCGGGCATCCTGCTGAAGCGCAATTTCACCGAAGGCGGCAACGTCAAGAAGGGCCAGTCGCTGTACAGCCTCGACCCGGCGCCGTTCCAGGCCGCGCTCAACCGCGCCGATGCCGACGTGGCGTCGGCCGAGGCCAAGCTGGCACAGGCCACGCGCACGCTCGCGCGCCTGAAGCCGCTGTGGGAGGCGCGCGCGGTCAGCCAGCGCGAGTACGACGATGCCGCGTCGGCCGAGCAGGTGGCGCGCGCCGACTTGAAGGGCGCGCAGGCGCGCCGCGCCGAGGCCGCGCTCAACCTGGCGTGGACGCGCGTCGAGTCGCCGCTGTCGGGCGCGGTGGGCCGCTCGCAGGTCAGCGAAGGCACGCTGGTGGCCGGCCCGAGCACCTTGCTGACCACGCTGACGCAGACCGATCCGGTCAAGGTGCGCTTCGGCATCGCCGACACCGACCAGATGAAGTGGCGCAGCGAAGTGGCGGCCGGCCAGCTCAAGCTGCCGCCCAACGAAGCCTTCACGGTCGAGGTCAAGCTCGCCGACGGCAGCGTCTATCCGCGCAAGGGCAAGCTGCTGTTCAGCGACACGCGCGTGTCGGGCAACACCGGTACCGTCGAAGCCGAGGCCGAGGTGCCCAACCCCGATGGCGTGCTGATGCCGGGGCAGTTCGTGCGCGTGCGCCTGAGCGGCGCCACGCGGCCGCAGGCGATCACCGTGCCCACGCGGGCGGTGCTCGAAGGGCCGCAGGGCCGCTTTGTCTACACGGTGGCCGACAACAAGGCGATGCCCAAGCCGGTGCAGGTGGGCGACCAGATCGGCGACCAGTGGGTCATCACGCAAGGCCTGAACGCCGGCGACGCCGTGATCGTCGACGGCATGGCGCGCATCTTCTTCCCCGGCGCGCCGGTGCAGATCGCGCAGGCGCCCGCCCCCGGCGCGAGCGCACCGGCGGGTCCGGGCGCGAGCGCGCCGGCGCCCAAGACCGCCTCCAAATAACAGAACCGGAGCACGCGCATGTTCTCGCGTTTCTTCATCGACCGGCCGATCTTCGCGGCCGTGCTGGCGATCTTCATCGTGATCGCCGGCCTGTCGGCCACGCGCTCGCTGCCGATCGCGCAATACCCCGAGATCGCGCCGCCGGTGGTCACCGTGGTGGCCACCTATCCCGGCGCCAGCGCCGAGGTGATCGAGCAGACCGTGGCCGCGCCGCTCGAGAACGCCATCAACGGCGTGGAGAACATGATCTACATGGGCTCCACGTCCACCAGCAACGGCATCGTGACGATCCAGGTCACGTTCGACATCGGCACCAACGCCGACCAAGCGGCGCAGCTGGTCAACAACCGCGTCAAGCAGGCCGAGACCAAGCTGCCGCAGGAGGTGCGCCGCCAGGGCGTCACGGTGGAGAAGGGCTCCTCGGCGTTCCTGCAGGTGCTGGCCTTCTTCTCCGACGACGGCAGCAAGGACGACCTGACGATCAGCAACTTCGTGACGCTCAACGTGCTCGACCAGATCAAGCGCGTGCCGGGCACCACCAACGTGCAGATCTTCGGTGCCAAGGACTATGCGATGCGCATCTGGCTCAAGCCCGATCGGCTTGCGCAGCTGCGCCTGACCACCACCGACATCGCGCGCGCCATCAGCGAGCAGAACGCGCAGTTCGCCGCCGGCAAGGTGGGACAGAGCCCCACCGGCGGGCCGCAGGAGATGGTCTACACCATCACCACGCAGGGCCGGCTGTCCGACCCCAAGCAGTTTGAAGAGATCATCGTGCGCGCCAACCCCGACGGCAGCACGCTGCGCCTCAAGGACGTGGCGCGTGTCGAGCTCGGCTCCAAGGACTACGACTTCATCGGCCGCATCAACGGCAAGGCCGCCACGCTGGTGGGCGTGTTCCTGCAGCCGGGCGCCAACGCATTGAGCGTGGCCAAGGAAGTGGAGCGCACCACCGAGGCGCTTAAGGAGCGCTTTCCGCGCGGCATCACCTACTCGATCCCGTACGACACCACGCGCTTCGTCGAGGTGTCGATCAAGGAGGTGATCAAGACGCTCACCGAGGCGATGATCCTGGTGATCCTGGTGGTGTACCTGTTCCTGCAGAACTGGCGCGCCACCTTCATCCCGCTGGTGGCGGTGCCGGTGTCGCTGATCGGCACCATGGCCGGGCTGCTGCTGCTCGGCTACTCGATCAACACGCTCACGCTGTTCGGCATGGTGCTGTCGATCGGCATCGTGGTCGACGACGCGATCGTCGTGCTGGAGAACGTCGAGCGCATCATGCACGAGGAGAAGATGGCCGCGCGCGAGGCCGCCATCAAGGCGATGCGCGAGGTCTCCGGCCCGGTGATCGCGATCGTGCTGGTGCTGTGCGCGGTGTTCGTGCCGATCGCCTTCCTGGGCGGCCTCACCGGCGAGCTGTACCGCCAGTTCGCGGTGACGATCGCCATCTCGGTGGTCATCTCCGGCATCACCGCGCTCACGCTCACGCCCAGCCTGTGCGTGCTGCTGCTCAAGCGCGAGCACCGGCAGCCCGGGCGTGTGTTCCAGGCCTTCAACCGCTGGTTCGCCCGCGTGACCAACCGCTACGTGCACGGCGTGGGCTTCATGGTGCGGCGCGCCGGCATCGGCCTGCTGCTGTTCGCCGGCATGGTGGCGGCCGCCGTGGGTCTGTGGCGCATCACGCCGGGCTCGCTGGTGCCCGACGAGGACCAGGGCTTCTACATCTCGGCGGTGATCCTGCCCGACGGCGCGTCGCTGCAGCGCACCGACGCCGTGGTGGCCGAGGTGCTGCAGGCGGTCAAGTCCAACCCGTACAACCTCGATGCGGTGGCCTTCACCGGCTTCGACTTCCTCGGCGGCGGCTACCGCAACAACGCGGCCACCATCTTCGTCACGCAGAAGCACTGGGACGAGCGGCCGCTGCCGGTGCAGGCGCTGGTGGGCGACCTGTTCATGAAGACCGGCGGCATCAAGGAGGCGCTGGTGCTGGCGTTCAACCCGCCGCCGATCTTCGGCCTCGGCACCGCCGGCGGCTTTGAGCTGTACATCCAGAACCGCGGCGAGGGCGGCGCCAAGCGGCTGGCCGAGGTGTCTCAAGCGTTCATGGGTGCGGCGTCGCAGAGCAAGGTGCTGGCCGGCGTGCAGACGCTGTGGCGCGCCAGCACGCCGCAGCTGTACGTGGACGTGGACCGCGAGCGTGCCAAGGCGCTCGGCGTGCCGGTGGACGAGGTGTTCAACACCTTGTCGGCCACGCTCGGCAGCTACTACGTCAACGACTTCAACAAGTACGGCCGCACCTGGCAGGTGCTGATGTCGGCCGAGAGCGGCTTTCGCAAGAGCCCGGGCGACATCGGCCGCATGTGGGTGCGCGCCGCCGGCGGCGAGATGGTGCCGGTGTCGTCGCTGGCCACGGTGAAGTACGCCGCCGGCCCCGAGATGCTCGACCGCTTCAACAACCTGCCGGCGGTGAAGATGTTCGGCCAGGGCGCGCCGGGCGTATCTTCGGGGCAGGCCATCGCCGAGGTGGAGCGCATCGCGCGCGAGGTGCTGCCGCCGGACTTCAGCATGGACTGGGGCGGCGCGTCGTACCAGGAGAAGCGCAGCTCGGGCACGTCGGGCCTGGCGCTGGTGCTGGGCGCGCTGATGGTGTTCCTGATCCTGTCGGCGCAATACGAGAAGTGGTCGTTGCCCTTGTCCGTGATGCTGGCGCTGCCGTTCGGCACCTTCGGCGCGCTGGCCGCGGTGTGGCTGCGCGGCATGACCAACGACGTGTACTTCCAGATCGGTCTGGTCACGCTGCTGGGCCTGGCGGCGAAGAACGCGATCCTGATCGTCGAGTACGCATCGCTCAAGCACCACGAGGGCATGAGCGCGAGCGCCGGTGCGCTGGAGGCGGCTCGCCTGCGCTTCCGGCCGATCATCATGACGTCGCTGGCGTTCATCCTCGGCGTGCTGCCGCTGGCGTATTCGAGCGGCGCGGGCGCCGCAGCCCGTCGCTCCGTGGGCACCGGCGTGATGGGCGGCATGCTGGCCGCCACCTTCCTCGCGATCTTCTTCGTGCCGATGTTCTTCAAGATCATCACCGAGCGCAGGCTGCGCGAGAAACGAAGCACCGAAGAAATCCAGGCCGAGGCGGCGCACGTGCACGCGCACGGCGCCACGCAGGCGTTGCACCACCCGCATCGCACACCCACGGGCGGCCCGGCGCTGCCCGACGCGAAAGGAGAACCGGCGTGAAGCGGTTCGACAACAACACCCTGAGTGCACTCGCGCTCGCGGCCGTGCTGGCCGGCTGCGCCGTGCCGCCGGCCGACAAGCGCGAGACGCCGCAGCTCGAGCTGCCGGTGACCACGATGCAGGCGATCGACGTGTCGCCCGAGTGGTGGAAGAACTTCAACGATCCGCACCTCGACGCGCTGGTGGCCGAGGCGCTGGCCCACAACCGCGACCTCGCGCGTGCGATGGCGCGCATCGACGAGAGCCGTGCCGCGCTGCGCGCGGCGCGCGCCGATCAGCAGCCCAACGTGAGCGCCAACGCGTCGGCTGCGCGCGGGCGCAACAGCCAGAACGGGCCCAGCGCATTCCCGGGCGTGCCGCTCACCGGCAACAACTTCCGCGCCACGCTCAATGTGGCCTACGAAGTCGACCTGTGGTCACGCGCGGCCAACCTGAGCGCGGCCGCGCGCGACGAGCTGCTGGCCACGCAGTACGCGCGCGACACGCTGCGCACCGCGCTGGCGGCGCAGGTGGTGCAGTCGTATGCGGCCATGCAGTCGCTCGACGCGCAATACGTGCTGTTCGGCCAGCAGGTGCAGGCGCAGCGCGACAGCCTGGCGCTGCAGCGCAAGCGCTTCGACGCCGGCGACATCTCCGAGCTCGACATCCAGCAGCTCGAGGCCGAGCTGATCGACAACGAGGCCCAGCTGCCCAAGATCGACCGTGCACGCGGCGAGGCCGAGCGCGCGCTGGCGTTCGTGCTCGGCCGCTCGCCCAAGGCGCTGGTCGAAGGCGGCATGGCACGCAAGGACACGCCCACGCTGCGCGCCAGCAGCGTGCCCGAAGGCCTGCCCTCCGACCTGCTGCTGCGCCGCCCCGACGTGCAGGCCGCCGAAGCGCGGCTGCGCGCTGCCGGTGCGCGCGTGAACGCGGCGCGTGCGGCGTATTTTCCCGGCATCACGCTCACCGCGGCCTACGGGCGCGAAAGCACCGATCTGTCCGATCTGTTCGACGCGCCGTCGGCCATCTGGAACATCGCGGCGTCGCTGACGCAGCCGATCTGGGACGGCGGACGCATCGGTGCCAACTACGAGGCCACGCAGGCGCGCCGCACGCAGATCGAGCTCGACTACAAGGACAGCGTGGTCACCGCGTTCAGGGAAGTGCGCGATGCATTGGGCCAGTACAGCGAGGCCAGCACCACGCTGCAAAGCGGCCTGCGCCGTGCGCAGGCGCTGGAGCGCGCCGCCGAGCTGACGCGGCTGCGCTTCGACGGCGGCGAGTCGAGCCGGCTCGACGTGATCAACGCCGAGCGGCTGTCGCTGGCGGCGCGCACGCAGAACGCCGAGTCGGCGCGGGCGCTCACCGCGGCGCAAGCCAACGTGTTTCGCGCGCTCGGCGGCGGGTGGAAGGCGCCGGAGCGCGCCGTCAGCGGCGGTCGGGGCGTGCCCGAGCCGAAGGGCGAGTGAGCCGCCGCTGCCGCTCAGCCCTGCATGCCCATCATGCAACGTTCGTGCTGCATCCGGTCGGGCATGGGCTGACCGCGCTCTTTCGCGCGCTCGACCATCTGCTGGTGCTGCTTGTCCATCAGAGCCCTGCGCTCCTCGGGCGTCTTGGCCGCCCGCATCTCGCGCATGTGGCGCTCACGCTCTTCAGCGGTCATCATGCCCGTGGCGTCGGCGCAGGCGCCGCCCATCATGCCGCCGCCCATCATGCCGCCACCCATCATGCCGCCACCCATCATGCCGCCACCCATCATGCCGGGGCGGCCGTCGGTGCGGCCGGGTGTCGTGCAGGCCGTGCTGGCCAGGGCCGCCACCGCGGCGGCCGCGAGGATCAGAATGCGAACAGCCATGGTGGCCTCCGTCAGATGCGTGCTGTGAGGCCTTCACCGTAGCGATGCCGCGCACGCACGACTTGCTCGAAATCAAACGCGGGCCGCTTCGTTTCGTTGCGCAGTCAGCAACCAGTCGGGCGGTGCGACCGCATCGATCCCTCGGCTCGTGCCGTTCCCGGGCCTGCAGTCGATCCCGCGGCGAGTGAAGGGTCAGGCCGCGCGCGGCGCGCCGATGGCGAACACATCCACCGCCTGCGCCTTGCCCTTGAACGACACCGGGCCGAGCGCGTCGGCGGCGATGCGGCCGGCCAGTGCGGCCTGCGTGGCGCCGTCCACCAGGATGCCGCGCGCCGCGATCTTGGTGTGCGCCTCGAGCCGCGCGGCCAGGTTCACCGTGTCGCCCACGCAGGTGTAGGTGGCGCGCTCCTGCGTGCCGGTGTAGCCGGCAAACACCTCGCCGGTGGCGATGCCCACGCCGATGGCCAGCGCGGCCTTGCCCTCGGCCGCGCGCTCGACGTTGAGCAGTTCCACCATCTCCACCATCTCGAGCGCGGCGCGCACCGCCGCCAGCGGCGGCTCGGCCACCGGCAGCGGCGCGCCGAAGATCGCCATCAGCCCGTCGCCGATCATCTGGTTGACCACGCCGCCCTGCGCGGTGATGGCCTCGAACATCAGCGTGTACCAGGTGTTGAGCAGCTCGATGGTCTCCTCCGGCCCGTGGCTCTCCACGATCGACGTGAAGCCGCGGATGTCGCAGAACAGCACCGTGGCCGGCAAGCGCTTGCCGCCGAGCGCGAAGCCGCTTTGCTGCAGGTCGGCCGCCACCGCCGAGGTCGCAAAGCGTTCCACCATCGCCTTCTGCTGGTCGCGCAGGCGTTTCTTCTCGAGGCTGGAATCGACACGCGCCTTCAGCAGCACCGGGTTCACGGGCTTGTGCAGGAAGTCGTCGGCGCCGAGCTCGATACATCGCACGACATGGGCCAAGCCTTCCAGCGAGCTGGTGACGATCACCGGTGTGTCGCGCAACGCAGGGTCGGCCACGAGCTGCTCCATCACCTGGAAGCCGTCCATCTCCGGCATCTCCATGTCGAGCAGCAGCAGGTCGTAGCCGCCGCGGCGCAGCATCTCGAGCGCGACGCGGCCGTTCTCGGCCGTGTCCACTTGATGACCTTGCAATGTCAGACTGCGCGCCAGCAACAGGCGGTTGACCTTGTTGTCGTCGGCCACCAGCAGCCGTGCGCCGCGGGAGCGCGACGCCGGGCCGCCCCAAGTCGCGCTCGCGCCCCCTTGGGGGGCCGACGCCGAAGGCGTCTGGGGGGCGCCATCAGCCATCGATCAAGGCCTTCAACGCGGCGACCGCGCGGTCATATTCCGCCTGCAGCGCATCGATGCCGCTTGCATCCGGCGGCAGGCCGCCCTGCTCGAGCTCGCGGGCCTGGGCGCCCAGAGCCGTCGCGCCGAAGGTGTTGGCGTTGGTCTTCAGCGAATGCGCAGCGCGCCGAAAGCGCTCGGCGGCGCCGGCCTTCTGTGCGGCGCGCAGCTCGGCGATCATCGGTGGCGCCTCCTCGAAGAAGGTGTTCACCAGCTCGACGACGAAGTCGGTGCCGGCGCTGTCCTGCAGCTCGGCGAAGGCAGTGGGGTCGATGACAGGCATGTCAGGCGTCCTTGCGTGCAGCGGTCTGCGTCAGGGCTTGGACCAGCGCATCGACGCGGATCGGCTTGGTCACGTAATCGTCCATGCCCGCGGCCAGGCATTCCTCGCGGTCACCCTGCATCGCGTTGGCGGTCATCGCGACGATGCGCGGCCGCGCGCCGCGCGCGAACTTTGCCGTGATGCGCCGCGTGGCCTCGAGCCCATCCATCTCGGGCATCTGCACGTCCATCAGCACCACGTCGTACGGCTGGCGCTCGATGCTCTCGATGGCCTCGATGCCGTTGCTGGCCACGTCGGCGCGGTAGCCCATCTGCGACAGCAACCGCAGCGCCAGCTTCTGGTTCACCACGTTGTCCTCGGCCAGCAGGATGCGCAGCGGGTGCTGTGCCGCCATCGCAGGATCGATGGCCGGCCTCGCGGGCGCCTGCCGCGCACGGGGCGCGACGGTTTCGCGCGCCAGTAATCCCATCAGCGTGTCGAACAACTGCGACTGGTGCAGCGGCTTGCCCAGGTAGGCCGCGAACAGCCCCTCGGTGTCGCCGGCCTCGCGACGACCCAGCGACGAGAACAGCACCAGCGGCAGCGCGGCGTCGATGGCGCGGATGCGCGCGGCGAGCTGCAGGCCGTCGAGCTCGGGCATGTGCATGTCGAGGATCGCCACGTCGAATCGTTGGCCCGCGGTGAGCCAGCGCAGGGCCTCGTCCGGCGAGGCGGTGTCGCGCGAGTCCATGCCCCACTTGGCCATCTGCAGCGCGAGCACCTTGCGGTTGGTGGCGTTGTCGTCCACCACCAGCACGCGCTTGGCCGCGAGCCCGGGCTGCTCGCCGATGAACTCGCGCCGCGCACTCGGCGGCTGCGTGGCCAGCGGTGCCACGATCGTGAAGCGGAAGGTCGAGCCCAGCCCGGGCCCGGCGCTCTCGGCCGTCATCGTGCCGCCCATCAGCTCGGCGAGGCGCTTGCTGATCGCCAGGCCCAGGCCGGTGCCGCCGTACCGGCGCGTGGTGGACGAGTCGGCCTGGCTGAAACGCTGGAACAGGCGGCCCATGCCCTCCTCGGTGAGCCCGATGCCGGTGTCGCGCACGACGAAAGCCACCTCGTGCAGGCGGCCGTCGAGCGGCCGCGCGCTGACGGTGAGCACGACCTCGCCGCTTTCGGTGAACTTCACGGCGTTGGCCAGCAGGTTGAGCAGGATCTGCCGCAGCCGCGTCACGTCGCCGTCGAGCGCAGCCGGCACGTCGCCGTCGAACAGGTACGCGAGGTCGAGCTGCTTGTCGGCCGCGCGCGGCGCCACCAGGTCGAGCGCCGTCTCCACGCACTCGCGCAGGTCGAACGGATGGGCCTCGATGTCCATGCGGCCCGACTCGATCTTGGAGAAGTCGAGGATGTCGTTGATGATCGTCAGCAGCGCATCGCCGCTGTCGCGGATGGTGTTGGCGTAGTCGCGCTGCTCGTCGTTGAGCGTGGTGTCGAGCAGCAGGCCGCTCATGCCGATCACCGCGTTCATCGGGGTGCGGATCTCGTGGCTCATCGTGGCCAGGAACGCGCTCTTGGCTTCGTTGGCGGCCTCGGCCTGATGGCGCGCGCCCTCGGCTTGCTCGCGGGCCTGCTCCGTTTCACGGATCAACCGCGCGTTCTTCATCGCCAGCTGTGCTTGGGCCGCGAACGACTGCACCAGCGCGATCTGCGGGGCGGTGAAGGGTCGCACCTCGCGGCGCACCAGCGTGAAGACGCCGCCGACGTGGCCCTGGTCGTCGACTAGCGGAACGCCCAGGTGGGTGCGGATCTGCCCCAGCTCGACGCACGCGACGAAGAACGGAATGCGCTTGCGGTAGACGTCGGTGTCGCTGATGTCGTCCACATGCAGATACGGTCCCTGTTGCCAGTCGCGACCGAGCAGATAGGCGATCGGCACGTCGCCTTGCATCGCCGGGGCATCGAGAAAGGCCTGCGGCATGCGGCTCTGTCCGCCGCTGAAGCGCACCGACTCGCCATCGGCGAGCCACAAACCGCCACCGTCGGCCGAACACAACCTGCACGCGCGGTCGACGATCGCACCGAAGACCGGCTCGAGCTGCCCCGGCGAGGCATTGATCACCTGCAGCACCTCGGAGGTGGCGGTCTGCCGCTCCAGCGCCTCCATGGTCTCGTTGAACAGCCGCACGTTCTCCATCGCGATCGCCGCCTGGTCGGCGAACGACGTGACGAGCTCGATCTCGTTGTCGCTGAACGCCCGGGCCTCCGCACGCCCCAGGCTCAGCACGCCGACGGCCTTGCCCTCGCGCAGGATCGGCACGCCCAGCAGCGTGCGGTAGCCGCCCACGCGCTGCACGTCGGGCCGCTCGTAGCTCTTGTCGGTCGCGGCGTCGACCACCTGGGTGGGTTGCCCCGTGGCCGCCGCGCGCGCGGTGATGCCGTCGCGCAGCTTCAACGACGGCGGGTGCGCCGCGAGGTGATCGACCAGCGTCTGCGACGCACCGAACAGCCCCGCCGCGACACACAGATCGCCCTCGATGCGGAAGATCACCCCCAGCGATGCGCCACAGAGCCTGGCAGCGGTGGCGATCAACGTATTCAGCACCGCCGGCAGGTCGAAGGTCGAGCGGCTGATCGCCTTCAGCACCTCGGCCGTGGCAGTCTGGCGCGCCAGCGCCTCCTGCGTCTCGTTGAACAGCCGCACGTTCTCGATGGCGATGGCCGCCTGGTCGGCGAATGTCTTGAGCAGATCCTCGTGGACTTTGGCCGCCGGCCCGGCCTGGGTCCAACCGACCACGATCGCGCCCAGCGCACGACCCTCGCGCAGCATCGGAACACCGAGCAAGCTGCGCCAACCGCCGGTGGTGGCCAGCGCATGGGGATAGTCCGGTTCGGCGAGCGCATCGGGCAACGCCACGATCGAGCGGTCGCGGATGACCCGGGCGGACACCTGGGACGAGTCGGGCCGCATCGGGTACAGGCCGCGCAGCAACTCGACGAACTCCGGCCTCGAGTTGCTGCTCGCCACCAGGTGGATCAGCTCGCCGTCGAACCGGAAGACGTTGGCGAACAGCGCGTCGCACAGCTGACCCGCGCGATGCGCGATGGTGTCGAACACCGGCTGCAGGTCGGAGCGCGAGCTGCTGATCACCTGCAGGATCTCGGCCGTTGCCGTCTGCCGCTGCAACGCCACCTTGGTCTCGTTGAACATGCGCGCGTTCTGGATGGCGATCACCGCCTGATCGGCAAAGCTCTGCAGCGCGGCGGTCTCGCGCGTGCTGAAGGCTTGCGGCTGCTTGCGCACGACGAACAGCGCCCCCAAGCCGCGCCCCTGCCACATCAGCGGCACCGTCACGACGGTGCGGCCGCCCATGCGCCGGCTCACCTCGAGCGCATCGCGCAGGTCCGCATCGGCGTCGTCGCCCGGGTCTTGCGCGTCGACCACGTTGACGAGGTGTCCGCGGCGCACCGCCAGGCCGCTCAGCGTCTGCTCGGCCGGCACGGGGAAGCTGGCGTGGTAGCGCATGGGCTCGGGGCCGCGATACGCGCCGAACTGCACCTGACCGTACTCGTCGATGAGGTCGATGCCCATCACCTGCGGTCCGACCATGCGCTCGCAGGCGTCGAGGATCTTCTCGAACACCGGGACGGCGCTGTCCATCGACTGGCTGATGACCTGGAGCACCTCCGCCGTGGCGGTCTGCCGCTCCAGCGCCTCCTGCGTCTCGCGGAACAGGCGTGCGTTCTGGATCGCGATCACGGCCTGGTCGCGGAAAGACTCGGCCAACGCGATCTCGGCGTCGCTGAAGGCGCCGGGCCGTCGGCGTACCAGCGACAGCGCTCCAATGCAATCGCCTTGCTGCAGCAGCGGCACCATCAGTGAGGCGCGTACGCGCTCGGATTGCTGAATCGCACGTTCCTGCGGCGGCAGGTCGATCGCACTCCAGTCGGGCAAGTGCAGCGTCGTCTTGTCGGCGAACACCCGCGAGGGGAAGTTGGCTTGCGGGTCAACCGGTATGACCTTGCCCGATAGCGTCGCGTGCGCCTCGCCCGGACTGATTCGCGCCGCGGCACAGAAGCCATCGCCCTGAACCCGCAGCAGCACGGCGGTGTCGCAGTCGATCAGCTTCACTGCCGTGGCGACGATGGCGTCGAACACCGGCTGCTCGTCGGTGGGCGATCGGCTGATCACGCGCAGCATGTCGGCGGTGGCGGTCTGGCGCGCCAGCGCCTCGTTGGTCTCGTTGAACAGGCGCGCGTTCTGGATCGCGATCACCGCCTGGTCGGCAAAGGTCTGCAGCAGTTCGATCTGCCTGTCGGCAAACGCACCGATCGTCAGCCGCGCCACGGTGATCGCGCCGACGACCTCGTCATCTTGCAGCATAGGGACGCCGAGGCTGCTGCGAAAGCCCGCACGTAGCGCGGTCCCGATTGGTGCGTAGTCGGCCTCGGCGAGCACGTCGGCGAGGTTGATCACCGCACGCTCGCGGATCGCCCGCGCCGCGATCGAGTTGCTGCTGGGCGGCATGGGGAATACGTCGCGTATCGCCTGCAGGCCGTTGGCGTCGAGTCCGAAGGCGCCGCCGATCTGGATGCTCTGGCCGTCGAACGTGAACACGAAGCCGTAGTGCGCATCGCACAGCTTTGCAGCGCGCTCGCCGATGGCGTCGAACACAGGCTGCGTGCTGGTCGGTGAGCTCGAGATCACGCGCAGGATCTCCGCAGTGGCGGTTTGTTTCTCCAGCGCCTCCTTGGTCTCGTTGAACAGCCGCGCGTTCTGGATCGCGATCACCGCCTGGTCGGCGAAGGAGCGCAGCAGCGCCATCTCTTTCTCGGTGAAGCCGTCGTGCGCGTCGCGCGCGATGTGAAAGGCGCCGATGACGCGCTCGTCCCACCACAGTGGTGCCACTAGCACCGAGAAGCTGCCCATGCGCTGCGCCGCCTGGCGCAGCGACTCGGGCGCCTGCGGGTCGTTCAGCACGTCGCCGAAGAACAGAGCCTTGCGCTCGGCGCTGGCCCGCGCCATCGGCGTGTCGACGAACGGCTGCGGAAAGGTGGCCTTCAGCGCCGCGGCCAGCTCGGCCTCGCGCGGCGAGCGGTCGCGATAGGCGGCCAGGTCCACCTGCTCGTCGTGGCGCAGGAAGATCGCCATGCGCTGGAACGGCGTCAAGCGGGCGCAGGCATCGAGGATGCGTTCGAACACCGGCGCCGGATCCGACATCGACTGGCTGATCGCGCCCAGCACCTCGGCCGACGCGGCCTGCTGCTCCAGCGCCTCCTTGGTCTCCTTGAACAGGCGCACGTTCTCGATGGCGATCACGGCCTGGTCGGCGAAGGTCTGCACGAGCGCGATTTCGTCGGCTTCGAACGGGCGCGGCTCGCGGCGGTTCAGACCGACCACCCCAATCGCCACGCCGTCGCGCATCATCGGCACCGAGAGCACCGTGCGGAAACCGAAGCGCTGTTGCAGCGCGCGCGTGTCGGGGTATTCGGTATCGAGCAGCGGCACGATGTCGTGGATGTGCACCACCTCGCGCAGCGCGGCGGCGCGAGCGCTCGGCGTGCTGGCCTGCAGCGCGATCTCCAGTTGCCCCGGATCGCCCGACGGGCTGCGGTCGGGGGCGCGCAGCCAGTGTGCGGCCAGGCGCAGTGACGCTCCCGAGACGAGCCACACGGTGTCCCAGTCGGCATCGCACAGCGCGGCGGCGCGTTGTGCCACCACGTCGAGCACCGGCTGCACGTTGGTCGGCGAGGCGCTGATCACCTTCAGCACTTCGGCCGTGGCGGTCTGCCGCTCCAAGGCCTCGTTGGTCTCGTTGAACAGCCGGGCGTTCTCGATGGCGATCACGGCCTGGTCGGCAAAGGTGCGAGCGAGCGCGATCTCCTTGTCGTCGAAGGCGCCCACCTGTCCGCGCAGGATGGCCATGCAACCGATGGCCTTGCCTTCGCGCAGCAACGGCACGAACAAGCCGGAGCGGTACCCCAGTGCAATCGCCAGCTCGCGCATGCGTGGGAATCGCCGGGTCGCTTGCTCGGTGTCTGGGACATGGATCAAGCTGGAATCCAGGATGCAGCTGCCGGCCGCGCTGCAGCGATCCAGGGGCCAGGGCTCGAGCACGGCGCCGGAGTACGCCGAGCTGCCGTCGGCCATCGTGTCACTGGCGAAAGCGACGCTCTCGATCAGATGGTTCCTGGGCAATGCCAGAGCGACCGCCTTGCCACCGAACAAGCGCCGGCAGCTGCCAACGATGGCGTCGAACACCGGCTGCGTGTCGGTGACCGAGCCACTGATCACGCGCAGGATCTCTGCCGTGGCGGTCTGCCGTTCCAGCGCCTCCTTGGTTTCGCTGAAAAGGCGCGCGCTCTCGATCGCGATCTCGGCCTGGCTCACGAAGGCCCGCATCAGCGCGAGCTCCTTTTCGGCGAATGGGCGCACCGTCTTGCGCAGCACGCCGATCGCGCCGAAGCACTCGTCGCCGCGCATGATCGGCAGCATCAGCGCCGACTTGAAGCCGTACTTGTCGTGGATCTGCCGCTCACGCGGCGGTAGATCGACCGCCGTCCAGTCCGGCACGTGCACCATCGTCCGGTTCAGGATGGCCTGCGACGGGAAGTCAACCTGCGCATCGAGCGGCACCAGGTCCGGCAGCGGATCGGTGGCCGGCTGGCCCGGCCTGGCCACCGACATCACGCGGTAGCTGTCGCCTTCGCGCGCGATCAGACCGGCTTGGTCCACGCCGAAGAGCTGCAGGGCGGTGTTGACGATGGCCTTGAACACCGGCTGGATGTCGCCGGGCGACTGGCTGATGACGCGCAACACGTCGGCCGTGGCCTTCTGCTGCTCCAGCGCCTCCTGGGTCTCCTTGAAGAGCCGCACGTTCTCGATCGCGATCACCGCCTGATCGGCAAACGTCCTGAGCAACGCGATCTGCTTGTCCGACAGGGGACCGGGGGCCAACCGGATCACCGACACCGCGCCGACGGCGACCCCTTCACGCATCATGGGCACCACGGTCATCGCGCGGTAGCCGGAGGTCGCGAAGTTGCGCTTGCCGACCTCGAACCCGCTGCCGTCGGCAGCCAGCACATCGGGCACGTCGACCATGCGGCCATCGAGCAGCGCTGCGCCGTGCATGTAGTCGCGGCTCAACGGAAACGGGAACAAGCTGCGCCAGCGCGCAGCCAGGTCGGCGTCGCTTTCGGCGATCGCCATCATCCGCACCTCGCCCGCTTCGGGCCGCGTCACCGCGACAGCAGCCTGCGTGAACATGCGCACGCCGGCGCGCACGATGGCGTCGAACACCGGCTGCACGTCGGTCGGCGAAGCGGCGATGACCTGAAGAATGTCCGCGCTGGCGGTCAGCTGCTGCAGAGCCTCCTTGGTCTCGTTGAACAGCCGGGTGTTCTCGATCGCGATCACCGCCTGGCGGGTGAAGGTGTTCAGCAGCTCGATCGACTTGTCGGGAAACGGCCCCGCTTCCGGCCGCATCACGGTCAGTGCGCCCATCGTCGCGCCGGCGTGGGTCATCGGCACGCTGAGCACGCTGCGGTAGCCGGTGGAGCGGGCGACCTCCTGTGTCGCGTACGACGCGGTCGACAGCGCGAACACGTCGGGCACCATGCGCACCGCGCCGTCGCGGATCGCCATCGCGGTGACCGAGCCGTCGCCCGGCGGCATGGGGAACAGCCGGCGGGCGGCTTGCACGCCCTGCGGGTTGACGCCGAAGGTACTCGCCACGTGGATCAGCGCGCCGTCGTAGCGGAACACCATGCCGTAGTGGGCGCCGGTCAGCCGCGCCGCGCGCTCGGCGATGGTGTCGAACACCGGCCCGGTGTCGGTGGGCGAGGCGCTGATGACCTTGAGGATCTCCGCCGTCGCCGTCTGTCGCTCCAGCGCCTCGTGGGTTTCGTTGAACAGCTGCGCATTCTGGATCGCGATCACCGCCTGGTCGGCGAAGGTCTTCAGCAGCGCGATTTCCTTTTCGGCAAACGGCCGCGGCGGCTGGCTCAACAGCACGATCGAGCCGACACCCCTGTCCTGCCAGAGCATCGGCGCGACCGTCATCGAGTAGTTGCCCGAGCGCTCGGCCACCGCGCGCGATGCGGCCGGCACGTCAGCTGCGCCCAGCACGTCGGCGATGTGGAGCGGCCGCCGCTGGCGGATCGCGACGCCGCTCGCAGTCTCATCGAGCGGGCGCGGAAAGGTCTGCACCACCCCTTGGAGCATTGGGCCGCGGAATGCGGCGGCATGCAGCCGCCCATCGTCGCCGACGCGGAAGATGCCAAGCTGCTCGGTGGCGAACAGGTGCTGACAACGGTCGAGGATGGCCTCGAACACCGGCGTGGTGTCGGCCACCGAGTTGCCGATCACCTGCAGCACCTCGGCCATCGCGGTCTGCCGCTCCAGTGCTTCCTTGGTCTCGTTGAACAGCCGCACGTTCTCGATCGCAATCACTGCCTGGTCGGCGAAGGTCTGCAGCAGCGTGACCTGGTCCGGAGGGAAGGCGCCGATGGCCGGCCGCGTCACCGCGATCGCTCCGATCACCTGGCCGTCCTTGAGCAACGGCACCGCCATGTTGCTGCGGTAGCCGGCCACCCGGGTGGCACTTTTCAGGCCGTACTCGGGATCGGCGAACACGTCGGGAATCTGCACCGGCGCGCGCTCGACCATGGCGCGGCCGAGGATCGAACTGCGATCGAGCTTGCGCGGAAACCCCGCCTGCATTGCGGCACCGGCCTCGGCCGTGACGCCGCGGTACGCCACCAGGTGCACCAGCTCGCCGTCGAGCCGCGCCACGCCTCCGACCGCAGCCTTGCACAACGCCATCGCGCGATCGGCAATGGCATCGAACACCGGCTGCACGTCCGTCGGCGACTCGCTGATCACCTTCAGCACCTCGGCCGTCGCGGTCTGCCGCTCCAGTGCTTCCTTGGCCTCATTGAACAGCCGCACGTTCTCCAGCGCCACGCCCATGCTGCCGGCCACCGTCTGCAGCAAGCGCACCTCGGCCTCGCCGTAGGCGTTGTCGCGTTTGAAGTCTTCGATCGTGATCACGGCGCAAATGCGGTTGCTGCCCGGCACCGGCACGAACGCGGTCGAGCGCGCGGGGTCGGGCCCGGGGAGGCCGGGAAAGCCGGCCGCGGCAAGCTGCGCCGCGCTGTTGAACACCAGGGGCTGCCGCGTGGCGATCACGGTCGGCCCGGGACCGTGCTGGCGCATCGGCCGCGGCGGCAAGGTCTTGCGTTGTCCGTGCTCGATGACGTAGAGCGGCCGCACGAGCTGGTTGCCCGGCTCGATCCAGCGGATGCCGATGTCTTCGGAATGCAGCACGCGGCGTAGCGTGTCGCCGACCAGATCGACGATGCTCTGGAAGTCCAGCGCGCGAGACAGACCTTGCTGGATGCTGTTGTTGACCGCCAGCTCGGCGTCACGCTGTTCGGCCTCGGCCAGCAGGCGCCGGTTCTCGCCGGCCAGTTGCGCCAGCTCGGCGTTATGGCCTGGGCGCGCGAGGCGCTCTCTGCCGACGGCGCGCCAGCGGGCGATGGCCGCCGCGCCCTGCATGGCCAGGGCGGTCAGCAGGTCGCGGTCGGCGCCGTCGAAGCGGCCGGCGCGGCCTTCGACGTCGGCATACAAGTGGCCGAGCACCTCGTCATCGGCCACCAGGGGCGTGACGATGCACGAGCGCTGTCGGGCCGGCGCCGCGCCGCGCGGGCCGTGACGCAGCCGCGCGGTGCGCCCGCGCAGCGCCTCGTCGAGCCACGGCCCGATCAGGCTCAGCAGCAGCTGTGCGTCTTCGCCGCGCGGCAGGCGCGCCAAGGCGACGGTGCGTTCGCCGCCCGACTCGCGCACCAGCAGCACACGCTGCGCCAGGGTGAGCTGCAGCGCGCGCTCGACCAGACACGCCTCGATGCGATCGATACCGCGCGCCTGCGCCAGGGCGGCGCTGGCGGCGGCCAGGGCCGGCACGCGCAGGTCCTCGCGGCGGCGCAGCGGCCGCCGGCCCGTCGGCTGCATCGTCTTGCTCTGCGGTGCTGCGTCGCGTGCCGTGATGGCCTCCCCCGTTGCCGCCCGGCATTATTGGGCGACCGAGGAAGCCGTTGTCCATTGCGCCAAACCCCGCACCGTGGGCCGTCGTGTGCGCGACCGGTGCATGATGTGCGCCTTGCACCAGCGAGGGAGGGCCTGCATGACCGTACTGATCGCCGGGCTGCTGTTGTTCCTGGGGCTGCACAGCACGCGCATCGTCGCCGACGGCGCACGCAGCCGCTTCATCGGACGCCACGGCGCCGGACCCTGGCGCGGGCTGTACTCGCTGGTGTCGGCCATCGGCCTGGGGCTGATCGTGTGGGGCTACAGCCTCACGCTGCGGCAACCGATCGTGGTGATGCAGCCCGCGCCGTGGGCGCGCACGCTGGCCGGCGTGCTGACGCTGGCCGCCTTCGTGCTGATCAGCGCCGCCTACGTTCCGCGCAACCACTTCAAAGCCTGGGTCGGCCACCCGATGGTGCTGGGCACCGCGCTGTGGGCGCTGGGTCACCTGCAGGCCACGCGCACCGCTGCCGACGTGCTGCTGTTCGGCGGCTTCCTGCTGTGGGCGGTGGCGTGCTTCGTGTCGCTGCGTCGGCGTGACCGCGCCGCCGGCGTGCAGCGCGCGCCGGGGCAGGCGATGGCCAGCGTGCTGGCGGTGGTGATCGGCGTGGCGGTGTGGGCGCTGTTCACCTTCTGGCTGCACGCCGCGCTGATCGGCATCGCGCCGTACGGCTGAAGCCACGGCTCTCTCCTCAGGCCGTGCGCATCACCGCGATGTGCTCGGTGCCGCTTTCAGGCAGCCACACCTCACCCGGCCGGCCGAGGATCTGGCGCACGTTGGCCGACTCGCGCGGGTGCTTCCAGCTGTCGAACGTTTCGCGCTGCGGATCGAAGCGCACCACGGCGTTGGCGCCGAAGTCGCTCAGCCACACCATGTCCTTGTCGTCCACGTACACCGCGTAGGTGCGCGGTCCGTCGCCCGGCAGCTTCCAGGCCTTCCACAAGCCACCGGCGATGCGGGCGCGCGGGTCGTGCATCGACACCTGGCCCGAGTTCCACTCGCTGACCCAGATGCGGCCGTGGCTGTCGCTCCAGACGCGGCGCGCGCCCTGGCCTTTGGTGGGCGGCTCGACGATGCGCGATTCGCCGGTCTTCAGATCGATCTGCGCGATGAAGCTCGCGGCCAGCGAGCAGTACCACACGTCGCCGCTCGGCGTGGCGCAGATGCCGTACGGGCCGCGGCCGCGCGGCGCGTCCTTGACCATCACCTCGCCGGTCTTCACGTTCACCTTGCCGATCACGCCGGCCTGCCCGGTGAACCAGCAGTCGCCGTCGGCGCCGAAGGCGCAGGTGTTGAGGTTGGTGTACGGCGTGCCCTCGGGCAGCTTGAACACGCGCACCTGCCGCTCGGGCCAGCCCACGCGCACCATGGCGTTCTGGCCGCTGTCGGTGAGCCATGCGGCCTTGTCGGGTCCCTGGATCACGCCGTGCGGCGACGAGCCGGAGCCCAGCGCAATCAGCTCCACCTTGCCGCTCTTGGGATCGAACCAGCCCAGGTGGCCGCTGCGCTGCGCGCTGAACCACACGCCGCCGTCGGGGGCGGGGGCCACGTCGTGGATGCCGGTGCGTTTGGGCGCGTTGAGCGGCCAGGCCTGCATCGTGGCGCCGGCGGCGTGCACCGATGCGGCCGTGCCGAGCCATGGCGCTGCGGCGAGCGCGGCGAGCGTCTGCCGGCGATCGATCGAAACCGGATCCATCGCGAGCCTCCTTCCAGCGCGGCGCGCTCAGGCGCCGAACACGTCGCGGTACGACACGTACAGCGAGATCATCACCAGCGGCGCCAGCACGATCCACCCCAGGCCGAACGGGATCGACGCCACGATCGCCGCCACGATGTAGAGCAGGCCCCACAGCAGAAACGGCACGATGTTGCGCAGGCACGCGGCGAAGCTGATCTTCAACGCGTCGACCGGCGCCGTGCCGCGAAACATCACCAGCGCCGGCGCGAACCACAGCGCCATCGACGCGACGACGCTGATGGCGAGCATTGCCAGCAGCGCGATGAAGCCCGCTCCGAGCGCGGTGAGCGCCGTGCCGACGCTGCGGTCGGCGCCGCCGGCGGCCACGCCGAAGATGGCGCCCGCGCCGAGCAGGCCGGCCACGATGAAGACCGCCACACCGAAGGCCAGCAGGATCGCCCCGAGGATCAGCAGCGGCATCACCCTGTCGCCCTGCAGCGGCGTGAACAGATCGCCCGGCTCGAGCGTGCCGCCGCCTTCGACCTTGCGCGCGGCCAGGAGCCAGCTCGCCATGAACACCGGGAACAACACGGCCACCGCCAGCCCGCCCAGGATCGGGATGAAGCCGAGCACCATGAAGATGATGATCATGATGATCGACAGCACGAGCCACATGCCGGCGGCCTTCATGAACAGCGCCCAGGCCTCGCTCCACCATTCAACGCCGCGCCCCGAGGCCACGGTGCGGCCGGAGCCGGTGTTGTCGGTTGTGGTGCTGTCGCCCATGGTGTCCCTCCATGCGAGCCTGACGCCGCGGCGCGCATTGTGCGCCCGCGACGCCCAGAACCGGCGTCGTGCGCAGGGCCTTTGCGCGCGCCACCGGATTCACCCCACAGGTGGCGGTCGAGGGGCGCCGCCGCATACTGCGCGCCATGAAACCCCCGCGCTCGCTCCGCTCGCTGCTCCCCGTGCGCCGCTGACATGAAAGCCATCGTCTACACACACACAGGCGCCGCCGCCGAGGTGTTGAAGCTCGTCGACCTGCCCACGCCCGAGCCGCAGGCCGGTGAGGTGCGCGTCAGGCTGCAGTGGTCGGGCGTGAACCCGAGCGACGTCAAGTCGCGTCTGGGCTTGCGCAGCAAGACGCTGGCGTTTCCGCAGATCACGCCGCACAGCGATGGCGCCGGCCTGATCGACGCGGTGGGCGCCGGCGTGCCGGCGTCGCGCATCGGCGAACGCGTGTGGACCTGGAACGGCCAGTGGCAGCGCCCGTTCGGCACCGCGGCGCAGTGCATCGTGCTGCCGGCCGCGCAGGCCGTGCCGCTGCCCGAGGCGGTTCCCGGCGAGGCCGGCGCGTGCCTCGGCATCCCCGCGCTCACCGCGCTGCAGGCGGTGCTGGTGGGCCAAGGCGTCGCGGGCCGCCGCGTGCTGGTGGCCGGCGGCGCCGGCGCGGTGGGGCACTACGCGGTGCAGTTCGCGCGCCGCCTCGGCGCGGCGCAAGTAGTGGCCACGGTGAGCAGCGAAGCCAAGGCGAAGCTCGCGCTCCAGGCCGGGGCCGATGCCACCGTCGACTACAAGCGCGAGGAGCTGCCCGCGCGCGCCGCCGCGCTCACCGGCGGCAAAGGGTTCGATCGCATCATCGAGGTCGACGCCGCCGCCAACATCGCGGCCGACCTGGCCATGCTTGGAGCCGGCGGCGACCTGGCCATCTACGGCAGCGGCGCCGCCGAGATCGCGCTGCCGTTCTTCCCCGCGATCGTCAAGAACGCGACGATCCACTGCTTCATCGTTTACAACCTGAGCGCGGCCGACCGCGAGCGCGCGCTCAATACCTTGCAGCCGATGCTGGCGCGCGGCGAGCTGCAGCACAACGTGGCCGAGCGCCTGCCGCTCGCCGAGTGCGCCCGCGCGCACCAGCTGGTTGAGAGCGGCAAGGTGGCGGGCAACGTGGTGCTGCGCATCGACTGAGAACCGGTCCGGACTTCAGAACGTGTACGTGAACTGCCCCGACAGCAGCACCACGTTGGCGTCGTAGCTGCCGCGCAGCCGGCCGAATGCCGCCGTCGCGGCGGGTGCGCCGCTGGGGTTGGAGTCGATCGCCGCGTCCTTGACCCAGATGTAGCCGGCGCCGAAATCGAGCACCGCTTGCGGGTTGAGCTTGTATTGCACGCCGGCAGTCAACCACGTGCGGTCGGCGTCGGGCAGGCGCGGTGTGCGGAACTCGGTCTGCACCGGCGACTTGTCGAGCGCCACGCCGGCGCGCAGCGTCCACTTGGCGTCATAGCGGTAGTGCGCGCCGAGCGCGAACTTCCACGTGTCCTTGAAGTTCTCCGGCGTGCTCGACAGCACGCTGCCGTTGCTGCGCACGAAGGTCAGGTCCTTGATCGACGACCAGCCGGTCCACTGCGCGTCGGCCAGCACGTCCCATTGGGAGTTGAGCGTGCGGAAGTACGACAGGTTGACGATCGCCGGCAGCTTCACCTCCGACGTGATCGCGGTGTTGGCGAGCTGCGCGTTGACCGCGGCCACGAGCGGCGCCGGCGCCAGCGGCGCGGCCGGGTTCTGGAACGTGGCGTCGCCGTCGATCTTGTACTTGATGGGCGAGCGGTACGACAGGCCCACGCGGCTGTTGGCGTCAATGTCGAACAGGAGCCCCGCGTTCCAGCCCCAGGCGCTGTCAGAGCCCTCGACGCGCGCGCGCGTCTCCAGTCCCGCCACGTCGACCGGGTTCACCGGGATGCCGGCCAAGCCCGCGGCCTGCAGGATGGCGGCGGTGTAGTTGACTTGGTTGGTGAACTCCGCCTTGATGTACTGGAAGTTCAGTCCCAACCCCACCGCCAGGTTGGACATCGGCTTCCACGAGACGGCCGGGTTGAGGTTGATCGTCTGGATGCTCGACTTGAGCGCCTGAAAGCGCCCGACCCAGCCCTCGTCGTACTCGGTGACCAGGCCCCACGGCGCGTTGAGGCCCACGCCGGCCGACCACTGCGCGTTGATCGGGAACACGACGTAGCCGTTGGGCACCACGTTCACGCCACCGGCGTCGCCGCCGTTGCCGCCGAGCGGCTGGCCCAGCGCGGCGGCCGACCCCTGGTCGCCGAACTTGATCGACGGCTTGACCAGATGCACCGCGACGGCACCCTGCGTGGAGCGCAGGCGCGAGATGCCGGCGGCGTTGGACCACAGCGTGGTGGCGTCCTCGGACGCCGCGGCGCCCGATGCGAACGCGGTGCCGAGCCCCGAGGTTGAGTTCTCGTTGAGCTGAAATCCAGCTGCGAGCGCCACAGCCGACGGCGCCAGCAACGCCAGACCGGCGGCGGCGCGCGCGACCCGCGCACGTGTGATGCGAGCTTGTTCTTCCATGACGAACCTTTCCTGCTGATCGGTGGTCGCGGCAAGGTAGTGCGCGCCACACCGCGCCACGTTGATCTCGATCACGAAAACGACGCACCGTGTGTCGGCGCGGTGGCGCCGGGCCTTACGCCGCCGGCGGCGCTCAAGCCGCCCTGCGCAGCGTGCGCAGCACCTGCTCGTGCATCGCATCGACCGCGCCCGAGCCTTTGCTGGCCCGGCTGCGCAGCAGCGCCACCTCCAGCGTGGGCAGCGCGGGCAGGCCGTGCTTCTCCTGCAACAGCACCAGGTGAGCCGGCATGCTGCAGCGGGTGAGCACGGCCACCGCGAGCCCGCTTTCCACCGCGGCGATGTGGCCCACCAGGCTCGAGCTGTTGTACACGATGCGATAACGCCGCTTCAGCGCGGCCAGCGAGGCCAGCGCGTCGCGCCGCGCCAGGCTGCCCGGCTCGTACACGGCAATCGGCAGCGGGTCGCGCCGCCAGGCCTCGTGCGCCGAAGCGCCCACCCACACCAGCGGCTCGTGGAACAGCAGCGTGCCGCGGCTGGGCTTGTCGCGCGTGACCACCGCGAGGTCGAGCTCGCCGCGCGAGAGCCTGGGAATCAGCAGCGTGCTCTGTTCGCACACCAGCGTGATCTCCACGCCGGCGTGGCGCGTGGCAAAGCTGCGCAGCACCGGCGTCAGGTAGGCGGCGGCATAGTCATCGGGCACGCCGAGGTTCACGCGGCCGATGAGCTCGGCGCCGCGCACGGCGGCGCACGCCTCGCCGTGCAGCTCCAGCAGACGGCGCGCGTAGCCCAGCAGTTCCACGCCGGTGGGCGTGAGCTCCAGGTGGCGCGGCCCGCGCGTGAGCACCGCGCGGCCCACCGCGTCTTCCAGCTTCTTCAACTGCATGCTCAGCGCCGACTGCGAGCGGTGCACCTGCGGCGCCGCCGCGGTGAGCGAGCCGGCGTCCACCACCGCGACGAAGGCGCGCAACCAGTCGAGCTGCAGGTCGGTGGCGGGCATCGAGGACTCTGGTATTCGAGAACCGAATACTAAGCCTCAAAATGATTCGCTTTACCGCACGCTCCGCCGCGGCCACATTGGCGCCGCCATGGCCACCACCGCTGCGGTCGCCCCCTCGCGCGCCGAGCACGGTGCCGCCGCGCACGGCGTGGCGCTGATGGTGGCCGGCGGCCTGCTGCTCGGCACGATCGGTGTCTTCGTCGAAGAGGCCGGGCAGCACCCGCTCACCACGGTGTGGTTCCGCTGCGTGTTCGGCGGCGCGGCGCTGCTGCTGTGGGGCGCGGCCACGCGTCGGTTAGGCGAGCTGGCGCTGCGCGGCAAGGCACTCGCGGTGGCGCTGGCGGCCGGCGTGCTGATGATCACCAACTGGGCGTTGTTCTTCGCCGCCATCGAGCGCACGTCGATCGGCGTGGCAACGGTGGTGTTCCACGTGCAGCCGCTGTGGGTGCTGGCGCTCGGTGCCTGGTGGCTGCGCGAACGCGTGACGCGCCGTCAGTTGGGCGCCACGCTGCTCGCCTTGATCGGGCTCACGCTGGCCACCGGGTTGCTCGACGGCAGCGCCACCGACATCGCGATGAGCAGCCGCTACGCCATCGGCCTGCTGATGTGCCTGGGCGGCTCGCTGAGCTACGCCGCCGTCACGCTGATCGCCCAGCGGGCCAAGGACGATGGCGCCAGCTCGTTCGCGCTCGCCTGGTGGCAGTGCACGGTGGGCAGCGTGGCGCTCGGATGGTGGCCGGTGTCACATGGCTGGCCGGCGTGGGGATCGGGCTGGGCCTGGCTGGTGGGGCTCGGCGTGATCCACACCGGCCTGGCCTACGTGGTGCTCTATGCCGGCATGGCGCGCTTGAGCACGGGCCGCATCGCGCTGCTGCAGTTTGTCTACCCGGCCGCGGCGGTGCTGATCGACTGGGCGGTGTACGGCCGCGCGCTGAGCGTGCTGCAGATCAGCGGCGTGGTGCTGATGGCTTTGGCGCTGAGCGCGGTGACGCGCGCGGTTGGGCGCGCTCCGTCGGCGCCGCAAACAGCTGCAGCGCGGTCGCCCGCAGCGAGGCCTTGAGCGCGGCCCAGTCGGCGTCGCGCCGCAGATCGAGCCCGCCGAACAGCCGGATCTTGCGCGCGCGCACCAGCATGTATTGCACGCCGGCCACCAGCATCAGCGTGAGGCCGCGCAGGTGCGGCCGCTGCTCGAAGTCCGCGCCGCCGAACAAGGCCTCGGCCTTGGCGCCCCACTGCTCGCGCTCGGTCTCCAGGATCGCCGTCAGCTCGTTGCGCTGCACCACCTCCGCGGCGAGGATCTCGATCGTCAGCGGGCGCGCGCGCAGCGCGTCGATGAAGCGTTCGAAGAACAGCGCAAAGCGCTCGGCCGCCGGCAGTGCCAGCACCGCCTGCGGGTCGGGGCCGAGCAGCTCGTCGGTGCTGGGCCAGAAGCGGCCGCTCGCGCCCCAGGTCTTGAGCAGCTCGGGCAGGCCCCCGAAGTAGCGGTAGATCAGCACCTTGTCCACCTGCGCCTCGCGCGCGATGGTGTTGATGCCGATGGCGCCAAAGCCGTCGCGCGCCAGCACCTCGCCCACCGCGGCGAGGATGCGCTCTTCGGTGGCGGCGCGGTCGCGGGTGCGGGTGCCTGTGGCCATCGCCGGATCAGATCACATGCGCATCCAGCCCGCGGCGCGGCGCCGGCGGCACCGGCTGCGCAAAGCCCACGCGCGCCCACATCTGCACCGTGTGTTGCGGCGTCGGCGCATCGAGCAGCTTGCGGATCTCGGCATAAGGCCCGGCCTGCTCGGGATACTCCTGCAGCGCCTGCGACAGCGGCTGCATCGCCACGCCGTGCGCGGTGGCGGCGAGCTGCACGCGTGCATAGGCGCGGCCGGCGCGCACCTGCGTGGCGCGGTCGTTGCCCTGGCTCACCATCCACAGGAAGGCCGGCGTCGACTCGAGATTGCGGTTGAAGCCCTTGATCTGGCCGCTGAGCGCAAAGCTGTCAGCGGCCGGCGCCTTGCTGCGGTCGAACAGCCCGAGCCGCGTGAGCCACACCACGGAAGGCTCCATCGCCGTCAGGCCGTCGCGATGCTGCGCCACCTCGGCCGCGCCGACGCGCAGCACCTTGAACGACTCCAGCAGCGTGCGCGGCGTCACCAGCTCGATGCGCCACGCTTCGGCCGCGATGGCGCGGTGCTGCGCCAGCGCGCCCGCGTCGTTGGCACCGACGAAGCCGAAGCGCAGGCCCTCGGCCTTGGCCGCCTCGGCCATCGCGGCCCACGCCGCGGCCGGCACCGGCCGTGCCGGGTCATAGGCGTTGCGGTTGGTGTGCCGCTGCAGGATCTGCCCGAACAGCGGATCGGGCCTGGCCTCGGCATCGGGCAACAGCCGGATGCGTGCCACCGGGCGCTGATCGATCTTGTCGGCGCCGAACGCGCCCTCGGGAAACAGCGTGATCTCGGCGCGCTGCCCGCGCTGGCGCGCCGCGAGGTCGAACAGCTCCAGGAACGTGCCGTGGCTCATCATGATCTGGCGCGAGAACGGGTCGGTCTCGGGCAGCAGGCGCGTGAGGTCGCAGCGCAGCACGATCTCGCCCGGCGTCTTCAGGTCCACCAGCCACGACTGCAGGTTGTGCGAGTGCGGCGCCAGGATGGCGTACGACAGGATCCAGCGCCGCAGGTCGGCTTCTTCACCCGGCCCCTTCCACGGCGCCACGGCCTCGGGCGGCAGAGTCTCGGCACACCCCACGGTGCCCGCGGACGCAGCCAGCACCACACCCCCGCCGGCCAGCCGGATGAATCGACGACGGTCCATGGTTCACCTCATTTGTCACCACGCGGTGACGCGAGTCTAGTCACCTTGCGGTGACATTGCAACTGTATTTGTGGCCGTCGCGGCACCGCCTCTTGAATCCGCCCCGCGCCGCCTCAGGTGTGAAGGCATGGAAAAGACGAGGCAACCCACCTTTCCCGCTGCGCTGCACAACCTGGCGGCGATGGCGGTGCTGCTCGAGCGGCTCGAGCGCAACCCGCGCCAAGCCAGCGCCGAGCAGTACCGGCACGTGGTCCGGCAGGTGACCCAGCTGCTCGAGGAGGCCGAGCCCGGCGACGCACTGAATGCGCTGCTCGGCGTGGCACCCGCCACGGCGGAGCTCTACGAGAACCTGCGCTACGCGCAAGCCGGCCTAGTGCTCGCGCCGCTGGAGCGCGCCGCCGCGGCCGAACAGGCTGCGGCCGCGGCTATCGAGCGCGCGCGCCACGGCGCACCGGCGCGCTGAGGCCTCACGCCGCGGCGGTGCCGCCGATCGCCCGCGCCTTCCCGGTGCGAGGCCGCATCCAGCGGTGAGGGTGTCGCGCCGGCCATGCCTTGATCGGCATGAATGCAGTTAATGCCTTTAAAGGCATACGTTGCATTAATGCCTTATAAGGCATAAGCTGCGCCAGTGGACGACTACCCCATTCAATCCCCCGGCCAGCTGGCCAGCCACCTGCGCGCACTGCGCAAGGTGCGTGGGCTGAGCCAGGCACAGCTCGGTGCTTTGTTGGGCGTGGGCCAGACGCGCGTGGCGCGCATCGAGCGCGACCCCACGGCCGTGAGCGTGGCGCAGTTTCTGAGCGTGCTCGACGCGCTGGCGGTGCAGATGGTGCTTCGGCCGACGAGCGCGCCACCTGCACCCAAGGGTATCGCCAAGCGCCGGCCCGCCGACGACCGCTGGTAGCGCGCGCGCACCGTGGCCGAGCTCCACGTCTGGATGAACGGCCTGCCGGTGGGCGTGTGGACCACGCTGCGCACCGGTGCGCCCGTGCTGCGCTACCGCGAAGACTGGGCGCGCGCCGAGGAAGGGCGGGCCCTGTCACTGTCACTGCCGTTCACGGCCAACCTCGAGCACCGCGGCGCCGCCGTGGCGCACTACTTCGACAACCTGTTGCCCGACAGCGCCGACATCCGGCGCCGCCTGCGCCGGCGCTTTCATGCCCGCTCGGAGGATCCGTTCGACCTGCTCACCGCCATCGGCCGCGATTGCGTCGGCGCGGTGCAACTGCTGCCTCAGGGCCGGGAGCCGCAAGGCTGGAACCGCATCGATGCCGAGCCGTTGAGCGATCGCGAGGTCGACAGCATCATCGCGTCGGTCACGAGTGACGCCCCGCTCGGCCAGCAGGAAGAAGAGGACCTGCGCATTTCGATCGCCGGCGCGCAGGAGAAGACCGCGCTGCTGCGCATGGGTGGCAAGTGGCACCGTCCGCACGGCGCCACGCCCACCACGCACATCCTCAAGCTGCCGCTGGGCTTGGTGGGCAACATGCGCGCCGACATGAGCGACTCGGTCGAGAACGAGTGGCTGTGCGGCCGCATCTTGTCTGCGCTGGGGTTCGGCGTGGCGCCCGCGGCGATGACCACGTTCGGCGAGACCAAGGTCCTGGTGGTCACGCGGTTCGACCGCCGCTGGCAGGGCATCGAAGCCGGCGCCGAGCAAAAAGCGCGCTTCAGGCCACCCCACAATGCCTGGATCGCGCGCCTGCCGCAAGAAGACCTGTGCCAGGCGCTGGGCATCGCCCCCGACCGCAGGTACCAGCAAGACGGTGGGCCGTCGGTGGCCGACTGCCTGCAGGTGCTGGCGCGCAGCGAGCATGCAGCCGAGGATCGCGCGACCTTTGCGCTCGCGCAGCTGGCCTTCTGGCTGATGGCCGCCACCGATGGTCACGCGAAGAACTTTTCAATCCACCACCACCGCGGCGGCCGCTTTGCGCTCACCCCGCTCTACGACGTGCTGTCGGCCTGGCCCATCATCGGCAACGGGCCCAACCACATCGCTTACCAGCGCGCGAAGCTCGCGATGGCCATTCGCGGCGAGAAGAACGTGCACTATGGGTTGCGCGACATCCAGACGCGTCACTGGCAGCGCCTGGCGCAGCTCTGCGGGCCTGATGTATGGGCGCGCATGCAAGCGCTGGTCGCGGTGGTGGACGTTGCGCTGGCCCAAGTGGAAGGCGAGCTGCCCAAAGACTTTCCGCCGCGCGTGTGGGGCGCCATCGCCAAAGGCATGCGTCAGCAGGCGCGCCGGTTCGAGGCCGGCGTGGCAAGCGCATAACATCAACGCGATCCCGCACCCGGAGCCCACGATGACCCTCCCCACCCCTCAGCGCGGCCTGCAGATGCGCTCTTTGATCACGCCCACGGGCGAGCTCGAGCTCGCACTGCACAGCGTGGACGTGGTGCCGCCCAAGCCCACCGAGGTGGTGGTGCGCGTGGAGGCGGCGCCGATCAACCCGTCGGACATCGGGCTGTTGTTCGGTGCCGCCGACGTGGACAACACCTTGGCCGTGACCGGCACCGGAGCGCAGGCCAAGGCCACCGCGCGCGTGCCCGAGCGCCTGATGCGCGCGATGGCCGGCCGCGTGGGCCAGGCCCTGCCGTGCGGCAATGAAGGCGCCGGCGTGGTGGTGGCCGCGGGCACCTCGCCCGCCGCGCAGGCGCTGGTGGGCAAGACGGTGGCGATGCTCGGCGGCGCCATGTATGCGCAGTACCGCACCATCGGCGAAGACCAGTGCCTGGTGCTGCCGCCCGGCACCCGGCCGGCCGAAGGCGCGTCGTGCTTCGTGAACCCGCTCACCGCGCTCGGCATGGTGGAGACGATGCGCCGCGAGGGCCACAAGGCGCTGGTGCACACCGCCGCGGCGAGCAACCTGGGGCAGATGCTCAACCGCATCTGCCTCGCCGACGGTGTGCCGCTGGTGAACATCGTGCGCAAGCCCGAGCAGGCCGATCTGCTGCGCAAGGCCGGCGCCCGATACGTTTGCGACTCGAGCGCGCCGAGTTTCCTGAGCGACCTGACCGAGGCGCTCAAGGCCACCGGCGCCACCATCGCGTTTGACGCCACCGGCGGCGGCAAGCTGGCCGGGCAGATCCTCGGCTGCATGGAGGCCGCGCTGCTGAGCCAGGCCAAGGATTACAGCCGCTACGGCTCCACCACGCACAAGCAGGTGTACCTGTACGGCGGCCTCGACACCGGCCCCACCGAGTTCCATCGCAACTTCGGCATGGCCTGGGGCATCGGCGGCTGGCTGCTGATGCCGTTTCTCGCCAAGGTGGGCCCGCAAGCGGCGCAAGCGCTCAAGCAGCGCGTGGCCAACGAGCTGAAGACCACCTTCGCCAGCCACTACACGCGCGAGGTCTCGCTGCCCGAGGCGCTGCAGCGCGACGTGATCCTGGGCTACTGGAAACGGGCCACGGGGGAGAAGTACTTGATCAACCCGAGCCGAGGGCTGGCGCCGGCCAGTTGATCCTGTCGACCATGAAATTCCCGCTCTGGATGCGGGAACTTCATGGGACTCCCACCATGATCGATCGCGTGTTCTTCAGCCTCGGCTGCGTTCTGGGCTTCACCGGCGTGGGGCTCGGCGCCTTCGGCGCGCACGCGTTGAAGGCGCGCCTCGCGCCCGAGCATCTCGCTACCTTTGAGGTGGGCGTGCGTTACCAGCTGATCCACGCGCTCGCGCTGCTCGCGGTGGCCTGGGCGTGTGCGCATTGGCCGGGCCGGCTCGCGCCCGCGAGCGGCTGGCTGTTCGTGACCGGCACGCTGTTGTTCTCGGGCAGCCTCTACGCGATCACGCTCGGCGGCGTGCGCGGCCTGGGCCTCGTCACGCCACTGGGCGGCGTGGCGTTGCTGCTAGGCTGGCTGTGCCTGCTGGCAGCGCCGTGGAGCCCGCGCCGCGATCGTTGAGCGGCACCGCGCCGATCGGCCCCGCGGCCGGCGCCGTCTCGGGTGCGCGCGGCTGCGAGAAGGCGCTGTCGACAAAGATGAACGTGGCGGCGATCAGGGCCGCGATCGAGGCGGTGCGTTGAAGTGACATGCATGCCTCCACCAGGCAAAGATCCAATGGCGGCACGTTAAGGCCCGGCCTGCAGAACACCCTTGCGGTTTGTCAAACCAGCGTCGGCGGCACACCGGCTGGGCACAGAATGCCGGTGTGGCCACATCCCCCATCACTTTCACCGAGCGCGCCGCCGTCAGCGCCGCCCGCGGCATGGTCACCTGCCCGCACGCACGCGCCAGCCAGGCCGGCGTTGACGTGCTCGAAGCCGGCGGCTCCGCGGTGGACGCGGCCATCGCCGCCAGCAGCACGCTGGCGGTGATCTACCCGCACATGACCGGCCTGGGCGGCGACGCGTTCTGGCTGATCCACGACGCGGCCACCGGCAAGGTGCGTTTTCTCGATGGCGGCGGCCGCGCCGCGGCGAGCGCCAGCGCGGCGTGGTTCAGTGCGCACGGACACGCCGAGATCCCGTTTCGCGGCGTGCTGCCGGCCACGCTCACCACGCCCGGCGCGGTGGCGAGCTGGTGCGAGGCGCACCGCGCCTATGGCCGCCTGCCGCTGCAGCAAGACCTGGCCGCGGCCACCGCGTATGCGCGCGAGGGCTTTCCGGTGAGCGAGCGGCTCGCGCGCTGGCTTCAAGACACCGCGCCCGAGCTGGCGCCGCACGCCGAGAGCGCCGCGATCTTCCTGCCCGGAGGCAGGGCGCCCGCTGCCGGCAGCACGCTGAAGAACCCCGACCTCGCGCGCACGCTCGATGCGCTGGCGGCGGATGGCCACGCCGGCTTCTACGCCGGCGAGGTGGCGCGCGAGATGGCGCGCTTTGCGCGCGCGCAAGGCGGCTTCTTCACCGAGGCCGACCTCGCCGTGCAGAGCGCGCACTGGGGCGAGCCGATCAGCGGCACCTACCGCGGCATCACCATTCACGAGACGCCGGCGCCGACGCAAGGCTTCACCGTGCTGGAGATGCTCAACCTGCTCGAGCCGTTTGAGCTGCACCGCATCAAGCCCGGCGGTGCCGAGCTCGTGCACCTGATGGTGCAGGCCAAGCAGATCGCATATCACGACCGCGACTGCCACCTGGCCGACCCGCGCTTCGTGCCCGTGCCGATGGAGCGACTCATCTCCAAGGCCTATGCCGACGAGCGCCGCGCGCTGGTGGACCCGGCGCGTGCGCTGCCGTGGGACCGCGTGCCATCGCACGGCAGCCTGCGCGGCGACACCGTGTTCATTGGCGCGGTGGACGCACAAGGCAACGCCGCCGCGCTGATCAACTCGCTGTACGGCGTGTTCGGCTCGTGCGTGACGGCCGGCGCCACCGGCGTGGTGCTGCAGAACCGCGCGGCGTACTTCTCGCTCGACCCGGCGCACCCCAACTGCGTGCGCCCGGGCAAGACGCCGCTGCACACGCTGATCGCGTCGCTGGCGTTCAAAGAGGAGAAGCTGTGGGCGGTGCTCGGCTGCATGGGCGCCGACGGCCAGCCGCAGATCCATGCGCAGGCCTACGTGGCCATGATCGACCACGGCCTCGACATCCAGCAGGCGGTGCAGGCGCCGCGCTGGCTCTCAGGCCGCTTTGCGCTCGGCGAGGCGCGCGACACGCTGCACATCGAGGCGCGCTTTGCGCCCGAGGCCATTGCCGAGCTGCAGCGCCGCGGACACCTGATCGACCGCTGGGGCGAGTGGAACGAGCTCGCCGGGCACGCGCACGGCATCACGATCGATCCACACACCGGCACGCGCCACGGCGGCAGCGACCCGCGCAGCGACGGCGCGGCGATCGGCCACTGAAACCCAAGCACACCGGAGGTAAACATGCCCAACAGTTTCATCAAGCTGACACACGTGATCTCGAGCAGCCGCCAACCGATCGCGGTGAACGCGCGGCTGGTGATGGCCGTGAAGGAGAAGGGCGCCAACGGCGCGGAGATCTTCTTTGACGCCGAGCGGGGCATGCACGTCAACGAGTCGATGGACGAGGTGGTGCGCCGGCTGGAAGAAGCGCTGCAACGGCCCGTGTCATGAAGACGCTCTATCTGGTGCGCCACGCCAAGGCGAGCCCGGGCAACCCCGCGCTGCCCGACCGCGAGCGCCCGTTGGACGAGCGCGGCCTGCGCGAGGCGGCCACGATGGGCCAGCGCCTGGCGCAGCGTGGCGTGAGGCCCGATGCAGTGCTCAGCAGCCCGGCGGCGCGCGCGCTGGCCACCGCGCAGCAACTGGCGCAGGCCATGGGCATCGCGCACGAAGACATCGTGCCGGACGAACGCCTCTACAACGCCGCGCCCGACGCACTGCTCGGCGTGCTCCAGGCGCTGGGCCAAGGCCCTGGGCGCGTGATGCTGGTGGGCCACAACCCAGGCCTCACCGAGCTCGCCAACTACTTTGTGCGCGAGATCACCAACATGCCCACCTGCGCGGTGGCCGAGCTCGCGTTCGACGTGCCGACCTGGGCCGACATCGAAATGGCCAACCCGGCGCAAACGGTGTTTGACGAGCCTGCCAAGGGCTGAAGGCCGGCCGCGCACCGCCGCGGCACTAGGCCGCCTCCGCGTGCTCCGCCTGGGCAGCCTGCGCACTCCGCGCAGCGGGCACGGCGGGCACGACCGGCACATACCCACGCGTGTCCAACGCCCAGCCTTCGGTGGCCAGCTCGCGCGGCAGCCAGCGGATCTGCCCGCCCGCCAGGCGCCGCCGCATCGCCTCGCGCACCACGTGCTCGCACTGCGCCTCGGTGAGTCCCGTGGCCAGGCGCTGCCAGCGCCGCAGCACCAGCGGATCGGCCCACACGTCTTCCAGCGCACGGCGCAGCGCAGAAGCGTCATCCGAGAAGCCGGCCGCGATGCGCCGCGCCAGCAGCGTGTGCATCAGCCCGCGCAGCGCGTCACGCGTGTAGGTGCACGGCATCAGGTCGGCCAGTGCCGCGATGCGCTGCGTGTAGCCCTCGCGCGTGAACTGCAAGGTGAGCAGCGCCTGCAGGCACTGCACCGCGTTGAGCAGGCGCAGCCGCGGCGGCGGCAGCACCAGCATGGGCAGCGCGGCGGCCACCGCGTGCGGCAGCGGCGTGGCGTACGACATGAGCACCGCCAGCCGCGCCCACTGCGCGGCGCTGAGCCCGTCGACCTCGCCGAGTGAGCCCGCCTCGATCTGCCGCACGAAGCCCATCGCATCGTCCCACGCGTAGTGGGCCTTGGCGACGTTGGCGCGCACGCTCATCACCGCCAGGTTGCCGGCCGCGTAGCCGGCATCGTTGTTCACGCGGTCCACCGACGCGTCCAGCGGCCCGCCGGTGCCGTGCACCAGCGGCTCGCGCACGATCGGGCACACCGGCACGCTGATGCGGCGCAGCAGCGCCGGCGTGACCTGCAGCGTGCAGAACGCGCGGCCGCGCTGCCAGGCGTTGAGGCGCAGCTGCAGCCACTTGCGTACATGCACTGTGGCAGCCCGCGTGCGCGGTCCGAACACGATGCGCCCGGCCTCCCAGCCCTGGCGCACCGGGCTGCCGGCCTGCAGATGCATCACAGGCGGCGTGAGCCGGTGCTGCGCGTGGTCCCAGCCGATCTCGAAGCCGGTGCCGCCGGCGTCGGACCAGTCATGGATGACGCGGGCAGGGCGGTTGAACTCCAGCGGCAGGGTGACTTGGACAGCGCTCATGGCAGGCTCCGGGTTGGAAGTGGAGCCGGGGGCCGACCCCCGGCGTGAGCCGGGACGACCCCGGCGCTGCCAGCATCGGCGGCCGCTGGCTCATGGCGTGAGCCAGATCAAGGCGCCTCAGCGTGCCGCGGCGAGCCGACCGGTTGACGTCACCTGGGCGCAAACGTAGCATTCCTTACCGTCAGTAAGGAGTGCCAGATCGTGTCCGCCGCCACGTTGACCAGCAAGGGGCAGATCACCATTCCGCAGGCCGTGCGCAAGTCGCTGGGTCTGCAGGCCGGCGACCGTGTTGACTTCGTGCCCGACGAGGCGGGTGGCTTTCGCGTGGTGGCGTTGCGCAAAGACGTGAAGGTGCTGCGCGGCCGCTTTGCCGGGCGTGCCAAGCCTGCCCCGAGCGTGAACGACATGGCGGCTGCGGTGCAGGCCGAGGCCGCTGCGCGTGACCGTGCCAGCAAGCGGCGGCGCGGCAAGTGATCGGGCTCGACACCAATGTGCTGGTGCGCTACCTGGCGCAGGACGAACCGGCGCAGTCAGCGCGTGCCACCAAGCTGATCGAGCACGAGCTGAGCGAGCGCCAGCCCGGATATATCAGCCTCATCGTGCTGGTGGAGACCTGTTGGGTCTTGAAGCGCTTGTACGGCGCCACTGCGGCCGAGCTGCGCACCACGGTGCGCGACCTGCTCGATGCACGGCAACTCGCCGTGGAGAGCCGGCAGCTCGTGACCCAGGCGCTCGCACGCGTGACAGACGGCGGCAGCGACGTGGCCGATGCGCTGATTGCCGAATGCGCGGTCAACGCCGGCTGCGAGCGCATTGTCACGTTTGACAAGTCTGCAGCCAAGGTCGGCATGAGCTTTCTGCGTTGAGCCATTACCCAGCCAATCTGTGGACCGTACCGAGCGCTTCTACAAGATCGAGATGCTGATCCGCAACCGCGGCTGCGTGAGCTTTGCTGCGCTCTTGGAGGAGCTGGGCGTCTCGCCGGCCACGCTGAAGCGTGACCTGGAGTACCTGCGCAGCCGCATGGATGCGCCGATCGTCTACGACCGCTTCGCCAACGGCTACAAGTTCGACGCCGCACAGCCCGGCAGCCGCACCCAGGTGCAGCACGAGCTGCCCGGCGTGTGGTTCAGCGAGCGCGAGATCCACGCGCTGCTCACGATGCACCAGCTGATCCGCGAGCTCGACGAGGGCGGCATGCTGGCGCGCCACCTGCAGCCGCTGCTGGACAAGCTGCACGGCATGCTCGGCACCAGCGAGCGCGATGCGCAGGAGCTGATGAAGCGCGTGAAGATCATCACCCCGGCGCGGCGCCCGGTGCCGGGCCGGATCTTCGAGCTGGCCGGCGGCGCGCTGATGCAGCGCCGCCGCCTCGAGATGACGTACTACACCCGCGGCCGCAAGGCCGAGGGCAAGCGCACCGTGTCACCGCAGCGGCTGGTGCACTACCGCAACACCTGGTACCTCGACGCCTGGTGTCACAAGACCGATGGGTTGCGCCGCTTCTCGCTCGACGCCATCCGCGACGGCGTGGTGCTCGAGCTCAAGGCCAAGGACGTGGCCATCAAGCAGGTGGAGGCCGAGCTCGACGGCGGCTACGGGATCTTTGCGGGGGCGAAGCAGAAGAGCCAGTGGGCCACGCTGCGCTTTGCGCCCGAGGCGGCGCAGTGGGTGCGGCACGAGCAGTGGCATCCGGCGCAGGAGGCCAAGATGGAGAGCGACGGGTCGTTGACGCTGCGGGTGCCGTATGCGGATGCGACGGAGCTGGCGATGGATGTGTTGAGGCACGGCGAGCTGGTGAAGGTGGTGTCGCCGGCCACCTTGGCCTCGGTGGTCGCCAAGCGGCTGCGGGCGGCAGGGGCGATCTACTCGGCTCAGTCATGAATCATGAAATTCGAACATCACGTATTGGAATTTCATGTATCCTGCCGTACGATGCCGCATGATTCCGCGCCCCCGCCTCGAGCAGCGCATCCGCACCGCGCTCGGCCGGTCGCGTGCCGTCGTTCTGGTCGGGCCGCGCCAGTGCGGCAAGTCGACGTTGGCGCGGCGGTTCCTGAACGCTGACGATCCCAACTACTTCGATCTCGAACGCCCCACCAGCCGATCGAGCCTTGCCGAACCGATGACGGCGCTGGAGGCGCTGCAGGGCCTGGTGGTCATCGACGAAGTGCAGCACGCACCGGAACTGTTCCGCGTCCTGCGCGTGCTGATCGACCGCGACAACCGGCCCGGCCAATACCTGCTGCTGGGCAGTGCCAGTCCGACGCTTCTTCGGCAAACGAGCGAAACGCTGCTCGGCCGCATCGAGGTCATCGAGATCGCGGGTTTCGATCTGCAGGAGGTGGGTGTTCGCGACACCGCGCGCCTCTGGCTGCGCGGCGGCTTTCCGCCGGCGTACACCGCCGCCAACGACGTCGATGCCAATGCCTGGTGCAGCAATGCGATAGAGCGCTTCGTGCAGAGCGACTTGCCGCAGTTCGGCGTCAACGTGGCGACGCCGGCGATGATGCGCTTCTGGGCCATGCTGGCGCATGTGCACGGGCAGGTCTGGAATGCGGCCGACCCGGCGCGCTCACTCGGCGTGAGCGAGCCCACCGTGCGCCGCTACCTCGACTGGCTGACGCAGGGGTTCATGGTGCGCCAACTCCAGCCCTGGTTCGAGAACCTGGGCAAGCGACAGGTCAAGGCGCCCAAGATCTACTTTCGCGATACGGGCTACCTGCACGCGTTGCTCGGCATCCGCGAGGCCGGCGAGCTGGCGCGGCATCCGAGGTCTGGTGCCTCATGGGAGGGATTCGCGCTCGAACAGGTGCTGCGCCTGACGCAGCCCGACGCGGCCTACTTCTGGGCCACGCACCAAGGAGCCGAGTTGGATCTGCTGATGTTCAAGCACGGCAAGCGCGTGGGCGTGGAGATCAAGCGCGTCGACGCGCCGAGCCTCACGCCATCGATGCGGATTGCCATGGGTGACCTGAAGCTCGACGCCCTCTACGTCGTGTACCCGGGCAACCGCCGCTACACGCTCGCCGACCGGATCGAGGCGGTGCCGCTCGACGCGTTCGTGGAGGCGCCTTGAGGCTCACGGGCTGTGCGTGGTGGCGAGCGGCGCGGCCACGTGATCGACCGCTGGGGCGAGTGGAACGAGCTGGCCGGGCACGCGCATGGGATCACGATCGATGCGCGGACGGGGGTGCGGTGTGGGGGGTGTGATCCGAGGAGTGATGGTGCTGCCATCGGTCTTTGAACTGATGTGCCCCGGTTGGCACTTCGGTTAGCCTGCGCGACCGATGCCAACCCCGTTTTCTCTTCGCATCTTCGTTGCCGACGGCGACCCCGACGGACTTCGTGTCGTTGATCGCAGCAATTGGATAGGCAGGGCGCTCGTCTTTCCGCGTGCCTTGTTCCCTCAAGTGAAAGTCCGCGAGGAACTGCGACAGACGGGTGTGTACCTGCTCATCGGGCCGAGAGAAGACGGCGAAGGAGAGATGCTCTACATCGGCGAAGGTGACCCAATTCGTCCGCGCCTTGAGAACCACTACGCACAGAAAGACTTCTGGATTCGCGCCGTGTGCTTCATGGCGACCGCTGGGCAATTGAACAAAGCGCATGTTCAGTTTCTCGAGTCGAATCTGGTGAGGTTGGCGCTGGCTGCAAAACGCACACCCCTCGACAACGGCAACGCACCGGCCGAACCCACGCTCAGCGAAGCGGATCGGGCCGATATGCAAGTGTTCCTGGAGAACATGCTCGGCATGCTTCCTGTGCTTGGAGTGCATGCGTTCGAGCAAGCGACGGCGCGCGCGCCGTCTGCCGTCACGATCCTGATTTGCAAGGGGAAAGGTGTAGTGGCGACGGGCTTTGAATCCAGCCAGGGCTTTGTCGTGAAGAGCGGTTCTCAGGCCGTTGTCGAGGAGGCGCCGTCATTGCCGCAGTACGCGCGAAGCATGCATGATCTGCGCAAAGAGTTGATTGGGAACGGTGTCTTGGTGCGCGAGGGCGACGTCTACCGTTTCTCTCAGGACTACGTCTTCAGTTCACCCTCTGCGGCGGCGACCGTGGTGCAGGGCCGGAACTCAAACGGGCGTATCGATTGGAAGGACTCGCAGGGCCGAACCCTGAAGTCCCTGCAGGAGCGTGAGGCGACATCGTGATCACCGGGGAAATCAAGTCCCAGATCGACCGCATCTGGGACGCCTTCTGGTCCGGCGGCATCTCCAACCCGCTGGAGGTGATCGAGCAGATCACCTACCTGTTGTTCATCCGGCGGCTGGACGACCTGCACACGCTCGAGGAGAACAAGGCCGCACGCCTGAAGAAGAAGGCCCTCGAGCGCCGCGTCTTCCCCGCCGGCCGAGACGCCAAGGGCCGCCCCTACGACGACCTGCGCTGGTCGCGCTTCAAGCACCTGGCCGCGGGTGAGATGTACACGGTGGTCGCCGAGCACGTGTTCCCGTTTCTGCGCACGGACCTGCCCAAGCAGCTCGGCGGCGAAGACTCCACCTACGCGCACCACATGAAGGACGCGCGCTTCACCATTCCCACGCCGGCGCTGCTGGCCAAGGTGGTGGACATGCTCGACCACGTGCCGATGGCCGATCGCGACACCAAGGGCGACGTCTACGAGTACATGCTGGGCAAGATCGCCAGCGCCGGGCAGAACGGCCAGTTCCGCACGCCGCGCCACATCATCCGGCTGATGGTGGAGCTGACGGCGCCGCAGCCCACCGATGTGATCTGCGACCCGGCCTGCGGCACCGCGGGCTTTCTGGTGGCCGCGGGCGAGGCGCTGCGCGAGCGGCACCCGAAGCTGCTGCATGACAGGAAGCTCAGCGAGCACTTTCACCACCGCATGTTCCACGGCTTCGACTTCGACAACACGATGCTGCGCATCGGCAGCATGAACATGCTGCTGCACGGCGTGGAGAGCCCCGACATCCGCTACCGCGACTCGCTGGCGCAAGAGCACGCGGGCGAGGACGAGAAGTACACGCTGGTGCTGGCCAACCCGCCGTTCGCCGGCAGCCTGGACTACGAGAACACCGCCAAGGATCTGCTGCAGATCGTCAAGACCAAGAAGACCGAGCTGCTGTTCCTGGCGCTGTTCCTGCGCCTGCTCAAGCCGGGCGGCCGCGCCGCGGTGATCGTGCCCGATGGCGTGCTGTTCGGCTCGAGCACCGCGCACAAGCAGCTGCGCCGTATGCTCGTTGAGGCGCAGAAGCTTGACGCCGTGGTCAAGCTGCCGGGCGGCGTGTTCAAGCCGTACGCGGGCGTGTCGACCGCGATCCTGCTGTTCACCAAGACCAACTCCGGCGGCACCGACCATGTGTGGTTCTACGACGTGCAGGCGGACGGCTGGAGCCTGGACGACAAGCGCACGCCGCTGCTGGCGGACGACAAGCTCGGGCCGCTGCCGCACACGGCGCTGGCGGACGACGAGCATGCCAAGAACAACCTGCCCGACGTGCTGGCGCGCTGGGCGGAGCGCAACGGCGCTGAGCGGGAACGGCCGCGCACCGCGCAGAGCTTCTGCGTGCCGAAGGCCGACATCGCTGCGCAGGGCTACGACCTCTCGCTCAACCGATACAAGGAGGTGGTGCACGAGGCGGTGGAGCATCGGGCGCCGAAGGACATCCTGGCGGAGTTGGTGAAGCTGGAGGAGGAGATTCAGCGGGGGGTGAAGGAGTTGGAGGGGATGCTGAAGTGATCCGCACGGCGACCATCGAGGCGGCGTGCGATCTTGTCACTGACGGCACTCACTACACGCCCAAGAACATCGGTCGTGGAGTCCCGTTTCTGACCGTCAAGGACGTGACCGACGAGGTTCTGGACTTCAGCGGCTGCTCGTTCATCAGCGACGATGACTATCGGCTGGCAAAGGCTGGCAACTCCGCGCCACAACAGGGGGACGTTCTGTTCTCGAAGGACGGCACGGTAGGGAAGGTGCATGTAGTCAGCACTGACAAGCCATTCGCGGTCTTGTCTTCACTCGCGATCTTGCGTCCCAGGGCTGAAGCAGTCGATCCGAAGTACTTTGGGCACGTCCTGCGATCGCCACGCGTGCTTGACGACGCTTTGAAGCGGAAGACTGGGTCAGCGATTCGAAGGGTCATTCTGTCCGACCTGAAGAGGGTGCGAGTTCCCCTCCCGCCTCTCCCCGAGCAGCGGCGGATTGCGGAGATCCTGGACAAAGCGGACGCGCTGCGGGCCAAGCGCCGCGCCGCGCTCGCTCAGCTCGACACCCTCACCCAATCCATCTTCCTCGACATGTTCGGCGACCCCGCTACGAATCCGAAGAGGTTTCCGTTCGCCAGGCTCGATGCGCTCGTACGGGAGGGCGACTCCATCAACTACGGCGTCGTGCAACCGGGAGAGGACTGTGAAGATGGTGTCCCTTTGGTTCGTGTCGGTGACTTGCAGAACGGCAGGGTTGAGCATGCGGCACTAAAACGGATCTCGCCCTCAATCGAGAGCTCCTACAAGCGCTCGCGTCTTCGGGGCGATGAGATCCTGGTCAGCTGCGTCGGCTCGACCGGCGTGATCGCTCTGGCCGACCCTTCGGTGAAGGGCTTCAACATTGCTCGCGCGGTGGCTCGCGTGCCGTTGGCAAACTCGATCGATCGCCCGTATACGGCGACCTATCTGAGGACCGAGTTTGTTCAGCGCTACTTCAAGAATGAGCTACGTACGGTCAGTCAGCCCACTCTCAACATCAAGCAGTTGTCCGAACTCCTTGTCTTGCGCCCACCCTCGGAGTTGCGGGAGGAGTTTGGACGTCGTTCGGAGGCCCTCGCGCGATTGGGTGCCAGTCAACGTGAGTCGCTCGACGCGTTTGACGCTGCGTTTAACTCCCTCCAACACCGCGCCTTCCGCGGTGAGCTGTAGCGGGTCGACGCCGGCGCTATCTCGCAGGCGGGTACCAGTGCACGACCGATCCCGGCGCGTCCGGGCGCAGCGCCAGCTCCTTCGGCGTCGGCCGATAGACTTTCGCGATGTACGGTGGCTGGTGGGTCGCCACGAACGCATCGATGCGCGCGATGGTCTGCACGAAGTGCTCTGCGAGCTGCGCATGCGGCGCATGGCCCACCACCAGCAGCATCGCGATGCGATGCTCGATCACCGCGGCCAGCTCGTTGGCCTTGTAGCGGATGCGTTCGTCGTGGGTGACGACGATCCAGCCGCGTTCGCCCACCGCGGTCAACCATTGGGCGTCGGGGGTGTCGTGCGCAAAGTGGTCCGCGTGGCGCTCCACGACCAGGCCAGCCTCGCGCAGCCGTGCGGGAAACTGCTTGCCGAGGTCGCGGTCGGTGAAGTAGACGGGGCCGCGGGTCGCGATGCCGGCCACGCCGAGCGCCCGGCCGCGCTTACGCAGCGCGCTCGTACAGCGCAGCTTGCTCTATGTCGGCGGGCGTCAGGTCGTAGTCCGCCGCGAGGTCGGCCACCGATTCGCCGGCATCGAGCCGCTCGGCAATCGCATGCGTGGAGACGCCGCGCGCCACCAGCACCGGCCTGCCGAAGGCGATGTGGGCGTCGATCGCGATCGGGCGGCCGCTGTCGAGCGCTGCAGTCGGATAAGGGTAGAGACGCACCGGAAACTTCCAGGCATCCCACTCGACGCGCGCCAGATGATCTTCCAGCGCCTTGCGGATCGCGATCTGCCCCGACGCTGAGAGATCGATCAGGCTGCCGTAGTGATCGAGCAGCACGCGGCCGCCGTGGGTGCGCAGGTCTTCGCGCAGCAGGAGGCGCTCGACCTTGAGCGTGCGCTCGGCGTACGCAATCGAGTCGCGCAGCGCCTTGATCGACACCCCGTGTGCGGTGCGCAGCGCACGCAGCACGTGCGCCTCGATCAGGTTGTAGAACGACAGCAGCGGCGGCTTGCCGCGTGCCGGCTTGATCAACGCCTTGAAGCGGCCCTGGCCGTCGGCCACCGGATAGTCGCGCCCCACGGCCCATGCGCGCAGCGTGGCCTGCGGCAACTTCAGGTAGCGTGCCGCCTCCGCCAAGGTGTAGGCGGGTTGATGGCGAACGTCGGTCTTGTCGAAGGCGGCCATTCGGGGGCGCGGAAAGTGGCCGATTGTCCACGCTTTCCGGGCGGTGCACGACGGGGGGCTTGCTTGTTCGCAGGGCGCGCCTTGCGGCTGTTTTACGATACCGCCGCATCCTAAATTGGCGCCGTCCGCCATTTCAGCGAGGCACGGCGTTGCCGAGGCGGGAGGGATGAGCCAGTTCGCCTTTCTGCAAGCCGAGTGGGGCACCGTGTTCGAGGCGGCCACGCGCGCCGAAGCCGCCGTGCACGCCGACCCGCGCACCGCCTGTTTCTACGCCCGCCGCGCGCTCGAGTTGTCGGTGGCCTGGGCCTACAAGCACGACCCGGCGCTCAAGCTGCCCTACCAGGACAACCTGTCGGCGCTGATCCACGAGCCGAGCTTCAAGCACACCGCCGGCGAGGCGGTGTTCGCCAAGGCGCGCGTGGTCACCACGCTCGGCAACAACGCGGTGCACAGCCACCGGCTGGTGGTGGCGCAGGACGCGCTGGTGGCGGTGCGCGAGCTGTTTCACATCGCCTATTGGCTCGCGCGCACCTACGGCCGCAGCGGGCGGCCGCCGCCGGGGCTGGCGTTCGACGCGGCGGCGCTACCCAAGCCGCCGCCGACGGCGGCGCAGGTCGCGCAGACGGCAGCCGCCGCTGCCCGCGCCGCCGAACAACTGCAGGCGCTGCAGGCGAGCCTGCGCGAGCGCGACGAGAAGCTCGCGGCGCTGTTGGGCGAACGCGGCGCCATCGACGCCGAACTGGCGCGCCTGCGCGCCGAGGTGGCCGCTGCGCGCCAGGCCGCTGCTGCCCAGCCTGACCTGCACAACTACTCCGAAACCGAGACCCGCGACTACTTCATCGACCTGCTGCTCAAGGAGGCGGGCTGGGCGCTCGATCAGACCCGCGACCGCGAGTTCGAAGTGGCAGGCATGCCCAATGCGCAGGCCAAGGGATTCGTCGACTACGTGCTGTGGGGCGACGACGGCAAGCCGCTGGGCCTCGTCGAGGCCAAGCGCACGCGCCGCGACCCGCGCGTGGGCCAGCAGCAGGCCAAGCTGTATGCCGATTGCCTGGAGCGCCAGTTCGGCCAGCGGCCGCTGATCTTCTACTCCAACGGCTACGACCATTGGCTGTGGGACGACGCGCGCCACCCGCCGCGGCGCGTGCAAGGCTTCTACAAGAAGGCCGAGCTGGAGCTGGCGATCCAGCGCCGCACCACGCGCCGCGCGCTGGCCGATGCCACGATCAGCGGCACGATCATCGAGCGCCCGTATCAGACGCGGGCGATTCGCCGTGTGGCCGAGGCCTTCGAGCGCGACCACGACCGCAAGGCGCTGCTGGTGCTGGCCACCGGCGCCGGCAAGACGCGCACGGTGATCGCACTGGCGGACCTGCTCATGCGCTGCAACTGGGCCAAGCGCGTGCTGTTCCTGGCCGACCGGGTGGCGCTGGTGAACCAGGCCGTCAACGCGTTCAAGCGCCACTTGCCCGATGCTTCTCCGGTCAATCTCGTGACCGAGAAGGATGCCGAGGGCCGGGTGTTCGTCTCGACCTACCCGACGATGATGGGGTTGATCGACGAGTCCAAGGATGGCCAGCGGCGCTTCGGCGTCGGGCACTTCGACCTGGTGGTGATCGACGAGGCGCACCGCTCGGTGTTCCAGAAGTATCGAGCGATCTTCGACTACTTCGACGCCATGCTGGTCGGCCTCACCGCCACGCCGAAGGACGAGGTGGATCGCAACACCTACGGCCTGTTCGACCTCGAGGACGGCGTGCCGACCGACGCCTATTCGCTGGAAGAGGCGGTGCGCGACGGTTACCTGGTGCCGCCGCGGGCGGTGTCGGTTCCGGTGAAGTTCCAGCGCGAAGGCATCCAGTACGACCAGCTGTCGGAGGAAGACAAGGACCAGTGGGACGCGCTCGAATGGGACGATGACGGCTCGGTACCCAACCGCGTCGAGGCCGAGGCGGTGAACAAATGGCTGTTCAACAAGGACACCGTCGACAAGGTGCTCGAACACCTGATGACCAAAGGCCTCACGGTCGCGGGCGGCGATCGGCTCGGCAAGACGATCGTCTTTGCCAAGAACCAGGCGCACGCGGACTTCATCGCCGAGCGGTTCGACGTCAACTACCCCAAGGTCAGGGGCGAGTTCGCGCGCGTGATCACGTTCAAAACCGAGTACGCGCAGACGCTGATCGACAACTTCTCGAGCAAGGACAAGCCGCCGCACATCGCGATCTCGGTGGACATGCTCGACACCGGCATCGACGTGCCGGAGGTGGTGAACCTGGTCTTCTTCAAGCTGGTGCGCTCGAAGACCAAGTTCTGGCAGATGGTGGGGCGCGGCACGCGGCTGTGCCCCGACTTGTTCGGCCCGGGCCTCGACAAGAAGCTGTTCTACCTGTTCGACTACTGCCAGAACCTGGAGTACTTCAGCCAGGACATCCCGGGCACCGAGGGTTCGGCATCGGAGCCGCTGCGCAAGCGGCTGTTCAACGCCCGGCTCGAGTTGATCGGGCAGCTCGACGAGCGGGCCGGCGAGTCCGGGGCTCACGTGGTTCGCGAGCGCGCCGCCACCTATGGCGGGCCGGCGAGCGACGGTGAAGTGCGCGACGCCACCTCGGGGCTGCTGCAGCGCGAAGTGGCGGCGATGAACCTCGACAACTTTGTGGTGCGGCCGCACCGCAGAACGGTGGAGAAGTTCGCCAAGCCCGACGCGTGGAAGAAGCTGCCGCGCGAGGCGGCGCAGGAGCTGTCGCGCGAAGTGGCAGGGCTGCCGTCGGAACTGGACCCGGAGAACGAAGAGGCCAAGCGCTTCGATCTGCTGCTGCTGAACCTGCAGCTTGCCGCATTGCGGCACGAGCCGGCCTTTGCCCGGCTGCGTGACAGGGTGAAGGACATTGCCGCGCTACTGGAGGAAAAGTCGGCGATCCCCGCGGTGCGCGAGCAGATGGTGCTGATCCAGGACGTGCAGAGCGACGAGTGGTGGCAGGACGTCACCGTGCCGATGCTCGAGGTCGTGCGCCGCCGCCTGCGCGACTTGGTGCAGTTGATCGACAAGCGCCAGCGCAAGATCGTCTACACCGACTTCGAGGATCTCATCGGTGCCGAGGCCGACGTGCTGCTGCCCGGATTGGCGGTGGGCACGGACTACACGCGGTTCCTCGCCAAGGCACGCGCATTCATGCTGCAGCATCTGGATCACATCGCCGTGCACAAGCTGCGCATGAACAAGCCGTTGACGAGCAGCGACCTCGCGGAACTCGAACGGATGCTGGCTGAGAGCGGGCTCGGGGGCGCCAATGACATCCGCCGTGCCAGCGACGAAGCCCAGGGGCTCGGGCTCTTCGTGCGCGCGCTTGTCGGCCTGGACCGTGGCGCCGCCAAGGAGGCGATGGCGCGCTTCATCGCGGGCAAGGCGCTCACGGCAAACCAGATCGAGTTCGTCAACCTCGTGGTGGATCACCTCACCGAGCACGGCGTCGTGGAGCCGGCGCGACTGTACGAGTCACCGTTCACTGACTTGACACCGCATGGCCCGGATGGGCTCTTCAGTTCCGACGAGGTCGATCAGTTGATCGCAGTGATCAATGGCGTGAGGGACAGCGCGGTCGCTGCGTAGAAGAAGTGGCCATGCTGCGGTGTGAAAGAGCCTCAACGTGACTCGAAGGAATGCGAGCCTTGCCGGCAACCGGTTTGGTCAGCTCGGCTTGGTGCCATGGTGGCTGAGCATCGCGCTCGCGACTGCCAGCTACTTATTGCTTCACTGGGTGGCTACGGCCGAACTGCCACGTACTAAAGCAAGCAAGGCCCCATCACCGCTGGTGGCTGCGTTGAAAGGCGCGGCCAATGCCGGCCAGTTCGTCGTCCCCATCTTGTTCGTTGCGGGTGCTGTGGGTTCGGCAATGCGGCGCCATCGCCGCAATGCATTGCACGATGTCGCTGCAACCGGCGCCGAGGCTGTCGCGGGCATGTCTTGGGCGGAATTTGAAGTGTTGGTCGGAGAAGCATTTCGTCGGCGCGGCTACCACGTGGAGGAGACGGGCGGCGGCGGAGCAGACGGCGGCGTGGACCTGGTGCTACGCAGGGGTGGCGACAAGGTCTTCGTCCAATGCAAGCAGTGGAAGGCCTACAAGGTCGGCGTCACTGTGGTGCGCGAGCTGGCGGGCGTCATGGCGGTCCATGGAGCCGCGCGCGGGTTCGTCGTGACCTCAGGCCGCTTCACCGCGGAGGCCGAAGCGTTCGGCAAGCAAGGCAACGTCAGCCTGATCGACGGTGTCGCACTTGCCGAATTGATCGCTTCGACGAGGCGGCAGCAAGCAACACCACCGTCGGTCGCTCAAAGGATTGAGCCGACGCTGGAGCCCGTCGTTGAAACCGCCGCTCCATCGTGCCCGCTGTGCCAACGTCAAATGGTGCGGCGCCTCGCGAGGCGAGGTTCGAATGAGGGCAAGGAGTTCTGGGGCTGCCCAACCTTTCCTGCGTGCAAGGGCATCAGAGCGATTGACTAAGACGTCCTGCTGAGTCAGCTCGATGCGCACACGACTGCGAACGCGATCGCCGTCGCCTCCAATGCCAGATCGATCGCCTGCTCAGGCATCAAGCGCCCAGCAGGTGCCGCTCGCGCGCCGCGATCAGCGTGCCGATCTCGTTGACGAACGCGCGGATGCGCGCGCTGCGTCGCAGGTCGGGGTGTGTCAGCACCCAGATGCCGAACTCGCCGGCGGTCTCGGGCGGCGTGAGGCGCGTGAGCCCGCGGTCGGCGTCCCCGACGAAGCAGGGCAGCACGCCCACCCCCAGCGCGGCGCGCACGCCTTGCAACAGCGCCTCGAGCGAATCAAAGCGAAAGTGGCAGCGCGCCTGCGGCACGTGCTCGCGCAGCCAACGCGCCTGTGGCGCGTGCGCCATCGAGTCGTCGAGGGCGAGCCATTCGTGCTCGGCCAGCGCGCGCCGGCGCCCGGCGCGCTTGAGGTAGGCGCGGTCCGCGTAGGCCGCTGAGGCGGTCTTGCTGATGCGCCGGCCGATCAGGTGGTCGGGTGCCTTGTCGGCGGCGCGGATCGCCACGTCGGCATCGCGGCGGGTGAGGTCGATCAGGCGGTTGTTGATCGACAGCTCGATCTCGATCTCGGGGTAGCGCTGCGGAAACTCGCGCAGCAGCGGCGGCAGCAGGTGCAGGCCCAGCATGTCGGTGGTGCTGACGCGAATGGTGCCGCTCAGGCGCAGGTCGCGCCCCAGCACGCGGCGGTGCGCGGCCAGCGCCTCGGCCTCCATGCGCTGCGCGGCGTCGGCCATCAGCTCGCCTTCGATCGTGAGGCGGTAGCTGGTGCGCCCGCGCTCGAACAGGCGCACGCGCAGCCGTGCTTCGAGCGCATCGAGCCGGCGGTAGACGCTGGAGTGGTTGAGCCCCAGCTGCTGCGCGGCAGCGCCCAGGCTGCCGCCGCGCGCGATGGCCAGCACGCAGCGCAGGTCGTCCCAGCTGGGGTGCTCGTCGGGGTTGGGTTGGCTCATCGCAGAGAGCTTGCGTTTTCGCAAGCAAGACTTGCGCGACGATACACAGCGTTGGGCAGTAATGCAAAGTAGGCTCGCCCCGACCACTGGGCATGAACGCGTTGATCGTCTATGCGCATCCGGAGCCGTCGAGCTTCTGCGCCGCGCTGCTGCACACCGCCGCCACCACGCTGCGTGCGGCCGGCCACACGGTGGCGGTGTCGGATCTCCACGCGATGGCGTTCGACCCGGTGTCGGACCGCCGCAACTTCACCAGCGTGGCAAACGCGTCGCGGCTGCGCCAGCAGGCCGAGGAGGCGCACGCCTCCGCGGTGGGTGGCTACGTGCCCGAGCTGCGCGCCGAGATGGACAAGCTGGTGGCGTGCGACCTGCTGGTGTTGGTGTTTCCGATCTGGTGGCTCGGCCTGCCGGCCATCCTCAAGGGTTGGATCGACCGTGTGTTCGCGGTCGGCGTGGCCTACGGCGGCGGGCGCTACTTCGGCGGTGGCGTGATGCGCGGCAAGCGCGCGCTGTGCATCGTGTGCACCGGCGGGCTCGCCGATGCGTACAGCGGCGCGGGCCACTACGCGCCGATCGAGGCCGTGCTGTATCCGATCCAGCGCGGTGTCTTCGAGTTCACCGGCTTCGAGGCGCTGCCGCCGTTCGTCGCGTACGGACCCAACCACATCGCGGCCGGCGAACGGCAGCGCGTGCTCGATGCGCTGCGCTCGCGTCTCGGTCACATCGCGGCGGCCACGTCGCCCTCCATCACCCACACCCACGAGGAACCCACGCCATGAAGGCCTCTTTTCGATCGTTCGTCTCCGCCGCGGCGCTTGCACTCGCAGCGATCAGGCCCGCGCTGGCGGCCGGGCCGTCGGACCCGGTGCCGCTGCGCCTGTACGTGCTCAACTCGGCCGACATGACGGTGCCGCGCGCCTTTCTGCAGCATGGCGGCGAGGGCACGCAGTGGGTGCCGGCGGCGTTCTATCTGATCAAGCACCCCAAGGGCAACGTGCTGTTCGACACCGGCGTCAACGATCGCGAGATCGCTGCGCCGGCCTCGGTGTGGCCGCGCCCGGCGGTCGACTACTTCGGGCTCAAGCGCTCGCCCGGCCAGTCGATCGAGGCGCAGCTCGCCAAGGCCGGCGTGACGCCAAGCGACATCCGCTACGTGGTGATCAGCCACCTGCACCTCGACCACGCGGGCAACATCGCCAAGTTTCCGAAGGCCACGTTCGTGATCCAGAACGACGAGCTCAAGCAAGCCTGGTGGCCCGACGAAGGCTTCGAGGGCGGCTATCTCGAAGAGGATCTCAAGGACATGCGGCGCTTCAACGTGATGCGCTTGAGCGGCAACCTCGATCTGTTCGGCGATGGCAGCATCCAGGTGCTGCGCACGCCAGGCCACACGCCGGGCAGCCAGATCCTGCTCGCGCGGCTGCCGCGCACCGGCGTCGCGCTGTTCCCCGGCGACGCGGTCTTTCTCAAAGACAACCTCGAGCACGATCGCCTGCCGGGGCCCGCGGCCACGTGGCAGGCGAGCGCGCAGCTGCAGGGCTATCGGTCCATCCGCCAGCTGCGCGATGCCGAGAACGCCAAGATCTTCTACTCGCACGACGGCGAGGAGTTCAAGAGCTATCGGCAGGCGCCGGCTTACTACGACTGAGGGACGGGTGGAGCGGCTGCTGCCCCCGCTTGAAGAACTGCGGGTGGGCCCGGGGCGGCAGGGCCGGCGTCGATCTGCTTCTTCCAAACCTGCTTGAGCTCTGCAGGCGCCCTCAGATGCGTCGGACGCTAGTGTGGCTTACCATCCCTGCGTGGAGACCATCATGACCGTCACTGATCGCATCGAGCTCAACCCCAACATCATGCTAGGCAAGCCCGTGATTCGGGGCACGCGCGTGACTGTGGAGCTCGTGCTGCGCAAGATCGCCGAGGGTGCGGACGAGGCGACACTCCTTGCGGCGTACCCCACGCTGACCAAGGCAGACATTCAGGCCGCGGTCACGTACGCGGCCGATTCGCTGGCCCACGAGAAGACGGTTGTTCTCACGGGTCAGGGCTGACGCCCCGACCACGATGCAGTTCTTGGCTGACGAAAGCTGCGACTTCGCGGTTGTGCACGCTCTGCGTGCGGCTGGGCACGATGTGGTTGCGGTATCTGAGGTCGCACGCGGCGCAGAAGACCCGGTGGTGATCGAACTTGCACGGTCCGAGCGCCGCGTGCTGCTCACCGAAGACAAAGACTTCGGGCAGCTCGTCTTTGCTGCAGCACGCCAAAGTTCCGGAGTCGTGCTGTTGCGCTGGCCCGTCAGCGCGCGCGCCACGCTGGGGTCTGCGCTCGTTGAGTTTGTCGCCAATCAGGGAGACTTGTTGACCGGTTCATTCGCGGTCGTCGAGCCAGGGAGGGCGCGGGTCACCCGCTCACCATAGAGCCGCGTGGCGACTTTGCTGCCCTCGTCTCAAAGCCGGCAGCAATCGCCGCGCGCAAACGATTTGTCCTTGAGCCGGTATCCGGCAGGCTCACCTAGCGAGCCACCCAGCGGCGATGCTCCATCGCACCGCCATCGCCGGAGCCCGCCATGCAAGACCTCGAACCCCCGCTGACCGCCACCGCCCCGCTCTACCTCCACCTCAGCGTCACCGATCCCGAGACGGTGGCGGCCCTCTCCGAAGCCGCCGAAGGTCGCGATCGCCAGGAGCTCGCGCTCACCGCGCTGAAGATCGGCATCCTGTCGCTCAAGGCCGCGCGCGGCACGGTGGACGGCGCCGTCATCCGCCACGAGGGCGAGCGGCTGCTCGGCGCGCTGGAGCAGCGGCTGGCCGGCCATCGCGCGCTGATCGACGGGCAGCTCGGCGGCGTGCTGCGCGCGTACTTCGATCCCGCCAGCGGCGCTTTCACCGAGCGCGTGCAGCGCCTGCTGCGCCACGATGGCGAGCTGGCCGGGCTGATCAGCGCGCAGGTGGAGCAGGGCCGGCGCACGCTCGAGACGCTGTTCGTGCAGCAGTTCGGTGCGGGCAGCGCGCTGCAGGCGCTGCTGTCGCCCGACCAGAACAACGAGTTCATCGGCGCTTTGCGCGGCCAGGTGGCGCAGGCGCTGGCCGCGCAGGGCGAGGCGATCGCGGCCGAGTTCTCGCTCGACCATGCCGAGAGTGCGCTGTCGCGCCTGGTGCGCGAGCTCACGTCGCGCCACGGCGACCTGGAGCGCGCGCTCGGCGAGCGCGTGGCCTCGGTGGTGGGCGAGTTCTCGCTCGACGAACCCGAGTCCGCGCTGTCGCGGCTGGTGGGCCGCGTGGAGGCGGCGCAGGCGCAGATCGGCGCGCAGTTCTCGCTCGACAACCCGGCCAGCGGCCTCACGCGCATCGTGCAGCGGCTCGAGGCGTTCGAGCGCGCGCAGGCCGAGCGCACGCACGAGTTCGAGACGCGCGTCACCGCGCTGCTCGAGCGCGTGGCGGTGCGCCGCGATGACGCGCGCCGCTCCACGCTGCACGGCAACGAGTTCGAAGCCCGCGTGGGCGAGCAGCTCGAGCCGCTGTGCCTGGCCGCGGGCGACGTGTTCGACGCGGTGGGCTCCTGCAGCGGCGTGATCCCGCGCTGCAAGACCGGTGATTTCGTCGTCACGCTGGGGGCCGACTCGGCCGGCGCCGGCGCCGCCATCGTGGTGGAGGCCAAGGCCAGCGGCGCCTACACGCTCAAGAGCACGCTGGACGAGGCCGACTCGGCGCGGCGCAACCGCGCGGCGAGTGTGTGCCTGTTCGTGCACGCGGCGCGCACCGCGCCGGCCGGTCTGCCCGAGCTCGGCCGCTACGGCAACGACGTGATCGTGCTGTGGGACGACGACGACCCGGCCACCGACGTGCGGCTGCGCGCGGCGCTGCTGGTGGCCAAGGCACTGGCGCTGCGCGGCACCGAGCCCAGCGCCGAAGATGCCGCCAGCCTGGCCGAGATGGATCACGCGATCGAGGCCATCCGCAAGCAGATCAGCGGTTTCGACGAGATCCGCACGTCGGCCAACACCATCGTCAACGGCGGCCACAAGATCCTCGAGCGCGCGCGCATCATGCAGGAGCAGATCGAGCGGCGGCTGGCGGCGCTGGGGGAGCAGGTGGGGCGGTTGCGAGGTGGGGCGGCCACCGCAACCTAAAACAAGCCTTCGCGTTGTCTTAGGTTGTGGCTTTCGGTTTGCCAATATTTGCCAAACAGCCTAAGCTGCTGGCCATGGGCACGATGAACATCTCACTACCGGACTCGATGAAGGACTTCATCGACAGGCAGGTGGCCGACAAGGGCTACGGCACCAGCAGCGAGTACGTACGCGACCTCATCCGGCGCGAGCAAGATCGCGAGAAGCTGCGGGCGTTGTTGATCGAAGGTCTGGAGTCCGGACCCGGTCAGGTGGCCGATGCGGCCTATTTCGACGGCTTGCGTGAGCGCATTCGCCAACGTGCCACCGGCCGCGCGAAGGGCGCTTCGGCAAAGGCAGCCGCGACGCCCAGGCGCCGCACGAAAGCCGCTGGCGCCCGTTGACACCGTGACGGCGCCGCTGCCGATCGTTGTCCTGCCGCGCGCCGGGCAAGACATCGCGGACGCCGCCGATCGTTACGTCGACGAGGCCGGCGACGCGGTCGCGCAACGCTTCGCCGACGCCCTGGGCCAAGCCTTCGATCTGCTGGCGCGCAACCCCGGTATCGGCCCGCTGCGTCACGCGTCGCTGCTCGCGCTGCCGGGTATGCGCTGCTGGCCGTTGCGGCCATGGCCGCAACTGATCTTCTACGTGGCGCGCGAGCGGCGAGTCGACATCGTGCGCGTGCTGCACGGCGCGCGCGACGTTCCCGCTGCATTCGCCGAGCCTCCGCCATCCGACGCTTGAGTGAGCAGGCTCACGTGGCGAGCCAGTCTAACCCTAACCTTGCCGTAGATTCACCGCCCACGCATGCAGCGCCTCGCCAACCTCACGGTCTACTCGGCCACCGACCTTGCCGGCTTTCTGGAGTGCGAGCACCTGGCCGTGCTCGATCGGCTGGCGCTCGACGACGATGCGCTGCGCGGCCAGCGCAGCGCGCAGGACGAGCAGGCCGAGCTGTTGGCGCGCAAGGGTGACACGCACGAGCGCGCCTACCTGGCGCGGCTGCGCGTGCAGGGGCTCGAGGTGGTTGACATCGCTGTCGATGGCGGCAGCCTCGACGACAAGGCGGCGCGCACGCTGCAGGCGATGCGCGCGGGCGTGCCAGTGATCTACCAGGCCACGCTGCAGGGCGCGCTGCAAGGGGGCGCGCTCGCCGGCCATGCCGACTTCCTGCGGCGCGTCGATGGCGAGGCCTCGGCGCTCGGCCCGTGGCGCTACGAGGTGGCCGACACCAAGCTGGCGCGCACGCCGAAGGCCAAGTTCCTGGTGCAGCTCGCGTTCTACAGCCACCTGCTCACGGTGGCGCAGGGTGCCGAGCCGCGGCAGATGCACGTGGTGCTGGGCGACTTCAGCGAGCGCAACTACCGCGTGGCCGACTACGCGCGCTACTTTCGCTCGCTGCTGGCGCGGTTCCTCGCGCACGTGGGGGCGCTCGATGGCGGCGCCGCGCCGGCCACGTATCCGTTGCCGTGCGCGTTTTGCGACCTGTGCCACTGGCGCGAGCGCTGCGAGCGGCAACGCGTGGATGACGACCACCTGTGCCAGGTGGCGGGCATCTCGCGCGTGCAGTGGCTCAAGCTGCAGGAGTCCGGCGTCGGCACGATGGCCGCGCTGGCGTCGCTTGCCGCGGATGCGGCCGTGCCGAAGATGCAGCCCGACACGCTGGCCAAGCTGCGCTCGCAGGCGGCGCTGCAGCACGCCGCACGCACCGATGGCCGGCGCCGGCTCGAGTTGCTGCCACTCGATGCCGACGGTCGGCGCGGCTTTCAGCGCCTGCCGCTGCCCGATGCCGGTGATCTCTACTTCGACATGGAAGGCGACCCGCTCGAAGACGGCGGGCTCGAGTATTTGTTCGGCGTGGGTGACCGGCTCGGTGGATCGTTCGATTTCCGCGCGTTCTGGGCGCACGACCGCGCGGCCGAGTGCGAGGCGTTCGAGGCTTTCGTCGACTTCGTCGTCGCGCGGCGGCGCGAGCGGCCAGGGGCGCACGTCTACCACTACGCCAGCTACGAAGAGAGTGCGCTCAAGCGGCTGGCCACGTTGCACGGCACGCGCGAGGCCGAGGTCGACGCGATGCTGCGCGGGCATTGGCTGGTCGATCTGTACAAGGTGGTGCGCGAGTCGCTGCGCACGTCGGAGCCGGGGCTGTCGATCAAGAACATCGAGCGCTTCTACCGGCCGGCGCGCGCGGGCGGCGTGCAGACCGCGGGCGCGAGCGTGGTGTTCTACGAGCGCTGGCGCGACACGGGTGACGAAACGCTGCTGCGCGACATCGAGGCCTACAACCGCGATGACGTGGAGTCCACCGCGGGGCTGCACGAGTGGCTGCTGGGCCTGCGGCCGGCGGGCTTGCCGTGGGCGCGTGAAGACGCGGCGGGTCTGGCAGAGGCGCAGGCTGCGTCCGAGCGCACGCAGCGCATCGAGGCGCGGCTCGCCGAGTACCGCCGCAAGCTCGTCGATCCACTGCCGGCCGAGCGCTCGGCGTGGAGCACCGACGACCACCTGCGCGAGCTGGCGTGGCAGATGCTCGACTTCCACCGCCGTGCCGACAAGCCGCACTGGTGGGCGTACTACGCGCGCATGGAGGCCGACGAGGCCGAGTGGATGGACGACCTGGAGTGCCTCGCGGGGTTGCAGGCGGACCCCGAGCACCCGCCGCAGCGCGAGAAGCAGTCGATTCGCTACAGCTACACCGTGCCCCAACAGGAATCCAAGCTCGCCGACGGCGACTCGTGCGTGCGCTGCGACACCGGCGAGTCGCTCGGTGAACTGAGCTACGACGAAGCCAGCGGCCGGGCGAGCGTGAAGATCAGCGTCAAGCGGCCGGCGCCACCGGCCCGCCTGAGCCTCGGCCCTGGTGGCCCGCCGAATGCGGAGGCGCTCGTCGATGCGCTCTACCGTTTCGCCGACAGCGTGCTGGATCGCGATGCCAGGTACGCTGCGCTCGAGGGTCTGCTGCGCAGGGAGCCGCCACGGCTGCACGGGTTTGCACCCGGCGCACCGGTCGTGCCCGCGGGGGCCGATCTGCTGCAGGCCAGCATCGCCGCGGTGCGCGCGATGGACCGCACGCTGCTCTACGTGCAGGGTCCCCCGGGCGCCGGCAAGACCTACACCGGCGCGCGCCTGATCGTCGATGCGCTGGCGCGCGGCCTGCGCGTGGGCGTCACGTCGAACAGCCACAAGGCGATCAACAACCTGCTCGCGGGTGTGGTGCAGGCCGCGGCCGAACGTGGCGTGCACGTCGACGGGTGCCGGAAGATCTCCGATGACGCACACCGCTTCGAAGGCTTCTTCAATTGCGACGACAACGGGGAGGTGTGGGGCAATGGTCATGCGCTGGTGGCCGGCACCGTCTGGCTGTTTGCCGACGAGCGCGCCGACCAGCGGCTCGACCTGCTGTTCGTCGACGAAGCCGGCCAGGTGTCGCTGGCCAACCTCGTGGCCGCCGGCACGTCGGCAAGGAACATCGTGCTGCTGGGCGACCAGATGCAGCTCGCGCAGCCGGTGCAAGGCGCTCACCCCGGCCGCTCGGGCGACTCGGCGCTCGACTGGCTGCTCGACGGCGCAGCGACCATTGCGCCCGACCGCGGCATCTTCCTGGCCACCACCTGGCGCATGCACCCGGCCGTGTGCGCGTTCATCTCCGAGGCGGTATACGACGGGCGCCTGTTACCCGAGCCGCACAACGCCGCGCAGTCGCTGGTGCTCGGCCCCGACGCCCATCGGCTGCTGAAGCCGGCGGGCATCGTGCACGCGCGGATCGCACACGCGGGCTGCTCGCAGCGCAGCCGGCCCGAGGCCGAGTTGGCGCGTGACCTCTATGCCAGCGCGCTGCGCCAGCGCTACACCGACAAGGACGGCATCGAGCACGCGATGACGCCCGACAACGTGCTGGTCGTCGCGCCCTACAACGCGCAGGTCAATCTGCTGAAAGCCACGCTTCCTGCGGGCGCGAAGGTCGGCACCGTCGACAAGTTCCAGGGCCAGGAGGCCGAGCTGGTGATCGTCTCGATGACCACGTCGAGCGAGCACGACCTGCCGCGCTTCATCGAGTTCCTCTACAGCAAGCACCGCATCAACGTGGCGATCTCGCGCGCCAAGTGCCTGGCCATCGTGATCGCCAACCCGGCGCTGATGGCGATCAAGTGCAGCACGCCGGAGCAGATGGCGCTGGTCAATACGCTGTGCTGGGTGGCTGAGGTGCAGGACGGTGGTCGCTTCAGCGTCGAGTTTGGTGTCGAAGGCTGCCGCATCACGGCCTCGGCGTCATCCGGGTTGGCGCCACCTTCGCGCTGATGGGCCGCTCCGCTACATTGCCGCCACGGGGTGTCCTGGGAGGGATCGCTCATGAAGCCGTGGCTCGCGGCCGCTTGCGCCGCGCTGTTGATCTCCGCATGCAGCAACATCGACAAGCGCGAATACGGCGCCAACCGGCAGCTCGATCCAATCTGCATCGCATGCCCGGCAGCCGTGCCTGCCTCGGGTGTGATTGGCCGCGATGGGATCCATGGACGCGACGGTCGCGATGGCTCGCCCGGTCCCAGAGGGGCGCAGGGCGCGATGGGCCCATCGGGGCCGATGGGTCCATCCGGGGCACCGGGGCGAGCCGGCATCGATGGCAAGCCTGGCCGGGATGGGCGCGACGGCGCAGATGGCAAGCCGGGCCGAGACGGTCGCGACGGCTCCGCAGGTCCGAAAGGCGACACGGGCGCTGCAGGCCCGAAGGGCGACGCGGGCCGCGATGGGCGTGACGGTCGCGACGGGCGCGATGGCGCGGCAGGGGCCAAGGGCGAGCCCGGCGTGTGGTGGACAGGCGGCGGCACATCGATCTTCATGCTGCCAGCCCAAGCGGCCAAGCCACCCGAGGGGGCCGCGTCTTCGCCGGCAGGCTGCGTGGGCGACTGCTGGCGCTTCTGGATCGACTTCTTCTTTCGGCTGCTCGGCGGGTTGGGGGCTTTCGCAACGGCGCTCGCGCCGATCTGGCTGGAGCAGGTCAAGCAGCGCGCCGAGGCGCGCAAGCACCCGCATGGCGACAGTCCCAAGGAGCTGCAAGACCAAGCCGCTGCCGTCAGGCTGCTCGATTCGCTCGGCCTCAACGGCTGGCAGAAAGTGCTGCTGCTGGGCGCCGGTGCGTTCTTCTTCGCCTACCTGATCTTCGCGGCCATCCAGCTGTTGGTGGTGTTCGTGCTCGGCTTCATTCTCAGTGCCAGTGTGTTCATCTTCGCGGCAGCGCACGCGCGGCGCGTGTGGCAGCAGGCCGACCTCGATCAGCAGCGTCTCGACATGGAGCAAAAACGCCTTGCCATGCGCAAGGCGCTGCATGACGTGCGGCTGGAGCGCTTGCGGCGCGAGGACAAGGACCCGGACGACTAGTTGAGCCGGGGCCACGCGTGGCGCCCCGGCGTTGGTCGAGCGCTAGAGCGACAACATGCGCTGAAAGAACGACCGGTAGCGCTGCAGCGCCACGCGCAGGCTCTCGGTGGACGCGTTCTCGTTTCTCATCTCGGCCTCGAGCTGTTGGCGCTCGTCGGCAAAACTCTGCGCCAGGCTCTGCATCACTTCGGCCACCAGTTCGTCGGCCTGCTGCACGGCGCGGCGCGGGTCGTCGACAAAGCCGATCTGCGTGGCATCCCAGCGGGTGCGGAAGTCGTGTGCCGCCTCGGCGCCAAACAGCGCCGCCAGCCGTTCGCCGCGCTCGTTGGCCGCGGTGCTGCGCACGCGCTCCTCGCGCTGTTCGCGCGTTTGGCGCGGCGGCTCGCGCGTGACGACCACGGCGTCTTCCACCTCGGCGTCGCGGCGCGCGTGCGGCCGGTCGCCCTGTTCTTCGCGGTGCGCCTCGGCGTGCAGGGCGGCGGCCTGCTGGCGCCCGTTGTCCATGGGCTGCGTGTGTTGCGCTTCGCGCGCGGCCGCCATGTCGGCGGTGCTCAGGCGACTGCCGTGCTCTCGTCGCGCTTCGTTTCTGCTGAACAGACTCATGACCGTGCCTCCATGTGGCGGGTGGTGTGGTGTCGGGTGTCGGGTGCGACTTCGAGCAGCTCGTCGAACAGCGCGCGGTAGTGCACCAGCGCCTTGCGCAGGTCTTCGGTGTCGGTGGCTTCGCGCTGGTCGCGCAGCACGATGTCGTGTGCGACCCGGTAGTGGTCCACCACGGCGGGGTGGTCCACGCTGATGTCGGCGGCGCGGCGTTCAAAGTCGCCCATCGGGTAGCCGCGCTGCAACATCAGCTCGCGCACCAGCCGGTCGGCCTCCACCAGCGCGCCGCGCGGGCTGTCGACAAATCGGCCCTGCAGCTGCTTCCACTCGTTGGCGTAGTGGGCCGCGTCGGCAGGCGCCAGCGGCTTGATGTGCAGTCGCGCCACACGCCGCTGGCGCGCCAGCAGCTCGGCCTCGGCTTTCTCGCGGCTGCCCAGGTCGTGCACGGCCCTTGTGTACTCGGGGCCAAAGCGCTGCTGCAGCCGCTCGCTCACGCTGCGGCGCTGCCGCGCCCACGCCACGAGCGCGAGCAGCGCCAGCACGGCAAGTATCACCAGCACGGCGATCGTGCTGGTGTCGAGTTCAGGGGTCATGGCGGATCTCCGGAGCGGTCTTCAAGGCCACTCTAGGGATCGCTGCCCGCGCGCGCGACGGGTGTGCGCCCATCGCGGCTGACAACGGTGTCCGATGTGTCTGTAGGACTTGCCTGACGGACGGGCTGACGGAACCGATTGCCAAGAGCGTGGGCGGCGGCGCCGCCCACGCTGCGCAGTGTCGCTACGACACCTTGGCGAGGATCTTGTCCATGTCGGCCGCCGAGAACGCCCTCAGTGAGCGCGTGCGCACGTTGCCTTGTTGTGCGGTGGCGATGGTGAAGGCGGCCAGCGCGGCCTCGTCTTCGGCCTCGAGCACGCAGATCACGTCGTACTCGCCGAGCGTCCAGAACACCTCGCGCATGTTGACACCGGTTTTCTTTGCCGCTGCTTTGGCGGCAGCGGCGCGCTTGGTGGTGTCCTTGATGGCACCCAGGCCCTTGTCGGTGAAACTGAGCAATCCGATGTAGGTGATCATCCGCGTCTCCTTGGTCAGGGGCCGCTCGATGAACGCGTGGCTCGGCATGCCGAGGGATCGCGCGCGGCCCCGGTGGCGCGACCACGGGCCTCACCGGGGGTGGGCGGGTCTGCGGTCCGGGGGCGCAGGCGGCACCCGCAACGCGGGCGCGCTGCAGGTGCGTCGCGGCGGGCGACAAAGGCGTCGGCCGATCGGTGAGCGCGCTGATGCTACGCGCATGCCGGGCGCGGGCCCAATGCCCTCGGCGCCCTCTTGGCTCGCTCTTTGCATGGGCTCTGGCCGTTGCCATCGAGCGCCCCAAACCGGCGCCGCCAAGAACAGGGAGCAGAGCATGCGCTCCATCGAGTTCCACACCTACATGCTGCCGAGCGCCAGCGGCGACGGCACGTTCCAGCCGTCAAGCCGCAAGCTCACGCACTGGCAGGCCGTGGCCTGGCCCGGCGCCACGCGCGTCGACAACTCGCTCGAGGTGCGCCAGTGCCCCGAGTCGCCCGAGGAGCGTGTGGCGCTCGGCTTTCACGCTCCGGCCGTGCCGGAAAGGCCCAATCGGGGCGCAACGAGGCATATAGTGCGGCCAGCATGACGCGGGCCGCTCGGCGGCCCGCTCCCAACTTTGCGGGCCGATGAGCCACGACGACTTTCCACCCACACAGCAGGCACCGCCGCCACCGCCCGAACCGCCAACGCAGCCCGAGCGTGACCCGCGCTCGCTCACGCACACGGCGCGCGTCTACGAAGGCGTGGAGCAGCTGCTGCCAGCGCGCACGTGGAACGACAACCCGCTGGTGTGGATCGCGGTGGTGGTGGCCATGTTCATGGCCGTGCCGCTGCTGGCCAGTTTTGACACGCGCGACAAACCCACGCCCAAGCCGCGCGCCCAGGCGCCGGCCGAAGCGCCGCCTGACAACGCGCCCGCGCCCACCGCCGTGGCGGCGCCCGCTCCGGAGCCGGCCAACGCCGGCACGGCGCCCTCGCCACCGGCGGCCAACGTGAACCAGCTGCCGCCGAATCTGCGCCCGCAAACCGACGCGTCGCGTCAGATGATCACCAAGTGTTATGAGAACGGCCGCATCGTCTACACGCAGACCGGCGCGTGCACCGGCAGCATGACCGCGGTGCCGATCGACACCCGCAAGAATGTGGTGGGCCCCGGCGGCGCCGCCGCGCCCGCCAGCGGCACGCGCTGAGCGCTCGCCCAACCGCGCGCTAGGGTCCGAGCACCCAGGCGCCCTTGGCGCCGGGCGTGTCGTCGGGCAGCGGCATGCCGTTGCGCGCGCGCCGGCGCTCGGGCGCCTCGCGCCAGTGCAGCAGGGTGCGGATGTCGCGCAGCACGCTGGCGTCCTCGGCCACGTAGCTGTGACCCAGCCGGAACAGGCTCCAGCCGCGCACGCGCACCGTGTCGATGCCCGGCAGCACCAGCACCGGCGGCGCGCCGCCGGCACGCGACTCGGCCGTGGCCCATTCCAGCGCGAGCAGCGCCTTGTCCTGGTCGGCCACGTACAACGTGGTGTGCTCGGCCGCCTGCGGATAGATGCTGGCCAGCTGCGCGAACGAACGCGCATCGATGTCGGGCGCGGCGAGAAAGATCTGGCCGAACTTGGTGCCGGTGCGCAGCGCCGCCTGGGTGGTGGCGCGGTGCATCGCGTTGAGCAGCCCGCGGTTGCCCATGCTGTGCGCGATCAGATGCACCTTGCCGCGCTCGACCAGCGTGGTGGTCTTGACCAGGAAGTCCGCCAGGTGCTGCTCGCTGGCCTCCATGCGCGCGAGGTCGCCCATGTAGGCGGTGATGTTGCCGAGCGACGGCCAGCTGTAGAACGCGGTCACGCCCGGCACGCGCAGGTCGAAGCCGAGCTGTGCCGCGCGCTTGGCCGCGCTGTCGAACGTGGTGTTGAAGCCGTGGATGAACACCAGCACGTTGCGATCGGCCGGATCGAGTGTGCCCAGGAACGCGCGCACGTCGCGCGTGAAGGCATCGGGGCTCAGCACCGTGGCCGGGTCTACCGTGATGCGGTCGTCCACGCCGGTGAGCAGCCGGCGCCACAACGGCGAGCCAAGCTCGCCCGGCCGGTGGCTCAACGGGATGCGCACGATGCGCTTGCCGAAGTGCAGCCGGTTGTCGGGCTCCGAGCCGAAGCCGAGCGCGGGGTTGCGCGGATCGATCGGCTTGCGGTCGGTGCCGAACCACACCGGATAGCAGGTGCCGGTGAACTCGGCGCGGCAGTCGCCGCTGAGCGCGCGCATCTTGATCTGCGCGTCGTGCACCTCGGCACTGGTGGGCGGCGTGGGGGCCGGTGCGGGCTCCGGCGCCGGGGTTGCGGCCGGCGGCGCGGGTGCAGGGGGCGCTGGGGGTTGCGGCGTGGCGCAGCCGAGCAAGGCCGCGACCGCGGTCGCGGCCAGCCACGTGGTCCAGCTGCGGGCGGCGCGCATGCCGGCAGGCCTTTCCCCCTTACGCCCTTGGTGGTCCCGATGGTACGGCGCCGTCCCCCGGGCGACCAGGGTGGATGAACCCCCAGTTTCTCCATCGCGTACGCTGTGGGCGCTGGTATGGCCACCACCGACACCGACCCGTTCGAGCTGCAGCGCTTCGTCGATGCGCAGGCGCGCGTGTACGCCGATGTCACCGCCGAGCTCGCGGCTGGCTCCAAGACCAGCCACTGGATGTGGTTCGTGTTCCCGCAGCTCAAGGGGCTGGGGCGCAGCTCCACCGCGCTGCACTTTGGGCTGGGCTCGCTCGACGAAGCGCGTGCCTACTGGCGCCACCCCGTGCTGGGCGCGCGGCTGCGCGAGTGCTGCATGCTGCTGCAGGCGCTGCCGCACGGGCGCAGCGCTGCGCAGGTGTTCGGCTCGATCGATGTGCTCAAGCTGAAGTCTTGCCTGACCCTGTTCGAGCGCGCGGCGCCCGACGAGCCGCTGTTTGCCGCCTTGCTCGAGCGCTTCTACGGCGGCGCGCGCGACGCCGCCACGCTGGCGCTGCTGTAGCCCGCGCATTGGCGTCAGCCCCGCGGCGCTTGCTTCAAGTCAAGGTGCGGGCGGCGCGACGGGCCTAGGCTGCATCACACAGCAGCGACAGGAGAGTGTGTGATGGGCGGCGCGACGGTTTCCAACGGCAAGTCGGAGCGGCGCGTGACACGCGACGGTTTCGAGGTGCTCGACAGCTGCCATCGGCAGATGCTGACCACGCTCGACACGCTGGCGGCCCTGGTCGGGCGTCTGGAGGCGCAAGGTGCCGACGATGCGGCCCGTGCCATGGCCGGCGAGGTGCTGGCGTTTTTCTCCACCACCGCGCGAGAGCACCACGAAGACGAGGAGCGCCACGTCTTTCCGAAGGCGCTGGCCTCCGCCGATCCCGAGGTGGTGCAGGCCGCGTTGCGGCTGCAGCAGGACCACGACTGGATCGAAGAAGACTGGATGGAGCTGTCGGCGCACCTGGAGGCGCTGGCGGCCGGCCAGTCATGGTGGGATCCGGCGCTGCTGCGCGAGGGCAGCGAGGTCTTCATCGCGCTGCTGCACGACCACGTGGCGCTGGAGGAGGGCTGCATCTATCCCGAGGCGCGCGCCCGCATGAAGCTGGCCGATCGGCAGACCATGGGGCGCGAGATGGCGGCGCGCCGTCGCGCGCATCGCGCGGCGGGCTGACCGCTACAGCAGCGACTCGGGCACCAGCGGGCTCAGCAGCCAGGTCTTGAAGCGCAGCCAGGCGGTGGAGTCGGGCTCCTCGGTGAGGACGATCTCCTCGTCGTCATCGTCCACGCTGACCCATTCGCACGCGGTGCCTTCCTTGTTCAGGCGCAGGCGGTAGGCGCTGCGCAGCCGGTCGACGTCGATGATGCGGATCATCTCGCGCGCCAGCTCAGGGCTGTGGATCACGGCGCCCAGTTCGGTGTTGATGGTGGCCGAGCGCGGGTCGAGGTTCATCGAGCCGACGAAGATGGTCTTCTTGTCGACCACCGCCAGCTTGGCGTGCAGCCGTCCGAGCGACGCGCCGAACAGGTTGGCGCGGCGGTTCTTCTTGACGCGCGTGCCACTCACCTCGTAGAGCTCCACGCCGAGCTCGAGCATCGGGTCGCGGTACTTGGTGTAGCCCACGTGCACCACCGGCTCGTCGGTGGAGCCGAGCGAGTTGGTCATCGCCACCACGTGCACGTTGCGCTCGCGCAGCTCCTTGAACAGCGCCATGCCCACCGGGCCGGGCACGAGATAGGGCGACGAGATCACCAGATCGTGCTCGGCCTTGCGGATCGCCTCGAACACGTTGTAGGTGACGCTGGTGTCCTGCAGCTCGCCGCCGGCCTCGCCGTCGAACGGCTTGTCGGGATGGTCGGCGAACACGTAGGCCTCGGCCCAGATGAGGCCCAGGCGGCCGTCTTCCAGGTCTTCGCGGATCGGGCCGTAGCCCAGGATGTCGGTGGCCGGCAGCGGGTCGGGCGGCGGCGTCATCTCCGGGCCGGTCCAGGTCTCGAAGCGTTCGCGCAATGCCTCCTGGGTCAGCGAGCCGCGCACCACGCTGTGAATCGGGTACACCGCGTCGGCGTTCCAGTAGCGGTCGAACAGCCCCTGCAGCGGCGGCACCACCCAGCCCACGGTGAAGGCGTCGACATCGATGAAGTTGTCGCCCCTCTGGCTGCGCAGGAAGTATTCGTTGGCGACGTTGCGGCCGCCGATCACCGCCATCGCGCCGTCGGCGATGAACAGCTTGTTGTGCATGCGGTGGTTCACGCGCTTCCAGTCGCCCACCGACGCGACAAAGCGCATCAGCTGCCCGGTGTTCCTCCAACAGCAGAACGGGTTGAAGATGCGCACCTCCACGTTCTTGTGCGCAGCGAAGGCGAGGAACACTTCGTCCTTGCCGTGGTGGGTGTAGAAGTCGTCGACCAGCAGGCGCACGCGCACGCCGCGGTTGGCGGCATCGCGCAGCGCACGCAGCAGCCAGCGCCCGGTCTCGTCGTCCTCGAAGTGGTAGTACTGCACGTCGAGCGACACCTCGGCACGCTCGGCCAGCGCCACGCGCGTGTCGAGCGAGAACTTGCCCAGCGGCATCAGCCGGAAGCCCGAGTGGTCGGGCGCCGGCCGGTAGGCGTTGGCGATGCGGCCGAGCTTGGTCTTCTCCGACAACGGGATCGCTTCGCTGGTGATCGCCGCGCGATCGATCACCGGCAGCGACGTGCAGCCGCCGAGGACCAGCAGGCCCAGCACGAGCCAACCCGTGAGTCGCTGCATGAACGCCATGAATTAGGGCCCTTTCGTGTCGCCGGCGATTGTTGTCGCACGCCGTGTCGCTGCGCTTACAGGGAAATCCATGGCATCCGACCGTCCCATGGCATTCAACCGTCGAAGCGGCGAATGATCGCGCATCCCGTGGTCAGTTCGGGTGGGCTTGCGCGACTCAATGCGATGAGCTTCCCGTTTGAGCCACACTGTCGTGCTGCCATGCTTCCTTCAAGAGCCGATTCCGTCCCGCGCTGCACGCGCCGCGTCTGGCTCGGTGGCATGGCGGCCTGCGTGGCGGCGCCGGCGCTCGGCACCGATGAGGCGGCCGGCGCGCAGCCGGTGATCGAGCGGCTCGCCGTGCCGGGCGGCCAGATCGAGCTGCAGTTCACGCCCGACTTCAGTGCGGCCCAGCGCAAGCGCGCCGGCGCCTGGGTGCAGCGCTCGGCCGATGCGATCGCGCTCTACTTCGGACGCTTTCCGGTGCCGGAGGTCGAGCTGCTGCTGCAAGGCGGCGACGGCGCCGGTGTCGGCGGCGGCGTGACCTCTGCCGAGCCTTCGTTGCTGATCCGCGTGCGCGTGGGGCGCGACACCACGCAAGCTCAGTACCGCGCCGATTGGGTGCTGGTGCACGAGATGGTGCATCTGGCGCTACCGCGCGTGCCGCGTGCGCAGCGCTGGCTGCACGAAGGCGCGGCCACCTATATAGAAGCGGTGGCGCGTGCACGCGCCGGCCTGCTGCAGCCGGCCGAGGTCTGGCACGCCTGGATGCGCCAGATGCCCGTAGGCCAGCCGCGCGGCGACGACCGCGGGCTCGACCACACGCCGACCTGGGCACGTACCTACTGGGGCGGCGCGATGTTCTTCCTGCAGGCCGACGTGCGCTTGCGCCGACGCGGCACGCCGGAACGCGGGCTGCAGCAGGCGCTGCAGGGCGTGCTCGCCGCCGGCGGCGACTACCGCGTGGTGTGGGATGCGCCGCGCATCCTCGCCGCCGCCGATGCCGCGCTGAGGCAGACGACGTTGAGCGAGATGTACGCCGACATGAAAGACCAGCCCGCGCCGGCCGACCTCGCCACGTTGTGGCGCGAGCTCGGCGTCAGCGGCGACGCCCTGCGCGATGATGCACCGCTGGCCGCGGTGCGTCGCGCCATCCTCGGCTGATGACGCGCGCCACCGTGCCGCACATGCGCCGCGCCACCTTCTGGCTGGCGTGGATCGTGGGCGTGCTGGTGATGCACGGCTCGTTGTACCCGTGGCGCTTCAAGCGACCCGCGTCGATCGCCCAGGCGTGGGACCACATGGTGCACCAGCCGTCGATGTGGACCACTTTCGGCGACGTGGTGGGCAACGTGGCGCTGTTCGTGCCGGTGGGTGCACTGGGCTGGGCCCTGGTGCACCGCTGGATCGGGTGGCGCCGAGCGCTGCTGGTGCTGGCGGCCGGTGTGGCGTTCGCATTCGTGCTGCAGGTGGCGCAGCTGTTCGTGCCGGCGCGCGAGGCCGCGCTGTCCGACGTGGTGTGGAACGCGCTCGGGCTGCTGATCGGCATGGGGCTGGTGGCTGGCGGCTCGCGCATCCATGCGCCGTGGCTCAGCCGCGAGAGCCTGCGCGCGCCGCTGGCGATGCTGCTGCTGTGGCTGGTGCTGCAGTGGTGGCCGATGGTGCCGCGGCTGGACTGGCAGCAGATCAAGAACGCGCTCAAGCCCTTGCTGCTGACGCCGCGCTGGTCGCTGCTGAGCGCCATCGAGGCGGCGCTCGCGCTGATGGTGGTGGGTTCGATGTTGCGGGGGCTGCGCCGACGCGGCGCGGTGGTGCTCGCGCTCGTGCTCTTGGCCGCGCTGGGCAAGCTCATGATGGTGCATCAGGCGCTCACGCTGTCGCGCGTGGTCGGCTGGAGCATCGGCCTGGTGGGCGTGTGGCTGCTGTGGCGCGTGCCGCCGCGCGCCGCCGCATGGTGCATGGCGCTCGCGGCATGGGCGTGGTTCACCGTCGACGAACTGCGGCCGTTTCAGTTTGCCGATGCGCTCGGCGAGTTTCACTGGCTGCCGTTTGCCGCCCTGCTGCAGGGCTCGATGGTGGCCAACACGTCGGCCCTCACATGGCACCTGTTCTGGGTGGGTGCCGTGATGTTGCTGGCGCGTGCCCAGGGCACCAACACCGCCCCATGGGCCATCGTGCTGAGTGTCTGGGCGCTGGTCCTCGAGCTGTTCCAGATGCTGTTGCGCGAGCGTGTCGCCGACATCACACCGGCGTTGCTTCCATGGGTGTGGCTGCTCGTCATGCCGCTGCTGTACCCGAAGGACGCGCAGCCCGCCGGGCCGCTGGCCCGAGCCGTGTAAGTTGCAAACGTCATCTGCGACTGCACAGGCGACACCTCGAGGAAATACGAGGCCACGACCATTCACCGCAGTGAATGCATGGTGATTCGGGCCGGCGCCCAATGCGCTCGGTGCGGTTGCACAACGGGGGTGAGCGGTTCACTGCAACCCCCTAAGTCACGCCCCCCAGGCTAAGGCAGTGCAGGTTACACGGATTGTCGGAATCATTCGCGCCATTGAATTTCGTACCCGGAGGCGATCATGCTGTCCCAACTGCAAGACCTCGACGAACCCAGCGATTTCATCCGCCTCAATGACGCCGCACCTCCGGTGCCGGTGCCGCCGGGCCACGTGGGCCCTGTGATGCTTCCCGGCACGGGACGCATGGTGTACTGGACCGGCCGTGTCGCCATCGGACTGCGTCACGAGCCGCCGCGTCGCGCAGAGATGCTGTCGCAGTCGGCGCTGTGGCTGCAAGACCTGATGTTGGGTGGTGCGCGCTCTGCGCGTGCCTGAGCGCGCGCTCGTGCGTCGCTGAGTCGAGAGGCGCAACCACACGTGGATGAAGCGGCGCCATGCGCCGCATCCGCAACCCGACGTGCACGTCGGGCATTGGCCGCCGGCGCGGCGGTGCGCGTAACAAAAGCGGCTACGATCCCGGCTCGCTCGCCAGAGCAGCAGGGGACGGTATGCCGACGCTTCAACTCAAGATCAATGGCCGCGCCATGCAGGCGCAGGCCGAGCCCCACGACCTCCTGGTCGATGTGATCCGCGGGCCGCTCGCGCTGACGGGCACCCACATCGGCTGCGACACCGGCCAGTGCGGTGCCTGCACCGTGCTGGTTGATGGCCAGGCCACGCGCAGCTGCACGCTGCTGGCCGTGCAGGCCGAAGGGCGCGAGATCACCACCGTGGAAGGGCTGGCCCACAACGGCCAGCCGCATGCGCTGCAGACCGCGTTCCAGCAGTGCCACGGCCTGCAATGCGGCTTCTGCACACCGGGCATGCTGATGACTGCGGCGTGCCTGCTGCGCGAGAACCCCAAACCGAGCGAGGCCGACATCGTCGATGCGCTCGAAGGCAACCTGTGCCGCTGCACGGGCTACGTGAACATCGTCAAGTCGGTGCAGCAGGCGGCCGAGATGATGCGGGGAGAAAAGGCATGAGCGCAGTCCTCGAGACCACCCGCTTCGGCAGCGGCAAGGAAGTTGCGCGCGTCGAGGATCCCGCACTGCTCGCCGGCAAGGGCCAGTTCACCGACGACGTCGCTCCTGCGGGCCAGTTGCACGTGGTGTTCGCGCGTTCGCCGCACGCGCACGCGCGCATCGTGTCGATCGACACCGCGTCTGCTTTGGCGGTGCCCGGCGTGGTGGCGGTGTTCACCGGGGCCGACCTCGCCCAGGCCGGCGTCAAGCCGATGCCCACCGTGGTGCCGTTCAAGCGCCCCGACGGCTCCGACGTGGTGTCGGCGCCGCGCCGCGCGCTCGCGCACGAGAAGGTGCGCTTCGTCGGCGAGCCGGTGGCGATGGTGGTGGCCGAGTCGCGCCACGCCGCACAGGCCGGCGTCGAGGCGCTGATGGTCGACTACGAAGAGCTGCCTTCGGTCACCGACACGGCGGGTGCGCTTCGTCCCGGCGCGCCCAAGGTGGTGGACGGGCTGCCCGACAACATTGCGGCGGTGGCGCGCCACGGCGATGCGGCGGCCACCGATGCCGCCTTCAAGAAAGCGGCGGTGCGCGTGGCGGTGGACATCGTCAACCAGCGCGTGGCGCCCACGCCGATCGAGCCGCGCACCGTGCTGGCCGATTTCGACGGCAAGCGCCTGACCATCCGGCTGTCGAGCCAGATGCCGTCGGGCGTGCGCACCAGCGTGTGCGACGCGATGGGCCTCAATCCCGACGATGTGCGCGTCGTCGTCGGCGACGTGGGCGGCGGCTTCGGCATGAAGACCGGCGCCTATCCCGAAGACCTGGCGATGGCATATGCCGCGCGCGCGCTGAAGCGGCCGCTCAAGTGGCGCGCCGAGCGGCTGGAAGAGTTCTTGTCCGCAGTGCACGGGCGCGACGTGGTGAGCCACGCCGAGATGGCGCTCGATGCCAGCGGCAAGGTGCTGGCCGTGCGCGTGAAGGCGGTGGGCAACACCGGGGCCTATGCCACCGGCACCGGCATCCTGATCCCGCTGGTGATCGGACCGTGGGTCACCACCAGCATCTACGACATCCCGCTGATCGACCTCGACCTGACCGCGGTGATGACGCACACCAACGTGATCGGTGCCTACCGCGGCGCCGGCCGACCCGAGGCGATCTACCAGATCGAGCGCCTCATGGATGCCGCCGCCCGTGAATTGCAGCTCGACCCGGCCGAGCTGCGCCGGCGCAACATGATCCAGCCGAACCAGTTTCCGTACACCAACCCGATGCAGCAGGTGTACGACTGCGGCGAGTTCGAGAAGATCCTCGACCAGGGCTTGAAGCTCGCCGACTGGAACGGCTTTGCCGCACGGCGCGCGGCAAGCGAGCGCCGGGGGCTGTTGCGCGGCCGCGGCATCGCCACGTTTCTGGAGTGGACCAGCGGCATGGCCTACGAGGAGCGCGTCACCGTCACGGTGACACCCGACGGCATGATCGAGGTCTGCTCGGCGGTGCAGCAGATGGGGCAGGGCATCGCCACCAGCCTGGCGCAGCTCGCGGTCGACGTGTTCCAGGTGCCGATCGACCGCATCCGCGTCGTGATGGGCGACACCGACCGCAACAACGGCTTCGGCAGCGCCGGCTCGCGCTCGCTGTACATCGGCGGCTCGGCGGTGCACGTGGCGTCGAAGAAGACGATCGACGAGGCGCGCACGCTGGCGGCCGAGGCGCTGGAGGCGCCGGCGGCCGACATCGAATACAAGGCCGGCCGCTTCAGCGTGACCGGCACCGACCTCGGCATCGGCCTGTTCGAGCTGGCCGGCAAGCAGAAGGACGAGCGCATCTTCGTCGACGCCAACAACACCGTCGGTGGACCGAGCTGGCCCAATTCCTGCCACGTCTGCGAGGTGGAGATCGATCCCGATACGGGCAAGGTCGACGTGGTGGCCTACGCGTCGGTCAACGACATCGGCCGCGTGGTGAGCCCGCAGATCGCGCGCGGCCAGGTCGAAGGCGGCGCAGTGCAGGGCATCGGCCAGGCGCTGTGCGAGAAGGTGTCGTACGACGCCGAGACCGGCCAGGCCTTGAGCGCGACCTTCATGGACTACGCGATGCCGCGCGTCGACGGCTTTCTGCACTTCAAGACCGAGTTCGACACCTCGGTGCCGGGCAAGTCCAACGTGCTCGGCGCCAAGGGCGTCGGCGAGCTGGGCACGATCGGCGCCACGCCGGCGGTGGTCAACGCGGTGATTGATGCGCTCGACCATGCCGGGCAAGGCCGCAAGGCCGAGCAAGTGCAGATGCCGCTGACGGCCGAGCGCGTGTGGCGCGCGCTGCACGGTGATTACGATCCGGCGCCGCTCAAGGACTAGCGACGTCAGCTCCGCGCGAGGTGCCGCCGGATCAGTGCGTCACCATCACCGGCACGCCCGCCAGCACGACCGTCTTGAGGGCGACCGATCCGATGGTGGCGTGATGCAGGGCGCCGGTGCCGTGGGTGGCCATCGCGATCAGGTCGGTGCTGCGCCGCGCGGCCAGCGCGGCGATGCCATCGGCCGCATCGCCGGTGAGATGCAGCGTCTCGTGGGCAACCTCGGCGTCATGCAGCCGCTGCGCGGCCGCGGCGACCGCGTGGCGGCTCTGCTCGGCACTCCAGCCGCGCAGCACGTCGTCGTGCGGGGGCGCGATCGCCTCGAGCAGGGTCAGGGCCGGCTCGAAGTGCACCAGGTCGACCCGCAAGGGCCCGAGCAGCTCACGCAGCGAGAGCAGACGCTCCACCGCTGAATCGGAGACCCGGGAGCCATCGAGCGGAACCAGGACGCGAGTGACGTCGCGCGTGCTGCTGGGCAACCGCGCTTCCGGTTTGACCAGAATCACCGGGCACGGCGCGGCCGAGGCGACTCGCAGAGCGACCGATCCCCATGCAAAACCGCGCAGCGGGCCGGCGCCGCGCGTCCCCATGACGGCGACCGATGCGGCGTCTGCCTGCAGGATCTCGAGCAGCGTGGCCGCCGGGGCACCGAGACGCACGATGGACTTGACCGCGAAACCGGCCCGGGTCAGCGTCTGACGGGGCGGCTCGAGCAGCGCCTCGCCGTGCGCGCGCATGTGGCGTGACAGCGCTTCCGAAGCCGGTCCCGGCTCCTGCCAGGTGCCCATCGGAGGGCACTGGACGTTCACCAGCGTCGTCTCGATTGACTGCTGGCGCCCGAGCGCGCAATTGGAGACGAACTGCACCGCACGCGCAGCGGCCGGAGCGCCGTCAACCGGGACAAAGACATGCATCGAAAGCTCGCCCTTCGCTGTTGGAGACCGTCACGATAGCGCCGCGCCTCGCAGGACGTTGCGCCTGGAAAGAATGAACTTCTCGGCCTCGAGCAACAGCATCAGCACGATGCCGGCGCCGATGGCCCGTGCCAGCTCCAGCGGCGGCAGCGGCGCCGTGCCGAACACGTGGTTGAACGCCGGCACATAGGTGAAGGCGACCTGTGCGGCGGCCAGCGCCCCCAGTGCCAGCAGCACGGCCGGCGTGCCGAGCGCGCCGCGCCAGGTGATCGAGCGCATGCCGAGGAAGCGCACGTTGAACAGGTAAGCCACCTCCATCGCCATCAGCGCGTTGACCACCAGCGTGTGCGCGCCTTCCAGCGAGACGCCGCGCGCCAGCGCATGGAAGAACAGTCCCAGCGTGATGCCGCCGAACAGCACCGACACCAGCATCACGCGCCACAGCATGAAGCCCGACAGCAGCGTGGCCTCCGGCGGCCGCGGCTTGCGATCCATCACCCCCGGCTCGGGCGGCTCGAAGGCGAGCGCCAGCCCGAGCGTGGCCGACGTGACGAGGTTGACCCACAGGATGTGCACCGGCGCCATCGGCAGCGTCAGCCCCGCGAGGATGGCGATCGTCACGCCGATCGCCTCGCCGCCATTGGTGGGCAGCGTCCATGCGATCACCTTGCGGATGTTGTCGTACACGGTGCGTCCCTCGTGCACCGCGTTGACGATCGACGCGAAGTTGTCGTCCAGCAGCACCATCTCGGCCGCCTCCTTGGCGGCCTCGGTGCCCTTGATGCCCATGGCGACGCCGACGTCGGCCTGCTTGAGCGCGGGCGCGTCGTTGACGCCGTCGCCGGTCATCGCCACCACGGCGCCCTCGCTCTGCAGCGCCTGCACGATGCGCAGCTTGTGGTGCGGGCTGGTGCGCGCGAACACGTCGCTGCGACGCACCAGCTCGGGCAGCGCGTCGTCGGCCAGGCCATCGAGCTCGGCGCCGGTCACCGCGCGTGCGTCTTGCGCCAGACCGAGCCGCTGCGCGATCGCCTGCGCGGTGACCGCATGGTCGCCGGTGATCATCTTGACGCCGATGCCCGCGGCGCGGCATTGCGCGATGGCGTGCATGGCTTCCTCGCGCGGCGGGTCGATGAAGCCAACCAGGCCGAGGTCCTGCACACCGCCGGCCAGGTCGGCCATCTGCAGTCGCTCGGTGTGGGCCGGCATCACCTTGGCGCCGAACCCGAGCACGCGCAATCCCTGCGCGGCGGCGTCGGCGAGCGCGCGGTCCCAACGCGCATGGGCCGCAGGCATCAGCGCGACCATGGCCAGCACCGCCTCGGGCGCGCCCTTGACGAACGCCACCACCTCGCCGCCCGGACCGCGGTGCAGCGTGGCCATGTAGCGGTGCGCCGCGTCGAACGGGATCTCGTCCAGGCGCGGCCACTCGGTGCGCTCGTGATCGGCGTCCAGTCCGGCCTTGGCCGCGAGCGCGAGCAGCGCGCCTTCCATCGGATCGCCCTCCACCTGCCACGTGCCGGCGCGCTCGTGAAGCCGGGCGTCGTTGCACAGCAGCGCGCAGCGCAGCAGCGGTGCCATGTCGGCCAGCGCGTCGGCATCGTCGCCGCCCGCTTCGGCACGCAGCGCGCCCACCGGGGCGTGCCCGCTGCCCTCGATGTGCAGCGTGGCCTGCGGGCCGATCGCACGCACCGCGGTCATCTCGTTGCGCGTCAGCGTGCCGGTCTTGTCGGTGCAGATGACCGAGGTGGCGCCCAGAGTCTCCACCGCCGGCAGGCGGCGGATCACGGCGTTGCGCGCGGCCATGCGCTGCACACCAACGGCCAGCGTGATCGTGATCACCGCCGGCAGCCCCTCGGGGATCACGCCGACCGCCAGCGCCACCACGGCGATCAGCGCATCGACCCACGGCCAGCCGCCGATGAGCAGCGCATAGGCAAACAGCGAAGCGGCGGCGGCCAGCACGAACAGCGAGAAGCGACGTCCGAAGCGGTCGACCTGGCGCAGCAGCGGCGTGGTCAGCGGCTCGACCGATGACACCAGCGTGCCGATGCGGCCGAGTTCGGTGTGCGCCCCGGTGGCCACGACGACGCCGCTGGCCTGGCCGGCGACCACCAGCGTGCCGGAGAACGCCATGCTGTGGCGGTCGCCCAGCGCGGCATCGTGATGCGCCGGGCCTTCGTGCTTCTGTGCGGCCACCGATTCGCCGGTGAGCAGCGCCTCGTCGATCAGCACGCCGCGCGCGCGCAGCAGCCGCAGGTCGGCCGGCACGCGGTCGCCGGCTTCGAGCAGCACCACGTCGCCGGGGATCAGGTCGGCCACCGAGATGCTGCGGCGCGCGCCGTCGCGCAGCACGTGGGCGCGCGGCGACACCAGCCGGCGCATCGCCGCCAGCGCCTGCTCGGCCTTGCCTTCCTGCAGGAATCCGACGACGGCATTGACGATCACCACTGCCACGATCACGGCGGCGTCGACGGCGTGCTCGAGCAATGCCGCAGCGGCCGCGGCGGCCAGCAGCACATAGATCAGCGTGTTGTGGAACTGCGCCAGCAGGCGCATCAGCGGATGGCGCTGCGGCGCCACCGGCAGCGCGTTGGGGCCATGGGCCTTCAGGCGGTCTGCCGCCTCGGTATCGCTCAGGCCGTTGTGCCTGCTCTGCAGGGCTTGCAGCACGTCGCCGGCGTGCTGCGCGTGCCAGCGTGCCTGTGCCGGCGCACCCGGCGCGGTGCGGGCCGGCTCCTGCAGCTCGGATGCGTCGACGGGTGTCATGTGGCGCGGGGCATGCTGCCCATCAGCGCGAGCGTGTGCTGCGCGATCACCCGCTCCTCGTCGGTGGGAATCACCCACACACGCACGGCGCTGGCGGCATCGGCGATCGCTGTCTCGCCGTGTGCGCGCGCGTTGGCCGCCGCGTCGATCATGAGGCCGAGCCACCGGCAGCGCTCGGCCACCGCGGCACGGATGGGCGCCGCGTGCTCGCCCACGCCACCGGTGAAGACGAGCGCGTCGATGCCGTCGAGCGCGGCCGCGAGCGAGCCGATCTCGCGCGCGATGCGGTACACGTACAGCTCGACCGCCTCGCGCGCCGCTGCGTGGTGGCTGGCCAGCAGCGCACGCAGGTCAGCGCTTTCGCCGGAAACGCCCTTGAGGCCGCATTCGCGGTACAGCAGCGTCTCCAGCTCGTCGAGTCGCAGCCCGCGCTCGCGTTGCAGCCACAGCACGAGGCCGGGGTCGAGCTCGCCGGGGCGTGTGGCCATCATCACGCCGCCGAGCGCGCTGAAACCCATCGACGTGGCCATGCTGCGCCCGTCGCGCAGCGCGCACAGGCTGGCGCCGCTGCCGAGGTGGGCGATCACCGCGCGCGATGCGCGCGGCTCCAGGGCCGCCAGCCGTGCCGCGACGTGCTCGTACGACAGGCCGTGGAAGCCCCAGCGGCGTGCGCCGGCATCGTGTAGGGCGCGCGGCACGCCGTAGCGCTGCGCCACCGCGGGCATCGTGCGATGGAACGCGGTGTCGAAGCACGCCACCTGCGGCAGCGCGGGGCGCGCGCGCCGCAGCTGTTCGATCGGCGCCAGACAGCCGGGCTGGTGCAGCGGCGCGAACGGCACCAGCGCCTGCCACTGCGCGAGCCGCTCGGGCGTGACCCGCGCGGGTGCGCTGTGCTCCAGCCCGCCGAAGACGACGCGGTGCCCGGCGGCGAGCAGCGTGTCGTCCGCGTGGGCATCCAACGCGGCTGCCGCAGCGTCGGCCGCGACCTGCATCCGCCGGCGTTCAACGAGCGTGCCGTCGCCAACCTCGAACCACGCGAGCTTCAAGCTCGACGAGCCGGCATTGACCGCGAGCACGGTGGTCATCGGCGAATCCCCCACGCTGCGCGCCGCTTCGTGGCGCTTTGGGAACGGCGCGGCACGCTCACGGCTGCGTCTGATGCAGGCGCTGTTCCAGCATCGCGTGCAGGCGCTCGAACGGTTCCACGAACTTGCGCACGCCGTCGCGCTCGAGCTCGATGCTCGCCGCCTCCAGGTCGATGCCCAGCGCCGCCAGCGCGCGATGGACCTCGCGTGCCGCGTCGATGTCGCCGTCCAGCCGCAGGGCCGGCTGGCCGTGGTCGCGGTAGGCGTCCAGCGTCGCGGGCGGCATCGTGTTCACGGTGTCTGGGCCGACCAGGGCCTCGACGTACATCGTGTCGGCGTACGCAGGGTCCTTGGTGGAGGTCGATGCCCACAACAGGCGCTGCGGTGCCGCGCCGGCGGCGGTCAGCCGCTTCCAACGCGGCTGCTGCGTCCACTCGCGGTAGATCGCATGAGCCAGGCGCGCCGACGCGATCGCCGCGCGGCCGCGCAACGCGCGGGCGTCGGCGCCATCGAGCGCTTCAAGGCGCGCGTCGACCAGCGTGTCGATGCGGCTGACGAAGAAGCTGGCCACCGACGCCACGCGGCGCAGCGGCCCACCGGCGGCCGCGCGCTGTTCGAGCCCGGCAACGAAGCAGTCGGCCACCGCGCGATAACGCGCCAGGCCGAACAGCAGCGTGACGTTGACGTTGATGCCTTCGGCCAGCAAGGCGGTGATGGCGGGCAGGCCGGCGGCCGTGCCCGGCACCTTGATCATCGCGTTCGGCCGGTCCAGCGCGCGCCACAGGCGGCGCGCCTCCTGCACCGTGGCGCGGGTGTCGTCCGCCAGGTGCGGCGAGACCTCCAGGCTGACGAAGCCGTCGCGGCCGTCGCTGTTTTCCCAGGTGGCGCGCAACAGGTCGGCGGTCGCGCGCACGTCTTCGACCGCCAGCGTCTCGTAGATCGCGCCGGCCGTCTGGCCGGCGCGCACCAGCGCGCGGATCGGCGCCTCGTATTCGGCGCCGGCGGACATCGCCTTGTGAAAGATCGCCGGGTTGGAGGTGAGCCCGCACAGGCCGTCTTGCGCGATCAGGCGAGCGATCGTGCCGTCGTCGATCCAGGCGCGGCGGATGTCGTCCATCCACACGCTCTGTCCCAGCGCTTTCAGCTGCTGCAGCGGGTTCATCACGCGGTCCACTTCCAGTTGCGCACCTCGGGCAGATCCTCGCCGTGCTGCACGATGTACTCCTTGTGCTCGATCAAGTTGTCGCGCATGCGCTGCTTCAGGTGCGCAGCGCGGTAACCCAGCGTCGGCACCCGATCGATGACGTCGATCACGCGGTGGAAGCGGTCGAGCGCGTTGAGCACCGCCATGTCAAACGGCGTGGTCGTGGTGCCTTCTTCCTTGTAGCCGCGCACGTGCAGGTTGTCGTGGTTGGTGCGCCGGTAGGTCAGGCGGTGGATCAGCCACGGGTAGCCGTGGTAGGCAAAGATGATCGGCTTGTCGGGCGTGAAGATGGCGTCGAAGTCGCGGTCCGACAGGCCGTGCGGATGCTCCTCGCGCGGCTGCAGCGTCATCAGGTCGACCACGTTGACCACGCGCACTTTCAGCGCCGGCAGGTGCTGGCGCAGCAGCGCGGTGGCGGCGAGCGTCTCCATCGTCGGCACGTCGCCGGCGCAGGCCAGTACCACGTCGGGCTCTCCGTCCTGGTCGTTGGACGCCCAGTCCCAGATGCCGACGCCGGCGCTGCAGTGCCTGATCGCCGCGTCGATGTCCAGCCATTGCGGGGCGGGCTGCTTGCCGGCGACGATCACGTTGACCAGGTTGCGGCTGCGCAGGCAGCGGTCGGTCACGCACAGCAGCGTGTTGGCGTCGGGCGGCAGGTAGACGCGGATCACGTCGGCCTTCTTGTTGACCACGTGGTCGATGAAGCCCGGGTCCTGGTGGCTGAAGCCGTTGTGGTCCTGGCGCCAGACGTGCGACGTGAGCAGGATGTTGAGCGACGCGATCGGCCGCCGCCACGCGATGTCGTTGGCCACCTTGAGCCACTTGGCGTGCTGGTTGAACATCGAATCGACGATGTGGATGAAGGCCTCGTAGCACGAGAATAGGCCGTGGCGTCCGGTCAACAGGTAGCCCTCGAGCCAGCCCTGGCAGGTGTGCTCCGAGAGGATCTCCATCACGCGGCCATCGCGCGCGAGGTGCTCGTCGGTGGGCAGCGTCTGTGCCATCCACGCGGTGCCGGTGGCCTCGAACAGCGCACCGAGGCGGTTGGACGCGGTCTCGTCGGGGCCGAAGACGCGGAAGTTGCGCGCGCCGGCGTTCATCCGCATCACGTCGCGCAAGAAGCCGCCCATCACGCGCGTGGCCTCGCCGGTGACGCCGCCCGGGCGCGACACGTCGAGCGCGAAGTCGCGGAACTCGGGCAGGCGCAGGTCCTTCAGCAGCACGCCGCCATTGGCCACCGGGTTGGCGCCCATGCGCTTGGCGCCCTGCGGCGCCAGCGTGCGCAGCTGCGGCACCGGTCGCCCATCGGCGTCGAACAACTCCTCAGGGCGGTAGCTGCGCATCCACTGCTCCAGCAGTTGCAGGTGCGCCGGGTTGGAACCGATGTCGGAGAACGGCACCTGGTGGCTGCGCCACGAACCTTCGGCCGGCTTGCCGTCGACCTCCTTCGGCCCGGTCCAGCCCTTGGGGGTGACGAGCACGATCATCGGCCAGCGCGGCCGCGCCGATGAGCCGCCGGCGCGCGCCTCGCGCTGGATCGCGGCGATGCGCTCGAGCACCGTGTCGAGCGTGGCGGCCATCTTGCGATGCATCGCAGCCGGCTCGCTGCCCTCGACGAAGTGCGGTTCCCAGCCGCAGCCGACCAGCAGCGAGTGCAGCTCCTCGCGCGGGATGCGCGCCAGCACGGTCGGGTTGGCGATCTTGTAGCCGTTCAAGTGCAGGATCGGCAACACCGCGCCGTCGGTGGCCGGATCGAGAAACTTGTTGGAGTGCCAGGCCGTGGCCAGCGGCCCGGTCTCGGCCTCGCCGTCGCCCACGACGCAGGCGACCAGCAGCTCCGGGTGGTCGAACGCCGCGCCGAACGCGTGCGCCAGCGAGTAGCCAAGCTCGCCGCCCTCGTGGATCGAGCCCGGGGTTTCCGGTGCCACGTGGCTCGGAATGCCGCCCGGAAACGAGAACTGCTTGAACAGGCGTTGCATGCCCTCCGCGTCCTGCGACACCGCGGGGTAGAACTCGCTGTACGTCCCCTCGAGCCAGACGTTGGCCACCAGCGCCGGCCCGCCATGTCCGGGGCCGGCCACGTACAGCACGTCGAGGTCGCGCTGCACGATCGCGCGGTTCAGGTGCACATAGATGAAGTTCAGCCCCGGCGTCGTGCCCCAGTGGCCCAGCAGCCGCGGCTTCACGTGCTCGGGTTTCAGCGGCTCGCGCAGCAGCGGGTTGGCGAGCAGGTAGATCTGACCCACCGACAGGTAGTTGGCGGCGCGAAAGCAGGCGTCGATGCGCTGCAGTTCTTCGGTGTCGAGGCTGTGCGGCTGGGCGGCGGTGCGGGTGTGGTCGTTCATGGCGCGGCGGGTCAGGGGTTGCAGACGTGTCTCGGCGCGAGCCGGGGCCCTGGCGACATGATCAGCCGTCGTGCCCACCCTTGGCGCAGCAGGGGATGGCGCTCAGGGCCGGACCGCCGGTGTCTCGATCGGCATGCCGGCGCTGCGCTGCGCCAGGTACAGCTCGAGCTCGATCATCTCGATCGAATCGAACGGCGGCGCCTCGGCGCGCACGCCGCTCATGCAATTGCGCAGCCGCCGCTGCAGCGAGCCGAGGCCCTGCCACTCGAGGCGGTAGGTCGGGTAGCCGTTGGCGTGACCTTCGGGGATAGTGCTGCCGGCCAGGCTCTTGCCGGCGCGCTCGTCGTGGCACAACGCGCACGACAGGTTGAGCTGGCCGATGCGTTGTTGGTACTGCCGGCGGCCGCGCTCACGCGGCGCGGCCAGCTGCGGCGCGCGGCTCGGCGCCAGCGGCATGCCGCGCGACTGGTGCGCCACATAAGCCTCCAGCGCAAGCAGACCCGCGCTTTCGGGCGGCAGCGGCGCCGCGTGCTGGTGCCGCGTGCGGCACAGGTTGATGCGCTGGCTCAGGTTGACCGGTCGCCGGTCGACGCGATCCCAATCGGGGTACCGCGCGGCCACGCCTTTCATGCTCTGCCCGCTCTCGCCGTGGCACGACGCGCACGAGGCACTGCGGCCGTCGGTGTTCTTCCACAGCGCCGCGCCTTCGGCCACCCACAACATGCCGGGGTTCTGCAGGTCGTCGCTTTGCATCGCCTGAATGCGCGCGCTCATCGTGTCGAAGCCGGAACGGCGCGCATCGGGCGAGGTCTGAGCCGGCACGCTCGAAGCGCACAGCAGCCCGAACAGCGCGGCGATCGACGCGGCCCGCAACCTCATGCGACGGTGATGTTCGCGTTCTCGGTCTGAGCGAAGCCGTTGTCGCCTTCCCAGGTGAAGCTGAGCGTGCCGCTGCTGTTGGCCACGACGTGGAACGCAAGGTACGGGTTGGCCGAGATGGCCGGGTGCAGGTCGGCGCTGAAGACCAGCTCGCCGTTGTAGCGACAGGCAAAGCGCCGGATGATGTCGCGCGGCAACGTCCGGCCGTCGGACCCGGCGCGGTAGCCGGTTTCCATCGGGTGCGCGATCAGCGTGCGGATCTCCATCACCTCGCCCTTGCGGGCGGTGGTGGGGGCGTGGATCAGCGTGCGGGCCATGGCGGGGTCGTGCTCACTCGATGCACGCGGCCAACGTGACGATCACGTCGACGGTATGCGTCCAGAACGAGCCGTCGCTCATCTTGGCAACGGCCACCAGCTGCTGCGTGGTGGCCAATCGAATCCGGGTCGAGACGACGGCCTTGCCCATCGCCGGCGTGAGTTTGCACGCGATCACCTCGCGCTGCGGGTTCTTCTCGTTGAACACCGCGATCGCCTGCACGTGATCGGCCGCGCTCATCGGGCTTTGCACGGTGATCGTCACCGGCACGGTGTTGCCGTTTTCGACCAGCGGTGCGATGTCGAAGACGACGCGGCCTTCCTGCGTGCGCGCGCCGCCGGTGAAGCTGCGCAACGCGCCGGCCAGCTCGTCGGACAGCGCCTGCGCGGGGCACCACACGATGCCCGCGCCGACGCCGAAGCCGGCGGCCACCACGTGTCGGCGCGACAGCGTCATCGCATCAATCCTTCAAGGTCTTCAGAAACGCCACCACGTCTTCGATCTGCTGCGCGTTCAGCACCGGCTGGCCGCGCCAGGCCGAGCCCACACGCTGCAGGCCCTGCGTGCGGTAGTAAGACGGCATGATCGTCTGCGGGTTCAGCTGCGACGCGTCGACGATGCGCAGCCGCAGCTGCGCTTCGCTCCAGCGCGCACCCGTGCCAGCGAGGTTGGTGGCCAGGTCGCCCTGGAAACGCGCCTCGGGAAACGGCCCGCTGTGGCACAGCAGACACAGGCCGGTCTGCCGCTCGGTGACGACGCGCCGGCCGTTCTCGGCGTTGGGCGCGTTGCTCGTCAGCGGCTTGGGGATGCCGTCGCCGACGATCTGATAGGAGGCGCGCAAATCGGCCTGCCCCTGTGCATGCGCAGCCTGCAGCGCCGGCACACACGCCACCGCCGCCAGCCACCGCCGCATTCTCATCGCGCACGCTCAGTCGGCGCTGGGCCGCTCCCGAGCCGACTGATCCCCCTTGGGGGGAGTGAGCCCGCGCCGAGCGAGCGCCTGCGCGCTCGCGAGTGGCTGGCGAACGCCTCGCGGCATGCAAGCCGCGAGGCGCGAGCGCAGCGAGCAAGGGGGCCAGCTCAACTCAGGCCTTCTTCAGGCTGTGGTTCTTGAGCGGCAGATCGCGGATGCGTTTGCCGGTGGCCGCGAAGATCGCGTTCAGCACCGCCGGTGCGGCCACTGCGATGGTCGGCTCGCCCACGCCGCCCCAGAAGCCGCCCGAGGGCCTGATGTACGTATCAACCTTGGGCATGTGCTTCATCAGCAGCGTGGGATAGGTGTCGAAGTTGGTCTGCTCGATGCGCCCATCCTTCAGCGTGCACTCCTGGAACAACGCCGCACCGAGGCCATAGACGAAAGAACCTTCGACCTGCGCCTCGATCTGCTGCGGGTTCACCGCATGGCCGCAGTCGGTGGCGGCGACGATGCGGTGGATCTTGAGCTCGCCGGCATCGTTGACCGACACCTCGGCGCAAGCCGCCACGTAGCTGCCGAAGCCCATGGTCTGCGCCAGGCCGCGGTAGACGCCGCGCGGCGCGGGCTTGTCCCAGCCGGCCTTGTCGGCCACCTCGTTGAGCACTGCCAGGTGCTTGGGGCTGTTCTTCATCAGCTTGCGGCGCAGCGCCAGCGGATCCTGGCGCGTGGCAGCGGCGATCTCGTCGATGAAGCACTCGAGGTAGATCGTGTTCTGGTTCAGGTTCACGCCGCGCCAGAAGCCCGGTGGCACCGGCGGGTTGCGCATCGCATGATCGACCAGCAGGTTCGGGAAGGTGTAGCCCATCGACGCCTCGGGCCCTGGTGGGTTCAGCCCCTGGAACACCACCGGATCGAGGCCGTTGCGCACGTTCTGCGGGAACACGCCGGCCAGGATCGATTGCCCCGAGATGCGCATGTGCAGCGCGGTGATGTTGTCGTCCTTGTCGAGGCCGGCCACGAGCCTGCACTGCGTCACCGGGTGATAACGCCCGTGCTGCATGTCTTCCTCGCGCGACCAGATCAGCTTGACCGGCGTGCCAGGCATCTCCTTGGCGATGGCCACCGCCTGGCGCACGTAGTCGGTCATGCCGCGCCGGCCGAAGCCGCCGCCGAGGTGGATCTTGTGCACCTCGCAGCGCGCCGCCGGCAGGCCCGAGGCCTCCACCGTGGCGGCGAATGCGGCCTCGCCGTTCTGCGTGGGGCACCACACCTCGCAGCGCTCGCGCGTGTAGAGCGCGGTGGCGTTCATCACCTCCATGCAGGCGTGGTTCTGGTGCGGATAGGAATACACCGCCTCGATGGTGCGCGCCGCCTGGCCGAGCGCGGCCTTCACGTCGCCCACCTTGTGGGCCGACACCGCATCGTTGGCCGTGAGGCCGGCCTTGAGCGTCTGCGCGGTGTCGGCGCTCGAGGCCTTGGCGTTGGGGCCTTCGTCCCACTGGATCGGCAGCGCATCGAGCGCGGTCTTGGCATGCCACCAGGTGTCGGCCACCACCGCGACCGCGCTGTCGCCGACCTGCACCACCTTCTTGACGCCGGGGCGCGCGGCGACCGCGCCGGCATCGAAGCTCCTGATCTTGCCGCCGAACACCGGGCAATCCTTGATCGCCGCGTTGAGCATGCCGGGGAGCTTGAGGTCCATGCCGTAGACCTGCGAGCCGTCGACCTTGGCGCGCGTGTCCAGGCGCGCGACCGGCTTGCCGGCGATCTTCCAGGTCTTGGGATCCTTCAGCGTGATGTCGGCCGGCGCGGGCGGCGTCAGCTTGGACGCGGCTTCGGCCAATTGGCCGTAGCGCGCGCTGCGCCCGCTGCCGCGGTGCGTGACCACGCCGCTGGCGACGCTGCACTCGTTGGGCGACACGCCCCAGCCGTCGGCCGCGGCCTTCACCAACATCAAGCGCGCGGCGGCGCCGCCTCGGCGCACATAGTCGTTCGATTCACGGATGCCGCGGCTGCCGCCGGTGGAGAAGTTCTGCCACACGCGGTTGCGTGCCACGTTCTGGCCCGGCGTGGGGTACTCGGTGGTCACCTTGGACCAGTCGCACTCGAGCTCTTCGGCCACCAGCTGCGCCAGGCCGGTGAGCGTGCCCTGGCCCATCTCGCTGCGCGCGATGCGCACGACGACGGTGTCGTCGGGCTTGATCACCACCCAGGCGTTGATCTCGCCGGGCGCCGTCTGGGCCAGCGCCTGGTCGGGAATGTGGAAGCCCACCACCAGCGAGCCGGCCACCGCGGTGGAAGTGCCGAGGAAACGGCGGCGCGAAACCGAAGGCATGGTCGTCGTGTTCATCTGTGGCCTCCTTGCCTTCAGGCGGTGCGCGTCTTGGCCGCCACCTTGATCGCCGCGCGCACGCGGTTGTAGGTGCCGCAGCGGCAGATGTTGGTCATCGCATCGTCGATGTCGGCATCGCTCGGGTTGGGCTTCTTCTTCAACAGCGCGGCGGCCGTCATCAACATGCCGGACTGGCAGAAGCCGCACTGCGGCACGTCCATCTCGACCCATGCCTTCTGCAGCGGATGCGACGCATTGGGCGCGAGGCCTTCGATCGTGACGATCTTCTGCGCCGGCTCCACGGTGGACACCGGCCGCACGCACGAGCGCACCGGCTCGCCGTCGATGTGCACGGTGCAGGCGCCGCACTGCGCGACGCCGCAGCCGTACTTGGTACCGGTGAGGCCGAGCTGCTCGCGCAACACCCACAACAACGGGGTGTCGGGTTCTGCCTCGAAGTCGCGGTTGCTGCCGTTGACGTTCAAGCGGGCCATGTCGATGTGCCTCCTGGGTTGGCCTGGGGTGCGCGCGGCATTGTGTGCCTTCGGATTGTTGTACTCGAGCGCACGGGTATTTCCCAACGTGCGCGCGCATCGCATGGGCGTGCACAGGCGCGGCGCGACAATCCACGCATGCAGGTCGCGTCGTACCTCAAGCTGTCGATCGTGGTGGCACTGGCCACCATCGTGCTGAAGTTCGGCGCCTGGTGGCTCACCGGCTCGGTGGGGCTGCTTTCCGACGCGCTGGAGTCGTTCGTCAACCTCGCCGGCGCGCTGTTCGCGCTGGCAATGGTCACGGTCGCCGCGGCGCCGCCCGACGCCGACCATCCCTATGGCCACCACAAAGCGGAATATTTCTCCAGCGGCTTCGAGGGCCTGCTGATCCTTGCCGCGGCGCTGGTCATCCTTTGGGCCGCGGGCCGGCGCTTCGTCGAGCCGCAGCCGCTCGAGGCGGTGGGCATCGGCGTGGCACTTTCGGTGGTGAGCTCGGTGTTGAACGGTGCACTGGCGTGGGCCATGTTGCGCAAGGCGCGCGAGCACCGCTCGATGGCGCTGGAAGGCGACGCGCGCCACCTTTTCACCGACGTGTACACCTCCGCCGGCGTGATTGCCGCGGTGATCGCGGTGCCGCTCACCGGCTGGTTGTGGCTCGACCCGGCGATCGCGGTGGCGGTGGCCGCCAACATCGCGCGCGAAGGCGTGCGCCTGGTCTGGGCGTCGGCCGACGGCCTGATGGACCGTGCGCTTGAGCCCGAGGTGCAGGCCACGATCCAACGCACGCTCGAGCAGTTCAGCCACCCGGCGATCCGCTTTGACCACGTTTCCACGCGCCGCGCCGGGCACCGCCGCTTCGTAGACCTGCACATGCACATGCCATCGGCCTGGACGTTGCAGCGGGCCGCGGCGCTGCGCGCCTCGGTGGAGCAGGCGCTGATGAGCGCGGTGCCGGGGTTGCGCGCCACGATCCAGCTGTTGCCGATGGACGTGGAAGCGCACTTCGATGATCCGAAAGACTTGATCTGAGTCATGCTCGCACTCGTTCAACGCGTCGCTCGCGCTCAGGTGTCCATCGCAGGCACGGTGGCCGGTGCGATCGAAGCAGGCCTGCTCGTGTTCGTCTGCGCCGAACCCGCCGACACCGAAGCGCAAGCCGCCAAGCTGGTCGACAAGCTGCTCAAGCTGCGCATCTTTTCCGACGCCGCCGGCAAGATGAACCTGAGCGTGCAGGATGTGCGTGGCGGCGTCTTGATCGTCAGCCAGTTCACGCTTGCCGCCGACACCGCCGGAGGCAACCGCCCGAGCTTTTCCGCGGCGGCGCCGCCCGAACTGGGGCGCGCGCTCTATGACGCCGTGCTGCGCATCACGCGCGAGCGCCACACGCCGGTGGCGGCCGGCGAGTTCGGCGCCGACATGCAGGTGGAGCTGGTCAACGACGGGCCGGTGACGATCCCGTTGCGCGTGAGTTGACTCAGCTGTTGTACCAGTCGAAGATGCGGCCGCTCTCCTGCGTCCAGCCGCTGATCGGTGCCTGCAGCTTCTGCGCCAGCGCGGTGAGCTTGGGCCGCGAGACGATCGGCACCACCACGTGCGACTCGCAGAGCAGGTCGTTGAGCTTGATCAGCAGCGCGGCGCGCTTGACCGGATCGAGCTCGGTCTCGGCGGCGCGGAAGGTCTTGTCGTATTCGTCGTTGCGCCAGCGCGTCACGTTGCGGCCGAGGTACTTGTTGGCCTTGCTGGCCACCAGCCACGAGCAGAACAGCTCCATGAAGCGTCCCGGGTCCGGCCCGCCGCGGGTGATGGTGTACATCTGCAGGTCGGCCTGAAAGCGTGCGTTGGTGTCGGGGTTGGCGGCGTCGCCGGAGAAGAACACCGTGGCCGAGGTGGCCTTCAGCTCGACGTCGATGCCGCACTGCGCGGCCGCCTGCTTGAAGATCGTCTGCACCTTCTGGCGGATGGTGTTGGTCGAGGTCTGGAACAGCATCTTCAGCCGCTGCCCGCCCTTGGTGCGGATGCCGTCGGAGCCGCGCTTCCAGCCAGCGGCATCGAGCAGCGCGTTGGCGCGCGCGATGTCAAACGCCTCACCCTGGCGCTTGGACTGGAACTGCGGCGGGTTGTTCAGGAAGTTGGTGGTCGGCGTGCCGGCACGACCGTAGATGAAACGGTGGATCGAATCGCGATCGACCAGGTGTGCGATCGCCGTGCTGACCGCGGGATCGCGCAGGAACGGATGCTGCGTGGACACGTGCGAACGTTCGCCGTCGACCTCGATCCACGGGTTGGCCTGGTTCAGCATCAGGTACTCGACGTCGCCGCCGTGCGCCACGTCGACGCGCCCACGGCCGGCGCGTTCCATGCGCTGCAGCACCTCGTCTTCGACTTGCAGCAACCAGGCGAGGTCGTACTCGCCGGTCTGCAGCACGGCGCGTGCCGCCGACACCGCGTCGCCTCCGCCCTTGAGTTCGATCAGGTCGAAGTGCGGGCGGTTGGGCATGTGGTAGGCCGGGTTGGCCTCGGCACGCACCGAGTCGCCGGGCTTGAAGTCCAGCAGCCGATAGGGCCCCGTGCCCACCGGCTTGAGGTTGGCCGGAGCCTCGCGCGACTTGCCGCCCATGAAGGCGGCGAAGTGTTTCTTCGGCAGTACCGGATCGCCGACGAACGCGTCGTACCAGGCCGGCGTGGGCTTGGGGAATCGAAGCTGCACCGTGTGGCTGTCGATCTTGCGCGCTTCGCTGATGGTCTGGAACGTGCCCACCGTGAAGGCGGCTGATTCGGGGTTGCGCAGCAGCTCCCAGCTGTAGACCACGTCGTCCGCGGTGAAGGGCTCGCCATCGTGCCAGCTGACGCCGCGCTTGAGTTTCCAGGTGACCGACAGTCCGTCCTTCGCCACGCCGCCGTTGGCCAGGCTCGGGATCTCGGCGGCCAGCACCGGATACAGCGAGCCGTCGCGATCCCAGGTGGCCAGCGGCTCGTAGAACAGGCGTGTGGCGAGCTGGTCCTTGCTGCCGTTGGAGAAGTGGCCGTTGAGCAGCGTGGGGCCCTGCCACGACAGGATGCGCAGCGTGCCGCCACCGCCGCGGCGCGTCGGCTTGTAGACGAAACCGGGCTGCGCGTGTGCGACGCCGGCGTGCGTCAGCAGTTGCACCGCCATCGGGGCGCCGAGCCCGAGCCGGCCCACCGCATCGATGAAGCGGCGGCGCGACCAAACGCCGCGGCGCGTCAGCGTGAGCCACTCACGCAGCGTGTCTTCTTCGCGCGACATGCGGTCTCTTTCGCGATCGGTCCCGCGCTTGTGCGGCGCGGGACCCGTGCCTCAAAGGTCAAGGCCTCCTCAGTCGGCGTATTGTCCTGCCGCCTTGATGGCCGGGCCCCACTTGGCGATCTCGGCCTCGACGAACTTCTTGTGGTCGGCGCCGTTGACGCGGTTGTCGCTGACCACCACCGCGCCGAGCGCTTCCTGGCGCTTGATGAACTCGGCGTCCTTCAGCGCGCCCTTCAAGGCGGCGTTGAGCTTGTCGGTGACGGCCTTGGGGGTGCCCTTGGGCGCGTACAGCGCATGCCAGATGGTGACATTGAAGCCCTTCAGGCCCGACTCGTCGAGCGTGGGCAGCTTGGCCAGCGCGGGCGTGCTCAGCCGCTTGGGCGTGGTGACCGCAAAGGCCTTGACCTTGCCGCCTTCGATCTGCTGCGTGGTGTTGGTGGTCTGGTCGCACATGATGTCGACCTGGCCGCCCAGCAGATCCGTCATCGCCGGGCCGGTGCCCTTGTACGGCACGGTGGTCATCTCCACCGCCAGGCTCTGCTGGAACAGCAGCCCGCACAGGTGCGACGCCGCGCCCAGGCCGGCGTTGGCGAGGTTGACCTTGCCCTTGTTGCTGTTGATCCAGGTGCGCAGCTCGGCGAAATTGTTGGCTGGCAGCGTGGAGCGCCCCACCAGCGTCATCGGCACCTCATTGACCATGCCGACGAACTCGAAGTCTTCCAGGACGTTGTAGGGCAGCTTGCGGTACAGCGCCGGCGCGGTGGCCATGCCGATGTGATGCAGCAGCACGGTGTGGCCGTCGGGCGCGGCCTTGGCCACCTTGGCGGCGCCGAGCGTGCCGCCGGCACCGCCGACGTTCTCGATGATCACCGGCTGGTTGTTCAGGCCCTTGCGCAGCACCTCGCCGAGATCGCGCGCCACTTTGTCGGTGGGTCCGCCGGCCGCGAACGGCACGACGATGGTCACAGGTTTGTCTGGGTATTGCGCCCAGGCCGCAGCGGCGGCGCTCAGAAGGGCGGCAAGGACCAATGAACGGCTATTCATGTCGAGGGATCTCCTGATTCGGCAAAAACTCGGGCGCGATGCTAGCGCGGCCCAACGGCTGTGGAACGCGGTTACTACGCACCCCGCGCATCGGGTTCTCCCTGGGTCAGCCGGTGTTGCCTTCCGTCAAATGTGCCGCCAGCACCTGCGCCACATGCAACGCGGCAATCGACGCGCCGTCGGCGATCTGATGCCGGCAGCTCGTGCCGCTGGCCACGATGGTGCAGTCTTTCGCCGCGCGCAGCGCCGGCAGCAGCGTGAGCTCGGCCATGCGCATCGACACCTCCTGGTGTGCCGCCTCGTAGCCAAAACTGCCGGCCATGCCGCAGCAAGAAGACTCGATCAACGACACCTGCGCGCCGGGAATCAAGCGCAGCGCCGCCGGTGTGGCATCGATCAGGCCCAAGGCCTTCTGGTGGCAGTGCCCGTGCACCCGCATCGGCTGGCCGGCCGCATGCCAGCGCGGCGTGAAGCGACCGGCCTGCGCCTCGCGCACGACGAACTCCTCGAACAGCAGGGCCTGCTCGGCCACGCGCTGCGCGGCTTCGCCCAGGCCCATCACAAGATACTCGTCGCGCAGCGTCAGCAGGCACGAGGGTTCGAGGCCGACGATCGGCAAGCCTTGTTCGACCAGCGGCTGCAGCACGCTGAGCAGCACACGGGCCTTGATTTGAGCCGCGTGCATGTCGCCCGCCGCCAGGTGGGTGCGCCCGCAGCACGGCACGCGCCCGTTCGGGCTGCGTGCGAGGTGCACGGCATAACCCGCCGCCTGCAGCACCTGCACGGCGGCCGTTGGGATCTCGGGCTCGAAGTGCTCGCTGAAGGTGTCGGTCCACAACACGACGGCCTTCGAGCCGGCCGCGTGTGCCGCCAACAGCGCTTGACGCGACAGAAGGCCCAGGCCACCGGCGTGCCGCATGAACGTGTCGCGCCGCCACGTGGGCAGCCGGCGCTGCGCTGACAGGCCGGTCCAACGCTGCAGCACACGCGCCAGTGCAGGCGAGCGGTTGCGCAGGTTGAACAGCCACGGCATGCGGCTGGCCCACGGTGCGTAGTCGGGTAGCCCGCCGATCAGCCGGTCTTTCAGCGTGGCGCCATGGCGTCGGCGGCGTTGCGCCTGCACTTCGAACTTCATGCGCGCCATGTCCACGCCCGTGGGGCAATCGCGCTTGCAACCTTTGCAGCCGACGCACAGGTCGAGCGCGTCGAGCACCGCCTGGGAGGTCAGCGCATCGGCACCCAGCTGACCGGACAACGCCAGCCGCAGCGTGTTGGCGCGTCCGCGTGTCAGGTGCTGCTCGTCGCGCGTGACGCGGTAGCTCGGGCACATGGTGCCGGCGTCGAACTTGCGGCAGTGGCCGTTGTTGTTGCACATCTCCACCGCCTTGGCAAAGCCGGCGGTGGAGTCGCCGCCCGTGCCGGGTGCGCCGATCGATTCGGTGACGGGATCGTTCTGCACGTTCCATGCCGACCAGTCGAACACCGGCTTGAGCTCGATCGTGCGGTAAGCGGGCGGAAAGCGGAACAGCGCTGCATCGTCCATCTTGGGCGGGTCGACGATGCGCCGGGGACAGAACAGGTTCTCGGGATCGATGTGCTGCTTGATGGCGCGAAACGCGTCGTCGAGCCGGGGCCCGAACTGCCAGCGGATCCACTCGCCGCGGCACAAGCCGTCGCCGTGCTCGCCGCTGTAGGCGCCCTTGAACTTGCGCACCAGCTCGGCGGCTTCGTCGGCGATGGCGCGCATCTTCTGCGCGCCGTCGCGCCGCATGTCGAGGATGGGCCGCACGTGCAGCGTGCCGACCGACGCATGCGCATACCAGGTGCCGCGCGTGCCGTGGCGCGCGAACACGTCGGTGAGTGCGGCGGTGTACTCGGCCAGGTGTTGCAGCGGCACCGCGCAGTCCTCGATGAAGCTCACCGGCTTGCCGTCGCCCTTGAGGCTCATCATGATGTTGAGGCCGGCCTTGCGCACCTCCCACAGCGCCTTCTGCGGCGCATCGTCGGGCATCGGCACCACGCTGCCGGCCAAGCCGAGGTCGCCCATCAGCTCCACCAGCTGCTGCAGCGCGCGGCGCAGCGTGTTGCGATCGTCGCCGCTGAATTCCACCAGCAGTATCGCCTCGGGCTCGCCGATCAGCGCGCTCTCGATCACCGGCTTGAACGCCGGGTTGGCGCGCGCCAGCTCGATCATCGTGCGATCGACCAGCTCCACCGCGCTGGGTGAGAGCTTGACGATGTGCTGCGCCGAATCCATCGCACGATGGAAGCTGGCGAAGTTGACGATGCCCAGCACCTTGGCGCGCGGCAACGGCTGCAGGCGCAGATCGAGCGCCTCGATGAAACCGAGCGTGCCTTCGGCGCCGATGAGCAGATGCGCGAGGTTGACGTTGCCGTTGGCGGTGTACGGGCGCTCGCTGCGCGGATGGAAGATGTCGAGGTTGTAGCCCCCCACGCGCCGCATCACGCGCGGCCAATGCGCCTCGATGTCGGCGCGGTGCGCGTAGGCCAGCGCGCGCACGAACTGCGCCGCCTCGGCCGCGCGGCCGCTGCAGGTGCCCACCGGGCCGGCGTGCAGCGCGGCATCGTCGGCCAGCCGCAGATGCGCACCGATCACGTTGTGCACCATGTTGCCGTAGGCGATGGAGCGCGAGCCGCACGAGTTGTTGCCCGCCATGCCGCCCAGCGTGGCCTGCGCGCTGGTGGACACGTCGACCGGAAACCACAGGCCATGGCCCTTGAGCTGCGCGTTCAGGTGGTCCAGCACCAGCCCCGGCTGCACGCGCACGCTGCGCCGCTCGACATCGAGCGCCAGCACGTTGCGCAGGTGCTTGCTGCCGTCGATCACCAGGCAGGCTCCCACGGTCTGTCCGCACTGGCTGGTGCCCGCGCCGCGCGGCAGCACCGGCACCTTGAGCTCACGCGCGATCTGGATCGCGGCGCGCACGTCGGCGTCGTCGGTGGGCACGAACACGCCCACCGGCATCACCTGGTAGATCGACGCGTCGGTGGCATAACGACCGCGTGAGGCGGCGTCGAACAGCACCTCGCCGCGGGTGTTGCTGCGCAGGCGCTTGGCCAGCGCCACGCTGGTGTCGGTGGCGGGCTGGAGCTTCGTGGCGTCGTCAGGCTTCATCGCTGCAGTGTCGAATGGCGCGGCGCGGCGAGCGGTACCCGGGGTGGGCTCCTACTGGGTCGGTCGGCCTTGCAGGCCGACTTCGCTGCGGTGCTCGCGCCACAAGGGCGGCTGCGATGCCGCTCGCAGCGGCCCTGAACGGGCCACTGCTTCATGGCTTCTCGCCGGTCCGGTCCCTTCGGGCCCAGACTCCCCCTTGTGTCGCTGCGCTCCTCGCCGCCCCACAAGTCGCCCACCCCGGATACCGCCCACCGCGCTGAAACGCTCGTGGTCTTCCTCGATGAATACCTCGGTGCCGCTGGCAAAGCCGTGGTCGGGTGTGCGCTGGCAGCGACATTGTGCGGCGCTGAGGAGCGCAGAGCGCATGGCCGCGCGCGCGCAGCGCGCGCTTCCACATCTGACTCGCGTCGACTGTTCGAGCACAGCGAACGCAGTGAGCGGAGCGAGTTTCGACGCGGGCCATGCGATCGAGCACCGGAAGGGAGTCGGCCCTTTAGGGCCGACCGCTGCATACGAGCGCCGGCGTACACCCGGCCGTGGCTTTGCCTCGCTCGGTTCAATCATTCAAACGGCCTTCAGCCTTTTGACGTCATCGCCAACGTCCCCGCGCGCATCATCTCCAGCACGACGTCACGCTTGTTGTTGACGTGCGTGATGAGCAGCGCGCGCAGACCCGCCGCATCGCGAGCCGCCAGCGCGTCGACCATCTGCGAGTGTTCCTTCATCGCGCGCTTCCACTTGCGCTCGTCCTGGTTGGAGCGAAAGCGCAGCGCCTGCAGCCGGGCGTTGGTCTGCGCGTAGGTGCGGGCCAGAACCGGGTTCTTGGCCGCCGCGTTGATCGCCGCGTGAATCTGCGCGTTGAGTCGGTAGTAGGCGCTCAAGTCACGCCGCGTGAACGCGGCCATCATCTCGAAGTGCAGAGCGCGGATGGCCTGCAGCTCCGCATCGGCGATGCGCTGCGCGGCCAGCTCGCCAGAAAGTCCCTCGAGGGCGGCCAGCAGCTCGAAGCTGTGTGCGATCTCCACCTCGTCGAGCTCGATCGCCACCGCGCCGCGATGCGGCAGCAGCATCACCAGGCCTTCGGCCGCGAGCTGCCGGATCGCCTCGCGCAGCGGCGTGCGTGAGACCTGCAGCCGCTCGGACAGCTCACGCTCGTTGAGCTTGGCGCCGGCCGGGATGCGGCCTTCGACCAGCATCGTGCGCAGCTTGCGCGCCACCTGCTCGTGCAACACCGTGCTGCGGATCGGGATGACGTCGGCCATGGGCAAGGGCGGTCGAGCGGACGCGCAATTTTGTATGCAAAACATGCGCCCAGCAAGAGATGCCATGTCATAGGTGTGGCTCGATCCTGCAGGCTTGACACGCCTATTTTGTATGCAAAAAATCCGTGCCTGCCTTGGCCAGCAACGGCGTGCGTCCGGCGCGCCTGCCCAAACCGATGATTGCGCTCGACCACCATCCCAGCGGCCGCCACTTCCTGCAGATCCCCGGCCCGAGTCCGGTGCCCGACCGCATCCTGCGCGCGCTGAGCCTGCCGACCATCGACCACCGCGGCCCCGAGTTCGCCACGCTCGGGTTGAAGGTGATCGACGGGCTGAAGCAGGTGTTTCGCACCCGGCATCCGGTGGCGATCTACCCCGCCTCGGGCACCGGCGCGTGGGAGGCGGCGCTGGCCAACACCATGAGCCCGGGCGACGCGGTGCTGATGTTCGAGACCGGGCACTTCGCCACGCTGTGGCAAAAGATGGCGCTGCGGCTCGGGCTGCAGCCGGAGTTCCTGTCGGTGCCGGGCGCCGATGCGGCCACCGGCCTGCCCAACGGCTGGCGCCGCGGCGTGCAGGCCGACCTGATCGAGCAGCGCCTGCGCGCCGATGCCCAAGCCCGCATCAAGGCGGTGTGCGTCGTGCACAACGAGACCTCCACCGGCGTCACGTCGGACATCGCGGCGGTGCGCAAGGCGATCGACGCGGCCGGACATCCGGCGCTGCTGATGGTGGACACCATCTCCGGACTCGCATGCGCCGACTACCGCCACGACGAATGGGGGATAGACGTGTCGATCAGCGGCTCGCAGAAGGGCCTGATGCTACCGCCGGGCATCAGCTTCAACGCGCTGTCGCCCAAGGCGCTGGATGCCAGCAAGAGCGCCAGGCTGCCGCGCTCGTTCTGGGCCTGGGACGAGATCGTCGAGATGAACAAAGGCGGCTACTGGCCGTACACGCCCAACACCAACCTGCTCTACGGCCTGAGCGAGGCGCTCGACATGCTGCTCGAGCAGGGGCTCGAGGCGGTGTTCGCGCGCCACCAGCGCTGGGCCGAAGGCGTGCGCGCTGCGGTGCGCGCCTGGGGGTTGCCGATCCAGTGCGCTGACGCCAGCGTGTATTCGCCGGTGCTCACCGGCGTGATCACGCCGGCCGGTGTCGATGCCGATGCGCTGCGCCAGTTGATCCACGAGCGCTTCGATCTCTCGCTCGGCACGGGGTTGGGCAAAGTGCGCGGCCGCATGTTCCGCATCGGCCACTTGGGTGACAGCAACGATCTGACGCTGGTGGCCACGGTGGCCGGCGTGGAGATGGGCCTGAAGCTTGCCGGCGTGGCGCTCGCGGGCAGTGGAGTCCAGGCCGCGATGGCCGAGTTCGCCGCCCGGCCTGCGCCCAAGCCGTTGCGCGCCGTGGCCTAGAACCTGAAGGCGCACGACGCTCACCGTGATTCCACAAACGAAACGGAGACAAACCATGAATCAACGCCGAACATTGCTCATCGCCGTTCTTGCCGCGACCGTCGCGGCGCCGGCTGCCGCGCAGACCGAAATCAAGTTCGGCCACGTCGGCGAGCCCGGCTCGCTGTTCGCGGCGTCGGCCGAGGAGTTCGCCAAGCGTGCCAACGCCAAGCTGGGCACCAAGGCCAAGGTCATGGTGTACGGCTCGAGCCAGCTCGGCGGCGACAAGGAGCTGCTGCAGAAGCTCAAGCTCGGCACGGTCGACATGGCGCTGCCATCGACGGTGATGTCGTCCGAGGCGGACCTGTTCGGCGTGTTCGAGATGCCGTATCTCGTGAAGGATCGCGCCCACATGCAGCGCATCGAGAAAGAGGTGTTCTGGAGCAAGCTGGCGCCTGAAGCGGAGAAGAAAGGGCTCAAGGTGGTCGCGGTGTGGGAGAACGGTTACCGCCACATCACCAACTCCAAGCGCCCGATCAACACGCCCGAGGACCTCAAGGGCATCAAGCTGCGCGTGCCCGAGGGCAAGTGGCGCGTGAAGATGTTCCAGGCCTACGGCGCCAACCCGTCGCCGATGAAGTTCTCCGAGGTGTTCACCGCGCTGCAGACCGGCGTGATGGACGGCCAGGAGAATCCGTTCACGCAGATCTACAGCGCCAAGTTCCAGGAGGTCCAGAAGTTCCTGTCGCTGACCGGCCACGTCTACACGCCCGCCTACGTCACGGTCGGCGGCAAGAAGTGGGAGTCGCTCCCGGCCGACGTGCGCCAGGTGCTCGAGGACGTGGCCAAGGAGACACAGAAGTTCGTCTACGAGAAGGCGGCCAAGGACGACGAGGAGCTGCTCGGCAAGATCAAGGCCGCGGGCGTCGCCGTGAACACGCCCAACAAGGACGCGTTCGTCGCGGCCTCCAAGCCGGTGTACGAGGAGTTCGCCGGCGAGGTCAAGGGCTCGAAGGAAGTGATCGACCGAGCGATCGCGTTGGGCAAGTAGCCGATGACCTTGGGGTCGTTCCGTCGGGGATACGAGCGCGTCCTCGAATGGATCTGCATCGTGCTCATGATTGCGCTCGCCGTCGAGGTGACGGCTGGCGTGGTGTTCCGCTACTCGGGGCACTCGCTCGTCTGGTACGACGAGGTCGCCACGATCCTGCTGGCCTGGGTGACGTTCTACGGTTCGGCGCTGGCGGTTCTCAAGCACGCGCACATGGGCGTGCCCGAGGTCGTGCGTTTGCTGCCGCCCGGCTGGCGCGTCGCCGCGGCGGTGGTCGCACAGCTGTGTGCGATCGCCTTCTTCGTGCTGCTGGCCTGGGTGGGTTATTCGATCCTCGAGATCCTGGCATCCGACCGCCTGGTTTCGCTGCCTGACGTCCCGGTGGCCTTGGCCCACTCGGCTATTCCCGTCAGCGCCGTGCTGATCGTGATCGCCCAACTGTTGGTGTTTCCCGAGCTGCTGCGCGAGGCGCGCGCGCAGCCGGCGCACGCGGAGAAGCCCGCATGATCGGCTTCCTGGTGCTGGTCTGCGTGGTCGCGCTGGTGTTGATCAACGTGCCGATCGCCGTGGCGCTGTCGATCGCGTCGGTCATCGCGATGCTGGCCACGCAGGGCGCGGGCAGCCTGCCCAACGTGCCGCTCACGCTCTATCAGGGCGCGACGAGCTTTCCGCTGATCGCGATCCCGCTGTTCATCCTCGCCGCGGCGATCATGAACACGTCGGGGATCTCACACCGGCTGATCGACTTCTGCCAGGCGCTGGTCGGCTGGGTGCGCGGCGCGCTCGCGCAGGTGAACGTGCTCAGCCACATGTTCTTCTCAGAGATCTCGGGATCGGCGGTTGCCGGCGTGGCGGCCACCGCGTCGATCATCATGCCCGCGATGAAGAAGCGCGGTTACCCGGGGCCGTTCACGGCCGCGGTGACCTCGTCCACGGCCACGCTGGCGATCATCATTCCGCCGTCGATCCCGATGATCCTGTACGCGGTGATGGCCGGCACCTCGGTGGTCCAGATGTTCGTCGCCGGCATCGTGCCGGGCCTGCTCGCGTCGGGCGGCTTCATGGCGCTGTGCTACTGGTACGCGCTCAGGCACAACTGGCCGGTGGAGCAGATCTTCCAGTGGGGTGCGCTGTGGCGCGCCTTCAGGCATGCGTTCTGGGCGCTCACGCTGCCGATCATCATTCTCGGCGGCATCTTCGGCGGCATCGTCACGGCCACCGAGGGCGCCGCGCTGGCCGTGGTCGCGGCGCTGCTGGTGGGCGGCCTGATCTATCGCGAGCTCGACTGGAAGCGCCTGCGCGACGCCGTGATCGACGGCGCGGTGCAGACCGGCACCGTGATGCTGCTGGTTGCCGGGTCGGCGCTGCTGGGGCTCTATCTCACCGAGGTTCAGCTGCCGCAGCGCATCGCCGCGGCGATGTTGTCGGTCACGAACGAGAAGTGGGCGATCCTCGCAATCCTCAATGTCTTCTTCCTCGTCATCGGCATGTTCCTGCACTCGGCGGCAGCCATCGTGCTGGTGGTGCCGATCGTGATGCCGGTGGTGACCGCGGCGGGGATCGATCCGGTGCACTTCGGCCTGATCGTGACGCTCAACCTGGCGATCGGCCAGCAGACGCCCCCGGTGGCGAGCGTGCTGCTGCTCACCTGTTCGATCGCCAAGGAGAGCGTCTGGGACGTGTCCAAGGCGAACATCCCGTTCATCGGCGTCCTGCTCGCCGTGCTGCTGCTGATCACCTACGTTCCGGTCGTCACGCTGGGTCTCGTGGACTTCTTCTACCGCTAGGGACTCACTGGAGAAATCGCTTGCGCGATTTCTCCAGTGGTTCGATCAGTGTGAGAAGGACCGGCAAAGCCGGATCCTTCTCCCAAGAGGAACCCCGCTGCGCGTTGCTTCGCGGGGTCCAACAGGGCGGCGGCTTCGGCCGCCGCCTTCGTAGACTGCGCGTAGTAACACGCAGTGCAGTCTCACCTGGGATCAAGATCCGGCTTCGCCGGGCTTGATCCCACTGACCAGACTCTCTGGAGAATTGCGCAAGCAATTCTTCAGAGCTTCCCGGCTACTTGTAGCTGCGCGCGTCCTCGATCACCTTGCCGTCGTTCGGCAAGCTGCCGGGCGCCGCGAGCACCACCTCGGCGCGCAGCTTGGTGACGTCGCGCACGCTGGTGGCGATGGCGTCGACCAGGCCCTCGGGCCGGGCATGGACCTCGGCCTTGAAGGTGAGGCGATCGCTCGCCATTTCGCCTTCGACGACCACGCGAGCGCGCACGATCTCGGCGTGACGGCGCGCGATGTCGGCCACCTGGCTCGGGTGCACCAGCATGCCGCGCACCTTGGTGGTCTGGTCGGCGCGGCCCATCCAACCCTTGATGCGCGCCTGGGTGCGACCGCTCGGGCAGCGCCCCGGCAGCACGGCCGAGAGATCGCCGGTGCCGAAGCGCAGCAGCGGGTAGTCGGTGTTGAGCACGGTCACGACCACCTCGCCGACCTCGCCCTCGGGCACCGGGTCGTCGGTGCCGGGCCGCACGATCTCGAGCAGCACGCCTTCGTCGACCACCAGGCCTTCGCGCGCGACGGTTTCGTAAGCGATCAAGCCGACGTCGGCGGTGGCGTAAGCCTGGTAGCCGTCGATGCCGCGCTCGTGCAACCAGTCGCGCAGCGATGGCGGAAACGCCTCGCCGCTGACCAGCGCCTTGCTGATCGAGCCGATCGACTGGTGGGCTTCAGCGGCCTTCTCGACCAGGATCTTCAGGAAGCTCGGTGTGCCGATGTAGCCGTGCGGCCTGAGGTCGATGATGGCCTGCAGCTGCAGCTCGGTGTTGCCGACACCGCCGGCAAACGTGGTGCAGCCGATCGCATGCGCGCCGCCTTCCATCATCGCGCCCGCCGGCGTCAGGTGGTAGCTGAAGCTGCAGTGGATCAGGTCTCCGGCACGAAAGCCCGCGGCCCAGATGGCGCGCGCCATGCGAAACGGATCGATGCCCTGGCCCTCGGGCTCGTAGATCGGCCCGGGCGACTGGAACACGCGGCGCGCGCCCTGGCTCGCGACCATGCCGCGCCAACCGATGGCCGAGCAGCCGCCCAGCGGATCCCACGGCGTGGCGGCACGATGCGCCTGCTGGCGCTGGTGCAGTTCAGTCTTGCGCAGCACCGGCAGGTGCGCAAAGGCCTGGCGCGTGGTGATGGCCGCGGCGTCCACCCGGCCGAGGCGTTCGGCGCCGGCGGGCGTGCCCTGCGCGCGCCGGATCAGCGCCGGCAGCGCGGCCAGCATGTCGCGCTCGCGCTGCGCCGGGTCGCGCGCCTCGAGCGCGTCATAGTGGCTGTCGGTGATCTTGGATTGGCCGCGCGGTGCGGCAGCTGCGGTCGACATCATCGGTCCTTCAGTCGTCGTCGCCCCAGCGTGCGAGGCGCTTCTTCACCTCGTCGATCAGCTTGCGCTGCTCGGGCGCGCTCTTCACGGTGAACGGGTCCCACTCCGGTGTGAGTGCCAGGCGCCGCGCCAGCCTGGCTTGAACGGCGTCGCCCTGGCGCTGCAGCTCGACCACGGCCTTGCCGCGCTGTTCGAACAGCGCACCGCGCGCGATGAGCTTGAGGTCGCGCATCGCCCGCTGCAGCTGCAGCAGCGATTGTTCGGCGTTGAACGGTGGGGGCGCGAAGCCGAAATCGTCGTCGGGCATGGCGTTCCCCGTCACGCCAGCCAGCGCTTGCGGCGCTTGTAGCTCTTGACGTCGCGAAAGCTCTTGCGATCGCCGCCGCCCATGCCGAGATAGAACTCCTTCACGTCCTCGTTCTCGCGCAGATCGGCGGCGGCACCGTCCATCACGACGCGGCCGTTTTCCAGGATGTAGCCGTAGTCGGCATAGCGCAGCGCCATGTTGGTGTTCTGCTCGGCGAGCAGAAAGGTGACGCGTTCCTTGGTGTTGAGGTCGCGCACGATCTCGAACACCTCTTGCACGATCTGCGGCGCCAGGCCCATCGAGGGTTCGTCGAGCAGGACCATCTTCGGGTTGGCCATCAGCGCGCGGCCGATGGCGCACATCTGCTGTTCGCCGCCCGAGGTGTAGGCGGCCTGGGCGCTGCGCCGCGTCTTCAGGCGCGGGAAGTAGGCATAGACCTTTTCCAGCGTGGCATCGACGGCGGCCTTGCCGTCCTTGCGCGTGTAGGCGCCGGTGAGCAGGTTTTCTTCGATGGTGAGGTGCGCGAAGCAGTGGCGCCCTTCCATCACCTGGATCACGCCGCGGTCGACCATCTCGGCCGTGGAGAGCTTCTCGATGCGCTCGCCGCGCAGCTCGATCGAGCCCTTGGTGACCTCGCCGCGCTCGCCGGCCAGCAGGTTGCTGACCGCGCGCAAGGTGGTGGTCTTGCCCGCGCCGTTGCCGCCGAGCAGCGCCACGATGCGCCCCTCGGGCACCTGCAGCGACACGCCCTTGAGCACGAGGATCACGTGGTTGTAGATCACCTCGATGCCGCTGACGTTGAGCAGGACGGAGTTGGCAGACATGGCAGCTTGCGTTGACTCTTCAAAGCGCCGTACCCGGCGCTTTGAAGAGGGCTCCGTCAGGAGCCCAGCCCTCCCTCTTGGAGGGAGGGGAGGGAGGGAGCTAAACGTTCGGCAGATCACTGCCAACGTGATCGCCCCTGGCGATCACGACTGGCAGTCCTCCGGCGACCGTCGTGTGAGCTTCTTCTCGCCAGCGTATTTGTCCGCCGCCTGCTTGATCATCGGCTTGATGATCGACTGGTCGGCCTGATACCAGTCCGACGTGAACTCCCACTTGCTGCCGTTCCAGGTGTGCACGCGCGCCCACACGTCGCCGCGGTGGTCGGCGCAGCTCGTGCTGATGGGCTTGAGCACGCCGGCAAAACCGAGCGCGTCGAGCTTCTTCTGGTCGAGCGCCAGGTTCTCCAGCCCCCAGCGCACCTGCTCGCCGTTGACCACCTTGCCTTTGCCGAAGCGCTCCTGCGCACGTCGCACGCCTTCGGTGGACAGCATCGCCGCCATCAGGCCGCGCATGTACAGCACGCTGCCCACTTCCTCCTTCGGACCGGTGCCCTGGCCCTTGGCATGCACCAGGTCGAGCACTTCCTTCACCACCTTGGCGTTGGGCTCGGCGCCGTGCTGCAGTGCCAGGCCGTGGTAGCCCTTGGCGCCGTCGCCGACGTCCTTCACATCCGGCTCGGCCGCGGCCCACCACACGCCGTACATCTTGTCGCGCGGATAACCCGTGGCCACTGCCTCCTTGATCGCGGTGGAGTTCATCACGCCCCAGCCCCACAGCAGCACGTAGTCGGGCCGGTTCTGGCGGATCTGCAGCCAGGTGGCTTTCTGCTCGATGCCGGGGTGGGCGACCGGCAGCAGTTGCAGGTCGAAGCCGTTCATCTTGCTGCGCTCCTGCAGCAGCGCGATCGGCTCCTTGCCGTACGGGCTGTCGTGGTAGACCAGCGCGATCTTCTTGCCCTTGAGCTTGTCGAGGCCGCCTTCCTTCTTGCCGATGTGCTGGATCAGCACGTCGGCGGCGTCCCAGTAGGTGCCGGTGAGCGGGAAGTTCCACTTGAACACCATGCCGTCGGTGCTCTCGCTGCGGCCGTAGCCGGCGGTGATCAATGGGATCTTGTCGGTGGGCACCTTTTCGGTCAGCGCGAACGTGATGCCGGTGGACAGCGGGTGGATCACGCTGGCGCCGCGGCTCTTCAGACGCTCGTAGCACTCCACACCCTTGTCCGTGGCGTAGCCGGTCTCGCACTCCTCCCAGGTGACTTTCACGCCGTTGATGCCGCCCTTGGCGTTGATCAGCTTGAGGTAGTCGACGTAGCCGTTGGCAAACGGCACGCCGTTGGGTGCGTAGGCGCCGGTGCGATACGACAGCACCGGGAAGAACTGCTCCTTGGCCTGCGCGAACGCAGGCGCCGAGGTGAGCACGGCCGTTGTGCTGGCGGCGGCGATGGCCGCTGCGAGGGCGAGGGATCTGAACTTCATGTTTGCCTCCAGGGTTTGAGTCTGATTCAACGGACAACAGGCACCCGTGGGTGCACGCGAGAACGGCGAGTCAAGGGTTGATACGGATGGGTCAGTGCGGGAATGGCCAGAGCCTGAGCTTCTCCTTGCCGATGGACCACAGGCGTGCCAGGCCGTGCGGCTCGACGATCAGGAAGAACACGATCAACGCGCCGAAGATCATGAACGTGAGGTGCGACGCGGTGGCGGTGTCGATCGGAATGCCGAACAGGATCGGCGCGTTGTCGAGCACGATCGGCACGATCACGATGAATGCGGCGCCGAAGAAGCTGCCCATGATCGAACCGAGCCCGCCGATGATCACCATGAACAGCAGCTGGAACGAACGGTCGATGTTGAATGCGGCCGGCTCCCACCCGCCGAGGTAGACAAAGCCCCACAACGCGCCGGCCACGCCGACGAAGAACGAGCTGACCGCGAACGCGGTGAGCTTGGCGTAGACCGGCCGGATGCCGATCACCGAGGCCGCCACGTCCATGTCGCGGATGGCCATCCACTCGCGGCCGATGTGGCTGCGCACCAGGTTCTTGGCCACCAGCGCGAACACCGCGACGAAGCCGAGGCAGAACAGGTATTTCTCGGCCGGGGTGTTGATGATCCAGCCGAACAGGTTGAGCTCGCCGACGTTGACCGAGCCCGATGACGAGTTGTTGGTGAACCAGGGAATGCGCAGAAACGCCCAGTCGCAGAAGAACTGCGCCGCCAGCGTGGCCACCGCGAGGTAGAGGCCCTTGATGCGCAGGGACGGGATGCCGAACAGCACGCCGACCACGGTGGCGCACACACCGCCGAGCAGGATCGCCAGCACCATCGGCATGCCGTCGATGCGGATCAGGAAGTTGTAGGCCGCGTAGGCACCCACCGCCATGAAGCCGCCGGTGCCCAACGAGATCTGCCCGCAGTAGCCCACCAGGATGTTCAGGCCGAGCGCCGCCAGCGACAGGATGAGAAACGGGATCAGGATGGCGCGGAACAGGTACTCGGTGGCCAGGAACGGCACCGCGGCGAACGCGAACGCCAGCAGCACGAGGATCAGCAACCGGTCCTGTGCGATCGGAAAGATCTGCTGGTCCGACCCGTAGGTGGTCTTGAATTGACCGTTTTCTCTATAGAGCATGGTCAGACCCGGTCAATGATCTTTTCCCCGAACAGACCCTGCGGCCTGACGAGAAGTACCAGCAACACCACGACGTAGCCGAACCAGATCTCGATGCCGCCGCCGATCATCGGGCCGATGAAAACCTCGGACAGCTTCTCGCCCATGCCGAGCAGCAGGCCGCCGACGATCGCGCCGGGCACCGACGTGAGGCCGCCCAGGATCACCACCGGCAGTGCCTTCAACGCGAGCACCGACAGCGAGAACTGCACGCCGAGCTTGCTGCCCCAGATGATGCCGGCCACCAGCGCGACGAAGCCGGCCACGCTCCACACGATGACCCACACGCGCGACAGCGGGATGCCGATCGACTGCGCGGCCTGGTGGTCGTCGGCCACGGCGCGCAGCGCGCGTCCGGTGCCGGTGTACTGGAAGAACATCGTCAGCACGATCACCAGCGCGGCGGCGATCACCGCCGCGTAGAGATCTTCCTTGTTGACCAGCACGCCGCCCTGGAACGCGCTCTCGAGCAGGAACATCGGGTCCTTGGGCAGCCCGATGTCGATCTTGTAGATGTCGCTGCCGAACACGGTCTGGCCGAATCCGTCCATGAAGTAGGTGATGCCGAGCGTGGCCATCAGCAGCGTGATGCCCTCCTGGTTGACCAGCTTGCCGAGCACGAAGCGCTCGATCACCCAGGCCACCGCGATCATCAGCGCCATCGCCGCGACGAAGGCCAGCAGATTGCCCAGCAGCTTGCTGTCGAAGCCCAGACTCTGGGGAATCCACTCGGCGAAGCGCGCCATCGCCAGCGCCGCAAACAACACCATCGCGCCTTGCGCGAAGTTGAACACGCCCGAGGCCTTGAAGATCAGCACGAAGCCGAGCGCGACCAGCGAGTACAGCATGCCGGTCATCAGGCCGCCGATCAGGGTTTCGAGGAAGAAGCCCATCGTGTCGCCTTTGGGTTTCAGTGCACCGTGCCGAGGTAGGCGCTGATCACCTCGGGGTTGTTGCGCACGTCGTTCGGCACGCCGTCGCCGATCTTGCGGCCGTAGTCGAGCACCACCACGCGGTCGGAGATGTCCATCACCACGCCCATGTCGTGCTCGATCAGCACGATGGTGGTGCCGAACTCGTCGTTGACGTCGAGCACGAAGCGACACATGTCCTGCTTCTCCTCGACGTTCATGCCGGCCATCGGCTCGTCGAGCAGCAGCACCTGCGGCTCCATCGCCAGCGCGCGGCCGAGGTCCACGCGCTTTTGCAGGCCGTAGGGCAGGCGGCCCACCGGTGTCTTGCGGTAGGGCTGGATCTCGAGGAAATCGATGATGCGCTCGACGAACTCGCGGTGCGCCATCTCCTCGCGTTGCGCGCCCGGCAGCCTCAGGGCCTGCTGGAAGATGTTGCTCTTCATCTTCAGGTTGCGGCCCGACATGAGGTTGTCGATCACGTTCATGCCCTTGAACAGCGCCAGGTTCTGGAACGTGCGCGCAATGCCCATCTCGGCGACCTGGCGCGGATTCATGTGGCTGAAGGTGCGGCCGCGAAAGGTGATGGTGCCCTGCTGCGGCTGGTAGACGCCGTTGATGCAATTGAGCATCGAGCTCTTGCCGGCGCCGTTGGGACCGATGATGGCGCGGATCTCGTGCTCGCGCACATCGAAGCTGATGTCGGCCAGCGCCTTGACGCCGCCGAAGCTCAAGCTGATGTTCTTGACGTCGAGCACGACGTCGCCGATGTGCCGGGTATTGGTCATGCGGCCCGCTTCAGCGCGGGGAAGGTTCTGACGTCGATGATCTTCAGGGTCGCCGACACGGCGCCGGTGCGGCCGTCCTCGAACTTGACCGCGGTCTCGATGAACTGCTCGCTCTTGCCGCCGTACAGCGCATCGACGAGCACCTGGTACTTCTCGCCGATGTGGCCGCGACGGACCTTGCGCGTGCGGGTGAGCTCGCCGTCGTCGGCGTCGAGCTCCTTGTGCAGGATCAGGAAGCGGCAGATCTGGCTGCCGGCGAGGCGCTCGTCGGCCGCCAGGTCGGCGTTGACCTGCTCGACGCACTCGCGGATCAGGTTGAACACCTCGGGCTTGCTTGCCAGATCGGTGTATCCGGCATAGGGCAGGTTGCGCTTCTCGGCCCAGTTGCCGACCGCATCGAAGTCGATGTTGATGAAGGCGCACACCTTCTCGCGCTTGTCGCCGAATGCCACCGCTTCCTTGATGTACGGAAAGAACTTGAGCTTGTTCTCGACGTACTTGGGCGCGAACATCGCGCCGTCGTTCGGGCCGCCCATGATGCGGCCGACGTCCTTGGCGCGGTCGATGATCTTCAGGTGGCCGGTGGCATCGAGGAAACCGGCGTCGCCGGTGTGGTACCAGCCGTCGCGCGTGAGCACCTCGGCGGTGGCCTGCGGGTTCTTGTAATACTGCTTCAGCAAGCCGGGCGACTTGACCAGGATCTCGCCGGAATCGGTCACCTTGATCTCGACGCCGTCGATCGGAACGCCGACGGTGTCGGCCTTGACCTCGTGGTCGGGCTGCAGGCAGACGAACACCGCGGTCTCGGTCGAGCCGTAGAGCTGCTTCAGGTTGACGCCGATCGAGCGGTAGAAGGTGAACAGGTCGGGCCCGATCGCTTCGCCGGCGGTGTAGGCCACGCGCACGCGCGAGAACCCCAGCGTGTTGCGCAGCGGGCCGAAGATGAGCACGTCGCCGAGCCGGTACTTGAGCCGGTCCAGCGTCGATACCGGCTTGCCGTCCATCAGCGCCGGACCGACGCGGCGTGCCACCGCCATGCAGGTCTTGTACAACCAGCGCTTGAGCGCGCTGGCGTCTTCCATGCGGATCGTCACGCTGGTGAGCAGGCCTTCGAAGATGCGCGGCGGCGCGAAGTAATACGTGGGACCGATCTCCTTCAGGTCGATCGTCACGGTCGAGGCCGACTCCGGGCAATTGACGATGTAGCCGCAGGCCAGCCACTGCGCATAGCTGAAGATGTTCTGGCCGATCCATGCCGGCGGCATGTAGGCCAGCACCTCTTCGCGCTCGGTGAGCTTGTCGAAGACCTTGCCGGCGGTGGCGCGGTCCAGCAGCGTGAAATGCGTGTGCACCACGCCCTTCGGGTTGCCGGTGGTGCCCGACGTGAAGAACATCGCCGCCACGTCGTGCTCGTTGCCTTTGGCCACCTCGGTGTCGAAGAAGCCGGGGTGCGCCGTGTCGTGCGCTCGTCCGGCGTCGATCAGCTGGTCGAGCGACGTCAGGCCGTCTTCCTGGTAGTTGCGCAGTCCGCGCGGATCGTCGTACCAGATGCGCTGCAGCTGCGGACACTGGGCGCGCAGCTCGAGCAGCTTGTCGACCTGCTCCTGGTCTTCGACGATCGCGAATCGCACCTCGGCGTTGTTGATCGGGAACACGAACTCGGAGGCAACGGCGTCCTGGTACAAGGGCACCGGGATGCCGCCGAGCGACTGCGCGGCAAGCATCGACGCATAGAGCCGCGGCCGGTTTTCCCCCACCACCACCAGGTGTTCGCCGCGCGTGAAGCCGGCTTGGGCCAAGCCGCAGGCGAGATGGCGCACCAACTGGGCCAGCTGTGCCCAGGTGATGGTCTGCCAGATGCCGAAGCTCTTCTCGCGCAGCGCCGGCGCGTCGGGCCTTGCCTGCGCGTGCGCGAGCATCGTTTGCGGAAACGTAGCAGGCACGGGACGCGCTCCTTGCGAGGGCATGAGGGTTGCGATGCTAGGCCCAGGTTTGACGTTTGGCTGTCTATCTGACGACAATCCTAGGGTCCATCCCCATCGGTCTTTCCCCAGTGAGCCCGTATTCAAAGCGCTCACGAGCCGCAGCGCGCCGCGCGGAGGTTGCATGAGCGAGCTCCACCTGTCGTCGGCTTCGGCGTTGCTGGCACGCTCGCGACAACCGACGGCCGAGGAGCTCTCGGGCGTCCCGTGGCTGGCGACCTTGACGCCCGAGGAAGCCGCGGTTGCTGCAGCCGACTTGCGGGTGCTGCAGGCCGAGCCGGGCGAGTACGTGTGCCGCGTCGGCCGGCCGGTCACCTACTGGCTCGGGCTGATCGACGGCCTGCTGAAGATGAGCAACGAGAGCGACCTCGGCATGCCCGTGACGTTCACCGGCCTGCCGCCCGGCGGCTGGTTTGGCGAGGGCACGGTGCTCAAGCACGAGCCGTATCGCTACAACATCCAGGCGCTGCGGCGCAGCCTGGTGGCGGGCATCACGGTGCCGACCTTCGACTGGCTGATCGAGCGCTCGATCGGCTTCAACCGCTTCATCATGCGCCAGCTCAACGAGCGACTCGGCCAGTTCATCGCCGCGCGCGAGATCGATCGCCTGAGCGACCCCGACGTGCGCGTGGCGCGCAGCCTGGCATCGCTGTTCCATCCGATCCTCTATCCCGGTGTCGGCGATCTGCTGCGCATCACGCAACAGGAACTGGGTTATCTCGTCGGGCTGTCGCGCCAGCGGGTGAACCAGGCGCTGCGCTCGCTGCAGGGCCGCGAGCTGATTCGCGTCGAGTACGGCGGCGTGCGTGTGCTCGATCTGGAAGGGCTGCGCCGTTTCCGGCCGATGTAAGTGGTGCAGCGGATCACGCGGCCGCTTGGGAGTGGCCCGGCGCTGGCCGCGCAGCGCTCACTAACCGTTGACGATCCCTGCCGCGACGTGCCCCGACGGCACGTGGACCGCCGCGCCATCGACATGGCCGGTCTGGTCGTCGAAGAAGAAGTCGGGCTCGAACTCGCGCAGGAACTCGCCTTTGCTCAGGCCGCCAAGAAACATCGCCTCGTCGACTTCGATGCGCCAGTCCATCAGCGTGCGGATGGCGCGTTCGTGCGCCGGCGCGCTGCGCGCGGTGACCAGCGCGGTGCGGATGCGCATGTCGCGCGGCGGCGTGCGTTGCAGCCGGTGCAGTGCCTCCAGCAACGGCTTGAACGGGCCCGGCGCCAGCGGCGTCGTTGAACGTTCGAACTCGTGGGTGTGGAACGCGTCGAGCCCCTGCAGCTGGTACACGCGCTCGGCTTCGTCGGAAAACAACACCGCGTCGCCGTCGAACGCGATGCGCACCTCGCTCGGATGGGCGTCGGAGGCGCGTGCGCTGTGCGGGTAGACGCGGGCCGCGGGCACGCCGGCATCGAGCGCCGAGCGCACGTCGGCTTCGTTGGCCGACAGGAACAAGTTGGCATTGAGCGGGCGCAGATAGCGCCAAGGCGGCTGGCCGCGGGTGAAAACGCCGCGTTGCACCGGCAGCCTGAAGTGCCGCGCGGAGCGGAACACGCGCATGCCGGAGACCGGGTCGTTGCGCGACAGAATCACCACCTCGACCAGAGGCGCATCAAGGTTGAACGCCAACAGCTTGTGGACCAGTGAAAAAGCCACGCCCGGGCGCGCCGGCTGCTCGAGCCGCTGCAACTGCAGCTGCATGTAGGCGCGATCATCGCTGGCCTCGAAGACCTGGTTTTCCTCCTCGAAGTCGAACAGGGCGCGCGACGAGATCGCGACCACGAGTTGGCCTTCGAGACTGGCGGGCATGTGCGGAATCATAGGCCCCGCCTCTCAAGTCCCGGCCGTGGATGCCGACTGATACGACAACGCCATGAACGCCTTCGTGCGCCGCCTGCTGCGCCTGGTTTGCCTGTTGTGCCTGCTGCCGGGTTGGGCCGCCGCGTGGGCTCCGCACGGCGAGCCGCTGCAGCTGCTCGACGATCGCGGCGAGGTCGACGCCTGGCCGGCGCTGACGATCCTGGCCGATCCCACCGGCCAGTGGCAGGTGGAGGACGTGCAGGAGCGCATGAGCCAACTGCGCCCGCCGACCGGAGCCCGGGCTAACCTCGGCGTGCGCCGCGATGCGGTCTGGTTGCATCTGCCACTGGAAGTGAGCACCGGCGGACGCGGCCGCTGGTTGCTCGACATCGACTATCCATCGCTCGATCGCGTCGAGGTGTACCAGTTCACCGAAGGCCGCTTGATGAAGTTCGCGCGCGTCGGCGACGACCTGCCGTTCAGGTTGCGCACGCTGCAGGTGCGCACGCACGCGGTCGCGCTCGAGCTGCAGCCGGGCCAGCGCCACGAGCTGTGGCTGCGCGTGCAGACCACCAGCTCCATGGTGTTGCCGATCAGCCTGATGACGGCCGAGCGCTACCACCAGCGCGAAGCGAGCGTGCAGCTGATCCAGGGGGTGATCGCCGGCATCGGGCTGTGCCTGCTGATCTACAGCATCGCTCAATGGCTCAGCCTGCGTGACCGCACGTTCGCCTTCTATGCGGTCGCGATCAGCGGCACGACGGTGTTCTTCTTCTCCTACTACGGACTCGGCCCGCAGCACATCTGGACCGGCAGCGTCTGGATCACCAACAACATCGCGCCGCTGTCGGTGCTGGTCGCGCTGGTCGGCGGGCTCTTGTTCATGGACCGCGCGCTGCTGGTGGCGCAGCACAACGCGCGTTGGTCGCTGGCGATGCGCGCCACGGCCTATGCCGCGAGTGCGGCCGCGGTTGCGTTCGCCGTCGGCCTGATCGACTACCGCATGGCGCAACTGGTCAGCACCGTGCTCGGGCCGTCGCTGATTGTGCTGGGGTTGCCGGCCGCGGTGGCGCGCCTGCGCGCCGGCGACCGCGCCGCGCTCTACGTGGTGATCGGCTGGGGCCTGTACGGCGTGGGCATCGGGGTCATGGTGTCTCTGCTGCGCGGCTACGTCGACAGCAACTGGTGGACGCAGCACGCCTTCGAACTGGGCATGCTGATCGAGATGGTGATGTGGCAGCGCGTGTTGGCGGTACGTCAGCAGCAGCTGCGCCACGCCGCCGAGCAGGCTGATCGCGACCGTGAGGCCTTGCTGTCGCTCGCCCACACCGACGCGCTGACCGGACTGCCGAATCGGCGCGGGCTGCACATCGAGCTGGCGGCCGCGCTGCCGCGCGCCAACGGCGAGCAGCAGCTTGCGGTATTCCTGCTCGACCTCGACGGATTCAAGGCGGTGAACGACGCACTCGGTCACGACGCCGGCGACGAGTTGTTGAAGGAAGTGGCGGCGCGGTTGCGCGCTCCGCTGCGCCACCGCGACGTGGTGGCGCGCCTGGGCGGCGACGAGTTCGTCGTGATGGCCACCGACCTGGCCGGCGATGACGACGCGCGCCGGTTGGGCTTCAAGCTGCTCGATGCGTTTGCCGTGCCGTTCAGCGTGCGCGGCCGTTCCTGCACGGTGGGCCTGACGGTGGGTTATGCGTTGGCGCCGCACGATGGACGTGACGCCGACAGCCTGCTGCAACGCGCCGACGCCGCGATGTACGCCGGCAAGCAGGCCGGCAAGCACACGCTGCGCCGCGGTCAGGCGTCGGTCAGCCTGGTGACGGCCTGAGGGGGTACCCGGCGGCGCCGGTACGCACTACCACCGGCGAGCGGCAAGCCGCGAACCGCCGGCTACTGCACGAAGCCGATCGGCGCGCGTTTGTTCGACGGCGTGGGCAGATCGCGCAGCTCGATCGCGCTGCGGCCATCCAGGCGTGCATTGCCGAAAGCGGTCATCCAGGCGCGGCGCATCTCGCGTGGTGCCAGGCCCGACATCTGGTCGAGCACCGGCTCGGCCGGCTCCGGCTCGAAGCGTGCGCCCCAATCGTGGCTGTCGCGGATGCGCTGGTACAGCCGCAGTGCGATGCCGCGCGCCGCGTCGCGGTCGGGCGCCTCGACCTCGTAGACGTTCATGCGGTTGAGGATCGGCTCCGGAATCGAGCGCTCGTCATTCGCGGTGGCGATCCAGATCACCTGGCTGGCGTCGATCGCCACCTCGGCGAACTCGTCGGTGAAGCTGCAGGCAGTGTCGATCTCGAGCAGGCTGTACAACGAACCGAGCGGGTCGTAGGCGTGCTCGGCGCTCGCCTTGTCGATCTCGTCGACCACCATCACCGGGTTGGCGTACTGGCCGTCGACCAGCGTCTCGAACACCTTGCCCGGCCGCGCGCCCTTCCATTGCGACGACGCGCCGGACAGCACCCAGCCGGCCGTGAGCGAGCTCATCGACACGAAGCCCATGCCGGTGCCCAGCAGCATCGACAGCTGGCGCGCGAAGTGCGTCTTGCCGACGCCTGGCGGGCCGAGCAGCAGCGTGGGCGTGAACTCCAGCGCGTCGCGGCTGTCCTGGCACAACGCCAACTGGCGCTTCACGTCGTCGAGCACGTCGGCGAAATTGGGCATCTCGTCGTACAGGTGCTCCATCACGGGCAGCCCGGCGGGTTTGACCTGGAACCGCTCGGGACCTTTCTCGAGCATGCGCTCGTAGGTGGCGCGCAGGGTTTCGTGCTCCTTGGCGGGCAGCTTGGTCAGGCGGCGCTCGACCTCGTCGCATCGGTACACCGCGCGCATCTTGGCGATCGGGATGTTCCCGCCGCCACGCACCGGTACCAGATCGTGGGAGCCCTTCATACCAAGACCTCCGAAGTCGCCTTGACGCGATTCATTGAAGCAAACGCCGCGCCCGGCGTCACTTGGAATAACGCCTGACAAGTCACGCAATAACGCGCCGGGACGGCGCCTTGCAGCGTGGGTTGCAGCAAAAGTGCCCCGGGTTTTCCCCAGGAATGGGGGTATCGGGGGTTGGCTTCGGCCGGCGCCTTCGCGCCTTCACTTCGCGGCGCGAAGTGCGCCTTCGCCGAAACGGCCGGTGGCCTTTTTCAGCGCACCCAGGTGTTGAGCTGGATGATCGGCAGCAGCACCGCCAGCACGATCAGCATCACCACGCCGCCCATCGCGACGATCAGCAGCGGCTCGAGGATCGTGGCCAGGGCCATCGCGCGGCGCTGCACCTCGCCGCTGAGTTGGGCCGCGGCGCGCGCCAGCATCGTGGGCAACTCGCCGGTCTGCTCGCCCAGGCGCGCGAACATCGCGAGCAGGCCAGGAAACCGTCTTCGACCGGCGAGCGCCGAGGCCAGCGGCGCGCCTTCACGCACCTGCGCCAGCGCGTCGACCGCATCGGCGCGCAGCGCACGGTTGCCCAGCGTCTCGGCCGCGGCCTGCAAGGCCTTGAGGATGGGCACGCCGGCGCCGGCCAGCATGGCCAACGTGCCGGCGAAACGCGCCGCGTTGTAGCCGCGCGCAAGCCTGCCGACCAGTGGCAGGCCGAGTACCATCGCATCGAAGCGTTCGCGGAACGCCTCGTTGCGCAGCGAGACCATCAACATGGCGGTCCCGCCGGCGGTCGCCAGCAGCACCAGCCACCCCCAGTTGCGCACGAACGAGCTGATGCCGAGCATCGCCACGGTGAGCCAAGGCAACGCGCGCTTGCTGTTGGCGAACACGCTGGCGACCTGCGGCACCACGTAGGTGACCAGGAACACCACGATCACCACCGCGATCAGCGAGACGATCGCCGGATAGAGCGCGGCGCCGAGCAGCTTGCCGCGCAGCGCCTGCCGCTCCTCCAGGTCGTCGGCAAGTTTTTCCAGCACGGTGCCCAGTGCACCACTTTGTTCACCGGCGGCGACGACAGCGCGGTACACGTCGTCGAATTCGCGCGGCGCACTGGCCAACGCGCGGGCGAAGCTCGAGCCGGCGTTGACCTCTGCGCGCAAGTGCGCCACCAGGTCGCGATGGCGCGGATCCTCGGCCTCTTCGGACAGCGCCGTCAGCGCGCGCTCCAGCGGCAGACCGGCCGCCACCAGACCGGCGAGTTGGCGCGTCCACACTGCGAGCGAGGTGGACGTGAACGTGCGCCGCGTGAAGCGCACGCGGCTGGTCGAGGCGAGCGCGGTCGCGACGGCATCGACGCCGAGCGGCACCAGGCCCTGGCTGCGCAGCTGCGAACGCACCGCCTTGGCGTTGTCGCCCTCGAGCAAGCCGGTGCGCGGCTTGCCTTGCGCGTCGATGGCTTCGAAGCGGTAGGCCGGCATGTCAACTGCAACGCTCGCGGGTCCGGCGTGCGGCCGCCCGAAGCCGGACCAGCCGCCGCGGGGGGCAGCGACAGAGCGAAGCGACGAGCGTGGGGGTCAACATTTACTCGCGGGTGACGCGCAGCACTTCTTCCAGCGACGTGATGCCCTCGTCGACCAGCCGCTGGCCGTCCTCGCGCATTGGCCGCATGCCGGTGGATTCGGCGGCGACGAAGATCTGGCTTTCCGCCGAGCGGCTGTGGATCAGCGCGCGCAGCTTGTCGTCGACGCTCATCAGCTCGTAGACGCCCGTGCGGCCCTTGTAGCCGGTGTTGCCGCACTGGTCGCAACCCACCGGATGCCAGCGGCCGCTGGCGTCGCGTCGGCGGCAGTGGACGCAGAGCTTGCGCACCAGACGCTGCGCCAGCACGCCGAGCAGCGAGCTCGACAGCAGGTACGGCTCGACACCCATGTCGATCAGCCGGGTCACGCTCGACGGCGCGTCGTTGGTGTGCACGGTGGCCAGCACCAGGTGGCCGGTGAGCGACGCCTGGATCGCGATCTGCGCGGTCTCCACGTCGCGGATCTCGCCGATCATGATCACGTCGGGGTCCTGGCGCAGGAATGCGCGCAGCGCCTTGGCGAACGTGAGGTCGATCTTCGGGTTGACCTGCGTCTGGCCGATGCCGGGCAGCTCGTATTCGACCGGGTCTTCCACCGTCAGGATGTTGGTGGTCGAGGTGGGCAGCCGCGCCAGCGACGCGTACAGCGTGGTGGTCTTGCCCGAGCCGGTGGGCCCGGTCACCAGCACGATCCCGTGCGGCTGCTCGATCAGGTTGACGAAGCGCTCCATCACCTCCTGGCTCATGCCGAGGCCTTCGAGCGAGAACTTGGTGTCGGTCTTGTCGAGCAGACGCAGCACCGCGCGTTCGCCGTGCGCCGCCGGCACGGTGGACACGCGCACGTCGACCGCGCGGCCGCCGATGCGCAGCGAGATGCGGCCGTCCTGCGGCAGGCGTTTCTCGGCGATGTCGAGCTCGGCCATGATCTTCAGGCGTGAGATCAGGGCGGCGTGCAGCGCCTTGTTGGGCTGCACCACCTCGCGCAGCGTGCCGTCGACGCGAAAGCGCACCGATGAGCTGCGCTCGTAGGGCTCGATGTGGATGTCGCTCGCACCATCCTTGGCGGCCTGCGTCAGCAGCGCGTTGAGCATGCGGATGATCGGCGCGTCGTCGGCGGCCTCGAGCAGATCCTCGACCGCCGGCAGGTCCTGCATCAGCCGGCTCAGATCGACCGCGCTCTCGACCTCGCCCACCACGGCCGCGGCGCTGCCTTCGCCGCCGGCATAAGCGGCCGCGATGCGCTGGCTCAGCGTGCTGGCGGCCTCGCGCTCGAAGCTGGTGACGTCGAACAGGCGCACCACCTCCGACATCGCGCCGGCGCTGGACTGATCGGCCGCCCACAGCACGCGTTGCGTGCCGTCGTCTTCGAGCAGCAGCGTGTTGGCTTTGGCAAACGCGTAGGGCAGGGGATGGCGGGCCATGAGAGCGCTGCGCTACGGCTGGTTGCGGGGGCCTGGACCGGAGGCCGGCGGCGCCGGCAGCGGCGGCGGGTCAAGCGGTGCCGAGGCTGCCGCGGGCGCGCGTTCCGGGATGATCGGGGCCTCGTTGATCGGCAGCAGCATGTTCTGCGCCGGCTGCGTGTCCTTCTGGCGTGCGCGGATGATGTCGTAGCGGTCGATCGACAGCTTGGACGCGGTGTCCGCGTCGCGCAGCACCACGGGACGCAGGAACACCATCAGATTGGTGCGCTTGCGCGTGCGGCTCTCGCTGCGGAACAGACCACCCAGCACGGGGATGTCGCCGAGCAGCGGCACCTTGGACTTCTGATCGGTGAAGCGGTCCTCGATCAGGCCGCCGAGCACCAGGATGGATCCGTCGTCGACCACCACGGTCGATTCGATCGAGCGCTTGTCGGTCGACGGACCGGCGTTGGACGTGCCCGGGGCCACCTGCTGGCTGATGCTGGAGGACTCCTGGAAGATCACCATGCGCACCGTACCGCCTTCGCCCACCTGCGGCTTGATGCGCAGCGTGATGCCGACGTCTTTGCGCTCGATCGTCTGGAACGGGCTGGTGGTGGCGGTGCCGGTGTTGGTGAACTGGCCGGTGATGAACGGTACGTTGCTGCCGACGATGATCTTGGCCTCTTCGTTGTCCAGCGTGATCAGGTTTGGCGTCGAGACGATGTTGGTATTGGTCTGGGTCTGCAGGAAGCGCGCGATCGCCGCCAGCGCATAGGTACCACCGTAGTTCTTGAGCAGGCCGATGTTCAGGCCCTCGCCGGGCAGTGAGCCGCTGGTGCTGTTGCCGGTGACAGTCTGCGTCAACGAGATGATGCTGGGCCCGGCAGTGTTGGTGTTCGTGCCGGCGAACAGGCCCCACTTGTCGCCCTGGCTGCCGATCAGGCCTTGCCACTGAAAGCCGAGGTCGGCCGCGTTGTCGCCGATCACCTCGACGATCAGGCTCTCGATGTAGATCTGCGCGCGACGCGTATCGAGCTGCTCGATCATCGTGCGCACCTGGCGGTACAGCGGCTCGGGCGCGGTGATGATCAGCGAATTGGAGGCCGGGTCGGCCTGGATGAAGCCGCCGGTGGATGGCTGCGCCGACGCGGCCAGCGGCGCCGTGGCCGCGGTGGAGCCCGTGCCGGCGATGCCGGTGGCCTGCGGCTGCTGGGGTTGCTGCTGTTGCGGCGTGAACTGCGAGCCGATGCCGCCGCTGGTGCCGCCCGCGCCGCCGGTGCCGGAGGGAAAGGCGGCGCGCAGCACGGTGGCCAACTTGGTGGCGTCGGCGTTCTTCAGGTGCACGACCCACACGTTGCCGCTGGCGCTGCCGGCGCCTTGCAGCGGCACGTCAAGGCGCTGCACCAGCGCGCGCAGCGTGGCCATGCGCACCGGATTGGCGGCGCGCAGGATCAGCGCGTTGGCGCGCGGATCGACCAGCACGGTGAACGCGCCGCCGGCACCGGGCGCGCCCGGCACCGGGGCACCGGCCACCGCACCATCGCCCAGGCGCTGGATGATCGCGGCCAGATCGCTCGCCACGCCGTGCCGGATCGGGATTACCTCGACATCGGTGGCTGACGGTGTGTCGAGGGTGGCGATGATGCGTGCGATGCGCTGCAGGTTGTCCGCGTAGTCGGTGATGACCAGCGTGTTGTTGCCCGGGTTGGCGTTGATCGTGTTGTTCGGGCTGATCAGCGGCCGCAACACCGCCACCAGGTTGTTGGGGTTCTCGTGGTTGAGCTTGAAGATCTGCGTCAGCACCTGGTCGCCGCGCACGCCGGGCGTGCCGACCGACACGGTGCCGGTCTGCAGCTTGGCGTCGGCTTCGGGCACCACCTTGAGCAATCCGGCCGCGTCGACCAGCGTGTAGCCCAGACCTCTGAGCGCGGCGAGGTAGTTGAGGTAGGCCTCGCGCACCGTCATCGGCTGCTCGCTGTAGACGGTGATCGTGCCCTTAACGCGGGGGTCGACGATGATCTGCCGGTCGATCATCACCGCCATCGCGCGCGTCACGGCCTCGATGTCGGCGTTGACGAAATTGACGGTCACCTGAGCGCCCGAGCGCAACGCGGCGGTTTGGCGGGCTGCACCGGTCCGCGGGCGTTGGGTGGGTGCCTGGGCGGCGGGCGCCTCGGGGGCGGCCGGCAGCGCCTGTGTGTCGGGCGATGGCTGCGGCGGCACCGGCTGCGGCTGCGCGCCCGGCGCGGGTGGGCTGGGCTGCTGCGCAGTGGCCAGTGCCGCGGCCAGCATGAGCGTCGCGCCCAAGGCCCTGGCCGAACGGGCTGATGCCGGCCGGCGAGGGGTCGCGCGATGTCCGCGTGGTTCCATGGTCATCCGATCGAAATGACCGACGTCGCACCTTGGCGCCGGCCGATGATGTTGAGCAGGTTGTTCAGCGCCGCCTCCTGGCCTTCGGCCGCGCTGGCCTCGCCGCGAAAGCGCGCGCGCGCGCCCGCCCATTGTCCGCTGCCCTTCAGGCGCAGCGCGCCTTCGAGCGTCTCGAGGTTCATCGTGGCGGTTTCGCCGGTGCCGGCGCCGCCGCGCACGCTGAAGCGGTAGCTGCCCAGCGTGTCGAGCGTCGACAGTCGCGACGAGACGCCCAGCAGGTCGAAGTCGACGCCACCGACGACGCGCCAGCGCCCCTGCACCGCCTCCAGCGTCATACCGTTGCTGGTGATGCGCAGCACGCCGCCGAGCTGCATGGTGTTGAACGGCGTGCCCAGGCCGGCCAGCCAGGCGGCCGGCCATTGGCCGAGCGCTTGCGGCTGTGCCGGCAGGATGATCTGATAGCGGTTCAGCCCGAGCCGCACCTGCACGAGCAGCTCCCGGTCGAGGCAGCAGGCCTGGTTGACGCGCAATTCCATGCCATTGAAGCGCGGGCGGAGCTGCCAACGCAGGCGGCCGGGCAGTGCCGACGCATCCCGGCTGCCCAAGCCGCCCGTCAGCACCACCTGCGCACTGCCGTTCCAGATGGTGCCTTGCGCATCGGCCAGCAGCAGGCGCTGTTCGCTGGCGCGCGACACGGCATGAGCCAGCCAGCTGGCGGGTGCGAACAACACCAGGCCGATCAACACGCCGACCACCGCGCCCCAGATGGCCCAACGCGTCGACGCGTGGCGGGCGCGCTGCCAAGCCAGCTCGGCGAGCGTGGAGTTCTGGAACGCGCTCGGGTTGAGCTGCGACAACCGACCGTCGCGCGATCGGCGGCTCAACCAGGAGGGCCAGCGCAACTCCATCAACGTCCCCCCGGCCGCCTGAAGGGCGCTCGTGTCCCCAACGGGGGCAACAAACGGAGTGAGCGTGACGGTCCCATCAGCTTCCGCCCAGGCTCAGGACCAGCGTGCCGGTGAAACCGCCCGGTGCACGCGTGAGGTTCGCCTCGATCGGTCGCGCCCGCGCGGCGCTGCGCGCCTCGACCAGCAGCGCGCGCACTTGTTCCGGGCTGGCGTTTTGCAGCGTCAGCAACGCGCGATCGTTCTGCAGGCTCAACCGCGCCTTGTCGCCGAGGCGTTCAGCGGCCGCCTTGATGGCCAGGCCCGCCTGGGCCACCGGTACCGGCGTGGCGTTGCGCAGGTCGCGCACCTCGGCGGCCATCGTGCGCATCTGCAGCAGCTGGGTGTCGAGCACTTCGAGCTGCGATGGCGCGCTGCGCAGCACGGCCAGAGCCGGCGCGATGAACAGCACCCAGACCAGGAAGGCGCCGACGACGAGGGCCATCACGACCAGGGCCATGCGGTCGCGCGCCGGGCGGGCACGCCAGGCTGCCCCGACGCGTTCGCGCAGCGGCTGCAGGCGGGCTTGCCAGCTTTCGCTCATCATGCCCCCATGGCGCCACGCGCCTTCCCCCAGGGCTCCACAGGAGCCCCTTGGTGGCTCCAGGGGAGCGAGCGCCTGCGCAACGGCCGTGCAGCGCTCACTGGTGCACCCTTGGCGCTGAGCGCCTGTCCCTCCCAGAGGGAATGAGCCCCGTCGGGCTGCCGGGCAGGGCTCATGTCGCCCCCCGCGCGTTGCTGCCTGGTCGGCTCAGCACCAAACGGCCTTCAGCGGCCTGCACGGTCCAACCGGCCGAACGCAGGCGCGCGCGAAAGCGCTCGATCTGGTCGCCGCTCCAGGTGCCCGCCACCAGCGTCAGGTTTCCTTGTTCGAAGCGCAACGACTGCACCGGGGGCTGTCCGTCGGGCCAGGCCTGGGTGGCCGCGGCCAGCGCGGCTTCAAGATCGGCATCACCCACGCGGCCGGCGGCGGCGCGCAGGTTGTCGGTGGCGCGGCGCATCTGCACCGGCGCATCGACGATGGTCCCCACTTGCGGGTGAGCGGCCTTCAGCAGCGCCACCATCGCTTGTTGGCGGCGGTCGATCTCGCTGCGCTGGTGCAGCGCCCACAGGTTGATGCCGACGATGTGAAGCACAAGCAGGGTCAACACGCCGATGCGCGCGGGCCGCCACGCCGGGCTGCGCATGCGCTTCCAGCTGTCGCGCAGAAAGCGCGAGCCGCGCGCACGCGGTGCGAGGTCGAACTGGCGCAGGTTCCACAACGAGCGCACGGCCTGCAGCGCATGGTCGCCGTCGCCGCGCACGGCCACCGGCATGCCGAGCCAGCGTTCCGCCTGCGCCGCCACGGCGGGGGAGGCGCTCCAGCGGGCGCCGTGCCGCGCCCAGGCCGACAACTGGTCGCGCACCCAGGTGCCGGCCATGCGGGCGCAGCGCACTCCGTGGGCATCGCTGTAGGCCAGCCAGGTCTGCGCGCTGCTACCGTCGGCGGAGTCCGACGCGGCAAAGAAGTGTCCGGTGGGCGGATCGTCGGGCCACAGCGCCGGCACCACACGCTCGACGAACGCGCCGGCCTTCTCGAGCTGCTCCAGGTGGTGCTGCAGCCAGCCTTTGTGCACCGCGGCGACCCAGGTGGGATTGCCCGCCGAAGCCTGTGGCGCCACCGCCAGATGCACCGCCTGCTCATCGTCGAGCAACTGCTCCTCGAGCAAACCGACCAGCGCCGCGCGTAGCTTGGATGCCGGCGCGCGCGGCAGCGTGGCGCGATGCCAACTGACATCAGTGGGGCCCAACCACGCGACGACGGTGTCGGCCTTGGGCAGCAGCGTCGGCGTCGTGCGACCTTGGCGCAGCACGCTGAGGCCATCGGCGCTGAGCAGGTAGGCGTATTCGGGCGCAGCATCGCGCTCGCCATCGGCGGCGGCCCCGGCGCGGGCACGCGGAGGCAGGAGAACGACCAGGATCGACATCGGGACGCGAAGGCTAAACGCTTCGTGCGACTGTTACAAGGTCAGGCACTGGGAAATCAATCACTTGGCAGACTTTAGTTGTGGCGAATTGGGACGATGGTGAGCGCTCGTGAGCGAGCGCCGCCGCGTCAGCGGTCGACCATCACGCTGGCGACGCGCTCGCGCAGGATCGGCACCACGTCGAGCCCGCGCCGCTCGACCACGGAGCGCTCCTCGAGCGCGCGGTCGTCCAGGCGCAGCTTGCCGCGCACCTCAAAGTAGTTGGACTGGGTGCTGACATTCCGGGTGTTGAGCAACTGCGGCGACGGCACGTACTTGCGCGCGGCGTCAACCGTCCTGAATGCGAGCCGCGTGCGCGCCTGCACGATAGCCTGCGCGGCGCCCGCATCGAGCCCGGGGCTGACCGCGACGATGACTTCGGCGTCGGCCGTGTTGAGGTTGACGGGCGTGCGCACCGGCAGCAGCACCACATAGTTCTCGAGACGGTCGAGCACCACCGAATCGATGCCGAACCACGCCAGCTGGGCCACCGTGCGCGGTGCGATCGGCGTCGCGCCGGCCTGCGGCTCGGCGACCGACCAGGCAGCCCTCAAGCCCTCGGCGATGCGCGTGGCGGTGTCCGACGGCGCGTTGGCCGCTTCGCACAACTTCTGCAGCGCGAGGAACTCGGCCTCGACGATCTTGTCGGCCTCGATCAAGTTGCGCAGGTTGTAGCGGGCCTGCAGGTCGAAGATCACGCCCGAGAGGAACGCATCGGGTCCGCCTTCGGCGTTGTTGTCCTTGTCGGCGGCAAGGAAGGTCGACAAGCGTGCCTCGGCCAGCGGCGTGGCCCACGGCTCGCTGAGCGCGGTGGGGCCCCCGGTGCGGGCGTCCTCGCGCAGGATCAGCCTCGCCCAGTCGAGAGCACCGTTCAGGATCCAGGCCGACTGCGTGCGCGCGCGCTCGGCCGCCTCAACCTGGATCGCGCGGTTCTGCTGCCACACCATGCCGGCGGCCAGCGTGCTGACCAGCACCAGCAGCGCCATCGCGATCAGCAGCGCCGCGCCGCGCGAGCGCCGCGGCGATCGCGGGAGGCCGATGGTCGGGCGCGTCGTCATGATCGCGCCGGCCCCAGCATCACGTCGCGCGTGAGGCGACGCTCGCCGAAGTTGATGACCAGCCGCACGCCGCTGGGCAGTGCGGCGCGCGGCACGATCACCCCGCCGGCCGCCGGCGCCGGCACCACCGGGACAACATCGCCGCTCGACTGCGCGTTGGTCCACGCATTGCCGCGGTAGAAGTACACCTGCCATTCGCTGGCCCCATCGAGCAGCCGCACCTGCTGGTCTTCATTGCCGAGCAGCTGCTGGCTCATTAGCCAGGCCTGCTGGAGTTCGAACGCTCGTTTGACGCGCGGGCTGGCCCAGCGCCGCCACACGCCCTCACGCAGCGACCACACCACCACCTGGGCACCGTCCGGGGTCAGGCGCGTCAGGCGCAGCGCGGCGCCGTCGAACTGCAGGCCGGGCACGACGGTGCTGTCGTACAGCGATGCCAGGTCCTGCTCCCATTGACCAACCACGGTGGTCAGGCGCAGCGTGTGTTCGGCCGTCTGCTGGCTGATGTCGCGCGCGCGCACCATGCCGTCGACGCCCTGCCAACCCATCATGGCGAGGATGGCCATGATCAGCATCGCCACCAGCACTTCAACCAGCGTGAAGCCGCGTTGGCGGGGGACGGTGGTCATCTCAGTAGCGCCCCAGCACGGTCGAGAGCGTCAGCAACGGAGCGCCATTGGCATCGGACATCACCGCATCGACGCGCCGGAAATTGGGGTTGGGCGTCGGCCGGGTGACAAGCCTGCCCTGGTAGTCGCGGCCCATCTCGTTGCAGGAGAAGTCGGTGTCGCCGACACCGGGAAACTGTTTGGCCAGGCGCAGATTGGTGAGCGCGTTGTCGGCACACCATTGCGCATTGACAATGTCGGTCAGGCGTTGCGCATTGTCGGTGAGGGCGCCGGCCGCCTTCAAGCCGGCGGCCAGCGTGATTGCCACCACGGCCACCGCGACCAGGACCTCCACCAGCGTGAAGCCGGTGGCGCGATCGCGGCGACGCAATGTGCGCATCATTGCACCGGCACGAACGGCCCGATGCCGTCGGTGGCCAGCGTGAGGTTGCGTTCGCCCAGGCGCAGCACGATGCGCTGCGGACCGATCAACGGCTCGGGCCCGAGGACCAGTGCTCGCGCTCCGATCACCTCGGCGGTGACGTCGTCGGACAGCCAGTGCGTGGGCATCGGTTCGCCTCCGATCGTGCCGACAAAACGGAACGGCGGATCTTCCGGCTTGGAGCCGACCTCAAAGCGCAACGGCACGCCGGCGCTGCGCGACTCGGAGCGTGCCACCTCGAGGAGGGCAGCCAGGCGCACGGCTTCGCGATCAAGCTGCGCCGCGGCGGGATCGCGCAACGACAGCGTCACGACGCCGACCGCCACCGCGATCAGCGCCATCACGACCATCAGTTCGATCAGCGTGAAGCCGCGCACCGGCACACGGATCGCATTGCCGCGCTGGTGCGCGCAAACCGTGTTGCCGCGTTGCCGCGCAGAGATCGCGTTGCCGCGCTGGCGCGCGGGTGTGAACGGCCTACTGCCAGGATCCGACGTCGGCGTTCGTCCCCTCGCCGCCGGGCTGGCCGTCGGCACCGAAGCTGAACACATCGATCTCGCCTTTCACTCCCGGATTGACGTACTGGTAAGGCCGACCCCAAGGATCGTTGGGCAACTTCTCGAGATAAGGGCGCCAGTTGGGCGGAATGGTTCCCGTGGTGGGCTTGCGCACGAGCGCCTCGAGGCCCTGATCGGCTGCGGGATAACGCTGATTGTCCAGCCGATACAGCTTGAGCGCCTGCATCAAGTTGTTCACGTCGGTGCGTGCGGCGGTGACGCGCGCGTCGTCTGCTCGGTCTAGCACGTTGGGCACGATCAAGGCCGCCAGCACGCCGATGATCACCAGCACGACCATCAGCTCGATCAGCGTGAAGCCCTGCACGCGCACGCGGCGCGACGGGGACTGACGTGCAAGGTTCATCGTGCGGTGAAACGATTCAGTGCAGGTGAGCTGCATGATAATCGTGCGATGGCGATGCGCCTGTTGTCGTTTGTGATCTGGGCTGTCGTGGCGGTCAGCGCCGTGTTCTGGCTGACGCGGCTGTTGTCGCGCTCGGACCCCGCCCCGCCGCACACCGTCACGGCCAATGCCGGCGCCTCGGTCGCCTCGGCCGATCTGTCGCGCCTGCTCGGCAGCACGCATACCGCAGTGGCCGAGGCGGCGCCGGAGCCTGCCGCCGATGCGCGCTTCAAGCTGATCGGCGTGGTGGCGCCGAAGTCGAAGCAGCCCGACAGCGGGCTGGCGCTGATCGCGGTCGACGGCAAGCCGCCGCGCCCGGTGGTGCTGGGCGGCGTGGTCGAGGGTCCGCTGGTGCTGCTGGCGGTGAACCACCGTCGCGCCGAACTCGGGCCTGCCGGTGGCGAAGCCACTGTGCGCCTCGAGCTCCCGGCCGTGCCGGAACCCAACCGATCGACGCGCGCGCCAGGCATGCCGCCCATTCCGCTGCCGCCGCAGAACGTGGCGCAACCGCAGCCCACCGTCCAGCCGCGCGCCGCCAATCAGCCGCCGCGCCAGGTTCCGAGCCAACAGCAACCGGGCCAGGTGCAACGCCAGGCGCCAGGGCAGGCGGCACCGCCGGCTCCGACGCCGAATCGGCCGCCGCCGGCGGTCAGTCGTTAGGTTCCCCGGACGGACCCAACTCGGCTGCGTGGGTCGTGATGCCCGACGGCCGGGACGGGCCCGGGTCTTCACCTTCGGCCACCTCCGTGAGCAGCGCTGCGGCGCTCTTCACCAGCGGCCAGGCCAACGCCGCGCCCGTGCCATCGGTGCTTTCCATGCCCAACTCGAGCAGCGCCGACGCGCGGAACAGGTTGAGTGCCTGGTCGAGCCCGCGATGGCTGTGGCTGCGACAGAACACGCAGTAGTCGGTGGCCGGCGTGGCGATGCGCGACGCCACCAACAGGGCGGCACACGCCGCCATGCCGTCGATCATGATCAAGTGGCGTTTGCTCGCGGCGACCAGCAGCACGCCAACCATCACGGCAACCTCGAAGCCGCCGAAGGCAGCCAGCACCTCGACCGGATCGGTCACGTCTTTGTGCTTGGTCTGGGCCGCTTGCACGATCGACATCAGGTGGTGCAGCAGCTCCGGGTTCATGTTGGGGCCGCTGACGATCAGATCGCGCACCGGCGTGTCGGTGAGACGCGACAACACCAGCGCCGCGCTTTCGTGCGAGCCGACGCCGATGCCGGCCACCGCGACCAGATTGCCGCGCAGCGTGTCGCCGATCTCCATGCCGGCGCGGATGGCCGCGTGCGCATGGTCCACCGACATGGCCAAGCCGACACGCGCGTTGCGCGTGCCGTGCGCGATCTTGCGGCGGATCAAACGGTCGTGCGGCGCCACCATCTCGGCCACGCCGCAGTCAACCACCGACAGCTCGAGCCCCTGGATGCGCGCGAACACCGAGACCGGCAGCTGACCGGTGAGCAACTGCGCCACCTGCTCGTGCGTCTGCTTGCGCTGCGGCACCGCGAGCCCGTCGACCGCGAGGCCGTGATCGGCGGCGAAGATCACCAGCTGCGGGTCGCGAAAGCGCGGCTTGAGCGTGTTTTGCATCAGGCCCAGGCGGATCGCCAGCGGCTCGAGCTCGCCCAGGCTGCCGGTGGCCTCGGCGCGCCGCTGCAGCTTTTCCTTCAGGGCGCTTTCAAGCAGCGGCTTGGAGGTGGGGGCGATCAGCGAGCGGTCGGCCGACATGGACCGCTAGTGTACGTACGCACGCTGCGTGCGCGCGCCATGGGTTGGTCAAACTAGCGCAAGAAGAGACGGTAGACGGGATTGCGCGTCTCGTCGGTGCAGGGATACGCCAGCGTGTCGAGGAACTCGGCGAAGGCGGCTTGGTCGGCCCCCGGCACCTGGATGCCGACCAGGATGCGGCCGTAATCGGCGCCCTGGTTGCGATAGTGGAACAGGCTGATGTTCCAGCCCGGGTTCATGGCCGACAGAAAGCGCATCAACGCGCCCGGCCGTTCCGGGAAGGTGAAACGCAACAGGCGTTCATGGCGCGCCAGCTCGGAGCGTCCTCCGACCATGTGCCGCACGTGCTCCTTGGCCAACTCATCGTCGGTGAGGTCGAGCGTCGGAAAGCCGTGGCGATCGAAGAGCCGGGCCATGCGGTCGGCCTCGTCGCGGCGCGAGATCGCGATGCCGACGAACACATGCGCCATCTGCTCGTCGGAGATGCGGTAGTTGAACTCGGTGACCGCTCGCGGCCCCACCAGTGCGCAGAACTCGCGAAAGGAGCCGCGCCGCTCGGGAATCGTCACCGCGAACAGCGCCTCGCGCTGCTCGCCGAACTCAGCGCGTTCGGCGACGAAACGCAGCCGGTCGAAGTTCATGTTGGCGCCGCCGGTGATGCTCACGAAGGTCTGGCCCTTGACCTTGTGCCTTTCGACATACTGCTTGATGCCCGCCACGCCCAGCGCGCCGGCGGGCTCGAGCACGGTACGGGTGTCCTGGAACACGTCCTTGATGGCGGCACACACCTCGTCGGTGTCGACGACCACGAAGTCATCGACCCAATGGCGGGCGAGACGGAACGTCTCTTCACCGACCAGCTTGACGGCCGTGCCGTCGGAGAACAGGCCCACCTCGGTCAGCTCGACGCGCTTGCCGGCGCGCACCGAGCGCACCATGGCATCGGAGTCGCGCGTCTGCACGCCGATAACGCGCACCGTGGGCCGCACCGACTTGACGTATGCCGCAATGCCGGAGATCAATCCGCCACCGCCGACGGCGACGAACACCGCATCGAGCGGCCCCTGGTGCTGACGCAGGATCTCCATGCCGATGGTGCCCTGGCCGGCGATCACATGAGGGTCGTCGAACGGATGGACGAAGCTGAGGCGCTGCTTGCGCTGCAGACCCAGCGCGTGCGCGTATGCGTCGGAGTAGCTGTCGCCGTGCAGCACGACCTCGCCGCCGAGCGCGTGCACGGCGTCCACCTTGACGCGCGGCGTGGTGACCGGCATCACGACGACCGCGCGGCAGCCGAGCCGCCTGGCGCCGAGCGCGACACCTTGAGCGTGGTTGCCGGCCGACGCGCAGATCACGCCGCGCGCCAACTGCGCCGGCGTGAGATGCGCCATCTTGTTGTAGGCCCCGCGCAGCTTGAAGCTGAACACGCTCTGCTGGTCCTCGCGCTTCAGCAGCACGTGGTTGCCCAGTCGCCGCGAAAGGGCACGCGCCGGCTCCAATGGCGACTCTTGCGCCACGTCGTACACACGCGCGGTGAGGATGCGCTGCAGGTATTCGGCGCGGCTGCGCACGAGCGAACTGCGCGAGGCGCGCGGCATGTCAAGGCTCCGGTTTGCGGGGCGGCATCATAGGGCAGCGGGCCCGCGGAGCCCGTACCAGAAAAAAGGCCCGAGGCGTGAGCCTCGGGCCCAATCCACCAATGGGATAGGTGGAGGAGACAACCTTCGCAGAACGCACCGCCAAGCGGGTGCTGCACTGGGCGCAAGTCTAGCGTGGCGAATGTTGCATCGCAATATGATTCATCGGGTGCGGTCTCATTCGACTGACAATGCGCAGCACTGGTGCGACAGCGCACCCGCCAGGTTCCATATTTTCAAGGAGGCGCTCAGATGGAGTGCACAGTGCGTTGGGTACGCGACGGCGGCATGACGTTGATGGCCGAGACCGGCAGCGGCCACGTGCTGATGATCGATGGCGCACCCGACGGTGGCGGTCGCAACCTGGCGCCGCGCCCGATGGAGACCGTGCTCGCCGGCACCGGCGGATGCACGGCCTACGACGTGGTGACGATCCTCAAGCGCGGACGCCACGACGTGCGCGGATGTTCGGTGAAGCTGCAGGCCGAGCGAGCGACGACCGATCCGAAAGTGTTCACACGCATCCACATGCACTTCATCATCAGTGGCATGCAGTTGAACGCCGACGCCGTGGCACGTGCGGTGGCGTTGTCGCATGAGAAATACTGCTCGGCGACGGCGATGCTGGCAAAGACCGCCGAGATCACCGTCAGCCATGAAATCGTCGCGGCCTGAGCCGCGAGCGCGGCGGGCTGCGGCGCTTCAGTTCAGATGTGATGCGCTGTTTGTGTCATTACCCGGGCGGCCAATCGCATCGCCAGCCTGATCGGTGCTGGCAACGACCCCGCGCCGCTTTGTTCGGCCGCGGCAGCATGCTCCGCCTCATCGCGCTTCATCTGCTCGACGATGGCGCGCGACGGCGCATCGCTCGTGGGCAAACGATCGAGATGGCCGGCGAGATGTTGCTCGACCTGCCGCTCCGTTTCAACGACGAAGCCCAGGCTCCAGCGATCACCGGCCCAGCCTGCCACCAGCCCGATGCCGAACGCGCCCGCATACCACAGCGGGTTCAACACGCTGGTGCGCGCACCGAGTTGCTCGAGCCGGCGCTCGGTCCAGGCGAGATGATCGACCTCCTGTTCGGCCGCTCGTTGCATCTGCTCGCGCAGTCTGGCATCGCGGGCAGTGAGCGACTGGGCCTGGTACAGCGCCTGCGCACACACCTCGCCGACATGATCCACGCGCAGAAGCGCCCCGGACAGCTTGCGCTCCTCGGGCGAGAGTGTGCATTCTTGCGCGCTTGGCGCGGGCCGCGATGCGTGCGCACCGCCCGACAAGGTGCGCAGCGCCTGGTCGGCGGAAGTGATCCACGAGTCAAGTCCCATGCGGCCAACTCTATCGGAATCCCCGGGGTGGGTTTTCCTGGGTACGGTGGCCGCTTGCAGAGCCTTTTTGGCCGACGTCTGTTTCGCGTTGTTGCCAGACAACATCGGCAGCGCGAATCCGCCCCAAGTCTTTGCATCGCCGATGCCCCTCTGGTGCAATAGCCGCAACTTCCGCTGAGGAGGTTGGCCTGGTCGGCCGGCGTCGTTGTGTCGGGCGCGGCAGTCCCACAGATCAGGGCCTCTTGTCCAACTTAGGAGATCATTGCAATGAAAAAATCTCTGCTCGCTCTGGCTGTGCTCGGCGCATTTGCTGGAGTGGCGTCGGCCCAATCGAGCGTCACGCTGTTCGGCATCGTCGACCTGAATGCGCGCAACACCAAGAACGGCGACAACGAAGCGCTGAACACGCTGAGCCAGGACGGCAACGCGAGCAGCCGTCTCGGTGTTCGGGGCGTCGAGGATCTGGGCGGTGGCCTGAGCGCCGGCTTCTGGCTCGAGGGCGCGATCAATCCGGACACGGGTACGCCGGCCGGCCAGACTTGGCAGCGCCGTTCGACCGTCAGCCTGCTGGGTGGCTGGGGTGAACTGCGTCTGGGGCGTGACTACACGCCTTCGTTCTGGAACACGACCATCTTCGATCCGTTCGGCACCAACGGCGTCGGCGCCTATACGAACCTGGGTCTGAACACGCTGGGCACCAACGCCGGTACCTATGTGCGCGCCAACAACTCGATCGGCTACTTCCTGCCGAGCAACCTCGGCGGCCTGTATGGTCAAGCCCAGGTGTCAGCCGCCGAAGGTCCGACCAACGGCAACAAGCAGTTCAGCGGTCGCATCGGTTATGCCGCGGGCCCGTTCAACATCGCCGTGTCGCATGGCTCGACCGAAGCGCTGCAGGGCGCCGCCGAGGTGAAGTACAAGCACAGCAACGTCGCGGGTTCGTGGAACTTCGGGTTCATGCGCCTGATGGCCCAATACGACATGCTCGACGCAGGTCCGCGCGAGCAGACCACCTACCTCATCGGTACGGTCGTGCCGCTGGGTCAGGGTGAGTTCAAGTTCGCCTACACCAAGGCCGATCAGGAAGGCGCCGGGTTCGACGGTGCGGACGCGGACCAGATCGCAGTTGGCTACGTGTACAACCTGTCGAAGCGCACGGCCATGTATGGTCACCTGGCGCGGATCAAGAACAAGGGTGCGGCTAACTTCCTGGTGCCCGGCGGTGCGGGTGCGGCCACGGGCGATACCTCGCGTGGCGTCGAAGTCGGCGTGCGTCACTCGTTCTGATTCGACAGAGCCGAGAGCACTTCGAGAGCCGCCCTTCGGGGCGGCTTTTTCATGGGTGCGATGATGGCCCCCGTTGATCCTTGCGCAACGATGATCCCAGCCTTGTCGATCAGACGCGCGGCGCTCCTGACCTCGCTCGGTATCGCGGCCGGATGCGCGACAGTGCCGCCCCCGGCGCCACCGGATGCACCAGAGTGGCAGTCGCTGCAATTGCCGGGAAAGCGGGCCACGAGCTACGTGCGCGTGACTTGCGCCGGGCGGTTGGCATGGCAGGCCAAGGGAGACGCATCGGCAAGTCTTTGGCGCCGCAAGGTCGACACCGCGGTGACGCACATGACCGAGGTGGAATTCTCTTGGTGGCTGCCGAAGACGATTGCAGACGCTGACCTGGGCCGCGCCGAAACCGCCGATTCGCCGGTGCGGGTGGTCTTCGCGTTCAGCGGGGACACGAGCAAGCTCTCGCTGCGCACGCGGTTGCAGTTTCAGCTTGCCGAATCGTTGATGGGCGAAGCGCCTCCCTATGCGACGCTGATGTACGTGTGGGACAACAAGGCCGAGCCTGAATCGATCCTGCCGGGTGCACGCAGCGACCGCGTGCGCAAGATCGTGGTCGAGCGCGGCGAGATCAACCTGAGGCGCTGGAAGACCTATACGCGGCCGCTGTTCGCGGACTTTCAGCGTGCCTTCGGCGAACCGCCGGGCCGGCTGATCGGCATCGCGCTTCTCACCGATACCGACAACACCGGCAGCAAGGTCGAGGCGTGTTACGGCGACGTCGCCGTGCGTCCCTAGCGCCAAAACGCCGTGCAACCGCTCCGGATTTCCCCCTTAGGTAGGCGCAATCGAATGCGCTGATGATGTGGGCGCATGCTGGCATTCGTGTTGCGCCGACTGATTCAGGCCGTGGTGGTCATGCTCACGGTGGCCTTCATCGCCTTCATGTTGTTCCAGTACGTCGGTGATCCGGTCACCAACCTGCTGGGACAGGATGCCACGCCCGAGCAGCGCCAGCAGCTGCGTGCGGACCTGGGGCTTGATGCGTCGTTTGCGGTGCAGTTTGCCCGTTTCGTGGGCAATGCCGCGCGCGGCGAGTTCGGGCTGAGCCTTCGCCAGGGCCGCAAGGTGTCCTCACTGATCGTCGAGCGCTTTCCGGCGACGATCGAGCTCGCCGTGTCGGCGGCTGTGATCGCCCTCGTGGTCGGTATCCCGTTGGGCGTGTACACGGCGTTGCGCCGCGGCCGCTTCGGCTCTCAGGTGTTCATGACGTTGTCGCTGCTCGGCGTGTCGTTGCCGACGTTTCTGATCGGCATCCTGCTGATCCTGGTGTTCGCGGTATTGCTCAAGGTGCTGCCGAGCTTCGGGCGCGGCGAGGTGGTGATGCTGGGCGGCTGGTCGACCGGCTGGCTCACGGTCGACGGCTGGAAGCACCTCGTGCTGCCCGCGATAACGCTCGCGGTGTTTCAGCTGGCATTGATCATGCGACTGGTGCGCGCGGAGATGCTCGAGGTGCTGCGCACCGACTACATCAAGTTTGCCCGTGCGCGCGGCATCAGCGATCGCGCGGTCTACTTTGGCCACGCACTGAAGAACACGCTGGTCCCGGTGATCACCATCACCGGACTGCAGCTCGGCGCGCTGATCGCGTTTGCGATCATCACCGAGACCGTGTTCCAGTGGCCGGGCATGGGGCTGCTGTTCATCCAGGCGGTGCAGTTCGCCGACATCCCGGTGATGGCCGCATACCTCTGTCTGATCGCCTTGATCTTCGTGCTGATCAACCTGTTCGTCGACCTGCTGTACTTCGCGGTCGACCCCAGGCTGCGCATCGAGCGTCCGGCCACAGCGCACTGACATGGACACGACCGCAACAATCCGTGTGGCCGTCAAACCGAGCCGCTGGAAACGGTTCCTAGACAGTGACCTGTGGTTCAGCTTCACGCACTCGCCCACCGCGATCATCGCCGCAGCGATTGCGGTGCTGTGTGTCACGTGTGCAGTGTTCGCCAACTGGATCGCACCGCACAACCCGTTCGACATGGCGACCTTGGATTTGATGGATGCGCGCTTGCCACCGGCCTGGGTCGAGGGCGGCTCCACCAAGTATCTGTTCGGCACCGACGATCAGGGGCGCGACATTCTGTCGGCCGTGATGTACGGCTCGCGCATCTCGCTGTTCGTGGGGCTGGCCTCGGTGGCGTTGTCGGTGCTGATCGGCGTGGGGCTCGGGCTGTTGTCAGGCTTCGTCGGCGGCGCGGTCGACGGCTTCATCATGCGCGTGTGCGACGTGATGTTGTCTTTCCCGGCGATCCTGGTCGCGCTGCTGATCGACGGTGCCGGCCGCGCGATATTCCCCAATGCGCACGAATCACTGGCGTTTTCGGTGCTGGTGATTGCGATCGCGCTGACCGGCTGGGTGCAGTACGCGCGCACCGTGCGCGGCTCTACGATGGTCGAGCGAAACAAGGAGTACGTGCAGGCGGCACGCGTAATCGGCGTGGCGCCGCTGCGAGTGATGTTTCGGCACGTGCTGCCCAATGTGCTCGGGCCGGTGCTGGTGCTGGCGACGATCCAGATCGCGGGCGCGATCATCACAGAAGCGACTCTGAGCTTCCTCGGCGTCGGCGTGCCGCCGACATCGCCGTCGCTCGGTACGCTGATCCGCGTCGGACAGGACTTCCTGTTCTCGGGCGAATGGTGGATCACCATCTTTCCCGGCCTGATGCTGGTGTTGATTGCGCTGTCGGTCAATCTGCTCGGCGACTGGTTGCGTGATGCGCTGAATCCGCGGCTGCGCTGAGGGATGACGATGTCTCGGCCGTTGCTCGAAGTGAAACACCTGCGCGTGGAGTTCCCCACGCGGCGCGGCACGCTGGTGGCGCTGGACGACGTGACCTTCGATATCGCGCCCGGCGAGATCCTCGGCGTGGTTGGCGAATCGGGCGCCGGCAAGTCGCTGACCGGCGCGTCGATCATCGGCCTGCTGGAGCCTCCGGGCCGCATCGCCGCGGGTGAGATCCGCCTCGAAGGCGAGCGCATCGACAACCTGCCGCCTGAGCGCATGCGCGCCATCCGGGGGCGGCGCATCGGCGCAATCTTCCAGGATCCGCTCACGTCGTTGAACCCGCTGTACACCATCGGCCGACAATTGGTCGAGACGATCCAGACCCACCTGCCGATGAATGCAGTCGAGGCGCGTGCACGAGCGATCGGGTTGCTCAAGGAGACCGGCATTCCGGCGGCCGAAGCGCGCTTCGATCAGTACCCGCACCAGTTTTCCGGCGGCATGCGGCAGCGAGTCGTGATCGCGCTGGCGCTGGCGGCCGAGCCCAAGCTGATCGTGGCCGACGAGCCGACCACAGCGCTCGACGTGTCGATCCAGGCGCAGATCATCTCGTTGCTCAAGCGCACCGCCAAACAACATGGTGCCGCCGTGATGCTGGTCACGCATGACATGGGTGTGATTGCTGAGGCGAGTGACCGGGTGGCGGTGATGTACGCCGGCCGCATTGCAGAGATCGGCCCGGTGCAGCAGGTGATCCACCACCCGGCGCACCCCTACACCGTGGGTCTGATGGGCTCGATTCCATCGATGGAATCGGCGCGGGAACGGCTGCTGCAGATCGATGGCGCGATGCCGCGCCTGAATGCCATCCCGCCCGGGTGCGCCTTCAATCCGCGCTGCCCGAAGGTGTTCGAGCGCTGCCGGCACGACCGGCCTGACCTGCTGCAGGCGCAGGCGACGCGGGCGGCCTGTTGGCTGGTCGAGCCGGTCGCAGAGGCGGTTTGATGAACTGCCGCCCGGCTGCTCCGGTAGGAGCCCTGACCGGCCCGGGGCCTCGCCCCCGCGTGCGCGCCGCGGGGGATGGCTTATGAGTGCGCTGGTCGAGGCCGTCGACCTGGCCAAGGTGTTCGACGTCTCGCCCCCGTGGCTCAACCGCGTCCTGGAACACAAACCTCGCCAGTATGTGCACGCCGTCGACGGCGTCAGCTTCACGATCGCCAAGGGCAAGACGCTCGCGCTGGTGGGTGAGTCGGGTTGCGGCAAGAGCACGGTCGCGCGCCTGCTGGTGGGGCTGTACCCGCCAACGCGCGGTCAGGTGCGTTTCGATGGCAAGCAGGCGCAAATCGCCTGGCAGACCCCGGACGGGCGGGCGCTCAGGCGTCGCATCCAGATGATCTTTCAGGATCCGTACGCGAGCCTGAACCCGCGTTGGACCGTGCGCGACATCGTCGCCGAGCCTTTGCGCGAGCACGCCTTGGTCTCCGATTCAGCGGCTCTCACTGAACGGGTGTCGGAGTTGCTGCGCCAGGTGGGGTTGGCGGCACCCGACATGGCAAAGTTTCCTCATCAATTCTCAGGCGGCCAGCGCCAGCGCATCTCGATCGCGAGAGCGCTTGCGACACAGCCGGAGTTCCTGGTGTGCGATGAGCCCACGTCGGCGCTCGATGTGTCGGTGCAGGCGCAAGTGCTCAACATCATGAAGGATCTGCAGCGCGAGCGCGGGCTGACCTACCTTTTCATCTCGCACAACCTTGCGGTGGTGCGTCACGTGAGCGATGACGTCGGCGTGATGTACCTCGGCCGCCTGGTCGAACTCGCCGACAAGGGCACACTGTTCGAATCGCCGCGTCATCCGTACACCCGCATGCTGCTCGACGCGATTCCCGACATCGGCATGACGGGCCGCGCGCGCACGCCGGTGCAGGGAGAAGTGCCCAATCCACTCAATCCGCCCAGCGGTTGTGCATTCCATCCGCGGTGCCCGCATGCCGATGAACGCTGCAAGCGCGAGCGACCTGCGCTGTCGGACTTCAAGGGCATTCGCGTGGCCTGCCACGCGGTCATGGAAGGTCGCATCGGCGCGGCGGCCTGACAAACCGCATCAGTCGATCAGTGTTTCGCCGGCATACAGCGACTCCATGGTCTCGCGCCGTCGGATCAGATGCGCGGCATCGCCGTCGATCATGACTTCCGCGGCGCGCGGGCGGCTGTTGTAGTTGCTCGCCATCGCCATCGCGTAGGCGCCGGCGGATGTGATGGCGAGGAGGTCACCCTCGACCACCGTCAGAGAACGTTGGCGCCCCAGCCAGTCGCCCGACTCGCAGATCGGCCCGACGACGTCCCACGTTTCGGGCTCGGCGTCGCGCAATGCACACGGCGTGATGCCCATCCAGGCGTTGTACATCGCTGGCCGTACAAGGTCGTTCATCGCGGCATCGACGATGCAGAAGTTGCGCTCGCCGCCGCGCTTGAGCACCTGCACGCGCGTCAGCAGCACGCCGGCATTGCCCACGAGCGACCGCCCGGGTTCGATCAGGATCTCGCGAGCACCGTGGCCGCGCGCGTCGATGCGCTCCAGCATGGCGCCGATCAACACGTCGGCCGGCGGGGGAGTTTCGTCGGTGTAGGTGATGCCCAGGCCACCGCCAAGATCGATGTGCGAGAGCGTCACGCCGGCGCGCTCGACGGCTTCGACCAGATCGAGCAGCCGATCGACCGCCTCGAGGTAGGGCGCCCCATCCGTGATCTGCGAGCCGATGTGAAAGTCGATCCCGGCCACCTCGATGCCGGGCAGTTGGGCGGCGCGCTGGTACACGGCCAGCGCGCGGTCGTGTGCGATGCCGAACTTGTTGCCGCGCAAACCGGTGGAGATGTAGGGATGCGTCCTGGCATCGACATCGGGGTTCACGCGCAGGCTGACCGGCGCGCGACGCTTCATCTGCGTGGCGACTTCTGCCAGCGTCGTCAGTTCCGACTCGCTCTCGACGTTGAAGCAACGTACGCCAGCGGCGAGCGCGAAGTGCATCTCTTCGGCGGTCTTGCCGACGCCCGAGAAGACCACCCGCGCCGGGTCGCCGCCGACCGCCAGCACGCGCTTCAGCTCGCCGCCGGACACGATGTCGAAACCGCAGCCCAGCGCGGCGAACGTCTGCAGCACGGCCAGGGTGGAGTTGGCCTTCATCGCGTAGCAGATCAGGTGCTTGCGGGCAGCCAGTGCACGCTGGTACGGCTCGAGCGCGGCGCGCATCGCGCCGCGCGAGTAGACATACAGCGGTGTGCCATGCCGGACGGCCAGATCGGCGACCCGCACGCCCTCCAACCAGAGCTCACCGGCGCGCCGGTGCAGGAAAGGTGCGCCCGGCAGGCTGCTCATCGTGCCGGCGCCGACGCCGCGTTGTCGGGCTGGGCCGCATTGGGCAACACCAGCGGACCCTTCTGGCCACAGGCCGCCGTGAACAGACCAATCGACAAGAGCGCCAGCAGTCTGGACAGGGTCAACCGCAAACCTGCTTCCGCGCGGATCAGGGGGGTGGCTACACTGCCGGGCTGAGGCATTGCTGCATTGTATCGACCATGTCTGCGCCCACTTCCGCTCCGAGCGCCATGACGGACAGCGAGTTCCACGTGCGCTCGCAAGCAGCGCTGGCGACCATCGAAGCGGCGCTCGACCGATGGCTGCAAGACGACGTGATCGACATCGACAGCCATCGCACTGGTGGGCTGCTCGAGCTCGACATTCCGGGTGGCGGCAAGCTCGTTGTGAACACCCAGCCCCCGCTGCATGAGTTGTGGCTGGCCGCCCGCAAGGGGGGGTACCACTTCCGTTGGGTGGGAGACCGCTGGGTCGATTCTCGCGAAGGTGGCGAGTTCTTTGCCGTGCTGTCCCGTGAGCTGAGCGCGCAGGCCGGACGGGCCCTTTCGATTACCCCGGTCAGCGCTTGAACAGGTCGAGGATGCTCTTGCGTTCATCCTCGCTGGGCGCTTGCGGCGGCAGTTGATCTTCCATCCCCAAGCTGGTGACGCCGGCACCGGGACCAAACTCCTCGTACATCCAGTCGCTGCCGTGCAGTGCCACGCCTTCGGGCGGCGGCAGCGAGCGTGGGGGAATGCTCTTGAGCGCGGTGGCCATGTACTCCATCCACACCGGTAGCGCGAGGCCACCGCCGGTTTCGCGATCGCCCAGTTTGCGAGGCGTGTCGTAGCCGATCCAAACTACCGCGACAAGATCAGGCTGATAGCCGGCGAACCACGCGTCCAGCGAATCGTTGGTGGTGCCGGTCTTGCCGGCGATGTCGGGGCGTCGCAGCGCCGTGGCGCGTGCGGCCGTCCCAGAGCGCGTGACCTCCCGCAGCAACTGGGTCATCATGAAGGCGTTGCGCGCATCGATGGTGCGCACCGACGCGTCCAGGACCTGTGGCTTGGTTTCCTGCAGCACGCGGCCTTTGGAGTCGGTGACCCGAGCGATCAAGACCGGATTGATGCGGTAGCCACCGTTGGCGAACACGCTGTATGCGCCCGCCATCTGCAGCGGCGTGACCACTCCGGCGCCGAGCGCCATCGTGAGAAAGGCCGGGTGCTTCTCCGGCTCGAAGCCAAAGCGGGTGACCCAGTCCTGCGCATAGGCCGGGCCGATAGCCTGCAGGATGCGGATCGACACCATGTTCTTCGACTTGGCGAGCGCCTGCCTGAGCGGCATCGGCCCTTCGAACTTGCCGTCGAAGTTCTTCGGCTCCCATGGCTGGCTTCCGGTGGCCGTGGCATCGAAGAACAGCGGTGCGTCGTTGATCGTGGTCAACGGCGTGAAACCACGCTCGAGCGCGGCCGAGTAGATGAAGGGCTTGAAGCTCGAGCCCGGCTGTCGCCACGCTTGCGTCACGTGGTTGAACTTGCTCTTGTCGAAATCGAACCCACCGACCATGGCGCGTATCTGCCCGTCGGTGGGCTGCATTGCGACGAACGCGCCCTCCACTTCGGGCTGCTGCGTCAGGCTCCAATCGCCTTTGGGGCCCTTGACCACGCGCACCACGGCACCGGGTCGAATGCGGTTCTTCGGCGGCCCACGTTCTGAGAGACCGGAGGCAACCGGCTTGAGGCCGTCGCCGGTGACGGTGATCGATTCTCCAGATTGCAGCACTGCGACCACACGCTTGGGCGACGCTTCCACCACCACGGCGGCCAGCAGTTCATCGTTGTCCATGTGGTCGGCCAATGCTTCGGCGATGCGAGCATCGATGTCCTTGGCCTTGGATGGCAGATCAACGTAGGCCTCGGGTCCGCGGTAGACCTGCCGCCGTTCGTAGTCCATCAGACCCTTGCGCAGCGCTCGGTACGCCACCTCTTGCTCCGTGGCGTTGATTGTCACGTGGACGTTCAGCCCACGCGAATAGGTCTCCTCGCCGTACTGCGCGTAGATCAGCTGGCGCACGGTCTCGGCCACGTACTGGGCATGGACCTTGGGCTCGACCGCGCTGCGATAGCGCAACGTCTGCTGGCGCGCGGTTTCGGCCTGCTCCACGGTGAGGTAGCCGTTCTCCACCATGCGGTCGATGATGTACTGTTGGCGCACCTTGGCGCGGCGCGGGTTGGCAATGGGGTTGTAGGCGGACGGTGCCTTGGGGAGGCCGGCGAGCATCGCCGCCTCGGCCACCGTGATGTCGTGCAGCGACTTGCCGAAGTAGACCTCGCTGGCCGCTGCGAACCCATAGGCGCGCTGCCCAAGGTAGATCTGGTTCATATAGATCTCGAGAATCTGCTCCTTGGACAACTGACTTTCGATCTTCAGCGCCAGCAGGATCTCGTAGATCTTTCGAGTGAACGTCTTCTCGGTGGATAGGTAGAAGTTGCGCGCGAGCTGCATCGTGATGGTCGACGCGCCCTGACTCTTGAACTCGCTCAGACTGGCGATGCCCGCCCGCAACACGCCTTTGTAGTCGACGCCGCCGTGCTCGTAAAAGTGCGCGTCCTCGATCGCGAGCACGGCATCCTTCATCACCTTAGGGATCTGCCCGATCGGCGTGAACTGCCGCCGTTCCTCCCCGAATTCGCCAAGCATCACGCCATCGGCCGAGATCACGCGCAGCGGCAGCTTGGGTCGATAGTCACTGAGACCCGCGATGTCGGGCAGGTTTGGGTATGCCACCGACAGAGCGATCGCGACCAAAGTGAGCAGTGTGACGGCGGCCGAGAGCGACAGACCGGCGGCCCAGCCCGCAACGCGAAGCAGGTTCCGAGCCCAGCCTGGCCAGCTCTTGAAGGGGTCCCAGCGGGGGCCCGCGGGTGGCGCCGTGTCGGCGCGCGCTGAGTCGCTCATGGAAATGCCAATTGATTATAGGAAGGTGGTCAGAATGAACCCGCCGCCAGCGTGAACTGCTTCTCGCCAGTCACAAACCGGGCATCGGGGTTCCCGTGGCCTACTGCGGATTGAGCCGGCCGAAGGCTTGGTCACAAGCGTCGGTCAACCACAACGAGGCGGCAGATGAGTGCGGGAATTTTCCTTTGGTGCACATAGGCTTTACTGCTAGCATTGAAGTGACTTATTAAGAGTGTGCAGCACTCTTATCTGCGTCTTGGGAGACCCAATTCGTGAGCTTTCTTGACCTGCTGTTGGGTCGCAAGCACCCACCCGTCATCGGTCTGGACATCAGTTCTTCCAGCGCAAAGCTGGTCGAATTGGGCCAGACTTCCGGCGGCGACTTCGTGTTGGAGCGCTTTGCCTCCGAACCGTTCGAAAAAGGCTGGATCACCGACGGTCAGATCGAAAAATTCGACGAGGTCGCGGATGCGGTGCGCCGCGTCGTGCAAAAGAGCGGCTCCAAGACCAAGCAGGTCGTGATGGCGATGCCGCAGTCGGCGGTGATCACCAAGAAGATCATGCTGCCCGCTGGCCTGCGCGAAGAAGAACTCGAACTGCAGGTCGAATCGGAGGCCAACCAGTACATTCCATTCTCGCTCGATGAAGTCAGCCTTGACTTTTGCGTGATCGGACCGAGCGCAACGTCGGTCGGCGATGTCGAGGTGCTGATCGCGGCTTCGCGCAAAGACCGCGTGCAGGACCGGCAGGGTCTGGCCGAGGCGGCCGGCTTGAAGCCGGTGGTGCTGGACATCGAATCGCACGCGTCGCGACTGGCCATGAGCCGAGTCATTTCCGCCCTGCCCAACGAAGGCAAGGACGCTCTCGTCGCGCTGTTCGAGATCGGCGCCGACACCACAAGCCTCAAGGTGCTGCGTGACGACGAGATGCTGTACGACCGCGACCAGGCCTTCGGCGGGTCGCAGCTGACGCAGTTGATCTCGCGCCAGTATGGCTTCTCCTTCGAGGAAGCCGAAGGCAAGAAGCTGGCCGGTGATCTGCCGGAAGATTATGAGGCTTCGATTCTGGTGCCCTTCGTCGACAGCCTGTCCCAGGAGATCGGACGCGCCTTGCAGTACTTCTTCACCAGTACGCCGCACCATAAGGTTCACTACGTGATGCTGTCGGGCGGCACGGCCACGCTGCCAGGGTTGAAGGACAGGGTGACGGAGTTGACCGGCTTTGCGTCGATGGTGGTCAACCCATTCGACAACATGCGCTTGGGCTCGGGCATTCGTGAGGCCCGGATGCGCCGCGAGGCCGCTTCTTACCTGACGGCGTGCGGCTTGGCCATGCGGAGGTTCGTCCAGTGATCCTGATCAACTTACTGCCGCACCGCGAAGAGAAGCGCGCCGCGCGCAAGCGTGCGTTCTTCGTTGCACTGGGCGTCGCAGCCGTCGTTGGCGCTGTCGTCGTCGGCATCTGGTACTCAGTGTTGCAGCAGCTCACTGCGGCGCAGCAGGCGCGCAACACGTTCCTCAAGACCGAGATCACCAAGCTTGAGGCGCAGATCAAGGACATTGCCAATCTGCGCAACGAGATCGAAGCGTTGAAGGCGCGCCAGCGGGCGGTCGAGGATCTGCAGACCAACCGCAACATTCCCGTCTATTTGCTCGATGAGCTGGTGAAGCAGACACCGGAAGGCATCTACCTCAAGGACATCAAGCAGAACGGTTCGGTGGTGACGATTGCAGGCATCGCCCAAACGAATGAGCGAGTGTCTGAGTTCCTGCGCAACACCCAATACAACTCCAAGTGGCTCGAGCGGCCCGAGTTGGTGGAGATCAGAGCGGTGAACATGCAAACGGCAAGAAGCGAACAACGGCGCTTGTTCGACTTTTCGATGCGTGTCACGTTGAAGCGTCCGGCGCCGCCCGCACCGGCAACGCCGAACGCGCCTGTTCCGGCCGCGGCGGCGGCCAAGTCGGCGTAGGGAGAAGACCATGGCTGCTCGATCGCGCCAATTCGATGTGACGACTTTCCTGGACCACGCGGCGTCACAGTTTCGAGGCCTGAACGCACGAGAACCCGGTCAGTGGCCTGCGCTGCCCAAGCTCGCTACGTGGGTTGGCGCCGCACTCGCCGTGGTAGTGGCGGGTTGGTTCCTCGTGGTCTCGACCGCTGCCGATGAACTTCAGGCCGAACGCGACCGCGAGCCCGGGCTGAAAGCCGACTATCGCAACAAGCTGGCGCAAGCGGTGAACCTGACCGAGCTGCGCAGACAGAAGTTGCAGGTGCAGGAATACGTGACTCAGCTCGAGAAGCAGTTGCCTGGAAAGGCAGAGATGGACGCGTTGCTGTCCGACATCAATCAGGCCGGACTAGGCCGAGGACTGCAGTTCGAGCTGTTTCGTCCTGGGCAAGTGGAAGTCAAAGAGTACTACGCCGAGTTGCCGATCGCGATCCGCGTAACCGGTCGGTACCACGACATCGGCTCGTTCGCGGCCGATGTGGCAAACCTGTCTCGGATCGTGACGCTGCACAACTTGAATATTGCTGCCGCTCCAAGAGACACGAGTGGAAATCTCCTGATGGATGCCACTGCCCGGACGTACCGCTACTTGGATACCAGCGAGGTCGATGCCCAGCGCAAGGCCGCCGCGGGCAAGACAGCGGGAGCCAAGAAATGATCGTCTGTCGCCTTTCTCGCTTTCTCTTGATCATTGGAGTGGCCAGCCTCGCCGTGGGCTGTGGGTCTGAAAGCGAAGAACTTCAAGGTTGGATGGATCAACAACGGCGCGAGGTCAAACCGAGCATCACGCCACTTGTTGCGCCGAAGAAGTTCGATCCGGCGCCGTACCAGAGTGCACAAGCGGTCGAGCCTTTCAGCAATCAGAAACTCTCGGTCGCGCTCAAGCAGGAAGCCAGGCAGCCGAACTCGCTGCTTGCGGCAGAGATCAATCGCCGCAAGGAGCCGCTGGAGTTCTACACGCTGGACGGAATGAACATGGTCGGCAGCGTCACCAAACAAGGGAAGCCTTTCGCGCTGTTGCGGGTAGACAACCTGCTCTACCAGGTAAAGGTGGGTGATTACCTGGGTCAGAACTACGGGCGCATCCTCAAGATCACGGAGACCGAGATCGCGCTGCGCGAGATCGTTCAAGACGCCGCAGGCGAATGGATCGAGCGGCCCAGCACGCTGCAGTTGCAGGAGAAGGCGCGATGAATCAACGGTGGGAGAACCTCAACATGCAGAAGTGGCGCTTCCGGGCGGCCGCATTCGTCCTGGGGCTTGCGGCCCCGCTGGTCGGCTGGGCGCAGAACACGATCCAGGCCATCACGAGCAGCCAGCAGGGCAGCAGCGAGGTTGTGCGTATCGAGCTCAGCGAGCCTCTGGCCGGCGTACCCAATGGCTTCACGGTGCAGGCACCTCCACGCGTTGCGATTGACCTGCCAGGCATCGGCAACGGCCTCGGTCGGTCGACCGTCGACGTCAATCAGGGCAACTTGCGATCGGTCAACGTGGCTCAAGCGGGGGACCGCACCCGCTTGGTGTTCAACCTGAAGCAGGCCGCCAACTACAAGGCCGAGCTTCAGGGCAAGGTGCTCGTCGTTGTCCTCGAGGGTAGCGGCAGTTCAGCACAAGCCGGCACCAGCCCTACAGGGGAACCGGTTCACTTTGCGGCCAGCCAGAACCGTGACCAGCTGCCGCTCAAGGAAATCGACTTCCGGCGCGGTCCCGATGGCGCCGGTCGCGTCGTCGTGGGTTTGGCGAACACACAGGTCGGTGTCGACATTCGCCAGCAAGGCCAGAGCCTTGTGGTGGAGTTCCTGCGGTCGACGCTGCCCGATGCACTGCGCCGCAAACTCGACGTGACCGATTTCGGCACGCCGGTGCAAACCGTGTCGGCGCTGCAGTCGGGTGACCGTGTGCGCCTTGTGGTCGAGCCGCGTGGGTCCTGGGAGCACAGTGCCTATCAGACCGACAACCAGTTCGTGCTGGAAGTCCGACCGATGAAGGTCGACCCCAACAAGCTGACGCAGGGTCCTGGCTACGCAGGCGAGAAGCTCTCGCTCAACTTCCAGAACATCGAAGTGCGGGCGCTGCTGCAAGTCATCGCCGACTTCACCAACTTCAACGTCGTGACCAGCGACACCGTCACCGGCAGCGTGACGCTGCGCCTCAAGGACGTGCCTTGGGACCAGGCGCTCGACATCATCCTGCAGAGCAAAGGCCTGGGAGTTCGCAAGTCCGGCAATGTGTTGTGGATCGCTCCGAAGGACGAGCTCGCCGCCAAGGAGAAGCTCGAACTCGAGTCGCGCAAGCAGATCACCGACCTCGAGCCCGTCCGCACGCAATCGTTTCAGCTGAACTACACCAAGGCCGAAGACGTGGCCAAAGGCCTGACCGGCTCCGGACAATCGGGTGCCGGTGCGCAAGCCACGCGGATCCTGAGCCCGCGCGGCAGCGTGATCTCGGAGAGCCGGACCAATCAGCTCTTCGTTACCGACATCCCCTCCAAGCTCGAGGAGATCCAAGCGCTGATATCCAAGATCGACATCCCGGTTCGCCAAGTGATGATCGAGGCGCGCATCGTCGAGGCGGACGACAAGTTCGGTCGCTCGCTCGGCGTGAAGTTGGGCGCTCTTGACCTGAACGCCAACCCGGGCTTCGACATCGGCCGCGGCCGCGTGTCGCTGCCCACTGGCAACTACCTGGGTGTCGGCGAACAGACCGGCCAGGCCGTCATCACCGGTGGCAGCTACATCCCGAATACGCAGTTCGTGAACCTGCCGGCGAACACCAGCGCGTTGGGCGGCGCGTCGGCGGGTACGTTTGCGCTGTCCTTGTTCAGCGCGTCGGCCAACCGCTTTCTCAACCTGGAGCTCTCCGCACTCGAAGCCGACGGCAAGGGCAAGATCATCTCCAGCCCGCGCGTGATCACTGCCGACCAGATCAAGGCGCTGATCGAGCAAGGCGAAGAACTACCGTATCAAGTGGCGACTTCCAGCGGTGCGACGTCGATCCAGTTCCGCAAGGCCAATCTCAAGCTGGAAGTCACGCCGCAGATCACTCCGGAAGGGAACGTGATCCTCGACGTCGACGTCAACAAGGACAGCGTCGGTCGCAACACCGCCGCGGGCTTCGCGATCGATACCAAGCACGTCAAGACCCAAGTGCTGGTGGAAAACGGTGGTACCGTCGTCATCGGCGGCATCTTCACGCAGAACGAACGCGATGAAGTCAACAAGATCCCGCTGCTCGGCGACGTGCCCGTCATCGGCTACCTTTTCAAGAACACCGTTCGTACCGCCAACAAGACCGAGCTGCTGGTCTTCCTGACCCCACGCATCGTCACCGATCGGACGGCAGCTCGCTGAGCGGCTGTTCCTTCGACCGACAGGGCGCCGTCGCATAGACTGCGCCCTGATCCATTGGGGAGCCCGTTTTCAGTCATGACCACCATCGTCTTGGTCGGTATGCCGGGAAGCGGAAAATCGACGGTGGGGCGGCAGCTCGCACGACGCTTGGGCTGGTCATTTGTGGACTCCGACGCCGAGATCGAGCGGCAGCTCGGTTGTTCCATCCGCAGTCATTTCGAGCAGCACGGCGAAGCCTCGTTTCGCGACATCGAACAGCAGGTACTTGCCGGCTTGCTGAAACGCGACTCGCACGTGGTCGCCACCGGCGGTGGCGCGGTTCTGCGTGAGGAGAACCGGCAACTGATGCAGTCGCTGGGGCAGGTCGTGTATCTGCGCTCGACACCGGAGGAACTGATTCGTCGCTTGCGGCATGACACCAATCGACCTCTGCTGCAGGTACGCGATCCGATGCGCAAGCTGCGGGAGCTTTTCAGGGACCGCGATCCCCTTTACCGCGATGCCGCTCGATTCGTCATCGAGACCGGCAGGCCGTCGGTCAAGATGCTGGCCGGGACCATTCTGATGCAGTTGGAGCTGGCCGGTGTCATCGATCCGTCGCATGTGCCGTCGCCGGTGGCGACGGCACCCACGGAGCATTGAGCGGCCATGATCGTCAGCGGCTGCCCGCCTCTACACTGCGGAAATGTCTGATGCCGCTTCCACGGTTCCAATGACAAGTCTTCAACAGCGCACCGTCACGGTAGCGCTGCGCGAACGCAGCTACAGGATCTTGATCGGTTGCGGACTTCTCGGTTCAGCGGGCGTCTGGAAAGGACTACCTGAGGGCGGCGACGCGGTGATCGTCACGAATCCCACCGTCGCCGCGCTCTACCTGCCGCGCTTGCGCGCCGCGCTGGCGACGAGGTACGCGAGGTTGTTGTCTGTCGAACTGCCCGATGGTGAGGAGCACAAGCACTGGCAGACGTTGAACCTCATCTTCGATGCCCTGCTGAACAATGGCTGTGACCGCCGCACCACTGTCTACGCGTTGGGCGGTGGCGTAGTCGGCGACATCGCGGGCTTTGCTGCCGCTAGCTTCATGCGGGGTGTGCCCTATGTGCAGGTGCCAACGACCTTGCTCTCGCAGGTCGATTCGTCGGTCGGTGGCAAGACTGCCATCAATCACCCGCTCGGCAAGAACTTGATCGGTGCTTTCCACCAGCCCCTGCGGGTGGTGTGCGACCTCGACGTACTGACATCGCTTCCGGACCGTGAGCTGCGCGCGGGCCTGGCCGAGGTGGTCAAGTACGGGGCGATCGCCGACTGGACGTTCTTCGAGTGGATCGAGAGCCATGCGACTGCGTTGCTGGTGCGGGACGTGGATGCGCTGGCGCATGCGGTTCAGCGCTCGTGCGAGATCAAGGCCGCGGTCGTCGCGCAGGACGAGCGCGAGAGCGATCTGCGAGCCGTCTTGAACTTCGGCCACACGTTTGGCCATGCGATCGAAGCTGGCTTGGGCTTCGGCAACTGGCTGCACGGCGAGGCCGTGGCTGCGGGCATGGTGCTCGGCGCGGCGCTATCTGTGAAGCTCGGCTTGATCGACCCGGCCGTGTCCGAACGACTGGTAGCTCTGCTGTCGAAACTCGGGCTGCCGACCAAGGTCCCCGCCTTGGGAGCCGATCGATATCTCTCGTTGATGCGGCTGGACAAGAAGGCCGTCAGTCGTGAGATCCGCTTCGTCGTGCTGACTGGAAGGGGGGAAGCGGCGCTGCGGCCCGCACCTGATGCGGTGGTGCGCGAAGTGATCGAGATGCACGTCGCCTGACGCCTTCGCCATGGCTCGACTGCCGCGCTTGTCGCTGGCCGGTGTTGCGCACTTGGTGCTGCTGCGGGGCCACAACGGCGAGGCGGTGTTCCGCGACAGCGAAGATCGCCAGGCGTTTCTCGATGCGCTGGAAGACGCTTCGGCCCGGGAGCAAGTGGCCTTGCATGCGTACGCGCTGCCTGCAGACCGCGTTTGGCTGCTCTGTACGCCGGCCGAGGATCGAGGACTGAGCCGCGCGATGCAGGCCGTGGGTCGGCGCTTCGCATCGGCGTTCAACCGGCGGTATCGGCGCAGCGGCAGCGTGTGGGATGGTCGCTATCGGTCCACCGTGGTCGAGCCCGGTCGCACATTGCTCGACACCATGGTGTTCGTCGATCGGCTGCCGATTGACCCGGTCACCGCGGGAGGCGAGGGCACCACGCCTTCGCCCTGGTCCAGCGCGCGCCAGCACGTCGGCTTCGGCGGCCCCATTTCGCTGAAAGACACAGCCGAGTACTGGGCGCTTGGAAACACGCCATTCGAGAGGACTGCGGCATACCGGGCGCTCTTGAGCGAAGCGCCCTCGGAATCCCAGGCTGAACGGATCGCGGCCGCTGCGCACAAAGGCTGGGCCCTGGGCTCGACGGGTTTCGTTGAATCGCTCCAAAGCCGGACGGCTAGACCGCTCAGACCGAGGAGACGAGGCCGTCCGCGACAGCTCTCGAGTGATTAATATGTCCCCAATTAATTTGCACCATATCGGTTCTTGCCTTTAAAAGGAGTCTGACCCCTTTTATTTGACTTGAGATGCTTGTTGCAGTGCAGTAGATTGGCGAGCAGGTTCTTAGGGAGTTGCCCACCATGCCAAGAGACGAAACCTCCTCTGCGGACGAGGCGGCCCGCGAGGCCGCAGTTCGCGAGGGCCTGTATGCCGCAGGACACGAGCACGATGCCTGCGGCGTGGGGTTTGTCGCTCACATCAAAGGCCAGCGCTCGCACCACATCATCGAACAGGGTCTGCAGATCCTCGCCAACCTCGATCACCGGGGCGCCGTTGGTGCCGACAAGTTGATGGGCGATGGTGCCGGCATCCTGATCCAGATTCCCGACGAGTACTACCGCAGCGAGATGGCGGCGCAGGGCATCGAGCTGCCGCCGCCGGGCGAATACGGTGTCGGAATGATCTTCCTGCCGAAAGAGCATGCGTCCCGATTGGCTTGCGAGCAGGAGCTGGCGCGCGCGGTGAAGGCTGAAGGTCAGACTCTGCTTGGCTGGCGCGACGTGCCGGTCGACCGCGAGATGCCGATGTCACCCGCCGTGCGCGCCAAGGAGCCCGTGATCCGGCAGATCTTCATCGGCCGCGGGCCCGACGTGATCGTGCCAGACGCCCTCGAGCGCAAGCTCTATGTCATCCGCAAGACCGCGTCCGCCGCGATCCAGGCACTCAAGCTCACGCACAGCCGCGAGTACTACGTGCCGAGCATGAGTTGCCGCACGGTGATCTACAAAGGTCTATTGCTGGCCGATCAGGTGGGCCAGTATTACCAGGACCTGCAGGATCCTCGAGTCGTCTCGGCACTGGCGCTGGTGCACCAGCGCTTCTCGACCAACACCTTCCCCGAGTGGCCGCTTGCGCATCCGTACCGCATGGTGGCGCACAACGGCGAGATCAACACGGTCAAGGGCAACTTCAACTGGATGCGCGCGCGTGAAGGCGTGATGAGGTCGCCGGTGCTCGGCGACGACCTGAAGAAGCTTTATCCGATCAGCTTCGAGGGCCAGAGCGACACCGCGATCTTCGACAACGCACTCGAGCTGCTGGTGATGGCGGGTTACCCGTTGGCGCACGCCGCGATGATGATGATCCCCGAAGCGTGGGAGCAGCACGAGCTGATGGACGAGCGCCGGCGCGCGTTCTATGAGTACCACGCCGCGATGCTCGAACCCTGGGACGGACCGGCTGCGATGGTGTTCACCGACGGCAAGCAGATCGGTGCCACGCTCGACCGCAACGGTCTGCGTCCGGCGCGCTACCTGGTCACCGACGACGACATCGTCGTGATGGCTTCCGAATCGGGCGTGCTGCCGATTCCCGAGAGCAAGGTTGTCAAGAAATGGCGCCTGCAGCCCGGCAAGATGTTCCTGATCGACATCGAGCAGGGACGGATCGTCGATGACGATGAACTGAAGCACCAGCTGTCGTTCGCCAAACCGTACCGGCAGTGGATCGAGACGGTGCGCGTACGGCTCGACTCGATCGAAGTCACCGGAGGTCCTGAGCCGTCGACAGAACCGCTGCTCGACCGGCAGCAGGCGTTCGGCTATTCGCAGGAAGACATCAAGTTCCTGTTGGCGCCGATGGCGGCCAATGGCGAAGAAGCGGTCGGCTCGATGGGCAACGACTCGCCGCTCGCCGTGCTGTCCGACAAGAACAAGTCCCTCTACAACTACTTCAAGCAGTTGTTCGCCCAGGTCACCAATCCGCCGATCGACCCGATTCGCGAGGCGATCGTGATGTCGCTCAACAGTTTCATCGGGCCCAAGCCGAACCCGCTCGACATCAATGCCGTCAACCCGCCGATGCGCCTTGAGGTGCACCAGCCGGTGCTCGACTTCGACGACATGGCACGCTTGCGCGACATCGCGCGGCACACGTCCGGTAAGTTCAGGAGCTACGAACTCGACATCACCTACCCGGTCGAATGGGGCCGTGAAGGCATCGAGGCCAAGCTCGCATCGTTGTGCGCCGAATCGGTCGATGCGATTCGCACCGGCCACAACATCCTCATCATCACCGACCGCCGCATCGGCCGCGTGCAGGTCGCGATTCCCGCGTTGCTGGCGCTGTCGGCGGTGCATCATCACTTGGTGCGAGAAGGACTGCGCACCACCGCTGGCCTGGTGGTTGAAACCGGCTCGGCGCGCGAGGTGCACCACTTCGCCGTGTTGGCGGGCTATGGCGCCGAGGCCGTGCATCCATATCTGGCGCTGGAGTCTCTGATCGCACTGCATCGTGAATTGCCGGGCGACCTCTCGCCCGAAAAGGCGATCACCAACTACATCAAGGCGGTCGGCAAAGGCCTTTCGAAGATCATGTCCAAGATGGGCATCAGCACGTACATGTCGTACTGCGGCGCCCAGATCTTCGAAGCCATCGGACTGTCCAAGGCGTTTGTCGACAAGTACTTCCGCGGCACCGCGTCGCAGGTGGAAGGCATCGGTGTGTTCGAGGTGGCCGAAGAGGCGTTGCGCATGCACCGCGCTGCGTTCGGCGACGATCCGGTGCTCACCCACATGCTCGACGCGGGCGGCGAATACGCCTGGCGCACGCGCGGCGAAGAGCACATGTGGACGCCCGACGCGATCGCCAAGCTGCAGCACAGCGTGCGCGCCAACCGCTTCGAGACTTACCGCGAGTATGCCCAGTTGATCAACGATCAGTCGCGCCGTCACATGACGCTGCGCGGGCTTTTCGAGTTCAAGGTCGATCCGGCCAAGGCCATAGCGCTCGATGAAGTCGAGCCGGCGGCGTCAATCGTCAGGCGATTTGCCACCGGAGCGATGTCGCTGGGCTCGATCTCCACCGAGGCGCACACCACACTGGCGGTGGCGATGAACCGCATCGGCGGCAAGAGCAACACCGGCGAGGGTGGCGAGGATCCGGCACGTTATCGCAACGAGCTCAAGGGCATCCGGATCACCGATGGCACCAAACTGAGCGACGTGATCGGCGCCAAGGTGGTTCAAGCCGACTATGCGCTCAAAGACGGCGACAGCCTGCGTTCCAAGATCAAGCAAGTGGCCTCCGGGCGCTTTGGTGTCACCACCGAGTACCTGGTGTCGGCCGACCAGTTGCAGATCAAGATGGCGCAGGGCGCCAAACCGGGCGAGGGGGGTCAGCTGCCCGGCGGCAAGGTCAGCGAGTACATCGGCTACCTGCGGCATTCGGTGCCCGGTGTCGGCTTGATCAGCCCGCCGCCGCACCATGACATCTATTCGATCGAAGATCTGGCGCAGCTGATCCATGACCTGAAGAACTCGAACCCGCGCGCGTCGGTGAGTGTCAAGCTGGTCAGCGAAGTCGGCGTCGGCACCGTCGCCGCTGGTGTGGCCAAGTGCAAGGCTGACCATGTGGTGATCGCCGGGCATGATGGCGGCACCGGTGCTTCTCCCTGGTCGAGCATCAAGCACGCCGGTACGCCGTGGGAGTTGGGCCTGGCCGAGACACAGCAGACGCTGGTGCTCAATCGGCTGCGTGGCCGCATCCGTGTGCAGGTTGACGGTCAGATGAAGACCGGCCGCGACGTGGTGATCGGTGCGATGCTCGGTGCCGATGAGTTCGGCTTTGCCACGGCGCCGCTGGTGGCCGAGGGCTGCATCATGATGCGCAAGTGCCACCTCAACACCTGCCCGGTCGGCGTGGCCACGCAGGACCCGGTGCTGCGCAAGAAGTTCGCCGGCCGTCCCGAGCACGTCGTCAACTACTTCTTCTTCGTGGCTGAGGAGGCACGCCAGATCATGGCGCAGCTCGGCATTCGCAGCATCGATCAGCTGATTGGCCGCGCCGACTTGCTCGACATGCGCAAGGGACTGGCGCATTGGAAAGCCAAGGGCCTGGACTTTGGCCGCGTGTTCCATCAACCCAAACTCGGTCCCGAGGTGGCGCGCTATCAGGTCGATGAGCAGGATCATCGCCTTGACAAGGCACTTGACGTCCAGCTGATCGAAAAGTGCCGGCCCGCGATCGAGCGCGGCGAGAAAGTGCAGATCCTGCAAGAGGTGCGTAACGGCAACCGTTCGGTCGGCGCGATGCTGTCGGGCGAACTGATCCGACAGCGGCCTGAGGGCCTGCCCGACCAGACCATCTTCATCCAGATGGAAGGCACCGGCGGCCAGAGCTTCGGCGCGTTCCTGGCACAGGGCATCACGATGTACCTGATCGGTGATGCCAACGACTACACCGGCAAAGGCCTGTCGGGCGGCCGGGTGGTGGTGCGTCCGAGCATCGACTTTCGGGGCGATGCCACCAAGAACATCATCGTCGGGAACACCGTGCTCTACGGTGCGACGCGCGGCGAGGCATTCTTCCGCGGCGTTGCCGGAGAGCGTTTCGCGGTGCGGTTGTCGGGTGCGACCGCCGTCGTCGAAGGCACGGGCGACCACGGCTGCGAGTACATGACGGGCGGCACGGTGGTGGTGCTCGGCAAGACGGGTCGAAACTTCGCAGCCGGCATGTCGGGCGGCGTGGCCTATGTGTACGACGACGACGGCCAGTTCGCCAAGCGCTGCAATACGTCGATGGTGGCGCTCGAAAAGCTGCTCACCAAAGACGAGCAGCAGGCGTCATCGAATCCCGCTAGCTGGCACAACGGCCAGACCGACGAAGCGCAACTGCGCCGCCTCATCGAAGACCACCATCGCTGGACGGGGTCGCTGCGCGCTCGCGAGATCCTCGAGCATTGGCCCGAGGCGCGTACGCGATTCATCAAGGTGCTGCCGCACGAATACAAGCGCGTGTTGGGCGAGCGCAAGGCGATCGAGGACACACAAGCCACCATCGCCAAGGCCAAGGCCACGCCGGGCAAGCAGCGCGCGGTCCCCGCCAAGTAGTCAGAACTCAACCCGCAGCAAGAACGAAGATGGGCAAGGTCACGGGATTCCTCGAACACAAGCGGCTCGAAGAGGGTTACGAGCCGGTGCCGCAACGGCTGAAGAACTGGAAGGAGTTTGTTATCGGCCTCACGGCCGAGCAGTCCAGGATCCAAGGGGCGCGCTGCATGGACTGCGGCACGCCGTTCTGCAACAGCGGCTGCCCGGTCAACAACATCATCCCGGACTTCAACGACCTCGTTTACCGCAACGACTGGAAGCTGGCCTCCGAGGTGCTGCATTCGACGAACAACTTCCCGGAGTTCACTGGACGGGTTTGCCCGGCACCGTGCGAGGCGGCTTGCACGCTGAACGTCAATGACGATCCGGTCGGCATCAAGTCGATCGAGCACTCGATCGCCGATCGCGCCTGGGCCGAAGGTTGGGTGCTGCCGCGGCCGGCCCGTGTCAAGACGGGCAAGAGGGTCGCCGTGGTCGGCTCGGGCCCAGCCGGTCTGGCGGCCGCTCAGCAGCTCGCCCGCGCTGGTCATGACGTGACGGTGTTCGAGAAGAACAACCGGATTGGCGGGCTGCTGCGCTACGGCATCCCCGACTTCAAGATGGAGAAGTCGCACATCGACCGGCGCATCGAGCAGATGCAGGCTGAAGGGGTCACGTTCCGCACCGGCGTGTTGGTCGGTGCGCTGCACAACGGCAGCAAGGTCGCCAATGACGCGCACACGACCCTCGGCGCCGATGAACTCCTGGCGCAGTTTGACGCCGTTGTGCTCGCCGGCGGTGCCGAGGCCAGTCGCGACCTCCCGGTGCCGGGCCGCGAGCTCAATGGCGTGCACTTTGCGATGGAGTTTCTGCCGCAGCAAAACAAGGTGGTGGCGGGCGACAAGGTCAAGGGCCAGATCATGGCTACCGGCAAGCACGTGATCGTCATCGGCGGCGGCGACACTGGCAGCGACTGCGTCGGTACCAGCAACCGCCATGGCGCCGCCAGCGTCACGCAGTTCGAGTTGATGCCGATGCCGCCCGAGCAGGAAGACAAGCCGCTCACATGGCCCTACTGGCCGGTGAAGTTGCGCACCAGTTCCAGCCACGAGGAGGGCTGCGAGCGCGCCTTCGCCATCGCCACCAAGCAGTTCATCGGAGACGCCAAGGGCGGCAAGATCAAGGCGCTGAAGACGGTGCAGGTGAAGTGGCAGGACGGCACGATGTCCGAGGTGCCGGGCACCGAGAAGGAGTACCCGGCCGACCTGGTGCTGCTGGCGATGGGGTTCGTCGGCCCGGTGGCAAGCGTGCTCCAGGCCTTCGGCGTCGACCCCGACAAACGCGGCAATGCCCGCGCGGGCACCGACGAAGGCACTGGCTACCGCACCAACGTTGACAAGGTCTTCGCCGCCGGCGACATGCGGCGTGGCCAATCGCTGATCGTCTGGGCCATCCGCGAAGGCCGTCAGGCGGCGCGCGCGGTCGATCAGTACCTGATGGGCACGAGCACCCTGCCGCGCTGATCAGGCGCCGGCACCCCGCCGGCGTCGCGCAGACACATCGGTTCACAAGCCCGCGAGCGGGCGCGGGACTGCGGGTTTGCCCGTGCGTGCCACAATCCCCGCCGTCACGCTCTTCGCGGCGACTCCAAGCGCATGTCGCCCGCATCCCGTTTGATCGACCACCCTTTCATCGAGATCGACCAGGTCACGTTCGGCTATGACGCGAGCCGCACGATCCTGCACGACGTGACCATGAAGTTCCAGCGTGGGAGGGTCACCGCGATCATGGGTGGTTCCGGCTGCGGAAAGACGACGCTTCTGCGCTTGATCGCCGGCGTGCATCCGGCGACCAAGGGCCGCGTGATTTTCGATGGCGAGCCGGTCAACACGCAGGACAAGGAGCAGCTCTATCGCTTGCGCCGGCGCCTCGGCATGCTGTTTCAGTTTGGCGCGCTGTTCACCGACCTGAGCGTGTTCGAGAACGTGGCATTTCCGCTGCGTGAGCACACCGATCTGTCGTTGACGATGATCCGCGACATCGTGCTGATGAAGCTCAACGCGGTCGGCCTGCGCGGCGCCGCCCACCTGCGCATCAGCGAGGTCTCGGGCGGCATGGCGCGGCGCATCGCGCTGGCGCGCGCGATCTCGCTCGACCCCGAGCTGATCATGTACGACGAGCCGTTTGCCGGACTCGACCCGATCTCCATGGGCGTGGCGGCCAACCTGATCCGCCAGCTCAATGACGCCACGGGCTCCACGTCCCTGGTGGTGTCGCACGACGTGCAGGAGTGCTTCGAGATCGCCGACTACGCCTACCTGATGTCGTCGGGCGGCAAGGTCGTGGCGCATGGCACACCCGACGAGTTGCGCGACTCCGACGATCCCGAGGTGCGCCAGTTCATCCGCGGCGAGCCCGATGGCCCGGTGCGGTTTCACTATCCTGCCAAGCCATTCGCCGAGGACTTGGGGGTGCCGCCGTGAACCTGCACAGGCGCGCGAAGGGCGAGCTTTCCCCCGCGGGGCCGGGGCGCAGCGCCAAGGAGGCTGCGTGACCGTTTGGATCGCGGCGATCGGTGCGCTGGTACTGCGCTGGGTGACGTCGCTGGGTCATGCCGCGTACTTCTTCGCCGACCTGATCCGCTTCTCGCCGACGGCGCTGCGTCGCTTCGGTCTGGTGGTCACCCAGGTGCACGCCATCGGCAACCGCTCGCTCGTCATCATCATGGCCTCGGGGATGGCGGTTGGCTTCGTTTTGGCGCTGCAGATGTACTACGCGCTCGTCCGCTATGGCGCGGCCGAATCGCTCGGACTGGTGGTCAACCTGTCTTTGGTGCGGGAACTGGGTCCGGTCGTGACGGCGCTGTTGTTCGCGGGAAGGGCGGGCACCTCGCTGACCGCCGAGATCGGCCTGATGAAGGCGGGCGAGCAACTTTCCGCGATGGAGCTGATGGCGATCGACCCGCGCGCCCGCGTGCTGGCACCGCGCTTCATCGGCGGCATCGTGGCGATGCCCATCCTCGCGCTCTTGTTCTCGACCATCGGCATCATCGGCGCCTATATCGTGGCGGTGCTCATGATCGGCATCGACCCGGGCAACTTCTGGTCGATCCAGCAGACCGGCGTGGACATCTGGCGCGACGTTGGCAACGGTATCGTCAAGAGCGCCGTGTTTGGCGTGATCTGCACCGCCGTCGCGCTTTACCAGGGCTACGAGACCAAGGCCACACCTGAGGGCGTGGCCTATGCCACCACGCGCACGGTGGTGGTTTCGTCGCTGTCGGTGCTGGGAATGGACTTCATCCTCACGGCGCTCATGTTCTCGACGCCGTGATTTCGAAAGGGACGAACTTGACTGCCCCCATGCTCGTGTTGCTCGCTGCCCCGAAGAGGGGTTCGGCCTCCTCGAGGCCGCTCGTCGGAGGCTGAGATGCCCAAGAAGAACGTGGAAATGCTGGTCGGCCTGTTCGTCGTGCTCGGCATTGCAGCGCTGGTGTTCATCGCGTTGAAGGCCGCCAATCTGGGCAGCTTCGGCAACAACGGCGGCTACACGCTGCAGGCGCGTTTCGACAACATCGGCAGCCTGAAGCCGCGTGCACCGGTGCGCAGCGCCGGCGTCACCGTGGGCCGCGTCATCTCGATCCGCCTGGATCCCAAGACCTACCAGGGCCTGGTCACGATGGAGATCCAGCACGGCTTGGAGTTTCCTCGCGACAGCTCGGCCAAGATCCTCACGGCCGGCCTGCTGGGTGACCAATACGTCGGTTTGGAGGCCGGCGGTGAAGAGAAGAACCTCGCTGCGGGTGACATGGTGACGCAGACGCAGTCGGCAGTGGTTCTCGAGAACCTGATCGGCCAGTTTCTCTTCAACAAAGCGGCCGAAGCAGGCACGGCAGTGCCCCCGGCGCCGCCGCCGTTGCCAGCGCCGGGCACCAAAAAATGACGGGCTTGTGTCGTATCGCGCCTGCAGCGCTGACGATGTTGGTGCTGGGCGGTTGTGCCGCCCCGCCGGGCACACCCAATGATCCGCTCGAGGGTTTCAATCGGTCGATGTTCTCGTTCAACGAAGCGGTCGACAAAGCGGTGCTGAAGCCCGTGGCCACCGGCTACGAGAAAGTTGTGCCGCAGTTCGTCCGCGCCCGCATCGACAACTTCTTCGCCAACCTGGGTGATGCCTGGTCCGCCGTGAACCTCGTGCTGCAGGCCAAGCCGCAGCCGGCTCTCGAAACCGGCATGCGCTTTGTCTTCAACAGCACCCTGGGTCTGGGTGGGCTGTTCGATATCGCCGGTGAAGCCGGCATGGAACGCCGCAACGAAGACTTCGGTCAAACGCTCGGTTGGTGGGGCGTCGGTCCAGGTCCTTATCTGGTGCTGCCGATCCTGGGACCCTCCACGGTGCGCGACAGCGCGGCGCTGGCGGCTGACTTCCAGGCGGCGCCGACGGCCTGGTTCCAGGAACGCCGCGATCAGGTCGGGGTGACCGTGCTGCAGGTCGTCAGCACCCGTGCCCGCCTGCTGTCGGCCACGCGCATGATCGACGATATCGCACTCGACAAATACCTGCTCATTCGCGACGGTTTCCTGGTGCGCCGCCGCAACCAGGTCTACGACGGCAATCCGCCCGAGGAGCCGGAGCCCCCTGAAGAGGGATCGGAAGCCCCGCCCCCCAAGTGAACTCGTGGGTATTGCAATGCGTTAAGGTTGGGCGGTCGGACACAAGACCTGAGGAAAGCAGATGTTTCGCACTCTTGCCATCGCCATGACCTTGGGCGCCACATTGTCGATGGCGCAAGCCCAGCAAACAGCCGATGCCTTCGTGATGAAGCTATCGACCGAAGTCATCGACGCGGTCAAGGCCGACAAGGCCATCCAGGCCGGCGATGTCGGCAAGATCCGCTCGCTGGTCGATTCAAAGGTGCTGCCCAACGTAAACCTGCAGCGCATGGTCATCAAGTCGGTCGGCCCGCCGTGGCGCAGCGCCACGCCCGAGCAGCAAACGCGGCTGACCGAGGAGTTCAAGACCTACCTCATCAACACCTACGCCGGTGCGCTGACACAGGTGCGCGACCAGACGGTCAAGCTGCGACCCGTGCGCGCCGGCAGCAACGCCAACGAGGTCGTCATCGGCACGGACGTGGTCAACAAGGGCGAGCCCATCCAACTCGACTACCGGCTCGAGAAGGCCGGCGACTCGTGGAAGATCTACGACTTCAACGTGCTGGGCTTGTGGGCCACCGACAGCTTTCGCAGTCAGTTTGCGCGCGACCTGAGCGGCGGCGGCGTCGATGCGCTGATTGCGCGCCTGTCGGAAAAGAACAAGCAGATCGCCGGCAGCAAGAACTGACGCGTTCACGCACGGCACCATGCTCGTCCTGCCCGAGGTCCTGACGCTCAACGAGGCCAACACCACGCTGCGCATGCTCGAGCAGTCGATGCGCGGCGACGATGCCGCCACGCTGACGGTTGACGCATCGGCGCTGCGCACGTTCGATAGCGCCGCCGTGGCGGTGCTGCTCGAATGCCGGCGCCTGGCGCGCGCCTGGAACAAGGGTTTCGAGGTGTGCCGCGCGCCGCCCAAGCTCACCGAGCTGGTAAAACTGTACGGCGTGGATCAGCTGCTGGCGTTCGCCGCGCCGCCCGCCGGCAACTGAGCCGGCCCGGCACACACGGCGCGCAAGGCGCACCTGACCTGGCTGCGCCAGCGGTCGCATGCGGGCAGTGAGGACGCGCCCGCGCAGCCGAGTTCATTGCTCCTCCTCCCAAACGCAGCCGTCACGCGCGACCATCGCGCTGGCCGCGGGGGGACCCCAGGTGCCTGCGGCATAGGGGCGCGGCGGCTGCGGGTCGTGGCCCCAGGCGTGCAGCACCGGCTCAACCCAGCGCCATGCCTGCTCCTGCTCGTCGCTGCGCACGAACAGGTTCAAACGCCCGGCAATCGCATCCATCAGCAGGCGCTCATACGCACCGACACGCTCAGCCGCAAAGGCCTTGTCAAAGTCGAGATCGAGAAACACCGGGGACAGCAGTTCTCCCTGACCGGAGCCCTTGGCCGCCAACAGGTGCAGCTGCAATCCGTCATCGGGCTGCAGCTTGATCACCAGCTTGTTGGCGCGTGCACTGCCTGGAAAGATCGGATGCGGAACCGGCCTGAAGTTGACGACGATCTGCGCATGCTGCGCCGCCAACCGCTTGCCGGTGCGCAGGTAGAACGGCACGCCGGCCCAGCGCCAGTTCTGCACCTCGGTGCGCAGCGCAACGAAGGTCTCGGTCATGCTGTCCGCCGGCACTCTCGTTTCCTCAAGGTAACCGGGCACCGGCTTGCCCTCGACCGTGCCGGCCTTGTATTGGCCGCGCACCACGTCGCGTGCCACGGCCCCCGGCGTGAAGGGTTTCAGCGACTTCAGCACCTTGAGCTTCTCGTCGCGGATCGCGTCGGCGTCGTTGGTCGGGGGAGGCTCCATCGCGATCATCGTCAGCAGCTGCAGCGCGTGGTTCTGGACCATGTCGCGCAGCGCACCGATCCGATCGTAGAAGTCGCCGCGCGAGCCGACACCAAGCGCTTCGGCCAGCGTGATCTGGATGTTGGAGATGCTCTCGCGCCGCCACAGCGGCTCGAACAGCGCGTTGCCGAAGCGCAGCGCCGAGAGGTTCTGCACCGATGGTTTGCCAAGATAGTGGTCGATGCGCAGCGCCTGCCGTTCGGCAAACGCGCCGGCTACCACGCAGTTGATCTCCTTTGCGCTCGGCAGGTCGTGGCCGAGCGGCTTCTCCAGGACTACGCGCACCTGCGGCCCGTTCATGCCGGCCGCGCCGAGTTGCGCACACACCACCGGGAACAAGTGTGGCGCGGTGGCCAGGTACATCACCACCGTGTCGGAGTTGCGCTCGTCGAGCCACGCCTTCAGGCTGGCGTAGTCGCCCGGCTGCGACAGGTCCATGCGCCGGTAGTGCAGCAGAGCGGCGAAGCGCTCGAACTCTTCTTCCGTCGGTTGCTTGGCCGGCTCAACCTCCACGAAGCGTTGTTGAAGCCAGGCGCGGTAATCGCTGTCGCTGCGCGGCTCGCGGGCCACCGCGAGGATGCGACCGCCCGGCGGAAGCTTGCCGTGCCGAAACGCCTGGAACAGCGCCGGCATCAGCTTGCGCCAGGTCAGGTCGCCGGTGCCACCGAACAGAACGAGGTCGAACGACATGCGTTTGTGCTTGCTTGTGGTTTCGTTCACCAACGATGATCCGGTAGTGTCCACGGCAGGTCAACTTCACGGCGCCGTGTTGGGATCCGCTCGGCACGTCGTCGGGCCGGGCATGCTGCGCCGCGGATAATCGAACCATCGATCGGCAGAGATCCGCTTACTGCTATGAGCACACTCGATACCAAACGCTGCGATCGCACGGTGGCCTGGCGCGCGCTGCAGGGTCACTATGAAGCACACGGCCGGGACCTCGACCTGCGCGATGCGTTCGCTCGCGATCCCGCGCGTGCAGAGGCATTCTCGCTGCAGGCACCCGAGGTGTTCGCCGATCTGTCGAAGAACCGCTGGGATCTGCTGACGCGCAAGCTGCTGATCGACCTGGCGCACGAGTGCGGCATGCCGGCGCGCCGCGATGCGATGTTCAACGGCGAGCCGATCAACAGCACCGAGGGCCGCGCCGTGCTGCACACCGCGCTGCGCGCGCCGCCCGGCGCGGGCCCGTTCTCGAGCGACGTGCACGCGGTTCTCGATGACATGCTCGCCTTCGCCGAACGCGTGCGCGACAGCGCCAGCGGCATCCGCGCTGTGGTCAACATCGGCATCGGCGGGTCGGACCTGGGTCCGCAGATGGTCGTGCCGGCACTCGATTCTTATGCATCGAAGGCCATGGAGTACCACTTTGTCTCCAATGTCGACGGCCACGACATCACGCCGGTGCTGGCTCGACTGAAGCCGGAGTCGACGCTCTTCGTGATCGCGTCGAAGACCTTCACGACCCAGGAGACGATGGCCAATGCCGACGTGGCCCGCGCCTGGTTCATCGCGCACGGCGGGCTCGACATCGCGCGGCACTTCGTCGCCACGACCACCAACGTCCAGGCGGCAGCGGCGTTCGGCATCACCACCACGTTCGGCTTCTGGGACTGGGTCGGCGGACGCTACTCGATGTGGAGCGCGATCGGATTGCCGATCGCCATCGCGATCGGCGCGGCCCACTTTCGCGCGCTGCTCGCCGGCGCGCACGCCATGGACCGCCACTTCGCCGAGGCCCCGCTGGAACACAACCTGCCGGCGCAGCTCGGCCTGCTCGACGTGTGGTATCGCAACTTCCACCGTTTCGCGAGCCGCTCGGTGGCGCCGTACCACCAGGGGCTGAAGCGCCTGCCTGCTTACCTGCAGCAGCTGGAGATGGAGTCCAACGGCAAGGGTGTCGACCTCGATGGCGCTGTGTTGCCCTACGACTCCAGCGCCGTGGTGTGGGGCGAACCCGGAACCAACGGCCAGCATGCGTTCTTCCAGATGCTGCACCAGGGCACCGACGTGGTTCCATTGGAGTTCATCGCCGTGCGCACGCCGTCGCATCCGCACCTCTCGCTGCACACGAAGGCGCTGGCGAACTGCCTGGCGCAGGCCCGGGCGCTGATGCTGGGCAAGAGCGTGGATGGGGCGCGCGGCGAGCGCGCCCCCACGGCGTCCGACACGATCGATGCCGACACTCTGGCGCGGCACCGGAGCTTTCCCGGCAACCGGCCGAGCACGACGCTGGTGCTCGATGCGCTGACGCCGCGCAGCCTGGGTGCGCTCGTCGCCCTGTATGAGCACCGGGTCTTCACCAGCGGCGCCGTGTGGGGCATCAACAGCTTCGACCAATGGGGCGTCGAGCTCGGCAAAGCACTGTGCAACGACCTGCTGCCGCGTTTTGCCACTGGGGATACCACGGGGTTGGACCCCTCCACGGCTGCATTGCTGCGCCGCTTGCGCTGAGCGAACGGCGCCGGGCACGATCCCTGCATCGGTGTTTGCTCGGTATGCCGGGCCCGGACGGCTCGGGACAATTCCGGCACTTGCAAACCGCCAGGAGAACCATTCATGCTCAAGCACGCCGTGGCCGCCATGCTCGCCCTCGCTTTCGTCGGAGGGGCACAGGCCGGCAAGACTCTCGATGCCATCAAACAACGGGGCCAACTGATCTGTGGCGTCAATCCGAGCCTGCCCGGCTTCTCCGCGGCGGACAGCCAGGGCAACTGGACCGGGCTCGATGTCGACATCTGCAAGGCGCTGGCCGCCACGGTGCTCAACGATGCCAGCAAGATCAAGTGGGTGCCGCTGAACGCGTCACAGCGCTTCGCGGCGCTGCAGTCCGGTGAGGTGGACATCCTGTCGCGCAACACCACGTGGACGCTGACCCGCGACGCGTCGCTCGGCCTGCACTTCACCGGCGTCACCTACTATGACGGCCAGGGCTTCATGGTCACCAAGAAGAGCAAGATCGCTTCGGCCAAGCAGCTGAAGGGCGCCACCGTGTGCGTGCAGTCGGGCACCACCACCGAGAAGAACCTCAACGACTACTCCAAGTCGGCCGGCCTGAACATGAAGCCGGTGGTGTTCGAGACGCAGGAAGCCACGAACAAGGCGTACTTCTCCGGGCGTTGCCAGGCCTACACCACCGACGCCTCGGGCCTGGCCTCCGTGCGAAACAAGGAAGCCGGCAACCCCGACGACCACGTGATCCTGCCCGAGCTGATCTCCAAGGAGCCGCTCGGTCCGAGCGTGCGCCGCGGTGACGACGAGTTCTTTGCGATCTCCAAGTGGGTGGTGTTCGCGCTGATCGAAGCCGAGGAATACGGCATCACGCAGGCCAACGTGGACCAGATGAAGGCCGAAAGCAAGGACCCGGTCGTGCAGCGCATCCTCGGCACCAGCGAAGACACCGGCAAGTTGCTCGGCCTCGACAAAGATTGGGCCTATCGCGCCATCAAGGCGGTGGGCAACTACGGCGAGATCTTCGAGCGCAATGTGGGACCCAAATCGGCGCTCAAGCTGCCACGCGGCGCCAACAACCTCTGGAGCAAGGGCGGCTTCATGTATGCGCCTCCGGTGAGGTAACGCTGCGCGGACAACGATGGCGGGTTCGCCGGCGGCGAACCCTGTTCGGGTGATTTTTCGTGGCAGCTCCTCCTAAGAGTCGGTCCTGGTCCTGGCGCAGCAAAGCCTTCCGCGGCGTGCTGTACCAGGTGATCGTGCTCGGGCTGATCTTTGCCGTGGGCGCGTACCTGTTCTCCAACACGCTGGAGAACATGCGGGTGCGCGGCATCCAGAGCGGCTTTGACTTCATCGATCAGCCGGCCGGCTTCGGCATCGGCGAAAGCGTGGTGCCGTTTGACTCATCCGAGAGTTATGGCAAGGCGTTCTTGGTGGGCCTTTCGAACACGTTTCGAGTGGCCATTCTCGGCATCGTCATGGCCACCATCCTCGGCACGCTGGTGGGAATCGGCCGGCTGTCGCGCAACTTCCTGATCCGCACGCTGAGCGGCGCCTACGTGGACCTGCTGCGCAACGTGCCGCTGCTGCTGCAGCTGTTCATCTGGTACTTCGTGCTCACCGAGATGTTGCCGCCGATCGAGGAGGCGCTGCATCCTCTGCCGGGCGTGTTCTTCAGCAAGAACGGCCTGCAGTTTCCGCACCCGCTGTGGGCGCCCGGACACTGGGCCACGGTGATCGGTTTTTCGATCGGCTGCATCGGAGTGTGGGGGTGGTCGCGCTATGTCGCGGCGCGCCGCGCCGCCACCGGGAACGCACCGATGTTCGGCCTGCCTGCCTTCGCCATCCTGATCGTCGCCACGTACGTCGGCTGGCTGCTCGGCGGCGCGCCGTCGGGCCTTGATACGCCAGAGAAGACCGAGATCAACGTGATCGGCGGCGGCTCGGTAACCCCCGAGTTCCTTACCGTGCTGCTCGGCCTGACGATCTACACAGCGGCCTACATCGCCGAAGTGGTGCGCGCCGGCATCCAGTCGGTGCCGTACGGCCAGCACGAGGCCAGCGTGTCGCTCGGACTCACGCGCGCGAAGGAGCTGCGCCTGGTGCAGTTGCCGCAGGCGCTGCGCGTGATCATCCCGCCGATGACCAATCAGTACCTGAACCTGACGAAGAACTCGTCGCTGGCCGTCGCGGTCGGCTACCCCGACCTGGTGTCGATCTCCAATACATCGCTCAATCAGACCGGGCGCGCGATCGAATGCATCTCGATCGTGATGGCGTGTTACCTCACGCTGTCGTTGCTGACGTCGGCGCTGATGAACTGGTACAACCGTCGCGCGACGATCAAGGAGAGGTAAGGATGAACGCCGCACGGCCGCTCCGAAGGCGTTCGCTCCCCAAGAGCCACGAAGGGGCTCCTGCTGAGCCCTGGGGGACGGCCCGCAGGGCCAAGGGGGCTCGGTGAGCGCCGTTGTCTTCACGCCGATTGAAAGCCGCCCGCCGCCGGTGGCCACGCAAGGCGCCCTCGGGTGGATCCGACGCAACTTCTTCGACGGCTGGCTCAACACGCTGGCCACGCTCGTCACGGTGGCGATCCTGTTGTGGCTGGTGCCGCCGCTGTTCGGCTGGTCGGTGTTGCACGCGGTGGCCGTGCCGGACAACGCCGCCTGCCGCGCCGCGCACGAGCATGGCGCGTGCTGGGGGGTGGTGGCGGAGAAGGGGCGCCTGATCCTGTTCGGCCGCTATCCGTACGAAGAACAATGGCGGCCGCTCGCGGCCTGCGCGATCATGATCGCGTTGCTGGTCGCGAGCTGCCTGCGCCCGTTCTGGAAGCCGTGGCTGGCACCGCTGTGGGTCTTCGTGCTGGCGCTGTGCTTCATCCTGATGCGCGGCGGCGTGTTCGGTCTGACGCCGGTCGAAACCGCGCGCTGGGGCGGCTTCCCGCTCACCCTGGCGCTGTCGGTGGTGAGCCTGGCGGTGGCGTTTCCGCTCGCGATCCTGGTGGCGCTCGGACGCAGCTCCAAGCTGCCAGCGATCCGCGCGGTGTGCGTCATGTATGTCGAGCTGGTCCGCGGCGTGCCGCTGATCTCGGTGCTGTTCATGGCGTCGTTCATGTTCCCGCTGTTCATGCCGCAGGGCACGACGATCGACGTGCTGTTGCGCGTGCTGGTGGGCATGACGCTGTTCGCTGCCGCCTACCTCGCCGAGGTGGTGCGCGGCGGGCTGCAGGCGCTGCCCAAGGGCCAGGTCGAGGCGGCGCAGGCGCTGGGGCTCAGCTACTGGCAGACCACGCGCAAGATCGTGCTGCCGCAGGCGCTGCGGCTGGTGATTCCGGCGATCGTCAACAGTTTCATCAGCGTCTTCAAGGACACGTCGTTGGTCACCATCGTGAGCCTGTACGACCTCACCGGCGCACTGCAGCTTGCGCTGGGCGACGCCGACTGGCGCAAGTTCTTCCTCGAAGGGCAACTGTTCGTCGCTGCGGTCTACTTCGTCTGTTGCTTTGCGCTGTCGCGCTATAGCCGCTGGGTCGAGGGTTATCTCAACACCGGCATGCGCCGCCAATAACACCACCGGAGAGGGAATGGCCGACAACACCCCGATCATCTCGTTCGAGGGCGTCAGCAAGTGGTACGGCCAGTTCCACGTGCTGCGCGACATCCAGCTCAGCGTGGCCAAGGGCGAGCGCATCGTCATCTGCGGCCCGTCGGGTTCGGGCAAGTCCACACTCATCCGCTGCATCAACCGGCTCGAGGAGCACCAGCAAGGCAGGCTCGTGGTCGACGGGATCGAGCTGACCGACGACGTCAAGGCCATCGATGCCGTGCGGCGCAACGTCGGCATGGTGTTCCAGCAGTTCAATCTGTTTCCCCACCTCACCGTGCTCGAGAACCTGACGCTGGCGCCGATGTGGGTCGGCAAGATGCCGAAGAAGGAGGCCGAGGACAAGGCGATGACGCAGCTCACGCGCGTGCGCATCGCCGAGCAGGCTCAGAAGTACCCGCTGCAGCTCTCCGGCGGTCAACAGCAGCGCGTGGCGATCGCGCGCGCGTTGTGCCTCACGCCCAAGATCATGCTGTTTGACGAGCCGACGTCAGCGCTCGACCCCGAGATGATCAACGAGGTGCTCGAGGTGATGATCGACCTTGCAAAGCAGGGCATCACGATGCTGTGCGTGACGCACGAGATGGGTTTTGCGCGCCAGGCCGCCGATCGTGTGATCTTCATGGACCAGGGACAGATCGTCGAGCAGAACACCCCGGTGGAATTCTTCAACCATCCGAAGACCGAACGCGCGAAGGACTTCCTGTCGAAGATCCTGTCGCACTGAGTCGCTGCAAGGGTCGCGGCAATGGCGGTGCGCCCCACACTCGATGCGCTGCATGCCGCCGGTGACGCCGACACACTGCCGCATCCCGGTTGTTATTGGGTGCTGCCGGGCCGCCTGCTGGCGGGTCCGTACCCGGAGCTCCACCTGCGGGCATTGCTCGATGCCGGCATCGACTGCTTTGTCGACCTCACGCGCGCCGATCCACCCGCGCCGTATGCGCTGCAGGCCCAGGGGCGCGCTCGTTGGCACGGCTTTGCCATCACCGATTTCTCCACGCCGGGCGTCGAGCTGATGCGGCGCATCGTCGACACGCTCGACGACGAGTTGGCGCGCGGTGCGCGGGTCTACCTGCACTGCCATGCCGGCGTCGGGCGCACCGGCACCGTGGTGGGCTGCTGGCTGGTGGAGCAGGGGCTCACGGGTGGCGAGGCGCTGGGGCTGATCGCGCACAAGCGCGACGCGCTGCTCGGACAATCCCCTGAGACGCAGGCACAACGCGAGTTCGTGCGGCGTTGGCGGGCGCGATAACCGAAGGTTGCGGCGTCGGCTTACATCGCGCAGCGATGTGAAGGCGCGAGGCGCCGGCTGGAGCCACAATCGTCCCCATGACGGGTGAGGCCGAGGGCGCGCTGCGCATCGTGTTCGATTTTGGCGGCGTGCTGTTCAACTGGCGGCCGATCGAGCTGGTGCAGCGCCACCTTCCGCATCACGCGCGCGACCTTTCATCGGCGCGCGCGACGGTGGCCGCCGTCTTCCAGGGCTTTGGCGGCGATTGGGCGCAGTTTGACCGTGGCGTGCTCGAGGCCGACGAGCTCGTGCGGCGCATCGCCGCCCGCACCGGCCTGCCGGCGCCCGGCGTGCAAGAACTCGTCGATGCGGTGCCCCAGTCGCTGACGCCCAAGGCCGACACGGTGGCGCTCCTGCAGCGCCTGCACGCGGCGAGCGCGACCCTGCACTTCCTGTCCAACATGCCGCGGCTGTACGCCGAGCACCTCGATCGCACCCATCCCGAGTTGATGGCCCACTTCCACAACGGCGTGTACTCGTCTCATGTGCGCCTGATCAAGCCGGAGGAGGCGTTGTATCGACTGGCCGGCGAGCGCTTCGGCGCACCGGGTCATCGTTTGGTGCTGCTGGACGACATTGCTGCCAACGTCAGCGCGGCCCGGGCGCACGGCTGGAAGTCGCTTCAGTTCAACGACGCGGCGCAGTGCGAAGCCGAGCTGCGCGCGAATGGATGGTGGCCGCCGGGTTGAAGGTCCGGATCAGCGCGGCGCTAGCCCGCCGATCGCCTGCAGCGAGGCCTCGCGCGCCTGCGCGACGACCCGCTCTTTCCATGCATCGGTGTCGGTGTAGAACGCGTCGCGCAGCTGGCGCTTGATGGCCTGGCGCAGGTCGGCCGCGGTCTCGGGGTGGTTCTCCAGCCATTGATCGGCACGCAGCGCGTTCATCACGTCGAGCACCGGCAGCGTGCCGTATTCGAGTGCGATGCCGGTGTATTCGGCCTGCGGGCACTCCTCGTACGCCGCCAGCCACATCAGTCCGGTGAGCAGCGCCGACGTCGAACTGCCGTCGTAAATGGACGTCACGTCGTCGCCCCACCATGTGCGAGCGCGCTGCAGTGCCGCCGTGTCGTCGCGGCACGCGAAGATGCGCTCGCCGACGCCGCTGGGCCCCAAGCCGGTGTGCAGGTCGATCCAGCCCAGGCGTGCGCAATGCCGCCCGTGGTCGCGCAGCACCTGACGCACCGTGCGATTGCTCCAGCTGGGCTCGCGGCCGCCATAGAACAGTCCGTCGGGGTACCGGTACTGGCCCGACGAGATCGCAGCCTGGAAGCCTTTCTCGCCGTGCTGGGCGATATAGCGCAGCGTCAAGGCGTTCACCTCGGGCGTCGGCGGCCACTGGTCGGGCACGATCCAAGGCGCGATCTCGTCGTACTCCGGGCTTGGCGGCAGTGGCTTGCTGGAATCGTGGAAGTTGCGGTTCAGATCGACGTTCTCGTGGGTGGTGCGCCGCCACCACGAAAAACCGTAGGGGTTGAGCGCGTGCACCCACAGCACGGCGACCCCGCTGCGCTGTGCGGCGTCGCGGAAGGCCGAATCGCCGAGCAGCGCCACCTGGGCGCCGGAGCCGCAGAAGCCTTCGACCCCGTGGCAAGCGCTGGTGATCACGAGCAGGCCGCTGGCGTCGGGCCGGCCGAGCCGTGCCACGTCCATCGCCAGCACCTCGCTGTCGCGCCCGCGCAGCGGGTGCTCGTGGCTGGTGACAGACAGGCCGGCATCGCGCACGGCCTGCAGGAACTTCTGCCGCGCCTCGGCATACGACTGCGAGAAGCAAGCAGCGACAGCTGTCATGCCGTCGCCCGAGCAGCGTGAAAGCTCAACGCGGTGCCAGCCACTTCTCTGCCAGGCGCACCCACACGGTGGCGCCCAGCGGGATCAGGTCGTCGTTGAAGTCGTAGCTCGGGTTGTGCAGCATGCACGGGCCCATGCCGTGTCCGCCCTGGCGGTGCGCGCCGTCGCCGTTGCCGATCAGGAAATAGCAGCCGGGCTTGCCCTGCAGGAAGTAGCTGAAGTCCTCGGCACCCATCGTCGGCTCGAAGTCGTGCACGTTCTCCGCGCCCACCACGTCGGCCAACAACGTGCGTGCGAATTCGGTCTCGGCCTTGTGGTTGATCGTCGGCGGGTAGTTGCGCGCGAACTGAAACTCGCAGCTGCACTCGAACGCCGCTGCCGTCGACTCGGCGATGGTCTTCATCCGGCGCTCGATCAGGTCGAGCACTTCCGTGGTGAAGGTGCGCACGGTGCCTTCCATCACGCACGACTCGGGGATCACGTTGGTGGCCTCTCCGGTGTGGATCATCGTCACCGAGATCACGCCGGTGTCGATCGGCCGCTTGTTGCGGCTGATGATGGTCTGGAACGCCTGCACCATCTGGCAGGCGGCTGGTACCGGATCGATCCCGTTGTGCGGCATCGCGCCGTGCGCGCCCTTGCCCTTGATGGTGATCTTGAACTCGTTGCTCGAGGCGAACACCGGGCCCTCGCGCAGCGCGAATTGCCCCACGGCCATGCCGGGCCAGTTGTGCGCACCGAAGATCGCCTCCATCGGAAACTGCTCGAACAGGCCGTCCTTCATCATCTCGCGCGCGCCACCGCCGCCCTCTTCGGCCGGTTGGAACACGAGGTAGACAGTGCCGTCGAAATTGCGGTGCTTGCTCAGATGCTTGGCCGCCGCCAGCAGCATCGCGGTGTGGCCGTCATGCCCGCACGCATGCATCTTGCCGGCATGCCGGCTGGCGTGCTCGAAGCGGTTCATCTCGGTCATCGGCAGCGCATCGATGTCGGCGCGCAGGCCGATGGCTCGCTTGGAGCTGCCATTCTTCACGATGCCGACCACGCCGGTTCGCCCCAAGCCGCGGTGCACCGGAATGCCCCAATCGGCCAGCGCCTTCGCGATCACGTCGGACGTACGCTGCTCTTCAAAACACAGCTCGGGGTGGGCGTGGATGTCGCGGCGCATCCGGGTGATGCTGGCGGCATCGGCCAAAATCGATTCGATCAGGCGCATGCGGGCTCCACTGGCGCGATGGGCAACCAGTGTACGCCCGGGTTTAGCGGGGTCGGCCGTGCGGGGAAATACGGCCCCGGTTCTGGTGGGTCAGACGCGGACGTTGCCGTACGCAGTGAGCATCGTCAGGTCGACGAAGCGCGAAGCCACGTGGCTGCGCGGGCCGTAGTTCACCATCAGGCCGCCCATGTCGACACCCTGGATCGACTCCAGCCCGGCGATCAGCCCTTCACGCGTTGCGCCCTTGCCGGCGCGCCGCAGGCCCTCGACCAGCACCTTGGCGGCCACGTAGCCCTCGATGCTCGAGTAGTTGGCCTTGTAGTCGCCCCCGGCCTTCTGCACCGCGGCCAGGAACTCGCGGGCGATCGGCGTCTTGGGCTGGAACGGGAAGGGCATCACCTGGCTCACCGCCACGCCGCGCGCGTCGGTGCCCAGCTCGTCGGAAAGCGCCTGTGTGCCGACGAACGACACGTTGTAGAACGTGCCGCCGAAGCCGGCCTTGCGCGCTTCGCGCACGAACGCCGCACAGCTCTTGTAGGCGCTGATTTGCACGATGGCGTCGGGGTTCTTCGGCACGATGGCCTGCACCGCGCCGGCCACGTTGACCGTGTTGCGCTCGACCAGGCCGATGGCCACCGGCTCCAGGTTGTGCGTCTTGAGCGCCCGCGCCACGCCGTCAAGGCCTGCCTGGCCGTAGCTGTCGTTCTGGCGGAACACGGCGATCTTCTTCAGGCCCAGCGTGGTCAGTTGCTTCACGATGGCGGCGGTCTCGTCGTAGTAGCTGGCGCGCACGTGGAAGACGTAGCGGCTGAACGGATCGCGCAGCGCCTCGGCGCCGGTGAACGGCCCGAAGAACGGCACCTTGTGCTGGTTGACCAGCGGCAGCGCGGCCAGCGCGGTGGGGGTGCCGACATAGCCGAACAGCGCGAACACCTCGTCCTTGATCAGCGCCTCGGTGTTGGCCTTGCACTTGTCGGGCTCGTACATGTCGTCCATCGTGCGCAGGTCGATCTGCGCGCCGTGCACGCCGCCGGCGGCATTGATGCTGTCAAAGTACAGCTTGGCGCCGCGGTTCATCTGGATGCCGAGCTGCGCGGCCGGCCCGCTGAACGCGGCCGACTGGCCGAGCACGATGCGGCGATCGAACTGCGCAAACGCCGGCATGGCCACGGTGGCGCCGGCTGCGGCCAAACGGGTGAGAACGGTACGGCGTTTCATCGATGCGGCCCCATGCAATCCGGGTCAATCGCCCGTGTGCCGCGAGGGTAGTGCGCGCACCCACGCCGTGGAGGCCCCGGCACACCGACCCCGCCGAGGATGCGCACTACTTAATGCACCAGCCCGTGAACAGTTTCGCGCATCAGCACATCTTGATCCGGCGATCTTGCCGGACGTGAACGACCTGCCCCTGTCGCCGGCATGCCCCCTTAGACGCGCACGCGACCGTCGTCGGTGAGCATCGACAGGTCGACGAAGCGCGAGGCCACATGGCTCCTCGCGCCGTAGCCGACCACGAAGCCGCCGAGGTCGAGGCTTTGCACCGACTCCAGAGCATTGATCAGCGCATCGCGGCTCGGTGACTTGCCGGCCCGGCGCAGGCCCTCCGTGAAGAGCTTGGCCGCGACGTACCCTTCCATGCTCGAGTAGTTGGGCTTGTTGTCCCCGCCGGCCTTTTGCACCGCGGCGAGATACTCGCGCGACAGTGGCGTGGTGAGGCTGAACGGAAACGGCATCACCTGGCTGACCACCACGCCCATGGCCTGGCGGCCCAGCTCGTCGGCCAGCGCCTGCGTGCCGACGAACGACACGTTGTAGAACGTACCGCCGTAGCCGGCCTTGCGCGACTCGCGGATGAACGCCGCGCAACTCTTGTAGGCGCTGATCTGCACCACCGCATCGGGCTGCTTGGGCACGATGGCCTGCACCGCCGCGGCCACTTCAACCGTGTTGCGCTCGACCAATCCCACCGCCACCGGTTCGAGGTTGAGCGCCTTCAACGCACGCACCACGCCGTCGAGGCCTGCCTGGCCGTAGCTGTCGTTCTGGCGAAAGACCGCAATCTTCTTCAGGTTCAGCGATGTCAGCTGCTTCACGATCAGCGCGGTCTCGTCGTAGTAGCTGGCGCGCACGTGGAAGACGTAGCGGCTGAACGGATCGCGCAGCGCCTCGGCGCCGGTGAACGGCCCGAAGAACGGCACCTTGTGCTGGTTGACCAGCGGCAGCGCGGCCAGCGCGGTGGGGGTGCCGACATAGCCGAACAGCGCGAACACCTCGTCCTTGATCAGCGCCTCGGTGTTGGCCTTGCACTTGTCGGGCTCGTACATGTCGTCCATCGTGCGCAGGTCGATCTGCGCGCCGTGCACGCCGCCGGCGGCATTGATGCTGTCAAAGTACAGCTTGGCGCCGCGGTTCATCTGGATGCCGAGCTGCGCGGCCGGCCCGCTGAACGCGGCCGACTGGCCGAGCACGATGCGGCGGTCGGCCTGGGCCCACGCAGGGGCTGCGATCCAGGCACTGGCCGAGGCGAGGTGGACAAGGGCGGTACGGCGCTTCATGGATCGTTCTCGACTGCTTCAGATGGACGTGAGGGCTGCAAGCCTAGCGGCAGCCGCGTGCCCTCCGCCCCGGCTGGCTGCTCTTGCTGCACTGCAGCGTGGAGTAGTTCGCTGTCGCCGCCATGCCGGCACGCCGGTCGCAGCGCGCCGGGCGCGCGCCCCGGCGAATGCACAAGACCTTTATGCCATAGTGACCCCATGCAGGATTCCCCGCTGACCGTGGTGCGCGGCGCTTGCCCGCACGATTGTCCCGACACCTGCGCGCTGCGCGTCACGGTGCAAGACGGCCGTGTGGTCAGAGTGCAGGGCGACCCCGATCACCCGCCGACGCACGGTGCGCTGTGCACCAAGGTGTCGCGCTATCACGAGCGCACGCACCATCCGGAGCGCGTGCTGCATCCTTTGAGGCGCGTTGGTCTCAAGGGCAGCGGCCGGTTCGAGCGCATCGCCTGGGATGAAGCGCTCGCTACCGTTGCGTCCCGGCTGCGCGAGGTCGCCGCGCGCGCTCCCGAAGCCGTGTTGCCGTACAGCTATGCCGGCACGATGGGTCTGGTGCAGGGCGAGGCGATGGCACTGCGCTTCTTTCACAAGCTGGGCGCGAGCTTTCTCGATCGCACGATCTGCTCCAGCGCGGGCGGCGAGGCGCTGGCCGCCACCTACGGCGGCAAGATCGGCATGCACCTGGAGCACTATGCCGAGAGCAAGCTGATCGTAATCTGGGGCAGCAACTCGATCACGTCGAACCTGCACTTCTGGACCTTTGCGCAGCAGGCCAAGCGCAACGGCGCCAAGCTGTGGTGCATCGACCCGCGGCGCACCGAAACCGCGGAAAAATGCCATCGCCATCTGGCCCCGCTTCCTGGCACCGACGGCGCGTTGGCGCTGGCGCTGATGCACGAGCTGATCACTCGAGGCTGGCTCGATGACGACTACATCGAGCGCCATGTGTCCGGTTTCGACCGGCTGCGTGCTCGGGCGCTGGAGTGGCCGCCGGAACGCGCCGCCGCCGAGTGCGGCCTGCAGGCCGAGGACATCCGCGAGCTGGCCCGCGAATACGGCAACACCCGACCGGCGGCGATCCGGCTCAACTACGGCATGCAACGCGTCGCCGGCGGCGGCAACGCGGCCCGTCTGATCGCGCTGCTGCCATGCCTCACGGGTGCCTGGCGCCATCGAGCCGGCGGGCTGCTGCTGTCGTCATCGGGCTGGTTCAAGCCCGTGCGCGACGACGCCGCGCTGTACAGGCCCGATCTGCTGGCCGGCCGCAGGCCGCGCACGATCAACATGAGCACGATCGGCGATGACCTGCTGCGGGAGTCGTCGCCGGAATTCGGCCCCAGGATCGAGGCGCTGGTGGTCTACAACAGCAACCCGGTGGCGGTGGCGCCCGAGTCGGCGCGCGTGGTCAAGGGCTTCCAACGCGAAGACCTGTTCACCGTGGTGCTCGAGCACTTCATGACCGACACCGCCGACCATGCCGACATCGTGCTGCCGGCGACCACGCAGCTCGAACACCTGGACGTGCACCTGTCGTATGGCCACACGTACGCGATGTGGAACCATCCCGCGATCCAGCCGTTGGGCGAAGCCAAGCCCAACTCGCAGATCTTTCGCGAGCTTGCGCAGCGCATGGGCTACACCGAACCATGCTTCGCCGACAGCGACGAGCAGCTCGCGCGCGACGCGTTCCCCGGCATCGACCAGGAGGCGCTGCGGCGCGACGGCTGGGTCAAGCTCCCGCTGCCCGAGGCGCCTTTCGCCGACGGCGGCTTCCTCACTGCCGACGGCAAGGCGCATGTCGACGCGCCGGGCTATGGTGTGCCCGACTACGTGCCGCCTCACGAAGGCGTGGGTTCGCCGCTGGCCGCGCGCTATCCGCTGGCGATGATCTCTCCGCCGGCGCGCAACTTCCTCAACTCCAGTTTCGTCAACGTCGCGAGCCTGCGCGATGCTGAGCGCGAGCCTTTGGTCGAGATGCATCCGCACGACGCGGCAGCACGCGGCGTCGTCGACGGCGCGCTGGTCGAGGTGTTCAACGATCGCGGGCGTTACCACTGCCGCGCGCGCATAGGCGAGCGTGCGCGGCCCGGCGTGATCAACGGTTTGGGCGTGTGGTGGCGCAAGTTCGGCGTGCGCGGAACCAACGTCAACGAGCTGACCAGCCAGCGGCTCACTGACATGGGCCGCGGACCCACGTTCTACGACTGCCGCGTTGAGGTGCGGCCCGCGTGAGCCGCCGGGCCAATCCCGGCCGGAGCCCCGAAGCGCACCGCGCGAAGGGTCGTCGATGAGTCGGCCGAGCCCGGTGCCGTGCTGCGGCGTGCACTCCTGATGGCGGCACTGGGCAGTGCTGCCGTGGCGCTGCTGCTGACCGGCACCGTGTGCCTGACCAGCGGCTGCTCGACCGTTGGCTATCTGGGCCAATCGGTGGGTGGCCATCTCGAGCTGATGCAGCGTGCGCGCCCGGTTGACCAGTGGCTGGCCGACGCCAGCACCGCCGAGAAGCTGAAGCGAAAGCTGGCGCTGTCGCAGAAGATGCGCACATTCGCTGTGCACGAGTTGAAGCTGCCCGACAACGCCAGCTACACGCGATATGCCGACATCGGCCGCCCCGCTGTCGTGTGGAACGTGGTGGCCACGCCGGAGCTGTCGCTCAAGCTCAAGACCTGGTGTTTTCCGGTGATGGGCTGCGTGGGCTACCGCGGCTACTTTCAAAAGGCCGGTGCCGACGCGCTCGCCGCCGAGTTGCGTGCGCAGGGGCTGGAGGTCGACGTCTACGGCGTGCCGGCTTACTCCACGCTCGGCTGGACCAACTGGATGGGCGGCGACCCGCTGCTGTCCACCTTCATCGGCTGGCCCGAAGGCGAGCTGGCGCGGCTGTTGTTTCACGAGCTGGCGCACCAGGTGGCGTACGCCAGCGACGACACCGCGTTCAACGAGTCGTTCGCGGTCGCGGTGGAGCGCATCGGCGGCAATCGCTGGCTAGCGCAAGAGGGCGATGCGCAGGCGCTGCGCGACTTCGAGGCCACGCAGCAGCGGCGCGAGGCCTTTCGCGCGCTAACGCTGCGCGCTCGCAGCGCGCTCGACGCGCTGTATCGGGACGCCGACCTCGACGATGCGGCCAAGCGTCAGCGCAAGGCCGAGGTGTTCGCGCAGATGCGCGCCGACTACGCCACGCTGAAGGCCGGCTGGGGCGGCCATGCCGGTTATGACGGCTTCATCGCCCGCGCCAACAACGCGTCGCTCGCCGTGCAGGGCGCCTACAACGATCTGGTGCCGCACTTCGAGCGCCTGTTTGAACGCGGCGGGCGCGATTTCGACAAGTTCTATGCCGAGGTCAAGCGTTTGGCCGCATTGCCGAAGGACCAGCGCCACGCCACACTGCGCGCTCCATGAGGACATGTTGAGAGGCCATGCCCGACATCAAGATCCACCGCAAGCACACGCTCGGACTGGCCAAGGCGCGCAAGGTCGCCTGGGCCTGGGCTGAAGACGTGGAGAAAAAGTTCGATATGGAGTGCACCGTGATCGAAGGCGACTTCAGCGACACGGTGCAGTTCACGCGCGCCGGCGTCAACGGCCAGCTGATCGTGGCGGCCGATCACTTCGACCTGAACGCCAAGCTCGGCCTTTTGCTCGGCGCGTTCGCCAGGACGATCGAAGCCGAGATCGAGAAAAACCTCGACGGCCTGCTCGGCAAGGCTGGTGCCGACAAGAAGCCGGCCGCCAGGAAGAAGTGAGTCGCGGCCGCGCCGCGCCGGTCACTTCAACGACTCGATCAGGTCGACGTATTCCTGCATCGCCGCGTCGGCGCTCTTGCCCTTGACGCCGTTCCAGGCGTCCCACTTGGCGCGGCCCACCATGTCGGAGAAACCGGGTCGCTTGCCTTCCACGTCGCCTGCCGTGGCCTGCTTGTACAGCGCGTATATCTGCAGCAGCGTGGCGTTGTCGGGTTTCTCGGGCAGGCTCTTGCTCTCGGCAACGGCCTTTTCGAAGGCGGCTTTCAGGTTGGCCATGGCGTGTCCTCTTCGGGCTTCTTGCGGTTGACGGGCGCGATCTTAGCCACCATCGTTGCACCCGCCCGCACACCGCCGCAAGGAGAAACCCGATGCCCCCCGCAGCCGCCGAACGCATGTCGCGAGTGGATACCGCGTGGCTGCGCATGGACAACGACGTCAACCTGATGATGATTGTCGGCGTGTGGCTGCTCGAGCCCGCGCTGGAGTACGAGCAGCTCTGCCAGCGCGTGGCGGCCAGGCTGCTGCGTTATGACCGGTTCAGGCAAAAGGTGGTGCAAGACGCGGTCGGCGCGCAATGGGTCGACGACGACACGTTCGACATCCACCGCCACGTGGTGCGCGAGAAGCTGGTGCGTCGCAAGGGGCACGGCGAGCGCGCCGCGCTGCAGGCGCTGTGCGGCAAGCTGGCCACGCAGCCGCTCGATCCGGCGCGGCCGCTGTGGCAGTTTCACCTGGTCGATGGCTACGAGGGCGGCTCGGCGCTGATCGTGCGCATCCACCACTGCATCGGCGACGGCATTGCGTTGATCTCGGTGGCGCTGTCGATCACCGACGGAGGCAACGACCCGCCTGTGCGCAAGAAGCGCGCCGCGCCCGATGCCGAAGGGGACTGGCTGTCCGATGCGGTGATCCAGCCGCTCACCGGCATCGCGGTCAAGGCGCTGGGCATGACGGGCGAAGGCGTGGCGCGCTCGATGGAAGTGTTGTCGCAGCCGCAGCAGCTCCTGGGTTCGGTGGAGATCGCGCGTGTGGGCTACCAGGTGCTCGGCGACGTGGCCGCATTGGCGCTGATGCCCGACGATTCCCCCACACGGCTCAAGGGCGTGCCGGCCGGCGACAAGCGCGTGGCATGGAACGAGCCGCTGCCGCTCGATGCGGTCAAGACGATCAGCAAGGGCCTCAACTGCTCGATCAATGACGTGCTGCTGTCGTGCGTGGCGGGGGCGATCGGGCAGTATCTGCGCGAACGAGGCGACGATCCCACTGGGCAGGAGATCCGCGCGATGGTGCCCGTGAACCTGCGCCCGCTCGACCAGGCTTGGCAACTGGGCAACAAGTTCGGCCTTGCGCCGCTGGTGTTGCCGATCGGCATCCACAACCCGATCGAACGTGTGTACGCGGTGCGCCAGCGCATGAGCGAGCTCAAGGGCAGCTACCAGCCGCTGCTGGCGTTTGCCGTGCTCGCGATCGCCGGGCTGATGATCAAGCCGGTGCAGGACGCGATCCTGAACCTATTTGCCAAGAAGGCGACCGCCGTGATGACCAACGTTCCCGGCCCGCAAAAGCCGCTGACGTTCTGCGGCTCGACGATCCGCCAGACCATGTTCTGGGTGCCGGCATCGGGGCACATCGGCGTGGGCGTGTCGATCTTGAGCTATGCAGGTGGCGTGCAGTTCGGCCTCATGACCGACAGCCGGTTGTGCCCCGACCCGCAGACGATCATCGATCGTTTCCAGCCGGAGTTCGACAAGCTGCTGCTGGTGACGTTGATGCTGCCCTGGGGCCCGGACGAGTAGCTACTCCTCCAACTCGGCCTTGGCCATCTCCACGTCGAGCCGCTCCATCGCGTCGAGCGGCTCGCAGCCGGCGGCCTCGGCGTAGAGCTTTTCGGCCTCCTTCATTCTCTTGTCGCCTTCGAGCATCACCAGCCCATTGGCGTATTCGACGCGTGCGATCGCGCTGGCCGGGTTGAGCTTGAGCGCCTGCTGGTACATCTTCAATCCGGTCGCGGCGTCGGCACCTTGCGTCTTGCCGAGCAGCTTGCCGACCTTGTCGATCACCTCGGCATGGAAGGCCCCGAGGGCGATGTGCGCGTCGGCGTGTTTGGGGGCCAGCTTGATCGTGGTTTCCAGCGCGCCCTTGACCTTGCTGCCCAGACCCTGCGCCAGCGCCTTGGCCACGCTGATGCCCTGGCTGTAGCGGCCGAGCGCATATGCCATCCAGTAGTACGCGTTCGGATTCTTGGCATCGGCCTTCTGCTGCGCCTCGGCGCGTTCGGCCACCTCGAGAAACAGCGCCAGCTTGTTCTTCTCGCTCTTCTCCAGGTAGTTGGCGTAGATCGCCTGCGCCTTGTTGGCCGCCGTGATGCCGGCGCCGCCCGCCTTGAGACCCGCCTCGCACGCCTTCTGGAACTCGCCGGCGTGGAACAACGCCCATGCGGCCAGCACCTTGTCGTCCTTGGGCAGCGGCTCGGCGTCGCCGGCATGCAGACGAGCCCAGTTCTTCTTCAATGCCGCGGCGTCATAGGTGTAGTCGGCGCTGCCGTACGGAAAGGTGGTCCATTTGGCCATCGGTTTGTCTCCTCGGTGGAATTCGTTTGCTGGGGCGCGTCAGCGCGTCGCGGCATTGTCTCGATAGGCACCGGCCAGCGCCATCAGGTGTTCACGCGCGGCGGGCTCCAGGTACGGCAGCAGCAGGCTCAGCACGTGGAACGCACCGCGGTTCAACGCCGCAGCGGCGCTCTCGGGCTCGAGCGCGTGGCGCGGATCGCGCACGTATTCGTAGCTGAGCCAGTAGGTGAGGACCACCACCATCGCATGCGACACCGACGCGCTCCCCGGTGCTGAGGCCATGGCACGGCCGCGAGCCAGCCCGTCGAGCATCGATTGCAGCGCGCGCGCCTTGCCCTGCAGCGCCGCCTGGAAGTGGGTTTCGAGGCGGCGGTTCTTGCTGAGCAGGTCGTTCAGGTCGCGATACAGGAAGCGGTAACTCCAGATCAGCTCGAACAGCATGTGCACGAACAACCAGGCATCCTCGACGTTGCGCACGCTGTCGGCAGCGCCGAGCAGTTCGCCGAGCGCACGCTCGTAGCGATCGACCAGCGCGTTGATCAGCTCGTCCTTGGCTGGGTAGTGGTAGTACAGGTTCCCCGGGCTGATGTTGAGCTCGGCCGAGATCGCGGTGGTGCTGACGTTGGGCTCGCCGAAGCGGTTGAACATCTCGAGCGTGATCTCAAGGATGCGTTCGGCGGTGCGGCGGGGCTTCTTCTTTTCGGCTGCCATGGCGGCGCATTCTTGCACCGGCCCACGCGCGCCGCCCTGCCTACAATCCCGACGGATGGGTCGACCCCCAAGCTCATTTTCTTCGCTTCGCCCGTCGCCCGGCGGAGCCACAACGCTCCCCTTGGTGGCTCATCGGGTGCGTCACCGCTTGCGCGCGGCCGGGCGCCGCTGACATGCCAGCGGTCTCGTTCCAGGAAGTCGGAAAGACCTATTCAGGAGCCCGTGGCGACCTGCGTGCGCTCGATCGTGTGAGCTTCGACATCGAGCAAGGCGAGTTCTTCGGCCTGCTCGGCCCCAACGGCGCCGGCAAGACCACGCTGATCAGCATCCTGGCCGGCCTCACGCGCGCCAGCAGCGGCCGTGTCAGCGTGATGGGCCACGACGTGGTGCGCGACTACGCCGCCGCGCGCAAGGCGCTCGGCGTGGTGCCGCAGGAGTTGGTGTTCGACCCGTTCTTCAGCGTGCGCGAGACGCTGTGCATCCAGAGCGGGTATTTCGGCGTGCAAGACAACGACGACTGGATCGACGAACTGCTGTCGGCGCTCGGGCTGGCCGACAAGGGCGAGTCCAACATGCGACAGCTTTCTGGTGGCATGAAGCGTCGTGTCCTGGTGGCGCAGGCGCTGGTGCACCGACCACCGGTGATCGTGCTCGACGAGCCGACCGCCGGCGTCGACGTTGAGCTGCGCCAGACGCTGTGGCAGTTCATCACGCGGCTCAACAAGCAGGGCCACACGGTGCTGCTGACCACGCACTACCTCGAGGAAGCCGAGGCGCTGTGCGGCCGCATCGCGATGCTGAAGCTCGGGCGCGTGGTGGCGCTGGACCGCACCGCCAACCTGCTGGCCGGCACCGCCAGCACGATGCTGCGCTTCAAGACCGACGATGTGCTTCCGGCCCAGGTGAGCGCGCATGCGCGCGTCACCGGGCGCATCGCGCAGGTGAGCGCGCACGATGCGGCGGAAGTCGAGGCGATCCTCGGGCAACTGCGTGCCGCCGGGGTGCGTGTGGAGGATCTCGAGATCGGCCGCGCTGATCTCGAGGATGTGTTTCTCGAGATCATGGCCGGCGGCGACGGCAAGCCTGTCAGCGCCGCGCCCGTGCGCCTGCCAACCGGTTGAGCGTGGCCGCGTAGCCGGGCGCAGTGGGCTCGTGCATGAAGTAGGCGTACACCTGATACCAACTGGCCCCGGCCAGCCGGTCGGCCCATTGCGCAAGATCGGCGTCGCTGTAGTGCTCCAGGCGCAGGCGCACGTAGCCCCAAGGCGCGGTTTCCAACAGAGGCGGCGGTGTGTTGTCCTCGCGTTCCGAGAAGCACAACGATGCACTGGCCCCTTTCAACGCCGAGTACACCTCGTCGTCGAACCAGCTGTTGTGGCGAAACTCGAACGCCGCACGATGGTTCGCCGGCAACAACGCAAGGAACGCCTGCAGCCGCGGCACGTCCTTCCTGAGCATCGGAGGCAACTGGAACAGCACGGCGCCGAGCTTGTCGCCGAGCGCGGCGAGATTGCCGTACAGGTACTGCAGCGAATCGGCGACCGCGTCCACCTTGAGCCGCCCGTCGTGCGTGATGCGCCGAGACGCCTTGATCGCGAAGCGGAACGCCGGCGGCGTGCAGTCGTGCCACCGGGTGAGCACCTCGCGGCTCGGCATGCGGTAGAAGGTGTTGTTGATCTCCACCGTCGGCAGGTGCCTGGCATAGAAGTCGAGCATCTCGTCGGCCGGCAGGTCGGCGGGATAGAACGGCCCTTTCCATTCCTTGAACGCATAGCCGCTGGCGCCGGCCCACAGCCACGGAGTGTCGTTCGGTGCATGAGCGGCTTGTGTTGCCATGCTGCTATCGTGCCACCATGACCGCCATGTCGCTCACCGGCAGCCGGACGCTGCTGTACAAGGAGGTGCTGCGCTTCTGGAAGGTGGCGTTCCAGACCGTCGCCGCGCCGGTGCTAACAGCGGTGCTGTACCTGCTGATCTTCGGCCACGTGCTGGAGAACCGTGTCGAGGCCTTCCCCGGTGTGGGCTACACCAGCTTCCTGATCCCGGGGCTGGTGATGATGAGCGTGCTGCAGAACGCGTTCGCCAACGCGAGCTCGTCGCTGATCCAGAGCAAGATCACCGGCAACCTGGTGTTCCTGCTGCTGACGCCGCTGTCGCCCACGGCTTGGTTCGTCGCCTATGTGGGCGCAGCGGTGCTGCGTGGGCTGGTGGTGGGCGCTGGCGTGCTTTCGGTCACCATCTGGTTCGCGCCGCCGACGCTTGCCGAGCCATGGTGGATCGTCGTCTTCGCGGTGCTTGGCGCCGGCATGATGGGCTCGCTCGGCATCATCGCCGGGCTGTGGGCCGAGAAATTCGATCAGATGGCCGCGTTCCAGAACTTCATCATCATGCCGATGACGTTTCTGTCCGGCGTGTTCTATTCGGTGCACTCGCTGCCCGATACCTGGCAGGCGGTGAGCCACCTCAACCCGTTCTTCTACATGACCGACGGCTTTCGCCGCGGTTTCTTCGGCGTGAGCGATGTGCCGCCGTTGGTGAGCCTGGTCGTGGTGGTTACCGGCTTTGCGATCGTGGCCGGCATCGCGCTGCGCTTGCTGCACACCGGCTACAAGGTGCGGTACTGAGGGTCAGGCCTGCGCCGAAGCCCGGCCCGCCCTTCGCGGGGTCGAGGAACTTGGCAGCGCGGCCCTGCGCTGCTTGAGGCGATAATTCAGGCCATGTCAGACCCCACCGCCGAAGACGTGCGCCGCTACATCGCGGACGGTCTGGCCTGCGAGCACCTCGAGGTGGAAGGCGATGGGCGGCACTTCTTCGCCACCATCGTGTCGGCCGCTTTCGATGGGCAGCCGCGCGTGCGGCGCCATCAAAAGGTGTATGCGGCGTTGGGCGATAGAATGCGCGAGCAGATTCACGCCCTGTCGATGAAGACGCTCACCCCCGCCGAATGGGCCGCTGAGAACCAGCGGTCGCAACACGACCACCATTAAGGCCGTCCGCGGCGTTGGCTGCGGAGGGATGGTGGCGTGGCCGCGAGGCTGACGCGATCCGGCATCCCTCTTGAGTCCACGCCGCGCCGGCAACAAAGCGCACCGGATGGACAAACTCCTGATAAGCGGCGGCCGTCGACTGCAAGGCGAGGTGGCGATCTCGGGCGCCAAGAATGCAGCACTGCCGGGGCTTTGTGCAGCCCTCCTGGTCGGCGCACCGGTCACGCTGGCCAACGTGCCGCGCCTGCAGGACGTGAACACCACGCTGAAACTGCTGCGCAACATGGGCGCCGGCGCCGAGCGCTCGACCGTGCGCGCCGACGAGGTGACGATCGATGCATCGACCGCCACGGTGCCCGAGGCGCCCTACGAGCTGGTCAAGACGATGCGCGCCGCCATCCTCGTGCTCGGGCCGCTGCTGGCTCGTTTCGGCCAGGCCAGGGTGTCGCTGCCGGGCGGCTGCGCCATCGGCTCGCGCCCGGTCGACCAGCACATCCAGGGCCTGAAAGCGATGGGCGCCGACATCGTTGTCGAGCACGGGTACATCGTCGCCCGGGCCCAACGGCTCAAAGGCGCCTCGATCACCACCGACATGGTCACCGTGACCGGCACCGAGAACCTGATGATGGCCGCCACGCTGGCCAGCGGCGAGACGGTGCTCGAAAACGCGGCGCAGGAGCCGGAGGTGGCCGATCTCGCCAGCCTGTTGATCGCCATGGGTGCGCGCATCGAGGGGCACGGCAGCAGGCGCATCCGCATCCACGGTGTCGAGCGGCTGCATGCGCCGCGCGAGCCCCACCGCTTCATCCCCGATCGCATCGAGACCGGCACCTTCCTTTGCGCCGTGACGGCCTGCGGCGGTGACGTGTGGCTGCGCGGCACCGATGCATCGTTGCTCGAAGCCGTGGTCGATCGGCTGCGCGATGCCGGTGCGGTGATCGATGCCAGCGCCGATGCCATTCATGTGCGCGCCGAAGGCCGGCCGCGTGCGGTGAGCATCCGCACCAGCGAGTACCCGGCATTTCCCACCGACATGCAGGCGCAGTTCATGGCGGTGGATGCAATCGCCGACGGCGCGGCGCAGATCACCGAGACGATTTTCGAGAACCGCTTCATGCACGTGAACGAGCTGGTGCGGCTCGGCGCGCAGATCGAAGTCGACGGCCGTACGGCGCTCGTGCACGGCGTCCCAAGGCTCTCGGGGGCCACCGTGATGGCCACCGATCTGCGTGCGTCGGCGTCGCTGGTGATTGCCGGGCTGGTCGCCGAAGGCCAGACGCGCGTCGACCGCATCTACCACCTGGACCGCGGCTACGAGCGCATGGAAGAGAAACTGCGCCTGCTGGGTGCCGACATCGAAAGAATCAAATGAGCGCCGCAGGGGGCAACAACATGACGGCACCGCTCACGCTGGCGCTTTCCAAAGGTCGCATCTTCGACGAGACGCTGCCGCTGCTGCAGCGCGCGGGCTTGTCCGTGCTCGAGGACCCCGAAACCTCGCGCCGGCTGATCCTGCCGACCAACCGCGCCGACCTGCAGGTGGTGCTGGTGCGCGCCAGCGACGTGCCGACCTACGTGCAGTACGGCGGTGCGGACTTCGGCGTGGTCGGCCTCGACGTGCTGCTCGAGCACGGCGCGGCCTGGGGACATGCCGGCGGTGCCACCGGCTTGTACCAGCCGCTCGACCTCCAGATCGCGCGTTGTCGCATGAGCGTGGCGGCGCGCGCCGACTTCGATTACCCCGCCGCGGTCAGGCAAGGTTCGCGCATCCGCGTGGCCACCAAGTACGTGCAGCTCGCACGCCAGCACTTTGCCGACAAGGGCGTGCACGTCGACCTGATCAAGCTCTATGGCTCGATGGAGCTGGCGCCGCTGACCGGCCTGGCCGAATCGATCGTCGACCTGGTGTCCACCGGCAGCACGCTGAAGGCGAACAACCTGGTCGAGGTGGAACACATCATGGACATCAGCGCGCGGCTGATCGTCAACCCGGCGTCGCTCAAGCTCAAGCGCGAAGTGCTGCGTCCGGTGATCGACGCGCTGGCCGGCGCCTGCGAGGAGCAGCGATGAGCGCTGCCCGGCCGCTGCCAGGGCGCTCGGTGCGCCCGAATCAAGAAGCGGCCGCTTCGGAGCCCTGCGGCACGGGGCGCGGCATCAAGGAAGCCTCATGAGCGAAAGTCTGCGCATCGCGCGCCTCGACACGGCGGCGGCGAACTTTGAAGCCCAATTCGCACGTCTGCGCCACTGGTCCGACGAGACCGATCGTGCGGTCGAAGACGCGGTGACGGCGATCCTGGCCGACGTGCGGGCCCGCGGCGACACGGCGGTGCTGCAATACACCGCCCGCTTCGACAAGCTCGAGGCAGGCTCCATGGCGGAGCTGGAGATCGGCCCCGACGTGCTGAAGCAGGCCTTCGAGGGCCTGCCCGTGGCGCCGCGTGAAGCACTGCAGGCCGCCGCCGCCCGCGTGCGCAGCTACCACGAGCACCAGCTGCGTGCCAGCAGCCTCAGCTGGCAGGTGCGCGACGACGATGGCTCGCTGCTGGGGCAGAAGGTCACACCGCTCGATCGCGTGGGCATCTACGTGCCGGGCGGCAAGGCGGCCTATCCGTCGTCGGTGCTGATGAACGCGATCCCGGCGCAGGTGGCCGGCGTCGGCCAGATCGTGATGGTGGTGCCCACACCGGGCGGTGAGCGCAACGCGTTGGTGCTTGCGGCAGCGCACCTGGCCGGCGCGCACCGCGTGTTCACGATCGGCGGCGCGCAGGCGATCGGTGCGTTGGCCTACGGCACGGCGACGGTTCCGCCCGTCGACAAGATCACCGGCCCGGGCAACGCCTATGTCGCAAGCGCGAAGCGGCGCGTGTACGGCCAGGTGGGCATCGACATGATCGCCGGCCCCAGCGAGATCCTCGTGCTGGCCGACGGCAGCGTCGATCCCGATTGGGTGGCGATGGATCTCTTCAGCCAGGCCGAGCACGACGAACTGGCGCAGAGCATCCTGCTCGCGCCCGACGCCGCCTACCTCGACGCCGTGCAGGCGGCGCTCGATCGATTGCTGCCGTCGCTGCCGCGCCGGGCGGTGATCCGCGCATCGCTCGAAGGACGCGGGGCGCTGGTGCGGACGCGCTCGATGCAGGAAGCCTGCGAGCTGAGCAACCGCATCGCGCCCGAGCACCTGGAGATCTGCGCTCGCGAGCCGCAGCGCTGGGAGCCACTGCTGAAGCACGCCGGCGCCATCTTTCTCGGCGGCTTCACCAGCGAAAGCCTCGGCGACTACTGTGCCGGCCCGAACCACGTGCTGCCGACCTCCGGCACCGCACGCTTCAGTTCGCCGCTCGGCGTGTACGACTTCGTCAAGCGCTCCAGCCTGATCGAGGTGAGCGCCTCCGGCGCTCGGGCGCTGGGTCCGATCGCGGCCGAGCTGGCGCTCGGCGAGGGCTTGCAGGCACATGCCCGTGCGGCGCAGTTGCGCCTCGGCGCCGCCGCGGCCGCGGAGCGCAGCGGGTTTCACTTGCGCACGGTCACCGCGGACAACGTCGACTCGCTGATCCAGCTCGACGTCGCGCCCGAGCAGCAGACTTTGGTGGGATCGGTCGCCAAGTCGATCGCGCAGGCCTCGGTGCGCACGCCGGGCCGGCCGCTGGGCATCTACGACGGCGACACGCCGGTGGGGTTCCTGCTGCTGTGGGATGTGCGGCGCGACCCGGACGAGCCCGCCGACCAGCTCTATGTGTGGCGCATCCTGATCGACGCCCGGCACCAGCGCAAAGGCTATGGCGCCCGGACGATGGGCTGGGTCATCGACGAGGCGCGGCGCCTGGGCGTGGCATCGGTCGGGCTGTCGCACCAGGACATGCCCGGCAACGCCGGCCCGTTCTACGAGAAGCTCGGATTTCGCTACACCGGCAAGGTCGAGCACAACGAGCGCGTGATGGTGCTCGAGCTGAATACCGTTCCCAGCGAGGTGCCCCGTGGCTGAGACCGTGCCCCTGCAGCAGCGCATCGCGCGCGTGATCCGGCAGGACGTGCAGTCCACGCACGGCTACGCCATCCAGGACAGCAAGGGCCTGGTCAAGCTCGATGCGATGGAAAACCCGTTTGGCCTGCCGGCGCCCTTGCAGCGCGAGCTGGGCGAGAGGCTGTCGCGCGTGGCGATCAACCGTTACCCGGTGCAGAGCACGGCCGATGTCGTGGCCGCGCTGTCGCGCTACGCGCAGCTGCCGGCCGGCTGCAAGCTGATGCTCGGCAACGGCTCCGACGAGCTGATCGACATGCTGTCGGTGGCCTGCGACGTGCCCGGCGCGACGCTGCTTGCGCCGGAGCCCGGCTTCGTCATGTACCGCATGTCGGCGCAGCTGCGCGGCCTGCGCTTCGTCGGCGTGCCGTTGACGCCGGAGTTCGAACTCGACCGTGCTGCGATGCTGGCGGCCGTCGAGCACGAGCGGCCGGCGCTGACCTACATCGGCTATCCGAACAACCCCACCTGCAACCTGTGGGACGACGCGGTGATCGACGAGATCGTCGCCGCGGTGGGCGCGCAGAACGGCCTGGTGGTGTTCGACGAGGCCTATCAGCCGTTTTCGTCGCGCACCTGGATGCAGCGCATGGCGTCGCATGACCACGTGCTGGTGATGCGCACGTTGAGCAAGTTCGGACTGGCCGGCGTGCGCCTGGGATACCTGTGCGGCCACGCGGCGCTCATCGACGAGGTCGAGAAGGTGCGTCCGCCGTACAACGTGAGCGTGCTCAATGCCGAGGCGACCTTGTTCGCGCTGGACCATGCCGACGAATACGCGCGCCAGGCCGCGACGCTGCGCGCCGAACGTGAGCGGCTTCAGACGGCGTTTCGCACCCTGCCCGGCGTGCGCAGCTATCCGAGCGAAGCCAACATGATCCTGCTGCGCGTGCCCGACGCCAAGCGCACGTTCGAAGGCATGAAGGCACGCGGCGTGCTGGTCAAGAACATCGGCGCGGCACTCGGCCACCCGTTGCTGGCCAATTGCCTGCGCCTGACGGTCGGCACGCCACAGGAGAACACCCTGATGATCGACGCCCTGAAAGCGAGCCTCTGATGATGACCGCGCCGCGCACCGCCGACGTCACGCGCAACACCAAGGAAACGCAGATCCGTGTGCAGGTGAATCTCGATGGTACGGGGCAGGCCAAACTCGCCACGGGGATCGGCTTCTTCGACCACATGCTCGATCAGGTGGCGCGCCATGGCCTGGTCGATCTGGATGTCGACGCCAAGGGCGACCTGCACATCGACGGCCACCATCTGGTCGAAGACGTCGGCATCACGCTGGGCATGGCGGTGGCCAAGGCGGTGGGCGACAAGGCTGGCATCACGCGTTACGGCCACGCCTACGTACCGCTCGACGAGGCGCTGTCGCGCGTGGTGGTCGACTTCTCCGGCCGCCCTGGGCTTCACATGCGCGTGCCGTTCAAGGCATCGATGATCGGCGGCTTCGACACGCAGCTCGCCTACGAGTTCTTCCAGGGCTTCTCCAACCATGCCCTGGTGACGCTGCACATCGATAACCTGCACGGCGACAACGCCCACCACCAGTGCGAAACGGTGTTCAAGGCATTCGCCCGGGCGCTGCGCATGGCGCTTGCGGCCGACCCCCGGTCGGCCGGCGTCGTGCCGTCGACCAAGGGCACGCTGTGAGGGGGAGCCGACGGGCCGTCCCGAGGCACGGCGCTCCCCCTTGGGCGAACGCGAGCGCAGCGAGCAAGGGGGCACACTGACCATGGCACGGCGTGTAGGGGTGGTCGACCATGGCATGGGCAACCTGCGCTCGGTGGCGCAGGCGGTCAAGCATGTGGCGGCCGGCACGGATTGGGAGGTCGTGATCGCATCGCGCCCGGAACAGGTGGCGTCGGCCGATCGTGTGGTGCTGCCGGGTCAGGGTGCGATGCGCGACTGCATGCGCGAGCTCGAGACCACCGGCTTGAAACCGGCAGTGCTCGAAGCCGTGCGCCGCAAGCCGTTGATGGGCGTTTGCGTCGGCATGCAGATGTTGCTCGACCACAGTGAAGAGCAGGACACGCCCGGATTGGGGTTGATCCCGGGGCGCGTGGTGCGGTTCAGGCTCGAAGGTCGTTTTCAGAGCGACGGCAGCCACTTCAAGCTGCCGCAGATGGGCTGGAACCAGGTGCGCCAGCGGCCGGGCGCCTCGCATCCGATGTGGCGCGACGTGCCAGATGAGAGCTACTTCTATTTCCTGCACAGCTACTACGCGATACCGTCGGACGAATGCCACAGCGCCGCGGACAGCGACTACGGCGGGCGCTTTACCTGCGCAGTGGCGCGCGATAACATTTTTGCCACCCAGTTCCACCCAGAGAAGAGCGCCACCCACGGTCTGACCCTCTATCGGAACTTTCTCGCCTGGACGCCTTGAACGCGCAGCGGCCTGGAGCGCCGCGCCATCGAAGGCCCAAGAGCAAAACAATCACCACCCCCGCACAGCGAGACCGCATCCGCTCGGACGAGCCATGCTGCTGATCCCCGCGATCGATCTGAAAGACGGCAAGTGTGTCCGCCTCGAACAGGGCGACATGAAGACGGCCACCACCTTCGGCGACAACCCGGCCGCGATGGCGCGCCGCTGGCTCGACGCGGGCGCGCGCCGCCTGCACCTGGTGGACCTCAACGGTGCGTTCGCCGGCAAGCCGGTCAACGAGGCCGCGGTCAAGGCGATCGTGCGCGAAGTCGGCGACCAGATCCCGGTGCAGATGGGCGGCGGCCTGCGCGACCTCGACACCATCGAGCGTTTTCTCGACGACGGGCTGAGCTACGTGATCATCGGCACTGCGGCGGTCAAGAACCCGGGCTTCCTCAAGGACGCCTGCAGCGCCTTCGGCGGCCACGTGATCGTGGGGCTCGATGCCAGGGACGGCAAGGTTGCCACCGACGGCTGGAGCAAGCTCACCGGCCATGAAGTGATCGACCTGGCCAAGAAGTTCGAGGATTACGGCGTCGAAGCCGTCGTCTACACCGACATCGGCCGCGACGGCATGCTCACCGGCGTGAACATCGAGGCCACGGTCAAGCTCGCGCAGGCGCTCACGATCCCGGTGTTCGCATCCGGCGGCCTGAGCGGCATCGCCGACATCGAGAAGCTCTGCGCGGTCGAACAAGAAGGCGTGCAGGGCGTGATCTGCGGGCGAGCGCTCTACAACGGCTCGCTCGACTTCGTCGCGGCGCAGAAGCGCGTCGACGAGCTGAACGGCGGTTGATTTCCACCAGGGCGCTGCTCGCGCGCCGTTTCCAGACATGCTCGCCAAACGCATCATCCCCTGCCTTGACGTGACCGCCGGCCGTGTGGTCAAGGGCGTCAACTTCGTCGGCCTGCGCGACGCCGGCGATCCGGTGGAAGTGGCGGCGCGCTACAACGAGCAGGGCGCCGACGAGCTCACGTTCCTCGACATCACCGCCACCAGCGACGACCGCGACGTGATCCTGCACATCATCGAGGCGGTGGCGTCGCAGGTATTCATCCCCCTCACCGTGGGCGGCGGCGTGCGCTCGGTGGCCGACGTGCGGCGGCTGCTCAACGCCGGTGCCGACAAGATCAGCTTCAATTCCGCTGCGGTGGCCAACCCGCAGCTGATCCGCGACGCGTCGGACAAGTACGGGGCGCAGTGCATCGTGGTGGCCATCGACGCCAAGCGCCGCGTCGGCGCTGACCTTGTCGCGCGCGGAGCCGGCTGGGATGTCTACACCCATGGCGGGCGGCGCAACGCGGGCCTGGACGCCGTGCAATGGGCGAACCGCATGGTCGATCAGGGCGCGGGCGAGATCCTGCTCACCAGCATGGACCGCGACGGCACGAAGAGCGGATTCGATCTCGAGCTGACGCGGGCGGTGGTCGATGCGGTGCCCGTGCCGGTGATCGCTTCCGGCGGCGTGGGCACGCTTGAGCACCTGGTGGACGGCATCCGGATCGGCGGAGCCGACGCGGTACTGGCGGCAAGCATCTTCCACTATGGCGAGTACACCGTCGGCCAGGCCAAGGCGCTGATGGCGAGCTGCGGCGTGGCCGTGCGGCAGTGAAGCGCGGCCGCCCGCGGGCCGGCCCGGCCGACCTGCCGCACGAGGTGCGCATCGTCGGGGGGGTCTTCAAGCGCAGCAAGCTTCCCGTGCCGGACAAGCCGGGCCTGCGACCGACCCCGCAGCGGCTGCGCGAAACCTTGTTCAACTGGCTGGGGCAGGATCTTTCGGGCTGGGTCTGCCTCGACGCGTTCGCCGGCAGCGGTGCGCTCGGGTTCGAGGCGGCATCGCGCGGGGCGGCATCGGTGATCATGCTGGAGCGCGACCCCGACCTGGTTGCCCTGCTGCGCGCAAGCCAGCAGCGGCTCAAAGCCGATGCGGTGCGGGTCGAGCGCGCGGATGCGTTGTCGTGGATGCGCGCTGCCTCGCCCGGCCAGTTTGATCTGGTGTTGCTCGACCCGCCGTTTGATGCGCCTGCGCTGTTGTCTGCAGCTGTCGAAGCGTCCACTCACTTGGTCAAATCATTCGGCGCACTCTATGTGGAGGCAGCTGACGCCGCTCTGGTGGCGCCGCAGGGATTCATGCCTTGGCGGCAAGCCCGCATCGGGTCGGTCTGGGCTCAGGTGCTGCGGCGCAACAGCTAAACTGCCCGCGCCCTCAGACCAGGAGAGCCGACATGGCGCACCGCAGTCCGCTGATCGCCGTCTATCCCGGCACTTTCGATCCGATGACGCTGGGCCATGAAGACCTGATGCGTCGCGCGAGCGGACTGTTCGACAAGCTGCTGCTGGCGGTGGCTGCGGGCCATCACAAGCGCACGATGTTCACCATCGACGAGCGCATCGACATCGCGCGCGAGGTGGCGGCGCCTTACAAGAACGTCGACGTGGTGGCATTTCGCGGCCTGCTGCGCGACTTCGTGGTTGAAAACGGCGGCAAGGTGGTGGTGCGCGGCCTGCGCGCGGTGAGCGACTTCGAATACGAGTTCCAGATGGCCGGCATGAACCGGCAACTGATGCCCGATGTCGAAACCATCTTCATGACGCCATCGGACCAATACCAGTTCGTCAGCGGCACCTTTGTGCGCGAGATCGCGATGCTGGGCGGCGACGTGTCGAAGTTCGTGGCACCTTCGGTGCTGCGCCGGCTGCAGGATCGGGTCACGCGCACCGAGGACACTTGATCTGCTGTAGGGTTGCGGTATGGCCCTGATGATCACCGACGAGTGCATCAATTGCGACGTTTGCGAGCCCGAGTGCCCGAACCAAGCGATCTCGCTCGGCAGCGAGATCTACGAAATCGACCCGAGGAAGTGCACCGAGTGTGTCGGTCACTTCGACGAGCCGCAGTGCGTGCAGGTGTGTCCGGTCGCCTGCATCCCGGTGAGCCCACAGCATGTGGAGACGCGTGACCAGCTGTGGGCCAAGTTTTCCGCCCTGGTGCGCGCCAAGACCGAAGCCAAGGCCTGAAGAGCGCGTCAGCGCGACGCCTGGGCGCCGCGATACAGCGTGACGGTGTGCGGCTTGTCGGACCGGCGCTTCGACGCAGCCGGCTTGCACGCCGCGCCCTTTGCGCAGGAGACTTCGCCCAGCGAGGCCTTGGAACCACCGATCAACGCTGGTCCCTGGCGCGCGGCCAGGCGCTCGGCGTGCAACCGGGCGCGCTCCAGTTCGTCGGCCGCGCGCGCATCGCGCAACGCGGCCCGGCGGGTCTGCGCAGCCTGCTGTGCGCTTCGCGGGTCGCCCACGTCGATCGTGCGGCCCTGTGCGCAGGGCTCCTGCGAGTAGGCACGGCCATCCGGGCCGCACCGGTAGACCTGCGTCTGTGCCGATGCGGAGCCCACCCAGAGCAGGGTGAGCACGACCAAACCGGTGGCCCGGCTCATTTTGCTGGCGCCGCCGGGGCGGCTCCGTTCACCGGGGTCGCCGCCGCGACCTTGGGTTTGGCGTGGATCTTCATCATCGCGCGCTCCATCGGTCCATCGATCAACAGGTCCAGCGCATCGAGCGAACGCTCGACGCATGATTCGATCAACTCGCGCTGCTCGGGCGAGGGCTTGCGCAGCACCCAGTCGGCCACCTCGTCGCGGTTGCCGGGATGGCCCACGCCGATGCGCAGGCGCCAGAAGTCAGCGGTGCCGAGCTGGGCCTGCAGGTCCTTCAAGCCGTTGTGGCCGGCCACACCGCCGCCGAGCTTGACCTTCATCTGGCCCGGCGGCAGATCGATTTCGTCGTGCACGACCAGCACGTCCTGCGGGGCGATCTTGAAGAAGCGAGCCAGCGCCGCCACCGACTTGCCCGACAGGTTCATGTAGGTCTGCGGTTCCAGCAGGTACAGCGGCCCGTCGGCACGGTTCACGCGCGCCAGCAGGCCGTGATAAGCACGGTCGTGCTTCAGCGACGCCCCGAGCTTGCGCGCGGCGCCGTCGACCCACCAGAAGCCCACGTTGTGGCGGGTGCGCTCGTATTCGGTGCCTGGGTTGCCGAGGCCGACGATCAATCGAATCATGGGTGCAATTATCGAGGCCGGTGCAAAACAAAACGGCCCCCGTCGGGGGGCCGCTGATGGGGGAGGCGCGCCAAGCCAGGCGCGGCCTCGTCACTTCTTCTTCTTGTCGTCCTTGGCGGGTGCCGCCGGCGCCTTGGCAGCTGCCTTGGCGGCCGGTGCAGCAGCGGGCGCCGGAGCCGCGCCGGCCGCCGGGGCACCGCCGGGCGCCGCGCCCGCCTCAGCGGCCGCGACTTCCTCTTCTTCGACCTTGGGCATCGTCACCGCGACGATCACCGGGTTGAGCTTGCCGTGCCGCACGATGCGCACGCCGGCCGGCGGCACGATGTCGGACACGTGCAGCGACTGGCCCTTGACCAGCGCGCTCAGGTCGACGCCGATGAACTCGGGCAGCTGCGTGGCCAGGCACTCGACCTCGACGTCGGTGGCCACGTGGTTGACCAGGCACTTGTCAGTCTTGACCGCGGGCGAGTTCTCTTCGCCGCTGTAGTGCAACGGCACCTTGATGCGCACGCGCGTGTTGGCATCGACGCGCTGGAAATCGATGTGCAGAACCTGCTGCTTCCACGGGTGCATCTGAAAATCGCGCAGCAGCACCTTCTGCGTCTGGCCCGCGAGCTCCATCTCGAGCACCGAAGAATGGAAGGCTTCCTTCTTCAGCGCGTGGAACAGCGCGTTGTGATCGACCTCGATCGTGCGCGGGTCACCCGCGCCGTAGACGATGCCGGGCACCTTGCCCGAACTGCGCAGGCGGCGGCTCGCTCCGGTCCCCTGCTGTGTGCGCTCGAAAGCGACGAACTTCATTTTTCACTCCAAGTGAATGAGGGCCCGCGACCAGGCTCCTCGACATAGGACTCGGCCGAGTCCAAAACCAGAAAGGGTTCCCGCAAGGGAACCCGCTGTCCTATCAGAAATTGTTGTTCTGCTCCGCAAACAGCGACGTCACCGACTCGCCATCGGAAATCCGTCGGATCGTCTCGGCAAACAAGAACGCGACAGACAGCTGCCGGATCTTCTTGCACGCCAGCGCGACATCGCTGAGCGGGATGGTGTTGGTGATCACCACCTCGTCGAGCTGGCTCTTGGTGATGCGTTCGATCGCCGGACCGGAAAACACCGGATGTGTGCAATAGGCGTAGACGCGTTTGGCGCCGCGCTCCTTCAGCACCTCGGCGGCCTTCACCAGCGTGCCTGCGGTGTCGATCATGTCGTCCATGATCACGCAGTTGCGGCCCTCGATCTCACCGATGACGTGCATCACCTCCGACACGTTGGCTGCAGCGCGCCGCTTGTCGATGATGGCTAGGTCGCTGCCAAGCTGCTTGGCCAGCGCGCGCGCGCGCACCACGCCGCCGACATCGGGCGATACCACCACCAGGTTGGGATAGGCCTTGCTCTTGAGGTCGGACAGCAGCACCGGCGAGGCGTAGATGTTGTCGACCGGGATGTCGAAGAAGCCCTGGATCTGGTCGGCGTGCAGGTCCATCGTCAGCAACCGCTCGACGCCCACCGTCTCCAGCAGGTTGGCCACCACTTTGGCGCTGATCGGCACGCGCGTGGAGCGCGGGCGGCGATCCTGCCGCGCATAGCCGAAGTACGGAATCACGGCGGTGATGCGGCGCGCGCTGGCGCGCTTGAACGCATCGACCATGATCATCAGCTCCATCAGGAACTCGTTGGTTGGCGCGCAGGTCGGCTGCACCACGAACACATCGCGTGCGCGCACGTTCTGCTGGATCTCGACGTCGACTTCGCCGTCGGAGAAGCGGCTCACCTTGGCCTTGCCCAGCTCCACGCCCAGGGTCTGGGCGATCTCGCGCGCCAGCGCCGGGTTGGCATTGCCGGTGAAGAGCACGGTGTTGAACAGCACGGCGCTGGGCCTCTCAGGTGCGGCGGGAGATCTGGCAGGGGAGGAAGGATTCGAACCCTCGAATGTCGGAATCAAAATCCGATGCCTTAACCAACTTGGCGACTCCCCTACACAGGTGCGTCCGTTGCCGACCGCACCCCTCGAAACCGGCTCAGCCGGCCCAGTGCGCCAACGGGTGCACCGGCAAGCTGCGGCACATGCGACCAACCCAGGTGGCGGGGAGTTCGTCCTCGCCCCAAGTCGCCAACGGTCGATCACCCGTGCCGGCTCTCGCGAACACCGCACTGCCCGAACCAGACATGCGGCTGTTGCCGAAGCGCGCTTGCAGCCAATCGGCCACCTGGCCCACCTCGGCGCACTCGGCAAGGGCGACGGCCTGAAGGTCGTTGCGCCCGAATCCCGCAGCGTGGTTGTCGCCCAGCTCGGTGTTTGCGAGAAAGTCGGCGAGTATAACAGCCGGGGTCGCGCGCTCCAGCGCCGGGCTGCCGAAGATCTGCGCCGTGCCCAGCGACGCCTGGGGCTTGACCACCGCCAGCCAAGTGAGCGGCAGAACCACCGGCGTGATGCGCTCGCCGATGCCTTCGACGAAGGCATGCCGGCCGTGCAGGAAGAACGGCACGTCGGCCCCCAGCGTGAGGGCGATCGACGCCAGCTTCGCCCGCGGCCAGTGCAGAGCCCACAGCCGGTTGAGCGCCAGCAACGTCGTTGCGGCATCGGAGCTGCCGCCGCCGAGGCCGGCGCCGGCCGGCACGCGCTTGTCGATGTGGATGTCCGCGCCGTAGCCGGAACCGCTGGCCTGCTGCAGCGCCCGTGCGGCGCGCAGACAAAGGTCATCCGGCGGCAATGGCGCGCCGAGGTCGTGGCGCTGAAGCTTGCCGTCGCTGCGCCTTTCGATGTGCAGGGTGTCGGCCCAGTCGATCAACATGAACACCGATTGCAGCAGGTGGTAGCCGTCGGCGCGCCGGCCGATCACGTGCAGGAACAAGTTGACCTTGGCCGGCGCGGTCAACTCGTAGGCGGCGTTCATTGCGCGGCAGGCCCATCCAGCCGGGCGCGCATCGTGACCGCCGGCGGTGCCTCGCGGTGTGCCTCGACCCACCCCTGCTCGAAGCGCGCCAGTCCGATGCGCCAGCCGAGTTGGAAGAATCCGGCTTCGCCGTCGGCGAGCGCCTCGCTGCGGGCGCCGGCCCACGGGCGCCCGCGCAGCCAATCGAACAGCGCCGCCAACGGTACACGCTCACCGAGCGCACGCTCGGCCAGGGTGTCCAGGTCGGGATAGCGCTGCTGCGAGCCCGGGGTCTCGAGCACCACGTCGTCGGGTTTCCAGCGTGCCTGCGCCAGCGTGTTGCCGAGCGGCGAGGTCAGCGCCATCGCGCCTTCACGCGCGTTGCCGCTTAGCTCGAACGCCGCGCTCAGCGCGCGCACCGGATCGGATTCCACGCGCACGCTCAGCCGACCCGTGAGCACCTGGGTGCCGTCCGCATGGGGCGTCTGCAGGCTGGCGCAGCCGGCCAACCCGGCGAGCGCCGCGGCACCGGCAGCAAGGCGCCGGAGGGCGACGGCGCGCAGGCTCACGGGTTCACAGGCTGACTTTGAGACGCGCCAGTGTCTCCTTCAGCACCTCGTTGGCGGCATCGCGACCGCGCGCGTCTTGCCAGATGCGGCGCGCTTCGTCGCGCTGGCCCATGGCCCACAGCACCTCGCCCAGGTGGGCGGCGATCTCGGTGTCCGGACGAGCGGCGTAGGCTTGCCGCAACCACTTGAGCGCTTCCTCGCGGTTGCCCATGCGGTACTCGACCCAGCCCATGCTGTCGATGATGAACGGGTCGCCCGGTGCGAGCTTCATGGCCTTCTGGATCAAGGCCTTGGCTTCCGGCAGGCGGAGCCGGCGATCGGCCAGCGAGTAGCCCAGCGCATTGTGCGCATGCGGATGCTCGGGTTTGAGGGCGATGACGCGCTGCAACAGCCGTTCCATCTCGGCGTAGCGCTCGAGCTTGTCCTCGAGCATGGCCTGTTCGTAGAGCAGATCTGCATCGTCGACGAAGCGCTTGTTGGCGGCAGCCAGGACATCGGTGGCTTCCTGCCAGCGCTTGAACTCGCGCAGCAACTGCACCTCGGCCAGCAGCTTGGCGCGCACATCGCCGTCGTTGCGCTCGGGCACGCGCCGGATCACTTCGCGCGCCTGCGCCAGCTGGCCCTGTCGCGCCAGCAGCGATGCGCGGCGGCTCTGCACGTCGAGCGCGCGCTGCGGGTTGTCGATCTTTGCGAGCCATGCCTCGGCCGCTTTCAGGTCGCCGCGCTGCTCGGCGATCTGCGCCAGCAGCAGCCATGCCTGAGTGAGGCCGCGATCGTCGCCCGCCTCAGCCGCCGCCTCGGCCTCAGCTGCCTCGGCCCCGCCCACCGGCGGCTTCTGCACCAACTCGACGAACCGCATCAGCGCAGCCTCCGCTTCGCGCGGCTGCTTCAGGTCGAGGCGCAACGCGCCGAGCGTGAGCCAGGGTGTCGGCAGATTCGGCTCGACCTGTGTCAAGCGATCGAGGTGCTGCGCAGCTTCAGCGTAGCGCTGCACCTGCGTGAGCGCGCGGACGTAGCTCAGGCGCACTGCGGTCTCGATCTGCGGCCGTGCAAGGTACTGGGTGGCGATGGTCTCGGCCTCGGCCTGCATCGGCATCAGCTCGATCGCGAGCAGCACCGGGCCGGGCGAGTCGGGTTCGTCGGCCGCTGCTTGCTGGGCGAGCTGAAGCGCCTTGCCGGGTTCGCTGGCCGCAAGCCATGCGCGGGCCAGCGCGACACGGGTGACAGTGCGAGTAGCCGGTGCATCGCGATAAGGCGCCAGCCACTGCTCCAGCAGCGTGGCAGCCTGTTTGCGATCGGTCGCGCGGGCCAGCAGACGCGGCGTTGCGGTGATCAGCCCGTTGCGCTGCTCCGGGGTGCTCTGCGCGATCCAGCTCTTCAGCGGCTCGCCGGCGTCTTCGATCCGGTTGAGCGCGATCAGGATCTGCAACTGGTAGCGCCGTGCATCGAGCGCATCGGGGGCCGATTGCCGCCATGCGCGCGTGGCGTCGAGCGCTTGCTCTCCGGCGCGCGCTTGCAGCGCGATGTCGACTGCGCGCTTGAACAGCGCCTCGTCGCGCGTGCGCCGCGCCGCGTCGAGCACCACCTCGTAGGCCGAGCCGGCACGCCCCGCGCTCAGCTCCAGTTCGCCGATCAGCAGCTGGTAGAACAGCGGGGCATCGAGCGACGAGTTTTCCGGCGCTGGCTTGGCGGGTGCGGTTTTCGGCGCGGCGGGTTGCGTCGCCGGTGGTGCTGCGGGTGACGGCGAGGACTGCTCCGGCACCTGCGCGTGCGCGCAGGCCAACGCGACTGCGGTCAACAGCCCACCGATCACCGCACGACCGCCTTTGCCGCGAGCCTGCACAACCAACTCCAGAAGTCCACGGCCATTCTAGGCCGCTCACCTCGAGGCGGCAGGGATAATCCCGGCATGCCCGAGTTGCCCGAGGTGGAGGTCACGCGAATCGGTCTGGCCGAGCGCCTCCAAGGGGCCCGGGTGCGCGCCGTGCACGTCGGCAAGCCGCTGCGCTGGCCGCTCGGCGTGGCGCCGCGCACCTTGCACGATCTCGCCATCGGACCCTTGTCGCGGCGCGGGAAATACATCTGGATGCCGCTTGAGGGGGTCAAGCGCCGAGGTGGCCTGTTGTGGCATCTGGGCATGTCGGGGTCGCTTGCGCTGCACGAACGTGCGGCTCCGCCGCGCGGTGTGCACGACCACTTCGAGCTTGTCAGCACCGCCGGTGTGCTTCGCCTCACAGATCCACGCCGCTTCGGCGCCGTCTTGTGGTCCGATGCGCTCGACTCGCCGCCTGCGGTGCGCCTGCTGAGCGGGCTGGGCGCCGAGCCGTTCGACGCCGCGTTCACGGCGGCCGCGCTCCATGCCGGTTGCCGCAGCCGGCGCACGTCGATCAAGGCGGCGCTGCTGGCCGGCGACATCGTGGTTGGCGCCGGCAACATCTACGCGTGCGAGGCGCTGTTTCGCGCCGGCATCGACCCGCGCACGCGCTGCGACCGGCTCTCCCTGCCGCGTTGCGAGCGCTTGTTGCACGCGTTGCGCGATGTGCTGTCCGAAGCGGTGGCGCTCGGAGGTTCCACGCTGCGCGACTTTCGCGATTCGCACGGCATGGCCGGCGAGTTCCAGTCAAACGCCCGTGTCTATGGACGCGAGGGCCAGCCTTGTCCCGCGTGCGGCGGCGCGGTGCGCCGCGTGGTGCAGGGCCAGCGGTCCAGCTTCTTCTGCCCTCTCTGCCAGCGTCGCTGAGGTCCCGCGGCACACGCGGGGTCCACCGCATACCGAGGCGCTGCGCACTATGTGGTGGCCGTGCCGCAAGCCCTGTCAGCAGATGTATCGCGTTGCGGCTGCACCAGAGGGTCTGAGCTAGGATCGTTCGGCAGATCTCTCCTGTTGGGCCCAATGACTTCCACCCTCGCGCGTCGCCTGGACGCTCTGGCCGACTGGCGCCGTGCGCTCGACCGCTCCGTCGAGCAGTTCTCGGCGTTCCTGGTTGACCACGAACTGCGCGATTCGTCGGCCGCGGCACAGATCGATGCGCTGCGCCAGCGCCTTGCCAGCGATCGCCTCGTCTTGGCGTTTGTGGCCGAGTTCTCGCGCGGCAAATCCGAGCTGATCAACGCGATCTTCTTCGCCGACGCTGGCCGCAGGGTCATGCCGGCCACGCCCGGCCGCACGACGATGTGCCCGGTGGAACTGGCCTGGGATCCCGACCAGCCGCCAGGCGTGTCGCTGCTGCCGATCGACACGCGCCTGCGCGCGGTGTCGCTGGCCGACCTGCGCGATCGGCTCGATCTGTGGAAGCGCATCGAGCTCCCAGTGCTCGAAGCGGCACAACTCGCCGAGGCGCTGGCCGAGGTCAAGCGCACGACGCACGTGTCGCTGGACGAGGCGCGCCAACTCGGCTTCTGGAACGACGAACATCCCGAGGACAACCCGCCGCAGGCGGCCGACGGCACAGTGGAAGTGCCGGCCTGGCGCCATGCGTTGATCAACTACCCGCACCCGCTGCTCAAACGCGGGTTGGTCGTGATCGACACGCCCGGCCTGAACGCCATCGGGGCCGAGCCGGAGTTGACGCTCGGCCTGCTGCCTTCGGCGCACGCCACGGTGTTCATTCTGGGCGCCGACACCGGGGTCACCAAGTCAGATCTCGAAATCTGGCGCGACCACCTCGATGGCCGTGCGCTCGAGCGTTTTGTCGTGCTGAACAAGATCGACACGCTGGCCGATCCGCTGAGCTCGCGCGAGGAGGTCGAGCGGCAGGTGGCCAAGCAGTGTGAAGTCGTGGCGCAGACGCTGGCGATCGACGGCGCGCGGGTGTTCCCGCTGTCGGCGCGCGACGCGCTGGCGGCCCGCGTGGCCGGCAACGACGCGGCGCTGCAGGCCAGCCGCCTGCCAATGCTCGAGGAGGCGCTGTCGGCGCAGCTGATGCCGCAGCGCAGCGCGGTGGTCGGCCGCATCGCCGTCGACGGCATGGAAGCGCTGCGCCAGCACGCCACGCGCCGGCTCAACGATCAGCGGCGCCAGCTCGCCGAGCAGTTGCTCGAGCTGCGCGGCCTGCGCGGCAAGAGCGGCAGCAAGGTCAAGCTGATGCTTGAGCGGACGCAGGCCGATGCGGCCGAGTTCGAGCGCTGCACCGTGCGGCTGACGGCGCTCAAGGCGGTGCATGCACGCCAGCTCAAGCAGGTGATGCAGCTGCTGTCGAGCGACCGCGTGCGCGACGAGGTGGCCCTGATGCGCAAGACCAGCGACGCAAGCTGGTTCAAGCTCGGCGCGCGCAAGGCGTTTGTCGGCTTGTGCGAGCGGCTGCGCGCGACGATGACGCAGGCGACGCAGAAAGTCGGCGAGATCGAGCAGATGGTGCAAGGCACCTTCAAGCAGCTCAACGCCGAATACGGTTTTGCGCTGGCGGTGCCGCCCGTGCCGAGCATGGAGCGCTACGAGCGCGAGCTGACGCTGATCGAGTCGAGCTATACCAAGTACCTCGGCGCCGCCAACGCGTGGCGCTTGTCGGAGCCCGGCTTTCTCGACCAGTTCATGCGCATGCTGGTGTCCAAGTTGCGTGTCGTGTTCGAGAACGCCGCCGGCGACATCGAGATGTGGAGCCGCTCCAACGCCGCGCAGATGGAATCCCAGCTGCGCGACCGCCGCAAGGGCTTCAAGCGCCGTCGCGAGGCGCTGGAGCGCATCCAGGGCGCGGCCGGCGAGCTGGAGCGCCGCATCGCCGAAGTGCAGGCGCAAGACGAGCGCCTGACGCTTTGGATCACCAGGGTCGATGAGCTGACCGCGGCATTGCGGGCGGTGGCCGCAACGCCGCCGTCGATCGGTGACAGCGCCGACCGTGCGCCGCACCTGTCACTGGTGCGTGCCAAGCCCAGCCTGAGCGCGGCGCCGGTCGAGGCCGCCAGCGGCTCCGCTTAGCACAACGGTCAAGGCGGGGCAGGCCCCGCCATCCTGTAGCCTGCGCGTGTGAGCACGCCAAGCGCATCGAAGTCCAAGGTTGCCGAGCGCGTGGTCGCGTGGCAGCTCGCGCAGGGCCGGCGCGGCCTGCCGTGGCAGGGCGAGCGCGATCCATACCGCGTGTGGCTGTCGGAGGTGATGCTGCAGCAGACGCAGGTGGCCACGGCACTGGCGTACTACCAGCGCTTCATCGCCAGATTTCCCGACGTCGCGGCGTTGGCGGCTGCGCCGCTGGACGACGTGCTCGCACTTTGGAGCGGCCTGGGCTACTACAGCCGTGCGCGTTATCTGCACCGCTGCGCGCGGACCGTGGTGGGCGATCATGGCGGCGCGTTTCCGCGCAGTGCTGCCGCGTTGGCCCAATTGCCCGGCATCGGGCCGTCGACCGCGGCAGCGATCGCGGCGTTCTGCTTTCACGAGCGCGCCGCCATCCTCGACGGAAACGTCAAGCGCGTGCTGGCGCGCCACATCGGCTTCGAGGGCGACCTTGCCAGCGCGTCATCGCAGCGCGAGTTGTGGCTGCACGCCCAGTCGCTGCTGCCGCCGGCAACGCAGATGCCGAGCTACACGCAAGGACTGATGGATCTCGGCGCCACGGTGTGCCTGCCGCGCCAGCCGCGCTGCCTGCTGTGTCCGTTGCACGCCGACTGCGTGGCGCGCCGCACCGGCCGTACCGCTGCACTGCCGCTGAAGTCGCGCCGCCTGCAGCGTGGCAGCCGCAGCAACGCGCTGCTGTGGCTGCGCCATCGCGACGATGTGCTGCTGGTGCGGCGCCCCGAGCGCGGGGTGTGGGCCGGATTGTGGAGCCTGCCCGAGATGAGTGATCTTGCGGCGGCGCGCGCCCAGGCAGCGCAGTGGTCGGGGCGAGGCGTCGAGCTGCCGCCGATCGCCCATGCGCTCACGCACTTTGACTGGCAGCTGCGGCCGTTGCGCTGGGACCTGCCGGCGCGCACGGATGCCGCGGCGCGCGAACGCATCGCCGCCAGCCTGGGCCCGGCGCGCTGGCTGCCGCTGAACGATGCGCTGGCGATGAGCCTGCCCTCGCCGGTGCGCAAGCTGCTCAACAGCGGCGGTTGAATCGGCTCGGACGGAGCCAGGCCGCCCCGGGCCGACGGTCCCGCTGGGAGGCGCGAATCAATCCCGCAAGGTTCAACTTCAGCCCGATACCACGCCCTTGCCGCGCAGGTATTCGTCGACCAGACGCAGCCGCATCTGCGGGTCTTCGAGCTCCATCAGCTTTTGCTTGGCGGCCAGCGAGATCGGCAACAGCTCGCACCAGCGGTTGGCGACCCAACCGGCGTCGTCGAAGTGGTAGGGCTTGCTAAACGGGGATCCGCTCTTGCGCTCGAGCGCGCCGATCGCGCTGGCCAGTGCTTTCACGGTCGCCAGCATCGCGGCCGGCGGCGCCAGCACCGGGTCGTCGTCCACCAGCCAGGCGCGCGCGGTCCACAGCCCGTCGGGCTGCTGCAGCGGCTCGTCGATCTCGAAGCGCTGCGTGCCGAGGCACTTCACCCGCAGCACGCCGGCCTGCTCCGCATCGACTTCCTGCAGCTCGGCCAGTACGCCGGTGGACTCCAGCAGCACCGGCTCGTCGTTTTGTGTGCGCACCTCCGAGCCCTGGCGCAGACACACCACGCCAAAGGGCTGCTTCTCGCGCAGGCACCGGCTCACCAGATCGAGGTAGCGCGGCTCGAACACGCGCAGCTGCAGCTGGGCGCCCGGAAACAACACGCTTTGCAGCGGGAACAGCGCTAGATGCGGCAGGCTGTGCGGATCGCCGCTGGAATCAGAAGTGGGTTCGTTCAATCGACGGTGTCCAGTTCGCGGTGCCGCACCAGCGCCGTGCCGAAGTCGGCGAATCGCCGCGCCAGTTGTTCGACGATGTACACCGAGCGGTGTTGTCCGCCGGTGCAGCCGATCGCCACGGTGAGGTAGCTGCGCTGGTCGGCCTCGAACACCGGCAGCCAGCGTCGCAGAAAGGCCTCGATCTGCGCCAGGATCTCCTCGCTCTCGGGCTGCGCGCGCAAGTAGTCGGCCACCGGTGCGTCGGAGCCGCTGAGCGCGCGCAGCTCGCGGATGTAGTAAGGGTTCGGCAGCATGCGCACGTCGAACACGTAGTCGGCGTCCAGCGGCACGCCGAACTTGAACGCGAACGACTCGAACACCAGCGTCAGCGCGGCGCGGCGCGCCTGCACCAGTCGGCGCACCCAGCCGCGCAAGTCGGCCGGTCGGAGCTGGCTCGTGTCGATCACCGTCGACACCTCGCGCAGCTCGCCGAGCAGCAGGCGCTCGAGCTCGATCGCGTCGATCAGCGCGTGCTGCGTGTCGCTGGCCGACGGATTGGCCAGCGGGTGCGGCCGGCGCGTCTCGGAGAAGCGTCGCACCAACGAGTCGGTGGTCGCATCGAGGAACAGCGAGCGGATCTGCACGCCGTCGGCACGCATCTCGTCCATCAGCGGGACCAAGGCGGGCAAGGAGCGTGCCGCGCGCACGTCCACCGCCACTGCGATGCGGTGGGTGTCGCGCGCGTGCTCCAGGCGCACGAACTCGCGCAGCAGCTCCGGTGGCAGGTTGTCGACGCAGAAGTAGCCGGCGTCTTCCAGCGCGTGCAGCGCCACCGACTTGCCGGACCCGGAGATGCCGGTGACCAGCACCACCTCACGCAGCGGCGCGCCGGGCGCCGTGCCGGTCGGTGCAGCCGCCGATGCCGCATCGGACGGCGCTGCTGCGTGTGGCGCGGGCGCGTTCACGTGCGCGAGCGCCGTTTCGCGGCGCGTGGTGCCGGCGTCGCCGCACCTTGCAGCAAGGCTTGCGCGTGTGCGGTGCCCGACAGGCGCTCGCCGCCGAGCATGCGGGCGATCTCCGCCACGCGCGCTTCGCCGCTCACGCGCTGCAGGTCGCTCTGCGCGCGCCCCGCCACCTGACGCTTGCTGACCACCCAATGGTGGTCTCCGCAGGCGGCCACCTGCGCCAGGTGCGTGACCGACAGCACCTGGGCCGACTGCCCCAGCTGCTTCATCAGCGCGCCCACCACGTCGCCCACGGTACCTCCGATGCCGGCGTCGATCTCGTCGAAGATCAGCGTCCCCGCACCCGCGTCCGGCGCAGCGCCGCGCGCCCGCGACGTGGTGACTGCGATCGCCAGCGCCAGGCGCGACAGCTCGCCGCCGGAGGCCACCTTGGCCAGCGCGCGCGGCGTGCTGCCGGCATGGCCTGCAACCTGAAACTCGACGTTCTCGAGGCCAAAGCTCTGCGGCGGGTCCTGCGGAATCAGCGCGACGTCGAAGCGGCCGCCCGTCATGCCGAGGCCCTGCATCGCCTGCGTCACCGCATCGGCCAGGGCGCTCGCGGCCTGCTTGCGCAGGGCGCTCACGCGCGCGGCCTCGACGCGATACTCGCGCTCGGCCTGGGCGATCGTCTGCTCCAGGCCCGACACGTCGGTTGCGGCGTCGAGCGCGCGCAGCGCGTCCTTCCATTGAGTGAGCAGCGCCGGCAGTTCCGCCGGCGGGCGGCGCAGCCGCCGCGCCAGCCCGTGCCAGGCCGACAGGCGTGCGTCGAGCTCGGCCAGGCGCGCACCGTCGGCGCGCTCGCGGCCGAGGTAGGCGTGCAGCGAATGCGCGGCGTCGCCCAGCTGCGCCTGCGCACCCTGCAGCACCTCGATCACCGCGCTCAGCGCCGCATCGAAGCGCACCACCTGGTGCAGCGCCGACAACGCCTGCCCGGTGCGCTCGAGCGCACTGCCATCGGCCTGCGACACGCCATCGAGCCCGCTGCGCGCCGCATCGATCAGCGCCTGCGCGTTCGACAGCCGGCTGTGCTCGGCATTGAGCTCGTCCCATTCGTCGGCGCCGGGCGCCAGCCGATCGAGCTCGTGGATCTGCCAGGCCAGACGCTCACGTTCACGCTGAATCTCGTCGCCGCGCTCGCGCGCCCGCTGCAGCGCCGCCGTGGCGGCTTTCCAGCGCGCGTGCAGCGCTACCAGCGGGGCGCCGTCGAGGCCTGCCTGCGCATCGAGCAGCGCGCGCGCGTCGCCGGCGCGCGTGAGCCGCTGCCACGCGTGCTGGCCATGGATCTCCACCAGCTGCTCGGCCGCCTCGCGCAACTGTGCGATCGTGGCGGGGCTGCCGTTGATCCATGCGCGGCTCTTGCCTTGCGCGTCAAGCGTGCGCCGCAGCAGCAGCGACTCCTGCGTGTCGAAGCCGGCCTCTTCGAGCCACGGCTTCAGCGCGGCCGGTAGGTTGTCGAACTCGGCGCTGACCTCGGCCCGGCTGCAACCCTGGCGCAGCAGCCCCACGTCGCCGCGGCTGCCGAGTGCGAGCTGCAACGCGTCGATCAGGATCGACTTGCCGGCGCCGGTTTCGCCGGTGAGCACCGAGAAGCCGGCGTCAAACTCGACCTCGAGCTCCGGCACGATGACGAAGTCCCTCAAGGTCAGTCGTTTGAACATGGCCTTTGCGCCGTACCTTCAAGCGGACACCGCGGATCCGGCTTTGCCGGTCCGCTGGTGTCGCCCCCTGGAGGGGGAGGCGGCCGCCAGGCCGCTTCGGGGGTGGTCCATGTTCACACCACGCCTTCGTACCAACGCAGCTTGCGGCGCAGCGTGGCGTAGTAGCTCCAGCCGCGCGGGTGCACGAAGCGCACGCGGTGCGCCGAGCGGCGCACGCGGATCTGGTCGCCATGCTGCAGGCTGGTGAGGCTTTGCATGTCGAAGTTGGCCGACGCGTCGCGGCCGGCGACGATCGAGATGCGCACCTCGCCCGAATCGGGCAGCACGATCGGGCGGTTGGACAGCGTGTGCGACGCGATCGGCACCAGCACCCACCCGGCGATGCCCGGATGAAGGATCGGCCCGCCCGCAGAGAGCGCATAAGCCGTGCTGCCCGTGGGTGACGCGATGATCAGGCCGTCGGCGCGCATGTTGGCGACGAACTCGTCGGCGATGTCGATGCGCAGCTCCACCATGCCGGCGGTGGCGCCGCGGCTCACCACCACGTCGTTCATCGACAGGCCTTCGAAGATGCGCGTGCCGTCGCGCCACACGTCGCCCTCGAGCATCGCGCGATGTTCTTCCTCGTAGTCGCCCGCCACCAGGGGTGCCAGCGCCTCGCGCACCTGGCCGACCGTGATGTCGGTGATGAAGCCGAGCCGCCCCTGGTTGATGCCGACCAGCGGCATGTCGTAGCGCGCCAGCTCGCGTGCCACGCCGAGCATCGTGCCGTCGCCGCCCACCACCACGGTCAGGTCGCAGCTCGCTCCGATTTCGGCCAGCTCGAGCGCACCGAACCGATCGATGCCGGTGGATCCCGCCGTCTGGCGCTCCAGCGACACCTTGAGGCCTTGTTCGTTGAGGTAGGCGGCGATTTCCTCCAGCACCGGCCGTATGCCATCGGCCTGATGCTTGCCCACCAGAGCCGCGTGACGGAAACGGCTGCCCATGCAACGAATTACACCACAGCGTTTTCCTGGGCCACGTACGCATGCGCCCGCTCCGTACAATGAAATTTGACATGGACGAGCGCGCGTTATCGCTGCTGAAGACCCTGGTCGAACGCTATATCGCCGACGGCCAACCGGTGGGCTCGCGCACGCTGTCGCGTGCTTCCGGCCTTGAATTGTCGCCGGCGACCATCCGCAACGTGATGGCCGATCTCGAGGAACTGGGCCTGATCGCCAGCCCGCACACGTCGGCCGGGCGGATACCCACCCCGCGCGGCTATCGTTTGTTCGTCGACATGATGATGACGACGCGGGCGGCGGAACCGTCGCAGTTGAGCGTCGAGCTGCAAAGCGTGCGCGAGCAGCTGCAACCCGACCAGCCGCAGCGCGTGATCACGCAGGCCGCCCAGCTGCTGTCGAACCTGTCGCACTTCGTGGGCGTGGTCACCGCGCCGCGCCACGGCGGCGTGGTGCGCCACATCGAGTTCCTGCGCCTGGGCGAGCGGCGTGTGCTGGTGATCCTCGTCACCACCGACGGCGACGTGCAGAACCGCGTCATCATCACCGCGCGCGACCACACGCAGTCGGAGCTGATCGAAGCCACCAACTACGTCAACGCGCACTACGCGGGCCTCGACATCGAGCAGATGCGCGAGCGGCTGCGCGGCGAGATCGTGGCGCTGAGCGACGAGATCGCGCAGCTGATGCAAGCGGCGGTGCAGACCGGCACCGGCGCGCAGCAGCAGGACGATCAGGTGGTCGTCTCCGGCGAGCGCAACCTGCTCGGCGTGCAGGATTTCGGACAGGACATGGGCTCGCTGCGCAAGCTGTTCAATCTCTTCGAGAAGAAGACCGAGCTGATGCGCCTGCTCGAGGTTTCGAGCCGTGCCGACGGCGTGCGCATCTACATCGGCGGCGAGAGCGGCGTGGTGCCGTTCGAGGAGCTGTCGATCGTGTCGGCGCCGTACGAGGTCAACGGCCGCATCGTCGGCACGCTGGGCGTCATCGGGCCCACGCGCATGGCCTACGACCGCATGGTGCAGATCGTCGATATCACGTCACGCCTGGTCAGCAACGCGCTGTCGCACAAGCAGTAGCCGCACCGCGTCGTCACGCCTGCAGCACGCGCCCGCCCGAGGGCGCGCGCCAGGCCAGCAGGGCCCGCAAGCCCCGGCTCAGCCGTTCCACCTGCGTGCTGCGGCTGGTGCCTGACAGGCACCAGTGCACGAAGTGCTCGCAGTTGTTGCTCCAAACGCGGTAGCGGTTCTCGCCGAGCCGCGTGCGTGCGCGTGCCACCACCTCGGTGCCGCCGAACTGCGCCGCGCTCGCCGAGGCCGCCTGCACGCCGCGGCCGCCGGCAAACCGCTCGAGCGAGATCTCCTCGACCGGGCCACGACGGAACGCGCGGTGAAAGCCAGCGTAGTGGATCACGCGGCCCTCGCCGGCGTAGATGCCGTGATGCACGTAGCCACGGCGCGGCGAGGTGAGGTGGGTGCCCAAGGGCCAGGAGGAGGCATCCATGGCTGTGCGTGCATCGGAAGGTCGTGTTCGGTGCTGCGCAGCATCGGTGTTGGCGGTGGCCGCCCGATGACACGCGGGGGCCCGGGCGATTTCACCGGTAACGCGGCGCTCGCGGGTTGAAACCGATGCACAACACGACAGGCGCTCAATGTGGGTGCGCCAGTCCCGGCGCGCGCCACCGAAGAGGCCTGCCATGAATCACGCCGCTGTTCGTCGCCCGATGCAAACCGGACGATTCGTGCTGCGTTTCCCGTCGCTGTTCGACGGCGGGCGCGGCTTCGCCTTTCCCTGTGACGCGCTTGGCCAGGTGAGCCTGGACGCATTGAGCCCGCGCGCACGCCAGAACTACCTTTTCGCCAGCAGCGCCGTCGGCCGCGATTTCGGCGTGCCGGCGGTCGTTGCCGAAGCAAGGTGGCACTGAAATGAACACCCTGTGCATCCCTTGCGTGCTGCACGCCGCTGCAGGCCGGACTGGCACGACCAGCGCGCAACAGGATATGGCGCGCGCGCTGCTCAAGGTAGCCTCGATCGGCACCGCGCTGGTCCTGTTGTGGCTGGCGAGCTGATGCGACGCGACTCGCTTCTACAATTGAGCGAACCAGTCGTGACGCGGGCCGTTAGCTCAGTTGGTTAGAGCAGAGGACTCATAATCCTTTGGTCGCTGGTTCGAGCCCAGCACGGCCTACCACTCGCGCGTGTGAGGCGCACTACGGCCGCAGCGCCAGCGCGCGCTGCACCTCGTCGACGAAGCGTTCCGGACTGAAGTCCGATTTGCCGACGATCTCCGAGATGTGGCCGTTGAGGCGGCTGCGGTCGGCGGCGCTGAGGTGCTGCGCGGTCACCACGACGATCGGGATGCGGGCGGTGTCGGGGCTGCGTTTGAGCGCCTCCACGACGTCGAACCCGTTGACCTCGGGCATCTCGAGATCCAGAGCAATCAGGTCGGGCCGGTGCCGCCGGGCCAGTTCGATGCCGGCTCGCCCGCCGCTTGCCGCCAGCACGGCATAGCGGTTTTGCCGCAGCTGCGAGGACAGCAGTTCCACGGCGTCGGGGTCGTCGTCGACCACCAGCACGGTCACGTCGCGTTCGGCACTCGGCTTGAGCCCCAACCGCTGCAGTCCATTGAGCAGCGCATCGCGACCGATCGGCTTTTGCAGCACCAGGGCCGCGCCGAGCGTGAAACCCTTGTTGCGGTCGGCCACCACCGAAACCACCACCACCGGCACCTCGCTCCACTTGGGCACGGCCTTCACCCGACTCAGGAACTGCCATCCGTCCATGCCCGGCAGCAGGATGTCCAGCGTGATCAGGTCGGGCGTGATCTGATCGTGAAGGTCGAGCGCCGCCTCGCCCGAGCCGACGCTGCGCACCGTGAAGCCGAGCGTCTCGAGTTGTGCGGTGAGCAACAGCCGCGCCTCGCTGTTGTCTTCGACCACCAGTGCCAACGGCCGCGCCGGCGGTGTCCTGGCGATGCTGTGGCCTTCGGTCAACAAGGGGCCGTCTTCGCGCCATGGCAGCCACACGGTGAAGCAGCTGCCCTGGCCCGGCTCGCTGCTCACGGCCACCGTGCCGCCGTGCAACTGGGCCAGGCGCTGCACCATCACCAGACCGAGCCCCGTGCCCTCCACGCTTCGTGTCACGGTGTTGGAGATCTGCGTGAACGGCCTGAACAGCTTCTGAATGTCGTCGTGCGCGATGCCGATGCCGGTGTCGCGCACCGAGATCTCGACGAAACGGCTCTCGGGCCCCGCCGGCAGCGGCATGCGCAACCCTTGGCCCGGGCCGGGCACGGCCGCCTCGGCGTGCGCGCGATCCACCGCGCCGACCCGTACGTTCACCCGGCCGCCGGCCGGCGTGAACTTGATGGCGTTGGCCACCAGGTTGAGAACGATCTGCTTCAAGCGGCGCCGGTCGGCCTGGATCGAACCGGGCGGGCCGTCGAACTCCGGCGTCACCTGCACGCTGCGCGCCCGCGCCAGCTCACCCACCATCGTGAGCGCCTCATTGATGCTGGCGTCCAGCGTCACGCGCTCCAGGGTGAGCTCGACCTTGCCGGCCTCGATCTTGGACAGGTCAAGGATGTCGTTGATCAAGGCCAGCAGGTGGTGGCCGCCTTTGTAGATGTGGCCGGCAAACGTGCGCTGGCGTTCGGTCAGCACCCCGGCCATGCCGTCTTTCAGCATCTCGGAAAAGCCGATCACCGCATTGAGCGGCGTGCGCAGCTCGTGCGACATGTTGGCCAGGAACTCCGACTTGAACCGGCTCTGCTCCTCGAGCTGACGGTTCGACTCCGTGAGCTGGACATTGGCCTGCTGCAGCTGCTGCATCACGCGCTGCAGCTGCGCCGAGCGTTGCTGCTCCTTGGCATGGGATTCCTGCAGTCGCACATGCAGCACGCCGTCTTCCAGCAGCAGGCGGGCCAGCACGAAGGTGGCCGCCAGCAGGCCGTACACGCGGCCTGTGTAAAAGCCGAGGTCAAAGCGCCCGGCGTTGAACACCGCCGACAAGCCGACATCGAACAGCCAGGCGCACATGACCACGGACAGCCACAGATCGAGCACGCTGAAAGGTCGACGGCGCCACCACAGCGCGGCCAGGGCCAGCAGACTGAGCCCCCACACGCCGGTCACGACGACGATCATCGTCGGCGTGTAGCGGTTGCCTTGCATGATCGGCGGCAGGCCGCTGCCCACCGCCCACATCGTGAACGACGCCGCCGCTCCGATCGCCACCGCGCCGGTCAGCAGCATCGCGCCGGCCAAGCGCCGCGGCTGCGCCGAGATCGAGTCGGCGCGGCGCCCGCGCAGCAACGCGTAAGACAAGACCACGAGCGGGAACCCGGCGTGCCAGAACATGTAGATCCACGCCGTGGTCTGCGGCGTGGCGCCGAACAATCCGTTCGGTGCGAACAGGCCCGGGAAGCTGAGGGTGTGTGCGACCGTCGCCGCCGCCGTGAACAGGTAGCCGCCGGCGAGGATCAGCAGGGCCCTGGATCGCGCGATGCGGCATTGTCCAAGCAGCAGAACCGCGGTGATCAGGTCGCTCAGGACAAGCGCTGACTGGTAGGTCGGGATGAAGGCCCACAGCGCGGGCAACTGGACCTGGGCCCATATGGCGGCCGCGGCGAACAGCGCCGCCGACACCAGCACCACGACGAGCGCGAGGCGTCGTTCGGTGTGGTCAGCCGGCACGTCGGCCAACCCCGTGGCTGCTGCGAGATTCGCGCTTGTGGATTCGAGCAGCTGTCCCGAGTTGGCCATGGGTTGAATCAAGTGCACCGCGGGCGGGCAGCCTTCCGGCGTAGGGGCCGACCATGCATCAACACCGGACCGCCTGCAACGACCGCAGCGGCCACGGCGGCGGCGATTCCGGTAATTGTTTGATACCTAACGGCGCTGACCGTGGTCTGCCGCCGGCGCTTACCCAGCGTCGTCAATCGTGGTGCTGTCGCCTGTCGATGCGCAGTACCACGCTGTCGCGGGTGACCTGGCGCCCCACCTGGTCAAGCGAGATCGGCTGCGGCCTGCCACGCTCGTCGAGCGTCTGGTCGCCGATCTCCACCAATGACCCGATGCGCACCCTGTAAAAGCCCGGCACTCCCGGGCCGGGAGGATCGGCTCCGTTGTTGCGTCTCTCCGTGAAGCCTTCGTTGAGATGGTTCATCGCGAAATCCCTGACGAACGGGCGCGCCGATGGCGGACGCGCCTGACGATTTCAACGATAGCCGGGCCCACCCGCAAACGGATTGCATGCCATCAATGACCCCGATGCGCGTCGGTGGTCAGCTACGCGGCGCCTTCACCACACGGGCCTTGCCGCCGGTGGTGACGATGATCACCGGGTCGCCCGGCGCAAGCACCTCAGCGCCCTTGGCCTGCACGATGGCGCGGCGCTCCCCGTTCTTCAGCTGCACCAGGATCTCGAGCGCCTCTTCACGCGTGGCGCCTCGTTCGATCACGTTGCCGGCCACACCGCCAGCCACCGCGCCGAGCACGCCACCGACGATCGCGCCCTTGCCCTTGCCGACCGTGGAGCCGGCCACGCCGCCCGCCACGCCGCCGGCTGCGGCACCCACACCGCTCTGCGAGCCTTCCACCGTGACCTCGCGCGTCGACAGCACCACGCCGTCGAGCACGTTGGACATGCGCTGCGCGTCCTCGCGCTTGATGACGTCGGGGCTGGTGGTTGAACAAGCGCTCAACAACAAGGCCGCGCTGGCGGCACACACAAGGATGAATCTCATGGGGCACTCCTGATCATGGTGCGACGCTGCCGAGCCGCTGGCAAGCGTCCGCTGAACATCAACCGCGTGGGCAACGATCCACGTTGCTGTCGCGCAGGTGAACGATTCGGCGCGCTTGTGCTGGTTTGGAACAGCGCCTGCGTGCCCCGGATCATACGCGCCGGGTTTCCACTGATACGGTGCGGCTCCCTGCGCGCGAGCATGCAGCCCGACGGCCCGGAAGCCGGCGCTTGCGGTGCCGCGTCACACCACGAATGTCGTGAGACGAAAGGGACACGCATGGCGACCAAGTTCATCCTCAATGGCAAAGCCGTTTCGTCGACATCGCATCCAGACACCCCGCTGATGTGGGTCGTGCGCGACGAGTTCGGATTGATCGGCACCAAGTTCGGCTGTGGCATCGCCGTTTGCGGGGCTTGCACGGTGGATGTCGGCGGCCAGGCCGTACGGTCGTGCACCACGCCCGTGTCCGCGGTCGCCGGCAAAAAAGTCGTCACCATCGAAGGGCTCTCGGCCGACCGGATCGGCCGCATGGTGCAGGACGCCTGGGTCGAGAACAACGTCCCGCAATGCGGCTACTGCCAGGCCGGCCAATGCATGTCGGCCGCGGTGCTGCTGAAGTCGAAGAAGAACCCGAGCGATGTCGACATCGATCAGGCGATGAGCGGCAACATCTGTCGCTGCGGGTGCTACACGCGCATACGCGCTTCCATCAAGCAGGTTGCAGCGAAGAGAGGTGCAGCATGAACGCACGTCCAGACCTCTTCAGTGCCGAGACGCTTGACAACACCGGTCGACGTCGGTTCCTGCAGAAGGCTTCGGCCGCAGGCGGGCTCATCCTGGTGGCCGGGTATGCCGGCGGGCAGGCCGCCGAGCCCAAGAAGTACGGCGCCGACGGCATGCCCAACGGCTGGGTCGACGATGCGCTGGTGTTCGTGTCGCTAGCGGCCGACGGCACGGTCGGCATCGTGTGCCACCGCTCCGAGATGGGCCAAGGCGTGCGCACCAGCATGCCGATGATCGTGGCCGACGAGCTGGAGGCCGACTGGAAGCGCGTCAAAGTCATCCAGGCCCCCGGCGACGAGAAGAGATACGGCAATCAAGACACCGACGGCTCGCGCAGCACGCGCCACTTCTTCATGCCGATGCGCACCTGCGGCGCGGCGGCGCGCATGATGCTCGAGAGCGCGGCCGCCGAACGATGGAAGGTGCCCGTCGGTGAAGTGCAGGCCAAGAACCACGAGGTGGTGCACGCCAAAAGCGGCCGCAAGCTCGGCTATGGCCAGCTCGCGGCGGCGGCGGCCAGGCAGCCGGTGCCCTCGCGCGACCAGGTCAAGCTAAAGGATCCCTCGCAGTTCCGCTACATCGGCAAGAGCAACATCAAGCTGGTCGACGGCCGCGACATCGTCACCGGCAAGGCGGTGTACGGCCAGGACGTGCGCCTGCCCGGCATGCTGTACGCGGTGGTGGCGCGTCCCGAGGTCTACCTGGGCAAGGTGGTCAGCGTCGATGCGTCGGCCGCGATGACGGTACCGGGCGTTGTGAAGGTGGTGCAGATCGAGCCGAGCGCGCCGCCGGCCAACTTCAATCCGCTCGGCGGCGTGGCGGTGGTGGCCAAGAACACCTGGGCCGCGCTGCAGGGACGCAAGGCGCTGAAGATCGTGTGGGACGACGGCCCGAACGCGTCGTACGACTCCAAGGCCTACCGCGCGACGATGGAGGCCGCCGCGCGCGCTCCCGGCAAGGTGGTGCGCAACGAGGGCGACTTCGACGCCGCGTACGCCAAGGCGGCCAAGAGAGTCCAGGCCGACTATTTTCTGCCGCACCTGGCCCACGCCACGATGGAGCCGCCGGCGGCGGCGGCGCGCATCGTCGGCGGCAAGTGCGAGGTATGGTCGTCGGTGCAGTCGCCGCAGGCCGCGCGCGACCTGGTCGCCAAGCGCTTGGGGCTGGATCCGTCCAACGTCAAGGTCAACGTGACGCTGCTCGGCGGCGGCTTCGGCCGCAAGTCCAAGCCCGATTTCTGCGTCGAGGCGGCGGTGGTCTCCAAAGCCATGGACGGCAAGCCGGTCAAGGTCATCTGGACGCGCGAAGACGATCTGCACCACGACTACCTGCACACCGTGTCGGCCGAGCATCTCGAAGCAGGCTTGGATGAAGGCGGCAAGTGCGTGGCATGGTTGCACCGCTCGGTTGCGCCGACGATTCTTTCCACGTTTGTCGACGGCGCGAAGAACCAGTTCAACATCGAGCTCGGCATGACGCTGCTGCAGGCGGCGCCGACCATTCCCAACATCCGCATCGAGAACCCCGAAGCCGCCGCGCATACGCGCATCGGCTGGTTCCGCTCGGTGTCCAACGTGCCGCACGCGTTCGCCACGCAGTCGTTCATCGCCGAGATGGCGGCCGCCGCGGGCAAGGACCATCGCGACTACCTGCTCGAGCTGATCGGTCCGCCGCAAAGAATCGACACCCGCAAGCAGGGCGACGACTGGAACCACGGCGAGGATCCCGAGCGTTATCCGATGGACACCGGCCGCCTGCGCCAGGTGATCGAGCGCGCCACGCGCGAAGCCGGCTGGGGCAGATCGATGCCCAAGGGCAGCGGACTGGGGCTGGCCGCCACCTACACGTTCGTCACCTACGTCGCCGCGGTGGCGCAGGTGGAGGTCGATGCCGCCGGCAACGTCAAGGTGCCACGCATCGACGTGGCGGTCGATTGCGGCGGCGTCATCAACCCCGAACGCATAGAGTCGCAGGTGGAAGGCGCGGCCGTGATGGGCATGGGCATCGCGCTGTTCAACGAGGTTTCGTTCAAGAACGGCCGCGTCGAGCAGAGCAACCTCAACGACTTCGATCTGGCGCGCATCAGCACGTCGCCGGTGGACATCCGCGTGCACATCATCCCCGGCGACTACTCCAAGCCGCTCGGCGGGGTGGGCGAGCCGGCAGTGCCGCCGATCGCACCGGCCATCTGCAACGCGATCTTCGCGGCCACAGGCAAGCGGATCCGGCAGTTGCCGGTCAGGGGTCAGGCGAAGGCTTGACGCGCAAGCGCGAGGCGCGCACCCGGAAGGAAGAAACGCGCCTGCGGGCGCGTTTCTCCTGTCAGGGCATGCCTGAGACTACGCGTGCAAGCGGCTCGAGCGCGGCACGCTGGCGAGCAGGAACTCCATCTGGTCGGCCAGGATGCGGCGGCCGCGCAGGATCATGTCTTCGTGCAGGTTGGGCACGTAGGGCAGGTATAGCAGACTCATGCCCACCTCTTCCGGCAGGTGGTTGCCTTTGCGGCCGTTGCAGCCGCGGCACGCGGTGATGCAGTTCATCCAAGTGTCGCGCCCGCCGCGCGACACCGGCACCACGTGCTCGCGGGTCAGCAGATCGAACACGAAGCGTCGGCCGCAATAGGCACACACGTGGCGGTCGCGGTTGAACAGCTTGGGGTTGGTCAGCGCCGGCACCGTGCGCCAGGCGCGGCTCGGCACCGCGCCCTTCACCGCGATGATGGGGTGCACCTCGATGCGCGATTGCAGGCCGGTGGTGCGCTGGATGCCGCCGCGCAGCACGTGGAAGGTCTGGCCCAGTGTCCACGCCACGCCATCGCTGGCATACAACACCGCGGCCTCGCGTGGCGTGATCCACGCCTGCGGGCGACCGGACACATCGAGTTGCAGCACATCCACGGTGGGCCAAGACCTCCAGGGAAACGACGCACCGCAAGCGTATCGCAACTCGGCAGCGGTGTTCCGCATGGGTCGCGCGCGCCGCTCTGAGCGGCGCGCACTCCAGGACATCGGCTTGAAAGGCACCTGCTAGGTGCGCCAGCCTAGAAAAAGTAGGCACCTCGCGGCGACGCGGGGATCAGAAATCGGGTGAGAATAGTACGACCGTTCGTTTTATTGTCTACGTTTTGAACCCTCCCGACACCCGCGACGCGCGCGTCCTGCCCAAGGGCCGTCAGACGCGCGCCGCCATTCTTGAAGCCGCGCTCGGCTTGGCGTCGCACATGGGGCTGGAGGGCCTGTCGATCGGCGCGCTGGCCGAACTGATGCGCATGAGCAAGTCGGGCGTGTTCGCGCACTTCGGCTCGCGCGAGGAGTTGCAGATCTCGGTGATCCGCGAGTACCACGAGCGGTTTGCCGAAGAGGTGTTTCGTCCCGCGATCCGCGAGCCACGCGGGTTGCCGCGGCTGCGCGCGCTGTTCGAGCGTTGGATCCGGCGCGTGTCGGTGGAGATCGACTCCGGCTGCATCTACATCAGCGGCGCGGTCGAATTCGACGACCGGCCCGGACCGGTGCGTGATGCGCTGGCGCAGATGGTGCGCACCTGGCATGGCACGTTGGAGAAAGCAATTCGCCTCGCCGTCGACGAAGGTCATCTGCGAGCCGATACCGACCCCCACCAGATGCTGTTCGAGATCCACGGCCTGATCCTGTCGCTGCACCACGACGCGCGCTTTCTCAAGCTACCCGGTGCGCTCGATCGTGCCCACTTGGCGTTCGAGCGCGTGCTGTCTCACCACCTGAACCAACCGGTCGCCGGCACCCGCCCGGCAACCCGGCGAGCTGTCGCCCCCGCCGTGCGCAGCGAGCCGCGCAAGCCGGCTCGGGCGGCCGCGCGCAGCGCCACCAGCCGCACGCGACGCTGAAGCTTCACACCCGATCCCCGAGACCCAAGGAGCCACTCCCATGCCGCACTACACCCCGCCGCTGCGCGACATGCAATTCGTGCTGCACGAGCTGTTCAACGTGGTCGAGCAGCTGAAGCTACTGCCCAAGCACGCCGAGATCGATGCCGGCACCGTGAATGCGGTGCTGGAAGAAGGCGGCAAGTTCGCGGCTGAGGTGCTGGCGCCGCTGAACCAAGCGGGCGACGAGCAAGGCTGCACGCTCGACCAGGGCACACACGAGGTCACCGCGCCGGCGGGGTTCAAGGAGGCCTATGCCAAGTTCATCGAAGGCGGCTGGCCGGCGCTGTCGGCCGACCCTGCTTTCGGCGGCCAGGGCCTGCCGATCCTGCTCAACCAATGCCTGTACGAGATGCTCAACTCGGCCAACCAGGCCTGGACGATGTACCCGGGCCTGTCGCACGGTGCTTATGAGTGCCTGCACGCGCATGGCACCGAAGAGCAGAAGTCGCTGTACCTGCCCAGGCTGACGAGCGGCAAGTGGACCGGCACGATGTGCCTGACCGAGAGCCACTGCGGCACCGACCTCGGCCTGCTGCGCACCAAGGCCGAGCCGCAACCCGATGGCAGCTACAAGCTGACCGGCCAGAAGATTTTCATCTCCGCCGGCGAGCACGACCTGGCCGAGAACATCGTCCACCTGGTGCTGGCGCGCCTGCCCGATGCACCGCAGGGCAGCAAGGGCATCTCGCTGTTCGTGGTGCCCAAGTTCCTGCCCAAGGCCGACGGCTCCCTGGGCGCGCGCAACCCGATCTTCTGCACCGGCCTGGAGCACAAGATGGGCATCCACGGCAACGCCACGGCGCAGCTCAACCTCGACGGCGCCACCGGCTGGCTGGTGGGCGAGCCCAACAAGGGCTTGCCGGCGATGTTCGTGATGATGAACGCGGCGCGTCTCGGAGTGGGCAATCAATCGCTCGGTTTGACCGAGGTTGCGTACCAGAACGCCGCGGCCTACGCCAAGGAGCGCATCCAGATGCGCTCGCTGTCCGGGCCCAAGGCCAAGGACAAGCCGGCCGACCCGATCATCGTGCACCCCGACGTGCGCAAGATGCTGCTCACCGCACGCGCGTTTGCCGAAGGCGGCCGTGCACTGAGCATCCACATCGCGCTGCTGATCGACACCTACCTGGCGACCGACGACGACGAGGAGCGCAAGAACGCCGAGGACGAGGTGGCGCTGCTGACGCCGATCGTCAAGGCCTTCCTCACCGACAACGCGTGGCTCGCCACGTCGCATTGCCTGCAGGTGTTCGGCGGGCACGGCTACATCCGCGAGTGGGGCATGGAGCAGTTCGTGCGCGACGCGCGCATCAACATGATCTACGAGGGCACCAACACGATCCAGTCGCTCGACCTGCTGGGCCGCAAGGTGCTGGCCGACAACGGCGCCAAGCTCAAGAAGTTCGGCAAACGGATCCAGGCCTTCGTCGAGGGCGAAGGCGTCAACGAGGCGATGCAGGAGTTCGTCAATCCGCTCGCCGACCTGGGCGACAAGGTGACCAAGCTCACCACCGAGCTCGGCATGAAGGCGTTCGGCAATGCCGACGAGGTGGGCGCCGCGGCAGTGGACTACCTGCGCGTGCTGGGGCACCTGACGTTCGCCTACTTCTGGGCCTGTATGGCCAAGGAGGCGCTGGCCAGGAAGGATTCGGGCGATCCTTTCTACGCCGCCAAACTGGCGACCGCGCGCTTTTACTTCGCCAAGCTGCTGCCCGAAACCGCCGCCCTGATCCGCAGCGCGCGCGCGGGTTTGCAGCCGCTGATGGAAATGGACGAGGCGTTGTTCTAAAAACCCGATCTGCACGACACATCAACAAGGAGCGAGACATGAGAGCAGCGATCGTCGCCGGTGCGCTGGCGCTGGCGGGGTTGTCGGCCGCGGCGCAGAACACGCCGGTGGGGCTGTGGAAGACCATCGACGACGACGGCAAGACCGAGAAGTCGCTGGTGCGCATCAGCGATGCGGGCGGCGTCCTGAGCGGCAAGATCGAGAAGATCTTCGACCCGACCAAGCAGGATTCCAAATGCGACAAGTGCACCGACGATCGCAAGGACCAACCGGTGCTGGGCATGGTGATCCTGCGCAACCTCAAGCAAGACGCCGATGACAAGGAAGTCTGGAGCGGCGGCGAGGTGCTCGATCCCAACAACGGCAAGGTCTACAAGACCCGCTTGAAGCCGATCGAAGGCGGCAAGCAGCTGCAGATGCGCGGCTACATCGGGCCTTTTTACCGCACGCAGGTGTGGCAACGCGTCGAATAGACGCACACAGCATTGGTTGGAGAAACCGCAGTGAATCGATTCGTGGTGCGCAAGGTGGCCGTGCTCGGAGCCGGCGTGATGGGTGCGCAGATCGCCGCCCATCTGGTCAACGTGAAGGTGCCGGTGGTGCTGTTCGACCTGGCAGCGAAGGAAGGGCCGAAGAACGGGATCGTGTTGAAGGCCCTCGACGGGTTGAAGAAACTCAAGCCTTCGCCGATCGGCGTGGCCGACGAGGTGAGCCTGATCCAGGCCGCCAACTACGACGAGCACCTGGAGCAGCTCAAGGGTTGCGATCTGGTGATCGAGGCGATCGCCGAGCGCATGGACTGGAAGCTCGACCTGTACAAGCGCGTCGCGCCCTACGTGGCGCCGCATGCGATCGTCGCATCCAACACCTCCGGCCTGTCCATCACCAAGCTGTCGCAGGCGCTGCCGGTCGAGATCAAGCCGCGCTTCTGCGGCATCCACTTCTTCAACCCGCCGCGCTACATGGCGCTGGTCGAGCTGATCCCCACGCCGACCACGCAAGCCGACGTGCTCGACCAGCTCGAGAGCTTCGTCACCACCGCGCTGGGCAAGAGCGTGGTGCGCGCCAAGGACACGCCCAACTTCATTGCCAACCGCGTGGGCATCGCCGGCATGCTGGCCACGATGGTCGAGGCCGAGAAGTTCGGGCTGACCTTCGACGTGGTCGACGACCTCACAGGCAAGAAGATGGGCCGTGCCAGCTCCGGCACGTTCCGCACCGCCGACGTCGTGGGCCTCGACACCATGGCCCACGTGGTCAAGACCATGCAGGACAACCTGCAGGCCGATCCGTTCTACCCGCACTTCGCCACACCCAAGGTGCTCGCCGGCCTGATCGAAAAGGGCGCGCTCGGACAGAAGACCGGCGCGGGCTTCTACAAGAAGGTGGGCAAGGACATCCTGCGCCTCGACCCGGCCAAGGGCGACTACGTGCCCGCCGGTGGCAAGGCCGAGCCGATCGTCGAGCGCATGCTGAAGAAGCCGGCCGGCGAGCGGCTCAAGCTGCTGCGCGAGTCGAGCAACCCGCAGGCGCAGTTCATCTGGTCCATCCTGCGCGACGGCTTCCACTATGCCGCGGTGCATCTGGAGCAGATCGCCGACAGTGCGCGCGACGTCGACCTGGCGATGCGCTGGGGCTTCGGCTTGAAGCAGGGGCCGTTCGAGCTGTGGCAGGAAGCCGGCTGGAAGCAGGTGGCGCAATGGATCGCCGACGACATCGCATCGGGCAAGGCGTTGTCCAGCGCGCCGTTGCCGGCTTGGGTGACCGATGGCCCGGTCGCAACGAATCAGGGCGTGCACACGCCTGAAGGTTCATGGAGCCCGAGCCAGAAGCGCTACGTGCCACGCTCCAAGCTGCCGGTGTACGAGCGCCAGCCGTTCCCCGAGGCCGTGCTCGGCTCGGGCGCGCTGAGTCCGCTGCACAGCGGCACCGAGCTGTACAAGAACGACGAGATCCGCGTGTGGACGCGCGGCGACGACGTGCTCATTGCGAGCATCACGGCCAAGCTGCACCTGATCAGCCCGGCGGTGATCGAGGGCCTGAGCAAGGCGCTTGAAATCGCCGAAGCGCAATTCAAGGCGCTGGTGATCTGGTCGCCCGACGACGTGTTCTCGGCCGGCGCGAACCTCGAATCGCTGATGCCGGTGTTCATGAAGATGGGCTCCAAGGGCATCGCGCCGGAGGTCAAGAAGCTGCAGGACTTCATGCTGCGCATGCGCTATTCGCAGGTGCCGGTGGTCAGCGCGATGCGCGGCCTGGCGCTGGGCGGCGGCTGCGAGCTGGCGCTGTACAGCGCCCGCCGCGTGGCGCACATGGAGACCTACGTCGGTCTGGTCGAGGTCGGCGTCGGTCTCGTGCCCGCGGGCGGTGGCCTGGCCGCGATCGCGCGCAAGGCGGCCGAAGCCGCCGCGGCTGCGCCTGGCACCGACCTGCTTGCCTTCATCAAGGAGCCGTTCACCGCGGCCGCGATGGCCAAGGTGGGCACCAGCGCGATCGAAAGCCAAGCGCTCGGCTATCTGGGCAGCGACGACGTGATCGTGCCGCACAAGGACGAACTGCTGACCGTCGCGCTGGCCCAGGCCAACGCCATGGCCGATTCCGGCTGGCGCGCGCCGCACAGGAAGCTGATTCCCGTGGCAGGCCGCAACGGCATCGCGACGATCAAGGCGTCGCTGGTCGGCCTGCGCGACGGCGGCTTCGCCAGCCCGCACGACTTCCACCTCGCGAGCCTGATCGCCGACGTGGTCTGCGGCGGCGATGTCAATGCCGGCGCCTTGGTGACCGAGGAATACCTGATGGCGCTGGAGCGCAAGCACTTCTGCTCGCTGCTGGACCATCCGAAGACCCAAGAGCGAATCATGGGGATGCTGCAAACCGGCAAGCCCGTTCGGAACTGAAGTCGGAGAACCAGATGACCAAGCAAGTTCAAGACGCCTACATCGTCGCCGCCACGCGTTCGCCGATCGGCAAGGCGCCGCGCGGCATGTTCCGCCACATGCGCTCCGACGACCTTCTCGTGGCCACGATCCAGCATGCGTTGAAGCAGGTGCCGTCGCTCGACCCCAAGGCGATCGAAGACGCGATCATCGGCTGCGCGATGCCCGAGGGGCAGCAGGGGCTCAACATGGCGCGTGTCGCCGCGCTGCTGGCCGGGCTGCCGCACACGGTGGGCGGCGTCACGATCAACCGCTTCTGCGCGTCGGGCGTCACGGCGGTGCAGATGGCGGCCGATCGCATCCGCGTCGGCGAGGCCGACGTGATGATCGCCGGCGGCGCCGAAAGCATGAGCGCCGTGCCGATGACCGGCCACACGCCGTCGTTTAACGCGCACATCTTCGAGCGCGACGAGAACATCGGCATCGCCTACGGCATGGGGCTGACTGCGGAGCGCGTGGCCGAGCAGTGGAAGGTGAGCCGCGACGCGCAGGACCAGTTTGCGCTGGCCTCGCACCAGAAGGCGATCAAGGCGCAAGCCGCCGGCGAGTTCGCCGCCGAGATGACGCCGGTCCAGATCGAGGATCGTTTGCCCGATTTGGCCAGCGGCGACGTGATCGTGAAGACGCGCAAGGTCGAGCTCGACGAAGGTCCGCGCGCCGACACATCGCTCGAGGCGCTGGGCAAGCTGAAGCCGGTGTTCGCCACCAAGGGCAGCGTGACGGCCGGCAACTCCAGCCAGACCAGCGACGGCGCGGGCTGCCTGATCGTGGCCAGCGAAAGGGCGGTCAAGCAGTTCAACCTGAAGCCGCTCGCGCGTTTCGTCAGTTTTGCGATCAAGGGCGTACCGCCACACATCATGGGCATCGGCCCGATCGAGGCGATTCCCGTCGCGCTGGCGCATGCGGGCTTGAAGCTCGACCAGATGGACTGGATCGAGCTGAACGAGGCCTTCGCTGCGCAATCGCTCGCGGTCATCAACTCGGTGGGATTGAACCCGGCCAAGGTCAATCCGATGGGCGGCGCCATCGCGCTGGGCCACCCGCTCGGCGCCACCGGCGCCATCCGCTCGGCCACCGTCGTGCATGCCTTGCAGCGGCACAAGCTGAAGTACGGCATGGTGACGATGTGTGTCGGCACGGGCCAAGGGGCCGCCGGCATCTTCGAGCGCGTGTGACGCCATGGGCCAGCCCATCACGTTCACGGCCGACTCCGGCAGCGTTGCGCTCGGCGGCCGCTACCACGCGCCGCATGGCTCCGCGAAAGCGGTGGTCCTGATCGCCGGCGCGATGGGCGTCAAGCAGGACTACTACGCCGAGTTCGCGCAGTGGCTCGCCGGTCAGGGTTATGCCGCCTTGCGCTTCGACTACCGCGGCATGGGTGAATCGCTGCCCGACGGACGCGGCCTGCGCGGCTTTCGGGCTGATCTGTTCGACTGGGCGCGCGACATCGATGCGGCGATCGATGCGCTGCTCGCGCGCCACCCCGATCGGCCGCTCTATGTGGTGGGCCACAGCCTGGGCGCGCAGCTGCCGGGCCTGTTGCGCCACCGCGATCGCATCGCCGGGCTGGTGTCGGTGGCCGCGGGCAGCGGCTACTGGCGCGACAACGCGCCGCAGCTCAAGCGCATGGTGCTGTACTTCTGGCACGTGCTGGTGCCGGTCGGCGTGGCGCTGGCCGGCTACTTTCCCGGCAAGCGCATCGGCAAGGTCGGGGACCTGCCGCGCGGCGTGGTGTTGCAGTGGCGGCGCTGGTGCATGCACCCGCGTTACCACGTGGGCGCAGAGGGCGAGGCGGTGCGCGAGCAGTTTGCCGGCGCGAGGTTCCCGATCGTCGCGCTGTCGATCACCGACGACGAGCTGATGACCGAGCGCGGCACCCGCGTGCTGATCGATTGTTATGAGAACGCGCCGCGCCAGCTGCAGCGCATCGCACCGGCCGACGTGGGCGTCGAGCGCATCGGTCATTTCGGGTTCTTCCGGCGCCAGTTCGAGCCCACCTTGTGGCGGCGCCTGGAGCACCTGCTGGCAGGCTTCGGCCCGGCGCGCAGCGCGTCGTAAGTACACTGCGCGTCGCTGCTTGCAGGAGCGACGCATGGCCGATCTTCCCCTCGACCCCTCCAGTTGCCTGCCTGACGACGGTGCCGCGGGCACGCTGATCGGTCGCTGCTGGCTGCCGGGCGAGCATGCCGGCCCGGCAGTGGTGGCCGTGCGGCCTGAAGGCGTGTTCGACCTGTCGCAGCGCTTTGCTACCGTGAGCGACCTGCTCGACGATCCGGCGCCCGCCGCCGCGGTGCGCGCCACGCATGGCCGCCGGGTCGGCACCCTGGCGGAGATCCTGCGCCACACCTTGCGCGCGCAGCGCGATGCGCCCACGCTGCTGGCACCGATCGACCTGCAGGTGATCAAGGCCGCCGGCGTCACGTTTGCCAGCAGCCTTCTGGAACGCGTGATCGAGGAGCAGGCCAAGGGCGACCCGTCGCGCGCCGAGGCCGTGCGGGCCGAAGTCCAGGCCGCGATCGGCACCAACCTGGCCTCGGTGAAGCCGGGTTCGCCTGCCGCCGCGGCGCTCAAGGCCGCGTTGCAGTCGCGCGGATTGTGGAGCCAGTACCTCGAAGTGGGCATCGGCCCGGACGCCGAGGTGTTCACCAAGGCGCCGCTGCTGTCGGCGCTGGGCAGCGGCGTGCCGATCGGCGTGCGCGGCGACTCGGCCTGGAACAACCCCGAGCCCGAGGTGGTGCTGGCGGTCAACAGCCGGGCCCACATCGTCGGCGCCACGCTCGGCAACGACGTCAACCTGCGTGACTTCGAGGGCCGCAGCGCGCTCCTGCTCGGCAAGAGCAAGGACAACAACGGGTCGACCGCGATCGGCCCGTTCATCCGGCTGTTCGACTCGACGTTTTCGCTCGACGACGTGCGCAAGGCCGACTTGACGCTGACCGTGACTGGCACCGACGGGTTCGTGCTCGAGGGCTCCAGCACGATGCGAGAGATCAGCCGCGACCCGCTCGATCTGGTGGCGCAGACCACGGCGATGCATCAGTATCCCGACGGCTTCGTGCTGTTCTGCGGCACGCTGTTCGCGCCCACGCAGGACCGGGGCGCGCCCGGCAGCGGCTTCACGCACCACGTGGGCGACATCGTGCGAATCCGCAGCGCCAAGCTCGGCGAGCTGGTGAACCGCATCGAGCTGAGCGAGCGCCTCGCGCCATGGACCTACGGCGTGCGCGCGCTGATGGGCCACGTGCACCGGCGGCAGGCCCCGGCGATCTGACGCGACTTACGGCATCGTCCCCTTCGGGCGGCTGGCCGAAGGCCAGCCGCCCCCGGTGTGCTCGATCAGCGCATCGATCAGGCGCATCAGGTGGCGCTGCAGCGTTTCGAAGCCGGCGCTCGGCTCCAGCGTGGCCGGGTCCATGTACAGGCGCTTGTTGATCTCTATCTGCAGGCTGTGGCGGCCGGCCGCCGGATCGGAATAGGCCTGCACCAGCGCCACGCCCTTGAACGGATCGTTGACCCGGACGTCGTAGCCCGTCTGCTGGAGCGTGCGCTGCACGAAAGCGGTCAACGCCGGGTCGCAGGTGGTGCCGTCGCGGTCGCCGAGCACGAAATCGGCGCGCGCGCGGCCGGCGCCGCCTTCGCCCTGGGCGCCGCCGACCGCGTTCATTGAATGACAGTTGATGTGCACCACCTGGCCGAAGCGCCCGTGCGCCGCATCGAGCAGCCGTTTCAGGTGCCGGTGGTACGGCGTGTGGCAGCGCGCGATGCGCTCGCGGATCTCCTGCGCCGTCAGCCGGCGCGCATAGATCGGCCGGCCATCGTCGAGCGTGCGCCACACCAGCGCCTTGCCCAGGCGCGCCTTGCTGCTGCCCGACAGGCCTTCCGGCGCCGTGTCGAGCAGCTCGGGGTCGATGTCGTCGGCGTGCCGGTTGACATCCAGGTAGAGCCTGGATACCCGGGCTGCCAGCAGCGGTATGCCGCGCTCGGTGGCCGGCATGTAAAGCCGGTCGACATAACAGTCCTCGGCGTCGCGCAGGTCGACCGCATCGAGCACGGCGCCGAAATCGGCCGGCAGCTCGCGCCCCGAGTGCGGCGAGTCGAGCACCAGCGGATGGTGCGGCGCGGCGGGGCCATGCAGAAACACGGGGTCCGACTCTTGCATGGGTCGCAGTATCGATCACCCGAATGCTCGGGTGGACCCGAATGCGGGCGTTGGTGCACGGCGGATAGCATGCCAGGCACCGATTTGGACCATCGAGATCCGGAGGTTGTGATGAAGGCGAAACAGATTCGCGCCATGGTCGAGCAAGTGCGCGAAGGCAAGCTGCCGCGTCGCGCGTTCATCGAACGTTTGGTCGGCGTCGGCCTCACGGCCCCGATGGCGTCGATGATGCTGATGCATTACGGCGTCGCGCAGACCGCGACCGCGCCCACCTACAAGCCCACCAAACGCGGCGGTGGGGGCACGCTCAAAATCCTGTACTGGCAAGCCGCCGTGCACCTGAATCCGCACTACGCAGGCGGCACCAAGGACCAGGATGCGAGCCGCGTGTTCTACGAGCCGCTCGGCGGCTGGGACAACGAAGGCAACATGATCCCGATCCTGGCCGCCGAGGTGCCTTCGCGCGCCAATGGGGGCGTGGCGGCCGACGGCCGCAGCGTCACCTGGAAGCTCAAGCGTGGCGTGAAGTGGCACGACGGCAAGGACTTCACCGCCGACGACGTGGTGTTCACCGCGCAATACGCCGGCGATCCGGCCGCCGCGATGGTCACCATCGGGGCCTACAAGGATATCAAGGTCGTGAAGGTCGACTCGCACACGGTGCGTGTGGAGTTTCCGCGGCCCACGCCGTTCTGGGGCGAGCCTTTCACCGGCGCCGTCGGCGGCATCCTGCCCAAGCACGTGTTCGAGCCCTTCATGGGCGCCAAGTCGCGCGAGAACCCCGCCAACACCAAGCCGGTGGGCACCGGGCCGTACAAACTCGTCGACTTCAAGCCGGGCGACATCCTGCGCGCCGAGGCCAACCCGAACTACCACGTGCCGAACCAGCCGTTCTTTGACGCGCTGGAGATCAAGGGCGGTGGCGACGCCACCAGCGCGGCGCGCGCGGTGCTGCAGACCGCCGAGTTCGACCTCGCCTGGAACCTGGCCGTGGAGGACGAGATCCTCAAGCGGCTCGAAGCCGCCAACAAGGGCCGCATGGAGTTCTATCCCGGCAGCGACATCGAGTTCGTGATGCTCAACGTCACCGATCCGTGGAACGAGGTCGACGGCGAGCGCGCCAGCGCCAAGAGCAAGCACCCGGCGTTCTCCGACAAGGCGGTGCGCGAGGCGATGAGCCTGCTGGTCGATCGCAAGGGCATCGCTGACGTGATCTACGGCCGCGGCGCGGTGACGACGTCGAACTTCCTCAACAACCCGCCGCGCTTTCGCAGCCCCAACACGCGCTACGAGTTCAACGTCGAGAAGGCCAACCAGGTGCTGGAGGCCGCCGGCTGGAAGAAGGGCGCCGACGGCATCCGCGCCAAGGGCAACGTGAAGCTGAAGTTCGTGTACCAGACCTCGGTGAGCGGGCCTCGGCAGAAGTGCCAGGCCATCATCAAGGACGCCTGCAGCAAGGCCGGCATCGAGCTCGAGCTCAAGAGCATCGTGGCCGCGGTGTTCTTCGGCAGCGACTTCGCCAATCCGGACACGTATCAGAAGTTCTGGTCCGACATGCAGATGTTCACCACCACGATGACGCAGCCGGACCCGCACTACTTCATGAACCAGTTCCTCACCTCGGAGATCTCGCAGAAGGAGAACAAGTGGGCCAGCCGTAACCTGGTGCGCTGGAGCAACAAGGAATACGACGACACCTACAAGGCGCAGCAGGTGGAGCTCGATCCGGCCAAGCGCGCCGCGCTGTTCATCAAGCTGAACGACCTGGTCGTGGAAGACAAGCACGTGATCCCGTTGTTCGCGCGCCCGCGGCCCTACGGCATCGTCAACAAGCTCAAGCCCGCGCTGTCGGCCTGGGACAGCGCGACGGGCGCGCTGGGCTACTGGTATCGCGACGCCACTTGATCGTCTCGGGGCGCCGGCCGCGGTAGCGCTGCCGGCACACCCGATCACGCCTTGTTTCACTACATCCTGCGCCGCCTGCTGATCGCGGTGCCCAGCTTGCTGGGCATCAGCGTCGTGCTCTTCACGGTCCTGGCACTCGCGCCGGGCGACCCGTTCGAGGAACTGGCCACCAACCCCAACGTGCCGCCCGAGGTGCGCATGGCGCTGCGCGCCAAGTTCGGTCTCGACGATCCGGTGTGGCAGCGCTACGCGCACTGGTTCGCCAGCATGCTCAAGGGCGATTGGGGCTTCTCGTTCGTGAGCCGCATCAACGTCGAGCAACTGATCCTGCAGCGGCTGCCCACCACCATCGTGGTGATCGGCCTGTCGCAGGTGCTGGCGATCCTGGTCGCGCTGCCGGTCGGCATCATCGCCGCTGTCAAACCGTATTCGTGGTTCGACCGCATCGCCAGCACGTTCGCCTTCGTGGGCTTCTCGTTGCCCACGTTCTTCACCGGCGTGATCTTCATCCTGTTCTTCAGCATCTACCTGGGCTGGCTGCCTTTCGTGTACCGCACCGACATCGCGGCCACCGGCTGGCTCTGGTGGTGGGAGCAGTTCAAGCAATCGATCATGCCGATCACGGTGCTCGGCTTGTTCCAGGCGGCGAGCATGATGCGCTACGTGCGCTCGGCGGTGCTCGACGTGATCCGCCTCGAGTACGTGACCACGGCGCGCAGCAAGGGCCTGAGCGAGCATGTGGTGGTGCTCAAGCACGTGGTGCGCAACGCGCTGATCCCGGTCGTAACGCTGGTGGCGCTGCAGATGCCCGCGGTGTTCGGCGGGGCCATCGTCACGGAGCAGATCTTTCGCATCCCCGGCATCGGCAGCCTGCTGATTGACGCCATCCTGCGCAACGACACGCCGGTGATCATGGCGGTGACCTTCGTCTTCGCCTGCCTCGTGATCCTGTTCAACCTGATCGCCGACATCCTCTATGGCTGGCTCGATCCGCGAATCAGCTACCGGTGATGCGGGCGCGGGCACGGCCACCGTGCGCGCGCCGCAACTGGACGAAGGCGCGCGCGGCGTCGTGGGTGTGGCGGTGCACCGCACGGCCGAGATGGCTGGCGCCCCGCTCGGCCTGGTGGGCAAGAGCGTTTCGCCTTGGGCCGAAGCGTGGCGGCGTTTCAAGCGCCACCGGCTCGCCTACTGGAGCCTGTGGATTCTGGCCGCGCTCGTGCTGGCGGTGCTTCTCGGACCGCTGCTCTACAAGGTCGGCATCAACGACATCGACTTCAAGGCGCGACTGGCCGGCCCCAGCCTGACACACCCGCTCGGCACCGACGACCTCGGGCGCGATTTGCTCGCCCGCATGCTCTACGGCGGGCGCATCAGCCTGGCGGTGGGGCTGTCGGCGATGCTGATGGCCATCACCGTGGGCGTGATCATCGGCGCGGTGGCGGGCACCGCGCGTGGCTGGGTCGACGCGGCGCTGATGTGGGTAACCGACCTGTTCCTCAGCCTGCCGCAACTGCCGCTGCTGCTGCTGCTGATCTTCCTGTTCCGCGAGCCGCTGAAGCAGGTGTTCGGCATCGAGGTGGGCATCTTCGTGCTGATTGTGCTGGTGATCGGCGGCTTTCGCTGGATGCCGGTGGCGCGCCTGGTGCGCGCGCAGTTCTTCTCGCTGCGCGAGAAGGAGTTCGTCGAAGCCGCGCGCGCGCTCGGCGCGAGCACCTCGCGCCAGGTGGTGCGCCACATCCTGCCCAACAGCCTCGGGCCGGTGATCGTGGCGGCGACGATCGACGTGGCCGCCGCCATCATCGCCGAGAGCACGCTGTCGTTCCTCGGCCTGGGCTTTCCGCCCGACATCCCGACCTGGGGGCGTATCCTGTTCGACGCGCGCGACTACATGGACCTGGCGATGCACTGGGCCATGTTTCCGGGTCTCGCGATCTTCGTTACCGTGCTGACCATCAACTTCATCGGCGACGGCTTGCGCGACGCGCTCGACCCGCGCAAGGTGATGTAGCGCACTCCACTGCATGCCGATTCTCGAGATCCAGGGTCTGAAGACCCACTTCAAGACCGACGATGGCTGGCTGCACGCGGTCGACGGCGTCGACATCAGCGTCGACCGCGGCGAGACCGTGTGCGTGGTCGGCGAGTCGGGCTGCGGCAAGTCGGTCACGGCGATGACGGTGCTCAAGCTGGTCCCGATGCCACCCGGCAAGATCGTGGCCGGCCGCGTGATGTGGCAGGGGCGGGATCTCGTGCCGTTGCCGCCCGACGAGATGCGCAAGGTGCGCGCCAAGGAGATCGCCATCGTGTTCCAGGAACCGATGACGTCGCTCAACCCGGTGTACACGGTGGGCGAGCAGATCGCCGAGGTGCTGCGCCTGCATGAGAACCTGTCACGCAAGGAGGCGATGGATCGTGCGGTGCAGATGCTCAGGCGCGTGCGCATCCCCACGCCCGAGCGGCGCGTCAACGACTATCCGCACCAGTTTTCCGGTGGCATGCGCCAGCGCGTGATGATCGCGATCGCGCTGGCCTGCAACCCCAAGCTCCTGATCGCCGACGAGCCCACCACCGCTCTCGACGTGACGATCCAGGCTCAGATCCTCGACCTGCTGGCCGAACTCAAGTCCGAGCTCGGCATGGCGGTGATGCTGATCACCCACGCGATGGGCGTGGTGGCCGAGGTGGCGCAGCGCGTGGTGGTGATGTACGCCGGCAAGGTCGTGGAGGAGGCGCCGGTGGGCGAGCTGTTCGCGCATCCACGGCATCCGTACACGCAGGGCCTGATCCGTTCGATCCCGCGCATCGATACGGCGGCCACGCAGAAGGTGCGTCTCGAATCGATCCCCGGCACGGTGCCCAAGCTGGTCGAGCCGGCCGAAGGCTGCCGCTTCGCCGCGCGTTGCCGTTATGCGAGCGTGGCCTGCACCACGGCCACGCCGCCGCTGCGCAATGTGGGGCCGGGGCACAAGGTGGCGTGCATTCTGGAGGCCGTGCCCGCATGAGTGCCGTGATGAAGAGCGAGACGTCGCTGCTGCGCGTCGACAACCTCGTCAAGCAGTTCCCGATCAAGGGCGGCCTGTTGCAGCGCGAGGTCGGCCGGGTGCACGCGGTCGACGGCGTCAGCTTCGACCTCATGGCCGGCGAGACGCTCGGCCTGGTCGGCGAATCGGGCTGCGGCAAGAGCACCACCGGCCGCTGCATCCTTCGCCTGATCGAGCCCACCTCGGGCAGCGTGTGGTTCGAGGGCAAGGACGTCACCGCCATGGGGCGCGAAGAGCTGCGCTCGATGGCGCGCCACATGCAGATCATCTTTCAGGACCCGTATGCGTCGCTCAATCCGCGCATGACGGTCGGGCAGATCATCGGCGAAGCGCTGACGATCCACCGGCTCACCAAGACGCCGCGCGAGTACGAGGCGCGCATCGTCGATCTGCTCGAGACGGTGGGGTTGGCGGCCGACCACATGCGGCGCTACCCGCACGAGTTCTCGGGCGGCCAGCGCCAGCGCATCGGCATCGCCCGCGCGCTGGCCGTGAGCCCGAAGCTGGTGGTATGCGATGAGGCGGTGTCGGCGCTCGACGTGTCGATCCAGGCTCAGGTGATCAACCTGCTGGAAGACCTGCAGTCGAAGTTCAACCTCACCTACATCTTCATCGCGCACGACCTCTCGGTGGTGGAGCACATCAGCGACCGCGTCGCGGTGATGTACCTGGGCCGCATCGTCGAGCTGGCGTCGGCCAACGAGCTCTACACCAAGCCGTTGCATCCGTATACCGAGGCGCTGCTGTCGTCGGTGCCGATCCCCGACCCTAAGGTCAAGCGCAAGCGCATCCCGCTGCAGGGTGACGTGCCGAGCCCGATCCATCCGCCGTCGGGCTGCCACTTCCACACCCGCTGCCCGATCGCGCAGAAGCCGCTGTGCAACACCGAGAAGCCGGAGCTAAAAGCTTCGTCCAGCGGCCACTGGGTAGCGTGTCACTTTCGCGGCTGACGGGTTGCGGAACTAGAGTTCAGATTCGATTCGCTTCGTGCGCCTGTGCGAAGCGCATTCGGCCGGTGCATGATCGCGGCCTGCCCAGCAGGAGTACACGATGCCCCCACGCGCACTGCGTTCGCTGCCCCCCGAGGGGGCGCCCGGCCTCCTAGAGGCGGCTCGTCGGAGGCTGGCATGACCATCAAGACCGGTGTCCACCACGGCGTGGCCACGATCGAGATCGCGCGCCCGGAGAAGAAGAACGCGCTCACCGCCGCGATGTACCAGGCGATGGCCGACGCGCTGCGCGCGGCGTCAGACGACAACGCGGTGCGCGCCGTGCTGATCAGCGGGCAGCCCGGTGTGTTCACCTCCGGCAACGACCTCGAGGATTTCATGCAGCGCCCGCCCCAAGGTGCGGACTCGCCGGTGGCGCAGTTCATGCGCGCGCTGCTCGAGATCGACAAGCCGGTGGTGGCCGCCGTCACCGGCGCTGCCATCGGCATCGGCACGACCATGCTGCTGCACTGCGACTTCGTCTACGTAAGTGACGAGGCGCGCCTGGCCACGCCGTTCGTCAGCCTGGGGTTGGTGCCCGAGTACGCGTCGAGCCTGCTGATGCCGGCCCTTATGGGCCACCGCCGGGCGGCCGAGAAGCTGCTGCTCGGCGACCCGTTCACCGGCGACGTGGCGGTGGAGTGCGGCCTGGCCAATGCGGTGCTGCCGGCCGGCGAGGTGGTGAACCACGCGCGCCGCGTGGCCGAACGTTTCAACGCGCTGCCGCCGAGCGCCGTGCGCGAGACCAAGCAGTTGATGCGGCGTGCCATGCGCGAGGCGGCGCTGCAGACCATGCAGATCGAAGGCGAGATCTTCGGCAAGCGGCTGCGCAGCCCGGAGGCGATGGAGGCGTTTCAGGCCTTCTTCCAGAAGCGCAAACCCGACTTCTCCAAGTTCTGAGGTCCGATCGTGGTTGCGCTCGCGCTCAAGCTCGCCCTGAGTCCGCTGCTGGTGGCTCAGGCGCTGCGCACCCGCGCGCTCGTGCCGCAGCTGCCCGAGGCCGCGGGTGCACGGCAAGGCGCCCATGGCCGCTGCGCAACGCGGCTTCGAGTGCTGCTGGCCGGGGACTCGTCGGCCGCCGGCGTCGGCGTCGCCTTGCAGGACGAAGCGCTCGCCGGCCAACTGGTGCCGCTGCTGGCCGAACATTGCCAGGCCTGCGTGCAATGGGTGTTGTGCGCGCGCACCGGCCTGACCACCGCGCAGACTTTTGATGTGCTTCAGGCCGCCGACCTCGGGGTCGTTGACCTGGCCGTGGTGGTGACCGGGGTCAACGACGTCGTCGACCAGGTGAGCTCGACGCGTGCGGTGCGGGCGCGCGAGGCGATCGTCAACCTGCTGCGCAACCGCGCCGGCGCGCAACACGTGGTGTTCTGCCCGCTGCCGCCGATCCACCAGTTCCCGGCCTTGCCGCAACCGCTGCGCTGGATGGCTGGCGCCGACGCACAGCGCCACAACCGCGCGCTGCGGGATTGGGCCACCGAGCGCGCGCAACGCTGCGGCGACGTGTCGACACTCGAGCTCGAACACGTGCACCTCAGTCGAGACAACATGGCGAGCGACGGCTTTCATCCGGGCCCGCCGGTGTACCGCGCGGTGGCCGAATCGCTTGCAGCACACATCGGCCAACACGTGATGCCGCGCTTGCGGCTCGATTCCTGACACGGAGCCCGGCATGAACGACCAACGAACGCTGAAGGACAAGACGCTGCTCATCACCGGCGCTTCGCGCGGCATCGGGCTGGCGATCGCATTGCGTGCGGCGCGCGACGGGGCGCGCATCGTGCTGCTGGCCAAGACCACCGAGCCCAACCCCAAGCTGCCGGGCACCTTGTACTCGGCGGCCGAGCAGATCGAGGCCGTCGGCGGACAGGCGCTGCCGGTGCCCACCGACATCCGCGACGAGAACGCGGTGGCGGCCGCGGTGGCGCAAGGCGTGCAGCGATTCGGCGGCATCGACATCCTGGTGAACAACGCCAGTGCGATCAGCCTCACGCCGACCGACGCCACGCCGATGAAACGCTTCGACCTGATGTTCGGCGTCAACGTGCGTGGCACCTATTGCTGCACGCAGGCGTGCCTGCCCGAGCTGATCAAGAGCGCCAAGGCCGGTCGCAACCCGCACGTGCTCAACATGAGCCCGCCGCTGTCGATGAAGCCGCACTGGTTCGCCAACCATGTGGCCTACACGATGGCCAAGTACGGCATGAGCGAATGCACCCTTGGCCACGCCGCAGAGTTCAAGCGACACGGCATTGCGGTGAACAGCCTGTGGCCCCGCACCGCGATCGCGACGGCGGCGCTGCAGATGATCCCCGGCATCGACATCAACCGGACGCGCAAGCCGGAGATCCTGAGCGACGCCGCGCACCTGATCCTCACCAGCGACGCCAAGGCCACGACCGGGAACTTCTTCATCGATGACGCGCTGCTCGCCGAGCACGGCATCACCGACCTTGACCGCTACGCGGTCGTGCCCGGCACGCAGGATCTGATCCCGGACTTCTTCGTCGACTAGAAGTGCCGCACCAGCGGCAGCACCGCCTCCGGCGGTGAGCCTGCCACCACCGCCGGCCAGCCGACGGCACTGCAAAGACCGAACAGCACCCACACGCGGCCGTCGCGCGGCGTCGGCGCCGGCGCGACGCCGGGCGCGGCCGTCCAGCCGCGTGCGGTGCCGGGCTTGAGCGCTGCCGCAGGCGCCTGGAGCCGTTTGGCGCCGGCCCGTCGCAGGCGCCGTGCCTCGTTCTGGCAGGCGGTGTACGACAACAGACCGCCGGTCATCACGCGCTGGCTGAGCTTGGGCGCGGCGTAGCCGCTGTCGGGCAACTCGACCACCCACAACGAACGGCGCACGCCGGCGAGATCGGCCGGATCGGTGATCTCTTCATGGCGCAGGAACTCGGCCCAGGCACCCATCGGCGTGTCGGCAAAGTAGTTGGCCGGCCCTTCGCCCGCACCGTGCCAGCGCGCGGGCGGCTGCACGTCGCTCTGCCAGAGAAACGGCTTGCGATGGTCGCAGTGGCGAAAACCCAGTCGCATCAGTCAGCGCCGGAGCGTTCCAGGCGGACGGATCCTCCTCGGGGGAGCGTGGAGCGCGGCGAGCAAGGGGGCCATCCTTCTCAGGCCGCCAGCGCCGATGCGCCGCTGAGCGTGGCGGCGAGCCTGCGCACCTGCTGCGCGCCCTTTTCATCCGGCGTCCAACGCGCACCCAGCAGCGCGCGCGGGCTCTTGCCGCCCAACTGCGTGCGGGGGCGTTCGAACCAGCGGCGCATGCCGAAGTCGTTGTACGAGCCGGCAAGGTCGGACACCACCATCGCCAGCCAGTGCAGGCGTTCGGCCGTGGCCTGGGGGGTGGCACGTTCGGCGCCGGCGTAACGCCGCAGCGATGCCGGCGCGATGCCGAGCAGATCGCCCAGCACCTCGTCGCCGAACACGGCGCGCATCGGTGCCCACTCGCTCGACGGCACCGGGGAGTCGTCGAGCACCGCGACGAGCTGCTCGACGCTGTCGGCCATGCGCTGCGCGGTGGCGGCATCGAGCCGCGCCGGGCCTTGCTTGAGCAATGGCGCCAGGGCCACCGGCGCCGCACCGATCAGGCCTTGTTTGTGCAGTGCTGTGAGCACGCGCTGCACCGCCTGTGCATCGATCTGCGTGACCGTGGCGCCGGCGAGCACGCCCATGGCCGAGGCGCGCGTCAGCAGCGTGAGCAGCCGCTCGTGCAGCCGGCGGTTGGCCGATGGAGCAGAATCGGGATGAATTCGGATCGGGACCATGCGCCGATCATAGTCCATATCGCTTCCGGCTGCGCGTTTCCTCGTGCTCGACGGCTCAGGCGGCCGGCAGCGCCGCGGGCTGCGCAGAGGCTTCGGCGCCGCTGCCGCACTTCATGCAGTAGCGAAAGAAGGCGTTGCGCCGTGTGCCGCAGCCGCCGCAGGCCTGGAACAGCTTGAGGCCGCAGTGCACGCAGAAATCGGCCTTGACGTCGCCGGTGGTCATCACCGGCCGTTCGCAGCCCGGGCAGACGTTGGCGGCGAGCTTCTTCAACGCCTCGTCGTTCGACAGCGACTTGCGCCGCTCGCTCTCGGTCTGCTGCTCGACCAGCTTGCGCCGCTCGAGGTAGCGACGCATCGCCTTGATGACGTAGTGCCCGGCAATGGCCGTGAGCACGATGCCGACGCCATAGCGCACATAGCCGCCGTAGCTCGGCAGGTACGGCACCAGCTCGAAGAAGAAGGTGAACACCGCGAACAGCACGAAGCCGCGCATCAGCGGCCAGTAGTCGCTCTGGCGTTTCTTGACGACCAGCCAGCCGGCGATCGCCAACAGCGGCAGGGTCAGCGCCAGGCGCGCGCCGAACACACGCAGCTGCTGCTTGAACAGCGCGCTGCGGTAGGCACTATCGGCGGCCTCCAGCAGCTGGCGCTCGGCACGGTGCTGCGCCGCAAGGGCCTGGCGCGCCACCAGCAGCCGGCCGTCGACCGCCTCCACGGCGCTTTGCATCTCGCGTTCGCGCGCCTTCAGCGCATCGAGGCTGCGCGTGCGCTGGATCACCTCGGGATCCTGCAGCGGGTCGGTGGTGGCGGTGCGTGTCGACAGCCAGTTGTTGTAGGTGGCGCGTGCCGACTGGTAGGCGTTGGCGGCTGCGGTGAGCGCCAGCCGGTTGCGCTCGCGTTCATCGTCGAGCTGGCGCTGCTGGTCGTTCAGCTTGCGGATGTCGTCGCGCACGGCCTTCAGCGCCGCCGGGTCGGCGAACTGGTCCTGCGACAGGTGCTCTTCGAGGCGCGGCAGGTCGGCGACGATCTTGCCGCCCAGTCCGACGAGAAAGCCGGCGAACACGAACGACACGATCCACATCACCAGCTTGAACAGCCGGTCGGGCACGCGCAGGAACTTGAACACGGTATCGTCTCCTGGGTCAGTTGGCGCTCGGTCGCCCCCGAGCCGATTGACGCCCCCTCGGGGCGCAGCGACCCACGGGAGCGTGGGGGTCCACTCAGCTCTGTGGGATCGGACGCGGCCGGCCGTCGTGGTCGATGGCCACGTAGGTCAGGTTGGCGTCGGTGACCTTCACCACCTGTGGCGCCGCCGGGTTGCGCTCGGCGTAGACCTCCACGTGCACGGTGACCGACGTGTTGCCCACGCGCAGCACGCGCGCATAGAACGACAGCAGGTCGCCCACCGACACCGGCTGCTTGAAGACGAACTGGTTCACCGCCACCGTGGCAATGCGTCCGCGTGCGATGCGCGCCGGCAGCACCGCGCCGGCCACGTCGACCTGCGCCATGATCCAGCCGCCGAAGATGTCGCCGTTGGCGTTGGAATCGGCCGGCATCGGGATCACGCGCAGCACGAGTTCCATGCCATCGGGCAAACTCGGCGGCGCGGCAAGCCGCTGCTGGGCCGGGCTTGAGGTCTTGCTCATCGTCTCCACCTCCACAGAGCTCCAAGGCCCAGGCATTCTCCACGACCCCGATGCGCCGATCTGCTGTCGCTTCCCGAGTACTGCCGCCTGCGCCCGACGGTGCCGCGCCGTCGGACTGGAGCGTGCTCAAGCGCGTCACGCCGTACCTGTGGCATTACCGTTGGCGCGTGGCCGCGGCGCTGGGCTTCCTGGTGGCGGCCAAGCTGGCCAACGTCGGCGTGCCGGTGCTGCTGAAGCACCTGATCGACGCGCTCGACCTCAAGGCCGGCGACCCGCGCGCGGTGCTCGTGGTGCCGATCGGCCTGCTGCTCGCCTATGCCGCGTTGCGCCTGTCGACCACGGTGTTCACCGAGCTGCGCGAGCTGATCTTCGCCAAGGCCTCGTTCGGTGCGTCGAAGGAGATCGCGCTCGCGGTGTTCGGGCACCTGCACGCGCTGAGCCTGCGCTTTCACCTGGAGCGGCAGACCGGCGGCCTGTCGCGCGACATCGAGCGCGGCACGCGCGCGCTGCAGTCGCTGCTGTCGTACTCGCTCTACACCATCGTGCCCACGCTGGTCGAGGTGCTGCTCGTGCTCGGCTTTCTCGGCTGGCGCTTCGACCTGGGTTATGTGCTGATCACCGGGGTCGCGCTCGCGCTGTATGTCATGTTCTCGGTCGTGGTGACCGAATGGCGCACGCAGTTCCGCCGCACGATGAACGAGCTGGATTCGAGGGCTCACACACGCGCGATCGATGCCCTGCTCAATTTCGAGACCGTCAAGTACTTCAACAACGAGGCCTTCGAGACGCGGCGCTACGAGCAGGGCCTGGAGTCGTACCGCCAGGCGCAGGTGAAGTCACAGGCCACGCTGTCGCTGCTCAACACCGGCCAGCAGCTGATCATCGCGTTCAGCCTGGTGGCGCTGCTGTGGCGCGCCACCCAGGGCGTGGTCGACGGGCGGCTCACGCTGGGCGACCTGGTGATGGTCAACGCGTTTCTGATCCAGCTCTACATCCCGCTCAACTTCCTCGGCGTGCTGTACCGCGAGGTCAAGCAGAGCATCGCTGACCTCGACCGCATGTTTGCGCTGCTGGAGCGCGAACGCGAAGTGGCCGACGCGCCGGGCGCGCCACCGCTGCAGGTGCTCGAAGGCCGCGTGCGCTTCGAGGGCGTGTCGTTCTCGTATGAAGCCGCACGGCCGATCCTGCACGACGTGAGCTTCGAGATTCCACGGGGCAAGACCGTCGCGGTGGTCGGTGCATCGGGCGCCGGCAAGAGCACGCTGGCGCGCTTGTTGTATCGCTTCTACGACGTGAACGGCGGCCGCATCACCATCGACGGCCAGGACATCCGCAGTGTCACGCAAGACAGCCTGCGCCGCGCGATCGGCATCGTGCCGCAGGACACCGTGCTGTTCAACGACACCGTGGGCTACAACATCGCCTATGGCCGCCCGGGCGCCAGCAGCGCCGAGGTGCAGGCCGCTGCGTCGGCGGCGCACATCCACGGCTTCATCGCAAGCACGCCCAAGGGCTACGACACGCTGGTGGGCGAACGCGGCCTCAAGCTGAGCGGCGGCGAGAAGCAGCGCGTGGCGATCGCGCGCACGCTGCTGAAGGACCCGCCCATTCTGATCTTCGACGAGGCCACCTCGGCGCTCGATTCGGCCAACGAGCGCGCGATCCAGGCCGAGCTGAAGAGCGCCGCCCAGGGCAAGACTGCGCTGGTGATCGCGCACCGGCTGTCCACCGTGGCCGACGCGCATGCCATCGTGGTGCTTGACGCCGGCCGCGTGGTCGAGGTCGGGAACCACGCCGAGCTGCTGTTGCGCGATGGGCGTTATGCGCAGATGTGGCGGCTGCAGCAGGCCGAGGAGCCGGAGGTTGCAGGCGTCTGAGCACAGCGGTGCGATGCGAGAATCAGCCCGATGGAGACACCGCGCACGCTGACGCTGATTCGACCGGACGACTGGCACCTGCACCTGCGTGACGGCGCGGCGATGGCCGCTGTGCTGCCGGCCACCGCGCGCCAGTTCGCGCGCGCCATCGTGATGCCGAATCTGAAGCCGCCGGTGGTCACCGCGCAGCAGGCGCAGGCGTATCGCGATCGCATCGTCGGCGCATTGCCGCCCGGCAGCGACTTCACGCCGCTGATGACGCTGTACCTCACCGACACGCTGCCACCCACCGAGATCGCCCGTGCCAAGGCGGCCGGCGTGGTGGCCGTGAAGCTGTATCCGGCCGGCGCCACTACCCACAGCGACGCCGGCGTCACCGACATGCGCCGCGTGGCGCCGACGCTCGAGGCCATGCAGCGCGCCGGCCTGCTGCTGCTGGTGCACGGCGAGGTGACCGATCCGTCGGTCGACGTGTTCGATCGCGAGGCGGTGTTCATCGAGCGCGTGATGCAACCGCTGCGGCGCGACTTTCCGGCGCTGAAGGTGGTGTTCGAGCACATCACCACGCGCGAGGCGGCGCGATACGTGGCCGACAGCGACGAGAACACCGCGGCCACCATCACCGCGCACCACCTCCTGTACAACCGCAATGCCATCTTCATGGGAGGCTTGAGGCCGCACTACTACTGCCTGCCGGTGCTCAAGCGTGAGGTGCATCGCCAGGCGCTGATCGGCGCGGCCACCTCCGGCAGCCGCAAGTTCTTCCTCGGCACCGACAGTGCACCGCATGCCGCGGCGCTGAAGGAAGCGTCGGTGTGCGGCGCCGGCTGCTACACCGCGCCTGCCGCGCTCGAGCTGTATGCCGAGGCGTTCGAGGCTGCAGGCGCGCTCGACAAGCTCGAGGCGTTCGCCAGCTTCAACGGCCCCGACTTCTATGGTCTGCCGCGCAACCGCGGCAGCGTGACGCTGCGGCGCGAGCCCTGGCAGCTACCCGAGACGGTGCCGTTCGGCGACGCGCAGCTCAAGCCGCTGCGTGGCGGCGAGACCTTGAACTGGCGCTTGGTCACCTGAGGAATCCGCATGGAACGCAAGGCCCGCGTTGCGCTGTTGATCGATGCCGACAATTCGCCGGCTTCGAAGATCGACCTTATCCTCAACGAGCTGTCGACCTTCGGCGAGACCAGCATCCGGCGCGCCTACGGCAACTGGAAGAAGCAGGAGCTCAAGGGCTGGGAGGACCAGCTGCACGAGCATGCGATCCGGCCGATGCAGCAGTACGACTACAGCAAGGGCAAGAACGCCAGCGACATGGCGATGGTGATCGACGCACTGGCGTTGCTGTACACCGATCGGCCGGACGCATTCGGCATCGTCTCGTCCGACGCCGACTTCACGCCGCTGGTGATGCACCTGCGCGAGAAGGGTGCTGCCGTGTACGGCTTCGGCGCGCGCAAGACTCCCGAGCCGTTCGTCAACGCCTGTTCGCGCTTTCTGTTCCTCGACAAGCTGGCCTCGGAAGGCGAGCCCAACGGCGACAAGGAGGCCGGCACGGCCGCGCCGCTTCGCGTGCCGAGCGCGCAGCTGCGCCAGGACGCCAAGCTGGTGAGCCTGCTGCGCAACGCGGTGACGGCTGCGCAGGACGATGAAGGCTGGGCGCGTGTGGGCGATGTGGGCCAGCAGATCGCCAACCAGGCCTCGTTCGACCCGCGCAACTACGGCTATGCCACGCTGACCAAGCTGCTGAAGGAAACCCAGCTGTTCGAGATGACTCGCGAGGGCACGAGTCAGGTGGCGGTGCGCGACAGGCGCACCGCCAAGGGCGGCGCTTCGAAGGGTTGAACGGGGTCCGAAGGTTCGGTGAGTGGTCCGGATGAACCCGGCGCGCGATAATCGCACGGTGAAGCAAGCCAGGCCGCCGCTGGTGCAAGTGCCGAAAGGCCGCACTGGAGGAAGGTCCGGACTGCACAGGGCAGCGCAGGAGGTAACGCCTCCCCACCGCAAGGTGCGAATCAGAGCCACAGAGACGAGCCGGTTCAGTCCGGAGTGAAACGCGGCAATCTTTGCGCGCAGCAACACCAAATAGGCCGGCGATGAGGTGGCCCGCGGAGCCGGCGGGTAGGTGGCATTGAGCCGTGCGAGCGATCGCGCGGCCCAGATGAATGGCGGTCACGGGCGTGTCTTCGCAAGAGGACGCGCCCGCACAGAATCCGGCCTATCGGCTCGCTTCACACTTTGTCTTGCGGCTGCTCACGCCGGCACCACGAGATCGTGGCGCACCAGCCAGCGCAGACCGCTGTCGCCGGCCGCAGGCTCAAGCTTCATCTCCAGGCCTGCACGGTCGTCGGCCGACAAGCGGCGCCACAGTCCATCGCGTGCATTGCCGGGGTCGCCGGCGACGAAGAGCTGCGACGTCACCTCGCCGAACGCGGCGTGGCGCAGCTTCACGTGGATGTGTGGCGTGCGGCCCGGATAAGGCACCGGGCGGATGGTGCGAAAGCGCAGCTGTCCTTGCGCATTGCTGTGCGTGCTGCCCAGGCCCTGGAAGCCGTCATCGACCGCATCGGTGGTCGGCTCGGTGCTCGGGTGGCGGTAGTGTCCCACCGCGTCGCATTGCCAGATCTCCACCGTGGCGCCATCGATCGCGCGGCCGTCGACATCGACCACACGCGCCTCGAGGCCGAGGTGCTCGCCTTTGGCCACGCGGGTGCTGCCGCCGTGCTGCACACGCGTGAGATCGGCATCCCAATCGCTCCAGCGTTCGCGCCAGGCGCGCGGCGGATAGAACGGCCCGTCGGTCATGCGCGCGATCGCGCGCCGCGACGTGGCCAAGGCGGGCAACGCCAGGGCGGCGGCCGAAAACGCGGCCGCACGCAGCACATCGCGGCGGATCAGGCTTTGGATTTGCATGTGGCCTCCGATCGGATTGCAGCGTCGTTGGTTCCGCAGCATCGCATGGACGGCGCGCGGGCGCATACACTGCCCGATTGACCGCGCCGGCTCACTTCAGCACCCACTGGTCGCGTCCGCGCTGGATGCTGGCGGCGCTGCTCGGCAGCCTCGGCACCATCGGTCCGTTTGCGGTCGACACCTACCTGCCCGCGTTTGTCGGCATCGCGTCGTCGCTCGCGGCCAGTCCACTGCAGATGCAGCAGACGCTGTCGTCCTACCTGCTCGGCATTGCGGTGATGAACCTGTTCCACGGCGCGTTGTCCGACGGCTTCGGCCGCCGGCCGGTGATCCTGGCCGGCATCGGCGTGTTCGCTCTGGCGTCGGTGGGGTGCGCGCTCGCCGACAACATCGGCACGCTGGTGGCGTGGCGCGTGCTGCAGGGCCTGTCGGGCGGCGCCGGCATGGTGGTGTCGCGTGCGGTGGTGCGCGACCTGTTCGATGCCGTCGAGGCGCAGAAGATGATGTCTCAGATGGTGTTGTTCTTCGGCGTCGCGCCCGCGTTGGCGCCGGCGATCGGCGGCCTGCTGTTCGTGCACCTGGGTTGGGCGTCGATATTCTGGTTCCTGGCCGGCGTGAGTCTGCTGCTGTGGTTGTCGTGCGCCGCCTGGCTGCCCGAGACTCTGCCCCCGGAGCGTCGCCAATCGTTGCGGATGGGGCCGCTGCTGCGCGGCTATTGGCAGCTGATGAGCAGCGCGCGCTTCGTCGCGCTGGTGCTGGTCAGTGTGTTGCCGTTCAACGGCTTCTTTCTGTACATCCTGAGTTCGCCCGAGTGGCTCGGCACCCACCTGCAACTGGCGCCGACGCAGTTCGCCGTCTACTTCGTGCTGTCGATCGGCTGCGTGATGACCGGCGCCTGGCTGTGCGGACGCCTTGTCGGCCGCGTGGCTACGCGGCGCCAAGTGCGCTGGGGCTTTGTGATCATGGCGGTCACGGCGCTCGGCAACGTGGTGCTCAACCTGCTGTTCACCGCGCACGTGGCCTGGGCGCTGCTGCCGGTGACGCTGTATGCGTTCGGCTGGTCGCTGATGACGCCGCTGGTCACGGTGATGCTGCTTGACCTGTCGCCGCAACGGCGCGGCCTGGCATCGTCGTTGCAGACCGGCCTGGGCGCCGCCATCAACGCCGTGGTGGCCGGCGTGGTGGCGCCGGCAGTGATGCACGGCACGCGCAGCCTCGCGTTCGCGGCCGCCACGCTGTTCGGCGGCGGCTTGCTGGCGTGGCTGTGGGTGCAGCCTCGACTACCCGACCGCATTGCCTGAACAAGCGCGCAAACGCCGGTCAGTTGTGGGCTTCGCCCTCGGCCGCCGGCTCAAGCTTGGCGCCGGCGCGCCGAAACAGCAGTCGAACCGGGCCGTTTCGCGCCCGCATGCCGAGCCCCCATGTCCAAGCTCCACGCCGTCGTCGCCATCGCCATGCTTGCGCTGCAGCCGGCCGGGCATGCCGACGAGCCATCGAAGTCCGACGCCGACGAGACACCGCGCACCAAAGGACCGCGCGGCGCCGTGGTGGTCGACCCGATGCAGGACCTGCGCGACCGCCTGGCCGCCAAGCTGAATGCAACCAAGACCTCCGAGGGCAAGGGCGAGCAGGGCCTTCGCGTCAGCACGCAGGCCGATGGTGAGATCCAGCTCGCACCGGCCGCACGGCCGGCGCCGGCGCTGCGCGCCGCGGCATCCAAGCGCGCCGCGCCGAAGCCAGCCGCCAAGCCGCAGGGACACGGCTCAGCGCATTGGTCTTACGACGGCGACGCCGGACCGCACGCTTGGCATCAGCTCAAGCCCGAATACGTCAAGTGCGGCAGCGGCACGCGCCAGAGCCCGATCGACATCCGCGACGGCATCCGCGTCGACATGGATCCGGTGCAGTTCGACTATCGCGCGGGCACGTTTCGTGTCCTCGACAATGGCCACACGGTGCAGGCCCATGTCGCGGCGGGCAACTTCATCGACGTGATGGGTCGCCGCTATGAGCTGCAGCAGTTCCACTTCCACCGGCCGTCGGAGGAGCGCATCGACGGCAAGCAGTTCGACATGGTGGTTCACCTGGTGCACAAGGACCTCGAGGGGCGACTGGCCGTGGTGGCGGTGCTGCTCGAGCGCGGCGCTGCGCACGCCGTGGTGCAAAGCGTATGGAACAACCTGCCGCTGGAGAAGAATGAGGAACTGGCCGCGCGCACTCCGCTCGATCCGAGCCAGCTGTTGCCCAAGGACCCGCGCTACTTCGCCTACATGGGCTCGCTCACCACGCCGCCGTGCAGCGAAGGCGTGTTGTGGATCGTGATGCAGCAGCCGGTGCCCGTGTCGGCCGAGCAGATCGAGGTGTTCGCGCGCCTGTACCCGATGAACGCACGGCCACTGCAGCAGGCGTCGGGTCGCTTGATCAAGCAGTCGAACTGAGCGCGCTCGCGCCGGCGCGTTAGCATGCGCTCGTGCCGTGGCACGAGGAACGCATGACAAAGGCCGAAGCGCGTGTGGCGTTGATCACCGGTGCCGCCCGCGGCATCGGGCTGGCGATCGCACAGTGGTTCGATGCGCGCGACTGGCGCGTGGTGTTGCTCGACCTCGATGGGGAGCAACTGCAACGCACGTTTGCACAGTGGCCTCACCGCGAGCGTGCGTTGGCGTTGCACGCCGACGTGTCGAACCCCGGGCAGGTGACCGAGGCGGTGCATGAGGCCGAAGCCGCGTTCGGTCGCATCGATGCGCTGGTCAACAACGCCGGCGTCGCCGTGTTCAAGCCGCTGCTGCAGATTCGCTTCGACGAGTGGCGGCATGTGATGGCCACGAACCTCGATGGCCCGTTTCTATGCACGCAGGCCGTGGCGCCGCTGATGCTGCGTAACGGGGGAGGCAGCGTGGTGCACATCGCATCGATCTCCGGCCTGCGCGCCAGCACGCTGCGTGTGGCCTACGGCACCAGCAAGGCGGCGCTGCTGCACTTGATGCGCCAGCAGGCGGCCGAACTCGGCGCGCTCGGCATCCGCGTCAACGCGGTGGCCCCGGGGCCGGTTGAAACGGCGATGGCGCAGCAGGTGCACACCCCGCAGATCCGCGCCGGCTACCACGCGGCGATTCCGCTCGGGCGCTACGGCACCCCGCTGGAGATCGCCGAAGCGGTGGGCTTCTTGTGCAGCGACGCCGCGGCGTACGTGAACGGTCAGGTGCTTGCCGTCGACGGAGGATTCGATGCCACGGGCATCGGCCTCAACGACCTCGACGTGCGCAAGAACGCGCCAGGCTGAGAATGCATCCAGCCCTGCTGGCGCCGATGTTTGATCTAAAGCTTTGAGATAACCCCGCAAGTTGTTATTTTTGAACTACTTTTCTTCATTTGATGAAGTGCTCTGAACAGGCACCAGTAAGTGTTTGATTTCATTGATTTTTTGAACTGAAGCCGATTGACCCGGTCCCCGGGGATCCGTTACAGTGCCGCACCGTGGAGTGAAGTGGGGCATCGTGCCGGGAACCGTGTTTCAAGGGACCTCGGCGCTCACCTTGGACGCCAAGGGCCGCATCGCGGTCCCGTCGCGCCATCGTGATGCGCTGATGGAGTCGGTGGGGGGGCAGCTCACGCTGACCAAGCACCCCGCCGACTGCCTGCTCGTGCTGCCGCGCCCCGCCTGGAACCAACTGCGCGAACGCCTGATGAGCCTGCCGATGGAGGCCGACGGCTGGCGCCGCATGTTCATCGGCAGTGCGGTCGACGTCGACATCGACTCCGGCTCGCGCATCCACATCTCGCCTGAGCTGCGCCGCGACGCCGGCTTGATCCGCGACGTGCTGTTGATCGGCATGGGCGGGCACCTGGAGCTGTGGGACACCGCGCGTTATGCCGCGCACGAGGCGGTGGTCAAGCAAGGCCCGATGCCCGAGGCGATCAAGAGCTTCGTGTTCTAGACGCGCGAGATGCATGCACACCTCCGTCCTGCTGCACGAAGCGATCGACGCGGTCTTCACCGACCCGGACGGCATCTACGCCGATGGCACCTATGGGCGCGGCGGCCATGCGCGTGCGCTGCTGGCGCGCCTGTCCGCCAAGGGCCGCCTGGTGGCGTTCGACAAGGATCCGCAGGCGGTGCAGTCGGCCACTGCGGGGCCGGATGGCATTCACGACGCGCGCTTCGCGATCGAACACGCCAGCTTCACGCAGATGCGCGAGCGGCTCGCCGCGCGCGGCATCTCGCGGCTCACCGGCGTGCTGCTCGACCTGGGCGTCAGCTCGCCGCAGCTCGACGACGCGTCGCGCGGCTTCAGCTTTCGATTCGATGCGCCGCTGGACATGCGCATGGACACCACCCGCGGCGAGACCGCTGCGGACTTTCTGGCCCGCGCCGATGAGCGCCAGCTCGCCGAGGTGATCCGCGACCATGGAGAAGAACGGTTTGCTGTTTCGATTGCAAAGGCGCTTGTTGCTCGCCGGGAAGGCGGCCGCCCCGTTCGAACCACCCGCGAGCTGGCCGAAATCGTGGCTCGTGCGGTCAAGACCCGCGAGCCGGGCCAGGACCCTGCAACGCGCACGTTTCAGGCTCTTCGGATTTTCATCAACGCTGAACTCGAAGATCTGCAGCAGGGGTTGACCGTGGCCATGCAGTTGTTGGTACCCCACGGACGCCTGGCGGTGATCAGCTTCCACTCGCTGGAAGACCGCATCGTCAAGCGCTTCATCGCACGCGAGAGCACCCGCGAGCCCGACCGACGCGCGCCGTTCGCCGAGCCGTTGCCCACGCGGCTGAAGGCGCTGGCGCGAATCAAGCCGTCAGCGGCCGAAATCGCCGCCAATCCACGCGCGCGCTCGGCGGTGCTGCGCGTGGCCGAGCGCACGGAGGTGCAGGCATGAGGCGATGTGTACCGAAGAGCGGCGGGCCGAGCGCGCCGCCGCTCCGGAGCCGGCCCGCCACCCCCTCGGGGGGTCGCGCGCCGCACGCGGCGAGCGGGGGGCTCACAGATGGCGGGCCGAGCGCGCGGCCGCTCCGGAGCCGGCCCGCCACCCCCTCGGGGGGTCGCGCGCCGTACGCGGCGAGCGGGGGGCTCACAGATGGCGGGCCGAGCGCGCGGCCGCTCCGGAGCCGGCCCGCCACCCCCTCGGGGGGTCGCGCGCCGTACGCGGCGAGCGGGGGGCTCACATGACGCGCTTGCACTTCGTGCTGTTGCTCGCGCTGATCTTCAGCTGCCTGGCGCTGGTGCAAAGCTCGTACGAGTCGCGCCGCCTGTTCAACGAGACCAACCGCGCGCACGACGAGGCCGCGCGCCTGCAGGCCGAATACAAGCGCCTCGAGGCCGAGCGCCAGGCCCAGGGCACGCACCTGCGCGTGGAGAAGGTGGCGCGCGAGAAGCTGGCGATGCGCACCGTGACCCCCGCGGTGACGCATTTCGTGGTCGACACAGCCGCCTCCGGAGTGGCCAAATGATGGGCATGAGCCGGCGGGCCGCTCCCCAGGCGACAACGCAGTTGCGGCGAAGACTCACAACTGGGCCAAGCGCTTGTGATGTCGCAGCCAATGCCGCAGCGCACAGCGCGGAGGCTCGTCGATGAACCGTCGCAACAGCAGCGCGGTCAGCGCGCGCAGCCTGGCCTACGCGAGCTCGCCGCTGTTGGCCTCCAAGACACCGCCGTGGCGCAGCCGCGTGCTGGTGGTGATGGTGGCGCTGGGGTTCGCGCTGTTGCTCGGTAGGGCGGTGTACGTGCAGATCGTGGCTTCGGACTTCTATCTTGCGCAGGGCGAACGCCGCTTCGTCCACACCTTCGACGTGCCGGCCAGCCGCGGCCGCATCGTCGATCGCAACGGCCTGATCCTGGCCACCAGCGTGGCCACCAGCACGGTGTACGCCAACCGGCAGCACTTCAAGGCCACGCCTGCGCAAAAGAAAGAGCTGCTGCGCCTGCTCGGCATGACCAGCGCCGAGTTCGAAGACCGCATGTCGCAGGACCTGACCGAGGTCCTGCTCAAGCGGCAGGTGCCCGATGCGCAGTGGCGACAGGCGCGCGCGCTGGGCGTCAAGGGCCTGCGCGCCACGCCGGGCTACACGCGCAGCTACCCCGAGGGCGAAGCGGCGGCGCACGTCGTGGGCTTCACCGACCAGAGCGAGCGCGGCCGCGAAGGCGTGGAGCTGGCGTTCCAGAAGGACCTGGAGGGCCGCGACGGCCAGCGCGGCATCGTGCGCGACGGCGTCGGCCGCGTGGTGGACGACTATGTCGACGCCATCGACCCGACGCCGGGGCGCGAGGTGCAGCTGTCGCTCGACACCAAGGTGCAGTTCTTCGCGTACCAGCGCGTGCGCGACGCGGTGGCCGAGCACGGCGCCAAGGCGGGCAGCGTGGTGGTGATCGACGTGATCACCGGCGAGGTGCTGGCGCTGGCCAACTACCCGAGCTTCCATCCGTCGATGCGCAGCAAGGTCAAGCAGGACCAGTTCGGCGAAGCGGCGCGCAACCGCGCGCTCACCGACGTGTTCGAGCCCGGCTCGGTGATGAAGCCGTTCGTCGCCGCGTGGGCGCTCGAGACAGGCCGGGTCAAGCCGCACACAGTGCTGTCGACCGCGTCGTTCTCGGTCGGCGGCCGGCCGATCCACGACACGCACCCGCGCGAGCAGATGACGGTGACCGAGATCGTGCAACGTTCCAGCAACATCGGCGCCGCCAAGCTGGCGATGCAGATGGAGCCGCGCGAGCTGTGGGAGATGTACACCAACGTCGGCTTCGGCCAGCGCCCGCAGATCGAGTTTCCCGGCGCGCGCTCGGGCGTGCTGCGGCCCTATCGCAACTGGAAGCCGGTGGACCAGTCGCGCCTGGCGTTCGGCTATGGGCTGTCCGCGTCGCTGCTGCAGATGGCGCGCGCCTACACCGTGTTCGCGCGCGACGGCGAGCTGGTGCCGATCACCATGCTGCGCCAGGACCAGCCCGCCGCGGGGGTGCGCGTGCTCTCGCCGGAGGTGGCGCGCGAGATGCGCAAGATGCTGCAGCTGGCCACCGAGAGCGGAGGCGGGACCGCCACGCGCGCGCAGGCCGTGGGCTACAGCGTCGCCGGCAAGACCGGCACCGCCCATGCGTACGACGGCGGCGAGTATGCGAGCAACAAGCATCGCGCGTGGTTCGTCGGCCTGGCGCCGGTGAGCAACCCGCGCATCGTGGTGGCGGTGATGGTCGACCAGCCGAGCCAGGGCGGGCACTTTGGCGGCGAGGTCGCGGCGCCGGTGTTCAGCCAGGTGGTGCAACAGACGCTGCGCCTGCTCAACGTGCCGCCCGACATCGAGGTGCGGCGCCAGATCGTGGCACAAACCGTGGCGCAGGCGCCGGCGGCGGCGGTCGGAGCCCGTTGATGGCGCTGCAGCGGCTCGCCGACTTCAACGACGCGGTGCAGTGGTTGCGCGCCGGCGGCGTCGGCACGCTGCGCACCGACAGCCGGCAGGTGCGCGCCGGCGATGCGTTCCTCGCCTGGGCCGGAGGGCGTCACGACGCGCGTGGCCACGTGGCCGACGCATTGGCCGCCGGTGCCGCGCGCTGCCTGGTCGACGACGCGGGAGCCGACGCGTTCGGCTTCGACGATGTCCGCATCGCCGCCGTGCCGCAGCTCAAGGCGGCCGCGGGTCTGGTGGCCGATGCCTGGTACGGCCAGCCGAGCCGGGCGCTCGAGGTGGTGGCGGTCACCGGCACCAACGGCAAGACCTCGGTGGCCTGGTGGACCGCGCAGGCCCTGAGTGCACTCGGCCGGCGCTGCGGAGTCATCGGCACGCTCGGTGTCGGCGAGCCGCCGCAGCCCGGCGACGCGTCGCACTCGCTGCAATCCACCGGCTTGACCACGCCCGACGCCGTGTTGCTGCAGGCCACGCTGCGCGACTTCGTTGCGCGCGGCTTCGCCGCATGCACGATGGAAGCCTCGTCGATCGGCATCGTCGACCACCGCCTCGCCGGCACACGCATCGCGGTGGCGCAGTTCACCAACTTCACGCGCGACCATCTCGACTACCACGGTGACATGGTCAGCTACTGGGCCGCCAAGCGGCTGCTGTTCGGCTGGCCGGGCCTGCGCGCCGCGGTGGTCAACGTCGACGACGAGCAGGGCGCCGCGCTGGCAGACGAGCTGCAAGCCGCGTTCGCGCAGCGCAGCGCGCCGGCGGTGTGGACCTATGGCATGCATGGCCCGGCGCGGCTGCAGGCGCAACGCGTGCGCCACCTGGCCGACAGCATGGCTTTCGATCTGGTCGAGGCAGAAGCCACCGTGCCGGTGCGCTGCGCGCTGATCGGTGCCTACAACGTGAGCAACCTGCTGGCCGTGGTCGGCGCGTTGCGTGCGCTCGGCATCGCGCTCGCCGATGCGGCGCGTGTCGTGCCGCAGCTCTCACCGGTACCCGGCCGCATGCAGCGCGTGGCGGCGCCCGATGGGTCGATGCCTCTGGCGGTGGTCGACTACGCGCACACGCCCGATGCGCTGGAGCATGCGCTGCTGGCCTTGCGTCCGCTGGCGCATGCACGCGGCGGCCGGCTGTGGTGCCTGTTCGGCTGCGGCGGCAACCGCGATGCGACCAAGCGGCCGCTGATGGGTGCCATCGCGCACCGTCTTGCCGACCATGTGGTGCTCACCAGCGACAACCCGCGCGACGAAAGCCCGGCGCTGATCCTCTCGCAGATCCTGGCCGGCATCCAGGGCGACGACACGGTCGACGTGATCGAGGACCGCCGCGCCGCCATCCACGACGCGTTGAGCCGAGCCGATGCGGCCGACGTGGTGCTGCTGGCCGGCAAAGGACACGAAGAGACCCAGGAGGTGGCCGGCGTCAAGCGAGCGTTCAGCGACGTGGCGGTGGCCGCGCAGGCGCTGGCGCTGCGTGCCAAGGCAGGAGGTCACGCCGCGTGATGACGCTGACGCAAGCGCACGCGCTGCTGCCGGCCTCGGTGCTGGTGGGCGACGGCAAGATCCGCTTCGAGCGCGTGCACAGCGACACGCGTTCGCTGCGCGCGGGCGACCTGTTCGTCGCGCTGCGCGGCGAGCGCTTCGATGCGCACGACTTTCTCGCGCAGGCACGCGCCGCGGGCGCGGTGGCGGCCCTTGCGGAGCGCGGGCTGGCCGCAGATGCCTTGCCCGGCCTGCAGGTGCGCGACAGCCTGCAAGGCCTGCAGCAGATGGCGGCCGGCTGGCGCCGCCGCATGGAGCTGCCGCTGGTGGCGGTGACCGGCAGCAACGGCAAGACCACGGTGACGCAGATGCTCGGCAGCATCCTGCGCGCATGGTGGGGTGACGCGGCGCTGGTCACCGCCGGCAACCTGAACAACCACATCGGCGTGCCGCTGATGGTGCTCAGGCTGCGCCAGGACGACAAGCTGTGGCACCGCGCCGCGGTGCTCGAGCTCGGCATGAACCACCCGGGCGAGATCGCGCTGCTGGCGCAGATCGCCGCACCCACCGTGGTGCTGGTCAACAACGCGCAGCGCGAGCACCAGGAGTTCATGGCCAGCGTGGAAGCGGTGGCGATCGAAAACGGCAGCGCGATCGAAGCGCTGCCGGCAACCGGCGTGGCGGTGTTTCCGTCCGGCGACGGGCAGGCGGCGATCTGGCGCCGACAGGCGGGTGCGCGCGCGCAGCTCACGTTCGCGCGCAGCGGCAGCGCCGACGTCACAGGCGATGCGTTGTGGGTCGATGACCATTGGATGCTGCGCTTCCACAGCCCGGCCGGTGCCGCCGAATTCGCCTTGCACGCGCCGGGCGCACACAATCTGCACAACGCGCTGGCGGCGGTCACTGCGGCGCTGGCCGCGGGTGCGCCGCTCGACGCCATCGTGCACGGGATGGAGTCGTTCCGCCCGGTCAGCGGACGCTCGCGGCTGTTGAGCTGGCAGCGCGGCACCGAGCGGGTCGTGCTGGTCGATGACAGCTACAACGCCAATCCGGATTCGGTGCGCGCGGCGATCGACCTGTTGTCGGGGCTGCAGGGCCCGCACTGGCTGGTGCTGGGCGACATGGGCGAGGTGGGGGCCAAAGGCCCGGAGTTCCACAGCGAGATCGGCGCGTATGCGAAGGAACGCGGCATCGAGCACCTGTGGGTCGCCGGCACGCTGGGTGCGCACGCCGCGAGCGCCTTTGGCGCTGCCGCGCGCCATTTTGTCGGCACGCCCGAGCTGATCGCGGCGCTGCAGCAGGCGCCGCGTTGTGCGTCGGCGCTGATCAAGGGCTCGCGCTTCATGGGCATGGAGCGCGTCGTGCGTGCACTGGTGCCGCAGGACGGGGCCTCGCATGGTCACTGAGTTGGCGCCCCCACGCTCGCTCCGCTCGCTGCCCCCCGAGGGGGCTCAGTCGTCTTGGGGCGGCCCGGCGCCGACCGAGGTGGCGCCATGCTGATCTCCATCGCGCAGTGGCTGCAGGCGTGGTCGCCCGAGAACCTGGGCTTCCTGCGCGTCATCCAGTACCTGACGTTCCGCGCCGTGATGGCGGCGATGACGGCGCTGCTGATCGGCCTCGCGTTCGGCCCGTGGGTGATCCGCCGACTCGCCGAGCTGAAGATCGGCCAGCCGGTGCGCGAGTACGGCGTGCAGACGCACCTGATCAAGCGCGGCACGCCGACGATGGGCGGCGTGCTGATCCTGATCGGCGTCGGCGTGTCGACGCTGCTGTGGTTCGACTGGAGCAACCGCTTCGTCTGGATCGTGCTGCTGGTGACCTTCGGCTTCGGCACCATCGGCTGGATCGACGACTGGCGCAAGGTGGTCAAGAAGAACCCCGAGGGCATGCCGTCGGGCGAAAAGTACTTCTGGCAGTCGGTGATCGGCCTGATCGCGGCGCTGTACCTCGCCTTCAGCGTGTCGGAGACCACCAACCTGCGCGTGGTCGAGCTGTTCCTGCGCTGGGTGCAGAGCGGCTTCTCGAACGACCTGCCGCCCAAGGCCGACCTGATGCTGCCGTTCTTCAAGACGGTGAGCTATCCGCTGGGCGTGTTCGGCTTCATCGGGCTGACCTACCTCGTGATCGTCGGCGCCAGCAACGCGGTCAACCTGACCGACGGTCTCGACGGCCTGGCCATCATGCCGGTGGTGATGGTCGGCTCGGCGCTCGGCGTGTTCGCGTACGTGGTGGGCAGCTCGGTGTATTCGCGCTACCTGCTGTTCCCGCACATCCCCGGCGCCGGCGAGCTGCTGATCTTCTGTGCCGCGATGGCCGGCGCGGGGCTGGCGTTTCTTTGGTTCAACGCGCATCCGGCGCAGGTGTTCATGGGCGATGTCGGCGCGCTCGCGCTCGGCGGCGCGCTCGGCACGATCGCGGTGATCACGCGCCAGGAGATCGTGCTGGCGATCATGGGCGGCGTGTTCGTGATGGAAGCGCTGTCGGTGATGATCCAGGTGAGCTGGTTCAAGTACACCAAGCGCAAGTACGGCGAGGGCCGGCGCATCCTGTTGATGGCGCCGCTGCACCACCACTTCGAGAAGAGCGGCTGGACCGAGACGCAGGTGGTGATCCGCTTCTGGATCATCACGATGCTGCTGTGCCTCATTGGCCTGGCGAGCCTGAAGCTGCGGTGATGAACGACGCACGGCCGTTCCGAAGTCGTTCGCTCCCCCCGGGGGACGGCGCGCAGCGCCAAGGGGTGACATGAATGCCATGATCCAATCCCCGCTGCACGGTCAACAGGTTCTGGTGCTAGGGCTCGGCGAGTCCGGCCTGGCGATGGCGCGCTGGTGCGCCCGCCAGGGCGCCAGCGTGTCGGTGTGGGACTCGCGGCAGGTGCCGCCGCAGCTCGCGGCATTGCGCGCCGCGCTGCCCGATGTCGCGCTGCGCAGCGGCGAGCTCGGCCCCGATGCGCTGGAAGGCGTGAGTCTCGTGCTGAAGAGCCCGGGCCTGAGCCCGCGCGATGCGCGCATCGTGCCGCTGTTGCAGGCGGCGCACGAGCGCGCCATGCCGGTGGCCGGCGAGCTCGAGCTGTTCGTGCAGGCGCTCGAGCAGCTGCGCGCCGAGCGCGACCATGCGCCGCAGGTGCTGGCGGTCACCGGCACCAACGGCAAGACCACGACCACCGCGTTGACCGCGCTGCTGGTCGAGCGCGCCGGCCGCAGCGTCGTGGCCGCCGGCAACATCAGCCCGACGATGCTCGACACGCTGATGCAGCGGCTCGACGAGAACACGCTGCCGCAGGCGTGGGTGCTCGAGCTGTCGAGCTTCCAGCTCGACGGCGTGCTCGGCTTCGAGCCGCACGCCGCCGCGGTGCTCAACCTGACTCAGGATCACCTCGATTGGCATGGCGACATGGCCGCTTATGGCGCGGCCAAGGCACGCATCTTCGGCGAGCGAACGATCGCGGTCGTGAACCGCGACGATCCGGCGGTCGACGCGATGGCGAGCGCGCCATTGCCGGCGCCGCCGCCCAAGCCCGGCGCCAAACCGGGCAAGCCGCGGGTGCCCAAGCCGGTGCAGCGCAACACGGTCCGCTTCGGCCTGAGCGCGCCGACGCATCCGGGCGACTATGGCCTCGTCACCGAAGGCGGCATGGCCTGGCTGGTGCGCGCCATCCCCGACGAGCCCGGCACCAAACGGAAAAAGGACGAGCCGGCCGAGATCCATCTGCAGCGCCTGATGCCGGCCGATGCGTTGCGCCTGCGCGGCCGTCACAACGCGGCCAACGCACTGGCCGCGCTGGCGCTGGCCACCGCGATCGGCTGCCCGCTGGCACCGATGTTGCACGGCCTGCGCGAGTACGCCGGCGAGCCGCACCGCGTGCAGCCGATCGGCCGGGTTGGCGAGGTGGAGGCGTTCGACGACAGCAAGGGCACCAACGTCGGTGCGACCGTCGCGGCGCTGGTCGGGCTGGGTGCCGACAAGGCGCCGTCGAAGCTGGTGGTGATTCTCGGCGGCGACGGCAAGGGCCAGGACTTCAGCCCGCTGGTCGAACCGGTGGCGCTGCATGCGCGTGCGGTGGCGCTGATCGGCCGTGACGCGCCGGCGATCGAACAGGTGCTCGCCGGCGTCGACATCCCCAAGCGGCGCCACGACGACCTGCATGCGGCCGTGCGCTGGTGCTTCGAGCAGGCACGCGGCGGCGATGCGGTGCTGCTGAGCCCGGCCTGCGCCAGCCTCGACATGTTCCGCAACTACGGGCATCGCGCCGAGGTGTTCGTGCAGGCGGTGCACGACCTGGCGGCCGAGCGTGGGGAGATCGAGACGTGAAGGCCGAGCTCCCCTTCTTCGGCCTGCGCGGCTGGCTCGACCGCTGGCGCGGGCTGCGCGCGCCGCAACGGCGGTCGCTGCCGGTGCGCAGCGGCCTCGAGCGCGTGACCGCCAGGCCGGCGCACATCTCGGGCTTCGACCAGCCGCTGGTGCTGCTGGTGGCGGCGCTGCTCGCGTTCGGCTTCGTGATGGTGTTCTCCGCCAGCGTGGCGCTGCCCGACAGCCCGAAGGGCGCGCGTCTCGGCGAGTTGCACTTCCTGACGCGACACGGCTTGTCGATCGTGATCGGGTTGGTCGCGGCACTGCTGGCGCTGCAGATTCCGATCGCGGTGTGGGAAAAGTGGGCGCCGTGGCTGTTCGTCGGCGCGCTGGTGCTGCTGGCGCTGGTGCTGGTGCCGCACATCGGGCTGATGAAGAACGGCGCACGCCGCTGGATCCCGCTGGGCTTGCTGAACTTCCAGCCCAGCGAAGCCGCCAAGCTGGTGATGACGATGTACGCCGCCAGCTACATGGTGCGCAAGATGGACGTCAAGGAAGACTTCATCAAGGCGGTGTGGCCGATGGCGATGGCACTCGCGGTGATCGGCCTGCTGCTGCTGGCCGAGCCCGACATGGGCGCCTTTGTCGTCATCGCGGCGATCGCGATGGGCATCCTGTTCCTTGGCGGCGTCAACATGCGCATGTTCCTGCTCGTGTGCGCGGTGCTGAGCCTGGCTTTCGTCGCGATGATCGCTTTCAGCGACTGGCGCGCCGATCGCATCTGGGCCTGGCTCGACCCGTGGAACGAAAAGTACGCGCGCGGCCGCGCCTACCAGCTCACGCATTCGCTGATCGCATTCGGCCGCGGCGGCATCTTCGGCGAGGGGCTGGGCGGCAGCGTCGAGAAGCTCAACTACCTGCCCGAGGCGCACACCGACTTCCTGCTCGCGGTGATCGGCGAGGAACTGGGCTTCATTGCGGTGGCCACCGTGATCGTGGCGTTTTTCTGGCTCACGCGTCGCATCTTCGTGATCGGCCGCCAGGCGATCGTGCTCGATCGTGTGTTTGCCGGTTTGATGTGCCAGGGCATCGGCATCTGGATCGGCGGCCAGGCGTTCATCAGCATCGGCGTCAACCTGGGCGCGCTGCCGACCAAAGGGCTGACCACGCCGCTGCTGAGCTTTGGCGGGTCGGCGCTGCTGATGAATCTGATCGCGCTGGCGATCGTGGTGAGGATCGATTTTGAGAATCGCCAGCTCATGCGCGGAGGCCGGGCGTGAGTCAACGCCATCTCGTCGTCATGGCCGCCGGCACGGGTGGCCACGTGTTCCCCGGCCTGGCGGTCGCGCGCGAGGTGCAGCGGCGCGGCTGGAGCGTGAGCTGGCTCGGCACGCGTAACGGCATGGAAAATCGTCTCGTGCCGCCCGCCGGCATCGCGCTCGACGCGATCGGCTTTTCCGGGCTGCGCGGCAAAGGCGTGCTCGGCGCGATGACCGGCGGCGTGCGCATGCTGAAGGCGTTCTGGGATTGCCTGAGGATCCTGCGCGCGCGCGGCACGAGCGCGGTGCTCGGCATGGGCGGCTACGTGTGTTTTCCGGGCGGCCTGATGGCCTCGCTGCTCGGCAAGCCGCTGGTGCTGGTCAACGCCGATGCGTCGCTGCTGCTGTCGACGCGCTCGCTGCTGCCGGTGGCCGACGCGGTGGCCTTCGGCTTCGACGGGCCGGCCGCGGAGAAGACCCGACACGCACTGGTCACCGGCAACCCGGTGCGCGCCGAGATCGAGGACCTGCCGTCGCCGACCGAACGTTTTGCCGGCCGCACCGGCCCGCTCAACGTGCTGGTGGTCGGCGGCAGCCTGGGCGCACGCGTGCTCAATGAAACGATGCCCGCAGCGCTGTCGCGCCTCGACCCATCGAAGCGGCCCAACGTGGTGCATCAAAGCGGGATCGCGCACCTCGACGCCGTGCGTGCCACCTATGCCACGCTGCGTGTGCAAGCCGAGGTGCTGCCGTTCATCGACGACATGCCCGCACGACTGGCGGCCTGCGACGTGATCGTCTGCCGCGCCGGCGCGGTGACGGTGAGCGAGTTGTGCGCGGCCGGCGTGGCCAGCGTGCTGGTGCCGCTGATCGTCAGCACCACCTCGCACCAGCGTGACAACGCGGCGTGGATGGCGCAGCGCGGCGCGGCGATCCACCTGCCGCAGGACCAGCTGACGCCCGAGTCGCTGGCCACGCTGCTGTCGGAGCTTGACCGCGACAAGCTGCGCGCCATGGCGGAACAAGCGCGCCTGCTGGCACGACCGCAAGCCGCGGCGCGTGTCGCCGATGCGATCGAGAAGCTGGTGGCGGCCGCATGAAGCACGCCGTCACGCACATCGCCCGTTTCGTGGCGCATCGACGAATGCCGACGAAGCGGCTCGTGGCCTGCGGAGGCCGCGCATGAAACACGCGGTCAAGCACATTCATTTCGTCGGCGTGGGCGGTGCCGGCATGAGCGGCATCGCCGAGATCCTGCACAACCTGGGCTACACCGTGTCGGGCTCGGACCTGACCGACAGCGCGACCACGCGCCGGCTGGCTCAACTCGGCGTGCGCGTGTCGATCGGGCACGACGCTGCACACGTTGCCGGCGCCGAAGCCGTGGTGACCTCCACCGCGGTGAAGGACGACAACCCCGAGGTGTTGGCGGCGCGCGCCGCGCGCATCCCGCTGGTGCCGCGCGCGGTGATGCTGGCCGAGCTGATGCGCCTGAAGCAGGGCATCGCGATCGCCGGCACGCACGGCAAGACCACCACCACGTCGCTGGTGACCAGCGTGCTGCACGAAGCCGGCGTCGATCCGACGTTCGTGATCGGCGGCAAGCTCAACAGCGCCGGTGCGCATTCGCGCCTGGGCGAGGGCACCTACATCGTGGTCGAGGCCGACGAGAGCGACGCGTCGTTCCTCAACCTCAATCCGATCCTGAGCGTGGTCACCAACATCGACGCCGACCACATGGAGACCTACGGCCACGACGTCAGCCGGCTGCGCCAGGCGTTCGTCGACTTCCTGCACCGCATGCCGTTCTACGGCGCCGCGGTGGTGTGCGGCGACGATCCCGGCGTGCAGGCGATCGAGGCCGACATCGGTCGTCCGATCATCCGCTACGGGCTCGGCGACGACGTGCACGTGCGCGCCGAGCGCGTGCAGGCGCTGCCCGGCGGCCGCATGCGCTTCGTCTGCCGGCGCCGCAACGGCGCCGCGATGGCGCCACTGGAGATCACGCTCAATCTCGCCGGCGTGCACAACGTGCGCAATGCGCTGGCCGCGATCGCGGTGGCCACCGAGCTGGAGCTGCCCGATGCGCCGATGGTCAAGGCGCTGGCCGAGTTCACCGGCGTGGGCCGGCGCTTCCAGCGCTACGGCGAGCTGCCGGCGCGCGACGGTGGCCGCTTCGCGCTGATCGACGACTACGGCCACCACCCAGTCGAGATGGCGGCGGTGCTGGAGGCCGCGCGTGGCGCGTTCCCCGGGCAGCGCATCGTGCTGGCGTTCCAGCCGCACCGCTACAGCCGCACGCGCGACTGCTTCGAGGATTTCGTCAAGGTGCTCGGCCAGGCCGACGCAGTGCTGCTGACCGAGGTCTATGCAGCCGGCGAGCAGCCGATCGTCGCTGCCGACGGCCGTTCGCTGGCGCGCGCGTTGCGCGTGGCCGGCCATGTGGACCCGGTGTTCGTCGACGACGTGGCCGCGCTGCCGCAGGCGGTGATCGAGCATGCGCGCGCGGGCGACGTGGTGATCGCGATGGGCGCGGGCTCGATCGGCCAGGTGCCGGCGCAGTTGGTCGAGCGGCTCGGTGTGGGAGGCGGCACATGACCCGTCGCGCTGCAACGTCAAGGAAGACCGTAACCGCGCCGTCGATCGACGCCAAGACGCTCGGGAAGACCGCCGTGCTGATGGGCGGAAGCTCGGCCGAGCGGGAGATCTCGCTGCTGTCGGGCAATGGGGTGCTCGCTGCGTTGAAGTCCGCCGGCGTCGACGCGCAAGCGTTCGATCCGAGCCAGCGCGACCTGGCGGACCTGAAGCGCGAAGGCTTCGCGCGCTGCTTCATCGCGCTGCACGGCCGGCACGGCGAAGACGGCACGGTGCAAGGTGCGCTCGAGCTGCTCGGCATCCCATACACCGGCTCCGGCGTGATGGCCTCGGCGATCGCGCTCGACAAGGTGATGACCAAGCGGGTCTGGCTCGCCGAAGGGCTGCCGACGCCGCGCTGGGTGCGGCTCGACGCCGACGATCAATCGCGCGAACGCGTGCGCACCGTGCCCGACGACCTCGGCCTGCCGTTGATCGTGAAGCCGCCGCGCGAAGGCTCGTCGATCGGCGTCACCAAGGTGATGGGCTATTCGCAGATGCAGGACGCGGTGGCGCTGGCCGCACGCTACGACCCCGACGTGTTGTGCGAGGAGTTCATCGAAGGCATCGAGGTCACCTGCCCGGTGCTCGGCGAGGGCGCGACGGCACGGGCGCTGCCGGTGGTGCGCATCGCCGCACCCGAGGGCAAGTACGACTACCAGAACAAGTACTTCACCGACGAGGTGCACTACCACGTGCCGAGCGGTCTGCCGGCCGCCGAGGAGGCCGAGATCCAGCGCATCGTGCTGGCGGCCTACCGTGCACTCGAGTGCCGAGGGTGGGGTCGCGCCGACCTGATGGTGCGCTCCAGCGACCGCAAGCCGTTCCTGCTCGAAATGAACACCTCGCCCGGCATGACTGGGCATTCGCTGGTGCCGATGTCGGCCAAGGCCGCCGGCATCGCGTACGAGCAGCTGTGCCTGATGCTGCTGGCCTCGGCGCGTCTCGACGCGCCGCAGGCCTCGAGGCTCGGCCCACCACCGAAGGCAGGAGCCTGACCGCATGGCCCGCGCCGCCGCCATCACCCCGTTGCCGTTTGACGTGCGCCTTGCGCTCGTCGGCGCCAACGTGCTGCTGACGCTGCTCGGGGTGGTGCTGCTCGCCGGCTTGATGTGGTGGCTGGCGACGCGGCCCACGTTCACGCTGCGCGGCATCACGCTCGAAGGCGACCTGGCGCACAACACGCCGCTGACGGTGCGCGCGGCGGTGAACAACAAGCTGGCGGGCAACTTCCTGTCGCTCGACCTCGACCGCGCGCGCGACGCCTTCGAATCGGTGCCTTGGGTGCGGCGCGCCACCGTGCGGCGCGTGTTTCCCGATCGCCTGGCGGTGCGGCTGGAGGAGCACCGCGCCGCCGCGCTGTGGGACGACGATGCGAGCGAGGCGCGCCTGGTCAACACCTTCGGCGAGGTGTTCGAGGCCAACATCGGCGACGTCGAAGACGAGGCGCTGCCGCGCCTGGCCGGCCCGCCGGGCAGCGCGGCGCGCGTGCTGTCGATGCACCACGCGCTCGAGCCCGTGCTGCAGCCGCTCGGCAGCCCGATGCGCACGCTGCAGCTCAGCGGCCACGGCACCTGGCGCACCCGGCTGGCCAGCGGCGTCGTGATCGAGCTGGGCCGCGGCGAGACCGCGGCAGTGGTCGGACGCACGGCGCGCTTCGTGCGCACGCTGCCGCAGGTGACGGCGTCGATCCAGCAGCGGCCGGAGTCAACCAAGGGCCGCTCCCGAGCGGACTCGACCTCCGCGGGGGGCGGCGGCGACTCCTTGTCGCCGCCTGGGGGCTCGCTTCTGTACGCCGACCTGCGCCATCCCGATGGTTACGCCGTGCGCCTGCAAGGCGTCACGACCACCAGCAACGCAGGACGCAAGTAAAGGCAATCACAAGGGCACGCAGATGGCCAAGGACTACAAGGATCTGATCGTCGGACTCGACATCGGCACCGCCAAGGTGATGTGCGTGGTGGCCGAGATCCTGGCCGACGGGGAGCTGCGCGTCGCCGGACTCGGCGTGTCGGCGTCGCACGGGCTCAAGCGCGGCGTGGTGGTGAACATCGATGCCACCGTGCAGAGCATCCAGCACGCGCTCAAAGAGGCCGAGATGATGGCGGCCTGCAAGATCGAGCGCGTGCACACCGGCATCACCGGCAGCCACATTCGCGGGCAGAACAGCTCGGGCATGGTGATCGTGCGCGACAACCGCGAAGTGACGGCGGTCGACGTCGGACGCGTGGTCGAGACGGCCAAGGCGATCAACATCCCGAACGACCAGCGCTTGCTGCTGGTGGAGCCGCAGGAGTTCGTGATCGACGGCCACGAGGTCAAGGAGCCGATCGGCATGAGCGGCAACCGGCTCGAGGTCAAGGTGCACATCGTCACCGGCGCACAGAGCGCGGCGGAGAACATCCTCAAGTGCGTGCGCCGCTGCGGCCTCGAGGTGGAGCAGCTGGTGCTCAACCCGAGCGCGTCGTCGCTGTCGGTGCTCTCGGCCGACGAGAAGGACCTCGGCGTTGCGCTGGTCGACATCGGCGCCGGCACCACCGACGTGGCGATCTTCACCGACGGCGCGATCCGCCACACCGCGGTGATCCCGATCGCCGGTGACCTGATTACCAGCGACATCGCGATGGCGCTGCGCACGCCCACCAAGGACGCCGAGGAGATCAAGGTCGAGAACGGCGTGGCCAAGCAGCTGCTGGCCGACCCGGCGGCGCAGCTCGAGGTGCCGGGCCTGGGCGACCGCGCGCCGCGCATGCTGAGCCGGCAGGCGCTGTCCGGCGTGATCGAGCCGCGCGTGGAGGAGATCTATTCGCTGGTGCACCAGGTGATCCGCGAGTCGGGCTACGAGGAGCTGCTGTCCTCGGGCATCGTGATCACCGGCGGCACCTCGGTGATGCCGGGCATGGTGGAGCTCGGCGAGGACATCTTTTTGAAGCCCGTTCGCAAGGGCGTGCCCACCTATTCGGGCGCGCTCTCCGACATGGTGGCCAACCCGCGGTCGGCCACCGTGATGGGCTTGCTGGAGGAGGCGCGCATCGCGCGCGCCCGAGGGCACAAGGCGCAGGCCCAGCCGGGCTCGATCAAGTCGATGTTCGGACGCGCCAAGGATTGGATCGTGGGCAATTTCTGATCAAGGGGTTCGCGCGAGGCCCCGGGGGTTTGTTCAATTGATGGCAACTGCTAGGAGAGAACCATGCCAATCGAAATGATCGAAGAGTTCACCGAAGGCACCATGATCAAGGTGGTGGGTGTCGGCGGCGGCGGCGGCAACGCCGTCGAGCACATGATCAGGAGCGGCGTGCAGAACGTCGAGTTCATCTGTGCCAACACCGACGCGCAGTCGCTCAACCGCTCGACTGCGCGCGCGCTGATCCAGCTGGGCGACAGCGGGCTGGGCGCCGGCGGCAAGCCCGACAAGGGCAAGGCCGCGGCCGAGGAGGCCGAGGGCCGGATCCGCGAGATGCTCGACGGTGCGCACATGGTGTTCATCACCGCCGGCATGGGCGGTGGCACCGGCACCGGCGCGGCGCCGGTGATCGCCCGCATCGCAAAGAGCATGGGCATCCTGACCGTCGGCGTGGTGACCAAGCCGTTCGAGTTCGAGGGGCCGCGCCGCGCCAAGCAGGCCGACGCCGGCGCGCAGGAGCTGGAGGCCAATGTCGACAGCCTGATCGTGATCCTCAACGAGAAGCTGCTCGAGGTGCTGGGCGACGACGTCACGCAGACCGCGGCGTTCGCACACGCGAATGACGTGCTGCGCAACGCGGTGGGCGGCATCAGCGACATCATCCACATGGACGCGCTGGTCAACGTCGACTTCGAAGACGTCAAGACGGTGATGAGCGAGCCGGGTAAGGCGATGATGGGCACGGCGATGGCCGGCGGCCCGGATCGTGCCATCAAGGCCGCCGAGGCCGCGGTGGCGTGCCCGCTGCTCGAGGGCATCGACCTGTCCGGCGCGCGCGGCGTGCTGGTGCTGATCGCGGCCAGCGAGGCGACGTTCAAGCTCAACGAGAGCAAGAACGCGATGAACTGCATCCGCCGCTACGCCGCCGACGACGCCTACATCATCTATGGCGCCGCCTTTGACGAGACGCTGGGCGACCAGTTGCGTGTCACGGTCATCGCCACCGGGCTGTCGCATGCCAAAAGGGTGCAGACGCCACTGACGGTGGTGCAGTCGGCTCCCGCGCAGCGCACCGGCACCGACAACCAGCCGCTGCAGCCGCATGCTCCGGCGCTGCACAACGGCGCGCACGCGCCGGTGCAGGCGGCCGCGCCCGACTACGGCCAGTACGCCACGCCGAGCGTGTGGCGCAGCAACCGTGCCCAGGCGGCGGCCCGCGTGGAGGCGCTCAGCTCCAACGGCATGGACGAGATCGAGATCCCGGCCTTCCTGCGGAAACAGGCCGATTGAACTTCGACCTGCTGCGGCGGTCGGCCGGCGGCCTGCGCCTGGGCGCGCGCCGCCGGACCGACCTTGTGGGCACGGACGGTTTGGCGCCTTCCTACAATGGCGTCATGTTGGCGCAACGCACACTGAAGTCGCTCGCCCGCGCCGTCGGCGTGGGCATGCACAGCGGACAGAAGGTCGAGTTGACGCTGCGCCCCGCGCCGCCGGACACCGGCATCGTGTTCCGGCGCGTCGACCTGCCGCGGCCGGTGGACATCCCGGTCAATCCATCGGCGGTGTGCGACACGCGCATGGCCTCCACCATCTCGCCCGGGGGCGATCCGGGCGCGCCGAAGGTGCAGACGATCGAGCACCTGATGTCGGCCTGCAGCGGACTGGGTCTGGACAACCTGCGCGTGGACATCGATGCCGACGAAGTGCCGATCCTCGACGGCTCGGCCGCCAGTTATGTGTTCCTGCTGCAAAACGCCGGCATCGAACTGCAGGACAAGCCCAAGCGCTATTGGCGCGTGACGCGGCCGGTGGAGGTACGCGAAGGCGAGGGCGACAAGCTGATGTGGGCGCGCCTGGAACCGCACCACGGCTTCCTGCTCACCTTCGAGATCGACTTCGGGCATCCCGCGGTCGACGCCACCGGCCAGCAGGTGACCTTTGACATGGGCAGCGGCCGCTACAAGCGCGACATCGCACGCGCCCGCACCTTCGGCTTCAGCAAGGATGTCGCGGCCATGCGCTCGCGTGGCCTCACGCTGGGCGGCGCAATGGACAACGCGATCGTCGTCGACGACTCGCGCGTGCTCAACGCCGAAGGGCTGCGCTACGACGACGAGTTCGCCAAGCACAAGGTGCTCGATGCGATCGGCGACCTCTACATCGCCGGCCCGATGCTGGCGCGCTACACCGCGTTTCGCAGCGGGCACGCGCTCAACAACAAGCTGTTGCGCCGGCTGTTTGCCGAGACGGGCGCCGTCGAGCCGGTGACGTTTGACGACGCCGCCAAGGCGCCCTCAGGTTTTGCCGAGCTGGCGCCCGCGTGGTGAGGCTGCGGCATCTTGATGGCCGTCCTGCGCCTGGTGTTCGGCCTGCTGCTGCTGGCCAGCGTGGTCTGCTTCGCGATGTACATCGGCACCCGGGAGCCGATGTGGCGCACGCGAGGCGTGCGCGTGCTGACATGGACGCTGCTGGCCGCGGTCGTGTTCTTCGGCGTGCTGGTGGTCGAACGGCTGATCCCGCTGCTGCAAGGCTGAGGCGGGCACCACGATGACCTGGGTCTTCATCATCGGTGGCGTGCTCACCGTGCTCATGCTCGCAGGCTCGGTGCTGTACTGGACACTGCATGCCAGCACCGGCGAGGACATCGCGCGCCAGCGCGCGGTCGCATTCTTCCGCTGGGCGGTGGTGTTCGTGCTCGGCACGTTCAACATCTGGATCTTCACGCGCGTGGGCGGCGCCATCAAGGACATCTGGTTCCCGTCGCTGCCACCGCCGCCGCCGGCGCTGATCGACGGCCAGCTTCCGGGCCGGCCGCCGCCGGAAGAAGACGCGTCGAAGAACTGACGCCGCAGCGCTAGAACAGCTGCGCCAGGAACTGCAGGCTGCGCCCGTGCGCCAGCGCGGCGCTCGGCGCGTGGTACGAGCCGCGCGCCCAGCAGTTGAAGCCGTGCATTGCGCCGGGGTATACGTGCACGTCGGCCGGCTTGCCTTGCATCGCGCTGCGCACCTTGTCGACCGCGCTCATCGGGATGTGATCGTCGCGCTCGGCATAGTGGAACTGCACCGGGCACTTGATGCCGGCGGCCTTGTCGAGCTGATCATGGATGCCGCCGCCGTAGTAGGCCACCGCGGCGTCGACGCCGGCCGTGGCGGCCGCCAGGAACGCGAGCCGTCCGCCCATGCAATAGCCGATGGCGCCCACTTGGCCCCCGTTGACCTCGAGGCGTGAGCGCAGCGCGGTCACCGTGGCCACCATGTCGAGCCCGAGCTCGGCTCCCTTGAGCTGTCCGGCCAGCTGGATGCCGCGTTGCCGATCGGCGCCCTCGTAACCGAGGTCGACCCGGCGTTCCGAGCGCCAGAAGATGTCGGGTGCGAGCACCACGAAGCCGTCGAGCGCGTACTGCTCGGCCACGGTGCGGATGTGATCGTTGACGCCGAAGATCTCCTGGAACAGCACCAGCCCCGGGCCTTTGCCGGCCGGCGGCGTGGCAAGGTAGGCATCGAAGAAGGCGCCGCCGGGCACGGCCACGGCGATCCATTCGGTCTTCACGGGTGAGGCCATCGGGTGTCTCTCCGGTTGAGGGGCAATCCGTCAATGTCAATAGGTACGGCCGCGTTTGTACTGCGCATGCGCCTTGCGCGCCAGCGGCGCGGCGCGCGCGATGGCATCAAACGAATGCGCCGCGTGCGCATGCGTGATCGCCAACCCGAGCGCATCGGCGGCGTCCTTGCCGGGCTCCCGCGGCAGCGCCAGCAGCCGCGTGACCATGGTCTGGATCTGCGCCTTGGTGGCCAGGCCGTGGCCGACCACCGCCTTCTTCATCTGCAGCGCGGTGTACTCGGCCACCGGCAGGCCGCCGGCCACCAGCGCGGCCAGCGCAGCCCCGCGCGCCTGGCCGAGCAACAGCGTGCTCTGTGGATTGACGTTGACGAACACGATTTCGATCGATGCCGCGTCGGGGCCGTAGCGCTTCACGATCTCGTTGACGCCTTCGAAGATCAGCTTCAGCCGCAACGGCAGCTCACCGCGCGGCGCCTCCAGGGTGCTGATGGTGCCGCTGGCCACATACCGCAGTCGCGAACCTTGGCTTTCGACCACGGCGAAACCCGTTCGTTGCAGGCCGGGGTCGATACCGAGGATTCTCATGGCGTCGCGTCGCTGTCTGCTGCGGGCGAGCGAGCAAAGCCGCGGCCGGGTATGCACCGGCGCTCGGCTGCGGCAGCCCCTCGCTGCGCGAGGGGTTCCCTGCGGTCCTCGATCGCATGGCCCGCCGGGAAACTCCCTTCACTCCCTTCGGTCGTTCCGGTCAGACAGTCCCGGCGAGTCAGAAGTTGAAGCGCGCGCTGCGCGCGCGCGGCCATGCGCTCTGTGGTCCTCGGCGCCGCAGATGTCGCTGCCGGCGCACACCCGACCGCGGCTTTGCCGATGCACCGAGGTATTCCTCGAGCAACACCACGAGCGGTGCTCCGCGGTGGGCGGTACCCGGGGTGGGCGACTTGTGGGGCGGCGAGGAGCGGAGCGACGCAAGGGGGAGTCCGGACCCGCAGGGGCCGGACCGGCGAGAAGCCATGAAGCAGTGGCCCGTTCAGGGCCGCTGCGAGCGGCATCGCAGCCGCCCTTGTGGCGCGAGCACCGCAGCGAAGTCGGCCTGCAAGGCCGACCGACCCAGTAGGAGCCCACCCCGGGTACCGCCCGCCGCGCCGCGCATGTGCTGCAACCATCTTCAGACCCGAAAGTACCACCGCGTCAGGTGAAAGAAGATTGGTGCCGCGAACGCCAGCGGCGCGATCCGGTCGAGCAGCCCCACCGCGCCGGTGAGAGCACTTGCGTTACCCCAAGACGCCACGCCCGCATCGCGCTTCAATGCGCGCATCACCAATTCGCCCAGCGTGCCCGCGCCGCCCGCGATGGCGCCGAGCACGAACGCCTGGAACGGCTTGAACGGCGAGATCCAGTACAACGCCGCGCCCACCACGCCGGCCACCGCCACGCCGATGAACCAGCCGCGCGCCGAGAAGCTGCGGTCGATGTGGCGCGCCGCCGGGATGCCGCGAAAGCGCCGGCTCATGCCCTCCTGCACGATCTGCGCGCAGGCGCAGACGACGACCAGGAAGAACAGCAGGAACGCGCCGCGGCCGTCGTAGCCGTGGAACTCCAGCAGCAACAGCGCCGGCGCGTGGCTCAGGCCGTAGACGCACACCATGATGCCCCACTGGATCTTGGCGTTGCGCTCGAGAAAACGCTGCGGGTCACCGGCCAGCGCGCTGATCACCGGAATGGCCAGGAACACGTAGACCGGGATGAACACGGTCAGCAGATCGAACCAGCGGCCGCCGGCAATCACGAACTGCAGCGGCAGCACGACGAAGAACGCGATGATCAGGCCGCGATGGTCACCGCGGCGCGTGTGCATCAGCGTGATGAACTCGCGCAGCGCCAGGAACGACACGATGCCGAACAGCAGCACCGCGCCGACCGCGCCCGACATCCACGACAGCCAGAACAGCACGGCGCCGACCCACACCGCGCGCAGGTCGCGGCCAAAGCGCTCGTGGCGCGCCTTTGAATCGTCCGCCATGTCGCGTAGCGACAACAGCGTCCACGCGACAGTGGCTGCGAGCAACGCGCCGAACACAATGACGAACAGCAGCGCCACCTGCTCGCCGACGGAGAGCGACCTCAGGTTCATGGGGTCAGGGGCCGCAAGGCAACGACCGCGTCGCGTGCACGTTCGAGAAACTCGCGCTTGTCCTCGCCATCGATGCGCTGCAATGGCGCACCGAACGTCACCGTGCACAGGATCGGTACCGGCACGACCTCGCCCTTGGGCATCACGCGCTGCACGTTGTCGATCCACGCCGGGATCAGCTGCACCTGCGGGAACTGCTGAGCCAGGTGGTACAGCCCGCTCTTGAACGGCTGCGGCTCGCCCTTGTTGCTGCGCGTGCCTTCGGGAAAGATCACCAGCGAGTCGCCGTGGCTCAGCGCGTCGGCCAGCGGCTCGAGCGGATCCTGGTCGTCGGTTCTCTGCCGGCTGACATACACGGCATGGAACACCTCGCGCGTGATCCAGTGCTTGAACGGTGTCGCGGTCCAATAGTCGCGTGCGGCGATCGGCCGCGTGGTGGCGCGCAGTTCACTCGGCAGCGCGGCCCAGATCAGCACCCAGTCGAAGTGGCTCTGGTGGTTGGCGAAGTAGATGCGCTGCTCGGCCTTCGGCGGACAGCCCTTCCAATGGCCTTGCGCGCCGGTGATCAGCCGGGCGAGAAACGACAGCAGATATCCGAACGCATCGGCGCGCGTCATGGGGCGCGATTGTCACCGAGCCGCGCGGTGGCGTTTTGGCTTCGGCCCGGCGCTACGCGCCTTCACATCGCTGCGCGATGTGAGCCTGCACCGCAATCGACCTGACGGTCGATTGTCAGCGCACGAACTTGCCGTCGAAGCGCACCTGCACCAGTTCGACGAAGCGGGAGGCGGCGATGCTGCCGGTCGTGAAATCGAGGTCGACGCCGGCCACGCGCATCTTCAGCGACCGCATCACCGCCAACAGTCGCGCACGCGAAAGCTCGCGGCCGGCGCGCTTGAGCGCCTCGACCATCACCTGCGCGTTGAGCCAGCCCTCGAAGCTGTAGTAGTTGGGATCGGCCTTGACCTGCTGCAACGCGCGATGGTAGGTCTGCAGGTCCTGATCGGCCTGCGCCCAGGGGTAGGGCACCACCTGCGCGATCGCCAGTCCGCGGGCCCGATCGCCCAGCACCCTGGCCACCACCTCGCCCGAAACGATCGACATGCCGTAGAACATCGGATCGCTACCGGCGGCACGGACCGCGGGCATCAGGTCGGCCGGCTGGCGGCCGCTCAGGTACATGATCACCGCCTGCGGCTGACCGGACGCGAGCTCGCGCCCGACCAGCGCGGCATTGCTGCTGTCGCCCTTGACCGCACCGGAGGCCACCGGCTTGAGCTGATGCGCCTGCAGCGCCTTGGTCACCAGCGCCAGCGCTTCCTGTCCGCCTGGGTTGTCCATGTGGGCGACGGCGAAGCGCGTGATGCCGATCGTCGTCAGCTGCCGCACCAGCACTTCGGCCTCGCGGCCCATGCTGGCGCGGATGAAGAAGCCGTTGCCGCCGGTTCTCTCGCGCGCCGAATCCGCGATCGCGTAGCCGCCGACGGAGGCACAGCCGTGATCGACGAGCAGCTTGCCCGCCGCGGCGGTGGTGCCCGAACCGACGCAGCCGAACATCGCGACCACGCCCTCGTCCAGCAGCTTCTTGTAGTTGGCCACGGCCTTGGGCGGCGCCAGCTCGTCGTCAAGTGTGACGAGGCGGATCTTGCGTCCCTGGACACCGCCTTGTGCGTTGACGCCATCGAAGGCGAGCTGCGCGCCCGAGATCATCGCTTTGATCGGGCCGCCGAGCGGGCCGCTGATCACGGCGCTCTGGCCGAGCACGATCTCGTTGGCTTCGGCGGCGTGAACGCCGCGCAGTCCACTGAATGCGACCGCGCCGATGGCGGCCGCCACTTGGCGTCTTTGCATCTGATGTCCCCCTCCGGGCAGCCCGCGCGGATGCGCTGTCTGCACTGCCGCGGCAGATTCTGCGAGGGCCGATGTACGGGCCGGCGCGCCAGCCGGCTCAAGTGTGAATCAATGCCGGAAATGCCGCACGCCGGTAAACACCATCGCGATGCCGCGCTCGTCGGCCGCGGCGATCACCTCGGCATCGCGCATCGAGCCGCCCGGCTGGATCACGCAGGCGGCGCCGGCGTCCACCACCACGTCGAGCCCGTCGCGAAACGGGAAGAACGCATCGCTGGCCACCGCCGCGCCTTGCAGCGACAGCCCCGCGTTGGCGGCCTTGATCGACGCGATGCGCGACGAGTCGACGCGGCTCATCTGTCCGGCGCCCACGCCGAGCGTCATGCCGCCTGCGCAGTAGACGATGGCGTTGCTCTTGACGAACTTGGCCACCTTCCACGCGAACATCAGGTCGTCAAGCTGCTGCGCCGAGGGCTGTGTCTTCGTCACGACCGTCAGCTCGTTGCGCTGCACGTTGCGCGCGTCGGCACTTTGCAGCAGCACGCCGCCGCCGACCCGTTTGAAATCGAGCGCGTTGCCTTGCGACGAGATCGGCACCTCGAGCAGTCGCACGTTGGCCTTGCTCGCGAACAACGCGCGCGCTTCCGGCGTGACGGCCGGCGCGATCAGCACCTCGACGAACTGCTTGTTGGCCTGGATCGCCTCGGCGGCCGCGCGGTCGAACGGCCGGTTGAACGCCACGATGCCGCCGTAGGCGCTGGTGGGGTCGGTCTTCCAGGCCTTGCCGTATGCCTCGGCGGCCGAGTCGCCCACGGCCACGCCGCATGGGTTGGCATGCTTGACGATCACGCACGCGGCCCGGTCAGGGCCGCCTCCTGCTCCCGGCGCATCGAAGCTCTTGACGCATTCCCACGCCGCGTCGGCATCGGCGATGTTGTTGTAGCTCAGCTCCTTGCCCTGGATCTGCTTCCATTGCGCCAGCGTGCCGGGCGCGGCGTCGCGCTCGCGGTAGAAGGCGGCGCTCTGGTGCGGGTTCTCGCCGTAGCGCAGGTCCTGCGTCTTGACCACCTGCAGGTTGAACACCGCGGGGTAGGGCTCGCGCTGCGGCGCCTGCTGCGGCTGGCCCTCGGCGCCGGCGGTCAGCGATCCGAGGTAGTTGGTGATCAGGCCGTCATAGGCGGCGGTGTGCGCGAACACCTTCTTCGCGAACGCGAACTTCGTCGCCCGCGTCAGGCCTGCGGCGTCGAGCTCGGCCAGCACCTGCGCATAGTCGGCCGGGTCGATCACCACCGCCACGTCCTGCCAGTTCTTGGCCGCGGCGCGCAGCATCGCCGGGCCGCCGATGTCGATGTTCTCGATCGCCTGTTCCAGCGTGCAGCCTTCGCGCGCGACGGTCTGCGCAAACGGGTACAGGTTGATCACCAGCAGGTCGATGGTCGTGATGCCGTGTTCCTTCAACGCCGCCATGTGCGCTGGGTCGTCTCGCCGCGCCAGCAGGCCGCCGTGGATGCGCGGGTGCAGCGTCTTCACGCGGCCATCGAGCATCTCGGGGAAACCGGTGACGTCGGACACTTCGGTCACGGCCACACCGGCGTCGGCCAGCAACCGCGCGGTTCCGCCGGTGGACAGAAGCTCGACGCCGCGCTCGCGCAACGCGCGCGCGAACTCGACGATGCCGGTCTTGTCGGAAACGGAGAGAAGTGCAGTCAAGCGGGTATTCACACGCAAGTGCACGGCTGCGCAGCAACCGTGTTCCCTATTTGATCAACTTGTGGTCGGTGAGCTTGCGCCGCAGCGTGTTGCGGTTGATGCCGAGCCACTCGGCGGCTTTGCTCTGGTTGCCGTCGGCTTGGCGCATCACCACCTCGAGCAGTGGCTTTTCCACAGCGCTCATGATCATCTCGTGCACACCGTTCGGCTGGGTGCCGCGCAGGTCGTCGAAGTAGCGCTGCAGCGTGTCGCGCACGCACTCCTCGAGGTGCCTTCTGCTCATCGACGAGACTCCGCGCTGCGCGCTGCGATGCGAGCGCCCTTCGGGGCGGCCGGGCGGGGGCTCATGCCGCGATGCTCAGAGAGTCGTCGTTGGCCGCTGTCGTTGCGGCCGGCAGCACGGCATGCCGTGCGCCCAGTTCATCGAAGAACGTGGCCACCGCCTCGACCTGCGCCGCGCAGCTGTCCAGCGTGTTCATCGCCGCGCGGAACGCCTCACCGCCCGGCAGCGCACGCACGGCCCAACCGATGTGCTTGCGCGCGCTGCGCACGCCGGTGTACTCGCCGTGCAGCGCGTAGTGGTCGTGCAGGTGCTCGAGCAACCATGCACGCACGTCGGCCGTGGCCGGCGGCGGCAGCGGCCTGCCGGTGGTCAGTTCGTGCGCGATCTCGCGAAAGATCCACGGCCGGCCCTGCGCGGCCCGGCCGATCATCAGCGCGTCGGCGCCCGTGATGCGCAACACGTCGCGCGCCTTGGCCGCGCCATCGATGTCGCCGTTGGCCACCACCGGGATGCGCAGTGCCGCCTTCACCGCCGCGATGGTGTCGTACTCGGCGCGGCCGATGAATCCTTGCTCGCGCGTGCGCCCGTGCACGGTGACCATCGCCACGCCGGCAGACTCGGCTGCGCGCGCCAGCGCCACTGCATTGCGCTCGGCTTCGCGCCGCCCGGTGCGCATCTTCAGCGTCACCGGCACACCGCGCGGCGCGCAGGCGGCGACCACCGACTCGACGATGGCCAGCGCCAGCGGCTCGTTGCTCATCAGCGCCGAGCCGGCAAACACGTTGCACACCTTCTTGGCCGGGCAACCCATGTTGATGTCGATGATCTGCGCGCCTCGGTCGACGTTGTAGCGCGCGGCATCGGCCATCCCGGCCGGATCCACGCCGGCGATCTGCACCGCGATCGGCGCGCTCTCGCCGCTGTGGTCGGCACGGCGCGAGGTCTTGAGGCTGGCCCACAGCTCGCGCTTGGACGTGACCATCTCGCTCACCGCGTAGCCCGCGCCGAGGCGCCTGCAAAGCTGACGAAACGGCCGATCGGTGACACCGGCCATCGGCGCGACGAACAGGTTGTTCGGCAGCTCGATCGAGCCGATCTTCATGGGTGGTGGAAGCGGTGGGCGCGGCGGGGAGCCGGAGTATAGCGATGGCCCGTACCGATAATCGCCACCCATGCGGCTCCCACGCTCGCTCGACACGCTGCCCCCCGATGACGCTTATCGGCGGCAGCGGGCCGCCGGGCCTTGCTGAATGGAAGCCTGGTTCGCGCACCTGCTGGAGGCGCTTGCGCTGCCCCGGTTCGGGCTCAGCACGGTGTTCGTGGTGTCGCTGGTGTCGGCGACGCTGCTGCCGCTGGGCAGCGAGCCGGCGGTGTTCGGGCTGGTGAAGCTCAACCCCGAGCTGTTCTGGCCCGCGGTACTCGTGGCCACGGTCGGCAACACGATCGGCGGTGCCATCAGCTACTGGATGGGTTACGGCGCCGAGCGGGCCTACGAACATGTGCGTCATCGCAAGCCGGCCGAGGTGCGCGCATTGCGCTGGCTCGAGCGCTTCGGCGCCAAGGCCTGCCTGCTGAGCTGGTTGCCTGCGGTGGGCGACCCGCTGTGTGCGGTGGCCGGCTGGCTGCGCTTTCCGTTCTGGCCCTGCGTGGTCTACATGGCGATCGGCAAGTTCCTGCGCTATCTCACGATGACGGCAGCGCTGCTGTGGGTGTTCCCCGGCCAGTTCAGCGTCTGACCGCCCACCCGTGATCCACGGGATCCGCGGGGCCACCGCTTCGGAGCCACAATGCGCGACCGTTTGAAACCATCGGCGGCGGTCACGAGCCGCGCGCCGGACGCGCACGATGGACACCGCCACGCCGAGCTACGACGAGCTGACCCGGACCTTCACCCGTCTGTACCGGCTGCAGCACCTGCAGTCGATCGCCAGCTGGGACCAGGCCGCCAACATGCCGCCGCGCGGCAATGAGGCGCGCGCCGCCGCGATGGCCGAGATGGGCGCACTGCTGCACCGCATGCGCACCGACCCCCAACTTGCCAAACAGTTGGACAAGGCGGAGGCCGAGCCGCTGAGCGAGCCGCAGCGGGCCAACCTGCGCGAGATGCGTCGCGAGTGGCGCCAGTCCAACGCACTGCCCGAGTCGCTGGTCCAGCGCGCCTATCTGGCCGTTGCGCGTTGCGAACACGCCTGGCGCACGCAGCGCCCGGCCAACGACTGGAAAGGCTTCCTGGAGAACTTCCGCCCCGTGCTGGCGATCGAGCGCGAGACCGCCGAGCTGCTGTCGCAGCAGATGGGTCTGTCACGCTACGACGCCCTGATGGAGCGTTTCGAGCCGGGCATGACTGCCAAGGCGGTCGATGCCGTGTTCGGCGATCTGCGCAGCTGGCTGCCCGGGCTGATCCGGCAGGTGATCGCCAAGCAGTCGAAAGAGACCGTGCTGCAGCCGAAGGGACCGTTCCCGGTGGAGGCGCAGCGCAAGTTGTGCGAACGCGTGATCGGGCTGCTGGGGTTCGACTTCGAGGCCGGCCGGCTCGATGTCAGCACGCACCCGTTCTGCGGCGGCGTGCCGGAAGACGTGCGCATGACCACGCGTTTTCGCGACGACGAGTTCCTCGGCTCGCTGATGGGCACGATCCACGAGACGGGCCATGGCCGCTACGAGCAGAACCGGCCGCGCGAGCTGCTGGGCCAGCCGGTGTCGGAGTCCCGCTCGATGGCGATCCACGAGAGCCAGTCATTGAGCTTCGAGATGCAGCTCGGCAGCCATCCCGGGTTCGTGGCGCAGCTCAGCTCGCTGGTGGCCGATGCGTTCGGCGCGCAGCCGGCCTTTGAACCGGCAAACCTGCACCGCCTGATCACGCGCGTCAAACGCGGACTGATCCGCGTCGACGCCGACGAGGTGACCTATCCCGCGCACATCATCGTTCGCTACGAGATCGAGCGCCCGCTGGTCGAGGGCGAGATCGAGGCCGAGGACATCCCCGCACTGTGGGACGCCAAGATGGACGAGTTGCTGGGCCTGGACACGCGCGGCAACTTCAAGGACGGCCCGCTGCAGGACGTGCACTGGCCGAGCGGCATGTTCGGCTACTTTCCGTGTTATTCGCTCGGCGCGATGTACGCGGCGCAGTGGTTCGCGGCGATGCGCCGCGCCACGCCCGACCTCGATGCGCGCATCACGCGCGGCGACCTGGCGCCGGTGTTCGAGTGGTTGCGCGCCAACGTGTGGAGCCAGGCCAGCCGCTGGACCACCGATGAGCTGGTGCGCCGTGCCAGCGGCGAGCCGCTGAACCCGGCGCACTTCCGCGCCCACCTGGAGCAGCGCTACCTGGCGTAGCGCTGCGCACTGCGCGTCAGCTCGCGGCGGCCTTGCGCGGTGCGCGCTTGGCCGGCGCCTTCTTGGCGGCTGCCTTCTTGGCCGGAGCGGCCGCGGCCGTTTTGGCGCCGCGCTTGCCGAGCGCCGCTTCGAGCTTGGCGATGCGCGCGTTGAGCTCGGCCATGTCCTTGCCGGACGGCACACCCAGGCGACCCATCGCCTTGGCGGTGCGCTGTTCGAAGATCGACTCCAGCTTGTCCCAGTGCTGTCCCGCCTTGGCCGTGACCTCGCCGGCCATTGCGGTCATCTTGCCGGTGACCTCGTTGATCTTGTCTTCGGCCATCCCTTGCGTCTTCTTTTGCAGGTTGAGGCCGTCCTTGATCAGCTTCTCGAAGGCCTGCGTGCCTTCGGCCTGCGCCTTGGCGAACGCGCCCATGCCGGCGAGCCAGATCTGCTGCGCCGAGTCCTTGATGGTTTGGGCCAGTGCGTTGTCGAGCAGGCCGGCCGGGTTGCCGGCCTTCTTGTCGGCCATGGCTTTGAGTTTCTTGACCATGTGAGCTCCGTAGGCAGTCCGGGCGCCAGTGTAGGCAGCCCACGCCGCGCGTAAAGCGGCAATCGCTAGAAGCGTGCGTCTAACCGGCGCCCTTCAGGGTTAGCGCGTGCCGCCACGCACAGCCAGTTGCACAAGAATGTCCGCCGAGAAAACGTCCAGGAGGAGTCCATGCAGTACTTTGTGACCGGCGCGACCGGCTTCATCGGCAAACGCCTCGTCAAGGCCCTGCTGGCCCGCCGCGGTGCGACGGTGCACTTTCTGGTGCGGCCGGGCAGCGAGGACAAGCTGCCTGCGCTGCGCGAATACTGGGGCGCCAACGGGCAGCGCGCCCATGCGGTCACCGGCGACCTCACGGCCAGAAAGCTCGGTGTTTCGGCCGACCACCTGAAGGCGCTCAAGGGCAAGATCGACGCCGTGTACCACCTGGCCGCGGTGTACGACCTCGGCGCCGACGAAGAGAGCCAGGTGCAGGTCAACATCGAGGGCACGCGCCACGTGTGCGAGTTTGCCAAGGCGGTTGATGCCGGGCACCTGCACCACGTGTCGTCCATCGCCGCCGCGGGCCTGTACGAAGGCGTGTTCCGCGAAGACATGTTCGACGAGGCGGAGAACCTCGAGCACCCGTACTTCATGACCAAGCACGAATCCGAGAAGATCGTGCGCACCGAGTGCAAGGTGCCGTGGACGGTGTACCGGCCGGCGCTGGTGGTGGGCGACTCCACCACCGGCGAGATGGACAAGATCGACGGTCCGTACTACTTCTTCAAGCTCATCCAGCGCATGCGGCAGATCCTGCCGCCGTGGTTCCCGGCCGTGGGGCTGGAGGGCGGGCGCGTCAACATCGTGCCGGTGGACTTCGTCGTCGCGGCCATCGACCACATCTCGCACCAGAAGGGCATCGAACGCAAGTGTTATCACCTGGTCGATCCCACGGGGTACCGCGTCGGCGACGTACTCGACATCTTTGCCAAGGCGGCGCATGCGCCGAAGATGAACCTGTTCATCAACGCCGCGCTGCTCGGCTTCATCCCCAAGAGCGTGAAGAAGGGCATGATGGCGCTGGCGCCGGTGCGCCGCATCCGCAATGCGGTGATGAAGGACCTGGGGCTGCCCGACGACATCCTGGAGTTCGTCAACTACCCCACGCGCTTCGACCGCCGCGACACCGATGCGATGCTCAAAGGCACCGGCATCGAGTGCCCCAATCTCCACGACTACGCGTGGCGGCTGTGGGATTACTGGGAGCGCCACCTCGATCCCGATCTGTTCATCGACCGCAGCCTGAAGGGCACGGTGGGCGGCAAGGTGGTGCTGGTGACCGGCGGCTCCTCGGGCATCGGGCTGGCTGCGGCCTGCAAGTTCGCCGAGGCCGGCGCCGTCACCATCATCTGCGCGCGCGACGAGACCAAGCTGGCCGAGGCGGTGAAGGAGATCGTGGCGTATGCCAGGCAGCGCGGTGTCGACAAGCCGCGGGTGTTCAGCTACAGCGTCGACATCGCCGATGCGCAGGACTGCGCGGCCTTCGTGAAGGCGCTCGAGGACGAACACGGCGGCGTGGACTATCTGGTCAACAACGCCGGCCGCTCGATCCGGCGCGCAATCGAATCAAGCTACGAGCGCTTCCACGACTACGAGCGCACGATGCAGCTCAACTACTTTGGCTGCCTGCACGTGACCACCGGCCTGTTGCCGGGCATGGTGAAGAAGCGCAAGGGCCACGTGGTCAACATCAGCTCGATCGGCGTGCTCACCAACGCGCCGCGTTTCTCGGCCTATGTGGCGAGCAAGGCCGCGCTCGACGCCTGGACGCGCTGTGCCGCCAGCGAGTTCGCCGACCAGGGCATCACGTTCACCACCATCAACATGCCGCTGGTGCGCACGCCGATGATCGCGCCGACCAAGATCTACCAGAACGTGCCGACGCTGTCGCCCGAGGAGGCCGCGGAGATGATCGCGCAGGCCTGTGTCTACAAGCCGGTGCGCATCGCCACCCGGCTGGGCATCTTCGGCGAGGTGCTGCATGCATTGGCGCCGCGCATCGCGCAGATCGTGATGAACACCAGCTTCCGCATGTTCCCCGACAGCGAAGCGGCCAAGGGCGACAAGGCCGAGAAGCCCAAGCTCAGCGCCGAGGCGATCGCGCTGCAACAGATGATGCGGGGGATTCACTTCTAGCCGGCACGGCGCCGGGCCTGGTCGATCGAAGGACGCGCTCCGATCGATTCAGGCCGCGCGCGCCCGACCCGCACGCAGCGTCAGCCGGAAAACCGCTCCGATCGTTCGGGGCGGTCGCGCTCAATCCGCCACGTGCAGCACCAGCTTGCCGAAATTCTCGCCCGAGAACAGCTTGAGCAGCGTCGACGGAAACGCCTTGACGCCGCCGCGCACCACGTCTTCCTTGCTCTTCATGCGGCCGTCCTTGAGGTAGCCGGCCAGCTCGGCGATCGCCTGCGGGTAACGATCGGCATAGTCAAACACCACCATGCCTTCCATGCGCGCGCGGTTGACCAGCAGCGACATGTAGTTCCGTGGACCCTGCATGCCACCGGTGGCGTTGTACTGTGCGATCGCGCCGCAGATCACGATGCGTGCCTTGCGGTTGATGCGCGCCAGCACGGCGTCGAGGATCGGCACGCCGACGTTGTCGAAGTACACGTCGACGCCGCCGGGGCAATGCTGCTTGAGCCCTTCGCGCACCGCGTCCCAGCGCTCGACCCCAGCGGGAGCTGTGGCTTTGTAGTCGATGCAGGCATCGAACCCGAGTTCCTTCACCACCCACTCGCACTTGGCCTGCCCGCCGGCGATGCCGACCGCGCGGCAGCCCTTGATCCGGGCGAGCTGCCCGACGGTCTGGCCCACCGCACCGGCAGCGCCTGACACCACCACGGTCTCGCCGGCCTTGGGCTGGCCCACGTCGAACAGGCCAAAGTACGCCGTCATGCCCGGCATGCCGAGCACGTTGAGCCATTGCGTGGGTTGCCCCAAGCGAGGGTCGATCTTGTGCAGCCCGCTCTTGGGCAGCTGTTCGGCCGGGACCGACCAGTACTCCTGCACGCCGAGGGTGCCGGCCACCAGATCGCCCGCCGCGAACGCCGAAGTGCGCGATGCCACCACGCGGCCGACGCCGCCGGCACGCATCACTTCGCCGATTTCCACCGGCCGGATGTAGCTCTTGCCTTCGTTCATCCAGCCGCGCATCGCCGGGTCGAGCGACAGGGCCAGCACCTGCACCAGCACGCCGCCGGCGCCGGGATCGGTCACCGGTTCCTCGCTGAACTGCCAGTTGGCATCGGTGGGCAGACCACTCGGGCGCGCGGCCAAGCGCACCTGGTGGTTGATGGCGGCGACGGTGCTCATGCGATTTCTCCTGTGGCCGCGCGATCGTAGCCGCGCCCGCCGCCGGCCGCGTCACGCAGGCGACTTCAGAGGCCGCAGCCCGGGCACTGGTGCACCTCGATCGTTACGTGCTGCAGCTCGGTGATGCCGCCCAGCCGGGCGCGGTAGTCGGCGCTCGGCAACGGCCGGTCGGCCACCACGCTGACCACCGCCGACCAGGCCCGCGGGCCGACCTGCCACACGTGCAGGTCGGCCACACGCGCGTCGCCGTCGGTCTCGATGGCGCGGCGCACGCGCTCGCGCAGACGCGTGTCGCTCGACGCGTCGACCAGCGACCGCGCGGAGTCGCGCAACACCACAAAAGCCCAGCGCGCGATCAGCGCACCGCCGGCCAGCGCCACCAGCGGGTCGAGCCAGTTCCAGCCGAACACCAGCCCGCCGGCCAGCGCGACGATCGCCAGCACCGAAGTCAGCGCATCGGTCAGCACGTGCAGCATCGCGGCACGGTAGTTGTGATCGTGTGCCGTTGCATGGTCGTGGTCGTGGTGCGCATGCGCGTCGTGTCCGTGGTGATCATGGCCGTGGTGGGCGTGCGTGCCACCGCGCTGCAGCACCCATGCGCAGGCGCCGTTGACCACCAGGCCGATGGCCGCCACCACCATCGCCTGCTGGTAGGCGATCGGGTGCGGTGTCACCAGCGCACGCGTGGCGTCGATGCCGATCCACACGCTCACCGCCAGCAGCAACAGGCCGCTCGAGTACGCCGCGAGCACCTCGATCTTCCAGCCCCCGAAGGCAAAGCGCACGTTGCCGTGCACGCGGCGCGCCATGTGTGCCGCGAGCGCCGCGCCGCCGAGCGCCAACGCGTGTGTGCCCATGTGCCAGCCGTCGGCAACCAGCGCCAGCGAGCCGCTCCAGTAGCCCGCCACCAGTTCCAGCGCCATCGTGGCCAGCGTGATCGCCGTCACCCACCACAGCGCACGCTCGCGGCGCGGCGCGGCGGCGTCGCCGAACGCGTGCGTGTGCAGAAAGGGACGCAGGTCGTGGCTGCGCGGCGTGCTCACGACTGCAGTGTGCCTCGGCACCTCGCGGCGTCAACTGAAGACCGCAAGGGCGTCAAAGCACACGCAGGCAGGCGGCCATGCCGCTGGCCTGGTGATCGAGCACGTGGCAGTGGAACATCCAGTCGCCCGGGTTGTCGGCGACGAACGCGATTTCTGCGCTCTCGTTGGGCGCCAGCAGCACCGTGTCGAGCCACTCGCGCCGCAGCGTGGCGCGGTCGTTGCGCGAGATCACGCGAAACGCATGGCCGTGCCAGTGCATCGGGTGGTGCCACGCGGTGTCGTTGACCAGGCGCAGCACGTGGCTGCTGCCGCGCCGGAAGATCAGCAGCGGATCGAACATGGCGGCGCCGTCGCCGCAGCCGGTGGCCTTGCCGTTCAAGGCCCACGCCTTGCCTCGCGGCAGGGCGGACATGTCGCCCATCATGCCGCCGCGCAGCACGATCTCGTGCCGCTGCGCATGGGCCAGGTCGGGCTCCGCCAGCGGGTTGGCCGGCAGGCGGATCGGCGCGTCGAGCGCGCGCGTGCGCAACGGCGCCTGGTCGGTGTACACGATGTCGAGCAGCCGGTATTCGCGGCGACGGTAGAAGCCGTCGCGCACCAGATGCCGGCTGCCCGGCGGGCCAAGCATGTCGATGACCACGTCGGCGCGCTGCGCCGGCGCCAGCATGACCACGCCGCCGTCGGGCTCGTGCGGCTCGACCGGCTGGCCGTCGAGCGCCACCACCCTCGGTGCGTGGCCGCTGAAGCCGAGCGCGAAGATGCGCGCGCTGGCGGCGTTGATCAGCCGCAGGCGCACGCGCTCGCCGCTGCGCACGGCGAAGGTCTCGCGCACGCGGCCGTTGACGGTGACGGTATTGCCCACGCGCCCGTCGTGGCTCGCATCCATGAAAGCACCGAATCCGCCGCGGATCGACGCGTCGCCGTCGAGCCGCCAGTCGCCGAGCACCCAGACCTCGTCGCGATCGACGGCGATCGGCTCGCGCTCCTCGACGATCAGCGCACCGGCCAGGCCGCGCGCCAGCTGCTCGTGGCTGCGCAGGTGCGGGTGGTAGAAGAAGGTGCCGGCATCGGGCAGCGCGAACTCGTAGACGAATCGCTCGCCGGGCGCGATCGGCGGCTGCGTGAGACCGGGCACGCCGTCCATCGCGTTGGGCAGACGGATGCCGTGCCAATGCACGGTGGTCGGTTCACCGAGCCGGTTGTCCACCTGCACGCGCAATCGATCGCCCTGACGCACGCGCAGCGCCGGGCCCGGTACCTGGCCACCGTAGGCCCAGACGCGCGTGGCCGGATGCGGCTCGGGCACGAGGCGCACCGACGCCGGTGCCGCGACCAGGCTTCGTTCCACCGTGGCCGCCGGCGTGGCCGCCCGTGCGCTGCTGCGCAGCGGCAGCAGCGGCGCTGCCGCGAGCGCCGCGAGCGTGCCCAGAACCTGGCGGCGCGCGGCCTGTGGGCGGCGACGCGCCTTCATGCCGTGGCCTCGCGCAAGGCCGGCCGCGGCTGGCTGCGCTCGCGCCGACGCCGCATCAGCAGGTACGCCGCCGGAATCACGAACATCGACAGCAGCGGTGCGGTGATCATGCCGCCCACCATCGGCGCGGCGATGCGCTGCATCACCTCGGAGCCGGTGCCCGAACCCCACATGATCGGGAACAGGCCGGCCAGGATCACCGCCACCGTCATCGCCTTGGGTCGCACGCGCAAAACGGCGCCGTCGCGGATCGCATCGAGCAGATCGGCATCGCCGGTCTGGCCGCGCGCGACGCGCGCTTCCCAGGCGTGTTTGAGGTACAGCAGCATGATCACCCCGAACTCGGCCGCCACGCCGGCCAGTGCGATGAAGCCCACGGCTCCGGCCACCGAGAGGTTGTACCCGAGCCACCACAGCAGCCAGATGCCGCCCACCAGCGCGAACGGCAATGTGGCCATGATGACCAGCGCCTCGTCGAAGCGCTGAAAGCTCATGTACAGCAGCACCAAGATGATCAGCAGCGTGAACGGCACGACGAGCTTCAGCTTCGCGGTGGCACGCTCGAGGAACTCGAACTGGCCCGACCACGAGACCGAATACCCCGGCGGCAGTTGCACCTGGTCGGCGACGATGCGCTGCATCTCCTGCACCGCGGACTTCAGATCGCGACCGCGGATGTCGACATAGACCCAGCCGGACAGCCGCGCGTTCTCGCTGCGCAGCATCGGCGGCCCGTCGGTGATGCGCACGTCGGCCACGTCGGACAGCACCAGGCGCTGGCCGCGCTCGGTCACGATCGGCAGGCGCCGCAGCTTGTCCACGGAATCGCGCGTCTCTCGCGGATAGCGCACGCTGATCGGGAAGCGCTGCAGCCCCTCGACCGTCTCGCCGATGTTGTCGCCACCCACCGCCGAGGTGATCACCGACTGCACGTCGGCGATGTTCAGTCCGTAGCGCGCCGCGGCATCACGCTGGATCGTCACGTCGACATAACGGCCGCCGGTGAGGCGCTCGGCCAGCGCGCTGCTGACCCCGGGCACGTCCTTCAGCGCGCGCTCGATCTCGCCGGTGATCTTGTCGATGGTCGGCAGGTCGTTGCCGGCGACCTTGACGCCCACCGCGCTCTTGATGCCGGTGGCCAGCATGTCGATGCGGTTGCGGATCGGCGGCACCCAGATGTTGGCCAGGCCCGGCACTCTGACCGTGCGGTCGAGCTCCTCGACCAGCTGATCCTGCGTGAGCCCGGGACGCCATTGGTCCTTGGGCTTGAACTGGATCGTGGTTTCGAACATCTCCAGCGGCGCCGGGTCGGTGGCGGTCTCGGCGCGCCCGGCCTTGCCGTAGACGCTGGCCACCTCGGGCACGGTGCGGATCAGCCGGTCGGTCTGCTGCAGCAGCTCGGCCGCCTTGCCGGCCGAGAGGCCCGGCAACGCGGAGGGCATGTACAGCAGGTCGCCCTCGTCGAGGCGTGGCATGAACTCGGTGCCGATGTGCTGCAGCGGCCAAAGGCTGGCGACGAACACGGCCGCGGCGGCCGTGATGGTGGCCTTGGGCCAGCGCAACACCAGATTGAGCAGCGGCCGGTACAGCGCGATCAGCACGCGGCTCAGGGGGTTGCGCCGCTCGTCGGGGATGCGGCCGCGGATCAGATAGCCCATCAGCACCGGGATCAGCGTGACCGCCAGGCCCGCCGCGGCGGCCATCGCATAGGTCTTGGTGAAGGCCAGCGGCGAGAACAGGCGTCCCTCCTGGGCCTCGAGCGTGAACACCGGGATGAAGCTCAGCGTGATGATCAGCAGCGAGTAGAACAGCGCCGGCCCCACCTCGGCCGCCGCATCGCCGATCACGCGCCAGCGCGCGTCGCCTTCGAGTTTGTCGGTCGGATGCTCGTGCGCCCAGCGCTCCAGGTGCTTGTGCGCGTTCTCGATCATCACCACCGCGGCGTCGACCATCGCGCCGATCGCGATCGCGATGCCGCCGAGCGACATGATGTTGGCGTTGACGCCTTGGTAGCGCATCACGATGAACGCGGCCAGGATGCCGAGCGGCAGCGACACGATGGCGACGAACGCCGAGCGCAGGTGGAACAGGAACAGGAAACACACCAGCGCGACGACGATGAACTCCTCGGCCAGCTTGTCGCGCAGGTTGGCCACCGCGCGCTCGATCAGGTTGGAGCGGTCGTACACCGGCACGATCTGCACGCCGCGCGGCAGGCTGCCCTGCAGCTGCTGCAGCTTGTCCTTCACCGCGGCAATCGTCTCGAGCGCGTTCTTGCCCGAGCGCATCACGATCACGCCGCCGGTGGCCTCGCCCTCGCCGTCGAGCTCGCCGATGCCGCGCCGCATCTCCGGCCCCATCTGGATGCGCGCCACGTCGCCCAGATGCACCGACACGCCTGCGTCGGTGGTCGTCAAGGGGATCTTGCGAAAGTCGTCGAGCGACTGCAGGTAGCCCGACGCGCGCACCATGTACTCGGCCTCGCCGAGCTCGAGCACCGAGCCGCCGGCCTCCTGGTTGGCCTTGCGGATCGCGTCGACGATCCTGCCGTGCGGGATCGCGTAGGCAGCGAGCTTGTCTGGATCGAGCAGCACCTGGTACTGCCGCACCATGCCGCCGACGGTGGCCACCTCGGCGACGTTGGCCACGGTCTTCAGCTCGTACTTGAGGAACCAGTCCTGCAACGCGCGCAACTGGCCCGCGTCGAGCTGGCCGCTGCGATCGACCAGCGCGTACTGGTAGACCCAGCCCACGCCGGTGGCGTCGGGCCCGAGCGAGGCGCGGGCGTTGGCCGGCAGGCGCGACTGCACCTGGTTGAGGTACTCGAGCACGCGCGAGCGTGCCCAATACAGGTCGGTGCCGTCTTCGAACAGCACGTAGACGAAGCTGTCGCCGAAGAACGAGTACCCGCGCACCGTCTTCGCGCCCGGCACCGACAGCATCGTGGTGGTCAGCGGGTAGGTGATCTGGTTCTCGACGATGCGCGGCGCCTGGCCCGGATACGTCGTGCGGATGATCACCTGCACGTCGGACAGGTCGGGCAGCGCGTCGAGCGGCGTGCGCAGCAGCGACACCACGCCCCACGCCGCGATGCCCAGCGTGGCCAGCAGCACCAGGAAGCGGTTGGCGATCGACCAGCGGATCAGGCGCGCGATCATCGCGGGCTCCCGGGTGCCGACGCGCTCGGTTTCGGCTCCGGTGCCAGCGGCGTCAGCCGCGTCAGCTGCGGCTGGTTGTCGGCATCCATGTAGAACTCGAACGCCACCTTGTCGCCGGCCTCGAGCCCGCGCGGCAGCTTGGCACGCCCGCCCGGCGGCAGCTTGAAGTCCATCGTCATCTCTCCCCACTTGATGGAAGGGATCGGGCCGTGTGTCAGCGTGACCGCGTCGCGCTCGATCGCGTCGACGCGGGCCTCACCCTGGTGGCGCGGCGCGCTGTTGGACGTGGTCGGGGGCGGCTCCGCATTGAGCCGCGCCTCCACGCCGCGCAGACTGGCTTCGGAGTCGATCAGGAACTGCGACGACACCACCACGCGCTGGCCCGCCTGCAGGCCGCGCTTGATCTCGGTCTGGCCGCCGCTCTCGATGCCGATCTCCACCTCGACCGGACGAAAGCGGCCGCCTTGTTCATCGGCTTCAGACAGCATCACCACCGTGCGGCGGCCGGTCTGGATCACCGCCTCGGTGGGGATGAGCAGGGCCTTGCCGGCACGCATGTCCATGAACTGCATCTGCACGAACATGCCGGGCACCAGCCGGCCACTCGTGTTGGCGAGCTCCATGCGCGCCTTCAGCGTGCGCGTGGTCGCGTTCACCTCGGGCAGCAGCGCCTGCACGCGGCCTTCGAAGGCCATGCCGGGCACCGCGGGGCTGCGCGCCTGCACCTTGGCGCCGGGCCGCAGCAGCGCGGCCTGGCTCTCGGGCACCTCAGCGTTGGCCCACACGGTGGCGATGCCGTTGATGCGGAACAGCGTGCTGCCGGACATCACCGTGGTGCCCTCGCGCACCATCAGCTCGCTGACGATGCCGCTGCGCGGCGCCGCCACCGTGAAGCGCGGCTGCGTGCGACTGCTGCCTTCCACGAGCGCGATCTGCGCCTCGTCCATGCCGGCCTGGCGCATGCGCTGGCGTGCGCCGTCGACGAGCGCGGCCAGGTCGGTGCCTTGCATGCGTCGCACCGACAGAAACTCTTCCTGCGCCGCGATCCAGTCCGGCACGTAGATCTCGGCCAGCGGCTGGCCGGCGGCCACGCGGTCGAGCGTGGCGCGCACGTGCAACTTCTCGACGAAGCCGGTGGCGCGCGCCTGCACCACCACCTGGTCGCGTTCGTTCCACGCGATGCTGCCCACCGCCGACACCTGCGGCGCGAGCTTTCCTTCGGTGACCGGCGCGGTGCGCACGCCCAGGCTCTGCTGGATGCGCGGGCTCACCGCGACGTTGCTCGAGTCGCTGTTGCCGCCGCCGTACACCGGGTACAGCATCATGTCCATGAAGGGCGACTTGGCCGGCTTGTCGAACTTGTTTCCCGGCACCATCGGATCGTGGTAGTAGAGGATCTTCTTGCCGTTGGCCGGGTCGGTGTCGCCGGCCTTGATCCCCGCGGCGATGTGGCGACGCGTGGCGTCTTCGGCCGACTCGTTGGCCGGTGCGCCGGCAACGGCGCCGGAGGCGGTGCCGCTCGCCGGTGCTGCGCCCATGCCCATGCCACGCTGCATGCCGATGGCGTACAGGCCGTAGCCGGCGCCGCCGAGCGCGGCCGCGGCGGCCCATGCCAGAACAACAAGCGTGTTGCGTTTCATCGTTGCGGCTCCTGGGTGCCGGCGTGGCGTGTGCCGTCAGGGGTGGGTGCGGGTGGGATCAGGTACTCGAGCTGGGCCCACAGCGCGGCGTTCTCCATCTCTAGGCGCAGTCGTTCCATGCGCGTGTCGATCTCCGCGCGCCGCGCCTCGAGCACCGCGGCGAGTGACCCGGCGGCGCCGCGGTACGCTGCGAGCGCGGCCTGTGTGCGTTCACGCGCCAGCGGGATCAGCGTGTCGTCGTACCGGCCCAGTCGCGTGCGGTTGATGCGCCACTGCTGCAACCAGGTGCGCGTCTGCGCCGCGTGCTCGCGAAGGGTCTCGTCGCGCTGGGCGCGCACCTGCTCCACCATGGCCAAGCGAGCAGCGACCTCGCGGTCCTGCCGGTTCTTCTGGTCCCACTGCAGCGGCACCGACACGTTGAGCGACACCATGTTCGAATAGGCCGAACCGCGCTGGCTGAACATCAGCTCGACGCTCCAGTCGGCGCGCTTGTTGCTCTGCGCGGCATCCACTTCGGCCAGCGCCATCGCTTCCTGCCGTGCCAGCAGTGCGAGCTGCGGGTGGTGCTCGATTTGCGCGTCGAGCCGCTGGGCATCGATCGGCGCTCGGCCCGTGTCGGGCGGCGCGGCGAGCGGCCGCTCGGCGGCGGCGCCGAGCCAGCGCGCGAGGCGAGTCTTCGCGGTGAGGGTCTGCGACTCGGTCTGGCGCAGGCGGTCGTCGATCTGTGCCACCGCGGAGCGCGCGGCGAACACGTCGGCCTGCGCACCCCGACCGCCGCGATAGCCCGACTCTGCGGCCTCGACCTGCAGCGTTGCCTCGTCGCGTTGCAGGCGCAGCAACTCGCTCATGCGATCGAGGTAGTGGCGGTCGAGCCACGCCATCGCGGTTTCGCGCCGCAGATCGGCCAGCGCGACCGCCCGCGCCGCCAGCGCAGCGTCGGCCTCGCGCTCGAGGCGCGCCGCGCGCGCCGAGCGCTTGCCTTCGCGCGTGAACTCCTGCATCAAGCCGATCGAGCGCATCGTCATGAAATCGCGTGTCAGGCTGAAGCGGTCGGCCTTGTTGACCGGCAGGTTGTTGATGCCGGCCTTCAGCGCCGGATCGGGCAGCTGCCCGGCCGCCACTGACATCTCGAGCGCCGCGCTCGCGGCGGCGTCCTGCGCCGGCAGCGCGCGCGAGCGCTGCTGCGCCAAGCGCAGCGCCTCGTCGAGGCTCAGGGCTTCGTCGGCCCACGCCGGCGGTGCCGTGGCCACGACGAGCGCGGCGCCGAGCGCGGCCGAGGCCAGGCGACTCGATGAAAAGCTGAACATGTTCTTTTCTCCGGACGATCGAGACGGCCCCGGGTTCGGGCCGTGGTCGCACGTGCTCGCAAAGGGCGGGCACGGCGCTGCGCCGACAGGGCCGCACAGGCCGTCAGCAGGGTGGCGTGCGGAGGATCAGATTCGGTACACGCAATGCGCGATTGCGTGCGGCGGTGACGCCGCGACCAGCGCGCTGATCGGCGCCGCAGCGGGGCGCATCGGACCCTTCTCAGGCCTGGTCGGTGTGGCGTACAGCAATGCCAGCACAGCAGCCGGCACGTTCAGCGTGGCAGATTGATCGCTCTGCTTGCCGTACCTGCAGTGTTCGGCGCACAGGTTGGGCGCAGCCGGATCGTATGCGGCACCCGTGGCGCCGTTCATGCCCTCGCAGCCGGGCATCGGGGTGGATGCGGCAGCGACCGGTGCGGATGCTTGTTGCGGCTCGGCGCCCAGCGCCGCTGCGATACCCGGGCAGGCATAGGCGGCGACCGCCAGCTGCGCACTCAGCAGCACACCGGCCAGACAAGCCGCCATCCTGCGCAGGAAGCTGCGCGTCAGGCTGAACGGCAAGCGGATCGGTGCGGCGGACATGGGAACTCTCGGCTGAGGGCGATTCTACGAACGAGCCGCGGCGGCGTGCATCTGTGCGATCTGCGCTGCCAGCAGCGCTCGCGAAGCCCTACCCTAGGCCCTTGGCTCACGGGACGCCTTGACGTCCGTCAACGCGCGCACCGCGCCGTCGGACAACCAGCCACCACACCAGCGCCGCGGCGATGGCGGCGTAATTCAGCACCATGAACCACGGCGTGTTCCATGCCAGGCCGTCGAAGCCCCAATAGGTGAACGGGTACAGCACCGGCGATGGATAGAACTCGGCCGAGTGCGTGAACACGTCGATCACGATGTGCGACCACCAGCCCAGCAGCGGCAGCCAGAGCGTGCGCATCAGCGCCCACGCGAGCGCCGTGACGGCGGCCGCCATCACGGCGCTGTGCAGCACGCAGTGCAGGTGATGGCTCCACAGCGCCACCGCGGGCGGCAGCGCCGGCTCGCCGCCCGGCAGTGCCGTGGCGTAGGCGTACAGCACATGGAAGTCGCCGCGGGCGACAGCGAGACCGAGCAGTGGCAGCAACTGCGCCAGGTCGGGCAACACGGCCAGCGCCACCACGGCGGCAGCCGTGCGGGCCGGCACCGGCCGGTATCGGCGCGCGAAGGTCGCGCCCAGGCCGGCCCACAAGCCGTGCGCGAGGATGTCCATGGCGGATCCGGGACTCAACCTGCGGCCAGTGCCGCGCGGCGCAGCCGCAGCGCGTTGGCGATCACCGAAGCCGAGCTGAGGCTCATCGCCAGCGCGGCGATCATCGGCGACAGCAGCCAGCCGGTGAACGGAAACAGCACGCCGGCGGCCAGCGGGACGCCGAGCGCGTTGTAGATGAACGCGAAGCCGAGGTTCTGCTTCATGTTGGCGATGGTCGCGGCCGACAGCGCGCGCGCCGTGGCGATGCCGCGCAGGTCGCCCTTGACCAGCGTGACCGGCGCGCTGTTCATCGCCACGTCGGTGCCGGTGCCCATCGCGATGCCGACGTCGGCCTGCGCCAGCGCGGGCGCGTCGTTGATGCCGTCGCCGGCCATCGCGACGACGCGACCCTCGTGCTGCAACCGCTGCACCAGCGCGAGCTTGTCGGCCGGCTTGACCTCGCCGTGCACGTCGGCCAGCCCCAAGTGCTGCGCCACCGCGCGCGCGGTGGTCAGACCGTCACCGGTGGCCATCACGACGCGCAGGCCGGCAGCCTTCAGTGACGCCAGCGCCTCCGGCGTGGTGGACTTGATCGGGTCCGACACCGCGAGCAGGCCGAGCAGACGTCCGTTCGATGCCAGGTGCATCACGCTGGCCCCTTCGGTGCGCAAGACCTCGGCCTGGCCCCGCATCGGCTCGACGTCGACGCCGAGCTGCTGCATCAGCGCCGTGTTGCCGAGCGCGAGGGTCTTGCCGTCGACCACGCCGCGCACGCCGATGCCCGAGCTCGATTCGAACTCGGCCGGCTTGCTGAAGCGCAGCCCGCGCTCACGCGCGGCGCGCACGATCGCATCGGCCAGCGGGTGTTCGCTGCCCTGGTCGAGGCTGGCAGCCAGACGCAGCACCTCGTCCTCGGTTTCGCCGGATGCCGCGATGGCGCGGTCGAACGCGGGCTTGCCTTCGGTCAGCGTGCCGGTCTTGTCGACGACCAGCGTGTCCACTTGACGCAGGCGCTCGATCGCCGCCGCGTCGCGAAACAGCACACCGTTCGTCGCGGCGCGCCCGGTGGCCACCATGATCGACATCGGCGTGGCCAGGCCGAGTGCGCACGGACAGGCGATGATCAGCACCGCCACGGCGTTGATCCCGCCGTAGACCCAGCTCGGCTCGGGCCCGGCGAGGCCCCAGGCGAAGAAGGTGGCCAGCGCGATCGCCACCACCGCCATCACGAACCAGCCGGCCACACGATCGGCCATGCGTTGCATCGGTGCCTTGGAGCGCTGCGCCTGCGCCACCATCTGCACGATCTGCGACAGCATGGTCTGAGCGCCGACGCGCTCGGAGCGCATCACCAGCGCGCCGTTGGTGTTGAGCGTGGCACCGATCAGCTTGTCGCCGGCGCGTTTGCTCACCGGCAGCGGTTCGCCGGTGAGCATCGACTCGTCGACCGCGCTCGAGCCTTCGACCACCACGCCGTCCACCGGCACCTTTTCGCCCGGGCGCACGCGCAGCAGGTCGCCGACGTGCACGTGGCCGAGCGGCACGTCTTCGTCGCTCCCGTCAGGCCGCACGCGGCGCGCGGTCTTGGGTGCCAGGCCGAGCAGCGACTTGATCGCCGCCGAGGTCTGCGAACGTGCGCGCAGTTCGAGGATCTGGCCCAGCAGCGTCAGCGAGATGATCACCGCGGCGGCCTCGAAGTACACCGCCACCCGGCCCATCGACATGAACGACGCGGGAAACAGGTTCGGCGCCACCGTGGCGGCCACGCTGTAGACGAAGGCCGCGCCGGTGCCCAGCCCGATCAGCGTCCACATGTTCGGGCTGCGATGCACGATCGACAACGCCCCGCGCACGAAGAACGGCCAGCCGGCCCACAGCACGATCGGCACCGACAGCACGAGCTCGATCCAGCTCTGCGTGGCCATGCCGAACCAGCCGGCGCGGTGGCCGAACATCGCCAGCAGCGCGACGATCACCGTGAGCGGCAGCGTCCACCAGAAGCGGCGCCGGAAGTCGGCGAGCTCTGGGTTCTCGTCGTCGTCCAGCGCCGGCAGCACGGGCTCCAGCGCCATGCCGCACTTGGGGCAGTGGCCGGGGTGGTCCTGGCGGATCTCCGGATGCATCGGGCAGGTGTAGAGGGTGCCGGCGGGCGCGAGAGCCGGCGCCGCTGCGGCGGCATCGGCGGCGTGCTGCGCGTGGCCGGCGTGCACATGCGGGTGCGGGTGCGCGTGATCCGCAGCGTGGCGGTGAGGCGGGTTGGTGCGTGCGTCCATGTCATCCCCGGGGACGTTGAGTGCATGGCCCACCGCCGCGGCAGCAAGCCCGTTGCAAACGATGAACCTTGACATCATGGGAATGTCAAGCGAGTCCACGATGTCGAGGCACAGGGCGACGATCTCCGGATCGCTGTCAGGGCACAAGGTGTGTGGCCGCTCGTGCCCTGTGGCAGCCCTGCATGCGCGGCAATCCGCGGGCCCGGCGCCGGCGTGGCGATGTGTGTCACGGTGCGCCTGCGAGCTCGGCGTGGCCGGCAGCGGCGTGTCAGCGGGCCGGCTCGATCGCCGTCACGACATAACCGCTGTCGCTCTTCTCGGCGCGAAAGCGCACTTTGTCGCCGGCCTTGACCTTGTCGAGCAACGCGCTGTCCTTGACCTGGAACACCATCGTCATGCCGGGCATGTCGAGGTTCTTGATCTCGCCGTGCTTGATGGTCAGCTTGCTCGCGCCCTTGTCGACCTTGCGGATCTCGCCGTCGGCGAGGTCGGCCGCGCCGTGATGCGCCGCATGGTCGTCGGTCTTCTGCTGCGCCAGCACGGGAACGGCGGCTGCGCAGGCGGCAACGGCCAGCGCAACGAAACGGATCTTCAAGTCGGTCATGTCGGACTCCTTCGGATATCAGCGGTAAGCCTGGAAAACGCGGCTGCTGCCGTCCTTGCGGACCAGCAAGACGTCGTGCGGGTCTTTGCGGCCGCGGTACTCGGGGCCGTCCATGCCGGGCGAGCCCACCGGCATCGCCGGCACGGCCAGGCCCACCGCAGCGGGGCGCTCGCTCAGCAGCCGGCGGATCTCGCGCGCCGGCACATGACCTTCGAGCGCATAGCCGCCCACGCTCGCGGTGTGGCAGGAGCCGTACTGCAACGGCATGCCCAGGCGCGCGCGGGCGTCGGTGTTGCCGTCGTCGTGGGTGCGCACGGTGAAGCCGTTGGCCTCGAGGTGGCGCACCCAGTCCTTGCAGCAGCCACAGCTCGGGCTCTTCCATACCTCGACCACCGGCGCGGGCGGATTTGCCCACGCGGCAGCAAACATCGAGAACCCACACGCCGCGCCGATGCGCAGCCAGCCGCGCCGCGTGGTTGCGTGAATCGTGCTCATGATGTCCTCACGCGGATCGAGCCCACCATGCCGGCCTGGTAGTGACCGGCGATCAGGCAGGCGAACTGGAAATCGCCCGCCCGGTTGAAGTGCCAGATGACCTCGCCGGTCTTGCCCGGTGCCACATGGGCCATATAGGGCTCGTCATGCTCCATGTTCGGGAACTTGACCATCAACGCCGCATGCTCGTCGAGCTCCTTCTGCGTGCCGATGACGAATTCGTGCATCACCTGGCCCACGTTGTGGTGCACAAAGCGCACCGTCTCGCCGAGCTTCACCTCGACGCGATCGGGCTCGAAGCGCATGGTGTCGAGCATCTTGATGTCGATCCTGCGCTTCGCGGCCTTGGCATCGCCGGCGATGCCCCATTCCTTCTGCTCCTTCTTGACGGCCGCGGTCTTGGCATGCGCCTTGTCGCCGTGGGCGCGCACACGCGCGACCGTGCCGAGCAGCGCGGCGCCGGTGACGAACAGCAGGGTTCGCTTGCTGCGGTGCGGTTTGCTCGTGTGCATCTCGAAGACTCCTTTGGTGTCGACTGGCTGAATCAGTGGTGGTCGTGCCCAAGCGGTTTGCGCGCCTTGACCTCGATATCGCGTGCCGGGCGCGCCGCCGGCGCCATCGAGACGCCGCCTTCGGCTGCAAAGCGCGTCGGGTCGGGCAGCTTGCCGGTGAACTCGTAGGCCACCGTGCCCGGCGGGTGCTTGAACCAGCCGGGGTCCGCGTAGTCACCCGGCTTCTGCTCGCGCCGCACCTTGACCACGCTGAACATGCCGCCCATCCCCACCGCGCCGAACGGTCCGGTCCCGGTCATCATCGCCGCGGTGTTGTCGGGCAGCGGCATCTCCATCTCGGTCATGTCGTGCATGCCGCGCTCGCCCATCACCATGTAGTCGGGGACCAGCTGCGTGACCTGGCGCACCACTTGGCGATGGTCGACGCCGATCATGGTCGGCACGTCGTGGCCCATCGCGTTCATCGTGTGGTGGCTCTTGTGGCAGTGGAACGCCCAGTCGCCTTCCTCGTCGGCGATGAACTCGAGCTGCCGCATCTGGCCCACCGCAACGTCGGCCGTCACCTCGTACTGGCGCGTGCTCTTCGGCGTGGGGCCGCCGTCGGTGCCGGTGACGAGGAACTCGTGGCCGTGCAGATGCATCGGGTGGTTGGTCATCGTCAGGTTGCCGATGCGCAGCCGCACCTTGTCGTTCTTGCGCACCACCAGCGGGTCGATGCCGGGAAAGATGCGGCTGTTCCAGGTCCATAGGTTGAAGTCGAGCATCGTCATCACCTTGGGCGTGGCGCTGCCGGGCTCGATGTCGAACGCACTGAGCAGGAAACAGAAGTCGCGGTCCACCGCGTCGATCAGCGGGTGCTTGTTCCTCGGGTGCGTGACCCAGAAGCCCATCATCCCCATCGCCATCTGCACCATCTCGTCGGCATGCGGGTGGTACATGAAGGTGCCGGGGCGCCGCGCGACGAATTCGTAGACGAAAGTCTTGCCCGGCGGGATGCCCGGCTGCGTCAGGCCGGTGACACCGTCCATGCCGTTGGGCAGCCGCTGGCCGTGCCAGTGCACGCTGTGCAGCTCCGGCAGCTTGTTGGTGACGAAGATGCGCACGCGGTCGCCTTCGACCACCTCGATCGTCGGACCCGGGCTCTGGCCGTTGTAGCCCCACAGGTGCGCCTTGAAGCCGGGCGTCATCTCGCGCACCACGGGTTCGGCGACGAGGTGGAACTCCTTGACGCCGTTGTTCATGCGCCAGGGCAGAGTCCAGCCGTTGAGCGTGACCACCGGGTTGTATGGGCGGCCGTTGTCGGGTTGCAGCGGCGGCATGGTGCGGCTCTCGGTCTGCAGCACCGGCTCGGGCAATGCGGCGAGCGCCACCTTGCTAACCGCGGCCGCGCTCACCGCGGCGGTGACGGCGCTTGCGCCGCTGATGAAATTGCGTCGGGACACCATGGTGATTGGTCCTCGGAGAGTCAGTGGCCGGCGCCGCCGGCGTCGGCAGCGGGCATCGATGAAGGGGTGGCGGCTGACATCAGGCTCGGCTTGCCGAGCAGCGCCGTCTCGAGATCGGCCTGCGCGATCCAAAACTCGCGCAGTGCGTCGATGGCGGCATTGACGCCGGCAATCTGTGTGCGCGCGTCGGCCAGCAGCTCGAACACGCCGATCAGCATGCCGTTGTAGCGCAGCACGTTCTCCTCGGCGATGCGTTTGCGCAGCGGCACGATCTCGTCGCGATGGTGGCGTGCGATGTCCCATGCCGAGCGGTAGTTGCCGTAGGCCTCGCGCACCTCGGAGCGCGCGTTGATCGCGGTGTCGGCGGCACGCTGCAGCGACTGCATGTACACGCTCTCGGCGCGCGCGCTGCGCGCCGTGCCCCAGTCGAACAGCGGCAGCTCCAGCGTCACCTCCCAGCCGCGCTGGGTCGGCGCCTCGTTGGAGCTGTTGTGCTCCAGACCGAGCTCGAGCACGTTGATGAAGCGCGTGGTCCTGGTGAGGTTGAGCGCGCGCGCGGTCTGCTCGGTGGCGATGCGCGCCGCCTGCACGTCCAGTCGCTGCGCGATCGCGGTGCGCTCGATGTCGGGCAAATCGTTCGGCGAGTCCGGCAGATCGGGCAGGCGCTCGGGCAGCTGAAAGGCCGCCGCGTCGCCCCACAGCCCGAGCAGCCGCGTCAGGCGCTCGCGCGTGGCACGCCGCTGCTGTTGTGCGCGCGCCAGATTGAGTGCCGCGTCGGCATAGAACGATTGCTCGCGTGCCTGCTGCAGGCGGTTGAAGTTGCCCACCTGTGCCATGCGGCGCGCCAGCTCGGCGCTCGCTTCGGCGGCCTGCATCACCTGCATGCTGTAGCGCACGGACTCTTCCGCCGCCACCGCCTGCACCCAGGCCTTGCGCGTGTCGGCGGCGAGCGAAAGCACACTGGCTGCCACCGCGCCCTGCGTGTGCGCGAAGCGCTGCGCCTCGACGCGCTGCAGCGCCGGCAGCACGATCAGACGCGCCAGGTTGACGTGGAAGCTGCGCTCCAGCTCCACCTCGTCGCCGCGCGTCAGGCGTGCGAACGAGAAGCCCGGATTGGGCAGCCGGCCCGCCTGGACGAGATCGGCCTCGCCGACACCGAGCTCGAAATACGCAGCCTGCAGTCCCTTGTTGTTGAGCAGTGCGAGCTGCACCGCGTCGTCGGCCGACAGCGGCTGCTTCAGCAACTCGGCGACGCGTGCATCGACCTGCCGCTGCTGCTCGCCGGTGCGTGCCCACACGACATCCTTCTTCAAGCGCTCTTTGGTTGTCTGCTCGACCGGCGCAAAGCCGCCGTCGGGGCTGAACGACGCACAACCGGCGAGCACGAGAGCGGTGGCCGCCAGCGCCAGCGGCAGCGCGCCGCGCGTAGCGGTTCGGAGTCTTGCCATGGTCGCGGCCCTTCAGCGTTTGTGGCCGCCGTGGCCGGACGGCTCGGCGCGCGGCGCCGGAGCCGCTGGCGGCGCGCTCGTCGCAGCCGGCGGCTGGCTGGCTTCGCGCGCGTAGCTGCGCCAGCCGCCGATGCGCTCGACGGTTTCGTTGGCCTGGCGCCACGACACCGGTGGTGCGTCATCGAAACGGCGATACGTCTTGAGCGCCGATTCGTGGCGCACCGGCGGCACAGCCGCCGCCGCATCGAGCGGATCGGCGCGGCCGCGCGCCGGTTGCGCCATGGCGGCGCAAATGCCCAGGATCAGCGCCCATGGCGCGCCCAGGCGGATGAACATCGACAGCATGAAGCCCTCGCATCGACAGTGCACGAAGTCGCTGCTCGGCCGTGGCCGGTGCAGCGCGTGGCGCAGCGCCTCAGCGGCGCCGCGTCAGGCGTGCGCGGCCCGAGGGGGGCGTTCGGGTCCGCCGGTCAGGAAGGCGGCATGCACCAGGGCCGGCGCAGGCCGCGCCGTGGGCTCCGACAACGGGCCGGGAACCGATTGCATCGCGCTGGGCAGGGCCAGCCCGATGCAGCAGGTGGCGCACGCGCTGCACTTCTGCAACGCCGTCGCCGCGTTGACGCCGTGCTCGGCATCGGTGGCGTCGACGGCATGGGCGGCATCGTGATGGCCCGAAGCACCGTGATGGTGCCGGGCGGCGGATGTGTCGGGATGGGCGTGCGCCGCGTGCGCGGTTTGCGGCGCATGGCCGCGCTGCGGCGCGCAATGCAGCATCGTGACCGCAGCAAGCCCCTGGGCGGGCAGCGCGGCAGCCAGCAACCAGATCAAGAAGGGCCAGATCACTCGACGCATGTGCGGCCAGCAGTATAGGCAGTCGGCCCGAACCGTGCTCACCCAAGGTCCTGGCGCCGACGCAACCGGGTGCACGTCGCTGCCTACAATCGACGCATCGCCTTGTCTCCCAGCGTGCCATCCGCATGTCGACGCACCCGATCACGGCCCCAGATCTGACCCACATCACGCCGCGCGAGAAGGCCGAGATCCTGGCGCAGGCGCTGCCGTACATCCGCAAGTTCCACGGCAAGACCATCGTCATCAAGTACGGCGGCAATGCGATGACCGATCCGTCGCTGCAGCAGGACTTTGCCGAGGACGTGGTCCTGCTCAAGCTCGTCGGCCTGAACCCGGTGGTGGTGCACGGCGGCGGGCCGCAGATCGAAGAGGCGCTCGGCCGCCTCGGCAAGAAGGGCACGTTCATCCAGGGCATGCGCGTCACCGACGAGGAGACGATGGAGGTCGTCGAGTGGGTGCTGGCCGGCGAGGTGCAGCAGGACATCGTCGGGCTCATCAACCATGCCGGCGGCAAGGCGGTGGGGTTGACCGGGCGCGATGGCGGTCTGGTGCGCGCGCGCAAGCTGAAGATGGTGGACCGTGACGATCCGTCCAAGGAGCACGACGTGGGCCAGGTCGGCGACATCGTTTCAATTGACCCGAGCGTGGTGCGCGCGCTGCAGGACGACCAGTTCATCCCGGTGATCAGCCCGATCGGCTTCGGTGAGCACAACGAGAGCTACAACATCAACGCCGACGTCGTCGCGGGCAAGCTGGCCGAGGTGCTCAAGGCCGAGAAGCTGGTGCTGCTCACCAACACGCCCGGCGTGCTCGACAAGAACGGCAAGCTGCTCACCGATCTTTCAGCGCGCGAGATCGACGAGCTGTTCGCCGATGGCACGCTGTCGGGCGGCATGCTGCCCAAGATCGCCAGCGCGCTCGACGCCGCCAAGGGCGGCGTGAACGCGGTGCACATCATCGACGGGCGCGTGCCGCACGCGATGCTGCTGGAGATCCTGAGTGACCAGGCCTACGGCACCATGATCCGCTCGCATTAGCTCGGTGGCCGTGCGCGCGTCGGGCCCGCCGCCGGGCCGCCCCAAGGCGGGCGCAGCCTCCGTTGGGGGCAGCGCAGCCGCGCAGCGGCAGGCGTGGGGGCCAACCATTTGGCTGTTCGACCTCGACGACACCTTGCACGACGCGGCGAACGCGTCGATGCCGGGCATCCACGAGGCGATGAACGTCTACATGCAGCGCGAGCTGCGGTTGACGCCCGAGGCGGCAGCGGCATTGCGCCGCACCTATTGGAAGCGCTACGGCGCCACGCTGCTCGGACTGGTACGACACCACGGCGTCAAGGCGGCGCACTTTCTGCACGACACCCATCGCTTGCCCGGCCTGGAGGAACGCGTGAGCGGGCACCGGCACGACCTTGCTGCGATCGCGCGCTTGCGCGGCCGCAAGATCGTGCTCACCAACGCGCCGAGAGCCTACGCCCTGCGCGTGTTGTGCGCGCTGCGCGTCGAGCACCTGTTCGAGGCCGTGCTGTCCATCGAGAGCATGACGATGTTCGGCCAGCTTCGGCCCAAGCCCGACAAGCGCATGCTGTGCGCGCTGTGCGCGCGCCTGCGGGTGCATCCACGACGTTGCCTGCTGGTCGAAGACACGCTGACCCATCAGAAGTCGGCCCGCGCCATCGGCATGCGCACGGCCTGGCTGATGCGCTACGTGCGCGCGCGTGCCGTCGCTGCGCGGCCGGCGGCGGGACGGCCGGCCTACGTGGACCACCGCTTGAGCACGTTGCGCGGACTGTCAAAGGTGCGCCAACCGACTTTTCGCAAGGGACCACGCGCTCTTTTTCAGTAAGTGTTTACCTGCACGCTGGCGCGGCGGTGGCCTATGCCAGAATGCCGCGGCCGCCTCTAGAGGAACGAAGGGCCGCTCCCGAGTTCCTCGACCCCCGCGGGTGGCGGGCCGGGCGAAAGCCCAGCCCAGGGGCCTCAGAAAGCACCGCCACTTTCCCCATGATCGATGCCGCCGAACCCGACGCCACGGGAGTCCCCGACAGCGTCGAATCGAGTCCGGCGGCGGTGGGCGAGGGCCAAGCTGCCGCCCCTGTCACCCGCAAGCGCCCCAAGCCGGGCGAGCGACGCGTGCAGATCCTGCAGACGCTGGCCTCGATGCTCGAGCAGCCCGGCGCCGAGCGCATCACCACCGCCGCGCTGGCCGCCAAGCTCGACGTCAGCGAAGCCGCGCTGTACCGCCATTTCGCCAGCAAGGCGCAGATGTTCGAGGGCTTGATCGAGTTCATCGAGAGCAGCGTGTTCACGCTGGTGAACCAGATCACCGAGCGCGAGACCTCGGGCGCCGCACAGGCGCAGCGCATCGTCGCGCTGATCCTGCAGTTCGGCGAGAAGAATCCCGGCATGGTGCGCGTGATGGTCGGTGACGCGCTGGTGTTCGAGAACGAGCGCCTCACCGTGCGCATGAACCAGTTCTTCGACCGCGTGGAGTCGCAGCTGCGCCAGAGCCTGCGGCTGGCCGCCGAAGGCGCGGGCTCGATGACACCCACGGTCGACGCCGGCGCGATGGCGTCGGTCATCACCGCGTTCGTCGTCGGGCGCTTGCAGCGTTATGCCCGCTCGGGCTTCAAGCGCAGCCCGACCGAGCACCTCGACGCTGCGTTGCAGCGGCTGACCGCGTAGCGCGCGTCGTGCCTGTGCGGCCGGCACGCAAGTGCCGGCCCTACACTTCCGAGCCCATGGACGAGAGACTCGAACACTTGGTCGCGCACGCCGAGCGGCTGTTGACGCGGCTGGAGGCCGTGCTGCCGCACGCGCCCAAAGCACCGGACTGGAACGCATCGGTGGCCTTCCGCTATCGCCGGCGCGGCGTGGGCAGCGCGGTGCTCGAGCCGGTGCGCCACGTGGCGACGATCCGCCTGCACAACCTCAAGGAGATCGATGCGCAGATGGAGCGCCTGCAGCGCAACACCGAGCAGTTCGTCAGCGGCCGGCCGGCCAACAACGTGCTGCTCACCGGTGCGCGAGGCACCGGCAAGAGCTCGCTGATCAAGGCCTGCCTGAACGAATACGGCGAGCGCGGGCTGCGCCTGATCGAGGTCGACAAGGCCGACCTGATCGAGCTGCCCGATCTGGTGGAGCTGGTGGCCAACCGGCCTGAGCGCTTCATCGTGTTCTGCGACGACCTGAGCTTCGACGAGGGCGAGCCGGGCTACAAGGCGTTGAAGTCCGTGCTCGACGGCTCGGTGGCGGCCACCAGCGACAACCTGCTGATCTACGCCACCAGCAACCGCCGTCACCTGCTGCCCGAGTACATGAAGGAGAACCTCACCTACAAGCACACCGACGACGGCGAGGTGCATCCCGGAGAGGTGGTGGAGGAAAAGATCTCCTTGTCGGAGCGCTTCGGGTTGTGGATCAGCTTCTACCCGTTCAGCCAGCAGGAGTACCTGGCCATCGTGGCGCAGTGGCTGCGCACGTTCGACGTTGATGAAGCCGCGGTGCAGCGCGCGCAGAAAGCCTCGCTCGTGTGGGCACTGGAGCGCGGCTCGCGCTCCGGACGCGTCGCCTACCAGTTTGCGCGCGACTGGGCCGGACGCGACCACTCGAAGGACGAGGCCCTGCCGCCGTCGCCCGACTCGCCGGCGCCCGACGGCCTGGACCATGCCTGAGCCGGACGAGCGCACACCGGTCGATGTCGCGGTGGGTGTGCTGATCGACGGTGGCGGCCGCTTCCTGCTGACCTCGCGCCCGGCGGGCAAGGTGTTTGCCGGCTACTGGGAGTTTCCGGGCGGCAAGCTGGAGCCGGGAGAAACGGTGGCGCAAGCGCTCGCCCGCGAGCTGCACGAGGAACTCGGCATCACGATCGGCTCGGTGCATCCGTGGCAGGTGGAGTTGATGGACTATCCGCACGCGCGCGTGCGCCTGCATTTCTGCAAGGTGTTCGACTGGCAGGGTGAGTTCCAGATGCGGGAAGGGCAGGCGATGGCGTGGGAGACGCTGCCGGTGCGCAGCCGGCCGGTCCTGCCGGGCACGGTGCCGGTGTTGCGCTGGTTCGCCGATGAGCGCAGCCACAGCGGACCCACGCACAGCGATTGACTACACTGGCTGCCATGGTGAAACGTGCCCCGAAGCTCGCTTCTCTCGCGGCCCCCCGAGGGGGCGCGTCGGTGGCTTCGGGCGGCCGCGCGCCAGCGAGCTGGCTCGATGCCATCCAATGGGACCGCGACGGCCTGGTGCCGGTGATCGCGCAGGAGGTTGGCAGCAACGACGTGCTGATGTTCGCCCACATGAACCGCGAGGCGCTGCAGCGCACGGTGCAGACCGGGCGTGCGGTGTACTGGAGCCGGTCGCGCCGGAAGCTGTGGGAAAAGGGCGAGCAGTCGGGCCACGTGCAGAAGGTGCACGAGATCCGCATGGACTGCGACAACGACGTGCTGCTGCTCAAGGTGACGCAGCTCGGCCACGAGCCCGGCATCGCCTGCCACACCGGCCGGCACTCCTGCTTTTTCCAGCGCCACGAGCAAGGCGTTTGGCGCAGCGTCGAGCCGGTCTTGAAAGACCCGAAGTCGATCTACAAGTGAAGCCGCGATGAATGCAGCCTCCGATGACACGCTCGCGCGGCTGGCCGCGGTGATCGAGTCGCGCCGCGGCGGCGACCCCGACAAGAGCTACGTCGCGCGCCTGTTCGCCAAAGGTCCCGATGCGATCCTGAAGAAGATCGGCGAAGAAGCCACCGAGACGGTGATGGCCGCCAAGGACGGCGACCGCAAGCGCATCGTGGCCGAAATGGCCGACCTGTGGTTCCACGCGATGGTCGCGCTGGCGGCATTCGGCCTGACACCCCAGGATGTGCTCGATGAACTCGCGCGCCGCGAGGGGCTCTCAGGTCTGGAAGAGTTTGCGCTGCGCAAGGTCGAGCAGCGCGGACAGGAAGGGATGTGATGGAACCCAACAGCGTGGCCACCGTGAACCTGACGCCCGAGCGCGAGAATTCGCTGCGCACGATCGGGCACATCAGCTATGCGTTGCATGCGATCGTCGCCGTGGCCGCCGTGCTGCCCGGCGCACAGGTCAGCGTGCTGCTGCTGGTGGGCGCCTTCATCCTGGACATCGTCAAGCGCGACGATGCCGCCGGCTCGTGGCAGGAATCGCACTTTCGCTGGCGCATCCGCAGCGTGATCTGGGCGGCCATCCTGTACGTGATCACGATCCCGCTGTGGCTGCTGCTGTTCGTACCAGGTTGGATTGCCTGGGCGGTGATTTCCATCTGGTTCCTGTACCGCGTGGTGCGCGGCTGGCTGGCGCTGAACGACCGCAAGCCGATGCCGCTGCCGAACTAGGAGCGCCCAAGTCGTGCACACCGACCCGAGCTGCATCTTCTGCAAGATCGTCGCCGGCCAGATCCCGTCGAAAAAAGTCTACGAAGACGATGAGATCCTGGGCTTTCACGACATCCATCCCTGGGCGCCGGTGCACATCCTGCTGATCCCCAAGGCGCACATCGCCAGCATGGTCGACGTGAATGACGGGCATGCTCAGCTGCTGGGCCGCATGATGGCCGTCTCGCCGCGCCTGATGCGTGAACTCGGGGTCACCAACGGTTTCAGGCACGTCGTCAACACCGGGCGTGATGGAATGCAGGAAGTGCCGCACCTGCACCTGCACGTCATGGGCGGGCCCAGGCCCTGGCTCAAAGGGTGAACAGCCCCGGGCCTAAAATCGTCGATTCGTTTCCAGGAGATCCATCATGGGTTCCTTCAGCATCTGGCACTGGCTCATCGTGCTGCTCGTCGTGATTCTGATTTTCGGCACCAAGAAGCTGAAGAACATGGGCTCGGACCTCGGGGCTGCGGTCAAGGGCTTCAAAGACGGCGTCAAGGACGGCACCACCTCGAGCGCCGGCGCAGAGTCGGCCAACGCGCCGGCTCCTCAGGTGACCAACGCCAAGTCGGCAGACCCCAACACGGTCGACGTCGAGGCCAAGACCAAGTCGTGACGATCGCGGGCGGCGGTCGTGCCTTGGATGAACCATGCTCGATTTCGGCTTCGACAAGATCGCGCTGATCGGCGCGGTGGCGCTGATCGTCATCGGCCCTGAAAAGCTGCCGCGTGTGGCGCGCACGGTGGGCGCCCTGATCGGCAAGGCGCAGCGTTACGTGGCCGACGTGAAGGCCGAGGTCAACCGCTCGATCGAACTCGAGGAACTGCAAAAGATGAAGAAGCAGTTCGAGACCGCGGCCACCGACATCCAGAGCAGCGTGCAGCAGGAGGTCAACGAGGCCAGCCGGGCGTTCGAGTCGAGCTGGAAGGACGCCACCGCCGGACTGACGGATTCCGCAGCCAGCTCCGTGACCCCCATCGAGCCCCCGCCGCCCGTCTACCAACGGCCCAACAAAAAGTGGCGCCTCAAGCGCGGCGCCACGCCATTGTGGTTCAAGCAACGCCAGGGCATCCGTCGCCAGGCGCAGTCGGGGGCCGCGCGCGTGGCGCGCTTCCGGCCGCCGCGCCCCAGGTAGGCCCAGACGATGTCGGCCGATCCGAAAGACGAACTCGCCGGTACCGAAGCGCCCTTCGTCTCGCACCTGGTGGAGTTGCGCGACCGGCTGATCCGGGCGCTGCTGGCGGTGATCGTGGTGTTCGGCGCCCTGTGCGTCTGGCCCGGCCCCGGTGCGCTGTACGACCTGCTGTCCGCGCCGATGACGGCCAATCTTCCCGCCGGCACCAAGCTGATCGCCACCAACGTGTTCTCGCCGTTCCTGGTGCCGCTGAAGATCACCTTGATGGGCGCGTTCCTAATCGCGCTGCCGGTGGTGCTGTACCAGGTGTGGGCCTTCGTCGCGCCGGGCCTGTACTCGCACGAGAAGAAGATGGTGCTGCCGCTGGTGATCAGCAGCACGCTGCTGTTCTTCGTGGGCGTGGCCTTCTGCTATTACGTCGTCATCCCGTCGCTGACCAAGTTCATCGTCGCGGTGGCACCGAGTTCGATCAACACCGCGCCGGACATCGAGCAGTACTTCGGCACCGTGCTGACGCTCTTCCTGGTGTTCGGCATCGCTTTCGAGGTGCCGGTGGCGGTGGTGGTGCTGGCCCGCATCGGCGTGGTCAGCATCGATCAGCTGAAGAAGTTCCGCGGCTACTTTGTCGTCGCGTCGTTCATCGTCTCGGCCATCGTGACGCCGCCCGACGTGGTGTCGCAGCTGACGCTGGCCATCCCGATGTGCTTGCTGTACGAGCTTGGCATCCTGGCGGCCAGGCTGTTCATCCGCAGCACCAAAGCGCCTGAAGAGGCGGCGGCGACGAAAGAAAGCTGACAACGGCCCTCTGAGCGGCCTTTGGGACGGTCTTTTAGCCGTTGCGGTGAGGCGGGCTGCGCGTGTTGCAGTCGAGGCGCGCGGCGCCGGTCAGAGCCCGGCGGCCTATTGCGGCGCGCGTCGCTGCGTCGGCGGGCGCTGACCGACGGTGAGCTTCAATTGCAGCGCCTGGGCCCCGCGCTGCACCCCGATGGCCGCCTCGCTGCCGGGCTTCAGGGCGGCCACCGCGTTGAGCAGTTGCGTCGTGTTGGCCACCGGGCGGTCGCCGATCGTGGTCACCACGTCGCCCGGTTTCAGGCCGCTGCGTTGGGCCGGGCCGTCCTGCAGCACGCCGGTGATGAGGACGCCATCCTTGATCGGCAGCCTGAAGCTCTCGACGTACTCGGCCGGTAGGTCGCGTGGCTCCACGCCGATCCACCCGCGCGTGACCTTGCCATCCTTGATCAGGCCTTCCATCACCTGGCGCGCCAGGTCGACCGGGATCGCGAAACCGATACCCATGCTGCCGCCGGAGCGCGAAAAGATGGCGGTGTTGATGCCGATCAGCTGGCCGTTCACGTCCACCAATGCACCGCCGGAGTTGCCGGGGTTGATCGGCGCGTCGGTCTGGATGAAGTTCTCAAAGGTCGACAGGCCGAGCTGGTTGCGGCCGAGCGCGCTGACGATGCCCGAGGTGACCGTCTGCCCAACGTTGAACGGATTGCCGATCGCGAGCACCTGGTCGCCCACCTGCAGCGCCTCCACGTTGCCCAGCGTGATCGACGGCAGCTTGTCGATGTCGATCTTCAGCACCGCCATGTCGGTGTCGGGATCGGTGCCGATCAGGCGTGCCTTGGCTTCGCGGCCGTCGTTGAGGCCGATCTCGATCTCGCTGGCGCCTTCGACCACGTGGTTGTTGGTCAGCAGGTAACCTTGTGCCGACACGATCACGCCGGAGCCGACGCCCCGCTGCATTTCGCCTTGTGCCCGGTCGCCGAAGAAGTAGCGGTACCACGGGTCGCGCTCGTGCGGGTTGTTGCGCCCCGCCTTGATGGCGCTGACGCTCACCACCGCGGGCGCCGCGCGGCGCACCGCCGAGCTCAGGCTGCCGGTGTTCAGCGGCACCACCGCGGCCGGCGGCGGGGCGGTGCGGATGGCCACGACATCGGGTTGGCCCGCGACGGGTGTGCGCGCTAGCCACTGCGGCTTCAGCGTGTTGACGACGAACAGCACCGCCAGTGCGACCGTGACCGCCTGCGAGAATACGAGCCAGAGTTTTCGCACTTCGAAGATGGTGGCAGGCGATGGTGGCACGTGACGATCTGCAATCGCACCTGGCGCAACTGCTGGCCGTCGATCGTTTCCGCGATTATGGGCCGAACGGTTTGCAGGTTGAGGGGCGCTCACAAGTCCATCGGCTGATCTCGGGTGTCACCGCCAGCCTGGCCCTGATCGAGGCCGCGGTGCTTGAGCGCGCCGATGCCATCGTGGTGCACCACGGGCTGTTCTGGCGTGGGCAGGACGGCCGGATCACCGGCTGGCTCCGGGCGCGCCTGGCACTGTTGCTGGCGCACGGCATCAACCTGTTCGCCTACCACCTGCCGCTCGATGCGCACCCCGAACTCGGCAACAACGCGCAATTCGGTGCACGGCTCGGGCTGCGGGCCGATGCCCGCTTCGGTGAGCAAGACCTCGGATTTGCGGCCGACGCAGAGGCCTTGGCGAGCACCGCGGCGCTTCAAACGGCGGTGCAGAAGGTGTGCCGGCGCGCACCGGTGGTGGCCGCTGGCGACGGTCGGGTGCTCAGGCGCATCGGCTGGTGCACCGGCGGCGCGCAGGGTGCGTTCGAGGCGGCGATCGCCGCCGGCGTGGATGCCTACATCACCGGCGAGATCTCCGAGCCGCAGGCCCACATCGCGCGTGAGACCGGCGTGGCATTCGTGGCCTGCGGTCATCATGCGACCGAACGCTTCGGCGCGCCGGCCGTCGGAGCGCATCTGGCCGAGCGCTTTGCGCTCGAGCATCGCTTCATCGACATCGACAACCCGGCATGAACACGACCGCTCCATTGCTGGCGGTGACGATGGGCGATGCCTGCGGCATCGGTCCCGAGATCGTTGCCCGCGCCTGTGCCGCGCCCATGCCGGCGCCCTGCTTGGTGGTGGGCGACGTCGCCACGATGCGCCGTGCGGTGCAGGCCTGCGGGCTGGACACGCCGGTGCTGCGCCTGGACAACCCCGAGTCGGCGCGCGACGTGCCGCGCCACAGCGTGCCGGTGTGGCAGCCGCCCGGCCTGCCGGCCGGGCTGGCGCTGCTGCCGATGGGCACCGTGCAGGCCGAGGCCGGCCGCGGCGCGATCGTGTGCATCGAAGCCGCCGCGGATCTGGCGCTGCAGCGTCGCGCCGGCGCGATCGTCACCGCGCCGGTGCACAAGCAGGCATTGGCCGCGGCCGGCTCGCCGTTTCCGGGCCACACCGAGATGCTGCAGGCCTGCGTACACGGTGCCGGCCCGCCGCCCGAGGTGCGCATGATGCTGGCCAACGACGAACTGCGCGTGGTGCTGGTGACGATCCATATGTCGCTCAAGCGTGCGATCGAACAGCTCAGCGTCGAGCGCATCGCCACCACGATCCGGCTCGCGCACGAAGCCGGCCGGCGCCTCGGCCTGGAGGTGCCGCGCATCGCGGTGGCGGGCTTGAATCCGCATGCCGGCGAGGGCGGTTTGTTCGGCGACGAAGAGCAACGGCTGATCGAGCCGGCGATCACCCAGGCGCGCGCCGCCGGCATCGACGCCAGCGGGCCGTTTGCGCCCGACACGGTGTTCATGCGCGCGCGCCACGCGCCGGGCCATGCCGGCGAGTTCGACCTGGTGGTCGCGATGACACACGACCATGGGCTGATCCCGGTGAAGTACCTGGGCGTGGAGCGGGGCGTCAACGTGACGCTGGGCCTGCCGATCGTGCGCACCAGTCCCGACCACGGCACCGCGTTCGACATCGCCGGGCGCGGCATGGCCGACCCGACCAGCCTGCAGGCCGCGCTGTCAATGGCGCACGAGCTGGGGCGCAGTGGCCTTGGCGGCTGGGGCTGACGCCGCCTTGCCGCCCATGCCGATCTGTGCGAGCTGGGCGCGCGCGCGTGCGGTTGCGCGCTCCAGCAGGTAGGCGCTTTCGAACGCGCGCAGCCGGTTGTTCTCGCACATCTTGCTCAACATGCGGTAGGTCATCGAGATCGTGCGCTGGTGCTTGGTCCCGCGCGTGAACACGAAGAACGTGCGTCCGGCGCTCACGTGCGACAGCCGCACCTTGTGCCAATCGCCATCGATGTGCATCTGGTAGGCGAAGCCGATCTGCACATGGTCGGCCAGCGAGCTGCCGCGCGAAGGCTCCACCGGTTCGGGCTCGGGCAGGCCGTCGATCCGGATGTCGACCTCAGTGATTTCGGGTTCGGCCGCGAGTTCGACGTCGACCTTGCCGTCCCAATCGATCGACTTTTCGTCGACCAGGCCGATCGCCTTGGCTTCGGCCTCGGTGAAGGTGTTCTCCTGCACCGCATCGAGCAGCACCGGCAGCTCCGACGGCGGCATCGGCGGCAGCTCGGTCGCTTTGGGGATCGGCTGGCCGAGCACACCGTCGATCTCCTTGAGCAGGAGGTTGTAGTCGAGGGTGCGCATCGTCTCGCCCTTCAGCGATTCCGAATGCGCCGGCAGCAGCTTGCCGAAGAAGTCTTTGCGCGCCACCTCCGGCCACTGGATCATGTCCATGCCGGCGTTGAGTGTCTTCATCAGCGTCGGCAGGGCGATCAGGAAGGCCTTGCGCTGCGCCGGCGAGCCCTTGGGCTGCACGCTCATCAGCAGATCGCGGCCGGCCAGGCGCAGGCGCGCCACTTTCGGGCTGTCGGCGCCGTCGGTGAGGGCGGCCTGCATCACCGCCTGGCTCCACACCGAAGACACGAAGTCGCGCAGGAAGTCGGGCGCGGGCAGGCCCTGCAGCCCGTGGCGCAGCTGCGCCGCATACCGCTGCTGCAGCCGCAGCTGGTTTTCCTTGCGCGCCAGAACCTCGTCGGCGTTGCCCTGGCTCTGAACCACCTGGCGGTTCTGGTCGACGACGAAGACCTCGAGCGCATCGAGCTTCTGTTCGTAGAGCTCGATCTGATCGAAGTCGCCTTCGACGATCTCCTGCACGAGGTCCTTCACCAGCTTGAGGAAGGCCTTGCCGTCATCGTTGTCGAGGTTGTCGAATGCCACCGCCAGCGACGCGATGCGGTTGACGAAGCGGCGCACCGGGTGACGACGCGATGAGAAGAAGCTGGGGTCGCCCAGCGCGGCACGCAGCACCGGCAACTGCAGCCGGCCGATCTGGCGCGCCATCTGCGGCGGCACCTTCGGGTCGGACAGGATCTGATCGAACAACCCGCCAACCACGTCGATCACCATGTGATCGAGCGAACCGGATGCGGCTTGGCGCAGTTCTTCTCGGTGGGCAACGATCAGGTTCTGCGGCACCAGGCCGCCGTGCAAGCCGCCGTGGCCCGATCCAATGTGCCCGAGACCGCCGCGCGTGGTGGGCGACGACACCACCTCAGGCGGCGCCGTGTAGGCCAGGCGCCGCAACAGCCCCATCAGCACGGGATCGATCTGTCCGAGCGTTGCACCGCTGCCGGAGCCCTGGCCGCGTGCGCCACCGGCCTGCTGGGTCGATGGAAACGGCGTTGCCGCGGCGCTGTTGTCGCCGAGGTCTGCGCCGCGCACGCTGGCCGCGAAGCCATCCACGCCCTTGCCGCGCTGGCTGCGTGCGAACCCGCCACCGGCGGTGGTGGGGCTGCCGAAGGCGCCGTTGCCCGACAGCGCGCCATGCGAGCTCGAGCCCGTGCTGTGGGGCGACGGGTCGTGGCGGGATTCGTAGGAACTGACGTGAACGCCCGGACCGTCGGTGCCGCGCACGGTCATCACCAGCGGCTTGATGCCGGCGGCGCGCAGGTCGCCCATCACATCGAGATAGGTCTGGCGCATCGCGTTGGCCAGCGCCTTGCCGACTTCCATCGACAGCACCTTGCGCACCTCGGGCCGGTCGGCGATGGCCTCCACGGCGCGCACCATCGCCTGCCCGAGGATCTCGGGGCGCAACGGGTTGCGGTCGGCCTCGGCGGCGCGCAGGTGCATCACCGCGCCCATGTAGGTGTCGAGCTCGCGCAGCTCCCACTCGCATTGGTTGCGGATGTTGAGCGCAAAGCGGTCGGCAAGCACCTTGATCTCGACCTCGTGGTCATCGACCAGGGACATCGTGTCCCACGTGGAGGGGCCAGACGAGTGTGTGGTGCGCGGCGACGCCTCGCGCGCGATGCGCTCTTCGAGCGTGTCGTTGAAGGTCTGGCAGAACAGCGCGAACTTGCGATTCAGTTCGAACTGGCCGCCCAGCAAGGCGTCACGCAGCGCATTGCTGGTGGCAGACAATGCAGCCAGACCCAGCGTGTTCACGCTCTTTTCGGCGGCAACGCGCGCGGCAAGACGCACCCGCTGCAATGCGGAGCCGAGTGCCGAAGGCAGGCGCACAGGCGTGAGGGTCGTCATCGGAGGACCACGGGGTTGCAGGCCAGTATGCGGCCAACCACTCCGTCGCCATCGTGCGAAACGGCTCGTGATTCGGGCGTGATTCACGCTCCTCGCACGCTATCTCGGCCTGGGTTACCTCCGGTTTCGAAAGTGGTGGTTTGAGCGACTTGCAACCGCGAGGGTCGACCGGTCGTCAGCGTTTCAGCGAATCGCGGATCTCGCGCAGCAGCACGATGTCTTCGGGCGCAGCAGCCGGCGGAGGAGGCGGCGTTTCCCTCTTCAGCCGGTTGATCTGCTTGACCATCAAGAAAATGATGAAGGCGAGGATCACAAAATTGATCGCCACCGTGATGAAGCTGCCGTAGGCGAACACGGCACCGGCCTTCTTGGCATCGGCAAGATTGGTCGCGGTCTGACCGGCCAGCGGGATGAAGTAGTTGCTGAAATCGAGACCGCCCAGCACCTTGCCCACCAAAGGCATGATCAGGTCGCCGACGATCGAATCGACGATCTTGCCGAAGGCGCCTCCGATGATCACGCCGACCGCAAGGTCGATCACGTTGCCCTTGATCGCGAACTCCTTGAACTCGCTGGTAAAGCTCATGCTGGCTCCTTGTGGGTTCTTGCGGCCGCGTTTCGGGCCGCGGGGCAGTATTGCCGGAAGGTGCGTACTGTCAATGCGCGCAAGCGCCGCAACCGGGAGGGCTTGACGGCTCCGCTAAAATGCCCAGTTGCTCGCGCGCACGAGCCCCTTCACTCGAGGACCCACATGGCTGAGCCCAACGTCGACCCTGCCCGCCGCACCTGGCTGATGATCACCTGCGGCGCCGGGGCGGTCGGTGGCGTGGCGACGGCCGTACCGTTCGTTGCCAGCTTCACCCCGTCGGAGCGCGCCAAGGCGGCGGGTGCACCGGTCGAGGTGGACGTCTCGGCGCTCAAGCCCGGCGAGAAGACAGTGGTCGAATGGCGCGGCAAGCCGGTGTGGATCATGCGCCGCACGCCCGCGCAACTCGAGTCCCTGAAGAAGAGCGAGCCGCAGGTCGCGGACCCGAACTCCGAGCGCACGCAGTACCCGACGCCCGACTATGCCAAGAACCAGTGGCGTTCCATCAAGCCGGAGTTGTTTGTCGCGGTGGGCATCTGTTCGCACCTGGGGTGTTCGCCGAGCGACAAGTTCACGCCCGGCCCGCAGCCGTCGTTGCCCGACGACTGGGTCGGCGGCTTCTTGTGCCCGTGCCACGGTTCCACCTTCGACTTGGCTGGCCGCGTGTTCAAGAACAAGCCGGCGCCCGACAACCTCGAGGTTCCGCCGCACATGTACCTGTCCGACAACTCGCTGCTGATCGGCGAGGACAAGAAGGCCTGACGCTCGGCGCGCCGGCCGCTCGGGCTGGCCGCATCGCCTGCCGCACACGCCAAGACAACAGAGGTCCATTGCATGGCTGAGATGAAGGAAGCACCCGCCGGCGCCCCGCTGGGCATCAAGATGATGACCTGGCTCGACAACCGGTTCCCCAGCGCGTTCCAGGCGTACCGGGACCACATGTCGGAGTACTACGCGCCGAAGAACTTCAACTTCTGGTACTTCTTCGGCTCGTTGGCGATGGTGGTTCTGGTGATCCAGATCGTCACCGGCATTTTCCTGACGATGCACTACAAGCCCGATGCGGCCAATGCATTCGCGTCGGTCGAGTACATCATGCGCGACGTGCCGGGCGGCTGGATCATTCGCTACATGCACAGCACGGGGGCAAGCGCGTTCTTCATCGTCGTCTACCTCCACATGTACCGCGGGCTGATCTACGGCAGCTACCGCAAGCCGCGCGAGCTGGTGTGGATCTTCGGCTGCGCCATCTTCCTGTGCCTGATGGCCGAGGCCTTCTTCGGCTATCTGCTGCCGTGGGGCCAGATGAGCTACTGGGGCGCCCAGGTGATCGTCAACCTGTTCGCCGCGGTCCCGTTCATCGGACCTGACCTCGCGCTGCTGATCCGCGGCGACTACGTGGTCGGCGACGCCACCCTGAACCGATTCTTCGCCTTCCACGTGATCGCCGTGCCGTTGGTGCTGCTGGGCCTCGTCGTGGCCCACATCCTGGCGCTGCACGACGTCGGCTCCAACAACCCCGACGGCGTGGAGATCAAGGCCAAGAAGGACGCGCAGGGCCGGCCAATCGACGGCATCCCGTTCCACCCGTACTACTCGGTGCACGACACGCTCGGCGTGGCGGTGTTCCTGCTGATTTTCTGCGCGGTGATGTTCTTCGCGCCCGAACTCGGCGGTTACTTTCTCGAGTACAACAACTTCATCCCGGCCGATCCGCTGCTGACGCCCGCGCACATTGCGCCGGTGTGGTATTTCACGCCGTACTACACCATCCTGCGTGCGACGACCGACCCGATGGTCAACATGCTGTGCGTGATCGTCGGTCTGGCCGCTGTGCTCAACCTGCTGAAGGGCAGGGGCTCGATGGCCGTCAAGGGGGGCCTGCTGATCGGTGCGGTCGTGCTGATCGCACTGATGAAGACCTTCGACGCCAAGTTCTGGGGCGTGGTGCTGATGGGCGGCGCCGTGATCGTGCTGTTCTTCCTGCCATGGCTGGACCAGAGTCCCGTCAAGTCGATCCGCTACCGGCCCAGCTGGCACAAGCTTGTGTACGCGGTGTTCGTCGTGGCGTTCCTGATCCTCGGCTACCAGGGCACGCAGCCGGCGGCGCCCAGCGGCTCCGGACTCGAGCTGCTGTCGCAGGCCTGCACGCTGATCTACTTCGGCTTCTTCCTGCTGATGCCCTGGTGGAGCCGGCAAGGCACGTTCAAGCCGGTGCCCGACCGCGTGACCTTCTCGGCCCACTGAGAGCTGAAATGATGAAGCGAATCCTCCTCAGCCTGTTGGCCGCCCTGTCACTTGCCGCCGCGTTGCCGGCTGCGGCTGCCGAAGGCGGCGCGCCGCTCGACCGCTTTCCGAAGGAGCGCGTCACCGACGTCGCGGCCCTGCAGAACGGCGCCAAGCTGTTCGTCAACTACTGCCTCAACTGCCACTCAGCTTCCGCCATGCGCTACAACCGCCTCACCGATGACGCGGTGGGGCTGAACGAGGCGCAGATCAAGGACAACCTGCTGCTTGCGGGCGAAAAGGTCGGCGAGACCATGACCGTGGCGCTGCAGCCCAAACAAGGCAAGGAGTGGTTCGGCGCCGCGCCACCCGATCTGAGCCTGGTCGCGCGCTCGCGGGCCAGCTCGGCCGGCAGCGGGTCGGACTACCTCTACACCTACATGCGCACGTTCTACCGCGACGACACCAAGGTGACCGGCTGGAACAACCTGGTTTTCCCGAGCGTCGCGATGCCGCATGTGTTCTGGGAGCTGCAAGGCCAGCAGCGCGCCGTGTTCGTCGATCGGCCCGATCCGCACGACGCGAAGAAGACGATCCACGTGTTCGATCGATTCGAGCCGATCAGCCCGGGCCTCCTGAGCAAGACCGAATACGACGCCGCGGTTGCCGACTTGGTGGCTTATCTGCAGTGGATGAGCGAACCGGCGCAGAACCAGCGCGTGCGCATCGGCGTGTGGGTGCTGCTCTTTCTTGGCCTGTTCACGCTGATCGCCTGGCGCCTGAACGCCGCGTATTGGAAAGACGTGAAGTGACCCATGCGTCCGGCACCGTCAGACGGCGCCGGACCTGAATCGTTCGCGGCGTGCGGCGACAACGGCCGCGCGTCGTGTCGCCGCCACAGAATCTTTCGGGAGTGTCACCCATGATGGTGCTCTATTCAGGAACCACCTGCCCCTACTCGCACCGCTGCCGCTTCGTGCTGTTCGAGAAGGGCATGGACTTCGAGATCCGCGACGTCGATCTGTTCGCCAAGCCGGAAGACATCGCGCTGATGAACCCGTACAACGAGGTGCCGATCCTCGTCGAGCGTGATCTGATCCTGTACGAGTCGCACATCATCAACGAGTACATCGACGAGCGCTTTCCGCACCCGCAGCTGATGCCCGGCGACCCGGTTGCGCGCGCGCGTGTGCGCCTCTTCCTGCTCAATTTCGAGAAGGAACTGTTCGCCCACGTCAATGTGCTGGAAAACCGCGGCATCAAGCCGACCGACAAACAGCTCGAGAAGGCGCGCTCGCAGATCCGCGACCGGCTGACGCAGCTGGCGCCGATCTTCCTGAAGAACAAATACATGCTGGGCGACGACTTCTCGATGCTCGACGTGGCGATCGCGCCGCTGCTGTGGCGGCTCGACTTTTACGGCATCGACATGTCGAAGAACGCCGCGCCGCTGCTCAAGTACGCCGAGCGCATCTTTTCGCGCCCGGCCTACATCGAAGCACTGACGCCATCGGAAAAGGTGATGCGCAAGTAGGCGCGCGGCGCAGCGCAGAGGGCGAGAAGCGTCATGTCAACCGGCCCCAAGATGCCAGGCGCCGAGAGCCAAGGCAGCTCGACGCGGCCGTACCTGATCCGTGCGCTGCACGACTGGTGCACCGACAACGGCTTCACGCCCTACGTGGCGGTGTTCGTCGACCGCACGGTGCAGGTGCCGGTGGAGTACGTGAAGAACAACGAGATCGTGCTCAACATCGGCTTCGAGGCCACCAGCGGCCTTCGCCTGGGCAACGAAACCATCGAGTTCAAGGCCAGGTTCGGCGGCGTGGCCCGCGATATCGTGGTGCCGGTGGATCATGTGGTGGCGATCTATGCGCGCGAAAACGGCCAGGGCATGGCTTTCCCCGCGCCGCACGCCGATGGCGCCGAGCAACCGGCCACCCCGATCGAATCGCGTTCCAAAGGCGCTGTGCGTGGCCTGCGTCTTGCGTCGAGCGACGCCGCCGCGCTGCCCACGACCAACGGCGGTCCGCGCAAGGTGTCCAACGAGCCGCCGGAGCCCACCGAGCCGCCCGAGCCGCCGGCGGGCGGCCGGCCGTCGCTCAAGCGCGTGAAATAGCGCCCGGGTCCGGGCGCCGGCGCGCGACCACCACCTACAATTCTTCGGGCCTGGACGCCGACTTAGCTCAGTTGGTAGAGCAACCGCCTTGTAAGCGGTAGGTCATCTGTTCGAGTCAGATAGTCGGCACCACAGCCGTTGTGCATCAGGGACGCCGGTTGGCGGCTCGCGTGGTTTCGCGGAGTTGACGCAGCACCGCCGATGGCGCGGTCACGGTCGCGTCATAGGAATGCGAATCGCGTCCGCCCAACATGCTGAGGATCCGAGCCACGTAGTGACGCGTCTCCGCGTAAGGCGGTATTCCCTGGTAGCGCTCCACCGCACCTTCGCCGGCGTTGTAGGCAGCCAGAGTCAGTGCCAGGTCGCCCTCGAAGTAGGCGAGCAGCCACCGCAGATAGGCCATGCCGCCTTTGATGTTCTCAACCGGGTCTTTGATGTTGGAGACACCAAAGCGGCTCGCCGTGCCCGGAATGAGCTGCATGAGCCCCTGCGCATTCTTGGGCGACACGGCCAGCGGGTTGAAGTTGGACTCCGTTGCCATCACCGCCAGCACGAGTTGTGGTTGAAGCTTGTAGTCGGGCGCGAACAGGTTGACGAACCGCACGATGTGTTCGGGCGCGGTTGGGAACTGGTCTGCCGGCCGCATCGCTTCTGCGGCCGGAGCTGTTGTCGGGGCTTTGGCAACGCTCGTGCTCGGAGGTGCCTCGAACGTCGGGGCGCGAAGGCAGGGCGGTACCGCCCCGCGCGGTAGCCCCAACGCCTCGAGCATGTTCCGGGCTTGAACCACGCCTTGCTCGGCGGCTGCGGCGAACAGGTGGGCCGCTTGCGCGTCGTCGCGCTGGATGCCGCGCGCGTTGATCAGCATCCAAGCCAGGTTGAACTGGGCCTCTGCATCACCGTGGCGCGCGGCCCGACAGTAGAGCTGCGCCGCCAGCACAGGATCGGCGGGGACGCCGTCGCCGCGTTCATAGGCGATCGCTTCGCTGCGCCAGCGCTCGATCTCCAACGCGATGGCAGGTCGGACCTCGGGCGGGGGGATCGTGAAACCTGGCAGCGGGCCCACCGGCACGGTCTGCGCGGCGAGCGGTGCCGCCCACAGCAGCGGGGTCAGCGTTGCGAGGCTGAATCGCACCACACGCCTCTGGCCGCGTCCCATCGCCATGTTGCCATTCGAGTTGGGGCGTGAAGTTTGCCGCCAACCCGTCCCGCACCGCCAGAGTCCAGGGTCCCACGACTCGGGGGTTGCTCGCGCAGCGCTCGCGCGGGCCGGATCGACCGCGATGGATCAGGTGCGCGGCCGCACCTTGATCCGGATCGGCAGGGCCGGGCATCCTTGGAGCAACAGGCGCTCTTCGAACAGCGGCACGAGTTGACGCAATTTGGCGGCCACTGCCGCATTGGCGGCCAGTAAAGTCCAGCCGTGAACGTCCACCGGTCCGGGCTGCGCCCCGGCGGCCAACCCGGCTGGCAAGACCGGCGCAATGCAATCGAAGCGGCGCTTCGATTCGCGCACCCGCTCGGCCAGTAGCGCCAACGGCTTGCTGGCGTGCAAAGCGTCGGACAGCGGCAGTGCCTGTTGCGCCTTGGCGGACATGGCAAGGAGTTTAGCGATGCAGATTCTGATCACCGATTCGACGCTGGTGCGCACGCGCGCGCTGACCATCAAGCGCTGGCAGTTCGCGCTCGGCGGTGCGCTGCTTGCCGCGCTGCTGATGATGGTGTCGGGCGCGATCTATCACTTCATCTTCCTGACCGCGGCGCGCGAGGGCTGGCCGTTGATGGGTCAATTGGTCAAGCTGATCGTGCGTGAGGAGAGCGCGCAGCGCGAGCGCTTCATGCGCGAAAACCTCGATGCGATCGCGTTGCGTGTCGGCGAAATGCAGGCCAAGGTCGTGAAGCTCGAGGCGCTGAGTGAACGCGTCACCGGCATGGCCGGCGTCAAGACCGACGACCTGAGGGCTTTACCCTCGCGCAGCAAAGGTGGCGGACAGGGCGGCCCGTTCGTGCCGCTGTCGCAGCCCTCGCTCGAGCAGCTCAACGAAGCAATCGACCAGCTCGACGAACGCGCCGGCATCGGCGGCGACCTGTTCACGCTGGTGGAGTCGCGGCTGTTCGAGGCGAAGTTGCTCGCCAACCTCGTTCCGAGCACACATCCGGTGGCAGGTCCGGTGGGCTCGGGCTTCGGCTTTCGAATCGACCCGATCACGGGACGCGCCGCGCTGCACACCGGGCTCGACTTCCCGTCCGACGTGGGTACGCCGATCCTGGCGGCGGCCGGTGGCATCGTGATCGTCAGCGAGAACCATCCGGCCTATGGCCAGATGATCGAGGTCGACCACGGCAACGCGCTCGTGACGCGCTACGCCCACGCGTCGAAGCTGCTGGTCAAGACCGGTACCCTGGTTAAACGCGGCCAGAAGATCGCCGAAGTGGGCAATTCCGGCCGCTCCACCGGCCCGCACCTGCACTTTGAAGTGATGCTCTCCGGCGTGCAGCAGAACCCGACGCGCTTTCTCAACGGACAGGTGACCACACCGGCCGTGGTGGCCGACGGCGCCAAGTGGCGAGCTGCTCGCCGGCGCGCGGCTGCTGCGGCAGCTGAAACCGTCACGGCGGCCACTCCCACGCCGGCCGTCGCCCTGAGCCCGGCAGCAGACTCGACCAACGCGCGACCGGTTCCGGCTGCGGATCCAGCGCCGCCGCGCGCAGCGCCAGCAGCGCCTGCAGCGGAACCGGACGGCGCCATGCCCACGCCCTGACGTCAGAGCCGGGCCGCGCGCATGGCGTGGCCTTGCCGCCGCAGGCCCCAGCCGTGTCGGGTCCGGCTGCTAAACTGCCCGGCTTTCGGCACACGCTCGACGACGGGTCGGGCCGTTGGGCCGCAGGTGCCGCGCCGTGCCGGCAGCCCTGGAGCGCACTTCCCGCATGTTGCCCAAGATCCTCACCTCGATATTCGGCAGTCGCAACGACCGTCTGCTCAAGCAGTACCGGCGTGTGGTCGAGCGCATCAATGCCCTCGAAGGCGAGTTCGAGCGCCTTGACGATGCCGCATTGCGCGCCAAGACCGATGAACTGCGCCAGCGCCTGGGTGCAGGCGCTGCACTCGATGATCTTCTGCCCGAGGCCTTCGCGGTAGTGCGCGAGGCTGGCAAGCGCTCGCTCAAGATGCGGCACTTCGACGTGCAGCTGATCGGCGGCATCGCGCTGCACCAGGGCAAGATCGCAGAGATGCGCACCGGCGAGGGCAAGACGCTGGTGGCGACGCTGCCGGTGTACCTGAATGCGCTGGGCGGCAAGGGCGTGCACGTGGTCACGGTCAATGACTACCTCGCACGCCGCGACGCCGAATGGATGGGCCGGCTGTACAACTTTCTCGGTCTGACGGTGGGCGTCAACGTGCCCGGCATGAGCCGCGAGGAAAAGCAGGCGGCGTTCGCTGCCGACGTGACCTACGGCACCAACAACGAGTTCGGCTTCGACTACCTGCGCGACAACATGGTCTACGAGGTGGCCGACCGCGTCGCGCGTGGCCTGCACTACGCAATCGTCGACGAGGTCGACTCGATCCTGATCGACGAGGCGCGCACGCCGCTGATCATCAGCGGCCAGGCCGAAGACCACACCGACATGTACGTTCGCATCAATGCGATCGTGCCGGGGTTGAAGAAGCAGATCGGCGAAGCGGATCCGCGCACCGGCGAGGGTGTGATCGAGCCGGGCGACTTCACCGTCGACGAGAAGAGCCGGCAGGTTTATCTCACCGAGGCAGGCCACGAGAACGCCGAGGCGTTGCTCACCAAGGCCGGCCTGCTGGTGGAAGGCGCGAGCCTCTACGACGCCAGCAACATCACGCTGATGCACCATGTGTACGCCGCGTTGCGGGCCAACCACCTGTTCCATCGCGATCAGCACTATGTGGTGCAGAACGGCGAGATCATCATCGTCGACGAGTTCACCGGCCGCCTGATGACCGGCCGGCGCTGGAGCGACGGCCTGCACCAGGCGGTGGAGGCCAAGGAACACGTGGCGATCCAGAGCGAGAACCAGACGCTGGCTTCGATCACGTTCCAGAACTACTTCCGCATGTACGGCAAGCTCGCCGGCATGACCGGCACAGCCGACACCGAGGCCTACGAGTTCCAGGAGATCTACGGCCTGGAGACGGTGGTGATCCCGCCGAACCGGCCGACGATCCGCAAGGACGAGAACGACCTGATCTACAAGACCGCGCAGGAGAAGTACAACGCGGTGCTCGAGGACATCCGCGAGTGCCACCAGCGCGGCCAGCCGACGCTGGTGGGCACCACCTCGATCGAAAACTCCGAGCTGCTGTCCAGCCTGCTGGGCAACGCCAAGCTGCCGCACCAGGTGCTCAATGCCAAGCAGCACGCCAAGGAGGCCGAGATCGTGGCTCAAGCCGGGCGCCCCGGCGTGATCACGATTGCCACCAACATGGCCGGCCGCGGCACCGACATCGTGCTCGGCGGCAACGTCGAAAAGCAGGTGCAGTTCCTCGAGGCTGACGAATCCGTTGCGGAAGGCGAGAAAGCACAACGCATCCGCAAGCTGCAGGACGAGTGGCAAGGCCTGCACGACAAGGTCAAGGCCGAAGGCGGCTTGCGCATCATCGCCACCGAGCGGCACGAGAGTCGGCGCATCGACAACCAGCTGCGCGGCCGCTCGGGCCGCCAGGGCGACCCGGGGCAGTCACGCTTCTACCTGTCGCTGGAAGACCCGCTGATGCGCATCTTCGCCGGTGATCGCGTCAAGGCGATCATGGACCGGCTGAAGATGCCCGAAGGCGAAGCGATCGAGGCGGGCATCGTGAACCGCTCGATCGAAAACGCGCAGCGCAAGGTCGAGGCGCGCAACTTCGACATCCGCAAACAACTGCTGGAATACGACGACGTTGCCAACGACCAGCGCAAGGTCATCTACCAGCAGCGCAACGAGATTCTCGAGTCGACCTCGGTGGCCGACCAGATCGCCAACCTGCGCAAGAGCGCGATGACAGAGGTGGTGCGCACCTATGTGCCGGTCGAGAGCGTCGAGGAGCAGTGGGATCTGCCGGGCCTGGAGAAAGTGCTCAAGGACGACTGGCAACTCGAGGTCGACCTGCAGGGCGACGTGGCCAAGAGCGATTCGATCACCGATGAGGACATCGTCGAGAAGGTGGTTGCTGCGGCGGACCAAATGTTTGCCGGCAAGGTGGCGCTGGTCGGCGAGGAGCAGTTCAACCCGTTCATGCGCATGGTGCTGCTGCAGTCGATCGACTCGCACTGGCGCGAGCACCTGGCCGCGCTCGACTACTTGCGCCAAGGCATCCACTTGCGCGGCTATGCGCAGAAGAACCCCAAGCAGGAATACAAGCGCGAGGCCTTCGAGTTGTTTGCGCAGTTGCTCGACCTGGTCAAGCTCGAAGTCACGCGCCTGCTGATGACGGTGCGCATCCAGTCGCAGGAGCAGGCCAGTGAAGCGGCTCAGGCGCTCGAAGATCGCGCCAGCCATGTCAGCAACGTGACCTACACGCACCCCAACGAGGACGGCAGCGTGTCCGAGGAGGCCGATGCGCAGACCCAGGTGGCCACGGTGCCCAAGGTCGGCCGCAACGACCCATGCCCTTGCGGCAGCGGCAAGAAGTACAAGCACTGCCACGGCAAGTTGGCGTAACCGCTTCTCGCTGACATGCCTGTCAATCTGACCGCACCGCGTGCCGCCGAGCTGCACGCCGTTGCCGGCCTGCGCATCGGCATCGCGATGGCGGGCATCCGCAAGGCCAACCGCAAGGATCTGGTGGTGTTCGCGCTCGACGAGGGCTCGTCTGCCGCCGGGGTATTCACCCGCAACCGCTTCTGCGCGGCACCGGTGCAGTTGTGCCGTGAGCACCTGGCGGCCGGCAGCGGCATCCGGGCGCTGTTGATCAACACCGGTAACGCCAACGCCGGTACCGGTGCCGACGGCTTGGCACGCGCACGCCGCAGCTGCGAGTCCCTTGGCCGGCTGATCGGCGTGGAGCCGCGGCAGGTGCTGCCGTTTTCCACCGGCGTGATCATGGAGACGCTGCCCATCGATCGGCTCGAGGCGGGCTTGCCGGCCGCCGTGGGTGCGCTCAAGCCCGACGCCTGGCTCGACGCCGCCGAAGGCATCATGACCACCGACACTTGTCCGAAGGCGGCCTCGCGGCAGGTGCAGATCGGCGGCCGCACGGTCACGGTGACGGGCATCGCCAAGGGCGCTGGCATGATTCGCCCCGACATGGCCACGATGCTGGGCTTCGTCGCCACCGATGCAGCGATCGTCCCTTCTGCGCTGCAAGCGCTGCTGCATGAAGCGGCCGACGCCAGCTTCAACCGCATCACGGTCGACGGCGACACGTCCACCAACGATTCGTTCGTGCTGGTGGCCACGCAGCGCGCCGGGCACGCGCGCATCGAGTCGCTCGACTCGGACGAGGGCCGCGCGCTGCGCGACGCGGTGGTCGCGGTGTCGGTGCAGCTGGCGCAAGCGATCGTGCGCGACGGCGAGGGTGCCACCAAGTTCATCACCGTGCGTGTCGAAGGCGGACGCGACGCCTCCGAATGCCGCCGCGTGGCCTACGCCATCGCGCACTCGCCGCTGGTGAAGACCGCGTTCTTCGCCAGCGACCCCAACCTCGGTCGCATCCTGGCGGCGGTGGGCTACGCCGGAATCGCCGATCTCGATCAAGGCATGATCGACCTGCACCTCGACGACGTGCACGTGGCACGCCAGGGTGGACGCCACCCCGAGTACCGCGAAGAGCAGGGCCAGCGGGTGATGAAACAAGCCGAGATCACGGTGCGGGTCCACCTGCACCGGGGGTCGGCGTCCAGCGAAGTCTGGACGTGCGACCTGTCGCACGACTACGTCAGCATCAACGCCGACTACCGGTCCTAGGGACGTCTGCGCCGCAAGCCCTCTTGCGGTGCTGCTTTGAGCGCTGTTAGCATTGCCGCCACCTTTCATGCGCAAAGGCGAACCCATGAACCCGCGCCACTCCACACATCGACGGGCCTTCGAAGGCACGCTGGTCGTGCGCGTGTCGCTGGTGGCGCTGGGTCTCGCCGCTTCGGTGGGCCTGCAGCTGGCAGAGCCGGAGCAGTCCGCACCTGCCTCGTGGACGGCCAGCAACCCGTCGACGCTGTGCACGATGGAAGCGGCCGGTTCGGTCGGCTTCCAGCCCAGCCTGCAATAGGCAACCCTTCTCGGCATCGTCGCTCCTGATCGGGCCCCGCTGAGAAGTCAGCGGGAGATGCCTCGTGTTGTTTCTCCCGCGTTGCACCACACGCCGCCGGCCTCACGAGGGCCCAGAACGGCGCGGAGAAGAAGATGGAATCGGTTCTCAAACGCATGTTGTCGTGGAGCGAGCTCTTCAAGCTCGACGCCGACGACCTGCTGCGCGATGCGACCTACCGCCGCTTGTGGTTGTCGATCCTGGTGTCCTCGCTCGGCGGGCAGGTGACGATGCTCGCGTTGCCGCTCACCGCGGCGGTGCTGCTGCACGCGACACCGACCCAAATGGGCCTGCTGACGGCGATGGAGATCGCGCCATTCGTGCTGTTCTCGTTGCCGTCAGGCGTCTGGCTCGATCGCGTGCGCAAGCTGCCGGTCTACGTGGCCGGCGAAGTGGCGCTCGCCCTCACGGTGGCCAGCGTGCCCTTGGCCTGGGTGCTGGGTGTGCTGACGATGCCGTGGATGTACTTCGTGGCGTTCGCGCTCGGCACGGTGTTCACCATCGCCGGCAGCGCGTCGCAGATCGTGCTGACGCAGGTGGTGCCACGCGATCGCCTGGTGGAGGCGCATGCGAAGAACGCCCTGGCCGGATCTGGCGCCGAGGTGGTGGGCCCCGGCCTGGCCGGCTTGTTGATCCGACTGGTGGGCGCGCCAGTGGCGCTGCTGGTCGACGCGGCGATGCTGCTGTGGTCGGCCTGGATTCTGCGCGGCGTGCGGGTCACCGAGCGGCGCGAGCCGCGGGCGGATGCGCACTTCTGGCGCGACCTGCGCGCCGGCCTGGAGTTCGTGGCCGGCACCCGCTTGTTGGTCGCGTTGGCCGCCGTGGTGGGCTGCTGGCAAATGTTCCACCAGGCCGCGATGGTGGTGAATATCCTGTTCGCCACCCGTGCGCTCGGTTTGAGCGAGCAGCAGATCGGCGGCTGTTTCGTCGCGCTGGGCGTCGGCACGGTGCTGGCCAGCGCGCTCGGCAACCGGCTGAGCCGCCGCATCGGACCCGGGCCCAGCATGCCGCTCGCGATCGGCGTGTGCGGCGCCGGCTGGCTGCTGCTGGCCGTGGCACCCACCAACGCCTGGGGTGTCGCGGCTTTCGCCTTCATGCTGTTCGCGTTCGGCATCGGCGCGGTGCTGATCTTCATCAACTTCCTGGCCATGCGCCAGGCCGTCACGCCCGAGCCGCTGCTCGGACGCATGACGAGCACGATGCGCTGGCTGATCCTGCTGCCGGCCGGCCCCGGAGCGTTGATCGGCGGCTGGCTCGGCGAGCACGTGGGGCTGCGGGCGGCGCTGGCGTTTTCCGGCCTCGGTGCCTTGGCGCTGGCCGGCGTGGCCGTGGGGCTCGGTACGATCCGGCAGGTGCGCGTGCTGCCCAAGCCCGACGGCGCCTTGAGCGAGTTGGGTAGCGAGGCGACCCTGCACGCGCCGCCGGCCCTGGAGCGCGGGTGATGGCCAAGACCGACCCATTGATGATCGACGTGCCGCCGCTGATCAGCGAGCGCTTGCTGCTGCGCGCTCCGTGCGCCGGCGACGGCGCGGCATTGAACGAGGCGATGGTGGAAAGCATCGAGTCGCTGAAAGCCTGGATGCCGTGGGCGCAGAAGGTGCCGACGCTGGACGAATCCGAGTTCACCTGCCGGCAGCTTGCGGCACGGTTCGCGCAGCGCACCGACCTCACGCTGTTCATGTTCGAGCGCGCGATCGAAGGCACCTTGGGTTGCCTGATCGGCGGCACCGGCCTGCACCGCATGGACTGGAACGTGCCGCGCTTCGAGATCGGCTACTGGTGCCGTCCCAGCCGGCAGGGGCAAGGCCTCGTCACCGAGGCCGTGCGCATGGTGGTGCGCTTTGCCTTTCACTCGCTCCAGGCGCGTCGCGTGGAGCTGCGCATGGCCAGCACCAACACGAGAAGCCGCGCGGTGGCCGAGCGCTGCGGCTTCACGCTCGAAGGCACGTTGCGGCAGGACTCGATCGGCGTCGACGGACAACCGCGCGACACGCTGGTGTATGCACGCGTGCGCGGCGTCGAGGAGCCGGCGTGACGCGAAAGACGGAGTTGCCACACCGTTAACAAGCCGTTGCTTGCCGGGCCCAGGCCCAAATCACAATGGCGGCCGCACTTCACTCTCTGCGGGCGAATACCCTGGGCACCGGTCAGATGAACAACTCAGAGCGCGTCACGCAGGCTCGTCGCCTCTTCCTGCGGGCGGCCGCGCTCGGGATGGCGGGTTTCGCCGGTGGGGGCTGTGGTGGCGGTGACAGCAATGCTGCGGCTGCGGCTCCCAGCGCCGGGCCGTCGCCATCGCCGTCAACCGCTCCGGCCCCACCGTCGCCCGTTCCCGGTCCGGCACCGGCACCGGCGCCGGCGCCGGCGCCGGCGCCGAGCCCCGCACCGACCCCAGCGCCGACCCCCGCACCGACCCCCGCGCCGACCCCCGCGCCGACCCCCGCGCCCTCGCCGGCGCCAACGCCATCTCCTGCGCCGAGCGGTCCCGTCATCCAGGCCGATCCGTCGAACTACCTGGCCAGACTCGCCGCGCTCAAGCCGGGCGATACGCTGCTACTGGCGCCGGGTAACTATGGCATCGATGCGCAGGGCGCAGATACGTCCAGCCCTCCAGGTCTCCCGATCTTCGATTTGAACGGAACGCCCAGCGCGCCGATCGTGATTACCGGGCCCGACACGGGTCCTCGGCCGATCCTGTACGGGCGCAACACCCACAACACGATTCGGCTCTCAAACGCGAGCTACGTGGTGATCCGCCGGTTGGAAGTCAATGGTCGGGGCCGCGATGGCTTCGGCGTGGCGACACAGGGACCCACTCACCACATCACGATCGAGGACAACCATTTTCACGGTCTCGATGGTGATCAACAAATCGTTGGCATCTCGACCACCGGTCAGCCGACCTGGAACTGGACCATCCGCCGCAACCGGATCGTCGGCGCAGGCACCGGCATGTACCTGGGCAGCTCCACCGGGGATAGCCCGTTCGTCAACGGGCTCATCGAGAACAATCTGGTTGTCGATACGATCGGGTACTGCATCCAGATCAAGCATCAGCTCCCATGGGCCAGTGTCCCCTCGGGGATGCCCACAGGCAAAACCTCGACGATCATCCGGAACAATGTCTTTGCCAAATCCGCGGCGGCGAGCTCCACGGGCGACAGCGCGCGTCCCAACCTCCTGGTCGGCGATTGCCCGCCCAGCGGTCCCGGCTCGACCAACGGCTTTGCGATCTACGGCAACTTCTTCCACCGCAACCCCACTGAATCGCTCTTCCAAGGCGAAGGCAACATTGCCTTCTATGACAACGTGATGGTGGCTGATGGTGCCGCCGTGCGCGTGCAGACACACAACGGCTCCGTGCGCGATGTCTTCATCTTCAACAACACGGTCATCAGCAGCGGCGGCTCCACCGCCATCGCGGTTTCGGGTGGCATCGCCGGGACGACGCAGAAGGTGATCGGCAACGCGGTGTTCTCCGCCGGAGCGCCGATTTCGGTGAGCGGCGCCACGGCCAGCAGCTCGCAGAACGTCAGTGACTCGTTTGCCAATGCCGCGAGTTACCTCGTGAACCCAACCGGCGCGTTGGGCGCGATGGATCTGTTTCCCAAGACCGGCACAGCGCTCAAACAAGCCGGATCGCCAGTGACAACGACTGGACTCGATGGGTTCGCGGACTGGAACCGGGACTTCAACGGGCATCTGCGCGATCCGGCCTACCGCGGCGCGTACAGCGGCGAGGGCACCAATCCAGGCTGGCGCCTGGCGCTGGACTTCAAGGCCTGACCTGAGTCAGCGCCCCCTGCGGTGGCAGGCGATCGACTGCGTCGGTGACGATGCCGTCGATGCCCAGCGCGACCATTTGTTGAGCGCGTGTCGGGTCGTTGACCGTGTAGACGAGTGCCCTGCGCCCCGTGCTGTGGATCTGTCCGACCAGAGCGGTGTCCATCAGCCCGTGGTTGGTGATGATCGCGACGCAGCCGAGCGTCTCGGCCACCGCCAGACAATCGGGCCACAGCGTGTCGAGCAGCAGCGCGCGCGGCAGCTCCGGCGCCGTCTCGCGCGCCCCGGCCAATGACTCCGGCCGGAACGAGCTGAGCAGCGGCGGCGTCCCGCGCCAGAGTCGGCGCACCCACTGCCCGACGGCGCGTCCGGTCTCCAGCTCGCGCCCAGGGGTTGGCTTGATCTCGAGATCGAGCTGAAAGTCGTTGGCGAGGCAGCAGGCGGCGATCGCCTCGAAGCTCGCGATGGGTTCGCCCGCGTAGGCGCGACTGTGCCAGCTGCCCGCGTCGAGGCGCGACAGCTCGGCCCATGGACGGTCGCCGGCGAGGCCGGCGCCGTTGGTGGTCCGTTCGAGCGTGTCGTCGTGCAGCAGAAACGGCACGCCGTCGGCGCTCAGCTTCACGTCGCACTCGAAGGCGGTGAAGCCGTGGCTCGCGCCGAGCCGGAACGCGGCCAGCGTGTTCTCGGGTGCCAGCTTGCCGGCGCCGCGGTGCGCGATCCACAACGGGAAGGGCCAGGCACCGGTGCTCATGGCGCACTCACAGCCGCCTTTGTGTCGACGCGTCGAACCAGTGCAGGTGCGCGGGCGCGCCGTACAGCGCCACGGTGCTGCCGATGGACGGCGGTGTGACGGTGGAGTCTTGCCGCACGGTGAACAACGTGCCGCCGACGCGCCCATGCACCAGCCGCTCGGCGCCGAGCATCTCGATCATCTCCACGGTCATCGGCCAGCCGGCACCGTTGCCCGAGTGCAACTCAGCGTGCTCGGGACGTAAGCCGAGCATCAACTCGCCGGCCCGCGGCGCGGGCAACGACAACGGCAACGCGGCGCCCTCGACATGGAACGTGCCGTCGTCCGCGCGGCCGCGCAGCAGGTTCATCGGCGGCGAGCCGATGAATCCGGCGACGAAGGTGGTGGCCGGACGCGCGTACACCTCCTCCGGCGTGCCGATCTGCTCCATGTGGCCGGCATTCATCACGATCAGGCGCTGGCCGAGCGTCATCGCCTCCACCTGGTCGTGCGTGACGAACAGCGACGTGACGCCGAGCTCGCGGTGCAGCTTCTGAATCTCCAGGCGGGTCTGCGCACGCAGCTTGGCATCGAGGTTGGACAGCGGCTCGTCGAACAGGAACACCTGGGGCTGGCGCACGATGGCCCGGCCCATCGCCACGCGCTGGCGCTGGCCGCCCGACAGCTCGCGCGGCTTGCGTGCCAGGAACGGAGCCAGCTGCAGAATGCCGGCGGCCTTGTCGACACGCTGCTTGATCTCAGCGGCCGGCACCTTGGCGATCTTCAGGCCGTAGGCCATGTTGTCGAACACGGTCATGTGCGGGTACAGCGCATAGTTCTGGAACACCATCGCGATGTCGCGCTCCGACGGCTCGAGCCGGTTGACGACCCTGTTGCCGATGGCGATCTCGCCGCCGGTGATCTCCTCCAGCCCGGCCACCATGCGCAGCAGCGTGCTCTTGCCGCAACCCGATGGACCGACGATGACGATGAACTCGCCGTCGGCGATCTCGGCGCTGACGCCGTGGATGACCGCATTGGCCTTCGGCCCGTGGCCGTAGGTCTTCTCGACCTTGCGCAGGGAAATCGCACCCATCGTCGTTGTCTACTTTTCGCTGTCCACCAGGCCCTTGACGAACCACTTCTGCATCAGCAGCACCACCAGCGCCGGCGGGATCATCGCCAGGATCGCGGTGGCCATCACGATGTTCCAGTCGTTGGCGGCGTCGCCGCCGGAGATCATCCGCTTGATGCCCATCACCACCGGGTACATGTCTTCGCTGGTGGTCACCAGCAGCGGCCAGAGATACTGGTTCCAGCCGTAGATGAACTGGATCACGAACAGTGCCGCGATGCTGGTGGACGACAGCGGCACCAGCACGTCCTTGAAGAAACGCATCGGCCCGGCGCCATCGATGCGCGCCGCCTCCACCAGCTCATCGGGCACGGTCAAGAAGAACTGGCGGAACAGGAACGTGGCGGTGGCACTGGCGATCAGCGGCACCGTGAGCCCGGCGTAGCTGTTGAGCATGCCGAGATCCGACACCACCTGGTAGGTGGGGCCGATGCGCACCTCCACCGGCAGCATCAGCGTGACGAAGATGGCCCAGAAGAAAAGCTCGCGGCCGGGGAAGCGGAAGTAGACGATCGCAAACGCCGACAGCAGCGAGATCGCGATCTTGCCGATCGCGATCACCAGCGCCGAGATCAGGCTCACCGTCATCATTCGGCCCACCGGCGCGGTCGATGCGGCGCTGTCGCTGGTGCCCAGCACCGCGGCCGTGTAGTTCTCGATCAGGTGCGGACCCGGCAGCAGCGGCATCGGCACCTGGACGATGTCTTGCGCCGTGTGCGTGCTGGCCACGAAGGTCACGTACAGCGGGAAGGCGACCACGATCACGCCGAGCACCAGCACCAGGTGCGAGATCGCGGTGGCCAAGGGGCGGTTTTCGACCATGCCGGCTCTCAGTTGGCGCCGGGCCGCCCCAAGCCGACGGATCCCCCTCGGGGGGACGCGAGCAAAGTGAGCAAGGGGGTCATTTCAGTAGTTGACCTTCTTCTCGACGTAGCGGAACTGCACCACGGTGAGCGCGATGACGATCGCCATCAGCACCACGCTTTGCGCCGCCGAACCGCCGAGATCGAGCGCCTTGAAGCCATCGTAGTAGACCTTGTAGACGAGAATCGCCGTGTCCTTGCCCGGGCCTCCTTCGGTGGCGGCGTCGACGATCGCAAAGGTATCGAAGAACGCGTAGACGATGTTGATGACAAGCAGGAAGAAGGTGGTGGGTGACAGCAGAGGAAACACGATGGTCCAGAAGCGTCGCCAAGGGCCGGCGCCATCGATCGCGGCCGCCTCGATCAGACTCTTGGGGATGCTCTGCAGTCCAGCCAGGAAGAACAAGAAGTTGTAGGAGATCTGCTTCCAGACCGCGGCGAACACGATCAGGGCCATCGCCTGGTCGCTGTTCAGCAGGTGGTTCCATTGCACGCCCAGGCCGCGCAGCGCATAACTGACGATCCCGATCGACGGCGCGAACATGAAAAGCCAGAGCACGCCGGCCACCGCCGGCGCCACCGCATAAGGCCAGATCAGCAGCGTCTTGTAGACCGCAGCGGCACGCAGCACGCGGTCGGCAAACACGGCCAGTGCGAGCGCCAGCGTGAGTCCAAGCGCAGCGACCAGCACCGAGAACAGTGCCGTGGTCTTGAAAGAGGCCAGGTAGCTGTCGTCGGCCCACAGGCGCCTGAAGTTGTCGAGCCCCACCCACTCGATGCTCGCGCCGAAGGCGTCTTGCTGCTGCAGCGACTGCAGCAGCGCCTGACCGGCTGGCCAAAAGAAGAAGACGGCGATGACGGTCACCTGGGGTGCCAGCAGCACCCAGGGCAACCACCAGCTCTTGAAGCGGACGCGCTTCTCGACGGCCAAGTGTCTCGTCTATCTAGCTAGGTCCCTCCCCGCTCGGCGGGGAGGGGACGGGGGAGGGGTGCACCACATTCAGCCTGCGCGGCCGCGATAGCGGCCGCAGCAAGGCAAACAAGTGCTTCAGGACTTGTTTGCCTGTTGGAAGCGCTCGAGCTGCTCGTTGCCGCGTTTGACCGCCGCATCGAGTGCCTCCTTGGCCGTCTTCTTGCCGGCCCAGACCTGCTCCAACTCCTCGTCCATGATGGCGCGGATCTGGTTGAAATTGCCCAGGCGCACGCCACGCGACTTGTCGGTGGTCTTGCGGATCATCTGGTTCACCGCCGTGTCGGTGCCCGGGTTCTCCTTGTAGAAGCCGGACTTCTCGGTGAGCGCGAACGACGCCAGCGTGATCGGCAGGTAGCCCGTGCGCTGGTGACTCTTGGCCTGGATCTCCGGATTGGTGAGGTAGTTGAAGAACGCCGCCACGCCTTTGTACTCGGGGGCCTTCTTGCCGGCCATCACCCACAACGAGGCGCCGCCGATGATCGTGTTCTGCGGGGTGCCGGGCACGTCGGGGTAGTACGGCAGCGGCGCAATGCCGAACTCGAACTTGGCGTTCTTCTTGATGCTGGCGTAGGTGCTCGAGCTGGCGGTGGCCATTGCGCATTCGCCGGAGTAGAACGGCGCGTCACCCTTGTTGCCGCGGCCGCGGTAGTGGAACAGGCCCTGCTTGGCCATGTTGGCCAGGTTCTCGATGTGGCGCACGTGCAGCGGGCTGTTGAAGGCCAGGCGTGCCGACGTTCCGCCGAAGCCGTTGTTCTGGGTGGCAAACAGCGTGTTGTGCCAGGTGGAGAAGCTCTCGAGCTGCGTCCAGCCCTGCCAGCTCGTGGTGAAGGGACATGCCACGCCGCTGGCCTTGAGCTTGGCGGCGGCCAGTGTCAACTCGGGCCAGGTGGTCGGCGGCTTGTTGGGGTCCAGGCCGGCTTTCTTGAACAGGTCTTTGTTGTAGTTGAGCACGGTCGTCGAGCTGTTGAGCGGAAAGCTCAGCATCTGCCCGCTCGGCGCCGTGTAGTAGCCGACCACGGCCGGGATGTAGGCCTTGGCGTCGAACTTGTAGCCGGCGTCGGCCAGCACCTTGCCCACCGGCACGATGGCGCCCCTGGCCGCCATCATCGTGGCGGTGCCAACCTCATACACCTGCAGGATGTGCGGCGCATTGCCAGCGCGGAAAGCAGCGATCGACGCCGTCATCGATTCGTCGTACGTGCCCTTGTAGGTGGGCACGACCTTGTAGTCCTTCTGGCTGGCGTTGAAACCGTTGGCCAAATCGACCACCCAGTCGTTGAGGCCGCCGGTCATCGAATGCCACCACTGAATCTCGGTCTGCGCCTGCGCCGGCGCCGAGACAGCGAAGCCGACCAGGATCGATGCGCTCAGAACAACCAATCTGCGATTCATGAAATCTCCATTGAGGGGCCCGTCGTTGAACGACAAACCAACGATCTTCGCCCCGCTTGATGACAGGCGAGTTTCTGTCACGGATGGCGCGCCGGTGGCAACGGGATTTACCCGCCGCGCTGCAGCACGAAGCCCCGTGCACGAGGGCATTGCTGCGCTGCGGTAACATGACCGCCCGATGGGCCGCGACAGGCGTTGCTCGAGGATCTTCGACGCGCACGCCGACTCAACGCCATGAACGCACCGCACCCGCCGCCATTGGCCGAAGCCGGGCTCGCCGCTCGCGCCAGCGACGCGCCGCGGCTGCGCGAGATCCCCTACAACTACACCTCGTACGCCGATCGCGAGATCGTGATCCGGCTGCTCGGTGAGCGCGCATGGGCGGTGTTGTCCCGGTTGCGCGACGAGCGCCGCACCGGCCGTTCGGCGCGCATGTTGTACGAGGTGCTGGGCGACATATGGGTGGTCCAGCGCAACCCTTATCTCGAAGACGACCTGCTGGACAACCCCAAGCGCCGGCGCGCGCTTATCGATGCGTTGTCGCACCGCCTGGCCGAGGTGGGGAAGCGCCGCACGCCGGGCGAGGATGCCGGCCGCGACGCAGCCGTGGGCGAGCTGCTGGCGCTGGCGCACGACGCGGTGCGCCGCTTTGCCGGCCACTTTGCGCAGGTGTGGGACCTGCGCCAGCGCACGCGCAAGGTGCTGTCGCGCCACACCGACAAGCAGAACATCAAGTTCGACGGGCTGTCACGCGTGTCCCACGTGACCGACGCCACCGACTGGCGCGTGGAATACCCATTCGTCGTGCTGACGCCCGACACCGAAGACGAGATGGCGGGCCTGGTCAACGGCTGCATCGAACTGGGACTGACGATCGTGCCGCGCGGCGGCGGCACCGGCTACACCGGCGGCGCGATTCCGCTCACGTGGAAGAGCGCGGTCATCAACACCGAGAAGCTCGAGACGCTCGGCGCGGTGGAGATGGCGAGCCTGCCCGGGGTGGCGCATCCGGTGCCGACCATTCGCACCGAAGCCGGCGTGGTGACGCAGCGCGTGTCCGATGCGGCCGAAGGCGCGGGTTATGTGTTCGCGGTGGACCCCACATCGGCCGAGGCGAGCTGCATCGGCGGCAACATCGCGATGAACGCCGGCGGCAAGAAGGCCGTGTTGTGGGGCACGGCGCTCGACAACCTGGCGAGCTGGCGCATGGTCACGCCGCAGGGGCGCTGGCTCGAGGTGGAGCGGCTGGACCACAACCTCGGCAAGATCCATGACGCCGAACTGGCCAGCTTCGAGCTGCGCTGGTTCGATGCCGGTGGCAAGTCGGTCGAGAAGCGCGAGCGGCTCGACATTCCCGGCGCGCGCTTTCGCAAGGAAGGGCTCGGCAAGGACGTGACGGACAAGTTCTTGTCCGGCCTGCCCGGCGTGCAGAAAGAGGGCTGCGACGGTTTGATCACATCGGCGCGCTGGGTGCTGCACCGGATGCCGCCACACGTGCGCACCGTGTGCCTGGAGTTCTTCGGCAACCCGCGCGAAGCGGTGCCGTCGATCGTCGAGATCAAGGACTTCATGTTCGCCGAGCAGCGCGGCGGTGGTGCGATCCTGGCGGGCCTCGAGCACCTCGACGACCGCTATCTCAAGGCGGTGGACTACGCCACCAAGAGCAAGCGCGGCGGCCGCGGCGGCGCGCTGCCGAAGATGGTGCTGATCGGCGACATCGTCGGCGACGACGAAGTTGCGGTGGCCCGCGCCGCCAGCGAGGTGGTGCGCATCGCCAACTCGCGCAGCGGCGAAGGGTTCATCGCGGTGGGCGCCGACGCGCGGCGCAAGTTCTGGCTCGATCGCAAGCGCACCGCGGCGATCGCGCGCCACACCAACGCCTTCAAGATCAACGAGGACGTGGTGATCCCGCTCGATCGCATGGGCGAATACACGCTGGGCATCGAGCGCATCAATATCGAGCTCAGCCTGCGCAACAAGCTCGAGCTGTTGCAGCGGCTCGAGCGCTTCTTCACCGAAGAGTCATTGCCGCTGGGCCGCGGCGACGATGCGCAGGAGATCCCGGGCACCGAGCTGCTCGACGACCGCGTGCAGCAGGCGCTGGCGCTGCTGCGCGAGGTGCGCGCGCTGTGGCAGGGCTGGCTCGAGCAGCTCGACTTGGCCGGGGCGCCGGGACAGCGCACGCTGTTCGAGCAACTGCAGGATCACAGCCTGCGCGCCTCATGGAAGCGCCAGGTGCTGGAGCCGTTGCGTGAGCTGTTTGCCGGCGGTGCCTTTGCGCCGATCCTGGCGCAGTGCCAGCGCATCCACAAGGAGGTTCTGCACAGCCGCCTGTGGGTGGCGCTGCACATGCACGCCGGCGACGGCAACGTGCACACCAACATTCCGGTCAACAGCGACGACTACCCGATGCTGCAGACCGCGCACACGGTGGTGGCGCGGGTGATGGCGCTGGCGCGCAGCCTGGGGGGCGTGATCTCCGGTGAGCACGGCATCGGCATCACGAAGCTCGAGTTCCTCACCGACGACGAACTGCGCGACTTTGCCGCCTACAAGGCGCGCGTCGACCCCGAAGGGCGCTTCAACAAGGGCAAGCTGCTGCGCGGCGCGGCACTGGCGGCGCTGAACGACGCCGAGGTGCGTGCCGCCGACCTCGAGCACGCCTACACGCCGAGCTTTGGCCTGATGGGCCACGAGTCGCTGATCATGCAGCGCAGCGACATCGGCGCCATCAGCGACAGCATCAAGGACTGCCTGCGCTGCGGCAAGTGCAAGCCGCCGTGCGCCACGCACGTGCCGCGCGCCAACCTGCTGTACAGCCCGCGCAACAAGATCCTGGCCACGTCGCTGCTGATCGAGGCGTTTCTGTACGAGGAACAGACGCGGCGTGGCGTCTCGCTGCGCCACTGGGAGGAGTTTGAGGACGTCTCCGACCACTGCACCGTGTGCCACAAGTGCGCCAGCCCGTGCCCGGTGAAGATCGATTTCGGCGACGTCTCGATGAACATGCGCAACCTGCTGCGCAAGATGGGCCGCAAGCGCTTCAAGCCGGGGCAGGCGGCCGCGATGTTCATGCTCAACGCGACCAACCCCGAGACCATCCGTCTGGCGCGTCGCGCGATGGTCAACGTGGGCTTCAAGGCCCAGCGCGCGGCGGCCGACATGCTGCGCCTGGCGGCCAAGCGCCAGACCGCGCTGCCGCCGGCTACCGTGGGCCCGGCGCCGCTGCGCGAGCAGGTGATCCACTTCGTCAACAAGAAGCTGCCCGGCGGTCTGCCCAAGCGCACCGCGCGGGCGCTGCTCGACATCGAAGACAAGCACTACGTGCCGATCATCCGCGACCCGGCGGCCACCACCACCGACAGCGAGGCGGTGTTCTATTTCCCCGGCTGCGGGTCTGAGCGGTTGTTCTCGCAGGTGGGGCTGGCCACGCAGGCCATGCTGTGGCGCGCCGGGGTGCAGACCGTGCTGCCGCCGGGCTACCTGTGCTGCGGTTATCCGCAGCGCGGCGCCGGCCAGTACGACCGCGCCGAGAAGACGATCACCGACAACCGCGTGCTGTTCCACCGCGTGGCCAACACGCTGAACTACCTCGACATCAAGACCGTGGTGGTGAGCTGCGGCACCTGCTACGACCAGCTGCAGGGATACAAATTCGACGAGATCTTTCCCGGCAGCCGCATCGTCGACATCCACGAGTTCCTGCTGGAGAAGGGCATCACGCTGCCGGCCGGCGGCGCCTATCTCTACCACGATCCCTGTCACACCCCGATGAAGCAGCGCGACCCGATGCTCACGGTGAAGGCGCTGGTGGGCGAGCAGGTGATCAAGAGCGAGCGCTGCTGCGGCGAGAGCGGCACCTTCGGCGTCAGCCGTCCCGACATCGCCACACAGGTGCGCTTTCGCAAGGAAGAAGAGATCCGCAAGGGCGAGGCGGCCCTGCGCTCGCGCGCCGCACTCGACGCCAGGCACGACATCACCGTCCTGACCTCGTGCCCGAGCTGTCTGCAAGGCCTGTCGCGCTACCAGGGCGACCTGCAAAGCGGGCTGCTGAAGTCGGACTACATCGTGGTGGAGATGGCGCGCCGACTGATCGGCGAATCCTGGCTCGAAGACTACGTGGCGCGCGCCAACGCGGGCGGCATCGAGCGCGTGCTGGTCTGAAGACCGCTGTCAGTGCAGCGGCTGGGTGTCGGCAAAGCCGTGCGCAGGGCGCTCGGGTTTCTCCTCGGTCTCCAACTTGCGCAACAACTCGGCCCGTGCCTTGAGCTTGGCGGCTTCGGCGGCAGCCGCTGCCGCCTTGGCAGAGCTCGCCGCACTGTGGATCGCGCCGTCTCGCTTGGCTTCAGACAGGGCCTGCTGCAGCGCCTCCACCTGGTGGCGCGCCTGCAGGGCCAGTTCCTGCGCCTTTTGTTTGGCCTGCTCGGCGTTGTGCAACTGCACGGTGCGTTCGGCAAGCTTGGTGCGGTAATGCAGCGCGGTGGCCAGCCACGCCACGCCGCTGCCGCCCGCGGTGGCGGCCAGGGAGAACAGGAAGGATGAAAGCGACAGCGTGGACATGGACGGGCTCCCGACGCGGCGCCTCAAGTCCTGCGCGCTCGCAATATCGATGGCGCGAACATATCCGGGCGCTGCCGTGCGCGCTGCGCACAATTGCGCGTGGCCTTCGTGATTACCCGCGAACGCTGTGTTTCGCGGCGACGAGCGGTCGGCGTCACGCAACGCACCGTGGTTTTTTGCACGCGCCGGTGGTCCGCCGCGACGCGACGCTAAACTGGCTTTTCCATCCGGCGCTGCGCGCCAAGAAGGTTGAATTCGCATGCCGTCCGCCACCCCCGCACCGTTGTCGGTGACGCTGCACCAGGGCTCGCGTGTGCTGGAGATCGGCTACGACGACGGTCGCACCTATCGCCTGCCGTTTGAGCTGCTCAGGGTTTACTCGCCGTCGGCCGAGGTGCAGGGCCACGGCCCGGGGGAGGAAGTGCTGCAGACGGGCAAACGCGACGTGCAGATCGTCGAGCTGACGCCGGTCGGCAACTACGCGCTGCAGCCCAAGTTCTCCGATGGCCACGACACCGGCATCTTCAGCTGGACCTATCTGTACGACTTGGGGCAACGGCAGCAGGAGCACTGGGACCGTTATCTCAAGCGGCTCGATGAAGCCGGCGTCGAACGCGACGCGCCGATGGTGCCGGCCGCCGGCGGCCAAAGCTGCGGCCACGGGCACTGATCGCACGCCAACGCGATGAGCCGCACACATTTCGGCTACCAGCAGGTCGACGAGCACGACAAGACGCGGCGCGTGCGCGCCGTGTTCGACTCGGTGGCGGGCAAATACGACCTGATGAACGACCTGATGTCGCTCGGCCTGCACCGCATCTGGAAAGCCTATGCGGTGGCGGTGGCGGCACCGAAGGCGGGAGACCGCGTGCTCGACATCGCCGGGGGTACCGGTGACCTGAGCCTGGCGCTGGCGTCGCGCGTGGGCCCGAGCGGCTGCGTCGTGCACACCGACATCAATGCCGCGATGCTGGGGGCCGGGCGCGACCGGCTGGTGAACAAGGGGTTCAGCCTGCCGACGGTGCTGTGCGACGCCGAAGCGCTGCCGTTTGCCGACGCCAGCTTCGATCTGGCCACCGTCGGGTTCGGGCTGCGCAACATGACGCACAAGGAACGTGCGCTGGCCGAGATGGCGCGCGTGCTGCGCCCGGGCGGCCGGCTGGTGGTGCTGGAGTTCTCGCGCGTGGCCGAGCCGCTGCGCAAGCCCTACGACTGGTACTCGTTCCAGGTGCTGCCCCGGCTGGGGCAGTGGGTGGCAGGCGACGGCGACAGCTACCGCTATCTGGCCGAATCGATCCGGGTTCACCCGGACCAAGCCGAGTTGAAGGCGATGATGAAAGCCGCCGGCTTCGGGCATGTGGACGTGCACAACCTGAGCGCTGGGGTGGTGGCGCTGCACGTGGGGATTCGCTGCTGAGGCGGTTCCAGTGAAGGGCGCAAATCGCGCCCTCGCCTCCGTGACGATTCGATGTCGACCCCGGGATTAGGGGGGTCGGCGACAGACCCCGCGTCTGCAGGATTGTTGCAAACGGCACGCTCCAGAGAATCGCGCCTGCACCTTCACGGCAGCTGGCCCTTCGCAGTTCATCGCCGCACCGCCGCGTCCGTCGTACCAAATCCACAAAGGGGATTCATGTTCCGGGTCTTCCCGAGCAGGGCGTCATCCGCTGCGGTCTACGAAGCATTGCTCGACGGCATCCTCGGGTTCATGGCGTTGCTCGCGGCGGCCGTCACGTTTGGCGCCGTGCCGGGTGGCCTGATGGCGGTGCTCGGCGACTCTCGGGCGCTCATCACAGCCCTGGGCTTTGCCTGCGTGATGGCACTGCTGCAGTCGTTTGTCGGCGTGTATCGGCACCGTCTCGCGCTGGTGCCTCTCACGTTGCGTATCAGCGTGGTGGTGGTGCTGGCCGGCTACGGCACGTATCTCGCGCTCAAGCAGTTCAACCTGCACCCGCACCCCGGGCCATTGGTTGGCACGGCGGTCGCGTATTTTCTCGTCGCGATCTTGTTGCTGCGTGGCACGGCGCTGGCCCTGCGCGGCGTCACGGGTGTGCCGCGCGTGCTGATCGTCGGCACTGGCGCCGAGGCGCAGGGCGTGCTCACGGATCTGCGCGTCGACGACCGGCACATGCGCGACGTGGTGGGCTTCTATCGCACCGATCTCGACACCGAGATGCTGGTCGAAGGTGCGCCGGTGTTCGACCGTTCGCGCCCACTACCGGATCTGGTGTCCAAGTACGGCATCGACGAGATCGTGGTCGCGGTTCGCGAGCAACGGGGCGGCACGATGCCGATGGACCAGTTGCTGATGTGTCGCACGCGCGGCATCAAGATCCTGGACCTGGCAGCGTTCTACGAGCGCTCGCACGCCGAGGTGCCGGTCGACAGCCTGAAGGCAAGCTGGCTGGTCTATGGAGACGGTTTCGTCCAGGGGCCGCTGCGGCGCTTCGCCAAGCGCGCATTTGACATCGCCTCGTCGCTGGCGCTGCTGTTGATCGCCTCGCCGGTGATGCTGCTGGCCGTTCTCGCCATCAAACTCGACAGCCGGGGGCCGGTGCTGTACCGCCAGGAGCGAGTGGGGTTGGGTGGACGCAGTTTCCAGTGCGTGAAGTTCCGTAGCATGCGCACCGATGCCGAAAGCGATGGTGTTGCTCGCTGGGCCACCAAGAACGATTCGCGCATCACGCGGGTGGGCGCGTTCATGCGCAAGACGCGCATCGACGAACTGCCGCAACTCTTCAGCGTGCTCAGGGGCGAGATGAGCATCGTGGGTCCGCGACCCGAGCGCCCCGAGTTCGTGGCCAAGCTGAAGGACCAGATTCCGTTCTACGAGCTGCGCCACGGCGTCAAGCCGGGTGTCACGGGTTGGGCCCAGGTGCGGTTCAACTACGGGGGTTCGATCGAGGACGCGCGGCGCAAGCACCAGTTCGACTTGTACTACCTGAAGAACAACTCGCTGATGTTTGACCTTCAGATCCTGGTCGAAACCGTCACTGTGGTGCTGTTCCGCGAAGGAGCGGTGTGACGGCAACGTCACCTCTTGGACCGCGACGCCGACTCTGACACACCGAGGTAGGGGGCGCGCTGGGTGCAAGAGCACCCGGGCCCGTATCATTACGCTCCGCTTCTCCCAGAGCGTGCCTAGACGGGTTGGTCAGATCGTAGCTCGAAGTTCCGCGCCCTGCCGCCAGCCGGCGGGTGTTTGTGTTCGCCGGAGGGTTCCATGAATACCATTCAACGAGTCTTTCGCGCCTTGGCAGTGATGTTGATGGTTACATCGCTGATGGCTTGTGGGACTACGGGATCGCTTCCTCCCGCTCCGGCTGTGGCAGCTGTAGCCGACTACAGCTATGTTGTTGGCGCGGGGGACACGTTGAATGTCCAGGTCGCTCGCAACCCGGAACTGTCGATCACAGTACCCGTCCGCCCTGACGGCAAGGTCTCCACTCCTCTGGTTGAGGACCTTCTTGTGCAGGGGAAAACTCCCGTCCAAGTTGCGCGCGAGATCGAGACCAGACTCGCCCGCTACGTTCGGGATCCGCAGGTGACGGTGATCGTCCAGTCCTACGTCGGGCCTTACAGCGAACAGATTCGAGTTATCGGAGAGGCAGCACGCCCTCAGGCGTTGCCATTCAAGCAGCGCATGACACTGCTGGATGTCATGATCGCGGTCGGTGGGCTCACCGACTTTGCAGCTGGCAATCGGGCACTGATCTTGCGCACTGCGGAGGGGAACAAGCAGTACAGCGTGCGTCTCCAGGATTTGGTGAAGGGTGGAGATATCAGTGCGAATGTCGAGATGCGCCCCGGCGACGTACTGATCATCCCACAGAGCTACTTCTGATCCGATCACTGTGGTCGCATCCGTTTGGTGCCGTGAACCGCTCCAGCCCAAATGATCGAACAGCTTGAGAATCTCGTCTCCGTTTGCTGGTCTGTCTGGCGCTATCGCTGGCTGGCTGTCGTCACCGCGTGGCTGGTAGGCCTGGCTTCCGCCGCTGCTGTGATGTCAATTCCAAGTCGATACGAGGCTTCGGCAAGGGTCTACGTCGATACGCAATCCATTCTTCGGCCGTTGATGTCTGGATTGACGATACAGCCGGACGTCGAACAGCAGGTCTCGATGTTGGGACGCACGCTGATCACGCGCGCGAACGTGGAGAAGGTCGCTGCAATGTCGGGTCTCGATCTGTCGGACGGCAAAGCCCCGAAGTCGGAACGCAGGCTCGAGGAAGTCACCAAGGCGCTGCAGATCCAGAGCGTCGGGCGAGACAACCTCTACCAACTCAGTTATCGCGATCCGTCGCCGGAGCAAGCCAAAAAGGTCGTCGACTCGATGGTGTCGGTGTTCGTCCAGTCGAGCGTCGGGGCCTCACGCAAGGATGCCGATGCGGCAAAGTCCTTCATCGACGAGCAAATCAAGTCCTACCAAGTCAAGCTTGAGGAGGCTGAGGCCAAGCTGAAGGCATTCAGGATCCGCAACATCGATGCTCAGACCGGCGACGGTAGAGATGCCACTACCCGCATTGCAGAGATATCGGCCAACCTCGACTCGGCGCGCCTCCAGTTGCGCGAGGCAGAACAGTCCCGCGATGCCGCCCGTGCCGCTCTGGAAAACGAGCGTAGCGGTCAGTCTGCGGCCGCGCTTCCCGACTTGCTCGGCGCGACCAGCGCCCCGGTCGCGACCCCGGAGATTGACGCGCGTATCGATGCTCAACGGCGAGGACTCGACACCTTGCTGCAACGGTTCACTGACCAGCACCCAGACGTGCTGGCCGCCCGGCGAGTCATCAAGGATCTCGAAGAGCAAAGGCAACGCGAGATTGCATCGCTTAAGGCGAAGGCCGCTAGTGCGCCTGCCCCAATGCGGCAGAGCCCGGGCGCCGGTCTGGCCTATCAGGAGTTAACGCGGGTCGTCGCGACAACTGATGTGCAGCTTGCGGCTGCGCGCGCGCGCGTCGCCGAGTACACGTCGCGCCTCGAGCAGGCACGCGCCAAGCTCAAAGAGGCTCCGCGAATCGAGGCCGAGGCCGCGCAGCTCAACCGTGACTACAACGTGCATCGAAGGGCATACGAGGAGTTGGTGCAGCGCCGCGAATCAGCTGCCATCTACAACAAGCTCGATGATGCTGCGGGCTTGGCCGAATTCAGGGTGATCGAGCCAGCGCGTGTTCCGCAGAAGCCGGCGTTTCCCAACCGGCCTCTCATGCTGTTGATGGCGTTGGCAGGTGCGCTTGGAGCTGGACTTGCCGTGGCGTTTCTGAAAGCGCAGATCAAACCCGTATTTCACCGGCCCTCTGAATTGCACAGCCGGCTAGGCTTACCGCTCTTGGGTGCCGTGTCGGCGCTAAGGAGCGAGGCCGACGCGCGAAAGGAGCGCTGGGAGTACGCCGGCCTTTCGGCCGCATCGGGGAGTCTGGTGATCTTGTTTGCCATCGGCGCGCTTGTGACTGCTGTCCTGCGGTCGTGAGGTTCAAAGCATGTCCACCCTGATTGAACAGGCGATGCTGCGGCTCGAGAGGCTCCGCGGAGCTGGTTTCGCGGGCACGCCGACTGGGCAAGACGCGAAAAGTCAACCGCGGTCGCCTGATCCACGCGGTTCCGGACTGTCCGGGCGTGGAACGACAGTTACCAAGGCCATCAGGACCTCCAGGTTGATCGAACTCAATGCAGCCGCAATGACGGCTGCAGGCGTGTTCGCTCCCGGCGCTGGGCCAGCGGCTCAGGCCAAGCAGTTCCGCATGATGAAGCGGCCGTTGATCAAGAACATCGAAGATTTGAAGGAAACGGGGCAACTGCGATCGAACTTGATCATGGTGACCAGTGCGCTCGCCGGCGAGGGTAAGAGCTTCACCGCTGCCAATATGGCGATGAGCATGGCGACGGAGTTGGATCATCGCGTGTTGTTGGTCGACGCCGATGTGGCGCGGCCATCGTTGGCGCGGATGCTTGGCTTTGAGGCCGATCAGGGCCTGCTGGATGTGCTGCAGGATCGTGTCGCCTTGCAGGATGTGCTTCTGGCCACCAATGTCGAAAAGCTCTCAGTGCTGCCTAGCGGCATGCCACGTCCTGGAGCCACAGAACTTCTGGCGAGCGACAGCATGCGCCGTCTGCTTGAGGACTTGGCATCACGCTACTCCGACCGGATCATCATTTTCGACTCGCCGCCGTTGTTGTTGACCACCGAAGCCGGCGTTCTTGCTTCACAAATGGGACAGATCGTGGTCGTCGTCAAGGCAGACGACACGTCACAGGCGGACGTGCAACGCGCGCTGGCGGGGATCGCATCGCATCCAGTGAAGCTCATGGTACTGAATCGCGTACACGCCAAGATGATGAGGGGCACGGGCTACGGCTACGCGTACGGATACGGGTATGGAAGCGTAGAGGATGCTTAGGGATCTTCTGCCGTGGCCGAGTGGCGGCTCCGCTGAGACGATCAAGTTAGATGGCCAGCCGAGCCTGATCGGTCTGGTCCTTCCGGTTTGTGCCATCTTGGGTTGTTCGCTCGGCATGATCGATGCGGCGGCACAGGAGCCAGGTACGCCACGCACCCCGGTGTGGCGAGTGGGCGCATCGGCGTCGGTATCCGGCACCGACAATGTCGGCACCGCTTCCGCATCCGGCGCGGAAGCCGGTCTGGCCGCGGAACTCGGGCTGGACGTCCACCTTGTTCTTCCTTACCGGCGCGTCAGAGGCTACGTGGACTACGCCTTGACCGGAGCGGTGATTGACTCTGACCAGTCGAGGTTCGAGCATCGCAACGAACTGGCGGCGGTGGTCAACGCCGAACTGATCGAATCCCACGCGTTCTTCGACCTGACCGCAACGTATGACGCTCGTGCTCGATCGGCCTTCGGCGACCCGGTGCGCCCCTTGGTCGTCTCGAACGATGATCGCATCGAAGGCGGCACCGTGTCCGCCTCACCGATCTTGAGGGCCAGGCTGGGTCAGTCAGGCCGGATGGAGGCGCGGGTCGACGACTCGACCACCAAGTACCGGGGCACCGACGTCGGCGACGTCCACACACAGGTCGGCACGCTCCAGGCCGACAGCGGTGTGCAGCCCAATGCCATCCTTCTACGGGGCCAAGGCTATGCTGGCCAGTACGACTTCAAGGTCGGGCGCCGAACGACTGAGGTCTCGGTGCGAGGCGAGGTTGGGTGGGCATTTGATGCGGGGACCGTGGCTACACTGGTGTACGGCCGGGAGGGCAACAACTTCCAATCTGTCGAACGGACCTACGCGCCGCTCTACGGCGTGACGATCGACTGGCGCCCGAATGAGAGAACCCGAATCAGCGCAGAGGGTCTTCATCGCTATTTTGGAACTGGCCACCTGGCTTCGTTCAGTTACCGCTTTCCGCGCTGGGCCGTGATGGCCACGTCCAGTCGGTCGTCTACGACGCCCGGCATGGATCGGACGCCAGCGACGGGCCAGAGCTCGGCGTTTGACGTGCTATTTCTTCAACTGGCATCGATCGAGCCTGACGAGGCGAGGCGCCGCATCCTGGTTCAGGATCTTCTCGTGCGTAACGGCATCGATCCCGTGCAGCCGTTGGTCTCCGGGCTTGCAACGTCTAGCGTGCTGTTGACCGAACGGCACGAACTCGCAGTATCCTGGACCGGGGTGCGAGACACTGTGACGTTCGGTGTTGGTCGGGCCGATTCTGAACGACTGGACACTCTGGTCAGCCTGACGCTAGGCGACGACTTCCGCGTGGCGGATCGCGTCGAACAGTTCGGCGCCCAGTTCGCCTGGATGAGGCGGCTGACGCCGCTCGACACCGCGACGCTGAGCGCATACTGGACTCGCGCCGAAACCAAGCTTCCCCCAGCGCAAGCGACAACGCACAACCTGCAGGTCCAGTGGACCAGAGCAGTGAGTCCTCGTTCCACGATCGCTTTCACGCTCCTACATCAGACCTTCGATTCGACCACAGCCGACTACAAGACCAACGTGCTGACCTGCACCTGGCGCACGGCATTCTGACGTGTTCTCAGCTCTTCAATGAAAGAGTCCTCACTGTTGCGGCACTCGACCGCAACCATCAATGCGTTGACGATCGATGTGGAGGACTACTTTCAGGTGTCTGCCTTTGCGCCCCATGTGCCGCGCAACGAGTGGGATTCGCGGGAATGTCGAGTGGAGCGCAACGTCGACCGAATCCTGACCTTGCTTGACGAACACCGCACGCGAGCCACGTTCTTCACGCTGGGTTGGGTCGCCGAGCGCTATCCGGCGCTGGTACGCAGAATCGTTTCCGCAGGGCATGAACTGGCAAGCCACGGCTACGGCCACGAAAGAGCCAGCGACCTGTCTGTTGATCGATTTTTCAGTGACGTCGATCAAGCCAAGAAGATTCTGGAGGACGTAGGCGGGGTCTTGGTGCGCGGCTATCGGGCCCCCAGCTTCTCCATTGGAGCCGGCAATCTGTGGGCGTTCGACGTGCTCGCTCGCACGGGCTATGCCTACAGTTCCAGCATCTTTCCGATCCGCCACGATCACTATGGCATGCCGGATGCGCCGCGCTTCGCGCACAGGCTGTCCAGCGGACTGCTGGAGATTCCTGCGACAACCGTGCGACTGATCGGCACGAATCTGCCGGCAAGCGGAGGCGGCTACTTTCGATTGCTTCCTTACCGCGTCTCGCGCTGGATGATCAGGCGGGTCAACCTCGTCGATCAACAGGCTGCGATCTTCTACTTTCATCCGTGGGAGATCGACCATACGCAGCCGCGAATTGCGGGGATCAATGCGAAGACCCGCTTTCGGCACTACGTGAACCTGCACCGAGTCGAATCACGACTCGAGCGGTTGCTTGCCGACTTCCGCTGGGACCGCGTCGACAGGGTCTTCATTGATCGCCCCGTCCATTGACCGAGTTGCGCGGTGACGATCCGGCGCTTGACTTCGACTGATGCAGCCGCCAGGGCGCGTTGGGATGCCTTCGTTCTCGAGCAACCCGAGGCGACTTTCTTTCACCGAGCCGGTTGGCAAGCGGTGCTCGAGAAAGTCTTCGGTCATGCCACCCACTACCTCTATGCAGAGCGCAACGGTGAAATCACGGGCATCTTGCCGCTGGCGCAAGTCAAGACGATGCTGTTCGGTCATGCGCTGGTCAGCCTGCCGTTCGCCGTGTACGCGGGCACGGTCGCGGTCGACGAGGCAACAGCGATGTCTTTGGAGAATGAAGCAGAGCGCATCGGCCGCGAACTCGGCGCGGAGCACCTCGAATTGAGGCAGTTGTCACGGCACCATCCGGGCTGGCCCCGGCAAGACGTTTACGTGACGTTTCGCAAGCAGATCCTTGGCGACGACGAGGCAAATCTGTTGGCTATACCACGCAAGCAGCGGGCAATGGTGCGCAAGAGCATCAAGAACGGACTCACGTCCGGTTTCGACGATCGAGTGGACCGGTTCTTTGGGCTGTTTGCAGACAACGTGCACCGACACGGTACACCGGCCCTGCCGAAACGGTACTTCCAGGCCCTGCGCGACACCTTCGGTCATGACTGCAGCATCCTGACGGTCGTGTCGCCCAAAGGTCTGCCACTGTCCAGTGTGCTCAGTTTCTACTTTCGCGACGAGATCCTGCCCTACTACGCAGGCGATGACGTCTCGGCGCGGGACCTGGCGGCCAACGACTTCAAGTATTGGCAACTGATGCGCCACGCTTGCACACGCGGCATCAAGGTTTTCGATTACGGCCGCAGCAAGGTCGGAACAGGACCGTATGCCTTCAAGAAGAACTGGGGATTCGAGCCGCAGCCGCTGCACTACGAGTACCAGCTGTACAAACGTGACAGGGTCCCTTCAAACAACCCATCAAACCCGAAGTACAAGTTGATGATCGAGGCGTGGCGTCGGTTGCCTTTGCCGGTGGCCAACTGGCTGGGGCCGTTCGTCGTGAGAGGTTTGGGGTGAGTCGCAGATGGCCCGGATTCTGTTCCTCGCGCATCGATTGCCGTATCCCCCCGACAAGGGCGACAAGGTTCGCTCGTTTCATCTGCTGAAGCATCTGACGCAGCAACACGAAGTGCACCTGGGTACCTTTGTCGACGATCCAGCCGACACTGCGCATCTCTCAATCGTCCGCAGCATGTGCGCCGGCCTGCACGCACCGCTGCTCAGCCCGCGCATTGCTCGGCTGCGGAGCCTGGCTGGGTTGATAAGCCGTGAACCGCTTACGTTGGCGTACTACCGTGATGATTCGATGCGCCGTTGGGTCGAAGACACGACTCGGCGCTTGCGATTCGATGCTGCAATGGTCTTTTCCTCGGCTATGGCGCAGTTCGCCGCCGCCGGCTTACCGACGTTCGTGGACTTCGTTGATGTCGATTCGGCCAAATGGACGGAGTATGGTGCGCGGCAGCGCTGGCCGCTGTCGTGGATCTACCAGCGAGAAGGCAGGTTGTTGCTCGAGTATGAGCGTCGCCTTGCCAAGCAGGCGCGCGGAGCGTATCTGGTGACGAAGAAAGAAGTCGCGCTCTTCGAATCGCTGGCTCCTGATTGCGCCGGCATGACGCGCGCAGTGAGCAACGGAGTCGACGCCGAATACTTCGTGGTCGACACAGCGCGTCCGACGCCGTTTGCACCGAGTGAGCTACCGGTGGTGTTCACCGGGGTGATGGACTACTGGCCCAACGTCGATGCAGTGAAGTGGTTCGCTGCGGAAGCGCTTCCCGCCTTGCGTCGGCGCTGGCCCGGGCTTCGGTTCCATGTGGTTGGACGGAATCCAACGCCGGCAGTGCGAGCGCTCGTCGGTCAAGGAGTGAACGTGACCGGAGCAGTGCCCGACGTGCGACCGTTCCTGCAGCACGCCGCAGTCGTGGTTGCTCCGCTTCGGCTGGCGCGCGGCGTGCAGAACAAGATCCTCGAGGCCATGGCAATGGAACGACCCGTGGTGGCCGCATCGCAGTGCCTGGATGCCATCGATGCCGTCAGTGGGCGAGACGCGGTGAGCGCAGACAGCGGCGAGGACTATGTGGCCGCGATCAGCGGCCTGCTCGAGAGTCCCCGGATTGCATCAGCCATCGGCGCTTCAGCGCGTGATTTTGTCGTGTCTAGATATAGCTGGTCGGCGCGGCTGCGCGAGTTGGACGCAGAACTGGATCAGGTGGTGTCGCCTCGAGGCGCCGAGCATGGGGCGGTCAGGAAGAATTTCACAACAGCGTGAATGCCGGTACTGCGCCCTCGGCTGGCAAACGCGCCGACCAAGCACGAGTTTGGGGGGCTGCGGCGATTTCGTGAGCATTGGCATCATCGGCAGGGCAGGAGCCGGCGCAGAATGCGCATTGGCCGGCGCAGCGGCGCCCTTGGACCCGTGGCCAGCCAGCCAAGCAATGACCACAATGTGCCAACGACCCTCGAACAAGCCGGCCGGCAGCGCATGACGCTGGCCTGAGAACCATGTGCGGCATTACCGGTATTTTCGATACGCGAGGCGCGCGCGAAGTACAAGGCTCTGTACTGGCGCGGATGAACGACGCCCAGTTCCACCGGGGCCCGGACGAGGGGAGCCTGCACGTCGAACCGGGCCTCGGCTTCGGCCATCGGCGACTGTCCATCATTGATGTGGCAACCGGCCAGCAGCCGCTCTTCAACGAGGACCGCTCCGTTGTGATCGTCTTCAACGGCGAAATCTACAATTATCAAGAGCTGATCCCAGAACTGCAGGCGCTCGGTCACGTGTTTCGCACGAGGAGCGATACCGAATGCATCGTGCACGCCTGGGAGGCGTGGGGCGAAGCATGCGTGCAACGCTTGCGTGGCATGTTTGCCTTTGCGCTATGGGATCGCAACCAACAGACACTGTTCATGGCGCGGGACCGGCTTGGCGTCAAGCCGCTTTTCTACTCGATGCTTCCCGATGGCATGTTGCTCTTTGGCAGCGAGCTCAAGTCCGTGCTTGCGCACGGGGCCCTTCAGCGGGATGTCGATCCCCTGGCCATTGAGGAGTACTTCGCGCTCGGCTATGTCGCTGAACCCCGCACGGTCTTTCGACAGGCGCGCAAGCTCGCGCCGGGCCACTTGCTCGTGTGGCGCCGCGGAGAGCCCGAGCCGCAGCCTCGTGAATACTGGGACGTGACCTTCTCGCTCGACAACCCCATCGGGGTCGAAGATGCCTGCGAGGAACTGCAGCGCAGACTTCGGGAGTCGATCAAGCTGCGGCTCGTTTCCGAGGTGCCACTTGGCGCATTCTTGTCCGGCGGTGTCGATTCGAGTTCGGTCGTGGCCGTCATGGCCGGTCTTTCCGATAGGCCGGTACGCACCTGTTCGATCTCGTTTGACGACCCGAGGTTCAACGAGTCGCAGTTCGCACAAGTTGTCGCCGACCGGTATCGAACCGACCATCACGTCGAGACAGTCGAAAGCGACGATTTCAATCTTGTCGACACCCTGGCGCACCTCTACGACGAACCCTACGCGGACAGTTCCGCCATTCCGACCTATCGCGTGTGCCAGCTCGCTCGCAAGCGCGTGACCGTTGCGCTTTCGGGTGATGGGGGCGACGAGTCATTCGGAGGGTACCGACGCTATCGAATGCACATGATGGAGGAGCGCATGCGTGCGATGTTGCCGCATGGCTTGCGCAGGCTTGTCTTCGGCACGCTGGGTCGTCTATACCCCAAGGCGGACTGGGCGCCGCGGGTGTTTCGCGCCAAAACCACCTTCGAAGGCATGTCGCGCTCTTCAGTGGAAGCGTATTTCCACTCGATGAGCATCCTGCGCGGCCCGATGCGCGATCAGCTCTTCAGCGCGCGCCTCAAGCGGGAGCTGGGCGGCTATGACGCACGCACGGTCTTCGAACGACATGCGGCCAAGGCCCGAACCGAGGATCCGCTTGCGCTGATTCAGTATCTGGATCTGAAGACTTACCTCGTTGGCGACATCAACACCAAAGTTGATCGCGCCAGCATGGCTCACTCGCTCGAGGTGCGCGAACCGCTGATGGACCATCCGCTGGTGGAGTGGCTGGCGACGCTTCCGTCCGGCTTGAAGCTGCACGGGAGCGAAGGCAAGTTCCTGCTGAAGAAAGCTATGGAGCCTTCGCTGCCCCACGAGATCCTGTACAGGCCAAAGATGGGGTTCGCAGTGCCGCTGGCCCAGTGGTTCCGTGGACCGCTGCGGCAGCGGGTGAAGGACTGCGTGCTGGGTGAGCCGCTGTTGTCGACCGGTTGGTTCGACGCGGGGTACCTGCGGCATCTGGTCGAAGCTCACCACAACGGCAGCCGCGACTACAGCGCCCCTCTGTGGACGCTCCTGATGTTCGACGCCTTCCTACGCAAGACGTTCCACGCTCGATCCGAGCCAACCGCGACGATGGCCGCCAACAGCGCGAGGACGACGGCATCTGCCGTGGCCTGAAGCCCGGAGGCTCTCGTGCGTGTCCTGCATGTGCTCGACCACTCGATTCCGCTGCACAGCGGCTACACGTTCCGGACGCTCGCTCTGTTGCGCGAACAGCGCCGTCTCGGATGGGAAACATTCCATCTGACAAGCCCGAAACACTCCGTGCCGTGCGCAGAAGAGGAGATCGTCGACGGCTGGCATTTCTATCGAAGCGACCCGGTGCGAGCACAGGCGCTCCCTGGGTTTGCAGAGTTGACCTTGATGCGAGATTTGCAGGCACGCCTTGCCACGGTGGCGCAGGCAGTGCGGCCGGATGTGATCCACACGCACTCGCCGGTGCTCAACGCCATACCGGCGTTGCGCGTCGGACGCGACCTTGGCATACCGGTTGTCTACGAAGTGCGTGCCTTCTGGGAGGATGCCGCCGTGGACCATGGCACGACCACCGAAGGCAGTCTGCGATACCGCATGACAAGGCGACTGGAGACCTATGCGCTGCGGCGCGCGGCCCACGTTTTCACCATTTGCGAGGGACTGCGCGGCGACATCGTGGCACGCGGTATCCCGCCTCGGAGAGTGACCGTCATACCCAATGCCGTCGATCCGGAGACCTTCGGGCCGGGCGGTGAGCGGGATTCGGACCTTCAGGCGGAGCTTGGATTGAACGGTGCGACGGTGGTCGGATTTGTCGGTTCGTTCTACGCATATGAAGGATTGGATATCTTGCTGGATGCGCTCCCCCGGCTGATTGCCGCGCGTCCCGACGTGCGCGTGATGCTGGTGGGGGGTGGTCCACAGGAGGCCGCGCTGAAGTTGCAGGCCCATGCACTGGGTCTGGCCGAAAAGGTGGTTTTCGTCGGCCGCGTGCCTCATGCTCACGTGCAGGCGTACTACGACCTGATCGATGTGCTTGCGTATCCGCGCCGTTCCATGCGGCTGACGGAGCTCGTCACGCCCCTGAAGCCGTTGGAAGCCATGGCGCAAGGGCGAATGCTGGTGGCCAGCGACGTCGGTGGACACCGCGAGCTCATCCGCCACGGCGTGACCGGACAACTGTTTCGTGCGGGTGACCCGTCGGCGCTGACCGAAGCCATCCTGCAGTTGCTTGGGCGTCGTGCCGAATGGCAGTTGATCCGTAGCGCCGCCCGGCGCTTCGTGGAACAAGAGCGAAACTGGAGCCACGCAGCGGCGAAGTATGTGGAACCCTTTCGTGCCTTGCGGCGCGTTGAGAAAGCGACCGCATGATCGGGGAGGCATCGTTCGCGGGGCTTCGAATTGGTTTGGTCGGTCCCATTCCGCCACCCGCGGGTGGCATGGCGATGCAGACGGCCCAACTCGCCGAACTGCTGCGCGCCGCGGATTCCGTAGTCGAGGTCGTGCCCAACAACTGCCCATATCGTCCGGCTTGGGTCGCTCGGTGGCCGGGCTTCCGCGCACTGTTTCGGCTGATGCCGTACTTCTTGGCCTTGTGGCGCATGGCCGGGCGCAGCGACTTGATCCACCTGATGGCCAATTCCGGCTGGTCGTGGCATCTGTTTGCGGTGCCGGCGATCTGGATAGGTTGGCTGCGCCGCGTGCCTGTGGTCGTGAACTATCGCGGCGGCGAGGCGTCCGGCTTCCTGGCAAGTTGTGCCGGACTGGTGCGATTCAGCATGCGCCGGGCAAGCAAGCTCGTCGTGCCGTCGGGCTACCTACAGGAAATCTTCGCCGAGTATGGTATGAGCAGCGACATCCTGCCCAACGTTGTCGATCTCACTCGTTTCCGGCCTTCAGACGCATGGCCGCCCCCTGACCCTGTTCTGCTGGTGGCCCGCAATCTCGAACCCTTGTATGACAACGCTAGCGCGCTGCGGGCCTTTGCAAGAGTGCGCGAGCGCTGGCCTAAGGCCATGCTGATCATCGCCGGGACCGGACCGCAAGCCAACGAGTTGCGCGATCTTGCCGATGAACTTGGCCTGGCCGGTACGGTGAGCTTTGTCGGACGCCTCGATCGCGACGCCATGGCGGCGCTCCTGCGCGGCGCCAGCGTTGCGCTGAACCCGAGCCTTGCTGACAACATGCCCAACTCCGTGTTGGAGGCACTGGCTAGTGGGATTCCGGTGGTGAGCACCGCCGTCGGCGGAGTGCCCTACATGGTGGAGAACGGGCGAACCGCCCTGCTGGTGCCGCCACGGGATGACAAAGCAATGGGCGACGCCGTGATGCGCCTGCTCGCAGATGGCGCGCTGGCCCGGCGTCTCGCCGCAGCCGGGCTCCAATCGGTGCGCGGCAATGCCTGGGACCAGGTCGCGCCCAAGCTGGCCGCTCTCTATCGCAGCGTGCTCGGTTCGAGGTTACAAGGTGCGGCCAATCCCATCTGAGACCGGTGACACAGCCATCTCGGTCACGCGGCCGGTCATGAACCGAAGCCTCTACACCCGGCTCGTGTCAGGGGTCATCTTTCCTTTGCAGGAACGTCTGAAGCGACACGATACGGTGGCAGTTCGCCGCTCGCTGGAGCGTTCGCAGTGGTGGCCGGCGCAACGGCTGCGCGAATATCAGATCGATCGGCTGCGCACGTTGCTGGTCGAAGCCGGGCGTGCAGTGCCGTACTACCGTGATCTGTTCGAACGCATCGGCTTCGAGCCAAGGCAGGTGTGCAGCGTCGAGGACCTGCGGCGCCTGCCGTTTCTGGACAAGGCCACGATCCGATCGCACACCGAGGCGTTGAAGCACCCGGAGGCGCGCGGATTGGCGCGCTTCAACACCGGCGGCAGCTCGGGCCAGCCGCTGGTATTCTTCATCGGTCGGGAGCGCGTGAGTCACGACGTGGCCGCCAAGTGGCGCGCCACGCGCTGGTGGGGCGTGGACATCGGCGACCCCGAGATCGTGGTCTGGGGATCGCCGATCGAGCTGGGTGCGCAGGATCGGGTGCGCCAGCTGCGCGACACCGCGATGCGCACGGAGTTGCTGCCAGCTTTCGACATGAGCGAGTCCAACCTGGATGCGATGGTGCGCAAGGTGCGCCGGCGCCGCCCTCGCATGTTGTTCGGCTATCCGTCGGCGCTCAGCCGCCTGGCCCGCCACGCGCAACGGCGCGGCCAGTCGATGAACGATCTGGGCATCCGCGTGGCCTTTTGCACCAGCGAACGCCTCTACGATGATCAGCGCGCCACGATCTCGCAGGTGTTCGGATGCCGTGTCGCCAACGGCTACGGCGGCCGCGATGCCGGCTTCGTTGCACACGAGTGCCCGCATGGCGGGATGCACATCACCGCCGAAGACATCGTCGTCGAGCTGATCGATCGCGATGGCGTGCCTGCGGCCGAGGGGCAGCCCGGCGAGGTCGTGGTCACGCACCTGGCGACGAGCGAGTTCCCGTTCATCCGCTATCGCACCGGCGATGTCGCCGTGCTCGGCGCGCGACGCTGCCCGTGCGGGCGTGGCTTGCCGCTACTCGAGGAGATCCAGGGTCGGACTACGGACTTCGTCTATGCCGCAGACGGCACCGCGATGCACGCGCTGGCGCTGATCTACATCCTGCGCGACCTTCCCGGCCTGGACAGCTTCAAGATCGTGCAGCACGACCTCCTGCATGTCTGCGTGCAACTGGTGCCGGGCCCCGGTTTCGATCCGGCGTGCGCGGAGGTGATCCGGTGCGGGTTCCACCAGCGCCTTGGCGAGGGCGTGCGGGTGCAGATCGACCGTGTCGCGGCGATCGAGCCGGAGCGTTCGGGCAAATTCCGCTATGTTGTCAGCCACGTGGCGGCGAGTTGACTCCGCGATCGGCCATGCGCGACATCGTCATCGTTGCCATCGTCGTGATCTGCGCGCTGACCGCGCTCCGGCGGCCCTGGGTCGGCGTGGTGCTGTGGACATGGCTCAGCCTCATGAACCCGCACCGCTTCACGTACGGCTTCGCGTTCGACGCGCCGCTGGCGGCGATGGCCGCGGGAAGCACGCTGGTGGGCTTCGTGCTGACCAAGGACAAGAGTTCGCCGGTGAAGGGCACGCCGGTGGTCTGGATGCTGATCTTCATGGTCTGGTTCACGCTTTCGTGGCTTGCCGGCATGAACGTGGCCGGCGACTACGAGCAGTGGAACAAGGTCATGAAGATCGACGTGATGATCATCGTCGGCATGGCGTTGTTGCACAGCAAGCTGCACATCATGACGCTGTGCTGGGTATGTGTCGGTTCGCTCGCCTTGCTCGGCGCCAAAGGCGGCCTGTTCACCATCGCCACCGGCGGCAGCTATCGCGTATGGGGCCCGCCGGGGAGTTTCATCGCCGACAACAACGAATTCGCGCTGTCGCTGGTCATGACCATTCCGCTGCTGCGCTTCCTGCAGCTGCAGCTTCGCGAGGGCTGGCCCCGGCATGCGATGACGGTCGTGATGCTGTTGTGCGCGGCCTCGGCCCTGGGATCCCAATCGAGAGGCGCGCTGCTCGCGATCAGCGCGATGGCGCTAGTGCTCTGGTGGCGCGGCAACAAGCGACTGGTTGGCGGCGTGCTCATGCTGCTCGCTGGCGCGGCGCTGGTCGCGTTCATGCCGGACAGCTGGAGCGACCGGATGTCCACGATCCAGGAGTACTCCGAGGACCGGTCGGCGATGGGGCGCATCAGTGCGTGGTGGGTGGCCTGGGGCATCGGCAAGACGCACCTCCTCGGGGTGGGATTCGATCCGGCCCGCCCGGATCTTTTCGCGATCCACTCGCCGTATCCCGACTACGTGCACGCTGCGCACAGCATCTATTTCCAGGTCATGGGCAACCACGGCATGATTGGCTTCTTCATCTTCCTGGGCATCTTCGTCAGCACGTTCATCTGGGCCGGCCGGCTGCGCAAGGAAGGCCTCGTGCACGAGCGCGCAAAGTGGTGCGGCGAGCTCGGCGCCATGGCACAGGTGTCGCTGGTCGGCTATGCGGTGGGCGGAGCCTTTCTCAGCTTGGCGTACTTCGACCTGCCGTACAACATCATGATGATGGTGGTTCTGGCGCGGGTTTGGACTCGGCAGCGCGCCTGGGAAAAGGAGCCCCAGAACATCGCTCCCGACCACTTCCTGTTCCGTTGGTTGGCGCCACGCCGCGCCGGCAGCCCATGATGCGCGGCCTGTTCGCGTTGGCGGCGGGCAGCGGGCGGCGAGCGCGGCTGTCGATCCTCGTGTTCCACCGGGTCTTGCCTCGCCCGGACCCGGTCTTTCCTGAAGAGGTCGACTTCGATCGCTTCGACACGATCTGCTCGTGGGTGCGCGATTGGTTCAATGTGCTGCCGCTGGACGAAGCCGCGCGGCGGCTCGCCGAAGGCACGCTGCCCTCGCGCGCGCTGGCCATCACATTCGACGACGGGTACAGCGACAACCGGCTCCACGCCGCACCGATCCTGCGGCGCCACGGGTTGCCCTGCACCTTCTTCATCGCCACCGGCATGCTCGACGGCGGGCTGATGTGGAACGACACGCTGATCGAAGCGATGCGGCACACGCGATTGCCCCAACTGGACCTGCGCGCCGTGCACCCGGAACTGGGCGAGCATGCGTTGGATGATCCGGCATCGAGGCGGCGCGCCATCGATCGCACGATCGGTGCGCTCAAGTACCTCGAGCCCGGCATCCGCCGCGATCGTGTGCAGGCCGTGGCGCGCGCGGCCCAGGTGGAACCCGCCCGCGACCTGATGATGAGCTCGCAGCAGGTTCGCGAGCTGCGGTCGATGGGCATGCAGATCGGCGCCCACACGATCACGCACCCGATACTGGCCAGCATGACCGACGAAAGCGCTCGCGCGGAGATCGTCGACAGCCGCCGCCACCTCGAAGCGATTCTCGGCGAGCCGGTGCGGTTATTCGCCTATCCGAACGGCAAGCCCGGCGGTGACTACGACGCGCGCCATGTCGAGATGGTCCGCGAGGCCGGCTTCGCAGCGGCCGCGTCGACCGTCTGGGGCGTGTCGACGAGGGGCTCCGACCGCTTCCAGTTGCGCCGCTTCTCGCCGTGGGACCGCAGCAGGCTGCGCTTCGGGCTGCGCATGCTCGGCAACATCGTTAAGCCCGAGGCTCCCGTTCACACGCCCGCGAACGCCGGCCTACACGCCTGATGGTCGAAGTCTTCTTCACCATCGATGTCGAGGTGTGGTGCGACGGCTGGCAGGACATCGATGCCCGATTTCCCGCGGCATTCGAACGCTACATCTACGGTCCCGGCCGTCAGGGCGGGTTGCCCGACCAACTGCAGATCCTGCGCGACCACGGCCTGATGGCGGTGTGCTTCGTGGAACCGCTGTTCTCGGGCCGGTTCGGCGCCGCGCCTCTCGAGGAGGTCGTGGGCCTGATCCGTGACGCCGGCCACGAGGTGCAGATGCACCTGCACACCGAGTGGGTCGACGAGGCGCGGGTTCCGATGCTGCCGGCCGTGCGGCGCAAACGGCAGCACCTGCGCCATTTCGACCGGGCCGAGCAGTGCGCGCTCGTGCGGCAGGGGATCGCTATGCTGCAGGGCGCCGGCGCCCTACGCCCCACGGCCTTTCGGGCAGGCAGCTTCGCGATGAACGCCGACACGCTGGCGGCATTGGCCGACAACGGGATCGCCATCGATTGCAGCTACAACGCTAGCACTATGGGGCCCAGCAGTGGCGTCTGTCCGGGCGAGACGCTCGACCAGGCGCGGCAGCTCGGACCGGTGCTGGAGCTGCCGATGACCGTCTATGCCGATGGGCGAGGTCTGCGCCACACGCAGCTCACGGCCTGTTCCTGGGGTGAGCTTCAGGCATTGCTGTGGCAGGCTGCCGACCGCGGCCACGGGCAGTTCGTCGTGCTGTCCCACAACTTCGAACTGCTGACTCCCGGACTGCAGCGCGTCGACCCGATCGTGTTGCGCCGACTGCGCCGACTGGCCGCCTTTCTCGATCGGCACCGGGATCGCTTTCGCGTTCGCGGACTGCTCGGCGATGCGCCAACACCGCCGAGCGCTGCGCCACGCCACCTGCGCTCGCCGCTGTGGCGAACCGGTGCGCGGGTGCTGGAGCAGGCCTGGCGCCGGACCTACTCGCGCTGAGTTGATGCTCTTCACGACGCCCGCCTTCATCCTGCTCTTTCTGCCGATCACGCTGGCCGGCTACTACCTGCTCGGGCGCCGCTGGCACCTTGCTGCAGCGGGCTGGTTGCTCGCGGCCTCGCTGTTCTTCTACGGCTACTGGATGCCGGAGTTCACGCTGCTGCTGGTGGCGTCGATCTCGTGCAACTTCGCGATCGGCCGCCATATCGCCGATCGAGCGCACCAGGGCGCCAAGCCGGCCGCGAAGCGGTGGATGATCCTCGGCATTGCCCTCAACCTCGGCCTGCTGGCGTACTTCAAGTACGCCAATTTCTTCGTCGACAACCTCAATGCGCTGGTCGGCGGCGATTGGCACATCGGCCGCATCATCCTGCCGATCGGCATCTCATTCTATTCATTCACGCAGATTGCATTCCTGGTCGATGCCCACGAAGGCAAGGTCCGCGAAACCAATCCGATCCACTACGGACTGTTCGTGACCTACTTCCCGCATCTGGTCGCCGGCCCGGTGCTGCACCACGCACAGATGATGCCGCAGTTCGCCGACACGGCGGTGTATCGACCGCGCGCCGGTCCGCTGTTGGCCGGCGCCGCCATCTTCGCGCTGGGGCTGTTCAAGAAGGTGGTGCTGGCCGACGGCCTCGCACCCTACGCGGATGCCGTCTTCTCGCCTGCCGATGCCGGTCGTCTGCCGGGCACCACGGAAGCCTGGCTCGGCGCGGTGGCCTACACGCTGCAGCTCTATTTCGACTTCTCCGGGTACTCCGACATGGCGATCGGGCTGTCGCACATGTTCGGCATCCGGTTGCCTTTCAACTTCAACTCGCCCTACCAGGCGCGCAACATCTCGGACTTCTGGCGGCGCTGGCACATTTCGCTGTCCACCTTCCTGCGCGACTATCTCTATGTTCCGCTGGGCGGCAATCGCAATGGACCGGTGCGCCGATACCTGAACCTGGCCGCGACGATGTTGCTGGGTGGCCTGTGGCACGGTGCGGGTTGGACGTTCGTGGTTTGGGGCGGGTTGCATGGCCTCTATTTGATGGTCAACCATGGCTGGCGCGCATGGATCGGCGAAGCGCGACAGGCGCGCCTCGAGGGTTCGCGCGCATATGGCGTCTCGAGCTGGCTGCTCACGCTGCTCGCGGTCGTGGTGGCGTGGGTCTTCTTCCGCGCCGAGACATTTTCCGGAGCGGGGCGCATGCTGCAGGCGATGGCAGGCTTCGGCGCGAGTGAGCCGGTTCAGGTGCAGTTGTGGAATGCCGGCCTGTCCGTTCGCACGGGCGCGCTGTGGTGCGGGCTGCTGGGTGCCCTTGCCCTGCTGGCACCGAACAGCAACCGCATCGGCGACGCGCTGCTGCGCACCCTGACTCGGCCCGTGCGCTGGCGGCCCGCCCTCGGGGGTGCCGCCAGCGTGGCGATCGCCATGCTGCTGTTGATCAACACGGCGCGCGACTCGGTCAGCGCCTTCATCTACTTCAACTTCTGATGGGTCGGCGAATCGGTTGGGTCGCTGTGGGTGCGCTGGCGCTGGTTGCCGCGCTCGAGCTGCTGTTTCGGCTGTTGCCGACATCGTCGGCCACGGCGACCGGGTATTACATCGATCCCATGATCCTCACCTACCCGCCGGGTCATCGCTGGCGGGTGGCCACCGGCTGGGACCTGCGCAATGCGCAGACCGTGCGTGCCAACAACTTCGGATTTGTCAGCGAACGCGATTTCGTTGCCGATCCGCAGGCGGTGGCCGTGATCGGCGACAGCTTCGTGGAGGCGTCGATGCTCGAGCCGGCCCATCGGCCGGCGGAGCAACTGGCCGACGCGCTGTCGCGCTCCAGGCCGGTCTACGGCATGGGCGTGCCGGGTTCCGCTTTGCTCGACTATGCAGAGCGCATCTGCATGGCCGCCAAGCGCCTCGATGTGCGCGACTACGTGGTCGTGTTGGAGGCCAGCGACGTGCGCCAATCGCTGTGCGGTTCGGGCAATATCCATGGTCCTTGCCTCGATCGGCAGACTTTGGCGCCGAGCACCGAGCTGCATCCTGCGCCCACGCCGCTCAAGCGACTGGTGCGCCACAGCGCTCTGGCCCAGTACGTCTTCAGTCAGCTCAAGCTCGATTCGCGCCGGCTGCTGGACAATGCCTTCGTGCGGGCAGTGCCGCAGGAGCCGCCGGCGCCACCGCAGGCAGCGCCCGTGGCCGGCGCTGCCGATGCCCAAGGGCCGACCCCTGCGCAACTGCAGCAGGTTCAGGCGCTTGCACAGGCCTTCCTGGCTCGAGCGGAGCCGTGTGTGCGCGGCCGCATGGTGCTGGTCGTCGACGGGCGCCGGGAGCGCGATGCGCCGGCCGTGGAGCGGCCGTTGGTGCGTGAGATCCGCGCCGAACGGCGGGCCTTCATCGAGCTGCTGCGAGCACGCAATTCACCCCACATGATCGTCATCGATGCGGACCCCGTCTATCGCGAGCACACCACGAGGTCGCCCCTGTCGATCGTGGTTGGTCCGTACGACGAGCACCTGAATCGCATCGGCGTGAATCTGCTGATGAGCGCAGCCGCACGCGCGCTGCAAGGCGACGCCCAAGCCCGAGGCCCTTGAAGCCGCTGCGCGGCACTGCAGCGCGGCTGCGCACAGTGGCCGACTCAGATGCGGTCCAGTGTCAGCAGCAGCCGGTCCATCCGCTCGCGCACCCAAGGACCGTAGTTGCGCTTCAGGTAGCGAAAGACGAGGGCGTATATCGGCGTCAGGGCATGGTAGTCGGCCAGGGCCAGACCGAGTTCCCGACAGGCATGGCTCTTCAGGCTGCGCAAGGCCGCGAAATCGGCGCGCCGCATCTCCAGCAGGCGCGCCGGGTCGTCCGCCAGCGAAAGCTCGAGCGTGAACAGATCGAGGCCCGGCAGCGCCGCCGCGCCGAAATCCTCCCAGTCGAAGATGACCACGCCGTCGGGCTCGCGGCGTGCGATGTTGTTGAGCACGAAGTCGCAGTGCTGCGGCATGTCGGGTAGCTCAAGCGCGAGATTCATCATTGCGCCCGACAGCCAGCGCCGCGCCAGCGAAGCCAGCGCGCCGTTCTCGAAGTACTGGGCCATGGGCCGCGCAAGCTGCCGATTGGTGACCGCCATCGGCACCGCGGCCGGGTGCACACCATGCATGGCCTCGAAGTACGCCTCCAAATGCTCCAGCAAGGCGGTTCCCCGATCGCTTTGCACAACCTCGCGTGGCGTGAAACCCAGCGCATCGACAGCCGCGCAAGCGATGATCTCGAACTCCTCGGCCTGGATATAGCCGACGAACGGCGGCGCAAAGTCGGGATAGCGGAGGCTGGCTTCCTGGCTGCGCGCGGCCTCCTGCGCAAGCGACTGGGTCTGCGAGAACTTGACGTAGCGTTCGGCGCGGCCGTCGCGCGTGAGCAGCAGCCAGACACAGGCGCCACGGGTGAGATTGACGCTGTAGGCGAACGGATGCGCGGTGTCGAACCACCCCTTATCGTTCAGCGCACCCAGCACGCGGTTCAGCAAGGCCGTTGCGCCCAGAAGAACAGTTGACCCTGCTGCAGACCGCCCAGACCGAGCCGGGCCAGAGCGAGCCGCAACACGTAGCCGAGCCGCGAATGGTGGCCGCGTGTCGCGCGTATCGCTCGGAGGAATTCGGCGCGCGCAGCGACCGGCTCGGAGGGAATCAATCCCATCGGTGCCTGGATGTTCGGCTGCACGTACCAAACCGCCGAGGCCACGAAGCCCGCGCCTTGCAGCGCCAGCGAGCAACCCACGGGACGGCCGAAGAAGCGGGCGGGATGCAGGGCGGCTCGCCAGCCGCGCCCGTTGGCCAACCCGCGCAGCGTGCACGAGTGCTCCATGTGGCCGACGATGAATCCGCCGGGGCGCAGCAGCGACAAAGCGCGGCGCAGCGTACCTACTGCCTCCTCAGGATCGCCGGCATCGAGATCGAGCCCGGGTGTGGCCACGACGTCGAAGTGCGCTGCGCCACCGCCCAGCGCGCGCCACGACTCGGCGTGGGTGCAGTTGCCGGTCCATCCCGCTTTCAATAGATCGGCCATGTCCGTCTTGCCGACGACGAGCATGTCACCGGCGCCGGTGGGCAGCGGCAGGCGGTACAGCAGGCGCAGGCGGGCGTCGTCCTCGGCGAAGGGGAAGTTCGCATCCACCGCGGTAATCGGCCTGATCCGTCTTGCGGGTCGACGGCGCTATTGGCGCGATGCGACCACGATCACGTCGGGAGCGATCGCCGCCAACCACGGTGCGCCGAAGCGTGCCTCGTTGCGCCGGGCAAGCTCGCCGTCCGGCTCGGTGCCGGTCATGAGCCGGTCGCGGTACATCCATGCACCGATGGGCTGCAGCGCCGAGATGCGCAGCCCATGACGGCGCAACAACCGCCGCAGCTTCGGCAGGTGCAGGTCCATGCCACCGGTTCCGCCGCCGGTCAGCCGTTGTGTCCACACGAACAGGGCATGCGGATTGCGATGGCTGTTGATCACCAGGTGGCCACCGGGCGCCAGGCGCCGCACCAGCGCCCGCAGCACTGCATCGCGCAGACTTTCCTGCGCGTTGCCGAAGAACCTGAACGACGTGATCAGATCGAATGTGCCGAGATCGGGGTCTTCCGAGGTGAGGTCGACGCGTTCGAACCGGGTGCGGGGGCACTTGCGGCGGGCCTCCTGCAGCATGGTGGGCGAGATGTCCACGCCGACCGACTGCTCCGCCAGCGGGGCGACCGTCTCCGTGATGCGGCCTGTGCCGCACGCAAAGTCGAGATGGCGTTTCGGACCGTGGGGGAACAGGCGGCGCACGATGCTCGGAAGATGACGGCGCTCCCAGGTGGCCATGTACCGATCGAACGGCGCCTCGGCCAGGTGACTGTCGTAGTGGGCGCCCTTCGCCAGGTGGACCGCACGGTAGTCTTCGGCTTCGGCTTCGGCTTCGGAACGGGGCGGGGCGGTCATGAGATCCTCGTGTGCGTCCGGTGCCTGATTAGGCTGCGGCACCGGTCGAGAAAGTATGCACGGCGCGATTCGGTTCCCACCCGCCCAGTCGGGTGCAGAGCCTTCACATCGGCCCGGATTACGCCGAATGTGGCGCGCTTCGCACGGTCGGGGCGCCGGTGGCCTTGCGGCGGTGCGGCCGCCGCGCGTCCCTACCCTCGGGTGATCGGCGGCGGCCCCAGCGTCTGCAGCCGCTGTCGCCCAGCGGCATAGACCTTGGCCATCTGCGGGTTCTCTGCGCAGCGCCTGGCCTGCACCTCCGGCTCCGCGAGCAGCACGAGGATCCTGCAGTCCATGCGACGACAGATCTCCGGTGCCGAGTCATGAATGCTGCATCCGGCTTCGCCGAGATACACGCATGCGCCGTCGGGCGTCCGGTCGAGCACCGGGTAGCCGTTGTCGAGGTGCCATCGGTAGGCGTGCGGGTCATCGCGGGGTCCGAGGAAGACCCGGTCGTGCCTGCAGCAGGCGGTGCAACTCCCGCACGGGACCGATGCGGGGTTGCGCGAAGCAGCCTGGAGCTGCTCGCGCGTCCACGGCCTCAATGGGTGCGCAGGAACCAAGCGTTGGAGGCGGAGCGCGGGAAATAGACCACGCCCTTCAACTGTGGCACCAGCAACCAGCGCGAATAGACGTTCTGCTCGCTGCCGAGCGGCGCGCCCGGTGACACCCCGGCGCCACCGGTGGTCGACAGATCGGTGACCGCCAGCGTGGCCGCGTCGATGCGGAACACACGGCCGCCACCGGCCGCTTGCCGCACCAGATAGGCATCGATTTCGGGCACGTAGACCATCCCCGAGGAATAGGGATGGGAGCCGCTACTGGCGCCCAGCGCGCGCGCCGAACGCATCGCGTCGGCGGCGGCAGACGCCGGCATCGGCACACGGGTCCACGCGCCGGAATCCAGGTCGCACAAGTGCGGGTCGGGCGATCCGACACCGAGCAGCCACAGCAGGCGGTTGCGGCGGGTATCGACGGCGGTGGCGCCCATCGCGGCGCTGTTCAATTCGTCGGGCAGGTTGCTCAGGACCTCCCAGGCGCCACCAATTCCGGTCGTGGCCGGCGTGAAGCGCCAGATCTTCGGATACGCCAAGGTGTAGATGCGTTCGGTCACCGGGTCCTTGGTGGCCGCCCAGGCGATCGACGGCGTCCAGCCTCCGAAGGACCCGCCGATGCACAGACCGAAGGTGCCGGCGGGATCCCATGCCCCCTGGCCGCGCGGCCGCGAGGTGTCGAAGCCTTCCACGGTCTCGAATGCCGATCCGATCGGTGAGACCGAGCCACCCAGACGGAGGGCCCGGTTCTGACGCTCGAGAAACTGCTGGCCGTAGTAGCTGTGCGTCGAGACCGGCGTACCGTCGAGGTAGCGCGCCCTGCTGGCATCAATGGCGGGGGGCGACGAGGAGATGTTGACGACGTTGCCGCTGCTTCCGGCGAACCACTCGACCCAGGCCGGCGCGTCGGCCAGCAGGTCGATGGTGCACACTTCGTTGCCGTAGTAGTCGCCGTGGCCGCCGTTGGCGGCGCTCCAGACATTGCTGCTGCGGGTGTCGATCGACAGACCGCACCAGGCGTCCAACCGCGCATTCGGTCCGACGATCGCCGATGCACCGTTGGTGTTCTTGGCCTCACGCGAGGGAACCAGCAGGCTCATCGCGCTGCCCGGAATCTCGCGCCATTCGCTCACCGCCTGACCTCGGCGCCATGCGGGCATCGCGGTCTCCGACAGCGGCGGCGTGGAGGGCGCAGGAGCAGCGGGTGGAGGCGGTGCCGGCGGTGTCGGAGCGGGCGGCGTCGGAGCCGGCGGGATGGGGGCCGGTGTCGGAGCCGGCGGCGTGGGAGCCGGTGTGGAGGGGGGTGTCGGATCGGGCGTCGGGTCCGGAGAAGAGGCGCCCGGCGCCGGGGTCGGTGCAGGCGAGGCGGCCGTACTAGGCAACTCGGTGCCTTCGTCGCTCGAACCTCCGCATGCAGCCAGCTTGGATGCGACCATCCAGAGCGCACCGACCTGCAGGAGCTGCCGGCGCCGTGTGATCACTGACCGCATAGAACCCTCCGATGCGCGCATTGTCCCCCGCGCTTCGGGGATCCCGTTCAAGCAACCGTAGGGTTTGTGGCAACGCGTAACACCCGGCGTGCCGCGGTGGGTCTCATGCGTACTTGTTCGCGATGTGCGTCGAGTCCTTGCGGCTGGATTGCGCAAGCGGCGCATCGGCACAGCGCACCCACTCGACGATGGTTGCCGCGGCGGCGTCCTTCCATTCGCGGCGGGAAAACGTGTGATCCGCATCGGCCAGATCGCGGCGCACCAGCCGGGGCGAGTCGAGCAGGCCCGACCAGGCGGCCGAGGCCGCGGTCACTTCATCGAACTCCCGGGCGATGTAGTCCTGGCCGCTCATCAGCAGCAGGGCGCGCCCCTTGAAGCGGCTCAGGCCCGCAGCGGTCTTGGCGTGCAACGGCAATCGCGCCATGTCTTCATCGGCAGCGGCAAGCCGGTCGGCCTTGAACCGGCGCCGGCCCTGCACGAAATCATGCAGCGCCCGAACGAAGGAGCGCACCGACTCCTTGACGTCGACCCGCAGCGAGAACAGCTTGCGCCAGAAGTCGGGCGAGCGCAGGCGATCGAGGTAGTAGCGCTTGATGATCACTTGCGCCTGGCCTTCGGCGGATCGAACCCACGGGTTGATCAGCACTGCGCCGCCGACGCGCGGATCCTGCCAAGCGTAGAAGAGGATGCCGGAGGCCGATTCGCACTCGCCGATCAACACCACGTCGCGCACATCGGGCCGGTTGCGCAGCAGCGCATCCACGGCGGCGCGGATGTCGGCTGAAGATTGCTGGAACCCGAGGTGAACGCCGCTGCTGTCGCCCATGCCGCGCAGGTCGAAACGAAGCACCGGATGGCCTTGCGCAGCCAGCAGCCGCGCCAGGTTGACGAATTGCCGATGCGCACCCACCCGGTACTGCGGCCCCCCCGCCACGACGATCACGACGCCGCGATGGCCTGGGGAATCGGATTCACGGTGCAAGCACCCCACCAGGCGCTCGCCGGCGCACTCGAACACCACGAGCCGCTCGGGCTGCTCGCCAGCCGCGGCGATAGCTGGGGGCGTGTCGCCTGCCGGCGCCGTTGCCGGCCATTTGCCGCACGCCGCCTGTGTGGCCTCGATCAACTCGGGAGCGAGCTCGCGCTCGTGCACATGCCAGAACGCCGGGCCCGCGACGGCCGACGCCTGGGTCTCGATGCCGCGCGCATGCAACCGCTGCAGAGGCGCGGCCGATGCAGGCGCCAGTTCGGCAGCCGCTCCCTGCGGCACGACCTCGAACCAATCCAGCGCGACCGAGGCCGGCACCGCGCCCGGGTCGAACACGAGCCCATCGAGCTGGGTGGCGAGCGCGGGAGATACTTCGTACCCGGACACCTCCACGATCTGCCCTTGCTCCGACAACTTGCGCAACTCGGCGGTGGAGGTCGAGCGCGACGACTGCTGCATCTCGGCCGCCATTCGAATGCGCAGGAACTGGGTGTAGAAGGTCTTGCCCGAAAGGACCGGCTGCCACAGCAGCAGCCGCTTCACCCCGCTGCGCGCCTGCGCGATCTGCAGCGCCATGACGGCGCCGAGCCGGATGCCCAGCACTGCGCGACAGCCGCCGCCGTGGTGGTCGAGCCAGTCGGCTCCCACCAGCATGTCGGCGCGCCATCCGTCCCACGTGGCTTCGGAGAACTCGCCCGCGCTGTCGCCTGTGCCGAACGGGTCGACCAGCAAGGTGCCGATGCCCAACCCGGCGAGCCGACGCGCCTGCAACGAGACCATCGACCGGCAGCGGTTCATCTCCTCGGCGAACGCCGCGGCCACCAGCAAGCCGCCTCTGGCCGCAGTGTCGCTCGCCGGCGGGTAGTACAGGGCGCCCAAGATGCCGCGCTCGCCCTGGAGCGACAGCGCGAGGGGACCCAGCGAATCGCCAGCGTTACTCATGGGGCGACCATCGCGGCGCGCGCACCGGTGCGCGCGCTCTTGGACATCAGCCCGGGCGCACTCACGCGATGCCCTGGTTCTTCAAGTGCGCCAGGATCGCTGGCACGGAGTTGAGCTCGCCGAACTGCTCGACTTCGACGTAAACGCCGAACTCGTGCTCCAGCGCCATCAGCAGATTGATGTGGCCCAGCGAGTCCCACTGCTTCAGATCCTGGTCGCGCGTGGTTTCGCCGATGTCGGAAGGCGACACCTTCAGTGTCGCCGCGATCACGTTGCGAAGGCGTTCGAAGGTGCTCATGGTCGTTCGGGCCCGTTGATCTCGATCGGATAGGCGTCGGCGCGATGGGGCGGCGCGGCGACGAGATCGCGCAACCAACGCCCATCGGGTCGAAGCTGGAAGCCCTCCGACGCCAGGAAGTCCTTCACCAGCTCGTTCTTCGGCGTGGGCAGGTACTCGGCGGCAAGCTGCACGACTCCGTCGGCGGCCAGGCGGCGCATCACTGCATGCAGGAATGCGCTTTCGGCTTGCCGCCCGATCACCCGGCACGACATCAGGAACGAATCGATCCGCGCCGATCGCGCATCGTTGCGCTCGCGCTCGATCAGCGCCAGTCCCACCGTGCCGCTGTTGCCGAAGACATCCGACAGCGAGAAATCGAACACCGACCAGTCGGAGCTGTGCATGTACGCATTCAGCCGCGCCTCGTCGTACCGCCGGGTGGTGAGGTTGAACTGGTTGGTCTTCTGCGTGAGCTGCGCGAGCCGGGCCAGGTGCGTGGGGGCGTCAAGGTGCACGCTCATGCGCATGCCCAGGCGGCTCAGGTAGTCGCCGCCCGAGCTCTGGGCTTCCTGCTGCAGTTCCCTGCGCAGCCGCTCCTGGGCGTACATCCCCGTCTTGCCGAAGTCCTCGGCGGTCAGCGAGAGGACCTCCAGCCGTGCCACCTGATCGAGCACCTGCGCCGCGACGGCGGGCCGTGCGGGCACCTGCACGACCTCGACTTGCGGCAGCTCCTGGCGCACCGCTTCGCACTCGTGGGGGCTGTCGTCGACGAAGATGAAGGACTCCAGTCCGAGATTCAGCTCCTCGGCCAACGACCTCAGATTGGCCGGCTTGGGAAGCCAGTTGACCCGCCGCGCGGCAAAGTCCCTGTCGCGCAACACCATGTGAGGATGCTGCTCCAGCACCTGCGCCACATCGGCCGGATTGTTCTTGCTGCACATCGCCACGATCAGACCGCGCTGCTGGAAGTCGAGCACGCGCCGCTGCAGATCCATGTAGGCATTGCCGGGATAGTCCGGGCCGAGCTGAATGCCATCGATCCCGTCCTCGCCGACGATGCCGCCCCACAGCGTGTTGTCGGCATCGAGCACCAGCACCTTGGCCTTCGGTTTGAGTTTGGCCGCGCCCACCGCCACGATGCGCCGCGCCACATCGCGCGCGCCGGCGGCGCCGAACGGAAAGCGGGCCGAATACCAGAACCGCCGGTCGAAGAAGGCCTCGCGCCCGATGTCGCTCAGCGCATCGTCCAGGTCCAGCAGCAGCGATGCGGGGGCGTGGTTGCGCAGCCACCGCCCGAGCTCGGTCTTGAAGCCCGCCCACCACTTCGACTCCGAGACCTCGGCCTGGGTCTCGAAGAGGCCCAGCACGGGTGGTGCCAGGCGGGGCAGGAACGTGACCACCAGATGTCCGATGTCGTGGGCGCGAAACCCCGAGATGATCTCCTGGGCGCGCTGCAGGCCTTCTCGTGCGATCTGGGCGGCCTGGTCCTGTTCGACCGGGCGTGCGAGCCGCGGGTGCAGATCCTCGCGCTGCAGCAGCAGCACCGTGACATGAGGCCGGTGCGCCACGAGCATCGATCGAGAATCGGCTTCCTGCAACGCCAAGCCGTAGGGGGCGTGGTAGCTCCGGTGGTCCAGACCCTCGGCGGCGGCAGCCAACGCCAACCACGGTTCGAGCAGATCGCTCGTGTAGGTATGCACGAACGCCAGCCGCAGCGGGGGTGCCTGCGGCGCCAAGGACCGTGCATGCGAGGCCACTTGCTGCGCCTGCGCCGGTGTCGCCGGGGCGCAACCGGCCGCCAATTCGGCCCGCAGTTGCGGCAAGGACATCGCGGATAGCAGTCGGTCGATACCAGAAGTCATGGACGGGAAGGGGTGGCAACGTGGAAGCACTCCACAGTGCGCGAGAGGCTTCTGACTCGGCCGGCGAGCCTAGCATGCAGGGGGGTGGCGGTCAGCTCCGCGGCCGAGGGGGTGCCAAATCCTGCAGCGGCAGCGCCCATCGATGATGTCATGATCGCCACATGCATGCCGCTTTTGACGCCACCGGCCGGGCGCTTGGCGATGTCACGTTCAACGACCGCGACCAGCAGCGCTTCGCGATGCATTCGCGCGACCGCAATCCGATGCACGTCGATGCCACGGTCGCGCGACGCACGCTGACCGGGCGGCAGGTCGTACACGGCATTCACGTGTTGATCCAGGCGTTGGATCGCGTCCGGATGCCGAAGGCACCGCGAAGCCTCGGCGTGTCCTGCTCGTTCGCCAATCCGGTCGGCATCGGCGATCCGGTGCGATTCATCCAGACCGACGACACCGATGCGGACGGCATCCGGATCGTCGCGACGGTCCGTGGGCTTGTCTGCACGCAGGTGGAAATCGCCAGGGCCCCCACTGCGCCGGCCAGCACCCCGGTTGCAGTACCGCACGGCACCGCCGCCGACGAGGTCATCGGCGAGCTGGCCGATCCGCTCGATTGCGATCCGGCGGCGCTGCAAGGAGCGACCTTCGTGCTGCCACCGCGGCACGATGGTCTTGCCGAGGAGTTTCCGCGTGCCGCAGCGCTGGTTGGAGCGCCGGCGTTGAGCGCACTGGCCGGGCTGTCTTACTTCGTGGGCATGGTGTGCCCGGGCCTGCACTCGATGTTCTCGTCGCTTCAGTTGCGCATTGAGCCCGAGTCGCGCGGTGCGCTTCGGTTCGAGGTCAAGCGCTGGGATCCGCGGTTTCGTCTGTTCACGATCGCCTTCTCGGGTGCGGTGAGCGGAGAGCTCCGGGCGTTCCGGCGCCCGCAGCCGCAGGTGCAGCCGAGCGCCGCCACGGCCGCCGCCGCCGTGCGGCCGCAGGAGTTCGGCCGCATGCGCGCTCTCGTGATCGGCGGCTCGCGTGGGCTGGGCGAAGTGTGCTGCAAGCTCGTCTGCGGCGGCGGCGGTTGGGCATGCATCACCTATGCGAAAGGTCGCGACGATGCGGTTGCGGTGGCTCACGATGTCAACCAGCTCGGGCGCGGGCGCTGCGAGGTCGCCGAACTGGATCTGGGCGGGCCCTTTCGCGGCATGTCCACAGTCGATGCGGCATCGGTGAACTGCGTGTTCTATTTCGCGACCCCGCACATCCACTCCAAACGGCTGGAGCTGTTCTCCCGAGCGGCGTTCGATGGGTTCTCGGGCTTCTATCTCGATCGCTTTCATGAGCTTTGCATGTGGCTGGAAGGCGCGAAGCGCGATGCGCCTGCGCTGGTCTATCTGCCTTCGACCGTCTTCATCGACGAGCGGCCCAAGGGCATGACCGAATACGCGATGGTGAAGGCCGCGGCCGAGATCCTCGCTGCCGACCTGAACCGGAGCCTTTCGAAAGTGAGAGTGATCCACAGCCGCCTGCCTCGCCTGGCCACCGACCAGACCGCCAGCATCCTCGGCCTGCAGAGCGCGTCGAACCTCGACACGATGCTCGACGTGGTGCGCCGGATGGCCACCGCGATCGAAGCGCGATAGACGGCATGCTTGCCGCCGGATCCCAGCCTCAAAGCGAGCCCGAGCGTGACCTCGAGGTGAGCGATGGAGCGACGAGGTGGTGGGAACTGCTCGACTTCTCGTCTGCGGAGCGCCGCACACAATCATTGCGATGCGCGCGCACGATCGCCCCGAAAACCGGGCCGGGTGCGCGATCGTTCGACCTCGAGTGGAAGCTGGGGCCGGATCCGGACTGGTCCAGGGTTCGCGTCTATGTGTTGCGTGAAGGCCCTGTCGCGCGAGGGTTGGCGATGTTCATCCTGCGCGACTGGCCTCTGGTCTTCCGGCTCGGCGAAATCGCGATCGGTTCCGCCCGGCTCGACCGATGGACGACGGTCGGCGATGTGCACATCGATCCGGGTCTCGATGTCGATGCCCGGGCCGCTGCAGCGGCGCAATTGCTCAGCGCGGTTCTCGCCAGCCTTCGGTCCAGTGAGGCGCTGTTCTTCGAGGGTCTGCCGGTGACGCGACCGACCTACGGGTTGCTTGCCGCCAACAACCGGCGCACGAACGCCCTCACGATTCAGATGGGGGCAGCTTACGATCACCAATTCATCGCTTTCCCGCCATCGTTCGAGGAGTACCTGCAGCAACTCGGCTCGCGCTCCCGGCAGAGCCTCAAGTACAGCGCTCGCAAGCTCGACAAGGACATGGACGGTCAGGTGCAGCTGGTGAAGTTCGCCGATGCCGAGGGGGCGATCCGGTTTCTGACCGACGCCGCTGCGATCTCACGCAAGACCTATCAGACCAAGCTCCTCGGGCTGGGCATCCGTGACGACTCGAAGGCGAGGGCTCGCTTGAGCCAGGCGGCGGCCAAGGGCTGGTTGCGCAGCTACATCCTCTACTGCAAGGACACCCCCGCCGCGTTCATGCTGGGCTTCGACTACGGCGGCTGCTACTACTACGACGATGTCGGCTACGACCCCGACTACGCCAAATGGTCGGTCGGCTCGGTGCTGCAGATTAAGGTGATCGAGGAGATCATGGGTTCACAGCCCCGGATCGAACACTTCGATTTCTCCACGGGCTTCGGTCAGCACAAGGGGCGGTTCGGCAACGAGGAACAACGCGAAGTCAACTTGCTGGTGCTTCGGCGCACCGCGCGAAACCAGGTTCTCGCATCCGCCTATCGTTGCGCCGAGTGGTTCGGATCCACCGTCGTGTCGGGCCTCGATCGACTCGGCGTGAAAGGCTGGCTGAAGAACCTCGTACGCGGCCGCGGGCGCGTCTGAAGGCCGAAGCAGCGTGTTCGCGATCGACCGCCTGACGACCGAATTCCGCCAACGAGGCCTGCCCGGTCTCGGCAGGTTGCTGCTAACGTGTCTGGCCCGGCGCAGGGAGGACCTGCTGTTCGACATCGGCCTGACCGGTTTGCCCGACGCGGCAGATCCTCTCCCGCGTGTCGTGTTCATCGATCGGGCCAACGTCGGCGATGCGAGCGTGGCCGCGGTCGCGCGGCAGGTGTTCGTCGGGGACAACGTGCCTTACCGTGCCGGCGTCGAAAGCAGCGACATGCTGTGCGCGGTTCTCGACAGCCAAGGTGCCCTCGCGTGCTACGGCTTCGTGTTGTTCCGCACGCACTACAAGCGGATCCTGGGCGTTGCCGACGATGTCCCGCTGATCGCCAACTGCTTCACCGTGCCGGCCGCCCGCGGGCGCGGCCTGTATGTGCGCATGCTCCGGGACCTGTGCCGCGAACTGGCGCGGCGCGGCCACACCCGAGCGGCGATCAGTTGCGAGCCGGGCAACGTGGCGTCACGGCGCGGCATCGCTCGTGCCGGCTTCAGCGGTCTGACACACATCCGGTCGACCACGATCCTGTGGCGTCTGATCGTGGCCCGGCGCGTGCAGCGCTACGCGCTGTGGCAACTGGCAAACGGGTCGGCAACCTGAGCGTTACTGGTCCGGCACGAAACGAAGCACGACACCGGCGCGATGCGATGCGATCTCGCGCCAACGCGGATCGCGGCGAAACAAGCCGATGTGCGCCGGGTCGGCGTAGATCACGTACGCATCGCGCGGCTGCGCGCGCAGACTGCGCATGAGCCGGTCGATCACGACGCCCATGACGGTCGGGCCGAAAGGGTTGTAGAAGTAGCACACCAGCGGCATCGGAGGCGGTTCGAAATCGACCGCGTCGATATGCACGCACTCCACGGCTTTCGCTCGTCGTGCACGGTCCTCGTGCGCGATGTTGTCGATCGCCACGGCATGAAGCTCCTGCGCGAACTCGACCCCGACGACCTTCAGGAACGGTCGCCGCGCCGCGACCATCAGCACACGCCCCTTTCCTGCGCCGAAGTCGATGAAGCAGAACTCCTCGACCGCCGGCGGCAGAAGATCGAGGAAATCCTCGACCACGTGTACCGCGGTCGCCTGGTAGCGATTACCGTGCATGGCGTTGCGCGATCGGATGCTCAACGCGCCGATCTCGAGGATGCCGCCTGTATCGACGCCGATCGACTTGTCGAACCAGCGTGAACGGTTGTCGCTTGCCTTCATGCGCGCGACGACTCTCGACCACCCGATGTAGTGGCCGACATTCTTCGCCACGACAGCGGTGAACCCCGCCGGCCCATCTCGGTGCCAGGAGGTGATCAAGCGTTGAACGATCGATTTGGCGGGCATCCGCTGCTATCCGGCTCAACCCCGGGCCTGCGGACCCGCTCGCGCCAATGCCACCGGGCACTGCCCAGCCACGATACAGGAGGGGCGGTGGCGGTGGTTCCCCCTAGGTCCGTGGCGGCCGATGGGCGCGCCGCCCGGCGTCGGCCGCCTCCAGGCCGGGCGCTGCGCCGGGGCTGGCGCCGGCGCCGGGCGTCAGATGTCCAGGGCCATCAGTTCGCTATAGACGTCGCGCACCTGAGCGTGCGTGAGTCCTCGCGTCAGCGCGAGCTTCGGTTGCAGGCGCACGGCGCGATGCGACAGCGGCGGGGCTTGTTGGAGGAACCGCCCCTCGATGCGGGAAACCAAGAGGCCTCGCCGCAAGAGATGCTGCCGCAGCATGTGGCCGTGGCGCGAGGCGAGCTGAGGGTCGCTCACGTGCGTGAGCAGGGCACACGGCATCTTCTTCCAGCGGCCGGTCTTGTAGATCGCCAGCACGCCTTCGGGGCCGGCACCAAAGGCCACGAAGTTCAGCCACGGCAGATGCCGATGCGCTTCGAACTCGGCGCGCGCAGTCCCGCTCAATCGGGCAGCGATCGCTTCGGGTCGTGCCTCGACGAATTCGCCGCGCAGCCGCCACGGCCGTGCGAGGTTGGGAAAGTAGAGCAGGCGGTCGTCGAGCAGTTCGAACCGCAGGCCGAGAAAGACCTGCGTGACCTTCGGATTGGGCGTGAACATCGTGAAGTGATACCCGCGCTGGCGTTGGATCGCCAGCACCAAGCCGATGCTCGCATGGCGGTGGCTGTCCAGCACGCACCAGCTGTGCGGATTGCAGAAGCGTTCGACGCGGCCGTCGATGACCTGCTCTGAATACAGGGCCAGCAACACCCCGGCGAGTTCGCCTTGAGGCGTGCGCAACTGCATCCCCAGGTTCGGCGGATCGGCACACCACCGCTGCTGCATGGCCTGGGCCCACGCTGCGGGCGAAATGCGCCGGTTGAGGTGCGCATGGAGGAACCGACTGACGGACTCGATGTCGGCTTGCTGGATTGGCTCGACGCTCATGGCGTTTCAGGATTGCGGCTGCGCGCCCAGGCTCTACGCGCGAGATCCATCAGCGACTGCTCGACGCCCGGCGGTCGGCCGACCGCGAACCACAACAACATGAGAACCGCGGGATAGACCACCGCACAGATCGCGCCATCGATCAGCAGGCGCAAGAGTGCGGTCTCGATCCAATGCGGTGAGAAGCTGCCCATCAGCGCTGCCATCGTCGCCGCCGCGAACGCCGGTCGCCACAGTGCCGACCACAGGGCGCCGAAGCCGAGCAAGCCGGCGCGTGCCACCAGCGCCATCATGAACGGCACCATGACCAGGGCGACTGCAGCGCGCGCCATCGCCACGCCCTCGGCGCCCGCCTCGCGCACGGCCCAGAGCAACAGCGGCACCACCGCGGCGAACTCGACCCAGGACTGCACGGCCGAAAGGCGCGTCTTGCCGGCCACCCAGAGCGGGACTTCCAGCACGAGCGCCACGGCCGACACGCCGCCGAAGAGGGCCAGCCAGCGCATCAATGGGGCCGCATCGGGCCATCGGTCCCCCAGCACCACCGTCACCACATCGGCGGCCAGGCACGACAGCGTGATCGCAACGAACAGGCAGATCGCCGACACGATCGAGAAGCTGGACAGCACCGTGCGCGAATATTCGTCGGGCAGGCCGACGATCTTGGTCAGCGTGGGGAACATCGCACGGCGCACCGGCATGACGATCTCGCTGGTCGGCAATGTGGCGATTTCGTTCACCACATGGTAACTGCCCATCGCCGTGGTGCCGACCTGCGCGCCGACCACGAACTCATCGCACCGGCGGTTCAGGTACGAGCCGAGGCGCGAGATCATCAACCATTGCGAGAAGGCCCAGATCTGCCGAAACCGCGCCAACGACAGCCGCGGGCGATAGGGGTGCATGTGGTAGCTGAGCCATGCCGCCAGTATCGATGCGACGATGGAGCCGACGACCAGCGCCCAGTGATTGCGCAGCACGACGGCCGAACCCACAACCGCCGCAAAACCGAGCAGCTTGCTCAACAACGTGAATCGAAACTCCTTGGCGAAGTCGAGTTCCTTGCGAAACGCCACTACGCCGATGTTTTGCAACGACTCGATCGGTGCTCGCAGCGCGATCCACCAGACCACGGCCAGGGCCCTCGGTTCGTCGAAGTAGTCGGCCACCAGGGGCGCGGCGCCGACCATGCACACCCCGATGAACAGGCCCTGCAGGACCTGGATCGTCCAGGCGGTGTCGAAGTGCTCACGGGTGTTGTGGCCGGGTCGCATCAACGCGAGATCCACGCCCGCGTAGGAGATGGTCTCCAGCAGACCGTAAGCCAGGAGAGCCATCGCGACCAAGCCGAAATCCTCCGGCGCGAGAAGGCGCGCCAGGATCATCGTGCTGACGAATCCGATCAGCCGCATCGCCCACCGTGCGGCAATCATCCAGATCGAGCCGCTGACCATGTGCGTCATGGTCTGCTTCGAGGGCCCTGCGCCGGGTGGCGTATCGAACGGTTGTTGGTTCTGCATCCCACTCACATGCGGCACGAGGCAGCGCGAACCCGGGTCGGCCGTGCTCCGCGCGCCGCTTGGAAGACGTTACTGCGACACGAAGGCGCGCGGCCGCTCAGGTGCCCGCCAATCCGGTGCTCACCGTGCGTTCCCGTTGTCCTTCGACCACGCCATTCAGGCATGCGGCGAGGTCCACCGTGCGTGCGCGCCGCGAGTGCAGGTCCGCCAGCTGTCGCTCGGTGCCGGCCAGCGTACCGGTGCGCACGCCATCGATGAAGGCGGTCAGTTTCGCGGCGATGTCATTGACATTCGCCAGATCGCAGATCATGCCGGTGTGCGAGGCGCGCATCGCCGCCGCTGTGTCGCCGGCCGGGTCGGTGAGCGCCAGGATCGGCCTGCCTGCCCGCATGTATTCGTAGAGCTTGGCGGGAATCTGCTGATTCGCTAGCGCCGCCTGGAACAGGAGCAGGCCATCGGCGTGGAGCATCTCCTTCAGCGCCTCGCGGTAGTCAACCGGCGGGGCCAGCTCCACGATGTCGTCGATGCGCGCCTTGGCGAGAATGGGCCGATAGACGTCGTCCGATGCGGTGGCGCGCAGCACGAACCGCACGTTGGAGGCGTTCAGCACGCCGCTGGCCTTGAGCCGCTCCAATGCGGCGAAGAAGCAGCGCGGGTCGCGTTCGTGCGGATAGAGGATGCCGCTATGGATCAACCGCAATGGCCCTCCGGCGGTCGCCGGCGGCCGCGCAGCCCGCTCGGCGTCGCGGAAGTTCTCCTCGTCGAAGCCGTTCTCGATGATCGCCCAGCGCGAAGCGGGCAGATCGGCATAGCGCTGCGCGTACATCTGCAGCGCGCCGCTGGTGGTGAAGATCGCTTTCGAGCAGGCGTGGACCGTGTCCGACTCGAGGCGGCGGTTGAAGCGCCAGATCGCAGGATCGGGCGGGTAGTCCGGATCGGTCATGTGGTCGCGAAAGTCGGCCAGCCACGGCAACCCGGTCGTGCGCTGGAGGCTACGGGCGATCATGTGCGCGGTGGCGATGGGAAACGTGCTCATCAGCGCATCGGGCCTATGCTCGCGAATCAGCCGCAAGCCGCGGCGCACGCCGTCGAACCACCAGCTGCACCACCGGTCGGGCATCGCAAGGCGCGCCGGAAAGTACCCGAAGATCGACAGGTGCCGCGCGCTGTCGAGCGCAAACGCGCGCTCGACCCGCACGCCTGCCGGAATCTCGGCCAGCTGGCCATCGGTGGCGCGTTCGTAGGCCCTCGGGTTGACCGTCAGGATCAGCGGCTCCCAGCCGAGCTCGCGCAGATAGGTCGAGAACTTCAAGGTGCGTTGCACTCCGCTGCTCCCGGCCACCGGCGGATAGTGGTATGCAACGATCAGCACGCGGCGCATCGGCATGTCAGCGTCTCGGGCGCGTGTTCGGCCGGCATGCAGACGCGGATCGGTCGCCACGCCGCCGCCGGACTATCCGATGCGCCGGGTGCGCGCGGCTCTCCGGCCGGCCGGCAAAACCTGGTCAGTGGCGGGGCAGCCGGCAGGTCGAGAAGTCGATCGGCGCTCGGGAGTCATCGGGAGACTTGGTGGCACGTTTGCGCAAGCGCGAGAAGTATGCCGTAGGTGCAGGCGGCGAACCCGGCCCTGCGCCTGACCGCGGGGGTGTGCGCGGTCTCATGCGGCAGTTCCGCACAGGCGCTTGCGGCACCACGAGTTCCGATCGGTTCGAGCGGTGGGCCGGTGAGGCACGCCACCCCTAGCAAGGGGAGCGTGACACGGTGCAAACTCCATAGAATCTGCGCCACCGGGGCGGCCGCCCCGGCGGATTGGCTCGATGAACCCTACGCACCCACGAATGCGCTGGCTGGGCTGGCTGCGGTCGATCGCAGGCCGGTTCGCCTGCGCGCTGACCGCAGCCACGGCTTGGGCAGACCCGTTCAACGTGTCGAATCCCACGGCCGGAGAGATGGCGCGACTGCCGGAGTACTGTCCCTACACGGTGGGCTATCACCGCGGCGGGCCGGCGGATCCCGTGCGCGCCGACTGGCTCGCCAAGCTCGGGCCAACGCTGGCCCACGTGCATCACTACTGCTGGGCACTCTTGATGGTGCACCGGTCGCAGTTCGGTGGCGTGACACCGGAGGTGCGCGCCGCCTTGCTGCGGCGTGCCATCTCCGACATTCACTACGTGCTGCGCAACGGCGAGTCCGATTTCGTGCTGCTTCCCGAGCTGTTCTATCGCCTGGGCACCTACCACGCCGCACTGGGCGAGTGGCCGCTGGCGGTCGAGTTCCTCGATCGTTCGCGCGAGAGCAAGCAGGACTACTGGCCTCCCTACGTTGAGCTGGCGAGCGTCAATCTGCAACTTGGCCGTCGCCAGCAAGCGATCGACATCCTCAAGGAGGGCCTGCGCGTGATGCCCAACGAAAGGCAACTCAACGAAGCACTGCGCCGAGTCGAAACCACGCCACCCGACGGCAAGGCGGTACCTCTGTCGAGCCTGCACTGAGCCGAAGCGGCAGCGGCGTGACCGCGGATGCACGCGATGATGAGGCTGTGACATTGGCTTGCATGGCGCGGGTTCGATTCGGGGACACTGCACTGCATGAAGCGAGATTCAGACCAGTCCGCCGAGCCGGGGCTCGGGCAAGCGCAACCCACGCCTGACGATCGACGGCGAAGGTTGCTCCTGGCCTTCGGCATGGGCACCGTGTGCCTGGCCGCTTGCGGCGGCGGGAGCGAGGCGGCCCAAGGCGCCGCGCCACTCGAGGGCACACCCGATCCCTCGCCGGCACCGACCCCGCCGGCACCGACCCCGCCGGCACCGACACCGCCGGCACCGACACCGCCGGCACCCACGCCACCCGCGCCCACCCCACCGTCGCCCCCGGCGGAACCGGGCGCTCCGGCTCCGGCCCCGACCGGCGCGAGGCAGTTTTCGCTGATATCGACCAGCGCCGAAGCCGCGGCCCCATTTGTGGTCGGATTCCCGTTCCGCCAAGGTGACATCCCGAGCGGGCAGCACATTGCGGCATCGATCCCTGGGTTTCAGGCCACCGTCAAGAACCGCTGGCCCGACGGCAGCGTGAAGTTTGCCGTGCTGGCCGGCAGGGCCGCGCTGCAAGCCGCAACGCCTCTGGCGGTGTCGCTTTCAGCGACCTCCACGGCGCCGAGCGGCAACACGCTCGGCACCGCCGACCTGCGTGCCACCGGGATCACAGCATCGATCGCCTGCGGATCGTACGGCTCGGTGTCGTGGGCGGGCGCCGACTGGGACACGCCGACGCAAACCTGGATCGCAGGGCCGCAGATGTCGTCGTGGATCTATCGGCGCGCCATCGGCAGCGACCCGCACCTGGTGGCCTGGCTTGAGGTACGGCTGTTTGCCGGAGGGGCCGTGGAGGTCTTGCCGTGGGTGGAAAACGGCTACCTGATGGTCGCCGCGCCGGGCGCCAAGAGCGCGACCTATTCCTTCACCCTCGGAGGATCGCAGCGCTTCTCGGCCGACATCGCGCTGCTGAACCATCAGCGCACGCCGCTCGTGTCGGGCACAGCGCTGTCGCATTGGCTCGCAGCAGCCCCGCTGGTCGCCGTCAAGCATGACAGTGCCTACTTCCAGAGCACGCGGCTGGTGCCGAGCTATTGGGCCAACGTGGCGGTCAACGCCAATGTGGTCACCAGCCAGCCTGCATCGTTCACTCCACTGCAGCAAGGCAGCTTTCCCAACGGCATCGGCACAGGCGGCTACAGCCCGTCGATCGGGATCCTTCCCGAATGGGATGTGCTCTATCTGACCTCCACCGCCTCGCAACTGTGGTCCACGGTGCAGCGCAACGGCTACAGCGCCGGGCGTTACGGCATCCACTATCGCGACGAGACCACCCACCGTCCCGCGCGCATGTCGGCATATCCCAACCTGTGCATCGACGGCAGCTCCGGCGTGACGAACACCGGCGCCTCGTCCACCAACAGCTACACGCCGAGCGCATCGGGGACCCGGCCGCCGGGCTACACGAACACGCATGCACCTGCGATGGGCTACGTCGCTTACTTGATCACGGGGCGGATGTATCACCTGGAAACAGCCCAATTCCAGGCGGTACTGCATTTCCTGAAGAATCCCGACGCCCAGCGCAACTTCGCCGCCGGCGTCATGCGCAGCAACTCCGGCGCGAACACCACGCGCGGCGCCGCCTGGGCGCTGCGCAGCTTGGCGCAAGCCTGTGCGATCACACCCGACGGTGACAACCTGCAGGCCGAGTTCTCCGCCAGCATGGAGGCGAACATCAACTTCTATCACGCCCGGTACGTGGCACGCGCGCACAACCCGCTGGGGTTCGTGACCCCGTATTCCGACTACACGGATGGCGACGGCGTGTACCTGGAAGCCACCTGGATGCAGGACTTCTTCACCGCCGCGATGGGGTACACGAAGTCATTGCGGTTGCCACTGTCGAGCGGCGTGCTCGCCAAGCTCGACCAGTTCTTCGCCTGGAAAGCCACCAGCATCGTGGGGCGCTTCGGCACAGCCGGCGCCAACGAATTCCTCTACCGCGACGCGGCGCCCTACACCATTGCCATCGCTCCCACCGATAGCCCGGATTTCGAAGGCGGTTCGGGCCCGTGGTACTCGAATTGGGGCCAGGTGTACACCGCCACCTTCGCCGGTGCATCGCCAGGGCCGCGGGCCGAAGGCGACCTGCGAGGTTCGTACTTCCCCGACGCGACCTCGTACTGGGGCAACCTGCAGCCGGCCCTCGCATACGCGGTCGAGCACGGCGTGACCGGTGCGCAGGCTGCGTACAACCGGATGACGGCGGCCTCGAACTGGAGCCAACTGCGCGACTGGTTCGATGTGGAACCGGTCTGGAGCGTGCGGCCGCGTTAAGCCGCAGCGCCGCTGCGCCCCGGCGCGAAGCCGCGGCGGCGCAGCGCGCGCCCCACGAGCGCTGCGCACGTCACGAACCATGCGCCGGCGAGCATCCAGGAGCGTTGCCGGCGCTCTGCAATGGCGGGGCGAAACCGCGGGAACTCGGTCCGGATCGAGTCGCCCGCTCGCTCGATCGCAGCCACTTCGCGGCTGACCGCGTCGGGCGCGGCCAGAGCGATCGCTCTGCGGCCTGCAGGTTCGTCGATCGCCAGTTCAGCGCCGCGGCGGGTGAGGGTGACGCTCCGATCGTCCGGAAGCGGCACTTGGAGCGTCCACTCCAGCGGCCCGTTAAAGCGCAGCATGCGGGCACGCCGGGCGGTGGTGCTGTCGGCGGACGAAAGCGCCAGCGTGGTCAGCGCCCAACCGGCCGGCACCCGCAGGTCGACGGCGGGTGCCGGAGACACTCTGCGGTCGTGTGCCACCCAGCCGCCGAAGGGCTCGCGGCTGCCGCGCAATGGCCGGGCCTCGATGCCGGGAGCGCCCTCCACGGCAAGGCTTACGCCGATCGGACTGCCCTCCCGGTGCAGCACGAATGCACGCTCGCCCGCCGCGGCCTGCGATGTCTCCGGCGCACCGGTCCATAGCACGCGCAGCGGCCGACGCTGCGGATCTTCGAACGAGTCCAGCACGATCCAGCAGCTGATCCGCCACTGGATGATCTGGCGCCGCACGCGCGGACCCTCGTGCGTGACCCGCTCGAGATCCAGCAGCCGCAGTCCGGTATCCTCTGCCTGCGCCAGCAGCGTCGTGTGACGGCGGCTCTGCGCGGCTTCGCCAATGACATGCGGGCCGTTGCCGCCGACCCAACCCACGACCCGCGCGGCATCGTTGTCGCTGTTGGGCCAGTATCCCGTGTTCGTGCTCCAGTCGACGCCGCTGGCCCAGATCAGCAGGCTTAGTTCCTGCGCCCGGGCATGCCCGTTCTGCGAGAACCAGCCCCAAGGCACGGCTGTCTGGATGCCGACACCGCCGGGCCCCTCGCGATCCCACCAGATCGATTGCCCGGACAGCGGCAGCGTCAGCGTGTACGAAGGTCTGTCCTGCAGCCGGCGCGACCAGCCGTCGGCGTCAGGCTCGACCAGGGCGGGCAGGCGCCAGGAGTAGCGGTAGGTGTTGCCCACCGGTGGCAGCGAGCCATCGGGCCGCTGCATCATGGCCAGCACCCGGCGCGTCGCTTCATGTGCCTGCTGCCAACGAGGCGGCACCGGCAGGCCCATTGCCTCCAGCAGCCGCACCACATAGCCGCTCAGCACCACGCCGTGGAAGTGGTACCCCGCCGAATGCTCCAGCACACCGCCATCGGCGGCGATGTACATCGGCAGTTGCTTGTCCAGCCGCTGCAAGGCCAGTTCGCGGCGCGCCTCGATGCCGGGCAGTCCCGGGAAAGCCGCCGCGAGCTGCAGCAAGGCGATGTTCTGCATCACGCCGTGGTTCGTGGCGGCGATGAAGTGCGCTGGCGCGGACAACAGTGCCGCGGTGCGCTGCGCCAGCAGATGGACATCGTGCGCCAGCGATTCGTCGGCCGCGGATCGGGCATGACGCCAGAACCGCGCCAGCACCGCGGCGCGGTTGGCCACCGCGTGTGCATTGAACTCCAGGCTGGCGGGAAACCAGGCGCCGGCTTCGTATGCGATGAAGCCGCGAAGGTAGTGCGTCGCCGCTGCCAGGAACGCGGGATCAGGATCGTACTCGTAAGCTCGCAGCAGCAGGTCCGGCACGATGAGACTAGCCAGAAAGACCTGCTGGACCGGCACGCCGAGCTCGAGATGCGAAGGAGAGAATGCCGTGGCGATCGGTACCGCGGGCAAGGCCGGCAGCACGAGTTCGCCCTGCAGGATGCGGCGCGCCGCCAGCACCGCAGCATCGCCGTGCAACGGGTGATCGGTCATCATCGATGCGCTGGCCACCGCACCCAACACGGCATCCGAGGGAACCTGGCGATGGCCCCGCACCACCTCGGCATCGACGACTCCCGGGTCGACGCGCAAGTGGTGCCATAGCGGCCACCAGACCACGAGATTGCCCACTCCCAGCAGCAGCGTGGTGATGGCGATGCCAACCACGAGGCCCGTGCGGCCCCGCTCGGCCCTCATGGCGTGCCGCGCGCGCGCCGCACTCGCAGTGTTTCGCGCAGGCGATCGAACACGGCCACCTCCACGCCTTGGGGGCGGCCCGCCATCCACCAGAGGGTCGCCGCGGCGGCGGCGTAAACCAAGGCACCGAGCAACGACCCCGCAATGAGCCAGCCCACGGCATCGAGCACCCCGGCATCGGGCCGCTGCCCGGGAAGCACCGCGTGCAGCGCAAGGCCCATCAGCGCGCTCGCGATCATCGGGCGGAGCAGCGCGCCGAAATAGGTCAGCGGGCTGAGGCCGAGCGTGCGTGCGAGGATCGGCACGCTTACCGCTAGGCTGCCGAGCGCGGCGATGACCTCGGCGTAGGCCGCGCCGAGCACGCCATGGCGGGCCGTCAACGTCCACAGGCACAGCAGCAGCAAGAGCATGCGCACCACCAGCGTGACCGCGCCGAGGCTGGGCTTGCCCAGCGCCTGGTAGGCCGACATGTTGTTGGAGGTCAGTGCCGAGACGGCTCCGGCGAAAGACAGGATCTGGATCACCGGCACTGCTTCGGGCCACTTCTGGCCGAGCAGGATGCGCACGATCTGTGGCGCCAGCAAAGCCACCCCCACGCTCACCGGCATCACCAGCAGGAAGATCGCCGCCGTGGCCTCGACACAGGTCTTGCGGAATGCGTCCATGTTGTCGGTCAAGCGCGAGAAGCCGGGGAACATCGCGCGATTGACCGGTGCGACGAGTTCGGTATGCGGCAGATTCGCGATCTCGGCGCCCACGGTGTAGGCACCCAGGCTCTGCGCGCCGAACATCCGGCCGATCACGAAGTGCGGAGCGCGGGTCATCAGCACCAGGGCCAGATTGCCCAGCACGATCCAGCCAGAGAACGAGAACAACTCGCGCGCATGTACCAGTGCCGGCCGCGGCCGGAACGGCTCCATGGCGTAGCTCAGCGCCACCCCGGCGATCCGCCCCGCCGCCATGCCCACGACCAGGGTCCAGTACGAGCGAAAGATCCAAACCGCGATCATGGTCACCGCGAAGGAGATGACGCGCTTGGACGCCATCAGGCGGAACTCCCGGCCGAAGTCCATGCTGCGCCGGAAGTTCACGATGCCGATGTTCTCGAAGCCCGCGGTCAGCCAGATCAGGCCGATCGCCAGCATCACGGGCGTCACCCGCGGATCGCCATAAAACCGCGCAGCGGGCCAGGCCAGCGCGATCGTGACCGCGGCGCCGGCAGCGGCCATCAGCAGGTTCAGCGTCCAGGCCGTGTCGTAGTGTTCCCGGGTCGGGTCCTTCTTCTGGATCAGCGCGACGTCGAAGCTGAAGGAAGTGGCCAGTTCGATCAGCGCGATCACCGACATGGCCATCGCGATGAGGCCGAAGTCGGCGGGCAGCAGCACACGTGCCAGCACGACCGTGCTCACGATGCCGATCGAGCGGTCGAACAGGCGAAACAGCACCATCCACGCGGCGCCCTTGGCGATGGCGGCCTTCATTCGCACGGGTTTGCTCGTCGCTACCGGGGGGCGCCAGCGCCGAAGCTGACCGGTCAGATCGCTTCGCAGCGCACGCTTCGGAATCCCAGTGCACCGGGGTCGGTGTCGCCCGGTCGCATGAACGCCGCGATGCCGGCGCCATCGCCCAGGTTGCTGATCAGCGGGTGCACCGCAGTGCAGGCGAGCGTGCCATTGACCCACCAGCGCACAGTGTTGGCGGCGCGGTGCAACTCGGCCACCCACACGTCGCCGTCGCGCGGGCCGGCGACCTGCCCGGTGTTGACGCCGATCACGGTGAAACCGCTCGGCCCGCCGTCCAGGTCAACGATGTCGGCGGCACCCTGCGCGCTCCACAGGCATTCGATCCATCGGTGGTTGCCGCCTGCCGTCGTGCGGCAGCCGAGGATGATCTCGATCTCGTGATTGGCACTCGGGCTGTAGCCGCTCGCGCGGTAGACGACCGCCGTGACGCGCATGTTGCCCGAGCTGATGCCGGGCACGAACGCGAAGCTGTCGTTGTAGTCGATGACGGGGGCAGCGGCGTGCTGCGCAATCAGGGTTGTCGTGCCGGAGGCGCGCGCCACGCGCATGCTCGCGAGATTGCCGGGAGCGACGTTGCCGCCGACACCCTGGGTGTTGTTGCTCCAGACGCCGCCTACGGATAGCGGGTCTTCTGCGGAGGCCGCGGAGAAATCGATGAAGTACCCGCCCGGCCCGGGTGTGGTAGCCGGCGGCGCGGGTGCCGGCCCGGGTGCAGGAGCCGCCGGTGCGGGTGAAGGCGCGGGTGCAGGGGCCGCCGGTACGGGTGAAGGCGCGGGTGCAGGGGCCGCCGGTGCGGGTGCAGGCGTCGGCGCCGAGGCAGTCGCTTGCGTGTCGTTTCCGCCACCGCACGCCGCGATCGACAACCAGGCGGCACCGGTGGCGGAGGTCTTCAGGAAGATTCGTCGTTTCATGCTAGGCGCAATTCTCGCTCGTGTGCACCGATCGATTCGCAGCGGCGAGAGCCATGCAAGAGGTGGACGGCGCCGTTTCGGCTCTCGTGCCGCGTGTCAACGCAGATCGCCGAGCGCACGCTCCGCGGCGACCTCGCCGCTCCTGTAGCTGTCGTCGGTCCAGTAGTATGCCCAGTCACCGTAGCGTCCGCAGTGGCGAATGCCGATGTCGTCGAGAAAGCCATGCACGATACGCAGCGCCTCGGGCCGGTCGTGGTCGAAGATGATGTTCGCGTAGTCGATCAAGCGAGCTTCCTCCAGCACGATCCGGTCATCCTCCCGCAGTAGCCCCACACGCTTCAGATCCCGGATCACCGGTTGCACGTAGTCGGCCGGTGACCCGGCGAGTGGCAGGTACTTCTTCGAGAAGTAGACCTCCGCCTGCACGGCACCGCAGCCCGGCGGCGCGTTGTGCGGTGACATCAGGTGCGGGCTGCTCGTGCGCGAGAACACGATGTCGCGATCGTAGTAGTAGCTGATGTGCGCCGGCGTGAGATCCGGGCGCTGCACACCGACATTGACCAGCACGCAACCCGAACAAGCCAGGCGGTCGGCTGCCGCACGCACGTCGTCAGGCGCGCCCGCGATGCGCGGCACGAGTTCGGGCAGCGGGATCGACGAGACCAGCGCATCGTAGTGTGCTTGCACTCCGTTGGCGAAGGTCAAGAGCGCCCGCTTGGTGTCGATCCGCACGACCTCGTGCGAGAGCTTCATCGCCACATCGCGCGCCCACTTCTCGAGGTAGCTCATGAAGCCGCCGCGAGATGGATAGCGAAAGCCGGTGATGTAGTGGACGCTGCTTGTTGCCGGTGCGAGCGCGCCGCGCAGCACCTCCTCGAGCGACGGCCGGTACATGCGCGGGCCGATCCAGTCGGTGGTCAGGTTGCGCGGCGAAGTGGTGTGGTACTTCTCCGTGTACTGGACCGGGAAGTTCTCTGCGAAGTAACGACCGTAGGCGTTGACGAGCCAGTCTTCGTAGTTCCGCACATCGGTCTGGAGCAGGCTCTGCCTGGCGAAGTCATCGATGACCTTGGCCATGACATCGACCGGCAGGCCGTGCATGTTGGTCTGTACCGGATGCGGCAGCCGATGGCCCTTCCAGTGGTTCTCGAGCTTGTACTGCACCGTCTCGAACCGACCGTCCACCGCGTCGGCCAGCAATGCCTGAATGCGCTCGTCCTTGGTGAACGAGACATGCGGCCCCTTGTCGAACGTGAAGCCCGAGGGAGACCGGAACGACACGGTCTGCCCGCCAAAGAACGATGCCTTGTCGTACAGCACCACATCGACGGGACTTCCGACAAGTCGATGAGCGGCACCGAATGCCGCCATGCCGGTCCCCAATACTGCGATCTTCTTCATGGCGTCAGAACCCCGGCTGCCTTCGGTAGTGGTCGATGGTGCCTCGCAGACCTTCTTCGAGCCCGATGCGGGGCGACCAACCGATGTCGGCGAAAGTCTGATCGACTTGGGCCACCGCGGTCGGCTCCATCGGGCGGTCGGGAAGGGCACCGACCTCCGGCAGGATGGTCGGGGACACGAGTCTGCAGATAGTCGTCACGAGGTCCAACGTGGATATCAGCGACCCGGACCCGAGATCCACCGTCTTGCCGAGTGCGCCCTCGGCCACGGCCAGGCGAGCGAACCCGTCGGCGACATCCTCGGCGTGAATCCAATCGACGAGGCGGCGGCCGCTCGTGATTTTGGGCGCCTCGCCGTTGAGCAAAGTGCAGATGGTGTATGGGACCAGCTTCGTGAGATCGTGCTGTCCCGGTCCATAGACCATGAAGACCCGCGCCGTGGTGGTCGGCACGCCGTAGATCCTGTGAAACATCCGAACGTATGCCGAGCTCGCCCACTTTGCCGCGGCATACGGCGAAGTCGGCGTCGAGTCGGCCGACGTGCCGGCAGGCTCCATGAACGAGCCGGTCATCACGAAGCGCCGGCATCCGCGTTCGGCGACCGCAGTCAGCAGGTTGACGGTGGTCTGCAGATTGCTGCGAAAAGCAGGCAGCAGATGCTTCAGGTCCGGTGCGCCTTGCACGTGACCGGCCAGGTGGAAGACGTAGTCCGGTCGGATTCGATCAACCAGCTGCTCGACCGCAAGGGCGTCCGACAGATCGACCGACCAATGCTGAACCCGATCGATGCTCGCCTGCGCGCGGCGGCTGGCCGAGTGCACCGCCACGCCCACAGCCGCGAGCCGGATGCAGAGATGGCTGCCGATGAAGCCGGCGCCCCCCGTCACGAGTGCGACCGACCCTGCCGGCGGCGCGACGGCGACGGCGTCGTGCCCGCTCACGTCACCGCCTCCAGCAGCCCGGCCTCGCGCGCCGCATCGGCGGCTTGTGCCACCAGCGAGAACTCGATGTTCGCTCGCCGTGCGATCGATAGCAGGTCACGGGTGCCGTCGGACTGGTTGAGCACCCACAGCAGCGCATGTTCGAACTGGCTGGGGTTGCGCCCCGAAGCGTTCCGGTACAACCCGCGCGGTCCGAGCCGGGGCTCGCACTTGGGCAACAGGTTGCGGTAGCGGCGATTGCGTTCGAGAACTGCGCAGATGCGCTCGCACAGTCGCAGCGAAGCACCGAGCGAATGTGCAGTCACGAACTCGAGGTCGTCCGCCGAGCTGTGGTACTCGGCATAACGCCCGTTGGGCGTGCGCGTCAGTCGGCCGACCGGCAGATCGAACCCGGGCGAACAGAACTGACGCTCGTCGTAGCCGTATGGGGCGAAGTCCTCGGTCGACCCGGCCTGGCCCAGCACGAACTCGACGACGCGGTCAACCTCCGCATTGCCGCGCCGGCTGCGCTTGTACACGAAGGGACCCCGATCGCCGAGCGAAGCCAGCACGAGCCCGTGGCGGATCCGATGGACTCGCGACTCGTTGAGCGCCAACCAGGTGATCGAGCCGATGGTGGTCGGCGCGAAAACGAAGCGGTAGGTGAGCGAGCGCGTGCGCTCGGCGAGTGAGCGGGCCAGGTGCGCGGCGACGGCGATCGCCGACAGATTGTCGTTGGCCAGCGAGGGATGGCACACGTGGGTCCATACGAGGACTTCGTCGCTCGACTCCCCCTCCAGCACGACCTCGCCCAGGCTCATCGAACCGGGCGCCAGCGTGGAATCGATGCAGACCTCGTATTGGCCTTCGCGAAGAGACTGCAGCGCCTCGTGCGTCAGGCAGAAGCCCCAGGTCTCGCGGTAGTAGCTGGTGCGGTACGGAATCCATCTCGGATGTTCCGGCAGGGTGAACAGGTGCGGGCGCAGTTCTTCGAGCGACATGCGGGCTCGCACCGGCATCGAATAGCTCACCAGATGAAGGTTGTGGCGCTGGAGATCCACCACCCGCTCGCCGGCGGCGTTCTTGATCCAGGCGTCGCGCACGTTCCACTCTTGCGGGACTTCCCAGTCGAACACCTTGGTGCCCGAGGGCACCTCGAGTCGCTGCAGCGGCACGAGCTGCTCGATGGCATCGAGCGTCTTGCGTGTGCCTGCGCCCGTGATGCTGCGGCACAGCGGGAAGAGCTCGCGTACGAAGGCATGCAATCGCGCGCCGATGTCGCCTTCCGACGCGCCGGCGTCGACAGCCATCACGCGATGACCTGCACGGTCGGAATCGGCACGACAAACTTGCCGCCCCAACTGCGGATGATGCTCATCTGGTCGATGATCTCGTCTTTCAGGTTCCAGGGCAGCAGGAACAGATAGTCGGGGCGCGTCTCGCGGATTCTGTCGGGCGCATGGATCGGAATGCGCGTGCCGGGTAGGAAGTTGCCTTGCTTGTGCGGGCTGCGGTCGACCGTGTAGTCGATCAAATCGGTGCGAATGCCGCAATAGTTGAGCAAGGTGTTGCCCTTGCCGGGCGCGCCGTAGGCCGCGATCTGCTTGCCGCGCCGCTTGGCGGCGATTAGGAACTCCAGAATGGCCCGCTTGGACTCCTTCACGCGTTCGCCGAAATCACGGTAGTAGCCAAGATCGAAATGACCGGCCCGCTGTTCGCGCTCGCGCATCGCGGCCACGCGCGGGTTTATCGCCTTGGAGGCGTCGCCGCCATGGCACGCGTAGATACGGATCGAGCCGCCGTGCGTGGAAATGTCGTCCACGTCGAACATCGTCATGCCGTGATGCTCGAACACCTTCTCGACGGTCGTGAACGACAAGTACGAGAAGTGCTCGTGGTAGATCGTGTCCCAGTAGTTGCGCCCAATCAGATGCAACAATTGCGGAAACTCCATCGTCACGATACCTTCCGGCGCGAGAAGTGTCTTAATGCCGCCCACGAAATCGTTGATGTCCGGCACGTGCGCCAGCACGTTGTTGCCGAGGATCAGGTTCGCCGGGCCGTGCGATTCGCGCACTCGTGCCGCGCAGTCACGACCGAAGAACTCGACCAGACTCGGGATGCCCTTGGCGATGGCGATCTCGGCGGTGTTCTCGGTCGGCTCGATGCCGAGTACGGGCACGCCGGCGCGCTTGAAGTACTGCAGCAGGTAGCCATCGTTGCTGGCGATCTCGACCACACGGCTGCCGGACCCGAGCCCAAAGCGCGGCGTCATCATCTGCACATACGCTTCGGCATGGCGAAGCCAGGTGTCGGAGAAGCCGGAGAAGTAGCCGTATTCGGCGTCGAAGATCTCCTCGCGTGCCACGTAGGCGGGCAACTGCACCAGAAAGCACGCATCGCACACGTATACGTGTAGTGGATAGATCGACTCGGCGTGGTCGAAGCGCGCCGGCGTCACGTGTCGCTGGCAAAGCGGACTGGTGCCGAGATCCACGAACGTGTGGCGCAGCCTGGCGCCGCAGAACCGGCAGGCGTAGCCGTGCGCGGGTGTCGCGCAGGCTCCGGGGGAGTTCGCGGCTTGCATGTCGGTCTTGGCTGCGGTCACCGATGGATCCGGGGTCGGAAGGGCAGAACTTTTATCACAACGTCGCTGGCGACAGGTCGTCTTCGGCGTGCAAATCGCTTACGCGGCGCCGTTGCGCTGCGTGAACGTCGACTGCTTCACAGGTGTTCGCATCAGCGAGCCGTGGACATGCCCCGCGTTTCGATGCCGGCGCGTACAAGTTGATGGCCGCGCAGATCCTGCGGGGTAGCATCGTGGCTTTGCGTGTGCGCTGGCGGGCGGGGTTGCTAATGCGTTCGAAACTGCTGTCTTGGCGTGGGCTGGCGGTGGGCGTCGCCGTGCTGATCGGTGGCATGGCCGCACTCGCTGCGGCGGTGCCCGACGTGCGATGGCGCCTCGATGTCATCGGCCTGAAGCTCGGCGGACACCTGCCGGAGGTGCCTGCACTCGACCTGGCACGGTGGCTGATGCCCGGCAGCCCGGTCTATCTGGGCCAACTCAACACCCACTCGACCACGGCCGAGTCCGGCATCCTCAACGTGTTCACCGATGACGCCGCCTACGCCAAGCGCGGCGAAGAGCACTATCGCCGCGTATGTGCCGCCTGCCACGGCCTCGAAGGTGGCGGTGGGTCGGCACCGAGCCTGCAGGCCTTCATCGAGCGCGCATCCGACTGGGCGTTCTTTTCGACCGCGAAGTGGGGCCGCAAAGACACCGCCATGGCTCCCCAGCCGTTAAGCGAGCGGGAGATCTGGGAGGTGCACTCCTATCTGAGCGTGAAGGGCCGCGCCTGGGCCCGCGAGGCGGCGCGCAAGAGGGCCAGTGTGGCGCCGAAGATCGATGTGCCGTTCACCCGGTTGCTCAATGCCGCCGAGCATCCCGAGGACTGGCTCATGTATTCGGGCGATCTGCTGGCCCATCGACACAGTCGTCTCGACCAGATCAATCGCCACAACGTGCACAACCTGCGCGTGGCCTGGGCGGCGCAATTGCGGCCGGCGACGAAGCCCCTCGCAGCGACGCCGCTGGTGGTCAACGGCATCATGTTCGTAACCGAGGCGCCCGACGGTGTGGTGGCGCTCGATGCGCGCAACGGGCGCGAGTTGTGGCGCTTCACGCGCGCGATCGATGCGTCGAAGCTGCCAGTGTGCTGCGGCGCGTTCAACCGGGGCGTCGCGGTGCTCGGCTCGCGTGTCTTCGTTGCCACGCTCGATGCCTGGCTCATTGCGCTCGATGCGGCCACCGGCAGGCGCCTGTGGGAGGTGCAGGTAGCGGACTATCGCGCCGGCTATTCGATGACCACGGCGCCGTTGGTGCTCGACGGTCAGGTCGTTGTCGGCGTGGCCGGTGGTGAAACCGGCATCCGCGGCTTCCTGGCCGCGTTCTCGGTGGCCGACGGCAAGCGCTTGTGGCAGTTCGACACCGTGCCAGGCCCCGGCCAGCCAGGGCACGACACCTGGGCCGGCGACTCCTGGAAAACCGGCGGCGCTTCAACCTGGAGCCTCGGCGCCTACGACCCGAAACTCGACATCCTCTACTGGTCAACCGGAAACCCGTGGCCGCCTTTCGACAACCGCAGCCGCCAGGGCGACAACCTCTACTCAAACTCCATCATCGCGTTGGCGCCCAAGACCGGCAAGCTGTTGTGGCACTTCCAGTTGACGCCGGCTGACGTGCACGACTGGGATGCCACGCAGCAGCTCATCCTTGCCGACATCACTTGGCAGGGAGAAAAGATCCCGGCAGCTCTGATGGCGAGCCGCAATGCCTTTTACTACGCGCTCGATCGCCGCACCGGGAAGTTCCTCTACGGTCGGCCGTTCGTCAAACAGACATGGGCCAAAGGGCTCGATGCGAAAGGGCATCCAATCCGCGAGCCGGACACCCTGCCCACCGAAGACGGCAACCTCGTGTACCCGTGGTTGCACGGCGGCACCAACTGGTGGCCGCCGTCGTACGACGCCAAGCGCCACCTGCACTTCGTGCCGACGGTCGATGCGGCGACGCTGTACTTCCGCGTGGACCAGAAGCTCAAGCCCGGCACGATGACGATGCGCGGCACGACCCTTCTGGCCACCAACCGCCCGGCGGTCATGGCGGTGAAGGCGTTGGATCCGGATACCGGCGCCGAGCGGTGGGCGACGCGGCTGGACCAAGGGGACTTCCACCAATACGCGCGCATCACGGGTCTGTTGTCCACCGACGGCGGTCTCGTCTTCGCCGGCTTCATGGAGCGGCTGAGCATCCTCGACGCCGACAACGGCAAGGAGCTGTGGACGTTTCGCCCGGGGGCTCTCGTCAATGCGGGCCCGGCGGCCTACGCGATCGACGGCGTGCAGTACTTCGCGATCATTGCCGGCAACGTGCTCTACGCGTTCTCGTTGCCACCGCACGAGGCTCCGGCTGCGGCGAGCGCCGCGGCGCCGCCGGCCGGCCGCTGAGAGTTCGCGTCTATAGCGGAACCTTGTAGACGAAGGTCGGTCCGGTGGTCGACTCGGTGTAGACCAGCGCGGCGTTGCCGTCTCCCATGTCGTCTATCATCCTGACCTTGGTGAACGTACCCTGCGTCACGCCCTCCATCTGCGTCGGGGGTGTGCCGGCGCCGCGCAGGTATTGCGGGCCCAGCGTCTCCCAACTCCACGCACCGGCTGGGTTGTAGGCGCGATTGGTGGTCACCGGAATGCGCAGCCGCCGCATGGCGCCGCCGAGGAAGAACGGTTCGGCGAGCAAGACGGACTGGGAGGGCGCGTGGTAACAGGCTGACATCACGCGGTTGGGCATGGAATTGACGCCGACTCGGTCGCGGTTGCCATACTCGGGCAAACTCCAGCGCCCACTGGGGTCCCAATTGAAGCCATCGTTGGGCAGGACCACGCGCACGAATCGCTGCGCATCGTCATCGAGCCGCTTGACGTAGATTTCGTTGCGCGTGCAGATCCCCACGATCAGCAGGCGCACATCCGGATCGTGTGCCACGACCATGAACGCCCCGGGGAACCATGACCAGTTCGACGACTGCGTGAAATACGCCCCCTTGTACGTGGGGTTCGTGCGGGTCAGGCCATACATGTTGTTCGTGAGCGTAGGCGGGCACGACCAGATGTCTCCGGTCACCGGGTCCAGTGCGCTCACGCAAAAGTGCCAGCCTGAAGCATCAGCACCCTGCGGGAGGCCGGCGAATCGCCCATGGTCCACCCGCCAGGGGTTCACGGCGGCGTTGTAGGTCGGCGGGGTCGAGCCGGGGATGGCATCGGCAAGCACCTGCCGCGCCTCGTTGCGATCGAACGAAACGGTCTGCAGAACCGTGCCGCCATCGCCGCTGGTCACCGAGTTCTGCATCGGGAACCAGATGCGCCCGGCGCCGGCACCGACCTCGACATAGTGCGGGTAGCCCGCGGTGTGCATCGCGCGGCTGCGGCCGTCTCCGAAGACCGCAGCTGCGATCGAGGTCTGATAGTTCGCCGAGATGTTCCAGTTGTCGGCCAGACCGTCGCCGTTGCCGTCCATCCATCGCCATGGCAGTCCAACGCCGGGCGGAGACAGGTGCGGGTTCGGATGAGGCGTCGGCCCGGCGGATACCGCAGGGTAGAGGGGATCTCCGAGCGGAGTGGGCTCGCACAGCCGAACCCATGCGGGCTGCTCCTCGGACAGGCGCAAGCCATAACACTCGTTGCCGGCATAGTCGGCGTGGCCACCGCTCGCGCACAGCAGATACTCGCGCCGCGCTTGATCGACGCACGCCCCGGTCCATGCCGTGGCAAGGCTCGCATGGTTGGACAGGAGACTGGGAAAGCCTGCTGCAGCGGCCGGCTTGCGCGAATCGAGCGTTCGGCCCTCTCCCGCAGCGATGGTGGTCCACGCACCCGGCGCCAGGTTGCGCCACCATGCCGGCACCGCGCCGGCCGGCGCGATGCGCACGCCGAACGGCGCGGATGCAGAACGGGTCATGGCCTCTTCCTTCCAACTTGTGAGCTGCACCGGGTGCCGAACGCCGACCCCGCGCGCCTGCTGCGAACAATCATGATACGGTCAAGCCACCGCCATGCGGACCGCGCCTACATTGGTGCGCGAGCGAGTGAAAGAAGTGCAAGCCGACGTCATGTTCGGTAGGGCACGTCATCCGTCGGTCGGGATTGCGACTACCATCGGCGTCGAATCGAGGGTATCGAGTATGGCCGACAGGGCACCATCGAAGTCGCTCACGCGCCGCGCCGTATTGGCGGCTGGCACTTTCGCCGTCATGGGCTGCAGTGGCGGCGGCGACGGAGTTGACGTTCCAGAGAGCGGTGCAGGCGACTCGACATCGGGCTCCGGAGGCGGCGGCACCGGTGGTGGCACTGGGGGCGGCAACGGCGGAGGTGGGGATGACAACGGGTCACCCGTCTGGTCGACCGTGCCGACGGTCACGTTCACGGTAGGCGTTCCTGCGGTGTTCTCTATCGCTGCATTCGTCACGGAGCCGGATGGCGACCCGCTCACGATCACCCACAGCGGATCGCTGCCGAATGGCGTCACCTTCGATGCGGCCAACAAGCGTTTCGTCTACGACGGCTCTGGGGTGGCGCAGTCGACCGGTGGTCACGTGCTTACCGCGGACGATCTCCAGTAACACCCGAGCTCGGTTCGCAGCCGCCGGCAAGTGTCGGTTCCTGGATCTTCCGGAGCCATACCTCGCGCCAGAAGAAGAGATCGTGCTGCGCGCTGAAGCCGAGCGTCTCGCCCGCATAGTCAACGCCTTTGAGAAGGATGCAGGGCGTCTTCATCTGCAGCATCTGGCCGTGCACGTCATCGATGATGCGCTCGACACGCGCGAGGACCGTGTGCGTCGAGCCGCAGAACTTGAGCTGATCGCCGTCGAACCACAGGCCGCGGTGCTTGTTCCTTTCGTTGAGCGTGCCAGCGATCTCGATGGCGCTGCGGACATGCACGGAGTCGCCGGGCTCGAGCGGGGTCGGCTCGATCAAAGCGGCGGGCTGTGGGTACCTCGGCAGCGCCGGCCATCCCGTACCGCCGCGGATCGCCTGGGCCCAGTTGAACAGGCGCGTGGCCATCGCAACGATCCAGGTGCGCAGCGTCACGTTGCCCGCGACCAGTGGCCGGATGTCCTTGCCGAGCTCATGTGGACGCATCGGCGTGCTGGCTGCATGCAGATGGGTGAACTGACAGTGGAAGCGCTCCCGCATATGGCCCTCGTGCGGCTGCATGCCGCGCGAAGCCAGCACGCAGCCGCTCGAGGTCGAGGTCGGCCGCAGCGCGAGCTCACCGGGGCGGCGCAACCACTCGGTGCGCCACATCAGGTAGCAGCGGGCCTGGCAATGACCATGGTCGTCGCCGTCGCAACGCAGATCGGACAGCAGCACGCAGCCTCGCAAACGGCGCATCACGCGCGTGCGGCCGTAGTCGAGGATCTTGTCCACCGAACGAAAGACTTGGGCCTTTTGGCCGCAGTACCGAACCATCTCGGCCTGGAAAGGCATGCCGCCGAGACATCCGTTCTCGTCGAGCGTCTCGAGGATCTCCGGCAAGCTGCGCACTTCGACCGCGTCGCCGACCAGAAAGTCGTGCCCGAGCAGCATGCGCGCTGCCAAGCGCCTCGCTGCGCCGGCGCGGAAGCCCTCCGCCCGGGTCAAAGCCTCGGCGCTGCGAGATGCATTCGCCTCGCGGTAGAGATCGGGTGCGCCGCTGTGCGCCCGGCGGTGGCGCGCAAGCACGATGCCGCCGCTGCTCACGATGGCAAGACACACTAAGGCCGCGCCGATGAGCATGGCGGCCAGCCAGTGCACGAGGGGCAGTTTCGACCATGCGATCAGCATGGCGCCCGAGGTAGTCAGGAAGGCTGCCGCGATGGCAGCCGAAGCAATCGTCTTCAGGTAGCTGGCGCGATCCATCGAGGCGGGGTCATTCATCGCAGCGGCGGCACCCGGATTGTCGAAGTTACGCGGGGAGGGTCGCGGCATTCGGTAGCGGTCGTGCCAAGCGGGCGCGACGATTTAGCGCGGGAGAAAGCGGCCCTTCAATTCCTGCACCAGTTCGGCCCGGTCCCAACGCATCTGGTGCAGAAGGTCGCCCGCCAGTACCAGCCTGTCGGCGACGCCGAGCGGGCCGCGGGCGAGCATGCCGAAACGAAACGACAGTCGCCGCCAACGGTCCAGCCCGATCCGCTTGCTCGCTTGCGGCGCGTAGTAGGCCTGCTGGTGCGAGGAGTCGTGGCGCGACCAACTCGACGACGCCGGGTGATAGCGGCGGTAGAAGCGGATCTCTGGCAACACGCAGAACTTGCCCTGCAATGCCATCTCGCCGAGGAAATCGACGTCCGATGCGGGATGGCCGGCGATGAGGCGGGTCTTCAGCATGGCCTCTCGACGCAGCAGACCGAGGTGGGCGTTGCACAGACCGATCAGGCGATACAGAGCGCGCCAGCGCTCACGCGCTGATTCCTGTTCGAGCGCGAGGTCGTCGGCGTAGTCCTCGATCTTCTCGCCGGCAGCGTCGATGAGACGTGTCCTCGGATAGCAGAGCACGACGTCGGGGCGCGCCTGCAGCACCGCCACCGCTTCCTTCAAGAACTCGGGATGCCAATGATCGTCGGCGGTGGACCACTTGTGGTAGCCGCCCGTGCACAGCGAGAACACATAGCGGAAATTGCCCGGACCGCCGACGTTCTCGCTGCGACGCACATAGCGTACGCGCCGGTCCAGGGCTGCATAGTGGCGGCAGATCGACTCCGTGCCGTCGGTGGATGCGTTGTCGGAGATCACGAACTCGAAGTCGCCGTAGCTCTGCGACAACAGAGATTCGATCGCCTGCGCGATGTAGCGTTCACAGTTGTAGGCCGGCATTGCTAGGCTGACCGGCGGCGCCTTGCCATGGATGACCACCGCGGATGCGGCGACTGCAGCGGGGGGGGTCATCTGGCCGCGGACCCGTTGCGCCAGACCATCCACGGGCACGGGCCCTGCGCCTCCATGCGGTCGAGTGCGATCTTGTCCTTGAAGGTGTCCATCGCGGCCCAGAAACCCTCGTGCTTGCGGGCGTGCAGTTTGCGCTGCCCGAGCAGTCGATTGAACGGCTGCTCGACGAGCTCCTCGCCGCCGCGCATCGCATCGAAGACCTCGGGGCGCAGACAGAAGAAGCCGCCGTTGACCCATACGTCTGACTTGTTCATCGATTCGAGTCGCTGCACGTGGCCATCCTCGCCGATGACCACAGTGTGGAAACTCTGGGCTGGGCGCACGGCCAGGAAGCTCGCCGTGGCTCCGCTGCGCTCGAAGTCGTCGACCGCCGCGCGCAGATCGAGGTCGGACAGGCCATCGGAGTAGTTCGCGAGGAACATCGGTTCCTCGCGCAGCAGGTGCCGCACCCGCATGAGCCGCTGCCCGAGATTCGAGTGCATGCCGGTATCCACGAAGGTGATGCGCCAGTCGTGCGCTTCTTCGCCGATCATCTCGACCTTCTGGTCGGCCAGCGACAGCGTGAAATCGCCCGACATGCAATCGCGATAGTTCAGGAAGTACTCGCGGATCATGTCGCCCCGGTAGCCCAGGCACAGGATGAAGTCCTTGTGCCCGAAGTGCGCGTAGTAGCGCATCAGGTGCCAGATGATCGGGCGATAGCCGACCGTGACAAGCGGCTTGGGAATGGTCGCCGAGTGCTCGCGCAGGCGCGTGCCGAGGCCACCGCAGAACAGAACGACTTTCATGTCGGTTCTCGCTCGTGGGTCCTAGCGTCCAATGCCGTCGTAGCGCGCCAGCGCCTCGGGCTGGAGCATGCGACGCCCGTCGATGACCAGCGGAGGTGCGCTGCGGCCGGCCAGCAGCTCCGGCACGCGGCGGAACTCGTCCCAGCGCGTCACCAGCAATGCCGCGTCGACATCGCGCAGGGCTTCCTCCAGCGATTCGGCGTACCGCACCTGTGCCGGCATCACCGCGCGTGCCGCCGGCACGGCGATAGGGTCGTAGGCGATTACGCTTACATCGCGCTCGACCAGCATGCGGGCGATGGCGATCGCAGGTGATTCGCGAACGTCGTCGGTGCCCTCCTTGAAGGCTAGGCCGAGCAGTGCAACCGACGCGCCGGCCAGCGACCGCAGGCCGGCCTCCAGCTTCGCGAGCATGCGCTGCGGTTGAGCCGCGTTGGTGGCGATCACCGCATCGAGCAGTCGCATCGGCTCCCCGTGTGCCGCACCGTGTGCCGACAGCGCCTTCGTGTCCTTGGGCAGGCAACTGCCGCCATAGCCGCAGCCGGCCCAAAGGAACGAGGTGATCGGGGCTCTTACCTGCCGGCCGTCTTCGAGAGTCGGCGTGAAGTAGCGCGCAAGGTGCACCCCGCGCATCACATCGGCGACATCGACATCGCCGAGGGCCGTGCAAAGGTTGCCGATCTCGTTGGAGAATGAGACCAACGTGGCCAGCACGGAGTTTGATGTGTACTTGATCATCTCGGCGGTCTTGTTATTCGTGGCCATCTTGGGCGTCTGGCCGAACGGCGCGTAGACGCGCTGCTGCACCTCGATGCTGCGCTGGTCGATGCCGCCGAGCACGATGCGGTCGGGCCGCATGAAGTCGTCGATCGCGACTCCCTCGGTCAGGAACTCTGGGTTCATGCCCACGCCGAAATCCACGCCTGCTTTCTTTCCGGAGACGCGCTCCAACTCCGGCAGCACCACGTCATCGGTGGTGCCCGGCACGACCGTGCTTTTCACCACGACGACGTGGTAGGTGGTCTTGTCGCGCAGGACGGCTCCGATCTCGCCAGCCACCTGGCGCACGTAGCGCAGGTCGATGCGCTGGCCGTCGAACGGTGTGCCGACGGCGATGAACGTGATGTCGCTGTCGTGCACCGCCGCGCGCAAATCGGTGGTGGCGCGAAGCGAGGTGCCTACGTGCTGTGCCAGCAGTGCCGGTAGGCCTTTTTCATGGATCGGCGGCTCGCCGCGATTGATGCGCTCGACCTTGTCAGCATCAACATCGACGCAGGTGCAGTCGTGACCAATGGCTGCGAAGCAGGCGCCGGAAACGAGCCCGACGTAGCCTGTACCGATCACTGAAATGCGCATCACAACTCCGCGGCTTCGGGATTGTGGTGATACCAGACCAGCGAGCGGCGCAGTCCCTCGTCGAGGTCGATGGCAGGACGGTAACCGAGATGAGAGCGTGCCTTGTCGATGTTCGGACAGCGCCGGTTGGGGTTGTCGACCAGGTAGTCCTCCTCGGGGTTTGGTCTGCTGACGAAGCGGCCGCGGTAGTTGAACAGATCACGGCCAATCTGGATCGTCTTGCGGGCCAGGTCGGCCATCGAGATCTCGGGCGTTTCGGTGCCGATGTTGTAAGGCTCACCGGCATGGCCATTGACCAGCACTTTGTAGTAGCCGGTGATCGCATCGGCCGAATAGCAGAACGTGCGGGTCGGCTTGCCGTCAGAGTACATGACGATGTCGTGCCCGGCGATCACCTCGCGGGCGAAATCGGAGATCACGCGCCGGTCGGTGATCTTCAGGCCCGGGCCGTAGTTGTTGAAGGGCCTCGCCATCCTGGTGGGAATTCCGTGCTGTTGGGCGAACACCACGCAAAGGGTTTCGCCGAACCGCTTGGATTCGTCGTAGCAGGCGCGAGGACCGGTGCACGACACCAGCCCGCGGTAGGTCTCGGGCGTGGGGATCGAATCCGCGGTCGGGTCGCCGTAGATTTCGCTCGACGAGTAGAAGAGGAAGCCTTCGAGTGGCTTGCCCCGATCCGACTGGCGGACACTGTATTCGAGCAGGTTGCGCAGGCCGTTAATATTGGCGTCGATCGTCTTGAGCGGATGCTTGCGGTAGAAGGGCGGCGACGCGATGCCCGCCGCATGAATGATCCAGTCGAGATCCGGCATCCGCTCGGGCAATAGAAGGATGAGGTCCCGCTGTTCGAGCGTGAGGTGGGGCGTTCCCGATAGTTGGGTCAACCACGTGGGAGTGCCGCGAATGAAGCTGTCCCAGACCGTCACGCGGATGGGCTGATCGCGCCCGCTCGTGGCGTTAAAGTGCAGGGCCGCCTGCACTAGGTAGTAGCCGAGAAAGCCGGCGCCGCCGGTAATCAGCAGGCTCTTGCCTGCCATCCGGTCGAACTCTTCCGTCAGGTTGCCGCAAATGAAGTCGAGGTCTTGGCGGAGCAGTTCGCTCAACGTGGGCAGGTGGGGGTGGGTCATGGCATGGAACGGAGCGAGGCCGAATGGGTCAGAGCGCGATACGGATTTTCCGGCTGAAGAAGGCTTCCGCATACCCTTCAGGCGCATTGCATTCGATGCCGCGAAGCCTTGCTAGCGCCTGAAACGTCTCAGGTGAGAACCATGCACGCGAACGCTGGCTGGGAAAGCAGTCCACCAGCACTTCGCACTTGCGCTGCAGCTGCGCGCGGCTGAGGGGCACGAAGACGTTGGGCGCCGACAGGTCTCCGTCGAACTTGGGGATCTCGTACTCCAGGATCAGGTGATCGCGAAACGCGTTCCAGGTCAGTTCGTTGATCAAGCGGTGATCCTGGTGCAGGTCGTGGCGGCAGTGGGTCAGGATGAGATCCGGCGCATGGCGCTTCAAGCCCTCGACGCAGTCCTTCAGGCCTGCACCGCTGTGGGGGAAGTAGCTTCCGGGAAACCGCTCCACCCGTATTTCGAGCTTGCCCGAGCCGTTGAGCAGTCTGGCGGCCGCCGCGCGCGTCTCGGCCTCGCGCGCATCGTCGGCACTGAAGGTCACCCAGACGAAACGCGCCTGCGGATAGCGTTGGGCCAGACGCATGACGGTTCCGCCGCACCCGATTTCGATGTCGTCGCTGTGCGCGCCGAGCAACAGGATGCTCGGCTCGGTCGCCGGCAGGTCGAGGATGTGTGGAACCATCGCGATGGGGTCACGACGCCGAAGTCATCGCGCCAGCTTGTTGTTCACGAACGCCAGGAGGGTGCCCACGGTCTCGAAGATCGACCCGTCGACCTCATCGTCTTCGATCTGCAGGCCGAGTCTTTCCTCGAATGCGGTCAACAAAGCCACAACACCCATCGAGTCGAGCTCCGGCAGCGCCCCGAGCAGCCGGGTGTTCTCGTTGAATGCCGCCGCGCGTGGGCCGAGATTGAGTGTCTGCTGCAGGAGATTGATCAGTTGGTTTGCGGTTTGCATTTGAGTAACTCACGAAGCGCTTCGTTCGACAAGGCTGCAACGCACAGTTGCGGCGAAGGGCGCCTTCACTCGCGCAGGCGGAACTGCGGCGCGTGGCCCTGCAGCCACTGCTCCAGCATCATCAGGATCCAGATCATCTCGCCGTAGTAACCAGGGTGCTGCTGCAATCGTTCGTTGACCAGGGTGCGAATGAAACCCGGCCGCACGATCCCGCGGCCCGTGAGATGGCCGAGCGATTCGAGGGCGAGTCGTTGAAGCGCCGGGTGGCGAGTCAGCCACACCCCGAACGGCAACCCGAACCCCTGCTTCTTCTTGGTCAAGATCTCCTCGGGTAGGAAGCCGCGCAGGGCTTCCTTGAAAAACCAGCGCAGCTTGAGTCCGCGCAGTTTGTAGGACTGCGGCAGACGCAGCGAGAAACGGAGCAGTCGATCATCCAGGAAGGGGAACGACACGTCCACGCCGGCGAGCCGTGCGGTCTCGCAGACCTTAGGCAGGTCGCTGTCGGACAACGTGAAGCGCCAATCGAAAGCCAGGTTGCGGTTCAGTTCGCGCGCGTGGCGTGCACTGTTCCACACGTCACGCTGCAGTCGCGCCGGCGCATCGGGGTCCACGGCCGCGAGAAGGGTCGGTGTCAAAACCTCGGAGGTGCCCAGCCGGAGCAGCAGGTTGTAGATCTGCAACCGGTCCGGCATCGGGATCTTGGCCTGCTCAACATAGCTGCGGCCCTTCTTAAGCCCTGGCAACGATCCGAGCGCCGTGCGTTCTAGGAGCGGTTCGATGAGGCGGCGTCGCACGAAGCTCGGCGCGAGCAGGTACCAGCCGAACAAACGCTGCTTCGCATAACGCGTGTTGCCGCCGAAGAGTTCGTCGCCGCCGTCACCGGCCAGCAGGCGCATTGCGCCCTGCTCGCCGGCCACCTTGGCGCAGTAATACGCCGGCAGGGCCGACGAGTTGCCGAACGGCTGGTCGTACGCGCACGCGACCGCTCCGATGCTGCGTACCAGGTCTTCCGGCGTGACGTAGTACTCGGTGTGCCTTGTCTTGAAATGCTTCGCCGCGATCCGTGCGAATGCCATCTCGTCGTAGCCCTTGGCGTCGAACCCGATCGAGTAGGTGTTCGCGGGCACACCGGCGGCCAGACCGATCATCCCCGCCACCGTCGAGCTGTCGGTTCCGCCGCTGAGGAAGCAGGCCGGTTGGCCGTCGCCCAAGTTTGTTTCGACCGCGGTGCGGATCAAGTTGCGGAACTCGTCGCGCAACGCCTCGAACGACGGTGCCGATCGCGGTTCCTCGAAGGCGGGTACCCAGTAGGGCGCCACAGTCAATCGCCCCTCTTCGAACCATGCGAAGTGGCCGGGGGGTAGTCGATAGACACCTTCGAAAATCGTGCGCGGCGAAGGGATGCAATGGAAGAAGAGGTAGTCGAAGATCGCCTGGGGATCGATAGCCGCCGCCGCAGACCAGGCATCCGCCCGGCGCGCGAACAGCAGCTGTCCGCCTTCGACGCGGTAGCACAGCGAGTGGACCGCGAAGCGATCGACGACGAGGAGGGTTCTGCCGCGGCTCGCATCCCGAACGGCGAGGGCGAACCTGCCGCGGGCACGCTTGGCCAGACGGAACGCGGCGTCGCACCCTTCAGCCAGCGCGGCGCGCCAGGGTGCCAGCGGATCGCCGGTCTGCGTGCCGTCCACCACCGGGTCGCCGACCAGCAGGTCTGCGGCAGCGGACGGCGCAGCGACATGGGGCGGCGCGACGGTCGAGTCACCCTGTTGGTGTTCGAGGGAAGTGGCCATTCGCAATTGTGAATGAACGATCGGAAGCGTCTTCGGGTGCCGGGGCCGGTTTGTGCCGCATTGACGCGATCGCCACCTCAATGCTCGGTGCCCCGGGGTCGCGCCCGAGCAATTGTTGGTACAGATCGCCGTACCGCAGGACCATGCCGTCGAGGTCGAAATGCGTCAGCGCGCGAGCCCGGGCGGCCCGGGCGTCACGCGCGAGCAAGGCCGGGTCGAGCAGATAGGCCTCGAGGCGCCGTGCCAGCGCCTCGGCGTCGCCGGGCGAGAAGAGGCCGCCCCCGTGACCATCGACGACGAGTTCCATGTTGCCTCCCACTGCAGTTGCCAGGGTCGGCAGTCCGCTGGCCATCGCTTCGAGCAAGGTGTTGGAGATGCCCTCGTTCAGCGAGGGCAGCACGAACACCTGCATCGCCCGCAACCATTCAGCCACGTCGTGGCGTGCCCCGGCGAAATGAACCAGGTCGGCGATCGCGCGCGCGTCTGCACGCCGCGCAAGATCCGCGCGCTCGGGACCATCGCCCACGATGAGCAGACGGACTGCCGCGCGAGCGCCTGGACTGCGCTCGACCAGGCGTGCAACGGCGTCGATCAACGTGCCCTGATCCTTTATCCGTCGCAAGCGCCCCACCGTGCCCACGACGAAGCGGCCAGGCTGCGGCATGTGGCTCGGCGGCAGATCCAATGCGGCTCTCGGCGCACCAGGCATGAAGTGGTTGGCATCGACACCGTTGCAGATTGTCGTGATCCGCTCAGCGTTCACGCCGATGCGGCTAGTCAAGAAGGCAGCGAGATCGCGTGAGACGGTGACATATCTGGTCACCAGCGGAGAGTGCAGCCGGCGCAGGATTGCCGGCTTCCAGCGCTGGCCGTCGAGGTTGTCCACGTCCCAGCCGTGCTCACCCTGGATGCGCACCGGCACTCCGGCCAGCAGGGAAGGGAGCAACGCATCCAGCCCTGACAGATTCCGGGCGTGCACGATGTCCGGCCGCCAGCGCCGGCACAGTGCGTAGATCTGGCGGCGCACCCGCATGGCGCCGACTCGGGAGCGATGCAACGCGACGATCTCGACGTCGCGCCGGATTATGCGTTGGCGGAATTCGGTGAAGTCCTCGATGCAGACCACGGCGTGTCGGATCGATTCGTGAGGCAGTCGATTGATCAGGTTGACCAGGCCGTTTTCCATGCCACCGATCACGAGATGGTGAATCACGTGCATGACGAGCGGCCGAGCATCGCAGGTCATGGCCAACCGAGGCAGACTCTCTGAAAACTGCGGTCGCCGAACTGCCAACTGATGCCGACGCGACGCACGTCGAATCGGGCGACGCTGGCGATGTTGACCCCGCCGTACGCAGACAGGCAAGCCGAATAGCCGGCCTCCTTGACGAGTTCCAGCCGATCGGCGGTCATGTGCTCCCGCCCACCATACGGATACCCCAGGATCGGGTCGTGCACGTCGAGTTCGCGGCGCAGACAGTCTCGCGAGCGCACCAACTCCTCGCGAACGACAGTCTCCGGTTCTGCCGCGCAGTCGATGTGTTCGACCGTATGCGAACCGAACGTGAAGCCCCACGTTCGCATGCGGCGCATCTGATCCCAGGTCATCTTCGCGATCGGTCCGTTGCCTCGGCGCATGTCGTGTGGAAAGGGCTTGTCGCTGTCGACGATGCCGGTCGAGACGAAGAAAGCAGCAGGGAGACGATTGCGGCGCAGGATCGGCGCTGCGAACCGATAGTTGTCGAGATAGCCATCGTCGAAGGTCACCGCGACTATCGGCCGCGATGATCGCGGGATCGGTTGCATCGCCACCACTTCTTCGATTGGCACCGCTCGACAGTGCTCGGCGACCCAGCGCATTTGACGTTCGAACTGCGCGATGCCGGCGGTGAGGTTGTCGCGTGCGTCGTCGCTGACCCGGTGGTACAGCAAGACGACGACCCGTGGCGCGGCGGCACTCGCCAACCCCGCCCGATGGGCGATCAGCGCGCTGCTCGCCAGGCACGCCTTGAGGCCACGCTTGAACACCGGCTCGATGGCCGGCGCGGCCAGGCGGCGTGACAGCGTGGCCTGCTGAGCGAGAGTCGGCTTGCGGAAGGTTCGCGCGCCCCCCGAGGGCTGCTGCATCGGCCGCGCTTGTCCTGCCAGCATGTCGGCGGCAGCCTGGTTCACGAGGCTGATCGCCACCTCGTCGAGTCCGATCTGCAATCCGCGCACATCGGAGTGCTTCTCCCGCGGCACTTCGCCGCGAGCGAGAAGCGGTCCCGTGTCGAGGCCTTCGTCCACCACATGCACGCTGCAACCGATGCTGTCTTCTCCGTGCCAAAGCTCCCAGAACGCCGGCGGCATGCCACGAAAGTCGGGCAAGCGCCCCTTATGGAGGTTGATGGTGCCCAGCCGCGGCATCGAGAACAACTCGCGCTTGAGGATCGGCGCCGCCAGAGACAGGCCGAGGTCCGCAGCGAAGTCGCGCACGGCCGACAGGCTCTGCGGCTCGTGAAGATCGGGCACTCTGAGAATGCGCAGATTGCGCATTCGCGCGAGTGCCTCCGGCGCATACTCGTCGCCCGGGCGGCGCGTGGCGCCAGCATCGACCGGGCGTGGGGCCGTGAGCCTGCGCCAGACATCGTGCATCTGGTACGGGATCCAGCGCAGTCCGTTGCGACGCAGGTTCGACCACTGACTGCGCAGCAAGCGCCCGATCGATCGCCTGGGCGAATGCACCATCACCAGCCAATCGCAATCCCCCAAGTGCCGGTCGAGCTCGACGATGCCCATTCGCACCGAGTAGGCGAGATCTCCGGTGAATACGACCAGGCGTTTGGTCACGGCCTTCCCTGTGCCTCCAGCGCGGGCTTGTCGAATGTCGTCAAGGGTGGCGTCACGCGGGCTTTTCGAGCACGCGATTCTGTAGGGTGAGCGAGCGGTGCGCCACCACTGCTATTGAGGGTGACTGTTGCATAGCTCCCACGAATGCGAAGAGCGCGTGGGCAGGGGATCGCGAAGCGGCGTGCCCTGCAAAACCCGGTCGAGCAGGGGCTGCGCACGACTGTGTCATCGTGCGCAGCCCCTCGAACGGAATGCACGACGACCTCGAAGCCCGTGCCATACTTTTCAGTCCGTCGTCGAGCCAAGCACCGATATGCCAATCGCAGAAGCTCATCTCCTGCACGAACTCGTGAGCGCGGCGGCGCATCGTATCCCCGAGTCCATCGCCGTCACATGCGGCTCGGAGCGGCTCAACTACGAACGGCTCTGGGATGCGACGCACAATTTCGGCGGCGCCCTGCCTAAGGTCGGTCTCCGGCGGGGAGATCGAGTCGGCATCTTCCTGGAGAAGCGGTTCGAGGCGGTAATCGCGTCTTTCGGTGCTGCTGACGCCGGCACAGCTTTCGTGCCGATCAATCCGGTGCTGAAACCGAAGCAGGTGGCGTACATCTTGCGCGATTGCAGCGTGCGCGTGCTTGTCACTTCTCCAGAGCGGCTGGAGGCTCTTGCCCCGGAACTTCAGGCCTGCGCATCGCTGCGATGCATCGTCGTGACCGGGAGCGTCGATCGTGTGGCTCGGCTGCCTGGCTGTGAACTGATCGGATGGCCTGAACTGCTCGCTCTTGGGCAAGGGCATAGGCACCGGGTAGTCGATGCCGACATGGTTGCGATCTTCTACACGAGCGGATCGACCGGGCGTCCGAAAGGCGTTGTGCTGTCCCACCGAAACATGGTGGTCGGGGCGAAGAGCGTCGCAACCTACCTTGAGAACCATTACGGCGACACGCTGTTGGCCGCGTTGCCGTTGTCATTCGATGCAGGCTTCAGCCAACTGACGACAGCCTTTCATGCCGGTGCACGTGCGGTGCTGCTGAACTATCTAGTGCCGCGCGATGTGCTCATGGCGATGGGGCGAGAGCATGTAACGGGAATCACAGCGGTGCCTCCGCTGTATATCCAACTCTCCCAGTTGGAGTGGCCGCGTGCAGTCACCGACCACCTGCGCTATTTCGCGAACACCGGTGGGCGCATGCCGCGCGAGACGTTGTCGTTACTCCGGCAGCGCGCACCGAATGCCAAGCCGTTCTTGATGTACGGGCTGACGGAGGCATTCCGCTCCACCTACCTGCCACCGGACCAGGTCGACCGCCGGCCCGATTCGATCGGCAAGGCAATACCGAACGCGGAGATATTGGTGTTGCGGGAAGACGGCACTGAGTGCACGGCCAACGAACCGGGCGAACTGGTTCACCGAGGTGCCCTGGTGGGCATGGGGTACTGGGGTGACCCGGACAAAACGGCGGAACGCTACAGACCCCTGCCCATCGGCGTGGGGGGGCGCGAAGCAGGGCTACCACTACCAGAGATGGCGGTCTTCTCGGGCGATACGGTGCGCCGAGATCCAGACGGCTTCCTGTACTTCGTCGGACGGCGCGACGAGATGATCAAGACATCGGGCTATCGCGTCAGCCCGACCGAGGTGGAGGAAGTCCTTTACGCCATCAAGAAGGTGGGTGAGTGTGCTGCGTTCGGTGTCGAGCACCCTGTGCTTGGCCAGGCGATCTGCGTGATCGTTACCTCTCCCGATGGTGGTACCTCGATTGACGCAGCCGACGTGCTGCGCGATTGCCGCATTCGTATGCCTGCCTATATGGTTCCCTCGAAGGTGATCGTCGTGCCGGGTCCCCTGCCTCGAAACCCGAACGGCAAGATTGACCGTAAGGCGTTGTCCGCGGAGTTCGCACAGCTCGTCGCTGACGACTGGCGAGGAAACGGCGCTGGCTTGTTGCATCAAGGGGCGCGGAAGTGAGCGACATCCCCGTCCACAGCAAGCCACTCGTCGAATCGACTGCGACCGGTGAGCTGCTCATCGGCGGCCAACGACTTACGAGGCTCGTGGAGCGAGCCGGCCGCACGCCGTTTTACGCCTACGATCGACGCCTGATTCGCTCACGTGTCGCGGAACTGCGTGAGACGTTGCCCGCCGGTACGAAGCTCCACTATGCGATGAAGGCGAACCCTTTTGTGCCATTGGTCTGCTTCATGTCGCAGCTGGTCGATGGCATTGACGTGGCCTCTGCGGGTGAACTCAACGTTGCCCTCAACGCCGGGGCCGATCCCGCTGAGGTGAGTTTTGCCGGGCCGGGTAAGTCGGAAGCGGAACTGAGCCAAGCGGTAGCTTCGGGTGTCTTGATCAACGTCGAGTCCCAGCGCGAATTGCGTCTGCTGGCTAGCGTTGCCGATCGGCTCGGCATCGCTCCGCGTGTGGCCCTGCGAGTCAATCCGGGCTTCGAGCTGAAGGGCTCGGGCATGAAGATGGGTGGCGGGCCCAAGCAGTTCGGCATCGATGAAGAAGACATTCCCGAGGCGCTCGCGGACATTCGGGCGCTTGGGCTTGCCTTCGAAGGCTTTCACCTGTTCGCAGGCTCGCAGAATCTGCGTGCCGACGCTGTGTGCGAGGCGCAGAGGCAGGCGTTTGCGCTGGCGAGGCGGCTGGCTGTTCATGCACCGGCGCCCGTGCGGGTGCTCAACCTCGGTGGTGGTTTTGGTATCCCGTACTTTCCAGGTGAACGCCCACTCGCGCTGGGCCCCATCGGTGAGAACTTGACCCAGATACGTGAGCAGTGCCTCCGCGAGATGCCTGAGGCCATCATGGTTGTTGAATTGGGTCGCTACTTGGTTGGCGAAGCCGGTGTCTATGTCGCGCGGGTCGTTGACCGCAAGGTTTCCAGGGATCAAATCTTTCTGATCACAGATGGCGGGTTGAACCATCATCTGTCGGCCAGCGGCAACTTCGGGCAGGTGATTCGCAAGAACTTTCCCGTAGCAATCAATGGAAAGGCCAGCGGCCAACGGGAAACGGTCTCCGTCGTCGGGCCTCTATGCACCCCGCTCGACCTGTTGGCCGACCGCGTGGAACTTCCGGCGGCTGACATTGGTGACCTATTCGTGGTATTCCAGTCCGGCGCATATGGAGCGAGTGCGAGCCCGCAGGCATTTCTCGGCCATCCGCCGTGCGCTGAACTGCTTGTCTGATGCCTTTGCGGAGCCCCTGGCTCGTGCCGTGGCAGTTCGGGCAGTCATCCCCCTTGAACGAGTGGCCGATTTCCCCCTAACTCCCCGCTCGCGACCAGCCCCATTTCCCCCAAGGGGCCTGAGAATACGTGTACTTGCCCTGCCCGCGCCTGCGGCCAACAGAGGGCGAGCATCGTTCTCGCGGAGAAATTATGCAAGATTCAAACCCGCTGAGTGAACAGGGAAGCGCCAGGCGGAGGCTGATTCGCGGGTCTTTTGCTGTGCCGGCCTTGCTGACACTGCACAGCGGTGCGTCTATGGCTGGATCGTCGATCAATGGCTGTCTGGTGCGCCAGAATAAGTATCCGGTTTCGCAGCGGGTCGCCGGTAACGACGACGTCTGGTTTCGATACCAGTTGTGGGGCTATGTCAAAACAACTGGAGAAGTCGCTGATCAAGCAGGCCTCTGGATCCGAGGGTCCGACTTAGCCGTCTATGACATCGGCAGAAATCGGGTCTGGCTCAGCGGTGGAGCGTATCAGCGCTTCAACGCTGCCAGCAACAGCCTGGGTCAGATGGAGTATTCGCAGCCCAAAGGGCCGGCCGGGTGCAATTGGAAGCGGGTCAATCGCTGGGTGTCGCTCCGCGTCGACCGCTATGGCAACCTGACGGGTGCGGGCAGTAGCGGATACGGATCCGCAGTGGCCGACTCCTGCTGGAACTCGTTCGCCATCGGCGCACGGACTTGAGCCGGTTTGCGCGTAGCGCTGGCTTGAGAATCGAATCTCTCGGGGATACCTGGGCGGTGTTCAGCCCGCGGTCGGGTGATACGGTGCAACTCAATACCGAGGCAACTGCGGTTCTGGAGTTACTTGCCGATGGACCTCTTCATGACTCCGAGGTCGTTCGTATGCTGGCAGCCGTAAGTGGGACTGAGCCTGCTGGTATCGCGGCGGAACTCTCTGAGCTTTGGCCCCAACTGGTAGCCGTTGGCTTCGTCGATCAGCTCTGAGCGGGTCACGGCAGGATCCTGAGCACGACTTGTCTCAATCGCTGCGCGACGTCGAGCCGGGAGTTCTCAGACAAGCCCTTGCGGCCGATGGCGTCCGGCTCGATTTCGGCGCTGCGCGACTGCGTCTCAGTTCGACCTCAAGGGCGTTGGCGAACCACTTGCGCTTGGCCTATGCGAACTTCCCGCTCGACGTCGAGCCTTCATGGTCTGACATTCACGCGCGAATCAGTCCGGTCCGCGGGATTCGTCGCTGGATCCGACCTCAAGTGGCGTTCCACTGCGACGGCACGAGACCTTTCGAGCCCTTTCCCGCCGATGCGGGGTTGCCGCTGTTGGAGTGGGGAACGAACTGGCTGTTCAGCCAGCGGCTGAACGAACTTCTGCTGTTTCACGCAGGGGTGGTTGAGCGCGACGGTCGCGCACTGTTGATGCCCGCGATGCCGGGATCGGGGAAGAGCACGCTCACGGCAGGTCTCTCGGTGCGAGGCTGGCGTCTTCTCTCTGACGAATTTGGCGCGTGGGATCTCCAACTGCGAGAGTTCCACCCCGTCCTGAAACCGATCGCGCTGAAGAACGAGTCGATCGCGGTCATCCGTCGCTTTGCTCCGGAGGCGCAGTTCGGTCCGAGCTTTCCGGGAACGCGCAAGGGAACGGTGTCGCATCTCGCGGCCAACTCGGATGCCGTGGCGCGCCGCCACGACCGCGCCAAGCCGGGCGCGATTGTCCTTCCAAAGTGGGTCTCTGGAGCTCACATCCAACTGGATCCGCTGGGGCCAGATCGCGCGTTTCCGTTGTTGGCGTTCAACTCCTTCAATTACACCACCCTGGGCGAGGCGGCCTTCGATGCCGTCGTGCGACTGGCGCGAGGCTGCCCCGCCTACAGCCTGATCTACGCCAACCTCGACGAGGCGGTCGCGCTGCTGAGTGAGAAATGGCCCACGCTGATCGAGCGAGCCGGCGAGTGATCGCGGCTTGCCGATTCAAAATGGCGCTGTGATGCATCGTTCGGAACCGGGGCCTCCACACCAGGAACTCATCGCAGCGATTCGCAACCCCCAGGTTGTGCTGGGCTGGACGATGGCAACCTGGGAGATCCAAGTCAGGCTGTCGCGTCGACTTCGCCTGCTCTCGCGGTTGGCGGCTGCGCTCGAAGCGCACGGAGTGCTTGCCGACGTGCCGGCAGAACCCGGACGACTCCTGCGCTCGGACCTCCAACTCTCCCGCTGGCGCACCAGATCAATGCGATGGGCTGTCGAGCGCGTGGGTGCCTGCTTGAGCGGGCGCGGCTACCCGCTCGTCCTGCTGAAGGGGGCAGCGTATCTGAGCCAGCAGCTCGGGATCGCGCGCGGCCGGCTGCCCTCCGATCTTGACATCCTGGTTCCCAAGGACGCCATCGGCGACGCGCAGGAACAACTGCGCTTGGCCGGCTGGCAAGAGATGGAACTGGATGCCCACGATCAGCGCTACTACCGCGAGTGGAGCCATGAAGCATCGCCGATGCGACATCCGGCGCATCGCATGGAACTGGACCTACATCACAACGTCCTGCCCCCGATCGGCAAACCGCGCGTCGATGCGGCGTTGCTCTTGGACGAGATCGAGCCATCACCGTGGACCGGCTGGCATGTCTTGTCAGGCCCGGACCAGTTCCTGCATGCGGCGGCACACCTGTTCTGTGATTCCGTGCTCCGCGACCGGCTGCGTGACCTGGTCGATCTCGACGGGATTGCGCGCGAGATGGGTCCGACGGGAGTGTTCTGGAACCGGGTTGTCGAGCGGGCTCGGACCCTGGGTCTGACCGAGGAGTGCGCCCTGGCATGCCGATTCTTGGCCGAGTGGTTCGATACCCCGATGGGCGAGACCGCGCTGTTGATAGGACAGCGGCCGGTTGCGCGGCATGGGAGACGGCACCTGCTGTTTTCGTTGTTGTCGAAAGCGATGACGCCATTGGCGCCCGATGAAGAGCCTGGCGTACTGAATCGACTCGTGGACCTCACCGTGCTGAGCCGGTACCACTTGAACCGAATGCCGATTCGGCTCTTGATTCCCCATCTTGCGCACAAGCTGAAGAGTCCGAAGGCTGAGTTGACGGTTCGGTGAAGGCAGCGGTACCCAGTCTTTTCGCGGATTTGTGTGTGCAGCTCCCCGCGGCTGCGCCAGACAGCCACTCGAATTGGGGAGTTTGCAGCGGGGACCGCCGAGGCCAGCGGGCGATAATCCGATCCCGCACGCGACACGGCAACATGGTATCGGAGCGAGGCGAGGATGGAATCGGCATGCAGGAGAATTCACCAGTGATCACGCTCGCGGTCGTCGGATTGGGCTATGTCGGATTGCCTCTTGCCGTCGAGTTTGGCAAGAAGTTCCGCACCATCGGCCTGGATCTTTCGGTGGAGAAGATCGAAGCGTACAAGCGTCACGTCGACCCCACGGGAGAGGTCAGCACAGCGGACCTCAAGGCGGCGGTGTACCTGAAACCGACGACCGATGCCGCCGCGCTGAAAGATGCTGACTTCATCGTCGTGGCGGTACCTACACCGGTCGACGAGGCCCACATTCCGGATTTCGCACCGCTGATCGGCTCCAGCACTTCGGTGGGCAAGAACCTCAAGAAGGGCGCCATCGTCGTCTACGAGTCCACCGTCTACCCGGGCGCCACTGAAGAAGTGTGCATCCCGCTGCTGGAAAAGCACTCGGGGCTGAAATGGAAGCAAGACTTCTTCGTCGGGTATTCACCCGAGCGGATCAATCCCGGAGACAAGCAGCACACGCTGACCAAGATCACCAAGGTCGTGTCGGGCGATACGCCGGAAACCCTGGCCAAAGTGGCCGAAGTCTACGGAGGCATCATCACGGCTGGCGTTCACAAGGCATCGAGCATCAAGGTGGCCGAAGCCGCCAAGGTGATCGAGAACACGCAGCGTGACTTGAACATCGCGTTGGTCAACGAGTTGTCGCTGATCTTCCATCGCATCGGCATCGACACTCTCGAGGTGCTGCAGGCCGCGGGCACCAAGTGGAACTTCCTGCCCTTTCGTCCTGGCCTGGTTGGTGGCCACTGCATCGGCGTGGACCCCTACTACCTGACGCACAAGGCAGAGACACTCGGCTATCACCCACAGGTCATTCTGGCCGGCCGACGCATCAATGACGGCATGGGTAAGTACATTGCCGAGCAGACCGTCAAGCAGATGATTCAAGCCGGTTTCTCGATCAAGGGCGCCCACATCATCGTGCTTGGTCTAACCTTCAAGGAGAATTGCCCCGACCTGCGCAACTCCAAGGTGATCGATGTCATACGCGAACTCGAGAGCTACGGTGCCGCGGTGCATGTGCACGATCCGGTGGCCGAGACCGCCGAGGCTGAACACGAGTACGGCGTCAAGCTCGTGTCATGGGAACATCTGCCGCGTGCCAATGCGATCGTTGCCGCGGTGGCGCACAAGGAGTTCGCCGAGCGGCCGATGGACCAAATGCTGTCCAAGCTGGCGAACGGCGGCGTCTATGTCGATGTCAAGTGCACCGCGGATGCGCAGGCGCTGAAGGCACGAGGCATCAACGTCTGGCGCCTGTAGTGCAACCGACGACCGATGCGATCGCCGAGTCGCTGCGCACTCGGCCGCGGCGCTGGTTGGTGACCGGCAGCGCCGGCTTCATCGGATCCAATCTGCTGGAGGCCTTGCTCGCCGCTAACCAGCACGTGGTGAGCCTCGACAACTTCGCCACCGGTCACCGTGAGAACCTGGACCGGGTGCGTGCCCTCGTCGGCGAGTCGGCTTGGGAGCGGCATACCTTCATCGAGGGCGACATCGCCGACAGCCAGACCTGCCTTCGTGCCTGCAACGGCATCGACGTCGTGCTGCACCAGGCGGCGCTCGGCTCGGTGCCGCGCTCGATCAAGGATCCGTTGGCGACGCACCGAGCCAACGCCACCGGTTTCATCGAGATGCTGGTGGCGGCCAAGGACGCCGGTGTGAAACGGTTCATCTACGCTGCCTCGAGTTCGACCTATGGCGATTCGCTGCAGTTGCCGAAGGTCGAGGATGTGATCGGTCGCCCGTTGTCGCCGTACGCCGTCACGAAGTACCTCAACGAGCTGTATGCCGACGTGTTCGGCCGCTGCTATGGGCTGGCGACAATCGGATTGCGCTATTTCAACGTGTTCGGTCCGCGCCAGGATCCCCAAGGAGCTTACGCCGCGGTGATCCCACGCTGGGTGTCCGCCATGCTGGCCGGGCGTTCCTGCACCATCAATGGCGACGGCCGCACGACACGCGACTTCTGCTACGTGGCCAACGCCGTGCAAGCCAATCTGCTGGCAGCTACCACCGAAAACCCGCAGGCGATCGGACAGGTCTACAACGTTGCCTGCGGAGAACAAACCAGCCTGCTGGATCTGCACTCGCTGATCGCCGATGCGCTGCGCGCTCGGCGGCCGTCGTTGCGCATCGGAGCCCCGCGGTTTGCCGAGTTCCGCGAAGGTGACATCCGGGACTCGTTGGCCGACATCAGTAGGGCCCGCGAGCTTCTCGGCTACCGGCCGAGCCACCACATTCGCGACGGCTTGCATGCGGCAGTCGATTGGTACATTGGGGCGTCGACCTCGGCGTAGGGCACTTCGTGGCTCCCACCGGCCGCATCCGACAACCCAAACCGCACCTGCGGGATGCAGCGTCGGCACGATCGGAGAAAATGCAGGCTGTTTGGCCATTGGCCTCCGCGCAAATGAGCCGGAGCGTTTCGTGTCTACATGAAGATCACCATCAGCGGCTCGGGCTACGTCGGACTTGTCACCGGCGCGTGCCTGGCGGAAATGGGCAACCACGTGATGTCACTGGACGTGGACCCGCGAAAGATTGCCGTCCTCCAGTCGGGAGGCGTGCCGATACACGAGCCGGGCCTGGATGTCCTGATCCAGCGCAACGCGAAGGCCGGGCGCTTGCAGTTCACCACCGACATCGAACGGGCCGTGCAACACGGCACGGTGCAGTTCGTTGCAGTGGGCACGCCTCCTGGTGAGGACGGATCGGCCGACTTGAGCTACGTGGTCCAGGCCGCGCGCGCGATCGGTGAGCGCATGACCGACTACAAGCTGATTGTTGACAAGAGCACGGTGCCGGTGGGCACCGGCGACGTGGTGGAAGCCACCGTCCGCGAGGCGTTGGCTGCGCGCGGGGTCGAGCTTCAGTTCTCGGTGGTGTCCAATCCGGAGTTCCTGAAGGAAGGCGCGGCGATCGCCGACTTCATGAAGCCCGATCGGGTGATCGTCGGCAGCGAGGATGATGATGAGCGCGCGATTCACCTGATGCGCGCCTTGTACGCCCCATTCATACGCAACCGCGACCGCCTGCTGGTGATGGACGTGCGCAGCGCCGAGCTGACCAAGTACGCAGCCAACGCGATGCTGGCCACGCGCATCAGCTTCATGAACGATCTGGCCAACCTGGCCGAACGCCTGGGCGCCGACATCGAGCTCGTGCGCCAGGGCATCGGCAGTGATCCGCGCATCGGCACGCAGTTTCTCTATCCCGGCTGCGGCTACGGGGGCTCGTGCTTCCCCAAAGACGTGCGCGCGTTGCTGCACACCGGCGAACAAGCCGGCCTCGGCCTGCCGGTTCTGCGCGCGGTCGAAGCGGTCAACCACGGGCAGAAGCGACTGCTGGTCGACAAGATCGTGGCGCGCTTCGGTGAAGATCTCACCGGGTGTCGCTTCGCGCTCTGGGGGCTCGCCTTCAAACCGGGCACCGACGACATGCGCGAGGCGCCCAGCCTGGTGGTCATGCGCGAGCTGATCGACCGCGGCGCGCTGGTGGTCGCCTACGATCCCGTTGCGCTGGACGAGGCCCGGGCGCGCACGGCGCAGTGGCACGGGGTGGAGTTCGCCACCAGTGCGGCCGAAGCAGTGAAGGGCGCGGATGCGCTCGTCATCGTCACCGAATGGAAGGAGTTCCGCAGTCCTGACTTCGATGCGCTGCGCGCCGGCCTCAAGCAGCCGCTGATCTTCGATGGTCGCAACCTGTTCGACCCGCTGTACCTGACGGGCCTCGGGTTCGACTACCGCTGCGTCGGACGGGCCGCGGTTCAGGCGGCGGGCGACCCACGCTGATGGACCGCCAGCCCGCCGGCCACTCGACATCGGGCGATAACGCCCCGCTGATCGACATCATCGCCGGCGCCCGCCCCAACTTCATGAAGATCGCGCCGATCATTCGAGCGATCGACGCGCGGCGCGCGCAAGGCAGCCGTCTGCGTTGGCGCCTCGTGCACACCGGTCAGCACTACGACGCGCGCATGTCGGCCGATTTCTTCGAGCAGCTCAACATTCCCGAGCCTGACGTGAACCTCGAGGTGGGTTCCGGTTCGCAGGCCGAGCAGACGGCGGCCATCATGATCCGCTACGAACAGCTGCTGATGAAGCAGCGCAGCAGCCTCTGCCTGGTGGTGGGCGATGTCACCTCCACCATGGCCTGCGCGATCACGGCGCAGAAGTTGTGCATCCCGGTGGCGCACGTGGAGGCGGGCATCCGCTCGGGCGACTGGCGCATGCCGGAAGAGATCAATCGCATGGCCACCGACGCGGTGACGAACTACTTCTTCACCACCAGCGAGGTGGCCAACGACAACCTGCGCCGCAACGGGGTGCCAGAGGAACGGATCTTCTTCGTCGGCAACACGATGATCGACACGTTGCTGGCTCACATGAGCCGCTTGCGGGCGCCGGCCTTCTGGGAAACGATGGCGCTCGTCCCGGGTGAGTACTTCGTGATGACCTTGCACCGGCCTGCGAACGTGGACACGGAGGCGGGTTTTCGCTCGGTCCTCCTGGCCGTCGCCGATGCCGTGCGTGGGATGAAGGTCGTCTTCCCGGTCCATCCGCGCACCGCCAAGACCTTGAGCGCACTGGGCGGCTTGCCGCCGAATCTGTTGCTCGTCGAGCCGCAGCCGTACCTCGAGTTCAACTACCTGGTGAAGCATGCCAAGGGCGTCATCACCGACTCCGGCGGGGTGACCGAGGAGACCACCGTGATGGGCGTGCCCTGCGTGACGATGCGCGACTCCACCGAGCGGCCGGAGACGGTGGACATCGGCACCAACGAGCTGATCGGTACCGACCCGGTCCGGCTGCGGCCCACGCTGGACCGGCTCTTCGCCAACCAATGGAGGCGCGGGTCCATACCGCCGCTTTGGGACGGGCGGACCGGCGAGCGCATCGCAGCCGAGCTCGAGCGGGTGCTCGACGCCGGCAACAGCTGATGCCTTGAACCGGCTCGCTGGCGCGTGCAACCCACGCGCTATCGAGGCATTGTGCGAGCTGGGACCCGTGATTAGGCGCGCGATCTCAAACACGCGCCATCCCCCGGAACGCAGGATCGGCGCAGACCTCTGCGCTGGCGAAAATCCAACGAATTTCACGCCTCTTTGCAGTCCCGGACATCGTTGGGGGTCCGGCGGGGTGTTGTGCGAACCACGGTGACATGAGAACCAATCTGCTCTCCATTCTCGAACCGAGCGGCTACAAGAAGGCGATCGGCGCCGCGCCGCCCTCTGGCGCGTGGCTCGTGGCAGCGCTGCTCGAGCCGGCCATCTCGATCTCTGTCTACCTGCTTGCGGCCCTGACGCTCACCGGCCAGGTGCAGCGAACTGACCTGGTGCTGTGCCTGCTGGTCTTCGTGCTCACCTTCCCCGGACGCAACCGCTTCAGCGATTCGCGCTTTGACGGGATGCGCGGCATCGCCATCGCGTGGCTCGCGTTGCTGGGCACGCTAGCGTTGTGTGGTTATCTCACCACGAGCTTGCAGTACTTCGACATGAACGTCGTGCTCACCTGGGCCCTGTTGGGCGGGCTGCTGCAATGGCAAGCCTTGCTGATCGGGCAGGCCGTGCTGCGGCGGCGCCAGGCGATCGCCAGCGGCATGCGCAAGGTGGTGATGGTCGGCGCCGGCCCGCTCGGGGCCAGTGTGGCGCACGCCTTGCAGCAGCAACGCAACAATCCGGCCAACTTCCTGGGCTGGTTCGACGACCGCGCCAGGGAGCGGCTGCACTCCGAAACCGGTACCAAGTTGCTCGGCTCGCTGGATGATTTGGCGCCGTACATCCGCCGGCACGGTGTCAAAGAGGTCTACATCACGCTGCCGTTGAGCTCCCATCCGCGCATTGCCGAGCTGCTCGAAAGCGTGCAGGGCACGACCGCCTCGGTGTACTACGTGCCCGACATCCCCGGCATCAGCATCATCCAGGGGCGCCTGCACGACATCAACGGCGTGCCGGTGCTCGGTCTGTACGAGACGCCGTTCACCGGCATCAATGAGGTGGTCAAGCGCGCCAGCGACATCGTGCTGTCGCTGCTGATCCTGCTGCTGATCTCGCCGCTGATGCTGCTGATCGCGATCGGGGTCAAGCTCAGCTCGCCCGGCCCGGTGCTGTTCAAGCAGCGCCGCAACGGCTTGGACGGCAGCGAAATCATGGTCTACAAGTTCAGATCGATGACGAGCCAGGACAACGGTTCCGTCATCGTGCAGGCCAGCAAGAACGATCCGCGCATCACGCCGTTCGGCGCCATCATCCGGCGCACGTCGCTCGACGAACTGCCGCAGTTCTTCAACGTCCTGCAAGGCACGATGAGCATCGTCGGCCCGCGCCCGCATGCCGTGGCCCACAATGAGATGTATAGCCAGGCGATCAAGGCCTACATGGTCCGCCACAAGGTCAGGCCGGGCATCACCGGCTGGGCACAGGTCAACGGCCTGCGCGGCGAAACCCGCAACCTGGAGCAGATGCGCGAGCGCGTCGAGTACGATCTGGAGTACCTGCGCAACTGGTCGATCTGGTTGGACCTGCGCATCATCCTGCGCACGATTTTGTTGATGTTCCACGATCGCCGTGCATACTGACCGACCTCGCAACGTCCACGAGACAAGGTCGGCATGAAGAAAGTACGGAACACCCGGGTTCGCCTGGCCGTGGCCCTGTTGGGATGCGCCGGAGCTGCCGGCGTGATGGCGCAGGAACCGAACCCCTACTACATCGGCGCCTCACAGGCCTTCACGCGCGAGAACAACGTCTTTCGCGTTCCAGAGGGTCAGCCCGAAACGGACGACACCTATTCGACGACATCGCTGCTGGCGGGGGTGAACCAGCCATTCGGGCGCCAGCGCATCCTCGCGGATGCCGCCGTGCGGCACAACCGCTACCGCAACAACGACCAGCTCGATCACACCGGCTACGGGCTCGACCTCAATCTCGATTGGGAGACCATCGAGTCGCTGTCGGGTCGGATCGGTTACGCGGCCAAACAGAGCCTGGCGCGCTATGGCGCCGATCTGGGGCCGGCCATCACCGCCAGAAACCTCGAGCGCAGCCAGGAGTTTGTCGCGCGTGGCCAGTATGGCGGGGCCTCCGTGCTGGCCCTGGAAGCGTCTTACGTCAACCGGCGGCTCGACTACTCGGCGCCGGAGTACGCCTTTCAGGAGCTTCGCCAGGATGCGGTGCGGGCGGGCTTGTTGTACCGTCCCGGCGCCTCGCTCACGTTGGGCATCGGGGTGCGCCGCACCGATGGAGAGTATCCGTTCGCGGTCGAGCCCATCCCGGGCACCTTCCAGAGTGACGATTTCAAGCGCAACGACGTCGATCTCACAGCGGTGTGGGTGCCCACCGGGCAAAGCACGTTGCGGGCACGCCTGAGCTACACGAAGGAAGAGCACGAGTTGGTCACCTCGCGCGACATCTCCTCGTCCACCGGGGCGCTTAGCTGGGACTACAAGCCGACCGCCAAGCTGGCCTTCACCACCGAGGTGATCCGCGACACCGGTGCCGAGACCGCGTTCGCTTCAACGAGCCCGGGTGGCACGGCCGGCGTCGGCAACAACAGCTCGCTGTCGAACACCTTCTTCCTGCGCGGCCTGTACGAGGTGACCGCGAAGATCCAGTTCGAGGCCAGTGGCCGCTACGTGGAGCGGGACCTGGTCAACACCCAGGGCGGTGGATTGCCGCCCACCGGGTCCGACCGGCGCACGGAGTACCGCCTGGGGCTGACGTGGGCACCGACGCGAAGCCTGTTGTTCGGCTGTTCCGTCGGTCAGGATCGCCGCCGCACCAACTCGGCACTGTCTTACCCTTACTCGGCCGACATCGCCAGCTGCCTGGGGCAGTTCAAGCTTCAATGAGGACCTCCTCCTGGAGTCCTGAGGGCTCACGGGCGGGCGCCGGCAGCACCCGGTGAGCCGCGGCGCGAGCCGCTCCCGCCTCGTTGCGCCTCCCTCGAATGCGCGTGCGTTGGCTCGATTCGGGCTTTGCAGCCCGTCTGACGGGCGATGATGTCGGACCATGCAAGCAGTTAAGAAGACGGCGCTGATCACCGGGATCACCGGGCAGGACGGGGCGTACCTGGCGGAGTTGTTGCTGGGCAAGGGATATGTGGTGCACGGTGTCAAGCGCCGGAGTTCGCTGTTCAACACCGACCGCATCGACCACCTGTACCAGGACCCGCACGTGCAGGACCAGCGCCTGGTGCTGCACTACGGGGACCTGACGGACTCCACCAACCTGATCCGCATCGTGCAGCAGGTGCAGCCCGACGAGATCTACAACCTCGCGGCGATGAGCCACGTGGCGGTGAGCTTCGAGACCCCGGAGTACACCGCCAACGCCGACGCGCTGGGCACGCTGCGCATCCTGGAGGCCATCCGGATCCTGGGGCTGGACAAGAAGACGCGCTTTTACCAGGCCAGCACCTCGGAGCTGTACGGGCTGGTGCAGGAGACCCCGCAGAAGGAGAGCACGCCGTTTTACCCGCGCAGCCCCTACGCGGTGGCCAAGCTCTACGGCTACTGGATCACGGTGAACTACCGCGAAGCCTACGGGCTGTACGCCTGCAACGGGATCCTGTTCAACCACGAGAGCCCGATCCGCGGCGAGACCTTCGTGACGCGCAAGATCACGCGCGCGATGGCGCGCATCGCGCTGGGGCTGCAGGACTGCCTGTACCTGGGCAACCTGGCGGCGTTGCGCGACTGGGGGCACGCGCGCGACTATGTGCAGATGCAGTGGCTGATGCTGCAGCAGGACAAGCCCGAGGACTACGTGATCGCCACCGGGGTGCAGGTCAGCGTGCGGCAGTTCGTGGAGCTGGCGGCGCAGCAGCTGGGCGTCACGCTGGAGTTCCAAGGTCACGGCGAGCACGAGGTGGGCCGCGTGGCGCAGGTGCAAGGCACGCGCGCCAGGCTCAAGCGCGGCGACGTGATCGTGCGGGTGGATCCGCGGTACTTCCGGCCCACCGAGGTCGAGACGCTGCTGGGCGACCCCAGCAAGGCGCGCGAGCGGCTCGGCTGGACACCGACGACCACGCTGCAGCAACTGGTGGCCGAGATGGTGGAGGCCGACTACAGCGCCGCCAAGCGCGACAGCCTCGTCAAGCTCGCCGGCTTCCAGGCCTTTGACTACAACGAGTAGCCTCATGCTCGCCCGGTTGGTCGGAGCCGTCGCCAAACGCCTGCCCTCGCATGCGAAAGATCGCATCGAGGAAGCGCTGCTCGGCTTGCGCGACTTCGAGCGTTTGCCGGTACCGCGCCAATCGGCACTGACGATCGTTTGCGACGACGGCGAGCTGAACGACCTCGACGTGGTGCAGGTGCTCGACCGTCACGGGGTCAAAGGGGTGTTCGCCGTCTCGCCCGACCTCATCGGCCGCCCCGGGTTCCTGGACTACGAACAGCTGCGCCGCCTGCGCGCCGACGGACACGAGATCGCCTTTCATGGCACGACGCACGATCCGTTCACCGGCTTTGCCGACCGTGCGGCACTGCTCAAGTCGGTGGGGCGCGGTATGCGCCAGCTCGAGGCCGAGGCACTCGGGACGCCGTCGACGCTGATCTATCCGTTCGGACGTCACAATCGCGCTGTGCGCCAAGCAGTGTCGGCGCACTTCCATTGTGCCTTCACCACTTGGTTCGGCATCAACCAAGGCGCGGCCAACCGCTACGCGATCCGGCGCATCCCGTTCGGGGCGTACACCGGCAAACTGCCGGCCACCGAAGCCTGGTATCGCGGCCTGCTGGAGCGCAGCGCCGCAGGCGGCTGCTGGCCGACACTGATGCTGCACCCGGCCGCGCCCGGACACACCGCCACACACCATGCGCTGTTGTCCCGCCTGATCGACCATGCCAAGAATCTCGGCATGCCGGTGCAGACCGTGGTGGCGCATCTCGGCCCGGCGATGGCCGATGGGCCGGTTGGCGTTCCAGTCGACACGGCCCAGCGCAGTTAGGGGCACCATGGGCACCTCGGGCCTGACCGGACGCGCGCTCACCGGCTTGAGCTGGAACTACGTCGGCACGTTGGGGCGCATTGCGGCCACCTTCCTGAGCCAGATTCTGCTGGCGCGCCTGCTCGGGCCCGAGCAGTTCGGTCTGTTCGGCTACGCCTTTCTCACCGTGACCGTGCTTGCGTTGGTGGTCGAGATGGGCCTGCAGATGGCACTCGTGCAAGTGCCCCAGCTGCGCGACGAGGACATTGCGCGCGCGTTCGGGCGGCTGTTGCTGGCCGGCGCGGTGGCCGCGTCGATGGTGGTGCTGTTCGCCGACGGCATCGCCGCGTATGTGTTCGCGGTGCCTCAGGCGGCCGATGTGATCAGGGCCATGGCGCCGACGCTGGTGGTCGGCGCCGTCACCGCCGTGGCAACGGCACTGCTCAGCCGCGACATCGAGTTCAAGGTGATCCAGCTCGCCGGCCTCGGCTCCTACGTGGTGGGCTATTTGATCGTCGGCGTGGGCGCAGCGATGGCCGGTCTCGGCGTGTGGAGCCTGGTGCTGGCGTGGCACGTGCAGACGATCTCGGCCTGCGTGGTCATGGTCTATTTCGCGCCGCGCGTGCAGTTGCCGGGCAATCCCTTCCGGCCACTGGGGATTGCACGGTTCGGCTCGGTGATCATGGTCACCAACATGATCAACTGGCTGATCGACAACAGTCCGCATGTGGCGATCGGTCGCTGGCTCGGGCCTTCTCAGCTGGGGCAATACACCATTGCCAACAATCTCGTGCGGGTGCCAGCGGACCACTTGGTCAGGAACCTGCAGACCGTGCTGTTCCCGCTGGCCGCGCGAGCCCAGAACAATGACGAGGGCGTGCGACGTGCCTATCTCACCGTGCTGGCCGGTGTGGCCCTTGTCGCACTGCCGACGTTCACCTTCATCGCCATCGCGTCGCAAACCATCGTGTTGCTGCTGCTGGGCGCGAAATGGGCGATCGCCGCCGATGTGCTGGTGCCGCTTTCGATGGCCATGATCGGCCACGCGGTGGAGGCCTTGTGCGGTCCCGTGCTGGGGGGACGCGGCGAGCCCAAACTCGAGCTGAAGGTCAAGGCGGCCACCTTGCTGGTGATGGCGGCTGCGCTGGCCGTCACGGCCACGTGGTCGCTGGTGGCCGTGGGGTGGAGCGTGGCGTCGGTGTACCTGTTCCGCTGGGTTTGGATGAACGCCGCGGTGATGAACCGCCTCGCCATTTCTTCGCTGACGATCCTGCGGGTTCTGGTGGGCCCGCTGGTTCTGGCCGCGGTGTGCGCCGTCGTCGCAGGCAGTGTCATTGCCTACGTCGCTTCCGTTCCGCCGCTGTCCACGCCGTTGTGGATGTTCTTGATCACGGCCGCCTGTGCGTTCATCGCCGTCGTGCTCACCGTCGAGATCATTCCCGCCATCGTGCTTGGGCCGCACCTGCTGGCGTTGTTGAACATCATGGTGGCCAGGCGGCCGGGAATCGGGCGCGTGCCCGGGCTGCGGCGGGTGGTCGCGATCGCGGCGCGCATGGCCGTATAGCGGCCTCGTGCAGGAGATGGGCTTGGACTCTTCGGTACTCATCACTTCCGGACTGCTTGCCGTCGGTGCGGTGGTCACCTTTGTCGTGATTGCGCTGGGCCTTTGGCTGTACATCCGGTCCACGACGTACAAGACGGTGCCCATCGCGCTGCTGCTGATCGGCTTTTGCCTGGAGTCGGCGTTCGGCACCAAGCAGCCCTACGTTCAGCTCGGACTGCAGATCTATCCCAACGACGTGATCTCGCTGTTCGTGCTGATGTCGACATTCGCCGGTCTGTTCTACCGGCCGTTGCCGGTGCACCGCAGCCCGTTCCTGCTGTGGCTTGCCTTCGGTGTGACGATCATCCTGTCGTTCCTGGTGGGCCTTGGCGAATACGGGCGCTACGCCGGCACCGAGGTGCGTCCGTTCTTCTACCTGTGGGTGGCAGGTCTGTATGCCTGCACGGCCGATTTCGACGACGACGAGCTGCGCCGCATCGGGCGCTGGTGCGTGTGGGCGGCCTATGCCTTCATCGGGATATCGATCATCCTCTTCGGCGGCGTCGAGGCCGGGCTGATCGATCGCAAGGAGTACTTCGGTGATGCCGAGGGGACGGTGTTCCGCCCGATCGGCTCGCACGCCGTGTTCTTTGTGGCGGCAGTCGCGCTGGTGCAGGCGATGGCCTGGCTGCGCGGATCCGGCACGCGCCACAGCGGCCTGCATGCGGCCCTGCTGTTGATCTTCGTGACGGTTCTGCAGCATCGATCCGTGTGGATCGCGGCGATCTTCGGGCTGTTGTGCGTGATGTTGCTCGAGCGCAGACATCTGCCAAGGCGGTTCCCGCTGTTGCTGGGGTTCGTGCTTGTCGTCACGCTGTCGACGGCCGTGGCCGCCTGGCTGGGGGCGCTGGACGACCTGGGCCGCCGGTTGGTGCAGTCCACGGTGTCGATGGGCGACAGCCAGGGCACGTTCGCTGCGCGCGTCGATGGCTGGGAGCGGTTGGTCGAACAATGGGTCGATGCATCCGCCTGGGTGGCGGCCTTCGGCTTTCCGTTCGGCCGCGGCTACACGCGCATGTACAACGGCCAGCTGATCGAGTTTGCGCCGCACAACTTCTACCTGGACCTGGTGCTGCGCGTGGGCGTCGTTGGGGCCATCTTCTTCATCCTGGCCACCTTGATGGCCATCGTGGGGACGCTGCGCGCAAAGTGCGAATCGGAGTTCGAGTACTTGCTGACCCGCGGTCTTTCGGTGGGACTGATGGCCTCGCTCGTCTACAACATCGCGTATCCGTCGTACTACATCGTGGGTGGGGCGACCGGGGTGGCGCTCGCCTACATCATGCGACAGCGCAAGCGTCCCGTGGTCGTCCCTCAGGCGATGCCGCTGCCGCCGCGCGCGCATGCAACACCGATGCGCCACACCGGCGTGCCGGTCATCCGCGCGCGCGGACCGGCCCGAAGAGGAGGGTGGACCGATGCTTGAGATGCCACTCCCATCGCCGCCGCGTGCGCGGATCATCGCCGTTCTGACCTGCTTCAATCGCCGGCAGCTGACGCTCGCCTGCCTCGACGCGCTTGCAGAGTCGTCGCGTGTTGCCGCCGTCGATCTGTCGGTGGTGCTGGTCGACGACGCCAGCACCGACGGCACGGCCGCCGCAGTCCGTGCGCGGTTTCCGTGGGTCGAAGTCATCGATGGTCAGGGCGACCTGTACTGGAACCGCGGCATGCACCAGGGCTTCGCGCGGGCATTGGGGCGCGATGCCGATCACTACCTGTGGCTGAACGACGACACGCACCTGGTTCCCGCGGCTTTGTCGATGCTGTTGGACCAGTCCGATGCACTGAGGCGGCGCGAGGGCAATCCTGTCGTGATGGTGGGTGCGACCGTGGGGCGCGACAGCGGCAAGTTGTCGTACGGCGGCCGCGTGGCGCGAGACCGGCTGCGGCGCTTCAACTACACGCTGGTGTGGAGCGAGCGTGAACCGGTGCCCTGCCAGGCGATGGAGGGCAACTGTGTGCTGATCCCGCGCGAGATCGCCAGCAAGGTGGGCAACCTGGATCCCACTTTCGAGCACGCGATGGGGGACACCGACTACGGCCTGCGGGTGCTGGCGACCGGCTACAAGCTCTACGTCGCCCAGGGGATCGTCGGCCATTGTTCGGTCAATCCCACTGGTGGCACCTATTTCGACAGTTCGTTGCCGCTGGCCAGGCGCTGGAAGCTGATCCGCAGCCGCAAAGGGCTCCCGGTGCGTTCGTGGCTGCACTTCACGCGACGCCACGGCGGCGTGCTGTGGCCGCTGCATTTCGCCTGGCCCTACGCGCGCGTGCTGCTGTCGGGCATCGGCGGCGTGATCCGGCGGCGGCACTCGAACGACGCACGGGTATCGAGGTCGGCATGAGACAGGCAAACGCATGCGCAGTCGATGGTCGACTGCACCATCAGCAACACGGTTCGCCCGCGCGGCAACCCACGTTCAGCGAGTGACACCATGTGCGGGATCTTCGGCCATGTCGGCAAACTCGAGCGTGCATCCGCCGAGCGGTGCCTCCACACCTTGTCGCATCGCGGTCCGGATGGGTGGGGGCTGTGGCAAGGCGACGGTATCACGCTGGGACATCGCAGGCTCTCGATCCTCGACCTGTCGGAGAACGGCAAGCAGCCGATGAGCTATGCGAACGGCCGCTACTGGATCACCTTCAACGGCGAGATCTACAACTTCCTCGAGATCCGCAGCGAACTCGAGGCTGCCGGCCACGCGTTCCGCAGCGAATCCGACACCGAGGTGATTCTGGCGGCCTATGCGCAGTGGGGCGAGGCCTGCCTCAACCGCTTCAACGGGATGTGGGCGTTCGCGATCTGGGACACGGTGGAGCGCAGTCTGTTCCTGGCCCGAGACCGCTTCGGCAAGAAGCCGCTTTTCTACGCCGAACTGCCCGACGGCGGATTTGCCTTCGCCTCCGAAATGAAGGCCTTGTTGCCGTTGCTGCCGGATGCTGCACCGGATCGCCAGATGATCCGCAGCATGACGCTGCGCTCGAGCTTTGCCTACGAAGCCACCGAGCGCTGCCTCATCTCCGGCATCAAGCGATTCCTGGCCGGTCATTGCGGCACGTTCAGCGCGGGGCGCCTGCGCGCCAGTCGTTGGTGGAACACGCTCGATCACCTGCCGCAAATCCCCGAGCGCTACGAGGAGCAGGTGGAGCAGCTGCGCAGCCTGCTCACCGATGCCTGCCGGCTGCGCATGCGCAGCGACGTGACCATCGGCACCGCGCTGTCGGGCGGGTTGGACTCCAGCGCGATCTTCTCGCTGCTGGCGCAGATCAATCGCGAGCATCGAGGCGAGGCGCGCCTCTCGGGCGACTGGCAGCACGCCTTCGTGGCGTCGTTTCCCGGTACACCGCTGGACGAAGCCGAGTTCGCCCGACAGGTGGCCCGGCATGCGGGCATCGAAGCGACGATCCTGCCGATCGATCCGGCGCAGCACATCGGCCAGCTGCAACGCATGCTGTATCTGTACGAAGACCTGACAGTGACCAGCCCGCTGCCTTTTGTGGCGCTCTACGGCGAAATCAAGCGCGCCGGGGTCACCGTCACGCTCGACGGCCACGCCGCTGACGAACTGTTCGGTGGATACAGCACCGACTGGGCCTACGCCTTGATCGACGCCGGGTTGGATCGGGCTCGGATCAACGACGTGCTCGATGTCTACGACGGCGGCATTCCGCAGGGATCGAGCCAGTTCCGCAGGCCCAGCGGACGCCTGGCTTCCTATGCGCGGCGCCTGGGCGGTACGCTGGCCAAGTACGCCTTCGGCATGCACGACAACCTCGGGCCGGAATACACCCGCCACCCGCGCTGGGCGGAGCTCGACCATTTGAGCCGTGCGCTGTTCTGGCAGACGCATGCCTTCGTGCTGCCCACCATCTTGCGCAGCTACGATCGTTACGGCATGGCCAACTCGGTCGAGATCCGCATGCCGTTCCTCGATTGGCGCGTGGCGGCGTTTGCTTTCGCGCTGCCGTGGCACTCCAAGATCCGGCGCGGATTCTCCAAGGCCATCGTGCGCGACGCCGCGGCCCCGTACATGCCGCAGGAGATCGCCTATCGCCGCACCAAGATCGGCTTCAACTCGCCGATCGTCGACTGGATGCGCGGTCCCCTGCGCGGTTTCTTCATGGACACGCTGAACTCGGCGGCGTTCAAACGCTGCGACCTCGTGAACCCCGTGCAGGCGACCCAGCGGGTCGAACACGTCCTGCGCGACAGCACGGCCACCTTCAAGGAGGGCGAGCGCGCGTGGTGGAGCGTGTTGCCTTTCCTGTGGCAGGAAGCGATGCGCTACGACTCCACGCCGACGCCGGCGGCGCTCAAGCCGGCCTGACGCCGCGCATGGGCGGCATCTGCAAGCAGCGCTCGATGCCGGTGACGAAATTGTCCACCATCGCGTCGAGCGTGTAGCGGCCCGCGTCTTGCACCGCGGCCGTGCGCACGCGCTGATGCAGCGCGGCGTCGCGCAGCAGCGCGAGGTAGCTGTCGGCAATGGCCCGAGCGTCGGCATCAACGACAAAGCCGTTGCGCTCGGGCTCCAGGTACGCGATCTCGGGCCCGTGGCGCGCATCGCGCGTGGTGATCATCGGCAGTCCGGCGCAGAAGGCGTCCAGCACATGCAGGCCCACTGCGCCCGGGCTCAGGTACGCGTTGGCCACCCGGAACCAGGCCGCCTTGTCGGCACCCCGTTGAACGCCGACGCAATGCAGCCATGGGCGGGTGGCAGCGGCCTCGGTCAGTTGGGACCGGCTCGGCCCGTCTCCAATCACGGCGAGCCGGAAGTCCGGGCGCTCGGCATGCACAAGGTCCGCGGCGGCCACCAGCAGATCGAGCCGCTTGTCCGGATACAGCGAGCCGCAGTACACGCCGATCGGTGCGCCCGGCTCGGCGCCGAGACGCTCGAGGCAGCTGTTCATGCTCGCGGCGCCCACCGCAGCCAGATCCTGGACGAACCGGTCGTTGTCGATCGCGTTGTTGAGCACCGAGATGCGTTCGTCCGGAAAGCCGTCCGAGCGCAAGAGTGAGCGCGTGCTGTCGGTGTACGCAAACCACCAATCGACCCGGTTGACGAACCAACGCTTCCAGCGCTCGCGCAGACCCGTGGGTGCTGTGCTTTGAAGGTTGCGGCCATGTCCCCAGAAGGCCACGCGCTGCCCGGGCGGTGTGCGAAGCCGCAGCAACCAGGGGTAGTTGGACAGCAGCCGGTTCTCCTGGATCAGCACGACCAGATCGGCATCGCGCAGCGCGGCGGGATACGGTTGCCAAACCAGATCGACGCCGCCCACCCGCAGGAACCGGTTGCGCACCGTATCGGCCCACGCAATCTGGCCGGTGTCGCGCTTGAGAGCCTCGTAGGGCGAAGCCTGGCCGTGAACCAGGTGCAGCTCGACCCGATGCTCCGCGCAGGCCGCACGCAATCGCTCGAACAAGGCCACTCGATAGTGCAGGAGCCGGTGCTGCGCGATCACGACGCGGGCACGCCCGCCAGAGCGGTTCACGGCACGACCCACGCGCCACCTGCGCCGGGATAGGCGCCTCCGAGGTCGCCGTGCCAGCTCATGGAACCGTTCGCTTGTGGCCAGGCTGCACGATCCAATGGTCGTAGCCGCGTTCCGAAGACCTGAAGCGGCCGGCCTGAACGCCAGATTCATGCGCCTGGATCTCTTCGCTTGAAGTGAATCGCCGCCCGATCGGCTTCGCCGGGTTGCCGCCGACCACGCTGTAGGGTTCCACATCCTCCTTCACCACCGATCCAGCGGCAACGATGGCACCACGGCCGATTCGAACGCCGCTCAGCACGATGGCGCCATAGCCGAGCCACACGTCGTCGTCGATGAACACCTCTTCGGAGCGATACGGCGACGGCGTGCGCTGGCTGCCGATCCAGTGGCCAAACCGCACAGGCACGCCTGGCGTCTTGAAGTCGTGGTCGCGCCTGCCGACCAGAGCGACACGATTGGCGACCAGCACGAAGCGCCCGATCCGACAGTTGGTTTCGATGCACACCTCGTGGCCCAGGTAGCTGTGATCACCGATCTCGATGCGCTCGGGTGCCCACAGGCGCGGCCTCGAGCCCACGTGGAGGTCGGTGCCGAAGCGTCGGATCGGCGCACTGCAGGTGGCCAGCCGATACCGGGTGGCCAGCCGCCGCAGGCCCGCCAACACGCCGGCCAGGCCGCTACGCAGCATGGGCAGAGGCGCGAGCCGCCGCGCTGCACACAATGGCACAGCCTGAAACGAGCTTGACGCCATCAAGGGTTGTCTTCATATCGCGTTACGAAGCCCGGATTGTCCTTACAACTTGGTGCCCGGCTGGCCGGTGCCGAGCCTCGATGATGAACCCAGCCCCCTGTTCAGGGGGTTCCTCACATCAAGAGAGCTTGGAACCTGCTAGATGATCCATCAGTCCCGAACAACAAAGCCACGCCATTCGAGCATGAGTGCAGCGATCATGCTGCTTCTGTCGGCTTGCGGAGGAAGTGGCGGCGGCACATCCACCGAGGCCGAAGCATCGGGCGAGTCGCCCACCGTGGCGGAGGTGGCATGGTCGCAATGCGCCACCGAAGGCGGCACCTGCTCCTTCTCCGGCACTCGCGCCGTGCGATACGGCACCTCCGACAAGTTCAACACGCTCACCGCCAGCAATGGCGTCTCCTGCACGAACCAGGTGTTCGGTGACCCGGCCGTGGGCGAGTTGAAGACCTGCTGGGTTGGGGGCAATGGGGCCAGCACCCCCGCGGCGCCGCCGACGCCGGCGGTATCGCCGAACAGTGGCTCGGCAGGTCCGCGTGTCAGCTCGTTCTCATCGTCCGGGCCGATCGTCGCCAGTGCCGGCCAGGTCATCGCCGGTGTGCGGATCCAGAATTCCGGCGGCCCTTGCATCACCATCCCCGCCGGCGCCACCGGAGTGGTTGTGCGCGACTCCGACATCGGACCGTGCGGCGGCAGCGCCAACATCCTGATCGAGGGTGCGAACGCGACCGTCGAATACTCCTTCGTTCACAACGGCAATCGCGGCGTGCTGGCGCACCACACCAGTGGCGCCGTCACCCGCAACAGCAAGTTCGACACCTTCTACGGGCCCAAATTCAACGGCACCGCGATCGAGTACGACTACATGGACGGCGGCGTGATCGACGGCAACGTGGTCACCGGCAGCAACTACGCGAGCGATGCGGTGAGCTCGTACGAAAGCTCCGGCATCCGGATGACCAACAACCTCATCGACATCAATGTGGCCGAGCCGTCGGCGGCCGCTTTCACGATGGGCGATTCCACCAGCGGCAAGCCCGGCGCCAACAACTACGTCGCCGGCAACATCGTGCGCCAGAGCGGCGGCGTACCGGCCGGCGTGTTCGGCTCCAACGGCAACACCGTCCTCGAGAAGAACTGCCTCACCGCCGGCATCCAGGCCTACAACTACTCCGGCGTGTTCGTCGGTGTGACGGTCCGGAACAACGTCATCAACATGGCCGCCTCGTTCGTCCCCGACGCCTCCGCCATCGCCGGCTGGGGGACCAATATCAATTCGACGAACTGCGCTCTGGTTCCCAACTGAACCTGCCGGCGTGCCAAGCCGCAGCACTGGCCTGCGGCGGGCACAAACAATCAGGGGCGGTCATCCATCGGATGACCGCCCCTGTCGTTTTGCGCGCCGTTTGCGGCGCTTCCGGGACGCGCAAAGTGCGTCCCGGGTCTCAGATCACTTTGGCAGCAGCGAGCAGTTGGTCGAGTTGATGTTGGTGCTCCATCCTGCGATAGCCGACGTGTCGGGGACAAACGAGGCGCCCATGTTGATCACGTTGTTCCGGACCGTCACGCCGACGAACGCACCCGAGTAGTTGTAGGCCTGGATGCCGGCAGTGAGGCAGTTCTTCTCCAACGTGGTGTTGCCGCCGGAGCCGAACACGCCGGCCGGTACGCCCCCGGTCTGGCGCACGATGTTGCCGGACACATGGTTGTTCACTCCGGGGTTTCCGGTGGTCGAGTCGCCCATCGTGAAGGCGGCCCCGCTGGGCTCGGCCATGTCGATGTCGATCGTGTTGTTGATCAGCTTGGCGTTGCTGCTCTCATAGAACGACACCGCGTCACTCGCGTAGGCGCGACCGGTGACCAGATTGCCTTCGATCACGCCGTACTGGGTGCGGTCGTATTCGATCGCCGTGCCTTTGAACTTTGGGCCGTGGAACTGGTTGAACTTGGAGAACCGCGTCGTCACGTTGCTCGCCCCGTCGACGAGCACCCCGCGCGCTCCATCGTGGACGAAGCTGTATTCGATCGTGGCGTTGTTTCCCCAGACCACGATGTTGCCCTCACCCTCGCACGGACCGATGTCGGAATCGCGCACGACCACACCGGTGACGCCGGAGGGGATCGTGATGCAGGGGCCGTTCGGGTTGCTGATCCTCACCCCGGCGATGATCTGGCCGGAGGTGGCAGTGATCGGCGCCGAGACCGTGAATGTGGAAACTCGCGGTCCAGGGGCATTGGTTGCCGGTGCCGGTGCCGGTGCCGGTGCCGGTGCCGGTGCCGGTGCCGGTGCCGGTGCCGGCGCGGGGGCAGGTGCCGGCGCGGGCGTTGGAGTCGGTGAGGGCGCCGGGCTTGGTGCAGGCGCCGGGACCGGCGCGGGAGCCGGACTCGGCGTAGGCGATGCCGTGACCGGTGCGCTGGTCGTCGTGCTGCTGTGCGAACAGAGGTTCTCGTAGTTGGTGGCAGGCGCCTGGAACGCGCTGTCGACGCACGCCACCGCGCCATCGGCAACACGAGTCAGGACGCGGCTGCCGTCGATGGCGGCGTATCGCACCTCACGTCGACCCGAGAACGTGCAGCTGCCTCCCTCCCTGGCGCAGTGAACCCAGCTCGACGTGGCAGGAGCGGGTGCCGGAGCTGGCGTCGGCGACGGGGCCGGCGCGGGTGCTGGCGTCGGCGCAGGAGCCGGCGCCGTTGATGGGCTGGGCGCGGGTGCCGGCGAAGGGTTGAGCGTGCCGCCGCCGAGCCGGCGCCTCCATTTGCCGAACAGAGCGTCGGCCGATTCGCCGCTGATGCCGGTGGGTTCGACGACCACGCCTGCACCGGTGCTGCCACCAGCTTGTTCGAGCCCTTGACCGGTTTCTGAACTGCCGCCGCACGCGGCCATCATCATCGTGACGCAGGTCGTGATCGTTGCGCCGCGCAAGCGAGCATCTGATTTCGGTTGCAGTGCCTTTGACGTGTTCACCTGGGAAGTACCTCTGCTCAGGAGTCGCCCCAAACGCCGTGGCGCGAGGGTCAGCTCGTGTCCCTTCGACTCTGAAGTTAGTGATCTGTGCGATCGCCTATTGGCACGTCGATACAACGTGGCGCGCGCAGTTTCGTGGCGCAACTCGAACGCTCTGTAAGCGCGAGGCCGGGTTCGTAACGACGAGCACACGCGGTCGATGCTTCGCGTGCGGATTCGCGTCAGATGTCGTCGTTGCTCGAGCAATGCGACGTCAGCTCTGCGGCGGATGATCGTGAGGCCGCGTTGGCGATCGCATGTTCGCGATGGCGTCACCAAGGCGGATGCGGCGGCGCGAAGCGCGCACTCCGTCACGCATTCAACGCGGACACGCCGTTTCCAATCGGCTAATGGCGCCGCCCTTGCGGGGCGTTTGGCCGTGACGCGAAGACCAGCCCGAGCGTTGCGCCAGTGCCGATATCATGGATCCGCGGTGCGATGCGTTTCGGCACGATCGTTGGGACTTTGTTGCGCAATGGCACAGGCACCAACAGTCGACGTGCGGCATCCGTCGCAAGGACTCAACCCGTTTGGAAACAGCCTTGTTGCGCCAGGTCCACAGCCGTGGTCATCGCTTCCGCTGCGGCGCGACGGTCGCGCTTGTGCTGCTGCTGCTCGGCTGCCGGGAGCGTGTGATCTACGAGGGCGAGGGCATCTCCGTGCCGCGCGACTTCGGCTGCTGGCACGACGTCGGCTATGTGGTCAACTGGCCCAAGCTGAATGGGCAGGACCTCTATCACGGTCCCGACCCCGCGTTTCGCGTGCGTGCCAACCGCGTGCGCCTGTACGGCATGGGCGGCCTCGAGTGGAACCACACGGAAAAGGCCCCCGGCGAATTCGATTGGTCCAGGTGGGACGAGGCGTTCCAGAAGCTGCGTTCGACCGGTGTGCGTCACGTGACGCTCAATCTCTACAACCCTCCGGCGTTCGCCGTGCGACGGCGTCACGACTACGCGGGCTGGCGCATGCAACTGCCGCGCGAGCGCGAGATGTTGTGGCGCTGGCTGTCAGCCGTGACGTCGCGCTATGCCGAGATCGACGCGATCGAAGTCGCCAACGAGGTCTTCACGCCGGGAATCGGGGATAACAAGAGCTACTTCGCCGGCAGCAGCACGGAGCTTGAGCAACTGGCCGACTGGACGCTCGATTGGCGGGCGCACACGCGATGGGGCGGGCAGGTGTGGGCGCCCTCGATTCCAGGCGTGGGTCCAAACGTCGAAGCGATGCTCGAGTGGCTGCGCCGTTACCCGCGAGCCAGGGAGTTCAACGCCTTTCCTCTGCACCTGTACCGCCTGACGGAGCACAACGTCGGCAAGCGCACGGGCCGGTCCACGGCATGGACGGCGCTTGTCGAGTTTCGCGAGGGCCTGCAGGCGTTGAACCTCGGTCCCGTGATCGATTCGGAGAAGGGCTTCGACCCCGGCGACGTGCAGCCGGGCACGCTCTACAACTATGCAGTGGCCGCGCTGGTGCACGGTGTCCAGCAGACCTGCTACTTCAGCCTCGGCAGCTACGGACACGACGAAACCAACCTTGGCCAGCCGTTTCGCAACGCCTGGGCCAAGGACGATCTCGAGGCCGTCGCGGCTCTGGCCGGGCGGGTGATCACCCGAGTGGAAACCACACCAAAGGGTCGCTGGAGCGTGACCACACAGCCGGCCAAGTGAATCGGCGCACGAGCCGTCACGGCGGCCGCGTGATGGCGCCCGGGCCGGACAAGGATCAGGCCGGGATCTGACTGGGAGAGGACAGTTCGTCGATCAGCGCCTTGGTCTGCCGGATGTTGGCGCGACTCGACGCGCCGAACACGATCGACTCGATGCGCGGCTGATGGCACACATATTCCAGCGCTTCGCGGGGCGGAATCGCGCCCGAGGCGAAGACCGACATCGCGACCGGCCGGAACCGGCGTGTGGCCAGCGTGCGCTCGTACAGGTCGACACCGCCGCACATGCGGAAGCCGATCTTGTTGATGTTGGAGCAGACGATGGGGTTGCGGATGTCGAGTTCATCGAGCACATCGAGCAAGCGCGGCGTGTTCATCGTGATGAAGCCCGGTTCGGCCTGGTACCGGTCGCGCACATGGTCGGCGAAGACACGAAACGCCTCCTTCATGCCGAGACCGAGAAGCAGGTCGGTGATCACGTTCTGGATGAAGATCACCGGCGTGGAAAGGCCGTGGAACGCTTTCATCTCGGCATCGATCAGCAGGGTCATGATGCCGCGCATGTCCTTCTGCGCCAGCGCCACGCCGCCTTTGAACATCGCGCCCACCGCGCCGTCGTCGGGCAGGAACATCCGCAGCGCCTCGACCATGCCGTGCTCGGTGACCGCATTGGCGTACTTGTGCGCGTAAGGCATGCACGGGTAGAAGCGGTAGTCCGGGTACTTGGCTCGGTTGGCGCGAAAGTGGTCGCAGATGTCGACGATGCGGTCGTGCGTGGTGCACATGAACGTGCGGATGCCTTCCTGGTAGGCGGCATCGAGCACGTCGATGATCGCCTGCAGGTCCTGGAACCGCATCGCCTGCGCGCGCGCCTTCTCCTCCGACATGTGGTTGACACCGAAGAACTGGTTGTCACCGAACAGGACTCGATCCATCGTCTCTCTCTTGGCAGCCATCGGGCGAAGCGTGCGGGTCAGCTGAAGATTCGGCGCCAGAAGCCTCGCACCGGCGTGCCTTGTGTCTCCACGGGTTGCAGCGGTCGCGCAGCCGCGCTGCTGGCGCCATGCAGGATCATCTCCACCACGCGGTCGGCCTCGAGCGCGGATGCGAAGCTGTTGATGCCGTCGGTGCGGCGCAGCTTGATGCTCTGCAGGAAGTAGTCGATCTGTGCCGAGTACTCTTCTCCGCGCAGGTAGTACCAGACCGGCTCACTGAGATCGGTCGTGTAGCGCACCGACCAGCCTTGCGGCGCTTCGGGCAAAGCGGCGTGCGCTTCGCGCAGGAAGATCTGGCACTCCTGACGGTCGGCCGTGATGCGACCGTTGGTGCCCCACACGGTCACCTTGGTCGACATCTTGCGATAGCTCTCGTCGCTCCAGTTGACGGCCAGCTGCCCGCTCGCGCCGTTGGCGAAGTGCATGGAACAGTACACCTCGTCCTCCACGTCGCGCGAAAAGAGCCGATTCAGTTCGACTCCGCCCACGCTCTTGGGCGTGCCGACGATGCAGTTGATCAGGTCAACGGCATGGCAGGCGTAGTCGTACAAGGCGCCGCCGCCCTCGTTCTTGGCCGTGCGCCAGGTGCTGCCTTTGGGGCGCAGCACGACGGGCCCGTAGGCTTCGGCGCGCACGTGATGAACCGTGCCCAGCGCGCCTGAGCCGACAACGCGAGCGGCCTCGCGGAACGCACCGACGAATCGGTAGTGGTAGCCGACCTGGGTGACCAGTCCTCGGTCAGCGGCCGCCTTGATCAAGCGCTCGCCGTCGCGCACGTCAAGCACAAAGGGCTTTTCGCAGAACACATGCAGGCCGCGTTGCAGGCACTTCTCGACCATGTCGGCATGAAGCTTGGAAGGTGTGGAGACCACGACGGCATCGAGCGTCTCCTGCTCCAGCATGCGGTCGAGGTTTGAATGACACTTCAGGCCGGTGTATTTGTTCAGCACCTCTGTCAGGTAGGCCGATGTGTCGCAGGCTGCAACGACCTTGGCCTCCGGATGCACGTTGACGATGGCATGGTGGGACAGCCCCATCTTGCCCAGACCGATCATTCCGATGCGAACCACAAATTTCTCCGATCCGACGCTCGCCGCCCGTTGGCGTCAGAGCGGTGCCTGCCGACGCAGGAACTGAAGCGAGAACAAGCCCTTGGCCATCGACTGCACGACGAACACCAGCGACCACCAGTAGCGCTGCGCGCGCAGCTTGGGCTGGATGATCAACCGGAACAGCCACTCGAGACCGAGGCTGCGCAGCAACGGCGGCGCCCAGGGCACGGCGCCGGCGTGGTAGTCGAATGCCGCGCCGACACCAACCATCCACGGCGCGTCGATGCGATGCAGATGCTGCTGGATCCAGCGCTCCTGCTTGATCAGACCGAGGCCGACCCAGACGATGTCAGGCCGGGTCGCATTGATGTGCTCGATCAGCGCAAGATCCTCATCGTCGCTCAGGTCGCGAAACGGCGGACAGTAGGTGCCGCACACGATCAAACCCGGGTAGCGCTGCGTCAGGCGGGCGGCCATTTCCTCGGCCACACCCGGCTTGCCTCCGTAGAAGAAGTGCCGCCATTGGCGTTGGCGACCGTGGTCGGAGGCATCGAGCTGCAGCACCGGGCCGTTGTAGCGCGTGATGCGATGTCCCCATGCCCATCCGGCGACGATGACGCCCACACCATCACAGAGCGAGAAGTCGGCGTTGCGGATGTGGTCGCCATGCGACGGGATGCGCAGGCCGTGGTACATCGACTCGGTGTTGGTGATGGAGATGTAGTGCCCGCGCTCGCGCCGCGCGATGACATCGCCCATGGCGCTTAGCACCGCGTCGCGTGAGTGCGTGCTGATGGGCAATCCCATGATCGTCACGGCGCCGCGATTTTCCGGATCGAAGGACATGTTCTGTAGAGACTGCTCGTGTGTACCGCTTGGCGCTGCCGCGGCAGCGCGCGTCGGCGTCAAGTGCTCACCTGCGCCTTCGAGCGGAAGAACACTCCGTCGAACTGCAGCATGCGGGCCGATTGTGGATCGATGAAGCCCGGAATCACGTTCCACAGGTCGAAGCCGCGCTGCTGCAGCCACTGCGTCATGGCCAGATGCAGCACTTGGCCCTCGTATAGAGGCGTCACCGACAGCTCCAGCTGCACGCCGGCCACGCGCTCGAGCAGTTTGGGCGCGCCTTGCAGCACCATCATTTCGTATCCCTGCGTGTCGATCTTCAGAAGCATGCGGTCGGCCGCGCTCAACGCGGGCAACTGCACGTCGTCGAGCCGGCACAGGCGCACCTGCTGAACGCCGACGTACTTTGACTCGGGAGCTGCCCGCTCGTGAGTCTCGTGCATCGGCAGGATCGAGCTGCTGGCCGAGTTGCCTGCGACATGGATCGTGATGTCCTTGTTCTCGTCACCGAGCGCCATGCGGGGCGCGACGATCCAGTTGCCATCGTGCGCGGCCGCGGCGGACAACGCAGCGTGCTCGTGTTCGAGCGGCTCGAACGACACGATGGTTCCGGTGAAACCGCCACGCCGGAGCAACTTGCCGTAACCGCCGTCGTTCGCACCCACATCGATCACCGTGTCGATGCGATGTGTGTTCAACAGCGCCAACAGCCTCGCCTCGGTGGATTCCACGGCGTTGTAGCGGTTGACCTCGATCCCCAGCCTTCGGGCGGTGAGTTTCAGAGCATGTTTGATCGACATGGCGTTGTGAAGCGAGGCAAGCTCCGTCGGTCGGAGGCCATTCGGTACAAACGAGGATTGTGGTCCCGTGCCGGCACGCTGCCACACGCATTCACGGGGTCGGGTTGAGGGCGGCTGCGGTCTCGATCCCGGCGCTTTGCACGCCGGCGTACAACTCGATGTATCGGTCCACCACGGCATCGGAGGAGAACAACCGACGAGCGCGTGCCCTCGCGGCAACGGACCAGCGTTCCCACTGGACGGCATCGCTGGCCATGCGGACGATGCTTGCGGCGGTGTCTTCGGGGTCGGTCACATCGACCAAGGCGCCCGCTGCACCGTTGTCGAGCTGCCAAGGCACGCCGTCCGTCTTGCGCCCGGCGATCACCGGAAGGCCAACGCTCATGGCTTCGGCGATCGACATGCAGCAGGCTTCCCACCGCGACGGATGCAGCAATGCCGTGCTGTTGCACATCTGTTCGATGATTGCGCGATGGGGGACCGGACCACGAAACGACACGTTCACGTCGAACCCGTGGCGCTGCGCCCAAACGTGCGCGGGGCCAGCGTGCTCGAACCCGGCGCCGAAGCACGTCAATTTCAGCTGCGGGTCGGCGCGGCGCGCCCGACTGAAGGCGCGCAGCGCGGTCGCGCCATTCTTCAGGCTCGTCCACCCATTGAGCACCATGACGAACGACTTGCTCTGGAATGCCGTCGCTGTGCAGCCCGCAACGGCAAGCACGTCGTTGGGAATCGGATTGGGCACCACGCTGATAGGGGCATTCGTCCAGTGGCGCAGATCGTCGGCCAGGTCGGGTGAGACCGCCGTGAGATGCCGAACACGCGCCAGCACGTGGCGCGCCATCAGATAGCGCGAGGCGCGGTACAGGTTGGGTGTGAATCGCAGCACCTTCGCGGGCGAATCATGCGCCGTGGCCAGCGTTGGAATGCCGCTGTCGAGCGCAGCCCAGACGAACTCGTACGTCCAGTGCGCATGGATGAGATCGGGGGCAAAGTCCTTGATCGCTGCCAGCAGGCACTCGCGCTCGAACTTGAAGTGATCCAGCGAACGTCCGCGCCTGCCGCCCGAGCTGCGAAAAGAGTGCGGACGCTGCGGGCAGAAATAGGCTGTCACGCCGGGAGCGTGAAATGCCCTGAACGGCTCCAGCTGATCCACGGGCGTGGTGTAGTCGGTCGAGATGCATCCGACACGGTGCCCTCGTTCCACCAGGGCCTTTGCCAGCGCCGTCATCAGCGGTGCGCCTGGGTAGCCCGGGGGCAGCCCGCCGTCGGCGGCGGTGAAGGGGAACTGGGCCGACAGCGTGGCGCCGGCATACGGCCCGATCAGCGCGATGCGCATGCCTATCTCACGGCAGGCGTCGGCTGTACGCGTGCGCGCAGGGCCGCGGGCTCCCCTTCTTCGGCGGCCGAGACCGCCAGTTCCTTGTCATGTCCGGCGGTCACGGCATTTGCCACCGACTGTCGCAGTTCGGCGTCGGGTCGCCGCAGCCGGGTAACGATGTGATCTGACAGGCGCAAGGCCAAAGCCACCAGCGTGAACGTGGGGAAGTTCGCCCCGGCCGTGGGAAATACCGAGCTGCCCGCGACGAACATGTTCGACACGCCATGGATGCGGCAGTTTCGATCCACCACGCCGAGCTTGGGCGAGTCGTGCATGCGGGTCGTGCCCATGTGATGCCACGTGCCCTCCAACGCGGCAGGCCATTCCCGCCCCAACAACGGTGGATCGAGCTCGATGTCGGCGATCTGCGCGGCCTGGAGCTCCTTGGCGATGATGCTCAGCGTCCGGTCGAAGGTGTGCTTGACCTGATCACCGAGTTGCCAGTTGACCCGCGCTCGCGGCATGCCGAGAGCATCCCGCGAGGAAGCCAGCGTGACGCGGCTGTTCGGGTCCGGCGTCGGCTCGCAGATCATCTGGAAACGCGCTTCCTTGATCATCTGGAAGTGCAGCTCTTTGAGGATCCCCACGGGACGCAGTTGGCGGGCGGCGATGAAGTTGAGCGTGTTGAACGGCTCACGCGCCATGGTCAGCAGGTCGCCCAGGAACGAGTGCTGCGGATCCACCTTGGCGTGCAGCCGATGCTTCATGCGAATCAGCGCATCGGCGGCCGCGGTTCCTTCGCCGGGAAACACGGACCAGAACCACACGCGGCCATTGAGCAGACGCTCGCGTCGCCGGACCTCCGGTGCCACCGTCATCTGCGCCGCCACCATCGTGCCGTGCGCGGCCACCGCGGGGTTGAGGTAGTGGAACATGATGTCGTACAGCTTGTTGCGGCGCCAGGCGTCGCGGAACCGCACCTTTCCGAGCTGAAGACGGGGATGGTCCATAAAGTAGCGACCGACCAAGTCGTTGCCGTTGCCGAGTCCGGCGCCGTGTCCCTTGTTCGAGGCGAGCAGGATGCGAGCGTTCTCGATGCCGCCGGTGGCCAGCACGAAGTGCCGTGCTTTGACCGTCATGCGGCTGCCGCTGAACGTCTTGACCTGAACCGACGTCACGCTGCCGCCGTTGGCGTCGGTCTCGATGTCGACCACGTTCGCGTGCAGGAACAGCCGCACGTGGCGCGCGTCACGGAGCTGCTTGCGATAAGCCTTGGCAAAGCGCAGCGGCGGGCTGAACTGCGACACGCTGTCCAACACGTCCCCGCTGGGCAACGGCATGCGCCGCACGTCCGACCGGTTGACCGCGGAAACCCAGTGTTCGATGTCGTAGTTGAGCGGCCCCAATCGCAGCAACGGGTGCGCACGCTCGTAGTAGGGCAGCAACTCGTTCAGTTCGAACGGCCACCCGCTGTCGGGAATCCAGTCGTGGCGGTGCATGTCCTCGGCATCGAGAGGACGGCACCAGCCGCCCCAGCAGTTGCTGCCACCACCGAGCAGCCGGCTGCGCATGCCGTCACCAAACTCGTAGGGGATGCCGACGTTCTCGCCTCGATAGAGATCCATCGTCTGCGCGTGCGGCTTGAAGCCCCCGCTCTCGAGCAACACGGTGTCGATGCCGTGTCGCTCGAACTCCAGCGCCATGGTGATGCCCGCGGCACCACCACCCACGATGCAGATCGTTGTCTCCTGCACCAGACCGTCATCGACTCGGCGTGCATCGAAAAACATTCAAGACCACTCCCAACCCATCAGTTCTTCTCAGTGCAGGATGCAACGAAGTCGCGGTAGGCCAATTGAAGACCTTCCGTCAACGGCGTACGCGCCCGCCATCCCGTTCGTTCCAGGCGATCCACATTCAGCAGCTTGCGCGGCGTGCCGTCCGGCTTTGTCGGATCGAGAACGATCTCCCCCGCGTAGCCGGTGACTTTCGCCACCAACTGCGCCAGCTCCGCGATGGTGATGTCGTGGCCCACGCCGATGTTCACCAGCGGCGGCTCGAAGCGGCCGCTGCGCGACTCGTCGGAGCCGAGCAGCGTCTGGAAGGTGTCGTCCGGCAGCGCCATCAGGTGCACGCACGCGTCCGCCATGTCGTCGCTGTACATGAACTCGCGTCGAGGCGTGCCGCTTCCCCACACGCTGACAGTCGGATCCTTGCGCTGCTTGGCTTCGTGAAACTTGCGCAGCAGCGCCGGAATCACGTGGCTGTTCTCGAGGTGGTAGTTGTCCCCGGGGCCGTACAGATTGGTCGGCATCGCCGCCAGAAAGCGCGTACCGTATTGCCGGTTGTAGCTCCAACACATCTCGATGCCGGCGATCTTGGCCAGCGCGTAGGGCCGGTTGGTCGCCTCCAGCGGACCGGTGAGCAAGCTCGACTCGGCGATGGGCTGCGGCGCCAGACGGGGATAGATGCAACTCGAACCGAGGAACAGCAGCCGTCTCACGCCGGCGCGCCAAGCCGAGTGGATCACGTGGGTCTGGATCGCCAGGTTGTCGCGAATGAACTCGGCGGGATAGGCGTTGTTGGCAGCGATGCCACCGACCTTTGCAGCGGCGAGGAACACATACTCGGGACGCTCGCTGGAAAAGAACGCCTCGACCCGCTCGGCATCGGTCAGATCCAGTTCGGCGTGCGAGCGAAGCAGCAGATGGTCGAATCCCTTCGCGCGCAGATTGCGGACGATGGCCGAACCGACCAGCCCTCGGTGGCCTGCCACATAGACGCGCGCGTCGGTTTGCACGATCCGTCGAACCTCACTCGTTGTAATCAAAGGCCTGGAAGCCGGCGAGCTTGACGAGGCTGTCGCGCTTGGCGGCGCTGTAGTCGGCCTCGACCATCTCGGCCACCAGTTGCTGCAGCGTGGTCGTCGGTGTCCAGCCGAGCTGCTCGCGCGCCTTGCTGGGGTCGCCCAGCAGCGTCTCGACCTCGGTGGGCCGGAAGTACCGCGGATCCACCCGCACGATCACGTCGCCGCGCTTGAGCCTGGCGCGCGTGCCTTGCACCTGCGCCACGCGGCCCACCTCGTGCTCGCCGTGACCTTGGAACTCCAGCGTGACGCCCAGCTGCTGCGCCGCCAGCTCCACGAACTGCCGCACGCTGACCTGCACCCCGGTGGCGATCACGTAGTCCTCGGGCTTGTCCTGCTGCAGCATCAGCCACTGCATCTGCACGTAGTCGCGCGCGTGCCCCCAGTCGCGCAACGCCGCCAGGTTGCCCAGGTACAGGCAGTCCTGCAGCCCCAGCGCGATGCGCGCCATGGCGCGCGTGATCTTGCGCGTCACGAAGGTCTCGCCGCGGATCGGGCTCTCGTGGTTGAACAGGATCCCGTTGCAGGCGTACAGCCCGTAGGCTTCGCGGTAGTTCACCGTGATCCAGTAGCCGTAGAGCTTGGCCACCGCGTAGGGGCTGCGCGGGTAAAACGGCGTGCTCTCCTTCTGCGGGGTCTCCTGCACCAGCCCGTACAGCTCGGAGGTGCTGGCCTGGTAAAAGCGCGTCTTCTTGTCCAGCCCCAGGATCCGGATGGCCTCCAGGATGCGCAGCGTGCCCAGCGCGTCGGCGTTGGCGGTGTACTCCGGGGTCTCGAAGCTCACCGCCACGTGGCTCATCGCCGCGAGGTTGTAGATCTCGTCGGGCTGCACCTGCTGCACGATGCGGATCAGGTTGGTGGAGTCCGTCAGGTCCCCGTAGTGCAGCACCAGGCGCTGGTCCTGCACGTGCGGGTCCTGGTACAGGTGGTCGATGCGGTCGGTGTTGAACAGCGAACTCCGGCGCTTGACACCGTGCACCACATATCCCTTGCCCAGCAACAACTCCGCCAGGTACGCCCCGTCCTGCCCGGTGATCCCGGTGATCAGCGCCGTCTTCTTAACTGCTTGCATGTTGATCCAGGCGCTGGTGGTCACGACGCGGTGCTCCCTCCGCGTCAAGACAATCGCGACCCATCCAACGAATCAATACTCGTTCATGATCACGCCCGCCATGCGGGCGGTGCTGTCGGACAGCGCACTCACGAGCTTCTGCAGGGCACCGACCTTCGATGAGTTCTTGCGCGCCACGACCAGCGCGGCGCCGCAACGTGCGGCAACCACCTGGGCGTCCACGCCATACATGGCGGCGGGAGTGTCCACGATGACATGGTCAAACTTGGACGTCAGCTCACGCAGCAGGATTCCAAATGCAGGCCGCTCGATCAGTTCGAGCGGATTCGGGGGCGTCACCCCGACCGGCATGATGAAAAGATTGGCGGTCTCGGGTACTTGCTGAATGACCTTTGAGTCGACATGGCCGGCCAGCACGCTCGACAGGCCGGTGGTGTTGTCCACTTTGAACACCTCGTGCTGGCGGGGGCCGCGCAGATCGGCATCGACGATCAACGTTCGCCCGCCCACCTGGGCCAGCGCCACCGCGAGGTTGGCGCTGAAGAACGTCTTGCCGTCACCCGACGATGGGCTGACGATCGCCAGTGCGGGACGGGGCTTGGACTTGAACACCCGCATCATCACCTGGCTGCGAATCTCGCGGATCGCCTCGGCCTGCAGGGAGAACGGCTGGTTCAGGCCGACCAGCTCCGGCATCTGCTTGCGGCGCTCCTCGCTGGCGTAGGCATAGCCAAACTGCTCGGCGAGCGCTTGCAGCACCTGGTCCTGGGAGACCAGCTTCAGGGCCACCGCCGCGTCACCGAACCGCACGCCGTTCTCGCGTGCGTAAGTGAGGATGCGTTCCACCTGGTCCGGACCCAGCTCGACCTTGGTGCTGAGAATGGCACCGATCAGGCGCTCGGGAGCGACACTGTCGTCGTGCGAGTTGAACAGCGATCGGTGCGCCCTCGTGCCCTGCACCTTGGCCACGACTCCGGGAATCAGATCCACCTCGACCGGCGGCGCGAGCGTCGACTCGGTACGCTCTTCTCCGAGCGTCGGATTTTCGATTCTTCTCATCATGCTTCCCTGCCGGGTGCCGGCAACCTCCGCAAGAAACCGCTGGACGTCACGAGCGGCACGCGCGGTCCGATGAACCGTCCCTTGCCGCCGGGCTTCGGCAACACGCCGAGAAGCGGCAGACCGAGCACCTCGGACACCTCGTCATCGGTGCGCACCCTTCGGTCGACGTATTCGAGGAGGATCACGGCCGCGATCGCCAGCACGGACCCGATCACGATCGATACCACCACGTTGCGCAGCACGTTGGGCGACGACGGCGCGAACGGGGCAACGGCCTGCGCCAGCGGATACGAATTGCTCTGTGTGGTCTGGCTTTCAAGCGTGGTCTGGTTCAGGCGTGCCATCACCGCCTCGTAGGAGCGCTGGGCCGCATCCACGTCGCGCACGAGCACGGCGCCTTCCTCACGCGCCGTGCGCATGCGCAAGACCCTTGCGCGCTGCACCTCGAGGGCCGTGCGGATCTCGGCCTCGCGCTGCCGATTGATCGAGTTGCTGACGCCAAAGGTGCCGGTCACGCGGCGCGTCTCGGCGTCCAGGCGTCCACGCAGCGACGAGATGCTGGCCTTGGTCTCGATCACCTGGGGGTGGTTCTCGCCCAGGCGCGAGCCGAGCTCCTGGAGCTTGGCCTCCGCACGCGTGATTTCGGCTCGCAGGGCGGACAGGGTCGGATTGTTCACAACCTCCTGCAGTCGATCCGCGGCGCCCGCCTGGGCCTGCATCTGCCGGCTGCCCGATTCGGCGGCCACTGCCTGAAGCGCCACCAACTGGGACGACAGCTCGTTCAGGCGCGCCGTCTCGACATCCATCTGTCCGTCAGAGGCGATGACCACGCCTTTCTCGCGTTGGTAGGCCGAAAGCCTTGCCTGGGCCTTCTCCAGGTTGGCTCTGAGCTCCCGCGCGCGGCTGTCGAAGAACGATGAGTACTGCTTTGCCGGATCGACGCGCAGTTCCAGGTTGACGTCGAGATATGCCTGCACGAAGAGATTGGCCACGGAGGCCGCTCTCACGGGATCCGGATCCTTGAAGCTGACGCTGATGACGTTGGAGTCGCGCGACGGCTTGACGTCGAGCGACAACTGGATGCGATCGACCAGCCAGGCGTCGAAGTTGCCCTCGCCGCCAGATTCTTCTTGCCACGCCTGGCGCACGGCGGGGTCGTTCGCCAGCCCCAGCTTGCGAATCACGTTTTGCGCGACACGATCACTCTTCAGCACGTCGACCTGAGTCGCCATGAACGCCGGGGTCGGGTTGCCGTTGAACGCATTGCCGGACACCGGGTCGGGACGGCTCTGGTCGACCACCACCGTGGCCACCGCGGTGTATTTCTTCGGCAGCAGCAGGCTGGCTCCGACGGCCAGGCCGACCGTGAGCGCGAGGATCAACAGGGCCACGCCCCAGCGCGCCCGGATGATGGTCAGGAATTGGCCGAGGGTCATGGTTGTTCCAGTGTTGCGGCTAGGCTAGAAGAGACTTTCGGGCACCTGCACCACGTCATCCGGCAGCAGGGGTTCCTGCAGCCCGGGCGTCAGCACCTGCGTCACTCCGTCCGCGCCTTTGCGATGCACGCGGATCCCGCGCTGCGTGCCGCGTGGCGTCAAGCCTCCGCCGGCGGCCAGCGCCTGCAGGATGTTCATGCCGCGTTCCAGGCGGAGCGTCCCGGGCTTCTGCACTTCGCCGTAGATGTAGATCTGCGGCTGCCGATCGACGTAGACGACATCGTTGTTCTGGATCACCATGTCCTGCGATTGGGCGTCGCTGCGGAACAAGGTGCGAAAGTCGATCTGCGTCCGAAACGGCTTGCCGTCGCGCGTGCCCACCACGGTGAGGATGTCGCTGCCGTCCGGCGCGACACCTCCGGCCAACGCCATCAGATCGGACAAGCGTGTGTTGGTCACTTCGAGCGTATAACGTCCCGGCCTCACGGCGTGCCCGAGCACCGAAGCCTGTGCACCACGCAACTGGGTGACCAGGATCGACACTTGAGGTTGCTTCAGGAACTTGCCGGTCAGCAATCCGTTGGCGATGCGTTGTTCGGCCTGGCTGATCGTCAACCCGCCCAGGGTCACGGCGCCGAGCAGCGGATAGTTGACGACACCGGTTTCAGGAATGCGCGCCTCGAGCGACAACTCCGGACTCTGGAACACCGTCACGCGAACGATGTCGCCGGCACCGAGCACGTAGTCGGTCTTGGCGACCGCCGGCGCTTGAGCGCGTGGGGCCGGCGCCTGCGCGCGTGCAGGCCCCGTGACGATCAAGATGAGCAACGCGAGCGCGAACCACGCGAGGGAATAGCCTTTCATTCCTGCCACAGCCTTTCCAGTCCGCAAAACAGCCGCTCCCCAATCGATGGCGACATCAAGTAGGCAGCACGCCTTCCCGCTTTGGCCACGGTCGAAGAAGTCTAATGCTCGGTGCTTTCTCGGCGCCCACCCGACTCAGGGGAGCGTATTCTCCATCGCCGTCACGCCGCGTGTGCAAGCATGTTTTCCCATGGGCAAGCGGCCCCCGGCAACAACAACTGCGAAGGCAACGCAACCGCCGCTTTGCCGATCGCGGGGGTGTCGCCCCACTGCATTTCAGACACAATCGTTCGTCTGGGTGTCGGGGCGCGGGGACGTCGCATTTCGTGGCGTGCCGCCGCCTGACCCTCGAGGGCATGGGACATGTACGAGAGTCACTTCGGCCTGACTGGGTCGCCGTTTCAGCTGAACCCGGATCCGTCGTTCTACTTCGACAGCCGCGGTCACAGCAACGCCCTCTCGTACTTGAAGTTCGGCGTGCACCAGGCCGAAGGCTTCATCGTCGTTACAGGCGAGATCGGGGCCGGCAAGACCACGCTGGTCAGAACACTTCTTAGCGAACTCGACAGCAACGAGGTGGTCGCCGGGCAGATCCTGAACACCCAGCTCGAGTCCGGGGAATTGCTGCAATCGATCCTCACTGCGTTCGGCGTCGCCTCGCAGGGCCAGTCGAAGGCGCAGCTGCTGGCCAGCCTGGAAGCGTTCCTGACCGAAGTCGCCGCCGAGGGCCGGCGTGCGCTGTTGATCGTCGACGAGGCACAGAACCTCGGGCCCGAGGCCATCGAAGAGATTCGCATGCTCTCGAACTTCCAGCTCGAGAACCACGCCTTGCTGCAAAGCTTTCTGGTGGGGCAGCCCGAACTGCGCAAGCAGCTCGAGTCCCCCGCTCTGGAGCAACTGCGCCAGCGTGTCATCGCATCGTGTCACCTCGGGCCCTTGACCGCCGATGAAACGCAGGCGTATGTCGAGCATCGGCTGCGCCATGTCGGATGGGATGGGAGACCTTCCTTCGGCGAAGGTGCCTTTGCCGGCATCTATGCCTGGACCGGCGGCATCCCGCGGCGCATCAACCTGTTGTGCAATCGCCTGCTGCTTGCCGCGTTCCTCAACGAGCTGGAAGACATCTCGGCGCAGCTCGTCGAAGACACCGGCGCCGAGCTCGTGCGCGAGACGGGGGGTGCGCGCGGCCTCGCGACGATGCCCAACCGCAAGGCCGAGGCGGCTGCATCGCCCGGCCAGGGGGCGGATGGACCCGCGGGCGCGCTCGAGCGTCGAATGCTGGCGCTCGGCGAGGGCGAGGTTGTGCGCGTGCCGCGCGCGCATGAAGACCTGCAGGGGCTGCGGCCGTTGGTCTGTATCGCGGACACACCCCTGGGCTACATGAAGTTCGCCGCGCTCGCGGCCTCACTCGGTGCGGATCCGGACATGCCGCCCGTCGTCCTGGTCAATCCTGGGCCGGCCAGCGCGATCGAGATCGAGGAAACGCCGGCGGACATCGGCAAGGCGCTCGCCGCGGAGATCCACCTCGGCGTGGTCAGTGCATCGGTGGCCGACAGCATGGCCAGCGTGATCATGCGATTGGGCGAACTGCTCGACGAGCTGGCCCCGGTCGCGGTCATCTGCGAGGGCATCAGCGACGCGATCCTCACCAGCGTCTACCTGGTCAGCAAGCGCGGCATTCCGCTGGGGCGGCTGGGAGCGGGACAGCGCCGCGAGATGCAGACGCTGACCTGCGACCTCAACGCCGTGATGATGGACCGCATGTCCGAGGTGCTGTACACGCCCACGCTGAAGACGCACTACACCCTCTATCGGGAGGGCATTCCGGCCAATCGCATGGTATGCATCGGCAACCTCCTGAGCGACGCGCTGCGTGTGGCGCTGGCGCCGCAGCCTCCAGTGTCCGAGTTGCTGAAGTCGATGGGTCTGTCGCGCGACCTGATGCGGCGCGCCATGCGCGGCTTCGTGCTGGTAAGCGCCCAGGTTGCCGAGGGCGACCTCAAGGCGAGCGACCTTTCAAGCGTCGCGCGCGTGGCGCGCGATCTGGGCAAGGAAACCTTGGTGGTCTGGGTGGTGACGCAGGCCACGCGCGACGCGATCGCCGGCAGCAAGGCCGACGCACTGCTGCAGCGCTCCGGTGTGGTGCTGGCGCCGTACTCGGGGTATCAGGTTCAACTGGGCTTGATGCGTGGCGCGATGTGCGTGATCGCGGGGCCGGGCTGGAGCCTGGTCGAAGAAGCCGACACCGTGGACGTGCCGAGCATCGTGCTGTACCCCGGCGGTGAGGTGCCAGCCGGCGCGCCGGGTGGCGTGATCGCGAAGATTCCGTGCGACTCGGTGGCCTGCATGCGCGCCCTGCATGAGATCCTCGAGCGCGGCCGTGCCGACGATGAAGTCGTCGACGATTCCGAAGGCGCAGCGGCGACCCGGTTGATGGAGCACTTACGGCGCTGGCTGCCACCCGCGCTGCCCACCCGCGCCAGCCGCTCCAGGAGCACCGACGTCCCGAGCGCCTGAGCGCGCCGGCGCCGCCTGGGCGGCGCGCGGCGCTCAGCCGGTGCGGCCGTAGTGATCCTCGAAGCGCACGATGTCGTCCTCGCCGAGGTACGACCCCGACTGCACTTCAATGATCTCCAGCGGCACCTTGCCCGGATTGGCCAGGCGGTGCGTTTCGCCGAGCGGGATGTAGGTGCTCTGGTTCTCGCTCAGCATCAGTTTCTTGTCGCCGCAGGTCACCTCGGCCGTGCCTTGCACGACGATCCAGTGCTCGGCGCGATGGTGGTGCATCTGCAGGCTCAGCGACGCGCCCGGCTTGACCATGATGCGCTTGACCTGGAAGCGCGGTCCGGCGTCGATGCTGTCGTACCAGCCCCATGGGCGATGCACCTTGCGGTGCAGGTTCTTCTCGCCGCGTCCGTCGGCTTCGAGCCGCGCGACGATGCGCTTGACGTCCTGGCTGCGCGCCTGGCTGCTCACCATCACCGCGTCGGCGGTCTCCACGACCACCACGTCGTTCAAGCCCACCGCCGCGACGAGCCTTTCGCTGGCGTGCACCAGCGTGCCGCTGCAGCCCTCGAGCACCACGTCGCCGAGCGCGGCGTTGCCGGCGCCGTCCTTCGGCAGCACCTGCCACACCGCATCCCATGCACCCAGGTCGTTCCAGCCGGCCGCCATCGGCACCACCTGCATCGGCAGGCCGGCCTTCGGCACCTGCTCCATCACGGCGTAGTCGATCGACTCCGCTGGCGCCGCGGCGAACGCGAGCTTGTCGGGGCGCACGAAGCTGGCGTCGCGCTGCCGGCCCTGCCACGCCAAGCGCACCGCGCTGCCGATGTCGGGGCGGAACCGCTCGAGCGCGCTCATCCACACCGAGGCCTTGAGGACAAAGATCCCGCCGTTCCAAAGACAACCCTCGCGCACATAACGCTCTGCGGTGGCGGCATCCGGCTTCTCGACGAATCCGAGCACGGCCGATTCGCGGCCGGGCGTGGCGGCCTGGATGTAGCCGTAGCCGGTTTCGGGACGCGTCGGCACGATGCCCAGCGTGACGATCGCACCCCCGTGAGCCAGCTCGGCGGCGCGTCGCATGGCGGCAGTGAACGCCGGCACGTCGGTCACGGTCTGGTCGGCCGGCGTCATCGCCAGCACGGGATCGACGCCGTCTTCGAGCGCGGCCAGCGCCGCCAGCGTCAGCGCGGGGGCGGTGTTGCGGCCCATGGGCTCCAGCAGCAGCGTGGCGCCGGTGATGCCGATCTCGCGCAACTGCTCCAACAACAGGAAGCGGTGCTCGTCGTTGCCCACCACGAGCGGCGTCAGCGTGGCGATTCCTGGGCCGTTCAGCGCTGCCAGCCGCTCGGCCGCCTGCTGAAACAGGCTTGAACGCCCGTCGAGGGCGAGAAACTGCTTCGGAAAACCGCTGCGCGACAGCGGCCACAGCCGCGTGCCGCTGCCGCCGGCCATGATCACGGGTTGGACTTGTATCGTCATGGATGTCTCGCGCGCCGCCGCGCCATCAGTTCGTGAAACCCTCGGGATTGTCCCGCTGCCATGTCCACGCGTCGGCACACATCTCGTGCAACGCGTAGCGTGCGTGCCAACCGAGCAGTTGTTGTGCCAGCGACGGATCGGCGTAACAGGCGGCCACGTCGCCGGGGCGCCGCGGCAGCACCCGATACGGGATCTTGCGACCGCTCGCCGCCTCGAAGGCGCGCACCACCTCCAGCACGCTGCTGCCCTTGCCGGTGCCCAGGTTCACCGTGTGCGACGCGCCGCCGTCGAGCAGGTGGCGCAGCGCCGCGACGTGGCCTTCAGCCAGGTCCACCACGTGGATGTAGTCGCGTATGCCGGTGCCGTCGGGCGTGTGGTAGTCGTCGCCGAACACGCGCAGGTATTCGAGCTTGCCCACCGCGACCTGGGTCACATAGGGCATCAGGTTGTTCGGGATGCCGCCCGGGTGTTCGCCGATGCGCCCGCTCGGATGAGCCCCCACGGGATTGAAGTAGCGCAGGTATGAAAAGCGCCAATGGGGCTGGTTGTGCTCGAGATCGCGCAGCAGTTGCTCGCCCACCAGCTTGGTCATGCCGTACGGGTTGGTGGCCGACAGCGGCGCATCTTCGGTGATCGGCAGCTTGTCCGGTTGTCCGTACACGGTGGCCGACGAGCTGAACACCATCTTGTGCACGCCGTGGGCGTCCATCACGCGGGCCACGTTGATCAGGCCGCCGATGTTGTTGCGGTAGTACTCGAGCGGCTTCTGCACCGATTCGCCAACCGCCTTGTGGGCCGCGAAATGCACCACCGCGTCGATGCGACGGCGCGCGAACACCTCCTGCAGCGCGCCCGGGTCGCACACATCGACGCGTTCGAACACCGGCGCTCGCCCCGCGAGCTCGTGCAGGCGCTCGAGCACTTTGGGCGAGCTGTTGGCGAAGTTGTCGACGCCCACTACGTCGAAGCTGGCCTGCAGCAGCGCCAGCCAGGTGTGAGAGCCGATGTACCCGGTGGCGCCGGTCAGGAGGATGCGAGGCACGGCGCGATCTTATCGGCCGTCGCCACGGCACCGCCCCCTACAATCGGTGGCCGTGAAATTGCCCCCACGCTCGTGTTGCTCGCTGCCCCCCGAGCTCCGAAGGAGCCCCTTCGTGCCTCCTGGGTCGCGTCAGCGCCTTCGGGCGGCCGGGCGCCGCTGACATGCAAAACCTGCAGGGATTGCTCGTCCCGGCCGTCGTCGAACGGCTGGTCCTGGTGGTGAACCATGTGTTGACCAGCGAGCCGGTGGCGATGCAGCGGCTCGCGCCGCATCAGGGCCGCCTGATCGCACTCGACTGGGATCAATGGCCCGCCTGGCTGCCGGCCGTGCCGATGCTCCGGTTCCGCGTCACGCCGCCCGGGCTGCTCGAGTGGTGCGGGCTCGAAAGTGCGCCGCCGGCCTCGCTCACGGTGCAGGTCGACGCGTCCAATCCGCCGCTGCTGTTCGCGCGTTCGCTCGCCGGCGAACCGCCGCCGCTCACCATTTCCGGCGACGCGGCGCTGGCCACCGACATCCGGTGGCTGGTCGACAACCTGCGCTGGGATGTGGAGTCCGATCTCGAACGCTTCTTCGGTCCGGTGGTCGCGCGGCAGCTGGGCCGCCTCGGCTCGGCGCTGGCTGCAGGCTTGCGCGGGCTGGCACGGCGCACCCCGTGGACGCAGCAGCGCGACGACCCGGGCCGCGGCTCGCATCCGTCGGCATGAGCCGCCGGGCCGCTCCCAAGGCGAATTCCGGAGCGCGCAGCGCGGAGGTTTCCTTATGAGCGCGCCGGGCCGCACCCAAGCGCGAATCCCGCAGCGCGCAGCGCGCAGGGTTGCTCGACTGAAAGCCGCGCCGGGTGCGGCCTGAGAGCCGGTCGGATCGACTGCGCACCGCATGAGACGCCTGGCGCGCCTGCTGTTCATCGCCTTGACGCTGCTGCGTTTCGGCGTCGACGAAGTGGCGTTGTCGGGCTTCAAGCAGCGCTGGGTGCGGTTGCTGGTGCGCGTGGTCACGATCGGCCGGCGCTTCGACGAGCCGCGTGGCGTGCGGCTGCGCAAGGCGTTCGAGCGCCTGGGCCCGATCTACGTCAAGTTCGGCCAGGTGTTGTCGACGCGGCGCGACGTGCTGCCGCTCGACGTGGCCAACGAGCTGGCGCTGCTGCAGGACCGCGTGCCGCCGTTTTCCGGCGCGCTGGCGGTGGCGATCGTCGAGCGCGCATTCGGCGCGCCGATCGGCACGCTGTTCGCTCACTTCGATCCGCAGCCGGTGGCCAGCGCGTCGATCGCGCAGGTGCATTTCGCCACATTGAAGACCGGACGCGAAGTTGCCGTGAAGGTGCTGCGCCCCGGCATGCTGGCGTCGATCGAGAGCGATCTGTCCCTGCTGCATACGCTGGCGCGCGGCGTCGAACGCGTCTGGGTCGACGCCAAGCGCCTGAAGCCGCGCGAGGTGGTGGCCGAGTTCGACACCTACCTGCATGACGAGCTCGACCTGGTGCGCGAGGCGGCCAACGCGGCGCAACTGCGCCGCAACATGGCCGAGCTCGGCCTGCTGATGATTCCTGAGATGGTGTGGCACCTGTGCGCGCACAACGTGATCGTGATGGAGCGCATGAAAGGCGTACCGATCAGCCAGCTCCAGCGCCTGCGCGAGGCCGGCGTCGACGCGAAGAAGCTGGCGCGCGACGGCGTGACGATCTTCTTCACGCAGGTGTTCCGCGATGGCTTCTTCCACGCCGACATGCACCCGGGCAACATCCAGGTCAGCATCGAGCCGGCCACGCTCGGGCGCTACATTGCGCTTGACTTCGGCATCATCGGCACGCTGACGGAGTTCGACAAGGAGTACCTGGCGCAGAACTTCCTGGCGTTCTTCCGCCGCGACTACAAGCGCGTGGCCGAGTTGCACGTTGAGAGCGGCTGGGTGCCGCCGCACACCCGCGTCGATGCGCTGGAGAGCGCGATCCGCGCGGTCTGCGAGCCCCATTTCGACCGGCCGCTGAAGGACATCTCACTCGGTCAGGTGCTGATGCGGTTGTTCCAGACCTCGCGCCGCTTCAATGTCCAGATCCAGCCGCAGCTGGTGCTGCTGCAAAAGACGCTGCTCAACGTCGAAGGGCTCGGGCGCCAGCTCGACCCCGACCTCGATCTCTGGAGCACGGCCAAGCCGTTTCTCGAGCGTTGGATGCACGAGCAGGTGGGCTGGCGCGGGCTGCTCGATCGGCTGAAGAACGAGGCGCCGCGCTACGCGCAGCTGTTGCCGGAGCTGCCGCGCCTGGCGCATCAGGCGCTGCAGCGGCACGGCAGCATCGAGCCCGCGCTGCTCGAGGCGATGCTGCTGGAGCAGCGCCGCACCAACCGGCTGCTGCGCAGCTGGATGGTCGTGGCGATCGTTTTCGTCGCCGGCGTGCTGATGGTGCAGTGGTGGTTGTCGTGGCCCACGTGACCACGTTGCCGCAGAGGCCGCGCGATTAAACTGCGCGCCCAAAAGCCGGATGTCCGCCCCCATGCTCACTGCGTTCGCTGCCCCCCGAGGGGGCGCTCAGTTGGCTTGGGAGCGGCCCGGCGCCGACTGCCGAGGGATGCCATGCTGATCGCCTTTGTCGCGCTGTACCTGCTGGTCACGATCACCATCGGCCTGATCGCGTCGCGCCGGGTGCACGTGACCAAGGACTACCTGGTCGCCGGCCGCAGCCTGCCGCTGTACATGAACATGGCCACCGTGTTCGCCACCTGGTTCGGTGCCGAGACGGTGCTGTCGGTGTCGGCCACGTTCGCTAAGGACGGACTCAACGGCGTGCCGGGCGATCCGTTCGGCGCCTCGGTGTGCCTGGTGCTCGCGGCGCTGCTGTTCGCGCGGCTGTTCTACCGCCTCAACCTGCTGACCATCGGCGACTTCTACAAGGTGCGCTACGGCAAGTCGGTCGAGGTGCTGACCAGTGGCGCGATCGTGCTGTCGTACCTCGGCTGGACCTCGGCGCAGCTCACCGCGCTGGGCCTGGTGATCCACGTGCTGTCGGGCGGCGTGGTTGAGTTGAACACGGCGATCCTGATCGGCGCCGGCATCGTCGTGATCTACACCATCTTCGGCGGCATGTGGTCGGTGGCCTTCACCGACCTGTTCCAGACCGTCGTGATCGTGATCGGTCTCACACTGGTGGCGCTGCTGGTGGGTGACCTCGCCGGCGGCGCGGGCAAGGTGATCTCGCAGGCCGCGGCCGAGGGCAAGCTCTCGATGTTCCCGGCCGAGATGGATGCCGCCGCCTGGTGGGCCATGGCCGGCGCGTTCTTCGCATTCGCCTTCGGCTCGATCCCGCAGCAGGACGTGTTCCAGCGCATGACCAGCGCCAAGGACGAGCGCACCGCGGTGCTCGGCACGATCCTCGGCGGCATCATCTATTTCTGCTTCGCGTTCGTGCCGATCTTCATCGGCTATTCGGCGCTGGTGGCCGACCCGTCGCTGAAGGAGCTGTTCGGCAGCGATGATGCGCGCACCATCCAGCGCATCCTGCCCGACCTGGTGCTCGGCAAGATGCCGTTGTGGGCGCAGATCATGTTCTTCGGCGCGCTGCTCTCCGCGATCCTCTCCACCGCCAGCGGTGCGCTGCTGGCGCCCACCGCGGCGTTCACGGAGAACGTGCTGCGGCCGTTCGTGCCGCACATGACCGACCGACAGAACCTGCTGACGCTGCGCATCATCCTGGTCACGTTTTCGGTGTGCGCGCTGCTGTTCGCGCTCAACAGCAAGAGCACGATGTACGAGATGGTGCAGAACGCCTACAACGTGACGCTCACCGGCGCCTTCGTGCCGCTGCTGGCCGGCGCCTACTGGAAGCGCGCCACCACGCAGGGCGCGCTGTGTTCGATCGTGTTCGGCATCGGCTTCTGGCTCGGTGCCGACACCGTGGCCGCCGAGGCGTTGGTGCCGCCCAATCTGGTGGGCCTGTTTGCCTCGGTGATCGGCATGGTGCTCGGCTCGGTGGCACCCTCGGTGCTGGCCAACAAGGGCACGTCGATCGAGGCGGCGCTGCGTCATCAGGGGCATGCGGGCGGGGGCGCTCACGCCAAGCACGCAGCCACTCCCCACTAATCGCGCCCCGAGGGCGGCAAGAGGGCGGCTCGCCGCCCCCGCCGCCCGTATAATTTCCCGTTTTGCATCAAGGGCTTAGCCATGCCGATCTATGCCTATCGCTGCAGCTCGTGCGGGCACGGCAAAGACGTGCTGCAGAAGCTGTCGGACCCGGCCTTGACCGAGTGCCCGGCCTGCGGGGCCGCCACGTTTGCCAAGCAGGTCACTGCAGCGGGCTTCCAGCTCAAGGGTTCAGGCTGGTACGCCACCGACTTCAAGGGCAGCAACTCCACCAAGAAGACCGATGCCGAGGGCAACAAGACCGACTCGGGCTCGACCGACACTGCCAAAACGGGTCCCACCGACGGCGCCAAGACGGGCGATTCGAGCACCACGGCCAAGTCGGGCGACGCAGCCGCGTCGACGCCCGCCTCCAGCGCCCCCAAGGCGGCCGGGTGCGGGCGCTCGTGCGCCTGCCACTGAGCACTGCGCCGCGTCCCGGTGCCGGGCGGTCCTGCCGTGAGAAAACACCTCATCACCGGCCTTCTGGTGTGGATGCCGCTGGCCATCACGATCTGGGTGGTGCTGTGGGTGCTCGGGTTGATGGATGGCCTGTTCTCGTGGCTGCTCGGCCTTTCGCAGGCCGTGCTGCCCGAGGCGATGCGCGAGGGCATCGAGGTGCTGCGCGGCGTGCCGGGGCTCGGCGTGGTGTCGCTGCTGCTCGTGCTGTGGCTCACCGGGCTGTTCGTGGCCAACATGTTCGGCCAGTGGTTCCTGCACCAGTGGAACCGCCTGCTGCACAAGATCCCGATCGTCAAATCGATCTACAGCTCGGTCAAGCAGGTGTCCGACACGCTGTTCTCAAGCAGCGGCAACGCCTTTCGCGAAGCGGTGATGGTGCAGTACCCGCGCGCCGGATCATGGACCATCGCCTTCGTCACCGGCACGCCGAGCGGGGAGGTGGCGGCGCACCTGGCGTCGCCGCATGTCAGCGTCTACGTCCCGACCACGCCCAACCCGACCTCGGGCTTCTTCCTGATGATGCCGCGCGCCGACGTGGTGCCGCTGCAGATGAGCGTCGACGAGGCGCTGAAATACATCATCTCGATGGGCGTCGTCGCGCCGCCGCCGCCGGCGCCGCCGCGCGCCGCGACGCCGGCGCGCAATTGACGATCGCGCCCGGCGGGCCGCGCCCGGACGACGCAGGCACAGTCACACGGCCGCACCCACAAGCGCCCACAATTCGACCTCGCGCCCCTGCAGGCGTAAGCCGAACCCGACAAGAAGCACAGGAGAGTGCACCCATGCGAACCACCTATTGCGGCCTGGTCAGCGACACGCTGATGGGCCAGAGCGTCACGCTGATGGGCTGGGCCCACCGGCGGCGCGACCACGGCGGCGTGATCTTCATCGACCTGCGCGACCGCGAGGGCCTGGTGCAGATCGTCTGCGACCCGGACCGCCCGGAGATGTTCAAGACCGCCGAGGGCGTGCGTCACGAGTACTGCCTCAAGGTGGTGGGCAAGGTGCGTCCGCGCCCGGCCGGCACCGAGAACACCAACCTCACCAGCGGCAAGGTAGAAGTGCTGGCGCAGGAGCTCGAGGTGCTCAATCCGAGCGTCACGCCGCCGTTTCAGCTCGACGACGAGAACCTGTCGGAGACCACGCGCCTGACGCACCGTGTGCTGGACCTGCGCCGCCCGACGATGCAGAAGAATCTGATGTTGCGCTACCGCGTGGCGATGGAGACGCGCAACTTCCTCGACAGCAACGGCTTCGTCGACATCGAGACGCCGATGTTGACCAAGAGCACGCCCGAGGGCGCGCGTGACTACCTGGTGCCCAGCCGCGTGCACGACGGCATGTTCTTCGCGCTGCCGCAGTCACCGCAGCTGTTCAAGCAGCTGCTGATGGTGGCCGGGTTCGACCGCTACTACCAGATCACCAAGTGCTTCCGCGACGAAGACCTGCGCGCTGACCGCCAGCCCGAATTCACCCAGATCGACATCGAGACCTCGTTCCTCAACGAGGAGGAGATCCGTGGGCTGTTCGAAGGGATGATCCGCACGGTGTTCCGCAACGTGATGCAGATTGACCTGCCGGGGTTCCCGGTGATGACCTATGCCGATGCAATGCGCCGCTACGGCTCCGACAAGCCCGATCTGCGCGTGAAGATGGAATTCACCGAGCTGACCGACGTGATGCGCGAGGTCGACTTCAAGGTGTTCTCGTCGGCGGCGCAAGCCAAGGGCGGTCGTGTCGCCGCGCTGCGCGTGCCGCGGGGCGGCGAGCTCAGCCGCGGCGAGATCGACGGCTACACCGAGTTCGTCAAGATCTACGGTGCCAAGGGACTGGCATGGATCAAGGTCAATGACGTCGCCAAGGGCCGCGAGGGGCTGCAGAGCCCGATCGTCAAGAACCTCAACGACGGCGCGATCGCCGAGATCATCGCGCGCAGCGGGGCGCGCAACGGCGACCTGCTGTTCTTCGGCGCCGACAAGGCCAAGGTGGTCAACGACTCCATCGGCGCGCTGCGCAACAAGATCGGCCACAGCGAGTTCGCTCGCACCCATGGCCTGTTCGACGACAAGTGGGCGCCGCTGTGGGTGGTGGACTTCCCGATGTTCGAGCACGATGAGGAGGCGCAGCGCTGGGTCGCGGTGCACCATCCGTTCACTGCGCCGAAGGATGGCCACGAGAACCTGATGGACACCGATCCCAGCCAGTGCGTCGCCAAGGCCTACGACATGGTGCTCAACGGCTGGGAGATCGGCGGGGGTTCGGTACGCATCCACCGCGAAGAGGTGCAGAGCAAGGTGTTCCGCGCGCTCAAGATCGGCCCCGAGGAGGCCAAGGCCAAGTTCGGCTTCCTGCTCGATGCACTGCAGTACGGCGCTCCGCCGCACGGCGGCATCGCGTTCGGCCTGGACCGCATCGTGACGATGATGGCCAAGGCCGATTCGATCCGCGACGTGATCGCGTTCCCCAAGACGCAGCGCGCGCAAGACCTGCTCACCGGTGCGCCCGGCCCGGTCGACGAGGCACAGCTGCGCGAGCTGCACATCCGCCTGCGCAATCCGACGCCGGCGGCCTGACCCAAGACCCGAGGTGAAAGGCCGCGCGTACAAGATTCCGGAGTCGGTGCTCGTCGTGATCCACACCTCGGAGTTGGAGGTGCTGCTGATCGAACGTGCCGACAAGCCGGGTTACTGGCAAAGCGTCACCGGCTCGAAAGATCGCGTCGACGAGCCGCTGGTCGAGACCTGCGTGCGCGAGGTCGCCGAAGAAACCGGGATCCGCCTGACGGCGGACCCGGTGCCCGGAGTCACGGGCTCCCCCCCACCCCCCGCCCACCCCCTCGAGGGGGCGGGGCCGCCGACGGTACCGCTGTCGGCCTTGCGCGACTGGCGCATGTCGAACGTGTACGAGATCTATCCGGTGTGGCGCAGCCGCTATGCGCCCGGGGTGACGCACAACACCGAACACGTGTTCGGCCTCACGGTGCCGGCCGGCATCGCGGTCACGCTGAACCCGCGCGAGCACCTGCGCCACCAGTGGCTGCCGTTCCTGGCCGCGGCCGATCGTTGTTTCTCGCCGAGCAATGCCGAGGCGATCCTGCAGTTGCCGCGCTTCGCGCCGCCAGGGGCACGGCGGTGAGCGCCGCACGGCCGCTCCGAAGGCGCTCGCTCCCCCGCAGGGCCCAGGGGGCTCGATGACGACCACGCGGCCCACGCGTCTCGGTCCTGGCGCATCGCGCTTCGCGCCGTCGACGCAGTACGACAGCACGCGCCTGCGCGTGGCCACCTACAACATCCACAAGGGCGTGCGCGGCCTCGGGCTGCGCAAGCGGCTGGAGATCCACAACCTCGGGCTGGGCGTCGAGGCGCTCGACGCCGACCTGGTGTTCCTGCAGGAGGTGCGCCTGTTCCATCGGCGCGAGGCGCGCCGCTTCGAGCGCACCTGGTTCGGCTGGCCCGAACAGGGGCAGGCCGACTATCTGGCACCCGAAGGCTACGACGTGGCCTATCGCACCAACGCGATCACCCGCCACGGCGAGCACGGCAACGCGCTGCTGTCGCGCTGGCCGATGGGCGACGTGGATCACCACGACGTCAGCGCACATCGCTTCGAGCAGCGCGGCCTGCTGCACGTGCCGGTGCACTGGCAGGGCCGCACCGTGCATACGGTGGTGGCGCACTTCGGCCTCACGCACGGGGGACGGCTGCAGCAGGTGCAATACCTGTCGCGCTTCATCGCGCAGTTCGTGCCGCGCAGTGCGCCGCTGCTGGTGGCCGGCGACTTCAACGACTGGAACGAGCGGCTCGACGCGCCGATGCACGGCATCGGGCTGCACCGCGCCGAGCTGCACCCCGGTGGGGCGCGCCTGCGCCCCACCTTTCCGTCGCGCGTGCCGGTGTTCGCGCTCGATCGTGTGTACACGCGCGGTTTCCACTGCGTCTCGCTCGAGGTGCCGCGCGGCGCGGCGTGGGCCCGCATGTCCGACCACCTGCCGCTGGTGGTCGAACTCGAAGCCGACTGACGCGATTGAACAAGGACGAGCGCGCCCAGCCCGCGTCATCGAGCCGCGTGCCGATGCCGGTGGCCTCGGCATGGGCGCGCCGCAACGCGCCCGAGTTCCTCGGCGGCAACCAGGTGCGTTTGCTGCAAGGCGGCGACGAGCTGTTCCCGGCGATGCACGCGGCCATCGCACAGGCCCGCCGCGAAGTGATCCTCGCCACCTACATCTTTCACGACGACGATGCCAGCCGCGCGATGGCCGATGCGTTGTGCGCGGCCGGGCGGCGCGGCGTGCGCGTGTGCGTGGTGGTCGACGGCTTCGGCTCCAAAGCCACGCTGGCACGTCTGCGCCAATGGATGCCGCAGCCCGAAGTCGAGCTGGTGGTCTTCCGCCCGGTCGGTACCTGGTGGAGCCTGCTGCAGCCGGGGCAGCTGCGCCGGCTGCACCAGAAGCTGTGCACGGTCGACCGCGAGATCGGCTTCGTCGGCGGCATCAACATGATCGACGACCGCATCGACCTGCGCCACGGCCTGTCCGATGCGCCGCGCCTGGACTTCGCGGTCGAGGTGCGCGGTCCGATCGCGGCCAGCGCGGCGCAGTCGGCGCGTGCGGTCTGGACGCGGGCGGCGATGGGCGCCGACTGGAAAGAAGAAGTCATGTCGCTGGCCAAGAGCGCGCAGCCGATGGCGCGCATGCGGCGCGTGATGCAGCGGCTGCGCATGGTGGCGCCGCCGCCCGTGCAGATGCAGCCGCTGCAGCCGGTGGTGGCGGCGTTCGTGGTGCGCGACAACGTGCGCCAGCGCCGATCGATCGAGCGCGCCTACATCGAGGCGGTGCTGCGCGCGCGCGAGCGGGTCGACCTGGTGACCCCGTACTTCTATCCGGGCCGCATGTTCCGGCGCGCGTTGTTCCGCGCGGCGCAGCGCGGCGCGCGTGTGCGCCTGCTGCTGCAGGGCAAGATCGACTACCGCTTCGCCGCACTCGCCGCGCAGGTTCAGTACGACGAGCTGCGCCGCCACGGCATTCAGATCTACGAGTACACGCCCGCCTTCCTGCATGCCAAGGTGGCGCTGGTCGACAACGAGTGGGCCACGGTGGGCAGCTCCAACATCGATCCGTTGTCCCTGCTGCTCAACCTCGAGGCCAACGTGATCGTGCAGGACGCGCAGTTCGCACGTGAGCTTTCGCAACGCTTCGACGCCGCCATTGCCGCGTCGCGCGAAGTCATTGAAGCGGCAAGCGGCATCGGCTTGCGTCCGGTGATGCTGCGCGGGTTTGTCGCCTGGTGCGCCAACTGGTTCCTGCGCATGGCCGGCATTACCGGCCGTTACTGAAACGGGTGAAGCCCCACTTGGCTTGCGTGTATTGCCGACCGGTTCAGCGCGTCGTGATGCGTTCAGGGCATCGTCTGCGTTGGCCACGTTCGGCCGGCAGACGTTGCGGAGCAGCATGCCGTCGCTTCAGTCCCATGGGTGAGTTCACGCCGATGAGCGTGGTGCGTGCGGTGTTGCCGCCGCGGGCCCGCCGTTGGCTGCGCCGCGTCTATGGAGCACGGCGTTTCGATGGCGCGATGCGGCGCTTTGCGGCCGACCCCGTGGCGGCCGTCGCACCCGGCAACGGCTTGCTGGCCGAGTTGATTGCGGCGTGGGGCAATCCGGGCTGGAGCGCGCAGGAGGAGTACCTGCGGGTCTGCGTCACGCATGCCCTGCGCTCCAACGGTCCCACGCTGGAGTGCGGCTCGGGCCTGTCCACCCTGCTGCTGGGCGTCGTGGCGCAACGCAACCGGTCCGAACACTGGGCGCTGGAGCACGAGCGCGAATGGAGCGTGCGCGTGGGCCGCACCGTGGCGCGTTATGGCCTCTCGGCCGTGCGCCTGAGCACGGCGCCGCTCAAGCACTACAACGGCTTCGACTGGTACGACCCGCCGCTGCACGACATGCCGCAGCACTTCGCACTGGTGGTGTGTGACGGTCCACCCACGGGAACGTTGGGCGGACGCTACGGCATGGTGCCGGTGATGCGCGAGCGCCTGCGCCCGGGTTGTGTGATCCTGCTCGACGACGCCTGGCGCGAAGACGAGCGTGTCGTGGCGCGGCGCTGGCAGGCCGAGCTCGATTCCACGCACGAACTGGTGGCCTGCAAGAAGCCCTACATCCGCATGGTGGTGACCGGGGCTGCGGCTCCGGGGCTTTTCAAGCCGGCCTGAGGGCTCAGAGCTCCGCGGCCCAGGGGTCGTACGGATACAGCCACTCGTTGCGCGAGCGCGCGATGTCGCGTTCCACGAAGGCCTGGCGCATCGCCGCGGCATCGGCGATGTGGTAGAGCTCTCCCATCTCGTCGGACTCGCGGATCACGCGCGCCGTGCGCGGACCGCGGTGGCGGTGGTAGGCGGCGAGCTGCTCGGCCAGCGGCGCGGCGATGTCGAGCGCACGTGCCAGCACGGCCGCATCCTCGATCGCCATCGCCGCGCCCTGGGCCATGTACGGCAAGGTGGCGTGCACCGCGTCGCCGAGCAGCGTGACGCGGGCGCTGCTCCAGCGTTCGACCGGCGCGCGCCGGTTCAGCGCCAGCCGGTGACAGGGCTCGCGGTCGAGCGCATCGATCACCGCACGCACCATCGGATGCCAGCCGGCGTAGTCGTCGCTCAGCTCCTGCCACGGGCGGCGCGCGCTCCATGACTCCTCGTCGGCCGTGCGCTCGACGCAGCCCACAAAGTTGAGCAGGCGGCCAGCGCGCAGGTAGTACGTCACCGCATGGTTGCGCGGCCCGCACCAGATGGTCGAGACGATGTCGGTGCGCAGCGCGGGCGCGATGCGCTCGATTGGCACGGTACAGCGCCAGGCGAGTTGGCCGGTGAACACCGGCGCGTCCGGACCGACGGTGTGCCGGCGCACCATCGACTTGATGCCGTCGGCGCCGACCACGAGGTCGGCCTGCCAAGCCGGGCCCTGTTCGAAAGACACCGTCACGCCGTCGTCGCGTTCGTGCAGCGCGGTGGCGCGCGCGCCGAGCACCAGTGCCTGCGCATCGAGCGTATGCACCGCGGCGCGCAGCGCGTCGTGCAGGTCACGCCGGTGCAGCTGGAAATACGGCGCACCGTGGCGCTGTTCGTGCTGCTCGCCGAGCGGCAGGCGGTGCAGCAGCTCGCCGTCGTCGAAGCGTCGGAACTCGAACGCTTTGGGACGCACGGCCAACGGCTCGAGCACGGCGCGCAGACCCAGCCGGTCGAGCACCTTCATCGCGTTGGCGCTCATCTGGATGCCGGCTCCAACCTCGCCGAGCACCGCGGATTGTTCGGCCACGCGCACCCGATGGCCGCGCTGCAGCAGCGTCGCGGCAGCGGCCAGCCCGCCGAGGCCGGCGCCGACGATCGCGATGTTCAGGCGCGGGGTCAAGTGCTCAATCGGCGGTGATGCGCTGGGCCTTGATGACCTGGGCCCAGCGCTGCGCATCGCGTTCGATCAGCGCGGCGAACTCCTGCGGGCTGCTGTGCGCCGGTGTCATGCCCTGCGTCTCGAACGCGGTCTTGACCTCGGGCAGCGCAAGAATGCTTTTCAGCTCGGCGTTCAAGCGCTCCATCAGCGGCTTGGGCGTTCCTTTGGGCGCGAGTACGCCGTACCACATGTCGACGTCGAGGTTGCCGAGCTGCAGCGCGCGCAGCGGCGGTACGTTGGGCAGCAGCGCGTGCGGCTTGTCGCTGCTGATGGCCAGCGCGTGCAGCGATCCGGCCCTGACATGCTGCAGCGCCACGTGGATCGGCAGGAACATCAGGTCGATCTGCCCACCGAGCAAGTCGGCTACCGCGGGGCCGGTGCCGCGGTAGGGGATGTGGGTGATGAACACCTGCGCCTGGTTCTTCACCAGCTCCATCGCCAAGTGGTGCGGCGTGCCGTTGCCGGGCGAACCGTAGTTGAGCGCGCCGGGCCTCGCCTTGGCGCGTGCGATCAGGTCGGCGGCACTGGTGATGCCGGTCTTCGGGTGCGCCACCAGCAGCAGCTGGCCCCAGCTGGTGACCGATACCGGCTCGAGGTCGCGCACCGCGTCGAAGGACAGGTTGGGGTATAGCGCGCGGTTCATCACCAGCGTGTTCACCGTGACCAGCAGCGTCGATCCATCGGGCGCGGCGCGCACCACGGCCTCGGTGCCGAGATTGCCGGAGGCGCCGGTGCGGTTCTCCACCACCACCGGGCGGCCCAGCCGCTCGGAGAGCTTGGGGCCGATCTGGCGCGCGATCAGATCGATGCCGGTGCCGGGCGTGAACGGCACGATCAGCTTGAGCGGCGTGGCAGCCGGCGCGGTCTGCGCGTGTGCCGCAGTGCCGGCCAAGCCGAGTGCGACAGCGGCTGCAGCGCGCAGCAGGGCGCGACGGCTGGCACGCGATGAGATCGGTCCGGCGGCGCGCTTCATCGGAAAGGCCCCTTGCAGTGCAGCAGCTGAAGCAGCATTGTGCAACGCACGCGCGGCGTGGCGACAATCGGGCATGCCAAGAGGAGGGTGCATGAACCGACCCGACGATTCGAACGAACCGCTGCTCGCCCCGGGGCTCAAGGGCTTCCCGCATCGGCATGCACCGGTGGCGCGGCGCAACGTCGGTGCGCTCGGCTGGCACGTGCTGGCCGACGACCTGCCGCTGCCGGTGGCGCTGCTCAAGCGCAGCGCGCTGGAGCACAACATCGCCTGGATGCAGCGTTTCGCCCGTGAGCGCGGCATCGACCTGGTGCCGCACGGCAAGACGACGATGTCGCCGCAACTGTTCCGCCGCCAGCTCGACGCCGGCGCGTGGGGCATCACGGTGGCCAACGTGACGCAGCTCGCCGTTGCGGTGGCCGCCGGCGCACGCCGCACGCTGATCGCCAACCAGGTGCTCGCCGATGGCGACCTGGCCGCGATCCAGGCCCAGCTCGCCGAACACCGCGACCTGCGCGTGGTGTTCCTGGTCGACTCGATGGCGCAGTCGGCCCTGATCGAAGCCTGGCACGGCGATCACCCCGGCAGCGCGCCGTTCGAGGTGATGGTCGAGATCGGCGTGCCGGGCGGCCGCACCGGCTGCCGCACGTTCGACCAGGCGCTGGAACTGGCGCGCCGTCTGCATGCCAGCGCCGCGATGCGGCTGGTGGGCATCGAATGTTATGAAGGCCTCGGTGCCAAAGGCCGCACCGAAGACGACGTGCCGTACGCACGCGCACTGATGGACCGCGTCGAGGCGATCGCGCGGCAGGCCGCGCGCGAAGGCCTGTTCGATGCCGACGAGGTGCTGTTGTCGGCGGGCGGTTCGGCCATCTTCGACCTGGTGGCGGGCCGACTGAAGCCCGACCTCGGCCGGCCGGTGCGCGGCCTGCTGCGCTCGGGCTGTTATGTCACGCACGACCACGGCAACTACGGTCGCATGCTGGCCCAGGTGGCGCAGCGCTGCGGCTGCGAGCGCACGCTGCAGCCGGCGCTGGAGGTGTGGACCCTGGTGCAGTCGTGCCCGGAGCCGGGGCTGGCGCTGCTCACCGCCGGGCGGCGCGACCTGTCGTTTGACATCGAGATGCCGATCCCGATGGCACGCGCCGCGCGCGGCGTCCGCGGCGCAGGGCCGGTGCCTGCCAGCTGGAAGGTGGTGGGGCTGAACGACCAGCATGCGCACCTGCGCTGGGACGCCGCCGATGCCGCGTTGGCCCCGGTGGTGGGCGAGCGCGTCGGCCTCGGCATCTCGCACCCTTGCACCACGTTCGACAAGTGGCATTGGATGCCGGTGGTCGACGACGACTACCGCGTGGTCGATGCGATCACGACACGCTTCTAGGCCACCCGAGGCCGCCGACAATCAAAGCCAACCCACAAGGGCCCGACATGACCGCAGCCATCACGCCCGCCGCCCAGCGCGACATCGCGCACCACCTGCATCCGTACACCCAGTTGCGCGCGTTCGAGCGCGATGGACCGCTGGTGATCGTGCGCGGCGACGGCGTGCACGTGATCGACGAGCACGGCAAGCGCTACATCGAAGGCATGGCAGGCTTGTGGTGCGCGTCGCTCGGCTTCAGCGAGACGCGGCTCGCCGATGCCGCCGCGCGGCAGATGCGCACGCTGCCCTACTACCACACCTTCTCGGGCAAGGTGCCCGGCCCGGCCACCGACCTGGTGGAGGCGCTGGTGCGCTGGTCGCCGCTGCCCAACACGCGCGTGCTGTTCGCCAACTCGGGCTCGGAGAGCAACGACACCGCGTTCAAGTTGGTGCGCTACTACAACAATGCGCGCGGCCGGCCCGACAAGAAGAAGATCATCGCGCGCGTCAAGGGCTACCACGGCGTCACCGCGGCGGCGGCATCGTTGTCGGGGCTGCCGGTGATGCACCAGCACTTCGACCTGCCGCTGCCCGGCGTGCTGCGTGTGGGTTGTCCGCACGCCTACCAGTACGCGCACGACGGCGAAAGCGAGAGCGCGTTCGTCGAACGGCTGGCGCGTGAACTGGAGGAGACGATCCAGAACGAGGGCCCGGACACGATCGCCGCTTTCATCGCCGAGCCGGTGCAGGGCGCCGGCGGTGTGGTGATCCCGCCGCCGGGGTACTTCGATCGGGTGCAGGCGATCCTGAAGAAGCACGACATCCTGTTCATCGTCGACGAGGTGATCACCGGATTCGGCCGCCTGGGCCAGCCGTTCGGCTCGCAGGTGTTTCACCTGCAGCCCGATCTCGTGACGGTGGCCAAGCAGCTCACCGCGGCCTATGTGCCGATGTCGGCCCTGTTCGTCAGCGATCCGATCTATCAGGTGGTGGCCGACGCCAGCGCCGGGGTGGGGAGCTTCGGCCATGGCTACACCTACAGCGGCCATCCGCTGGCCTGTGCCGTGGCGCTCGAGACGCTGCGCATCTACGAGAGCGACGACATCATCGGCCACGTACAGCGCGTGGCGCCGCGGCTGCAGCAGGGCTTGCGGCGCTTCGAGGGCCACGAGCTGGTGGGTCACGTGCGCGGCATGGGACTGATCGGCGCGATCGAGCTGGCCGAGGATCCCAAGCGCCGCAAGCCGTTCGATCCCGCGCGCGGGGTCGGCGCCTACTTTGTGCGCCGTGCGCAGGAGCATGGATTGATCACGCGCGTGCTGGGCGGCGACATCATCGCGTTCTCGCCGCCGCTGATCATCAGCGAGGCCGAGATCGACACGATGCTGCAGTGTGCCGAGCGCGCGCTGGCCGATACGCTGAAGTGGCTCAAATCCTGAGTCAGGGCGCGCGGCGCAAACGCTGCAGCATCAGCGGCTTGAACGGCGGCTGCACACCGTCGCAGTAGCGCACCGGCGTGCCGGTGCCGCGTTCCGTCACCTCGAGGTCGCGACCGAGGTCGAACGGCGCCAGGAAGACCGAGAAGCCGATCCGTGCCCGGGCGGGCCGGCACGTGAAGAGCCCGGGCCAGGCCGTCTGGCCGACGGCGAGCGCATCAAAAGGACTGAACCCGTCGCTGTCCATCAGCTGGCCCTGCCAGAACTCGAGCCAGCCTTCGCTGCGCTCGGCCAACCACGCGGCGAGCGCGTCGCCGCGGCGCAGCTGCTCGAGATCGCGCGCGCCGATGGTGAGCGTGATGGCCAGGTCAAACGGCACCAGCGTGACCGGCACGCCGGCGTCGAGGATCGCCTGCACCGACGCCACGTCGTGCGAGACGTTGAAGTCGCTGAAGTGAAACCACCAGTGCCGGCCCGGATGGAACAGGCGCCCCGGCGACTTGCCGCCGACGAAGACGATGCGATCGATGCGGCGCACGACCTCCGGATGGCACAACAGCAGTGTCGCCACGTTGGTGGCCGGCCCTTGCGCCACGATGGTGAGCCGCGTGCGCATCAGCGCCTCGGCCATGGCCTTGGAGGCCGGCGTCGGTCGCCATCGGCCGTCGGCCGGCGCGTCGCTGCCGGGCACCACCGGCACGTCCTGACCGGCCGCGCGCAACAGCGTGCGCGCCAGCTCGGCGCGCTCGACGGGCGAAGGTCCGGGATTGCCGAACACGGTGCTGACGCCCACCAACTGAAGCTCGGGGGCCCGCGCGGCGAGCGCCAGCGCCCAACAATCGTCGACATCGGACGTGTCCTTCCAACCGCATGCCGGATCGGCGTCAAGCCACACCGGCTTGGGTGTGCCGGCGGGGCGCTCGATGACCGTCGGCGCACGCACGGCCGATGCGCTGCGCGCCCCACGTGCCGTGAGCGCCGTCGCGGTCGCCCCGGCGACGAGCGCCAACAAGACCGTGTTGACCACCAGGGCCGGGGTCGCGAAGCGGCAGCGGCGCAGCAACAGCAAGCCCAGCACCGGCCACAACCACAACACCGCGAGCCCCACGGTCTCGGCCTGTGACCGGACGTCGGCGTTGGAGAGGCTGAAGCCCACGGCGAGCAGCCATGTCGCGGCAAAACCGGCGAGCGGCACGATCCATGCGACGCGGCGCGGAGGCATCGAAGAAGGATTCCCACAAGTCGGCTTGGCCAACTCGGCAAAGACGGCAATGCCCGTGCCTTGGTGCCGGCGCGGCCGGACCTCGCATGCGAATCGAATGTCCGATTGCGGCCGGCAGGCACCGCATCACCGCGTCACACTGTCGGCGAACCGTGGAGATTCATCGGATGAACGCCCGCGATCCGCACACCTTCGACGCCGTGGCGCACGACATCGCGCGCCGCATCGATGCCATGGTCTGGCCGCAGCTGGAGGCCGAGCTGGACGCACACGGCGCCGCGTGCCTGCGTGCGTTGATCACGCCCGCTGAATGTCGCGCGCTGGCCGCGCTGTACGACGTCGATGGCGCGTTTCGCAGCCGCGTGGTGATGGCGCGTCACGGCTTCGGCCGGGGCGAGTACCGCTACTTTCGCCATCCGCTGCCGCCGCTGGTCGCCGCGTTGCGCGGCGCGCTGTACCCCCGGCTGGTGCCGCTGGCCAACCGCTGGCACGAGGCGATGGGCCTGCCGGCGCGCTTTCCCGGCAGCCACGAGGCCTTCGTGCGGCGCTGCCATGCCGCGGGGCAGACGCGGCCCACGCCGCTGCTGCTGCGTTACGGCGCCGGCGACTACAACTGCCTGCACCAGGACGTGTACGGCGAGCACGTGTTCCCGTTGCAGCTGGTGTTGCTGCTGTCGCAGCCTGGGCACGACTTCGACGGCGGCGAGTTGGTGATGACCGAGCAACGCCCGCGTTTGCAGACCCGGCCGATGGTGCTCCCGCTGCAGCAGGGCGACGCCGCGATCATCGCGGTGTGCCACCGGCCGGTGCGCGGTTCACGCGGCTTCTATCGCGTGAACCTGCGCCACGGCGTCAGCCGCGTGCGCAGCGGCCAGCGATTCACCGCCGGCGTGATCTTTCACGACGCGGCGTGAACGATCAGCGCGGCGCCGCCCGGGCCGCCAGCAGCGACGACAGCTCGATCGCCATGGCATCCGGGCCGCCGTCGACCGCGCCTTGCGCATAGGTGCGCAGCACCGCGTCGGCGATCTCGGCCACGGCGCCGGTGTCGTGCGCCATCGTGCGGTAGTAGCTCAGGTCCTTCTGCGCGTTGCTCATCGCGAAGCGCAGCGACGACGCGTCGTGTTGCAGCAGGTAGGGCTTGAGCCGCTCGAGCGCCACACTGGCGCCGCCACCCTTGGCCAGCACATCGACGAACACGTCGCTTGCCACGCCGCAGCGCTGCGCACAGGCCGCGGCTTCGGAGAGCAACGCGATGAAGCCGAGCGACACGTAGTTGTGTAGCAGCTTCATGCGGTGGCCGGCGCCCACCGACCCCACGTGCGTGATGTTCTCGGCGAAACACGCCAGCAGCGGCCGGCATTGGGCAAACAGCGCCGCGTCGCCACCCACCAGCAGGTTGAGCCGGCCCTCGGCGGCTTCCTTGGGCGTGCGGGTCATCGGCGCATCGAGAAAGCGGCCGCCGGCGGCCTGCACCGCCTGCGCCATGCGCTCGGTGGAAGCCGGCACTGCAGTGGAGCAGTCGATCACCACCGTGCCGGCGCGCAGTCCGGCCAGCACGCCGTCGTCGCCGAGCAGCACCGCCTCGACCTGCGGCGAGCCGGTGACGCACAGGATGATCACGTCGGCCGCGCGCGCCAGGTCGCGCGCACGCGCCTGCGTGGTGGCGCCGGCGGCCTTCAACGCGTCGAGCGGCTGGTTGCCCGGATGCTCGAGCACGGACAGCACGTGGCCGTGCTTGACGAGGTTGCTGGCAATCCCGTGGCCCATCAGGCCGACGCCGATCAGGCCGATCTGCTGCTTCAAGTTCAGGATCCTTTCGTCGCTTCAGCGGCATTGTCGCGCCAAGCCCCCAGCACGCGCGGTGCCGCCGCGCGCGGCTATCCTCGCGCCCCATGCAGGACATCCTGGCGATCGAGGGCGTCTCCAAGACCTATGGGTCGGGCTTCCAGGCGCTGAAGAACATCGACCTGACGATCCGGCGCGGCGAGATCTTTGCGCTGCTCGGCCCCAACGGCGCCGGCAAGACCACGCTGATCAGCATCATCTGCGGCATCGTCACCGCCAGCTCGGGCCGCGTCACGGTGGACGGCCACGACATCGTGCGCGACTACCGCGCCGCGCGCGAGCGCATCGGGCTGGTGCCGCAGGAGCTGACCACCGATGCGTTCGAGTCGGTGTGGGGAACGGTGTCGTTCAGCCGCGGCCTGTTCGGCAAGCCGCCGGATCCGGCGCACATCGAGAAGACGCTGAAGGCGCTGTCGCTGTGGGACAAGAAGGACAACAAGATCATCACCTTGTCGGGCGGCATGAAGCGCCGGCTGCTGATCGCCAAGGCGCTGTCGCACGAGCCGCAGCTGCTGTTCCTCGACGAGCCGACGGCCGGCGTGGACGTCAACCTGCGGCGCGACATGTGGCAACTGGTGCGCGAGCTGCGCTCGACCGGCGTGACCATCATCCTGACCACGCACTACATCGACGAGGCCGAGGAGATGGCCGACCGCATCGGCATCATCAACAAGGGCGAGCTGGTGCTCGTGGAGTCCAAGACCGAGCTGATGCGCAAGCTCGGCCGCAAGCAGCTGACGCTGCAGCTGGCCACGCCGCTGCAGCAGCTGCCGGCCGCGCTGGCGGGCTATCCGCTGGCGCTGTCGGCCGACGGCAGCGAGCTGACCTACAGCTACGACACGCAGCGCGGCCGCACCGCGATCGCCGATCTGCTGCAGGATCTGGGCGGCCTCGGCATCGCCTTCAAGGATCTGCACACCACCGAGAGCTCGCTGGAAGACATCTTCATCGGACTGCTCGGCCAAGGAGCATCGGCTTGAACCTGCACGCCGTGCGCGCGATCTACCGCTTCGAGATGGCGCGCACCCGGCGCACGCTGATGCAAAGCATCGTCTCGCCGGTGGTCTCGACGTCGCTGTATTTCATCGTGTTCGGCGCCGCCATCGGCACGCGCATCCCGGAGGTGGGCGGCGTCAGCTACGGCGCCTTCATCGTGCCCGGGCTGGTGATGCTGTCGCTGCTGACGCAGAGCATCTCCAACGCCTCGTTCGGCATCTACTTCCCCAAGTTCACCGGCACCATCTACGAGCTGCTGTCGGCGCCGGTGTCGACCTTCGAGATCGTGCTGGCGTACGTCGGTGCCGCGACCACCAAGTCGGTGGTGCTCGGGCTGATCATCCTGGCCACCGCGTGGCTGTTCGTGCCACTGCGCATCGAACACCCGCTGTGGATGCTGCTGTTCCTGGTGCTGACGGCGATCACGTTCAGCCTGATCGGCTTCATCATCGGCATCTGGGCCGACGGCTTCGAGAAGCTGCAGGTGATCCCGCTGCTGATCGTCACGCCGCTCACGTTCCTGGGCGGCAGCTTCTATTCGATCGACATGCTGCCGCCGGTGTGGCAGACGGTGGCGCTGTTCAATCCGGTGGTCTACCTGGTCAGCGGTTTTCGCTGGAGCTTCTACGGCCTGGCCGATGTGGCGCTGTGGATCAGCCTGGGCATGACGCTGGTGTTCCTGGTGGCGTCGCTGCTGGTCGTGGGGTGGATCTTTCGCACCGGATACCGGCTCAAGGCCTGAGCCGACGCGCGCCGCAGGGCCCGATCAGGCGACCCAGCGGCCGCCGACCATCACGCGCAGGAACGGCCGCACCGGGCTGCAGAACACCAGCGTGTCGAGCAGGTGCTCGGGCGGGCGCTCGTCGAGCGCGGGGTCGTCGGTGTCGATCACCTGCAGGTCGGCGCGCGCCCCGACCTGCAGGCCCCATGCGCCAAAGCCGGCCGCCGCGGCGCCGCCGGCAAGCACGCGCTCGAACAGATGCGCCGCGGTCGACGGCACGCCGCTGCCCGGGGCGGCGGCCACGTTGCGACGGCGTTGCACCAGGCGCTGGCCGTATTCGAGCAGCCGCAGCTCCTCGCGCCAGTCGCGCGTGACATGGCTGTCGGAGCCGATCGCCAGCGTGGCGCGTTGCGCCAGCCAGCGCGGCAGATCGGGCAGTCCGTCGCCGAGGTTGGCCTCGGTGCTGGGGCACAGCACCACGCCGGCACCGCTGTGCGCGACCGCGTCGATCTCTGACGGCACGGCATGCGTCGCGTGCACCAGTTGCCATCGCGCGTCGAGCGCCACGTGCCGGACCAGCCATTCGATCGGCCGCAGGCCGCTCGCGGCGACGCAGTCATCAACTTCCGCCGTTTGCTCGGCGATGTGGATGTGGATCGGGCCCGCATCGCTGCCGCAGCGCTCGACCAGCTGCAGGATCGACGACGCCTTGGCGGCGCGCAATGAATGGATCGCCACGCCCGCGCCCACGTGCGGCGCCTGCAATGCACGCACGCCATCGCGCAGCGCGAGCACGTCATCCACCGTGGTGGCAAAACGCCGCTGGTCGTCGCGCAGGCCGGCGGCGTCGAAGCCCGCGCGTTCGTATAGCACCGGCAGCAGCGTCAGGCCGATGCCCGCGTCCTGCGCGGCCAGCACGAGCGCGCGGCTCATGGCCAGCGGATCGGCAAAGCGCGAACCGTCAGCGGCATGGTGCAGGTAGTGGAACTCGCACACCTGGGTGTAGCCGCCGCGCAGCAGCTCGCGGTACAGGCGCGTGGCCATTTGATGCAGCTGCTCGGGGGTGATCGACAGCGCCACGCCGTACATGCGGTCGCGCCAGCTCCAGAAGTCGTCGTGCGTGCCGTCGCGCCGCTCGGCCAGGCCGGCGAAGGCGCGCTGGAACGCATGGCTGTGCGCGTTCACCAGCCCGGGCAGCACCGGGCCGGACAGCGCCGTCATCTCCGGCGTGCGCTCGGCGCCGGGCCACACGCGCGACCAGGTGCCGTCGGCCGCCACGTCGAGCCGCACCGCCGGCTGCCAGCGGCCCTGCAGCCAGGCGTGCGGCGCCCAAAACACCTGCTCAGCCATGCGGCGACCAGCGCAACATTGTCAGGACCAGCGCCTGCAGGACCGGCGCGAGGCGCGCCACGCGTGCGGCATCGAGCTCGAACGGCGGCTGTTCGGCCATGTAGCAGCTCCAGCACATCTCGAGCTGCACCGCGTGCACGCCGTGGCCGGGCTGGCCATAGTGGCGCGTGATGTGGCCGCCCTTGAAGCGGCCGTCGACCACGTGCGTGAACTGCGCCTGCGCGCCCAGCACGCGCCCGAGCGCGTCACGCAGGCCCGGCGCGCAACTCTCGCCCGCGGCGGTGCCGAGGTTCAGGTCGGGCAGGCGGCCTTCGAACAGCCACGGCAGCTCGCTCTTAATGCTGTGCCCGTCGAACAGCACCGCATGGCCGTGTGCGACGCGGATGCGCTCCAGCTCGCCGCGCAGCGCATCGTGATAGGGCTGCCAGTAGGCTTGCACGCGGCGCCGCACCTCGTGGGCGTCGGGCGCCATGCCGGCGCGGTATAGCGCATCGCCGGTGAAGAAGTGCGTCGGGCAAAGCTCGGTGTTGTTGACGCCCGGGTACATCGGCGCATCTTCCTGCGGCCGGTTCAGATCGATCAGGTAGCGGCTGTAGCGCGGCACGATGAACGACGCGCCGAGTGACTGGACGAAGCCGTAGAGCTGGTCGAGGTGCCAGTCGGCGTCTTCGAAGGCGAACGCGCGCTCGACGTAACGTTGCCGCTGGTCGGCCGGCAGCTCGCGTCCGACGTGCGGCACGCTCACCAGCAGCGGCTGCGTGCCGCGGTGCAGCGTGTAGACCTCGTGCGTGTCGGTCATCGCATCCCCTTTCTCGCTATCGCTCCATCCCGGCGCGCACCACGCGGCGGCACGGGTTGCGGCCGAACCAGTAGGCCAGCTCGTTCGGGTGCTCCAGGTCCCACACGACGAAGTCGGCCTGCTTGCCCGCCTGCAGCGTGCCGTGCGAGGCCTGCAGGCCGAGCGCGCGCGCCGCGTGGGCGGTCACGCCGCGCAGGGCCTCCTCGGGCGTGAGGCGGAACAGCGTGCAGGCCATGTGCAGCATCAGGATCAGCGACAGACCGGGCGACGAGCCGGGATTGTGGTCCGTGGCCACCGCCATCGGCACGCCGGCCTCGCGCAGCCCGGAAATCGGCGGCAGCTTGCTTTCGCGCAGGAAATAGAACGCGCCGGGCAGCAGCACCGCCACCGTGCCGGCCTGCGCCATCGCCTGCACGCCGGCCGCGCTCAGGTGCTCCAGATGGTCGCACGACAGCGCGCCGTATCGGGCGGCGAGGGCGGCGCCGTCCATGTCGCTCAGCTGCTCGGCGTGCAGCTTCACCGGCAACTGCAGTCGACGGGCGGCATCGAACACGCGCTGGGTCTGCGCGCGTGTGAAGCCGATGCGCTCGCAGAACACGTCGACCGCGTCGACCAACCCCGCGGCGTGCCATCCATCCATCCATTGCACGACGGCGTCGATGTAGTCGTCGGCGCGGCCTTCGAACTCCGGCGGCAGCGCGTGCGCGGCGAGGCTGGTGGTGCGCACGGTCAGCGGCAGTGCCTGCCCCAGCCGGCGCGCCGCGCGCAAGCAACGCGCCTCGTCGTCGCGGCTGAGTCCGTAGCCCGACTTGATTTCGATGGTGGTCACGCCTTCCGACATCAGCGCCAGAGCCCGTGCGCGTGCGCTGGCGAACAGCGTGTCGTCATCGGCGGCGCGCGTGGCCGCCACCGTGGAGCGGATGCCGCCGCCGGCGCGGGCGATGTCTTCGTAGCTCGCGCCTTGCAGCCGCAGCTCAAACTCGCTTGCGCGCTGGCCGCCGTACACCAGGTGCGTGTGGCAGTCGATCAGGCCCGGCGTGACGAGCGCACCGCCCAGATCGTGCTCGGCAGCGATCGGCGCATCGGCCGGCAGGTTGGCCTCGGGGCCGACCCACACGATGCGATCGCCGCGCACCCGCAGCGCGCCGCGTTCGATCAGCCCCCAGCCGGGCGCGTCGGCCAGAGTCACAAGGCGCGCGTTGCGCCACAGCGTCGTGGCGGCTGCGGTGGCGCTCATCGACCGTCCTTGGCTTGGCGGAACTCCAGCCACCACGCGCGCGAGGCCGAAGGGTCGATCGGCTCGACGCGCCAGCGCTGCCGCGCGCCGTGCCCGCTCCACAACAGCGTGCCCGGCGCGACGGCGGCGGCATCCGTGTCGTCGATCTGCAGCTTCATCGCGTCGGCCGCAAAGAGCGCGCGCCACGCTGCATTGGCCAGGTGCTCGACGCCCGGCTCCGCGCGTGCCATGGCGCCGGCGCCGGCAGCGGCGGGCACCAGCAGGTTCAGCGCGGTGGCGGCGCCGGCGAGCAGCTCGCACATCGGCGCCTCGGCGCCGTCGAAGCGCAGCGGCGCCGAGGCCGGCTCGACGAGGCGTCGCCCGCCGCGCAGCGCGAGCACGACGCCGGCGCCCGCCACCACGGTGAACCAGCGTTCGCATCCGCTGTAGTCCGAGAACGGCCCGTCGCGCGTGATCTCGGCCAGGCTGACGCGCAGTCGCCAGGCGCCGGGATCCGGCCAGAACAGCAGGTTGCGCTGGCTTCCGCCGCCGTTCTTCCACGGCACGGGCACGATGCGATCGGCGCGAACGGTCTCGAGGCTCATGGGGCACCCTCCGGCCTGCGGCCTCCGGAATTCGCCTTGGGAGCGGCCCGGCGGCTCATTGGGAATCCTCCGGCCTGCGGCCTCCGGAATTCGCCTTGGGAGCGGCCCGGCGGCTCATTGGGCATCCTCCGGCCTGCGGCCTCCGGAATTCGCCTTGGGAGCGGCCCGGCGGCTCATGGCGTGAACTGTCCCTCAAGTTGGTAGCGCGAGCCCGGGTGCACCAGGCGCGCCAGCGTGATCGGCGCGTGGCGCGTGAACGTGCGGCGCACCACGATCAGGCACGCCTCGTCCGGCGGGATGGCCAGCAGCCTGGCCTCCTGTGGCGTGGCATGCGCCGCCTCGATCGAATATTGCGCGCGCCACAACGCGGTGGCCTCGAACAGGTAGCGCGTGGGCGTGGTCTGCGAGAAGTCGACGTCCAGGTAACCCGGCGCGCAGGCCGGGTTGACGTAGCGGTCCTCGCATTGCAGCGGCACGTGGTTCTCGTGGTGCACGATCAGCGTGTGGAACACGCGCGCGCCGGCGTCCACGCCCAGTTGCGCGGCCAGCGCGGCGCTGGCGCGCTCGGCGCGCTGCAGGTGCACGCTGGCATGGTGGTGGTGGCCGCGCGATTCGATCTCCTCGTGCAGGTCGCGGATCGTCAGCGTCGACGACACGCGGTGCAGCGGCGCGGCGAACGTGCCCACGCCCTGCGAGCGCTCGACCAGGCCCTCGGCCTGCAGCTCGCGCAGCGCGCGGTTGACCGTCATGCGGCTGACGCCGAACTCGGCCACCAGCTCGGCCTCCGACGGCATCAGCGCACCGGGCGGCCAGCGGCCGGCGGCCAGGCCCTGCTTCAGGTGCTGCTTGACGCGGGCGTACGGGGCGACCGCCGCCGTCTTCGGCGTGCGGGCCAGCGCGGCTTCGGGAGAAACCATGGTGCCGATCGTACTTGCCTAGACTTGTCTAGACAAGTAGAGTGACGGCCTGCCGACGCCGGGAGCTGCCATGACCGACCTGTCCACCGCCCGCCACCTCGCACAGCCGCGCCCCGTGAAGGCGCCCACCGGTGCACAGCTCAGCTGCAAGAACTGGCTGATCGAGGCCGCCTATCGGATGATCCAGAACAACCTCGACCCGGCGGTGGCCGAAAACCCCGACGCTCTGGTGGTCTACGGCGGCATCGGCAAGGCAGCTCGCAACTGGGACTGCTTCGAGCAGATCCTGCGTTCGTTGCGTGAGTTGAAGGAAGACGAGTCGCTGCTGATCCAGTCGGGCAAGCCGGTCGGCGTGTTCCGCACGCACCCCGACGCGCCGCGCGTGCTGCTGGCCAACTCCAACCTGGTGCCCAAGTGGGGCACGTGGGAACACTTCCATGAGCTCGACCGCAAGGGCCTGATGATGTACGGCCAGATGACGGCCGGCTCGTGGATCTACATCGGCAGCCAGGGCATCGTGCAGGGCACGTACGAGACCTTCGTCGAAGCGGGGCGCCAGCACTACGGCGGTGATCTGAAGGGGCGATGGATCCTGACCGCGGGCTTGGGCGGCATGGGCGGGGCGCAGCCGCTGGCGGCCAGTTTTGCCGGTGCCTGCTCGCTGGTGGTCGAGTGCCAGCAGTCGCGCATCGATTTCCGGCTGCGCTCCAAGTACCTCGACGAGCAGGCCACCGATCTCGACGACGCGCTGGCGCGCATCCAGCGCTACACGCGCGAGGGCAAGGCGGTGTCGATCGGCCTGCTCGGCAACGCGGCCGAGCTGCTGCCCGAGCTGGTGAAGCGCGCCAAGGCCGGTGGCATCAAACCCGACCTGGTCACCGACCAGACCTCGGCGCACGACCTCGTGCATGGCTATCTGCCGCCCGGCTGGACGGTGGAGCGCTGGAAGGGCGCGCAGGCCGACGCGTCGCTGCACGCCGCGTTGCGCGACGCTGCCGCTCAGGGATGCGCCACCCACGTGCGCGCAATGCTCGAGTTCCAGGCCATGGGCATTCCCACGGTCGACTACGGCAACAACATCCGCCAGGTGGCGTTCGACACCGGCGTCAAGAACGCCTTTGATTTCCCGGGATTCGTGCCCGCCTACATCCGGCCACTGTTCTGCCGCGGCAAGGGGCCGTTCCGCTGGGTGGCGCTGTCGGGCGACCCGGAGGACATCCGCAAGACCGACGCCAAGATGAAGGAGCTGTTCCCGCACGATGCGCACCTGCACCGCTGGCTCGACATGGCCGGCCAGCGCATCGCGTTCCAGGGTTTGCCGGCGCGCATCTGCTGGATCGGCCTGGGCGAGCGGCATCGCGCCGGCCTGGCGTTCAACGAGATGGTGAAGTCGGGCGAACTGAAGGCGCCGATCGTGATCGGCCGCGACCACCTCGATGCCGGCTCGGTCGCGTCGCCGAATCGCGAGACCGAGGGCATGCGCGATGGCAGCGACGCGGTCAGCGACTGGCCGCTGCTCAACGCGCTGCTCAACACCGCCAGCGGCGCCACCTGGGTCAGCTTTCACCACGGCGGCGGCGTCGGCATCGGCTACTCGCAGCATGCCGGCGTGGTGATCGTGTGCGACGGCACCGATGCGGCTGCGAAACGCATCGAGCGCGTGTTGTGGAACGACCCGGGCACGGGCGTGATGCGGCATGCGGATGCGGGCTACGGCGACGCGATCGCTTGCGCGCGAGAGCAAGGACTGAAGCTGCCGATGCTTGGCGGCGCATGAACGCTGCGGTGGCTCACTACGTGAGAGACCGCCGGCGGGGCGCGACCCGCGGGCTGTACACAAGAAGAACCGCCGCATGCAGATGGTCAATCTGAAGCCCGGAGCGTTGACGCTCGACGATCTGCAGGCCATTCACGCGGGCGGCATGCAACTGCAGCTTCCGGAGCCCGCACGCAGTGCGATCCGCGCCAGCGCCGAAGTGGTGCAACGCGCCGCGCGTGGCGACGCCGCGGTCTACGGCGTCAACACCGGTTTCGGCAAGCTGGCGTCCACGCGCATCAGCGAGGCCGACCTCGGTGCGCTGCAGCTCAACCTGATCCGCTCGCACAGCGTCGGCGTCGGCGAACCGCTGCAGCCTGCGGTGGTGCGGCTGATGCTGGCGCTGAAGGCATCGTCGCTCGCGCGCGGTGCATCGGGCGTGCGCGAGGACGTGGTCGACACGTTGCTGGCGGTGCACAACGCCGGCCTGGTGCCCTGCGTGCCGAGCCAGGGCTCGGTCGGCGCGTCGGGCGATCTGGCGCCCTTGGCCCACATGACCTTGGCGCTGATCGGCGAGGGCGAGTTCCTGGTCGACGGCGCGCGCAAGCCAGCCGCAACGTGCCTGCGCGAGGCCGGCATCGCCCCGCTGAAGCTGGCCGCCAAGGAAGGCCTGGCGCTGATCAACGGCACGCAGGTGTCGACCGCGCTCGCGCTGCACGCCTTCCTGAGCTTCGAGCCGGTGCTCGAATCGGCGCTGGTGATCGGCGCGCTCACGGTCGATGCGGCACGCGGCAGCGACGGACCGTTCGATCCGCGCATCCATGCATTGCGCGGCCAGCCGGGGCAGATCGACGTGGCACGCTACTACCGCGCGCTGCTGGACGGGTCGGCGATCCGCCGGTCGCACCTGCAAGGCGACGACCGTGTGCAGGACCCGTATTCGCTGCGCTGCCAGCCGCAGGTGGTGGGCGCCTGCCTCGATCAGCTGCGCCACGCCGCGCTGGTGCTGCTGCGCGAGGCCAACGCGGTGACCGACAACCCCTTGGTGTTCGCCGATGACGGCGAAGGTGCGGACGGCCGGGCGCCGGGCCGCCCCAAGCCCGGCCGCGCCCCCTCGGGGGGCAGCGACAACGGCCAGATGGCCGTTGCGGCGAGGCTCACTTCGCGCAGCGAAGTGAAGGCGCGAAGCGCCGGCCGGAGCCAAGAAAGTGAGCGTGGGGGCACGATCTTGTCGGGCGGCAACTTCCACGCCGAGCCGGTGGCGCTGGCCTGCGACGCGATGGCGCTGGCCATCGCCGAGATCGGCGCCATCGCCGAGCGCCGCATCGCGATGCTGATCGATGCCGGCGTATCGCGCCTGCCGCCGTTTCTCACCCCGGACGCCGGCCTGAACTCCGGCTTCATGATCGCGCACGTGACCGCGGCGTCGCTGGCCAGCGAGAACAAGAGCCTGGCGCATCCGGCCAGCGTCGACTCGTTGCCGACCTCGGCCAACCAGGAAGACCACGTGTCGATGGCCACGTTCGCGGCGCGCCGGCTGCAGCCGATGATCGCCAACACGGCGCACATCCTGGGCATCGAGCTGCTTGCCGCGGCGCAGGGCATCGAGTACCTGCGGCCGCTGAAGAGCTCGGCCGCGCTGGAACAGGCCCACACCTTGCTTCGTGCGGTGTGCCCCGCCATGCACAGCGACCGTTATCTGGCGCCCGACATTGAGCGCGCGACCGAGCTGGTCACGCATGGTGCGCTGTCGCGCGTGTTCCGCACCCTTGCGGGCTTGCCCGCGTTGTGGACGCCGGCTTGAGCCGCCGGGCCGCTCCCAAGGCGAAACCCGGAGTGCGCAGCACGAAGGTTTCCGTATAACCCGTTCGAGAAATCGATCCATCCATTGAAGCAGGAGCAGCAATGAAGAAGACACACCTCTCGCGGCTGGTCGCCCTGGCCGCGGCCGTGTTCGTCGCCGGCGCCGTGCAGGCGCAGACCAAGGTCGCGGTTGGCATCTCGGGCTGGACCGGCTTTGCGCCGCTCACGCTCGCGAAGGAAGCCGGCCTGTTCAAGAAGCACGGGCTCGATGTCGATATCAAGAAGATTCCGCAGAAGGACCGCCACCTCGCGATCGCTTCGGGCGACATCCAGTGCGCCGCCACCACGGTGGAGACCTGGGTGGTGTGGAACGCCAACGGCGTGGCCACGACGCAGATCTTCCAGCTCGACAAGAGCTACGGCGCCGACGGCATGGTGGTCAAACCCGGCATCACCAAGATCAGCGAGCTCAAGGGCAAGACCGTGGCTGCGAGTGCACCGGGCACCGCGCCGTACTTCACGCTGGCCTGGATGCTGAAGAAGAACGGCCTCAGCGTGAAGGACGTGAAGGTGGTCAACCTCGAGCCGCAGGCCGCCGCCAACGCGATGATCGCCGGCACCGACGGCATCGACGCCGCGATGACCTACGAGCCGTACCTGAGCGCGGTGCGCACCAAACCCGAGGCCGGCAAGATCATCGCGACCACGCTCGACTACCCGATGGTGATGGACACCTTCGGCTGCACGCCGAAGTTCCTGGCCGACAACCCCAAGGCCGCCAAGGCGCTGGCCGACGGCTACTTCGATGCGGTGGCGATGATCAAGGCCGATCCGAAGAAGAGCTTCGAGATCATGGGCGCCGACGTGAAACAGAGCGGCGAGCAGTTCGAGAAGAGCCAGGCCTATCTGCGCTGGCAGGATCGCGACGCGAACCAGAAGTTCTTCGCCGGCGAGCACGCGCAGTTCAGCAAGGAGGCGGCCGACCTGCTGCTCGAGGCGGGCATCATCAAGCAGGTGCCGGATCTGTCCAAGCTCGCCGACACGCGCTTCCTGAAATGACCACCCCCGAAGCGGCCTAGCGGCCGCCTCCCCTCGAGGGGGCGACACCGACGGCCCGGCAGAGCCGGGTCCGTGGTGTCCGCTTGGGGGTGCCAGGCCAACCCAGGTGCTGACGTCTTGAAGCCATTGACCCCTGTCAGTTCGGGCGCGCGCATTGCGCTCGGCGTGAGCTTCTTCGTGCTGTTCGTGGCGGTGTGGTCGGTTGCGACGCTGGGCGGCTTCGTGAGTAAGACCTTCCTGGCCGACCCGCTCACGATGCTGCAAAGCGGCTGGACCCTGCTGGCCAAGATGGGCTTCGCCAAGGACATCGGCATGACGGTGTGGCGCGTACTCGGCGGCTTTGTGATCGCCGCGCTGATCGCGCTGCCGCTCGGCGTGCTGATGGGCGCGTACAAGCCGGTCGAGGCGTTCTTCGAGCCGTTCGTGTCGTTCGCGCGCTACCTGCCGGCCAGCGCCTTCATCCCGTTGCTGATCCTGTGGGCCGGCATCGGCGAGTCGCAGAAGCTCGCGGTCATCTTCATCGGCTCGTTCTTCCAGCTGGTGCTGATGATCGCGGTCACGGTCGGCAACACGCGGCGCGACCTGGTGGAAGCGGCCTACACGCTCGGCGTCGGCGACCGCAGCTTGATCCGTCGGGTGCTGATCCCGGGTGCCGCGCCGGAGATCGCCGAGACCCTGCGCATGGTGCTCGGCTGGGCCTGGACCTACGTGATCGTGGCCGAGTTGATCGGCGCGTCGAGCGGCATCGGCCACATGATCACCGACAGCCAGGCGCTGCTGGCCACCGACCAGATCATCTTCGGCATCATCGTGATCGGGCTGATCGGCCTGGCCAGCGACCTGGCGTTCAAGGCGCTCAACCGCCGTCTGTTCCCGTGGGCGCAGCTCGGCCGATGACGTGTCGGCGATGAAAGCCGCTCCGTATCATGCCGCCACCGCTGTAGCTGGAGTCGCTCGAGATGGATCCGCCGAGCTGGTTGCGCCGGATGTTCGGCGCCGAAACCGATGCGCTGACCGTCCATCGCAACCGGCTCATGGCACCGATGGCAACCGTCGGCTCGATCGTGCTGCTGCCGCTGGCGATCAATCACCTCTGGCAGGGCCGCATCACGCTCGCGCTGGCGGTCGGCGCGGTGGCCGTCGTGCTGGCGATCGATGCCGTGGCCATTCATCGGCGGCGCCAGCCGCCGCTGGCGTTCTGGCTGTTGCTGCTGCCGATGATCGGCGCGGCCGGATTCGCCACCGCGCGGCAGGGCGTCTACGGCGCGCTGTGGGCTTTTCCGATCGTGCTGTTCTGCTACTTCCTGCTGCCGCGGCGGGTGGCGCTGGCCTGCAGCCTGGGCGTGCTGGGGGTGTTCACCGCGCTGGTGTATCGCTACGTGGGCGTGGAGACGGCGCCGCGCTTCTTTGCGGCGCTGCTGATGAGCATCGTGATGGTCAACGTGGTGCTCAGAATCCTCAACGAGCTGCAGGATGCGCTGGTCGAGCAGGCCAACACCGATGCGCTGACCGGCGCCTTCAACCGGCGCTATCTCGACGTGTGTGTGGCCGAGGCCATCGAGCGCCGGCGCCGCCATGGCACGCCGGCGAGCCTGCTGCTGATCGACGTCGATCATTTCAAGCGCATCAACGACCGCCTGGGACATCAAAGCGGCGACGAGGTGTTGCGCACGCTGGTGCGAGCCTTCTCGGCGCGCAAGCGCAGCCTCGATCGCCTGTTTCGCTGCGGCGGCGAGGAGTTCGTGCTGCTGCTGCCGGACACCAGGATTGCCGACGCCATGATGGTGGCCGAGCGGCTGCGCGCGCTGGCGGAAACCACGCCGGTGATCGACCAGCCCGTCACGGTGAGCATCGGCGTGGCCGCCCTGGGCGACGGACAGACGCAGGACGAGTGGATGCGCCATGCCGACGGCGCGTTGTACGAGGCCAAGAATGCCGGCCGCAACCGCGTGGTGGCGGCGTGAAGAGGGTCGCAGCCGGCGCACCGGGAAGGCCGCAGGCGCGGCGTCCACTTGACCCGGCCGTGCCATGCAATCGTGCCGGCGCTGAATCGACGTGACAGCCATTCTTTCCATACGCGGCGTCGAGCGCCGCTTCGACGCCACACTGGCGCTGCAGGCCACCGATCTCGACGTGGCCGAGAACGACTTCATCACCATCCTGGGTCCCAGCGGCTGCGGCAAGAGCACGCTGCTGCGCATCGTGGCCGGTCTCGACGGGCCCACCGCCGGCGAGGTGCTGCTCGACGGCCGGCGCGTCGCCGGCCCCGGTGCCGATCGCGGCATGGTATTCCAGAGCTACACGCTGTTCCCGTGGCTCAGCGTGCTCGACAACGTCTGCTTCGGGCTGCGCGAGCGCGGCCTGCCGCGCGCGCAGCAGCTCGAGATCGCGCACGCGTTCATCGCCAAGGTGGGCCTGGTCGGCTTCGAGCAGCACTATCCCAAGCAGCTGTCCGGCGGCATGCAGCAGCGCACGGCGCTGGCGCGTGCCCTGGCCAACCAGCCCCGCATGCTGTTGATGGACGAGCCGTTCGGTGCGCTCGATCACCAGACGCGGGAGCTGATGCAGGAGCTGTTGCTCGGCATCTGGGAAGGCGCAAGCGCGGCCAGCGCGGGGCCGCTCCCAAGCGGGCCGCAGCCCCCTCGGGGGGCAGCGACCGCAGGGAGCGTGGGGGCCTGTCCCACGGTGTTGTTCGTCACGCACGACATCGACGAGGCGGTGTTCATGGGCTCGCGCGCCGTGGTGATGAGCGCACGACCGGGCCGCATCAAGCTCGACCGCGTGGTGCCGCTGCCGCACCCGCGGCACTACTCGGTGAAGACCACGCCGGCATTCACCGAGCTGAAGGCCGAGCTGACCGAGGCCGTGCGGGTTGAAGTGCGCGCGGCGCAGATGCAGGCCGGCTGAACGGGAAGGGCGTGCCAGCTCCGTGCCCAAAGGCGCGCTGGTCCGACGGCGAACCGGTGGACCTGGAGCTGCAGGACAACCGCGGCGTGCCTGGGCGCTTGCGCGGCGAGGCAAAGAACCCGCTAGGCGGTCCTGGCCGACGCGCTCGCGTGGCGCCGGTCGAGCCAGCGCAACAGCACCGCATACAGGTTGTTCGGCTCCACCGGCTTGGACAGGAAGTCGTTCATGCCGGCATCGAGGCACATCGCGCGGTCGTCTTCGTATGCGTTGGCGGTCATCGCCACGATCGGCGTGTCGCTGCGGCCGGGCAGCTGGCGGATCGCGCGCGTGGCGTCGAGCCCGTCGAGGCGCGGCATCTGCACGTCCATCAGCACGGCGTCGTAGTCGGTGGTGGCGGCCATCTGGACCGCCTGGCGGCCGTCGATGGCGACGTGGATGCGCAGTCCGGCGGCTTCCAGCAGCGCCTTGGCGATCTCGCAGTTCACCGGATGATCCTCGGCCAGCAGGATCAGCTTGCCGGCGTGCTGGCGGCGCAGCTGCAATTCCGATTCGCCACCGATCGCCGCGGGCGGCTCGCGCAGCGGGGCCTGCTCCCGACCCTGCTGCAGCATCGCGGTGAACCAGAACGTGCTGCCGCGGCCCGGCTCGCTCTGCGCGCCGGATTCGCCGCCCATCATCGATGCCAGCCGGCGCGTCACCGCCAGCCCGAGCCCGGTGCCGCCGTGGCGCCGCGTCGTCGAGCTGTCGCCCTGCTCGAACGCGGAGAACAGGCGCGGCAGCTGCCGCGCATCGACGCCGCTGCCGGTGTCCTGCACTTCAAAGCGCAGCAGCACCTGCTCGCCGTGCTGCTGCACCAGGCGCGCGCGGATCGAGATCGTTCCGCGCGTGGTGAACTTCACCGCGTTGGACGCGTAGTTGAGCAGCGCCTGGCGCAGGCGCGTCGGGTCACCCTGCAACCACGCCGGCGAATCATCGGTGTCCACCTCGACCACCAGCCCCTTGGCCTGCGCCTGCTCCTGGATCAGCGAGCGCACCTGGTCCAGCAGCGAGGACAGCGAGAAGTTCACGCGCTCCAGGCGCAGCTGGCCGGCCTCGACCTTGGACAAGTCGAGGATGTCGTTGATGATCGTCAGCAGGTGCCGCGTCGCCTCGTTGATGCGCGCCACGTTGGCTGCCTGTTCGGCGCTCAGCGCGCTGCGCTGCAGCAGGCGGGTCAGCCCCAGCACGGTGTTCATCGGGGTGCGGATCTCGTGGCTCATGTTGGCCAGAAACTCGCTCTTCGCGCGGTTGGCCGCATCGGCGGCGTCGCGTGCCTGCTCCAGCGAGTGGTTGAGCACCTGCATCTGGCGCTGGGTCTCCTCGAGCTTGGCGACGCTCTCGCGCAACCGAACCTCGGCCTCCTTGATCGGCGTGACGTCGGACTGCATCACGAAGAAGCCGTCGATCGCACCGTGGCGCCGATACGGCATGTAGTGCGACCACAGGTGCCGGGTCTCGCCTTTCGCGTTGACCAGCGTGCGCTCCACCCGGTACGGCTCGCCGGTCATCAGCTGCTGCACCAGCGGCTGTCGGCTCTCGAAAGCCTGGTTGCCCAGCAGGTCGCGCGCATGGATGCCCACCATCTGCTCGCGCGTCAGGCCGAACCACGCCGCGTTGGCCTCGTTGGAGAACTCGCACACGTTGTTGCGCCAGTACGCCACCATGCCGGGCAGGTTGTCGGTCAGCATCTGCAGGAAATCCTCGCGCGCGCGCAGCTCCTCGGTGCGCCGGAGCACCTCTTCTTCCAGCTGTGCACGGCGCACGTTGAGCTCGGCCTCGAGCTCCTTGCGCTTGGTGATCTCGCGCGCGATGCTCGAGGCGCCCACCACGCGCCCGCGGTGATCGCGGATCGGCGAGATCGTGCACGACACCATCACGACGCGGCCGTCCTTGTGGCGCCGCACGGTGTCGGTGTGTTCGACGCGCTCGCCGCGCGCGATGCGCTCGAGGATCGCGCGTTCCTCGTGCTGCAGATCGGCCGGAAAGATCTGCAGCAGCGGCTGGCCGATGGCCTCCTCGGCGGTGTAGCCGAACAGGCGCTGCGCGCCGGCGTTCCAGCTCGTCACGATGCCGCGCAGGTCCTTGCCGATGATCGCGTCGTCGCTCGATTCGACGATGGCCGCCATGCGCGCGCGTTCCTCGAGCAGCGTGCGGTTGTCCTTCAGCGCGGCATGCAGCCGTTGCATCAGCTCGCCGAACGCGATCCCGACGAGCGAGAACACTGCGGCGGTGATGCCGAAGTTGCTCCAGCGCAACTCCGGTGGGGTGAAGAACTGCGCCGCCAGCAGCACCGACAGACCGGTGCAGGCCAGCGCACCCGTGCGCCCGGCCAACGCCCCGGCGAGCACCACCGCCGGGTAGAACAGGAACCAGGTGTAGGGCTGCAACCAGCGCCACAGCAGGTGCTGCAGCAGCGCGGCCGCGGCGGTCACCGCCATGGCGAGCAGCAGGCGCTGCGCGCGGCTGGGCATGGGAATGGGCCCGGGTTCGGCAGTCGAGGTCAGTTGGCGCAATGTCGGTCGGACGGCTCGGCGTCCGTCCCCCTGGCTCCCCCGTCCCCTCTTCTTGTGCTGGCTGTACGGGCCACCGATGCGGCTCGCCGCATGGTACTGCCGCCGCCGAAGGCCGGCTGCATCGCTGCGCGAATCGGCCCGCCGAACGTCGGTTCAATCACACATCGACCCGGCGGCGCCGCGCCGGACGCCGGCGCCGGCTACTGGCACACCACCAGCCGGCCCTGCACGGTGCAGCGCACGCGTGCGTCGAGCGGGTTGCGGCCGATGTGCGGGAGCCGTGCGCCGTCGCTGGTCCAGCAGCCGAGCGGATCGCACGACATCACCGTCACCGGCGGCTGGTAGCCCGGCACCGGTGCCGGCAACGGCGGTGGCGCGCGCCGCGCGGCGGGGTCGGCGGGCGCGGGCGGCACC
>JAHCKM010000006.1 GCA_026125795.1 Burkholderiaceae bacterium
CGCGGCGGGCCGGCATCGGCCGCGGCGGCCAGCTCGGCCTCACGCGCCTGCAGCGAAGCCAGCGCACGCCGGCAGGCGTCGGAGGCCGGATCGCCGTCGGCGGCGCCGGCCGCCGACACAGCCCCCACGAGCAACGGTGCAACGAATGCGCGGATCACCGCCCATTGGAGAGCGCGAGCCGCGTTTCGTTCGCGCAGCTACAGCAGCGCCGTCAGCTCATCGGCCAGCTGCTGCGGCATGTCGACCATCACGTCGTGGCTGGCCGGAAGCCGGGTCAGCTTCCAGCCCGGCTGGCCGTCGACTTGCGCCGCAAAGTAGCGGAACGGGCTCGGGTCCCAGCCGTCGGCCAGGATGTATTTGCGCTGCGGCACCTTGGCGTGGGCACCGGTCAGCAGCAGCGGCGACTCGAACGTGGCCAGCGCCTGGGGCCGGCAGCGCCGGTCGACCCATGCGCGGTTGGCCTGCGCGACGTTGAAGACTTCGGCCGGGATCGGCTGCATCAACCCGCAGTTCTTTTCCAGCGCCGCGCCGCGGAACGCGCCGATGAACTGCGCCGCCACCTCGGGCGGCAGCGCCTTGTGCAGCAGGCCGATCAGCGAGTCGCCGTGCTCGGGGATGAACGCGTCGAGGTAGCACAGTGCGCGGATCTTGTCCTGCATGCGGTCGGCCACGCCGGTGATCACCATGCCGCCGTACGAGTGGCCGCACAACACCACGTCGGTCAGCTCCTCGGCCTCGATGCAGCCCACCACGTCGCGTATGTGCGTCTCCAGCGTGATGTTCTCGGCCGACTGATGGAAGCGCTCGCCCACGCCGGTGTGCGTGGGCGTGTGCACCGTGTGGCCGGCGGCGCGCAGGATGCGGGCGGTGTCCCGGTAGCACCAGCCGCCGTGCCAGGCGCCGTGGACGAGGACGAAGTTGGCCATCGTTGTCTCCTTCAGTGCCCGCTCGGCCGCCCGGTGGGTACTGAGGCCCCCACGGGGGGCAGCGAGCAAAGCGAGCGTGGGGGCTTCAGGTCGTGATGGATCGGGAAAGCGAGTCTGAACCGGCGGCGCCGCAGCGGCAACCCACTGGCAATCCTGCCGCCAGCCTGCCGCAAACCATGACACCCGACATCGACCTCACCGCGCCCGAGCCGGGCTTCGCGCTGGTGTCCGACGTGGCCGGCGTGGCGCGGGTGCTGTGCAACCTGAGCGGCATCGGGCTGATCGACAAGCTGGCGCCGCAACGCGCCGCCTCGCGCCGCATCCACCTGTCGCTGGCCAGCGGCGAAAGGATCATCGTGCAGGTCACCGGCAGCGGGCGGCCGGTGCTGATGATCCACGGGCTCGGCGGCAGCCACCACGACTGGGACGGCGCGCTCGAAAGCCTGGCACGCCAGCACAGCATCCACCGCTTCGACCTGCCGGGCCACGGCGCGCGCGCCTCAGGCAAACGCCCGCCCACGCTGCAGCAGATGGCGCACGACGTGGCCGAGGTGATCGAGGGGCTGGCGCTGGAGCGTCCGCTGCTGGTGGGCCACTCCATGGGTGCGCTGGTGGTGATGAAGTACCTGCAGGACCACGGTGCGGGCTCGATCGCCGGCGTGTGCCTGATCGACCAGTCGCCGCGCATCACCAACAACGACCAGTGGCAGCTCGGCCTGTTCGGCTCGCTGACGCAGAGCCAGCTCAAGGACGCGCTCGGCCGCCTGCGCGGCGATTTTGTCGAGACCGTGGCCAGCGAGTTCATCGCCCGGCTGGCGCCGCTGAGGCAGGCGGGTTCGCGCACGGCGCTGGCCGGGCGGCTGGCGCGCTGGGCGGTGGCCCGCCTGGCGCGCAGCTGCGGCGTCGAGCATGTGCTGTCGATGCTCGAGAGCCTGGCCGAGGCCGACTTCCGCGATGTCATCGCCAGGGTCAAGGTGCCGACCATGGTGGTGCTGGGCGGCGCCAGCCACCACTATGGCGGCCTGCCGCTCGGCCAGTACTACCGCGACACGCTGCCCGACGGCACGGTGCGCATGTACACCAAGGCCTCACATTCGCCGCACCGGTCGGAGCCCGGCCGATTCGCGGCCGACTTGGCAGCTTTCGCGGCCAAGCGCTGCGCGTGAGTCGGCCCGCGCTGCGCGCCGAGCCCCAAGGTCACAACCGGTACAGCGAGATCAGCAGCGTGGTGGCACCGCACATCGCCGCGTTGGCGACGTTGACCATCACCGCGCGGTCGGCGCGCTGACCGTTGTGGAGATAGAGCCAGGCCGCCATCGTCGCGTTGGCGCCCAGCCAGGACAGCCAGGTCCACAGCGAATGCTGCGACGAGTCGGCCTGGTCGTGGATGGCCCACATCGTCGGCAGGTACGACAGCACGCGCACCGAGTTGAACAGCGTGAAGGCCCAGGTGAGCAACAGCATGGCGCCGCCGGGTCCGGTGCCGCGCATGGAGGCAGCCAGGTTGCGCATCACGGGCCCACTGCGTGCAGCAGGCGAAACCCGCCGGCCTCGCCGATCTCGGGCTGCATCTCGAGGCCGGCTTCGGCGAACAGCGCCGCGAACTCGCGCGCGGTGCGTTCGCGGCCGCTCAACGCCACCAGCATGTTGAGGTCCGAGCGCGCCACCGCGCGGTCTTGCGACGTGGTGCCCACGCGGTCGGCCATCACGCGCTCGACCACCCACACCTGGCCGTGCGGCGCCATCGCGGCGCGGCAGCGCCGGAGGATCTGCACACAACGCGCGTCGTCCCAGTTGTGCAGCACGCTCTTGAGCAGGTAGAGGTCGCCCGCCGGCAGGGCGTCGAAGAAGCTGCCGGCCACAAGGCAACAACGCGGCGTCACGCCGGCCGCTTCGAGCACCGCTGGGGCGCCTTCGAGACCGTGCGGGAGGTCGAGCAGCACGCCGTGCAACGTGGGGTGCGTTGCCAGCACCTGCGCGATCAGCTCGCCGCTGCCGCCGCCGACATCGACCACACGCTGCACGCCGGCCGGATCGATCGTGCGTGCCACCGCGCCGGCGACCGAACGCGTGATGTCGACCATCGCGCGGTAGAACAGCGCGGCGGCCTCCGGGCTGTGTGCGAGGTCGTCGAAGCCGTCGGCGCCGCCGTGGCGGCGCCGATGGCTCAGGCCGCTGCGCACGCTCTGGTCGAGCTCGGCCCAACGTTGCCAGATCGTGCCGCCGGCCAGCAGCGCCCAAGCGCGCAGCGATTGCGCATGGTCTTCGCGCAGCAGTGCGCCGCTGGGCGTGAGCGTGTAGCGACCGCTCGCGTCCTGCGCACACAGTCCGAGCGCGATCAGCCCACGCAGCAGCCGTTGCAGCGAGGGCGCGTGGCAGCCGGTGGCCTCGGCCAGTGCGTCGGCGCTGACGGCGCCGGCAGCAAGCCGCTCCGGCACGCGCAGCACGCAGGCCGCACGGATCGCCTGCGTGCTCCAGCTCGCGTTGATCAGATCGAGCAGTTCCGCGTATGACGCGCCGGCGGCAGTTTCCATCGCGAGCCTCTAGCCGTCGACGCGAACGCCGGCATCGCGGATCAGCTTGCCGAGCTTGGCGTGCTCGCTGCGGATGAAGTCCGCGAATTCGGGCGGCGACAGAATGGCGGCGTCCGAACCGCTGGTCGCGAACCATTGCCTGGCTTCGTCGCCGGCCGCGATCTTTGCGATCTCGCCGTGCAGCCGTTCGACAACCGCACGCGGCGTGGCCGCCGGTGCCACGAGGCCGGTCCAACCCGCATAGTGATAGCCGGGCACGCCGGCCTCGGCAATCGTCGGCACGTCGGGGAGGCTTGGCGCGCGCTGCTCGCCGGTGACCCCGAGCGCACGCAGATGGCCCATGCGCACCTGCGGCAACGCCGCGGTCAGGCCCTCGATGCAGTACTGCACGTGACCGCCGAGCAGCGCCTGCATCATCGCGCCGCCGCCCTTGAACGGCACGTGCGTGGCGTCGACGCCAGCGGTGCGCTTGAACAGCTCGCCGGCCAGATGCGGTGGCGTACCGTTGCCGGCCGAGCCGAAGTTCAGTTCGCCGGGTTTGGACTTGGCCAGTGCGATCAACTCGCGCACGCTGCCGGCGGGCACGCTCGGATGCACGGCGAGCAGCAGCGAGCCGTGGCCGAAGCGCGTGATCGGCGCGAAGTCGGTCAGCGGGTTGTAGCCCGCTTGCGAAAACAGGTGCGGGTTCACGGCCGCCGTACCCTGGTGGATCAACAGCAGCGTGTAGCCGTCGGCTGCGCTGCGCGCCACCTGCTGCGCGCCGACGTTGCCGGCCCCGGCGGCGTTGTTCTCCACCACCACCGGCTGACCGAGCGCTGCCGACAACCGATCGGCCAGCCAGCGCGCACGGATGTCGGTGACGCCGCCGGCGCCGCCGGTGACGATGCGCAGCGGCTTGCTTGGCCAAACCGTGGCTTGTGCCTTGACCTGTGGCATGAACAAAGTTGCTGCGCCCATCAAGGCGGCCTGCCGACGCGTGAACTTCATGTGGCGCTCCCGTGGCCGTGAATCGATGGCGCACATCTTGTTCCTCGGTGTGCCGCGATGGAATACTCCATGCATTGCCGACGGCTTCAACCAAAAGTTGAATCCCTATCTCCAAGGGTCGCGATGGACAAGCTGCGCTCGCTTCACTACTTCGCCGCCGCCGCCGACGCGTCGAGCTTCTCTGCAGCGGCGCGGCGTTTCGGCGTCAGCACGGCCGCGGTGGCCAAGCTGGTCCAGTCACTCGAGCGCGAGCTCGGCCTGACGCTGTTCGAGCGCCATGCGCATGGTCTGGCACTGACGGCCGGCGGCAGTCGCTATCTCGAGAGCTGCCGTCCCGCGCTCCAGCAGCTTGCCGACGCCGATGAGCAGGCCAGCGCTGCCAGCTCACGGGCCAGTGGCGTCGTGGTGGTGGGCGTGCAGCCGGTCATTGCGCAGGAGTGGCTGACGCCGGCGTTGCCGCGCTTCAATGCGCTCTACCCCGACATCCAGCTCGACATCCGCTACTTCATGCGTCCCGTCGATGAGCAGACGCAGGGCCTGGACGTGATGCTGGTGATGGGCTGGCACCAACCCAAGGATCTGGTGCGCCGACAGCTCGGTGCCACCAGCTTCTTCGTCTGTGCCGCGCCGTCGTACTGGGCGACGCATGGCATGCCGAAACATCCCAGCGAGCTCGAGCGGCACAACTGCCTGTGCATCCGCTCGGGCACTGGCTCGGTGATGGACCTATGGCAATTCAAGCGCGGCGACGAACGTGTGTCGGTTGCCGCACGCGGCTGGCTGGTGACGGACAACGCGCATCGCGACATGGTGCGCGACCTCGCGGTGGCCGGTGCCGGCGTGGCGCGGCTGATCGATTGGCACAAGATGCAGGGACATCAGGTCGCCCGCGGGACGCTGATTCCGGCGCTGACGGACTGGGAGCACGACGAAGTGCCGCCGGTGAACATGCTGTATCCGCCCAGCGTGCGCCGCATCCCGCGCGTGCGGCTGTTCATGGACTTCGTGGTGCAGCTTTACCGCGAGATCGAACTGCAGCGCGAGTCCCGCGCGCCGTCCTCGGCGATGCCGCGCTGGCTCAAGGCGAACCGACCGCGCGCGTCGGCCACGCGCTGAGATCGGCGACCGATCGGGTCAGCGCACGCTGCTGCACGCCCCGCCGGCCACCGTGCGGAAGCAGAAGTCGCCGGTCAGGCTGGAGCTCTCCCACGGCACCTGCACGCGGCCGGTCTCCTTGGCAACCGCCAGGCGCACGCGCTTGAACAGCAGTTCCACCGGCAGGCCCGGCGCGCTCATGTGCTCCAACAGGTGCTTGGTGTACAGGCTGTTCTTCTCTTCCGGGTTGTCCAGCGCCACGCCGCCGGGCGCGGTGGAAAACGCGATCATCGAGCCGAGCGGCGCCTCCACCGGCGCCAGACCGTTGGGCGTCATGCCGCGGAACTTCAGCCGCCGGCCGTCGGGCCCGACGATCACGGAGCCCGAGAACGGGTTGTTGCGGCAGGCGTCGAGGATCACGACGTTGATGCCCTGCTTGATGCCGCCGAGCCGGTCGAGAAACTCGTTCAGGTCGGCGCTCTTGTTCGGCATCTCGTCTTCGGCGCGGATCTCGGTGTCCACCGGCAGCAGGTAGTTGCGGCCGTTGAGCTGCACGCCGTGACCGGCGTAGTAGACGACGCGCACGTCGGCGCTCTTGCTTTGCATCGAGAACTGCTGGAACGCCTCGATCATCTCGCGCAGCGATGCATTCTCGCGGTGCGTCACCTCGAAGCCGAGGCCGCGCAGCGACGTGGCCACCGCCTTGGCATCGTTGACCGGGTTCTTCAGCGCACCGACCTTGTAGTTGGCGTTGCCGATCACCAGCGCCACGCGCGAGCCGGCGGCGGCCCGGCTGGGTGTGGCGGTGGCGGCCAGCAGCGGGGCGACGGCCGCGAAGCCGAGCGCGGAGATGCAGCGGCGGCGTTGCGTATCCATGGCAGCGTGACCTTTCAGCGGCGCTCGGGCAGCGCGTCGACGCGTGCGACGCCGTCGACGATCGGGCTCACCTTCACGGCGTCGGCGGCCGCGGCGATGCGTGCTTCGGGGATGCGCACATACCAGTCGCCCAGCTGGCCGGGGCCGCCGGCCAATGAGCCGTTGATCTCCACCAGCAGCATGCGGATGTCGGCCTCCTTGGCGTCGGCCTTGAAGTTGACCTTGAGGAACGGACCCGGATCGACCACGGTGGGCTGGGTGGCACGGATCACGCTGCTTTCGTCTTCCCGGGTCGCGAGGTTGGCGATCACGATGCCTTGCACCACCACCACCGCGAGCGCGCCGGCCAACGCCGGCTTGAGCATCGGCTGCGGCGTGATCGACGCGAAGAACTCGCGCAGGCGCTCGACGAACGAAGGCGCGGCCGGCTTGGCAGCGGCACGTGCGGGCGCGCGCTCGGCGCGGATGCGTGCCATCACCTTGTCGAGGCCGACTTCGGCCGACACCGCGGGCGCATCGCGCTGCATCGTCTCCTGCAGCGTGCGGTACCACTGCAGCTCGGCCGCCGACTTGGGGTGCTCGCGCAGGTAGGCATCGACCCAGTCGCGCTCGGCATCGTCGAGCGTCTCGTTCACGTAGAAGGGCAGCAGTTCGTCGAATCGGCTTTTCATGAGGTTTCTCCCAGCGGCTCCTCGCCCTCGCGGGCAAGCATGCGCTGCAGGCATTGCTTCAGTTTCTGTCGGGCATGGAACAGGCGCGTCTTCACCGTGCCCTCGGGGATCTGCTGGATGCGCGCCACGTCGGACACCGACATGCCCTGGTAGAACACCAGGTGCACACACTCGCGGTGATCGTGGCCGAGCTTGTCGACGCAGTGGCGCACGCCGGCGCTGCGCTGCTGCTCGGCCATGACCTCGAACGCGCCCGGCGCGTCGCTCGGCAGCTCTTCGGCCAGTTCGGCCACGTCGTCGTGCTCGGCATCGGGCTTGCGGCTGCGCCAGTGCATCAGCACCTTGTTGCGCGCGATGCCGATCAGCCAGGTGGAGAACTGCGACTCGCCGCGAAACTTGGCGGGCGCCTTCCACACTTCATACAGGGTATCGGCCACGATTTCCTCGGCTTGCGCGGGGTCCGACAGCTGCCTCAGTGCGTAGGCGTAGAGCTTGCGCGAGAAGGCGCAATAGAGCTCGCGGAACGCGCCTTCGTCCTGCTGTTGAATGCGGCCGAGCAGCCGCAGCACTTGGTTGTTGTCCATCCGCCGCGCGCCGTGATGTCTGATGTGAGCGCATGGTAAACACCTCGATCGGTTCGGCGACGCCGCGGATGGGAGGGTTTGTGTTGTGCGCTGCTCGCGTCATTCGCCGCGGAACTGCACGCGGCGGTTCTCGCCGGCCCTCGGGCTGCGGCCCGGCAGCGGGCTGGCTTCGCCCTTGCCCACGGCCTCGAGGCGGCCCGCGTCGATGCCGTGCATCGAGACCAGGTAGCTGCGCACCGAGAGCGCACGGCGCTGCGACAGCTGCGCGTTGTACTCGTCGGTGCCCACGGCGTCGGTGTGGCCTTCGATCACCACGCGTTGCGTGGCCGGGAGCATGCGGATGCCGGCGGCAATCGCATCGAGCTGCGGCTTGGCCGCCGGCAGGATGTCGGCCGAATCGAATGCGAACGGCACCGGCAGCGACAGCGCCGACGGGCCGGCCGCGGCGGCTGCGGTGACCGCGGCAGCGGCCGACGTGGCGGCCCCGGGGCCAGCGGGCGCATCGAGCAGGCGCAGCGAGCGCATCTTCACCGGGCCCAGGATGCGCGCCACTTCTTCCGGATCCACCGTGTCGGTGCCGCGGTAGACCTTGACCTCGCCGGCAAGGGCCGCGAGCGAGCAGACGCTGAGCAGCAAGGCGGCAATGGATGGCAGGCGGCGCGGCATGGTGTCCTCCGGGGCGTATGAAGGGGTGACGCCATTGTGTTGCGGCAGGCGCCGGCTCGGTTCAATCCCTTTGCGGAGGCTCTGCCAACGCTCCGGATGGGGGTCTGCCCGGGCGTCAGGCTGCGGGGCGTTACTCGGCCTCGGGCAGCCGGCGGTCCGCGGCCAGCGCCTGCAGCTGGGCCTGATAGGCCTTGAGGAAAGCCCGGCCCAGCAGCGCATCGAAGTCGTCTTCGATCTCGCTGACGATGCGGGCGTACTCGTCGCTGTACGAGCTCCACAGCCGCGCCCGCCGGTTGGCCGGAATCAGGTTCTCCAGGGCCCCGCCGGGGGCCAGCCGCTTCTCCAGCGCCTCCGGGTCGAAGCGCGACATCACCGATTCCAGCGCGGCGCGCATGCCGGCCAGCAGGGCGACCTGGTGCGCGCGCAGGTCGTCGAACGCCTCCCGGACCGCGGTCTGCGGGTCGAGAAAGCCGCGCTCGGGCGGGCCGATCAGATGGGACAGTGCGGCGTCGACGTCCGGAGAGAACTTGAGCGGGTTGTTTTCCCGGGTGCGCAGCTGCGTGGCGGCGGCGCCGAGCTCGCGCTTGGCCACCATGCGCGCGGTCAGTAGATCGAGCGTGCCGCCGGTCATCGCGCGCAGCAGCGCGCCGATGCGCTGCGCCTCGTCCGGCCCGATCGCCGGGCCCACCCCGCCGTCCACGCCGAGCCCACGCTTCAGAGCCGAGACGAGGTCGTGTGCCGGCGCTGCCGCCGGCGCGGCCACGTCGGACGACACCGGTGTATCGCCCGTCTCGCCCACCAGCAGGTCGACTTCCGGCTGCGCCGGCCAAGGCGGCTTCGGCACGGGCGGTCGCGCCGGCGCCTCCGCGGGCGGCACGGGCGGTCGCGCCAGCGCCTCGGCAAGCGGCGCGGGCGGCACTGCCGGACGCGCCGGCGGCTGCGGACGGCTGGTGCCGCCAAGCGACTCGGGCTCGTCGAGCACCTGAAGCGTGTATGCCCCCACCCCGATCTCCATGCCGGCCACCAGCGCGCTCTCGTCGCCTGCGTCCAACGGCGCGCCGTCGATCGTGACCGGCACGCCGGCCGACAGGGCCTGAAGAAAGTAGCGGCCCTGGCGTTGCACCACCACCGCATGACGGCGCGAGATGTGCCGCTCGGGGTCTGGCAATGGCAACGTGCACTCGGCGCTGCGACCGATGTCGCCGCCTTCCGCACCGAACCAGGCCGTGGTGGGCGCATTGGGCGGCCGGCCCGCCCATGACACGACCTGAATGCCGATCATTCGAACAGTGTCACTCCAGTGTCGAGCGCTGCTGGATCCGCGCACCCCCTGCGCGAGGGATGAACCGTGCGTCGGGTTCTGTACAACCTAGGGGGAAACGTGTGCGTGCAACCCCGTTTGTCTCTCCCTTTAGCAGGATTGACACTCATTGAACGCACCGCCTAGATTGTGAGACAGGCGCGCGATGTTCTGCGCGCCTTTGCCTTGGAACCGACACGCGCCTTGGCGCGTGTCCCGGATCTGTCCTTTGTGCGGTGGAGGTCGATGCATGTTGAGGGGGATCTTCATGCTGGCCGCGGCCCTGGTGGCTGCAGGCAGCGCGGTGGCGGCCGATGTGGCCGGCACCGTCACGATCCTTGAGGGCGAGGCGCTGATCACGCGCGGCGCCGCTCGCCTGCGTGCGGCCGAAGGCGTGCGCCTGCAGATCGGCGACATCGTCGAGACCGGAGATGCCGCGTTCGTTCAGGTGGAACTGGTCGACCAGACCGTGCTGCAGATGGGGGCCCGATCGCGCGTGATGGTGGGCGGGCCTGTCCGGTACAAGGCCGAACGCACGTTGTACGCCTTGGGCGGCTGGTTCAAGTTGAGCAACGCGCGCAAGGACGGCAACGTGCGCGCGTTCGAGTTCCGCTCGCCGGGGATCGAGATCGGGCTGCTGCCCGGTGTGGTGGTGATGCAACTCAAGCCCAACGAGGTGACGCTGTTCGCCGAACGCGGTGATCTCAAGCTGGTGGAGCGCCCGGGCGGCACCGCGGTGGGCGTGCGCCAGGGTCAGACCTACCGCCGGGCCGGCAGCCCGCGCGGCACGGTCAGCGGCTCGGCGCCGGCGGCGCTGGTGGCCGAGATGCCCAAGGCGTTTCGCGATTCGTTGCCGCTGCGCGCCGACAAGTACCGCGAGCGCGACGTGGCGCCGCGTCCGGCGCAGGACTTCGTCTATGCCGATGTCGAGCCCTGGCTGAAAACGGAGTCGCCGTTTCGCCGCCAGTTCATCGAGCGCTGGCGCAGCAAGGCGCGCGACCGCGCGTTTCGCTCGGCGCTGATCAGTAACCTGTCGTCGCACCCCGAGTGGGACCCAGTGTTGTTCCCCGAGAAGTACCTGCCCAAACCCAAGCCGGCGTCAGGGGTTGCATCCGGCGTGGCCGGGGCCGCCGTAGGTACTGCCTCGGTCACTCGTTGAAGCCGTCCGGAGATCCAGCCATGAGACTGTTGCTCAAGTTCAACCTGATCTTCCTGCTGATCTTCGTGGCCGGCCTGGCCGCGATCAGCCAGGTGTCGTGGACGCTGCTGGAGCGCAACGCGCGCGACGAGATCGCGCAGAGCGCTCGATTGCTGATGGATGCGGCGATCGCGACGCGCACCTACACGTCCGGGCAGGTGGCGCCGCTGCTGCAGACGCAGATGAAGTACACCTTCCTGCCGCAGACCGTTCCGGCGTTCTCGGCCACCGAGGTGTTCAACGGGCTGCGCCAGAAGCACAGCGAGTACTCCTACAAGGAGGCGGTGCTCAACCCCACCAACCCGCGCAACCGGGCGGTGGAGTGGGAAACCGACATCGTCAACCAGTTCCGCAACAACAAGGACACCAACGAGATCATCGGCGACCGCGACACGCCCACCGGACGCTCGTTCTACGTGGCGCGGCCGCTGCGCGTGGGCGCGCCCACCTGCCTGCAGTGCCACAGCACGGTCGACGCCGCGCCGGCCACGATGATCGAGCGCTACGGGCCGGCCAACGGCTTTGGCTGGAACTTGAACGAGGTGGTGGGCGCGCAGATCATCTCGGTGCCCACGCGCGTGCCGCTGGAGCGTGCGCAGGCCGCGTTCAAGGTGTTCATGACCTCCACCACCGCGGTGTTCGTGGTGATCGGCATCGTGCTCAACCTGATGCTGTGGATGCTGGTGATCCGGCCCGTCACCAAGCTGTCGCAATTCGCCGACCGCGTCAGCCTGGGCGAGCTCGAGATCCCGGAGTTCAAGCGCACCTCGCGCGACGAGATCGGCGTGCTGGCGCGTTCGATCGGCCGCATGCGCACCAGCATGGTCCAGGCCATGAAGATGCTCGACAGTTGACGTTTGCCGCGACAATCCACCGTTTCAATGGCAACCCTGAAAGTCCCTGAACGCCTCGGCAAGTACCCGATCACCGGTGTGGTCGGGCGCGGTGCCATGGGCATCGTGTTCAAGGGCTTCGATCCGGTCATCAAGCGGCCGGTGGCGATCAAGACCATCCGCAAGGAGCTGCTGGAGGACGACGACCCGGGACATGTCAATGCCTCGGGCGTCAGCGGGCAGTACGCAGCCGACACGATGTCGAGCCGCTTCCAGCGCGAGGCGCAGGCCGCCGGCGCGCTCAACCATCCGGGCATCGTGTCGGTGTACGAGTACGGCGAGGACGCGCACTACGCGTTCATCGCGATGGAGTTCGTCGAAGGCAACAACCTGCGCGACTACATCACCAACGGCACCAACTTCGACGAGCAGGACACCGTCAGCATCATGGCGCAGCTGCTCGACGCGCTGCACTACGCGCACAACGCCACCGTGTGGCATCGCGACATCAAGCCGGCCAACATCATCGTGATGAGCAACGGCCGCATCAAGCTGACCGACTTCGGGATCGCGCGGCTCGAGAGCGCCGACCGCACGCGCACCAACGTGATCATGGGCACGCCTGGCTACATCGCGCCGGAGCTGTACCTCGGCGGGCAGGTGGACCACCGGCTCGACATCTTCGCCGCCGGCGTGCTGTTCTATCAGCTGCTGGCGCGCAAGTCGCCGTTCCGCGGCGGCCCCGAGGCGATCATGCACGACGTCTGCTACCACGACCCGGAGCCGGCGTCCAAGGCCGACCCGCAGCACCGCTGGCCGCAGTACGACCCGATCGTGGCACGGGCGCTGGCCAAGTCGCCGGCCGACCGGTTCCAGAGCGCCAGCGAGTTCCGCAGCGCCATCCTGGATGCCTATGCGCAGCCGGTGGCCAACACCATCTCCGAGGCCACGATCGTCACGGCGCGCACGCGCGCGGTCACGCCCGATGGCGGCGGCAGCGCGATCGCCAACGCGCCGTCGCTGCCGAAGACCTACTCGGTCTCGAGCTCGAGCGCGCCGCCGCCCACCGGCTGGAGCGGCGTGGTGCTGTCCGGCGTCGAGATGGAGATTGCCAAGTACGTCGGCCCGGTGGCCAAGGTGCTGGTGCGACGCGCCGCCCGCGAGCACAAGGATCTCGAGTCGCTGGTCGGCGCGCTCATGCCCGCGATCGACGACCTCAAGGAGCGGGCCGCGTTCGCCAAGGCCGTGCTCGGCAAGCCGATGACCACGCCGATGCGCGGTGCGCCGCGGGGCAGTGACGGCACGTCGTTGACCGCCATCACGTCGGGCACGCGTCCGGGCGATGCGCTGACGCCGGCCGAACTGGAGCGCGCCACCAAGCTGCTGATCGGCTATATCGGTCCGATCGGCAAGGTGGTGGCCAAACGCGCCGCCGCCGACGGCGTGAGCCGGCGCGATTTTTTTGCCAAGGTCGCCGACGCCCTCGACAGCGATGTCACGCGCGAGCGCTTCATGCGCGAGGCGGGCTTCGTCGAGGCCTGAGGATCCTCTTCACCTTCAGCCCAGCGCCGCGGTGGCGTTCAGCGTCGAGGATCGTTCATGAGCCGTGCCGACGATCGCACCGTCCTCCTCGATTCGGAACGCACGCTGCTGATCCCGCGGCCGGGCGGGCGCGCCACCGCCGTCAAGACGCCGCGCGCGGCCACGGCGCCGCACGGCGCCACGCTGCAGCATCTGGTGGCCGGCATCAATCCGCTGTTGAGCGCGGCCGGCCCGCTGCTCGCGCTGGTGTCGCAGCTGCGCGCCACGATGCACCACGCCGACCGGCCGGGGCTGCAGCGCCAGCTGCTCGGGCTGATCGGCGAGTTCGAGGAGCGCGCGCGCGCCAGCGGCGTGAGCCGGCCGCAGATCACCGCGGCGCGTTACCTGCTGTGCACCTTCATCGATGAAGTGATCGCGTCGACGCCGTGGGGGGCCGATGCGCCGCCCGGCACGCGCGGGCTGCTGCAGGAGTTCCACGAAGACGAAACCGGCGCGGTCAAGGTGTTCGAGCTGCTCGACAAGCTGAGCGCCGACGCCCAGGCGCACGGGCCGTTGCTGGAGCTGTTCTATGTGTGTTTCGCGCTCGGCTTTCAGGGACAGTACGCCGACAGGCCCAATGGCCGCGCCGAGCTCGACGCGTTGGCAAGCCGCCTGCTCGAGCGCGTGCGGCCGGGTGCGGCGCGTGCCGCCAACTCGATGCGCACGTTGTCGCTGCACTGGGCCGGCGAGCCGCGCCGCGGGCCCTCGTTGACGCTGGTGCCGCTGTGGCTCACGGTGGTGCTCGGCGCGGCGTTGGTGCTGGGCGCGCTGACCTGGATGTCGGCGCGATTGAACCGGCAGGCCGCGCCGGTGCTGCAGCAGCTGCACGACATGCACCGCGCACTGGCGGCGGCACCGCCGGCGGCGCTTGCGCCCAAGGCGCGCATGGCGCCGCTGCTGGCCGATGACCTCGCCAGCGGCGCCCTCGAGGTGGCCGAGGATGCGCAACGTTCGGTGATCACGCTCGGCGCCGATGCGCTGTTCGTGGCCGGCACGGCGCAGCTGCAGGCGTCGCAGCGCGAGCGCCTGGCGCGCATCGGCAAGGCGCTCGCCGGCTTGCCCGGCCGCATCGAGGTGCTCGGTCACACAGACGACCAGGCGGTCGAGTCGCTGCGTTTTCCGTCCAACTGGCATCTGTCGCGCGAACGCGCGCGCGCGGTGGTGGCTGCATTGGCCGACTCCGGCGTGCCGCTGCAGCGGCTGCGCGCCGAGGGGCGTGCCGAGACCGAGCCGCGCGCGCCCAACGACAGCGCGGGCAATCGCGCGCGCAACCGGCGCATCGAAGTGCTGCTGCTGTTGCCGCGGCCCGAGTCCTGAGGCCGGCTCCGATGCGCCCCGAACTCGTCACCCATCTGCGCGCATTGCTGATCGCGCTCGGGCTCTACGCGGTCGGTGCGCTGGTGTGGTTTGCCGGACCGTTGGTGCAGTTCGCCGGGGCGGCGCCGCTGGCCAGCGAAGGGGCGCGGGCGATCGCCATCGCGGTGGTGGTGCTGCTGTTCGTCGCCCAGGCGGTGTGGCGCGCGCGTGCATCGGCGCGGCGCAACCGCCACATGGTCGACGGCCTGCTGCCCCAGGGCGCGGCTGTTGCATCCGCCGCGCCCGGGGCGCCCGAGGTGGCGGCGATCGGCCAGCGTTTCGCACAGGCGATGCAGGTGTTGCGCAAGCGGCGCGTCGGCAAGGCCAAATCAAGGCTCGCCTGGCTGCGTCGCGCGCCCTACGTCTACGAGCTGCCCTGGTACATCGTGATCGGCGCCCCCGGTGCTGGCAAGACCACCACCATCGTCAACTCCGGGCTGGAGTTCCCGTTTGCCGCCGAGCTCGGCCCCAAGGCGCTGCGTGGCGCCGGCGGCACGCGCAACTGCGACTGGTGGTTCACGTCCGACGCCGTGCTGATCGACACCGCCGGCCGCTACACCACGCAAGACAGCTACCGCGAGGCCGATCGCACCGCATGGCTCGGTTTCCTGCGCCTGCTGCAGCAGCACCGGCCGCGCCAGCCGATCAACGGCGTGATCCTGGCGCTGTCGGCCACCGACCTGCTGCAACCCGACGCCGACAAGCGCCGGGTGTTGGCGCGCGAGATGCGCGAGCGCATCGAGGAGCTGCACCGCGAGCTGGGCATCCGCTTTCCGATCTACGTGATGGTCACCAAGTGCGATCTGCTGGCCGGCTTCGCCGAGTTCTTTGCCGATTTCGACAAGGAGGAGCGCGCGCAGGTGTGGGGCGCCACGCTGCCGCTGGACGCCGATGCCGACACGGCGGCGCGGCTGGCGCGTGTGTCCAACGAGCTGGTGGCGCTGGAGAAGTCGCTGCACGAGTGCCTGATCGCGCGCCTGCACGACGAGCGCGACCGCGAGCGCCGCGCCGCGCTGTTCGGCTTTCCGCAGCAGTGGCGCGTATTGCGCGATGCACTGGCCGAGATGCTTCGCGCCACCTTCGAATCGGGCGACGCAGCCAAGGCCGCGGGTTCGGTGCCGTTGTTGCGAGGCGTGTACTTCACCAGCGCCACGCAGGAGGGCTCGCCGATGGACCGCGCGCTCGGCGCGCTGTCGCGCGCGCTCGGGCTGGCGCATCGCGTGTTGCCGGCGGGGCGTCCGAGCGGCCGCTCGTACTTCGTCACCCGACTGCTGCGCGACGTGGTGCTCGGCGAGGCCGGATTGGCCGGCACCAATCGGCGCTGGGAGCGGCGCCGCGCCTTGCTGCACGGCGGTGTGCTGGCCGCCAGCGCGCTGTTCACGGTGGCGGTGCTGGGCTGGGCCTGGCACCTGTACGCCCGCAACGCCGAGCTGCTCGACACGGTGAGCGCGCGCAACGACGCGCTGAGATCGCAGGTGTCGGCTGCCAAGGCTGCGCCGGCCGATGACGTGGCGTCGCTCGTGCCGCTGCTCGACGGCGTGTGGTCGCTGGCGCGCGAGCCGGTCGACGCCTCGGCATGGCGTGCGGCGACCCTCGGGCTGGAGCAGCGCAGCAACATCGTGGCTGCGGCGCAGGATGCCTACCATCACCTGCTGCGCGACAGCTTCGTGCCGCGACTGGCCAAGCGGCTCGAACAGCGCCTGGGTGCCGAAGGCACGGGCGCCGTCGTCACGCGTTACGAGGCGCTGAAGGCCTACCTGATGCTGTTCGGCGGCACGCAGTTCGATGCCGCCGCGTTGCGCGCCTACCTGCTGGCCGACTGGGATGCGGAGCCCGCCAGGCTCGGCCAGGTGGCGGCGCGCAAGACCCTGCGCGAGCACCTCGACCGGCTGCTGGCCAGCGGCGAAGTCGGAGCGCCGGCACTGGCCGATGCCCGGCTGGTCGCGCAGACGCGGTCGCGCGTGAGCGCGGTGCCGATGGCGCAGCGTGTGCTGGCGCGGCTGCGCCAAGCCAATGCCAGCCATGGGCAGATGGTGTTGTCGATCGAGCCGGCCGCGTTGCCCATGGTGCAGAAGGTGCTGGCGCGCGCCAGCGGCGCGCCGGTGGAAAGCGGCGTCGCCCCGCTCTACGCGCGCGGCGTGCCGGCGGCGCAGGGCGGCTCCAGCGGTCCCCTGCGCGCGCGCATCAACGACACGCTGCAGCAACTCGAACGCGAGGCGCCTTGGGTTCTCGGCGCACCGCCCGAAGCGGCTGCGGCCGACGCGGCCGCACGCACGCGGCTGGTCGAGACCATCGAGGCGCAGGTGACGATCGAGCGCCTGCGCGCGTGGGACACGCTGGTGCAGGACCTGCGTCTCGTGCAGCCGACCACGCTCACGGCGGCCGCCGAGCAGGCGCAGCAGTTGTCGCGTGCCGACTCGCCGCTGGTCACCGTGCTGAGCGCGGTGCTGCGCGACATGGGTCCGGTGCAGCCCGAGGGCGGTGCGATCGTCGATGCTGCGGCGGCGAGCGAAGCCGAGCGCTTGAACGCGTTGCGGGCCTACGTGCTCGGCGTGCCGCCGGGCTACGAGCCGGTCCATGCCGCCCTGGGGCGCGTGGCCACGCAGCTGGCGGGCGTTGACGACGCACTGACGCGCAAGACCGCGCCGCCGGCGGTCGATGCGCTGCGCGATCTCACCAGCGCGGCGCAACGGGCGCCCGAGCCGCTGCGCGGCCTGCTGCTGCAGCTGGGCGAACACGATGCCGGGCTGGCCTTCAACGCCTTGCGCGAGCCGTGGAGCCGCCAGCTCGCCAACGAGGTGGCGCCGGCCTGCGCACAGCTCACCGACGCGCGTTATCCCCTCGCGCGCCTGGGCACGCGCGAGATGTCGCGCGAGGAGTTCGTGCGTGCCTTCGGCTCCGGCGGCGTGCTCGACGGCTGGTTCCAGCGCACGTTGGCGCCGTGGGTCGACACTGGCACGCGGCCGTGGAGCGTGGCGGCGCTGCCGCAAGCCAAGCTGGGCGATACGCTGCTGCCGTTCCAGCGTGCCCAGAGCATCCGCAACGCCTTCTTCGTCGACGGCGGCCGGCGCTTCGGCGTGCGCATGGACCTGCGCGTGCTCGAGCTCGACCCCGGCATCGGCGCGCTGCTGATCGATGTCGACGGGCAGACGCTGCGCTTCGCGCGCGACAGCCGCGCACCGCAGACGCTGCAGTGGCCCGGCCCGGGTGCCGGCCGCGTGCAACTGCAGGCCGCGGCGCCGGGCGGTGCCGCCGGTGCGAAGTACGCCTTTGAAGGGCCGTGGGCGCTGCTGCGCCTGTTCGAACGCGTGCGCATCGAGCCGGGCCCGTCGGCCAACCGCGCGGTGCTGGTGTTCGACGTCGAGGGCCGCAAGGCCCGGCTGGAGGCCAGCAGCCCGCAGGGTGCGTTGGCGATCGCGCTGCCGGAACTGGAGCAGTTCCAATGTCCGCGGCGGCTCTGAACCCGTGCGGCGATGGTTGAGCGCGCCGGCTGGTTCGGCAAGATGCCCGCGCTGGGCGACTTCGCGTCGCGCCGGCTGCCCGACGACTGGATCGCCGCCTGGGACGCCTGGCTGGGCGAGGAGCTGGCGGCGGCGCGCGACGCACTGGGCGACGAGGCGTGGCTGGCGCTCTATCTGGTGGCGCCGATCCGCCGCTTCTGGCTGGCGCCCGGGCTGCTCACGCGCGACGCCTGGCTTGGCGTGCTGATGCCCAGCGTCGACGGCGTCGGGCGCCACTTTCCATTCACGCTGGCCGCACCGCTGCGGCCCGGGCATGCCGACCTGCTCGACGCGCTGGCCAACGAAAACTGGCTGGCCGACGCCGATGCGCTGGCGCGCCAGGTGCTCGACCCGACGTTCGACGTGGCGGCGCTCGAGCAGGCGATCGGCAGCCTGCCGGCCCCGCACGGTGAGCGACGCGGCGAGCTGCACGACGGCACGCTGCTGGCGCGCGCGCTGCACGCCCGCCATGCGCGGCTGCGCTGCGCGTGGTGGTGCGAGGGCGCGAGCACGCCAGACGACGTGGTCGGTGCCGACGGCCTGCCGCGCGGCGCGGCCTTCATGGCCTTGTGGCATGGGGCTTCCTGACGCGCCTCGCTACCATTGCACCGATGCGACGCCGTGTGGTCCTGGGCTGGTGGCTGCTGTTGTGCGGGCTGGCGTGGCCGTTGCACGCCGGCGCGCAGGCCGCGCGCGGCAGCTCCGCAGCCGCGACGCCGGGCGTCGCGCTCACCGAGGAACGCGTCGCACTGGTGATCGGCAACGCGGCCTACAAGCACGATCCGCTCGACAACCCGGTGAACGACGCCCGCCTGATCGGCGCGCGGCTCGAACAGGCCGGGTTCAAGGTCACGCGGCGCGAAAACCTCGATCGCAACGCCATGGCCGCGGCGCTGCGCGACTTCGGCGCCGTGCTGACGGAGAACACCGTGGCGGTGCTGTATTACGCCGGCCACGCGCTGCAATTGCGCGACCAGAACTACATGATCCCGATCGACGCCGAGATCCGCAACGAGGACGACATCGGCCTGCAAGGCGTCGATCTCACCTTCATCCTCGGGCGCATGTCGCGTGCCAAGAGCCGCGTCAACGTGGTGATCCTCGACGCCTGCCGGGACAACCCGTTCGCCAAGCGCGCATCGCCCAACACGCAGGGTCTGGCGCAGATGGACGCGCCGATCGGCACCTTGCTGGCCTACGCCACCGCGCCGGGCAAGGGCGCGCCCGACGGCATCGGCCAGCAGGGCAACAGCATCTACACCGCGCAACTGGCGCGCCACCTGCTGACGCCGGGGCTGCCGGTGGAACTGATGTTCAAGCGCGTGCGCGAAGCGGTGGTGCGCGAGTCGCGCCAGCTGCAGGTGCCGTGGGAGCATTCGTCACTGCTCGGCGAGTTCGCCTTCGTGCCTGGCATGGCCGCGGCCGCCAGCGTCGATCCGGGTGACGGCGGCCTGGCCACCGAGACCGCGTTTTGGAGCGGCATGCAGAACTCCCGGCGCGCCGACGAGTTTCGCGCCTATCTGCGCCAGTACCCGAACGGGCGCTTTGCCGCCACCGCGCGCGAGCGCATCGCCGCGCTGGAGACGCCGGTCGTCGCCGCCGACTCCACGGGTGCCGATCTGATGCCGCGCGTGGGCGACACCTGGCGCTACCGCGTCACCGACCGCTACCGCTTCGGCGACCTGTTCATCACCGCGCGGGTCGAATCGGTGAGCCCCGACGGCGTCGACGAATCGTGGACCACCACGGCCGACGCCAAGGTGCGCCGCACCCACGTGGCGCTGAAGCCGGCGTTCAATCCGCTGCCCGATTGGGACGCCGCGCCGCCGGAGTTTGCGCCGTATCTGCAGGCAGCCGACCTGCCGCGCGGCGTGTCGGCCGCGCTGGGGCCGCAGCAGCGCTCGGTCGAGGCGGTGAAGTTGACGCTCAAGCCCGACTGGGAAGGCGATGAGGAGGTCGTCGTCGGCGCGGGGCGCTTTCTGGCGCGCAAGCTGGTGCTGAGCGGGCAGTCGAAGGCGCGCGGCGGCGTCAGCGCGCGCCACGTGGTCTGGTACGCGCCGGCGGCGCGGCGCATCGTGAAGTACGAGGTCACCGCGAAGGTCGGCCGCGAGCTGCAGTCGACCACCTTCGAGCTGACGGAGTTCAAGCTGCAGTGACGGCGGCGGGCCGCTCCCGCCGCACCGCAAACGAGCTTGAACCGTTCGGCCGGCTCCGGCAACCCAGGGCATGGCAAACCCGGCGAAGAGGCTAGGGGGCTCCTGGCGACAAGCCGCGATTCCCGCGCCAGAATGACCGCCGGCGGCTGTTGACCTCGAGCACGACGCTATGAACAAGACGCTTCTTCTTTCCGCCATCGGTCTGGTTTTGTTGGGTGGCTGCGCGAGTGGCGTCGGCGTCACCGAGTACCAGCGCCCGGATGCACCGGCCAAGGCCTCGTGGTCCAAGCCGTCGGAGTCGCCGGTCTCGGCGGCGGCGACGATCTCGCCGCAATGGTGGCAGGAGTTCCGCGATCCTCAGCTCGACGCGCTGGTCACGCGTGCCATCGCCGGCAACTTTGATCTGAAGATCCTCGCTTCGCGCATCGGCGTGGCCAATGCGCAGATCGCCGAGGCACGCGCCGGCGCGTTGCCCACGGTGGACGTCGGTCTCGGCGCCGCGTTTGAAAAGGGCACACGCACGCGCTTGTCCAAGCAGTTCAGCACCGGCACGCAGGTGAGCTGGGACCTCGACATCTGGGGCCAGGTGGCCAAGGGCGTTGAAGCACAGCAAGCCGAGTTCCGTGCCACCGAGGCCGACTGGCGAGCCGGCTACCTAACGCTGGTGTCGAGTGTCTCGACCACCTACTTCCAGATTCTGCAGCTCGACGAGCAACTCGAGCGTCAGCAGCGTGCACTGGCCAAGAACCGGCAGATCCTGACCATCTTCGACACCATGCGCCGCAACGGTCTGGCGCCCGAGACGCAGGTGCTCCGCCAGCGCGCCGAGATCAACCGGCTCACCAAGGAAGAGCTCGAGCTGCGCCGCTCGCGCGACGTGGCCGAGAACGCGCTCGCCACATTGTTGGGCGTGCCGGCCGGGGAGCTGAAGGTCGCCGCCAGCCGCTTGCAGGGCCGCGTGCAGCAGCCCGTCGTGCCCATGGGTCTGCCGCTGGATCTGCTGCAGCGTCGCCCCGACGTGGTGGCGGCCGAATTCCGCGTGCTGTCGGCGCACAACCTGGTGGGCCAGGCCAAGCTCGCGCAGCTGCCGTCGGTGGGTCTCACCGGCCGCGCCGGCTCGGGCGCGTTCTCGATCGCCGACCTGCTGAAGACGTTCACCTTCAGCTTGCTGCCGAGCATCAACCTGCCGGTGTTCGACCCGAGCATCAAGGCGCGCATCGGCACCAGCGAGGCGCAGGTCAAGCTGTTCGAGAACGACTACCGCCGCACGCTGATCGCCGCCTACGAGGAGGTCGAGAACGCGCTGGTCAACCTGGAGGCGCACCGCAACCAGCACGAGGAGCTGCGCCAGCAGGTCGAGCAGCTCGAGCGCGTGGCCGGCCAGACCGAGGCGCAGCTCGCCGCCGGGCTGATCTCGCAGCTGGACGTGTTCGAGACCGAACGGTCGCTGCTGGCGGCGCAGCTGGAGTTGCTGCTCAGCCATCAGCAGGTGCTGACCGACACCGTCACGCTGTACAAGGCGCTGGGTGGCGGCTGGGCTCCGGTCGAGATCGCCAATGCACGTCGCTAACAGGCCGCTGCCCGGCCTGGCCACGATCGGTCCGCGAACGGAGGCCCCGCAGGCGGCTGCCGGGCATGACCTCGAGGTCGTGCTCGAGCCGTTGTCGCGGCCCGAGCTGGGCGAGATCCGCGTCGGCGACAGCGTGTTCGCGGTGGGGCGCAACGAGCAGCCGTTCGCGTCCTACGACCCCGAGATCCTGGTGATGCTGTCGCGCCGCCACGCGCGCATCTTTTGCGAGGGCGGCGCGGTCTATCTGGCCGATCTCGAGAGCCGCAACGGCACCACGCTGAACCGCGCCGCCGTGCAGAACAAGCCGATGCGGCTGGCCGACGGCGACGAGATCGGCTTCGGTGGCGTGCTGTCGTATCGCGTGCGCATCACGTCGCACGTTTCGACCGTGCTGCGCGCGGCGGGACCCACCCTGACGCTGACGCCGGCTGCCGGCGGCAACGATCCGATCGTGATCGCGCGCTTCCCGTTCCTGGTGAGCAAGAACGACCCCAACTTCGCCCGCCACCGCGCCGGGATCGGCAAGCAGTTCGACTTCCTGTCGCGCCGCCATGCCCACATCTTTCTCAAGGGCGGCCAGCCGCACATCGAGGATCTGGCCAGCACCAACGGCACCTTCCTCGACGGCGAGCGCCTGCAGGAGCATGCGGTGCCGCTGCACGACGGCATGCTGCTGGCCTTCGGCGGCGAGCAATTCGTCTACCGCGTCGGCCTGCAGAAGGCGAGTGCGCCCGACGCCGGCGCCACGCGCACGATCGCGCCGGCAGCGGGCGACGCGGCGGCGGCCGCGCTCGCGTCGGAGGCGGCAGCCGGCTCCGATGCCCCGGCCGCCGCCGGCGCGGCGCCGCAGGTCAATGCCGGCAAGACCACCTTCGTGGCCGCGCCCGATTCGTTCCTCGACATTTTTTGCGCCGAGACCGAGATGCCGCCGCAGCCCGAGGCGGCCGGTGCAGCGCCGGTGGCCGAAGCGGCGGTCGCGGAGCCGCAGCCGGCCAAGAAGAAGAAGCGCGAGCGCGGCCGTGCCGCGTCGATGGCTGCGGAATTCATGTCGGTGCTTGCCGGCGGCGACAGCGGCCGCGTGCGCGGCGTGGCCTGGAAGGTCGCGGCGATGATCGCAGCCATCGTGGTGGTGGCGCTCGGCCTGTCGTGGTGGGTGCAGTCCGAGCGTGAACTCAAGCGCTTGATCGAGCGCGGCGAGTTCGCGCAAGCCGCGGCGCGCGCCGACGAGGCGCTGCAGGCCGACCCGAACAGCGTGGAGCTGAAGGCGCTGGCCACCGAAGCGTCGCTCAAGGCCGTGCTGCCGAAATGGCTCGCGCGCGTGGCGGCGCGCGACTTCGCCGGTGCGAGCGCGGCGGCCGCCGAGCTGGCGGCATTCGGCAAGCGCACGCCCGAGCTGCTGCCGCTGGCCGGCGAGCTGGAGTGGCTCGGCAGCCTCGAGCAACTGCTGGCCAGCCGCGGCGCCGACGCGCCGATCCGCATCTACGCCGACGAGGACGCTATCGCCGCCGTGATCGAGCGCTGGAACCGCGACACACGCGACCACCAGCGCTCGCTGGCGCGCATCGCCTCCTACGTGCCCGAGTTCAACACGCCGTATGCCGAGGCGCTCACGCGGCTGCGCAAGCTGCAAAGCGACGCCACGGTCTATCTGACCGCGATCGATCGCATCAAGTCGACCATCAGTGCCGAGGTTGCGCGCGATCGCGCCGAAGACCTGCAGCCGGTGCTCAAGGAGGCGGCCGAGCGCTACCCGGACCTGGGCGGACTCGATCAGGTGCGCAAGGACCTCGACCGTTACATCGAGATCCGGCGCGAGGCGCGCTCGCGCCAGCCCGGCCGCTTGCTGGCGCTGCTGTCGAAGGAGCGGATCGGCACGCCGCCGTTTCGCGAGAGCTTGCAGGCGTTGCGCGCCGCCGGCCAGTTGCCGTCGGCCGAGGTGGTGCACCGGTACGACGCCACCACGCGACTTTGGCGCGACGGCCGCACCGCCGAGGCGCTGGCCGGCCTGCAGGCGCTGCAGACCGGTCCGTGGGCGCAGGCCGCCGCCGCCGAGCTGCAACGCAAGCAAGCACTGCTGGCGCTGCACGCCGCGCTGCAACAGTCGCGTGGCACCCCCACCCATGCCGACGCGCTGATCGCGCTGCGCGAGGCGCTCGACGCCGACGAAGACGTCTTCTTCGCGCGCGCCTCCGCCGCCGATGTCGAGCAGCAGAAGGCCTTGGTGCTCGCGCGCGCGCAAGGCCTGATCAACCGGGCGCAGTCGCTGTGGCAGGAGTACCGCGCACAAGGCGGCATCGATGCGGCGCTGCGCATCGAGACCTCGGTCACCGCGCGTTTTCGCAACCAGGCGCGGCTGCTGTCCGAGGCGCGTCAGACCGCGCAGCGCGGCGAGCAGGTGCGCGCGCTCGCCGGCGCGACGGCCACCGCCACCGCCTCCGCGATCGGCGACGAGATCCAGGCCGAGGCCCGGGCGCAGCGCAGCGCGCTGCTTGACCTGCGCAACGTGCTCGATGCGCAACTCGTGAAGGAAAAGTTGTCGTTGCTCGGGGAGCGTGCAGAGTGACAGCGAGCCAGAGGGCCACATGACTGCCATCCACCGTCTGAAGCCGCTGACCGAGGCGCTGGGCGACCACGCCACCGAGGGCATCGCGATCCTCACCGCCGAGCCGTGGCGCGCCTTGCATGGCGTGGTCTACGCGATGATCGCGTTGGTGCTCACCGGCCTGGGCTGGTCGATCATCGGTCGCGCCGACGTGATCGTCACCGCGCAAGGCACGCTGATGCCCGATTCCGAGCTCAGGCGCTTCTACGCGCCGGTCGACGGCGAGCTGGCCAATCTGTACATCGCCGAGGGCCAGCCGGTGTCCAAGGGTGACGTGCTCGCGCGCCTGAACGCGCGCGGCGCGGTCGAAGCGGCGGCCAACTCGCTGCAGGCGCAGCTGAGGCTCGAGAACGCCGAGCGCGAATGGCGCCAGTTCCCGGAACGCAAGGCGTTGCTCGAGCGCAAGGCGGCCACGCTGCGCCAGGCGATGGATCTCGAGGAGCAGCAGCACGCCAGGCGCATCTCGGTGGGCACCTCCAAGCTGGTGGAGGCGCAGCGCGCGCAGGAGGCCGCCGCGCGCACCGGCGTGGAAGACGCGCGTCGCGCACGCGATGCAGCGCGCGCCGAGCTCGATCGTTTCGAGCGCGTGTTCTCGGCCACCGGCGGCGGCGGCGTGTCGCAGCAGCAGGTCGACAGCAAACGCACCGCGCTGGCCGCCGCCGAGAACGCGCTGCGGGTGGCGCAGTCGCGCGTGGGCGAGATCGGTGCACTGCAGAGCCAGGAGTTGCAGCAGGCGCAGGCGCGCATCGAGACCAGCGGCGAGGCATTGAAGAAGCTGCGCCTGGAGTACGAGGCGGCCACTAACGAGCTGGCCACCTCCGAAGAGAAGCTGCGACTGCAGTTGAGCGCCGCGCGCGTGGCGGCCGAGACTGCGGCGCGCATCCGCTTCGAGAACATCGACAAGGACAACTTCCTGCTGATCGTGGCGCCGGTGTCGGGCATCGTCACCGACGTGACCTCCACCCAGCCGGGCGACAAGGTGCAGGCCAACACACCGCTGGGCGGCATCGCGCCCGCCGGCGCCAAGGCGGTGGTGCGCATCGAGATCGCCGAGCAGGACCGCGCCTTCCTGCGTGAAGGCCAACCCGCCAAGCTGAAGTTCGCCGCGTTCCCGTACCAGCGCTACGGCACCATCGACGGTACGCTGGAGTACATCTCCCCGGCCACCAAGCCGTCGGCGCAGAACAAGCAGCCGGTCTACGAGGGCCGGGTGGCGGTCGAGCGCGATTACTACACGGTGGCCGACACCAAGGTGCCGCTGCGCTATGGCATGACCGCCAGCGCCGAGGTGGTGGTGCGCGAGCGACGGGTGATCGACATGGCGCTCGATCCGTTCCGCGAGATCGGCGGCTGAGAGACGTTCGAGGTTCGAAAGCAGCAAGGAGCAACCGAGATGAACCCCCTCGTGAAGATCGACGGCCAGGTGATCGACGTGGCCGATTTCCTGCGCACGCTGAAGCTCAGCGGCCAGTTCGACGGGCTGCTCGACCAGCTGGTGCGCGACCGCCTCACCGTGCAGGCCGCGAAGAAGGCGGGCATCCGCGTCTCCGAGGCCGAGATCCAGGAGCGCGCCGACCAGTTTCGTCGTGCACGCGGCCTGCACCGCGCCTCCGACACCAACAAGTACCTCGATGCGCTGCGCGTCAGCCTGGACGAGTTCGAGACCTTCATCGCCGACAGCCTCTACCAGGAGCGGATGCTGCAGCAGGTGTGCAGCGAGCAGGCCGTGGCGTCGTACTTCAAGCTCAACTCGCCCAAGTTCGACAGCATCGAAGTCAGCCATATGGTGCTCGACTCCGAGGGCAAGGCCAAGGAGATGGTCTCGGTGTTGAGCGATGACCCCGACAGCTTCGAGGAGATGGCGCGCGAGCACTCGATCGCGCCCACCCGCGAGGCCGGTGGGCGCCTCGGCAAGGTGATGCGCGGCTCGCTGCGCACCGAGATCGAGGCCAAGGTGTTCAACGCCGCGGTGGGCGAAGTGCTGGGGCCGTTCGCGTCGAACGACCGTTCGGTGTTCGAGCTGTTCCGCGTTGACGCGCGCCATCCGGCGCAGCTCGACGACGCCACGCGCACCGAGGTGCAGCGCGTGCTGCGCGAGGGCTGGCTGCGCGCACGGGCCCAGGAACACCTGATCGAAGCCTGCTGAAGCCGGCTACGCGAAAAGTCGCATGGACACGCAAGAACTGAAGTCGCGCGCCGACTTTCTGGCCACGGTCGATCTGCTGTCGGCGCTGACGCGCAAGGACATCGATCGCCTGGCTCAAGCCGCGCAGTCGCGCTGGCTGGCCTTTGGCGACACCGCGTGCAAGGCCGGCGACGTGTCCGAGGGCCTGTTTGTCATCAAGTCCGGGACGGTGCGCATCTTCGCCGAGGAGGGCGGCAAGGAAGTCAGCCAGGGCGTGCGCAAGGCCGGCGACGTGTTTGGCGAGATGGTGGTGCTGCGCGAGCACCGGCACGAGGTGTCGGCGCGCGCCTCGGCGAAGACCGAGCTGCTGATGATTCCGCGCGCCGTGGTGGCGCCGATCATCGCCGGCAACCCGGCGGCGCGCGCGTTCGTCGCCAGTCGCGTGGCCATCGGCTCGGCCGGCGGCATGATCAGCCAGCTGTTCGACCTGCGCGGCAAGGTCGACAAGGATGAGCTCGACGAGCTGATCCGCAGCGTCGGCGTCAAGCAGGTCGAAGCGGGCAAGGAGATCGTCAAGCAGGGTTCGCGCGACGACCGCCGTCTGTACGTGGTGCGCCACGGCGAGGCGCGCATCGTGCGCCACGAGGAAGGCAACGACTACCCGCTGGCCACGCTGCGCCAGGGCGACACCTTCGGCGAGAAGGCCTGCCTGATGCGCCAGGAACACGAAGCGTCGGTGATCGCGCACACCGACACCGCGCTGCTGGTGATCCCCGAGAAGACGGTGGTCTTCATCCTGGAGCGCAATCCCAAGCTGCGCGACGCGCTGGCCGAGCGCGTGCGTTCGCTCGATCGCGAGCTGGAGCGCCAGAAGCGCATGGCCGAGCGGCGCAAGCTGCCGGTGCTGCTCGACCTGAAGTCCAAGCCGGAGCTGGGCGAGCGTGTGCTCAAGCGCTTTGCGTGGATCCAGCAGGCCGAGCAGATGGACTGCGGCGCCGCCTGCCTGGCGATGATCTGCAAGCACTACGGCATCAACATGACGCTGGGCAAGCTGCGCGAGCTGGCCAACGTCACCACCACCGGCGCCACGCTGGAGAGTCTGGCGCGCACCGGCGAATCGCTCGGCTTCACCACGCGCGGCGTGCAGTGCACGTTCGACTCGCTGCGCGGCTTCGACCTGCCGTTCATCGTGCACTGGGAGGGCTACCACTACGTTGTGGTGTATGGCGTGTCGGCCAAGCACGTGTGGCTGGCCGACCCGGCCACCGGCTTCAGGAAGCTGGGCATCGAGGACTTCGAGCGCGGCTGGAGCGGTACCTGCCTCACCTTCACGCCGCGCGTCAACCTGGCCCAGGAGGAGGCCTCGCGCTCGCCGTGGGTGCGCTTCGCGCGCTACCTGATCCCCCACCGCAAGGTGCTGCTGCACCTGTTCCTGGCCACGTTCGTGATCCAGGTGCTGGGCATCGTGCCGCCGATGATCATCCAGAACATCCTCGACGGCGTGATCGTGCACCAGAACGTGAGCCTGCTGCACCTGCTGATCGCCGGGCTGATCATCTCGAGCCTGTTCACGCAGCTGATGGCCACCATTCGCGCCGCGCTGTCGAACTTCATGGTGCGCAAGCTCGACTTCACCATGATGTCGCAGTTCCTGCGCCACACGCTGTCGCTGCCGTACTCGTTCTTCGCCAAGCGCCAGACCGGCGACATCTTCGCGCGCTTCCAGGAGAACCAGACCATCCGCGCGTTCCTCACCGAGTCGACCGTCACCACAGTGCTGAACCTGCTGATGGTGTTCATCTATTTCTCGGTGATGTTCCTCTACAACGTGAAGCTCACGTTGCTGCTGATCGCGTTCGTCATCCCGATCCTCGCGCTGACCGTGCTGGTGACGCCCAAGATCAAGGTGTATGCGCGCGACGTGTTCAGCTCCTCCACCGAGGCCAAGTCGTACCTGATGGAGTCGCTCGGCGGCGCCGAGACCGTGAAAGGCATGGGCATCGAGCGGCCCGTGCGGCTGAAATGGGAGCAGAAGTACGCCAAGTCGCTCGAGGTGCAATATCGCGCGCAGTCATTCAACATCTGGGTCGGCCTGGCCGGGCAACTGCTCAACTCGGCCACGACCATCGCGATCCTGTGGGCCGGCGCCAATCTGGTCCTGGCACGCGAACTGACCATCGGGCAGCTGATCGCGTTCAACGCGCTGATGGGCAGCGTGCTCGCGCCGCTGATGGGGTTGGTGGGCTTGTGGAGCCGGCTCAACGACGCGGCGGTCGCCATGGAGCGCCTTGGCGACGTGCTCGACCTGGACCCCGAGCAGAAGCCCGAGGACCTCGCCAACCGCGTCGCGCTGCCCGATCTGCGCGGCGAGATCAAGTTCGACGGCGTGTACTTCCGCTACGGCGGCAATGAAACATCGTATGTGCTGGAGAACATCAACCTCGACATCAAGCCCGGCGAGCTGGTGGCCATCGTCGGCCGCAGCGGCTCGGGCAAGACCACGCTGGCCAAGCTGCTGGTGGGCTTCTACACGCCCACCGAAGGCAAGCTGATGGTCGACGGCTACGACATCAACGTGATCGACAAGGAGTACTACCGCGCTCAGGTGGGATACGTGATGCAGACCAATCTGCTGTTCTCCGGCACCATCGCCGAGAACATCGCATGCGGCGACGAGACCCCGGATCGGCGCCGCATCGAAGAAGTGGCGCGGCGCGCCGACGCGCACGGCTTCATCAGCAAGCTGCCGCGCGGCTACGAGCAGACGGTGGGCGAGCGCGGCACAGGCCTTTCCGGCGGGCAGATCCAGCGCTTGTGCATTGCGCGCGCTCTGTACCACGATCCGAAGCTGCTGGTGTTCGACGAGGCGACCTCGGCGCTGGACACGCAGTCCGAAAGCAACATCATGGCCAGCATGGATGACATCCTGGCCGGCCGCACGGCGGTGATCATCGCGCACCGCCTGAGCACCATCATGCGGGCCGACAAGATTCTGGTGCTCTACGAGGGCAAGGTGGTCGAGCAGGGCCGGCACGACGAGCTGGTGGAGCGCCGCGGCATGTACTACGAGCTGGTGCAGAAGCAGTTGAGCGCGGCGGCCTGAAACACGGCCGCGCGCAGGGTGCCGGCTGGCCCGAGAGCGTTAGTCGGACTGCAGAACCGGATGCAGCACCGTGCGATCCGGGCTGCTCAGGTCGTCGGCGCGCACCACCACCGCGGTGATGTTGTCGTGGCCGCCGCGCTCGAGCGCCAGATCGACCAGCGCCTCGACGGCGAGGCTGCAGGCTCCGGGCAGCAGCGAGTCTACGATCGCAGACTCGCTCACCTCGTTGGTCAGGCCGTCGCTGCAAAGCAGGAAGATGTCGCCGTCCATCACGTCGGCGCCCACCGCGTCGAGCTCCAGCTCGTCATGGCCGCCGAGCGCGCGGGTGATCACGTTGGCCGGCGGACGGTCGAGCGTGATGTCGCCCGAGCCCACGTGCATGGCGCGCACCGCCTCGAGCTGGCTGTGGTCGCGCGTGAGCTGGTGCAGCCGGCCGCCCCGCAGCAGGTAGACGCGGCTGTCGCCGGCCCACACGCAGGCGAAGCGCGACCCGGCCACCAGCAGCGCGGCGATCGTGGTGCCGATCACGGGCACATCGCGCCGTTCGGCCTCGGCGCGCAGCCGGCGGTTGGCGTCCAGCAGCCGCTTCTCGGCCAGCGTGGCGCGCTCGTCGAGCGAGCCCTCGGGCGGTAGATCCATCAGGCAACGGATCGCCAAGCGGCTGGCGAACTCGCCCAGCGAGTGGCCGCCCATGCCGTCGGCCACGGCCCACATGCCGCACTTGGGTTGTTCGAGGCAGGCATCCTCGTTGACCTCGCGCACCCGGCCGGGGTGCGAGCGCGAGGCCGATGTCCAGTGGAACGCGCGCGCTTCGCGCGCGTCCAGGCGTCCAAGCTCGTCGGCCTTCATGGACGCGGCTGACTCGGTGGTGCTGCGACGAACGGAACTGAAAGCGCTCAGCTGTTGAGCGAGTTGATCACCACGGCGGTCACCGGCGAGTTGTCGCCGGCATCGACATCGATGTTCGTGACCTGATTGACCATCTTGTCGATGAACGTGAAGTTGTTCGTCTCGTAGTAGTTCAACACCATCGGCATGGCGGGCGTCGCGACGATCGGGGCCCTGAAGCCGTGGACCCACGGCGCGCCGGCGGCACCGCGCAACGACGTCATTGCGTGGACATCGAGCGCTCGGCTGACAGGGAGGTCGGTGATGGTGATCGAAGCCATTTCTGTGTTCTCCGGGACTTGAGAGCTTGGCAAGAAAGCCGCACCGGGATGGATGGCCATGCTCCGGTGCGGCTTTGCATTGCATTCACCTTGCCACGGTACGCCTGAAGGACGCACCGTAGGTCGGGCGAAATTACTTGACCAGCTGAGCGATGTTGGCCAGCGAGCCCACCAGGTTGTTGGTGACGGTGTTGGTGTCGATGTCGACCTTGACGTCGTTGTCGAGCTGCGTCACGGTGTTGGTCGAGCCAACAGCGATCACCGGGCTGGCGAAGGCGAAGCCGCCGCCGACCGCCGCCGTGGGGGCGTTGATCGCGCTCAGGTTGTCGCCACCGGACACGGCACCTTGCTCTTCAGCGCTCATTTCACGGGCCAGGTCGAGGTCTTTGATCTGCATGTGAATCTCCTAGAGAAATGGGAGGGTTGGGACTCGAGACTTCTGAGCGCTTGCTTGCTGCTCGACTTTGAGTTGCACCCGCCGCGACAGCGGTTCAAAGAAACTGATGCGAATCCCGCGGGGCTGAAGTACACCGTCGCATGCCCGGATCGGCGGCCGGCTCGCGCAAACCAAGAAAAAAGCCGCGCCGGCATGGACGGCCATGCTCCGGTGCGGCCTTGCTCTGCAATCGACCGAGGCACGCCCGCTAAGGCGCACCGCGGCGGGCGGCGAGCTTACTTGACCTTCTGTCCGATGTTGGCCAGCGAACCCACCAGGTTGTTGGTGATGGTGTTCGTGTCCAGGTCGACCTTCACGTCGTTGTCGAGCTGCGTCACGGTGTTCGTCGAGCCCACGGCGACGGTCGGGCTGGCGAAGGCAAAGCCGCCAGCAACGGCAGCCGTGGGGGCGTTGATCGCGCTCAGGTTGTCGCCACCGGTCACGGCGGCTTTCTCTTCATCGGTCAGTTCACGGTTTTGGTCGAGGTCTTTGATCTTCATGTTCATGGGATCTCCTAGAGAGCAAAGGAAGGATCGGGACTCGGGCCGTTTGAGCGCTTTGCTCGATGTTCAACCTTTCGGTTGCGCCAGCACTGCAGAGCGTTCGGCGCGAATGATGCGGGTCGTGCCGGCGTTTTGATACAGACGGGCTAGGGGGTCGATGTCCCTAGCCCGCCATGGCCGACTTCAGTCGACCAGCACGTGCAGGCTGGCCTGTGCCGTGTCGCCAGCCAGGCCGGCGAAGGCACTCTTGAGCTCCTGCAGCGAGCCCACCGCAAGCGGCTCGAGGTCGGTGCCGGTCACCGCGGGCGGCAACTCGGCCATCACGTCGCGCGAGCTCGCGAAGCAGGCGATCGTCTCCGGCACCTTCAGGCTGTTGGCCACCAGCTCGAAGCGCATCTTGCCGGGGATCTCCAACGCGGTGCCGGCCTTCACCAGCGCACTCTTGCGGAAGCGGTTGGGATAGAAGCGCAGGATGCGCTGCGCCTCGTCCTGCAGATAGCAGTAGACGTGCGAGTCGTCGCTTGGCTTGACCAGCAGGCGGATGCGCTCGCCGGCGCGGAACGTCTGCACGGCGTCGGCCGAGCCGGCGGCTGCAGCGCCCTTGCCGGCCGCTCCGAGGCGCACGATGTCCAGCGTGCGCAACTTAGGGGGGTCGACGGCCGGAGGCGGGCTCGGCGGCAGCGCGGTCGGGGCCGGCTCCGGCAGCGCCAGCGCGATGCTCGAACCTGCCGCGGCCGGTTGTGCAGCCGCGGCTCCAGGCTCTGCCGCCGCAGCGGGTTGCGCCTCTGGTGGCGCAGTGGCCACCGGCGGACTGACCGGGGTCTGGGCCAGCGTCGGCGGCGTGGTCTTGGCGCTGGACGCCAGTCCGGAGGGCGAGCGGTACGACCACAGCAGCGCCGCGCCGGCGCCGAGCGCCAGCACGACCAGCGAAAGTGCCGTCATCGCGACCCAACGGGGGATCGCACCGCGCGTGGGCACGGCTGCGCGCTGGGCCCCCGGGCCTGCCGGCATCTGCTTGACACCCTGCAAGACCGGATTGATCGCCGTGCGCGAGGTCGTCCCCGCATCGAGAGGCCGTTCCTGGGTGCGCGCCGGTGCAGGAGCCACCTGAGCCAGGCAGGCATCGATCGCGCGCGCGAAGTCGCGCACGGTCTGAAAGCGCGCCGACGGATCCTTCTCCAGCGCCTTCATCACCGCCGCCTCCACCTTGGGCGGCACGCCGGCGACCTGATCGCGCAGCGGCGGCGGTGCCTGCTCGAGCTGCGCCTTCATCAGCTCCACGTCGTTGGGATCATCGAACGGAGCGCGGCCGGCCAGCAGCGTGTACAGCACGATGCCCAGCGAGTAGATGTCGGAGCGCACGTCGGCCTTCTTGCCGCGGATCTGCTCGGGCGACATCGCCTTGGCGGTACCGGCCACATGGCCGATGCGCGTCAGCTGCTCCTGGCTGTCCATCGCGCGCGCGATGCCGAAGTCCATCACCTTCACCTGGCCGCTGTCGGCCAGCATGATGTTGGCCGGCTTGATGTCGCGGTGCACGATGCCATGGTTGTGCGCGTGCTCCACGCCGTCGAGCACGCGGCGGAAGATGGTGAGCGCGCGCTCCGGCGGCACCGGGCCTCCCGAGCGCACGAACTCGTCGAGCGCGATGCCCGGCACGTACTCCATCACCAGCAGCTGCTTGTCGCCCTCCTGCATGAAGGCGTGCACGCTGGCCACGTTGGGATGGCTGAGCTTGGCCTGCAGCTGCGCCTCGTTGCGAAAGCGCGCCAGGAACACCGGGTCGGAGGCCAGCTCGTCGCGCAGCACCTTGATCGCCACGTCGCGTTTGAGCATCGTGTCGACGGCCTTGTAGACCTGGCCGACTCCACCGGCGCCGATGCGCTTGGTGATGGTGTAGGCACCGATGCGGGCGCCCACCGGGTCGCCGGTCTCCGCCCTGACGACGGTGGATTCCTGCTCCGTGCCGCGCGTGCCGGTTTGTTCGGCCGGCTCGCGGCTGCCTTGCCCACCCCCGGCGAGAATGCGCGTCGTCCAATTGGCCAAGCTCATCAAACGCTCCTGCATCGGGAGCGCCTTGAGCGGCGCCGCCCGTCAAGCCCCGTGGGTTGCCGCCAGCGACGACGCGGTTCATCCGCGCCGCACACCTCACGGCTGTTTTGCAGGGTCTTTGTAGCTCAGGTCGCCGCCGGCCACCAGCGGTCTCTCGTCGGGGCGCGATGCGGTGCGCCGGCGATCTCAGGGCTCGATGGTCGGCAGGCGCGGCGCGCCGCCGTCGAGCGGCATCGTGAAACGCAGCTCGACGCGAGCCTCGCCGGTGGCGCGCGACGTGCTGAAGCCGAGCCACCACGCGCCGCGTTGGGTGGGCATCACCGCCAGCGGCAACAGGCGCGGTGCGCCGCTGCCGGAGCGCTGCCGCACCGCATGCCACATCTGCGGCATGGTGAGCAGCTGCCACGCGCCGATGCGCATCGGATCGTCCCCCTGCGCCGCCGGCGTCGCCGCGGGCCGCTGCGGCTCCAGGTCGCCGGCGAAGGCCGGCGTCCACAGCGCCATCAGCAGCCAGGTTGCGGCCAGCGGCCACCACCAGGGCAGGCGGGTCGGTGTGGTGCGTGCAGTGGGGGCGAACATCGTGGGCTCCCTTGCGGTCAGGGCTGCGGTGGCATCTCGGCACCGGCCATGCTGCGGATCACGCAGGTGGCGTTGCTGTGGGTCTCGGCCACATACACCGGCCGCCCCTCGCTGTCGCTGCCGCTGCGTTCGAGCGGAAAGCGCGTGCGGTCGGCCGGCAATTCGCCGAGGTTCTGTTCGAGCATCAGGTGGCCGTGTTGCCAGCAGCGCATTTGGTAGTTGTACGAGCCGTCCACCCCGCTTTGATAGGCCCCGGTCCGAGGGCCATCCCGCGATTCGGGGCCCGACAAGTCGGTAGCCGGCAACGCCGGCACGAGGAGCAACACCACCATCGCAATGGCCGCGGTGGTGGCAGGCGAGTCGAGCGCGCAGTCCAGCGCGCGCTCCAGGTCAACGGCCTTGAACACGCCAGGTCTCCAGCGCCAAGCTGGTGCTGCTGGCGTCCATGACCAGCCGCGACGCGTCGACAGGGGTCATCTGCGCCAGCGCGACATAGGCGACGATGGTCAAGACCAGAGTCGACATCGTGATGAGGGTCGGACGGTTCATGGAGGCTCCTGGCGGCACGGACGGGAGCAAACGGCGCTCCCATCTCTGAACGCTCAGTTGCGCCGGGGACGAGGACGGTTCAAACGGGTGCAGTGCCCGGCGCTGCGCAAGGTGCAGGAGCGTGCGGGGCCGGCGGCGCCGTCGCGCACCCGCCAGGGGGCCGCCGGGCGGCCGCTTATTCGGCGTCGTGCGGCAGGCGCGGCGAGGAGGCCGCGTTCGGGCTGTGGCTGGCCGAGGCCACTCGCTCGGTCTTGGGCGGCGCCGGGTGGTCGATGGTCAGCGGCAGGAAGCCCGCCAGGATGAACGGCACCGGGATCAGCCAGATCAGCGGCGAGACCTTCTCATCGGGCCGATGCTTCGACATGACAGCCTCCTGTGACGACGCCCTTCTGTTGCCCGTGGGTTGCGACGCCAGCCGCAGCGGTTCAATCGTCGACGTTTGGGGGCAGGGGCTCGGCCCCGCGGAACGAGCGCCGCTCTGCGCTCAGGATTGCATGGGCGGCATCGCCTCGCGCAGCGCGGCGCTGGCGCGCAGCTCGCCCACGCGGATGCCGTTCCAGTTGTTCAACGGCACATCGCTCAATCCGCGCATGAAGACGCGCTCGTCGTCGTCGAGCCGCACCAGCGCCTCGATTGCCGCGGCCATCACCACCTCAGCCGCGCGTGCGTTGTTGCCGTCGTCGATCTTGATCGCGACGCCGAGCCCTGGTTCAGGCAGCGCGGCGCAGAACACGCCTTCGGCGCCCACCTTGCAGAACACACGCCCGCCCAGGCGCTGCATCACGCGCGTGTCGAAGCGGCCGGTGCCGGCCACGAAGTACGGCGCACGCGCCACCGCGCCACGCAAGCGCGCCGCCGCGGCGGCCCGATCGGCGCTCAGGCCCACGCCGGTGGCCACCTTGGCAAACGCCTGCGCGAGCTGCTGCAGCGGGATGCCGAAGGTCGGGATCGAGCAGCCGTCGATGCCCATCGGCGCGCGCGACAGGTCGCAGCCGGTGGCGTCCTGCAGCGACGCGGTGATCTCGCGCATCAACGGATGCTCCGGCTTCACGTAGCCGCGCACGAACTCGCGCGCGTCGCGGCCCAACGCGCGCGCCATCACGCAGCCCACGCACAGGAAGCCGGCGTGTTTGCCGGAGCAGTTGTTGTGCAGCGCGCTGAGCGGCACACCGCTGGCGGCCAGCTCGCGCTGCGCCACCTCGTGCTGCGGCCAGTGCGCGCCGCACTCGAGCGCCGACACATCGAGCCCGGCCTTGGCCAGCACGCCGGCGGCGGTGGCCACGTGGCGCGCCTCGCCGTTGTGCGAGGCGCAGGCGAGCGCGAGCTCCTCGTCGGTGAACGCAAAGGCGTCGGCCGCGCCGCTGGTGACCAGCGGCAACGCCTGCAGCACCTTGACCGCCGAGCGAGCGAACACCGGGCGCGCGCTGTCGCCGATGGTGCAGACGGCTGTGCCGCGCGCATCGACCACCGCCAGCGCGCCGCAGTGCGCCGATTCAACGATGCCGCCGCGCGTGGCTTCGACCAGGACCGGATTCATGCTGCCACTGTAGCCGCTGTCGCGGCGACGACAGCGCACGGCTGCCGCGCGGCGTAGCGTGCGGCCTGGCTGCTTGACGAGAAGGCCGATGATGAACGCCACCGCCGATACGCTGACGATGTTGCGTGCGATCAATGCCACCGCGGCGTTCAACCGCTGGTGCGGCTTCGAGGTGCAGCACGCCGCGCCCGGCGAGGTGGAACTGGCGATGGCGTGGAAGCCGGAGGCCGGGCAGTACGCCGGGTTTTTGCACGCGGGCGTGGTCGGCGCGCTGATCGACACCGCGTGTGGTTACGCGGCGGCCACGCAGCTCGGCGCGCGTGTGCTGGCGTCGCACTTCGCGGTCAACTGCATCCGGCCGGCGGTGGGCGAGCGTTTCGTTGCCAAGGCCAAGGTGGTGCGCGCCGGCAAGCAGCAGGTGTTCACGCACTGCGAGCTCTACGCGCACGCCTCGGGCGAGGCCAAGCTCGTGGCCACCGGCGAGACGCTGCTGTGCGTGGTGGAGGCAGAGCCCGCGGCGGCCAAGAACTGACTTTGGCGACAGCGCTGGCGCTGCGGCGTAGGCTCACATCGCGCAGCGATGTGAAGGCGCGCAGCGCCCGCCGGAGCCACAATGCCGCGGCGCGCGTGCCTGGCGCGCATCTCGGTTGGAGGGTGGCTTGTCGATTCAACAGTTGAGCGCGCTTTATCGCACCATGGCGCGCATCCGCGCATTCGAAGAAGCGGCGGAAGCCGCCAGCCTCGGTGGCGTGCAGGCGTTTGGTGCGGCCAGCACGGGCAGCGCCAAGGTGCGCGGCCCGTTGCACCTGTCGATCGGGCAGGAGGCGGTGGCCGCCGGCGTGTGCGCCCACCTGCGGCGCGAGGATCTGCTCACCAGCACGCACCGCGGCCACGGCCACACGCTGGCCAAGGGGGCTGACATGAACAAGATGATGGCCGAGCTGTACGGCCGCTCAGGCGGCCACAACGGCGGCAAGGGCGGCTCGATGCACATCGCCGACTTTTCGGTCGGGATGCTGGGCGCCAACGGCGTCGTCGCTGCCGGGCTCGCCATCGCCTGTGGCGCGGCGCAGGCGTTGAAGCTGCAGCGCAAGCCGCACATCGTGGCGTGTTTCTTCGGCGACGGCGCGATCAACCGCGGACCGTTCCTGGAGGCGCTGAACTGGGCCGCCGTCTACCAGTTGCCGGTGCTGTTCGTCTGCGAGGACAACCGCTATTCGGCCACCACCGACACCGCACGGATGACCGCGGGTGAGGGCGCGGCCGCGCGCTCAAGGGCCATCGGAGTGCCGGCCGAATCGTGCGACGGCAACGACGTGGAGGCGGTGGCCGCGTTGGCGCAGCGCCTGATCGGCCAGGTGCGCAGCGGCGGCGGCCCGCACCTGCTGCACGCGCTGACCTGGCGCGTGAAGGGCCACGTATCGGTCGACGGCCAGGCCTATCGCGCCGTGGCCGACATCGATGCCGCGCGCGCCGGCGATCCGCTGCAACGTGCGCGCGACCGCCTGATCGCGCTCGGTGCGCGCGCCGAAAACCTCGATCGCGTCGACGCCGACGCGCGCGCCGAGATCGCGGCCGCGCAGCGCTTTGCCGAAGGGTCTGCGCCGCCCGATGCGGGCGCGGCGTTCGCCGACGTGCAGACCGTGGGGGCCGGCCCATGGCGCTGATGACCTATGCAGAGGCGGGCGCCGCAGCGCTCGCCGCGGCGATGCGCGACGACCCGTGCATCGTCGCGCTCGGTGAGGACCTTGGCCGCGGCGGCATCTTCGGGCAATACAAGGGTCTGCTCGCGGAGTTCGGCAGCGAGCGCGTGATCGACACGCCGATCAGCGAGGCCACGATCGTCGGCGCCGGCGTCGGCATGGCGCTCGCGGGCTTGAAGCCGGTGGTGGAGATGCGGGTGGCCGACTTCGCGCTGTGCGCAATGGACGAGATCGTCAACCAGGCGGCGAAGAACCGCTTCATGTTCGGCGGCCAGGGTCGCGTGCCCATGGTGATGCGGCTGCCGATCGGCGTGTGGAGCGCATCGGCCGCACAGCACTCGCAATCGCTCGAGGCCTGGTTTGCGCACCTGCCGGGTGTGGTGGTGCTGACGCCCAGCACGCCGCAGGACAACTTTTCGATGCTGCGCGCCGCGCTGGCAGCCGACGACCCGGTGGTCTACATGGAGCACAAGGAGTTGTGGGGCATGAGCGGCGAGGTCGACGTCGATCACGTTGCAGCACTCGGCCGCGCGCAGTTGCGCCGCAGCGGCAGCGCACTGACGATCGTGAGCTGGTCGGCCGCCGTGCATACCGTGCTGCAGGCGGCGCAGGCCCTGCAGCGCGACGGCATGGATGCCAGCGTGATCGACCTCGGCTCGCTGTGGCCTTGGGACCGCGACACCGTCCTGGCCGACGTGGCGCGCACCCGGCGCCTGCTGGTGGTGCACGAGGCGGTGCAAGTGGGCGGTTTTGGCGCCGAAGTGGCGGCGACGGTGGCCGAGCACACCGGCTGCCGCGTGATGCGGCTGGGCGCGCCGCGCATCCCGGTGGGCTACGCCGCCGCGCTCGAGGCGCAGGCGCGCATCTCGGTGGATGCGGTGGTGCGCGCCGCGCGCGAGCTCTCGGCCGCGCGGGCGTAAGGCCCCGGCACGCGAGGCGACGAACCGCTATCGTGGGCGGACCTTGTTGCGGGTGTGAGCCATGGCTGCAGCCTTTTCATCGATCGCGGTCGTCGGCGCCGGTGCCGTCGGCAGCTATTACGGCGCGATGCTGGCGCGCGCGGGCCAGCGCGTCGTGCTGATCGGCCGCGCGCCGCACGTGGCGGCGATCGAACAGCGCGGGCTGCAGCTGCACAAGGGCGGCAGCGTCGAGGCGGTGCGCCTCGGTGCCAGCACCGACATCGCCGCGGTGCGCGATGCCGACCTGGTGCTGTTCTGCGTCAAGTCCACCGACACCGAGGGCGTGGGCCGCGAGATGGCGCCGCATCTGAAGCGCGACGCGCTGGTGCTGAGCCTGCAAAACGGCGTCGACAACGCGCCGACGCTGGCGCAGTGGGTGCCATGCAGCGTGGTGCCGACGGTGGTGTACGTGGCCACCGCGCTGCCCGAACCCGGTGCCGTCAAGCACAACGGGCGCGGCGATCTCGTGATCGGACCGATGGACGCGGCGCAGGCCAACGACGCCGCGCTGCAACAGCGCCTGCAGGCGCTGGTGGAGCTGTTCGCCGGCGCCGACGTGCCGGTGAAGATCTCGCCCGACGTGATGGCCGAGCTGTGGGGCAAGCTGATGCTCAACTGCGCGTACAACGCGATCTCGGGTCTGGCGCAACTGCCCTATGGCGTGATGGCGGCGCAGCCCGACGTGGTCGAGTTGCAGCGCGCGGTGGTGCGCGAGGTGGTGGCGGTTGCCCAGGCCGACGGCGTGCCGCTCGACCTGAACGCGTCGCTGCAGGCGATGGAACGCCTTGCGGCCACCATGCCGGCGCAGTTGTCTTCCACCGCGCAGGACATGGCGCGCGGCAAGCGCAGCGAGATCGACCACCTCAACGGCACGGTGGTGCGGCGCGGCGCTGCGCGCGGTGTGCCGACGCCGGTGAACCAGGCGCTGCATGCGTTGGTGAAGCTGGTGGAGGCGGGGCGGCGTCGGTAGCTGGGCCGTCCGCCCGGGGCCGCGCGACCTGACCGCAAAGACCACCACCCACGTGCGGTGGTCCTGGTTGTGACCGTTGCTGATACAACGGCGGACGGTCGATCGGCGGGAGCCACCTATGCTTGGGATGATTTTTCGCGGCAACGGCGAGATAAGGCAGGCCGAGGCCGACCTGCGGGAGCTGCTGACCGAAGTGCGCCAGGAGCGCGAGGCGGTGCGCGAGGAGCGTGCGGCGCTGCGTGCGCAGGCCGAGCAGACGGCGTCAATGGCCGGCCGGTTGTCCCAACTGGACAAGGCAGTGGACGATCTGTCGTCGAAGTCGGAGGCGGCTGCGCACCGGCTGGACAGGCTGGCGGCTGCCGTGGAAGGATTCGAGCAGCGCCTGCGCTCCGCCGATGAACTGGGTGAGCGGCTCAACGAAGTGTCGCGCCAGGTCGGTGACGCCGAGCGCGCCTCGAAAGCACTGGTCGATCCGGAAGGACCGCTGCTGCAGAGCCGCAAGACGCTGGACGACCTGGGCGCCCAGGTGCGCGATGTTCATGCAACGTTGAGCCAGGTGCGGCAGGAAAGCGCCGAGCTCGGCCAGGCCCAGGCGGAACTGCGCCAGTCCGGTGCCGATGCGCAACGCTCGCTGACCGCCTTCATCGCCACGAAGAAGGAGTTTGCCGATCTGCAGCAGCTCGGTGGTGACTTGCGGCGTGACGTGCAAAGCGCGTGGAAGACGGCTGACGAGGCGCGTGCCGAGTCGTCGACGGTGATGAACTCGCTCGCCGAGATGTCCCGGAGGCTCGACTCGGTGCTGCAGTTGCAGGACCTGAGCAAGGAAGTCGAGCGTCGCGTGACTGCGCTGCACATGCTGGCCGATCACGTGACCCAGCGCACCAAGACACTGGAGACGCAGCGCCACACGGTCGACCATGCCGTGGCCGAAACCGCGCGCCTGAGTCAGCTGGTCTGGACGATGGACGCCCAGGTGGCCAAGCTGGCCGAAGGCCGCGACCGCATGCAACAAGCCGAGGAGGCGGTCTCGCGCATCGAGCAGATCGCGCGCACCGCGGCGCAGGACCTGGCGGCGGCCAACGAGGCGCGCAATCAGTTCACCCAGGAGAGCGCGCGGCTCGAGAGCGACGCCCGCTCGCAGCTGGCCCGCCTGCGCGAGACGGTCGAGCGCATCGGGCTGTACAAGGACGAGCTGGGTACGGCGGACGAGCGGTTGCGGTCGCTGTCGGGGTCTCTGGACGACATGGAGACCCGGGTGCAGGCTCTGGTGGCCAAGGATGAAGCTCTTGCCGCCGCGCTGCAAAAAGCCGAATCGCTGGACAAGATGTTTTCCGATCTGCGCATCGAGACCGAAGAGCTCGCCCGCAAGCAGAACTCGCTGGACGGGCTGGCCGAACGGCTCAGCATCATGGAGGCGATCGGGCGCCGCACCGCCGCGCAGCACCAGAGCCTGCTCAAGGCGCAAGACGATCTGGCCGCGATGCAGCGCAAGCTCGACGAAGTGCACCAGGCGCATGGCCAGATGGCGCGTTTGCGCGAGCAGCTGGCACAGGAGCGCGCCAGCTTCGAGGCGTTCGAGCAACGCACGGCCGCGATGATCGGTCGGACGCCGGAGATCGAGACGCGCCTCAATGGATTGCTGGAGAAGTTCTCGCGGCTCGACGAAGGCGGCGAGTCCGCGCGCAAGCTGGGCGAGACCGCGGCAACGCTCGACGCCGAGATCAACCGCGTTGCCGCGCGCATGCAACTGGTCGAGCGGGTCGACGAACGGGTCAACAGCCTGTTCGCGATGTCGCGCGATGTGGAGCAGATGCTGGCTCAGCAGGCGGCGCGCCGTGCCGAGATCGAAGGCCTGACGCAGCAATGCGCCAGCCTGGACTCGCGCCTGAACAGCACGCAGCAGCACTTGCAGGACCTCTCGGCCCTGCAGGCCAAGCTGGCGCCGCTGGCCGGCGAGGTGTCGCGCATCGACCAGGCGTTGCGCGAGGCGCAGCGCACGATGGCCGACATGAAGAAAGACGAGGACGCGGCGCACGAACAACACTCGCGCCTGGTCGAAGTCATCGAACAGAGCATGCGCCAGGCCGCCGAGACCTCCGGCCGGCTGCAGCAAGTGCAGGCGATGAGCCAGGAGATGGCGCAGGTGGCCACGCGCAGCGACGAAGCGATCGCGCAGCTGGCGCAGGTCCAGGCGCGCCAGCACGAGGTGCTGGCGCAGGCCACGATGACCGAGGCGCAGCTGCAGCGGGCCGATGACCACGCCCGGCAGCTCGACCAGCGGCGCGCGCTGATGACGCAGGCCGAGAAGTCGCTGAAGGACTTCGAGGTTCGCCTGGCCGAGCTTGACCGGCACGCCGCGGCGGTGCAGAAGACGATGGCCAACCTGGCCGAGCGCGAGGCGATGGTGCTGGCCGTGAAGGCCGAAGTCGAGGCCGTCCGCCAGATCAGCAGCCGCAGCAAGGCCGACCTGCAGTTCGTGGCCGAACAGCGTGGCGAAGTGGCCGAACTGCGCACCACGGTCGACGCATTGCTCCAACGCCTGCAGGGCACCGACGAGAAGCTCGAGCTGGTCGATGCATGGCGCAAGAAGGTCGACGAGGTGCAGGTCGGCTTCGAGGCCGTGACGTCGCTGATCGGCGGCCTGCAGAGCACGCTCGAGAACCTGAGCGAACAGCGCGTCGCCGTCGACGACGTGTCGGAAAAACTGGCGCGGCTGGAGCTCACCGTCGAGGAAGCGCAAGGTGCGCTGTCGCGCTTGGAAGGTTCGGCCCAGGAGGCGCAGGCCACGCTGCGCACGCTGCAGCGCGAGCGCGAAGTGGCCGAGAGGGTCGAAAAGAGCATCAAGCAGCTGCGCCGCTCGAACGGTGCAGTGACCTGACAAGCCGGCGGCCGCGGCACGCATCGGCGTGAAGGCGGGCGCCGGCCGTCGTCGGCCCGCGCTGACGTCCGCCGTGGGTATGCGGTTTGCCTGCGGTCTGTCGATGCACCTGCCCATCGGCGACTATGCGTTGATCGGCGACTGCCATTCGGCCGCGCTGGTGTCGCGTGACGGCTCGATCGACTGGTGCTGCCTGCCGCGGTTTGACTCCGACAGCTGTTTCGGGCGCCTGCTTGACCATCGGCATGGCGGCCACTTTGCGATCGGGCCGGTGGGCCGGCACGCGAGTCGGCGCGCCTATCAGGGCGACAGCCTGGTGCTGGTCACCACGTTCGAGTCGGAGTCCGGCACCGTCCGGCTCACCGACTTCTTCGCGATGCGCCGAGGGGGTCGCAGCCATCCGAGGCGCGAGCTGATCCGAATCGTCGAAGGACTGTCCGGGTCCATGCGGCTGTGCATCGATTTCGCCCCGCGTTTCGACTACGGCGAGATCAAGCCGTGGATCTACGAACTGGGCGAGGCTGCGTATTGCGCCGTGGGCAGCAACGCCGGGCTGCTGCTGTCGGGCGACGCGGCCTTCGCCCGGGTGGGAGACCACGGATTGCGCGCGGACGTCGAGATCACGCAAGGCCACCGGCTGCGGCTCGCGATGCAGTTCGTGCCGCCTGAAGACCTGCATGCGACGCCGGCGAAGATCCCTTTGCACTCGGAGCCCGAGAAGCACCTGGACGAAACACTCGCCTGGTGGCGCCAGTGGGCTTCGAAGATGAACCGCGCCGGAAGCGACGGCGTCTGCGTCGCCCGTTCGGCCATCGTGCTGAAGGCCCTGAACCATGCGCCCACCGGCGCCATCATCGCCGCACCCACCACGTCGCTGCCCGAGCATGTGGGCGGCGAGCGCAACTGGGACTACCGCTTCAGCTGGATCCGCGACTCGGTGTTCACCGTTCGCGCGCTCTCCAGCCTCGGCTGCCTGAGCGAGGCCGACGGTTTCCGGCGCTTCATCCAGCGCAGCTGTGCAGGCAGCGCCGAGCAGCTGCAGGTGCTGGTGGCGGTCGACGGCAAGCGCCGGCTGACCGAGATCGTGCTGGACCATCTCGAGGGCTGGCGCGGCTCGCGCCCGGTGCGCATCGGCAATGCCGCCGACAAGCAGTACCAAGCCGACATGTACGGACTGCTGCTGGAGCTGGCGTGGCGCTGGAGCGCTCGCGGCAACGTGCCGGAGCCGCAGGACTGGGAGTTCCTGGCCGAGATGGTCGACGCGGCTGTGCACAAGTGGCCGCTGCCGGATCACGGCATCTGGGAGGTGCGCGACGCACCGCGGCACTTCGTGCACTCCAAGGTGATGTGCTGGACCGCCGTCCATCGCGGCATCGCGCTGGCGCGACAGCACGGGTTTCAGGCACCGCTGGCGCGCTGGGAGGCGGCACGCGACACCATCCGCGAGGCCGTCGAGACCGAGGGCTACGATGCGAAGCGCGGCGTCTTCCGCGGCAGCTTCGGCTCGACCGAGCTGGATGCCGCCTTGCTGCTGCTGCCGGACGTCGGCTTCGTCGCCTACGACGACCCGCGCATGGTGCGCACCGCACAGGCGATCGCGCAGGATCTCGACGATGGCGGCCTCGTGTTGCGTTATCGCATGCCCGATGGAATGCGCGGCGCGGAAGGCTCGTTCGTGCCGTGTACGTTCTGGCTGGCCGAGTGTCTGGCGCGCCAAGGTCGCACGGCCGAGGCGCTCGAGCGGTTCCATCGCGCCTGCGGCTGCGCCAACGACCTGGGGCTGTTCTCCGAGGAGTACGCGGCCTCAAGCAAGGAGCTGCTGGGCAATTTCCCGCAGGGCCTCACGCACCTGGCCCACATCTCCGCGGCGCTGGCGCTCGAGGGCGTGACCCCGGAAAGTGGATCGGCGGGCTAGGTATCGGCGCGTGCCCTACTTCTTCGTCAACAGCAGCTGTCCCACTTTCTGCAGCCGATCCTTGAAGCCGCCGGCGATCATGCCGAGCACGCCGGGCAGCTCGATCTCCATCATCACGGCGTCATCGCGCACATCGATCACGCCGGCCACGGTCTGACCCAGCGTCACCGCGCTGAAGGTCAGCCGGTCGCCGTCCCAGCGCTCGTTGCTGCCGGCGCCGTGGGCCGGCAACAGGTGGATGATCTTCGGGAATCCCTCCTCGATGCGGCGGCGTGCCTCGGCGCGCCCGAGCTGGTGGGGGATGCTGATCGTGATCGGTGTCGCCATGCTGCTAGGGCTTTCGTCTCTTCGGCGCCGGCGCGTTCTTTCGATCGCTTGGGGCCGCCGCTTCGGCGTTCGCCTTTCGTTCCTTCGACAGCGAAGCGTTCAGGGCCACGGCCATGGCGGCTTCACCGCTCAGCAGATCGCGCCAGCGCAGCTCGACTTCAGGCTTTCTCTTGCCCTTGCCGGTCAACCGGACGCCTTGCGGGCCGAGCGCAACCGTGTAGACCTCACCATCGAGCGTGATCTGCCGCTTGAGTTCCTTGTCGAGCACGGTGGCCACGGGGAGATGCGCTCCGTTGCAGTGAAATCGATCCGTGCATCGAATTCTGCTCTCCTGGCGCGCCGGCCATCCGCCAGGCCGGTGCCGGTCGGCGGCCGGGGCGGCGCCGCTTGACGCGAGAATCGCTCGATGGCCGATCGTGACACGCCGGTACCGCTGGAATTTGCGCAAGCCCTGCGCGAACTCGGGTTGGTCGCTGCCGACGCACCCCTGAGCGGCAGTCCCCTGACCGGCGGCGTCTCCTCCGACATCTGGCGCATCGAGACGCCGAGCGGCACCGTTTGTGCCAAGCGCGCGCTGCCCAAGCTGCGCGTCGCCGCCGACTGGCGCGCGCCGATCGCCCGCAACCGCTACGAGGCGTGCTGGATGCGCGTGGCCAACGAGGCGGTGCCCGGCTGCACGCCGCGCGTGCTCGGCCAGCATGAAGCGCTCGGCGTGCTCGTGATGGACTACCTTGACCCGGGACACCACGCGTTGTGGAAGCAGCGCCTGCGCGACGGCGCAGTCGATGCAGGCTTCGCACGCTCGGTGGGCGATACCCTGGTGCGCATCCACAGCCACGCGGCCGCGCGGCCCGAGCTGGCAGCGCAGTTTCAGACCGATGCCATCTTCTTCGACATCCGCCTCGAGCCCTACCTGCTCGCCACCGCGCAGAAACACCCCGAACTCGCGCCCGCACTGCAGGCCCTGGTCGCACAAACCCAATCGCACAAGTGCTCGCTGGTGCACGGCGACGTCAGCCCCAAGAACATCCTCATCGACGCCTACGGACAGCCGGTGCTGCTCGACGCCGAGTGCGCGTGGTGGGGCGACCCCGCGTTCGACCTCGCCTTTTGCCTGAACCACCTGCTGCTCAAGTGCCTTTGGGTGCCACCGGTCCACTGCGCGCTGATCAACGGCTTCGACGCGCTGGCGCGTGCCTACCTGCACCGCGTCGATTGGGAGCCACCCGAGGCGCTCGAACGCCGCGCCGCGGCGCTGCTGCCCGGGCTGCTGCTGGCGCGCGTGGACGGCAAGTCGCCGGTCGAATACCTCACCGCCGAGCCACAATGGCGCACCGTGCGGCGCGTGGCTTCGCAACTGCTGCGCCAACCGGTGACGCGGCTGGCCGAAGTGGCCGCCGCATGGGCGTGGGAGGTTGATTCATGAGCCCCTGCGCGGCCGACCCCAAAAGGGTTCGAACCGCAGCGCGGAGCACGGAGGTTCTCCAATGAGATCGGCCGCTGGCAATGCCAGCGAGATCCGCTTCGTGCACGCGCGCCGCGTGTGGGACAGCCGCGGCCGACCCACCGTCGAGGCCGAGGTGCGCACGTTGAGCGGCGCGGTGGGCCGCGCCATCGTGCCGGCCGGTGCCAGCCGCGGCACGCGCGAGGCGATCGACCTGCGCGACGGCGGCCAGCGCCTGGGCGGGCTCGACGTGCAGGGCGCGCTTGCGCACGTCAACGGCGAGATTGCGCGCGCGGTGATGGGCCTGGCCGCCGACGACCAGCTGGCGCTCGACGAGCGCCTGATCGAGCTCGACGACACGCCGAACCGGTCGCGCCTGGGCGCCAACTCGATGCTCGCCGTGTCGATGGCTGCCTCGCACGCGGCCGCCGCGGTGCACGGCGTGCCGCTGTACCAGTACCTCGGCGGCCCCGATGCGGTGCTGCTGCCGGTGCCGCAGGTGCAGATCTTCGGCGGCGGCGCGCACGCCGGTCGCCGCACCGACGTGCAGGACTACATGGTCGTGTGTCCCGGCGCCAGGACCTTCGCGCAGGCCATCGAGTGGACCGCCGAGGTCTATCGTCACGCCGGCTTGATGATGCAGGCGCGCGGCGCCACGTTCGGCGTGGCCGACGAAGGCGGCTGGTGGCCGGTGTTCAACACCAACGAGCAGGCGCTCGAGGCGCTGGTGGCGGCGATCGAACGCGCGCGTTTCGTGCCGGGCGAGCAGGTGGCGATCGCGCTCGACGTGGCGGCCTCCGAGTTCGGCAAGGGCGGGCGCTACACGCTCGCGCTGGAGCGCCGCGAGCTCGACGCCGACGGCATGTGCGAGCTGCTGACGCGCTGGATCGAGAAGTACCCGATCGTCAGCATCGAAGACCCGCTGGCCGAGGACGACCTTGAAGGCTTCGCGCGCTTCACCCGGGCGGCGGGCAAGTCGCTGCAGATCGTCGGCGACGACCTGCTGGTGTCGAGCGCTGCGCTGCTGCGGCAAGCGGCCGCTCGAGGTGCGGCCAACACCGTGCTGCTCAAGCCCAACCAGCGCGGCACGCTCACCGAGACGCGGCAGTGCTGGCAGGCCGCGCGTTCGCTCGGCTATGCCGGCATCGTGTCGGCGCGCTCCGGCGAGACCGAAGACACCACCATCGTGCACCTGGCCATCGGCTGGGGCGTGGGCCAGCTCAAGGTGGGTTCGTTCGCACGCAGCGAACGCATGGCCAAGTGGAACGAGGCGCTGCGCATCGAAGAGCGGCTCGGCGCGCGCGCGCGCTACGCCGGCATGGGGGCATTCGGGCGCAACCCGATGACACGCTGAAGCGTTGCTCTACGATGCGAGCCCCTCCGGCTCGTTCTCACCCCAGGTAAACCCGCAATGACGTGGTCCATCATCGCGCGCGATGGTGCAGGCCGATTCGGCGTGGCGATCGCCAGCCGCTTCTTCGCAGTCGGCGCGTTGTGCGCGCACACGCGGCGCGCTGTCGGTGCGCTGTGCACGCAGGCGCTGATGAATCCCACCTATGGCCCCGCCGGGCTCGAGCGTCTGGCGCGCGGCATGACGCCGGCCGACGTGGTGGCCGTGCTCACCGGCGCCGATGCGGGGCGCGCACAGCGTCAGCTGCACCTGCTCGGCGCGCGCGGCCCCGGCGCGGCGCACACCGGCGCCGAGTGCATCGGCTGGTGCGGCCACCGTGTGTTCGATGACTTCAGCGTGGCCGGCAACATGCTGGCCGGCGAGGCCGTGCTGCAGGCCACGATCGATGCGTTTCGCGCCAACGCCAAGCTGCCGCTGGCCGAGCGGCTGATCGAGGCGATGACGGCCGGTGAAGCCGCCGGCGGCGACAAGCGCGGCAAACAATCGGCTGCGCTGCGTATACACGGCGATGAAGACCACCCCGAGCTCGACATCCGCGTCGACGACCATGCCGAGCCCATGGCCGAGCTCAGGCGGCTGTACACCGTGAGCCTGGAGCGCTTTCAGCCTTTCGTGGCGTGCCTGGCCGGCCGCCACGACCCCGCCGGCGAGCTCGACCGCGCGCGCATCGAGGCGCGCATCGAGGCGTTTCGCGCCCCGCGGGCGGCGGCCTGAGTCCTGCAAGGCGGTCAAAACACTTCTCAACCCGTGGAGGCTGACATGAACCCACGCTGGACTCTCGCCCTCGGTGCCGCGCTCCTGGCCGGCGCCGCCCACGCACAAACCGCGCTGCGCATCGGCCTGGCCGAAGACCCCGACGTGCTCGATCCCACGCTGGCGCGCACCTTCGTCGGCCGCATCGTGTTCAGCGCGTTGTGCGACAAGCTGATCGACATCGACGAGAAGCTCGCGATGCAGCCGCAGCTGGCCACCAGCTGGGACTGGTCGGCCGACAACAAGGCGCTGACGATGAAGATCCGCCCCGGCGTCACGTTCCACGACGGCGAGAAGCTCGACGCCGCGGCGGTCAAGTTCAACCTCGAGCGCCACAAGACGATGCAGGGCTCCAACCGGCGCGGCGAGCTGGCCCTGCTGTCCAGCGTGGACGTCGTCGACCCGATGACGGTCAAGCTCAACCTGAGCGCGCCGTTCTCGCCGCTGCTGGCCGCGTTGGCCGATCGCGCGGGCATGATGGTGTCACCGAAGGCCGCGCAGGCCGCTGGCGCCAATTTCGGTGCCAAGCCGGTGTGCTCGGGGCCGTTCAAGTTCGTCGAGCGCGTGGCGCAGGACCGCATCGTGCTCGAGCGGTTTGACGGCTACTGGAACAAGGCCAACGTTCACTTCGATCGCATCACCTACACGCCGATCGTCGATGCCACGGTGCGGCTGGCCAACCTCAAGTCGGGCCAGTTCGATTTCATCGAGCGTGTGGCGTCCAGCGACATCGAGAAGCTGCAGGCCGAGAAGAAGTTCAAGGTCACGCGCATCACCGAGATCGGTTACCAGGGCATCACCATCAACGTGGGCAAGAGCGAACAGGCCAAGAACAACGCGCTCGGCAAGGACCCGCGCGTGCGCGAGGCCTTCGAGCTGGCCATCGACCGGCAGGGCCTGGCGCAGGTGGTGATGGACAACGAGGCCACGGTCGGCAACCAATGGGTGGCGCCGAACAACACCTACTACGCGAAGAACTTTCCGGTGCCCAAGCGCGACATCAACAAGGCCAAGGCGCTGCTGAAGGAAGCCGGCATCCCCAACCCCAGCGTGACGCTGATGACACCCACCACCAGCGACGCACAACGCCTGGCCCTGGTGGTGCAGGCGATGACGCGCGAGGCCGGCTTTGACGTGAAGGTGCAGGCCACCGAGTTCGCCACCTCGCTCAACCTGGCCGACAAGGGCGAGTTCGATGCCTACGTGCTGGCCTGGAGCGGCCGCGCCGACCCCGACGGCAACACCTTCAGCTTTCACGGCTGCAAGCAGCCGCTGAACTACGCCGGCTATTGCAGCGCCGAGACCGACGCGCTGCTCAACCAGGTGCGCTCGCAGCGCGACCCCGCCGAGCGCAAGAAGACCTACGAGCAGCTCGCCGCACGCGTGCTGAAGGAGCGGCCGATCATCTACCTCTACCACCGCAACTGGCTGTGGGCCTACAACCCCAAGCTGACCGGCGTGCGCCAGATCCCCGATGGACTGCTGCGTGTCACCGGCCTCAAGATGGGAACCGCGCCTTGAGAACGCTCGCGCGCTAGCGTCGCGATGGGGGAGTACCTCGTCAAGCGTCTGGCGCAGGTGGTGCCGACCCTGATCTTCGTGTCGATGCTGATCTTCAGCCTGCAGCAGCTGCTGCCGGGCGATCCGGCCAAGATCCTGGCCGGCGAAGAGCAGGACCCGAGCGTGATCGCGCACCTGCGCGAGAAGCTGCACCTCGACGAGCCGCTGCCGGTTCGTTACGCCTACTGGGTGGGCGGCGTGCTCAAGGGCGACCTCGGCGAATCGGTGCGCACGCAGCAGCCGGTGCTGGAGCTGGTGAAGCAGAAGCTGCCGGTCACGATCCAGCTCGGACTGATGGCGTTTGCGATCGCGGTGTTCATCGGCATCCCTGCCGGCATCGTGGCCGCCGTGGGGCGCGGCACGTGGTGGGACAGCCTGGCCAACGCGGTGGCGCTGTGGGGCATCAGCACGCCGAACTTCTGGCTCGGCATCCTGATGATCCTGCTGTTCTCGGTGCAGTTGGGCTGGCTGCCGGCCTCGGGCTACGTGAGCCCGTTCGAAGACCTGAAGGCCAACCTGGCCGCGATGATCATGCCGGCCTTTGTGCTCGGCAACGCGATCGCCGCGGTGCTGATGCGCCACACACGCAGCGCGATGCTGCAGGTGATGTCGTCGGACTACGTGCGCACCGCGCGCGCAAAGGGCCTGAACGAGCGCAGCGTGGTGCTCAAGCACGCGCTGCGCAACGCGTTGACACCGGTGATCACGTTGGGTGCTCTGGAGTTGGGAACGTTGTTGTCGGGCGCTGTTTTGACGGAGCAGGTGTTCACCATCCCTGGGTTCGGCAAGCTGATCGTCGATTCGGTGTTCAACCGGGACTATGCGGTGGTGCAGGGGGTGGTGCTGGTGACGGCGACTGCGTATGTGATGCTGAGCTTGTTGGCGGACCTGGCGTATTTCGCGGTGAACCCGCGGTTGCGTGGGTGATGGCTATGTTGGCGCGCCTCGGCGGGCGGTACCCGGGGCGGGCTCCTACTGGGTCGGTCGGCCCTGCGGGCCGACTTCGCTGCGGTGCTCCCGTCACGAGGGCGGCTGCGATGCCACTCGCAAGCGGCGCTCGCGCGCCGCTGCTTCATGGCTTCTCGCCGGTCCGTCGCCTGCGGCGCCGGACTTCCCCTCGCGCCGGTCCGCTCCTCGCCGCCCCACAAGTCGCCCACCCCGGGTACCGCCCACCGCGCAGCACCATCGAGGTATTCGACGAATACCACGGCGGTGCCAGCAAAGCCGTGGTCGGGTGTGTGCCGGCAGCGACATCTGCGGCGCCGAGGAACGGAAGACTCGCGGCCGCGCGCGCGCAGCGCGCGCTTCAAGTTCTGACTCGCGTCGACTGTTCGAGCACAGCGAACGAAGTGAGCGGAGCGAGTTTCGACGCGGGCCGTGAGTCTGAGTACCGCAGGGTACCCCTCGCGCAGCGAGGGGCTGCCGCAGCCGAGCGCCGGCGCACACCCGGCCGCGGCTTTGCGCGCTCGGTCGCGGCATAGACAACTGATAGCAATGGCCGCAGTCCTCACCACGCCAGCACTCAGCGCGCCGACCCAGCCCGCCAGCCCGTGGCGTCGCGCGCTTCGCAAGCTGATGCAGCGCAAGCCGGCCGTCGTGGGCCTCGTCATCGTCATCGTCTTCATCACACTCGCGGTCTTCGCGCCTTGGATCGCGCCCAACGACCCCGTGGCAACCAGTTGGGGTGCGATCCGCAAGGCGCCGAGCGCGGCGCATTGGTTCGGCACCGACGAGATCGGGCGCGACGTGTTGTCGCGCGTGGTCTATGGCACGCGCGCGTCGTTGCTGGCCGGCGTGGTGTCGGTGTCGATCTCGCTGCTGCTTGGCGTGCCGATCGGCCTGATCGCCGGCTTTGTCGGCGGCGTGGTCGATGGCTTCATCTCGCGCGTGACCGATGCGTTTCTCGCCTGCCCGTTCCTGATCCTGGCGATCGCGCTGGCGGCTTTTCTCGGCCCCAGCCTGACCAACGCGATGATCGCCATCGGCATCTCGGCCACGCCGATCTTCGTGCGGCTGACGCGTGCGCAGGTGATCAACGTGAAGGTCGAGGACTACGTCGAGGCCGCGCGCGCGTTGGGCAACCCGCCATGGCGCATCGCGATCCGCCACGTGCTGCCCAACGTGACCGCGCCGCTGATCGTGCAGGCCACGCTGGCGATCGCCGCCGCGGTGATCGCCGAAGCGAGTCTGTCGTTCCTCGGGTTGGGCCAGCAGCCGCCGGAGCCGAGCTGGGGCAGCATGCTCAACACCGCGAAGAACTACGTCGACCAGGCGCCGTGGATGGCGGTGTGGCCGGGGCTGGCGATCTTTGCGCTGGTGCTGGCCTTCAACCTGGTCGGCGACGGCCTGCGCGACGCGCTCGACCCGCGGCAACGCTGAAGACCCCGAACACACAAAGGCTCTGCATGCCCACCGACTTTCAGACGATGACACTGCCCACCGATCCCACGGTGAACGCGCCCGACGGCTCCGACGTGCGCGTGCTGCTCGGCCTGTCCGGCGGCGGCATGGCGCACTTTCAGCTCGGCGTCGGCCAAACCGCGCGCGCGGTGGTGCACCGCACGGTCGAGGAGGTCTGGTACGTGGTGGGCGGCCGTGGGCAGATGTGGCGCCGCGCGGGTGAGCGCCAGGAGGTGACGGAGCTCGAGCCCGGCGTGTGCCTGACGATTCCGCTCGGCACGCAGTTTCAGTTTCGCGCGGCTGCAGATCAACCGGTGGCGGCGGTTGCGATCACGATGCCGCCGTGGCCCGGCCCCGACGAAGCGGTGTGGGTGCCGGGGCCGTGGACGCCGAGCGTGCCCGGGTAGTTTGGTGCACACTCGCCGCCCCACCACCAAGGAGACGCCATGAGTCGAATCGCATCCGTGGCCTGCACAATCGCCGCTGCGTCGCTGCTTGGTGCGTGTGCCCCCATGGGCATGGGCACCGGCAGCGGCTGGACCACGCTGGTCGACGGCACCAAGGGGCTGGAGAATTTCAACCGCGTCGGCGAGGCCAACTGGAGCGCCACCGACGGCGCGATCCAGGCCACCGCGGGCGGCAGCAATCCGGCGTACCTGGTGACCAAGGTGCCCTACAAGGACTTCGAGCTGCACGCGGAGTTCTGGGCCAGCGACGATGCCAACAGCGGCATCTTCATGCGCTGCCAGAACCCGGGCGCGATCAACGACGAGAGCTGCTACGAGGCCAACATCTTCGACACCCGGCCCGATCCGAGCTACGGCACCGGCGCGATCGTCAAGGTGGCCAAGCTCACCGGCCCGATGATCAAGGCCGGCGGCAAGTGGAACAGCTACGACATCACCGTCAGGGGCAACCGGCTGATCGTGGTGCTCAACGGCACCAGGACGATCGACATCGAGGATTCCAAGTTCGCCAGCGGCCCGATCGCGCTTCAGTGGGGCCGCGGCATCATCAAGTGGCGCAAGGTCGAGATCAAGCCGCTGTGAGCGGGCTTCGATGAGCGACGCGATGCTCGCCGGCAAGCGCATCCTCGTCACGCAGGCCGGCGATTTCATGGGGCCGGTGCTGTGCGAAGTGCTCGCCGGCCACGGCGCCACGGTGCTCGCGAGCACCGCGCCGCTCGATGACCCCGCCGCGCCGGCGCGCGAGGTGGCCGCCGCGGGAACGGTCGACGTGCTGGTGGCCAATCTCGCGGTGCCGGCACCCAGCACCGAGGCGCAGCACGTCGGCGACGACGAGTGGCGCCACACCTTCGCGCACATGGTCGATCCGCTGCCGCGCCTGGCGCGCGCGCTGCTGCCGCAGATGATCGAGCGCCGGCGCGGCCGCATCATCGTGATGGGCAGCGCCGCCGCGCTGCGTGGCCAGCGCCGCACGTCGACCTACAGCGCGGCGCGCGGCGCGCAGCTGGCCTACGTGCAGGCGCTGGGCGTCGAGATGGCGCCGCATCACATCCAGGTGAATGCCATCGCGCAGAACTTCGTCGAGAACCCCACCTACTTTCCGCCCGAGGTGCAGGCCAACCCCAAGGTCCAGGAACGCCTGAAGCGCGAGGTGCCGCTCGGCCGCCTGGTGTCGCCGCAGGAAGATGCGCAGTTCGTGGCCTACCTGTGCAGCGACGCCGCCGCGTGTTTCGTCGGCCAGGTGTTTCCGGTGTGCGGCGGCTGGGTGCAGCGTTGATCGAAAGCCGTTCGCCATGACCGTCCGCATCGTTCAGCTCGGCACCCCGCGCGCCACCGACGAGGGCCTGCGCATCGGCACCGTGCGGCGGCCGCCGCGCGGCGTGCCCAAGGAGAAGTTCGCGTCGCAGAACTGGTACGACGTGTGGTATCCCAACCTTGCGCCGTCGGTCGAGACGATGAAGCAGGCGCAGGCGGCCGACACGCCGGCGCTGTGGGCCGCCTTCGTCAAGAAGTTCCGCGCCGAGATGGCGCAGCCCGATGCGGCGCGATCGCTCGACCTGCTGGCCGCGCTGTCGCGCACCAGCCACTTTTCGGTGGGCTGTTATTGCGACGACGAGGCGCGCTGCCACCGCTCGGTGCTGCGCGCGCTGCTGCAGGAGCGCGGCGCCGACGTCGTCTGACGGGCGTTCTTCAGCCGGCGGCCGGGAAGCGCGCCGCGTTCGGCTCCAGCGGCAGGCGCAGCGCATTGGTGAGGGTGCTCACCGTGCGGTAGAAGCCGGCGAGCAGCAGCAGCTCGATCATCGCCTCTTCGCTGAAGCGCTGGCGCAGCGCCTGCCACTGGGTATCGTCGAGCGTGCTGCCCGAGTGCAGCGCATCGCACAGGCGCAGCAGCAGGCGGTCGTCGTCGCTCCAGCAGGCGTCGTCAGGGCCGCCGTGCACGGTGGAATGCAGCTGCTCCGGCGTGAGCTGCACGCGCGCGGCGAAGAGCGCCACGTGCACGCCCCACTCGTACTCCGAGCGGTTGAGCGCGGTGGTGCGGTGGATCACCACCTCGCGCTGGCGCAGCGTGAGGTGGCCGCGGTCGAGCAGGCCGCCGGAGAAGAACTTGTTGAACAGCCGCGGGTCGCGCGCCAGCGTGGTGAACAGCACCAGTGGCGGCTGGCCTGGCGGCATCGTGCGGTCGAGCCAGGCTTGCACGTCGGGCGGGAAGGGCGGTTGTGCGGGCGCGATGCGGGCGGCAGAAGGCATGGGGTGGCTTGCTATGATTTTGGTAGCAAGCGCCCAGGCTAAGGCATACGCTATGAAAAGTAAAGCACCATGACCACGCCGCGTGTCGGCGACCCCGTGCGCGGCTCGCGCACCGGCCGCCCGATCATGGTGGCGCTCGACCTGCTCGGCCGGCGCGCCGCGCTGCGAGTGTTGTGGGAGCTGCGCGGCGACGATCCGCTGACGTTCCGGGCGCTGCAGGACGCGGCCGCCACCAACCCCGCGCTGCTCAACACGCGGCTCAAGGAGCTGCGCGAGGCGCGCCTGGTGGAGCACGGCGCGGGCGGCTACCGCCTCACGGCCGAAGGCCGTGCGCTGCTCGAGGCGATGCGCCCGCTGTCGGAGTGGGCTGAATCCTGGGCGGGCGCGAGGCGCACGGCGCGCCGCGAGTCGAAGCGCTGACGCTCACGGAACGACGGGCCGCTCGCGAGTTCGTTGCCCCCGCGGGGACGGGCTTCGGCCCCGGCCCTACGGGCGCTCAGTGCCCCGCCGGCTGCGACAGCGTGGCGCAGTGCGGGCCGCCGGCGTACCAGTTGGCCGCCGCGCTGTCCACGAACACGATGCGCCGCCCCGGAAAGCTGCGCTCGAAGATCGCGCGCACCTTGTTCTGCGTGGATGCGGGCGTGCCGTGGCCGGCATAGTCGGGCACCAGCACCACGCCGTTGGCCGCCACATAGTTGAGGTAGCTCGCCGGCGCCACCTGAATCACGGTGTCGCCGTTGTGACGATTCTCGGTGGGCAAAAGATCCTCGGCGCGCCACTGCTCCGAATAGAGCGTGTCGGCGTCGGCCGACAGCACCACCGGACGCTGCAGCGTGTGCGGCATCGGCACCTTGACGATGCGAAACGGGCGCCCGTCGAGATCGGTGGCGCGTTGCAGGATCTCGAGGTTGCGCTGCATGCGCTTGCGCGTCAGCCGCGCCACCGGATGCGCCGCCGCCTGCGCCGGGCCCACCCAGGCGAGCAGCACGGTGCCCGGGTCGGCAAAGCGCACAAACTGGTCGGTGTGCCCACCGGTGCCCCAGCCGACGTAGCGGCCGGTGATCGTCGAGCGCAGGTGGGGGTCTTCGGCCGGGCCCTCGGGCAGCCACACGACCTTGCGCACGCCGGGCAGCTGCAACAGCAGGCGCTGCAGCTCGGCGCGGCCCAAGCCCGGGTTGCGCGAACGCAGCAGCGCCTCGTTGGCGATCATCACGCCGCGTCCGTTCACCTCGACGCCGCCGCCTTCAAGGCGCAGCTCGGTGGTGATCACGCGGGCGCCGGCAAAGGCCGCGATGGTGCGGCTCAGCGTGTCGCGCTCGCGGTCGATGCTGTCGGCGCAGGCGGCGGCATGGTCGGCATCGGCTGCGTAGCGGCGCTGGCACCATGCGGCCATGCCGTGGCCGCTCCACTTGAGATCGACCACGCCGCTGCGGCCCTGGCCGTCCACCGCGAACACCGCCGCGTCCTGCACGAAGAACGCGGCCTGCGGGTCGATGTGAAAGCGCAGGCCCTCGACATCGATGCCGTGGTCGTGCAGCATGTCGCGCGCCTGCTGCGCCACCGCCTCGTCGCGCACCAGAAAGCGCAGCGGCACGTGGGGCTTGAGCGCCGCCACCATCGCGGCGGTCCACGGCGCATGGCCGCGATCGAAACCGAGCCACAGTGCACCGATCGGCTCGAAGCTGCCCGGGATGCGAAAGCCCTCATCCAGCGGCGCGGGCACGCGCGCGGCCGGAGCGCGTGCAGCCGGTGCGCTGGCGGCGTCGGGCGCGGCCTGCGCGATCGCGGCGAGCAGCCACAGCGCAGCGGCGAACAGGGATTGCAGGGCGCGCATGGTGGTGGTGGGCGCCGATCGTACGTGGGCGAGGACACTAGACTCGCAAGGAAGGACATTCCCACACTCCGATCCATGCGCATGAGTCCGATGCTGCAGCGTGCGCTGAGCCACGCCGCGCTGGCATTCACGTTCGCCGTGCTGGCCGGCTGTGCCGGCTTGCCGCGCGACGTGCAGCGCACGCCGTCGCAGGCGATTGCCGCATCGCCGGACACCGAGCTCGGCCGCATCGCGCTTGCCTCGGCGCCCGACCGCACGCGCAGCGGCTTCAGGCTGCTGTCGTGGTGGACGCAGTCTCTGCAGGCGCGCATCGAGCTGATCCGGCGCGCGCAGGTGTCGCTCGACGTGCAGTACTACGTGATCCACGACGACGTCACGGGCCGCCACCTGCTGCGCGCGCTGCGCGACGCGGCCGGGCGCGGCGTGCGCGTGCGCCTGCTGGTCGACGACCTGTACACCGCCGGCCTGGATCCGCTGTTGCTCGGCCTGGCGGCTCAGCCCAACGCCGAGGTGCGGCTGTTCAACCCGTTTCCGGTGGGGCGCAACAGCCTCGGCGCGCGCCTGACCGCCTCGTTGCTGGACCTCGGGCGCGTCAACCACCGCATGCACAACAAGCTGTTGGTGGCCGACGGCGCGATGGCGGTGGCCGGCGGCCGCAACATCGGCGACGAATACTTCATGGCGCATGGCGATGCCAACTACATCGACCTTGACGCGTTCGTCGTCGGCCCGGCGGTGGCGCAGCTCGCGGCATCGTTCGACCTCTACTGGAACAGCGAGCACGTGTTCCCGCTGCAGTCGATCGTGCCGCCCGATCGCGACGCGGCCGGGCTGCGCGAACGCTTCGAGCGCTGGACCGATCCGGCGCGCGCGCCGCCGCCGCAGCCCGCGCCCAAGGGTGAGAAGGACCTGCTCGGCCAGCGCCACGTCGAAGAGGAGCTGGCCGAGGGGCGCATCGATCTGCACTGGGCCGAGGCCCAGGTGTTTGCCGACGTGCCCGAGAAGGTGATGCACCACTCGCGCCGCTGGCTGCCGCGCGTGCGGCGCGACGAGAAGACGGTGCGCCACGGCCTGATGCGCGAGCTGCTGCTGGCCCGCAAGGAGGTGATGGTCAGCTCGCCGTACCTGGTGCCCAACCCGGAAGTGATCGAAGACATTCGCGAAGGCCGCATCTGGGGCCTGCAGATCAAGCTGATCACCAACTCGCTGGCCTCCACCGACGAGCCGCTGGTGCATGCCGGGTACCAGCGCTACCGCCGGCAGATGGTGGATCTCGGGGTCGAGCTCTACGAGGTGGCGCCGAGTCAGGTGCGCCGGGCCAAGGACCTGGGGCCGTTCGGCCAGTCGGTCGGGCGCTTCCACGCCAAGGCCGCGGCCATCGACGGCCACACGTTGTTCATCGGCTCGCTCAACTTCGACCCGCGTTCGGAGAAGTTCAACACCGAGCTCGGCCTGCTGATCCGCAGCCCGGTGCTGACCGGTCAGCTGATGAAGCTGGCCGACCTCGTGATCACGCAGGCCGCCTATCGCGTGCGACTGTCCAAGGACAAGCGAGATCTCGAATGGGTGCGGGCCGGTCCGGACGGCCGCGAGACCGTGCTCGACGCCGAGCCCGACACCAGCCCGCTCGAGCGCTGGTGGTTGTGGCTGATCGGGCCGCTGGTGCCGGACGACGTGCTCTGAGGCGCGGCCCCCGAACAAACCCGGATATCCCTTTTTCAGATAGCACGACGGCGTCGGAATGAACTTCCGGTGGGTGGGGCGCGCGCTCTATCGTCGCCGCCTCGAACAACCACTCGGCTCCGATCCGCGGGGCCGGCATCCGGAGGTCGACCATGTCCCGATCCAGCCTGCCCGTGGCGGCGCTTGCCGCCGCCGCTGCCCTCGCGCTCGCCGTGCCCGCGATGGCGCAGAAGGGCGCCCTGCAAAAGCTCGGCAAAGGCGAGGGCAGCGTCGACATCGTCGCGTGGCCCGGCTACATCGAGCGCGGCAGCACCGACAAGAATTTCGACTGGGTGACCGAGTTCGAGAAGAAGAGCGGCTGCAAGGTCAACGTGAAGACCGCCGGCACCTCCGACGAGATGGTGGCGCTGATGAACGAGGGCGGCTTCGACCTCGTGACCGCCAGCGGCGACGCCAGCACGCGGCTGATCCGCGGCAAGAAGGTACAGCCGATCAACACCGCGCTGATCCCGAGCTACAAGAACGTCGACACGCGGCTGCAGAAGGCGCCGTGGCACTACGAGAACAACACCCACTACGGCGTGCCGTACCAGTGGGGCTGGAACGTGCTGATGTACAACACCAACGTCTTCAAGGACAAGCCGCCCACCAGCTGGAACGTGGTGTTCGAGGAGATGAACCTGCCCGACGGCAAGAGCAACAAGGGCCGCGTGCAGGCCTTCGACGGGCCGATCCACATCGCCGATGCGGCGATGTACCTGATGCACAACAAGAAGGACCTCGGCATCAAGGACCCGTACGAGCTCACCGAGGATCAGTACAAGGCGGCGCTGAACCTGCTGCGCCAGCAGCGCAAGATCGTGGGCAAGTACTGGCACGACGCCTTCGTGCAGATCGACGACTTCACCAACGAGGGCGTGGTGGCGTCGGGCTCGTGGCAGTTCCAGGCCAACATCCTGAAGAGCAAGAATCGGCCGATCGCCACCACCGTGCCGGTGGAAGGCGCCACCGGCTGGGCCGACACCACGATGATGCACGCCGACGCCAAGCACCCCAACTGCGCCTACATGTGGCTCGAGCATTCGATCAGCCCCAAGGTGCAGGGCGACCTGGCGGCCTGGTTCGGCTCGGTGCCGTCGGTGCCGGCGGCGTGCAAGGGCAATGCGCTGCTCAAGGACGACGGCTGCGCGCGCCAGGGCTTCAACGCGTTCGACAAGATCCACTTCTGGCGCACGCCGGTGACGCAGTGCAAGAGCCAGAGCGCGGGCTGCGTGCCGTACCACCGCTGGGTGACCGACTACATCGCCGTTCTGGGCGGCAGATAGCTCCACCGGAGGGCGGGCTGCGATGACCGCTGCCGTCACGCTCGATCAAGTGTCCTGCGTGTTCGGCAGCGGCGCGTCCGCCGTGCGCGCGGTCGACGGCGTGAGCCTGACGATCGAGGCGGGTGAGTTCTTCACGCTGCTCGGCCCTTCCGGGTCCGGCAAGACCACCTGCCTGCGCATGATCGGCGGCTTCACGCTGCCGACGGCCGGGCGCATCCTCATCGGCGGCAGCGACGTGACGATGCGGCCGCCGTACGCGCGGCCGGTGAACACCGTGTTCCAGGACTACGCGCTGTTCCCGCACATGAGCATCCGCGACAACGTGGCCTATGCGCTGATGGTGCGCGGCATGCCGAAGGACGAGCGCGGGCGCAAGGCCGACGAGCTGCTCGCGCTCGTGCAGCTGCCCGGCATCGGCGAGCGCCGGCCCAGCGCGTTGTCCGGCGGACAGCGCCAGCGCGTGGCGCTGGCGCGCGCGCTGATCAGCCAGCCGCAGGTGCTGCTGCTCGACGAGCCGCTGGGCGCGCTCGACCTCAAGCTGCGCGAGCAGATGCAAAGCGAGCTCAAGGCGCTGCAGCGCAAGCTTGGCATCACGTTCCTGTTCATCACACACGATCAGCACGAGGCGCTGTCGATGAGCGACCGCATCGGCGTGTTCAACGCCGGCCGGCTCGAGCAGGTGGGCACGCCGCACGAGGTGTACGACGCGCCGCGCACGCGCTTCGTGGCGCAGTTCGTCGGCGCGGCCAACGTGCTGGAGGGCGAGCCGGCGCGCGCGCTCACCGGCCATGCGTGCGCGATGCTGCGGCCCGAGCGCATCCGCCTGGGCCACGCGGGCGGCGCGCGCGCCAGCGGCGCGATCGCCGAGGCGCAGTACTTCGGCGCGTTCACGCGCGTGCGCGTGAGCGCCGCCGGCACCGTGCTGCAGGCCGATCTGCCCGATGGCGCCGGCCGCATCGGCGTGGGCGATGCGGTGCACCTGCACTGGGACACACAGGCGGTGCATCCGCTGGAGACGCGAGGATGAGTGCAGTGCTCGCGCTGCCACCGCCTGCGCGCGGGCTGCGGGTGCGCGTGTCCGACCTGCTGTACACGCGGCGCGGCCTGCTGCTGCTGGCGCTGCTCGGGCCGGCGTTGTTGTGGTTCGGCATCGTCTACCTCGGCTCGTTGTTCGCGCTGCTGGCCAACGCGTTCTTCGGCCTCGACGACTTCACCGGCCAGGTGGTGCGCGAGCTGACGCTGAAGAACTTCATCGCGCTCGCCGAGGGCGCCAACGTCGACGCCGCGCTGCGCACGATCACGATGGCGGTGTGCGTCACGCTGGCCTGCACGGTGCTCGGCTTTCCGCTGGCGTACTACATGGCGCGCCATGCGCGCGGCGCGCGGAAGGCGCTGCTGTACATCGCGGTGATGCTGCCGCTGTGGTCGAGCTACCTGGTGCGGCTGTACGCGTGGAAGCTGCTGCTGGCGCGCGAGGGCGCGATCTCGTGGGCGGCGCAGCAGCTGCACCTGAGCTGGCTGCTCGATGCGCTGCTGTCGCTGCCGGCCGTCGGCGGCCCGAGCCTGAGCTTCTCGACGCTCGGCACGTTCATCGTCTTCGTCTACATGTGGCTGCCGTTCATGGTGCTGCCGATCATGGCGTCGATCGAGCGCATCCCCGGCTCGCTGATCGAGGCGTCGGGGGACCTCGGCGCCGACCCGCGCACCACGTTCCGGCGCGTGGTGCTGCCGCTGGCGATGCCGGGCGTCGCGGCGGGCTCGATCTTCACGTTCTCGCTCACCCTGGGCGACTACATCATCCCGCAGGTGATCGGCGACTCCACGCTGTACATCGGCCAGATCGTCTACCGGCAGCAGGGCGTGGCCGGCAACATCCCGTTCGCGGCGGCGTTCTCGCTGGTACCGATCGTCGTGATCGGGGTTTATTTGTGGATCGCGAAAAGACAGGGAGCGTTCGATGCGCTCTGAGGCCGGCGCGTCGTGGCCGCTGAAGACCGCCGCGTGGGCCGTGGTGGCATTTCTGCACGTGCCGCTGGCGCTGATCATCCTGTATGCGTTCAGCGCCGAGGACAAGAGCTACGTCTTTCCGCCGCCGGCGCTCACCACGCAGTGGTTCGGCGTCGCGTGGGACCGGCCCGACGTGTGGGCCGCGATCAAGCTGTCGTTCCAGGTGGCGCTCACCAGCACCGCGATCGCCATCGTGCTCGGCACGCTGGCTGCCGCCGCGCTGGCACGCGCCCGGTTCTTCGGCCGCGACGCCATCACGCTGCTGCTGATCCTGCCGATCGCGCTGCCCGGCATCATCACCGGCATCGCGCTGCGCAGCGCCTACCACACGCTCGAGATCCCCTTCTCGTTCTGGACCATCGTGATCGGCCACGCCACCTTCTGCGTGGTGGTGGTCTACAACAACGCGGTGGCGCGGCTGCGGCGCCTCAATCCCAACCTGATCGAGGCGTCGATGGACCTGGGCGCCGACGGCTTCCAGACCGTGCGCCACGTGGTGCTGCCGCAACTCGGCTCGGCGCTGCTGGCCGGCGCGCTGCTGGCGTTTGCGCTCAGCTTCGACGAGGTGATCGTCACCACGTTCACCGCGGGTCAGCAGACCACGCTGCCGATCTGGATGCTGCAGGAGCTGATCCGCCCGCGCCAGCGGCCGGTGACCAACGTGGTGGCGGTGGTGATCATCGCGCTCACGTTCGTCCCGATCCTGCTCGCCTACCTTCTCACCCGCTCGGACGAGCCCGGCCACCGTTGAACCCGCCACAAGGAGACCCCCATGAACCTGCCCACCCAGCTGTTGATCGACGGCGCTTTCACCGCCGGCGAGGGCGAGGCCGAGAAGGTGCTCAACCCGTCAACCGGCGAGCTGCTGGTGGCACTGCCCGAAGCGTCGGTCGACCAGGTGCACAAGGCGGTGTCGGCGGCACGGCGTGCCTTCGACGGCTGGAGCGAGACCACCGCGGCCGAGCGTGCCCGGCTGCTGCTCAAGCTCGCCGATGCGATCGAAGCGCGCGCCGAAGAATTCGCGCGCCTGGAGTCGCTCAACTGCGGCAAGCCGTATGCGCGTGCGCTCGGCGACGAGATCCCGGCCATCGGCGATTGCTACCGCTTCTTCGCCGGGGCCGCGCGCTGCCTGAACGGTCCGCTGGCGGGCGAATACCTCGCGGGCCACACCAGCATGGTGAGGCGCGATCCGGTCGGCGTGGTGGGCTCGATCGCGCCGTGGAACTACCCTCTGATGATGGCGGCGTGGAAGATCGCGCCCGCGCTGGCGGCCGGCAACACGGTGGTGCTCAAGCCGAGCGAGCAGACGCCGCTGTCGTCGCTGCTGCTGGCGCAGGTGGCGGCCGAGATCTTTCCGAAAGGCGTGCTCAACGTCATCACCGGGCGCGGCGCCAGCGTGGGCCAGCCGCTGGTCGAGCATCCCAAGGTGGCGATGGTGAGCCTGACCGGCGACGTGGCCACCGGCCGCAAGATCCTGCAGGCGGCGAGCCACTCGCTCAAGCGCACCCACCTCGAGTTGGGTGGCAAGGCGCCGGTGATCGTGTTCGACGATGCCGACGTCGCCGCCGTGGTCGAAGGCCTCAAGGTGTTCGGCTACTACAACGCCGGGCAGGATTGCACCGCCGCCTGCCGCGTGTACGCCGGCGCCAAGGTGCACGACAAGCTGGTGGCCGACCTGACGAGCGCGGTGCGCGGCATCAAGATGGGCCTGCAGGACGAGCCCGACGTCGAGATCGGCCCGCTGATCAGCGACCGCCAGCGCAACCGCGTGGCGAGCTTCGTCGAGCGCGCGCAGAGCGCCGGCCACATGGAGATCACTACCGGCGGCAAGGTGCGCGCGGGTGCCGGCTTCTTCTACGAGCCCACGGTGATCGCCGGTGCGCGCCAGGACGACGAGATCGTCAAGCGCGAGGTGTTCGGCCCGGTGGTCAGCGTGACGCGCTTCTCCGACACCGAGCAGGCCATCCAATGGGCCAACGACAGCGACTACGGCCTGGCGTCATCGGTGTGGACGCAGGACGTGGCCAAGGCGATGCGCGTGGCCAAGAAGCTGCAGTACGGCTGCACCTGGATCAACACGCACTTCATGCTGGTCAACGAGATGCCGCACGGCGGCCTGAAGTCCTCCGGCTACGGCAAGGACATGAGTCTGTACGCGCTGGAGGACTACACGGTGCCGCGGCACGTGATGGTGAAGATGTAGGACAGCGGCCCATGAACCGGTGCAGAACTGCTGCGCAGGGCGAGCAAGGCCGAAGTGGTCCAGCGCGAGGCAGCGCCAGAAAGCAGAGCGCCCGCCATCGGGCGGGCGCTCCACGGAAAGCAGCGTGTCCTCAGCCGCGGCGGCGACGGGCCACAGCGGCCAGGCCGAGCAGGCCGGCGCTCAGCAGTGCAAGCGAGCCGGGCTCGGGCACGCCATTGGGCGGCGTGGTCGGGGTATAGAAGGTGTAGGACCCTTCCCGCGGTCCAACCGAGACGAAGCGCGCGCCGAACGGGTCCATGTTCGCGCCAGCGGACGTCAAGTTGTTGAAGTTCAGCCCCAGGAGGAAGGTATCCGACGCGCCTTCGGCGATGCCGCCGTTCCCGGCCGAGCAGTTGTTGCCCCCGTAGATGCACAGCTCGATCTGAGCCAGGCCTGGCAGGTTGGTGAAGGCGGCAAAAACCATCCCGCCATCGTTCACGTCGCCCCACGTCCCACCAACGGCGTTCGGATCGATTCCGAAGCCCCAACCGGACCAGCGGTTCTGCCCTGCCGTGCCGCCGGGCGTGGTGTTGGTCAGCGTGATCTGCATGAGGATGCGATCGAGCGCCGTGTTGAACTCGATGACGTTCACGTTGACCGATCCGCTGATCGTCACGCCGCCGACGTCGTTCGAGAAAGAATACGAGAAGTCGCTGTCCGTCCCGGTGATCGGGGCGGCCGTCGCCGTCCCGGTGATGGCCGCGACGCTGACGAGTGCAGCGGCGAATGTCTTGCTTAGGCTCATTTCCATGCTCTGGGGTGTGTCGGTAGGGATCTCTTTAGCAGGATCGGGGCCAACCTTAAGAATCAAGGGCTTGCGCAAGGGCGTTGGGGAAACTGTCAAATTCGCCGACATGCCACGGTTCGCGGCCCCGACGCTGGTCCGGAGGTCTGCGCGTCAGTCGTCTGCGCCCGGGGGCGAGCGATCGGAGTATCCGCCGGGAGCGTGCCGCCGATCAGCGCTGCAGGTTGAACGACATCGAGCGTGGTTGCGCGCGCCCAAGTCAATGCAGTGTGATCGTCGGGCTGCGCAGGGCCGGGGCCGCAACCGGCGCTCTTGCTAGTATCCGCTCTCCGCCGTCCATGGTCCGGGCGGCGTCAACGGTCGGCACTCCATCGAGCAGTTCGGAGAGGTTCCAGACGATGAGCTACAGCCCCGAGGGGGAATCCGCGTCGACTTGGCGCCAGCTCGTTGACGGCGCGATCGACACGGCGATCATCAGCACCGATCTCGATGGGCGGGTGCGCATCTGGAGTGTCGGGGCACAACGCATCCTGGGCTGGACCGAACGCGAGATGCGCGGCCGCGACCTGTCGGTCCTGTTCACGCAGGAAGACCTGCGCAGCGGGCGTCTGCAGCGGGAGATGGCCGATGCGCGGACCAAGGGCCGCGGTGGCGGCGAGGAAGGCTGGCGGCTTCGCAAGGACGGCAGCCGGCTGTGGGCGGTGGGCGAGATGACGCCGATCCGCCGCGACGACGGTCAGCTCCTGGGTTTCGTCAAGATCCTGCGCGACCGCACGGCACAACGCCGGTCCGAGGACGACCTGCGCGACGAGCGCGCGGCGCTGGCCATCATCAACCGCGCCGCCTCGGCGCTGGCCCGCGAGACCGAGCCGCAGGGTCTCGCGCAGATCGTCACCGATGCGGGCGTGGAGTTGAGCGGTGCGCAGTTCGGTGCGTTCTTCTACAACGCCACCAACGCCGCCGCCGAGAGCTGCATGCTGCACACGCTGTCCGGCCCGCACGCCGAGGCGTTCTGCGCCCTCTCGATGTCGCGCGACGCCGCGCTGTTCGACCCCACGTTCGGCGGCCACGAGGTGGTGCGCTCCGACGACATCGCCGCCGATCCGCGCCATGGGCGCAGTCTGTTCTCGTCCGCCATGGCCGAAGGGAACCTGCCGGTGCGCAGTTACCTGGCCGTGCCGGTGATGTCGCGGGCGGGGGTGGTGCTCGGTGGCCTGTTCTTCGGCCACCCGACACCCGCGGTCTTCACCGAACGTTCCGAGGACCGGGTGCGCGCCCTTGCGGCCGAGGCAGCGGTCGCGCTCGACAACGCCCGGCTTTCGCGCGAGCGCGAGCAGGAGCTGCTTGAACGGCGGCGCGCCGAGGACGCCTTGCGCGAACTCAACGCCACGCTCGAGCAACAGGTGCGCGAGCGCACCGAGCAGCTCGAGCGCAACGCCGAGGCCCTGCGCCAGTCGCAGAAGATGGAAGCCATCGGTCAGCTGACCGGCGGCCTGGCACACGACTTCAACAACCTGCTGCAGACCATCGTCGTCAACCTCGACCTGATCCGCCGCGTCGCGGCGCCCGACGATGGCCGGGTGCAGCGTGCCGTCAACTCCGCGATGAACGGCGCGCTGCGCGCCGCGTCACTCACGCAGCGCCTGCTGGCCTTTGCGCGGCGCCAGCCGTTGTCGCCCAAGCCGATCGACGGCAACGCGCTCGTGCAGGGCATGTCGGAGCTGCTGCACCGCACGCTCGGCGAAACGGTGGCAGTCGAGACCGTGCTGGGCGCGGGGCTGTGGCGCATCGAGGTCGATCCCAACGAGCTCGAGAGCGCCATCCTGAACCTGGCCGTCAACGCGCGCGATGCCATGCCCGACGGCGGCAAGCTGACGATCGAAACCGCCAACGCGCACCTCGACGAGGTCTACACACGCGACCATGCCGAGGTCAGCGCCGGGCAGTACGTGCTGTTCGCGATCTCCGACACCGGCGTCGGCATGAACGAGGCGACGCTGCAGCGCGCGTTCGAGCCGTTCTTCACCACCAAGCCCACGGGCATGGGCACCGGCCTGGGGTTGAGCCAGGTCTACGGCTTCGTGAAACAGTCGGGCGGTCATGTGAAGATCTATTCGGAGCCGGGACTCGGCACCACGATCAAGCTGTACCTGCCGCGTTTCCACGGCGGCGGCGACACCGCGCTGCCGAGCCGGCCGAGCGACCACGCCGTTCCCGGCGCGGCGGGCCGGGAAACGGTGCTGGTCGTCGAGGACGATGACGATGTGCGCGAGTCCACCATCGAGAGCCTGCGCGAGCTGGGCTATCGCACGTTGAGCGCACGCGACGGTCCCGCAGCCATCCGGCTGGTGGAGCGGCACCCCGAGATCGATCTGCTGCTGACCGACGTGGTGTTGCCCGGCGGCATGACCGGCGCGCAGGTCGCCGCCGCCGCACGCCCGTTGATCCGCGGGCTGCGCGTGCTGTACACGACCGGGTACGCACGCAACGCGATCGTTCACCACGGCCGGCTCGATCCGGGCGTGCACCTGCTGAGCAAGCCGTTCACCTTCGACGAGCTGGCCGACAAGGTGCGCGACGTGCTGGACGAGCCGGCCGGCGACGGCTGACGCCCGCAGCGCTGTTCGGCCCGGTGCCGCCCGCCGCCGGAGAAATCCCGTATCGGCGTGCGCGCCGCAGGCGCACAGTGGCAGGTGGTTCCTGGACACGCTGTCACACGGGAGCACCCCCATGACCTCCTGCCGCCACCGCGATGCGCGCCGCCGCCTCTTGGTCGGAGCCCTCGGCGGTGTGGCCTGGCCGGCGCTCATCGCAGCGCAGCAACCCTTGCAGGTGGCGTTCGTCTACCTGGGACCGGTGGGCGATGCGGGGTGGACCTTCGCGCACGACGCTGCGCGTCGTGCCATCGAGCGCAGCTTTGGCGAGCGCATCCGCGTCACCGCGGTGCCGTCGGTGCAGGAGGGCGCCGATGCCGAGCGTGTGCTGCGCGACCTGGTGGCGCAGGGGCACCGGCTGATCTTTGCCACCTCGTTCGGCTACATGGAGCCGGCGCTGCGCGTGGCCGCCGACCATCCCGAAGTCAAGTTCGAACACGCCACCGGCTTCAAGACGGCGCCGAACATGCGCACCTATGACACGCGATCCTACGAGCCGGCGTACCTGGCCGGCATGGTCGCGGGCGGCAGCACGCGCAGCGGCGTGCTCGGCGTGGTGGGCGCCTTTCCGGTTCCCGCGGTGCTGATGGGCATCAACGCGCTGACGCTCGGTGCGCTGGCGGTCAACCCGGCGGTGCGCACGCGCGTGGTCTGGATCCACGAGTGGTTCAACCCACCGCGCGAGACCGAAGCCGCGCAATCCCTGATCCACCTCGGCGCCGACGTGCTGATGCAGACCACCGATTCGCCCGCGGTGCTGCAGCAGGCCGAACGCAGCGGCGTGCAGGCGTTCGGGCTGTCGAGCGACATGAGCCGCTTTGCCCCCAAGGCGCATCTCGGCTCGATCGTCAACGACTGGGCGCCGTACTGCACCAAGGCCGTGGCCGACGTGCTCGAAGGCCGCTGGGCCACCGGCCACGCCTGGTGGGGCATCCGGGAAGGGGCGGCGCACCTGGTGGGCGTGCCCAGTCGCGTGCCGGCAGCGCTGCGCGCGCGCGTCGATGCCACGCGCAACGGCTTGCGCGACGGCAGCTTTGCCATCTGGAAGGGGCCGCTACACGACAACGATGGCCGGCAGGTGCTGGCCCCGGGCCAGATCGCCGACGATGCGTTTCTGCGCGGCATCAATTTCTACGTCCAGGGCGTCGAAGGGCGAGTGCCTTCCTGATGGACAGGCCGAGGCCGGCGCGTTAGCGTCTGAGCGGCCGCTGCAAACGGTTTGCCGACGCGAGGGGACGCGGGTGGTGGATCCCGACAAAGCCGAACCCGAGCTCGTGCAGGGCCAGCCCGAGCCTGCGCCCCGCGACGTCGAGCAGGAGCTGAAACGAACGCTCGCGTTCGTGCAGGGCATCATCGATGCCTTTCCCGATTTCCTGTTCGAGGGCAGCGCCGAGGGCCGCTACCTCAACACCTGGACCAAGAACCCGGAGCTGCTGGCCGCCTCGCGCGAGCACTTGATCGGGCACACGCTCGACGAGGTGCTGTCGCCCGAAAGCGCCGCCATCGCCAAGGCGGCGTTCCGCGAGGCCGACGAGGCCGGGCTCTCGTTCGGCAAGGTGATCTCGATCGACACTGCGCTCGGCCGGCATTGGTACGAGCTGTCGGTGTCCAAGATGCCGATGGGCGAGGGCGAGCCGCCGCACTTCATCACCGTGTCGCGCGACGTCACCGCGCGCCTGACTTTGCAGGCTGCGCTGGAGGAGAAGGAGCGGCAGTTCCGCACGCTGGTGGAGAACCTGCCCGATCTGATCGCGCGCTTCGATCGCACGCTGCGCTGCCGCTATGCCAACCCCGCGCTGGCGGCGCACACCGGCTTGGCGCCCGCCGCGCTGGTGGGCATGGATGTCACGCAGATCCTCGATGCGGAATCCGGCCGCGCGCTGCAGGAGCGCCTGGTGGCCGCGCTGCACGGCGGCGAAGCCCTGCACTTCGAGATGGACTGGACCTTTGCGCAAGGCAAGTCGGTCAGCACGCTGGTCAGCCTGACGCCGGAACTCGACGCGCAACACCAGATCGCCAGCGTGCTGCTGGTGGGGCGCGACGTCGGCGACCTGCGCGCCCGCGAGGCGGCCGAAGCGGCCTCGCGCGCCAAGGGCGAGTTCCTCGCCAGCATGAGCCACGAGATCCGCACGCCGATGAACGCGATCATCGGCATGTCGTACCTGGTGCTGCAAGGCGAGCTCGACCAGCAGCAGCGCCGCTACGTGCAGACGGTGCACCGTTCGGCCGAATCGCTCCTGGGCATCATCAACGACATCCTCGACTTCTCCAAGATCGAAGCCGGCAAGCTCGACATGGAGAGCATCGACTTCGATCTCGCCGACGTGATGGACAGCCTGGCCAGCGTGATCGGCATCAAGGCCGAAGAAAAGCGCCTGGAGCTGATCTTCGACCAGTCGCCGCGGGTGCCGACGCAACTGGTGGGCGATCCGTCGCGCCTGGGGCAGGTGCTGCTCAACCTCGGCAACAACGCCGTCAAGTTCACCGAGCGCGGCGAGATCGTGATCGGCGTCGAGCTGCTGCAGCGCGACGAGGCATCGGCACTGCTGCGCTTCGAGGTGCGCGACTCGGGCATCGGCATGACGCCGGAGCAGCAGCAGCGGCTGTTCAAGCCCTTCACGCAGGCCGACGCCTCCACCAGCCGGCGCTACGGCGGCACCGGGCTCGGCCTGGCGATCTGCCGTCGCCTCGTCGACCTGATGGGCGGCGAGATTCAGGTCGACAGCGAGCCCGGCAAGGGCAGCCGATTTCGGTTCACCGCCCGGCTCGGCGTGCGCGCCGCGGGCGGTCCGTCGGCCGGCCATGAGGGGCTGCTGGGCGCCCGAATCCTCGTGGTCGACGACAACCCGAGCGCGCGCCAGATCCTCGTGGGCATGGCGCGTGCGCTCGGCCTGCGCAGCGAAAGCGCCCGCGACGGCACGCAGGCCCTGCAGATGCTCGAGCTCGAAGACACGCGCGGCGATCCGTACGACCTGGTGCTGATCGACTGGAAGATGCCGCGCATGGATGGCATCGACTGCCTGCGTGCCATCGAACACGCCCGCTTCGGCCAACGCCCGCCCGCGGTGTTGATGGTCACGGGCTTCGGCGGCGATGAGCTGAAGCAGCGCCTGCTGCAGGGCCGCATGGCGTGCGCCGCGGTGTTGTCCAAGCCGGTGACGCCGTCGAGCCTGCTCGATGCCTGCCGCACCGCGCTGGGCCGGGACACGCACGGCCCGAGCACGGTCTTGCGCAACGAGACCTTGCAGGCGCACCAGTCGCGGCTGCGCGGCGCACGAGTCCTGGTGGTGGAGGACAACGCGGTCAACCAGGAGCTCGCGCGCGAGCTGCTCGGGCGCGCCGGCATCGTGGTCACGGTGGTCGAAGACGGCGAGCAGGCGCTCGACATCCTGGCGCGCGAGACTTTCGACGGCGTGCTGATGGACTGCCAGATGCCGCTGATGGATGGCTACACCGCCGCCGCGCTCGCACGGCGGCAGGACAAGCTGCGTGCGCTTCCGATCATCGCGATGACCGCCAACGCGATGGTGGGCGACCGCGACAAGGCCCTCGCGGCCGGCATGAACGACCAGATCGGCAAGCCGATCAAGGTCGACGAGATGTTCGCCACGCTGGTGCGATGGATCCGCCCGCCCGGCGCGGGCGACGCCGACGGCCCGACCGGTTTGCCGGCCGATCCGCTGGGCTCGTTTCCCGGCATCGACGTGCAGACCTGGCGCAATAGCGGCATGGGCGACGCCGAGCTCTACTGGCGGCTGCTGCGCATGTATCTGCAGGGCCAGCACGATTTCCCGGCGCCGTTCGACGCGGCGTTGGCGGCGGCCGACCTGCCCACGCTGCGGCGCCTGGCGCACAACCTCAAGTCGGTGTCGGCCACGCTCGGCGCACACGGCGTCGAACGCGCGGCGCGGGCGCTGGAGAGCGCCTGTGCTGCCGGCGAGCCGTCCGCGCGGCTGCAATCGCTGCTGGATGACCTGGCACTGCAGCTGAACCCGGTGCTCGACGGGTTGCGCCGCTGGGCCGCGGCGTGAGCGGCGCGGCGCGAGACAAGCGCTGGATCCGCAGGCGGCGCATCACGGGCCCGACACTTCTTCCACCTCGATCATGCGCGCCCCATAACCTTCAGGGCAGACGAATCGGCCGGCCTCTGCGCGGCATTCCAGCGCGCCGATGAACGGGCTGGTGGCGCTCTCTCTGCCCGCCCAGCGCCGCGCCGCGTCTTCGAGATCGAACTCCGGAATGTCGCGACCGGCCTCCTGGATCCCGCTGCCGCTCAGATCGCGCCGGCTGCGCGACACCAGCACCACGATCTGGTTCACCCCGGGCGGGCCTGCCGCCGTGATGTTCCACGACGGGCGCGGCAGCGCGAGCTCGGTACCGGCTTCGATGCGGTTGTTGCGGTCGAGCCGATTGGGAAACAGCAGATAGAAGTGCGACTTCTCGGTGCCGCCGGTGTACACGTAGACGTAGCCGGCGTGCGAAGACCGCAGGCGCAGCCGCAACGGTTCGTGCCCGATCCGCAGCGTCGGCTTGTCGGCACGCACATCGACCTGCACTTGAGGATCGGCGCCTTGCACGATGTCGTTCAGCGCGGCCAGCACGCTGAATGGCACGGCGGGGGTTTTGGGCGCGCCCGGGGCAGGCGCTGCAGCGGCGGCCACCTCGGGCGGTGGTGGCGGCGCGGGCCGTGGTGTTGCGAAGTACCAGGCGCCCCCGACGATCGCCGCCGCCGTGGTCGCGGCGATGGGCACCCACGGTGCGCGACGACCGTCGGTGCCGGTCTGCGACGATGACGGCGTTCTCACCTGCGCCACCGTGCGCGCCTCGGGAGGCTCGGGCGCCGCCGCAGCGGGCTGTTGCGCGTTCGACGGCGATGTCGGGTCGAGCGCTTCGACTTCCACGCTCGCTTCGAGCGGCAGCACCGGCAGGATCACCGTGGGCTTGAGCGCGTCGCCGTCAAAAAGCGCTCGCAGCTCGCGCACCGATTGCGGCCGGTCTTGCGGCTTGACCGCCATGCCGAGGTCGATGGCGCGCAAGAACGTCGCGCTGCAACGCGCGCCTGCCAGCGTCGCGGCCGGGACCAGCTCGTCATGCAGCAGGCGGCCCACCGACGGGATCGGCGCGCGTCCCGTCACCGCGTGGTACAGCAGCGCGCACAGGGCGTAGATGTCGGTCCACGGTCCCTGCCGCAGGTGCTGGGTTTCGGAGTACTGCTCGATCGGCGCGAAGCCGGGCTTGAGAATGGCCGTGAGCGCCTGCGTGGCATCGCCGATCACCCGTCGCGCCGCGCCGAAATCGAGCAGCACCGGGTGGGGTGCATCGTCGTCGGCGAGCGTGCTGCCGGCACGGGCCCGGGCCGGGTCGAGCAGCAACACGTTGTCGGGCGCGATGTCGCGGTGGTAGCAGTGGTTGCCATGCATCAGCTCGAGCGCGTCGAGCAAGGGCGCGAGCAAGCCGCGCAGCCACGCTTCGCCGGCCGGCGCATTGCGGGCGCGCAGCCATTCGATGAGCGTCTGCCCTTCGTACAGCGGCATCACCATGTACGCGGTGCCGTTGCCCTCCCAGAAGCGGTACACCTTGACCAGCGCCGGGTGGTCGAACGACGCCAGCAGCTGCGCCTCGTTGACGAAGCTGCGCAGGCCGAGCTGAAATGTCGGCTCGTGGCGCGGCGAACGCGGCGTCACGCGTAACCCGGTGCCGCGTCGCGCCTGCGACGCCGGCAAGTATTCCTTCAGAGCAACCGTACGGCCAAGAAGGGTATCGCGCGCACGGTAGACGATGCTGAAGCCGCCCTCGCCGAGCAGCGCCTCGATCTCGAACTCCTGCAGCCGGCTGCCCATGGGCAGCACGGCGCCATCGCGGAGCACCTGGGTCCGCGCGATGGAAGGCGGCGCATCGTCTTCACCCGCGACCACTCGGATACCGCGCGTTACGAGTTCGCTCCACCAATGTGCGGGGGTACCGGGCCCCGGTGTCACTTGGCACCATAGTTAGCGAAGTCTAGGTCCTTGTGATCCGCGCAAGGCTCCGCGACCGGATTCGAGCCGAGGAGAACTGGCGATGAAACGTGGACCGCGCTTGTCGCATGCCGTTGGTGTGTGGTTGCTGGGACTGGCCGTCGTTCCGGCCCTTCATGCACAAGGGCAGGCCCCGGCGCAAGACGTGATCCCGGACCGCGCGTTGACCTCCGCAGCGGTGCTCGAGGCGCTGGACCCCACCGCGGTGCGAACGCGCAGCCTGCGCATCGGCGCCACCGGCCGGCCGGCCGTGCCGGCGCGGGCGAGCGCCTCGCTGCTGGTCACGTTCGACACCAACTCCAGCGAGCTGACCAGCGCCGCGCGGCGCCAGCTCGACATCGTGGCTTCAGCGCTGCGCAACGACCGCTTGGTCGAATACCGCTTCACGGTGGAAGGCCATGCCGATCCGCGCGGCAGCGCAGACTTCAACCTCAGGCTCTCGCAGGAGCGCGCCGAGAGCGTCAAGCGCTATCTGATCACGGCACACGGCATTGCCCAGGACCGGCTGGTGGCCGAGGGCCGCGGCGACCGCGAGCCGATGCACCCGGCGCAGCCGGCGGCGCCCGAGAACCGCCGCGTCACCTTCGTCACGCAGTCGCGGTAGCCGGGCGATGCGCAGGCCAACGACGGGGTGCGAGCCTCGCCGCCGCGGCGGCCGTCACATCGCCTCCCGCACCATCGCGCGCCTGCTGTTGTGTCTGGGTGCGCTGAGTCCGACGTTAGGCATGACGCAGGCGAACGTGCCGTCCGCCGCGCCGCTGCCGGCGGCCTCGCTCGTGCTGAACACCGGCAGCCATCACGGTCCGCTGCGTCGCGTGGCGCTCAACGCGGCAGGGCGCTCCGCGCTGACGGCGTCGGACGACAAGACCGCGATCGTCTGGCAGCTCGACGGGCTGCGTCCGCGCCACGTGCTGCGCGTGCCGGTTGCCAGCGGCGAGGTCGGCCGCCTCTACGGTGCGGCCTGGGACCCCACCAGCAGCCGCGTTGCGCTGGCCGGCACGTCGGCCCGGCCGGGCGGCAACTCGCACCGTATCTTTGTCTTCGACGCCGAAAGCGGCGGCTTCGTGCAGGCCTTTGATGCGCGCGGCGGCGATGTCAAGCGCCTGGCGTGGTCGGCCGACGGCCGCTTCATCGCCGCGGTGTACGCACGCGAGCCGGCGCTGCGTGTGTTCGGCCGCGACGGGACGTTGTGGTTCGAGCAGCGTCTGCCGGCCGACAGCTACGGCCTGAGCCTGTCCGCCGACGGTCGGATCGCGGTGACGGCGTTCGATCGGCAGGTGCGCCTTTACCGCGTCACGGCCGAGCGGCGCGTCGAGCCCGCAGGCGCGTTTGCCACCACGCTGGCCGACCCGGTGTCGGTGCAGTTCTCGCCCGACGCGCGCTGGCTCGCGGTGGGCTACTTCTCGCGCGCCGGGCACAACACGCCGCGCAGCCGCACGATCGTCGACGTGTACGACGCGGCGTCGCACCGGATCGAGCGCAGCTTCGAGTGGCGCGATGTCGCGCGCGGCAACCTGATGATGGTGGCCTGGCAGGCCGACGGCAGCGCGCTCTATGCCGGTGGGACCGGATACACCCGGCTCGGCGAGTTCTCGATCCAGCGCATCGCATGGCCCGGGGGCGAAACCCAGGGCTTCGTCGCTGCCACCGATTCGATCCAGGATCTCGCTGCGCTGCCCGACGGCCGCATGGCGTTCGCCAGCTTCGACGGCACGCTCGGCATCGTCGAGGGCCAGCGGGTGCTCGCGCGCAGCGACGGGCGCACCGCGCGCGTGGTCGACGCCGCCGATCTGCGCATCAGCGCCGATGCGCGCGTCGTGCAGTGGCGTGGCGCCGACGATGCGGCGCCGCGTTCGTTTGCGCTCGAGCATCGCGCCGTCGGGGCCGAAGTGGCGAACCTGAGCGCGGCCGCGGAACGCCGCGGTCTGAGGATCACCGGCGTGCCCCATGGCACGACAGCGGCCGTCGAAGGCCATGCGGTGCCGCTGCTGCCCAACGAATCGACACGTGCCGCCGTGGTGCTGCCCGACCGTTCGGCGGTGGTGCTGGGCTCGAGCCGCACGCTGCGTCGCATCGGGGCCGATGGCCGTGCCCACTGGACGCTGCAGCAGCCCACCGAAACCCGCGCGGTCGGCGTCTCGGCCGACGGGCGGCTCGTCGTCGCGGCGTTGTCAGACGGCTCGATCCGCTGGTATCGCGGGTCCGATGGCGCGGCGCTGCTGTCGCTGCTGGTGCTGCGTGACGGACGCTGGGTGCTGTGGACCGAGAGCGGTCACTTCGATGCCGGGCCCGGTGCGGAAGATCTGGTCGGCTGGCTGATCACGCGGCCCAGCGGCGAGCAGGCCGACTACTTCGGCGCGTCGCGCCTGCGCGACCGGTTCCTGCGTCCCGACATCATCGATCAGGTGCTGGTGCAGCAGGACCTGCCGCGTGCGATCGCGGTGGCCAACCAGACGCGCATCGGCCTGGCGCGGGCGCAGACGCAGGACGACGACCTGGTGAACCGGCTGCATGCCGCGCAGCAGCCGGTGCCGGTGCGCGAGGCGGTGCCCGCGGCATTGACGCTCGCCGAGGCCCCGCCTGCGCAGGTGGGGTCGACCACGGTGGACGTGAAGGTCAAGGTCCATGCGCCGTCCGATCCGCGGCAACAGGTGCTGACCGCGCGGCTCGACGGGCGGCCGGTCGAGGTGGTGCTCAAGCGCATCGGAACCTTGCCCAGCGGCGAGACGCTGGCCGAGTTGTCGATCGAGCTGGTCAATGCATCGGGTCGGCTGCAGATCGCGGCGCAGGGCCCCAACGGCGTGTCGATGCCGGTGGAGTTCGACGTGCGCAGCACCGCGGCGGCGCTGCGCGAAAGGCCACGGCCGTCGCTGTATGTCGCGGCGGTGGGCGTCAGCCGCTATGCCAACCCGGTGATCAACCTGCAACAGGCGGCCAAGGACGCGCGCGACTTCGCGCGTGCGCTCGAGCACCAGCAAGGGGCCTTCTACCAAGCCGTGCACACCCGCGTGCTCACCGACGAAGGCGCCACGCGTGCCGCGGTGCTCGATGCATTGAGGTGGCTTCGCAGCGCACCCGGCGCCAACGACATCGCGGTGCTTTTCTTTGCCGGCCACGGCGTGGTCGATGCCGCCGACACCTACTACTTCCTGCCGCACGACATGCGCGAGAGCCAGCTGCCGCGCAGCGCGGTGTCGGAGACCCAGCTGCGCGAGGCGCTGGCGGCGGTCAAGGGCCGCACGCTGTTCTTCGTCGACACCTGCTACGCCAGCCGCGCGATCGGCAAGCTGGATCGGCGCGAGACGCTGCGGCTGGCCAACGGCCTGTCGCAGTCGGAGATGGGCGTGATCGTGTTCTCGGGCAGTGCACCGCGGCAGGAGTCGCTGGAGTCCGCCGCCTGGGGCAACGGCGCCTTCACCAAGGCGCTGCTCGACGGGCTGGGTGGGCTCGCCGACAGCCGGCGCGTCGGCTTCGTCACGCACATCGGCCTCGACGGCTACGTCGCTCATGCCGTGCGTGCGCTGACCGTGGGCCGCCAGACACCCGTGACGGTGCTGCCGCAGGGCATCGCCGACTATCCGATCGCCAAGTCCGATGCCCAACGTCCCGAGTAGCCACGACATGAGGATCGAAAGGCTCGGATCCCCCATGCGGTGCGCCTCGCGGGCGCGCTCCGTGGTGCTGGCCTGGCTGGCCGCGCTGATGCTTGCCGCCTGCGGCGGTGGCGGAGGCGACGATGCCGGCGGCGCCGCCCATGGCGGCAGCAGCGTGGGAGGCAGCACCGATGGTGGCGGCACGGCGGGTGGCGGCAGCAGCGGAGGCAGCACCGGGGGTGGTGGCAGCACCGGAGGTGGCGGCAGTGCCGGCAGCTCAGGCGGCTTGCCGGCGCTTCGTTCGTCGCCGCAATCGGCCACCGTCATCGCCGGGCAGGAAGCCGTGTTTCGCGTCGAGGCGATCGGCGCGGGTCTGGTCTTCGAGTGGCAGCAGCGAAGCGGACCGGACGCCTGGGGTCCTGCGACCGGTCAGATGTCGACGCAGGGAGACTCCAGCGAGTTGCGGGTCACGAACCTTTCCTACGGCCAGAGCGAAACCTACTACCGTGCGCTGATCCGCAACGGCGCGGGCCAGGTGGCGAGCGCCGAAGCCCGGCTCGATGTGGCCTGGGGCTCGGTGGAGACGATCGAACCCAACACGATCGACTTCAACGCCGGAGGCGACGGCCCGGGCGCGGGCGGCGATGGCGATGGCCCGGGCGCGGCCGGCGATGGCGGCACGCCGGGCGGTGGCGATGGCGACGGCGTCGGCGCCGGCGGCGGCCTCGGCAAGACGCTGCGCGTGCAGATCGCGGTGGCTCGCACGAGCGACGGCGCTTCGCTCGGCAGCGCCCTCACGGGCCCGACGTCCGGGCTGGTGCGGATCAAGGCGGCGCCGGGCAGTGCACCGGTGCTGCTGACCTTGAGCGGGACCGACCTCGGCGCGTACTTCGACGAAGGGCGGCAGATGTTGGTGCCGTACGGACCGGAGCAGCCGCCACTGCACGCGCTGGTGACCGAGTTCGATCAGCACCTGGGCGTGACCGCGCTGACCGAAGCCGCCTACCGTTACGCGCTCAATCACTTCATCGCCGATCCCAATGCCGTCCGCAACGGGGCCGCGCCGCTGCGGCGCACCGCGACCACCGACGAGATCGCACGGCTGACGCCGGCGCAGATCCGGCAGGCGCACGAGGCGATCCGCACCGAGATCAACCGTGCACTGCCGGAGCGCTACCGACTGATCTCGATCGCCACGCTGCCGACGCCGGTGGACGCCCATTCGGGTCGCGGCACGATCACCCACAACCGCTACGGCGTCATCCAGGCCGTGACGGGCGGGCTGGCCGTCGTGGCCGCGCGCTTCGACGCCACGCTGGGCCGGCCAGGACTGACCATGGCCACCCAGCTTGCCGACGATCTCACCGATGGCGTGGTCGACGGCATGCGGCTGGACGGAAGCTCGGTGTTTGCAGGCACCCGAGCGGCGTACAACCCCATCACCTTCGCAAGCGACCTCGTGGCCGCCGCCGATTTCCTGTTCGACCTGCTGGGCGGCCTGCTGCCGCTGCCGATCATCACCGGGCAGCCGCTGTCGGTGGCGATCACCGACGGCGGCAGCGCGACGCTGAGCGTGCAGGCCGACGGTGCGGGACTGACCTATCAGTGGTTTGCCGGCGATGCGGAAATCGCCGGCGCGGATTCGCCGGTCTACAGCACCGGAGTCCCCGGCGTCTACCGGGTCGTGGTCGGCAACGCCGCCGGTGCCATCTCGAGCGCCTCGGCCACGGTGAGTCTCAGCCCCACGGTGGTGGCGCCGACGATCACGCGACAACCGCAGTCGTTGTCGATCGGGCTCGGGATCAGCGCCCTGTTCACGGTCGAGGCCTCGGGCACCGACCTGGTGTACCAGTGGTTCGACGCCAGCGGTCCGCTCGCCCGGGCCACGACCGCGATCCTGAACACCGCCATCGCCGGCCGGTATCACGTCGTGGTGAGCAACGGCGCCGGCTCGGTGCGAAGCAACGACGTCACGTTGCTCGTGCTGCCGCTGCCGCTGGCACCCGAGTGATCCGCGCCCGGGCGCAGGCCTGGCGTTGGCGCGCGCTCTACCATGTGGCAACCGTGTTGATCAGGAGCGCGCCATGCGCCGATATGCCACCTTGTTGCTGCTGGCCGCTGCCGCGAACGTGCGGGCCGACACCATCGGATCGGTCGATACCGTCTTCAAGCTGATCGGACCGGACCACAAGATCGTCGTCGAAGCCTATGACGACCCTGGCGTCGGCGGCGTCACCTGCTACCTCTCGCGCGCCCGAACCGGCGGCGTCAAGGGTGCGCTCGGCGTGGCCGAGGACAGGGCCGAGGCGTCGATCTCGTGCCGGCAGGTCGGACCGATCTCGATCCCGAAGCCGCTCGAAGCGCAGGAGGAGATCTTCAACGAGCGCATCAGCCTGGTGTTCAAGCGGCTGCGCATCGTGCGCATGGTGGACGTCAAGCGAAACGCGCTGGTGTATCTGACCTACTCCGATCGGGTCATCGAAGGATCGCCGCAGAACTCGGTCACCGCACTGGCGGTGGACCGCAGCCTGGTCATCCCGGTGAAACGATGAGCGCGGGATGAGCGCGCGCTGAACCGGGTGGGCGGCTCCGCCCGTGCCAGACTCGCGCTCCATCGTCCGGATGCCTGCCATGACTCGCACGAGCCACCGATTGCTCAACGTCTTTGTCACCGGGGCGGTCGCGGCGCTGCCGCTGGCCGCGACGATCCTGATCTTCGTCTGGGGTGCGCGCCTGGTGGTCGCCTACGTCGGACCCGAGAGCCTGATCGGCGGCCTGCTCAAGGGCATCGGTTTGGGCATCACGGGCTCGGAGATCGTCGGCTACGCGATCGGCGTGGGCGTCGTGCTGGTGGCGATCTTCCTGCTCGGTCTGCTGGTGCAGACGCGCCTGCGCGACGTGCTGGCGGCGCTGCTCAACGGCGTCGTGCAGCGCATTCCGCTGGTGCGCAACATCTACGACCTCGTCAAGCGCTTCGTCGACTTGCTCGCCCAGCGTGGCGACGAAGGTATGCGCTCCATGCACCCGGTGTGGCTGCACTTCGGCGGCGTGGGCGGCGCGGCGGTGCTCGGGCTGCTGTCCACGCCCGAGCCGGTGCGCATGGGCGAGCTGGACTACCTCGCAGTGCTGGTGCCCACCGCGCCGGTGCCGGTGGGCGGCGGGCTGCTCTACGTGCCGTCGGGCTGGGTCACGCCGGCCGACGTGGGGATCGAGGGGCTGACCAGCATCTACGTGTCAATGGGCATCACCTCGCATCAGCACATCCGGCGCGCGGCCTGACCAACGCGCGCGGGCCAATCGCCGTCACGCGGCGGCCTTGGCCCCCATCAGCATCGAGATCTGCTGGTCCTTCTCCTGCCACAGCGCCGCCAGCCAGCGGTGGAAGGCGGCGCGGAAGGTGGGATCGGCTTCGTAGTTGCCCGCGCAGTACTGCGCCGGAATCGGCAACTGCCTGACGCGAACGATCACCCTGGGAATCCGGCCGCACAGAAAGCGCCAGAACGTCGGCGTGCCATCGGGATAGACGATGGTCACGTCGATCAACGAATGGAACTTCTCGCCCATGGCGTTGAGCGTCAGCGCGAAGGCGCCCGCCTTCGGCTTCAGCAGGTGCTGGTAGGGCGACCCCTGGGCCCTGTGCTTGGCGGGCGTGAAGCGCGTGCCTTCGGCGAAGTTCATCACGCTGGTGGGGACGCGGGCGAATCGTTCGCAGGCGCGGCGGGTGGTCTCGCGGTCGCGCTCGCGCAGCTCGGGATGGCGCCGCAGCGTCGCCTTGGAGTGACGCCGCATGAAAGGAAAGTCCAGCGCCCACCAGGCGATGCCGATCACCGGCACGTAGATCAGCTGCTGCTTGAGGAAGAACTTCAGCAGCGGAATGCGGCGGTTCAGCAAATGCTGCAGCACGAAAACGTCGACCCACGACTGGTGATTGGCATTGACCAGGTACCAGCCGTCGTGGCGCAGGGCATCGATGCCGCTCACGTCCCACACGGTGCGTTGCGTGAGTCGCATCCACGCGCTGTTGCCGCTGATCCACCGGGTGGCGATGGTGCCGAGCGCACGGTCCAGGCGTGCGCGCGCAGCGCCCGCCGGCAGGGCGAGCTTGGCCAACGCGAGAGGAAACAGCGCCGCACACCACAACACGGTGTTGAGCGCCAGCAGCAGCGAGGCGATCATGCCGCGCAGGGGAGCAGGCAGATGGGCAAGCACGATGCGAGCCGATTCTGGTGGGCATATGACGCGCAGCCTTGCGCTGGATCAATCGCAACGGGCACGGCGCTTGCCGACGCGCGAGCCGTGAGCCACGCGGTCGACGAGACGCTCCAAGGCAACGGCGCAGACCCACCGCGCTCCCGGTGCGGGTGGCTCCGCGCAGCGCTTTGCATCCTGCTTCCGGCACTGGCTTGTGCCCCCTGGCCGGCGAGCGCCGGACCGGCCGAGGCTTCGGTGTGGATCGACGTGTCGCGCAAGGGCACGGCGCGATTCAACGGATACCGCCTGCCGCGCGAGTCCGAAGGCATGGGCGTGGTGCTGGCTCCGACACAGGAGATCGCCACCGCCGCTCACGTGGTCTGGCAAGCCGAGTCGATCACGGTCACGGACCTCCATGGCGCCAAAGCCCGCGCCCGCGTCGTGTGCATCGACAAGGCGGTCGACGTGGCCTTGCTGCGGGTGGCCCGTCCGCCCCGGCACGTTGCGACCGTGCGCGCGAGGCCGGCCGTCACGGGCGAGCGGGTCGGTGTCGTGGAACGCCCGCAGCCCGGTGAAGCACCGACCATCGCGGCCGGAGCCATTGCGGCCACACGCTGGACCGTCCATGGCGTACCGGTTGCGCTCATCTTTTCGGGCATCAAGGGCGAAAAGGGCATGAGCGGTGGCGGACTCTTTGATGCCGCGGGCGATCTGCTGGGCATCGTCATCCGCATCGAAGGACGCTTTGGATACCTGAGCGCGCTTCCGGTGGCCGAGCTTTGCACGCGCTTCTCGCGCTGCGCCGAGGGCGACGCTGCGGCATGGTCCCCGTTGGGTTGCGATCCCGGCGCGGCATCGCGGTCCCCGGCTTCCGGCCCGGCCCTTGAGCCTCGAGCGTCGGTTCATCGAGCGGCGCGACGCGGGCCTTGAAGAACGACGTCATCAGGTGGCACCCGCGGGCTGCTGCCGGCCTTGCGCATGCGCGCCGTACAGTAGCGTCCGCAGACCGTTGCCGGAGGGTGTGATGGGGGTGGCAAGCCATGTCTGGGCCGCCGCGTGCGTGTTTGTGGCCGCCGCACAGGCCGCCGATGGGCCGCCGCCAGTCCTTGCCGCGCGCGAACTCAGCGACCTCTCGCTCGAGCAGCTGTCCAACGTCGTCATCTCCACCGTCAGCGGGCGTGCGGAGCCGCTGTCGGGCGCGCTGGGTTCGGTCCACGTGATCTCCGGCGAGGACATCCGGCGCTCGGGCGCCACCAGCCTGCCCGAGGCCCTGCGGCTGGCGCCCAACCTGCAGGTGGCCCAGGCCGGCGCGCTGGGCTACGCGATCACCGCGCGCGGCTTCAACGGCACGCTGGCCAACAAGCTGCTCGTGCTGATGGATGGGCGCTCCATCTACACACCGACGTTCTCCGGCGTGTTCTGGGAAGCGCACGACCTGCTGCTCGACGACGTGGAGCGCATCGAGGTGATCAGCGGCCCGGGCGGCGTCCTGTGGGGCGCCAACGCGGTCAACGGCGTCATCAACATCATCACCCGCTCCGCTGCTTCCACGCGCGGCACGCTGGCCGGGGCCGCCGCCGGGACGCATGAATCCGGCGCCTTTGCCCGCTACGGCGGCCATATCGCCGACGGGAGCTTTCGCGTCTACGCCAAACAATGGCGATGGAAGAACCTCGAAGACGAGGGCGGCACCGAGCGACGCGATGGCTCGGAGCGGCTTCAGGCGGGCTTTCGTGGCGACTGGGAGCGCGGCCGGGCCGCGTTCACCGTGCAAGGTGACGTCTATGCGAGCGAAGGCAACCAGACGCCGAACCCGCAGGCGCTGCACGGGGCCAACGTGCTGGCCCGCTGGCGACATGATCTCGGCAACGGCGACGCCCTGCGCGTGCAGGCCTACTACGACCGCACCTCACGCGAGCAACAGCACCTGTACATCGCCGACGTCGACGTGCAGCACGCGCTCGCCCGGCGCGGCGCCCATCGTGTGCTGTGGGGAGCCGGGTTGCGCCACTCGCGCGACCGGATCCAGAACTCCGCAGCGCTGGCGCTCATCCCCGCCGACAAGGACCTCAGGAGCTGGAACGTCTACCTCGTCGACGAGATCGCGCTGGGTCGGAACCTCGACCTGTCGGTGGGTGCCAAGGTCGATCACAACAGCTACACCGGTGCGGAGTTCCTGCCGAGCGTGCGGATGGGCTGGCGCCTCACGCCCCAGCACCTGCTGTGGGGCGCCGGGTCGCGCGCGGTTCGCACCCCGTCGCGCTTCGACCGCGAGCTGTTCCTGCCCGGCAATCCGCCGTTCCTTCTTGCCGGAGGGCCCGAGTTCGAGTCGGAGGTGGCGAACGTCTATGAGATCGGCTATCGCGGCCAGCTGAGCACCGATGCGTCGCTCTCGGCGACGGCCTTCTTCCATGACCTGGACAAGGTGCGCACCGTGGGCCCGGGCCCGGGTGCAGCGCGCGTGGAGAACAACCGCGAGGGCCACACGCGGGGCATCGAGACCTGGGGCGCACTGCGCGTCACCGACGGCTGGCGGCTGCAGGCGGGATACACGCACCTGGACACGCGGCTGGGCGTGAAGCCCGGGCAGGTCGACCTGCAGCCGCCGCAGAACATCGGGTCCGATCCGCGCTCCTGGTGGAACCTGCGCTCGACGCACGACCTCGGGGGTGGCTGGGAGTTCGACGTGCTGGCGCGGCACCATGGTGCCCTGGCGAATCGCGGCGTGCCGAGCTATACCGCGGTCGACCTGCGCGTCGGGTGGCGCGCGCCGGCGCTGGATGTCTCGCTGCTGCTGCAGAACCTGTTCGATCCCGGCCACGTCGAGTGGGCGCCTGCCGCGGCGCAGCTCGAGCGCGCGGCCCTGGTCAAGGTCACGCTGCGCTTTTAGTAGCCCGCCAGAGGGTGGCAACCACTAGCCGCCGACGCCGGCGAGGGCTCAACGCGGATCGGCCGCGGCCCGTGAGGTCGTCGCGCGCAGGCTCGATGACAGCGCCCAGCTCAGCAGCACCAGCGGCAACCCCAGCCCGAAGGTCCAGCGGATGCCCAGGTGCTCGGCCACGAAACCGAGCAGCGGCGGTCCGAGCAGGAAGCTGACGAACGAGATCTGCGCCAGCGCCGCCACGTTGGTGGCAGCTGGCCGGTCGGTGCGCTGCGCGGCGGCCGACATGGCCAGCGGAAACATCACGCTGGTGCCTACGCCGATCAGCGCAAAGCCGAGCAGCGCTTGCGGCCATGCCGGCGCCAGCGTGACCATCAGCGTGCCCAGGCCGAGCACCGCCAGCAGCGTGCGCGCGATCGCCAGCGGGCTGTGGCGCTCGACAAAGCGGTCGGCCACATATCGCGTGGCGCCTTGTGCGAATGCGCCGGTGGCCACCGCCAAGCCACTCAGGAACGGCGCGGCGCCGAACACGTCGCGCATGTAGATGGCCGACCAGTCGATGCCGGCGCCTTCGAGCACCAACCCGGACAGCGAGAACAGCACCAGCGCCATGATCGCCAGCGTGGGCCGCGCAAAGTGGTGCGCCGGCGCGTCGCTGCCGCCGCTGCGCTGCGGCGCGGCCTCGAAATCGCCCAGCAGCGGCAGCAGCACCACCACCGTGAGCGGCACCATGGCGGCCAGGTGCCACTGCGGCGAGATGCCCGCACGCGCGGCGAGCGCACCGAGCAGGCCCGCACCGAAGAAGCCGAAGCTCCAGAACGCGTGCGAGCGGTTCATGATGCGCCGCCCGCTCTGGTGCTCGACGCGATCGGCCTCCAGGTTCACGACCAGCTCGATGGCGCCGATGCAAAGCCCGGCGGGCAGCAGGCAAAGGAAGAGCGCCAGCGCGCTGCGGGCATGCGCGCTGAGCGCATAGAACAACGCCAGCACGGGAATCAGCGCCAGCAGCGTCAGCCGATGTCCCACGCGCTCGATCGGGCGCCCGGCAAACGTGAGCGAAACCAGCGTGCCGCAGGCCGCGCCGATCAGGCCGAGGCCGAGCTCGCTTTCGCTCAGGCCCATCGAGCGCTGCAGTTCGGCCAGGCGCGGAAAGAAGCCGCCGATGGTGAAGGCGTAGAGGAAGAAGGCGGCAAACACGCGCCGATGCGGCGGCAGGCCGAGGCTGTATCGGAGCATGGCTGGAGCGCCGGGAGATTACAGATGAAAAGCGCCCGACGGGCCATGGACCCAAAACAGACCGTCCAGACGGTTGACGACCGACCGGCTGGACGGTTAACTTTCGCGCCATGGATTCAGGACCTTTCAGCGGCCCGCTGCCGACACCCTCCGCCGGCGCATCGCACGGCCTCGCCGCCGGCGCCACGCCGCCTTCGCGCGAGGACCTGCTGCTCGATGCGGCCGAGGCGGTGATCGTGCGCGACGGCATCGCCAGCCTCACGCTCGACGCGGTGGCGGCACAGGCCGGCGTCAGCAAGGGCGGCTTGTTGCACCACTTTCCCAACAAGGACCGGTTGGTCCAGGCGCTGGTCGTGCGCACCGCCAGCGCGATCCGCGAGCACTACGAGCAGGCCTGGCGCGAAACGCCCGAAGGCCCGGGCCGCATGGCGCGCGCACTGCTCGAGGCCAACCTGCGCGACATGAACGAATGGTGCGTGAGCTGCCGCCGCGGCTCGGCCGCAGCGTTTGCCGCGCTGGCGCACAACCCGGCGCTGATCGAGCCGATGCGCGCCACCTACGGCGAGCTGTACCGCCGCGTCGCGCAAGACGATGGCCTGCCGCCGGGCGTGGGCGATGCCGTGGTGGCGGCCATCGACGGCCTGTGGCTGTATTGGGTGCTCGGCCTCGTGCCGGTGGACCAGAACATGATCGTGCGCGTGCGCAACGCGCTCGGACACATCCTGGCGCTGTCGCAGCCGGACAAGCGGCCCGCGAAGCGCAAGTCCAACGCAACGCGCAAGACGCCGGCGCCCCCGCGCGCCGCGCTGCGCCGCAAGTGAAAAGAAAGGCATCACAGATGAACCGCTGGATTGCATCGGGCGTGCTGCTCGTTTCGGTGGCCGGTGTGGGCGCGAGCCTTGCCGGCTGGAAGTACGCATCGCTGGCCGACGCCGATGCCGCATCGGCCCAGGCACCCGAGCCGACCGAGTCGGTCAGCGCCGCCATGGCGCAGCCGCGCGAGCACCGCCCATCGGTGAGCGCGATCGGCACCGTGCTCGCACTGCGTTCGGTCACGCTGCGCAACGAGCTGGCCGGCACCGTGAAGCACGTGGCGCTGCACCCGGGGCAGATCGTCGAGCCGGGCACCGTGCTGGTCGCGCTCGACGTGTCGGTGGAGGAGGCCGACCTGAGGGCGCAGCAGGCGCAGCTCGCGCTGGCCAGAAGCGCGCTCGAGCGCCTGGAGAAGCTGCGCGAGCACAACGCCACCTCGGACGTCGAGGTCGACAAGGCGCGTGCCGAACACGACGTGACCCTGGCGCAGATCGCGCGCACGCAGGCCGTCATCGCGCGCAAGACCATCCGCGTGCCGTTTCGCGCGCGCGTCGGCCTGGCCGACGTGCATCCGGGCCAATACCTGAACGAAGGCACGCCGCTCACCACGCTGCAGAGCGTCGACGATGCGCTGCACGTGGACTTTGCCGTGCCTCAGGCGGTGGCTGCGGGCCTGAAGCCCGGCGACCGCGTCGACGTGTTCGCCGGCCACACGATCGAGCCGATCGTGGCCAAGGTGGCGGCGCTCGATGCCCGGGTGGATCCGGCCACGCGCAACAGCACGGTGCGCGCGCGCATCGAGCTCAACACGAAGGGCGCGAAGGCCGCAGTGGCGCCGGTGCCGGGCTCGTCGGTGCGCGTCAGCGTGGGCGTCGGCGCGCCGAGCCGCGTGGTGGCGATTCCGGCCACCGCGCTGCGCAAGGGGCCGAGCGGCGACCATGTGTTCGTGCTGGCGGCCGATGCGCACCGACAGATGCGCGCGTCGTCGCGTCCCGTGCGCGTGGGCGCCACGCTCGGCGACGAGGTGCTGATCGTCGAAGGTCTCACGGCCGGCGAGCAGGTGGCCACCTCGGGCTCGTTCAAGCTGCGCGACGCCGTGCGCGTGGCGGTGTCGAGCAACACCACCGCCCGCAACGCGGCGGCGCGAACGCCCGGCGCCGGCGGCGGCTGATCGCGCCGGCCCCACACCGCATCACCGGGTCCTGACGGCGGCGCGTCCGCGCGCCGCGACGGGCACCGCTTTGTCCATCGAAACCCATTCGCACGGTTGAAACTGACATGCGCTCGATCACCGATCTCTTCATCAAGCACCCGGTCCTCGCGGTGGTGGTCAACCTCGTGATCGTCCTGATCGGCTGGCGTTCGCTGGCCACGCTGCCGGTGCAGCAGTACCCGAATCTGGAAAGCTCGTCGGTGATCATCACCACGGTCTACACCGGCGCCAGTGCCGAGACCGTGCGCGGCTTTCTCACCACGCCGATCGAGCGCGCGGTGTCGGCGATCAGCGGCGTCGACCATGTGGAGTCGAGCAGCCGCGCCGGCGTCAGCACGGTGACCGTGCGCCTCAAGCTCAACCACAGCTCGACCGCCGCGCTCGCCGAGGTGACGGCACGATTGCAGCAGGTGCGCTCCGAGCTGCCGGCCGAGGCCGAGCCGCCGGCGCTGGAGGTGCAGCGCGCCGACCGTCCGTACGGCACGTTCTATCTGAGCTTCAACTCCAGCGAGCGCAGCGTGTCGGCCATCACCGACTACCTGCTGCGCAACGTGCAGCCGCAGCTGGCCACCATCAACGGCGTGCAGCGCGTCACCAACAACGAAGGCGGCCGCAACATCGCGATGCGCGTGTGGATCGATCCGCACCGCCTCGCCGCGTTGAACCTGACGCCCGGCGACGTGCAGGCCGCGCTCCAGCGCAACAACTACCTCGCCGCGGTAGGCCAGACGCGCAACGACCTGGTGCAGGTCAACGTGCTGGCCAACACCGACTTGCGCTCGGTCGAGGAGTTCAAGCAGCTGATCGTCGCCGAGCGCCGCGGCGCGGTGGTGCGGCTGGCCGACGTGGCACGCGTGGAGCTGGGTGCCGAAGAGGCGCAGCTGGTGGCCAAGTACAACGCGCAGGAGGGCGTCTACCTCGGCATCTGGCCGGTGCCGGGCGCCAACGAGCTGCAGGTGGCCGACGGCCTGCGCGCCAAGATGCAAGAGATCCGTCCGACGCTGCCCAAGGACATCGAGATGCGGCTGGTGTGGGACGGCACGATGTTCATGCGCGACGCGCTCACCGAGATCAGCAAGACGCTGGCCGAGACCGTGGGCATCGTCGCGCTGGTGGTGTTCCTGTTCCTCGGCTCGGCGCGCACCGCGCTGGTGCCGCTGGTGGCGATGCCGGTGTCGCTGATCGGCGCTGGCGCGGTGATGTTCGCGTTCGGCTTCAGCCTCAACCTGCTGACCATCCTGGCGATCGTGCTGTCGGTGGGCCTGGTGGTCGACGACGCGATCGTCGTGGTGGAAAACGTCGAGCGCCACGTGCGCGAGGGCAAGACCCGCATCGAAGCCGCACTGGCCGGCGCGCGCGAGCTGCTCGGGCCGATCGTCGCGATGACGATCACGCTGGCCGCGGTGTACGCGCCCATCGGCATCCAGAGCGGCCTCACCGGTGCGCTGTTCCTCGAGTTCGCGATCACGCTGGCCGCCGCGGTGGTGGTCTCGGGCATCGTCGCGATCACGCTGTCGCCGGTGATGAGCGCGCACTTCGTGCACGAGAGCGGGCACCAGGGCCGGCTCACGCGCTGGGTCAACCTGCAGTTCGACCGCGTGCGGGCTTTCTATGCGCGTGTGCTCGAGGTGTCGCTGGCGATGCGCTGGACGATCGTCGGCGCCGCGCTGCTGATCAGCGCCGCCGCCTATCCGCTGTACACCTTCTCGCGCCAGGAGCTGGCGCCGGTGGAGGACCAGCGCCACATCAGCCTGTTCTTCGAGGCCTCGCCCGATGCGTCGCTGGCGGCGACCAACCGCGACCACCTCGACGTGGTGAAGGCGGTGCGCGCGTTCCCGGAAACCGAGTTCACCTGGTCGCTTACCGCCAACTGGGGCGGCTTCGGCGGCATCGTCGCCAAGGATTGGACCCAGCGCGAGCGTTCCACCGAGCAGATGTACGGCGAGGTCTACGGCGCGGTGTCGCAGGTGCCGGGGTTGCGCGTGTTCCCACGCCTCGATCCGCCGCTGCCCACGCCGGGCCAGTACGACGTGGAGCTGGTGCTGCAAAGCGACGTGGCGCCCGAGCAGCTGCAGGGTATCGTGCAGCAGGTGGTGGGCGCCGGATTGCAGAGCGGCAAGTTCCTGTACGTGGACACCGACCTGAAGATCGACCTGCCCGAGGCGCGCGTGGTGCTCGACCGCGAGCGCATCGCCGACCTCGGCCTCGACCTCGCCGGCGTCGGCCGCGAGCTCGGCACGCTGCTCGGCGGCAACCACGTCAACCGCTTCAACTTCTTCGACCGCAGCTACAAGGTGATCCCGCAGATCGGCGACGACGGCCGCGCGTCGCTGGCGCCGCTGCTCGACCTGAAGATCAAGACGCCGGCCGGCGACCTGGTGCCGGTGTCGACCTTTGCGCACATCGAGACCAGCACCGCGCCGCGCACGCTCAACCGCTTCCAGCAGCGCAACGCGCTGCGCGTGTTCGGCGGCGTGAAGCCCGGCGTGACCAAGGAAGAGGGCCTGCGCGTGCTGGAAGACGCCGCGCGCGCCGCCGGCGGCTCGAGCATCACGCTCGACCATGCCGGCGAGTCGCGCCAGATCCGCCACGAGGGCGGCGCGCTCGCACTGACCCTGGGCTTCTCGCTGGTGCTGATCTATCTCGTGCTGGCGGCGCAGTTCAAGAGCTTCCGCGATCCGCTGATCGTGCTGCTCGGCTCGGTGCCGCTGGCGATCTCCGGCGCGCTGGTGTTCAGCTTCCTCGACCTGACGACGATCAACATCTACTCGCAGGTGGGCCTGATCACGCTGGTGGGCCTGATCGCGAAGAACGGCATCCTGATCGTCGAGTTCGCCAACACGCTGCAGGAGCGCGGGCGGGCCAAGCTCGCGGCACTGCGCGAGGCCGCGCTCACAAGGCTGCGTCCGGTGCTGATGACGTCGGCGGCCACCGTGTTCGGCCACCTGCCGCTGGTGCTGGTGTCGGGCCCCGGTGCCGAGGCGCGCAACAGCATCGGCACGGTGCTGGTCACCGGCATGGTGGTGGGCACGGTGTTCACGCTGGTGGTGGTGCCGGTGTTCTACGCGCTGATCGCCAAGGACCGCAGCGCGGCGCATGCGGCGGGGCGGCTCCAGGCCGCAGCGGTCGCCGCATGAGCCGATCGATTTGAGGACGCACGCACATGAAACGCCTCTTCACTTTCACGCTTCCCTTGCTGGTGGCGGCCGTGCTCGCCGCCTGCGCCAACCTGGCACCTGAGGTGCAGCGCCCGGCGGCGCCGGTGCCGGCGGCGTGGCCGAGCGGGCCGTCGTATGCCGCCACGGGTGCGGCCGGTAGCGCCGCCGACCTCGCGTGGCAGGACTTCTTCGTGGATGCGCGGCTGCGCGAGCTGGTGGCGCAGGCGCTGACCCACAACCGCGACCTGCGCGTCGCCGCGCTGCAGATCGACCGGGCGCGCGCGCTGTACCAGATCCAGCGCGCCGATCGGTATCCGACGGTGGACGCCGCGGCCGGCTTCAGCGCGCAGCGCGTGCCGGCGGGCCTGTCGCCCACCGGTGAACGCACGACGTCGCGCCAGTACGAGGCCGGCATCGGATTCAGCCTCTACGAGATCGACCTGTTCGGACGCGTGCGCAACCTCAACGAGCAGGCGCTGCAGGCGTACTTCTCCACCGCCGAAGCGCGCCGCAGCGTGCACATCAGTCTGATCAGCGAGGTGGCCAACGCCTACCTGACGCTGGCCGCCGATCGCGAGCGGCTGCGCCTGGCGCAGAGCACCTTCGACACGCAGCACAGCGCCTACACGCTGATCCGCCGGCGCTTCGAGCTCGGCGCCGCGTCGCAGCTTGACCTGCGGCGCGCACAGACCACCGTCGATGCAGCGCGCGCCGACGTCGCGCGTTTCACAAGCCGGGTGGCGCAGGACGAGAACGCGCTCGCGCTGCTGCTCGGCACGCCGCTGCGCGCCGAGTGGTTGCCCGACGGCCTGGCGCCGGTGGCGTCGCTGGCCGACGTGCCGGTCGGCGTGCCGTCCGAGGTGTTGCAGCGCCGGCCCGACATCCGCCAGGCCGAGCACCGGCTGCAAGCCGCGCACGCCAACATCGGCGCGGCACGCGCGGCGTTCTTTCCGAGCGTGACGCTCACCGCGGCCGGTGGTGTGGCCAGCTCCACGCTGTCCGACTTGTTCCGCGGTGGAGCGGGCGCGTGGAGCTTCGTGCCGCAGGTGGTCCTGCCGATCTTCGACGGCGGGCGCAACCGCGCCACGCTGCAGGCCGCCGAGGTCGAGCGCGACATCACGCTGGCCGAATACGAGCGCGCGGTCCAGGGCGCGTTCCGCGAGGTGGCCGATGCACTGGCCGCGCGCGGCATGCTCGGCGAGCAGCTCGGCGCACAGCAGTCGCTGGTGGACGCCGCGGCCGACAGCCACCGGCTGTCCGACATACGGTTCCGCCAGGGCGCCGAGAGTTACCTCGCCGTGCTCGATGCGCAGCGCTCGATGTATGCCGCGCAGCAGGACCTGATCAGCGTGCGCCTGTCGCGGCTGGTCAACCAGGTCACGCTGTACAAGGTGCTCGGCGGCGGCTGGAGCGGGCCGGCGGTCAGCGGTTGAGGCGGCGCGCCTCGCGCCTCGCGGCGCGAAGTGCTCTCAGTGCGCGCCGTGCGAACGTTCCGTGTGTCGCAGCGGCGATTGCACGAGCGCCACGAGTTCGCTGTGCACCTGCTGCGTCGCCTGCCAGTAGGCGGACTGGGCTTCGCGCGCGCCGTCGAACGCGCTGCGCAGCGCGGCGGCACGAACTCCGTCGAGCTGCTGCATCTCGTCGAGCAATCGTTCGGTGGTGCGCCACAGCGCCGCGGTGGTGCGCTCGACATGGCCGCGTGTGAGGTTGAGCACCTGATCGGCCGACGTGGCGCAGATCTCGAAGCTGCGCCACGAATGGCGCCAGGTGTCGCTGCGCTGCTGCAGGTTGGCCGGCACCGGGATGCGGCCATGCGCCAGCAGCGCGCGCGCGGCCGACAGGTTGAGCGACGTGGTGTTCTGCACGTTGGCCAGCAGCACGTCGGCGATCTGGCGCGCCAGCGCCGCGCACTGCTGCACCAGCGTCTCGCGCGTGTGCGCCGTGTCGGCGGCGGGCGGGGCGGCCGTGGCCGCAGCGACGGCGGCGCGTTCGATCGGGTGCACGTTCATGGCGGTCTCCTCTTGTCGTCTGCGGTGGCGAGCAGTGGCCTCAGGGCGCCGGCTTCAACGTCGACGTGATCGAGCGCACCACCTGCGTGGCCATGTTGAACTGCGCATCGCGGCTGGTGATGCCGTGGCGCTGGGCGATCCATGCAAAGTCGGTCCACACCGCCCACACCTGGCCGCCGTCGTCCTGCGTGAACAGCAGACGCACCGGCCAATCCAGGCCTGCGTCGGGGTTGCCGGTGATGAACTGCGTGCCGAGCGCCGGGTTGCCGAACTCCAGCAGCGTCGAGCGGCGCAGCGCGATGCCGTTCTTGGCGGCGAGCGCCGTCTGGTCGATCTCGTTGAAGAAGGTGATGCCCTTGGCCGCGATGTCGGCCTTGACGCGCGCAATCGACTCTTCCATCGAATAGGCGCTCTTCACGCGTTGCACGCCGTTGTCGCGTGCCTGGGCTTGCATCGGCAGCGCGATGCTCAGCGCGAGCAGCGAGCCGGTGACGAGGGAGCGGAGGGAGGGGGTCATGATGGATCCTGTGGGAAGGGTTTGGGGTTGTCGGGCACGGCCGTCGTGTCCGTGGCCGGGCCGGCAAGGAGGTCCACCAGGGTCAGGAACGCCATCGGGGCGACCGTAACGTCGCGGAACATGGCGTTGCTACCGGTTCAGTGGACCTCGCCGGCAAACTCACATCATGTGTTCGTCGTGCTTGTCTTCCGAGCGGAACAGGTCGAACGCATAGATCACCACCGGCTTGCTGCCGTTGTTCTTCCACCAGTGCGACGTGGGGTAGCGCTCGGGCGTGATGTCGCCGGTCTTGTGCTGGATCGGCACGGCGCAGGTGCTGGCGTACTCGGTGATCTCGCCCGAGGCGATCAGCAGCAGTGCGGGGCGGTCGCCGTGGCTGTGCCACGGCACCACGCCGCCGGGCGCGATGTCGAGCTTGCGCGCGCGGAACAGGCGGCCCTGGATCGACAGCGGCTCCTTGGCCACGTCGATCGACGTGATCACCGCGTCGGTCACGCCGCTGGGGCCCAACGCCGACATCGGTTGACCGGTGCCATTGGGCCGGCGCTGGTCGGCCGGGCATTCGCCGGCCTGTGCAGCCGACAGCGCGCCGATCGACAGCAGGGCTGCAGCGGCCACGCGCAGAGTGAGAGTGCTTTTCATGGTTGCTCCTTGGGTTGAGGTGCGGCTGCGTGGCCGCGGTGAGAGTGAAAGATTGCTCCTTCGTCGGTGAACATGCTTTCGCATGTCCCTCGGGGCCGTCTGTCGCGCGCTCGGTCGATTCCTTACGCCACGTGTGGCGGCGGCGCCGTGAACGGGCGCCGGTCGGTCCGGCCCCGCCGCCGCGCCGGCCGGGCCGATACACTCGCGGCTGCCGTTGCACGCGCCGCGCATGACCGAGTTCTTCGCCCAAGTCGAATCCCTGCGACCGCAGCTGCTGCGCTACGCCCGCTCGCAGCTGCGCAACGATGCGCTGGCCGAGGATGCGGTGTCCGAGACCGTGCTGGCGGCGCTGGAGAAGCCGCAGGCCTTTGCCGGCCAGTCGCAGCTGAAGACCTGGCTGGTCGGCATCCTGAAGCACAAGGTCATCGACCAGCTGCGCCGCCACAGCCGCGAATGCACGATCCTGAGCGACGACGACGAGACCGATGTCGACGAGCTGCTGTTCCGGGCCGACGGCCACTGGCGCGAGGCGCCCCAGGAATGGGGCGATCCGGAGCGCACGCTGGGCCAGCGCCAGTTCTTCGAGGTGCTCGAGCTGTGCATGGAGCGCCTGCCGGCCACGCAGGGCCGCGTCTTCATGATGCGCGAGTGGCTCGAGCTGAGCACCGACGAGATCTGTAAGGAGCTGTCGATCACGCCGACCAACCTGTGGGTCCTGCTGCATCGGGCGCGTTTGCGCCTGCGCGATTGCCTCCAGCAGGGCTGGTTTTCCGGTCGGGCGGTCGCTTGAGCAGAGCCCATGGACAAATACAGCTGTCGTGAAGCCACCCGCCTGTTGTTGCAGGAGCAGGATCGCGAGCTCACGACCGGCGAGAGCACCATGCTGCAGTTCCATCTGGGCATCTGCGCGGCCTGCCGCAAGTTCCGCGACCAGGCCGAGCTGATGCGCCAGGCCATGGCGCGCTGGCGCGGCTACCGCGACGACGACCAGGAAAAGTAAGGCGCATCGTTCGGGTCCGACTCAAGCGCACCAGTTGTCTGGGGCGACGCCAATCGGAGGACGCCATGCCTGATGTGTACGCAACCATCGCGCAAGCGGATCGTGCGATCCAGGAGCGGCTTGCCGACGTGATCGAGCTGCGCGCGACCGACCCGCGCTACCGGGCCATGGTCACGGCGTATCTGGCGGCGGTGCCGTGGAAAGGCAGCAGCCGCGTACTCGAGATCGGCTGCGGGACCGGTTTCATCTGTCGCACGCTGGCCCGGCAAACGCACGTGGCGAGTGTGGTGGGCGTCGATCCGTCGCCGGTGTTCATCGATCGCGCCCGCTCGTTGGCCAGCGATCTCGCACACGTGTCGTTCGAGTGCGCCGACGGCCGCTCGCTGCCGCATCGCCAGGAGTCGTTCGATGGCGTCGTGCTCAACACCACGTTGAGCCATGTTCCACAACCTCAGCTGCTCGTCGGCGAGGCCCACCGGGTGTTGCGCCCAGGCGGGTGGCTGGCGATCTTCGACGGCGACTACGCGACCGCCACGGTCGCGAGAAATCCCACCGATCCGCTGCAGGCGTGCGTTGAGGCCTTTCTTTCCGGATTCGTGCACGATCCCTGGTTGATGCGGCGCCTGCCGCAGCTGGTCGAGGCGATGGGCTTTGCCGACGCATCGATGCAGGGCCATGGCTACGTCGAGGCTCCGCAGGCCGGATACATGCTGACCTGGATCGAGCGCGGCGCAGACGCACTGGTCGCCGCAGGATGCATCGACGCGTCGACAGCGGATGCTCTCAAGGCAGAGGGGCGGCGCCGCAGCGGCGCGCGCGAATGGTTCGGCCACATTGCGTTCGCCAGCCTGATCGGCACCAAACCGTCCGAACCGGCCCTCTGAAGCGGTCCGTGCCGGTCAATGGCCTGGCAGGACAGCTCGGCGTGCCGCTGCCGGCCGAAGCAATAATTCGGTCCGGACACACAAAGGGAGGGCTCATGTCCGCACGACGACTGCTCGCGCTGTTTTCGCTGGCCATCGGATCCACCGCCCAGGCGCAGACGCAGGATCTCGGCGAAGGTTTCCTGTGCTGCAACATGCGCGCCAACGGCAGCTGGATCTCCGACAGCAACTACGAGGAAGACAAGGCCACCGTGGTGCGCGTGGGCACGCCGCTGAAGCACGACGGCTTCGGCCGCTACCGCGTGCACGTGCTGATCGACGGCAAGCGTTCGTCGATCGGCAACGACTACAGCCGCGACCTGTCGCTCGACGTCTTCGCCCGGCGCTACATCGTCAAGGAGGACCCGCGCCCCAAGGTCGCCGCCGCCCGGCCGCCGATCCGCGCCGCCATCGAGTCGTTCAAGGTGGCCAACGGCATGACCAAGGAGCAGGTGCTGATGGCGGTGGGCTATCCGATGAGCAGCGAGAACCCCAGCCTGGACGCCAAGGAGTGGAAGTATTGGCTGTCGAGCTTTGCGCCGTTCACCGTGACCTTTGGCGCCGACAACCTCGTCAGCAAGGTCGAGGGCGACGCGGCCACGCTGGCCAAGGTGTACGCCAAGTGACCGGTGGCCCGGGGCGGCTCAGAGCCGCCCCGACTCCATGTCGTCGATGAACTGAGCAATCGCGGCGCGCCTCGCCTTGTACTTGACCAGCGTCAGGCGCAGCTGCGCGAGCAGATCTTCGGCCCTGGTCACGTCGTGCCAGTCGGCCACAGCCTCGCGCATCAGGCGCTCGAGCTCGTCGATGCGCCGTTCGGCGTCTTCGATCAGGCGGTCGACCTGGGCCAGATCGTCGAGCTCTTTCCGACGGTCCATGCCACCTGGCGGGGCAAAGAGCGTGCCCCGCGCCGCGCGCGTCAGGGTCGCAGCAGCGTGCCCTGCACCACCCGCGAGGGCACCGCGAACGCGCCGGCGCCCAGGTGGTGCAGCGTGTGCCACGCGGCGTTGTCGGCGCGGAACGACCAGCGCCCGTTGGCGAACACGCGGTCATCGGCCTGCGCCGACACCACCTCGCCGAACACGGTGTCGTAGGCCTGTTCGGTGTGCGCCTCGGGGATGTGGCGCAGCTCGAGCCAGGCGCAGCAGCCTTCGACCCACGGCAACCCGAGCACCGGTCCGGCGAAGGTGCCGATGCCGTGGCGTACGAACTTGTCGCTGCCCTGGAGGTCGCGGCCGCTTTCGCTGCCCACCCGATAGGTGAGGTCGGCCAGCGCCGGCACTGGCAGGCACAACGCGAAACGGCCGCTCGCCTGCAGCAGCTCGCTGGTGAAGGTTTTCTTGTCCACCACCACCGCGATGCGCGGCGGCGTGAACTCCACCGGCATCGACCACGCGGCGGCCATGATGTTGCGGCGGCCGTCGTTTTCGGTGGTCACGAGCACGGTGGGGCCGTGGTTCACCAGGCGGCTGGCGTGGTGGAGGGCGACGTCCTGGCGCATGGGCTCGGGCTTCAGGGCGCCGCCGCGTCGGGCGCGGGCATCATGACGCGGCCGCTTCACGCGCCCGCATCACGAAGCGGCCGCTTCGCGCGCCCGCATGCGCGCATGCACATACGCGCCCTGCGGCACGTGCAGCAGGTCGGCGATGCGCCACATCACGTGGCGCTCGTGGTCGCTCAGGTGGCCGTCGGCGTAGGCGATGCCCCACATCAGCTCGATCATGCGGATCTTCTGCTGCATGCCGAAGCGCTCGTCGATGCGCGACGTGAAGGTGTAGAGGTCGGTGGCCCGGTGCGCGGTGGCTTCGGCCAATTCGGCCAGCCGCGCCGCCTCGTCGGCGCCCAGCGCAAACTTCTCGCGCAGCGCCGCGTGCACCGCCTCGCGTTCGCCGGCGTGGAAGGTGGCGTCGGCGCGCATCACCTCCACCAGCATCACCGCGGTGGCCAGCTGCAGCGCGTGTTCGTCGGACTGCGCGCCGCCGACCGCCGGCGGCGGCATCAGGTTGTCGAACAGGTCCTTCAGCGTCTTGAGCACAAGCGCATGATGGCACGTGCACCGTGGGCGCGCGCCGCGGCGGGTCAGCCGGCTTCGAGCCAGTCGCAGGCCACGTGTGCCAATGCACGCACGCCGAGCAGCAGCGCGCGCTCGTCGACGTGGAAGCGCGGCGAGTGGTTGGCCGGCGCCTTGCTCGGGTCGAGGTCGGGCCGCGTGACGCCGATGAAGAAGAACAGCCCGGGCACCAGCTGCTGGAAGTACGAGAAGTCCTCGGAGCCGGTCACCTTGGGGACAAACTGCACCTTGTCGGCGCCGGCCACGCGCTGCAGCGTGGGCAGCATCTGCGCGGTCAGCGCCGGGTCGTTCACCGTGACCGGATAGTTCTTCTCGATGCACACCGTGCAGCCGGCGCGCGAGCCGCGCGCGATCGCCTCGGCCATCGTGCTCACGCGCTCGTGCACGTCGTCGCGCATGCCTTCGTCAAAGGTGCGGATCGTGCCGCGCATCTCGACGTTGTCGGGGATGATGTTCTCGCGCACGCCGCCGCGGATCATGCCCACCGTGACCACCGCCGGCTCGCGCGCGATGTCGACGCCGCGGCTCACCACGGTTTGCAGCCCCAGCACCACCTGGGCCGACGTGACGATCGGATCCACCCCCAGCCACGGTGCCGCGCCGTGCGTCTGGCGCCCGTGCACGGTGATGCTGAAACGATCGGAGCTGGCCATCGTCGGGCCGGGCCGGTAGCCGATGTGGCCCACGTTCTGGCGCGACGTGACGTGCAGGCCGAAGATCGCCTGCGGCGCGGGGTGCTCCAGCGCGCCTTCCTGGATCATCAGCTTGGCGCCGCCTTCTTCGCCTTTGGGCGGCATCTCCTCGGCCGGCTGGAAGATGAACTTCACCGTGCCGCGCAGCCGCTTGCGCAGGCCGGCCAGCACCGTGGCCACGCCCAGCAGCACGGCGGTGTGGCAATCGTGGCCGCAGGCGTGCATCACGCCCACCTCTTCGCCGTTCCAGATGGTGCGCACCTTGGACGCAAACGGCACGTCGACCTCTTCGGTCACCGGCAGCGCGTCCATGTCGGCACGCAGCGCCACCACCTTGCCGGGCAGCTTGCCCTTCAGCAGACCCACCACGCCGGTGTGGGCCACGCCCGTGCGCACTTCGTCGAGGCCGAGACTCTTCAGATGCTCGGCGACGATGGCGGCGGTGCGCGTCTCGCGGTTGCCGAGCTCCGGATGCTGGTGGAAGTCGCGCCGCCAGGCGATCACACGCTCCTCGACCGCGGCAGCGGCGTGATCGATCGAGGCAGCCAGGTCGGTGGCCGGTTCGGTGGTGCTCGCGGCGGCGTTCAATGGGTTCCTCCGTGCTCCGCACACCGGGCCGCCTCAAGAGCGGCCGGCGCTGGCGAAAAAGGTATCACAAGCCATTTTGCCGGCCGCCGCCGGCCTAGGGATTCCCTCCGCCGCGAGGACGCGCTCGCTTCGTGCCCGCTGGCTTGCGCGCCGGTGGCGGCGCGACGGACGACCCCGGGATCGCCGTCGTCCACTCGGCCACGTCGGCCGGCGACATGGTGCTTGGCGGCGCCAGGCGCGGGTCGTCGTAGCCGCGCTGCGCCACGTCGGGCAGGTACTGCTCGCGCGACAACAACGTGCCGGCGCATTCTGCGCTGCGCGGCGGCGGGCCGTGCGTCTCGGCGCCCAGGCGCTCGATCAGCTCGTCCATCAGCCAACGCGGAATCAACGCGCGCTCACCCGGGTAGATGAAGCCGAACAGCACCAGGTGCGACAACAGCACGCGCCAATGCGGCCCAAAGCGGCTGAGCAGGCGCTGCCAGTCCAGGCGCGGCGCGCAGGCGTGCAGCAGGTGCGCCACGTCGGCGCCGTCGTAGCGCTCGCGTTCCATGATGAAGGCCTTGGTCCACAGGCTCTCCTCGGGCGGTGCCACCCGCACCGGAAGGTCGAACAGCCGCGCATCGCAGGCATGCTCGAACCAGGCGTCGTCCACCGGCGACAGCCCGTTGCCGGAATTGAAGATCACGTCGACGAAGCCGTTGTGGTTGTGCACCTTGCCGAGCCAGTGCGCAAAGGCCAGCTCGGCGCGATAACCCTGCCGCTGCGCCAGCCGCTCCAGCTGCGCCCAATGGCGCTGGCGGATGAAGATGTCCAGGTCCTTGGTCGGACGCCGGATGCCCGTGAAGTGCGCAAAGCCGAATGCTCCGCCCACGAGGAATGGCACGCCGTGCACCTGCAGCGTCTGCAACAGGTGCTTGTAAAAAGGTGCCGCGCTCTCCAACCCTTCGATGGTGGCCATCACAACCAGATGGCAAGGCGCGTGCCGCAGGCGCGCCGTTTGCCGCGCTGCGGCAAAGAAAAGGAACGCCATGACCGACAAGGAAGAGATCCGTTTCGCCGCCGTCGGCGACCTGCATTGCACCGAAGCGTCGGCAGGTACCTTGCGCCACTTCTTCGCCCAGGCCACCGAGGCCGCCGACGCGTTGATGTTGTGCGGCGACCTCACCGACTACGGCACCGTCAAGGAAGCCAAGGTGCTGGCCGACGAACTGAGCGTGGTTTCGGTGCCGGTGGTCGCCGTGCTCGGCAACCACGACTACGAGTCCGGCGTGGCCGACGACGTGCGCCGCACGCTGCAGGCGGCCGGCGTGCAGGTGCTCGATGGCGAAGCCGTCGAGGTGCACGGCATCGGCATCGCCGGTGCCAAGGGCTTCGCCGGCGGCTTCGGCCGCGCGTCGCTCGGCGCCTGGGGCGAGCCGGCGATCAAGCAGTTCGTCAACGAAGCGCTGCACGAGGCAATGAAGCTGGAGTCGGCGCTGGCCAAGCTGCGCACGCGGCACCGCATCGCCATGCTGCATTACGCGCCGATCACCGGCACCGTGCAGGGCGAGCCGCTGGAGATCTATGCCTTTCTCGGCAGCAGCCGCCTGGAGGATCCGCTGCTGCGTTACCCGGTGGATTTCGTCGTGCACGGCCATGCGCACCGCGGTGCGCTCGAGGGCCGCACCGTCAATGGCGTGCCGGTCTACAACGTGGCCAAGCCGCTGTTGCAGCGCACCTTCGCCGATCGCCCGGCATTCCGTTTGCTCCATCTCCCAGTGGAACCCGAGCCGGAGACCAGCCCGGGTTAAGCAATGTCCTACAACAGATGGCATGACGATGAAGATCGCACAAGTTGCACCGCTGGTGGAAAGCGTGCCGCCCAGGACGTATGGCGGCACAGAACGGGTGGTGTCGTATCTCACCGAGGCGCTGGTCGACCTCGGTCATGACGTGACCTTGTTTGCCAGCGGCGACTCGCAGACGCGCGCGCAGCTGGTGCCGGTGGTGCAGCGCAGCCTGCGGCTCGATCCGCGCCGCCCCGACTGGCTGATGTGGCACACGGTGATGCTCGATCAAGTGTTCCAGCAAGCGCCGGACTTCGACGTGGTGCACTTCCACGTCGACTTCCTGCACTACCCGCTGGTGCGGCGGTGCCCGACGCCGTGCCTGACCACGCTGCACGGCCGCCTGGACCTGCCCGACCACGTGGCGCTGCACCGGCACTTTCGCGAGCAGGCGCTGGTGTCGATCTCACAGGCGCAGCGCAAGCCGCTGGGCGACGCCTGCCGCTGGCTCGCCACCGTGCACCACGGCGTGCCGGAGTCGCTGTACACGTTTCGCGAGCGGCCGGACGACTACTTCGCGTTCGTCGGCCGCATCTCGCCGGAGAAGCGCGTCGACCGCGCGATCCAGCTGGCCCAGGCCGCGGGCGTCCGGCTGCGCATCGCCGCCAAGGTGGACCGCGTCGACGAGGCGTACTTCGAGCGCGCGATCCGGCCGCTGCTGGACCATCCGCTGGTCGACTACATCGGCGAGATCGGCGAAGAAGAGAAGAACGACTTCCTCGGCGGTGCACGCGCGGTGCTGTTCCCGATCGACTGGCCGGAGCCGTTCGGCCTGGTGATGATCGAGGCGCTGGCCTGCGGCACGCCGGTGATCGCGTGGCGCTGCGGCTCGGTGTCCGAGGTCATCGAGCACGGCCGCACCGGTTTCGTGGTCGAGGACATGGGCCAGGCCGTCGAGGCCGCGCGCCGCATCGGCGAGATCCAGCGCGGCACCTGCCGCGCCGCCTACGAGCGGCGCTTCACCGCGCGCCGCATGGCCGAGCGGTATGTGGAGGTGTATGCCGCGCTCGGCGCCGCGCGCCTGCAGCAAGGCGACGACAGCGCGGTCGAAAGCCCCTCGATCCCTTAGGAGAGTCCGTCGATCGCTTAGCCTAGCGCGATGAGCGAACCCCGTCCGATCCAGATCGGCGGCCGCTGGTACGTGCTGGCCACCAGTGCGCCGGCCGAGGCGCAGCCGCAGCCGCTCAAGCGCGAAGACCTGTTCGCGCTGTTCGACCGTTATGGCGACATCGTGCCGTGGGAAGGCGGCGACCAGGGCCTGTACCTGCAGGACACGCGTTACCTGTCGCACCTGGAGCTGCTGCTCGAAGGCGTGCGCCCGCTGCACCTGCACACCGCCGTGCGCGACGACGGCAGCGTGCTCGCGGTGGGACTGATGAACCCCGACCTCACGCGCGACGGCCGCGTGGTGGTGCAGAAAGGGCGCGTGCACCTGCTGCGCCAGAAGCTGCTGTTCGACAGCGCCTGCCACGAGGAACTGCAGCTCACCAACCACGGTCTGGGCGCGCTGCGGCTGCATCTGGAGCTCAAGCTCGCGGCCGACTATGCCGACCTGTTCGAGGTCCGTGGCATGGCGCGCGAGCGCCACGGCACGCTGGCGCCGCCGGCGCTTGACGGCGGCGCGCTGAGCTTCGAATACCTCGGTCTCGATGGGCGGCGCCGCCGCACCGTGGTGCGCTTCGATCCGGCGCCGCAGGCGCTCGACGCCGGCTCGGCGCACTTCACGCTCGAGCTCGCCCCCGCTGAACAGGCGGTGCTGCGCTGGCAGATCACCTGCGAGCGACCGGGAGCACAGCTGAGCCAGCCGTTGCCCATGGTGGCCGCACGCCAGCGCCACGAGGCGCAGCTGCAGCGCGCCGCCACCGGGCGCAGCCGCATCAGCAGCTCCAACCCGATGATGGACCGCTGGCTCGAGCGTTCGGGCTCCGATCTCGACATGCTGACCACCACGTTGCCGACCGGTCCGTTTCCGTTCGCCGGCGTGCCGTGGTACTGCACCACCTTCGGCCGCGACGGGCTGCTCACCGCGCACCAATGCCTGTGGGTGCAGCCGCAGCTGGCGCGCGGCGTGCTGGCGTTCCTGGCGTCGACGCAGGCCACCGAGGTCGACCCGAGCACCGATGCCGAACCGGGCAAGATCCTGCACGAGGCGCGCGCCAGCGAGATGGCCGCCACGCGCGAGGTGCCGTTCGAGCGCTACTACGGCTCGGTCGACGCCACGCCGCTGTTCGTGGTGCTGGCGGCGGCCTACTGGCGCCGCACGGCGGATATGGAGTTCATCCGCTCGGTGTGGCCCCACATCGTGGCCGCGCTGCACTGGATGGAGCACTACGGCGACCACGACGGCGACGGCTTTGTCGAGTACGCGCGCAAGAGCGTCGACGGACTGATCCAGCAAGGCTGGAAGGACTCGCACGACTCGGTGTTCCATGCCGACGGCCGCATGGCGGCGGCGCCGATCGCGCTGTGCGAAGTGCAGGGCTATGTGTACGCCGCCAAGCGCGGCGCGGCCGAGCTGGCGCGCGAGCTGGGCGAGCACGAGGACGCGCAGCGCTGGCACCACGAGGCCGAGGCGCTGAAGAAGCAGTTCCAGCAGCGCTTCTGGTGCGACCAGCTCGGCCTGTACGCGCTGGCGCTCGATGGCGACAAGCAGCCATGCGAAGTGGCATCGTCCAACGCCGGCCATGCGCTGTGGGCCGGCATCGCGGCGCCGGAGCACGCCGCGCGCATGGCGCGCCGCCTGCTGGAGCCCGATCTGTTCTCCGGCTGGGGCTTGCGCACCCTCGGGACCGGCCAGGCGCGCTACAACCCGATGTCGTACCACAACGGCTCGATCTGGCCGCACGACAACGCGGTGGTGTGCGAGGGTCTGGCGCGTTATGGCCATGCGGAGTCGGCGCTGCAGCTGCTGGGCGCCGCGTTCGAAGGCAGCCTGCATTTCGCCGGCAGCCGGCTGCCCGAACTGTTCTGCGGCTTTGCCCGCCGCGACGGCGAGGGCCCGACGCGCTACCCGGTGTCGTGTTCGCCGCAGGCCTGGGCCGCGGCGGCGGTGTTCGGCATGCTGGGGGGTTGCCTTGGCGTGGAGTTCGAGGCCGACGCGCGCTGCGTGCGCATGCACTCGCCGCGGCTGCCGCGCTTCGTCGACTGGCTGCGTGTCGAGGGCCTGGTGATTGGCGACGCGCGGGTTGACCTGCTGCTGCAGCGCTACCGCGACAGCGTGGGCGTTGACGTGACGCGGCGCGATGGCCCCGTCGAGGTCGCGGTGGTGGTATAGCGCGCCGCGGCGCGCCGAGACTACAGTTGTGCAGCCGCCCGTCTGGGCGGGTTGGGAGCGTGCATGCGATCGCGCCGGCTGCTGTGGATCGGGGTGTCGATGCTGCTGTGGGCCGCCGTTGTCGCGCAGGCCGCGGCATTGACGCGCGAACAAGCGCTGGGAGCGCTCGAACATCTCGACCCTGCGGCGCGCATCGAGGCCATCGAGCGCCTCGCGGTGATCGGCCGCATGGCCGACGCCGACGCGCTGATGCGCCGCCTCGGCGACGACGATGAAGACGTGCGCGACGCGGCCACGCAAGCGATCTGGCAGATCTGGTCACGCTCGGGCGATGCGGCGATCGACCTGCTGTTCGCGCGCGGGGTGGAGCACATGCAGCGGCAGGAGTTCGACGATGCGCTGAAGGTGTTCGACGAGATCGTGCGGCGCAGGCCGGCGTTCGCCGAGGGCTGGAACAAGCGCGCGACGGTGCTGTTCCTGCTTGGCGAGGACGAGCGCTCGCTGCGCGACTGCGACGAGGTGCTCAAGCGCAACCCCAATCATTTTGGTGCGCTGTCGGGGGCCGCGCAGATCCACCTGCGCCTCGGGCATCTGGAGCAGGCGCTCGGGTTCTTTCAGCGCGCCCTGAAGGTCAACCCCAACCTCGACGGCATCCGCCAGGTGATCCCGCTGATCGAGCAGCGCCTGCGCGCAAAGGAGCGCACCACCACGTGAGGCGGCTGCGGCGCGTGCGCCGCAGCACGCATGGCCGCACTCAGTTGCCGGTGGCGAAACAATAGAAGCGCCCGGCACCGCCGGTGCGTACCAGCGCCTCCTGGCTGCAGCCGGCGCTCTGGTGCGAGAAGTTCCAGCTGGTCGACCAGTTGTCGTTCAACGGACCCGTGCGGTCGTGGTGGCCGACGATGGCCGAGCCGTCGCTACTGCTGGTCCAGGCCTTGCACGTGGTGTCGGTCTGCGGCGCAAACGCCGTGCCGTCGGCGCGCGAGCCGGTGAGGATGTCGTGCTCGTTGGGCTGCTCGCCGCGGCCCTTGATCGGATTGCCCTTCTCGTCGAGCGCGGTGCTCTTGCTGATGTTGTTGCCGTTGTGCAGGTGGTCGAGATCGCGCGCGATCAGCGCGCCCTTGGCGTTGTACCACGGGCCCTTGCCGATGCGGTCGCGCGCGTGCGTGCCTTGAACGGCCGGGTTGCTGCCCTGCGCGAACGAGCCGGGCACGCTCAGGTAGGCGCGCCAGGTCTTGCCGCCGGCGTTGGCGGCGCTGGCCAGCCTCTGGCAATGCGCATCGGCGCCCGCCAGGCCGCCGAGATCGGCCCCCTTGCCCGAGCCCACGCTGGTGATGAAGAAACTCATCGGTCCGGTGGTCGGTGCGGTGGCACAGGCGGTGAGCAGCGTGGTGGCCACCGCGGTGAGGGCGAGGGCTCGGGTGTTGCGCATCGGGGCTCCTTGTGGATGGGAATCGGGGCAAGCCGGTATTACGCGCGGCCGCGGGGTTTCCTTCCTTGGGGAGTTCCCTTGCATGGAGCGGGAACGGAGCTTGCCAAACTCCGGCTGCCCTGTTGCGTGCTTGCCACCGTGATCCCCGCCACCATCTTCTTGAGCGCCTTCCTGCTGTTCCTGGTGCAGCCCATCATCGCCAAGCTGATCCTGCCGCAGTTCGGCGGCGGTGTGGCCGTGTGGGCCACCTGCCTGGTGTTCTTCCAGCTTGCGCTGCTGCTCGGTTATGCCTACGCGCACCAAGTGGTCAAGCGTGACCGCACGGGACGTCTGCGGCGCCTGCACATCGGTTTGCTGCTGCTGAGCCTGTTGGTGCTGCCGATCATTCCGGGCGAAGCGTCGGTGCTGTCGCCCACCGCAGGCCCGAGCGCGCAGATCGTGGTGCTGCTGTTGGTGACCATCGGCCTGCCGTTCGCGCTGCTGGCCACCACCAGCCCGCTGCTGCAGGCGTGGCTCGCGCGCGAGGGCACGCGGCGCGATCCCTATCGCCTCTTCGTGGTGTCGAACCTGGCGTCGTTGTTCGCCTTGGTGACCTACCCGTGGCTGATCGAGCCGTGGCTCGGCACCACCACGCAGGCCCGGGTGTGGTCGACCCTGTATGCGATGTACGTGGCGCTTGCCACGGCGGTGGCCGTGACCCATGGGCGGCGTGCGCACGCCCAGACCGCGCAGGCATCGGGCGCCGCTCTGGGCATGGCGGCTGCGATCAGCGTCCCGCGTGCCATCGGCATGCCGCGGACGCTCGGCTGGATCGCGCTCGCCGCGCTGGCCAGCTACGAACTGGTGGCGGTGACCAACCACCTGACGCAGAACGTGCCGTCGATGCCGATGATGTGGGTGCTGCCGCTGGGTGTGTACCTGCTCACCTTCACGCTGTGCTTCGACGGCGACCGCTGGTACCGGCCGGCGGCGTTCCGGGCCGCCACGCTGGTGGCGGTGCTGTCGATGTGCTGGATGCTGTACGACCTGGACCTCGTGCACCGGTTCGTGCCGCAGGCCGGCGTGTTCGTCGCCGGCCTGTTCGTGGTGTGCATGTTCTGCCACGGCGAGCTGGCGCGAGACCGGCCGCCGCCCCTGCAGTTGACGCAGTTCTACCTTTGTGTGGCTGGCGGCGGCGCGCTCGGCGGCGCGCTGGTCGGCCTGGGCGCGCCGGCGCTGCTGCCCGGCTACTTCGAGGTCGAGATCGGACTCGTGCTGGTGACGCTGGCGGTGTTGTGGCGCTCGCTGCGGCGCAGCATCGCGTGGCTGGTGGCCGGCTCGGCCGCCACCGTGTGCGCGGCCGCCACCGCGGCCTACCGCATCGACGGCAGCACCGACGAGGTGCTGTCGATGAGCCGCAACTTCTATGGCGTGGTGCGCGTGCGCGAACGCGGCGATGCCGGCGACCCGAGCACACACGAGCGCACGCTGGTGCATGGCAGCATCCTGCATGGTCAGCAGTACCTGTCGGGCGATGCGCGGCGCCGTCCGACCAGCTACTACGTGGAAAGCTCGGGCATCGGCCGCGTGCTGCGCGCGCTCGGCGAGCGGCCGCTCGACGTGGGCGTGGTGGGCCTGGGCACCGGCACGATCGCGGCCTACGGCAAGCCGGGCGACCGCTACCACTTCTTCGAGATCGATCCCGCAGTGGTGGCGGTGGCGCAGCGCTACTTCACGTTCCTGTCCGACTCGGAGGCGTCGGTGCAGGTCCACGTGGGCGACGGCCGGCTGCTGCTGCAGCGCACCGAGCCGTTGCGCTTTGACGTGCTGGCGGTCGATGCGTTCTCCGGCGACTCGATTCCGGTGCATCTGCTGACGCGCGAAGCCATCGCGCTGTACCTGCAGCGCCTCAAGCCGGGCGGCGTGGTCGCGCTGCACGTGAGCAACCGCTACCTTGACCTGCGCCCGGTGGTGGGCCGCATCGCCGCCGACATGGGGCTGCAGTCGGCCTACGTGGAAGACGAGATCCAGGAGCACGACGGCCCGGAGAAGAGCTCGTCCGACTGGATCCTGCTGGCGCGCGAAGGCGACGTGCTCGCGCAGCCGCTGATCCGGGGGGCCACGCGCGGGCTGCCCAACGCACGCCCCAAGAGAGCCTGGACCGACGACTACAGCAACATCGCGCAGGTGATGGCGTTGACCCGGCCGGTCGCCAACTGAATGCGCTCGGTGTACCGTGCGCGGCGAGGAGCGCCGCCCGGCCGCTCCGAAGGCGCTCGCTCCCCCTGGGGGGACGGGCGCGTAGCGCCAAGGGGGTCTGATGAAACGGCTGCGCCTCGGGGTGTTTTTGGTGTGGGTGTGCGCTGCACTCGCCGCGCCGCTTGCCGCGCGTGCCGATGAGGCGCTGCTGCGCGAGCTGCGCGCCGGCGCGGTGGTGCTGATGCGCCATTCGCAGACCACGCCGGGCGTCGGCGACCCGCCTGGCTGGCGGCTCGAACGATGCGAAAGTCAGCGCAACCTCGCACCGGAGGGCACCGAGCACGCCAGGCGCGTCGGCCAGTGGTTCAAGGCCCGGCAGTTGCGCGTGAGCGTGGTGCGCAACTCGCCGTGGTGCCGCACGCGCGACACCGCCACGCTCGCGTTCGGCCGGCACGACGACTGGCCGGCGCTGTCCAACATCTTTCAGGACCGCAGCGGCGCCGACGCGCAGGCACAAGCGGTGAAGCAATACATCGCCGCCGTCAAGCCCGGCGAGCTCGTGGTGCTGGTGTCGCACGGTTCCACCATCGGCCACATCATCCCCGGCGGCGCCGGCCTCGCGTCGGGCGAATCGGTGGTGGTGCGGCGTGCGCCGCAGCCCGGCGCCGCGCCGCTGGTGCTGGGGCGCCTCACGATCCCCTGAGAATCCACGCCGGTCAATCGGACCGGCCTACGTGCGTCGCGCGCGCGACTGCTCGCGCGCCAGGTCGATGAACTCGGTGGCCGCGGGCTTGAGCGCGGAGCCGCGCCGCCACACCAGGCCGACGTCGATGCTCGGCACCTCGTCGCGCAGCCGGCGCACCTCGACGTGCTCGGCATCGAGCGTCCAAGGCCGGTACAGGAAATCAGGCAGCACCGCGATGCCGGCGCCGGCGCCCACCAGCGAGCGCACCGCTTCCAGCGACGAGGTGCGCAGGATGGTGCGCGGCTTGAGCTGCCGGCGCGCCCACACGGCTTTCATCACGTCGTCGATGCGGTCGGCCTCGAGCACGATCTGGTCGTGGCCGGCGCATTCGGCCAGCGTGACCTCGTCGTGCGCGGTGAGCGGATGGTTGGCCGGCAACCACACGCGGTTGGGGCTGCGCGTCAGCGTCTCGGCCACCATGGCCTGCGGCTCGCTGAGTGCGTTGCTGACCATGATCGCCACGTCGAGCTCGCCGTTGATCAGCAGGTGCTCGAGAAAACGCGGCGTGTCCTCGGTGACGAACACCTCCACCGCGGGGCAGTTGCGGCGGAAGCGGCTGAACAGCTCGCTCAGGTAGTAGCCGGCCACCAGGCTGGTCACGCCCACCGCCAGCACGCCGCCGAGCTCCTGTGCGCTGTCGGCCCCGTTCATGCGCAGCGCGTCGGCCACCGAGCCGATGACCTTGCGCGCGCTCAGCAGGAAGCGATGGCCCTGCGGCGTCAGCGTCATGCCCTTGGAGCTGCGCGCGAACAGGCTGCTGCCGAGCTCGGACTCCAGCTCCAGCAGGCTCTTGGTGAGTGCGCTTTGCGCGATGTTGAGCATGCGCGAGGCCGACGCCACCGAGCCGCTCTCGGCCACGGCGATGAAATAGCGAAACTGGCGCAGCGTGACGTGCCGATGGTTCATGCGCGCCCGATGGTACGTGAGCGGGCGCGGCTAGGATCGGCCCTTGATGGCCGATGCAGCGTCCCGTCTTCCCTTGATCGGCGTCGACTTTTCGAGCCGGCCGAGCGCGCGCAAACCGATCGTGGTGGCGCTCGGTGCGTGTGACGGCGCGCGCGTGACGCTCGAGGGCCTGCAGCGCTTCGCCACGCTCGAGGGCTTTGGCGCGTGGCTGTCGCAACGGCACTGGCTCGGCGGCTTCGATCTGCCGTTTGGCCTGCCGCGTGAACTGGTGGAGCAGCTCGGCTGGCCGCGCGAGTGGCACGCCTGCATGCGGCACTACGCGGCCATGCCGCGCGCGCAGGTGCGCGCCGTGTTCGCCGCGTTTTGCGCGGCGCGGCCGGCGGGCGGCAAGTTCGCGCACCGGGCCTGCGACCGGCCGGCCGGGTCGAGCCCGTCGATGAAGTGGGTCAATCCGCCTGTGGCCTACATGCTGCACGCCGGCGTGCCGCTGCTGCTGGCCGCCGGCGCCACGCTGCCGGCGCATGCGCGCGCCGGCCACGCGCAGCGCATCGCGCTCGAGGCCTACCCGGGCCTGCTGGCGCGCGAGATCGTCGGCACCCGCTCGTACAAGAGCGACGACGCCGCCAAGCACACCGACGATCGCCTGTGGGCGCGCATCGCGATCGTCGATGCGCTCACCGAAGGCCGCACGCGGCTCGGCTTGTCGCTGTGGCTCAGCGATGCGCAGCGCGACGTGCTGCTCGACGACGCCAGCGGCGACGCGCTCGATGCGGTGTTGTGCCTCATGCAAGCCGCGTGGGCGGCGCAGCGCGCTGATCATGGTGTGCCGGCCACGGTCGATCCGCTTGAAGGGTGGATCGTCAGCGCGTGAAGGGGCAGGTGATCGCAGGCTCAACGGGCGAGGGAGCTTGCCCACCAGCTACAGTGCACTATGTGTTTGCCCAATCGCTTTGGCCGAGTGGGCGCCGGTGAAATGAAACTCGAGCAACTCGAGCAACTCGAGCGACTACTTCGGCTTGTTGCGCGGCGTGGCAGGCGGCACCCGGGGTGGGCTCCTGCTGGGTCGGTCGGCCCTGCGGGCCGACTTCGCTGTGGTGCTCGCATCACGAGGGCGGCTGCGATGCCGCTCGCAAGCGGCCCTGAACGGGCCGCTGCTTCATGGCTTCTCGCCGGTCCGGCGCTCAAAGCGCGCCGGACTTCCCCTCGTGCTGCTGCGCTCCTCGCCGCCCCACAAGTCGCCCACCCCGGGTACCGCCCACCGCGCAGAGACGCTCGTGGTGTTTGTCGGGCAACGCCTCGGTGGTGCGGCAAAGCCGTGGTCGGGTGTGTGCCGGCAGCGACATCTGCGGCGCCGAGGAACGGAGGACTCGCGGCCGCGCGCGCGCAGCGCGCGCTTCAAGTTCTGACTCGCGTCGACTGTTCGAGCACAGCGAACGAAGTGAGCGGAGCGAGTTTCGACGCGGGCCGTGAGTGTGAGTACCGCAGGGAACCCCTCGCGCAGCGAGGGGCTGCCGCAGCCGAGCGCCGGCGCACACCCGGCCGCGGCTTTGCTCGCTCACTGCCCCGAACGAGAAGCAACGTCGGGCCCATCATCCCCATAGCCAATGCATCGCGAGGCGTGCGAAGCGCGATGAGGTACTGACATGGCCCGCTGGTCCAAGCTGCTGCGCCGTGCCAACACGGCGCGACTTGCCACGCATCTGCTGGCGCTGTGGAAGCTGGTGCGCCACCGCGACACGCCGCGCGCCGCCAAGCTGGTGGCGCTGCTGGTGCTGGCCTATGCGCTGAGCCCGATCGACCTGATCCCGGATTTCATTCCGGTGCTCGGCCTGCTCGATGACGTGATCCTGCTGCCGCTGGGCATTGCGCTGGCGGTCAAGCTGACGCCGCGCCACCTGTGGCTGGCGCGTGTGGCGGAGGCCGAGCAGGGCGCCGAGAAGCTGCCGCGCCTGATGTGGGGTGCGGTGATCGTCGTGATCGTGTGGCTGCTGGTGATCGGCCTGGTCGCCTATGGGTTGTTCGCGCTCATGCGCCTGGACTGACGACGACAGGTGCCGCGATCGCCGGGGCCTATCTGCCGGCCGCCGTGTTGGCCGTGAAGTGCGCTGCAAAGTACGCCAGCGTGTCGAGGTCGGCCGGTGAAACCTGGCTCACCGCACCACTCATCGCCATCGTGTAGCCCGGGCGCTTGCCCGACTTGAAGCCCTGCAGGCTCATCTGCAGGTAGTCTTCGCGCTGGCCGGCGATGCGCGGCACCTGCTGCCCGCCGCTCAAGTCGGCACCGTGGCAGAACGTGCACTTGTGCTGCTGCGCGAGTTCGGCGCCCTTCTTCATGCGCGCCGCATCGGGTGGCGTCGCTGGCGGCGGCGCCGGTACCGGGGGCAGGGTGCCGATGAAATCGGAGAAGCCGCGCAGGTCGGCATCGGTCATCGTCTTGGCCACGGCGGTCATGGCCTCGTTGCTGCGCCGGCCCTCGCGGAACAGGAACAGTTGGGTGATCGCGTAGAACGAGTGCTGACCGGCGAGCGCCGGCGTGCCTGGCATGTCGCTGCGCCCGTTGGCGCCGTGGCAGGTGGCGCACAGCGTCGCGAAACGCTGTGCGTACGGGCTGGGCGCCGCTGGTGCGCTGGCGGCCGGCGCTTTCTTGGGCTTGGACTGGGCCCCGGCCGAGGGCGGGGCCAACAGGATCAAGATCGAAAGCGCGAAGCCTGCCAGCCCCTTCATCGAATCACTTGCCGCCGTAGCTGATGCGGTAGATCGCACCGGCGTGATCGTCACTCACTAGCAGCGAGCCGTCTTTCATCACCAGAAAGTCCGCGGGCCGGCCGAGGTAGTTGTTGTTCTCGACGAAGCCGGTCATGAACGGCTCGACCTTCGCGCCGCCTTTGCCGTCGGGCCACGCGACGAACACGCCGTTGTACTTCTGGGTGCGGTTCCACGGTCCGTGCTTGGCGATGAACATCGCACCCTGGTACTTCGCCGGGAACATCTTGCCGGTGTAGAACTTCAGGCCCAGCGAGCCGGCGTGCGGGCCCAGCAACGCCGCGGGCTTCTGGTAGTCGCTGCACGACTTGCCCCAGCCGAACTCGGGATCGGGAATGTTTCCCTGGTGGCAATACGGGAAGCCGAAATGCTGCTTGCCCGGCTGCGTGACGACGTTGAGCTCGTCGTTGGGCAACTCCTCGCTGAACCAATCGCGCCCGTTGTCGGTGAACCAGAGGTGGCCGGTCTTGGGGTCGAAGTCGAAGCCCACCGTGTTGCGCACGCCCGAGGCGACGACCTGGAGGTCGCTGCCGTCCAGCTTGATGCTGTAGAGCTTGGCCCACTCGCCCGGATCGCAGATGTTGCACGGCGCGCCGACCTCGTAGTACAGCCTGTCGTTCTTGATGCGCAGGTACTTCCAGCTGTGGTCGCCGCCGCCGGGCAGCTTGTCGTAGATCACCTTGGGCTCGCCGAGGCTGTCGAGTTTGCCGTCGACGTTGTCGTAGCGCAGGATCTTGGTGTTGGTGGCCACGAAGAGCGAGCCCTTGTGGTACTCGATGCCGGCGGCCATCTCCATCTTGTCGATGATCACCTTGGCCTCGCGCTTGCCCTTTTCGGGAATGCGGTAGACCTTGTTGCCGACGAACAGCGTGCTGACGATGATGTTGTCATCCGGCCCCTGGCGCAGGCCGCGCGCGTCGAGCACGTTGGAGGCCCACACCTCGGCCTTGAAGCCCGGCGGCAGCTTGAACTTCTTGATCGGCAGCTGATCGGCCGGCGTCGGCACCGGGAACGCCGGCACCGGCGCCATCTTCATCGCGGTCTCGGTCTTCGGGCGGCCCTTGGCCCAACCCGGCTCTTCGGGTGCCTGCTGGGCCGACGACGCTGCGGCGATACCCAGCGCAACTAGCGCAATGAACGATCGAACGTGTCGCATCCGCTGTCTCCTCATGGTGTTATGGACGAACGAAGAAGCCGCCGGATTCTTGGTGCACGGGCGGCGCGGCGCCGACCGCTCAATCAATGACCATGCTTGTAGTAACCGCTACGTGGTTGTAGCATTCGAGACATGAATCGCTGGCAACTGCTGGTGCTGTCGCTGCCCACCGAGAACGCCACGGCACGCATGCGCGCCTGGCGCACGCTCAAGGCCTCGGGTGCCGCGGTGCTGCGCGACGGCGTGTACCTGATGCCGGCGGCCGACGGCCATGCGCGATCGCTGCAGACGGTGGCCGACGACGTGCGCGCCAACGGCGGCGAGGCCCAGGTGTTTCACGCCGAGCCGCACGACGGCGCCGACTACGGCGCGTTGTTCGACCGCGGCCCCGATTTCGGCGCCCTGCTGGGCGAGATCGCTGCCTGCCGCGCGGCCTTGTCGGAAGACACCGGCTTGCAGGTGCTGAAGCAGGCGCGCAAGCTGCGCAAGGCCTTCGAGCAGCTGGTGGCGATCGACTTCTTTCCCGGCGAGGCCCAGGCCCAGACGGCTGCCGCGCTGCAATCGCTCGAGACCGATGCGGCCTTGGCCAGCGCGCCCGACGAGCCGCATGCCGCCGCGCGGCCGGTCGGGCCGCTCGACGCCGCCCAGTACCGCAACCGTGTGTGGGCGACGCGGCGCCGTCCCTGGGTTGACCGGCTTGCCAGCGCCTGGCTGATCCGCCGCTTCATCGACCCGCAGGCGCGCTTCCTGTGGCTGAAGTCGCCGGCCGATTGCCCCAAGCGCGCGATCGGTTTCGACTTCGACGGCGCCACCTTCACGCACAGCGGCGCGATGGTCACGTTCGAGACCTTGCTGGCGAGCTTCAGCCTGCAGACGCCGGCGCTGCTGCGCATCGGCGTGCTGGTGCATGCACTCGATGCCGGCGGCGTGATCCCGCCCGAAGCCGCCGGTGTCGAACGGGTGCTGGCCGGCATGCGCGACGCGATCGCCGACGATGACCGGTTGCTGCTTGCCGCCGCCGGCGTGTTCGAAGGGCTGCTGGTCGCGTTCGAGAAGGAGAAGGAGAAGGCCGCATGAACGAGCAGACGGCCGGCTCCGCCGCCGTGGTCCCTGACCGCGATGCCGCACCGGCGGCCGTCGGCTTCTGGGACGCGTTTCGCTTCTGGCTCAAGCTCGGCTTCATCAGCTTCGGCGGCCCGGCCGGTCAGATCGCCATCATGCACACCGAGCTGGTGGAGCGGCGGCGCTGGATCAGCGAGCGGCGCTTCCTGCACGCGCTCAACTACTGCATGGTGCTGCCGGGCCCGGAGGCGCAGCAGCTGGCCACGTACATCGGCTGGCTGATGCACCGCGCTTCAGGCGGCATCGTCGCCGGCGGCCTGTTCGTGCTGCCGTCGCTGTTCATCCTGATCGCGCTGTCGTGGATCTACATGGCGTACGGCGAGCAGCCGGTGGTGGCGGGCCTGTTCTACGGCATCAAGCCGGCGGTGACGGCGATCGTCGTGCACGCCGCGCACCGCATCGGCTCGCGCGCGCTGAAGAACGGCGTGCTGTGGGCCATCGCGGCGGCGGCGTTCGTCGCGATCTTCGCGCTCAACGTGCCGTTTCCGTTGATCGTTGCCGCGGCGGCGCTGATCGGCTACGCCGGCGGGCGCATCGCGCCGGAGCGCTTTCGCGCCGGCGGCGGCCATGGTGCCGGCAAGGCATCGCTGGGCCGTGCGTTGATCGACGACGACACGCCGGCGCCGCCGCATGCGCGCTTCAAGGTCGGGCGGCTCGGCACCGTGATCGCCATCGGCCTGCTGCTGTGGAGCGCGCCGCTCGTGCTGCTGGTCGCGCTGCAGGGCCAACACGGCACGCTGCCGCAGATGGGCTGGTTCTTCACCAAGGCCGCGTTGTTGACCTTCGGCGGCGCCTACGCGGTGCTGCCGTATGTGTACCAAGGCGCGGTGGTCAACCACGGCTGGCTCACCGGCACGCAGATGATCGACGGCCTCGCGCTCGGCGAGACCACGCCCGGGCCGCTGATCATGGTGGTGGCGTTCGTCGGCTTCGTCGGCGGCTGGCAGGCGAGCGACCTGGCGGCGCTGTTCGGCCCCGACCGGCGTTTCGTCGCCGCCGCGCTGGCCGCCGCCATCGTCACCTGGTTCACCTTCCTGCCGTCGTTCGTGTTCATCCTTGCGGGCGGTCCGCTGGTCGAGGCGACGCACGACGACCTGAAGTTCACCGCGCCGCTGACCGCGATCACGGCCGCGGTGGTCGGCGTGATCGTCAACCTGGCGCTGTTCTTCGGCTGGCATGTGCTGTGGCCGGCCGGCAAGGACGGCCCGTTCGAATGGCCCGCAGCCGTGATCGCGCTGGCCGCGGCCATCGCGCTGTTCCGCTTCAAGCGTGGCGTGATCGAGGTGATAGCGGCCTGCGCACTCGCTGGACTGGCCTGGACCTGGGCCGTCGGATAGGAGAGACCATGAACTTCATCACCGTGGCCGAGCTGGCGCTGTGGCGCCAAGCCGGCTTTGCATTCAAGTTGCTCGACGTGCGTCGCGCGCAGGCGCGAGTCGCCGACGGCAGCGACATCGAAGGCGGCACCTGGCTCGATCCCGCCCAATGGCTCGACTGGAAGGACCAGGTGCAGGAGCTGTCGCCGAAAGGCGCGCCGGTGGTCGTGTACTGCGCGCACGGCCACGAGATCAGCCAGGGCCTGACCGCCGCGCTGCGCGCGATGGACATCGACGCGCGCCACCTCGAAGGCGGCATGTCGGCCTGGAAAGCCGCGCAGCAACCGACGGTCGCCGTGCCCGCGCGCGCGGCGCGGTCGTGAACCGCAGGAGCAGACCATGCGTCATCCCATCACACCCATCCACTGCCGTCCGTGGACACTGAACGGCCTCTCGCTGCAATTGATCGAGAGCCACTACGAGAACAACTACGGTGGCGCGTTGCGTCGCTTGAACGCGATCCAGCAAGACCTGGAGAGGCTCGACTTCGCCAGCGCGCCGGGCCATCTGGTCAACGGCCTCAAGCGCGAGGAGCTGGTTGCGCTGAACTCGACCTTGCTGCACGAGCTGTACTTCGCCTGCCTGGCGTTCGGCGACGGTCGCCCCACCGAGGCCCTGGCGCAGGCGCTGGCGCGCGACTTCGGCTCGGTGGACCGCTGGCGCGACGAGTTCGTGGCAATGGCCGGCGCGCTGGCCGGCGGCTCGGGCTGGGTGCTGCTCACCTACGTGCCGCGCGACCACCGGCTGGCCAACCAGGTCGCCGCCGAGCACACCCAGGCCATCGCCGGCGCGATCCCCGTGCTGGCGCTCGACGTGTACGAGCACGCCTATCACATCGACTTCGGCGCCAACGCGCGCGCGTACATCGACGCCTACATGCGCAACATCGACTGGAAGGCGGTGCAGGTGCGCTACGAAGACGCCTGCGGCGTGGCACCGCCGCGGCCGCTGGAGCAGCCCGAGTTCGGCGACATCGATGCGGTGTCGGTCGAGGACGTGCGCGCGATGATGCAGCGCGGCGATCCGGTGCAGATCGTCGATGCACGACCGCGCCACTACGTGTCGCGCACGCGGGACATCATGGACGGCGCCACCTGGCGCGACCCCGAGCGCGTGCAGGAGTGGCAGGGCGAGCTGTCGAAGGACCAGCCGGTGGTGGTGTTCTGCGTCTACGGTTTCCATGTCGGCTGCCGCACCGCGCGCGTGCTGCGCGACGCCGGCTTCGACGCCAAGTACATGGCTGGCGGCCACGCGGCCTGGCGCGCCATCGGCGGCAAGACGCTTGCCTACGGGTGAGGCGACCATGGCAACCAAGACTCCCGCGCCGCGGTCGCTGGCGCTGCTCTATCCCGGAGACCGCGCGATGCGCGAACGCGCCGACCCGGCCGAGAGCCGCTTCGCCGCGCTGTTCGAGGCGTGCCGCGCGGCCGGCATCCGCGCCGAACCGGCGGTGTACCACGACGACTTCGCCGACGAGGTGCGCGCGCAGCTGCTGCGCGTGGATGCGGTGCAGGTGTGGTGCAACCCGATCGAAGGCGGACGCCGCCGTGACCGGCTCGATGCGATGCTGCGCGAGGTCGCCGAAGCGGGCGTGCTCGTCAGCGCGCATCCCGACACGATCCTGCGCATGGGCACGAAGGACGTACTGGTGGCCACGCGCGAGCTGCCGTTCGGCAGCGACGTGCAGCGCGTCGACTCGCTGCAGCAGTTGCGCGACGAGCTGCCGCAGCGCCTGCAGCGCGGCGCGCGCGTGCTCAAGCAGCACCGCGGCCACAGCGGCATCGGCATCTGGCGTGTCGAGTTCGCCGACACGGGGCACGACGTGTCTCGCATCAAGCTGCGCCACGCGCCGCGCGGCAGCGAAGAGGCGGTGGTGAACCTCGACAGCGTGCTGGCGACGATGGCGCCGTACTTCGAGCCCGCGGCCGGCGGCCACATGGTCGACCAGGCCTGGCAGCCGCGGCTCACCCACGGCATGGTGCGCGCGTATCTGGTCGGCGACCGCGTCGGCGGCTTCGGTCACCAGGCGGTCAATGCGCTGTACCCCGCTTCGAACGGCGAGCCACCGCCGGCCGCGGGACCGCGGCTGTACCACCCCGCCGACGATGCGCGCTTCCAGGACCTGAAGGCGCGGCTGGAGTCCGGCTGGATCGACCAGTTGTGCGCCTGCGTCGGCGTGTCGTCCCAAAGGCTGCCGCTGTTGTGGGACATGGACTTCATGCACGGCAATCCGCAGGCCGATGGGACACCGAGCTACGTGATGTGCGAGATCAACGTCAGCAGTGTGTCGCCGTTTCCGCCGTCGGCGATTGCGCCGCTGGTGGCGGCGCTGCGGCGCCGCCTCGCGCACCGGGCCTGAGGGTTCCGGCGCATCGGGTCTTGGCGCAGATCGGGTGGGCGCGTCGGCGCCTGCCTATCGTTGCAGGCCATTCTCGGAGTGCGCATGCTGCCCTTCAGCCGCGAGCAGTCCATTGACGTCTTCGCGCAATACATCGCGGCGATCTGGCCGGTGCAGGCCGCCGCGGCGCTGTTCGGCGTGGCCATCGTCGTGGCGCTGTGGCGCCGCACGGGACTCGCGGCGACGTCGCTGTTGTGGCGCCGCCGCCCGATGCGAGCGGCGGCCGCGGCGGCTTGATCGAGCGCGTTCAACGGATCCACGCCACCGCGGTGCTGCGGCCTGGCTCAGGCGCCGAAGGTCAGAGCCCCCGTCGGCAGCGGCTTGCCGAGGGCCGATGACAACGCGGTCCAGTGCATCGTCTCGTCGGCCGCCAGCCGTGCAGCCACCTGGCCCAGCGTGCCTTCCTTGAACGCCGGGATCACGCCGAGGTAGGCATTGGTCGCGCCCAGCTCGAGCCTGGAGGCCAGCGTCAGCACGTCGGCCTGGCTCTTCAGTGATGCGGCGTTGAGCGCCTTGGCATAGTCGTCGAGCGACTTCTCGGAAACCGGCTTGCCGCCCATCTTCTGAATGGTGGCGATCAAGGCGTCGCGATGGCCCTTGTGGTGCGACTGGAACAGCACGGCCACGTCGAGCACCGGCTTCTGCAGCAGGCCGCTCGTGGCGCCGAGTTGATAGGCATTGATCGCCTCGTGCTCGAGGCCGAGCGCGATGTTGAGGATGTCGACGTCCTGGCCCATGTCGGACTGCGCGTGGGCGCGGCCGACGGCGGTGCCGGCCAGTGCCGCGACCGCGGCGGCAGACAGGGTCATCCGGCCCGAGCGGGCGAGGAAGAAGCGGCGTTGCTGGATCATGGGGTTCTCCGTGGTGGTTCCGATGGGTGCCGTGGTCCGGTCACGGGCAGGTGTTACGCGGCCGGTACGCACTCGGATGCGGGCATGCGGAGCGCGCTATCGTCTGCACATGGCCAACCCATCGAGGGTCGTGATGACCCATGCGACCCACGCCATCCGCCACACCGTGCTGTCGGTGCGCGATCTTCTCGTCACCGCGGGTCCGTTCGTCGTGCTCGCGCTGGTGCTGCTGGTCGTCGCCTACTGGCTGCTCGACCCCACGCCGCCGCGCCGCCTGGTGATGGCCACCGGCACCGAGCGCGGCGCGTACGCCGAGTTCGGCACCCGCTACGCCAGGATCCTGGCGCGCCAGGGCATCCAGGTGGAGCTGCGCCACTCGCAGGGCAGCGTCGAGAACCTCGCGCTGCTGCGCGACCCCCATTCGGGCGTCGACGTGGCGTTCGTGCAAGGCGGCGTCGAGACGCCGAGCGACGGCAATGATGCGATCAATGAAGGCCTGATGTCGCTCGGCAGCCTGTTCCACGAACCGGTGTGGCTGTTCTACCGCGAGGATTCGGCGCGCCGCTTGCTGAAGACGCCCACCCTGACGCGGCTGTCGCAGCTCACCGGCTGGCGCATCAACGGCGACACCGAAGGCAGCGGCGTGCGCGCGATGGTCAACCAGCTGCTCGAGGCCAATGCCGTCGATCCGCGCGGGCTGACACTGTTGAAGCAGCCCACCACGCCGGCCGTGGTGTCGTTCCTCGAGGGCGAGATCGACGCCATCGTGTTCGTCTCGGCGCCCGAGTCGCTGATGGTGCAGATGCTGCTGCGCACGCCGGGCGTCAAGCTGTTCGACTTTGCGCAGGCCGAGGCGTACTCGCGGCGCTTTCCGGCCCTGAGCCCGGTGACGCTGCCGCGCGGCATCGTCGACCTGGCGAGCGACCAGCCGCCGCAGGACGTGCGGCTGGTGGCGCCCACGGCGATGATGCTGGCGCGCGAGAGCACGCATCCGGCGCTGGTGCAGCTGCTGGTGCATGCGGCGGCGCAGATCCACGGCGGCGCGGGCTGGTTTCGCCACAAGGGCGACTTTCCCAACACCCGCAACACGTCGCTGCCGATCGCCGCCGAGGCCACGCGCTTCTATCGCGACGGCGTGCCGTGGCTGCAGCGTTACCTGCCGTTCTGGCTCGCCAACCTGGTCGACCGCATGTGGGTGGTGCTGATCTCGATCATCGCGGTGCTGATCCCGCTGTCGCGCATCGTGCCGCCGCTGTATCAGTTTCGCGTGCGCTCGCGGGTGTTCCGCTGGTACGGGCAGCTGCGCGCGCTGGAAGAGTCGGTCGGCAAGCGGCCGGCCGACGAGCTGCACCGCGCGTTGGACGAGATCGAACGCAAGGTGGGCCAGGTGCGCGTGCCGCTGTCGTATGCCGACGAGCTGTATTCGCTGCGCAGCCACATCGCGATGGTGCGCGGCCGGCTCGGCACGGGCTGAAAGCCGGCGTTAGAAACAAACGAGGGCAGGCGTTGTCTGCCCTGTTTGATGCGGTGCGTGCGAAGGGCTTATTTCTTCGCGGCAGCGTCTTCTTTCTGCGCGCGCTTCTTGGCGGCCTTGGTCTTCTTCTTGGCCGGCGCGCTGGCTTTGCCGGCGGGCTCGGCCGCCTTCATCGGTGCACCGCCGGCGTGCGAAGCCGCCATCGCAGGGGCCGCCACGGCGGCCGCAACGGCAAACAGGACAGAGGAGATCAGCTTGGTCATGACGTCACTTTCGTTGAGATGAGTCGTTCGGGTCGTTCGCCCTCGGCCGCCCCTCCAGGCAGCCCCAAGATCGAGGACCCGGGCAGTCTACGGTTCAGCCCGCGATTCGGTTGACGCCGATGTCGGCCGAATGCAACGGCTCTGTGACGACGGCGCTGCCCGGCGGCCGAAGCTGAAGGCCAGCTGAATCCAGGCGGGTGTCCACGGCGTAAGTAGGATGCCCGCCGATGCGCCCGTTGCCCTTGTTGCCGCTGTTCCTCTCCCTGTTCGTGAGCCTGCTGTGCGCGCTGGGTGCCGGCCACGCGCGGGCCGAACCCCATGTGCCGAGCCGCGACGACGTGGTGGTGGAACGGCTGCCGCTGAAGGCGGGTGACCGAGCCGCGCGCGAGTTGGCCCGGCTGCGTGCGTCATGGCGCCGCGATCCGGCCGACGTGGATGCCGCGGTCGCGTTGTCGATGGCGTACATCGAACAGGCGTTCGCCGAAGGCGATCCGCGCTACGTAGGCTACGCGCAGGCGGTTCTGCAACGCTGGTGGCAGCTGCCCGATCCGCCTGCACCGGTGCGTGTGCAGCGCGCGCTGGTGCTGCAATACGACCACCGTTTCGACGAGGCGCTGGCCGACCTGGAAGCGGCCACGCGCGAGGACCCCGACGATGCCTTGGCATGGTCGTGGTCCACCGCGATCCATCTGGTGCGCGGTGACCTCGACGGCGCAGGCCGGTCGTGCGAGCGGCTGGCCGAACTTGGCGCCGATCTGGTGGGCGTTGCGTGCCGCGCGCAGATCGCGGCGCTGACCGGCCGTGCGGCCGAAGCGGCTGCCTCGTTGCGCAGCGCGGTGCGTGCGCACGGCGATGCCGACCCGGCGTTGCGCCTGTGGGCCTTGACGCGCCTGGCCGAGACCGAAGAGCGCCGCGGCGACGCCGCGGCGGCCGAAGCCGCGTACCGCGACGCACTGGCCTTGCAGCGCCCCGATGTGTACCTGCAAGCGGCTTACGCCGACTTCCTGCTCGACCGCGGGCGCGCGCAGGAGGTGCTCGCGCTGCTCGACGGCCAGACCCGCGCCGACGTGCTGCTGCTGCGCCTGGCGATCGCCGCCAAGCTCACCGGCGATGCGCGGCGCGACGCCTACGCGCGCGAGCTGGCGGCGCGTTTCGATGCGGCGCGCGCACGCGGCGACTCGAGCCACCAGAAGGAAGAGTCGCGCTTTGTGCTCGCGGTGCTCGGCCAGCCCGAGCGCGCGCTGCAGCTCGCGCTGGCCAACCACCGCCAACAGAAAGAGCTGGCCGACGCGCGCATCGTGCTCGAGGCCGCCGTGGCGGCGCGCCAGCGCGCGCCGGCCGAAGGCGTGCTGCAGTGGATGGAAACCACCGGCGTCGAGAGTCCGCCGCTGCACGCGCTGGCGGCCCGGCTCAAGGCCATGCGATGAGCCGCATGACGCGCTGGGCCTGCGCGGCGGCGCTGGTGCTGTCGGCAGCGAGCGCCATCGCGCACAAGCCCTCCGACAGTTACCTCACGATCGCGCAGACCGAGGCCGGCTTCAGCGGCCGCTGGGACATCGCGCTGCGCGACCTCGACTTCGCCCTCGGGCTCGATGCCGACGGCGATGGTGCGATCACCTGGGGCGAAGTGCGTGCCAAACACGCCGACATCGCGGCCCACGCGCTGTCGCGCCTGGCCTTGCGCGCCGACGGCACGCCGTGCACGGTGAAGGCCGGTGCGCAGATGCTCGAGAGCCACACCGACGGCAGCTACACCGTGCTGCCGCTGGCGATCGGATGCCGCACGCCGGCCACGCAGCTGTCGGTGGGCTACACGCTGTTCGCCGACATCGATCCGCAGCACCGCGGGCTGCTCAACCTGCGCGCGCAGGGCCTGGCGCGCAGCGCGGTGCTCGATCCGCAGGCGCCGCCGCAGCACTTTGACCTCACGCAGGCCAACCGTTGGGCGCAGTTTGCCGACTACGCGCGCGAGGGCGTGTGGCACATCTGGATCGGTTTCGACCACATCCTGTTCCTGCTGTCGCTGCTGCTGCCCGCGGTGCTGGCTTGGCGCGCGCCGCGCTGGCAACCGGTGCATGACGCGCGCGCCGCGTTCTGGGACGTGTTCCGCATCGTCACGTCGTTCACCGTGGCGCACTCGATCACGCTGTCGTTGGCCGCGCTGCACGTGGTGTCGCTGCCGTCGCGGCTGGTGGAGTCGGCCATCGCGGCGTCGGTGGTGGTGGCGGCGCTCAACAACCTGAAGCCGCTGGTGCAGGCGCGGCGCTGGGTGGTGGCATTCGGCTTCGGGCTGATCCACGGCTTCGGCTTTGCCAGCGTGCTGGCCGAACTCGGCTTGCCGAGCGATGCGCTTTTGCTCGCGCTGGTGGGCTTCAACCTCGGCGTGGAAGCGGGCCAGCTGGCGATCGTGGCGCTGTTCCTGCCGCTGGCCTTCAGCCTACGGCGCAGCGCGTTCTACCGGCGCTGGGTGATGTTGGGCGGCTCGCTGCTGATCGTGCTGATCGCGGCGGTCTGGTTCGTCGAGCGTGCGTTCGGGCTGGCGTTGATGTCTGCCTGAGCACGCGGCTGATCGGCCGCAATCTCGAAGGCCAGCGTCACGAAGCGGCTCTCCCAGGTGTCGGGCTCGCGCTCGCTCAGGCGCAGGTCGGTGCCGCGCAGCACCCAGCGCCCCGGCAGCGGCGCGGGGAAGCGCACGCGGCCTTCGGCGTCGGTCTTGCGCCACGCGCCGATCGGCAGCTGGTCGCCGCGCAGCTCGACCGCGAAGTCGGGAAGCGGCTGTCCATTGCGCAGCACGCGAAACTGCAGCGTGTCGCCGCGCTTGGGCGTGCGCTGCGGCGCCTCGAGCAGCACGTCGAGCGCCATGTTCACCGGCGCAGCGGCGCTCGCACCGGGGTTGAGCTCGATGCGGGCGTGTTTGGTGTAGCGCTCTTTCCACTTGACGCCGCGCGCGCGCATCTGCGCCCACGCCTCGCGCACGGCCGTCGGCGGCTGGATCTCCTTGAAGTACGGCGCTATCAAGGCGTCAGCAAGTTCGACGTCGAACGACGACGTCTGTGCCCAGCAGGTCAGCGGCTGGTCGCGGTCGGCGCGCACGCGCAGCTTGAGCGCGGTGGGCGCATCGGCGGTGCGCTGCAGCGTGAGCGGCGCGCTGCCGAGCTCGCCGCGGCAACCGCTGTGCAGCAGGTACTGCATGCCGATGCCGCTCTCGTGCACCGGAAACCGGTTGCCGGTGCCGAGCGCGAGCGCCACGCTGCCCCGCGCATCGGCTGGCAGCGAGGCAAACCAGGTGTCGTGGGCTTGGACTGGCAGCGCACACACCGTGGCTGCCCAGATGGCGGCCAGGGCAACGGGACGCGGGCGAGCATTCATCCCCCGCCTTACGCGCACGCTGTCCGGCTGGATGCGGCCGCCCACGTGCGCTCAGCACCGCTGCCCGCGCGACGTCAACGCGTCAGGCGTACCCCGGTGGTAGCGTGAAGCCGCCGAACTCGCGCTCCAGCGCCATCGCAAACGCCAGCACGGTGCGGTCCTCGAGGTAGGGGCCGACGATCTGCACGCCGATCGGCAGCGCGTGGTCGCCGCGGTCGATCGGCACCACCGCGGCAGGCAGACCCATGCTGGTGGCGGCCGCGGCCCACACCAGGCCGACGTCGAGGTACGGGAAGGACTGGCCGTCGATCTCGAGGCGCCGGACCTCCTGACGGTCCGAGTGGTCGTGCGCGAACGCGGTCACCGGCATCGTCGGGCACAGCACGACGTCGACTTCGGCAAACAGCGCGCGCCATTGGGCCTGCTGGCCGGAGCGCATCACGTCGGCGATCACCCAGTCGCGGTGGCTGAGCGCGATGCCGCGCGCACGCTCGGCAGCCAGGCTCTTGTCGTCGGCCGGCAGCGACGCGGCAATTCCGCGCAGGCGGTCGTAGAGATCTCTCGGCCAATTGGCGGCCGTGAACGACATCAGCAATCGCATGTAGACCCGCGCGACTTCGCCGAGGTCGGGCAGCAGGCGGTGGCTGCGCTCGACCTTGACGCCGGCGCGTTCCAGCCGGCCGGCGAGACGCTCGAGCGCTGCTTTCACCGGCGCCGACGTCGGCATCAGCGGATGGCTGTCGATCATCAGCACGCGAAAGTTCTTCAGTTCCTGCTGGCGCGGCGCGCGCAGCGCGAGCCGGTAGCCGACGCCGGAGGCGAGCTCGTCCGGTCCGGCGATGATGTCGAACACGCGCGCCAGATCGGCCGCCGTGCGCGCCATCGGCCCCACCACCGCGAGGTCCACCTCCCGCGGCAGGGGCCGGGCACCCGGTGGCGCATGGCCGCGGCTGGGCACCAGACCGTGCGACGGCTTCAGCGCGGCGATGCCGCAGAAGTGCGCCGGCACGCGCAACGAGCCGCCGATGTCGGAGCCGAGCGAGAGCGCGCCGAAACCCGCCGCCAGCGCCGCCGCCGAGCCACCCGACGATCCGCCCGGCGTGCGTTCCGGGTTCCACGGGTTGCGCGTGACGCCGTAGATGGCGTTGTAGCTCTGCCAGTCGCCCAGCACCAGCGACACGTTGGTCTTGCCGAGCACGACCGCGCCGGCGTTGCGCGCGCGCGTGACGATCAGCGCGTCGTCCCTGGCCTTGAAGTCCTTGGCTTGCGGGATGCCCCAGGTGGTCGGCAACCCCGCGACGTTGAACGACTCCTTCACCGTGATCGGCACGCCGAGCAGCGGCCGGTTGTCGCCGCGCGCGAGCGCCGCGTCGGCCGCCCTGGCCGCTTCACGGGCACGATCGAAGTCGCGCACGATGACGGCATTGAGGTTGGCGTCGAGCCGCTCGATGCGTGCGATCAACCGGTCGGTGAGCTCCAGCGACGAGAAGCGCTTGGCGCGCAGCGCGTCGACCACCTGCGCGGCCGACAGGTACTCCGGTGTCTCGTCGGCGCGGGCGGTGCCGGCTGCGACCAGTGCCGCGGCACCGATGAGGACCTCGCGGCGGGTGAGGTCGGGCATGGCGGGTCCTCCGGTCGTGGAGCGCGCATCTTAGTCGCGCGTGCCGCTAGGACCGCACCAGCAGGCTCAGCCTCGCCGTGCACGGCTCTCCCCGAGAAGGAGAAAGGCGAGTTGCTCGGCGCTCTCGGCGGCATGAAGAACGCGATCGTCGGGCAGTAGGACACGCGCGAACGGCACGCACGCCGTTCGGGGTGCGTGCATCGCACGACGCCGGCGACGTGCCGATCGTGTCAGTCGACGAAGTGCAGCTCGAAGTCGCCGTGCGCGTAGACCACGACCCCGGTGTCGGTCTCGGTGATGCGGTGTGCAGTGCCCGCGGGTGCGAGCTGGTAGTCGCCCGGCTGCAGCAGCACGTCGTCGAGGAACAGCTCGCCTTGCACCATCAGGCATTCTTCGTCATGTTCGTGTGTGTGGTGCGGCACCTGCGCACCGGGCTCGGCGAGGTACAGCAGCGCGGCCTGGCCGCCGCGTTGCCACAGCACGCGGCGACGCAGGCCCGGCGCGAACTCAGGCCAGCCGGCATCGCGGTCACGCACGGTGTAGGGCTCGTCGTCCGCCGCGGCTGGCCAGTCGGATTCGCGCAGGAACACGAGCGCGCCGTCGCGCGAGTGCAACGCCTGGGCAGGGGTCCCCGCAGGCTCGACGCGATAGTCGCGCGCCGACAGCGCCTCGGCGCCGAGCGTTGCGCTGCCGCTCAGCACCAGCCACTCGCGATGCACGGTCGCATCGCCGATCGCCGGCAGCGTGCTCGAAGCGGCCAGATCGAACAGCGTGGCGCGCAGCGGCTCGCCGGGCCGGCGCGGCGCGGGAGCCGCGCGGTACAGCGCGCGCGCGTGCACGCCGGGCGCCAGCGCGCGCGCCGAGGTGCGAGCGTGGCGCGCGGTCCACATCACGCTCGCGGCCGCGCGCGAGGCGGCCAGGCGCTTCATCAGACGCTCGCGCAGCGCGGGTGACGGCTGGGCGCCGTCGGCCGGCGCAGCGGCAAACAGCTCGTTGAGCAGTGGCGCCAGCTCGCGCTCGATCGGATCGGGCGCGGCAACGAAGGTCAGGGGTTCGGCTCGAGGTTTCATGGTGGTGGTCGCTGCGGGCGGCGATGGTGTCGCAACGGGGGCGTTCAAGCGGCGAGCGCGGCCGCGCGGGCCTCGCCCAGGATCTGTCGCAGCGTGATCAGCGCGCGTCGGATCTGCGACTTGACGGTGCCCAGCGGGATCGCGGTCTGGGCGGCAATCTCTTCGTGGCTCAGGCCACGAAAGAACGCCAGCGAGACGAGCTGGCGCGGCTGCGCGTCGATCCGCATCAATGCGCGATGCAGCTCGGCATGGAGGCGCGCGACGTCGAGCAACTCGTCATCGGGCAGCGCGACGCCGCCGAGCGCTTCGGCGCTGGCGGCATCGAGGCTGTCGTGCTGGAAGCGCGCTTCGCGCCGGATGGCGTCGATGGCGCGCGAACGCGCCATCGACAGCAGCCACACCATGGCGGTGCCGCGGTTCGCGTCGTAGCGCAGCGCCTGGCGCCAGACCTGGAAGTAGGCGTCCTCGACCACCTCTTCGGCCAGCACCGGCTTGCGCACCAAGCGCCGCACGAAGCCGTAGATCCGCGAGAACGTGGCGTCGTACAGCGCGCCCATGGCGCGCTCGTCCTGCCGGCCGATGGCAGCGATCCAGGCCGCGAGCTGGGCCTCCGTTACCGGCGGTGCACAAGTGAGCGGGGCGGAGAGCGGGTCATCGCCGGCGGCAACATCGGCGTCTTCGTCGGCGCCGGGGCCCGACAGCGCCAGCGAGACCTCGCCGTCGGCCAGGAGTGCGGTCAAGACGGGGGATTCGTCCATGGGGGCAGCGTTCATGCGGCGGGCAATCGTCGATGAGGCCTGCGGCCTGGGTTCACGGGAGACGGCAGCCCGCGCCGCGCCGGTGGTGTCGGCGCGGGTGGGTCTTTGTGATGGCACTACGGAGCGACCGGCGCGATGGATTCATGGGCGCCGGCGGCGCCGTGCATCCGGGTGCCGGTGCGCTCGGCGACCCGATGCGACCGGGGCCGTAGCGCGTCAGAACCGCACCAGCAGGCTCAGCCGCGCGCTGCGCGGCTCGGCCGGGTGCACGTGGCGGTCGGCCACCGGCGCGGTTTCGCCGGGCAACTGCGACTCGTAGAAGTACTGGATGTCGTTGACCTTGCGGTCGAACAGGTTGAAGACGTCGAGCGTGACCTCGGCGTTGCCGCCGAGCTTGCGGCCGACGCGCAGATTGGTCAGCGTGGAGCTGAACGAGCGCACGCTGTTGTCCTCGATCAGCGCGCCCGGGCCGAGGTAGCGCAACTGCAAGCTCGCCGACCATGGGCCGATGTCGCGCAAGGTCGCCGCCAGCGAGGCCACGCGATCGATCGCATTGGGGATGCGGTCGCCGTTGGTGAAGCGCGCATGCGTCCACGCGAAGTCGGCATCGAACAGCAACCACGGCACCGGCACGAAGCGGTTGCTCCATTCGACCCCGCGCCGCCTGCTGGCTCCGCTTTCTTCGGTGGTGCCGGCGTCGCCCACGTAGACCAGCTCGGAGTCGGACTTGAGCGTCCACAGCGCGAGCGAGCTTTGAAGGCCGGCGATCGCTTCGGTGCGCACGCCGATCTCGTACCCCTCGGCCTTGACCAGCGGCGGCGTCGGAAGCGCCGCATCGGTGGTGCCGCGCGCGTCGTTGCTGTGGAAGCCCTGGCCGGCGTTGAAGAAGAATTCGGTCTTGGCGAACGGCCCGGCGATCAGGCTGAACTTGGGCGACACCAGCGTGTCGCGCGCCTTGCCGGAGTTGGCCGGGGTGGCAAGGCTCTGCACCGTGTTGCGCACCTGGTCGGCGCGCACGCCGAGCACGGTGCGCAGCACCGGCGTCAGCTCGATGCCGGTCTGGCCGTACACGCCGCCCAGCGTCTCGCGCACGCTGTCGTCGCGCGTGGTGGCGACGATCGAGCGCTCCACCGTGTCGAACAGGCCCACGCGGATGCGATCGTGGCGCAGCTGCGCGCCGAACTCGCTGCGCGCGTCGAGGCGGCCGAGCTTGTGGCCAAAGCTGTGGCTGGCGCGCAGCCCGAACACCTTGCGGTCGTCGCTCTGCAGGAACTGGTCGCCGTCGGGCGTGGTGAAGTAGGTGAAGTTGGAGTGCAGCTGCAGCCTGTAGCGCATGGCGTAGGCCATCACGCGCGTCACCTGGCCGTCGACGTTGCGATGCCACTGCCCCGACAGGCTCGAGCGTGACGTTTCGCCGCCGTCGGTCGGGTCGATCGCGTCGAAGTGGCCGAACGGCGCACCATTGAACGAGCCGGCATCGATCAGCCGCTGCGGGATCTGGTCGGTGGAGCGCCACTTCGCGTCGTAGCCCATGCCGGTCACGCTCCAGCCCTGCGCCTGCGTGCCGCCGCTCCACGTGAGCACGCCGTTGCTGCGCCTGAGGTCTTCCTTCAGCGTCCACGGGCCGTCGTTGCGCATCGCCTCGAACGCGCCGAGCAGCGTGGTGCCGCCGGCCACCTCGGTCGAGCCGCCAAGCACGCCGCGGCGGTAGCCGTTCTCGCCCAGCGTCACGAGCGCGAAAGGGGCGTCGAAGCGCGTGCGGTACACGATGTCGGCCGAGCCGGCGGCCGAGAAGTCGCCCACCGATGCGAAGTACGGACCCTTGCGGTAGTCGATGCGCTGCACCAGCTCCGGGATCAGGAAGTTCAGATCGGTGTAGCCCTGGCCATGGCCGTGCGTGGGCATGTTGACCGGCATGCCGTCGACGAAGGTGGCGAAGTCGGTACCGTGGTCGAGGTTGAAGCCGCGCAGGAAATACTGGTTGGCCTTGCCGTCGCCGGAGTGCTGCGTGACGATGACGCCGGGCACGAACTCCAGCACCTCGCCCGGGCGCTGCGGCGGCCGGCTCTTGAGCAACTCGGCGCGGATCGTGCCCTGCGACGCGGCATCGCTCGAGCCGACGGCGTTGTCGTAGTGGCCTTCGATGGTGACGCGCTGCGCGACGGTGGTGTCGGCGGGCGCGGTCTGCGCGAGCGGTGCGTTGGCGCAAAGGGCGAGCGCCGCGGCGGCGCATGCGGTGTGTCGGTGGCGATGCCACATGGAGGTTCTCCGGGTGCGAACGGTGTTCTCGGCCGCGCGCGAAGCCGCGCAGCCGCGTGATGCGAGTCGAGCAAAGCCGCGCCGCAAGGCGCGCGGGCCTTCAGCCGTGCATCAGGCGCGTGGCGGATGCCGAGGCGGCGCGACCATGCGCGCGCTGGGTTGCCACCGATCGGCGGTGGCCCACACGTGCTGCAGGCCGGAGACCGCCGACCACACGTCGAGCAGACGCGGCGCCGGCGCGGTCACCAGCGCCGCGAGCGCGGCGCCGTGCAGGTCGCTGCCGAGCACCGACACGTCACCGGCGGCGTGCGCATGGGCCGCGCCGGCTGCATGCGCGCGCGCATGCGTGTCGTGCGCGTCGACGCGGTCGCCGGCGTGACGCCACAGCAGCATCGGCCGGGACACGCCATCGAGCGACGCATGCCGGTGCGACACGCTGCGCAGCGCGACCGCGCCGGCGGCCAGCGCCTGCGCGCACAGCACCAGCGCCAGCCATGCCCCGAGCCAGCGTTTCAGCGACTCGGCGGTGGTGGGCGTGGCACGGGCTCGATGCATGGCACCGGATACGAAGCATAGGCGGTAGCGGATGCACACACCTGCTGCGGCGCGCTGTCGCGCGCGACTTGGGCTCGGATGACTTCTTGCCCTTGACCACGGCGGTGGGCATCTGCGCCGGCTGGGCGGCGCTTTGAGCCTGCATGCTCGCGCAGGGCAAGCGCGAGCGCGGACGGCACAACGCCCGGCGTTCGCCCCAGCGCGTTTCAGCGCGTCGTCAGGTGCCGGTCCAGTTGAAGTTCGGTATCGCCGTCAGCGTCGAGCCGATCTGGATCGTGATCAGCCGCTTGGACTTGAGCTCTACCGCGCCGGGGTCACCGTCGTGGCGCACCGTGGTGCCGTCGTCGGTGACGTAGACGACGATCGGCAAGCCAGTGATGCCGCCGACGTTGGTGCTCGACAGCGGCTGACCCCAGATCTTGAAGAAGCTGCCCAGCGTGTAGCTCACCGGCACCGGCGATTCCACGTGCAGCCGCCCCGCGGCGTCGTGGTTGTGGATCTGATAGAAGCAGCCCGGGGTGGTCGACGTCGCCGGCACCTGGCCCAGGTTGTTCGGCACCCGCAGCAGCTGGCCGTTGAGCACGATCGCGAGGTGCGTGTGGATGTGGAAGGTCTCGTCCATCGCACGGCACGGGATGCCGTCGATGGTTTCTCCCTTGCCGCCGGCTGCGTTGCTGTTGTTGCCCCAGAAATCCATGCCCTGCGCCGCCGCGACGCCGCTGATGTCGATGGCCGGCTGGGCCAGCGGCGGGATCGGCGCCGGCGCGGGCGCCGGTGCCGGCGGCGGTGGCGGCGGTGCCGCAGCGCCGCCGTCGGCCGGATCGTCTCCACCGCCGCCGCAGCTCCACAACACTGCAGCGGCGAACAACGGAACCAGTGCACGGACTCGGTTGTTATGCATCAAAGGCCTCTCTCGGTCACGACAAATCAAGTGCGGGTGCGGGTGGCGGCGCGCGGCGCGGGCGTACGCCTTCGGCGCGCAGCAGCAGCCAGCCGCCACCGAGCAGCGCGAGCCAGACGGTCACGGGCGCCACCAGGCGCTCGGCCGCCAACGCCCAGCCCCACTGCGAGACCGCGTGCCACCACAGTGGCAGCGACTGCGCCACCCACAACAGCCGGTAACCATCCCAGTGCGCCTCGTGGACCCACAGGTACAGCGTTGCGGCAGCAATGACAAGCAACGCCGCCACACCACCCGTGCGGTGTGCACCAACGAGCAGCACGCCGGCGGCCAGCGCGACGAACAGCACCCGCGTCAGGTCGGTGCGCCATTCGCGCTCAAAGGCGCGCTGCATCGGCGCGGCCACGTCGGCCAGCGTCGGGCGCGCCAGCCGACGCGACACGCCGCCATCGATCGACGACAGCGAGGACACCAGGGCGGCTCGCGACGACAGACACATCGGCTCGGTGGCGGCCAGCGCCAGCGCGCGCTGCTGCGGCAGCTCGGCCAGGCGCGCGGCGGGAACGAGCCACGTCAGCACGAGCGCGAGCGCGACGGCGGCACGCAGCCAGACTGCCGGGGGATGCTCGTTTCGCATGGGGCGGGCATGGAGGGCAAACCGCGTGCCGAAAGACGCGCTTCTCAACGCGCTGCGAACCCCGTTGCGTTCGCTTACGGGCACGCGCAACGGCCATGGCCGGCGAGCCGCCGTTGCTACAGTGGCCGCATGCAGACCCTCGATGCCGACGCCACGCGCGCACGCTTGCCCGCTGCGCCGTTGATCGACGCGTTGCGCGCGCGCTTCGTGCGCGGTTGCGACATGCCGCCGCGCGCGGTGCATGCGGTGGCGCAGGCCGATGGCAAGCCGGCCGGCCATCTGCTGTTGATGCCGGCATGGCAGCCCGGTGCGTTGCTCGGCGTGAAGATCGTCAGCGTGTTCCCCGGCAATGCGGCGCAGGGCCTGCCGTCGGTGCACGGCGTGTATCTGCTGCTCGACGCCGCCACCGGCGTGCCGCTGGCACAGCTCGATGGCAGCGAGCTGACCTCGCGGCGCACCGCGGCGGTGTCGGCGCTCGCGGCGTCGTACCTCGCACGTGCCGACGCGACGCGGCTGCTGATCGTCGGCGCGGGCCGCATCGCGTCGTTGATGGCCGAGGCCATGGCCTGCGTGCGGCCGATCGCGCGGGTGCGCGTGTGGAACCACCGCGCCAGCGGTGCGCAGGCGCTGGCGGCGCGTCTGCGCGATGGGGGTGCGGATGCGCAGGCGGTGCCTGACCTTGCAACCGCGGTGCATGAAGCCGACATCGTCAGCTGCGCCACGTTGGCCACGCAGCCGTTGATCCAGGGCGTTTGGCTGCGGCCCGGCACCCACGTCGATCTGGTGGGCAGCTTCACGCCCGAGATGCGCGAGACCGACAGCGACTGCGTGCGCCGCGCGCGCGTCTTCGTCGACCACGAGGAGGCGCTGGAGAAGGCCGGCGACCTGGTGCAGGCGGCATCCGACGGCGCGTTTGCGCCGGCCCGCTTGTCGGGCACGTTGTCGCAACTGTGCCGCGGCGAGCGCACCGGCCGCGCCGATGCGCACGAGATCACGCTGTTCAAGTCGGTGGGCAGCGCACTGCAGGATCTGGCCGGCGCCCAGCTGGCCTGGAGCGGCACGGCGTCTGGAGATCGCTAAACGCGGCGCTGCACCAGCAGCACCGCCGAGCTCGCGATCAGCAGCAGCGCGGCCGTCACGCTCGGCCACAGCACCGCCGCGCTCGCGGCCGAGCCGCGCACGAGCAGCGGGCCGATCAACTGGCCGAGCGCGAACGCGGCGGTCATCGTCGCGATCAGGCGTGTGGCGCGATGCGCGGCCACCTGGCGCGCATGCTGGATGCCGGCCATCGTGGCCACCACCAGCGTGCCGCCGACGCACAACGCGCACACCAAGGTGGTGAGCAGGTTCGGCAGCAGTGCCTGCAGCAGCACGCCGAAGGCCATCACCAGCTGGCTCACGGCCCACACGCGCTGCGGCGGCCACGCTGCAAGCCAGCGCGCGGCCAGCACCGTCGATGCGGCCGCTGCCATGCCGAACGCCGGCCACACGGCGCCGAACGCGCGCGGGTCGTCGATCAATGCGCGCGCAAAGGCCGGCAGGAAGGTGGCGGGAATGATGTAGCCGAAGCCGAACGCGCCATAACAGAGCACCAGCATCCAATCATTGCGCGACAGCGCGGGCGCCTCAGAACCCGCGCTGAGAACCGGAGCCTGTTCCTCGAGGTGGCCGAACGCGAACACGGTGATCAGCACCGTCAGCGCGCCGAGCGCCATCCAGGCCCACATCGGCTCGCCGCGCAGCATGCCGGCCGCCAGACCGATCGCACCGGCGGCGGTGATGCCGATGCCCACGCCTGCGAATACCCACCCGGTGAGATCGCTGCGCCCGTGCGCCGCCAGCAACGGCAGCGCCCACGACGACACGCCCATCAACACCAGCGCGCTCGACACGCCGGCACCGAAGCGCAGCACGGCCAGCCCGATGAACGGACCGATCCATGCGGCGGCCAGCGTGAACACGGCCACGCCGATCAGGCCCCAGCGCGTGGCGCGCGCCGGCGCAGGCGGGCGCGCCGCGTACCACAACGCGCCGATCAGGTAGCCGAGGTAGTTGGCGCCGGCGAGCCAGCCGCCCTGGGTCAGCGTGAGGCCCTCATGCGCCTGCATCAGCGGCAGCAGCGGCGTGAACGCGAAGCGGCCGATGCCCATTGCCGCAGCCAGCCCGAGCAGGCCGATCGCTGCAACGCGTGGGGCGGAAACGTCGGTGGCGTCGCGGCTCGGCATGCGCGCGGCATGCTACCGCGGCATTGCAGTGAAGCCTGCACCGGCAACGCCGCGATTCGTCGGCAGCCGTCAGGGCACCAGCACGGCGGCACCGGTCAACGCGCCGGCACGCAGGCGCGCCAACGCTTCGTTGGCATGGCTCAACGAGAAACGCGTCGTGCTCACGCGCAGCGGCTGCTGGCGCGCCAGCGCGAGAAACTCGTGGCCATCGGCGCGCGTCAGGTTGGCCACCGACAGCAGCTGCCGCTCCTGCCACAGCAGCGCATACGGAAACGAAGGGATATCGCTCATGTGGATGCCGGCACACACCACCCGGCCGCCCTTGCGCACCTGGGCCAGCGCGGTGGGCACCAGCGCACCCACCGGCGCGAACAGGATGGCCGCATCCAGCGGCCACGGCGCGGCTTCATCGGAGCCGCCGGCCCAGTCGCAGCCGAGCTCGAGCGCGAGCTTCTGCGCGCCGTGGTCACCGCGGCGCGTGAACGCGAGCACCGTGCGGCCCTGTGCACGCGCCACCTGCGCGATCAGGTGTGCCGCGGCGCCGAAGCCGTACAGGCCGAGCACCGGCGCATCGCCGGCGGCCTTCAACGCGCGCCAGCCGATCAGGCCGGCGCACAGCAGCGGCGCCGCCGATGCGTCGTCCATCGCAAGGTCTTGCAGCGAGAAGCAGTAGCGTGCATCGGCCAGCGCATGCGTCGCAAAGCCGCCGTCGCGCGTGTAGCCGGTGAACACCGGTTCGTCGCACAGGTTCTCGGCCTGGCCGTCGCAGTAAGCGCAGTGTCCGCAGGTGCCGCCCAGCCATGGCAGCCCCACGCGCGCACCGACGCGCAGGTCGTCCACACCCGCGCCCAGCGCCTCCACCGTGGCGACGATCTCGTGCCCCGGCACCAGCGGCAGCTTGGGGCACGGCAACTCGCCATCGACGATGTGCAGGTCGGTGCGGCACACCGCGCAGGCGCGCACGCGCAGCAGCACCTCGCCGCGGCCCGGTGTCGGCGTGTCGCGCGACACCGGCTCCAGCGGCGCACCAGGCGCCTGCAAGGTCATTGCCAGCATCCGCCGATTGTGCGGCCGGGCCGTCCCGGACGGCGGAGCGAAGCGAGCAAAGGGGGCGAACACTCAGTCGGCGCCGGGCCGCCCCAAGCCGACTGATCCCCCTCGGGGGGACGGCGGAGCGAAGCGAGCAAAGGGGGCGAACACTCAGTCGGCGCCGGGCCGCCCCAAGCCGACTGATCCCCCTCGGGGGGACGGCGGAGCGAAGCGAGCAAAGGGGGCCTACATTCAATCCACGGGTTCGTCGCTGGAAAGCCACCAGCCGGGGCCGGCGACCCACGCGCTGTCGTCGGGCGCATCGTCGCGTCGCAGCGATCGGATGCCACGTTCGGGGCGCGACGCAAACGCCTCGCGCAGCGCCTGCGATTGCCGCGTGTGGCGCGCACCGATGCAGGCGATGAAGTTCACGCGCATCAGCGCACGCGCCGCGTAGCCGCGTTCGGAGCGGCGCGTCACCAGCAGCATGCAACCGCCGCCGTCATCGGCCGTGAGCGGAAACACGAGCCGCGCGCCGATGCGCATGGCATCGAGCCAGGCCGGCACCGGGTGCGTCGCGCCGGCGCTCACGTAGATCACGTCGCACGCCGGCTGCGGCGGCTCGGCGCCCGACGTGGCGCGCACGCGCACCTGCGGCCACGCCGCCAGGTTGTGGGCGGCGCGTTCGGCGAGGTGGGGCACGATCTCGTAGGCCAGCACGCGGCCCTGCGCGCCGACCAGGTGCGCCAGGATCGCGCTGTAGTAGCCGGTGCCGGCGCCCACGTGCAGCGCGGTGTCGCCCGGTTGCGGATCGCAGGCGGCGAGGCAGTGCGCGTGCAGCGACGGCTGGCCGTTGTTGATGCCGAGCTCCACGTCGAGCCCCACCAGCACGTCCTGGTAGAGCTCGCGTGCATCGTCGGTCCACTGGCGTGTGAAGCCGCCGAGCAGCGGCCACGGCGGCGGCCCCAGAAAGTCTTCGCGCGGCGTGGCGGCAAACGCAGCGCAGAGCCTGTCGTGACCGGGCCCGAGCTCGCGCACCAGCAGTTGCGCATAGGCGCGGCGCGCGTCGTCGGTGCCGGCCACGATCGACGGGCCCTACATCGGATCGATGACCGCGACCGCTTCGATCTCGATCATCAGCTCCGGCATCACCAGCGCCTGCACGCCCACCAGCGTGCTGGCCGGCGGCGTGCCTTCGATGAAGCGGCTGCGCACCTCGCGGATCACGTCGCGGTCGGCGGGCTTGAAATCGACCACGTAGGTGGTGATCTTCACCAGGTCGTCGATGCGCGCGCCGGCGGCGGCCAGGGCGCGCACCAGGTTCTTGAACACATGCTCGGTCTGGATGCGCAGGTCGCCCGGACCGACGACGCGGCCGTCGGCGTCGAGCGCCACCTGTCCGGCCACGTAGACCGTGGTGCCGCCGCTGGCGGTGACCACGTGCGAGTACCCCTTGGGAGGTGCCAGGTCCTCGGGCTGCGGAAACTGTTTGGCCATGGATCGCTCCTCTCGAGTCAACGAAGGGCCGCTCCCGAGTGGACTCACCCCCTCGGGGGTCGGCGGCGTTCGCGCCGCCTGGGGACGCTCTCGTTGACCGTTTGTCGCACGTGCCGGCTGACCTTGCACCGGGCGTTGTCTTGCGGCAGCCGAGCCCGCCGGCCCTACGGGTGTGTCCGTACGGCACGGCACGGCCGCCGCCCCTAGCATGGGCAACCCAAAGCCACCTGCGCCCGCATGAAGCCATTGTCCGGTCTGGACGCCGCGTTCCTCTACCTCGAGACGCCCGAGATGCCGATGCACGTGGGCGCGCTGCATGTGTTCGAGCTGCCGGCCGGCCACAGGGGCCGTTTTGTGCACGACCTGCGCAAGCACATCAAGGCGCGGCTGGCCATCGTGCCGGCGCTGCGGCGCAAGCTGTGGTGGATGCCGTTCAACCTGACCGCGCCGGCCTGGGTCGACGCCGAGCCCGATCTGACGCAGCATATCGTCGAAATCAAGCTGCCCAAGTCGGCGCGCGCCGGCGACGGCATGGCGCAGCTCGAGGCGCAGGTGGCCGCGCTGCACCCGGTGCTGCTCGACCGCAAGCGGCCGCTGTGGAAGTTCCACGTGCTGGAGGGACTGGCCCCCACGGCGCAAGGCCACAAGCGCGTCGCGCTGTACACGCAGTTGCACCATGCCGCGGTTGATGGCCAGGCCGCGGTGGCGCTGGCCCATGCAATCCTCGACGTCACGCCCGTGCCGCGCGCGATCGAGCTCAAGCCCGGCACGCGCACGAAGAAGTTCCGGCTCAGCATGGGCGAGTCGCTGCGCGGCGCGCTGGCCAACCAGATCGCGCAGGTCACCCACCTGGTGAAGGAGCTGCCCGGCACCGTGGGCACGCTCGGCGGCGCGGCGAAGAACGCGCTGACGAGCGGTGCGCTCAACAACATGCTGGGCGGCTTGATCGGCGGCAAGGGCGGATCGGGCAACCTCGCGCTGGCGCCGAAGACGGCGTTCAACGTGTCGGTGACCGACGCGCGCGCCTTCGCCGCGTTGTCGCTGCCTCTGGCCGAGCTCAAGGACATCGGCAAGTCGCACGAGGCGACCGTCAACGACATGGTGATGATGGTGGTGTCCACCGCGCTGCGGCGCCACCTCGGCAAGAAACACACGCTGCCCAAGAAGAGCCTGATCGCCGCGGTGCCGATCTCGTTGCGCGCGGCCGGCGACACCTCGAGCGACAACCAGGCCTCGCTGAGCCTGATCAGCCTGGGCACGCACATCGCCGATCCGCTGCAGCGGCTGCAGCACATCCGCCGCGCGAGCGCGTCGATGAAGTCGACGCTGGGCAGCGTCAAGAGCGTGCTGCCCACCGACTTCCCGTCGCTCGGCCTGCCGTGGCTGATCGAGGCGGCGGCGTCGCTGTACGGCAAGGCCAAGGTGGCCGATCGCATCCCGCAGGTGGCCAACCTGGTGATCTCCAACGTGCCGGGCCCGCCGATGCCGCTGTACCTGGCCGGCGCGCGCATGCTGACCAACTACCCCACGTCGATCGTGGTGCACGGCATGGGGTTGAACATCACGGTGCAGAGCTACAACGGCTCGCTCGACTTCGGCCTGATGGCCGATGCCTCGGCCATGCCCGACGTGAAGGCGTTTGCGCAGGCGCTCGAGGTGGCCTTCGACGATCTGCGCGCGCTGCCGCTGCCGCACGAGCTGCAGGCCGAGGCGCCGGCCGAGCGGGTGGGCCGCGCGCTGCGCTCGGTGCGCGGGGCCGTCAGCAAGACCGTGGGCTCGGCGGTGAGCAAGACCGTGCAGGGAGCGATGACCAGCGCCGTCGGTCACGCGGTGCGCGCGGCGGCGCGCCCGGCGGCGGCCCGGTCGCGCACGCGCCGCGCCTGAACAAGAAGAAGGGCCCGGGCGTCTTGCGGATCAGCGTGCGTGGCGTCGGCATCGAGGTCGACGACCAGGGGCCTGCGGCGGGCGAGCCGCTGCTGCTGATCATGGGCCTGGGCATGCAGCTCACCGGCTGGCCCGACGAGCTGGTGCAGATGCTGGTGTCGCGCGGCTTTCGGGTGATCCGCATCGACAACCGCGATGCCGGTCTGAGCCAGACGTTTGACGACCACGGTGTGCCCAACCTGCTGATGGCCACACTGCGCCACCTGATGCACCTGCCGGTGTCGAGCCCGTACACGGTGCGCGACATGGCCGACGACGCGGCCGGCGTGCTGGATGCGCTCGGCCTGGCGCATGCCCACGTGTGCGGCGCCTCGATGGGCGGCATGATCGCGCAGCATCTGGCGGCCGCGCATCCGCAGCGCGTGGCCAGCCTGACGCTGATGATGACCAGCAGCGGCGCGCGGCGCCTGCCGCAGCCCAGCCTGGAGGTGCGGCGCGCGCTACTGTCGCGTCCAGACGGGCACGGCGCCGAAGCGGTGGCGCGCCACCTGCAACGCATCCTCGAGCTGATCGGCAGCCCGGCCTATCGCGACGACCCCGAGCGCGTCTACGCGCGCGTGCTGGCCAGCGTGCGGCGTTCGTACCGGCCCTCCGGCACGGCGCGCCAGCTGCTGGCCATCGTGGCCGACGGCGATCGCACGCCGCTGCTGCCGCGCATCGCTGCGCCGACACGCGTGATCCATGGCGAGGCCGATCCGCTGATCCCGGTGGCCGCGGGCCACGATCTGGCGCGCCGCATCGTCGGCGCTGAGGGCGACTTCATCGCCGGCATGGGGCACGACCTGCCGTCGGCGCTGCTGCCGCGTTTTGCCGACGCGGTGGCGAGCAATGCCGCAAGGGGGCGCTGAACGCGCGACGGTTTGCGCTGGATCAAGAACGCCGGATCGAGACGCATGGACCCGCCACCCCAACCACGGGCATCGTTCGACCTGCAGGTTTCGGAGGGAGCTTCATGAGGCAAAGGGCCGCGTCGGCCTTCGAGGACGACGCACGCGGCTTGGTCGACATCGCGATGGCCCTGCGCTTTCTGTGGGTGGCGGCCGCGGTCTGCACGATGGGCGCGGTGGCCACGGGGCTGCAGCCGTTCGACATCGGCGGCGGCTTGCGCACGCTGCTGGTCGGCGCGCAGGCGGCGCTGGCGCTGCTGTGCGTGGCGCTCACCCGGCTGGTGCCGGCACTGCGCCCGCATGTGCTGGTGCTGGTGGCGGCGTGGTGCAGCGCGGCCACCGTCACGCTGCTGGCCGCGGGCTTGCAGCACGGCGCGCATTCGCTCGACCTCGGCTTCCTGCCGCTGATCGTCTGCGTGGTGGCGGTGCTGGTGGGCACCCGGCCGGCGCTGGTGATGGCACTGTCCGGTGCCGGTGTCGTCGGCGCGCTCGCGCTGGCCGAGCAGCGCGGCTGGATCGCGGGCGCCGGTTCGATCGCCGCCGCGCCGCTGTCGCACCCGCTGGTCACCCACGCTTTGCTGCTACTGGCCGGCTTCACCATCGGCGCCATCATGCTGCGGCTGTCCAACGCGTCGTACCGCAGTGCACAGGAGCGCGAGTCGGCGCTCAAGCGCTCGGAATCGATGTTGTCGACCGTGTTCGCCACCACGCCCGACGTGCTGGCGCTGACCGAGCTGTCCACCGGCCGCTTCCTGATGGTGAACCAGGCCTTCGTCGACACCATCGGCTACACGCGGGAAGAGGCAGTGGGCCGCACGTCGGCCGAGCTGCGCACCTGGGACGCGCCGTCGGAGCGCGAGAAGCTGCTGGATTCGCTGCGCCGGCACGGCACGGTCACCGGCCTGCGCGTGCGCTTCCGGCGCCGCAACGGCGAGACCGTGCCGATGCTGATGTCGGCCGCGCTGTGCCGCGTGGAGGGCACCGACACCATCGTGATCAATGCGCGCGACCTGACCGACGACGACCGCACGCGTGCCGAGCTCGCCGCCGCGCGCGACGCGGCCGAGGCCGCGAGCCGTGCCAAGAGCGCGTTTCTCGCCAACACCAGCCACGAGATCCGCACGCCGCTCAACGGCCTGCTCGGGCTGGCGCGGCTGGCGCTGCGCGACGACGTGTCGGAGCCGCAGCGCAAGACCTACGTGAGCCACCTGCTTGACAGCGCGTTGGGCCTGTCGGCCACGCTGTCCGACATCCTCGACCTGTCCAAGATCGAGGCCGGCAAGCTCGACATCCAGTCAGCGCCGTTCGCGCTGGCCGACGCGCTGCAGGCGGTGTGCAGCGCCGAGCAGAACGTGGCACAGGCCAAGGGGCTCGCCCTCGAGCTGCGGTTGCATGCCGCGTTGCCGGCGCTGGTGTGCGGCGACGCGACGCGTGTGCGTCAGATCGTCGGCAACTTCGTGTCCAACGCGATCAAGTTCACCGAGGCCGGCCGCGTTCGCATCGAGGCTGCGCCGGTGTCCGATGAAGGCGACGCGCCGGCACGCGACACGCGCGTGCGCATCGCCGTGGTGGACACCGGCATCGGCATCGACGAGGCCACGCGCAAACGGCTGTTCGAGCCGTTCTCGCAGGCCGACGAGTCGACCACGCGGCGCTACGGCGGCACCGGGCTCGGCCTGTCGATCTGCCGCGAGCTGGCGCGGCTGATGGGCGGGCGGGTCGGCGTGCAGAGCACGCCGGGTGCGGGCAGCGAGTTCTGGGTCGAGCTGCCGCTGCCGGCGGTGGGCGACGTGCACGCGCTGGCCGCCGCCGATCTGCGCGCCGGTGCACAGACCGCCTTGTCGGGCGCGCGCGTGCTGGTGGCTGAGGACAATCCGGTCAACATGATGGTCACCGTGGCCATGCTCGAGCAGTGGGACGTGCACGTGACGCAGGCCTCCGACGGTTTGGCCGTGGTCGAGGCGGTGCGCCGCGCGCACGACGAAGGCCGGCCGTTCGACGCCGTGCTGATGGACGTGCAGATGCCGCGCATGGGCGGCCACCAGGCGGCGCGCGCACTGCACCAGCAGCATGGCGAGCGCACGCCGCCGATCATCGCGCTGACCGCGGCGGCGCTGGTCAGCGAACGGCAGGAGGCGCTCGACGCCGGCATGTGCGACTTTCTCACCAAGCCGATCGACGCCGAGCGCATGCGCCGCGTGCTGGCCGCGCAGGTCGGCCGCGCGCGCGCCGGTGCATGAGCCCCCGCCCGGCCGCTCCGAAGGGGGCTCGCTCCCGCTCGGCGGGAAGGCGCGAAGCGCCAAGGGTGCACCAGTGACGGCGGCGGCGCGCCTGCTCGGCGCGCTGCGTGAGAGCTTTGCCGCGCATGCCGACCCGGTGCGCGCACCGGCGATGCAGGCCTACATGAAGTCGGCGCTGCCGTATCGCGGCCTGGCCGCGCCGTTGCGGCGCGAGCTTACGGCCGCGGCGGTGCGCGGGTTTGCGCTGCCCGACACCGCGAGCCTGGCCGACGCGATGCGCACGTTGTGGCGCACGGCGCGCCACCGCGAGGAGCGTTATGCCGCCATGGAGCTGGGCCGCGTGGGTGCGCACGCACGCTTGTTCGGTCTGGAACTGCTGCCGGTGTACGAGGAGATGATCGTCAGCGGCGCGTGGTGGGACTATTGCGACGACATCTCCGGCACCGCGCTGGCGCGCCTGCTGCGCGAGCACCCGGGCACGATGAAGCCGGTGTTGCGGCGCTGGGCGCGCGGCAACGACCTTTGGCTGCGCCGCGCCGCCATCCTGTGCCAGCGCCGCATGAAAGCGGACTTCGATGCCGTGCTGTTCTACGACTGCATCCTGCCGTCGATCGGCAACGGCCGCTTCGCCGACGAGTTCTTCATCCGCAAAGGCATCGGCTGGGCGCTGCGCGACCGCTCGTACGACGCGCCCGACGAGGTGAGGGCGTTCCTGCGCGAGTACAACGCGCAGCTGTCGCCGCTGACCCGGCGCGAGGCGATGAAGGCACTGTTGCGACGCATGCGGAACAAGGAGCCGGTGCCGCGCTCATGAGATAGTGCCTGACCGCGGTTTCGTGTCGACAGCAAATCCATGCGAAGAAGAACAACCATCGCCATCGCGGCGGTCGTGCTGGTCGCGGTCGCCGTGGCCATCGGCTGGTGGCGTTGGCCGCTCGGCGTGCAGACCGCACGGCCGACGCGCGGCCCCGCGATCGATGCGGTGTACGCCACCGGCGTGGTCGAGCCGACCGTGATGGTGCCGGTGGCGCCGCGCAGCGGCGGGCGCCTGGCGGCGATCCAGGTGGCCGAAGGGGCGTCGGTGCGCCGCGGTCAGGTGCTGGCGCGCATCGAATCGGCCGACCTCGAGCAGACCGTGCAGGAGATGGAGGCGCGCGTGCGCTTGGCGCGCACGCAGTACGAGCGCACGCGCGACCTGGTGGCGCAGAAGTTCATCTCGCCGGCCGAGCTCGACCGCACGCGCACCGAGCTCGAGGCGGCGCAGGCCGGCCTGCGGCGCGCCCAGGCGCAGCGCGACTACAACCTGCTGGTGGCGCCGGCCGACGGCGTGGTGCTGAGGCGCGACGGCGAACCGGGCCAGTTCATCCCGGCCGGCCAGACCGTTATCACGCTGGCCTGCTGCGCGCCTCTGCGCGTCAGCGCCGAGGTCGACGAGGAAGACATCGCGCGCGTGGCCGTCGGCCAGAAGGTCGCGATGCGCACCGACGCGCTGCCCAACCAGTTGTTCGACGGCGAAGTGGCCGAGATCACGCCCAAGGGCGACCCGGTGTCGCGCAGCTACCGCGTGCGCATCCGGCTCGGCAACGCGCCGGCCGCGGCCGCGGGGCCGCTGCGCACCGGCATGACGATGGACACCAACATCATCGTGGCGCGCCGCGAGGCCGCCCTGCTGGTGCCCAGCCGTGCGCTCAAGGGCGACGCGGTGTGGGTGCTGAGCGACGGCCGCCTGCACCGGCGCGAGGTGCGCAAGGGCGTGGTCGGCAGCGAGCGCGTCGAGATCCTGTCGGGCCTCGCCGAGGGCGACACGGTGGTGCTCGACCCACCGGAGGGCGTGCGCGAGGACCAGCGCGCACGGGCATCGTCGGCCGCATCGGCTGCATCGACGGCGCGCTGAACCATGGCCATCGCGCTCGACGTTGCGCTGGCGCACCTGACGAGCCGCAAGCGCCAGACCCTGGTGTCGCTGACCGGCGTGGTGCTGGGCGTGGCGTTCTTCCTCGCCGTGTCGTCGCTGATGCGCGGCTCGGAAAAGGACTTCATCAAGCGGCTGGTCGACAACAGCCCGCACATCACCGTGTACGACGAGGTGCGCCAGGGCCGCGCGCAGCCGGCGCAGCTGCGCTGGCCCGATGGCGCGGTGGCGGTGCACAACGTCAAGCCGCTGGCCGAGACGCGCGGCATCCGCGGCTGGCCGCAGCGGCTGGAGCTGATCGAGGCGCTGCCCGGCGTGCGCGCCGCACCGGTGCTGGCCGGCACGGCAGTGCTCACCTTCGCGGGACGCCAGCAAGGCGTGACGCTGTCCGGCGCGGTGCCCGAGAAGATGAAGCAGGTGAGCGTGATCGAGGAGAAGATGGTGGCCGGCTCGCTCGATGCGCTGTCGGCCAACCCCAACGGCATCGTCGTCGGCCAGGGCCTGGTCGACAAGTTCAGTCTGCACCTGGGCAGCACCTTGAGCGTGGGCGCGGCCGACGGCAGCAGCCGGCCGTTGCGCGTGGTGGGCATCTTTCGCACCGGCAACGCCGCCTACGACGAGGCCCAGGCCTTCGTGCTGCTCAAGCGCGCGCAGTCGCTGCTGGGGCGCGAGAACCGCGTCAACCGCGTGATCCTCCAACTGCAGGACCCATATGACGCGCAGACCGTGGCGCAGACCATCGAGGCGGCCACCGGGTACAAGTCGGTGTCGTGGATCGAGGCCTCGGAGGACATCCTGAGCCTGCTGCTGGTGCGCAACATCATCATGTACAGCGTGGTGTCGGCCATCCTGGTGGTGGCCGCCTTCGGCATCTACAACACCATCTCGACCATCGTGATGGAGAAGACGCGCGACATCGCGATCATGAAGTCGATGGGCTTCCACGCGCGCGACCTGCGCCGCATCTTCCTGCTCGAAGGGCTGATCGTCGGTGTGCTGGGTAGCGGCGTCGGCCTGCTGCTTGGCCTGTTGTTGATGGAGGCGCTGAGCCAGGTGGCGATCCGCCCGCCCGGCGTGACCGAGGTGGTGCGCCTGCCGGTGTGGTGGGGCGCGGAGCAATACGCGCTGGCCGCCACGTTTGCGATGCTGTCGTGCCTGGCCGCGTCGTACCTGCCGGCGCGCCGCGCCGGGCGCGTGCATCCGGTGGACATCCTGCGGGGGGGGGGGGGGGGGGGGGGGGGGAGGACCCGCCCCCCCCGGGGGG